>NZ_SGXC01000001.1 GCF_004216695.1 Pigmentiphaga kullae
TTTTACGTCTGTCAAATCGTCGTTAGCGCTGCTAATTTCGATTCGTCAGACCCCTGCTGCACTACCACCCTGCCGCAAGGCCCCTTCTTTTGGTCGACTGCTTCGCTGCGCCCGCTTATGCGTAACCGCCGCTGAAACCGCCTTCCTCACCCTTCGCACTTCCCGCTGCGCCTGTTGCCGCTGCGGTTGCGTTGTTTGCGTCGAGAAAGAGACTATAGCACGCATTGAAATCGGCACGCAAATCGATCCAGGCTTTCTTGTCAGTTTCGTGACCGAAACCGGGCCCTTGCGGGCCCTCGTACAGCGCGCAAAGCGCGCTGTATCGCCATTTGGCCTGGACGAAAATTTTTTTGCGTCACTTGTGCCGGAACGACGGAGGACGCTTGGCGATGAAGGCGTCCATGCCTTCCCTCTGGTCTTGCGTCCCGAACAGCGAATGGAACAGGCGGCGTTCGAACTGCATGCCTTCGGCCAGCGGCGCCTCGAAGGCACGGTTCACCGCCTCCTTGGCCATCATGACCGAGGGCAGCGACATCGAGGCGATGACGGTGGCCATCTCGATCGCCTCGTCCAACAGTTTGTCCGCGGCCACCACGCGCGATACCAGGCCCGCGCGCTCGGCCTCGGCCGCGTCCATCAGCCGTCCGGTCAGCACCAGGTCCATGGCCTTGGCCTTGCCCACCGCGCGCGGCAGGCGCTGCGTGCCGCCCGCGCCGGGGATGATGCCCAGCTTGATCTCGGGCTGCCCGAAGCGCGCCGTCTCGGCCGCCACCAGGATGTCGCACATCATGGCCAGCTCGCAGCCGCCGCCCAGCGCATAGCCGGCCACGGCCGCGATCACCGGCTTGCGGATGCGGCGCAGGGTCTCCCAGTTGCGGGTGATGAAGTCCGAGGCGTAGGCCTCTACATAGGTGAGGTCCTTCATCGCGCCGATGTCGGCGCCCGCGGCGAAGGCCTTTTCGCTGCCGGTGATGACCATGGCGCCGATGTCGGGATCCGCGTCGAAGGCCAGCAGCGCCGCCCCCAGCTCGTCCATCAGCGCATCGTTCAGCGCATTGAGCGCCTTGGGGCGATTCAGGGTCAGCAGGCCGACCCGGCCACGATTCTCGACCAAAACCAGAGCTTCGCTCACGACCACACTCCTTCCTATATATATGTACCGGGCGCGCCGGTGCCGCCTCAAGCATACCCGCACCCGCGGCGGCCGGCGGCTTGAGTTTCGCTCCGCCATGGCGCACCATCTTCGGTTCCATATTCCAAGGAAGGCACATGGCTGGAGGAGCAAGCGGCGGCCGCAGCATCATCGGACTGCTGCTGGCCGCGGGCCGGGGGTCGCGCTTTTCGGCGGACGGCAGCGCGAACAAGCTGCTGGCCGGCGTCGACGGACGGCCTGTCTGCGCCGCGGCGGCCCAGGCCCTGCGCGGGGCGCTGCCGCGTGTGGCGGCGGCCGTCTCGCCAGCCGCGCCCCGGGTGGGCGATGCGCTGCGGCAGGCCGGGTGCGAGGTCATCGTATGCGACCGCGCGGCCGAAGGCATGGGCGGCACGCTGGCGCAGGCCGTCTCGTGGCTATCGTCGCGGGAACAGGCGGCCGGCAACGAGGCGCCCGCCTGGTGCATCATGCCCGCCGACATGCCGTGGGTGCACGCCGATACCGTCGCGGCGCTGCGCGACGCCTGGCTGGCCCTGCCGCCGTCCCGGCGCGAACGCGCCGTGCTCGCGCCCACCTACCGGCAGATGCGCGGCCACCCCGTCCTGCTGGGGCCGGACTGGGCCGCGCCGCTGTCGCAGCTGCAGGGCGACGAAGGCGCCCGCGCCCTGATCTCCGGCCAGGTCACCCCCCTGGCCGTGGAAGACCCGGGCTGCGTGCGCGACGTCGATACGCCGGACGACCTGGCGCCGGGCCCCACTCTCCTCGCCTAACCATGAAAGGACTTATGCAACGAACCGCCGTCCCCACGCGCCCCGCGCCTCGCCGGCGCGCGTCCCTGCCGGACACGCCCATGACCGAAGCCATTTCCTATCGCCTGGAGCCCGTCGATCCGGCCGGACACCGCTGCCGGGTCACGATGTCCATCCCCGACCCCGACCCGACCGGGCAATGCGTCAGCCTGCCCGCCTGGATCCCCGGCAGCTACATGATCCGCGACTTCGCGCGGCAGATCGAGAGCATCGAGGCGCGGGCCTGGGGCCGCAGGATCGAACTGACCAAGCTGGACAAGCAGACCTGGCAGGCCGCGCCGTGCCGCGGGCCGCTGCAGATCGTCTGCGAGATCTACGCCTGGGACCTGTCGGTGCGCGCCGCGCATCTGGACCAGAGCCACGGCTTCTTCAACGGCACCAGCGTGTTCCTGCGCGCGGCAGGCCACGACGGCGTGCCCTGCCTGCTGGAGCTGGTGCCGCCGCGCGGCCTGGACTGGAAGGTCTACACCAGCCTGCCCGAGGCAGACGGGCATCCGCAGCGGGCGCCGCGCCACGGCTTTGGCATGTACCGCGCGCCGGACTACGATGCGCTGGTCGACCACCCCATAGAGATGGGCACACCCCAGGTCGCCAGCTTCGAGGCCCATGGCGCGCGGCACGAACTGGTCTTCACCGGCGACATTCCCAACCTGGACCTGGAACGGCTGGTGGCGGACATCCGCAAGATCTGCGAGAAGCAGATCGCCTTCTTCGAACCCCGCACCCGGCGCGCGCCCTTCCTGGACAGCTCGGACCGCTATGTCTTCATGACCATGGTCACCGGCGACGGCTACGGGGGCCTGGAACACCGCTCGTCCACCGCGCTGATGACCTCGCGGTCGGACCTGCCCGTGCAGGGGCGGCCCGAACAGACCGACGGCTACCGCAACTTCCTGGGCCTGGTCAGCCACGAGTACTTCCACACCTGGAACGTCAAGCGCATCAAACCCGCGGCCTTCGCGCCCTACGACCTGGACCGCGAGAACCATACCCGGCTGCTGTGGCTGTTCGAGGGCTTCACCTCCTATTACGACGACCTGTTCGTGCTGCGGGCCGGCGTCATCACCGGGCAAGACTACCTGCGCACGCTCGCCAGGACGGTATCCCTGGTGCACGCGGCGCCCGGCCGCTTCAGGCAGTCGGTGGCGGAAAGTTCGTTCGACGCCTGGACGCGCTACTACCGCCAGGACGAGAACTCGCCCAACGCCATCGTCAGCTACTACACCAAGGGCTCGCTGGTCGCGCTGGGGCTGGACCTGCTGCTGCGGCACGAAAGCGGCGGACGCCACGGCCTGGACGACGTGATGCGGCTGCTGTGGACGCGCTATGGCCGCGACTTCTACCGGGGAGCCGCGCGCGGCGTCGAGGAAGACGCCATGCCGGACCTGATCCGGGAAGCCACCGGCGTCGATGCCCGCGATTTCCTGCGCCGCCACGCCTACGGCCGCGAGGACGTGCCCTTGGCGGAACTGCTCGCGCGGCACGGCTACGCCCTGACCTGGAAGGCCTCGTCGCCGCTTCCTTCCCTGGGCGTGAAGACCGCGCGCCAGGGAGAAGACCTGCGCCTGGCCACCGTGTACACGCTCGGCCCGGCCCACCGGGCGGGGCTGTCGGCGCAGGACGTGCTGGTGGCCATCGACGGCCTGCGCGTGCAGAACGGCAACCTGGACAAGCTCCTGGCGCGCTACCGGCCCGGCGACCTGATCGAGATCCACGCTTTCCGGCGCGACGAACTGCGCCGGTTCACGGTCAAGCTCGACCCGGCGCCGGAAACGGAGTGCGTGATCGCGGCGGCCTGATCCGGCCGCCCGCCTTCACCAGGCGACGGGCTCGCGCCCCTGCTCCGCCAGCCAGCGGTTGGCGGTCTCGAAATGCCCGCAGCCCAGGAACGGCACCGGCGGGCGCCGGGCCGACAGGGGCGAGGGATGATTGGCCATCAGCACCAGGTGCCTGCCGCCAGGCGGCAGCAGCGCCTGCTTGGCCTGCGCATGCGCGCCCCACAGCATGAAGACCTTGGGCGAGGGCTCGCGCGCGACAGCGGCGATGACCGCGTCGGTGAACGCTTCCCAGCCTTGCTTCGCGTGCGAGGCGGGCGCGCCGTCTTCCACCGTCAGCGAGGTGTTGAGCAGCAGCACGCCCTGCCGGGCCCATCGCTGCAGATCGTTGCCGAAGGCGGCGGGATTGCCGCCGAAGCTGGCCGCGATCTCGTTGAAGATGTTGCGCAGGCTGGGCGGCCGCTTGAAGCCGTCCGGCACCGAGAACGCCAGGCCCTGGGCCTGGCCGGGGCCGTGGTAGGGATCCTGCCCCAGGATCACGACCCGGGTGGACTCGGGCGTGGCCAGGTCCAGCGCGCGAAACGGCATGGCCGGATAGATCACGGCGCCCGCTTCCCGGCGCAGGTCGACGAAGCGCCGCAGCGCGTCGAAGGACGGGCTGGCCAGCGCCTCGGCCAGCAATGCGCGCCAGCCGGCAGGCAGGCGATCCACGTGGCTTTGCAGCGGTTCGGCCAGACGGTTGTCCGGCTCCGCCGCGAACAGGTCGGCGGGCGGCCGAGCGGGCGCGCTCATGCGAACAGCCGCGCCAGTTCGGCGCCGGGATCGGGGGCCCGCATGAAGGCCTCGCCCACCAGGAAGGCGTTGACGCCGTACTCGCGCATCTGGCGCACCTCGGACGGGCCCAGGATGCCGCTTTCCGTGACCACCCGCTTGCCGGCCGGGATCCGCGGCAGCAGGCTGATCGTGGACTGCAAGGAAACCTCGAAGGTCCGCAGGTTGCGGTTGTTGATGCCGAGCAGGCTGGTCCGCAATTCCAGCGCGGTGTCCAGTTCGGCCGCGTCATGGACCTCCACCAGCACGTCCATGCCAAGTTCCAGCGCCAGCGCTTCCAGGTCTCGCAACTGCGAAGGCTCCAGCGCGGCCACGATCAGCAGGATGCAGTCGGCGCCCATCGCCCGCGCCTCGACCACCTGATAGGAGTCGACGATGAAATCCTTGCGCAGCACGGGCAGCGCGCACGCGGCGCGGGCGCGTCGCAGGTAGTCCTGCGACCCCTGGAAGAACTGCACGTCGGTCAGCACGGACAGGCAGGCCGCGCCATGCGAGGCATACGAGGCCGCGATCTCGTCGGGCTGGAAGTTCTCGCGCAGCTGGCCCTTCGACGGCGAGGCCTTCTTGATCTCGGCGATCACGCCGGACTGGCCCGCCGCCACCTTGGCCTCGATGGCCTGCGCGAAGCCCCGCACGTCCTGCCGTGCCTCGGCTTCGCGCCGCAGGTCGGACTCGCTGCGAAGCAGGCGCGCGGTGGCGACTTCTTCGGCCTTTACTTCCAGTATGCGTTGGAGAATGTCACTCATGACCCACCCATCAGGATTCCTGTGCGAAGACGGCTCATTGCGCCGCCTTCCTGGTGAACGATACGAACTCGTCCAGGCGCGCGCGCGCGGCGCCGCTGGCGATCAGCTCGAAGGCCTTGCGTATGCCCTCGGCCACCGACGACACGGTGTTGCCGGCATACATGGCCAGGCCGCCGTTCAACGCGACGATGTCGCGCGCGGGGCCTGGTACGTTGGACAAGGCTTCCAGCACGAGTTCACGGGATTCGTCGCGATTGGCGACTTTCAGGCTGCGGTTGGACACCATCTGGAGGCCGAAGTCCTCGGGATGGATCTCGTACTCGTGCACTTCGCCGTCGCGCAGCTCGCCCACCATCGTGGCCGCGCCCAGCGAAGCCTCGTCCATGCCGTCCTTGCCGTAGACCACCAGCACGTGCTTGGAGCCCAGGCGCTGCAGCACCCGCACCTGGATGCCGACCAGGTCGGGGTGGAACACGCCCATGAGCTGGTTGGCGGCGCCGGCCGGGTTGGTCAGCGGCCCCAGCAGGTTGAAGATGGTGCGCACCGCCAGTTCCTTGCGGATGGGCGCGATGTTCTTCATGGCCGAGTGGTGGATGGGCGCGAACATGAAGCCGATGCCGGTGGCGTCGATGCATTCCGCCACGGCCGCGGACGGCAGCATGACGTTGGCGCCCAGCGCCTCCAGCACGTCGGCGCTGCCCGACGACGACGAGACCCCGCGGTTGCCGTGCTTGGCGATCTTGGCGCCGCCGGCCGCCGCCACGAACATGGCCGCGGTCGAGATGTTGAAGGTATGCGCGCCGTCGCCGCCGGTGCCGGCCAGATCGACCAGGCTGTCGGTATCGGGCACCTTAACGCCGTCGGCGAACTCGCGCATGACCTGCGCGGCCGCGGTGATCTCGCCTATGGTCTCTTTCTTGACGCGCAGGCCCATGATGAGCGCGGCCGCCGTCGCCGGCGACATCTCGCCGCGCATCAGCATGCGCATCAGCGACAGCATCTCGTCATGGAAGATCTCGCGGTGTTCGATGCAACGCACCAGCGCTTCGGTCGGGGTAATGGGCACCATGGACTCCTTGGGAAATCGTTGCCGCTGGTTCATGCGTTCAACTGCAGGAAATTGCGCAGCAAGGCATGGCCGTGCTCGCTCAGGACGGATTCGGGATGGAACTGCACACCGTAGACGGGAAGGCTGCGGTGGCGCACGCCCATGATCTCCCCGTCGTCGGTCTGCGCCGTCACCTCCAGGCAATCGGGCAGGCTGTCGCGCTCGATGGCGAGCGAGTGGTACCGGATGACCGTGTAGGGCGACGGCAAGTCCCGGAACACGTCGCTGCCCGTATGGGTCAGGGCCGACGTCTTGCCGTGCATGATCTGCCGCGCGCGGACGATTTTGCCACCAAACGCGGCGCCGATGGACTGGTGGCCCAGGCACACGCCCAGGATGGGCACCTTGCCGGCATAGGCCTGGATGAGCGGCACCGAGATGCCGGCCTCGGCGGGCGAGCACGGTCCGGGCGAGACGCAGATACGCTCGGGCGCCAGCGCCGCGATCTCGTCCAGCGTGATCTGGTCGTTGCGGTACACCCGCACGTCGGCGCCCAGTTCGCCGAAGTACTGGACCAGGTTGTAGGTAAAGGAATCGTAGTTGTCGAGCATCAGCAGCATGCCGCTCTCCCCGTGGAATCGAACAGGCCAGTGGCCGGGAACATGTCGGCGATCGCGCCGTCCGGGAGCGGGCGCCACCACGCGAGCGACGAGCCACGATGCGCGCGTGCGGGGGTTCGGCTGGCAAGGGGGGATACTGCTGGATACACGGACAATCTCCTGGATCGGGAGCCGCCGTGCCGGGGGAGCTGTGTGAATTCGCGACCTGCCACCGGTTACGGCGGCAGGGTGCAGTTTTCGAACCGCAACGACGTGCCGCTTCCTAGCGGAAGCGCCACCACTGAGCTGCTTGGTTCGAAACGATGCGGTTCATGTCTTGAAGTGAGTCGGGAGCCGCGGCCATGTGCGCGTTTCAGCTCCGGCGGGAATTCTAGCGCGTCCGCGTTTCGCTTGTCGAACGGAAGAAATAGGGACGGAACATGGCGCCGACAGGGACTCCAGCCCTCCCCTATCAAATCCCCTTATCGCCCACCGCCTCGATTCGATTGGCGCCGATGCCGCGCGCGTTCGCATAATCGTTCCACCTCGATGCCCGGCGCGGCCGGACGCATCCGGGGCCAACCGGAGATGTGTCGATGCGATTCGCGGTAACAGAGATAGTCGAGGACTTCGTGGGCGAGATCGAGGACTTCCCCTTCGACGCCATCGACCAGGACGTCGTGGCCCAGCTGAAGGCGGCCTGGTTCCGCTACCCGGTCCTGCGCTTTCGCGGCGTTCGGATCGGCGACCGGGAACAGGTGGCTTTCAGCCGCGCGCTCGGCCCGGCGGTGTTCCATCCGCGGCAGCTCCAGGAAGGCAGGAATGCCGAGTTCCCCGAGATCCTGGTCATCAGCAACAAGAAGAAGGCCGACGGTTCGCCCGCCGGCGACCTGGGCGACGGCGAAGTGCGCTGGCACACGGACACCTGGTTCGTCGAGCAGCCGCCCTCGGCCGCCATCCTGCGCGCAGTCGAACTGCCCGACCAGGGCGGCAACACCTATTTCGCCAACATGTACGCCGCCTACGAGGGCCTGGACCCGGCGATGAAGACGCGCCTGGACGGCCTGGCCATCCATCACCAGTCGGTCATCGACGGGCGGGGGGAAGTTCGGCTGGGCAAGTCGCCGCCGGTGTCCGATGACTACGCCACCTGGTCCGGCGTCGATCACCCCCTGGTCCGCCTGCACCCCGGATCCGGCCGGCCGTGCCTGTACCTGGGCGGCGACCGACCGCACCAGTCCATCCCCGGCATGCCACAGGACGAAGCGGCGCCGTTGCTGGCGGACCTGTGGGCCGCCGCCACCGATGCCCGCCACGTCTGGGCGCAGCAATGGCGGCCGGGCGACATGATGATGTGGGACAACCGCTGCCTGCTGCACAAGCGCGATGCCTTCGACCCGCGATCCGTGCGGCGCCTGCACCGGACCACCGTCGAGGGCGAGCGGCCCGTCGCCGCGGAGCTGATGCATGCCTGAGGCCGCCTTCCGCTTCGGCGACATGCCTGCGCCCCTGCCGTCCGAATTACGCGCGCTGGCCGACGGCCTGGAGCCCGCCGCGCTGGGCCATCTGCTGAACGAAGGTTTCACCGGACCGCGCCACCGCCACCTGGCGGGCCGCCGCGAACCTTCGCTGGGCATGGTCGTGACCTGCCGCAGCCGCGGCGCCGATAACGCCATCGTGCACCACGCGGTCTCGCGCCTGCGGGCCGGCGACTTCCTGGCCATCGCGCGCGAGGCGGATGACCAGGAAGCCTGCCTGGGCGGCGGCCTCGCGCTTGCCGCCGAACGGGCGGGCTGCGCCGGCATCCTGGTGGACGGGCCGGTCACGGACGTGCAGGAGCTGCGGCAACTGGCCGTGCCCGTCTGGGCCACCGGCCTGACCGCGCTGACCTGCAAGCGCCGCTATGAAGAAGGCGAGTTCTGCTGGCCGATCTCCATAGACGGCGTGGACATCGTGCCCGGAATGCTGGCGCTGGGCGACGAGAACGGCGTGCTTTTCGTGGACGGCGCGCGCCTGCGGGCCTGCGCATCCGAGGCGAAGGCGCGGCAGGCCGCGCAGGCGGAACGCTATGCCCGGGTCCGCGCGGGCGCGCGCCTGGCCGCGCTGAACGGCACGGACGAGGCGTTCGCCCGCATCCTGGCGGAGGCCGAGCGATGACCCCGTTCTCCCTGGAGCCCGGGCGCTACGACGAACTGGTCCGGATCCGGCGCGACATCCACCGCCATCCCGAACTCGCGTTCGCGGAACGGCGCACCGCGGCCATCGTCCGGCAAGACCTGGCCGGGCTGGGGCTGGACCCCATTTGCGGCGTGGCGGGCACCGGCGTCGTGGCGGTGCTGGACACCGGCCGCGCCGGACGCACGGTCGGCCTGCGCGTGGACATGGATGCCTTGCCCATGACGGAAACCGCCGACGTGCCGTTCAAGTCCGAGGTGACCGGCGCGGCGCACACCTGCGGCCACGACGTGCACTGCGCCATCGGATTGGGCGCAGCCTCGCTGCTGTGCAAGCGACGGGATACCTTGCGCGGCCGCTTCAAGTTCCTGTTCCAGCCGGCCGAGGAAACGCTGGAAGGCGCACGGGCCATGATCGAGGCCGGCGCGCTCGAGGCGCCGGCGGTGGACGTCCTGCTGGGCTGCCACAACTCGCCGCAGTTGGACACCGGCCGGATCGGCTATCGGCACGGGGCCTCCATGGCCTCGTCCAGCGCCTTCGTCATCGACGTACGCGGCGCGGCCGGCCATGCCGCCCATCCGCGCTCCGGCGTGGATGCGCTGCAGGCCCTGCCCATGCTGCTGGCCGGACTGAACGCGATACGCGCGAAGGAAGTCGCAGCCGACCAGCCCCTGATTCTTTCCGTGGGCCGGATCCAGGGCGGGCGCGCGCGCAACGTCATCTGCGATGCCGTCACGCTGGAAGGCACCTGCCGGACGCTGGACGACACCGTGCGCGGCGAGGTCGAAGCCGCGCTGCGCCGGCTGGCACAGGGCACGGCCACGGCGACGCGAACGCAGGTGGACGTGCAATGGCATACCCTGGCCCCCGCCCTGATCAACGATCGCGACACCCTGGACCGGACACTCCGCGCGATCGAACGCTGCCTGGGCGCCGACGCGCTGGTCGAGCTCGATGCGCCGTCGATGGGCGGCGAGGACTTCGCCTGGTACCGGCAGCGCGTGCCCGTGGCGCATCTGCGCATCGGCTCGCGAGGCGCGGGGCGCTCGACACAACTGCATCAAAGCGATTATTTCTGCGACGAACGCGCCATCGAGACCGGGGCCCTGGCCCTGGCCTCGGCGGCGGCAGAGCTGGCCGCGTCCTGACGCGCCCCGGCTCACCCCCATGCATTTCAAGGAAACACGACATGGAACGACGACGATTCCTGTTCGGCCTGGCGGCGACCGCCACGATGCCGGCGGCCTGGTCCCAGAACCGGCCGATCCGTTTGCTGGTCCCCTTCGCTCCCGGCGGCGCGACCGACGTCATCGCACGCGAGATCGCGATGCTGATGGGCAAGCACCTGGGCGCCACCGTGGTGGTGGAAAACCGCGGCGGCGCGGGCGGATCGATCGGCACCTCGGAGGTGGCGCGCGCCGCTCCCGACGGCTACACGCTGGGACTCGCCACGCAATCGACCCATGCGGTCAACCCCGTCGTCTACCGCAAGGTCGGATACGACCCGCTGGCCGACTTCACGCTGCTGGGGGAGATCGCGCAGGCCCCCGGCATCCTGCTGGTCAACGCCAAGGTGCCGGCCGCGACCCTGGCGCAGTTCGTGCAGCACCTGCGCAGCCATCCCGACCAGCTGACCTATTCGTCGCCCGGCAACGGCACCATCGGCCACGTCTGGGGCGAGCTGTTCAAACACTCGACCGGCACGACCATGCTGCATGTGCCGTACAAGGGCGCCTCGCAGGCCCTGGCCGACCTGGTGGCGGGTCAGGTCGATTCGACCTTCACCTCGGTCGCCTCGGCCATGCCCTATCTGCGCAACGGCCGTGTACGCGCGCTGGCGGTGAGCTGGCCCCGGCGCCTGGACATGCTGCCCGAGGTGCCCACCTACGCCGAGGCGGGATGGCCGGACAACAACCAGCCGACCTGGTACGGACTGGTGGGGCCGGCGGGGCTTTCCGCAGATGCGCGCGGCGCGCTGCGGGCCGCCATGCGAGCCGCGCTGGACGACCCCGGCCTGCGGGAGAAGTATCGCGGCCAGGGGGTGTTTCCCGCCCTGGGCACTCCCGAGCAATTCGCCGCGACCATCCGGCGCGACATGGACAGCGTCGCGGCCATCCGCAGGACCGCCCACATTTCGGTGGACTAGCCGGCGCTTCTGCCCGATCATCGTCTCCGGCTTTCTTCCAGGCAGACGATAGACCTTGGCATTGAAACTCAGACAGATCGAAGCCTTCCGCGCGGTCATGCGGGAAGGCAGCATGGTGCGGGCCAGCTCGACGCTGGCCATCACCCAGCCGGCCGTCAGCTACCTGATCGGATCGCTGGAAAACGCCGTGGGTTTCGCGCTGTTCCGGCGCGAAAAGGGCAAGCTCATCCCCACGCCCGAGGCGCATCAGCTCATCGACGAAGTCGACCGCCTGTACGAAAGCGTGGACGAGGTCGAGGCGGTGGCGCGACTCATCGCCAACCACCAGCGCGCGGTGCTGCGCATCCTGCTGACCCCCGCCCTGTCCACCGGCGCCTGCGTCCAGGCCATCGGCCGCTACGCGGCGCGGCATCCGGGCCTGCGCCTGGACATCGACACCGCGCACCGGGCAACCATCGTGCGCCGTTTGCTGTCGGGCCATGCGGACCTGGCGGTGTTGTCGCTGCCGGTGGAAACGGACCGTATCGTGGCCACCAGCGTCTTCGCCAGCGACCTGGTATGCGTGCTTCCCGCGCACCGCGCGCCGCCCCGGCCGGACGCCGTCACCCCGGCCGACCTGGCCGATATTCCGCTGATCGGACTCAAGCCCAGCGGCGTGATCCGCCCCATCGTCGACCGCTGGTTTTCCGCCGCGGAAATCAAGCCGCGCTTCGACATCGAGGTGCGCGACGCCTGGACCGCCATCGAACTCGTGCGCGGCGGCGTGGGGGCCGCCATCGTGGGCCGCATCAGCGTCCCGCCTTTGGGCGCGGATCCGCTGCGCGTGCTGGCGCTCGCGCCGGCCCAGCGGATCGAGATAGGCGTGGTGTCGCCGGCCTCGCCCCCGCCCAATCGCACAGTGGGCGCACTGGCGGATTTCCTGCGCGCGCAGTTGCAACCCTAGCGATAGAACGCCGTCGGCGGCACGCCGAACTGCCGCCTGAATGCCGCCGTAAAGGCGCTCTGGCTGTCGTAGCCGTGCTCGAACGCGACCCGCACGACAGGCAGGCCCTGGGCCAGCGCCTCGAGCGCCAGCAGCAGCCGGGCCTGCTGGCGCCATCGGCCGAACGTCACACCGGTACTGCGCAGGAAATGGCGATGGAAGGTCTTGGGGCTCATCGCCAACCGGGCCGCCCACTGGTCCGCCGTGCCGGCCGCGGCGGGATCCTCGGTCAGGGCGCGGCACACGCGTTCGATGCGCGCATCGTCGGGCCAGGGCAGGTGGAACGGCAGCACCGGCAAGGCCCGCAGCTCGTCCAGCAGAAAGCGCATCAGCCGGCCATCGCGGCTGTCGGCGCGATAGCCCGGTGGCACCAGGGTGGCGGCCAGGATCAGTTCGCGCAGCAGCGGCGGAACGTCGATCACGCAATCGGTTCCGGGCAGGCCTTCGATCGCGTCCACATTGACGAACAGGCTGCGCATGCGTACCGCCCCACGCGCGCGGATGGTGTGCTCGACCCCCGCTTGCAGCCAGACCGCGCGGGTGGGCGGCACGACCCAGCGGCCGGCGGCGGTTTCCACGGCCAGGACGCCTTCGATGGCATAGACGAGTTGCGATCGCGGGTGGCTGTGGGGAGGAATGACGTGGCCGGCCGGGTAGTCCACCGCCACGCCGGTCACGGGCGTGGCGGTGGAGTCGTAGGCGGAGCCGGCGGCATGGGAGATCATGGCCCATGCTACCTTACTCTGACCATTTCGCGACAAAAAAAGACCAAACCGCGCAATACGGCCATGATCCGCCGCTTCTATCCTTGACGGCATCGATCATCCGGTTGTCCCCATGCCCCTCGTCATTCCCGCGCTTTCGCTACTACGGCCCCTGCCTTCCGGCCGGGGTCTGCCTGCGCGCACGACGACCCTGGACACCCGCTGATCTCCCCAGACCCCGGCCGGACGCAGCTTTCACCTGAAAGCGGGGAGATCGCGTCCACATTCCGAGGCCTGTCATGATCGACCATCCCGAAACCAAGTATCGCCCCTTCCCTCCCGTCCACCTGCCCGACCGCCAATGGCCCTCGCGCACCATCGCGCGGGCGCCCGTCTGGCTGTCGACCGACCTGCGCGACGGCAACCAGGCCCTGTTCGAACCGATGAACCGCGAACGCAAGCTGCGGCTGTTCGACGAACTCGTGCGCCTGGGCTTCAAGGAAATCGAAGTCGGCTTTCCCGCCGCCTCGCGCACCGACTTCGACATCGTCCGGCACCTGGTCGACCAGCGTCGCATTCCCGACGACGTCACGCCCATGGTCATCACGCAGTTGCGCGAGGACCTGATCCGCGAAACCGTCCGCAGCATCCGGGGAGCCCGGCGGGCCATCGTCCATTTCTACAACGCGATCGCGCCGGCCTGGCGCCGGGTGGTGTTCGGCATGTCCGTACCCGAGATCCGGCAGATGGTCGATCACCACGTGCGGCTCCTGCGCACACTGACGGACGCCTGCCCCGAGACCGAATGGGTGCTGCAGTATTCGCCGGAGACCTTCTGCATGGCCGAGCTGGAGGTGTCGCTGCAGATGTGCAACACCGCCATACGCGCGTGGGACGCGGGTCCCGGCCGGCCCATCATCATCAACCTGCCCACCACCGTGGAAGTCGCCACGCCCAACGTGTTCGCCGACCAGGTCGAATGGATGAACGACCGCATCGAACGGCGCGAGCACGTGGTCCTGTCCGTGCATCCGCACAACGACCGGGGTACCGGCGTGGCCTGCGCGGAGCAGGCCCTGCTGGCGGGCGCCGAGCGCGTGGAGGGCTGCCTGTTCGGCAACGGCGAGCGCAGCGGCAATCTCGACCTGGTCACGCTGGCGCTGAACCTGTACACCCAGGGCATCCACCCCGGCCTGGATTTCTCGGACATCGCCGCCGTGGCCCGGGTAGCCGAGGAATGCACCGCCCTGCCTATCCACCCCCGTCATCCGTATGTCGGCGACCTGGTCTTCACCGCCTTCTCGGGCTCGCATCAGGACGCCATCGCCAAGGGCTTCGCGGCGCGGCGCGAAGGGGATGTCTGGGAAGTGCCATACCTGCCCATCGACCCGCACGACCTGGGGCGCACCTACGACAGCATCGTCCGCGTCAACAGCCAGTCGGGCAAGGGCGGCATCGCTTTCCTGCTCCAGCGCGACCGTGGCGTGGTCATGCCGCGCCGCATGCAGGTGGAGTTCGGCGCCATCGTGCAAAAGCATGCGGACGCCAGCGAAACGGAGCTCGGCAGCGACGAACTGTGGGCGCTGTTCAGCCACACCTATCTGGCGCCGACCGCCGAGGGCGGCTCGCTGGTCTATCGCGGCCACCGGCTGTTCGACGCCGAGGCAGGCCAGGGCATCGAGCTGGAAGTGACGGACGAGACAGGGCGCGTGCGCCGCCTGCGCGGCACCGGCAACGGGCCCATCGCGGCGACGGTGGACGCGCTCGGCCTGCCGTTGCGCATCGACGGCTACGAGGAGCGCAGCCTGGGTGCCGGCGCCGACGCCCGGGCATTCGCCATCGTCGAGGCCGCCCTGCCCGGGGTCCCGGGAACCCGCTACGGCGCGGGCTGCCACGCCAACATCGTCGTGGCGTCGGTGCTCGCGGTGCTGAGCGCGGCGGCGCGCTTCGGAAGCAACGGCGTCGGCCTGGCCTGACACGCAGCCGTCAAACCGTGCGCCGCGTCTTCATCAACATGTCGTACAGCAGCTGGGCCACCGGGCTGAGCTGCCTGCCGCGCCGATGGATCAGCCCGATGTCCCGGCTGACGGCAGGCTCGCGCAAGGGCTTGCTGACCAGGGCCGCATGCCGGCCCTTGGGCATGGCCAGTTTCGGCACGACGCCTATGCCCACCCCCGCTTCCACCAGGCTGACCAGCGCGGGCACGTGCTGGACCTCGCAGAACCATCGCGGCTGCTGCGCGCTGTGGGCCAGGGCCTGGTCCATCAGGAAACGATTGCCGCTGCCCTGCGCCAGCCGGATGAAGTGGTGATCGGCCAGTTGCGCCCAGGTCAGCGTGCGTCGCGCGGCAAGGGGGTGGTCGCGCCGAAGCGCCACCACGAAGGGTTCGTTCAACAAGGGCTGGTAGGTGATCTCGGCATCCTGCGTGCCGATGTAGGTCAGGCCGAAATCGGCGTCGCCGCGCGCCACCGCGGTCAGGACTTCGGATGACGACTCGTCGATGATGCGGATACGGATGCGCGGGTATTGCTGGTGGTACTGGCGGATGACCTCGGGCAGGAAGTAGGCCACCGCCGACGGCACGCAGGCGATGGTGACTTCGCCCGACAATTTCTCGGCCACGTCCTGGATCCCGATCAGCGCACTCTCCAACTCGTTGAGGACGTTTCTTGCGCGCGGCACGAAGCCGCGTCCTATGGTCGTCAACTGAACCTTGCGCGTGGTCCGCTCGAACAGCTTGACGCCCAGGGCGTCCTCCAGCTTGTCCACCCGCCGGGACAGCGCGGACTGCGACACGTGCAGGGATTCGGAGGCGGCCCGGAAGCTTCCCAGGTCGGCCACGGCAAGAAAGGCCCGCAGATCGGCCAGATCGAATTTCATGCGTTTTCGTCAAGAATCCATCCAATTTTTGCACTTTACTCCTGTTTGGCCGACGCCCAAGATGCGCTCCATAGCCTTGCGTCCAGGGCATACCGGATACGGAGACACACTTGCCACATTCGATTTCCCGCCGCCCCGTCCTGCGGCTGCTGACCGGCGGCGCGCTGCTGACCGCCGCCACGCTCGGCCTGGCGCAGGCCGACACCTGGACCCCGGCCAAGCCCATACGCCTGCTGGTGCCCTACGGCCCCGGCGGCAGCTCGGACGTGATCGCCCGCGCCATTGCCACGGAAATGGCGAAGGGCCTGGGCAAGGCCGTGGTGGTCGAGAACAAGGGCGGCGGCCAGGGCACGATCGCCACGAGCGAAGTGGCCCGGGCCCGGCCCGACGGCTACACCATCGTGCTGGGCCACGTGGGCACGCTGGCGGTCAATCCGGCCATGATGAAAGACCTGCCCTACCGGGTCGACCAGGACTTCGCGCCCATCACGCTGCTGGCGCGCCTGCCCATGGTGTTCGCCGTCTCCGACCGGGTGGAAGCCGCCGACCTGCCAGCCTTCATCCGGCTGGCCCGCGCCCGGCCCGGCAAGTTCAACTACGGGTCGGCCGGCAACGGCAGCGCCGGGCACCTCGCCTTCGAGATGCTCAAGACCGCGACGAAGACGGCCATCACGCATGTCCCCTACAAAGGCACCGGCGCCCAGGTCGCCGACCTGATCGCCGGTCACATCGACGCCGCGGCCGCCGGCACGCCCGGCCTCCTGCCGCCGTTCCAGGCCGGCCGGATACGCATTCTTGCCGTGGGCGCATCGAAGCGCCTGGCAGTGCTGCCCGACGTTCCCACCGTGGCCGAACTCGGCTACCCGGGCTTCGAAAGCTCCCAGTGGTTCGGCCTGCTGGCGCCCGCCGGCACGCCCCAGCCAGTGGTGCGGCGCCTGCACGAGGAAGCGCTGAAGGCCCTGCATTCGCCTTCGGTCCAGCAGCGCCTGCAGCACGACTCCAGCGAATCGCTGGGCCAGGGCCCCGCCGAGTTCTCGGCCTTCATCCGCGGCGAACAGGCCCGCTGGGGCGACGTGGTGCGCGCCGCCGGCATTTCGGCCGATTGAACTCCCTTCTTCTCCCATGCAGGAACGTTTCATGTCCTCCACCGCTACCCCGCCCACCAAGTATTCCGAAGCCGAACTGACCCGCCTGGGCATCCTCGCCTTCCGCGCGCTCGGCCTGCCCGAGCAGGATGCCCAGGACGTCACCCGCGTGCTGGTGCTGGCCGACATGTTCGGCCTGTCGACCCATGGCCTGAGCCGCCTCGAATCCTACGGCGATCGCCTGAAGGTCGGCGGCATCGCCGCGCAAGCCCAGGTCACGGTAAGCACGGTGGCACCCGCGCTGCGCCTGGTCGACGGCGGCAACGGCGTCGGCCCGCTGGTCGGCATGCATGCCCTGCGCGCCGCGATGGAAGCCGCGGGCGAATGCGGCGTGGGCGTCGCGTTCGCTCGCGCCAGCAACCATTTCGGGCCGGTCTCTCCCTATTCCCTGATCGCCGCCCAGAGCGGGTTCGCCAGCATCATCGGCAGCAACGCCACCACCACCATCGCCCCCTGGGGCGGCAGCGACGCCAGGCTGGGCAACAGCCCGATCGGGTTCGGCGTCCCCAATCCGGGCGGCGATCCCTTCCTGCTCGACATGGCGATGAGCGTCGTCGCCCGCGCCAAGATCCGCCGGGCCCTCAAGCAGGGCCAGTCCATCCCGGACACCTGGGCCACCGACCAGGCCGGCCGCCCCACCACCGACCCCGCCGCCGCGCTGGACGGCTTCCTGCTTCCCATCGGCGGGCACAAAGGCTATGGCCTGGCCCTGATGGTGGACCTGTTCGCCGGCCTGCTGTCCAACGCGGCCTACCTGACCCACGTGAAGTCGTGGGTCGAAGCGCCGGACGAACCGCAGAACCTGGGGCACTTCTTCATCCTGATCGACACGCGCCGGCTCGGCTCCACCGCCTGGCTGGCCCAACGGATGAACGACTTCGCCGCCATCCTGCACGGCAGCGCGCCAGTCGATCCCGACCAGCCCGTCATCGTCCCCGGGGAAATCGAACTGGGCCGCCTGGCGCGCAGCCGCGCGGAGGGAATCGACCTGGATGCCGACACGGCCGCCCTGCTGGCCGCCTACGCCTCGCCCCGATAGGCCGGCCCGCGACAAAACCGAGGAGGAAGACATGAAGACCCTGACGATCACCCTGATGCTCGGCCTGGCGCTGACCGCGCACGCGGCGGACAAGTACCCGTCCAAACCCGTGCGTGTCATCGTGCCCTACGTCGCCGGCGGCGCCGCCGACATCACCACGCGGGTGATCGCCCAGAAGCTTTCGGACCGCCTGGGCGCGAGCTTCGTCGTCGAGAACAAGCCAGGCGCCAACGGCATGATAGGCACGGACTTCGTCGCCAAGGCCAAGCCGGACGGCTATACCCTGCTGGCCGACGCCAGCGGGCCGCTGGTCGTCAACCCCTCCTTGTACGAAAAGGTGCCGTACGACCCGGTGAAGGACCTCGTACCCGTCAGCCAATTGACTAGCTACCAGTATGCGCTGGTCGTGCCCGCGGCTTCGCCGCTGCACAGCCTGGACGACCTGATCCGGACGGCGCGGTCGCAGCCTGGCAAGCTCAGCTACGGGTCGGCCGGCATCGGCGCCGGCGGCCACCTGGCCGGCGAACTGCTGGCGCTGATGAGCAAGACCGAACTCACCCACGTTCCCTACAAGGGCAACGCCCAGGCACTGGCCGACATCCTGGGCGGCCAGCTGTCCTTCACCTTCGACACCATCGTGACCGCCGTGCCGCACATCCGTAGCGGCAAGCTGCGCGCGTTCGCGGTGTCCGGACCGACCCGCTCGTCCGCGCTGCCCGATGTCCCCACCATGGAAGAACTCGGCTACAAGGGCTTTCACATCACGCAGTTCCAGGGCATTCTTGCTCCCGCCGGCACCGACGCGGCCATCGTGAAGACACTCAACGACGCGGTGGGCGCCGCCATGCGCGAACCCGACGTGGTCAAGCGCCTGGCCGAGGAAGGCGGCTACGAGATCGTCGCCGGTTCCCCGGCGGATTTCGCCCGGCTGATCGCGACCGAACTCGACATGTACAAGCGTCTGATCCAGGACGCGAACATCAGGATGCAATGAACATGACCATGGTCGATGTCCTGATCCAGGGCTACCCCGGACGCGCCACCCATCACGGCGGGCTGGGCTGGAGCACCGTGACGCTGGTGCGTGCCGACGGCCGCAACATCCTCGTCGACGTCGGCGCCTTCGGCGCCCGCAAGCCCATCCTGAAGGCGCTCACCGGCCGCGGCGTGCAGCCGGCCGACGTCACCGACGTGGTGCTGACCCACGCCCACTACGACCATGCGGTCAACTTCACGCTGTTTCCGTGGGCCAACGTCTGGATCGGCGACGAGGAGCTGAACTGGGCCGCCGCGCAGCCGCCGGGCTTCAACCCCATTCCCGAACTCTACGTGCGCGAGCTGTGCGCCTCGCCGCGCGTGCGGCGGGTGCGCGACGGCGAAACCTTCCTGCCCGGGCTGCAGGCCATCGCGGCCCCCGGCCATACGCCCGGCCATCTCCTGTTCTACCTGACCGATACGGAAGAGCCGGTGCTGTTCACCGGCGACGCGGCCAAGAACCGCGCCGAACTGCTCAGCATGAGCGTGGCGGACACCGACGACGCGCAAGCCAGCGCCCGCAGCCTGGAGACGATCTGGCAACTCTGGAAGCGGCGGCCCGGCACATTGCTGGTCCCGGGCCACGACCTCAGCATGCGCCTGGACGCCGACGGCCGCCCCGTCTACGTGGGCGAACGCGCCGCCGAAATCGGCGCCTGGTTCAGCGAGACGCTGCAACAGACGAAGATCGATCTGTGCTGCGCGCCCCGCCTCGATTTCTCCCAACTCGCGAACGATTGACCATGCACATCACTCCCGACGTACGCGCCGCCTTCGCCCCTACCGGCGTACTGCGCGCTTCCATCAACATCGGCAACCCCATCCTGGCTTCGCTGGACGCGGGCAGCGACACCCCGCGCGGCGTGTCGGTCGACCTGGCGCGGGAACTGGCGCGCCGGCTGGACCTGCCCATCGAGCTGAAGGTATTCAAGAGCGCCGGCGAATCCGTGCGCGCGGTCACCGACGAACAGGCCGACGTCGGCTTCTTCGCCATCGATCCCGAGCGTGGGCAGGGCATAGGCTTCACCGCGCCCTACGTGATCATCGAGGGATGCTACCTGGTGCCCCAGGACTCGCCGTTGCGCGACAACGACGAGGTCGACGCCCAGGGCACCACCGTCGTGGTCGGCCGCGGCAGCGCCTACGACCTGTTCCTGACCCGCGCGCTCCAGCACGCCACGCTGCTGCGCGCGCCCACGTCGCCGTCGGTGGTCGAGGTCTTCGTGAAGGAAGGCGCCGACGTCGCCGCCGGCGTGCGCCAGCAACTGGAGGCCGATATGGCGGCCCGCGGCGGACTGCGCCTCCTACCGGGACGCTTCATGGAAATACGCCAGGCCATGGGTCTGCCCAAGGGCAGGAGCGACGAGGCCGCCCGGTTCCTGAGCGCCTACGTGCAAGAAGCCAAGGCCTCCGGCTTCGTGGCCGAGGCCCTGGAACGCCACCGGATCGAAGGCGTGTCGGTGGCGCCGGCGGATTGACGGGCAGGCGCCCCCTCAGACCGGATCGTCCAGCCCCAGCTGCACCTGCTCCGCCGCGCGCAGCACCGCCCGCGCCTTGGCCTCCGTTTCCGCCCACTCCTTCTCGGGCTCGGAATCGGCCACCACGCCGGCGGCCGCCTGCGCGTACAGCATGCCGTTCTTGATCACGCCGGTGCGGATGGCGATGGCCAGGTCCATTTCGCCGCCGTAGCTCAGGTAGCCCGCCGCCCCGCCGTACACACAGCGCCGCACGGGCTCCAGCTCGTCGATCAGTTCCAGCGCCCGCACCTTGGGCGCGCCCGACAACGTGCCAGCCGGGAAGGTCGCGCGCAGCACGTCCATGGAGCTCATGTCCCGGCGCAGCAGCCCGGTGACGTTGGACACCAGGTGCATGACGTGCGAATAGCGTTCGATCGCCAACTGGTCGGTCACCTGCACCGAGCCGATGTCGGCGATGCGGCCGACGTCGTTGCGGGCCAGGTCGATCAGCATGACGTGTTCGGCGATCTCCTTGGGGTCGGCGCGCAGTTCCTCGGCCAGCGCCAGGTCTTCCTCGGGCGTGCCGCCGCGCGGGCGGGTGCCGGCCAGGGGGCGGATCGTGACGCGGCTGCGGGTCTCGCCCTGTTCCTGCACCGCCTCCTGCCGCACCAGGATCTCCGGCGAGGAACCCACGACGTGGAAGTCGCCGAAGTTCCAGAAATACATGTAGGGCGAAGGATTGAGCGAGCGCAGCGCCCGGTACAGCGACAGCGGCGAATCGCGGAACGGCTTGGCGATGACCTGGCCCACCTGGACCTGCATCAGGTCGCCGGCGGCGATGTATTCCTTGGCCTTGAGCACGGCCGCCAGATAGTCCGGCTTGTGGAAGTCGCGGCGCGTCTCGGTCACCATGCTGGCCTGGCTGTACGGGATCTCGGCCGGGCGGCGCAGCTGGGTGCGCAAGTCCAGCAGGCGGGTGCGGGCGCGGGCATAGGCCTCGCGCTGGGTCGGATCGGCGTAGACCATCAGGTAGAGCCGCCCGCTCAGGTTGTCGATGATGGCCAGTTCGTCGATCAGCAACAGCAGCAAGTCGGGCACCGGATCACCCATGCCGGCGGGATCGGGCTTGGTGCAGGGCCCCAGCCGCGGCTCGATGTGGCGGACCATGTCGTGGCCGAAATAGCCGGCCAGGCCGCCCACGAAGCGGGGCATGCCGGGGCGCAGCGCCACCTTGAAGCGCTTCTGGTATTCAGCGATGAAGGCGAGCGGATCGCCTTCGTGGCGCTCGACCACCTGGTCGTCGGTCACCACCTCGACGTTGCGGCCGCGCGCCCGGATGAAAGTGCGCGCGGGCAGGCCGATGAAGGAATAGCGCCCGAAGCGCTCGCCGCCCACAACGGATTCCAGCAGGCAGCTCATGGCGCCGCGCCGGGGCCCGGTCTGGGCCAGTTTCAGGTAGAGCCCGAGCGGGGTGTCCAGGTCGGCATAGGTTTCGGACACCAGCGGGATGCGGTTGTACCCCTGGGAAGCCAGGGCCTGGAATTCGACTTCGGTCATGCTTGCCTCGTATCGCGTGGAATGTTGGGGTTCCGCCGGAGACCTTGTCCGAAACGCACGAGCAGGCATGCCCCGACGGTCCGGCAGGACTCGGGCGGGGAGATTCGTATCGGGATTTGCTAGGGGCCGGTCAGCGCGCTGGCTTACGGCCGGAGAGAATCACCACCACCCGGCAGACGAACGCCACCAGCGCCACCAGGCGCAGGTTTGGACGGACGACCGAGTCATGGCAACCATATGTGCGGGTAATACCCTGGGAAGTATCTAGAGCAACGAACTAGAGCGGCGCCGGTGGAACCACCGTGGTCCGGGACAGGACCTGCGACTGGGAAATCCAAAGCGCCGCGTCGACAAGCGTGGAAACTATACCATCGGACTCGATGGCATGCACATCCCGCCCCTCGTTGTAGCCGTAGGGCACCAGCAGCACGCGGCAGCCGGCCGCCCTGGCCGCCGACGCGTCGTTCATGGAGTCGCCCACCACCACGGCCTCGGCCGGCGTGACGCCCAGCAGTTCGCAGGCATGCAGCACCGGATCGGGATCCGGCTTCTTGCGGGCCACGCTGTCGCCGCTGACCACGGCGTCGAAATAGGCGCGCAGCCCGATGCGCTCCAGCAGCGGGCCGGTGAACTCGGCCGGCTTGTTGGTCACGACCGCGATGCGCAGGCCCTGCGCCTTCATGGCCTGCAGGCCCTCGAGCACGCCGTCGAAGATGCGGGCGGTCTCGCCGTTGACCTCGTGGTAGGCGTCGCGGAAGACATCCAGCGCCTGCGGAAAGCGTTCCTGTTCGGCGCGGCCGTCCAGGCTGCCCGACAGCGCGCGGTGCACCAGGTTCTCCATGCCCTTGCCGACGAAGGTGGCGATGACGTCCTCGCGCAGCGGCACCAGCCCGAACTCGACCCGCATGATGTTCGCGGCGCGCGCCAGGTCGGGCACGGAGTCCACCAGGGTCCCGTCCAAGTCGATCAGTACGGCGCGAAAACTCATGCTGGCTCCTTGCTTGCCGGGTCCGGACTCAGGCGTAGGACGCATCGCCCTTGGCGATCTGCGCGCGCATTTCCTTGATGACCGCCGCGTAGTCGGGCTTGCCGAAGATCGCCGACCCGGCGACGAAGGTATCGGCGCCCGCCGCGCGGATGGCGGCGATGTTGTCGGCCTTCACGCCGCCGTCCACCTCGAGCGCGATGGCGCGGCCGGTTTCCGCCTGCCAGCGGTCCAGCCGGGCACGCGCCTGGCGCAGCTTGTCCAGCGTGGAGGGCAGGAAGCTCTGGCCCCCGAAACCTGGGTTGACCGACATCAGCAGCACGATGTCCAGCTTGTCCATCACGTAATCCATCCAGTCCAGGGGCGTGGGGGGGTTGAACACCAGCCCGGCCTGACAGCCGTGGTCGCGGATCAGCGCCAGGGTGCGGTCGACGTGGCGCGAGGCCTCGGGATGGAAGGTGATGACGTCGGCGCCGGCCTTGGCGAACATGGGGATCAGCGCATCCACCGGCTCCACCATCAGGTGCACGTCGATGGGCACCTGCACGTGGGGGCGGATGGCCTCGCAGACCATGGGGCCGATGGTCAGGTTGGGCACGTAATGGTTGTCCATCACGTCGAAATGTATCCAATCCGCACCGGCGGCCACGACATTGCGCACCTCTTCCCCCAAGCGGGCGAAATCGGCGGATAGAATGCTGGGGGCGATACGCGTGGAAGCGGGCCCGGAAATGGTGAAGGCTGGCATAAGATATTCCGTTTACAGGAGCAAGCCGCGGGGCATCCCAGCGGACGCCGCGCCCGCGGATGCCGGCCCGGCCGGATGCCCCCCATTGTAGAAGCTTGTCAGACCCCTATGGCGCACGCATGAAATCTCATGAACTGACGGTTACCGTACAGCCCCGCTACCTGGCCGACCAATCCGACCCGGGCAAGCGGCAGTACGTCTTTGCGTACACCATCCGCATCACCAACAGCGGATCCGAACCCGCCCAGCTGATCAGCCGCCACTGGATCATCACCGACGGCAACCAGCAGGAACAGGAAGTCCGGGGCCTGGGAGTCGTGGGCCAGCAGCCCCTGCTGCAGCCCGGCGAAAGCTTCGAATACACCAGCGGCTGCCCGCTCTCGACCCCGGTGGGCACCATGCGCGGCACCTATCACTGCGTAGGCGAGAACGGCATGCCCTTCGAGGTCGACATCCCCGAATTCGTCCTGGCCATGCCCCGGACGTTGCACTGATGAGTGAGGCTCCCCCCTACGCGCGGCGCTCTGGAATATGAGACTCCCTACTGCTCCCGGGCATCCCTTCCGGGCTGCGACGATGGGGATCCGGGCTGCGATGGATCCGGCTCGGCCGGAGGATGCGCGGAGCGCGCAGCCGGCGGATTCCGCCTGCCTCGCATGGTCCACACCACGATAAATATGAGTATGGAAAGCGCCAGGAACGCTTCCAGCAGGAGCAACCACATAATGTCCCTTCGCGAGTTCATTGCCAGAAACTGGCATTACCGCCAATTTAACCGCTTCCCCCTGCCCGCGCTCGCGCTGGCCGCGGCGGTGGCCGGATGCGCGCAGCCGTCCGGCACGGTGCAGCCCCTGCCGGACGCGGGCACGGCGCCGTCCCAGCCCGTCGTGACCGCCCCGCCGGCCACGGCTGCGCCGGCCCCCGTACCCGACAGCGCCCGGCCGCTGCCCGCGCCCGTCCCCCGGCCCGCCAGCAAACCGGCCTTGCAGAGCAGCAAGCATTTCGTGCGCGGATCCTGGCAGCAGTTGCCCGGCTGGCGGACCGATACGGTCGAGGCCGTCTGGCGCCCGTTCCTGGCCAACTGCCGGTCCATCATCCTGCGCACCGGCCGGCCGGTCTCCAATACCGCCCCGCCCATGGCCGACCCCTATGCCTGGCAGCAGGCCTGCGCCGCCGCGCGCGAACTGCCGCCCACGCCCGCGGCCGACCAGGTGCGCGCCTTCATGGAGCACTGGCTGCAGCCCTGGTCGGTGCGAGGTCCGGGCAGCGAAATCGCCTCCGGCCTGGCCACGAGCTACTACGAGCCGCTGGTCCACGCCTCGCGCGAGCGCGGCGGCGCCTACCAGTGGCCGCTCTACGCGGTCCCGGCCGATCTGCTGACCATAGACCTGGGCGGCCTGTATCCGGAGCTGGTGGGCAAGCGCGTGCGGGGCAAGCTGGACGGCAGGCGCGTCGTGCCCTACGACACCCGAGGCGAGATCGAACGCCCCGAGCGCCAGCCGCCCGCCATCGTCTGGGTCAATGACCCGGTCGACGCCTTCTTCCTGCAGGTCCAGGGCACGGGCCGCGCGGTGCTGGACACCGGCCCCGGCCAGGGCAGCACCATACGCGTGGCCTATGCCGACCACAATGGCCATCCCTACGTGTCGATCGGCAAATGGCTGATCGACAAGGGGGAACTGACGCCGGCGCAGGCCTCGATGCAGGGCATCCGGGCCTGGGCCCAGCGCAACCCGGCGCGCGTCAAGGAAATGCTCAACGCCAACCCGGCGGTGGTGTTCTTCCGCGAGGAAGCCGTGGCCGATCCGTCCGAAGGCCCGCGCGGCGCCATGGGGCTGCCCCTGACGCCGCATCGTTCGCTGGCCGTGGATCCGTCCATCGTGCCGCTGGGCAGCCCGGTGTTCCTGTCGACCACCCAGCCGGCCTCGCGCCAGCCCATGAACGTCGTGGCCCTGGCCCAGGACACCGGCACGGCCATCAAGGGCCCGGCCCGGGTGGATCTGTTCTGGGGATTCGGCGACGAGGCCGGGGAAATGGCCGGCCGCATGAAGCAGCCGACCCGGCTGTGGGTGCTGTGGCCGAAGAACGAAGGGGTGCCCGCGCCGGCGCGCTAAGCCCTGCGCCGCCGGACGCGCGCCGGCTGCACGTCGGCGCGCAGGCCGCGCGCCTCCTGCTCGAACGCTTCGTACAGTCGCTGGGCCGGGACGGTCAGCGGCGCGTCCGCCCGCGCCACCAGGTGGATGGTGGTCGCGGGCAGGTCGTCCGCGATGGGCAGGGCCACGAGATTCATCGCCGGGCCATGCCGCTGGAAGAATCCCTCGGGCACGACGCCCAGGATGTCCAGGTCCGGCAGGATGGCCAGCAGCGTCGAGAACGACTCGCACTCCAGGCGCACGTCGGGCGCGGGCAGCCCGCGCGACTCGAAGTCCATCCGCCGCGGGTCGCCCGGCCCGCCCGCCGGCCCCGTCAGCACCCAAGCGGCCTGGACAAGATCGGCCAGCCGGGTGCGGTCCGCCAGCGGATGGCCGCGGCGGGCGGCGATCAGGTTCCGGCTCGTGAAGATGGGATGGATCGCCAGGTCGCGCCGCGCGCCTTCCACCGGCAGCGGCCCGATCGCCAGATCCAGTTCCCCGGCGCGCAATTGCGCGAACATGCGCGGATACAGCGTATCGACCAGCCGTATGCGCACCTGCGGCCAGCGCGCCCGGAAGCGCGCCAGGGCGCCGGGCCCCAGCAGGATGGCCCCGCCGGGCGACAGCCCCACGGTGACGCTGGCCTGGGCATGCTCGGTGTGCCAGGCGATCTCCTCGCGCGCGCGCCCCAGTTCGCGCATCACGGTAGCGGCGCGGGCGGCCAGCATCTCGCCCGCCGGCGCCAGCCGCACCCCCTTGGCGGTGCGCAGCACCAGCGTGGTCCCGAACTCGTCTTCCAGCTGGCGCAGCGATTTGGTCAGGGCCGGCTGCGAGACGTGAAGCATCTCGGCCGAGGCGCGCAGGCTGCCGGTCTGGGCCAGCACGAGCAGGAGCTGCAATTGTTGGAGGCGCATCGTCCGGAGGGTGATAACCCCAAGTAATCGATATCAAAAAAAGCGAAGAGCATGTCCGCGCCGCGAAGCCTAGGATGGCCCGTAACGAGAACGGCCAAACCTTACTCCGGGAGTCGCAATTGTCCAAGCGCGTGAAGAACATTCTCTTCATCATGTGCGACCAGCTCAGGGCCGACTACCTGTCGTGCTATGGGCACAAACGCCTGATGACCCCCAACCTGGACCGTCTTGCCGCGCGCGGCATGCTGTTCGAACGGGCCTACGTGCAGTCGCCGGTCTGCGGCCCCTCGCGCATGAGCTACTACACCGGGCGCTACGTCCAGGCCCATGGCGCGAGCTGGAACTTCGTGCCGCTCAAGGCCGGCGAAATGACCATGGGCGACCACCTGCGGCCGCTGGGCGTACGCTCGGTGCTGGTGGGCAAGACCCACATGCGCGCCGATCTTGCCGGCATGTCCCGCCTGGGCATAGACCCGGATTCGACGGTGGGCGTGCGGATAGGCGAATGCGGCTTCGACCCCTACGAGCGCGACGACGGCATCCACCCCTACTCGGGCCACGACCCCGACCCCGCCTACAGCGACTACCTGCGGCGCAACGGCTGCGACGGCGACAACCCCTGGGAAGCCTGGGCCAACACCGGCACCGACAGCGACGGACAGGCGCGCTCGGGCTGGTTCCTGAAGTATTCGCGGCTGCCCGCGCGCGTACCCGAGCAGCACTCCGAAACTCCCTACATGACCCGGCGGGCCATGGACTTCATGCGGGAAGCGGGCGACCAGCCCTGGTGCCTGCACCTGTCGTACATCAAGCCGCACTGGCCCTACATCGTGCCCGAGCCCTACGCCTCGATGTACGGCCCGCAGGACGTGCCGCCGGTGGTGCGCAGCGAGGCCGAACGCCGCGATCCGCATCCCGTGTACGCCGCCATGATGAAGCACCGCGTGTCGCGCACCTTCTCGCAGGACGGCGTGCGCGAGGCGGTGATCCCCGCCTACATGGGATTGATCAAGCAGATCGACGACCAGATGGGCGTGCTGTTCTCGTTCATGGAGGAAGCGGGCCTGATGGATTCCACCATGATCGTGTTCACCTCCGACCACGGCGACTACCTGGGCGACCACTGGATGGGGGAAAAGGACCTGTTCCACGAACCGGTCATCCGCGTGCCGCTGATCGTGTACGACCCCGACCCCCGCGCCGACGCCACGCGCGGCACCCGCTGCGCCGACCTGGTCGAGGCGGTGGACCTGGCTCCCACCTTCCTCGACGTCTGTGGCGGCGCGCCGGTGCCCCACGTCATGGACGGCCGTTCGCTGCGCCCGCTGCTGTTCGGCCAGCGCCCGGCCGACTGGCGGCGCGAAGTGGTGTGCGAATACGACTACGCCTTCCAGGACGCCCGCATCGAACTGGGCACCGCCCCGCGCGACGCCTGGATGCGCATGATCTTCGACGGACGCTGGAAATACGTGGTGTTCGAGGGCTACCGGCCCATGCTGTTCGACCTCGCTTCCGACCCCGACGAGTTCGTGGACCTGGGCGCCTCGCAGGCCCCCGAACACGAACAGGCACGGCAACGCCTGCACGAGGCCCTGTTCCGCTGGGCGC
Source organism: Pigmentiphaga kullae (assembly GCF_004216695.1). Lineage (GTDB taxonomy): Bacteria > Pseudomonadota > Gammaproteobacteria > Burkholderiales > Burkholderiaceae_B > Pigmentiphaga > Pigmentiphaga kullae. Next base: position 28,466 of record NZ_SGXC01000001.1, read on the forward strand.
TGCGGCCCCGCCAGCGCGTGACCGTGCCGGACGCCGCGATCGAATCGGTGGAAGTCCAGCCGCGCATCTCCGAGGGCGGCATCCTGATCGGCTACTGGGACGAAGACGACCTGGCCCGCGCCCGGCAGTCGTTCAAGCCCCGGTTCTCGTCCACCAACCCGCTCGTCAGATCGACCCTCGATCGCCTGACGGGCAAGCAGGGAGTCCCGCAATGAGGAACGAAACCCCCGCCATCACCCGCGCCCACACCGGCATCGACGGCGTGTCGTGGAACATCCTCGGCCAGGTGTACGTGCCCAAGCAGATGTCCGAGGACAGCTTCTCGTGGCACGCCACCTTCCCGGTCGAGACCTTCGTGCCGCCGCACGTGCATCCCCACCAGGACGAATACATCTTCGTGCTGGCCGGCCGCATCGACCTCATCCTGGACGGCAGCAGGCAGACCGCCGGCGCGGGCGACCTGGTGCGCATGCCGCGCGGCATCCCGCACGCCTTCTACAACAACTCCGGCGCGCCCGCGACGGCGCTGTTCTGGGCCGCCCCCTCCGGCAAGCTGGTCGAGCTCTACCAGCGCATCCACAATATGTCGAACCCCGCCGAGGTCGTGCGGACGGCCCGCGAGTACGACGTCGTCTTCCTGCCCCCGGTCTCGGCCGCCGCCTGAGACCGCCCCGGTTGCCTCTTCCACGGAGTGTCCAGCCATGCCCCTGTTACGTAGCGTATTCGCGGCCCTGCTGACGGCCGCCCTGGCCTCGGGCCCGGCCTGTGCCCAGGACTACCCGTCCCGGCCGATGCGCATCATCGTGCCCCTGCCACCCGGCAGCCCGCCCGACGTGCTGGCGCGCCTGGTGGGCGAACGCCTGCAGGCGGCCTGGCACCAGCCCGTGGTGGTCGAGAACCGGCCCGGAGCCACCGGCATGATAGGGCTGGCCGCCGTGGCGCAGGCCCAGCCCGACGGCTACACCATGGGCATGATGTTCCTGACCCATACGGTGCTGCCCGCGCTGTTCGGCAAGGTGCCCTACGACACCGCCAACGCCTTCGCGCCCATCTCCAACCTGGTCTGGATCTACAACGTGCTGGCCGTGCCGCAAGGATCGGACATCGCCACGCTGGACCAGTTGATCGCGCGGGCCAGGGGCGCGCGGGGCACGGTGACCTACGCATCGGGCGGCAACGGCTCCCCCGCGCACCTGATCGGCGAAGGCTTCGCGCAATTCGTCGGCGCGGACATGCTGCACGTGCCCTACAAAGGACCGGCCGAGGCGGTGCAGGGCCTGCTGTCGGGCGACGTCTCGGCCATGTTCGCCACTTCGTCGGTGGCCGTGCCGCTGGTCAAGGCGGGCAAGCTGCGCGCGCTGGCGGTGACCAGCCCCACGCGCCTGGCCACGCTGCCCGACGTCCCCACGCTGGAGGAAAGCGGCGTGCGCGGCTTCAGGATGAAGGAGTGGGAAGGACTGGTCGCGCCGGCCGGCACGCCGGCCGCGGTGATCGCCAAATGGCATGCCGAGCTGGCCCGCATCATGGCGCAGCCCGAGGTACTCAGGCAGGTCCGCGAACTGGGCATGACGCCCGCCGAACCTCACACGTCGGCCGAATTCGGGACGCTGATCCGGTCCGAGCTGGACACCTGGACCCGGTTCATCGCCAAGGCGGGCCTGCGCCCCAATTGAACGCCGGGGGCCGGGCCGGACCGGCCTGTCGACGCTAGCTGGCCTTGCCCAGGGAATCGAGCTTCTGGCGCAGCCGTTCGGCGGGAATCGCGCCGCCCACCCGGGTGTCGTCGCCGAAGATGATGGTGGGGGTGCCGGTGACTTGCAGCTTCTTGCCCAGGGCCAGCAATTCCTTGAGCGGCGCGTCGCAGCTGGCGGCCTTGGGCGCCTTGCCGTTCAGCATCCATTCGTCCCAGGCCTTGCCCTTGTCCGGCGCGCACCACACCGCCTGCGACTTGACGGTGGAATCGGGCGACAGGATGGGATAGAGGAAGGTATAGATGGTGACGTTGTCGATGCCTTCCATCGACCGGCGCAACTGCTTGCAGTAGCCGCAGTTGGGATCCTCGAACAAGGCGATGCGCCGCGAACCGTTGCCGCGCACCTGCTTGATGGCCAGGTTCAGCGGCAGTTCGTCGAACTTCACGGCCAGCAGTTGTTCCTTGCGCTCGCGCGTGATGTTCTTGCGGGTCGAGGCGTCGATCAGGTTGCCGTCCAGCACGAAGCTGACCTTCTCGTCGGTGTAGACCAGCTCGCCGCCGATGCGCACCTCGTACAGGCCGTAGGGGGTGCGGGACACGCCCTCGACGCCCACTTCGCCGAAACGCTGCACGAAGCGCTGCTTGACCGCTTCCTCGGTCGTGGGGGCGCCCTTGTTCGCCGCTTGCGCCCACGCCATGGACACGGGCGCGGCCATGGCCGCGGTCAGCAACAGGGAAGTCAGCATGCGTTTCATCGAATCTCCTAAACAATCGGACCGCGCCCGTCAGGCGCGAGTTCCTGTACCCGAGGCGCCATTGACCAGCATACGCTTGAGCAAGGGCATGCGGTCCACCAGGTCCAGCCCGGCGTTGCGCAGCCACGCGACCGGCGCCGCCTGGGCGCCGAACAGATGGAACAGCCCGTCGGTGACGGCGCGCATGGCCAGCAGCGGTTCTGCGCGCGCCCGCTCGTAGCGGCGCAGCAGGCGCGGATCGTCGACGGTACGGAACGGCTCGCGGCCGCCCAGTACCTGCGCCAGCGCCTTCACGTCCCCCAGGCCAAGGTTCAGGCCCTGGCCGGCCAGCGGATGCACGACATGGGCGGCATCGCCCAGCAGGACCACGCCGCGGTGGGCAAGCTGGGGACAGTGTTGCAAGACCAGCGGAAAACCGAACAGCGGACTGCGCACGCGCAGCGCGCCCAGCCGGCCCCCGGTGGCCGCCGCCAGCCGGGTCTCCAGCGCCCGCGCGCGGTCCGGTTCGGGCAGCGCCAGCAGGGCGGCGGCCTGCGCGGCCGGCATCGACCATACCATCGAGACCTGCGGTCCGTCCCGGGTGTCGGGCATGGGCAGCAGGGCCAGGACGCCGTTGGGCGTGAACCATTGGCAGGCGCACTCCTGATGCGGCAGCTCCGCGCCCAGGTGCACGACGACGCCGGTCGCCCCATAGGCCGACCGCTGGGCGGACAGCCCCGCGGCCTCGCGCAATTTCGAGTCGGCCCCGTCGGCCGCCACCGCCAGCCGCGCCCGCAGGGCCTGGCCGCCGGACGTACGCAGGGTCACGCCATCGGCGGCGCGCCCGGCTTCGAGCCCGACGAAATCTTCCGTGGTCCAGCGTATGCCGGACCACTGCACGGCCTGCCGCAGGACCCGCTCCAGTTCACGCGATTCGGCGATCCAGGCCAGGTGGTCGCAACCGGCCTGCCACGCCGACAGCCCGAGCCGGCCGGGGCGATCGCCCCAGACGGGCCGGTCGCCCAGGATTTCCATGCGCCGCACGCCGGTGATGCGCTCGGCCGGCAGGGCATCCCAGATCCCCAGGTCCGCCAGCAGGTCGCGGCTGGCCGGCGACAGCGCGTAGACGCGCGGATCGAAGCTGTCCGCCTCGGGCGCCGGCAAGGGCGCGCGCGGCCCTAGCAGGCCCACGCGCAAACCCTGGCGAGCCAGCGCGAGCGCGGCGGCCAGCCCGGCGATGCCGGTGCCGACGACGAGGATGTCCGCTTGGGAAGAAGTGGCTTGGGTCATGACGGGAACGACGCTACAGGCGCCAGTGTACAGCGCCGGGCTCAGCCTTCCGCCGCCCGCTCCTGCAATTGCCGGTAGTAGTGGGCCAGCACCTCCTGGCCCGTGCGAACGCGCCGGTTGCTGGGGCAGGGAAAGCGCAGCACCACGTCGAGCCGCTTGGGATCCACCGGCTCGATCACGGCCAGCGGCTCGCTGGCGGGCAGCGCGATCAGGTAGGCGCCTTCGATGTGGCGGAAATGCACGTCGGCCTGTTCCAGCCAGGGCTCGCACACGTCCCTGCCCGCCCGCAGCAGCCGTTCCTGGGCCGCGGGAATGTCGTCCCCCGGCTCCAGCGGCACCCGCACCGACTCGAGCACGAAAGTGCCCATGGCCGAGATCGTGCGCACGGGGTTGAGCAGCAGCATCATGTTGGGGAAACGGCAGACCCGGCCCGTGACCAGGCCCGACGACGTCTGTTCCAGCAGCGCGGTGGTGAACAGATCGATGGTCAGCACCTCGCCCTTCATGCCGTTGATCTCGATCACGTCGCCCACCGCATAGGTCCGCTGGGTCGCGCGCATCAGCGAACCCAGGGCGCTCATCACGTATTCCTTGCTGGCGATGGCCACCGCCGCGGCCAGCGCCGCCACCGACAGCGCGAAATGGCGCAGTTGGCCGCCCCAGATGAACAGCATCAGCAGCATCGTCACGATGACGATGCTGTTGCGCACGGTCAGGTAGCTGGTGCGGCGTTCCTCGGTCGAGCCCGAGCCCTTGCCCCGGTAATAGCGCGTGGTGGCGCGCGTGGCGAACATGGCGGCAAGCAGCACCACCAGCGACACCACGAGCTGGGCGGGGGTGTCGGAGGCGGTGAACCACGCCACCAGCCGGTCCCAGAGCGAAACGATGACATCCATGAAGCGAAAAGGCATGCGCCGGAATGAGCGATCACGCCATTCTACGTTGGCACCGGCCACATGGGCGGTGTATGGTGACGCCTGGGCGCATCGTCGCCCAGGCGGCGCGCCCTGATTGCGGCACGCCCCACCCGGAACGCGGCCGCGCCGCGCTTCCGTGTCCGACCGCGTCTCGCGACGCACTCCCTTCGAGCCCCGCCCCAGCCGGCCGCGGACTCGTCCAACCCCACTCCGAATGGCAACCCGTCATTGAGGATGTCCCGCCGCATGCGCGCCATGCGGCCTGGTGCAATAAGGAGAACGCATCGATGTTCAAGACCCGACATATCGCCCCCCTGGCCTTCGCTCTGGCCGCCGCTCCAACCTGGGCGCAGGCGCCGCTGAAAACCGACGGCAAGTGGCGCGGTTCCATCAACGCCGGCGCCAGCCTGGCTTCCGGCAACACCGACTCCACCTCGTTCAACCTGGGCGCCAACGCGGGTCGCGCCACGGACCGGGACCGCCTGAATTTCACGCTGACCGCGCTCTACGGCACCAAGAAGGAAAACGGCAGCAGCAGCGAAACCGCCAACCTGCTGCGCATGGGCGGCAAGTACGACCGCGACATCACCGACCGCACCTTCGGCTTCGGCTCGCTGGACATCGAACACGACAAGCTGCAGGAACTGGACATGCGCGGCGTGGCCGCGGCCGGTGTCGGGCGGCACATCATCAAGACCGAGAAGACGATCTTCGACGTATTCACCGGCCTGGCGTACAACCACGAACGCTTCACCACCGAGACCCGCAACTCGACCGAACTGCTGTTGGGGGAGGAATCCACCCACATGATCTCGGACACGACCTCGCTCAACCAGCGCCTGGCGCTCTACCCCAACATCAGCGACGGCGGCGAGTACCGTATCCAGTTCGACGCCGGCATCACCACGTCCATCACGAAGAAGATCGAGCTCAAGGTCACGCTGTCGAACCGCTACATGAGCAATCCGCAGCCTGGGGTGAAGAAGTCCGACACGCTGTTGCTGACGAACATCGGCTATCGCTTCGAATAGCCGTCCGGCGTAAAAAAAGCCCGCAGGCGGATGGCCTGCGGGCTACGCGCCGTCCGGATGGGATGGCGCGGTGCGGGAGGGAATCAGAGACTGCGCTCGTCCAGGGGGGACGGACTGACGTAGGCCCTGATGGTGTGGTTCAGCACGCCGGCGGGTGCCAGGTCGTTCAGGTCGAACGCGCCGCGGATGCCGTCGAACTTCACGGCGAAACTCTTGCCGTCGACGTCGAAGCGCACGGTTTCGCCGTACTGCACGTTGACGTAGCGCGTGCCGTCGTTCAACGCGATGGCGCGCTCGGCGCTCTGGACGGTGACCGGCGAACCCAGCAGGTCCGGCCGGGCCGACGCGGCATGGGCCGAGACGCTTGCCAGGCCGATCAGCGCCGCGGCGGCAAAGGAAAAGACTTGGGCTTTCATGACGGGAACTCCAGGATCTGGTCAGACGCGGCCCGGCCGGGGATGCGGCCCCGGCCGGGCCGCGGCGTGGCTTACAGGTTGTTCGGGTATTCGCCCGGGCCGCCCGCGCGGCGGGCCAGTTCGGCGCGCTTGAGTTCCTCGACCACCTGGGCCCGGCTGACCGTCGAAGCCTGCTGGGCCGTCTGGTCGGGGAAGCCTTCCTGGCCGTAGACGATGCCGCCATTGGCCTTGGCCTCGGCCAGTTCGGCCAGCACTTGCGCGCGGGTCAGTTCATGTGTGGTCGAGATCCCGGGAGGGGGAAAATCGTTGCCGTAGTTGTTGCCCTGGTCGGCATGCGCGGCGGCGCCGATGAGGGAAGCGGCAATCAGGGCGGTATATGCAAAGGTCTTCATGATGAACTCCGTTTTTCTCGTTGATCTTTCAGCCTGAATCAAGGGTATGTGCTAATTGCTTGATTGACCGTGTAGGAATATTGCGCCTTTTGAAGGCATAATTGAAATCAATAAGCCGAATTGTTGGCATAAGGATTGGATTATGGTTGGCCGCGTAGACCTGAACCTGCTCCTGACCCTGGAGACCCTGCTCAACGAGTTGAACGTCACCAAGGCGGCGGTCAAGCTCAACAGCAGCCAGCCGGCCGTGTCCGCGCAACTGGTGCGGCTGCGGCGCATGTTCGACGATCCCCTGCTGATTCCCGGCGCCCGGGGGATGACGCCCACGCCGCGGGCGCTGGAGCTTGCCCCGCGGCTATCCGAACTGCTGGACGGTTTCCGGACGCTGGTCCAACCGGACCACTTCGATCCCAGGACCGCGCAGGGCAGCATCCTGATCGGCACCAACGACGCGACCCAGTGCCGGCTGGCCAAGTGGTTCGGCAATCTCGCCAATATGGCGCCGGGCGTGCAGATAGGCTTCGTCACCGCGAACCGCTCGACGGTGCCGGACGTCGAGCAGCACATGGCCTCGGGCCAGGTGGATCTCATCATCTCGCGCCGCTCGGCCTTTCCCGACCGGCTGCACGTGCGCCCGCTGCACGACGAAACCTTCGTCTGCGCCATGCGCTGGGACCACCCCTACCGGAAGAAGCAGTTGACGCTCAAGGATTTCGTCGCCATGCGGCACGTGATCGTGCTGCCCCTGGGCGGGGAGTTCGACGACGTCACCGACGAGATCCTGAAGGATATGGGCCTGTCGCGGCAGACCGTCGTGTCGGTGCCGAGCTTTCTCGTGGCCGAGCGCGTACTGCGCAACACCGACTTCGTCTCGGTGTTTCCGACCTCGCTGGCGCGCGGCATGATGTCCACGCTCAAGAGCTATCCGCTGCCCTATACGCTGCCGAAATTCGAGTTCGCGATGGCCTGGCACGTCCGCACGCACCTGAGCCCGCTGCACCGCTGGGTGCGGGACCAGATCGCCGAAGAACTGGTGGGGGGACGCGAGGAAGACGGCGACCCGATGAGCCAGATCGCCTGGTAGACAGCCCCGCGGCGGCGGGGCCTGCCGCTATGCCCGATAGCGGTCCAGCAGCGCCCGCAGCGGCGCCGCATCGTTCCTGCCGCCCTGCAGGAAGGCCAGCACGTAGCGATCGGGCCGGACCAGCATGGCCTGCGCGCCGGCCTCGGCCATCACCCGCGTCAGGACGCCTTCGCAGTCGCGCACGACCAGGCGCTCCGGCGCCTCGGGCCAGGGGAAGTCGTCCTCGGCGGCCACCAGTTCGATCCGGCGGACGTCCATGCCGGCCATCCAGCTTTCGAGCTCCGGGTCCGGCGGCTGGCCCGCCCGGCTCAGGCAGGCGAAGCCGGGGCCCAGCACCTCGTCCAGCAGCCGGCGCTGGCCGCCGGGCCATTCCACGCGGGGCTGCGGCAAGAGTTGTCCCGCCTTGATCGCCGTATCGGGCGCCTGGCAAGGCACGAAGAAGCCTTCCCCGAAACGCGGCTTGGGCTTGAACTTGAGTTGCAGCACATAGTCGCGCGCCGGCGGATACAGGCTGCACAGCTTGAGCGCCCATTGCGCGGCCATGGCTTCCAGGCGCGACTTCGGCTGCATGTACCGGCCGATGCGTATCGCCATCTCGATCAGCGCCCAGGCGTGCGGCTTGCGTTCCATCTCGTAGGTGTCGAGCAGCGCCGGGCCGCACCGCCCCTGCACCACGGCGTGCAGCTTCCAGGCCAGGTTGGTGGCGTCGCGCAGGCCGCTGTTCATGCCCTGGCCCGCGAACGGCGGCGTCAGGTGCGCCGCATCGCCCGCCAGCAGCACCCGCCCGTCGCGCCAGCGTTCGGCCAGGCGGGCATGGAAGGTGTAGACCACCTTGCGGGCGATGGGCAGGCCCTCGTCCAGCGGCTCGCGCTCGCGGATCCAGCCGCGCAGGCGGGCCTCGTCCAGCACGTACTCGGCGGTCTCGCCTTCCTTGAGCATGAATTCGTAGCGCACCGTGCCCTGCGGACCCGGCAGGCGGATGGCCGGCCGGACCGGATCGCAGTAGGTGCGGGTATGGCGAAAGGGCGTCTTGCGGTCGAGCAGGTCCACGATCAGCCATTTCTCGGCGAAGGTGTCGCCCGACAGCGGGATGCCCAGTTGCTCGCGCACGCCGCTGCGGCCGCCGTCGCACGCGACCAGCCAGTCGCAGCTCAGCGTGACCGGCGTGCCGGCGTGGTCGATTTCCAGCACCACCTTGTCGCCCACCTGCTCGAAGCGCCGCAACTCATGCCGGAACCGCTTCTCGACGTGCGCAAAGCGATCCAGGCCCTCGCACAGTTGCGCCGCCAGCACGGCCTGCCGGAAGGCGTTGCGCTTGGGGTAGCCGTATTCGGTCGACTGCGGCTCGATACGCGCGAACTCGCGCCCGGACCACGAAAAGTAATGGACCCCGTAGCCCTGGACGATGGACGGCAGGATCTCGTCGATCAATCCGGCCGACTGGGCGGTCCGCAGGCTCTCGTCGTCGATCGACACCGCGCGGGGCTCGTCCACCGTCGAGGCATTGCGTTCCAGCAGCAGCGTGCGGACGCCGTAGCCACCGAGCAGGTTCGCAAGGGTCAAGCCGGTCGGGCCGGCACCGAGGACGATGACCGGATAGTGGGAGGTTGCGTGCATGATTGCTATCTTTTGCTGCGAGCCCGCAGACGTTCGTTTTCGAGGGTCGATTCGATGGAGGACGCGACCGAGAAGACCTTGGACAACACGGTCTTGCTGCGCGCCGCGGGCAGCCGGGCCAGCGGGATCACGACGCTCAGGCTGCCCAGCACGCGCGGCCCGTCCAGCAGGGCGACCGCCAGGCCGGCCATGCCCGCGTCGACCTCGCTGTGCGTCACGCAGGCCTTGGCCTCGCGCAGCGGCTCCAGCTCGGCCAGGAAGCCTTGCAGGCCGGACGGGAACCCGGCCGCGACGATGGTGGCGCGGTCGCGGTGCCACAGCCGCTCCAGTTCGGCGCGCGGCAGGTGCGCCAGGATGACCTTGGAGGTCGCGCCCCGGTACAGGGGCATCGCGCGGCCGCGTTCATAGCTGACAGGCGTCACCGGGTCCAAGGGCATCTCCTGGTGGATGCACAGGACCTTGTCGCCATGCACGCGGCACAGCAGCACGGTGCCGCCGGTCTCGGCCGCCAGTTTGCGCAGCAGCGTGCCCGACGCCTGCAGCAGCGGATCGGCCAGCCGGATCTGGCGGTCCAGCTCGACGATCAGCGGGCCCAGCGCATAACCCCGGTCGGCCACCCGTTCTAGCAGGCCGGCCTCCTCCAGCGCCTTCAGGTCGCGGTAGATGCTGGCGCGCGACACGCCCAGCTCGTCCATGAGCTGGGCCGGCTTGCGCACCGGGCGGCTGAGGTCGAAGGATTCGAGTATGCGCAGCAGGCGTTCGGACACGATGGCCTCAATCGCGCATGATGGCCTTGCCCCAGAGGTTGAGGGTGCGCTCTTCGTGCACCCACACCCCCGCGGGGCGATCCGGCGGGCAGACCTCGATCTCGGCCGAGATCTCGGCCAGGTTGCCGTCCGGGTCGCGCACCATGAAGAACACGTCGTTGCCGGGACCGTGGCGGCCGATGCCCCAGACGATGGCCTCGCGGATGGAGGCCATATGGTCGCCCCATGCCTTCATGTCGTCCCACGACGTGGTCTCGAAGGACTGGTGGTCGAAGCAGCGCACGGGGGCGCGGAACAGCGCCAGCGCGTGGTGCAGGCTTTCGGTGCGCAGGAAGCAGGCGCGCAGCACGCCCTCGTCGTCCTGGACGCGGTCCGACAGCGTGAAGCCGAGCACGCCTTCGTAGAAGGCCAGCATGGGCGCGGGGTCCAGGGTGCGCAGCGCGAAGTGCTGCAAATGGGCACCGGGCAACGCGTCGCGGGCCGGCACGCCCGCGGGCGCGCCGGGGCGCAGCGCGAACACGATCAGGTTGCCGTCGGGGTCGCGCACGGCCAGCGCGTCATCGCAGGCCACGGGCAGCGTCGGCACCTCGGCCGTGGCCCGTGCGCCGACGCGGTCCTTGAAGGCCTGCCAGCGGCCGGCGTCCGCGAAGCCGAACAGCGCGTATTCCAGCCGGTTGGCCGGCCCGTCGGACAGCACCAGCGTGCGTCCCGGCGCCGCGCACACCCAGCGGCCGGCCTGCGCGCCGGCGGCCAGGCCGTGCGTGCGGGCATAGAAGTCCGCGAGCCGCCGCGGGTCCGGCGAGGTCAAATGCAGATGATGCAGCGATGCGCCCAATTCCATTGTTTCGTTCCACCCATGGCGTGTCATTCCTGTTGGGCGAACTATCCCGCGCCGGTTACCCGGCGTCAACGGAATTTCTCACATACTGAGACGATAGGCGTGGAAGGGGATCCTCAATTTGCAGCGATGCCGCGGGACTCGATCACGCGGGCCCAGCGCGCCAGGTCCGTGCGTACCAGCGCGTTCAACTCCGCCGGCGTGCTGACCGCGCTCGTCATGCCCTGGGCCTTCAGGCTCTGCTGCATGTCCGGCTCGGCCAGCGCCGCCTGCATCTGGCGATGCAGCCTGTCGACGACGGCCGGGGGCGTACCCGCCGGCGCGAACAGCCCATACCAGAGATCGACGTCGAAGGGCTTGCCCACCGACTCGGCCACCGTCGCCACGTTGGGCAGGGCCGCCTGCCGCACGGGGCTGGATACCGCCAGGGCGTGCATCTTGCCGGCCTCGATCTGCGTCAGCGCCGACTGGATGGGCACGAAGCCCACTTCCACCTGCCCGCCGGCGATGGCCGTCACGGCTTCGCCCGCCCCCTTGTGGGGAATGTGCACGATGTTCATGCCCGTCGCCTCCTTGAGCAGTTCCATGGCCAGGTGCTGCGGCGTGCCGACGCCGGACGACGCGTAGTTGTACTGGCCGGGCGCCTTCGCGGCGGCCGCAATGAACTCCGCGAGGTTGCGGGCGGGCACCTTGCTGGAGGCCACCAGCACCATCGCCCCCTTGAACAGCAGTCCCACGGAAGCGAAGTCCTTGACCGGGTCGTAGGGCAGGTTCTTGTACAGGCTGGGGTTCATGGCCAGCGTGTTGGCCACCACCAGCAGCGTGTACCCGTCCGGCGCCGAGCGCGCGACGAACTCGCTGCCGATGTTGCCGCCCGCGCCCACCTTGTTCTGCACGATGAACGGCGCCTTCATCCCCACGCGCAGCTTCTCGGCCAGCGCCCGCGTGGCGGTGTCGATGCCCGTCCCCGCGCTGTAGGGCATGACCAGCGTCACCGCTCTTGCCGGATAGTCGGCGGACCCCTGCGCCTGCGCCGGACAGGCCAGCACGGCCGCGATTCCCATTCCCAGGACTGCCACAAGCTTCTTCATGCTCCACCTCTGCTAGACGCCATGCGGCTCCCCTGCGGGCAGCCGGGTGCACTTCGGAAGACACGGCCGGCGGTCCGCCAGGACCGCCGCCGCCAGACGGTACCGCCACTACCCTGCTCAGACCGGAAACACCAAGGTGGCCGGCGCGGGCGTCGGCTCGTCGGCGGGCGCGCGAAGACCGTCAGTCTGCTGTGCCTCGAACGCCGCCGCAATACGCCGCCTGATCCGGATCATGTCGCGGTCCGGACCGAACAGGATCTCGTTCGCGCGGGACTCCACCAGATCGCCCGCCACGCGCGCCATCTCGCGGTCCTCGGCCGAGGTCTTGAGCTGTCTGGGCTTGACCACGCTTTCGAAATGCCGCGCCAGCCGCTCGCGCGCGTCCGGCGTGTCGGCACGCCACGCCGCGTAGCGGAAAAGCCGCGTGCGGTGATAGTCGATGGGCACCTGGAACAGCCGCGACACATAGGGCGCGGCGTCGGCCTTGGGCCGCAGCACGTTGGACACCAGGCCCGGCAGGTTGAAGCGCTCGCCCTGGATCCTGTCCAGGCCATGCCCGTGGTCCAGCATGTTCCCTTCCAGGTCCACGGAGATGCCGCGCAGGCCATGGCCGTCGGTCTCGACGATCTTCACCCGCCGGTCTTCCAGGGGCGTCAGCTTCTGCGCGGCGCCCGCTTCCCCGTCGCCCAGGTAGCGCGCCACGGCTTCGTGATATTGCGACTCCATGTGCAGCGTGACGGCGTGATAGGCATCGCTGCCGTCGATCACCAGCAGCCAGTTCGCGTCCCATTCTTCGGTGGGCAGCCGGAAATGCACGAAACGGTCGGGGTACAGGAGTTCCTCCGGCACGCACGTTTCGATGGGCGGCGCGGGGAAGCGGTCGGTGTCGCCGATGTAGGCCCAGACGTAGCCGCCCAGTTCGGCACAGGGATAGGACCGGGCGCGCGCCTTCTCCAATTGGCCGGCGCCGGCTTCCGTGTCCCACGGAATCAGCGTGCACGCCCCCGTGCCATCGAAGCGCAGGCCGTGGTAGGCGCACTGCAGCTGCCCATCCAGCACCCGGCCGCTGGAGAGCCGCACGTACCGGTGCGGGCACCGGTCGAACAACACGCCGGGCACGCCGGCCCCGTCGCGGAACACCACCAGGTCTTCGTCCAGGCACCGCACGCCGACCGGCTTGCCGGCGGGCAGCTCCTCGCTTTGCATCACGGGATACCAGTAGTTCCTGAGTCCCCGCTCCAACCCTCGCGGCACGCCGCGGACGAGTTCGGAACCATCCTGCTTGTCGCTCACCTTCTCCTCCTTGTCGGACAAGACGCCGGCCATCACAATCAATTAGATAGCTAACGTTTTATTAAGAGAAAAACCAAAACCGGTTCATGCCAACATCGCCTGCTCGCATTCCCACGCCCAGGCCAGCAACTGCGCGTCGTCGCCGGGCGCCCCGGTCAACTGCATGCCGATGCCGGCATGCCACGGCACGGGCACCGAGATCGACGGCGCCCCCGCCGCGTTGGCGAACGTCGCGTACAGGGCGCCGGCCCGCGGCGACGCCTCGAGGCCATCGATGGTGGCCGGATACGGCGCATCGAGCGGCCAGGCCAGACAGGGAGAAGCCGGGGACAACACCACGTCCGCCTCGGCCCATAGCGCGCGCGTGCGCTGCCGCCAATCGAGCAGGCGCGCGGTCGTGCGGTACACGTCCACGGCCGACGGGCCCGACGAACGCCGCGCGAGATCCCGCAGAGCGGCCGGCAGCGCGGACTCGTCCAGGCCGAGTTCGTCGATGGCGGCGCGCACGCCATGCGGAATGAGCTCCAGCCAGAAGGCGTCGACCTGCGCGACCGAGTACGGCATCGGCTGCCAGACGACCCGATGGCCCGCGCGCGCCATGCGCTCCACGCATTCGTTCAGCGCCGCGGTGACCACGGGCTCCTGCCCCTGCCCGGGCGGCACGATGGCCACGATGCGCGCCCGCCGCGCCTGTGCCCGCGCGCGCAGCCAGGACTCGGGCCGGGCCGCCTGCCCCGCTCCGGAAAGACGCGACCCGTCGACCGCGATCGCCGCGGCCAGCAGGGCACAGTCCTCCACCGACCGCGCCATGGGGCCGACCACCTGGAAATCCAGCGACGTGCGGGGAAAACCGGAGGACGACAGCACCGCGCCCGCCGAGGGCTTGAAGCCGACGGTGCCGGTATAGGCCGCCGGCCGCCGTATCGATCCGCCCGCGTCGGTCGCCAGCGCCAGCGCGCCCATGCCCGACGCCAGCGCGGCGCCGGCACCGCCGCTGGAGCCGCCCGGCGTCATGGCCGGGTCCAGCGGGTTGCGCGTCGGGCCGTACACGCCGTTGCCGGTCGTGGCCGCCAGCGCCATGGGCGGGACGTTGGTCTTGCCCAATATGATCGCGCCCGCCTCGCGCACGCGGGCCACCACCGGTTCGTCGTGATCGGGAACAAAGGCGGCCAGCGCCTCCACGCCCCATGTCGCCGGCAGCCCACGCACCCAGAGATTGTCCTTGACCGTCAGCGGGATGCCGTCCAGTGCGCCGCCGGGATTGCCCGCCGCATAGCGCCGGTCGGCGGCGCGGGCCTGGGCCAGCAGGGATTCCGCATCGACCTGCGCGACGATGGCATTGAGCGCCGCATTGTCCGCCCCTATCCGTTCCAGGGCGGATTCGACCAGCTCCACGCTGGCCAGCCGGCCGGCCCGCAACAAGGCGGCGCTTTCGCTGGCGCCTGGCCGCCATGGATGACCATCTGGGTGAATCGTGCTCACGGGTACCTCCCGGCTCCGATGTTGATTGACACTATACACCAAACAATTTAGATTGCTATCTAATTAATTTCAGGGTGGCGCCATGAGTCTTTACGCGGTCCAGAGAGTGATCTTCGAACTCAAGCACGACAAGCCCCGGGCCGCCCTGCTGCGCACGGATCCCCGCGCCGCGCTGCGGGATGCCGACCTGACCAACGCGGAGCGCGACGCCCTGGCCGGCGCGGACCTGGCCGGGCTCTACCTGATGGGCGTCCATCCCCTGCTGCTCGCGCCGTACTCCCGCATGGCCGGCCTGTCCCGCACCGACTATCAACGCGCGCTGGCCCCGCTCAAGGGCGCCCGCCATTTCTCCAGCGACTACCGGCTCGACGGCCACAGCGAGGCTTGAATGGGATCCCTAGAATTCGCCGCGGCGATGAGCCATGCGCCCGGCATCGCCGCCTTCACCCAGGCCGCCCCCGCAGCGCAGCGGCAGGCCTTCCTCGACGCCGCCGCCACCCTGAAGACGGCGGCCTCCGGGGCCAGGCTGGACGCGATGGTGGTGATCGCGCCCGATCATTTCTCCAACTTCTTCATGGGCAACATGCCCGCCTGCTGTGTCTCGCTGAATGAGCGCTACAGCGGCCCGGTGGAAGACTGGCTGGGCGTGCCCAGGATGGACGTTCCCGGCGCGCCGGGCCTGGCGGACCTGATCATGCGGCACGCCTATGGCCGGGGCATCGAACCGGCGGGCGCCGCGCAGACCGAACTGGAGCACAGTGTCATCGTCCCGCTCTCGCTGGTCACGCCGGCGTTCGACGTTCCGGTCGTCTGGGTCATGATGAACTGCCAGGTGCCGCCGCTGATGTCCCTGCCCCGCTGCCATGAGCTGGGCCGCGCCATCCGCGCCGCCATCGACGCCAGCGGCCTGCGCGTGGGCGTGCTGGGTTCGGGCGGACTGTCCCACGCTCCCGGCGCCGCCGAGGCCGACCGGCTGGACGAGGCGTTCGACCGCGAGTTCCTGTCCATGCTGGACCGGGGCGACCTGGACGCGATCCTGTCCATTCCCGCCGCGCGGCTGGACGAGGCGGGCTTCGGCGCCTGGGAAGTGCGGCTGTGGGTGGCCGCCATGGGCGCGGCCCATGACCGCCATCCCCGCACGCTGGCCTACGAGCCGATCGAGGCCTGGGACACCGGCTGCGCGGTCGCGATCTTCGACGGAGCCGGACGATGACGCCGCTGCCCACCGTGCGACTGGCGCTGGGCCTGCGCTCGACGGCGCAAAGCCTGGGCGTCATCGGCCGCGATGCCGGCGTCTTCCGCGAACAGGGGCTGGACCTGGTCATCGCGCGCGAGGAAACCGCCGGCCCCGAGGGCGTGCGCGGCCTCGTCGCCGGGGAATACGACCTGGCCGAATTCGGCGCCGTGCCGCTGGTGCAGGCGGTCTATGAAGGACACGACCCGGTCATCCTGCTGGCGGCCGAGCAGACCAACGCCATGTACCTGCTCGGCGCCGCCCGCATCGGCGGGCCGGGCGAACTGATCGGACAGAAGATCGGCGTGCTCAGCATCGCGGGCCAGACCGGCGTCAGCGCCGCCGCCATGCTGGACAAATGGGCACTGCCGCGCAAAGACGTGGAACTGGTGGAGCTGGGCACCTACCCCGCCATCTACCGGGCCTTGCAGGACGGCGGCGTCGCCGCCGGCGTGCTGACCGCCGACTACGGCGTTGCCGGTTCGGTCGCTTTCGGCCTGCACCGCCTGGCCGACCTGGGCCAGGAACTGCGGTTCCAGGGCCCCATCGTCGCCACCACCCGGCGCTACGCGCGGGCGCATCCCGACCGCGTGCAGCGCGCCGTGGCCGCCTATGTGCGCACCATCGAACTGTTCATCGACCAGCCGCAGCGCGTCCTGGCCAGCATGCGGCGCCACCTTGGCTTCCTGGACCAGGCGCAGGCGCTGGCCGTCCACGACTTCTACTCCCGGCGCTTCCAGCGCCAGCCCCATCCGTCCGCGGCCGGCGTGCAACGGGTCATCGACCTGTATGCCGACGGCTCGCGCCCGCCGCTGCGGCTGGAAGACGTCTGGGATCGCACATTTCTGGACCGCAGCCTGTCGGCATGACGGGCACGCGGTCAACCACCCCATCGCAAGGATGACACCATGGATCTGGGAATCGCGGGACGCACGGCATTGATCACGGCTTCGAGCAAGGGCATAGGCAAGGCCTGTGCGATGGAACTGGCCAGCCAGGGCGCGAATGTCGTCATGTGCGCGCGCGGACGCCAGCAACTGGAACTGGCGGCCGAAGAAGTCCGGACCGTGGCACGCGGCGACGTCACGGCCATCCCCGCGGACCTGACCTCGGCGCAGGACATCGACGCGCTGGTCGATGCCGCCGAACGCCGGCACGGCGGCATCGACATCCTCGTTTCCATCGGCGGCTCGCCCAAGCGCGGCGGCTTCGATGCCATCAACGAACAGGACCTGCGCGACGCCTTCGAGATGTCGGTCATCGCCGCCTTCAGATTGTTGAACCGCACGCTGCCCGGCATGCGCGCCCGCGGCTGGGGCCGCGTGGTCACCGTGCAATCGCGGGCGGTGCGCGAACCGATACCCGACCTGGTGACCTCGGTGGCCACCCGGCCGGGCGTCAACGGACTGTTCAAGTACCTGTCCAAGGAAGTGGCCGCCGACGGCGTACTGCTCAACACCATCGTGCCCGGACGCATCATGACCGACCGCTTCAAGGGCGGCCAGGACCTGGCGGCGGACAGCCAGGCCTACACGGCCGGTAAGCTGGCGGGCATTCCCGTGGGCCGCTTCGGGCAGCCGGAGGACATCGCGGGAGCCGTCGCCTTCCTGTGCTCCGAACGGGCCTCGTACATCAACGGCACGGCACTGCAAGTGGACGGCGGCGTCATCAACGCCATCTGACCCGCGAGGCCCGCGAACCGGGCCTTACTCCCCGGGCCCCATATTGGTCTCTATCCGGCCCAGCACCCGCATGAAGGTCGCGAGGTCGGTCTTGCTGATGCCCTGCAAGGCGACCTCGTTGATGTTCTCGACGCGCGGCAGCAGCACTTCCTCCAGGCTCCTGCCCTTCTCGGTCAGGTACACCAGCACCTTGCGCTTGTCCTCGGAGTCGGGCTGCAGCGTGACCATCTTCTGCGCCTCGAGCTTGCGCAGCGCCGCCCACGCGGTGGGCTGGGTCAGCCCCACCATCTCGGCGATCTCGCGCTGGCTCACGCCGTCCTTCTCCCACAGGGCGCGCAGGAAGAACCACATGCCATACGAGATCCCGGCGCTGTTGATCTGCTGTTCCATGATCGGGCGCAGGCGGCGGAAGGTCCTGCCGAGCAGGAAGCCTATGCTGCGATCGATGGGATAGTCTTGAGTGCGCATATTCGTGAACATCATTGGGCCCAGGCAATGATAGCTCACGCACCTGCGCGAGGCAGCGCGCTGCCCTCCAATGAAAAAGGCGCCCCATCCGGGGCGCCTCTCAATACTGCCGGACGGCCCGGTCGGGCCGTCCTTCCTCACCTGTCGATCACACACCGACCGAATCGGCCACATCCTTGAAGTCAGGGATCTGGTCGAAGTTCATGTAGCGGTAGATGGTCTTCTCGTGCTCGGCCAGGACGCCGGTCTCGGCCATGTACTCTTCCTTGGTCGGGATGCGGCCCAGGCGCGAGCAGATGGCGGCCAGTTCGGCGGAACCCAGGTATACGAAGGAGTTCTTGCCCAGGCGGTTCGGGAAGTTGCGGGTGCTGGTCGACATGACCGTCGCGCCTTCGCGGACCTGCGCCTGGTTGCCCATGCACAGCGAGCAGCCCGGCATTTCCATGCGGGCGCCGGCCGAACCCAGGACGCCGTAGTGGCCTTCCTCGGTCAGCTGCTGCTGGTCCATCTTGGTGGGCGGAGCGACCCACAGCTTGACCGGAATGTCGCGCTTGCCTTCGAGCAGCTTGGACGCCGCGCGGAAGTGGCCGATGTTGGTCATGCAGCTGCCGATGAACACTTCGTCGATCTTGGCGCCGGCGACGGCGGACAGGGTCTTGACGTCGTCCGGGTCGTTCGGGCACGCCACCAGGGGCTCGTGCACGTCGGCCAGGTCGATCTCGATGACCGCCGCGTATTCGGCGTCGGCATCGGGCTGCAGCAGTTCCGGGTTGGCCAGCCAGGCTTCCATGGCCTTGACGCGGCGGCCGATCGAACGTTCGTCTTCATAGCCGTTGGCGATCATCCACTTCAGCAGCGTGATGTTGCTGTTGATGTACTCGATGATCGGTTCCTTGTTCAGGCGCACCGTGCAGCCGGCGGCCGAACGCTCGGCCGAGGCGTCGGACAGTTCGAAGGCCTGTTCCACCTTCAGGTCCGGCAGGCCTTCGATTTCCAGGATGCGGCCCGAGAAGATGTTCTTCTTGCCCTGCTTCTCGACGGTCAGCAGGCCCTGCTGGATCGCGTAGTAGGGAATGGCGTTGACCAGGTCGCGCAGCGTGACGCCGGGCTGCAGCTTGCCCTTGAAGCGGACCAGCACCGATTCGGGCATGTCCAGCGGCATGACGCCGGTGGCGGCGGCGAAGGCGACCAGGCCCGAGCCGGCCGGGAAGCTGATGCCGATGGGGAAGCGGGTGTGCGAGTCGCCGCCGGTGCCGACGGTGTCGGGCAGCACCATGCGGTTCAGCCACGAGTGGATGACGCCGTCGCCCGGACGCAGCGAGATGCCGCCGCGGTTGCTCATGAACTCGGGCAGCGTGTGGTGCGTCTTGACGTCCACGGGCTTGGGATAGGCTGCGGTGTGGCAGAACGATTGCATCACCAAGTCGGCCGAGAAGCCCAGGCAGGCCAGGTCCTTCAGCTCGTCGCGGGTCATGGGGCCGGTGGTGTCCTGGCTGCCGACCGAGGTCATGCGCGGTTCGCAGTAGGTGCCCGGGCGGATGCCCTTGCCTTCCGGCAGGCCGCAGGCGCGGCCGACCATCTTCTGGGCCAGCGTGTAGCCCTTGCCGGTGTCGGCCGGGTTCTTGGGCAGGCGGAACAGGGTCGATGGCGGCAGGCCCAGGGCCTCGCGCGCCTTGGCGGTCAGGCCGCGGCCCACGATCAGCGGAATGCGGCCGCCGGCGCGCACTTCGTCGAACAGCACGTCGGACTTGATCTCGAACTCGGCGATGACTTCGCCGTTCTTGAAGGCCTTGCCTTCATAGGGACGCAGCTCGATGACGTCGCCCATTTCCATCTTGGAGACGTCCAGCTCGACCGGCAGCGCGCCCGCGTCTTCCATGGTGTTGTAGAAGATGGGAGCGATCTTGCTGCCCAGACAGACGCCGCCGAAGCGCTTGTTCGGCACGAAGGGGATGTCTTCGCCGGTCCACCACAGCACGGAGTTGGTGGCCGACTTGCGCGAGGAACCGGTGCCGACCACGTCGCCGACGTAGGCGACCGGATGGCCCTTTTCCTTCAGGTCATTGATGAGCTTGAGCGGACCGACCTTGCCGGGCTCTTGCGGCTCGATGCCCGGGCGCGGGTTCTTGAGCATGGCCAGCGCGTGCAGCGGGATGTCGGGGCGGCTCCAGGCGTCGGGCGCGGGCGACAGGTCGTCGGTGTTGGTTTCGCCGGTCACCTTGAACACGGTCAGCGTCAGGCTCTGCGGCAGCTCGGGACGGCTGGTGAACCACTCGCCGTCGGCCCAGCTTTGCAGCACGGCCTTGGCGTTGGCGTTGCCCTTGTCGGCTTTTTCCTTCACGTCGTGGAAGGCGTCGAACATCAGCAGGGTTTTCTTCAGGCCGTCGGCGGCGATGGTGCCGACCTGCGCGTCGTCCAGCAGTTCGATCAGCGCGCTGATGTTGTAGCCGCCCAGCATCGTGCCCAGCAGCTCGGTGGCCTTGGCGCGATCGATCAGCGGGCAGGCTTCCTTGCCCAGGGCGACGGCGGCCAGGTAGGACGCCTTGACCTTGGCGGCGTCGTCCACGCCGGCCGGCACGCGATGGGTCAGCAGATCGACCAGGGTCTGCTCTTCGCCCTTGGGCGGGTTCTTGATCAGCTCGATCAGGTCGGCGGTCTGCTGCGCCGACAGCGGCAGCGGGGGGATGCCAAGCGCGGCCCGCTCGGCAACGTGTTGACGGTAGGATTCAAGCATTGGAGGTGTCCCGGTATGAAGGGATTGAGGGCGATCGCCGGGATTGTAGGACTAGCGGCCGCGAGCTGCAACTGTCTTATATCTTATATAAGACATACGCACCCCCTCCGTACGGTCGAGCCGGGATAGAATCATTTTCCCGATATTCGGCCACCTGGGGGTAATCGAGATGCATTCAACGAAACTGAATCTGGATTGCCCCACCGGGGCGCAACCGGCCACGGCCGCCCCCCTGCTTTCCCCCTCGCGCCGCCACTGGATACAGTTCGCCGGCGCCGGCGCCCTGCTCCATGCTCTGCCCGGCTGCGGCGGCGGCGACGACCCCAAGCCCGACGCCGGCCGGCTGTCCGAGGCCATCCAGTGGGGGCGGGACGCCATCCGCCAGGCCGTGCAGAAGAACCAGGCCACCGCGGTCTCGGTCGCGCTGATGACCAGCGAAGGCGTGATCTGGCAGGAAGCCTTCGGCGTCGCGGATCCCCAGGGCAACGTCGCCGCCACCATCGATTCCCGCTTCAATATCGGCTCGGTCAGCAAGGTGCTGGCCGCGCTGGCCGCCATGGTGCTGTGCGACCGGGGCAAGCTGGCGCTGGACGCGCCCATCGCCCGTTATCTGCCCGGCTTCTCGATGCTGTCCAGCGAGTACGGCCAGATCACGCTGCGCCACCTGCTCAGCCATTCGTCCGGGCTGCCCGGCACCAATTGGCGCAACATCTTCGCGTTCGAGCCCATCGCCGGCTACGCGCAAGACACCGAGGACGGCCTGGCCTACTTCCACCTGAAGCACCTGCCGGGGGAACTGGCCGTCTATTGCAACGACGGCTTCACGATGGTCGAGAACCTGGTCGCGGCGGTCACGGGCCAGCCGTACGCCGAGTTCGTCCGGCGCGAGATCCTCGAACCCCTGGGCATGAGCCATTCCGCCTATCCCGTGCAGGCCTTTCCCGAAGGCAGTTTCGTGCACCCGGTCTACGAAGGGCGGCGCATGGGACAGGAATTCGTGTCGGCCTACGCCACCGGCGGTCTGGCCTCCACGCCCGGCGACATGATGCGGCTGGCGCAGATGTTCCTGGACCTGGGCATGCACCAGGGCAAGCGCCTGGTGTCGCAGGCAGCCATCCAGGAGATGGGCACCGACCAGACCACGGGCCTGCGCATCAACCCCTGTCCCGAATGGCGCTGGGGCCTGGGCTGGGACTCGGTGCGCCAGCCCGGCCTGGACAATGTCGGCATCAAGGCCTGGCAGAAGAACGGCGGCACGAGCTTCTTCTCGACCGAGTTCTTCGTGCTGCCCGACCAGCGCATGGCCCTGCTGCTGACGGGGGCCGGCACCACCTACGGGCCGCTGCGCATCGCCGAAGGCGTGCTGCTGCGGGCCCTGTCGACCACGCGCGCGATTCCCGCCGTCCCGGCGGCGCTGGCAGGCATCCCCGCGGCGGCGGCGCCCTCCGTCGACGCCGCCGGACTGGCGGGCATCTATGCCAACTACGAAGGGCCGTACAAGGTCCAGGCCGTGAATGCCGGCACGATCGACGTGCTGCACAGGAAAGGCGGCGCCTGGGAGCCGGTCGCCCCGGGCCTGACCCTGCGCGCCGACGGCTGGTGGTGGAACGACGCTGCCTCGGGGAACAGCTACCGCTGGCTGACGCTGGACGGCAAGCACTACATGATCCAGCGCGTACCGGCCGGCTGGGGGCACTACCGGCTGACGATGTCCGTGGGCCAGCGCCTGGCGCCCCTGCCCCCGCTGTCCGCCGCCTGGCAGGCCCGCCTGGGCACGCGCTGGGAACCCACCAATGAATCGCCCGAGTCCGTGGCGCTGGCCCTGGGGGGCGGCATCGCCACGCTGGACGAGCTGGCCGAGCTGCCAGGGTACGTGATGTGGAGCGATGGCCAGTTGCTGCGGCCCGATGGCGACGACCGTGCCAGAATGACGATACAGGTACCGGTCAATCATGGGCGGGACCTGGTCGAGCTCGAGTTCTCGACGGTGGACGGCCAGCCGCAGATGCGGTCGGGGTCGTCGCTCTACCGCCTGCTGGCAGAGGACTGATCGCATTTTGGAACTGCGCCAACTCCGCTACTTCGTCCGCGTCGTCGAACTGGGCAGCATGGGCCGCGCCGCGCGCGAGCTGGGCCTAGTGCCTTCCGCGCTGAGCCAGCAGATCAGCCGCCTGGAAGGCGAGCTGGCCACCCGGCTCCTGCAGCGCACCGCCACCGGCGTCATCCCCACCGACGCGGGGCTGGCGTTCTGGCGGCAGGCCCAGATGGCGCTGCGGCACGCCGACCAGGCCGTGGTCGCGGCGCGCGAGGCTCGGCTGTCGGGCGCGGTCAGCATAGGCTTCGCGCCGTCGACGGCCTCGCTGCTGGCCCGCCCCTTCATCGCCGCCATGCACGACCGCTACCCCGACGTGCGCCTGCACCTGGTGGAAAGCCTGTCCGGCCACCTGGCCGGCATGCTGAACGCCCGCCTGCTGGACCTGGCCGTGCTGTTCCAGACCGATAGCGGCCGGCACTGGAGCGTCCTGCCGCTGCTGGACGAAAAGCTGTTCGTGGTGGCCCGGCCCGATCTCGTATCCGACCGCCAGCCCCGCCAGCCGATGACCGTGGCCGAGGCCGCGCGGCTGCCGCTGGCGATGCCCAGCAAGACCCATGGCCTGCGCATCCTGGTCGATGCCGCGTTCGACCGCGCGGGCGTCGAGCCGGACATCGCGCTGGAGATCGACGGCCTGACCACGCTGATGAACACCGTCATCGACACCCCCATCGCCACCATCCAGCCCGGCGTCGCCGCCGGCGGAATGCACGAGGGGCGCCTGTGCCTGTATCCGCTGGACGACCCCTACCTGTTCCGGCGCAACGTCGTGACCAGCGTCTCGGACGACGAGCTGTCCCCCGCGGCGCTGGCCGCGCGGGTGGTCCTGGCGGACCTGATGCGCACGCTGGTGCGCGACGGCCATTGGCCGGGAGCCACCATTCACGAATCGTGAATACCCATTGCCCGCGCGCCGTCTAGCCCGGCCGGACCGCTGCGCCTACAGTGATTCCTCACTGATAGGAAAGCGGAATGATAGATGTCCTGGTCATCGGCGGCGGCAACGCCGCCCTGTGCGCGGCCCTGATGGCCCGCGAGGCGGGCGCGAGCGTCATGCTGCTGGAAGCCGCGCCCAAGGAATGGCGCGGCGGCAACTCGCAGCACACGCGCAACCTGCGCTGCATGCACGACGGTCCGGAAGACGTGCTGGTCGACAGCTACCCGGAAGAGGAATTCTGGCAGGACCTGCTCAAGGTCACCGGCGGCATCACCGATGAAAAGCTGGCGCGCCTGGTGATCCGGGCCTCGTCCAGTTGCCGCGACTGGATGCGCAAGCATGGCGTGAACTTCCAGCCCGCGCTGTCGGGCACCCTGCATATCGCCCGCACCAACGCCTTCTTCATGGGCGGCGGCCGGGCGCTGGTCAACGCCTACTACCGCAGCGCCGAAAAGCTGGGCGTGCAGATCCGCTACGACACGCCGGTGCATGCGCTGGAACTGGACGGCGGCCGCTTCGTGGCGGCGCTGGCCGGCAACGAGCGCATCGCGGCCCGGGCCTGCGTCATGGCGGCCGGCGGCTTCGAGTCCAACCTGCAATGGATGCGCGAGGCCTGGGGCCAGAACGAACGGGGCGAATGGCCGGCCGACAATTTCCTGATACGCGGCACCCGCTACAACCAGGGTGCGCTGTTGAAGTTCATGATCGGCGCTGGCGCGGACATGATCGGCGACCCCACGCAATCCCATTGCGTCGCCATCGACGCGCGCTCGCCGCTGTACGACGGCGGCATCTGCACCCGCCTGGACTGCGTGTCGCTGGGCATCGTCGTCAATCGCGACGCCCAGCGCTTCTATGACGAAGGCGAGGATTTCTGGCCCAAGCGCTATGCGATCTGGGGCCGGCTGGTCGCCTTCCAGCCGGACCAGATCGCCTACTCCATCATCGACGCCAAGGCGGTCGGGCGTTTCATGCCGCCGGTGTTCACCGGCATCCGGGCCGACGGCCTGCCCGAACTGGCGCGGCTGACCGGGCTGGACGAAACCCGTCTGATGCAGACCGTGCGGGAGTTCAACGCGGCCTGCCGGGGCGAACACTTCGACCACACCATCATGGACGACTGCCGCACGGAAGGCATCTCTCCCGTCAAGACGCACTGGGCCCGGCCGCTGGATACGCCGCCCTACTTCGCCTATCCGCTGCGCCCGGGCATCACCTTCACCTACCTGGGCACCAAGGTCGACGAAAACGCCGCGGTGCACTTCGGCGGGCAACCCAGCCCGAACCTGTTCTGCGCCGGCGAGATGATGTCCGGCAACGTGCTGGGCAAGGGCTATACCGCCGGCGTCGGCATGTCCATCGGCACGGCCTTCGGCCGCATCGCCGGCACCCGCGCCGCCGAGGCCGCGCGGAAGAACACCCGCATTCACGGAGCACCCACACTTGAAACAGCTTGAGGATCTCGCGCACGACGCGCAAACCCTGGCGGCCGGCGTGCAGGCCGTGCCGGTCCAATGGCGGACCCAGGCCGCCGCGCAGGGCGGCGCCTGTTCGACCGCGCTGACCGCCGACGAAAGCGAAGCGGCCCGCGTCCTGCAGATATGCAATGCCTGCCGCTATTGCGAGGGATTCTGCGCGACGTTCCCGGCCATGATGCGCCGGCTGGAATTCGGCAAGGCCGACGTGCACTACCTGGCCAATCTGTGCCACAACTGCGGCGCCTGCCTGCACGCCTGCCAGTACGCGCCGCCGAACGAATTCGGCGTCAACGTGCCCCGCGCGATGGCCAAGGTGCGCGTGCAGACCTATGGCGACTACGCCTGGCCGGGCGTCCTGGGACGCCTGTACCGGCACAACGGCGTCACGCTGGCCCTGGCGACGGCGTTCGCGCTGGCGCTGTTCCTGGTGCTGGCCGCCGCCATGAACGGCGGCATCTGGCACGAACCGCTGGCCGGCAACTTCTACGCCATCTTCCCGCACAACCTGCTGGTGGCGCTGTTCGGTACGGTGTTCGTGCTCGCCATCGTCGCGCTGGGGGTAGGCGTGGCGCGCTTCTGGCGCAACGTGTCCCCGGGCTCGCCCACCGGCCCGGCCGTGGCCGAGGCCGCGCACGACGCGCTGCGCCTGAAGTACCTGGACGGCGGGCACGGCAAGGGCTGCAACGAAGAGGACGATGCGTTCACCCTGGCGCGGCGGCGGTTCCACCACTTCACTTTCTACGGCTTCATGCTGTGCTTCGCCGCCACCTGCGTGGCCACGCTCTACCACTATGCGCTGGGGCTGCACGCGCCGTATGCGCTGACCAGCCTGCCGGTGCTGCTGGGCACCGCGGGCGGCATCGGCCTCTTGATCGGGCCGGCCGGCCTGCTGTGGCTGAACCTGCGCCGCCACCCGGCGCATGGCGATCCCGACCAGCGCCCCATGGACCGCGGCTTCATCTGCCTGCTGTTCCTGACCAGCCTGACCGGCCTCGCGCTGCTGGCCGTGCGCGAGACCAGCGCCATGGGCCTGCTGCTGGCCGTGCACCTGGGCGTGGTGATGGCCTTGTTCCTGACCCTGCCCTACGGCAAATTCGCGCACGGCATCTATCGATGCGCCGCGCTGCTCAAGTGGAGCATCGAACGGCGCCAGCCGAGCAACACGCGGCTGACGCCGGACTGAATCCGCCGCGGGACGTCAGCCGCGCGCCAGCGGCGGCCCCGCGAACGGCTTGGCGAACGGCCCGATGGCGCGCATGTCGAACTCCACCAGCACGGCCGGCGCATCGCGGCCGGCCGCATCGCGCAGCACGCGCTCCAGGCCG
This sequence comes from Pigmentiphaga kullae, assembly GCF_004216695.1. Taxonomy (GTDB): domain Bacteria; phylum Pseudomonadota; class Gammaproteobacteria; order Burkholderiales; family Burkholderiaceae_B; genus Pigmentiphaga; species Pigmentiphaga kullae. Next base: position 55,061 of record NZ_SGXC01000001.1, read on the forward strand.
TCCAGACCGCGCACCGCGATATAGTCCATGCCGACCGATTGCGCCAGGGCGCCCAGTTCGAAGCCGTGCAGATCGCAGTAATAGCGGCGGCCCCCATAATCCGCGTCCTGGAGGTTGCGCAGGATGCCGTAGCCCCCGTCGTTCATCACCAGCATGACGATGCCGGTCCGCTCCTGGACTGCGGTGGCCAGCTCGCCCAGATTCAGCATGAACCCGCCGTCGCCGGCCAGCAGCCAGGTCTTGCGGTCCGGCCGGCCGGTCGCCGCGCCGATGGCCATCGCCAGTCCCTGGCCGATTCCCCCGCCCACGGCGTGGATGCCCTGCCCCGGTGCGAACACCTGCATCAGGCGATTGCCCCAGGTGCTGTTGGAGATGGTGACGTCGCGCACCCAGCCGAAGTCGCGGCCGCACACGGCCTGCAAGGCGTCGGCGATGCGGTCGTAGGGCGCGATGGCGCCGCGCATCGTGGTCTGGGCGCGCTGCCTTGCGCGCGCGGCTTCGTCCGCCAGGCCGGCATCGGCCCGCATGCGGCCCGCCAGCCGGTCGGCCAGCCTGGCCAGCGTCAGGCGCGCATCGCCCCGCACGAACAATGAAGTCGGATAGGCACGCTGCTCGGCCAGCGGATCCGCGTCGATCTGGATCAGCGTACGCGGCAGTTGCAGCGTGTGGGTCAGCGTTTCCGGCACGCGCAGCCGCGAGCCCACGACCAGCATCGCGTCGCACCCCTGATAGAAGGCCTCGATCGCGGGCTGGCCGTTGAAGGCGCCCAGCGTGCGCGGATCGTCCTCGGGCACCGTGCCCTTGCCCTGCAAGGTGGTCACGGCCACGAAACCCAGGTCCAGCAGGCGGGTGATCTCGGCACGGGCATGACGGGCGCCGCCGCCTATCCACAGGACCGGCCGCCGGGCGTCCGCCAGCAGGTCGGCCATCCGGTCCACGGCCGCGTCGTCGGGCTCGACCGGCGCCATGAACGGCGGCGCCGGCGGCGGCCGCATGGCGACCAGGGCACCTTGCAGGTCGATGGGGATCTCCACGCTGACCGGCCCCGTGGGCGCGGTCAACGCCAACCGGACTGCCTCCTGGACCGTGGCCAGGGCCGTCTCGGCCGACCACACGCGCAGCGCCGCCTTGGATACCGCTTGCAGCATGCCGAGCTGGTCCTTGGCCTCGTGGACGTAGGAGCGGCCCCGGTCCAGGTAAGGCAGCGCGACCTGCCCGGTGATGTGCAGCAGCGGCGTGCCCGCGGTCCAGGCCTCGACCAGCGCACCGGCCGCATTGCCGGCGCCCGTGCCCGTGCTGGTGAAAGCCACGCCCAGCGCGCCCGTGGCGCGGGCGCAGGCATCGGCCATGCCCACGGCGCCGGCTTCGCCGCGCGCGCCGATGTAGCGGATGCGCCCGTCGCGCCCCAGCGCGTCGAGCAGCGGCATGTTGTGGATGGACAGGACACCGTAGGCCTGCCGCACGCCCAGCTCGCGCAGATACTGGACCAGGGCGTCGCCCACGGTGTGCCGGTTGGACATCGATGCGTTCATGAGTGCAGGCCTTCGGTGGCGGATTGAGGAACAGGCGTGGCGCCGCGATGCCCGGTGCCGAGCGCGGCTTCGCGGCCGCCGGCCCGGCGGACCAGTTCGTCCTGGTCGCGCTTGGCGAGCCGGTCGATCTCTTCGGGATAGAGCCGCGCGCACAGCGCGGTGCGCATGGCATGCACGGTGGCGGCCATTTCGGGACGGGCGGCAAGATCCGTGCGTTCGTGCGGATCGGCCACAATGTCGAACAGCTCGGGGCCATAGTCCACGTAGTGGTGGTATTTGTAGCGGCCGCGCACGAGGTAGTAGGCGGCGCTGGGCGATCCGACGCCGTGGTATTCGCCCAGGACGACGCGATCGGACTCGTCCGCTCCCACGGCCAGGTCCCGCAGCGAACGGCCCGGCAGCGCGGCCGCGGCCGGCGGCAGGCCCATCGCCTGGAGCACGGTGGGATACACGTCCACCAGGCTGGCGTCGGTGCGGCAACGGTGTCCGGCGGGCACGCCGGGGCCGGCCAGCACGAGGGGAATGCCCGAAGCCTCGCGATACAGCGTGCCCTTGTTCCACAGGCCGCGGGCGCCCAGGTTGTCGCCATGGTCGGATGTGTAGATCACCGTGGTCCGCGCCGACAGCCCGGTGTCGTCCAGCGTGTCGAGCACCGCGCCCATCTGCTCGTCCATGAACTCGACCAGCGCGAAGTAGGCCGCAACGGCCAGCCGGACGCGCCCGGGCCCTTCCAGCCCCGCTCCATGGTCGATGTAAGCCAACGACCGCCTGACCCAGGGGTGGCGCGCGGCGGCCGGCTCCGGCAGGCAGTCGTCGAACAGCGGATCCTCCAGCACCCGGCGCAGGTAGCGCTCCGGCACGACCAGTGGAAAATGCGGCGCGACCATGCCCACGAACAAGGCCCACGGCGCGGGATCGGCCGCATGCGTGCGCAGCCACTCGCAGGCCGTGGCGCCCACCGTGCGATCGTATTCGTTGTAGGTCGATTCGCCCGCGCCCAGGGATTTGAACATGCCAGACGGCATGGAGCTTGCCGGCAGCGGGTTGCGCACCGATCCCCAGACCTGGCCGATGCCGCCGGGAATGTGCATGGGCAGCCACTGGCGGCGGAAACCGGTGGGGTCCTCGGCGCGGCGGAAATGCAGCTTGCCGATGGACTCGACCAGCAGGCCGGCGTCGGACACCTCCTGCATCCAGGAGCGCGCGCGGCCATCGTAGGCGATGGCGTTGTCCCAATAACGGTGTTCGTGCACGTACCTTCCCGTTGCCAGGCTGGCCCGCGCAGGTACGCACAGCGGGCTGGGCGTCCACGCGCGCTCGAACGCCGTCCCCCGGCGCGCCAGCCGGTCCAGGTTGGGCGTGCGCACGCACGGATGGCCGGCGAACCCCGCTACCCAGGGGTTGTGCTCGTCGGACAGCAGCACCAGGACGTTGGTCGGTTCGGCCATGGCGTCACTTCTCCAGCGAAAAACCGGTGCGCTTGACCACCGCGGCCCACTTGGCGTCCATCGCGCGCATGGAGGCGTCGAGCTCCTGACTGGACAAGGCCAGCGGATCGAGCGACATGCGCGCCAGCCCTTCCCGGTAGGCCGGTGCCTGGCAAGCCTTGGCGAGAGCCTGGGCCAGGGCCTGCCGGACCGGCGCCGGCACCGCGGTCTGCGTGTACGCGCCATAGAACAGGTCGCTGGCAAGATCGGGGAATCCGCATTCCGCCACCGTCGGAACGTCGGGCATGAAGGCGCTGCGCCGCGTGCCGGTCATCATCAGCACGCGGGCCTTGCCGGCCTTGTAGGGTGTGACCAGGTTGGGCAGGGCCGAGATCACGGCCGGCAGGTGGCCGCCGGAGATGTCGTTCAGCGCCTGCGCCCCGCCCCGGTAGGGCACGTGGATCAGCGGCACGCCCGACAGGCGTTCGATCTCGGTGCCGATGAAATGCGGCTCGGTGCCCGCGCCCGGCGTGCCGTAGGACGCCTCGCCGGGGTGGGCCTTGGCCCAGCCCAGGAAATCGGCCATCGTCCGCGCTGGCGCCGAGGCGCCGACCGCGACGCCGAACTGGTAGCCGCACAGCGTGGTCAGGCCGGCGACGTCGCTCATCCTGTAGCCCAGGCCCGCGTTGACGTGCGGCGCGATCGTGAACACGCCGGGCGGAGTGATCAGCACGGCGCCGCCGTCGGCGGGCGATCGCAGCAGCGCCTCGACGCCTATCTGTCCGGCGGCGCCGGCATGGTTCTCGACGATGGCCAGATAGCCGGCGCCGCGCAGTTGTTCGCCGGCCATGCGCGCGGCCACGTCGACCGCGCCGCCGGCGGGTCCCGCCACCAGCAGCCGCAGCCGCGTGGCCGGTTGACTGCGTGCCGCGCGGCACGTCATCATGGATGCCGCTGCAGCACAGAGGAAGTAGCGCCGGGTGAGCATCGTCGCCTCCAAAGCGGGGATGGAGCGCTCATTCTAGGGAGCCGCCCGCCGCCCGGATAATGAAAAGCGCTGTGCCGCCCATAACCCGCGGTTTATGCCCATGAGCGACCTGATCCGCCGACTCACCCTGCGTCACCTGCGCCTGCTCGTCATGCTGGGCGAACTCGGCAGCGTCACCCGCACGGCCCAGCTGCTGCACATCACCCAGCCCGCCGTCTCCAAGGCCATCCGCGATCTGCGCGACATCCTGCACGACCCGCTGTTCGAGCCCACGCCCGACGGACTGGCCTGGACGCCGGCCGGCAAGGCCGCCCTGCAACGGGCGGGCGCGATCCTGCGCAACGTGGAAGACCTGGAACGCGACACCGCCCGGCGCGGCCGCGCCGGCGATACGCCGCTCGGCCTGGGCCTGACCCGCATCGCCGAAGCAGTGGTGGCGACGGCCCTGCCCCATGCCCTGGCCGAACGCGGCGTGCGCGTCAGCCTGCGCCACGGCACGCGCGAACAGATGCACAGCGAACTGGCGGCCAAGTCCATCCACGTGGCGTTCGGGCGCTGCGACGCGGGATTCCGCCTGCCCGACTTCGAATACCACCCGCTGTACGCCGAGAGCTATGCGATCGTGTGCGGCCGCCATCATCCCCTAGCGGGCAGGACGGCCAGCCTGGAGGAACTGGCGGGGCAGACCTGGGTGCTGCCGCCGCCCGGCACCTTCGCCCACCATCTGGTGGAACAGGCGTTCCTGGCCGAGAACCTGACCCCGCCCGCGCCCGGCATCGTATCCACGCTGGGGCCGGGCGACGTCCGGCTGGTCGAGACCCAGCCGTTGCTGGCGCTGGCGCCGCGCAGCGAGGCGCGGCGGCTGGAAGAAGCGGGCACGGTGTCCTGCGTGGAAGGATTGACGCTGCCGCCGCAGCAGATAGGCGCCATCCTGCTGCGCGCCGGCGAGCGGCATCCCGCCTGCGAGCTCGCCATCCGGATGCTGCGCGCCGGCCCCGGCGAAGCCTGGACTAGACCTGCGTGATGAACTTGGTCACGAGGTACCCGTCGAAGGTCTCGGCGCCGCCTTCGGTTCCCATCCCGCTGTCCTTGATTCCGCCGAAGGGGATCTCCGCCGGGCCCATGCCGAAATGGTTGATGTTCACCATGCCGGCCTCCAGTCCGTCGGCCACGCGCGTGGCCGTCTTCAGCGACTCGGTGAAGACGTACGAAGCCAGGCCGAAGGGCAGCGCATTGGCGCGCCGCAGGACCTCGTCCTCGGTGTCGAAGGGCACTACCGGCGCCACCGGGCCGAAGGGTTCCTCCTGCATGATGCGCGCATCGTCGGCCAGATCCGTCAGCACCGTCGGGGCGAAGAAAAAGCCCTGCCCGTCGCGCCGGCCGCCTCCGGTCACGATGCGGCCGCCGCGTCCCACCGCGTCCTCGACCAGCGCCGCCATGGCCGCCACGCGGCGTGGGTTGGCCAGCGGCCCCATCTGCGTGTTTTCTTCCAGGCCATCGCCCAACCGGGTCTCGGCCATGGCCTGCGCGAAGGCATCCAGAAAACGCGGATAGGCGGCCCGCTGGACGTAGAAGCGGGTCGGCGACACGCATACCTGGCCGGCGTTGCGCAGCTTGAAGCGCGCCAGCATCGCCGCCGCCCGGTCGATGTCGGCATCGGCGAACACCAGCACCGGGGAATGGCCGCCCAGCTCCATCGTCATCCGCTTCATGTGCGCGCCCGCCAGCGCGGCCAGTTGCTTGCCCACCGGCACCGACCCGGTGAAGGAAATCTTGCGCACGGCCGGCGCGGTGATCAGGTGGCGGGAAATCGCCGCGGGATCGCCCCAGACGATGTTGAGCACGCCCGGCGGAAAACCGGCATCGTGGAACAGCTCGGCGATCGCGACCACCGCGCTGGGCGACTCCTCCGGCCCCTTCAGGATCAGCGTGCAGCCCGCCGCCAGCGCGGCGGCCACCTTGCGGATGGCCTGCGCGAACGGGAAGTTCCACGGCGAGAAGGCCGCGCATACGCCTATCGGTTCGCGCACCACCAATTGCCGCACGCCGCTCTGGCGCGGCGGGATCACGCGGCCGTAGATGCGCCGGCATTCCTCCGCGTGCCACTCCAGGTGCTCGGCGCAGGACTCGACCTCGACCAGGGCCTCGGCCAGCGGCTTGCCTTCGTCCAGGGTGATGTCTCGGGCGACGCGGGGGGCGCGTTCGCGGACCAGCGCCGCCACCCGCCGCAACAGGTCTGACCGTGCCAGGGGCGACGTGCGGCGCCAGCCTGGAAACGCGCGCTCGGCGGCGGCGATGGCACGGTCGAGTTCGGCCGCGCCCACGTGCGGCAGACGGCCGATGACCTGGCCGGTGGCCGGATTGACCACCTCGCCGCCGGAACCTGCGTCGCCGCCGAGGAATTCGCCGTCGATGTAGAAAGCCAGCTTGCGGTACATGTCTGCATTCCTGTTTCGAGGTGTCGTCATTGCGCCGTCACGCCCAGTTTCCTGATCAGCGGGCCGTACACGGCGGCATCGCGCTCCATCTCCGCGCGCGTCTGCTCGGGAGCGGGTACGCGGATCTCCACGCCGCGCTTGCCGTAGTTGCCGCGCAGCACCGCGTCGTCCATCGCCGTGCGGATCTCCTTGTTGATGTGGGCGGCCAGCGCGTCGGACATCGTGCCCGGCGCGAACACCGAGAACACCGTCGACGGGATCGACCCGGGCTTGCCGCCGGCCTCGGCCAGCGTCGGCACCTCGGGCATGAAGCCGCTGTGCTTGTCGGCCCCGCTTACCAGCACCTTGATCTTGCCGCCCTGCGCCTGCTGGCTCATCACCAGGCCGCCGGCCATCAAGGCGTCGACCTCGCCGCCCAGCAGCGCGGTCAGCGCGGGCGCCACGCCCTTGAAGGGCACGTAGGTGAAGTCCACGCCCTCGGAAGCGGCCAGCATGGCCATGCCCAGGTGGGACACGTGGCCATTCCCGCCGGTGCCGACGTTGATGGCGCCGCGTCCGGCGCGCGCCTTCTCCATGAAGCTCTTGTAGTCGTTCACGCCCAGGGTGCTGCGCACGGCCACGTACAGGTCGATGTGGCCGACGTCGGCCACGGGCTTGAGTTCCTTGCGCCAGTCGTAGGGCAGGTTGGCGTACAGGAAGGGATTGGCGACCAGCGCCAGCCGGTCGACCATCAGCAGGGTCGAACCGTCGCCCGCCGACTTCGCCACGTTGCCCGCGCCGATGATGGCGTTGGCGCCGGGCTTGTTCTCCACCACGAACACCTTGCCGGTGCGCTTGGCCAGTTGGTTGCCCAGGTCGCGGGCCAGCACGTCGGGTTCGGTTCCAGGCGGGTAGGGAACGACGATGCGGACCTGCTCAGGCCCCCAGGGCGTTTCGGCCCGGACCGGCAGGCACGCCGTGCAGGCCAGCGCAAGAAAGACGCAAAGGGACTTCAGACTTGCCATGATGCTCTCCGATGACGACGGGGCCGGATGCTCCGGCCTCCACGAGGAAGCGGGCCTACCAGCGCCCGATGACGATGTTCATCATGCGTTCGTGCGCATGCGTGCGGGCGGCGACCTGTTCGAAGGTCTCGGTGCAGCGGCGCTGGCGGCGCCAGGCCCAGTCGCACAGCGCGTCGCCCATGCGGCGCAGGACCGGCGCGGCCCAGGCCTCTTCGGCCAGGTCGCGCAATTCGCCGGGGTCCTCCCGCAGATCGAACAGCTGCGGGCGCAGGCCTTGCCAATACAAGAACTTGTAGCGGCCGTCCGCCAGCATCATGCCGTTGCACTCGGTCACCCCGCGGTCCAGGAACAGCCGCGCCTCGCGATAGGCATAGTCCAGGAAGCCGACGGCGAACTCCCTTGGGGGTCCGCCCGCCTGGCCGCGCACCCAGGGCAGCAGCGACCGCCCCTCGACGCGATGCGCGGGCACGTCCAGGCCCAGCGCGTCCAAAATGGTGGGCACCACGTCCACGCACTCGGCCGTCTCGGCCACGGCCCGGCCGCGACGCGCATCGGCGGCGGACGACGGGTCGTAGACGATCAGCGGCACGCGCACCGCCCCTTCGAAGAAATACTCCTTCTCTCCCAGCCAGTGGTCGCCTTGCAGGTCGCCGTGGTCGGAACAGAAGACAATCAGCGTGTCGCGCAAGCGGCCCGCGCGCTCCAGGTGATCGAGCAGGCGGCCGACGTGGTCGTCGATCTGCTTGACCAGCCCCATATAGACGGGCCGCACGGCGCGCCAGACCTCGTCCCGCGCGAACGACAGGGATTCCTCGTGGCGCTGGTAGGCGCCGTGCACCGGATGGGGACGCTCGCGCTCGGCCTGGCCGCGCACGGGCGCGGCGGCATCCTGCGCCGAGTACATGTCGTGGTAGGGCGCGGGCGCCTTGTAGGGCCAGTGCGGCTTGATGTAGGACAGGTGCAGCACCCACGGCTGCTCGCCCTGGTCCTGGATGAAATCGATCGCCCGGTCGGTCAGGTAGGCGGTTTCCGAGTCTCGCTCGGCCACCCGCGCCGGCAGACCCGCGTTGCGCAGCAGCCAGCCCGTGGCGAAACTGCCGTCCGGGCCGGTGCTGCCGATCACGTCGCGTTCCCAGGGCCGGTCGCGGTCGTAGCCGCGCTCGATCAGGTAGCGGCGATAACCGCTGCCCGCGTCCATCTCGAAATGGCCGTCATAGCGTTCCAGCACCTTGAAGCCGCCTTCCATCAGCCGCTCGCCGGCCGCGCCATCGGCCGACAGGCCGCGCGCGGCCAGCCCCCGCCGGTCCGGCACGAAATGGGTCTTGCCCAGCAGCCAGCAGTCGCGGCCCGCCTCGGCCAGGTAGTCGCCCAGGCTCCATTCGTCCGCCGGCATGGGCACGCGGTTCCAGGTCACACGATGCGAACCCGGATAACGGCCGGTGTAGTACGAAGTGCGCGACGGCCCGCACACCGCGGAGCTGACGTAGGCGCGCTCGAAGCGCGCGCCCATCGCGGCCAGGCGGTCGATGTTGGGCGTACGCAGCGCGCCGCCCCCGCCGTAGCAGGACAAGGCATCGGCCCGCAACTGGTCGCACATGATGAACAGCACGTTGCGGGCGGCATGGGTCGGAATGGCGTTCGGCGCGTTCATGCGGCGGCCTCCAGGACGGGCGTGGCGGCTGCCGGCTCGGCCGGAGCCGGCAGGAACTCGGCAACGAAGCGCGCCAGCGCGCCGTGCATGTCGGCGTGACCGCCGGCCGCCGCCACGTAGCGGTCGGGACGCAGCAGCACCCAGTCGGCGCCCGCCGCCGCGAACCATCGATGCAGCGCGTTCTCGGTATCCTCGAGCAGGCTCATGCCGGCCGGCGCCGGCGGACGCGCCCCTGGCGCGGGACCGCTGCGGGGCAGCGCGACGACGACCAGCCGGCAGCCCAGGCGCCGCAACCCCTCGCCCAATCCGGGCGGCAGCGGCGCTGCCGGCACGCGCACCAGCAGCGCGAAGCCCGGGCCGAGCGCATCGTCCAGCTTCTGGAAATCGCCGCCGTCCTTCTCCACCAGCGGCTGGATGAACATGCGGCCGACACGGTCGTCGCGCGCCGCCTGGCCGCTGTCCTGCACGACCCCGGCGCGATACCGGGGCATGGGCTTGAACTTCATCTGCAGGACGTAGTCGCGCACCGCCGGTATGCCGCGGATCGCGCCGAAGAACGCGTCGCGCAGCCGGGCCAGCCAGGGGTTGCGCAGCGACAGCACCGCGCCGAAGCGGTCGGCCAGGTCTATCATCGCCTTGGCATGCGCGTGCCGCTCGTCATGGTAAGACTGCAACGCCTCCGGACGCAGGCGGCCGCCGACGATCCACGCGATCTTCCAGGCAAGGTTGCAGGCATCGCGCAGGCCGGCGTTGAGCCCCTGCCCGATCCAGGGCGGCGTGAGGTGGGCGGCGTCGCCGGCCAGACAGACGCGTCCGACCACGAAGGATCCGGCGATCCGCGAATGATGGGTGTAGACGCGCGCGCGGATCACGTTCAACGCCTCCGGATCCGGCACGTGCGGCGCCAGCAGTTCGCGCACCTTGGCCGGGTCGAGGATCTGGCTTTCGTCCTCGCCGTCGAACAGCATGAACTCCCAGCGGCGCAGGCCGTACGGCAGCTTCAGGCAGACATAGGGGCGCGCCGGCTCGCAATGCAGCGCAGTATAGGGCGCGTCCAGGGGATCCCGGTCGCACTCGATCACCACCCATTTGTGGGCGTGGGTCTGGCCGCCGAAAGGCAGCTTGAGCAATCCTTCGCGCACGGTGCTGCGGCCGCCGTCGGCTGCCAGCAGGTAGGCGGCGCGTATCTGGCGTTCGGTGCCGTCGGCGCGGCGCAGCGTGGCGGTCACACCGCCTTCGTCCTGCTCCAGCGCCACCAGTTCCACGCCCAGTTCCAGCGCGACGTGAGGAAAGCGCGCCAGGCCGGCGCGCAGGGTCTGTTCGGCCAGGGGCTGCGAGAACAGGTTGCGCCGGTACCAGCCGAACTCGCGCGTGGCGGGCAGGATCTCGGCGAAGCATTGCTTGCGGGCGCCGTACATGCGCATGGGCACGTTCTGGATCATGTCGCGCAGCATGGCCTCGGCCAGGCCCGCGGCCTGGAAGGTGCGCATGGCTTCGTCGTCCAGGCCCACCGCGCGCGGATACTCCAGGATCGCCGGGCTGCGGTCGACCAGCAGCGTGCCGACCCCGTAGGTACCCAGCAGATTGGCCAGCGTCGCGCCCACCGGACCGGCGCCGACGACCAGCACGGGCACATCGCAGGATTTGTTCATCCCTGATCTCCGATGTGCCTCAGGCCTGCGCGAGGATGCGGCTTTCCTGCCGCACCAGCAGGTGCCGGACCGACTTGCGGAAGGCAGCGAACTCGGCGTCCGCGGCCAATACCGCGCGGCGGCTGGCGCGTTCGTCCAGCGATTCGTAGGCCCACAGGAAGACGAGCTGGTTGAGTTCGCCGGTCTCGGATTGGTACAGGCCCGCCAGGTTGCCCAGGATGCGCGTTTGCAGCGCCTGGGCGGATTGCCTGTAGATGCGCAGGTATTCCGCGCCGCCGCCCGGCACCAGCGTGTAGGTCCGCATTTCCACCATCATGATGTGTATCTCCTCAGGGCGCGGGGGCCGCGCCGAGAAATTCCGCGACCGCCCGCGCGACCCGCTCGGGCTGGTCATCGTGGACGTAGTGGCCCGCATCGGGGATCTCGCGCCAGGCGATCGCCGGATTGCGCGCCGCCATGGCCTGGGCGGTCGCCACGCCCAGGTAGTCCGACCGGCCGCCGCGCAAGACCAGCGTGGGGCAGCGCAGCGCCTGGACCGGCGGCCACAGGTCGACCACCCGTGCCGGGTCCGGATCGAGCCGGGCGGCTTTGATGCCCGCATGGTCGTAGCGCCAGCGCAGGCGGCCGCCGTGCGGCTCCAGCATGTGGCGCAGCCGGGCCGCGATGGCCTCGGGGGTCACGGTCGGCCGGATCTCGCGCATGAAGGCCTCGGCCGCGCTCCAGTCGGCGAAGGACTCGGGCGTGCGGGACAGCTCCGCGCGTATGCGCCGGGCACCATCGCTATCGTCGAAGGCTCCCGGTCCGGCATCCTCCACGACCAGCTTGCGCACCCGGTCGGGATGCGCCGCCGCGTAGACGATGGCGTTGATGCCGCCCATGGAGTGCCCGAGCAGATCGAAGCGGGACAGCCCCAGTTGCTCGACCACCGCCCGCACGTCCTGGACATAGGCATCGGTGTAGTAGTTGCGACCCGGGTCCCAGTCGCTCTGCCCGCGGCCGCGATGATCCAGCGCCAGCACCCGGTAGCCCGGCTGCAACGCGCCGGCCAATCCCTCGAAGGTGTCGGCGAAGCTGCGTATGCCGTGCAGCATTAGCACCGGCCAGCCGCCGGCATCGCCCCAGTCCGCGACGTGCAGGTTCAGGCCCGCGCAACGGACGGTATGGTCGCGGCGGTCCATGTCAATTCAGCCCGTCGCCGACGATTTCGCTCGCCTTCAAGCCGCCCAGGCGGGCATGCAGCCGGCCGCGCGTGGCGAAGGCAAAGGCGATCAGCACTTCGTCGCGGTTGGGCGCATCGTTGAACATGGCCGACACCGTGTCGTAGTGAGAGCGCACGTACAGCGCGTCCTTGTGAGCCAGCGGAATGTCGATGACCGTGCCCGGGCCGCCACGCTTGCCGGTGGACGGCACCCACGACTGGCCGCCACCCACCGCATCGCGCACGGGGTTGGCGAACACCGTGGTCAGGAGCGCGTTGCCGTGCTCGTACTCGCCGTCCGCTCCCACCAGGCAGGCCTTGCCGTAGCTCTCGATGGGCGTGCCGGCGGCGGCATCCCGGATGCGGCGGCCGAACTCCGCGCCCAGCAGGTTCGAGGGTTCGATGTAAGCGCCCAGGTTGTCCTCGTGGCGGCCGGCGTAGGGGTTGTGCAGCACCGCGCCCACGACGATCTTGCGCAGCGGGTCGCCGTCGGCGGGCATGCCCGATTCGGTGGCCAGCGTGTCCTCGATCTGGAGGTACCACTTGCGGATATGGTAGGGGCCGAAGTTGGGGGATTTCATGGTGGGTTCCGTGATTCGTTAAGGGTTCAGAGCGGCTGCAGGTCGATGGGGTCGCTGGGCGCGTGATACCGGTGCAGGATGCGCTTGCCCTCTTCGTCGTCGTGCACCGTGTGGCAGAAGAACTCCAGGCGATGGCCGTCGGGATCGTGGAAATAGACGCCGTAGCCGACCTTGTGGTCGGTGGTCTTGACCACCTCGACGCCCTTGCGCAGCAGCATCCCGTACAGGCGGCGCAACTCGTCGACGTCGCCGTCTATCTCCAGGCCGTAGTGCTGCATGTTGATCTGGCCGCGCGACAGCGGCGAACCGTCGGCGGACTCGGCGCGGATCAGCGCAATGTCGTGGTGCTTGACGCCGAACGAGAGGAACACCCACTTCTCGCCGCGCGCGGTCTCGGTCATGCCCAGCACCTCCTCGTACCAGGGGCCCGACTTGAACGGGTCGGCCACGAACAGGGAAAGATGCGTGCGCGTGATCCGGGGCTTGATGTCCTGCATGGCGTGTCTCCTCAGGCAATGGACTGCGGATGCGCGTGCACCGGCGCCACGTGGGGCGTCCACGCGACCGAGGTGATCTCGCTGAAATCGCGCCAGTCCTTGAACCAGCTGCGCCCGCCATCCATGGAGCGGAACAGGTGGCCGTACTTGGTGCCGGCCAGCACGAAGCGCGGATCGGCCGCGTGCGTGCCGAAGGCCCAGAAGGTCGAATTGGGCGCGGCATGCAGCAGCGCCCGCTCCCAGGTCGCGCCCCGGTCGGCCGAGCGGTAGATGTGGCTGCGCGTGCCGGGCGTGCCGTCGCCGATGGCCAGCAGCAAGGCGCTGCCGTCGGCCAGGGGCTGGGCGGTGCGGGTGTAGTACATGCCGTCGAAGCGCAGGCGCGAGGGTTCGCCCACCCACGTCCGCCCGTCGTCGGTGCTGGCATAGACGGTGTTGACCGACAGCACCAGCGTCTTCCTGGGCTGCCCGTCCGCGGGCGCGAGAATGGTGACGCCGTGGATGTCGGGATTGGCGATCGCGCCTTCGCGCGCGCCCTCCTGGTCGACGCGCGTCCAGGTGTCGCCGCGGTCGCCGCTGCGCCAGGCGCCGCCCTCTTCCACGCCGAACCAGACCTCGCCCGCCACCGCCGGGTCCACGCAGATGGCCAGGATGCGCGGCCGGTTCACGCCCCGGCAGAACTCCGGGATCTCCGGCGGCAGCCGGGTCCAGCTCGCGCCGCCGTCCAGCGACCGGAACATGGCGGCGCGCGAGGGCGCGCCGGTGCCGGCGTACATCACGGACGGATCGCGCGGATCGATGGCCAGGGCCCAGACCGTCATGCCGTCCGCAGGCGAGGCGATGCGCGAGAAATGCGCGCCGCCGTCGGTGCTCAGGCAGATGCCGCAATCGGCCCCGGCGAACACGCGGCGCGGATCGGCCGGGTCCACCGCCAGGCAGCGGACCACGCCGTCGAACTCGATGGCTTCCTTCAGGCCCAGCCGGTGCCAGCTCGCGCCGTCGTCGACGCTGCGCAGGATGCCCTGTCCGGCCGTTCCCACCAATAGCGTGCCTTGCATGGTTCTTCTCCCGCTCAAAGGAAAATGCCGCGTGTGATGCCGCCGTCCACGCCTATCGACTCGCCGGTGATGGCGGCCGCCCGGGGCGAGGCCAGGAACAGGATGGTGTCGGCGATCTCGGCGGGCGTCAGCGTGCGCCGGATGGGCGTGGCGCGGATGTAGTTGGCCTCGACCTCGTCCACGCTCAGTCCCTGCTTGGCGGCTTCCTTCTCGTACAGCTCGCGGATATGGGGCGTGTCGACCACGCCGGGATGGATCACGTTGACCGTGATGCCATGGGGCCCGAGCTGGTCCGACAGGGTCTTAGTCATATGGCAGACGGCCACGTTGCGCATCCCCGAGAGCTGCTTGCTGCCGCGCCCGGTCAGGCCGCCGATGTTGACGATGCGGCCATAGCCGCCGGCCTTCATGTGCCGCGCCGCTTCCTTGGCGCAACGCATGTAGCCCACGACCTTGATGTTGATGTCCTGCAGCAGTCCTTCGGGATCGGCCAGCTCGATCTCGCTGCGCACCAGCCCGCCCGGATGCGCGGCGCCATTGACCAGGATATCCAGACGGCCGAAGTGCCCGGCCACGCGATCGATCATCGCCGCCACCTGCGCGGTGTCGGACACGTCGGCCGCCACCGGCAGCACCTCCACGCCATGCGCGGCGCGGATCTCGCGGGCTGCCGCATCGAGCTGGGCCTGGTTGCGCGAGACGATCGCCACGTTCACGCCTTCGGCCGCCAGGGCCTCGGCGGTCGCCCGTCCTATGCCCAGGCTGCCGCCCGTCACGACCGCCGCGCGGCCTTTCAGTTCTAGGTCCATCATTTCTCCAATCAATCGTTATCGGCGCGGCCCCCAGGGCCGGCGGCACTACAGCTGCATTTCGATCAGGGTCGGCCCGGAGCGCGCGCAGGCGGCGGCGAAGGCCTCGGCCAGTTCCTCGGCCGTCTCGACCCGGCTGGACGGCACGCCGTAGCCGTCGGCCAGCCGCGTCCAGTCGATGCGCGGTCGGTCCAGGCTGGTCAGCGCCTCGGCCTGCGGGCCGGGCTGCTCGCCGCGCGCCAGTTCCTTGCGCAGGATTCCGTATTGGTGATTGGCGGCGATCAGCACGACCACCGGCAGGTTCTCGTGCGCCAGCGACCAGAGCGTCTGCACCGTGTACTGCGTGCTGCCGTCCGACAGCAGCGCCACCACCCGGCGCCCGGGGCTGGCGATCGCCGCGCCCAGCGCCACCGGCAGCCCCTGTCCGATCGCGCCGCCGGTGTTGGTCAACGCGGTGTGGCGGGCCGAGGCCGCCGAGGCGGCGTAGAACGGATAGCCGCAGGTGCCGCCCTCCACCGAGACGATGGCGTCCTCGGGCAGCAGGCGCGCCACCGTGGCCGAGATCGCGGCGGGAGTCAGCCGGCCCTGCTGCACGGGCAGGGGCGCCGGCGCGGCGTCTTGCCAGCCGGGCCCGTCCAGCATTCCGGCCAGCGCCTCCAGGTAGTCCGCCACCGGTTCGCCCGGCGCCCCCAGCGCCAGCAGCCGGCCGGGCTCCACCATCCGGCTGGGATGGCCTTCGTAGCCGAAATAGGTCACGGGGGGCAGCGCGCCGGCCAGCACCACGACGTCCGCTTCGTCCAGCACCGCGCGGGCGGGTTCGGGGAAATACGGCAGGCGGTCGAAATCGGGCAGGCCGCCGCCGCGTTCGGCGCGCGACGGGAAGGTCTCGGCGTAGGCCGACGCGCCCAGCGCAGCGCACAGCCGGGCGGCGGCGCGCTGCCCGCGGGCGCCCAGGCCGCTGGCCGGCCCTCCTCCGCCCAGCAGGAACAGGACCTTGCGCGCGGACTTCAGCCGCGCGGCGCAGGCCGCCAGGTCGGGGGCGGGCGCCGGCTCCTCGCCGGTATCGGCGCCGGCGGCTTCATCGCTCCCGCCGGCCTCGCCCACCTGGAAATCGGCCGGGAAGATCACGGTCGCGCCCTGCCCGCCGCGCGCCAGGCTGGCGCGCACGGCTTCGCGGCCGGCCCACGCGGCATCCCCGGCGCTGGCCACCCGATGCACCCAGCCCGACACCGGCCGCGCCAGCGACTCGATATCGGAAGTCAGCGGCGCATCGAACGGCAGATGCCAGCTCATGTGGTCGCCGATCAGGTTGACGATGGGGGTATGGGCGCGCCGGGCGTTGTGCAGGTTGGCGATCCCGTTGGCGAAGCCGGGCCCCAGGTGCAGCAGCGTGGCCGCCGGCGCGCCACGCATGCGGCCATAGCCGTCGGCGGCGCCGGTGCAGACGTTCTCCTGCAGGCCCAGCACGCAGCGCATGCCGGGCACGGCGTCGAACGCCCGCACGACGTCCAGTTCCGTCGTGCCGGGATTGGCGAAACACACCTCCACGCCTTCCACCTGCAAGGCCGCCAGCAAGGCTTGCGCTCCAGTCGTCATGTCGAACTCCTTTTTTTCAGTATTATCGCTATTCGATAAAAATGTAAATTCAATAAAAATATTGACCCTATTATTTCGATAGAAATTTGCTTATTTGATAAATTTGTAAAACAAGACGAGGTAGTGCAAGGCTCTGGCTTGCCAAAGCGGCGCCATTGCGGCACCCTGGCGGGCTTCGTTTTCCCCGCCATCCGCCTCTCATGAACAGCCTTCGCCGCATGCTCGACGTCCTCGACCTCTTCAGGCCCGACCAGCCTGCCGTCGATGTCGACGTGATCTGCAACCAGCTCGGCTACGCGCCCGCCACGGCCTATCGCTACATCCGGGAGCTCTGCGCGGTGGGCCTCCTGGTGCGGCTTCCGGGGGGATATGCGCTGGGGCCGCGCGTGATCCAGCTCGATCTGCAGATGCGCGAATACGACCCGATGCTTACCGAGAGCCGGGACCTGATCGAGGCCTTGGGGGAAGAAACGGGCCTGAACGTGCTGCTGAGCGAGCTGTACGGCAGCACGGTCATCACCGTGCACCACCACCCGGGCCGGGACGCCGAGCCGCTGCGCTTCGGCCGCGGCCGCCCCATGGCCCTGCTGCGCAGCGCCACGGCGCGCGTGGTACTGGCCAGCCTGCCGCCTCGCCAGTTGCGCCGCCTGTACGACGAACACGCGCAGGAAGCGGACATGCAGCGGCTGGGCGCAAGCTGGAAGGACTTCTCGCGCGCCATGCTGGAGATACGTCGGGCGGGATATTGCCTGTCCGTCGGCGACCTCGACCCGGACAAGGCCGGGATCGCGGCCCCCATCTTCGACGAACGCAAGCGGATACTGGGCAGCATCACCGCCGTGGGATCGGTGGACCGCTTCCAGGCATTCAACGAGGAATACCTGGCCAGGCGGCTGCGCGAGGCCGCCGAGGAAATCACGCGCAGGATCTCGCAGGGCGCGCAGGCCTGAGGCACTTCGGGCCGCATCTCATTCCAGCCGGATGTTCGCGTCGCGGATCAGCTTGCCCAGGCGCGCCGTCTCGGCCTCGACTCCCGCGTTCACCTGCTCGGGCGTGCCGGGCGCGATCACCAGCCCGCGCGCCGCGAAGGTCGAGACGAAACCTGGATCGGCCTGTGCCCGCGCGACCGCGGCGTTGATGCCACGGATCACCTGCGGCGGCGTCCTGGCGGGAGCGAACAGGGTGAAATGGGTGGGGATCAGCAGATCGCCGGGCGCGCCGGCCTCGGCCAGCGTCGGCACGTCGGGCATCAGCGGGGAACGCCTGGCGTTGCCCACGACCAGCCCGCGCAGCCGGCCCGACCGGATGTGTTCGAGCACGGTCTCGGGCCCCGTCACCACACAGGGCACGCCCCCGCCCACCACGGCGGCCGCCGCCGGCACCATGCCCTTGTACGGCACGTCGGTGATCTGCACGCCGTAGTGGCGTTCGATCAGTTCCAGGCTCAGATGGTGCACGCTGCCCTGGCCGCCCGTGGCAACCATCAGCGCGCCCGGATGCTTGCGCGCGTGGTCGATCATCTCACTCCAGGTCTTGAACGGCGCGTCGGCGCGGCAGACGACCGCCAGATCGACGCTGGCGACATCGGACACGCCGGTCAGGTCCCGGGCCGCGTATGGCAGCTTGGCATAGAGCACCGGGTTGACCGACAGCGTCAGCCGGTCGACCAGCAGCAAGGTGTTGCCGGTGGCCGCAGCCTTGGCCACGGCGTCGCTGCCGACGATGGCATTGGCGCCGGGCTTGTTCTCGACGACGACGGTCTTGTCCGTCGCGCCGCTCAACCGCTCGGCCAGGCCGCGCGCCAGCACGTCGGGGGCGCTGCCCGGCGTATAGGGCACGACGATGGAAGCCGTCTGCGCCGGCCATGTCTGGGCCTGCGCGCCGGATGCGGCAAGCAGCAGGACGCCGGCCACGGCAAGCAGGTGGCGGCGCAGCGGGGACGAGGAAGCGGGTGCTGCCGTGAAAACCTGGTTCATCCAATTCTCCTGGGATACGCGTTGCTGGCCATGCACCGCCGGTGCGAGGCATGGCGCGGGGGAACTACGTTTCAGTCGATGACGGGAAGCTGCAGATAGGCCTGGTATTTCCCGCCGGTGTGCAGGACATGGCGGCCCGCGTTGCTGGGCGCCGTGACACCCTTCAGCGCGTCGCCAGCCACGGTCAGCCGCAGCTCCTGGCCCGCGCGCCACACCATGCCCGTCGGCGCGATGGCGATGTCCAGCGGCACGACCTGGCCGGCCCGCAGGCGCTCAGGCTTGCGGAAGGCATGGACCGGCATGAAGTCCTTGGACCGGCCGGCATCGAGCGCGCGCATCGACGCCCGCAGCCGCCCCCCCGTTTCCTTGTATCCCTCGGCGGTCTCCAGGACTTTCCCGTCGGCCCCGGTCTTCTGCACCGTGACGAAGAAGTCCCCGTCGTCGGCCCCCGCCACCTCGACCCACAAGCGCAGCTTCAGGTATCCGATCAGGCGCGTGTCGCGGTCGAACCGATGGACGAACACGGCCGTCCCGGTCCTGGCGTCATAACTCGCCGACGAGGCCGCGCCGACCGGCCGGGGCGACAGCGTGCCCGTTGCCGCATCCAGGTAGGCCTTCCGGTATCGCGTATCGGGCAGCGGCCAGTCGCTCGCGGGCACGTGCCGCTGATTCCTGCCGCCGGGGTCGAGCACCGTCATCCGGACCCGGGGGGTTCGCTCCCAGCCGTTGTCCAGCCCTTTCAGGTAGCGGTCCAGGAAGCGGCGGTAGTCCTCCACGTTCTCCGGCGTGTACTGGTCGTTCCACAACCCCTTTTCCGTGATGCGCAGCCACTTGTCGCGCGACGCCACCCGATGGAACCCGTCCAGTTCGGCGGCGGCGATCTCCAGGCCGTAGCTGCCGACCAGGTACATCGGGATCTCGATCCGGGACATGTCGGCGATCTTGTCCTCCCAGTAGGCGTTCATGAGCGGATGCCGCTGCGCCGTGACGGAAGGCTCCTCGTACAGATTCGATCCGCGCATGCTCCTGAGCAGAAAGGTATTGAGTCGCGTGTTCGGGATCCCGCCCTTCATCAGTCGGTCGCGGTACAGATCCGAGATGTGGACCCCGATCGGGGCGATGGCCACCAGGTGCGGCGGCCGCAGCGCGGCAATCTGGTACTGCACCATCCCCAGCCACGAGCTGCCATGCATCGCGACCTTGCCGTTGCTCCAGGGCTGCCCGGCCGCCCACTCTATGGCCTCGTAGCCGTCGGCCGCGTTCACCCGGCCGAAGGACTGCATGTTCCCTTCCGACATGTCGACCCCGCGCGGATCGACGTTCACGACCGTATAGCCATGGCAGGACCAGTAGCCGGGATCCGGCGTTTCGAACGCCGCCAGGCCGGAAATCCAGGACGGATCCAGCATCCCCTTGGGATAGACCCAGGCGGGGTCCTGGGGCACGGATTTCGTGTACGGCCCCCATGCCATGATCGTGGGCAGCCTGTCCTGGCCGGCGGGACGGAACACGTCGGCATAAATCTTCACGCCGTCGCGCAAGGTGATGGCGACGTCCTGGTCCATCTCGATGTCGCAGGCCAGCGGCAGCGTGGAAGCAAAGAGACGCGTTCCCTTGGCGTAGATGATCTTCTTCGGATCGAACCCGTGATACTTCCCGTAGCAGAGCCCCGACGCCCCGGACGCGGCGGGCTGGCAGAAGCCTTCGCCGGTTCTCAGCGACGCGCGCTGCGTGAACGTCACGTCCCATGCCTGGGGATACGCGGCCGGCAGCTCGGGCCTGCCGCTGCCCGGCGCGGCGTGCGCGGCGACGGCCGCCGCGCCGGCGAGCCCCGCCGCCAGGACCATGAAAGATCGCTTGGAATGCATGTCTGTCCCCTCTCCTGTTCTGATTGATTGTCTGTTTCCGGCCGCAGGCTATCCGCCGCTCAGCGCGACGACGGGAATCTGCAGATAGGCGTCGTACCTGCCGCCGGCGTGGATGACGTGCCGGCCCGCATTGGTGGGCGCGGTGGTGCCCTTCAACACGTCTCCGGCCACGGTCAATCGCAGTTCCTGGCCCGCGCGCCACATCATGCCGGTCGGCGAGATCGAGATGTCCAGCGGCACGATCTGCCCGGCGTCCAGTGGCTCGCGCTTGCGGAACGACGGGACCGGCAGGAAGTCCGTGGACAGGCCGGCATCGAGCGCGCGCATCGACGCCCGCAGGCGGCCCCCGGTCCCCTTGTATCCCCTGGCCGCCTCGATGACTTTCCCATCGGCGCCGGTCTTCTGCACCGTGACGAAGAAATCCCCGTCTTCGGCGCCGGCCACCTCGACCCACAAGCGCAGCCGCAGATACCCCACGACGGCCGTATCCCGGTCGAACCGGTAGACGAAGGTGCGCTTCCCCGTCCTGGCGTCGTAGCTTGCCGACGAGGCCGAGCCGACCGGCCGCGGCGACAGCGTGCCGTTCGCCGCATCCAGGTAGATCTTCCGGTATTGCGTGTTCGCCGGCGGCCAGTCGCTCGCGGGCACGTTCACGCGGTCCTTCCCGCCGGGATCGAGCACGGCCAGCCGGACCCTGGGTGTCCGCTCCCAGCCGTTGTCCACCCCTTTCAGATAGCGGTCGAAAAAGCGCCGCGTGTCGTCCACGTTCTCGGGCATGTACTGGTCGGCCCACGTCCCCTTGTCGGTGATGCGCAGCCATTTGTTCCTGGACGCGACCCGGAAGAAGCCGTCCATTTCCGCCGCCTGCACCTCCAGCCCATAGCTGCCGACCAGGTACATGGGAACCTCGACCTTGGACATGTCGGCGATCTTGTCCTCCCAGTAGGCATTCATCAAGGGCTGCCTGGACGCCATGACCGATGGCTCTTCGTAGCGATTCGAGCCGCGCATGCTCCGGGTGAGCACCGTGTTGAGCCGCGTATTGGGAATGCCGCCCTTCATGAGCCGATGGCGGTACAGGTCCGTGATGTGGGCGCTGGCCGGGGCGATGGCCGCCAGGTGCGGGGGCCGCAGCGCGGCGATGTGGAACTGGACCATGGCGAGCCACGAGCTGCCATGTATCCCGACCTTGCCGTTGCTCCAGGGCTGCGCCGCCACCCACTCGACCACCTCGTAGCCGTCGGCCGCGTCGACCCGGCCGAAGAACTGCATGTCCCCTTCCGACACGTCGACCCCGCGCGGATCGACGTTGACGACGGTATAGCCGTGGCAGGACCAGTAGCCGGCATCCGGCGCCTCGAACTTCGCCAGGCCGGTCAGCCATCCCGGATCCACGCCCATTTCCTTGGGATAGACCCACTCGGGATCCTGGGGCAGCGACTTCGTATACGGTCCCCATGCAACGATCGCGGGCAGTTTGCCCTGCCCGGCGGGACGGAGCACGTCGGCGTAGATCTTCACGCCGTCGCGCAGCGTGATGGCGACGTCCTGGTCCATCTCGATGTCGCAGGCCAGCGGCCGGGAAGCCGCGAACAGACGGGTTCCCTTGGCATAGGAGATTTTCTTCGGCTCGAATCCCAGGTACTTCCCGTAGCAAAGGCCGGAAGATACGCCGGGGCCGACGGGAGGCTGGCAGAAGCCTTCGCCGACCTTCAGCGGCGCGCGCTGCGTGAACGCGACGTCCCATTCGGCGGGATACGCCGTCGGCAGATCGGGCTTTCTGTCACCGGCCACGGCCACCGCCGCGCCCGCCAGCCCGGCCGCCAGGACCAGGCGCCCCACTCGCCGGCATCCCGTGCCGGACCGATGCGGCGCGCTCATCGCTCCATCCCCGCCGGCTCGCCGGCCAGCGCCAGGGCCCGGTCGACCAGCCCCGTGCAGGCCGATCGATTGCCCTCGTGGTAGGAGCTGGCCAACAGGCGTACCGGGTCCCCCACGTAGTAGCGCTCGTACTGCATCTGCCGGCTGGCGAAGGCGTCGCCGCACAGGTCCCACGCCAGCTTGAAGATGCGGATGCGGTCGACCGAACCGGTGGCCGCGCCCTGGTAGTACTTGAGCACGTCGCGCGCGACCGGGCTGGCGAAATCGGACTCCGCCGGCATCATCAGCAGGCCGCCCGCACCTATCTTCTGCAGGTATTCGACCGCGCGCGGATAGATGGTGGGCAGGAAGGTGCGGATCGCGTGATAGGGCCGCAGGTTGGGCCGCAAGGTGCCGTTGGGCGCCGCTTCCGCTTCCAGTTCGGCGCGCACGATGCAGGACTCGACCATCTCGACCGCATCCAGGCACTCACCGATCATGTTCTGCACATGCAGGTGGATATCGGCCTTGATCGCGCGCGCGACGGCGATCATGGCGCCGGTGACCAGCTTCAGCTTGACCAGGCCCCGCACCGACGTCTGCTGCGCCGTGAACTGCCGCACCGCCGTTGCGCCGTACATCCCGTTGGACAACTCCACGTCCTGGTTGATGAACACCCGGTCCCAGGGCACCAGCACATCGTCGAACACCAGCAGGGAGTCGGGTTCCTCGAAGCGGCTGGCCAGCGGATGCTCGTAGTGGTCCCTGGCCAGTCCCTTCTCGAACGGCGGCCGGGCGATCTGGCGCAGGCCCGGCGTCGCCAGGGGCAGCGCGAACGCGACCGCATAGCGTTCGTCGCCCGGCTTGAGCATGGGCAGGCTGTAGATCAGTACCTCGTCGGCGACCGGCCCCATGGTCGCCAGCATGCGGGCGCCGCGCACGATCAACCCCTCGCCGGTTTCGCGCACCACGCCCAGATGCAGGTCGGACTGGGCCTGCTCGTGCGAGGCCCTGGACCTGTCGTTCTGCGGCGTGATCAGGGCGTGCGTCAGGAACAGGTCGTTATCGCGTACGTGCTCGACGTAGCGCACGAGGTTGTCCTCGAAGCGCGCGCCCGCCTTGCGGAAATAGCCCCGGCCGTCGAGGAAGGCGGCCAGCATGGTGTTCATGAAATCGGGCGAGCGGCCGAGCAGCCCGAAGGTCTGCTCGGCCACCGTTTCGAAGGCCGCCCGCCTGATGCGCAAATCCTGCGGGGTCTTGGGCACGAGAAAGGCCGTGGCGCAGGCCTGCCCGCAGGCGTCGGCGGCCGCGGCCAGGACCTTGGCGTGCGCCGGATCCGATTGCAGGTCGTACAGCTTGGCGACCTGCCTGGCGGTGCGGCCGAAGGCCGGATGCCGCACCACATCCTCGACCCGCTGCCCCTCGACCCAGACTTCCCGGGGCTGGGACCGCAAGTGGTCCCAGTATTCCGATCCGCTGCGCACACCCATCGATGCTCTCCTTGAGCCTTGTTGATTTGTCCGCATCGTAGGACTAACATGTTAACATGTCAATACGATCTGAAAGGCCCGCGACATGCTCTCGTCCGACGAATTCAAGCGCTGCATGGGCAGCTTTCCCACCGGAGTCGCGGTGGTCACGGCCACCGCGGCGGACGGCACGCCCGTGGGCGTGACGGTCAGTTCCCTGACCTCCGTCTCGCTGACTCCGCCCCTGATCCTGTTCTGCCTGGACAAGCACGCGCTGTCGCGCCGGGTCTTCTCGGGCAGCAAGCAATTCCGTGTCCACGTGCTGGCGCAGGAACAGGCCGGCATGGCCATGCGTTTCGCCAAGCGCGGCGTGGCCAAGTTCGCCGAGCCGGCGGCGCCGCATGCCGGCCTCGAACCGCCGCGCCTGCCGGATGCGCACGCATCCATGCTCTGCGACACGGCCTGCGAGTACGACGCCGGCGACCACGTCATCCTGGTCGGACACGTGGTGGCGGTGGAGTCCGGCGACGATGCCGATCCGTTGGTCTACTACCGTGGCCGCTTCGGCCGTTTCTCCGGCGAGGCGCCTGCTCCGCACGCCTGAACGGGGCGTCATCGGCCATGACCCGGCGGCTATAATGCCGGCCAGCCGCGTCACAGGAAGGCGCCGCACTGCTCCGGAGCCCGCAGTGCCGGGCCTACCCACGAATACGAGATACGCATGGAATCAAGGGGCAAGCAGCCGCTCGCGAACCAGGCCTACGACCACCTGAAAGCCCAGATGCTCAATGGCGAGCTGCCGGCGGGCGCGTTGATCGACATCGACGCCGTCCTGGCCGCCATAGGCAGCAGCCGCTTCCCCGTCATGGAAGCGCTCAAGCGCCTGGAAATCGAGAAGTTCGTCGAGATCACGCCCCAGGTGGGCTGCCGCGTCTCCACGCCATCGCTGTCCGACGTCACCGACTTCCTGGGCCTGTTCGCGGTGATCGAGGGCTATTTCGCCCGGCTGGCGGCACAGCGCGCCCTGCCCGAGGAAATCGACGAACTGCAGTCGATCAACGACCGGATGAGGAAAGCCTTCAACCGGGCCTCGTCCGCATCGGGAAGGGACGAGGCCTATCGGCTCGGCAACCGCAAATTCCACCTGATGCTGCACACCATCGCGCGCGCGACCAACCTGAACGAACTGGCTTTTTCGTTGTGGGACCGGGGCGAATTCCTGATCAGCGCCGGCGTCGGCACGGTCCGCTTCGGCGAACGGGTGGAAGCCGCGCTGGACGAGCACGACGAGATCATCGAAGCGCTGACGCGGCGGGACGGCGTGACCGCGGGGCGGCTGGCCGAAGCGCATCTGCTCGCCTTCGTCGCGGAAATCCAGGCCCACGCCAGCAAGACGGCGCTTGCCGCGCAAGCCGAGCCGTCGGACCGGGGCTAAGGCCCTCAGCCCGCCAGTTCGTCGGCGATCCGGCCTGCGGCCTGCCTGACCAGTTGCACCACGCGCGGCACGTCCACCACGTCGATGCGCGGCATGTCTATCACTACCGACAAGGCCCCCCAGACAGCGCCGTCGGCCTTGGGTATGGGCGCCGCGATGGCTGCCAGCTGCGGCTCGAGTTCGCCGCGGGACACGTAATGGCCGGCCCGGCGGATCGCGGCGTAGTACTTCCGGAAAGCCGGCCACTCGGAGGGCAGGCCGGCCCGGGCGATGTCGGCGGGGTGCGCATCGAACAGCTTGCGCAGTTGCGCGGGCGCGAACGAAGCCAGGATGACCTTGGGCGCGCCGCCGCTGAACAGCGGGCGGGGGCGCCCCCGCCCATAGGACAGCGTCGCGGGCGCCTTGCCCAGTTCGCGGTGCGTGTCCAGGATCTGCGAACCGAACCAGGCCGAGGTCACGCAATCGAAGCCGGTTTTCTCCACCAGTTCGGCCATGTGGGGAATCGCCACCTGCAACAACGGATCGGCCCGCCGGATGTAGTAGTCCAGCACCACGATGCGCGGGCCCAGCGCATAGCGCGAGTCGCCGGCGCGCTGGAGCAGCCCCGCATCGCCCAGCGTCTTCACGTAGCGATAGCCGGTGGGCAGGGATACGTCCAGCAGCGACGCGATCTCTTCGGCGGTGCGGGTCAGGTGCTCGTCGTCGAACAGGTCCAGCACCCGCAGCATGCGTTCCAGGCTGGTGGCGGATTTTTCTTCCATGCGGTCATCGGGACAGAGCCACCTCGGCCGCGGGCAGGCGGGCCGTGATGCGCTCGAGTTCGTCGGAGGTGCGCGCCACGCCCATCAGGTAGCGGTCGGGACGCAGCACGACGGCCCGCGCGCCGTGCGCGTCGAGCCAGGCCGCTAGTGTACGGCCCGGACGGTCGAGCACCACCGCGTCCATCGTCCGCCAGCGCTCGCGCGTGGCGTCTCCCACCGCGGCCACCACGCCGGGCGCGCCGATGATCGCCATGCGGTTGCCCAGCGCCTCGTCCAGCAGCCGGCCGTCGTCCAGGCGCGGCTGCGGAAAGGGCAGCCCCGCGGGCGCGGGCGCGTCGCCCTGGAGTCCCGGCCCCAGGGCGGGCGAGGGGAATTCGAAGATCTCCGGCTCGCCGGCCGAGAAGCGCCGGTCGCGTTCGCGGGCCGCGTCCGGATCGGTGGCCTGGATGATGCCGCCCAGGCGCACGGCCAGCTCCACGAAGGCCCGGACATGCGGCGCGCGCTCGGACTCGTAGGAATCCAGCAGCGCATCGCCGGCCCGCCCGCGTAATACCGCCTCGAGCTTCCACGCCAGGTTGGCGGCATCGCGCATGCCGGCGCACATGCCCTGCCCCAGGAAGGGCGGCGTCTGGTGCGCCGAGTCGCCGGCCAGCAGCATGCGGCCCTTGCGCCAGCCATGCGCCAGCACGGAGTGGAAGGTGTAGACCACGGCGCGCTCGAGGTCGGCCTGCTCCGGGGTGACCCAGCGGCGAACGAGCGCCCACAGCGTATCGGGCCGGACCAGCGCGGCGGTATCGTCCCCCGGCATGACCATGATCTCCCAGCGTCGCCGGCGGCCGACCACGTTGCAATAGGTCATGGGCCGCGCCGGATCGCAATACTGCACGGTGTGCGCGGGCAGGGACGGCCCATCGTCCTTCAGGATCGCGTCGAAGACCAACCACGGCTGGTGCAGGCCCAGATCCTCCATCCTGCTGTCCATGGTCTTGCGCACCAGCGACCGGGCTCCGTCGCAGCCGACGACATAGCGGGCGCGCGCGGTGCCGCCGTCCGCCAGGTCCAGTTCGACCCAATCGCCGCGTTCGCGCAAGGCCGTCACTTCGCAGCCCAGCCGGACCGCCACCCCCGCATGGCGGGCAACGCCCTCGCGCAGCACACGCTCCAGTTCCGGCTGGTGGAAATAGTAATTGTTGGCACACCCGTGCGGCCCGTCGTCGGCCGTGCCGCCCCGGATCAGCAGGGTCCGGCCTTCGGCGTTGACGAAATGCATGCCCTGGTTACCCGGCCGCGACACCGCCAGCGCCGCCTCCCGCAGGCCCGCGCTCTGGAAGATGCGCATGACCTCGCCATCGAAATGGATGGCGCGCGGCAAAGGATAGACCTGGCGCTCCTTGTCCAGCACCAGCACCGACAACCCCGCCTGCCCCAGCAGGTTGGCCAGCAGGGCCCCCACCGGCCCGTAGCCGACGATCGCCACGTCGGCCGTCATCGATGGACGTTCACGCATGCTGGTCGGCTTCCATGCGCCGTGCGACCTCGGCCTGCCATTGGGCGCGAGGCTGGAAACGCGGATAGCGGCGGGCGATGGCCTGCGCCTTGCGCAGGATCTCCTCGTCGCTGTCGCGGAAATCGACCGGTTCGCGCAGTGGCTGCTCGCAGTACCAGTCGGTGTCCATGAACAGTTCCAGCCGATTGCCTTCCGGATCGCGGCAATAGATGGAGACCGCGTTGCCGTGGGTCACGGGCTGGATGTCGTCCACACCGGCCTCGACCAGCCGCTCATGGAAGCGCCGCAGCGTGGGCAGGTCGGGAACGCGGAACGAGATCTGGTTCACGACGCTGAACCGCAGGTCTTCGGGCCGGCCCGATACCAGGACGATCTGGTGATGCTCGGCCGGATCGCGGCTCAGGAAGATGAGGCGGGTATGGCCCAGGTTGCCGCGGTCGGTCTCGGTAAAGCGCAGCACGGTCCGGTAGAACTGCGCCATCGCGTCGATATCGCGCGCATACAGCCCAAGATGACTGAAGGCGAGCGACAGGCCGGCGTGGGGGGCGTGGGAGGGTTGCACTGCCATTACTCCTCCTTTCGTTCTCTTTAAAGGAGAATAAAAGTTGATTTTTTGGTTGTCGTGTGTTTTAAATATATACCAATTCTCTTATTTTGATAATAGACAAACAAAATCACGGAAGTGATGAACCCAGGAGACGCCCCATGAATCCGCTGTTACGCCGCATCGGCCTGCCCGCCATCGCCCTGGCGGCCCTCGTTTCGACCGGCGCCCATGCCGAGGACTACCCCGCGCGGGCGGTCCGCATCATCGCCCCCTTCGCCGCCGGCACCGGCCCCGACGCCAATGCCCGCGAAATCGCGGCCGAACTGACCAAGGTCCTGGGACAGACGGTGTTCGTGGACAACCGCCCGGGGGCTTCCGGCATCATCGGCACCGAGGCGGCCGCGCGCGCCACGCCCGACGGCTACACCCTGTACATCGGCACCACCAGCACGCTGTCCGTGGTGCCGCACCTGTATTCCAAGCTTCCGTTCGACGCGGCCAAGGACTTCACGCCGGTCAGCCTGCTCGGCATCCTGAACACCGGCCTGATCGCCACGCCCAAGCTGCCCGCCAACGACGTCCGCGCCCTGCTGGCCTTGATGAAATCCAGGCCCGATGCGGTCAACGTGGCCACCCAGGGGCCGGGCAGCTACTCCCACCTGTCGGGCGAATGGTTTGGTTTCAGCGCCGACACCAAGCTGAATTTCGTGCCCTACAACAGCAACAGCCCCTATGCGGATCTGCTGGCGGGCCAGGTGCAATTGATGTTCGACGGGCTTCCGGCGGCGGCGGGCAACATCCGCGCGGGCAAGCTCAAGCTGCTGGCGATCACGGGCAAGCAGCGGCACCCCACCTTCCCCGACGTGCCGACTTTCGCCGAGTCGGGCATCGCCGACTTCGAACCCATCGCCTGGCAGGGGCTGCTGGCGCCGGCCGGCACCCCCAAGGCCATCGTCGACAAGCTGAGCGAAGCCATGCGCAAGGCCGCGCAGTCGCCGGAGCTGGCCGAGAAATGGCGCTCGTATGGGGGAGAACTGAAGGGGGACACGCCGGCGGAATTCGCGGCGTTCATCGCGGCCGACCGCGCCAAGTGGGGCGAGGTCGTGCGCAAGGCCAAGGTCAGGCTGGATTGATCCAGGCGGCGGCCAGTTCGCGGGTGGCGCGCGCCAGCAAAGCGGTGTCCACTCCCACAGCGACAAAACTGGCGCCTTGCTCCAGATGTTGCCGTATCAGGGCGGAATCCGTGGCCAGCGTACCCACCGCCTTGTCATGCGACAAAGCCCCCCGCCTTGCCCGATCGATGGCCGCCCGCACCTCGGGATGACCCGGCTCCCCCAGGTGCCCCATGGAAGCAGCCAGGTCGGCCGGACCGATGAAGATACCGTCGACGCCGTCCACCGCGGCGATCTGCGCGACACGGTCCACGCCGGCCGCGGTCTCGACCTGCGCCAGCACGCATATCTGCCCGTTCGCCGCGTACAGGTAGTCCGCATAGGTGGCCCACCGCGAGGACCGCGCGATGGAACTCCCCACGCCGCGCGTCCCGTGCGGCGGATAACGCGTCGCCGCGACGATCGCCCGCGCCTGCTCCGCGGACTCGACCATGGGAACGAGGAAATTCTGGACGCCGATCTCCAGGTACTGCTTCAACAGCACGGCGTCGCCGTCGGGCACGCGAACAACCGGCGCCGGCGGATAGGCGGCCAATGCCTGCAACTGCGCCAGGACGCTGCGCAAGTCGTTGGGACCATGTTCCCCATCCAGCAGCAGCCAGTCGAATCCGGCCTGGGCGCAGATCTCCAGGCTATAGGGATCGGCCATCGCGGCCCATAGGCCGATAAGCCGCCGGCGGTCGATGAGCGCACGCTTGAAGGCATTCTCGGGCAGATTCATGCCATGTCCCCGTCAGGCGAAGCGAAAACCGATCGAACCCAGCTGACCGTAGTCCGCATGGAAGGTATCCCCCCGGGCGCCCGGTACGGGCCGGGTGAAGGATCCGGCCAGGACGATCTCGCCCTCGCCCAGCATTTCGTCGTGGCGCGCCAGCTTATTGGCCAGCCACGCGATGCCGGTGGCCGGGTGCCCCAGCACGGCGGCGGCCAGCCCCGACTCCTCGATGATCCCGTTCTTGTGCAGCAGGGCGCCGCACCACCTCAGGTCCACGGCGTCCGGCCGCACCGGCCGGCCTCCCAGCACCACGCCCGCGCTGGCGGCGTTGTCCGAAATGGTATCGAACACCTTGCGCGGCCGGCCCGACTCCCGATCCGTCTGCTCGATGCGCGCGTCGATGATCTCCAGCGCGGGCACCACGTAGTCCGTGGCGCGCAATACGTCGAAGACGGTCACTCCCGGTCCGCGCAACGGCCGGCCGAGCACGAAAGCCAACTCGACTTCCACGCGCGGCGCCAGAAACCGGTCGTGCGCGATGTCATGACCCGACTCATGGAACATGTCGTCGAGCAGGGCGCCATAGTCGGGCTCGTCGATCTGGCTGGACTGCTGCATGGCGCGCGAGGTCAGGCCGATCTTGTGCCCGCGCAGCGTCCGGCCGCTCTCCCGCTTCAGGCGCATCCACGCCCGCTGGATGCCATAGCCGTCGTCCACGGTCATGTCGGGATGGCGCAGCGAGAACTGCCGCACCGGCACGCGGCTGTGTTGAGCCGCTTCCAGCTCCTTCGCGAGCCGCAATGAGGTATCGGAATCGAGCACGGGCTTTCCTTATCGGGTAGAGGGCGCGAATCGCACAGACAGCCTGGCGGTCAGGCCAGGAAGGACATGGCCGACTGGACGAAGGCATCCTGCCGTTCAATCTGCACCCAGTGGCCGCATTGGCCAAACATGAGCAGGTCGGCGCGCGGACACCGCCGGGCGATACGAAGCCCGCACTCCACGGGTACGCGCTGGTCGTCGCGCCCATGCAGCACCAGGACGGGCGCCGCGATCGACTCCAGGTCCCGTTCCGGAATGCCTTTGACCATCTTGACCTCCCCCGCCTGCCCGGGCTCGGGGAACAGTTTGCGGTAGGCGTCCATGCCGCCCGCCTGCAGGCTGACCTCGTGGCGCAGCCTCACCATCTCGTCGGTGATCACGGCCGGATCGTAGGGAAAGGTGCGCAGCAGCTCCGCCATGCTCTCCAGCGATGGCTGGTAGTACCAGGACCGCGCCGACGAGGCGCGCTGCTCGAACTCTCCGGCCGGCGTGCCCATGAGCACCATCCGGCGGACGCGGTGCCCATTGCGCAGCGCCACGGCCAATGCCAGCGCGCCGCCGAACGAATTGCCCACCAGATCGGCCTGCTGCACGTTCATGGCATCCATGAATCCCAGCAGGTGCTGTACCCACACCTTGATGTTGTACCGTGCATCAGGCTGGCGTTCGGTGAAACCGAAGCCGACGATGTCCGGGACCAGCACCCGGTGCCGGCGCGCGAACGCCGGCATGACGCCATGCCAGTTTTCCCAGCCGCTGACCCCCGCTCCCGAGCCGTGCAGAAAAATGACCGGCGGCCCATCGCCCGCCTCGTGATAGTTCGTGCGCAATCCGTTGGCCTCGACGGTCTTGCCCACGGCCGGATGTCTCGCGGAAGTGTCCATGCCCGTTTCCTCAGATCGAGCGGGCGGCCACGCCGCCGTCGCTCATGAATATTTCGCCGGTGACCGCGCGCGCGTTGTCGCGGCTGGCCAGCAGCACATAAAGACCGGCGTGGTCGCGCGGCCGCTGGGCGAACGCCAGCGGCACCGCCGCCGATACGCGTTCGTCAAAGGCGCGCGGATCGGCATCGATCTGGCGGTCGCCATGTCCCAGCGTCTGCGTGCCCCGCAGTCCCGTCAGCGTGCCGCCCGGCCCGACGCCGTTCACCCTCACCCTGGGTGCCAGCTCCAGGGCCAACTGACGCACCAGGCCGACCACGGCGTGCTTGCCCATGGTGTAGAGCACGCCTCCGCCCCCCGCATGGAAGCTGGCCACTGAGGCGGTAAAGATCATGCAGCCACCGGCTGCCTCCAGCGCCTCGCGCGCGGCCATGGCCGCGTACAGATAGCCGCGCAGGTTGACCGCGAACAACTCGTCCATCGTCGCCGCCAGGGCCGAGGCGGTATAGCCTCTCAAGGGCCGGCGAAAATCGAACAGCCCCGCGTTGCCCACCAGCACGTCCAGGCCGCCGTAGCTTGCCAGCGCGCGTTCGACCGCCCGTTCGTGGACCGCATGGTCGCGTACGTCGCCGATCACCGGTTCGACGCGACTCCCGTGCTCCCGGGCCAACTCGTCCAGGCCACCCCGGTCGGCATCCACGCATACCACGCCCAGCGCGCCTTCTTCCAGGTAGCGTTCGGCCACGGCGCGGCCGATGCCGCTGGCCGCTCCGGTAATGACCGCGACCTGCCCCGCCAGCCAGCCGGACGAGGAAGAAGCACCGCGTTCGAGAGCCCGTGTATTCATAGGAATACGTTCAGGTTCTTGGCCAGCAGGACGGTCTGCGTGATGACGATCTCGCGCGACGCCAGGCGCAGGCCTCCGTCCTCCACGCGCCGCAGCACGTCGTTGCGGCGGCCGGACAACCAGTACTCTTCCGCCTCGCCCCTGCCACGGCAATTGACGAAGGCGGAGTACACCCGGTATTGGCCGGGCGCATCGGTCAGTTCGACCTCGATATTCGAGATGATGTGGCAGGAGCGGGTCGGCGGATCCTCGGCCCATGCCGTGGGATCGAGAAAGCGGGTCACCCGCCGCCGCATGTTCAGCAGGTCGTCATCGAAGAATGCCATGCGCCGGGGATCGAGCCTGGGCTTCTTGTCCCGCCGGTGACGCGACTGGATACCGGGCATCCAATAATGGACATCCTCGGTCATCAGTCCCAGCCACTCCTGGTAGCGTTCGTCGTCCAGCAGGCGGGCCTCGCGATACAGGAACTGCTCCACTTCGAACACCAGGTCCCGCGGCGGCAGCATCGGCGGGGGCGGCGCGACCGGCTTGCGCAGGATGGGGGTCTCGCCTAGGTTCACGGGCATGTGCTCAGCTCCTGGATGCGTGCGCGCGCTCGTCGCACATCAGCTTCAGCCACTGGCGGTAGAAGGCGCGCTGGTTCGAATCGTTGTACTTGCGCAGATGCACCGCCCCCTTCAGCTCGGGATGCTGGATGCCGCTGTCCAGGCCCAGCGCGTAGTGCAGCTTCTGGCGCCGGGTCACCACGCCATCGTTGGTCTGCGTCGAGTTCTCCCAGTTGTCGCCATCGTCCATCTCCAAGGTGCCCGACGGCGAGAAAGTCCTCATGACCCCCTTCATGTACAGGCTCTTGAGGCTTTCAGGCGCGGACTTGTTGACCAGCACCCAGGTATGCAGTTCTATTCCCTTCGGCCCCTTGGGATGCCAGGTGCGGAAAGTGCTCTGGCCGGGCAGGAAGGACATATGGGGAAACAGGTTGGCCGAACTGATGGACCCCACCATGCGCGATCGCAGCTTGCCCAGGCGGGCGGCTACTTGCTCCTCGCGCTCGCGCAGGTAGTCGACGATGTCCTGTTCGCCCAGCACCATCGCGTTGCCGACCATGTCGAGGCCGAATTGCCAGCCATGTCCGTTGACGTTGATCTGGTAGCTGTTCTCCTGGTTCGACTTGCCCACGCCCATCCCCAGCATCGCCATCGCGCCCGAGTTGTGCGTCCAGGCGGCGTGGTACGAATCGCCGGCGAAGTTCTCCGCCGGGAACTTCCAGTTACATGCCATGCGCGACTTGATGCTGCCTTCCAGAAATTCCGTACCGTCCTCATCGTTGTCCAGCAGCACGTCCAGGTACCAGCGATAGTCGCCCAGGTAATCCTCCAGGCCGGACGCTTCCTCGTCGAAGGTCGCGAACACCAGTCCCTTGTAGGATGCGACCCGGGCCCGGTGCAGGCCGAGATCGCCCGGATCGAAGCCAGGGCAGGTCTGCCGATAGACGTCCTCCTGGGGCAGCGCCACCAGCGCGCCGTCCAGCCCGAAAGTCCAGCCGTGATAGTTGCAGGTGAAGCGCCGGCGATTGCCGACCTCGGCCAGGCTGATGCGGTTGCCGCGGTGCGTGCAGGAGTTCAGGAAGACGTTGATCGCGCCATTGCCGTCCCGGGCCACGATCACCCCGTCCTCGCCCATGTAGGTGGTCAGGAAGTCGCCGGGCTCCGCGACCTGGCTCTCGTGCGCCACGAACAGCCAGCAGCGGGCAAAGATGCGTTCGAGCTCCAGCCGGTAGACGGCCTCGTCCCAATACACGCGGCGGTCGATCGCGCCACGTTCCAGATCCACCAGCGCGCGGAGCTCGTCCGGACCGGGTTGAATAACGTCAGTCGTCATGCTGGCTCCAGGACTTCGGCGAACCCCAGGCCGGTCACCCATTCTTCGCCGTGCTCATAGCACAGCACTCGTCCGGTCCGGCCCGGCAGCGCGCCCATCATGCAAAGAAAATTCCTTATCTCGAAAGCGCCGTTGCCGCCCTGCTCCAGGATTTCGGCATCGCTCATCTCCAGCAGGCCATGGGAATCGCCCCGCGCCACGCAATCGAGCACGCGATGGTCGAAGGCCTCGTTCACCCGTCCCATCTGCGGCATGCCGACCCAATGGCTGATGCCACCGGAACCGATCACCACGACGCGGTCGTCGGTGTCCCAGGCCTCGACCGCCGCGCGCAGGGCGCCGCCCAGTTGGTGGGCCCGCCGCAGCGATATCACCGGCTCCACGCCGCTGGCCAGGTAGACCGGTATCACGCCGCGCACCGAGGGATTGACGAGCGCGCACACGCGCGCGGGCAGGCCGATCGAATGGTCCACGCGCAGCACCTTGGCCACGGCCCAGTCGTATCCATGGTCCCGGCCATGGCGCGCGATGTGCCCGGCAAGCGGCGCATGGTTGGGAATCTCGCCCTGGTCGATGCCGGCGAACTTCTCATAAGGTCCGCTGACCTCGCCTATCCCGATCAGATAGCTCGGCAGGCATCCCGGCCCGAACAGCACGTAGTGGTCGGCGCCGACCACTACCACCGCGGTGGCTTCCAGTTCGCCTATGCGGCGCGCGATCTCGCCATAGGCCGCCATGACCCGGTGCTGGCCTTCCGTCCAGCGCTCCCTGGGCATGTAGAAGATGCCGGGTTCATGCGGCATGACGAAGCCGCCTACGATGCTTGCCATGCCCCCTCCTCCCGCGCTTCGCGCAGCCTCGCCAGATAGGAGGCCCTCGTCCGCGACGGCGCGTTCATCATCCAATAGCCATAGGTCAGCAATGGGCTGACGCCCTCGCGCTGCAATTGCGCCACGTCGAATTCCACGACCATCCTGGCCTGGGCGGGTTCCAGGCGGTAGCGTGCAAGAAACCCCGCGGCATCAGCCGCGAAAGCCTCACGCGCATCGCGGCGCGTTCCCAGGTCGTACAACACCTGCTCCAGCATGTATCCGCTCATGGCCTACTCCGCTTCCACGCCGGCCGCCCGCACGATGACGCCCCAGCGCTCGTTGTCGCGGCGAATGTAATCGGCGAACCCGGCCGGCGACATCTCGCGCGTGACCGCGCCTTCCTGCGCCAGCCTGTCGCGCATGCTCTGTTCCTTCATCGCCTTCGCCAGCGCCGCCCCGAGCGTGGCGATGATGTCGGACGACGTTCCCTTGGGCGCCGACAGCCCGAACCAGGACGTGGCGACCACCTGGGGCAGTCCCTGCTCGGCGAATGAGGGGATGGCGGGCGCCGACGGCGACCGCTGTTCCGACGTCACGCCATAGGCGCGCAGCCGTCCGGCGCTGACATGGGGAAGCGTGCCCGGCATGCTGCCGAAGTACAGGTTCACCTGGCCCCCCACCACGTCCTGGATGGCCGGAGCTTCCCCACGGTACGGCACGTCGCGGTACTTGGCGCCGATGGCGTTGAAGAACATGGCGGCCGTCAAATGCGAGAAGCCGCCCTTGCCGGTAGTCGCGATGGCCGTGCCGGCGGTATCGGCCTTCAGTCTGGAGACCAGTTCGGGCAGGTTGCGTGCGGGATACGACACGGGAGAAACCAGCAGGATGGGCGCTTCGCCGATGAACCCGATCGGAATGAACTCGTCCAGGCGATAAGGGAGCTTCTTGTAGATGTGGGGATTGACCGCGAACGACGTGGCCGTCGCGAGCAGGATGGTGTAACCATCGTTGGGAGCCCTGGCAGCGGCGTCCACGCCCACGATGGTGGCCGCGCCCGCCCGGTTGTCGACGAATACCTCCTGCCCCAATGCCTCGGCCATGACCTTGGCCACCAGGCGCGCCAGCACGTCGGTGGTGCCGCCCGCCGGATACGGCACGATCAGCCGTATGGGGCGTTCGGGATACTTCGCCCAGCAGGGGAATCCCGCCAAGGCGGCCGACAGGGCCGCCGCGACCGCAATAGTTCGCATCGTCGTCTCCTCGGTGCGTGCTCGTTCAGATGGCCGCCGCCCGCCCGGCCCAATAGGGATCGCGCAACTTGCGCTTCATCAGCTTGCCGGAGTCGTCCCGGGGAAGCTCATCGACGAAGACGAACTCCCGGGGAACCTTGAAATTCGCCAGCTTGCTCTTCAGGAAGCCGCGCAGCGCGTCTTCCGACAGGGCCAGGCCATCGGACGGCAGCACGAAGGCCACCAGCCTTTCCCCGTACTCGGCATCGGGCACGCCGATCACCGCGCTGTCGGCCACGCCCTCGTGCTCGGCCAGCGCGCATTCGATCTCGGCGGGATAGATGTTCACGCCACCGGAAATGACCATGTCCTTCTTCCGATCGACCAGGAACAGGTAGCCGTCTTCGTCCAGATAGCCGACGTCGCCGTTGGTAACCAGCCCGTCGCGGTCGACCTGGACCCGCTGCGCGTCTGCGTTCAGGTAGGTGAAGTTGGGCACCCCTTGCAGTCCCACGTAGATCTCGCCGATCTGCCCGGCGCCAAGGCGCTCGCCATTCTCGCCATAGACACGCAGCTCCCGTCCCGGCCAGGCCCGGCCGAGGGTTCCTGGCCGGGCCAGCCACTCCTCGGACGAACTGCGGCTGGCCATGCCGGTTTCCGTCGCCCCGTAGTACTCGTGGATGACCGGCCCCCACCAATCGATCATGGCCTGCTTGATCTCGCGGGCACAGGGCGCCGCGCCGTGGATGACGAACTCCAGCGAACTCAGGTCATGGCGTGCCCTGACCGCCTCGGGCAGGCGAAGCAGCCGCACGAACATGGTGGGAACCAGATGCAGGTGGGTGATGCGCTCGCGCTCGATCAACGCCAGCAATTCCTCGGCATCGAATCTCGGCATCAATGCGATGCTGCCTCCCGAATTCAGGACCGACCGGGTATAGGTGTTGGGCGCGCTGTGATACATGGGGCCGGCCATGACGGTACGCACGCCGGGGCGCAGGTCGAACCATTGCTGCGACAGCGCCGCGAAGCGGCGGGCCGCGTCCGGCTCGAGCGCCGCGCGCCGCACCCCCTTGGGCCGCCCCGTGGTTCCGCTGGTATAGATGATGCTGCCGCGAGTGCCCGCCGCGGAGCGATCCTCCAGCTCGCCATGGGCCGCGATCACTTGCTCCAGGCTCTCCACCCCGGAAGGCACGGCACAGCATCCGGCGTCCAACCCGTAGGCCCTCTGGATCTCGGGCGGCGTGGGACTGGCGATGACCCGCACGCCGCGTGGTATCGCCCCGCCCATCCCCGCCAGCAGATCCGCATGAGCCAGCAGTACCGGCGCCGCCGCATCGGCAAGGATGAATGCCGATTCATCCGCTTTCTGGTGCCAGTTGATGGGCACCGCATAGGCCCCGAGCAGGCTGGCGGCGATCATGGCCTCAAGGAAGCAGAGGTCGTTGCGCATCAGTATCGCGAGCGCGTCGCCTTCCCTGACACCTCCCTCGCGCAGGCCCTGAGCCAGACGCGCGCCGCGGGACCAGAGCGAGCGCAGCGCAACGCTGCGTTCGCCGATCGACGCGTGACCGGATGCTGGGCCAAAAGAGTGATCGGAGCTCGTCATTGCTTCTTGCCTTGAACTGGATTCCGTTCCATACTGGTCGGTATGGAAGCTACTCTATTGAACGCCCCCATGACCGTCAACCCTGGGAGAAACCCTTGAACACGCCTCGTCCGCGATCGCACCGCGTTGCTCATCCATGGCGCCTGCGCATCCCCGCGATGGGCTCACCCATGTTCATCGTCTCGTCGAAGGAACTGGTGGCGGAGCAATGCAAGGCGGGCATCATCGGAGCCTTCCCATCCTTGAACGCGCGCCCGGAAAGCGAGCTGTCGCTCTGGCTCTCCCATGTGCAGGCGCAGATAGATGAATGGAACCGCGGCTCGCCGCCATGGCCCGCCGCCCCCTACGCGGTCAATCTCATCGTCCATCCGAGCAATCCACGCCTGGCCCACGACCTGGAGATCGTCTGCGAACACGAATCGCCCATCGTCATCACCAGCCTGAATCCCCCCGGTGAAGTGGTCGACCGCGTACACGCCTACGGTGGCATCGTGCTGCACGACGTCTCGACGCTGCGCCATGCTCGCAAGGCCGTCGATGCCGGCGTCGATGGCCTCGTCCTCGTTTGCGCGGGCGCAGGCGGACACACCGGCAGCATCAACCCGATGGCGTTCACCGCCGAAGCGAGGCGTTTCTTCGATGGACTCATCGTGCTGTCGGGGTGCATCGCCGAAGGCCGCCAGGTGCTGGCCGCACAGGCAATGGGGGCCGACCTGGCCTACATCGGCACGCGCTTCATCGCCTCGCACGAGGCCAACGCCCAGGCGTCTTACAAGAACATGGTGGTAGATGCGACGGCGGCCGACATCGTCTGCAGCGATGCGGTCACGGGGCTGCCCGCCAACTACCTCGTCCGCAGTTTCGAGGCGGCGGGAGTCGACATCGGCACGCTGGCGTCCCGCGAACGCCGCAGTTTTTCATTCGGCAAGCGGGCGGACAGCGGCGAGGCCAAGGCATGGCGCGACGTCTGGAGCGCCGGCCAGGGCGTGGGCGCAGTCACCGGCATCGCCTCCACCGCCGCCATCGTCGATGGACTGGCGGCCGAATATGTCCAGGCCCTGGCGGATCTCGAACGCTTGGCCGGGCGGGCTACTTGACGGGCGAAGGGAAGAAAATGGTGTCGAGCGCGGCCTGCCGCATCGCCAGTTTCTGCTTCTCGGGGTAGGCGAAGATCAGGCGCAGGCCCGTGGAAAAACTATAGTGCAGGCAGGCCAGCAGTTCCGGATCGACCTTGGCGCCCATCTCGGCATATAAGCTGGTCAGGTAGGTCAGCCGCTGCTGGTCGACGTCGGCCACGGCGCTGCGCACGGCGGGATTCGTCCGGGCCCAGTTGCGCACGGCCAGTTCGATGGCACCGCCGAATTCGTCGATGGGCGAGTTGGTGCCGATGAAGGCGATCAGGCGGATTTTTTCCTGCGGGGACGTAGACGCGCTTTCGACGATCTCGATCACGCGCAGCGTGGCGTGCTGCTTCCACTCCTCGATCAGCGCGAGCAGCAGGTCGTCGCGCGATTCGAAATGCCAATAAAAGCTGCCCTTGGTCACTCCCAGGTCCGTGGCCAGGCGCGGGATCAACACGGCGTCCACCCCGGATTGCGCCAGCACACGCAGGCCTGCGCGCACCCAATCGGCCCGCTGCAGGTCGGTCTTGACGCCTCGCGCCGAGGCCGCCCGACGGCTCGGCTTCGGGGCCGCCGCCTTCTCCGGCTCGGCCCGCGGCTTGCGCTTCGTTCCAGTTTCGTTCTTCATATGCAATGAGCCATCCTGATCTTCCCCCGCAAGCGCGACAGGCCGGCTTGCGGGGTATCGGCTCCTATTTTGCAGCATGCCCGCCAGTCTGGGCAGGATTCCCGTCTATTGCCCCTTCAACCCCAGCTTCCTGATCAACGGCGCCCAGCGCTTGAGCTCGTCGTCCATGT
Organism: Pigmentiphaga kullae; assembly: GCF_004216695.1. Lineage (GTDB taxonomy): Bacteria > Pseudomonadota > Gammaproteobacteria > Burkholderiales > Burkholderiaceae_B > Pigmentiphaga > Pigmentiphaga kullae. The sequence goes on from NZ_SGXC01000001.1 coordinate 94,799, forward strand.
AGCGGCGGAACGCCTGCGGCGTTGTGGCGGCCGGCTCCATGTATTGCGTCTCGAGCTTCTTGCCGACCTCGGGGTCCTTCAACGCGGTAATCAGCGCATCCGACAGCTTCTTCTGGATGTCGGCCGGCACCTTGGACGAAATCACGAAGCCTATCCAGGCCGAACCCTCGATGCCGGGCACGCCGGCCTCGCCCAGGGTCGGGATGTCGGGCAGCAGCGCCGAACGCTTGGACGAAGTCACGGCCAGGGCCTTGAGCCGGCCGTCCTTCACCATGGGCATGACGGCGATGGGCGGCAGTGCCGCGAACTGGGTGTCGCCGGACAGCAGCGAGGTCAGCGCGGCGGGGGACGACGGATACGGTGCATGCACGGCCTTGGCGCCGATCTGCTGCAGCATCAGCTCCACCGACAGGTGCGATACCGTGCCGGCGCCGGTGGACGGAAAGTTGTACTTGTCCGGATTCTTCTTGAGCGTGTCCAGCAATTGCGCCACGTTCGCGATGCCCGACGCGGTCGGCACCACGAGCACGTTGGGCTGGTGCACCGCCAGTGTCAGCGGTGCAACGTCCTTGGCGGGATCGTAGGGCAGCGAGTCGAACAGCACCGTGTTGTTGACCAACGGGCCGGTAATCGACACGCCGAAGGTGTAGCCGTCCGGCGGCGCCTTGGCAATGGCATTGGTACCGATGTTGCCGCTGGCGCCAGGACGGTTCTCGACCACCACGGTCTGGCCCAGCAGCCCCCCCAGGCGGTCGCCCACCACGCGCGCGACCTGGTCGGGGCTGGAACCGGGCCCGAACGGCACGATAAGTTTCAGCGGATGGGCCGGCCAGGCCTGCGCCTGGGCCGCGAGCGGCAGCGCGCAGGCCACCAGCGCGGCCATCACTCCTCGCGCCGCGGCGCGTTTCCATTCCTTATGCATGTCCGTCCTCCGTGCTGGTCATTCTGTCGTGATACTTCTGTTCGACGGCGATGAACGCGACCACCAGCGCGCGGTAGCCGGCATCCACCACGTCCTCCAGGCCTTCGAACCCCCGATTGTGGCGGGTGGCCAGCGCGCGCACCTTGGCGAACACCTCGGCCTGACGCGCCGGGGCGCTGACCTGGAAGGCGTCCTTCTTGAAGCGCGCGGCGTCCTTCACGTACATGGCGCGCTGCGCCAGCAGCGCCACGATCTGGTCGTCGAGCCGGTCGATGTTGGCGCGGACCTCGGCCAGCGTCGCGCACAGCGGCCGGTACGCCGGATCGGTGTACGCCCGTAGCGGGCGGCCCGCCTGGTCAGGCTCCTGCATGCATGTCTCCTTGTCGCGAGTTTCTAGGCCAGTTGCAGCCAGATGCGTCCGCCCTCGACCTTGAGGGGGTAGGTCTTGATGTCTTCGGTCAACGGCGCGCACATCGCCTTGCCGCTGCGCACGTCGAAGCGGCCCTGGTGCAGCGGGCATTCGATCTCCGCGCCTTCCAGGAAGCCATCGCACAGGCGCGCGTGGCCGTGCGTACAGATGTTGTCGGTAGCGTAGAACTCTCCTTCCACGCTGTACAGCGCCAGGTCCTTGCCCGCCGCCTGCACGCCGATCACGTCGTCTTCCGGCACGTCATCCGTCGCCGCCACATCGGTCCAGTCAGCCATGGTCACCTCAAATCGGATAGATCAGGGAATTGGGAATCATCTCGGTATCGAACACGCACACGCGCGACGCGAACTTCAGCCCCTCGGGGGTGCGCCGGATGCGGTCGATGTAGCGGCCCACGTTGAAGACCGTGGACTCGCCGGTCAGCTTGGTACGGAAGACGGCGTAGTTGGCCTCCACGTGCAACTCGCCATCCTCGTCCTTCAGGACGCGGGGCAGGCCGCACACGTGCCGCTGGTAATAGGGATCGTGGAACAGGGTCTCGCTGATGCCGTACACGCGGTCCTTGAGCATGCCCTTGCTGATCAGGTAGAGCGTGGCCAGCGGCAGCCCGCGATCGAAGTTCTCGCGCGGCTGGATCTTGTACTCGCATTCGTCCAGGAAGAAGTCGGGCCACGCCTCCCATTGGCGGCTATCCACGACCGCCGCGTAGTCGGCATGCAGGCGGGCCACTTCCAGATAGGTCTGCACATCGTTCATGTTCGTTTCTCCAGGCCCTCAGACGTCCATCACTTTTCGCCAGTACTCGTACATGCCGCGGATCAGCGTCTCGGTCACCATGTGGTCCGTGTTCTCGACCGCTGTCCCTCCCAGTTCCGCCAGGGCGCGGTGGTAGGGCTTCTGCTCGAAACCGCTTTGCGAAAACTCGATGACCTCGCCGTCGTCGGCCGAGACGAATCCCGCCGGGCCGAACAGGTTGGCCTGGACCAGGCGGCGCTGGATCATCTCCGGCGTATCGTCCTCGAAGGCGAAATGCGTCCAGACGAAATCGAACGAACCATGGCCGTTCGGCTGGATGTGCCGCGTGGACACGCTGTTGACCTGTTGCTGGAAGATCACGCTGGGAAAGATCGTCATCATCACGGCGGTGGGTTCGCCCCACCACGGCTCGTGCACGATGTCGAGCAGGCGCTTGTCGTTGATCTCCATCGTTTCCTTGAAGCTGGTCACGCCGGCGGTAACCTCGGACTTCACGCCCGCCGAGCCGCGCGTGGAGATCATGGCGGCGTGGCGGAACCGCTCGTCCATCTTCAGCTCGGACTTGTTGTCCGCGCGCCAGAGGCCGTAGGTGATGAACCAGGTGTGCAGCAGGCCCGGATGGTACGGGTCCTTGATGTTCTCCTGCATCAGCTTCCAGTTGCCCGGGATGCGCTGGCGGTTGTAGCCCAGCAGCTTGAGCTTGCGGCCGTTGAACAGGCGGTCGAAATAGCCCAGGATGACCGGCCCCAGGAACTCCTCCAACGACGGCACGTCATGGTCGAACGAGGCGAACACGACGCCCCCGCGGGTGGCGACCTTGAGCTTGTTCAGGTTGTTGTCCGCGGTCTTGAAGTCGGCCGGCATGCCGCCGTTGACCTTGCCGCCCTGCTTGACGCCGCGCCGGAACGGCACGCCCTGCAGGTCGCCTTTCAGCGTGTAGTTCCACTGGTGATAGGGACAGACGAGTTCCTTGCGGTTGCCGCTGCGTTCGCGGCAGAACTGCATGCCCCGGTGCGCGCAGACGTTCTCGATCACATGGATGGTCTCGTCCTCGGCGCGGGTCATGATGACCGAGCGCTCGCCCACCACGGTGCGCTTGAAGTCGCCCGGGTTGGGGATCTCGGCCTCCAGGCCGACGTAATTCCAATGGCCCGAATAGAAGAAGCGCTCCAGCTCCTTCTTGTAGAGCGACTCGTCGGTATAGGCCCAGAACGGGATGCGGCTGGAACCGCTGTCCTTCCATTCGAGTTCGCGCGGGAAAACGGTGGTTTCGCCCATGCTTGCCTCCTTGTCGTGATGGTTGGGATCGCGCGCGGGCGCGGTCAATCGCTGCTTGCGTAGAAAGCGTCGGCGTAGACGTGGTCGGCGGACAGGCCCTTGCGCGCCAGCACCAGGGCGGCGGCGTCGACCATGGGCGGCGCCCCGCACAGGTAGGCGCGCCAGCCCGCCAGGCCGGCCCAGTCGGCGTCGACCGCGTCCGTCACCAGGCCGCTGCGATGTCCCGGCAGTTCGGCCCCGGCCGCCACGACGATGTGCACGCGCAGATTGTCGTGCCGGGCCGCCAGCGCGTCGAGCCAGGATTTGCCGTAGACGTCCTGTTCGGAACGCACGCCGAAGTACAGGTGGATGTCGTTGCGCATGCCCGCCTCGAGCGCGCCGCGCACGATGGACAGCACGGGCGCCAGCCCGGTCCCGCCGGCCACGCACAGTATCGGACCGGTGTGCTTGCGGCGCAGGTAGGCCGTGCCCAGCGGGCCGCTGACGCGCACCTGGTCGCCCACCTTCAATCGGGTGTCGATGTAGCCCGAGACGCGCCCCTCGGGCACCACGCGCACGTGGAACTCCAGCTCGTTGCCGCTCAGGCAGGCCATCGAATACGGCCGGATGTGCTCGGGGGTGAATTGCAGCGTCGCGTACTGGCCGGGCGAGAACTCCAGCGTCTTGGACGATTGCAGCACCACGCGGCGAATGTCGTGGGTGACGGCCTCGATGCTGGCCACCGAAGCCTTGAGCACCCTGGCCGGGTGCACCACCAGTTCGTCGACCTCGGGGATCTCGATGGTGCAGTTGTCCGTCAGCACGCTCATGCAGGCGAGCACGTAGCGGCCGTCATGCGGGTTGGTGAGCTTGGCCTCGCGGCCCGACTCCAGCACGCCGCCGTCCAGCACCTTGCATCGGCAGGTGCCGCAACGGCCGGCCATGCAGCTGTAGGACACCGGCACGTCGTTGCTGCGCAGCGTCTGCAGCAGGTTCGCGCCCGGCTCCACCGCCAGCGAGCGGCCCATGGGCTGAACGACCAATTCCATGTGTGTCTCGCGTCTTGGAGTAGTTGTATTCGTCGACGAAAGTATAGGAACGGGCGGATTATTTATATATAGAATATCGTGAATAGACTCAATCACCAACGTGAATGGTGACGCCCATGGAACTGAAAGACATCGACCTGAACCTGCTGGTCGTCTTCAACCAGATGCTGATGGAACGCAAGGTATCCGGCGCGGCCCAGAAGCTCGGGTTGACGCAGCCGGCGGTCAGCAACGCGCTCAACCGGCTGCGCAAGCTGCTGGGCGATGACCTGTTCCTGCGTACCACCCGCGGCATGGAGCCCACGCCCTACGCGCGGCAGCTGGCCGAGCCGATCGCCTACGCGCTCGGCACCATCCAGGACACGCTGAATTTCCGCAGCAGCTTCGATCCGGCCAGCAGCAACCGCACCTTCACGGTGGGCATGACCGACATAGGCGAGATCTATTTCCTGCCCAGGCTGATGGAGGCCGCCGCCCGGATCGCGCCCGGCGTGTCGATCAACACGGTGCGCAACACCACGGTCAACCTCAGGGATGAAATGGAAGCCGGCCACGTGGACCTGGCCATCGGGCTGCTGCCGCAGCTCAACGCCGGCTTCTTCCAGCGCCGGCTGTTCACGCAGAAGTACGTCTGCATGTTCCGGCGCGGCCACGAACTGGACGGCCGCAAGCTCACGCTGGATGCGTTCCGCAAGGCCGACCACGTGGTGGCGGTGTCGGCCGGCACCGGGCATGGCATCGTCGACGAATTCATGAAGAAGAAAGGCGTGCAGCGCAAGGTGCGCCTGACCGTGCCGCACTTCGTGGCGATCGGCCACATCCTGCGATCGACCGACATGATCGCCACCGTGCCCGAGCGCTACGCGAACGAGTGCCTGGAGCCCTTCAACCTGACCGCGGTGAACCATCCGGTGGCGCTGCCCCGGATCGGCATCAATCTATTCTGGCACGCGAAGTTCCACCGCGAGCCGTCCAACCAGTGGCTGCGCGGCCTCATCTTCGACGAGTTTTCGGACCCGTGAGGCCGCGCGTGGCCCACGGCTATTTCCGGACCGTTTCCACCTTGCCGTGATGGTGATCGGAGGAAGCGACATCCTGCGGGGTCTCTTCATTCTTGTCCCCGCCGTTGAACATCATCAGGAGCTTGACCAGGATGTATATGACGGCCACCGTTGCCGCGATGATGCCGATAAAGACCAGAAATGTAGCCATGGCGAGTCCTCCTATTGAGAGCTTCCAGTCTAGTGTCGGCCCCCCCGCCGTGGCCGCCTGGACGGTTACTATCCGGAAAGGGGCCATTTGGCGCTCACGCCCGTCATACGCGCGATTCGGGCGCCAAAGACCATTACGAAGTCGTAATGCAAGGCGCTCGCCGGCGCAGGAAGGGTTTGCTCGACCATGAAAGGCCACCCGCGACACGAGGACCCTGCCATGTCCGCCACGCCGCCGCGCATCGCCGTCCTGGGCAGCTTCATGCAGGCCTGCTGCTGGAGCGTGGATCGGCTGCCCCGGCCGGGCGAAACGCTGCGGGCCCGCGGCTTCGTCGCCGAGGCGGCGGGCAAGGGGCTGGCCGTGGCGGTGGGATGCCACCGGCTGGGCGCCCGGGTCGACCTGTTGATGGCGATCGGCAACGACGCCCCGGCCGATAGCCTGCTGTCATGGCTGCACGGCGAAGGACTGGACACCCGCCGGATCCTGCGCTGCGGCCAGCCCTCGGGCCACGGCGCGGGATTCATCGGCGCCGACGGCGACAACCAGATCGTCGTGCACCCCGGTGCCAACGAGGCACTGGGACCGGACCAGATCGCCGCGGCGGAAGAAGACATCGCGTCGGCCGCGCTGCTCTACGCCCAGCTCGAAGTCCCGCTCGACACGGTGCGCGCCGCGCTGGCGCGGGCGCGCGCGCACGGCGTTCTGGCCGTGCTCAATCCGTCGCCCTGGCAGGCGTTGCCGGACGACGTCCTGGCCTGCACCGACGTGCTGGTCGTCAACGCAGGCGAAGCGCAGGCCCTGCTGGAATGCGCCTTGCCGGCCGGCCGGGACCAGCGGCTGCGCGCGATCGCGTCCGCCCTGCCCGCGCTCTGGCGGCGCTGGCCGGGAAACTGGCTGGTGGTCACGCTGGGCGACCAGGGCAGCGCGGCGTGGAGCCGCGACGGCGCACACCACGTGGCCGCGCCCATTCCCACCCGCATAGTCAAGACCATAGGCGCGGGCGATGCCTTCAGCGCCGGCCTGTGCCGGGCGCTGGCCGGCGGACGAAGCATGGCGGCCGCGCTGGAGACGGCCGGCGCCTGCGCCGCGTGGTCGATCGCGCATCCCGGCATCCTGGCCTCGCTGCCGGACCGCGACGGGCTGCGCGCGATGCTCAGGACCGGAGCTTGAGCCGGTAGACGTAGGCGTCGCCGCGGAACGTGCCTTCCACGTATTCGACCAGGACGTCCTGGGCCGAATGGGATCGCCGCTTCAGCAGCAGGCAAGGCCCGGGCTGCGCGAAGCCGAAGACCTCGCCTTCTTCCGGCGAGCTGAACACGGCCTCGACCGACTGGTCGGCCCAGGCCAGTTCGATGCCGCAGTGTTCGCGCAGGTGGGCGTACGCCGACCCCTTGCCATCCCATGCCGCCAGCCCGGGCGCGACGGCCAGGTCGTACCACGCGACCTCGCGCGACATGGGCGCGTCGTCGGCCAGGCGCACCCGCACCAGCTTCAGGAACTCGGCATTCGAGGGCCGCCCGAAGATCGACGCCACCATGCGGTCCTGGACCACGGCGCGCGCCAGCACCCGGGTCGAGGGAACCAGCCCCAGCTCCCGCATTTCCTCGGTGAACCCCTTGAGCCGCTGCATGGCCGGCGATACGCGGGGGGCGGCCTTTACCACGGTGCCGCCGCGCCCCTGCGAACTGGCCACCGCCTGAGTATCCCGCAGGGCGTCGTAGCAACGCTTGATGGTCGTGCGGCTGAGGTTCAGCGCCTGGGCCAGCACACGCTCGGACGGCAGCCCGTGGCCGGGGCGCAGTTCGCCGCCGTCGATCAGCGCCTGGATCTGGCGCTGCAGCTGGATGTAGTACGGCGTGGTGACGGTGTCGTGCAGGCGCAGCCGCGAAAGCAGCAACTCCAATACCGGGTCGGCCGGGCCGGGAGCTTGCAGGGGCATGGGCAGGAAGGGCTCGAAGGGAAATATTGTGACGCGCCTTGCAATGGACATGAAAAAAGAATCCAATTACGGAAAACAAGATACCAAAAATAAATCCATAAGCACAGATCCGATTCATCAGGACGCGCCCATGCCTGTTTTTCGCCGTCCGCCGCGGCGCCCTTCCCGGTCCGTGGCGCCCGCCCTGCTGCGCCTGGCGGCGCTGGGGCTGGTGGCCGCTGCTTCCGCCGTCCATGGCCAATCGCTCCGGCTGGGCGTACTGCCGGTCGAAGGCCCGCTGGAAACGCGCAACGACTGGGCCCCTCTGGTCGCGGACCTGTCGCGGGCGCTCGGCCAGCCGGCCCGGCTGCTCGCGCCGACCTCCTATGACGCCATGGCCGCGGCCCTGCGGCGGGGCGACATCGACCTGGCGGTGCTGTCGGGCCAGTTGGCCATCGACGCCGTCACCCGCTATGGCATGACGGTGATCGCCCGCGGCCTGCCCGCCGACTCCGACCGTCATCGCACCGTCCTCATCGCCCGCCGCGGCGCCGCGCCCGCCACGCTGGACCAGATGCTGGCCCTGTCGGCCAAGTGGCGCCTGGCGCGGGGCGAGGCGCGCTCCTTCTCGGGCTATCTGGTCCCGCAGCTTCAGTTGTTCCTGCCGCGCGGGTTGCGCATGGAAGCCTTCTTCGCGGCCGAGGTCCAGGGCAGCCACCAGACCAATGCGCTGGCGGTCGCCAACGGCGAAGCGGACGTGGGCCTGACCACCGGCTCCGACCTGGCGCGCTTCAAGGAACGTTTTCCGATGGAGTACGGCCGGCTGGCCATGCTGTGGCGATCGGATCCGCTGCCCGCGCCGCTGGTCGTGGCCCGGCGCGCGCTGCCGGAATCCGTGCGGGCGCGCCTGGCCGCCCACCTGACTTCATTGGAACAGACTCGTCCGGGCCAGGAACAGTTGGCCCGGCACGATCTTGCCGGGTTCGAGCCCGCGGGCGACGCCGCGCTGCTGGACAATGCCGGCCTGGTGTACCGCTTCGACCGGCAAAGCGCGCTGCAGGGCAGCTGGACCGACGAGGCCGCGCGGCAGACGCGGCTGACGCGCATCGATCAGGAGTACGCCTCCCTGCGCGCGGCGCTGGACCGGCCGCCCCGGCGCAAGGCCCAGACGATGTCCGCCGCGGACACGTCGCACTAAGGCCCGCACTGCCCCCGGGCGCCGATTCCTATATAGTCTGTCGGCTTGTAGACCCGATCAGGACGCCGATGGACGAACGAGCGGCCAGGGACGTGGTGCTGGCCCACGCCCTGGAAACCACCGACGACGAACACCAGTTGCTGCGCGCCGAGGATCGCCGCGAGGCCAGCCTGAGCGCCCGCAACCTGTGCGGATTGCAAGGCGGCCGCGACGCCGGACGGGACCCGGCCGGCAGTTTCCTGCAAACCCGCGCGGCCCTGCTGCTGGATGGGCTGGAACGGCGCGCGCCGGCGCTCAAGGCCATGCGCCATCCTCCTCGCCTGGCCGCCCTGGCCGGCTGGCTGCTTCCCTTGGCGGCCTTCCTGGCCGGCGCGCTGACCGAACGCATCGCCAACCCGCACCGCATGGACCTGTTGTCGCCACCGCTGCTGGCCGTGCTGGGCTGGAACCTGCTGATGTATGCGCTCCTGGCCGTCTCCGTCGCGGTGCCGCCCCTGCGGCGTCGGGGCGCGGCGCTGTTCGCGCGGCCCTGGCTGCCGCAAGGCTGGCGCCGGCGCCGGGGCTCGCCCGCGCTGGCCGCCGCCGGGGCGCGCTTCGCGCTCGACTGGCAGCGCCTGGCGGCGCCGCTGCACCTGGCGCGCGGCAAGCGCATCCTTCATCTTTGCGCCGCGCTGTTCGGTGCAGGCGTCGCCCTGTCGCTCTACGCACGTGGGCTGACCGTCGAATACCGCGTCGGCTGGGAAAGCACCTTCCTCGATGCCGGCCAGGTGCACGCCATCCTGGGCGTGCTGTTCGCGCCGGCGACCTGGCTGTTCCGCCTGCCGGGTTTCACGCCGGCGGAAATCGCCGCGCTGCGATTCGACGCCGCCGGCTTCGTGCCGGGCGGCGCCCGCTGGGTCCATCTGTACGCGGCGCTGCTGGCCATCGTGGTCGTGATTCCCCGCCTGGCGCTGGCGGCCGCGGCGCGCTGGAAGGAGACACGCCTGCGCGCGGACTTTCCGCTGGACATGGGCCAGCCCTACTACCGCAAGCTGCTGGGTTCGCTCAGCCCGGTGCCGCTGCGCCTGCGCGTCATTCCCTACAGCTTCGCCGTCGACGCGGCGCGCGGCCAGGCCTTGCAGGCGCTGGCGCGCTCCATGCTGGGCGACACCGCCCAGGCCGCGGTGATGCCCGGCTGGGACTATGGCGCCGACCCGCAGGACATGCCCGCGCCGGACGCGGCGGACGAAGGCGCGACCGTCACTGCAGCGCTGGTAAACCTGTCGGCCACGCCCGAGGCCGAGAACCACGGCGCCTTCCTCGATCACCTGGCGCGCGCCCTGCCCGGCAAGATCGTGCTGGCCGTCGACCAGTCGGCCTATGTTGCGCGCCTCGACGGCCAGGCCGGCGCCGACCGCCGCCTGGAAGAACGCCGGCGCCTGTGGCAGGATTTCGGCACGCTGCACAAGGTGCCGGTCACCTTCGTCGATCTGCTCCATCCTCCCGATGCCTGACAAACCCGTCCGCATACAGCTCTGCCTGGTCTCCCACACCAACGCCGGCAAGACGACGCTGGCCCGCACCCTGCTGGGCGCGGACGTGGGCGAGGTCCGCGACGCGGCCCACGTCACCCAGACCGCCGACGCCTACCGCCTGCTCGCGACCGCCGACGGCGACGAACTGTACCTGTGGGATACGCCGGGCTTCGGCGATTCCGCGCGGCTGGCCAGGCGGCTCGGAATGGCGGGCAACCCGGTCGGCTGGTTCCTGACCGAGGTCTGGGACCGGGTCAGCGACCGCGCCTTCTGGCTCAGCCAGCGCGCGCTGCAGGCGGCGCGCGACAACGCGGACGTAGTGCTGTATCTCGTCAACGCCTCGGAGGATCCGCAGGACGCGGGCTACGTCGCGCCCGAAATGCAGATCCTCCAGTGGCTGGGCAAGCCCGTGGTGGTGCTGCTCAACCAGATGGGCCCGCCCCGCCCCCCCGCCCGCGAACAGGAAGACGTCTCGCGCTGGACGGACCATCTGCGGCCCTGCGGCGTGGTGCGCGATGTCGTGCCGCTGGATGCCTTCGCCCGCAGCTGGGTGCACGAACGCGTGCTGTTCGACGCCATCCGCGCCTGCCTGCCGGCGGCCACGCAGCCCGGCGGCGCCCGGCTGGCGGCGGCCTGGGACAAGCGCAATCTCGACCGTTTCCAGCAATCCATGGACCTGATCGCCCGCCAGATCGTCGAGGCCGCCCGCGACGCCGAAGCGGTGGGCGATGCCTCGGCCATCCGGTCGGCGCTGGGCACCCTGGGCCTGGCCCGGTCGGCGTCGGAAAGCTCGCGGGAAGCGGCCATGTCCGCCATCACCACGCGCCTGTCGCGCGCCGGCGCCCAGACCACGGCCAGGCTGCTGGCGCTGCATGGACTCCAGGGCAGCGCGGCGGCCCCGCTGAACCAGCGGCTGCGCGAGAACTTCGCCTTCAGCGCGCCCGTCGACGTGAAGCAGGCCGGGCTGCTGGGCGCCATCGCGTCGGGCGCCGCCACCGGCGCGTCGGCCGACCTGCTGGCCGGCGGCCTGACCCTGGGCGGCGGCATGCTGGTGGGCGCCGTCGTCGGCGCGGCCACTTTCGCGGGCGCGGCATGGGGCATCAACAAGGCCAAGGGCACCGAACACGCCACGGCCCGCCTGACCGACGAATTCCTGCACGCGCTGGTGGTGGCCGACCTGCTGCGCTATCTCGCCATCATCCACTTCGGCCGGGGCCGGGGCGACTACGTCGAAGGCGAGGCGCCGGCATTCTGGCGCGACGAGGTCATCGAAGTCGTGCAGGCCCGCGACGCCGCGCTGCAGCGCATCTGGGCGCGCGCCCGCCAGGAGGCCGAGCCGCAGCCCGCGATCGCGGAATTGACGAAGGTGCTGGAAGACGCCTGCCAGCAGATCCTGCGCAAGCTCTATCCCACGGCGCTCGCCTCCACGCGCTGAGCCCTCAGATCACGATCAGCCTCAGGTTGCTCTTGCCCTCGCGCAGCGCCTTGGCCGCCTGGTAGGCGGGCGACGCGTACCAGGCCAGGGCCGCGTCCTTGTCCGGGAACTCGATCAGCAGCACGTTATGGGCCGGCCCGCCTTCCAGGACCACGGGCTCGGCGCCGCGCGCCAGGTAGCGCCCGCCATGCGCGGCCACCGCCTCGGCCACCATGCGGCCGTACTCGCCCATTTCCGAGGGCTTGAGAATCTTCACCTCGCCGATGACGTAGGCCGCCATGTCCTTCCCTCCAGGTCCGTCGATGATCGATCGCCGCGCGTCAGGCCGCGCTCTTCTGCGGCATGATGCGCGCGACGTTGCGCGCCTTCAGTTCGCCGTAGACGAAGGGCCGGTCGCGCGGGAACGACGTCGGCAGATCCTCTGGCGCCACGTTGGCCGGATCGGGGTTGCGGATGAGCGGCTGGATCCACGCGTCGAAGCTGGGATACATGAAGAACGGAATGGAATAGCGCTCGTTGCCCGAGCGGTTGATCACCCGGTGCACCGCCGACGTGAACACGCCGTCGGTCCAGACCTTCAGCACCTCGCCCACGTTGACCACCAGCGTTCCCTCGACCGGCGGCACGGCCACCCACTCGCCGTCGCGGTTGCGCACTTCCAGTCCGCCGTTCGCATCCTGCGCCAGAATGGTGAAGGCGTTGGTGTCGGTATGGCCGCGCGCGCCCAGGTGCTCGCCCGACTCGTCGGGGCGCTGCGGCGGATAGTGCAGCAGGCGCAGCGAGTTCATGTCCTTGGCGAAGCTGGCCTTCAGCGTGCCGGCCGCCAGGCCCAGGCTGAGCTCGAACAGGTCCAGCAGCCGATAGCCCAGGCCGTTGACCTTGTCGTAGTACGCCATCATGCGCGGCTTGAGGTCCGGCATGGCCGGCGGCCAGGGAATCCGTCCGTGCAGGGGCTTGCCGGCCAGCAGGTCGGGATCGTCGTCGGCCAGCGGGCGGCGGATCTGGAACGCCTCCTGGAGGTTCTCCCTGATGTTTGCGTCGTTGCCCTTGGTCATGCCGTGCAGGTAGCCCTGCGCATGGTCGTTGAGCTTGAGCGAAACCTCCATCTTGGCTTCCAGGGGCAGGCTGTGGAAATCCACGGCGGTCTGGAAGATGTCGCGCACGTCCCGTTCGGCCAGGCCGTGATTGCGAACGTAGAAAAAGCCCACGGTTCCCGCGGCGGCGGCGATGGCGTCGGCCACCTCGGCGCGGCCGGCGTCATCGCGCCAGGCCGGCCCCAGGTCGACGATGGGCACTTCCGAAAAAACCAGTTTTCTTGCGGTGGGCAGCATGTGCGGTCCTCGTTGAAATTCCCGGTCAGGCCTCGGGCCGGATGTTTTCCCGGCGGGCCAGTTCATTCCATTTGACGAATTCGCTGCGGTTCCAGGCGGCGAAGTCCGCGTGGCCGCGCACCGTCACTTCGAAGCCCGCCGTTTGCAGCCGCTGGATGTTCTCGGGCTGCCTGCCGCCCTTGACGATGGCATCGGACAACTTGTCGATGTTGGCCTGCGGCGTGCCCACTGGCGCGTAGCCGCCCAGCCATCCCGTGGCGACGAAGTCCTCCATGCCCAGTTCCACCAGGGTCGGCACGTCGGGCAGCGCCTGCGCGCGCCTGGCCCCCGTCACCGCGATCGCGCGCAGCGAGCCCGAACGCACCAGCGCCGCCACCGACGGCAGGTTGGCGAAGGACACCTGGATGTCCCCGTTCTTCAGGCCGGTGATGATCTCGCCGCTAGAGCGGTACGGGATATGGACGAAATGCGTGCCCGCGCGCTGGTTGAACAACACCGAGGTGAAATGGGCCAGCGTCCCGACGCCGTTGGAACCGTAGTTGAGCTTGCCCACGCGCGTCTTGCCGTAGGCGACGAGTTCCGGCAGCGTGCGGGCCTCGACGTCGCGCCCCACCACCAGTACGTTCATCAGCTCGGCCAGTTGCGCCACGGGAACGAAGTTCTCCTGCGGGTTGATGGGCAGGCTGGGGTTGAGGATGGTCGGCAGGATCAGGCCGCCCAGGCCGCCGGACAACAGCAGGTGGCCGTCGTGCGGCTGCTGCAGGATGTACTGCTGGGCCACGGTGCCGGTGCCGCCGCCCTTGTTCTCGACGATTACCGGCTTGGCGGGAAACTCCTTGGCCAGGATGTCCGCCAGCACGCGCCCCAACAGGTCGGTAATGCCCCCGGGCGGATACGGTACGACCACCTTCATCAGGCGGTTCGGAAACTCCTCCTGCGCCCATGCTCTGCCCGCGGCCCCCAGGCCCGCTGCCATTCCCAGACGCAGTACATCGCGACGATTCATCGACTCACTCCCATGCAAGCAGACTTCCTGCACAATGCCGGTGCCGCAACCACGAAAACGCGGGACTAAGTTATCGGAGACGTCCGCCTGCCCACAAGCGACGTCTCATCATGAATTCATTAGCAGGATTAATGACATGCGCCGCAAGATCCCCTCGCCCGTCATGCTCCAGGCGTTCGAGCTGTCGGCGCGCACGCTGAGTTTCACGCAGGCGGCGGACTCGCTCAGCCTGACGCAGAGCGCCGTCAGCCACCAGATCCAGTCACTGGAGGACTTCCTGGGCGTACGGCTGTTCGAGCGCGTGCGCAAGCGCCTGCAACTGACGTCCGCTGGCGAGATCCTGTTGCTGCGGCTGACGCCGGCGCTAGACGCGCTGGAATCGGCCATCATCGAAACCGTGTCCACCGAGCCCGCCTCCAGCGTGCTGCGCCTGGGCGTCGTGCCCGCGGTCGCCACGCAATGGCTGATCCCGCGCCTGCCCCACTTCCAGCGCGAGCATCCCCGCATCACGCTCACCCTGGTCACGCGGCTGCCGTTCAACTTCCAGAACAACAGCCTGGACGCCGCCATCAACCTGGGCAACACGCGCTGGCCCGGCGCCCGCTCGGACTGGCTGATGGACGAGCACATGATCGTGGTCTGTACACCGGAGATGGCGGCCGCCACGCTGCGCACGCCGGACGACCTGCCGCGCGTGCCCATGCTGCAGATGACGTTCCGGCCGCACGCCTGGCACGACTGGCTGGCCGCCAGCGGCCTGCCCGCCGAAGGCACGACCGGAGGAATGAAGTTCGAATCGTTCTCGCTGGTGCTGCGGGCGGCCGTGGCGGGCCTGGGGGCCGCCGTGATGCCGCGCCTGCTGGTGGAGGAGGAGCTGGAGGATGGCCGACTGGTCTCGCCCTTCGGGCCGGTGGTGCGCTCGCCGACTTCGTACTATCTCGTCTATCCGCCAGCGAACGTGACGCTGCCGGCCTTGCAGGCGTTTCGCGGCTGGCTGATGCGGCAGACGGGCGCACCCGCCGACTGAGCCGCCCGGCCGGCCGCTACTCCGCCAGGCGGGGCGACCGCTCGGCGGAAACCGGGTCCTCGTCCGCGGCCACCGTCACGACACGGTCCCGCCCCATCGCCTTGGCCGTATAGAGCGCGGCATCCGCCCGCGCCATCAGGCTGCTCAGTTCCTCGCCACGGCGGTACTGGTCGACCCCCGCGCTGAACGTGACCTTGAGCTTGCGCCCCGGCAGCGCGCTTTCGGCCTGCGCGACCCTGGCGCGCAGCCGGTTCAACAGCTTGACGGCGTCCCGCATGGACGTGTCCGGACAAAGGACGGCGAACTCCTCGCCGCCCAGCCGGCCGAACGCGTCGCCGGCGCGCAGGTTGCTGGCCACCACGCCGGCGAAATGGGCCAGCACGCGGTCGCCGGTGGCGTGCCCATGGGTATCGTTGACGCTCTTGAAGTGATCGATGTCGATGATGGCGAACACCAGCGGCCGCCCGGAACGCGACGCGGTGCGCGCGGCGGCGTCGGCCTGCGCGAGGAACGCGCGCCGCGCCAGGATGCCGGTCAGTTCATCCAGGTTCGCCAGGCGCTCGAGCCGGTGGGCCAGCCGGTCATGAGCCAGCAGCACCATGCCGATCGACAGCCAGGGCAGCGCCAGCACGCCCAGCGCCAGGAAGGCGATGTTGACGGGCGTCGATTGCAGCAGCTCCGTCTGCCGGACCCATCCCACGCCGTAGGCCAGGCCCCGGCCCACGTGGCCGACCGCCCCGAGGCACGCGCCGATGCTGACGAACCAATAGGCGTAGTGCGGCCGGGACAGCGGGCGCGCCATGAACACGGTCACGGCGACCACGACGTAGGCATAGGTATAGAACGCCGACACCAGCGCGATGCGGGTGTTGATGTCCGGCACCACATAGGTCCAGTAGGCCATGGCGGCCAAGAGCGCCCCCCAGCCCGCGTATTCCGCGCGGCGCACGGGCTGCATCCCGACGAACTGCCGGCACCCTTGCAGGATGACCAGCATGGCCATGGCCAGCAACAGGTTGGAGACGAGGATGGTCAGCCAGCGCGGGCCGACGTTCTGGAGCAGGAACAGCGCCAGCGCCACCATGGCCATCACGCTGGCGTTGAACCAGCGCCGGACCCCGGGAATGGCGGTAGGCAGCAGCGACCCCAGCACCGCCGTGCTCATGATGGCGGAGAAAATCGTGACGAAGATGACGCTGATGGGGTCTAGCATGGCACGCCGCAGGAGTCCGCGCGGCGACCGGAGCCTGCGCGTGAGAGCCGCCCGATGATAAAGCATTTCGGGCGTGGGCCCTGGCGGGCGCGGCCTTGATCAGCCGCGCGCCGCCGCCCCTCGGTGGCGCGCCAGGTAGGCCCGGTCGTCCAGGCTGGAGAACAGCACCGCCAGGACGATGCCCGCCGCCGCGCCGACGATGGTGTCGAATACGCGCTCGAGCGCCATGTTGCCGGCCATGGCGGGCGCCGCCAGATGCGTCATCAGGAGAGCCATGGGTGTCACGGTGATCTGTCCAAGCGCATAGTTGTAGCCGATGATGATCTCGGTCACGAACTGAAAGACCGCGATCAGGCCCACCACGACCCAGAACGAGGGCGACTGAGCCAGGATAGCGCCCACCAGGCAGGCGCCCGCCACGGTGCCGGCCATCCGTTGCAGTGCGCGGCTCATCGTGATGTGCAGATGCCCGCCCTGCATGACGGCGGTCGCGCCTATGGCGGCCCACGACGGATGCTGCCAGCCGGCCGCGTGCGCGACCAGCGCGGCCACGGCGGCGCCCACGGCGATGCGGCCGGCGGCGATCAGCCGGTGCCGCATGGGGCGGGGAGGATCGCTGGGGAATGCGCCCGTCGCGGGCTCTTCGTGCCTGAGACGGTCGGTCAGCACGCATACGATCCAGGCCAGCGCGCCGCCCGCCGCCGTGGCGGCGGCGTGCGCGAACACCGCTTCCCAGGACCCGGCCCCGCCCAGCGCCGCGCCCGCCGCGAACACGATGATGACGGCGCCCGGGCCGCCCAGGCTCCAGCTCGACACCGCGACCGTGGACGCCCCCGCCACCAGCGCCAGGACCAGCACCATCATCGTGGGCGAGGCCCCGGCGTGGGCCGCCACCGACGTCACGAAGGTGGCCGCGACCAGCAGGAAGGCGCTCAGGAAGACCATGCGGCGGCGGCGGGCGCGCGAGGCATAGCGGCCGAACAGCGAGGCCAGCGCGCCCAACGCGCCAAAGCCCACCAGTTGCGGCCAGGGCGAATAGTGAAAGCACGCCAGCGCCGCGACCACGGCCAGGGTCGCCTGCAACCCCGCCACCACGGCGTTGCGCACGGACGGCGGCGCGGTCATGGCCAGGCTCTCTTCCAGCTGGGCCGGGGTCAGCAGGTACCGCGCCGCGGTGGCGCGCGTCGTCCCGCGCGGCCGGGCAGGCGCAGGCGGACGGCGATCGTCTTCGTCAATCATGGGCATCCTGAAAAAAACCGCGCGCCGTGCCGGGTCTGCCGGAACAACGCGTGCGCGCCGGAACGGCGGATACCGTACCGGCGGAGGCGATGGGGGAACCGCGGAAAGGACGGCTCCGCCTGCGCGGCGGAGCGTTCAGCGCGTCGACGCCTGCGGCCAGGCGCAAGCGCGATAAAGGACTATTCTACCTCATACCTAGGGTTTACCCTAGATATCAATCCATCTTGATGTTCGCCGCATGCACCACCGTCTTCCAGCGATCGATCTCCTTGCGCTGGAACGTCTTGAACGCGTCGGGCGCCATACCGCTGGGATTGGCGCCCTGCGCGACCAGGCGCTTGCGCACGTCGGGTTGTTCCAGAATGGCGGCGACTTCGCGCTGCAGGCGGCTGGCGATGTCCGGCGACGTGCCCGCGGGGGCGAACAAGCCATACCAGGCATTGGCCTGGTAATCGGGCACGCCCGATTCGGCCAGCGTGGGCACCGACGGCAGCACCGGGCTGCGCTCGCGGTCGCCCACCGCCAGGGCGCGCAGCGAACCGTTCTGGATGTAGGACAGCACCAGCGGCAGGTCGGCGAACATGACCGGGACCCGGCCGCTGATCAGGTCGGGAATCGACCCCGCGCTGCCTTTGTAGGGCACGTGCACCATGTCGACCTTGGCAAGATGCTTGAACAGTTCGCCGGCCAGGTGCTGGGAAGCGCCTACGCCGCCGGACGCATAGCTGACCTTGCCCGGCCGCTCCTTCAGGTAGGCGATGAGTTCCTTGACGTCGCGCGCGGGTACCGAGGGATGCACGACCAGCACCAGCGACACCGCGGCGACCAGGGTGATCGGCGTGAAGTCCTTCACGGTGTCGTATGGCATGGAGCCATAGATCAGGCTGTTGGTCGCATGGGTGCCGATGGATCCGATGACCAGCGAGTAGCCGTCCGGCGCGGCCTTGGCGACGAGGTCGGCGCCGATGTTGCCGCCCGCGCCGGCCCGGTTCTCGACCACCACGGGCTGGCCCAGGCGCGTGGCCAGCCCGTCGGCCACGGTGCGCGCCAGCATGTCGCTGGACGCGCCGGCGGCGAACGGCACGATCATCTTCAGCGGCCGGTCCGGATAGGCCCCCGCCCAGGCCGCGAAAACCGCGCAGCCCAGCGACAGGGCCAGGGAAAACTTGGCAAGATAACGATGCATGGTTGGTCTCCTTCCTCGTTGTCGGCAAGACGCCCGGCACCCCATCGCTTGTTCCCGGAGGGTGGCGCCGGACGGTGCGGCGCTCAATACACGCCGTCGATCACGCCCCCTTGCGCCCGCAGCCGGGCCTGCAGCTCTTTCACCGGCAGGGCGCGTACGTCGGCATCGCCGCGCTCGGCGCACATCGCCGCCGCGGTGCCCACGGCCTGCCCCATGGCCATGCAGGGGCCCATGGTACGCGCCGTGCCCATGCCCTCGCGCGTGGCCGACAGGCAGCGGCCCGCGACCATGACGTTCTTCAGCCCCTTGGGCAACAGGCAGCCGAACGGGATGTCATACGAACCGCCATTGGCGATGGGAATGCGTATCTGGGTCGTGCCGGACTGGTGGATGTCGACGTGCTGCGCGCCCTTGGCGACGGCCGAGTCCGGCTGCTTGCGGCCCGACACCACGTCTTCCTTGGTCAGCAGGTAGTCGCCCATGATGCGGCGCGTCTCGCGCACGCCCACGCGCGGGGCCAGTCCGGCGAACACCGAGTGCTCGAAGCCGGGCAGGTGGGCCTTGACGAACTCATAGGTCTGCCAGACCTGCTCCATCAGCGTGCCCACCGTGGCGCTGACCGCCGCCGTGTCGGTCCCGTCGATATTGCCCCCCACCCGGGTGGCGTTGACGCAGACTTCCTTGCGGGCGGCGGAGGTCGGCTGGATCATGATCAGCGCGGTGGGCGCCAGGTCGCCCCGGCGGATCGCATCGCCCAGGAAAGGGCCTTCGCTCTTGAAGAACACCGAGGGTTGGCCCTGCTCGACCAGCAGGTCCAGCAACTGCTCGTCGGTCTTGTCGCCGCGGATGTAGTCGCTTTCGCCCACCGCCATCGACGCGGGATTCTCGCGCGCGAAGCGCAGCAGCGTCGCGCTGTCCACGTTGCCCACGCGGAACATGAGCGACACCGGCTGCAGGTCGCCGCTGTCGTCGCTCATCTCGAACGGCGCGCCGGCGCGGGCCGCCAGGTCGCCATCGCCCGAGCAGTCCAGGAAATGATCCGCCGTCACCAGCGTGCGGCCGCTCTTGTTGACCACCACCAGGCCGGTGACCACGCCATCCCGGACCACGACGTCCTCGGCGAACGAATTGACCCAGGCGGTCACGCCATGGCGGTCGAGCACGCGCATCACGGCGATCTTCATGATCTCCGGATCGACGCACACGTAGCAGATCAGGCGATGGTCGTGCACCGGGCCGATGAAGCCGTTCATGCGCCGGCATTCGTCGAACAATTCGTCGGAGATACCGCCCACCACATATTCGCCGCGCGCGTTCAGCACGCCGTCCAGCGACATGCCGCTGAGCAGTTCCCCGCCCAGGATGGGGTTGACCTCGATGATGAGCGTCCTGCGGCCGTTCCTGGCCGCTGCCGCGGCGGCCGCGACGCCGGCGGCGCCTCCGCCCAGCACGACGACGTCGTAGTGCGCCTGATTCAGTTGCTGCGCCATCTTCCTGTCTCCCTGGATAGCAGGCTGTAGTGATCGGTTGAAGAAAACCCTTAAATCCACAATATGGAATAAAATGTGGATTTATTACGCCTTTCGCGTTGATCCAGTGTGTTTTCTTCAGAACATCGCTGTCAATACGAGTCCATAATATGGAAAGTCAAGCTAACCCTACGGGCACGCAAAGCATAGAACGGACCATCCTGGTCCTGAAGAAGGTGGCCGCGCGCAACACGGCGGGCATCACGCTGGCCGAGGTAGCGCGCGAGACCGGGCTCAAGTCCCCCACGGCCCATCGCATCCTGGCCTGCCTGGTCGAACAGGGACTGCTGATGCAGCGGGGAACCCGGCGCGAATACTTCCTGGGGATGCTGGCCTACGAGCTGGGGCTGGCGGCGAACTGCCACTTCAACCTGCGCGAACTGTGCGGCCCGGTGCTGAACCGGCTGGCGCGCGACACTGGCGACACCGTGTTCCTGACCACCCGCAGCGGCACCGACAGCGTGGTGATCGAACGCGCGGAAGGCAGCTACCCGGTCAAGGCCCTGACCCAGATGGTGGGCGAGCGTCGCCCGCTGGGCAGCACGGCCGGCGGCCTGGCCCTGCTGGCCGCCATGCCGGCGGCCGAGCGCGACGACGTGATGCGCAGGAACCGGCACCGGCTGAACCGCTACGGAAAATTATCCGAGACCGTGCTCGACCACATGGTCGAACGCGCCTGCCAGTTGGGCTACGCGCTGAACGACGGCGACATCCTGCCCGAGGTGACGGGCCTGGGCGTGGTCGTGCCGACGCTATTGGGCAGCCACTACGCGGCCATCAGCATCGTCGCGCTGAACCACCGGCTGCGGGGGGACAGGCGCGAGGAAGTGGTGGGCATGATGAACGCGGAAGCGGCGAAGCTCGGCGAGACGCTGGCCGATGCCGGCGCGGCGTTCTCGTCCTAGGCCCGGGACACGACAGAGCGCCGGACGCCGGTGGAGGATAATGGCTCCGACCTCCACCAACCGGTATCCGCGCCCATGACCATCGAGCTCCACGCCTGGAACACGCCCAACGGCCGCAAGATCAGCGTGGCCCTGGAAGAAATGGAACTGCCCTACGAGGTGGTGCCCGTCGACATCCGCAACGGGCAGCAGTTCGAGGCGTCCTTCCTGCGCATCAGCCCCAACAACAAGATCCCCGCCATCGTCGATCCGGACGGGCCCGGCGGCCAGCCGATCAGCGTGTTCGAGTCCGGCGCCATCCTGTTCTACCTGGCGCGCAAGACCGGCAAATTCCTGCCGGCCGACCTGCGCGCGCAGACCGCGGTCATGGAATGGCTGATGTGGCAGATGGGCGGCTTCGGCCCCATCCCGGGGCAGGTCCATCACTTCCGCGCGGTGGCCGACGAGACCGACCGCCGCTACGGCCTGCAGCGGTTCAGCGTGGAAACGCACCGGCTCTACGGCGTGCTGGACGCCCGCCTGGCCTCGACCGACTACGTGGCCGGCGAATTGTCCATCGCCGACTTCGCCATCCTGGGCTGGGCCTGGCGGCACGAGCGCCATCAGGTCGACCTGGCGGCCTACCCCAACGTGGCACGCTGGTATGCGGCCTTGATGGAGCGGCCCGCGGTGCAGCGCGGATTCGCCCGCAAGCTCGACTGAGCCTGCCGCAGCTACACCACCAATCTGCCCCCGGCATCCAATTGCATCAGTTCCCCGGTCAGCGCGGCCGGGCCATGCACCAGCCACCACACCGCCTCGGCGATCTCGTCCGGTGTCTGCACCGACTTGAGCGGGTTCTTGGCGATCAGCGCGGCGCGCACGGCCTCGTAGCGCTCGCGCCCCATGCCGTTGATCAGCCAGTCGCCTTCGATGAAACCGGGCAGCAGCGCGTTGACGCGGACCTCGGGCGCCAGCACGCGCGCGAACGAGAATGTCATGGCGTTCAACGCGCTCTTGGACGCGGCGTAGGCCATGCTCGAACCCGTGCCCCGCAGTCCGCCGACCGAGGACATGTTGACGACCGAGGCATTGCCGGTCCGCCGCAGCAGCGCGGCCATTGCCCGCGTGACGACATAGACTCCCGAGACGTTGACCGCGAAGACGCGCTGGAAGTCGTCGAACGACAGGCCGTCCAGGTTCTTGTGGTCGTTGAAGGTGGTCACGGCCGCGTTGTTGACCAGCGCGTCCAGTCGCCCCCAGCGCTGCTCGATGTCGCGCGCCATGGCGCGGCAGGCGTCGTCGCTGGTCACGTCGGCGCGGGCCACGAGCACGTCGGCCGCGCCCAGCGCGCGGCACTCGGCCGCTACCTCCTGCGCCGCCGCCTCGTCGCGCGAGTAGTTGACGACCACTCGCCAGCCCTGCCTGGCGAAGAACTTGATGGTGGCCGACCCCGCGCCGTTGCGGCCGGTCGCGCCGGTCACCAGGCAGACTTGTTCCATGCTTTCCCCTTTCATGTCCAGTAAGGCTGGCGCAGTTCGCGCTTGAGCAGCTTGCCCAGCGCGGAACGTGGCAGCTCGCTTCGATACTCCACGGCGGCCAGCCGCTGCGTGCGTCCGACCTGGGCGTTTACCCACGCGCGCAGCGCCTCCGGATCCAGCGCGCTGCCCGGCTCGAGCACCACCAGGGCCAGCGGCGTCTCGCCCCATTGCTCGCTGGGAATGCCGATGACGGCCACGTCGGCTACCTCGGGATGGGCCGCGGTCACCGACTCCAGGTCGGTCGCATAGATGTTGAATCCGCCGGAGATGATCAAGTCCTTCTTGCGGTCGAGCAGGATCAGGAAACCTTCCTGGTCGAAACGGCCGATGTCGCCGCTGCGATGGAAGGCGATACCCGATTCGTCGCGCCAGTAGAAGGCCTCGGTGGCCTGCGGCTGCTTGTAGTAGCCGGCCATCATGTACGGCGACCAGCCGACGATCTCGCCGACCTCCCCCTGCGCCAGCACCCGCCCGTCGTCGTCGACGATGCGCATGTCGTGGTCCGGCGCCGGACGGCCGACCGTGCCGAGCTTGTCCGGGAACTCGTGGGCATCCAGCACGCAACTGCATCCGCCCTCGGTCATGCCGTAGATCTCGCGCAGCCCGCCCGGCCATTGCGCCAGGATCTGCGACTTGAGCCGGGCGTCGAGCGGCGCGCCGGTGCATTGCTTGAGCACGAAGGACGACAGGTCGGTACGCGCGAAATCATCGTGGGCGAGCAGGCGCTGGTACTGCACGGGCACCAGCATGGTGTGGCTGACCCGATGCGCTGCGCACAGCCGCAGGTATTCGGCGGCGTCGAACTTGCGCATCAGCACCGTCAGCCCGCCGTTGGCCACCGTGGCCAGCATGGGCTGCAGCGTGGTGTTCGAATACAGCGGCGTCGACAACAGCATCACACTGTCCGGCCCCAGCCCGAAGCTGCGGCGGTTGGCCTGCCGCGACCGCATGCCATGGTGATGCAGGATGCCCTTGGGCTTGCCGGTGGTGCCCGAACTGTAGATCAAATTGAAGGCCTGGTCCGCCCGGAGGTCGACGGCAGGAGGCCGGCCGCCCCCGGCCAGCCAGTCGTCCCAGCCCAGCCAGCCCGGCGCCTGGAAATCCAGGGCGACCAGGCGTTGGGAAAACGCGGCCATCAATTCGGCCTCGACGGTCTTCAGGGTCTCGCGGGCGTCGGCGTCGGCCACCAGCACCGTGGCATCCGAATCGCCCAGCATGCCCATCAGGGTCGCCGCGGTCGCCGACGTGGCCAGCGGCACCACGCAGGCGCCGGCCCGCACCACGCCGAAGAAAGCCTGGATCGCGCGCAGACCGGGCGAGGCCAGCAAGGCGACCTTGCCGTCGGCCCCCACGCCCATGGCGGCGCACGCGGCGGCGACGCAGTCCGCCTGCCGGGCCAGTCCGCCCCAGTCGAGCGCATCGTCGCCGCACACGAAGGCAGGCGCGTCGGGCCGTTCGCCCGCATGCCGGGCGATCAGGGAAGGAAAATCGACGAAGGGCTGCTGCGCCTGCCGCGCCAGGATGTCTTGAACGTTCCGGGTCATGGCGGCGTCACTCGTCATAGACCAGCATCAGGAACTCGGCGACCAGCGCCGGACGCTCCTTGCCTTCGATTTCGATGGTGCAGTCCGACACCACGCGGGTAGCGCCTTCCTGGCCCCCGCCCTGGCCGCGCTCGACCGCCTTGATGCGCTGGCGCAGGCGTATGCGGTCGCCGACCTGGACCGGATTGACGAAGCGGATCTTGTTGGTGCCGTAGTTCAACCCGCGGCCCCGGTGCGTGATCGCATAGACCGAGCGAACCAGATAGGGAATGAGGGACAGGGTCATGAAGCCGTGCGCGATGGTCTTGCCATCCGGCATCTCGCGCCGCGCGCGCTCCACGTCCACGTGCAGCCAATGATCGTCGCCCGAGATCCGGGCGAAATCGTCGATGCGCGACTGATCGATGGCCAGCCATTCGCTGACCCCTATTTCCTTGCCTATCCACGCCTCCAGATCGGCGGGACGGTCGAGAACCACCATGACGACTCCCTTGAAAAATACCCCCACGCTTGCCGCTTCGCGGCGGCGCTGCCCCCCAAGGGGGCTTTTTTCATCTTGGGACGGCCCTACGATGAAAAAACTGTCAGACCTGCGCTCGCGCCGGCACCCTGCCCAGCGACACCAGCGACATCACGGCATCGCCATCCTGGTTGCGCACGGTGACGCGCGTGCGGATCATGCCCATGCCCGGACGGGACTTCGACCGCACGGTCTCGATCACCTCGCGCTCGACCACCAGCGTGTCGCCGGCCTTCACGGGCTTGGTCCACCGCAACTCGTCCAGGCCCATGCCCACCATGGGCGTCTTGCCATAGCCCCCCGCCTGCAGGAAGACGCGCATCGACAGCGCGGCGATCTGCCAGCCGCTGGCGATCAGCGTGCCGAAGGGGCCGGCCCGCGCGGCTTCCGGGTCCAGGTGCATGGGTTGCGGATCGTTGGCGCGGGCGAAGGCGATGATCTCTTCCTCGGTGATCACCGTGGGTTCGCTGGTCCAGCGTTCCCCAACCTGGAAATCCTCGAAACAGCGGGCCTCCCCGCCGTTCGCGGCGGACGGGGAGGCAGGCGTTGCAACAGTCGTCATGAGTCAGTTTCCGTAGCCGAGTATGGCTTTCACTTCAAGATATTCCTCGAATCCGAAGACACCGAATTCGCGTCCGTTGCCGGACTGCTTGTAGCCGCCGAAAGGCAGGCTGCGGTCGAACGGCGCGCCGTTCAGGTAGACGCGGCCGGCGCGGATCGCATTGGCCACGCGCCGCGCCCGCTCCAGGTCGGGCGACTGCACGAAACCGGCCAGCCCGAAGGGCGTGTCGTTGGCGATGGCGATGGCCTCGTCCTCGGTGTCGTAGCTCATGATGGACAGCACCGGGCCGAAGACCTCCTCGCGCGCGATCCGCATGTCGGGCGTGACGTCGCCGAACACCGTGGGCAGCACGTAGTAGCCGCGTTCGAGGCCGGGCGGCCGGCCTGTGCCGCCCGCCACCAGCGTGGCGCCGTCGTCCATGCCCGAGCGGATCAACTGCTGGACCTTGTCGAACTGCGCCTGGCTGACCAGCGGCCCCATCGTACAGGCCGGGTCCATCGGATCGCCCAGGCGTATCGCTGCCACCGCCTCGCGCGCCGCCGCGAATGCCTCGTCCCGCCGGTTTCGCGGAATCAGCATGCGGGTGGGCGACTGGCAGTTCTGGCCGGCATTCGTGTTGCACGCGTGCACGCCCGCGATCACCGCGGCCCGGAGGTCGGCATCGGGCAGGATGATGTTGGCGGACTTGCCGCCCAGTTCCTGCGCCACGCGCTTGACGGTATCGGCCGCCAGCTTGGCCACCTTCACCCCCGCGCCCGTGGAGCCGGTGAACGACACCATGTCGACCTCGGGATGGCCGGCGATCGCCTCGCCCACGGTCGGCCCGTCGCCGTTGACCAGGTTGAAGACGCCGGGCGGTAGCCCGGCCTCGTGCACGACCTGGGCAAACAGCAGCGAACTGAGCGGCGCGATCTCGCTGGGCTTGAGCACGACGGTGCAGCCGGTCGCCAGCGCCGGCGCCACCTTGGACGCGACCTGATTCAGCGGCCAGTTCCACGGCGTGATCAGCCCACAGACACCGATGGGCTCGCGCCGCACGATGCCGCTACCCATGCGTTCCTCGAACGGGTAGTCGGCCAGCACGCGCAGCGCCTCCTCGAAGTGGAACAGCGCGACGGTGGCCTGGCGTTCGGTGGAGAACGTGATGGGCGCCCCCATCTCCCGCGTCATCGCCCGCGCCAGCTCCGGCAGCCGCGCGCGAAAACCCGCGACGATCCTCTCCAGCCAACCCAGGCGCGCCTGCACGCTCGTCGCGGCGTAGGCCGGGAACGCCCGCCGGGCGGCCCGCACGGCGCGGTCCACGTCCTGCGGCGAGCCCAGGCTGACGCGCGCGAAGCTTTCCTCGGTGGCCGGGTTGACGACCTCCAGGCTTTTCGGCGCCAGCGGATCCACCCAGGCGCCATCGATATAGAACTTCAATGCGTCCATGGTCATTCGATCGAGATCCGCGCGGACTTGACAACTTCCTGCCACTTCGTCGCCTCATTCCTCATCAGTTCGCGCAACTGCTCGGGCGTGCCCGACAGCGGCACCATGCCCAGCGAGTTCAGCTTGGCCTTGCCTTCCGGCGACGCCGTGTACTTGTTGATCTCGGCATTCAGCGACGAGACGACGGACTTGGGCAGGCCGGCGGGCCCCACCATGGCGCTCCATACCGTGGCTTCCAGCTTGACGCCCTGCTCGTTGGCCGTGGGCACGTCGGGCAGGCCCGGGAACCGCGTCTTGGACATCACCGCCAGCGCCCTGAGCTTGTTGGCCTGGATATTGGGAATCAGCGACGTGACCGGCGCCACGACCGCCGACACCGAGCCGCTCATCGCATCCACCATCGCCGGCGAATCGCCTTTGTACGGCACCGGCTGGAGCTTCGCCCCAGTGTGGATGCTCAGGTACTCGGTGGCAAGGTGACCGATGGTGCCGTTGCCCGGATTGGAAACCGTCACCGCGTTGGCGGACGACTTGCTCAGGGCGACGAACTCGGCCAGCGTGTTCGCCTTCACCGCCGGATTGACCGCGATCACGACCGGAATTTCACCGACCAGCGCGATCGGCGTCAGGTCCTTCTCGGCGTCGAAGGGCATGGGGTGGTAGAGCGACTTGTTGTTGGCCAGCGGGCCGGAGGTGCCGATGCCCAGGGTGTAGCCGTCGGGTGCCGACTTCGCCACCGCATCGACGCCGATGTTGCCGCCGGCGCCCGCGCGGTTCTCGGCCACGAACTGCTGGCCGTAGTGCGCGCTCAGGCTTTGCGCCACCTGCCGTCCGACCAGGTCGGAACTGCCACCGGCGGCGAATGGCATGATGACGCGGACGGGCTTGTTGGGCCAGGGGCCGTCCGCCTGGGCGGCGGCCCCCTGCAGGGCAAGTATCAGCGCCGCCAGTGTGGCGCATGCGCGGGGGGATGCGTAGGGCTTCATCGTTGTCTCCATGTGCTGTGTCCAGCATGTCGAGAAGCCCGCGGGAAGCGGGCTCCGCTTTTTTCGATGAAGAATGCACCCCGGCGTCATTCGCCAGCAAGGCGAGTTTTGGAAGTTTTCGGTGGGTGAAAAGTTTGAGCAGGCTCAGTTTTCCAGCGGCCCGTGCAGGGCCGCGTACTCCGCGGTCGCTTCCTTGAAAGCGCGGGAAAACGATAGTCCTTCCCGGACCAGCCGGCCGGCGATCCGGTCCCTGCCGGCGACCCAGCCGGCCATGGCAGCGACCCGATCGAGCCGCTGCGCCGGCACGCAGGCGATCCCGCTCGCATCGCCGACGAGCACGTCCTTGGGCTCGACGGCAACGCCGTCGATGACGATGGGGCCGTTGACCCGTTCGATGCGGACGCGGGTGCGGCCGGTAACGGCCACGCCATGGCGGACATGGATGGGAATGCCGGCTTCTCCCAGCTCGTCCACGTCGCGCATGCCGCCGTCGACCACCCAGGCGGCCACGCCGCGCCGCGCGCTGGCCAGCGCGGCAATGCCGCCCGCGACCGAGACGCGCGCGCCGCCCGCGTCGATCGCGATCACCTGCCCGGCGCCGGCGTGGTCGGCATACCGCGCGATGTCGAAATCGCCCGGGTCATAGGTCCCGAGCGGCCCCGTCGAGGCCTGTACGGTGAAGGCCGGACCCGCGAACGAGGCGCCGGGACGGATGGCGGGCAGCCCGGTGATGGTGCCGGCCACGCCCAGCATGTCCAGCACCGCGCACACGGTGCTGGCGCCGGCGGACCGGAGCCGTTCATGGATGTCGTGCATGACGTTCTTCTCCTCGGCCATGGCCGTTCAACCCTGAAGTTCCAGCGACGCGCGCACCTTGCCGGCCTGCGCGCGGGCGGCGCCCAGCAGGTAGCCGAGATCGCTGCCGACCACGAAGAAGCGGGCCTGCTCCCGGGTGACGTAGCGCCGGATGAACTCCGGCTCATAGCATCCGCCCACGCCCAGCACCTTGCCGTGCGCCGCGCAGGCGCGCGACACCCGCGCGATGGCCTGGGCGACGGCCGGTGCGCCCACTTCGCCCGGAATGCCCATCTCGGCGGACAGGTCCTGGGTGCCCACGTGAAGAATGTCTATGCCCGGCACGGCGGCGATTTCCTCGCATCGCTCGATGGCCTGGGGCGTCTCCAGCATGACGGCGATCAGCGTTTCGCGGTTCACGAAATCCATCAGCTCGCGGGGATCGTGGCTGGCGAACTCCACATGGGGCAGGCCGTAGGCCATGGAGCGGTGGCCCACCGGCGCATAGCGGCAGATGTCGACGATGTGCCGCGCCTCGTCGGCGTTTTCCACGTGCGGAAAGACCAGCCCTTGCGCGCCGCTGTCCAGCGCATGGATGGCGTGGACGCGTTCCAGGTTGGGCGTGCGCACGATGGGCGCGATGCCCGAACCCAGGGCGGCCTGGCAGATCTGGCTCACGACGTCCGCCGGCACCGGCGTGTGTTCGGTGTCGATGAACAGGAAATCGTAGCCCGCGGTCTTCATGATGCGCGCGATGTCCACGGTGCGGGCCTGGCGCACCGCGACGCCCAGCACGGTCTGCGAGGCGGCGAGTTTCTTGACGAGGGGGTTGGGAATCATGATGGCGTTCTCGGGATCCAGGGTTGGGAAACATGCTGCCGCTCGGCGGCGAGCGCGCGGTCGCGGACGGCCGACAGCCGGCTCTGGGCGCTGAGGTGCTCGATGTCCGTGGGCAGTTCGATCAGGCTCGGTACGCCGGCTTCCAGCGCGCGCCGCAGCGCAGGCGCGAAATCTTCATGGCGCTGGACCCGTTCGGCGGACAGGCCGAATGAGCGGGCCAGCGCCACGAAGTCCGGATTGCCGATGTCGGTCGCGTAGACTCGCCCGGGAAAGCGGCGCTCCTGGTGGGCGCGGATGGTGCCGTACGAGCCGTTGGCCACGACCACGATGACGATGGCGGCGTTGTAGCGAACGGCCGTCTCCAGTTCCTGCACATTCATCAGGAAGCAGCCGTCGCCCGCCAGGCACACCACCTGACGCCCCGGCTCGTGGATCTTGGCGGCGATGGCCGCGGGCAGGCCGTAGCCCATGGCGCCGTTCAGCGGCGCGAGCTGGCCGCGGAAGTGCTTGTACCGGTAGTGCCGGTGCAGCCACGTCGTGTAGTTGCCGGCGCCGTTGGTCACGATGGCATCCGGCGCGAGTTCCTGGTCCAGCGCCGCCACCACCTGGGCCATGTCCAACGAGCCGCCCTCGCGCGTGGGCGCGAGGAAGCGCAGATAATCGGACCTGGCCTCGCGGGTCCAGTCCTGCCACGGCGCAACATCCCCAAGCGACGGCGGGCGGGCGGCCAGCGCCGCGCGCAGAAAGGCCTCCGGCGTCGCGGGTACGAGAACGTCGGCCTGGTAGACGTGGCCCAGTTCGTCGACGTCGGCATGTACGTGGATCATCCGCTGCTTCGGCCGGGGTACGTCCACCAGCCGATAGCCGCCGGTCAGCGCTTCCGACAACCGCCCGCCCAGTACCAGCAACAGGTCGCTGTCGCGCACGCGGGCCGCCAGCGCCGGATTGGTCGACAGCCCCAGGTCGCCGGCATAGCTGTCGTGGCGGTTGTCCAGGTAGTCCTGGCAGCGGAATTCGGCCACGACGGGCAGTCGCAGCGCGCGCGCGAAATCGGCCAGGGCTTCCGAGGCCTGCGCGCTCCATCCACCGCCGCCGACGATCAACAGCGGCTTGCGGGCGCGCGCCAGTTCGCCGTACACGCCGGCCAGCGCGGCCGCCGTCGGTTCGATGCCTAGCCGGGACCACGCGCGCGCCGGCGCGACGCAAGCGGGGGCGCGCGCTTCCAGCACGTCTTCGGGCAGCGCCAGCACGACCGGCCCGGGCCGGCCGCCGGCCGCGACCTGGAAGGCGCGAGCGACGATTTCGGGCAGCCGGGCCGGGTCGTCCACCTGGGCCACCCATTTCGCCATGCCGCCGAACATGGCGCGGTAATCGACCTCCTGGAACGCGCCGCGCCCCATGTGTCCCCGCGCGACCTGTCCGACGAACAACACCAGCGGCGTCTCGTCCTCGTGCGCCGTATGCACGGCGATGCTGGCATGCGTGGCGCCGGGTCCGCGCGTGACGAAACACACGCCCGGCTTGCCGGTCAGCTTGCCGTAGGCCTCGGCCATGTTGGCGGCCCCCGCCTCGTGGCGGCATACGACCAGGCGCAGCCGCTCGCGCTGCGCGAACAGCGCGTCCAGGGCATCCAGATAGCTTTCGCCGGGCACGCAGAAGGCAAGGTCCACCTGCTGCCCGATCAGGCAACGCACCAGCAGCTCGCCGCCGCTCGGCGATGCCGCCGCGGATTCGTTCATTGCATCCTCTCCATCAGATATAGGTCCCACCGTCGATGACGTGCCTGCGCCCCGTCACATAGCCTGCCTGCGTGCCGCACAGGAACGCGCAATAGGCGCCAAGCTCCTGCGGACGGCCGGATCGCCGCACGGGTATCGACGCCACGCGGCGCGCGCGCAGTTCGTCGGCGCCGACTCCCAGGTTGGCGGCCTCCGCCGCCAGGTTGTCGCTCAGCCTTTGCGTCTCGATGCTGTGCGGTAGCAGATGGTTCACCGTCACGCCGTGCGGCGCGACCTCGCGCGCCAGCAGATCGCAGAAGGCAATGAGCGCCGCGCGCGGCGACACCGACAGCGCGAACCCGGAGCGTGGGCTCAGCACCGCGGCGGAAGAGATGTTGACGATGCGGCCGAAGCCCCGCGCGCGCATCTCGTCCACGCAGGCGCCGATCAATGCCCTGGGACCGTGGAAGAGGCCGTTCATCGCCGATTCCCATAGCGCGCCGTCGATGCCGGTCGCGTCATGCCGTACGGGCGGCCCGCCGCCATTGATGACGAGGATGTCCGGAACGCCGGTGCGGCGCGGCAGCTCGCCGCACACCCGTGGATCCGACAGATCGGCGACGACGGTCGCCACCGCCGCCTTGGCGCCGGTGCCGGCGATGTGCCGCGCCGCGGCGTCCAGCCGGGCCTGGTCCCTTCCGACGATGGCCACCTCCACGCCCTCGCCGGCCAGCGCCTCCGCACAGGCCAGCCCGAGGCCGCTGCTGGCCGCGCATACGACGGCGCGGCGTCCTTGAAGACCGAGATCCATGCCTATTCCACCTTCAGGTTGGCATCGCGGACGATCTGCAGGTACTTGGCCTGTTCCCGCTCCACGAACGCGCGGCTCTCGTCCGGCGACGCCGGGACCGGCACCGCGCCCACGTCCAGCAGCCGCCTGCGCACCGGCTCGGCGACCAGGATGCGGGCCGATTCGGCGGCCAGGCGCTTGACGACGGAACGCGGCGTGCCCTTGAGCACCGCGATGGTGTTCCACACGCCCACGTCGTAGTCGGCGTATCCGGATTCCGCGATGGTCGGCAGGTCCGGCAGCGCGGGCAGACGCTGGGGCGTCGACACGGCCAGGGCCCGCAGCTTGCCGGACTGGATGTACGGCAGGGTGGTCGTCACGGGATCGATCATGAAATCGAGCTGCCCGGCGATCAGGTCGGTGATCGACTGCGAGCTGCCCCGATAGGGCACGTGCACGGCCCGGAACCCGGCCCGCGAGGCGAAGATCTCGACCGCCAGATGCGGCGCCGAACCGATGCCCGACGAGCCGTAGGACAACTTGCCCGGATTCTTCTTCGCGTGGTCCACGAGTTCGGCCACCGTGCGTATCGGCGATTTCGCGTTCACGACCAGCAACTGCGGCACGGTGATCAGCATGGTCACGTAGTCCAGGTCGCCCGGCGCATAGCGCAGGTTCGGCAGCAGCGCGGGATTGATGGCCTGGGTGCCTATGGTCGCCAGCATCAGGGTGTAGCCGTCCGGCGCCGCCTGCTTGACCGCATCCATCGCCACCGCGCCAGCCGCGCCCGTCTTGTTCTCCACCACCACCGCCTGCCCCAGCCCCTTGGCCAGCTCGCTGGCATAGATGCGCGCCACCAGGTCGGTGACACCGCCGGCCGAGAAAGGAACGATCAGGCGCAGGGCCCGGTCCGGGTAGTCCTGGGCCTGCGCGGGAGGGTTGAGCACGGCCAATACGCCAAGCATGACGAGTACCCGGATGAAAGCCATGGCATGTCTCCTGTGCTTTGTGTTGTGGCTCCACTCTACTGGCCCGTACCCCGTCCATGAATACAAGTTCGTATACTTACTATTCAAAATCAAATAGGAAGCATCGACCGTGAAATTCGGGGAACTCCAGAATGCCGACTTCACCTCGCTGCACTTCTTCGTGCTGGCCGCGCAGGCGGGATCGCTGTCGCGCGGCGCCCTGGGCGCCGGCGTCAGCCAGCCGACGTTCAGCCGCCACGTCCTGAAGCTGGAACGCGAGATGCACGCCCGCCTGTTCGAACGCGTGGGCCGGGGCGTGACGCTGACGGCGGCGGGGCGGCGCCTGTATGAGGCCGTGCTGCCGGGCTTCGAACAGCTCTTGAACGGACGCCGGCTGGCGATGGCGGAAGTCGACGACGCCGGCCTGCGCCAGGTCACCATGGGCCTGCCGCCCTCGGTCGCCAACATCCTGGGCCCCCGGCTGCTGGACACCGTGCGGACCACGCTGCCGACGCTGCGCATGCACGTCGTCGAGGGCTTCCACCGGGCCCTGGTCGACTCCCTGCATCGGGGGCACCTCGATTTCGCGCTGCTCTACACGATGATCCCGATCGCCGGCCTGCATGCCGACCCGCTGATGGACGAAGAACTGTGCCTGGTCATGACGCCCGCGCGCGCCCGCAACAAGAAATCCGTCAGCTTTTCGCAGCTGGGGGATTTTCCCCTGTCCCTTCCCAGCCGCCCGCACGGCCTGCGCGAGCTGCTGGAAGACCAGGCCGCGGTGCACCGGGTGCGCCTGGACGTGCGCCACGAATTCGATACCTCGCTGACGCTGACCAAGCAGATGCCGATGACGGACCTCGCCTGCACGGTGCTGCCGTTCTCCGGCGTACATGACGAGGTGGAAGGCGGCCGGCTCGCGGCGCTGCCCATCCGCAAGCCCGACCTGTCCCGCCGGCTCGTGATCGCCTACGCGAACAACCGGTCGATGACGCCCGGACTGTGGCAGTTCCTGCGGATGCTGCGGTCGCAGTGCGAAATGCTGGTGGCCGATGGCACCTGGAAAGGCGCCCGCATGGTGGTGCCGGGGCCGTGACAGTCGAACCAGGGAATACCCTTATTTCTTCATTGGATGGAATGAAACCCCGCTCAATGCGCTCTTCTACAACATGATCTCTTCCGCCGAGTCGCGCTACAACCAATGGGTGCGCGAACACTACCGCTTCCTGCTGCGCAGCGCCTGGGCCCTGACCGGCTCCCGGGCGATCGCCGAGGACGTGGTGCAGGACTGCTTCACCAGCGCCTGGCGCTTTCGCGACCAGTTGCGCGATCCCGCCATGGCACGCGCCTGGCTGTTCCAGATCATGCGGCGCCATGCGTACCGCAATCTCGATCCGGCCCAGGCGGCGCCCCAGGGGGACGGCCAGGTCGAGGAAGAAGCCGATCCCCGCGCGCATGCGCTGGACGAACAACTGGACGTGGTCAAGGCCCTGTCCCGCATCGCCCCCATCCACCGCGAAGTCCTGGTGCTCTATTACTTCGACGACATGCCCACCGCCTTGATGGCCGAAGCGCTGGACATCGCGCCCGGCACCGTGCTGTCGCGCCTGGCACGCGCCCGCGATGCCCTGAAGGCCGCCCTGCAGGCTCCTCCGCGCCCTGCCGCGCCGGAAACGGCGGCCAGTGTCATTCCGCTGCGAAAACAGACTCCATGAATTGCGACGACAGCCTCCAAGATACGGAATTCGACCTGCGCGCCCGCGCCGAACTGGCCCTGGCGTTCGAGCCGGGCGATCCGCCGCCGCACCTGCTGCGCCATACCCCCTGGCACGCGCGGCGCGGCCTGCGCGGCATGCTGGCCACCCTGCTGGTCGGCTGCTCCGCGGCGGGCGCCGTCTTCGCCATGCGCCCGCCCGACCTGGTGCGCTCCGCCATCGAGCATGAATACTACGAGCGCACGCTGCGCGGCAGCTTCATTTCCGCCACCGACATGGCGCGCCACCTGGACCTGCCGCCGCAGCAGGCACTGCCCGGCTACATCCAGTTGATGCGACCCTGCGACATCGACCGCGAACGCGCCTACCACCTGACCACTTTTTTCGAGAAAGGCGGCATCGTCACCGTGCTGTCCTTCGAGCAGTTCCAGCGCATCCCCGACGGCGAAGGCTGGTGGGCCAACACCTACTGGAAAGTCGTGCGCTCGCACGAAGGCCGTCCGCTGATACTCATCGCCCAGAAGAAACAGGCCCTGTCCGTGGCCTCGCGCGCGCTGGGGCGGCCCGAAGCCGCCCCCGCCTCCTGATTTCCCGTTCTCATCCACAACAACAAGGAGAGACCATGCACGACACCACCCCCACCTCCCTGCCCCGCCGCCGCCTGCTTACCGGCGGCGCCACGGCGGTCGCCACCGCCGGACTGGCGGGCCTGCACGGCCAGGCGCTGGCCCAGGCCGCCGCCGCGCCCGCGGCGGCCAAACCCCTGCCAGGCTACGCCGGCTGGAAGAATGCCGACGCCGTCGTCGTGCACAGCAGCACCACGATCGAGACCAAGCGCAGCGCCTTCGGCACCAGCGTGGTCACGCCCACCAACCAGCTCTACGTGCGCAACAACCTGCCCACGCCCGCCGACACCATCGTGGCCGACCGCGACGCCTGGCAATTGCAGGTCTCGGGCGTCAAGCAGCCCCGGACCGTCAGCCTGCGCGAACTCAAGACCATGGGCCTGGAAACCGTGACCATGGTGCTGCAATGCTCGGGCAACGGCCGCGGCTTCTTCCCCAGCAAGCCCAGCGGCACCCCGTGGACCGTCGGCGCCGCCGGCTGCGTGACCTGGAGCGGCGTGCCCGTGCGCGACGTCGTCCAGGCCCTGGGCGGCCTGATGGACGGCGTGCCCTACATGACCGGCACCGGCGGCGAAGTGCTGCCGGCCGGCATCGACCCCAAGACCGTCATCGTCGAACGCTCCGTGCCCGTCGCTGCCATGCAGGATGCCATCCTGGCCTGGGAACTGAACGGCGAGCCCATCCCCCTGGCCCACGGCGGCCCGCTGCGCCTGATCGTGCCCGGCTACACCGGCGTCAACAACATCAAGTACATCAAGCAGCTTGCCTTCACCCCCAAGGAAAGCGACGCGCGCATCATGTCGCACGGCTATCGCATCACGCCCCCCGGCGGCAAGGGCGACCCCAGCCAACCGTCGGTGCAGGAGATGAGCGTCAAGTCCTGGATCAACAGCCCTGTCCCCGAAGACGGGGCCCAGGCGGCCGGCACCGTGCAGATCCACGGCGTGGCCTTCGGCGGCCTGCATGGCATCAAGGGCGTGGAAGTCTCGCTGGACGGCGGCAAGACCTGGCGCGCCGCGCGCCTGGTGGGCCCCGACATGGGCAAATACGCCTGGCGCCAGTTCGTACTGCAAGCCACCCTGCCCAAGGGCAAGCACGTACTGGCCAGCCGCGCCACCGACGACCGGGGCAACGTCCAACCCGAGACGCGCGGTGAAAACCAGAGCGGCTACAACAACACCAGCTGGGCCGACCACGCCGTCACCATCACCGTCGCCTAAGCGACGGTACGCCCCGGGGAGAGCACTCCCCGGGCATGTTTCCCATCAAGCCACCACTCTCGAAATGAAGAACGTCCTCACCTTCTGTACGCTGGCCCTCTCGGCCCTGGCCGCCACCCCGGCGCATGCCGCCGACGACGCCGCGCAAATGGCGCGCGGCAAGAAACTGTTCACCACCGCCACCCCGGCCTGCGCCGTGTGCCACACGCTCAAGGACGCCGGCGCCGAAGGCGCCATCGGCCCCGTGCTGGACGAACTGAAACCCGACGCCCCCCGCGTCGCCCGCGCGCTGCGCGACGGCATCGGCAGCATGCCGTCGTTCAAGGCCACGATGAGCGATGCGGATATCGAGGCGCTGGCGCTGTATGTGAGCAAGGCCAGCCGGGGAAATTGAGTGGACCTGGGCAGGCAGCCCTATCCGGACGGCTCCGAGCCCGGCGCTATTGGATCCTGTCGTAGCGCCGGCTGATGGTCTCGGCGACGCACGCGGGCTTGGACATACCGTCGCACTCGATACTGGACTCCCAGATCAGTTCGACGACCCTGACCTCAGGCTGACCCGCCATGGCCGGCAGCCAGCGCATATCCTTGAGCTTGATACGGGCCCGCAACATGCTGCCTTGAGGTACAGGCGCGGGAAAGCGGACCTTGTTGAGCCCATAGTTGATGCTCATCTCCGAAGGAGGAAGGGTCACCGCCTGGCTCATCAGATCCGGCAAGAGCGAAAGCGTCAGATAGCCGTGCGCAATGGTCGTGCCGAATGCCGACTCCTGGCTTGCCCGCTCCTGATCCACATGTATCCATTGATGGTCGCCCGTAGCTTGGGCGAACAGATCTATCCGCTGTTGGTCCACCCGTACCCACGGACTGATGGCAACCTCCTTTCCTATCTGTTCACGCAGTTCATCGAGCGTCCGGATTGTCCGCATCCTTGTCTCCTGCTAATGAAAAAAGGGGCCATTGGTAAGGCAGCGGCTCCCGCGCCAACAGCCTTCCGGCTGCGTCCGCGTGATAGCTCGTGGAGTAGGCGATGGCCTGCGCCGATGTTTCCGTATCGCACATCGAGTCGAGATCGGCGGACAGGGATCTGGCCAGAGCCGCTTTGGTCATGGCGAACGCACTGCGCGGCAGCCGGGTCAGCGCCCGTGCGATCATTCCGGTGCGATGGTCAAGCGCGTCGGGCGAAACGACTTCGCTGGCAATGCCCAGTTGCAATGCTTCTTCCGCACCGATTTCGCGGTTCGAATACAGCAGCGCCTTGGCGCGCGCCCATCCCACGATGCGCGGCAGCGTGAACAACGAGCACAGGTCGGGCACCAGGCCGATGCGCAGGAACGACATGGCAAGCCGAACCCGGTCCGTCGCGATCACGAGGTCGGCCGCCAGCACCAGGCTGCAGCCCGCGCCATAGGCGCATCCGTCCACCGCCATGACAACCGGCTTGGGGAGTTCCAGCAGGCGGCGCGCGCCGGCCGTGGCGGAAAGAATGCGGTCGCGGCCCGCCTCGGCGTCCAGCTCGCCGGGACGCATGTCCGCAATATCCCCACCGGCGCAGAAGTGACCGCCCTCGGCGCGCACCAGAACCGCCCGGACACACTCGTCGCTCCCGGCGCGATCGAACGATCGCCAGAGTTCGTCGCGCATGGCTCGGTTCATGGCATTGCGCTTTTCCGGCCGCGCCAGGGTGATGGACGCAACGTGCCCGTCGACGCGATAGTGAACGAATGACTGGCTCATCTCAGGCCTCTCAGTCCAGTTGGCAGGACAGCCGTTTCCTGGCGAGCGCGATGAAGCGCTCCCGCAGCTGGGACTCGACGCTGCCATTCCATGCAAGCGCCAGCGTCAAGGTAAGCGGGCCCGCCGGCCCGGCCAACGGCCGGAATGTGACTTGTTTCATCTTGATGTTCTTCGACGAAGAGGGCACAAGCGCCACCCCCATCCCGCTCGATACGAGCATGATCATGCTGGGTATGTCGCCCACTTCCTGGGCGACACGGGGATGGAAGCCCGCGTCATTGCAGAGGCGGGTGATGCGGTGCGAGAGCGAGGAGTCCAGGGCTCGGCCGAACGTGATCAACGGTTCGCCGGCCAACAGGGCGATGTCTATCTTTTCGCGCTGGGCCAGCGGGTGGCCCGCCGGGAGCGCCACGACTAGGTGTTCCCTGGCGAAAGGGAGCAGCTCGATATCGGGCGAGGCGACGGGCGGCCGCACGATGCCCAGATCCAGTTTTCCCTGGAGAATGGCCTCCACTTGCTGGGGCGTCAGCATGCTGTCGTGCAGTTCCAACTGGACCTGGGGGTACTGACTGCGATAGTCGGCAAGCAGCCGCGGCAGCTCGGAGTAAATGGCCGAGTTGGTGAAGCCCAGGCTGAGCCTGCCCATCTGCCCCGCGTCGGCGCGTATGGCCGTGTCGCGCGCGCGCTCGGCCGCCCTCAGGATGTCCCTGGCCTCGGGAAGAAAGGCGCGGCCGGCGTCCGTCAGTTCCACATGCCGTTTGGTCCGGACGAACAGCACGACGCCCAGGGATTCCTCCAAAAGCCGGATTTGCCGCGACAGCGGCGATTGGGCGATGTGCACGCGCTCGGCCGCGCGGCCGAAGTGGAGTTCTTCGGCAACGGCAAGAAAATAACGGAGTTGTCTCAAATCCATGGCCGGGGCCGCTCCAGTGAACATTTGCTAGGATGACCACCGCGGCAGGCTTGCTCCCAGTAGCAGAGGAGGGTCGCTCCAGAAGGCCGGAGTACTCGAGAACTGGGTGATCGGAGCAAGATAATCGAGCTTCCCGAAGGGGCTGTCCATCTGCAGCACGTCCGGCTCCAGCGGCGCCGCCGGTGCGCCGGCCCCCACCAGGCCCATGTCCTGGACCCACATGCACGTCCGGGCCAGCGCCAGGCTGACGCGATAACTGCCCCCGTCGGCCGCGCGGCGCCGCAGCGCGGCCAGCACGCCCGCAGCGCCCAGGTAGGCTGTGGTGTAGTCCGCCACCAGGGTGGTGGGCGGCAGGCGAGGAGAATCCGGCCCGCCCTCCACCCAACTGATACCCGTCGTCGACTGCGCGTTGTGGTCGAATCCCACACGGTGCGCCCATGGCCCGCCGGCATCGCCATAGGCGCTCAATTCGACGTAGACCAGACCGGGATGGCCGGCGATCATGTGCTCGAACGACAGGCCCCGCCGCGCAAGACTGCCGGGGCTGTACGATTGAACGACGACGTCCGCGCCGGCAATCAGTTCACGGACGGTGGCCAGGTCCCTGGGCGTATCGAGGTCGAGGAAGGCGCTGCGTTTGCCGAAGCCGGTATCCAGCATGAAGTTCAGCGGATCCGTCTGGGTCGGGGCGGAAATACGCAGGACGTCGGCGCCTTGCTCCGCCAGCGTCCGGGTCAGCCCCGGGCCGGCAAGAATATGGCTCAGGTCCAGTACCCGCAGCCCGGCCAGCGGCCGAGGACCGGTCTGGCGCCACAACCGGGGAGCACCCCGCGCCGCCCGTTCGATATGGATCACGGGAAGCCTGGACAGGGCCCGGGCGTGCGGGTGGAGGCGCCATTCTTCCGGCGAACGGACCAGCGACACCGGCAAGTTGGCTGCGATGCACGCATCCTCGAGCTCTTGCCCGGACCAAGCGGCGACCGCCTGCGCCACCGCATCCCGGTTGTTCGGAGCGCCCAACAGCGTCAGCAACTCGTTGCGCAATTGCGGGCGAGTGAAAACCAGATACACCCACCGGCCGTCCCGCGTCCGGAAATAGCCATTGCCGGGCTCGTTGAAGGTGAAGTCGAAACCTATCGGATAGCCGTTCTGCTTGAGGT
Organism: Pigmentiphaga kullae; assembly: GCF_004216695.1. Lineage (GTDB taxonomy): Bacteria > Pseudomonadota > Gammaproteobacteria > Burkholderiales > Burkholderiaceae_B > Pigmentiphaga > Pigmentiphaga kullae. Next base: position 134,968 of record NZ_SGXC01000001.1, read on the forward strand.
ATCGCGAAGGGTGCAGCGCATGCGCCGCCCGCCCGATCTCCACGGACACGTCCTGGCCGGCATGCCCCAGTTCCCTGGCGAGACTGGCCAGCGCGGTTCCCTGCGCCGCCGCGGCGACCGCCATGGCGCCCGCCAGCCGATGGGGGCTGTCGATGGCGGGGTCGGCCCCGGTGATAGACACCTCGCCGCCGGCATCCGTTCGCTTCAATCCCAGGACCGCCAGGCATGCGTCCAGTTGCGCATCGGCGACCGGGTCGGCATCGGGGCGCGCGCCGGCCGGAATCCGTGCGGCCCATAGGCTTGATTCGGACGTCATGCGTTCTCCACGCGGCGATCGCTATCGTCGCCATATCGCCGCTTCAGCGTGAGCTTGTCGACCTTGCCTGCCCCATTCTTGGGCAGCTCGTCCACGATGACGATCTTCGTCGGCTGCTTGTAGCGGGCGAGCCTGCCTTGCAGATGGCCCATGATTCGATGTTCGTCCAGGCCACATCCCGGAACCGGACTGACGACGGCGCAAACGGTCTCGCCCCATTTCGGGTGCGAAATCCCGATGACGGCGGACTCCAGCACGTCCGGATTCTCGGCCAGCCTGGCTTCCACCTCGGCGGCGTAGATGTTCTCGCCGCCGCTGACGATCATTTCCTTGATGCGTCCGGCCACGGTCAGGAAACCGTCACCGTCCAGCCGCCCCAGGTCGCCCGTTCGAAGCCATCCGTCTTCGAACGCGGCCGCCGATTCGGCTGGTTGGTCCCAATAGCCGAGCATAACGTTGGGGCCCCGCATCTGGATCTCGCCGATCCCGTCGATGCCGGCGGCCGCGATGCGGACGTCGCCGAACATGGGCGCCTGGCCGGCCGTCATCGCCTTGGCGGCGGGCGCGCCCGGGGCAAGGGCGGTCACCAGCGGCGCGGCCTCGGTCAGGCCGTAGCGCTGGATCACGGCGATGCCTCGGTCGTGATAACGCTTGATCAGCGTGTCGGGAACGGGAGCTCCCCCTACGATGATGCCGCGCAGGCTGGACAGGTCCGCGCGGTGGAAGTCGTCCTGTTCCGCGAGGAACTGGTACATGGCCGGTACGCCGGCAATGATGGAGATGCGCTCCGAGGCGATGCGCCCGATGATGCTGCCGGGATCGAACGACTTCTCCAGGTGAATCGTCGCACCGCGCAAGAAACTTTCCATCACCGTCGAGACCGGGGCCGCATGGAACAGGGGCGCGGAGACGAGCACTTTGTCGGTGGGCAGCCCGCCCTGGATGAGAATGGTGTTGAGGGTGTTCCAGAAGATGTTGCCGTGGCTCAACATGACACCCTTGGGACGGCCCGTGCTGCCCGATGTGTAGAGCAGCCAGGCGGTCTCGTCCCATCCGGCCAGCCGACGGCTCGCGTGGGCGTCCGGCGCGGCCGAGCAAGCGTGGGCGAATTCGTCGCCGCCTTGGCGGTCCGAACGCAGGAAAAGACGGCACTCGGTCTGCCGCGCCACCTCCGCCTGGATGGGCGCGAATTCCGCGCCATGGATCAACAGCGCGGCGCTGCAGTCTTGCACCATCGCCACCACCTCGGGCGTACTCAGCCGGAAATTCAGCGGAACGAAGATCGCGCCGATGCTGGCGGCGGCGAACATCGTCACCAGAAATCGCACGTCGTTGAAGTCCAGCAGCGCGACGCGATCGCCGGGCCGCACGCCCGCCGCGCGCATCCAGGCCGCCAAGCCTTGCGTCATCCGGTGCATGTGCCCATATGTCCAGCGCTCCGTTTCCTCCCCCTGTCTCCAATAGACTACCGACAGGGCATCGGGACTTCTTTGCGCATGTTTGGCCAGCCAATGCTGGAGATTCGGATCGGGCATGGCCCACGGGTGCTTCATGCGGATCGGCCTTCCGAAGTGTTTGCGGGACGGCGGCCGTCAGCCGCCAGCATGCCGTCGACCATGGCGAGCGTACTGCCCAGGTAGGATTCCGGGCTGCACAGCCGTCTGATACCCTCCTCGCCACCCAGCGCGTCGCGCATATTCGCCTGTCCGGCCAGGATTTCCCAAAGCGGTCGCGCACTTTCCGCCGCCTGCTTGCAGGCATCGTAGACGCGCTCATGGGCAGCCTGCCGGCCCAATGCTTTGGCGGCGGCCATCATGACGGCTTCCGCCACGATCAGCCCGCCGGTAAGATCCAGGTTCCGGCACATGCGCTGTTTGTCGACGGTCAGGCCTTCGAGCATGAAAATCGCGTTCGCGCAGGCGCCCGCTGCCAGCACGAAGCTTTGCGGAATGGCCAGCCATTCCGCCTGCCAGGGACCAGTCGAACGCTCGAAGTCGTGCACGGCCGCATCGAACATCAGGGCGGCGTTCTGGCGTACCGCCTTGGCGTTCGCGATGATCACCTCGCACGAAATGGGATTGCGTTTCTGCGGCATCGTGCTGGATGCGCCCCGGCCAGGCACGAATGGCTCGGCCACTTCGCCGAATTCGTTGGCCATCATGAGCGATACGTCGGTGGCGATCTTGGCGAGCGACCCCGTCAGCAGGGCCAGCAGGCCGACCGCCTCGGCCAGGTTGTCGCGCGCCACGTGCCAGGTGATCGCGGGAATGCCGAGACCCAGTTCCTCGCACAGGGCGCGCTGTACTTGCAGGCCATGGTCTCCCAGCGACGCGAGCGTGCCGGCCGCCCCCGAGAACGATCCCACCAGCAACCTGGGCTTGAGCTCTTGCAGCCTGGCCATATGGCGGTCGAACATCGACAGCCACACCGCCGCCTTGTAGCCGAACGTAATAGGCAGCGCGTGCTGCAAATGCGTGCGACCCGCCAGCAGGGTCTCGCGATGCTCGCCAGCCATGCGCGCGAGCACGGCCCGAAGAGTGCCGATCTGTTCCTCTGTCAGCTGCAACGCTTGCCGAAGCTGCAGAACCAGCGCGGTGTCCATGATGTCCTGTGTCGTGGCGCCCCAGTGCACGTAGCGTCCCGCGTCTCCCGCCGCTTCGGACAATTGCCTGACGAGGGGGAGGATGGGATAGCCGACGATCAGCGTCTCGCGCGCCAGTCGGTCGAAGTCGGCGGTGAAGGCGCTCGCGGCGCGGGTGATGTCGGCTGCTGCCTGGGCGGGGATGATGCCGACGCGGGCTTGCGCCCGGGCCAATGCCGCCTCGACCTCCACATAGCGGCCGACCAGGGCGTCATCGCAGAAAACCCCACGCATGTCGGCCGTGCCGAACATATCGCCGAAGATCCGCGAATCGATGGGAGTCGTGCTCATGCTTGTCTCTCTATCCTTTGTCCGTGGGCCTCAAACCGGATCCCAGCTGAATACGTCTGCGGAGCGGTCCAGCGCGTAGAAACCGGAACGCATGGCGGGTATGGCATGCTCCGCGATCGCCTCGGGCGTCCATCCTTCGCTGCGTTGCACCGAGCGAAGCGGACGGTTCTGGCTGATCAGGAAGAGCTCATTGGCGCGCACGGCGAATATCTGTCCGGTCACGTCGCCGGCGGCTTCCGAGCCGAGGTAGACGATCATGGGAGCGATCTTGGCGGTCTCCATGGTCTTGATCTTTTCGACCCGGGCCTGCTCCTGCGGCGTGTCGGCGGGAATGGAGCCGATGAGCCGGCTCCAGGCGAAAGGACACACCGCGTTGGCGGTGACGCCGTAGCGCGCCATATCCAGGGCCACCGATTTCGCCAGCGCCACGGCGCCCAGCTTGGCCGCCGCGTAATTGGCCTGTCCGAAATTACCCACCAGCGCCGAGGCCGAAGTCATGAATACGTAGCGGCCGCCGTTGCGGGCCTTGAAGTGCGGTGCCGCCGCGCGGCTGACGTAGAACGAGCCGTTCAGATGCACATCGACGACGGCTTTCCATTCTTCCACCGACATCTTGTGGAAGATGCGGTCGCGAACGATGCCGGCATTGTTGACCACCACGTCGAGCTGCCCGAAGTGGCGGATCGCGGTATCCACCATGTTCTGCGCCGAATCCCAATCCGACACCGAGTCGGTATTGGCAATGGCCTCTCCTCCGGCCGCGCCTATCTCGCGGACGACTTCGGCGGCCGGGCCGGAGTCGGTCCCGCTGCCGTCCAGCGCCGTGCCGAGATCGTTGACCACGACTTTCGCGCCATGCGCGGCCATGGCCAATGCAATGTCGCGGCCGATACCCCGTCCCGCGCCCGTCACGAGCGCGACTTTTCCATCCAGCATGCCCATTGTCTTTCCTCAGTCTTCAGATGATGTGGCAGGCGGCATCAAAGCGTGCCCGCGCTGCCGAAGAGCGCCGTGCACTGGCTCGACAGGACGGCGCCGTTGCCATGCGCCAGGCCGACGTCGCAGGAAGCAACCTGGCGCTCGCCGCACTCCCCGCGTATCTGCCGCACGATCTCTATCATGGCGAGCAAGCCGTACATGCCGGGGTGGCAGTACGACAAACCGCCGCCATTGGTGTTGACGGGCAGGCGCCCGCCCGGCGCGATCGCGCCATCGGCGACGAATGCGCCGCCATCCCCCTTCGCGCAGAAGCCCAGGTCCTCCAAGAACAAGATGGGCGTGATCGTGAAAGCGTCGTAGAGACCTAGAACGTCCACGTCGGCAGGCCCGAACCCCGCCATGGCGAAAGCCGCCTGCCCCGATTGGACGGCGCAGGTCGTGGTCAGCTCGGGCATGTTCGAAATCGTGCCGTGCCCCAGCGCTTCGCCCACCCCGAGCACATAGACCGGGGGTTTGCGCAATGAACGGGCGCGGCTCGCCGAGGTCAGCACCATCGCGCCGCCGCCATCCAGGACCAGACAGCAGTCGCGCACCGTCAACGGTTCAGAGACCATGCGCGACGACAGCACCTGCTCGACGGCGAGCGGCTCTTTCTCCCAGGCCTTGGGGTTCAGGAGCGCCCATTGCCTGGCCGCCACGGCCACTTCCGCGAGATGCCGGCGCGTCGTCCCGTATTCATGCATGTGGCGCGAGGCGGCCAGGGCATAGGCGCTGACCGGAAGCAGCGGCCTGAACGGATCCTCGTAGGGGTTCGGGTCGGGACGAGATGCCGTGGTCCGCGACACCGACCGCTGGGTGCTTCCATAGGCGATCAAGGCGACCTGGCAGGCGCCGGCCTCGATGGCCTGCACCGCATGGGCCACATGGGACATGAACGACGAGCCGCCGATCTGTGTGCCGTCGAAGCAGCGCGGCGAAATGCCCAAGTATTCCGCCAGCATCATCGGCCCGAACCGGACCTGCGCGCTGGCGACGAACAGGCCGTCCACGTCCCGCAGCGACAAGCCCGCGTCCGCCAGGGCCCGCGTCGTGGCCTGGGCCATCAGGTCCAGCGGCGTGGTGCCGGCCGCCATCTGACCGAGATCGGACTCCGCGATGCCGGCTACCGCCACGCGTCCGCGCATCGAAGCATTCATGGCTCTCGCTCCTCTCGGGGCGACGGCGAATCCGGCCCGTCGACGTCGAATACCGGATAAGGCGGGCCTTCATCCGGACGATGAACGCGCATCCGTACGCGCATACCGATCCTGACCTCCGAAGCCGGGGTGCCTTCGACCCGGCTCATCAGCCGGAACCCTTCGTCCATGTCGATGAGCGAGACGTTCAGCGGCGCTTCACCGCGGTAATGAATCGTGGTGATGGCATGGACAGTGCCCGTCCCCGCCGAGATTTCCCATGCCAGGCCGCAGGCGCCCGTGCCCGGTGCGGTCACCCGTGGATAGAAGACGGCGCGGCCGGTCTCGGGCTCACGCTGGAACGCCAGCTTTCCTTGCTCGAGAAACGCCAGGTAACGTCCGTATGGCGATTCTTCGGCCAGGCGATTCAGACTGTCATAGGCGTAGTCGCCTGCTTGGGGTCGGCTCATGCCTGGCCTCCCGCCTTGACGTCCACCGACCTCTGCCTGCGGTCCGCCTCGGTCTGCGCCTTGATCCGCTCACGCGACTCGCGCCATTGCTCGTCCCCCCACTCCATGTAGTGGGTGAAATACGCGCCTTGCGCCAAGTGGTACGCGCCGTCTATGGCGATGGTCTCGCCGCTCAGCCATTCGCAGCCGTCCGCCATCAGAAAAGCCGCGAGGTTCGCCAGTTCGTGCATCTGGCCGAGCCGCCCCGAGGGGTTGTCCGCGATCTCGCGGGCGTGCGGGTCGCTCCCCGGGCGCAAGCGGGCCGTCGCACCCTCGGTCGGAAAGATCCCCGGCGCAATCGCGTTGAAGCGAATGCCATGGCGCCCCCACTCGGTGGCCAACGACTTGGTCATGGCGTCCACCCCGGCCTTGGACATGGCCGACGGCACGACGAAGGGCGATCCGGTACGCACCCAGGTCGTGACGATGGAAAGCACCGACCCCTTTCTCTTTTGCTCGATCCAGCGCTTGCCGACCGATTGCGTCACATAGAAAGTGCCATGCAGCACGATGTTGGCAATGGCGTCAAAACCGTTCGCCGACAGGTCTTCGGTGCGGCTGACGAAATTTCCGGCCGCATTGTTAACCAGGCCGGTCAGCGGGCCGTCTTCCCAGATCCGTGCCACCATCGCATCGACGGCCCTGGCGTCGCGTATGTCGACGGCCACTGGAATGACCTGTCCCCCGTAGCGCTGTTGCAGTTCATCGGCGGCATCCCGCAGCACGCTCTCGCGCCGACCGCAGATGTACAGGGTGGCTCCCAGCTCCAGCAGCCGGCCGCCGATCTCCTTGCCGAGACCGGATCCGCCGCCGGTGACGAGAATCCGATGTCCCTTGAAAATGCCCGGTGCAAACATGTCCTATTCGTTCCTTAGTGAGGCGAAGGCTAGTCTTCCGACAGGCCGAGTTCCTGGATCTTCTGTCGGTAGACGGTGTCCTGCTCGGCGATGAGCCGTTCGAATTCCTGCCTGGAGGATGCATTGAGTTCGAAGCCCGCGGCGCGCGCCGCCTGCGCGACTTCTTTGTTGACCAGCGCCTTGTTGACGATCTCATGCAAGCGATCGGCCGTGACGGGCGGCACGCCAGCGGGGCCAAACAGCCCGGCCCATGGCACAATGTCCAAGGGAGGAACGCCCAATTCGGCCAGCGTGGGGGTGTCGGGCAGCAGCTCCGCGCGCCGCGGTCCCATGACCGCGAGGGCGCGCAATCGGCCGCTCTCCACGTAGGGAATCCCCATGGTCGTCGCAACGATGGCTTGCACGCGCCCCGCGATGATTTCCTGGATGGCGGGTGGCTCTCCCTTGAACGGGACTCGGGTCATCTCCAACCCCGATTTCTGGCTCAGATGGGCAAAGGCCATCAGGTTGGTGTTGGAGCCTGTTCCGTAGTTGTACTGGCCCGGCTTGTGCTTGACCTGGGCGACGAACTCGGCGTAGTTGCGCGCCGGAAAGCTCGCGCTCGTGTACAGCAGATAGGTGTAGCGCCCGACGTCGGCGATGGTGGTGAAGTCCCGATGGACTTCATAGGGCGGCTGGCGGCGAATGTGCGGCGCGATGGACAGATTGCCGGAGGTGGCGAACAGCAGCCGGCAGCCATCGGGCTTTGCCTTGAGCACGTCAAGCGCCGCGATCTGGCCTTCGGCGCCGGGCTTGTTCTCGACAACGATGGCCGTGGCAAGCTGCTTGCCCATGTCCTTGGCAAGCGCGCGGGCAATCGTATCGGTGGTCGAACCGGCGGGAAACGGCGCGACCAGCGTGATGACGGAGCAGTCGGCCGCTTTCGCGGCAGAAGCGGCGGCGAGCAGAGCCAGGACGGCGCCGCGCGCGAATCGGGCGATGAGCATCGGAAGTTCTCCCTATCGTTCGTTGGCGCCTAGAGCTGTTCGATCTTTGCGCTCTTGACGATGCGCGACCACAACTCGATCTCTTCCTTCTGGCGGGTGCGGAGCGCGGCAGCTCCGCCGCCCGGGACTTCCGCGCCGCGCTCGGTGAAGAACTTGCGGGCGGCGGGATCGTTGGCGATCTTGGCGAACAATTGTTCAAGCCTGGCGAGCCGGGCCGCGGGAACCTGGGCCGGCGCAACAGCCGCGACCCAGGTGGAGGCCACGAAGTCGGGAAGACCTGCCTCGGCCGTAGTAGGCACGCTGGGAAGCAGCGGGAGCCGTTCCCGGGATGCTACGGCCAGAGCCTGAATCGTTCCGCCCTGCACCGACCCCAGCGCGCTCGTCGCGTCGACGATCGAAAAGTCGACTTCCTTGCCGATCAGCGCATTGAGCGCCGCGCCCACGCCTTTATAAGGAATCGCGCGAGCGGTGAAGGACGCCTTTTCCTGGAGCAACTCACCCATCAACTGATAGCTCGTCGCACCGGCGGCGTAGTTCAACGAATCGGGTTTGGCGCGGCCGGCCTTCACCAGCGCTTCGATGCTGGAGCGCTCGGACCCCACGGGTACGGCGATGACGCTCGGCACCGAAGCCATCATGCCCAATGCCGCCAGATCCTTGAGCGGATCGTAGGGAAGAGCCCGGTACAGCGCGACGTTGGTTGCCAGGATGGAGGTCGTTCCCACCAGCATCGTGTAGCCATCGTGCGGCGCGTTCAGCACGGCGCTGACACCGATGAGACCATTTCCGCCCGCCTTGTTCTCCACGACGACCGACTGGCCCGTCTCCTCACCCAGCCGCTTGGCGTAATAGCGGGCGGCAATGTCGGTGATACTGCCGGGCACGAACGGAACGACGAACCTGATGGAGCGGGAAGGAAAATCATCGGCCACCGCCGTGCCGCCAGCCGCGCCGGCCGCTATCGCGAATGCAAGGGCCAGCATGCGAGGGAGCAAGCCGGCGCGTGGGCGTTGGGAAAAGAACATGATCGTCTCCTGTGCGACTGGCTACGCCAGCCATGGCCTTGTTGTGAGGCTATGGTAGGAGGACGATCCATGCTCGTCTAACACTTAAATTCGCATGATTAAGACCTAACAGATCTTTATTGCCACGACTGGGTCAGCGCATACGATGGGAATCGTTCTTGTCAATATGCTCCACCCTGCGCACTAGTCGTAGTCCTTCAGAAATTCGGCAACCAGGCCCACGAACGCCTGCGTGACCAGCGAACGGGGCTTTCCCGCCGGAAACAGCATCGCGAAGTCATTGAAGAAGGCCGGCTCGAACCGGCGCGCGACCACGCCGCGGCCCGAGAAATCGTGAGCCGTGACGGGATCGACGATGCTGTAGCCCACGCCTTCGGCCACGAACGCGCACATCGACGCGAACAGCGGCGTCTCGACCTTGATCGACAAGGTGGCACCGTTCTCGGCGAACAGCTCCTGCAGGCGCTGCGTGCGGATGTGGTCGCGCGGCGCGGTCACGATGGGTAGTCCGCTCAGGTCGGCCGGGCGAATGACCTCGTTGCCCGCCAGCGGATGCTGCGCGGGCAGGACACAGACGCAGCGCAGGCGCAGTTTTTCGGCGTCGACCCAGCCTGGGTCATACGCCGTCTCCGAGAATCCGATGTCGAACTGCTGGGTGGTGACCAGGGTCACGACCGTGGGGGAGCTGCGTGCCTGCAAGGTAACGTTGACGCCCGGATAGTCCCGCAGGAAGTGGGCGGCGACGCGCGGCAGGAACTCGAGCGCCAACATCGGAAGCGCCGCGATCCGCAAGCTGCCCGCCTTCGCATCGCGGATATCTGCCGCCAGCTGCTCTATGCCGCCCAGCCCTTGAAGCGCGCCCACCACCGCGCCGTGCAGATACTTGGCCTCTTCGGTAGGCTGCAGGCGGTTCTTTTCGCGCACGAACAGGCCAAAGCCAAGGTCGGACTCCAGCCCCGCTATCAGGGTGCTGATGGCGGGCTGCGACAACCCGAGCCGCGCGGCGGCCCCCGTCACGGTTCCCGCGACCATCACTGCGTGGAAAGCCTCGAGCTGACGCACTTTGAACATGGCGGGACCAGGTATAGGCGATTTTTATGGATTCAGAAAAAAACAGGATTGGATCGCGGATTTCGGCGTCTGTATGCTGGGGACAGTAGCGCATCCACAGAAATGATAGTGCTCGAACCCGGGGGAAGAATCATGAAACATGCAACAGCGTGGGGCTTGAAGTTCTCTCTGGAGGCGTCGATGGCCGCGGTCGTGGCGGGCGGGCTGGCCTTCGCGCCCGGCGCAGGCGCGGCCGACGACTACCCCAGCCGGCCGATCCGCATGCTGGTCGGCTTCTCGGCGGGTGGCGCCACCGACCTGTCCGCGCGCATGATCGCGCTGCAACTGTCCGAGCGGCTCGGGCAGTCGGTCGTCGTGGAAAACCGTCCCGGCGCAGGCGGCAGCATCGCGGCCAGCGCCGTGGCGAAGGCTCCCGCCGACGGCTACACCCTTCTTTACACCTCGGCGGCCCACGCCATCAATGCCGCGCTCTACAAATCGCTGCCCTTCGATCCCGTGGCCGATTTCCAGCCCATCACGACGGTGACCACCACGCTCAATGCGCTGATCGCCCACCCGTCCCTGCCTGTGCGCGGCGCCGCGGAGTTCATCGCCTATGCGAAGGCGGCCCCGGGCGGCGTCAGCATGGCCTCGACCGGCATCGGCTCGTCCAGCCACATGGCGCAGGTCCTGTTCACCAGCATGGCCGGCATCAAGGTCAATCACGTGCCCTACAAGGGCACGGGCGAAGCCATACGCGACATCGTTTCCGGCGAGGTCAAGGTCACCATCGACGCCGTCACCGCCTACCTGCCTTACCTGAGGAACGGCAGCCTCAAGGTGGTCTGCCTGGGCGACGTCCGACGCAGCGCGCTGCTGCCCGATGCCCCCACCTGCGACGAGACGGGCCTGCCGGGCTACGCGGTCAGGAGCTGGCAGGGCGTGCTCACCACGGCCAACGTCCCGCGCAATATCGTCGACCGGCTCAATCGCGAGATCAACGCGATCCTGAAGTCGCCAGAAACGATCCGGCAGATGCAGGCAGCGGGCGCCCGTCCGCTGGGTGGCACGCCGGAGGAGTACGCGGCGATCATCAAGCAGGACATCGCGAAGCTCAAGGAACTGGTCTCCCTGGCCGGCATCCAGCCTCAATAAGACGGGGACAACCATGAACAGACCGACTCCCACGGCGGCCCAGGCAGAGGAAACCGCCCGCCGCATCCACGCCGAGCACATCGTCATCGATTCGCTCGCGCCCAGCTTCGTCGACGAATGGGCGCTGACGCCCGCCATGATCGAGATCGGCAAGGCCTTGCAGGCCCAGGGCGGCTCGCGCCCGGCCATCAAGAAGGCCATGGCCGAACATCTCATCGCCCAGTGCGCGCAGGATCCCGAAACGCGCGAAACCTATCTTTCGTACTGGCGGCGCTCGGGTGTCACGGCATGCAACTACACCTTGTACGCATCCGGTCCGCCCGACACTGCCCTGGATGCGACGATCACCAGCGCGCGGCGCGCCGCAACGCTCATGGCCTCGCTGGGCGGACAGGTGACGCTGGCCACCAACGCCGCGCAACTCGAAGCCGCGCACCGCGACGGCCGGCACGCCGTCATGTACAACCTGCAGAACGCCGAGCCCGTCGGGGCCGACCTCGATCGGGTGGAAGTCCTGCACGAACTCGGCGTGCGCAGCATGCAGCTCACGTACAACCTGCGCACCCGCTTCGCCGACGGCTGCCTGGAGACGAACGACGGCGGCCTGAGCCGCTTCGGCGCCGCGCTGATCGAGAAGATGAATGCGTGCCGCATGATGGTCGACCTCTCGCACGCCAGCGCGAACACAGCGCGCGACGCGGTGGCCGCATCCAGGACGCCGATCGTGGCCACCCACACCGCCGCCCGCGCGCTCAGCGGCCACCCCCGAGGCCTGCCCGACGACGTACTGAAGGGCATCGCCAACGGCGGGGGCTACGCCGGCGTGGTGGTGCTGCCGGCCTTCATCCTGCCGGCCGAAGGCGACGGCCGCGCCGAGAAACACGGCAAGCCGCGCAGCTGGGCCACGCTCGACACCGTCGTCGACCACCTCCAGCACCTGGTCAATGTGATGGGCGAGGATCACGTCGGCGTCGGTACCGACTGGGGCAAGCCCTACTACAACGCACTGGCCTGGACGCCGTCGATGATCCGGCCCGAGAGCGGCAGTTTCAACTGGGTAGGCTGGCGCCCGCAGGACCGCTTCGATCCGAACGCGCAGACCCTGGACCTGGAAACCTGGGACAAGTGGCCCAACCTGACCGCCGCCATGCTGCGCCGGGGCATGGCCGAATCCACCGTCGTCAAGATCGTCGGCGCGAACTACATGCGCGTATTCCGCGAGATATGCGGATAGCGGCAACGCCATCGCCCGGCCCGGAACAGCGTATCGCCGTGATAGGCGCGGGCATCGTCGGCGCATGTATCGCTCATGCCTTGCGCCGACGTGGCGCCGACGTCGTGCTGATCGACCGTGACGAGCCTGGCCGCGGTTGCAGCTTCGGCAACCTGGGCGCGATCAGCATGAGTTCCGTCGCCCCGCTGGCCATGCCCGGCATCCTGGCCTCGCTGCCCAGCATGCTGCGCGATCCCGAAAGCCCGCTATTCCTTCCCCTGGGCTACCTGCCTCGAGCGCTGCCCTGGCTGCTCAGGTTCCTGGCGTCGGCCCGCGCCGCCAAGGTCGCGGAAGCGTCGCGCACGCTGGCACGCCTGCACGCCGGCGCCGTCGCGGCGCACCAGGCCCTTGCCCGCGAAGTCGGCGTCCCGGAACTCATCCTTCAGCGCGGCCAGCTTCACCTCTATCCCGACAGCCGTGCCCACGCCCAGGACGAAGCCGCGTGGCGGCTACGCGCCTCGCACGGCTTGCCCTTCACGCTGCTCGACCGTCCCGGCATCCTGGAACTGGAACCGCATGTGGGCAAGCGCTACACGGTTGGCGTATTCCTGCCCGACGACGGAACCATCCTCAATCCGCTGCGCTATGTCCAGGCCATCGTGCGGGCGTTCGCCGCGCGCGGCGGCGAGGTACGGCGCGACGAGGTGCGGGCGCTCAAGCGCGACGGCCAAGGATGGGAGCTGGTTTGCGGGCGCGGCAGCGAACGCTTTTCCCGCGTCGTCGTGGCGGCCGGCGGGTGGTCGACGCGCCTGCTGGATCCGCTCGGCATACGGCTGCCGCTGGAAAGCCAGCGCGGCTATCACGCACAGTTCTCGGGCTGTGCCGGGCTGGTCTCGCGCTCGGTGGTGCTGGCCGACCGCAAGATATTCCTTGCCCCCATGGAGGACGGACTGCGGGTAGGCGGCACGGTCGAGATCGCGGGCCTCGACCGTCCCCCGGACATGCGCCGCGCGCGCCTGCTCGAACGCATCGTGCGCGAAACCTTCGACGGACTGGCTAACGCAACGGCTACGCACTGGATGGGCCATCGTCCCTGCATGCCCGATTCGCTGCCCGTCATCGGCCCGGCCACCGAGCCAGGTCTCTGGCTGGCGGTGGGACACGGTCATCTTGGCATGACCGACTCGGTCAATACCGCGCGGAGGATTGCGGATGGGATGCTGGGGCCGGATGTCGAGCCATCTTTATTGCCATAATCAGGTCAACGCATATAATGAGAATCGTTCGCATCAATATGCTCCACCCCGCGCAGGCCCCACATGCCCTCCGGCGACACCACCGTCAAGTTCCACGCCCTGTACAGCGACCACCACGGCTGGCTGCAGGGCTGGCTGCGCCGGCGCGTGGGCCACGCGGGGGATGCGGCCGACCTGGCGCATGACACCTTCCTGCGCATCCTGCTGACGGGAAGAGCGCCGGAGGCCGACCAATCGCGCGCCCACCTGACGCAAGTCGCCAAAGGTCTGGTGATCGACCTCCACCGCCGTCGGCTGGTGGAAGCCGCCTATCTGGAGGCCCTGGCGCACCGGCCTCAGGCGCAGGTCCCCTCGGCTGAACAACGGGCGCTGATCATCGAAGAACTGCTGCTGGTGGACCGCGTGCTGGGCGCGCTGCCGGCCAAGGTGCGCCAGACGTTCCTGCTGTCGCAGCTCGACGGACTGACGTATTCCCGGATCGCCGAAACCCTGGGCATTTCATTCGCCACGGTGCGCAAGTACATGCTGCGGACGGCGCAATCGCTGCACGCAGCCATGTTGGCCGCGGAAGGGGGGAACGAGCGATGAGTGCCGCGCATGCTTCACCGGCCCCGGAATCTTCCGGCGTCCCGGAGTCCGCGGTGCAGCGGGCGCTGGAATGGCAGGTGACATTCTGGTCGGGCGAAGTCACGCCGCGCGAGCGCGCCGCATTCGACCGCTGGCTGGCGCAGGACACCGACCATGCGCGGGCCTGGAGCCAGGTACAACGCACCGGCCAGCGCGTCCGGTCGCTGACCGGACCGGTGGAAGGCGAAGCGCTGCGCGCGGCGGATGACGCGCGTCGGGCCGCCACCCGCCGCACCCTGCTGCGGACCGCGGGATTGTTCGCGACAGCAGGCGTGGCCGCCTACGCGGCGCGAAACACGGCACCGATGCAATCCATGCTGGCCGAGCATCGCACGAGCCGCGGCGAACGCCGGGACCTGCTGCTGCCCGACGGCACGCGCCTGGTGCTCAACACCGACAGCGCGATCGACCTGCGGTTCACGGCGCAGGCGCGCGACGTGCTCCTGCGCACGGGCGAGGTCTTCATCGCGACGGCGCCGGACCCGCTGGGCTCCGGGGGTCTTGCCTCGCGCCCTTTCACCGTACATACCCGGCACGGTGCCGTGCGGGCCATCGGCACGCGATTCACCGTGCGGCTGTCCGACGGCAGATCGATGGCGTCGGTCGACGAAGGCGCGGTGCGGATCCAGCCGCTCCTGGCCGCCGCGGGCCCGGTACGGCTTGAAGCGGGACAGCGTGCATGGTTCTCCGCGTCGACGGTGGACTCGCCGGGGGCATCCTTGCCTGGGGATTCCGCCTGGACACGTGGACGGCTGGTGGCCGAGCGCATGCGGTTGCGGGACTTCCTGGCGGAGTTGGGCCGCTATCGCAGCGGCCTGCTGCGCTGCGACCCGGCGGTGCAGGACCTCGTCGTCTCCGGCGTGTACCCGCTCGACGATACGGACCTGGCCCTGTCGACCCTGGCCCATGCGCTGCCGGTGCGCATCGACAGCGTGACGCGGTACTGGGTGACGGTCCGCGCGCGGGCGGGTTAACCGCCACGTCGAACCGATTATTTTTTCTTTTGCCGTAGCACTTTTTCCTTTTCATCCGGGATACCAGGAAAGGCCCTCGCGCAGATACGAGGCCGCAACGCTCCCCTCGGAAAGGAAAACCATGCATCCGCGCCACCGCAGCCGACCCCATACCCCGCCCTCTTGCCCGCGCACGCCGCTGGCGCGCGCGGCGCTGATGCTCTGCCTGGCGGCGGGCACGCTGGCACTGCCCGCCGCGACCCGGGCCCAGGCCGCGGCGCAAGGCGATGCGGTACTTCGGCACGAGATTCCCTCGGGCACGCTGGACCAGGCACTCAATCGCTTCGCCGCCGCCGCGGGTATCACGCTGTCGATCGACGGCTCGCTCACCGCCGGCAAGACCAGCCGGGGCCTGTCGGGCAATTTCGGCGTACGCGACGGCCTGGCGCATCTGCTGGCCGGCTCGGGGCTGGAAGCCGTGGCCACGGCCGGCGGTGGCTATGTCCTGCGCGCCGCGCCGCTCCTGCCATCGGCCAGCGATACGATGCTGCCGACCATCACCGTGACGGCGCGCGGCGAATCCGAAGCCGAACTTCCGCCGCCGTACGCCGGCGGACAGGTCGCGCGCGGCGGCCGGCTGGGCCTGCTGGGCAATCAGGACGTGATGGACACGCCCTTCAATGTGGCGAGCTACACCAGCGAACTGATGCAGAACCAGCAGTCAGCCACCCTTGCCGATGTCCTGGACAACGACCCCGCCGTGCGCATGAGTTCGCGCGGGCGCAATACCAGCGTGGGCGGCGGCGACAACTTCTTCCTGCGCGGCTTCGGACTGGGCAACCGCGATATCTCTCTCAATGGCCTGTACGGCGTCCTGCCCTATGGCACGCTGTCGCTGGAAACGGTAGAACGCGTGGAGGTGCTCAAGGGTCCCAGCGCGCTGTTGACAGGCATGGCCCCCAGCGGTGGAGTGGGCGGAGCCATCAACGTGGTGCCCAAGCGCGCGACCGACGCGCCCATCACGCGGCTGACGGGCAGCTATGCCTCTGATTCGCTGTGGGGAACGCATGTGGACCTGGGCCGGCGATTCGGCGAACAGAATCAGTTCGGCGTGCGGGCCAATGGCGTCTATCGCAGCGGAGACACCGCGACGTCGGGACAATCGGTCAAGCTGGGCGCGGCGTCGCTGGGCCTGGACTACCGGGGCGAGCGGCTTCGCGCCTCGCTGGATCTCGGATACCAGTCCGACGACGCGCGCGCCGCGTCCGTGGGCTATCGCCTGGCGCCCGCGCTCACGGCCGTGCCCGCCGCGCCGAAGACCGGCGCGCGCTTCGCCCAGGACTGGGAACGGCGCAAGTATGTGGACGACTACCAGGTCGCGCAAATGGAGTTCGACGTGTCGTCGTCGCTCATGGTCTACGGCGCCGCTGGCGCGCGCGACCACCGCCACAGCAACTACCGCACCGAGTCTCGCATCCTCAACCCGGCGGGTGATCTTGCCACTTCGCCCGTCAACTATCCGGAAACATCCAAGTCCAAATCGTTCCTGGCGGGCGCCCGGATGAAGTTCGAGGCGCTGAACGCCCTGCACGAAATCAACGTGGCGGCATCCTCGCTGGACACCACGGCCGGTTACGGATTTGCACAATGGGCGGGTACCGCCTCCAACCTGTACAACCCCGCCAGGATCCCGGACCCGCTGCAAGCCGGCGCGCCGTTCGCGGGCTTTCTGGATACCCGCAAGGCCTCGGAAACGCAGTTGTCGTCGGTGGGCATCTCGGACAGCATTTCCTGGAACGACGATGCGGTGCGGCTCATTCTGGGCGTGCGCCGGCAGAAGATCAGCGTGGACAACTATGCGGCCACCGCGCCCGTGAATCCGCGCACTTCCGGCTACGAACGCACGGTCAACTCGCCCGCTGTCGGCCTGGTGGTCAAGCCCTGGAACCACGTCTCGCTGTATGCCAACTACATCGAAGGGCTGAGCCCCGGCGCCACCGCACCGGCCGATGCCGAGAACAGCGGAGAGACCTTTCCGCCGGTCAAGACCAAGCAGAAGGAACTGGGCGCCAAGATCGACTTCGGACGGGTGATCGGCACCGTATCCCTCTTCGAGCTCAAGCAGCCCAACGCGATCACCGTGCCCGGCAGCACGCCGCTGGCCTATCGCTACGTGATGGACGGGGAACAGCGCAACCGGGGGATGGAACTCAGCGCCTTCGGCGAACTGGCGCGCGGCGTGCGGCTGCTGGGGGGCATGACCTACCTGCAGGCCAAGCAGATACGCACGCAGGGCGGTACCAACGACGGCAAGGACGCCATCGTGGCGCCGCGCTGGATCGCCAACGTCGGCCTGGAGTGGGACGCCCCCTTCCTGCCCGGCCTGACGCTGACCACGCGCGTGCTCGCCACCGGCAAGCAATACGTCAATGCGGCCAACACCCTGCGGCTGCCCGGCTGGACCCGCTGGGACGCCGGCGCGCGCTACCGGACGCGGGCGCTCGGGTACCCCGTCACCCTGCGCGCGAACGTGCTGAACCTGGCCAACAGCAGCTACTGGGAAGGCAGCGCGGGATCCGGCGGCATCGTCCTGTCGGCGCCGCGCACGGTCTACCTCTCGGCCACGATCGACTTCTGAGCCCGGCATGCGCTTACGGCCGGCAATCGCGCGGCTGCACCGCTGGATCGGACTGGTGACCGCGGGCTTCCTGCTGGTCGCGGGCCTGACCGGTGCGCTGTTGGCCTGGTACGACGAGCTGGATGCCTTGCTCGCACCACGGCTGTTGACGGCGCACCCGTCTCCCGGCGCCGCGCAGCCGCTGGATGCCCTGGCGCTGCGCGCACGGGTGGCGCAGGCGTATCCGCACCGGCGGGTCAACCATGTACCGTTGAGCCAACCTCCAGGCCGCTCGGCGGTCTTCTTTGCCGCGCCCGGTCCTGACGATACCGACAAGCCTGTCCCGCCGGTGGCGCAGGTGCTGGTCCAGCCCTATACCGGCCAGGTGCTCGGCGACCGTGTCCTGGGGCAGGCCGCACCTGGCGTCCGGTACATCATGCCCTTCATCTATCGCCTACACCATTCGCTGGCGCTGGGCTTGGCGGGCACGCTGATGCTGGGCGCCGCGGCGCTGCTCTGGACGGTGGACTGCTTCGTCGGCCTGTGGCTGACCCTGCCGGCCGCTTCGGCCTCGCCGCGGCGGGCCGGCGGAATGGCCGGCAAATCCTGGCTGCGGCGATGGATGCCTGCGTGGTGGGTACGCTGGCAAGGCGGCAGCTACAAACTCACGTTCGACCTGCATCGGGCGGGCGGCCTCTGGGTCTGGGCCGCACTCTTCGTTTTCGCGTGGAGCAGCGTTGCGTTCAACCTGGCGCCGGCCTACGACGCGGTCATGGCACGCGGCGGCCTGTCGTTCCAGGCCACCACGCGCTCATTGCCGATGCTGGCTGTACCGCAAGTTCAGCCCGGTCTGAGCTGGCAACAGGCGCTGGAGACTGGCCGACGATTGATGGGACAGCAGGCGTCGTCAAGGGGATTCTCCGTGCACCGCGAGGATCTGCTGTACTACGACCCACGGCGCGCGCTGTTCAGCTACTACGTGCTCAGCAGCCTGGACGTGCGCGAGCGCGTGGGCCGTACTGTCGTCGCCTTCGATGGCAACACGGGCGAGCTGCGTCTGTCCTGGTTTCCCACCGGCGCCGCCAACGGCGACACGATCACCAGTTGGCTGGCCGGCCTGCACATGGCTGCGCGGTGGGGTTGGCCGCTTCAGGCGCTCGTTGCGATGGCCGGGGTGATGGTCGCCATGCTGAGCGCGACGGGCGTCCTGGTCTGGCGGCGGAAGGTAAGGGTTCGCAGGTGATCAAAAGCAGATCCCGCTCCCGCCGACATGCAGCCTTAGGCGCCGGATACGGACGCACACGCCTGCCCGGCGCTGGCAGTCAGGCTTGCAAGAATGCTTTCGAACGAGTCCTCGGCGAGTCGATGTAGTTCCGCGGTCGTGCAGTTCTGCATGGGATGCGGCACGTAACGCGATGCCCCTTCAAAGCCGATCGCCGCGCATTGCTTGGCAAAGGCATCGCGGAACTCGGTCGTCAGCACACTTACCCCCGGCAAGCCCCGTTGATCCAGGTCGCCACGTCGAATTCCGCGCCCCATTCGATTTCCGACTGGAGGTCGGCTATGGTGCCCATACGCAGCGTCACGGCTCGCCCGGCCGCTTCTTCCAGGCGGGGCAACAGGCGGACCAGTGCATTCTTCACCGCCATCGTCGCCATGACGGTACAGCCGAACGAGTTCCCGACCATGCTTCAGATTCGCGCCAACATAGTGATGAGCCATGCTATGGCGCGAAGCCCCGGCCACCAAGCGACCATTTCTTAATGCTCGAATAGGCCTGCTAAATTCGTACGGGGCGGCTGACCCGGGCGAGGATCGGAGCCTACGCAGAAACAGGGCCAAGGCGGAGCAGCTTGATGGCCTCCTTCTCGATATCGTAGTCGTACAGCGACTTGCGCAACATCGCGGAGTTGGCGATCTCCCGGTCGCGCTGTCCGAGATCCGCGTACTTGGAGTCATAGCGCAAGCCATTCTTCCGGGCCTCGGCCTGAACCATGGCGGTACGCGGGCGCCGCAGCGCCTCATAGCGCTTCAGCGCGTCCTGGACCGAGTCGCCATCGGCGCATCCTTGCAGCAGGACCGCCAGGGCCGTTCCATCTTCGATGGCCTGGTTCGCGCCTTGCCCCAGGTGGGGAAGCATCGGATGGGCCGCATCGCCAAGCAATGCCAGGCGTCCGTTCACCCATTTCTCGAGCGGCTTGCGGTCGAACAGTCCCCACCAGAAACACGTTTCGACTTTGGCGAGCAATCCGGTCACGCGCGGGTCCCAGCCGGCGAATGACGCCGCCAGCTCATCACGGTCGCCGACGGCGGACCAGGATTCTGCCGTCTCGCTCGTTGTCGGGACGAAACCGACGTAGTTCACCATTTCGCCTCGGCGGACCGGGAACACCATGAAATGCTTGCCGTCCCCCATCCAGACCTGGTGCGCCTCCCGTCTCCATTCAGGAATCCGGTCAGAGGAGATCAAGCCCCGGTACGCCCGGAAGCCCGCGTATTCAGGGGCCGAGGGTTCCACGACGTACTTCTGCAAGACCGAATTGATGCCATCGGCCCCGATCACGACGTCCGCGCGCGCGACATGGCCGTTGTCGAAGGTCAGGCTTGCTCCCGCTTCATCCTGGCTGAAGCCGATGCACCGATGACCGGTATGTATGGACCCCGCGGGCATCGCATCCTCCAATACCTTCAGGAGATCGGCGCGATGCATGCCATACATCCCGTTCCAGCCGCTCGAGTCGGTGGTCAGTATCTTGCCGACGACCGAACCGTCCATGCGGTAATACTCCGACCCCTGGCCCACCCTGGCGCCGACCCGGGCCAGGGCTTCGCCCAGGCCGATCCGCTCGAGCTGCCTCAGGCTGTTGGGATAGACAAAGAGGCCTGCGCCGACTTCCCGCAGCACGCTCGACTGTTCATAGACCGCGACTTGGATTCCTCGATAGGACAACGCCACTGCGGCGGCGAGCCCGCCGATGCCGCCACCCACAATGGCTACCTGAATGCTTTTCGACATCACTGATCCTTCATTTTCCGTTCTTTGAAGTGGGACCGAGCAGCTCCTTGATGGATCGATACTCGGTGGCAATTTCCTCGGCCAGCGCCTGGCGGGATCCCCATTCCTGCGTCATGCCCGATGGGAGCAATTGCGCCGAGACGGCGGGGCTGCGTGCCGCCTGTTCCAGCGCGGGAAGCAAGGTGTCGATGACGTGCCCGGGAACGCCGGCGGGCATGAAAAAGCCGAACCATACGCCCAGGAGATCGGCGTTGTATCCGAGCTTGCGCAGCGTCGGGATGGCGGGAAAATCCGGGAACGGCGACGAGATCGCCAAAGCGCGCAACGATCCGCTGCGGATATGGGCGCTTACGGCGCCCAGCGCAAGGATCACCGCATCGATGTAGCCGCCGAGCAGATCGGTCACGGCGGGAGCCGCGCCCTTGTAGTTCACCGAATTCAACGGGGCGCCCACCGCCGCATTCATCAACTGGACGCTTATCTCGCCGACGGATCCGGGTCCGGCATTTCCGATGTTGATGCCGCCGGAACGCTGCCGTGCGAGGTCGACCATTTCCTTGATGGTCTTGAAAGGCGCGTCTTTGTGGACCACCAGTACCGACGGGCTTCTGGTCGTCAGCGCCAGTGGCGTCAGGTCCGTCAATGGATCGTAGTTGGCCGCCTCGGGATCGATCACGCGCCGGATGGTCAACGGGCTGTTCTGTGCGTAGAGCAAGGTATATCCATCCTTGGGCGCCCGGATGACGGCTTGGGTCCCCAGCGAACCACCGGCGCCCGGGCGGTTCATGACCGTGACGGCAACGCCCAGCGACTTCGAGAGTTCCTGCCCGATCAGGCGCGCCGCGCGGTCCGCGGCATCCCCCGCCGCGAGCGGGGTCACCAGGTTGATCGGCATCCGCGGGTAATCATTCGCGCGCGAGATCAGCGGGACGGCCAACAGCGAGGACATGCCCAGGAATGTTCGTCTCTTTATCATTTGCCTATGCCCTGAAAAGTTGATGAATACGGACGATCCCCGGTCTAGCCGCAGTAGAAGCTGTCGGCCGACTGCGTTTCGCCACTGCCCCTGTAGACAGCCTGACGGGGGTACGGACACATCAGGCGCTGCAACATCACCGGCTTGGTGACGTCGCCGTCCTGGAACTTCGTCGCGACGAATTTTTCCGGCGCGGTGCCCTTCTCCACCCAATTGCGCAGTGCCAGGACGGCGTCATGTTCGGCATCGCCCGCCACGGCCTGTTGCGCAATCGCCCCGAAGTGCCATGCACCTTCGCCGGCGCCTCCGTGCCCGACTCCTGACATCATGAACAGGCGATAGAAGCTTTGCTCCGCGGCAAGGTCGCCACCTGTCGTGCGGTTCCGGACCTCTTCGTAGTACTGGACGATGCGTTCCGGCATCGTCACCGCGTCTTGCCAGCCGTGGTACTGGATGAGCTTGCCCCCGGCCTGCCTGAACGCGCTCAGGTCAGCCTGCTGGTCGGCGTTCATGAAGCCCAGCGTGGCCTCGACCTGGGGCAGGTCAGAGTGAACGTCGAACGTGGAAGCATCCCAGTCGGGCTTCCCCAGCGCGATCTTGTAGACCGTGGCCGCGTGTGCAGGCGTGCCATTCACGTAGCCAAACCCTGTCCAGTCGTTTTCGAACCCATGCAGGTACCCCGGGTACAGGTATTCGAGCGTGACCGGGTCGCGCAACGGGGACAGGACTGTCGTCAGCGCATCGGCTTGCAGGCTGGTCAGGCAGCTCGATGGGTCTTGTCCGGCATGGCACAGAAGCGCGTGAGGATCCCATCGGCAGGAGCGCGGATCCCGCAAGATGCCGTCTGAAGTACCGTCGGCGGCATCGCATGCGGCGATGGCCGTTTTCCTTGCCAGATCCAGCAAGGAGGCGCCCGCCGCGCCCTGGATCCCTGCCTTCAGCAACTGTTGACTCGCGTAGAGCTTCTGCGTCGCCACGCGGGTCCAGTTGATCAGCGCCGAGCCGGCAAGCACGCCATTGAAGTCCGTCGGGAATTTCTGCGCCGACATCAGGCCATCTCTGCCCCCGGTCGAAGCGCCATTGAAGTAGGAGTAGACCGCGGACTTCCCGTAGAACCCCTTGATGATCGCCTTGGACGCGACCGCCGTCTCATGCGTGGCGCGATACGCGAAATCAACGATGCGCTCCGGAAAGCCGATCGCCCACGTGGCATCGGTGACGGCAGTCGCGGCGTGCCCTCCGTCGGTGATGGCGATGGCGTAGCCGTTCCGGAGATGAGGCGCCATCGAGCTCCAGTAGGAGGAGAATGCCGTGCCCCAGCCGTTCTGCCCCAACTGCTGGTACCGGCCATTCCAAGACGTGGCGGGCAGCCATAGCTCGACGCCGATCCTGGACCCCGGTACCGGCGCCAGACTGGCAGTCACCCTGCAGAATGCGGGAAGATTGCCGAAAGCCGCGGTGCTTCCAGCCGGTTGGTAAGTCCCCGCAGGCACGGCCTGGGCGGCGGTGACCTCGACGTTCTGCAGCCGAAGGCTCCGGAGGCTTTCACAACTGGTGGCGGCGGCGAAAGTTTCTGCCGGAGCAGCGGCCGGCGCACTGCCGTCTCCTCCGCAACCCGCCATCCCCATCAAGCCCAGCAAGGCGGAAATCGCCAGTACGCGGACAAGTTGCTCTTTGAACATGCTGTCTCCTTGTTCTTTGGGCGGTGATCTCTCAAGGCCCTATAGGCACCGGATCGTTACGCCGCAGCCATTCTATTGAGGCCAAGTCGTTCCAAAAATAGCTTTTCCGGATAACATTGTTCCCAACCAGGAACAATCAAGATCGTCATGAAACCCCACCTGATTCATCACGTCCGCGTTTTTCTCGAGGTCGCGAAAACGGGCAGCTTCACGGCGGCGGCGAACGCGCTGGAAATGCCGAAGTCGTCGACCTCCCGCAGCATTACTGCCCTGGAGAGAGAGCTGGGCATCAAATTGATCAATCGCACCACCCGGACGCTGGTGCTGACGGAAGAGGGACAGCGCTACTTCGAACAATGCAACCGGGGGATGAATGAAATCGCCATGGCAACGCAGTTGGCACAGACGGCGCCGTCCCGGCCCAATGGCCCCTTGCGCATCGCAGCTCCCATCGATTTCACGGTCCGCCTCACCGCGGACAAGGTGCGGGAATTCCTCGATCGGTACCCCGACGTCACGCTGGACCTGCACTTCACTCCCAAGTGGATGGATCCGCTTGCGGAGCGGTATGACGTCACGGTGCGCATGGGAGAGCTTCCCGATTCATCGCTCGTCATCCGGCGCCTTGGCGACTTGCCCAGGCGGCTGTATGCCTCTCCCGACTACCTTGCTCGCTTCGGGCATCCGCGCATCCCGCAGGACCTGACGAAGCACCAGTGCGTGCTTCGCAGCGAACGCGGTTCCGACCAGATCGAGCGGCGTTGGACGTTGCGAGCCTCTCGACGCTCCGTGGAAGTCGAAGTTCGGGGTCGCGCGGCAGCCAATAACGTGGGCTTCATCCGCAATCTGGCCGTGGCGGGGAATGGCATTGCCGTCATGGCCGATGTTTTCGCCATTCCGGAAGTCGAGGCCGGCCGGTTGGTTCCTGTGCTTTGCGATTGGAGTGCCACGAGCCTGCCGGTCTACGCGGTGACGACCTCCCAGCTGTTGCCTGCCAAGACTCGAGCGTTGCTCGACTTTCTGTCCGACCTGCTCGCTCCACTTCGCAGATAGGGCAAGAATCCTACGACAGCCATTGTTCAAGGCGTTTTTGCGCGCGCTTTTTGTGCGGCCTCTACCGCATGCACCGCCCGCTCGAAAGCCTCGGCGTCCCCCAAGTCCACGCCTAGCCGCAACGCCAGGGCCGTCAGTGTTTCCAGCTTGTTCTGCGTGCGATCCAGCAACTCGCCCAAACTGTTGTACACCCGCTCCGTCGCGCTGAGCGCCGGCTGCGGCAGTGTCGGCTCGTGGTTCACCGCCGTCTTCAAGACGAGACGGTTCACGGCCTCCTGCACGCTGCGAAGGTCCGGCCGCTTCCAGCGTGCCGCGATGTTATGGTCTGGCCTGACCAAGTACAGGGCACCGGAATCGGCCGCCATGCGGTCACGCAATGTTCCGTCAAGGTCATGGACCTGCTCGCCGCCCGCAGGTACCGCGCGCTCTGTGACGACGATGACGTCCAGGCCGAGTCGTTGCAGCGCTGCCTTCGTCAGGCCGGTGTCGGCCGGATCCCGAAACCATATCGCGCACGGGCGGGTCGAGATCGCCGCCAGCAGATGGCCTTGCGGCAGCGTGGGCAACTGCAGGTCGGGAAGCACTTCGCCCGGAGCGGGTCCGCCCGTCCATTCGTCGCGATCCGGCGTGGACAAGGGGGACTGCCTCAACGGCACATAGGCGGCCTGCCGCGGATTGAGCAAGTCCTGCAAAGGCGTGTCGCCAAGCGCCAGCACGAGGGCCGCGTCGCGTACCTGCCGCATCCCCGCCGATGTCGGCGTCATGAATGCGGCGTTGCGGTTCGCCGCCGCCGCATTCTCGTCGAAGACCGCGCGCCGCTCCTGCGAGTACACCTCCAGCAGGGACTCCGGGGCCGTGCCCTGCAACACCTGGGCCAGCTTGTCGCCAAGACTCCAGGCGTCCTCGACGCCAGAATTGAGGCCGCGGATGCCGAAGATGGGCATGAGGTGGGCGGCATCGCCGGCAAACAGCACTCGGCCGCTGCGGAAGCTGCGCAGCGACCGGCTGTGCACGCGATAGTGGCTCACGTCCTCGAGACGCCATGCGGCCGTCTCCCCGATGTAGTCCAGGTGTTGCTGGATGCGCCGGTACACCTGTGCGGGCTCGACGGCGCGCTTCGGGTCTTCCCCCGCGCCGAGTTGATAGTCCAGGCGCCAGATTCCGCCGGGTTGGCCGTGCATCAGGACGCTCAGCCCCGGATTGGAAGGGGGGTCGAACCAGCAGCGCCGCTCGGTCGCGGCATCGGTATCCATCTCGATATCGGCAATGACGTAATCCGCTTCGTAGGAAGTCCCCTCCAGCTTGAGACCCATGGCGGCTCGCACGGCGCTGCGCGCTCCATCGCAGGCGGCGACATGGCTGGCCTGCAGCGCGTAGCTGCCCTGCGGCGTCTCGACCTCCAGCCGGACGGTATCACCTTCCTGACGCAGACCCGTGAAGCGGCTCTGCCAGCGCAGATCGATCAATGGCGACATCGCGGCCCGGGACACCAGGAACTGCTCGGAGTAACACTGTTGCAGGTTGAGCATCGGGCGGTGCCGCACCGCACCGTCGTCAGGCATCTCGAACTGCAGGATGGTCCGCCCGGCGAAGAAGCTGCGCCCACCGTTCCACCGCTTGCCGGACGCCACCACCGGCTCGGCCGCCCCCAGGGCGTCCCAGATTTCCAGTGTGCGCCGCGACAGGCCCAGGGCGCGGCTGCCGCCACAGACGCGATCGTCGTTCTCGAGCACCACGGAGCGGACGCCCGCACGCGCCAGCGTCAACGCCAGCGTGAGTCCGACGGGCCCGGCACCGACAATCACGACCGGGTGCGGGTGTGGCGTCCCTTGGCCGCCGAGTTCCGGCGGAGGCGTGAAGGGATAGGTTGCCAACAGGGCTGGGCCGAGCGGCGGGATCCGAGGCAAGTCGCTGTTTCCTGTGGCCGGGGCGACGTGGGTAGGCTGCGTCATGGGTAGGTCATTTTTTCATATAAATATCAAAAATAGATACTATCACTTGTTTTTCTAATAAAAAAACTTTTTCACTATCAAATTTCAACACTTCAATCCTGGAACTGCTACCCGTATGAGCCTCAAGTAAACTCCGGCCATGTCCCAGTTCCAGAAAGTCTTCGACGTGCTCGACCTCTTCACCGAGGAGCGGACCACATTGAGTGCCGAGGAGGTCAGCGATCTGCTGGCTGTTTCTCGACCTACCGCCTTTCGTTACCTGAGATGGCTTACCGAAACGGGCCTGGTGTCGCGGCTGTCGGGCCGTTACGCGATCGGCGCCCGGATCATGGAACTGGACTACCGCAGCCGGCGATCGGACCCGCTGCTGCTTGCCGCGCGGGATGTCATGGCCCGGCTGACCGAGGAAACCCAATGCTCGGCCATGCTGTCGGGCGTCTTCGGCGACAAGGTGGTGAACATCCATCAGGACGAACATCGCGCGCACGTCTCCGCCAGCTTCGGCAGGGGCCGCGCGCTGCCGCCGTTTCGCGGCGCCGCGTCCAAGGTCGTTCTCGCGCACCTGGGGTCGGCCAGGTTGAAACGGCTCTTCGACGAGCACGGGAATGAGCCGGACGTGCTGGCCCTGGGGCAGGACTGGCCGGCATTCAGCAAGTACTTCCGAGCCATCCGCCAGCGCGGTTTCTATGTCTCGAAAGGCGAGGTCGACAGCGACGTGGCCGGCGTGGCGGCCCCCATCTTCAACGCCGAGGGCGGGGTAGCGGGCGCCTTGACCCTGCTTCTACAACTTCCGCACGGCGAATTCCTGGATACGAACCGGCTCGGCAACCTGGTGATGGAGCGTGCGCGCGAGATCTCCGATCACCTCGCCCTGTCGCCGCTGCCCGCGGATGCGGCCGCCGCGGTGGAAAACCCGGCGTAACGGCGGCTCGGCCGGGCACGGGCTGGGCCCGAGCCGCGGCACTCTCCCAGACCTGGAGTTCTGCATGCAGGCCATCACGCCCTGCGGTGCCCGGTTCGTCCTGCGCTTCGTCCAGAGTCCCCTCATAAGCACGTGCGTCTACACGCACGCCGCGCCAGAACCCATTGAATATCAAAAATAGATATTTTTTTCTTGAAAAAATAAAAATCATGATGCAATAATCTCATTATTAGAAACTCAAAAGATGCCTGAGCAGACCGATTCGGCTCCTTGGGCATGGACATCCCCATGATCGACGTCCACCAGCACCTCCTTCCCGCCCGGTACGTCCAGGAAGTCGGCGAGGCCTACATCACCGCGCAAGGCTCATCGACGCGCCTGCCGCCCTGGAGCGTGGAAGGCGCTCTGCAGGGCATGGACGCGGCGGGCATCCGCACGGCCATCAACTCCATCTCGGCGCCCGGCTTCGCCCCCCTGGCCGCGGCACCTGCCGCCGCGCTGGCGCGCTGGTGCAACGAGCTTGCCGCGCAGATCGGCACCGACCATCCAGGGCGGTTCGGATTCTTCGCCGCGCTGCCGCTGCCGGATATCGACGCCAGCCTGCGCGAGGTGGAGCATGGCTTCGACCGCCTGGGCGCGGATGGCGTGTGCGTGCTGACCAATCACGGTGGGCACTACCTCGGATCGCCCGTCTACGATCCCCTGTACGAGGAGCTGGATCGCCGTAGCGCGGTCGTGTTCGTCCATCCCACGACTCCGGCCAGCATGCAATTGGTCGCCGGCCTGTCGCCGTCGACGCTCGAATTTCCGTTCGACACCACCCGCGCGGTCGCCGACATCGTGCTTGCCGGCGTCCTGATCCGCTATCCCCGCATCCGCTGGATCTTTTCGCACGCGGGGGGCGCCATTCCCTACCTGGCGGGGCGGGTCGAGATGCTCACCACCAACAAGCCCGAGCTGCGGAAGTGGATCCCGCAGGGTTTCTCGGCGGAACTGCGCAAGCTGTATTTCGATTGCGCCTTGTCCTTGTCGCCGACCACGCTCGATGCGTTGGTCGCCGAGGTCGGGATGGAGCGCCTGCTGTTCGGCAGCGACTACCCGTTCGGCCCCAAGGACCAGATGGCCACCGCGGCACGCGGCATCGCCGCGCTGCCTTGGTCCGAGGACCGCAAACGGCAACTGCGTTCCGGAAACGCCGAACTGCTGTTTCCGCGCTGGCGGGCTTGACGCGTCCGGCCTGTCCGGCCGGCAACCTTAAAAAATACCTGGAGACACCGATGAAGCTGACCTTCAAAATGGCCGTGGGCGCGTGCTCCGCGCTGGCCGCTTTAGCGGCCACGGCACAGCCGGCGCCGAACGATGCCTACGCGACCCAGCCCGTGAAGCTGGTAGTGACCGGCCCTCCGGGATCGGTGCCCGACTTCCTGGGGCGCACCATTGCGCAAAGCCTGGAGGAAGTCCGCCGAGGCACGTCGGTGATCGTCGAGTCCCGACCCGGCGCCAATGGCGTGGTCGGGGCGAGCCAGGTCATGCGCGCGCCGGCCGACGGGACCACGCTCCTGCTGGCGTCCGACTCCCTCCTGACCATGCTGCCCTACGTCAACGACAAGCTGCCGTTCCGGCCCCAGGCCGACTTCAAACCGATCGCCCAGGCGGTCGATGCAGCCGTGGTTCTCGTCGTGCCGCCGCAACTGGGCGTGCGCACCCTGAAAGAGTTCGTCGCAAAGGCCAAGGCTGCCCCGGATGGGCTGACTTATGCCTCGCAAGGGCCCGCCTCGGTGCACAACCGGTCCATGCTCCGGCTGCAGCAGATGGCGGGCATCCGCCTGCTGCACGTGCCCTACGGCAACAAGTCGCCGCTGGTGGACCTGGCGGGCAACCAGGTGAACGCGATGTGGTCCGGCATTGCCGGCGCCTACCCGCTCATCCGGCAAGGCAAGCTGATTCCGCTCGCGGTCAGCACCGGCACCCGCGCCAGCGCCCTGCCGGAGGTCCCGACCGCCGCGGAACAGGGTTATCCGGGGTTCGACCTGAAGAACTGGTTCGGCTTCGTCGCGCCGGCCGCCATTCCGCCCGCGGTGGCGCACCGCATCGAGTCCGACCTGCTCAAGGCGATGGACAAGCCTGCCGTTCGCGAACTCATCTCCGCGCAGGGCATGGAGGTTCGCGTCGGGGCCGCGGATGCGATGGCGAAAGCGATCCGCGCGGAATCCGAGAGCAACAAGGCGCTCGTGGCCAGTGGGGTCATTCCCAAGGAGTAGTCATGGGCACACGTGAACAGAAGAACACGACCACCTCCGGCAAGATCGACTTGCATCATCATTTCAACGCGCCGGGTGGGCGCGGCCAGCCTGACTGGACACCCGAGAAGGCGATCGGCGAGATGGACGCGGCGGGCGTGGAACTGGCGATGGGGTGGCCCGGGCCGGTCGTTGCCGAGACGGTGCAGGCGGCACGCGATCGCGCCCGCATGCTCAACGAGTTCGGCGCGAAGATCGTCCAGGGACGGCACAAGCGTTTCGGCCTGTTCGCATCGCCGCCCCCGCTGACGGACGTGGACGGCGCGCTGCGCGAGATCGAATATTCGCTCGACGTACTGAAGGCGAACGGCATCGGCTTGATCACCCATTACGCGCGCTCGTGGTTGGGAGATGCCGCCTTCGAACCTGTCTGGAACGAGCTGGACCGCCGCGAGGCCGTGGTGTTCGTGCATCCGCAAGGATGGGCGGGCGCCTGCGACTGCGGCATCCTCGACTACCAGGCGCCGCACCTGAGCGATGCCTGGCTGGAATATCCCTTCGACACCGCCCGGACGATCCTGCACCTGATGGTGACCGGCACACTGCGCAAACACCCGCGCATCAAGTTCGTGTTCTGCCACGGCGGCGGCGCTTTCACCCCGTTGATCGCGCGCCTGGAAGGCTTCTCGGGTTGGGTCACGGTGGGGCCTGAGCGCATGGCCGAACTGTTTCCCGAAGGCATCACGGCGGAGTTCCGCCGCTTGTACTTCGAATGTGCACAGGCCTATTCCCCGGAACAGATGGCGCTGCTCATGAGCCGGGTCCCCGTCAGCCAGCTCCTGTTCGGCAGCGACTACGACCGGTTCCCGTTGCGGCATGCGGTGGAGCAGATGGATAGGCTCGAGCTGTCGCCGGAGCATCGTGCGGCGATCGAAAGCGGTAATGCCAGGCGGCTGCTGCGGCTCGATTCGGTGGACCTGCCTTGGGTTGCGCAAGCCTGACGGCAAGGCTACGGCTGCCCGTCGACCTCATCAACGCCGTCGAGCGGCGGCATCCAGCTGACACGGCGGCGCGTCCAGATTTGCGTCTGCGGCCCCCCCACCTGATCCCGCTGCGCAAGGGTGCCGACCCGCAGCGAATAGCGCTTTGGAGTACCCGGATCGGTCGCATAGAGTTGCGTGCCGCAGTGCTCGCAAAAACCCGTGACCCGCTGCGCACCGCTGTCGGCGGTCTTCACATAGTGGCGCGGCTTGCCTTGCAGTAAGCGAAACGTCTCGGCCGGCGCGGCGATGTTCGTGCGGAAGGCCGAACCCGACATGATCTGGCAGTCCGAACAATGACAAATCCGCATCGATCCAGGTTGGACCTCGGCCTCGTAGCGGATCGCGCCGCAATGGCATTGCCCCTGTACTTTCACTGCTCTCTCCCATGACGCTTTGGCGTTTAGGCCATGAAGGAAACTACCAGGCCAACTACTGCACTCCCAACGATAACTTGGATCACCCCGCGTTTATAGCGGAACAACGCCACTGCCGCCGCTACCACTATGATCGCCGACACCCAGTCGAATCGCCCGGTCAACCCCGTGGGCCATAACACGTGGTAGCCGAAAAACAGTGCCAGATTGATGATGACGCCGACCACCGCGGCCGTTATGGCAACCAGCGGCGCAGTGAAATTCAAGTCCTCTTTGGTTGCCTCCACCACAGCCCCCCCTGCGAGAATGAACACAAATGACGGCAGGAAGGTGAACCACGTAACCAGGGTCGCGCCCAAAGCGCCTGCGATGAACGGGGACGCCGAGCCCAGCAATTCATGGAAATAGGCGGCCACAAAGCCCACGAAGGCGACGACCATGATCAGGGGGCCCGGTGTGGTCTCTCCCAATGCCAGACCATCAATCATCTGGGTGGGCGTAAGCCAGGCGTAATGCTCCACGGCCCCCTGAAAAATATAAGGCAAAACAGCGTAAGCTCCCCCAAAGGTAAGCAGTGCAGCTTTGGTGAAGAACCAGCCCATCTGCGTATAGGCTCCATGCCACCCAAATAACACGGTGAGCACAGCCATTGGGCCCCCCCAAAGGGCAAGGCCGACAATTAGCAGGATGCAGAGCCGCGACCAGCGAAAACGCGCATGTTCGGGCGTCGGAGTGTCATCGTCGATGAGCGCCACTACCCCGCCTTCCTGGGCCGCTGCGTGATGCCCGCTAGCCGTTCGAAATAGCTCCGGCCGCCACCTTCCGCCCAGATACCCCGTCAGTGCCGCGATGGCCACAATAAGCGGAAATGGGGCGTTAAACGCGAAGATGGCGAGGAACGCCGCTCCTGCTATGAGCCAATGCGCATGGTTCTTCAGGGCTCGGGAGCCAATGTGATGCGCTGCGTGCAACACGATGGCAGTGACTGCAGGTTTGATTCCGTAGAACAAGCCTGCGACCACGGGCAGGTTGCCGTATGCGGCATAGATCCATGACAGCGCGATCAGGAGGAACAAGGAAGGAAGAACAAAAAGAACCCCGGCGGCCACGCCCCCCCACGTGCGGTGTAGAAGCCACCCGATATAGGTCGCCAGCTGCTGGGCCTCCGGGCCGGGCAGCAACATGCAATAGTTCAACGCATGAAGAAACCGCCCTTCGCTGATCCAACGTCGGCGTTCAACGAGCTCGGTATGCATGATGGCGATCTGCCCCGCCGGACCGCCGAAGCTGATAAACCCCAGCTTCAGCCAAAAGCGCAAAGCGGTGCCCAGCGAAAGCTGGCGCGAAGCGATATCTGAAGGAATGGATGCTGACGTAGCGGTGTCCACGGATAACTCCGGCTGAGAGTACCAGCGCTTGGACGGGACACCGTCTATCTTGGAAGAGCGGGAGGCTGAAATCCCGAGTGAATTCATCTTAGCATGAGGCGATGGGGATCATGCACATCGCACACGCCCACAAAAATCTCTACACCAGTCTGTGGGTGTATTCACCGAAATGACAGGCGACGGTACGGGCCGGGGTACGGTCGCTGTCCCGCGAACGGCTGCCTATCCGTCTACCGCAATCGAAGCAGCGGCCTGAGCCAGGCGAGTAGGCACCTCTGCGTCCCGGTCCGGCTGCAATCGGCTGGCATGCGAAATGATGGTCAGGGCCATGATCATGTTCCCCAGGCTGTCGCGAATCGGAACACTGAATGCGGTCACTGCGAAGCCCTGTATCGGCGACGGCCCGGGGTCTGCTGATCGCGCCACGCCACTGGCCCTCGCCTGCTCCATCTCAAGCTCGAATGCCGCCTGCTGCGCCGCCGCATCTTCCATTGAAGTACGCGAAAGCCGCAGATCCTCCGCCACGAAGCTGCGTGTGATGTCGGTGGGAAGGAAGGCCGCGAACGCACGGCCGGCGGCCGACCGCGTCACACTCACGACCAATCCCGTGCGCAGGTCGCCGCTGACCGGTTGCGCCCCCGGCTCAAAGTGGATGGCCGTGGGACCGTGGTTACCCCACACGGACAGGCAGAGCGTGTGATCACCCAGCGCAGTGCTGATGCCGGGCATCGCGTCGATGGCCGTACGCAGCGCCTGCGGCTTCACCGGAGGCGCCAGGCCCAGCCCCAACGACCGCGGCCCAAGGTCGTGCGCATACGGAACCATGTAGCGTCCCTGCCCGAACGCCAAAGGCCGTCGACCACCCTGGCCAATACGCTCGACGCGGCCCAGGTAGACGACGTGGTCACCACCTGGGTAGGTCGCAACTTTCGTGCACTCGAGATGCAAGCGGCGCGAAGAGCGACCGATCGACCCGGAGCTACCGGCGCAGGTCTTCGAAGCGATGAGGAGGCGCGTGGATCGGGCACTGACCCCGGAAACCGATTACCGTGTCTGACGCTTGGTGATCTACCCGTACCCGCAAGAAATGAAAATGCCCAGCTTTTAAGGCTGGGCATCGAATCCTTGGTGGCCTGGGGCGGAATCGAACCACCGACACGCGGATTTTCAATCCGCTGCTCTACCAACTGAGCTACCAGGCCATGTCGCAACGAGCGCTGCAACGAAGCTTCACCGGCCGCGGCGTCAATTACGCGCGTCCCGTAAAGAACGCAGGATATTACACACTTTTTGGGCCGTTGGCAAAACGCTCCGCCAAATCCCCCGTTACCCCACCCTAGCGACCCCGCGTCGCACCCCTCCTCCCTCCCTACCCTTTATAATGGCGGGTGGCCCTTGTCATTCGTGGCCTTTTTCCCCTCCTGTCCCATGTCCGTCGACGTTCTTACATTCGGCCTGAATCACGTCTCCGCCCCGGTCTCGGTGCGGGAACGGGTGTCGCTGCCGCTGGAGCTGGTCAGCCCGGCGCTGGCGGGGCTGCGGTCGGCGTTCGGCGGCGCGGTGCGCGAGGCGGCCATCCTGTCCACCTGTAACCGCACCGAGATCTACTGTGCGGCCGAACCGGGCGTGGCCGAGCATCTGCCGGCCTGGCTGGCGAGCTATCGGCAGTTCGACGACCGGTCGCTGCAACCGCATCTTTATCGCCACATCCATCACGACGCCGTCCGGCACGCGTTCCGCGTGGCCAGCGGGCTGGATTCGATGGTGCTGGGCGAACCGCAGATTCTCGGGCAGATGAAGGACGCAGTGCGCGCCGCCGAGGAAGCCGGGGCGATGGGCACGCTGTTGCACCAGTTGTTCCAGCGCACGTTCTCGGTGGCCAAGGAAGTCCGTTCGCAAACCGCGATCGGCGCGCAGTCGGTGTCGATGGCCGCGGCAGCGGCGCGGCTGGCCGAGCGGGTGTTCGGCGACCTGGCCGAAGTCAATGTGCTGCTGATCGGCGCGGGCGAGATGATCGAGCTCTGTGCGACGCACCTGGCCGCGCATCATCCGAAGAAGATGGTGGTGGCCAATCGCACGGTGGAACGGGCCGAGACGCTGGCCTCGAAATTCTCGGCCGGCGCGATGCGGCTGTCGGAGCTGCCCGAGAAGCTGGCGGATTTCGACGTGGTGGTGTCGAGCACGGCCAGTTCGCTGCCCATCCTGGGGCTGGGCATGGTGGAACGCGCCACCAAGACGCGCCGCCACCGGCCGATGGTGATGATAGACCTGGCGGTGCCGCGCGACATCGAACCCGAGGTCGGCCGGCTGGACGACGTGTATCTGTATTCGGTGGACGATCTGGGCCGGCTGGTGCAGAACGCGTCCGATGCACGCAAGGCGGCGGTGGTGCAGGCCGAGGCCATCATCGAGACGCGGGTGCAGAATTTCATGCACTGGATGGATACGCGCACGGTGGTGCCGGTCATCCGCGACCTGCATCAGGCGGCCGACGCGATGCGGCAGGCCGAGCTGGACCGCGCCCGCAAGGCGCTGGCCCGTGGCGATGCCCCGGAACAAGTCCTGGAACAACTGGCACACGGCCTGACGCAGAAGTATCTGCACGGCCCGCTGTCCGCCCTCAACCATAGCGAAGGCGCCGACCGCCAGCAGCTGCTGGCCTGGTTGCCGCGCCTGTTCTCGTCGCGTTCCGAGCGCAACCATTAGTCTTTCATGAAAGCATCGATGCGGGCCCGGCTCGAGCAGTTGTCTCGACGCCTTGCCGAACTGGACGCGTTGCTCGCGGCGCCTGAAACCGCCAGCGACATGGACACCTTCCGCAAGCTGTCGCGCGAACGCTCGGAAATCGAACCTGTTGCCAATGGCTTCAAGCAGTACGAAGGCACCGAGGCCGACATCCAGACGGCCCAGGAGATGCTGGGCGATCCCGACATGAAGTCCATGGCCGAGGAAGAGCTGCGGGCGGGCAAGGAACGGCTGGAGGAGTTGGAAGGCGAGCTGCGCATCCTGCTGCTGCCGCGCGACCCCGACGACAGCCGCAGCCTGTTCCTGGAAGTGCGCGCCGGCACGGGCGGCGACGAGAGCGCGCTGTTCGCGGGCGACCTGTTGCGCATGTATACCCGCTATGCCGAGCGCAATCGCTGGCAGGTGGAAATCATGTCGATGAGCGAGTCGGAACTGGGCGGCTACAAGGAAGTGATCGCGCGCATCGCGGGCGACGGCGCTTACGGCAAGCTCAAGTTCGAATCGGGCGGGCATCGCGTGCAGCGGGTCCCGGCCACGGAAACGCAGGGCCGCATCCACACTTCGGCCTGCACGGTGGCGATCATGCCGGAAGCCGACGAGGTGGCCGAGGTGCAGATCAACCCCGCCGACCTGCGCATCGACACCTTCCGCGCCAGCGGCGCGGGCGGGCAGCACATCAACAAGACCGATTCGGCGGTGCGCATCACCCACCTGCCCACGGGCATCGTGGTCGAATGCCAGGACGACCGTTCGCAGCACCGCAACCGCGACAAGGCGATGAAGGTGCTGGCGGCGCGGATCAAGGACAAGGAGCAGCGCGAGCGCCATGCCAAGGAAGCCGCGCACCGCAAGAGCCTGGTTGGCTCAGGCGACCGTTCCGAGCGCATCCGCACCTACAACTTCCCGCAGGGCCGGGTGACCGACCACCGCATCAACCTGACGCTGTACAAGCTGCAGAACGTGCTGGACGGCGACCTGGAGGAGCTGATCTCCGCCCTGGCCTCGGAACACCAGGCCGAACT
The DNA here is from genome assembly GCF_004216695.1 of Pigmentiphaga kullae. Lineage (GTDB taxonomy): Bacteria > Pseudomonadota > Gammaproteobacteria > Burkholderiales > Burkholderiaceae_B > Pigmentiphaga > Pigmentiphaga kullae. The sequence continues at coordinate 170,991 of NZ_SGXC01000001.1, forward strand.
CTTGGCCGCGCTGGGCGACGACTGAGCGCCATGGCCACCGCGCGCGAGCTGATCGCCGGCAGCGGCCTGCCGCTGCTGGAGGCCCGCATGCTGCTGGAGCGGGCCCTGGACGTCGGCCGTGCGTGGCTGATCGCTCACGACGGCGAAGCCCTGCCCGACGACCGGGCCGCGGTCTTCCGGGACTGGGCGCGGCGGCGCGGCAATGGCGAGCCCATGGCCTATCTGCTGGGCGAGCGCGAGTTCATGGGCCACGATTTCCAGGTGTCGCCGGCGGTGCTGATTCCCCGCCCCGAAACCGAGCTGCTGGTGGAAACCGCGCTGGAGCACCTGCGCGGCCGGGCCACCCCGCGTGTGCTGGACCTGGGCACCGGCAGCGGCGCCATCGCCGTCTCGATCGCGCTGGCGCGTCCCGACGCGGCGGTCCAGGCCACGGACCTGAGCGCCGAGGCGCTGGCGGTGGCCGCCGCCAACGCCTCGCGGCTGGGCGCTGCCGTCACGTTCGCCCGGGGAGACTGGTACGGGGCCTTGAACGGTGCCGCGCCCGCCCCCACCTATGACGTGATCGTCTCCAATCCGCCCTACATCGCCGCCGCCGATCCGCACCTGTCGCAAGGCGACCTGCGCCATGAACCGCCGCTGGCCCTGACGGACCGGGCCGACGGGCTGGAGGCGCTGCGCGCCATCGTCCGCGGCGCCCCGGCCTGGCTCAAGCCCGGCGGCGCGCTCTGGATGGAGCATGGCTGGGACCAGGCCGCCCGGGTGCGGGACTTGCTGCACGCGGCCGGATTCGCCCGCGTCGAAAGCCGCCGCGACCTGGCGGGCATCGAGCGGATTTCCGGCGGGTACCTATAATCGACATCATCACCTTTCACTCTGTACGAGGATCGCCATGAGCGACGTGCAAGATTTCATCCGGCAGACCGTTACCGACAACCCTGTCGTGCTGTTCATGAAGGGCACCGCCCAGTTTCCGCAATGCGGCTTCTCGGGGCGCGCCATCCAGCTGCTCAAGGCCAACGGCGTGCGCCAGTTGGCCACCGTGAACGTGCTGGAAGACGACGCGGTCCGCCAGGGCATCAAGGAATATTCCAACTGGCCCACCATCCCGCAGCTCTACATCAAGGGCGAGTTCATCGGCGGCTCGGACATCCTGGCCGAATTGCACGAAAGCGGCGAACTGAAGCAGTTGCTGACGGACGCCGGCGTCGTGGCCTGATCCGGAACCGCCCGCCATGCGGATCTACCTGGCCGGGCCGGACGTATTCCGGCCCGACGCCCGCGCCCATGGCCAACGGCTGAAGGCGGCCTGCGCCCGGCACGGCCATGAAGGGCTGTTTCCCCTGGATGAACCGGTTACGCACGCCGCGTCCCCGGACGCGGCGCGGGGCATCTACCGGGCCAACCTGGCGCTGCTGGAGCGGGCCGACGTGGTGATGGCCAATCTGGCGCCTTTCCGTGGCCAGGAGCCGGATTCGGGCACGGCGTTCGAGATCGGCTATGCGGCCGCGCGGGGCAAGCCCGTCTGGGCCTACGCCGACGATACGCGGCCGCTGGCGCAGCGCGTCGCCACCGGCACGGATGCCCAAGGCCGTCCGGTCGACGCCGGGGGCCACCTGGTCGAGAATTTCGGACTGGGCCTGAACCTGATGCTGGCCTGCAGCGTCACCCTGGTCCAGGGTGGCCCCGACGACTGCCTGCAAGCCATTGCCGCAGCGCATGCGGCCTCTCCCTCTCACCAGGAGTCATCATGAATGTCACGCGCAACGCGCTCGCGGCCGTGGCGCTGGCCGCCGCGCTCCATGCCCCCCAAGGCCATGCCGCCGACGCGGCCGCCATCGAGACCGAGACGCAGATGCTCAAGACACTGCTGACGGCCATCGAAGCCGGCAACTACCAGCAATTCGTGTCCTCGGGCAGCGCCGATTTCGCCAAGCTGGACCGCGCCCAGTTCGATGCCGTGGCGACGCAGCTGGGACCGCGCCTGCATGCCGGCTACCAGGTGCAGCGCCTGGGCGACTACCGGCAGCAGTCCTACGAATTCTCGCTGTGGAAGATCACGTTCAAGGACGGCGGCGACGACCTGGTGGGCACGCTGAACCTGCAGGGCGGCAAGGTCGGCGGCTTCGTGCTGCGCTGATCAGGCCCGCCGGTGGGCGGCCGCGGGCAGCCGCCGCACCCAGAACGCATACAGGGACAGGGCCGACAGCGTGCACACGGCCATGATGCCGGTGATGGCCCGCGCGCTGTGGCCGTCGTACAGCATGGTCACCAGCGATCCCGACAGCGCACCCACCGCCATCATCACGCAGCTGACCACGGCCGAGGCCACGCCCGCCACCTCGGGCAGCGGTTCCACCGCCGCGTGCGAGGCGTTCGGCGCGATCATGCCGAACGAGAAAGTGTTCAGCATCAGCAGCGGCACCAGCGACCACGCCGACAGGGCATCGGCGAACCCCAGCACCGCCAGCAGCACGCTGGTCGAGCTCGACAGGATCAGTCCGGTCCACAGGAGCTTGTGGGGCGCGATGCCGCGCGCGTTCAGGCGGCCGTTGATGAGCGAGGCCGCCATGATGCCGAATGCCGTCATCGCGAACACGGCACCGAAGGCCTGCGGCGACATGCCCAGCAGCTGCATCATCAAGAGCGGCGATCCGGTGATGTAGGCGAACTGGCAGCCGAAGGTCAGCGCGTTGACCAGGGTGTTGCCCAGCAGGACGGGATTGCTCAGCACCCGCGCGTAGGTGCGCAGCAGCGCGCCCACCGAGATGCGCACGGGCGCGGCATCCGCCGGCCGGGTCTCGGCCATGCCCAGGTACACCGCCAGGGTCGTCGCCACGCCCGCCAGGGCCATCACCCCGTAGATCGAGCGCCAGCCGGCGAAGTACATGACCCAGCTGCCCAGCGTGGGCGCGATCATCGGCGCGACGATGCGCATGCTGGCGACATACGACAGGCGGGCGCGCGCGATGTGGCCCTGGAACAGGTCGCGCACGATGGTCAGCGACATGACCGAGCCGGCGCCCGCCCCCACCCCTTGCAGCACCCGGAAGACCAGCAGCGAAGCCAGGCTGGGCGCCAGTGCGCACGCCGCGCTGGCCAGCGAGAACAGCACCCCGCCGAACAGTACGATGGGGCGGCGGCCGTAGCGGTCGGCCAGGGGGCCGTAGGCCAGCGGCGCGATGGCGAAGCCGGCCAGGAACAGGCTAAGGGTCAGGGCGGCGCTGGAGGGAGGAACGTGCAGGTCCAGGCCGATGGCGGCCAGGGCGGGCAGCGCCATGTCGGTGGAGAGCGCCGGCAGCGCGGACAATGAGGCCAGAAGCAGAACGAATGCCGCGGAGTCGGGACGTATGCGCATGGCCGGCAGTTTACCGCCTTTGCCCCGGCCGGCCCGGCCCCCGGTCGGGGCCGGACCACGGGCCGCGTCAGAACGTGATGTTGGCGGCCAGCCAGAACGTGCGGCCCGGCTGGATGGTGCCCCGGGTCGATTGCGAGGAATGGATGTACTCGTTCAGGTACACCGTGTCGCCCGCGCCGTTCACGTAGGACTTGAACTTCATGAAGTCCTTGTCCAGCAGGTTGTAGACCGTGCCGGTCAGGGTCACCGTCTTCGAGACCTTGTAGGACCCGCCCAGGTGCAGCAGCGAATAGGCCTTCAGGTCGCCCACCGCCTGCTGGGCCCGCAGGTTGTCGCCGGTAAGCGCGGCCGGATCGCCGTCGAAACGGCGGCTCTTGCCGCGGAATTCGGCGCGCAGCCACATGGCGAACTTGTCGGTGGCCTGCCAGCGCAGGTTGGCGTTGGCCATGTGCTTGGGCGTGTCGGCCAGCTTGCCGCCGTAGACGCCGCCGTTCTTCACCTCGCTGTCGGTGAAGGTGTAGTTCAGCCCCAGCGTCCAGCGCGGAGCCAGCGGCACGCGGGTGCCCAGCTCCAGGCCGCGCGTGGTGGCCTGCTCCAGGTTGACCTGCTGGCCGAACTCCGCCTGGGTGGGCAGCGCGCCGATCGAGATGCAGCCCGGCTGGTTGGGGTTGGCCGCGTAGTCGCAGTTGGGAATGCCGTTGGCCGCGGCGGAGATCTTGTCCTTGAAGCGGTTGTGGAACAGCGTCGCGTTGGCGGTCAGGCCGGCCAGGTTGTCGTAGTTGACGCCGACTTCCGTGCTGGTGCTGACCTCGGGCTTGAGGTTGGGGTTGCCGATGGTAAGCGTGCGGCCCTGGCCGCTGATGCCGTTGATGCCGTCGTGCAACTGGTTCAGGCGCGGCGTGCGATAGCCGCGGCTGACGCCGCCCTTGACCGTCCAGTTGGGGGTGGTGTTCCACACCAGGTAGCCGCGCGGGCTGAAATGGCCGCCGAAGGCATCGTGGTGGTCGTAGCGCACGCCGGTGGTCAGGGCCAGGTCCTCGCGCAGGCGCCATTCGTCTTCGGCGAACAGCGACTTGGTGGCCTGCTTGTAGCGCTTGGTGGCCAGGCCGTCCGTCATCTCGGCATCCCAGTACTGGCCGCCCACGGTCAGCATGTGCGCATCGCCGATGGCCTTGACCAGCTTGGTGTCGAGCACGACGTTGGTGGTTTCCAGCTTGCGGGGCGCGCCCGGCACCAGCACCGCCGCCAGCGGCGAATTGGCCGCGATGTTGGGCACGGTACGGCCCAGCGTCTCGGTATTGTTGTACATCAGGCTCGACTGCACGGTGCCGAACTCGAACCGGCTGGTGTGGCCCACGGCCACCTGGTCGCGGTTGAAGCGCAGGTCGCGGCCGTAGCCGTTGTAGGTGTTGGTGGACGGATCGTCCAGCGTGCCGAGCTGGCTTTCGTCGTTGTTGTACCACTGGCGCGAACGGTCGACGTCCAGCCAGAAATCGTGCTGCTTGTTCGGCGTCAGCGTGAGTTTGGCGCCGGCCGTGTAGATACGCGACTCCACCGGCGCCGGGCCGCGCTTGCTGATGCTGCCCGTGCCTTCGGGCAGGTCGATGTCGGTCGCGCCGCGGTTGAAGATGCTGCCGCGCACGGCCAGGCCCAGCATTTCAGGCACCAGGGGACCGCTTACGTAGAAATTCGCGTTGGAGGTGTCGCCGAAGTCGCTGTTCTGCGGGATGCCTTTGTCGAAAGTGACCGAGCCGCCCCAGGCCGTGGCGACCTTCTTGGTGATGATGTTGACCACCCCGCCCATGGCGTCCGAGCCGTAGAGCGTGGACATGGGCCCGCGGATGACCTCGATGCGCTCGATGGCCGAGAGCGGCGGCATGAAGCTGGTGCTGGTCTCGCCGAAGCCGTTGGGCGTCACGTCGCCGGCGGCATTCTGGCGCCGGCCGTCGATCAGGATCAGCGTGTATTCGCTGGGCAGGCCGCGGATGCTGATGTTCAGGCCGCCGGTCTTGCCGGTATTGCCGCGCACGTCCACCCCCTCGACCTCGCTCAAGGCCTCCGCCAGGTTGTTGTAGCGCTTCTCCTGCAGGGCTTCCTGCCCGATCACGGTGATGCTGGCGGGAGCGTTCTTGAGTTCCTGTTCGTATCCCGTCGCCGTCACGACGATGGGCGCGAGTTCGGTCGTGGGTTCCTGAGCCAGGACCTTGCCGGAGGCGAGCGCGGCAAGGACGGCAAGATGGGACGTGGACAACAGGAAAGGAACGCCCCGGTTGGCTAAAGCCATTCTTGAAATTCTCCAGGTGAAGGGGAATCCGCCCGGGCGCCGCAGAACGCCTTGGACGAACCTGACAAAAAACTGACTTACAACAAGCTGAAACACACGAATAGTAATCATTCTTATCATCATTTGTCGAATCGAGGCCCCGCCTCGTTTCTGGGCACTTTCGTGGTGCATTGCACAAGATTGGGGTGCGCAAGCGGCGCCATTCCCGCGTTTCCCTGCCATGTGGCCGGTGGCACGCCTATTGCTTGATGGAAATGCCGGCCAATGAGGGCCGACAGACAACTCAGCGGTAGGAACAACGGCGTTCCGCGGCGACCAGGCACGGCCTTGTTCGCGCGGAACGCTTTTTTTTGCCTGGAGCGCCGGATGAAACCCACCCCTACGCATGACTCTTCCCCCGTAGCCGCCACGCCCGACGGCGGGCGGCGCAGGCTGCTGGCCGCCGGTGCCGCCACGGGCCTCATGAGCCTGGTCGATCCGCTGGTACGCGCCGGCGCCTGGGCGGCGGGCTCGGACGCCCCCGAGAAGGCCGAGGTCAAGATCGGCTTCATCCCGCTGACCGACTGCGCCTCGGTGGTGATGGCGTCGACGCTGGGCCTGGACAAGAAGTACGGCGTGAAGATCACGCCGGTGAAGGAAGCATCGTGGCCCGGCGTGCGGGACAAGCTGGTCAACGGCGAACTGGACCTGGCCCACGTGCTGTACGGCCTGATCTACGGCGTGCAGCTGGGCATAGGCGGCCCGCGCAAGGACATGGCCGTGCTCATGAACCTGAACAACAACGGCCAGGCCATCACCATTTCGAACAAGCTGCGGGACAAGGGCGCCCGCGACGGCGCCTCGCTGGCAAAGCTGATGAAGAGCGAGAAGGCCGAATACACCTTCGCCCAGACCTTCCCCACCGGCACCCACGCGATGTGGATCTATTACTGGCTGGCCACCTACGGCATCAACCCCATGCGCGACGCCAAGGTGATCACGGTGCCCCCGCCGCAGATGGTTGCGAACATGCGGGTGGGCAACATGGATGGCTTCTGCGTGGGCGAGCCCTGGAACGCGCGGGCCATCATCGACAAGATCGGATTCACCGCCACCACCACGCAAGGGATCTGGACCGACCATCCCGAGAAGGTCCTGGGCACGACCGCGGAGTTCGTGCAGTGCTATCCGAATACCGCGCGGGCCGTGACGGCGGCGGTGCTGGAGGCGGGCAAGTTCATCGACGCCTCGGCCTCCAACCGCCGCAAGACGGCCGAGACCATCGCCGCCAAATCCTATGTGAACACCGACATGGACGTGATCCTGGACCGCATGCTGGGCCGCTATTCGGACGGCCTGGGCAAGACCTGGGACGACCCCGACGCGATGAAATTCTTCAACGACGGCGCCGCCAACTTCCCCTATCTGTCGGACGGCATGTGGTTCCTGACGCAGCACAAGCGCTGGGGCCTGCTCAAGAGCCATCCCGACTATCTGGCGACGGCGCGGCAGGTCAATCGCATCGACGTCTACAAGCAGGCGGCGAGCGCGGCCGGCGTCTCGCTGCCCAAGTCCGAGATGCGTTCGTCCAAGCTCGTCGACGGAATCGTCTGGGACGGCAAGAATCCCGCCGCCTATGCCGACGGCTTCAAGATCAACGCGGCCTGAGCGCCGCCCCGGGAGCCCCGCCATGACCGCCACGGTCCGTACCCTTTCCGCCGGCCCCGCCGCCGCCCCGCCCGTCGCCGAGGTCATCGACCTGCATGCGGCGTCGCCTTCGCCGCCGGCCGCCGCGGCGCCGTCCCGCCTCCCCCTGCTCGCCCGCGTCGACTGGCGCGGCGTCTGGGAAACCTTGGTCAAGACCGTGGCCGGCCCCTGCCTGGGCTTTGCCCTGCTGATCCTGGGCTGGCAACTGGTGTCCAACGCGATCCCCGAGATCCCCTCCCCCGCCGTGACGGGCAAGGCGGCCCTGGCGCTGTTCGCCGATCCTTTCTACGACAACGGCCCGAACGACCAGGGCATAGGCTGGAACCTGCTGTCGTCGCTGCGGCGCGTGGCCATCGGCTTCGGCCTGGCGGCGCTGGTGGGCATTCCGGCCGGCTTCGTCATCGGCCGCTTCGCCGCGGTCAGCGCGGTGGTCTCGCCCCTTATCAGCCTGCTGCGCCCGGTCTCGCCGCTGGCCTGGCTGCCGCTGGGCCTGCTGCTGTTCAAGGCGGCCAACCTGGCCGCCATCTGGGCCATCTTCATCTGCTCCATCTGGCCGATGATCATCAACACCGCCGTCGGCGTGACGCGCGTGCCGCAGGACTACATGAACGTGGCGCGGGTGCTGAAGCTGTCGGAATGGAAGGTGATGACGCGCGTGCTGCTTCCGGCCGTTCTGCCCTATATGCTGACCGGCGTGCGGCTGTCCATCAGCACCGCCTGGCTGGTGATCGTGGCGGCGGAAATGCTGACCGGCGGCGTGGGCATCGGCTTCTGGCTGTGGGACGAATGGAACAACCTCAAGGTCGAGCACATCGTGATCGCCATCTTCGTGATCGGCATCGTCGGCCTGGTGCTGGAGGTCCTGCTGACGCAATTGGTCAAGCGCTTCACCTACGCCGACTGACATCTCAAGGAATCGCCATGGACAAGTTCCTCAGCATCGAAAACGTGGGCCAGGTCTTCAAGACGCGCAAGGGCAGCTTCGTGGCCCTGCGCGACATCGACCTGACCGTCGCCAAGGGCGAATTCATTTCCCTGATCGGCCACTCGGGCTGCGGCAAGTCGACGCTGCTCAATCTCGTAGCGGGGCTGACGCGGCCGACCTCCGGCGCGCTGATCTGCGCCGGACGGGAGATCGACGGCCCGGGTCCCGAGCGCGCGGTGGTGTTCCAGAACCACTCCCTGCTGCCGTGGCTGAGTTGCTACAAGAACATTCACCTGGGCGTGGAACGGGTGTTCGGCGCCACCGAAAGCAAGGCCCGGCTGCGCGAGCGCACGCTGGCCGCGCTGCAACTGGTAGGCCTGGCCCATGCCGAGCACAAGCTGCCGCACGAGATATCGGGCGGCATGAAGCAGCGCGTGGGCATCGCCCGCGCGCTGGCGATCGAGCCCGACGTGCTGCTGATGGACGAACCCTTCGGCGCGCTGGACGCGCTGACCCGCGCGCACCTGCAGGACGAGCTGCTGGAGATCGTGGCCAAGACCGGCAGTACGGTGATCATGGTCACCCACGACGTGGACGAAGCGGTGCTGCTGTCGGACCGGATCGTGATGCTGACCAACGGCCCGGCCGCCACCATAGGCGAGATCCTGGACGTGCGCCTGCCGCGGCCGCGCAGCCGGATCGAGCTGGCCGACGACGAGCGCTACCATGCCTGCCGCACGGCCGTCATCGATTTCCTGTACCGTAAACAGAGCCATCCCGCGCGCGAGGCGGCCTGACCGTCTTCCATGCCCCGAGTCCTGCTGGTCAACGATACCGACAAGCCCATCGCCGAACTGCGCGAGGCCTTGCAGCGGGCCGGCTACGAGATCCTGGCCGACGTCGCGCACGCCCGCGCGCTGCTGCACGCGGTCGAGACCCAGCGGCCGGACGTGATCCTGATCGATACCGAATCGCCCACCCGCGATACGCTGGAACAACTGGCGGTCATGAATGCCGCGGCGCCCCGGCCGGTGGTCATGTTCTCGGACGCCGCCGACCAGTCCGTCATCCGGGCCGCGGTGCGCGCCGGCGTCACGACCTACGTGGTCGACGGCATGGCGCCCGCCAAGCTGGCGCCCATCCTGGAAGTGGCCTGTGCCCGCTTCGACGAGGAAGACAAGCTGCGGCGGCGCCTGGCCGAGGTCGAGCAGCAGCTGGCCGACCGCAAGGACATCGACCGCGCCAAGGGATGGCTGATGGACAGGCACGGGCTGAGCGAAGCCGAGGCGTTCGAGCTGCTGCGCGGCCAGGCCATGAAACAAGGCGTCAGGCTGGGCGACGTCGCGCGGCAACTGCTGTCGATGCCGGGCCAGCCGGGCCCATGAACGGAGATTCCCCGATGTCTTCCTCTCCTCCGACGCCGCTGGCGGGCCACGTGATCGCCGGGTCCGACGCACCCGAGAAGCCTCAGTTGCGCGTGGGCTTCATCGCGCTGACCGATTGCGCGCCGCTGGTCATCGCCGTGGCGCGGGGCTACGACCGCAAGTACGGGCTGGAGATCGTCCTGCAACGGCAGCCTTCGTGGGCAGCGGTGCGCGACAGGCTGTTGTCGGGCGACCTGGATGCCTCGCACGCCCTGTACGGACTGGGATACGGCATCCAGCTGGGATTGGGCGGCCCGCAGCGCGACATGGCGATGCTGATGTCGCTGAACCAGGGCGGCCAGGCCATCACGCTGTCGCGCGCGCTGGCCTCCCGGGCACGCAACGGCGCGGCGCTGGCCCGACACATCCACGGATCGCCCGAACGCCCGACCTTCGCCCATACGTTTCCGACCGGCTCCCACGCCATGCTGCTGTACTACTGGCTGGCCGCGCACGGCATCCATCCGCTGCATGACGTGCGCAGCACCGTCATCCCGCCGCCCCAGATGGCCGAGGCCCTGAGGCGCGGCGACGTGGACGGCTATTGCGTGGGCGAACCCTGGAACGCGCTGGCGCAGAGCGAGGGCCAGGGCATCACCGTCGCGCTGACTTCCGAAGTGTGGCCCAATCATCCCGAGAAGGTGCTGGCCTGCACCCGCGACTTCGCCGATCGCCATCCGAACACGGCGCGAGCCCTGATCATGGCGCTGCTGGAAGCCTGCCGCTACCTGGACGTACCGGCCCACCGGGAGGAAGCGGCCTCGTGGCTGGCGCTGCCCGATTTCGTCGATGCGCCGCGCGACGTGATCGCCTCGCGCCTGCTGCCGGAGAAGGCCGCCGACGGCAGCGCACCGGGCATACGCTTCTTCGCCGACGGCGAGGCGAATTTTCCGTATCTGTCGGACGGCATGTGGATGGCCACTCAGTACCGGCGGTGGGGCATGCTGCGCGAGGACCCCGACTACCTGGGCATTGCGCAGTCCATCAACCGCCTGGACCTGTATCGCGAAGCCGCCGCGCAGCTGGGCGTGCCGGTACCCGTCTCCACCATGCGCTCGAGCCGGCTCATCGACGGCCGGATCTGGGACGGCAGCCACGCCGCGGGCTACGCGCGCGGTTTCGATATCCAGGCCTGACGCCGCGCGCGGGGATCGGGCGCGGGCCGCCCCGCCGGGGTGCGCCTCGCGCCCGGAATGCACAAGGCCGGTGCGCCGCACCGGACCCGCTCCCCCCATCGACCCGGCCTCCCGCCCGCGCACAGCAGGCATCCCTGGTTTTCCGCCGGCCCGGCACGCCCCTTGCTTAGTACGGGATACGGCCGCAGGCGCGGCCCGAACCCGGACAACGGCGTCCCCTCGCAGCCCTGCTGCGGCGGGACGCCGTTGTCGCTTCCGGAACAGTCTGACCGAGTCGAACATGATGAACAGAGCGAAACTGGTTGTGGTGGGCAACGGCATGGCGGGCATACGCACGCTGGAAGAGCTGCTGGCGCTGGCGCCCGACCGCTACGACATCACCGTCTTCGGCGCCGAGCCGCACCCGAACTACAACCGCATCCTGCTGTCGCCGGTCCTGGCCGGCGAACAGGATTTCCAGGACATCGTGCTCAATCCCGTGTCCTGGTACGAAGAGCACGGCATCGCCCTGCGCACCGGCACGCCGGTCGCGCGCATCGACAGGCGCCGCCGCGTGGTGGTGGCCGCCGACGGCACCGAGGCCCCCTACGACCGCCTGCTGCTGGCCACCGGGTCCAACCCCTTCATCCTGCCGATCCCGGGCAAGGACCTGGACGGGGTCATTACCTATCGCGACATCCAGGACACGCAGAAGATGATCGCGGCGGCCCGCACCCAGCGCCGCGCGGTCGTCATCGGCGGCGGCCTGCTGGGCCTGGAGGCGGCCAACGGTCTGAAGCTGCGCGGCATGGACGTCAGCGTGGTGCATCTGGGCGAGTGGCTGCTGGAGCGCCAGCTCGACCGCACGGCGGGCAAGATGCTGGAGGCCTCGCTGGCCGATCGCGGACTGGATTTCCTGCTGGGCCGCTCGACCAGCGAGATCCTGGGCGACGAAGGCGGCCGCGTGCGCGGCGTGCGCTTCAAGGACGGCTCGGAAATCGACACCGACCTGGTGGTGATGGCCGTGGGCATCCGGCCCAACACCGCGCTGGCCGAAGCGGCCGGCCTGCACTGCCGCAACGGCGTCGTCGTCAACGACGTGCTGCAGACCTTCGATCCGCGCATCTACGCGGTGGGCGAATGCGTCAACCATCGCGGCACGGCGTATGGCCTGGTGGCCCCGCTGTTCGAGATGGCCAAGGTGGCCGCCAACCACCTGGCCGAGCTGGGCTATGGCGCGTACAAGGGCTCGGTGCTGTCGACCAAGCTCAAGGTCACGGGCATAGACCTGTTCTCGGCCGGCGACTTCACCGGCGGCGGGAACACCGAGGACATCGTGCTGTCCGACCCGGCCGGCGGCGTCTACAAGCGACTGGTCATCAAGGACGACCGGCTGGTGGGCGCCTGCCTGTACGGCGACACCGTGGACGGCGCGTGGTACTTCAAGCTCCTGCGCGAAGGCCGCGCCATCGGCGAACTGCGCGACCGGCTGATGTTCGGCGAATCGAGCGTGGGCGACGCCGGCGTGCAGGGGCAAAGCCGCGCGGCCGCCATGCAGGACGCCGACGAGGTCTGCGGCTGCAACGGCGTCTGCAAGGGCACCATCGTGCGCGCCATCCAGGACCAGGGCCTGTTCACCGTGGACGACGTCAAGAAGCACACCAAGGCCGCGAGTTCCTGCGGCTCGTGCACCGGCCTGGTTGAACAGATCCTGATGAACACGCTGGGCTCCAATTTCCAGGAGGCACCCAAGACCAAGGCGGTATGCGGCTGTACCGACCACAGCCACGCGGCGCTGCGCCAGGCCATACGCGAGCACCGGCTGCTGAGCCACGCCCAGGTCCACGACTTCATGGACTGGCGCACGCCCAACGGCTGCAGCACCTGCCGGCCCGCGATCAACTACTACCTGGTCTCGACCTGGCCGCACGAGGCGGTGGACGACCCGCAAAGCCGCTTCATCAACGAGCGCGCGCACGCCAACATCCAGAAGGACGGCACCTTCTCGGTGGTGCCCCAGATGAAGGGCGGCGTGACCAACGCCGCCGAGCTGCGCCGCATCGCCGACGTGGCCGACAAGTACGCCATCCCCATGGTCAAGGTTACGGGCGGACAGCGCATCGACCTGCTGGGCGTGAAGAAGGAAGACCTGGTGTCCGTCTGGCGCGACCTGGGCATGAACTCCGGCCATGCCTACGGCAAGTCCATCCGCACCGTGAAGACCTGCGTGGGCATGGAGTTCTGCCGCTTCGGCACGCAGAACAGCACGCAGATGGGCATCGAACTGGAGACCATGCTGGCCAACATGTGGAGTCCGCACAAGGTCAAGCTGGCGGTGTCGGGCTGCCCGCGCAACTGCGCCGAGTCCGGCATCAAGGACGTGGGCGTGATCGCGGTCGACAGCGGCTGGGAGATCTACGTGGGCGGCAACGGCGGCATCAAGACCGAAGTGGCGCAGTTCCTGGTCAAGGTGCGGACGCCGGACGAGGTCAGGGAATACGCCGGCGCCTTCCTGCAGCTCTACCGGGAAGAGGCCTGGTACCTGGACCGGACCGTGCACTACATCGAGCGCGTGGGCCTGGACTACGTCAAGCGCCGGATCGTCGAGGACGCCGACGGCCGCCGCGCGCTGCACGAGCGCCTGCTGCATGCCCTGCAGGGCCTGCGCGACCCCTGGGCCGAACGGGTGGACGGCAAGGCCGCCCGCGAATACATCCCGCTGAAACTGGTCTCCGAGGAAATCGCATGATGAACGCCCACGACGCACACCCCTGGATACGCCTGTGCCGGGTGGACGACATCCCGCGCCTGGGCAGCCGCGTCGTCGAGCGCGCGGAAGGCAATCTGGCGGTGTTCCGCACCGCCCAGGACAAGGTCTTCGCGCTGCTGGACCGCTGTCCCCACAAGGCCGGACCGCTGTCGCAAGGCATCGTGCACGGCGAGTCGGTAACCTGCCCGCTGCACGGCTGGCAGCTCGGCCTGGAGGACGGCCGCGCCCGGGCTCCCGACGAGGGATGCGCGCGACGCTTCCCCGTGCGCGTGGACGAGGGCGTGGTGTACCTGAGCCTGGATTGAGGACGGGAGGAGACATGGGCGAGCCACGAACCACCGCATCGACCTGCTGCTACTGCGGCGTGGGCTGCGGCGTCCTGATCGACAGCGAGGGCGGCCGCATCACGGGCGTGCGCGGCGATCCCGATCACCCCGCCAATGCCGGCAGGCTGTGCTCGAAGGGCTTGTCGCTGGCGCAGACCGCGCACAGCGATGCCGGCCGCGCGCTGCGTCCGGCCTGGCGGCCGCGGCGCGATGCGCCGCTCGCGCCGGTCGACTGGGACACCGCGCTGGACCACGTGGCCACCCGGCTGGCCGACGTCGTGCGGCGGCACGGCCCCGATGCCGTGGCCTTCTATGTATCCGGGCAGTTGCTGACCGAAGACTACTACGTCTTCAACAAGCTGGCCAAGGGATTGGTCGGCACCAACAACATCGACACCAACTCGCGCCTGTGCATGTCCAGCGCCGTGACCGGCTACAAGCTGTCGCTGGGGGCCGACGGGCCGCCCACCTGCTACGAGGATCTGGATCACGCGCACACGGTGCTGATCGCGGGCAGCAACATGGCCTATGCGCATCCCGTGCTGTATCGCCGGCTGGAAGCCGCGCGCGAGGCGCGGCCGGGCACGCGCTGGATCGTCGTGGACCCGCGGCGCACCGACACCGCGGCGATGGCCGACCTGCACCTGCCCATACAGCCGGGCACCGACGTCGCGCTGTTCAACGGCATGCTGCACCACCTGATCTGGGAAGGCTGGCTGGACGCCGCGCACATCGCGGACAGCACCGAAGGCTTCGACGCCGTCAAGCGCCTGGTGCGCGACACGCCCCCGTCGGTGGCCGCGGCGTTGTGCGGCATCCGCGAGCGCGACCTGTGCCAGGCGGCGGAGTGGTTCGCCCGCAGTCCGGCCACGCTGTCGCTGTACTGCATGGGCCTGAATCAGTCCAGCCATGGCACGGACAAAAACCTGGCCCTGATCAACCTGCACCTGGCCACCGGCCAGATCGGCCGCGCAGGCGCGGGTCCCTTTTCGCTGACCGGCCAGCCCAACGCCATGGGCGGCCGCGAGGTGGGCGGCATGGCGACCATGCTGGCCGCCCACCGGGACATCGCCAGCGAGGCGGACCGCGCCGAAGTGGCGGCCTTCTGGGGCGTCGACACGGTTTCCGACCGGCCGGGACTGACCGCCATCGACATTTTCCGGGCCCTGGAGGCCGGCAAGGTCAAGGCGATATGGATAGCCTGCACCAACCCGGCCCATTCCCTGCCGGATCTCTCGGCCGTGCGCCGCGCGCTGCGCCAGGCCGAACTGGTGGTGGTGCAAGAAGCCTATGCCGACACCGACACGGTCGCCTACGCCGACGTGCTGTTGCCGGCATCGAGCTGGGGCGAGAAGGACGGCACCGTGACCAATTCGGAACGCCGCATCTCGCGCGTGCGGCCCGCCGTGGCGCCGCCCGGCGAGGCCCTTGCCGACTGGCGCATCGCGGCCGAGGTCGGACGGCGCATGCAGGCCCTGCTCCGTCCAGCCGCGCCGGACCTGTTCCCCTACCAGGCGCCGCGCGAGATCTTCGACGAACACCGGGCGCTGACGCGCGGGCGCGACCTGGACATCGGCGGCCTGGATTACGGCCTGCTCGAGGCGCACGGGCCGCAACAATGGCCCTTCCCCGCCGGCCAGGGCCGGGGTCTCGCGCGCCGTTACACCGACGGCCGCTATGCCACCGACACCGGACGCGCGCGCTTTCAGCCCGTGGCCTACCGGCCCGTGGCGATGGCGACCAGCGCGCGCCTTCCTTTCCACCTGACGACGGGCAGGCTGCGCGACCAATGGCACGGCATGAGCCGCACCGGCCGCATTGCCCAGGCGTTCTCGCACGCGCCCGACCCCACGCTGGACATGCACCCGGCCGACGCCGTCCGGCGCGGACTGTCCGACGGCGACCTGGTGCGCGTGGCCAGCCGCGACGGCGCGATGGTGCTGCCGCTGCGGCTGACCGACGACGTGCCGCCGGGCTGCCTGTTCGCCGCCATGCACTGGAACGCACAGTTCCTGAACAGCGGCGGCATCAACGAAGTCTGCAATGCCGCCGTGGACGACAAGTCCTTCCAGCCCGAGCTCAAGCACAGCGCGGTCCGGGTCGAGAAGGCCGACCTGGGGTGGCGGATACGCGCCGCGATCGAGGCCACCGACCAGGACGACGCGCTGCGGCTGCGCGCCGCACTGCAGCCCCTGCTGGCGCCTTGCGGCTACGCGGCGCTGGGCCTGCGCGGCGACGCCGCGCGCTGCGTGCTGGCGTTGACCGCCGCGATGGCGGCTCCGGACGAGGCCTGGCTGGACGCGCTGGCCGGCGCGCTGGGCATGGGAGCGAGTCCCGACGTCCTGGAGTACCGCGATCGCGGCCAGGGCGTGCGCAAGTGCGCGCGCTGGGAAACCGGCCGGCTGCGCGCCTTCCTGTTGGCCGGCGATGCCAGTCATGCGGATCCGCTGATCGAGCGCCTGCTGTCCGACGCGCCGTGGAGCGGCTCGCGCCTGCGGGTGTTCACCCCGGACGGCAGCGCCCCCGCGCGTGACCGCACGATCTGCCAATGCAAGGGTGTGCCGGAGTCGGCCATTGCCGCCGCCATCGCGCGCGGCGCCGATGTCCCGGCGCTGAAAGCCACGCTGGGCTGCGGGACCGTGTGCGGATCCTGCGTGCCGGAACTGTCCCGCCTGTGCGGGAACTCGCGGATGTCGGCATGACTCCGCATCGACGAGGACGATGACATGAAGCCAGGACGAGTGATCCTGATGGGCGCCGGCCCCGGCGACCCCGACCTGCTGACTCGCAAGGCCGTGCGCGCGCTGTTGTCGGCCGACGTGCTGCTGCTGGACGAACTGGTTCCCCCCGACATCGCCGAACTCGCGCCCCAGGCGCGCGTGCTGCGCGTGGGCAAGCGCGGCGGCTGCCGCTCCACGCCCCAGCCCTTCATCCAGCGGCTGATGCGCCGCTACGCGCTGCAAGGCCGGACGGTGGTCCGCGTCAAGGGTGGCGAAGCCCTGATGTTCGGGCGCGCGGGCGAGGAAATCGCCTTCCTGGAAGCCGCCGGCATCGAGGTCGAACTGGTGAACGGCATCAGCGCCGGCATGGCGGCCGCCGCGGCCCTGGGCATCTCGCTCACGCACCGGGACCATTGCCACGGCGTGAGCTTCGTCACCGCCCACACGCAGGACGGCTCGCCGCCGGACTGGCAGGCCCTGGCGCGCAGCCGGACCACGCTGGTCATCTACATGGGCATGCGTCGCATCGAGGACGTGACGGCGGGTCTGCTGGCGCACCTGCCGGCAAGCACGCCGGCCGCGGTGGTGCAGTGGGCCTCGACACCGCGCGAGACCAGGCTGGTCACCCGCCTGGGCCGGCTCGCGGACGATGCGCGCGAAGCCGCGCTGGGCAGTCCCGCCATCATCCTGGTCGGGGACGCGATCGGGCTGGCTCGCGCGCAGATGCCCGCGGCCATGCGTCACCACGCCTGACCGGGCGGCGCGGCATCAGCGCCGGCGCCCCTCCATCCAGGCCAGCGTATCCTCGGTCCGCCCGGAAGGCACGTACTCGGCGCCAACGAAGCCGTCGTAGGGCAGTTCGTCCAGCGCGGCGAACACGTTGGCGAAATGAATCTCGCCCGTGCCCGGTTCGTGGCGGCCCGGCGTGTCGGCGAACTGGATGTGGCCGATGCGCGCGCAGTGGGTGCGCAGGCTGCGGATCAGGTCGCCCTCCATGATCTGCATATGGTAGAGGTCGTACTGGATCCGCAGGTTGGGATGCCCCGCGCGGTCGATCACGTCGAGCGCGGCCTGCGTGGTGTCGATCAGGTAGCGGGGGCGGTCCACGGTATTGACCGCCTCGGTCACCACGCCTATGCCCAGGTCGCCCAGGACCTGCGCGGCATGGGCCAGGTTGCCGGCCAGCGTGTCCAGGCAGCGCTCGCGTTCGTGCTCGGGCCCGGGGCAGCCGGCCAGCACGTTGATGTTGCGGGGCCGCAGCACCCGCGCCACCTTCACGGCCTGTGCCACCGCCTCGCGGAAGGCCGCTTCCCGCCCGGGCACGCCGGCCAGGCCTTGCCCACCGGTCATCAGGTCGCCCGCGGGCACGTTGCACAGTGCCAGGTCGACCCCCGCGGCCTGGAGCGCGTCGCGCCACAGCCCGGCCTCGTGACCATAGGGGAACTGGACCTCGACGGCGTCGAAGCCGGCCCGGCGGGCGGCCGCCGGCCGTTCGAGTTCGGGCACCTCGAGGAACAGCATGGACAGATTGGCCGAGAATCGGATCATGGCGGGATCAGGTCAGGTTCGGTACAAGGGCGGGCACGGTTTCAGGACTCCTCGGGGAAGCCGCGCAGGAAGAACCGGCGGGCGCGCCCCAGCAGGAAGTTCAACACCAGGCCGAGCAGCGAGATCGCGATCAGCGCGACGAACATGTCGACGGTAAGGAAGCTGCGCGAGGCGATCACGAGCTGGTGGCCGAGGCCGTCGGTGGACGTGATCATCTCCGCCAGGAACACCACCACGCAGGAAATGACCAGACCGATGCGGCAACCGGTCAGGATGGACGGCATGGCCGCCGGCAGGACGACGGAGGTCACGATGCGCGAGCGCGGCGTACCGGCGGCCAGCGCCGACCAGATCAGCTTGGACTCCACCGACCGCGCGCCGTGCAGCGTCGCCAGCAGGATGGGGAAGGCGGCGTCGGCCACGACCAGCGCGATCTTGGACGAATGGTCGAAGCCCAGCAGCAGAATGAAGGCTGGATAGAGCGCCACCTTGGGAATGGGGCCCAGCACCCGGACGATGGGCACCACGACCGCGGCGCCGACGCGCGACCGGGCCGCCGCCATGCCCAGGCCCACGCCCAGCACCAGGGCGATGAAGAAGCCCACGAACAGCCGGAACAAGGTAATGCCGACGTCGGACAGATAGGCCGGCGAGGCCAGTTGCTCGAGCAGCCGCATGACCACGACGTACAGGCTGGGCAACTGGTTCTCGGTGACCCGGCCCGACATGGCCAGCCCTTGCCACGCGGCCAGGATCAGGACCAGGGGCAGGATGCCGATGAGGGGAGAAATGCGACGCGCCGGCTTCATAGCGCCCCCGCGGTGGCATCGGTCTGGCGGTCGGCCCAGCGGGTCAGCCGCGCGCGCACGGCCTCGAAGCACATGTCGAGCACGATGCCCAGGACGCCGATGACGATGATCATGGCGTACACGGTCTCGTACTGGGCCATGTCCATGGCGTTGAACAGGATGTTGCCCGCGCCGGTCTGGCGGGCGATCATTTCGCTGGTGATCATGGTGATCAGGCCCATCACGATGCCGGTGCGGCAGCCGGTCAGTATCTCCGGCAGCGCGGCCGGCAGCACGATCCGGAACATGCGCTGCGCGCCGTTCATGCCCATGGCCGCGGCGGACCACAGCATTTTTTCCTCGACCGCGCGCGCCCCCTGGTAGCTGTGGTACAGCAACGGCAGGCTGACCCCCAGGAAGACGACCAGGATCTTGGACGCGTCGCCCACTCCCAGCCACAGCATGATAAGCGGCATCAGCGCGGCCTTCGGGATGGGATAGACCACCATCAGCAGCGGATTCATCAGCGCCTCGACCATCGGCGAACGGCCCATCAGCAGGCCGATGGGACCCGCCACCACCAGGGCAAGCGCGAAGCCGATCAGCATGCGCCGCAGCGAATCCAGGATGTCGAAGGTCGCCTGCGGATCGGCGAAGATGCGCGGCAGTTCGGCCAGGGCCTGCGCGGCCGTCGGCAGGCCGGGGTTGTCGTACAGGCGCGCGGCGAGTTCCCACGCCACCAGCAGCCCCAGGCACACCAGCAGCGCGGAAACGCCAGGCGCTCGCAGCACCTTATTCACGCCGCCTCCTCCTGCTCGGGCTGGTTGTCGATCATCGCCTCGATGTCGATGACGTACTGCTGGTAGCGCGGATTGAGCAGCAGCTCGGCGCGCACGCGCGGCCGGGGCAAGTCGATGTCGACGATTTCCTTGATGCGGCCCGGCGACTTGGTCAGCACCACGACGCGGTCCGACAGATAGACCGCTTCCTCCACGCTGTGGGTGACGAACAGCACGCTCTTGCGGTCGCGTTCCCAGATCTTGAGCAGGTCGTTCTGCAGGCGGTTGCGGGTATGCGCGTCCAGCGCGCCGAACGGTTCGTCCATCAGCAGGACCGCGGGGTTGTAGGCCAGCGTACGGGCGATGGCCACCCGCTGCTTCATGCCGCCCGACAACTGCTTGGCGTAGAAATTCTCGTAGCCCGACAGCCCCACCATGGCCAGCAGTTCGCGCGCACGGGCCTCGGCCGGCGCCCGCGCCACGCCCTGCTGGCGCAGGCCGTAGGCCACGTTGCCCAGCACCGTCTTCCACGGATAGAGCGCGAACTCCTGGAACACCGGCCCGCGGTCCGGGCCGGGACCGGTGACCGGCCGGCCGTCGATCTCGACCGATCCCGAGGTCTGCTTGACGAATCCGCCCACGATGTACAGCAGCGTGGACTTGCCGCAGCCCGAGGGACCGAGGATGGAAATGAACTCGCCGTCGCGAAGGTCCAGGGAGATGTCGGACAAGGCGACATGCCGCTCGCCCTTGCCGACGGCGAAGACCTGGGAAACGTGCTTGATGGCAATCATGGAAAGGTTCCAGAGCGCGGCCCCGCCTGCGCGGGGCCTGTCCTTGCATCGCGCCGGGGCGCTACTTGATCGGGGCGTGGATGTCGCCGTTCCTGAACGAGGCCACGTCCACCTTCTGCGACATCAGACCCGCCTGCGTGAAGCTGTCGAGCAGGCTCTGGATGGCCGGGAAGTTGGGGGCCATGCCGGGATCGCGGGCGAAGTCGTTGCCCTTGAGCAGATAGGTGTCCAGCACCGACACCGGCGCCTTGGTCACCTCGGACACGACCTTCAGCGTCTCGGGACGATTGGCCAGCACCTTGCCCATGGCGGAGGTCAGGTCGCGGATGTAGGCCTTCACCAGCTCGGGGTTCTGGTCCACGAAATCCTTGCGGCACGCTTCCAGGATGTGCACGAAATTGGGCTGCTGGTCGGCCACCGAGAACAGCTTGCGCAGGCCGCCCTTGGCCTCGGCGCGCGCGGCGAAAGGCTGGTTCAGCACGCCGGCGTCCACGCGGCCCGAACGGATCGCATCCTCGGACGGCGCGAAACCGGTCTCGATCATCTTCACGTCGGTCTTGGGGTCGAGGCCGTTCTTCTCCAGCATCTGCACCAGCGGCGCGTAGACGCCGGCACCCAGCACCGACACGCCGATGCGCTTGCCCTTGAGGTCCTTGACGGACTTGATGGGCGAATCGTCTTTCACGGCCCAGTACACCGAGAAGCTGGTGGGCGTCTCGAACACGTGCTGGGCGATGATCGAGGTCTGCACCTTGGCCTCGATCAGGCCTTGCCCGACGGACAGCGGCGTCTGCGTGCCGCAGTCAACCGCCTTGGCGGCGAAGGCCTGCATGACGGGCGAGGTACCCTGGAACTGCACCCACTCGATCTTGTACTTCGAGCCCAGCTGCGGGAACTCGGCGGGGCGCTTCATCATCCAGTACTTGGCTTCCTCGGCGGGAATCAGCCAGCCCACGCGGATCACCTGCTGGGCGGCGGCGGGTACGGACCATGCGGCGATGAGGCCGGTCAGGGCGAGCGCTGCGATTTTCTTCATGAATGACTCCTGGCAGGTTGACGATCGGATTTCAATTCCACGATGCTTGGGGGGTCAGCGGCTTTCGCTCAGCTTGTAGATCTCGAGCGCTTCGGACTCCGGGCCGCGCGTGGCGTTGACCAGCCGGAACATCTGCGAAGCGACGGCGGTCATGGGCACCGGCGTGCCGGTCTGGCGGGCCAATTCGACCACGCTGTCCAGATCCTTGAGCATGGTATAGGTGTGGCCGATGGGGGGATTGTGAATGCCCTGCGCCATGCGCGGCAGGAACAGCTGCAGCGGCTTGGAATCGGCGAACCCGCCGGCCAGGGCCTGCGGCAGCAGCATCGGATCGATGCCGGAGTTCGCCGCCAGCCGGGTGGCCTCGGCCAGGATGGCCATGGTGCCGCCGACGATGATCTGGTTGCACAGCTTGGTGGTCTGCCCCGCCCCCAGCGGACCCATCAGCGTGAAGCGCTGGGCCATGTGCGCCACGTAGGGCCGGACCCGTTCGTAGTCATCCTGGCTGCCGCCGGCCATGATGGCCAGCGAGCCCTCCTCGGCGCCCTTGGTCCCGCCCGACACCGGCGCGTCCATCCAGCGCATGCCGTTGGCGGCGGCCAGGCGGGCCGCAATGTCGCGCGTGGCGTCCGGCGTGATGGACGAGAAATCGACCACGATCCTGCCCTGGCCGGACACGGACGCAAGCCCGTTCGGGCCGAACGCCACGTCTTCGACCGCGGCGGCGTCGGTCAGGCACATGAAGACGATGTCCGCCTCGCGCGCCACGTCGGCGGGACTGGCGGCCACGCGCGCGCCGGCCGCCCGGGCCGGCTCGGCCTTGGCCGCCGACCGGTTCCAGACCACGAGATCGCAACCCGCCGCCCGCAACCGCAGCGACATGGGCAGGCCCATCAGGCCCATGCCCAGATATCCCAATCGTGCCGTACTGCTCATGATGCTTCCTTTTCTTCGAATACCGTGTCGTTCAAGCGGAGGGGGCCGCCGGTTCGGGCCACTGCGCGCCGCCGTCATGGGTGACGGCGCCGGTGTCGGCCTGCCCCACGGTCTTGGCGTACTTGGACAGCAGCCCGGCCCTGTGGTTGGGCGGCGGCGGCTGCCAGGCGGCGCGGCGGCGCGCCAGTTCGGCGTCGTCCACCAGTAGTTCCAGCGTGCGCGCGTCGCCGTCGACGCGAATGCGGTCGCCGTCGCGCACCAGCGCCAGGGTGCCGCCCGCGGCCGCCTCGGGCGCGATGTGCCCCACGCAGATGCCACGCGTGGCGCCCGAAAACCGGCCGTCGGTCAGCAGGGCCACCTTCTCGCCCATCTGCTGGCCGTAGATCAGCGCCGTCACGCCCAGCATCTCGCGCATGCCGGGACCGCCGGCCGGACCCTCGTAGCGGATGATGAGCACGTCGCCCTCGGCGTAGCGCCGCTGGCTGACGGCCTCGGCGCACGCGTCCTCGCCGTCGAACACGCGCGCGGGACCTTCGTGCACGCGCTTGGCCAGGCCGGCGACCTTCAGCAGCGCGCCGCTGGGCGCGAGGTTGCCCTTGAGCACCGCCAGGCCGCCGTCCACCAGGATGGGCTGGTCGGCGCGGCGCACCACCTTCTCGTCGGGCTCGGGCGCCGCGCCGTGCTCCTCGGCCAGCGTGCGGCCGGTCACGGTCATGCAGCTGCCGTCGATGTGCCCGCTGCGTATCAGCTCGCGTATCAGCACCGATACGCCGCCGATGTCGTAGACGTCCTTGGCCACGTACCTGCCGCCCGGCCGTAGGTCGCCGATCAGCGGCGTGCGCGCGAACACCGCCGCCACGTCGTCCACGTCGAAGGCGATGCCGGCCTCGTTGGCGATGGCGGGGATATGCAGGGCCGCGTTGGTCGAGCCGCCGGTGGCCGCCACCAGCGCACAGGCGTTCTCGAGCGCCTTGCGCGTGACGATGTCGCGCGGTAGCGGCCCCTCGTTCTCGATGATGCGCATGACGATCTGGCCGGCGCGGCGGGCGATGTCCAGGCGCTCGGAATACACGCCCGGCACCATGGCCGAGTTCGGCACGGTCAGCCCCAGCGCCTCGGCCACCATGGCCATGGTGTTGGCCGTGAACTGGCCGGCGCACGCGCCGATGGTGGGCTTGCAGGCGCGCTCGAGCATCATGACCTTCTCTTCGGTCATCTTGCCCGTCTGCGCCGCGCCCACCGCTTCGTAGGCATCCAGCACCGTGATGTCGCGCCCCTCGAAGCGGCCCGGCAGCGCGCTGCCGCCGTAGACGAACACACCCGGCACGTTGCAGCGGACCAGGCCCATCATCGCGCCGGGCAGGGTCTTGTCGCAGCCGCCGAACGCCACCAGGCCGTCGTGCGCATGGCCGTGCACCACCGCCTCGATGGAATCGGCGATCAACTCTCGGCTGACCAGCGAGAACTTCATGCCCTCGTGGTTCATCCCTATGCCGTCGGACACCGAGATGGTGGAAAACTCGCGCGGCGTACCGCCGGCCGAGGCGACGCCCATGCGCGCGGCCTCGACCTGCGGCGCGTGGGTCATGTTGCAGGGGCTCAGGTCGCCGCGCATGCTGACGATGCCGACCATGGGCTTGGCGATGTCCTCGTCGTCCAGCCCCGTGGCGCGCATGAAGGCGCGGTGCGGCGTCCGGTCCAGTCCCTCGCGGGTGATGTCGGATCTCAGGCGCTTGGTTTTCATTCTCTTCTACTCCGGATTCTGGGTCTTCGTTGCCGGCCTTATCGGCTCATGGCATCGGGCACGGCGCTGAGCCGGTCGAATACCCAGCTCACGTCGGTCTCGATGAATTTTCGTGCCTGCGCGTAATCGCCCGCGCGCATGGCCGCCACGGCGGATTCGTGCAGGCGGTCGGCGGCGATGGTATCGGTGTGCAGGAATTCGCGCGTGGCGCGCAGGTACGCGCCCGATTGCAGCCAGAGGCTGTCTATCATCGCCAGCATCACGGGCGACTGCGCGGCCTGGTAGATGGTGTAGTGGAAGATGCGGTTCTTCTCCAGGCTGTCGACCAGCCCTTCGCGCGAACGGCGCGCCACGGTGATCTCGGCGGCCAGTTGTTCCAGGTCGTCCAGTTGGCGCGCGGTCAGCCGCGGCCCCGCCCATTCGGTGACGGTGCCTTCGACCAGCACCCGCGAGCGCCGGATGTCGTCCAGCCGCTCGGGCGTGATCAGCGGCACGCGCACGGTGCCGCTGCGCATGGGCTCCAGCCCCTGCTGCGCCACCAGTTGCCGTAACGCCTCCCGCACGGGCATGGTGCTGGTCTCCAGCGCATTGGCCAGGTCCTGGATGCCTAGCAGCTGGCCGGCCGGATATTCGCCGTGCATCAGCTTGTTGCGCAGGGTCTGGTAGACCGCGTCTGACACCGAGGACCGCACGACGGGTTTGATTTCGCCCAGGGCAGGGAGCATGGCGGCCATCCTAGACGCAGTAGAAATCGAGCATGGTGGGAATGACATCGTTCATCAGCACGATCCTCTTGGCGACGATGCGCCAGCCGTCGCCATCGGGCCGGAGCAGGTGCTCGTAACGGCCGAAGAAGGTGTGCTGGTCGCGGCGCTTGACGTTGTAGACATGGCAGGTC
The DNA here is from genome assembly GCF_004216695.1 of Pigmentiphaga kullae. Lineage (GTDB taxonomy): Bacteria > Pseudomonadota > Gammaproteobacteria > Burkholderiales > Burkholderiaceae_B > Pigmentiphaga > Pigmentiphaga kullae. The sequence continues at coordinate 196,119 of NZ_SGXC01000001.1, forward strand.
CAGGCCGACTCGACCCGCACCCGGCCTTCGCCGGCCGCCGTCGCCACGCATCCCGTCACGGCATGGCAGGTGCGGGGCAAGGGGGTGGACGCCACCGACAGCCCGGACCGCACCCGCCAGACGCGATCCTCCAGCCCGGCGCGCGCCGCGCAATACATCAGCGACAGTTCGCTGTCCGGCGACACCGACAGCCGATGCTCGTCGGTCCAGGCCGGCAGCCAGAAACTCGCGTCCTCGGCATACAGCGCCAGCCAGTCGTCCCAGCGCTGCGCGTCCAGGTGGGCGGCCTCCTGGAACACGACCGCCTGGGCGTCGGCCTGTACTTCCAGCGCCAGCCTGCTCATTTCAATTTCCTCGACCAGTTGCGGTATAGCGCGTGGAACACGGTCTCGTCGCTCATCTCGAACGACCCCGAGATCGACGTGTCGGGCGCGATGTCCAGTTCCGCCGCGTGGGTGTCGGCCCCCGTCACCATCCGCCCCATGCCGCGCGCATAGCCTTGCTGCCATTCGATCTCGCCGCTTTCGAAGCCGCGCTGGCAGTCCTCGAAGGTGACCGTGTCGTCGGGCGTGGCCAGGCCGCTGGGATTGAAGAAGTCCTCGTACTGGCGCAGGCGCTGACGCCGCTGTTCGGCATCCTCGCCCACCGGCGCCAGGCAATAGGAGGTGATCTCGGTCAGGTCCACCGCAAGCGGACGGATGACGCGCATCTGCAGGGCCGCGTTGGAAGCCAGTTGCAGGTTGGGGAAGATGTTGCACTGGCGCGTGCGCAGCATCCATTCGGCGCGCGTATCGCCCACGCGCGCGCGCAGTTCCGGCAGGCGCGCATACAAGGGGTGGTTCTCCACCGGCGAGGTGGTCCATACCAGCGCGTGCCCGTTGGGAAAGCCGAAGGATCCCATCATTTCCTCGCGCTTCTTGCCGCCGGCCTGCCAGATCGCCGCCTCGACGTCGGTGCGCCCCGCCATCCCCGAGCGCCGGTCCAGCAGCCGCAGGTAGGACGGATGCGTGGACGTGAAGTGATAAGCGTCGGTGGAATTCTCCAGTTGCAGCTTCCAGTTGGCGCGATAGGTATAGGTGACCGCGCCGGGAACGATCTCCAGGCCGGCCTCGCTCTGGTCGGCCGCCATGTCGATGAAGCGCCGGATGTCGCCCAGGTGTGTCTCGAGCGGCGGCACCTCGGCCGCCAGGCTGGCGAACAGGAAGCCGCGGTATTCCGCGAAGCGGGCCACCGGCTGGAGGTCGTGGCTGTCGTCGTCGAAGGCGGCGGGATACTCGCCCTGGGCCCTGCCCTTGACGCCCAGGTTGCGCCCGTCGCTGCCATAGGCCCAGCCGTGGTAGTGGCAGACATGGGTGCGGCGATTGCCGCGCCGCTGGTGGAAGACCAGGGCGCCCTTGTGACGACAGGAATTGTGGAAACAGCGCAGCGTGCCGTCCTGGCCGCGCATGACGACCAGCGGCTGCCGGCCGATGCTGGTCGTGAGGTAGTCCTGCGGGTTGGGCACCTGGGAAGCATGGGCGACGAACACCCAGCCGCCATGGAAAAAGCGGTCCATTTCCCGGGCGTAGACATCCTGGCGACGGAAAACGTCGCGATGGACGCGGAATACGCCGTCCGCCGGCCGGTCGTCGATGAGTTGGGCGATGTCTGCCGGCATGGATTCCCCGAGGCGCGCCAGAATTCGATATTGGATATTCGATCTTTGATCAAATCCTAGCAAGCGGATGACCACGATGACCAGAGGGTTTACCCGTGCCAGCGGAAACGCGGGGCCGCAGCCCCTTTATTCGGCGGTAATCGCAGCGTCGTTGATCAGTCGGGCCAGGCGCCGCGAGGCTTCGTCCATGATGCGGCGCAGTTCTTCCGGCGAGCCCGGACGGGGCTCTGCCCCTTGCTCCGTCAATTTGCGGGCGATATCGGGGTCCCGCAGGACGCGGCCCAGCGCGGCGCTGAGCCGCTCGACCACCGGTCCGGGCGTCCCCGCAGGCGCGAAAACGCCATACCATAGGTCCGATTCGAAGCCGGGAACCCCCGCCTGCGCCACGGTGGGCAGCATCGGCGCAGCGCTCGAGCGCGTGGCCGAACTCACAGCCAGCGCCTTGATCGTGCCGGCCGCGACCTGGCGCAGCAGGGGTGCGATGGGATTGAACATCAGGTCGACCTGCCCGCCCAGCAGATCATTGATGGCCGGTCCGGCGCCCTTGTAGGGTATGTGTACGAGGCGGGTGCCCGTCATGGACTTGAACATCTCCATCGCCAGGTGGTTGGGCGTACCGACCCCGACCGAGGCGTAGTTCAGCGTGTCAGGATGCCTGAGCGCGTAGGCCACCAGCTCACCTACCGAAGCCACCGGCAGCCCACGCCGGACCACGAGCATTTGCGGCGTGCTGACCACCATGCCGACCGAGGTGAAATCGCGCACCGGGTCGTAGGGCAGGTTTTTCTTGAGCAAAGGGTTGATGACCAGGCCCGAAGTGGTGCCGAACAGCAGCGTGTAGCCGTCTGGTGCCGCCCTGGCCACCTGGGCCGTGCCTATCGTACCGCCCGCGCCGCCCACGTTGTCGATCACTACAGGCTGACCCAGCAGCTCGCCCAATCTGGGCGCCACGATGCGCGCCACGATGTCCGTGCCTCCGCCCGGCGGATAGGTCACAATCAGCTTGAGCGGCCGGCTGGGATAGCGAGCCGCGTCTTCGGCGGCCTCGGCCATGCCGGCGGCCAGCAGCACGCACAAACAGGCGGCGCACTTGCGCGCGCGCCGAAATCGTAGATGCATTGAGGGCATGGCGACTCTCCAGAAACCGTGTCCGGCGCGCAAGTTGCGGGTCAGGACACCCGTTGCCCGTCCAGGAACGCGCGTACCTGTCCAATGGCACCGTCATAGAGCAGATGCAGGTTGTCCGTGGTGGCGTATCCCAGATGGGGCGTGCACAGGACGTTGTCCATGCGCAGCAGCGGATGCCCTCCGTCCGATACAGGCTCACGGTAATGGACATCGATGGCGGCGCGGCCGGGACGCCCTCGCCTCAGCGCATCGATCAGCACGTATTCGTCCACAAGCGCGGCACGGCTGGTGTTCACGAGCAGCGCATCGGGCTTCATGCCCGCCAGATCGCCGGCGGTGACGATGCCGCGCGTCTCCTCCGACAATGGCAGGTGCAGGCTGAGCACGTCCGACTGCCCGAAGAACGTCGCCCGGTCGGCCGCCACCTCGAATCCGTCCTGGCGGGCGCGCGCGGTGGATGTCTCTCTGCCCCAGCAGACGACCCGCATGCCGAACGCCCGGCCGATTTCGGCCACTTGCCGGCCGACCTTGCCGTAGGCGTAGATGCCCAGCGTCGCTCCGCGCAGGCTGATGCCTGCCGTCGATAGCCATTGCCCCTGCTTCAGCCGGCGGATCTCGTACGGCAGATGCCGTTGCGCCGCCAGGATCAGCGCCCAGGTCAATTCCGCCGTCGGATACGTAATGCCTGGCCCGCCCGTCGCGACGACGATGCCTCGCTCCGCGCAGGCGCCGAGATCGATATGGCAGGTCCTTGAGCCGGTCTGGCCGATCAACCGCAGCCTCGGCAGGCGCTCGATCAGCGCGCGGGGAAAGGCGCTACGCTGCTGTGTAAGAATGACCGCGTCCGCATTCGCCAGTAGCCCGGCCCTGGCCAGCGGGTCGTCGATGGCCTCCCGGCACACGGTGATCCCGCAATCAGCCAACTCGCCGATCCGGGGTGCGCTACGGAACATGTCGGAGTAGTCATCGAGCACGACGATTCTGAAGGTCATGGAGATCCGCTCCGGGAAGCCCGCTGGCCCAGCAGCCGCTGGATGAAGGGCGCGACGGACTCAGGGCGCTCCCAGGCCATGCCGAAGCGCGCGCCGGGCACGATCTCCGCTGCGACGAGCCGGCGGATGCGGCGGACATGGTCGGCCAGATATGGCGCGTAGAAGAAATGTTCTCCCATGAGCAGCACGGTGTCGCGGTCCAGTTGCGCGAGCCGCTCCGCCAAATCGTAGGCGTGCAGCGCATTCAACGCCTGCCACCGGTCGCGCCCCGCCTCGACCTGCGCACGATTGATGCGATCCATCCACGCTTGCGTCGGATGCATCGGAGCATGCTCGCCGTCCTGCTCGATGACGAACGTCAGCGAACGCAGGAGCGGAAACCCCGTGTCATCCGCCGGGCGCAGGCCCGTCCTGAGCGATGCATGCCGTTCCTCGGCATGGAGGCGATCTCGATAGTAGGGGCAGTTGAGCAGCGCGACGCCCGCCACATGCTCCGCATCGCGTATCCCCGTCTCGATGGCCGTCGCCGCGCCAGTCGCCTCGCCCACCACGACGTAGCGTCCAATTCCCAGTTCACGCATGGCCGTCTGGCCGCACTCGGCATAGTCGGCGATGGTCGGCTGGAAGCCGACGTGGTCCGACATGCCATGGCCAGGATAGTCCATGGCCACGATGCGGGCATGCGGCGCCAGGGTGTCCACCAGGGGTTCGCACAAGGCCGAGGACTGCTGGTTGATGTGAAAAATCAAGACCCCGGATGACCCAGCGCCCGCCTCCAGGCAATGGACCTGCCCCAGGCGGGTGGGAACGAGATGGCGGCGCTTTTTCATGTCGCCAGCATGCGCGCGGCGAATTATTCTTTCCAATTCATAGTTTTCATAAAACGATTCCCGCTGGATATGGGGGCTGGGAATGGATCTGCACGATCTGCGATGCTTTGAAGTGATCGCCACATTGGGCAACATGAGTCGGGCCGCCGAACTGCTGGGCCGCACACAGCCTGCCCTGACCAAATGCATCCACCGCCTGGAGGGCGAAATCGGCGGCAGGCTCTTCCACCGCCGGGGACGCGGACTGGAGCTGTCAGAAAGCGGCGCCGTACTGCTCGCCAGCGCCGACCGCATCCGCCGCGAGGCGGCTGAAGCCAGACGGCATATCGCCGATCTATCCGAGGGCACGGCGGGCCTGGTGCGCGTCGGCGCAGGCGCACCGATCATGGGCCAGATGCTGCCGGACGTGCTGCCCGAGGTGCTGGCCCGCTCCCCTGGCGCCACCTTCCAGGTCGTGCTGGACACGGGCGCCGCGCTCGCGCATGCTTTGCGGCAGGGTGAACTGGACATCTGGATAGGTCCACTATCGAGTCCCCTCGACCCCGCCCTTTCCTGGCGGATGCTCTGGGAAGAACAAAGCGTGGTCGTTGCCCGCCATGGCCACCGATTGGCCCGGCCAGGATTGCGCTTGGCCGACCTGGTCAATGCGGACTGGGCCCTGCCGGCCTCGGGCGTCGACACCCGACGCTGGCTGGAACAACTCTTGGCAAGGCACGGCCTGCCCGCGCCGCGCGTCGTCATCGAGACCAACCTGGCTCCCGCCCAGCCGCGCCTGATCGCCGCGACCGACCTGCTCTCGATCGTGTCCAGACGAGCTCTGCGGTCGCCCGAAGTCGGCAGCCTGCTGGCACCGTTGCCGCTCGAGGGCGTCGTGTTGACGCGGCCATACGGCCTGCACCTGCGCAAGGAGGCCTATCTGTCCCCGGCAGCGTGCAAATTCATCGACGTTCTCGTCAGGCATGTGAGAGAACCGACGACATGAAGAAGATCGCCGCTCTACTGGCCCTGGCCGCCGTGGCGCTATGGGCCGGCAACACCTCGCTGTTCCACGCGCCCCGGGCCGGCCACCCGCTCCCCCTGGCGCATCGCGGCGTGCACCAGGCCTATGCCGTGCGGGACCTGGACGCCGATACCTGCACCGCGGCCAGGATCCGGCCGCCCGTGCACGGCTATATGGAAAACACGCTCGCCTCGATGCGTGCCGCCTTCGAGGCCGGCGCCCGGACGGTCGAACTGGACGTGCACCTGACGCCGGACGGGAAATTCGCGGTCTTCCACGACTGGACGCTGGACTGCCGCACAAACGGCCACGGCGTCACCCAGGACACGCCCATGACGGTGTTGCGGACCCTGGACGTCGGCCATGGCTATACCGCCGACGGCGCCAGGACCTGGCCGCTGCGGGGCCGCGGCGTGGGCCAGATGCCCACGCTGGACGAGGTGCTGGACGCCTTCCCCGGCGGCCGCTTCCTGGTCAATTTCAAGAGCCGGCGGGAAGAGGAAGGCCGGGCCCTGGCGGAAATGCTCGCGGCCCATCCCGCCTGGCGCGAGGCGGTCATAGGCGTCTACGGCGGCGCCGAGCCCACGCGCGCCAGCATCGCGCGCGTGCCGGGGCTGCGCGGCTACGATCGCGCATCCACGCTGTCGTGCCTGCTGCGCTACGAGCTCCAGGGCTGGAGCGGCATCGTGCCCGACGCCTGCCGCAATACGCTGGTGATCGTGCCGGTCAACTACGGGTGGCCCCTGTGGGGCTGGCCCTATCGTTTCGCCGCCCGCCTGCGCGCGGCGGGCAGCGAGGTCATCGTGATGGGTCCCTACTCGGGCGGCGGCTTCAACTCGGGCATCGATACGCCGGCGGACCTGGCGCGCGTGCCGGCCCGCTTTCCCGGCCACGTCTGGACGAACCGGATAGAAACCATGGGCGACCTGATCCGGGCACACTGATCCAGCCGGGGTATCCTAAGCCATGCCCACCACCGCTTCCGACCGTTCCCGCTGCTTCATCGCCCTCGGCCCCGACGACGACACGCGAGCCCGCCTGGCCGCGCTGGGCGCCGGCCTGCCGCCGGCACGCCTGCTGCCCGCCGACCTGCATCTGACCCTCGCTTTCCTGGGCAGCCTCACTCCCGATCACGAGACCCGGCTGCGCGCGGCGCTGGCGCCCCTGGCGCGCGCCCTGCCGGTGCTGGACGGCCAGTCGCTGGAACTGTGGCCGCAGCCGGCCCGGCCGCGCGTGGCGGTGGCCAGCTTCTCGCTGCCCGCGCCGCTGCGCCGGCTGGTCGAGGACACGCAAGGCATCGTGCGTGGCATGGGGCTGCCGGTGGAGGGCCGCCCCTTCCGGCCGCATGTGACGCTGGCCCGCTTCAAGGCGGGCCAGGCCATGCCGGACCTGCCGCGGCCCATGCCGGCAATTCCGACGGCGCGTTTCGGCACACTGGGACTGTATGCCTCGGCGCCGGCCGGATCGGAACGGCGCTATGCCGCGCTGTTCCGGTTCGACCTGGCCTGAGCGCCGGCTTCAGGCCTGCGCGCTGGGCAGGGGCGAACTTTCCGACAGGCGGATCATCTCCACCGCCAGCGCGGCCACCAGGCGATCCCGCTGGCCTCGGGCCGACGGCTCGTTCCACAGGTCCTCGACCTCGTGCGGGTCGGCTTCCAGGTCGTAGAACTCGCACACCGCCGGATCGTCCGACAGCGTCAGCCGGTAGCGGCCGTCGAACAGCGTGCGCACCTTGAAGCGGCGCGGCCGTCCGAACGCGTATTGCAGCGGCTCGCTTTCGACCACGATGCCGGCACGCTCCGGCGGGGGGGCGGCTTCGCCCCGGAGCGCCGGCAGCAGGTTCGCGCCCTGGATGCCGTTGAAGGGCGCCAGGCCCGCGCGCGCCAGGATGGTCTGCGCGATGTCTATCGTGCCCGCCACGTCGTCCACCACCGCGCCGCGCCTGGGTCCGGGCAGTTGCGGGTCGTGCCAGATGAACGGGACCTGGGTCACGCTGCGATAGTGCATGACGCCCTTGAGCGCGATGCCGTGGTCGCCCATCATCTCGCCGTGGTCGGAGGTGAAGATCACCACGGTGTCCTCGCGCAGCCCCAGTTCGTCCAGCTTGGCCAGCACCCGGCCGATCGAATCGTCGACCAGGCTGATCGACCCGTAGGTCAGCGCGGTCACTTCGCGGCACTCGCGCTCGTTCAGGGCGAACGGCACGTAGGCCTCGCGCGAGGCGCCCGCGCGGGTGCGCTCATGCACGGCCCGCAGCAGCGCCGGCATGTTCTCCTGGTGAAAAGATGGCGGCAGCGGAATATCCGCGGGGTCGTACATGTCCCAGTACTTGCCGGGAGGCGTGAACGGGTGGTGCGGGTCGGGAAACGAGCACTGGATGAAGAACGGCGCGTCATCGTCCCGCCGCGCGTGCCGGGCCAGCCATTCGCAGGTCTGCTCGGCCACGTAGGTCGAGGGATACAGTTCCACCGGCATGCGCGTGCGCCAGGCCTGCGGCGAATCGTAGCGGTCGTCGGGAATGGCGTGCTCGCGGCCGCGCAGGCTGTCCGGGTCGGGATGGCGCTCGGCCAGCCAGCGCGCGTAGTCGCCCTGCACGCGGTCGCCGTGCATGGTGCACAGGCGCACGTCGTCGAAGCCATAGAACGGCGTCTGCACGTGGAAGGACGGATCGGTCTTCCAGTAGGGCGTCCACTCGTTGTCGTACTCGCGCCCGCGCCGATGATGCCGGTGCGCATCCTTCATCGCGTCCGCAGGCGGCGTGCCGCCGTTCAGGTTTTCCCAGCCGCGGATGGGCGGATTGTTGTAGCCGAAGTTCTGCAGGTGCGACTTGCCGATCAGCGCCGTGGCGTAGCCCGCGTCGCGCAGCAGCTCGACGAAGGTGACGTCCTCGCGCGACAGCGGGATGCCGTTGTGCAGCACGCCGTGCAGCGAAGGCATGCGTCCGGTCATCAGCGTGGCCCGGTTGGACATGCAGGTGGGGCTGGCCACGTAGAACTGCGAGGCCCGCACCCCGTCGCGCGCCAGCGCGTCCAGGTGCGGCGTGCGCAGGATGGGATTGCCGTAGCAGCCCAGGTGATCGGCCCGCTGCTGGTCGGTCATGACCAGCAGGATGTTGGGCCGCTTGGAAGCGCGCGGATCCATGCGATCAATCGGCCGAGATGTTGAATTCCTTGACGATCCTGCCGTAGCTCTCGTACTCGGCCCTGGCCATGCGGGCAAGGTCCTCGGACGAGCCGCCCAGCGGCACTTCCCACTGCTGCTTGAGCTTGGCCGCGGTGTCCGGCTGGCGCAGCACGGTGTTGAACTCCTGGTTCAGCTTCTCGACCACGGCGGGCGGCGTGCCCTTGGGCGCGAACACGCCGTACCAGGCGCCGGTCGCGGTGTTGGGATAGCCCTGTTCGGCCAGCGTGGGCAGTTCGGGCATCAGGGGCGAACGCTCTTTCTCGGCCATGCCCAGCGCCACCAGGCGGCCGGCGGCGATGTGCTGCGCCACCACGCCGATGCTGGCGTAGGTGATCTTGACGTGCCCGCCCAGCACGTCGGCGATCGCGGGCGCCACGCCCTTGTAGGGCACGTGCAGCATGTCCACGCCCGCCGACTTCTTGAACAGTTCCCCGGCGATGTGCATGGGCGAGCCGCTGCCCGGGGTGGCGTAGGCCAATCCAGGCTGCTTCTTCAGTAGCGCGACCAGTTCCCTGGCGTTCTTCACGCCCAGCGACGGGTGGGCCACCATCATCATCGCGCCCTTGGACGGCGCCACGACCGGCACGAAGTCGTTCAACACGTCCAGATTGACGTTCGTGCCCTTGGACAGTACGTGGGGAGCGATCAGGAAAGTGTTGGGCGCGAACAGCAGCGTATAGCCGTCGGCCGGCGCCCGCGCGACGGCGGAGGCGCCCATCATGCCGCTGACGCCCGGGCGGTTCTCGACGATGACGGACTGGTGCAGGCGCGCGGCCAGTTTCTCGCCCAGCATGCGTGCGCCGATGTCCGGCCCGCCGCCGGCGGGGTAGCCGACGATGATGGTGATGGGCTTGACGGGAAAATCGTTGCCTTGCGCGTGCGCGGTCAGCGCGGCAAGCGGCAGACAGCCCAGGGCCAGGGCGAATTTGCGAAGCAATGCGTACATGGAGGCACCTATGAGATACGGGGCGGACGACGCCGCGCGGGGCGCGGCCGGCGCCTCCGAACGCGGAGAAGGGCAGATTCTTCCCTGAAAATCCGCCCGCCTCCACCCCAATAACGCTTCATTAGGGCGCAATTCGTCCCGCCTGCCGATAAAATCGACGCTGCGCGATCGACGGAGAAGGAAGTGGATGTATTGAGCGAGGTCCTGTCCGGCTGCCGGGCCGACAGCGCCACGACCGGCCGCTTCACGCTGCATGCCCCATGGTCGCTGGAATCGACGGGCCTGCAGGGCGCGATGTTCCGCATCGCCCGGGGCGCGCCCTACTGGATACAGCCCGAAGGCATGGCGCCCGTGCGGGTGCCCGCGGGCGACCTCGTCGTGCTGCCGCGCGGCGGCCGGCACACCATCTCGTCCGAGCCGGGGCTCGCGCCCGTTCCCTTCGCCGAGGTACTGGCCGCGCACGGCATGCGCGAACGCGGGGAAAAGCCGCTGGTGTTCACGCACGGCGAAGGCGGCACGCCCACCGAACTCTTCACCACCATCGTCGACTATGGCCCCGTCGGCCAGAACACCGTGCTGCGCTTCCTGCCCGGCCTGATCCATCTGCGCGAGGACGACGTGAACCTGGCCTCGTGCCTGGCGCCCACCATGCGCCTGTTCATCGAAGAAAGCCTGAACCGCCAGCCGGGCTGGAAGCTGTCGGCCGCGCGCATGGGCGACCTGCTGATGGTGCACGTGCTGCGCGCCTACCTGCTGCGGCACCGCGACACCGAACCGAACTGGCTGCGCGGCCTGGCCGATCCCAAGATCGCCCAGGCCATCATGCTGATGCACCGTTGGCCCGAAAAGCCCTGGAGCCTGCCCTCGCTGGCCGACGAAGTCTGCATGTCGCGCTCGCGTTTCAGCGCGCGCTTCCGGGAACTGGTGGGCGTCTCGCCGATCTCGTACCTGACGGCGCGCCGCATGGAGCGGGCCGCCGAACGGCTGCGGCTGGGGTCGGTGCGCCTGGCCGACGTGGCCGAACTGGTCGGCTACGGCTCGGAAAAGATATTCGCCCGCGCCTTCCGCCGCTGGGCGGGCGTGCCGCCCGGCGAATACGGGCGGCGCGCAGGCTAGGGCTGCCGCTGGCGCACGATCAGCACGTCGCAGGGCGTGTGCTGGATCAGTTGTTCGGCCACGCTGCCGATGGCCGTGCGCAGGATGCCCGTGCGGCCGTGGGTGCCCACCACCAGCAGCTCGGTGGGATGGCGCGCCACATAGTCGGGCAGCACGTCCTCGGGCAGGCCGTGCTCGATCTTCCATTCGATGTCGGGCCGGTTCAACAGCGCCGCGTTGCGCTTCATGAACTCGGCCACCTCGTTGTCGGCCCTCGCCCTTGCCTGTTCCACCACCGCCGCCTCGGCATGGGCCTGGTGGGTGAAGAAGGCATGGAACAACAGCGGGCGCGCATCCGGAAACAAGGTCAGCGCCGCCTGCAGGGCCTGGCGCGACCCTTCCGAAAAATCGACGGCGGCAACGAAGTCGCGATAGTCATGATGGGGGCGTTCGCGCACGACCAGGATGGGCTGCACGGCCTCGCGCGCCAGCTTCTCGACCGTGGTGCCCAGCAGCAGGCGGCCCAGGGTCTCGTCGCGGGCCACGCCGGTGACGATGAGATCGCAATGGCGCGCCTCGGCCGTCTTGCGGATGACCTCGACCGCGTGCCCCGGTTCCAGCACCAGCTCGGCCTGGACATCGGCGCTGCCCAGACCGGCCCGGAAGCGCCGTTCGGCGGCATTGCGGTCGACCACCTGGCTGCGCCGGGCGGTCAGCACGTCGCCCAGCGATGTCTCGTTCACGCACACGGCGACCAGCTTGGCGCCATGCTCGCGCGCCAGTTGTACGGCCCGGTCCTGGGCGCGGTCGCAGCGGGCGCTCAGATCGGTGGCAAGCAGGATGCAGCGGAGCTTTTCGGTAGAGGGTCCTTCCATGCTGATCTCCCTGGTGTGGCGGACGCGGCGGCGCGCGTGAGGCGGCCCGCTGGGCGGGCGAGGATCCGGAGGCGGGACGGGAAGGCCGCGGATCGCACGGCGCCCCCGTCGGACCTACGATACCAACGGAAGGCGGCCCTGCCAATCACGACGATGCGCGGGGCGCCTCGCGCTCGAGCGTGGCGCAGGCCTCGATGTAGTCCGCCAGGCTCCGGGCGGCCGCCGACAACGGCCGCCGGTCGTCATGGGCCAGCCACAATCCCATCGTCATGGGCGGCCCGCCGGGCGACAGCTCGGCCAGGAGGCCCGATTCGATGTCCTGCCGGACCGTCCTGGCCAGCACGCACCAGATGCCCACGCCCGCCGCCGTCAGCTCCCGCACCATGCCCGACTCGGTGGCGCGCGAGGCCACCGGCGTGCCGGCGATGCCGGCGGCGCGCAGCATGTCGGCCATATGGACCGAGAAACCCGAGCGATGCGCGGCCCGCACGAACTTGTGCCGGGCCAGCTCGCGCGGCGGTACCGCGACGCGGCCCGCCAAAGGATGGGAGGGCGCGGCCACCAGGGCGAAGCGCTCGACGCCTATGGTCCGGCCGGCCACGCCCTCCGGCGGCCACCGGCTCAGGAAGCACCCCAGGTCGGCGCTGCCGTCGCGCAGTTGCGCCAGGACTTCGTCCAGCGTACCGGCCACCATGGCCAGTTCGTATTCGGGATGCTCGCGGGCGAATCCGGCCAGCGCGGGCGGCAGCACCGAGTTGGCCACCGGTCGCTGGCAGGCGAGGACGATGCGCCGCTCCCCGGCCGGGCGGTCGCCGCCGAGATCCTCGGACAGCCGCGCCGCGTCGTCCAGCACCGCGCGGGCATGCGCCAGCACGCGCTCGCCCGCCTCGGTCAGCGTGGCGCGCCGGCCGCGCTGGCGCAGGAACAGGGCCGCCCCCGCCCGGCGCTCCAGGGCCTGGATGTGCTGGCTGACCGACGGCTGGGCGATGTCCAGGCGCTGGGCCGCGCCGGCGAAGCTGCCGGTCTCGGCCACCGCCACCAGCACTTCGAGTCCGCGCGGGGACAGGCTGATCATGCATCCTCCAATAGGCTATTACCTATATTCCATATAGGGTACCGGCCCGTTGCCCCAGGCCGCCCCGGACGATGATACTGCCTGGCTTCCAGGACGCCGCCCATGGCGTCCCATGACGACAGGAGACACCCATGAAACGTTTGCTGGCTCCCGCGCTGGCCCTCGCGGCGCTGCTGGCCTGCGGGGCGCCCCACGCCCAGCCCCGCCCCGACTTTCCGTCCAAGGGCGTGCACGTCATCAACCCCTTCCCGCCCGGATCGCCCGTCGAGTACGTCGGCCGCCTCGTCGCGCAGAACCTGGAACAGGCCTGGGGCAAATACGTCGTCGTCGAAAGCCGCTCCGGCGCCGGCGGCACCGTGGGCGCCAACTACGTGGCCAAGGCGGCGCCCGACGGCCACACGCTGCTGGTCACCACGGCCTCGCCCATCTCATTCGCGGCCGCGCTGTACGAGAAGCTGCCCTACGACCCGGTCAAGGATCTCGCGCCGGTCTGGGGCATCGTCACGCCCGGCCAGGTCGTGGTGGTCAACAGCCAGCTTCCCATCCGCACGCTGGCCGAACTCGTGGCCTACGCCAAGGCCAACCCCGGCAAGCTGTCGTACGCCTCGTCGGGCATAGGCACCGTCCAGCATTTCGGCGGCGAGTTGTTCCAGGCCCGTACCGGCACCAAGATGGTCCACGTCCCCTACCGGGGCGGCGCCCCCGCCGCCACCGACCTGGCCGGCGGGCACGTGCAGGTCATGTTCGACTCGCTCACCAATCAGCTGCGCAACATCGAGGCCGGCAAGGTCCGGCCGCTGGCCATCCTGCGATCGCGGCGCGACAGCAAGCTGCCCGACGTGCCCACCGCCGCCGAGGCCGGCGTACCGGGCGTGGAGGTCGTCAACTGGATCAGCCTGTTCGCGCCGGCCGGCACGCCCGCCGACGTGCTGCGCACGCTGCGCCAGACGACGAAGTCCGTCATGGCCACGCCCGACAACGTCGCCAGGCTGACCGAGACCTTCGGCGAAGCCCAGGTCCTGGACGGCGAACAGCTCGCGCAGATGATCCCGACCGAAGCCCGCACCTACATCGAACTGGTCGAGCGCGCCGGCATCCCCAAGCAATGATCGCGGCCCCGGCCGCCCCCACGCAGGAACCCCGCATGAAAATCGTCCGCGTCGAAACCATCCTGCTGACCATCGCGCTCAATCGCGACTATGGCGGCAGCGTCTACAGCGTGCCGCGCAAGAACGCCATCGTTACCCGCATCCATACCGACGAGGGCCTGGTCGGCCATTGCGTGAACGGCGAAGGCAATTTCGACGTCCATCGCCAGGCGCGCGAGATCGTCGACCGGGAACTGGCCCCCCTGCTGATCGGCCAGGACCCCACCGCCATCGAAACCCTGTGGTCGCGCATGTGGACGTCCACCCATCGCGGCGGCCGCGACAAGTGGGCTGCCGTGCGCGCCGTGGCCTGCGTGGACAGCGCGCTGTGGGACCTGCTGGGCAAGCGCGCCGGGCTGCCCCTGTACCAATTGTGGGGCGGCGCGCGCCACACGCTGCCCATCGTCGCCATCGGCGGCCAGTACCGCGACGGCTACGCGCCGCAAGACTACGGCGCCGAGATGGAGGAATACCGCGCCCTGGGGCTGGCCGGCTGCAAATTCAAGGTGGGCGGCCGCGAGGTCGAAGAAGACCTGGCACGCACGCGGGCAGCGCGGCGCGCCGGTGGCGACGATTTCTTGCTGTTCGCCGATGCCAACCGCGCCTGGAGCCGCACCCAGGCTCTGGCCTTCTGCCGGCAGGCGGCGGACCTGGACCTGCGCTGGTTCGAGGAACCCTGCCATTGGGACGACGACCGGCGCGACCTCGCCCTGCTGCGCGCGCAGACGGGCATGCCCATCGCCGCCGGCCAGTCGGAGATCACCACCCAGGACTGCCGCGACCTGATGCTGGACGCCGCCATCGACGTCTGCAACCTGGACGCGAGCTGGGGCGGCGGCCCCACCGCCTGGCTGCGCGTGGCCCGCATGGCGGCCTGCTTCGGCGTGCAGATGGGCCACCACGGCGAACCCATGGTGGGCTCGCACCTGCTGGCCGCGGTGGAGAACGGCACCTACGTCGAGACGCACCATCCCGACCGCGACCCGATCTTCCACCAGATGCTGATCGGGCGCGGTGCGATCGAGAACGGCCATTACGCCCTGCCGCAGGGGCCGGGCTGGGGCGTGGAGTTCGATCCGGAGTTCATCGAGCGGTATCGGACGGATTGACTCGGCCCAACGTGAAATCCGGGAACCGCTTCCGTTCCTGAATTTCACGCCGGCGGCGGCGCCGCTTCCTATGATGCCCTGATCAGAACAGCACATAGGAGGGACATCATGAGCCACACCTCGACCAGCCGGCGCCGCATGCTGGGCCTGCTGGGCGCCACCGCCGCGTCCGGCGCGCTGCCCGGCATCCCCGCCCTGGCATCCGAAACAGGCGCCCAGGACTTCCCCACTCGCGCCCTGCGCCTCGTCGTTCCCTTCACGCCGGGCGGCGGCACGGACGTCGTCGGACGCTCCCTGGCCGCCGCCATGTCCGAGGCGCTGGGGCAATCCATCGTGGTCGACAACCGGCCGGGGGGCGGCACCGTCATCGGCTCGAACATCGTCGCCAAGGCGAAGCCCGACGGCTATACGCTGCTGCTGACGACCACTGCCTTGGCCATCAACGACACGCTGGTCAAGGACCTGCCCTACGACACCGACCGCGACTTCAGCGACATCGGCCTGATCTGCGTCGGGCCGAACGTGCTGGTCACGCATCCGAAGAGCCGCTTCAAGACGCTGGACGCGGTCATCCGCTACGCCAAGGCCAATCCGGGCAAGTTGACCTATGGTTCCTCGGGCAACGGCTCGGCCGTCCACCTGGCCGCGGAACTGTTCAAGATGAAGGCCGGCGTCGACCTGACCCACATCCCCTATAAGGGCGCGGCGCAGGCCTACACCGACCTGGTCGGCGGCCGCCTGGACTTCGTTTTCGCCACCGCGGGCGGCGTCGCGAAATACGTCGAGGAAGGCACGCTGCAAGCCGTCGCGCTGACCTCGCGCGAACGCACGCCGGCCTATCCCGGCATTCCCACCATCGCCGAACTGGTGCCCGGCTACTCGGCCGAGGTCTGGTACGCGATCCTGGCTCCGGCGGGCACGCCGCCCGACATCGTCGCCGCGCTGAACGGCGCCTTGAACAAGGCCGCCAACGATCCCGGCTACAAGTCGCGGGTCTCGGCCGACGGCATGAAGGTGGCGGCCGGCACGCCGCAGGAGATGCGCGCCTTCCGCCAGTCCGAGCAGGCGCGCTGGCGCCAGGTCATCCACGACGGCAAGATCACCACCACTTGAAGGACTGAACATGACGACGAACGGCCAACGTCTGGCTGGCAAGACGGCCATCATCGTGGGCGCGGGCCAGCGCCCGGGCACGACGATGGGCAATGGGCGCGCGACCGCCGAGCGCTTCGCGCGGGAAGGTGCCAGGCTTCTGCTGGTGGACATCAACGACGCGTGGGCGCAGGACACGATGGCGGCGGTGCGCGCGCTGGGCGCTCCCGCAGAGGTGGCGGTTGCCGACATCACCCGCGAGGACGACTGCCGCCGAGTGGTGGCGTCCTGCGTCGAACGATGGGGGCGCGTGGACATCCTGCACAACAACGTCGGCTTCTCCAAGGGCGATGCCCGCACCGACGAACTGTCGCTGGAGTCGTGGCAGCGCATCATCGACGCCAACCTGACCGGCATGTTCCTGATGTGCAAGCACGCACTGCCGCAGATGATCGCCCAGCGGTCCGGCTGCATCATCAACGTGTCGTCCACGTCGTCGCTGTCGGGCCGGCCCACGGTCACGTACAAGACCAGCAAGGGCGCGGTCAACACGCTCACCCAGCACATCGCGTTCGAGAACGCGAAGCACGGCGTGCGCGCCAACGCGATCCTGCCGGGCCTGATCGACACGCCCATGGCCATCGAGCGACGCGCGGAGGAAACTGGCGTCCCCCGCGAAGTGATCCGCCGCGAGCGCGATGCGCTGGTGCCCATGGGCTACATGGGCGAAGCCGCCGACGTCGCGAACGCGGCGCTTTTCCTGGCCTCGGACGAAGCGCGCTACGTCACCGGCGTACTGTTTCCGGTCGATGGCGGCCTGCTGCTCAAGCGGGGCTGAGCGCGGGCCTCAGGCCTGGGGGCGAGCGAACAGTTCGCGTGCGCCCTCGGGCAGGGCCGCGGGATCGACGCATGCCATCCAGATCTGGCGGCCGGCCCATTCGTCCGCCAGCGCGACGACCTCCACCCCCGTCCGGTCGGCATAGGTCCGCGCCAACCCCTCGGCCATCAGGGCCAGGCCCAGCCCCTCGCGCACCAGCATGCAGCGCGCCTCGGGATTGGAGACCTGCGCGCTGACGTTGATGGGCCGGGGCAGGTTTTCGCCGATCAATCGCTGGAAGTTGGCCAGATCGTGGCGCGGGAAATAGCCGACGTAGTCATGGTCCAGCGTATCGAAGAAACGCACCGGACCGCCACGCGCCAGCGCGTGCCCTCTCGGGACGACCAGCGCGACCCGTTCGCGGCGGTACTCCACGAAGTGCAGGCCCGGGGGCGGGAACGGCGCGTGATAGATTCCGATCTCCGCTTCTCCCTGGGTGACCAGCGCCGGGATCTCCACGCTGGATGCCTCCACGATGTCGACGCGATGACCCGGGCAGACGCGGCGCAGCAGGCTGATGGCGCGCGGCAGGTACTGCAGCACGACCGACCGGCATGCGGCGATCCGGATGTGGGACTCGCCGTCGTCGCGGAAGCTCGCCAGGGTCCGCTCCAACTGGCGGGCTGCCGACAGCAGCGAGGTCGCATGACGGTACAGCGCCTCTCCCGCCGCCGTGGGCTCGACGCCCCGGCCGGTCCGTCGCAGCAGCGATACGCCGTGCTCGCGCTCGAGCTCTGCCAACCGCTTGCTCACCGCCGAGGCCACGACGTTCAGCCGGTCGGCGCAACGGCTCAGGCTTTTTTCCTCGACGCATGCGACGAAGGTCTTCAGGCTTTGCAGGTCCATGTCCTTTCCTTTTCCGCTTGCGCCGCCGGGTTCGTCAGGGCTCGGTAGCCGCCGACTTGAGTCCCAGCCTGGCGGCCAGGCGAGCCAGGTTGGCCCGGTCCACGCCCAGTTCGCGCGCGGCCGCCGACCAGTTGTCTCCATGGCGGCGCAGGGCCGCGGCGATCAGGCCGCGCTGGTAGCCCTCGACCGCCTGCTTGAGCGGCTGCGCGGGAACGCGCGCGCGAGCGGCCGCCGGGTTGTCGTGCGCGGAAACGGGGGGCACGGCCTCTCCTTCCTCCAGCCCCAGGTCCGCCACGGTCAGCGTCAATATGGCCGGACGCGGCGTCTGCCGGGATAGTGCCTTCAGCGCGCTGCGGCTGATCAGGTGTTCCAGCTCGCGCACGTTGCCCGGCCAGTCGTAGGCCAGCAGGGCCGCCTGCGCCTCGGCGGCCAGGCGCAGGTTGCGCAGCCCCAGGCGCGAGCGGTTTTCGTCCAGGAAGGCGCCGCTGAGCAGCAGCACGTCGCGGCCCCGTTCGCGCAAGGGCGGCACCCGCAGCGGGTAGACGCTCAGGCGGTGGTAGAGGTCGGCGCGGAAACGCCCCTTGCGGACTTCCTCGGCCAGGTCGCGGTTGGTCGCCGCGATCAGCCGTACGTCCACGTGATGCTCGCGGTCCGAGCCCAGGCGCTGCAACTGCCCGCTTTGCAGCACACGCAGCAGCTTGGCCTGTACCGCCAGCGGCAGTTCGCCCACCTCGTCCAGCAGCAGGGTGCCGCCGTCGGCCAGTTCGAACTTGCCGCGCCGGTCGCCCACCGCGCCCGAGAACGCGCCCTTGACGTGGCCGAACAACTCGCTTTCCACCAACGCCTCGGGCAGGGCCGCGCAGTTGATGCTGACCAGCGGCCGCATCGCCCGCGCCGAGGCCGCGTGCAATGCCTGGGCCACCAGTTCCTTGCCGACGCCGGTCTCGCCGGTGACCAGCACGGTCAGGTCGCTGGCGCCCACGGTGCGCACCTCGTCCAGCAGCCGCCGGATGACGGCGCTGTGTCCCAGCAGCGGACGCGGCGCGGTTTCGGCCGCCGCCGCGCGATAGATCTCGGCGCGCTGGTGCTCGTCGCTGGCGCGCGAGGCCAGTAGCTGCAACCGGTCGGCCACGCTGACCGTCGCCGCGGCCAGGCTGGAGAAGGTCTGCAAGGCGTCCAGGTCGTGCGCCGAGAAACGCCCGGCCTCCATCGCGTCCAGCGTCAGCAGACCCCAGGGGCGCTCGCCCACCCGCAGGACACAGCCCAGGCAATCGTGCACTTCCAGCTGCTCGCCTTCCATCCCTTCGACCAAGCCGTCGTAGGGGTCGGGCAGGCGGCTTCCGGCCGGAAAGCGCGTGGGACCGTCGGACTGGAGCAGCAACTGGAAGCGGGGATGCTCGTCCACCTTGAAACGGCGGCCCAACGTGTCGCTGCTCAGGCCGTCAACGGCCAGCGGCACCAGCCATTCGCCATCCAGCCGCAGCAGGGCTGTTGCATCGCAAGGAACCAGGGTGCGCACGGCTTCCAGCAGGCGCCGATAGCGTTCCCCTTCGGCGAGGTCTCGCGCCAGGTCATCCACCAGTGGAACAAGTGCGTGCAGCAGGGCATTTGAAGTCATTTTGACCAACACAAAGTCATAAAGACACATAAAGATTGTAGGTCATTATGACCCACACCATCGGAAAATGGCGCAGCGCCGCGAGCATCGGCCTGGCACGTATCTTGAATGAGGAAAAGCGAAGGCCGTCCCCTTTCCCGGCCGGCCGCTCTTGCAGGAGATACCATGCTGTCCGCTCAACAACGAGCCATCATCAAGGCCACTGTCCCGCTGCTGGAAACCGGCGGCGAAGCCCTGACCACCCATTTCTACCGCCTGATGCTAGCCGAGTACCCGGAAGTCCGGCCTCTGTTCAACCAGGCCCACCAGGCCAGCGGCGACCAGCCGCGCGCGCTGGCCAACGGCGTGCTGGCCTACGCGCGCCACATCGACGACCTCACGCCCCTGGGCGGGCTGGTCGGCCGCATCGTGAACAAGCACGTCGGACTGCAGATCCTGCCCGAACACTATCCCATCGTCGGCGCCTGCCTGCTGCGCGCCATCCGCGAAGTACTCGGTCCCGACGTCGCCACCGACGAAGTCATCGAAGCCTGGGGCGCGGCCTACCAGCAATTGGCGACGCTGCTGATCGGCGCCGAGGAACAGTGCTACGCCACCCAGGAAAAGGCCGCCGGCGGCTGGCGCGGCGCGCGCGCCTTCCGCGTAGCCCGCAAGGAACAGGAAAGCCAGGAGATCACCTCGTTCTACCTCGTGCCCGCCGACGGCGGTTCGCTGCTGGACTTCCAGCCCGGCCAATACATCGGCCTGAAGCTGGTCGTAGACGGCGAGGAAGTCCGCCGCAACTACTCGCTGTCCGCGCCGCCCAACGGCCGCGAGTACCGCATCAGCGTCAAGCGCCAGGGTGACGGCGTCGTCTCCAACCACCTGCATGACAGGATCGGCGAAGGCGACACGCTGGACCTGTTTCCGCCGTCGGGCAATTTCACGCTGCAGGCCAGCGACAAGCCGCTGGTGCTGATCAGCGGCGGCGTCGGCATCACCCCCACCCTGGCCATGCTGCAAGCGGCCCTGGGCGGATCGCGCGCCATCCACTTCATCCACTGCGCCCGCAACCAGGCCGTGCACGCCTTCCGCGACTACGTGGATGCCGCGGCCGGCAAGTTCCCGCAGCTCAAGCGCTTCTATTGCTACGACGAGGCCGGCGAGACGGCGCAGCGACCCGATGCGGTCGGCCTGCTGACCAAGGAACAACTGGCGCAATGGCTGCCGCAGGATCGCGACGTCGACGTCTACTTCCTGGGTCCCAAGCCCTTCATGCGCAACGTGCAGCGCTACCTGAAGGAGCTGGGCGTGCCGGAGACGCAGACGCGGTATGAGTTCTTCGGGCCGGAGGCGATGGCGTAGGCCTGCCGGTACAGGGCCGCGCTACGCGAAGAACTGCTTCATCTCCAGCCCGCGGATGATCTGCGCGGTCGCCTCCGCCAGCGCAGGCAGCGGGCCGCTGGCCGGCGTGGCCAGGGTCAGGTTGTTCATGATGACCGGCTCGACGATGGACGAGAAGGCCAGGAAATCCTGGCCCGCCATGTCGCTCAGCGCCGAGCGCGGGATGATGGTGAACATGCCTTCCTTGGCCATGGTCTCGAGGATGGTGTGCACCACGTCCACCTCGGCCACCACGTCCAGCGTCACGTTCACTTCGCGGCAGGTGCGGTCCACCAGCGCGCGGATGGTATTGGGCGCGCTGGGCAGCACCAGCGGATAGCGGCCCAGGTCCCGCGCGCGCACGCGCGGCGGCGGCACGGGCCGGCAGGCCTTGCCGTAGGCCAGCACCAGGTCCTCGCGGTAGATGGATTCGAACCGCAGCAGGGACGAGGACGGCGGGTCGTACAGCAGCGCCAGGTCCACCCTGCCCTTGACCAGCCATTCGTTCATCTCGGAACTCAGGCCCTCGGCCAGCGTCAGCGCGGCATCGGGATGCAGGCGCCGGAACGACTGCACGATGTGCGGCGCCATGCGGCGCGCGACCCGGTGCGGCATGCCCAGCCGCACCTTGTCCTGCGCGGCGGCGCGAAAGGCGCGCATGTCCTGGCGCGCGTGCTGGGCCATGGCATCGAGCGTCTTGGCGTGCTCCAGAAAACGCAGCCCGGCCTCGGTGGGCTCCACGCCCCGGCCGGTGCGCACCAGCAGATGGTGGCGCAGTTCGGCTTCCAGCAGCTGGATCTGCCGGCTGAGCGAAGGCTGCGAGACGCCCAGCACCTCGCCCGCGCGGGAAAGGCTGCGCATTTCGCAGACGACGATGAAGTAGCGGATTTGCCGGAGGTCCATGGATGCAATGGTATACGTTTTTCCTATATCAGAAGTCAGGCTGGGCGCATTGCTCGGCCCGGGGGGCTTGCGCATGATGCGAGGTTGACGTTCACCGCTACCCCGCCATGCCCGACTGCGCTCCCCCCCTTGCCAAGATCTCGCCTCCCGCCGACTCCCTGCCGGCGCGCGCCTGCGACACCCACTTCCACGTCTTCGGCCCCGCCGACGTCTTCCCCTACGCCGACGACCGTCCCTACACGCCGCCCGACGCGCCCTTCGAACGGCTGCGCGACCTGCACCGGCGGCTGGGATTCGAGCGCGGGGTCATCGTGCATCCGGGCTGCCACGGCTATGACCTGTCGGTCACGCTCGATGCGCTGGACCGCGGCGCGGGCCAGTACCGGGCGATCGCCCTGCTGGATCCGGCCACCGACGAGGCCCGCATCGCCGAACTCGACCGCCGTGGCGTGCGCGGCGTGCGCTTCAATTTCGTGGCCCACCTGGCCAACGCCGGCTGGGACGAACTGGCCCGCATCGTGCCCCGCATCGCACCCTTCGGATGGCACGTCTGCATCCATTCGGACCAGGCCTCGCTCGAAGGCTTGCTGCCCAGGCTCAGGACGCTGCCCGTTCCATTCGTGATCGATCACATGGGACGTGTGGCCGCCGCCGAAGGCACGCAGGGTTCGGCCTTCCGGGCCTTGCTCGCGCTACGCGACCATCCCGGTGCCTGGGTGAAGATCTCCGGACTGGACCGCACCTCCAGCAGCGGCAAGCGGCCGTTCCAGGATGCCGAGCCGCTGGTGTCGGCGCTGCTGGAGTCCATGCCCGAGCGCCTGCTGTGGGGCACCGACTGGCCGCATCCTAACGTGCGCGGCGACATGCCCGACGACGGCGAACTGCTGAACACCTTCCTGCGGCTGTGCCCCGATGCGGCCACGCGCCAGCGCATCCTGGCGGACAACCCGCAGGAACTGTTCCGGTTCGCGCAATGACACGGCGCGTGTTCCACTTCGCCCAGGACACCAGGAGACCCGACCATGCCTAGACTCAATCCCCCCGACGTCGAACAGATGTCCGAACACCAGCGCCGCGTCTACGACGCCATCGCCTCGGGCCCGCGCGGCAAGGTGCGCGGACCGCTGGCGATCTGGCTGCACCGCCCCGGCCTGGCCGAACACGCACAGGCCCTGGGCCAGTATTGCCGCTACGACTCCAGCCTGCCGCCGCGCCTGTCCGAACTGGCCATCCTGACCATGGCCGCGCTGTGGCGCGCGCCTTTCGAATGGTGGGCGCACCACCCCATCGCCCTGAAGGCGGGGCTGGACGCGGAGGTGGCCGAGCAGATCCGCGCCGGCGCCACGCCCGTGTTCGCCCAGCGGGACGAATCGGTCGTCTACCGCTTCGTGCGCGAACTGGTGGAAACGCGGCAGGTCCCGGACGCGCTCTACCAGGAGGCCCTGGAGATCCTGGGCAAGGACGGCGTCGTCGACCTGGTCGGCATGGCCGGCTACTACACCCTGATCTCGATGACGCTGAGCGTCTTCGAGATTCCCACGCCCGATGGCAGCACCGTCGAATTCGGACGTTGATCCACTTACACCTATCACCAGATACGAGAGACACACCATGACTGGCCGCCTGCAAGGCAAGATAGCGATCGTCACCGGCGCGGGCAGCGTCGGCCCCGGCTGGGGCAACGGCCGCGCCATCGCCTACCGTTTCGCGCAGGAAGGCGCGCGCGTCTTCGCGGTGGACCGCGACCCCGCGGCCATGGAAGAAACCGTGGCCCGCGTGCGCGAGATCGGCGGCGAGATCGCCATCTGGCGCTGCGACGTCACCTCGTCGGATGAAGTCCAAGACATGGTGCGCGCCTGCGTGGACACCTGGGGCGGCGTGGACATCCTGGTCAACAACGTGGGCGGTTCGCGCAAGGGCGGCCCGGTGGATCTGGACGAGGCGGCGTGGGACGCGCAGATCGACTTCAACCTGAAGAGCGTCTACCTGGGCTGCCGCCACGTGCTGCCGCTGATGGAGGAACAGGGCGGCGGCGCGATCGTCAACATCGCCTCGACCTCGGGCACGCGCTGGACCGGCTCGGCCCAGGTCGGCTACTCCAGCGCGAAGGCCGGCGTCATCCAGTTGTCGCGCGTCGTGGCGCTGGAATACGCCAAGAAAAACATCCGCTGCAACACGGTCATTCCGGGCCAGATGCACACTCCCATGGTCGAAGTCCGGCTGGCCGGACAACGCGCGGGGGGCGACGTCGAAAAGCTGCTGGCGCAACGCCAGTCGCGCATCCCCCTGCCCTTCATGGGCGACGGACTGGATACCGCCAACGCCGCGCTGTTCCTGGCATCCAGCGAAGCCCGCTTCATCACCGCCACCGAGATCGTGGTCGACGGAGGCATGAGTGCGCGCTGCGACTGACACCCCCGTGCGCTATCCCGATCCGGCCGTCATCGCGCTGGATCCGCGATTCGAGAAGCTCACGCTGCCGCTGGCGGCCGTCGAGCGCCTGGCCACGGGATGCCGCTGGGCCGAAGGGCCGGTGTGGTTCGGCGATGCCCGCTGCCTGCTGTGGAGCGACGTGCCCAACGACCGCATCATGCGCTGGGACGAGATCACCGGGCAGACGCACGCCTGGCGTACCGTGTCCGGCCACGCGAACGGCAATACGCGCGACCGCCAGGGGCGCCTGGTCACCTGCGAGCACCAGGGGCGCCGCGTCACCCGCACCGAACACGACGGCCGCATCACCGTGCTGGCCGACCGCTACCAGGGCAAACACCTGAATTCGCCCAACGACGTCGTCGTGAAATCCGACGGCTCGATCTGGTTCACCGACCCGCCCTTCGGCATCATCGGCTACTACCAGGGCGAGAAGGCCGAACAGGAAATTCCCGCCGCCATCTATCGCATCGACCCGAACAGCGGCGCGGTCGAGCTGGTCTGCGACACCGTCAACGGCCCCAACGGGCTGGCTTTCTCGCCCGACGAGAAACAGCTGTACGTGATCGAATCGCGCGCCCGCCCCCGCAACGTCCTGGTATTCGACGTATCGGACGACGGCCGCCGGCTGGGCCCGCAGCGCGTGCTGTTCGACGCCGCCGACGGCACGCCCGACGGCTTTCGCGTCGACGTCGAAGGCAACCTCTGGTGCGGCTGGGGCATGGGCACGCCCGAGCTCGACGGGGTCCGCGTCTACTCGCCCCGGGGGGAACTCCTGGGCCGCATCGCCCTGCCCGAGCGCTGCGCGAATCTGTGTTTTGGCGGCAAGCATCGCAACCGCCTGTTCATGGCGTCCTGCACGTCGATCTACTCGTTGTTCGTCAATACCCAGGGTGCCCTCGGCGGCTGAACGCCCGTACCCCGGTCTCCAAAACGATAAAGGAGAACACCATGTTCCATCCGACCCGTTTCCACGCCCTCGCGCCGCTCGCCGCGGCCCTGCTGGGCCTGGCCGCCTTCGGCGCGCAGGCCCAGTCCGTCACCAGCATCGTCGTCGCCTTCCCGCCCGGCGGCCCCGCCGACTCGCTCGCGCGCGTCGTCGCCACCCAGCTCGAAAAAGAACTCAAGCAGACCGTGGTCATCGAAAACAAGCCGGGCGGCAATGGCGCCATCGCCGCCAGCCAGGTGGCCCGCGCGCGGCCCGACGGCCAGACGCTGTTCCTGAGCTCGGTGGGTGCGATCTCGATCAATCCCGCCCTGTACCCCAAGCTGATCTACGATCCCGTCAAGGACTTCGCGCCGGTCTCGCTGCTGGTCTCCACGCCCGAAGTGCTGATCGTCGGCCCCGGCCACCCGAGCAAGACCGCCAAGGATTTCGTCGCGCGCGCCAAGACGCAGAAAGGCGTCACGATGGCCTCCTCCGGCGTGGGCAGCATGCCGCACATGGCCATCGTGCAATTGAAGCTGTCGACCAAGGCCAACGTCCTGCACGTGCCCTACAAGGGCGCCGCGCCCGCCATCACCGACACCATAGGTGGACAGGTCGACGGCTTCATCGGCGACATCTCCGGCCTGATGTCGAACATCAAGGCGGGCAAGGCCAGGGCGCTCGCCATCGCCGCACCCAAGCGCTCGCCCCTGCTTCCCGACGTCCCGACCTTCGACGAACTGGGCGTGCCCAACGTCTACGCCAACAACTGGTACGGCCTGTACGCGCCCAAGGAAACCCCGGCCGACAAGGTCGCCGCGTTGAACGCCGCCGTCCGCAAGGTGCTGGCCTCGCCCGAGCTGAAGGCCTATGCCGAATCGAGCGGGGTCGAGTTGTCGCCCACCACGCCCAAGGAATTCGACGACCTGGGCCGCAAGGACGCCAAGAAGTGGGGCGACCTGATCCGGGCGGAAGGGATCAAGGCCGACGAGTAAGCCCGCCGCTTGCCGGCGGCTCCCCGCCCACGTATCGTTGCTCCGCATCGCAGGCAAGGAGACGCGGGATGACGATACGAACGATATGGCGCATGCTGGCCTGGGGCGGCTGCCTGGCCGCCAGCACGGCCGCCGCCGAACCACTGGCGATCGAAACGGAACTGGGTCCGGGCGCGCGCGCCGTCCGGGTCGTCGGCCAGCCCGGCGACTCCCCCGCGGCGCTGCGCGCCCGTCTCGACCAGCGCCTGGACGAACTGTGCCAGGGCCGGGTCTATGCCGTGTCCTACCAGGAAGGCCAATCCGTGCGACAGTGGCACGCAGCGGGCGGCTCGACCATGATGGCCGCCCCGGAAACCGTCGTTCCCTATGCCGATGCGCAGGCGGTGTGCGACCAGCAGCCAGACTGACCCGTCGAGACATTTCTGTCCACGGCGGGCTTTACCCGCACTTAGCCAGACTTTATATCTACAGGCTGACATTGACCAAAATGTACATACAAATTATCCTGTGGATCTGGTCTACGACACAGCCAGGAGCGCTCGCAACCTCAAGGAGCGCGGACTGCCGTTCGAATTGATGGAGCAGTTCGATTTCGACACGGCTCTGGTCGCCCGCGACATTCACCGGGACTATGGAGAAATCCGATACGTCGCCATCGGCTACATCGCTCATCGGCTGCACGTTGCAGTGTTCATGGAAATCCCAACGGGCGTGCGCATCATCAGCCTGCGCAAGGCCAACTCTCGCGAGGTCCGAGCCTATGAGCAGAAACAAACGGCCGTTGACCGATGACTCCGGAGAAGTCCGGGAGCTTGGCGCGGAAGATCTGAAGCGCTTCGGTTCCCCACACGAAGTTCTTCCCGAATCCCTGCGGGAGAAAATCGGCACCCGGCGGCGTGGTCCTCAAAAGACCCCGACCAAGGTTCCGGTCACCATCCGGCTTTCGCGCGATGTCGTGGAACGTTTCAAGGCGTCTGGCACGGGCTGGCAGACGCGCGTCGATACCGCGCTGAAAGAATGGCTGGAGACGCACGAACCAGCGTGACCCCGCTTGGCCGCGAGAAGCCAGCCGGCCTTACACGCGCTTACACCCCCACGCCCCGCGCCGCGAAAGAATCGTGAAACGGCGGGTCCAACGGCAGGACCCACGGGAGCAGGCATGGCCGTACATGACCCCGCGATGCCCGGCATCGCCCTCAACCGCTTCGGACTGGGCGCGCGCCCCGACGACACGGCGCCCGCCGATGGCAGACAGTGGCTGCGGGGACAGCTCGGCCGCTACGAGCCTCGCCCGCCAGCCTGGGACCCACTGCCGACCTCTGGCGACCTGGTCCGCGACGTGGTCGCCCGCCAGCGCGAGATACGCGGCACGCCCCCGGACCAGCAGGCCCCGGTCCGGGACGCCCTGCGCAAGGCGCAGCGCCAGCATTACCTGGATGCCATCGACATGCGCGCGCTGTCGGCGCTGGATGCGCCTACGCCCTTCGTCGAACGGCTGGTGCACTTCTGGGCCAATCACTTTGCCATCTCGGTCGAGAACCCCGCCGTCGCGATGCTGGCCGGCAGCTTCGAGGCCGAGGCCATCCGCCCGCACGTGCTCGGCCGTTTCGAGGACATGGTGCTGGCGGTGGAGCGTCATCCGGCGATGCTGCTGTTCCTGAACCAGAACGCCTCGATCGGCCCCGGCAGCGTGGCCGCGACCCGTGCCGCGCGGCGCAATCCGGCACAGCAGCGCGGACTGAACGAGAACCTGGCGCGCGAGATCATGGAGCTGCACACGCTGGGCGTGCGCAGCGGCTACGGCCAGGAAGACGTGACGGAGTTCGCGCGCGCCCTGACTGGCTGGTCGGTGGCCGGCCTGGGCGCGCCCGACACGCCCAGGCCAGGCATCGAACTGGACGAAGGCACGGGCTACGTGTTCCAGGCCGACCGCCACGAGCCCGGCCCGCGCAAGGTCCTGGGCCGCAGCTATGGCGAAGCCGGGCAGGAGCAGGCCGCCGCCATCATGCGCGATTTCGCGCGCGCCGATGCCACGGCACACCACGTGGCCACCAAGCTGGCCCGTCACTTCGTGGCCGACGATCCGCCACCCGCGGTCGTCGACCGGCTGGCCCGGGCCTACCGCGATCACGACGGCGAACTCAAGCCGGTCTACCAGGCGCTGATCGCGTCCCCGCAAGCCTGGCGCCCCGCCCCCGCCAAGTTCAAGACGCCCTGGGAATGGCTGGTATCCGCGCTGCGCGGGTTGGGCCGCACCGACCTGCAAGGCGTGCGGGTGGCGGCCCTGATGCAGCAACTGGGCCAGCCGCTGTGGCGTCCTGGTTCGCCCGCCGGCTACGACGACGTGGCGGGCAGTTGGGCCGCCCCCGACGCGCTGATGCGGCGCGTGGAGCTGGCGGGCCGCCTGGCCAGCCTGCCGGACGCCGGCATGGACGCGCGCCAGTTGGCACCCCGACTGCTGCCCGGACTGCTGGGCGAGGCCACCGCCACTGCGCTGTCGCGCGCCGAGTCCGGCCGCACCGCGATGGCGCTGCTGCTGGTGTCGCCCGAGTTCCTGAGGAGATGAAGCCATGACCATCGACCATCCCCGGCGCCGCTGGCTCACACAGGCCGCGCTTGCCACGGCCGCCACGGTGTTCGCGCCGCGCGTGCTGTTCGCGCGGGCCGAAACCGACCGGCGCTTCATCTTCATCATCCAACGTGGTGCGGCCGACGGTCTGAACACCGTGATTCCCTATGCGGATCCGGCCTATGCCGGGCTTCGGCGCGAACTGGCCATCGATCCCGCCCAGGCGATACGGCTGGACGGCAGCTTCGCCCTGCATCCCTCGCTGGCGGCCACCGGCGAGTTCTACCGCGCCGGTCAGGCGCTGTTCCTGCATGCCGTTGCCTCCCCCTATCGGGAACGCTCCCACTTCGACGGCCAGAACGTGCTGGAGACCGGCGGTGTCCGGCCCTACCAGCGCAAGGACGGATGGTTGAACCGGTTGCTGGGCATGCTGCCCGGCCGGAAGGACGCCGAGGCGATTGCCCTGGCGCCCACCGTCCCGCTGGCGCTGCGCGGCCAGGGGCGGGTCGCCTCGTACGCGCCATCCGCCCTGCCCCCGCCCTCGGACGACCTGCTGCTGCGCGTCCAGCAACTGTACGAACCCGATGCGCAGTTGCATGCGCTGTGGGACGCCGCCATGGAAGCGCGCGACATGGCGGGCCCCGGCCGGACCCGGCAGAACCCTGCCGAACTGGGCAAGCTGGCCGCCACGTTCCTGAAGCGGCCCGACGGCCCGCGCATCGCGATGGTGGAGACAGGCGGCTGGGATACCCATGCCGGCCAGAACGCCCGGCTGGCCGCGCAATTGAAAAACCTCGACGCGCTGCTGGTCGCGCTGAAAATCCTTACCTGATAATAGTAGTTATCAGGTAAGGGCGGTTCGGGAAGGGGTGCACGAACCTTCGATCGGGCACTGTCAATATGGGATGATGGGCTTGGTCATCCCCAACCAAGCCTGAGGAGCAATATGTCCCACCCAATCCTGTCCCGGACGGAAAACGGCGTTGATGTCGTGAGCGGCGCACGTCGGCTCGAGGCACTCTTGGTAACGCAGGGCCAGGCAACAGCGCTGCTCGACGGCGAACAAGTCACGATCACGCGCAATGCAGATGGAGATTTGACTATCCTGCCAAACGCGGCGAACGACCCCCGAGTAGTTTGAACTGCGATCCCAGCGCAGGCTCAAGAAGCCGCTTGCCTTACGATCAGACGCTTTAGTAGAGGGATAGCGGTCGGCTACGCGCGTGTGTTCACGGGAAATGGCACTGTGGCGAAGAGCTCAACAATGATGGCACGCAGCCATTGGACCTTTGGGTCTTGGGTATATCTTCTGTGCTCGTAGTATTTGAGGTCGTACCTCCCGATCTCGAAAGGCGGCTCGATGGTTCGAACGCCTCCGCGTGCGACAAAAAACTCAGCTAACGCGCGGGGAAGCACGACAATCAAATCACTGTCGACGAGGACGCTCGGGACGCTCATGTAGTGAGAGGTTCGCAGCACGATCTTGCGTTCCACCTTGCGGGTCGCCAGTTCTTGTTCGAACATTTCCTGGTTGCGCCCCCCGTCTTTGACCAAAACGTGTTCGCCTTCGATGAAGTCGCTGAGTTCCATGCGAGCGGTGGCGATCGGATGTCCTGATCTCACCAGGCAAGTGAGGTCATGGTTGTAAAGTGGACACTGCTTTATGGCCGGTGAGGTCAGGTCCGGATAGTAACCAACGGCTGCATCAACAGTACCGTCATGCAAGGCCTCCTCAAGTTCGCGCGGTGACAAACCCAAGGTGACTACGCGGGCCTGCTGTGCTTGCTGGCGCAGTTGCAACCGCAATCGAGGTAAGAACACCAGCTCACCGATCTCGCTCATACACAACACGATGTCGCCGGTGAAGCGGGACGGCTCGAAAGCAGGATTGGGCAGAATCTCTCGGTCAATGACCTCAATGACGTCGCGTGTCCGCGCAATGATGCTCTGCGCGCGGGCGGTGGCTTCCATGCGCGCCCCGTTCCGCACAAACAGCTCATCTCCCAGCGACTCGCGCAGCCGCGAGAGCGCTGCGCTCGCTGCGGGTTGGCTCATACGCATTCGCTCTGCCGCGGCAGTCACCGTTCCCGTCTCGTAGATCGCCAAGAGAATGCGCAACAGGTTCAGGTCCGTTTTCACGCCGATCCACCATCTAGGAAACGAATACTTTAAATAGAAAACATTTGCTATGTCTATTGGGGCTCTTGCTCGTAAAGTTCGATCACATCGGACTGCGACGCTTATTAAGGTGCGACAGCCCGAACCCAAGGAGACATTCATGATCAAACGCGTCAACGCTTTCGCAATGACTGCTGGCGTACTGCTGTCCTTCCCTGCCCTTGCCCAAGTAAAGATCGGATTCATTGCCGAGCTCTCAGGCCCGCAGGCTACGCTTGGTGAAGACATGTTGGACGGCTTCATGTTGGCTGTCGAGCAAGAGAACGGGCATTTAGGCGGAATTGCTGTCTCGGTGTTGCGCCGCGACAGTCAACTCAAGCCATAACTTGCAAATCAGATTGCTGACGAGCTGATCGAGAAAGAGCGCGTGCCAATCATTGCAGGGTTGTCGTTCTCGAACATTGCCATGGCAATACAGCGGAAAGTAGCGGCTCGAAAGGTCTTTATGGTGTCAGGCAATGCAGGCCCGTCACCGCTCGCAGGGGCTGCCTGCTCCCCGTACTTTTTCTCGGCAGCCAAGCAAAACGATCAGTTCGCTGAGGCCAGTGGGAGTTACGCCAAGCAAAAAGGCTACAGCAAGGTCATCGCGCTCGCTCCGAACTATCAGGCCGGTAAGGACTTCATTGCGGGCTTCAAACGAAACTTCGGCTCACCGCTCGAAGAAGAGATGTACACCCAGCTTACCCAGTTGGACTTCTCGGCCGAAATAAGTCGAGTGACAGCTGCGCGACCTGACGCTGTGTATGCCTTCTATCCGGGGCGAATGGGGTCGCTTTCATCAAGGCCTGGCAGCAGGCAGGATTGCTTGGCCAGATCCCCTTACTGACCAACGCGGCTGTCGATGGCACTGCCTTGCCTGCGCTCAAAGACAGCGCGATCGGGGTATTCAATAGCGCAAACTGGGCTCCCGATCTGCCGAACGCCGTCAACCAAGACTTCGTTCGAAGGTTCGAAGTTCGTTATAAGCGTGTCCCGTCGGAATATGCAGCTCAATCTTATGATTCGGCCCTCCTGATCGGGTCGGCGCTTAAAGCCACTGGAGGGAACGTCGCCAACAAGGCTGCGTTCGCTAAAGCACTGCAAGCTGCGGACTTCGCCTCCGTGCGAGGCAACTTCCGGTTTAACCACAACCACTTCCCTATACAAGACTTCTACATGTTTGTAGTCGACAAGGATGGGCTAGGCCGAGTCAGTTTGCGCACTGTGTCAAAGCCGCTGCCAGACAGTGCGGACAGTTTTGCTTCCGCATGCAAGATGCCGTCGATTGCCGCAGACAACGGCTGAGCACGTGCGACCAAGGTTCGTTTGCATACAACGTATGGGAGAACAGCATGGACTACTTGATGAACTGTTGGTACATGGCGGGCTGGAGCGATGACGTCCCTGGCTCGCAGTTGGTCGCGCGAACGTTTCTTGACCAGCCGGTCGTAATGTTTCGGCGGTCCGATGGAACGCCCGCGGCGCTCTTGGATCGCTGCCCCCACCGGGTGGTGCCATTGAGTCGTGGCATCCACCTAGGTAACGCTGTGCAATGTGCTTATCATGGCCTGCGATTTGACGGTAGCGGTGCATGCATTCAGAACCCGCACGGGGCTATACCGCCTGCTGCGCGGGTAAAGAGCTTTCCCATGGCTGACGCACACGGCATTTTGTGGATTTGGATGGGCGACGAACCCCCCGTTGAGGAAGCAATTCCGGACTTATCTCACATTCAAGCGCTTCCGGCCCTGGCGCAGTCCAAAGGCACAATGCCCTCGGCTTGCAGTTATCTGTTAATCATCGATAACGTGGCGGACCTGAGCCATGTCGAATACCTGCACGCGTCAACGCTGGGAGGCGGCGCCTTCATCGGATCACGGCCCCGGGTCGCAGGTAGCGAAAACGATACAGTCGTGACGATCACCCAGTTGAGTGAGGCGGTTGCCGCACCGCCGGTCTATGACCGATTTTTGGCAACACCAGGCGTCAAAGTCGACTTGATGAACAGGGTTACCTGGATGGCTCCCGGCGTGCTCAAGCTAGACATCAGCGTCGTGCCAGTTGGGGAAGCGCCTGAAAGCGGGCTGCGCACCTTCAACGCTCACATCGTGACGCCTTGCACGGCGACGACCTCGCACTACTGGTATTGGCTTGGACGGGACTACCGGCCCGAAGATGCGGACCTAACGCGTCTGCGCCAAGCGCTCATGACGGATGTTTTTCACGTAGAGGACAAACCAATCCTCGAAGCACAGCAGGCACTGCTCGGGACAACCGACCTTTATGCCGCACATCCAGTGTTGATGGGCACAGATGGGGGTCCAACTCGCATCCGACGCAGCTTGGGGCGACTCATGTCAGCAGCGTCGGACAACAGAGTCAGTAGCGCGCAATAGAAATACGGCAGGGAGCGAAGGCCTGGGCGGACGCTCACCGGTGGGAGCAGTAGAGCCCGGTTCAGTCGATCACGTGGCGAGCGCGGTGTTCAACGTGCTGGGCGTGCAGGTGAGTTGAAGATGCCGCTAGCGTGAGCATCACATTGCCGTTGCTCACGCCATCGAGGCAGGTACCCTCCTCCAGCGCTTGAGCCGCGGCGCCGAGCGGGCACGAGCACTATTTATAGGAAACGCCCCCAAGAAAACCGGGGGCGCGAGGTGTTGCTTATTGCATGTTGGTAAGACGGACCATGACATGCGGCACGCCGCGCCGAGGTGCAATATGCAGTCGGCAGGTAGACACAATTTGGTCCCAGATGGCCTCGGGCATGTCTGAGTCGGATCCCGCACCCGTTAAGCCGGGATCCACCATGACGACGGTGTCCGACCATTCATCGGGCGCGCCGTTGCGGTGCCAGGTAAATTTGCGATCGCTGTTGTTCAGCCAAGACTGGAAGTCCGGGTCGGCGAAAAACTCCGGCGCGTTGATAACCAGGGCCGGGGAAATTTCGACGTTCATTGCAGCACTCCTAAAATGTAGATGACCTACCTGTGTATAGGTCGCCGTGCAATTTAAGTGTGTGCACTCGCCAGCTTCGGTCAGATGCTTGCTTGCAATGATGTGGCGCCCTGCCCGCCGCGAGGCACACGAGCCGGTTGATCGCCTTGTTGAAGCAACCTGCTTACTTGCCTCGGCCGTCATGTGTCTGCGACCGTCGAGTACAGCTCACTGCTCAGCATGCCGATCTAACCGGCGGGCGCTACCAAGGGCGGCTAAGACCGTCAGTCAACGAGAGAGTCGATAAGCGTCGCCTTATGCCGCCGCGCGCGGTACCGCTCCACCTGGTAAGCATGGTTCGGTAGCAAAAAGCCACTGCGACTGTCAGGGCTTCTGTGCTGACCAGGTGACCATGATGTAGCGAAAACTTTTATAGGTGCTCTTATTCTTCTGAATCAGCTATCCAGAAAAATAAGAAAGAATCGCCAGCAAATCTACAAGGATGTTGATTCCCGTCGCTTGCTTGCCTTAAATGTTGGGCCCCGCGGGCAGAAGTTTTCGGATTTGCAGCTTGACCTGCTCAAGCAGCAACTGACGCAGACGGTGCTCCAGGAGGGTGAGGGCATCGATCACTGGACGATCTACCGTGCGCTGGCGGAACAGCTCGAAGGCCTGGGCGGACGCTCACCGGTGGAAGCAGTGGAGCCCTGTTCGATCCATCGCCTAGCAAGCGCGATCTTCAACGTGCTGGCGTGCAGGTGCATTGAAGAGGTCACTCGTGAGCATCCAGTCGCCGTCGCCTGTGATCGAGGCAGGTACCCTTCTCCAGCACGTGAGCCGCGCCGCCTATCGGGGCAGTCCGCTGTACTTCGGCAGTGATGGGACCAATCGCTACAACGAGTCGGCACGGGACGACATTAAACGTGGGTCTGCCCGGTATTATTTGGGTAACTGAGACGAGGTCATACTTCTATGGAACCTGTGCTTTCGCTCGAAAATGCACTTGGCCGCACCTATCGCGCAGTCCTATGCACAGTGCCTGGCAGCAACATCGCGGTCTATCGCCTCGATGATGGCGTTATTGTCTACAAGCAAGGGGATGGCTCCTTCAAGGATAGGAAGGGCGTCACTTACCGTAAGAGCGATTTGCGTGAGGACGGCGCTGGTGATGCGGGAGCAGAGATCTAGCAGCGGAGCTATCGTGTTTCCTAAGGACGACGCTGGCTGGACGAATGCGCCGCTGGCGGATGAGTAGCTACCTCGACGCCGGTCCTAAGTCCAAACGGTGGTCGCTCACGTTGATCGCCACTACAGGCTATCGAGGGACGACGGCGAAATCAGCAGGATCACCTGGGTTCACCCAGCGGAAGCCAACAGCAGGAACAACCGAAAAATTGGCGGGGTCAGAAGGATTGGCCCAACGATAGCCGGCAGCTGGATTCCATTGACGCTCCTTGTCTGACGCATTGATCGCTGCGTACCGTGGGTGCGTCGTTCCAGGCACCCATACCACCGGCCCTAGCCCGGGCGGATTTAGCCACCTGTAGCCCGGCGATGGAAGCCAGTGCCCCTCCTTCGTCGCGGCGATAACGTGATCATATTGCGGGTGGCGGTTGCCTGGAGACCATGCAGCCGGTCCGAGTTTGTCTGAAGTCACCCAGTCATAACCAGCCTCCGGTTGCCAAACGTTTTTCTCCGATGCAGCAATGACGTGGGCAAAGCGCGGATGCGACGAACCAGGACGCCAAGGCTTCTCCTTGCAAGCTGGATTCGATCCGTCTAGCGCACACAGAAACGTCTTGGCCAGCTCGGCATTGAACGCGTCGTTCTCCCTATCTTTTTTGCCCTGCGTTATCAGATCGCTCGGGTCAACCCAGTCGACAGCTCCATTGGCGTACATGACTTTTACGCGGCGGGCGCCTGCGTTGACCGAAACGACGGTCACGAGCGGCTCATCCATCCCCTTTCGGAGATAGTACGAGTCGCCCACATCGATCGAAGCTAGCGGCACGCCATGACTCTGCCCGGCCACACCGAGCAAGGCCGCAAGCAACAATGAGACGACTAGCTTCATAGTGCCCTCCGGTTATCTCGACGGCTCGTTACAGGAAAGGCGGATATAGATGTGTGGCGCGTCCGTCACTGGCACGCGGGCAAATCTTCGAGTCTTTCCTTCGAATTCAAGCAGCTCTGTGTCGTTTCCGGAGCCGGCCCACACATATGCCCCATCTGTCGTCATAGCGAAAAAAAAGACATCGTCAGCGGGCACTTTGAGCAGGGCTCGGTCATTGAATAGCGCCGTATCGCGTGAGTTCGCTTTCGCCTGCCATATGCCCAAAATTCGCTTGTAGTCCTGGAGATATCTGAGGCCAAGCATGATGGGCCGTCCACAATCGACGTCTGCGTACACGCGCTTGTAGGTCGACGTCAGCGTTGTCGGTTTCGCTGGTTCCGAAAGCTGTGGGGCCTGCTGCGCCAAGCTTTCAGTCGAAGCCAACGATGGAGACGTCTGCGCTGGTTGCACTGAAGGCGATGACGAGGAGGAAGATTCGTTGAACATCGACGATAGGATGATCGGCGCAGCTGCGAGACCGACCACCGTCGCGCAGGTTGTTATCAGGGTTTTTGTTCGGGAGGTATATCGAAACAAGACTGCGAGCGATTCGT
Source organism: Pigmentiphaga kullae (assembly GCF_004216695.1). Classification (GTDB taxonomy): domain Bacteria; phylum Pseudomonadota; class Gammaproteobacteria; order Burkholderiales; family Burkholderiaceae_B; genus Pigmentiphaga; species Pigmentiphaga kullae. The sequence goes on from NZ_SGXC01000001.1 coordinate 232,538, forward strand.
CGTCGTTGGCTGAACGCACCTTCTGCGCGCGCTGCTCGATTGCAGACCTCGCAGAGAAAATGATGGCTGCAAGGAGCGCGAGCGTGACAATGACGGGGTGTCTTTCAGACCATTGCTTAGCGGCGTCAATTTGCGCCACCAGTACGAACAGTAGGAACAGTGAAAAGGTGGCGCCTGCTATCGCACCCGGCCAGAACGCAGCGGCAATGCGTTCAGACATCTGCACTCTTTCATACGCAGACAAGGTTGAAGAGGCCGGTTGCGGATCTTCACGGGCAGCAGTTCCATCATCATGATGGGTCTCCTGCTCCTCGATCCACTCGTCATAGGTAATGCGCGCAACTGGATCGGATAACACCTCATAGGCGCTCGTCAGTTGCTTGGTGATTCGTTCGGCTTCAGCCCGGTTGCTTGGAGGCTGCTTGTCGGGGTGCCACTTCTGCGACAGATATCGGTACGCGCCCTTGATGGCGTCAAGGCTGGCATCACGCTTCACCTGAAGACTGTCGTAGTGAGTGTGCAGCGCCACGGCCTACCCCCGATTTGAGGATGGGCATGAGCGCTCTCGGCGCTCGTTGCCCGTCTGCCGTAGGTGGAAGTGTCTAGCGATCGCTCGGCAGCAGCGAAAGACATAACCGCAGGTAAGCGGCGCGCCCCGGCACAGAGCCCGGTACGTGAGAAATCTTATCTGTCGATTCTGGCGGCGTCCACAGCGAAATGCGCCCGTTGGAAGAAATCAATTAGTGTTGAGCCAAGACCGCATTGGCCGTATCTTCGCCGGGTAGACGGGGTCATTTCTCCTCTCCCAGCGAGCCCTTCAGCCACGCGCGAGAAGTTGCGCCACCGTTGCCGCTAGCGCAACGCTCTTACAACCCGAGAGCGTGAGATGTGCCTTACTCGACGCCGGTTAGCCGAACCACGGCATGCGGGACACCGAGCTTTGCCCGATTGCATTCGACAATCTGGAATGCGCTCGCCAATGTCTATGGGTAAGCTATCACCCACCCTGCACAGGAGGCAGCCATCGCGCAGAGCGGGCACTGAGAAGCACTTTGAAAGGGTCGATTGCAGCGTATGGAACATCGCGTAGAGCAATGCCTTTTGAAACGCAGCTTTCGGCTGATACTTTAAGTATTACGGTCGACCTAGACCGAGTGCTCGGATTATCGAGTGAGTGGAGGCGTCACCACTGGCCAGCCTGTGCGGCCTAGCCGACCAGTCGTAAGCCAGCGGCCTTCGTCGGCATCCTGGCGCGACAGGTCATCGGCCCATTCCTCAAGACTTGGATCGCCGAATCTCAGCCTGATGAAAGCGGTTCTTCTTGGCATCCGTAAATGTGCCGTCGGGCTGTTGGTAGATCAGCTGTCCATCGGCTATCCGGAAGATCACTGCATCAATGCCAGTGTCGAGAAACCTTCTTGACGCTACGAAGCGATTTCCCTCAGCGTCTAAGACGTCGATTGTTGTCGGGATCACAGGCACTTACTTCAAGGCGTGTTCAGCGCAAACGGCACCGCACCACTGTAACCGACAGAAGAGCTAGCCGCATCAAGCGTAGGCACCTACTCGAGCCGCATTACTTACCAGTGGGACTCTCTGGTGTGACGATGCCTTCAGCAAAATTTCGGCGACATGTCTCCGCGTTCAGATGTTCGATCTCCGCGGACTGCCCAGTACGTACTCGCAGCGATAGTCTAAATAAAAGGTGCCCTGCGGCACTCACTTGTTCCCTGGCGACGGAATAGGCTTCCCATGCCTTGGGGTCCAAGCCAGCGTCACTCGCCTGCACATACGTTTCGCGTAGCAAGCCGGCAGCTCTATCGAATTGTTCGAGCGCGTGGCGTTCAGACGGCGTCAAGATGCTCTCCAAAGAAACCGGCTTTTGTTGACCCGTCAACACCGCCAGCGATTGCACGCAGGCTGCGACCGTGATGCTCGCCCAACGGTAACGCACCCGAGTAGTCCGAGAATGTGGCTGCCAGATCGAGCGTCGACACCGGATCTTGTACGGTCTGCCCCGCGACCACCCCAGGCCCGGTCGCCACCATGGCGACGCGCAGTACGCCGTCGTATGCCATTGGACCCTTCAGCATCAGACCGTGATCGCCCAGCCACTCTCCATGATCCGACGTGAAGACCACGAGGGTGTTGTCGTCCAGGCCAAGCTCATGCAGCGCTGTGTTGATCCGACCGATCTGGTGGTCGACTTGCGAAATCATGCCGTAGTAGTTCGCAATGACTTGCCGCAGCTGCGCGTCAGGCTGCGTGGGCATGCGACTGAAATTCTGACGTAGCGCCTGTACCTCTGCGTTTCCCTGCGGACGATTTTCCATGCTTGCACGATGCCACCACGGGCGGCGGTCGTAATCGGTGGTTCGATGCTTGGGAAGATCCACGTCGTCGGGATGATGCAGCCGCGACCAGGGTTCTGGGCAATCGAAGGGGTGATGCGGGTCTGGGAAAGACGCCCACAGGCAGAATGGCGTATCACCTTGGTTGCGCAGGAATTCGATGGTCCTGTCGCCGATCCATGTGGAGTTGTGCCAGGCCGCAGGCAACGCGGATCGGAACGTCTGCGGTGCGCCGCTCGGCGGGCCAAGATCGGTTTTATACCGTTCATTGCGCAGGTCGCCCAGGCCATCACCGTAGTACCAACGCGAGTGGTGCAGGCCGCCGGGAAGCGGCGTTGGCAGCCAGTAATTGTGGCCTTCGACAACCAGTTCGACATGATTGAAGCCCATGTAGGGGCCATTCCAATCGGCACCGAATTCTGGTTCGCTGTATTGGCACTCTGGCCGACCCGTCGGTTGGAAGGTGTGGTGCGTCGAGAAATGCGCTTTGCCGATGAAGCCGGTCTGGCATCCCGACGCGGCAAGACTTCCGGCGAAGCCGGCTTCGCCGGTAGCTTCCGGTAGATCGATACCGTTGTCACACACGCTATGGGTAAGGGGGAGCAAGCCTGTCAAAATCGAGGCGCGGGATGGCTGGCACACGATGTTCGACGTGATGCACGATGAAAATACGGTGCCCCTTCGGGCCATATCGTCGATATGCGGTGTTTTCACCTTGCGACCAGCAAAGCCCACGCAATCGCCGCGATGCTGGTCGGTCGTGATCAAGAGAATGTTGGGCTTTTTCTTGCTGTCTTGCGTCATGGCTGAGCCTGCGTCTGCTTGAGTTTCGAAATGATCGGCGCGTATCGCTGTGTGTCCGATTCGATGCGTTGCTGCAATGCCGCCGCATCACCTTCCGCCGCGTTCACGCCGATCGCCTGCATCTTCTTGCGCGCGTCGGGCGTGCTGAGAAACTTCCCGAGTGCGGACGACAGCTGTTTCAGAACGGGCGAGGGCGTCTTGGCCGGTGCGAGCAGGCCAAACCAGCTTTCGAAGACGAAGCCACTGACTGAATCGGACAACAGTGGCACGGTGGGAAGATCGTTCAGCTTCGTCGCACCGCTGACGGCCAAGGCCTGGACTTTGCCTGCCTTGACGGGTCCCGATGCCGTGCCTGCTGCGATGAACATCAGGTCGATGTGCCCGCCCATCAGATCCGTGAACCCTTGCGGCGCAGCCTTGTAGGGAACGTGCTTGAGCTCCATGCGCGCGTCGTGCTGGAGCAATTCCATTGCAAGATGGTGGACTGAACCCTCGCCTCCGGTTGCGTAGGTGAGCATGCCGACGCAACAGCCGCGAGCCTGTTCGACAAGTTCGGGAACCGAGTGGAATTTTGCTGCTGGGGACGCAACCAATACGTACTGCAATGTTGCGAGGGTGCCTACCGCTGAAAAATCGCGTTTCGCGTCATAGGGCGCCTTCGCAAGCAGATACGGCGACGCCACGAGGGCTGCATCCAACCCAAGCAGGAGGGTGTAGCCATCCGGCGCTGCGCGCGCTACAGCCTGGGTGCCAATGATCGCAGCGCCGCTTGGCCGGTTCTCGACGATGACGGTCTTGCCAAGCTCCCGCCCCAGCCCTTCGGCGACAAGCCGGGCGACTGCGTCGGCCGCTCCACCTGGAACCGACGGCACGATCAGGGTGATCGGCTTTGTCGGGTAGTTCTCTGCGAAGGCCGTCAGTGACACTGCAAGCAGGGTGATGCCGAGCATCGACCGGAAAATGTTGAACATGGTGCGTCTCCTCCAAATCTCGTGCGTGACCCGCACTGTGATCGCGAATGGTGGGCGGAGAAACCATATACGTCCAATGCTATATTTGGCTCACCCCATACACGAACAGGCATGACCCATGGCGGACGATGCGCCGGCACTGCGACCGGATTGGTACCTGAGGGGCCGGTTGCGCCTGCGGCACCTGCGTTTGCTGGTTGTCCTCGATGACGTGAACCATGTTGGCGAGGCCGCCCGCCAAATGGCGACGACCCAGCCAGCCATTTCCAAGATGCTTGCCGAGATCGAAAAGCTCGTGGGCGCCTCCCTCTTCACACGCACATCCAAAGGCACCTTTCCGACGGCTCGCGGTGCGTCAATGATTCGGCATGCAAGATGGGTGCTTGGAGATCTGGACAGAATGGGGGCGGAATGGAGCAGTGGCCATCTGCCGCATAGCGAGACGATCCGCGCAGGCGTGAATTCTTCGACTGCGGCGTTTCTGATGCCTCACGCGCTGATAGCGCTGCCGCAATGGTCGAATGCGCGCGTGCTGATTCGTGAAGGCTCGATCGAGGCTTTGTTGCCTGACGTCCAGAACCGAAAGCTTGACTTGCTGATTGCTCGTCTTGGCCCCGACACAGTGGATCCTGATCTCGTACAGGATGTATTGGGCGACGAACCGATGTGCGTCGTCGCCTCCGCAAATCACCCTCTTGCGGGGCGCACATCGTGCACCTGGCAGGAAGTCACCACCTTTCCATGGGTCTTGCCCCCCAGCCGGCAGCCCCGTACGAGCCGGCCTCGACCTGTTATTCCTGCGGCATGGCGTCGCGCCTGTGGCCTCGGTCGAGTCAGCCTCCGTCCTTAACAATATGGTGATGATGACATTGGGGGAACATGTGTCGCTTGTGCCCCGGGCGGTCGCAGCGTTCCATTCGCGGCACTCCGGTATCTGTATTTTGCCGCTTGAACTGCCAGCGACATTTGGTCCGCTGGGAATCGTGCGTCATCGGAGCTTATCCCTGTCTCCCGGCATGCAAGCTCTCATGGAATGCCTCAAGCGCGCAGCATGCGCCTCGGTTTCAGAGCTGGCGTTGTGAACGCCGCTGGGCAGGCACGAAGTTCACGAGCGGCCAGCTTGAGCAGCCAGCAGCATCGCGCAGCCTGACTGCTTTCAGTGGTACTGACGGTATGAGAGATGGCCATGAATTTCTGGCCCACATCCGCAGGGTTATGAAGGGGCGCACGCATCAGGCGGAGCGCTTCCTCCGCAGCAAGGCGTCCGGCTGTTGGCATTGACGGCCCGTTGCTTTCGCCAAGCATGACAAGGGCGTGACCCAGGCTGAGCGCCGCGAGCGCCTCTTCCACCTGCTGGACCTGCCCTCGGGAACGCACCGCAACGCTGAAAACGAGATACCGCAACCGGCCGAGGTGGCGCTCTGCCAAGGGAGTACCCGCTCGTGCCGAAATGGCATGGATCTCCCTGCGGATGGATGCACGGAGGTGCCCCATTCGCCGGCCGGAATTCATAGGCAAAGTCCAACGGAATAGCGCGTAGTTCAGGGCAATGCCAACGATCAGCATCGCCTCGTTCGTGACCACAACCAACGCGGAGCTCTGGCTGATGTCAACCGGACGTGCTAGGACGATGAACAGCATATTGAAGGCCAGTCCGACAAATTGCGTCTTTGGTCTTGCCTGGAAGAACGAGGCACCCAGCAGCAGCGGCACTGCCAGCAGCAGAGAGATCCAGCCCGTGGAGACTTCCGGGATGACACCGAGGCGCCACAGTGCCGCCGGGACTACGGCGGCCAGGCCCCCGATAAGGATCTGACGAACCGCCCGGGCTGGCTCATCCACCATGGAAAAGAGAACCACGAAGATACCGGTCCCGAGCAGCAGATATCTTAGCGGCTCCCACCCGGACAGGTACCAACCCGAGCCGGCGATTGTCGTGGCGACGGCCCCGCGAAGCATGCCCAAGCGCAGGGCATCCAAGTCGGGATGTGGCAAGGACACGTGCCGCCTACCTTCCACGCTGCGCTGTGAGAGCTTGCCGAAGCCGTCTGCGGCGCGGACGAGCAATGTGCGAAGTTCTTCCAGAACCGGAGACAAAATGGGATCCGTTGCTTCCAGGCGGCGAGCGATGACATTGACGGACTGGATGTCCAACATGCCTGTGTTGCGTAGCGTTATCGCAGCCCCGTCAAAGGCGTCTTTGAGTTCGGCAAGTTCTGCATGTCCAGGTGCGGTGGGCGAGCCTTCGCGCGATCGAATTGCTCGCGCGAGCACGATCAGGTCGAGCAGCAAGGCGAACAGCGCGTTCAGTTCGTTCAACTGTCTCCTGCCCTCGAGCGATCCTGCTGCGGCATCTTCGGCAGTGCCTTCTAGCGCAGCCAATGAAATCAGGAACTCGCGCTCCCGCACGACCGTCTGCTCATTCTGTCCCACCAACGCATCGCCGATAAGCTCAAGAACCTGCGCGACCAGCGCTTCCACACGATTGGGCGTGTCGAACCGGACAGCGGGCGGTCCAAGGAGAATCGAAACGCCGACCGCCGATGCGACACCGATTAGGGTGTCCAACACACGGGCAGCCGCAAACTGTGCCGGGTCGATTGAGGTATCAAGCGTGAGGGCAACGATCACCACCGACGTCAGTCCGCACAGCGCCGCACCATACGCACGCTGGTGCCGCATCGCATTTGCAACGCCACAACATATCGCAATCCATGCAACCAGGCCGACAAGCCCGGCGGCAATGGATGTTTCCCCGACATAGACCAGTAATGCGCCTGCAACTGCACCAAGCAGCGTCCCGGTGAACTGCGCAAAACTGCGTTCCAGCAGTAGCCCTTTGGGAGGCTGGCCGATCATCCATACAGCCATCGCCGCCCACCAGGGATAGTCCAATCCCGATGCAGTGGCAAGCGACACTGCCAGCAATGACGCGATCGTCAGGCGGGTTGCCACATTGCGTACTTTGGGGTCCAGAAACGGAGTGATAAGGTGCTTCAACGATTCCACCAAACGAAAACGGCAACTGACTATTTGTCGAGGAACTTCATGAGATCTCGCGTGAACTTCAGCGGGTTTTTGAACATCAGGAAATGATCGCCCTGCTCTTCTTTCGCGTAGACGTATAGGGCAGAGCCTGGAACGGTTTTATGAATCCAGCGCTGACTTGGAAGATTGTTGCTGTACTCACCAGAGAACACGGCCACGGGCACGTCAATCTTGTTCTTAATCACGTCGCGCCAGTCGTTGGTGATGTGGTCGAACAGGACTCGGGCGATCGCCTGCGGGTCGTTCTTGATGTACGTGCGCGCAAACGCTTCTGAATTCACGTAGTACGGCGAGTCCATCTCCATGGCCCGTTGCCATGGCGCCAAGTCGGTAACCAGGCTGTTCAGGGGCGTACCTTGCGTAAAGCCGGACACCATGCGCTCCGGCGAGGTCGTCGTCCCCCCGGCATCGAGCCGCTCCTGCTCGGTCCAGTCCTGATGCGAATAGATCGAGACAGGCTCGTCGACAAAGACAACCTTGTTGATCGACTTCGTGCCAAACAGATCGATGTAGCTCCACAACACAGAGGCGCCCATGGACCATCCCGCATAGTCCGCCTTTTTGACTCCCAGGTGATCACCCAATTCCTTCAGGTCCATGGCAAATCTGGCGATCCTGCCGCCATGAGCGACGCGCTGCGAGAGCCCCTGGTTACGCGGGTCGAGCACGTACACGTGGTAGTGCTTGCTCAGCAAATACATGACGTTGACGAATTCGGCGCCGTTCGCTGACCATCCCGGAATGAAGATCAAGGGCTTGCCTTGGCCGGCTTCCCAGTACGCCAGGTCGACTCCGTCCGATGTGGTGAACCGATTGATTTGAAGCGACGGGAAATCTGACAGCCGCTGTGGCACGCCCTCAATGCGGTTGGGAAAGGCGAAATCGCCGCCCAGCACCTGAATTGCGGGTTCGGCTATGGCTGTAGAGGCAGAGACCAGGGCAATGCCGAAGGCAACGGCAAGACGTCGCAGCATGATGGGTGTTCCTGAAATAAGGGTAGCGATTCAGTGTAGATATGATAAGAATCGAGATAAATTGCTGGTTTGGTTCATCATTGCAAACGGGCCGTTTGGAAAGCGTTCTGCCGCATCGAACAAGGAATTCCTCATGGACCGGCTCACGAGCCTCGCCATCTTCGTCAAGGCCGTTGATCTTGGGTCGTTCAGTGCTGCGGGCGACGCGCTCAACATGTCGCCCCAACTCGTCGGTAAACATGTACAAGGCCTTGAGCATCGTCTTGGCATGCGCCTTCTGGCGCGCACCACTCGGCGCCAGAGCGTCACGGACTTCGGCCGCCTGTTCTATGACCGAGCAAAAATCATTCTTGCCGAGGTCGAGGCTGCTGAAGGCCTGGCCGCTGAAACTCGAGTGGTCCCGACAGGAAAGCTTCGGATCAATGCGCCGGTCAGCTTTGGTATGCACACGCTCGCACCTGCCCTGCCGGATTTTTTGAAGGCCTATCCCAAGGTGGACGTTGAGCTGACCTTGAGCAATCGGACGGTTGACCTTATCGACGAAGGCTATGACGCGGTATTTCGCATTGGCACCTTGTCGGACAGCGGGCTGATTGCACGGGCGCTGGCGCCCTATCGTTTGTCAGCGTGCGCGGCGCCATCCTACCTGGCGAGCAGTCCGCCCCTCGCCACCCCGGCCGATCTCGCACGTCATGCCTGTCTTGGATTCGCCCACACCGAACTGCGTGCCCGTTGGACGTTCGATGGGCCGGAAGGAACGGTCGTTGTCCCTATCTCCAGCCGCTTTGTCGCAGACCACGGTGAGCCGCTTTTACGTGCTGCGGTCGCAGGTCTGGGCGTTCTCCTGCAACCGCTGGAGGTGGTGCGCGAGGCGCTGGCCGACGACACGCTTGTCCAAATTCTCCACGACTACAAGGTGCCATCGCGGGAAATGCATGTTTTGTATGCGCCTGATCGGCGCGTCACCCCGAAGCTACGGACCTTTCTGGACTTCGCTCTCGACGCTTTCGGGTGACCGTGTCAAATCGATCAGAGGGCGATATCGGTGTGCAGGGGCACTTCGCACGCTTCCGACATGCGCTCGCACCATGCGAGCACCCCAGCAGGCCAGACGATTCCCTTCACAATCGACAGGGACCGCAGTACCGGAAAGAGCAATACATCTGTAGTGGACCAGGTCGTTTCAGACATTTTCGAACGCTTGAGTAAGCGCTCCAGATCCACAAGAGCCTTGTTGGCGCTGTCGACAAGAACGCCACTTACGCTCACGAGTGGAGAGAAGGTGCCGAACACCCGCTGCTTCTTGTCTATGAAGTATTGGCGTGCGCTGAGATCGCGAAACTCCGGAAAGTCGGAGTAAGCCCAGCGCGGGATCGCCAGCTTGTAGATGGTCGCCGAGTGGGTGTCGATCCACGCGCCCACTCCGTCAACCACCGGCTGGGTCAACGCACGCTTGCCTGTGAGCTGATCGACGCGCCCCACGATGTCCAAACTTTCGCTAAGCACTTCGCCGCTGTCCAATTCGAGAATGGGAAGCATCTTTCTTCCGATCAGAGCGTTTGGCGTCGCTTCGTCGTCGTTGGGCAGGTAAATGACCTCGCACTGCATCTTGCGCAAACCAAAGATCATGCGCGCGCGAACGCAAAATGGGCAGTGCTCGTAGACGTACAACTTCATGACTGCTCCGGTATTGTGCAAATAGTCAGATGACCTTCGGGACGTCGGGGTCGATCAATGGATTCTATGTATAGCCACATACAAGAAAAAGCAGGCAAAGCACTCGTCAATCGAAACTCCCAGGATTGAATCGACCTTGCATGATCGGGTAAGCACCTAAAGACTGAACGACGCAATAAAATGCATGATTACTCACGCTAACTTAGCGATCAAAGAATAAATGTCTGCACTATTGTGCTTATTGCAAGACCTGGAGGGGACCGTCGTGAGAGCATCCGATTACACCAATGCGCTGTCGTCCAAAGGACGATATGCATTAGCAGGAACATTGCTGGTGACGCGTTAGAGCGAATTGCGTGCGCGCCTGGGCGGAAGTCCAGGCGCTACCGCAACACCTTATCAAACCAGGATGTGAAGTCCGCTAGCATTGCCTTAGAGATGCCATGGTCGCCAGGATGCAAACAGGTGTCGTGCGCGATCCCAAGATCCGACAGCCACTTATCCGCGCGATTTGCCCACTCGACAGGCAGCTTCGTGTCCTCGTTGCCATGCCCGATGAACGCACTGATACGGGCCAGCGAGGCCCGGTCCGCCAATATCAGGTCGGTGTCTGCGATCGGGCGGCGACCTTCGTTTTGTCGATACAGCGAGTACGCTCGTACCGACGCCGGTTCCAGCCCCACGACGGTCGTCGAGGATCGTTGGAGCATTGTCACGTCGGCACCGCGCAGGTGCAGATCCTGCGCGATGTCGTGTGCACTCGTCCCGGCCCCCACCACGAGCACCGATTTGCCGGCTACATCGAGATCATGGGTCGAGCGGCTCGAATGCACGACCTGCCCGGTGTACTGGTCCATACCCGGTATGGTTGGAATGGAGGGGATGCCGCTGACCCCTACCGCCATGACGACCTGGCTTGGACGCAGCGTCCGGACACTGCCATCCGCGCGCTGGACTTGCACGGTCCAGCGCTTTTGCGCCGGATCGTACTCGCCGCCAAGAAACGTCGTGCTCGTCCAGATATTCAGCTCCATGCTCATCGCGTAGAACTCCATGAAGTTCGCGAGCATGTCCTTCGGGATGTAGACCGGCCAAGTTTCAGGAAACGACAGATAAGGCAGGTGGTTGGTGCAGATCTCGTTATGGAGCGTCAACGAGTGATAGCGCTTACGCCAGTTATCCCCGACTCGTTCCATCTTGTCGACGATGAGGGTGCTGACATCCAGCTGGTTCAAGCGCGCACCGAGCGCGAGACCCGCTTGCCCGGCGCCGACAATGACCACTTCGGGGTCCACACCTTCAAAGGCCGCATCGCGCTTGCGGCGGTCGGCCCAGTTCTCCACACTGCGCTGAGGCGTGTTCTCCCGCCGCCTGTGCACGAACGGATCACCCGGATAGCCTTTGAGCTCCTTCACCAGCGTCAGGACGTTCAGCGCCTGCGCGGTTTCTGGATCATCGGCATTTGATACGAGGCGGACGAACCCGCGTCCGAGCACTGTGTCCGTTTCGAAAAGGAAGAAGGCGTCAATTGTGGAATGTGGGCCAAGTTCGCTTCGCACAGGTGGCTGAACATCGAGCTGGAAGCGACGCGCTCGGCACAAAGGATGGGTAGCCTGCAACGCCTGCGCAATTTGTTCCGGACCTTGGAAGGTCACAACATCCCACGTGAGCTCAGAATGTCGCGCCAGTAACCGTCGTCGCGAAACAGGCCTGCACCGGCGCCGTAATCGCCCTCCTCCAATGCCGATGCAAAGGCATCTATCCAGCCTTGCGCCACCTGCCTGCATTGCAAGTCGTCCGTCGTTTGGTTCGTCGCCCTATCCATGTGTCCCCTGCCATCTAATCAGTGATCAATTACGTTAATCAGTGATTAATAGTAGGCTGCAAGAGTTGAACTTAGCAATTGCCTGAACACGAGTTTGGGGTCGTCGTTTTCCCTTAGACTTACGACCACCCGACCAGCCAAGGAACCCTTCACGTGACACTGATTCAAATCGTCTGTCTGCCGGGCCAGACGAGATGACGACCGCCCCCCCGAAAAGGCGACGTGCGGCTTCCGTCGAAGTCCCCAACGCGCGCGAGCGGCTCATCAAGGCCGCAGAGGACCAGTTCTTTGAAAAAGGATTTTCGGCAGCGTCGATCCGGACGATAGCTTCAAATGCTGGCGTCAATTCTGCGCTGATCGCCTATCACTTTGGCAGCAAAGAGGAACTGTTCCGCATTGTGTTTCAGAACGCCATTGCGCCAATGAACCAGCAACGCACGGACAACTTCATGCGGCTGGAAAAGGCAGGCGGGTACTCGGTTGAAGATGTACTGCGTGCGTGGATCGAGCCCATCTTCCAGCCGGCATTCATTCACGGCTCACGGCCCACTGCGGCGCTGTCCTTCAGCTTGGGTGAAGAACAGCGGGATCTGCTTAACCAGTTGATTGCCGAGACCTACACGGAGGTCAACGAGCGCTTTTTGAACCTGATGCGCAAGCTCGCGCCGCACCTTTCCCGGGAGAGCTTGGTGCGGCGGCTCTTCTTCATGAGCGGAGCAGTGATGCTTGCTACCCGCGTCGACGAACACAGTTTCAGCAAGCTGCTGCAAAAGCCGGGAAACACGCCCGACTTTGCAGCGTTGACCGCACGCGTGATCGAGTTTTCCGTTCCCGGTTTTCTGGCCGATGAAGAACCATGACACGGCATTGAAACCACAAGCGGCGCTTTCCGGCAACCTCTGGCGATCGCAGTCGTGATGGATGTCGACTGGCGGAAGCAATTGGTGCTTAACTGCGCTGGCGCAGCGTGCACGGGGCTTGCCCTATGGACGCGTAGCCACTCGAAATTGACCGAATTAGACAGGTCGTAGTCCGAAGGAGTTGGTATCGCCGTCGCAACGTGGACGCACGTCTCCACCTGCTCCGTATGAAAATGATCAAGCCTTCTGAGCTCATCGTCAATTTAATGTGCCTCCGAGCTATACCAAGTTGTCCCTCAAACCAATCCTGTGGTCGTAAGTGACGCCCAAGGAGAGCTATACGTCCGGGCCGCCGGATCAACGATGCTGGAGCACCCGCCGCACAAGACCCCTTAACCACAAATTTGATGCGTCCTTGTGATGCTTGGCATGCCATACCTGCGTCACTTCTACGGTCGGACTCGAGAAGGGCAGCGGATGGATTACCAAGCGTGGGTTGTTCTGAAACGCCAACGATACGTCCACCGGGATGATGGCAACCAGTTCCGTATGCGGGATCAAACTCAGCAAGCTAAGAAAGTGAGGAACGACTAGGAAAATGCGGCGCCTGATCTTGAGATCCTGCATTGTCTTGTCGATGACCTCCTGGCTTCGCCCTTCGGTCTTGATCGCGACGTGGGTGCTGCCTATAAAAGCATCCATGGACAACTGCCCGCCGTCGAGCCGCGGATTGTCTTTATCGGTCAAACAGACGAAGCCGCTGGTCCGTAGAATGTTTTGCTGAAACATGCCCTGGTTTTTTAGGTCAGGAAAATAGCCGAGCGCAAGATCGACGACTCCTGATTCAAGTGTCTCTTCAATCTTGGCGGCAATTGGCGAAACGGTCCTGAGACGGACATCCGGAGCGGTTCGCCGTATTTCTTCGACGATCGCCGGCAGATAGGCGGTTTCGCCAACGTCGGTCATGCAGAATGTGAACGTCTTGTCTGCGCGCGCTGCATCGAACGGCTGCGTGCTAAGGATCTGGACGCGCGTAAATTCCAAGACCTGCTGGATCGGTTGGGCCATCTCGACGGCGCGAGGAGTGGGCTGCATGTCGTTCTTGACACGCACAAAAAGGGGGTCATTGAAGAGCGACCGCATTTTTGCAAGTGCATGGCTTGTCGCTGGCTGGCTAAGGCCAAGTTTTTCGCTTGCGCGCGACACGCTGCGTGTCTCCCACAGCGCTTCGAATACCAGCAGAAAATTCAGGTCCAGTCCGTGTAAGCCCATGAAGCCACCCAGCAAAAGTCAAGATCATCCCACGATCTGGTCTACTGGTAGGCGAGGCTTTACCCCAAGTTCGGCTGTGGGGTCGTCTAGTTGATACGCAGCCCAACATCCTGAATCACGGCCGACCATTTGGCCGTTTCTGCCTTTATGAATGCGGCAAGCTCCTGCGGTGAGCTCGTCAGGGGTGCAAGACCGACCTTTTCTAGCGTGGCCTTGGTGTCTGCGCGATTCATAAGCGCCGTAATGTCCCGGTTGAGTCGGTTGATGATTTCCAGAGGAGTGCCGGCTGGTGCGACCAAACTTTGCCACACGGAGACGTCATAGCCAGGAACGCCCGACTCTGCGACGCTGGGCAAATCGGGCATCGCTGCTATGCGACGAGCGCCCATCACGGCTAACGGCCTGACCTTACCGGCCTGTGCGTTTGGAACAATAGTCGCCGCGGCTTCCATAGTCACCTGGACCTCGCCCCCATCACAGCGACGATCGACGTCCCCCCACCCTTGTAGGCCACAGGGGTCATGCGCACCTTGGCCATTTGATTGAGGAGCTCTCCGCCTACATGCATGGTCACAGTTCCATGGGCGAAGTTGATCTTGCCAGGACTTACCCGGGCCAGTGCCAACAACTGTGCGAGATTCTCTGCCGGAAACGAATTGTATACGGCAATGATGCAAGGCACTTCTGCAAAAAGGCCAATCGGTTCGAAGTCCTTTGCAGGATCGTAGGCGAGCTTGCTGTACAGGCTCGGATTCATTGCCAAAGTGGAATCGATCGCCAATAGCAAGGTGTAACCATCCGGCGCAGCACGGGCGACCGTCTGCGCACCGATAACTGTATTGGCTCCCCCTCTATTGTCGACGATGACCTGCTGACCCAACGATTCGCTCAAACCTTGGGCGATGATCCGGCCAAGGATGTCTGCTGGCCCGCCGGCGGGAAACGGTACAACCAAGCGTACCGGGCGGGACGGGTACGACGCTGTGTCAGCCAGAACTTTGATCGGCATCAGAGCGATCAAGGCGCACGACAGCACAACGGTGAAAGGGCTCTTGGGCAGCATGTTTTGTCCTGATCTTTGAATTGTTATCGAGCGGAGCGGAGGGGTTGCATCAAAAGCTGACCGGCTCCCGAGATTGGATCGTCGATGCCCATGAGCGCCATGGCGTGCCAGAACGCAGCGCTGTTGCTTGTTATGACCGGTCGCCCCAATATTGCTTCCAAGTCATGTATCGCCTCCAACGATCGTGTCGCCGTGCAGCTGATCACGTATGCGTCTGCGGACGGATCGCGATGGTCGACCGCAAATTCCTTCCATCGCTCCGGAGTAATGGCCATCATGTCGGCAACTCCTCGGAAGCCGAATCCCGCTACCGCACAAATATCAAACCCAGCACTCCGGAAGAACGTTGCTTCTCTAGCATTTACCTCGTCGCAGTAGGGCGACAGCATCACGATGCGTCTCGCTTCCACGGCCGTTAGCGATGCAATAAGGGCTTGTGCAGTGGTAGTTGCGCGGCGTCCGCCCGATGACTCGATACGTCGCACAAGCTGCGCTTCGAGCGCTTCGCTGAATGACGATACGGCGGTGCAATGGAAAAGGATCAAGTCCGGTTCAGCATCGCGCAGCAGGCTTGCCGCCTCTTCAACGCTATCTGCCATCCGCATCAGTTCATGCTGCGACGATCCAGTCAACGCAAGTCTGGTCGTGTGCATGGACACACCAGAAGGCATCAATGCGGCCAGCTGCGGCTCGGCGAGCTGATTTCCTGAAGGCAAGATCAGCCCCAGCCGGGCCCGCGTCCCATAGTTGATTTGTCTCACGAGTCCGTTCGGGATAACGCGCCCGGTCCATGTGCAATGTTCATGTCGTCCTCCGTTGGCATGCCGTGTTGCCGGCTTTTTTGCTTGGCTGGATTCTTCAGCATGCCCGCTGGCCCGCCAAGCGGTGGACGCGAATACAGAGTATTCAGAATTTCAATGAGCCTGTCTTTGCGGGCACCGCTCCCCTATTCATCTAACGAATAGGCTCAATGCGTCATCGCACATTGCGCATCGTCTGACAGTCCATAAAATACTTAGAACTCGAACGATATTCTCGAGATCTTATAAAAATTCGATAGGAGACAAGATATGAGATGGCGCCCTTTTGCATCAATGATGGCAGCCCGTATGGTCCTAACGACGGCCCCGGCGCATGCTGCCGAGCGCAATGCGTATCCCAGCCGTCCCGTCCGTATGGTGGTGCCGTTCCCGCCCGGTGGACCGACCGGCATCTTGGCCCGCGTGCTTGGCCAGCACCTCTCAGAGAGTCTTGGGCAGCCTTTCGTTGTGGAGAACAAGTCAGGCGCGAATACGTTGATAGGCGCCGAGCTGGTCGCCCGCTCTGCTCCTGACGGCTACACACTGCTAATGGCTGTGGACAACACGCTCGTCATGAATCAGTTCCTCCATAGCCGGCTCTCTTATGACCCGGTGAAAGATTTTTCTCCAATCGCCAAGGTGGCCGATTCTCCACTGATCTTGGTCAGTGGGAAGGATGGCCCGAAGACGCTTGATGAACTTGCTGCATTGGCACGCGCTCAGCCGGGCAAGATTTCTCATGGCTACGGAACTATCACATCCCAGTTGGCTGGCGAGATGTTGAAGAGTGAGCTGGGGCTGGACATGGTCGGCGTCTCCTATCGCGGAAGTAACGGAACAATCCAAGGGATGCTTTCACAAGATGTCACGTTCGTCATCGACGGCGTTGCCACAGCTCTTCCCCATATCAAGGGTGGCAAGCTCCACGCCCTTGCGAACCTCAGCCAAACTCGCATCCCGGACCTGCCCGCATTGAGCCCAGCGGCCGATCACCCGCGCTTGCACGAGATGAACGTAGCTGTTTGGATGGCGCTAGTTGCTCCCGCCGGGACACCCGACGCGGTCATCCAAAAAATCGAGGCAGGAGTCAGCGCTGCTTTAAAGAAGCCTGACGTTCAAGAAAAACTGTTGGGAGCCGGTCTGGTGCCAAAGGCCGGCACGTCCGCAGAGCTCAAGCAGCTGATTAGGGCGGAATCTGCCCGCTGGAAGCCCGTCATCGAGCGCGCTGCAATCAAGATCCAATGAACCCGGCGATTCCGCGTCGCCCCTTAAATTCAGCATTGCCCCTCAATAAAGGAATCATCATGTCGAGTTTGCCCACAACTGAAGCTGCTCCCGTCGCGCCTATTGCCAATAGTGCCGATGAATGGCGAGATGAGATGGCCCGCTTGTCGCAGTCGGCCGTACCGAGTTTTTTTAAAATTCGCGCGAGACTTCCGATCGAGGGCCGCACCAATCAGGTACTGGGCGCGTCACGGCACATGAACGTGGTGCTGAAGACCTATGCGAGCGGCGGTGAAAACGAATTGCACGCTCATTCGAACGAGGATCATGTCTTTGTCGTCATGCAAGGCAGTGCCTTGTTTTACGGCCCGCGGGGAGAAACGCGGCGTGTGGTGAAAAACGAGTGCGTGCTGATTCCTTGCGGCGCGTTTTACTGGTTCCAGGCTGAAGCAAACGAGCCGCTCGTGATGCTGCGCATTGGCGCTGCCGTCAACCCGGATACCGATGTGCTTGCGCGTGTCGATCCTGACGGCATGCCTTTCGATGGCTACTCGGAAAAGAACAAGGAAGTCGCATATCGCCTGCATGAAGACCAGTGGTTCGAATAACGCCTGCCAAGTGACGTATCAAGCTCCCTTATCTACTGACATCCCCGAGCACACCCTATGCCTATCCTTTGCCAACCACCGTTGACTTCGGAACGCCGCCCCACTGTGCGTGCGCCTCAGGGCGCGACCGATTGCCACGTCCATGTCTACGGCCCGAACAGCGATTACACGCTCGCTTCAACGAGGACTTTCGATGTGCCCGAGGCGCTTCCCGCAGATTTGGCAGGCACGCTTGATCGGCTGGGAATCGATCGTGTTGTCCTGGTTCAACCAAGCGGGTACGGCGTAGATAATCGGCGCCATCTTGACGCGATGCGCGAAGTCGGGCGTCCAGCCCGGATGATCGCTGCGTTACGGGCCGATACGCCGGACCCAGACCTCGACGCAATGCACGAAGCTGGCGTGCGCGGCGTGCGTTACACGATTAAACATGCGGGAGCCGCCCCGCTGACCGAGATGCCCATCCTGGCCGAAAGGATTAAGCGGTTGGGCTGGCATGTGCAGTTGCACGTGATGAACGATGGAGGCGGCGTGCCTCTGGCCGACATGGAGTCGACCTTGGCCCGACTTCCAGTGGACGTGGTCATAGACCACCTGGGATCTCTGCGAGCCTCCGACGGCATTGACCAACAGGGATTCCAAGCGTTGCTGAGGCTCGTCGGGCGCGGAAGGACTTGGGTGAAGCTCTCTGCGGGATACCGGTTGTCGAACACCTCTCCGCCATACAGCGACCTGGTGCCATTCGTTCAAGCGCTTCTGGAACAAAACGCTAACCACCTGCTATGGGGGAGCGACTGGCCTCACGTGTCCTTTGAAGGGTTCGATGCCGGATACGGCCGATCTGCTTGATCAGATGACCGCCTGGATTCCTGATACGGCTGTTCTCGAGCAGATCCTGGTCGAAAACCCAGCCGAGCGGTATGGCTTCTAGAGAATGCAGTTCTCACACCAGACGCCCTTCGAGGCGAAGAAGAGCGGTCATTACCGTAGGACTCGCGGGCCGAGACTTAGCAACGCGCCCATCATTGCACCATACACATGAGCAGATACGATGATCGCGCCGCCGATCATCTCCTCTTCCGATGCGCCGGGCCCAACCCAAACCTGGGAGGCAAGCCGACCGACTATCAGGAGCAACAGAGTGGTCATACGCCAGTCGCGGCCCGCAGATGGCAAGCTGCCTCGCACCAACACACCATAGATCACGCCCGACAGTCCTACGTAATGGGCTAACTTCGGGTCAAGCAACAGCAGGCCGAGCCCAACGCCTATCGCCATCGCACCTACTTCCAGCCAAAATCGGCGGCGGGCGAACAATTTGGGAAACAGCAATGCGCCCACTATCCACCCACCTACGTTAAGCAGGCAATGAGTCCAGCCAAGGTGTACCAGCTGCCCGGTAAGCAAGCGCCACGCCTCGCCGTCAAGAATTGCGGCGCGATCGTAGCGCAGAGACATCGTCGACTCCGGCGCCAACAATTGAAGCACGAGAAGCATCAAAACGACTGCACTGGAATTGCCAAAGCCTCGCCCGAACGGTTTGTCACTTTGGGGCACTTCTTGAGGCGGCGACATGGTCGGCAACTCACGCACTCAGAGCTCGGCGCTCTCGGCTATGCGTCGGGAGAGCTCCCGCGTCGAAGGCATTGTTCACGTGCGCCTCGTCTTCGGCCAAGTTAGTAATGATCGCTAGCAGCACTTTGCGCGCAGTACGGATCTCGGCGGGCTTAAGCCCCTTGGTGCCGATGTCATTGATTTCTTCAGCCAGCGGCACCAGCTTCTTTTTCAGTGCTTTACCTTTGCGCGTCAGGAAAACATGCATGTTCTTCTTGTTGCCCGGCAGGTGCTTGCGCTCGACGTAGCCCAAAGCTTCCATTGCCTTCATCGCCGAAAAGGTGGTCGGTTCCTGCACGCCAGCTTGCTCACTCAATTCGCGTTGCGTCAGCCCATCAGACTCCCACAGGATCCGTAAAAACGCCCAGTGCCCGAACGAGACATCATGCTCCGTCAGACGCATCTGAAGGCCGCGTACCAATGCGCGCGTCGCGTCTTTCACAAGGTGAGCCAGGCGATCGTCGGGAACGGCCTCGCGCCAATGGTCGAGGACGGTCCGCGTTTCTTCGTTTGAATTCATGCTTCGCAACGCTTCATGTTTAAGAGATGGCCAGAGGTAGGTGACCCGGCGGAAGCATAGCCGGGCTGCTGCAAGGCACTCACTATAAACGCCCTTGATAGCGAAGAACTAAGTGGCGAAGGAGAGCGCTTTGCGGCGTGCAATCGACATTTTCCGAAGCGCCTAATTCAGTCCGCTTGGATTCCTCCCGATTTGTGCTCACGCCTTCGCGTTGCCGGTTCGTACGCGATTGCAAGCAGCTCAAGGGTTTCTCCTCTCACTCGAATCGGCTCGATGCGCTTGACACACCGAACCTTAATCAATATTCTATTAGAGAGCTAATTAAATTATTAGATTGCTTAGCTTTTTTAGAAGAGGTTGAGGTAGCGTTCTGGCCCAACTGCATGGCACGCCTGCGACATCGAATGCGGCGGCACATAACGACGTACATCAGGAGACAAGACAATGAACCCAATCAGGATAGTGGCCTGTTTGCTCGCAGCTGTTGCGTGCGCAAGCGGCGCTGCTCAGGCCCAAAGCCGCCCGACTTACTACACGAGTGGCGGTGTCAAGGCGCTGTACTACACGCCCGACGCAAATCCCAATCCGAAGGTGGCCTTTCTCATCGTGCATCGCACGGGCAATTATTTGAGCCACATTGGTTGTTCGGAGCTTTCCAAGCGCGGGTATGCGGTTTTCTGCATGAACACCCGCTTCGAGAACAACGAGTTCCAGGTCGATTGGGACCGCATTGCACTCGACGTAAAGGTCGGTGTCGAATATTTGCGTAAGCAGCCGGGGATCGAGAAAGTGATCCTCTTCGGTCATAGCGGCGGCGGGCCGACCGTAAGTTTTTACCAAGCCGTAGCGGAGAAAGGCATCGGTTTTTGCCAGGACACGCGCAAGATCGTTCCCTGCAATAACGACCTAGCGAATCTTCCCCCAGCCGACGGTCTGATCCTCGCCGATGCGCACCCAGGTGTTCCGGTCATCTTGCTTCGTAGCCTGAATGGATCGGTGTTGCGCGAAACGCCGGGCGCCTTTGATCCGGCGCTTGATCCTTACAGCCCCGCCAATGGCTATAACGCTGCGGGCGCCTCGACTTACTCACCCGACTTCCAAGCGCGTTATTTTGCTGCCCAGTCGCGCCGCATGAATTCGCTGATCGCCGAAGCTGATCGCCGCACCAAAGACATTGCGGCCGGCAAAGGGCCTTTCCCCGACAACGATCAATTCGCGATTCCGCATGGCGGCAATCCGGGAGCAGGTCCTGGCGGAGCATCGCAGCTGCATAGCCTCGATCCGCAAATTTCACTGCGCAAAACCCAGCGTCCTCAAAAGTTGATCCGCAACGATGGCTCGATCGACCGCCAGCTTGTGACAACCGTGAGCCCAGTGGAGCTCGATACGCTGGCTTCGACGATGTCGTTCAACCGCGGTACGAAGCAGTTATCGCTGCGCTCGTTCCTGTCCACCCAAGCGGTGCGCTCTACAAACTCGCTGGATGGGATCGACCATTGTTCGAGCAACAACTCAACGATCTGCGCGGTAGGTGCGATCTCAGTGCCAACCCTTGTCATGGGGATGGGAGGCTATCTGTTCATCCGGGACTCCGAAGAGGAATTTGATGCTTCGGCGGCCAAGGACAAGGATCTGGTGTTCATTGAAGGCGCAACGCATGGCTTCACGCCCTGCGCCAACTGCATGAACACAGGTGGCGCTGCGGCCTATTCGAATAGCGTCAAAAACCTATTTGATTACGTCGACGGCTGGGCTTCCCCAAGATACCGGGCAGATTCCAGTCCCGTCCTGAGCGGAGGCGGCAGCATGTCGCTCGAAGCTTTGGCCGGGTTGGCTGTCCTGGCTGCACTCATCGCTTTGACGCGCTGGCGTGGTCTCGTCACTCATTTGATTGGACTTCGGGCCCGCCGCTGAACGCACGGATACGACTGACTTTTCTACTCCGCCCCTCGCGCAGTTTCGTCTGTGCGAAGGGCTAACTCACGTCTGGAATCACCATGCCATCTCCCCTCCGACTCGCCGTCGCCGGCGTGCTAGCTCTTGCTGTCACCCTGCCTGCGATCGCACAAGACGCCGATCGAGCCTGGCCAAAGAAGCCCATCCGGATGATCGTTCCGTTTACGCCAGGTGGCAGCAATGACGTTCTCGCCCGTTCTTTAAGTCAACATCTTGGCAAGACATGGGGCCAACCGGTCGTCGTTGAGAACAAGCTTGGTGCAGCGGGCAACATTGGCGCTGAACTCGTTGCCCGCGCTCCCTCAGACGGCTACACGTTGTTGATCGCTGCCAACAACGTGATGTCCGTGAATCCGGCGTTGTACCGACTTGGCTTCGACCCGGCCAAGGATTTCGCACCCGTCAGTCTGCTGGGCACGGTTCCGATAGTGCTGGTCGTCAACCCCAGTTTGCCAGCCAAGGATGTCGCGCAGTTGGTCAGTTACGCCAAAGCGAACCCAACCAAGTTGAACTATGCATCTTCAGGAACCGGTTCGCCCCAGCATTTGTCTGCTGAACTTTTCAACAAATTGGCTGGCGTGCGGATGACGCATGTGCCGTACAAGGGCGCTGCGCCTGCAACTGCGGACGTTCTTGCCGGTCAAGTGCAAGTACTGTTTGCGCCGATCAATTCTGTTCTTCCCCACATCAAGTCTGGCAAATTGCGGGCGCTGGCGGTCGCCGGCGAATCTCGCGCGCAGTTGCTCCCTGATGTACCAACAATTGCCCAGGCTGGCTACCCGGCCTACCGCAGCGACATCTGGATTGCGTTAGTTGCACCAGCAGGCACGCCGGCCGACGTCGTGCGCCAGATTCAGACTGAGACACGCAACACGCTGGCCGACCCTGCGGTGATCGAAACACTGGCTCAGCAGGGCATCGAGGCCAAATCCACCACGCCAGACGCCCTGCGCGCACTCGCCGCAAGCGACCTGGCGCGCTGGACAGACGTCATCAAGTCGTAGGGCATCGTTGCGGATCAGCAGCCATAACGGCGACGAATGCCGCATGCCCTTCAACGCTTCTTCTCACTCAACCCATTTGCGCACCACGCGCCTATCCGCTTCTGGAGCATTCCATGTCCCTGTCCTTCCTGCGGGCAACCCCGCTTCCTCTGACCCTAGCTCTTGCATTGTTTGGGACGGCGGCCTCCGTGGCCATCGGCCCCGCATTCGCAGCCGATGACGGCGCAAGCTACCCGAATCGAGTCATTCGTTTCGTGGTGCCTTACGCCCCGGGCGGCTTGCCAGACACAGTCGCCCGCGTCGTAGCCCAGCGTCTTACCGAACACATGGGGCAGAGTGTGGTCGTCGAGAACAAGCCAGGCGCCAACGGGGTGATTGCTGCCCAGACGTTGAAAAGCGCCCCCAGGGATGGATACACATTCTTGGTCACTGACGGCTCAATGATGTCGATCAATCCAGCCATTTATAAAAACCTGGCCTACGACCCAGCCAAGGATTTCGTTCCAGTATCGCTCGTTGCTACATCGCCGTTGTTTCTAGCCGCAAACACAGAGCTCAAGGTCAACACGCTTCAGGAATTCGTTGCGCTAGCCAAAAGTAAGCCGGGCGAGTTGAATTACGGATCATCAGGCATCGGCAGCAGCCACCACTTGACCATGGAGGCAGTCAAAGCTGCTCTGAACCTTCAAATTAGCCATGTGCCGTTTCGAGGGTCGGGTCAGTCGGTGCCGGCGCTTGTAGGCAATCAGGTCGGCGTTGTATTCGCCGCCCTGCCTTCTTTGTCGGGATTTGCCGAGAACGGCAAGGTAAAAATCCTGGCCACAAATTCCGCTTCGCGCTCGGCGCTTGCTCCCGACATCCCCGCTATCTCGGAAATCATTCCCGGCTTCAATTTCGCGGTGACAGTCGGCGTTCTGGCCGCAACAGGGACGCCGTCCTACGCGGTTACCAAAATAAACGCTGAGGTGACTCGTGCTCTCAAGACGCCTGAAGTCATCAAACAATTGAACACCCTTGGAATTGAGCCGGTTGGTGGTCCCGCTGATCGTTACGCCGCGGCCATTGCCGAGGAAGGAAAACGCTACCAAGGCGCGATCAAGGCAGCAGGCATCAAAGCTGAGTAATTCGAGCAGAGAGCAACCTGCATTGGACAAAACCCCAGGCTTCTCATACACTCCAATTTAGTTAGATATCTAACGAATCGAATAAAGATTCTGCAAACATCTGTCGAGGGCAAATCATGCTGACCAACGAAGAAAACGATCTGCTGTGCCGCGTCGAGGGCGATGCCCCGATGGGCCAATTGATGCGCCGGCACTGGACCCCAGTCTGTCTGAGCGAGGAAGTGAGCGAGCCCGATGGCACGCCCGTCAAGGCGCGCGTGCTCGGCGAAGACCTGGTAGTGTTTCGCGATACCGAAGGCCGCGTAGGTGTCATGGATGAGTTCTGTCCGCACCGTCGCGTATCGCTGGTGTATGGACGCAATGAAGAGTGCGGCCTGCGTTGCCTGTATCACGGCTGGAAAATGGACGTGGAAGGCACGGTGATCGAGATGGTTTCCGAGCCGTCGGCCAGTGCCATGACGGAGAAGGTCAAGCACAAGGCCTACAAGGTGCAGGAATGGGGTGGGTTTGTGTGGGCCTATATGGGTCCTCAAGACAACATCCCCGAGTTCGTGCCGCCGCCTTGGGCACCCACGAAAGACACTAAAGTCAGCATTGCCAAGATCCTGATCCCTTGCAATTGGGCGCAGATCCTGGAGGGCGCGATCGACTCGGCGCACAGCGACAGCCTGCACTCGTCCGACTTTCTGCCTGCACGCGTTGGCGGTGCCGAAGCGACCGGCAAGAACTGGTTGCGTCCGTCGACCGACAAGGCGCCGCGCATGCAGGTGCAGTGGGGTGGCTACGGTTTCCGCTACGCGGCCATTCGCCGGCCGATCACTAAGGCATCCGAGAACAACTATGTGCGGTCCACCGTATTCGTGGCGCCAGGGACCGTGCTGATCCCGCCCAACAACCTGTACAACGTCGCCAACATCAACGTTCCAATGGACGACACGAATACGGCGTTCTACTTCATTTCCTGGGGCGATCCGGCCAAAGCCCCGGATACCGAAACCTGGCGCAAGTTCTTGGGCGCGCAGATCGGCATTGACGTTGATGCTCAATACTACCCATTCCGCAATGCCGATAACCGTTTCAAGCAGGATCGCCAGGCCATGAAAGCTGGCAACTTCACCGGCATCACGGGCTTTCCAAATCAGGACATCGCGATGTGGGTAACGATGGGTCCAATCGCCAATCGGTCGGACGACCGGCTGGGCGCCAGCGATTTCGCAATCGTCGAGTTCCGGCGCCAGATGCTGGAAGCGGTCAAGGCGTTCCAGGAAGGCCAGCCGGCCATCGGCACAGGCGACTTGCGAATTCCGTCTGAAATCTGCTCGTTCCAGGCAATCATTCCGAAGACTACTGACTGGCGTGACTTTGCCGCCCGCCCGGTGTGGACCACGGACGCGAACGCCCCACAACTCGACAGCAACTACCAGACGACCTGATCGTCACGGAGACAGATGTGAACCTGCGACTTTCCATCGCCATGGGCGACTATGACCGTAACCGCGCGTTGTTCGACGGCGGCGTGCAGATCGACGGTGTCGATCCGGTCTTTATGCTGCTCAACCCGGAAGAAATGTTCTTTCGCGCGTTCCGCAGCATCGACTTCGACGTGAGCGAACTGTCGTTCTCGAGCTATCTGGTCAAGCATGCGAAGGGCGAATGCCCGTACATTGCGCTGCCAATCTTCCTGTCGCGCGCCTTCCGGCATACATCGATCTACGTGCGTAAGGACCGGATCAAGACGCCGGGTGACCTGAAGGGCAAAAAAATCGGCGTGCCCGAATACCAGCTGACGGCCAACGTGTGGGCGCGCTCCATTCTTGAAGACGACTACGGTGTAAAACCATCAGACGTTACCTGGGTGCGCGGGGGTATTGACGAGCCCGGCCGTCCGGAAAAGATCAAGCTGCAATTGCCGGGAAATGTGACGATGATTGATGCGCCCGAGGGCAGCACGATTTCGGACCTGCTGGATCGCGGCGAGATTGATGGCTTCATGGCCCCGCGCCCGCCAGGCGGCGCCGCGAGGCACAACCCGAACGTGGGCTGGCTGTTCGATGATCCGACCGCGGTGGCCAAGGACTACTTCAAGCGCACCGGCGTCTTCCCCATCATGCATGTGGTGGGCCTGCGCAAGGAACTGGCGGCGCAGCACCCGTGGCTGCCGGCGGCGCTGGTCAAAGCGTTTGAAAAGTCCAAGGCTGCCGCACTGGACAAGCTGGCGGACACGTCCGCCACCAAGGTCACCCTGCCCTTCGTTGAAGAGCAACTGAAGGCCGCGAAAGAGACGATGGGCGAGGACTACTGGTCCTACGGCGTGCAACCTAATATGCGGACTCTGGAAACCTTTGTGCGGCATCACCACGCGCAGGGACTGTCGTCGCGTCAGGTGCCCGTGGAAGAGCTGTTCCATCCTGCCACCTACGAATCCTATAAAATCTAGGTCCTGAGATGGAAGACGCTAACGATACAAATAGCATGATGCCACTTCGTATAGCACGGGCGACCGATGCGGCGGTCGGCATTCGCAGCTTCGAGCTGGTGCATCCGGAAGGGCATGATCTGCCTCCATTTACCCCCGGATCTCATGTCAAGGTGCAAGTTCCCAATGATGAATTCCGGAAGTATTCGCTGTGCGGCGATCCGGAAGACCTGAGCAAATACGTCATCACGGTCAAGCGGGATGCGAACGGACGGGGCGGGTCGATCAGCCTGGTCGACGAGGCGAAGGAAGGCGACACGCTGCCCACATCGTTGCCCGACAACGCTTTTCCGCTGGTCGAGAAAGCATCGGCCTACATTTTCATTGCGGGCGGTATCGGCATCACGCCCATCCTGTCGATGATCCGGTCGTTTGGCGAGTTGCCACCCGCGCCCTGGAAGCTCTACTACTTGAGCCAGTCGGCCGAGACGACTGCGTTCCTTCAAGAATTGGCTGCGCCTGAGTGGATCAAGAACGTTAAGGTGCACCACAGTGGAGCCGATCCGGACAACGTGTTTGATTTGTGGCCCGTGCTCGAAAAGCCGAATAAGGGTCATGTGTACTGCTGTGGCCCACGAGGCTTGATGGAAGCGGTTCGCGATATGACGGGGCATTGGTCGCCTGCGAACATTCACTTCGAGAGCTTCCTGGAAGGCGGAGAGAAACGGGCTGACGACACGCCGTTTACGGTTGAACTGGCAAAATCCGGGCTTGAGTTCGAAATTCCCGTTGGTCAGTCGATTTTGTCAGTTCTGCGTAAGGCAGAAGTCAAAGTGCCGTTTTCATGTGAAAGCGGTACCTGTGGATCCTGCCGCACTGGGTTACTTGAAGGGGTCGCGGACCACCGCGATATGGTTCTGATGCCTGAACAGGAAGACAACCAGATCATGGTGTGCGTCTCCCGTGCTAAATCCGATCGCCTGGTGTTGGATCTATGAGCGTTGCTCTCTCGCCCCCCCTCCGTGTAGGCGTCGCAGGACTTGGACGCGCGTTCTCGTTGATGTTGCCTACGTTTCTGGGTGATGTGCGTCTGCAACTGGTAGCTGCATGCGACACACGAGAGACGGCGCGGGCGCAGTTCGCACGTGATTTCGACGCACCGACGTACGACTCCATTGAGGGCCTGGTAGCTGATAGCAATGTCGAGGTGGTCTACATTGCGAGTCCGCACCAGTTCCATGCTGAGCATACGCGGCTCGCGGCCGCGCATGGCAAGCACGTATTGGTCGAGAAGCCGATGGCCCTGTCATTGGAAGCGTGCGACGCCATGATCGATGCTTGTAGGCAAGCCGGCGTGCATTTGCTGGTTGGCCACTGTCACAGTTTTGACGCGCCCTATTTGGCCGCGCGGGAGGAAGTAAGTAGCGGCCGACTTGGCGCGGTCCGCATGATCCAGGCGATGAACTATACGGATTATTTGCTGCGTCCGCGTCGGCCTGAAGAGTTGATGACCTCGGAAGGCGGAGGTGCCGTTTTCAGCCAGGCCGCACATCAAGTGGATATTGTGAGGTTGCTGGCTGGGAGCCGCGCTACTCGATTGCGCGCAGCGGTCGGAAACTGGGACCCTGCCCGGCCGACCGAAGGTGCTTATTCGGCGCTCCTGTGGTTCGAGAATGGCGCCTATGCATCGCTTAGCTACAACGGCTACGGCCACTTTGACTCGGACGAGTGGATGGACTGGACCGGTGAGATGGGGCAGACCAAAGACCCCTCAGCCTATGGTTCGGCGAGGCGCAAGCTAGACACGGTAGCGTCCGCGCAGGAGGAGGCAGAGCTTAAAGCGAAAAGCACGTATGGCGGGCCGTCGTACCAGCCGCCCAAGCCCGCGGGGCCTGAGCAGAATCGATCTTGGTATCAGCATTTCGGTCCGATTATCGTTTCCCTCGATCAAGGTGACCTGCGCCCCATGCCGCACGGCATTCAGGTGTACGGGCATTACACAAAAGATTGGATACCCTTACCCCAACCTACCGTTCCTCGTGCGGAAGTAATCGATGAACTCATTGGCGCTGTGCGAAACGGCGTCCCGCCGCTTCATGATGGGGTGTGGGCGAAGGCAACGCTCGAAATTTGCATTGCTATGCTGAACTCAGATAGTCAGGGGCAGGATGTTCTTCTGGTACATCAGGGAAGCTGACCAGGAAGCTGCCGAGATGTGTGCCGTGAAGGCTCAATGTCGGCAGCGCTAGTCAACTGCGATGCGCGCCGAGCGAGCGCCGCGGTACATGTTGACCCTATGAACTGCCTATCGACTAGCCGCCGCATCGTCGTCAGCACGACGTTTGGCAAAGATGACCGCGACCGCAGCTGGGGTAAGAGTGCGTTGGCGATATCGTTTGCCATCTCTTAAAACCGCTCAAGGCGAGCAATCACCTCATCGTCGTGATTGCTAAGGTTCACCATCACTTCTGGACCCGCTTCGGCTTGTCGACCCGTGGCACGATGAACACGTGCTCTGCCACCCACACGCACGGTCGGCTAGCACCCGAATCGCTTCAATGTCTTCCATGTTTAAGTCCCGGTCGGCTTGATGTCGACTCTGCCGGTGCACACGTCAGCGCGCGGCACGATATTGCCGGTCAGGCACACGACGCCGATGTCCACCATGCGGAGCAGCGTGAAAACCTTACGCCAGAGCGGATAAAGCAAGGCAGGTGGTGTCCAGCGTGAAGGGTGTTTCTTCAATGTTTGCTGGTTCGAAGGACGCGGCCTTGCCGGCCGAAAACGGCTGATCGGCACGACACCCGCCACCTTTCGGCGGGGGGGGGCAGCGCATCGCCAACCGCGCGGTCGACAATAACACCACCGGCAGGCCGCTTAGTTAGGTGTATAGGTTCGCGGGATTGGTGACGAGCACCTGCCGCAGCAACTGGTCGTCCTGCTCCGCGGCACGCGCAAGAATGTCCAGCAGCCGCGCATCATCTGGCGGCGCCTCACCCGGCTCCAAAGGGTTTCGGTACATCGGATGCGGCCAATCGGTTCCCCATATCACGCGCTCCGCAGCACTGTGCAAGACAGCACGAGCTATTGCCAGACTGTCGGAGTAATTGGGTGCGCCCTCGACAGACCATCGATCGGAGTTGCACAGTAGGACCCAGACATTCTCTCGACGGTGCAGATCCAGGAGCAGTCGCATGGCGGCTTGATCCACACCACCCTGAGGTCGCATGTGTGCGATATGGTCTATGACCAGCGGGGCGTCCACTGCACGCAGCCATTCTTCAAGTTCCAGCAGGTCGGTGCCCTCGACATGGACCTTGATGTGCCATCCGAAGGGCTTGACCATGGCCACGGCGCGTTCGAACACTTCGCGCGGGACACGCTGTTGCTTCATGAAGGATGCAAATGCAAACCGCAGACCACGCACGCCAGACGCGTGCAGCGCCTCAACGTCACGCTCCGTGATCGTCTCTGTGAAGCGAGCTACGCCGCGCAATCGTGGATTGCGCAGCAGCATGGCGCCAAAGGCATCGTAGTCGGCCACTTCTGCCGTACTCTGGACAGCGACCCCGCGGTGGATACCGATGCGTGCGTGCATGGCATCCAGGGCTTGAACGGTCGCTTCCATCGGCTGGTAGGCGCCGGTGCCGGCGGCACGCGTGGCGGCGCCGTGCTCAAACACGTGAAAGTGGCAATCCCACGCGTCGGGAGGAGTTTGATAAGTCATAGTGTTCTCAGTCCAATCGAATGTTGGCACGCCGCACAACCGGGCTCCACCGCTCGGAAAACGCCTTCAGCATCCCCTGGAGTTCCTCAGGGGTACTGGATGTGGCGGTTAGCGCGTACTCGCTCAACTTGGCCTGCGCATCAGGCAAAGCCATAATTCGCCGCATTTCCTGGTTCAGTTTCAAGAGCACGTCCTGCGGAGTGCGCGCAGGTGCGACGAGACAGAACATCGAAAGCAGCTCCATCGCTGGCAGTCCAAGCTCACCCACGGTCGGCGTCTCAGGCAAAGACGGCATGCGAACGCGCGAGGTGACTGCAAGCGGTGCAATGCGCCCCTCTTTGATAAAGGGTAGGTTGGTCAGCGGAGCGTCTATGGAGAGATTGATATCGCCAGCAAGAAGGGCCGTGGTGGTTGGCTGCGAACCGCGATAGCTGATCAGTTCGCCCTGCACTTGAGCGGAGCCCTTCATCGCTTCCCAGACCAGTTGCGAAACAACCGCTCCAACCCCGACATTCATCTTGTCGCCGTTCGCCTTGGCGTAAGCAATCATCTCCGGCACCGACTTTACCGACATTTTTCTCGGGTTAGACAGTAGCAGGAGCGGTTGCGTCGTCAAGAGGCTGACCGGGGCGAAATCGCGATCCGGATCGAAAGGAAGCTGCCGATAGAGGGCTTTCGTCAGAGTGAGAGTGAAATCAATCGCAATCATGAGCGTGTAGCCGTCCGGCGCTGCGTTAGCGACGTAGCCGGCCGCGATCAGCGTATTGCCTCCCGGCCGGGACTCGACCACCACGGGCTGCTTCAAGCTGTCCTGCAACTTCTCGCCGATCACGCGCGCCAGGACGTCCGCGCTGCCGCCCGGCGGAAACGGGTTAACGATGCGGATCGGCTTATTCGGATACGGAAGCTGCGCGAAGCTGGCGACCGGACTGGCCAATGCGGCAGCAAGCATGAGTCGGCGCAGACTTGAGCGGGGTTTATTCATGTTGTCTCCTTTATGTTATCGGCCGACGCCTTTTGAAAGCACGTGGCCCCAGGCCGCCTTCCCGCCGCTTACAACACGGCTGGTCGCCAAAGCCTTGACGTCCAACGAATGGTAAGATACAAACATACGTTGTGCAATCAATGTTTTAGGGCAATCATGGAACAGCGAGAAGAAAATACTACCCCGGTGCGCGAACGGTGTGTGACGTCGTATCCCGCTCGGCGGGCGTATCGGCCGGGCGTGGTCCACCCTCCGAAAGTGCCTGGCGTCCAGGGGACGATCGACATCCACTGCCACGCGCATGAGGGCCAGCAGGACGCCCTGTCGCTGGCCAAGCTGGCTTCAGAGAGCGGAATGGCGGGCATTCTGTACAAAACCGTCGGCCCGATCTCGGGGGAGTACCAGCCGGCGCGAGAGATGGAAAAAGTCCGCGAGGGCCTGCATCGCTGGGCCGATGAGACCGGCATCGCACCGATACAGTGCTGGGCCGGGTACGGCATCACGATGGACAACAAGACGCCGTCGCTCGAGAAGCTCCAGCACCACCTGGAGTCAGGCGTGGCAGGTATCTGGTTGCCGGTTTTCAACCACGCGAACACCTACAACAAGGTTGGCGGCAAGGCCATCTGGATGGACAGCTCCGCCGATCCGGCCGCACATACGCCTCCTCTGCCCTGGGACGAGGCCGTGAAGCATGGTCACTATATGATCGACGCGCAAGGTCGCCTGAAGCCGTTCTACGAAGACGTGGTGCGCATGGTGGCGGACCACGACGTCGCGCTTTTCTTCGGCCACGCGACACATCCGGAGATCGAAGCGCTCGCCGACCTGATCGTGCGTTTGGGGTTCAAGCGAGGGGTGATCGACCATCCGTTCAGCCCCTTCGTGGACCTCTCCACCCAACAGATGCGGGACATGGCGGCGGCCGGCATCTACTTGAACTTCACCTACGACGAGATTTCTCCGCTGCTTGGAATTGATCCAAAGCGCATCTACGACGCCATCCGCGCAATTGGTGTGGAACAGGTGACGCTGTCGAGCGATGCCGGCGAACCGCTGTTTCCCCATTCAGTGGAATGCATGCGGCTGATCCGGGGCTATATGGAAGCCTTCGGCCTCACTTCAGCTGAACTCGAGCGAATCTGCTGTGAGAATCCTGCCAAAGTCGTGAAGTTGGGTCAGTGGGCCACTGCTGGCTGACCAAAGCGCCCGGACAAACCGGGCTGTGCCGCTGTTGCTGCCATGCCGCCGAACGCCCGGCGCACCTAACACTTTTCGATTTGTCTGTTGTCTATAATCCTGTTCCATGACTACATCGCCGAGCAGTAAGACCGTCCGCAGGACGCAAGAGCAACGCAGCGCGAGCATGGAGCGCGCGCTCCTGGATTCCGCCGTCAGCTGCATCCTCGAATTTGGGGTGGCGGGAGCTCCTGTGAACCTTATCGCGCGGCGGGCTAATGCCACCGGGGGCTCCGTCCAGCATCACTTTGGCACGCGCGACGGTCTGCTTCTTCGCGTCGTCGAAGATTTTGGCGATCATCTTCAGGCAGTCACACAGGCCAACATCGCGAGCTCCGCGTCGATTGAAGAGCGTGTGGAGGAGATCTGCGATGCCTCTTGGAAGATCGTTGGCAGCCCACAATATCTCGCGGTCACACAAATCTTGCTGGCCGCGCAGCACAATGAAGCGCTGTACAACCAGCTGTTCCAAAAACTCAAGAAATACGAGGCATCACTCGACGCCTATTGGGCACAGATCTTCACGGGCACGGGCCTCGGCCGATCTACCGTTACGACTGTCCGGCGCCTGGCAATGGCCACATTCCGAGGCCTTGCCTTGCGAAAGCAGTACCAGAGCACGCCGCCCCGCTCAATGCCCGAACTCGATTTGCTTAAGACCATGATCTGCGGCGTGCTCATCCGGGAGAAGGAAGAGACGCCTTAAGTGGTGCCGTAATCCGCACCGCGACGATCGCGATATTGCTACAAGCAACTGGAGCAGATCGCCACCCAGCAGCGAAACCGGCTGCTGGGCGCTGGTGTCACGCCCTCCAGGGGGTTGGCGCAGCGACATGAAGTGCGCAACGCCTAGCGATGGTTCAGAGCTTGCAGCCGCGGGCCGGGTCGGCCAGGTTCTTGACCGCGATGTTCACCACCTTGTTCTCGTTGCCTTCAACCTTGCGAAGGTAGAAGTCCTGCACGGGGTTGTGCGCCTTGCTCATGGTGAATGTGCCGCGCGGGCTGTCGATGCTGCCTTTCTCAACCGCGGCCGCAAACTCGCCTTTCTTCGAGATGTCACCTTTCACGGCGGTCAGCCCTATGTTGAGAATCTGCGCCGCGTCATAGCCCTGCACTGCGTACACATCAGGCGTAAGCTTGAAGGACTTGATGTAAGCAGAGCGAAACGCCGTGTCCCGAGGCGTGTTGAGGCCATCAGAATAGTGCAGCGTGGTGAGCAGGCCTTGCGCGGCATCGCCTTGCGCCTCAAGCGTGCCATCGGTAAGGAAGCCAGAGCCAACCAAGGGTACTGTCTTGTCAAGCCCAGCTGCCGTATAGTCCTTAACGAATTTCACCGCGCCGCCACCAGCAAAGAACCCGTACACCACATCGGGCTTCGCAGCAGCGATCTCGGTCAGCAGCGCTTGGAATTCGACAGTCGGGAACGGGAGCGTCAACTGCTTCTGGACCTTCCCGCCACCTTTCTCAAAGCCCTCTTTGAACCCAGCTACCTGTTCGTCGCCACCCGCATACTTCCAGGTGATGGTCATGGCCTTCTTCTTGCCCTGCTGAGCGGCGACCACCCCCATCGCATATCCAGGCTGCCAGTTCGAGAATGAGCTGCGGAAGATGTTCTGCGCGCACATCGGGCCAGTCACCGCGTCGGCACCCCCATTCGGCACGATGAGCACGGTTCCGCTTTCTTTTGCCGCCTTGGCCATCGCCAGCGTCACACCGGAATGCACGGTTCCAATGATTACATCGACCTTGTCACGCCTGATGAGTTTGTTGACGTTGTCGGTCGCCTTGGCCGGATCAGATTCGTCGTCGACTTTTACGTACTCGATTTCGCGACCCGCAAGCTTTCCGCCCTTTTCCTCGACTTGCAGCTTGAAGCCGTTTTCGATTGCGACACCAAGTGCGGCGTACGTCCCGCTATACGGCAGCATTAAACCGACTTTGAGCTTTGCAGTCTGAGCATGACCAACTGTGGCGACTGTGGAGAGCGATATCGCAGCGAGAGCGACCTGTGCAATGCGAAGGTTCATGGTTTTCTCTTTTCTTTGAACAAATGAAAACGCCGTACCACCAATGGCGCGTGAAGTGCGGGGTGAGGCCAAAGGGAGCTATGGCCCCACCCGACCAATTACCTAGAACATCGAAAGATTGATGTTCTTGATCTGGGTGAATTCAAGCAGTTCTTCCTTTGACTCTTCACGTCCAAGTCCGGACTGCTTGAAGCCGCCGAAAGGGGCTCCGATGAAATGGGCTGAACAGTTGTTGATCCACACGTAACCTGCCTGCACCCGCGCCGCAGCCCGGTGAGCAGTTAGTAAGTCACGAGTCCAAATCGATGCCGTTAGGCCCAGCTCCGTCCCGTTCACGACGCTAATCAACTCTTCCTCGTCATTCCATCGAAATACCGAGAGCACGGGCCCAAAGATCTCTTCCCTGGCGATGCGCATATCGCCATGCACCTCCGTAAAGACCGTCGGCTCGATGAACCAGCCGTTGGCAAGATGTGCATCGGTCGGATGAGCGCCGCCGCAGGCAAGTTTTGCTCCCTCACTTTGAGCGGAGGCGATGAAATCCAACGTACGTTGATACTGGGTCTGACTGACGATGGCGCCCATGGTCGTACGTAGATCCGTGGCTAACCCGGGCCGATGCACTTGGCCGATGCGCTTCACCATGGCATCCACGAAGCGATCGTGCAAGGATTCGTGGACAAACAACCTACTGGTTGAGCCGCAGGACTGCCCACACCAGGTGAAGTTCATTCCTCTGACTGCCCCCTCTACGGCGCGCTCGAAATCGGCGTCAGGGTAGATGATCATGGCGTTCTTGCCCCCCAATTCGAGGAGCATCTTCTTCATCGTATCTGCGCTCGCGCGCCATACTGCCTTGCCTGCCGGCACGCTTCCAATCAACGCCACTGCGGCAACATCCGGATGAGCCGTGAGCATAGCGCCGGTATCACGTCCGCCAAGCACGCAGTTCAGCACGCCACGCGGAAAAACGCCCTCGAGCAGTTCTAGCAGCCGCAGCGTAGAAAGAGGTGCTTGTTCAGGCGGCTTAATTACGACAGTGTTTCCAGCGGCCAGAGGTGCCGCAATCTTCCCCGCAGCGAACATGAATGGATGATTGAAGGGGAAAATGCGGGCGACGACACCTAGTGGTTCGCGCACGGTGTAGTTCAGAGAACCATCGCCGGTAGGAATGGTCTCGCCTTTTATCTCGAGCACAAGACCGGCGAAATATTCGAGCTGAGTCGCGGCGATCTCAGCGTCCGCGATCAGCTCCTTCACCGGGTTGCCGCAATCCGCCGCGTCGATCAATGCTAGAGACAATGCATGCGTCCGGATTCGAGCAGCAGCCTCCCGCAGGCACTTGGCCCGTTGCAGAGGAGGTGTCTTCGCCCACAACGGGAACGCAGCGCTCGCCGCCGCCACTGCCGCGTCGACATCCTCGGCCACGGCTAGCGGAAGTTCCGCGAGCTTTTCGCCAGTCGACGGATTCACGGTTTGAAGGCGTTCGGTGCTCGAGCCCGGATGCCAGGCGCCACCCCAGTAGTGAGACAGATGCTTGGGCAGTGCCTCGTTCACTTGGGGCGAGAGGTCACCGCCGTTGTTAATTACAGTAGACATAAAAAACCCTATAAAGAAAAAAGTGGGAAATGTGCGAGGACATTGCCATGAGCGCCAGCAGCTTTCTGTTCCCTGTTCTGTCGCCGAACTTCCTTAGCAATGATGTGCTCGTGAGGCTCACCCGGCATCAGGGAACACGGACATCACTCTTTTCGACTACCGGCCCCCAATCGCTAAGATCTTTAGCAAGTCGCTTGTGCATGGAGTCCACGGATGATCCAGCCGGGGCGACGCCCAAGCCTTCCAGCTTCTGCCGGACCACACTGTCTTGAAGTGCGTTGTTTATTGCCTTGTTCAGTTGCTCAACGATCGCGCCGGGTGTCCCCGCTGGCGCGGCCAGGCTGAACCACATGGGAGCGATCACGCGGGGAAACCCTGCCTCGGCCGCGGTCGGGACGTCGGGAAGAATCTTGGAGCGAAAGTCACCGGTCTGCATGAGACCGATCAACCGACCGCCGGCAATCTGGGCAGCTGCGAAGGCGTTCGATACAAAGACGCCCTCCGCATCGCCGCTCGCAATCAGCGGCACGACGTCCCCCGCGCTTCGGACGGCAATGGGCTCGTACTTGAATCCGGCGAGATCGGCAAACAGCGACGTTGCAACATCGTTGGCTAGAGCCACTGACAGAAGCATCGTCTTATCATGACCCTGCTGCCGCGCTACATAGTCCTTGACGGATTTGTATCCCCGCTGCGCTGGTACGAGCCAGGTAAGACCAGTTTCGCCAATGAAAGAGATATGGACGAAATCCTTCAAGGGATTAAAAGGGGCAGGCTTCTTCGCGAGCGGATAGATCGCCAGAATGCCCGCCTCGCCAAATAGCAGTGTGTGTCTATCGGGCACGCTACGGCGAACCTGCTGAAGCCCGATCTGACCCACAGCCCCCGGTCTGTTCTCTATGATGACCGGCGTACCCAACTGCTTTGATAGCGGTTCCGCAATCACCCGGGCCACCACATCAGAGCCGCTGCCTGCACCGAAGGCGACAACGAGAGTCACGGGCTTCTTAGAGAGGGATTGCGCGCTCGCTTCTTCAGCGAGGACAGTCACCGGCATCAATAGTGCTGCCGCGAGTCCGAACGCGCCAAACGTGTTTTTCGCATATGACATATTGGTAGTCTCCATTTATTAGTTGTCGTTGTTGTCATGAGGAAGGTTCGTTTCTCTAACGGCGTAAAGCTCCACGTAACGCGATGGCTGCGTCAGATACCGCCTGGTCGGAGACATCTACGGTTCCATGTCCTCGCGCAAAGCCATGCATCACGCCTTCGTATCGGACCACGGCTGTCGGTGTACCTACCGCGCGCAAGGCTCCGGCGTACGCTTCGCCCTCGTCTCGCAGAATGTCGTACTCCGCGACCCCAATCCACGCCGGTGGGGCGCCGCGCAGACAGGCACGCCGTAGCGGCGCGATCCGTGGATCCTTGAGATCGTGTCCCTGAGCGTACTGCTCCAAAAAGTACTCGCTGTCTTCTGCCTTCAACAGATAGTCGTTGCCAAATTCCGAGTAGCTGCCACGTGTGAAATCGGTGTCTATTACGGGGTTGAACATCAGCTGCAAGCGAACGGGGATTTCCCCGAGCAGTTCCAGTGACGCGACAGCGGCAAGATTGCCGCCCGCGCTATCGCCAGCGATTGCTATTCCTTCCGATGCCTCAGGCAGCGTTGCTGCCCATCGCACGGCGGCGATGGCGTCATTTATCGGGGTCGGAAACGCGTGCTCAGGAGCTAGCCGATAGTCGACAGATAGCAGGGTGCAGCCGCTTCGAAGTGCGAGCGTTCGGCAAAAAGCGTCGAACTCGTCGATGGAGCCAAGCATGAATCCGCCACCGTGGAAGTAGACGCAGAGTCCGATCGTGGTTCCTGGAGGCACGTACTGCCGGACCTTGATTTCGCCCTTTTCGACGGGAATCGAAAACATCTGGACACGCGCCATCTCTGGTCCCGGCGGCAGCGCGCTCGCGCCGGCTGCGAACTGCGCTCGAGCCTCATTCACCGGCAAGCGCGCGAAGCCGAGATAGCCCATTGCACGGATGCGATCCCAGCTTTGCTGAACTAGTGGATGCAGCGCCATGACGTCTCCTCAGGCAGCAGCGGGCTTGCGCCCGTTGAAGCGAACGCCCTGCATCCCTTCCCTGGCCAAGCGGACCACGAAGGACTCCATGGTGTCCGGCCAGTGCGTGTACACGGCGCCGTCGCCACCCACGCGGTAGTAGGAATTGCAGCCGCCGAGAACCAGGACGCTCGCGTCGCCGCGGCGGCGCATGTCTTCGTTGAAGGCGTCGAACACATCCGGATCGACCTCTACGGAACCTGAACCCAATTCGCGAGCTTTTTGGATCACGTCGATGATGAGATCGACCTGCCCCTCCACCATCTCGCTGGTTCCAGGAGATCCTGTGTTTGGTCCGGCAATGAGGAAGAGATTTGGAAATCCCTTTGCGAGGGTGCCGAAGAACGCCTGCGGCTTGGGATCCCATTCCTTGGCCAGCTCCCGGCCGTCCCTGCCCCGGATGTCGATGCCGTTCAACATGCGCTCGGTGTTAAAGCCTGTCGCCCAAATGATGACATCCACCGCGTACCGCTCACCCACGCTGTCAACGATGAAGTCGCGGTCCACGTGCGACACGCCCCGTCCCACCAGTTGGACGTTATCCTGGGTGATGGCAGGGTAGTACATGCTACTGAACAGCGGCGTTTGCAGCCATAGCGATAGCGTGGGGTCAGGACTTCACGTGCATGCGGATCCTTGACCTGGGCATCGAACAGCTCCTTCCAGGTTGCCTCCTGTTCCCGCACCAACTTTTCGTTCATGGGGAAGCGGGTCTTGGTAACTACCTCGTAGCGGTCGAACCACTCCTTGCGCCGCTCAGCCATCCGGGCAACGAACTCCGGAGTTCCCCGCTCGGAATCGCTGAAAATGATATCGGGCCGCGGCGAGACATACGACGGAGTGCGGACGAAGGCGATGAGTTTTTCTGCGCGCTCCTGCACATAAGGAACGATCTGGATGGAAGTTGCCCCTCCTCCCACGACCGCGACACGCTTGCCTTCCAGGTCAATGTCGTCGTCCCACGCCGTCGAATGAACAGAAAGGCCCGTGAAGGTCTCCGCCCCTTTTGTCACGCTGAGCAAGGGCTGGGAGAACAGTCCGCCCGCCCAGACCACGTAGCGAGCACTCCAGCGCCGGCCATCACTTGCAGTGACCAGCCAGCGGCCGGCCTCCTCGGACCAGACGGTGCTAACAACACGAGTGTTGAAGCTGATCTTGGGCGTTACACCGAAGTGCCCGGCGACGCGTTCAAGGTAAGTCTGGATTTCACTGCCCGGCGCGAAGTTGGTCGTCCAGGTGTCACCGGGGAAGAACTTGTAGGCGTACAAGTCGATGGGCGTGTCGCATGCGACGTTAGGGTATCGGTTGACTTGCCAGACCCCGCCGATCCGATCTCCTTCCTCGAGAACAACAAGGCTTTCATGGCCAGCATGGAGCAGCTTGGCTGCTGCGGCCACGCCTCCCAGCCCGGCCCCAATAACGAGTACTTCCGTTTCGCCAAGCAAGGTGCAAGGACTAGTGGATTGGGCCGCACTCATAGGAACACCAAGCCACCGTCGACGACAAACGACTGTCCCGAAATGAACCGGCTTTCGTCGGACGCGAGGAACGCGATAGTGCCTGTCAGGTCGTCAACGTTCGCTTCGCGCTGGATGCAGCGCATCGCGATCTGCGCCTGCTTTTGCGCGGGCGTGACGGTTTGGCGCGGGATCCCGGTGTCAGTAGCGCCGGGCAGTACAGCATTCACCGTAATGCCATCGAGTCCGAGCTCGCGAGCCATGCTTCGCGTCATCCCGATAATGGCCGCTTTCGATGTGGTGTAGTGAAGGTAGTCTGGCCTGCCCATCAGCGCTGCCGCCGACGAGACGTTGATGACGCGGCCCCATTTCTGGCGGCGCATCAAAGGCGAAATCGCGCGTGTCATCAAGAACGTTCCAGTCACGTTCACATGGAGTACCCGGGACCATTCGTCCAGCGGGATTTCCTCGAATGGCCGCATCTCAAGGGTCGAGAAGATAGCCGCGTTGTTCACAAGGACGTCGACCCGCCCATAGTGCTCCTCTACCCGCCGCACGGCTTCTTCAACCGCGTTTGCATTCCCGACATCCACAACTAGCGGCAAGCACTCTCCACCGGCTTCACGGATCTCCGAAGCGACCGCGTTTACCGCGACCTCGTTGAGATCCATTGCAACGACTGGATGATTACGTGCTCCGAACATGAGGGCGTAGGCGCGTCCGAGCCCTTGTCCGGCTCCCGTGATGACGACAACGCGCCTGACTTCAGGGGATGTTTGACCAATTTCCATCGATGACTCCAAATAGTTTTTCACGGTGAGCGCATAGATCACAGCGAAGTCTAGAAGTCGATCGAGGTAAAATCTATATCGATTCAATAGTCGATCCGCGAAAGTCCTAGGATTCCAGAGATGCCCAAAAAAGCCACCCAGGTGCCGCAGCCTGAGCAAAGCATGCTGCTCAGTGCACCCCAAGCCTGCGAGCTTCTCGGCATCAAGCCGGCGACGCTCTACACCTATGTCAGTCGAGGTTTCCTCAAGCCGGTCCAACAACCGAACACTAATGCGAAGCGCTACTGGCGCGCCGAGGTCGAGAGCCTCCAGGTTCGAAGCAGCGCACGGGGTGGCCATGGAGCAGCGGCTGCCGTGGCCATGCGTTGGGGTCAACCTGTGTTGAACACCAGCCTTACCGAGATCACGCCATTCGGACCTCGCTACCGCGGGCACCTGGCCGAGGACCTCATCCGCCACCCAGGTCTGTTTGAGAACGTTGCGGAGCTTCTGTGGTCGGGTGTGCTGCACGACGACCCGCGGCCTTGGCGTGTCCCGCCCATGCGCGCAGACATCCGGCGTGCGATCGAGAGCGTGGGCAATCCGGACATTCGCATCGTGCGGGAGTTCGCCGTCGCGACCACCGCACTCGGTGGCGTCTCATTGGCCGATGAGCTTCGCAGCGGGTCGATCGCGCACTACTCGCATGAGTTGCTGCTTGCCTTCGCCGGCTGTTGCGGTGTCATCGGACCTCAGAAGCGATTCATCGAGCCGCCGGCGGAAACGCATGTGGCAGTACATCTCCTGCGCGCACTGGGCGTGCCGGTGACAGAACAGGCGACCCATGCCGTGAATGCCGCACTGATTGTGACCGCTGACCACGAGTTGGCGCCGGCCACCTTCGCCGCACGCATCGCGGCTTCGGTTGGCTCAGGATTGCATGCGTGTGTCGTAGCGGCGCTCGCTACGCAGGTAGGCAGTAGGCTGGGGGGCGCCTGCGATCTCGTCGAACAGATCTTGTGGGACATCTCGTCCGACGCCCAGTTGAAATCACGGATCCGGGACGCGGAGCAACGGCGTGAGCTCTTGCCTGGATTCGGCCTTCCCCTCTACCCCGACGGCGACCCGCGCGCCCGCATCCTCATCAAGCTGGCGTTGGGCATCTCGCCCGGGTTCCCCAAAGTCGAGTTTGCCGTAAAGTTCGTCGACCATGTGCGTGACGAAATTGGAATGCACCCGAATATCGAGGTGGGCCTTGCAATCCTCGCGTTGTCGCTCGGGCTGCCGGCGCGCTCGTCAGGCGCGGTTTGGGCAGTGGGTCGCACGGCCGGATGGATCGCCCACTTGCTCGAGCAACGCAGAGCCGGCCATGAAATCAGGCCACGGGCGCACTATATGGCGCAGACATTTTGAGCCCGGACGGCGCGTTCGGCGCGCCTGCCCTCATC
This sequence comes from Pigmentiphaga kullae, assembly GCF_004216695.1. Classification (GTDB taxonomy): domain Bacteria; phylum Pseudomonadota; class Gammaproteobacteria; order Burkholderiales; family Burkholderiaceae_B; genus Pigmentiphaga; species Pigmentiphaga kullae. Next base: position 274,015 of record NZ_SGXC01000001.1, read on the forward strand.
AATGAAATATGTACGAGCGGCACCTAGTCAGTAACGATCCCCGCTATTCGTCTTGGGGCCCATCGGCGTGCGGCGGCTTCGGCAACCGGTGCGGCGGCGGCACTGCTTATAGCTATCTGTTCGAGAGCGGACCGTATCTGCAACGCGGTCGTCCACTACCGTCGATGCGTTGTACGCGTCGCTTACGGCAGAAATATGCGACGCCGCACAATTGAACATGAAGGTCGATGAATCGACGGGAGTCAATATCGGCGCGTGAGGTTTATTGCCCGAAAGCACGCCGTATCTGGTTCACGCGACATTCGATCGCTTGCCTGACACGACGGGTCAAGTGCGCGAAGTCACTGACGAAATGGAATGCCGGAGTTGACGTGTCATTAGTCCGAACCCGCCAGTGAGGCCGAGCGGTCACCGCACTGTTGGCACGCGGACGGCACTCAGTACGATGCTTTCAATCGTGGCGCGTAATCTTGAGGCCGGCAATGAACGTATCGGCCATATTGGTGCCCACGACCGTTAGATCGAATTCTTCAGGGGCTAGTAGCCAATCCTTCAAAATGCCGTGCAGCATGGCGTGAAAACCAATCGCAGCGTAGCGGGGATCCACCGCACCTGTTAATTGATCGCGCGCCATGGCGTTACGAAAGGCGGCTTCATAGTGCCCGAGAGAACTATTCCGGTCTTCGTGGTAACGACGCTGTAGGTCAATGGTTTCCGCAACGTATTCGCATTTGAAAATCAGGATTTCACAGACGCGACGCGCGCTGGGATCGTCACGAACCAGATTTAGGGTTTCAATGGCACTTAGACGTAACTGGCCCAAAGGATCGGACATGCTACCGTCGCTGCTGCGGCGTAAGCCTTCCTCCATGGGAGTCTTGACCCGCTGCAACAATGCATCAAGAAGGTCGATCCTGTTCTTGAAGTGCCAATAGATGGCGCCACGCGTGACGTTCGCCGCTACTGCAATGTCTTGCAGCGTCGTGTGGGCTACGCCCTTTTCACTAAAAATTTGTTCAGCGGTGGCAAGAATGTGCGCTCGGGTTTCGAGTGCCTCTTTCTTGGTCTTGCGTGCCATGTGTTAAGCCTTGCCGCCCGATGCGACGGGGCGGATTCGTGTCGTACCTACGCGGTGAAGCGCGAAGAATGCAGTACAGAAGAGCCCGGCATGCCATCGGCAATCGGCATCAAGCTCAGATATACATACGTTTGCGTATGTATATAAATATAGCATGGATCAGCTCTTTCCGAGAGAAGCGGTACCTTCGCCCGCGGTCGGACAGTTGTCCGCGACGATCGATGAAAAGTCACGTCTTACCTCTTTTTATCGCAGCAAATCGCTGCTTCGCGCGCGGGCATCAGCAGATTGCTGGCACGGCTACTGATATTGCTGATCAGATGGAGGCATAGCGTGACGCTGGAGCAGCGGATCGCTTCACATTGATGCCAGCCGTTTTCCCATCAGGGTTAGACGAGTTTGTCGACCAAGTGATTCCGGAACTGCAACGCCGAGGCTCCTTCCGAACGGAGTACGCAGGCACAACGTTCCGAGAGCTTCTTAGATTGCCACGTCCGTAGGCGCAAGAACCTTGCTTTATCTTGAAATTGCCGTCACCGAGCGATGTCTCCCATCCGCCTAGTAGGTCTTTGGTGAAGCGTTGATAAGGCAGGATGTATTCATGAGACGAGAATCCACTCGTGTGCCCACTCTGTGACGGTCTTGTAAGAGCGACTTTTCTCTATCGGGTAGTAGCGTATTTGATATTTTCTACCCTGAAGATCAACGATTTCGCTGGACTTGGCGTTGGGATGGATCTTGTCCAACTCTCGAGTCAGCTTCTCGGATTCTGTTTCCTCGTTGAGGCCTGAGCGGATTAGGTCCGCGCGAACCTCTCGGACGGTACGCCGCGCGGCGCGGCGCTGTGCTTCAAACTTGTTGGGATTATTGCTGCTGTCATTTGCAAAGGCATCATCCCAGCGCCTCTGCTCTGCGACCGCGGGATCTAAATCATCTAGCGAATACACAGTATTTCCTTGAAATTAGAACAACGAGGTGACCCCAACTGTGGGCGCAGCTTTCTAGGCTGGAATGTCTCCGGCTCACCTCTCTACCTTGGCTGTCCAGGATTTGCAGGCTTCGCAGCACGCAGGCGAGCGAGCAGGGTGCCATTTTAAACGGTCGGTCACAAAGCGCTATTATTTGACGCAGAGCCTGCATCTTTACTAACAGAGGCTTGTGGCCGTAATCCTACGCGGCTTCGCATGAGACCTAGGCCGAGAATCCTTGCGACCGCAGATTGCTGTCACGTGCACGAGCAACTGAATGCCAATCGTTGGCTTGCCAGAGGGTGAAGAGGTACACGCAACGAATCGCTTGCTACCTCCTATAAAGGCGGATATCAATTAACACCGTCCCCTTTACCGGAGGGTATGGGATGAGCCCCGTTTCGGAGGTGATCACCCTACTTCGGAGCGCCCTCGCCGGGCAACCGCCACCGAGGGTGCCAATGGCACTGGAGGGAGAGCGAGCGGCCTTTGCATCAAGCTCAGGTTCCGCACGGCTAGTAGGCGTCGAGACACACCGTAGGTGGGCAAGTGACAATTCCCCAAGTCGCTCCTCTACCGGGTCGCGGCACCAGCACGCCCCCGAACTGCAAGGCTTGGCGCTGAAGCCGCCAGCATTTACCAAGTGAGGCCTAAGCGACTTCACCGCGCTTTCGGAAAACGCATGCGAAGAAAAATGATGGCCTTCACTCGATCACCCCCCCAGCACCCACCTGTGGGACACAGGGCGCTAGCTCAGTCCGCATTTTGGCTGGCCTGCGGGAACCGGAGACTGTGCGCTTCGTTTCATAGGTCTTAGCTTCTCGCTTTTTTCTAAATCGCTTCTTAAAAGGCGGGCTTTGAGATATGACGGAATGAAGATGTGAAGGTGCGTCCACCCGTGAGATGGGACGATCTCCTAGCTCGGCCTAGCGCCTGTTCTTAGTGGCTTCATGCGACATCAACCACATCGGTAACTAGCGGCTGTCTCCAAAGATTGGTCCAGCAAAACGTCCAATGTGGCTCAGTCTGGGCATGTAGAAGCGTCCCGGTTCCGGTATGAAATGTCGCCTAACTAAGGTGCCCTTACTAAGCACGCACTCGAGTTCTACGACCGGGGCAATTTCCCCTTCCAGTAGGCGATGGCGACGGTTGACTACGGACCACGGCTTTGCAAGACCATTCAACCGGCACCCTGCGAAGGGCAGCTAGGCTGGTGGTCAACAGCGACGTTGGTGGGAATTGCATGATGCTGCTGTGGGCGGTGCTGCTCCACGTGGTAAGCAGGGGTCGGTAGCAAAAAAGCCGCTGCGGCAGTTGGGGCTTTTTTGCTGACCAGGATGACCAGGTTGTTGCGAAAACTTTTTAGGTTCTCTTCTGTCCCTAAATCATCCAACCACAAGAATAAGAAGAAAATAGTTTTGGATTCCACCCGGTCGAGCTGGTCGTGGCGTCAGCTGGCCGCCACCTCGTCCCAGCTGCATTACTTAGCAAGCGGTGCTACTCCGCTTGGTCAGCATGGTCCGGTAGGAAAAAGTCGCTGCGGCAGTGGGGTTTTCTTTGCTGACCAAGGTGACCAGGTTGATGCGAAAACCGTTCTAGATTCTCTTTCTCCTCTGATTCAGCCATCCAGAAGAATAAGAATAAAAAGGTTTTGGAATTCACCCGGTCGACCTGGTCATGGCCTACATCCTCAGGTGCCTGATCACGCGCCACGGAAACACTTTGCTGCGCTCTCTTCATGGTGATTCACGAACCATATCAGGTAACAGCGCCTGGGCGACTTAGCCGCGGTAAGGAGCTAATACTGCGCTCCGAAATCGTACTAACTCCTTATCACACCAGACTTATTTCTACCCCTATCTCCGGTTCAGTGGCTCCGACCATGAGGAGAGACGCAGCCTTTGTCGATAGGCCGCGATTGTTTCGCCCAATGTGCGCCGAAACAAAAAGCCGCGCCAAGTGGGAAGGTGCTTGCGGTTGGAAAGAGCTGATTGGCGCCGCACAGTTCCTGGCGCTTGCCACGACGAACATCCAAGGCGATGCCGATGTCAGCCCCAAGAGCGATCCGGCCGTCGCAATGGCCAACCTCAGCGGCGCCGACCGGATGCATGGTGTGCCGCACACTCGGCGGCGAGAAGCCATGACCGTACATTGAGCGGAGCAAGTGCCCGCGCGATGCGGCTTAATAAGGGCGCTCGTGTTCGATACACTACGCACTGTTAGTCATCCGCGAATCTACGCCGCACAATGTCATCCATTACCGAATTTAGGAAATCGGCCAAGGAGCCGGCTGTGTCCGCTTCCTCCGGTGCAGTCCAAGGCAGTCCACACGGCATCGGGTTCTTGGTTCGGCATGTCCACAAGGCGTTCGCCCGTGTCTTGGCGGAGCGTCTCGGCCCGTATGGCGTGACTTCAGCACAGTGGACGGTGTTGCGATCTTTGTGGCAGGAGGATTGCTGTAGCCAAGTAGATTTGGCCGCGAACATCCGAGTGGAAAAAGCGTCGCTGACGCAGATATTGTCTTCACTCGAACGGCAGGGCCTGATCGTTCGCGAGCGCAGCGATACCGACCGGCGCAGGTGGCTGGTTTCTTTGACTGACCAAGGTCGAGCGTTAGAACCGTTGCTGTTGCCTTTTGCTGGGGAAATCGATCGCCTGGCCTCAACAGGATTCAGCAAGAAGGAACTCGCCGAACTTAAGTCGCTCCTGACGCGAGCCTTGCACCACCTAGAGTCGTGAGCTCCTACCGCTAGTTTTCCCGCCCGAACGCGAGGCCGAAGATCGGACCCTTGGGACGCTTGACAGAAATAGTATGGATCCATACGATATGGAGTCATACAAAAAAATAGATCTGTCAAACCATGGAGGAGACTATGGAAAAATTACAGTCGCGCAAAGCATGGCGTCGTACGGTGGCTGCCGTGTTCATGTTCACTGGCATCGCAACGGCTTACGCCCAAACCTACCCGAGTCAGCCGATGCATTTCATCGTGCCCATGGCGCCGGGCGGCAGTGTGGATACCTTGGCCCGGCTGATGGCGGAGATGCTGACAAAGAAGGTCGGGCAAACCATTGTGGTCGAAAACAAGTCCGGCGCCGGCGGAGTCTTGGCTGCCAGTTATGTAGCGCGCGCCAAACCGGACGGCTATACCGTGTTTGTCGCCGATACCGGACAGTTGTCGGTCAACCCGTCCCTATACAAGGATTTGCCCTACGACAAATCCACGGTCTTTGTTCCCGTGACCGAAGCGGTCTCAGCGCCCCTTTTCCTGGCGGTCAACGCCAAGCTTCCAGTACGCAGCGTGCAGGAGTTTATTGACTACGCGAAAAAGCACCCCGGCTTGCTATTTGGAAGCACCGGCGTTGGCAGCGTGCATCATCTGGGCATGCAACTGTTGGCGGTCCGCGCCGGCATAAAAATGGTGCATGTCCCATATAAGGGCGCGTCGCAGTCAACAGTGGCGTTGGTCGGAGGCGAAGTGCAAGCGGCTCTGACCGCGCTACCTTCGATCCGCAACTACGTTGCCGGTGGGGAAGTACGGTTGCTGGCGGTTGCCACTCCCGAGCGGTCAGTTCTCATGCCCGAGTTGCCCACGGTGTCGGAATCCGGCATCAAGGATTTCAGAGTGGCGGTCAATGTCGGTTTCGTACTGCCGCCGGGCACGCCAGTGCCAGTGGCTAACTACCTCCACACGCAAATCACGGAAGTTCTAGCTGACAAGGGTTTTCAGCAGCGGTTAATAACCATGGGCCTCGTCCCGATGGGTAGCACGGCGGCGGAATACGCCCGCAACATTGCGGACGACACAGCCACATATCGCGCAGTTATCGAAGCCAGCGGCGCTTCCCAAAACTAATTATCCCGACCACGGCTAAAGGTTTGATATGCAATCTCCCGTTATTGACACGCCAGTGCTGATCATCGGCGGCGGGCCCGCCGGATCCGCGCTTGCCATCGAGTTAGGATGGCGCGGCATCCCGTGCACCGTAGTCGAAGAGGGCGACGGAACGGTCGACCATCCCCGGCTGGGCATTATCCTTACCCGGACGATGGAGTTCTGCCGTCGTTGGGGCATTGTCGACCGTGTTTACAACTGCGGTTTTAACAACGACTACCGACTTAACGTTGTGTATAGCACCAGCATGACTGGATATCTGCTCGGACGCGACGAGAACGTGAGTTGCAACGAACTCCAGCCTCCGCCACAAAGCCCCGTGAAGCGTCAGCGCTGCCCGCAGATGTGGTTCAACCCGCTTTTGGAGCACGCGGCGAAGGAATATGAGACTGTCGACTTCAGGCACTTTCATAAACTGAACGGCTTCGAGGACGCAGGGGATCACGTGGTGGCCCATTGCTACGACAGCCGAAGTGGCCAAGCCGTCCACATCCGTGCGCGCTACATGGTTGGATGCGATGGGGCGGCCAGTAGCGTGCGCTCGGCGCTTTCAATCAAGATGTCGGGCAGACCAGTGCTGAGCTATTCGATAAACATCTTTATTCGCTCGCGTGAACTTTTGGCGCGGCATGACAAAGGCGAGGCGGAGCGATATATCTTTGTTGGTCCTAACGGTACCTGGGCCAACCTCACGGTCGTGGATGGGCGCGAATTATGGCGCATTACTATCATCGGCAATGAGCAGATGATGAACCTTGCCGAATTCGATGCTGAACAAACGGTTCGTCAGTGTTTGGGAACCGATGACATTCCTTTCGAACTTATTTCAGTCAAACCTTGGCGCCGCACAGAACTGACGGCCGAACGATTCAGAAAAAATAATGTGTTCCTGGTTGGCGATGCGGCTCACACCATGTCGCCGACGGGCGGTCATGGCATGAGCACGGGTGTCGCCGATGCCGTAGACCTTGGTTGGAAGTTTCAAGCCGTATTGGAAGGCTGGGGCGGAAGCGATCTGCTGGACGCCTATGACGCCGAAAGACGCCCCATCGCCACGCTGGCTGCTGCAACGTCGGCGAACAACTTTCGGTCGTGGGTCTCCGTGCCCGACTGCGAGAACGTACTACAAGAAGGGCCGGCGGGCGATGTATGCCGCGCCGCGGTAGGCCAGCACATGCTCAAGGCGGGCCGCGAAGACTGGGACTCCTTGGGCTTGCAGTTGGGCTATCGGTACGAGACCTCGCCGATTTGCATATCGGATGGCACGCCGCCGCCGCCCTTTTCCGTGCTGGACTATGTACAAACCGCCAGGCCAGGGTCTCGGGCTCCGCATGCTTGGCTCGCAGATGGCAGCTCCACACTGGATCTGTTCGGCCGCGGTTTCGTCTTGCTGCGCTTCTCCGCGGACGTCTCGTCCGCGTCGTTGGAAGATGCTGCTCGTGAAAGCGGTGTGCCGTTGACTGTGATCACCATTACAGACCCTGAGGTAGCACGGCTCTACGAGCGCAAGCTTGTCTTGGTGCGTCCGGACGGCTTTGTTGCTTGGCGCGGCGATGCCTGCCCGCAAGATGCCTCGCAAGTTATCGATGTGATTCGCGGCGTGCCGACTCGCGCGCTTGCGTCTGTCTAATGAATCGGGAACCTAACATGAAAGTCATTGACTCCCACGCTCACATACTCGACCGGGCCTACCTAGACGAATTGGCGAAGTTCATGGGAATGACCGTTAGCACTACAGAAGCGGGGCAAACCTTGCTGCGTAAGGGTAACGCCACAGTTGCTTGGTACAGGGACGAGTTTTTCTCCCTAGACGATCGCATTGCCAAGATGGACAGGGAAGGCGTCGATGTTCGCATTCTTTCGCTAAGCAGCCCAAGCATCTACGACTGGCCGGCCCATGAACAGCCTCGGCTCGCGCGCTACGTCAACGATCAGACCGCGAACGCCTGCAACTACAGTCCTTCACGTTTTCAGGGGCTTGCCACACTGCCCTTGGGAGATACTGCCGCCGCCCTCTCTGAGCTGGATCGCAGCATGGACGAATTGGGTATGGTGGGTGTGGCCATTGGTTCGAACTTCGGCGGAAAACCGCTGAATCATCCGGACTTGGAGCCCATTTGGGCGGCGATCAACCGTCGGCGTATTCCGGTCGTCGAGCATCCGATGATGCCACTGGGAGCCGAACATATGGACGAGTTCGAATTGCCGCTGCGTGTAGGGTTCGTGTACGACACAACCACCGCAGTCACTCGCTTGATTTATGCCGGTGTATTTGAACGCTACCCCGAGTTCCCTTTCATCATCGCACACACGGGCGGCGCGCTTCTTACCTTGCTTGAGCGCCTGGATAACGGCTACCGCCTGTTCCCTGACTGCCGCAAGTTCATTTCCCGACTGCCCAGCGAATACGCGCAAGAACTCTACTACGACACGTGTTCGTTCTACGGGCCGGCCCTGGAAATGGCAAAGAGTATCGTCGGCGCAGACCATTTGCTGTGGGGGGCCGACGATCCGTTCATTGGTGCCTCACCCTCGTATATGGACAAGCTAACTTGGGCACAAGAGGAAAAAGCGGTCGTCATGGGCCAGAACGCCGTACGTCTATTCGGACTTGCAGAATAAGTACAGCGGCTTGCACCGAAACGGCTAAACGTCACCGGTGCTTGCGAAATTTCTAGCTTCGATGCGCAGAATTGGCGCTCAGACCTTCTAGTCATGGCGCCGGCGCCGGCCTTTGGCTCACATGATGTTCTGCTGGACCGTCAGTGTCATCGGTGAAGTCCCAACGCCTCACGTCGATTGCTGGCAGTCAGCACCTTATTACACTCCGTCGACTCTTAGGCAGCTCGCGGGACGGCGGCTGTCCATTGCAGCCCGTAACGTTGCGTCAGCTGTCTAAATTTCGTTGTTACCTCATCTCCGGTGGACGCCATGTTGTTCCCTGCCTGAAATGTTGAAAATCCCTATAGTTATAGGCACTCGGCAGGGTGAGGCACGATGCGTATCAGGTAACAGCGCGGTCACGTCGCTACCGAGGATACGAGGGTCAATCTTACCGTAATTGGTCCCGCGCTTCCCTGCGCGCGGTGTAGGCGAAGACAACTAGGCCCCCGTGCCTTTGCTTGACGAGTTGAGCAATCCAGCCGGCAGCGTGGCACAAAAACTTAGAGCTTTCCAATCAACTCAGGTACGGCCTGGAATAGGTCAGCGACCAGACCGTAGTCGGCCACACCAAAGATCGGCGCTTCCGAATCCTTGTTGATCGCAACGATCACCTTGGAATCCTTCATGCCGGCCAGATGCTGGATGGCGCCCGAAATGCCGATCGCCACATACAGTTGCGGCGCGACGATCTTGCCTGTCTGGCCCACCTGCCAATCGTTCGGTGCGTAGCCTGCGTCCACCGCGGCGCGCGATGCGCCCATGGCCGCGCCCAGCTTGTCGGCCAGGGGTTCGAGCAGCTTGAAGTTGTCGGCGTTGCCCATCCCGCGGCCACCCGACACCACGGCCTTGGCCGCAGTCAGTTCAGGACGATCGCTCTTGGCGACTTCACGGCCCACGAACGCGGCCTTGCCGGCATCGCCCACGGCGGTGAGTGTTTCCACGGCAGCCGAACCACCGCTGGTGGCTGCGCCGTCGAACGCCGTGGTCCGGACGGTGATGACCTTGACCGGGTCGGCCGATTGCACGGTGGCAATGGCATTGCCGGCGTAGATCGGACGCTGGAAGGTATCGGCCGATTCCACCGCAATGATGTCGGACACCTGGGCCACGTCGAGCTTGGCGGCCACGCGCGGCGCAATGTTCTTGCCGTACGCGGTTGCCGTGAACAGCACGTGGCTGTACTCGTTGGCGCCGGCGATGGCGAGCACTTGCTCAGCGACGTTTTCGGCCAGGCCTTCGGCAAATGCCGGCGCGTCGGCCAGCAAGACTTTGGTCACGCCAGCCACTTGCGAGGCGGCTTGCGCCGCCGCCTGGGCGCCCGAGCCGGCCACCAGCACATGGATGTCGCCGCCAATCTTCACAGCCGCCGTGATGGCGTTCAGGGTCGCGGGCTTGATGCTGGCGTTGTCGTGTTCTGCAATGACGAGTGTTGTCATGATTGTCATACCACCTTGGCTTCGTTCTTGAGCTTGTCGACCAGTGCTGCGACGTCGGCCACCTTCACACCTGCCTGGCGGGCAGGCGGCTCGGCAACCTTGAGCGTCTTCAGGCGCGGCGCCACATCGACACCCAGATCTTCAGGCTTGACGGTTTCCAGCGGCTTCTTCTTGGCCTTCATGATGTTGGGCAGCGTGACATAACGCGGCTCATTCAGGCGCAGGTCGGTCGTAATCACGGCCGGCAAGGTCAAGGACAGGGTCTCCAGACCGCCGTCCACTTCACGCGTGACCGTCGCTTTGCCGTCGGCCACTTCCACCTTGCTGGCGAACGTGGCTTGCGGCCAGCCCAGCAAGGCGGCCAGCATCTGGCCGGTCTGGTTCGAATCGTCGTCGATGGCCTGCTTGCCCAGGATCACCAGCTGCGGCTGTTCCTTGTCGACCAGCGCTTTCAGCAGCTTGGCCACGGCCAGCGGCTGCAGTTCCACGGTGGATTCGACCAGGATCGCGCGGTCGGCGCCGATCGCCATGGCCGTGCGCAGCGTTTCCTGGCTTTGCGTCACGCCGCAAGACACGGCGACGACTTCGGTCGCCACGCCTTTTTCCTTGAGGCGGGTCGCCTCTTCGACGGCGATCTCGTCGAATGGGTTCATCGACATCTTGACGTTCGCGATATCCACGCCCGATTGATCGGACTTGACGCGTACCTTGACGTTGTAGTCAACCACACGCTTGACTGGCACCAGCACCTTCATCACACCTTCTCCTCCTGTTTTGATTGAGGCGCAACCGAACGCTACCGGCGCGTCACGCCGCGATGTCACCGCGCCAATGGCCTTGGATCATTTGTTCTTGACAGCGAAAGTATGCCTGAAATAGCATCCATCGTATCAAATAAAGATTCGTCGTATTGAATATCGATACGATGTCAACATGAGCAGGCGGAGGCAGAAAGAATGGAAGACCAACTGGCATTTCCTACGGGCGCATGGGAGCTTCCCGAAGAGCTGCAAATGCTTCGGGAGACGGTGTCCCGGTTTATGCGTGAGCAGGTGCGGCCCGTCGAAGATAAGCAGCCTCACGATTGCTACGAACTACCTAAAGAAGAGCTCGCACGGCTCCAATCCTCCGCACGACAGCTTGGCCTCTGGTGCCCCGCGTCTCCGTCGGAATACGGTGGTATTGGACTCAGCCTGCTGGGCCAGGTCCTGGTAGCCGAGGAAGCTGCCAAGTGCAAGATGGGTGCGTATGTCCCCGCATGCGGCGCATTCGGCATTGATCCTCCAAGTGTCATCTGGCTGGGGAACCAAGAGCAGATCCAGACCTACGGTATAGCGGCGATCGAGAGCGGCAAGAAGAACTTCGTGGCTATTTCGGAGGCCAGCGGGGGGGCGGACCCCGCGCGATCGATCACTACCAAAGCGACTCGGCGCGGCGACACGTACGTGATCAACGGGTCGAAGATGTGGATCACCGCCGCGGACAATGCGGATTGGGGCATTGTCTTCGCTCGCACCGGTGGCGAAGGTGGGGCAGGCATTAGTTGCTTCATCGTCGACCGCCACAGCCCCGGGCTAACGGTCAAACCGATTCCCGTCATTCGATCGTACGCGCCTTACGAAGTCCACTTCGACAATGTCGAGGTCCCTGCCTCCAACATGCTTGGCGCCGAAGGCGAAGGCTTTGCCGTCTGCCAGAAGTGGCTGGTTCATGCTCGGGTTCCGTACGCTGCGGGCGTAATCGGGATCGCTCAGGAAGCGCTGCGAATGGCCATCGATTGGGCCCGCGACCGGAAGACCTTCAAGAGTCGCCTTGCTGACAAGCAAGCCATTCAATGGATGATCGCGGACTCCGAAATGGAGATTCAGGCCGCCCGGCTGTTGACGTACCAGGCAGCATGGCGCGGCGATCTGGGCCACGACATCAAGATCGAAGCGTCGATCGCCAAAGTCACCGCGACCGAGACCGCAGGCCGGGTCGTCGATCGCTGCATCCAGATCTTCGGCGCGCTAGGTATCGCTCGTGAGCTTCCTTTGGAACGCTGGTACCGCGAACTTCGGATCAAACGCATCGGGGAAGGCCCCTCTGAGGTCCATCGCATGGTGCTCGCACGCCATCTCATTGGCCGAGCCTGAGCGGGAGAAGGACCATGTCGATCGACTTTGCCCTAACTGAGGGCGTCGCCCTCATCACGATCAACCGCCCCGAGCGGCGAAACGCGCTCGACGCCGAGCATTACGCCGCGTTGTCCGAGGCGTGGGAGCGTGTGCGGGACGATGCTGCCATCCGAGTAGCGGTCATTACCGGTGCCGGCGATAAAGCGTTCTGCGCAGGGGCAGACATCAAGTCGTTTGTCGGCCGCGAAACAGAGCTTTCGGAACTCTGGCTGACGCAAAAAGGCCAGTTGCTGAACCGCGGACTTGAAGTATGGAAGCCGGTGATCTCCGCGATCAACGGCGCCTGCGTAGGTGGCGGCATGACATTGATGCTTGCCACGGACATTCGGGTGGCAGTAGAAGGCGCTACGTTTGCCGTGTCAGAGGCGAAACGCGGCATCGTCGCAGCCAATGGCGGTACCCAGCGCATCATGAAGCAACTGCCTTACGCGGTTGCGATGGAGATGCTGCTGACGGGGGACGCAGTGTCTGCCGAGCGCGCAATGCAGGTCGGGTTGATCAACAAGGTTGTCCCCGCGTCCGAGTTGATGAACGCAGCGCTCGACTACGCCTGTCGTATCGCCGCCAACGCGCCGCTTGCGCTTCAGGCATCCAAGGAATTGGCTGTCCGCTCGCTCGACATGGACCTAGCCACTGGCCTGCGCATGGAGCAGATGGTTAATCGCATCCTGCACCATTCAGAGGACACGGCAACAGCCAAGGCTGCCTTCGCCGAGAAACGCACACCCGAATTCAAAGGTCGGTGAAGATGAAAGATAGCGATACCGCGATCGTGACGACTGATAGCATGCCTCTGTCCGGAGTCCGGGTCCTCGATCTGACCCAGATCTACAACGGCCCCTACGCTACCTTCCTCATGGCGATGGCAGGCGCCGAAGTCATCAAGGTCGAACCGCCAGGCGGAGAATATTTGAGGCGGCGGGATGCGCGCAGTGGCGCCGGCGTGCCGTTCGCGATGCTCAATGCCAATAAGGGATCGATCTCGCTGAACCTGAAGTCGGAAGACGGCGTTGCCCTTTTTCTCAAGCTCGTGGCGAGCGCCGACGTGGTGATCGAGAATTACGCGCCTGGTGTCATGGACCGGCTGGGCGTAGGCTACGACGTGCTCAAAGCCGTCAATCCATCACTTATTTTCGCTTCGGGCAGTGGCTATGGGTCCGACGGTCCATACCGCGATTACCCGGCCATGGACCTGACGGTACAAGCCATGGCCGGCATCATGAGCATCACGGGCTTTCCCGAGAATGCGCCGGTCAAGTCAGGAGCCGCCCTGTGTGATTTCTTTGGCGGCGTTCACCTTTATGGCGCAATAACTACGGCGTTGTTCCAGCGCAGCCGCACAGGGCTCGGTGCCTGCATTGAGGTCGCCATGCTGGACGCGGTTTACCCGTCTCTGGCTTCGAGCATCGGGATGTCGTACGGCGCCCGGACCGACATTCCAGAACGTACCGGCAATCGTCATGGCGGCCTGTCGCTGTGCCCGTACAACGTCTACCCGACAAGCGACGGTCATGTGGCGATCATCTGCAACAACGACAAGCATTGGCAAAACCTGCTTGAGGTCATGGGCAGACAGGAGCTTGCCACCGACCCGCGCATGGTCGACATGCGTCAACGGGTCGCCAACATGGCACTTGTCGACGACATGATCGGTGCTTGGACATCCACGATGACTCGAGAACAGCTGTTTTCGATCCTGGTGGCGGGGCGCGTCCCATCCGCGCCGGTACGTGAACTGCGCGAGGTCATGGATGACGCCCACATGCACGAACGGGGCATGCTCTTCGAGATTGATCATCCCCAGTACGGACCGATCACCGTCTGCCGCAGTCCCATCAATTTTCAGGGACAAGACCAGGCGAGCTACCAGCCGAGCCCTGAATACGCTACGGATAACGCGCGTGTCTACGGCGACTGGTTGGGCCTTGAAGAAGCGGCTCAGGCAGACCTGAAAGCACGTGGGGTCATCTGATGCGCGGAAAAACAGTGATCGCTGGGGTGGGTCACACCGCCTATGGCAAGCAGCCGGGTCGCGACCGCGTCTCATTGATCGTCGAAGCGTCCCGAAACGCGTTGCGTGATGCCGGCATCGACAAGGGCCTCGTAGATGGCGTCCTCGTGAAAATGGCAAATGCTGAGCCGACGGTGCTGTATGGGCAGAAAGTTGCCGAGGCGCTGGGCATCCAGCCGCGACTGGGTTGCGCCCTGGATCAGGGCGGCGCCGCGAACATCGCGCTAATCACTTACGCTGCGATGGCTATCGAGGCCGGACTGATAGACATAGCGATCGTCTGTTATGGCGACACGCCGCGGACGGGAAGCCGACAGGTCTACCAACGCCCACGCGGCGACGACGCCGTACACGGGTGGTATTCCACTGCGGCTGGATACGCAATGATCCACCAACGGTACCGGCAGCAATATGAAGTACCAGATGCGCATCTTGGCGCGGTGGCGGTCGCCTGTCGAAACAACGGAGCTGGCAATCCTAACGCGCACATTCAAAAATCGCTGACGATCGACGACTATCTGGCGTCACCCTTCGTGGTTGAGCCTTTGCGGCGCGATGACTGCTGTCCCCTCTCGGACGGTGCCGCCGCTGTCATTCTCATGTCGGCGAAACGAGCCAAGGAGCTAGGCGTAAGCCGAGCTGTCCCCATACTTGGCCTCGGGCAAGCGCAAGAGTCGTTCGACGTCCATTTGCGTGCCGACCTGACTCGAACCCTGGCAAGCACCTCCGCGCACACAGCTTTCACGATGGCGGGAATGGCACGTAAGGACATCGGTGTCGCCCAGCTTTACGACTGCTTCACGATCACGCCACTGATCACGCTGGAAGACTACGGGTTCTGTGACCGAGGCAGCGCCGCCGCCTTCGCGGCTGAGGGCGGCATATCGCTCGAAGGCGCACTCCCGATCAACACCAGCGGCGGGTTGCTGTCCGAGACCAGGATGCCAGGTCTGCAATTGGTCATCGAAGGTGTGCGCCAAATGCGAGGCGAAGCAAGGCTGCAAATCGAGGGGTCCGGCGCCTGCATCGTCAGCAACCAGGGAGGAACCATGCACACCCACGCCACGATGATTCTGGGGAGACTGTGATGGTGTTTCCTACACCTACTATCACGCCGATCAACGAGCCCTACTGGGCTGGTCTGGCATCGGGCGAATTGCGCTACCAGGAATGCACCGAGTGCCACCATCGATGGCTGCCTCCTCGGGAGGTGTGTCCGGCGTGCCTGTCGGCGTCAACCAGTTGGCGACCTTCGGTCGGCCACGCCAAGCTAATCAGCTGGGTTGTGTACCACACGGCATATCACCCCGCCTTCGAGGGGCGTCTGCCGTATGTCGTGGCCTGCGTCGAATTGGTCGAGGGCCCGCGGATGCTGGCGAACCTCGTTGCTGAGACAGACGTGACGGGCCTGAAGATCGATCAGTCCCTCAATCTGAAGATTGAAGATGAGGGCGGACTCGCCCTTCCCCGCTTTTTCTGCGACTAGCCAAGCGTTCAGCCATCAGGGGTTATCAGCATGCATAGAGGGATACGAGCCACCGAGCGCCCGGGTCGCTTGTTCAGCGATAGACACGGCAAGGCCCCCGATTCTGTCGAAGTCTTCTTCGGGCAGCGTTGCAGCGTCACTGGTCAGGACGATGGAACCGACTGGCGCCTGTTGATGCGCGGACCAGACCGGGGCTGCGATGCTGTTGACCTGGGCGAAGGATCCGCTACGAGTGATGGCATACAACCTCTCGCGGATAAGTGCGAGGTCATCTCGAATCGCTGTGGGAGCTTCGTTCGAGTCAGCGGTTGCGCCGGCTTCCCGGAGAACCGACTCGGTGTCGACGTCGTTCAGGAAAGCAAGGATGGCGCGCCCGGCTGCGGTACGGTGCATCGGGACGCGCCGTCCGGGCTGCGAGGAATTGGTCCGGCCCTTCTCGCCTTCAACTTTGTCGAGATAAACGATGGAGGGCGGAATGGCCCAAGCCAGATACGCCGTCAGTCCGGACGTTTGCGCCGCGTATCGAAGAATAGGATGCACGAGCCTCGCCGCCTCATGCTGGGAAATGACCTTGGCACCAAGTTCCCAAATACGCAACGTAGCCCTGTACTTGGCAGACCCCACAACCTTCTCGAGATACCCAGCGCTCGTCAACGCCTGGAATGTTCGCTGCACCGCGCTCTTGTCCATGTCGAGTTCCCTCGCCAACTCAGAAATACCTCGCGGTTGCTCAGATTCAATAACGGCTTCCAAAATCAGCAGGCTTCTACTAAGGGAGGTATTCAATTTACATCGCCAGAAAGTGGTTCGTAGGAGTCAAACGGTTGAACCTGGTAGAGCATACATAAACATCAGTAGAAGCCAAATCAAGTCAACTACATTAGGCATTCTACAAGTCTATTTTAATATGGAGACAGCATGAAAATCAAAACCTATTTCGTTTTCAGTGCGCTAATAGCAGCGTTCTCGCTCGAAGCCGGAATCTCACATGCCCAAGAATATCCAGTCAAACCAATAAGGATGATCATTCCTTATTCAGCTGGCGGGACGACCGATATATTGGGACGAATTGCGGCAGAGAAACTCGGCAAGGCACTTGGTCAGGCAATTATCGTGGAAAATAAGCCCGGTGCAAATTCCATGATAGGTACTGCTCAGGTTGCGAACGCGCCAGCGGATGGCTATACCCTGCTTCTTACTGCGCCATCTGTGGTGATGAACGAGTTCTTATATGAATAGCCGACGTACAACGCACTCAAGGATCTTCGGCCAATATCTTTAGTTGCGACTACGCCCTATTTCATGTTCATCCAAAAGGACGTTCCCGCAACCACATTGCAGGAGTTTGTTGCCTTGGCAAAAAAGAACCCTAACAAATACGCCTATGGGTCGTCGGGCAAAGGCGGGACGCCTCATGTCGTTGGGGAGTTATTTCAGATGAGCTCGGGAACCCAGCTTTTGCACGTCCCTTATAAGGGTACGGGCCCAGCAGTAATCGACCTAGCCGCTGGTCAAATTCAGGCAATGTTCGTTGGGCTGCCTGCAACGGGGGCTTTTATGTCAAAAGGAACTCTGCGGTTGCTCGCCACAGCCGAGGCGACGCGATCGCCTTTGATGCCTGACGTGCCGACCATGAAAGAACTTGGATATCCGGGCGTCGAAACCTCCAACTGGTTCGGCCTATTTGGTCCTGCTAACACGCCGACTGCTGTCGTCGACAAAATCGCTGCGGAACTCAGCAAAATATCGAAGTCCGAAGATATTCGCAAAGCATTCGCTGAGCTGGGGGCAGTACCTGCAATATCTACTGCGCCTGTTCGCATGCCAGAGCGAAGCGGAGGCGGTACGCATTCGTCGGACGAGCGGCCGACTGCATGTCGCGAAGTCGTCCGAGGCCGATCCTGTGCCGCCCCGTCCTCGCTAGCAAAATCCCTAATAGGGAAAGTGAAGCCGATTTGCCATTTCCGCAACGTTTTCCCTACTAGGGTTTTTCAGCAGTGCGCACGTTTCTCTAGCTTGTGAGGTCCTACCCTTTCGCTGTGATGAGCCGCGAATACGCTCCTTAGCCAGCGATTTCGAGGAACGAAGCGTTTCTCCAGGTATGCACCTTCCAGTGACAGAGTGAGGTGCGGGGGGAGCCGGCGAGGCGAGCGTCGACAATTCTGCGAGGAACCACCGGCCCATATCGTCCGGACGTCCCAATAGGGAACGTATGCACAGGTGCAGCACGGGTCTACATAGGGGCTGTTCGACCAAGAAGACCCAAGCGTTTCTGTAGGTCCCATCGGCGCCTGTCCACCGCAATTGATAGGAACGACCGGCACCGCAAGCCGCGGAAACGTCCCTACCAGGGACGTTCAATGCATGGGGCCTTGACGAGTGCGTTGAATATGGCAACGAGAGGGACCGCCATGACGGTGCTACAAAGTAAGCACCGCATGATTGGTATTCGATGACTGAAATTTCCGGCCGGCTGCCGATTGCAGTCCCTGTTGCGATGCCGGTCCAGCGTTACCAGGCTGCTGGCCCGAAATCCCTACTAGGGAAAGTTAAGCGGATTTGCCAAATTCGCCGCGTTTTCCCTAGTAGGGATTTGCGCAGATATTCCCGCTGCCAGGTGTTTCGGCGTCCGAAACGAACACTTGGGTGGATGGGAGCCTATCTGCACTTTCTGGAATGGTTGGCGCGCCGTCTCCAGCAGTGCCACCTGCGTGCAGATATAGTGAAGGGACGCCAGGGCAGCCGCGAAGCGCGTGGCATTCCCACCGGGCCCACCTAGCCTGACGGCCTAATGGCAAGGTTGCTCCAATGTTGCGTAGCCTCGTGGGGCGTATGGCAAAGCAAACTAGATCAGCTGACCCGCGTCTTAAAATATTTCCCAAGCTCGGCTACGCGTCGGGTCCGCTCAGCCCGAACATAGATGGCCGTGGTCCGTTGCGATACGTGCCCCATGACACTTTGCACAACATCGAGCGGAACATCGTTTGCGGTCGCCTGGGTCGCGAAGGTATGGCGCAGGGCATGGGGCGCCGCGCGTCTGAGCAGCGTTCGCTCGCCATCGTCCAGGTCGACATTCTCATCGCTGGACAAACGCAGCAGTGCGGTCTTCACTACCGTGTACAAGCCGTCGGCTGAGAACCCGTTACCGGTAAGGGAAGCCGAGCATTCACCGCTTATGTGCTTTGCGCGGGCAGTGGGTGTTGATGGCACGACTACTGGAGAAATCAGAGCCATCTCCGCGTTTCGCGGGTCGTCAAAGTCATGACCGCGGTCCGTCCAGTGCTGTTTGATAAGCTCCACGATATAGCCAGGCAGAACTACCGAGCGCCAGCGACTGCGCTTGCCGAGCACGCCGAGTTCCCACAGCGGATCATGCAGCTTCAATCCCTTTGGCTCTTCGATCGGGGCAAGCTTTCCTCGGATAGCGTTCGCTGCTTCTTCTCGACGGATCCCGGTAGCACCCATCAGTTCTACTGCCGTGCGAGCTAACAGATATTGTTTCGCGTCGGGTTGAGTCATTGCACTATCCACAGCCTTGGCCAAGATGCCGCCAGGTCCGATCAACCTATCCCACAGCACAGCTGGAAGGGCTTTTTCGATCTGCATAGCCGACTCCCTGGCTACAACCAGCGGATCAGATACCGTTGTCCACGGATTGCCCCCCAGGTATCGCACCTTTACAAGCCAGTCAAAGAAAGCGCGAAGCAGCCCGACAGCGTATCGCTGAGATTCGGGAGACAGGACGCGTTCAAATGGCCGCCAACGAGAGGAAGTCCGAGGCGCCTTGGCCCCGATCCACGCATGATCGGGGGCAGCAAGGAAATCCTTGTAGGCCTCGCAGTCATCCGTCAACACGCTAGACAGCGCACAGCGACGGAGGCCGACGCACCACAGAAGGAAACGTTCGAGTTCCTTTCTGTAGGCTCTGAGGGTCTTGTCGCGGCCCCTAAATTTGTACAGGTAGGACTGAATAGCCTCCAGATCGTTGTCTGCACCTATGAGGCAAAACGCCGTCGCACGGTTCTGTCCGCGACTGCCATCGAGCTGCGACGCAACGCGGGATATCCGCTCGAAAGGCAGGAGCTGGGGGGTGGGGCTAAAGCCTAATTCGCACTGGCCAACCACCTCGACGTCCAAAGGTTTTTTGAAAGTACCTAAAGAGGTCGCGTTCTTCCTTAACCAGCTTTCGAGCGCCAACGCCTTACCTTGCCCGATGCGTGGGATAGGGCGATACCAACCATTGCCTCGCCGTTCGATGCAGCGAACGAGATCCGAGATCGTAACGATACCGTCAGTAGCAAGTACCTTACTGACGCGAGGGCGAATCCACACCCCCAAAGAATCATCCAATTGGGGAGCTGCTTGGCTTTTCTCTCCCGCAAGCACAAGGAAGTTAATAGTGCCTGCTGGCCACGAGTTAAAAGTCCGCGCATCTTCCAAATTTTTGGAGATAAGCGGATTAGCCTTTCTGGCCCGTTCGATCAGGTTGTCACGGAGGTCGTCGAGCCACCTTTCCAGCTGCCCGTCACTAGCAATGCCACGTTCCTCAAGGACGTCCTCAGTGTAAAGACGGTCGCGAATAACGCTCAGCGGGATCTTGTTGAACCGGTACCGCAACGCTGTGAAATCCAGTCGGGAGTAGTTGCGTACCGGTGCTGCGACTTCGTTGTGCTGGGGCATCGAGTGAAACCGGGAGAGGACCAGTCACATTGTACGGACCGGAGCGCCAAATCTCCATTCTGATCGCCTGCGGAGGAGGGCTTCACCAGCACCGTCGCTAGCCCCTTGGATCGCGATTGAACTGGATCGTATTCCGAGCAAAGTTAGCCAGGACGAAGCCGTCAACATCAAGAATTTGCCCCGCGAGGAAATCGGGCTGGTCTCCGACCTCGTGAGCCTTCTCCACCGCCGCCACAAGAGTCAAACCCCCAGCTTCCACCAGATCTGGGCCTTCCTCGGAAGCGCGCATCCATGCGACTCTGAACGCTGATTGGTCCATCTCATCTCCTTGTTATTGTTCCGATTTGCACCGCTCGTGAGCACGTATAGGCCCGTCTGGCCAACCGTGGAGCCGATAGCGCAGCAGCCTGTCGCGCAAGCGACTTTGCCTCCCCATTGCCCCTGCGCTTCCGCTTTGCGTTTGCAATGCCTGCCCAGACCCCTCGACGCGTGAGTTCGGGAGCTATACGAGGTAGGTCAGTGCGATTCACGCACGCTACTTCAATACAAGGAAATTCCATGAGCGACCAAGAAACCAGAACCATACCGGTGCGTTCGGCTGGCACGATCATCAGCCAGACAGAAGAACTCGCCGCGGTTTTGATGAAGAACATATTTCAGCGGGAAGCTGCGGAAGCAGGATTTCTGTTCCACGAAAGCGAGTGCCCCAGAGCCAAGCACTGCTGGCGCCTGGCCTGCGAAATTCAGGAGATGCTCACTGACACGGATCCAGACGATGCTTTGTCAGAGTTGGGCGAGGACGAGCCTGGCGATACAACAATGCCCGAACCGTCAACTTTCCTGGTGATTCAGGAAGGTGGATCATCCCAGGAGCTGTACACCCATGTGTTTGATAACCGGGATGATGCTGACGCGTACCGAACGTCTTCGGCTGACGAGGGGTCATACCGGACGTCGTCGCCTATCGAAGTTCCTCTGTCTTTAGCGGATCATCCAGCCTTTGGCTGCGTCGCCGAGGCAATTGCCAAGGGTGCTGTTTCGGTCGACTTTCCTGAAGACGACTAAGCGATCAGGTACAACTTCCTCTAAGCCCGCCGCGCGCGGGCTTTTTCGTTTCCATCCTGGCCCGAACGCCGACTGGGCCAGAGCGCCCACTAGCCGTCTGCGTTCGAACTAGTAAGCGGGGTCACCCCGACTTAAGCAGGAGCTACTAAAAGGGCCTGAATAGGTGCCTTAAGTTGGCCATGGCCCCCAAAACCCCCAATGGAACACCTGGGCGATGCCTGGAACCAGACCGTCGTCCTGGTCGCCACCGAGTTCGGCCGCACCGCAGCCGTCAACGGCACCGGGGGCACCGACCACGGCACGGGCTCCGCCGCCATGCTGATAGGCGGCGCGGTCCGCGGCGGCCGCGTCATCGCCGACTGGCCTGGACTGGGCCAGTCCCGGCTTCTGGAAGCACGCGACCTGCGGCCCACCCTCGGGCTGCCCACGCTGATTGCCGCCGCGGCCGCCGAATGCTTCGCACTGGACCCGGAGCGCACGCTGCGAACGCTGTATCCTGGGCAGACGGCGGCGGGAAAGCTGCCGGCATTGCTGACGAGCTAGCCCCCATGCCCAAGGACCGCCCTCTCCCCTTCGCGCCGCCCCGCCGCCAGGCTGCCGCGCCGCGCAACTCGCTGCTGTGGATCTTCGAGCCGCTGGAACGGGACGCCGGCTATTCCAGCAAACGCATGTTCGGCTGCATCGCCGCCTACCTGGACGACCTGCTGTGCCTCGTGGTGGCCGACCGAGGCGATCCCTGGAGCGGCCTGCTGGTGTGCACGTCCAGGGATCGGCACGCCGCGCTGATCGACGACGAGCCGGCGCTGCGGCCCCATACGGTGCTGGGCAAGTGGCTGTACCTGCCCCAGGACCACGCGGAATTCGAAACCGCCGCGGCCAGGCTGGCCGAACTCGCGCGGGCGCGCGACCCGCGGCTGGGCGTCGCGCCCCAACCACGCGCCCGGCGAGCCAGGCGAGGCGCCGCGGCTTGACCGTTGCGGCGGCGTGACCTTCGTCAGCGCGCCCGGCGCTCCTGGGCGCCGGCATCGCCGCCCCGATCGCGCGGCAGGCAGACCAGCACCAGCAGCGAACACGCTCCCGCGCAGATGAAGGCAAAGCCATAGCCCCCGCCGGCCGAAACGAATATCGCGAACAGCGTGGGCGCCACCATGTTTGTCAGGTTGACCAGGATGCTGGACCCCGCGGCCGTTTCCGAGATCATGTGCGGCGGCGAACGGCGCGCGACTTCGGCGATCTGCACGCCGTTCCAGCTCGCGGCCGAACACCCCGCGACGAAGGCCAGCACGATGGCCGCCCACAGCGGCCACGCGGGACTGGTCAGCCCCAGCAGCGCCGTCGTCACCGCCGACAGCACGGCCGCGATCGACAGCACCGCCGTGGCCGACCGCAGGTAGTCGGACAGCCAGCCCAGCGCGATACGGCCGATCACCCCGCCCGCCTGCATGACCGCGAACACCATGCCGGCCCGCCCCAGGGAATAACCCAGCCCATCCACCAGATAGACCACGGTGAACGTGAACCAGCAGCTCTGGGATACGGCGAACAGGCTGCCCACGACGGAGATCTTCAGCAAGCCGCGGTTGTGCATCAGCGAGGCCAGGGGCACCCCCAGCGTACGCAGCGACCGCCACGTCGGCATCGGGAAGACGCGACCCGTTCGCGCGGGGATCTCGTCCAGGCCGGAACTCAGCCGCCAGGTCAGCACGATGGGCAGCAGCACGACCACCGCGCACGCAAGCAGGGCGATGCGCCAGCCCGCCAGCGCCACCACGGCGGGCACCAGCAGCCCCGCCATCACGCCGCCCAGCGGTACGCCGGCCTGCTTGATCGAGAACATCAGGTTGCGCTTGCCCGGCGGCGAAAATCTTTGCAGGACCTCGCTGCCGGCCGGGTTGGCGGCGCCATTGCTCAAACCCATGGCAAAACACGCGACCAGCGCCACGCCCAGGCTGGGATACAACAGAAATGCCAGGCAGGCCGCCCCCAGCGACAGCGTCAATTGCAGGGTCCGCATCCCGCCGACCTGCTTGAGCAGGGCGGAGCCCGCCAGCAGGATGGCCAGTCCGCCCATCGAATTGCTGGCGGTCAGGTAGCCGATGGAACTGCCGCTCCAGCCGAACTCCGCGGACATGGCCGGCGCGATGATGGGGATGAGGCGTGTCAGGAAAGACGAAATGGTCTGCAGAATGCAAATGGCCACTACGGGCATCAGCCAGGCCGGTGCGGTCCTTGTCATCGAGTCTCTTGCGTCGCGCTTGTCGGGAATGCCGTGGGAAAAATGCGGCGGCCCGCCCGGTAATTCGGGGTTTGCCCCATGATACCGCCAAGGGTCCCGACGGGCGTCGAAGACCGTGGCGGTTGCCCAATTGCGGCAAACAGTGCAACATGGCCCACCCGGGTCACGAGCTTTTTCGCCAGACCCATTTAGGAGCGAGCAGTTTGCCCAAGGAAGATTTGATCGAAATGCGTGGCGTGGTCAACGAGGTCCTGCCTGACTCACGGTTCCGGGTCACGCTGGAAAACGGCTTCGAAATCACCGCGTATTCCGGCGGAAAGATGCGTAAATTCAACATCCGCGTCCTGGCGGGCGACGACGTCACGCTGGAGATGTCCCCCTACGACATGACCAAGGGCCGCATCACGTTCCGCCACATCGCGGGACGCCCCGCCGCCGCCCCCGGCCCCAGGCCCCGGAAGAAGTAAAGCTGTCGCCCAAATGAAAACAGCTCCCGAGGGAGCTGTTGGCTTTCAGCCAGCCTGCTTGCGCAAGCTTAGAGGACCTTGATCTTGGTCGCGGCCGGGCCTTTCGCGCCCTGGCCGGCGATGAAGCTCACGCGCTGGTTCTCTTCCAGCGAGCGGTGGCCGCTGCCCTGGATTTCAGAAAAGTGCGCGAACAGATCCTTGCCGCCCGCGTCCGGCACGATGAAGCCGAAGCCCTTTTCCGAGTTGAACCACTTGACGATGCCTGTTTGTTCCATGTCATTTCCTTGATGATAAAAAAACGGATTTCCCGTCAACACACGACACTCAAGGAAGAAATGGGAACGACGAAGACCGCTATCGTGGACTTTGACTGACCTGGATTACGACTCTTGAAGGCCGTGGCTGGCGGACTATGGACTGGAAAAGGCAAGTTGTCAAATCGGCCTTGTCAGGACGCTTTCCATCCGCAGGAAGGACAAAGCATTGGTGCCGGTGAAAGGAATCGAACCCTCGACCTTCTCATTACAAGTGAGCTGCTCTACCAACTGAGCTACACCGGCAGAAGGCGGGATTGTAATGGAAATCGATGTCCGTCACGCCGGGGCCGCAGCCGCCAGCCGCGCAGGATCGCTGGACCACGCGCTCCACGAGCCCGCGTACAGCGCCGGCTTCACACCCAGGTCCTGCACGGCGGCGATCCAGTACGCGGCCGCCACGCCCGATCCGCAGTAGGCCACCACGGGCCGCTCGTCGTCGTCGAACAGGCCGAGCTTGCGCGCCAGGGCCTGGCGCTGGGCGAAGGGCAGCAGGCGGCCGTTCGCATCCTGCCAGATGCCGGCGGGACTGCTGACCGCGCCCGGCAGGTGGGACGGCTGCTTGCCGTCGCCCGCATGGGCCGCGGCGGTTCGTGCGTCAAACAGGCGATATGCCGGGAGATCGGCGGCGATGGCGTCCGTATCGATGGTGGACAGTTCAGGCGCGGGCGCCAGCGCGGAAAGGTGTACCGCGTCCGCCCCCCGGGCGGCCCAAGCCGCCAGGCCGCCATCCAGGATGCGAACGCGGGGCAGTCCGGCCCAGGTCAGCACCCACCATGCGCGCGCGGCGGCCGAGCCGTTGGCGGCGTCATAGACGACGATGTCGCCATCCGGGTCCAGGCCGGCCTCGGCCGTCCAGCGACGGACCGCTTCGGGCGTGGGCAGCGGCAGGCGGCCGCGGGCGGGATCGCCCGGCTCGGCGTAGTGCGTGGGCAGCGCGGTCTCGATGGATCCTGGAACGGGTTCGGCCGGCGCCGGGCCGGCATCGGGCGCGACGTAGACCACTGTCACGCTTCCCGAGGCCAGGGCGGCCGCCAGGGTTTCGGCGGAGATGAACGGGGAAACCGTGTCGGAAGCGGGAAGAACGGTGCTCATGGGGGCTCCTTGTGAAGAATCAGCGTTTGGTTTGCAGGAGGTCCCGGCCTGCCGTGGGCGGCATGGCGAGCGTCATTGCGGCGCTGGCCAGGGCGACGGCGCCCAGGACGAGGTAGGCCCAGGAATAGGCGGCATCGGCCGTGCCGGCCGCGGCCCCGCCCTGGAGCAGCAGCGCGGCCACGGCCACGCCCATGGCCACGGTCAGGTTCTGGATGGCCAGGAAGAAGCTGGTGGCGGCGGCCAGCCGGGGCCGCGCCACGTCGGCATAGGCCAGCGTGCCGTAGGCGTTCATCTGCAACGAGCGCGCCCAGCCGAAGCCGAACAGCGTGGCCGCGTAGGCGACCATGACCTCGCGCGGCGGCACCCATCCCGCCGCCGCCAGGCAGCCCGCCGCCAGCGCGCCGTGCAGGAACAGCCCCCGGCGGTATCCGGTCCGGCGCAGGATCCTGCCGCTGAAGAATTTCATCGCGAAGCCGCCCATGGCCGGTATCAGCACGACCAGCCCTGCCTCGAGCGGGCTGTAGCCGTCGCGCTGCTGCAAGGTCACGGGCAGCAGGAAAGGCACGCCGCCCACGGCGATACGAAAGACCGAACCGCCCGCCATCGCGTCGCGGAAGCTGCGCAATGTCAGCAGATCCAGGGCCAGCACGGGTTCGGCCGTGCGCCGCGCATGCCGCACATAGGCCGCCACCAGCAGCGCGCCGGCCGCCAGCGCCGCCACGGCCGGGCCCGTCCGGACCTGGGCCTCGGCCAGCGCCATCAGGCCCCACATCAGGCAGGCGAAGCCGATGCCGCTCAGCAGCGTGCCGCGCAGGTCGAACGCGCCCCCGCCCCGACCCTCGGTGGCGGGCAGGAAGCGCCGGACCAGCCACAGCGCGCCCAGGCACAGCGGCACGTTGATCCAGAATATCCAGCGCCATCCCACATAGGTCGTCAGGAGGCCGCCCAGGAACGGGCCGACCATCGGCGCGATCATGGCAAGCAGGATGACCAGCGCCATGGCCTCGACCAGTTCGTGCTTGGCGGCGGTGCGCAGCACGATCAGCCGGCCCACCGGCGCCATCAGCGCGCCCGCCATGCCCTGTACGAAGCGCAGCGCGATCAGGACGAAGGCGTTGGGCGCGAAACCGCAGGCTATGGAGCTGGCCAGGAACAGCCAGATCGCGCCGGCGAACACCCGCTTGTCGCCGTGGCGCTCGGCCAGCCTGCCGCTGAGCGGAATCAGGATGGTCAGCCCGAGCAGATAGGCGGTAATGGTCGCGCTGAGCGTGACCGTGTCCGAACCCAGGTCCGCCGCCATGGCGGGCAGCGCCGAGGCCACGCTGGTCGCGTCGAGCTGTTCGACGAAGAAGATGGACGAGACGATCCATGCGGTGCGCCGGGTCTGCGGCGACAGACGCTCGGGCGGCGCGGCCGCCGCGGTGGCTGCCGGAGGCATCAGGCCGCCCGGCGCACGCCGGCCGCGTCGACATCCGCCTCGGCCTCGCCCGCGATCAATGCGCGCAGTGCCTGCCGGACCGCCTGCCGCTGCGCCGGCGTTTCCCATTGCGCGCGCGGGAATTCGCCCACCACCCGCCCCGGCCGGTCGAACACCAGCACCCGGTCGGCCATGGACAACGCCTCGTCCAGCGAATGCGTGATCTGCAGCACGGTCTGCCCATGCGCCTTGGCGATGCGCTGGAAGTCGCCGCGCAGCGCGGCGGCGGTCACCTCGTCCAGCGCGCCGAAGGCCTCGTCGGCGATCATGACCTCGGGCCGGGTGATCAGCGCCCGCGCCAGCGCCACCCGCTGGCGCATGCCGCCCGACAGTTGCTGGGGATAGGCCTGTTCATGGCCGGCCAGGCCGACCTTGCACAGCAGTTCGACGGCCTGCGCCTCGGTATCCGGCGAACGGGTGCGCAGGATCTCCAGCGGCACCAGCACGTTGTCGAGCGCGGTGCGCCATGGCAACAGGCGATCGGTCTGGAACACGCAGCCTATGCGGCCGCGCAGGCGGTTGAAGTCGCGCAGGGGATCGACGCCCAGCACCCGCACCTTGCCGCCCGAAGCCTGCGCCAGGCCCAGGATCAGGTTGACCGCCGTCGATTTGCCGCAGCCCGTGCGGCCGACGATGCAGACGTGTTCCCCGGCGGACACGGAAAAACTCAGGTCGGCGATGGCGGGCGCGCGGCCCTTGCCGAACCGTTTCTCGACCTGGGTGAATGCGATGGCCTCAGGCATGGCTGCGTACTCCGTCGTGGCCGCGATACGACAGGAACCGGCGCTCGAAGCCGCTCAGCACCTGGTTGCTCAGGATGACGAAGGCCACCAGCACGGCCGTCCAGACGATGGTCTGGTCCATGCGGAACATCTCTTGCGACACGCGCAACTGGTGGCCGATGCCGGTAATGCCGCCCAGCAGCTCGGCCATGATGGTGACGCGCGTGGCATTGCCGATGTTGATCCGCCAAACCGTCAGCAGCGACGGCAGGACCGCCGGCCACCACAGGATGCGGGCCCGCTGCCACGGCGTGGGCCGCATGGACTGCACCAGGTCCACCCAGTCGCGCGGAATGCCGCGCAGTGCGTCGCGGGCCTGGTAGAAGAACGCGGGCAGCGCCGAGGTGACCACCACGAAGGCGATGCGCGCCTCGGCGTCCCGGAACCACAGGATGGCGAAGATGACCCAGCACAGGGACGGAATGCCCTGCTTGAGTTCGACCAGGGGCACCAGGAAGCGCTCGACGTGGACATTGCCGGCCACGGCCGCGCCCAGCAGGGACGACACCAGGAACGAGGCCAGCAGGTACGCCCAGATGCGCCCGTAGGTGATGGCGATGGCCGACCAGCCCTCCGGCGAGGCCAGCAGTTCGCCCGCGGTGGCCGCGATCTGCGCCAGCGAGGGGAAGAACATGGGAGTCGAATGATGCGACGCCCATTCCCACGCCCCCAGCATCAATGCGATGGCCAGCGCGCCTTCCCACGGCACGGCGGGCCAGGACAGCCGCCAGGCGCGCCGCCGTACCGGTGCGTTCGGCTCCGCGAGGCTACTCATTCCTTCCTTCCACGTCGAAGGCCGACACCAGCGAATCGAGCTCCGCGTCCGTCAGCGGCCGCGGCAGCTGGCCGCCCTCGGGCAGCAGCTTCTGCGTCAGCAGCGCCACCGTCTTGATGTGCCGGCGCAGGGGCTCGATGCGGGTCAGGTCGCGATAGCGCTCCAGCACGCCTTGCAGCGCGCCAACCTCGACCTGCGCGTCCTTGGACACCAGGCGGGCGGCCTCGGCCGGCTTTTGCCGGATGAACTCCGCCGCTTCGCGGTTGGCCGCGTAGAACTTGCGGATCAGCGCCTGGTTGGCGGCCTGGGCGATCCATGGCGAGGCAACGCCCAGCGTGATGGACGGTACGAAATCCGTGCCCGAGGCCTTCTGCCACACGGCCTTGTCGAACACCGGCAGCGAATGCAGGGCCCCCTTGCCCTGCGCGACCGCGGCGGCACCCTCGGTCGGATTGACCAGCAGGGCATCGACGCGCCCGAGTTGCAGCTCGGCCAGACCCGCGGCGCCGCGCGCGCTCGACGACTTGATCGTGACCTTGCCCAGGTCCACGCCCCGCGCCTGCAGGAACCACTTCGACAGCGCCCAGCTTCCGGTGATCGTGTCGGTCTGCACCACCTTGCCCTGCAGCTGCCTGACATCCGTGATCGCGGGGTCGCGGATGACGATGTCGGACTCGAAGTTGAAGATGTTCCACAGCAGCGTGAAATCGGCGCCCTGCTGCTTGAAGCGGCTGACCGCGGCGATCGCGGCGCAGAAGCAGACCGGATCCCGGCCCGTGGCGAAATCGGTATAGGCCACGTTGGAAGGCTTGGGCGTGACGGTCAGTTCGAACCCGTGCTTGCGGTCCAGCCCCAGCCGCTGGATCAGCACCGGTATCCAGATGCTTTGCGAAGGCGGCGAGAACACCGTGACCGCCAGCTTGGGCAGCGGCTCGGCCGCCTGGGCGATGGATGCCGTGGCGTTCACCGCCAGCCCCACGGCCAGCGCGGCGCCGATCTTGCGAAACAGCTCTTTCAGGTTTTCCATGGTGATCAATCCAGCACCGCGCGATGCAGCACGCGGTCTTGTCCCGCGTAGTTGAAGATGCCCCGATGCTGGACGATGCGGTTGTCCCAGATCAGCGCCGCGCCGGCCTCCCAGCGGTACTCGGTGCAGACTTCGGGCGACTTGATGAACTCGAACACGATTCCCAGCAGGTGGTCGCTGACCAGCCGGGGCACGCCCAGCACCCGCTGCGCATAGAGTTCGCAGGCGAAAAGCTGGCGCGCGCCGGTTTCCGGATGCACCCGCACCAGCGGCACCTCCAGCGGCGGCGTGTCCAGCCGTGCCTGGGCCAGCCGTTCCGGGTCGCCATAGGACATGGACACCAGCCCCATCTGGTCGGCGTTGTGCAGGATGGTCAGCGTGTCCAGATAGGCCGCGAAGCGCGGGTCGAGCAGCCGGTAGGCGGCCGTGGCGTTCGAGAACAGCGTCCCGCCGCCGTGCCTGGGCGCTTGGACGGCGTACAGGGCCGTGAACTTCTGCGGGCGTTCGCGATAGGCCTGGTCGATGTGCCAGATGTAGTTGGTGCGCGTCTTCTTGCGCGCCGAATCGATGGCATTGGCCTCGCCGCCCACGCGCGGCGCCTGCGGATTGCCGGCGAACCGGGGCGAGCCGAACAGCGCCGCGAACGGCTCGAAGTCGCCGGCCGCGACCGATCCCGGCTCGAACGACAGGAAGCCGTACTCCAGCAGGGAGCGGTAGAGGAAGGCCTGGACTTCGTCCGGTGTCGGGACCCCGGGCTGGAAGCGGAATCCCTGCACCAGGCCGCCCACGATGGGGGAATAGGGCTGGATGCGGATCTCGCCCAGGCGCGTCTCGTCGTAGCGATAAAGCTCGGGGTCGAGAATGCGGGGCTGGTGCAGCTCGGTATCCGCGGGCCGATGCAGCGGTTTGAGCAATGCGTTCATCGTCATTCGTCTCGCGAAAGAGAGCCAGAATAACGACGGCCGCCGCGCCCGCTAACGAATGTTTCCGAGTTTCGTTATACGCCGCGTGCAAGCGGAAGAGCGCGGGCGGGGCAACTGCCCCGCCGGCTCGGGAAGGAACTTACTTGATGACGGTCAGCTTCGGGCGGCCGCGATCGGGGCCGCCCGAAGGCGGGGGATCCGTATCGTCCGGCCCTTCGTCGGACGGGGCCGATGGCGTCTCGCCCGCCGGTACGGCGGACAACTGGGGACGGGACGCCGACACGTTTTCCTGCGGTTCGGCGGCGGCCCCATCGTCGACCACCGGGCTGTCGGGCGCGACGCCCGTGTCCGCCGCGGCGGACGGTCCGGCCTCGAAGGCCATGCCATGTCCGGTCTCGCGCGCGTAGATGGCCGTGACCGCATCCACGGGAACGGAAATCTGCCGCGCCACGCCACCGAAGCGCGCCTGGAACTCGATGAACTCGTTGCCCAGCTGCAGCTTGTGGGTGGCCAGCCGGCCGACGTTCAGGACGATCTCGCCGTTCTTGACGTGCTCGCGCGGCACCACCACCCGCTCGTCGACGGTTACCGCCAGATGAGGCGTGTAGCCGTTGTCGGTGCACCACTCGTGCAGCGCGCGGATCAGGTAAGGCTTGGTGGAGATTTCGCTCATGGTTGCATCCCTCGCGCGGCATGCCGCGGCTGGCCGACGGCCCGGACAGCAAGGGCCGCCGCGCGGGGCCGGCGGACGATCCGTGCGCTGCGCATCAGCGGCGCATGACCTTTTCGGACGGCGTCAGCGCCTCGATGTACGCCGGCCGCGAGAAGATGCGCTCGGCATACTTCTGCAACGGGGCGGCGTTCTTCGGCAGCTCGATGCCATAGTGGTCCAGGCGCCAGAGCAGCGGCGCGATCGCCACGTCCAGCATCGAGAACTCTTCGCCAAGCATAAACTTGTTTTTCAGGAAGATAGGCGCGAGCTGCGAGAGGCGGTCGCGGATCTGCTGGCGCGCCTGCTCGAGCGCCTTCTCGTCGGCGCGGCTTTCGCGGGCTTCCAGCGTGCCGACGTGCACGAACAGTTCCTTCTCGAAGTTGAACAGGAACAGCCGCGCGCGGGCGCGCATCACCGGATCGGCGGGCATCAGCTGCGGATGCGGGAACCGCTCGTCGATGTACTCGTTGATGATGTTCGACTCGTACAGCACCAGATCGCGCTCGACCAGGATGGGCACCTGGCCGTACGGGTTCATGACGGCGATGTCCTCGGGCTTGTTGTAGAGGTCGACGTCGCGGATTTCGAAATCCATGCCCTTTTCGAACAACACGAAACGGCAGCGTTGGGAGAACGGACACGTGGTTCCGGAGTAAAGCACCATCATGGCGGGGCCTCCGAGAGGGTATGTAAAAACGTTAAAGGGCCAGCCATCCAAGAGGATGCTGGCCCCGGACAGGTAGTTCGAGAACTACTTGACGTCCTTCCAGTACACGGCGTTCAGGCGCCAGGTGATGACCGTGAAGAAAGCCAGGAAAATCAGCACCCACACCCCCAGCCGCACGCGATGCTGCTGCACGGGCTCGGCCATCCACGACATGAACGCGACCAGATCGGCCACGTCGTTGTCGTACGCTTGCACCCGGGCCGGATCCTTGGCCGTGAAACGCGTTTCCATCGTTTCGTGGCCGTGGTAGTCGGCAACCGGCTCGTGCTTGACGGTGGCGGCGCCGTTCACGTCGTAAGTCGTCGTGACACGCTCCCAGCCGTGCTCGCCTTCGCCCCGGTGCATGGCGACGGTGGTGAGTTCGCGCGGACCCTGGCGCTCCCACAGCACATGGGGCATGCCCACGCTGGGAAAGACCAGGTTGTTCCAGCCCGTGGGCCGGGTATCGTCGCGGTAGAACGTACGCAGGTAGGTGTAGAGGTAATCGGCGCCCGACGGTCCGGCATTGACGGATTTCGCCCGGGCAATGACCGACAGGTCGGGAGGCGCGGCGCCGAACCATTCCTTCGCCTCTTTGGCGTTCATGGCAACGGTCATCATGTCGCCGACTTTGCCGTCCGAAAACAGGAGGTTGTCCTTGATCTGTTCGTCGGTCAGGCCGATGTCCTTGAGCCGATTGTACCGCATGGCCGAAGCGGCATGACAGTTCAGGCAATAGTTGACGAACAGTTTGGCCCCGTTTTGCAGGGCAGGCAGGTCGTTCAGGCGCGCGGGCGCCTTCTCCAGGTGATACCCGCCTTCGGCTGCCTGCACCCCAGTGCAGGCCAGCATCAGAATCAGTAGACCGAGCAGCTTCTTCATCGTGATATCCGTAGTCTGTCAGGCCGGCGCAACCGCCGCCGGCCCGGTGAACATCCTCAGTGGGCGGAGAAAGTGACCCGTTCGGGCACGGGCTTGAACGTGCCGAGCCGGCTCCAGAACGGCATCAGCAGGAAGAAGCCGAGGTAGAGGACCGTGCCGATCTGCGAGATCAGGTTGAAGACCTCGGTGGGCGGCTGCGTGCCCAGGTAGCCCAGCACCAGGAAGTTGACGATGAAGATGCCGTAGATCCACTTGTGCCAGCCCGGACGGTAGCGGATGGACTTGACGGGCGAATGGTCGAGCCAGGGCAGGAAGAACAGGATGACCACCGCGCCGCCCATCGTCAGCACGCCCCAGAACTTGGCGTCCCAGACGCGCAGCAGGACGGCGATCGCCAGCAGCACCACGACGATGGCGATCTTGGCCACGCCACTGACACGGCTCTTGAGCAGGAACCACACCGCCGCCGCGACCGCGGCGAACGCCAGCACCCAGGTGAAGTCGTCGGTGCAGGCACGCAGCATCGAGTAGAAGGGCGTGAAGTACCAGACCGGCGCGATGTGCGGCGGGGTCTTCAGCGGGTCGGCCGGGATGAAGTTGTTGTACTCGAGGAAGTAGCCGCCCATCTCCGGCGCGAAGAACACGATCGCGCTGAAGATCATCAGGAAGATGGCCACGCCGAACAGGTCATGCACGGAGTAGTAGGGGTGGAACGGGATGCCGTCGAGCGGAATGCCGTTGGCGTCCTTCTTGGCCTTGATCTCGACGCCGTCGGGGTTGTTGGAGCCGACTTCGTGCAGCGCGATGACGTGCGCCACGACCAGGCCCAGCAGCACCAGCGGCACGGCGATGACGTGGAACGAGAAGAAGCGGTTCAGGGTCGCGTCGGAGACGACGTAGTCGCCGCGTATCAGGATCGCCAGGTCGGGGCCGACGAACGGAATGGCCGAGAACAGGTTCACGATGACCTGGGCGCCCCAGTAGGACATCTGGCCCCAGGGCAGCAGGTAGCCCATGAAGGCTTCGGCCATCAGGCACAGGAAGATCGCCACGCCGAAGATCCAGACCAGTTCGCGCGGCTTGCGGTACGAGCCGTAGAACAGCCCGCGCAGCATGTGCAGGTACACCACGACGAAGAACATCGAGGCGCCGGTGGAGTGCATGTACCGGACCAGCCAGCCCCACGGCACTTCCCGCATGATGTATTCGACCGACTGGAACGCGCGTTCGGCGTCGGGCTTGTAGTGCATGACCAGGAAAATCCCGGTCACGATCTGGATGACCAGCACCAGGAGCGCCAGCGAGCCGAAGAAATACCAGAAATTGAAGTTCTTCGGTGCGTAGTACTCGGACAGGTGCGCTTTCCAGGTCGAGGTGAGCGGAAAGCGGGCGTCGATCCAGCCCAGAAGGCCAGTTGTCTCGACATTCTTCTCGCCAGCCATGGCTGCTGCTCCTTTTGCTCGGCGGGTTCGGCGCTGCGCTGCTTGGTGCCGCAACGCCGACGTGTTTCTATGGCTACGTTTGACAGGAGGACGCGGCTATCGCCTCCCCCGCTGCGAATGACTGGCGTTCAGGCCTTGTTGTTCTTGTCGACACCGACCACGATCTTGGTATCGGACACGAACTCGTAGGGAGGAATCGTCAGGTTGTCGGGCGACGGCTTGTTCTTGTACACCCGTCCGGCCATGTCGAAGGTCGACCCGTGGCAGGGGCACAGGAAGCCGCCGTGCCAATCGGCCGGCAGGCTGGGCTGGGGCCCGGTGGCGAACCGGGCGGTGGGCGAGCACCCGAGGTGCGGGCAGATGCCGACGGCGACGAGGTACTCGGGCTTGATCGAGCGGTACTCGTTGCGCGCGTACTCGGGCGTGATTTCGTTCGGATTGCGCTCGGAATTCGGGTCGGCGAGCTGGGCGTCGACTTCCTTCAGCGTGGCAAGCTGCTCGGGCGTACGGCGGATGATCCAGACCGGCTTGCCGCGCCACTCGACGGTGCGCATTTCACCGGGCTGCATGTCTCCAATTTCGACCTCCACCGGAGCACCCGCCGCCTTCGCCCGTTCGGACGGGGCGAACGTGCTGACGAAAGGAACGGCCACGCCTACAGCCGCGACTCCCCCGACAGCACAGGTGGTTCCGACCCAAAACCGGCGGTCGGCGTCTACCACTTTGTCCTGACTCATTGATTGACCCTCAAGATTACTTCTTCTCTTAGCACTTGAAAGCAGATTGGCGCTCTTGGCGGACCGGCGCCTTATAGTAACCTTCGAGTATAACGCAATGCCTACAGGCCCCGACAGACTTCGTAGCACATTCGCCATCGCGCCATTGCGGCCGAGGTTCCCGCTGCGCAAAAAAATAAGAGATACTTCGCGCAACAACAAACGGGAGGTGGTCCATGAGCATCATGAAGGAATTCCGCGATTTCGCGATGCGCGGCAATGTCGTCGACCTCGCGGTCGGTGTGATCATCGGCGCGGCGTTCGGCAAGATCGTCGATTCCCTGGTCAAAGACATCGTCATGCCGATCGTCAACGTCATCCTGGGCGGCAACGTCGATTTCAGCAACAAGTTCATCGTACTCCGGGCGCCGGCCGACTACGCCGGCCCGCAGACGTACGACGCCCTCAGCAAGGCCGGCGCCACCCTGCTCGGGTGGGGTAATTTCCTGACCATTCTGATCAACTTTGTGTTGCTGGCCTTCGTCATTTTCTGGATGGTCAAGGCCATGAACCGCGCGCAGGCCCGCTTCACCAAGGAAGCCCCGCCCCCCGCGCCCGCGCCGACACCGGAAGACGTCGAACTGCTGCGCGAAATCCGCGATCTGCTGAAGAAGTAGGTCCCCCCTACGCCCTTCGGGCGCCCCCCAGGGGGCGATGCGGGTGGACCGGCGGAGCCGGATCCACTGCATCCTGGGTCTAGTACCCGTTTCTTGGGTTGTGGCACCGGTGCTATCGCTGGCAGCCAGCGGTAGCAACCGTGCTTCAGTCCAAGATAGTTTCCCTAGACCCAGGAAACCGCGGATCTGGCTTTGCCAGTCCGCCAGTTTCGCCCCCTTGAGGGGGCCCGCGTAAGCGGGTAGGGGGTGGGCTTCCCCCCCCCCTCAGATTGGGTTGTCGATGTCGATGAAATCCACCCGGATGCCGAAGCGGTCGGCGATGGCGCGGCCCAGGGCCTGGACGCCGTAGCGTTCGGTGGCGTGGTGGCCGGCGGCCAGGAAGGCGGTGGTGGTTTCGCGGGCGAGGTGGACGGTGGGTTCGGAGATCTCGCCGGTGATGTAGGTCTGGGCGCCGGCGTCGATGGCGTCCTGGAGCATGCCCTGGGCCGCTCCGGTGCACCAGGCGACGCGGCCCACGGGGCGGGAGGGGTCGCCGATCAGCATGGGTTCGCGCCGCAGGCGCTGGGCGATGCGGGCCGCCAGGTCGCCCACCGTGGCCAGGCCGGGGGCCTGGCCCAGCCAGATCAGGCCGTCGTGGCCGGCGGTCTGGGGCACGCCCTCCACCAGGTGGGGGGCCAGGCCCAGCACCTCGGCCAGTTGTGCGTTGTTGCCCCACCGGGGGTGGGCATCCAGGGGAAGATGGTAGGCGAACAGGTTCAGGTCATGGCCCAGGACCAGCGACAGGCGGGTGCGCCGGGTGCCCCGCACGCGGGGATCCTCGTTCTTCCAGAACCAGCCGTGGTGGACCAGGAGGCCGTCGGCCCCGGCGTCGATGGCGTGCCGGATGGCGGCCTCGGAGGCGGTGACGGCGGCGATAATATGCCGGACCACGGGCCGGCCCTCGACCTGCAGGCCGTTCGGACAGTAGTCGCGAAACCGGGCAACCTGCAGTTCGGCGGCCAGCCAGGATGCGAGTTCCTCGGCGCTGACGCCACCCGCGCCCCCCGCTGGTGCATGGGTTTGCGCTGAGGCCCGCTCGCCTGCGATCATTGTCAATCTCCTAAGCTAGGGAAAAGTATTTTGCACATGCGCCGACTATGGCTGATCTTTGCCCAGACCACCACCGTCTGTCTGGCCATTTTATTCATCGTCGCCACCCTGCGCCCCGAATGGCTGCCACGCCGCGGGGGCCCGGGCAGCAATAACGCCATCGTCGTCCCGTTCTTCGAGGCCTCGCCCTCGCCGACCGGCGAAGGCGGCGCGACTGCGTCCTATGCGGCGGCCACCCACAAGGCGGCGCCGGCCGTGGTGAACATCTTCACCAGCAAGGACACGCCCCAGCAACCCGCCTATCCGTTCTCCGACGACCCGGTGTTCCGGCGCTTCTTCGGCGAACCCGATACCAATCCGGAGCCCGTCTCCAGCCTGGGATCGGGCGTCATCGTCAGCCCGGAAGGCTACATCCTGACCAACAACCACGTGATCGAGGCCGCGGACGAGATCGAAGTGGCGCTGGCCGACGGCCGCAAGGGCAAGGCCACCCTGGTCGGGTCCGACCCCGAGACCGACCTGGCGGTGCTGAAACTGGCGCTGCCCAACCTGCCCTCGGTCACCTTCGGCCGGGCCGAAGACCTCCAGGTGGGCGACGTGGTGCTGGCCATCGGCAACCCGTTCGGCGTGGGCCAGACCACGACCATGGGCATCGTCTCGGCCCTGGGCCGCACCCACCTGGGCATCAACACCTTCGAGAACTTCATCCAGACCGATGCCGCCATCAACCCCGGCAACTCCGGCGGCGCGCTGATCGACGCCCAGGGCAACCTGGTCGGCATCAACACCGCCATCTATTCGCGCTCGGGCGGCTCGCTGGGCATAGGCTTCGCGATCCCCGTCAGCACGGCGCGCCAGGTGATGGAGCAGTTGATCACGACCGGCACGGTCACGCGGGGCTACATAGGCGTCGAGCCGCAGGACCTGACGGCCGAACTGGCCGACGCCTTCAAGCTGTCGCGCAAGGAAGGCGTCATCATCGCCGGCGTGGTGCGCGGCGGGCCGGCGGCCAAGGCCGGGATCCGCACGGGCGACATCGTCGTGTCGGTCGCCGACAAGACCATCCTGGACACCACCACGATGCTCAACGCCATCGCCCAGCTGCCGCCGGGCGAAAAGGTGGCAATCAAGATCGTCCGCGGCGGGCAGGAAATGGAAACCAGCGTGACCATAGGCACGCGCCCCAAGCCCAGGCGCGAGGTCCAGCAACCCTGATGCCGGGCGCTACTTGCGGCCCAGGCCCAGGTAGCTCTCGACCACGCGCGGATCGTCCGCCAGTTCGCGGGCCGGGCCGGCCAGCACCACCTGGCCGGTCTCCAGCACATAGGCGTAGTCGGCCGTCTGCAGGGCTGCGCGGGCGTTCTGTTCGACCAGCAGGATGGCCACGCCCCGGCGCCGCAGTTCGGCGATGATCAGGAAGATTTCCTTGACGATGCGGGGCGCCAGCCCCAGCGAGGGCTCGTCCAGCAGCAGCAGGCGGGGCTTGGCCATGAGGGCGCGCCCCAGGGCCAGCATCTGGCGCTCGCCGCCCGACAGGGTGGCGGCCAACTGGTGGCGGCGCTCCTTGAGCCGGGGGAACAGCCCGTAGACCTCCTCCATCGACGCGGCCTGGTCGCGGTGGCCCGAGCGATAGCGCTGGAAGGCGCCCAGCAGCAGGTTGTCCTCGACGCTCATCTCGCCGAACAGCTCGCGTTTCTCGGGCACGAGGTTCAGGCCCGCGGCAACCATCTGTTCGATCTCCACGCGCCGCTGGGGCCGCCCTTCCAGGCTGATCGCACCGCGCGCCGGCAACAGCCCCATGATGGCCGACAGCAAGGTGGTCTTGCCCGCGCCGTTGGGGCCGATCACCGTCACGATGGTGCCCGCCGGCACCGCCAGGTCTATGCCATGCAGCGCCTCGACCTTGCCGTAGGACACGCACAGGCCGGAAACCTCGAGCAGCGGCGCGGCCATTGCCTCCGGACCCGTCATTCCACACCTCCCAGATACGCTTCCAGCACGCGCGGATCGCGTTGCACGTCCTCGGGCAAGCCCTCGGCGATCTTCTCTCCGAACTCCATCACCACCACGCGGTCGGCCAGGCCCATGACAAAGTCCATGTCGTGCTCGACCAGCAGGATGGCCATGCCCTCGGCGCGCAGCGCCTTCAGGGTATCGGACAGGGCCTGCTTCTCGAGGTAGCGCAGGCCGGCCGCCGGCTCGTCCAGCAGCAGCAGGCAGGGATCGGCGCACAGCGCGCGGGCGATCTCCAGCATGCGCTGCTTGCCCAGCGGCAGCGAGCCCGCCGCCACGTGCAGGGCGTCGCCCAGCCCCACGCGCCGCGCCTGCCGCGCCGCTTCGGCCAGCAGGCGCGCCTCTTCACGGCGCTCCAGGTGCAGGCTGCCCAGCACCAGGCCCGACAGCAGTCCCGGGCGCTCGCGCAGGTGGGCGCCCAGCGCGATGTTCTCGATCACGGTCATCTGCGGCAGCAGGCGCACGTGCTGGAAGCTGCGGCCCATGCCCAGCGCGGCGATCTCGCGCGAGGGCCGGCCGGTCACGTCCCGTCCGCGGAAAACCACCTTCCCCGAGGAAGGGTCGTCCACGCCGGACAGCAGGTTGAACATGGTGCTCTTGCCGGCGCCGTTGGGGCCGATCAAGGCCAGCACCCCGCCGGCCGGAACGGTGAAACTGATGTCGTTGTTGGCCACCAGCCCGCCGAACCGCTTGGTCAGACCCCGGGCTTCCAGCACGACCTCGCCGTGCGCCGGCTGCGCGCGCCGGGCCAGCGGCGGCGCCCCCTCGTCCACGGCGCGGCGCGCCTCGGCCAGCGGCAGGCAGCGCCGGGCCAGGCGGACGATCACGGGCCAGAGCCCGTCCGGCGCGCGCTGCAGGGCAACCACGAGCAGGATGCCGAAGACGATGCTCTCGAAATTGCCCGAGGCGCCCAGCAGGCCGGGCAGCAGGTCCTGCAGCCACTGCTTGAGCATGGTGACCAGGCCGGCGCCGACCAGCGCGCCCCAGACCTGCCCCGCCCCGCCGATGACGGCCATGAAGAGGTATTCGATGCCGATGTGCAGGCCGAACGGCGTGGGGTTCACGAACCGCTGCATGTGGGCGTACAGCCATCCCGAGACACAGGCCAGCAGGGCCGCGATCATGAAGATTGCGATGCGCGAGCGGGCGGTGTCCACGCCCATGGACTCGGCCATCACCATGCCGCCCTTCAGCGCCCGGATGGCCCGGCCTTCGCGCGAATCCAGCAGGTTGCTGACCAGCAGCATGGACAGCAGCAGAATCGCCCAGATCAGCCAGAACAGGTGCCTGCCCTTGGACAGATCCAGCCCGAAGACCGAGATGGGCGGCAGGCCGGACAATCCGGTATGGCCGCCCAGGAAATCCAGCGTCCCGAACAGGAAGTACAGGCTCAGGCCCCAGGCGATGGTGCCCAGCGGCAGGTAGTGCCCCGACAGGCGCAGCGCGATCGCGCCCAGCACCCAGGCCGCCACGGCCGTGACCAGGAGCCCGGCCAGCAGCCCCAGCCAGGGCGATCCGCCCAGCCACGCGAAAGCGGGCGGCAGCGTCGCGATGGACAGCCAGGCGCTGGTGTAGGCGCCCAGGCCCACGAAGGCCGCCTGGCCGAACGAGGTCACCCCGCCCACGCCGGTCAGCAGCACCAGGCCCAGCGCCACCAGCGCGTACAGGCCGATGTAGTTCAGCAGCGTGACGGTGAACTCGGACATCCCGAACACGGCGGCGACGAGCAGGACGAGGCCGGCGCCGACGAACCAGATGGGACGCAGCCGCATCATTCTTCCTCCACGTGGCGCGAGGCGAGCGAGCGCCAGATCAGCACCGGAATGATCAGCGTGAACACGATGACTTCCTTGTAGGCGCTGGCCGCGAACGACGAGAAGGCCTCCAGCAGGCCCACCAGCACCGCGCCGGCGGCGGCCAGCGGATAGCTGCCCAGGCCGGCGATGATGGCGGCCACGAAGCCCTTCAAGCCGATCAAAAAGCCCGTGTCGTAGTAGATGGTCGTGATGGGCGCGATAAGGATGCCCGAGAAGGCTCCGATCAGCGCGCACAGCGTGAAGCTCAGCTTGCCGGCCAGGCTGGTCGGGATGCCCATCAGGCGGGCGCCGACGCGGTTTACCGCCGTGGCGCGCAGGGCCTTGCCGTACAGCGTCCGGCCGAACAGCACCGTCAGCGCCAGGATGAGGGCGATGGAGGATCCGACCACCCACAGCGTCTGCGCCGAGACCGGAATGCCACCCAGTTCGATGCCGCCGTCGGTGAAGGGCGAAGTGCGCGCGCCCTCGGCGCCGAAGAACAGGAGCCCCAGCCCCACCATGGCCACGTGCACCGCCACCGAGACGATCAGCAGCACCAGCACGCTGCTCTCGGCCACCGGCTGGAAGGCCAGGCGCCAGACCATGGGGCCGATCGGCACCACGACCAGCAGGGCGAACAGGATCTGCACGATCAGCGGCATCTGCTGGAAATCGACGAGACGCGCCGCGGCGAAGATCAATGCGGGATAGAGCAGGTTCCAGCCGGCGGCCCGCGGAACGGCGCGCCAGTCCTGACGCCGCCAGGCGGTCCACAGCTCCACCAGCATGACGGCGCCGCCGCCCATGGCCAGCAGCCAGACCGTTCCCGGCAACTGGCCGGCCTGCAGGCCAGCCAGGGTCAGGGCGCCCCAGGCGACGAACTCGCCCTGGGGAATGAAGATCACGCGCGTGACCGTGAAGGCCAGCACCAGCGCCATCCCCAGCAGCGCATAAATGGCGCCGTTGACGACGCCGTCCTGGATCAGGAAAAGGGCGATCTGTAAATCCATGTCAGCTCCGCCGGATCGCCCCAAGAGGGTGACGAATTCAATAAGTGCAAGGGTTGTTTTACGTCCAAAGCACAGCCAACCCAGCTACACCGGCGCTAACTCGCCATCAGAAGAACAACTGGGAAAAACGCCGTCCTGGGCCTGCCTGGTGGTACCCCAGGATGCGGTGGATCCGGCTCTGCCGGTCCACCCGCATCGCCCCCTTGAGGGGGCGCGCGTCAGCGCGTAGGGGGAGGGATCAACCTCCAGGCACCGTTTTCGATGACGACCATCACGCGGGAACGATTGTCCAGGCCGACGTGGTCCGTGGGGCTCATGTTGAACACCCCGTGCGCGCCCGCCACGTTCCT
Source organism: Pigmentiphaga kullae (assembly GCF_004216695.1). Lineage (GTDB taxonomy): Bacteria > Pseudomonadota > Gammaproteobacteria > Burkholderiales > Burkholderiaceae_B > Pigmentiphaga > Pigmentiphaga kullae. Next base: position 315,965 of record NZ_SGXC01000001.1, read on the forward strand.
GACGTTTTCCAGCGCGTCGCGCAGGGCCGCGCGGAACTCCGGCGTGCCGGGCTGCGCCTTCTTCAGGGCGGCCGGGACGGCCGCCTCGATCAGCTTGCCGGCATCCCAGGCATGGGCGCCGAAAGTGGACACCGAACCCTTGCCGTAGGTCGCCTCGTACTTCTGCACGTATTCGGTGGCCGAAGCCTTGACCGGATTGTCGGCCGGCAGCTGGGCCGACACCAGCACCGGGCCGGCCGGCAGGAAAGTGCCTTCGATGTCCTTGCCGCCCACGCGCAGGAAGTCGTTGTTGGCGACGCCGTGGGTCTGGTAGTACTTGCCGCGGTAGCCGCGCTCCTTCAGCGTTTTCTGGGGCAGCGCGGCGGGAGTGCCTGCGCCGGCGACCAGCACGGCGTCGGGCTTGGCGGCGATCATCTTCAGCACCTGGCCGGTCACCGACGTATCGGTGCGGTTGTAGCGCTCGTTGGTCAGCACCTTGATGCCGGCCGCCTGGGCCGCCTTCGAGAACTCCTGGTACCAGCCCTCGCCGTAGGCGTCGGCGAAGCCGATGAAGGCCACCGACTTGATCTTCTGGCCCTGCATGTGCTCGACGATGGCCTTGGCCATCTCGGCATCGTTCTGCGGCGTCTTGAAGGCCCAGCGCTTCTTGGCGTCCTGGGGCTCGACGATGGCGGCCGAGGCCGCCATGGAGACCACCGGGGTGCCGGTCTCGGCGGCGACGTCGACCATGGCCAGCGAGTTCGGCGTGATGGTGGAACCGACCATCACGTCTACCTTGTCCTCGGTCACGAAACGACGGGCGTTCTTGACCGCCGTCGTGGTGTCGCTGGCGTCGTCCAGCACGATGTAGTTGACCTTCTGGCCCGCGATGGTCTTGGGCATCAGGGCGAAGGTGTTCTTCTCGGGGATGCCGAGCGAGGCGGCCGGCCCCGTGGCGGACACGTTGACGCCCACCGTGATGTCGGCCTGCGCCGCGGCCGCGAAAACGCCGAGGCCCACGGCCAGGGCCAGTTTTTTCAAGGAAAACATGAGGGTCCCCACTTGTGCTTGTTCTGGAACCGAACCCCTGTCCCGGCGGCGCGGACGGCGCCGGGACACGGCGGGTTCAGACTTTCTCGATCTCGGTCGAATCCGATTCCCGGCTCTTGACGAAACGGGCCGCCACCAGGCCCAGCTCGTAGAGCACGCATAAAGGTACCGCCAACAGGAACTGGCTGACAACATCCGGCGGCGTGACGACGGCCGCCAGCACGAATGCGCCGACGACGACATAGCCGCGCGCCGCGGACAGCTTGGCCACCGTGGTCACCCCGGTCTTGACCAGCAGCACCACCGCCACCGGCACCTCGAAGGTCAGGCCGAAGGCCAGGAACATCGTCATGACGAAGTTCAGGTAGGCCTCGATGTCCGGCGCCGGCGTGATGGACTGCGGCGCGAAGGTGGCGATGAAATGGAAGACGGTCTTGAAGACCACGAAGTAGCAGAAGGCCATCCCGGACAGGAACAGCAAGGTGCTGGACACGATCAGCGGCAGCGCCAGCCGCTTCTCGTGCTGGTAGAGGCCGGGCGCGACGAAGGCCCAGGCCTGGTACAGCACGAAGGGCAGCGCCAGCACGAAGGACGCCAGCAGCGTGACCTTGACCGGCACCATGAAGGGCGTGATCACCCCGGTGGCGATCATGCGCGTACCCGGCGGCAGGGTCGCCAGCATGGGCTGGGCCAGCACGTCGTAGATGGCCGAGGCGCCGGGATAGAGGAACAGCACGATGAACACGGCCACGATCGCGATGATGGCCTTCAACAGGCGGTCGCGCAGCTCCACGAGGTGGGAGATGAAGCTGTCTTCCTGCGATACGTCTTTGTCAGTCACGTTCTTTCGCGTACCGTCGAAGCCTCGGCCGGCTGGCCGGCGGCGGGTTGATTGGCGGACGGCGGCGGGTCCGGCGGAAACAGCGAGCCCTGGGCGAGATCCTGTTCGGACGGGGCCTCCTGGATGGCGGCCGGTTCGACCGCCTGCCCCGCGGAAGGCGCGTCAGCCGCCGGCGCGGCGGCGGCCCCTTCGGCGGGCACGTCCAGCGCGGGCGCCTCGGCGGCCGGCTCCTGCGTCCCGCTGGCCGCGTCCTTGACGTCGCGCGCGGCCCCCTCGACGGTCTGCTGGACCTCGTTGAGGCCCTTGTGCAGCTCCTCCACGTTGGTCTTGACCGTGGTCTCGAGCGAACGGGCGGCGTCTTCCATTTCCTTGCGCAGGTTGCGCAATTCCTCGAGCTCCATCTCGCGGCGGATGTCGCTCTTCACGTCGTTGACGTAGCGCTGCGCCCGGCCCAGCAGGTGGCCGATGGTGCGCGCCACCTTGGGCAGCCGCTCGGGCCCGATGACGATGAGCGCCACCACGCCTATGGTGAGAAGCTCGGTAAAGCTGACGTCGAACATTCAGCGCCTATGGGAACACCCCCTACGCCCTGACGGGCGCCCCCTCAAGGGGGCGGCACTGGCGGACCGGCAGAGCCGGATCCGCGGTGCCCTGGAGTGGGTCGGTTATCTTGGCGCGGGGCGCCTTCGTGTTGATGATGGATCTGGAGGGGAAACCCCTGTCAGGTCCGTTCTTTTTCTTTGGCTTCCACGTCGATGGTGTCGGCGGAGACGCGCTTGGGGTCGGCGGACGTGGTTTCCGGGTTGGAGGCCGCGGCGTCGCCGCCTTCCTTCATCCCTTCCTTGAATCCCTTCACGGCGCCGCCCAGGTCTTGCCCGAGGTTCTTCAGTTTCTTGGTGCCGAAGATCAGAACCACGATCACCAGGACCACCAGCCAGTGCCAAATGCTAAAGCTACCCATTACATGCTCCACGCCTTGCGGCGGAAAATCGTCCAGTCAACAGGGGCGGGATCGCCCGGTTCAGTCGCGCTTCCAGGGGCGGGGACCGCCTATCACGTGGTAGTGCAGGTGCGGCACTTCCTGTCCACCGTCCGCGCCGTTGTTGGCCATCAGACGGAATCCCCCTTCCGGGCCGGGGCGGCAGCCCTGTTCGAGCGCCAGGCGGGGAATCAGAACCTGCATTCTACCCAACAGCGGTACGTCGCTCGCGGCCACGTCCTGCAGCGACGGAACGTGCCGCTTGGGGATGACCAGGAAGTGTACCGGGGCGATGGGATTGATGTCGTGGAAGGCGAAGATCTCGTCGTCTTCGTAGACCTTGCGCGAGGGGATTTCCCCACGCGCGATCTTGCAGAAAATACAGTTGTCGCTCATCTCATTGTTTAGGGGCGTTGCCGGCTCGGGCGGCTTTTTCATCCAAACCCGACAGTCCTTCGCGCCGCGCGAGCTCGGCGACGACCTGTTCGGGACGCAAACCGTAATACTCCAGCATGACGAGGCAATGAAACCAGAGATCGGCTGTCTCGTAAATGATCTTTTCCGGCACGCCGTCCTTGGCCGCCATCACGGTCTCGGTGGCCTCTTCGCCGATCTTCTTCAGGATGCCGTCGGGTCCCTTGCTGAGCAGCCGGGCCACGTAGGACGTCTCGGGCGAGCCGCCCCGGTCGGGACGGCGGCTGGCGATGGTGTCGGCCAGTTGCGCGAGGAAATCGTTCATTTGTAGATGCTCTCCGGGTCCTTCAGGACCGGGTCGGTCTCGACCCAGTGCGCGCCGCCCTCGGTTTCCAGGCGGCGGTAGAAGCAGCGTTCGCGGCCGGTATGGCAGGCGATCCCGCCCACCTGCTCGACCCGCAGCAGCACCACGTCGCCGTCGCAGTCCAGCCGGATCTCGCGCACGCGCTGGACGTGGCCGGATTCCTCGCCCTTGCGCCACAGGCGGTTGCGCGAGCGCGACCAATAGGTGGCATTGCCGGTGCGCAGGGTTTCGCGCAGCGATTCGCGGTTCAGGAAGGCGAACATGATGACCTTGTCGGTCGTGACGTCCTGCGCGATGCCGGGCACCAGGCCGTTGTCGTCGTAGACGATGGCGTCCAGCCAGGCTTCCTGGTCGGCGGAGAGGGTCTGGGGTGCGGTATCCATCAGTCGTCCAGCCTCATGCGTATGCCGCGGTCGGCCATGAAGCGCTTGGCCTCCTGTACCGTGTGCTGCCCATAGTGGAAGATACTGGCGGCCAGCACCGCATCGGCGTGGCCCTCGGTGATGCCGTCCGCCAGGTCCTTGAGCGACCCGACGCCGCCGGAAGCGATGACGGGGATGGCCACGGCGTCGGACACCGCGCGCGTCAGCGCCAGGTCGAAGCCCGACCGGGTGCCGTCGCGGTCCATGCTGGTCAGCAGGATCTCGCCCGCGCCATACTCGGCCATCTTGCGCGCCCATTGCACGGCGTCCAGCCCGGTGGCGTTGCGCCCGCCATGCGTGAAGACTTCCCAGCGCGGCGCCTCGCCCTCGCCCGACACCCGCTTGGCGTCGATGGCGACCACGATGCACTGGGCGCCGTAGCGGCCGGAGGCCTCGCGCACCAGGTCGGGGTTGGTCACGGCCGAGGTGTTGATGCCCACCTTGTCGGCGCCCGCGTTCAACAGCCGGCGCACATCCGCCACCTGCCGCACGCCCCCGCCCACGGTCAGCGGAATGAACACCTGCGAGGCGACCTGCTCGATCACGGACAGGATGATGTCGCGCTGGTCGCTCGACGCCGTGATGTCCAGAAACGTGATCTCGTCCGCGCCCTGGTCGTCATACCGGCGCGCGATCTCCACCGGATCCCCGGCATCGACCAGATTCACGAAATTGATCCCCTTGACCACGCGACCAGCAGTCACGTCCAGACAAGGGATAATACGACGCGTCAACATCACAGAATTCCAAAAACACACGTTGCCGGGCGCAGAATCCCTCCGCCCAGCCACTACGATACGCCCATTCCCAAGAACGCAGCCCACCTTGGGCACCGCGGATCAGCGCGGTTGTTCCCCCAGGATGCGATGGATCCGGCTCCGCCGGTCCACCCGCATCGCCCCCCTGGGGGGGCGCCCGTCAGGGCGTAGGGGGGGTACCTAGTGCATCCGCGCGGGCCTGCGCCGCCTGGAAATCCAGCGTGCCCTCGTAGATGCTGCGGCCCAGGATGGCGCCTTCCACGCCTTCGTCCTCGACGGCGCAGAGCTGCTCGATGTCGGTCAGGTTGGCGATGCCGCCCGAGGCGATGACCGGGATGCGCACGTGCTGGGCCAGCTTGACCGTGGCCTCGACGTTGACGCCCGACAGCATGCCGTCGCGCCCGATGTCGGTGTAGATGATGGACGAGCAGCCGTAGTCCTCGAACTTCTTGGCGAGGTCGGTCACGTCGTGGCCGGTCAGCTTGCTCCAGCCGTCGGTGGCCACCTTGCCGTCCTTGGCGTCCAGGCCGACGATGATCTGGCCGGGGAAGGCGCTGCAGGCGTCATGCAGGAACCCGGGGTTCTTGACCGCCGCGGTGCCGATGATCACGTAGGAAATGCCGTTGTCCAGGTAGCGCTCGATGGTGTCGAGATCGCGGATGCCGCCGCCGATCTGCACCGGGATGTCATCGCCAACGGCGTCGAGGATGGCCTTGATGGAGGCTTCGTTCTTGGGTTTTCCGGCCACGGCGCCGTTCAGGTCCACCAGGTGGAGCCGGCGCGCGCCCTGCTCCAGCCAGTGCGTGGCCATGGCGGCGGGTTCTTCGGAAAACACGGTGGCATCGTCGAGATCGCCCTGGCGCAGGCGGACACAACGACCGTCTTTGAGATCAATCGCGGGAATGAGGAGCATGGCGAATCAGGATGTCGTTCGAATCAGTGGCGCTAACTGGGCTGCGGGACGGAAAAAGGGGGCCTTGTCGGCTAATGGGGCTCACGGGTTCCACCGCACGAAATTCTGGTAGATACGCAGGCCCGCCCCCGCGCTTTTCTCTGGGTGAAACTGAGTTGCGAAGATGTTATCTCTGGCTACCGCGCAGGTAAAGGCGACCCCGTAATCGGATTGACCGGCAATTACCCCTAGATCGGCGGGTGCCACATAGTAGCTGTGCACGAAGTAGAAATAGGTATCGTCGGCCACGCCGTCCCACAGGGGATGGGACAAGGTCTGCCGCACGCGGTTCCAGCCCATGTGGGGCACTTTCAGCCGCTCGGGCCCCTCGAAGGCCGGACCGGCGAAGCGCACGACCTGTCCGTCGAAGATGCCCAGGCCGTCTGCCGGCCCTTCCTCGCTGCGCTGGAACAGCATCTGCTCGCCCACGCACACGCCCAGCAGGGGCTTGCTGCGGGACGCCTCGACCACCGCCTCGCGCAGGCCGGTTTCCTCGAGGTAGCGCATGCAGTCGGGCATCGCACCCTGCCCCGGGAACACGACCCGGTCGGCCGCGCGCACGCCGGCCGCATCGCTGCAGATACGCACTTCGGCCTCGGGCGCGACGTGCTCGAGCGCCCGGGCGACCGAGCGCAGGTTGCCCATGCCGTAGTCGACGATGGCTATGCGCGTCATGTCAGCTCCGCCGGGCCGCCCCAAGGGGCTGACACGCCCCCCCGGGGGGCAGCGAACGTAGTGAGCGTGGGGGCTGTTCTCATCTAGAGCACTCCCTTGGTCGACGGCACGGTGCCGCCGGCGCGCGGGTCGACCTCCAGCGCCATGCGCAGCGCCCGGCCGAAGGCCTTGAACACCGTCTCGCACTGGTGGTGGGCGTTGACGCCCCGCAGGTTGTCGATATGCAGCGTCACCAGGGCATGGTTGACGAAGCCCTGGAAGAATTCGCGCGTCAGGTCGACGTCGAACTGGCCGATCATGGCCCGCGTGAAGGGGACGTGGAACTCCAGGCCGGGCCGGCCGGAGAAATCCACCACCACGCGCGACAGGGCTTCGTCCAGCGGCACGTAGGCGTGGCCGTAGCGGCGGATCCCGGCCTTGTTGCCGACCGCCTTGGCCACGGCCTGGCCGAGCGTGATGCCGACGTCCTCGACCGTGTGGTGGGCGTCGATGTGCAGGTCGCCGTCGGCCACGACGTCGATGTCGATCAGGCCATGGCGCACGATCTGGTCGAGCATGTGGTCCAGGAACGGCACGCCGGTCTGCAGGTTCTGCTTGCCGGTGCCGTCGAGGTTGACGACCGCGCGGATGCGCGTTTCGTTGGTGTTGCGGGTGATCTCGGCGGTACGCATGATCGTTTCCGGATGGTCGGGTTGAATGGGCGGCGGCGTCACGAGGCGCTGCCGTCGTCCAGGCGGTATTCGGCGCTGCGCGCATGCGCCTGCAGCCCTTCGCCATGGGCCAGGGTGGCGGCGACGCGGCCCAGGGTGCGCGCGCCGGCGCCCGAGACCTTGATCAGGCTCGACCGCTTCTGGAAATCGTACACGCCCAGCGGCGACGAGAAGCGCGCCGTGCGGGAGGTCGGCAGCACGTGGTTGGGGCCGGCGCAGTAGTCGCCCAGCGACTCCGAGCTGTGCGTGCCCATGAAGATCGCGCCGGCGTGGCGGATCAGGTCGGCCCAGCGCTCGGGCTCGGCGGTGGAGATTTCCAGGTGCTCGGGCGCGATGTCGTTGGCGATGGCGCAGGCCTCTTCCAGGTCGCGCACCAGGATCAGCGCACCGCGGTTGGCCAGGCTGGTGCGGATGATCTGCGCGCGCGGCATCGTCGGCAGCAGCCGGGCGATGGCGGCCTCGACCTGGGCGATGTAGCCGGCGTCGGGGCACAGCAGGATGGCCTGGGCCAGTTCGTCGTGCTCGGCCTGCGAGAAAAGATCCATGGCGATCCAGTCGGCCGGCGTGTTGCCGTCGCAGATGACCAGGATCTCGCTGGGGCCGGCGATCATGTCTATGCCCACCGTCCCGTACACGCGCCGCTTGGCGGCGGCGACATAGGCGTTGCCCGGCCCCACGATCTTGTCGACCGGGGCGATGGACGGCGTGCCGTAGGCCAGCGCGCCCACCGCCTGGGCGCCGCCGATGGCGATCGCGCGGTCGACGCCGGCGATGGCGGCGGCGGCCAGCACCATGGGATTGCGCACGCCGTCGGGCGTGGGCGTGACCATGACGACCTCGCCCACGCCGGCCACCTTGGCCGGGATGGCGTTCATCAGCAGCGACGACGGGTAGGCCGCCTTGCCGCCGGGCACGTACAGGCCCACGCGGTCGAGCGGGGTGACCTTCTGCCCCAGCACGGTGCCGTCGGGCTCGGTGTAGGTCCAGGTTTCGGTCCGCTGGCGCTCGTGGTAGCTGCGGATGCGGTCGGCGGCGGCTTCCAGGGCGGCGCGCTGCTCGCGCGGCAGCGCCTCCAGGGCCGCGGCCCAGTCGGCGCGGGGGATGTCCAGTTCGCGGATGGACGCGGCCTGGACTCGATCGAAGCGGTGGGTGTATTCGAGCACCGCGCCGTCGCCGCGGGTGCGGACGTCCAGCAGGATGTCGGCCACGGCGCGTTCGATGGACGCGTCCTCGGACGCTTCGAAGGCCAGCAGCGCGTGCAGGCGGGTTCGGAAGTCGTCGCTACGGGTATCGAGTCGGTTGATGAGGGACATACGCTAGCTCTGCAAAATCGGTTTCCGGAAGGCAGCCCTGCCCCGCGCCGGCGGCGCGTTGGCGATGGACGATGCAGCCTCTGCATGGCGCGGCGGGCTGGCCGCGCGGCGAGCGCCCCGCGGAGGTCGCCAGGTCAGGCCGGCATGGCCAGGCTGGCGCGCGCGAAGGCGTCGATCAGAGGCTGCAGCCGGTGTCGCCGGGTCTTCAGGGCCGCCTGGTTGACCACCAGGCGCGACGATATGTCCATGATATCTTCGACCGCGACGAGGTTGTTGGCCCGCAATGTCCCACCGGTGGACACCAGGTCGACGATCACGTCGGCCAGCCCCACCAGCGGCGCGAGCTCCATCGACCCGTACAGCTTGATCAGGTCGACGTGCACCCCTTTCGCGGCGAAATGCTCGCGCGCGGCCTGCACGTACTTGGTCGCCACGCGCAGGCGGGCGCCCTGGCGCACCGCGCTGGCGTAGTCGAAACCCTCGGGCACGGCCACGCACAGCCGGCACTTGCCGATGCGCAGGTCCACGGGCTGATACAGGCCGCCCGGATGCTGGGCCGCGTGCTCGATCAACACATCCTTGCCGGCCACCCCCAGATCGGCGGCGCCGTACTGGACATAGGTGGGGACATCCGAGGCGCGCACAATGATGATGCGCACGCCGGGGTCGCTGGTCGGCAGGATCAGCTTGCGGGACTTCTCCGGGTCCTCGGCCGCCGTGATGCCGGCCTCGGCCAGCAGGGGCATGGTCTCGGTGAAGATGCGGCCCTTGGACAGCGCCAGCGTGATGGGCGTGTTCGGATCGGCCGGGGCGAAGGCGCTCATCGTGCCTGCCCTCCGGATCCGCCCACGCGGCGGATGTCGGCGCCCAGCTGCAACAGCTTGCGCTCCATCTGCTCGTAGCCGCGGTCCAGGTGATAGATGCGGTCGATCGTGGTCAGGCCGTCGGCGACCAGGCCGGCGATGACCAGGCTGGCCGAGGCCCGCAGGTCGGTCGCCATGACGGTGGCGCCCGACAGGTTCGCCACGCCCTTGACCACGGCCGTGTGGCCGTCGATCTCGATGTCCGCTCCCAGCCGGCGCAGTTCCTGCACGTGCATGTAGCGGTTCTCGAAGATGGTCTCGGTGATGACCGCGGTGCCTTCGGCGATGGCATTCAGGGCCATCAGCTGGGCCTGCATGTCGGTCGCGAAACCGGGATATTCCAGGGTGCGGAAGCCCACCGCGCGCGGCCGGCCATTCATGCCCGCCTCGATCCAGTCGGGGCCGCACTCGATGGCCAGTCCGGCCTCGGCCAGCTTGTCCAGCGTGGCGCCCATGCTGGCCGGATCGGCATTGCGCAGCACGATCTTCCCGCCCGCCGCGCCCACCGCGCACAGGAACGTGCCGGCCTCGATGCGGTCCGGCATGACCCGGTGGGTGGTGCCGTGCAGCCGGGACACGCCCTCGATCACGATGCGGTCCGTGCCATGGCCGCTGATGCGGGCGCCCATCTTGATCAGCAATTCCGCCAGGTCGACGATCTCGGGTTCGCGCGCGGCGTTCTCGAGCACCGTCAGCCCGTCGGCCAGCACGGCCGCCATCATCAGGTTCTCGGTGCCGGTCACCGTGATCACGTCGGTGCGGATGGTGGCGCCCTTCAGGCGCTTGGCCCGCGCCACGACGAAGCCGTGCTCGATGCTGATCTCGGCCCCCATGGCCGCCAGCCCCTTGATGTGCTGGTCGATGGGACGCTGGCCGATGGCGCAGCCGCCGGGCAGGCTGACCCGGGCCTCGCCGAAGCGAGCGAGCAGCGGGCCCAGCACCAGGATCGAAGCGCGCATGGTCTTGACCAGCTCGTACGGCGCTTCCAGCGACTCGACGCGGCTGGCCTCCAGCACCACCCGGTCGCCCGGCTGGCTGGCGCGCTCGGCCTTCACGCCCAGCTGGCGCAAGAGGCGCAGCGTGGTGCCGATGTCGTTGAGCTGGGGCACGTTCTCGAGCGTGACCGTATCGGCGGTCAGCAGCGCGGCGCACAGGCAAGGCAGCGCGGCGTTCTTCGCGCCGGACACCTCGACCTCGCCGCGCAGGGGGCGACCGCCGGTGATCTGCAGCTTATCCATCAATTGCCCGCCTTGAATTCCTGGGGAGTGAGGGTGCGCATCGACAAGGCATGGATTTCTTCCCGCATGCGCTCGCCCAGCGCGGCATAGACCAGCTGATGCCGCGCGATGGGGCGCTTGCCCGCGAACTCGGCGCTGACGATGACCGCCTCGAAGTGCTGGCCGTCGCCCTGCACGTCGACATGTTCACAGGGCAGCCCATCGACGATGTATTGCCGGACCTGCTCGGGAGAAGGAAGCATGGTGCTCATCTCAGTTATCCATAACGCCGCGCCCGACCCAGGGCACCGCGGATCCGGCTCTGCCGGTCCGCCAGTGCCGCCCCCTGGGGGGCGCGCGTCAGCGCGTAGGGGGGGGCTTTCATCTCAGTAACGCAGTTTGTAGCCGGTGGACAACAGGCGCAGCGCGAACCCGGCCACCACCAGGAACGTCCCCGCGACCACCGCCAGGCTGTGCCAGGGCGTGACGTCGGAGACCCCGAAAAATCCGTAGCGGAAGCCGTCTATGGTGTAGAAGATCGGATTCCAGTGCGACACCGCCTGCCAGAACGGCGGCAGCGAGTGCACGGAATAGAATACCCCGGACAGGAAAGTTGCCGGCATGATCAGGAAATTCTGGAAAGCCGCCATCTGGTCGAACTTCTCGGCCCAGATCCCGGCGACCAGCCCCAGCACCCCCATGATGCCGCTGCCCAGCACGGCGAACACCAGCATCCACAGCGGTTCGGCGAAATGCGGCGCGGCGAAGAACAGCGACACCGCGTAGATCCCCAGCCCGACGAACAGGGCGCGCACGATGGCCGCCAGCACGTAGGCACAGAAGACTTCCCAGTGGGTCAGCGGCGGCAGCAGCATGAAGACCAGGTTGCCGGTGACGCGGCTTTGCATCAGCGACGACGAGGAATTGGCGAACGCGTTCTGCAGCATGCTCATCATCATGAGCCCGGGGATCAGGAAGGCCGTGTACGGCACGGTGCCGTACACCGTGACGCGCCCCTCCAGCACGTGGGCGAAGATCAGCAGGTACAGCACCGCCGTCATCACCGGCGCGCCCACGGTCTGGAAGCCCACCTTCCAGAAGCGCAGCATTTCCTTGTAGAACAGCGTCAGGAAGCCGGAGCCCGCGTTCAGGTTGGGCTGCAGGCCGACGAAGCCAGCCGGCTTGGCGGGCTCGGAACCGGTGGTGGTAACGCCGCCCTCGGGCGGCCGTGCGACGACGCTCATGCCGCCTTCTCCAGCGACGCCGAGGCGGAGTCCCCGTGCATGATGTTCAGGAAAGCATCCTCGAGGTCGGCGGGCAGCACTTCGATGCCTTCGATGGCGCCTCCCGCCGTGCGGACCTGCGCCAGCAGGGACTCCAGTTCCGTGCTGGTGTCCAGGCGCAGCACCGCCCGGTTGCCCTGGCGCTGCACCAGCCGCTCGTCCAGCGCGCGGCTCTTGCCCGCGGGCCAGCCCGACGCCCCCATGTGCAGCACCAGGCGCGAGCCGCCGACCTTGGCCAGCAGCGCCCGCGTGGTGTCCAGCGCCACGATGCGGCCGGCCTTGAGCATGGCGATGCGGCCGCACAGCTCCTCGGCTTCTTCCAGGTAGTGGGTGGTGAGCAGGATGGTGTGGCCCATGCGGTTCAGGCGCGAGATGAACTGCCACAGCGTGCGCCGCAGGTCCACATCCACGCCGGCGGTGGGTTCGTCCAGCACGATCACCGGCGGCCGGTGCACCAGCGCCTGCGCCACCAGCACCCGCCGTTTCATGCCGCCCGACAGGGCGCGCATGTTGTCGTCGGCCTTGGAGGTCAGGCCCAGGTTTTCCAGGATCTCGTCGATCCAGTCATCGTTGTTGCGCAGCCCGAAATAGCCCGACTGGATGCGCAGCGTCTCGCGCACGGTGAAGAACGGGTCGAACACCAGTTCCTGCGGCACCACGCCCAGCGCCCGCCGGGAGGCGCGGAACTGGGACACGACGTCGTAGCCGCAGATGGACACCTGGCCCGTGGTCGCGCGCGACAGCCCCGCCAGGATCGCGATCAGCGAGGTCTTGCCCGCGCCGTTCGGCCCCAGCAGCCCGAAGAACTCGCCCTGGGCGATGTCCAGGCTGACATCGTTCAGCGCCTGGAACCCATCCACCACCTGGCCAGCGCCCATGCGCCGCCACAGGCTGGTCTGCCTGGGGTACACCTTGGAAACATGCTCGATGCGAACGGCGGATGACATGGCTTGATCAGAAAACACTACCGCGCCGACATGGGCCCGCAGGCCCCAAAAAGCGCAAATCCCGGCAAACGCCGGGCAATTCCCCATTATAGAGGATGGTCGGAAACAGCAAGAGCTGACTGCCCGGCCTACCCCAGGGCACAGCGGATCCGGCTTTGCCGGTCCGCCAGTGCCGCCCCTGGGGGCGCGCGTAAGCGCGTAGGGGGGTCATTTGAACGCAGCGTTCCGCTCCGCCAGGGACTTGATCAGCCCATCCACGCCGTTCTGGCCGATCTGCTGCGAGAACTGGTTGCGGTAGTTCTCGATCAACCACACGCCCAGGACGTTGACGTCGTAGATCTTCCAGCCCTGGCCCGCCTTCTCCATCCGGTAGTCCACGGGAATGGGGTCGCCGGCCGGCTGCTTGATCGCGGTCTTCACCACCACGTCGGTGGCGTCGGCCGGATAGTGCGAGGGGCGCAACTCCACGGCGGTCTGCTGCTTCACGGACGAGACCGCGCCGCTATACGTACGCACCAGCGTGGTGCGAAACTCCTTGACCAGCGCCTTCTGCTGCTCGGGCGTCGCCTGGCGCCAGTAGCGGCCGGCTGCCAGCCGCGTCGTCTTCTCGAAATCGACGTAGGGCAGGATCTTCTGGTCCACCAGTTGCAACAGGCGCTGCGGGTTGCCGGACTGCACCGACGGATCGGCCTTGATGGCGGTCAGAACTTCGCCGGTGACCTGCTGGATCAGCGCTTCGGGCGAACCGGCGCCCTGCGCCCGGGCGGCCTGCATGCCGCCGATGGCCAGCGCCACGCCGGCGAACAGCGCCAGCAGCCAGGTCAGGATCCGGGGCGTGGTCGCCGCGGGCATTGTCATGTCTTGCGAAACCATGGAAATCCTTACTTTTTCTGCGTATCCGACGCCGGGGCGGGCGCCGCGGCATCGTCATCGTCGTCGTAGTTGGGCAGCGAGTAGTCCGGCAGCGCGCCTTCCGCGCCATTGGCGCCGCGGATCAGGCTGGCGCGCCGCTGCAGGTAGGCGTCGCGGGTGAAGGTATACGGATCCAGCGCGACCTGGTCGAGCAGGTTGCCCACCTCGAGCAGGTTGGCGCGCGCGTTCACGACCCGCAGGCCGTAGACGCTGTTGCGCACGGGCACGTTGTCGATGTTGCTGACGGCCACCGGATCGGCCAGGAAATCGACCGCCGTGCCGCCCGCGTCGCGGATGGTGCTGGGCCCCAGCAGCGGCAGCACCAGGTACGGACCGGAACCGACGCCCCAGACCCCCAGGGTCTGGCCGAAATCGGCCTTGTTGCGGGGCAGGCCGTTCTGCGTGGCCAGGTCGAAGCAGCCGAACACGCCCATCGTGGTGTTCAGCAGCACGCGGAAGGTGGTGTTGATGCCGTCCGGCGCGCGGTTCTGCAGGAAACTGTTGATGGCCGACATCACGTCGCCCGCGTTGGCGAACATGTTGCGCACGCAGCTGCGCACTGGCGAGGGCACCACGTTCACGTAGCCCTGCGCCACCGGCTTGAGCACGGCACGATCGACCGTATCGTTGAATTTGTACATGCCGCGGTTGAATCCCTCCAGGGGATCCCGCGGGTCGGCCGGCCGCCCTTCCGGTGCGGTGGCACAGCCCGCCAGCCCGGCGGCCAGTATCAATGCCAGGAATTTCTTATTCATTTTCATACACTCGTCGTCATTTCGCGGCGGGTTCCGAGCCCGTGGAACCGCCTTCCGCCGGCTTGCCGTTACCGCCTTCGGCGGCCTTGCTGTAGAGGAACTGGCTGATCAGATTCTCCAGCACGACCGCGCTTTGGGTATAGCGAATCTTGTCGCCAGGGCCGAAATTCTTGTCCTCGCCGCCCGGCTCGATGCCGATGTACTGCTCGCCCAACAACCCCGAGGTCAGGATCTTGGCGGACGAATCGGTGGGAAACAGATAGCGCGCGTCCAGGTCCAGCGTGACCACGCCCTGGAACATCTTGTCGTCGAACGCGATGCTGGACACCCGCCCAACGACCACGCCGGCGCTCTTGACCGCCGCGCGGGGCTTGAGCCCGCCGATATTGTCGAAATTGGCCGTTACCGCATAGGTCTTGCCCACCGACAGCACGCTCAGCAGGTTGCCTGCCTTCAGGGCCAGGAAGACCAGGGCGAGCGCGCCCACCAGCACGAATATTCCCACCCAGAGATCGACTTTTTCTCGCGACATCTCGTATTCCTCCGGTATCCCGCCCGAATAGCGGGTCCCTTAGCCAATTGCTTGCAGCGGCCGCCCGGCGGGCGCCGCGCCATGTTTAGTTGCCGAACATCCAGGCGGTCAGCAGGAAGTCCAGGCCCAGCACCGCCAGCGACCCGGCCACGACGGTACGCGTGGTCGCGCGCGACACGCCCTCGGGCGTGGCCTTGGCGTAATAACCCTGGTAGAGCGCGATCAGCGTGACCGCCACGCCGAAGACGACGCTCTTGAGCACGCCGTTGCCCACGTCCTTCCAGACGTCGACGCCGTTCTGCATCTGCGACCAGAAAGCGCCGTCGTCCACGCCGATGAGCAGCACGCCCACGCCCCAGCCGCCCAGGATACCGACCGCCGAGAACACCGCGGCCAGCAGCGGCATGGCGATGACGCCACCCCAGAAGCGCGGCGCCAGCACCCGGCGCACGGGATCCACGGCCATGACTTCCATGGCCGACAATTGCTCGCCCGCCTTCATCAGGCCGATCTCGGCGGTCAGCGAGGTCCCGGCCCGGCCGGCGAACAGCAGCGCGGTCACGACCGGCCCCAGTTCACGCACCAGGCTGAGCGCGACCAGAAGGCCCAGCGCCTGCTCGGAACCGTAGCGGTTCAGGGTGTAGTAGCCCTGCAACCCCAGCACGAAGCCGACGAACAGGCCCGATACGGCGATGATCACCAGCGAATAGTTGCCGATGAAGTGGATTTGCTGCACCACCAACCTCGGACGGCGCAGCGCGGTGCCGCTCTTGAACAGCAACTCGATGAAAAACCGGGCAAAGGTGCCCAGGCCGACCAGCGATGCGCGCGTGCCGGCGCCCACCGAGATCAGGAAACGGGTCAGGGCCATCAGCGCATCCTCCGCTGGCGCTCGAGCCAGGCCTGGTAGGCAGGCGTCTCGGGATACTGGAAAGCCACCGGACCATCGGGTTCGCCGTGGAGGAACTGGTGCACGAACGGGTCCTGCGAGGCGGACAGCTCGGCCGGCGTGCCGCCGGCGACGACGGTGCCGCGCCCCAGCAGATAGACCTGGTCGGTGATGTGGAAGGATTCCTGCACGTCGTGCGTGATCAGCACCGAGGCGCAGCCCAGCCGGTCGGTCATGGTCCGGATCAACTGGGCGGTCACGCCCATGGAGATCGGATCCAGGCCGGCGAACGGCTCGTCGTACAGGATCAGCTCGGGTTCCAGCACCACGGCCCGCGCCAGCGCGACCCGGCGCGCCATGCCGCCCGAGATTTCCGAGGTGCGCAGGAAGGCGGCCGCCTTCAGGCCCACGGCATCCAGCTTGGACAGCACCCGCTCCAGGATCTCCTGTTCGGTCATGGACGTATGCTCGCGCAGCGGGAACGCCACGTTTTCATAGACGTCCAGGTCCGTGAACAGCGCGCCCTGCTGGAACAGCACGCCCATGCGCTTGCGCAGGTCGAACAGGCGGTCGCCCGAGGCCTGGCCGATGTCCTCACCCAGGACCAGCGCCCTGCCCGCCTGGGGCGGCAACTGGCCCGTGGCCGCGCGCAGCAGCGTGGTCTTGCCCGACCCCGAGCCGCCCATGATGGCCACCACCTGCCCGCGACGGACCTGCATGTCGACGTCCCGCAGGATGACACGGTCGCCATAGCCCACCGACAGGCCGTCGAAGGCTAGCGCCACATCGGTGGGGGAATGCGTGGATCGTGCCGAATCAGGCATGTAGAGGCAGGAAGAGTTGAAAAGATAGGCGTTGCTTGCAAAAAACCGGCGGGTACGAGGGGAATCCAGCGAGGGATTCTAACAGCAGCACGCCTGGGCACCGTGCTAACCCTTAGGCGGCAGCGGGTTTTGTCCCTAGGCGCATACACCGCGTTTCGCCGGCGGCGGATGCGCATCCTGTCCATGGCGCGCCGGACGCCGGCCTGCATGGCCCATGGAAGAGTGCAGATTATGAACCACGGCGCCCCGCGGCGGTTTACGTTTTTACAACAACCGCACGGCGCGCCAGCGCATCCACATGAAAACGCCCCGAGGTCCGGCCGGACGACTCGGGGCATGGTGCCACCAGGCTTTTAAGCAATGATTAATATGAGTATGAGCGCCGCCAACCCTGCTAGCGGATGGCGAACCGGGTCCGGCCGAAACGCCGGAACACGGCGTAGCGGCCTTTGCCGAACCAATCGCGCCCGGCCATCCGCTCGCGCCAGGGGGTCTGCCTGGCCTTGTCGCGGGCGGGCGATGACAGCGCCTGCTCCGAAGCCAGGTAATGCAAGGCCAGCCGGTTGAAGGGCCGGGGTTCCCCCACCGTCAGGTGAAAGCGGCGAACCATCAGCCAATCGCTGCATTCCAGCAACAGCGGCACATGATCCTGCTCATACCAGGCATCGAAGTCGGCCAGTTCCGCCGGCGGCACGTCGAACATCGCCGCGAACAGCAGCGGCGCATCGAGCGCATCGGCCCGGGCGCCGCCCGCCATGGCCAACGTCTCGCCCAGATACCGCGTGAAACCGTGCACCTCGCCCAGCATGCGGCGGGTCAGCTCGCTGGGCTGGTTCTTGATGCGATCGTATTCGGGCGTCGCCAGCGCCGCCATCGACGCCATCTCGTAGACGACCAGGTAGTCGTCGCTCCCGGTGGCTCGGTAACGGCGGGCGCCGATGAAACCGGGGGCGGCCATACGGACCGGAATATGCTCGGTGTCGTACCAGGTGTTGAATTCGTCCTCCCAGGCGGCCTCGGGGCGCATTTCGGAGAACAGGATCGCCCCGCCCGCGCCTTGCCCGCCAATGTGCAAGGCACCCTGTTGCGTATGACTACTGTCGTTCATCGCCGCTCCTTCATTCCAGTGCAAGGTTCTGGGTCTTGATGATCTGGGCATACTTGCGGCTTTCCGCCGCGAGCAAGGCCGTGAAATCGCGCACGGCCATGGGCTTGGGCTCCAGGCCCCATTCCTTCATCTGCTCGGCAACCCCGGGTGCCCCGAGAATGGAAGCCAGTTCGCGGTTGAGCCTGTCGATCACCGGGCCGGGTGTGCCGACGGGCGCCACCAGTCCGAACCAGCCCGTGACGTGATAGCCGGGGACCGCCGCGGCAACCGTCCCCACGCCAGGCAGCAGCGACGCAGGAGCGTCGCTCGACACTCCCACCGCACGCAGCTTGCCGCTGGCGATGTGCGGCAGCACCGACGCCATGGGGTTGAACATGAATTGCACGTTGCCCGCCAGCAGGTCCGTCATGGCTTGCGAACTGCCCTTGTAGGGAACATTGGCCACGTCGATGTCCGCCATCGAGGCGAACAGCACGCCCGCCAGCCCCTGGGTGGACGTGACGCCGCCCGAGGCGAAGTTCAACTGGCCGGGACGAGCCTTGGCGATGGCGATCAATTCCTGCACGGTTCGGGCCGGCACGCTGGGATGCACGACCAGCGCCAATGGCGCCGTGGCGACCATGCCGACCGCGGTGAGATCGGCCAGCGGCTTGTACGGATGGTTCTTGATCAGCAGCGGCGTCATCACGAAGGTCGGCGTGACCAGGCCCAGCGTGTAGCCGTCGGCCGTCGACTTGGCCACCGCGTTCATGCCTATGGTATTGCTGCCGCCGCCGCGATTCTCGACGATCACGCTCTGCTTCAGGCGGTTGCCCAGTTGCAGGGCGACCAGGCGCGTGATCATGTCGGCGCCGCCCCCTGCTTCGTAGGGCACGATGATGCGAACGGGACGCTCGGGGTAGTCCGCCCACGCGAGCGAGCACGCCAGCAGGCAGCCGGCGGGAAAAACAACCGCGGATCTCATGGAAATCATGGTGTCTTGTCTCCTTTCTGGCGGGACGAACGCAAGACGCCGACCCCACCGGGGCCGGGTCCAGGGGCTGTCCTCTGTCTTGTTGCCGGCGCCCCTACGGCCGGTAGCCGGTCTGCTCGCGAAAATGGTTCAGCGCGGCCTCGGCACAGGCCTGGTCCTCGATGGCGGTGCCCGAACTGATGCCGATGCCGCCCACCACCTGCCCATCCACCGTGACCGGCAGGCCGCCGCCAATGACGCAGAAATGGCCGCCATTGGTGACGTGAATGCCGAAGGTGGGTTCGCCCGGCACGCAGAGCTGGTTGTAGACGTGGGTGCCCTTGCGCGCTGCAGCGCCGGTGAACGCCTTGTCGATCGCGATCGAGATGCTGCTGATCTTGCCGCCGTCCATGCGGTCGAAGCGGATCAACTGACCGCTGTCGTCGGTCACGGCGATGCACATCGGAATACCCATGCGGCGCGCCTCGTCCGCCGCGCCGCGCATCAGGATCTCGGCCTCTTCGATGGAAAGCCGCTTGCTGGTCAACATGGCGCCTACCTCCCCTTTGCCAGATCCGTGGTGCGCAGGTAGCGCTCCAGGTCGGCCAACGCCTCGCCCCCGATGGCGCGATACGGCGGATAGGGGTCGCCGGCATCGATACCCAGGACCCGCATTGCCGCCTTCATCACCGGCGCCAGGCCATACCCCATCCATTGGGCCGGAAACAGCGAGAACTGCGCCTGCAGCCTGGCGGCCTCCTCCATGTCGCCGGCCGCGAACGCCTCGACCACCAGGCGAGCCAGCCGAGCGGCCGGCGGCGGCAGCGTGACGCCCGAGCCGCCCAATTGCAGCGTGATCAGCAGCATCTGCATGGTGGTGTAGTACTCGGCATGGCCGGCCACGTCGATCTGCTGGATCAATTGCGCGACACGCAGCAGATTGCGCGAGCTTTCCTTGACGTACTTCACGCCATCGAGCTTGGCCAGCTCCAGCGTGGTGGCCGGCGAGGGATCCGCGCCCGGTCCCGGATTCAGGTACAGCACGATGGGCAGGCGCGTTTCGCGCGCGACCGCTTCGAAGTAGGCGATCAGCTCGGCCTGGGTGGGCTCTCCGCCGAACGGCCGCAGCGGCGCCAGCAACTGCACCGCCTGCGCGCCAAGCTCCTCGGCGAAATGGGCCAACTCGACCGCCACGCGATACGACGGATGCGAGACCCCCACGGCCACGGGACAGCGGCCATCGACGAAGTCGACGGTCATCCGGATCAGGTCGCGCCGCTCCTCCATCGTGAGATAGTGATACTCCTGCGCCTCGACGCCGGCGGCGACCACCATGGCCGCGCCGCAATCCTCAACCACGTAATCCACGCCACGCCCGAGCGCTTCTCGGTCGACCCTCAGGTCGGCACCGAAGGGAGTGAGCGGCGGGATGATCAGTCCGGGTCGTTTCAATTCAGTCTCCTCAGACATGGTTCGGCGTCACAGGACATAGGAAGGCCGCGTGCGCAGGTATTCGATGTCGAATCCGGCGGCGCGCTTGTACTGCTCGGAGATTTCCCTGAGCTCGGCCTGCGATATCACGTCGTCGATCTTGTTGAAGGGCTTGCCCTGCGTACGCTCGTACACCACCCGCAGGATGGTGTCGGGCGGCGCGGCACGGTTCATCCTGACCACCTTGGCCGTGGCCGCTACCCGCACCTCGTCGTATTCGCGCAGCGCCTCGGTCGTCACGCCCTTGCGCTTGAAGCAACCCGCCATGTAGCGGGCATCCAGGATGGCCTGGCCCGCGCCGTTGGAACCGCGCGGATACATGGGATGCGCGGCGTCCCCCAGCAGCGTGACGCGGCCGAAGGTCCAGGTCGGGACCGGATCGCGATCCACCATCGGGAACATCAGGATGGGCTCGGCTTTCAGCAGCAGCGCCGGCACGTCCAGCCAATCGAATGTCCAGCCCATATAGGCGTCGACGAAGTCTTCGTGCCTGGCGAAGCGATTCCAGTCGTAGCGCTCGGGTTTGGGACGCTCGAGCGACGCGACGAAGTTCAGCAATTGGTTGCCGTCGGCGTCGACCTGTTCGCGTATCGGATAGACCATCAGCTTGCCGACGCTCATCCAGCCCGCGCGTATGGTGTCAGCGCCGCTCAGGAATGGCTTGAACGGCGTCACGCCCCGCCAGATGGTGATGCCCGAGTACACCGGTTCTCCCTCGTCGGGCAGGAACTGCCGGCGGACGGCCGACTTGATGCCGTCGCAGCCGACCACGACCCCGGCCCGTGCGGACGGAAGATCCTGGCCCTGCGGACCGGTGAAATAGGCGGTCGCGCCGTCGCCGTCCTGCTCGACGCCGACGCAGCGATGGCCCGTGACGACGGCATCCTGGCCCAGCCGGTCGCGCACGGCCTTCAACAACACCTGCTGGACGTCGCCTCGGTGGATGGAGAACTGCGGCCAGTCGTAGCCGGCGCCCTCGCCCGCCAATTCCCGATAGATGAACTGGCCGTGGTGGTTGTAGTAGGAGGCATCCTTGGTGCGGATACCCACGCGGTCCAGCTCCGGCACCAGGTCCAGTTCGTCCAGTTCGCGCACGGCGTGCGGCAGCAGGTTGATGCCCGCGCCGATGGCCTGGATGTCGGACACCGCTTCGTACACCCGGCACGCCACGCCGATCTGGTGCAGGCTCAGCGCCAGCACCAACCCGCCGGTACCGGCCCCGATGATGATCACTTCGGCTTCTTTGTTCATGGCTCCTCGAATCAGTCTGTCTGTATCGCGCTGCCAGACTAATTGATATCCAAAAACCAGAAAAATACATATTTCGTCGCTTATTGATATATATAAAATATGATTTTCGTGGAGCCGGAGAGACAAGATGGAATTGAGGCATCTGCGCTACTTCGTGGCGGTGGCCGAGGAAGAGCACATGACCCGCGCCGCCTCGCGGCTGGCCATCCAGCAGCCGCCGTTGAGCCAACAGATCCAGGCGCTGGAACAAGAAGTGGGCGTGCAATTGTTCGATCGCCGGCCGCGCAGCATCCGGCTCAACGCGGCCGGCAAACTGTTCCTGAGCGATGTGCGGAAGGTCCTGGCCGACGTGGAGGCCGCCGTCCAGCGCGTGCGGCGCTTCGACCTGGGCGAGGAAGGAAGGATCCGCGTCGGCTTCACCAGCTCGGCGTCACTGCACCAGCTGACCCCACGCATCGTGCGCGCCTTTCGCACCAGCTATCCGCTGATGTTCCTGGAGATAGGCGAAGGCACGACGCATGACCTGCTGCACGCGGTCGAACAGGAACGGCTGGACATCGCTTTCGTGCGCTCGCCGCTGCCCGCCAATTCAAGCCTGGAAAGCGTGACGCTGGTACGCGAGAACATGGTGGTCGCCGTGCCGTCGAACCACCGGCTGGCCCAGGAGCCGCGGCAAGGCATCGCGCTGGCCGCGCTGAAGGACGAGGACTTCATCCTGTTCCATCCACTCAACGGATGGGGTATCAAGGACATGCTGATGGAGGTGTGCCAGCGCAATGGCTTCGTGCCTCGCGCGGTGGAAGAAGTGCCGCGGCTGATCGCGGCCATCCACTTGGTGGCGGCGGGGCTGGGCATCTCGATCGTGCCGCAGTCGATGCGCTCGATCCAGCCCGACTGCGTGGTCTACCGGCCGCTGGATCCGCCCACGGCGTTCACGGTGCCGCTGGAACTGGCGCACCGCCGCAACGTGGACGCGGAAGGAATCCGCCGCTTCCTGGCCATGTCGCTGCAGCTTGCGCAGGCTGACACGGCCGAGGATCCGGCGCGATGACGCGGCGCCGAACGAGAGGGCCTGCGGGCCCTCCCCCCGCTTAGCGAGGCAGCTCGGTCGAGCCCATCAGGAAGGTATCGACCGAGGCCGCGCACTGGCGGCCTTCGCGGATGGCCCAGACCACCAGCGACTGGCCGCGCCGCATGTCGCCGGCTGCGAAGACCTTGTCGACGTTGGTGCGGTAGTCGTCGGTATTGGCACGCGCGTTGCCCCGGGCATCGCGCTCGACGCCGAAGGCTTCCAGCACCTGCTGCACCGGCGACACGAAGCCCATGGCGAACAGCACCAGGTCGGCCGGCAGTTCGAACTCGGAGCCCTCGACCTCGGCCATCTTCATCTGGCCGTTGTCGCCGCGCACCCATTCGACGCGGCAGGCCACGAGCGAGGTCACCTTGCCGCCCTTGCCCTTGAAGGTCTTGGTCGACACCGCCCAGTCGCGGTCCACGCCTTCCTCGTGGGACGAAGAGGTCCGCAGCTTCAGCGGCCAGTACGGCCAGGTCAGTTCCTTGTTCTCGGACACCGGGGGCTGCGGCATGACCTCGAACTGCGTGACGGAGGCCGCACCGTGGCGGTTGCTGGTGCCCACGCAGTCCGACCCGGTGTCGCCGCCACCGATCACGATGACGTGCTTGCCCGTGGCCATGATCTGGTCCTTGAGCTTGTCGCCCGCCACCACCTTGTTCTGCTGGCGCAGGAAGTCCATCGCGAAATGCACGCCCTGGAGCTCGCGGCCCGGCACCGGCAGGTCGCGCGGGGTTTCCGAGCCGCCCGACACGACGATGGCGTCGAATTCGGCCTGCAGCTCCTGCGGCGTCTTCACCGAGGCGGAAATGCCCAGCGCCTTGGCGTCCTCGGCCCGGCCGACGAAGGTCGAGGGGCGGAACACGACGCCTTCCTGCTCCATCTGCGCCATGCGGCGGTCGATCTGCCACTTTTCCAGCTTGAAGTCGGGAATGCCGTAGCGCAGCAGCCCGCCGATGCGGTCGCTCTTCTCGAACACCGTCACTTCGTGCCCGGCGCGCGCCAGTTGCTGGGCGCAGGCCAGCCCGGCGGGGCCGGAGCCGACCACCGCCACTTTCTTGCCCGTCCTGGTCTTGGGCGACACGGGAACGACCCAGCCGTGTTCCCAGCCATGGTCGATGATGGCGTGCTCGATCGACTTGATGCCGACGGCGTCGCTGTTGATGTTGAGCGTACACGCCGCTTCGCAGGGCGCCGGGCAGATGCGCCCGGTGAACTCGGGGAAATTGTTGGTGGAGTGCAGCACCGCCAGGGCCTGCTTCCAGTTCTGGCGATACACCAGGTCATTCCAGTCGGGAATGATGTTGTTGACCGGACAGCCGTTCGTGCAGAACGGGATGCCGCAGTCCATGCACCGGGCGCCCTGCTGCCTGGCCTGCTCGGTGTTCAGATGAAGGACGAATTCCTTCCAGTGCTTGACGCGCTGCTCGGGCGCTTCCGCCGCTTCCTGCAGACGCTGGTATTCCAGAAATCCGGTGACCTTACCCATGGCTCTTTCCTGACTATCCTGTTTGGGGCCGGCGCGTACGCCGCGCCGGCCCCGATTTCGTTACGGTTCGCGCCGCCTCCCGGCGGCAGGGCGTGCCTAGGCGGCCAGCTTCTGCGGATTCCGGGCGTCCCACATTTCGCCCAGCGCGCGCCGGTATTCCGTCGGCATGACCTTGACGAACCGGGTGCGGGCCGTGTCCCAGGAATCCATGATGTCGCGGGCGCGGAAGCTGCCGGTGTAGCGGAAATGGTTCTCGACCAGACGGCGCAAGATGGCCTCGTCGGTATCCCGCTCGCCGCCCCGCACCATGCTGTGCCACAGGCGCTGCGAACCGTCCTTCTCCTGCAGCGCCGCGGGAACGACCTCTTCCAGCTCGACCATGGCCAGGTTGGCGCGCAGGCGGAAGGAGCCGTCCGGGTCGTAGACGTAGGCCACGCCCCCCGACATGCCGGCGGCGAAATTGCGGCCGGTCTCGCCCAGCACCACCACGGTGCCGCCAGTCATGTATTCGCAGCCGTGGTCGCCCACGCCTTCCACCACCGCCGCGGCGCCCGAGTTGCGCACCGCGAAGCGTTCGCCCGCCACGCCGTTGAAATAGGCCTCGCCCGACAGCGAGCCGTACAACACGGTGTTGCCGACGATGATGTGCTCGGGGCCATGGCCCCGGAAATCATTGGGAGAACGCACGATGATGCGGCCACCCGACAGGCCCTTGCCGACGTAGTCGTTGCCGTCGCCCACCAGGTCCAGCGTCACGCCGTGCGCCAGGAACGCGCCGAAGCTCTGGCCCGCCGTGCCGTTGCACTGGATGTGGATGGTGTCGTCGGGCAGGCCCTCGTAGCCGTACTTGCGCGCCACCATGCCGGACAGCATCGCGCCGATGGTGCGGTTCACGTTGCGCACCGTCGTGATGAACGAGACCTTCTCGCCGCGCTCGATGGCGGGGCGGGCGCGCTCGATCAACTGGTGGTCCAGCGCCTTGGCCAGGCCGTGGTCCTGCTCGTCCACGTGCAGGCGGGCCACCTCGGCCGCCACGCGGGGCTGGTGGAACACGCGGCTGAAGTCCAGGCCGCGCGCCTTCCAGTGCTCGATGCCGGCACGCATGTCGAGCAGGTCGGAGCGGCCGATCAGCTCGTCGAACTTGCGGATGCCCAGCTGGGCCATGATTTCGCGCACTTCCTCGGCGATGAAGAAGAAGAAGTTGACGACGTGCTCGGGCTTGCCCTGGAACTTGGCGCGCAAAACCGGATCCTGCGTGGCCACGCCCACCGGGCAGGTGTTCAGGTGGCACTTGCGCATCATGATGCAGCCTTCGACCACCAGCGGCGCGGTGGCGAAGCCGAACTCGTCGGCGCCCAGCAGCGCGCCGATCACGACGTCGCGGCCGGTCTTCATCTGGCCGTCGGCCTGCACGCGGATGCGGCCGCGCAGGTGGTTCAGCACCAGCGTCTGCTGCGTCTCGGCCAGGCCCAGCTCCCACGGCGTGCCGGCATGCTTGATGGACGACACGGGCGAGGCGCCGGTGCCGCCGTCGTGGCCGGCGATGACCACGTGGTCGGACTTGGCCTTGGCCACGCCCGCGGCCACCGTGCCGACGCCGACCTCGGACACCAGCTTGACCGAGATCGACGCCTGGGGATTGGCGTTCTTCAGGTCATGGATGAGCTGGGCCAGGTCTTCGATGGAATAGATGTCGTGGTGCGGCGGCGGCGAGATCAGGCCCACGCCCGGCACCGAGAAGCGCAGCTTGGCGATGTATTCGGATACCTTGTGGCCAGGCAGCTGGCCGCCTTCGCCGGGCTTGGCGCCCTGCGCCATCTTGATCTGGATCTGGTCGGCGCTGGCCAGGTACTCGGCCGACACGCCGAAGCGTCCCGAGGCCACCTGCTTGATGCGCGAACGCAGCGAATCGCCCGCCTTCAGCGGCACGTCGGCCACCACCCGGTCGGCGCCCAGCACCGAAGCCAGCGTGTCGCCGTCCTTGATGCCGGCCTTTCCGTGCTGCAGTTCGGCGCGATAGCGCAGCTCGTCCTCGCCGCCCTCGCCGGTGTTGGACTTGCCGCCGATGCGGTTCATCGCGATCGCCAGCACAGAATGGGCCTCGGTCGAGATCGAGCCCAGCGACATCGCGCCGGTGGCGAAACGCTTGACGATGTCCTTGGCCGGCTCGACCTCGGCCAGCGGGATGGCATGGGCCGGATCGAACTTGAATTCGAACAGGCCGCGCAGCGTCATGTGGCGCTTGCTCTGGTCGTTGATGATCTGCGCGTATTCCTTGTAGGTGCGGTAGTTGTCCGCACGGGTGGAATGCTGCAGCTTGGCGATGGCGTCGGGCGTCCACATGTGCTCTTCGCCGCGGATCCGGAAGGCGTACTCGCCGCCCTCGTCCAACGCGCCTTCCAGCAGCGGATCGTTGCCGAAGGCCGCCTTGTGCATGCGCAGGGATTCCTCGGCCACCTCGAAGATGCCGATGCCCTCGATGTTGCTGGCGGTGCCCGGGAAATACTGCTCGACCAGCGGGCGGTTCAGGCCCACGGCCTCGAAGATCTGGGCGCCGGTGTACGACATGTAGGTCGAGATGCCCATCTTGGACATGACCTTCTGCAGGCCCTTGCCGATGGCCTTGACGTAGTTGTAGATGGCCTTGTCCACCGGTACCTTGGCGTCGTGCTCATGCTCGTGCGCCAGCGCTTCCATCGCCAGGTAGGGGTGCACGGCCTCGGCGCCGTAGCCGCCCAGCAGCGCGAAGTGATGCACTTCGCGGGCCGAGCCGGTTTCCACCACCAGGCCGGTGCTGGTGCGCAGGCCGGCGCGGATCAGGTGCTGGTGCACGGCCGAGGTGGCCAGCAGCGCGGGTATGGCCACGCGGCCGCTGTCGACCAGGCGGTCGGACACGATCAGGATGTTGTAGCCGCTCTTGACGGCGTCCACGGCCTGGGCGCACAGCGCCGCCACGCGGGCCTGGATGCCTTCCTTGCCCCAGGCGGCCGGATAGGTGATGTCCAGCTCGAAGCTCTTGAACTTGCCGTTCGTGACGCGCTCGATGTGGCGGATCTGCGCCATGTCGGCGAAGTCCAGCACCGGCTGCGCCACTTCCAGGCGCAGCGGCGGGTTCACGTTGTTGATGTCGAGCACGTTGGGCTTGGGCCCGATGAACGACACCAGCGACATCACCAGGTTTTCGCGGATGGGATCGATGGGCGGGTTGGTGACCTGCGCGAACAGTTGCCGGAAGTAGTTGTAGAGGCTCTTGTTCTTGCCGGACAGCACGGCCAGCGGCGCGTCGTTGCCCATCGAGCCGGTGCTTTCCTCGCCCAGGGCGGCCATGGGGCGCAGGATGAACTTGTAGTCCTCCTGGGTCCAGCCGAAGGCCTGCTGCCGGTCGAGCATGGGCACCGACGAACGGCCTTCCTCGATCTCTTCCCGGATCGGCTCGGGCAGCGTGTCGAGCTTGATGCGGATGCGCTCGATCCACTGGCGGTAGGGCTTGCTGTTGGCGAGCTGGTCCTTCAGTTCCTTGTCGTCGATGATGCGGCCCAGTTCCAGGTCGATCAGGAACATCTTGCCCGGCTGCAGGCGCCACTTCTTGACGATCTTGCTTTGCGGGACCGGCAGCACGCCGGACTCCGAGGCCATGATGACCAGGTCGTCGTCGGTGACGATGTAGCGCGCCGGACGCAGGCCGTTGCGGTCCAGCGTCGCGCCGATCTGGCGGCCGTCGGTGAAGGCGATGGCGGCCGGGCCGTCCCAGGGCTCCATCATCGCGGCATGGTATTCGTAGAAGGCGCGGCGCGCCTCGTCCATCTCGGCGTGCTGTTCCCAGGCCTCGGGAATCATCATCATCATCGCGTGCGAGATGGAATAGCCGGACATGACCAGCAGTTCGAGGCAGTTGTCGAACGTGGCGGTATCGGACTGGCCTTCGTAGACGATGGGGTAGAGCTTCTTCAGGTCGTCGCCCAGCACCGGCGACTGCATCACCCCTTCGCGGGCGCGCAGCCAGTTGAAGTTGCCCTTGACCGTGTTGATCTCGCCGTTGTGGGCGATCAGGCGGTAGGGGTGGGCCAGCGGCCAGGCCGGGAAGGTGTTGGTCGAGAAACGCTGGTGCACCAGGGCCAGCGCCGTGACGGCGCGCGAGTCGGCCAGGTCGCGGTAGTAGCGGCCCACCTGGTCGGCCAGCAGCAGGCCCTTGTAGACCACGGTCCGGCTGGAGATCGACGGCACGAAGTATTCCTTGCCGTGCTTCAGGTGCATTTTCTGGATGGCGTGCGAGGCCATCTTGCGGATCACGTACAGCTTGCGCTCGAGTGCATCGGGCACCATGACGTCGCCGCCCCGGCCGATGAAGAGCTGCCGGATCACCGGCTCCATGACCTTCACGTTGGGCGACATCGGCATTTCCTTGTCGATGGGCACGTCGCGCCAACCCAGCACCACCTGGCCCTCGGCGCGCACGGCGCGCTCGAGTTCGGCCTCACAGGCCAGGCGCGACCCCATTTCCTGGGGCAGGAACACCATGGCGACCCCATATTCCCCGGGAGCGGGCAGGACCACGCCCTGGGTCGCCATTTCCTCGCGGTACAGCGCATCCGGGATCTGGATCAGGATGCCGGCGCCGTCGCCCATGAGCGCGTCGGCCCCCACCGCGCCGCGGTGGTCGATATTCTCGAGGATCTTCAGGCCCTGCTGGATGATGGAATGGCTTTTCTGGCCCTTGATATGGGCCACGAAGCCCACGCCACAGGCGTCGTGTTCGTTGGACGGGTCGTACAGGCCCTGGGCGTCCGGCTGGCGCGGAGCGGGCAGGCCGATGCGGGAGGCGTCGATGACGGTCGTCCGGGACGACGGGGCCGAGAGGTGGTCCTGGCTGGATAGGGGCATGGTGCGCTCCGCAGAAGAATTCGTGTGCCGGGCACGAATCCGGGGTACTGGACATCGGGATTCCGAACCCGGCGCGCGCACGGGGGCCGCGCCGGGGGAATCGACGATACTGCGGCGCACCAGGGGCTGCAAGAAAAATAAATAGGGGAACGTCCCCAATTATTATCCAGGCTACAAATCGAGGAAATTAAATTGGGGTCGCACCATTACCGTGCGTTTTCGCCCTCGGCCTTGGGTTGCTTGCGCGGCCTTCCCCGCTTGCTTGCGGCGGCCCGCCGGCTGCTGGTGCCCTCCAGCGACTGCACGAAGGCCGGACCACCCAGGGCCCATTGGCCATATAGCGCCTGCTCGATGCGCAGCGCCGTGGACGGCGCCACGCCTTCGGCCATCCGGGCGCGGTAGTTGGCCTGACGGTCGAACGGCGTGTTGCCGCAGGCCCAGTAGTCGGCGTGGTCATGCAGCATGCCGGCCGATGCGGCACCCATATGCGCCGGGGCCGAAGACCATCGCCACAGCTCCGCATCGCCCGCCAGCCCTTGACGCAGCGGGACGGTCTCGAGCCAGATCAGACCGGGCAGCACCCAGGCTCCCGGCTCGACCAGGGTGGAGCGGAAGCGGCCGGCGAAGACCCTTCCTATATGCAGCCGGGCCGCCAGGCGACGCCCCAGGGACTGGATCACGGCCGAGATCCCTCCTGGACCGGTGGGGGTGGCCAGGAGCAGCAACTGGTCAAAGGTAAGCGCCCACCCATGCACCGCCACCCCGTGCTGCCTGGCATCCGCCTCCACCCACGCCGCGACCTGGTCCAGCATGGCGCCGCCGTCGCCTCCCGCCGACAAGGGCACCGTGAAACGGGCCTGGGCGAGGTGGGGAAGATCCGGGGCGTACAGACGGGGGAGACGGGCCATTTCTAGGGACGCATCAATATCGAAGGTCGAAAAATGCAGGTTTCCGCGAACGATACGCCGATTTCATGGTCTATGCAGTATGAAACCCTGATCATCCGCCTACCCCTGGCCTTCCGTCGGTCGCCCTGACGCCGGCCCGGCCGGGTTAGACCGCCGTGCTGCAACGCACAGCGATCGATTCGCTTTATCGCACCCATCAAAAACACCCATTAGCACTCTTTGTTCGAGAGTGCTAACCTTCAGACATGGAGGTAAGCCGTTTATGAAACGTTCGTCGAATCAGTCCAACGTCCTCGCACCCGCCACAAGCGGTCCGGGCGCGCTGGCCCTGGCCATCGCCAACCCGGGCGCCCTTGGAACGATCGAAGCCTATATCGGTGCCGTCAACCGGCTGCCGGTGCTGACGGCCGAGCAGGAACACGAGCTGGCCCAGCGCTATCAGGAAAAGCAGGATCTGAACGCCGCCCGCGAACTGGTGCTGTCGCACCTGCGTCTGGTGGTGGCCATCGCCCGCCAGTACCTGGGCTATGGGCTGCCGCACGCCGACCTGATCCAGGAAGGCAACGTCGGCCTGATGAAGGCCGTCAAGCGCTTCGACCCCAACCGCGGCGTGCGGCTGGTGTCCTTCGCCATCCACTGGGTCAAGGCCGAGATTCACGAGTACATCCTGAAGAACTGGCGCCTGGTCAAGGTGGCGACCACCAAGGCCCAGCGCAAGCTGTTCTTCAACCTGCGCAGCCTGAAGCCGGACTCGCATGCGCTGACGCCGGAACAGGTCGAGGAAATCGCCGCCAGCCTGAACGTGCGGCCGCAGGACGTGACCGAGATGGAAGTGCGCCTGTACGGGCAGGACATGGCCCTGGAAGGCCGTGGCACCGATGACGGCGAAAACGATTTCGCCCCCATCGCCTACCTGTCGGACGAAGGCCAGCAAGAGCCCAGCGCCATCCTGGAAGAACGCCGCCGCGACGAACTGCACGGCAGCGGACTCCTGCAGGCCCTGGAAAGCCTGGACGAACGGTCGCGCCGCATCATCGAGGCGCGCTGGCTGAAGGACGAGGGCGGCGCCACGCTGCAGGAACTCGCGGACGAGTTCGGCGTGTCCGCCGAGCGCATCCGCCAGATCGAGGCACGCGCCATGACCAAGATGCGCGGCGCACTGGCCGAGTACGCCTGACCCCGCAGGCAGCGGCCAGGGCGACACGAGCCCGAGGGCGGATTCCGGAGCACCGGATCCGCCCTTTTGCTTGGGCGCGACAACCGTCACACGAAGTTACAGAATTGGCGGAAATTTACGTGGAAACACGGGTGGCGGGTGAACTTCCGCGCATGGATTCGGACTAACCGTCAGGTGGGACACGCTTTGGGTGCAACGCCCTCGTGTCGGAATGTCGGGCTTCCCCCCGCTCGATGTTTCTTCCGGTGCAGTCTGCCGGTACCAGCCGATACGTCCGCCTCTGCTTTTCTCCTCCCTCCCCCCCACTTGAGGCGGATATTCACGGGACACTTCGGTGTCCCGTTTTTTTTACGCTCCCCCCTACGCGCTGACGCGCGCCCCCCAGGGGGCGATGCGGGTGGACCGGCGGAGCCGGATCCACCGCATCCTGGGTCTAGTGGGACCCTCATGGGTCGTAGCGCGGTTGCTATCGCTGGCTGCCAGCGGTAGCAACAGTGATTCAGTCCAAGATAGTTTCCCTAGATCCAGGAAACCGCGGATCTGGCTCCGCCAGTCCGCCGGTTTCGCCCCCCTGGGCCCGGCGCCGGGCCGCCCCAAGGCGGGCCCAGGCTCCCTCGGGGGGCTGCCGCGTAGCGGCTGGGGGCTCACCATTCTGGGCCCGCGTCAGCGGGTAGGGGGGGCTTCCCTCTACAACAGCTGACGAATGTCGCTGGTCAAGGCGTCGGCGCCGGCATTGTGGCGGGCGAACAGGCGCAGGTGGCCTTCGGGGTCGTAGATGTAGACGCCGGCCGTGTGGTCCATGGTGTAGGAGCCGGGCTCCTTGCCGGGCACCTTGGCGTAGAACACCTTGAAGGACTTGGCCACGCGGGCGGTGGCGTCGGCGTCGCCGCGCAACCCCAGGAAGCTGGGATCGAACTGGGTCACGTAGGCGCGCAGGATTTCGGGCGTGTCGCGCTCGGGGTCCACGGTCACGAATGCCACCTGGAGCCGGTCGCCGTCCTTGCCCAGGCTATTCTTGACCTGCACGAATTCGGCCAGCGCGGTCGGGCAGACGTCGGGGCATTGCACGAAGCCGAAGAACACCACCAGGACCTTGCCCTTGAAATCCTGTAGCGTGCGCGGCTGGCCGTTGAAATCCGTCAGCGACAGATCGGTGCCCAGGTCCGACCCGCTGACATCCGTGCTGTTGAACGAAGGCTTCTTCTCGCAAGCCGCCAACATTGCCGCCGCCACGGCGACAGCGCCGGCGCGCAGGACGAAACGGCGGGAAACACCAAACTCGGCCATGACTACCTCACATCCAGTGGTCGACCAGCAGCGCCGCGAACAGCAGCGACAGATACAGGATCGAATAGCGGAACAGGCGCCGCGCCAGCTCGTCGCTGTAGTGGCGGTAGAGCTTCCAGGCATAGCCCACGAACACCAGGCCCAGGGCCACGGCGCTGGCCAGGTAGACCAGGCCGCTCATGCGGATGACGTAGGGCAGCAGCGTGGTGGCGAACAGCGCCACGGAATACAGCAGGATGTGCAGCCGCGTGAGCTTCTGGCCGTGCGTAACGGGCAGCATGGGCAGGCCGGCGTTTTCGTAGTCCTTGGTGCGATACAGCGCCAGGGCCCAGAAATGGGGCGGCGTCCAGATGAAGATGATCAGCACCAGCAGCCAGGCCTCGGCCGGGACGCTGTCGGCCACGGCGGCCCAGCCCAGCGCGGGCGGCATGGCGCCGGACAGGCCGCCGATGACGATGTTCTGCGGCGTGCGGGGCTTCAGGATGACGGTATAGATGATGGCATAGCCGACGAAGGTGGCGAAGGTCAGCCACATGGTCAGCGGATTGACCAGGGTGTAGAGCACCGTCATGCCCAGGCCGCCGACCACGCCCGACATGGCGATGATCTGCAGCGCGCCGATGTCGCCCCGGGCGGTGGGCCGGTGGGCCGTGCGGGCCATGCGCGCGTCGACCTGCTCTTCGATCAGGCAGTTGATGGCAAACGCGGCCGCCGCCAGCAGCCAGATGCCTATCGTCGCCGCGATCACCGTCCGCCACGGCGGCACCGCGGGGGTGGCCAGGAACATGCCGATGACCGCGCAGAAAACGGCAAGCTGGCTGACGCGAGGCTTGGTCAGCACCCAATATTGCCGAAGACGCAGACTGACGGTAGACACAGTAATGCTTTCCATGAGGATTCCCGAACTTCAGTAGGCCCTCGCGCCGTTCGCCGGCGCGTGGCGGGCCCGTCCCAGCCTGACCAGCAGCGTCACGCACAGGATGGTCAGGACGGCTGCCCCGCCGTTATGCAACACGGCGATCACTATAGGCCATTGCAGGAAAATGCTGGTCAGCCCGGTCAGCAGTTGCACCACGAGCATGGCCAGCAGCGCTCGCGACGGCCCCTGCAGGCCTTCGTAGCGGCGCAGCCTGAACGCCAGCGCGCCCAGATAGATCAGGACCACGAACGCGAAATTGCGGTGCGTCCAGTGGATGGCGGTGAGCGCGCTTTGCGAGATGATCTCGCCCGAGGGCAGTTCGCCCAGCCCGCGCACGATCGAATAGCCGCCGTGGAAGTCCATGTCCGGCAGCCACTGTCCGTGACAGGTCGGGAAATCCATGCAGGCCAGCGCCGCGTAGTTCGTGCTGACCCACCCGCCCAGCGCCAGCTGCGTATACAGCAGCGCCAGGCCGACCGCCACGTACTTCAGCCAACGTCCTGCTTCCGGCACGATATCCGGCAGCACCGTCTGCCTGGCCGACAGCCAGGTCAGCAGCGCCAGCAGGCTGATGCCGCCCAGCAGGTGGGCGGTGACCACGGCCGGCATCAGCTGATGCGTGACGGTCCAGGCGCCGAAGGCTCCCTGCAGGCAGACCGCCGGCAGGATCACCGTGGCCAGCCAGGGAGATTGCGCCAGTGCCTTGCGGTGGCGCCAGGCCATGAACACGATGCCGATGATCAGCATGCCCAGCAGGGTGCCCGCGTAGCGGTGGATCATCTCTATCCAGGCCTTGGATAGTGTAACCGGTCCCTCGGGCATGGCCGTCGCGGCGGCGTGGATGTCGAGGCGCGCGCCGATGGGAGACGCATTGCCGTAGCAGCCCGGCCAGTCGGGGCAGCCCAGGCCGGAATCGGTCAGCCGCACGAAGGCGCCGAACATGATCAGGTCGAAGGTCAGGAACATCGTGATCGCCACCAGCCTGGCGTAGCGGGCGCGGATCCGGGAGCTTCCCTGGTCGAGGCGTTGCGTGTCCATGGTCCCGCCCTAGCCGATGCGCGAAGCGTGCAGCAGCTTGCCGATGTCCTCGCGCAGGCGCAGGGGGTCGGGATTCTCGGGGAAGCGCAGCATCAGGTTGTTGCGGGGGTCGATCAGCCAGATGTGCTGGCCGAGCGCGGCGGGCGTGGCGTCGACGCCGGATGGCAGCGCAAGGAAACGCCCCACCTGCTCGGCCCGCGCCCGGACCATGTGGGTGCCTTCGTAGGCGCGGATGACCATGGTCGGCACGGGCTCGTCGTCCAGGATCAGCCAAACGCGCTCGATCCGGCCCACGTTCTTGCCCGTGCTGGCATGCGTCTGCCGCATGATGTAGAGCTTCTTGGCGCATTCGTCGCCGCAGTCGCCGCCGTGCGCGGCCACCATGACCCACTTGCCGTTCAGGCTGCGCAGGTCGAACGGGGTGCCGTCCAGATCCGTCAATTGCAGTTGTTCGGCCGGCGGAACCGGTCGCTGCGGCTCGACCAGGTCGCCGTAGTTCGTACCGGCGCTGCCCGGGCGCCATTCCAGGAAATAGACCAGCGCGGCCGCCAGCACAGGCGCGGCGCAGACCGCCAGCACCGCGTACAGGGCGAACAGCGAGCGCCGGGGCCGGGCGGCGGCGCCGCTAGCGTTTCGGGCGGAGGACTCGGACAAGGATGACTCCAAAGGCGATGGCGGCGATGGCCGCGAACGAAAACCACTGCAACGCATAGCCGCGGTGCGTGTCTATATTGGTAGGCGGACCGGCCCAGTCGCGGACCAGCCCGTCCGGCGCATCGCCGGTCTGCTCAAGCACGGCGGGCAGCAGGACCACGCCCGCGGCCTTGGCGTAGGTGCCCAGCTCCAGGTTCTGCACCCGGGGGGGCGCGCCCGGCCAGCCGGGCAGGCTCGATGCCAATTCGTCGCGCTTGCGCCCGCTCAAGGCCGGCAGCTCGAACAGGCGGGGCACGCGCGGGACGAGCTCGCCCCGCACCGTGACCGGCCCGGTCGGCGTACGTACGGTTACCGGGGCATCCGGCACCGGACGCGGCAGCCAGCCCCGCAGCACGGCCACGGCCTGCCGGCCCTCGTCGTCGAACGCCAGCGGCGTCACGACCCAGAACCCCGGCCGGCCGTCCGCCATGCGATTGTCCAGCAGCACCGTCCGATCGGCCAGCCAGTGGCCGGAGGCCTGGGCCGAGCGCCAGGGAATCAGGTCATCGGCCGCGCGGTCCGGCCCCAGCGCCAGCGGCGGCAGGGTGCGGCCCGCTTCGAGGGCGGCCAGCGTGGCCGCTTTCTCGTCGGCCCGCCCGAGTTGCCAGCGGCCCAGCGCGACCGTGACCGCCACCGTGGCGGCCAGCAGCACCAGGGCCAGCGGGACCGACCCGCCCCCAGCACGCCTGCGGACGGCCGCCGGGAGGGGCGCCGGCATGCCGGCAGGATCGGAGACCGAGCGTTTCATGCGGCGGAAGAAGCGCACGGCAGCGCGCGGACTGCCATAATCGCGGGCTGGAGGAGAGATTCGATGCGCATCATAGTAGGCATAGCCTTCGTCGGCATTCTGTACAGCTTGGGTTCCGCCCTGATCTACCTGATGAGGGATACCGGCAATAGCAAGCGTATGGTCTATGCGCTGACGGCCCGGATCGGCCTGTCGGTGCTGTTGTTCCTGTTCGTGCTGTTCGCCCATTGGATGGGCTGGATCCAGAGCACCGGCCTGCGTTGACCGGCCCGCGCCAGACGGCGCGGCATCTGGACGGCCCCGACGACTCCGAGGGGCTAGCCCCCGTCTGGCCCACCGGAAGGCCCCAGCCTGCTAGTGTGCCAGCGCCCCTCCCACCCCGGAAGCGGCCAACTGTCGCAGGCCGCGCAAGGGCAGATCCACGCTCCCTCACACACCCGCCCCCCCATTCCAGGGCACCGCGGATCCGGCTTTGCCGGTCCGCCGGTGCCGCCCCCTTGAGGGGGAGCGGCCAACGGCCGCTTGGGGGTGGGCTTCCCTTCCGGTCCGCCAGTGCCGCCCCTACGGGGCCCGGCGCCGGGCCGCCCCAAGGCGGGCCCCGGCCCCCCCGGGGGGCTGCCGCGTAGCGGCTGGGGGCTCACCATGCTGGGCGCGCGTAAGCGCGTAGGGGGGACCTCCCTTCTAGAACCAGTAGACGAAGAGGTACAGGCCCAGCCAGACCACGTCGACGAAGTGCCAGTACCAGGCGGCGCCTTCAAAGCCGAAATGGTGGGTGGCCGTGAAATCGCCCCGGATCAGGCGGCGCAGCATCACCGCCAGCATCAGCGCCCCCATGGTGACGTGGAAACCGTGGAAACCCGTCAGCATGTAGAAGGTGGAGCCGAAGGCGCCCGAGGTGAGCTTGAGGTTCAGCTCGGTGTAGGCGTGGAAGTATTCATAGGCCTGGAAGCCCATGAAGGTCGCGCCCAGCAGGATGGTGATGAACAGCCACAGCGCGGCCTTGGTGCGGTTGCTGGCCAGCAGCGCATGATGCGAGATGGTCAGCGTCACGCCCGAGGTCAGCAGCAGGGCCGTGTTGATGGTGGGGATCCAGAAGGGCCCCATCGCGGTGAAGGGCTCGATGGTGCCGGCCGGGCCGGTATTGGGCCAGGCGCCGGCGAAATCGGGCCACAGCACCATGCGGGTGTCCAGGTCGGACAGCCAGGGCGTCGTGATCGCACGGGCATAGAACAGCGCGCCGAAGAAGGCCGCGAAGAACATGACCTCGGAGAAGATGAACCAGCTCATGCTCCAGCGGTACGAGACGTCGACGCGCTTGCTGTAGAGCCCGCCGGTGGATTCGGCGATGGCGTCGCCGAACCAGCGGTAGAGCACGAAGAGGAAGCCGAGTACGCCGGCCAGCACGAACCATGGGCCGACGCTCACGCTATTGACCCACAGGGCCATGCCCAGCAGGAAGAACAGCAGTGCCAGGCTGGCCGTGGCGGGATGCACGGATGGAGCCGGCACGAAATAGTACGGCGCCTCCTTGCCCGAAACCGAGTGACTTGCACTCATCTCAACTCTCCTTCGCGAATTCCACAAAACCGCACATGATTCGGAGACGGCCTTTCCGGCCGTCTTTGTTCTTCTAGCCGACGACCGTCCTGACGATCAGCAGCAGCACTACCACAAACACCACCGCCATCACGACACCGGCGATGATGACGTAGATCGGATTGAGCTTGGCGGCGTCGTTGCGGTAGTCCGCTCCGCGCCGCAAGCCGGTGAAGGACCACAGCACCGCGCCCAGGGTCTGGAAGAAATTGAGTTTGCGGCCGGCCGCCGATTTCAGGTCGTCGCTCAACTCTTGTCTCCGGACTGGGCGGCGGGCCGCGCGTCGGCGGCCGGCGCTCCCACCTCGAAGAACGTATACGACAGCGTAATCGTATGCACGTCCTTCGGCAGCTTGGGGTCCACCACGAACACCACCGGGAACTGGCGCGTCTCGCGCGCCTTCAGGTCCTGCTGGGAAAAGCAGAAGCATTCCAGCTTCTTGAAATACTGGCCGGCCAGCATGGGCGCATAGCTGGGGATGGCCTGCCCCGCCATTTCGCGGTCCTGCTGGTTGGCGATCTCGTAGACGATGGTCGCCAGCTCGCCCGGATTGACGTCCATGGACGACTGCACCGGACGGAACCGCCACGGACCGTGGATGTTCGCGTCGAACACGATCTTGACGGTGCGGCTGGTGTCGACCTGCGTATTGCGCGCGAAGGCGGCGGCATCGGCATCGACCTTGGTCAACACGTTGATGCCGGTTACCTCGCAAATGGCGCGGTACATCGGAACCAGTGCATAGCCGAAGCCGAACATCATCGCGATGATGACGGCCAGCTTGCCCAGCATCCGACGGTTGTCGGATGCCGGCTTGGCGGGTTGCCTGGAGTCGGGAGGCGTCATGGGGGCACCTGCGACACGTATCGGGTCAGCCGAGGAAGACCTTGCGCAGGATCACCGCCAGGAAAAAAGCGGCGACCAGAGCTGCGAGTGCAAGGCCCGTGCGCCGGTTGCGGCGGCGCTGCTCGGACGTGACCATCTACTTGACCTGGGGCGGCGTTTCGAACGAATGGTACGGCGCCGGCGAAGGAAGGGTCCATTCCAGGCCGCCGTCCTCGGCGCCCCAGGGATTGGCGGGAGCGGGCTCGCCATGGCCCCGGTAGGCCTTCAGCACGACGTACAGGAACAGCAGTTGCGACAGGCCGAACCAGAAGGCGCCGATGGTGGCGATCTGGTGGAAGTCGGTGAACTGGGCGGCGTAGTCCGCATAGCGGCGGGGCATGCCGGCCAGGCCCAGGAAGTGCATCGGGAAGAAGGTGACGTTGAACGAGATCAGCGACGACCAGAAGTGGATCTTGCCCAGCTTCTCGTCGTACATCACGCCCGTCCACTTGGGCAGCCAGTAGTAGGTGCCGCCGAACAGCGCGAACAGCGAACCGGCCACCAGCACGTAGTGGAAGTGCGCCACCACGTAGTAGGTGTCCTGCACCTGGATGTCGATGGGCGCGACGGCCAGGATCAGGCCGGTGAAGCCGCCCATCGTGAACACGAAGATGAAGCCGATCGCGAACAGCATCGGCGTCTCGAAGGTCATGGAGCCGCGCCACATGGTGGCCAGCCAGTTGAAGATCTTCACGCCGGTGGGCACCGCGATCAGCATGGTCGCGTACATGAAGAAGAGCTGGCCGGTGACGG
Source organism: Pigmentiphaga kullae (assembly GCF_004216695.1). Lineage (GTDB taxonomy): Bacteria > Pseudomonadota > Gammaproteobacteria > Burkholderiales > Burkholderiaceae_B > Pigmentiphaga > Pigmentiphaga kullae. The sequence continues at coordinate 354,892 of NZ_SGXC01000001.1, forward strand.
GCATGCCGGTCGTGAACATGTGGTGGGCCCACACGATGAACGACAGGATGGCGATCGAGGCCGTGGCGTACACCATGGAGGCATAGCCGAACAGGCGCTTGCGGGCGAACACCGGGACGATGGCCGACACGATGCCGAACGCCGGCAGGATCATGATGTAGACCTCGGGGTGCCCGAAGAACCAGAAGATGTGCTGGTACATGACCGGGTCGCCGCCGCCGGCCGCGTTGAAGAACGAGGTGCCGAAGTGGCGGTCGGTCAGCACCATGGTGATCGCGCCGGCCAGCACGGGCATCACGGCGATCAGCAGGTAGGCGGTGATGAGCCAGGTCCAGCAGAACAGCGGCATCTTCATCAACGTCATGCCGGGCGCGCGCATGTTCAGGATGGTCACGATGATGTTGATCGAGCCCATGATGGACGAGGCGCCCATGATGTGGACCGCGAAGATCGCGAAGTCCATGCCCGGTCCCATCTGGACCGACAGCGGCGCGTACAGCGTCCAGCCCGCGGCGGTGGCGCCGCCGGGCACGAAGAACGAGACCGTCAGCAGGATGGCGGCCACGGGCAGCAGCCAGAAGCTGAAGTTGTTCATCCGCGCGAAGGCCATGTCCGAGGCGCCGATCTGCAGCGGGATCATCCAGTTCGCGAAACCCACGAAGGCCGGCATGATCGCGCCGAACACCATGATCAGGCCGTGCATGGTGGTGAACTGGTTGAACAGCTCGGGCTGGAAGAACTGGATGCCCGGCTCGAACAGCTCGGTGCGCAGCAGCAGCGCGAGCAGTCCGCCTTCCAGCAGCATCGTGAAGGAAAAGATCAGGTACATCGTACCGATATCTTTGTGGTTCGTGGCGAACAGCCAACGCCGCCAGCCAGTCGGATGACCGTGGGCGTGGTCGTCATGATCGTGCCCGTGGGCGTGATCGATCGCGGTGCTGCTCATGATGGCTCCTTGCTGCTCCGTACTGCTGTCTTCGCTATCGTGACGAAGGCGCTCAATATGTGAAAACTGAACCGGTACTGCATGGCCGCCCGCCGGGGGCGGCCGCGCGTCCTTAACGGGCCGACTTCACATCGGCGGGCTGCACGACGGGATCCTGGCCCTTGCCCGCGTTGCTCCAGGCATGGCGGGTGTAGGTGATGGCCGCGGCGATCTCGACGTCGGACAAGTGCGCGAACGAGGCCATGGCGGTGCCGGGACGGCCCTTCAGCAAGGTTTCGATCTGCTTGTCCTTGGGGCCCAGTACGGTCGGGTCGGCGTCCAGCGCGGGGAAGGTGCCCGGCACGCCCTTGCCGTTGGCCTGGTGACAGGCCACGCAATTGGACGCGAACACCTTTTCGCCGCGGGTCTTCAGTTCGTCGGCCGTCCAGGTCTTGTTGGGATCGTCGGCTTGCGCGGCCAGCTTGGCCTTCTGCTCCTCGACCCACTTACTATAGTCTTCCTGGGACACGACCTTCACGACGATGGGCATGAAGGCGTGGTCCTTGCCGCACAGTTCCGCGCACTGGCCGCGGAATTCACCGGTTTTCTCGGCACGGAACCAGGTGTCGCGCACGAAGCCGGGAATGGCATCCTGCTTGACGCCGAAGGCCGGCACCATCCAGGCGTGGATGACGTCGTTGGCGGTGGTGATGACGCGGACCTTCTTGTTGACCGGCACGACCAGGGGATTGTCGACCTCGATCAGGTAGTTGTCGCCCTTGGGCTCGGTACCGTTGCGCTGCTCGATCGGGGTGGACAGGTTGGACAGGAAGGAGATGCCCTCGCCTTCGCCGTTCAGGTAGTCGTAGCCCCATTTCCACTGGTAGCCGGTGGCCTTCACGGTCAGGTCGGCATTGGACGTGTCCTTCATCGCGACCACCGTCTTGGTGGCCGGCAGAGCCATGCCGATGACGATCAGGAACGGAATCACGGTCCAGGCGACTTCGACGCCTATGCTCTCGTGGAACGACGCGGGCTTGGCCCCGCGCGACTTGCGGTGCGCCCAGATGGAATAGAACATCACCGCGAACACGGCGATGAAGATGACCATACAGATGGCCAGCATCATCCAGTGCAGCCATTCGATCTGCGCCGCGATGCTGGTGACAGGCTCGTGCAGATTGAGCTGATTGACTTTCGGGCCGCCCACGCTGTCGTTGACGGCAAATGCTGCGTTGCCGGCCAGCATGCTGGCCATCAACGCCCCCAACGACCCACCCAACCACTTCTTCATGTCCGACCTCGAAGAACAGCGTTTAGTGTTATTCAGGCAGCCGACACCGTGCGCAGCTTGCGCGGGCCCCCACCGCCACAAAACTCCTCACCATGCGCCCTGGAAATAATTATGTTGCCAGCGCATAGAATCGCAGGATTATACGGGGTGCCAGACAGGACCAGCAACCCGAGGCGCTTTGAGCAGGCTCAGCGCACCCCGCCGCGGCCTATGGACGAGACCGGAATATGCGTCTGGCCAGGGGCCGACCGGTACGACGCGGCCCGCCACGCATGGCCGTACGCGACCTCGGCCGTCAGGCGGATCAGGCCGTCCGGCCCGCGTCCGGCCTCGATGGCCTCGACCAGCCGGGCGCGCCACGCCGGCGTGGCCAGGCCCCGCCTGCGGCCCCGCGCCGGATTGCCGCCCAGCCGCCCCACGTCGTCGAGCAGGCTGTCGGCGTGCCGGTAGGTGAAGGTGAGCACCTCCTGGTCCATGACCGGGTCCGCGAAGCCGTTCTCGATCAGCAGGTCGCCGAAGTCGTGCATGTCGACGAACCCGGGCGTGGCCGTATCCAGGCCGGCCCGCGCCACCGCTTCGCGCAGCTCGCGGAACGTCGCGGGCCCCAGGCAGCTGAACATCGCCAGCCCGCCCACGCGCAGCAGGCGGCGCCATTCGGCCAGCACCGCGTGCGGTTCGGGGTGCCAGTGCAGCGCCATGTTGGACCAGACCAGGTCCAGCGACTCGGGCGGCAGGCCCGTGGCGGCCATGTCGGCCTGGACGAACGCCGGCAGCGGCGGCGCGCCGCGGCCGGCCAGCTTGAGCGCGGAATGGCGCAGGCGGGCGCCCATCGACGAAGGAAGGTGCAGCCGGCGCGCATGGGCCAGCACGGCCGCGCTCAGGTCCACGCCGGTGTAGGCGGCCGCGGGATAACGCGCCTGGAGGCGCTCCAGCGCCGCGCCGGCGCCGCAACCCGCGTCCAGCATGGCCTTGGGCGCCAGCCGGATGTATTCCAGGCGCTCGAACATGCGGGCGCCGATCTCGCCGTACAGGAACTGCGCGGCCTCCAGGTCGCCCCGGCGTCCGAACTGCAGCGCGACGTGCTCGCGCGCCAGCGGCAGCGTCGGCAGGCGTTCTGGATGGGAGCTTTCTGTCATTGCAACACGCACGAAAATCCAAGGAATTCCTAAACTGCGGCGCAAAGCGCCCGGACGCGGCGGCCGCGTCCACCCTCCATGATGCCACCGACAGGTTTTTCATGCCCGGACCCTCTCCCATGCCGCGCTGGCGGCACCTGGCGGCGCGCCTGCGCGCGCTCGTGCCGTCCGACTGCCCTTTGTGCGCCGGCCGCAGCCAGGGCGGCATGCTGTGCGCCGCCTGCGAGGACGCCGTCTGCCGGACCGCCCGCAACCCGCCGGACCTGGGCCTGCCGTGGCGCTGCGCCCGCTGCGCGCTGCCCCTGCCGGAACACGACACCGCCTGCCCCGACTGCGACGGACTCGCGCCCGCGTTCTCGCGCACCATCATTGCCTTCGACTACGCGCCGCCGGCCGACGCCCTGGTGCTGCAATTGAAGAACGGCCGCCGCTACGGCCGGGCCGACCTGCTGGGCAACCTGCTGGCCGAAGCCGTGCGCCACCAGGCGCAGCCCCTGGAACCCGGAACCGTAGTGGTTCCCATTCCGGCCTCGTCCGCCTCGTTGCGGCGTCGCGGTTTCAATCCCGCCGCCGAGATCGCCCGCGCCCTGGGCCGCGACCTGGGGCTGCCGGTGCGCCACGACCTGCTGCGCCGCAGCCGCGAACAGGCCAAGCAGAGCGGCCTGGGGCGCCTGGGCAGGCGCGAGGCGGTGCGGGGGCTGTATGCTTGCGCGCCGCAGGCCCGCGGGCTGCGCGTCGGGCTGGTGGACGACGTCATGACCACGGGCAGCACCCTGCACGCGGCGGCGGCCGCGCTGCGGATGGCCGGGGCCGCCTCGGTGGTCGCATTGGCCGTGGCGCGCACCCCAGGGCAATTCCCAGCCGGTTTGCGCGCAAGGCCACGGGCAGAATGTCGAAACTGAGGCAACAAACGATTTCGATCGATTTCAAACCGGGGCTTCTTGTCAACACATTGCGCCGCAACTGGAATACCTTAGAGGGCGCCGCGAACCGGGGCATTTTCCGCGCGGCGCGAATCAGGCAAGCCTTATCTGGAACTCCATGGCCGATATCCCCCCCCAGCCCGAACGGGCTCCGTCTTCTTCCACGTCGAACGGCAAGAAAAAACAGCGCTGGCTCTGGCTGGCGGTCGTGGTCGCCCTGGCCGGCGGCGGATACTGGTGGTGGCATGCGCGCCAGCAGGCGGCGCCCGAGGCGGGCAGGCCGGGCGCCGGCGCGCCGCGCGGGCCGGGTGGAGCCGGCGGACCGGGCGGCTTCCAGGCCGCCACGCCGGTCCGGGTCTCGCCCGCCCGGGCCGAAGACATGAAGGTCTACCTGAAGGCGCTGGGCACGGTCACCGCCTACAACACGGCCACGGTGCGCAGCAAGGTCGACGGTGAACTGCAGAAGATCTTTTTCCAGGAAGGCCAGCTCGTCAAGGCCGGCGACCTGCTGGTGCAGATCGACCCGCGCCCCTACCAGGTCGCGCTGGCCCAGGCCCAGGGCACGCTGGAACAGAACCGCGCGCAGCTCGACAACGCACGGCGCGACCTCGAGCGCTACCAGACGCTGTACGCGCAGGACTCGATCGCGCGCCAGCAGGTGGACACGCAGGTCGCCCTGGTGCGCCAGTACGAAGGCACGCTCAAGACCAACCAGGCGGCGGTGGACAACGCCAGGCTGCAACTCGACTACACCCGCGTCGCCGCGCCGATTTCCGGCCGCCTGGGCCTGCGCCAGGTCGACCTGGGCAACCTCGTGCGCAGCAGCGATACCAATGGCCTGGTCATCATCACCCAGACGCAGCCCATCTCGCTGCTGTTCACCATCGCCGAAGGCGACCTGCCCGATGTGCTGACCCAGCTGCGGGCGGGCAAGACGCTGGCCGTCCAGGCCTACGACCGGGCCGACGTGCGCCACCTCGCCGACGGCGTGCTGACCACGGTGGACAACCAGATCGACACGACCACCGGCACGGTCAAGCTCAAGGCCCGCTTCGAGAACAAGGACGAAAGCCTGTTCCCCAACCAGTTCGTCAACGCCCGCATGCACGTGCGCACGCTGGCCGGCGCCACGGTCATTCCCGCGGGCGCGGTGCAGCGCGGCACGCCGGGCACCTTCGTCTACGTCGTCAACGACGACAACACCGTGTCGCTGCGCGTGATCAAGCTCGGCCCGAGCGACGGCGAGCGCGTATCGGTGCAGGAGGGGCTCAAGCCCGGTGACCGCATCGTGGTCGAGGGCGTGGACCGCCTGCGCGACGGCGCACAGGTCCAGGTCGTGACGGGCAGCGAGGCCGTTCCCGAGGCCGCCGGCTCGCAGTTGCAGCGCGGCGCCGGCCAGGGCACGCGCCGCCGCGGCAACGGGCGCGCCGCGCCATGAATCCGTCGCGGCTGTTCATCCTGCGCCCCATCGCCACGTCGCTGGCGATGGTGGCGATCCTGCTGTCCGGCCTGATCGCCTACAAGCTGCTGCCGGTCTCGGCCCTGCCCGAGGTCGACTACCCCACCATCCAGGTGGTCACGCAATATCCCGGCGCCAGCCCCGACGTCATGACCTCGCTGGTGACGGCGCCGCTGGAGCGCCAGTTCGGCCAGATGCCCGGCCTGAACCAGATGTCGTCCATCAGTTCGGGCGGCGCCTCGGTCATCACCCTGAAGTTCAATCTCGACCTGCAGCTGGACGTGGCCGAGCAGGAAGTCCAGGCCGCCATCAACGCCGGCTCGAACCTGCTGCCCAACGACCTGCCCGCGCCGCCCATCTACAACAAGGTCAATCCCGCCGACACGCCGGTCCTGACGCTGGCGATCAGCTCGCCCACGCTGCCGCTCTATCAGGTGCGCGACCTGGTGGACACGCGCATGGCGCAGAAGATCTCGCAGGTCTCGGGCGTGGGCCTGGTCAGCATCGCCGGCGGCCAGCGCCCGGCCGTGCGCATCCGCGCGAACCCGCGCGCCCTGGCCTCGGTGGGGTTGAACCTGAGCAACATCCGCACCGCCATCACCGGCGCCAACGTCAACCAGCCCAAGGGCAATTTCGACGGCCCCAGCCGCGCCACCACGCTCGATGCCAACGACCAGTTGAAGACCATCGAGCAGTACCGCGACCTGATCATCGCCTACGCCAACAACGCGCCGGTGCGGCTGTCGGACGTGGCCGAGATCGAGCGCGACGCCGAGAACATCCGCCAGGCCGCCTGGGCCGACGGCCAGCCGGCCATCCTGCTGAACGTGCAGCGCCAGCCCGGCGCCAACGTGATCCAGGTGGTGGACAACATCCGCAAGCTGCTGCCCGACCTGCAGGCGGCGTTGCCCAGCACGCTGGACGTGGCCGTGCTGTCGGACCGCACCGAATCCATCCGCTCTTCGGTCAAGGACGTGCAGTTCGAACTGATGCTGGCGGTGGCGCTGGTGGTCATGGTCACCTTCGTGTTCCTGCGCAACCTCACGGCCACCATCATCCCCAGCGTGGTCGTCCCGCTGTCGCTGATCGGCACCTTCGGCGTCATGTACCTGGCCGGCTTCAGCGTCAACAACCTCACGCTGATGGCGCTGACCATCGCCACCGGCTTCGTGGTGGACGACGCCATCGTCATGATCGAGAACATCGCCCGCTACCTGGAGCAGGGCGAGACGCCGGTGCAGGCCGCCCTGAAGGGCGCGGCGCAGATCGGCTTCACGCTGATCTCGCTCACCTTCTCGCTGATCGCCGTGCTGATTCCCCTGCTGTTCATGGGCGACGTGATCGGCCGGCTGTTCCGCGAGTTCGCCATCACGCTGGCGGTCTCGATCCTGATCTCGCTGGTGGTCTCGCTCAGCCTGACCCCCATGATGTGCTCGAAGTACCTGCGCCACATCCCGGACGAGCAGCAGGGCTGGTTCTACCGCAAGAGCGGCGAATGGTTCGACCGCATCATCGCCGGCTACGACCGCATGCTGCGCTGGGTGTTGTCGCACCAGCCGCTGACGCTGCTGGTCGCGCTGGGCACGCTGCTGCTGACGGTGCTGCTGTACGTCGTGATCCCCAAGGGCTTCTTCCCCCAGCAGGACACCGGCGTCATCCAGGCCATCAGCGAAAGCTCGCCGTCGGTGTCCTTCGCCGCCATGGCGCGGCGCCAGCAGGCGGCGGCGGACATCATCCTGCGCGATCCCGACGTGGCCAGCCTGTCGTCCTTCATCGGCGTGGACGGCACCAACGCCACGCTCAACGCCGGCCGCCTGCAGATCAACCTGAAACCCCACGACGAACGCAGCGCCTCGGCAGCGCAGGTGATCGCCCGCCTGCAACCGCAACTGGACAAGGTGGAAGACCTGCGGCTGTACATGCAGCCGGTGCAGGACCTGACCATCGAGGACAGCGTCAGCCGCACCCAGTACCAGTTCACGCTGCAGGACCCCGACCTGGACACGCTGGGCACCTGGACGCGCAAGCTGGTCGACCGGCTCGGGCAGCTGCCGCAACTGGCCGACGTGACCCACGACCTGCAGGACCGCGGCCTGCAGACCTATGTCGAAATCGACCGCAACGCCGCCTCGCGGCTGGGCGTGACCGCGGCCGACATCAACAACGCGCTGTACGACGCGCTGGGCCAGCGGCTGATATCGACCATCTTCACCCAGGCCAACCAGTACCGCGTGGTGCTGGAGGTCGCGCCGCAGTTCCGGCAGGATCCGTCGTCGCTGTCGCAGATCTACGTGGCGACCACCGACGGCGCGCAGGTGCCGCTGACCAACATCGTGCGGGTGTCCGAACGGACCACCGCGCTGTCGATCAGCCACCTGGGGCAGTTCCCGTCGGCCACGGTCTCGTTCAACCTGGCCCACGGCGCCTCGCTCAGCGGCGCGGTCGACGCCATCCTGCAGGCCGAACGCGAGATCGGCATGCCGCTGGGCATCCAGACCAGCTTCCAGGGCGCGGCCCAGGCCTTCCAGTCGTCGCTGAACAGCACCCTGCTGCTGATCCTGGCCGCCATCGCCACGATGTACATCGTGCTGGGCGTGCTGTACGAAAGCTACATCCACCCCATCACCATCCTGTCCACCCTGCCCTCGGCCGGCGTGGGCGCGCTGCTGGCGCTGATGATCGCGGGCAGCGACCTGGACATGATCGGCATCATCGGGATCATCCTGCTGATCGGCATCGTGAAGAAGAACGCCATCATGATGATCGACTTCGCGCTCGAGGCCGAGCGCAAGCAGGGCATGGCGCCGCGCGAAGCCATCCACCAGGCGGCGCTGCTGCGCTTCCGGCCCATCCTGATGACCACCTTCGCCGCGCTGTTCGGCGCCGTGCCGCTGATGCTGAGCACCGGTAGCGGCGCCGAGCTGCGCCAGCCCCTGGGCATCGTGATGGTGGGCGGCCTGCTGGTCAGCCAGTTGCTGACGCTGTTCACGACGCCGGTCATCTACCTGATGTTCGACCGCCTGGGACACGCGATGAACCGCAGGCGCGAGCGGCGCACGGCCTCGCTGGGCCAGCCGGGCGGCACGCCATGAACATCTCCGCGCCGTTCATCATGCGGCCGGTGGCCACGGTGCTGCTGGCCATCGCCGTGGTGCTGGCCGGCGCCCTGGCCTTCGTCAAGCTGCCGGTCGCGCCCTTGCCGCAGGTGGACTTCCCCACGATATCGGTGCGCGCCAGCCTGCCCGGCGCCAGCCCCGAGACCATGGCCTCCAGCGTCGCCACGCCGCTGGAGCGCGCGCTGGGCAGCATCGCCGGGATCAGCGAGATGACCTCGCGCAGCACCCAGGGCTCGGCCAGCATCACGCTGCAATTCGACCTGAGCCGCGACATCGACGGCGCCGCGCGCGACGTGCAGGGCGCCATCAACGCGGCGCGCACCATGCTGCCCAGCGCGCTGCGCAGCAATCCGACCTACACCAAGCGCAACCCCGCCTCGGCGCCCATCATGGTGCTGGCGCTGACCTCGCCCACGCTGGACCAGGGTCAGCTCTACGACGTGGGCTCGACCATCCTGGCGCAGCGCATCGCGCAGATCAAGGGCGTCAGCGACGTCCAGGTGGGCGGCAGCTCGCTTCCCGCGGTGCGGGTGGAACTGAACCCGACCGCGCTCAACCAGTACGGCATCGCGCTGGACGAAGTGCGCACCGCGCTGAACAACGCCAACGCGCGCGGCCCCAAGGGCGTGCTCGAGAACGACGAGACCAGCTGGCAGGTCGCCACCAACGACCAGTTGCGCAAGGCACGCGAGTATCGCGGGCTGATCGTGGCGTACCGCAACGGCTCGCCCGTGATGCTGAGCGACGTGGCGCGGGTCGAGGACTCGGTGGAAGACCTCTTCAACATGGGCTTCCTGAACAACAGCCCGGCCATCCTGCTGGTGGTGGGGCGCCAGGCAGACGCCAACATCATCGAGACGGTGGACCGCATCCGCGAAGCACTGCCGCAGATGCGGGCGCTGCTGCCGGGCGACGTCGCGCTGACCGTGGCGCAGGACCGCACGCCCAGCATCCGCGCCTCGCTGGCCGAGGCCGAGCACACGCTCATCATCGCCGTCATCCTGGTCATCCTGGTGGTGCTGCTGTTCCTGCGCAACGTCCGCGCCGCCATCATTCCCAGCGTGGCGGTGCCGGTCTCGCTCATTGCCACCTTCGCCGTGATGTACCTGTGCGGCTACTCGCTCAACACCATGTCGCTGATGGCGCTGATCGTCGCCACCGGTTTCGTGGTGGACGACGCCATCGTCGTGCTGGAGAACATCTCGCGGCACCTGGAGGCGGGCATGTCGCCGCTGCGGGCGGCCCTGGTGGGCTCGCGCGAGGTCGGGTTCACGGTGCTGTCGATGAGCCTGTCGCTGATCGCGGTGTTCATCCCCATCCTGCTGATGGGCGACATCGTCGGCCGGCTGTTCCGCGAGTTCTCCGTCACGCTGTCGGCCGCCATCCTGATGTCGCTGATCGTGTCGGTCACGCTGACGCCCATGATGTGCGCGCGCATGCTGCGCCCCGCGCGCGAGCAGCGGCCCCCGGGACGGATCTCGCGCCTGCTCGACGCCGGCTTCAGCGGCATGGCGCGGGGCTACGGCCGCGCGCTGCACTGGGTGCTGCGCCACTCGCTGCTGACCCTGATCGTGCTGGGCGTGGTGATCGGACTCAACGTCTACCTGTACGTGAAAGTGCCCAAGGGCTTCTTCCCGCAGCAGGACACGGGCCAGCTCATGGGCTTCATCCGCGCGGACCAGGGCACGTCCTTCCAGGCCATGCGCCCCAAGCTGGAACACTTCCGCAAGGTGGTGCTGGCCGACCCGGCGGTCGAGAGCATGGTCGGCTACAGCGGCGGACGCGGCGGCAGCAACACCAGCTTCATGATGATCCAGCTCAAGCCGCTGGCCGAGCGCAAGGTGTCGGTCGACGAGGTGATGAACCGGCTGCGGGGCAGGCTGGGCAACGTGCCCGGCGCGCGCATGTTCCTGATGCCCAACCAGGACATACGCATCGGGGCGCGCATGTCCAACTCCAGCTACCAGTATTCGCTGAAGGCCTCGGAACTGTCGGCGCTGCGCACCTGGATGCCGCGCGTGACGCGCGCGCTGGCCGCGCTGCCCGAGCTGGCCGACGTCGACGTGGACGTCGAGGACAAGGGCCGGCAGATCTCGCTGGAGATCGACCGCGAGACCGCGACGCGGCTGGGGGTAAACATGTCCATGATCGCCGCGGTGCTGAACAATTCGTTCAGCCAGCGGCAGGTCTCGGTCATCTACAACCCGCTCAACCAGTACCGGGTGGTCATGGAGGTGGACCAGCGCTTCGCCCAGAACGCGGACGCGCTGCAACAGGTCACCGTCGTCACCTCGACCGGCGCCCGGGTGCCGCTGTCCGCCTTCGCGAAATGGCGCACCACCAACGCGCCGCTGAGCGTCTCGCACGAGAGCCAGTTCGCCGCCGACACGGTCTCGTTCAACCTGGCCCCGGGCGTATCGCTGGAGCAGGCCACGCGCGCCGTCAACGAGGCGGTCGCCCGCATCAGCCTGCCGACCACCGAGATCCAGTCGGGCTTCGCCGGCAGCGCCAAGGCGCTGCAATCGTCGCTGAGCGCCCAGCCCTGGCTGATTCTGGCCGCGCTGGTCACCATGTACCTGGTGCTGGGCATGCTTTACGAGAGCTACATCCATCCGCTGACCATCCTGTCCACCCTGCCCTCGGCCGGGCTGGGCGCGCTGCTGGCGCTGATGATGCTGGGCCGGGAATTCTCGCTGATCGCGCTGATCGGGGTGTTCCTGCTGATCGGCATCGTCAAGAAGAACGCCATCATGATGGTGGACTTCGCGCTGGACGCCGAACGGCGGCGCGGGCTGAGTTCGCGCGATGCCATCCACGAAGCCTGCCTGATGCGCTTTCGTCCCATCCTGATGACCACCATGGCGGCCATCCTGGGCGCCGTGCCGCTGGTGATCAGCACCGGCGCCGGCGCCGAACTGCGCCAGCCGCTGGGCATCACCATCGTCGGCGGGCTGGTCGTCAGCCAGTTGCTGACCCTGTTCACCACCCCCGTGGTCTATCTGTACCTCGACCGCCTGCACTGGCGGGCGCAACGGCGCTGGGGCCGGCCGCGATCGGCGGGCCTCGCGCTACCCGGAGACAATCTATGACCAAGACGTGGCCCGCCGTGGCGGGCACGCCCCGCCCTGCACCGCTTTCCGGCCGCCGCCCGCCGCGGGCCGGCGGCGCGCGCCTTGCCGTATGCGCCGCGCTGGCCGCCCTGCTGGCCGGATGCGCGATGGGACCCGACTACGTGCGGCCGACCGTGAACAGCGGCGTCCAGTTCAAGGAAGCCGCCGGCTGGAAGGCCGCCGAGCCCCGCGACGACGTCGGCCGCGGCCCGTGGTGGGAGGTCTACGGCGACCCCGAACTGTCGCGCCTGATGGCCCAGGTCGAGACCGCCAACCAGACCATCGCCCAGGCCGAGGCGCAATACCGGCAGGCGCTGGCCACGGTGCAGGCCACCCGCGCCGGCCAGTTCCCCACGCTGAACGGCAGCGCCTCGGCCACGCGCAGCGGCACCGGCACGAGCAGCAGCACCACCACCAACAGCAGCGGCGTGGTCATCAGCCAGGGCGGCTCGCAAAGCATCCGCAACCAGTACAGCATGAGCGCCACGGCCAGTTGGGAAGCCGACCTGTGGGGCCGCATCCGCCGCAGCGTCGAAGCCGACACCGCCAGCGCGCAGGCCAGCGCGGCCAACCTGGCCAACGCCCACCTGAGCGCGCAGGCCGAACTGGCGCGCAACTACTTCCAGTTGCGCATCATGGACGAGCAGCACCGCCTGCTGGAGGCCACCATCAAGGTCTATGAACGCTCGCTGCGCCTGAACGAGAACCGCTATGCGGTGGGCGTCTCGGCCAAGGCCGAGATCGCCCAGGCCCGTACCCAGCTGGAATCGACGCGGGCCCAGGCCGTGGACCTGCGCTGGCAGCGTGCCCAACTCGAGCACGCCATCGCCATCCTGGCCGGCCAGCCGCCGTCCGAGTTCAGCCTGGCCCCCACGACCTTCCAGGCCACGCTGCCGGCGGTTCCGGTGGGCCTGCCCTCGGAACTGCTGGAGCGCCGGCCCGACATCGCCGCGGCCGAACGCCAGGTCCAGGCCGCCAATGCCCGCATCGGCGTCGCCAAGGCGGCCTACTTCCCGTCGCTGACCCTGTCGGCCTCGTTGGGCTACCGCAGCTCGCAATTCTCGGACTGGCTGACCGCGCCGGCGCGCTTCTGGTCGCTGGGGCCCTCGCTGGCCGCGCCGCTGTTCGACGCCGGCCTGCGCCGCGCGCAGACCCGGCAGGCCGAAGCCACCTACGACCAGCAGGTGGCGGCCTACCGGCAGACCGTGCTGTCCGCGCTGGGCGAGGTGGAGAACTACCTTTCGCAACTGCGCGTGATGGAGGAAGAACAGGTCGTGCAGCAGCGGGCGCTGGATGCCGCGCGCGAATCGCTGCGGCTCACGACCAACCAGTTCGAGTCCGGCCTGATCGACTACCTGAGCGTGGTAACCGTGCAGACCTCGGCCCTCAGCAACGAGCGCACCGCGCTGTCATTGCTGGGCAATCGCCTGACCGCCAGCGTGAACCTGATCGCCGCGCTGGGCGGCGGCTGGCACGCGGACGCCCTGGCCACGGCGCGGGACGGCGCCAAGGCCGATACGGCCACGCAATAGCCGACGGAGCTTCAGACGTCCACGACGGGAACGAAGCCGCCGAAGATCATGCGCTTGCCGTCGAAGGGCATGGTGTCGCCCATGGCCTTCATGCGCGGATCGGACATCATTTTCTGGTTGGCGGCATCCCGCACTTCCTTCGAGGGATACTCGAACCAGCTGAAGACCACCACTTCGTCTTCCTTGGCCTGCACGGCCCGGCGGAAATCGGTCAGCTTGCCGTCGGGCACGTCGTCGCCCCAACACTCGACCATGCGCGTGGCGCCGAATTCCTTGAACAGGGGCGCCGCGTCGGCGGCATGCTTGATGTACTGCTCCTTGTTGGCGGCCGGCACGGCCAGGAGAAACCCTTCCACGTATTTCATCGCCATCGTCGATCTCCTTTGCGGGTGTGGCGGTCCGCCCCCGCGGCGAACCGGTCTTCGTTGGCGATCATGCCTCGCCAATTTGACATTTATGTTGATATCAACATAATAGTTGATGCCATGTCAAAGAAAATTCCGTTTTCTGTCACGCTTGAAGTCCGCGATGCCTGTCTGTGCCTGCACGTGCAGCGCGCCGCCCGGGCGCTGGCCAAGCGGTTCGACGATGCCCTGCGGCCCACCGGCCTGACCAATGGGCAGTTCTCGCTATTGATGTCGCTGAACCGGCCCGAGCCGCCCGGCATGGCGTCGGTGGCCCGGTTGCTGGCCATGGACAGGACGACGTTGACCGCGGCCCTGAAACCGCTCGAGCGCGACGGGCTGGTACGCGTGGAGGTTGATCCCGCCGACCGTCGCAGCCGCCGGCTTGTCCTGACCGGCCCGGGGCACGCAGCGCTGGCGCGCGCACTACCGATCTGGCGCGCCACGCATGCCACGATCGAAGCGGACCTGGGCGGGCGTTCGGCCGACGACCTTCGGGCCAGCCTGGCCGCGCTGTCCTGAGCGCCGGGAGAGGCGCGCGCCGGGCTTTTGCGTAACATAGCGCGCATTCCTCTCCTCCTTCCCCGTCCCATGGCCAGCAAGCGCGAAGAAGCCACGTCCCCCTCGTCCCCGACCAGCGCGGCGCCCCCCAAACCCGCCTCCCGCCGCAGCAAGGTGCAGTCGGCCGGCACCGGCATGGCGGTGCTCAAGGCCCTGGCCGCCATGGGAGGCGCCGCGTCGCTGACCGCGCTGGCGGGCCGGCTGGGAGAAAGCCCGGCCAAGGTCCACCGCTACCTGGCGAGCCTGGTCGATGCCGAATTCGTCATTCAGGACCCGGCCACCTCGCGCTACGTGCTGGGCCCCGAATCGCTGGCCATCGGCCTGGCCGCCATGCGGCAGTCGGACGCGCTGACGCTGGCCGCCGCCGAATTGGCGCGGCTGGGCGAATCGCACAATCTGTCCTGCTTCGTCTCGGTGCTGGGCAACGCCGGCCCGACCATCGTCCGGTGGAGCGAGCCGGTCCAGCCCGTGGCGGTGAACGTGCGGGTCGGCTCGGTCATGCCGGTGCTGTGGTCGGCTACCGGGCGGGCCTTCGGCGCCTTTGCCCGGTCTGCGGTGCTCGATGCGCTGGTCGCCGGCGAACTGGCCGGCGCTACGCCCGAACACCGCCGCCTGGTTCCCGACCGCGAGGCGGCCGACCGCCTGTTCGCCGCCATCCGCTCCATGGGCTGCGCCCCCGTGCGCGACGTGATGCTGAACGGCATCAGCGCGGTGGCGGCCCCGGTGTTCAACGCCGACGGTGCCGTCACCGTGGTCATGACGGCGCTGGGCCCGACCGGCGCCTTCGATCCGGAACCGGAGGGGGATGTCGCCCGCTGGGTCCGCCAGGCGGCCGCCGCCGTCGGCAAACGGCTGGGCCACGGTATCTAGGTGTAATCGGCAGTTCTCTTTTTACGCATTGCGTACAATAATTACGCAAAATGATCCCCCTTTCCGGGATCCGGCAACAGGAGAGACACCATGGCCGCACCCCCGCCCCGGGCCGGAGGCTGCCCGATCCACCACGACGCCGCGCCTGCCGGCCTCGGCCCCACCGGCTGCCCCGTCAGCGCGGGCGCGGCCGGCTTCGATCCGTTCGAAAACGGCTACCAGCAGGATCCGCCCGAATACGTGCGCTGGGCGCGCGAACAGGAACCTATTTTCTACAGCCCCCGGCTGGGCTATTGGGTGGTTACGCGCTACGAGGCCATCAAGGCCATCTTCCGCGACAACCTCACCTTCAGCCCCTCGATCGCGCTGGAGAAGATCACGCCCACCGGCCCCGAGGCCAACGCCGTGCTCGAGCAGTACGGCTACGCGATGAACCGCACTCTGGTCAACGAGGACGAGCCGGCGCACATGCCGCGCCGGCGCATCCTGATGGAGCCCTTCACGCCCGAGCACCTGAAGCACCACGAGCCCATGGTGCGGCGGCTGGCGCGCGAATACGTGGACCGTTTCATCGACGACGGCCGCGCCGACCTGGTCGACCAGATGCTGTGGGAAGTGCCGCTGACCGTGGCGCTGCACTTCCTGGGCGTGCCCGAGGAGGACATGGATACGCTGCGGCGCTATTCCATCGCCCACACCGTCAACACCTGGGGCCGGCCCAAGCCCGAGGAACAGGTGGCGGTGGCGCATGCCGTCGGCAACTTCTGGCAATACGCCGGCAAGGTGCTGGAAAAGATGCGCCAGGCGCCTGACCAGCCCGGCTGGATGCGCTACGGCATCCGCAAGCAGCAGGAACACCCGGAGGTCGTGACCGATTCCTACCTGCATTCGATGATGATGGCCGGCATCGTCGCCGCCCACGAGACCACCGCCAACGCCACCGCCAACGCGATCAAGCTGCTGTTGCAGCACCCCGAAGCCTGGCGCGAGATCTGCGAGGACCCCGGCCTGATCCCCAGCGCGGTCGAGGAATGCCTGCGCCACAACGGCTCGGTGGCGGCCTGGCGCCGCCTGGTCACCCGCGATACGCGGATCGAGGGCGTGGACATCCCAGCCGGCTCGAAGCTGCTGATCGTGACCTCGTCGGCCAACCACGACGACCGGCATTTCGCCGACGCCGACTTCTTCGACATCCGCCGCGAGAACGCCAGCGACCATCTGACTTTCGGCTACGGCTCGCACCAGTGCATGGGCAAGAACCTGGCCCGGATGGAAATGCAGATCTTCCTGCAGGAACTGACCCGCCGGCTGCCCCACATGCGCCTGGCCGACCAGCGCTTCACCTATGTGCCCAATACCTCGTTCCGCGGGCCGGAGCACCTGTGGGTGGAATGGGATCCCGCGCGGAACCCCGAGCGGCGGGACGCCGCGCTGCTGCAAGCGCAGCCGCCGGTACGCATAGGCGAACCCTCGCGCCACGCCATCGCGCGCGGCGTGGTGGTGGAAAGCGCCACGCCGGTGGCCGACGGCATCGTCAAGCTGCGCCTGGTGTCGCCCGATGGCCGCGCGCTGCCGCGCTGGACCCCTGGCTCGCACATCGACGTCGAATGCGGCGAGCCCGAGCGCTCGCGCCAGTATTCGCTGTGCGGCGACCCCGCCGACGCGGGCGCGCTGGAGATCGCCGTGCTGCACGAACCCCAGGGACGCGGCGGTTCATCCTGGATACACGGCAACGTGCGCGTGGGCGACAAGCTGCGCATACGCGGCCCGCGCAACCATTTCCGCATGGACGAGACGGCGGCCAGGCTGATCCTGGTCGCCGGCGGCATCGGCATCACTCCCATCGCCGCCATGGCCCGCCGCGCCCGTGAACTGGGCATGGACTACGAACTGCACTACAGCGGCCGCAGCCGCGCCGCCATGGCTTTCCTGGACGAGCTGGCCGCCCTGCACGGCAGCCGGCTGCGCGTGTACGTCTCGGAAGAAGGCCGGCGCAACGACCTGGCCGCGCTGCTGGGCCAGCCGCGGGAAGGCTGGAAGATCTGCGCCTGCGGGCCCAGGCGCATGCTCGAAGCCCTGGAGGCGCACTGCGCCGCCTGGCCCGACGATGCGCTGCGCATCGAACACTTCGAGTCCAACCTCCCCCAGCTCGACCCGGCGAAGGAACACGCCTTCGAGGTGGAGCTGAAGGATTCCGGCATCACGGTGACGGTCCCGGCCGACCGCACCGTGCTGGCCGCGCTGCGCGCGGCCAACATCGACGTGCCCAGCGACTGCGAGGAAGGCCTGTGCGGTTCCTGCGAGGTGCGCGTGCTGGCCGGGCAGGTCGACCATCGCGACATGGTACTGACCCGGGCCGAGCGCGAGGCGAACGACCGGATGATGACGTGCTGTTCGCGGGCCTGCGGCGGAAAGCTGGTGCTGGAGCTGTAGCGCGCGTACGGAGCGGGATGCGGTACCATCGGCCCCACTCAGTCCCGCTTCGTTCCGCACCGTGTTCCACGTCGTCCTCGTCCATCCGGAAATCCCCCCCAACACCGGCAACGCCATCCGGCTCGCCGCCAATACCGGCGTGCAACTGCACCTGGTGCGCCCGCTGGGCTTCGAGCTCGAGGACGCCAAGCTGCGGCGCGCCGGGCTGGACTACCACGAATGGGCTTCGGTCCAGGTGCATGACGATTTCGCCGCCGCCATCGCCGCCACCGGCGCGGCGGCGGACCGCGTGTTCGCCTTCACGACGCGCGGCTCCCGGCTGTTCGGCACCGCCCGTTTCCAGCCCGGCGACGCGTTCGTGTTCGGCAGCGAGACGGCGGGACTGCCGGCCGCCATCCGCGACGGCTTTCCCGAAGCGCAACGGCTGCGCCTGCCGATGCGGCCGGGCCAGCGCAGCCTGAACCTGTCCAACTCCGTGGCGGTGGCGGTGTTCGAGGCCTGGCGGCAATCGGGCTACGAAGGCGGCCTGTAAGATACGCAAAAAGGAGGAACGCGATGCCCATTCTGACCACCCACGTCGGCAGCCTGCCCCGCGGCGACGAGCTGGCGCAGCTGCTGCTGGCGCGCGACCACGGCCAGGAAGTCGACCCCGACCAATTCGAGCGGACCGTGCAGGCGGCCATCGACGGCGCGGTGCAGAAGCAGGTCCAGGCCGGTGTCGACATCATGAGCGACGGCGAACTCGGCAAGGTGGGCTATGCCACCTACATCACCGAACGGCTGGAAGGCTTCGGCGGCCACATCGACCGGCAGCCCGCCAAGGACCTGGCCGACTTCCCCGAACTGCGCAAGAAGCTGGCCGCGATCATGGGGTCCCAGGAATTCGTGCGCGCCGCCTGCGTCGGCCCGGTGAAACTGCGCACCATGGAGCCCTGCCACGCCGACATCCGCCGCTTCAAGTCCGCGGTCGAGCGGCACGGCCAGGGCCGCCGGGCCTTCATGAACGCCGCCTCGCCCGGGCTGGTGACCGCGTTCCAGCCCAACAAGCACTATCCGACGCACGAGGCCTACCTGGCGGACCTGGTCGAAGCCATGCGCCCCGAGTACGAAGCCATCGTGGCGGCGGGCTTCGACCTGCAACTGGACTGCCCGGACCTGGCCATGGCCGCGCACACCGGCTACCAGAACCTGAGCGAGGCCGAGTTCGTCCAGCGCGCGTGGCAGAACGTCGAGGCCCTGAACGCGGCCACCAGCGACATCCCGCCCGAAAAGCTGCGCATGCACATCTGCTGGGGCAATTACGAAGGCCCCCACCACTGCGACATCGCCCTGGAAAAGGTCATCGACCTGATCCTGGCCGCCCGGCCGGCCACCATCCTGTTCGAAGCCGCCAACCCGCGCCACGAGCACGAATGGGAGATCTGGCGCGCGGCCAAACCCGAGAACAAGATCCTGGCGCCCGGGCTGATCGACAGCTGCTCGAACTACGTCGAGCATCCGGAGCTGATCCGCCAGCGGCTGGAGCGCTACGTCTCGTTCATGGGCGAAGACCGGGTGGTGGCGAGCACCGACTGCGGCTTCGGCACCTTCGCCAACTACGGCAAGATCGATCCGGCCGTGACCTGGATGAAGCTGTCGGCGCTGCGCGACGGCGCCGACCGGGCCAGCGCGGCCCGATAGGCGGACACGGAAGGAGCGGCCCGCGCAGGCGGGCCGCCGCCTACCACTCCACCGCCACGTACTTGGTCTCCATGTATTCCTGCATGCCCTCCCAACTGCCCTCCCGGCCCAGTCCGCTCTGCTTGACCCCGCCGAACGGCGCCGCCGGGTCCGAGACCAGCCCCCGGTTCAGCGCCACCATGCCGAACTCCAGCCGCTCCGCCAGCTTCAGGCCCTTGGCCAGGTCGCGGGTGTAGAGGTAGGCGGCCAGGCCGTATTCCGTGCCGTTGGCCAACTCCACCATCTCGTCCTCGGACGCCACGCGCACGATGGGCGCGACGGGGCCGAAGATCTCCTCGCTCAGCACGCGGCTGTCGGCCGGGACATCGCCCAGGACGGTGGGCGGATAGAAGTAGCCCGGACCGGGCAGCCTTTCCCCGCCGCACAGCACGCGGGCGCCGCGCGCGACGGCATCCTGGACCAGTTCCTCGACTTTGTCGCGGGTGGCGGCGTCGATCAGGCTGCCGACCTGGTTCGCCTCGTCCAGGCCATGGCCGATCTTCTGGGCGCGCATCCTTTCCGCGAAGGCGCGCACGAACGCATCGTAGACCCCCGCCCCGACATAGAAGCGGTTGGCCGCCGTGCAGGCCTCGCCCATGTTGCGCATCTTGGCGATCATCGCGCCGTCGACGGCCGCCTCCACGTCGGCGTCGTCCAGCACCAGGAACGGAGCGTTGCCGCCCAATTCCATCGGCGTCTTCAGGACCTGGTCGGCGGCGGCCTTCAGCAGGATGCGCCCCACCTCGGTCGACCCGGTGAAGGACACCAGCCGCACGCGCGGGTCGTGCAGCCAGAGGTCCACCAGCGGACCCGAGCGCGACGTCGGCACGATGTTGACCACGCCGTCCGGCACGCCCGCCTCGGCCAGGATGTCGGCCAGCGCCAGCATGCTGAGCGGCGTCAGCGAGGCCGGCTTGACCAGCACCGAGCACCCGGCCGCCAGCGCGGGCGCGATCTTGCGCGCCCCCATGGCCGAGGGGAAGTTCCACGGCGTGACCAGCGCCACGACGCCTATGGGCTGGTGCTGGACCAGGATCCGGTAGCCGCCGGCCGGCGCCTGGCTGACCGATCCCAGGTTGCGGCAGGCCTCTTCCGAGTACCAGCGGAAGAACTCCGCCGCGTAGCGGGTCTCGGCCCGGCTGTCGGCCAGCGGTTTGCCGTTCTCCAGCGTGATGATGCGCGCCAGTTCTTCCAGCCGCTCCAGCATCAGCAGGTGGACCTTGCGCAGCACCTCGGCCCGGGTGCGCGGCGGCGTGTCGCGCCACGCCGGCAGGGCCGCCGCCGCGGCGTCGACGGCCGCGCGCGCGTCGTCCAGGCCGGCATCGGCCACCTGGGCGACCCGCTCGCCCGTGGCGGGGTCCGAGACCGTGAACGAACGCGGCTGGGCGGGCTTGGCCCAACTGCCGTCTATGTAGAGATCGGTGGGCAGGTTGGCGATGGATAGCATGGGGGTCTCGCGCATGGGCTCAGGCCGCGGTATCCATGGGATGCCGGCCGACGAAGAAATCGCCATTGGGCGAATCGGTGGGCGTCAGGCCCGACTTGACCAGCGCCTGCCGCAGGCTGTTCATGGTGTTCTCGTTGATGCGCATGGTCGGCTGGCGCACCGGGCCGCCGTTGAAGCCGTTGAGCCAGCCTTCGAACTTCCACAGCATGCGGTTCAGGAACTGGGTTTGCGAAGAATACGAGTTGGCCGCGGCCCGGGCCTTGCGCGCCGGCGTCAGCTGCCAGTAGAGCCGGGTGGCCTTGTCGTACTTTTTCTCCAGGATCAGGTTGAAGATGCGCGGGATCATGCCGCCGTAGTATTCGGTGTCGCTGGTGCCGATGAACTGGATGGGCACGAGCTGGGCCAGCGCCAGGGCGTACTGTTCGAGCGGCATGGTCACGACCACGTCCTTGCTGAACAGGCGATAGGCCTCCACCCAGCCCATGATGCTGGGCATGCCGCCCTCGGCCTTCAGCGCGGCGATGTTCGGGCAGTCGTCCAGCAGCCGGCGGATCAGGGGCGCTTCCAGGTCGGAGGGATGCACGCGCTCGAAGCCCCAGTGCGGCACCTGGAACAGCATCACACCCAGGTCCGTCGCATCGCAGAAGGCCTTGGTGTAGTCGTAGATGTCCTGCGACGTGCGGGCGTAGAAGTTGGCCGGATAAGACAGCAGGATGAGTTCGGCGCCGTTGCGCTCGGCAATCTTCGCCGCCTCGATGTTCTCTTCCAGCGTGTTGAAGCTGGCGTGGTGGATGAGTTTGAGCCGGCCGCGCGATTCGTCGTTCGCCCACGCGAAGAACTGCTCGTACTCGGGCAGCGTGATGGCCACTTCCGAGACCATCAGCGTGCCGGAGAAGCCCAGCTCGATCTCGTGGCGGATGTCGTGGCGGATGCCCTGCTCGTTCAGGCCCTTGAGGTCGGCGGTGAACGAGGGAATCACGACGTTGGCGACGCCGCGCAGGTGTTCGTGCGCCCAGTCGCGGGCTTCGTGTCGTTTGTAGGAGGCCATGTTCCAGTTCCTGGTCGAAGAAAGCTATTGTTTGTAGGTAAAGGCAATGGGCAGCTCGACGGCCAGCCCCGCGGCGGTGGCCAGATCGAAGACCAGCTCGGCCGCGACGATGTCCTGCAGGGCCGAGCCCACCGACTTGAACATCGGCAGCCGGGCGCCGGGCGCGATCTCGCCGCGCACCAACTGGTTGAGCGAGCGCAGCCTGGGCGCGAAGTCGATCCCGCGCGCCCGCGCCTCCAGCATGTCGCCGGACTCGGCGCTGACCTCGTCGGGCATGTCGCAGACGATGAGGTCGCAGCGCTCGACCACCGAGGCGTCGATCTCGCGCTGCTGCGGCAGCGTGGAGCCGACCGACACCAGCACCATGCCGTCGCGCAGCGCGTCGGCATGCAGGATGGGCGTCTCGTCGCGCGACCGCGCGGCGGCAATGCCGATGTCGGCGCCTTCCATGGCTTGCGCGGCGGTGGCGGCCGGCCGGCACGGCACGCCCAGCATCGCTTCGAAGTCGTGCGCGAACCGCTCGCGGTTGGCCGATGTCGGGCTGTAGATGCTCAAGCCTTCGATCTGCCGCAGCGAGGCAATGGCCTGGACATGGGCGCGCGCCTCGGCGCCGCTGCCCAGCACGCCCAGCCGCACCGGCCGCCGGGGCGCCAGGCAGTCGACCGCCAGCGCCGAGGTGGCCGCGGTGCGGTAGGCGGTGATCTTGTTGGCGTCGAGCAGCGCGCGGATCTCGCCCGTGTCCTGGTCCGCCAGCGAGATCAGGTAGTTCATGCCGCGGTTGCGGCCGCGGCCGAACACCTTGGCGCCCATGAAGCGCTTGCCGGGCGGCACGCTGGCCAGGGCCCGCAGCGACGCGCCGTCGCCGCGGGCGAAGGTGCGCGGCGGGCTGATGTGCTCGTCGTGGCGCTGGGCATAGGCATCGCGCAGCGCGGCCACCAGCGCGTCCCAGGTCAGCACCTGTTCGACCGCGTCGGTGCCGATGAAGACCGGCGCCGTGCCGCTCATTTGGCCACCTCCCGCGTCTCGGTCGCGGCGATGCGGTGCGTGATGGCCGCGATCGACTTCACGTAGGAAGCCCAGAACGCCGCGAACTTGTGGCCGGCGGAATACTTGACCTCGCCACCCGCGCTGGACACGATCTTCTTGAACTCGGGATCGCCGGCCGCCGCCTCCACCGCCTGGCGGATCTTGCGTTCCACGGCCTCAGGCGTGCCGGAGGAAATGAAAAGAGCCGTGCCCGCCACCGAGTCGAAGTCCACGCCGCCATCCTTCATCCGGGGCAGGCCCGCCGGATCGGTCCACGGCTCGTCGCCGGCCGTGGCCAGATACTTCAGCCGGCCGGCCTTGACCTGGGTCAGCGACAGCGAGCGCGACAGCAGCGCGAAATCGACCTCGCCGGCCACCAGCGCGGTCACCAGCGGGCCGCCCCCCTGGTAGGGAATGTGCCGGACCTTGATGTGAGCCGTGTCCGCGAACGCCGCCGTGCGCACGTGCACTTCGCCGAAGAAGCCGGTCGACCCGTAGGTCAGGGCATCGGGCCTGGCCTTGGCCGCCGCGATCAATTCAGGAAAGGTCTTGTAGGGGCTGGCCTCGGGCACCACCATGGCCACCGGCTCGGCGCTCAGCATCGCCACGGGGGTGAGCTGCTCCAGCGTGAACGGCGGCTTCTGCTTGTTGACCACCGCCTGTTCGGGCAGGCTGGCCACGCTCAGCAGCGAGCACAGGATCGTGTAGCCGTCCGCCGGCGCGTTGGCGACCTGGCTCACGCCTATCGCGCCGCCCGCCCCCGGGCGATTGATGACCACCACGGTCTGCTTGAGCGCCCGCTGAAGGGCGGGTTGCAGCGCGCGGGCCATGTTGTCCGCCGTACCGCCTGGCGGGAAGGGAACGATCAGGTTGATCGGCCGGTCGGGATACTCCGCCCGCGCGCCGGGCGCGGCGACCAGCGAGAGGGCGGCGAACGCCGCGGCCCACAGCGTGGTTTTCATGATGGTCTGTCTCCGTAGGAAGGTGGTCTGGTGCGCTCTGGCGGCGCCTTGCGGACGGCCCGGCACCCGGGCCGCATGGCATGCCTCGCTGGTTGGCCGGATTCTCTTCCAGATCCGACCAATTGGTTTAATTTGGTTTTCAATGGTATTGATTTGTCGAACTATAAAGCCATTTTTATCGCCGCATTCCTAGGGTTTTCACCTAAATAAATGGCGAATTTGCGCCTTACAATAAAACCAATTTAAACCAATAAAGAACCAGTCCCTACCATGTACCCGCCCCCCAGCCTTCAGGTCCGTACCGACCCCGTCCAGGCGCTGCGCACGGAACTGCTCGATGGCCTGCGCACCGGCAAGTGGGCGCCCGGCAGCCGCCTGCCGACCGAACGCAGCCTGTGCGTGGACTTCGGCGTCAGCCGCTCCGCCCTGCGCCGCGTGCTGCAGGAGCTGCGGGACCAGGGCCTGATCGTGCAGAAAGTGGGAAGCGGAACCTATGTGTCGGACACGCCGGCCGGCATCGAACCGGGCATCATGGCGGCGGCGGGCAAGCTGCTCACGATTCCGTCCGCCAGCCCGGCCGAGATCATGGAAGCGCGGCTGCTGCTGGAACCGATGATCGTCGAGCTCATCGTCAGCAACGCCACCCTGGCCGACTTCGAACGGCTCGAAGCCTGCTGCGCGCGGTCCGAGACCGCCGATACGCTGGAGGAGTTCGAGCACTGGGACAACGCGCTGCACGAACACCTGGCGCTGGCCACCCACAACGCGCTGTTCGTGAGCGTGTTCAGGCTGCTGGCGGAGGTGCGCAACAGCGGGGAATGGGGTTTCCTGAAGAAGAAGATCGTGACGCCCGAGCGGCGCAGGGAATACGAGGCGGAACACCGCCGCATCGTGGAAGCCTTGAAGCACCGCGACGCGGACACCGCGCGGCGGGAGATCTTCGAACATATCGTGCACGCGCGGACCAACCTGCTGGGCCGGATCTGACGGTCCGGCCCGCCACGCGAACCTGCGGACGGCCGCTCAGGCGCGCGCCGGCCGCCGTACCGACCTGAGCATCCCGCTTTGGCCGCCACCGCAGAAGAAGCGGTCGCCGCCATCGGACTCCAGTCCCGAGACCCCCGTGCCGGGCGGCATCTCCAGCCGGGCCAGGACTTCGCCGCTCTGCGCGTCGATCCGCCGCAGATCGCTTGCCTCGCCTTCCCAGGTGCCGTGCCATAGCTCGCCGTCGACCCAGGTCACGCCGGTGACGAAGCGCTCGGAGGTGATCGAACGCAGGATCTTTCCGGTCTCGGGATCGAGCTGGTGGATCTTGCGGGCGCGGTAGTGGCCGACCCACAGAAAGCCCTCGGCCCATGCCAGTCCCGAGTCCTCGCCGCCGGCCGGCGAGGGGATCGTGGCCAGCACGCGGCCGGAGTCCGGGTCGATCTTGCGGATGTGGCCGTCGGCGATCTGGTACAGGTGCTTGCCGTCGAACGCGGTGCCGGCATTCGCCGGCGTCCGGATCGAGCGCTGGATCTCGCCGCTGGCCGGATCCATGGCACAAAGCCGGTCGCCGACGGCGAACCAGACGTTCTTGCCGTCATAGGTCACGCCGTGCACGGCGTCGGTCTCGGGGAAAGGACCATATTCGCGAAGAATGTGGGCTGTCGATGTCTTCATGGCGTCTGCTCCCTGGAAGAGGAAAGAAAGAGGATGTCCATGGAGGCATCCTAGCCCTGCGGCAGCACGGCCGGGAGTAACAAGGTTGTCGCGAAGCCCGGCACCGGCGGCATCAGCCAGCGGCGGGCAGGCCCCCGTCCGGTGGCCTGCACCCGGCCCGCCTCGGCCAGTTCGTCCAGGGCCCGCTGCACGGTGCGCTGGCTGGCGCCCAGCGCCAGCGACAGGGCCGAACTCGACCATGACTCGCCGTCCGCCAGCAAGGCCAGCACCGGCGCATGCGGCCCTTCGACCGGCCGGGTCAGCACCGCGACATCGCGCGCCCGACGCGGCGCCAGCGCGAAGCCGTGCCGGGTCGCCGCCACGTCCGCCAACCCCGCCAGCGCCTTGCGCAAGCGGCCCATCTCCACGCGCAGCCGCGCGCGATGCGTCTCGTCCGGATGCCGGGCGCGGAAGGCGCGTTCGATCAATGTTTCGCGCGCCACGTCGGCGGGCCAGGCCTCGCCCAGCGCGCGCGCCAGCGCGAACAGCACCGGCCGCCGCGCCAGCGG
Organism: Pigmentiphaga kullae; assembly: GCF_004216695.1. Taxonomy (GTDB): domain Bacteria; phylum Pseudomonadota; class Gammaproteobacteria; order Burkholderiales; family Burkholderiaceae_B; genus Pigmentiphaga; species Pigmentiphaga kullae. The sequence continues at coordinate 381,067 of NZ_SGXC01000001.1, forward strand.
GACCACCTGCCCCGCCTCGCGCACCGCGTGGCGGCAGGCGTCGACCACCAGCGCGTCCGAGGCCAGCAGCGCTTCCACCTCGGCCAGCGCGATCAGGCGCGCTTCCCCCCGCCACGCCAGCCGGGCGGCGGGCATGTCCAGCACGGCGGAGGCTTGTCGGACCTCGGCTTGCAGCGCGGGGATGCCGGCGCGGCTGGCGGCCTGTTCCGCGCGCGCCAACGCGGCGCGGGCGACGGCGGTCCGCAGGCGCCGCATCGCGATGCCCGCCGCCAGCAACTCGTGGATGGCCGCCGCCGCGGCCGTCAGCGGGCCCGCATCGACCCCGGCCAGCAGCCGTTCGGCCTCGTCCAGCCTGCCGATCAGCAGGCAGCGCCGGATTTCCAGTTGGCGCACGTGCGCGACGTTGGCCAGGTCGCCATGCGCTTCGAGTGTGGCGCCCGCGGCCGCCAGCGCCTTGTCGGGCCAGGCCAGCTCGCGCGAGGCCAACGCGATCTCGGCCTCGGCCACGATGCAGCGCGCACGGGCCAGGGGCTGCTTGTGCCCGAAGGCAGCGGCCGCCCGCCGCACCAGCATCCGGGCGCGCGCGAACTCGCCCAGTTGGGCCATCGCGATCCCGCGCAGCGCCAGCGCCGGCGGATCGTCGCGCAGCGCCACGCGATTCAAGGCCCCGAAGGGATCGCCCGCGGCCAGCGCCTGGGCGGCCTCGGCAATCGATGCATCCATCCGAATCCCGCCACATTTGTCACTCCCGCCGTGCGGCGGCCCGATCCTAATCTAGCACACGCCCCCCGCAGATACGTCGCGCCAACCGGGCGCGATCGACGGGAAATCCAAGGAGAAAACGATGCGACACACGACAGGCACACGGGAAGAATGGCTGGCCGCGCGGCTGGACCTGCTGGAGGCCGAGAAGGCCCTGACGCGCAGGTCGGACGAGCTGGCGCAGCGGCGCCGGGCGCTGCCCTGGGTGGCGATCGGCAAGGACTACCGCTTCGACACCGACCAGGGCAGCGCCTCGCTGGCCGATCTCTTCCAGGGACGCTCGCAACTGCTCGTCTACCACTTCATGTTCGGCCCCGACTACCAGGCCGGATGCCCATCCTGCTCGTCGATCGCCGACAGCTTCGACGGCTTCGCCGTCCACCTGGCCAACCACGACGTCATGCTGATGGCGGTCTCGCGCGCGCCGCTGGCCAAGCTGCGGGCATACAAGCAGCGCATGGGCTGGCGCTTCCCCTGGGCCTCGTCCCGGGACGCCGACTTCAACTTCGACTTCAGCGCCTCGCACACCGAAGCCCAGCAGTTCGAGCAGGGAATCGACTACAACTACCGGCGCGAACCCGCCTGCGGATGCCACCCGGCCCCCGCCGACACCGGCCAGAGCCCCGAGGGCCGCCTGGCCGCGATGTGCAGCACCGACACCAACACCTACCTGCGCGAACGCCCCGGCATGAGCGCCTTCGCAATCCAGGACGGCACCGTCTACCACACCTATTCCACCTACGCGCGCGGGCTGGACGGGCTCTGGGGCATGTACCAGTGGCTGGACCGCGCGCCGCTGGGCCGCAACGAGCAGGGCGTGTGGTGGCGCCGCCGCGATGAGTACGCCGGACGCTGAATCGGGAACGGCGCCGGCGCCCGCATGGCGGCATGCCGGCCCGCGCCTGCTCGGCGGCATGGTGCTGGCGATGGCCGCCGCCGTCCTGGCCTGGAACGCCGCCATGCGGGCCATGGCCGGCATGGCCGTACTGTGCGGCAACATGGCGGCGATGTCCTGGCTGCCGCCACCGGGCGGGACGTGGGCCGGCGTGCTCGCGGCCTTCCTGGGCATGTGGACGGCCATGGCGGTGGCGATGATGCTGCCCGTCGTCGCGCCCGCGCTATGGCGCTACCGCCGCCGGCTGCATGACACCGGCTCGCGCCACGCGGACGGACTGGCCGCGATGGCCGGCCTGGGCTACTTCTGCACGTGGACGCTGATCGGCCTCCTGGTGTTTCCGCTGGGTGCCGCCCTGGCCGCGCTGCAGGCGCAGGTCCCCGCGCTGGCGCGCCTGGGCCCCGCCGCGGCGGGCCTGGCCGTCCTGGCGGGCGGCCTGTTCCAGTTCACCGCGTTCAAGGCCCGCTACCTGGCCAGTTGCCGCCTGGATGACTGCGCCGGCTTGCCCTGCGCGCGTCCCGGCGCGGCATGGCGCCACGGACTGCGGCTGGGCCTGCGCTGCGGCGCATCCTGCGCCGGCCTGACCGCCAGCCTGCTCGCCGTCGGCATGATGGACTGGCGGGCCATGGCGATCGCCACGGCGGCCACGGCCGGCGAACGCTTCGCTCCCGGCGGACTGCGGGTGGCGCGCATCGCCGGCCTGGTCCTGGCCGCCGCTGGCGCGTACATGGTGGCACAGGCGGCGCATCCGGCCTGAAGCCCCAAGAAAAACGGCGCCCCGAAGGGCGCCGTGCCTGCGGGCAGGAATACCCCGCCTCAATCCAGCGTCAGGTTCAGGCGCTTGATCACCGCGCCCAGCGTCTGCTGTTCCTTCTTGATCAGCGCGGTCAGCTCGGCCGGGGTGGACGGCGCGGCGGTGAAGTACTGGGCGGTCAGCTGCTTCTGCACTTCCTCGCTCTTGATGATCTGCACCAGTTCCTTGTTCAGCCGGTCGACGATAGGCTGCGGCGTGCCGGCGGGCACCAGGATGGCCTGCCAGGAGATCACCTCGAAATCGGGCACGCCCTGCTCCGCCATGGTCGGCAGGTCGGGCAGCGCCGGGCTGCGCTTGGTGCTGGTCACCGCCAGGGCCTTGAGCTTGCCGTCGCGCACCTGCGGCATGGCGATGGCGGGCACCATGAAGCCGGCCTGCACCTGGCCGCCCAGCATGGCGGTCACGACCTGCGGAAAGCCGGCGTACGGCACGTGCAGGATGTCCAGGTTTTCCTTGCCCTTGAGCAGTTCCATCGCCAGATGGGCGGAGCTGCCGGCGCCGACGGTGCCGAAATTGAGCTTGCCGGGCTCTTTCTTCACCAGCGAGGTGAAGGCGCCGACCGAGTCGACGTTCAGCGAGGGCGGCACGACCAGCACGTTGGGGCTGGTGGCGACCAGCGTGACGGGCGCCAGGTCCTTCAGCGGATCGTAGTTGAGCTTGGTGTAGAGCGCGGGAGCGGTGGCCAGCGGTCCGTTGATGGTGAACAGCATGGTGTAGCCGTCAGGCGTGGCGTGGGCCACCGTGCCGGTACCGATGTTGCCGCCGGCGCCGGGCTTGTTGTCGATCACGATCGCCTGGCCGAGCTGCTTGGCCAGCGGCTGAGAGATCACGCGCGCGATGATGTCGGGCGACGAGCCGGCCGGGAACGGCACGACCAGCTTGATGGGACGGCTGGGCCAGTCGTGCTGGGCGAAGGCCGGGGCGGCGGCCATCAGGCCGGCGGCCGCGGCCGCGCCGAGCAGGCGGCGGCGCAGGGCCGACGCGGAAGAGGCGGAAGAATGCATGGATATCTCCGTTATTTGGTGTTGGACTGGCGGGCGGGAGTGCTTCAGACCGCGTCGCTGTTCTTGACCCATCGGTCCACATGTACCGGCTGCGCGCTGGCCAGGCGGTCCAGCAGGCGGTCGATATCGGTGTCGACGATCAGCGCCTCGAGATGCACCGCGCGCACGAAACCCTGTTCATGGGCATGGCGCGCGAAGGCAAGCAAGGCATCGTAATAGCCGTTGGCGTTGAGCAACCCCACCGGCTTGGAGTGGTAGCCGATCTGTTGCCAGGTCAGCACCTCGAAAAGCTCGTCCAGCGTGCCGAAGCCGCCGGGCAGCGCGACGAAGGCGTCCGAGAGTTCGACCATGCGGGCCTTGCGGGCGTGCATGGTGGGCACGACGTACATGTCGGTCAGGCCCTTGTGCCCGACTTCCTTTTCCCACAGCCGCTCGGGAATGATGCCGGTCACCTGTCCGCCCGCCTCGAGCGCGGCATTGGCCACGTGCCCCATCAACCCGACACTGCCGCCGCCATACACCAGCCGCATTCCCCGCCCCGCCACCGCGCGCCCGAAGTCGCGCGCCACCTCGGCAAAGAAAGGATCGTTCCCGGCACTGGCACCGCAATACACACAAACCGCATCCATCTAGTTTCCTTCTACTTTCGGATCACGAGCCAGCAGGCGCGACACCGCCTGCGCCGGGGGCACGCGGTCGAACAATACCGCGCAGACGGCCTCGGTGATCGGCATCTCGATCCCGCAGCGGCGGGCCAGGTCGCGCACGGCCGGCGCGCAGCGCACGCCCTCGGCCACCTGGGTCATGTCGCCCAGGATCTCGTCCAGCGACCGGCCGCGGCCGATCTCCAGGCCGACGTGGCGGTTGCGGGACAGGTCCCCGGTGGCGGTCAGGATCAGGTCGCCCAGCCCGGTCAGGCCGGAGAAGGTATCGGCCTGCGCTCCCAGGGCCACGCCCAGGCGCGTCATCTCGGCCAGGCCGCGGGTGATCAGGGCGGCGCGGGCATTGGCGCCCATGCCCAGGCCGTCGCCGATGCCGCAGGCGATGGCCATGATGTTCTTGACGGCGCCGCCGACCTCGACGCCGACGATGTCCTCGCTGCCGTAGACACGGATCGCGCCGCCGTGCAGCGCTTCGGTGACGCGGCCGCGCAGTTCCGCGCTGGCGCTGGCGATGGTCAGCGCCACCGGCAGGCCCCGGGCCACCTCGCGGGCAAAGGACGGCCCGGACAACACCCCGGTGGAGATGCCCGCCGTGCCGGCGAACGCCGCCTCGGCGATGGCGTGCGGCAGGCGCCCGGTGTCCGCGTCCAGGCCCTTGCAGGTCCAGGCCACGGCCAGATCGCCCATGCCGTGGCGGACCACGCCCGCCGCCACCTCGCGGCAGGCCTGCTCCATGCCGGCCACCGGCACGCCCAGGATCAGCAGCGGACGCTCGGCGCCGCTCAGGTGCCCGAACAGGTCATCGAGGTCGCTGGTGCAGCGCAGATCCTGCGGCAGCGCGACCCCGGGCAGGTAGTCGGCGTTCTCGCGGGTATCGGCGATACGGCGCGCCAGTTCGGGCCGGCGCGCCCACAGCATGGTGGCATGGCCGCGGGCGCAGGCGGCGGCCAGGGCCGTGCCCCAGCTGCCGGCCCCCAGGACGGCGACGCGCAGGCCCGGCGCCATGTCCGCCATGGTGCTGGCGCCGCTCAGTGCTTGGTGCCCGGCGGCAGGATCAGGCCGGCGTCGTTGCCGGCCTGGGCCACTTGCTGCTCGGCGGCCGCCTGGGCCACGCGCTGCTCGTAGATGGCCTGGAAGTTGACCTCGGCCAGGTGCAGCGGCGCCATCGACGCGCGGGTGATGGCGTCGGCGATGTTGCTGCGCAGGTAGGGGTAGATGATGCCGGGGCAGGCGATGCCCAGGATGGGGTCGAGCTGTTCCAGCGGAATGTTGGCCAGTTCGAAGATGCCGGCCTGCTTGCCTTCGACCAGGTACAGGACCTTGTCGCCGACCTTGGTGGTCACGGTGGCGGTCACCACCACTTCGAAGACGGTCTCGGCCAGGGCCTGGGCGCCGACGTCGATGGCGACCTCGACACCGGGCTGCTCGGTTTCCAGGAAGATCTGGGGCGCGTTGGGCAACTCCAGCGACAGGTCTTTCAGGTAGACGCGCTGGATGTTGAACACGGGGGCTTGCTGCTCTTGATTGTCGGACATGGGAGAAAGTCTGGAAACGGAAAGCCTGCTGGCTGGACCCGGCCCCCGGTAAGCGCGGAGCCGAAACGTATGCACCAAAAGAACATGCCGGGGACACGCCCCGGCCACAACGAAATCAATGGCCCTGGGTAGCCTGGCCGGCAAGCAGGGGTTGCAGCCCGCCGGCGCGGTCGAGCGCGGCGAGTTCGTCGAACCCGCCCACATGCGTGTCGCCGATGTAGATCTGCGGCACGGTGCGCCGGCCGGTGCGCTCGATCATCTCGGCCCGGCGCTCGGGCTCGGCGTCGATGCGCACCTTCTCGATCTCCTGCACGCCGCGCTGCTTGAGCAGCATCTCGGCGCGCATGCAAAAGGGGCAATACCCCGTCGAATACATCAGGACTTTCTGCATGGCGCTATCCCTTCGCAATGGGCATGCCCGCCTGCACCCAGCCGGACAGGCCGCCCGACAGGCTGCTGACTTCGGCGAAACCCTGGGCCTTGAACTGGGCCACCGCCTTGGCTGCGTCGCGGCCGTTGCTGCCCACCAGGATGAGCGGCTTGTTCTTGGGCAGGCCCGACGCCTTCTGCGCCAGGTCGGCCAGCGGCACACTGCGCGACTGGGCGATGTGGCCGGCTGAGAAATCGGCCGCCGGACGCACGTCGACGAACACCGCCTGGCGCTGGTTGACCGCGGCCGTGGCCTCGGCCGCGCTCATGGCCCCGCCGGCCTGGCCGCCCCGCAGCGATTGCCACAGCAGCATGCCGCCCGAGACGAGGGCCAATGCGATCAGGAGAATGTTGTCGAGGATGAATTTCACGGCGGACCCTGGAAACCTGGTGAGGGGAACACACGTCCCGCCGGCCGGAAAGCCTGACGTTACGCGCGCTTACGAATTCGCAAAACGGCGGGAAAACCACATGATCCGCCGGATTTTTGCCGTTGCGGCGGCCCGATTCCGGTCCCACGGCAAAGACAATGCCGCAGGATTATAAAATGTCGGGATAGGCAGCCGCTTTTTCAACGGGCTGCCGTCCGTCCCCGCCGTTTTCGGGCGGGCAGCCGAATTGTATTCAACCTTTACGCGCAGCGCCCCTGCGCTCCTGGGACATGGTCAAACTCGTACTGATGCGTCACGGCGAAAGCCAATGGAACCTTGAAAACCGCTTCACCGGCTGGACCGACGTCGATCTGACGGACAAGGGCCGGGAAGAGGCCCGCAAGGCGGGCGAACTGCTCAAGCAGGAAGGCTACGACTTCGACCTGGCCTACACCTCGGTCCTGCGCCGTGCCATCCGCACCCTGTGGATCGCCCTGGACGCCATGGACCACATGTACCTGCCGATCGAGCACAGCTGGCGCCTGAACGAGCGCCACTACGGCGCCCTGCAGGGCCTGAACAAGGCCGAGACCGCCGCCCGGTACGGCGAGGAACAGGTGCTGGTCTGGCGCCGCGCCTACGCCATCGCCCCGAACCCCTTGGCGGCCGACGACGAGCGCCATCCGCGCTTCGACCCCCGCTACGCCGCGCTGCCCGCCAGCGAGCTGCCGGCCACCGAGTGCCTGCAGGACACCGTGGCCCGGGTCGTGCCCTACTGGAACGAGACCATCGCCCCGTCGCTGAGGGCCGGCAAGCGGGTGCTGATCGCCGCCCACGGCAACAGCCTGCGCGCGCTGATCAAGCACCTGGACGGCATCTCCGACGACGACATCGTGGGCCTGAACATCCCCACCGCCCAGCCGCTGGTCTACGAACTGGACGACGATCTCAAGCCCATCCGCCACTACTACCTGGGCAACGCGGACGAAATCGCCGCCGCCATGGCCGCCGTGGCCGCGCAAGGAAAGGCCAAGGCCAAGTGAAGCGGCTCGCGGCGATACTGCTGATCGCACTGCCCGCTGCGGCGGGCTGGCCGCTTGCCGCGGCCGCCGCCGACGCGGGCAAGGCGCCCTCCGACCCGGCCGCCGTGGCGCGCGAGCGCGAAGCCCTGCGCAAGCGGCTGGAGGCGCTCAAGAAGGACATCGCCGAGGGCGAGGAAGAACACGCCGATGCGGCCGACGCCCTGAAGGAGTCGGAACAGACCATCTCCAAGGTCAACCGCCGGCTGGTCGAGCTGGGCAACGCCCAGCGCCGCGCCAACGCCGAACTCGAGCGCCAGAAGCAGGCCATCGCCGAGAAGGAAAAGAACCTGGCCCAGCGCCAGGCCCACCTGGCCGACCTGCTGCGCCGCCAGTATGCGGTGGGCGGGCTCACGCCCTGGGGCGCGCTGCTGTCGGGCGACGACCCGCAGCGTCTGAACCGCAACCTGGCCTACCTGGGCTATATCGCCCAGGCCCGGGCCAACACCGTGACCGAGCTGCAGGGCGAACTGGAGGAGCTGGCCCGGCTGCGTGCCCAGGCCGACACCAAGCGCGACGAGCTCGAACAACTGGCGTCCGAGGAAAACAACCAGCGCCAGGAACTGCTCAAGCAGTCCGACCAGCGCCGCAAGGTGCTGGCCGACATCTCGTCCAAGCTGAGCAGCCAGCGCCGCCAGGCGGCCAGCCTGGCGCGCGACGAACAGCGCCTGTCGCGCGTGATCGAGGACCTGACCCGCATGCTGGCCAGGCGCGCCGAGGAAGCCCGCCGCAAGGCCGAGCAGGCGCGCAAGGCGGAACTCGCCCGCCGGGCCGAGGAAGCGGCCAGGCGGGCCGCCGCGCAGCGCGCGGCCGAACAGGCCGCCCGCGAAGCGGGCAAGCCGCCCCCGCCTCCGCCCCCCGAGCCGCCGCCGGAGCGCGCGGTGGCACGCAACGACTCCCTGCCCGACGCCTCGCTGGCCGGCCAGTTCGAGAAACTGCGCGGCCGCCTGCGCCTGCCCGTGCGGGGCGACATCGTCGGCCGCTTCGGCGCCGCCCGCGGCGAGGGCGGCACCTGGAAGGGCGTCTTCATCCGCGCCAGCGAAGGCACCGAAGTGCGGGCCGTGGCCGCCGGCAAGGTGGTCTTCGCGGACTGGCTGCGGGGCTTCGGCAACCTCCTGATCATCGACCACGGCAGCCAGTACCTGTCGATTTACGGCAACAACCAGTCGGTGCTTCGCCACGTCGGCGACGACGTCAAGGGCGGCGACATCGTGGCCAACGTGGGCGCCACCGGAGGGCAGGCGGAATCGGGCCTATACTTTGAACTGCGGCACAAAGGCGCGCCGTTCGACCCGCTGCGGTGGGCCTCGTTGCGCTGACCCCCCTACCCGGATATCCTGATCGCACGCGCGTTTGCGCGCCTTCCCCAGCACATTCAACCTATCGACGAGAACCCGCGAGGCCCTGGGATGTCAAAGCTTGACGTCCCGAACCGGGGCCCGGAGGAATACATGGGCAGCAAGAGTAAAGTTCGCAGTATCGGCCTGGTCAGCCTGGGCGTGGTCGCCGGCGTCCTGGTCAGCCTGGGCATCACCGCCGTGGCGCAGCGGGAAACCCGCGGCCCCTTGCCGCTGGAAGAACTCCGGCAGTTCTCGAATGTCTTCGCCACCATCAAGAACAACTACGTCGAGCCGGTCGAAGACAAGAAGCTGATCGACGGCGCCATCGCCGGCATGCTGTCCGACCTCGACCCCCACTCGGCCTACCTGGACGCCGACGCCTACCGCGAGATGCAGACCGCCACGCAGGGCGAGTTCGGCGGCCTGGGCATCGAGGTCGGCACCGAGGACGGCTTCGTCAAGGTCATCTCGCCCATCGAGGACACCCCCGCCGCGCGCGCGGGGGTCAAGGCGGGCGACCTCATCATCAGGATCGACGACAAGTCCACCAAGGGCCTGCTGCTGAACGACGCGGTCAAGCTGATGCGCGGCAAGCCCAAGACCTCGATCACGCTGACGCTGGTGCGCAAGAACGAGGCGCAGCCCATCGTCGTCAAGATCGAGCGCGACGTCATCAAGGTCCAGAGCGTGCGCAGCAAGATGCTGGACGGCAATACCGCCTACGTGCGCATCGCCCAGTTCCAGGAACAGACGGGCGCCGACCTCGCCACCCACCTCGAACGCCTGGGCAGGAGCGGCGTGCCGAAGGCGCTGGTGCTGGACCTGCGCAACGACCCGGGCGGCCTGCTGCACAGCGCGATCGCGGTCTCGGCCGCCTTCCTGCCGCAGAACACCCTGGTGGTCTCCACCGACGGCCGCACCGCCGACGCCAAGCGCAAGTACCAGACCAACCCGGCCGACTACCTGCGCAGCAGCGACGACTACATCAAGCGCCTGCCGGCCTGGACCAAGACCGTGCCCATGGTGGTGCTGGTGAACGCCGGCTCGGCCTCTGCCTCGGAAATCGTGGCCGGCGCGCTGCAGGACCAGAAGCGCGCGCGGGTGCTGGGCGCCCAGACCTTCGGCAAGGGCTCGGTGCAGGTCATCCTGCCGATCTCGCGCGATTCGGCCATCAAGCTGACCACTTCTCGCTACTACACGCCCAACGGCCGGTCCATCCAGGCCAAGGGCATCGTGCCCGACTACCCGGTCACCGACACGCCCGAAGGCGACCTGTACGAGCGGCCGCGCGAAGCCGACCTGGCCAAGCACCTGCTGAACGACAAGGACCCCAACGGCGAGATCAAGTCGGCCGCGCAGGATCCGGCCAAGGCCGCCGAGCGCAAGACCATCAAGCCTATCGAGTTCGGCAGCGCCGACGACTTCCAGCTCGCGCAGGCGCTGAACCTGCTGGCCGGCAAGCCGGTGCAGCTGGCCAAGGCCGAAGACGTGGCCAAGGCCGCCGCCGAACTGGCCGAACGGAACAAGACCCCCGCCGAGAAAGCCAAGGACGCCACGAAGGACGAGAAGCCCGCCGCGCCCGTCCCCGCGCCGCCCGAGCAACCCGTTCCCGCGCCGGCCAAGTGAACGACGAGCAGCTACTGCGCTATTCGCGGCATGTGCTGCTGGACGAAATCGGCATCGAAGGGCAGCAGCGCCTCCTGGAGGCGCGTGCCCTGATCGTCGGGGCGGGCGGCCTGGGTTCGCCCGCCGCGTTCTACCTGGCCTCGGCCGGCGTGGGCAACCTGGTGCTGGCCGACGACGACACCGTCGACCTGACCAACCTGCAGCGCCAGATCCTGCATACCACCGACCGCGTGGGCCGCTACAAGGCCGAATCCGGCAAGCAGACGCTGGCCGCCATCAACCCCGAGGTCGCCGTCCAGGCCCTGACCCAGCGGCTGATGGACGAGGCGCTGGACGCCCAGGTGGCGGCCGCCGACATCGTGCTGGACTGCACCGACAACTTCACCACCCGCCACGCCATCAACCGCGCCTGTGTCCGGCACCGCAAGCCGCTGGTCTCGGGCGCGGCCATCCGGTTCGACGGCCAGGTCGGCGTGTTCGACCTGCGGCGGGACGACGCGCCCTGCTACCACTGCCTGTTTCCCGATGGCGAGGACGTGGACGAAATCAATTGCGCCACCATGGGTGTATTCGCACCGCTGGTGGGCATCGTCGGTTCGACCGAGGCTGCCGAGGCGATCAAGCTGGTGGCGGGCATAGGCACCAGCCTGTCGGGGCGCCTGCTGATGCTGGACGCGCTGGCGATGAAGTGGCACGAAGTACGGGTGGGCCGGGACGCGGGCTGCCCGGTATGCGGCGGGCGCCCCGCGCATCCTCCCGCTTCCTGAACCGGTATCGGCGCCCGCCCTGGGAGGTCCCCATGAAGATCAAGCACATCGCGCTGGTCGTCCCCGATCTCGAGGCAGCCGCCACTTTCTACGAAACCGCCTTCGACATGAAGCGCGTCGGGCGCGACGACCTGGAAATGGGCTCGGGCATCTATCTGTCGGACGGCAGCACCAACCTGGCGCTGCTGCAGTACAAGGAAGGCCATCCGCTGGCGCCGTCCAGCGGCTTTGCCGGCGTGCACCACTTCGGCTTCCAGGTCGACGACCTGGCCGAGGCCGAACGCCGGATCGAGACCGCGGGCGGCAAGTTCTTCTTCTCGCTCGGCAACGATCCGGAGAAGAAGAACTTCGAGAAGAAGTTCAAGGATCCCTTCGGCGTGGTGTTCGACATCTCGAAAAGCGGCTGGGAAGGCACCAGCCGCGATTGACCGCCCGGACCGCGGCGATCAGGCCAGCATGATCTGGATCTGCACGTCCAGGAACTCCGACGGCGACTTCTTCCAGCCGCTCTTGGCGTAGCGCTGCCAGCGCCCCAGGATGAAGTGCAGGATCAGACTGGCGCGGGCGTGGATGTCGTCGGTGGGAGGCAGTTCGTTCAAGGCCAGCGCGTTGCGCAGGCACTGCCGCAGCGAGGCCTCGATGCGGTCCAGGAACTGGTTCATGCGTTCCTGCAGCCGCTCGTCCTCGGACACCAGCGCGTCGCCGATCAGCACCCGCGTCATGCCCTTGTTGCGCTCGGCGAAGGTCAGCAGCATCAGGATGGCCTTGCGCGCCTGCGCGAGGCCGCTGGTCTCGGATTCGGAAATCACGTTGAACAGGCCGAACACCGAGCTTTCGATGAAATCGATCAAGCCCTCGAACATTTGCGCCTTGCTGGCGAAATGCCGGTACAGCGCGGCTTCGGAAACCTGGAGACGCGCGGCCAGCGCCGCGGTGGTGATGCGTTCGCCCTTGGGGTGCTCGAGCATCTCGGCCAGCATCTGAAGGATCTGGGTCTTGCGCTCGCCCGTCTTGCTAGAGGCCATGTCGCGGTGGGTTTCCGTGCAAAGGAGGAAAAATCGCCCGCTTCGCAGGGCCGCCTCCAGCGGAAACGGCTAACTACGGCGCAGGGCGCGACGCTGTAACAACAAGTGACTGACGGAGTTTACTTGAAGGTCGATGAAAAGCGGGCGTCCTCGATGCGTCTTGGCGAACGGCGTGCCCGGATGGCGGACGTGGACCGTGCGCATGCCGGCCTTGCGGGCGCCGCGAAGATTGGCCGACGTGTCTTCGACCAGCACAGAATTGTTAGCGCTTACTCCTTCCATCGCCATGACGTGGCGCATCAGGGCCGGTGAAGGCTTGACCCGGAATTCGCCATGGAAGCGCATGTCCTCGACCGCCCAGAGGCTGTCGAAGCAGTGCAGGATGCCGAGGTGGCGCAGGATGGTGCGGGCGTAATTGTGTGGCGCGTTCGTCAACAGGATCTTGCGTCCGGGCAGCCGTGACAACCGGTTACGCAAATCCTTGTCGGCGCGCACCAGCGGCCGGATGTCGAAGCTGTGGCTGCGGTGCAGGAACTCCGCCGGCGACACGCCGTGGTGCCGGACCATGCCGATCAGCGTCGCGCCGTAGCGCTGCCAATACCGCTTGCGCAGCACATGGGCTTCCTCTTCCGACACGTTCAGCGTCTCCATGACCGCCTGCGTCATCGACAGGTCGATGTGCGAGAAGATGGCGTGCGAGGCATCGTGCAGCGTGTTGTCCAGGTCGAAGAACCAGACCGGCTCCCCCTTTCCCACCGCCGCCGGCCGCCGCGTCACCCGTACCCGGCTCAACGGCCGCCGCACCTGCCGCCGCGGCGCCGACGCCACCGAAGGCACCCCGGTAACCGCCGCGGCTATCTCGCTGACGTAGAGGTCCCCCCCTACGCGCTGCGCGCGCCCTCCAGGGGGCGATGCGGGCGGACCGGCGGAGCCGGATCCGCCGCATCCTGGGTCGGAAGAAGATGGGGGGCCTTGCGTAGAAATATCCTGACTCATAAAAAGAAAAACACCCTCGACCAACCGATGACTTGCCAGGGCACAGCGGATCCGGCTCCGCCGGTCCGCCAGTGCCGCCCCCTGGGGGGCGCGCGTAAGCGCGTACGGGGGGGCCTTCTACTAGTGGCTTTTGATCATCGTGCCCACGCCTTGCGCGGTCAGGATTTCCAGCAGCAGGCAGTGCTCGACGCGGCCGTCGACGATGTGGACGGAATTGACGCCGCTCTTGGCGGCTTCCAGGGCCGACGAGATCTTGGGCAGCATGCCGCCCGAGATGGTGCCGTCGGCAAACAATTCATCGATCTTGCTGGCGGTCAGGCCGGTCAGCAGGTTGCCGTTCTTGTCCAGCACGCCCGGGGTGTTGGTCATCATGATCAGCTTCTCGGCGTGCAGCACCTCGGCGATCTTGCCGGCCACCAGGTCGGCATTGATGTTGTAGGCCATGCCATCCTCGCCGAAGCCGATGGGCGAGATGACGGGGATGAACTGGTCGTCCTGCAGCGCCTTCACCACCGACGGGTCGACCGACGCGATCTCGCCCACGAAGCCCAGGTCCAGCTGCGCGCCGGGGTTGTTCTTGTCGGGCATCAGCATCTTGCGGGCGCGGATCAGGCCGCCGTCCTTGCCGGTCAGGCCCACGGCCTTGCCGCCGAACTCGTTGATCATCATCACGATGTCCTGCTGGACCTGGCCGCCCAGCACCCACTCCACCACTTCCATGGTCTCGGCGTCGGTCACGCGCATGCCCTGCACGAAGGTGCCCTGCTTGCCGACGCGCTTGAGCGCGTCGTCGATCTGCGGGCCGCCGCCGTGCACGACGATGGGATTGAGGCCCACCAGCTTGAGCAGCACCACGTCGTGCGCGAAGCTGCGCTGCAGCCGCTCTTCCGTCATGGCGTTGCCGCCGTACTTGACCACGATCGTCTTGCCATGGAAACGGCGGATGTACGGCAAGGCTTCTGCCAATACGCCGGCCTTGATCCGGGGCGTGAGCGTAGCCAGCGGCCCGTGTTCGGAAGACGAGGAATCTGCTTGGTTGGTGTCGGTCATGGCGGCGCGCCTGAGGGAAGGAATGGACAAACAGGCTCAATTGTAGCCACTGCGCCCGCCGGATTCCGTCCACAGGATATCCCGCCGTTATACCGGACTTGTCCCGGCCTTTTCCCCAGGCTTGTCCGCAGGGCTGTCCACGGCTTTCCCACAAGGTTCCACACAGCTTTTCCACATGAAACACCCCGGTTTTCCACCTGCTTTCCCCAGGAAACCCACAGCTTGCCCACAGCCTTTCCACACCGTTTCCCACAAGTTGTCCACAGGGATTTCCAAAGGCTTTCCACAGCCTTGCCCCCAGGCTTTTCCACAGACGCCCGCCAGGCTTGAAATACGGGGGAACGGCCGTATTTACCTTGACATGATGGCAAGGTCTAGAATCTTCTCCACCCTGGTAAGGAGATCGACATGCAGGCGCTGAACATAGGACAGGCTTCCGACGCCTCGGGCGTTTCGGCCAAGATGATCCGGCATTACGAATCCATAGGACTGATACCGCCCGCCCACCGCACCGAGTCCGGCTACCGGCTCTATGGCGAAAGCGATGTCCATATGCTGCAGTTCATCCGCAACGCGCGCGACCTGGGCTTTTCCATTCCCCAGATCGGGACGCTGCTGGAACTGTGGAACGACCGCGGCCGGCCCAGCGCCGAGGTCAAGCGCCTGGCCTGCGCGCACATCGATGAACTGGACGAGAAGATCCGTGGTCTACAGGCCATGAAGGCCACGCTGGAGCAGCTCGCCTCCCACTGCCACGGCGACCACCGTCCGGACTGCCCCATCCTGAGCGGCCTGGCGACCCCCGGCATGGGCACGCGCGGCCTGGCCGAGCACACCTGCAACGGATGAAACCAATCCCCGTACCGGGGCGGCCCGCCGGCGCAGCCTGTTAGCATTCCGGGTATCGGCGGCCTGCCTGCCGCCCTATCGCCAGAAGGAGAACGCAGTGAAACGTCTACTCGCCCTGATCGCCACGGTCGCCGCCCTCGCGCTGACCGCGGGCGCCGCGCTTGCGCAGGCGCTCAATGCCGAAGGCGAGGTGCGCCGCATCGACGCGGCGAACGGCAAGGTCACCCTCAAGCACGGCCCCATCTCCAACCTTCAGCTGCCGGCCATGACGCTGGTCTTCAAGGTGGCGGACCCCTCGATGCTGAACCAGATCAAGGCCGGCGACAACGTGCGCTTCGCGGCCGACAAGATCAACGGCCAATACACGATCACGGCCATCCAGCCGAAATAAGGCCTACAACACGTAGCGCGCCAGGTCCTGGTGCGCCGCGGCCTCTTCCAGCTGCCGGTTGACGTAGTCGGTATCGATGCGCACCACTTCCCCGCTCTTGCGGGTCGCGTCGAACGACAGCTCCTCCAGCAGCTTTTCCATCACCGTGTACAGCCGGCGCGCGCCGATGTTCTCGGTCTTCTCGTTCACCGCGAAGGCCAGCTCGGCCAGGCGCTCGATGCCATCGTCGGTGAACTCCAGCCGGACGCCCTCGGTCTCGAGCAGCGCCGTGTATTGCTTGACCAGCGAGGCATCGGTTTCGGACAGGATGCGCACGAAATCCTTGGCCGACAGCGAATCGAGCTCGACCCGGATCGGGAAGCGCCCTTGCAGTTCGGGAATCAGGTCCGACGGCCGCGACAGGTGGAAAGCCCCCGACGCGATGAACAGGATATGGTCCGTGCGCACCATGCCGTACTTGGTGTTGACGGTCGTGCCCTCGACCAGCGGCAACAGGTCGCGCTGCACGCCCTGGCGCGAGACGTCCGAGCCGCTGGTTTCCTGGCGGGTGGCGATCTTGTCGACCTCGTCCAGGAACACGATGCCGTTCTGCTCGACGCTGGCCAGCGCCTTGGTGCGCAGTTCTTCCTCGTTCACGCGGCGGCCGGCTTCCTCGTCCACCAGCAGCTTGAAGGCTTCCTTGATGCGCAGCTTGCGGACCTTCTTCTTGCCCTGGGCCATGCCGGCGAACATGCCGCGGATCTGCTCGGTCATTTCCTCCATGCCCGGCGGCGACATGATCTCCATCTGCGGCACGGCCTGGGCCACCTCGATCTCGATCTCCTTGTCGTCCAGCTGGCCTTCGCGCAGGCGCTTGCGGAAAGTCTGGCGCGCGGCATTGTCGTCACGCTGGGGATTGCCCATCGCGTCGCGCGCGGGCGGGACCAGCACGTCCAGGATGCGGTCCTCGGCGGCGTCCTCGGCCTGCGTGCGCACGCGGCGCATTTCCGCCTCGCGCACCTGCTTGACGGCCACCTCGGCCAGGTCGCGGATGATGGTATCGACGTCGCGGCCCACGTAGCCCACCTCGGTGAACTTGGTCGCCTCGACCTTCACGAAGGGCGCGTCGGCCAGCTTGGCCAGGCGGCGCGCGATCTCGGTCTTGCCCACGCCCGTCGGGCCTATCATCAGGATGTTCTTGGGGTGGATCTCGTGGCGCAGCGGCTCGGCCACCTGCTGGCGGCGCCAGCGGTTGCGCAGCGCAATGGCCACGGAACGCTTGGCGCGGTCCTGGCCGACGATGTACTTGTCCAGTTCGGAGACGATCTCACCGGGGGTCATCATGTTCATTCCAGTACCTCGACGGTGTGATGCTGGTTGGTGTAGATGCAAAGGTCGCCCGCGATCGACAACGACTTCTTGACGATGTCCTCGGGGGCCATGTCGGTGTTCTGCAGCAGCGCCAGGCCGGCCGACTGCGCATAGGCGCCGCCCGAACCGATGGCCGCCAGGCCGTGCTCGGGCTCCAGCACGTCGCCGTTGCCGGTCAGCACCAGCGTCGAGTCCCGGTCGGCCACGATCAGCATGGCTTCCAGCCGGCGCAGCACGCGGTCGGTGCGCCAGTCACGCGTAAGGTCCACCGCCGCGCGCAGCAGGTGCCCCTGGTGTTTTTCCAGCTTGCCCTCGAAACGCTCGATCAGCGTGAAGGCGTCGGCCGTGGCGCCGGCGAAGCCCGCCAGCACCGAATCCTTGTACAGGCGGCGCACCTTGCGGGCGCTGCCCTTCATGACGATGTTTCCCAGGGTGACCTGCCCGTCGCCGCCCAGGGCAACGCGGTTGCCGCGGCGCACGCTGATGATGGTGGTGCCGTGGAATTGTTCCATTTGCTCTTCCTGATGGGCCCGCGGCCCCGCGCTGGCGCGCCGGGCCGACGAGCGAAAACGACTTCTGGATAGTGGGGGCGACGGGGGCCCGATTCAAGAGGTGGGTCTCCCGCCCTGAGCCTTATTCCCCGGAAATCGCAAACCCGCGCAGCCACGGATCGATATGGGCAATATCGAACGTTCCGGCCTCGAACATCTGCATCATCTCCTTGTGGATACGCGCCGGCCGCCGTTGCAGGCGCCAGCCATTGATGCGCAGGAACACGTCGACCGCGGCGAAAGCGATACGCTTGTTGCCATCCACGAACGGATGATGGATCGCCATGCTTTCCATCAGGGCGGCTGCTTCGGCCACGATATCCTCGTAATAGCCGGTTTGCGGCCGAAACAGTGCCGCCTCGATCGCACCCGGATCACGTACGCCCGGCGCGCCACCGTAGCGCTGCATCAATAGCGCATGCATGCCCAGCACGTCCGCCACGGTCAGATAATCGTGCGACACGGTCTACTTGGCCAGTTCGCGATACAGACTGTCGAATTCGTCCACACTCGACGCGAACGCAGCCATGACGTGCCGGCGGGGACGTTCTTTTTGCTGCCTGTCGATGTAATCGCGCAATGCGTCATCCAGCACTGCCTGGAATTGGCGTCCCTGGGTTTCCGCGATCTGGCGCAAGGCGGCGAGCACTTCAGGGGCGGCTTGAGAGGAGAATTTCTCCCGAACGGTTGTGGTCATGACCATTCCATCATGATTTATCTTGATATTTCATGATAAAGCAAGTTTTCGCGAAAAAAAAAACGGCGCCAGAGGCGCCGTTCATACGGATCGCGCGGACGATCGCGTCAGTCGCCGTACAGCTTCTGCCGCAGTTCGCGGCGTTGCTGCGCCTCCAGCGACAGCGTGGCCGTGGGCCGCGCCAGCAACCGGGCGACGCCGATGGGCTCGCCGGTTTCCTCGCACCAGCCGTACTCGCCCGACTCGATGCGGCCCAGGGCCTGCTGGACCTTCTTCAGCAGCTTGCGCTCGCGGTCGCGCGTGCGCAGTTCCAGGGCGTGCTCTTCCTCGATCGTGGCACGGTCGGCCGGATCCGGCACGAAGGGCGTCTCGCGCAGGTGCTCGGTGGTTTCACCGGCGTTCTGCAGCAGTTCGCGTTCGATTTCCTGGAGCCGGCTCTTGAAAAAGGCAAGCTGCGCTTCGTTCATATAGTCGGCCTCGGGCATGGCCAACAACTCTTTTTCAGAGAGCACGGCCTCAGCCGGCTTGGTCATCACGTTTTCCAACGCGTCCTCCTGAGTGACTTTTAAGGTTTTGCTCGACGCTTTCGTTGCCATGAAAATGCTCCGCGCGAATCAATAAGGCTTTCCAATTCCCACACAGCACCGCATATTCCAATCGCTCCCGGCAAGCCGGGTATCCCACCGTGGGCGCCGCGGATCCGGCTCCGCCGGTCCGCCAGCGCCGCCCCCTGGGGGGCGCGCGTCAGCGCGTAGGGGGGGACCTACACCAGACATTGCTCCAGGCCGTGCATGAAGACATCGCGAGGCAGGTTGCGGCCGATGAAGACCAGCTTGCTGCCGCGTTTCTCGCCCGGCGCCCAGGCCCGGCCGGCGTCGGCTCCCATCAGCATGTGCACGCCCTGGAACAGCATCCGGCGGTTCACGCCACTCATGTACAGAATACCCTTGTACCTCAATAAATCGGTTCCGTACACCTGCACCACGCCGCCCAGGAATTCCTCCAGGCGCATGGGGTCGAACGGCTTGTCCGACTTGAACACGAAGGCGCCGATGGCGTCGTCGTGATGGTGGTGGTGATGGCCGTGCGCATGGTGGTGGCTGGGGTCGCTGCAGCCGTCGACCGCGCACTGCTCGCCATGTTCGTGAGCGTGGTCGTGGCCATGATCGTGCCCGTGATCATGGCCGTGCTCCGCGGCGTCGGGATGTTCCTCGGCCAGGAACTCCGGGTCGATGTCCAGGATGGCGTTCAGGTTGAAGCCATTGATGTCCAGGATTTCCTTCAGGTCGACTTCGCCGAAATTGACCGGCGTGATCGTGGCGCGCGGGTTGATGTGCACCAGGCGCGAACGCAGGGCCTGGTAGTCGGCGTCGTCGACCAGGTCCACCTTGGAAACCAGCAGGCGGTCGGCGAAACCCACCTGGTTGAGCGCCTCGGGCTGCTCGTCCAGCGTCTGCATGCCGTGCTTGGCGTCCACCACGGTGATGACGGCATCCAGCCTGAAGTAGCTGGCCACCTCGTCTTCCATGAAGAAGGTCTGGCACACCGGGCCGGGGTTGGCCATGCCGGTGGTCTCGATGATGACCCGCTCGTAGTTCAGCGCGCCGGCGCGCTGCTTGTCCTTCAGGTCGATCAGGATGCGCACCAGGTCGCCGCGCACCGTGCAGCACACGCAGCCGTTGTTCATCTCGATGATCTGTTCGTCGCGGTCCTGGATCAGGAGATCGTTGTCCACGCCTTCGGGCCCGAACTCGTTCTCGATCACGGCGATCCGGCGGCCATGGTGCTCAGTCAGAATCCGGTTGAGCAGCGTGGTCTTGCCCGCGCCCAGGAACCCCGTCAGGACAGTGACCGGAATCTGCTTCGGTGTTTTGTCCGCAGCCTTCATCTATACAGCTCCTTGCACATGCGTCCAGGGACGCGTCAATGCGTTTTGCGTTCGTCGCCGGCTTCGCGGCCGGCCTGGACGCAGGCGGGACAGCGCCCGCGCACGACCATTTCCACATCGCGCCCTTCGAAACCGTCGGGCAGGCGATCGAGATTCTGCTGGATACCCACCGGCGCATCGATACAGAACATGCGCCGGCAGACATCGCATTGAAAGTGCCCATGCAGCTCGCCGTGATGGTGATGCGCGTGGGGCGTTCCCGCATCGTCGCCGGGCCGGGCGACGCTGAAGCGCCAGACTCGGTCTTCCCCGGCGATGCGGTGCGCGAGGCCGGTCTGCACCAGCCACTCCAGCACACGGTACACGGTGACCCGGTCGACCGACACCGACGACCCGATGCGGTCGAACAGCTCCTGGTGCGACAGCGCGCTTGCCGCCTCCATCAGGGTCGCCAAGACATGCACCCGGGTTGCGGTGACTCGTGCGCCTTGGGCACGTATCGCCTCGCGGGCCAGATCCTCCACGCGTCGCTCCTTCCGTTCGGCCCGCCAAGCGGGGCCGGATTACAGCACAAGCCGCTTTGCCAGGGCAAACCCGGACTAACCCCCGGTCCGCCCCGCGGCACAAACCGCTTTTTCCCCCTGGAGGCGGACCCCAGGTAAAAAGCAGCGGACGGTGTACCACGAATCGCCACCGGCAAACGCGAGATATGGGGCCGCTTTGGGGGAATTCAAGCCTTCCGGCCGATTTTGGTAACCGTTTGCGACGAAAGCGGGCGCATACGCCCTAGACTCGCTGCAGCAACAGCCCCTTCAGGTACTCGCCTTCGGGGTGCGTCATGCGCATGGGATGGTCGATCCCCGCCGCCAGCCTCTCCAGCAGCACGAAGTCCTGGCGCGCGTCCACCGCGGCGCCGGCCACGATCTTCTGGAACAGGTCCACGCTGATGGCGCCCGAACACGAAAAGGTCAGCAGATAGCCGCCCGGCTTGACCAGCTTCATGCCCTTCAGGTTGACGTCCTTGTAGGCGCGCGCCGCCTTGTCCACGTGGTGCACCGAGGGGGCGAACTTGGGCGGGTCCAGTACCACGATGTCGAACAACTGCCCTTCGGCGGCCAGCGCCTTCTGCGCCTCGGCCACCTTGGACACCCGGCACTCGAAGGCGGCTTCGGTCAGGCCGTTGCGGGCCGCGTTGCGGGCGGCCATCGCCAGCGCGTCGGCCGACGAATCCACCGACACGGCACGGGCCGCCCCGGCGCGCATGGCCGCCAGCGAAAAACCGCCCGTGTACGAGAAGCAGTTCAGCACCGTGGCGCCGGGCCCGGCCAGCGCGGCCAGTTCCGCCACCCGGCGCCGGCTCTCGCGCTGGTCCAGGTAGAAACCGGTCTTGTGGCCGTGGACCACGTCCACGCCGTAGCGCACGCCGTCCTCGACGATTTCCACCTCGGCGGGCGGTTGCGCCCCCCGGAGCACGCCGGTACGGGGCGCCAGGCCCTCGCGCTCGCGCGCCGCGGCGTCGGAGCGCTCGTACACGTCGGCGCAGCCGGTGGCGGCCACCAGCGCGTCGACCAGGGCCTCGCGCCAGCGCTCGACCCCGGCGGCCAGGAACTGGACCACCAGTTGGCCGGCATAGCGGTCGGCCACGAAACCCGGCAGGGCATCGGCCTCGCCGAACACCAGCCGCACCGCGTCGGTGCGGCCGGCCAGCGCGGCGCGGCGGGCCACGGCGTCGGCGACCCGGGCGGCCATCCAGGCGGCGTCGACCGGCTCGTCCTCGCGGAAGGTCCAGCAGCGCACGCGTATCTGCGAATCGGGGCTGTAGGCGCCCCAGGCCAGGAAATTGCCGCGGCTGTCGACCACGCGCACGGTGTCGCCGGCCTGCGGCCGGCCGGCGGCCTGCGCCACGGCGGTGGCATAGACCCAGGGATGGCGCCGCAGCAGGGACTTTTCCTTGCCGGGCTTGAGAACGACGTCGTTCATCGGGACTTCTTCAAAGCGGAGGGATGGGGCCTGACGGCAGGCCGCCATGGTACCGCCGCCGGGCCCGAGGCCCAAATCGGCGCCTATTCCCTGCCGATGCGGTTGCGCAGCACGCCGATCGCGTCGACCTCCACTTCCACGATGTCGCCCTCTTTCATGAAGACCGGAGGCATCCGTTTCATGCCGACGCCGCCGGGAGTGCCGGTCACGATCACATCGCCGGGCGCGAGCGGCATGAACGTCGAAATGTAGGCGATCAGCCGCGGAATACTGTGTATGAGCATGTCGGACGTCGCGCGCTGCATTTCCACGCCATTCAGGCGCGTGGTCAGCGTCATTTTGCGATCCGGCGGAATTTCGTCGGCGGTGACCATCCAGGGGCCGAAGGCGCCGGTCCGCCAGAAGTTCTTGCCCGCCGTCCATTGCGAGGTGCTCGTCTGCCAGTCCCGCAGGCTGCCGTCGTTGTAGCAGGCATAGCCGGCGATGTGGTCCCACGCAGCCACTTCCGCGATGCGCCGTCCACCCTGGCCCAGGATGACCGCGATCTCCCCTTCGTAGTCGAGTTTGCCGGACTCGGGCGGCAGGACGATGTCTTCGCCATGGGCGGCCTGGGACTCGGGCACGCGCAGGAACAGGACCGGATCCTCGGTGACCTGGCGGCCGGTCTCGCGGACGTGGTCAGCGTAGTTCAACCCGGCGCACACAATCTTGCCGGGATTGGGGATGACCGGCAGTAGCCGGACCTCTCCCGGTTGCCGCAGCACCCCCGCCGCGCGGGCTCGGGCGGCTTCCTGGAGCAAGCCCCCGGCGATCAGGGCCTTGAGATCGGCGGCGCGGTTTCCGAAGGCGGGCCGAAGATCGATGATGCCCTCTTCCACGGCCAGGCCGTAGGAGGATTCGTTGTCGACGATGAAGCTGACGAATTTCATGGAGGGTATTCCTTGTGAAAACAGCGGTCAGGTGGACCAGCAGGAGGCCAGAGCTTCCCTGGAAGGAAAGACGGAGCCCGGACGGATGGCGGACCGGGTGCGGGAAAATGCCGGGGCGGGAGCCGCCTGCCTGATGCCGTCGATCTCGGCCACGCGCTGCCGGTCGTTGAAATGGGGATGCGCCAGCGACTCGTCCAATGTCAGGACCGGCGTGACGCACGCATCCACGCCGTCGAATGCCGCCACCCATTCGGCGCGCGTCCTGGTACGGAATACGGCGGCGACCCGCGAACGCAGTTCGGGCCATGCGGCGGGGTCGCGCTGCCGGTCGAACAGCGGATCGGAAAGGCCGGCGACCCGGCGAAAGGCTTCGTAGAACTGCGGTTCGCCGGCCCCCACGGCGATATAGCGGCCGTCCTTGCATTCGTAGCTGGAGTAGAAGTGCGAACCGCCGTCCAGCTGATTTGCCCCGCGTTCCGGGTGCCACGTTCCCGATGCCGCCATCGCGTGGAACAGCGACATCATGGACAGGACGTTGTCGCAGATGGCGCAATCGACGACCTGCCCCGCACCGGAACGGCGGCTTTCCAGGATGGCGGCGAGTATGCCCACCACCAGGAATAGCGAACCGCCGCCGTAGTCGCCGATAAGGTTCAAGGGTACGGCCGGCGGCTGGCCGGCCGGACCGATCGCGCCCAGCGCGCCCGCCAGGGCGATGTAGTTGATGTCGTGCCCGCCATGGAGAGCCAGCGGTCCGGTCTGCCCCCAGCCCGTCATGCGGGCATAGACCAGCGCCGGATTCGCCTCGAGCAAGGGTTGCGGCCCCAGTCCCAGGCGCTCCATGACTCCCGGACGAAACCCTTCGATGAGCACGTCGGCGCGCAAGGCCAGTTCCCGGGCGCAGGCCGCGTCGTCCGGCTGCTTAAGATCGAGTGCGAACGAGCGGCGGCCGCGCAGGATGATGTCCCTGGCGCGGCGCTTCGCGCCCGGCCGCTCCAGCCGGACGACGTCCGCCCCCATGTCCGCCAACATCATGGCGGCGAAAGGCGCCGGCCCGAGGCCGGCGAACTCCAGCACCCGGACGCCCCGCAGCGGCCCGCGGGCAAGATCCGGCGCCGCGGCCGCTTCGGTTTCATGCATGGTTGCCGTCATGATCTAGCCCTGCCAGCCGGTCGCTTGCGCCAGGACGGCGTCGGCGTCGCCGGCCGCGTCGTCGCCGCGCCATGCCACGTGGTGGTCGGGGCGGATCAACACCAGATCGCAGGCGTAGAGGTCGCGCACCTCGCGCAGGTCGACGTTGGCGATATCCAGCGGTATGCCGCGGGCCGCCGCGGCCTGCCTGAAGGCGGACACGTCGGCGCCCGGCTTCAGGCACAGCAGCGTGAAGCCCTTGCCGAACAGGTCGTAGAGCGATACGCCATGGCCCAGGAACGCATGCGGCGCCCGGCCGCCCGGCTCCGAGGTGGGCACGTATTCGTTCGGGTCGTCGGCGACGCGGCCGCCGCCATGGCGGACGATGGGCGAATCCGAATAGTGCGCGCCAAGCTGCACGCCGAGCGAGGCGAACTGGTCGCCGAAGCCGGACAGCATTGCCGCGGCGGCGGCCCGGTCGCGTTCGCCGGCGCTGGAGTCCTCCGAGATGTGCGCGCCCACCGGCACTTCGCCGTTGGTCAGGGACATGCGCTTGGCCGCCGCGGTATTGCGGAAAGCGATCGGCCGGCGCTCCTGCTCGTAGGACGCCAGCAGTTGCGGCCCGCCCCAGCCCTGAACGGTGGCGGCCAGCTTCCATCCGAGATTGGCCACGTCGTCCACGCCCGTATTCATGCCGAATCCGCCCGTGGGCGTGAACAGGTGGACCGCGTCCCCCGCCAGCAGCACCCGCTGCCGGCCATAGCTGTCGGCCACCAGCGCCTGGCCCGCGGTCCACGGGGTGTGGGAGATGAACTGCGCGTCGATGCGTTCGCCCACGGCCTGCATGAAGTATCGCGAGATGGCCTCGACGTCCGGATTCGCGTCCTCGCTGCGCAGCTTGGTGTTCATCAGGAAGTGCGTGCCGCCGTCCAGCGAGACGACATTGGCGCGCACGTTCTCGTTGATCACCCAGTATTGCCATGCCTTGCGGCGGATGAACCTCTGGTATATCCCGGGCGCCTTGATGTAGGTGGATGCCATCGCGCCGCTGGCGTAGGCCCGCTCCTCCGGGCGTTTGCCCGAGTACCCGATCCCGAGCTTGCGGCGCACGAGGCTCGCGCCGCCGTCGCAACCGACCAGGTAGCGGCAGTCGACGGTTTCGCGCCGCCCCTGGCCATCGACGATGGATACCGTTACGCCGTCCGGACGTTCCTCGAAGTCTTCGAACTCGTGTCTCCATCGGCAATCGATGGCCGGCAACGCATGGACGTGGTCGAAGACGAACTTCTCGACGTACATCTGGTTGCAGCGAAGAATGGGCTCCGGCACCTGGTCGGTGACCGCGACATGGCGCAGGCCCTCCTGCTTTTCCGCTTCGGAGGGCATGGGCAGCCGGCATATCTCCAGCCCGTTGAGGGCGGTCTTGTACACCACGTCGGTGGGGTGGTCGGCCGGCAAGCCGCGGAGCTGCCGCACCTGCTTCGATATGCCCAGCCGCCGGAAGTGCTCCATCGTCCGGCAGTTGTGCGTGTTGCCCCGCGGATAGTCGCGCGACCCGCCGCTCCTGTCCACGATCATCGATCGCACGCCCGACGCTTCCAGATTCATCGCCAGGTGCATGCCGACCGGACCCCCGCCGACAATCACCACATCCACGGACCTCATGAGACCTCCTTGTTTACGAGTGACTTAATGCCGTTGCATCACCTCCTTTATTAATGCTTGCGGGAGCTCCCGCACAAACTCATTTTCCCCGCGGTGCACTTTGTGCACGCGCCGCAGAAGCGCTTTGACTTCGCCGTTGGCGCGCCAATAGTATGAAAAAACGATATGCGCCCAAACGCCGATTCCATGCGGGTTTCGGGGCGGTCGGACCAACGGTTCAAAGATGGGGAGAGACGTGGGAAGAGCAAAGGCGGCGATCATCGGCGTGGGCGGTTCGAGCATCGAGCGGCGCTCGGACCGGAGCATCGTGGCGTTCGCGCTCGATGCCGCCATGGCGGCCCTGGCCGACGCCGGCATCGACCGCGAACAGATCGACGGCTACATCGGATCGCCCAAGGCCTCCCATGCCGCCGCCCTGCACGTGGACGGCGCCGACGAGATCTCCGCCCGGCTGCTGGCCGGCAGGCTGGGACTCGAGAACCTGTCCGTCGCCATCGACCTGAACAGCGCGTTTCCCACCGAGATGGTGACGACCGCCGGACATCTTCTGCACAGCGGGGCATGCGACTACCTGCTTGCCGTGCGGGCCCTGTGCAACCTGCCGGGCGTCCGATACGGCGAGGTCAAGTCGCGCGAGGCCCATGGCGAGGAGCAGTTCACCGCCCCCTTCGGCTACCACACCGGCGGCGCCAGGTTCGCCACGCGGCTCCAGGCGTACTTCAGCGCCTCGGGCGCCACGCGGCGCGACCTGTACGAACTGGTCGCGCTGATGCGACGCAACGCCTCGCGCAATCCCCATGCCATCTGGCGCGACAAGAGCGAGATCGCGCTGGACGATTACCTGCGGTCGCCGCTGATCGCCGAACCGCTCTGCATGCTCGATTGCGACATGCCGGTCAGCGGCGCGGTCGCCTTCGTCATGACGCGGCCGGAGCTGGCCGCGGCTTCCAGGCAGCCGCCCGTCTATGTGGCCGGCTCGGCGAACTGGCTGACCGCCGACGAGATCTTCGAGCGCTCGGGCCGTGACCGGACCGACATCGATCTATGCCAGATCTACGACGGCTTCTCCTTCCTGGTCTACGAATGGCTGGAGCGGCTCGGGTGGTGTCCGCCGCATGCGGCCTGGCGCTACGTGCGCGACGGCGAGTGCGAGATCGGCGGCGAGCTGCCCGTGAACACCTTCGGCGGCGCGCTGGGCGAAGGCCGGCTGCACGGCGCCGGCCACGTCCGCGAAGCGGTGCTGCAACTGCGGGGCCAGGCCGGTGACCGCCAGGTCCCCGGCGCGGCCGACTGCCTGGTCCAGGTCGGACCGTTCGATTACTCCTCCTTGCTGGTGCTCAGCAATGACCCGGCGTGAATACGATGTTTCCTGATGAGGTGGTTTGATGTTGTCACATGCAGATAACGAGTTGCTCGTACGGGTCGGTGCCGGAACCGCCATGGGCAATCTCATGCGGTTGTACTGGCTGCCGTTCTTCCTGTCGAAGGATCTCGCGGCCGACGGCGCGCCCAAGCGCGTCCGGCTCATGGGCGAGGACCTGGTCGCATTCCGCGACTCCGACGGGCAGATCGGCCTGGTCGACGTCGCGTGTGCGCACCGCCGCGCGCCGTTGGCCTATGCGCGCAACGAGGATGGCGGCCTGCGTTGCGTGTACCACGGCTGGAAGTTCGATCGCACCGGGCAATGCACGGACATGCCCGCCGAACCGGAAGAAAGCCGCTACAAGGAGCGGGTGCGGATCAAGTCCTACACCTGCCGGGAGCGCAACGGGGTGGTGTGGGCCTACATGGGCCCCGAGCAGCAGAATCCGCCCCCGCTGCCGAACGTCGAGTGGAATCTCGTCGCCCCCGAACAGGTCCACCTTTCGCTGCGGGTGCAGGAGTGCAACTGGCTGCAAGGACTGGAAGGCGACATCGATTCCGCGCACGCCAGCTTCCTGCACGGCCGGGTCGATGCGGAAGGCCGCATGAAGCGCCTGCTCTACGTGCGGGACCGCCGTCCCAAGTTCGAGGTCGTCAGGCAGGATTACGGTATCAGCATCGCCGCGCGCCGCGGCCTGGAAGACAAGGCGTACTGGCGCGTGACCCAGTTGCTCGAACCCTTCTATACCCTGACGCCGCCGCAGCCCGTCTTTCCCGAGCTGACCGGCCACGCCTGGGTCCCCATCGATGACGAGCATACGCTCGTGCTGATGTTCAGCTACCACCCCGACGAGCCGCTGTACGAGAAAACCAGGAAACTGTTCGAGGAAGGCTACAACGGCCGCGAGACGGGCCACCCCAGCCGCGATGCCTTCCGGCACGACAATCCCGCCGATCCCTATTTCGGATACTGGACCCGGTTCAATCGCGAATCCGATTTTCTCTTCAAGCACGAAGACCAGGTCCGTACCTGGTTCTCGGGGCTGCCGGGGCTGTGGGTGCAGGACACCGGCTGCCAGGCCGGGCTGGGGCCGATCGCCGACCGGTCCGCGGAAAAACTGGGGGCGAGCGATGCCGGCATCGTGGCCGCGCGCCGCCACCTGCTGGACCTGGCCAAACGGTACCGGGACGAGGGGCACGCGCCCGCCACCGTGGCGAATCCGGATCTGCTCATGATGCGGGCCGTCTCGCTGACGATCGATCCGCAACTCGAATGGGCGGAGGCAGGCAAGGAACCCATGACCGCCCGGCTGGGCAAGGGGTTCGGGTACAAGCCATGAGCAGCGACGTCAACGAATACAAGGGAAGCGCCGACGGCGGTGCCCTGGCGGGCGTCCGGGTGCTGGAGCTGAGCGCCGGCGCGGCGGCGGTCACGGGCCGCATGCTGGCGGACCTGGGGGCGGAGCTCATCAAGGTCGAACCGCCGGGAGGCGAGGCCGCGCGCACCGCCGAACCGCTGGTCAGCTTGCCCAACGGCGAACGCATCAACCCGTTCTGGCTCGCATTCAACGTGAACAAGCGCAGCCTGTGCCTCGATCTCGATACGGAGGCGGGGCGCGAAGACTGGATACGGGTGGCGCGGACGGCCGACATCGTGGTCACCGACCACCAGCGCCTGTCCATGGCCGAGAACGATGCGCTGGCAACGCTGGCCCGGGCCGCGAACCCCGGCCTGGTCTGGACGGAGATCTGGCCGTTCGGCCGAGGCGGTGCCTACGAGAACCATCCGGCCGGCGACCTGGTGATCCAGGCCCTGGGCGGACACCTTTGCCTCAACGGCGACCTCGACCGGCCGCCGGTCCGCATCGGCCTGCCGGTGTCCGTGCTGCATGGCGGATCGGAGGCGGCGGGCGCGGCGCTGATGGCCTATTACCATCGCCTGCGCACCGGCGTCGGCCAACGCGTGGACATCTCCATGCAGGAGTGCATCACGTGGACGCTGCTCAACACCACCATGATCTGGCAGTTGCTGGGCATCAATGAAACCCGCGGCGGCGCGGTGCGCAAGGAAAGGGCCAACAATTTCTACACCCGCCTCGTCTGGGAATGCGCCGACGGCTACATCACCATCGCGCCGGTCGGCGGCGGCTTCGGCGTGGTGCGAGAACGGTCCTATGCGGCGCTGGTGGCCTGGATGGCCGAGGAAGGCGTGGCCGATGAACTCCTCACTTCGCGGGACTGGAACGGCAGGGACGCGGCGTCCATCAGCCAGGAGGACTACGACCGGGTGGCGGTGATCATCGGCGATTTCATCCGCACCAAGACCAAGCGGCAGTTGATGGACAGGGCAGTCGGAAACCAGATCCTGCTGGCGCCCATCAACGGCGTGAAAGACGTGCTCGACAACGCCCACCTGCGCGAACGGGGGTTGTACGCGTCGCTGCGGGACGACACGCGCGGCACGACGCTGGACTACCCGGCGACGTGGGCCAACCTGCGCGCCACCCCGCTGGTTCCGTTGCGGCCCGCCCCCGGCCCGGGCGAATTCGCCCTGGCCGATATCGATGCCGACGGCGCCCGAGGGGCAACCATCAAGGAGCAAGCATGAGCCGCGGTTCCATCTTCGACGGCATCAAGGTCGCCGACTTCACCTGGGCTGCGGCGGGTCCGATCATCACCAAGCAGCTCGCCGACAACGGCGCGACCGTGATCAAGATCGAATCGACTCGCCATCCCGACAGCGTGCGCCTGGGCGGGCCGTTCAAGGACGGGGTGCGCGGCATCAACCGCAGCGGTTTCTTCGCCGACTTCAACAGTTCGAAGCTCGGCATCGCCATCGACATGAACCATGCGCGCGCCGCGGAAGTCGTCCTGCCCCTGGTCAAGTGGGCGGACGTGGTCGCCGACAGCTTCCGGCCCCGGGTCATGGACAAATGGGGATTCGGCTACCGGCGGCTGAGCGAGGTCAATCCCAGCGTCATCATGGTCAGCTCGTCGCTATACGGCGACACGGGGCCGTGGAGCACTCACCCCGGTTTCGGCGCGCAGGGACAGGCCATCGCCGGCTTCCACGGGCTGACGGGCTGGCCCGACCGCCCGCCCGCGGTCCCCAAGGGGGCCTATACGGATTCCGTCTCGCCCCGCTTCGGCATGACCGCGCTGGCGGCCGCGCTCATCCACCGGGAGCGCACGGGACAGGGCCAGCATATCGAACTCGCGCAGGTCGATACCGGCGTCATGTTCCTGTCCGCGGAAATCGTCAAGCTGCAGGCGGGCGGAGGCGAGACGGTTCGAGCCGGCAATGCCGACCCGCGTGCGTTGCTGCATGCGGTGCTGCCGTGCCAGGGCGAGGACCGCTGGATCGCCGTCGAAGTCTGGACGCATGAGCAGTGGCATGCCTGCATGGACATGCTGGCGTCCCGCGGAAAGCCCTCCGCCGTACTGGCGGACCCGGCGGCGGCCAGGCACGCGCCCGAGGCCGTCGAACGCGCGGTCGGCGAGCTGACCGCGCATTGGGATGCCTTCGAACTCATGGGCGCCCTGCGCCGCGCCGGCGTGCCGGCCGGGGCATGCCTGCGCGGCGGCGACCTGCTGGCGGATCCCGTGCTGCGGGAACGCGGCCATTTCTGGCCGCTTGCGCATCCCGAGATGGGGACGCTGGATTACAACGGTCCGGCCTATCGGTTCGAGCACACTCCATCGCACCTTACCCGCGCCGCGCCGTGCCTGGGCGCCGACACCGACGACGTGCTGGGCCAGGTGCTGGGTTTCGCCTCGGCCAAGATCGGCGAATTGCGCGACTGCGGCGTGCTGGCATGAAGATGGACCGGAGATAGATTCATGGATGAAGGGCTTTTCAGCGTCGGCGGCGTGCTCATGCCCCGGCCATTCAAGGTCAGGCGGCTCGGGCATTTCGGCATCAATGTTCCGGATGTCGATGCCGCGCTCGATTTCTACCGCCGCCTGCTCGGCTACAAGATCTCCGACCCGATCGATTTCTCGTCGCGGCTGCCCCCGCAGGAGCGCGACCGGCATGGTTCCACTGTCGGCTATTTCCTCCGGCATGGCACCGAACATCACTCCTTCGTGATATTTCCCAGCCGCTTCCTGCATGCGACCAACCCTCACTATCAACATCATCCGGAACTCACGACCAATCAGTTCACCTGGCAGGTGGGCAGCCTCAAGGAAGTGGTGGACGGACTCCAATGGTTCGAGGCGCACGACAAGAAGATCGTGCGTTCCGGCCGCGACGTGCCGGGCTCCAATTGGCACTTCTACGCGCCGGATCCGGACGGCCATGTGAACGAGCTTTTCTATGGCATCGAGCAGATCGGCTGGAGCGGGCATGCCAAGCCTTCGCAGGTACACCGGCTTCGGCATGAAAAACCGCCGCAACTGCCTTTCCGCTCCGAGCAGGCCGAAGTCGATGCGGCGCTGGCCGATTCCCTGCCGCTGGATGCCGGACAACGGGGCGTGGACGCCGCCGCCGAGGTGCACGACGTGGACGGCATCCTGCTGGGCCGGCCGTTCAAGGTCATTCGCATCGGCCCCATACGCATCTTCGTACAGGACATGGAACGGTCGCTGCGCTTCTATCGCGACGACCTGGGACTGGCGGTCACCGAGGAGATCGACTATCTCGGCCACCGATGCGTGTTCCTGCGCGCCAATACCGAACACCACTCGCTGGCGCTCTACCCCTTGGCGCTGCGGTCGGAACTGGGCCTCGCGGCAGGCAGCACCCTGATGTCCTTCGGCATGCAACTCGGCAGCTACGCCCAGCTCAGGAACGCCATGGCCTTCCTGCGCGGCCAGGGCGTGGAGGTCTTCACGCTGCCGCCGGCATTGTTTCCCGGCATGGACTACTGCGCCTTCGCACGGGATCCGGCCGGCAACGCCATCCAGCTTTATTACCGGATGGACCAGATCGGCTGGGACGGCCGGCCGCAGCCCCGCGGTGCTGCCGGGCCCATGCCCGACATCGCCGATTGGCCCGAGGCCGTGCCTGCCACGAGCGACGTTTACCAGGGCGAAACATTCCTGGGTCCGATGAATTGACGGGAAACGACATGGATTACGACTACAGGCTGGTGAGTTTCGTCGACCGGGGCGGCGCCGCCCGCGCCGGCGTGGTGGTAGGTGGGCAGGTCTACGACGCGGCGGACCTGCTGCAGTCGTCGGGGCTGCCGGATGCGCCCGCGACGATGGCGGGACTGCTCGATGACTGGCCCGGCATGGACGAGCGGGTCCTGGCGGCGGTCAATTCGTCGGCGCTGCCGACGACCGCCTCGTGGCCGCTCGAATCCGTCGCGCTGCTGGCGCCGGTTCCCGCACCCGGGGCCATTTATTGCGCGGGAGTCAACTACCGATGCCATCGGGAAGAAATGGCCAGGGTGCACAACCGGCCGCCGGAACCGGACCTGCGTGAATCCGGCTTCGAGCCCTGGCATTTCCTCGTGCCTCCGCGGGCAAGTCTGGCGGGCCCCGACGCCATCGTCGAGCGCCCGGCGGGATGCGAGAAACTGGACTGGGAGGCCGAACTGGCCCTGGTCATCGGCCGCCAGGTCCGCCACGTAACGCCGGACGAGGCACTATCGGCCGTGGCCGGCTACGCCATCGCCAACGACCTGTCCGCGCGCGACCTGAGCGTACGGCCCCAGCAAAACGAGAAATCTCCCTTCCGGGCCGACTGGCTGGCGCACAAGGGCTTCGAGGGCTCGCTGCCCCTGGGACCCTGGCTCACGCCGGCGCGGTTCGCCGGAGATCCGCAGAAGCTGGGTATCCGGCTATGGGTCAACGACGCGCTCAAGCAGGATTCGGACACCAGCCAGATGATCTACTCGGCCGCCGAGCAGATCGCGCACCTTTCCCGGCTGCGCACGCTCTATCCCGGCGATGTGATCCTGACCGGGACGCCCGCGGGCGTGGGAAGCGCACGCGGCGAATTCCTGCAGCCCGGCGACCTGGTTCGCGTCGAGATAGACGGGTTGGGCCAACTGAGGACGCGCATCGTCTGATGGGGACGGAGCCGGATATGACGGAGCTATCCATGCATGAGCGCACTTTTCCTTCCTCGCACGTCGCGCTAGTGGTCGGGGGCCGATCGCCGATCGGCCTGGGCATCGCGCGCGAGTTCGCCGCCCGCGGTGCGGGCCGCATCGCCATCGCCGGCCGCAACGAGGCCCAGGGCCGGACCTGCGTGGACGAACTGGCGCGCAGCCTGCCCCGGGCGCGCTTCGAGTTCATCGCCGTCGACATTGCCGACGATGCGAGCCGGCACGCGATGTTCGGACGAATAGGCGAGCAGTTCGGCGGCCTGGACAGCTACGTGCATTGCGTACCCCCGGGCGCGGTAAGCGGTGCATTGGCCGACGCCGGCCTGGATCGGTTCCGGACCAGCCTGCTGGCCGGGCTCGGCGGCCTGGCGGGGTGCTGCCAGGAGGCTTCGGACCTGCTGCGCGCGCGCGGCGGCGGCAGCATGCTCGTCTTCGCCTCGGACGCCGGGCGCATCGCATCGCCGCGCAACGCGCTCGTGGCCACGGTGCAGAGCGGTATCATGGCGCTGGTTCGCTCGCTGGCGCTGGAACTGGCGCGGGACAGGATCCGCGTCAACGGCCTGTCGCCAACCTATGTGCGCGATACGCCGTTGTTCGACCGCCTGATGAGCAACGAGGGTATCGCGCGGCGCATCGAGAAGGCCGCGCAGCGCGCCGGGCTGGGATTGCCGGCACCGGACGACATCGCGCCCCTGGCCGTTTTCCTGGCCGGCAATGCGGCCTCGAAAATCACCGGACAGATCATCAGCATCAATGGCGGGTTGAGCGCCGCATGAATCGCGGCCGCTCCCCTGCGGGAGTCAAGGCCATGAAGAAGCAAAGTTCCTTCGATCTGAATCTGCTGGCCTACCTCGAGGCCCTGATCGAGGAAAGCCACGTATCCCGCGCCGCGCAGCGCGTCAACCTGAGCCAGCCCGCCATGAGCCTGGCGCTCAAGCGGCTGCGGACCATGTTCAGCGATCCCATCCTGGTCCAGACGGCGCAGGGCATGCGACCCACCCTGCGGGCGCAGCGGCTGCTCGGCCAGGTGCAGGATGTCCTGCACCAGACCGAGCGGCTGGTCGCCCCCCAGCAGGAATTCGACAGTGCGAAGACGACCCAGACCTTCGTCCTGATGGCGTCCAATTTTGTCGCCTCGCTGTTCCTGGCCCCGCTGGCCGCCCACTTCGCCGAAGCCGCGCCCAATGCCCTGCTGTCGATCCAGCAGGCGCCGCCCTACCGAGTCAAGGAATGGTTCGAGAACTCGGCTGTCGACCTGGGGGCCTCGTACGCACAGGACTCATTGCCGGGCTCCCTGCATCGCCGCACGGTCTTCGAGGACAGGCTGGTCTGCATCGCCCGGCGCGGCCACCCCGGCTTCCAGAAGCCGATCGACCTGGAGTCCTTCTGTGCTATCCCCTCGGTCAAGGTGGACAAGCCGCATGCCTTGCGCATGACGCAGACCGTGGAACGCGTGCTGGCGACCACGGGCCACGGCATGCGGGTGGGCACCCTGGTCTCCGAGTTCCTGCTAGTGCCGGAGGTGGTCGCTTCCAGCAACATGATCGCCATCGCTCCCGAAAGCCTGTTGCGCCGGTACGCCGGCGCCGACATGCTGCAGTATTCGCCTCTGCCCTTCGACATGCCGCCCTTGCAGCTTTCTCTGGTGTGGCACCCGCATACCCACAACGAGCCTTCGCACCAGTGGCTGCGCACCTTCGTCAGGAAAGCCATTATCAACGGCCGGACCTGTCCCGGCGAATGCGACACGCATCCGCCCGAGCCCGCCATCGTCATCCACTAGCGGGCGCGGCGGCAGGTTGCGCTGTTACTCGGCCGAAAATCCTCCGGCCTTGATCATCGGTTCCCAGATCGACATTTCCTCGCCCATGACCACACCCAGTTCGGCCGGACCGACATGGGCGGGCACATAGCCGTAGGCCAGGTAGCGCCGGCCGATCTCGGGATCCGACAACGCCGTCCGGAACGCGTCGCTCAGGCGCGAGACGATGGCGGGCGGTGTTTCCCTGGGCGCGACGATGCCGTACCAGACGGGCAGATCGAAACCCGGGATGAGCGAGGCGACAGGCGGAACGCCGGGCAGGGCCGGCGACGGGTCCTTGGTGGACACCGCGATGGCGTGGAGCTTGCCCGCTGCGACCGCCTGGATCGCTGGTTCGGAGAAACTCGTGAACGTGAAGTGGATGTCCCCGGCCAGCAGCGCCGACAACGACTGGGCATTGGTCTTGTAGGGCACGTGCGTGAACTTGACGCCCGCCTGCTGGGCCAGCCGTTCCGTCAGCAGGTGGCCCTGGCTGCCTATGCCGTTGCTGGCATAGGTGAGCCGGTCCGGATGTTTCCGGGCCGCGGCCAGCAGGCCATCCAGCGTGCGCAACTCCGGATCGGGGCGGGTGAAGATCACCATCGGGCCGATGGCCACGCGGCAGACCGGCGCCAGGTCCTTGATGAGGTCGATGCGGCTGGTCTTCTGTATCAATGGCGTCGGCACCATGCTGCTGATCAGCAGGCCGATCGTATAGCCGTCGGCGGGCGCGTTCTGTACGGCCTGCGCGGTGATCATGCCCGCCGCGCCGGGTTTGTAGTCCACGATGACGGGCTGGCCCAGCGTCTTGCGCAGCGAATTCTCGAGCAGGCGGATAGTGGCGTCCAGCGCACCAGACGGCGCCACCGGCATGACCAGGCGTATCGGCCGCTCCGGGTAGGCCGCGGCGGCGGTGTGGGCGACGGCGCACAACAGCGCGCCAGCGAGCGTCCTGGCCAGGGTGCCGTATCTCATCATGTCTCTCCGTATGGGTGTCCTGCGATCCTAGTTGCCACGCCCCGCCTTCCGCGCGACGTCGCTCCAGCGGTTGATCTCGCTGGCCAGCAACTGGCCGAACTCCGCCGGCGTGGACGCGGTGGGCTGGTAGCCCAGGGTGCGTATCCGCTGCGCGAACGTTTCGGTGCCGGCGAACCGGGCCGCCTCGCGCGCCAGCAGGTCGCGGACGTCGTCCGGCATTCCCTTGGGGCCGAGCAGACCGGCCCACGCCGTGACGTCGAAGCCCGGCGCCACGGTTTCGGATACCGTGGGAATGTCCGGGTGGGTGGCGAGCCGGGCGCGGGACGTAATGCCCAGTACCCGCACGCGTCCCGTGTCCACGAAGGGCGTCAGGGGATTAATCGAACTGAAGGTCATCTGAACTTCATTGGCGGCCAGCGCCGCCAGCGTCGGCGATTCACCGTTGAAGGGAATGGGGAACAGATCTGCCTTGGCGCTCAGCTTGAACAGTTCGATCGCCAGCCCCTGCCCCCCGGACAGGCTGCCATAGTTGATCTTGCCGCGGTGTTCACGCGTATAGGCGACGAACTCGGGCAGCGTCTTGACCGGCAGGGCCGCGCTGACGGCCACCCAGTACGGCGCCGTCATGAGCTGCGAAATCGGCGCCAGGTCCCGCATCAGGTCCAGTTCGGAATCTTTCTGGTCGATCTGGAACGTGGTCAGGCCCGGCGAGCCGAGCAGCAGCGTATGGCCGTCCGGCTTGGCGCGAGCCACCGACAGCGCGCCGATGACGCCGCCCGCGCCGGCCTTGTTCTCGACGATCACCGGTTGCTTGAGCGATTGCGAGAGATAGTCGGCAAGGAGACGGCCGACGTTGTCCATGGTGCCGCCCGGCGGATAGGGAACGATGATGCGGACGCGGCGGTTGGGATAATCGGCTGCCTGCGCGGCCGGCAACGAGAGCATGCCGGCCAATGCACAGCAGGCCAGCATTCGTCCGAGCTTCAGTAGCGTGGCAAGACCCATGGATGTCTCCTTGCGTGGCGCGGCGGAACATGAGGCTGCCGCGCCGTTGAGATGTGACTAGAAGGCGTGGCGCATGCCCACCGCGATCTGGCGCACGCCTATGTCCCGGTTCAATGTGTGGTTGCGGAAATCGATATCGTCGTAGAGCACATACAGGCGCGTGCGCTTGGACAGATAGTAGGCATAGGCGAGTGACACCCCGCCGATCTTGGACTCCGTGGCGCGCTGGTAGCTTGCCAGGATGGTACCGGGGCCGACAGGCACCGAGACGCCGATCGAATACGTCTGGTCCTTGGTATGGCCGGTGGCGACATAACCCTTGGCCCGGGTATCGCCCGTCATCGCACCGACGCCGGGATCCGAGTTCAGATTGCGCGCGCGCCCATAGCCGGCATGCAGCTTGGCGACACCGAAGTCGTAGGACGCGCCGAGGATCATGTTGCTGGTGTCCCGCTTGCCGGTCGGAGCCTGGGCCTGGTCATAGGTCAGCACGGCGCTCAAGGGGCCCTCCTCGTAGCGGATGCCCGACGTGATCACCCGATAGTTGTTGCCGCTGCCCGGCACTTCGGCGCCGCTCTCGGCGAAGCTGTATCCGATGCCGCCCTGGAATCCACCGAAGCGCGGCGTAGTGTAGTAGATGGCGTTGCTCAGGCGGCTGCCCGCGCCGGTATCGTCGTTGGCGTAGTTGAACGTGCTCTTGGCGCTGGCGTTCGACCACGTCTGGCCGAACGGCGACACGACCTGCGGCGTCCAGTCGCCGCCGAAATTCACCTGGCGGCCCAGGCGGACCTCACCGAAGCCGCCGCTCAACCCGACATAGGCCCAGCGCTGGAACAAGGCGCCGGTATTGGTGCCCTGGTCGAT
This sequence comes from Pigmentiphaga kullae, assembly GCF_004216695.1. Classification (GTDB taxonomy): domain Bacteria; phylum Pseudomonadota; class Gammaproteobacteria; order Burkholderiales; family Burkholderiaceae_B; genus Pigmentiphaga; species Pigmentiphaga kullae. The sequence goes on from NZ_SGXC01000001.1 coordinate 418,922, forward strand.
GTTCAACTGGCTTTCCAGGCGGAAATTCGCCTTCAGGCCGTTGCCGAGGTCTTCCTGGCCCCGGAGCCCGAAGGTCGAGACCGAGGACATGCCGCTGCCTATGCCGTTGGTGGTTCCCTTGCCGTCCACTTTCTCGCTCAGGAATCCCGCATCGGCGCTGCCGTATATCGTGACGCCGCTCTGGGCGTGGGCCGCGCCGGATGCGCCCGCAAGCAGCGCCGCGGCTATCAAGGTCTTTCTCATTTTCCCGTGTCTCCTCTCGCGCAGGTCCTGCGGCATGCAGGCGTGCGCTTATCGATGTCATGATGGTGGCGCCACCGGCATTGCTGGTGGCGGGGCCATCCTATGAGGGGCATTGGAGGCAGGCAAAGATATTTGTTCGTTCAGTGCACTTCGTGCACTCCCGCCTCCTGGTCCGGGGTTATCTGGCGGCGGGCGCCACCGCGCCATCCATCTCCTTGCGTATCAGGTCTTCGCGTATGCGACGAGTCCGCATCACGCCGGCGTCCGTGGCCGCGCTGTACTCGAATGCGCCGTCCCGGTCCGAAGCCACCATCAGTTCCTGCGCCTCGATGGCCTCCACGTCCTCGGTCAGGACCCGCGTGACGGACTCCAGGGCGTGGCCGTGATCGATGGGATAGTTGAAGCTCACGCCCCAGTAGTAGGTATGGGTGGTGCGGGTGCGCGGGGTGATCGCGTTGAAGACCGTGTTCTGCCTGGCGACGCCGGGCGCGCCGCACGAGGCGGCGCCCACATGGACCTTGACGAAGGCGGGTGCGATGAACTCCGTTTCGTTCCACCGGTTCACCGGGTTCTCCAGACCCATCGTCCGAGCGTGGAAGGGCGGCAAGTCGACCCCTTCCATCATCCGCTTGATCTTGACCACCATGCCGTCGATTTCCGTGGTGATCGGTGCCTTGGCGAAATAGGAATTGCCGATGCTGGTCGGATGCACGAAGCTCAGGTGCGTCAGATCCAGCAAGTTCTCCACCATCAGCTCGTGCCGCGCGCTTACCTCGAACGTGCCTGTGATGTTGACGCGCGAGGCATCGCCCAGCCAGGCGGTGTCGGGAATCAGCGACTCATCGGCCAGCGCCGGATTGCCGGTCCAGACCCAGACCCACCCCGTGCGCTCCGCGATGGGATAGGCACGGATGGAGGCACGATCGGATACCGGACCTTCGACGGCGGGAATCGCCACACAAGCACCGCCGGCGTCGAAGGTGAAGCCGTGGTAGGCACAGACGATGCGATCGCCCTCCAGCCGGCTGCGGGACAGGGGAAACCGGCGATGGCTGCAGCGGTTCGTCAGCGCGACCGCCTTGCCGTCTTCGGTACGGTAGAGTACGAGCGGCTCGTCGAGCAGCCATTTCTCCGACAACGAGCGGCCGATCTCGCTGCTCAGCGCCGCCACGTACCAGGCGTTGCGCACATAGACTTCCCGATTGTTCATGACAGGTCATTCCGCTTGTAGGAATCGATGATCGGCGGGCCTTGTGCGCCCCGCCGGCTATTGCAGCGTCGAGCCGCCGTCGACGATGTAGGTTTGGCCCGAGACGAAGGCGCTGTCATCGCTGGCAAGGAACACGAGCGGGCCGACCAGATCCTCCGGAAGCTGTTCGCGCTTGAAGCAGCGCCGCTGCATCTGGCTGGCGAGCAACTGCTGGGCGTCCGCGTAGTCGTGGCGCACGGATTCGCTCATGGTGATGCCCGGGGCGATGGCGTTGACGCCTATGCCGAAATCGCCCAGTTCGCGCGCCATCGAACGGGTCATGGCCAGCACCGCGCCCTTCGACGCCACGTAATGCAACAGCAAGGGGGTGCCGGAGTAGATCGTCGCGGAGGCGATGTTGATGATGCGGCCTTGGTTGCGCGCTTTCATTCCGGGTACGACGGCGCGCGAGAATTCCAGCACGCCGCGGGTATTGACCGTCATGACACGATCCCATTCCTCGGTGGCGATCTCGTAGAAAGGTTTCTTGGTCAGTCCGCCGAAAATGGCGGCGTTGTTCACCAGGACATCCACGGGGCCCAATTCGGCGATCACCCGTTGAACGAAGCGGGACACGCTGTCGCCGTCGGTCACGTCCACCTTGCCGGCGATCGCGCGGCCCCCTTGCTTCACGATGTCCGATGCCACGCCGGTGGCGTCGAGCACGTCGCATACGGCGACGGCAGCGCCTTCCGCGGCCAGGCCGCGGGCATAGACCGCGCCTATGCCCTGCGCCGCGCCGGTCACGATGGCGACCTTTCCTTTCAACCTGTCCATGTCGTCTCCCGTTGGTAGGTTCTTTCTGTTGGCCGCATAGTGGATCGCGGCGATTTCGTGGTCCATATGCCCGGTCCAATACGCACTATTTGCCCTGCAAATGGCATTCCTCCGACATGTGCGCCGTATCCTTGGCCCACGATTTCAACGGAGACAGACTCATGAAAGCCGAGGCGTATACCCACACGATCAATGGCACGGGCGAATCCTCGCCGGAACGGATCGGCGTCATCGATCCCAGCCGCGGGAGCGTGTTCGCGCAATGCCCCAGCGCGTCGCAAGAACAATTGGCTCGTGCCGTCGAGGCAGCACGAGCGTCGTCCGGAAACTGGCAGCGGCTGGGTTTCGACGGCCGTCGTGTCTACCTGGAGAAATTCGCGGCGGCCCTGCGCGACAGCATCGAAACGCTGACGCCGATGCTGACGCAGGAGCAGGGCAAGCCGCTCGACCAATCGCGCGCCGAAATCCTGCGCGCCGCGGAATCGACCCCCCGGCTGTGCGGCCTGACCGTCGAAGACGAGGTCCTGAATGACACGCCGACCGAACGGGTCGAGCTGCGCCACCGCCCGCTCGGGGTCGTCGGCGTCATCTCCCCCTGGAACGCGCCGATCGGGCTTGCCGTGCTGCGCATGGCGCAGGCCCTGTACGCGGGCAACACCGTCGTCGCCAAGCCTTCGCCCTACACGCCGCTGACCACGCTGAAAGTGGGCGAGATCGCGCGCGGCATCTTCCCCGCCGGCACGGTCAACGTCGTGGCGGGCGGCGACGATCTGGGCCGCTGGATGACAGAACATCCGGGCATAGACAAAATCTCGTTCACCGGTTCGGTGCGCACGGGCAAGCGCGTCATGGCCAGCGCTGCCGCCAGCCTGAAACGCGTCACGCTGGAGCTGGGCGGCAACGATCCGGCCATCGTCCTGCCCGACGTGGATCTAAAGCAGACCGCCCACCAGATCTTCTGGACGGCATTCCGCAACAGTGGGCAGATCTGCATGGCGATCAAGCGCCTGTTCGTACACGAGGAAATCTACGAACCGATGATCGAGGAACTGGCGGCCATCGCGCGCGGCGCCAAGGTGGGCGACGGCACCGAACCCGGTGTCGACTTCGGGCCGCTGCAGAACAGGATGCAGTTCGACATCGTCTCGTCGCTGCTGGCCGATACGCGCGGGCTGCCGGGCGTGCGCATCGCCACCGGCGGCGCGCCGCTGGATCGTCCGGGCTATTTCGTGCCGCCCACCATCGTGGCCGATATCGCCGACGACACCCGGCTGGTGCGCGAAGAGCCCTTCGGCCCGGTGCTGCCGGTGTTGAAGTTCTCGGACATCGACGATGCCATCGCGCGCGCCAACGATACCCGCTATGGCCTGGGCGCATCCGTCTGGAGCAAGGACCTCGACACGGCCCGCGCCATCGCCGATAGGCTGGAGGCCGGCACCACGTGGATCAACTGCCATCTGGTCAGCGACGTCCACACGCCTTTCGGCGGCTGCAAGGAATCCGGCCTGGGGCGCGCCAACTCCGTCTTCGGCATCAAGGAAGACATGGAGATGAACGTCCTGCGCATCCGCAAGGCGGCCTGAGACGGCCGCCCGCGACGGAGCATGGCGTGAAAGAAGATATCTACGACTACATCGTGGTGGGAGCCGGATCGGCGGGCTGCGTCATCGCCACCCGCCTGGTGGAAAGCGGCGCGCGGGTCCTGCTGCTGGAAGCCGGCGCGCGGGACAGCAATCCGTTCGTCCACATCCCCGCCGGCTATCCCCGGCTGACGGCGGCAAAGTACCGCTGGCCCTACGAGAGCGAACCCCAGGCGGAAACGGACGGCCGCCGGATAGCCGTACCCCAGGGGCGCGGCCTGGGGGGTTCGAGTTCAATCAACGGCATGGTGTACATCCGGGGCCAGGCCCAGGACTACGATCGCTGGCACGAACTCGGCAATGCCGGCTGGTCCTGGCGCGAGGTGCTGCCCTGGTTCCGGAAGTCCGAGGCCAACGGCACTTACGCCGGGCCCTTGCACGGCACGGCGGGTCCGCTGTCGGTCAGCGACATCGCTCCGCACCATCCTCTGGGCGCGGCGTTCGTGCGGGCCGGGCAGGAATGCGGCGTGCCGTTCAATCCCGACTTCAATGGCGATTCGCAACTCGGCATCGGCTACTACCAGGCTACGATAGGCGCGGGGCGGCGCTGCAGTACGGCGGTGGCGTACCTGAGCCGCGTCCGGCGCGACGGCAGGCTGCGCATCGTCACGGACGCGCAGGCCTCGCGCATCCAGATCGAACGGCGCACCGCGCGCGGCGTGGTCTACCAGACCCGCAGCGGAGCGCGTGAAGCCCGGGCACACCGGGGCGTGGTGCTGGCGGCGGGCGCGCTGGCGAGCCCCAAGCTCATGCTCCTCTCGGGCCTGGGGCCGGCACGCCAGCTGGAGGAACTGGGAATCCCGGTGGCCCATGACCTGCCGGGCGTGGGACGCAACTACCAGGACCACGCATCGGTGGCCATGGTGGCGCGCGTGCGCGATCCCATCAGCCTCCACGCCCAGGATCGCGGATGGAAGGCGCTGCGGCACGGCATCGAATGGATGCTGTTCAGGCGTGGCCTGCTGGCGTCCAACATCATCGAGAGCGGCGGCTTCCTCGATCTGGACGGCGACGGCCGCGCCGACATCCAAATCCACGTGCTGCCCGTCATCCGGACCGACCGGGTTTCCGACAGGCTAGCCGGGCACGTGCACGGCCTGACCATCTCGGCTCTGAAGCTGCGGCCCGAATCCCGGGGGGAAGTCCGCCTGCGCAGCAACCGGCCGGCGGATCCCATCCTGCTCAAGGGCAACTACCTCCAGGCGGCATCGGACGTGGCGGATCTAGCCCGGGCCTTGCGCTTCGCGCGCGGCCTGCTGCGGGCGCCGTCGTTCCAAGCCATCGGCGCCCGCGAGCTGCTACCCGGCCCGGGCAAGGAAGACGATGCCGGGCTGGAGGCCTACGTCCGGCGTTCGGCCAGGACCGTGTACCACCCCGTCGGCACCTGCCGCATGGGTACGGACGGCGACGCGGTCGTAACGCCAAGGCTGCAGGTGCACGGCATGCGCGGCCTCTGGATAGGAGATGCCTCGGTCATGCCGGAGATCCCGAGCGGCAATACCAACGCCCCCACCGTCATGATCGGCGAGCGTGCAGCCGACTTCATCATCCATTCGCAATGAACGACAAGGAGTCCACGATGTTTCCCAGGAATCATTGGTATATGGCGGGCTGGAGCTCGGAACTGAGCCAGCGGCCCATGTCGCGCACCATCCTTGGCGAGGCCATGGTGCTTTACCGGACAGCGGCGGGCCAGGCGGTCGCGCTTGAAGACCGGTGCTGTCACCGCGCCATGCCGCTGTCCGAAGGCGAGGTCGACGGCGACATCCTGCGCTGCCCCTATCACGGGCTGGAGTTCGCCCCGTCCGGCGCATGCACGCTCATTCCCGGCCAGGACGACATTCCCCGCAAGGCCTGCGTGCGTTCGTTCCGCGTGGTCGAGCAGGATGCCATCATCTGGATATGGCCGGGCGACCCGGAGAAGGCCGATCCCGCCAGGATCATCTCCTATCCCTACCACCGGCCGGGTTCCGGATGGGCATGGAAATCGACGAGTTGGCGCGTCAAATGCAATTGGCAGCTCGTCCAGGACAATCTGCTCGATCTGACCCATCTCGCCCTGGTCCACAAGACGACCATAGGCGGGGACAACGCCCTGCACTTCAACACCACCACCAAGGTGACGCCCACCCCCAACGGCGTGAAAACCCGCCGCTGGATGCCGAACTCGACGCCGCCTCCCTACTATCTCGCCTCGGTCGACTTCAAGGGCAAGGTGGACCGCTGGCAGGAGTTCGACGCCACGCCCGCCTTCCTGCTGGCCTACACCGGCGGGGTCGATGCCGGCCAGGGCGACGGCGAAGGCCCGCGCGAAGGAGGCTTCCAGGTGCGGGTGCTGAACGGCCTGACGCCGGAAACCGAGACGACCACCCACTACTTCTGGTCGAAGGCGCACAACTTCCGGATCGACGATCCCGCCGTCACGCAAAAGCAGTTCGAAGGCACGACCCAGGTCTTCAGCGAGGACGTCCGCGTCATGGAACTGCAGCAACAGCGCCTGTCGGACGACCCCGACCGGGGGCTGGTGGACATCCGGTCCGACGGTGCCGGCCTGCTGATGCGCCGTATCGTGCAGCGGATGATCGACGAGGAACGCCACGTGGCCCAGGCGTCCTGACTCGCCAGGCGGGGATGTCCAGTCCTGTGCCGGCATTCCCCGCCCCGTGGCCGTCAACGCCGCGTGCGCGCGTGCATGGCCGCGAGATAGCCGAACACCAGCGCCGGACCGAGCGTCGTGCCCGGGCCGGGATACGCGCCTCCCATGATGGAACCCATGTCGTTGCCGCATGCGTAGAGGCCGTCGATCGGCCGGTCTTGCGCATCCAGCACGCGGGCATGGGAATCGGTGGCCAGCCCGGCGCTACAGGCGATCTCGGCGGGCCAGACAGCCAGCGCGCAGAAGGGGCCTGTCTGGATCGGCGCCAGGCACGGGTTGGGGCCGTGCGCGGGATCGCCGTTGAATCGGTTCAGGGCGGTCGTTCCCTTGCCGAAGTCGTCGTCGCGGCCGGCGTCGGCCTGGACGTTGTAGCGTCGCACCGTAGCGAGCAGGTCCGCGGCGGGGATGTCCAGCGCGGCAGCCAGTTCGTCCAGCGTGTCGGCGCACGTCAGGTAGCCGGCTGACACATGCGGGGCCAGATCCGTCGTTCCAGGATGTATGCAGCCCAGGCCGTACTTGCGCACGAACCGGCTCTCGCAGACCAGGTAGGCCGGGATGGCCGGGCGGGTGCGGTCGGCCGCGAACATGGCCAGCCCGAAGTCATGGTAGGACGCGGCCTCGTTGACGAAGCGCCTGCCGGTCTGGTCGACCGCGATCAGGCCAGGCTTGGCCCGGTCCAGCGAGAGGTGCGGAAACAGGCCGCCGGCCGGCTGGTGCCGGGTGACGGACACCGGCGTCCAGAACGCGCCGGACCCATATCGCTGCGTGTCTATCCTCGCTCCCGCCCGCAGGCCGGCCGAGATTCCCGCCCCCTGGTTGTCGGGACTGGCCAGCGATCGCGCCGGCACGGGATCGGGCATGTACAGCGCGCGCATCGCCGCATCGTGCGCATAGCCGCCAGTGGCCAGCACGACACCGCGGCGCGCCTTGATCCGGCGCCGCACGCCCCGTGTTTCCACGATTGCGCCTTCGACCTGGCCGTCCCGGAGAACCAGGTCCACCAGACCGGTTTGCAGGCATATCGGCACCTGGCGGCGGCGCAGGCTGTAATAGAGGCGCCCCACCAACGCGTTGCCCATGACCAGCCGCGTACCGCGCGGATAGCCGCGGACCCGGTCGAGCACGTACCTGGTTGCCAACCGGGCGGCATGGAAGAAGTTGGACGGCGAGCGAAAACGTTCCACCAGGGGCGGAATGTCGGCCTTGCCCACCATCATGCCGCCCAGCACCATGAATTCCGGAATGGGCGGACGCACGTTCCGGAAGGCGCGGCCAAGCAGGCGTCCATCGAAGCTCTCCGGAATCACCGCCCGGCCGGCACCTCCGGCTCCCGGCAGATCGAGATAGTCCGGATGCATGCCGCACGAGACGAAGCGCACTTCGCTCCTGCTCTCGAGATAATCCAATACCGCGGGCCCTTCGGCGAGGTAGGTCCGCCGCAGCGCGCGGCCGGGCTCGTCGTCGACCAGCGCATCCAGGTAGACCGCGGCGGCCTCAGCCGTATCCTGATGGCCTGCCTCGCGGCCATGCCGATTGCCGGGTATCCACAAGGTGCCGGCCGAGGTGGCCGCCGTGCCGCCAACCTGGCTGCTGCGCTCGCACAACGACACTTGCAGGCCCTCGAGCGCGCCGACCAGGGCGGCTGCCATGCCGCCGGCCCCCGCGCCGATCACCACGAGATCGGTTTCTTCCTCCCACCCGGCGCCCGAGGGGCCGCATGCCTGCGTCGGATCAGGCATGCCGTACCGCCAGCCGCGGGAAGTCGCCGTGCAGTTCCGCCGGTTCGACGTTCGCGGTCTTGAGCATCATCGCCACCAGCATGTAATAGCCGGCCACGCCGACCAGATCGACCAGCCTGGACTCGCCGAGTTGCCGGCGCGCCGCGTCGAAGGCCGGATCGCCAATCGCGTGCCGGGCCAGCAGTTCGGACAAGAGATCGTAGACCGCCGCCTCGTCGTCGCGCATCCCGTCCGGGCGCGCGCCATCGGCGACGGCCTGTGCCACGGCGCGCGGCAATCCTGCCGCGATGGCGCGCGGGCAGTGGATCTCCCATTCGAAGGCGCAATGCCAGTAGCGGGCAATGATGAGAATGGCGAATTCGTTCAACCTGTCGTCCAGCATCGTTCCCTGCCGGAAATAGTCGCTGACGGGGGCCAGGCGACGCGCGAGCTCCGGCGCCCGCAGAGTGGCGTCGAAGGGGCCGCCCAGGCTGCCGTCGGCGGTCTCCATGGCCGCGCGCCATCCCTGTCTGTAGAGCTCCACAACCTGCCGCTGGGCGTCGGATCGCTGTGCTGGGGGAACCGGTGGAAAGCGCAGGGGCGCCGTGTTTGTGTCACTCATGGATTTCTCGGATGTTGGTCGGTGGAAAAACACGCGTCGCCGTCGGGCGTGCGCATGCCGGGAGGCCAACATACCGGCACGACAACGCCCGGTTCAACGCCGGCGTCAAGACCGTGCACAAAGTGCACCGGGCGGCCGCGTGCTTTGACACCGCGAATGACAGGCCCCTAGCATGGCTTGCGTCTACATGCCCCGGCCCCGCCGGACGGCGCGTGCGGCGTACCCCACAAGAATCCGTTTGCGGACAGCCCACGCCGTCCGACAGCAAGGAGGAGACCGATGAAATCGCTGAAACTGCTTTTGGCGTCCATGGCCGTGGCTGCCCATTTCGTGGCGCCCGCGACCCTTGGGCAGACCTATCCCGCCAAGCCCGTTCAACTGGTGGTGCCGAGCCAGCCCGGCGGCGGCCTGGACGTCGTGGCCAGGCTGTTCGCCGCGTTCGTCGAGCCGCGGCTCGGACAGCCCGTGATCGTCGAGAACAAGGCAGGCGCCCAGACCCTGCTCGGCAACAAATACGTCGCCAACGCGGCGCCGGACGGCTACCACCTGCTGTTCACCACCCCCAGCACGCCGTTTCCCGCGCTCTACAAGAAACCCGGCATCAACGTGCCCGAGCAACTGGAATTCATTTCTATGGTGCTCAGGGCGCCCCAGATCGTGGCGGTCAATGCCAAGTACGGCTCGCTCCAGGACCTCGCCAAGGCGTCCAAGGGGCAGAAGAAGCTCATCTTCGCCAGCTATGGCTCGGTCTTGCACCTGCAATCCCTGTTGCTGAACGAAGCATTGGGCATCGACGCCAGGGCGCTGCGCTTCTCTTCTTCGCAGGATGCCGCCAAGGCCGTAGCCGCGGGCGACGCGGACTACCTGCTGGCGTCGGCGGCGACGCTCAAGCCGTGGCAGAAGCTCGGTTCGCTGCGGCCGGTGGCGGTGACCACCAATACCCGCAGCGACGAAATGCCCGAATTGCCGTCGCTGAAGGAGGCCGGCGTCGCGGCCGAGGACATGACGATCTGGATGGGCCTGTACGCTCCCAAGGGCACGCCCAGGGCAATCGTGGACCGGCTCAATGCCGAGGTCAGGGCATTCGCTTCGGACAACAAGGCGGCACAGACCATGCGTTCCCTGGGCTTCAGCCCCTATCCGACGACGCCTGAAGCGTTCCGTTCCTACTACATGGCGGAACAGAAGAGCCTGGTCGACGCCGCCGACAAATTCGGCGTCGAACGGCAATAGACGGGCTGGGATCGACGCCATGCCGACACGGCCCATCCCCGTTCCCAGCCGGGAAACGGCGCCCTTCTGGAAGGGACTGCTGGAAGGCGAACTCAGGCTGCCCTGCTGCGCCGCCTGCCGTCGCTTCCACTACCCCCCGCCCCCCCGATGCCCGCAATGCCTGGACAGCGCACTCGTCTGGACCAGGCTTTCCGGCAAGGCGAAGCTGTCGAGCTGGACCACCGTCCATATCGATCTCTGTCCCGGGATCGCGCCGCCGTTCGTGATCGGGGAGGTCGAACTGGCCGAGCAGGCCGGCCTGGTCATGGTGGCCTTGCTAGTCGACGCGGCGCCGGACGAGCTGCGTCCGGGATTGCCCTTGGCATGCGCTTTTCGCCAGGAGGATGCCGGACCGGACATCGCCGTCGCCTATCCCGAATTCCACATCGATCGCGGCCGACGGGGTTTCCCCGCAGAACCGCCTAGCGTGAAATCGCTACACCAGGAGTGAGCATGTCCATGCCGTTACGCGTAAGAAATCCCCAGGATGCCGCAGCGGGAGTACTGCTGCTTGGCATCTGCCTTGCAGGTATCCATTTCGGCCGCGACCTGGAGACAGGCACGGCTGCCGAAATGGGACCGGGCTATTTTCCGATGATGCTCTCGGGCATCATCGGCGTTTGCGGGCTGGCGATGCTGGTGCGCGGGGTTTCCCGCGACGGCCCCGCCATCGGCGCCGTCAGGCTGCGTCCGCTTCTTTGCGTGTTGGGTTCGCTGATGGCGTTCTTCGTCATGATCGCCTGGGCCGGTCTCGTGCCCTCGGTCGTAGCCATGACGTTCATCGCGGCCTATGCGCGCCCCAACGCGAGGCTGGTCGAAACGCTCGTCCTGGCTGTCGTGGCGGCCGTGTTCGCGGTCCTGGTGTTCATCGAAGCGCTGCATCTTCCCATGCAGATCTGGTGGGGCGCTCAATGAGCCTGGACTTCATCGACAATCTCGCGCTGGGCTTCCAGGCCGCCGCCACCTGGCAGAACCTGGGCTTCGCATTCTTCGGCTGCCTGCTGGGCACCGTCATCGGCGTGCTGCCCGGCATCGGGACGATACCCGCCATCGCGCTGCTGCTGCCCGCGACCTACGGGCTGGAACCGTTGTCTTCGCTGATCATGCTCGCGGGCATCTACTACGGCGCGCAATACGGCGGTTCGACCACGTCCATCCTCGTCAACATGCCGGGCGAATCGAGCTCGGTCGTGACCTGTATAGACGGCCACCAGATGGCACGCAACGGCCGCGCCGGCTCGGCGCTCGCTATCGCCGCGCTGGGTTCGTTCTTCGCCGGTTGCGTGGGAACGCTGTTCATCGCGGCATTCGGCCCCGTGCTGGGCGCCTTCAGCCTGCAGTTCAACGCGCCGGAATTCTTCGCCTTGCTGGTGCTGGGGCTGACGATGGGCATCATCCTGGCCCGGGGATCGGCCATCAAGGCGCTCGCCATGGTGGCCTTCGGGCTGCTGCTCGGCGTCGTGGGCACCGACGTGAACACCGGCGTCATGCGATACACCTTCGATTCGGCATCGCTCTGGGACGGGCTGGGCTTCCTGCCCCTGGTGATCGGCCTGTTCGGCGTGACCGAGGTCATCCGCAATCTCGAGGAGCCGGACCAGGCACGCATGAAGATGAAGACCGGCATCCGGGACCTCTATCCCAGCAGGCAGGAGATGCGTGAGGCGTGGCCCGCGGCGGTGCGCGGAACCGCCATAGGCGCCATTCTCGGCGTGCTTCCCGGCGGTGGCGCGGTACTGTCGTCGTTCGCCAGCTATACCGTAGAAAAGAAGATCGCCCGTTTCCCCGAGAGATTCGGCCACGGCGCGGTCCAGGGGCTGGCGGGCCCGGAGTCGGCCAACAACGCGGGTGCGCAGACTTCGTTCATCCCCTTGCTGACGCTGGGGCTGCCTTCCAATGCGCTGATGGCCCTGATAATGGGCGCCATGATGATCCACGGCATCGCGCCCGGCACGTCGGTGATGAGCGAGCGCCCCGAACTTTTCTGGGGCATGATCGCCTCGATGTGGATAGGCAACGCCATGCTGGTCGTGCTGAACCTGCCGCTGATCGGGCTCTGGGTGAAACTGCTCTCGGTTCCGTACCGGCTGCTCTTTCCCGTGATATTGATGTTCTGCGCCATCGGCGTCTACGGCACCGACGACAACCTGGTGCAAATGTCGCTGACCTGCCTGTTCGCGCTGTTCGGCTACGTCATGCTCAAGGTCGGCTGCGAGCCGGCGCCGCTGGTCCTGGGTTTCGTGCTGGGCCCGCCCATGGAGTCGAATCTGCGCCGTTCGCTGACGATCTCCGACGGCAGCGCCGCCATCTTCTTCGAGCGCCCCATCGCCGCCGCACTGCTCGTGGCCGCCATCGTCGTGGTCGGACTCATCGTTTTCCCGCAGTTCAGGCAGAAGCGCCAGGAGGCCTTTGCCGAAGAAGGCTGAGAAACGGATACTAACGGCTTGGTCCGCGTGCAGCGGCATCGACAGCAGGAGAAGACATGGAGACCGTCCCGCAAGCCTGTGCGCCCGGGCAGTACAAGCAGGTCCAGGGCCTGCTCAGGGGTTTCGATCTGCTCGAAAGCCTGAACGAGTGCGAGGGCGGCAAGGCCTCGCCGATCACCCTGAGCGAGAAGACCGGCATCCATCGCACGACCGTCAAACGGCTGCTCGAAACCATGCGCGGTGCCGGCTACCTGCGTTTCCTGGAGGAAAGCAACGAATACTGCCTGACCCGGCGCGTGCACAGCCTGAGCGAGGGCTACCAGGACGACTCCAGCATCGTGGATACGATCCGCCCGATGATGCAGGCGCTGACGCGCAAGCTGATGTGGCCCAGCGATCTCATGATGCTCGACGGCGACGAACTGGTGGTCCGCTATACCACGCATTCCCTCACGCAATGGTCCTTCAACCCCAAGGTGCTGGGCGTGAAGGTGCCGCTGCTGCGATCGGCAGGCGGCCGCGCCTACATCGCCTTCTGCAGTCCGACCGAACGGCGCCTGCTGCTGAAGATGCTGCGCGAGCGGGACGGCATCGATGGCCTGCATTCCAGGGACGACACCTATATGCAGAACCTGATCGAACGGTATCGCAGCCTGGGATACGCGCTGTCGGCAAGCGAGGAAGGGGAATCGCTGAAGTCCCTGGCGTTCGCCACCAACCGCTGCGGCGCGATCGCGGTGCCCATCCGGCAGAAGGGCGTCTGCGTGGCCAGCCTGAACGTGGTCTACCTGCGCCGCGCGGTTTCGACCCGGGAAGCCGTCGAGCGCTACGCGCCGGAGTTGATGAAGGTCGGCGAACAGATAGAGAAACGCCTCTAGGGATCCGCCTACGCTGCGGACCGCTTACTGGAGCACGGCTCCCCCATCCACCAGGTAGGTCTGGCCGGTGACGAATGCGCTGTCGTCGCTGGCCAGGAACAGCAGCGGCCCGAGCAGGTCCTCGGGTTGCTGTTCGCGCTTGAAGCAGCGGCGCTGCACCGTTGCCGCCAGCGTCCCCTTTCCGGCATCCCGCTCGGCATAGTCCTGCTTGACGGCTTCGCTCATGGTCAAGCCCGGCGCGATGGCATTGACCGAAATGCCGAAGTCGCCCAATTCCCGCGCCATGCACCGCGTCATGGCAAGCACCGCCCCCTTGCTGGCGACGTAGTGCATCAGCATGGGCGTGCCCGAATACAGCGTGGTCGATGCGATATTGACGATGCGACCATAGCGGCGCGCCTTCATTGCGCCGACCACCGCGCTGGTGAAATGCAGCACGCCCCGGGTGTTGACGACCATGACCCGGTCCCAGTCCCGCGCGGCGATCTCGGTGAACGGCATCTTGGGCAGGCCGCCGAACAATGCCGCATTGTTGACCAGGATATCGACCTTCCCGAACTCGGCCTGCACGCCCTGCACGAAGCGCTCGACCGCCGCCTGGTCCGTGACGTCGACGACGGCGCTGGCGACGCGATGTCCGGCGGTCTTCAGGGATGCCGCGGTGGCCGAGGGATCCCGGACGTCGCAGATGGCGACCGTGGCGCCATGCGCCGCGAGCCCGCGGGCGTAGACCTCGCCTATGCCCTGCGCGGCGCCGGTAACGATAGCAACCTTGCCATCCAATCGTCCTGTCATGATGGTCTCCGTCATGAGTGAAATCGCATCGTAGTCAGCCCCGCGGGCGCTGGCTATTGATGGCGGCGAATAGCGGCTATTTGCTTCGCCAATGCATGGATCGCCCAGGCTGCGACGTATCCTCTGCGGCAGAAACGCGGGACGGGCCGTAAGGCCGTGCACCGCGGCCGCACAAGGAGAGAAACCATGTTTCTGCGCAATTGCTGGTACGTCGCCGGCTTCTCGCCGGAGCTCGGACAAGGTCCGCTGGCACGGCGGATCTGCGACCAGCCCGTCGTCATGTTCCGGGACACCGCCGGCCGCGCCGCGGCGCTCGAAGACCGATGCTGGCACCGGGGCGTGCCGCTCTCGGCCGGCGGGCAATGCGAGGCCGGCATCATCCGCTGTCCGTACCATGGGCTGGAGTTCGACCGGAGCGGCCAGTGCACGAAGGTCCCGGGCCAACCCCGGCCGGCCGCCGGCGTGCGAATCCGCAGCTATCCGCTGGAGGAACGCGACGCCATCCTGTGGATCTGGCCGGGAGAGCACGACCAGGCCGATCCCTCGCTGATCCCGTCTCATCCCTATCATGGCGATCCGCTATGGGTCTGGAACAGCGGCATGCTCGAGGTCAAGGCGCATGCGCAACTCATCGTCGACAACCTGCTGGACCTGAGCCATCTGCAATATGTCCACCGCAACACCATAGGCGGCGACCCGGAGCTGGAGAGCAGGGCCGAACTGAGCACCGAGCGGCTGGGCAACACGGTGCGTGTCAGGCGCTGGCTGCGCGATGTCGACCCGCCGCCGCTGCATCGGCTTGCCGCCGGATACCGGGGCAGGATAGATCGCTGGCAGGAGTTCGAGTGGCGTCCCGGCGTGTTGCAATTCCATTCGGGATCGACCGAGACAGGGATCGGCGGCCTGGAAGGCAATCGGGAAAAGGGCGTGCACATCCGCCATTTCCATGGGGTCACGCCAGAGACCGAGGACAGCACGCTGTATTTCTACAGCAGCGCGCGCAACTTCCGCATCGACGATGCCGAGTTGACGACGAAGATGGGCGCCTCGACCCGCGCGACGTTCATGGAGGACCAGATCGTACTGGAAGCGCAACAGGCGCGCCTGCGGGAGGATCCTGCGCGCGCCTTGTTCACGCTGCGCAACGATCAGGCGTTGATCCAGGCCCGGCGCATCACGGAAGAGTTGCTGTCGGCGGAACGGAAAGCGCAGCCGCTCGCGCCTGCCCCGGCCGGACCGCGCATACAGGCCGAAGCACGCGCATTTCCCTCGCTGCGTCAGGCGGAAACCCACTCCAACTGACCGGACGCGTTCACATGCCGCCCGCAAGAGGCGGCTCCCACCCGCTCGGAGACTCGATGTGCAAACGAAAGCCAAAACATGGACTCCATGCCTGCTGGCAGGCTGGCTGGCCGTTTTCTCCGCAACCGTCGCGGCGGCCTATCCGGACCGTCCCATCCGACTGGTCATGCCGGCGCCGCCCGGGGGCACGCTCGATGCGCTGATGCGCACGGTCGGCAAGGCCGCGGGCGAGATCCTCGGGCAGCCATTGATCATGGACTACCGGCCGGGCGCGGCCGGCATGCTGTCCTTGCAGGAAGTCGCGAAATCCCAGCCCGACGGCTACACCCTGGGCCTGGCCTTGAACGCCATGGTCATCACGCCGCTGGTACAGAAGAGCGGCTCCACGCTCGACCTGTCCAAGGACATCGATCCCATCTCCCTGGTTGCATCAGGACCAATGGTGCTGTTCACGGGACCTTCGGTTCAAGAACCGGATCTGCGATCCTTCTTCGACCATGCGAAAAATCATCAAGGCGACATCTTCTATGGCAGCAGCGGCGTGGGCGGCCCCGGACACCTGCTGACCGAACTGATGGCAAGGCAGGCCGGCGTGCATTGGACACACGTGCCATTCAAGGGACAGAATCCGCAGCTGACCGCGCTTCTGGCCGGAGATGTCCACCTCATGGTCACGACGGTTTCCGACACCGTGATGCAGTACGTTGCAAGCAGGAAGATCAAGGCCATGGCGGTCACCACGCTCGAGGAATCGCCAGTGGTGCCGGGGGTTCCTCCCCTGAGCACCGTACTGCCGGGATTCGACTATTCGGTGTGGTTCGGCATGGTGGCGGCGAAGGGCACGCCGCCCGCCCTGACCCAGCGCCTGCAACTCGCTTTCGCCCAGGCGCTGCAACAACCCGAGGTACGAGCCAGTGTCGCGCGGCTCGGCCTGGTGGCGAAATCCTCCACTCAGCGGGAATTCGCCGATACCGTCGCCAAAGAGTCCGCGCTTTGGCGCAGAACGCTGAAAGACATGAACATCACGTCCGAGTAGATCGGCGCACGCCGGCTCAAGCCAGGCCGGCGTACGCCGGCTTGCAGGCATACACGTCGTCGGGCCGCGCCGCCAGCATGGCCTCCAGCCGCGTCCGCAAATCCGCATACCCGGGTTCGTGGAAGACGTTGCGCGTCTCCAGCGGATCGGCTTGCAGGTCGTACATCTCGCCGTCGCCGCTGTGCATCTCCACCGTCAGCTTGGCATCCGCCGTGCGCACCGCCCGCAGCAGCAGCGGCACACCCCTGCGGCCGGCGCCCAGGTCCCATTCGCACAAGGCATGCTCGCGGCTGTCGCGCCCCTCGATCAGGCCGCGCAGCGTCGCGCCGTGCATGGGCGCGGCGGCCGGCACCCCGCCGTAGTCGAGCAGCGTGGCGGCCACGTCCAGCGTGGACACCGGATCGGCCACGACCCTGCCCGCCGGGATGCCGGGCCCCTTGGCGATCATGCCGACCCGCATCAACCCGTCGTACAGCATCGGCCCCTTCTGTAACAGGCCATGGTCCCCCAGCCATTCGCCATGGTCCGAGGTGAAGACGACCAGGGTATCGCCGGCCAGGCCCAGTTCAGAGACGAGCGCCTCGATGCGGCCCACCTGGTGGTCGATGAGCGAGATCATGCCGTAGTAGTTGGCGATGATGTGCCGGAGCTGGACGTCGGACGGCGGCTCGTTCGCCGGCCGGATGCGCAGGCTTCTCAGGTCGTCGCCGCCCGCGGTGGACACGCCCTCCAGGTAGGCGCGGTGCCACCAGGGCTTGTCGTCCAGGCGGCGCGTCCGCGCCCGTGGCAGATCGATGTCCGACGGCGCGTGCAGCCTGGACCAGGGCTCGGGGCAGTCGAAGGGATGATGGGGATCCGGGAACGACGCCCAGACGACGAACGGGCGGTCATGGTTGCGCCGGATGAACTCCAGGGTCCGGTCGCCGATCCAGGTCGAGTTGTGCCAGGCCAGCGGCAAGGCGGAGTAATGGGTTTCCCAGGCGCCGCCGGTCGAGGGCCCCAGGTCCCGGGAATACAGCGCGTTGCGCTCCGCCCCCCGGCCATCGCCGTAGTACCAGCGCGAGTAATGCTGCCCGGCGGGCGGTTCGAAGGGAGGATGGTTGTTGTGCCCCTCCACGATCAGCTCCACGTGCTGGAACCCCATGTAGGGACCATTCCAGTCGGCGCCGAAGTTCGCCTGGCTGTGGCGGCACTCCGGGCTGCCCGTGGGCGCGAAGGTCAGGTGCGAGGCGAAGTGCGCCTTGCCGATGAACCCGGTGCGATAGCCGGCGTTCGACAGCGCCGCGGCGAATCCCCGTTCCCCCATCGCCGCCGGCAGGTCGATGCCGTTGTCGCTGACGCCGTGCGTCATGGGCAGCAGGCCTGTCAGGATCGAGGCGCGCGCCGGCTGGCAGACCACGCTGGGCGTCACGCAATGGGCGAAGCGGGTGCCGTGCCGCGCCATGTCGTCCAGATGGGGCGTGCTGACGCGGCGGCCTTCGAAGCCGTAGCAGTCTCCGCGGTGCTGGTCGGACGTGATGAAGATGATGTTCATGCGCTCGCCTGCCCTCATTTCCTCAGGGTTTCCAGGACCTGGTCCCGCTCGGCCGCGATGCGCCGGGCGAACTCGGCCGGCGAGCACGAAGTCGCGACGATTCCCGCGTCCGCCAGTTGCCGCGATACCTCGGGCAGCGCCAGCACCCGCGCGACCTCGGCATGGAGTTTGGCCAAGACGTCCGCCGGCAGGCCGGCCGGGGCCAACAGGCCGAACCAGGCCTCGAACGTATAGCCGGGCAAGGTCTCGGCCACGGCCGGCACGTCGGGCATGAAGTCCAGCCGGCGGGCCGAGGTCACCCCCAGCGCCTGCATCCGACCCGCCTTGCGCTGCTGCTCGGCCGGCCCAGGAGCAAGCAGCATGGTGTCGATGTTGCCGGCCATGACGTCGTTCATGGCCTGCGGACCGGCCCGGTAGGGGACGTGCATCATGCCGATGCCCGCGGCCTTCTGCAGCAAGGCCATGCCGACATAGTGGACGGAGGCGTCGCCGGCCGAACCGAAACGCAGCTTGCCCGGGCTGCGCTTCGCGGTATCGAGCAGGCTGTCCAGCGACCGCAGGCCCGATGACGGACTCGCCACCACGACCATGGGCAGCGTCGCGAGCAGGGAGATGGGCGTGAAATCCCGCCGCACGTCGTAGGGCAGTTCCGGCATCAGCGCGGGCACGATGGTCAGGGCGTTCTCGCTGGTCGCCAGCAGCGTGTAGCCGTCCGGCCGGGCGCGCGCCACGGCGCTGGCGCCTATGCTGGCGTTCGCCCCGGGCCGGTTCTCGATCACGACCGGCGTGTCGAGCCCCTTGGCCAATTGATTGCCGACGATGCGCGAAACCGTGTCCAGCGCGCCGCCCGGCGCCGAGGACACGACGATCGTGATCGAACGCGAGGGATAGGTCGACGCCTGCGGCGCCGAACACGCCAGGCAGAGGAACCAGGCGCCAGCCAACTTGGATACCATGGGCGCTTTCATCGCCGTGTCTCCCGGGATCTGATTGAAGTCCTTTGCCAGGAATGATGGCCGCTTCCCGGGCGGCAGGCCAATCGCGAATTCGCCGCGGGCCATATTCATCCGGATATGGCACCGGGGCACACGGGGACGGCTCACATGCTCAGAGAAGACTGGTATCTTCGCGACCGCCTGAAGCTGCGGCATCTCCAGATCCTGGTGACGCTCGCCTCGGTGCGCAACCTGAGCCAGGCGGCCCGGCTGCTGCACACGACGCAGCCCGCGCTGTCCAAGGCGCTGGGCGAACTGGAGAAAATGCTGGGCGTGAACCTGTTCGAACGCCTGCCCAAGGGCCTGGCCCCGACGACGCACTGCCTGGGCATCGTCGAACGCGCGCGGGAAGTGCTGGGCTCGCTGGGCCGGATGCGCGAGGACCTGGACGCGGTCGACACGGGTATCGACGGCGTGATCAACATCGGGGCGAACACGTCCGCCACCGCCCTGCTGCTGCCGCACATCATCCTGCGTATCAAGTCGCTGCTGCCCGGCGTGACGGTGCGGGTGCACGATGGCGCCTTCGAGGACCTGATGGCCGGCCTGCGCGCCAACCGGCTCGATTTCCTGCTCGGCCGCTTCCACTCCGCCGAGCACCTGGACAACGTCGAGAACATCGGACTCTTCAACATCCGCATGGTCGCCGTCTGCGCCAACGGCCACCCCATCCTGAAGCGGCGGCGCGTCACGCTGGCCCAGCTCGCGCAATGGCCGTGGATACTGCCGCCCGGCGACGGCATCACCCGCCGGGGCCTGGAACTGATCTTCATGGAGGCCGGCGGCGCGCCCCCGCGCTTCGGCGTCGAATGCGCCTCGGTGCTGGCCAACATGGTCATCATGCAGAACAGCCGGGCCCTGGCGGTGGCGGCCCTGCCCACCGCCACGCTGTTCGCATCCTCGGGACAGTTGTCCATCGTGCCGGTGACGCTGCCGCCGGTGTTCGGCCGCATCTCGCTGCTGCACCTGCGCGACCGCCCCTTGCACGCCCGCGACAGGCTGTTCCTGGACTGCGTGCAGAACGTGTCGGCGCAACTGGGCGAAAGCTACCTGAGGTAGCCCGCCCTATTCCTTCTTCCCGGGCTCCTTGCGGGCCGCCCGAGGGTGCGCCTTGTCGTACACCTTGGCCAGGTGCTGGAAATCCAGCCGGGTATAGATCTGGGTGGTCGAGATGCTGGCGTGGCCCAGCATTTCCTGCACCGCGCGCAGGTCCTCGGCCGATTGCAGCACGTGGCTGGCGAAGCTGTGCCGCAGCACGTGCGGATGCACGTGGGTAGGCACGCCCGCGGCCTGGCCTCTCCTGGCCAACTGCGCCTGGACCACGCGGGCCGAGATGCGGCGGCCGCGCAGCCCGACGAACAGCGCGTGGGCATCGCCGCCCGCGGCCAGGACGGGACGCGCGTCCAGCCAGGCGCGCAGGGCCTCGCAGGCCCGGCTGCCGACCGGCACGATGCGGCGCTTGCTGCCCTTGCCCAGCACGCTGACCTCGGCCTCGGCCAGGTCCAGCCAGCTGGACGATTCGTAGCCCGGTTCGCGCGCGTAGGCCGTGTCCAGGCCCACCAGTTCGGACAGGCGCAGGCCGCTGGAATAGAACAGCTCGAACATGGCGGTGTCGCGCAATTCGACGGCATGCCGCTGTTCGGCGTTCTGGCCGGTGACTTCGGCGGCGACGGGCGGGGTGTGGTCTAGCAGGGCCTGCGTCTGGTCCACCGACAAGGCCTTGGGCAGGCCGCGCGGCGCCTTGGGGCCGCGCACGCCCGCCGCCGGATTGCCGGGCATGCCCACGCGCGGCGCCCACCACTGGTAGAAGCCGCGCCAGCTGGCCAGCAGCCGGGCCAGGCTGCGCGGGCTCATGCCCTGCGCGTGCAGTTGCCCCAGGTAGCGGCGCACGTGCCCCTGCGACACGCGCTCCAGCGGCACGTCATCGGCCAGCTCGACCAGATGGGCGAGGTCCCGCCGGTAGGCGGCCAGGGTGTGGGGGGAATAGCGGCGGCCCGAACCCAGGTGTTCGAGCCATTCCAGCATGGGCCGGACCAGCGCCGGCCCCGTGGCCTCGGAACCGGAATGGGGATCGTCGGCCACGGTACGGGTCAGGCGCGCGGCGCCTCGGTCAACAGGCGCGACAGCGAGGCACTGGCCAATTCGCCGATACGCGTCAGGAAGGTGGTGCCCATCGAAGGCGTGAAACGCTCGGCGTCGGGCGATGCCAGCACCAGCAGCCCGAAGGCCTCGGGCGCGATGCCCACGCGCAGGGGGATCAGGGCCAGTGAACGCACTTCGCGCTCGAGCCAGGCGGAGGCCTCGAAGCCCGAGTTGGGGCCGCAGTACGGCGACATCAATCCATTGGCGAAGGTGCGGGCATCGGCCGAGACTTCGCCGCGCCAGGGGGCCTCGGCATCGCCCGGGGCGGTATCGGCCCAGATGCGCAGCGCCACGTCGGGCACGCTGAAGATCTCGCCCAGGCCGCCGGCGACGGCGGCGGGCAGCGCCTGCGGGTCGCGTTCCTTGAGCAGGCCTCGGCTCCACAGCAGCAGCCGGTCGGAGATGTGTTCGTTCTCGGAGGCGGCGCGCACCAGTTCCGACACCCGCAGCTCCATGCCACGCACGCGTTCGCGCAGCGCCAGCACCTGGCGCTCGGCCAGCGAGACGGCCTTGCCCTCGTGGGGATGGGGCACCTTCATGGTGGAGAACAGCTCCGCGTGCCGTTCGAAGAAATCGGTGTTGTCCTTGAGGTATTGCGCGACTTCGTTGGCGTCCATGTATGTTCCGGAATTCATTGTTGATATAAGGGCGCGCGAAGCGCGTAGGGGGTGGGTTCCCCTTTCTATCCCAGAAGGCGGTCGACGTCGACGGTGCCTTCGAACACGGTCACGGCCGGGCCGGTCATCAGCAGTTGCTCGCCGTCCCAGGCGATGGTCAGCACGCCACCGCGCGTCTGCACCCGCACCGGCGACTCCAGCAGCCCCCGGCGGATGCCCGCGGCCACCGCCGCGCAGGCGCCAGTGCCGCAGGCCAGCGTCTCGCCCGCGCCGCGCTCGTAGACGCGCAGCCGGATGTTGTGGCGATCGACCACCTGCATGAAACCGGCATTGACCCGGCGGGGAAAGCGCGGATGGCTCTCGACCCGCGGACCGACGGACGCCACCGGCGCGGCGTCGACGTCGTCGACCACCTGCACCGCGTGCGGATTGGAAATGCCCACGGCGGACACCCAGACGATGCGTTCGGCCTCGCCCGGCGCCGACACGTCCAGCGGCCAGACGTCGTCCGCGCCTTCGCGCCGGGGCGTCAGGCCCGCCGGATCGAACGGCACGGCGGCCGGATCGAAGCTGCTGCGGCCCATGTCGACGCTGACCTCGCCATCGTCCTGTTCGTTCAGCACGATGATGCCGGTGCAGATCTCGGCGCGCACGGGATTGCGGTCGGTCAGCCCCTGCTCGTGGACGAAGCGCACGAAGCAGCGGGCGCCGTTGCCGCAATGCTCGACCTCGCCGCCGTCGGCGTTGAAGATGCGGTAGCGGAAGTCGGCGTCGGAGCGCGTGGGCCGCTCGACCAGCAGGATCTGGTCGGCGCCGATCCCGAACTGCCGGTGGGCGAGCTTGCGCGCCCGCTCGGGGGTGAGCCGGATATCTTGGCGCACGCCGTCCAGGACGACGAAATCATTGCCCGCGCCATGCATTTTGGTGAAGTGCCAGGTCATGCCGGAATTATAGTCCGCGCCAGGCACCGCGCGCCGCCCGGGGCGGAGCTTGGTATTCTGGCGATTGGCCGGTCTACTGGAACTTGCAATGGCTCGTATCGTCCCCGACGGTTGGCGGGAAATCAACGCCACCGGCGCCGCCCGCCGGGAAATCGAAACCCTGGCCACGCTCGAACGCGGCCTGCCCGATTCCTACACCGTCTACCACGCCGTCCACTGGACCAACGTCGAGCACGGCTTCTCGGTCTATGGCGACATCGACTTCGCCATCGTCAACGCCGCCGGCGACCTGCTGCTGATCGAGCAGGTCAGCGGGTTCCTGGAGGAAACCGCCGACGGGCTCTGCAAGAAATACCCCAGCCACAGCACCAACGTGCCGATACAGATCGCCCGCCAGCTGGCGGTGCTGCGCGGCCGGCTGGCCCGGCGCCCGCACCTGGACGCCATCCGCGTCGAATACCTGCTGTACTGCCCGGACTACTCGGTGCGCCACCCGGAAACCGCCGGGCTGTCGTCCGAACGCATCGTCGATGCCGCCGAACGCGACCGCCTGTGCGCGGTCATCCAGCTCGCGCTGCCGCAGGCGCCCGCCACCCAGGCCGCGCCGGCCGTGCGCCGCTTCCTGGACGACATCATCCAGCTCGAACCCGACGCCAACGCCCTGGTGGGGCAGGCGCGGGCGCTGGTCACCCGCATTTCGGGCGGCCTGGCGCACTGGGCGCGGCGGTTGGAGTTCGAGCCGTTCCGGCTCAGGGTGATCGGCACCGCCGGTTCGGGCAAGACCCAGCTCGCCCACGCCGAATTCCGCGCCGCCATCGACGCCGGCCGCCGGCCGCTGTACGTTTGTTTCAACCGGCCGCTGGCGGACCACTTCAACGGCATCGCCCCCGAAGGCGGCCTGGCGTGCACCTTCCACACCCTGTGCGACAAGGTGCTGCACGCCGCCGGACAGCCGGTGGACTTCTCGGGCCCCGACGCCTTCACCACCCTGGTGGCGCGCGCCGCGCGCGAAGCCGTGCCCGAGCACCTGCGCTTCGACACCATCATCATCGACGAAGGCCAGGACTTCTCCGACGAATGGCGCGACCAGATCCTGCGCCACGCGCGCGAGCACGCGCGCATGGTCTGGCTGGAAGACCCGATGCAGAACCTGTACGGCAAGCCGGCCGTGCACCTGCCGGACTGGGTCACGCTGCGCGCGCAAAGCAACTACCGCAGCCCGCGCAGCATCGTGAAGCTGCTGGACCGCCTGTTGCCCGACGACCAGCACATCGAGCCGCGCGGCCCCATCGCCGCCGGCGGGCTGGGCGTGCTGGTCTACGACAACGAGGCGGAACTGCTGGCGCACACCAAGAAAGCCATCTCGCAGTGCCTGGCCGCCGGCTTCAAGCGCGCCGACATCGCGGTGGTCAGCTTCCGCGGCCGCGAAAGCTCGGCCGTGCTGGGCCAGACCCAGCTGGGCCCGCATGCCATGCGCACCTTCACGGGCCGCTACGACCTGTTCGGCAAGCCCGAATTCTCGGAAGGCGAGGTGCTGATGGAGTCGGTCTACCGCTTCAAGGGCCAGGCCGCGCCGGCCGTCGTCTTCACCGAGGTCGACTTCGACCACCTGGACGAACGGACGGCACGCAAGCTCTTCGTGGGCGCCACGCGCGCCATGCTGCGTCTGGAACTGGTGGTGTCGCGGCATGCGATGGAACATGGCCTGGGCGCGATACTCGAAAGCGCGTCCTAGGCGCGGGACGGCCGCGCCGGCATCAGTCCACCGTCGCGCCCGACTCCCGCACCACCGCGCCCAGCTTGGCGATCTCGCTGCGGATGAAGCGCCCGAACTCCTCCGGCGTATCGCCCACCGGCTGCATGACCTGGGCCAGCAGCCTGGCCTTGACCTCCTTGTCGCGCAGGGCAAGGGCGATCTTGCGGGACAAGATCTCGACGATGGGCTGCGGTGTTTCCGCCGGCGCGACCAGCCCCAGCCAGCCGACGAACTCGTAGCCCGGCAGCGTTTCGGCCACGGTGGGAACATCCGGCATCGATTCGAAACGCCTGGCGCTGGTAACGGCCAGGGCCCGCAGCTTGCCTGATTCCACATGCGGCATGACCACGGGAATGCTCTCGAAGTCGACGCCGACCTGGCCGGCCAGCAGGGCGGCCACGGCGGGGGCGCTGCCGCGATAGGGAACGTGCGTCATGCGGGTGCCCGCCAGGCTGTTGAACAGCTCGCCGGCGATGTGCATGGAGGTGCCGTTGCCCGCCGAACCGCGGTTCACCTTGTCCGGATGCTGGCGGACATAGGCCAGGAACTCCGTCATGTTGGAAACCGGGACGGTGGCGGGATTGATGGCCAGCACGAGCGGATAGGTGACGGCCAGGGAGATCGGCGTGAAGTCTTTCACCGCGTCGTAGCCGAGCTTGCGGTACAGCGTCGGGTTGATGCCGTGCGTGCTGACCGTGCCCATCAGCAGCGTATAGCCGTCGGGCTCGGCCCGCGCCACGGTTTCGGCGGCGATCACACCGCCACCTCCGCCGCGGTTCTCGACGATGAAGGGCACGCCCATGCTTTGCGACAGCTTGTCACCCAGCAGCCGCGCGACCAGGTCGGTGGGCCCGCCGGGCGCGGCGCCGACGACGATGCGCACGGGTTTGGAGGGATAGCCGTTCTGGGCCGCCGCCGGTCCGGCAAGCAGGGCGGCCGACATGAACACGATCAGGCGCGGCAGGGCATGCATGGGTGTCTCCTCGTTGTCGGAATGGCGGTGCCCGCTTCCTAGGGCGCGACCACGCGGCCGTGGGTGATGTGGCGGTTGAAGATCCACCCGTCGTAGCGCTTGCGCGTGTCGTTCAGCGCGGAATGCGCCAGGTGCCAGTCCAGCGCGGCCTGATCCTTCCATTCCTCGAACAGGAAGACCCGGTCGTCCATCGGTGCCGACGGCGTGACGATCTTGAATTGCAGGCAGCCCGCCTCCTTGAGCGAATTGGCGGCGTGCGTCCGCATGACCGCCAGGAATTCCTCGCGGTGCTCGGGCTTGATGGAGAACTCGACGATCAGCGATATGGCTTGCATGGTGTCTTTCCGTTTCATGGGTTTGAAAGAAGGGTCCGGCAGCGATCGACGGCGATGCGTACCACTTCGTCCGGATCGCGCTCCCACCAATCGGTGGAGAAGATCTCGACTTCGTACGGGCCGGCGTAGCCGCTGCGCGCCAGGCAGGCCAGCAGCCCCGCCAGGTCGGCGGCGCCGTCGCCCATCATGGCGCGGTCGTTGACCGGATGGCGGGTGGGCACGCGCCAGTCGCACAGCTGCACGGTGGCGATGTGGGGCAGACAATGCGGCGCGAGGCTGTCGTACAGGTCGGGATCCCACCACGTGTGGAAGACGTCGAGCACGACGCCACAACCCGGGCCGGCCTCCTGGCACAGGCGCAGCGCCTGCGCCAGCGTGTTCACGCAGCCCCGCTCGGCCGCATGCATGGGGTGGAAGGGCTCGATGCCCAGCTTCACGCCCGCCTGGGCCGCCAGTGGCGCGGCCTCGCGCAGCAGGTCCCGCACTTCCATGCGCGCCCGCGCCAGGCCGGCCGCCGCGCCGCCCCCACAGACGAACACCACGGCCCCCGCGCCGATCTCGGCCGCCTCGTCGATGGCCTGGCGGCAATCGGCCAGCGCGGCGCCCGGCCCGCGTTCGCGCAGCAGCGCCAGGTCGCCCGCCTTGCACAGCGACGGCACCCAGGCATCCGCGTCCCGCAGCAGCCGGCGGGCCCGCGCCACACCGCATTCGGCCAGCTTGTCGCGCCACACACCCACGCCACGCACGCCGTGGCGCGCGTAGCCGGCAATCGCCTGTTCCAGCGACCAGGTGGGCGTGGTGATCTGGTTGATGGCCAGCCGCTCCCGCATCATGCGCGTCTCCCGCCGGTCCGGTGCGCCATCACCGCGACCGCAGGGCGTCGATGTTGCGCACCTCGGCCACCTTGCGCACATATTCCTCGGGCGGAGCCTGGTACAGCAGCTTGCGGCTGACGTGCACGCCGGTCATCTCTTTCATGGCCACGACCATTTCCGTCGCCTTGACCAGCAGCCGGTAGCAGTCCAGCAGCGGCACGCCGTCGACCTCGAAGATGCCGCGCTGGGCCAGCAGCGTGGACGACGGCCCGGCGGGGATCACCACTTCGGCACCGCGCTCGATGGACTTGCGCGAGGCGGCCAGGATCTGCTCCACGCAATCGTCGCCGGCGCGGGTATCGGTGAACACGGCATCGAAGCCGCGGATATTCGAGAACTCGATGTACTCGACCGAGGCCAGCCGGTCGCGCAGCCCATAGCCGATGGGGATCTCGCGATAGCGCGGCACCATCTTCTCGTTGGGCACCACCAGGCCGAAGCGCTCGCCCATGGTGCAGGCATGGAAGCAGCAGACCTCCATGAAGGACACCACGGGGATGTCGAGGATCTCGCGCAGTTCGACCAGCGCGGGGTCCAGCGAGTTGGCCAGCACGAACGCGTCGTAGCCGCCCTGCTGGCGGATGGCCAGCGCGTTGTCGATGATCTCGCGCACATCGTAGTTCCAGAACAGGCGGAACTGGTCGCCCAGGGCGCCCTGCTGGGTGCCGCGCACTTCCACCCGGGTCCCCGGCAGCGCGGCGCCGTCGCACAGCGCCTGGGTGGCACGCAGGAAATTCGCCATGCCGGTCTCGGACGAGACGAGCTGATACCAGATACGCATTACAGCCTCCTTGGTTGGGCGGACACGGCAGCGCCGTGCCCATGCAAAAGGTGTTGCGCGGCCTCCAGCCGCAGGTCGGTTCCCAGTTCGCGGCTCAGGTCGCGCACCTTCTCGAGCAGTTGCAGGCCCTCGCCGTTGCGCGCCAGCCTGGGCAGGCCGTCGGGCCCTTCTCCCTCGGCCCACAAGGTGAGCGGCTGCATCGTGAACGCGGGCGGGCCGTCGCGCCGACAGGTCAGGCGGACGAACAAGGCTTCCCAGGCCGAGCGCTTGCGGTAGAAGCCGGCGTTCTCGCGCCGGGCGCGGTAGACGTCGGCCAGCGGTTCGTCGCGCATCGCGTAGGCTTCGAAGAAATCGGCGGGCTGCCTGGGAAACAGATAGGGCTGGAACACGAAGGCGCCGATGCCATGGAAAATGGGCCGGCCGCGATGCAACTGCACGCCCCGCACGCCGTGCGCGCCGTGGCCGATGACGGCATCGGCCCCCGCGTCGATGGCGCGGCGGGCCATCTCCACCGCGAAGTCCGGCGGCGCGTCGGGCCGGCTGTCGTATTCGTGCGTGTGCATGCTCAGCAGCACCCAGTCGGCGTCGCGGCGCGCCGCACGGACCGCCGCCTCGATGTCGGCGGCATCGTCCGGCGCGGCCCAGGACTCCACGCCGAAATCCTCGCCCCTTACGAAGCGTGCGCCCAACAGCGACAGCGCCGGGCCGCGTTCGTCGTCGTAGGCGCGCGCCAGCGGATGTTCGCGATGCTTGCCCGCGGGCAGGCGTTCCAGGATGCGTTCGAGCGCCGCATAGGCCTCGGCATCGACGCGGTAGCGCGTGCCGAAGCGCAGCGGCGCGACGCCCGGCCGGCCCGGGGTGTCGTCGCGCGAGCGCCCCGCCCGCGCGTGATCGAGATGGCTGGACGAGACGGCCAGCACGGCCACGCGGCCGCCCGGCGTGTCGACCACGGCGGGGCGCAAGGCCTGCGCCAGATCGGGGCCGGTGCCGGCATGGGGAATACCCAGGTCGCCAAGCGCGGCCTCGGTCTGGCGCAGGCCGTCGGCACCGTAGTCGCCGGCATGATTGTTGGCCGTGGACGCCACGTTGACGCCCAGCCAGGCCACGTCTCCGGCCAGTTCCGCGGGCGCGCCCGCCCACGCGCCGGGCGCCTGGGCCGCGGCCGCCGTCGGACGGCTCAGCAACTGGACTTCGAGATTGGCGAAGCGCACGTCGCACGCGCGCAGGGCCCGCACCGCCGCGGCGAAGCCCGGATCCGTCTCGCCACGCAGCGGCTTGCCGATGTAGAGGTCGCCCACGGCGCCTATCGTGACCGCCCGCGCCCCGGATGCCGGCTCGTTGGAAGACATGACGTCACTCGGCCTGGATGTTGGCGGCCTTCACGACCTTGGCAACGCGCGCGCGCTCGCGGCCGATGAAGTCGGCGAACTGCTGGCGCGTGCCGGGCGACGGCGTCGCGCCCAGGTCCACCAGCCGCTGCTTCACCGCCGCCTCGTCGACCACCTCGCGCAGTACCGCGTTCAGCTTGTCCAGCACCGCCGGCGGCGTGGACGCGGGCGCGGCCAGTCCGTACCACACCGATTCCTCGTAGCCGGGCACGCCCGACTCGGCCGCGGTCGGCACGTCGGGCAGCAGGTCCATGCGGCTGGCGCGCGCGATCGCCAGCGCGCGCAGCTTGCCGCCCTTGATGTGCGCCATGGATTCGACCGTGTTCAGCGGCATGAACGAGATGCGTCCGCCCAGCATGTCGGACAGCGCGGGCGCGGCGCCCTTATAGGGCACGTGCAGGACTTCGATGCCCGCCGCCTGCTTCAGCGACTCGCCCGCCAGGTGGGCCGAGCTGCCGATGCCCGGCGACGCGTAGGTCAGTTCCCCGGGCTTGGCGCGGGCCCGGGCCAGCAGATCGCCCAGCGTCTTGAACGGCGAGGCCGCCGGCACCGCCACCACCAGCGGCGCGGAGGCGATCATGCCCACCGGCGCGAAGTCGCGCTGGCCGTCGAACGGCAGGTCGGCGAACAGGCTGTTGTTGGTGGCGATGGAATTGGCCACCAGCAGCAGGGTGTAGCCGTCGGCCGCCGCGCGCGCCACGGCCTGCATGCCGATGTTGGAACTGCCGCCGGGCTTGTTCTCGACGATGAAGGGCTGCCCCAGCTTCTCCGCCATGCGCTGCCCCACCAGCCGCGCGACCGCGTCGGTCGCGCCTCCCGGCGCATAGGGCACGACGATGGTGACCGGATGCGTCGGCCACGCCCCGGCCGCCGCGTGCGCGGATGCCGCCAGCGTCCAGGCGGCCAGGCCCGCCAGGAAATGTCGAACCATGTTTGTCTCCCGCATTTATTAAACCAACGTTTGAATTATTAGTGGCGATTATAGGCTGTCGTCGACCCCTCGCCACCGGGGTTAACCCTGGCATCGATCGATCGAAAAGCATGCGCCCGCCACGGCGAACGCGCCACAAGGAGAGGTACGCCGGAGGCGCGGGGAAAGCGCGGGAAGGGAGACGGCGCGGGACCGCGCCGTGAGGCTAGTCGGCCAGCAGACCGGCCAGGAAGAAGCGCACCATCCGGTCGACCATGTCGTCGGGCCGGTGGTGGACGTGCGGCAGCGGCGCGGACGCGAAGGCCGCCGGGGGCCGTTCCATGCGTTCCCAGCCGCCCATCGCGTAGATGATGCCGCCCACCATCAGGTTGTAGCGCCAGATCACTTCCTCCAGCGGCAGCCTGGGCAGGAAGTGCTTGAGCGCCAGGATGAAGCGGCTGCGCACGGGTTCGTAGTAGGTCTGCAGGAATTCGTTCTCGCCCGGCATGGCGAAGGCGCGCGACAGGAACTGCATGACCACCAGCGCCGAGTTGCTGCTGCGGGCGTTGATCGCCGCGGTCAGCTTCATCGGTGGCTCGACGAAGGCCCGCACCACCGCTTCCAGCGTGGGAGCGCCGCTGGCCAGCGCCGTATCCAGCAGCGCCAGCCGTTCATCGTTCAGGGGCACGACGCGGCGCCGGAACATTTCCTCGAACAGCTGGGACTTGCCGCCGAAGTGGTAGGTGATGGCGGCCAGGTTGACCCCGGCCGCGTCGCTGATGGCGCGCACCGACAAGGCTTCGAACCCTTCCGCCGCGCAGATGCGCTCGGCCACGTCGAGGATGGTGGTGCGCGTTTCTTCTCCGGCCGCGTTCTGCGAGCCACGGGGCCGGACGCGCGTGGCGGGCGGGGCGGACACGGCGGAAGCGGATTTGCGGGTCATGGATGGAAGGCCGTAACGGAGAACGAGTCTGGATTGTACGTCGTAAGCGTTGACCGTCTTATTTTGCCTCGCCTATAATTTAAACAAACGTATGTATTTATGGAGAAGACAGTGCCTACCCCCATCCTGACCTGCGCCATCACGGGCGGGGACGACACGGCCGGGCGATTCCCGGCCGTCCCGGTCACGCCACGCCAGATCGCGGAATCGGCCATCGAAGCCTGCCGCGCGGGCGCCGCCATCGCCCATATCCACGTGCGCGACCCGGCCACCGGCAAGCCGTCGCTGGACCGCGCGCTGTACCGGGAAGTGGTGGAGCGCGTGCGCGACAGCGTCTCGCCCGTCATCCTGAACCTGACCACCGGCGCCGGCGCGCGCTTCCTGCCCGATGCGTCCGCGCCGAACACCGCGGCGGCGGGCTCCAACCTGCGCCCGCCGGCCGAGCGCTGCGCCCACATCCTGGAACTGCGGCCGGAGATCTGCACGCTGGACATGGGGTCGCTGAACTTCGGCAAAGGGGCGCTGATCAACGTGCCCGACCACATCGAGGCCATCGCCGCCGTGATCCGCGAGGCCGGCTCCAAAACCGAACTGGAGATCTTCGACACCGGCCACATCGCGCTGGCGCGGCATCTGATCGAGCGCGGCGTGATCGAGCCCGAACCGCTGTGGCAACTGGTGCTGGGCGTGCCGTGGGGAGCACCCGCCAACAGCGAGACCATGATGCACCTGCGCGGCCAGTTGCCGGCGGGCGCGCGTTGGGCGGCGTTCGGCATCGGCCGCCAGGAATTCCCCATGCTGGCCCAGGCCGCGCTGCTGGGCGGCCACGTGCGCGTGGGCCTGGAGGACAACCTGTACCTGTCGCAAGGCGTGCAGGCCCGCAGCAACGCGGAACTGGTCGGGCGCGCGGTGGAGATTCTGCATGCGCTCGACATGGAACCCGCCACGCCCGACCAGGCGCGGCGCATGATCGGACTGCCGCCGCGATGACCCCGGAAGAACCATTGCGCATCGCGCTGGCGCAGCTGCGGCCGGGCCCGGACCTGGACCGCAACCTGGACAAACTGGCGGCCTTGGCCGTGCAGGCGCGCCGCCAGGGCGCGCAGTGGCTGCTGCTGCCCGAGTACGCCGCCATGCTGCACGGCAGCCGGCAGGCCATGCGAGCCGCGGCCGACCGCGCCGGCGACGTCGAAGCCGCCGTGCGCGGCCTCGCGCGGGACCTGGGCATGTGGGTGCTGCTGGGCTCGCTGGTGACGCCCGACGGACCGCGCCGCATGTTCAACCGCAGCCTGCTGTTCGACGCCGACGGCCGCGTGGCCGCCCGCTACGACAAGCTTCACCTGTTCGACGCCACGCTGCCCGACGGCCGGACGATACGCGAATCGTCCGCCTATACCGCGGGCGACGAAGCCGTCGCGGTCGATACCCCCTGGGGGCGCGTGGGACTTTCCATCTGCTACGACCTGCGCTTTCCCGGGCTGTATCGCGCGCTGGCACTGGCCGGCGCGCAGATCCTGGTGGTCCCCGCCGCCTTCGCCCGCGCCACCGGCGCCGCCCACTGGCATGCGTTGCTGCGCGCCCGCGCCATCGAGAACGGCGCCTTCGTGCTGGCACCCGCCACCTGCGGCGACAGCCCCGGCGGCCGGGCCAGCTACGGCCACAGCCTGGCGCTGGACCCCTGGGGCGACACGCTGGGCGAACTGGGCGACGAGCCCGGCTGCCTGGTCGTTCCGCTGGACCTGGCCGCCGTGGCCCGGGTCCGCGCGGAGCTGCCCGGCCTGTCCCACGAACGCACGTTCAGCGTGCGGCTGGCCGGCCCTTCCCTACTTGTTCCCTCCGACGGAATGCCTCATGACACAACCGCATGAACAGCGCTCGCCCGCCAGGACGAGCCAGCCCTCGAACCTTCGCTCGCGCTACGTCGACGCGGCCGCCATGGCCTGGCATCCGACCGACTTCCCCGGCATAGACATGAAGATCCTTTACGCCGACGCCGACAGCGGCATGTCGACCATCCTGTTCCGGATGGCGCCCGGCTCGGTCGTGCCCCTGCACGAACACACGGCGCTGGAGCAGACCTACATCCTGTCCGGACGCCTGGTGGACGACGAGGGCGAGGTCGGCCCGGGGGGATTCGTCTGGCGGCCGGGCGGCAACATCCACATCGCCCGCGCACCGGAAGGCGCGACTTTCCTGTCGGTCTTCATGAAGCCCAACCGCTTCTTCGGCGGGGCGAAGTTCTTCACCGACTGAAGCGCGCGTCATGCCGCGGGCGGGGTCTCGCCGCGCGGCGCCTTGTAGCGGTTATAGCCCCACAGGTACTGCTCGGGACAACGCCGGATCATGGCCTCCATGCCGGCGTTGACCCAGGCGGCCTGGTCCTCCGCGGTCTCGGGCACCGGGCCGGGCAGCCGCACGAAATGGACCTTCCAGCCCTGTGCGCCGGGCAGGCGCTCGCCCGCCGCCAGCACCACGGCGGCGCCCGTCTGCGCCGCCAGCCGGCCGGGCAGCACCATGCTGAACGCGGGCTTGCCGAAGAACGGCGCCCACACACCTTCGCCGTTGCCGGGCACCTGGTCCGGCAGGATGCCGATCGCCTCGCCGCGGCGCAGGGCCCGCACCAGTTGGCGCACCCCCTGCAGGTTGGCGGGCGCGGTATCCAGGTTCGGCCCGCGCCGGCCGCCTTCGACCAGTTGCGACACCCAGGCCTTGCGCGGCGGCCGGTAGAGCACCGTGATGGGGCCGCCCCGGTGCGCGTAGTAGCGCGCCGCGACTTCGAAGCAGCCCAGGTGCGGCGTCAGGAACAGAATGCCCTTGCCCTCGTCCAGCGCACCCTGCACGGCGTCCCAGTCGTCGGTGCGGCACTCGGCCAGCGCCCGGTCGGGCCGGAACCAGACGCGCGGGATCTCCAGCGCGCCCTCGCCCGCGGCGGCGGCCGAGCGGCGCGCGAAATCCTCGCCTTCATAGCCGCCCAGGGCGGCGTTGGCGCGCAGGCGCGCGGCATAGTCGGCGGAACCGCGATACACCAGCAGTCCCAGACAGCGCCCCAGGCGGTGCAGCCAGCCCAGCGGCAGCCGCGCGAGCAAACGATAGAAAGTCAGCAGCATCGAACGATCCGAACCTCGAATGACAAGCCCCGCCGCCACGTTGCCGGCAAGGGGGGTGGGCTCCATCGGGATTTTCCCCTAAAATGGAAGAGATCGCCGAGTTAACAGACAACTTGCGGGGCGATCGCGGCGCCGGCCCGTCCGGTGCGCGCATAAATGCCGCTAAAGCGTCGCTGCTCGCCACAGGTCCAAGACCCAGCAACGTGCAACACGCCGCGGAACCGATAGCCGGCGTGCGCGCCGGTCAGCTTTCAAAGGACTATCGAGTGGCCAATTCCTACCTCTTCACTTCGGAATCCGTCTCCGAAGGACACCCCGACAAAGTCGCCGACCAGGTCTCGGACGCCATCCTGGACGCCATCCTCGCGCAGGACCCGACCTCGCGCGTGGCCGCGGAAACGCTGTGCAACACCGGCCTGGTCGTGCTGGCGGGCGAGATCACCACGCGCGCCAACGTCGACTACATCCAGGTCGCGCGCGACACCATCAAGCGCATCGGCTACGACAACACCGACTACGGCATCGACTACAAGGGCTGCGCGGTGCTGGTCGCCTACGACAAGCAGTCGCCCGACATCGCCCAGGGCGTGGACCGCGCCTCGGACGACTACCTGAATCAGGGCGCCGGCGACCAGGGCCTGATGTTCGGCTACGCGTGCAGCGAAACGCCCGACCTGATGCCCGCGCCGATCTGGTATGCGCACCGCCTGGTGCAGCGCCAGAGCGAGCTGCGCAAGGACGGCCGCCTGCCGTGGCTGCGCCCCGACGCCAAGTCGCAGGTCACCTTCCGCTACGTCGACGGCAAGCCGGTCGAGGTCGACACCGTGGTGCTGTCCACGCAGCACTCGCCCGACGTCAGCCAGGAGACCATCCGCGAGGCCGTCATCGAGGAAATCATCAAGAAGACCTTCGCCGACGGCCTGATCACCGACAAGACGCGCTACCTGGTCAACCCGACCGGCCGCTTCGTCATCGGCGGCCCGCAGGGCGACTGCGGCCTGACCGGGCGCAAGATCATCGTCGACACCTATGGCGGCGCGTGCCCGCACGGCGGCGGCGCCTTCTCGGGCAAGGATCCGTCCAAGGTCGACCGCTCGGCCGCCTATGCCGCCCGCTACGTGGCCAAGAACATCGTCGCCGCCGGCCTGGCCACGCGCGCGCAGATCCAGGTCAGCTACGCCATCGGCGTGGCCGAGCCCATCAACATCACGGTCGACACCTACGGCACCGGCGTCATCCCCGACGACCAGATCGCCAAGCTGGTGCGCGAGCACTTCGACCTGCGTCCGAAGGGCATCGTCAACATGCTGGACCTGCTGCGCCCGATCTACCAGAAGTCGGCCGCCTACGGCCACTTCGGCCGCTCGGAGCCGGAGTTCAGCTGGGAAGCCACCGACAAGGCGGCGGCGCTGCGGTCCGCTCGGTAACGCCCCGCTACCCGCCGAAGTCGCCGTAGACTTCGCGCGGGTTGCGAACCAGGATCCGCTCGAGCACCGGGCGGTCCTCCACCCACTCGGCCAGCAGGTCGAACAGATCGCCGTCGTTGGGCATACCCCTGCCCTGCATGTTCGTGTGCGGCCAGTCGCTGCCCCACAGCAGGCGCTCGGGCGCATGGCGCACCAGCGCGCGTACCAAGGGCGTGACCTCCGAATAGGGGTAGTCCTGCGCCGTGCAACGCATGGGGCCGGAAATCTTCACCCACACGCGCCCGGTATCCAGCAGTTCCAGCAGCCGCCGGAAGGCCGGCTGGTCCGACCCGCCCGCGGCGGGAATGCAGGCGAAATGGTCCAGCACGATGCGGTTGGGCAGGCGCAGCAGCGCATCGGCATGCTCGACCAGGTCGGTGCCGTGCGG
Source organism: Pigmentiphaga kullae (assembly GCF_004216695.1). Taxonomy (GTDB): domain Bacteria; phylum Pseudomonadota; class Gammaproteobacteria; order Burkholderiales; family Burkholderiaceae_B; genus Pigmentiphaga; species Pigmentiphaga kullae. Next base: position 454,687 of record NZ_SGXC01000001.1, read on the forward strand.
ATAGAACTGCACGTGCCAGCCGAACTCCGCGATCAGCTCGGGAATGCGCGGCGACGACAATCGGGGCAAGGCGCCGCGGTGGCCATGGCTGACGAAGCGGGCGCCGCGCACGCCCAGCGCGTCGAGTTCGGCCACCCGCGCGCGATCCACGTCGTCGGGCAGCAGCGCCACGCCGCGAAAGCGATCCGGGAAGCGCTCCAGCACCTCGGCCAGGTGGTCCGGATTCTGGCCGTAACCGGCGCCGCTGACCACCACCGCGCCGGACAATCCCAAGGTGTCCTGCAAGGCGATGTTGGTCTCGGGCAGCGCGTCCGCCGAGCGGTACTTGCTGCCCGGGTGGAACGGATAGCGGCTGGCGGGCCCGAACAAGTGGACGTGGCAATCGATGGCGCCCGCCGGCGCCGCCAGCCGGGGCTTGCGCGGATGCGGATCGGGCGGCGGCGTCAGCGGGAGCCCGTCCTGGCCGGGCATGGGGTTCTCCATCAGTTCGCCGTGATGCGGGCACGCCGCACCACGTCCTTCCATTGCCGGATCTCGGCCGAGATCATGGCGGCGAAATCCTCGGGCGTGCTGGTCCTGGGCTCCACGCCTGCCGCCTGCAACTGGCTGTTCCAGGCGGGATCCTTGCCGATCTCGGCCATCGTCCGGTGCAGCGCGTCGATCACCTCGCGCGGCGTGCCCGCGGGCGCCAGCACGCCCAGCCACAGGATGCCTTCGTAGCCTGGCACGCCGGACTCGGCGATGGTCGGCACGTCGGGCAGCAGCGCCGAGCGCTTCGCGCTGGCGATGGCCAGCGGCTTGATCCGCCCGCTGGCGAAATGGGGCTGCGAGGTGGTGACCGTGTCCATCTTGACCGCGATCTGGCCGCCCAGCAGGTCGTTGAGCGCCGGCGCCGCCCCCTTGTACGGCACGTGCACGACCTGGATGCCGAGCCGCTGCAGCAGGAGTTCCGTCGTGACGTGGGGCAGCGTGCCGTTGCCCGCCGATCCGTAGGTCAGCTTGCCCGGGTTCTTGCGGGCGAAATCGACGAAGCCCTTGAAGTCATCGAAGGGCTGGTTGCCGCTGGCCACCAGCAGCTCGGGGATCTGCGCGACGAGTCCGATGGGCGCGAAGTCCTTTTCCGTATCGAAGGACAGGCGCGGCGTGATCGCCGGATTGATGGTGTGGTTGGGCGTGGTGAACAGCAGCGTGTAGCCGTCGGGCGCCGCGCGCGCGACGCGCTGGGTGGAGATCACGCCGCCGGCGCCGGGTACGTTCTCGACCACGAACTGGGCATCGAGCCGCCGGCCGAGCTGCGCGGCCAGCATGCGCGCCACGGCGTCCACCGATCCGCCGGCCGAGAACGGCACCACCAGCGTGACCGGCCGGGACGGGTAGCGGGCAGCCTGCGCCGGAGCGGCCAGCGCCACGCCGGCGGCGAGGCAGGCGGCGGCATGCAGCCACGCGCGACGGACAGGGTATGGGCACGGCATCGGATCTCGCCTCCTGGTTTGCGGGACGCTGAGCTTAGTGGCGGTGGCCGACCCGCCTCAAATGATTGTTTTGCACCAGTCCATGAATTCCTTGCATGCCGCCCCGCTCGTGATAATGATGTCGCTGTGCCGTTTTCCCCCACGAGGCATCCATGCAAATCGATTTCCTCGGCATGCAGGCCTTTCTCTGCATCGTCGAGCAAGGTGGCTTCCTGCCGGCCGCCACCCACCTGAACCTGTCCCAGACGGCGGTCAGCCACCGCCTGCGCAAGCTGGAGGACAGCCTGGGCATGAAGCTGCTGACGCGCACCACGCGCGCGATCACGCTGACCGATGCCGGCCGCGCCCTGCTGCCGCGCGTGCGCAAGGCCATGCAGGAGCTGGAGCTGTCCTACGACACCGTACGCCAGCACGCGGGCAGCGCGCCGCGCTGGCTGGTGTTCGGCTGCCTGCCGACCCTGGCGACCACACAGTTGTCGCCGGCGCTGCTGCGCTTCGCGGCGCAGCACCCGGACATCTCGGTACGCGTGCTGGACGACTCCATCGGCGAAATCGCCGAGCACGTGCACAACGGCACCGCGGCCTTCGGCGTGTCGCTGGCCAGTTCGAACCGGTTCGGCCTGGACATGGACGTATTCGCCGAAGAACCGTTCGTGCTGGCCTGCCCGCCCCGCCACCGCCTGGCGCGGGCCAGGGTAGTGGATTGGGAACGCCTGCGCGGCGAACCCCTGATCCGCATCAGCCTTCCCGCCGGCAACGCGGCCACCATCGACGACGCGCTGGGCGATCGCCGCCTGCAGTTCCGCTGGGCCTACGAGGCCCAGCACACGTCGATCGCGCTGGACTTCGTCGCCAACGGGCTGGGGCTGACCGTGGTGCCGGCGCTGTCGGCCACCAAGGCGCCCGGCGTGGTCACGCGGCCGCTGGCCGGTCCCGCGGTGGCGCGCCATCTGGCCGTGGTCACGCGCCGCGGCGCCGTGCTCGCTCCGGCCGCGCAGGCCATGCGCGACCTGCTGGTGGTCCAAATCCGGGACCGCCTGGCGGCCGTCCATGAACGGCGCGCATGAATCCGCCAAACAATTCATTTGTCCACGCCTCCCCGGGTGCCTAGACTGGCGGCGAATCGACGGTCCTCCCGCATGCCCCGGCGCGGGCCCGGACCGCGCCACGAGGAGACCGCCATGTTCCACCGCGCCGCGCGGCCGATTGCCGCCGCGCTGATGTTCGCCGCCATCACCCCGCTCCACGCGCAGGATGACCGCTACCCCGAGCAACCCATACGCGTAATCGTGCCCTTCGGCGTCGGCGGGCTGGCCGACATTTCCCTGCGCCTGGTCACGCAGCGCCTGTCCGAACGCCTGGGCCAGCAGGTCGTGGTCGAGAACAAGCCCGGAGCGGGCGGCGTGGTGGCCACCAACGCCGTGCTGGGCGCGCCGCGCGACGGCTATACGCTCGCGGTATTCGCCAACGGCACGGCGATCAGCAAGACACTCTTCAAGCTGCCCTACGATCCCGTCGCCGATTTCGCACCCATCTCCACCGTCGCCTACTTCGACCTGGTGCTGCTGACCAACGCCAAGGGCAAGCTGCAATCCCTGCCCGCGCTGCTGGCCGAGGGCAGGAAACGCCAACTGGTGCTGGGCACCATCAACCCGGGCAGCACGCAGAACCTGTCGGCCGAGCTGTTCAAGTCCATGGCCGGCATCGACGCCATGGTCGTGCCCTTCAAGAGCACGCCCGAGGTACTGACCGCCCTGCTGCGCGGCGACGTCGACGTGATGTTCGAGTCGTATGCCGCGCTCAAGGGCGCCATCACGTCGGGCCAGGCAACGCCGATCGCGGCCACCGGCAGCCACCGCTCGAGCTGGCTGCCCAAGGTGCCCACCGTGGCCGAGAGCGGCGTGCCCGGCTACGAGGTCGCCGGCTGGAACGCCCTGTTCGCCCCGGCCGGCACGCCGCCCCGCAGGCTGGACCGTCTGAACGCCGCGCTGAACAAAGTGCTGCGCGAACCCGCCATCCGCCAGCGCCTCGAGGAACTCGGCACGCAGGCTCAAGGCAGCACGCGCGAGGAACTGGCGGACGTGTTCAGGCGCGACATCGCCAAGTGGGCGGACGTCATCCGCAAGGCGGGCATTCCCATGCAACAGAACTAGCAGGAGCATTTCGTGACTTTCGCGACTTCCCCGGCCGACGCGGTGCTGGTCGATGCCCACGTCCACGTCTTCACGCGCGACATGCCGCTCGTGCCCAATCCGCGCCACAGTCCGGACTACAGCTTCACGGTCGAGCAGTTGCTCGGCACCATGGACCGGCATGGCGTGCACTACGCCGTGATCGCCGCCGCCAGTCCCTGGGGGGACTACAACGACTACGTCATCGAGTCCTTGGGCAAGTCGGCGCGGCTGCGCGGTACGGTCATCGTACAACCCTCTATCGAAAGACAGGTGCTGGAGCCCATGCATGCGGCGGGCATACGTGGCGTACGCCTGCCTTTCATCAGCCTGGACCGCCTGCCCGACCTGGACTCCTGGGATTACCGCAAATTCCTGCGCCGCCTGGTCGATCTGGACTGGCACGTACACGTCCATATCGAAGGACCGCGCCTGCCTGAAGTGCTGCCTGCGTTGCAGCGCTCGGGCGTCAAGATCGTCATCGACCACATCGGGCGGCCGGATCCGGTCGCCGGCGTCGATAGCGAAGGCTTCCAGGCCATGCTGCGCGCGGTCGAGAAAGGGCGGACCTGGGTCAAGCTGTCGGGCGCCTACAGGTTGGGCGCCAACGCCCGCGAGTGCGCACAGGCACTGTGCCGCGAAGCGGGCCACGAGCGCCTGATGTGGGCCAGCGACTGCCCCTTCGTCGGCGCCGAATCCACCATGAGCTACCCGGCGGCTGTCGAGTGGCTGGTCGACACCATTGCCGATCCCGTCATCCGGCGCCGCATATTCGGCGATACCGCGCTGCGGTTCTATTTCTCCTGACCCGGCATCCGGTCCGTCAGTTCTTCGAGAGATTCAGCACGCCAGGGTGGAACAGCTCTTCCGGGGCCACGCGGCGTGGCGAGAGCCCTTGCTCGTGATGATAGCGGGTGAAAGTCTCGAGGACGTGCCGGTTCGGTTCGAGTCCGTAGCTCCAGAAATCGTCCCCCATCAACTCGCGCGAGGCATGGTACTCGGCCACGCCCCACGGCAGCGAGGCATAGAGATGCCCGATCTGGGCAAGCTCTTCCATGGCCAGGCGCTTGGCCTGGACGAACGCTTTGTAGACGCTGACCGGCAGCCAGGGGTGCTTGTCCACCAGCGCGCGGCGGATACCCACCACGTGCATGATGGGAAACAGGCGCGTGCGGGAGAAATAATCCCGCTCGACCGAGCGGAAATCGGGAAACATCAAGCCCACGCCAGGCACTCCGCGCTGGAAGCAGGACGGCGCCTTGGCGCTGAACACCGCATCGAGCTCGCCCGACTCCAGCAGACCCGACAAAGTCTCGTCGTTGCCGATCTGGCGCACGTCGATGTCGGGCGGCAGATCGATCGGCGCGCGCTCTTCGCGGCCAGGCTGCTCCACCCCGCCCCGCCGCCAATGCACGTCGCGCGGATGAAGCCCGAACTCGTCCTGCAACATGCCCCGGATCCAGACGTTGGCGGTGATCTGGTATTCGGGCACGCCGATTTTCCGGCCCTTGAGCGCCGCGGGACTGTCAATTCCCCGATCGGTCCGGATGTAGATGCCGGAATGGCGGAATACACGCGAGACGAACGCAGGAATGGCGACGTAGTCGGTTTGCCCGCGCGCCGTCATGACCGTATGGCTGCTCAGGGAAAGTTCGGAAATATCGAACTCTTGGCCGTTGAAGGCGCGATGGAAGATCTCTTCGGGATGCAGGGCGAGCGGTACGAGCGCGCATCCTTCGATGGCAACCCGGCCATCGAACAATGCGCGCGTGCGGTCGTAGTCGCAGCAGCCTAGGCTGAGCTGCAAGGTGGACATGTGGTCTCCTCGGTTTCGGAACCCAGTGGGGAAAAGACCGGGCCGCCCCGGCCCGGTCGCTGATGGCGGCAACAGGGGCTGGTCACTCGGGCTGGATATTCGCATCCTTGGCGACGCGCGCGTACTTCTCGTAATCCGAGCGCACCAGCTTCATCATCTCCTCGGGATTCATCACGAGCATGTCCAGCCCCGCGTCCCTCAGCCGCTTCTGCACGTCCGGCATCGCAGCCACGCGGCGCATGTCTTCCTCTATCTTCTTGAGCACGGGAGCCGGCGTGCCGCGAGGCGCCATCAGTCCATAGTAATTGTCCAGCGAAAAGTCCTTCAGTTCGGGAATGCCCGACTCGCGTATCGTCGGCACGCCGGCGGCCGACTCGCTGCGCTCGGCGGAAAACAGCGCCAGCGCGTTCAGCCTGCCGTTCTTGGTGAAGGCGATGGCGGCCGGGGCCGAGACCGCCGCCGCGTGGACATGGTCTGCGAGCACGTCGGCGACGGCGGGCGTGCAGCCACGATACGGAACATGCAGCGCCTTGATGTTCATCTCGTGCTTGTACATTTCCAGGCCGAAATGATGGGGACTGGCGACATTGCAACTGGCGATCTCGTACTTGCCGGGATTGGCCTTCAGCAGTGCCGTGAACGCTTTCATGTTCCGGACCGGCAGGGAAGGGTTGATCACCAGCATCATCGGCGACGAAGTCAGTAGCCCCAACGGCGCGAAGTCCTTGGTGAAATCGAACGCCAGATTGGGATAGACGACCTGATTGATGATGTGCGTATTGGTCGCGAGCAGCAAGGTGTAGCCGTCCGCCGGCGAACGCAGCACCGCTTCGGCGCCGATCGAGCCGCCCGCCCCCGGGCGGTTCTCGACCACCACGCCCTGCTTCCAAAGTTCCGCCAATTTCTCGGAGAACACACGGGCCGTGACATCGGCCGCGCCTCCGGGTGTGAACGTCACCACGATCTTGACGGGACGATTGGGATAGGTCTGCGCGCTGGCCAGGCAGGGCAGGAGCGACGCGGCCAGGGCCGTATAGAAAAAGCGAAAGACGCGGTTCATGATGTCTGAATCCCCAAAAGGCTGTGTTAAAGAAAATCTTCACAAATCTCTTTTTTGAGACCGAACGTGCCAAAAAAACGCCCCATGTCGGCGCAACCCTGACGACGCCATAGGCACAGCGATTCCAATGTGGTGCATCTGCGAGGGACCAGCCGGAGCGTCATCCCCCGAGGGTTATCCAAGCAAGTTGCGGGCCATCTATCCGCCCGCGCGACCGCGCCACGAAAACCGGCCGCAGGTCATTCGCCGGTGATGCCGGCATCCTTGACCACCTTGCTCCACTTCGCCGTCTCGGCCTGGACGAAGCCGGCAAAGGCCCGGCGGTCCAGGGGAGTTGCCTGTATTCCCTGGCCGAGCAGGCTCTCGGCCACCTCCCTGTCGGCCAGCGCGGCGTTCAACGTGCGGGACAACCTGTCCAGCACATCCGCGGGCGTATCCTTGGGCGCGAAGAGTCCCATCCACAATTCGGCGCGATAACCGGGCAATCCGGATTCGGCCACCGTCGGCACGTCGGGCAGCAGCGGCAGCCGCTGAGCGCCGGTTACCGCCAAGGCCTTGAGCACGCCGTTCTTGACGTAGGGCAGAACGGGCATGACCGACCCGAACTGCAACGCAATGGTGCCGTTGATCGTGTCGGTGACCGATTGCGCCGAGCTCTTGTAGGGAATGTGCGCCAACTGGATGCCCGCCTGATAGGCCAGCAATTGAGCGGCAAGATTGGCCATGCTGGCGTTGCCCGCCGAGGCGTAGGTGAGCTTGCCGGGCTGGGTCCGCGCCTCGGCGACAAAAGCGGCCAAGTCCTTGGCCGCGATGCGTGAGGCGCTGACCAGCACATAGGGCGAGGCGCCTATCAGGCCCACAGGCGCCAGGTCTCGGGCCGGATCGAAGGACATCTTGCTGTTCAAGCCGACCGACACGGATTGCGTGCTGACCGTGCCGAGCAGGATCGTGTAGCCATCGGGAGCTGCGCGCACGACCGCCTCGGCCCCGATCAGGCCGCTTGCTCCGACCCGGTTCTCGACGATGACGGGCTGCTTGAGCAATGCCCCCATGCGCAGGCCCACCACCCTCGCCGCCGAGTCGGTCGCGCTACCCGCCTGGAACGGCACGATCATCCGCACGGGCCGCTCCGGCCACGCATCCTGGGCCAGGACCGGCGTGCAAACGGCCGCCAATGCCGCCGCCGTGGCCCAACCCTCTGTGTATCGACTCATGGAATGTCCTCCTCTGGCGCAGTGGGCGCCTGTTTGTTCCAACCGCCTCTTGACCGCCTCAGCGCGCCAACGCCCGGTCAAGACCGGCGACCAGTTCCTCGAAATCGGCGGTGGCATTCAAACGAGGGCTGCCCGCCATGTGGGGAGTCAGCACGACCTGGGGATACCTCAGCAATTCGTCGTCGTCCTCGCCCGGCTCGCTCCAGAGCGTGTCCAGGCCCAGACCCGCGAGCGTTCCGTCGCGTAGCGCCGCCAGCGTCGCCTCGCGGTCCATGACCTGGGCACGCGACACGTTCACCACGCGCGCGCCTTTCTTGAGCTTGGCGAACCTGGCGGCATCCAGCAGCCTTTCCGTGGAAGGCGTGGCCGGCAATTGCGGCACGAGCCAGTCGCTTCGGCCCAGCAATTCATCCATCTCCAGATACTCGACCCCCAGCGCGGCTTCGTCCCCGGCCGCCAGCCGGGTGCGCTGGGTGTAGACGATGCGCATATCGAAGGCCCGCGCGCGCTGGGCGATTTCGCGCCCGATCTCGCCCATGCCGATGATGCCCATGGTCGCGCCGTTGAGCATGGAAATACCCGATACACGGGCCCAGTTGGAGCTCGGCGTGTGCGTCCGGTCGAACGGCGCGGGCCTGAAGCCTGCTTCGCGCAGGCGGCGAACCGTCGTGCGCCCGTTCAATTCCGCCAGCCGTTTGGCCAATGCCAGCACCATCATCATGGCCTGCTCCGCACAGGCGATGTTGGCGCGCCTGCGCAAGGTCAGCACCTCGACCCCCTGTCGCCCGCACGCTTGCACGTCGATGTTGCGGATCACCACGCCGTACTTCTGGACGGCGCGCAGCCGCGGCGCGAGTTCCAGTTCCCGGCGCCCCACCGTCAGCGATTCGACCAACACCGCGTCGGCCTGCGGCAGCGCCCTTTGCAGTTCCGAAGACGAGGCCACGAACACCACCGTTGCGGGAAAAATCCGCTGGCAGCGCGCGCGCACGGTGTCGAGCCAACCGCGGAAATCGGGAACGTCGTGGACGAAGAAATCTTCGAAGGCCGCGACACGGGCTGCCTCGGTGCAGGGGTCGAGAATGACGCCGAGGACGCGGGTGAATACGTCTTCTTCGACGACGATGCGGAGACTGGACATGTCACTTCCGATGATGAACGTGGATAGGTGCCGGCATGCGGCTATTCGGGATCGATTTCCAGCGCGTTGATGACGCGGGTGTGCATGTTGTAGGCGCCGACCAACACCGACAGCTCGACCATCTGGCGCTCGTCCAGAAACTCCCGCGCCTGGCGGAACACCTGCGCCGACACTTTCGCGCGGCGGGTCGATTCATCCACGTAGGCAATGACCGCCGCATCCGCCGCGCCGAACACGCCATGCGGCACGCTCGGCGCGCATAGGGCGTCGCATTCGGCGGCGGCCAGGCCGTCCCCGCTGGTGAAATGGCGGCGATGCACGTCGATCACGTAAGAAGCGCCGTTCAAGGCGGCAACGCGGAGAATCACCAGCTCGCGCACGCGGGCGTCGAGTCGCGTACTCCAGCGCACCGCGTTGATCAGCGCCATCCAGGCGCGCGCCACGTCAGGGCTGTGCAACAGCAGTCCATAGACGGGAATCAACTTGCCCCGGCGCTCCTGCCTTATCTGTCCGATCAACGCCGCCAGTTCGGGATGAGAACGCTCATCCACATAGGAAACCCTGGCCATCGTCTATCTCCGTCCCGTTTCATGGTCTTTTCATGGAGCAGATTTAAGCAGCCGGAAGCGTCATGATCGATAGCGTCGAATCGATGGCATTATTCATTCCATTCCATGATGCCGACCTTGGCAGGAGGCCCCGCATGCCCGGCCGCTCTCCGGTTTCTCCCGTCACCCTGCAGTTGCTCGTGCAGTTCGAAGCGCTGATACAGGAGCGCCACGTCACCCGCGCCGCCGAGCGCATGGGCATCAGCCAGTCCACGATGAGCGCGGCGCTGGCCAGGCTGCGCCGGCAGTTCGACGATCCGCTGCTGATCAGGACGGCCAAGGGCATGGTACCCACGGCCAAGGCCCTGGAACTGGCCAAACGCGTCCGGGTCGCACTGGAATTGCTCGAACCGGACCGCCTGCATGAACGCACGTTCCGCGCGCAGGAATCCGAGCGGCACTTCCGCATCCTCACCACGGAAGGCCTGGCACTGTTGCTCGCGCCCCCGATCGCCAATCATTTGCGGCAGCATGCGCCCCGCATCCGCCTCACGATCCAGCCTTCGGACATGCGCGGCACGGTTGAAGCGCTGCGGGACCAGGCATGCGACCTGACCATCGGCCACATCCTGCATCCGCCATCGGACCTCAGGAAGAAGCTCATCTATCCCCAGGCGGCGTGCTGCATCGTCAGCGGCCGGCATCCCGAGATCGACGGACGCATCACCTTGCGGCAATTCCTCAAGTATCCCCACGTGGTCTGGGGCGCCGACGAAACCTCTTATCGATCCATCGAGACTTCGGTGGCACGCGCCCTGGGCAACGCCAGGCATCCGCTCAAGCACGCCATCCGGGTGCCGAACATCCTTATCGTGCCTGCGGTGGTGGCGGCCACGGACATGATCGCCACCGTCCCTCTGCGCATCGCCCGCGAAGCCGCCGAGCGGCTGGACATCCAGGCCGTCCAGCCGCCCTTCAAGCTCGCCAATCCGGACATCAGCATGTACTGGCACGAATTGAACCACCGGGACCCAGCCCATATCTGGTTCCGGCAATCGATACAGACGATCGCCCAGGCGGTGCGAGCGCCCCTGAGCGAACGTGCCGGCGCTAACGCGCCGAGTCGCCCCACCGGTAGACCTGCGTGAGCTCGTCCAGCCGCTGCTTCAGCCCCGCGTCCAGCACGTAGTCGGCCGCCGCCAGCGTATCGTCCAGTTGGTCGGGCCGGCTTGCGCCCAGCAGCGGGGCGGTAACCAGCGGGTTGGCCAGCACCCAGGCCACCGACAGCGTCGTCAGCGGCACGCCGGCCTCCTTCGCCAGCGCCTGCAACGCGTCCACCGTGTCGAAATACCGGTCGGCCCAATAGCGTTCCTGATAGCGCTCGGCCGCGGTGCCCAGCGTGAAGCGGGTGCCTTCGGTGGGCGCGCCGCGGCGATGCTTGCCGGTCAGCAGCCCGCCGGCCAGCGGGTTGTACGGGATCACGCCCAGGCCCTCTTCCTGCGCCAGCGGCAGCAGTTCGCGCTCGATCTCGCGGAACAGCAGGCTGTAGCGGGGCTGCACCGAGACGAAGCGCACGAGGCCATGCAGCTCGGATTTCCCCAGCGCACGGGCCAGGCGGTACGCCAGGAAATTCGACACGCCCACGTAGCGGGCGCGGCCGGAACGCACGATGGTATCCAGGGCTTCCAGGGTCTCGTCCAGCGGGGTGCGCGTGTCGTCGCCGTGCAGTTGATAGAGGTCGACGTAGTCCGTCTGCAGCCGTGCCAGCGAGGCGTCGATCGCATCCAGCAGATGTTTGCGCGACGAACCCTGGTCCCACGGATGCGGACCGGTCCGGCCGAAGGCCTTGGTCGCCACGACGAAGCCGGCGCGCCGGCCCGGCGCGTCGCGCAGCCAGCGGCCCAGGATTTCTTCGGTGGCGCCTATCGTGTTCAAGCCGCCGCCCAGCGGATAGACGTCGGCGGTGTCCAGGAAGTTGATGCCGCCCTGGGCGGCCTTGTCCAGTATCTGGCGGGCGACGGATTCCTCGGTCTGCAGGCCGAAGGTCATGGTGCCGAGCGCGAGGCGGCTGACGGTCAGGCCGGTGCGGCCCAGGCGGGTGGTGGCCAAGGTCATGGTGGATGCGTCGGTGGAGAATGGAAGGAACCGACTATGCTAGAACACCCCGGCGCTTCCTGGAACCAATCCCTGGAAGTAAGGATATGTCGTGTCGGCGTCTCGCCCTCGGCCGGAAGGCCCATCCGTTGGCGTTACACTGCCTTCATATGACCGCCAAGTTGCCTGCTTCCGACTCCCCCAGCCTCTCTTCCACCCCCGACTCGCCCTGCGTGGCGGTGTGCTCCACCCTGTTCGACGACATCTGCCGCGGATGCGGCCGCACCGCCATGGAAGTGGCCAACTGGGTGCAGATGAGCCCCGAGGAGAAGCAGGTGGTCTGGCAGCGGATCCGGGCGCAAGGCTATCCCCGGCGCAAGGGCTGACCGGCTGCGCCTTGTCACGGCCCCCGCGTCATGACAGTCTTCGGCCTGTCACATGCCGCAGGCTAAATAGGCGCCATCGCACCGACTTCCACCGCCCATGCGCATCGTCCTCGTCACGGATGCCTGGCATCCGCAAATCAACGGCGTCGTCCACACCTGGACGTACATGCAGAAGACGCTGACGTCCTGGGGCCACGAACTCATCATCGTCAGCCCCGTCGGCAGCCGCACCATCCCCACCCCCACCGAACCCGACGTGCGGCTGTGCGTGGAACCGCGCCGGCACCTGCTGCGCACGCTGGCGGGCCGCGCGCCCGATACCCTGCACATCGCCACCGAAGGGCCGCTGGGCCTGGCGGCGCGGCGGCTGGCGCGGCAGCGGGGATGGCGCTACACCACTTCCTTCCACACCATGTTCCCGGACTATCTCCAGGCGCGGATGGGCATCCCGGCGAACTGGACCTGGCGCTTCATGCGCTGGTTCCACCGGCCCTCGCAGCGCGTGCTGGTTCCGACTCCCACCGTGCGCGACACGCTGGCGGCCAAGGGCCTGGGCAATCTCCACATCTGGGCGCGCGGCGTGGACACCGAGCGCTTCCGGCCCGAAGCGGGCAACGCGCTGCCCTACCCCGGCCCCATCTTCCTGAGCGTGGGCCGCCTGGCCAGGGAAAAGAACCTGGATGCCTTCCTGTCCCTGGACCTGCCGGGAACCAAGGTGGTCGTGGGCGGCGGCCCGGACGAGGCCAGGCTGCGGCGCAAGTTCCCCGGCGCGGTGTTCCTGGGCATGAAGCCGCACGGCGAGCTGGCGCGCTACTACGCCGGCGCCGACGTGTTCGTCTTTCCCAGCCAGACCGATACCTTCGGCCTGGTCATGCTGGAGGCGATCGCCTGCGGCACGCCGGTGGCCGCCTATCGCAGCGAGGCACCGATGGCGGTCGTAAGCGAAGGACGCACCGGCGTCCTGCACGACGACCTGCGCGCGGCCTGCATGGGGGCGCTGGAACTGTCGGGCACCGACATCCGCCAGCACGCGCTGGAGCACAGCTGGACCGCCATCGCCGCCCGCCTGCTGGAGTTGCAGGTGCCGGCCGATCCGAAGCGCGAGAAGGCCGACCTGGACTGGTATCCGCAAGGCGCGGTGTAGCGGCCCTGAGGGTCAGGCGCCGGGCGTTCCTTCCCGAAGCGCGATGTCCAGGTCGACCAGCACCGGAGCGTTGCGCGGCAGCTCGCTCACGCCGATGACGGAACGCGGATGGCGCCCGCTATCGCCGAACAGCGCCACCAGCAGCTCGGACCCTTCGTCGGCCAGCTCCGACCACCGCCCTCGCGCGCGGCCAACCTGGAAGAAGTAGTTCACGCGCAGCACCCGGTCGACGCCGGCCAGCGAGCCGCCGGCCAGGTGCCGCACCCACGCCAGGGCGTGCAGCACGCACAGCCGGACGGCCTCGCGCCCCATGCCGGCACCCACCGACTCGCCCACGACCCCCTGGGCCAGGAGCGTATCGGCCCCGGTCTTGGGGATCTGTCCGGCGACGTGGACGGTATCGCGGTGCCGGATCGCCGGCGCGTACGAGAAAAGCGTCGGCGTGGGCGGCGGCAGCGCCAGCCCCAGCGCGCGCAGGCGCTCATCGGCATTCGGCATGGACGTCTCCTAGCGCTTCGTGGGCTTGAAGCCCACTTCCCGGGCCAGCTTGGCCCAACGCTGGTTCTCGGCCTCGACGAAGGCCGCGAACTGGGCGGCGGATCCGCCTTTCACCGACACGCCCTGCTCTTTCAGGCGCGCCGCGACCTCGGGCGACTTGAGCGCGCGGTTGAACGCCGCGTTCAGGGCCTCGACCACCTCGCGCGGGGTAGCGGCGGGCGCCACGATGCCTTGCCAGGACGTAATGTCCAGGCCTTCCAGGCCGGCTTCCTTGTAGGTCGGGATCTCGGGCGCGATCTCGATGCGCGTGGGCGAGGTCACCGCCAGGGCCTGGATCTTCCCGGCCCGGGCATGCGGCAACAGCGTGATGACCGGATCGAGCAGCAGATCGATATGTCCGCCCAGCAGGTCGTTGATGGCGGGCGCGCTGCCCTTGTAGGGCACGTGCGTCATCCGCGTACCGGCCCGTGCGTTGAAAAGCTCGCCCGCCAGGTAGGTCGAACTGGACGCCGAACCGAAGGTCAGCGCGCCCGGCTTCTGTTTGGCCAGCCGGATGAACGCGGCCAGGTCGGCTGCCGGCAGGCCGGGCTTGGCGGCGATGATGTAGGGCTGGTCCGCCAGCATGACGACGGGCGTGAAGTCGCGGCTCGCGGAGTAGGGCAGGTCCGAGTATTGCAGCTCGTTGATGGACATGACCGGCAGGTTCGCCACCAGCAGCGTGTAGCCGTCGGGCGCGGCCCGCGCCACGTGTTCCGCGCCGATGATGCCGCTGGCGCCCGGCTTGTTGTCGACCACCACGGGCTGGCCGATGTCCTGGGCCACCTTCTGGCCCACCGTGCGCGTCACGAGATCGGCCACGCCGCCCGGGGGAAAGGGCACGACGAGATGGATCATCCTGCTGGGAAAGGACGCCGCCTGGGCGCCCGCGGCACATGACAGCGCCAGGACGGCGGCGGCTACGCGATACATGGACATGAAAGGTCTCCTTCTTCGTTGTTCAGGCCGCGGCGACCGCGACGATTTCTATATCGCACCCGGGCGAAGCCAGCGCGGCCTGCACCGTGGCGCGGGCCGGGGCCTGGCCGGCGGCGACCCAGGTATCCCGGACTTCGTTCATGGGCGCGAACAGCGCCATGTCCCGCAGGTATATCTGGCAGGACAGCAGCCGGGTGCGATTGCTGCCCGCGCCTTCCAGCAGCCCGTCGATCATGCCCAGCACTTCGGCCGTCTGCTCGCGGATGTCGCGCCCGCGGGTTTCCTTGGGCACCTGGCCCGCCAGGTACAGGACGCCATTGAAGACCGAGATTTCCGACATGCGCGCGCCGGGTCCGATTCTCTGGATGCCCATCACGCCGCCTCCCGCGCGTCGGCCTGCATGGGCCCGAAGCCCGCCTCGAAAAAGCGCAGCCAGTTCTCGCCCAGCACCCGCGCGGTATCCCGTTCCGAGAAGCCCACGGCGCGCAGTCCGGCCTCGATCCGTGCCATGTCACGGCTGTCGCGGAACCAGTCGGGCTGCGGCGGGAACCCCGGCTGCGCCGCCGACCCCTCGCCGTAGTCCATCCGCTTGGTGTAGCGCCCCATTCGCATCCACTGCACGACGGAGTCCGGCTGGTCCTGGCACAGGTCCGAGCCTATGCCCAGCGCCTCGATCCCCGCCAGCTCGGCGGTACGGGCCACCATTTCGCAAAACGCTTCCAGGCTGCAGGCGGACTTGTCCTTCAGGTGATGGGGATACAGCGAAAAACCCAGCATGCCGCCGGACGCGGCCAGCGCCTTGATGACCCTGTCCGACTTGTTGCGCAGCGCGGGCGCCCACGCATGCGGGTTGGCGTGGCTGACGACGATGGGGCGCTGCGACAGTTCGATCGCTTCGAGCGTCGAGCGCTCGCCCGAGTGGCTCATGTCGATCACCAGGCCGACGCGGTTCATCTCGCGTATGACCTCGCGCCCCATGCGCGTGACGCCGCCGTCGTTCGCTTCATAGCAGCCGCTGGCCAGCAGCGACTGGTTGTTGTAGGTCAGCTGCATGAAGCGCACGCCCAGCGTGTGCAGCACTTCCACCAGCCCGATGTCGTCCTCGATGGGCGAGGGATTCTGGCATCCGAACACGACCGCCGTGCGCCCTTCGTCGCGCGCCCGGCGCACGTCGCCGGCGCTGCGGGCCAGCACGATGAGCTCGGGAAAAGCCTCGAACCAGCGGTTCCAGCGTTCGATGACCTGCACCATTTCGCGGAAGTTCTCGTGGTACGCGATGGTGACGTGCACGGCGTCCAGGCCGCCCTCCCGCCATTGGCGGAAGATCTTCTCGGACCAGTTGTTGTATTGCAGCCCATCGATGCGAAAGGGATGCGTCCTGTCGTTGCCCATTCCCGGTTCCAGCTCCTGCGTCATTGATGGCGAAACTGTAGAGATCCAGGCAGAATTCAGTCAAACTAAAATATATTCAATGAATTCAAATTTTCCTTAAATGAAGATCGATCAACTACGGACTTTCGTCGCGGTGGTGGACACGGGCGCGCTGGTCGAGGCGGGCGACCGGGTCGGCCGCACGCCCGCCGCGCTGTCGATGACCCTGAAGCAGATCGAATCGGAACTGGGCGGAGCCCTGTTCGAGGGCGAACGCAAGAACCGGCTGACGCCGCTGGGCCGGCACGTGCATCTCCAGGCGCAGCGGGCGCTGCATGCCTTCGATGCCGCGCTGGCCCAGATGCGCGGCTACGCGCAGGGCGGCCAGGGCATCGCCCGGATCGCCGCCGTGCCGTCGGCGGCCACCCGTCTGCTGCCGGCCGCCATTGCCCGCATGCGGGCGACCCGCCCCGGCGTGCGCATCGACCTACGGGACATCGATTCGGCGGCAGTGATCCAGGCCGTTTCCGCCGGCGTCGTCGACTTCGGCATCGCCACGGCGCCCGCCTCCAATGCCGACCCGGACCTGAAGGCCGAACCGCTGCTGAAGGATCCCTTCGTGCTGGTCTGCCCCGCCGGGCACCGCCTGAACGCGCTGAAACGGCCGGTCCGCTGGCGCGACATCGATCCGGCCGAGTTCATCGCCAACGGCCTGTGTTCGCGCTTTTCCTCGCCCGAACTGTCGCGCCTGGTGGAACAGGCGCCGCTGAACCTGCACAACACCACGTCGCTGCTGACCTTCGTGGCCCAGGGCTTCGGCGTCACGCTGCTGCCGACCATGGCCGTCACCGCCAGCCGGACCGTCCGCCTGCTGCCCCTGGCCGACCAGGGCGCAACCCGCAGCCTCGACCTGATCACGCTGCGCGACGCCAGCCTGAGCCCGGCGTCCCAGGCCATGCTGGACCTGGTCCTGGACTGCAGCCGCACCATGGCCGCCACGATCTGAATCGCGGAATCGGGGCCGCTTGCTCAGATTTGCTCAGATAAAGATGCGATGCCCCCCTTATCCTTGCATTCTTGACTATCGGTCCATAGGCATGGACGGCAGGTCGAGAGAACTGACGTCGAAGGCAGCATTCCATGCAGGTTACCCATCCATCGCCAGCGCAGCCGGCCCTCCCTCTCTCCTTTCCCGCCCCGCCGCCCGCTTACGTCGACATGCCCGGACCCGGCGCCCGGGCCCTGGCGTTCCAGCCTGTCTCGTCGCTGCTGGATGGCACGCGCAACCTCTACCAGAGCGTCACGTCCCGCCTGCTGGCATCGCCCGACGACGACGCGCGGGACGCGCCCGGCCTTGCGCTTGTCCAGGCCGTGATGGCGGTCCTGCGTGACCACCCCTGGATCACGCTGGGCTGCTCCGTCTCGCCGGACATGCTGGCCGACGAAGCCGGCTGGGCCCCCCTGCTGGACGAACTGCGCGCCGACAACCGGCTCGCCCGGCGGCTGGTGATCGAACTGGCCCAGAGCGACGACAGGCTGGAATCGCGGCAAGCCCTCGGCCTTGCCGGCCGGCTGCGCAAACTGGGCTGCCTGCTGGCCATCGACGATTTCGGCGCGGCCGGCGGCACCGTGGACTTCCTGCTCGATGCCCGTCCCGACATCGTCAGGATCGCTCCGGCATACCTGCATCGCGCGCGCCGCCTGCACGGCGTGGGCGGCACCTCCGGCCTGATCCGCCTGTGCCGCCGGCTGGCGCCGGCGGTCGTCATCCAGGGCGTGGACGATCCCGCCGACCTGCTGCGTCTGCCGCGCGAGGCGGGCGTATGGATCCAGGGCGTCCTGGCGGGCCTTCCCGCGCTGCATGCTCCCTGGCTGCGGCCCAGCCCGTGGCGCCTGGCGGCCTGCGCGGGCGAACGTCACTGACCGGACCGCCACCATGACCGCCGCCCCCGCCCGGAACGAACCGGCCGCCCCCGCGGCCAAGGCCCGCCCCGCGCGCAAGACGCCGCGCCGCAGCGCCAAGCGCATCCCCCGCAATGACTTCGCCCTGGCCGTCGCCTCGCCCTCCCCCCCGCCCGCGCGCACCAACAAGCGCGTGCTGGTGGCCGACATGGGCAAGCGGTTCTGCGCCGATGTCTGCGACTTCCTCAGCCAGCAGGGCTGCCATGCGCGCGCCGTGCACGACCGGCGGCACCTCGTCCAGGTCCTGGCCGAATGGCAGCCGACGACGCTGTTCCTGAACGTCTCCCTACCGAACCTCGATCTGGGAGAACTGACGCCGCTATACCCCCACTTGCCGCGGGACTTCCAGATCGTCCTCCTGCTCGAGCCCGGCGTCCCCTTCACCTTGTCCGTTCCGCCCAAGACGCCATGCCTAGCCCGTCACCTCAAGTCCCCGTGCCTGACGGATCTGCGCCACTTCCTGTGACCCGGCAGGCCGCCGGCGCCACCGGCGGGGCGGGCCACGTCCGGGGCGACCGGCGACCGCCGGCCGGATTGCGCCGCCTCCTGTCCAGGCTTGTCCGCGACTACCTCCATGGCATGAAGCGCCACGAGCGCTATCTGATGGACCCCGTCCATGGCCGGTCGCCGTCGCTGCGGCCCGCCGCGCGGCGCTGGCCGGCCGGCAGCGGCCCCCGCTCCATGACCGCTCCCCGGGCCTTTTCCTTCCAGGGCATCGAACGCGTCCTGCCGGATTCGCGCGGCTGGCATCATCAGCCCTGGGGCCAGGACTGGATCGGCCAGTTGCACCGCTTCGACGACCTGAACGCCGCCGACGCCGAGCAGCGACGGGAGTGGCACCGGGCGCTGGTATTGAACTGGGCGGTCGCCAACGGTCCGGGCCGCGGCCCCGGATGGGAGGCGCCCAGCCTGGCGCCCCGCATCGTCAACTGGATCAAATGGGACCTGCGCGGCGGCGGGCTGGCCAGCGAGACCACCCGCCGCAGTCTCGTGGTCCAGGTCCGCTACCTGCGCCACTTCTTCTCGCGCCAGTGGCGCGACGGTTCTCGTCCGGACATCGCCAAGGCGCTGATCTTCGCCGGCAGCTATTTCGCCGACAGCCGCGAATCGCGCGCCTGGCTGCGCAAGGGCTTGCGAGCCTTGAACACGCTGGCGCCCACCGACCTGTCCACCGAAGACCTGCGGGACCTGGCGCTGCTATCCCTGGTCTACCCGGACCTGCATCCGCCGCACGGCCACCGCTGACGCCTTACGCAACCCCGGCGGGCAGCGGCGATGCGTCGGCATGCTCGATCATGGCAGCCAGCAGGAGATCGGTCAGTTCGGCGCGCCGGCTTGCCGCGCCCGGATCGTCCCAAAGATTGCGCAGCTCCAGCGGATCCTTTTCCAGGTCATAGAGTTCGCACAGCGCCCGGTCGTCCGACTGCGTGATCCGCCACTGCCCGGTCAACAGCGTGCGCAGGCGGAAGCGCCGCGGACGTCCGAACTGGAACATGACCGGCTCGTTCTCGACCAGCACGCCCGGCCGCGGCAGCGGGGCGCCGCGCTCCAGCGCCTCGCGCAGGCTCAGGCCCTGCATGCCGTTGTAGGCGGCGATGCCCGCCCGGTCGAGCACGGTCCCGGCGATGTCCAGGGTCCCGGCCGGCGCCTCGCAGACCGTTCCGCGCCGGGTTTCCGGCAGCGCGGGGTCGCTCCAGATGAAGGGCACCCTGACTACGCCCTGATAGTGCATGGGCCCCTTCAGCATCACGCCGTGGTCCCCCATCATGTCGCCGTGGTCGCTGGTGAAGATGACGAGGGTGTTCTCGCGCAGCCCCAGGCGGTCCAGCGTCGCCATCACGCGGCCGACCTGCTCGTCGATCAGGCCGATCATGCCGTAGGTCAGGGCCGTGATCTCGCGGCACTCGCGTTCGGAAACGGGGAAGGCCGTATAGCCTTCGCGCGTGCCGCCGCCGCGGCCGTAGTCGTGCACACCCCGCACCAGCGGCGAGCCGCCGGGCGCATGGAACGACGCCGGCAGCGGCACGTCCGCCGGATCGTACAGGTCCCAGAACCGCCCCGGCGGCGTGAAGGGGTGGTGCGGATCGGGAAAGGAGCACATCAGGAAGAACGGCGCCGCCGGCCCGGCTTGCGCGGCCAGGGACTCCAGCCAGCCGCAGGCACGCTCGCCGATGTAGGACGACGGATAGAGCGCCTCCGGCACGCGCGTGCGCCAGGCCTGCGGCGCCCCGCCCCCCTGGGCGGGCAGCGCGTGGTCCCGCCCGCGCAGGCTGTCGGGATCCGGATGGCGCTCGGCCAGCCAGCGGGCGTAGTCACCCTGCACCTGGTCGCCGTGCAGCGTGCACAGTTCGACGTGATCGAAGCCGTAGTACGGCGTATCCACCCGCTGCCGGCGCCCCGCCTTCCAGTCCGGCGTCCATTCGTTGCCGTAGCCTTCGCCCATGCGCGGCCGCTTGGTGGCGTCGCGCAGGCCTTCGGCGGGCGACCGGCGCCCCTCCACGGGCCGCCAGTCGCGCTTGTCGGGATGGTCGTAGCCGAAGCATTGCAGGTGCGACTTGCCGATCAACGCTGTGGCATAGCCCGCGTCGCGCAGCAGCTCCACGAAGGTGGTCTGGTCCAGCGACAGGTTGATGCCGTTGTGGACCACCCCGTGCACCGACGGCAGGCGCCCCGTCATCAACGTCGCGCGGTTGGACATGCAGGTCGTGCTGGCGGCGTAGAAGCGCTCGGCGCGCACGCCCGCAGACGCCAGCGCGTCGATGTGGGGCGTGCGCAGCACGGGGTTGCCGTAGCAGCCCAGGTGGTCGGCCCGGTGCTGGTCGGTGATGAAGATCAGGATGTTGGGGACGGACATGGCTCAGTCCGCCTGGATCTTGAAGCGTTTCACGATCTCGCCGTAGCGCTCGTAGTCTTCGCGCGTGGCCTTGGCCAGCACCTCGCGGGGTCCGCCCGCCACCAGTTCGCCGCGCTGCCTGAAGTGCTCCACGGCATCCGGTTCGCGCAGGGCCGCGTTGATCTGCGCGTTCAGCCGGTCGGCCAGCGCGGGCGCCATGCCTGCCGGACCGTAGACGCCGAACCAGATGTTCACGAACACGCCCGGGAAGCCCTGCTCCGCCATCGTGGGCAGGTCGGGGATCAGCGGGCTGCGGCGCTCGTCCACGACTGCGAGCGGCACCAGCCGTCCGCTCTCGATGTAGGGCTTGGCGCCGCCATAGCCCAGATAGATCAGCTTGACCTGCCCGCCCAGCGCGTCGTTCAGCGCCGGCCCCACGCCACGGTACGGAGAATGCAGCAGCGACAGCCCGGCGGCGCGGTTGAACAGTTCGCCGGCGATGTGCATGGGCGAGCCGTTGCCGGAGGTCGCGTAGGCCAGCGGCGGCCCGCTCCGGGCAAGCTCGGCCAGTTCGCGGGCGTTCTTCACGCCCAGGCCGGGATGCGCCAGCAGCAGCATGGGCGTGGAGGAAATCATCGCGATGGGCGTGAAGTCCCGCTGCACGTCGAAGGTGTAGCCCAGGTTCCGGGGCAAAACGTGTGGAGCCATGGCGAAAGTGTTGGCCGTGACCAGCAGGGTGTAGCCGTCGGGCTCGGCGCGCGCCACGATGCCGGTGCCTATGCTGCTGCCTCCGCCGGGACGGTTGCTGACCACCACCGGCTGGCCCCAGGCCTTGCCCAGCTTCTCGCTCAGCAGCCGGGCGATGGGATCCACACCGCCCCCGGGCGGGAAGGGCACGACGAGCGTCACCGCCCTGGCGGGAAACCCCTGGGCCATCGCGGGCCGGGGCGGCAGCCCCCCGCCCGCCAGCCAGCAGGCCGTCAGCCCGGCTCCCGCGCGCAGCCCCGCCCGCCGGCCGGGCCGCATGCCGTCCCTGCGCTTGCCATCCATGCTTGATCTCCCCAAAGGCGTTCGATGCAAGCGCAGTCTAGGGTGGTCGATATTTATCGTGTAGTGGATAATCGCTTGAATCACTTTCAAGCTGCATTTGCAAATATGGACCACCTGCGGCTCATCGTCACGTTCGCCCGGGCGGCGGAAGCGGGCAGCTTCAGCAAGGCGGCCCGCACGCTGGGCGTCACGCCGCAGGCCGTCAGCGCCCAGATCAGACAGCTCGAACAACAGGTGGGCGTGCGCCTGTTCTACCGCACCACCCGCAGCATCAACCTGACCGAGGAAGGCCGGGCCTTCCACGAACGCTGCCGGGTCGGCATGGAAACCATCCAGGGCGGGCTCGATGTCCTGCGCGACCGCACCGAACAGATGGTGGGTACGGTCAGGCTGGCGCTGCCCTATGCCATCAGCTATGAACTCGTCGCGCCGTTGATGGGCCGCTTCCTGGACCGCTATCCCCAGATCCGGGTCGACATGCTGACCCTGAACCAATTGCCGGACGTGGTCGAGCACGGCGTGGACGTGGGCATCATAGGCGGCGAGCTTCCCAGCAGCTCGCTGGTCGCCCGCAAGGCCGGGGCCTTCAACCACGTGCTGTGCGCCTCGCCGGCCTACCTGGACGAATGGGGCGTGCCGGACCACGTGGACGCGTTGCGCGGCCATCGCTGCGTGCTGCTGCGCCATCCCCGCACTGGCAGGCTCTGGCCCTGGACCTTCCAGTCGGGCGGCGACATCGTCACGCTCAATCCCGAGGGCGCGCTGTCGGTGCAGGACGCCGAAAGCCAGCACCGCGCGGTGCTGCACGGCGCGGGCATTGGCCAGATCGCCAGCTACTACGCGGCGCCGCACATCCGCGCGGGCAGGCTGCGTCCGGTGTCCATCGGCTACGTCTCGCGCCAGGTCGACGTCCATCTCTACCTGCCCCAGCGCGACCACATCCCCCTGCGCTGCCGGGCGCTGGCTGACTATCTGCTGGCCGGACTCAAGCGCAATCCGGACCTGGTTCCGGCAACATTCTGATGCCCGAATCCCGCGCCGCGCGCCCTCGCCTGTCATGCCGGCGACGCGGGAACCCGCTACAATGCCAGCCACCTGAGGAGCGTTGCGACGACCGGCATCCCCGCCAGGCCGCCAGGCTCAGGTAACGGATCGGCCGCGGCCCGCCAGGGCGGCACCGGTCCACGGCAACGGCGCTCGCCCCACATCCTGCCCCTTGCAGGCCATGCGGCGAGCCTTCCCGGCTCACGCCGCGGCGTCAAAGGGCAAGCACTTTGGAGTCCTCATGAACGCTGTACCCAACGCCCAGACCCCCGACTACCGCATCGCCGACATCGCCCTGGCCAACTGGGGCCGCCGCGAGATCAGCATCGCCGAAACCGAGATGCCCGGCCTGATGGCGATCCGCGAGGAATTCGCCGCCACCCAGCCGCTCAAGGGCGCCCGCATCGCCGGCAGCCTGCACATGACCATCCAGACCGCCGTGCTGATCGAGACGCTCAAGGCCCTGGGCGCCGACGTGCGCTGGGCCTCGTGCAACATCTTCTCGACCCAGGACCACGCCGCCGCGGCCATCGCCGCCTCGGGCACGCCGGTGTTCGCGGTCAAGGGCGAAACGCTGGCCGACTACTGGGAATATACCCACCAGATCTTCGAATGGCCGGCCGGCGCCCACGCCAACATGATCCTGGACGACGGCGGCGACGCCACGCTGCTGCTGCACCTGGGCACCCGCGCCGAGCAGGACGCCACCGTGCTGGCCAAGCCCGGCAGCGAAGAGGAAGTCGCGCTGTTCGACTCGATCCGCAAGACCCTCGCGCGCGATCCGAAGTGGTACTCCACCCGCCTCGCCCAGATCAGGGGCGTGACCGAGGAAACCACGACCGGCGTGCACCGCCTCTACCAGATGTCCAAGAAGGGCGAGCTGGCCTTCGCCGCGATCAACGTCAACGACTCGGTCACCAAGTCCAAGTTCGACAACCTGTACGGCTGCCGCGAATCGCTGGTGGACGGCATCAAGCGCGCCACCGACGTCATGGTCGCGGGCAAGGTCGCCGTGGTGTGCGGCTACGGCGACGTGGGCAAGGGCTGCGCCCAGGCGCTGGCCGCGCTGCGCGCCCAGGTGTGGGTGACGGAAGTCGATCCCATCTGCGCGCTGCAGGCCGCGATGGAAGGCTACAAGGTCGTGACCATGGACTACGCGGCCGACAAGGCCGACATCTTCGTCACCGCCACCGGCAACTACCACGTCATCACGCACGAGCACCTGGTCGCGATGAAGGACGAGGCCATCGTCTGCAACATCGGCCACTTCGACAACGAGATCGACGTCGCCTCGCTCAAGCAGTACAAGTGGGAAGAGATCAAGCCCCAGGTCGACCACATCGTCCTGCCCTCGGGCAAGCGCATCATCCTGCTGGCGCAGGGCCGGCTGGTGAACCTGGGCTGCGCCACCGGCCACCCGTCGTTCGTGATGTCGTCCTCGTTCGCCAACCAGACCATCGCGCAGATCGAGCTGTGGACCCGCAACGAGAACTACGCCAAGGGCGAGGTCTACGTGCTGCCCAAGCAACTCGACGAGAAGGTCGCGCGCCTGCACCTGAAGAAGCTGGGCGTCCAACTGACGCAGTTGCGCGCGGACCAGGCCGCCTACATCAACGTGCCGGTCGAGGGCCCCTACAAGCCCGAGCACTACCGCTATTGATCGTTCCCTTCCGGGGCTCCCCGCCCCGGAACGCCCCACCCTTTTCCCTCTGGCAAGGAGTTCGCGATGACCCTGTTACTCGTCTGGTTGCTCAACGCCGTGGCACTGCTGGTCGTGGCCTATCTGCTGCCCGGCATCACCGTGGCGAGCTTCGGTTCGGCGCTGATCGCGGCGCTGGTGCTGGGCCTGCTCAATTCGCTGGTCAAGCCGGTGCTGGTGCTGCTGACGCTGCCGATCACCGTGGTCACGCTGGGCCTGTTCCTGATCGTGCTGAACGCGCTGCTGTTCTGGTTCGCCGGTTCGATCCTGAAGGGCTTCCAGGTCAACGGTTTCTGGTGGGCCGTGATCGGGGCGGTGCTCTACAGTCTGATCTCGGGCCTGTTGTCGGCCATCGTGCCGAACTGACCCTTTTCCTACAGGTTGCCCGCAAGTGAGTTCATCCTTATCTCCCGACGCGGCGGCTGACGCCGCGCCGGTCTACAGCCTGGAGTTCTTCCCGCCGCGCGACATCGCGGCGCAGGAACGGCTGGTGCGCACGGCCAAGCAGCTGCAGGGCCTGCATCCCCATTTCGCCAGCGTGACGTTCGGCGCGGGCGGTTCGACCCGCGACGGCACGATGCTGGCGGTATCGATGTTGCAGAAGCTGGGCTACGAGGCCGCGCCGCACCTGTCGTGCATAGGTTCGACGCCCGAGAGCCTGCGCGACATTCTCTATGCCTACCGGCAGGCCGGGATCCGGCGGCTGGTGGCCCTGCGCGGGGACATGCCGTCGGGCATGGGCGACATGGGCGAGCTGCGCTATGCGCGGGACCTGGTGGAGTTCATCCGCCGGGAAACGGGCGACTGGTTCCATATCGAGGTGGCGGCGTATCCGGAGATGCATCCGCAGGCCCAGGGGCCGGAGGCGGACCTGGACCGGTTCGTGGAGAAGATGCAGGCGGGCGCGGACAGTGCGATCACGCAGTATTTCTTCAACGCGGATGCGTATTTCGATTTCGTGGACCGGGCGACGGCGAAGGGGGTGTTGGCGCCCATCGTGCCGGGAATCATGCCGATCACGAATTACACGCAGCTGGCGCGGTTCTCGGACATGTGCGGGGCGGAGATTCCGCGGTGGATACGGTTGCGGCTGGCGTCGTACGGGGATGACCGGGCTTCGATCCGGGCGTTCGGGCACGATGTGGTGACGGAGTTGTGCCAGACATTGCTGGATGGGGGAGCGCCGGGGTTGCATTTCTATACGATGAACCAGGCGGATGCTACGCAGGCGGTTTGGAAAGAGTTGGAGCGGTGACGGTCGTTCGAGTTCTTCTTTAGACGGTTGTTTCCGGCCTTGGGGCGTCTTATGGTGTAGCGGGTCTAGCGCCCTGGTCGGTGGTGTGGGGGCCGGGAATACAACCTTCTTCGGTGATGATGGCGTCGAGCCGCATGTCGTGCGGCTCGGGTACGTGCACGTCGGGGGCCAGGCGGCCGCAGGCGTAGGCGATGCCCAGGGCCAGGGTTTCGTGGCCGCCCTGGCGCAGGGCGGCCAGGGTGCGGTCGTAGTAGCCGCCGCCGTAGCCGATGCGGTCGCCGTCGACGGTGTAGCCCAGGGTGGGGACCAGGACGATGTCGGGGGTACGGGGACCGGTGGACTGGGGTTCGGGGATGCCGTAGGCGCCGGGGGCCATGGGGGTGTCGGGCGTCCAGGCGCGGAACTCCAGGGGGGCGGCCTTGGTCAAGATCACGGGTAGGGCCAGTTCCAGCCGGTCGTCGCGGGCCCAGGCCCGCAAGGCGGGGCGCAGGTCGGGTTCGTCGCCGATGGGCCAGAATGCCGACAGCACCACGCGCCTGCCGCCCCGCGGGGCCGCGGCCAGGTAGTCGTGTATCCTGCCTTGCAGGAGGCCGGCGATGCGGGCGTCGGCCGCGGCGCGCTCGGTGGCGCTCATGGCCGCGCGCAGGGCGCGCAGGCGTGGGCGCAGCGCGGCGGCGGTGGCCTCTCTGGGCTTTGTGGGTTTACCCGATGCTATTCTTGCTGCCATGGCCTATTCAGCTCTCTTCAACAGAATCCGCATTACAGCACTTGCCGCCGTGCTGGCAAGCGCCGCCATGGGCTCGGCCTGCGCGCAGGTCTCGGCGCCCGGGTCCGACGACGCCCTGCTGGCGGCGCGGACCGCGGTGCAGACGGGCAACTGGGACATCGTCCGGTCGCTGATCCCGCGGCTGGAAGGCCATGTGCTGGCGGCCTATCCGCAGTACTGGGTGCTGCGGCAGCAGTTGAACGATCCGCGCAAGCCGCTGCCCGAGTCCGAGCTGAACGAGTTCGTCAACGCCCACCGCGGCACCTACCTGGCGGAACGGCTGCGCGGCGAATGGCTGCTGGCCGCCGCCAAGCAGGCCGACTACGCCACGGTGCGCACGCTGGCCGACACCACGGTGAATACGCCGCAAGTGGACTGTGCGGTGCTGCTGGCCATGCATGCGCGCGGCGAGCGGATCACGGCCCAACTGGCCATGTCCAAGTTCGAGCCGGGCGACAGTTGCTGGTCGCTGTACGACCGGCTCCAGGCCGACGGCGTCATGCAATGGGACGACTTCGCCGCGCAGATGCGCAACCTGCTCGAGACCAACTCGCTGGCCAATGCCCGGCGCATGGCGCGCTACGTGTTCGACCCCGCGCAATTGAAGACGCTGAACGGCGTGCTGGACCAGCCCATGATCTGGCTGGTGCGGCAGAACACGCTGCCGCGCGACCGCGCCGGCCGCGAGCTGGTGGTGACCGCGCTGAGCCGCCTGGCGCGCAACGACCTGCAGGTGGGCTACGACTATTTCGAACGCAGCTGGGCACGGCAGTTGCCGGCCGACGATGCCAGCTGGGTGCGCAACCAGTTCGCGCTGCAGGCCTCGTTCAAGCTCGATCCGATCGC
Source organism: Pigmentiphaga kullae (assembly GCF_004216695.1). Classification (GTDB taxonomy): domain Bacteria; phylum Pseudomonadota; class Gammaproteobacteria; order Burkholderiales; family Burkholderiaceae_B; genus Pigmentiphaga; species Pigmentiphaga kullae. The sequence goes on from NZ_SGXC01000001.1 coordinate 482,032, forward strand.
CGTCGCCTGGTATCGCGCCGGCGAAGGCGGCAGGCTGACCGAATACAACCAGGGCTGGCGCGCCCGCATGGTGCTGCGCCAGCAGCCCGTGGACTGGCGCACGCTGAACCGCTACATCGAGCAGATGCCCGCGGCCATGCGCGAGGACCCCACCTGGGTCTACTGGCATGCGCGCGGCCTGGTCGCGCAAGGCGCCGTGCAGGAAGGCCAGGCGCTCTACCGCAGCATCGCCGGGCAGTTCAACTTCTACGGCCAGCTGGCCGCCGAGGAACTGGGCATCGCCACCACCATTCCGACGTCTTCCGCCCCGATCACGCCGGACGAACTGGCCAAGGCGCAGTACAACCCGGGCCTGCAACGCGCGGTCGCGCTGTTCCGGCTGGGCTGGCGCACGGAAGGGGTGCGCGAATGGAACTACGCGCTGCGCGGCATGAACGACCGGCAGTTGCTGGCCGCCGCCCAGCTCGCCCACCGCGAGAACCTGTACGACCGCGCGGTCAACACCGCCGAGCGCACGCGCGACCAGCACGATTTCAACCTGCGTTTCCTCACGCCCTTCCGCGACCAACTGGTGGACAAGTCGCGCGAGATCGGCGTGGACGCGACCTGGGTATATGGCCTGATCCGCCAGGAGTCGCGCTTCGTCATGGATGCCCGCTCCAGCGTCGGCGCCTCCGGCCTGATGCAGCTGATGCCGGCCACCGCCAAGTGGGTGGCGCGCCGCATCGGCATGAGCGACTACGCGCAGCACCGCGTCAACGACATGGACACCAACCTGACCCTGGGCACCAGCTATCTGCGCATCGTACTGGACGACCTGGGCGGGTCGCCCCTGCTGGCCTCGGCCGGCTACAACGCCGGCCCCCGACGGCCCCATACCTGGCGCTCGACCCTGCCGGGGCCGGTGGAAGGCGCGATATTCGCCGAGACCATTCCCTTCACCGAGACCCGCGACTACGTCAAGAAGGTGCTGTCCAACGCCACCTACTACGCGGCCCTGTTCACGGGACAGCCGCAATCGCTCAAGGCCCGGCTGGGAACGGTCGCCCCGCAGACGGTGGAGACCACCGCGATACCCTGAGGAAGCGCACGCCATGACCATGATCTATCCACGCATACTCGTGCTGGGCGGTTCGGGCTTCATCGGCAGCCACCTGGTCGCCCGCCTGGCGGCCCAGGGCCGCAAGCTGCTGGTCCCGACCCGCCGCTACATGAGCGCCCGCCACCTGCTGCCGCTGCCCACGGTGGACATCGCCCAGGCCGACCTGTCCGACGACGCCACCCTGAACCGCCTGGTCCAGGGGTGTGACGCGGTCATCAACCTGATCGGCACGCTGCATGGCGAGCGCGGCACGCCCTACGGCAAGACTTTCCGCAAGCTGCACGTCGAGCTGCCGGAACGCCTGGCCCGGGCCTGCGTGGCGCATGGCGTGACCCGCATGCTGCACATGAGCGCGCTGGGCGCGGATTCCCACGGCGCCAGCATGTACCAGCGCTCCAAGGGCGACGGCGAGACCGCCGTGCGCGGCGTGTTCGATGCCTGGCCCCAGGGCGCGCTGACCATCTTCCGGCCGTCGGTGGTATTCGGCCCCGACGATCGCTTCCTCAATACCTTCGCCGCACTGGCCCGCTGCTTCCCGGTGCTGCCGGTGGCGGGCGGGTCGGCGCGCCTGCAGCCCATCTACGTGGGTGACCTGACCGAAGCCATGGTCAACGCGCTGGGCGACCATCGCACCTACGGCAAGACCTATGCCGTGGCCGGGCCGCAGGCGTATACGCTGCGGGATCTGGTCGAGAAGGCCGCCGCCTGGAGCGGCCATCCCCGCCGCGTGCTGCCGCTACCCATGGGCCTGGGCAAACTCCAGGCCGCCGCCATGGAGATGCTGCCCGGCACGCCGCTGATCACGCGCGACAACCTCGATACCCTGACGCGGGATGCGGTCCTGGACGGGCCGCTGGCACCGGAACTGGGCATCCACCCCAGTTCGCTGGAAGCGCTGGCGCCCGATTACCTCGGTCAGGGCGAACACACGCGCTTCGACATGTTCCGCATGCGCCATGGCCGACGCTGACCTCGCCCGGCCGGCGCCGGGTCCCGACCCGGCCACCGACGGACTCGAGGTCTTCGTCGTGGGCGGCGCCGTGCGCGACGCTCTGCTGGGCCTGCCCGCAGGCGACCGCGACTGGGTGGTCGTGGGCGCCACGCCGGAACAGATGTCGGCCCGCGGCTTCGTGCCCGTGGGCGGCGACTTCCCGGTCTTCCTGCATCCGGCCACGCGCGAGGAATACGCGCTGGCCCGCACCGAACGCAAGTCGGGGCGCGGCTACAAGGGCTTCACCTTCCACACCGGCCCCGAGGTCACGCTGGAGGACGACCTGGGCCGGCGCGACCTGACCGTCAACGCCATCGCCCAGACGCCCGACGGCCGCCTGATCGACCCCTACGGCGGCCAGGACGACCTGCGCGCCCGGCGCTTTCGCCACGTCGGCCCGGCCTTCGCCGAAGACCCGGTGCGCATCCTGCGGCTGGCGCGCTTCGCGGCCCGCTTCCACGACTTCGAGGTGGTGCCCGAGACCCTGGCGCTGTGCCGCCGCATGGCCGCCGAGGGCGAGGTCGACGCCCTGGTGCCCGAACGCGTCTGGCGCGAGCTGTCGCGCGGCCTGATGCAGGAGCGGCCTGCGCGCATGCTGCAGGTGCTGGCCGACACCGATGCGCTGCCGCGTGTCGCGCCCGGCCTGGCGGTGGATGGGCAATTACTGGCCGTCCTGGACCAGGCCGCCGACGCGGGGCTGCCGCTGGCCTCGCGCTACGCCCTGCTGTGCTCGGACAGCGCCGACCCGGCCGGATTGGGCAGGCGGCTGCGCGCCTCGAACGACTGCAACGACATGGCGCGCCTGCTGCAACTGGCCCTGGCCGAACTGCCGCGCGCGGGCCGGGACCCCGAACGCGTGCTGGCCCTGCTGGAACGCGCGGACGCCCTGCGCAAGCCCGAGCGTTTCGAACAATTGCTGGCCGCCGCGCAACAGCGGATGCCGGTGGACGCGGCGCAGTGGACGGCGTGGCGGGATACGGTCAGGGCGGTCGACGCCGGCGCCATCGCCGCCCGGCACGCCGACCGGCCCGGCGGCATCCGCGAGGCCGTGCGGGCCGCCCGGCTGGCGGCATTGGGCGGCACTTAAGCGGCACTTAAGACAGCGCGGCTAACGTGGCAGCGTTGCCACGTGGATGCCCGCCATGTCTCTTGCCATGCTCCGCCCCGACGACCCGGCCGCAGACACCGGCCCGGCCCCCCGCGACATCCGCGGACAACTGCGCCTGGGCGCCACATGGCGGCTGCTCAAGCCCTACTGGATATCCGGCGACCGCAAGGCGGCGCTCGGCCTGCTGGCCCTGGTCGTCGGCCTGAACCTGGCCCTGGTGGCCGCCAACGTCTGGCTGACCAACTGGAACCGCGTCTTCTACAACGCCCTGGAAGCGCGCGACTTCGCGGCGTTCAAACTGCAACTGGCGCACTTCTGCGCAATCGCGGCGGCGTTCATCGTCATCGCCGTCATGAAGCAGTTCTACACCATGATGCTGGAGATGCGCTGGCGCACCTGGCTGACCGGGGAATGGCTGCGGCGCTGGACCTCGGGGCAGGCGTACTACCGGGTGGAGCAGTCGCACGGCGCCGACAACCCCGACCAGCGCCTGGCCGAGGACCTGCGCACCCTGGCCAGCACCAGCCTGACGCTGTCGCTGGGGCTGCTGAACTCGGTGGTGACGCTGCTGTCTTTCGTCACGCTGCTGTGGACCATATCGGGGCCGCTGGTCTTCGCGCTAAGCGGCCGGACCATCGCCATACCTGGCTACATGGTGTGGTTCGCCGTGCTGTATGCCGCCGCCGGATCCTGGCTGACCCACAGGATAGGCAAGCCGCTGATCGGCCTGAGCTTCCGCCAGGAGCAGACCGAGGCGGATTTTCGCTACGCGCTGATGCGGCTGAACGCCGAGGGCATCGCGCTGTACGGCGGCGAACCCGCCGAGCGTGCGGGGCTGCATGGGTCTTTCGGCCACATCCGCGAGAACTGGCGCTGGCTGATGGTCTACACGCGCCGGCTGGTGTTCGTGAACTCCGGCTATGGGCAGGTGGCGATCGTCTTTCCGCTGATCGTGGCCGCCCCGCATTATTTCTCCGGCGCCATCACGCTGGGCGTACTGATGCAGATCGCCTCGGCCTTCGGCCAGGTCCAGGGCGCGCTGTCGTGGTTCGTGGACGGCTATGCCTCGCTGGTGGGCTGGCAGGCCGCCGCCAACCGCCTGCTGGACTTCCAGTCCGCGCTGGGGGCGGCCGAAGCCGAGCACGCGGCGCGCGATGGCCTGCGCGGCATCGCGCTGTTCGACCGCGAAGATACCCGCGCGCCGGGCGCCATCGCCGCCAGCGCATTGGTGCTGGCCCTGCCCGGCCAGGGCGGGGGGCGGACGCTGACCGAGCCTTTCTCGATGACGTTGCGGCCGGGCGAACGGGTGCTGGTGACAGGCCCCTCGGGCGCGGGCAAGAGCGTCCTGTTCCGCGCCATGGCCGGCATCTGGCCCTACGGCCGGGGCACCATCGAACGCCCCGCCGCCGCGCGCATCCTGTTCCTGCCGCAGCGCAGCTACGTTCCCGCCGGCACGCTGGCCGCCGCGCTGGACTATCCCTCGCCGCCCGGCACCCACGACGACGCCACCCTGGCCGCGCTGCTGCGCGATTGCCGGCTGGAGCGCCTGGCCGGCCTGCTGCAACGACGCGACAACTGGGGGATGCGGCTGTCGCCGGGCGAACAGCAGCGCCTGGCCTTCGCCCGCGCCATCCTGCAGCGGCCCGACTTCCTGTTCCTGGACGAGGCGACCTCGGCGCTGGACGAGGAAACCGAGGCCGCCATGTATGCCCTGCTGGTCGAGCGGCTGCCGCGCGCGGCCATCGTCAGCATCGCCCACCGCAGCACGGTCGCCCGCTGGCACGGCCGCCACCTGCGCTACCGTCCCGTCCATGCGGCGGGAGATGGGCCTCGCTACCTGCCGGCCGACGAGGCGCTGCCGCGCCCAGCCTAGGCCCGCTCACGCCGCATCCGCGCCCGCGTCCCTGGCCTGGGCCGCCACCCGCTCGAACGCCGCCCTGAGCACGCCCAGCGCCGGCTTGTCGACATCCGCCCGGCGGCACACGAAGGCGATCTGCCGCCGTGGTCCGCCCCGCCCCAGCGACAGCTCGCGGAAGCGGTAGGCCTTGCGCAGCGGGTCGTAGGGCTGCGGAATGATGGACACTCCCAGCCCCGCCGAGACCATCGCGATGATGGCATGGCTGGACAGGAGATCGATACGGCTTTTCATGCGCGGATGCAGGCGGTGCACGTATTGCGCGGCAATGCGGCCACCCGTGGAAGTCTTGTCGAAGCGTATCCAGTCGTAGCCGCGCAGCAATTGCTCGACCGTGTCGCCCCGCGCGTCGGGCGGGGCCACCAGCACCATGGTCTCGTGCATCAACGTCTGCCAGTGCAACCGGCTCGATCCGCCCGACTGCGGCCGCACCAGCACCGCGGCGTCGATGGCGCCGTCCCGCAGTTCGCCCAGCAGCCGCTCCGAGCGGCCCCGGGCCAGGTGCACGTCCAGTTCGGGATAGTCCGATTGCAGCACCTTCATCGCCATGGGCAGCAGCGTGGCCTGGATGGAATCGATGGTGCCCAGCGCGACCTTGCCGGACACCCGCGTCTGGCGCCGCGCGCGCAGGGCCTCCAGCGATTCCAGCGTGCCCTGGACCAGCGCCGCGAGTTCGTGCGCGAACGGCGTGGGACGGGCCTGGCGCGCCGCGCGGTCGAACAAGGGCTGCCCGAAATGCTGCTCCAGGTACTTGATGTGCTGGCTGACCGCGCCCGGGGTCAGGTTCACTTCCTCGGCGGCGGCCGCGAAGGTGCCCCGGCGCAGGACGGCGCAAAGGGTTTGCAGGAATTCCAGTTTCATTAGATTTCCTAAACAGACGCATCACGAAAAATCGCTTTTCGTAGTTTATCGAGTGTCTAGAATCCGTCGGATAACCATGACAGGAGACACCCGTGAAGACCGTCCCGCCCGCCGCTGCCCAGCCCCTTTTCCGTCCCGGCCGCCGCGCGGCCTGCCTGGCCGCGATACTGGCCTGCGCCGGGCCGGCGCAGGTGCTGGCCCTGGAAGCCTTTCCCGCCCGGCCGATCACGCTGATCGTGCCCAATCCGCCCGGCGGCTCCAACGACGTGTTCGCCCGCGCGATCGGCAAGCGCCTGGGCGACGCGCTGGGCCAGCCGGTGGTGGTGGACAACAAGGCCGGCGCGGGCGGCAGCGTGGGCGCGGGGCTGGCGGCGCGCGCGCAGGCGGACGGCTACACGCTGCTGTTCGTGTCGTCCACCTACACCACCAATGCCGCCATCCAGACCAATCTGCCGTTCGATCCGGTGCACGCCTTCACGCCGGTCGCCATGGTGGCCAAAGGACCGATGATCCTGACGGTGAACAACGAGCTGCCCGTCAAGACGCCGCAGGAGCTGCTCGCGCAGGCGAAAAGCCAGCCGGGCAAGCTGAACTACGCCAGCTCGGGGGTAGGCAGCATCAACCACTTCGCCACGCACCAGTACGCCCAGGTCGCGGGCGTGCAGATGACGCACGTCCCGTACAAGGGCATGGCGCCGGCCATCAACGACCTGATCGGCGGACATATCCAGGTGCTGATCGCCAGCGGCCCGTCCATCCTGCCCTCCGTGAAGGCGGGCAAGGTGCGCGCGCTGGGCGTGACCAGCGCCACGCCCTCGGCGGTGGCGCCCGGGCTGGCGCCGCTGGCCGCCAACGGCGCGCCGGGCTACGAATCGGGGCTGTGGTGGGGCATCCTGGCGCCCGCTGGCACGCCGGCCCCGGTCGTGGCTCGCCTGAACACCGAGATCAATCGTATCCTGGGCCAGGACGAGATCAAGGACCTGCTGCTGCGCGAAGGCGCCGAGCCCGACCCCAAGACGCCGGACGCGTTCGGCGCCCAGTTGCGGGGCGACATCGAGCAATGGCGCCGTATCGCCCAGCAGGCGAACATCAAGGCGGAGTGATGGCATCGTTGAAGCAACGCGGTTATGAACCCGGCGCGGGCGGTCCGCTGTCGAACGTACGCATCCTGGACCTGTCGCGGCTGGTGGCGGGCAACACGCTCACCCAGGTGCTGGCCGACTTCGGCGCCGACGTGGTCAAGGTGGAAAGTCCGGACGGCGACACCCTGCGCGCCTGGCGCACCCAGGACGTGGACACCAACTGGAAGCTGTACGCGCGCAACAAGAAAAGCCTGGGCCTGGACCTGCGCCAGCCCGCGGCGCGCGAGCTGCTGCTGGAACTGGCTGCCTCGGCGGCGGTGCTGGTCGAGAGCTTCAAGCCGGGCGTGCTGGAGGCCATGGGCCTCGCGCCCGACGTACTGCTGGCGCGCAATCCGCGCCTGGTCGTGGTGCGCATCTCGGGCTGGGGCCAGACCGGACCCTATCGCGGCCGGCCCGGTTTCGGCACGCTGGTCGAGGGCATCTCGGGCTTCGCCGCCATGAACGGTTTCGCCGACCGCGAACCCGTGCTGCCGCCCATGTACCTGGCCGACACGGTGGCCGGGCTGTACGGCGTGGCGGGCCTGCTGATCGCGCTGCGCGAGGTCGAGGTCAACGGCGGACAGGGACAGGTGATCGACCTGCCCCTGCTCGACCCGCTGTTCGCGGTGCTCGGCCCGCAAGCCGCCAACTACCGCCTGACCGGACGCATCAAGCCACGCACCGGCAGCCGCTCGACCAACTCCGGTCCGCGCAACGCCTATCTGTGCAAGGACGGCCTGTACGTGGGCCTGTCGGCCTCGACCCAGAAAATGGCCGAGCGCCTGTTCGTTTCCATCGGCCGGCCCGACCTGGTCGCCGATCCCCGCTACCGCACCAACGCCGACCGCGTGCGCCATGCCGAGGAACTCGACGCCATCATCGGCGCCTTCATCGCGCGGCGCACACAGGCCGAAAACGTCCGCTTCTTCGAGCAGGCCCAGGTCACCATCGGTCCCATCTACGACATCTCGCAGATCGTGGACGACCCGCACTTCGTCGACCGCGAGATCCTGGCCGACTACCCCGACCCCGACATGGGCGCCTTCCCCATGCATCACGTCGTGCCCCGCATGAGCGGCACGCCCGGCGCGATCCGCACCCCGGCGCCGGCCATCGGCCAGCACAACCGCGAGATACTGGCGGCGCTGGGCGTGGACGACGGACGCTACCGCGAACTGGCGCAGGACGGCGCCGTGCACCAGGAACACGCGGACCGCTGAAGGTCCCCACCGCCAAGAGACCTCCATGCGCAGCAAACTCTTCGTTCCCGGCTCCCGCCCCGAACTCTTCGCCAAGGCCCTGGCCGGCGACGCCGACGCGCTGTCCTTCGACCTGGAGGACTCGGTGCAACCCGATCGCAAGGACGAGGCGCGCGCCGCCGTCGCAGCCTTCCTCGCGCAGCGGACCGCCGGCGCCGGCAAGCGCATGGTCGTGCGGATCAACGCCTGGGACTCGCCGCATTTCCGCGCCGACCTGGACGCGGTGGCGCTGCCGGCGCTGGACCTGGTCAACCTGCCCAAGGCCGAATCCCCGCGCGCCATCCAGGCCACGGCGCTGCGACTGGACGAGATCGAGCGGGCGCGGAGCATCGTCCGGCCGATCGGCATCCTGGTAAACATCGAGACGCCTGAGGCCCTGGCGCGGGCCGCGGAACTGGCGGGCGCCCATCCGCGCGTGGCGGGGCTGCAAGTCGGGCTGGGCGACCTGTTCGAAGACCTGGGCGTGGACCGGCGCGACACCGCCGCCGTACATCACGTCCTGCTGGCCATACGGCTGGCCGCCGGCCGCGCGGGCGTCTGGGCCTGCGACGGCGCCTATGCCGACATCGCCGACCGCGCGGGCTACCTGGCCGAGGCGCACATGGCGCGGCGGCTGGGCTACGTGGGCAAGAGCTGCATCCATCCCAGCCAGGTGGCGGCGGCCAACGAGGCCTTCCGGCCCACCGACGAGGAAATCCGGCACGCGGCGCGGGTGCTGCAAGCCGAGCAGGAAGCGGCGCGCGACGGCCTGGGCGCCTTCACCGTGGACGGCCGCATGGTGGACGCGCCCTTCATCCGCCGGGCCCGCGCCATCATGGAAACGGCGCGCCGCCTGGGGCTGGCCGGCTAGGCTCCCCGCCCCCGGGGCGGCCACGCGGGCTACAGCGTGTGGCTGCGGTCGCCCCGGCCGAAGCCCGACAACGGCCGGTCCAGGCCGCGGCCCACCGCCAGCACCTTGAACAGTTCGCCCATCTCGGCCGGCGACAGCAGCTTCTGCACCGGCGCCACCGCCTGCGCATAGGCGGCCACATCGGCCGGATCCACGCGGGACAACAGTTCCATCAGCCCCGCATTCATCAGGAAGCCGGCCTGCGAGGCATAGCCCAGCACCTCCAGCCCGCCCGCAACCGCCGCCTCGGCCATGGCCGTGAAATCGACGTGGGCGGTGATGTCCTGCACGCCCACGGCGACCAGCGGATCGGCATGCGCCACGTGCCGCAGATGGCACATCAGCGTGCCTTCCATGCGCTGCGGGTGGTAGTACTCGGCGCGCGAGAAACCGTAGTCGATCAGCAGGGCGGCGCCCGCTTGCAGCCATGCCCCCATGCCGCGCACGAAGGCCTCGCCCTGCGGGTTGATCTCGGACACGTAGCCCGGCAGCGGCGGCATTCTTGCTTCGACCGCCTGGACGAGGTCGGCCGGCGCCGCGCGGTCCTGCCAGGCGAAGCCTTCGTCGCCCTGAAGGGCGACGCCGCGCTCCAGCAGGCCGGCATCGGTCCAGTGGAACAGGCGCACGGGCATGGCATCGAGCACTTCGTTGGCCACCACGCAGCCCACGAAGGACGCCGGCAGGGCATCGAGCCACTCGACCCGGCCGCCATGGACCGCCAGCCGCGTCCGCTGGCGCTCGCGCAGGTCGGCCGAGACCTCGACGATGCGATAGCGCGCCGGCACGCCCAGCTCGTCCAGCGCCGCCAGCAACCCGGCCGCCAGCGCCCCGGTGCCGGCGCCGAACTCCAGCACCTCCATGCCGCCGCAGGCCGCCAGTACTTCGGCCACCTGCCGCGCCAGGGTCTGCGCAAACAGGGGCGTGAGCTCGGGCGCGGTCACGAAGTCCCCGGACGGATGCCGCCCGCCCTCGGCCAGCTTGGCGCTGCCGGCGGCGTAGTAGCCCAGGCCGGGCGCGTACAGGGCCTCGTCCATCCATCGGTCGAACGGCAGCCAGCCGCCTGCGGCGCGGATCTTCGTCTGAAGATGGCGGGCGACGAGGCGGGAATGGGCGCCGGCGGCGGGATCGAGATCGGGAAGCTTGCTCATGCCGCCATTTTCCCATGACTGCGTGCCGCGCCCCCTCCTTGCTAAAATCCCTGTCTTGCCGTCATCCGGACCCGACTCGCCATGCGCGAAGCGCGCCCTTCCTCCCCCCGTCCCGTCGTCCTGGTCACCGGCGCCGCCCGCCGCATCGGCCGGGAAATCGCGCTGGCCTTCGCCCGCGCGGGCTGGGACGTGGCCGTGCACTATGCGACCTCGCGCGACGCCGCGCTGGAAACCTGCGACGCCCTGCGGGCCCTGGGCGCCCGCGCCGAGGCCCATGCCTGCGACCTGGCCGACCCGGCCGCCGCCGAAACGCTGGTCCCCGCCGTCCAGGCCGGATTCGGCCGCGTGGATGCGCTGGTCAACAATGCCTCCACCTTCGAATACGACGACGTCGCCTCGTTCGACGCCCGGATGCTGCAGACCCACCTGCTGCCCAACCTGGTCGCGCCCGTGGTACTGGCGCGCGCGCTGGCGGCGGACGTGGCGCGGCGCGGGCCGGACGCCCGCGGGGCGGTGGTCAACCTGCTGGACCAGAAGCTCTGGAACTACAACCCGGACTTCTTCTCCTACACGCTGAGCAAGGCCGCCCTGGAAGCCGCCACGACCATGCTGGCCCAGGCGCTGGCGCCGGCGGTGCGGGTGGTGGGCGTGGCGCCCGGGCTGACCATGATCAGCCATATGCAGACGCCCCAGCAGTTCGCGCAGACCCATGCGATGTCGCCGCTGGGCCATGCCAGCCGCCCCGAGGACATCGCCCAGGCGGTCCTGTTCGCGGCGCAGAACCGCTCCATCACCGGCACGACGCTGCTGGTCGACGGCGGACAGCACCTGGTCGGCTTCGACCGCGACTTCAGCATGATGAACCCGCCGGCGGGCGCCGCCGGCCAGACTTGAGTAAAACCATGGGCACACGCCGCATTTTCTTCAACCGCCTGGCCATCGATGCGCAGATCGGCATACTGGATCACGAACGCGGCGCCACCCAGCCCCTGCACGTCGATGCCGAGATCGACCTGCGCGACGTGGACAAGCCCACCCACGACGGCATCCAGGAAGTGCTGGACTACCGGCGGCTGCGCGAATGCATCATCGACGAGTGCACGCGCACCCATGTGAACCTGATCGAGACGCTGTGCGACCGGCTCGCCCAGCGCCTGCTGGAGCAGTTCCCGGAGATCGGCAACGTCCGCCTGCGCGTGGCCAAGCCGCAGGCCTTCGCCGATTGTGCCGCCGTGGGCATCGAGGTCACCGCCAGCCGCGGCCAGGGGAACTGAGATGGACTCCATCGTCATCCCCGCCGCCCCGGCCGCCGACGCGGGCCGCGCGCGGCTCAAGCTGGAACGCGAGCGCAACAAGCTGGAAAAGCGCCTGATGCGCGAAGCCGGTCGCGCGATCGGCGACTTCAACATGATCGAGGCGGGCGACCGCGTGATGGTGTGCCTGTCGGGGGGCAAGGATTCCTACGGCATGCTCGACATCCTGCTCAAGCTGCGCGAGCGGGCGCCCATCGACTTCGACATCGTCGCCGTCAACCTCGACCAGAAGCAGCCCGGCTTCCCCGACGACGTGCTGCCGCGTTACCTGACCGAACTGGGCGTGCCCTTCCACATCGAGACCCAGGACACCTATTCCATCGTCACCCGCGTCATTCCCGAGGGCAAGACGATGTGCTCGCTGTGTTCGCGGCTGCGGCGCGGCATCCTGTACCGTGTCGCCGACGAGCTGAAGGCGACCAAGATCGCGCTGGGCCACCACCGCGACGACATCCTCGCCACGTTCTTCATGAACATGTTCTACGGCGGGCAGTTGAAGAGCATGCCGCCCAAGCTGGTGTCGGACGACGGCCGCCACACGGTGATCCGGCCGCTGGCCTATATCAAGGAAGACGACCTGATCGCCTATGCGCAATGGAAGGGCTTCCCCATCATTCCCTGCAACCTGTGCGGCTCGCAGGAGAACCTGAAGCGCAAGGAAGCCGGGCGCCTGATCGACGAATGGGAACGCGCCTTTCCCGGGCGTATCGAGAACATCTTCAACGCGCTGTCGCGCGTGACGCCCTCGCACCTGCTCGACCGCGGCCTGTTCGACTTCGTCAACCTGCGGCCCACCGGCGTGCCCGACCCGGATGGCGACACGGCCTTCGACCACGTCGATCCGCAGCCCTCCCCGGCCAGCCCATGCGGGGACGAAGCCGACGAACCCCTGGCCGAACGCACCGTGCGCTTCTTCCGCGACGGCCCCGCGCATTGAACGCCACGCCGGTCCTGGAGGCCCGAGGCGTCGCCCGCCGCTTTCCCAACGGCGTGGACGCGCTGTCGCCGATCGACCTGACCGTGCGCGCGGGCGAATTCGTCACGCTGCTGGGCCCCTCCGGGTGCGGCAAGACGACCCTGCTGCGCATCTTCGCCGGACTGGACACCCCCACCGCCGGCACCCTGCGCCGCAACGGCCAGGTCGACGACCTGTCCTACGTGTTCCAGGACGCCACCCTGATGCCCTGGGCCTCGGTGGCCACCAACGTGCGGCTGCCCCTGGACCTCGAACGCGGCCCGCGCCGGCTGCCCATGGAGGCCCGGCGCGGCCGGGTGCGCGAAGCGCTGGAACGGGTGGGACTGGCCGACTTCGACGCGGCGCGCCCCAGCGAGCTGTCCGGCGGCATGCGCATGCGCGTGTCCATCGCCCGCGCGCTGGCGACCCAGCCCAGCCTGCTGCTGATGGACGAACCCTTCGGCGCGCTGGACGACATCACCCGCCAGCACCTGGACGATGAACTGCTGGGCCTGGCCGCGCGCCAGAACCTGACCGTGGTGTTCGTGACCCACAGCATCTTCGAGGCCGTCTACCTGTCGAGCCGCGTCGTCGTCCTGTCGCGCCGGCCCGGCCGCATCGTGGCCGACATTCCCATCGAGGCTCCCGAGCGCGACGCCGCCTTCCGTGTCTCGCCGGCCTTCGCCATGCAGGCCGCCCGCTTGCAGGCGGCGCTGCTGGAGGGACAGCAATGAACGCCTGGCTGCGCCTGGGCGCCCCCGTCGCGGTCGCGCTGGTCGTGATCGGTCTGTGGCAGGCCCTGGTGCGCGCGTTCGACGTCCCCATCTACCTGGTACCCGCGCCGGTGGACGTGGCCCAGGCCCTGGTGCGGGACTGGGACCTCCTGTCCGGCTCGCTGTGGGTCACGCTGGAGATCACCGGTCTCGCGCTGCTGGCGGCCACCGTGCTGGGCGTGCTGCTGGCCTTCCTGTTCGTGCAGAGCCGCGTCATCGAGGCGAGCCTCTTCCCCTACGCGGTGCTGCTCCAGGTCACCCCCATCGTGGCGGTCGCGCCGCTCATCATCATCTGGGTCAAGCACACCGTGGTGGCGCTGACCCTGTGCGCCACCATCGTCGCGATCTTCCCCATCATCAGCAACACGGTACTGGGACTGCGCAGCATCGACCCCGGCCTGCTCGACTTCTTCCGCCTCAAGCGGGCCAGCCGCTGGCAGATCCTGTGGCGGCTGCGCCTGCCATCGGCCCTGCCAGCCTTCTTCGGCGGCCTGCGCATCGCCTGCGGCCTGGCCCTGATCGGCGCTGTCGTGGCCGAATTCGTCGCCGGCACCGGCGGCTCGCAAACCGGCCTGGCCTACCAGATCCTGCAAGCCGGCTACCAGATCAACATCCCCCGCCTGTTCGCCGCGCTGCTGCTGATCACCCTGGCCGGCGTGGTGCTGTTCGCGGCGATGACGCTGTTGTCGCGCGTCGTGCTGCGGGGCTGGCACGAGATGCGGTAAGCCATCCAGGACCTGCCTGTCCTGTTTTCACCACGCCTCATGTGCTACCCTGTACTTATCATGTAACACATCGGGGAGCAACGCCATGAGCGAGGCAACCTTTACATTCAGGGTCGATGAGTCGCTGAAGACCGCTTTCGCCACCGCGGCCAAGGCTCGCGACCGGACCGGCGCCCAACTTCTACGCGACTTCATGCGCGAATTCGTGCAGCAACAACATGAAGCGGCCGAACATGACACCTGGTTCCGCCGCGAAGTGAAAGCCGGGCAGGACTCCGCGAATGGCGGCCGTCTGGCACCGGCCGCCGAGGTCGAAACCCGATTCGCAGCCCGTCGGGCTGCCACGCGCCGCCGGCTTGAACAGTCAGAATGATCCAACTGTATTGGACATTCGAGGCCATTGGCGACCGTGAATCGATCTATGACTACATCGAGACCGACAACCCTGTCGCCGCACTCGCCCTCGACGAACTGTTTGAAGAAAAATCCGGCCGCCTGATCGACCACCCGGACATGGGCCGGCCTGGCCGTGTCGCCGGTACCCGGGAACTCGTCGTACACAGGCACTATGTGCTGGTTTATGACATGACCGGCGAGAAAATACGTGTACTGCGTGTACTGCACGCAGCCCGGCAGTGGCCACCATCCAAGGAGTGAGGCATATGAAAAATACCCCCATGGCGAGCCTCCTGGCCGCCCTGCCCCTTGCCCTGGCCTTCCAGGCCCACGCCCAGTCCCCCGCGCCCGCCGACAAGCTCGTCTTCGGCTCGAACTGGTACGCCCAGGCCGAGCACGGCGGCTTCTACCAGGCCCTGGCCGAAGGCACCTACAAGAAGCACGGGCTGGACGTCGCCATCAAGATGGGCGGCCCGCAGATCAACGTGCTGCAACTGCTGCTGGCCGGCCAGTACGACGTCGCCATGGGCGACGACCTGCAGACCTACAAGGCCGTGGAACAGGGCCTGCCGCTGGTCACCGTGGCTACCACCTTCCAGCAGTCGCCCACCGTCCTGGTGTCCCACCCCGGTCCCAAGACCCTGGGCGACCTCAAGGGCAAGACCCTGTACATCGGCCAGGCCAGCGAGACCACCTACTGGCCCTGGCTCAAGACCAAGTACGGCTTCACCGAGGCCCAGAAGAAGCCCTACACCTTCTCGGTCCAGCCCTTCCTGGTGGACAAGAACTCCGCCGTGCAGGGCTACCTGGCGTCCGAGCCCTACACCATCGAGACCCAGGGCCGCTTCAAGCCCACCGTGTTCCTGCTGGGCGCCTACGGCTACCCTCCCTATGCGCAGACCATCGTCGCCACCAAGACGGGGCTGGACGCGAAGAAAGACGCGATCCGCCGCTTCGTCGAGGCCAGCGCCGAGGGCTGGAAGAGCTACCTGAAGAACCCCGCCCCCGGCAACGCGCTGATCCTGAAGGACAACCCGCAGATGACGCAGGCCCTGCTGGACTACGGCGTCAAGGCGCTGCGCGACGCGCGGCTGGTGGACGGCGGCGATGCCCGGACGCAGGGCCTGCTGACCATGACCGATGCGCGCTGGAAGAAGACCTACGACTTCATGGTGCGCGAGAAGCTCTTGAGTCCCAAGGTCGATTACCGGTCGGCGTTCACCACCGACATCGTCGACCAGGTCCGTGTGCTGCCCTGAGCCGCGCGGCGTTCCGGCGCGGACCGGCCATGCATAGCGACGAACTCGACTGCTTCTACCAGGTCGCACTGTGCGGCGGCATACGCAAGGCCTCCGAGCGGCTGGACCTCGCGCCCTCGGTCGTGAGCCGTCAGGTCGGCCGCCTGGAATCGGAGCTGCAGATCAAGCTGTTCGACCGCAACAGCCGCAACATGACGCTGACGCCCGCGGGCCAGGTCTACCTGAACTACGTCGAGAGCCTGCGCCAGAACCGCAAGCTGGTCCTGGAGGAACTCGACGCGCTCAAAGGGCTGCGCACGGGCCATGTGAAGCTGCGCACGATAGAAGGCTACGCCGCCGAACTGGCGGCCTCCACCATCGCGACCTTCCGGCGGCAGTACCCCGGCATTACCTTCGAACTCGCCATGGACGGCAGCGACCAGATCATGGCGGCCATCGAGGCGGGGCGGGCGGACATCGGCATCGCGCTGTCGCCGCGCGCGGCCAGCGCTATCGAATGCGCCGTCCGCCTGCCGGCGCCGCTATGCGCGGTGGTCTGGCCCGGCCATCCGCTGGCCGGGCGATCGACGGTATCGATGGCCGAGCTGCTGGCCTATCCGCTGGCGCTGCCGCCGCCGGACACCGGCATCCGGCATCTGCTGGACGCGGTGGCCCGCGTCGACAAGCTGGAACTGGCGCCGGCCCTGGTCACCAGTTCCATCGCGGCGATGCAGGCCTTCGTGCGCGACCAGGGCGGCGTCGCCATCCTGCTGGGGGTGTCCCTGCACCAGCAGGGCACAGGCGGCCAGGTAGTGGGCGTGCCCCTGTCCGACCCGCTGCTGGGCCGGACCGCGCTCGAAATCTGCCTGCTGGGCAGGCGCCGGCTGACGCCGGCGGTCAA
Source organism: Pigmentiphaga kullae (assembly GCF_004216695.1). Classification (GTDB taxonomy): domain Bacteria; phylum Pseudomonadota; class Gammaproteobacteria; order Burkholderiales; family Burkholderiaceae_B; genus Pigmentiphaga; species Pigmentiphaga kullae. Next base: position 498,727 of record NZ_SGXC01000001.1, read on the forward strand.
CGCCTACTTGCGCCACCTGCGCGCCCACGTCGAAGGCAGGTCCTAGTCCAGCGTCACGCCGGCGCGCTTGATGAAGCCGCTCCACTTCTCGGTATCCTTGCGGACGAACTCGGCCAGTTCCTGCGGCGAGCTGGTCGCCAGTTCCGCGCCCTGCTCGGACAGGCGGCGCATGACTTCCGGCGATTGCAGGCTGGCGACCACGGTGTCGTGCAGGACCTTGACCACCGGCTGGGGAATGCCGGCCGGCCCCATCACTGCGTACCACAGCGAAGCATCGAAGCCCGGCAGTCCCGCCTCGGCCAGCGTGGGCAGCTCGGGCAGCACCGCCGAGCGCTTGGGCGTGGTCACGCCGATGGCGCGCAGCGCGCCGCTGCGGATGTGGGGCAGCATGGTGGGCAGGCTCTCGAAAGCCATCTGCACCCGGCCCGCCAGCAGGTCCACCACCGCGGGTGCCGTGCCCTTGTACGGCACGTGGGCGGTCTGCACGCCGGCCAGCTGGTTGAACATCACGCCCGACAGGTGCTGGATCGAACCGGCGCCCACCGACGAGAAATTCAGCTTGTTCGGGTTGGCCTTGGCGTAGGCGATCAGTTCCTTCAGGTTATGCGCCGGCACCGAGGGATGGATGACCAGCACGTTGGCCACGGTCGCCACCAGCGTGATGGGCGTGAAATCCTTGACCGGATCGTAGGTCAGCTTGCTGTAGATGGCCGGGGCCGTGGCATGCGTGGCGGCGCTGGCCAGCGTCAGCGTATAGCCGTCGGGCGCGGCCCGCGCGACCTGGGACGTGCCGATGGTGCCCGTGGCGCCGGGCCGGTTCTCCACCACCACGGGCTGCCCCAGGCGGCTGGCCAGTTGCTCGGCCAGCGCGCGCGACAGGATGTCGTTGCCGCCGCCCGCCGTCCACGGCGATATCCACTGGATGGGCTTGGCCGGGTAGGCCTGGGCGCTGGCGCCTTGCCAGCCCAGCAGGCCCGCCGCGAGCAGGATGAAAGCGGATAGTTTCCTTGCAGGATTCATGATGGGTTCCTTGGTCAGACAAGCGCCCGCCGCACGAAATCCAGGCGATCCTGTCCGAAGAACAGTTCACCGTCGATGACGAAGCTCGGTACGCCGAATATCCCGTTGGCCAGCGCCTCCCGGGTATGGTCCTCGAACAGGCCGCGGCAGGACGGAGCGTCCCCCCCGGCCACCAGCTCGCGGCCGGGATAGCCGGCCTCGTCGGCGATCCGGACCAGCGTCTCCGGGTCGGAGATGTCCAGATCGCGCACCCACACCCCGGCCAGGATGGCCTGGGCCAGCGGCCAGACGGGCAGCCCCGCGCGCTCGGCGGCCAGGACGGAACACGCCGCCAGCGACTCGTCCACCGGATGATGGCGCGGCTGGTCATTGATGGGCATGCCCAGGTGCCGGGCCCAGCGCGTGCGCTCCACGCCGCGGTAGGCCCGGCGCGAGGGATGCAGGCCCGCCAGCGGCGCGCCGCCGGTTTCCCGGAACACGCGCAAGAGATCGATGGGGCGGTAGACGATGCGGGTGCCCGTCTCGGCGGCCAATTCGTGCAGCCTGGGTCCGGCCATGTAGACCCAGGGCGACAGCAGCGAGAAATAGAAGGTCAGGGTCTTCACGCGTGGCCTCCGTCTTCCGGATCGCGGGTCAGCAGCACGGCATCGAGCGCGGCGGCGCCGCGGCCGGCCTCGAACACCCGGAAAGGATTGATGTCGATGGACTCGATGCGGTCGGCGTGCCGGTGCGCGAACACCGACAGGCGTACGATGGCGCGGACCAGCGCGTCCAGGTCGGCGCGGGGCCGGCCGCGCGCGCCGTCCAGCAGCGCGAAAGCCTTGAGTCCGCGCACCATGCTCATCGCCCCCTCGGCGTCGACCGGCGCGATGCGCAACGATACGTCGTCCAGCAGTTCGGCGTAGATGCCGCCCATCCCGACCATCACCACCGGACCGAACACCGGATCGCGCTGCACGCCCAGGATCATTTCCACGCCGGCGGGCGCCATGGGCGCGACCAGCATGCCCTCGATGCGCGCCCGCGGCGCGGCCCGTGCGACGCTTTCGCGCATGGCGGCCCAGGCCTGGCGCAGCCCCGCCTCGTCGGCGATGTCCAGCGCCACGCCGCCCGCCTCGCTCTTGTGCACGATGTCCTGCGACAACACCTTGAGCGCCACGGGATAGCCCAGCTCCGACGCGGCTGCGCAGGCGTCGTCGATGCCCGCCACCGCCCGCTCGGGCGGCACGGGTATGCCCACGCGGGCCAGGACGTCCTTGGCCGCGTGCTCGTTGGCCGCCTCCAGCGCCGGGAAATGCGGCACGTGCGGCAGGCTGGCCAGATCGGCCGGCCCCGGGCTGGGCTGCGACAGCGCGCGCAGGGCGGACAGCGCCCGGATCGCGCGCGAGGCATCCTCGATCAGCAGGTACCCGTGGTCGGCCAGTTCGTCCTGCAGCGCCTGCGGCGCCAGCATGGACAGCACCAGGGCCGGATCGGGAAATTCGCGGCGCAGGTCGGCGAAGATCTCGGCCAGCGGCTGCTGCAGCGGCGGCGAATACGGCATCGCCGTCAGGAAGAACACCACCGCCTCGTAGCGCCCCTCGCGCAGCATCGTGCGCAGGAAACGCCGGAACAGTTCCATGTCGCTCCAGATCTGCGCCGTGCCGTCCACCGGATTGCGCACGGCGGCCAGCGGCAGCATGGCGCGCAGCTCGTCCTGCGCCGGCTGCGGCAGTGGCGCCATGTCGAGCTTTTCCTGCTCGGCGACGTCGGCCATCAGCACGCCCACACCGCCCGACACGGTGAACACTCCCACCCGGCCTTCGGTGATGCGCTTGCCGCTGCCCGCCGCGTAGGCGGCATCGAAGAAGGATTCGATGGAATCGGCGCGATGCACGCCATACTGGCGGAACAGGCTGTCGAACACGCGGTCGTTGCCGGCCAGCGCGCCCGTGTGCGACTGCGCCGCCGCCCGCCCGACGTCGGAGCTGCCCGCCTTGACCATGACCACGCGCTTGCCGCGCTCGCGCGCCAGCGCCAGCGCGTGCACCAGCCGGTCGGGGCTGCGGCAGCCTTCCATGTAGCCCATGATGACGTCGGTCTGGTCGTCGCGCGCGAAGTGCGCCAGGCAGTCGGCCATCTCGACATCGCACTCGTTGCCGGTGGTCACCCACGCGCCCAGGGGCAGCCCGCGGCGGCGGGCCATCACCAGCGCCTGGCCGCCGAACGCGCCGCTCTGACTGACCAGCGCGGTGCGGCCCAGGCGCGGCAGGCCCAGGTCCACCATGAAGGCGAAGCTGGCGATCATGCCGATGCGGAAATTCATCACGCCCATGCAGTTCGGACCGATGATGCGCATGCCGCTCTCGCGCGCCAGCGCCGACAGCCGGGCCTGCATGGCGGCGCCTTCGGGGCCGATCTCCGCGAAACCGGCGCTGAACACCGTCATCGCCTTCACCCCGCGGTCGGCACAGGCCTGCGCAGCCTCCAGCACCGCCGAGGCCGGCAGCGCCACCACCGCGTGGTCCACGCCCAGCGGCAGCTCGGCCACGCTGCGCAGGGCCGGCAGCCCCTGCACCTCCCCACCCCGGGGATTCACCGGCAGGATGGTCCCGCCATAGCCGTGCGCCTTCAGGAACTTGATGGGACGTCCGCCTATCTTCAGCGGATCGGCCGAGGCTCCCAGCACGGCGATCGAGGCCGGGGAAAACAACGGATCGAGGGAACCGGCCGCGTGCTCGCGGACGGGGGGGTCAATGCGGTCCAGCATGGTGCAGGGGTCCTCCGGACAGGGCAGGAAAGCCGCAGTCCTTGACGGCGATGACATCGATGAATTCGGAGCGGGGCGCCAGGCCCTCGGCCAAACAGGCGCGCGCCGCCTGGGTCCAGGCGGTGTAGGGCGGCACGGGCTCGCCCGCGGCGCGCAGCCGGCGGGCGATGCGGGCACGCGTGGCGGCGTCGGGCGCGTCGGCGGCCTTGGCCAGCGCGCGCTCGGCAAAGAACAGGTGAAGCAGGGCCCGGGCCTGCGGGCCCGCGGCCAGTTGCGCGAAACGCTCGCGCTCGGCCTCGCAGCCCTGCTCGAAGGGCAGCGCGGCGGCGGCCAGGATCAGTTCGACAGCCAGCGGACCGGCCTCGCGGCCGGGAAAGGCCTGCTCGGCCACGTCCAGGTAGCGCGCCCGCAGCGCGTCGGCCCGCGCGCCGTCCGGCACGACAAGCCCGGCCGTGCGCCGCCACGGCAGGCGGCCCGAGGCGATGTCGTTCGCGCGGCGCACGGCGGCGGCCACCGGATCGTCGGCCACCTCGTCCAGCAGCCCCTGGGCCAGCGCGGTCGCGGCGTCCACGCCCCGGGCCCGCGCCACCATGTCCAGCGCCGCTTCCAGGCCCACCAGGCGCGGCAGCCGCTGGGTCCCGCCGGCGCCGGGCACCAGGCCCAGGTTCAGTTCGGGCAGCATCAGCAGCGCGTCGTCGGCGCCCACCCGCGCATGGCAGGCCAGCGACAGCAGCGTGCCGCCGCCTATGCATTTGCCGCGCACCGCGGCCACGACAGGTTTGGGGAAAGTCTCGATGCGCCGGGCGAGATCGGCCATCCGGACCGTGCCTGGCGCATCGGGCCGGCCGACCTCGCGCAGGTCGCCGCCGCCCGAGAACATGCGGCCCGTGCCGGCCACGACCGCGCCGCGCAGTGCCGGGTCACGCTCGATGCCGGCCAGCGCCTCGGCCAGGGCGGCGCGCACGTCCGCCCCGATGGCGTTGACCGGTGGGTGATCGATCCACAGGATGGCGATGCCGTCCCGCAGCACGGAAGAAACGAAGGAAGAAGACACGAGACCGCCGGGGAAATGCCAGGCGCCCATTCTCGCGGGCGCTACCGGGGCGGACAATCACCGTGGGCGGAACATTGCGTTGCTGGGCAAGCAACGCACGCCGCGAGCAGGACCCCCGTTACGGCCGTTCGATCTTCTGCACGACCTGGTCCAGGAAATCGCCATCGGCTTCGTTCGACAGCACCCGTACGGGCAGCCAGTCATGCGCGGGCGCCAGCCAGACCTCGATCTTCTGGCCGTCGTCGTGGTCGCGTTCGCGCTTCAGGTGCACCGCCTCGATGCTGCCCATGGGCGTGGACAGCTGGTCGCGGCCCACCACGCGGAAGCGCCAGTTGTCCGACTGGCTGGAGCCCGCGACACGGAAAGGCACGACCTTGCCGTCGGCGAAGGCGCCGCTGTCGGCGCGGCCGATGGACGCCAGTTGCAGCAGCACCGACATGCGGTCCTGCGTGCCGGGCCTGAGCGGCTCCTCGTTGCCGCTGGGCAGGCGCAGGCGGCCCGCGGCGGCGTCGAACTCGGCCGTCTTGACGCGCTTGTTGCGCGTCTCCTGGTAGCGCGCGGGCTGCAGGCCGCCGTCGCCGACCTTGCCGGTGCTTTCCCAGACGAAGCTGAAGAAAAGGAAGCTGCCACGGTTCACCAGGCGGTAGTCGCTGCCGTTGCGCTGCCATTCCAGCGTGCTGTCGACGTTGATCTTGAAACCCTTGGCCGAGGCATTGAGTTTGTAGGTCAGAAGGGCCGAAGCGGGCGGCGCATAGCGCTCGGCCGCATACAGCGCGGGCGCCGCGGCAGCCAGCGCGAGGGCCGCGCACGCGCGGGCGAAATGTCGGCGGGAGGAGCGGAAATCGAAAGACATGGCGGGTCCGGGCCACGCTCGGGCGGCCCCTGATACGGTGATGCCCCTATCGTACTGGACACGCGCGGCCAGGCTGTTAGCGACTGCTACCGGGCGGCGGCGGCTCCCTGGCCGCCTCGTGTTACTGTTCGGCATCTTGTCCCCCCATCGCATTCCCTCCACGCAGCCATGAAACTCGCTTCCTACCGCGACGGCTCGCGCGACGGCCAGTTGATCGTCGTTTCCCGCGACCTGCGCACCGCCCATTTCGCCACCGAGATCGCACCCACGCTGCAACGCGCGCTGGACGACTGGAACTTCATCGCGCCGCAGCTGCAGGACCTGTACGACGCGCTGAATGCCGGGCGCGCCACGCGGCCGTTCGAGTTCTCGGCCGGGCAGTGCGCGGCCCCCCTGCCGCGCGCCTTCCAGTGGGCCGACGGCTCGGCCTACGTCAATCACGTCGAGCTGGTGCGCAAGGCCCGCAACGCCGAGATGCCCGAGACGTTCTGGACCGATCCGCTGATGTACCAGGGCGGCAGCGACGACTTCCTGGGCCCCACCGACGACATCGTCTGTGGCGCGGAAGCCTTCGGCATCGACTTCGAGGGCGAGGTGGCGGTCATCACCGGCGACGTCGCCATGGGCGCCACGCCGGCCGAGGCGGCGGACGCCATCCGGCTGGTCATGCTGGCCAACGATGTCTCGCTGCGCAACCTGATTCCCAACGAACTGGCCAAGGGCTTCGGTTTCTTCCAGAGCAAGCCGGCCACCGCCTTCTCGCCCGTGGCCATCACGCCCGACGAACTGGGTGCCGCCTGGCGCGACGGCATGGTGCACCTGCCGCTCACGGTGACCTGGAACGGCAAGGTCGTGGGCCGGCCGCATGCCGGCACCGACATGGTGTTCAGCTTCCCGCGCCTGATCTCCCACATCTGCAAGACGCGCAACTGCCGCGCGGGCAGCATCGTGGGCTCGGGCACGATCTCGAACAAGGATGCCTCGGTCGGCTACGCGTGCATTGCCGAGAAGCGCTGCCTGGAAGTCATCGCCGACGGCTCGGCCACCACCGAGTTCATGAAATTCGGCGACACTATACGCATCGAGATGTTCGACGAAGCGGGCGCCAGCCTGTTCGGCGCCATCGACCAGATCGTCGCCGCGCCCGAACAGCAGCAATAGCGCCTTCCAGCAAGGAAACCGCCATGGCCTCCCATACCGCCGGTCCCGGCAACCCTTTCGGCATCCCGGGCCTCCAGCTTCCGGGCAGCGACGGCAATATCGCCAACCCGGTGCTGCAAAGCATGGAAATGCTGCGCCAGGTCTGGGGCAGCCTGGGCGCGCTGCCGCAGGCCGCGCCGATCTCGCCCGCGATGGGGCTGGACGACCTGGACCGCCGCATCAACGACCTGCGCGCCGTCGAGAACTGGCTGAACCTGAACCTGACCATGCTGCGCGGAACCATCCAGGGCCTGGAGGTGCAGCGCGCCACCATCTCCACCCTGCGCTCGTTCGCGCAGACCGCCGGCCAGGCCTATGCCGGCGGCAACGCCGATGCCGATGCGCCGCCTTCGCCGCTGGAGGTCGCGCTGGGGCTGCGGCCCGCGCCGGCCAAGGCCGCCGCGAAGCCCACCGCCCAGGACAAGCCCGGCGCGGCCCCGAAGGCCGAGGAACAGGCGCCGCAGGCTTCGGCCAGGCCGGCCGAGGCGCCCGCCGCAAACCCTTGGTGGGACATGCTGCAGGACCAGTTCAATCGCATGGCGACCGCCGCGGCCGCGTCCATGCCCACGCCTCCCGCGGCCGGGGCCAAGGCTGGCAGCGGCAAGACGGCCGCTGCGCCCAGGCCCGCCGCCAAGCGCGCCACCGCATCCCGGGCCCGCAAGCCCAAGGCCCAGCCATGATCCGATCCGCCCGGCCGGACGCGCCAGGCGCCCGTCCCGCCACGGGCGGGACGCCGCGCGGCGACAGCGGGGCGGCATCGTGAGTTCGCAGTTCCCCTGGGCCCACGCCACGCACCCCGACTGGCGCATGTCGGCCTCGCTGTGCCTGGCGCAGATCGAACGGGCCAGCCGCACCGGCGCGGGCGCCGGCGCGACGCTGGGCTTCCTGTACCTGACCGACCACCACGCCGCCGAGGCCGCCGAGATCCTGGCCTTCCTGCGCGAACGCACGGGCGTGACGCACTGGACCGGCGCGATAGGCGTGGGCATCGCGGCCGGCACCGCCGAATACATCGACGAACCCGCCATCGCGCTGATGCTGGCGGATTTCGCGCCCGACGACTTCCAGGTCTTCTCGGGCGCGACCCCGCCGCCCGAGCGGCTGGCGCGCACGCCCGACGGCCGCCGCGCCGCCTGGACCGCGCTGGTCCATGCCGACGCCGCCACGCCCGACCTGGCCGACCTGGTCCATGACATGCGCGGCAAGCTGGCCGGGGCGGCCGTCTTCGGCGGCGTCTCCAGCAGCCGCCATCCGCAGACCACCATCGCCGACGGCGTCCTGTCCGGCGGCCTGTCGGGCGTGGTGCTGTCCGAGAACATCGCCGTCGCCAGCCGGGTCAGCCAGAGCTGCCAGCCGATCGGACCGGTCCATCGCGTGACCGAATCCACCGGCCACCGGCTCAACCGGCTGGACGGCGTGCCCGCGCTGGACGTGCTGCTGCGCGACATGGGCGCGCCGGACATCCTGCAACGGCGCGGCACGCCGGCCGGCGCATCGCCCACGCCGGCGGCGGTGCAGATGCTGCAAGGCACCTTCGTCGGCATGGGCAGCGGCGACGCCTTCATGCATGGCGACTACCAGGTGCGGCCGCTGATCGGCGTCGATCCGCACGAACGCGCGCTGGCCCTGGGCACCGACCTGGAAGCCGCCGACCATGTCGTGTTCTGCCGCCGCGATCGCGCGGCCGCGCAGGCCGACCTGATCCGCGCGTGCACCTCGCTGCGCGAGCAGATCGAGTCCCAGCACGGCGGCATGGACCGCGTGCGCGGCGCCCTCTACATCTCCTGCCTGGGCCGCACCGGCACCCTGTTCGGCGGCCCCTCGGCCGAGATGCAGCTGGTCCAGCAGCAACTGGGCGACCTGCCGCTGATCGGCCTGTACGCCAACGGCGAGATCTTCAAAGACCAGCTATATTGGTATGCGGGTGTACTGGCCGTCTTCCTCTGACGGCGCACCCGCCGGGAGCCGCATCATGAAGCCATCCCCATTCCCCCGCGCGGCCGCCGCGCCGCACCCGCTGCGCCGTGCCGCCATCGTGCTGGCCGCCGCGCTGCTGGCGGCAGCGGCGATGGCCGCGATGCCCCGCGCCGCCCGGGCCGATACGCCAGCCGCATCCGCCGCCGGCGCCTGCCCCGCCCTGCTGGACGTGAGCTTCCCCAAACTCCAGGACGAATCGCCGCAGAACCTGTGCCAGTACCGGGGCAAGGTGCTGCTGGTGGTCAACACCGCCAGCTATTGCGGCTACACCTACCAATACGAAGACCTGGAGCGCGTCTACGCCAAGTACCGCGACCGCGGGCTGGTGGTGCTGGCCTTCCCGTCCAACGACTTCGCGCAGGAAACCGGCTCCAAGGAACAGATCGCCGACCTGTGCTTCAACACCTACGGCGTCAAGTTCCCGATCTTCTCGAAATCGGTGGTGTCGGGCAAGGATGCCAACCCGCTGTTCGCCTCGCTGGCCAAGGCGACCGGCCAACAGCCCAAGTGGAACTTCCACAAGTACCTCGTGGGCCGCGACGGCAGACCCGTGGCCGCCTTCCCCAGCGCGGTCGAACCCACCGACGCGCGCATGACCCGCGAAATCGAGAAACTGCTGGCGGGCTGACCGCGCCCGGGCGGCTACGACGCCGCGCCCTGCCCGGCCAGCGCCAGGCAATCCTCGGCCAGCCGCAGCAGCCGCTCGCGCGCCTTGTCGCGCTGGGCCGGCGTGGCCATGTTGAAAAGATCGGCGGTCAACTGCGCGCGAGCCTGGTCGCCCTCTTCATGGCGCGCCCGCACCGGCGGCGCGGACGGCGCCTCCAGGTCGGCAAAGAACGCCCGCAGCCGCAAGGCGGTCTGAGGCGACGACTTGCCGCGGGCCGCCTCGTCCACGATGCCGACGAACACCCGCTGCCTGTCCTGCCGCAGCGACAGGCGCCATGCCGCGTCCGTGCCGCGCGCGTCCACCCATTGCTCGAGATGGATGCGCTGCTCGGGCGACAGCCGCCCCAGCCAGAACTGATAGCGGTCCACCATCCGGTCGATGCGGCGCTTGCGCACGGCGCCCGCGTCGGCATCGACGTAGTCCTCGCGGAACTCGTCGTTGTTCTCGTCCAGGCGCGCCAGCAGCCGGCGGCGCTGCGCGGGGCCGAACTGGACCAGCACGTCGGCGAACTCGTCGGCCACCCGCCCGCCCAGCACCTGCAGGCGGCCTGTCACCTGTTGTTGCAAAGCCAGCAGTTCGGCCGCGCGCAGCGGCGCCGGATCCACCAGCCTGCGCTCGGCCGAGCGCAGAATATCGGCATAGCGCGGCAACTCTTCGCGCCGGTGCCAGGCCAGCACCCGGTGCAGGCGGTCGCGGGCCGGCTGGCGCAGGCCGTCCGACAGGTCGAACCAGTCGTCCAGGCGCCAGGCCAGGACCTTGTCCGCGCTGTTGTAGCCCAGCTTCACGCCGCTGCATGCGGCGACCAGGCCAAGGATGACAACGATCAATACACTTCTGATCATATGTTCGTCTCGAAGCTGCCTTAAACTGCCACGCTTTCACCCATCTCCAACCGGAGTAGTGCTGCAAATGCTCAACATCGTGATCCTGGCCGCCGGCATGGGCAAGCGCATGAAGTCCGACCTGCCCAAAGTACTCCACGGGCTGGCGGGTCGCCCCATGCTGACCCACGTGCTCGGCGCCGCGCGGGCGCTGGACCCCTCCCGCATCGTCCTGGTGGTCGGCCACGGCGCCGACACGGTCAAGCGCCATTACGAACAGGACACGGATCTCGGATTCGTTTTACAACAACCGCAGCTGGGCACGGGACACGCCGTGCAACAAGCGGTACCCGAGCTGGCGGGCGGCGACGCCGCCGGCGACGTCACCCTGGTGCTGTACGGCGACGTGCCGCTGGTGAACAGCGACACCCTGAAGCGGCTGCTGGATGCCCAGGCTTCGCAGCCCGGCGCAGTGGCCGTGCTGACGGTGGAGCTGGACGACGCCACCGGCTACGGGCGCATCGTGCGCAACGGCGCCGGCTCCATCGACCGGGTGGTCGAACACAAGGACGCCTCGCCCCAGGAACTGGCCATACGCGAAGTCAACACCGGCATCCTGGCCGCGCCCACCGCCGCGCTCAAGCGCTGGCTGGGCTCGCTGAAGAACGACAACGCCCAGGGCGAATACTACCTGACCGACATCATCGCGATGGCGGTGGCCGACGGCGTGCCGGTGCTGTCCGCCGCGCCCGACCACGACTGGGAAACGCTGGGCGTGAACAGCCGCGTGCAGCAGGCCGAACTGGAACGCATCTACCAGCGCGCCCAGGCCGAACGCCAGCTGGAAGCGGGCGTCACGCTGGCCGACCCGGCCCGCTTCGACGTGCGCGGCAGCCTGACCTGCGGCCGCGACGTCTTCATCGACGTGGGCTGCGTGTTCGAGGGCAGCGTCGAACTGGCCGATGGCGTGTCGGTGGGCCCGAACTGCGTGCTGCGCGACGTGCGCGTCGGCGCGGGCACCCGCGTGGCGGCCTTCAGCCACCTGGACGGCGCCACCGTCGGCGCCGACGCCCGCATCGGCCCGTATGCGCGGCTGCGCCCCGGCACGCGGCTGGGCGACCAGACCCACGTGGGCAACTTCGTCGAGATCAAGAACAGCAGCTTCGACGCCGGCTCCAAGGCCAATCACCTCAGCTACGTCGGCGACGCCACCGTGGGGGCGCGGGTGAACATCGGGGCCGGCACCATCACCTGCAACTACGACGGCGTCAACAAGTCGCGCACCGTGATCGAGGACGACGTCTTCATCGGCTCGGACACCCAGTTGGTCGCCCCCGTCACCGTAGGCCGCGGCGCCACGCTGGGCGCGGGCACCACGCTGACCAAGGATGCGCCCGCGGACAGGCTCACGCTGACCCGCGCGCCGCAGACGACGGTGGACGGCTGGAAGCGGCCGGTCAAGAAGAAGTAAGACCTCAGATCGCCACCCGCGTATCGAACTTGCTCCGGTGCACCGAGAAAAACGTGCGCACGTTGCGCACGTTGCCCTGGGCCGTGAACGCCCGGTGCGCCAACGCGTGATAGGCGGCCATGTCGGGCACCTGCACCACCAGCACGAAATCCGGTCCGGTCGATACCCGGTAGCACTGGGTCACGGCGGTCTCGCGCGCCATGGCGGCCTCGAATTCGGCCAGGCGTTCGGCCGCCTGCACGTCCAGCGTGATCTCGACGATGCCGGTCAGGCCCGCGCCCACCTTCTCGGGCGAGACGATGGCCACCTGTTTCTCGATCACCCCCTGCTCGATCAGGCGCCGGACCCGGCGCAGGCAGGTCGGCGCCGACACGTGCACGCGCGCGGCCAGTTCCTGGTTGGTCAGCGTCGCATCGTTCTGCAAAACCGACAGAATGCGCCGGTCGACGTCGTCGAGATCCACGGTGACGGACATGGGCAGCCTAGTCGATGAAATTTTCCATAACTATTATGCTAATTTTTTAATAAAAATTCTTCCACTCAAAAAGGCGAAATTTTCACAAAAAAATACCTAAAAATAGTAATTACATTTCTTCCTGAAGAGACCAGAATTGCGCCGAACCCGTTCATCAAGGACACAAGCATCATGTGTGGCATCGTCGGCGCCGTCGCCCAACGCGACATCGTTCCCGTTCTGATCGAAGGCCTGAAGCGCCTGGAATACCGCGGCTATGACTCCTGCGGCGTGGCCGTCCACCTCGACGGCGAACTGCGGCGCACCCGCAGCACCTCGCGCGTGGCCGAGCTCGAATCGCTGATCGCGGGCGAGAAGGTGACCGGCTTCACCGGCATCGCCCACACCCGCTGGGCCACGCATGGCGCCCCGGCCACCAACAACGCGCACCCGCACTTCTCGGCCGACCGCAACGGCCGCAGCCGCGTCGCGCTGGTGCACAACGGCATCATCGAGAACTACGAGGAACTGCGCACCGAGCTGCAAGGCTACGGCTACGAGTTCGAAAGCCAGACCGACACCGAGGTCATCGCCCACCTGCTCAACCACCTGTACGACGGCGACCTGTTCGCCGCCATGCAGCAGACCGTCAAGCGCCTGCAGGGCGCCTACGCCATCGCCGCGTTCTGCCGCGACGAACCGCACCGCGTGGTCGGCGCCCGCCACGGCTCGCCGCTCATCGTCGGCCTGGGCGAAAACGAGAACTTCCTGGCCTCGGACGCGCTGGCCCTGACCGGCACCACCAACAACATCATCTACCTGGAAGACGGCGACGTCGTCGACCTGCAGCTCGCCCGCGTCTGGATCGTCGACGAGAACGGCCAGCCGGTCGAGCGCCCGGCCCGCGCCGTGATCGCGCATACCGCGGCGGCCGACCTCGGCCCCTACCGGCACTACATGCAAAAGGAAATCTTCGAGCAGCCGCGCGCCATCGGCGACACCCTGCAGGACATCGAGACCGTCACGCCCGAACTGTTCGGCGAAACCGCCGCCGGCGTCTTCGACCAGATCGACTCGGTGCTGATCCTGGCCTGCGGCACCAGCTACTACGCCGGCCTGACCGCCAAATACTGGATCGAAGCCATCGCCCAGGTGCCCGTCGCCGTCGAGATCGCCAGCGAATACCGCTACCGCACCAGCGTGCCCAACGTGCGCAGCCTGGTCGTCACCATCTCGCAGTCGGGCGAGACCGCCGACACCCTGGCCGCGCTCAAGCATGCGCAGCAGCAGGGCATGAAGCACACGCTGACCATCTGCAACGTGGCCACCAGCGCCATGGTGCGCGAATGCACGCTGAACTTCCTGACCCGCGCGGGCGTGGAGATCGGCGTGGCGTCCACCAAGGCCTTCACCACCCAGCTCGTGGGCCTGTTCCTGCTGACGCTGGCGCTGGCCAAGAGCAAGGGCCGCCTGACCGAAGAACAGGAAGCGGACCACATCCGCTCGCTGCGCCACCTGCCGGTCGCCATCCAGGCCGTGCTGGCCCTGGAGCCGCAGATCATCTCGTGGGCCGAGGAGTTCGTGCGCAAGGAAAACGCGCTGTTCCTGGGCCGCGGCATGCACTACCCGATCGCGCTCGAAGGCGCGCTCAAGCTCAAGGAAATCAGCTACATCCACGCCGAAGCCTACCCGGCCGGCGAACTCAAGCACGGCCCGCTGGCCCTGGTCACCGACCAGATGCCCGTGATCACCGTGGCGCCGCAGGACGCGCTGCTCAAGAAGCTGCAATCGAACATGCAGGAAGTGCGCGCGCGCGGCGGCCACCTGTACGTGTTCGCCGACGCGGGCAGCAACATCCGCTCGGAAACCGGCGTGCACGTGATCCGCATGCCCGAGCACTACGGCTGGCTCTCGCCCATCCTGCACGTGGTGCCCATGCAGTTGCTGGCCTATCACACGGCGTGCGCGCGCGGCACCGACGTGGACAAGCCGCGCAACCTGGCCAAGAGCGTGACGGTGGAGTGATGCCACGGGGCCGGCGATACGGCCCCGGCACGCCTAGGAAGATGGCGGCGGCCTGATGCCTGCGGGAGCCGCCGCCTGGCACGCCTGCAGGAGTAGAGACAAGCCTTGCGACAGCTCGCCTATGGAGCGCGTCGCGATGCCTATGCGCCGCCGGCTCGATGGCAAGGCAACCGGGGCAATGCGCAGTTGGCCGGCATGATGGCTGGCGCCGACGTCCGCGCGCGAGGCCAGCGCCAGCCTGCCGGTCTGCAGCACGAAAGCCAGCGTAAGGGCGGGACTGCTGGCACGAAGGCGAGGGGTCGGTAGGTCCAGCCCTTCCGCGCGGAACACCTGTTCCAACACCCGTTCCGCCGGGGTCCCGCTCAACGGCATGACCCATTCCCACCGCAGCAATGCCTCCAGGGTCAACGACGGATGTCTCAGGCAAGGATGCCCCTCGCGCGCCACGACGACCAGGTCGTCGTCGAACAGGGGAAATTGCCGGATCTCCTGCGCAGGCGCGTCATCCCGCAGCGCACCGACGATGGCATCGACGTCCGCATTGGACAACTGCTGGACCAGGCTTTCGTAGGTTCCGTCGACGATCCGGACTTCTATGTCCGGATGACGGCTGATCAGCGCTTCGATGCCCAGCGGCAGAAAGAACGATACCGATAACGGCAGCACGCCCAGGACGATGCGGCCGCGCACTTTCCCCTGCCATGCGGCGATATCGCTTTCGATAGCCCTGATCTCGGCCATCGAAAGCTTCACACGGCGCAGCAGCGCTTCGCCTGCGGGAGTCAGCCGCGTTCCGGAAGCAAGCCGGTAGAACAGCCTGGCGCCCAACGACTGCTCCAGCCCCTGCAAGGCGGCATGGATCGCCGGCTGCGTGACGCCGAGCATGGCCGCGGCGGCGGACTCGCTCCCCGCCGCTGCGATCGCGTAAAGCGCGCGCAGCCCGGCCGGCGCCACGACCGCGGAAAAACGCCCGGCGGCGGCCGGCCGACGCGCTTCAGCCGGCACCGCGGCGATCGCCTCCTGGGCTCCCCGGTCCAGATGGGCGAAAACGGTTTCCACGCGCATTGCCAGCGAAGCGCCGACCGAGGTGGCCGCCATGCCTCTCGCCGCGCGCGTAAAAAGCGCCAATCCACACGCCTTCTCCAGCTCGATGATGGCGCGGGCCACCGCGGGCTGGGACAAGTGAATGGCCTGGGACGCCCGGACAGTGCTGCCATGCCTGCTCACGGCCATGAATACCCTCATGGCCCGCAGATGCATGGTCAATCTAGGCAGCCCCAACACGTCCATCCATTTCCTCGCCCGGTTCGTCGCCACGTCATCATCATATAAACAAAACGCATAGATCCCTCCCCCCGTGGCATTGGTCCCCGGCAAGCGGACATGGAATCCTCATGACTCTGGCGATGGATCCATGGCGCCCAGGCATGGCGGCCCACAAGACAATTCCCATCGCCAAGGAGAGAGACAACATGAATACACCCATGATCGAGACGCGCTTCCTGCGTCAACGCGTCCTCACGCTGGTTTGGCCATTCGCGGCCACGGCCTTGCTCAGCGCCTGTGGCGGAGGCGATACGGCCACGGCCGGCGGCGACGGATCGTTCACCGTGCCGCTTGTCGTGGCAAATGCCGAACAAGCCTGTTCTGGCCTCAACGGCAAGACAATCGAAGCCTCGGCCATCGGCGAACCGACCTCCGGCGCCGTCGTCACTTCGGCCACCTACAGAAAGGCGCAGCCCGACCGGCCCAACGCGGCGGGGACCGCCATCGACCAGGCGACGCCCGACTACTGCGAGGTGCTGCTGGACATCAAGCCCGTGGACACCTCCGCCCCGATGATCAAGTCCCAGGTCAACCTGCCGACGAGCTGGAACGGCAAGAAGCTTCAATTCGGCGGCGGCGGCTACAACGGCGTGCTGAACACCGGCGTACAGCCCAGCCGCAACGCCGGCCCCGAAACGCCGCTGCCGCTGACGCGGGGCTACATGACCGCCGGCACCGATTCGGGCCACCAGAATTCCGCCGATGTGCATCCGGCCGCCTTCGCCCTGAACGACGAGGCGCTGGTCAACTTCGCCTACGCTTCCTACAAGAAGACACACGACGCCGCGGTGGAGCTCGGCAAGCGCTACTACCAGCACGCTCCGAAGAAGAGCTATTACCTCGGGGGCTCCCAGGGCGGACGCGAAGGCATGATGATGGCGCAGCGGTATCCCGCCGACTTCGATGGCGTCGTCTCCATCGATCCGGTCATGAACGCCACGGCGCTCTGGACTTTCCAGAACAGCTTCGGCGCCGTTCAAAGCACCCCCGGCAGCTGGCTGGGCAACAAGACTCAGCTGCTGCAGGACACGGTGGCCGAGGCTTGCGATGCCATGGATGGCATCGTGGACAAGGTCGTCAGCAACTATCTGGCCTGCAAGCCCATCGCGCAGGCCGCGATCGACGCGAAGCGCTGCCCCTCCGGCACGGACGAAGGCGCCGCCTGCTTCTCCGACGGGCAACTGGCGGCGATCAGGTGGGCCTACAAGGGATATACGTTTCCCTTCGCCCTGGCCAACGGAATGACGTCCTACGCCGGATATCTCCCGGGCAGCGAAGGCCTGTCCGGCAACTGGGCGGGCTGGGTGACGGGCACCGCTGCACCCACGCCCGACCCCGACAACACGCCGGGCGTCGGACGAAGCTATCTCTACGGCAGCTACTACGTGCGCTACTTCATTGCGCGCGATCCCCACTTCAACGCGCTCGCCTACGACCCGGCGGACTACCGCGCCCGCGTGCTCGAGGTGTCGAACATGATCGATGCCACCAACCCCGACCTGACCGCCTTCTTTGCGCGCGGAGGCAAGCTCATCCTGCGCGAAGACCTGGCCGACAAGGGCCAGAGTCCGATGACGGGCCTCGACTACTGGAATGCCGTGTCGGCGAAGATGGGCCGGGACAAGGTCGATCAGTTCTTTGCCGCCTATGTCGCCACGGGACTGCCGCATACCTCGGGAGGCATCGCGGCCGGGGCGGATAACGCCCCTGACTACGGCATCCCGGGCCGCATCGATCTGCTCGCGCAACTGGAGAACTGGGCCGAACAGGGCATCAAGCCGGCCGACAGCCTGGTACTGGCGAACCGGCGGGCCCTGCCCCCGTACGAGGTCATCGCATCGAAGCCGCTTTGCCGCTATCCGCTCTATCCGAAGTACGTGGGCGCGAAACCGGATGGCGGACACCTTGCGGAAAACTACGCTTGCGTGGCGGGCTGAACATCCAGACGTGTAGCCGCCCGGCCTGAATCGGACGGCGGGCTGCGGGGGGGCTAAGCCCGCCGCCCGGTCACCCTTTCCAGGACGGCGCGCGCCTCGTCGGCGTTCGCTCCCCGCCAGGCGACGATCTGGTCGGGGCGGATGAGGACCAGCGGCGCTTCATACAATTCGCACAGCGCCGGGGACGCCAGCCGGACGGGCTTCAGGTCGATGGCCAGTTCATGCGCGGCGACCTCGAAGCCCGCGTGCGATACCTCGTCCTCGCCCAGCACCAGCAGCGTCCACTCGCGATGGAACAGGTCGAACAGCGAACGGCCGTCCTCCAGCCACATGTGCGGCGGGCGGCCGCCGGGACTGGCGGTGGGGACGTACTGGTTGGGCTCGTCCGGCGGCAGCGCCGCGCCATCGCCCGCGATGATGGGCGAGCCGTCGTAGCGGCCGCCGAACGTAACGCCCGGGATGTTGAACTCCAGCCGCGCATGCTCGTCCAGGTGGCGCGCGGCCGCCGCGCGTTCGGCTTCGCCTTGCGGCGTGTCCGCTTCCAGCACGGACCGGGCCTGGAACAGGCCCACCGAATCGGCGAAGCGCCGGGCGAATCCGGTATTGCGCTCGGCCAGCGGCCTGCGCTCGGCCTCGTAGCTGTCCAGCAGCGACGGCGGCGCCTGGCCTTTGAGCACGCTGGCGAGCTTCCAGGCCAGGTTCACCGCGTCCTCGACCGCCGTGTTGTAGCCCAGGCCGCCGGTGGGCGTGAACAAGTGCGCCGCGTCGCCGGCGATGAACACGCGGCCGCTGCGCAGGCGCCGCGCGACCAGCGCGTGCCCGGCCAGCCAGGTGCCCATGGACAGGATCTCCATCGGCACGTCCATCCCCACCGCTTCGGCGAAGATGCGGCGCGCGTCCGCTTCGGTCCAGCTTTCCGGGTTCTCTCCGGGGTGGATCGCGGCATGGAAGGCGAACTCGGCCACGCCGTCCACCGACGCCATGAAGGCGCGCCGCTGGTGATTGACCGCGACGTACATCCAGGCCTTGGGATGGGGCAGCCTGGACAGGAACTCCGGCGAACGCAGGTAGATGGCGAACATCTTGCCGCCCATGAACTCGCGCTGGATCCCGGTCACTCCATCCCACTCGATGCCCAGTCGTCCCCGGACGAAGCTGCGCGCGCCGTCGGCGCCCACCAGGAACCGGGCCTTCACCTCCACGGACTCGCCGCCATCGACCGGCCGCACCAGCGCGACGACGCCATCGTCCTCTTCGCGGAACTCCCGCAGCGCCCAGCCATAACGCAGGTCGATCGACGGCCAGGCCTGCGCATGCCGCCGCAGCGCCGCCTCGACGAATTTCTGCGACACGCGATGCGGCAGTTCGGCCGCGCTCCAGGAACCCGTCATGGTCTTGATGCGCACCGCGGCCTCGGCGGCGGTGGGCAGCCTGATGCGCGCGAGCTCGTGCCCCGCGTAGCGCGTGAAGTACGCGATGTCCGTGGGATGGTCGGCGGGCAGCCCCAGCGCCCGGATCTCGCGCGCGAAGCCCAGCCGGCGGAAATGCTCCATGGTGCGGGCCTGGGTGGCATTGGCCTGCGGGTTGAACGCCGTGCCGGGCTTGGCGTCCACGACCAGGCAGCGCACGCCGCGCGGTCCCAGTTCGTTCGCCAGCATCAACCCGCACGGGCCGCCCCCGGCGACCAGCACGTCGACCTCGAGCCGGGTCGCCGCCCTGACAGTAGACTGTGCGTCGTCAAGCATCGTATGTTTCCTTCTCTGGCTGGCCTGATTCGACATTTATTTAGGTTACCAAAGCAAATGGTTCCGTACAATCCGATTCGATCCCGTGAAAACCCTTGATAGCAACGCCTACCGCTGGCGCACCCACAACCCCGGCCGCGTGCTCAACAGCGCCCTGCGCCGTTTCGAGCAGCGCGTCATGGACCTGATGGCCGAGGCGGGACACGCCCAGACGCGCCGCTGGCACGTGAACCTGACGCGCCACCTGGACCTGGAGGGCACGCGCATCACCGACCTGGCCCGGCGCTCGGCCATGACCAACGCGGCGATGAACGAATTGATCGGGCAGTGCGAGGAACTGGGCCTGGTGGAACGCGTGGCCGATCCGGCGGACAAGCGGGCCCGCATCGTGCGCTTCACGCCCGCGGGGCTGGCGTGGCTGGATGATTTCGGACGGGCCGTGGCGGTGGCCCAGGAAGAGATGGTCCAGGAAGTCGGCAACCGCAACCTGTCGGTGCTGTTGAAGGACCTGGCCACCTACGCCGCGTCGGTCGATTGAAGGGAAGCCGGCCGGCTTCCCTTCCCTACTTCAGATCCTCGTCCAGCCCCAGCAGCTTGAGCGCGTTGAGCAGGTAGATCTTCTTCTTGTCGTCGTCGGCAAGATCCAGCGACTCGACCGAGCGTATGCCCTCGCGGATGAACATCGGGCCTTCCTCGGGATCGAACGGGCAGTCGCTGGCGAACACCACCTTGTCGCTGCCGAAGAAATCCAGCCCGCAGCGCAGGGCCGAGGCCGAGCCGCCCAGCACGGTGTCGGCATAGAACATCTTGAAGTAGTCGATGGGCTTCTTCGCCATGCGATCGAGCAGGCCGTTGTAGTCGTCCTCGACGCTGCGGCTTCCCAGCTGGGCCCACAGCGTCTCGGCGCGGCCGCCGAAGTAGGGAATCATCGCGCCGCAATGATGCGTGATGATGCGCAGCTCCGGCAGACGGTCGAACATCTGCGAAAACACCATGCGCGCCATGGCCACGCTGGTGGCGTAGGGCCAGCCCAGGACCTGCCAGATCTCGAACCGGGACTTGTCCTCGACCGGATAATCGGCCTGCGACGCGGGACGGAACGGATGCATCCAGACCGGAATTCCGTGCACCTTGGTCGCGCGCTCGAACACGGGGAAGAACTCCGGATCGTCCAGCGGACGCCCGTTCACGCTGGTCGTGACCTGGATGCCGCGCGCGCCCAGTGTCGTCACGGCCCGGTCCATTTCCTCCAGCGCGGCGGGCACGTTGTTCATGGGCAGGGCCGCCACGAACGCGGGAAACACCTTGGGCGAGCGCGCCACGATGGCCGCCATGTCGTCGTTGGCGATACGGGCGAAGCCGGGCGACCGGTCGGCGTTGCCCAGCGCCTCGGGCGGCGGCAGCGCCAGGGTCAGCACCTGCTGCACTTCCGGCCATTGCGACAGCATTTCCATCCGGGCGTCCATGTCCCACAACATGCGCAGGTTGCTCATGCGCTTGATCAGGCCGGGATCCTTGGCATGTTCCTTCATCAGATCCAGATAGCGCCGCGGCATGATGTGACTGTAGATGTCGATCTTTCTCATGATTTTCCGTCTCCCTGGCCGCTACGCGAGGCGCGCCGCCATTTCTTCAACCAGCATCACGTCGCCGAAGTTCTCGATGAATCCCGACAGCGCGGCCACGTGCGCGGACGCCAGCTTGCCGGCCAGCGCATCGGCCAGCATGATGGTCTTGAAGTTCAGCATCATGGCGTCCCGCCCCGTGGACTCGCAGCATACGTTGGTGACGGTGCCGGCGATCAGCACCGTGTCGATGCCGCGACCGCGCAGATCCGACTCCAGCGGCGACGAACCATGCACCAGGGCACTGAAGGTGCGCTTGGTGACCTGCAGGTCCAGCGGCTCGACCTCCAGCCCGCTCCACAGCGCGAAGCCGTCGCTGCCCGGCTGCAGGCCGGCCCGGCGTCCCCGCTCCTGCTGGGGCGTGAGCAGGTGTTCGTGCATGACGGACCAGAACTTTTCCGCCCCGTCGGACGAGGTCGAGATCCACACCACCGTGCCGCCCCGGCTGCGGACCACGCGCGCGGCCTCGTTGACCTTGGGCACGATCTCGCGGGCGGCGGGCACGGAGCTGGGATACTCCGGCTTCATGAAGTAGTTTTGCAGGTCGATGACCACCAGGGCCGTCCTGGCTGCCTCGATGGTTTCGTAGGCATGCAGGCGGCCACGGCGGGCCACCACGCGATCGATGATTTCCTGGCTGATGCCGTACATGCGGCGCTCCTTCCCGGGGTTGTACTCAGTCCACGCTGATGCGGGCCGCCTTCACCACCGCCTGCCAGCGCGCCAGTTCCGCGCGCAGGTGCGCGGCCAGCCGTTCCGGCGAGCCCCCGGCCGGATCGATGCCCTGCTGCCGCAGCGTCGTCACGACTTCGGGGCGGGCCAGCGCCTCGTTGACCTCGCGGTTGAGCCGGTCCACCGTGGCCCGGGGCGTGCCGGCGGGCGCCAGCAACCCGTACCAGACGCCGACCTCCACCTTGGGCAGCCCCTGCTCGCTCAGGGTAGGCACGTCCGGCAGGCCCTGGAACCGCTGGGCGCTCATCACCCCCAGCACCTTGACCTTGCCGCCCGTGGCCAATGGCAGCACCGTGTCTATCGGCACGACCATGGCCGAGATGTGGCCGCCGGCCAGGTCGGTCACGGCGCCGCCGGTGCTCTTGTAGGGCACGTGGAACAGGTCCACGCCCGCCTCCAGCTTGAACAGCTCCATGGCCAGGTGCTGCGGCGTGCCGTTGCCGGGCGACGCGTAGTTGATGGCGCCGGGTGTGGCCTTGGCGAGCCGGACCAGTTCCGGCACCGACTCGGCCTTGAGCGTCGGCGCCACCGCCAGGGTCATCGCGCCAGTGCTGAGCAGGCTGATCGGCACGAAGCTCTTGACCGGGTCGTAGGGCAGCGTGCGGTTGACCGCCGCGTTGGTGGCGAAAGTGGTGGCGGCCAGAAGCAGCGTGCGGCCGTCGGACGCGGCGCGCGCGACGTGGTCGGCGCCGATGTTGCCGCTGGCGCCCGGCCGGTTCTCGACGATGACCGGCGATCCCATCTGCGCAGCCAATTGCCGCCCCAGCACGCGGGCGATCACGTCGACGCCCGTTCCCGCCGACGTCGCGACGACGATGGTGGTCGGCGGACCGGATTGCGCCTGCGCGGGCAGGCTGGCCGCGCAGCAGGCGGCGGCGAACGTCAGGTACGGGTATCGCATGTCAACTCCTCAGTCTTCCGCCAGCGGCACCGTCAGCGGATCGTAGGAATACAGCCATTGGGCTCGGCTCTTGTTCATGTCCTTGCGCTGGAAGGCCAGGCGCATCGCGCTCTCGTCCTCGATGCGGTAGAGGTCGCGGTTCTCGGCCGACTCGCGCACCACCGCCGCGGTGCGGTCCATGCGGCTGTTCTGGTAGCTGCGCAGCGCGCCGGCGACGCTGGCCTGCTCGTCCAGGCAGCGCGCCAGCACCGCGCCGTCCTCGATGGCCATGGCCGCGCCCGAGGCCAGGTAGGGCAAGGTGGGATGCGCGGCGTCGCCCAGCAGCGTCGCCCTGCCGGTGCTCCAGTTGTCCACCGGCATGCGGTCGTTCAAGGCATAGCGGTAGCAGCCGTCTCGGTCGATCGCGTCGATCACGGTCTGTATGGTGGGATGCCAGCCTTCGAAGTCCGCCTTGAGGTCGGCCCAGGGCCGCCGCTGCGTCCACGACTCGTTCTCGGGCTGCGCGTGTTCCACCAGCCCGACGAAGTTCATCAGCTTGCCGGCGCGCAGGTAGTACATCACGGCATGCTTCTTGGGCCCGCACCATACCGTCGATACCGTATCCATGATGCCGGCGGGCAGGCGGTCCGTCGGGATCACCGCGCGCCAGGCGACGTCGCCGGTGTAGCTGACCGGGGTGGCCCCCAGGATCTGCGCCCGTATGGCCGACCTGATGCCGTCCGCTCCAACCAGAACCTCGCCCGTGGCGCGCGTCCCGTCGGCCAGCCGCAACGTGATACCGTCGGCGGTTTCGTCGAAGCCTTCCGCCCGCGCGTTCAGCGCGATGCAGTCCGGGTCCAGTGCCAGTACCGCCTTGGCCAACAGCTCGTGCAAGTCGGCGCGGTGGATGTGGAAATACGGCGCCCCGTTCGCCTGTTCGTGCTGCGGACCGAGGGGAATGCGGTGCATCATCTCGGCCGTGTCGAAGCGCCGGAACTCGAACGCCAGCGGCCGCACCACGGTCTTCTCGAGTTCCTCGCGCAGCCCGAGGTCGTACAGCACCTTGACCGCGTTGGCGCTGGACTGGATGCCGGCGCCGATCTCGCCCAGCGCGGGAGCCTGTTCGTACACGCGCACGGGAAAGCCGCGCTTGAGCAGGCTGGCGGCGGCGGTCAGGCCGCCGATGCCGGCGCCGACGATGATGATTCGGGGTTTCTGGTCTTTCTTCATGTCATTCAATCCGCGCTGATGCGGGCCTTCCTGATTACATCCGCCCAACGGGCGTGTTCGGTGGAAACCAGCCGGCCGAAGGCCTCGGGCGTGCCGGACGCGACAGTCAGCCCTTGTTCGTCCAGGCTTTGCTGGATATCCGGCATGGCCAGCACCTGGTTGATCTCGCGATTCAGGGCCGTCACGATGGCCTGGGGTGTCCTGGCGGGGGCGAGCATGCCGAACCACAGGTCCACGTCGGCGCCGCGCACGTCCTGCTCCGCCAGCGTGGGCACGTCGGACATGACCTCGATACGGCGTGGCTGGGTGGCGGCCAACACGCGCAGCTTGCCGGACTGCTTGAGCCCCAGCGCGGTGTTCGCCGGCAGGATCATGGCCTGCACCTGCCCGCCCAGCAGGTCGGTGACCGCGCCGGCCGATCCGCTGTAGGGCACGTGCATGACGTCCACGCCGGCATGCAGCTTGAACAGCTCCATGGCCAGGTGCTGCGGCGTGCCCTTGCCCGGCGAGGCATAGGCATACCGGCCAGGCCTGGACCGGAAGGCCTTGATCGCCTCGTCCAGCGTGCCGGCCGGGAAGGCCGGATTCACCGCGAACACCAGCGCGCCGACCGCCACCTGCCCGACCGGGACGAAGCTCGCCAGCGGGTCGTAGGGCACGCTCTTGAACAGGCTGGGGTTCATCACGAAGGTGCTGACGGTCATCATCAGCGTGTACCCGTCCGGCGCGGCATGGGCGACGTATCCCGTGCCGATGTTGCCGCTGGCGCCGGGTCGGTTCTCGACGATGACGGGCTGACCCAGACGCTGCGCGAGCCTGGGGCTGAGCGTACGCGCCAGGGTGTCCATGCTGGTGCCCGGCGTGTAGGGCACCACGATGGTGATCGGCCGTTCGGGCCACTCGGCCCTCGCCGCGCCCGCCCAGGGCAATGCCGAAGCGGCGAACGACGCCGCCAGCACCAGCGCGCGGCGCCGGGGAAGAATGTCGCAGCTCATCTCGCGTCCCCTTCCCTTACCGTTCCAGCGGACCGCCGGCCAGCCAGCTCGCGCCGCGCCGGTACAGCGTCTCCACCGCCTCGCCCTTGAGCATGGGCATGTCCATCTTGACCCGGTAGCCGATGCGGGTCTGGATGTAGGCCAGATGGCGATATCCCTCGGGCATGCGCGCCAGCTCATCCTGGTCCAGCGTCAGCTTCGCCCCGGGGTCCACCGGATCGACCCGGTCCTTCTCGTAGATGGGCTGGCGATGCAGCAACTGCCACCGGCCTTCGTGCCTGACGAGGAAATCGTAGAAGCGGCCCGTGCACACCACGTCGCACGGCACGCCATCGATGGGGCCGCGCTGCGAGATGGTCATCTTGGTCTGGGCGATGGCGCGGTCGCCCTGGACCTCGACCGCCGAGCCGCCCAGAAAGTGAAGAATGCTCACGCCCTTGTCCCAGCCTTCGCGCGTGACGCGGATGAATTCGGCGTAAGGCCCCTGGAACCAGGTGGCCATCATGACGCCTTCCGGATGCCAGACCGTGGCGAACCGCTCCCAGTCCCCGGCATCGCGCCACACCGCCCAACGCTCCACCAGTTGCCGGATTTCCCGCTCGTCGCTCCATGCGTCGCTCATGTCGTCTCCTCACCTTGTGATCGATGCCCGACCCTTGCGCCGGACAAGCCGGGTCCCTTCGGCCTGTCGCTTCGAAGCCGAACCGCGACGCTCCGGACGGAGCGAGTGGGGAGATGGGAAGAGGCCTGGAACGGCGCGTGTTCCGGGCGTTTTGTGTATGCGGCAGATTCTAGGAACCGCATGTTAATTTGTCTAATATATCTCTTATATCTATTGATTTTCTGACCTTATGAATCTGAGCATCCGGCACTTCAAGGCGTTCCTGTGCATCGTGCAGACACGCAGCTTCACGCGCGCCGCCGAGCAGCTGCACATCAGCCAGCCGGGGCTCAGCCTGATGATGCAGGATGTCGAAGGCCAGCTCTCGTGCCGCCTGTTCGAACGCACGACGCGATCGGTCCGGCTGACGGCGGCGGGACAACGGCTGTTGCCGGTCGCACAACAAGTCGTGGACGAGGTGGAGACCATCGCGCCCGTCCTCAGCCAGCTTTCCGAGACGCGCCGCCGCACGCTGCGCGTGGGCGTGCCGCCCATCTTCTCGGCCAGCGTCATGCCTCACGTCTACATGCGCCTGCGCAAGACCCAGCCCACGCTCGATCTCCACATCCTGGACCTGCCCAAACCCGAGGTCGAGCGCCAGGTGCAGAACGGCGAGCTCGATTGCGGGCTGGGCGTCTTCCCCAAGCGGGTCCTGGAGGTCTCGCGCCGGCCGCTGTTCGAATTCGATTTCGTGTACCTGGAATCCCGCGCGGCGCCCTTCCGCTCCAGGGCGAAAGGCAGGAACGCCAAGCGGATACGCTGGGACGAATTGCCGGCGGTGCCTTTCGTCGAACTCCCCCCGACTCAGGACCTGCAGCAGCAGATCAACAAGTGCCGCGCCGCCCGCGGCATGGCGCGCACCGACGGCATCCGCATGAACCGGCTCGAATCCCTGATCGGCATGGCGGCGGCCGGCGTGGGGCCGACCATCATTCCGACATTCGCCGCCCCGATAGGCACGGAATTCCAGGTGTCGACCGCGCTGCTGACCGCCCCCGTCCTGACGCTGGACTTCCATCTGATCATCAAGCGCGGCCGCGAGCAGCCCGCCGTGCTGGAGGCATTCACCCGCACCCTGCTCGAAGTGATCGAGGAACGCCGCGACCGGATCTACCGCACCGCGGGCAAGGACTGGGGCTAGGGCCGCGCAGCCGGCGTCCTGCGGTCGTGGCGCGGAAAGTTCTCGCGCAGGAAATCCGCGAAGGCTTCCGCCGCCGGCGACAGGGTCCGCTGCCTGTGCCGCATCAGCGCGATCGGACGCTTGATCCGCTGCGGCTCGAACGGCTGCATCGCCACGTCGGCGAACTTCTGGACGATGGGCCGCGCATGGCCGGGAATCAGTGACAGCCCCAGCCCGGCATCCACCATGCCGATGGCGGTCCAGACGAACGCGACCTCGCACGCGGGCGTCAGCCGCACGCCGACCTGCGCGGCGTGGTAGTCGACCAGGTAGCGGGTGGAGTTGTGTTCCCCCAGCGCGATGAAGGGATGGGCGGCGATGTCCTTCCAGGTCGGGCGGCGCCTGGGCCCCCAGCCGTAGCTGCGGGGATGGATCAACAGCAGGTCGTCGGTCAGCAGGGGTTCGGCGGCAACGAAAGGCGTATCGGCCGGAAGCACCCCCAGCGCGAGATCGACCTCGCCGCTGGCGACCAGATCGATGATCTCACCGCCCGGCGTATCGCGCAGGACGATGGTGATGTGCGGATACCGCGCCTTGAACGTACCGATCAGGCGCGGCACCAACAGCGAGGATTGCAGCGGCGAGCAGGCAAAGCGCACGCGCCCCCGGCGCCGGTCGGCCAATTCGCGGGAGCCGGCGATGGCCGCGCCCAGGTCCTGCAGGACGCGGGCGGCGACGGGGTGCAATTCGGCTCCCGCTTCGGTCATGCGTACCGACCTCGTGGTCCGGTCGAGCAGCTTGAGCCCCAGCTCCGATTCAAGCTCGCGCACCAGCAGGCTGACCGCGGACTGGGACAGGTTGAGCAGGGTGGCGGCCGAGGTGAAGCTGCGCGATTCGGCCACGCAAACGAAGGCCCGCAATTGCTTCAGGGACAGATTCCCCAGCGAGGCGTGGAAACTCATTGGTCAACCTCATCAATGAATGAGAATAACTCTCTGGAATAATAAATCGTCTGGCGCTGTAATGCTCCCTCCAGAAAAGTGCACGATAAGAGGAGACAAGCGCCATGGAGACTGGGATACGGTCGTTGCGCCGCCGGTGGGCGGCACCGCTTGCGGCCCTGGCGGCCTGGACGGCGGCAGCCCTGCCCGTCGCGGCCATCGCCGCGCAGAACACGATCACGATCGTGGTCGCCTCCTCGCCCGGCACCGGGCCCGACATCCTGGCCCGCACCGTCAGCCAGCAATGGGCGGCGAAATCCGGCACCGCCGCGGTGGTCGACAACCGCCCCGGCGCCAGCGGCAACATCGGCGCCGACCACGTCGCCCGCTCGCGGCCAGACGGCTC
This sequence comes from Pigmentiphaga kullae, assembly GCF_004216695.1. Lineage (GTDB taxonomy): Bacteria > Pseudomonadota > Gammaproteobacteria > Burkholderiales > Burkholderiaceae_B > Pigmentiphaga > Pigmentiphaga kullae. The sequence continues at coordinate 526,616 of NZ_SGXC01000001.1, forward strand.
GACGCTGCTGATGGCCGCGACGACCTTCGCCACCAACGCCGCCGTCAATCGCACGCTGCCCTACGACCCGGTCAAGGACTTCGCTCCGATCGCGCTGCTGGGCACCGGCACGCTGGCGCTGGCCGTGCCTCCTTCGTTTCCCGCCGAGACGCTCAAGCAGTTCGTCGCCAGGGCCAAGGCCGCGCCCGGCACGATCAACTACGGCTCGCCCGGCAACGGCACCCCGCAGCACCTGGCCATGGAGCTGTTCAAGCAGGAAGCACACATCGACCTGTTCCACGTCCCGTTTAAGTCGGCGGGCGGCGCCGTCAACGATCTCGCGGGCGGGCACGTCTCGGCCATGATCGTGCCGCTGCACACCATCCAGCCCCTGGTCCAGGGGGGCAAGCTCCGGGTCCTGGCCGTCATGAGCGCCGAACGCGCGCCGTCGATGCCCCAGGTGCCGACCTTCCGCGAGGAAGGCTATGACCAGGTGCAGGTCGACGTCTGGTACGGCCTGCTGGCGCCCGCCGGCACGCCCGACGCCGTGGTACGCAAGCTGAACGCGGAAGCGAACGAGGCATTGAAGAACAAGGACGTGGTGGCCAGCCTGGCCAAGGTGGGCATCGAACCGGCCGGCGGCACGCCCGCCCGCATGGCCGACACGCTGGCCCTGGAGCTCAAGCGCTGGCCCCCCGTCGTACGCGCGGCAAACATCACGGCAGACTAGGAAAGCAAGAATGCAGAAGACATGGAACGACTACGACCGCCCCCACCAGGACCTGCGGGAACTGCTTGAACGCGTCGACAAGGCCGGCGAACTGCTGCGCGTATCGGGCGCCGACTGGAACCTGGAGGTCGGCACCCTGGCGGAGATCATCCACGGCACCCAGCGCGGCGAGGCCCCGGCCATCCTGTTCGACAACATTCCCGGCTATCCGGCCGGCTTCCGGCTGCTGTCGGGCGCATCGAACTCGTCGGCGCGCCTGGCCCTGACGCTGGGCTTCCCCGTTCCCCGGGGGCCGATGGACGTGGTACGGTCCTATCGCGACCGCATGCAGCGCCACGAACCCATTCCGCCGCGCATCGTGGAAACCGGCCCGGTCCTGGAGAACATCGACCGCGACGACGACGTCGACATCTTCAAGTTTCCCATCCCCTTCCTGCACGAGCTGGACGGCGGCCGCTACATCGGCACCGACGACCTGGTCATCATGCGAGATCCCGAGCTGGACTGGATCAACATCGGCACCTACCGGTCGATGGCCCACAGCCGCAACCAGGTCGGCCTGTGGACCTCGCCCGGCAAACAGGGGCGGCAGATCCGCGACAAGTATTTCAAGCAGGGCAAGCCCTGCCCGGTGCTGATTTCCTGCGGCCACGACCCCATGCTGTTCCTGGCCGGCGGCAACGAACTGCGCTTCGGCCTGTCGGAGTACGACTACTCCGGCGGCCATCGCGGCCTGCCCTTCGACGTGGTGCTGAGCGAAGTACACAAGCTGCCCATGCCGGCCCACAGCGAAATCGTGCTGGAAGGCGAAATGTACCCGGACGACACGTTGCCCGAGGGACCGTTCGGCGAGTTCACGGGCTACTATGCGGGCGGCAAGAGCAACCAGCCGGTGGTGCGCATCCAGCGCGTCTATTACCGCAACGATCCCATCCTGACCATGGCCACGCCGCTGCGGCCGCCGTCCGACTTCTCGTTCTCCAAGTGCGTGATGAAGGCGGGCATGATCTGGGACGAGGTCGAACGCGCGGGACTGAGCGGGGTCAAGGGCGTCTGGTGCCACGAGGCCGGCGCGGCACGCCTGTTCAACATCATTTCGATCAAGCAGGCGTACGCGGGACACGCCCGGCAGGCCGCGATGCTGGCGGCGAACTGCCAGTCCGGATCCTACCTCGGGCGCTTCGTCGTGGTCGTGGACGAAGACGTCGATCCCACGAACCTGTTCGACGTCGTCTGGGCGATGTGCACCCGCTGCGACCCGGTGGAGGACATCGAGTTCATCCGCAAGGCCTGGAGCGGCCCGCTGGATCCGCGCATTCCTCGCGGCACCGCCACCAACTCGCGCGCGGTCATCGATGCCTGCCGTCCCTTCGAGATGCTGAAGGACTTCCCGCCGGTGGCTTGCGCCACGCCCGAACTGAGGCAGAAGGTCGAAGCGAAGTTCGCCGATCTGCTGGCAAAGCTGAAGTAAGACGAATGCCGGACGCTCGGTGGCTTCACGAACCGTCCGGCATCTCCTTCAGCGCCTCGAAGCGCATCAGCGTACGGGTACGCGCCCGGGCGTGGTCCACCACGGGCAACGGGTAGTCCCGCCCCAGCCGCAGGCCGCACGCCTCGGCATCCACGGGCCGCATCCCGGCGGGAAAATGGATGAAGCGATCCGGCACGCGCGCCAGTTCGGGCACATAGCGCCGGATGAAGCTCCCGTCGGGATCGAACTTCCGTGACTGGGTGACCGGATTGAAGATGCGGAACCACGGCTGCGCGTCGCAGCCCGTGGACGCCGCCCACTGCCAGCCGCCGTTGTTGGCCGCCAGGTCATAATCGTTCAGGTGCCGGGCGAAGTGCCGCTCGCCCCGGCGCCAGTCTATGCCCAGGTCCTTGGTCAGGAACGAGGCCGCCACCATCCGCAGGCGGTTGTGCATGTACCCGGTCTGGTGCAACTGGCGCATCGCGGCATCCACCAGCGGATAGCCCGTGCGGGCCTCGCACCAGGCCTGCCAGAGTTCGGGCGCATCGTCCCAGGACAGGCGGTCGAAGGCCGGCTTGAAGCAGCCCTGCACCACGTGCGGGTGGTGCCACAGGATCATCTGGTAGAACTCGCGCCAGACCAGTTCCGACAGCCACGTCTGCGCCCCCTCGCCGCCATGGCGGCGCGCCAGCGCGGCCAACTGGCGGATGGACACGGTGCCAAAGCGCAGATGCGTGGACAGGTACGAGACGCCTTTGCGCGCGGGATAGTCCCGCGCCTCGTGATAGCGCGTGATGCGCCGCTCGAAATCCCGCAGCAGTTCGCGGCCGCCCCCCATACCGGTGGGCAGCGCCAGCGCGGAAAGGTTGGTGGGCAGGAAGCCCAGCGCCTCCAGCGTGGGGGGACGTTCGCCCGGGGGCTTGGGCGCCAGGCGCGCGGCGTGGCGCTCGACCGGATAGGACTCGAGCTGGAAGTCGTCGGCCCGCTGCAGCCACGCGCGCTTGTAGGGCGTGAACACACTGTAGGGCTGGCCCTGCTGCGTCAGCAGTTCATCCCTGTCCAGCACCACCTGGTCCTTGCAGTCGCTGAAGGCAATGCCGCAGTCCGCCAGTTCGCGCGCCACCCGCCGGTCGCGCGCGATGGCGTCGGGCTCGTAGTCGCGGTTGGCCAGGACCTCCCGCACGCCCAGTTCCCGCGCCAGGCGGACGATGCACGCCGGCGCGCCGCCGTGCCGGACGATCAGGCCGCTGCCCGCGGCCCCGGCTTGGCGCGCCATGCGGTCCAGCGCCTGGTCCAGTTCCAGCACGCTGGCGTGGATGAATTCCACGCGGCGGTCGGCGCGATCAGGCAGGGTATCGAGGATGTCGGTGTCGAAGACGAAGGCGCAATACACCTTCCCGTGGCGTATCAGGGCCTGGTGCAGCGCGGCGTGATCGAAGCTGCGCAGGTCGCGCCGGAACCACACCAGGGCGGCCCCGGCCGCCTCACTCGTCATGGGCGGCGACCCGCTTGCGGGGGGCGCGGGCGTGCTGGCGCTCGACGCGTTCGGACACGCGGCGCGACAACTCCCGGGTGGACGGAATGCGCAGGCTGCGCTCCTCGGCCTTCTCCTCGTCCTCGGCCAGGTTGGCGATGATGCCCAGCAGCACCTTGCGCGCCACGCCTATCTCGTCGGCCGTCAGCCCGCGGATGCCGATGCGGTTGACGTCTTCGGCCAGCGGGATCAGCTTGCGCTCGAGCTCGCGGCCCCGGTCCGTCAGATACACGTACATGTTCTTCTTGTTGCCGGGCAGGTGCTTGCGCTCGACGTAGCCCAGGGCCTCCATGGCCTTGAGCGCGCTGTAGGTGGTGGGCTCCATCACCCCCGCCTCGTCGCTCAGCTCGCGCTGGGTCAGGCCGTCCTGCACCCACAGGATGCGCAGGAAGGCCCAGTGCCCGAACGAGACGTGATGCTCGTTCAGCCTCATCTGCAAGGCGCGGACGAAGGCACGCGTGGCGTCCTTGACCAGGTGGGCCAGGCGGTCGTTGGGCGCCGCGCTTTGCCAGTGCTCCAGGATCTTGCGGGTGTCTTCGGCGGAACTCATGGTCTTCCGGGGGGCTGTGCTCGGGCAAATGATACCCGTCCGGTAGTGCTGGAACGGGGGCTTGAAAAATACTTAGAGCTTTAATATTATTCTTATAGCTCTAATAAAACCAGTGTACCCGGATGACCGGGACATCCACCCAAGGAGACCTCCATGACCCATTCCGTACACCGCTTCGTCCGACATGCCGCCACGGCGGCCACCCGCGTGGGCCTGGCCGCGCTGCTGGGCTGTGCGCCGGCGCTGGCCAGCGCCGACGACGCGGCCGACTACCCCTCGCGCCCCGTCCGCTTCGTCGTACCCTACGCCACCGGCGGTCTGCCCGACACGGTGGCCCGCATCATCGGCCAGCGCCTGACCGAGCATCTGGGCAAGTCCTTCGTGGTCGAGAACAAGCCCGGCGCCAACGGCGTGGTGGCCGCGCAGACGCTGATGGGCAGCCCGCACGACGGCTATACCTTCCTGGTCACCGACGGCTCGATGATGTCGATCAACCCGTCGCTGTACAAGGATCTCGCCTACGAGCCCAAGCGCGATTTCATGCCGGTCTCGCTGGTGGCGACCTCGCCGCTGTTCATCGCCGCCCGCCCCGATTTCCCGGCCGGCACGCTGCAGGAATTCGTCGAGCTGGCCAAGAAAAGCCCCACCGGCATCACCTATGGTTCGTCGGGCGTGGGCAGCAGCCACCACCTGACGATGGAAGCCCTGAAAAGCGCGCTGAACCTGCGGCTGGACCATGTCCCGTTCCGGGGTTCGGGCCAGGCCGTGCCCGCGCTGGTGGGCAAGCAGGTGGACCTGGTGGTGGCCGCGCTGCCCTCGCTGTCGGGTTTCGCGCAGAAGGGACAGGCCAAGATCCTGGCCACGAACTCGCTCAAGCGCTCCAGCCTGGCCCCCAACGTACCGGCCATCTCCGAGATCGTTCCCGATTTCAATTTCGCCGTCACCGTGGGGGTGCTGGCGCCCACCGGTACGCCCCAGGCCATCGTGAACAAGCTCAGCGCCGAGATCGCCAAGGTGGTCAAGCAACCCGAGGTCATCAAGCAATTGCAGGGGCTGGGCATCGAACCCGTGGGCGGAACGCCGTCCGAGTATGCGCAAGCCATCGATGAAGAAGCCCGCCGCTATGCCGGCCCGATCAAGGCCGCGGGCATCAAGCCGGAAAATTGAAGGAGAAACAGCATGTTGTCGCGTGAAAAGAACGAGCGGCTGTGCCGCGTGGAGGGCGACGCCCCGATGGGCACGCTGATGCGCCGCCACTGGCTGCCGCTGTGCCTGGTCGAGGAAGTGGCCGAGCCGGACGGCGCCCCGGTGCACGCCCGGCTGCTGGGGCTGGACCTGGTCGTGTTCCGCGACACCCAGGGCCGCATCGGCGCGCTGGACGAGAAATGCCCGCACCGGCGCGTATCGCTGGTCTACGGCCGCAACGAGGAAGGCGGGCTGCGCTGCCTGTACCACGGCTGGAAGATGGACGTGACCGGGCAGGTGCTGGACATGGCGTCCGAGCCCGAGACCAGTCCCATGGCCTCGAAGGTGCGCACCAGGGCCTACCCCACGCGCGAGTGGGGCGGCATGGTCTGGGTCTTCCTGGGCAAGGAGGAAGACGCGCCCGAGTTCGTTCCCCCGCCCTGGGCGCCGACCCGGGACGCCAAGGTCAGCATCGCCAAGGTCATCCTGCCCTGCAACTGGGCGCAGGTCCTGGAAGGCGCGATCGATTCGGCCCACAGCTCCAGCCTGCACTCGTCGGACTTCGTGCCGGCCAAGGTCAGCGGCGCCGAAGCCACCGACAAGAACTGGCTGCGTCCATCCACCGACAAGGCGCCGCGCCTGCAGGTCGAGCGCACGCCTTACGGTTTCCGCTACGCCGCGATCCGCCGTCCGATCTTCGATGCCGACACGCAGGACTACGTGCGCTCGACCGTGTTCGTCGCGCCCTTCACGGTGCTGGTCCCACCCAACAACCTGTACAACGTCGCCAACGTGAACGTGCCCATGGACGACACGAACACGGCGTTCTACTTCCTGGCCTGGGGCCATCCGGCCAAGACGCCCGATACCGAGACCTGGCGCAAGTTCCTGCGCGCGCAGATCGGCCCCGACGTGGACGACCGCTACCGGCCGCACCGCAACCACGACAACCGCTTCTGGCAGGACCGCCAGGCGATGAAGGCGGGCAACTTTACCGGCATCACCGGCTTTCCCAACCAGGACATCGCCATGTGGGTGACCATGGGCGCCCTGGCCGACCGGTCCGAGGAACGGCTGGGCACCAGCGACCTGGCCATCGTCGAATTCCGCCGCCGGATGCTGACGGCACTGGACGAGTTCGCGGCCGGAGAAGCGCCCATCGCCCTGGGCGAGAACGCCATTCCCAGGGAGATCTGTTCGTTCCAGGCCATCGTGCCCAAGTCGGTCGACTGGCGCCAGTACAAGGTGTCGCATGTGTGGGACGACGTGCCCGCCACCCAGCGACTCGACTCCAACTACGAGGTATAGCCCCCCCCTACGCGCTTACGCGCGCCCCCCCCAGGGGGCGGCACTGGCGGACCGGCGGAGCCGGATCCGCGGTGCCCCGGGTCGGGTCATGGATTTTCGGAGGAAGTCTGATGTCGATTGCTCCATTGCGGCTGGGCGTAGCTGGGCTGGGACGCGCCTTTTCGCTGATGCTGCCGACCTTCCTGGGCGATGCGCGCATCGTGCTGGCGGCGGCTTGCGACCCTCGGGAGGCCGCGCGCGGGCAGTTCGCGCGCGACTTCGGCGCGCCGGTGCACGGCGACATCGAAGCGCTGGCGGCCGATCCGTCGCTGGACGCGATCTACGTCGCCAGTCCCCATCAGTTCCACGCCCGTCACGCCGAGATCGCCGCGGCGCATGGCAAGCACGTGCTGGTGGAGAAGCCCATGGCGCTGGCGATGGACGAATGCGACCGCATGATCGCGGCTTGCGAGCGCGCCGGCGTGCACCTGATCGTGGGCCACTGCCACAGCTTCGACACGCCCTACCTGAAGACCCGCGAACTGATCGCCAGCGGCGAGTTCGGCAAAGTGCGCATGATCCATGCGCTGAACTACACCGACTACCTGTACCGTCCGCGCCGGCCGGAGGAACTGGTGACCGCAGAGGGCGGCGGCGCCATCTTCAGCCAGGCCGCGCACCAGGTGGACATCGTGCGGCTGCTGGCCGGCTCGCCGCCCACGCGGCTGCGCGCCGCCGTCGGCAACTGGGACCCGCGCCGCGTCACCGAAGGCGCCTACTCGGCCATGCTGTGGTTCGAATCGGGCGCCTACGCCTCGCTGTCCTATAACGGCTACGCGCACTTCGACTCCGACGAATGGACGGGCTGGATAGGCGAGATGGGCAACCGCAAGTCCCCGGACGACTACGGCGCCGCGCGGCGCAAGCTGGCCGCCGTGGCTTCGCCGGAGGAAGAGGCCCGCGCCAAGGCCGCCGGCACCTATGGCGGATCGGCCTACAAGCCGCCGGCCGACGACGACGAAGCCCGCGCCTACCAGCACTTCGGCCCCATCATCGTGTCCTGCGACCATGCCGACCTGCGGCCGCTGCCCGACGGCATCGCCATCCATGCCGACGACGAGAAACGATGGGTGCCGCTGGAGCGCCCGGCCGTACCGCGCCATGAAGTGATCGACGAACTGGTGGCCGCCGTGCGGCAGGGGCAGCCACCCCGGCACGACGGCCGCTGGGCCCGGGCCACGCTGGAGATCTGCCTGGCGATGCTGCAATCGTCCAAGGACGGCCAGGACATCCCGCTGGCGCATCAGCCGTCCTGGTAGTCGCCCGCGGGGCGCTCCAGGAAATCGCCGACGTAGACCAGATGCTCGAACGGCAGTTCATGCCGGCCAGCCACCTCCACCAGCGTCTCGAGCGTGGCGCGCAGCACCTGCTGCCGCGCCTCGCGTCCGGCATGGCAGACGACGGCCACTGGCGTGTCGCCCGGATAGCCCGCCTTCAACTCGTCCACCACCCGCGCCAGGTCGGTCCGCATCGTGAACAACACCAGCGCGCTGCGGCTTTGCGCCAGCACCGACAGGCGGTCGCTGCCGCCATAGCCTTCGTTGGCGTTCTTGCCCAGGCTCAGGATCACCGACTGGCTGGCGCTGCCGCCCGTCACCGCGCAGCCCAGCGCCGCGTTGGCCGCGGCGAAGCTGGAGACGCCCGGAACGACTTCGGGCGCGAGGTCGCGGAACGCATCCAGGTAGCCGATATGCGGACCGTACAGCGTCGGATCGCCCTGCGTCAGGACCGCCACGGTGCCGCCCGCCGCGACGCAATCGCGGATGGCCTGGCGGCGCGGCGACTCTTCGGCCTCGACCTCTTCGCGCAAGGCACGCCGCCGCGCCATGGGCGTGAACAGGCCGTGGCCGGCTTCCATGAACCGCTTGCCGGCCAGTTGCGCGGGATAGCGGGCGGGCGCGTCGGCCTGCCCCAGCACCAGGTCGGACTCGCGCATGATGCGGTCGGCCCGCAGGGTCAGGTGCTCGGGATCCCCCGTGCCCAGGCTGACGAGATAGAGCTTGCCGGGTCTGGATGGCATCGAGTTTCTCCTGGGCCTAGCGATCGGTGCGCCACATGCCGTCGCGCGCCATCCTGTCCACGATCTCGCCGATCAGGCCCGCGATGGCCGAGACGGCCTTGGCCGGCCCCTTGGTCTTGGCGAAGACCAGCGCGACGGTGCGCTGGAACGGCGGATCGACGATGCGGGCGGCCTGCACCTCGCCCTTGCCGACCTCGGTCCACACCGCATGCAGCGGCAGCACCGTGTACAGCCTTTCGCGCGCGACCAGCGAGGCCTGGAGCGGCAGCGAATCGGCCTCGATCACCGGGGCCAGCGTGATGTGCTCCTGGCGCGCCATGGAATCGAGCGCCGTGCGCAGACCGTTGGGCGCGCTGGGCAGGATGAAGGGCAACTCGTGCAGGCTGCGGAAGGGAACTTCCTCCTGGGCGGTCAGGCGGTCGCCCGCCGGCCCGATCAGGTAGCTGTCCACGGTGGCCAGGCACTGCTCGTGCTCGGGCAGCGTGCCGCCGTAGCGGTACAGGATGCCGATATCCACGCGCGCATCGGCCAGCCATTCCTCGACCTGGCCGCTGGAACCTTCCAGCACCTTCAGATTGACGCCGGGATAGCGGGCCCGCACCTCGGTGAAGAGCTGGCCCACCAGATGGTGGCCGATGGACGGCAGGGTGCCCAGCGTGACGCGGCCGCTGGCATCGCGCGCCTGTTCGCGGATCTCGTTTTCCAGCTGCTCGGCATCGGCCAGCAGCGCGCGCACCTGGGGGAAGATGCGCTGCCCCACGTCCGACAGCTCCACGCCCCGGCCGGTGCGCACGAACAGCCGCGTGCCGCACTCGCGTTCGAGCGCGTTCAACTGCCGGCTGAGCAGGGACTGGTTGCTGTTCAGGAACAGCGCCGCGCGCGTCAGGCTGCCCAGTTCGCCTATCGCGAGAAAAGCCCGCCATTTCTGCAGGCTGGCGGTGACGTCCAGTTGGATGCTGGTGGCTTTCGGATGCTGCATCGCAAGCGGCGCTCGTCCAGGAAAAGAAGACGAGTTTATACCCGCCCGCGCATCGCGGGACGCCGCGCCCCGCACCAGGCTCCTACCGCCCCTTGAACACCGGCGCCCGCTTCTCGCGGAACGCGGCCTGCGCCTCGGCGGCATCCTCGGTGGTGGCGATGATCGCGGTCATGTCCTGTTCGTAGCGATAGCCGTCGCGCAGGCTCATGTCCTCGATGGTGTTCAGCGTATGCTTGCCCATGCGCGTGGAGACGGGGCTCTTGGCGGCGATGACGCCGGCCATCTCCATCGCGGCGGGCAGCAGGTCCTCCGGGGCCGTGCAGGCCTCGACGATGCCGAGCCGGTAGAGTTCGGCCGCCGGCACCCGGTAGCCGGTCAGCATCATGCGCCGCAGCAGCGAATGGGGAAACAGGCGCATCGCGTGGCGGCACCCTCCCAATAAGCCCACGTCAACTTCCGGCAGGCCCAGCGAGGCGCGCTCGGAGGCGATCAGCACGTCGGCCGAGGCCACCATCGCCAGCCCGGATCCCAGCGCCGGGCCGTTGATCGCCGCCACCACGGGCTTGGCGCATTCGCGGATGGCGTGGAAACACTCGCGGGTGCGGCGCAGGTGCGCGGGCAGGTCGCCCGGCCCCTTGATCACGTCGGCCCGCCCTTTCAGGTCGGCGCCGGCGCAGAACACCTTGCCCGCCCCCGTCAGCACCACCACCCGGACCTCGGGCGTCTCGGATATCCAGTCCAGCGCCGCGGTCAGTTCGTCGTTCAGCACGCGGGTCAGGGCGTTGACCGGCGGGCTGTCCAGGGTCACCAGGGCGATGTGGCCATCCACCCGCAGCTGCAATTGCTTGAATTCGTTCATGGAAAAGATCGTAGTCGTGGGCAGGATACGCAGCGAGTCTAGGCGCGCGCGCAACCCGCGCAAAGGCGGGTCCGGTCAAGGCTGCTATGCGCCCGGCGCCATAGCGCGCGCGGGCGCCGCGCCCGATAATGCGGCCAAGACGAGAGGAGCCCATGCCGAGAATCGACCTGCCCACGCCCGAAACCATGAGCCCGGAACAACGCCGGGTGCACGACAAAGTCATCGCCGGCAAGCGTGGCCGGCTGCGGGGTCCGCTACGCGCCGCGCTGTACAACCCCGAGCTGGCCGAGCGCTGGTCTGCCATGGGCGAACTGCTGCGCTACGACACCACGCTGCCGCCCCGGCTGTCGGAACTGGCCATCCTGGTCACGGCCCGGGCCTGCAGCTCGCCCTTCGAATGGGCCGCCCACAAGACCGAAGCCGAGAAGGCGGGCGTGGAAGCGTGGATCATCGAGGCGCTGCGCGAACGCCGCATCCCCATCGAACTGGCGCCGGACGACGCGCTGGTGGTGCGCTACGCCAGCGAGCTGAACGCCCACCGGTCGGTATCCGACGCCACCTACGCCGCCGCCCTGGCCCGCTTCGGCGCGCGCACCGTGGTCGAGCTGACCGCGCTGGTCGGCTACTACACGCTGGTCGCGATGACGCTGAACGCGCACCAGATCCCGCTGGAACCCGGCGTCGTCGCCGCCTTCCCCCTGCCCCAGGACGACCCGGCGGTATGGGGCACGCCGCAATGAGCGGGGCCGCGCGGCAGGCCACCCCGATCGCCGGCTGGGATTGCCACAACCATCTGCTCGGCCCCTACGACCGCTTTCCGCTGGCGGCCGAACGCAGCTATACCCCGCCCGAGGCGCTGGTCGCGGACCACTCGGCCATGCTGGCCAGCCAGGGGCTGTCGCATGCGGTGCTGGTGCATCCCAGCGCGTACGGCGAAGACTATTCGCTGCTGTTCCATGCGCTGTCGGCGCACGATCACCTGCGCGGCGTCATCGTCGCGCGGCCCGGCACGCCGCTGGACCTGGGCACGCTGCGCGCACGCGGCGTGCGCGCGCTGCGCTACAGCCACCGCAGCGGCGCGGCCGGGAATTTCGCCGGCAGCGCCTCGATCGATGACCTGCGGCGGATGGTTCGCGCGGTGGCCGATGCCGGCCTGCACGTCGAACTCTGGACCGACTGCCAGGCGCTGCCCGGCATCGCGCCGATGCTGGCGGACCTGCCCTGCCCGGTCGTGATCGACCACATGGGCAGCTTCGACGTGGAGGCGGGCACGAACGACCCGGGTTTCCAGCAACTGGTCCGGCTGCTGGGCGAAGGCAAGGCCTGGGTCAAGCTGTCGGCCTACCGCAGCCTTTTGAAGACGCCGGACCTGGAACCGGGCCGCCCCTTCCATCGCGCGCTGGTCGAGGCCAATCCCGACCAGCTCGTCTGGGGCAGCGACTGGCCCCATATCCGCATCGATCCGTGGCCCGCCCCGCGCCGCCTGTTCGACACCTTCCTGGCCTGGACCGGCAGCGAGCCGCTGGCACGCCGCATCCTGGTCGACAACCCGACCCGGCTCTACGCGTAGGGCGGCTCATCCTTCCAGCACGGGCTCCGTGCGCCGGAAGGACGGCCGCGCCGCGACCTCGTCGTACCAGGCGGCCAGATACGGCGCCCGTACGCGCCATTGCAGCGCGCCGAAGCGGAAATCCAGGTAGCCCAGCGCGCAGCCCAGGCCGATGTGGCCGATGCCGAACGGCGCCGCCGTCAGTTCGCGCGCCTCGCCTTCCAGCTTTTGCAGCGACGCCTCGGTCTTGATCCGGAAGGCGTCGATGAGCGCGTCCGATCGCTGCGCGTCGTCCCGGTCGACTTCGTTGCGCCAAAGGATCAGCACGTCCAGCAGGCCGTCGGCGAAGGCGTGCCAGCGCAGGGCCCGCCACTTTTCCTCGCTCCGGGCAGGAAACAGGTCGCCGCCGGCCAGGTCGTCCAGGTATTCGCAGATGACCGCCGAATCGAACAAGGCCATGCCGTCGTCCAATACCAGCGTGGGGATCTTGCTGAGCGGATTGTCCCGCATGATCTGCGGATTGGGCCGCAGCATGGCCGCGACCGACCGCACCAATTCCACGCGGTCTTCCAGTCTGAGCTCATACAGGCAGACCATGACCTTGCGCACATACGGCGACTTGGGCGACCAGTGCAGCTTCATGTCCGCTCCCATCAGATGGCGCCGGCGGCGCGCAGCGCCTCGATACCGGCGGCGTCGTAGCCCAGTTCGGCCAGGATCTCGGCGCTGTGCTGGCCCAGCGTGGGCGGCGCCTCCAGGTCCGGCAGCGCGGCATCGGCGAAGCGCATGGGGCTGGCGACCTGCGGGACCCGGCCGCCGCTGGGGTGCTCGATATGGCGCAAGAGGCCGCGCGCGATCGTCTGCGGCTCCTCGAATACCTCGGCCACGGTGTTGATCGGGCCGCACGGCACGCCCGCGCCGTCGAGCAAGGCAAGCAGGCTCGCGCGGTCGCGCCGCGCGAGGTCCTCGCGCAACATGGCCGACAGCTGTTCGATATTGCGCACGCGCTGCGCGTTGGTGGCGTAGCGTTCGTCCGCCCCCCATTCCGCGCGGCCCAGGGCCTCGCACAGCTTGCGGAACTGGCCGTCGTTGCCGACCACCAGGATGATGTCGCCGTCGGCGCAGCGGTAGACGTCCTGCGGCTGGATGTTGGGATGGGCGTTGCCGTTGCGCCGCGGCGGCTTGCCGGACACGAGATAGTTCATGGCCTGGTTGGCGAGGGTGGCCACCTGCACGTCGAACATGCCGATGTCGATGTACTCGCCCTTGCCCGTCTCGTTGCGCCGGGCCAGCGCGGCCAGCACCGCCACTGCCGTATACATGCCGGTCATCAGGTCGACGATGGGCACGCCCACCTTTTGCGGACCGCCGCCGGGGCGGCCGTCTCGTTCACCGGTCACGCTCATCAGGCCACCCATGGCCTGTATCAGGAAATCGTAGGCGGGCTGGTCGCGGCGCGGGCCGGTCTGCCCGAAGCCGGTGACCGAGCAATAGATCAGCCGGGGGTTCAGTCCACGCAGCGACGCCTCGTCCAGGCCGTAGCGCGCCAGCGTGCCGACCTTGTAGTTCTCCAGCAGGATGTCGGCGCGCATGGCCAGCTCGCGCACGACACGCTGGCCCTCGGGCGTGTCCAGCCCGACCGTGATCGACCGCTTGCCGCGGTTGACCGCGAGATAGTAGCCCGCCTCCTCGGTGTCCTCGCCCCGTCCGTCCTTCAGGAAGGGCGGCCCCCAGGCGCGGGTGTCGTCGCCGCTGCCCGGGCGCTCCACCTTGATGACGTCGGCGCCCAGGTCGGCCAGGGTCTGGCTGGCCCAGGGGGCGGCCAGGATACGGCTCAGGTCCAGGACCTTGACGTGCGACAACGGGCCCGTCGATCGATGCATACATTCCTCCGCGTGCGCGCCGATGGCCGGACGCGTCCCGTGCGTCCGCGCCTGTCGCCGCTGTCCGGACTCTAGGGGCACGGCGCGGGCTTGCCTACTGCCTGCGCCGTCAAGACTGCAATGCGTCCATGCGCATAACGTGCGCGCTATATCCCCGGCGCGCAGGCAGAAATGCCGCGCGGGTGCACCGCGCGGGCGGCGCGGGCCGGAATAATGAGCCGCATTGATGGACCGCATACCGAACGCATTCCGGAGACCCCACCGATGAACGACGCGCACCACCGGACCCCGCCCGCCCCTGGCCGCATGAAGATAGGCGTCGCCGGCGCGGGCGCGATAGGCGGCTTCCTGGCCGCGCGCCTGGCCCTGGCGGGCAACGAGGTCAGCGTATTGGCGCGCGGCGCCACGCTGCGCGCGCTGGACCAGCACGGCATCCGGCTGGACAGCGGCGGCGCGCGGTCGGTCGCCCGCGTCCGCGCCAGCGACGATCCGCGGCAGCTCGGCCCGCAGGACCTGCTGATCCTGGCGGTCAAATCGCCGTCGCTGCCCGGACTGGCCGACCGCCTGGGCCCCATGATCGGACCGGACACCGTGGTGCTGCCCGCCTTGAACGGCGTGCCATGGTGGTTCTTCCAGTCGGGCGGCGGCCCGCTGGCCGGCCACCGGCTGCGTGCCGTGGATCCCGACGGCCGGCTCGAACACGCCATCCCCGCGGACCGCGTCCTGGGCTTCGTGGTGTTTCCCTCCAGTTCCTGCCCCGAACCCGGCGTGGTCGCCCACGCCTCGGGATCGCGGCTGGTGGTGGGCGAGCCGGGCGGCGGCGCCAGCCCGCGCGCGCAGAACGTCGCCGCGAGCCTGGCCGCCGCCGGCTTCGAGGCATCCGCCAGCCCCGACATCCGCCGCATCGTCTGGGAAAAACTGCTGGGCAACGCCTGCTTCAACCCGGTCAGCCTGCTGACGGGCTCGCACACCGATCTGCTGATCGACGACGAACGGGTCAACCGCCTGTTCCAGGCCATGATGCGCGAACTGCTGGCCATGGGCGACGCGCTGGGCCTGCCGCTGGCCATCGAGCCCCCGGCGCGGCTGGCGGTCACGCGCAAGCTGGGCCACATCAAGACCTCGATGCTGCAGGACGTGGAAGCGGGCCGCGCCGTGGAACTGGACAGCATCCTGGGCGCGGCCGTCGAGATCGCCGGGGAACTGGGCGTGCCCGCGCCGCTGCTCGACACCGTCTACGCGCTGGCGCGGGTGCGCGCCGAGCGGCTGGGCCTGTACACCCCGCCGTTAACGCCCACGCCATAGCAGCTTTGCGCGGCGGCGCCTATCCGGCGGCGAAGCCGGCCCGATACCATGCCCGGACATCGACAAGACAGGCGGCCACGTCCGCCACGGAGGAGACTGCCATGCACGCCAGACGCCTTGCGGCCTGCCTGATCGCGAGCTGCACCCTGGGGATCTTCACGGCACCGGCCATGGCGCAGGGCGCCTCGTGGCCCACGCGGCCGATCCGCTTCATCGTGCCCTTTCCCCCGGGCGGACCGACCGACACCTATGTGCGCACCATCGCCGGCCCCCTGGGCGAGGCGCTCAAGCAGACCGTCGTCGTCGAGAACCGCGCGGGCGCCGGCGGCTCGATCGGCACGGCCGCCGTGGCCAAGGCGGCGCCGGACGGCTACACCATGGGCCTGGGCGCGGGAGGCGCGCTGATGGTCATGCCCCACCTGATGAAGGTCCCCTACTCGGTCACGCAGGACCTGGCCTACGTTTCCAGCCTGGCGCAGGTGCCCGCCGTCATCGCGGTCAACGCCAAGTCCGGCATCACCAACATGGCGCAATTCCTGGAGCGCGCCCGCAGCCATCCCGGCAAGATGAACTACGGCAGCGCGGGCACCGGCACCATGGTCCATCTGGCCGGCGAGCGCTTCAAGCGCGCGGCGGGCATCGACATCGTCCACGTGCCCTATGCCGGCGCGGCGCCCGCGATCACCGACCTGCTGGGCGGGCAGGTCGAGTCCATGGTCTCGGACCTGACACCGATCCTGCCCCACGTGCAGGCGGGCACGGTGCGCGTGCTGGCGGTGACCACCGAAAAGCGGACCCCGCTGCTGCCCGACGCACCTACCCTGGTCGAGCTGGGCTATCCCAAGGTGGTGCAGGCGACCGAGTACGGCGTCATCATGCCGGCCGGCACGCCGCCCGCCATCGTCAACCGCGTCCAGCGCGAACTGGCCACCATCATGGCCACCCCCGAGGTGCGCAAGGCCTACGAGCAGATGGGGTCGCTTGCCGTCTCCAGCCCGCCCGAGCAATATCGCAAGAATGTCCTCGGCAGCTACGAGTTCTGGGGCCAATTCATCAAGGAAACCGGCATCTCGCTGAACTGACCGATCCCCATAGGAAACCTTGCCATGCCGACCTCCACCGGCCAGACCATCGCCCAAAAGATACTGGCCCGCGCCGCGGGCCGCGAGACCGTGGCGCCGGGCGAATACGTCAACTGCGTGCCCGACCACGTCGTCACCCAGGAGATGGTCTGGCCCATGCACAAGCGCAACCTGGAGAAGATAGGCGCGACCGCGTTCGCACGGCCCGAGAAGGCCATCATCGTCATCGACCATACGCCGGCGGCCGCCACCGGATCGCCGCACGCCGCCACGCACCACATGCTCAGGCAGCTGACGCGCGACTTCGGCGTCGACAACTTCTACGGCCCCAACACCGGCCTGCGCCACCTGGTGCTGGTCGAACGCGGCTTTGCCCGGCCCGGTTCCCTGGTGTTTTCGGACGAAGGCAACATCGCCTCGATCGGTGCGGTGGGCGCGCTGAACATCCCCATGTCCACCGACGTGCTGGCGCCGCTGCTGAACGACCGGCACTGGGTGTGCGTGCCGCGCACGGTGCGCATCGAACTGGTGGGCAGCCTGCCCTTCGGCGTAACCGGACGCGACCTGGTCCAGGCCATCATCCGCGACCACGAGGAAGAAGGCACTTTCCTGCAATGCTGCGTCGAGTACGGCGGGCCTGGGCTGGCTGGCCTCGGCCTGGACGACCGGCAGGCCATCCTGGCTTCGACCTTCCATACGGGCTCGGACACCGCCATCATGGACGTCGATGCGCTCGCGCTCGACTACGTCGACGAACGCGCCGATGGCCGGCCGTATCAGGTCCTGCGCAGCGACCCGGACGCGGACTACGCGGCGGTGCTGACCTACGACCTGTCGCAACTGACGCCCATGGTGACCGTGCCGCCCACGCAGAGCGGCGCGGTCGACGTCGCACAGGTGGCGGGCCGGCGCATCGACCACGCCGCCGTGGGGTCGTGCGCCAACAACCGGCTGGAAGACATGCGCGCGACGGCCGCCGTACTGCGCGGCCGCCGGATCGCGCCGCACGTCACGATGTACATCTCGCCGGGCAGCCAGAATGTCTATGCCGCGGCCGCGCGCGAAGGATTGCTGGAGGTGTTCGCCAATGCCGGCGCCACCGTGCTGTCGCCCGGCTGCAATACCTGTTGGGGCTATCTGGGCGTGCTCAGCGGCGAGGACGTCTCCATCACCACCCACCAGTTCAACTACCAGGGCCGCAACGGCAGCACCCAGGCCGCGGTCCACCTCGCCTCGCCCTATACGGTGGCGGCCTCGGCCGTGGCCGGCGAGATCACGGACCCCCGCCCGCTGCTGGCGGGCCGGCTTTGAGGAGCGGCACGACATGAACGAAGCACCCTCCGTGCGCACGCTGCGGGGCCGGGTCTGGAAGTTCGGCGACCAGGTCTGCGGCGACGACGGCATCATCGAATTCGCCGCGGTGCGGGACGGCTTCGGCAAGCCCTTCGACCTGGACGCGCTGCGGCAGATGTGCTTTCGCCAGCTGCGGCCCGAGTTCCCGTCGCAAGTCCGGCCGGGCGACATCGTGGTCGGCGGCAGGAACTTCGCGCATCACAACCACGTGGAAGTCAGCGTCGCCATCAAGGCCTCGGGTATCGCTGCGGTGCTGGTGGAATCCTGCGAATCGGGCTTCATCCGGCGGGCGCTCAGCCAGGGCCTGCCGATACTGCTCGTTCCCGGCATCACGCAGGCCGTGGCCGACGGCGACGTGATCGGCGTCACGCCGGCCACCGGCGCGATCGAACTGGCCGACGGCCGCGTCATCCCGTCGCCGCCGTTTTCGCCGCAGATGGTGCGGATCTGGGAAAGCGGCGGACTGGTCAACGCGCTGGCCGGGGAGTTCGCGGCGGCGCGAGCCTAGGCCGGGGTCTGCTGGCGCGGATCGAACTGCACCGTCCGGCGCAGCGATTCGCGCTCGGCCATGCGGTCGGCCCATGCCGACAGGCGCGGCCGCATGGCGCGCCATTGCAGGTCGGCGAAACGGAAATCCGCATGGCCGACCCCGACCGCCACGCCCAGGTGGCCGATGTCGAACTCGCGGCGTTCCAGCTCGTCCACCGTGGCTTCCAGCGCATCCAGCGTGGCCAGGGTCTTGGCGTGGTACGAGGACAGGTGCGCCGGCGACTGCAGGGCTGGGTCGCGGCCGCGTTCGTTGTTCCACAGGATCAGGATGTCGGTCAGCCCGTTGCCCAGCGCATGCCAGCGCAGCGCGGCCAGACGCTGCTCGAAATCCCGCGGAAACAGGCGGCCCTTGCGGCTGTGGTGGTCCAGGTATTCGCAGATGACCAACGAGTCGTACAGGGCCACGCCCTCGTCGGTCACCAGGGTCGGGATCTTGCCCAGCGGGTTGTCCCGCTCCACGTCGGCGTTCACGGTGGACAGCGAGACGGTGGACAGGCAGGTTTCGATGGACGCGTCCAGTCCGGTCTCGATGGCCGCGGCCATGACCTTGCGCACGTAGGGGGAGCGGGTGGACCAATGCAGCTTCATGCGCGCTTTCCGTCGAAACGTTTCATATGGCGGCCAGTATATCCACCCGGGCGCGCGCGACCGCCGGCAAAGCTGGTGTGCCGGCCAGGTGATAGCAGCGGGCCGGCCGCATCGCTATAGTCGGTAAATGCCTAGGAACGCGCGCGCCCGGACGCGCCACAGGGGAGACAGATGGCCATCAGCTACGACCTCGTGCGGTCGGTCAGCGCCCAGCTCTACGAACGCGCGCTGAAAAAAATACCCGAGGACACCAAGGAAGCGCTGCGCGCGGCCGAGCGCGGCGAGCACAACGAGGTCGCGCGCGGCACGCTGCGCATCATGCTGCAAAGCGCCGATGCCGCCGAAGCCCGCCAGCATTTCGTCTGTTCCGATTCCGGCGTGCCCGTGTACTTCGTCGGCATCGGCACCGGCGCCCGGCTGGAGGGCGACATCAAACGCGCCTTCGCCGACGGCTTCGACGACCTGGTCGCCAGCATCCAGCCGCCGCTGCTGGCCCACGTGACCAATCCCCTTACCAACGAGCGCGGCTACAAGGGCAAGGACATGCCCATCGTGACCTTCGACCTGATCGACGGCGCCGACTACGTGGACATCACCTGTTCGCCCAAGGCGCTGGGCTCGGGCCGCTGGGCAGCGCTGGAAATTTTCACCTTCCCCAGCCTGGAGACCATCGAGCGCTACGTGATGGATGTCATCCTGAAGGCGGGGTCGCAGCACTGCCCGCCGGTGGTGATCGGCGTGGGCATAGGCGGCACCTTCGACTATGCCGCCAAGCTGGCCAAGCAGGCGACGCTGCGGCCCATCGGCACGGTCAATCCCGAGCCCACGCTGGCTGCGATGGAAGACCGCTTGAAGGAAGCCGCCAACGCGACGGGCTTCGGCCCCATGGGTACCGGCGGCGACAGCACCGCGATGGCCGTGCACGTGGACTATGCCTCGGGCCATGGCTTCACGCCGGTGGCGGTGTGTTTCAACTGCTGGATCAACCGGCGTACCCGCGCCCGCATCCATGATTCGGGCCGGGTGGAGATCATCGAATGACGGTCTGGCCTGACGAGGAATCGATATCGTGAGCACCCTGCACGAACTTGAATTGCCCCTGGACGAAGACAAGGTCCGGTCGCTGCGCGTGGGCGACCAGGTCCGCCTGCACGGCGAGGTCGTGCTGTGCGCGGGCATGACGACGCACGAACGCCTGACCGGATTGCTCGACCGTGGCGAAGCGCCTCCCATCGACCTGAACGGTGCCGCGCTGCTGCATCTGGGCAGCTACAGCCGGGAGGCCGATGGCCGGTTCGAGGTGCTGTACCTGAACCCCACCACCAGCACGCGCTTCAACGGCTTCATGCCGCGGCTGATCCGCGAGCTGGGGTTGCGGGTGACGGGAGGCAAGGGCGGGCTGGATGCGCGCAGCGTCGAGGCCATGCGGGAGGCGGGCTGCGTGTACCTGTCGTTTCTGGGCGGGGGGTGCACGCTGCTGTCGGAAGCGATACGGGAGGTGGTGGCGGTGCACTGGAACGACCTGGTGCACCACTACCGGCTGGTGAAATTGCGGGTGGAGGGGTTGGGGCCGGCTACGGTGGGGATCGATGCGCAGGGCAACAGCCTGTACGGCGACCTGGCAGAGGCGGCACACGACCGGCTGCCCGCGATCCTTGCTCGCCTCGGCGAGCGTAGGGCGGAAGGCGTCTAGGGCGGCGGTTCCGCGCCCGGCTGCCGTTGCAGCATCGGCCGGTGGAAGATTTCCCCCAGCGCGGCATAGAAAGGCCCGCCCAGGCGGGCGATGGGCCGCATGGCGGCGCTGTTGACGCGCCGGCCGTCGTAGATGTCGGGGGACAGGTGAAAGGCGACGACCTGGCCGATGTACAGGGTGTTGTAGCCCTCGCCCAGGGTGATGGCCTGGTCCAGGCGGCATTCCATCTGCACCGGGGTCGAGGCGATGCGCGGCGGCTGGACGTGGTGGCTGGGCAGGAGGGAGATGCCCAGGGCCTCGGGTTCGCTGATCTCGGGCGGGTACTCGGCCGCGCTGGCGTGCATGATCTCCAGGTCGGCCTCGGTCGAGACGTTGACCACGAACTCACCCGTCTCGACGATGTTGCGCGCGGTGTCCTTCAGGCCGCCGTCCAGCGTGGAGATGTTGACCGCCAGCATGGGCGGGCGGGTGGCGACGTAGTTGTAGGAACTGAACGGCGCGGCGTTGACGCGGCCGTTCGCGTCCTGCGTGGTGATCCAGGCAACGGGGCGCGGCACCACGCAGCCGACGACGAGACGATAGGCGTCGGCCGGGTCCAGGCCCTGGCCGTCGACGCGTATGAATTCCTTCATGTTCTCCGGTTCCGATTCATTTCGCCAGCATGTCCAGGGCGCCCAGCAGTTCCGTCATCGCCGTCTTGTCCTTCTGGGCGAAGGCGGTGACTTCGGCCGGCGTCATGTTGTCGATGCTGCCGTCCTGCTGCGCCAGGAAGCGCTGGTGTTCCGGCTCGGCGTTGATCGCCGTCAGCGCCGCGCTCAGTTTCTCGATGATAGCCGGCGGCGTGCCGCGCGGTGCGGCCAGGGCGTACCAGGTGGAGACCTCGTTCCAGTTCTTGATGCCGGCCTCGGCCATGGTGGGTACCTCGGGCAACAGCGAGGACCGCTTGGCGCCGGTGTAGGCGATGGCCTTGAGGCGGCCGTCCTTGACGAAAGGCAGCACGGGCGAGGCGCTCAGCATGCCCAGCTCGACCTGGCCGCCGATCAGGTCCTGCAGGGCCGGGGCGGCGCCTTTGTAGGGGACGTGGGTGATTTCTATGTTGGCGCGGCGGCGCAGCAGTTCGCCGGCCAGGTGAGTCGGGCCGCCGGTGCCGGCCGACGCGAAGTTCAGCTTGCCGGGCTCCTTGCGCGCGCGGTCGAGCAGGTCCTGCATGGTGTTGATGCCCAGCTTGGCGTTGGCGACCAGGACCACGGGCTGGTTGGCCACCAGCCCGACCAGGTCGAAGTCCTTCAGGCCGTCGTAGGTCGCGCGCTCGATCAGCGGTCCGACCACCATGCCGGGCGAGGTGCCCATCAGCAGGGTGTAGCCATCGGGCTTGGCGCGCGCCACGTAGCCGGTGCCGACCATGGCGCCGCTGCCGGCCTTGTTCTCCACGACCACGGGCTGGCCCAGGCGGTCCTTCAGCCGGGACGCCAGTTCCCGGGCCAGGGTGTCGGCGGGGCCGCCGGGCGCGTAGGGGTTGATCAGGGTGACCGGCCGGCTGGGGTAGCCGGACTGGGCGTAGGCGGCGGGCAGCAGCAGGGCCGTGGCCGCCAGGCCTCCGAGCAGGATGGCGAGTGCGCGTTTCAAGGTCGTCTCCATGGCTTATGGTTATCCGCCATCCGGCCGCATCCGGCCATGGCGCTGCGACCCACTATAGAAGCGCGCCCTGTCGCGTCCCAGGACCGGGGAAGGCAAAGCTGATATGTGCGGCGGCGCAACCGGCCATGCCGGAACCGCTCATTCCCCTCCCAGCAGCCGGCGCGCCAGCCGCAGGTGCGGGCGGTCGATCATCTTGCCGTCCAGATCCAGCGTACCCGCGCCGGGGTGCGCGTCGAACGCCCGGACCACCGCCCGGGCCCACTGCAACTGGGTCTCGTCGGGCGTCAGCAGGCGGTTGATCGGCTCCACGTGCCGGGGGTGGATGGCCAGCTTGGCGACGAAGCCGTCGCGCACCGCCTCGCGGGTTTCGTTCGCCAGGATGTCGGGCGCGTCCAGATCCACGCACACGGTATCCACCGCCCGCACGCCGGCGGCGGCCGCGGCGGCCAGGCACAGGGAACGCGCCAGCCGGAACGGCTCGGTGTAGCGGCCTGCCTCGCGGTTGCCCCGTGCCCCCAGGTCCGCGGCCAGGTCCTCCGCCCCCCACGACAGCCCCCACAGCCGCGGCGTGGCCCCGGCATAGTCGTGCAGGCCGAACAGCGAACGCGCGGTCTCGGTCACGATGGCCAGGATGCGGATGCCGCCTTCGGGCAGGCCGGCCATGGCCTCGCAGGCGTCCAGGTAGTGGTCCGCCCGCTCCAGGTCGGCGCGCCGGGCGCACTTGGGCAGCACGATGCCGAACGGCCGCCCGGGCACGACGGCGGCCAGGTCGGCCAGCGCCTCGCCGCTGTCCAGTGCATTGATGCGCACCCACACCTGCTTGCCGGCCGGCGCCTGGCCGAGCATGGCGCGCACGGCATCCCGCGCCGCCGCCTTGCGGCCGGGCGCGACCGAGTCCTCCAGGTCGAGGATCAGCGCGTCGGCGACGCTGGCCGCGGCCTTGTCGAACTTGCGCGGCGCATCGCCCGGAACGAACAGCATCGAGCGGACCATGGCGCTCTCCTTTAGGCCGGAGCCTTGTGCATCAGGGCGGAGCGCTTGCAGCGGGCGACGATGTCGTCGTCCTGGTTCAGCGCGAGGTGCTCGAACTCGACGATGCCGGCGTTCGGGCGCGAACGGCTTTCGCGCACCGACAGCACGCGGGTGCGCACGTGCAGCGTGTCGCCCGCGAACACCGGCTTGGGAAAGGCGACTTCGCTCATGCCCAGGTTGGCCACCGTGGTGCCCAGCGTGGTGTCGTTCACCGTCATCCCTATCATCAGCCCCAGCGTGAAGAGACTGCTCACCAGCGGGCGCTTGAACTCGGTCCGGGCGGCGAAGTGCGCATCGATGTGAAGCGGCTGCACGTTCATGGTCAGGGAACTGAACAATACGTTGTCCATTTCCGTGACCGTGCGGGTCCAGTCGTGGGCGAACTCCTGCCCGGGGGAGAACTGTTCGAAGTAGAGCCCGGCCATCGTCGTCTCCTGAATGCCGTTGTCAGTCGGGAATAAGGATTTATATACCCGAACCTCGACATTCGCGCCCGCCGGGCCGGCGCCTACGGCGCCCCGTTCTCGTCCAGGCGCAGCGAACGGGCCAGCTCGTTGATCCGGTCCTTGGTTTCCTCGACCAGCGTGCCGATCTCGCTGGCCGACGTGGACGAGCGCATGGCGAGCTTGCGCACCTCGTCGGCCACCACCGCGAATCCGCGCCCGGCGTCTCCCGCCCGGGCCGCCTCGATGGCCGCGTTCAGCGACAACAGGTTGGTCTGCGCGGCGATCTCGTTGATGACGGCGACGATCTGGCCGATCTGCTCGCTGGAAGCCAGCACGGAATTCATGGCGCTGTGCGTGGTCTCGCGTTCCGTATGCTCGGCCTGCACGTTCTTCAGGAACGCCGTGTAGGCGATCTTGCCTTCGAGCCGTATCTTCGACAGCGACAAGAGGCCCCATATGCGCGTACCGTCCTTGCGCTCGATGGGCACCTCGCGGCTGGTGCCCACGATCTTGTCCTTGCCGGTCTCGCGGTTGGCTTCGACCAGCCGGTCGTGGTCGGCCTGGATGGCATGGGGCACCAGCATCTTGACGTTCCTGCCCAGCACCTCGTCGCGGCCGTAGCCCCACAGCCGCTCGGCGGCGGCATTGAAGAAGGTGACGTTGTTCTTTTCGTCGATGGTGACCACCGCGTCCAGCGCCTGCTCCAGCGTCTGGTTCATCATTTCGCGCGCGTTGTGTTCGCCCGTGATGTCCTTGACGAAGGCCGTGTAGGTGATGCTGTCGCCCGCTTTCACGCGCGACAGCGACAGACAGGCCCACACCTTGGTCCCGTCCTTGCGTTCGAGCCGCACGTCGCGGCTGGTACCCACGATCTTGTCCACGCCGGTGCTGCGGTTGGCGTTCACGTAGCCGTCGTGCGCAGCCTGGATGGCCTGCGGCACCAGCATCTTCACGTTGCGGCCGATCACCTCGGACCGCTCGTAGCCCCACAGCCGTTCGGCGGCCGAGTTGAAGAAGGTGACGTTGTTCTCGCCGTCGATGGAGACCACGGCATCGATGGCCTGCTCCAGCGTCTGGTTGATGACCTCGCGCACCGCGCGCTCGCGCGAGATGTCCTTGACGAAGGCGGTGTACAGGATGCGGTCGCCGACCCGGATCTTGGACAGGGACAGCGCGCCCCAGACCTGGGTGCCGTCCTTGCGCTCGACCTGCACTTCGCGGCTGGTGCCCACGATCTTGTCCCTGCCGGTCTCGCGATTGGCCTCGACCAGCCGGTCGTGGTCGGCCTGGATGCCGCGCGGCACCAGCATCTTCACGTTGCGGCCGATCACTTCGGACCGGGCGTAGCCCCAGAAGCGTTCGGCGGCGGCGTTGAAGAAAGTGACGTTGTTCTTCTCGTCGATGGACACCACCGCGTCCAGCGCCTGCTCCAGCGTCTGGTTGATGGTCTCGCGCTCTTCGTGCTGCGCGGTGATGTCGCGCACGAAGGCGGTATAGGTGATGTTCCGGCCGATGTTCACCCGCGACAGCGACAGGCTGACCCAGACCTTGCGGCCGTCCTTGCGGTCGATCTGCACCTTGCGGCTGGTGCCCACGATCTTGTTCTGTCCGGTCTCGCGGTGGGCGTTGACGTAGCCGTCGTGGGCCGCCTGGATGGCCTGCGGCACCAGCATCTTGACGTTGCGCCCGATCACTTCCGATCGCTCGTAGCCCCATAGCCGCTGCGCCGCGGCGTTGTAGAAGGTCACGTTGTTGTGCTGGTCGATGCTGACCACCGCATCGACGGCCTGTTCCAGCACCTGGGTGGAACGATCCGAACGGAATTCGAATACGCGCGCCAAGCGACTTGCGGTTCCCGACATGCCGACCTCCTATGAATACCAGGATCTCGGCCGCGCCCCGGGGGAATGGATCAGGGACAACCCTGAGTGCGCATAACTTCGGTCATCACGAACCTTTCTCCGCGCCGAAGGCTTCAATCCAGGCGGATGCCGAACTCGGCGACGATCGCACCCGCACGCCTGTAGTCGTCGCGCGTGCGCCGCGTGAAGTCTTCCGCCGAGCCCCCCACCGGCACTTCCCACTGCGCGCGGAATTCCT
The DNA here is from genome assembly GCF_004216695.1 of Pigmentiphaga kullae. Classification (GTDB taxonomy): domain Bacteria; phylum Pseudomonadota; class Gammaproteobacteria; order Burkholderiales; family Burkholderiaceae_B; genus Pigmentiphaga; species Pigmentiphaga kullae. The sequence goes on from NZ_SGXC01000001.1 coordinate 552,488, forward strand.
TCTGCACGTCGGGTTCGGCCAGAATGGCCGCGACCTCGCGATTGAGCCGCGCGACCACCGGCGCGGGCGTACCGGCCGGCGCCAGCATGCCGTACCAGGTCGTCACGTCCAGCCCCTTCACACCCTGCTCCTCCAGCGTCGGCACCTGCGGCAGCAGCGGGGAACGGGTGGGCTGCACGACGCCCAGCGCCACCATCTTGCCGGCCTGGACATGGGGCCAGAGCGAGCCGGGCACGCCGTAGATCAGGTCGATGTGCCCGCCCAGCAGGTCGGTGATGGCGGGTGCCGTGCCCTTGTAGGGCACATGCGTGATCGACACGCCCGCCGCGCGGTTGAACAGTTCTCCGGCGATGTGCATGGGCGAGCCGCTGCCCGGGCTGCCATAGCTCAGGCCCGGGCGTTTCTTCGCCAGCGCAACCAGCCCCGCCGCGTCGGACACGCCCAGGCCGGGCCGCGCGGCCAGCAGCAGCATGCCCTGCGACAACTGGATGACCGGCGCGAAGGCGCGCACGACGTCTGGCGTACTTGCCTTGGGCAACAGATGGGCGGCCAGGAACAGGGTGTTCGGCGCCACCAGCAGCGTGTAGCCATCGGGCGCGGCCTTGGCGACGTGGCTGGCGCCTATCATGCCGCTGGCGCCCGGCAGGTTCTCGACCATGAAGGGCTGCCCCAGCCGCCCGGCCAGGCGCAGGGCCACCAGCCTCGCCAGCACGTCGGTGCCGGCGCCGGGCGGATAGCCGACCACGACGGTCACCGGCCGCGCGGGGTAGCCGGCGTCGGGCGCGGGCTGGGCCTGCGCGAGGGCACAACAGGACAGCAACAGGCAGATCAGGATTCTCACGGCGCTCTCCTGGCCGCGCGAAGGCGGCCGGCTTCGGGGTTCAGGCGGGTTCCAGCATGCGGTCCAGCGCGGGTGCGCGCCGGGCCAGGATGTCCTGCTGCATCTCCTGGGCGTAGTCCTGCTTGGCCGCCCACTCCGCGCCTTCGTCCGGCAGGCAGGGGGCGGGCCGCGTCAAGGCATAGCCATAGGTCTGGCATACGCCCTCGCCTTCGGCGCGCATGCCCTTGGGCCGCTCGCCCGCCTGCACGGCGCGGATGCCCGCCCGCAACTGGCGGCGGAACAAGGCGATGCCGGCATCGGCGGCGGTCAGGTTCTCGTTGGCCTGGATCGCCATCCTGCCCTGCGCGACCCAGGCATCCCAGTCGCCCGGGTTGCGGTGCCGTTCCTCGTAGCTGCGCTCGCCCGTCTGGCCGAAGGTGATCGTGGCAAGGTAGTCGGCACGCGCTTTTTCGCTCCATTTGGGCGACAAATGCAGCCATCCCATGTGCATCGCGTTGAAATCGTCGTTGGGCACGATCCAGGTCGACAGGCCCAGGCCATGGCTGGAAGGCAGTTGGCGCCGGTAGCGCAGCTCGATCGCCTGCCGTCTGCCCGGCTCGCCAGCCATGTTCTCGGGAATCGCGTCGCCCAGGCGGATGCCGTCGGGCACGCGGGCGATGTTGGGCAGGATCAGCTCGTTGACGCGGCAGTAGTACAGGTCATGCACGCGCCGCACGCTGGTGGTGATCTGCCCGATGGGCGTCTCGCAGGCCTGGATGACGGGAAGATCGTAGGCGTAGTCGCCGAACTGCTGCACGTCGAACATCGAATGCAGAAAGGTCAGGTGGATGGGATCCTGCGTGTTCTCGCGCAATTGCACCCAATTGCATGGGTTATGCCAGCAGAACGGCAGATATTCTTCCTCGTCGTGGTGCATGAAGTCGTAGTCGGGAAATGGCGGCCGCTGGTCGGGCGGCCCCATGTACGCGAACACCAGGCCGCGGAATTCCCGCACCGGATAGGCGCCGTGGTACATGCGGGACGCCAGCGCACCCGGCACCTTCTCGCCCGGCACGTCCAGCAGCGCGCCGTCCACGCCGTAGTGCCAGCCATGGTAGGCGCAGCGCAGCCCGTGGTCCACGATCAGCGCGAACTCCAGCGAAGTGCGGCGATGGCTGCAATGGCGCTCCAGCAGACCGAGTGCGCCGGAGCGGTCGCGGAACACCACCAATTCCTCGCCCAGGATGGTGATGGGCACGGGCAGGTCCTTGATATCGGCGGCCAGCGCCACCGGCTGCCAGAAGCGGCGCAGGTACTCGCCGGCGGGCGTGCCGCGGCCGACCTCGGCCAGTTCACGGTCGGGCGTCGTGGAGGGCCGGCGGTCGTAGCCGCCGTAGGGCCGGGTTGCGTTGCGGACGTCCTGCGCCATGTCGGGCCTCGTCGGAGTGGGAATGCACGCATTGTCCCTAGCGTCCCACGGCGGGGGAAGCCGGCCACGGTCAATACAGCTGTAGGTAAATGCGATGTAATCGAGCGTACAGCGCTAGGTATGGCGATAGAGCCATGGCACACTCGACCTGTTCCGTCCGGCCTCCGGGAGCGCCATGGACCACTACAAGCAGCTCGAATCCTTCGTTTCCGTGGCGCTGCACGGAAGTTTTTCCGCCGCGGCCCGCAGCGAAGGCGTGGCCCCCAACGTCATGCGCGAGCGCATCGACGCGCTGGAGCAGCGCCTGGCGGCCCGGCTGGTGCATCGCAGCCCGCGCGGACTGTCGCTGACAGAAGCCGGCACCGGCTTCCTGGACGCCGCGCGCGCCTTGCTCGCCAACCTTGAGCAGGCCGAGGCGGCGGTCTCGGCCCGCGCCTCTGGCGCGCACGGCCATCTGCGCGTCACCGCGCCGGCGGGCTTCGGGCGCCGCCACATCGCCCCGCTGATCCCATCGCTGGTGGCGCGCCATCCCTCGCTCGACATCACGCTGGACCTGCACGACCACTACGCCAACCTGCCCACCGGCGACTTCGATTGCGCGCTCTTCATCGGCGATCCGCCCGACAGTGGCCAGGTCGCCATCCCGCTGGGCGGAACGCGGCGCGTGGTGGTCGGCAGCCCTGCCTACCTGGACCGCGCCGGCGTACCGGTCCGTCCCGCCGATCTCGCCCGCCACAACTGCCTGTGCTTCCACGGCGAAAGCCAGATGCAGGCCCGGCATTGGCAATTCCGCGTGGACGGGCGCCTGCTGCAACAGCCCGTCTCCGGTAACTTGCGCTGTTCGGACGGCTCGACGCTGCACCAATGGGCGCTGGCCGGCATGGGCCTGGCCTGGCGCGCGCTGTGGGAAGTCGAGGACGACCTGCGGCGTGGCCGGCTGCGCTCGGTGCTGGACGACTACGCGGTCGCGACCGTGGGCATCCATGCCGTGGTGCCCCAACGCCGGCACATGCCCTCGCGCGTGCGGGTGTTCATCGATCACCTGCGACAGGCCTACGGCGACCCGGGCTATCCATCGGCGCCGGCGGCGCGGCTGTAGTTCAGGACGGCTGCGCGGCCCGCGCCTTGGCGTAACGAACGAACAAGGCAGGGACCTCGGGCAGGGTCCGGCCCCGCACGCCGACCAGCACCGGTTGCAGCCTGGGCGACTGTCCTGGCACGGCATGGAACTCCAGCACGCCCGCCTCCACTTCCGCCGCGAAGACACTGCGGCCGGCCAGGGTGAAGCAGCCCCCCAGCGCCAGCATCTCGCGCAGGATCTCGGCCGAACCCGCTTCCTGGAAAAGCGGCATCGCGGGGGTGACCCCCGCGTCCTGGAAAAGCAGCCTGACCGATGCTTCGTACAGCGCGCCGCGGCGCACGGAATACAGCGGCAATCCGGCCAGCACCTGCATCAGCGGCCGTCCGCCGGGCCGCACCGTCCCGGTCTTCGCCACCCAGCCCAGTTGCTCATTGAAACGGGCCTGGACCATCATGGTGCCGTCCACCGCGGCACCGGGCAGGAAGGCGCAATCGATGTCCCCTTCGTTCAGACAGGCGCGGATCTCCTCGGTGGTACCCGCGCGCACGGTCAGCCGGACGCCCCGGTTCTCGCGGATGAAACCGGACAGCACCCTGGGCACCAGGCTTGCCGTGGCCGTATGGAAGGCGCCTATGCGCAGTTCGGGACGGCCTCCGGCGACTTGCTGCACCGAGGCGACGGCGCTTGCCGACAGGCGCAGCAATTCGCGGCAATGCGGCAGCAGTGCCTCGCCCGCGCTGGTCAGGCCGACGCCCCGGTTGTGCCGGCGCAGCAGCGCCACGCCGATGCTGCCCTCCAGTTGGGCGATACGGTTGGAGACGTTGGACTGCACGGTACCGAGCGACACCGCCGCCGCGGAAATGCTCTGGGCTTGCGCCACGGCCAGGAAGTAGCGGGCGGATTCAATGTCGAGCAGCGGAGCGTTCATCGGTCCAGCATAGCAGGACAACGCCTTTTGATATCCATGAAAAAGATCACTGCCATCTTTGAAGCAGAGATCCATGCCCGCGTGCCGGGTCTATCGTGGCGGCATGGAAAAAAGCTATGACGCAATCGTGATAGGCGCGGGATCCGCCGGCTGCATCGTCGCCCGCCGCCTGTCGGAGGACGGCCGCTGCCGGGTGCTGCTGCTCGAAGCGGGCCCGGACCCCGGTCCGCAGGAAACGCCGGCCATCCGCCACCCCTATCCGCTCTCGGCCTACGACGCGGCGCTGCAATGGCCCGGACTGAAAGGACAGATCGTGGGCGGCGCCGACCGCCGCATGGCCCGCGTCCCGCAGGGCCGGCTCGTGGGCGGCTCGTCGTCCATCAACGCCATGGTGGCGATGCGCGGAATCGCGGCGGACTTCGACGAATGGTGCGAAGCCGGCGCGCACGGCTGGAGCTGGCGCGACGTGGAGCCCTACTTCCGCCGGCTCGAATCGGCCGATCCGCGCCAGGACTGCGACGATGCCGCCGCCATCGCCGTCGCGCGGCAGGCGGCATCGCCGCATCGACGGCTCAGCAACGCCCTGCTCGACACCTGGGAGCAGGCGGGCTATCCGCGTATCGCGGATCCCAACACCGATTTCCGCGACGGCTGCTTCGTCCAGCCGGTCTCGACCGACCGGGGCGGCCGATGCTCCGCGAACCGAGCCTACCTGGGCACGGCCACGCGGGCCCGAGGCAACCTGGACATCCTGGCCGACACTCGCTGCCTGCGGCTGCGGATCGAACAGGGGCGCGTACGCGGCGTCGAGGCCGAATCGGCGGGCACCCCGCGTCTCTTCCTGGCTGCCCGCGTTTTCCTGTGCGCCGGCGCATTGCAGACCCCCACCCTGCTGCTGCGTTCCGGCATCGGCGATGCCGCCGCGCTCGAAGCGCTGGGCATCCGGACGGTGGCGGATCTGCCCGGCGTCGGCCGCAACCTGCAGAACCATTGCGCCGTGCCCCTGGGCGTCATCCTGAAAGGCGGAAAGGGACTGCCGCCCGGCCTGCCGACGGCGCACGCGGCCCTGCGGCTGTCCTCGGGCGCTCATCGCTCCGGCGGCGACGTCTACCTGTCGGTCTGGGACCGCGCCGCGTGGCATGCCGCGGGCAGCCACGTGGGCGTGCTGAACGTCGTGCTGCACCGCCCCGCATCGAGCGGATCGGTCACCTTGCGCGCCGGCGACTGCCGGGTCGCGCCGGTCATCGATTTCAACATGCTCGATCACCGGTCGGACGTCGAGCGCCTGTCGATGGGCGTGCGCGCCGCGATGGAATTCCTGGAGAGCCCGCGCGTGCGCGCCATCGGCGGCGGCACCGGACTCGTCAAGCTGGGCAAGGCCGCCGCGTGGATGGGCTTTCGCACGTCCGCGACACGCTTGGCCAGCCGCGCCATGAGCGCGGCCGGCGGCCTCTGGCCCGGACTCCTGTCGCCCCTGTATGCACTGGCGGTGAAGCCGCTGCCGGATCCACTGCTGGGCGCCGCCGGTCCACAGGCCATGCAGGCGGCGCTGCGGGCGTCGATCGTGCTCCAGTACCACCAGGTCGGCACCTGCGCGATGGGCCCGGCGGCCTCCCGGATGTCGGTGGCGGCGCCCGACGGCCAGGTCCATGGCGTGGCGGGGCTGACGATCGCCGACGCGTCCCTGCTGCCCGCGGTCCCGCGCGCCAACACCAATCTTCCGGTCATGATGGCCGCGGAGAAGATCTCGGCCATGTTCCTGCACCGATGAAAGAAAACACGCGCGCGAAGGGCGCGGACAAGGAGACATCATGTTGACACGACGGACCTTCCTGGGCATCGCCGCCGGCGCCGCCATCACCGTCCGGCCCGCGTTCGGGGAAACCTTTCCCGCGCGGCCGGTCAAGGCCCTGCTGGGCCTGAGCCCCGGCGGCGGCGCGGACCTGCTGGCCCGCATCCTCTTTCGCAGCATGGAGGCGGAACTTCACCAGCCCATCGTGCTGGAGAACCGGCCCGGAGCCGGCACCACGCTGGCGGCGGAGGGCACCGCCCGCGCCGAACCCGACGGCTACACGATGTACGTGGCCACGGGCAGCTATGTCACCAGCGCGGTCCTGCTGCGCGAACGCGGCGCGACGCTGCAGCGTTCGGGCCGGGGCCTGCTGGATGCGCTCGCGCCGGTCAGCCTGATGTTCACCGCGCCCTATTGCATCGCCGCGCGGCGCGGCTCGGGCCTGGACTCTATCCAGGACGTGCTGGCGCAGGCCCGGCGGCGCCCGGGCGAACTCACCTATGCCTCGTCCGGCATGGGCAGCCAACCCCATTTCGCCGGCGAACTGTTCCAGTCCGCCACCGGGACCAGGCTCCTGCATGTTCCCTACAAGGGCCTGGGGCCCGCCATCGTGGGCGTGCTGGGCGAACAGGTGCAGCTGGTGTTCTCGGACATGAACTCGGTCTTTCCCCGGCACCGCAACGGCGAGATGAAGATCCTGGCGGTGACCGGCGATGCCCGGCCCGCGCTGGCGCCCGACATCCCGACGATGAAGGAATCCGGCATCGCCGGCATGGACATCGCCGCCTGGCAAGGCTATCTGGTGCCCGCACGGACGCCGGCCGCGCGCATCGACGTGCTGGCCTCGGCCATCGACCGCAGTCTGCGCGACCCGGCGGTGCGCGACCGCGTACTCGAGAACGCCGGCGTGCCGGCGGACACGTCGCCGGCGCACTTCCGCGCCTTCCTCGAAAAGGAAACGCGGCTCTATCGCAGGCTCGCGGAATCCGCGGGCATCAAGGCGGGTTACTAGCAGCATCAGGCAAGGACAGGGAGAGACAGGTGGTCAAATACGATTTTTCGGGACAGGTGGCCGTCGTGACCGGCGCGGCCAGCGGCGTGGGGCTGCGCATCGCGCAGGACCTGCTGGGCGCCGGCGCGCGAGTGTCGATGTGGGATGCCGGCGCCGAGGCCCTGCGGGCGTCGGCCGCCTCCCTGGCCCGGGCCGACGGCATCGATCAGCGCACGGTGGACGTGCGGCGCCACGAGCAGGTGGAACAGGCGGCCCAGGCCGTCCTTGCCCGCTGGGGGCGGATCGACGTGCTGATCAACAATGCGGGGATCATCCGTCCGCCCGGCCCGCTGGCCTCGTCGTCGCTGGCCGACTGGGACGACGTCCTGGCCGTCAACCTGACCGGCACCTTCCACTGCTGCCGGGCCGTGATGCCCATCATGGCGCAGGCGGGATACGGGCGCGTGGTCAACGTCGGCTCGACCTCCGGCAAGGAAGGCAATCCCTACACGCCTTCCTACTCCGCGGCCAAGGCCGGCGTCATCGCGCTGACCAAGAGCCTGGGCAAGGAATTCGCCGCCAGCGGCGTGCTGGTCAACTGCGTCGCGCCCACCGTGCTGAACACGCCCATGACCTGCCGCAACATCGAGATCGCGCCGGAACGCACGCAGCGGCTGCTGGAAAAAATCCCCATGGGCCGCTTCGGCGAAGTGGAAGAACTGGCCGCCATGCTGGCCTGGTTGTCATCGCGGGCGTGCAGCTTCAGCACGGGTGCGGTCTTCGACCTGTCCGGCGGACGCGCCACCTACTAATCCCGCACGACCTCACTTGACCCACAAATGAAAAACGCCCGCAAGGTCGTTTTTCATTCAGACCGCAACGAACATCCATCCAACCCAGGGCACCGCGGATCCGGCTTTGCCGGTCCGCCAGTGCCGCCCCGGGGACCCGGCGCCGGGCCGCCCCAAGGCGGGTCCCCGCCCCATCGGGGGGCTGCCGCGTGGCGGCTGGGGGCTCACCCTGCCGGGGCGCGCGTAGGCGCGTAGGGGGGCTTTTTAGCCCAGCTTGGCCAGGGCCGCGTTCAGCGTGGCGCTGGGACGCATGGCCTTGCTGGTCAGCTCGGGGCTGGGACGGTAGTAGCCGCCGATGTCGTTCGGCTTGCCCTGCACCGCGCCCAGTTCGGCCACGATCTTGGCTTCGTTGTCGGCCAGTTCCTTGGCGATGGGCGCGAACGCGGCCTGCAGTTCCTTGTCCCCGGTCTGGGCGGCCAGGGCCTGGGCCCAGTACAGGGCCAGGTAGAAGTGGCTGCCGCGGTTGTCCAGGCCGCCGACCTTGCGGGCGGGCGACTTGTCCTCGTCCAGGAACTTGCCGGTGGCCTGGTCCAGCGTGGTGGCCAGCACCTTGGCCTTGGCGTTCTTGTACGTGTCGGCCAGGTGTTCGATGGAAGCGGCCAGGGCCAGGAATTCGCCCAGCGAATCCCAGCGCAGGAAACCTTCTTCCAGGAACTGCTGCACGTGCTTGGGCGCCGAACCGCCGGCGCCGGTTTCGAACAGGCCGCCGCCGGCCATCAGCGGAACGATGGACAGCATCTTGGCGCTGGTGCCCAGCTCCATGATGGGGAACAGGTCGGTCAGGTAGTCGCGCAGCACGTTGCCGGTGACCGAGATGGTGTCCTGGCCCTTGCGGATGCGCTCGACCGACAGCCTGGTGGCCTCGACCGGCGACAGGATCCGGATGTCCAGGCCGCTGGTGTCGTGGTCCTTCAGGTACTTCTCGACCTTGGCGATGACCTGGGCATCGTGGGCGCGATTCTTGTCCAGCCAGAACACGGCAGGCACGCCGGTGGCGCGGGCGCGGCTGACGGCCAGCTTGACCCAGTCCTGCACCGGGGCGTCCTTGGTCTGGCACATGCGGAAGATGTCGCCGGCTTCGACCGGCTGCTCCAGCAGCACCTTGCCCGCTTCGTCGACCACGCGCACCGTGCCGTCGGCCGGGAGCTGGAAGGTCTTGTCGTGCGAACCGTATTCCTCGGCGGCCTGGGCCATCAGGCCGACGTTGGGTACGGTGCCCATCGTGACCGGATCGAACGGGCCGTTCTTCTTGCAATCCTCGATGACGACCTGATAGACGTCGGCGTAGCAGCGATCCGGCACCACGGCCTTGGCGTCGTGCAGTTGGCCGTCCGGACCCCACATCTTGCCCGACTCGCGGATCATGGCGGGCATCGAGGCGTCGATGATGACGTCGCTGGGCACGTGCAGGTTGGTGATGCCCTTGTCGGAGTTCACCATGGCCAGCTCGGGCCGCTTGGCGTATTCGGCCTTGATGTCGGCTTCGATCTCGGCCTGCTTGTCGGCCGGCAGGTCCTTGATCTTGGCGTACAGGTCGCCCAGGCCGTTGTTGGGGTCGAAGCCCACCTGCCTGAGCGCGTCGGCGTGCTTGGCCAGCACGTCCTTGAAGAACACGGAGACCACCTGGCCGAACAGGATGGGGTCCGAGACCTTCATCATGGTGGCCTTCAGGTGCACCGAGAACAGCACGCCCTGCTTCTTGGCGTCTTCGATCTGGGCTTCGATGAAGCTGGCCAGCGCCTTCTTGCTCATGGTCGAGGCGTCGATGATCTCGCCCGCCTTGACCGCCGTCTTTTCCTTCAGGACCTTGGTGCTGCCGTCCTTGCCGACCAGCTCGATGCGGACGTTGCCGGCATTCTGGATCACGGCCGACTTTTCGCTGCCGTAGAAGTCGCCGCTTTCCATGTGGGCGACGTGCGACTTCGAATCGGCGCTCCAGGCGCCCATCTTGTGGGGGTGCTTGCGGGCGTAGTTCTTGACCGACAGCGGCGCGCGGCGGTCGGAGTTGCCTTCGCGCAGGACCGGGTTCACGGCGCTGCCCTTGATCTTGTCGTAGCGGGCCTTGACGTCCTTGTCGGTGTCGTTCTTCACCTCGTCCGGATAGTCCGGGAGCTTGTAGCCCTTCTGCTGCAGTTCCTTGATCGCGGCCTTGAGCTGCGGGATCGAGGCGCTGATGTTGGGCAGCTTGATGATGTTGGCTTCGGGCGTGGTCGCCAACTGGCCCAGGTAGGCCAGGTCGTCCGAGATCTTCTGCGCGTCGGTCAGGTACTCGGGGAACACGGCGATGATGCGGCCGGAAAGGGAGATGTCCCGCGTTTCGACGTCGACGCCGGCGGAACGGGTGAAAGCCTGGACGATGGGCAGCAGCGAGTACGTCGCCAGTGCAGGCGCTTCGTCAGTGAGGGTGTAGATGATCTTCGACGTGGTAGACATTCTTTATTGAATCTCACTCGATTACGGAAGTAGCGGAGATTCTCGGACAACCCCCCGGGGGGCCGGGCATGGCACGGGCGGCCATGCAGGGGGACGTCGCGCGTGCGCCCTGGCACCCGCGCGCCGGTTTCGATTGCCTGAAGAATCGCGTCCTCGCGAATGCCGTGGCGGCCCGGGCCTCCCGGCCCCGGAACCGCGGCTTTCACAATGCGGAGTGGGATTTTATCACTGCCGGCCCGGTCGGCGCCCGGGTGGAAACGGCGGGAAGGCGGCCTCGTCATGCATGCCCATGCACAACGAAGACCGCACGCGGCCCCGGCGCCCGCCACGATCCGGCCACGAGCGCGCCTTTCCGGCTCGACCGGGCACGGCGCTTGCGCAATCGGAACGCCCGCGGTGGGCACTCGTGCCCGCCGCCGTCCATCCACTCTCTTATCGGAGATCTTATGCGCGCCATCCTGCTCTGGCTCCTGGGCGTCCCCATTCCCATCATCATCCTGCTCGCCCTGTTCTGGCACTAGCGCCCGCGCCGCTTCGCGGCCCACGCCTCCTTCCGATCACAAGAAAAGGCCACCTCATGGAAAACGCTACATCCGCAGGTAATTCTTACGTCTCCAACCCCGCGCTGGCGCGCGCGAACGAATCCCCCGCTTCGGCCGTCTCGTGGGCCGCCATCATCGCCGGCGCCGTCATCGCCTCGGCGGTTTCCTTCATGCTGCTGGCCGGCGGCGCGGGACTGGGCTTCGTCTCGATGTCGCCCTGGTCCGGCGAAGGCGCCTCGGCCACGACACTGGGCATAGGCGCCGTCGTGTGGATGATCCTGACCCACATCGTCGCGTACGGCCTGGGCGGCTACCTGGCCGGCCGGCTGCGCACCAAGTGGGTCGGCATCCACACCGACGAGACCTACTTCCGCGACACCGCGCACGGCTTCCTGGTGTGGGCGCTGAGCGCCGTCGTCAGCGCCATCGTGGTCGGCTCGGCGCTGATGTCGGCCGCGGCCGGTACCGCGAAGGCGGGAGCGACCATCGCCGCGGGCACCGGCGCCGCCGCCACGGCGGCCGCCGGCCAGGCGATGCAAGCCAACCAGGGCGGCATGCCGACCGAGTATGTGGCCGACCTGCTGCTGCGGGGCGAGCAGCCCAATCCGGCCGGCGATCCCGGCGCGGCGCGGGCGGAAGTCGGCCGCATCGTCGCCGCCAGCCTGGCCCGCGGGGAATTGAACCCCGAGGACCGCGGCTATCTGGCGCGGGTCGTCGCGGCGCAGACCGGCGCCGACCCGGCCACCGCCGAGAAGCGGGTGGACGACGTCGTCGCCCGCGCCCGGCAGGCGGCCCAGCAGGCCGAGCAGACCGCGCGGCAGGCGGCGGACACCGCGCGCAAGGCGGCCGCCGCCTTCGCCCTGTGGGCCTTCGCCGCCATGTTGATCGGCGCTTTCGTGGCGAGCTGGATGGCCACGGTGGGCGGCCGCAGCCGGGACGACATCGTCTAGCGGCGCCAAAGGGGGCCGGCCGCCGGCGCCGATTTGCGCGACAATTGCGGCATCGTCCACACGCGGCGCCCGCCGGCCCCGCCCCCAGCCCCTTCCCCCGCAATGACAGCGCCGCGCAGCGACACCCCCTTCAGCCTCAAGCAGATCGCCGTCCCGGCATTCGGTCCATCCGTCCTCTACGGCGTCGGCAACGGCGCCATCCTTCCGGTCATCGCGCTCAGCGCCCGCGAACTCGGCGCGTCGGTGGCGTTGGCCGGCCTGATCGTATCGCTGATGGGCATAGGCTCGCTGGTCAGCAACATCCCGGCCGCCATGATCACGTCCCGCCATGGGGAACGGCGGTCCATGGCCGGCGCGGCGGCGTTCAGCGTGGTGGCTCTGCTGCTGTGCATCTTCGCCACCCACGCCTGGATGCTGGGCGTGGGCGTCTTCCTGGTGGGCATGGCCGCCTCGGTGTTCATGCTGGCCCGCCAGACCTATCTGATCGATGCCGTGCCGTCCTATATGCGGGCGCGGGCGCTCTCGACACTGGGCGGCACCAACCGGATAGGGGTCTTCATCGGCCCCTTCGCCGGCGCGGCCATGATCCACTTCGTGGGCCTGGACGGGGCGTACTGGGTGGCGGCCGTCGCGATCGCGGGCGCCGGCCTGATCGCCTGGCTGGCGCCCGAGATGACCGGCGAAAGCCATGCCGCCACCGCCCGCGCCAAGCCGCGGGTTCAGGACATCGCGCGCGACCATGCCAAGGTCTTCCTGACCCTGGGCCTGGGCATCCTGCTGGTCAGCGCGCTGCGCTCGTCGCGCCAGGTCGTGATCCCGCTATGGGCCGACCACCTCGGACTGGCCCCCGCTTCCGCCTCCATCATCTACGGCCTGGTCGCCGCCATCGACATGTCGGTGTTCTACCCGGCCGGTACCATCATGGACCGGCACGGCCGGCTCTGGGTCGCACTGCCGTCCGTGCTGCTGATGGGCGGCGCGCTGATGGCCACCTCGCTCACCACCGGCGTGGTGCCCTTCCTGATCGTGTCGCTGATCCTGGGCTTCGGCAACGGCATCAGCTCGGGCATCGTCATGACCCTGGGCGCCGATTCGTCGCCCGCCCATGGCCGCACGGAGTTCCTGGGCATCTGGCGTTTGATCGCCGACGTGGGCAACAGCCTGGGGCCGGTCATCCTGTCGGCCATCACGGCCGTGGCGTCGCTGACCATAGGGGTGGCGTCGGTGGGTACCCTGGGCCTGGCCGCCGCCGCCGTCCTGTGGCGATGGCTGCCTAAGAGGTCCCCCCCTACGCGCTGACGCGCGCCCCCCAGGGGGCGATGCGGGTGGACCGGCGGAGCCGGATCCACCGCATCCTGGGTCTAGTACCGCTGTCTTGGGTTGTGGTGCCGGTGCTTCGCTGGCTGCCAGCGGTAGCAACCGTGCTTCAGTCCACGATGGTTTCCCTAGACCCAGGAAACCGCGGATCTGGCTTTGCCAGTCCGCCGGTTTCGCCCCCTTGAGGGGGCCCGCGCGAGCGGGGGAGTGCCTCGTTACTCGGGTTTTACGCCGGCTTCGGCGATGACTTCTTCCCAGCGCTTCTTTTCGCTGCGGATGAAGTCGCGGGCCTGGGCGTGGGACTTGATCATCGGATAGGTGCCCAGTTCCGCCAGGCGTGCGGCGAAGGGGCCCTGGCGCAGTGCCGCGTTGACGTCGGCGCTGGCCCGGTCGATCACGGCCTGGGGCGTGCCCTTGGGGGCGAACATGGCGAACCAGCCGGAGGCGACGGTGCCGGGCACGGCATCCTTGGCCAGCGGAATGCCTTCCAGCCCGGGCAGCGCTTCGTCGGCCGTGACGGCGATGGCCTTGATGCGGCCACTGCGCACCAGCGGAAGCAGCGGCGCGGTGCCGTCGACGTACAGCGGGATGTCGCCCTTGATCAGCGCCTGGATCGCCTGGGTGGTTCCGCTGAAACCGATCTGCCGGAAGCGGACGTGGCCGTACTGGCCCATCATCTCGGACGTCAGGTGGGGAACGGAGCCGCGGCGGGGGCTGCCGATGACGACGTCGTCGGGTTTGGCGCGGGCCGCGGCCAGGATCCCGGCCACGTTCCGGTAGGGCGCCTGGGCATTGGCGACGAACAGCATGGGCGTATAGGCGACGGTGGCCACGGTTTCGGCATCGCGCTCGACGTCGAAGCGGGCTTCCTTGTACATCACCGGCGTGGTCACGGCCGCCGCGGCGTGGAACAGCCCCAGCGTGTAGCCGTCGGGCGCGGCCTGGGCCAGTTCCTGCATGGCCGCGATGCCGTTGCCGGCGGGGCGGTTCTCCACCACCACCTGCTGGCCCCAGGCCGCGGTCAGCCGTTCGGCCACCAATCTCGCGATGATGTCCGGGGCGCTGCCGGCGATGGACGGCACCACCATTTTCACCATGCGGGTCGGATAGGTCTCGGCGGCACCCGCCGGCGCCGCGGCCAGGATGCCCGCCAGCGCGGCGGCGCAGGCCAGTTTGCGATCCATTTCGTGTCTCCTCCGGTACGCGTGGACAACCTGGGCGATGTCCGTTCCGCGGCCATTATTTGATATGCATTCAATTAATGTACGAATAATTGATTGCATATCAAATAATGGTTTATACGGAGGCGGGAAACACGAAACGGGAAACAGTCAGGCGGACTTGCGGGTACGCTTCGCGCCCCTGGCGTTCGCGCGCCAGGCGGCGATGCCGTCCAGCGTGATGCGCAGCCCTTCGTCGAAGGCAATGGCCGAACTCAGGCGGGCGAACGAGCGGCTGATGGCGCGCGCGGCGGGATACGGGGCCGCCGACTCCAGGCGGGTCCGGATGAAGTCCTCGTGATAGGCCGGCATCTGCCGCGATGCCTCGGCCATGCTGGCGCCCACCAGGTACTGGGCGATCAGGTGATAAGCCAGCGCCACCTGGTCGTGCGTGAAGCCGCCCTGCATGATGGCCGAGGCCATGTGGTTGAAGAACACCATGCCGTAGTCGGTCTCGTCCGGTTCGACGTCCTGGAACAGGCGGTAGCGGTTGTGCGAGGCCACGTACATGCTGGCGCCCGGGTTGGCGATGGCCACGGCGAAGCTCAGCCGGGCGATGGTCTCGACGTCGGAGCGCCAGTCGCCGGTCAGCGGGGGCAGCTTCTCGACCCGCTGGCGGTAGTAGTCGTTCAGGACGCCCGATACCAGCTTGTCGCGGCCGCCCATGTAGTAGTGGATGAGGCCGGGCGCCACGCCGAAGTCCCGCGCCAGCTGCACCATCGAGATCTGGTCCAGCGGCATGCTCTTGGCCAGGTCTATCGCGCGCTGAAGGATGGCCCAGCGGCTCAGCATGGGCTCGGCGGTGATCGGCGATTCGACCTTGGGCGGCCGGCCGCGGCGGCGGGGAACGGGGGCCTGGGCGGCGGCCTTCTTGGGGGCGGGCATGGCGGGCGGGACGGATGGAAACGGCACTATCGTAGGGAATTATTGCCAGGGCGGCAATTTCCGCGCCATTCCGGCCCCCGCGGCCTATCCGGCCAGCGCCGCCACGCCGGCCTCCTCCATCTCGCGGACCAGGTCCGGATACTGGAGCTTCAGGCGATCGCGATCGACCCGCCCCGTGCGGGTCATGAAGCGGTAGACGAATTCGTGCGGCGACTCGATCCGCATCCATTCGCGCACGCGCTCGTACCAGTTGTACGACGCTTCCGAGGCGCGGATGAGCCGCTGCTTGGCAGGCTTGCGCGACGCCACGTACGACTCCAGCGCGCCGCCGACGTCCTCCGGCCGCTGGCGCAGCGCCTCGGCCAGCGCGACGGCGTCCTCCATCGCGATGCGGGTGCCCGAGCCGATGGAGAAATGCGCGCTGGCCAACGCATCGCCCAGCAGCACGCGGTTGCCCGCATGCCAGGCACGATTGCGGACCACCGGGAACTGGCGCCAGCTGGAATGGTTGGATACCAGCCCATGTCCGCCCAGCTCCGGCGCGAACACTTCCTCGAACAGGGTCTGCCGCGCCCGCGCGTCCATCGCTTCCATGCCGAATTCGACCCAGGTCCGGTCGTCGCACTCGGCCACGAAGGTGCTCATCGCCGCCGAATACGGGTAGTAGTGCGCGACGAAGCAGCCTCCCCGCCATTCGCGGAACACCAGCGCCGGCGTCTCGAAGGCCTTGTCCACGCCGTACCAGGCGAAGTGGTTGGTCAGCCGGCCGTGCGTCGTGCCGAAAGCGGCTTCGTCGGCCGCGCGCAGCGTCGAGTTCACGCCGTCCGCGCCCACCACCAGGTCGGCGTCCAGCGCGCGGACGTCGGCCAGCCGGTGCTCGTGGCGCATGTCCACGTCCAGCCGGCGGGCATGGTCCTGCAGGATGCGCAGCAGGTCGATGCGCGGGATGGCGCCGCCACCCGCCCCCGGCCGGCGCACGACGATGGGCCGCTCGCGCATGACGATGGTCTGGCGGTCGTTGAAGCGCATGGCGCCCATCAGGTCCTCGACCACCTCGGGCGCCGCCTCGCGCAGCGAGGCCAGGCCGGTATCGGCCAGCACCACGCCGAAGCCGAAGGTCGCGCCCGCCGGATTCTGCTCGTGCACGTCGACCTGGACGTGCGGCAAGCGCTGCTTGAGCAGGATGGACAGGAACAGTCCCGACGGCCCTCCGCCGACGATGGTGACTTTCATGGCGACTCCGTCGGATCGATGGCAAGGGTGTCCATGTCGAACGCGGCGATGCGGCCCGCCAGGCCGCCCGTCAGCGCGCCGTACCAGAGGGCGGGCTTGAAGCCCAGCTCCTTGCGGCGAAAGCGCAGGCCCGGCGTGCCGTCGATGCGGGCGTAGCCGGCCGCGGCGCGGCACACCGCGTAGCCGCGGGCGCGCGCATCCTCCAGCAGCGGGGCGAACTCGGGCACGTCCAGCACGTATACCGAGGCCACGCCGGCCGGCCGCCCGGCATCGTCCAGCCCCGCCGCCTTGCGCCGCCACACGGGCTCGATGCCGTCCAGGCGCTCGCCCTGCCCCGCCTCCAATGCCATCGCGGCCTGCAGCGTGCGGGCGGCATCGTCCGCGTCGGCCTGGCCGAAGGGCCGCAACTGGGTCGTGATCTCGATGGGGTAGCCGTTGGGATCGTTGAAGTAGATGGACTCGATCACCTCGTGGCGGATCTGGTAGCGCAGCGGAATGCCGGCGGCCTCCACGCGCGCGCGCCACCGCAACAGCTCGGCCTCGTCCGGCACCCGCCACGCGGTGTGCGTCGCGCGTTCCTGGTAATGGTCGTTTACGCGCAGCTTGTCCGGGCGCTTCGTGCCGATGTAGTAGAAGAACGCGATGGTGCTGCCGTTGCCGCTGTCGAAGAAGAAGTGCAGGAAGTCGGCGTGGTCGTCCTGCCCCCAGCCTCGCGCGGAAATCGCGTGCACCAGCGGCAGGCCGAGCTGGTCGCGATAGAAGCGCACCGTCTCGGACAGTTTCCAGGTGGGGCGCGCGGTGTGATGCACGCCGTGCAATCGCAAAGGGGAAAGCGCTTCGGTGTTCATGTCGGAAGTTCCTCGTTTGGCCGCGCCAGGATGGCGGCGATCCGTTCGCGCAGGATCTGCTTGCTGAGCTTGCCGGAGGCCGAGAGCGGGAAATCCGCCAGGACCTCGATGCGTTCGGGCCACTTGTACTTGGCCAGCCCTTCGTCGTGCAGAAAGCGGCCCAGTTCCTCGACGTCCGGCGCGCGCGCCGCCGGCCGCAACGTGGCGAACAGGCAGGCCTTCTCGCCATAGACGGGATCGGGCATGCCGACCAGCGCGCAGTTCAGGATGGCGGGATGACGGCTGACGACGCCCTCGACCTCCTCGGCGTTGATCTTCTCGCCGCCGCGGTCGATCACGTCCTTGATGCGGCCCTGGAAGAAGTAGTAGCGCCTGCCGCCCTCGATCCGGCTGGACATCAGGTCGCCCGAGCGATAGTGGCCATCGGCCGTGAAGCGGTGCGCGTCCTCGGCGGCGGACTTGTAGTAGCCCTGGATCGTGTACGGGCCGCGGAACAGCGCCTCGCCGATCTCGCCGTCGGCCACCGGCTCTTCGGTGCCCTGGCGCACGATCTTCACTTCGTCGTGCTCGGACACCGGCCGGCCGACCGAACCATCGTTCAGATGGCACGGGTCGTCTTCCCGCGTGAACATGATCACGCCCTCGGTCATGCCGAAGATGTGCCGCGCGGGCGAACCCGTGAGCCGCGCCATGCCGCCCGCGTTCTTCGAGGTGATGAAGCGCCGGCGCGCCTTCTCGCCCTCGTCGGCGCGGGCCAGCTCGGGCGCGATGCGCGTCAGGATGGGGCCGGGCGCGCCGAACCAGGTGGGACGATGCTCGCGGACCAGCGCGCGCAGCGTTTCCTCGGCCAGGTCGGGCGCCACCGTGACCGCGCCGCCGCACAACAGGAAGGGGCCGAAGCAGCAGCCCATGTTCAGGTTGTGCATGTACGGCGTGGGGAAGAACAGCACGTCGTCGCGGGTATAGCCGTTGCAGGCGGCAACCGCCCGCATGTTGTACAGGTATTCGCTCTGGAAGCGCGGGATGATCTTGGGCACGCCGGTCGTACCGCCGGACAACTGGAACACCGCCACCTGCCAGGGGTCGTGTTCGACATCCGCCAGCATCGTCCTGGCGCGTTCCCAGGGCATGCCATCGATCAGCCGGCGCAGCCCGTGCGCGCCGGCGCGCGGCTCGCCCCGCGCCTGCACGATGTGGCGCAGCGTGGGCACGGCCTCCTGCATCTCGCGCGCGAAGGCCACGTCGTCGAACCGGGCGTCGTCGCCCTGGACGAGGTGCAGGCGGGCATCGGCCAGCTTGGCCAGATAGCTCACTTCCAGCTTGCGGAAGGCCTGCAGCGCGCAGATGGGAATCAGGCCCGCCTTCAGGCAGGCCAGGAAGGCCACCAGCAGTTCGGCGCAATTGCCGCTCTGCAGCAGCACGCGGTCGAGCCGGACCAGCCCCAGCGCCAGCATGGCCGCGCCCAGCCGGTCGCTGTCGCGGTCCAGTTCGCGATAGCTCATCCGCAGCCGCGGGCCCACCAGCGCCGGCCGGTCGGCGTGCAACGCGAACGAACGGGCGAACGCGCCCGCCAGCGTCTCGCCGCCCAGCAGCCCCAGCTCCGCGTAGCGGCGCAGGCGGCCGGCGTCGGGATAGCGCACGCCTTCGAGCCGGACTCTCGGTTCCACGTCGATCATGTCTCCACCCATCTCCATTCCCGCGCTAGGCCATCTTTTCGCGCAACCACTCGCCGGCCGCGCGCCCGGCGATGCGCTGGCCGGGCTCCTCGCCCGGCGCCAGCGCCAGGCCGTGGTGATTGCCGCGCACCCGCAGGTGACGCTTGTCCGCTGCGCCGATCTGTTCGTGGATCGCCCGGATGTCGGCCGGGAAGGTGCACTGGTCCCCGGTGTACTCCACCAGCAGCGTGGGCTGGGTGATGGCGCCCGCCGTCTTCTCCAGCGCGGCGTTGGACGACAGCCCCGACCACGTCGACAGCCAGGACTCGGGCGTGACCACCCGGCCGAACCCCACGCTGCCCCAGTTCGAGACCAGCGGGTTCCTGCCCCACAGCGATCCCGTCCTGCGGTCCGACGGATCCAGGGAAATGTCCCACGACCGCAGATCCGCATCGGTGCGCCACACCTGGAAGATGGGCGCGTGCGCCGCGATCCGCTGCTCGGCCATGGACGCCCCGCCCGCCTTGACCTTCGCCCGGGCCTCGGCCTTGCGCCGCAGCAGTTCGCGCGCGCGGGCGTCGATGCGCGCCACGCGCTCGGCCTGGGCGGCGCGGTAGCGCCGGACGAATGCCGGGTCGTAGGACGCGGCGCCCGTCCCGGCATCGTAGCCGTTGTCCCGCGAGAAGGGATCCAGCGCGGGATCGGTTTCCAGGGGATCGTCCTCGGACACCACCGACGGGTCGATGCCGGACATCAGCAGCCTGCCCTGCCCGGGATGCGGGGACAAGAGGATGATGCCGTCGACGCGCGGCATCTCCAGCTCGGCCAGGGCGGTGGGCCGACCACCCGGCGTGCGGGCGATGCGCTGCGCGGCCGGCAGCGACGACTGCTGGTTGTACAGCGTGTACAGGCCGGCGCCGCCCGAGTTGCCCAGCAGCACGATTTTCTCGTAGCCCAGCGACCGCAGGTGCGCCATGCCCGCCGCCACGTCGAACAAGGCCACCTCGTGCTCGAGCCGCAGGTCGTTGCCGATGGATCTCGATCCCTGCACCCAGCAGGCACAGCCGGCATCCAGCACATGAGGCACCATGTAGTGCGTCACCGCCATTTCCCGCGGATGCATCAGCGACACGACCGTCTTTCCGGACTCGGCCGTGGTGAACAGAAAACCCAGCGTGCGCTGGCCGTCGGCCGTGCCCAGCGCATAGGGCACCACCCTGTACGGCCGGCTCATCAGCCGCGGGTCCCACGACGCGCCTCTCATGCCGGCCGTGACGACCGGCTTGTCGGTAGTGGCCAAGGGAGTCTCCTCACATTAAATATCACCCTATCAATTAAGTTATTCTTTATTTGACATCATGTCAATTATTTCCATCGTAGGGCGATTCACCTTGTTACAGGCCCCTTGAAAGAGCGTGTATAGACTCGCTGTTCGAGCACGACGAGGTGACGCCTTGAGCTTCTCAGCCATGGAATCGGCCCGCCTCCAGGCCGAGGAAAAGGAACCCCCTCCCGGCGTGGCGACGACGGGGCCCGGAAGCGATACGGACATCGGCTTCCGCATGCTCGTGGACGCCATCGAGGACTACGCCATCTTCATGCTGTCTCCCGACGGCCGCGTCAGGACCTGGAACGCCGGTGCCGCCAAGATCAAGGGCTATGCGGCCGACGAGATCCTGGGCAGGCATTTTTCCGTCTTCTACACGGCCGAGGCCGTGGCGCGCGGCTGGCCCCGCTACGAACTGGAAGAAGCCGCCCTGCACGGCCGCTTCGAAGACGAAGGCTGGCGCGTGCGCAAGGACGGCTCGACCTTCTGGGCCAACGTCGTCATCACCGCGCTGCGGGATGCGTCCGGCACGCTCAAGGGCTACGTCAAGATCACCCGCAACCTGAACGAGCGCCGCCGGCAGACCGAGGCGCTGCGGCAGAGCGAGGAACGGTTCAGGCTGCTGCTCGAAGGCGTGGAAGGCTACGCCATCTACATGCTCGACACCGAAGGCATGATCACGAGCTGGAACATCGGCGCCACGCAGATCACCGGCTACCGGCGGGACGAGGTCATCGGCCGGCACTTCTCCATGTTCCATCCCGCCGACGACGCGGCCGCCGAAGGCCCAGACCGGGTGCTGCGCATCGCGCAGGCGGGGGGCCGCTACGAGGAAGAAGGCTGGCGCCAGCGCAAGGACGCTTCGCTGTTCTGGGCCAACGTGACCACCACCGCCGTCCACGACGAGGCCGGCCAGTTGCGCGGCTACGCCAAGATCGTGCGCGACATGAGCGAGCGCAAGCGCCTGGAAGAGCTGGAACTGGCCAACCGGCGCATGAGCGAATTCCTGGCCACCCTGGGCCACGAACTGCGCAATCCGCTCGCGCCGGTGCGCAACGCCATCGGCATCCTGCAGAAGGACCCCGACGTCGGCCCCACCGCGGCCCGCTGCCGCGACATGATCGATCGCCAGATCACGCACCTGTCGCGCCTGGTCGACGACCTGCTGGACATCGGCCGCATCACCTCCGGCAAGATCGAGCTGCGCCTGGCCCCGGTGGACATGCGCACCGTCGTCGAACGCGGCATCGAATCCTCGCGCTTCCACACCGATGCCCGCGAGCAGCGCATAGACGTGGACCTTCCGGCCGAACCGCTGACGGTGAAGGGCGACATGACGCGGCTGGTGCAGGTGCTCCACAACCTGCTGCACAACGCCTCGAAGTTCTCGCCGCCGGGCACGGCCATCGCCATCCGCGCCACGCGGCAGAGCCGGTCGGCGCTGATCGAGGTACGCGACCAGGGCCGCGGCATGCCCGAACATGCGCTGGAGGCCGTCTTCCAGCTGTTCGTGCAGGAAGACCGCGATACCAACCCGACCGACAGCGGACTGGGCATAGGCCTGACCCTGTGCCGCTCGCTGGTGCGCATGCACGGCGGCGCCATCTCGGCATCCAGCACGGGCCCCGGCCTGGGCAGCACGTTCACGATCCGCCTGCCCCTGGCCGAGCCGGCGGCGCCCGTGCGCCCCATGTCCCCGACCTCGCGCCGGACCTCGGCCGCCAGGCGCATCCTCGTGCTGGACGACAACCGCGATTCGGCCGACAGCCTGGCCATGCTGCTGGAGATCAACGGCCACCAGGCCCGCCCGCTGTATACCGCGGAGGCGGCGCTGCGCATGGCACCCAGCTTCCAGCCGCATCTCGTCTTCATCGACCTGGCCATGCCCACCATGGATGGCTTCGCGGCGCTGCGGGCCTTCAAGGCCATCCCGCAGCTGGCGCGCACCATCTTCATCGCCATGACCGGCTACGGCCAGGAGGACGACCGCCAACGCACCGCGCAGGCCGGCTTCGACCTGCATCTGGTCAAGCCGCTGGACGTCTCCCAGCTCGGCCCCATTGTCGACGGGGCCGAGCTTGCCGTACCATCCGACGCTCCCTGGAACGACTCCGACGATGCAGGACTCCACGATGAACGATGAACTTGTCTTCTACACCCATCCCATGTCCCGCGGCCGCATCGCGCGCTGGATGCTCGAAGAGGTCGGCCAGCCCTACCGCACCGAGGTGCTGGACTTCGCCACGTCCATGAAGGGCCCCGACTACCTGGCCATCAATCCCATGGGCAAGGTCCCCGCCATCCGCCATGGCGGCACCGTGGTGACCGAATCGGCGGCGATCTGCGCCTACCTGGCCGACGCCTTCCCCCAGGCCCGGCTCGCTCCGCCGCCGCAAAGCCCGCTGCGCGGCCCCTACTACCGCTGGCTGTTCTTCTGTGCCGGCCCCGTGGAAGCGGCGGTCACCAACCAGGCGCTGGGCATCAGCGTGCCGGAGGACCGGCGGCGCATGGTGGGCTACGGCACGCTGGCCGAGGTGCTGGACGTGCTGGAGACGGCCGTGTCGGGCGATGGCTACGTGGCGGGCGACGACTTCACCGCGGCCGACGTCTACGTGGGCTCGCAACTGGCCTGGGGCATGATGTTCGGCACGATAGAGAAGCGGCCGGCCTACCAGCGCTACGTGCAGCGCCTGACCAGCCGCCCGGCGGCGGCCCGCGCCCAGCGGATCGACGACGAACTGGGCGCGGCCCTGAAGGCGGGCAAGGCCGGCTGATGCTGCCTGGCAGGGCCTAGCGCGCCACGTGCAGGAAATGGCGGTGGCGCTCGTACTGGTCCAGGATGTCGCCGATCACGGCGTCGCGGCTCCATCCCATGATGTCGTAGTCCTGGCCCCCTTCGCGCAGGTGGACCTCGGCCCGGAAGTACTTGCGCCCCTCTTCGTCGCGCACCTCGGCGGCGGTCAGGCCGGGGCGCACGAAGGATTCCGGCCGCACGGCATAGGAAAAATCCAGCGCTTCCTGGTGCACCACCTCCAGCGCCACCTCGCCGTCTTCGCCGTCGCGCACGCGCGCCTCGTAGCCCAGCTTCTGCAACTCTTCCACCACGGCCTCCATGGCCGGCCGCACCACGTCGGCGGTAAAGCGCAGCACGTGGGCGCGGCGCGGCATCATGACCATGTTGCGCAGCCGCGATTCCCACGGCTCCCCGCCTCCGGCCGGCCGTGAAAGCGCCAGCGACTGGTGGTGGATGCGACGCTTGGTGGCGTCCAGCTTCAACGCCTTGAACAAGCCCCATACCGAGGCCAGCAGCACGATGGAGAACGGCAGCGCGCTGGCGATGGTCGCGGTCTGCAAGGCCTGCAGCCCGTCGGCCAACAACAGCGCCACCGCCACCACGCCCGTCAGCACCGACCAGAAGATGCGCTGCCATACCGGCGTGGACTCGGCGCCGCCCGAGGCCAGCAGGTCCACCACCAGCGCGCCCGAATCGGCCGAGGTCACGAAGAACACCACCACCATCGCGATAGCCACCATGGAAATCGCGTGTCCCCACGGGTAGTGTTCGAGGAAGGCGAAGAGCGCCAGCGAACTGTCGGCCTTGACCGTGTCGGCCAGGGTGTCCAGGTGCTCGAACAGCACGAGGTGGATGGCCGAACCGCCGAACACCGTCATCCACAGGAAGGTGAAGCCCGTGGGCACCAGCAGCACGCCCAGCACGAATTCGCGTATGGTCCTGCCGCGCGAGATGCGGGCGATGAACAGCCCCACGAACGGCGACCAGGCGATCCACCAGCCCCAGTAGAACAGCGTCCAGCCGCCTATCCAGTCCGTGGGGCGGTAGGCGTAGAGGTTGAAGGTCTTGGCGACGATGTCCGACAGGTAGGCGCCGGTGTTCTGCAGGAAGCTCTGGAGCAGGAAGATGGTCGGTCCGACCGCCAGCACGAACAACAGCAGGATCACGGCCAGGTACAGGTTGAGCTCGGACAGGATGCGGATGCCACGGTCCAGCCCGCTGGCCACCGACAGGGTCGCCAGCCCGCATGCGATGGCGATCAGGATGATCTGGGTGGTCGTGCCGATGGGCATGCCGAACAGGTGGTGCAGGCCGCTGTTGATCTGCGCCACGCCCAGCCCCAGCGAAGTGGCGACGCCGAACACGGTACTGATGATCGCGAAGATGTCCACCGCGTTGCCCAGCGGGCCGTGGATGCGGTCGCCGATGAAGGGATACAGCGCCGAGCGCAGCGTGAGCGGCAGGTTGTGGCGGTAGCTGAAATAGGCCAGGATCAGCGCCACGATCGCGTAAAGCGACCAGGCATGCAGCCCCCAGTGGAAGAAAGTGATCTTCATCGCCTCGCGGGCCGCGGTCACCGTGCCCGCCTCGCCCACCGGCGGCGCCACCAGGTGCATGACGGGCTCGGCCACGCCGAAGAACATCAGGCCTATCCCCATGCCGGCCGAGAACAGCATCGCGAACCAGGTGAAATTCCGGTAGTCGGGTTCGCTGTGGTCGGGGCCGAGCTTGATGTTGCCGTAGCGGCTCATGGCCATGAACACGACCGACAGCAGGATGACGGCCACCGCCAGGATGTAGAACCAGCTTGCGTTCGTCAGGATCCAGCGCTGTATGGCGTCGAAGACGTCCCCCACGACGCGCGGCGCCGAGACGGCGCAGACCACCAGCGCCAGGATGAACGCGGCAGCGGTGAAGAAGACTGGGCGATCTATCGTTGTTTTCATGAGGACTCCCCGTTGGACATGCTTGCGCGCGCCAGGAACGCGCGCGGCGGGTATCGCCTGCCCGGCATTCTTTCACTCCTGGCCCCTTCAAGGCAAACGCCGGCGCGTTAACTAGTTAACCGACAGCCCCGCGGCGGCCCCCTCACAATGACGCCATTCAAGGTGGAGACTTGCGATGACAACCCTGCGTACCGCGCTGGCCGCGCTCCTGGCCCTGACCGCGACGGCCCCCGCCGCTGCGGCCGATTTCCCCAGCCACCCCATCAATCTCGTCGTGCCCTTCGCCGCGGGCGGCACGACCGACCTGCTGGCCCGCACGGTCGCCGGCGGCATGAGCCGGCAACTGGGCCAGGCGGTGGTCGTCATCAACCGCCCGGGCGCCGGCACGGTGGTGGCCGCGCAGTCGGTGGCCAAAGCGCCGGCCGATGGCCATACGCTGCTGGTCGCCAGCAACGCCACGCTGGCCATCAACCCCCTGCTGATGAAGGACGTGGGTTATTCGCCCACCGATTCCTTCGGCTACGTCTCGCTGCTGGGCAGCGTGCCCAACGTGGTCGTCGCCCGTCCCGACGCCCCGTGGACCACCCTGGTCCAGGCGCTGGACCAGGCGCGCGAGCGCCCCAAGGGGCTGGCCTACGGCTCGATGGGCGCCGGCACGTCGAACCAGATCGGCATGGAACTGGTGGGCCTGCAACGGTCGGCCACCCTGCTGCACGTGCCCTACAAGGGCAGCGCGCCCGCGCTGGTGGACCTGATGGGCGGCAACGTCGACGTGGTGGTGGACACTCTGGCCGCCACGCTGCCGCAGGTGCGGGCCGGCAAGCTCAAGGCCCTGGCCATCCTGAGCGCCAGGCGCTCGCCGCTGGCGCCCGAGATCGGCACCGCGCAGGAACAGGGCGCGGGCGAGGTCGACCTGTACTCGTGGTTCGGCATCGTCGCGCCCGCCGGCACGCCCGGTCCGGTCATCGGCCGCCTGAACGCCGCCGTGCGCGCGGCACTGGCCGACCCCGGCGTCGCTGCCACACTGAAGCAGGCGGCCATCGAACCTTCGGGTTCGACGCCGGCCCAGTTCGCCGAGTTCGCCACCCGGCAGCGCGAGCTGTATGCCCGTATCATCGAACGCACCCGGATCACGCTCAACTGACGGCCGCCATGCATCCCTACGTCTCTTTCATCAATCCCACCCGCCTGCCCGCCCCCAACGGCTTCACCCACGTCGCCGTCGCCCCGGTGGACCGGCTGATCGTCGTCTCGGGCCAGGTGGCCTACGCGTCGGACGGCAGCATCGTCGGCAAGGGCGACCTGGCCGCCCAGACCCGGCAGGTGTTCGAGAACCTGGCGACGGCGCTCGAGGCAGCCGGCTCGGCGCTGACCTACGCGGTCAAGCTCAATTACTTCGTGCGCGACCTGACCGAGGAAGCGGTGGCGACCATACGGCGCGTGCGCGCGCCGTACCTGGACGCCGGCCAGCCTCCGGCCAGCACGCTGGTGGGCGTGGCCGCGCTGGCCAAGCCCGACCTGCTGCTGGAAGTCGAGTGCCTGGCGCTGCTGCCGCCTCAGTATCCGTCGGAATAAAGCCGGGCCAGCCGCGCCACGTCGGGCACGCTCAGCCCGCCCCGCGTGCGCAGGACCAGGCCGGCGCGCTCCAGGGCGGCCAGCCTCAGGCTGGCCCAGGTGCGGCTGATGCCGGCCATCTTGGCCAGGTCCGCGCGGGTCACGCCCGCGATCTCGGCGCCATGCCCGTCGTAGCCGGGCGCGGCCAGCGCGAGATCGTGCAGGATGCGCGCCAGCTTCGCCGTGGCCGAATCCAGTGCCCTGGGACCGGACCGCGCGATGCTGTTGGTCGCCAGCATGGCGGCCACGCGCGCCACGTTGATGGCGAAGGCCGGCACCGTTTCCATCAGCGCCAGCAGGTCCGCCCGCTCCATGGCCAGCAGCGACGCCGGTTCCAGCGCCTGGCACGATATCGCGCGGGGCTGGTCCAGCAGCGTGCTCAGCAGCCCCAGGGTCTGGCCGGACGACCAGACGGCCGTGGTGAATTCCTCGCCCGACGGCGCCAGGTGATAGGTGCGCAGCCGGCCCGCGCGTATCACCCACAGGCGCGGACTGGGGTCCCCCTGCGCGAACAAGGTCTGGCCGCGCACCAGCTCGCGCGCCGTCATGCGGCCGCGCACGGCCCGCGCCTGCGCATCGGACAGGCGTTCCAGCAGCAACGAAAAAGCGGTATCGGGCGAGCTCATGGCGCATTCTTCTAGCCGCCCGAAGAAAAATCAACCAAGCCGCATCGCAGGGGATTCATTACACTGGCCGTAGCAGCCCCCTGTCCTGTCGACCCATCGCGGAAACCACGATGCTTCAAACGTACGCGGAACGCTTGCTTGCCAACACCCTGAAAGACCTGGTCCGGCGCGGCACGCTGGACGTCACCCTGCCCGACGGCCGCCGGATGAACTTCGGCGACGGCACCGCGCCGCGCGCCGCCATCCGCTTCACCGACACCCGCGCCGTGCTGGCGCTGCTGATGGACCCCGACCTGCGCCTGGGCGAACTGTTCATGGACGAAAGGCTGGTGGTCGACGAAGGCAGCATCTACGACGTGCTGGAATTGCTGCTGCGTGATGCCGACGCGGTGCGGCCCGGCGCCGCGGTACGGATGCTGGACACGATGCGCATGGCCATACGGCGCTTCCTGCAGAACAACCGCCCCGGCCGCGCCCGGGCCAACGTCGCGCACCACTACGATCTGGACGACCGCCTGTACGCGCTCTTCCTGGACGACCAGCGTCAGTATTCCTGCGCCTATTTCGAACACCCCGGGCAGGACCTGGAATCGGCGCAGCGGGCCAAGCAGCGCCACATCGCCGCCAAGCTGCTGCTCGAACCCGGCCACCGCGTGCTGGACATCGGCTGCGGCTGGGGCGG
The DNA here is from genome assembly GCF_004216695.1 of Pigmentiphaga kullae. Taxonomy (GTDB): domain Bacteria; phylum Pseudomonadota; class Gammaproteobacteria; order Burkholderiales; family Burkholderiaceae_B; genus Pigmentiphaga; species Pigmentiphaga kullae. Next base: position 580,452 of record NZ_SGXC01000001.1, read on the forward strand.
CCTGACACGCTACCTGGTCGAAGTCGCCGGCGCCGGCCACGCCACCGGCATCACGCTGTCCGAGGAACAGCTGAAGGGCGCGCGCGAACTGGCCGCCCGCGCCGGCCACCCCCAGGCCTACGACTACCGCCTGGAGGACTACCGCGCGACGCCCGGCCGCTTCGACCGGATCGTATCGGTGGGCATGTTCGAGCACGTGGGCGTGGGCTACCACGACGCCTTCTTCCGCAAATGCCACGACCTGCTGACGGACGACGGCGTCATGTTGCTGCATTTCATCGGCAACTCCGACGTCCCGGATTTCAACAATCCGTGGATAGAGAAATACATCTTCCCCGGCGGCCACATCCCGTCGCTGTCGGAGTTCACGCCCGCCATCGAGCGCTCGGGGCTGGTCGTCACCGACATCGAGGTGCTGCGCCTGCACTACGCCAGCACGCTGCGCATATGGCGCGACCGCTTCCTGGCGCGGCGGGCCGAGGCCGTGGCGCTCTACGACGAACGCTTCGCCCGCATGTGGGAGTACTACCTGTCGATGTCGGAGACGGCGTTCCGCTACCAGGACATCGCCATCTTCCAGGTGCAACTGGCGCGGCGCCAGGAAAGCGTGCCGCTGACGCGGGACTACGTGGGCGAGCGCGAGGCCGGGCTGCGCGAGGCGGAAGCCCGCCTCGGTCTCATGTCTTCAGGAACATGAAGACGCTCATCGACACGCCCACCAGCACCACGATGGCCCGCATCGCGGCGACCGGCACGCGGCGCGCCAGGCGCGCGCCGGCAAACCCGCCCACCGTCGCGCCCACGGCCATCACGCCCGCCTCGCGCCATTCCACCAGCCCGCCCGCCACGTAGACCACGGCCGCCACGACGGTCAGCACGCCCGACAGCAGGTTCTTGAGTCCGTTGATGGCGCTGAAGCCGCCGGACCGGGACATGCCGAACAAGGCCAGCAGCATGATGCCCATGCCACCGTTGAAATAGCCGCCATACAGGCTGACGCCGAACAGGCCCGCCGCCGCGGCGCCGGGGGACAGCATCCGGCCGCGCGCCGTCCGCAGCATGAGTGGCGCGAACAGGAACAGCGCGGTGGCGAACAGCAGCAGCCAGGGCGCCGCGCTCCGGAAGACGCCCCCCGACGTCCACAGCAACAGCAGGGCCCCCACGATCCCGCCCGCCAGCGCGATACCCGAGAGGGCCGCCAGCGAACCCGGTGCCGGCTGCGCGATGTCGCGCCGCAGCGCCCACGCGCCGGTCAGATAGCCGGGCAGCAGCGCCAGCGTGCCGGTGGCGTTGGCCACCGCCGCGGGCATGCCGACGGCAACCAGGGCGGGCAGCGTGAGAAAGCTTCCTCCGCCGGCTGCGGCGTTGAGCATGCCCGCGCCGAAAGCGGCCGCCAGCAACAGCAGATCCGACATGTGGTCCCCGTCATCTGAGCCGCTGGCTGCGCAGCGGCGCGACGGCGCGCAGGTCCACGCTCGGGACGCGGCCGCCCGCCACGTCGGCAACGATGTTTCCCGTCAGCGCGGCCAGCGTCAGGCCCAGGTGGCCGTGGCCGTAGGCCAGCAGGACGTGGGGCGCGGCCGGGGCCTGCCCCAGGATGGGACGGCTGTCGGGCACGGAAGGACGCGGCCCCACCCATTTCGATACCGGCTCGGCGTCCACGCCCTGGACGAACCGCTCCAGCCCGCCGAACACCGGTGCCGCGCGCGCATGGTCGGCCGGCGCATCGGCCTGCGTGAACTCCGCCACGCTGGCCATCCGGATACCCGCCGCCATGGGCGTCAGCGCCACCTTGCGCTCCACGATCAGCACCGGCATGCGCAGCGGACTGCTGCCCGCAGGCAGCATGACGTGATAGCCGCGCTCGGCCACCAGCGGGATGTCCACCCCCAGCCCCCGGGCCAGCCGGTGGGACCAGGCGCCGGCGGCCAGCACCACGCGATCGGCGCGCAGGCGTCCATCCTTCGTCCGCACGCCGCCGGCATCGATGCCGGTCGCCTCCGCGCGCAGGATGCGACCGCCCAGCGCTTCGACGCGGGCGGCCAGGCGCCGCGCCAGCATCAGCGTATCGGTGACGTATCCCATGCCCGGTATCGACATCGCGCCGCCGATGCGATCGGTCAGCGCGGGCTCCATGGCCCGCGCCTCGTCCACGTCCAGCTGCGTGCTTGCCACGCCCAGGCCGCGGCGCAGTTCGTAGGCTTCCTGCGCCGCCCGCAGCGCCGCCTGCGACCCGAACACGTGCAGGGCGCCGGACCGGCGCACCAGATCGTTGCCGCCGATGTCGTCCAGCACGGGCTGCCAGGCGTCCCAGGCCTGCGCCATCATCGCCGCCATGGCATGGGTGCCGGTGCGCGCGCGCTCGGCGGTGCCCTGCGCCAAGAAGCGCGCGAACCACGGAAGATGCCGGACGACATAGCCCGGCCGCACGACCAACGGCCCCTGGGGATCGCGCAGCATCCGGACCGTCTGCCCCAGTATGCCGGGCGTGGCCTGCGGGAAGATGGAAGCGATGGCGATGTGGGCGGCGTTGCCGTAGCTCGCCCCTTCGCCCACGCCGCCACGGTCGATGACCGTCACGGCGTATCCATCCCGCTGCAAGGCGTGGGCGCAGGCCAGGCCAACCAGCCCCGCGCCCAGCACGACGACCGAACCGCTCATGCCCGCGCCTCCGGCCTTGCCCCGTTGCGCAGGCCGGCCAGGTTGTCCGCGCGCAGCGCGTGCCACAGCACGCCCGCGGCCGACGTGGTGGCGCCGCGCAGGTGGTTCTCGTCCACCAACGCGCGCGTGTCGGCCGGTGTCAGCAGCAGGCGCAGCGCGCTGTCGGGTTCGTCGAAGCCGGCGATCAGCCGCAGCGCGGGAATGCCGCAAGCCGCGAAATTCGCATGGTCGCTATTGGACATCAGCGGCAGGTGCACACCCAGCGCGCCGCCGGCCAGCGAGGCCCCCGACCGGGCGAACTCGCCCAGGCGCTCGAACCCAGAGGTCAGCGCGGTCAGGCGCGGCGAGCCCGCCAGCGAATCGAGATTGACGTTGAGCGCCATCGCCGCGCGCCGCGCTTCGGGCAGCGCCGCCAGCCATTCGCGCGAGCCGTTCAGCGCCCATTCCTCGGCGCTGAACAGGCACACGGTCAGGCCCCGCCGCATGGCGTGCATGCGGGGCGCGAACGCGCGGGCCAGCGCGATGGCCGCCGCCACGCCGGTCGCATTGTCCAGCGCGCTCTCGGCCAGGGGGTGTCCGTCGATATGCGCGGAAAGCACGACCCGCTCGTCCGGACGCGCGGCCTGCCCGGCCGGCAGGTCGAGCACCAGCGTGTCGGTGCATGCCCCCGGCAGGTCCGCGCCGACGATGCGCAGGTGCACGCGCGCCCCGGGCTGCCGCAACGCCAGCCCGGCCTCGGCCGAGATCCCCATGGCCGGGATGCCCGGTCCGCCCGCGCGTCCGGAAGACCCCGACACCGGACCTATTCCCGCCTCGGGCTGAACGACCAGCAGCGCGGCGGCGCCCGCCTGCTGCGCCGCGGCCAGCTTGACGCGGCGATGAACGGTCTGGGTCGAGAAGGGATACTCGTGCCGCACCATCACCGCGTGGCCGCGCACGCCGTCGCCGGCAGCGGCGATCATCTCGGGCGTGCCCCGCCCGAGGTCCAGCACAGGCAGCTCGATGCCCGCATCTGGCGTGAACGCGGTCCCCAGCAGCGGAACGGCCTCCAGTTGCCCCCCAACCGGCAGGTGCGTCAGTACGGCATGGTCGCATCGCCACCCGGCGTAGGGCGTGGATTCGCGCGCGACGGGCCCGAAGGCCGACAACTGTCGTTCGCACCAGTCCTGCGCGGCGCGCTCGCTCGCGGTCCCCGCCATGCGCCCGCCATGCCGGCACAAGGCCTCGAAGTCGGTCCACAGTTCTTCGTCCCGCCCAAGGCGCGCGGCGATCTCGCCGAAGGCCGCCCGCTCGGCGGCCCACGCGCCGGTGTCGTCCCGCGTCATGCCAGGTGCTCGTCAAGGAAGGCGAGCGTGCGCTGCTGCGCCAGGGCCGCCGATTCCGCGTGGTAAAGATCGCGCTGGTCGCAATTGAAGCCATGTCCGGTGGCATAGAAGTGCACGGCCGCCTCGGGCGCGGCCCGGCCCGGCTCCATCATCTTTTCCCTGGAGACCAGATGATCGCGCTCGCCCCAGTGCAGCATCATGGGAATGCGCGGCGTCGGCTGGAGCACGGTGGGGATGGCGTTGCCGTAGTACGAGACCGCGCACGCGAATCCCGTGCCGCGCGCCGCCGTCACCCAAGCCGCGGTGCCGCCCCAGCAGAAGCCGACGATGCCCACCTTGCCGGCCTGGGCCGCGAACGCGCCGGCGGCCTCGATGTCCTTGACCGCGTCGTCCCAGTCGATCAGTTTCATCAGGGCCTGCCCCTTGCGGACGTCGTCGTCCCCATACCCCAGGTCCAACCCCGGCTCGACGCGATCGAAGACGCTGGGTGCAACCGCCAGATAGCCCCAGCCGGCGTACCGGTCGGCCACGCTGCGCATGTGGCTGTTCACGCCGAAGATCTCGGGCAGGATGACCACGCCCGCGCGGGGCGTGCCCGCCGGCCGGGCCACATAGCCGTCGAATTCGAAACCGTCCGCCGCGGTCAGGCGTATTCGTTCACCGCTCATCTTGCATGTCCTCCTTGTTCGCACGAACACCTGTTGGTGCCGCCTGTCAATCCACTTTGATGCCTGCCTGGGTGGCCACGTCGCGCCAGGCGGCGAATTCCTTGCTCATCAGGCCGGCGAAAGCGGCCGCGTCGCGCGTCGACGGCGAAATACCCAGCGCCGCGAAGCGTTCGACGATGGCGGGATCGCGCATGGCCGCTGCCACCGCCTTCGCGATGCGGGCCGATATGTCGGCGGGCAGCCCCGCCGGCGCGATCACGCCCCACCAGTTCAATACATGCACGCCCTGCACCCCCAGGCGGTCGAACGTGGGGATCTCGGGGAAATCCTTCAGTGGTTCGGGCGATGCAACGGCCAGCGGCCGCAAACGACCGCTCTTGACCAGGGGCATGCCGGAAGCGGTGCTGGTGAAGATGGCATCCACCTGTCCGGCAATCGTCTCGTTCATGGCGGGCCCCGAACCGCGGTACGGCACGCTGGCCAGCGTGGTCTTGGTGCGCAGTTGAAGCAGTTCCGCGGCCAGGTGGCCCAGCGAGCCGGGGCCGGCGTTGGCGATGTTCACGGGACGATCGTGCGCCTGCTTGAGGAACGACGGCAGGTCGGCCGCGCCCGAGGCCGGCACGAACAGCACCAGCGGCGCGGATCCGACCTGGGCGATGGTGGAGAAATCCTTGGCCACGTCGTAGCCCGGCGACGTACGCCGCACCGCGGCGTTGAGCACCAGGGCCACGTCGGCCAGCATGATCGTGTAGCCGTCCGGCGCGGAGCGCGCCAGTTGGGTGGCGGCGATCGCCGTGTTCGCACCCGCGCGGTTGATGACGACGATCGACGCGCCCAGTTGCTTCTGCAGTTGCGGGGCCAGCGCCCGGACGACGATGTCCGAGGCGCCGCCCGGCGCGTACGGCACGACGAACTCGATGGGCCGGGACGGATAGGAATCGGCCACGGCGGGACCGGCGGCCAGGGCGCCTGCCGCGCCCGCGATGCAAAGACGGAGAATGGAAAGGGCACGCATGTCACGGACGCCTGAAAGAATGAGAGGCGCCACATTAAGTTCCGCTCCATGGGGGGTCAAACGAAAACTTCGGGACCCTCATTCCGCCATGGAATACCCCGAATCCAGGTGCTTTTGTATGCGCATCTGCGTCGCTTCGGCCTCGGGCAGCAGCCAGTCCAGGAACCGGTCCCGGGCCGCGCCATGGCCGGCGCCCGTGGGCAGCACGGCGTGATAGGCATACCGCGTCCGCACGCATTCGCCCAGCGGGCGCACCAGGCGGCCGCTTTCCAGTTGGTCCAGCACCAGGAACAGCGGGCATATCGCCACGCCCAGCCCGGCCACCACGGCCGGAATCAACACCGAGAATCCTTCGAACAGCAGGCCGGTGCCCGCGCGAGGCGTCCAGGCGGGCGCGGCGCTCGCGCTCCATTCCCTCCAGTCATAGCCGCGCTGCGCGCGATGCAGTACCGGCAGGGACTGGACCTGCCGCAGCGTGGCACGCGTATCCCCCAGCAGATCGGGACTGGCCACCAGCGCCATTTCGCGCCCCAGCAGCCGGATCGCCCGGGCGTCGGACCATCGTCCGGCACCAACCCGCACCTCCAGGTCGAAGCGCTCGGTCACCGGCGAGAAATCCGGCAGGCGCGGGCGGACCGCCAGGCGCGTGCCGGGTGCCCGTTCGCGGAAGCCCGGCAGGCGGGGAATCAGCCAGTACGAGGCGAAAGCCGGAGACGCGGAGATCTCCACCGCGGCGGCGGGCGCCTTCTCGCCAGCCACTTCCTGCGCGATGGCCCTGCCCTCCTGCAGCATGGCCAGCGCATCGCTGGCGTGCGCCAGGTAGGCATGGCCGGCGGGCGTCAGCGCCAGCAGCTTGCCCGAACGCACGAACAGCCGGCAGCCCAGTTGTTCCTCCAGCGCCTGCACCTGCTTGCTGACGGCGCTCTGGGTCAGGCACAGCGTATCGGCCGCGCGGGTGAAGCTGTTGCAGCGGGCAACTTCGATGAAGGCGCGCAGCACCGGTACGGAAGGAATGTTCATGATGAAGGGCGCTGGCGGCGCTGCATAACATTTGCTTATCGATAGCGCCGAGAATTCGATTATGCCGTCGGACGCGCTACGACCCAGAATGGCTCCAGTCTAATCCAGAGCCATCCGGGAGCCTCCGATGCCGGACATCATCGGCGAATACGTCGACCGTCTCGTCACGGTCGAGATGCGCAACCGCGCAATGAACCACAACATCATCGGCCCGATCTACGAGCGGGCGCGCGCCGAAGGCGGCGGCCGGCCGATCAGCGCGCGTGCCGCCCAGGCCCTGTTCGACGGCGTGCGCCCCGGCGACCGCGTCCTGATCGTGACCGGCGCCGGCTACGCGCCCGAGGCGCCCAACGGCGAGAGCGACGGTCCGCCCGGCGCGGCGGCCCTGGCCCATGCCCTGTTCTGGGGCCTGCAGGCGGTGCCGGTATTCGTGACCGAGCCCTGCCACGCCCCGCCGGTCGTGGCCAGCAGCCAGGCCGCTGGCATCATGGTGCGCGACTATGCGCTGTGCCGCGACCGCCGGATGGGCGCGGCGCTGGCGACCTCGCCCGAGCGGCAGGACGACGTGCAGGCCTGGGCCGCCGGCCTGCTGGACGACTACCGGCCCCGGGCCATCGTGTCGATCGAACGCCTGGGGCCCAACGAGCATGGGCTGATCCACTACTCCACGGGCGTGCGGCCCCAATCGTGCGTCGACCTTTCCCCGCTCTTCACGCTGGCTGCCCAGCGCGGGATCCTGTCGATCGGCATCGGCGACAACGGCAACGAGATCGGCTTCGGCCGGATCTTCGACTTCATGAAATCCTTCCACCCCTACGGCCGGCGTTGCCAGTACGAGGGCGGGGTGGGCGTGCCGACCACGGTCGCAACCGACATCTTCCTGCCGGCATCGATCTCCAACTGGGGCGCCTACGGGCTGTGCGCCATGCTGGCCTTCCTGTGCCGCCGGCTCGACGTGCTGTACACGCCCGCCATCGAGCGCGACGTGCTGCGCGCCTGCCTGGACGCGGGCGGCTGGGAGATGCGCTATTGCACCTCGCGCTTCATCGTCGACGGCACCGAAGGCGAAAGCTCGATGGCGATCATCCAGCTTCTGCGCGACATGGTGCGCGTCAACATCGCCCCGCCCGACCGTGGCCTGTCCCACGGCACGCTCGACCGCTAGATTTACCTACTTCGGGAGAATCCGACATGTCTGTTTCGTTCAGGCGCATCGCCGCCTGCCTGTCCCTCACGCTGGGCGCGCTGGGCGCCGCCCAGGCCCAGGCACCCGCGGCCTCCGGCCGTCCGCTGCGCATCGTCGTGCCCTACGCCTCGGGCGGGCTGGCCGACATCACGGCACGGCTGTTGTCCGAACATCTGGCCGCGCGGCTGCACCAGCCCGTGGTGGTGGAGAACAAGCCGGGCGCCAACGGCGCGATCGGCACGGCGCAGGTCGCCAAGGCCGCGCCCGACGGCAATACGCTGGTGTATGTCGTCAGCTCGCACGTCTTCGGCCGCGCGCTCATTCCGGACCTGCCGTTCGACCCCATCAAGGACTTCGCGCCCGTCACGCTGGCGACGCGCACGGCGATGGTGCTGGTGGCCTCGCCCTCGCTGCCCGTCGGCAACGTGCCGGAACTGGTGGCCTACGTGCGCGCCCGGCCGAACCAGCTCGCCTTCGCCTCGGCGGGCAACGGCAGCAACGTCCACGTCTTCGGCCAGTGGTTCGCCGACCTGGCCGGGCTCAAGATGACTCACGTTCCCTATAAGGGCAGCGCGGCGGCGCACATGGATCTCATCGCTGGCCGCACGCAGATCGTGTTCGATACGCTGGGCGCCGTGCAGCCGCACGTGGCCGCGGGCAACCTCAAGATCCTGGCGGCGGGCGCCGAACGGCTCTCGCGGTATCCGGACATCCCCACGGTGGCCGAGGCCGGCTACCCCGGATTCCGCGCCGAATCCTGGGGCGCCGTGCTGGCGCCCGCCGGCACCCCGCCCGCCCGCATCGACCAGCTCAATCGCGAGATCGTCGCGGCGCTGAAGCTGCCTGAAGTACGCAAGCGCCTCGAGGACGCCGGTGCGCAGGTGGTCGGCAGCACGCCCGCCGAACTGGGCCAGACCCTGGTGGCCGAGGAGCAGAAATACGGCGAGCTGATCCGCCGCATGGGGATACGGCTCGAATGACCCGGGAACCAGAAAGGAGCATGTCCATGAAGGCCGTTTCCCTGTACGCGCCCTATGGCTGGAAGGCGAAGATCGGCCTGATCGTCCCGTCCACCAACACCATCAACGAGCCCGAGTTCTGGCGCATGGCGCCCGAGGGAGTGGGCGTGTTCACGGCCCGCGCCATGCTGCTGGGCAGCATGACCCAGGAGTCCTATGTGGCGATGGCCGAGGCGACCCGCTCGGCCGCCGACCAGTTGGCCACCGCCGAGGTCGACATCGTCGCCTACGGCTGCACCTCGGGCTCGTTCATGTGCCCCATGTCCGAGATCGTGGGCGACATCGGCAAGCGGGCGGGCGCGCCGGCGCTGGCGGCCTCGGGAGCCGTGGTCGCGGCGCTGCGGGCGCTGGGCGTGCGCAGCGTGGCCGTGGCCACGCCCTATGTGCAGCTGGTCAACCGGCGCGAGCGGGAATTCCTGGAGGAATACGGCTTTCGCGTGTCGTCGCTGCACGGCCTGGAGCTTGGGGAAACCCAGGAGGAACGCCGCGCCATCGGCCGGGTCCCACCCGAGGCCCTGTACCGGCTGGCGCGCCAGGCCGACCGCCCCGAGGCCGATGCCGTGTTCATTTCCTGCACCAACCTGGCGTCGCTGGGCGTGGTCGCGGCGCTGGAGCGGGACCTGGGCAAACCCGTCATCACCAGCAACCAGGCCTGCTTCTGGGCATGCCTGCGCCGCCTGGGCCTGAACGACGCGATCGGGGGCCACGGCAGGCTGCTCGAATCGTGCCTCGCGCCTATCGACGACGCCGCCTTCGAAGTATGATCGGCGGAGTCCGGGCCCCGACAACCGCATCGCCACCTTGGCACGTCCGCTGAACTTCCGCCAGCTCGAAGCATTCCGCGCCGTCATGCTGACCGGCAGCATGACGGGCGCCGGCCATGCGATGTCCATCTCCCAGCCGGCGGTCTCGCGGCTGATCCACGATCTCGAACACGAGCTCAAGCTGGTGCTGTTCCAGCGCCAGGGCGTGCAGATCATCGCGACCGAAGCGGCGGTGCGGCTGTACAGCGAAGTGGAGCGGCACTTCTCGGGCGCCGACCGGATCCGCGAGGCGGCGCGCGCGATCCGGCTGTCGACGGCAGGCTACCTGCACGTGGGGACGATGCCCAACCTCGCCTCGCACTGCCTGCCCGAAGCCATCGGCCTGCTGCTGCGGGACCATCCCGACGTCGTCGTTTCCGTCCATCCCGACAGCTCGATCAACCTCGTTTCCATGCTGCTACACGCGCAGCTGGACATCGTCTTCGGCACGATGCCGCCCGATCCGGACGGCCTGGAGCACGACCCCTTTCCCTCGACCCAGGCGGTCTGCGTCATGCCCGCCGCCCATCCGCTCGCGCGCAGGAAGCGGATCACGGTCAACGACCTGGACGGCCAGGACTTCGTCGCGCTGGGCCAGGCCAGCCGCCAGCGCATGCAGCTCAACAACGCGATGCTGGCGGCCGGCGTGCGGCCCAACATCCGCGTCGAGACCATGCACTCGTCTTCGGCCATCGGCTACGTCGGCCGCGGGCTGGGGATCGCGGTCATCGATCCCATCGCCATCATCGGCCACCGCTCGCCCCAGGTCGCCATCCGGCCCTTCACGCCGGCGATATCGCTGGACTTCTCGGCCGTCTACCGGCGCAACGTGCCCAGGCCGGATGCGGCCGCCGCGCTGACCCGGGCGCTCAGGCGGGTGGTCGACGACGAACTGCAGAAACTGGGCGCCCGGATCCCCAGGACGGGCAAGGATTAAAATACCGGCCACCCTCCCTAGATAGTCCAGTCCAGATCATGTCCGAAGGCTTCACCACCCGCATCCTGCACAGCGACCGCCGCGGCTCGGTCGAGCACGGAGCGCTGCACAAACCCATGCACACCGCCTCCGCCTTCGGCTACGGCGACGCGCAAACCCTGGTCGACGTATTCCAGGGCCGCAATCCGGGCTACTCCTACGGCCGCCAGGGCAACCCCACCACCGCCGCGCTCGAAGCCAAGATCACCGAGATGGAGGACGGCATCGGCACCGTCTCGTTCTCGACCGGCATGGCGGCCATCGCCGCGGTGCTGACCACCCTGCTGCGCGAAGGCGACCACGTGGTCTCCAGCGGCTTCCTGTTCGGCAATACCAACAGCCTGTTCGCCACGATGAAGGGCCTGGGCGTGGAGGTGGACTTCGTCGACGCCACCGACGCCGCCAACGTCGAGCGCGCGCTGCGCCCCGACACCCGCCTGGTGTTCGTCGAGACCATCGCCAACCCCCGCACGCAGGTCGCCGCGCTGGCCGAGATCGGCGCGCTGTGCAAGGCCCGCGGCGTGCTGTACGTGGTCGACAACACCATGACCTCGCCCTACCTGTTCCGTCCCAAGACGGTGCAGGCAGACCTGAGCATCAACTCGCTCACCAAGTACATCTGCGGCCACGGCAACGCGCTGGGCGGCGCGATCACCGACACCGGCCTGTTCGACTGGACCGCCTATCCCAACATCAGCCCGTCGTACCGCGGCACCAAGCCGGCCATGCAGGGCCTGCAGCAGATCAAGAAGAAGGGCCTGCGCGACATGGGCGCGACCCTGGGTTCCGAAGCCGCGCACCGCATCGCGGCCGGCGCCGAAACGCTGAGCCTGCGCATGGAGCGCGCCTGCGCGACCGCCGCCGCGCTGGCCGCGCAGCTGGCCGCCCATCCCAAGGTCAAGCGCGTCTACCACCCCAGCCTGCCCGACCATCCGCAGCACGAGCGCGCCCGCGCCCTGTTCAAGCGGGGCGGCGCCCTGCTCGCGTTCGAACTGCAGGATGGAATCGACCCCGTACACTTCCAGAACCAGCTGCGCGTGGTCATTTCCGCCACCCACCTGGGCGACAACCGCACGCTGGCCATCCCGGTGGCGCAGACCATCTATTGGGAAATGGGTCCCGAGCGGCGGCGCGAGATGGACATCGCCGACTCGCTGATACGCGTCTCGGTCGGCATCGAGGACCCCGAGGACCTGCTGGGCGACTTCGCCCAGGCCTGCGACGCCGTCTAGGGCCGCTAGGGCCGGTTCCCGTCCTCGTTCACGCCGCGTATCGCCGCGATCAGCGTCGCGGCCCGGTAGGGCTTGGTCACGTGGGCCTGGAAACCGCTATCCAGCGCGCGCTGGCGATCGTCCTCGCGCGCCAGGGCGGTCACCGCCACCGCACGCAGGGCCGTGCCGTCCAGGCCCATGCCTTTGCGCACCGTCTCGATCAACTGGTAGCCGTCCATGCCCGGCATGCCGACGTCGGCCACCAGCGCGGAATAGAAACCCGCGCCGCGCCCGGCCAGCTCCTCCAGCGCCGCGTAGGCCGAGGTCACGCCCGTGACCTCGGCGCCGTATTCACGCAGCAGGTGGGTCAGGTACTCGAGCATGTCGGGCTGGTCTTCCACTGCCAGGATGAGCTGGCCCGCCAGGCTGTCGGCATGCAGCAGGTCTCCTTTCTCTCCCTGGACGTCGCCGGTCTCGGAAGCGATCAGCGGCGAGCGGTACACCGGCAGGCTGACCGTGAAGCAGGCGCCGCGGTTCATGCCTTCGCTTTCCGCCCAGACCTCGCCGCCATGCATCTCGACCAGCTGCTTGACGATGGACAGGCCCAGTCCCAGGCCGCCGTAGCGCCGTGACGTCGAGCCGTCCGCCTGGCGGAAGCGGTCGAACAGATGGGGAAGGAAACCGGGTTCGATGCCCACGCCGCTGTCGGCCACCGCGATCTCGAAGCGCGTGTCGGTGCGGCGGGCCGCGATGCTGATCCGGCCGTTGGGCGGCGTGAACTTGATCGCGTTCGACAACAGATTCCACAAGATTTGTTGCAATCGCGCGGGGTCGGCCAGTACCAGGCAGACCTCGAAGCTGTGCTGGAACTCCAGCCGTATTCCCTTGCTTTGCATGGACGGCTCGCTGGACTGCACGACGCGCGCCACGTGCTCGAAACCATCCAGGGGTTCCAGGTCGAGCTTGACCTTGCCCAGGAAGATCGCGCTCATGTCCAGCATGTCGGAAATCAGCGTGGCCTGGGTGCGGGCGCTCTGCAGTATGGTCGAGAGTCCCTTGCGCAGTTGCTCGTTCTCGGGCGCACGCTTGAGCAGCAACTGGCTCCAGCCGATGATGACCGACAGCGGCGTACGCAGCTCGTGCGACAGCGTGGCCAGGAACTCATCCTTCATGCGGGTGGCGGCTTCGGCGTCGTGCCGGGCGGCGCGCTCGGCCGCCAGCAACTGTTCGCGCTGCGCTTCCATGAGGTAGCGTTCGGTGATGTCGCTGAACAGTACGGCAACGGTCGCCTCGTCCGGCTCGCCCAGGCGAAAGGCGTAGACGTCGAACCAGCGCCCCAGCGCTTCGGCGTGGTGCTCGAAGCGGGTCGGTTCTCCGGTCTGCGCGACGTCGCCGTAGATCTGGTACCAGTGTTCCTCGTGCTCGGGCGCCAGTTCGCGCATGCGCTTGCCCAGCGCGTGCCGCAGGCCGGTGTGGGCCTCGAAGGCGGGATTGATCTCAAGGAAACGATAGTCGGCCGGCTTGCCGTTCTCGTAGATCATCTGCAGGACGCAGAACCCCTGGTCGATGGATTCGAACAGCTGCCGGTAGCGGTCCTCGCTGCGCCGCAAGGCGTCGGCGGCCGCCTCTTCGTCCGGTCGCCGCCTGCCCTTGAACGTATAGGACGCGATGTCCCACGGATGCATGTTCGCCGCCCCCATCCGCCGGTTGTCCGTCGAAGAGGCAGTGTACCCGTGGCCCGGAGCGTCTCCCGGCAGGCATGTGTTTCAAGGCATGACCCCTGTGAGCCCGGGCGGGGGATGCTAGCATCCCGCCCATCGGGCTTCGCCCTGCCCTGCCTGAACCGTCTGCCGTGAACGCTCCCGCCGATACCTACCCCGTCACCCTCGACCCCCAGCAATGGACCTTCGCCGCCGGCAAGGACGAGAACCTGTTCCAGGCCGCGCGGCGCGCGGGCATACGGCTGCCCACCATCTGCCGCAACGGCACCTGCCGGACCTGTTTCTCGCGCATGGAAAGCGGCAGCGTCCGCTATCTGGTCGAGTGGCCGGGCCTGAGCGCGCAGGAAAAACAGGAAGGCTTCATCCTGCCCTGCGTGGCCGTGGCCACCGCGCCCATCGTCATGGTCAATCCGCACGCCGAGAAGACCGCCGACGCGGCGGGCTGACGCCCACGCCCGTGTCCATGAATAGCTCGGCCAGGGTCTGGCGCAGCCAGGCGTGGCCGGGATCCCGGTGCAAGCGCGCGTGCCAGTACTGGTTGACCGCGTAGCGCTCGATCGGGATGGGCGGCGGATGCACGCGCAGGCCTTCCTGCCGCGCCACGATCCCGCCCAGCAGGCTCGGCACGGTGGCGACGAAATCGGTCTGCGCGATGATCGCCGCCAGGCCCAGGTAGCTGGGCAGCCGCAACACCACCTGCCGTTCCAGTCCGGCGCGCCGGATGGCCTGCTCCACGATCAGCTGGCTGGTGGTCGAGGGCGAGACGTCGACGTGGCCCTCGCGGGCGAAATCGGCCCGCGTGAACGTGCGGCGTATGCGCGGATGGCGCGGCCCGGCCACGCACACGAAGTCCTGCTCGAACAGCCGCTGGCGATAGAAGCCGGCATCGAGCTGCGGCATGAAGCCGATGGACAGGTCGGCTTCGCCGCTTTCCATGCGGGCCGGCGTGTCGGGCCCGATGCGGAAGATCTCGATGCGCACCGCAGGCGCCGCGTCGCGCAGGCGATTCACGATGCGCGGCAGCAGAACGATGTGGCTGATGTCGGTCATGCACAGCCGGAAGACGCGGTCGGATGCCGCGGGCAGGAAGACAGGCGGCTCGAGCAGCGCCTGCACCGCGGCCAGCGCGGCGGCCACCCGGCCTTCGAGTTCCAGCGCCCGGGCGGTGGGCTCCATGCCCGAGGTGGTGCGCACGAACAGCGGGTCGTCGAACAGCCCGCGCAGCTTGGCCAGGAAGAAGCTCATCGTGGACTGGCTCATGCCCATGCGTTCGGCCGCGGCCGAGACGCTGCCGGTGCGGCGGATCTCGTCGAACACCCGCAGCAGCTTCGTATCGATATTCTCCAATTTCCTTGACGGCCCGTATCGAATATTTCGATTCAGCCTATCGATACCGCTCCATGGAGTCAAGCGCGTCCGCTCACTAACATGGCGCCAGATTTCACCCGAGGAGACATCATGACTACCGGAACCCAAGCAACCGCCATCGTGGTGGGCGGCGGCATCGGCGGCCTGGCGGCCGCGCTGGCCCTGGCCCGGGAAGGCGTGGCGGTCGAGCTGCTGGAGCAGAGCCCCACCATCGGCGAGATCGGCGCCGGGATCCAGCTCGGCCCCAACGCCTTCGCCGCGCTGGACGCGCTGGGCGTGGGCGAGGCCGCGCGGCGCCGCGCCGTCTTCACCGAACGCCTGATCATGATGGACGCGGTCGATGCCACCGAGGTCGGCGGCTTCGACGTGGGCGAGGCATTCCGCGCGCGCTTCGGCAATCCCTACGCCGTCATCCACCGCGCCGACATCCATCTGTCGATCCTGGAAGCGGTACAGACCCATCCGCTGATCCGCTTCAAGACATCCACCCGCGTGCAGGCGCTGGAGCTGGGCGACGGCAAGGCCACGGTGGTGGACGACCAGGGCGGCCGCCACACGGCCGACGCGGTGGTGGGCGCCGACGGCGTGAAGTCGGTGATACGCGATACGCTGATCGGCGACGAGGCCAGGGTGACCGGCCACGTGGTCTACCGCGCCGTGGTGGACGAGGCCGACATGCCCGACGACCTCAAGATCAACGCCCCGGTGGTGTGGGCGGGTCCCAACTGCCATCTCGTGCACTATCCGCTGCGCAACGGGCACCAGTACAACCTGGTGGTCACCTTCCACAGCCGTGAACCCGAGGTCTGGGGCGTACGCGAAGGCAGCAAGGAGGAAGTCCTGTCCTACTTCGAGGGCATCCATCCCCGTCCGCACCAGATGCTGCACCGGCCCACGTCGTGGAAGCGCTGGGCCACCGCCGACCGCGACCCCCAGCCACGCTGGGGCCAGGGCCGCGCCACCGTGCTGGGCGACGCCGCCCACCCGATGACCCAGTACCTGGCGCAGGGCGCCTGCATGGCGCTGGAGGATGCCGCCACGCTGGGCGCGGCGGTGCGCCATGCCCGCGGCGACCTGGAAGCGGCGTTCCGCCTGTACGAGAACTCCCGCATCACCCGCACCGCGCGCGTGGTGCTGTCCACCCGCGCCATGGGCACGCTCTACCACGCCAAGGGCGTCGAGCGCCTGGTGCGCAACTCGCTGTGGGTGGGCCGCACCCAGGATCAGTACTACGACGCGATGCAGTGGCTGTACGGCTGGCGCGTGGAGACCTGCCTGAAACCCTTGGTGTAACCGACCGGCCGCCGATACATCAAATAATACTAATTCGCGTTATCATTCCTGGAATTTCAACATTCCGGGAATCGCGGCCTCTCCACAGGCGCGACCTTAGCCTCATGTTGCGCAAATTCGGAGTCCTGCTGCACCGCTGGTTGGGCCTGGGCGTCGCCGCCTTCCTGTTCATCGCCGGGCTGACCGGCGCCTTCATCTCGTGGGACCACGAGCTCGACGCCTGGCTGAACCCGCAGCTGTTCGAGCCCGCCACCCAGGGCGAGCCGCTGCCGGTCGAGACCCTGATCGCCAGGCTGGAAGCCGAGGATCCGCGCCTGATGGTCACCTTCAGCCCGCTGGAGGTCGAGCCCGGCCACGCCCTGCTGGTCTCCGTCACCGGCCGCATCGACCCGGCCACCGGCAAGGCCTTCCCGCTGGACTTCAACCAGGTCGCGCTGGATCCGGTCACCGGCGACGTCCAGGGCCGGCGCGAATGGGGTGCGATCTCGCTCAGCCGCGAGAACCTGCTGCCTTTCCTGTACAAGCTGCACTACACCATGCACCTGCCCGACGTGAAGGGCGTGGAACTGGGTATGTGGTTCATGGGGCTGGTCAGCATCGCCTGGTTCCTGGACTGCTTCGTCGCGCTCTACCTGTCCTTCCCCTCGTGGCGCGCCTGGCGCAAATCGTTCGCGTTCCGCGTCGGCAAGGGCGGCTACGCGCTCAATTTCGACGTGCATCGCTCCGGCGGCGTCTGGCTGTGGGCGCTGCTGCTCCTGCTGGCGGTGACCTCGATCTCGCTCAACCTGGGCAACGAGGTCGTGCGTCCGGTGGTCAACCAGATCTCGCCGCTGACGCCCACGCCGTTCGAGACCCGCCCCCTGCGCCCGCTGGACCAGCCCATCATGCCGACGCTGACCCGGACGCGGATCGTCGAGCTGGGCAGGGCCGAGGCCGGCCGCCTGGGCATCGCCGAACCGGCCGGCGCCGTGTTCTACGGCGCGCTGCAAGGCATCTATGGCGTAGGTTTCTATGAACCCGGCAACGACCACGGCGACGGCGGGCTCGGCAACAGCTGGCTCTACTTCGACGAGAAGAACGGAGCGCTGCTGGGCAAGCACATCCCGGGCACCGGCAGCGCCGGGGACGTGTTCATGCAGGCCCAGTTCCCGCTGCATTCCGGCCGCATTCTGGGCATTCCCGGACGCATCTTCGTGTCGCTGCTGGGACTGTCGGTGGCCATCCTGAGCGTGACGGGCGTCGTGATCTGGGCGAAGAAACGCAAGGGCCGGATGGCCTCGGCCAGGGCGGCGCAGGCCCGCATGCGGCCCGCCGCGGCTACGAACTTGCCTGGCCTGTCTTGACGGCCACGGGGTAGGGTCGCCGGCGGCGAAGCCCGCCACCGATGGCGGGAAAGGCGATGGACAGGACGGCCGCATCCAGGGTGACGTCCACGCCTATCACCAGCGTCGCGTCCAGCACATCCAGCAGCCGCAGCATGCGCGCCCGTTCCTTGGCGAACGAGGCGCGGACCCGCGTCGGCCCCCAGGGCTGGAGCTCGTCCAGCGAGACCGGCACGGAGGTGTGGCCGCTGGCGCCGTTGCCATGGCCGACCCGCAACTGCACGCGATCCAGGTCCAGCCGCGCGCCGACCACGATGCGCCGGTTGATGCCGGGACGGCTGGCGATGCAGGCGATGGCGGAGTCGATCAGCGCGCAGACATGGTCGGCGGAGCCGGCCACCAGCAGCGGATGGTCGGGTACATCGGCCTCCACGTACCGGACGTTGCCGTCCGGCGAGAGGTCGTAGTCCTCCACGGCTGACTGGATCAGGCGCCCCAGGTCGCACAGCGGCCCCGCCGCGCGGCGCTCGGACAGCTCGCCGGTAAGTTCGGTCATGGAAGTGCTCGCAGAGACAAGCCTGGGGCGAGTCTACGGAAGAGCGATCCATCCCACTGCAAACAATGTGCAACACACTGGCCGGCGCAGCCACGCCGGCCAAGGTTTTTACCGCTAGTAGGCGCTAGCCTTCGAAAGCAGATCCAGCGATTCCGCGTCCAGTGCCAGCGTGGCGGCAGCCTGCAGCGAATCGAGCTGGGCGGCCGAGGTGGCGCTGGCGATGGGCGCCGTGACCGCGGGCTGGTGCAGCAGCCAGGCCAGCGCCACGGCCGCCGGGGTCGAGCCATGCCGCTGGGCCACCTGGTCCAGGGCCTCCAGGATGCGCAGGCCGCGCTCGTTCAGGTACGTGCCCACCCGGCTGCCGCGCGCCTTGCCTTCGAGGTCGGCGGCGGTGCGATACTTGCCGCTCAGGAAACCGCTGGCCAGCGCGTAATAGTTGATGACGGCCACCTGATTGCGCAGCGCCACCGGCGCCAGTTCCGTCTCGAACGCCTGGCGCTCGATCAGGTTGTACTCGGGCTGCAGCGTGGCATAGGCGGCAAAACCGTTGGCACGGCTCACGTCCAGGGCCTCCTGGAAGCGGGCGGCGGTGTAGTTGGACGCGCCGATCGCGCGGACCTTGCCGGCCTTCACCAGCCGGTCGAAGGCCGCCAGGCTTTCCTCCAGCGGCGTCGCCGCATCGTCGTCATGGGCCTGGTACAGATCGATGTAGTCGGTCCGCAGGCGGCGCAGCGAACCTTCCACCGCCTTTTCTATGTACGCGGCCGACAGCCCGCCCGGATTGCCCAGCGCGGGCTTGCCCACCTTGGTGGCCAGGATCACGCGATCGCGCTTGCCGCTGCGCTTGAACCAGTTGCCGATGATGGTTTCCGATTCGCCGCCCTGGTTGCCGGGTACCCAGCGCGAATAGGCGTCGGCGGTATCGATGAAGTTCATGCCCCGGTCGGCCAGCGCATCCAGGATGCCGAACGACGCGGCCTCGTCCAGGGTCCAGCCGAATACGTTGCCGCCGAAGGTAATGGGGAATACCTGCAGGCCGGTGGTGCCGAGCGGTCGATAGGTCATGGCTGCCTCGTGCGGAAGGGAAACGGAATCGAAAATAGTAGGAGATTCCGGCCTCCCGTCCAAATAGCCGCCACGCATGAGCTAGTTCACGCGCCGCCCGCCTGCGTGGTGCGTTCCTTGATCAGTTGATGCCGCCTTTCCATTTCCTGCCGCAGCTCGCGCCGCAGCAGCGCCGCCTCGCAGCGCTGGCGCTCTTCCTCGTCCTGCGGTTCCAGCGGGGGCACCGGTACCGGCACGCCGTCGTCGCCCACCGCGACCATCGTGAAATAGCAGCTGTTGGCGTGGCGCACGGTCTTGCTGCGGATATCTTCCGTCACCACCTTGATGCCGATCTCCATGGACGTGCGCCCGGTGTAGTTGACCGCCGCGTAGAAGGTGACCAGTTCGCCCACGTGGATGGGCTGGCGGAACACGACCTGATCGACCGACAGCGTGACCACGTAGCGCCCGGCGTAGCGGCTGGCGCAGGCATAGGCGACCTGGTCGAGATACTTGAGGATGGTGCCGCCATGGACGTTGCCCGAGAAGTTCGCCATGTCCGGCGTCATCAGGATCGTCATGGAAAGCTTGTGCTGGGAATCGTTCATGGCGAACCTTCTGCGCGAATATGAAGCAGCGCCATTGTAGCCAGCGCGGACGCGGCCCGCGCGGCGGCGTTAACATGGACCCCCGCCATCATCCGCCTCCGGGAGACGCCATCATGCCCAGCCCCACTCTCGCCCTCCTGCATCCCGGCGCCATGGGCGCGGCCATCGGCGCCTGCCTGGTCTCCACCGGCCACCGCGTGCTCTGGTGTTCCGCCGGGCGCAGCGCCGCCACGGCCGCGCGGGCGCGCCAGGCCGGTCTGGAAGACGCGGGCTCCCTGGCCGACGCCCTGCGCGCCGCCGACATCGCCATCTCGGTCTGCCCGCCGGACAACGCGCTCGACCTGGCGCGCGAGGTCGCGCGGCACCGGTACGGCGGCGTCTTCGTCGACGCCAACGCGGTCTCGCCGGCCACCCTCCGGCAGATCGAGGAAGCCGTGCGCGCCGGCGGCGCGCGCTTCGTGGACGGCGGCATCATCGGCCAGCCGCCGCGCGCGGCCGGCAGCACCCGTCTCTACCTGGCCGGCGACGGCGCTTCGGACATCGCTGCGCTGTTCGAAGGCAGCGCGCTCGAAGCCATCGCGCTGGACTCCCCCGCCGGCAGCGCCTCGGCGCTGAAGATCTGCTATGCCGCCTGGAGCAAGGGCGCCACCGCGCTGCTGGCCGGCATACGCGCGCTGGCCCGCCACGAAGGCGTCGAGCCGGCCCTGCTGGCCGAATGGCAGCGGTCCAGCCCGCAGACCCCGGCACGGTCGGAAGAGGTCGCGCAGAAGGCCGAGAAGGCCTGGCGCTGGGTGGGCGAGATGGAGGAAATCGCGTCCACTTTCCATGCCGCCGGGCTGCCCTCGGGCTTTCACCTCGCGGCCGCGGACATCTTCCGGCGGCTGGACGTCTACAAGGATGCGCCCCGGCCGCCCGCCATGGACGAGGCGCTGGACCGGCTGCGGCGCTGACCCGCCGGCTTCAGACCAGGCCGAAGGACTTGGCGCGCAGCGCCGCCTCGGCGCGCGAGGCAATGTTGAGCTTCTCGTAGATGTGCTTGACGTGGTCGCCCACGGTGTGGCGCGAGATGCCCAGCGCGGTGGCGATCTCGCCCAGCCGCAGGCCACGCGCCAGCAGCACCAGCACTTCGTTCTCCCGGGCCGACAGCGGGCTGATGACCGTGGACGGCCTCAAGCGGAAATGATCCAGCAGCCGGCGCGCGATGGCGGGCGACAGCGGCGGCTGGCCCTGGGCGATGCCGGTCAGCATGGCCGCGAGCTGGGCCGGCGGATGTTCCTTCAGCACATAGCCCTGCGCGCCGGCCTGCAAGGCGGCGAACAGCTTGCTGTCCTCGCCCGTGATGCTGGATACCACCACGGTGCAGCGCGGATGCCGCAGCGTCAGGGTGGCGATGAGTTCCGTGCCATCGCCGTCGGGCAGTCCCAGGTCCACCAGGGCCAGGTCCGGCACCCGCTCGGCGATGGCCGCGCCCGCCTGCGCCAGGTCCTGGCCGCAGCGCACGCGCGCTTCCGGAAAGGCCAGCGCCACGGCCTCGCTCAGCATGGCCGCCGCTTCCGGCAGGTCTTCGACGATCAGGATGTCGTTCATGCCCGCACCTCCGCCGGCGCCGCCGGCTCCACGGACGCCACGGCTGGATTCCCGGGCCCCAGCGGCAGGCAGATCCTCAGGATACAGCCGTCCTCGCCGCGTTCGAGCCCGACCACCCCCTGGTACTCGGCCAGGCGCCGCCGCATGCCGGCCAGGCCCAGGCCGATGCTGGCCGGCCCCGCAACGGGCGCGCTGCGGCCGGCGCCGCGCATGCCGTCATCCACCATGACGATGTCCAGCCGGCCGTTGCCCGCTCGCACCTCCACCTCGATACGGGTGGGACCGCCATGCTTGAGCGCGTTGGACAGGCCCTCGCGCAGGGCGCGTTCCAGGGTGGCCTTCATCCGGGCCGGCAGGGCCGACTGCATGTCGGGCAGCGGCATGGCCGGCACGAACTCGTTCCAGACGAAATCCACGCCCGCCGCGTCGCAGCGGGTGGCCATCTCGGCGCGCCAATCGGCCAGTGCATCGGCCAGGGGCTGGCTGTGGCCCTCCAGGGCCGACAGCGTGGTGCGCAGGTCGCTCATCGCCGCGCGCGCGACATCGGCCGCCACGCCGTCGCCCGCGCGCGACGCCTGGTGGATCAGCATCAGCAGCCGCGCGCCGATGTCGTCGTGCATGTCCTGCGCGATGCGATGGCGTTCTTCGCGCACGCCCCGCTCGTAGGAATCGCGCCCCTCGCCCGCCTTCTGCACCAGGCTGGACAGCGATGCCGCCAGCTCGACGTCGTGCGGCGCGAACAGCCTGCGGCCGCGATCGGCCAGGCGCAGCACCCGCGCCTCCAGGCCGCCGCAGGACGGCACCCACAGCGCCTGCCCCGACTCCAGCAGGGTGGCCGAACGGGGGTCCTCGGCCTCGGCATGCGCAAGGCGGCGAATGTCCAGCGGATCGAACAACTGCCCGAGCAGCGCGTCCCACCGGCGCTCCTGTTCCCCGCGCGAGGGCGAGAAGGCAATGCGGATCAGCTCGGGGAAAGTGGAGTCGACCCGCGCGCCCCGGGCGCCGGTCAGCCGGCGCCACAGCCACTGTCGGAACGGGAAGTACAGCCAGCCGCACAGCAGCAGCGACACGCCCATCGAGAACGCCGGGTTCCAGCGCAGCCAGACGATCAGCGCCGCGTCCATCAGCACCACCGCCAGCGCCCCGGCCAGCCACAGCAGGATCCGGTAGGCCCAGCGGTCCAGGTCGAACAGCCGGTACCGGCGCAGGCCGAACGCGAGCCCGACGTAGATGATCAGGAAGTAGCCGAAGGCGTAGCCCTGGGAGATGGGCGGAAAGAAGCCCAGCACCTTGGACCCCGTCGTCGAGAAGACGAACAGGCCGCTGCCCACCAGCATGGACAGGGCCAGCCAGCGCAGCGCGGCCCGATCCAGCGGACGGCCCCGACTCATTCTCCATTGCACGCCGGCCAGCGCGATCGCGCCCAGCATCTCGGACATGATGCCCATGCGGGTCCAGTTCTGGCTGGGCAGCCACTGCATCGTGTCGGCCAGCCACCAGACCCCGTACACCACGGGCAGCGCCCACAGCGCCCCCACCGGCACCAGCCGCCTCGGATAACACAGGAACACCGCCAGCAGCGCGCACCCGAACATGAAGGCGCCGGCATGGTTGGCGGCGGACAGCGCGTGGAACAGTTCCCCGCCCAGCGCCAGTTCGCGGCTGCTATAGACCGCCGCGGGCACCGCGAAGGCGGGGAAGGCCAGGCCGGTCAGCGCGAACATGCCCGCGCCCAGGTCCGTCGGCCGCAAGGCCCAGACCCAGCATGCAATCAGGCACCCGGCGAAGCTGACGATGAGCTGGAACCAGAACGTCGCCGGCAGCGATCCCAGCGGCCGGGTCGCGGGCGTCCAGACCTCGGCCGCGCGCGAACCATCGACCCGTGTCCACTCGGCCCGCACGGGCCCGTCCAGCAGCGCGCGGAATTTTTCCTGGCGGTCGAAGAACCTGTTCATGCGCGCGTATTCGTCGAAGAAGTCGGGCTCTTCGATCAGGTCGTCGGGCTCCACGTCCAGGCCGGCGCGCTCTCCGGGCCGCGAAAGCGCCAGGCGAGACGCGCCGTCCTCCAGGCCATGGGCGGGGCCGCCGGACAGCCCGCGCGCGCGCACGCTGCCGGCTTCGTCGACAGTGAATGCGATGCCCAGCCAGGGCGTCTGCAACGCCCCCCAGGTGGCCGCCGCGGCGGCGGCCGCGCACAGCGCCAGCACCGCCAGCAGGATGCGGGCAGGCACGGCCAGGAACGAATTGATGGGCATGTCGGGATTCCAGCGGCAATCGGGACGCGAACGGGGGCGGCACGCTGATGATGAAGAAAGACCCCGGCCAGTACAAGCCATTCGTCGCCTGCTGGCAACCCCGTGTTCGCGGGATTGCCCGCCCTGCTCCACATGGGAAAAATCGCCGGACACCACCCGACCGGCCGCGAACGCGGCAGGTCTCATCCACGCCACGAGGGTATTCCATGATGAAGCTACCGTTCTTCCCGCCACGCATTGCGCGCCTTGCCGCGTGCGCCTGTCTCGCACTTGCCCTGGGCGCCTGCGGCGGCGACGGCGGCTCTTCGGGCGGCGCGAGTGCGCCGGCACCGAAGACGGACACGCTGTCGGGCACGGCGGCCACCGGCGCCGCCGTGGCCAACGCCACCGTCACCGTCGTGAACGCGGCGGGCGCCACCGCCACCGGCAAGAGCGGCGCCGATGGCCGCTACAGCATCACCATCGAATCGGCGCCGCCCTACCTGCTCAAGGTCTCGACCGGATCGGGATCGGTGCTGTACTCGTTCGCGGCGTCCGCGGGCACGGCCAACATCACGCCGCTGACCACGCTGGCGCTGCATGATGCCGGCGGCAGGAAACCGCTGGCCGCGCTGTTCGAGGGCTGGAAGACCACTCGCCTCGCAGGCGACGCGATCACAGCCGCTGCCAAGCGTGTGAACGCCAACTTCGCCGCGCTCTACACCGCCAAGGGCGTGGATCCCAAGACCTTCGATTTCTTCAGCCGCGGCTTCGCCGCCGACGGCAAGGGCTTCGATGCGGTGCTGGACGGCGTATCGATTTCGCTCAGTTGCTCCACCACGTCCTGCTCGGAAACGATCAAGGTCGGCGAAAGCGTCACCACCTATGATTTCTCGATCAGCGTGGCCGGCATCTCGTTCAGCGGCGGCGGCACGAGCAGCACCATCCCGGCCGGCTCGAAGTGGGAACTGACCGTGCGGGGCTCGGCCAACGGCGTGCCTTTCGAGCAGACCATCGGCAACATCGAATTCGGCGCCGTGCCGGCCTCGGCCGACGGTGCCCAACAGGTGGTGCAGCAGTACGGCGGCGTCTCGGGCGGCGTGTCCGGCCCCGGGGTCAGCCTGACCTACAGCTACAGCGACCTGTCGACCAGCTACGAGGGCTGCGGAGGCTGCGGCGTCGGCAGCACCATCGTGCTCAAGAGCAAGGGCTCGGTGTCGGTCTCGGGCACCGCAAACGGCATCACGATCCCGCCCACCACGACCCGGTTCGACTACACCTATACCTACAGGCGCACCAGTTGATCCCGGTCCCGGCGGGAGCCGGGCAGGCCCAGCCCCAGGTGATCCCTGAAGGTCGGGCCTTCGTAGTCCAGGCGGAACAGGCCGCGCCGCTGCAGCACCGGCACGACCAGTTCCGCGAATGCCTCGACGGCCCCTGGCACGTAGGCGGGAAAGATGTTGAAGCCGTCCGCCGCCCGCTGGTCGAACCAGGCCTGGATGAAATCGGCGACCTCCTCGGGGTTGCCCACCACGATGGCGCCCATGGCCCCCGCCGTATCGATCAGGTCGCGATAGGAAATACGCGCCGCACCCGTCAGCGACCGGCGGGTGCGGCGGGCGGTCTCGTCGATCAGCCTGCGCCCCGCCTCGGACGCCTGCCCGTACAGCGCGGATTCCACCACGGCGCCGGGGTCGTTGCCGCGCACGTCCACGCCCAGGGTCTCGGACAGCGCGCTCAGGTTGCGCCGGCGGCCGCGCCCCAGCCCGCCCTTGCGGACCTCGCCCGCCGCCTCTTCCGGGTCCAGCGGCAAGAAGGCGTTCAACCTGTCGTAGATCGCCACGGCTTCTTCGGTGGTGGGCGCGACGATGGGCGTGAGGCCCGGCAGGATGGCGATTTCGTCTTCGCCGCGTCCGTAGCGGGCGGCGCGCTGCTTGATGTCGGCGTAGTAGGCCTGGGCCGACGGAATGTCGGGCTGGCCGGCGAAGATGACGTCGGCCTCGCGCGCGCCCAGTTCGCGCGACCGGTCCGAGGTGCCCGCGTGCAGGATGACCGCATGGCGCTGCGGCAGCCGCGGCACGTCCAGCGGGCCGGCGATGCGGAAGTGCCGTCCGTCGTGATCCAGCGGGACGCCCGCCGGCGCCTCGACCGACGGTGCGCCGTCCCACAATGCCTTCACCACGTCGACGAACTCGTCGGCCCAGTCATAGCGCTTGCCCGTTTCCCAATGCTCGGTGCGGCTGAAGTTGGCGGCGGCGATGTCGTCGGCGCCGGTCACGATGTTCCAGGACGCCCGGCCCGCGCTGACGTGATCCAGCGAGCCCATCAGGCGCGCCACGGAATAGGGATCGTAGTAGGTGGGATTGGCGGTGACGACGATGCCGATGCGCGACGTGGCGGCGGCCAGGCTGGCGGCCGTCGTGAACGGCTCGAGCCGCGACATCTGCGCGGGGTTGGTGCGTTGTAGCCGCGGATCCGTGGCAAGCCGGTCGCCCAGGAACAGGAAGTCGAACCGGGCCCGTTCGGCCACTTGCGTCACGTGCTGCAGGAACTCGATGTCGAACGCCGCGTCCTCCCTGGCGTCCGGCAGGCGCCATCCGGCGGCGTGGGTGCCGGTGGCCCAGAACATCAGGCCCAGGTGCAGGCGGCGGGTTGCTTGGCTCATGGCGGTCATCCGTTGACGGGTTGCGCAAGGGAAGCGTGGCGATTGGCGGGACGAGCCAGGCCCAGCCGCCCGCGCAGCGTCGGCGCGAAGCCTGCGGCCGCCGGCCCGATCGGGCCGCGCCGGGACAGCGCCGGCACCACCTGTTCCGCGAAGCGCGGCCACTGGCCGGCTTCGGGCGCGGGCAGCACCGCAAAGCCGTCCGCCAGGCCCCGCGCCACCCAGGCCTGCAAGGTGGCGGCGATCTCGTCCGGCGTGCCGATCGCCGCGACGGCGTCGGGACGGGCGGCCACGCGGGCGCGCAGCCGCCGCGCCTCGTCGGGCGTATCGGCCACCCAGGGCACGATGGGCGCGAGCACCCGCGGCGGGTTCGCTGCGCGCCCCTCGCGCACGGCCAGCGCGCGCAGCGCCTGGCCCGCCTCGCGCACACCGCCCTCGTCACCGGCCGCCACCACCACGACATCGGCCTCGGCAGCTGCCCACGGCCGCGACGCAGGCGAGCGTTCGACATGGACCAGCGGCAACTGGCCCTGCGGCGGCCGCGCGACGTTCAGCGGCCCCTGGACCTGGAAATGCTCGCCCCGGTGCGCGATGGCGTGGACCTTGTCGCCGTCCACGAAACGGCCGCTGGCCTTGTCGCGCAGGAAGGCGTCGTCCTCCCAGCTGTCCCACAGCGCGCGCACCACTTGCAGGAACTCCCGGGCATGCCGATCGGGGTCCGCCGGCGCGGCGCGATCGCGCACGCCGAAATTGATCGCCGCCGCGCGCGCCGGATCGTGCACCAGGTTGAGCGCGGCGCGTCCATGGGTGATGTGGTCCAGCGAAGCGGTCAGGCGGGCCAGGTTGAACGGTTCGTAGTAGGCGGCGTCGGCCGTCACGGCCAGGCCCAGGTGGCGGGTGCGCGTCGCGACGAAGGAAGCCGCGGTGAACGGATCGATGCGCACGCGCGGCGCGGCGCCTTCCACCCGGGGCTCGTCGTCGAGCACCAGCAGATCGAAGCCTGCGCGCTCGACTTCCCGCGCGAGGCTGGTCAGCAGAGAGCCGGCGAATGCCGTCTCGGCCGAGGGCTCGGCGCCCCGATGCAGATAGGCCAGCAGCAGGCCGCCGGCACGCGAAAAGGATGCGGATGTGGAGGACATGGGGAAACCGAAGGTGAAGGGTCAGCGCGCCGCGGCCAGCGCGCGCAGGGGGGCGCGGGCCGGCGAGGCGCCCGCGTCCATCGCATGCAGGGCGTCGTAGATCGACGCCTCCAGCTTCAGCAGCGACAGATCGCCGCGCCGGCGCGGCCGCGGGACGGCCACGCGGAAGGTGTCGTGGATGCGGCCGGGGCGAGGCGACAACAGCACGATGCGGTCGGCCAGGAACACGGCCTCGCCCACGTCGTGCGTGACGAACACCACCGTACGCCGGTGCGCCTGCCAGATGCGCACCAGGTCTTCCTGCAGCCTGATGCGCGTGATGTGGTCCACCGCGCCGAAGGGTTCGTCCATCAGCAGCACGCTGGGTTCGTTGGCCAGCGCGCGGGCGATGCCGGCCCGCTGGCGCATGCCGCCCGACAACTGGTGCGGATATTTGTCGCCGAAACCGGCCAGGCCCACCAATTGCAGATAGGCATCGGCGGTGCGGCGCCGCAGCGCCTTGTCGCGCCCGCGGATCTCCAGGCCCAGTTGGACGTTGCGCGCCACCGTGCGCCACGGCATCAGCGAGGCGTCCTGGAATACCACGCCCACCGAAGGAAACGGCCCGGCGATAGGCCGGCCGTCGAACAGGGCCTGCCCGGTGGTGGGCCGCTGCAAGCCGGCCAGGATCTCCAGGAGGGTGCTCTTGCCGCAGCCGCTGGGACCCAGCAGTACGACGAACTCCCCCTCGTCTATCTCGAGGTCGATATCGGCCAGGGCATGCACGGGCCGGGTGCCGCCATAGACCAGGTTCAGCTTGCGGATCGAGAAGATGGACACGGGGCGACTCCTTGCGATCAACCTTTCAGGGCCGCCGATTTATCGGGATACTGGAACGGCTTGACGTATTCCCGGGGCACGAAGCGCAGGTCGATGTACTTCTTCGCGTCGTACGGCGCCTTCTGATTCTGCTGCTCGATCTCGATGCGCTGCGTGTCCTGGATGGCGACCGGATCGACGTCGGGGTTGTTGTCCCAGACGTCGTCCTCCTGTAGCAGCGCCAGTTCGACGGCGCGCGGATTGAGCTTGAGCCGCGCCTGCAGCCACGGCAGGTACTCCGGGTAGTTCGCCTTGGCGTAGGTGTAGGACTTGAAATAGGCTCGCAGTCCGCGGCGCAGCAGGTCGGGATCGTTCGCGATCAGCCGGTCGCCCGCGATCAGCACGCCGGTGTGGTAGGTGGGCAGGTAGTCCCAGCCCCGGGCCAGCGTGCGGCTGGTCTTCTCCAGCTCGCCCAGCGCGGCGAAGGGCTGGTGGATGATGGTCGCATCGACCTGTCCGGAGATCAGCGTGCCGTAGGCCTGCTGGGTCGAGCCGTTGCCGAACAGCGTCACGTCGCGGCGCGGATCGAGCCCGTTGCGGACCAGTATCGTGCGCAACACCGTATCCAGGTTCGAGCCCGCGTGGGCGTTGCCCACGGTCTTGCCCTTCAGGCCGGCAATGTCCTGGATGCCCGGACGCGCGATCAGGAAGTACGGCCCCTTGCTGCGAAAGCCCGACGACACGATCTTGATCGGCGCGCCCAGCGCGGCGGCGCGCAGGTAGACGCTGGTCGGCCCGAACGCGAACGACAGTTCGCCGGTGGCGACGCCGGTCACGGCATCCTGCACGTCCACGAACTCCACGTCCAGGCCCGCTTCGCGGAAGAAGCCCTTCTCGACGCCGAAGGCGATGGGCTGCTGGGTGTAGCTGTTGGTGGCGACGAGCTTGAGCTTCTTCGTCGCTGTGCCCTGCGCGGACGACAGGCCGGGAACGGAGGCGGAGAAGGCCGCCAGGGCGGCAAGGCGCGACAGCGTGTCGCGTCGGTTCTTGTTCATGATGGAATCCACAGGAAAGCGAAACAGGGAAATGGCGGCGCGGCGATCACGCATGCTTCCACCGGAGCAGCACCCGCTTCTCCAGTTGCTCGACCGCGAAGATGATGAGCAGCGCGAACACGGTGATGGTGGCGACCAGCGCGAAAACGGCGGCGGTGTCGTAGACGCCGGTGGCCCGGTTCAGCAGGTTGCCGATGCCGGCCTTGGACGCCACGATCTCGGCCAACAGCGCGGCCACCACGCACATCACCGCCTCGACGCGCACCGCCGCCATGATCGAGGGAATGGCCGACGGCAGTACCACCTTGAAGATGCGCTGCGCGGGCGTCGCGCCCAGCACCCGGGCGACCTTCAGATGGTTCTCCTGCACCTGGCGGATGCCCGCGATCGTGTTGAACACGAAGATGAAATAGCCGAACAGGAAAACGATGAAGACCTTGTGCGCATAGCCTATGCCCAGGTACAGCGTAAGCAGCGGAATGATCGCGACCTTGGGGACGGCCATCAGCGCAACCAGGAACGGATTCAGGAAACGGTGGACCGCCGGCAGCAGGCCCATCACCACCCCGGTCGAGACACCGGCCACGAACGCGATGGCCACGCCCAGCAGCGCCTCGGACAAGGTCACCAGCAGGTGGCGCAACAGGCCATCCTGCGTCACCAGGCGGGGAAAGGCCTCCAGGACCTGCGTGGGCGATGCCAGGTAGATGGGCTTGACCGCGCCGCTGTCCACCAGGAACTGGATGGATAGCAGGATGGCCGCCAGCAGCAGGACCTGTCCGGCGACGATCAGCAGCGCGGCGGGCACGCGTTTGCGCGGCCGGGGTTCGCGGTCCGCGAGGGGAAGCGCGGGTACGGCATGGAGATGCGATGGAATGCTGGACATGACGGCACGGCGGAGGGACATCGGAGGACCACTCTATGCCGCCGCCGGCCGCCGCCGAAGGAATTTGTCCGCATATGCAATGCCGTAAATCGCATTTCCCGCGCGCCGCGCCGGTTGCTAGATTGCCCGCTTCGGCACGCTTCGCCTTCGGAACCATTCATGCGCTACATCGACCTGGGCACAACCGGCCTGCGCGTCTCGCGGCTGGCATTCGGCGCCTCCAGCTACGGCTCGCGGGACTGGATGCCCTGGGCCTTGTCGGAAGACGACGCCCAGCCCCATTACCGCGCGGCGTTCGAGCACGGCTTCAACCTGTTCGACACCGCCGAGTCCTATTCCAGCGGCCTGAGCGAAGAGATCCTGGGCCGCGCCATCAAGCGCTACGGCACGGGCCGCGACAGGGTCGTCATCGCCACCAAGGTCGGCCTGGCCAGGGGCGAAGGCGTCAGCCACGGCCTGTCGCGCAAGCGCATCCGCCATGCCATCGACGACAGCCTGCGGCGCCTGGGCACCGACTACATCGACCTCTACCAGATCCACCGGCTCGATCCCCACACGCCGCTGGAGGAAGTGATGCTGGCGCTGGACGACGTGGTGCGCGCCGGCAAGGCGCTGTACATCGGCGCCAGCAGCATGCACGCGTGGCAATTCGCGACCTTGCAGCAACTGGCCGGACGCGACGGGCTGACGCGGTTCTCGACCATGCAGAACAAGTACAACCTGCTGTACCGGGAAGAAGAGCGCGAGACCCTGCCGCTGTGCCTGCACCAGAACGTGGCGGTGCTGCCCTACAGCCCCCTGGCGCGCGGCCTGCTGGCCGGCAGCCGCCGGCAGGACACCGAACGTTCGCGTGTGGTTCGCGACTTCGCACGGCCCGAGGACGAGCAGGTGGTGGACCGCGTCATCCAGGTCGCCGCCGAACGCGGCGCCAAGCCGGCGCAGATCGCGCTGGCCTGGCTGCTGCACAACCCCGCGGTGACCGCGCCCATCGTCGGCGCCACGCGCGCCGGCCACCTGGACGATGCCGTGGCGGCGCTGGACATCGCGCTCAGCGCCGAGGAGCTGGAACGGCTGGAAGCGCCTTACGTGCCGCAGCAGGTGCAACTGGACCGGAACGTGGCGCCCGCGCCCGGCCAGACTGCCTCGCCCGATCTGCTGCCGCTGTTCCGCCGCTAGCCTATCCGGCGGCGGTGCGCGGCACGCCGCTTGCTGCGGGACGTGCTTTCAGGAGACATCCCATGAAAGACCGCCCGTCCGACACGCCTGCCAAACCCCCCACTGTCATACGCGAACGGCCGGCCGATCCCAACTGGCTCGGCGTCGGTTCCGAGGGAGAACGACGCCCGCGCGAGCCGGTCGAGCCGCAAGCCGGCTCGGAACCCGCCGACGTCGGCCGGAAGATGCCCGGCGAAGTTCCGCCCGCGGGCAAGCCGCCCGCTCGCCAGGGCCGTGATCCCGACCTGGCCTGAGGCTCGTCAATCTTCCTCGTCTTGCCCGCTGCGCCGCTCGCTGCCCGCCGCGCCGTCGCTGCGCACCTCCACGTCGGCCCCCTGCTGGCCGCGCTGGGCTGGGGTGAAGTCGTCGGATCCGGGCAGCGTCCCGGTCCTGGCCTCCGTGCTGGCTTGCGCCGCTCCCTGGTCGAATTCCGTCGTCGCCCCTTCGGGACCAGGCGGGTGATCCATGTCCGGACGCGGGGCATCCTCGGACGAGACATGTTTCGGGCGCGGCGCGCCGGCATTGGGATCGGGAGGGGTTTTCATGGTCGGCTCCTGCTTGGATCGCGTCCGGGCAGCAGCATTCGTGCCCGCCATGATGGGCCGCCTTGCTCATCTGTAGCAAAATAGCGCCCATGCGGCCACGCGCCGCGCTTCTCGAATACCCGGATTCCCCATGCCCGTCATCACCTGCATCGAAGACCTGCGCCAGCTCGCCCGAAAGCGCGTCCCGCGCGCCTTCTACGACTATGCCGACAGCGGTTCGTACACCGAGTGCACCTACCGAGCCAATGCCGACGACCTGGCCGCCATCAAGCTGCGCCAGCGCGTCGCGATCAACGTCGACAACCGCTCCACCCGCAGCACCCTGCTCGGCCAGGAAGTCAGCATGCCGGTGGCGATCGCGCCGACCGGGCTCACGGGCATGCAATGGGCCGACGGGGAAATCCTGGGCGCGCAGGCCGCCGAGCAGTTCGGCATCCCCTTCACCCTGTCCACGATGAGCATCTGCTCGATCGAAGACGTGGCCGCCGCCACCACCAAGCCCTTCTGGTTCCAGCTCTACGTGATGCGCGACCGCGAGTTCATCGCCGACCTGATCCAGCGCGCCAAGGCGGCCCGGTGTTCGGCTCTGGTGCTGACCCTGGACCTGCAGATCCTGGGCCAGCGCCACAAGGACCTGAAGAACGGCATGACCGTGCCGCTGCGCCCCACTGTGGCCAACCTGCTGGACCTGGCCAGCAAGCCCGCCTGGGCGCTGCGCATGCTGGGCGCCCGGCGCCGGACCTTCGGCAACCTGGCCGGCCACGTCAAGGACGCCGCCGGCATCAACAGCCTGGCCCGCTGGACCGCCCGC
This sequence comes from Pigmentiphaga kullae, assembly GCF_004216695.1. Classification (GTDB taxonomy): domain Bacteria; phylum Pseudomonadota; class Gammaproteobacteria; order Burkholderiales; family Burkholderiaceae_B; genus Pigmentiphaga; species Pigmentiphaga kullae. The sequence goes on from NZ_SGXC01000001.1 coordinate 613,180, forward strand.
CAGTTCGACCCCACGCTGTCCTGGAAGGACGTGGAGTGGATCAAGCAGCAATGGGGCGGCAAGCTCATCATGAAAGGCATCCTGGACCCCGAGGACGCGCGCATCGCCGCCTCGTGCGGCGCGGATGCGATCGTGGTCAGCAACCATGGCGGCCGCCAGCTCGACGGCGCGCTGTCGTCCATCGCCGCGCTGCCCGCCATCGTCGAGGCGGTGGGCGACCGCACCGAGGTCCTGTTCGACGGCGGCGTGCGCAGCGGGCAGGACGTGCTCAAGGCCCTGGCCCTGGGCGCGCGCGGCGCGATGATAGGCCGAGCCTTCCTGTACGGACTGGGCGCCATGGGGCGTCCCGGCGTCGATGCCGCGCTCGGTATCATCCAGCGCGAACTGGACGTCAGCATGGCCCTGACCGGCACGCGCACCATAGACGAGATCGGCCCCAACATCCTGATCCGCCCCTGACGAGAACCCAACCCCACCCACCCGTCCTGGAGAATCCCATGAAGGTCCTGTTGCCCGGCCTGGCGGCCGCCCTGCTACTGGTGTCCGGCTGCGCCACCACCGAGGAAACCAATTCGGCCATACGGGCACGCTGGATCGGCCAGTCCACCGACGCCTTCTTTTCCCAATACGGCCCGCCCCAGCGCTCTTACAAGCTCAACGACGGCAGCTCCGTCTACAACTGGCGCGGCGGCGAGAAAAGCACCCAGCACGCCGCGCAATACCGCGACGTGCCGCGCGACAAGGATTCCAAGAAGACCGACCGCGTGATGGTCTCGCCGGCCCGCACCGAAGAGCTGTTCTGCGAATTGCAGATCAACGCCGGCGCCAACGGCAGCATCACCGCCATCCAGACCACGCGCGAATCGTCCGGCGCCGGATTCAGCTTCTCGCGCTGCGCCGAGGTGTTCGAGAAACGCTAGGGCCTGCTCCCGCGGCGGCCATCAAAGCACGGGCGCGAACAGCCGCGCCACGTGCATGACCACGCGCGGCAACAGGGGGATGGTCTCCCATTCGCCCTGCCCCACCTCCTTGGCCAACGCGAAATCGGCCAGCAGCATGGCTTGCGCCTGGGCCGCGAACCTCGGGCTGACGGTCAGCACGCTCAGTTCGAAATTGAGCCGGAACGAGCGATTGTCCAGGTTGGCGCTGCCCACCGCCACCGTGTCGTCGTCGATCAGCATGACCTTCTGGTGCAGGAACCCCGGCTGGTAGCGGTAGATCCGGACGCCCGCGCGCACGGCCTCGTAGGTGTGGAACAGCGAAGCCTGGTAGACCGTGAAATGATCCGGACGGCAGGGCAGCAGCACCCGTACGTCCACCCCGCGCAGCACCGCCAGCCGCAGCGCCGACTGCACGGCGGAATCGGGCACGAAGTACGGCGAGGTCAGCCAGATGCGGCGCTGCGCCGCCTGGATCGCCTGCACCATGAACAACGAACCGGTCTCCTGGTGATCGGCCGGCCCGCTGGCCACCGCCAGGCAGGTCATGTCACCGGGCTTCTCCTCGGGCATGGACAGCTCGGGCAGCTCCTGCGTGACCCAGTACCAGTCTTCGCTGAACGTGCGCTGGATCTGCGCCACGATGGGCCCGGCGAGACGGATGTGGGTATCCCGCCAGGGCGACAGGCGCGAATTGCCGCCCAGGTAGTCCTCGCCCACGTTATGGCCGCCGACGAAGGCCACCTGCCCGTCGACCACGACGATCTTGCGGTGATTGCGGAAATTCAGCTGGAAGCGGTTGCTGACGCGGCGCACCGAAAACGCATGGATCTGCACGCCGCCCGCGCGCAGGGACTCGACGTAGCGGCGGGCCAGCGCGTGGCTGCCGATGCCGTCGTACAGGAAATGGATCTTGACCCCATCCGCGGCGCGCGCCAGCAGGCGGCGGTGCAGTTCGCGCCCCAGCGGATCGTCGCGCACGATGAAGAACTGCACGAGGACGTAGCGCCGCGCCCGGTCGATGGCCTCGAAGATCGCGTCGAAGGTTTCCCGTCCGTTCTCCAGCAGGCCGACCTGGTTGCCGGCCAGGAAGCGGCGGCCCATCAGCCGGTCCAGCGCCAGGAAGCGGTGCAGTTCCGGCTCCGTCGCGGCGTCGCGGCGCGCGGCCACCGTCAGTTGCGACTGGTTGACGTCGGCCTCGGTGCGCGCGCGGGCCCGCGCGCTGTTGAACCGGTGTTCGTCCACGTAGCCGGCGAAACGGCTGCGGCCCAGGAACAGATAGGGAATCAGCGTCAGGTAAGGCACGGAAACCAGCGCCACGGCCCAGGCCACCGCGCCCTGCGAAGTGCGGGTGTTCATGATCGCGTGGCACGCGGCAACGACGCCCAGCACGTGCAGGGTGGCGACCTCCAGACCGATCGACAGCAGACTTTCCGCCATGTTGGCGACCTCCCGGTATCAGTCGTCGCTGTTCGGATCGAGACCGGGAAACAGCACTTCGGTGAAGCCGAACTTCGAGAAATCCTCGATGCGCGACGGGTACAGGCGTCCGATCAGGTGGTCGCATTCATGCTGGACCACGCGTGCGTGAAAACCGTCGGCCACGCGATCGATGGGGACGCCGGCGGGGTCGACGCCGGTATAGCGGATGGCGACGTGGCGCGGCACCGCGCCGCGCAGCCCCGGCACCGAGAGACAGCCTTCCCACCCCTCTTCCTTTTCGTCGGACAAGGGCGTGATGACGGGATTGATGAGAATGGTGCGCGGCACGGCGGGCGCATCGGGATAGCGTTCGCTGCTGTCGAAACCGAATATCACGACCTGCAGGTCGACGCCGATCTGCGGCGCCGCCAGCCCCACGCCGCCGGCGGCCTCCATCGTATCGAACATGTCCTGGATCAACGCATCGAGCGCTGGGGTCCCGGTTTCCTGGACCGGCTTGGCGACGCGCAGCAGGCGTTCGTCGCCCATCTTCAGTATTTCGCGGATCATGGAACTGCCCTGGAACGGTCCTGCCGGGCCCTTTGCCCGGGGGGTGCCTACCCGGATTGTGCCAGATCGGCACCGCCGCGCCAGGCCGCGGCGGTACCGGCTCAGGCCAGCTTCTGCTGGAGCACGCCCTGCGCCGACGGCCGGCTGCTGACGCGCTTGTGCCATTGCGCCAGCAGCGGCGTGGCCGGACGCTCGATGGGCAGCAGGAACCAACGGTCGACGGCACAGCCGACGGCGATGTCGCCGATGGTGAAACGGTCGCCCGCCAGGTACTGGCGCCCGTCGGCCAGGAACTTCTCCAGCAGCAGGATCAGCCTGTTGCCGCGCGCCACGGATTCGGCGATGGCCTGGGGGTTGCGCTTGTCTTCCGGCGTGCGGATCAGGCCGATGAAGGCCGGCGCCATGGCAGGCGCGAATTCGGTGGCCTGCCAGTCCAGCCAGCGGTCGCTCAGGCCGCGCTCGCGCGGGTCGGTGGGCCACAGCGTGCCGGCGCCGTACTGGGCGGCCAGGTAGCGCACGATGGAGTTCGATTCCCACAGGATGTAGCCGTTGTCGTCCAGCGTGGGGATCTTGCTGTTGGGGTTCAGGGCCACGTACTCGGGCTTGTCCAGCCCGCCATAGGGGCCGCCCACGTCGATGCGATTGAACTCCAGCCCCAGTTCGCGCGCGGCCCACACCGCCTTCGAAACGTTGATGGAAGTCAGGCGGCCCCAGATGGTCATCATGGTGGAAATCTCCGTGTACGGGTGCAAGGGATTCGAAAGAAGGAAAACACGCTAGGCCGGCGGGGCCGGATCCGCGGCCGGGCGCAGGGCCGCCTCGGCCACGGCGTCCAGCACGCCGGGTAGTTCGGACAACACCGGCAGCGACGCGAACCGCAACGCGGGATACGCCGCCCGCGCCTCGTCCAGCAGGCGCGCCAGGTCGCGCGTCACGTGCGCGCCCGCCGCCCAGAATACCGGCAGGACGATGACCTCGGCCACGCCCCGGCCGGCCAGGACGGCGATGGCCTCGGGCAGGGTGGGCGGCATCAATTCCAGGAATGCGATTTCGACCGGCGTGGCGGGATCGCGCATGCGCAGCGCCTGGGCCAGGCCGTCCATGGGCCGCGCCCATTGCGGGTCGCGCGAACCATGCGCGAACAGGACGATGCCCCGGCGCGGCGTCATGCGGCCTGCTCCAGGCGCGCCGCGGCGGCGACGATGGCGTCGCGCTGGGCCGCGATGGCGGCCGGCAGCGGTTCCTGTCCCTGCTGGATGGCGCGCACCCAGGCCGCCGTGGCGGCGGCCTCGCGCGCGGGCAGGGCCGGCAGTTCGGCCTCGGCGCGCTCGGCGCCCTCGACCGCGGTGGTCTCGATGCCGTCCAGCCAGCGCGCGATGCGCTGCGGGCGCCGGGTGTTGGCGACCGCCTCGCCCTCGGTGGCGCGCATCAGCAGCGCCGCCTCGCGCCGCAGCGCGAACAGCTCGGCCAGCATGGCGCCGAATTCGGGATGGGTATAGGCGGACAACAGCAGGCTGGGACCCTGCACCGGGCGCAGCAGCTTGGCCAGCGTGTGCGCGACGTTGCGCACGCCCAGGATGCGGCGCAGGCTCACGAGCCAGGCCAGCCCCGGACTGACGACGGCCAGCGGCAGATAGGCCAGCCCTCGATCGCCCAGCGCGCGCGAAGCGGCGCCGGCATCGGGCGAGGCCTCGATGCCGAGCTGCTCCAGGATATCGATGGTAGGCACGCGCGCGGCGTTCGAACCCGCGCCCGGCCGGGCCGGATCGGAGGCCTGCCCGTGCAGCAGCACCGGCAGGCCGGCCTGCGCCACGGTCCAGGCCAGCAGCGGCACGAGGTTGGGCGCGTGGCGCGAACCGTTATAGGTGGGCAGGACCACCACGGGCCGCCCGGGGGGGGCCTCGACGCGCGTCATCCGCGCCTGCGCCGCGTCCAGGAAGCCGGCCACCTCGGACACGGACTCGCCCTTCATGCGCAGGGCCAGCAGCACCGCGCCCAGCTCCAGCTCGGACACCCGGCCATCCAGGATGGCGCCCATCAATTCGCCGGCCTGATCGCGCGCCAGTGCGCGCGAGCCGTCCTTGCCGCGGCCGATCTCGCGTATCAGCGGTGCGCAGGCATAGGGTTCGGTCATGGGCGCTCCATTACACGCGCTTCATCAAGTCGTTGATGCGCTCGGCGGCGCGGGACAACAGCGGCAGCAGTTCGTCCTGCATCTGCCGCGCCGTCACCAGGTGCGCCTGGCCGCTCAGGTTCAGGGCCGCCACCGTGCGGCCGCTGCGATCGCGGATGGGCGCGGCGATGGCGACCAGCCCCGTTTCCAGTTCCCGGTCCACCAGCGACCAGCCCTGCTCGCGCACCTTCAGGATGGCGGCCTTGAGCTGCGCCGGATCGGTCACCGTCAACGGCGTATGGGCCCGCAGGTCGGACCTGGCCAGCGCCGCGTCGATCTCGGCGTCGGCCAGGCCGGCCAACAGCACGCGCCCCATGGCCGAGCAGTAGGCGGGCAGGCGGCTGCCTATCCCGAGGTTGATGGACATGATGCGCCCGGTCGGAATGCGCAGCACGTAGACGATGTCGGTCCCGTCCAGCACGGTGGCCGAGCAGGACTGGTGCGCCTCGTTGGTCAGTTGCTCCATGATGGGCTCGGCCAGGTCCCAGAACGGCATGGAGGTCAGGTAGGCGAAGCCCAGCTCAAGGATGCGGGGCGTGAGCCGGAACTGCCGGCCTTCCGCGGCCACGTAGCCCAGCTGCACCAGCGTCAGCAGGATGCGGCGCGCGCCCGCCCGCGTCAACCCGGCGGCCTCGGCCACCTCGGTCAGGGTCATGGCGGGCCGTTCGGCGTTGAAGGCCCGGATGACGGCCAGTCCGCGCGCGAAGGACTGCACGTAGGCATCGCTGGGCTTGACCGCGTCGCTTTCGGCGCCCGCGGACACGCGGGCAGCCCCCGGGCTGCCCGCGTCGATGCCGGCCGGCTTGCCGCCGGCCGAAGGGTGTTGCGTCATGCAGCCCTGGCGATCAGATCAGTTCGAAAGCCATGGCCGTGGCTTCGCCCCCGCCTATGCACAGCGAGGCCACGCCGCGCCTGGCCTTGCGCTGGCGCATCGCCCCCAGCAGGGTGGCGATCAGCCGCGCGCCGCTGGCGCCGATGGGGTGGCCCAGGGCGGTGGCGCCGCCATGCACGTTGACCTTCTCGTGCGGCAGCTTGTGCTCGGCCATCGCGGCCATGGTCACCACGGCAAAGGCTTCGTTGATCTCGTACAGGTCGACGTCGCCCGGCTTCCAGCCGGTCTTGGCGAACAGCGTGGCCAGCGCGCCCACCGGCGCGGTGGTGAACCATTGCGGCTCCTGCGAATGCTGCGCGTGGGCGACCACGCGGGCCAGCGGCGTGACGCCCAGCTTTTCGGCGGTGGAAGCGCGCATCAGGACCAGGGCGGCGGCGCCGTCCGAGATCGACGAGGAGTTGGCGGCGGTAACGGTGCCGTCCTTCTTGAACGCCGGCTTGAGGGTGGGGATCTTCTCGGGCATGGCCTTGTAGGGAGCCTCGTCGCGCGCGATGATCTTCTCGCCCTTGCGGTCGGCCACGGTGACCGGCGCGATTTCCCATTCGAAGCTGCCGTCCTCGCTGGCGGCCTTGGCGCGGCGCAGCGACTCGAGCGAATAGGCGTCCTGCTGTTCGCGGGTGAAGCTGTACTTGGCGGCGCAGTCCTCGGCGAACACGCCCATGGCGCGGCCCTTGTCATAGGCGTCTTCCAGGCCGTCCATCGCCATGTGGTCGTACATGGTGGCGTGGCCGTAGCGGTATCCCTGGCGCGCCTTGGGCAGCAGGTAGGGGGCGTTGCTCATGCTTTCCATGCCGCCCGCCAGCGCGACCTGGGCGCTGCCCGCCAACAGCAGGTCGTGCGCCAGCATCGTGGCCTTCATGCCCGACCCGCAGATCTTGTTGATGGTGGAACAACTGGTGCCGAGCGGCAGGCCCGCGCCCAGCGCGGCCTGGCGGGCCGGAGCCTGGCCCTGGCCGGCTTGCAGCACGTTGCCCATCAGCACTTCCTGGATCTGTTCGGGCTTCAGGCCCGAACGCTCGATCGCCGCCTTGATGGCGATTGCGCCCAACTGGTTGGCGGAAAGCCCTGAAAGCTCGCCCAACATGGCGCCCATGGGGGTACGGGCGGCCGATACGATAACAACGGGATCCGACATCTTCGACTCCTGACTCTGAAAAGCGGCGGGCGCCACGGGCAGGGGCGGCGGCTGCGTTCCGGGAAGGCATCCGCCGGCACCTAGGTACACTAGCTGTAATTTACCAACAAGTGGCCTGCCCATTTTAGACCTGCCCAGGCAGCGCCGCACGAACCGGCCAGGCCCACCCGACCCGCCATGAATCCTCTCGAACACGAACTGAAGTACCCGCTGGGCGACACCCTGCCCGAGGCCGGCGCCGCCATCCAGGTCGCTCCCGGCATCCGCTGGATCCGCATGCCCCTGCCCTTCGCGCTGGACCACATCAACCTGTGGCTGCTGCGCGACCGCTTCGAGGGGCGGGACGGCTGGACCATCGTCGACTGCGGCATCGCCCGCGACGAGGTCAAGGCGCTGTGGGAGCAGGTCTTCGCCACGCAGCTCGACGGACTGCCCGTGGTGCGGGTCATCGTCACCCACATGCACCCCGACCACATCGGACTGGCCCACTGGCTGACCGAGAAATGGGGCGTTCCCCTGCAAATGAGCGCCACCGACTTCCTGACCGCCCACCTGTTCGTCGAAGGCCAGGCCATCTCGGGCGGCGAGCGCATGGCCGCGCACTTCGCCCGCAACGGCATGACCGATCCGGCCTCGCTCGACGGCGTGCGCGCCCGCACCCGCTACTACCCGCAGCTGGTGCCCCAGGTCCCCGCCCAGTTCAACCGCATCATGGACCGCGACGTGCTGCGCATCGGCGGCCACGAGTGGCATGCCATCGCCGGCTACGGGCACGCGCCCGAGCACATTTCGCTGTATTGCAAGGAACTGAACATCGTCATCTCCGGCGACATGGTGCTGCCGCGCATCTCGACCAACGTCAGCGTCACGGACATCGACCCCGAAAGCAATCCGCTCCAGCTGTACCTGGATTCGCTCGGCGGCTATGCCCACGTGCCGGCCGACGCCCTGGTGCTGCCCTCGCACGGACGGCCCTTCGTCGGCATCCACACGCGCATCGCCCAACAGCACGCCCACCACGCCGACCACCTGGCGCGGGTCAAGCAGGCCTGTACCGGCCAGGCCGCGTCGGCCTACGACATCGTGCCCGTGCTGTTCAAGCGCAAGCTGGACCTGCACCAGATGACTTTCGCGCTGGGCGAGGCCATCGCCCACCTGCACATGCTGTATTACCAGGGCGTGGTCGCCCGCGAGATCGGCGCCGACGACATCGTCCGCTACCGGGTTCCCGGCTGATCTCCCGCGCGGCCCCTGGCCGCGCGCATTCTGCTGCTATGCTTGGCGCCCCGGCCACCGCCGCGCGGGGCGGCTTCCCTGGTGCCGCAGGAGTCCGAGATGAAAAACGTCTACAAGTATTTTTTCCGTGGCCTGATCACCATCCTGCCGCTGGCGTTGACGCTGTACCTGCTGTATGTGTGCGTGGCCTGGATGGAGGCACTGGCGCTAGCGGTGCTCCGCCCCTTCGTCGGCGGCTTCTACTTTCCCGGCATGGGACTGATCCTGGGCGTGCTCGGCATCGTCGCCGTCGGCATGCTGGTGTCCAAGCACCGGGTGCGCCGCCTGCTGTCCTACGTGGAATGGCCGTTCACCAGCATCCCGGTGGTCAAGAGCATCTATTCCTCGCTCAAGAGCTTCGCCGACTATTTCACGCCCAGCACCAGCCAGGGCGGGCAGCAGGTCGTCATCCTGCGCATGCCGGGCCAGGAATTCGAACTGGTGGGACTGGTCACCCGGCGCAGCATGGCCGGCCTGCCCGAGGGCTTCCTGCCCGGCGAACGGGTGGCCGTCTACCTGCCCATGGGCTACATGATCGGCGGCTACACGGTATTCGTGCCGGCCTCGTGGGTCACGCCCATCGAGATGTCGGTGGAAGAGGCGATGCGCTCGTCGCTGATCGCCTGGATGGCACGGACGCCGCAGGCGGCGCCCGCGCCATCCAGGCAGGAATGACGGGGTCGGGCGGCGGACCTTACCGAAAATCCGCCGTCCATCCCTTCCGTCAAGGTGCCGTGCAGTAGCGGCGCGTTACCGCGGCGGGTGCCGGTTCGGTGCTGGACCACGCCCCGACACGGTTGACGGTAACCCGGCAGCTGGCGTCCACGGTCAGCTTGAACACGGTCCACCAGTTCGTCGAACCCGCCACTTCTCCGGCAGTCGGGCCAAACACCGAAATCGTGCCCTTGTTGTTGAGCTCGACACGAACCGGCGAGCGGGTCATGCCGGGATCATAGGTGCCCGAGTAGTTCTTCAACGCGTAGGTATAGGTACCCACCATCAGCTTGCGGATGGTAACCACCTCGGGACCGAAGCCGGTGGTGTCGTCGACGTCCAGGTTGGCGAAGGGATCGGTGCCCAGGCTGCCCTTGCTGCCATAGTAGATCTCGGTGCCATCCGGCGCGAACAGGTGCGAATCCACGTCCACGGGCTTGGCGCCCCAGGTCAGCTTGATGCTGATGGCATCGGTCAGCGTCGTCAGCGACAGGCATTCAGCCAGAGTGGTGTCCGCGGCGAACGGCCCCACCGACACGGTGTTGGACAGCTTGACGCCCTGTTGCGCGAACAGCGTCGCCTTGCCGTCCTTCTTCATCGCGATACGGAACTTGCCTTGGGCATCGGTACGCACGGACGACGAGCTGGAGTAGTCGATGCCGTCCGACGTGACCAGGATGTTCGCCAGCGACGAGGCGCCCGCGTCATCGGCCACGCAGCCGTTCACGTAGATCGTGTTCATCAGCTGATCGGCATTCCAGTACGTGAAGTGGCTGACGGTGCCTTCGTAGTACTGATCGGCGCCCGAACCGGCCAGCGTGGCCGAGCCTTCCTGCTTCCAGAAACCGGTCGCCTCGTCGAAGTAGAACAGCGGGATCGTGGCGGGGTTGCTGGCGCTGCGGGTGGCGACCGGAATGCGGATGGTCGCGGTCTTGCCGGGGGCCAGGTTCAGCCGTTCGCCAGCGGCGTTCTGCAGGGTCACATTGATCGCGCCCCAGCTTTCCATGACGCCGGTGCCGCCGCCCGAGGTCGAGACCAGGTACTGGCCCGGCATGGCGTTGACGTTCAGGGCCGGATTCACGGCGCTCAGCGCGACCGAGACCGGGCCCGTGGCGGGCGAGCCGTTGGGGCGGACCAGGCCATTGGCGGGCAAAGAAACCGAGGCCGGCGTGTTGGGCGCGGTGACCGTGATGGCCGTGGCGGCGTCGCCGCCTCCCGTCACGTCCACGGGATGCAGCTCGACGGTGGCGATGTCGGTGGTCTGGTCGGCGACCACGGCGGCGGTGGGCAGGCCCTCGCCATAGCCGGTGGCGTTGACGCGGATCACCGTGCGGCTGGCGGGCGCGACGCCGGCCAGTTCGAACTCGCCCTGGGCATTGGACATGGCGCTGGCCGAGCCGTTGCTGAGGCGGGCGTTCTGGATGGCTTCGCCGGTCTGGCCGTTGATGACCTTCCCCTTCACCTTGCCGGTCACCGTGATCGGTGGCTCGGGATTGGTGGGCGGTTCGGGGTCGGTGGGCGGCGGACTGGACGAAGCGCCGTCGCCACCGCCGCATGCGGCCAGCACCAGCGCGGCGCCAAGGGCCGCCAGCAAGGCCGGCAGCCGGGATGAACGGACGCGCGCGCGTCCGTCCGCCGGGCTCTCGCCCAACGTAGCGTCGTGTTTCATGATTTCCCCTGTTTGGAATCCGCCTGGCCTGACGGTTGCTCAGGCCAGTTTTTTGTTGTAAGCGTTTACTAGCGGCGGAAGTCTACAGAGGGAATACGAGATGTACTCACTACGTTAACAATACATACATCTCTTGCAAATACTCAGATATACGAAGTTACGTGTTACCGGCTCCACGGCAGCGGCGCCGCGTTCATGCCCCAGTAGTAGCTCTTCTGGTTGGTGTACTCCAGGATGCCCAGCCGCCCCTTCTCGCGCCCCGTGCCGCTCATCTTCACGCCGCCGAAGGGCGTGCTGACCGAGAACAGCTTGTAGGTGTTGACCCAGACGGTGCCCGTCTGCAATGCGGCGCCCAGGCGCCAGGCGGTCTTGTAGTCCCCCGTCCAGATGCCCGAAGCCAGGCCGAACACGCTGTCGTTGCACTGGGCGATCAGGTCGGCCTCGTCGGTCCAGGGCAGCAGCGCCAGCACCGGGCCGAAGATTTCCTCCTGGCACATGCGGGCCTCGTTGGGCAGGCCTTCGATCACCGTGGGCAGGTAGTAGCTGCCGCGCTCGTAACCGGCGCCCACGGGCCGCTGGCCGCCGGCCAGCACCTTGCCGCCCTCGTCCACGCCCAATTGCACGTAGCGTTCCACCGACTCGCGGTGGGCGCGGCTGACCAGCGGGCCCATCTGGGTCCGCTCGCTGGCCGGGTCGCCCACGCGCAGCGCCCGCACGCCCGCCAGCAGGCGTTCCTTGAAGGCCTCGTACACGCTGGCATGCACGAAAGCGCGCGAACCGGCGATGCACGATTCTCCCGAGGAACTGAAGATGCCATACAGCACGCCGGCCACCGCGTGGTCCAGGTCGGCGTCGGCGCAGACGATGGTCGGCGACTTGCCGCCCAGCTCCAGCGAGGTCGGCATCAGGCGCTCGGCCGCTAGCCGGGCGATGCCCAGGCCCACGGTGGTGCCGCCGGTGAAGGCGATGCGGCGGATCAGCGGATGGCGCACCAGCGCGTCGCCGACCACCGAGCCCTTGCCGGGCACCACGCTCAGGATGCCGTCCGGCACGCCCGCCTGCTGCGCGATGCGGGCCAGTTCGATGGCCATGCGCGGCGTGATCTCGGCCGGCTTGAACACGACCGCGCAGCCGGCCGCCAGGGCGGGCGCCAGCTTCTGTGCCTCGCTGGCGATGGGCGAATTCCACGGGGTGATGGCGCCCACCACGCCCAGCGGTTCGTGCACGCTCATGCTGACGTAGTCGCCGCGCGACGGGGTGATGGTGTCTTCCATCGTCTCGCAGGCGGCCGCGAAGAACTGGAAGGTGCCGGCCGCGCTGGCCACCAGCGCGCGCGTCTCGTTGATGGGCTTGCCGTTGTCCAGGCGCTGGAGCTGAGCCAGTTCCTCGGCCCGGGCCCGGATGCCGGCGGCGATGCGGGTCAGGATGGCGCCGCGCTCGTGCGGCTTCAAGCCCGCCCATTCGGGGCGCAGGCGCGCGGCCTCGGCTGCCCGCACGGCCTGGTCCACGTCGTCGGCGGTGGCCGCGTTCAGCGTGGCGACCTCGCTGCCGTCGGCGGGATATTCGGTCACGTACCGGGGGCCCGAGGCATCGCGCCAGGAGCCGGCGATCAGGGTCTGGATGTGTTCGGTCATGTCAGGATTCCATGAAAGACGGCGCGCTAGAAGGCCTGGGTGTAGACCGCGAGCGCGTCGTCGCGGGTCAGGTCACGGGGGTTGTTCATCAGCAGGCGGTCCACGGTCATCGCCGCTTCGGCCAGCACCGGCAGATCGGACTCGCCGACTCCGACGTCGCGCAGCCGCTGCGGGATGGGCGATGCCGCCACGTGGGCCTGCATGGCGGCGATGAAAGCCAGCGCCGCCTCGGCATCGGCCGCATCGCGCAGGCCGGGATCCAGCGCGCGCGCCAGTTCGGCATACGCGCCTTCGGCCACCGGCAGGTTGAACCGCAGGATGGGGACCATGACCAGCGAGTTGGCCAGTCCGTGCGGCACGTGGAAGTGGCTGCCCAGCGGATGCGCCAGCGCGTGGATCGCGGCCACCGGGGCGTTGGCGAAAGCCATGCCCGCCAGCAGTGAACCGAGCAGCATGGCTTCGCGGTCATCCAGGTTGCCGCCCTGCCGCACCGCGCCGCCCAGGTGGCCGTGCAGCAGCTGCAGCGCGCGCACGGCCAGCATGTCCGACATGGGGTTCTTCTTGTGCCGGGTCGTGTAGGCCTCGATGGCGTGGACCATGGCGTCGATGCCGGTCATCGCGGTCGGTCCGGGCGGCAGCGCCGCCGTCAACTCGGCATCCAGCACCGCCACGTCGGGGAACAGCAGGGAACTGATCACGCCGCGCTTCTGGTGGTCGGGCGTCGACACGACCGAGGTCGGCGTGGCTTCGGAGCCGGTGCCGGCGGTGGTCGGTACCTGGATCAGGGGCAGGCGCGGCCCGCGGGCGCGCTGCGGGCCGTAGATGTCGGCCAGCGGCTGCGGGTGGGCGGCCAGCAGGGCCACCAGCTTGGCGGTATCCAGCGAGCTGCCGCCGCCCAGGCCGATCACGCAGTCGGCGCGGTCGTCGCGGGCGGCCTGCGCCGCCTCCAGCACCACGTGTTCGGGCGGGTCGGCCTCTACGCGGTCGTACACGGTCACGTGCAGGCCCGCGGCGCGCAGGGTGGCGGCGGGCGCATCGATCAGCCCGGCCGCGACCAGCCCGGGATCGGTGACGAGAAACGCTCGGCGCTGGCCGCCGGCCTGGAGGATCCGGGCCAGCCGGAGGGCGGCCCCGCGCTCGCAGACGATGCGAGGCGTGGTTTCGAAATGGAAGCTGGGCATGGACATCGGCTCCGTCCGGACCGCGCGGGGCGGCCGGGGTGAGCACGGCCCCCACCCCATGCGCGGTGATGCGGAAAGCAGGAAGAAGGGACGGCCGGCGCGCGGCGCGCCGGCCGGAACGCGGATCAGTACGCCGAGATCTTGGTCTTGGCGATCAGGTCACCGAAGTTCTTGTATTCGGTGCGCAGCGCGTTGCCGAGCGCCTCGGGCGTGGTGGCCACGCTTTCGAAGCCCATGGCCTGGATGCGCTCGACCGAGTCGGGCTTCTTCAGGCTCTTGTTGATCTCGGCGTTCAGGCGCTTGATCACGTCGGCCGGGGTGCCGGCCGGGGCGAACACGCCGTGCCAGCCGCTGACCTTCTCCAGCTCGGGCAGGCCGGCTTCGCGGAAGGTGGGCACGTCGGGCAAGGCCGAGGCGCGCTTGGGTCCGATCACCGCCAGGGCCTTGAGCTTGCCGGACTTGACGTGCACGGCGCTGCCCGAATCGAAGGTGAAATCCACCTGGCCCGCCAGCAGGTCCTGGATGGAAGGCGCCAGGCCCTTGTAGGGCACGTGGGTCGCGTCGGTATGGGTTTCCAGGTTCAGCAGCGCGCCGGCCACGTGCGGGAACGAGCCGTTGCCGGTGGACGAGTAGTTCAGCTTGCCCGGGTTGGCCTTCATCTTCTCGATCAGGCCCTTGACGTCCGAGACGCCCACCTTGGGATTGACCAGCAGCGCCATGTTCAGGCCCGCCGTCATCGCCACCGGGGCGAAATCCTTGATCGGGTCGAACGGCACGTTCTGCATCACGTACGGGCCCAGGGCCAGCGTGCTCGAAGCCAGCATCAGCAGCGTGTAGCCGTCGGCGGGCGCGCGGCGCACGTAGTCGGCGGCGATGTTGCCGTTGGCGCCCGGCCGGTTCTCGACCACGAACTGCTTGCCCAGCGACTCGCCCATGTCCTTGGCGACCATGCGCGCGATCGCGTCGATGGTGCCGCCGGCCGGCACCGACACCACGATGGTCACGGGCTTGGACGGGAAGGTGTCGGCCATCGCGGCCACGGGAACCAGGGCCGACACGGCCACCAGGGAAAACAGCTTGCGCATCATCGCATCGATCTCGTAAAGGGTTGGACAGCGACGGCCGGCCTGCCCGGGTCGGGGCTTCCCGGCTCGTCCATGCTGAAAATTGTAGGCAGGGCCGGTGTGTGACAATGGCATTTCTTGTTAACCTGAGGTTAACGATTTCCCACCTGGCCGTTGCCGTGTCACGTCTCCTGAACAGCCGCCATTTCCAGATCTTCGCCACCCTCATGCGCAGCCGCGGCATGAGCGAGGCCGCGCTGCGGCTGGGCATCTCCAAGGCGGCGGTCAGCAAGACCCTGCGGCTGATGGAGCGGGAAACCGGCGTCGCGCTGTTCACGCTGGCGCACGGACGCCTCGAGCCCACGGCCGCGGCGCGCCGCCTGCTGCCGCGGGCCGAACAGGCGGCCAAGCACCTGGAATGGGCGCTGGACGAGGCCTATGCGCTGGACCAGGGGTCGGTGCGCACCGTCATCGTCGCGGCCCACGCGCCGCCGCTGATCGCCATCCTGCCCAGCGCCATCCAGCGCTTCAAGGAAAGCCATCCCGACGTCAACGTGCACCTGCGCGTGGAAGGCCCGCCCAAGGTGCTGGAGTCGGTGGCGCACCACGAGGTGGACCTGGGCGTGACCAACCCGCCCGCGCCCAACACGGCCAGCAGCGTCGACCTGTGCGAACGCCACACGATATCCGAGGACCTGCTGGTGGCCGCGCTGCACCGGCGCCATCCGCTGGTGGCCAAGTCCGTGGTGCGCCCGGAAGACCTGGTCGGCGCCACCGTCATCGCCCTGCCCGACGAATCGCCCACTTCCATCCTGGTGCGCGCCACCTTGCAGGAAGCGGGCGTCAGCATACCCAAGACCATCTTCGCCAGCACGTCCATGGGCGTGTGCGCGCTGGTGCAGCAGGACGTGGGCATCGGCCTGATCAATCCCATGCTGCTGTCCACCGGCATCTTCCCCGACGTCGTGACCCGGCCCTTCCGGCCGCGCATCGAGCTGTGGACCGAAATCTACTATTCGTCCATCCGGCCGCTCAGCCCCGAGGCGCGGGCGCTGGCCACCTATATCGAGGAAGCGGCCTCGGCGCTGCGCGGGCACGCGCCGCTGGGCAAGCCCGCGCCGGATTGAAAAGCCGCCCTCAACCGCAGCGTATCGCTGTCACGACTTCGCGCCGGTTGACCTCGACATTCACGCGGAACGGGTTGAACTCCATGGTGACGGCCTGCCCCGGGCGCAGCACACGCGCGCTGCCGGCGCCGGAGGCCTTGCGGGCCTCCTCGATCAGCACCGAACTGAGTTGCTGGCCGACCAGGGACTGGGCCGCCTCGGCCCGGCATTGTCCCTGCGGCGCTTGCGCTTCGGGCTGGGGGCCGGCGGCGGGCGCGGGGGCGGCGCAGCCGGCGGCAAGGACCAGCATGGCAACGGCAAAGGCGCTCCGGATCATGGGTTCTCCTTGTGGGGGATCATCGATAGAACAGCGTGGGCGGCATTCCGAAATGCCGGCGGAACATCGCGGCGAAGGCGCTCTGGCTCTGGTAGCCGTGGTCGAGTGCGACGTCGACCACTTTATCACCCCGCGCCAGGCGCTCCAGCGCGGCCAGCAGGCGCACCTGCTGGCGCCAATAGCCGAAGCGCATGCCCGTCTGCTGCTGGAACAGGCGGTGCAGGGTGCGGGCCGACATGCCCGCGCCGCCGGCCCAGGCATCGACCGTGCGGCCGTCGTCCGGCGCCTCGATCAGCCGTTCGCACACCGCGCGCAGGCGCGGGTCGGACGGCAACGGCAAATGCAGCGGCAGCACCGGCAGCGCCCGCAGTTCGTGCAGCAGCAACTGCCTGAGACAACCCGCGCGCGACGCCGGCCCATCGCCCGGCGGCAGGTCGATGGCGGCCAGGATCAGTTCGCGCAGCAGCGGCGGAATGCCCAGCACGCAACTGCCCTGGGGTAGTTGCGCGCCGGCGTCGGCCGCGACGAACACGGTCCGCATCTTCACGTCGCCGCTCATGCGCACCTGGTGCGCGATCCCGGCCTCCAGCCACACGCCGCGCGTGGGCGGCACCACCCAGCGGCCGCCCTGTGCGTCGATGCACATCACGCCTTCGATGGCGTAGAGCAACTGGCTGTAGGCATGGCTGTGGGGGGCGATCACATGCCCGTGGGGATAGTCCGCGGCGATGGCGGTGACGGGCACGCCGGCCCGGGCCATATCCCGCAGGTGGACATCGACATCCATGGAATGTCACTTTTAAGATAACTAGCTTCATATTAGCGTGAGACAGCCGGCGAGGTAGCGCGGAGCATGAAGCTCCCCTCTTTCCGGAGCCTTTTCGATGTCCCCCGCCGCGTATCTCTTCCCCTTCCTGGCCATCGTCTTCTGGGCCGGCAACGTAATCGTGTCCAAGATGGCGGCCTCCGCCATCTCGCCCACCGCCATCACGTTCTACCGGCTGGTGCTGGCCATCGCGCTGCTGAGTCCCTTTCTCGTGCGCCCGATCTGGCGCAACCGCGACGCCATCCGGCGCCACTGGTGGCAACTGGCCATGGGCGGCCTCTTGTCCATGGCCCTGTTCCAGGCCCTGTCCTACCGCGCCGCCGAAAGCACCACGGCCACCAACATGGCCATCGTCACGGCCCTGATCCCGCTGCTGACGGCCATCCTGAGCGCCGCCCTGCTGGGCGACGCCGTCACCCTGGGCATGGCGGTGGGCGGCGTGCTGTCGTTCGGCGGCATCCTGTACCTGGTCGGCCACGGCGACATCGGCGCGGTGCTGGCGCAGGGCGCCCACCTGGGCGACGTGCTGATGCTGTTCGCCGCGCTGGCCTACTCGCTGTATGGCGTGCTGCTCAAGCGCTGGCGGATGGCCATCCCCGCCTGGCAGTCGACCTACATGCAGGCAGCCTTCGCGCTGGTGTTCATGTTCCCGCTGTTCCTGGCCCTGCCCGCGGGCACCGCCACGCTGGACGCGAAGACGGTGCCGCTGATCGCCTACGCCGGCATCTTCTCGTCCATCATCCTGACCTTCTTCTGGATACAGGGCGTGAAACTGCTGGGCCCCAACCGCTGCGCGATCTTCATCAACCTGCTGCCGGTGCTGACCGCGGGCCTGGCCATCGCCCTGCTGGACGAGCCCATGCGCGCCTACCACGTGATCGGCGGCGGCATCAGCCTGGCCGGCGTGCTGATCGCGCAGACCGTGCAGCGGCCGCTGTTCGCGGTGCGGGCCTCGCTGGCGCGGTAAGACATCGAAAACGAAAGCGGAATGAAAGCCGGCGGCAGTCATGATCCCCTGCAAATCAACCATCAGGAGACAACATGAATGCCGCCATGCCTCGCCGCTCACTGCTCAAGCTCGGACTGACACTGCCGGTCGCCGGCCTGGCTCCCCGGATGGGGCGGGCCCAGGACGACGCCTGGCCCACCCGCTCCGTCCGCTTCGTCGTTCCCTTTGCTCCCGGAGGAAGCTCCGAAATCGTGGCCCGCTCCTGCGCCATGGAACTGAGCCGCCTTCTGGGGCAGAACATCTTCGTCGACAACAAGCCGGGCGCCTCCGGCAACATCGCCATGGCCGAGGTTGCGCGGGCCGAAGACCAGCACACGCTGATCCTCGGACACATCGGCACACTGGCCGTCAACCCTTACATCTACGACAAGCTCCCATACGATCCGGTCAAGGACTTCAAGGCCGTGTCCCTGCTCGCCAAGGTTCCCAGCCTTTACGTCGTCAACCCGAACGTACCGGCCAGGAACCTGCAGGAATTCCTGGCGCTGCTGCGCGCCAATCCCGGCAAGCTCAACTACGGCTCGGCCGGCAACGGCAGCGCGGGCCACCTGGCGTTCGAATACCTGAAGATGGCCAGCAAGACCTTCATCGTCCATGTCCCCTACCGAGGCACCGGCCCCCAGTTGACCGATCTCATGGCGGGGCGGCTGGACGCGGCGGCGGTGGGCGCGCCCGCCATCCTGCAATACATCAAGAGCGGCAAGGTGCGCTGCATCGCCACGGGCACGCCGCAACGCATTCCGCAACTGCCCGACGTCCCCACCGTCGCGGAACAGGGCTTCCCCGGCTTCGAGATGACGCAATGGTACGGCTTGCTTGCGCCCGCCAACCTCCAGCCGGCGCATCTCGATAAACTGGCCAGGTCCGCCGCCCAGGCCGTACGTGCGCCGGATGCCCTGGCCCGCCTGAATGCAGACGCCGCCATCGCCGTGGGCGATACGCCCGCGGAATTCGCCCGGTTCATCGACGTCGAGCAGGCTCGCTGGAAGGCGGTCGTCAATACGGCAAGGATCAAGCCGGACTGACGACGCGCACTCAGAGCAATTGGTACTGCCTGGCCAGCGTCCGATAGGCCTCGACCTGGCGGGTGACATACCGGGTGAGGTCGCGCCCCCCCAGGAAGTACGGCTGCATGCCGTTCTCGTTCATCAGCTCACGATAATCGGCGGACGCGGCCACCTTTTCGAACAGGGACACCCAGGCGTCGTAGGCCGCGTCGTCGACCCGAGGGCCGACATAGAACCCCCTCGCCACGGGCCAGACGATGTCGAAGCCTTGTTCCCGCGCTGTCGGCACCGAAGCCAGCAGCCCCGGCAGCCGCTCTTCGGAAAACGAGGCCACGACGCGTACCGCCGCGCCTTGCTTCAGATGCATGGTCAGCTCCGATGCATCTCCCGGCATGACATGCACGTAGCCGCGCTCGAGCGCGGCCACCGCATCGCCGCCCCCTTCGAAGGCGACATAACGCAACAACTTGAAATCGTATTGAGCCGCCCTCGCGATCTCGGCGGACTTGATCCAGTCCTGGCTGCCGATGGTGCCTCCCGCGCCGAACACGATCTCCATGGGACGGGCACGGACTGCGGCGACCAGATCCTTGAAATTGCGGATGGGTGAATCCCTGTGGACCGCGACCACCCCGAAGTCCATGGCCAGCGATGCCACCCATCGGACACTGTCCTCCGCGTAGGGACCGAATTTGCGCTGGGCGATGTTCAACAGCGACCCGCCGGAAAACGCGATCAGTTGCTCGGCGCGATCGCTGCTGCGCATGATCGTCTGCTTGTAGACGATGGCCCCGATACCCCCTGGCACGTAGCGTATCTTCACCGGGCTGCCCAACGCTCCGGATCGATCGAGCAAGGACTTCGCCACCTTGCAGGTCAGGTCGAAACCGCCCCCCGCCTTGGCCGGCACGATGCATTCGGCCGTGGATGGTCCGGGACGGGACGTGGCCCGCAGCGCTGCGGGCAGTTGGGCGCCCAGTGCCACGGCCGCGGCACGGGCAAGCAAGCGACGTCTTGGCGCATCGACATCAGGCGGCAGGATTCTCATTTGCGCGAGCCTCCGGATTGGAAATGGAACTGGCGGGCCAGCGCAGGATGGCTGTCAAACCCGTCCGGCCTGGTTCGGATATCAACGACAAGATGCCATGGTGCCGGTCGGCCACCGCGCGGACAATCGCCAGGCCCAGGCCGGCCCCGTCGCTGCGCCTGCCGCGGATGAAGCGTTGGCCGGCGCTCTGCGCGATCTCGGCGGGCATGCCCGGACCTGCGTCGCTGACTTCCATCCAGCAATGGCGATCGTCCGCTCCGGCGCTCAAGGTCACCACCGCACCGCCGGGCGTATGGCGGATCGCGTTGTCCGCGAGATTGAAGACCGCTTCGCGCAGCAAGGTGTAGTCGCCCAGGACCTCGACCGTGGTTTCCGTACCGATCCCGAAATCGATGTTTCGCGCGCGCGCCAGGGGCACCAGGCGCAACGCCACCTCTCGCAGCAGTTGCAGCGCATCGAAAGACTCCAGACTCAGCGCTGCCGTATCGCTGCGAGCCAGCGCGAGCAGCTGGTTGGTCGAATGCGTGGCCTGATCGACCTGTCTGGCCAGTGCATCGAGCGTCTCGCGGACCTGCACCGGATCCTTGGTCAGGCGTGCGTAGTCGAGCTGTGTCCGCAGCGTGGCCAGCGGCGTTCGCAACTGGTGGGAGGCATCGTCCACGAACATGCGCTGCTGCTCCAGAATCCGCTGCGAACGAAACAGGAGGTGGTTGATGGCGGCAACCAGCACCGACACGTCGGCCGGAAGACGGCACATGTTGAGCGGCGCAAGATTCGATGCCGGACGCGCCCGGATGTGCTCCGCCAGATCGGACACCGGCCGGGTGGCCAGATGCGTGATGAAGACCAGCGACAGCGCGACCGCCACCAGCACGCCAAGATCGCGCATCACCGCCCTCATCATCAAATGGCGCGTGAAGGCATCGCGCGAGGCGGTGTTCTCGGCGACCTGGATGATCACGTAGGGATTGTCGCTGTCCACCACGGGATCGGCCAGCTTGCGCATGTACGCGCCCAGCCGCAGCGATTGGCCGAAATACATCGCATCGTAGAAAACCGGCGCATCCGGCTCCAGCACTGTGTCGGGCATGGGCAGGTCGGGGCTCCCGATCTCCACCAATCCGTCTCCCGTCGCCACCCTGAAATACACGTCCCCGCTCGCGGTCAGCTCGAAGAACTCGAACAACCGGTAGGGCAACTCGATGGACAAACCTCCCGATGCCGTCGAGATATTGGCATCCAGCGATCGCAAGGCGCCCACGACGGACCTGTCGTACGCGGCATTGGCCGCGTCGACCGACGAATATCGCGTCGCGAGCAGCTCGATGCCGACGATGACCAGCACGGTCGGCAGCAGCAGGGCAAGTAGTTGAGCCCGCAGGCTCCAGCGTCTAAACCGGCTCCAGTACATAACCCAGTCCGCGCATGGTGACGATGCGAACGCCCGTTCCTTCCAGCCGTTTGCGCAAGCGGTGCACGACGACCTCGACGATCTCCGGCAAGAGCTCATCGCCATCCTGGAATGCCTTGGACAGGATTTCATGCTTGCTGAGCGGTTGTCCGCTCTTGACTATCAGTGCCCGCAGCACGGCGTACTCCCTCGGTGGCAAGGCAAGCGGAGCGCCATTCACCGAAAAGTGCTTGGTCACCGAATCCAGCAACAAAGGACCACAGGCGAACCGGGGAAACTCGATGCCCCGGGAACGCCTGACGAGCGCGGTCAGGCGCGCCGCCAGCTCCTCCAGCGCAAAGGGTTTGATCAGGAAATCGTCGGCGCCTTCGTTCAGCGTCTTGACCTTCTCGCTCAAGGAATCCCGCGCCGTCAGCACCAGGACAGGAATGCGATGGTCCGCCGCGCGCAATCGCAGCAGCGTCGCATGGCCATCGATGCCGGGCAGCCCCAGGTCGAGAATCAGCGCATCGTAGTCCTCCTGGTCGAGCGCTCGCCCGACCTGGCGGCCGTCGTCGACCCAGTCGACGTAGTAGGCAAGTTCCCGAAGGGCTTTGGTGATCCACTCCCCAAGCTCGCGGGTGTCCTCGGCAAGCAGGATGCGCATTGGCGGTTCGTCTCCGTTTTTTTTCCCGGACAGCAGCGAAGGGATCGCCGCGTCCGGACAGGCTCGTCCGGCCCGAGCCTACAGTACGCCGCCCACCCTTTCAAAATGCTTTCATCGCACCGGACCTCGAGTTTGCCTGAATGAAAGCACTCTGAAAGGCGCGGTTCGATATCTTGTCCCCGCGCCGTTGGTTGCTTCCAGGGCCGCAGAAGAAAAACCCGATGAGGAGACATGATGAAGAAGACCTATATCGCCCTTGCCGTCGCCGCCATGGTCGGCGCACTCACCCTCGCCGCGTGCGGCGGCGACGGCGCGGTCCAGCAGGGCAACCCCGTCGATCCACCGCCGACCGATCCGTTGGCGAATGCTCCCAGCGCCATACGCACGACCTGGTTCGGCATCAGCAATTGGCACTACCAGATCGGAGACGTCGGCTTCATTCTCGACGGCGAAGTGGTCAATTCCGGACGAACGCCCAACCCCGCTGCGGTAAGCAAGGCCTTGAGCGCGCTGGAGAAAAAAGGGACGGTCGATTTTCTGCTCGTCGGCCACGAACATAGCGACCATGCCCGCCAGATTCCCGAGTACGCGAAGCAGACCGGCAAGCATATCTATGCACCGCAAGCGGTATGCGACGCCGTCGCCGCCTATGGCAACCCCGCGTCCCAATGCACGACCCTGGACGGCGGCGAAACCTTCAAGATCAACGATTTCGTGGCCATCCGGGTCGTCCGCTGGCTGCACAGCCTGGATTGCGGACAGGCCGGCAACGGCACCGCCGGCGTCGAGACCTTCGGCTTCCTGATCACGGCACGGACCAAAGGCGGTCCCCTCAGTATCTATGCCTCGGACAGCGGCGCGGGGGGCGTCGACCTGTTCATTCCCCGCGTCAAGAACAAGGGTACCGCGCAGGAAAAGGTCTACGGTTCACCGTTCACCAATCTGCAGCAGGCCGTCAACGACGCCGGCATCGAAAACATCGACCTCTGGCAGGGGGGTCCGGAGTCCCGTGTCGTCAACCAGGCGCGCGTGCTGATGCCGGCCTTCGGCATCAAGTACTTCCAGCCTCACCACCTCGGCACCCGGGCAACGCTCGTGGACGGCGTGCAGGTCGGCTTCAGCCTGGAGTACGGACTGCACTTCCCCTATCTGCCGTCGGAAGTGCCGCTGCTGACCGACTTCATGAAGAGCACGGGGACCCGGCCCTTCAATCCGGAAAACTATTTCGACGCCTGGGTGCTCGACAAGGACGGCTTCCGGGTCGATGACAACGCGCAGGTCAAGGCGGTCTACGGCCTGCCCGCGACCGGACCGGGCCCCGGCAAGCAAGGCCCCAATCCGCGCTCCGGCCAGTTGGAATGCCCCGGGGACTGACCGCCGGCCGCGTGCCGGACCTTACTCCCGGGCCCGCACCAGCCGCAGCAACGTGATTTCCGACGGCACGCCGAAGCGCATGGGAGGCCCCCAGTAGCCCGTGCCGCGGTTCACGTACACCCACATGCCGTCCTGGCGATGCAGCCCCGCCACGAACGGCTGTTGCAGCGGCACGAAGAAATTCCAGGGCAGGAACTGCCCGCCGTGGGTATGGCCCGACAACTGGAGGTCGAAGCCCGCGGCGGCCGCCGCCGCCGCACTGCGCGGCTGGTGGGCCAGCATTACGCGGGCGCCGGCGCCGGCCGGCGCGCCGGCCATCGCGCGCTGCGGATCGCTGCGGTGCGCCGGATCGAACTGGTGGGCGCTGTAGTCGGTGATGCCGGCCACCACCAGTTCCTGGCCCGCGTGGCGTACTACCTCGTGCTCGTTCAGCAACACCCGCATGCCCATGTCGCGCAGCGCATCGACCCAGGCGTGCGCGCCGGAGTAGTACTCATGGTTGCCCGTTACGAAGAAAGTCCCGTGGCGCGACATCAGCTCCATCAAGGGCCGAGCGTGCGCCACGAGATCGGCCACGCTGCCGTCGACCAGATCGCCGGTGACCGCCACCATGTCGGGCCGCAGCCCGTTCACCGCATCGACGATGCGCCGCACGTAGGGCGCGCGGATGGTGGGCCCGACATGGATGTCGCTGATCTGCGCGATGGTGAATCCGTCCAACCCGGCGGGCAGCCCGCGCAGCGGGATGTCGACGCGCACCACGCGCGCCACGCGGCGGGCGCCGACGAAGCCCGCCACCGACATCAGCAGCGAGGCCACGACCACGAACAGGGCTGACGGCAACGCCAGCACCGCGTGTCCGCCTCCGGTCCCGAACCACGCCAGCGCGGACGCGCCAGCCAGCACGAGGTCTCTCAGCAGCGTCAGCACGAACAGCGACGAGAACAGGCCCATGCACAGCAGCCCCAGCCAGATCGCGCCCAGCAGCAGGCGGCCGGCCGAGCGCCGCCGCGCGAGCATGCTGGTGGGGATCAGGACGGCGGAAGCCGCCAGCACGACGGACAGCGCCGACGCCAGGCCCGGCACGGCGCCCAGGTCGGGAACGAGGCGCAGCCACACGTAGGCATGCACCAGGCCGATCAGGCCGAAGAAGTAGAACCTGTGCAGGGCGCGCCGCTGGCTCATGCCACTTGCCGGACGTGCCCGCCGGGGGTCACGCCGCCTTCGTCCCGCGCCCCGCCGGCGAGGCGAAGCGATACACGGCCAGCGTGCTGCGCCATCCGGGCAGCCACGAGATCTCGTGGGCATCGGCAAAGGTCGCGCGGGCCAGGATGCGCAGCCCGAGCTTGGCGGCCAGCGCCTCGAAATCCTTCAGCGTGCACAGGTGGATGTTGGGCGTGTTGTACCACTGGTAGGGCATCTGCCCGGTCACGGGCATGTGTCCGCGCAGAATCGACAAGCCATGGGTCCAATGCCCGAAATTGGGGAAGGAGACGATGCCCTCGCGCCCCACCCGCGCCATTTCGAGCAGGATGCGCTCGGTATTGTGCACGGCCTGCAGCGTCTGCGACAGCACCACCGTATCGAAGCGGCCATCCTCGAACAGCGCCAGGCCATCCTCCAGGTTCTGCTGGATGACGTTGACGCCCTTGCGCGCGCATTCGATCACGTGCTGGTCGCTGATCTCGACCCCGACGATGCTGGCCTGCTGCGCGTCGCGCAGGTGGGCCAGCAGCGTGCCGTCGCCGCAGCCCAGGTCCAGCACGCGCGAGCCGTCGGCGATCCAGCCCGCGATGCGGGCCAGGTCGGGGCGCAGGGAAGCGGCGTGGCGGGTCATTGCGCGCCTCCCGCCTCGCCCAGGCCCAGTTGGCGGGCCACGCGATCGAAATACCCCCGCACCACCGAATGGTAGCGGGCGTCGTCCAGCAGGAAAGCATCGTGGCCGTGCGGCGCCTCGATCTCGGCATAGGTGACCGGACGGCCGTTGCGCAGCAGCGCCTGCACGATCTCGCGCGAACACGAGGGCGGGAAGCGCCAGTCGGTCGTGAACGAAGTCAGCAGGAACTCGGCCTGCGCCGGCGCGAGCGAGCGCGCCAGGTCGCCGCCAGCCTGCTTGGCGGGATCGAAATAGTCCAGCGCCCGCGTGATCAGCAGATAGGTGTTGGCATCGAAATATTTCGAGAACTTCTCGCCCTGGTAGCGCAGGTAGGACTCCACCTCGAACTCCACGTCGTAGCCATAGCGGAACGCGCCGTCGGCGCCGGGCGAACGCTGCGCCCGCCCGAACTTCTCGGCCATGTCGTCGCCCGACAGATAGGTGATGTGGCCGATCATGCGCGCCACCGACAGGCCGTTGCGCGGCACCGTGCCATGGGCGTAGAAGTCGCCGCCGTGGAACTCGGGGTCGGTGATGATGGCGCGGCGCGCCACTTCGTTGAAAGCGATGTTCTGCGCAGACAGCCGCGGCGTGCTGGCGATGACCACGCAATGCGCCACGCGCTCGGGGTAGGTGATGGCCCAGCTGAGCGCCTGCATGCCGCCCAGCGACCCGCCCATGACCGCGGCGAAGCGGGCGATGCCCAGCCGGTCCGCCACGCGGGCCTGCGCGTGGACCCAGTCCTCGACCGTGACCACGGGGAAGGACGCGCCGTAGGGCCGCCCGGTGCGGGGATCGATGCTGGCGGGACCGGTGGATCCGAAGCAGGAGCCCAGGTTGTTGATGCCGATCACGAAGAAGCGATCGGTATCCAGCGGCTTGCCCGGCCCCACCATGTTGTCCCACCAGCCGACATCGGACGGATCGTCGGCCGACACGCCGGCCACGTGATGCGAGGCGTTCAGCGCGTGGCAGACCAGCACCGCGTTGGAGCGGTCGGCGTTAAGGCGGCCGTAGGTCTCGACCATCAGCGAATAGGGGCCGAAGGCCGTGCCGCTGGCCAATTGCAGCGGCTCGTCGAACGTCATGGCCTGCGGCTGGACGACACCGACGGAATCGAGACCGATGGAAGGGGGGGCAGGAGTGTCGAGAAAGGCGGTCAACGCCTCTTCGAGATGCGAATCGGAAGACACGATGGACGGAACTCTTTAGCTGGATTTATCGGGCGCCCGCAAGCGGACCAGGCAAATCGGCGCCAATGAAAGATGCGAAGGATTGTAGCACCGGCCCCGGCGTGCCTTGCCGCGGGCGGGCGCCCTACAACAGACCCCGCAGGATCGCCTGGGCCACCGCCGCCTGCTTGTTGTTGACCCTGAGCTTGGCAAAGGCGTTGCCCAGGTGGAAATTCACGGTGCGCTCGCTCACGCCCAGGATCTGGGCGGTTTCGCCGCCGGTCTTGCCCACCGAGGCCCAGCGCAGGCATTCCTGCTCGCGCGCCGAAAGCCGGGTGGACGCGCATGTCGGCTTGCTCTGCTGGCACGGCAGCCGCAGATAGGCCTCGAGCAGCAGCGACGCGGCATGGTGGCACAGATCGGTCAGTTGCGCATGGGCGTGGCGCCCGGCCGTCGCGTCCACGAAACCGAACAGCAGCGCGAAGCAGGCAACGGTGTCGCCGGGCCGCAGCCCGTCGGCCACCAGGAACAACCCGCTTTGGGCCCCCAGGCGCCGCAACTCGTCATGCGCGGGAAAGAACTGGTCATCGTCCAGCATCCGCCAGGCGACGCGCATCTGCCCGACGCGCCATCCGGTGGTCGCGATCAAGGGAGAGAACTCGGGCCGAAACGCCTCCCACCAACGCCGGGAGTCCTCGCACAGCCACCGCAGCACGTCGCCCTCCGGCGTGTGCTGGACGATGCCCAGCGCGTAATGCATGGCGTCCAGCTCGGCGGCGAAATCGCCGATGACCTTGCCGATGTCCGCCGTGCACGAAGCGCCGATCAACGGCCGCAGCGACCGCAGCACACGCGTGGCGAACCTCACGGCCTGCCCGGCCGTTTCGTGCGGACGAATCTCCGGGACATCATTACACCCTATTGGTTCAGCAAGGACAGATCCATTTCCGAAGCACGGTTCAACACCGCCGCGACCTTGGTCCGCAGGGCATTGGAATGGGCTTGCAGGATCTCGCGTTTGACGTCCAGCAACTGCTGCGGGTGCATGGAGAACTGCGTCAGTCCCAGCCCCAGCAGCAGCCGGGTCAGCTCGGTGTCGCCCGCCATTTCGCCGCATACCGAAACCGGCTTGCCGGCCCGGGCTCCCGCGTTGATGGTGTTGGCCACCAGGCGCAGCACCGCCGGGTGCAGCGCATCGTACAAGCTGGCCACGTCGGGATCGGCCCGGTCGATGGCCAGGGTGTACTGGATCAGGTCGTTGGTGCCGATCGACAGGAAATCGAAGACTTCCACGAAAGGCTCGATGGCGATCGCCACCGCCGGTATCTCGACCATCGCGCCCACCAGGACGTTCGCGCCGTAGGGCTGGCCGCGCGCGTCGAGTTCCTGCCGCGCGGCGGCGATGGCGGCATGGGAAGCGCGCGCCTCGCGCAGATGAGCCACCATCGGTATCAGTATCCGCACCGGACCATGCGCCGAGGCGCGCAGGATGGCGCGCAGCTGCGTGGCGAACAATTCCGGGTGGGCCAGGCAGTAGCGGATCGCCCGCAGGCCCAGGGCCGGATTGGTGGCTACGGTGGCTTCGCCGTCCAGCGTCTTGTCGGCGCCGATGTCCAGCGTCCGGATGGTGACCGGGCGTCCCGCCATCGTCCGCACCACCGAGGCATAGGCCTCGTACTGTTCGTCCTCGCCGGGCAGGTCGTCGCGTCCCATGAACAGGAATTCGCTGCGGAACAACCCGATGCCCTCCGCGCCGGCATCGACCGCCGCCTGCGCCTCGTCCGGCAGTTCGATGTTGGCCAGCATGGACACCACCACGCCATCCAGCGTGATGGCCGGCACATCCCGCAGCATCGCCAGCGTGGCCCGCTCGCGGGCATAGTCGGCCTGGCGGGCGCGGTATTCGGCCACCACGCGCGGCGGCGGATTGACCAGCAGCACGCCGGCTTCGCCGTCGACGATGACCATATCGCCGTCGCGCAACAGCGTACGGGCCGCGCCCAGCGCCACCACGGCCGGCACGCCCATGCTGCGGGCGACGATGGCCGTGTGCGAAGTCGCGCCGCCCAGGTCGGTGGTGAAGGCCGCGAAGCGGGCGCCGCGCAGCTTGAGCATGTCGGCGGGCGAGATGTCGTGGGCCACGACGATGAGCGGATCGCCGTGGGCGTCGATGGCCGATCCCTTCAAGCCGCGCGGCCGCCCGTCGGCCTCGGCCAGCGCGTGCAGGATGCGCTCGATCACCTGGCGCACGTCGCCGCCGCGCTCGCGCATGTACTCGTCGTCCATCTGCGCGAACTGTTCGGCCAGGGCCTGGCCCTGCGCGGTCAGCGCCCACTCGGCGTTGTAGTGGCGGGAACGGATGATCTCCAGCGGTTCGAGCGAGATCATCTCGTCGGCCAGGATCATGCTGTGCACCTGGAGGATGGCGCCCAGTTCGCGGGGTACGTCGGGGGGGAGATGGTCGGCCAGCTGGGCCAGTTCGTCGGAAGCGGCGCGAATCGCGGCGGCCAGGCGCGCGCACTCGGCCTCCACTTCCTCTTCATCGATACGATAGTGCGATACCTCTAGAGCGGCCGCGCCGATGACCACGGCGCGGCCGATGGCATAGCCGCGCGACACCCCCAGTCCGTGCAAGGCCAGCATCGAGGTCTCCATAGGCTACTCGGCCTCGCCGAACTTCTGCTCGAACAAGGCCCGGATCTGGTCCAGGGCCTCCTGGGCGTCCTCGCCCTCGGCATCGACGGTCACCTTGGTGCCGATGCCCGCCGCCAGCATCATGACGCCCATGATGCTCTTGGCATTGACGCGGCGCGTGCCGCGCGCGATATGGATCTCGCTGCGGAACCTGCTGGCGAGCTGGGTGAGCTTGGCGGATGCCCGCGCGTGCAGGCCCAGCTTGTTGATAACGGCGATGTCGATGCTCGGCATGGTCAATGGTCTTCAGGTTCGCCGTCGACGCGCAAGACGCCTTGCGCGCCGCCGGCCAGGGCGCGCTGCGCCAGATCATCAAGGGAAAGGTGGCGGTAAGGCAAGGTGCGCAGCAGCATCGGTATGTTGACGCCCGCCAGCACGGTGGTGGGCGTCCCCAGGCGCGACGCTTCGCGCGCCGCCCGGTCGGTCTGGTTGGCGGGCGTGGCGCCCACCACGTCGGTCAGCACCAGCACGCCCTCGCCGGCCGCCGCGGATTCGATGCGCTCGAGCACCGCGCGGAACATCTGGTCGGGATCCTCGTCGTTGCCGGCATCGTAGGCCAGCACCCCGGACAGTTCGCCGAAGATGTGCGATGCGCAGGAAAGGAGCGACGAAGCCAGCGGCTCGTGCGCGACGATGACGACGCCGGTCATGCCGATCTCGCTTCCGGCTTCGCGGCGACGGCGTCCTCCAGGGCCCGCGCGAACATCGCGCCGACGTCGAAGCCGGTCTGCTCGGTGATTTCGCAGAACGTGGTCGGGCTGGTCACGTTGATCTCGGTGACGTAGTCGCCGATCACGTCCAGGCCCACCAGCAGCAGGCCCCGCGCGGCCAGCTTGGGCCCCAGTTCGCGGGCGATGGCCAGGTCGCGCCCGGACAGCGGCTGCGCCACGCCCCGGCCGCCGGCGGCCAGGTTGCCGCGGGTCTCGCCCGCCTGCGGGATGCGCGCCAGGCAATAGGGCACGGGCTCGCCGCCGATCAGCAGCACCCGCTTGTCGCCCTGCAGGATTTCGGGGATGTAGCGCTGCGCCATGATGCTGCGTTGGCCATTGTCGGTCAGCGTTTCCAGGATGGCATTCAGGTTGGCTTCCCTGGGGGCCAGCCGAAAGATCCCGGCGCCGCCCATGCCGTCCAGCGGCTTGACGATGACGTCGTGGTATTCGTTGTGGAAGGCCCGCAGGCGGGCCATGTCGCGCGTCACCAGCGTCGGCACCGTCAGGTGCGGGAATTCGGCAATGGCCAGCTTCTCGGGGTGGTTGCGGATCGCCGCGCCGGAATTGAACACCCGCGCGCCCTGAGCCTCGGCCCGCTCCATCAGGTGCGTGGAATACACATATTCCATGTCGAATGGAGGGTCTTTGCGCATCAGCACCGCGTCGAAGGCGGTCAGCGGCTGGTCACCCTCGGCCCCCTCCTTCCACCAGGCATGTTCGTGCAGGTCGGCGTCCGGCACCAGTTCGATGGGCCGGGAAGCCGTGCGCACCGTGCCGTCGATGACGTAGAGATCGCCCTGCATCGCCACGCTCAGCCGGTGGCCGCGGGCCACGAGGGCCCGCATCATCGCCACTGAAGTGTCCTTGTAGGCCTTGAGCGCGGGAAGCGGGTCAACAATGAAAAGTACGTGCATGGATGGCCTTGAATGCCCGCCTGACGCGGGCGCGGAAACGAATACTGATTCTAGCAAGCCGGCGCGGGGGCCGCCGAACCGTCCGCGTACCGGAAAGGCGCCGGCTGGCGCGACCGGTCGTACACGGGCCGCCCCGCCACGTAGGTGGCGCGCACCGCCCGGTCGTCGCCCAGCGTCATCAGCACGAACAACTGCTCCATCAGGTCGGCGCAATAGCGCATCCGGAAATCCATCAGGGGCGTGGATTTCAGGTCCAGCACCACCAAATCGGCCTCGTAGCCCGGCTCGATGGCCCCCAGGCGGTCGTCCAGGTACAGCGCGTGGGCACCGCCCCGGGTCGCCAGGTAGAACGCGTGGGCGGCGGTCAGCCGCGTCTGGTTCAGGGCCGCCACCTTGTAGGCTTCGTTCAAGGTCTGCAATTGCGAGAAGGCCGTGCCCCCGCCTATGTCCGTGCCCAGCCCCACCCGCACCGGCCGGTCGGCCCGCTTGGCGTCGAACACCCGGAACAGGCCGCTGCCCAGGAACAGATTGGAGGTCGGGCAGTGCGCCAGTGCCGCCCCTGCCCGGTGACAGGCGCACAGTTCGTCTTCCGAGACGTGCACCGCGTGCGCGAAGATGGCGCGCGGCCCCGCCAGCCCGGCGCGCCGGTAGACCTCGAAATAATCGCAGCAGTCCGGAAACAGCTCGGCGATCCAGCCCACCTCGCCCAGGTTCTCGCTCAGATGGGTCTGCATGTAGGTGCCGGGATGCTCGCGCCACAGGCGGGCGGCCGACTCCAGCTGCGCCTGGGACGAGGTCGCCGCGAAGCGCGGCGTGATGCAATACAGCTGGCGCCCGTTGCCGTGCCACTTGGCGATCAGGTCCCGGGAATCCTCGTAGCCGCTTTGCACCGTATCCCGCAGCGCCTGCGGCGCGTTGCGGTCCATCAGCACCTTGCCGGCGATCATGCGCGTGTCGAAGCGCTGCGAGGCCTGGAAGAAGGCGTCCACCGACCCGGGATGCACCGTGCAGTACACCGCCGCCGTCGTCGTGCCCGCCCGCAGCAGTTCGCGCAGGAACAGTTCGCTGACCATCGCCGCGTGCGCCGGGTCGGCGAACTGCTGCTCGGTCACGAAGGTGTACTTGTTCAGCCACTCCAGCAATTGCTCGCCGAAGGCGCCGATCATCTGGGTCTGCGGATAATGGATGTGGGTGTCGATGAAGCCGGGCAGGATCAGCGCGTCCGGATAGTGCGCCACCGGCATGGAGCCTTCGACCGCGGCGCGCAGACGGCCGTAGGATCCGACCTCGGCGATCCGGCCGTCATCGACCACCACCAGCGCATCGGACAGGTGGGTATACGACGCCTGCGGATCCGACAGGAAGGGGTCGGCATGGAAACTCAGCGTGGCGCCACGCAGGGCATGGCGGCCGGGGCCGAAGCGAGAATCGGGGGCGTCAGGGCCCGGGCGGGAGCGGGTCATAGGCATCCTCGGGTTCGTCGGCGGGCAGGTCCTCGGAGATCGGCGCGGCGGGCCGCTCGCCTATCTGCTGCCGCCACATCGCATAGTAAAGGCCCTTGCCATCCAGCAGGTTGGCGTGGCTGCCCTGCTCCACGATACGCCCTTTCTCCAGCACGAAGATGGTGTCGGCCTGCATCACCGTCGACAGCCGGTGCGCGATCAGGATCGTGATCTGCGTGCGGCGCGCGCAGATGCGCCGCACCGTCTCGTTGATCTGTTCCTCGGTCAGCGAATCCAGCGCCGACGTCGCCTCGTCGAAGATCAACAGCCGGGGCTGGCGGATCAGCGCGCGGGCGATCGACAGGCGCTGCTTCTCGCCGCCCGACAGCTTCATCCCCATCTCGCCTATCGCCGTGTCCAGCCCGTCCGGCGATTTGGTCAGCAGATAGGCGCAGGAGGCCTGCTCCATCGCCGCCACCATTTCCTCGTCGGTGGCGTCGGGCTTGACCAGCCGCAGGTTCTCGCGGATCGTGCCCGCGAACATGTGCGCTTCCTGCGTCACGAATCCGATCTGCCGCCGGACGCGGTTGAAGCGCAGCGCCGTCGTGGGCTGGCCGTTGTACGACACCGTGCCGCTGGCCGGCGGGTACAGCCCCACCAGCAGCTTCACCAGGGTCGACTTGCCCGAGCCCGACGGCCCCACGAACGCGATCGTATCGCCCAGTTCCGCGCCGAACGACACGTCTTCCAGCGCGTAGTCCGGCGCGTCCTTGTGGCGAAAGCGGACCTGCTCGAAACGCACGTTGCGCACCGGCCCCACGTCCACCGCGCCGGGCGGCCGCCGTTCCACCGGCTTTTTCATCAGCGCCCCGAAATTCAGCAGCGAGGCATCCACTTCGCGATAGGCCAGAATGATGTTCCCCAGTTCCTGCAACGGCGCGAAGATCGCCACCGAGATGAACTGCATCGCAATCAGCTCGCCCGGGCTCAGCACCTCGCGGAAGATCAGCCACAGCAGCGCGAACAGGATGGACAGCCGCAACAGGCTCAGCGTCATGCCCTGCAGGAAGGACAGCACCCGTATCCGCTTGACCTTCTCCATTTCGAGCGCGAAGATCGCCGCCGTCTGCGCCTGCAGGCGGCGGATTTCCGGATAGGTCAGCCCCAGGCTCTTGATCAGCTCCACGTTGCGCAGGGACTCGGTAATGAAGCCCGAATTGCGGTTGGTCTCGCGCACGATGGAACGCTGCTGGGTCTTGATCTCGCGGCTAAGCAGGCCGGTCAGCCCGCCCAGCAGCAGCACTCCGACCAGGAACACCGGCACCAGCAGCCAGTTCTTCGTGACCGAATACCAGGTCAGGAACCCCACCCCCACCACCGCGGCGAACACCGTATTGATGAAAGTGTTGATGAAACGCTCGCTGTCGGCCCGGACCTTCTGCAGCAGCGACAGCACCTCGCCGCTGCGCAAATCTTCGAACTCCTGGAAGCGCAGGCGCAGCACCTGCCGCAGGCCGTCGTTGAAAAGATGCGTGCCCAGCTTCTGCACCACCAGCCGGGTCGTGTATTCCTGCAAGGCGCGGGCCAGCCGGGACAGGATGGCGATCCCCACCGCCAGGCCCAGCAGCCCCAGCACGCCGGTGACCAGCTCGTGCTCGGTCTTGCCGGCCCGGTTGATCGCGTACTCGTCGATGATGCGGCCGAAGATGATGGGATCGACCAGGGCCAGCACCTGGGAGACGCCGGCCAGCAGCAGCGCGACGAAGGCCAGGGAGCGGTGCGGCTTGAGAAAGGTCCAGAGCAGATGCATGAAGCGCCTTCGGCAGGCCGATACAGGGCCATTCGACCACGAAAACCGGAACGGGAGAACCGCCAGGGCCTGTTCACACTAAAAAGAGGCCCTAGTGCCGGGCTTCCAACGAAGCAGGCGCCATCCCCGCCTGGATGGTCGCCCGCCCCTGCAGCGCCAGGCCTATCTGCCGCATGCGGTCCACCACCTGATCGCGTTGACACGTGATGGCGTCTTCGGGGCCGCCCAGGCCTATGGCCAGGTCCATCTGGCCCGGCACGGGCGGAAGCGCCATGGCGATGACGTTGCGTCCCGCCACCACCCGCCCCCGGCTTTCGGCCCAGCCGCGCTCGCGGCAGGTCTCGATATCGGCCAGCAGTTCGGGCACCGCGACCTTGCAGGCAGGGGAGGTCTCTTGCGCATTGGCGCGGCGGGCGATCAGCGAGATCTCGGCATTGCGCAGCCCGGCCAGCAGGATCTTGCCGACCGCCGCCCGGCACACCGGCCGCAGGATGCCGGTGGCATAGGGCGGCAAGCCGGTGGTTTCGGCGCACAGGGTCACGATGTAGCGCACGTAGATGCCCTGGCGCATGCCCAGCAGCACCGAGTGTCCGAACTCCCGGCGCAATCCCTCCAGCAATGAAATCAGGCTGCCGTTGCCGAAAATCTCGTCATGCACCCAGGAACCGAGCAGCATCACGCGCAAGGTCGGATAGTAGGTGCGCGTAAGCGGGTCGTAGCGCAGATAGCCTTGCGCCAGCAGGCTCTTGAGCAGCAGCGAGGTGCTGGACTGCGGATAGCCCAGACACTGCGACAACTCCTTGACCGTCGCGGCCGCATGGGTCTGGGCGAAGAACTCGAAAATCTCCAGCACCCGCCGCGCCGACTTGATCGTCCCTTCCATAGCTCCACGCCTCGTACCATCCGGCGCGGCGGTGCGAGGCCGCTACGTGCCGGTCGGCGCAGCCGGTTTGACCCAGGGCCGCGCATTGCCTTCATAGACGGAGGACCCCAGCCGAAAATGCTGGGCCTCGTCGAAAGTGTAGACCACGGGCACGTCCGGGCTGTAGAGGCGGCCCGCCGCCGGCAACGGACCATTGCGCGCCACCTGCGAATGCAGCGGGCGCCCCAGGATCCCGGACAGGCGCACCGAGGCCTCGACCAGGCGATCCAGATCCACGCCCGCGTCCACGCCAAGCACTTGCAGCAGTTGGACGAAGTCCTCGGTGGGAATCATGCCGGTCGCCTGGCCATTGCCACAGTACGGGCACCCGCCTATCCCGCCCAACGCGGTGTCGGCCACCAGCGTATCGCCGGCCTCCAGCAGCTTGAGCGCCTCGTACATGGACAGCATCGCCATGCCCCGGGCATTGTGCAGGTGAAGATGGAAGACATCGATGGTCGGAAAGCGCCGCTTGATCGCCTCCAGGTCGCCGGCCACCTCCAGCGGCGTGTTCCATGCCATGGGATCGGCCAGGTCCACGCGCTTGACTTCGATGCCCGCCTCGTTCCAGGCATCGACCTGGCGCTGGAGGGTGTCCAGGCGCGCCGCCTGCGTGAACTTGCCGCTCCAGTTCGAGCCCCAGCCGGCGCTCAGGCCCACGGCGGCCTGCGTCACGCCGGACGCGCGGGCCTTCTCGACCGGCGCGCGCCATATCCGTTCCTGCCCTTCCATGGTCTGGTTGGTATTGCGCAACAGGAACGTCTCGCACATGTGCAGATGGGTCGCCGGCAGCGGCTCCAGGCTCAGCGGCGGCGCATGCCGCCTGCGGTCCTCGCGGCCTCGCTCGTTCAGCGCCAGCGCGAAGAACTCCACGCCCGGCACCGGCTGCAGCCGCTCGACCAGGCGCAGCGTGTCGCCCATCTGCGGGCTCCACCTGGGATTGACGAAAGCCCCCACGACCAGGCGCCGTATGCCGGCGCCGACCAGCATCTCCAATATCTCCAGCTTCTCGTCCACGGTCACGCCTTCGCGCTCTATCTGCAATCCGTCGCGCAGCGTCTCGTCGGTGATCAATACCTTGGGCCATGCGGTCTTCATCGTTCGCTCCTATCGATTGCGCCATACCGGCTTGCGCTTCTCCAGGCGCGCGCGTATGCCTTCCTTGCGGTCTTCGCTCAGGTAGGGATTGGCGCCCGGGTCCTGACGCAGTGCCGCCGCCACAGGCAGCTCCAGCCCACGCAGGGCCACGGCTTTCACGCGCCGTACCGAGATGGGCGCGTTGCCGGCGATCCTGCCCGCCAGCTCGAGCGCCGCCGGCAACACCTGCGCCGCGTCCACCACACGGTTCAGCAGGCCGATCCGATACGCCTCGGCTGCGTCAATGTATTCGCCGGTAAACAGCATCTCCAACGCGATGCCGGGCGCCACCCGCCGCGGCAGCAGCACCGAGCCGAAATTCGCCCCCATGCCTATCTTGGTCTCGGGCAGGCCGAAGCGCGCCCCGGGATGCGAGATGCGCAGGTCACAGGCCAGCGCCAGCTCGAAACCGCCGGCGACCGCGCTGGCGTTGAGCGCCGCGATGGTGGGTTTCTTCGCCTCGAGCACGACTTCGAACACATTGCGCTCCAGCCGATTCATGGGCGAGCGAAAACGCGCGCCCGCCTCGTCGTTGCCGCGCATCTCCTTGAGATCGCCGCCGGCGCAGAACGCCGCGTCGCCGGTACCGGTCAGCACGACGACGCGCACCTCGTCGTCTTCCTCGGCATCCAGCATTGCTTCGATGATGGCCACCATCAGCGAACGCGACAAGGCGTTGCGGCGCTCGGGACGGTTCAATCTCAGCAGCCGTACGTGATTGTCGGTCGATACCACCAGTTCCGCCTCGTCGGCGGCATGGGCGTGGCTCATTGTCTTTCCTCCGGCTTGACGCCATGAACGATGCGATCGCGCAAGGCCGCATCGATCTCATCCTGGCCGAAGCCGCATTCACGCAATACCTCGATGGTGTCCTCGCCCAGCCGCGGCGCGGGCCGGGTCTGCGGCCGGTTGCCGCCGGAGAAGGCATTGGGCAGGCCGATCTGCCGGATCGCACCCTCGCTGGGATGATCCACGCGCGACACGAAACCGGCATCCTCCAGATGCGGATCGTCGAGCAGGCTTTCCAGTGTGTTGTAGCGCATGGCCGGCACGTCGATGCGCTCGAGGATCTCCAGCCACTCGGCCGACGTCCGGCCTCTCAGCGCGCTGGCGCGCAGGGCGTAGTAGTCCAGGCTGTTGGCCGTGCGCGCAGCCACGCTGCAAAAACGGGGGTCTGTCTTCAGTTCCGGCCGCCCGATGGCCTCGAAGAAGGCGAAGGCCTGGGCATCGGTATTGGGGGAAATGGCGATGTAGCCGTCCTTGGTCGGCACCGGACGATTGTCGGCATTCAGAATGCGCGCGTCGCCGACCGGACCGATGGGCGGATCGAAAGTCAGATTGCCCATGTGCTCGCGCATGACGAAGGCCGCCATGGTCTCGAACATCGGCACTTCGATGGACTCGCCCACGCCGGTACGCGTGCGCCGGTACAGCGCGAAACCGATGGCCTGCGCGGCGATCTGGCCGGTGATGTGGTCGGTCATGACGAAGGGCACGAAACGGGGTTCGCCACCCGAAGCCTGGAAGGCCCCGGCCACGCCGGACGCGCTCTGGATGACCGTATCGTAGGCGGGACGGCCCGCATAGCGCCCCTTGCGGCCGAAGGCCAGCACCAGGCAATGGATCAGCCGGGGGTTGACCGCGCGCAGCGACTCCCAGTCCAGCCCCAGCTTGTCCAACGCACTGGTCCGCATGTTGGTGACGAATACGTCGGCGCCTTCCAGCAGGCGCCGCAGCACCGCCCGGCCGCCTTCGGTCTTCAGGTCGATGCAGACCGAACGCTTGTTGCGGTTGAAGTTCATGAACTTGCCGGTCATGCCCCGATGGCGCGCGCCGCCGCCGAGCTGGCGCATCAGGTCGCCGTCCGGCGCCTCGACCTTGATGACCTCCGCGCCGTGATCGGCCAGCGCCAGCGTGCAGGCCGGCCCCACCACGACGGTCGACAGGTCGACCACCCGCACGCCGGCGAGCGGCCCCTGTTCAGCGGTTCTTGTTGCGTCCATGATTTCCTATTCCTGCTTGATGCCGATCTGGCGTACCAGTTCACCCGATTTCTTGATGTCCGCCAAGAGGAAGCGATTGAATTCGGCGGGCGTATTGCCGACCACCTCCGAGCCGTCGGACGTCAGGCGCGCGCGCACGTCGGGATTTTTGAGCACCTGGGCAATGCCGCGGGCGATCTTCTCGAGGATGGCGGGCGGCGTCTTGGCGGGAGCCACCACGCCGAACCAGTTGAAGAACTCGTAATCCTTGATGCCGAGCTCCTGCATGGTCGGCACCTCGGGAAGCATGGGCGTGCGCCGCGTGCTGGTGATTGCGATCGGACGCAGCTTGCCGGCCTGCATCAGCTCCCTGGCGGTGACCTGCGCCACGAACGCGAAATCGACATCGCCGGCGGCCACCGCCGCCGCGGCCGGCGCGGCGCCGCGATAGGGCACGTGCACGGCGGGCATGTGGGCCGC
This sequence comes from Pigmentiphaga kullae, assembly GCF_004216695.1. Classification (GTDB taxonomy): domain Bacteria; phylum Pseudomonadota; class Gammaproteobacteria; order Burkholderiales; family Burkholderiaceae_B; genus Pigmentiphaga; species Pigmentiphaga kullae. The sequence continues at coordinate 651,750 of NZ_SGXC01000001.1, forward strand.
CAGCCGCAACATCTCGGCGGTCAGGTGGCCGCCGCTGCCCACTCCCGCCGATCCGTAGTTCAGCGATCGCTTGCGCGACAGTCGGGCCAGGTCATCGATGCTGGAAAGCGTGGACGAAGCACCCACCACCAGGGTCAAAGGCGAGGTCACCACCATGGAAACGCCGGCCACGTCCTTGTTGGCATCGTAGGGCAGGTCCTTGTAAAGGCTGGGAGCCAGCGTGTATGACGTATAGACGAACTGCAGCGTGTAGCCGTCGGCCGCTGAGTTCAGCATGGCGCTGGTGGCCACGATGCCGCTGGCGCCGGTGCGGTTCTCGACCACCACGTTCTGGCCCAGCACCTTGCTTAGCGGTTCGGCAATGATGCGCGCATAGGTATCGGTCGACGCCCCGGGCGGCGAGCCCACCAGCAGGCGCAGCGGCCGCGAAGGGAAATCCGCCGCCGCATCGGCCGCCACCGCCGCACTGCCAAGCGTAAGCGAGAGTCCCGCCAGCATGGCGCCCAGCGTTCGTATCAGCATGTGTGTCTCCTGTCGTCTGGTTTTGTCGCGGCCACGTAGCGCCGCTGCCTGGAGCGGATCATAAGAACCCCCCGTCCGCGTGGACAACGAAAAACCGCCTCGCGCGCCTCGAAATCACATATGTGATTTCATTCGATGCGTTGCATCAAACCCGACCGTGGCGGCGGCTTGCGATCTACAGTCCCCCTCTCGACTGTCCGACCGCCCGACCATGACCCACCATTCCGCCCTTTCCGGCGCCGACGTCCTGTGCGACACACTGCTCGATCACGGCATCGACACCTGCTTCGCCAATCCCGGCACGTCCGAAATGCATTTCGTCGCCGCCCTCGACCGCAAGCCAGCCATGCGCTGTGTGCTGGGCCTGTTCGAGGGTGTCGTCACCGGCGCCGCCGACGGCTACGCCCGCATGGCCGACAAACCGGCGGCCACCTTGCTCCACCTGGGGCCGGGACTGGCGAATGGCCTGGCCAACCTGCACAACGCGCGGCGGGCCGGCTCTCCGGTCGTCAACATCGTCGGCGACCACGCACGCCACCATCTGCCTTACGACGCGCCGCTCACGTCGGACATCGAAACGCTGGCTCGCCCTATGTCGGCGTGGGTCCGCACCATTCCCGACCCGTCCCACATCCAGTCCGATACCGCCACGGCCGTCGCGGTCGCGCGCGGCAAGCCGGGACGCATCGCCACACTGATCCTGCCCGCCGACGTCGCGTGGTCGGATTCCGCCGGCGGCGGGCACGCGGCCGCGCCCCTCGACACGCCAGGCCTGCCCTCACCCGAGACCATGCGCAAAGTGGTCGAGCGGCTGCGCAATGGCAGGCGCACCGTGCTGATGCTGGGAGGCGGGGCACTGCGTGCAGCGCCGCTCGCCACGGCCAGCCGCGTTGCCCAAGGCTGCGGCGCACGTCTGCTCGCACCGCAGTCCAACGGCCGCATGGAACGCGGCGCCGGCCGGGTCGCGGTGAACAGGGTGCCCTTCAGTGTCGATTCGGCGCTGCGAAGCCTGGCCGACGCCGAACAGCTCATCCTGGTCGGCGCGCGACCCCCGGTGGCTTTCTTCGCCTATCCCGGCAAACCCGGCAGCCTGCTTCCCGCCGGCTGCGAAGTCGTCGAACTGGCGGCCGAGGGTGAAGATCCCGTGGCCACGCTCGACTGGCTGGCGGACGAACTGGGCTCGAGCGCTGCGCCGCTGCCCCTGCTTGAAGCACCGGGCGCCGGCCCCCTGCCGTCCGGCGGCCTGACGCCCGCCTCCCTCATCACCGCCCTGGGGCGTCTGATGCCCGAGCACGCGGTCCTGTGCGACGAATCCGTGTCATCGGGGCGCGACCTGTTCGAACAGACTCGCGGAGCCGCGCCCCACGACTACCTCCAGATTACGGGCGGCGCCATCGGCTCCGGGCTGCCCATGGCAACGGGAGCGGCCATCGCGTGCCCCGATCGCCGCATCGTCTGCCTGCAGGCCGACGGCAGCGGCATGTACACGCTGCAGGCCCTGTGGACCCAGGCGCGCGAGCGCCTGGACGTCGTCACCATCATCCTGTCCAACCGCCGCTACGCCATCCTTCACGCCGAACTGAAGAACGTCGGTGCCGGGGCGGCGGGCGAGAACGCCCGGCGCATGCTGGACCTGGACGACCCCGCGCTCGATTGGGTCGCCATGGCACGCGGCATGGGCGTGGAGGGCGTGGCGGTGCACACGGTCGAATCGTTCGCCGGCGCGTTGCGCTCGGCGCTTGCCCGCAGCGGCCCGTTCCTGATCGAAGCCAGGCTCCAGACCTGAGCACCGCCCGTCATTGCCCACCTTGAGGAATCCCACAGGAGACACCATGCACCGCTACCCCCGATCGCCCATCCCACGGCGCGCAGCCACGCTGCTGGCCGTCCTCGCCCTGCCCATCGTTGCGTTCGCCCAGGGCTCCTATCCGACCAAGCCGGTGCAGATCATCGTCTCGTGGGCGGCCGGCGGCAGCATCGACACCATGGCACGGGGCTTCGCACGCGCCATGAGCCAGGAGCTGGGCCAGCCCGTCGTGGTCGAGAACCGCGACGGCGCTTCCGGCATGATAGGCACGGCCGCCACCGTGTCCGCGCCGCCGGATGGCTACGTGCTGAACTTCGGTCCGATCACACCGATCACCAACGCCCTGCACCTGATGAGCAAACCGGCCTACGGCGTGGATTCGCTCGAGTACGTCTGCCAGGTTTTCGAGAACCGCTTCGCCATCGCCGTCCCGCAGAACTCCCCCTACAAGACCCTGCAAGACCTATACGCCGCCATCCAGGCCTCGCCAGGCAAGCTGAGCTACGGCCACCTGGGCGTGGGCAGCATCACGCACCTGTCCCTGGAAACGGCCATCCAGGGTCGTAATTTCTCCGTCACCGGCGTTCCCTACCGGGGCGAGACTCCGATGTTCCTCGACTTGCAGACCGCGCGGCTGGATTTTGGCATCGTCACTGTGGGCAACACGCTGGCGACCTCCCGGCCGGTACGCATGCTGGCCATCATCAGCGATCGCCGCCACCCCGAGATGCCCGGCGTGCCGACGCTCAAAGAACTGGGGCTGCCTTCGCTGCAGCCCGCGCTGGTCGGACTGATGGCGCCCAAGGGCACGCCCGCGGCCGTCCTGACGAAGCTCGAAGGCGCATGCAAGAAGGCGGTGGAAACGGACGTCATGCAAGCGGCGGTCAAGATGCTGCGCGACGAGATCGTCTACAAGGACCGCAAGGCCTTCACCGCCAGCGTGATGCGCGACTACGAGGAAAAAGGCGCACTGGTCAAGCGGCTCGCCATCCCGCCGCAGAACTGACGGCACGCTGGCCGCGGCTCGGCGCCCCGCCTTCATCACGAACCAGGAGACAAACATGACCGACGCTTCCACTCTGCACGGCCGCTACGTGCAAGGCCCGTTCGACCTCACCGACTGCGTGGACCTGCACGTGCATTCGGCGCCCTGCCTGTTCCCCCGGTTGGGGGACGACCTGGACATGGCCCGGCGGGCGCGCGATGCCGGCATGCGCGCCATCGCGCTCAAGAGCCATCACGAGAACACGGTTTCCCGCGCCTATCACGCACAGACGGCGGTGCCCGGCCTGCAAGTGATCGGCGGCGTCACGCTCAACCAATGCGTGGGCGGCGTCAACCCGGCCGCCGTCGAAGCCGCCTTCATGCTGGGCGGCCGCATCGTCTGGGGGCCGACCGGCCACGCCTGCTACCACGGCACCATTACCGGCGAGTTCGGCAAATGGGGCGTACCCGGCATGGTGCTGCCCGGCAGCGAACGCGGCGGCGTCACCGTGCTCGATGCCGACGGCCGGCTCACGCCGGAAATCCTCGAGATCCTGGACCTGGTCAAGCAGTACGACGCGCTGTTCTGCACCGCCCACCTCAGCCCCGAGGAAATCTCGCTCATCGTCGACCGCTGCGCGCAGATCGGCGCGCGCGTGCTGGTCAACCATATCTACTACTTCCCGCGCGTCGACATCGAGTACGCCGAAGACATCACCCGCCGCGGCGCCTATATCGAGCTGTGCTCGACCTTGCTCATCCCCTCGCGGCACCGCAAGGAACTGCGCTACGACTACGAGCTGATGGCCGAGACCATCAAGCGCGTGGGCGCCGCGCGCTGCGTCATGTCCACCGACGGCGGCGGCATGATCTCGGGCCTGTTCCCCGACGAGCAGTTCCGCATGTTCGGCCAGCGCCTGCAGGGCTACGACGTGCCCTTGGCCGGCATCTACCGCATGATGCGCGATAACCCCACCGAACTCGCGGCGCTGGGACAGGACCGGTCGCCGCTCGGGCCACCGGCGCGCGGGGAAGCGGCATGAACGCCCGGCAGCCCGGGGACGACGCCACACCCCGCACTCCCGTCACCGTATTGACGGGATTCCTCGGCTCGGGCAAGACCACGCTGCTCAATCGCATCCTGACCGAGCGCCACGGCCAGCGCATCGCGGTCATCGAGAACGAGTTCGGACCGGAGAGCATAGATACCGATCTGCTCGTGCGCGAAGCCAGCGAAGAGATCGTCGAAATGAGCAACGGCTGCCTGTGCTGCTCGGTGCGCGGCGACCTGGCGCGCGTGCTGGAAGACCTCGCCCTGCGCCGTGCGCGGGGCGAACTGCGCTTCGACCGGGTCGTGATCGAGACCACGGGCATGGCCGATCCCGGACCCGTGGCGCAGACCATCTTTCTCGAACCCGGCGTGGCCGCCGTCTACCGGCTGGACGCCATCCTGACCGTGGTCGACGCCTGCCACGGCCTTCCCACGCTCGCCGCCCACCCCGAGGCGCGCGCCCAGGTCGGTTATGCCGACCGCCTGCTGGTTTCCAAGACGGATCTGGTCCAGGCCGCCGACCTGCCGGAACTGGCCGATGCGCTGGCGCGCATCAATCCGCGTGCCCCCATCTCGTGGATGCGGCAAGGCCGGACCCATCTCGACGAACTGCTGGACGTGGCCGCGTTCGATGCAGCCTCGGTCTTGCGCGAGCATGCCGCCGAGCTGGATACGCATGGAAACGACCCTGGCCACGATCACGGCAGTTGCCCCCCTCATGGGCACGAGGCCGTGCATGCGCACAACACCGAACATACGCCCGACGTCGCCTCCTTCGCCTTCACCACCGATCGTCCGTTCGACGCTGGCCGCCTGGAACAATTGCTGTCCGCCCTGGCCGAGGGACTGGGTACCGACCTCTACCGGTGCAAGGGCGTGCTGTGGGTGGAAGGGGAAGCGCGGCAGGTGGTCGTGCAGGCGGTCCAACTGACGATCGCCGTCGATCGGGGCGCGCCGTGGGGCACGACGCCCCGGCGCAGCAAACTCGTCTTCATCGGCCGCGACCTGCCGGCCGACGCGATACGCGACAGCCTGGCGCGTTGCTTGGAGGAAAGCGCCGATCAGCCCATCCCGGGCTGACGGCGCATGGCCGCGTCTCGCTCGCCGGGACGTTGTAGCTGGCGCCGTACTTGTCGATCCTGATGCAAACAGCCGCATCGGCGCCAAAGAATTCGCGCCTCCCCCGATTATGATCGGAAGATCCATGCACGGCCGCCCACGGCCCGCTCCAGGGAGACACTCCATGCTGCTTCAGGACAAGACCGCCATCGTCTACGGCGCCGCCGGCCACATCGGCAGCCAGGTCGCCCGCACCTTCGCCCGGGAAGGCGCGCGGCTCTTTCTTGCCGGCCGCACGCCCGACCGGCTGCAGGCGCTGGCACGCGAACTCGGCGCGGACTGGGCGACGCTGGACGTGCTGGACGAAGCCGCGGTCGAGCGCCACGCCGCCGGGGTCGCGGCCAAGGCCGGCCGCATCGACGTCAGCCTGAACGCCGCCAGCATTCGCGGCGACCTGCAGGGCACGCCGCTGCTGGACATGCCCCTGGCCGATTTCATGGCCCCGGTGGAAACGGGCGTGCGCGCCAATTTCCTGACGATGCGCGGCGCGGCCCGGCACATGGTCCGACAGAGGCGCGGTGTCATCCTGGCGCTATCGGCGACGTCGGCCGGCCTGTCGGGCCGGGACCGGGTCTATCACAAGACCGGCGGATTCGCCGTTGCCTGCACGGCCATCGAAGCCATGGTCCGGACCTTCGCCGGCGAACTGGGGCGGCACGGCGTGCGCGTCGTCTGCCTGCGGTCGGACGCGCTGCCCGAGACCTGGCCGCCCGAAGCCCAGGTCGAATATCGCGAGACCCGGGACTACATGGATGCCGGGACGGCGCTGGGGCGCCTGCCGCGGATCGCCGAGGTGGCGGATGCGGCGGCCTTCGCAGCCTCCGACCGCGCGGGCGCGATGACGGGGGCCATCGTCAATCTGACCTGCGGATCCATCATGGATGCCGACTGAAGGCGCCGTCAGTTCCCCTCGGACGCCGCGATGTCCCGCCCGCCGCACACGAACAGGTTCTGCCCGGTCACGTAGGACGTCTCGTCCCGCAGGAAGAACATGGCGGCATTGGCCACGTCCTCGGGCCGCGCCACCCGCCCCATGGGAATCGAGGCCTCCAGCGCCTGGGCCTGCGCCGAGCCGGCGGGATGATAGACCCGCAGCATGGGCGTATCCACCGGCCCCGGACTGACCACGTTGACGTTGATGCCGTGCGGCGCCAGTTCGACCGCCAGCGCCCTGGCCATGCCCAGGATGCCGGACTTCACCGCGCCGTAGAGCGAACTGCGCACGCGTCCCAGGCTGACGCGGCTGCCCAGCAGCACGATGTGGCCATGCCGCCGGGCCTTCATGGCCGGAACCACGAGGCCGATGCATTGCATGGCCGCGCGCAGGTGCAGGTGCACGATGCGATCGAAGCCCCCGGCGTCGAAGGCCTCGACCGGCGCCATGTGCGGGATCCCCGCGCAATGCACGAAGCCCGTCACGCGATGCTCGCCCAGGACAGCCTCGAATGCTTCACGCGTGGCCTCGGCATCCGTCAGGTCGACGATCCGGTCGATGATGCCCAGCGGCGCCGTGGACGGCCGGTCGGACAGGTTGACCACCCGCCCGCCCTCGGCCAGCACGCGCCGGGCCAGGGCCGCGCCTATCCCGCCGCTGGCCCCGGTGATCACCGTCACGCCGTCACCGGCCGGCGCGGCCATCCTGCCCCTCCTGGCCGGGCCCGGGCAGGCCGAACACCCGCACCGCGTTCTCGCCCAGCGTCTTGCGGAAACTCGTATCCGACAAGGGCAGCTGCATGTACGCATCCAGGCAGGCGTCGATCTCCCGCACCGGATACCCCGATCCGTACATCATCTGGTCCTGCAGGAACCCGTTGGCCGCCTGGACCAGCAGGTCCCCGCCGGGCATGAAGAGGTAGGCATCGGCCGACACGTACACATTCTCGTGGCGGTAGGCCACGCCCAGCAGTTCCGCGAAGAAGGGCCAGCAGGCGTGTCCGGCGACGATGGACAGGTTGGGAAAGTCCCGTGCCACCCCCTGGATGTACCGCGGATGGGTGTCCTCGATCTGCGGCCCCGCGAACGGTCCCGACATCAGCACCACGGGTACCTTGCGGTCGTCGCACAGCTCGTACAGCGGATACAGGCGCCGGTCGTCCCAGTGCGTGGCGAGCGCGCTGCGCGTGGGCGCGATGTGGATGCCCCGCAGGCCCAGCTCGTCGATGGCCCGGCGGGTTTCCTCCACGGGGTCGCCGAAATCCCCGCCGACGTCGATGCCCGCGACACCCGACAGCCGGTCGGGGTGGGCATGCACCACCTCGGCGATATGGTCGTTGGAGACATCGCTGCGCGGCGATCCGCCCGCGGCCGGCACCACCCGGTGCACGCACAGCATCCGGTCCACGCCGGCGCGGTCCGCCTCCTGGAAGAACAGCTCCACCGAAGCATTCAGATAAGACGGCGGGATCGTCTTCATCCCCAGATGGCCGCCGAAGAACTTCAGGTGATCCGGCGTGAAATAGGTCAGGATCTCCTTGGTAGGCGGCCGGGCCCGCAGGTCCACGACATGGTATCCGTCTCGCATGTTTCTCTTCGCTCCTCAAATATCGGTTCTTGCTAGTCGGCCGTGATCGAGGCCGACTGGATCAGGCTGCCCCATTTGGCCGTTTCGCTGGCGATGAACGCGGCCAGCGGCTCCCCCGTCACAGACCGGGGCTCCACCGCCAATTGCTGCATCCGCTCGCGCATGCTGCCGGACTCCATGATCTTCTTGAGCGTCGTGCGCAGCTTGTCCAGTACGTCGGCGGGCGTGTTCGCCGGCGCCATGATGACGTTCCACGAGCTGGCGGAGTACTCGGGAAAGCCCACCTCGGCCAGCGTCGGCACCTCCGGCAGCAGCGGCGAGCGCTTGTCCCCGGCCAGCGCCAGGATCTTCAGCATGCCCGACTTGTGCATGGTCATCGCGGTGGGAAGCACGTCCACGCAGAACTCCGCCTCGCCAGCCGCGATCGCCGCCAGCGCCGGCCCCGCGCCCTTGTAGGGCACATGCACCGTGTCGAGCTTGTAGGTGCGCACGAACAGCTCCGAAGCCAGGTGGCTGGGCGAGCCCACGCCCGACGACGCGTAGTTCACCTTGCCCGGATGCTTGCGTATGTAGTCGACCAGCGCGGGCGCGGATTCCGGCTCGAACTTGGGCGAACGCAGCAGCACCATCTGGGTGCTGGAGATCTGGATGATGGGCACGAAGTCGCGCTGCACGTCGTAGGGCAGTTTCTTGTACAGCGTGGGGTTGATGGCCAGCGCGGCGCTGGACAACAGCAGGGTGTAGCCGTCCGGCTTGGCGCGCGCCACCTGCTCGGTGCCCACGACGCTGCCCGCGCCGCCCTTGTTCTCCACCACCACGGCCTGCCCCAATTCGGCCGTCAGCCGCGGCGCGATGATGCGGGCCAGCACGTCGTTCAGCCCACCCACCGCGAACGGCACCACCATCTTGATGGGACGATCGGGATAGCCGGCGGCGCTTGCCGTGCCGGCTCCCGACAACGCGACGAGGATCGCCGCGCAAAGACTCGACTGCCGGTTCATGCTGACTCCTTGTAATCAGGTGACGCGGGCGTACTTGGAAATTGAAGCGGATTATAGGAACGGGGCCGCCGAGTCCCATTACTGTTTCGTCGCCGCATTTACGATGGCGTCCGATTTATTGCACGCGCCCCGTGCGCCGGCCGCGCTCGCGAAAAAAATGAGATCAATGCGTAAATGGGAGGACAGCGGGATAACAACGAAGAACGAGTCCCCTCCTACACTCGCCGGTGCTTTTTCAACCACCAGGAGTCCTCATGCATCGTTGTCCGCCGCACGCCCTGAAACAGGCCGCCATCGTTGTCCTGGCCCTCGGCGCCCATGCGACCCTGCCCGCCGCCGAGTCCTTTCCCACGCGTCCCATCACACTGGTCGTGCCGTATGCGCCTGGCGGCGCCGGCGACATCCTCGGACGCTCGGTCGCCAAGGAACTGGCGGGCATCGCGGGCAAGCCCGTGGTGGTCGAGAACAAGCCCGGTGCCGGCGGCAACATCGGCGCCGAGCTCGTCGCGCGCGCCCAGGACAAGGACGGCCACACGCTGCTGCTCGGCGCCACCAGCCTGGCCAGCAATCCCAGCCTGATGCGCAGCATGCCGGTGGATCCGCTCAAGGATCTGGTCGCCATCGGCGGCGTGGCTTCGCTGCAGAACGTCATCGCCGTCCATCCCTCATCCAGGCTGCGCACCGTGGCCGATCTCGTCGCCGAAGCCAGGAAGCACCCCGGCAAGCTGACCTTCGGCACGGCGGGCATCGGCACCTCCAGTCATTTGTCGGTCGAGCTGTTCAAGGGCGAAGTCGGCGTGGACCTGCTCCACGTGCCGTACAAAAGCGGAGGCCCGGCGATGGCCGACGTGATGGCGGGCAACCTCGACCTGGTGTTCGAATTGATGCCGGCGGTGGTGGGCCACGTCCGCAGCGGCAAGTTGCGCGGCATCGCCGTCACCGGCGCCGCGCGCGCCGAGGCGTTGCCCGATCTTCCCACCGTGGCGGAATCGGGCTACCCCAAGTATTCGTTCGTGTCGTGGTTCGGCGTCTTCGGGCCCGCGGGGATGGATGCCCGGCGCGTGGCCCAGCTCAACGAGATGATGGGCAAGGCTCTGGCCTCCAGCGAGTTCAAGGCGCGGCTCGAGCAACTGGGCGCGGAAGGCATGCCAGGCTCTCCCGCGCAGTTCGACAAGTTCTTCCAGGGCGAGGTCGCCAAGTGGAAGCGTGTCGTGGCCGAACAGGGACTGCCCCCGATGAACTGACGAACGATCGTGCCGCCCGCCTCGGGCGGCACGCCCCGCCGCTACTGCCAGGCAATGCCGGTGAACTTGAGCTGCGACAGCTCCTCGATGGCATAGCGCACCCCCTCCCGTCCGGTGCCGCTCAGCTTCATGCCGCCGAAGGGATACATATCCAGGCGGAAGCGGCTGGCCTCGTTCACCCACAGCGCCCCCACCTCGAAGGACTCGGCGAACCGGAAGGCGTGGCCCAGGCTGCGGGTGAACACCGCCCCCTGGAGGCCGAACGGGGAATCGTTGGCCAACGCCAGCGCATGATCGGCGTCGTCGGCCCGGATCAGCACCGCCACCGGTCCGAATACTTCCTCGTACCACAGCCGCGCGGCGGGCGTGAGCGCCTCGACGATGACCGGGGACAGGACCAGGCCCTCGCGGCGGGGAGCCAGCCGATAGCGGGCGCCGTGCGCGATCGCGTCCTTGCACAACTCCATGATGCGGTCGGCCGAGGCCAGGGACACCAGCGGACCGATGTCGGTCTGTTCGTCGTCGGCGGGCCCGACGCGCATCCTTTCGGCGGCGGCGGCGAATCGTTCCGCGAACGCGTCGTAGACGCCGGCCTCGACGATCACGCGCTGCGCCGAGATGCACTGCTGGCCGCTGGCCTCGAACGCGGCCGCGGCGATCTTGGCGGCAGCCGACTCCAGGTCCGCGTCGGCCAGGACGACATTGGCGGCGCTCGACCCGAGCTCCGACACGAATCGGCGCACGCCGGTCGCCCTGGCCAAGGCTTCGCCTGCCTGCACCCCTCCCGTGAACGACACCACGCCGACGTCGGGATGGCCCGCCAGGCCCAGCGCCGCCGCCTTATCCCCGGCCAGCACATTCATCATGCCCGGCGGCAGGCCGGCCTCGACCGCCGCGGCGGCCAGATGCAGCGCCGTACGCAGCGACGCCGGCGCGGGCTTGGCCACGCATGCGTTGCCGGCCGCCAGCGCAGGGGCCAGCTTCTGCACGAGCAGGTTCACCGGCGCATTGAAGGGGGTGATCGCACCCACGACCCCGTAGGGAAAGCGGCGGGTGTAGCCCACTCGTCCCACGCCGGACGACACGGCGTCCAGGGGCAGGACCTCGCCCCCCAGATGCGACAGCTCCGACATGCAGGCCTCGACGAACTGCAGGCCGCGCGCCACCTCGCCCCGGGCCACGCGTATCGGCTTGCCGACGTCCTCGCTGATAAGACGCGCCAGGGCCGCGGCTTCGCGGGACAAGGCGTCCCGCAGACATTGCAGATGCCCCAAGCGCACGGTCAACGGCGAAGGCCGCTGCGCCTGAAACGCGCGCCGCGCGCTGGCGACCGCCTGCGCCACGACGCCCTCGTCCGCCTCGGCGATGGCCAGCATGCCGCCGCTGCCAGCCTGGTGCCACGACATGCGCACGGCGCCCGGCGCCACCTGGGCGCCGTCGATGAACGAGGATTGCACCTCTCCAGCCGACGCGGCCTTCATTGTCCGCCTCCCGATTCGGCGCGCAGATGCCGGATGTTCATGTTGGCCAGAAAGCCGATCAGCGGATGCAGTCCCATCTCGGAGAATTTCAGTTGATCCATGGCCAGCAGCGCCCCGCGATGGCCCTCGCTCAGCTCGAAGCGGGCGGCGTAGGCCTGGGGATCCGCCACGAAGGCACGCTGGTTGGCCCGGTCGTAGGCCAGGCCGTGCAGGGCGCGCGTCAGCTCCGCCAGTTCGGGCGCGATGCGCGGATAGTGCGGGCGGGGCGCCGGCTGGGGGGGAGAGAAGAACCCCACCGAGGCATAGTTGTGGTGCCAGCTCGGATCCATCTGCACCACGTCGGGCACGCGCTCGCCCAGCGCCCCCGCGGCCAGCGCCCAGCAGCGCAATTCGATGTTGCCGGTATCGTCCAGCCTGGATTCGCCGTACCCGATCAGCGACTTCAGGTTGCCGGTCCTCAGGGTATCCAGCACCCGGTTGTCGAAGTCCAGGTCGGGCTGGCTGTAGCGATCCGTGCCGGGGAAATGCGACATGCCGCCGCTGGCCACGACCACCGTGCGCAGCCCCAGGCGGCGTACCGCGTTGGCCAGCGCCACGCCGAAGGCATAGCATCGCTCGGTGGTCGGCTGCGGCGGCAGGTAGGCATTGACGTAGACCGGCAGCACGGGCGCGGAAACTCCCAGATGCGTCAGCGGGATGCCCAGCGCGTAGTCGATCTCGGCGCTGCTGGTGAAGGCGGGATCGAAGCCCGCCCGGTACAGGTCCTCGACGATCGCGAAGGAAACGTCGCTGGGCACCTGGTAGCGAAAGCCCCGGCCGGCGAACTCGCCCTTGGCGACGCCGCCGACGTGCAGCGTGAACGGCGGCGCGCACTGGTGGAAGAATTGCTGGGCATGGTCGTTGGCGATCATGATCCACAGATCGGGCTGGAGCGCCTGCAGCCGTTCCCCGATCGACGCGGCCACGTCCCGGACGCGCTGGACCGTGTCCTTGTCCTCGGTGTCGGGCATCGTGAAGAACTGCGGGGCGTGCGGCAGCATGGCGCCGCCGACGATCAGATCCTGGGGCATTCCGTCTCTCCTTTCTTGGCAATGTGTCCTGGGTGCCAAGGAGTGTAGGAACGCGGGCCCGGGCGGCCATTACGTCCGCGTCTGCCGATTTATGAATTCATCCGATTTTGTCTGAACGGCCGATGGCATTCGCCGGGGCCTTGGATATACTGTCCGCACACACGCAACATCGCCGTCTCATCGCCCGCGGGGCGAAGGAAGTGCCACGTGTCCAGAGTCCTAGCCGTTACCCACGGCCACATCGGCCGGGCCTGCCTGCTCGACAAGGTGCGTCCCGCCGGCGCGCATGCCCACCCCGTCCACCACGCCATGATCGAACTGGACGGCCCCTGCCATGAATACCAGGTGGGCGAGGCCTCGGCCGTACTGGCTCCCCGCCACGCCATCCTCGTCAACAGCCACGAACTGCACGCCAACCTTTCCGTCGGCCACGGCAAGAGCACGATCCTGATGCTGTATTTCTCGCCGCTGTGGATAGAGGAACAATTCCCGGGCCTGCCCGCCTACGTGCGGTTCTTCCGGGACAGCAGCGTGCAACTGGGGACCGCCACGGTCGAGCTTGCCCAGCGCCTGGCCCGACGCATGCTGGAGGCGCCCGAGATCAACACCCCCGAGGTCCAGGCCCTGTTCGGCGAACTGGCCGAACACCTGTGCCACCAGCACGGCCCCACGTATCCGAATCGCGAACGGCCCGCCCGCAGCAACGACTATCGCATCCGGCGGGCCATCGCGCTGATGCAGGAGCATCTGGAAGAGCCGCTGCCCACCCAGGAGATCGCCGCGCGGGTGGGCTTGTCCCGCTCGCGTTTCTTCGAGCTGTTCACCGCCTGTACGGGCCTCTCGCCCAAGCACTACGTCAACATGCTGCGGCTGCACGCCGCGGTGGAATACCTGGCCGACGACCCGGGCCCCATCGCCGAGCTGTCGCAGCGCTGCGGCTTCGGCGCGCAAAGCCATTTCTCGAAGTTCTTCGTCGACCAGCAAGGCTTCACGCCCCGCGACTATCGCCGCGCCGCGGTGCCTGCCTTGCCCAGGCAGTGCGAGCAGGCCGACGCCCGGCCCTGATACGAAAACGCCGGAAGCCGCCAGGGACTTCCGGCGTCCGCCACGCCTAGTGCTTGGCCACGCCCAACAGCCCGTCCAGTGTCGCGCCATCGGCCAGCAAGGCCTGCGCGGTGCTGGCGTGCACCACGCTGCCGCGCTCCAGCACGATGGCGGTGTCGGTGATGCCGAGCGCCTTGCGGGCGTTCTGCTCGACCAGTATCACCGACATGCCTTCGTCGCGGATGATGCGCTGCAGGGCGCTCATCAGTTCCTGCACGATGATGGGCGCCAGGCCTTCCAGCGGCTCGTCCAGCAGCAACACGCGCGGGTTCAGCATCAGCGCGCGGCCGATGGCCAGCATCTGCTGCTCCCCGCCCGAGAGCTGGTTGCCCATGTTGGCCTTGCGTTCCAGCAGGCGCGGGAACATTTCGTAGATGCGCTTGAGGTTCCACGGTCCGGGCACGGCCACGGCGGTCAGGTTTTCCTCGACGGTCAGCGACTTGAAGATGTTGCGCTCCTGCGGCACCCAGCCGATGCCCGCCAGCGCACGCTGGTCCGGACGCAGCCCGGTGATGTCCCGGCCCCCCAGGTGCAGGCGGCCGGCGAAGCGCCGCGTGTGACCGACGATGGTATTGATCAGCGTGGTCTTGCCGGTACCGTTGCGGCCCAGCAAGGCCAGCGCCTGGCCTTCGCCCAGGCTCAGGTCTATGCCCATCAGCACCTTGGCTTCGCCGTAGCCGGCGACGATGCCTTCCAGCTTGAGCAGCTCAGTCATGGTAGCCCTCCACCACTTCCTCGCCCAGGTACACCGCCTTCACGCGCGGATCGCGGGCGATCTCGGCATTGGTGCCTTCGACGAACAGGCCGCCGTTGACCAGTACCGAAATGCGGTTGGCGAAGGAAAATACCAGGTCCATGTCGTGTTCGATCAGCAGGATGGTCACGTCCTCGGGCAAGGCGCCGACCGTGTTCAGGATCTCGCGGCGCTCGCCGTCGGGCACGCCGGCCACGGGCTCGTCCAGCAGCAGCACGCGGGGCTTGGCGGCCAGCGCCAGCGCGATCTCCAGCAGGCGCTGCTTGCCGTAAGGCAGCACCGCGGTCTTGCGGTCCTTCACGTCGAGCAGGTTGCATTGCTCCATCAGGGCCGCGCATTCGTCCATGATCTCGCCGCGCTTGCCCAGCGGGCGCAGACAGCGCCAGCCCTTGCCTTCGCGTTCGGAAATGGCCACCGCCAGCGATTCGGCGGGGGTCATCTCGGCGAACAACTGGTTGATCTGGAAGGTGCGCACCAGGCCGCGGCGCGCACGCGCATGTACCGGCAGGCGCGTGACGTCTTCGCCTTCCAGTTCGATGCGGCCGGAGGTGGAAGCCAGCACGCCGGTCAGCAGGTTGATCAGCGTGGTCTTGCCCGCGCCGTTGGGGCCGATCAGCGCCTGGCGGGCGCCGCGCTCGACCTTGATCGACACGTCGTTGGTGGCGACCAGGCCGCCGAAGCGCTTGGTCAGGTTGAAGGTCTGCAATACGGTGGTCATTGCTTGCCTCCCTGGCCACGGCGGAACCAGGTCCACGGACGCACCAGCTTGTCGTGGCCGACGACCACGATGACGACCAGCAGCAGGCCGATCCAGAATTGCCAGTACTGCGGCGTGATGCCCGACAGCCAGTCCTGCATGAACTTGAAGATGACGGCGCCGATGATGCCGCCGTACAGGTAGCCGGCGCCGCCGATCACCAGCATCAGCATCACGTCGGCCGAGCGATGGAAGGCCAGCACGTCCAGCGAGGCAAAGCCCGTGGTCTGCGCCAGCAGCGCGCCGGCCACGCCCGCATACGCCGCCGCCAGCGTGTAGACGGCGGCGCGGCGGCGGTTGACGGCCACGCCCATGGCCGCGGCGCGCAGCGGATTCTGGCGCACCACCTGCAGCGACATGCCGAACGGCGAATGCACGATGGCCCGGGCGATGAAGAACAGTATCGCCAGCACGATGACCGAGTAGGTATAGGCCGTGCGGCCGAACAGGTCGAACTCGAAGGTGCCGAACAACGGCACCATGGTCACGCCGGTCAGGCCATCCGCGCCGCCCGTCAGCCAGCCCATCTTGTTGGCGATCTCGTACAGGATCAGCGCGACGCCCAGCGTCACCATCAGGCGCGTCAGGTCGGAACCGCGCATCACCAGCACGCTGGTCACCAGCCCCAGCAGCGCGCTCAGGGCCGCCGAGATGGCCAGCCCCAGGATGGGGTCGATGCCGAAATGCTTGGCCAGCAGCGCCGCGCAATAGGCGCCCAGCCCGAAGAAGGCCGCGTGGCCCAGCGAGACGATGCCGGCGTAGCCCAGGATCAGGTCGAGCGAGACCGCGAACAACGCCAGGATGGCCAGTTCGTTCAGCAGCAGGAATCCCCTGGGCAGCACGAAGGCGGCGCCTATGGCGACCACCCAGAAGACGATTTCGAACCAGCGGATGCGGGACCAGCGCGCGCCCACGGCGCGCAGCGAATCAGGGGCCGCCGCGGCGGCGGCCTGGGATGCGATCGTGGCTTTCATTACTTACCCCCCGCCCGGGCGAACAGGCCTTGCGGGCGCCACATCAGCATGATGATCATGACGCAATAGATGATGAATGCCCCCACGGTGGGGATGTAGTACTTGCCGGCCACGTCGGCCACGCCCAGCAGCAGCGAGGCCACCAGCGGCCCCGTCAGGGAGGACGTGCCGCCCACGGCCACCACGATCAGGAAATAGATCATGTACTTGACCGGGAAGGTCGGGTCCAGGCCGAGCAGGTCAGCGCCCAGCGCGCCCCCCAGGCCCGCCAGGCCGGAGCCGAAGGCGAAGGTCGACAGGAACACCAGGTTGATGTTGATGCCCAGCCCGCTGGCCGCGCGCGGATCGTCCACCGAGGCGCGCAGGCGGCTGCCGAACCGGGTCTTGCTCAGGATCAGCTGCAGCCCGATCACCAGCGCCACGCAGATCACGATCACGAACAGCCGGTAGTGTCCGATGCCCACGCCGCCGATGACCGAACGGCCGCTCAGCCACTCCGGCAGGTGCAGCAGTTGTTGCTGCGAACCCATGAAGTAATCGACCATGGCCATGGCCATGAAGGTCAGGCCGATCGAGAACAGCACCTGGTTCAGGTGCGATTGCCCGTACACCCGCTTGTACAACGTGCGCTCCAGGATCGCCCCCATGACCGCCGACACGATGAAGGCCAGCGGCAGACACAAGAGGAAAGGCACGTTCAGGCGCTGCATGGCCAGTACGGTCACATAACCGCCCACCATCGCGAAGGCCCCGTGCGCCAGGTTGATGAAGTTCATCAACCCCAATGTCACGGACAGCCCGCAAGCCAGCACGAACAACAGCATCCCGTATGCAATGCCATCGAACAAGATAGTCAACATGAAGCCACCGCAATTCCAAACCGCGCTCAAGACACGGCAACACCCAAGACCCGCATGACGTCACTACAGAACGCCACCCCCGGCCAGCCCGGTAGTACCCCAGGGCACAGCGGATCCGGCTCCGCCGGTCCGCCAGTGCCGCCCCCCTGGGGGGGCTCGCGAAGCGCGTAGGGGGGGTTACTTAATCTTCGCTGGATCTTTGACCGCTTCGATTTTGTCGAAGGGGACGTTATAGAGGCCGCCGTTCACCCGTTCCACCTTGGTGATGTAGACGTTCTGCACCATCTCGCGCGTCTGCGGGTCCAGCATGACCGGGCCGCGCGGGCTGTCCCACTTCTGGCCCTTCATGGCGGCCAGCAGCTTGTCGCCGTTGGTGTCGCCCTTGGTGGCCTCGATGGCCTTGTAGATCAGGTGCATGCCGTCATAGCCGCCCACGCTGTGGAAGTTCGGACGCATGCCCTTGTTCGCCTTGGCGATGCCGGCCACGTAGGACTTGTTGGCCGGGTTGTCCAGCGCGGCCGAGTAGTGCATGGAGGTCACCACGCCCAGCGCCACGTTGCCCATGTCGTTCAACAGGTCGTCGTCCACCACGTCGCCGGTGCCGATCATCTTGATGCCGGCCTTGTCCAGGCCGCGCTCGGCGAACTGCTTCATCACCACCGAACCCATGCCCGAGGGCACGAACACGAACACGGCGTCCGGCTTGGCATCGCTCACGCGCTGCAGGAAGGGCGCGAAGTCGGGGTTGTTCACCGGCACGCGCAGTTCCTGCATCACCTCGCCGCCGTTGGCTGTGAAGACCTTCTTGAACGAATTCTGGGCATCGATGCCGGGGCCGTAGTCGGCGACCAGGGTCACGACCTTCTTGATGCCGTTCTTCGGTGCCCACTGGGCGATGCCCAGCGTGGCCTGCGGCAGCGTGAAGCCGGAACGCACGACATAGGGCGACTGTTCCGTGATCATCGCGGTGGCGGCGGCCATCACGACCATGGGGATCTTGGCCTGGGTGGCGATGGGCGTGGTCGACAGCGCCAGCGGCGTCAGGCCGAAGCCGGCCAGCACGGCGACGCGGTCATTGACCACCAGTTCCTGCGCCAGGCGCTTGGTGGTGTCGGCGACGTTGGCGTCGTCCTTGATGATCAGCTCGATCTTCTTGCCGGCCACGGTGGTGCCGTGTTCGGCCATGTACAGGCGGACGGCGGCCTCGATCTGGCGGCCGGTGGATGCGAACGGGCCCGTCATCGGCAGGATGAGGCCGACCTTGACCACGTTCTGCGCGTAGGCGGGCACGGCGGCCGTGCCCGCCAGCATCAGCGCGGCTGCGATCTTGAGCAGATTGCGTTTGTTGTTCATGGTGTCTCCTTGCTTTACTCACCAGATGGGACAACGAGGGAAATCAGAGGCCAGGGGCCGCCGAAAAACGCGGCATAGCGTATCAGCTTGTAAACGGCAAAAGTGACGCTTGCGGGTAATCCGCAGGCGCAAAACGTTATCGCGGTATGCGTCTGCGTATCAGTCGGGCTCCCGGAATCTGCGAGAACATGTCCTGGTTGCGCAGCACCGACTGCATGTTGCGAAAGGCGATGCGCGCATGTTCGCGCATGATGGCCTCGGCACGCGCGCCTTCGCGGTTCTCGATGGCGGCCAGCACCATCCAGTGCTGGTCCTGCGCGACGATCAGGCTCAGCCAGGCTTCCTCGTCGTCGGCCTGGGCCTGCAGAAAGCCGTTGGGCGAGGCGAACGGCAGGTTGGTCGCGCGCGCGATCTGGCGCTCCAGAACCGAACTGCCCGGCAGGTAGTGCAACATCTGATGGAAGCGGCGATTCAGTTCGATGTAGCTGGACAGGTCGGCGACGCCCTTGTCGCGGCCCGTCAGGATGCGGTCGATCTCGGTCAGGCAGTCGCGCATCGCGTCCAGGTCGGCGGCCGACACGCCGCGCTCGGCGGCCATGCGCGCGGCCAATCCTTCCAGCGTGCCGCGCACCTCGATGGAATCGCGTATCTCGGATTCGGTGAAGGCCTTGACCGCATAGCCGCCGGAAGGAATCACCTCCAGCAGGCCTTCGTCTTCCAGCCTGGCCATCGCCGCGCGGATGGGCGTGCGCGAGATGCCCAGGCGCTCGGCCACGCTGGGTTCGGACAGGCGCGCCCCGGGCGTCAGTTCGCCCGACAGGATCAGCTCGCGCAGGCCCAGTTCGGCCGCCGTCGTCTGCGCGCCGCCCGACTTGGCCTTGCCCTCGGCCCGGTCGCGCGCGGAAGCCCGCTCAGTCATGCAGGCCTCGCAGCGAAGAGGGGGAACGCGGACAGGAAGTCCGGACAGGCAAGGCGCCGATGGCGCCCGGAATACGGCAGGGGGTAGTCATGTCTCCGTTACAGCTCTTTACCGCTTTGCTGGATACAGACTGTATACAGATATTCCGACCGATAACAAGAACTTTGTACCAGGCCTAGGGAAAACGCCAAGCCCCGTATACAACCCCTGAAAAAAAGCGGCGCCCAATTCTGGACGCCGCTCCTGCAAGAACCCACCCGATGTTGCCAGGATGCGGTGGATCCGGCTTTGACGGTCCACCCGCATCGCCCCCTGGGTGGCGCGCATCAGCGCGTAGGGGGGAACTTATCTACGAGTGGTATGCGCTTTCCCCGTGCGTCGTGATGTCCAGGCCTTCGCGCTCTTCCTCTTCGGTCACGCGCAGTCCCAGCAGCGCATCGGCGATCTTGTAGGCGATCAATGCGACGATGGTGGTCCAGACGATGGTGATCACCACGGCCTCGAGCTGTATCCACAGCTGGCCGAGGATGGTCATGCCGTCCACGCCCGGCCCGCCCAGCACCTTCGCGTTGAAGATGCCGGTCAGCAGCGCGCCGACGATACCGCCCACGCCATGCACGCCGAACACGTCCAGCGAGTCGTCCACCTTCAGCATGCGCTTCAGGCCGGTCACGCCCCAGACGCAGATCACGCCCGCGGCCAGGCCGATCACCAGCGCGCCCACCGGACCGACCACGCCGGCCGCCGGGGTCACGCCCACCAGGCCCGCCACCGCGCCGGACGCGCCGCCCAGCATCGAGGGATGGCCACGCACGGCCCATTCCGTGAAGACCCACGCCAGCACCGCGGCGGCCGTGGCGATCAGCGTGTTCATGAAGGCCAGCGAGGCAACGTTGTTGGCAGCCAGCGCCGAACCCGCGTTGAAGCCGAACCAGCCCACCCACAGCAGCGAAGCGCCGATCATCGTCATGGGCAGGTTGTGCGGCGACAGGGCTTCCTTGCCGAAGCCGATGCGCTTGCCGATCACGTAGGCGCCGATCAGGCCCGCCACGCCGGCGTTGATGTGCACCACCGTGCCACCCGCGAAATCCAGTGCGCCGCGCTCGAACAGGAAGCCCTTGACCTCGCCGCCGAACCACACCATGTGCGCGATGGGGATGTAGGCGAAGGTGAACCACAGCACCATGAACAGCAGGATGGCCGAGAAGCGCGCACGTTCGGCGAAGGCGCCCACGATCAGCGCGCAGGTGATGCCGGCGAACGTGGCCTGGAAGGCCGCGAAGCTGAGTTCGGGCACGGTACCCGACAGCGGGAAGGTCCCCGTCTCGGCATCGAACAGACCCTTCAGGAACAGGCGATCAAGCCCGCCGAAGAAGGCATTGCCCTCGGTGAAGGCCAGCGAATAGCCGTAGATGAACCACAGCACGACGATCAGCGAGAACGTGACCAGGACCTGCATCAGGACCGACAACATGTTCTTGCTGCGCACCAGGCCGCCGTAGAACAGCGCCAGGCCGGGCACCACCATCAGCAGCACCAGGATGGTGGACGTGCTGAGCCAGGCCAGATCGGCCCCGACCAGCGTGGGGGCGGCATCCTCCGCCAGCGCGGGCGCGGCGAACAGTGCCAGCGCCAGCGCCAGTCCCGCCCCAAGGGCTTTCATCGATGAAGCATGCATTGTTTTCATTTTTGAATCGTCCTATCAGAGGGCGTCCTTGCCGGTTTCCCCGGTACGAATCCGGATGACCTGTTCCAGCGGGAATACGAATATCTTGCCATCGCCGATCTTGCCGGTGCGGGCCGAGGTCTCGATGGCCTCGATCGCGCGGTCCACCAGATCGTCCGCCAGGGCGATCTCGATCTTGACCTTGGGCAGGAAATCGACGACGTACTCGGCGCCGCGATACAGCTCGGTATGGCCCTTCTGGCGGCCGAAGCCCTTGATCTCGGTAACGGTGATGCCCTGGACCCCGATGCCGGAGAGGGCTTCTCGTACCTCGTCAAGCTTGAAAGGCTTGATGATTGCAGTGATGAGTTTCATGACGAACCCCACATGGTGATGAATCGAAATTGACCAGCGCGGCCCGGCGGCCGCCCCGGGATCAGAACGCCTTGCTCAGGCCAAGCACCGCGCCGAAGCGGCCGGCGTTCTTGCCCTTGTTGGTGATGACCCAGTCCTTCTTGCTGGTGGTCACCAGCGAAAGCCCCAGGATCCAGCCGTTCAGATCCTTGGTCACGCCGGCCTTGTAGTCGACGTAGTGGTCCAGGCCGGTCGCGTCGTTCTTCAGCTTCTGGTAGCCGACGTGGGCGTTCGCGCCCCAGCCGTCACCCAGGTCGAAGGCGGCGCCCAGGTCCAGGTAATAGTTGTTCTTGCTGTTCGGCGTGCCGAAGAAATCGGTCATGCCGTGCGAGTACTTCAGCGTGAACGGGCCCCAGCCCACCGCGCCGTACAGTTCGAAGTTGTCGATCGTGCTGCCGTTCAGCTTGGAACCGGGGTAGTAGTAATACAGGCCGCCCACGTCGAAGGCGAAATCCTCGTACTTGAACTTGTAGCCGCCGTAGAAATCCATTTCCAGGTTGCCGCCGCTGAACAGCTCGCTGGCGACGTTGGAGTTCCAGTTGCCCAGGTAGAAGCCGGACTTGTGGGCGAAATCGAAGCCGCCCTGCATGGCCGGCTTGAGGTTGGTCTGGCTGAAGCCGCGGAACCGGTAGTCGCTGAACAGGCCGGCGTTGCCCGTGAAGGTGAAGTCGGGCTCCGGGTCGGCGGCGTAGGCGGTCGAGGTGGCGCACAGGGCCAGGGCGGTCGCAAGCAGGGTCTTTTTCATCTGTCGTTCCAGGGCGGGTTGTCAGCCAGGCGGTCCAGTGCGTGGGTGGCGCAACTGGCGTGGTCACGGGGTTTCGCGGTCAGGCGGACCCCGGTTGGTTGTTACTGAGCATTTCCCGTGCCAGCTTGCTTTCCCCATGAAACGCACCACCGTCGCCCGTCGGACGACCCAATTTGGTGCATGGCGGCGTGCACGCCGCGGGCGGCCGCACCATCTGATGGCACGCGCGTCTACGGCGGGGCGGGACTACACTGGAGGCCGGCAGCCGACTTAAAGGACAGACATCATGATCAATCGCACCGACTGGTTCGAAGACCTGCAGAAGAACATCTCCGACCTGATCGCCCGCAGCCCGGCGGCCGACATCGAGCGCAACGTCAAGGGATTCCTGGGCCAGACCTTCACCAGGCTGGACCTCATCACCCGCGAGGAATTCGACATCCAGACCGAGTTGCTGGCGCGCACGCGGGCCAAGGTGGATGCGCTGGAAGCGCAGGTGCAGGCGTTGGAGGCGCGGGTGATCGCGCTGGAGGGGAAATCGTCGCAGGGATGAGCCTCGTGCCCGGTTTCGCGCATGATCGCGGGCGCGGAGGACACACCGGCCCCCTTCTTTCTTTTACTTGTCGATGCGCACCGTACCCGCCGCGAACAGCTTCTTCCAGCGCGCATCTTCGCCACGCAGATAGCGTTCAAAGGCGGCCCCATCCATGTCATCGGGCTGCCCGCCCAGCCGCAGCAGGGCCTCGACCGCCTCGTCGCGCTTGATCGCCTGGCGCACCGCGCCGGCCAGCCGCTCGACCACCGGCGCCGGCGTACCCTTGGGCGCGGCCAGGCCGAACCAGGAGGTCAGGTCGTACTCCGGCACCCCCGCCTCCACCATGGTCGGCACTTCGGGCGCGCCCGGCGAGCGCACCGCCGTGGTGACCGCCAGCGCGCGCAGCTTGCCCGCCTGGATGTTGGGCAGCGCGCTGATCAGGCTGTCGAACATGAAGGCCAGCGTGCCGGTCTGCATGTCCACCTGCGCCTGCGCGGTGCCCTTGTAGGGCACGTGCGTCACCTTGATTCCCGCCAGACCGCCGAACAGCTCGCCCGCCAGGTGGCTGGCCGAACCTATGCCCGCCGAGCCGTAGTTCAACTGCCCCGGCCGCGAGCGCGCGTACGCCACCAGCTCGGGCACCGTCTTCACCGGCAGCGAGGGATGCACGACCAGCACGTTACCCACGCCCGTGATGCGGGTGACGGGAGCGAAGTCGTTCACCAGGTTGTAGTTGGCCTCGGCCGGGTTGATGATGGGATTGAGCACGTCGGCGAAGGCACACAGCAGCAGGGTGTGGCCGTCGGCCGGCGCGCCCTTGACCGCCCGGGTCGCCAGCGCGCCGCCGGCGCCGGGACGGTTTTCGACCACGACCTGCTGGCCCAGGCTGTCGCTCAGCAGGCGCGCGACCAGGCGCGCGCACGTGTCCGCCGGGCCGCCCGCGGCGAAGCCCACGAGAATGCGGATCGGCTTGTCGGGAAAGGCCGCCAGCGCGGGCAGGCCGAGCGTGGCCAGCGAAGCGAGGCCGAAGGCGCGGCGGGTGATCATGACGATGACTCCTGGCCCAAGAAGTGGGTGTTGACGCGGCGCACGACCATGCGGCGATAGATGCCGGCCTGCGCGTACGGGTCCGCGTCGGCCCAGGCCCGGGCCTCGTCCATCGAATCGAAAGCGGCCACCAGCAGGCTGCCGCAGTAGCCGCCCTGGCCCGCGTCCGAATCCCGCAAAGGACCCGACACGATCACGCGGCCCTGGGCGGCCAGTTCGGCGCGGCGGCGGATGTGGGCGTCGCGCAGGGGCGCACGCAGCGCCTCGCTGTGGTCCACGTCCTCGGCGTACATCAGATAGAGTGCGCGGCCGGTCATGGGAGCCGGGCCGCGGGGCAGGGGGTTCTGGGCATGGGCAGGCAAAGTCCGAAAAATGGAACATCCGTTTTGAACAGTGGACGAATGTTATTCGGACTCTGAAAAAAATTGATCGTCTTTGGTCCGATATATGGACCAAAGACGATCAGGCAAACCCGAACCCCGCTGACCCCGCGGCGGCTCAGGTGAATACGCTCAGGAATTTCTCGTTCAGCTTGCGGTCGTGGTAGAAGATGCCCGTGCCGAGCTGGTCATCGGTCCAGGTGATCACAGGCTTGTCGGGGTACCACGTGTACCCGCCCGAGAACACCTCGTTGCGGTTGCCGCTGGGATCGAAGAAGTACACCGTCTCGCCCCGCGTGATGCCATGCCGCGTCGGGCCGATGTCCAGCGACACCCGGCGCTTGGAGATGATGTCCGCCGCCTTCAGCACCTCGCCCCAGTTGTCCAGCAGGAAGGACACGTGGTGCAGCTTGTTCTTGACCGGCTGGCGGATGAAGGCCACGTCGTGCGCCTTGTTGGCGCAGCTCAGGAAAGCGCCGATCATCAGCTTGCCGTCGTCGGCCACGACCTGCTCCGACAGGCCGAAGCCCAGCACTTCGGTGAACAGCTTGTAGGTGCCGTCCAGGTCATCGCCATACAGCAGGCAATGGTCGAAGGAACGCGGGGCCATGCCCTTCAGGTCGTCGGGCCACGGGTCCGGATTCCGATAGCCGGTGGCGCAGCCGGTCGCTTCGCGATAGGCATACAGTTCCATCACGTGCCCCGTGGGGATGGTGAAGCGGAAACGCTTGCCGGTCTTGGGATGTTCGCCGGCATCGATCCAGCTCATCTCGGTCGCCAGCCCGCTGGCCTTTACGTCGGCCGACAGCTTCTCCAGCGTCGCGTCAGAATCGACTTTCCAGCCCATGTAGTCCATGCCGGATTCGTCGGCCTCACGCAGCACGACGCTGTGGTGGTCCGATTCGTCCCAGCCCTTCAGGAACACGCGCGGACTGCCGTCGGCGGCCTTGTCGCGCATGACCTCGGTCAGGCCGATGGTGTCCACGTAATGCCGCACCGCCGGCTCGAGTTCGAGCACGCGTATGCAGACGTGCCCGGGACGCAGCACTCCGGTTATTGCCATGTGAGTCTCCTTGGGGTGTGCAAAAGATGGTCGGGGTCAGAACATGTGGCGCATGCCCACGCGCACCAGCGTCTGGGTCTTGCCGTCGGACGGTCCGTTCATGCCGGCGATCCAGGCGGTGGCGCCGGGCGCGCCGCCCGCGCGCTGGTAGACCAGGGCCGCGTAGGCGTCGGTGCGCTTGGACAGGGCGTAGCCCAGCGTGGCGCTGGCCTGGTGGGCGTGTACCTTGTTCAGGGTGGCATTGGCCCACTGGTACTGGTAGTCCAGCAGCAGCGTGGTGCTGGCCGCCACCGGCAGGGTCGTGCCGACCTGCGCCACCTGGACCGAACCGCCGGTGAAGGTGTTGCGCGTGTTGGTATACAGCGCGTTCAGCACGGCGCCGCCGAGCTGGTAGCGGCCGCCCAGGCCCCAGGTGCGGATGCCGTCGTTGCCGTTGTTGATGGCCGCGTTGCGGGCATCGGTAATGGCGGCCGTCAGTGCGAAGGGGCCGCGCGCGTAGGACAGGCCGGCGCTGTAGGTCCGGCCCTGCCCCATGCTGCCCGGCTGTTCGCCGAAGCCGTACAACGCGCCGAAGGTCAGGCCGCCGTAGTTGGCGCTGGTGAACTTGACCGAGTTGTCGACCCGCTTGGCGCCGGCCACGCCGTCGAAGTCCATCGCCCCACCCGGCATGCCGGGCACGCCCAGTCCGCCGAAGGGCCCCAGGCGCAGGTTGTACAGGCCGATCATCGGGAAGGATGGCCCGTAGCGCCCCGGCCCCAGCATGTCGAAGCTGAAGTCGTACTGCTTGCCCAGGGTCAGCGTGCCCCAGGACTGCGAACTCAGGCCCACGTAGGCCTGACGGCCGAACAGCGGCCCCACGCTGGCGCCGTTGTCGGCGGCGAACTGGCCTTCCAGCGTGAACACCGCCTTCATGTCGTTGCCCAGCGCCTCGCTGCCGCGCAGGCCGAACAGGTTGGGCGACAACAGGCCCGTGTCCATGGACCAGGAACCTTTGCCGCCGTAGTTGGACAGGTAGTTCACGCCGGCATCGATGATGCCGTACAGCGTGGTCGTGGTCTGCGCCACCGCCGGGGTGGCGCAGGTCAGGGCCAGGGGAAGCAGGAGTCTCGCGCTTTTCATCGTTATGGTCACTCGTCGGAGGTTGAAATGGGACGCCCCTCCTCCAGGACGTCCCGGGAAAAGTGCCGGGTCACGCAGCGGCGCATCCGGTCCAGCGCCTGGACCTCGATGTCGCCGCGCGGCATGACGCGGCAGGCCAGCACCACGCCTGCCGCCTCTTCCTCGGCGCTGACGCAGCCGCGGCTCATCTTCAAGGCCAGGTAGGCGCCGCGCACGACGCGGCTCTTGCAGACGCCGCAGCCGCCGCCGCGGCAGCCCACCGGGATCCCTCTGCGGCCCAGGGCTTCCATCCCGGCCAGGAGAGTCTGCGACGGCGCGCAGCGATACCGCTCGCCGGTATCCAGGATGTGGACCTCGTGGGTGTCGGCATCCATGGAACTCAGATCGCCTTGAACAAGGGACTGCGGCGGCCTTCCTGCGCCTGCGCCGCGGTCAGGAATTTCTCGACGTGGATGTCGCGCTCGAACAGCCGGCCCTGCATCAGCGTGCCGATGCAGGCCTCGATCATGGGCGGCGGTCCGCACAGATAGGCCTTGTGGCCGCGAAAATCCGCGCGCCCGTCCTGCCCCGCGTACAGCCGCGCCAGCACCTCGTGCACGAAACCGGTCTCGCACCGCCCTTGCCCGTCGTGCGCGTCGGACAGCGCCGGCACGTAGCGGAAGTTGGCGTGCCGCGCGGCCAGTTCCTCGAACCAGTCCGAGCAGTACAGCTCGCCCGCATGGCGTGCGCCGTGCACCAGCGTGATGGGCTGCTCGCAGCCCTCGGCCAGCAGTTCGGCGATCATGGACTTGGGGCTGGACAGCCCCGATCCGCCGGCCAGGAAAATCATCGGCACCCGCGCCGACTTGCGCACGTAGAAGCGCCCGAACGGAGCCGACAGCGGCAGGCATTCGCCCTCGCGCAGGTGCTCGTGGATGTAGCCCGTGGCCGCGCCGCCCTCGACCTTGCGTACGTGCAGCTCCACCACGTTCTCACCCGGCGCGTTGGCCAGCGAGAACGCGCGCCGGCCTTCCACGCCCGGCACCGCCAGGTTGGCGTACTGCCCCGCCTGGAAGCGCACCGGCCGGTCGGTGCGCAGCCACACGCCCTTGATGGTGGGCGTCAGGTCGCGCAGCGCCACCACCTCGCCCACATAGTCCTCCAGCGGCAGGTATTGCGCGTCGGGCTCTTCGTCGACGTCGGCCTCGATCATCAGGTCGGCCTCGGGCATGGCGCAGCAGGCCAGGCAATGCCCTTCGTCCCGCTCGAAATCCATCAGGGCGAAGCTGCTGGACGCGCCGTGGTCCACCTCGCCTTCCTGCACGTGCACCTTGCAGGTGCCGCACAGGCCGTGGCCGCAGGCATGCGGCAGCCAGATGCCGCTGCGCAGGCAGGCGTCCAGCACAGTCTGGCCCGGCTCGATGTCTATGGTCTGGCCCAGCGGCTCGATGGTGAGTTGGTAACTCATGTGCTGCTCCCACGTATCCTACGAATGGCTGCCGCCTATGCCGTCCAGGCCCGGCGTGCGCAGGCGTATCGCCGACTTGTGCGCGAGGCCGTTGTCGGCCAGGCTCTTGCCGGGGTCCGGCCGCCACGGCTGTCCGCCGTGTTCCCACTGCGCCGCCGACCAGTCGATGCGGGCGAAATCGGGATGGGCGCCGTAGATGCCGGGCAGCACCTCGTCCACCAGGGCGGCGAAGGGCATGTCCGGCGGCACCGGCAGACACACCGGCGAGCAGAACATCATGTGGCCGTCCCAGTTGATGTACAGCAGCCGGTTGCCGCCGAACTTGTCCTCGGTATCCTGGACGGGACCGGCATAGCCGGGTTCGAGCGCGATGACAGGCATGTTCGTCTCCTAGAGTTTGCTTACGCGACCTGCTTTTCCGGCGTGTCGCCACCAGTCCAGCGGTCCCAGTTGCGGCGGTCGGCCGAGGTGTCGAAATCGCCGTTGTCCTCGCCCGCCTTCAGGTGGTACCAGTCCAGCACCTCGGGCACCGTGGCGCCGCCGCAATTGCCCTGGAAGATCTGGTGCACCGGCAGCCAGGCCTGCACGTACTTCTCGGGCTCGCCCTCGAACACGTCCTTGCAGCCGTCCGAGCAGAAGTGGTACTTCATGCCGTGATAGGTGGTCTCGCGCATGCAGATGCGCGTCGGGTCGTCCGGCTCGGTGAAAGCCATGGGGATCTGGCAGATCTGGCACAGCATGGGCAGCGCGTTGTTGTAGAAGCGCTTGCCGTCCCGCGCCTGCCGGTCCCAGTGCTCCAGGCGCGGGCGATACAGGCGGTCGAAGCTGGCCGGATACTTCTCCGACAGCCAGGCCATCTCGTCCGGCCGCGGAATCCACGTGTGGATCGCCGCCGCGTGCGTGTAGTTGTAGAAAATGCCCCAGGCCTGGTGCGAGATGTGATCCTTCTCCTTGCGCGCCTGCTCGTGATACTTCGGCATGCGGATGCCGTAGCGGGCCAGGTCCTGGAACAGCGCGCCGCCGTTCTTCTCGAAATAGATCTCCCAGGCCTCGGACCACGACATCACCCGCTTGGGCAGCATGTAGTCCATCATCATCGCCACCAGCGTCAACAGCCGATAGCCGCGCCAGAACCACTTGTCTATCCACTTCTGCACGATGGGCAGATTGTCCGGATCCTGTTCCAGCAGGAACTTCACGATCTCCAGCCCCAGCGTCATGTGGCGCGACTCGTCGCTCTGCGCCGAGAAGCCGAAGGTGACCGTGGCCATGTCGCCGTTGAACGCCGCGCCGCTCATGAACGGCATGAACAGCAGATTCGTCAGCACGTACTCGAACGAGAACGAGATCGCCGTCACGAACTCGAACGGCCCCGCCGACATCGCATCGTCGAAATACGACTTCGGCACCGACAGGTACCAGACCCGGTCATGCATGTGCTTGAAGTCATGCAGGCCGTTGAAATACTTGTTGTAGTGGCTGATCGTGTGGATCTGCGTCTGCGAATGCCGCAGCTCGTCGATCGACTGCATCTGGCTCGCGATGCGCGCCCCCACCCCGCGGAAATTGCGCCCCGCCATCGCATAGCCCCGGTGCGCCGCGTACTCCAGCGGGCTCACCCCTTGCAGGAACAGCTTGATCGCGTTGATGTAGCGCGCGTCGGTCACGTTGAACTGGCCGTTGTTCTGCGCGAAGGCATCGATGATCGCGTACAGCTTGCGCTCCTTCTCGCCCTGGAACTTCCAGTACGCGTCCATCGTCAGGCGGAAAGGATCTTCCCACTTGTCCCAGTCGTGCACCTTGATGCCCTCGAACTTGTCGTAGGGGAACACCTTGTCCATCGGCTGATAGCTGGTTTCCCAGCCCAGGTCGCGGGTCAGGAGCGCGTAGCGCTCCTTCAGGCCCAGCTTGCGCGCGGGCGTCGATGTGGTCATGTGCGTCTCCGTATTTGCTTGATGGGGAATGGCGTTTGCCGGCCTCAGCGGTGCCAGGCCAGCGTGAACTCGTCGTCCGTCTCGTCGATGTTTCCCGACAGCGAGATCAGGTTCACGTGCAGCTCCTGCAGATCCCAGTCGCGGCCCAGGCGCTCCTCCACCGAGGCGCGCCGGACCACCAGCGAATCCGGCGCGTCGATCTTCACCATGGCCGGAAAATCCTGGCGCTGCGCGCGCGGGTTGTCTTGCAGGATCGCGTCGATGATGCTGCGGGTATCGTCATTGGCCTGGAAGGCGATGAATACGTTCTGGGACATGGCGGTTCCTTGCTTGATGGGGGTTCGGGTCAAACGGCGATCTGGCACTTCGCGGCGCGCTGGCGCAGCGCCGACGCCGCCTCGTCCAGCTGCGCGGCGGCGCGGTCGCCGAAGGCAACCGCTGCCCACGGCGCCAGCGCCTCCTTGCCGCGCGCAAGCCAGTCCTTCAACCACGTCGACAGCAAGGCCGCGTTCTCCGGCGATTCCTCGGCCGCCGTCTTCAGGCAGGCGTCCACCCAGCGCAGGTTCTCGCCATGCCAGTCGCGCATGAACTCCACGCTCATCCCGAAACCATTGCCCGTGGCCGCCGACAGCTCCCGCTCCAGCGCCTGGAACACCAGCGGATAGACCAGCCCGTCCAGCGCGAAGTCTTGCGCCACGAACACCTCGAACCAGTCCTTCGTCACGAACAGGTTCTCCATCTCGCGCCGCAGCCCCTGCCACTCCGGCGAGCCCAGCCAATGCTGCTTCGCCCGCGCCAGCGACGCCCCCTGATTGCCGTCCAGCAGCAGCCCGATACGGCTCAGGTACTGCGCCAGCCCCAGCCGGTCCATGCTCTGGTACTGCGCTGCCTGCGTGATCGCCGCGCCATAGCCATAGGCCGTCACATAACAGTTGTTCATGTTCGCGCCCCACTCGTAGTGGCGCAGCGGCAGCACCAGTTCCTCGATGCGCTGCCGCGCCTCGCCCGGCGCCTCGCGCAGCAGGCCGCGCTTGTCCACGAACTCCAGCGCGCTTTCCTGCGCCTCCTGCTGCCGCGCGCGGGCCTGCGTGTACGTGCCGTAGTAGTAATGACGCGGATCCTTGAACGCGTACCAGTCCCGCATCGCCACCGCCGTGCGGCGCGTGTCGTACAGCTCGAACTCCGGCTGCCACAACGGCCGGTAGTGGAAATTCACCTCCGGCTGCAGGTCATAGGTCGCCTCCTGATAGCGCGACGCCGGCTTGTCCGCGCCGAAACGGCGCGCGATGTGGGAAAACGTCTGGCGAATCGGACGGATGTCGGAAGTCTTGATATCGACTTGCATGGCTGGGTCTCGTCGGAAGGGGAAAAAGGGAAGGCGCTACTCGGCCACGCCGGGCGAGCCGTAGCGCCACTTCATGCGCTCCAGGTCCAGGCGGGCCGCTTCCTCCGCGCCCACCATCCGCACGCGGTTGCGGCGGCAGAACTCCTGGAATTGGGGAAACTCCAGCACCAGCTCCACGGCCAGTTCCGGATCGCCTATCGAGAACTCGAACTCGACGTAGCGGCTTTCCAGCAGACCCAGGACGCGGACATAGCGGGAGGGATGCGGTGGCGTGCCGGCGGCGGTTGCATCCATGGGCGTGTCTCCATGGGGCGTGATGCCCTCGTTGATTTCATGACTTGGCGCAGCGGGGGCTGCGGTGGTGCCATGAGAAGTGCAACGGGCGTGCCAGCGGGGGCAAGTGGTTGATTTGGCGGGGGATTTTTCTGCGCGAGACCAGAGGTGCGGGATTTCCTGGATGCGGAAAAGGGGAAATGCTGCGGTGCAGCTTTATGAAATGGTGAAAGAGGACGGACTTGATCCAGCCACGGAACCACCGCACGCGGAAGCCGCGCGCGTCCGGCGCGGGAACCTCCGCGCCCGAACTTACACGCCTACAGGTTTCCGCACCCCCGTTCCCTCGTGCCGCAGTACCGCCTCGACCACTTCCGCATCGGGCCTTTCACCCATGGGCTCCCAGTTTTTCACGGGCCGCCCTTCCTTGAGCGCACGCAGCTCTCTCAGCCATATTTGCCGGAGCAGCATGACTCCCTTGTCCGTACGCGACAAGTGATCCTGCGACCGGTCGACCAGCCTGCCCTGGCCCACCTGGGCGATGTAGTCTTCCAGAGTAACCAGATTGGGATGATTCAGCGCATCGGCAAGATAGAGCTCGCCGGCCACGATGCGCTCTCCGTATTCCTTTACCGGCATCGCCTGGCGTTCGGCCAGGTAATCGGCGTAATGCCGGCGGTACTCCGGCAGTTCATCCTCGCTGATGCGCACCTCTTGCGTGACGAACACCAGGTGATTCTCGTCGTCCGTCGGCACGTGGATGATGTAGGTGTCGCGCCATGCCGGACCGGCTTGCCGGTACGCCAGCGCATTGTGCGTGGGCACCGGCAAGCGTATCGCAGCGGGCAGCATCAGCACGGAGGTGGACGGCAGCCCCGTGTCGCGCACGCTTCGCATGATCACGCCATAGGCGGTCTCCTCGAACGAGATGCGGGCGGGATCGACGGGTATGTGCAGCCCTCCGGTGCGATGCGTCCACGCAGCGTGATAGAGATCCCAATCGTTCTCGTAGCTCTGGAAGAAATTGCAGCCCAGTTCCTGGACGCGGGTCTCGACCACGCCATGCCCGGCAAAGTCGGGATAAGGAAAATCCGGCGGATCCCCTTCCCCGAAATAGGCAAAGATGAGCCCCAACCGCTCCATCGTCGGATAACCCGCGATCCGCATACTGGCGGCAAAAGCCGCGGAGTTGGCCGGAATCTCGACGCACTGCCCCACGTGGTCGAACCGCCAGCCGTGATAGCGACAGCGTATCGTCTCGCCCTCCACCCACCCTACCGACAATTGCGTCCCTCTGTGCGGGCAACGTTGCCCGACCACATAGGGCTGGCCGCTTTCCCCCCGATACAGGGTGAACGACTCGCCGAGTATCTGGATCGGTCGGGCCCGCTCCCTGGGTAGATCCTCGCTCCGGCTGACAGGCTGCCAGAAACGGCGCATGTATCGGCCCCCGAGCGTGCCGGGGCCCGTCAAACAGTAGTCGAGATGGGTAAGCGAAGAACCATCGGTGCTATTCATCTGTAACTCCATTCGGGTTGCGCGAAAGAGCCGGATCAAGCCGGGACGCGGAACTACTCCGGCTTGATATCGGCCGCCTTCAGCAGTTGGTCGAACTGCGATTGCTGATCGTTCAGGAACCGTTTGAAATCGCCGGCGGCGCCGCCCGCCACATCGGAGAGGCTGAACTGGGAGAAAATCCGGGCGGACACAGCGGGATCCGCGTAGGCGCCCCTGGCCAACGCGGCGTTGATCTTCTCGACGATCGCAGGCGGGGTTCCGCGCGGCGCGAACAGCGCAAGCCACTGCATCACGCTGGGCATGCCTTCTTCCGCAAAAGTCGGAATGTCGGGCAGCGACGGCATGCGCTGCGCAGTATTGACGGCAAGCAGCTTGACCTTCCCGCTGTTCATGTAAGGCAAGCCGGCGAGTATGGAATACGTCGTGCTCTGCACCTCTCCCGATACCAACGCCTGCCATGCCTGGGTGACCGACTTATAGGAGATGACATTGAACGTCGCGCCGGCGGTATGCCGAAAGAATTCGCCATACAGGTAGGGCGTGCTCATCCTGCCCCAGCTTCCCAATGTGATCTCTTCCGGTCTGCTTCGGACGCGAGCGAGCAATTCTTTCATGTTGCCCGCATCGAGCTTGGGCTGGGACCAAAAGCCGGCAGGGATGTATGCGAGCAGCATGACGGGCTCGAGATCGCTCGGCCGATAGGAAAGATTCGCCTTCATCTTCGGCAGGAGCGCCCAGTTGAAGAGATCCAGCATGCATAGCGTGTGTCCATCCGCAGCGGCTCGGGCACAGGCCTCCCCCGCCAGCAGTCCTTCCGCGCCCGGTTTGTTCTCGACCACCGCGGGCCGCGCCAGCTCTTTCGACAGGACCTCCGCAATGCTGCGTAGAAGCTGATCCGCGGAGCCGCCGGGCGAATTGGCGGTCAAGAGGCGGATCGGCCTCGAGGGGTAGGCGTCCGTGCCGTCGGCAGCCAAGACCGATGCGCATGGGGAAATCAGAACCGCGGCGACGGCCCCTGCCGCAAACCTCCGATGGCATGATGCATTCATCACTGTCTCCTCGCCTTGTATGAATGGCGTCTGGTCGCGCCATCGATCACACGAGGAACCCAGCGTATCAGTCAGGAAAGAGGGGACAAAGAAGCAAAACGGCTTTGTTCAGATACTGAACGTCCAGCCCTCCCGCGGGATTCAGTCGAGGCGGGCAAGATTCTGCTCGATCGCCGCCGCGGCAGCCTGGAGCCGCTTGAGAAACAGGGTCGTGGCCACCTCGGACCGAAGCGCCGTGCGGATCCACATGATGTTGAGGCAGCCCGCAATATGCCCATCCGTCTTGATCGGAACAGCAAGCGCGGCAGAACGCTTGCAAACGCAGCCCTCCTGGATGGCATAGCCGTCGTCCTGAATCCGGGCAAGGCCCCGGGAAAGATCCGCGGCCGATGGTTCGCCAGACGCCTTGTCCTCGCCCAGCAGTTCGAGTATCCACCGACGCTCGTCCGGGCCGCAGAATGCAAGATAGGTGCGGCCGACGGCAGTGCCCAGCATGGGAACGCGGGTCCCGGGCAAGGCGGCCACCAGCGAAAGCGGACTGTCGCGATGAGTGTTGGCCCGAAGCACCATGGCGCCGTCCTCATAGGTCGCGACGTTGACAGGCCATATCACTTCCGAAGACAACGACTGCAGAATGGGAGTCGCTGCCTCGACCAACTTGTCGACCCGGCGATACCCCACCGACAGTTGGGTGACCCGAGAGGTCAGGTGATAGAGATCCCGAAGCCTTCCGCGATCGACATACCCGAGAAAGCGCAACGTCTCGAGCAATCTGTGCACAGTGGGGCGGGGTAGCCCGACCTGGGCGGAGACCTGCTGCGAAGAGGCTTCGCCCAGCCGGTTGAGCGCCTGCAGCACAAGCAGCCCACGCTCCAGGCCGCGTACCATGTGATACGGAGAATCCCGGGATGGCGTGTCATCGAGCCTCCCGCTGCTTTCACGGGATGAAAGTGCATGCGGCATGTTGGTCTCCTAGCCGGCTTCTTGCATGGCGAACGGCAACCGGCCCGCCTTTTTGATGACTTCCCTCAAAAACATGTTGGCCGGGTCGGTTCCGACTCGGGCGTGCCAATACAGAAAGATGTCCACCTGGGGCAGTTGCACGGGCAGCGACACGGCTTCGATGCCGGCCGAATCCTTGAAAAGCGCGAAAACATCCTCCGCGACTACCGCCAGGAAGTCAGTAGCGCCGACGATGAAGGGAATGGATGCGCCGTGTTGGCTGACCATGGCGATGGGCAGCCCCAGGCCCCGTTCGGTCAATTGTTCATGAAGCCACACGTAAGGCGCAGGCATCAAGTCGTTCACGACCTGCGGCGTGCGGGCCAGTTGTTCGAATGAGACGGAACCCCTGGCCAGGGCATGCCCCCGTCTGGCGATGCACAGATACTTGCGCCGGAACAGCAGCTGGCGGAAAAGGTTGGCCCCCGCGGTGGGAAAGTGGCCGGCCGCCACGTCCAGTTCGCCCGAACTCAGCCTGCTCTCGAGTTCGGCCCCCTTTACCTGCATGGGAACCAGCCGCGCGGAAGGCGCCTCGATGTTCAACTTCCGGAGCAGCACCG
Source organism: Pigmentiphaga kullae (assembly GCF_004216695.1). GTDB lineage: Bacteria > Pseudomonadota > Gammaproteobacteria > Burkholderiales > Burkholderiaceae_B > Pigmentiphaga > Pigmentiphaga kullae. The sequence continues at coordinate 687,368 of NZ_SGXC01000001.1, forward strand.
GCAGCATGACGATGGAGCCCACCTCGTTGATCGCCACACGAAAAGTACGCTGCGTCGTGCGCGGATCGAAGCCGGAAAGCTCGTCGATTTCTCTTTCCATGTCCGCCACCAGGCGCTGGGCGAACTCCGCCAATTTTTCCGCGCAGGGCGTGGGCACCATCCGGTTTCCGACCCGGACGAACAAAGGATCGCCCAGCCGGCTGCGGATGCGGTCAAGCGTGTAGCTCAGCGTCGATTGCTTGACACCCAACTCGGCCGCTGCATGCGTAATGGATGCATTCCGCAGAATCGCCGCCACGGCCTTCAACTCGGCAATGTCCGGCAGCCGCTCCAACGATTTTTTCATGATCCCCAAACGAAAAAAGGGTCTTCTCCGATATCCGTCCATTATCTAGCATGACCTCCAGCCGCGACCACCCGCGACTGCCCTAGCTCCGTTCCGCCCGCGAAGAAAGCGCCCATCCTGCCAGGTCGTAAGTCCATGTCCATGCCGTCCTCATCCCGAGTTCTCATCATCGACTCCAGCGCCGCGTGGTACCGCGACGCATTGGCCCCCCGGTTCCCGGACGTGGAATTCGTCGCGGCATCCACCGCGGGAAACGCCGCTTCTGACATTCGACGCAGTGAAGTCCTGGCCGCTTTCGGCTCCAGCCTTCCCGATGGTTTTCTGGCCAACGCCGGGCGTCTTCGATGGATCCATGCCTTGAGCGCCGGCACGGACTACCTGCTCAAGCGGCCCGACCTGCCGGCGGATCTCTTGCTCACCTCGTCCAGCGGCATACACGGCGCGCAGTTGGCGGAAATGGCCATCTGGGCAATGCTCAGCCTTGCCCGCGCCACCCCCACACTCTTTCGCCAGCAAATGGAAGCGGCATGGCACCGGCCCAAAGGCTCCCTGCTCTCGGGCAAACGGGTCATGGTCATCGGCACCGGCACATCGGGCAATGAGATCCGCCGTCTCTGTTCGGCGTTCGGCATGCATGTAGTCGCCGCATCCCGAACCCCTCGCCAACTGTCCGACGCGCAGGCCTGCGTCACGTTTTCCGACGTCGCGGCGCACGTGGCGGATGTCGACTTCCTGGTTCTTGCCATGGCCTCCAACGCCATCACCCGCGGCGGCATCGGCCGCAGCGTATTGCGAGCGATCAAACCCGGAGCGTATCTGGTCAACCTGGCGCGCGGCGACGTGCTGGACGATGCCGAACTGCTTCACGCCCTGGAAACCGGACGCCTGGCAGGCGCTGCGCTCGACGTATTCCGCCAGGAGCCCCTGCCCGCCGATCATCCCTTCTGGCGCCACCCGCGCATCATCGTCACCCCGCACGTCGCGGGCCATGTCCAGGAATACGAGGCCCGGGCGCTGCCTTTGCTGGAGCGCAACCTGCGCGCCTACTTCCAAGGGCAGCCCGACATGCTGGAGAACGTGATCCTCGCCCCCAACGCGCATCGCAAACCATCCACGACGGCCTGAATGCGATGCGGTCACCCAAACCGATAAAGACACACAAGAACGGAGACTACCGTGTTGCGATCCTTGACCATCGTTCTGGCGCTATCGCTGCCTTTCGCTTGCCTGGCTGACTCAGCCTCGCAGCGCCTGATCCGCATCGTCGTCCCGTATGGACCGGGAGGCACGCCCGATCAGCTTGCCCGCATGCTGGCGGAAAAACTGTCCGCCGACCTTGGCCAATCCGTGGTGGTGGAGAACAAGCCCGGCGCGGGCGGAGCCATTGCCGCCCAATCCATCTTGAACGCTCCCGCTGATGGACAGACTCTATGGGTGGCCGACAGCGGCCAGCTCGCCATTACGCCCGCGCTCCAGAAAAACCTGAATTACGAGCCGCTCAAAGACTTCACTCCTGTCGGACAGATCGGCTCGCAGCCGTTCTTCATCTGGACACGAGCCGATAGCGGCATTCCGGATCTCAGAACACTGGTCGAACTCGCGCGCGCACAACCCGGCAAGCTCAACTACGGTACCGTCGGCAACGGCAGTCCGCATCATCTATGCATGGCAATGCTCGCCAACATCGCGGGCGTCGAACTGACCCACATTCCCTACAAGTCCGCCGCCCAGATGGTTACCGCGCTGGTGACCGGGGACGTATCCGCCATCTGCACGAGCCCCGTCAGCGCGGGACAACTGTTTTCCAGCGGGAAGGCCAAACCGATTGCCGTCGCCTCGCGACACCGCTACCAAGGCATACCGGATACGCCGACGGTCGAAGAAACCCTGCACGAACCGCTCGAGGTCGTTCCCACGATAGGCGTGCTGGTCAGGTCCGGCACGCCGCAGGCCGCTATCGGCCGACTATCGACGAGCATCCAGGCAGCGCTGAAGATGCCGGACGTCCAGGACAGGCTGGGCCGTCTCTATATGGAGCCATCGGATGGCCTGCCTTCCACGTACCTGGCCAGAATGAAAAGAGAGCGGACCTACTATGCGCGCATGGTCCGCGTATCCGGCGCGAGCATCGATTGAACGACGGCCGGCCCCAAGCGCCGGAACGCTTCGAGACTTTCTACAAGGAACAAATTGAATGATTCCACTGGATCAACGTCTGGCCCACCGGATTTCCCGTGCCGAGCTGGAACGGCGCTGGGCATCCGTGCGCCGTGAAATGGAATCGCAAGGCATCGACGTCCTGGTCATGCAGAACAGCAACGAGCACAACGGCGGTTATGTGCGCTGGTTCACCGATGTCGCGGCCCGTCATGGCGTTCCGATCACGGTTGTCTTCCCACGCGTCGGCCGGATGATCGTCGTGACATCGGGACCGCGGGGCGGCCGACAGATGCCGGCCGACGATGGCTCGGACCTGTTCAGGGGAGTCGCCGCGGTGTTGACGGGCCCGTACGGCACCGCGGAGTGCACCACGGACGAGATCGATGGCCGGCTGGCGGCAGGCGCGATCGCCGATCATCCTCATGCGACCATCGGCATCATCGGCCAGGGGGCGATCCGATGGAGCTTCGGAGAATGCCTGCGGCGTTCCTTCCCGGATAGCGCTTTTGTCAACGTGTCCGCCATGGTCGACGGGATAAAAGCGGTCAAGAGCGCCGAGGAGATCTCGCTGATCGAGCGATCGGCGGCACTGCAGGACGAAGTATGGGCGGAGGTCCTCAACATCGTGAAACCGGGCATGCGCGAGGTCGATGTCGCATCGCATGCGTTCGCCCATGCGCAGCGTCTGGGCAGCACGGACGGGCTGATACTGACCGGTTCGGCGCCTTTGGGCACGCCGGCAATCAAAGGACACCGCCACTTTCAGAACCGGGTGCTGCAAAAAGGCGACCATTTCACCATGCTCATCGAGGTCAACGGACCCGGCGGCTACTACACCGAACTGGGACGGACCTGCGTGCTCGGCAAGGCCTCGAACGAATTGCGCGACGAATTCCGGATAGCCGTCGAGGCCCAGGCCGCCACCACCGGAAAACTGCGTCCCGGCGCCACCCCGGCGGACATCTGGCATGCGCACAACGCCTTCATGCGCAACGTCGGACGCCCTGAAGAAAAGCGGCTCTTCAGCCACGGCCAAGGCTATGACCTGGTGGAACGCCCCTCGCTGCGCGATGACGATCCCATGGCGCTCGCGGCGGACATGAACATCGTCGTGCATCCCACCTATCGCACCGCATCGGTGTACAGCTGGGTATGCGACAACTACCTGATCGGCGCTGGCGGCGCGCGACGGCTGCATCGATCGGCACAGGTCATTACGGAACTGGAATGAGGCGGATGTCCGCGCGGGCGCTCATTCGGCAATCGCTTGTACGCGCTGCGCCAGCAACGCCCCCCAACCGCCGCGTGCATAAGGAGATGTGTGCTGCGTTGAAGGTCTCTATCGAGGGCCATGGAAAAAACTGGAGGATCAAGAACGCTTCCATGTAGCATATGCTGCTGCTTGGCTTTGGGCATCCGACTGCGTCCTTGCAGCACTCAATCACCTTTAGCAGGAACCGATTTACCCACCACGCCAAAGATCACCGGGCCTCCTGCAAATTCGCTATTGATCTGAAAGCATGCTTGTCTTCACGTGACGAAACCCGTTTCCCCGCACCGCCCACCTCCCATCGGCCTGGGCACCGCAGCCCGCGACCTCTACCGCGCCCTATGGCGCCACGCAGCCGGCGTTCGCCCCCACATGCTCGGCGCCGCCGGTTTGCTCTCGGCAGCCCAGCTACTCCGCCTGACCATGCCCTGGCTGGCCGCACAGGCCATCAACGCCCTGCAGCAAGGCGACATGCCAACAGCCGGCCGCTGGATCGCCTACCTGGTCGGCGTCTACCTCCTGTCCTGGCTCCTCCACGGCCCCGGCCGCATCCTGGAACGCAACGTAGGCGTCCGGGTCCGCGAACGCCTGGCCGACCAACTCTACGCCCGCATCGCCGCCGCCCCGCTCGCCTGGCGCGACGGCCGGCACTCCGGCGAACTCCAACACCGCGTCGTCCAATCCAGCCGCGCCCTGTCCGACTTCGCCCAGAACCAGTTCGGCTACCTGCAAAGCGCCTTCAACTTCGTCGGTCCTCTGGTCGCCCTGGCCTTGCTGTCGCGCACCAGCGGCACCATCGCCATCACCGGCTACGTCATCATCGCGCTGATCATCATGCGCTTCGACCGCGCGCTGATGCAGCTTGCCCGCGCCGAGAACGACGCGGAGCGACGCTATGCCGCCGCGCTGCTGGACTTCGTCGGCAACGCCGGCACGGTGATCGGCCTGCGGTTGCAATCGGCCTCGCGCAAGGTGCTCGGCCGCCGCATGCAGGCGGTGATGGCGCCGCTGCGCCGCGCGGTCATGGTCACGGAAGGCAAGTGGTTCACCGTGGACATACTCGGCATGGGGCTCACCTGGATACTGGTGGTGGTCTACGTGCTGCAATCGCGGCAGCCCGGGCAGGCGGTGATGCTGGGCACGGTCTTCATGATCTACCAGTACGCCCAGCAGGCCGCGACGGTGGTGGGCGCGATGGCGTCGAACTTCCAGAGTTTCGCGCGCATGCATACGGACTACGGCAGCGCGGAGCCGATCTGGGAAGCGCCCGGCGACCCCGATGCGGTGGTGCCGGCCGTGGTGCGCGACGCGCCATGGCAAACGCTGGAGCTGCGCGGCGCCACCTGGCGCTATGCCGACGACGCGCGCGGCGGGCTGCATGGGATTGATCTGCTGCTGCGACGAGGATCGCGGGTGGCGCTGATCGGTCCGAGCGGGGGCGGCAAGAGTACGTTGCTGCGCATGCTGGCCGGCCTTTATCCGCCGCAGCAGGGCGAACTGTTGCGCGACGGCCTGACGGTGGATTGGGCCGGACTGCGCACCTTGGCCACGCTGATCCCGCAGGAGGCCGAGGTGTTCGAAGCCACCGTGGAGGAGAACCTTACCTTCGGCGAGCCGGCCGACGCGGCGGCGCTGCAATCGGCCGTGCATGCGGGGGTGTTCGACGAGGTGCTGCAACGCCTGCCCGAGGGTTTGGCCAGTCCGCTGAACGAACGCGGCGGCAATCTTTCGGGTGGCCAGCGGCAGCGGCTGGCCCTGTCCCGCGGCGCGCTGGCGGCGCAAGGGAGTTCGCTGCTGTTATTGGACGAGCCCACCAGCGCGCTCGACCCGCAGGCCGAGGGCCGGGTGTTCGACCGCATGGTGGCGGCGTTCCCGTCGGCCTGCATCGTGGCCTCGGTACACCGGCCCAGCCTGCTCGAACGGTTCGACACCGTTGTCGTGATGGAAGCCGGCAAGGTGGTCGATGCCGGCCCGCGTGACCAGGTGCTGGCCAGGCGCAATCCCTAGAAGTCGATGGTGGCCGACAGCACGACCGCGCGCGGCAGGCCGAGATAGGCGGATTGCCAGGTGCCTATCGTCCAATAGCGTTTGTCGAAGGCGTTCTCGAGCATCGCCCGGAAGGTCACGTTGCGGTCCATGACCCGGGTGGCCCAGCGCGCGCCGAAGTCGAAGCGGGTCCAGCCCGATACGCGCGTGGCGTTAGCGCCGTCGGCGTATACCGAGCCGGTATGGATGGCGGCGGCGGTCAGGGTGACGCCGGCCAGCGCGGGCACGTCCCACTCCAGCCCGACGTTGGCGGTCATGCGCGGCACGCCCACCGGGTCCTTGCCCGTCGTGGCCGCGGAGTTGGTCCGGGTCATCTCCGCATCCATCCACGCCAGGCTGCCCAGCATGCGCAAGCCGGGCGTCACTTCGCCCCAGACGTTCAGCTCCACGCCGCGATGCCGCTGTTCGCCGTTCGCCTCGTAGCGGTTGGTGGCCGGGTCGAGCAAGCCGCTGGGTTTGCGGATCTGGAACAGGCTGACGGATGTCGCCAGGCGCCCCCAGTCGCGCTTGATGCCGACTTCGGCCTGGCGGGTTTTCAGGGGCTTGAGGACTTGTCCGGCATTGGCCACGCCATCCGGCGCGGTACCGCCCTGGGCCAGCCCTTCGACGTAGTTGGCGTACAGCGAGACGTTGTCCCAGGGTTTGACGACGATGCCTGCCAGCGGTGTGACGGCGGACTCGTCGTACTGGCCGGCGGTGGCCGGGAAGTTCTGCACCTTGACCTGTTGGTGGCGCAGCCCCAGCGTCAGCAGGATGCGGTCATCCGCGAAACCCAGCGTGTCGGCGAAGCCAATGCTGCGCAATCGGGTTTGCGATGCCGGCTGTGCGGCCACGCCGGGAATGCCGTCCGGTTGGGGGTAGATGACGGGGTCGTAGATGTTCGACTCGAACGTCGCCACCGATGTCGAGAAACCATAGGCAACGTCGCGCTTCAGGGTGTTCGCGCTGAGCGCCCAGCGATGCGAGACCGGTCCGGTCCGCAGGCGTCCGCGCACGCCGGCCTCGGCCGAGGTCGTATGCAGGTCGAAGGCGGAGGCCGCGGCGTTCTGCGTGGTGTCGCCGTCGGCCGACATCAGGTAGATGTTGCCCCCTATACCGCCGTGCCAGCCGCGGGAGCGGCCTATCGCGGCATAGGCCGTCGCGTCGTCGGCCAGGTCGTATTCAACGCGGGCCGCCAGGGTTTCGTCGCCGCTGCGCAGATAGCTCCAGGGCTGGCCGAAGTTCGTGCTGCCGGCGGGTGCCGGCAGGGACACGCCGGGCGCCACGGCGAAGCTGCTCAGGACGGTGCGTACCGCGTGACCCCGGTGCGACTGCTTGACGTAGTCCAGCGACGCGCGCAGCCGCTGCCCGCGATAGTCCAGGGCAACGGCGCCCATGCCCATCTGTTCGTCCTGGTGGTCGCGTGCGGTATCGCCCCGCCGCAGGACGCCGTTGACCCGCACGCCGAACTCGCCGTCGGCGCCGAACCGGCGGCCCACGTCGGCATGCAGGCCGATGCGCGAATCCGAGAAGTAGCTGGTCGTAAGCCGCGTCAACGGCGCGTCGTCCGCGCGCTTGGTCAGGATGTTCACGGCGCCGCCCGCCGCGCCGCTGGGCGACATGCCGCTCAGCATCGCGCCCGGCCCCTTGAGCACTTCGATGCGGTCCATGAATTCGGCCGCACTGCGATACTGCGCAAGCAGTCCGGGCAGGCCATTGAAGGCGATTTCGTCGGTGGCCAGATCGAAGCCGCGGATGCGCAGCGTGTCGGTCGAATCGCCCTCGCCGCCCACCACCCGCACCGACGCATCGTTGCGGGCCAGGAAGGAGGCCACGCTGCGGGGCAGTTGATCTTCGACGGCCTGCGCGGTGTAGCTGACGACGTTGAAGGGCGTATCCATGAAATCGGTGTCGCCCAAGAGGCCGAGGCCCCCGCCGCGCGCCACCAGCCCGCCGGCATAGGCGGGCGGACGCTCGCCGCCCAGGGCATCGGCGCGCGCCGTCACCGTCACGGCCGGCAGGGTCGTGACGGCATCCGATCCGCGCACCACCGTCATCGCCGAGGCGCCGCTGCGCACGGCAACCAGGCCCGAGCCTTCCAAGGCATGCCGCAACGCCTGCTCCAGGGTCAGGGCCCCATTCAGCGCGGGCGCCTGGCGGCCGTCCAGTAACCCGGCCTCGCCGCCGATGGAAACACCGAACTGCCTGGACAACGCGGCCAGCGTCCTGGCCAGGGGCTGGGCGGGCAGCGACAGATCGACAGGCGTCGAGGCGAGCGCGGGCTGGGGCTGGGCCCGGACGGACCCGGCCGGCAGCAGGCCCGCGGCGCCGACGGCGCAGGCCAGAAGAAACGGAGCCATGGCCGCGCCATGGCGGCTGCGCCGGGCGGCGAACGGTCGGAAGAATCGGGAAGCGTCGTGTGCGGTCATGGTGAAAGAACTGAACGTGTCATGCAGAAGACACGCCACGGCGCATTTGCCCCCCCTCCCCACTTGCAACAAAAAGCAACTTCGCCGGCGGGAATCAACCGCGCGCCCGGATCTCGATACCCTGCTCGTCCGCGGGCATCACCCGCACCGGCAGCATGTGCGCCAGGCTGTCGAGAAAGGACTGAGGGTCCTTCAGCAAATAGCTGCCGGTCACCCGCATCTCGCGCAGGGCCGCATCCCGCGGGGACAACCTCAGGGGGCGAGACAGGTAGTCGTTCCACCGGGATACGACTTCCGGCAGCGGCGTGTCGCGGAAGAACAGCCATCCCTGCCGCCAGCCGCCAACTTCGCCCGGATCCACCGGACGAGGCGAACCGACCCCCCGGCCGTCGATGTCGGCAGCCTGGCCCGCCTCCAAAAAAACGGAAGGCGCCGGATCCGCCGCCTGGCCGTTCTCCGCGCCCCACACGGCGACCCGGCCTTCGGCGACCTCCACCCGCATGCGGGCCTCGCGGGTGGAAACCGTGAACACGGTGCCGACCACGCGCACGCGGCCCCAATCCGTTTCCACCCAGAATGGGCGCTCGGCGTCGGACGCCACGGAGAACCGCGCCTCGCCCTCGGTCAACCTGACGGTTCTCCTGGCACGCAAGAACGTCACCTGGGCCGCGGTACGCGCGGACAAGTCCACGCTGCTGCCGTCCGGCAACGCCTGCGTCATCCGTTGCGCGCGTCCGGTTCGCAGCGCAATCTCGTACACCGGCAGCCGCCATGCCCAGCGCCCGCCCACGCCCAACAGCCCCAGGCCCACCCCCACACCGGCCAAGCCAAGCGCGCGGCGCCGCAGGCGCTGCCTCTGCGCCGCGCTGGCGGGCTTGGCGATTTGCGAGCGCAGGGCACCCGGCTCGGTGGCATTCCAGATACGCTGCGCGGTCAAGGCGGCTTCGGCGTGTTCGGACGAGGACTCGCGCCACGTTTGCAGCGCCAGCTCGGCACGCTGGGCGGCGGCCGCATCCCCATGGTGAATGCGGCCGATCAGGATCAGCGCGTGCTCGACCAACTGGCGTGGCGCGCGCCGCTCTTCGCGGTCGAACAGGGGGACAGGCTTCGGTGCCATGGCGTGAACGGGCTTCAATCTTCCCCGGGAGCATAGCCCGCGCAGTCGAGCAGCGCGCGCGCCATCTGCCGCTCCACCGTTCGCACGGTCATGTCCATGTGCGCGGCGGTCTGCGCATAGCTCATGCCATGGATGCGCACCAGGATGAACACGTCGCGCCGCCTGGACGGCATGCTCTTCAACAGGACCAGCAAACGTTCGAGCTGCTGCCGGGCGCCGACCTCGCGCTCCACCGACGGCCGGCTGTCGTCGCCCACCAGCGCCAGTGTTTCCAGCACCCTTGCCTCGACCGCGCTGCGCAGACGCAATGTCGCCAGGATGTTGCGGCCGGCCTGGTACAGCACCGCGCGGGGCTCGAATATGGGGGCGCCGGTGCGCTGCAATGCCAATACCCGGGCATAGGCCTCCTGCACGACATCCGCTGCCGTGTCGCCATTTCCCGCCCGGCGGGTGAAATAGCGCAACAGCTCGCGGTAGTAGCGCTCGTGCATAGGGGTTCGGGTGCGCCGTGGGGAGCGGGGCGCAGAAGCTTTGGTGAAAGGTAATTGATTATTATTATTGTTTGAACAAGCCTTGCTTGGCAAGTTGCCCGTGGATGCGGACCCGCGCCTACTCCGGCACGTGAACCCTTTCCTTGATGTGCTTCAGATTGGCCACGATCGTGAAGGTCATGATGACCAGCAGCGCGTCGTAGCGGGGAATGCCGGTCAGGCCTGGCCGGTCGCGGCCGAGCAGCAGATGGGCATCGAGCGCGCTCAGGCGCAGCGACGAGGGACGGGATGGAAGGCTCACGTCTCGGCCGAATCGTATGAATCCTAGCCGGGATTGTGCCTCAACTATGGGACGGAGCCGGCGGCCGTCATGCCAATGCCCGCCTCGCCAGTTCCCGGGCCGACAACCGCCCCGGGTCATACAACCGGCATTCCGTCGGCACATCACTCGCGCCCAGCGCCAGCGGAATCTCCGTGCACGCCATCAGGAAACCCGTCACGCCGGTACGCCCGCGCATCCGTAGCAATGCACTGGTAAAGCAGGCTCGCCCCAGTTCGCTGTCGCCCGCCTTCACCCCGTCGTAGATGCCCCGCATGACCAGATCCAGCTCGTCGCCATCCGCCGCCCTGCACGCGATCCCCACCCGAGCCAACGCTTCGGCATAGACGCCCGACTTCACCGTCCCGGCCGTGGACAACAGCCCGACTTCCGTCTCGCCTTGTCCAACCAGATAGTCTGCCGTGGCATCGCCGATGTGCAGCAGCGCCATGTCCGGATGCATGCGCCGCAACTCGGCATGCCACGCATGCGCCGTATTGCACGACATCGCAACCACCCTGGCCCCCAGCGCCCGCAGCCCGTCCATCTGCCCGGACAACGCATGCAGCACGCGCCCGTACTCGTCCCGCGCCCCCAACAGCGCCGACGTCCTGTCGGGCACCGGCAACTGGAACAGATAGTGGGGCGGGAAGCGCTGGTCGGTCACGCCTGCCCCGCCCGCCTCGATCAGCCGCGCGCATTCATCCAGGAACAGGCCGACATAGTGCGCCCCCGCGAACGGGCCCATGCCCCCGATGATGCCGACTGGAACCACGTTCTTCTGCCCCTGTGCTGCATGCCGTGCGTTCAGTTCAACTGGATGTTGGCGCGCGAGATGATGTCTTTCCACCGCTTCGTCTCTTCGCTGGAAAGCTTGGCCAGATCCTCGCTGGTCCCGGGGAACGGCAAGGCGCCCTGCTCGGCCAGTTGCGCAGCCATGGCTTTTTCCTTGGCGATGCCGATGATCGTTGTTTCCAGTTTCTTGATGATCTGCGGACTGGTGCCGGCCGGCGCCATCAGCCCGTACCAGGACTCGACCGTCGCATCCTTCACGCCGGCTTCCTCCAGCGTGGGCACGTCGGGCGCGGCGGGACTGCGTTTCTCGCTGGCCATGGCCAGCACGCGCAGTTTGCCCGGCTTGATATAGGGCAGCACGTTGGGCAGGTTGGCGAACATTACGTGTACCTGGCCGGCCAGCAGGTCGGCGGTCGCGGGCCCCGCGCCCCGATAGGGCACATGCGTGAACTTCACCCCCGAGCGCAGCATGAAGAGTTCGCCGGTCAGATGGTTGGCCGACGCAATGCCGGCGGAAGCCATGTTCAGCTTACCGGGATGCTTGTTGGCGTACGCGATCAGTTCCTGGACCGTCTTCACCGGCACGTTGGTCGATACCGCCAGCGCGTTGGGCACGGTGGAGAACAAGGCGATGGGCGCGAAATCCTTCTCCGCGTCATAGGGCAGGTCCTTGGACAGCAGCGGCTGGATGGACTGCTGGCCCATGGTGGCCAACAGCAGCGTATAGCCATCGGGCGCCGCCTTGGCGACGATGGCCGCGCCGATGCTGCCGCCCGCGCCACCCTTGTTCTCGACGACAACGGGCTGGCCCAGCACTTCCGACATGCGGGTGGCCAGGATGCGGCCCATCAGGTTGACCGTGCCGCCGGGCGCGAACGGCACGACCAGCGTGACGGGCTTGTTGGGATAAGTCTGGGCCTGGGCCCCGGGGCAGACGCCCAGGGCAATCGCGAGCAAGGCGATGGGCTTGAACATGATTGCTCTCCTGCACATGATTATCAAGTGATTGAAGGGATCCGTGCTCACTTCGCTTCGACGGCGACCAGCGCGCGGATGCGTTCCTGCAACGACTCCCGGGCGTCGTGGATGCGCCGGGCCGTCCGGTCGATGACGGTTCTTTGCTTGTCCAGGCGGGCGCGCTGCTCGCCCAGGTGCTCGAGCACGCGCTTAGGTGCGGGACCGCCCTGCGACTGGCGGGCGGCCACGTTGCCATGCGGGTCCAGGCAACTGGCCAGGTCGTCCTCGCGCAGCTCGATCCGCCGCCCCAGTTGCTCTCTGGCCGCCGTCGCGATCATCGCGGGCGTGATCTGCCTGGCCGACAAGCCCTGGTCCAGCGCCTGCCGCACGACGGCGCCGATGATGTGATGCGCGTCGCGGAACGAGGTATCGGCCTTGCGGACCAGCAGATCGGCCAGATCGGTTACGGTGGAGAAGTCCTCCGCCGCGCGCGCAGCCATGCGCTCGCGGTTGGGCTCCACCCGTTCCACCAGCAGCTTCATCAAGGTCAGGGCTTTCAGCGCTTCCTCGCAGGCCTCCCAGCAGGTCCGGGTGCTTTCCCGGCTGCTGTCGCCCGAGTGCGTGAAGTGCGTGGACTTCACGGTGGAGAAAGCCGCCGTCGTCAGGCCGATCAAGTGGCCCGCCTTGCCCCGCAGGTTCTCCAGCACCGCCGGGTTCTTCTTCTGCGGCATGATGCTGGACGTACTGGCGATGCTGTCCGGGAAGGACAGGAAACCGAACTCCGGCGTGGACCAGATGTAGAAATCCTGCACCAGGCGGCTGCACGTGATCATCATGATAGCCAGCGCCGCGCTCAGCTCCAGCGCGAAATCCCGCGAGGCCACGCCGTCCAGCGCATTGGCCAGCGGCTGGCTGAAGCCCAGCATGGAACTGGTCAGCGCACGGTCGATGGGGAACGACGTGCCGGCCAGCGCGCAGGAACCCAGGGGCGACGCATTCGCCGTATCCAGCGTGTGCAGCACGCGATCGATGTCGCGCGACCACGCGTCCACCAGCGCCGACAAGTAGTAGCCGTAGGTGATCGGCTGGGCCGCCTGCATGTGCGTGTAGCCGGGCATCACGCAATCGGCATATTGCCCGGCCCGATCCAGCGCGGCCTGCGCCAGGCCGATCAACGCCGTACCGATGCGCATCCCGAAATCCCGCGCCCGGATGCGATCGATGGTCGCGCCCATGTCGTTGCGGCTGCGCGCCGTATGCAGCCGGCCGCCCACGTCCTGGCCCGCCAGCTTGATCAGATGGGCCTCGTAGTTGAAATAGGCTTCTTCCCGCGCCGGGTCGAGCTCCACGACGTCCGGGCCGTCGGCCTGCATTTTCAGCAGCGCCTTGGCGAGCTGGATGGACGTGCTTTTGTCCAGGATCCCTTGCTCGTCCAGCATCAGCAGATGGGCAAGATTGATCTGATGCAGCAATTCGAAATTGGCGAAGAACTCCCGGTTCAGGCGCGGCAGGAAGATGAACTCGATCACCTCCTGCGCGAGGGGTTGCTTCAGGCGGGCACTGACTTTGGATTCCATGTGGTGGGCCGGTGATGAATGCAGGAATGCAGTCTCCATCTCGGCCAACCCATACGTCAAATCACAGATTGACGGTTTCAAATACAAAAATGATATGCTCGACGCGCATGCATCGGAATGGAATCAGCCATGAACTTCAAGCAGGTCGAAGCCTTTCGCGCGGTGATGATGACGCGGTCGATGACCACCGCGGCGGGGCTGCTGCATACGTCGCAGCCGAACGTCAGCCGATGGATTGCGTTGCTGGAGAAGACGCTGGGTTTCGCGCTGTTCCAGCGATTGGGGACACGCTTGATTCCGACACCGGAAGCGGAAGCGTTCTACGCGGACGTGGAGCGCGCGTTCATCGGGTTGGAGTCGCTGAACGACAGCGCCAACTCGATCCGGCTGCGCGGCAAGGGATTGCTGCGCGTGGGGGCGGTGGGGATGATCACGCAATGTGTGATGCCGGATGCCATGCGGATCTTCCGGGAAAAGGTTTCGGACATCCCGGTGGTGGTCAATACCGGTGGATCGGATGTCGTGGCGAAATGGGTGGCGACAGGGTATTGCGATATCGGGTTTTGTTCGATACATACCGATCTGCCGAGTTTGCAGTATGAGCGGATCAATACGGCTTACGGTGTGGGGGTCGTGCCGAAGAAGCACAGGCTTGCCAGGAAGAAGGTGCTCAAGCCTTCGGACTTCGACGGGGAGGATTTCATTTCGCTGCCGGCGGGGAGTTTCAATCGGGCGGCGATTGATCGGCACTTTGTGCGGGATAAGCGGGTGCTGTCGATCGAGACACCTTATGCGACGACGATATGCACCATGGTGGCTAAGGGGTTGGGGGTATCGATTGTGAATCCGGTGGTAGCGAGGGCGATGCGGGTTCCGGGGGTTTGCGAGGTGGGGTTTTCGGAGAAGGTGGAGCTTTATAGTTATGCGGTTACGTCGGAGAATTTTCCGGTTGGGGCGTTGGCTAGGCGGATGGGGGATTGTGTGAAGGAGGTTTTTTCCGGTTTCAACAACGCCCTGGTGGACGTCTGAAAAGCCCCTTGGCGTACTCTTCTATGTGTGGAACAAGGCGGCGATGGACGAAACGCCACGCCGCCTACGATTGCGAGCGCAATTTGTTCGCTATCCGGCCTCGGCGCTTGCGCACCCATATCACCAGGCCTGTCACGCTCAGCGCGGCGACAAACACCCCCATGAACGACATCAGCACGCGCCCCGGCATGCCCAGCAGCCGGCCGGAGTGAAGCGGCAACTGGGCCTGCATGAAGACGTCGCCCGCGGTGCCTTGACCCGGCACCTTTTCGCCAACGACCGCCCCCGAGTCCCCGTCCAGGTAGAGAACCTCGTTGCCCATGCCGTCGTCATCCCGGTCGTTTTCGGGCGTGAAGAACGCCACGCCGTAGATGCCGAAGCGCTGGGCATAGAAGATGGATCCGGCGGGAGCGGTCCAGCCGCGGCGGCGGCCCTCGGCCTCGGCCACTTCGATAGCCCGCTCTCGGCTCAGCAGCGGGTCGGCCAGTTCCCGCTCGCGACTGCCCTGGCGCGACTGAAATGGCGAGGGAGTCAGAGGCGATAGCATCGATACCAGCGGCCGCATCACCTGAGTCCCCAGGTTCAGCGATACCGAGGTCACGGCCAGCATCAGCAGCAGACCCCATACCCACACGCCGCCGGAGCGGTGGAGATCGAAATTGAGCTTGGCGCCGCCCTGGCGCAGCCGGAAGCTCAGCGACTTGCGCCAGGAGCGCGCGCTGGGAAAGGAAATCCAGAGCGCAAGAAAACAGTCGACGGTCCACACCGCCGACACAACCCCCATCAGCCACACCCCGAATTCGATGCCCCAACCTTTGGGAATGTGCATGGTGTAGTGCAGCTTATAGAGGAAGGGCAGCAGGTTCTCGCGCGACAACGATATTCGTCCCCACTGCCTGTGGCCCTGGGCCTGGCCGGTGGCCGGGTCCAGGGCCAACTGGTTGAAGCCGAGGGCGTATGGTGCGCCGGTGTCGGGATCGATGCGCGCGGCCACGCCCAGCATCGCCGTGTGGCCGGGTTCCAGCGTCAGCGGCAGGAAGCTGACCCGCAGGCGCGGATCGGCCGCCTCGGCCCGGCGCGCCAGTTCCAGAGGTGCAAGCGGGGTATCCGTCGCACCGGAGTCAGCCCGGAACAGTCGGGGATTGGCCCACTCGTCGAGTTCGTGGTCCCAGGCAATCACCGCGCCCGTCAAGCCGGCGATGAACAGGAAACCGGCGATGAACAGGCCGCACCAGCGGTGCAGCACTACCAGCGCGCCGCGCATGCCGCCGCGTTTCAAAACCGGTAGCGCGCGGACAGCATCACGTTGCGCGGCTCGCCATAGACGTTGCTGGGGAAACTCGCGCTGCCGGACAACGCGTTGTAGTACTTCTTGTCGAATACATTGTTGATGTTGAGCCGCAGGTCCAGATTTTGTGTGGCCTGCCAGCCCACCACCAGGTCGACCACGACGTAGGCGCTTTGAGTAATGTTGAAGGGGACGCCACTCGTGGTGCCCTTGTTGTAGATGAAGCCCTGGCGATAAACCGACCCACCGATGCGCCAGCCCTGCAGGTCACCGGACAGCCGGTACATGGTCGACAGCTTGAACAGGTGCCGTGGCGTATCGGTGTCGAAGAGCGCGCCTACATTGCTGGCGGTCGCATCCTTGCGATAGCGCGCGATGGCAACCGTGTAGCCGGCACCCACCTGCCAGTTGGGCGTGATGGCGCCCTGCACCTCAAACTCCACGCCCTGACTGCGGACCTCTCCAGCGGCCGAATAGCACGTGACGGTCGGGTAGTTTGCGCATTGAGTCTGGTCGGTGCTGCGGAATGCGCGGTTTTTCTGGTCCATGCGGAACACCGCTGCCGAGGCATTCAGTGCGCCATCGAAGTATTCTCCCTTGATACCGATTTCGTAATTGCGGCCCACCACCGGATCGAGCAGCTTGTTGCTGGCATCCCGGTAGTTCTGGGGTTTGAAGACGTCGGTATAGCTCGCATAGATCGCATGCTGATCGTTCAGGTCGTAGACCAGGCCGGCGTATTTCGTCAGATGGTTGTTGACGCTGTAGCGGTTGTTAGCGCTGACGGAAGGCGTGTTGGAGCTGAAGTTCGGATACGTGTTGACGGTGTCGTTGTAGTCGAACCAGTCCACCCGCCCGCCCAGTATCAGCTTCAGCCGGTCGGCCAGATTCAGGCGCGTCGTGGCGTACACGCTTTGCTGGGTGATCTTCGCGTCCATCCAGTCGCGCAAAGGGATGTTCGGGTCGGCCACGGCGCCGGGATCGAAGTTGTACGGGTCGAGGCTGCTGTTGAGCACCAGGCCTTGGCGGCTGTTGCCGTCGAAATCGATGTTGCGGTAGCTGGCGCCCAGCACGAGCTCGTGCTTGCGGCCCAACAGTTCGAAGGGGCCGTTGGCATACAGGTCCACGCTGCTCTGCTTTTCCCGGTGGGCGTTGCGCGCGCCGAGCTGGCTGTAGTTGCCGGTGGTAACGCTGTGGCTGAGGTAATGGCCCTGCATGTCGACATCGGCCTGTGCATAGTAGGCCGAGAGGTGCATACGCCAGCCGTTGTCGAATCGGTGGTCCAGCCCCATGAAGGCGGAGTCGGTAGTCTTGTTCCAATGTTCCCAGTTACTGGCGTAGGACGTGGACCGGGGCAGTCCCAGATCGCTGCCGTCGCTAGCCACGGGAAGGCCGGTGAAGCCGTTGCCGTGCAGCCGGTTTTCCTGGTGCAACGCACTGAGCGTGACCGTGGTGGAGGCATCCAGATCCTTCTCCAGGATCCCATAGAGCGTCTGGCCCTTGCTGCTTTCGCCGCGCTTGTAGCTTCCGTAGTCTTGAGTGGCGATCACCGTGCGACCGCGCAGACTGCCGTCCTCCGACAGCGGACCGGAGGCGTCCAACTCTGCCCTGTAGCGGTCCCAACTTCCAGCGCTCACGCCGACGGACATTTGCGGCACCTTGGTCGGTCGCTTGCGCACCAGGTTGATGGCGGCTGAGGGGTTGCCCGCGCCCTGCGCCAGGCCGGTGGCGCCACGCACGATCTCCACGCGGTCGTAGATGGCCATGTCGGTGGCCAGCAGGTCCTGCGACAGGTTGGAGCTGTCCAGGCTCACCGGCAGGCCGTCGTACATGATGTTGTCTACGTACATGCCGCGCGAATAGAAGGATGCGCGCTCCGGCCCGAACCGCCGAAAGGTCAGGCCGGGGGCGGTCTGGACCACGTCGTTGACCGTCGCCAGGCCTTGGTCCTCAATGCGCTCGCGGGTGATGACGGTGACGGCCTGCGGCGTATCGCGCATCGACAGGTTGAGCCGGGTGGCCGTGCTCGTGCTGCCCGTGGTATACGAGTGCGTACCTTCGGTGGTGCTGTCGGCAACAGCCGTGCCGATCACGGTGACTAATGGCAGCATGCCGGCCGCGGGCGCCTCGGCAGCCGAAGCCGGTGGCGAGGCTGCGGGAGTGCTGTCGGCTCGCAGCACGAATGCGCCGTTGTCCAATTGCACAGCCCGAAGGCCGGTCCCGTCCAGCAGCAGGCCCAAGGCGCTAGCGACTGGGTAGCGACCGTTCACGCCGGTCGTGCGCTTGCCGTCGCTCTGCTCAGCCGTGAAGCTCAACATGATGTTGGCGGTGCTTGCCAGCTCGCGCAACGCTGGGGCCAACGGCCCGGCGGGTATGCGGAAGTCGGTGACGGACGTACCGGACGCTTGCGCAGCGCCCTGCGCCCTCGCGAGAGACGGTGCCCCGACCGTAACGCTCAGGGCCAGTGCCAGGACGGCGAGCGCGACGGGAGATGGATGTGGCCCCCCCGAATGGCGGCCCCGCTGCAAATTCGACATGTCGTTCCTCGTGATCGGACCTCCGGAAATTCCGGTCCCTCATGAGGTAGGTGCCGCGAGAATGCCAATCGGGCAGTCAATGCGGAAAAAATATTTCAGAGGCGCCGATCCGCAGGGACAACCGTCGCCCAGTAACGGGTACGCCACTGCACGCGTACCGGCAGCACGCTGGGCAGCGTGGCCAGAATGCGATCGGTGTCCGCCAAGGGAAAGACGCCTGACAGGCGCAGACCCGCGACCTGGGGATCGACACGCAGCATGCCCGGCCGGTAGCGATCCAACTCGGCCAGGAAATCATCGAGGCGCTGCTCGTCAGCCAGGAGTTGGCCCCGAGTCCACGCGTCCGTGTGCTCACCGGCCAGACCGGGTGCCTCGATCGTCTCGCGGCTGAACTGCGTCTGCTCGCCAGCGTGCAGCACACGCGTGCTGGCTGGCGTTCCCCGGGAAGAGATCTCAACGGCGCTCTCCAGAACCGCTACGCTGGTGCGTTCGGGGCGCTGGCGTACGGTGAAACGGGTGCCCAGCGAGCGGATGATGCCTTCGGCGGTCTCCACCAGCAGCGGCCGGGGATCGGCGGACAAACTCGGCCCATGACGAGTCGCGACCATGATTTCGCCCGCCACCAGCAGGATGCGGCGCTCACTGGCATCGAATCGAAGATTCACTGCGCTGCCCGTGTTGAGCATGAGCTGCGTGCCGTCCGCTAGTGCAAAGCGGCGCTGCTCTCCTGTAGCACTCCGGCAGTCGGCCATACTGGCCTGCCAGGGACCGGTACGTGAAACGAGAAACCCGGCGCCGGCGGCTAGACCGCCCCACACGAGTACCTGCGTGGTCCGTCGACGAACCACGGAAGATGGCCGGCGGCTCGCACCATAGGATGACAGAGCCGTGTATGCCGGACTGGGTCCCAACGATTTCATTCGACCCGTGACGGACTCGACGTGCTGCCAGGCAGCTTCATGGTCGGCATGCGCCTGGCGCCACTGGCGCCACTGTCTTTGCTGCTCCTCACCCGCCTCACCAGACATCAACAGCGTGAGCCAGTCCGCGGCAGCATCCGCAGTGGCCCGGCTGATCACCCGACCATTGGGCAGGGTCAAGGTGTCGCTATGGGTGGCCACGGCGTCAGAACGTCATTGCGAACAGGCATTCGCGGTTGGCCCTGGCGAGATACTGCTTGACCGAGCTGGCCGAGACCCCTAGCCGCTTGGCGATCTCGGCGTAGCTCAGTTCGGCCAAGTGTGCCAACAGAAAAGCTTCCCGCACCTTGAGAGGCAATCCATCAAGCACGCGGTCAATCTCCTGAAGACTCTGGACCGCGATAAGTCGCGTCTCTGGTGAAGGGGCCACTTCTTCGGGCAGGCTCGCGATGGCTTCGAAATAGGCGGTTTCGAGCAGTTGCCGACGATGGCGGTGCGCAAGCAGCCGATTGGCGATCGTCGCCAGGAACGGCCGCGGCTCACGGATCTCCTCGGTCGCAGTTTTGCGGTCCAGCAGGCTTAGGAAAGTATCCTGCGCCACATCAGCCGCCGTAAATGTGTCGCCGATGCGCCTGCGCAGCCAGCCCTGAAGCCAAGTGCTGTGCTCGGCATACAGGCCGGTCAAGTCATCGGCAAGCGGTAAATCCGGAGCGGGCATCAGGGCGAAAGGGAGCAAGTAAAAATGAGAATTGATCTCATTTTAAATACTCGAACGATAATCCGCAAGCAATCGGACCACAGGCTATGAAAGGGCCCGGCCGTCGGCCCCCCCCTAAACCGGTATCCCCTCCCTCTTCAACCGATAAGCCAACTGCGCCCTGGTAATCCCCAACAACCGAGCCGCCTTACTCAAATTCCCCCCCGCCCGCTGCATCGCCACGCGCATCATCCCCTGCTCCAGCGTCCCCAGCGGCACATTCCTCTCGATCAGATCTCCACAAACCAGATCGATCTCCCCACCTTCCCCTTCCACCACCTCCCCACCATCCGCCACACGCCCCGGACAATCCCCGCCCGGCAGCCGCTGCCCGAACAAATGCGTCGCCTCGATCGACTCCCCATCCGGACTCAACAACACCGCGCGCTCGATCACGTTCTCCAGCTCGCGCACGTTCCCCGGCCAATGGTGATTCAGCAACTCCTGCATCGCCCGATCCGTCAGCCCGCCCGGCTTCTTACCGTATAGCCCGCCGTACTTCTGCAGGAAACGGCTGGCCAGCACGGGAATATCCGCCCGCCGCTCGCGCAATGGCGGAATGGTGATGGGAAAGGTATTCAACCGGTAGTACAGATCCGGCCGGAAGCGCCCGTCCTGCATGGCCTTCTGCAAATCGACATTGGTGGCCGCAACGATGCGGACGTCGACGCGTTGCGATTTTTCGCTGCCCAGGCGTTCGATTTCGCCGCTTTGCAGCGCGCGCAGCAGCTTGACCTGGATGGCCAGGGGCAGATCGCCGATTTCGTCCAGGAACAGGGTGCCGCCGTTGGCGCGCTCGAAGCGACCGGAGCGGGCCAGGTGGGCGCCGGTATAGGCGCCCTTCTCCACGCCGAACAGTTCGGCCTCGATCAGGTCGGCCGGAATCGCGCCGCAGTTGACCGCAATGAACGGTCCCTTGGCCCGTTCGCCGTTGTCGTGCAGCCAGCGGGCGAACACTTCCTTGCCGACGCCGGTCTCGCCTTGCAGCAGGACGGTGATGGGGCTGCCGGCCGCGCTGCGCAGCAGTTCGAACGCCGCCTGGAAGGCGGCGGAAGCACCGGCCAGGGGTTGGTTGGCGGGCTTGCGGGTGGAGGACGAACGCAGGTGTTCGAGGCCGATGGAATATTCGATCAGCTGGCCCGCGAAGGGATGGGGCGCGAAGTAGTTGAGGTAGGCCTCGTCCTGCCAGGCGTCGGCGGGCTGGCCGACGATGCGGCAGTGGGTGTCTCCCTGGGCGCGGCACTCGATTTCCTTGTAGACGATGGGCGAGCCCATGAAGGCGCTGGAATAGCCGGAGGCATAGCCGATCTGGGTCCAGCATGCCGGGTCTTCGCCGTGGCCGTATTCCTGGACGTCGGCTTCGCATTCCCAGGAGTTGCGCCACAGGAATTCGCCGTAGAAGTGATTCCTGGCAAGGTCGATGCTGAGTTCTATGGGTTCGACCTGGACGACGCCTTCTACGGCGTGCAGCTTGGGGCCGAGCAGGAAGGCTTCGTTGGTCTGCATGCCGGCGCGGCGGCGCTTGACGGCGTAGGCGCCGTCGCGCATGCCGGAGGCGTAGCCCATGCGGACCAGGAGGCCCCGGGTGCGCTCCACGCCCAGGGAGTCGAACAGTTCCTTGCGCAGGGCGCCCAGGGCGCGCGCGTGCAGGAGCAGCATGCGCTCTTCGTCCAGCCAGATGTGGCCGGAGGCGGTGCTGAATTTGAGGGAGGACAGGGGGCTCTGCAAAATCGTCTCCTGCCGGGCTATGCCGTGGTGTTATGCCGTATTCTCGCACCCCGCGCGGGGGCGCGCATCCGGTACGGATACCAGGCACCGGGGCAAGCCGGCGGGAGACGCGGCGGCGCCGCGTTCAGTCCAGGCGGATTCCTCCGTTCTTGATGACCGGCGCCAGGCGTTCGATCTCGGCTCGGGCGAAGTCCATGACGGCCTCCGGAGGGCCGGGCATGACGTCCAGCGCCTGGCCGGCCAGTTGCTTGGCGACCGCGGGGTCGCGCAGGACGGCGTTGAGTTCGGTGTTCAGGCGGCCGATGACGGCGGGCGGGGTGGCGCTGGGGGCGATCAATGCATAGCGCACGGAAAAGTCGAAGTCCTTGTAGCCCAGCTCGCGCAAGGTGGGCACGTCGGGCAGGGCGCCGCTGCGCCGGCCGCTCAGGACCGCCAGCGGCCGCAGCCGGCCGCCGTCGATGAAGGGTTTGGCCGAGGCGACGAGGTCGAACACCGAGGCGATGTCGCCGGCCAGCAGCGCGTTCAGCGCCGGCGGGCTGCCTTTGAAGGGCACGTGCATGAGGTCGGCGCCGGCCTGGCTCTTGAACAGTTCGCCGGCGATGTTCATGGCGGTACCGTTGCCGGCCGAACCATAGGCCAGCGAGCCCGCCCGCGATGCCTTGACGAAGTCGCCCACGGACCGGACCGGGGATTGCGCGTTCACCACCAGCACCAGCGGCGAGTAGGCCAGCATGCCGATGCCGGTGAAGTCCTTGCGGGCGTCGTAGGCCTGGCGTTCGTACAGCAGCGGATAAAGTACCAGGGGCGTGGTGCCGCCCAGCATCATGGTGTAGCCGTCGGCGGGGGCATCGGCCACGTATTTGGCGGCGATGGCGCCGCCCGCGCCGGGTTTGTTCTCGACGATGACCGGCTGGCCGAGCCGGCGCCCCAGGCCATCGGCCACGACGCGGCCCAGGATGTCGGCGGCGCCGCCGGGCGTGTAGGGAACCACGAGCTTGACCGGCCTGGCGGGAAAGCCCTGCGCCATGGCCGGGGCGCCCAGGGCTAGGACGGCATGGGCGGCCGCCGCGGCAATGCCGCGCAGGCAGTGTGAAATCTTCATGTTGTCTCCTTTTCTTGGGAAGCCTGCGGTGGTTCAGCCGCTGGTGGCGGGCACGCCGGGAATCTCGGGGCGTCCCATCTGGAAGCGGTCGGTCACCCGCGTGTACATGCCGGCGCCTTCCAGCCGGCCGATGGGGGCCAGCCGCGCGGCGTCCACATAGAACTTGGCCGGGTCCACGATGCCTTCCCGGTAATGCATCATGACCACTTCGCCGATGACGAGATGGTTGGGCCGGCGGCCGACCTTGATGATGTCGATCAGGCGGCATTCGAACTGGGCCGGGCATTCCACCAGACGGGGCGGTCGCACCTTGACGGACGGTGCCGTCCGCAGCCGGGCGAAGTCGATCTCGCTGGTGCCCGGCGGGAAATCGGCCGAACAGATGTTCATCTTTTCCTTGACGCCTTCGTCCACGATATGGACGACGAATTCCGGCAGGCGCTCGATGTTGCGGCCGGTGTCCTTGACTTCCCCTGCCCGCGGCGTCAGCGAGAACATCAGCATGGGCGGATCGACGCCGACCATGTTGAACAGGCTGAAGGGCGCCGCGTTGGCCACGCCGTCGGGCGCCAGGGTCGTCACCAGCGCGATGGGGCGGGGAATGATGGTCCCGCTCATCAGCTTGTACTGTTGCCTGGGCTCCAGCGCGTCCGGGTCGAAGGACGCCATGTCAGGCTCGCGCGGGTTCATGGGCCGCCTCCTTGCCTATCGTGAATTTCCAGCCGGCCGTCTCCAGCCTGGAGACGATCTCGGGCCCGAAGCGGGCGGCGATTTTCTCCGCGGTGGCCGGATCGCGGTCGATGTCGTCGAACTGGTCGCGTTCGCCCTGCACGATCACGAGCAATTGCGCGTCCTGCTCCGACAGGTTCTGGAAGCGGCGGGTGACGGCGGGCGGCAGCGCGATCAGGTCCAGGTGTTCGAGCACGGTGCTTTCCTCGCCATGGTCGCCCCACTGGATCAGCCAGCGCCCCGTCAGGCACATGAAGGTCTCGTGGGTGTGATAGTGCACGTGAAGCCCCGGCCCCTGCCCGGGCGGGCAGGTGACGATGCCCAGCCGGAACACGCCGGCGTCCCCGCCTTCCACGGCGGGACGGGGCGAGATCTGCCCCGGCAACGGCCCTGGGGACATGACGTTGAAGGTGGCCTTGGCCGTGATCATTTCCATGACCTCCTGGGGCAGGCCCAGTTTTTCCTGGATGCGCGCCTTGGTCGAGACCAGATCCTTGAACCTGGCGATGCGGCCTTGCATTTCTTCCTGGGTGGGGGTGTATCGCTTCATGATGGAAGGGTTTCCATGAGGGGGAAATCGAACAGGCTGCGGACCTGTGCCGCGGCCTGCTCCAGTGCGAGGCGGGCCGGGCGCAGCGCGGCCGCGTGCATCACGAACGCATGCGGCATGTCCGGGAAGCGCGCGAGCTGGTGGGGGACCGCCGCCCGTTGCAGGCCGTCGGCAAGCGCCTGGGCATCGGCCAGCAAGGGGTCCGCCGTGCCGCAGCCCAACCATACGGGAGGCAGCCCGTGCAGGTTCTGGCGCAGAGGGACCGGTCCGGGTACGGCGTCGGGATCCGCGTCGCCGAGATAGCTGCGCCATACCCATTGGGAATACGGCCGCGCGCCGGGTCGGGGGCCGCCGCAATTGGGATAGAACAGGACGAGTCCGGCGGGCAGGTCTTGCTGCCCGTCGCGCAGCGCCAGCGTGGCGGACAGCGCCAGTGTCGCGCCCGCGGATTCGCCGAAGAACACCCATGCGCCCTGCCGCAGGCCCAGTTCCGCGCCATGGCGCCGGAGCCATGCCAGCACGCACAGGATTTCGTCCTGCTGGACGGGATAGCGGTGCTCGGGGGTCTTGCGGTAGTCGATGGCGGCGACCACGCAGCCGGTCAGCACCGCCAGGCGATGCAGGGTACCCAGGTGCGAATCGATGCCGCCGGCCCAGAATCCCGCGCCGCGCAGGAATACCAGGCAGGGCGCGTGCGGACGCCGGTGGGCGCAGATCATCCGCACCGGGATATCTCCATGCGGCCCGCCGATGGCGTGGTCGTCCGACCGGGCCACGTCCGAGACGCCGGTGTTCAAGGCCTGGAAGTAGCGCGACTGCCGCAGGCGGGCTTCCTCGATGGGCTGGGCAAGCGGATCGCCGGGCGCTTGTCCGGCCAGCGCCTGCTGCGCTTGCTGAAAGGTCGAGTACATGGTGGCGGGCGGGTCATTGATCACGACCGGATTAGACTCCAGCCCCCCTGCCCGTTACCATGGGCATTCGCTAATCTTTAAAATCACCAACCATGGATAATATGGATTTTCGCCTGCTGCGTGCCCTGCTCGTCCTGGTCACGGAAAGGAACGTCACCCGCGCCGCGAATCTCCTTGGCGTCGGCCAGCCGGCCCTGAGCCAGACGCTGGGCAAGCTGCGGGAACACTTCAACGACCCGCTGCTGGTCCGCACGCGCGGCGGCATGGTGCCCACCGAACGGGCGCGCGAACTGGAACAGTCGGCGCGCCAGATCCTGGCGGAATACGACCGGATGGTGTCGCCCGCCGACCGCTTCGATCCCGCGACCTCGCGCCGGCGCTTCGTGGTGACCATTCCCGAATATGCCGAGCACATGTTGATGCCGCCCCTGCTGGAGCGCCTGCGGCGGGAATCGCCCGACATCCGCATCGAAGTGCGCCCGCCGCAGCCGGCCCGGGCGATCGAACAACTGGAGGCGGGCGACCTGGATCTGCGCATTGCCTGGCTGCTGGCCCCCACGCCCACGCTGCGTTCCATGCCCTTGTTCCAGGACCAGGTCGTGTGCCTGGCCAGCCGCTCGCACCCCACGATCCGGGACCGGCTGACGGTCGAGGACTTCCTGGGATGTCCACACGTGCGCCCGCTGGGAACGGGACGGCCGACCACGGCCGTCGTGCTGGACGAGGCGTTGGCAAGAGAGGGGCGGAAGATCGAACGGCCGTTCCTGGTCCAGAACTTCCTGACCATCCCGGCCATCGTCTCGCGCACCGACATGCTGGCGACCCTGCCGCGCATGCTGGCCCGGCCATTCGCCGACCAGTACCCGCTGCGGCTGCTGGAGGTTCCGCTGCGCCTGCCCCGCATCCGCTACGCGGCGTACTGGCACGAACGCAGCCACAAGGATCCCGGGCACCGGTGGCTGCGCGGCATGTTCCAGCACGCCGGACGCGAGCTGGCGGCGCGCCCGGCCGGTTAGTCCCGACCGGCGCTGCCGGTTCCTCCGGACCTATCCCCGGATCCGCCCCCACAGATACGCCACCGCCGCGACCGCCGCCACGGACGTGATGGGATGGCGGCGGATGACGTCCCTGGCGCACAGAAGCGCGTTTTCCAGCGTATCGCTGCCTTCGTCCAGGGCATCCGCGGCGGCGTCCTTGGCGCGCCGCGTGGCGCGGGTCACCTTGTCGGCGGTGGCGTGCGCCGCCTTGTCGACGGCGTCAGCGCCTTCTTCCAGGACGTCCTTGGCTTTTTCCACGTTGCTATCCGAGGCCATGCTGTGCTCCTGTCGTGGGTGGGATGAGTTCGCCTCCAGTATTCCCAACTATCCTGGAACAAGCGGCAACGGGGTGCAACAGGTGGTGCGCGCCCTACCGATACCTCGCGGGTATCGTCGTGGCAAAGCCGCCATCTCCTCGGCCGTGCCAAGGCCTCCTAAGATCCGACGCGGATAACGACACCAAAAGGAGACAGGCCATGACACGACACAAGCACGCCTTTCTTGGCGCCCTCTCGGCGCTGCTGCCCATTCTTGCCGCCTGTGGCGGCGGGGGGGACGGCGGCATCGACGTGGCCGGCGGCACGATCCTGCAGAACGCGACGGTGGTGAATACGCGCGACGGTTCGCTCGCCGCAGGCATGAACGTCCACGTGGAGGGCGGGAAGATCCGGCGCATCACCTCGCAGCCGCTGCGCGCCACGGGCGGCGCGCAGGCCATCGACGTCTCGGGCAAGTACGTCGTGCCCGGCTACCTGGACATGCATGCGCATGCGGTGGAAAGTGCCGACCGCGATCCGCCCTATTGGCCCATGATGCTCGCCAGCGGCATCACGGGATTCCGCGAGGAATCCGATTCCCCGGCCAACATGGAACGCGGCAAGGTCCTGAACCAGGACAGCGCCGCGGGGCGGGTGCTGGCGCCGGAGGTCATTTTCCATGGCGGCGAGGCGCACCTGAACCCCACCATCAGCGCGCGGGACGCGAGCAACGCGGGCGCACCGTCCTTCGATCACCTGGGCGCCGGCTGGGGGCTGCTGATGGACTGCTCGAGCGAGGAACAGACGCTGCGCCCGGCGGCGCTGGCCGGGTCGCTGAAGCCGCCCTTCCCGCCCACCTTCGTCACCAACCCGCGCGCCTACGACGGCGCCCAGAACGCGCCGTTCTACCAGCGCATCCTGGACACCTACGATGAAGCCAAGTGCGTCGAGCTGAGCAAGCTGTTCGCGAAGAACGGCACCTGGCAGACGCTGACGCTGATCCGGCTGCGCACGCAGGACTACGGCAACGATGCGCAGTACCGCAATGACCCCAACCTGGTCTATATCGACAAGTCCACGCGCGCGATCTGGCAGCAGGTGGGTGACCAGTTCGCCAAGCTGCCCGCGAGCGCGGTTACTACGCTGCAGCAGTTTTATGAATTGCAGAAGCGGGTTTCCAAGCTCATGAAGCAGAACGGCGTCAAGATCATGGCGGGGTCGGACTTCAGCGGCGACATGAGCATCTGGCTGGTGCCGGGCGTCAGCCTGCACCAAGAGTTCCGCGAACTGGCCTCGGCGGGTTTTTCGCCGCTGGAAGTCCTGCAGATGGCGACGCGGGATCCGGCGGAGTTCCTGGGGCGCCAGTCCAGCCTGGGCTCGGTGGAGGAAGGCAAGGACGCCGACCTGGTGGTGCTGGACGCCAATCCGGTGGCCGACGTGGCGAACCTGGACAGGATCTCGGCCGTGGTGCTAAAGGGCCGGTATCTTTCCGGCGCGGCGCTGGGCAAGATGAAGGCCGATGCCGCCGCGGCGATCGCTAGGCAATAGGATTCTCGCACTCCGAGCCTGGGGCGCGCGGGGGCGCCCCCTGCGCCCCATGGCCCGGTTTGCTGGCAGCTAACTCGGCATGGCCGCCAATCTGGCGGCGGACTGACGCATTCCCGAGGCAATCGACTCAAAGACATCGGCAGGAAAGCCCGCTAGCAGCTTGTTACCCACATCCTCCAGCGCACCATCGACGTTCGCCAACGTTTCCCCGATGATCTGCTCCATATCCGGCCCGTAGCCGCACAAGCGCGCGGTGTTGTTGAAATGCCGGCGTTGCACCTCGGCCAGCTTGTAGTGCTTGTTCTTGCCGGGCAACGCCATCGCCAGCTTCAACTTCTTGTAATCGAGCCGATTAGCACCCTTGCCGATCACGGGCCATGCCGATAGCACATCGTAGAGCGGCGTCAGTTGGTAATGCGCCTGAGGCAACAGATGAATGGAGAAATTCTTGGCATGCCCGTCCGTGGCCGCGAGCAGCCAGAACAGTAATTGGGCCTGCAATAGTGTGCGCAAGTCAGTGTCACGGCGGTCGGAGTTGGCCAGGATGGCGGCAATCTCTTTCAAACCCGGGCCGCCGTCCGCTTCGTATTTGACGTCCGCCCATACGCCGCAGGCTTGGCAGAAGTCCTCCTGAGGCAGGCGCAACCAATAGCCTCCGTCGGCAAGCCGTCGATCAAAGCGCTCGACGATCAATACTTTCTGCTCGCCAAACTCCCCGATCCGGCACGATGCCGCAGGCACGCCGAACGCTGACAGTATTTGCGCGCACAGCCATTCGTTTTCTACGGAGGTACGCATGTCGGCTTGCCGGTTCCCAACCAACCCGAGCGGCAGTTTGAAGATATGCGTCGTGGGCGTCGCACCTAGCGGCCGACACCACCGCCCCTCATGCCACAGCAACGCGGTCTTCTCCTGAGCGCCGGCGATCGAGATCCTGAGCTCTTCGTCATCGTCATCGAGTTGGCCGACTCCTCGCGGCGAACCAGCGGCTCCTCGCAAAATGCGCTCGACGTTGGCGTATCCGATCGCTGTCAGGCAGCAGATTGTCGAAAAAACTACGGACCGCCGCTCCGCGCAGCGGAATCGGATCCAATGGCACAGGCAAGGACAGGGAAAGCGGGCGTCCGACCGGCGAAACCGCCCAAGCGTCGTCGTAGAGGAATTCGTCCGCGCCCCGGGCAGGAAGGTGCCATTGCCCAACTCGAATGCCATTGGCCCATACGTCCAGAGCCCGGGTTTGGGAAGGACGGCCCATGGTCACCACTCGACGCCGGCCGTCGACGGTTTCCCCTTCTCCTGCAGCACCAGGTCCAAACCCAAAATCGCCGTCAACGCCAACAAGCGATCCAGCGTCAGATGCGCGGGGTTCTTTTCGAGTTCCGACAGACGGTTCTGGCTGATACCGAGACGTGAGGCAACCACGGTCTGGGAAAGGCCCATGGACTTGCGGCGACTGACCAACATGGTTCCAACCTGAGAAGACATGGAAATTCGGAACATGGCTTTTCATCGGCTATATCGATAAAATCAATTTATCGCCATTCTCGATATAGCGCAATAACAAATGTTGGCTTGTAATGCCAAGAAATCGGCAATGTCGATAATTCTAAAATATCGCCAATACCGATACTACGTAAAAAAGCCCGGAATGGAAAACCATCCCGGGCTACCAAAGCGCCCTTCGGCGCCACGTGCTAACTACTACTCAAACACCGCGGCGGCCGTCGCAACGGCCTGCCGATTACTTCTTCAGGTCCAGCGCCACGTCGACGATCATGTCTTCCTGGCCGCCCACCATTTTCCGGCGGCCCAGTTCGACCAGGATGTCCACGGTCTTCAGGTCGTACTTGGCGGCGGCGGTTTCCGCGTGGCGCAGGAAGCTGGAATACACGCCGGCGTAGCCCAGGGCCAGGGTTTCGCGGTCGACGCGCACGGGGCGGTCCTGCAGCGGACGGACGATGTCGTCGGCGGCGTCCATCAGGGTGTACAGGTCGCAGCCGTGGTTCCAGCCCATGCGCTCGGCGGCGGCGATGAACACTTCCAGCGGCGCATTGCCGGCGCCGGCACCCATGCCGGCCAGGCTGGCGTCGATGCGGTCGCAGCCTTCTTCCACCGCGACGATGGAGTTGGCCACGCCCAGGCTCAGGTTGTGGTGGGCGTGCATGCCGGTTTGCGTTTCAGGCTTGAGCACGTCCTTGAAGGCGCGGAAGCGGTCGCGCACGTCGTTCATGTTCAGGGCGCCGCCCGAATCGACCACGTACACGCACGAGGCGCCGTAGCTTTCCATCAGCTTGGCCTGCTGCGCCAGCGCCTGGGGCGTGGTCATGTGGCTCATCATCAGGAAGCCCACCGAGTCCATGCCCAGGTTGCGGGCGTATTCGATGTGCTGTTTGGAGACGTCGGCCTCGGTGCAGTGGGTGGCCACGCGCACCACGCGCGCGCCGGCGTCGTAGGCGTTGCGCAGGTCGTGCACGGTGCCCACGCCGGGGATCAGCAGGGTGGCGACCTTGGCGTGCTTGACCGTGTCGGCCACGGCCTCGATCCATTCCAGGTCGGTGTGCGCGCCGAAGCCGTAGTTGAAGCTGGAGCCCGACAGGCCGTCGCCGTGGGCGACTTCCAGGCTGTCGACCTTGGCTTCGTCCAGCGCCTTGGCGATGTCGCGGACGTTCTTGATGCTGTACTGGTGGCGGATGGCGTGGCTGCCGTCGCGCAGCGTGACGTCGGAAATGTAGAGTTTCTTGTTGCTCATAGTTCGATCCTCAGGCGGCTTCGACCAGGTGGGTCTGCGCGAAGCGCTCGGCGCACGCCAGGGCGGCCGAGGTCATGATGTCCAGGTTGCCGGCGTAGGCGGGCAGGTAGTGCGCGGCGCCTTCCACTTCCAGGAACACCGAAGTCTTCAGGCCGGACAGCTTGCCCAGGCCGGGGACGTTCAGCGGCGCGCTGGCCGGGATTTCGTCGAACTGCACGCGCTGCTTCAGGCGGTAGCCCGGCACGTAGCTCTGCACCTTGGCGACCATGTCGGCGATGCTTTGCTCGATGGCCTTGGTGTCGGCCATCTCGGACAGCGTGAACACGGTGTCGCGCATGATCAGCGGCGGCTCGGCCGGGTTCAGGATGATGATGGCCTTGCCGCGGGCGGCGCCGCCGATCACTTCGATCGCCTTGGAGGTGGTCTCGGTGAATTCGTCGATGTTGGCGCGCGTGCCGGGGCCGGCCGACTTGCTGGAGATCGAGGCGATGATTTCGCCGTAGTGCACCTTGGCCACGCGCGAGACGGCGTTGACCATCGGGATCGTGGCCTGGCCGCCGCAGGTGACCATATTGATGTTGGGCGAGTCGAGGTGCTCGTCGATGTTGATCGCCGGGATCACGTAGGGGCCGATGGCGGCGGGGGTCAGGTCGATGACCTGCACGCCCTTGGCCTGCAGCAGTTCATTGTGGCGCTTGTGGGCGCCGGCCGAGGTCGCGTCGAAGGCGATGCGGATCTCGCCGAAGTTGGGCATGGCCAGGAGGCCGTCGATGCCGCCCGCCGTGATGGGCACGCCCAGGCGCTCGGCGCGGGCCAGGCCGTCCGATTTCTGGTCGATGCCGACCATGGCGCCCATTTGCAGGGCCTTGCCATGGCGCATGATCTTGATCATCAGGTCGGTGCCGATATTGCCCGAGCCGATGATCGCCACTTTGGATTTGTTGTCGTCTTGCCGCCCCATGAGCCGCTCCTGAGTGTGGTGATGCCGATACAGATACGATCGATAGTATCTTCCAGGCGGGCGGAAATAGCCTTGCTTTTTTTGGGCATTCCGCCGGCCCGGAAAGAAGATTCTTCCTTATTTAGTGATTTTCAAGGAAGAAATCCCTAGACATCCATCCAGACACCCAAAAAGTCCCAAAAACCCCATCAGGGCTACACTGGCGGGGACAGACCCTCCCATGCCCCATACCGATACGCTGCTCGCGCTTTCCCACCCTCTCGTGGCGCTGCTGATCTCCGCGCTGCTGGTGGGCGCGTGGCGATTCATGGGGCGCCCTGCGCACCTGCGGTATTTCATCGGCGCCTTCGCCGGCTACGGCACAGGGCTGATCCTGCAGATCACGCTCTGGCCCGCCAACCAGACGGTCAACATCGCGGCGACCGGCGTGCTGTACGGCGCCGCGGCCTTCCTGTTCGCCAGCGGCATCGCGCAGCTGGAACGCAAGCGCCTGCCGGCCTGGCCATCTGCCCTGGTCCTGGCGGCCATGCTGGCGGTGCGCCTGTGGAGCACCCGCGATCCGGCCTGGTCGGGCCTGCGGATAGGCGCGCTGTACGCGGCGGTGACCCTGCTGTTCCTGCTGGCGTTGTGGCGGATCCGGCATCTGGCGCGGGGAACGGCGCTGGAACGGCTGCTGTTCGGTTTCCTGCTGCTGGGCACCGTCAGCCTGCTGCCGCGCGTGCTGCTGACCATGAACGCCAAGACCCTGACCTATGGCTACGACGGCGGCATGTACTGGGTGCTGACCCAGCTCAGCTTCTATCTTTTCAGCGTGGGCGCGGCGGGGCTGCTGGTGCTGCTGACGGCGTTCCGCACCATCGCCCATTTCAGCCTGGTATCTGAACGCGATGCGCTGACCGGGCTGCGCAACCGCAACAGCCTGCTCGATTTCCTGGCCAGGAGCCGCAGAGCGACGCAGTACTACGGGCTCGTCATCCTGGACGCGGACCACTTCAAGCAGATCAACGACCGTTACGGCCACCCCGTGGGCGACGCGGTGCTGCGGGCCATGGCGGGCGTGCTGGCGCAGCACGTGCGCAAGATGGACGCCATCGGCCGCATAGGCGGCGAGGAATTCATGCTGGTCCTGCCCGGGGCGACACTAGGGGAAACCGAGCAGGCCGCGGCGCGATTGCAGGCGGCCCTGGCGCAGCACGATTTCTCTTCCATCGTGCCTGGGCTGCGCTGCACGGCCAGCTTCGGCATAGGCAGTTTCGGACGCGAAGTGTCTTTCGAAGACGCCTATGCCCACGTCGATCGGCTTCTGGCGCAGGCCAAGCGCCAGGGCCGAAACCGCATCGGCAGGAATGATCTCGCACCGACGCAGACGGAAGCGACGACCGATACGGCGCTCACGTCCCATATGGGATAAAATATTGGCTCACATGAGATGAAGCCATGACTCAAGCCATTCACGGCAAACCCGCCAAGAACGCGCCTCGCCGCCCAACGCGGCGTCCGCCGTCCTTGGTCGACTACACCACAGCCTTTCTTGCCTCGGATGGGGAAATTGTCGACTGGATCAAGGCGCGCGTGGACGCCCGCGAGTTCCAGCGGTTCGTCAGCCGGCTGTCCACCAGCGAAGACCGAGTCTACAGCCTGCTGGGCTTCGGTCGTTCGACCATCAAACGACGGCTCGGCAACGACGACAAACTCAGCCAGGAGGAATCCGAACGCGCCATCGGGCTGTCCCAGTTGGTGGGCCTGGCCGAAACGATCGTCCGGGAATCGGGATCCACTGAGCCCTTCGATGCCGCCGCCTGGGTAGGCGCATGGCTGGAACAGCCCAATCCGGCGCTGGGCAATGCCACACCGGCAAGCTACATGGATACGATGAAAGGGCAACAACTCGTTCGCCACATTCTCGCCATGGCCCAGGGCAGCGCTTACGCATGACCTATTTTGCGTGGCGCATCGCGTCCGATGGGCTGGGATACCTGGCCGAGGACCTGGGTGGAGAAGGCGCCGGGCAAAGGGGTGGCAGGTGGAACCGTCCCGGCTTCCCCGTCGTTTATGCCGCCTCGTCCATTTCCCTGGCGTGCCTGGAAACGCTCGTGCACATCAATACAGGGACCCTGCCAGTCCGGCGCTTCCTCGTCCGCCTGGAAATACCCGACGATGTCTGGCAGGCGGCAAAGCGACTCGATCACGCCGACGCGCCCGCCAATTGGGACGCCACGCCCTGGGACAGAGCAAGCGTCGAGCTCGGCACCCGCTGGCTCGACGACAGGTCTGCGCCCGCGCTTTTCATGGTTCCTTCGGTCGTCGTTCCCGAAGAATTCAATGTCTTGCTGAATTCCCTGCACGCGGACAGCGGACGGATCTTGTCGAAGAAACTCCGCCCTTGGATTTACGATTTCAGGCTAAGGGCCGGATGAAAGAAGAATCTCCTATTAAAATGGAGCAATGAAAAAGAATGCTCCAACCGAATCCCTGGACCAGACCGACCTGCAACTGATGCGTCACCTGCAGGAAGACGGCCGCCTGTCCAACGCCAAGCTGGCCCAGCGCGTGGCGCTGAGCGAAACCCCCTGCTGGCACCGGCTGCGCAAGCTGGAATCCGAAGGCTACATCCAGGGCTATCAGGCGATGCTGGACCGCCGCAAGCTGGGGCTGGGCGAACTGGCCTTCATCAGCCTGAATTTCTCGCCGCACACGGCCCAGGCCTTCGAGGCGCTGGAACAACTGGTGGCGGCGAACGACCAGGTGCTGACCTGCCACCGCGTCACGGGCGAGGCCGACTTCGTGATGATGGTGGTGGCCGAGGACCTGGATTCGGTGCGCGACTTCATCGACAAGGTGCTGCGCACGCTGCCCAACGTGGCCACGGTGCGCACCAGCCTGTCGCTGCGGGAAGTGAAGTTCTCGAGCAAGCTGCCGCTGCCGGCGTGAAACTTCAGCCTCCGCGCAGGCGCGCCGCCGTGGCCTCGTCCGCCGGCTTGGCCAGCAGGCCGCCGCGATCGTTGAACAACACGTCGTAGCGCGCGCCGTCGAACATGGGCATGAAAGTGGCGCTGCCGTATTCGGCGTCGACGTAGGGCAGCCAGCGCGAGAACTCGCGCTTCAGCACCCACAGGTCGGGCAGGCGCCGGTCGTCGTCCAGCGCATACACGGTGCGCAGGACGCTGCGTTCGCGCTCGATGTCGTCATAGCGCCCGCCGATGCGGTCCAGGCGATACAACGAGGGCACCCCGGCCAGCGCCGCCGGCAGCCGCCAGCGCAGCACGCGCGCATCGATCTGCCACGCGTCGCCCGACAGCACGAACTGGCGCTCGCCCTGGGGCGCGCCCGCCGGCCCGGGCGGCAGCACGACGGTGGCGCGGAAACGCTGCTGGCCGTCCTGCTTGAGTTCGATGGTGGCCACGTGCCGGTCCTCGAACAGTTCCAGGTAGCGGTAGACGGTGAAGGCCAGCAGTCCGGAGACCAGGCTCAGGGCAACCAGCGCCAGCCCCAGCAGGCGCCGCAGCGGCCGCAGGCCGCGCGACCCGAAGGCCATGCCCAGTCCGGGAACGGCAAGAATGATCGCCGCCACGGCGATCCAGAGAGAAGGGCTTAGCGCATCCACCCGTGTTGCCTCCTTGGCGTGTGTCGTCCAGGCGTGCCCGGACCTAATCCCCGGCCCCGCCCACGTCGTGCGGCCCCGCCTGCTTCTCGATGGCCGCCTGCCGCAAATGCACTCGCATGAAATCGGCGGCGGCTTCGCGCTGCCCCGACAACAGCAGATCGATCAACACCAGGTGTTCCCGGCAGCGGCGCTCGGCCTGCTGCCGATCCACCGCCTTCTGGTACTCCATGAGGCGGCGCAGGCGGTCCAGCCGCTTCAGCGCATCCAGGATGAAGGCATTGCCGGAGCACGCCGCGATGGTTTCGTGCAGGCGGCTGTTGGCGTCGAACAGATAGGCGGGCGAAGCGGTATGGACCGCGCCCGCGACCAGGGCTTCCTGTTCCGCGCGGCATTGCAGCAGCGCCTCGCGATCGAGCTTGAAGCTGGGTTCCAGTATCCCTCCCGACTCCAGCATCAGCCTGAACCGATAACCCTGCCCGTAGGCCTCGGCCGAGGCCAGCGTGGGCAGGAAGGCCCAGCCGTGGCCGGGCAGCCGTTCGGCCCATCCCTCTTGCGCCATGCGCCGCAGGATGGCCGCCAGTTCCCCACGGGTCACGCCATAGCGGCGCATGAATTCGCTTTCGGTGAAGCGGTCGGGCAAGAGGCCCGCCAGGCGCTCGCGCGCGATGCGGAAATAGACGTCGTCCTCGCTGGCTGCGCCGTAGGCCTCTTCGGCCTGTTCCCGGGGCAGGCGCATTGCCGCCTCGGTGACCACGTAGCCGCCCTCGGGCCGCGCCTCGACCACCCGCTCGACGGCCAGCCGCTCCAGCGCGCGGCGAATGG
This sequence comes from Pigmentiphaga kullae, assembly GCF_004216695.1. GTDB lineage: Bacteria > Pseudomonadota > Gammaproteobacteria > Burkholderiales > Burkholderiaceae_B > Pigmentiphaga > Pigmentiphaga kullae. The sequence goes on from NZ_SGXC01000001.1 coordinate 723,383, forward strand.
GCGAACGCGACACGCGGAATTGTTCGGCCAGCGCGCGCTCGGGCAGGCGCTGGCCGGCTCCCAGGCCCTGGGTGGCGATGTAGCGGTGGATGTCGGCCGCGAGCGTATCGGTAAGGGGTCGAGTCACGAAGGGGCGGAAAAGGGAAGGCTCCGGCAATCATACACGCCGTCCTATCAACACTTCTTGTTGGAACTTATCAATCAAAAAGAACCTTTCAATAGCTTTTTAAAGCTGGTTTTTCTTTTTATTTTGGTACTATGATTCCATAAAATACCAAAAAGAGGAAGACCAGAAATGAATGAAGCGCACCTGGACACCGGCCCGTCCCGGGTCTCGCTGGCGGCGGTCGAGGCACCCATGGTGCCGCCGCCCCTGGGGGCCTGCGATTGCCACGTCCATGTGTTCGCGCCCGCCCGCCATCCCTATGCGGCGGACCGCGCCTATACCCCGGGCGCGGCCGAGACCGGCGACCTGGACGCCTTCCTGTCGCGGCTGGGCATGGCGCGCGTGGTGCTGGTGCAGCCCAGCGTCTATGCCTCGGACCATGCCGCGCTGCTGGAAGGCTTGCACGCGTTCGGTCCGGACCGGGCTCGCGGCATCGCGGTACTGGAAGAACTGGCGGATCCGCTGCTCGATCTGCCGGCCTTGCATGAGCAGGGCGTGCGCGGCGTGCGCCTGAACCTGGCGGTGCGGAACCCCGCCGGCGGACCGGATACCGTCAGCCAATTGCTGCGCGCCCGGGACCGGATCGCGCCGCTGGGATGGCACCTGCAACTGCACGCGGACATCGGCCGGGTGGCCGCCCTGGCCGAGACGCTGTCGGCGCTGGAGATTCCCGTGGTGCTGGATCATTTCGCGGGCCTGCTCGCCCATCCTGGCGCCGCGACGGCCGAACCGGCCGACACCGTGGTGGCGCTGGTGCGCGCCATGCCCCTGTACGTGAAGCTGTCGGCGCCCTATCGCGCCGCGCCGGGCGGCGCGTACCTGGACGAACTGGCGGCGTTCACCCGGCGCCTGGCCGATGCCGCCCCCGAGCGCCTGTTGTGGGCATCGGACTGGCCTCATACCGGCGGCCACGGCATCCGCCAGGGCGGGCTCGGCCGCATCGAACCCTTCCGGTCCGAGAACGCCGGGGCTGCACTGGATCGCCTGCGCGCTTGGCTGCCGGACCCGGCCGACCGGCAACGCATCCTGGTGGACAACCCCGCCCGGCTCTACGCATTTCCGGTGCCCGGCGCACCGGCCTCTTCGCTTTCCTAGACAGGATCCGACATGCTGATTTCCACCAACCCCGCCACCGGCGAAACCATCGCCCGATATCCGCTGCATGACTCGACGCAGGTCGATGCCGTGCTCGATGCCGCGGCCCGGGCCCAGGCGCGCTGGCGCACCCTGCCCATCGCGGCGCGCTGCGAAGACATGCGCCGCGTGGGCGAGCTGCTGCGCCAGCGCAAAGCGGCCTACGCGCGGCTGATCACGCTGGAGATGGGCAAGCCCCTGTCCGAGGCACTGGCCGAGATCGAGAAATCCGCCTGGACCTGCGACCACTACGCGGACCACGCGGCACGCCTGCTGGCCGACGAACCCGTGCCGGCCAACGGCAGCTACAGTGCGGTCACCTACGATCCGCTGGGCGTCGTGCTTGCGATCATGCCGTGGAACTATCCGCTCTGGCAGTTCGTGCGCTTTGCCGCGCCCACGCTGTGCGCCGGCAACGGCGCGGTGCTCAAGCACGCGGGCAACGTGCCGCAATGCGCGCTGGCACTGGAGGAACTGTTCCGCGACGCCATCGACGTCCCCGGCCTGGTCGGCAATGTGTTCGTCGAACCGGAACGCGTGGCCGCGCTGATCGACGATCCGCGCATCGCCGCCGTCACGCTGACCGGCTCGACCGCCGTCGGCAAGCTGGTGGCCGCGCAGGCCGGGCGCGCCATGAAGAAGCAGGTGCTGGAGCTGGGCGGTTCCGATCCCTTCATCGTGCTGGCCGATGCCGACGTCGAGCGCGCCGCCGCCGCGGCGGCCAAGGCACGCTTTTCGAACACGGGCCAGAGCTGCATTTCCGCCAAACGCTTCATCGTCGACGAACGCGTGGCCGACGATTTCTCGGCCCGCTTGTGCGCCCATGCCGGCGCGCTGGTCATGAACGATCCGCTGCAAGCCGGCACCGGACTGGGCCCCATGGCGCGCGCCAATCTGCGCACGGCGCTGCACGACCAGGTCGAGCGCTCGCGGGCCCAGGGCGCCGAACTGAAGCTGGGGGGCCGCATGCCCGACGGCCCCGGGTTCTTCTATCCGGCCACCGTGCTGGACCACGTCACGCCCGGCATGGCCGCAGGCTGCGAGGAAACCTTCGGCCCCGTGGCCGCCGTCATGCGGGTGCGCGACACACAGGCGGCCATCGCCCTGGCCAACGCGACCGAGTTCGGCCTGGGCGCGGCGCTGTGGACGGGAGACGTGCAAGGCGCGCGCGAACTGGCCCGCGGCATCGAAGCGGGCGCGGTATTCGTCAACGGCATCGTCGCCTCCGACGCGCGGCTGCCGTTCGGCGGCATTAAGCAGTCGGGCTATGGCCGCGAGCTGGGCGCGGCCGGCATCCGCGAGTTCACCAATATCAAGACCTACTGGGTGGGCCCCGCCACCTGAACCTCACCAGGACGACAACCATGACCATCAAGACCCCCTCCGGCGCGGCGCTGCTCGAGCTGGACAAGCTTCCCACCTACGACCGCGGCGGCGGCGCCTCGACCACGCCGCTGGTCGGCCGCGCCATCGGCTCGAACAGCTTCATCACCGGCTACACGAGCTTCGGCCCCGGCGCGCAGATCCCCTTCCACAGCCACAACTGCCAGGAAAGCGTGGTGCTGATCGAAGGCGACGCCGTGCTCGACATCGACGGCCAGGAACACCGGCTCAAGCCGCTGGACGCTACCTTCATCCCACCCAACGTGCCGCACCGCTTCCGCAACCTCTCGGCCACGCAGCCCATGCGCATCCTGTGGATCTACGCGGTGCTGGATGCCACCCGCACGCTGGCCGACTCGGGCGAGACCCGCCCCGTGTCGGCCGAACACCACTAACCTTCCCGAACAAGGCCAACCCATCATGCGTTTCCTCGTACTTCCCGGCGACGGCATCGGCCCCGAGATCGTCGCCTCCGCCGTCGACGTCCTGCGCCAGGCCGACGGCGCCTACGGCCTGGACCTCGCCTTCGATTATGAAGACGTCGGCTTCGCCAGCCTGGAGAAACACGGCACCACGCTGCGCGAATCGGTGCTGGACCGGGCGCGCGGCTACGACGGCATCGTCCTGGGCACCCAGTCCCACGCCGACTACCCCGCGCCCGAACAAGGCGGCCGCAACATCTCGGCCGCCTTCCGCTGCGATCTCGACCTCTACGCGAACGTGCGTCCCGCCCGTTCGCGCCCGTTCCTGGGCCGCGGCGCGCACGGCATGGACCTGGTCATCATGCGCGAGGCCACCGAAGGCTTCTATCCCGACCGCAACATGCACCAGGGCTGGGGCGAGATGATGCCTTCGCCGGACATGGCGATCTCGGTGCGCAAGATCACCGCCCATTGCAGCGAACGCATCGCCCGCCGCGCCTTCGAGCTAGCGCGCAAGCGGCGCGGGCGCGTCACCGCCATCCATAAGGCCAACAGTTTCCACATGACCGACGGCCTGTTCCTGCGCGAAGTGCGCAAGGTCGCGGCGGACTTCCCCGACGTCGTGCTGGACGACCTGCTGGTCGATGCCTCGACCGCCTATCTGGTGCGCGACCCCGCGCGCTTCGACGTCATCGTCGCCACCAATTTCTATGGCGACATCCTGTCCGACCTGGCCAGCGAGCTGTCCGGCAGCCTGGGGCTGGCCGGATCCGTGATGGCCGGCGACACGCTCTGCTGCGCGCAGGCCCAGCACGGGTCGGCGCCCGACATCCAGGGCCAGGACAAGGCCAACCCGACGTCGATGATCCTGTCGGTGGCCATGCTGCTGAGCTGGCTGGGCGAGCATCGCGGCCTGGCGGCCTGCACCCGCGCCGGCGCGGCCATCGAACAGGCCGTGGACGCCGTGCTGGCCGATCCCGCCACCCGCACGGCCGACCTGGGCGGCACGCTGGGATGCCGCGCTTTCGGCGAAGCCGTCGCCCGGCAGCTCGCGCGTTGATCACGAGGGCGGCCCTGACCGCCCCAACCCTTGCTCATTCGAAGAACACACTGGAGACACCATGAAGATCGCATCGCTTATCGCCGCTTCCCTGGCCGCGGCCCTGGGTACCGCCACCGCGCCGGCCCATGCCGCCTATCCCGACAAACCCGTCACGATCATCGTGCCTTTCGCGCCAGGCGGCGGCAGCGACAACATCGCCCGCTATGTCGCCTCGCGCCTGTCCGAGCGCACTGGTTCCACCTTCGTGATCGAGAACAAGCCCGGCGCCGGCACCAACATCGGCAACCAGCTCGCCGCGCGAGCACCGGCCGACGGCTACACGCTGCTGTTCGGCCAGGTCACGCTGTCCATCAACCCCTACCTGTACAAGGACCTGGGCTACGACGTGAAGAAGAACTTCGTGCCGGTCGGCATGATCGCCACGTCGCCCACCGTGCTGATCGTGGCGGACCAGTTCCCCGCGCGCACGCTGAGGGAAGCCATCGACCTGATCCGCGGCAAGCCCGGCACCGTCAACTTCGGCTCCGGCGGCGCGGGGACCTCGGTGCACCTGTCGGGCGAACTGTTCAAGTCCCTGATCCAGGGCGACATGCAGCACGTTCCCTACAAGGGCAGCAGCCCGGCCATGACCGACCTGATAGGCGGACGGCTGCAAATGATGTTCGACACCGCGCCCTCGGCGCTGCCCCAGATCAAGGGCCGCAAGGTCCGCGCGCTGGCGGTCACAGGCAAGTCGCGCCTGGCCGACCTGCCCGACGTCCCCACCTTCGCCGAGGCCGGCCTGCCCGCCTTCGACGCGCCCGCCTGGTACGGCATGCTGGCGCCGGCGGGAACCCCGGCCGGCGTGGTCGCCACCCTGAATGAGCAGATCAATGCGGTTCTGGGCGAAGCGGCCACCAGGCGGCGCATGCAGGAACTGGGCGTGGCGCCCAGCCCCGGCACGCCCGAGGACATGGCGGCCTTCATGGACACCGAGGGCCGGCGGTGGCAGGCCACGGTGCGTTCGGCGAACGTCAGCCTGGAATAGGGGGACAATCAGGGCAGATTTTTTCCGCCGAAGGGAATACTGGACGGCCCGCCCCCGTATACCGTTCAAGCACCCTTCATCAACCACCAAGGAGCATCCCATGGTAGCCAGGAAAACATCGCTTCTGCCCTCCCTGCTGCTGGCGACGGCGGCCCTGTTCGGCGCGTCGGCCGCGCAGGCGGCCCCCGCCCAGGCGAAGGACGGCGTGCTGGCCGGCGGCAACGGCATGACGCTTTACGTGTTCGACAAGGACGTCGCCGGCAGCGGCAAGAGCGTGTGCAACGGCCCGTGCGCGACCAACTGGCCGCCGCTGATGGCCGCGGCCTCGGACAAGGCCGAGGGCGACTACACGGTCATCACCCGCGACGACGGCAAGGCCCAGTGGGCGTACAAGGGCAAGCCCCTGTACTTCTGGGTCAAGGACCAGAAGCCGGGCGACAAGACCGGCGACGGCGTCAACAACGTCTGGCACGCCGCCAAGCCCTGACCGGCCCATGGACAGCCGTGCGGTCACAGCCCTGCTTCCGCGTCTGCGGCGCTATGCCCGCGCGCTGGCGGGCGATCGCGCGGCGGCCGACGATCTGGTGCAGGACACCCTGGAACGCGCCTGGGCGCGCCTGCACACGTGGCACACCGGGCGGGACCTGGGCGCGTGGCTGCTGTCCATCATGCACAACCTGCGCGTGGACCAGTTGCGGGGGCAGCGGTTGAATACGGTGCCGTGGAACGAGACCCTGGACGATATGCCGTCGCGGCCCACGCAGGCGGACGGCATCGAACTCGAGGACCTGGAGCACGCGCTGGCGCAGTTGCCGGAGGAACAGCGGGCGGTCCTGCTGCTGGTCGCGCTGGAAGGAATGCGCTACGCGGAGGTCGCGGACACCCTGGGCATCCCGCTGGGGACCGTCATGTCCCGGCTGTCCCGGGGCCGGGAGCGGCTGCGCCTGATCCTGGACGGACAACCGCCCGCGGCCGGAACCCTGCGGATGATCAAGTGAAACCATGATGCCCATCACCGAAGCCGATCTGCATGCCTACGCCGATGGCGAGCTGTCGCCCGCGCGGCGGGCCGACGTGGAGGCCCATCTTGCCGGCCACCCGGACGCTGCCGTGCGCGTGCGGGCGTGGCAGGAACAGAAGCGCGCACTGCAACGGCTGTTCGAACCCGTGTTGGACGAACCGATCCCGCCCGCGCTGGAAACCGCGGCGATTCCCCCGGGCGCCCGCCGTGGCCGGTCGACGCAGCCCGCCCTGCGCATAGCCGCCGGCATCATGCTGGTCCTGCTGGGCGGCATGGCGGGTTGGTGGGGACACGGCCGCTACCAGGCCCCGGCGATCGCCGACGCCCGGCCATCCCTGCCCCAGCAGGCCGCGATCGCCCATGCGGTCTACAGCCCGGACGTGCGCCGGCCGGTCGAGATCGGCGCGGACCAGGAAACCCAGCTCGTCACCTGGCTGTCGCGCCGGCTGGGCCAGGACGTGCGGGCGCCCAAGCTGGGCGGCCTGGGCTTTGAACTGGTCGGCGGCCGGCTGCTGCCCGGCAGCGAAGGCCCGGTGGCCCAGTTCATGTACCAGGACGCCGGCGGGCAGCGCCTGACCCTGTACGTCAGCACCGAGCGCGACGGCAATCCGGACACGGCCTTCCGCTTCGCACGCGAGGGCAACATCAATGTCTTCTATTGGATAGACGGGCCCTTCGGCTATGCGCTGTCGGCCGGGGTTTCCAAGGACGAGCTGGCGCGGGTGGCGTCGGCCGTGTACGACCAGTTGGACAAGCGCTGACCCGTCAGGCCACGAATCCGTCAGTGTCCGCCATTCTCCAGATCGTTCTGGCCACGCGTCGCCCACGTCGTGGTGCGTTTTTCGATGGCGGCCGCGATGGTGTACATCGCGATGCCCATGACACTGGTCACGATCAACCCGGCAAATACCAGCGGCACGTCGAAACTGGCGGAAGCCGCCATCATCAAATGGCCGATCCCATGCTCGGAGGACACCGTTTCCGCGGTGATGCTGCCGACGAAGGCCACGGTGATCGCGATCTTGAGCGAGGCGAAGAAATACGGCATGGCGCGCGGCAGTCCGACCTTGCGCACGATGTCCAGCGGACGCGCCCCCAATGCCCGCAGCACGTCGCGTTGTTCCGGTTCGATGGTGGCGATGCCGGTGGCGACGTTGACCACGATGGGAAAGAAACTGATGGCGAACGCGGTAATGATGGCCGGCACGGTATTGACCCCGAACCACAACACCAGCACCGGCACCAACGCGACCTTGGGAATGCTGTTGAACGCCACGAGCAGCGGATAAAGCCCCCGATAGACCAGGGTGGACGCCCCGATGGCGACGCCGGTGACGATGCCCAGCACGACCGCGAAGGCAAAGCCTATGGTGGTCGACAGCAGCGTATGCGCGGCATCGATCAGCAACGGCTCCCACCACTTGATCATGCCCTGGACGATGGCCGAAGGCGGCGGCAATACGAAGTCCGCGACACCCAGGGCGCGGACGGCGGCCTCCCATACCAGGAAGAAACCCAGGATGACCAGCCATGGCAGGACGCGCTCCAGGCGGCGCCGGCGTTTCAGGGCGGCGGTACGCGCGGCGGCCCGGCTGCTGCGCGCGGCTCGGCGCACCTCGTTGACAGGCAAGGCATTCTCACGCTGCATGTTCGACCCCTTCAGGATTTTCGTGCTGGCCGCGAGCGACTTCGATCGCTTCGCGCAACTCGTGGACCAGGCCGTTGAATTCGGGCGAGAACGTATCCTCGCGCCTGCGGGGACGAGGGAAGGGCACGATGTGCTCGGCAATCACCCGACCGGGACGCGACGACATGACCACCACGCGGTCGGCCAGATAGACGGCTTCGCGCAGATCGTGCGTCACCAGCATCACGGTCGGGCGTCGGGCCATCCATACGTTCTGCAAGACCGACCACAGATCCTCGCGCGTGAAGATATCCAGCGCGGCGAACGGTTCGTCCAGCATCAACAGCGCCGGCTCGTGTATCAGCGCGCGGCATAGCGACGCCCGCTGCTGCATGCCGCCCGACAATTGGTGCGGCAGCTTTGCGCCGAACCCTCCCAGGCCGACCAGCTCGAGCAGTTCCTGGGCCTTGGCCACGTACTCGGCCTTGTGGGCCCGCAGACGGCTGCGATGCCCGGTCGCCACCTCGAGGGGCAGCATGACGTTGTCCAGTATCGTGCGCCACGGCAGCAACGTGGGATTCTGAAACGCCATGCCGACGATAGACAGGGGTTGGTCCACCTCCTTGCCATCGATGATCACGCCGCCGTCGGTGGGCAGCCACAGGCCGCTCATCAACCGCATCAGCGTCGATTTCCCGCACCCCGACGGTCCCACCACGGCGACCAGCTCGCCGCGGTTGACGGTCATGTTCAGATTCTCGAGCGCAAGCGTGCCATCGAGGCCGCCATAGTGCATGGCGACGTCGTACAGTTCCGCGAAGGGGCGGCCTTCAGGAGACAGGCTGTTCATGGGCGGACGTCCTGGAGAGTTCAAGGGTTTCTTCGCGCTTCTGCAGCCACCATGCATAGTTCCGCGGCAGCAGTTCATGCGGCCGCGCCAGGCCCAGTTCCCGCGCCGCGTGCGCGGCCCAGTTCGGGTTCCACATCATCTCGCGCGCCAACGCCACCAGGTCGCAGTCGCCCGCCCGAAGATAGCCCTCGGCCTGCTGCGCCTCGCGGATCAGACCCACCGCCATGGTGGGCATGCCGACCTCGTCGCGGATGCGCCGCGCGAACGGCACGTGGTAGCCGGGCACGCGCGGCACCACGTGCAGCGTCAGCGGACCGTCGATGCCGCCCGACGAGCAGTCGAACATATCCACGCCGCGCTCTTTCAGGCGGCCCGCCAGCACGACCGTGTCGTCCAGGCTCCAGATGCCGCCGCGGCCGTCGACGCACGAACCGCGGAAGAACAGCGGCCGGTCGGCCGGCCACGCCGCCCGGACCGCTTCGATCAGCTCCAGGCCGAAGCGCATGCGTCCTTCGATGTCGCCGCCGTAGCCGTCGGTGCGATGGTTGGTGATCGGCGACAGGAACTGCTGGACGATGTAGCCGTGGGCGCCGTGGATCTCGCAGATGTCGAAGCCCGCGTCCAATGAACGTTTGGCCGCATCGACGTGCGCCTGGATCACCGCGCGGATGTCGTCGCGGTCCATTTCCTTGGGCGCCATCGCGCCCTCCTTGAACGGAATGGGGCTGGGGGCCAGGCCCGACCAGGGCGGGCGGCCCTGCGCGGCGTCCGCCTCGCCCAGCGGCGAGAAGCCTTCCCACGGCGCCCGCGTCGCCACCTTGCGGCCGGCATGGCCCAGCTGGATGGCGCTGACCGTACCCTGCTCACGCAGGAAGTCGGTGATGCGGCGCCAGGCCTTGGCCTGCGCATCGGTGTAGATGCCCGGGCAGTCGTAGGTCTTGCGCGAGCGCTGCGAGACCGAGGTCTCTTCGCAGAAGACGATGCCGGCCCCGCCCAGCGCGAACTTGCCCAGGTGCACCAGGTGCCAGTCGGTGGGGCAGCCATCGACCGACCTGTACTGCGACATCGGCGACACGACGACACGGTTGCGCGCCGTCACGCCCCGCAGCGTCAGGGGCTGGAACAACATCGGAACGTCCGTGTCCGGACCTTGTTCATGGGAAAGATTTTTTTCAGTCATGGTGGGGGGTATCCTGCAACGCCTAACGCTTCATCAGGCGGGAAAGAATGTTGTCGAGCACGTGGTCGAGATGCTCGGCCATGGCCTCTCTTGCGCGATCCTTGTCGCCCGTGGCCACGGCATCCAGCAAACGGAGATGCTCGGCCACGGTTTGGCGGAAATCGCCGGGAACCGGCGGCGTGGCGAACAGCATGGACCGGCGGCGCAACTGCTCGATCAGTTCGGCCATGGAGCGGCTGCCGCAGGCATCGCAGATGGCGCGGTGCAGTTCGAGATCGAGCGCGACGCGCTGCCGGTTGTCCCGGACCTCGCCCGCCAGCAACCGCTCCAGGGCCGCACGGAGATCGGCGGCCGTATGGGGATCGATCCGGCCCGCGGCCTCGCCGGCCGCCTCGACCTCCAGCAGGCGCCGGATCTTGAGCAGTTCGAGGAATTCCTCCAGCGTGATGCGGCGCACTTCCAGCACGCCGTTGTTGCGCTGGATGAAGCCTTCGCCTTCGAGCCGCCGCAGGGTCTCGCGCAAAGGGGTGCGGGACACCCCCAGCCGTATCGACAGCTGCCGCTCCGAGATCGGCACCCCCAGCGGGATTTCATGAGTCAGCAGCATCTCGTGCAACTGCGCATGCAGCCGGTCGACCAGGCCCTTGCCGCCCTCCAGCAGCGGCTCGGTTCCGTCAGCGCCGGCTTCCTCGATGGGACGCACGCCGGCGCCGGATGAAATGATTGCCATGAAGCGATGCTCCGCTTTATTGCACGGCCGACTTGCCGCCCGGCGCGAACTGCGGGTCGTACACCAGCGACACCGGCGGCGCGGCCGGCAGCTCGAAGCTTTCGGTGATGGTTGCGATGTTCTTCTTCATCCGGTCGGCATCGACATAGCCGATCCCGTGCTTCTGGACATTCGGCGTCCTAACCTTGTGGTCGATCAGGAACTGCAAGCGCTCGGTTTCGAGCACGGGATCGATCAACCTGTTGCGAGCGGCCACCGCCTTCGTCGCCGCCGCCGGGTCGGCTATCGCATCCCGCCATCCTTTCAGCGCGGCGGCGATGAACTTGCGGACCGCCTCGGGCTTGTCACGCAGCAATGCCTGGCTGGCGATGATGGAGTTGCTGTAGACATCCAGGCCGAAGTCCGCATATTCCAGAATGTCGACGTTCTCGCGCTTGGCGCCGCGCCCTTTCAGGTTGAACCAGGACGTGTAGTCATTGCCGATCACCGCGTCGACCTGTCCGGTCAACAGCATGGAGTCGCGCAACTGCGGCGAGATCTGCTTGTAGGTGATCTTGGACGGATCGACGTCGGCGATGCGCATCAGCGCCGGGAACAGACGCGCCGGCCCGTCGGCGTTGCCGCCGCCCACGGTCTTGCCTGCCAGGTCGGCCGGCTTCTTGATGCCCGCGCTCGACAGGCTGATGATCGCCTGCGGCGCGCGCTCGTACATCACGAAAACAACCTTGGGCGTTACCGCGGGTTGACGGCTGGCGAACTCGACGAGCGTGGAGAAATCGGCCGAGGCCATCTGATAGGTCCCCGACGCCACGCGGGTTACCGCATCGCCCGATCCCGACGAAGGATCGATGGTGACATCGAGGCCCTGCTCTTTGAAATAACCGCGTTCGAGCGCCAGCAGATACGGTCCGGCACTTCCATCGAGCGCGAAATTGAAGGCGAACTTGATGCGGGTCGGCTCGGCCGCTTGCGCCGAGCCCACCGCGAACAAAGCGCCCACGGCGAGAAGCTTCAAACCTGAAAACAGTTTCATCGAAATCCTTTCCGGCTGTGGATGACAGGAAAGGCGGCATGCGAACGTGGTGCATACATGTGGCATACCACCTTGATGCCACGGTTATGCAAGTCACATGCCAGCATGGAAACCCGCGTTCGGAAATGGCCTGCATTGCCCGGAAAACCGGGCTTTCGAGGGAATGGCAAGCGCACCGCGACACGAAGCGTGCAGCCGCCGCAACAGCCAGGCGGCGCACCACCAAGGGGCTGGCGCCGGCCTATGTTGGTGCCGGGAAAGACAACGAGCCTTCTCGGCTGAATACGGGTTAACCCTGGATAGTGGGCGCGTTTTAACTGGTCTACTATCCGTACCAGCAGACCAGTTATCCGATTCCACCCGCAAGGACCTCCCCGCTCATGAGCCCCCGTCTTCCCCACATTCCGCGCCGCCGGTCGCTGGCCGCGCTGGCCGCCGGCCTGCTGCTGGGCGCGGCCGGCACCGCCGCCGCCCAGGACTATCCGCGCCAGCCCATCAAGCTGCTGGTGCCGTCGGTGCCCGGCAGCGCGCCCGACGCCTTCGCCCGGATCCTGGCGGAACCCTTGTCCGGCGGGCTGGGGCAGAAGGTCGTGGTCGAGAACAAGCCCGGCGCGGGCGGCCTGATCGCCATGGAGACGCTGGCCAAGGCGGAGCCCAACGGCTACACGCTGGCGATCGCCCACGACGGCAACATGGCGATCAACACCATCGTCTACAAGCAACTGCCCTACCGGCCCTTGCAGGATTTCACGCCGGTCTCGCTGCTGGGCTTCAACGAGTTCGTGCTGGCCGCCAACCCCACCCTGAAGATCAAGACCTTCGCCGAATTCGTGGCCTACGCGCGCGGCAGGCAGGGCAAGGCCACGTACGGGTCGGCGGGCGTGGGTTCGCCCAACCACCTGTTCATGGAGCAACTGATGCAGGCCGCCGGCATCCCGCTTTCGCACGTGCCCTACAAGGGCGGTCCGGCGGCGATGCAGGATCTGCTGGGCGGCCAGATCGACGTCATGCTGGTCGGGCTCTCGCCCGCGCTGCCGCACATCCAGGGCGGCAAGCTGGTGGCCGTGGCGGTGCCGCAGGCCGCGCGCTCGAAGATGCTGCCCGGCACGCCCACGGTGGCCGAGTCCATCCCGGGCTTCTCGACGCGCACCTGGTTCGGCCTGTACGGTCCGGCCGGCCTGCCGGCGGCCGTGGTCGAGCGCCTGAACCGGGAACTGCGCCGCGTGCTGGCCGATCCGTCGGTGAAGGACCGCATCGCCGCGCAGGGCATGGTGGCCGAGGCCGGTTCGCCGGCCACGCTGGCGGCCATGACGGAAGAAGACATCCGCCGCTACCGCCAACTGGCCGACGCGATCAAATTAGAAGCCAATTGAACCCACCCCTACGCGCTTCGCGCGCCCCTCAAGGGGCGGCACTGGCGGACCGGCAAAGCCGGATCCGCTGTGCCCTGGATCGGACCGCGCACTTCCGCGCGGCGTCATAGAGCATCGAAATGTCTACCCTGCGGCCTAATTTTCTGATCTTCGTGACCGACCAGCAGCGCGCGGACCACCTCGGCTGCTATGGCAACACGCAGGTGCGCACCCCGCACATCGACGGCATCGCCGCGCGCGGCACGGTGTTCGAGCGGTGCTACGTGGCCTCGCCGGCGTGCATGCCCAACCGCGCCGCGATCATGACCGGGCGCATGCCCGGCGCGGCCGGGGCGCGCATGAACGGCGTGCCGCTGCCGCTGGACAGCCGCACCTTCGCCGACGCGCTGCGCGAGGCCGGCTGGCGCACGGCGCTGATCGGCAAGAGTCACCTGCAGAACATGACGGACTTCCAGCCGTCCTGGCGCCAAGGCGAGGCCGCCGACCGGCCGCAGGCGCGGCGGGACGACCGCGACAGCCCGGCCTACGAGCAGGAGTCGGTGGTGCGCTGGCGGGATCCGGACCATGCCGTGCGCCTGCCGTACTACGGTTTCGATCACGCCGAACTGTGCCTGGAGCACGGCGACGAAGTGGGCGGCGCCTACGACCGCTGGTTGCATGCCCGCTGCCCCGAGGCCGACACGCTGCGCGGCCCGGACCACGCCCTGCCCGGCGGCAAGACGGCGGCGCCGCAGGCCTGGCGCACCGCGCTGCCCGAGGACCTGTATCCCAGCGCCTTCGTCCGGGACCGCGCCATCGACTGGCTGGAAGACCATGCGGCACGGGGCGGCCAGCCCTTCCTGCTGGCCTGTTCCTTTCCCGACCCGCACCACCCCTTCACCCCGCCCGGCCGCTACTGGGACATGTACCGGCCCGAGGACATCGAACTACCCGCGACCTGCGGGCCGGCCACGCCGGCCGACACGCCGCTCAAGCGCGCGCTGCACGAGGAACTGGTTGCCGGGCGCCGTTCCACGGCCGGCAGCCGGGTCATCGCCGTGACGCAGGACGAGGCCCGCGCGGCCATCGCGCTGAACTACGGCGCCATCACCTGCATCGACGACATGGTCGGCGCCATCCTGGCCAGGCTGCAAGCCCTGGACCTGGCGCGCGACACCGTGGTGCTGTTCCTGAGCGACCACGGCGATTTCATGGGCGACCACGGCCTGCTGTTCAAGGGGCCGCTGCACTATCGCAGCGTGATCCGCATGCCGCTGATCTGGGCCGACCCCCAGGCCGGCGCGGGCGGCCGGCGCGCCGATCTCGCCAGCGCGATCGACATCGGCCCGACCATCCTGGCGCGCGCGGGCCTGGCCGCGCCGCATGGGACGCAGGGACGCGACCTCGCCCCCGCCGCCGCGCCGGCCGCGGCGCGCGCCTCGGTCCTGGTCGAGGAAGAAGGCCACCGCCCCATGCCCGGCAGCGGCCTGCCCAAGGTTCGCACGCTGGTCACGCCGGACTGGCGGCTGTCGGTCCACGCCTTCGAGGAATGGGGGGAACTCTACGATCTGCGCGAAGACCCCGACGAACGCGTCAACCGCTGGGACGATCCGGCCTGCGCCGCCGTGCGGGCGGAACTGACGCTGGAACTGGTGCGCGCCATGGCGCGCCACGCGGACGAATGCCCGCTGCCCACGCGGATGGCCTGAGGAGACAGGTATGCTTACCGAACCAGTGGCCAAAGTGACAGGGATCACCCGTATGCAGCTTATTTCCCGTATCCCCGGCGATACCCCCAACATCACGCGCCGGACCATCCGCGACCAGATCAGCGACAAGCTGGCCTACATGATCCATTCGGGCCTGCTGCGGCCGGGCGACGAGCTGCCTTCCGAGCGCGAGCTGGCGACCACGCTGGGGGTGTCCCGCGAGACGGTCCGGGCCGCCATCGGCATGTTGCAGGCATGGCGCATGCTGGAGGTCAGCCAGGGGGCGCGCACGCGCGTGCTGGGGCCGGGCACGGTGGCGGTGCAGGACTCGGTCAGCACGCTGCGCGACCTGGGCGACCGCTCGCTGGAAGAAGTGGCCGAGGCGCGCGCCGCGGTGGAAGTACAGGTAATCCGCCTGGCGAGCCGCCGCATCACGCCCGCGCAATTGAACCGGCTGGACCGCCTGGTGGCGGACCAGGAAACCATGATGGACGACCCCGTCCGCTTCCAGATCTCGGACCAGGAATTCCACGAAGTGCTGTACCGCGCCTGCGGCAACGGCCTGCTGGCCGACGTGGTGTTCGATTTCTACGGCTACGCGCTGGAGCACCGGCGCCGCGCCTTGCAGCGGTCGGGCGCCATCGCGCACAGCGTGACCGACCACCGCGCCATCGTCGCCGCGCTCAAGAGCGGCGACCCGGAAACGGCAGTGGCCGCCATGCAGCGGCACCTGGACCAGGTCCACCGCACCACGCTACAGGAAATCGATCACTCATGAGCACTCCCGTTTCCCTGGACCCGCGCGCCGCGGGCCTGTTCGGGCCCGACAGCCGGCTCGAGCGCCTGTACACCGGCGCCACCTGGAGCGAAGGCCCCGTATGGCTGGCCGCGCGGCGCATGGTGTTGTGGAGCGACATCCCCAACAACCGCATCCTGGCCTGGGACGAGCGCGAAGGCGGACGGGTCTGGCGCGACCGGGTCGAGTTCACCAACGGCCACACGGCTTCGGCGGACGGTTCGCTGCTGCACTGCTCGCACGGCATGCGCGCCATCCTGCGCACGCGCTTCGACAGCGACGGCCGGCCCGGCGCGCCCGAGGTGCTGGTCGACCGCTACCAGGGCCGCCGCCTGAATTCGCCCAACGACCTGGTCGAGAAGCGCGACGGCAGCATCTGGTTCACCGATCCGCCCTACGGCATCCTGTCCGACCGCGAAGGCCACCAGGCGCCGTCCGAGCTGCGCGCCAACTACGTGTTCCGCTACGACCCGGCCACCGGCGCGCTGGACGTCGCCAGCGACCTTGCCGAAGAACCCAACGGCCTGGCGTTCTCGCCCGACGAAAGCGTGCTGTACGTGACCGACACCTCGGCAGCGCTGCGCCAGGACGGCGGCGGCAACCATCACATTCTCGCCTTCGACGTGACCGGCGGGCGCACGCTGGCCCGCCCCCGCGTATTCGCCGTGGTCGAGCCGGGGCTGGCCGACGGCATACGGGTGGACGAACGCGGCTGGGTCTACACCAGCAGCGAGGACAGCGTCCAGGTCTACCACCCCGACGGCACCCGCCTGGCCCGCATCCCCGTCCCGGAGAAGGTCGGCAACCTGACTTTCGGCGGCGCCGCGCGCGACGAACTCTACATCTGCGCGTCGACGTCGCTGTACCGCATCCGCCTGAACACGCACGGTCATTCCTGAGATCCCGCCATGAGCCAAGACATCCTTTTACTGGTAGAAAAATGTTCGCACTGCATCAGCTGGTACGACCCCGAGTCGGGCGAGCGGCTGCGCAGCCTGCCTCTTCCTGATTTCCCGCATGAGTTCGCGATCGACTCGGCCCAGCGCCATGTCTACGTGGGGCACTACGGCGTCGAGACCTCCGGCCACGTCGGCCCGGGGGGATCCGCGATCCTGCAGATCGATATTCGTTCGGCCCAACTGGTAAGGTCTATAGACCTGTTTCCGTTCAACCGCATCCACGGCATGCAGATGGACCAGCACGACCGGCTCTACGCGCTGAGCGAGGAAAAGGCCATGCTGCTGGTGCTGGACCAGCCCGACACCGACACGGCGCCCAAGCGCGCCATGCCCTCGGGCGGCGTGAAAAGCCATTTGTTCGCTCTGACGCGCGACGGCCAGACCGCCTTCAGCATGAACCTGCTCAGCCACACGGTGACCAAGCTGCGCCCCTGGGAGCCGCTGTCCCAGCCCGTGGCCTGCCACCCCGGCCTCAAGCCCGAGGGCTGCTGCCTGAGCGAGGACGAGCGCACGCTGTTCGTCAGCAACCGCTGGAGCAACACGCTGTCGGCCATCGACACCGACACGATGCAGGTGCGCCTGACCGTGCCCTCGCGCGAGGACGCGACCCGCATCTACCGCGCCGGCAACCGCCTTTTGGTGACGAACTACGGCGACCGCAGCGTCTCGGTAGTCGACCCCGCCACGTTGCAGGAAACGGGCCACGTGAAGATGGACGCGCGCGCCATCGCGCTGTCGCTCGACCCCACCCGGCCGCTGGCCTACATCTCGCAGGACGACGACCGCGTCGGCGTGCTGGACCTGCAATCGCTGCGCTTTACGCGCTTCATCGCCACGCAGCGCGAACCCGACGTCTCCCGGATCGTCCGGATCTGAACCCTTGACCCTCTTGATGGCTGACACTCCATGACTACCCCTCTTCGTCCCGTCGTCGCGCTTACCCTGGGCGACCCGGCGGGCATCGGTCCCGAACTCGTCGCCCGGCTGCTGTCGCGGCCGGACGTCCCGCGCCAGGCCAACATCGTGCTGGTGGGCGACCCCTGGCTCTGGCAGCAAGGCCAGCGCGTGGCCGGCGTGCGGGTCGAAACCCGCCCCGTGGAAGATTTCGCGCAAGTCCGCGCGCGTCCCGACAGCGGCGTGCCCGCCTTCCTGCCCATGGACACCGTGGACCCGGTGGACGTGATCGTGGGCACGGCGCGGGCGGCGGGCGGAAAGTCCGTGCTGCAAGTGCTGGACCGCTGCATGACCGCTGCCACGGGCGGCGAGATCGACGCCATCTGCTTCGCGCCGCTGAACAAGCACGCGATGAAGCTGGGCGGCCTGCGCCACGAGGACGAGCTGCATCATTTCGCCGAATACCTGGGCGTGACGACCTATTTCTGCGAGTTCAACACCATGGGCTCGCTGTGGACCTCGCGCATCTCGTCGCACATCCCCATCAAGGACGTGCCGCGCTATATCGACAAGGACCGCATCAAGGACGCCACGCGCCTGATCCACCGCTCGCTGCTGGCCAACGGCATCGAAACCCCGCGCGTCGCGGTAGCGGCGCTCAACCCGCATGGCGGGGATGGCGGCACCTGCGGGCGGGAAGAAGTCGAGATCATCGAACCCGCGGTGCGCGAACTGGTGGCCGAAGGCCTGCCCATCGAAGGCCCGTATCCCGCCGACACCATCTTCCTGAAGGCCCGCGACGGCCAGGTAGACGCCGTCGTCACCATGTACCACGACCAGGGCCAGATCGCGATCAAGCTGCTGGGATTCTCCAAGGGCGTGACGGTCCAGGGCGGGCTGCCCATTCCCATCACCACGCCCGCCCACGGCACGGCCTACGACATCGCCGGCCAGGGCCGGGCCGACGACAACGCCATCGCCAACGCCTACGCCATCGCCTGCCGCATGGGCCTGGCCCAGCGCCAGGCCGCCACCCGATAACTTCCTTTCTGCGAACCATCATGAAAATCCAATCCGTCCGCGCCCGTGTCTTCGAATGGAAGGGCAAGACCGTTCCGCCCCAGGCCAACTTCTGCTCCAACGCCATGGACGCCCTGTACGACCGCGGCGATTCCATGAAGACCTTCCGCTTCCACGGCTGGACCGTGGTCGAGATCGAGACCGACGACGGCATCGTCGGCCTGGGCAACGTCGCGCTGGCGCCCCATATCGCCAAGGCCATCATCGATCAGTACCTGGCCCCGCTGGTCGTCGGCCAGGACCCCTGGGACTACGAATACCTGTGGCAGCGCATGTACCGCTCCACGCTGGCCTGGGGCCGCAAGGGCGTGGCCATGGCGGCCATCTCGGCGGTGGACCTGGCGATCTGGGACATCCTGGGCAAGTCGGTGAACAAGCCGGTGTTCAAGCTGCTGGGCGGCCGCACCAAGGAACGCATCCCCTGCTACTACTCCAAGCTGTACCGGGGCGACCTGAAGGCCATGCAGGAAGAGGCGCAGACCTTCCTGGACCAGGGCTTCACCGCCTTCAAGATGCGCTTCGGCTACGGCCCCAACCACGGCACGCGCGGCGTGGCCGAGAACCTGAAGTCGGTGCAGGCCGTGCGCGAGGTCATCGGCTACGAGTCGGACCTGATGCTGGAGTGCTACATGGGCTGGGACCTGGACTACGCGCGCCGCATGCTGCCCAAGCTGGAGAAGTTCGAGCCGCGCTGGCTGGAGGAACCCGTCATCGCCGACGACGTGGACGGCTATGCCGAACTGTCGCGGCTGAGCGCCATTCCCATCTCGGGCGGCGAACACGAATTCACGCTGCATGGCTTTCGCCAGTTGCTGGACAAGAAGGCGGTGTCGGTCGTGCAGTACGACACCAACCGCGTCGGCGGCATTACCGCGGCCCACAAGATCAATGCGCTGTGCGAGGCGCATTCGATACCCGTGATCCCGCACGCCGGCCAGATGCACAACTACCACCTGACCATGAGCACGCTGGCCTCGCCCATGAGCGAATACTTCCCGCAGTTCGACGTGGAAGTGGGCAACGAGCTCTTCTACTACATCTTCAAGGGCGAGCCGGTCGCCAAGGACGGCTTCCTGCAGCTGGACGACACGCTGCCGGGCCTGGGCCTGACCCTGAACACCGATTATCTCGATCAATTCCAGATCAGCGAGTAAAGACCATGCGCGTCATCCAATTCATCGAGGACGGTCAGCTTTGCGTGGGCGTCGTGGCCGGCGACGACGAGATCGAAGTCAGCGGCGCCCGCGAGGGCGTGTACGGACTGGCCTTGCAGGCGGCCCGCGAAGGCGTGGCGCTGGAAGCGCTGGTCCGGCGCCTGGACTCGGGCCGCCGCGTCCGCTACCAGTCGCTGGTGGACGAGCGGCGCCTGCTGCCGCCGGTCACCCATCCCGACGCCGCCCGCATGCTGATCTCGGGCACCGGCCTGACCCACCTGGGCAGCGCCGCCTCGCGCGATGCCATGCACGCCAAGCTGCAGGAAGACACCAACCTGACCGACTCCATGAAGATGTTCAAGCTGGGCGTCGAGGGCGGCAAGCCGGCGGCGGGCCAGGCGGGCGCGCAGCCCGAGTGGTTCTACAAGGGCGACGGCAGCCTGCTGGTGGCGCCGGAGTGCGACTTCCCCGTGCCCGGCTTCGCGCTGGACGCGGGCGAGGAGCCCGAGCTGGTGGGCGTGTACGTGATCGACGACCAGGGCGCGCCGCGCCGCATCGGCTTCGCCGTGGGCAACGAATTCTCGGACCACCTGACCGAGCGCTTCAACTACCTGTGGCTGGCGCATTCCAAGCTGCGGCCCTGCGCGTTCGGGCCGGAACTGCTGCTGGGCGAGCCGCCCGCCGACCTGCGGGGCGCCAGCCGCATCGTGCGCGGCGGCGAGGTCCTGTGGGAAAAGCCCTTCGTCACCGGCGAGGCCAACATGAGCCACACCCTGGCCAACCTGGAACACCACCACTTCAAGTACCCGCAGTTCCGCCGCCCCGGCGACCTGCACGTGCACTACTTCGGCACGGCCACGCTGAGCTTCTCCGACCAGATCCGCACCGTGGACGGCGACCGCTTCGAGATTTCGCTGGACGGCTTCGGCCGCCCCCTGCGCAACGCCGTCCGCTTCGAGCCCGCGCCGGCCGTGGTCGGCGTCACGTCCCTGTAGAACCGACATGAACACACCCGAATACCATCTTTACATCGACGGCGAATGGATGCCGGGCGTCTCGGCCCGCCCCAACGTCAATCCCTCGGACACCAGCGACGTAATCGGCCTGTACGCCCAGGCCGACGCCGGGCTGGCGCACCGCGCCATCGCCGCGGCGGCGCGGGCCCGGCCGGCCTGGGCCGCGTCCACGCCCCAGCAGCGCTTCGACGTGCTGGACGCGGTCGGCAACGAACTGCTGGCGCGCAAGGAAGAGATCGGCCGCATGCTGTCGCGCGAGGAAGGCAAGACCCTGCCCGAGGGCATGGGCGAAGTCGCGCGCGCCGCCATGATCTTCAAGTTCTTCGCCGGCGAAGCGCTGCGCACGCCCGGCGACCTGCTGCCCTCGGTGCGGCCCAACGTCGGCGTCGAAGTGTTCCGCCAGCCCGTGGGCACGGTCGGCCTGATCACGCCGTGGAACTTCCCCATTGCCATCCCCGCGTGGAAGATCGCGCCGGCGCTGGCTTACGGCAACACCGTGGTCTTCAAACCCGCCGAACTGGTGCCGGGTTCGGCCTGGCTGCTGGCCGAGATCCTGTCGCGCACCGCGCTGCCCAAGGGCGCGTTCAACCTCGTCATGGGCGCGGGCTCGGCCGTGGGCCAGGCATTCGTCGACTCCCCCGAGGTGCAGGCCATCAGCTTCACCGGATCGGTGGCCACCGGCCGCCGCATCATCGCCGGGGCCGCCGCGCGCGGCGCCAAGGTGCAATGCGAGATGGGCGGCAAGAACCCGCTGGTGGTGCTGGACGACGCCAACCTGGAGCAGGCCGTGGAAACCGCGGTGCAGGGTTCGTACTTTTCCACCGGCCAGCGCTGCACGGCGTCGAGCAAGCTGATCGTGACCGAGAACATCCATGACCGCTTCGTGAAGGCGATGCAGGCACGCATGGCCACGCTGAACGTCGGCCACGCGTTGCGGGCCGGCGTGGACATCGGCCCGGTCGTGGACGAGCGCCAGTTGGCGCAGAACCTGTCCTACCTGGACATCGCCCGGCGCGAGGGAGCGCAGGCCATCACCGGCGGCGAAACGCTGGAGCGCGACACCACGGGCTATTTCCAAGCGCCCGCGCTGGTGGCCGGCACCGAGCCCGGCATGCGCATCAACCGCGAGGAAGTCTTCGGCCCCGTTGCCAGCGTGCTGCGCGCCCGCGATTACGACGAGGCCCTGCACCTGGCCAACGACACCGAGTTCGGACTGGCCTCGGGCATCTGCACGACCTCGTTGAAGTACGCCGCGCATTTCCGGCAGCACGCCCAGGCGGGCATGGTGATGGTGAACCTGCCCACGGCCGGCGTCGACTATCACGTGCCCTTCGGGGGGACCAAGGCTTCGTCCTACGGCCCGCGCGAGCAGGGCCGCCATGCGGCCGAGTTCTACACCACGGTCAAGACCGCCTACATCGCAAGCTGAAAACCATCCAGGAGACAAACATGCACTTCCCCACCCGCCACAGGCTGGCCCTGGCCGCCGCCTGCACGCTGCTAGCCGCGCCCGCCGTCCAGGCCCAGGGCAACTTTCCCAGCCAGCCGGTCAGGATCATCGTCGGCTCGGAGGCCGGCAGCGCGCCCGACGTGCTGGCCCGCGTGCTGGGCAAGGAACTGTCCGCGGGACTGGGGCAGGCCATCATCGTCGAGAACCGCGCCGGCGCCACCGGCACCATAGGCGCCAATGCGGTGGCCTCGGCCGCGCCCGACGGCTACACGCTGCTGATGGGCACGGTGTCCAACATCGCGCTGGCCCCATCCTTCTACCCCATCAAGTACAAGCCCACCGAAAGCTTCACCCCCATCAGCATGGTCGCCTCGGTGCCGCTGGTGCTGGTGGCGTCCCCCGCCACCGGCATCGCCAGCGTCGAACAGTTGCGCGCCAAGCTGAAACAGGCTGCCAAGGGTTCGTACAGCTATTCGTCGCCCGGCGTGGGCGGCCCCCAGCACCTGGCCGGCGTGCTGCTGGGCAAGCAGATGGGCACGGAACTGCTGCATGTTCCCTACAAGAGCGGCGGCGCGGCGCTGACCGCGGTGGCGGGCGGCGAGACCCAGATCGGCTTCGCCGGCATCGCCGCCGCCATCGGCCTGGTGCAGGCCAAGCGCGTGACACCGCTGTTCGTGACCGCCGGCCAGCGTTTCCCGCAATTCCCCAACGTGCCGTCGGCGCCGGAAGCCGGGCTGCCCGAGCTGGACGTGGACAACTGGCACGCGCTGTTCGCGCCGGCCGGCCTGCCCGCGCCGGTGCGCGCCACGCTGGAGGCGGCGGTGAACAAGGCCTTGCAGTCTCCCGAGGTGAAAAAGCAGTTCGAATCGCTGGGCGCCGCGCCCACGGGCAGCACCGGCAAGGAACTGGCCGAAAAAGTCACCGCGGAAACCGCGCGCTGGACGAAAATCGTCGACGACAACGGCATCAAGGCACAGTAGATGAAACCCTCCAACCTGCTGATCATCATGGACGACGAGCACAACAAGAAGGTGCTCGGCTACAACGGCCATCCCATGGTCCGCACTCCCAACCTGGACCGGCTGGCGGCGCGCAGCACCTCGTTCGAGGCCGCCTATTCCAGCTCGCCCATCTGCGTGCCGGCGCGGGCCGCCTTCGCCACCGGCCGCCACGTGCACGAGACGGGCTACTGGGACAACGCCATCGCCTACGACGGCCGCGTCCCGAGCTGGGCCCACGCGCTGCGCGACGCCGGCCGGCTGGCGGTGTCCATCGGCAAGCTGCACTATACCGGCGACGACATCGACGGCGGCTTCACCGAGCAGATCATCCCCATGCACATCGAGGCCGGGGTGGGCGACCTGTACGGTCTGATACGCGACCCGCTGCCCATCCGCCACCAGTCGGCCGACCTGGCCAAGAGCATCGGGCCCGGCGAAAGCAGCTATACCCGCTACGACCGCGACATCACCGACAAGACGGTCGAGTGGCTGCAGGCGCGCGGCCGGCAGCGCCAGGACCAGCCGTGGGTGCTGTTCACCTCCTACATCGCGCCCCATTCGCCGCTGATCGCGCCGCCCGAGTTCTACGCGATGTACGACCCCCAGGCCATCCCGCTGCCCAAGCGCGCATCGGGCCCGCTGCATCCCTGGATACAGGCCTGGAACGACTGCTATCGCTTCGACTCGCATTTCGAAAGCGACGAGCAGCGGCGCATCGCCATCGCCTCGTACTTCGGACTGTGCTCGTTCCTGGACCACAACGTCGGACGCATCCTGCACGCGCTGGAGACCAGCGGACTGGCCGCCGACACCCGCGTCATCTTCCTGTCCGACCACGGCGACAACCTGGGCTCGCGGTCGCTGTGGGGCAAGTCGACCATGTACGAGGAATCCGCCGGCATCCCCATGCTGGCCAGCGGCCCCGGCTTCGAGGCCGGCCGCAAGGTGCGCACGCCGGTCTCGCACGTGGACATGTATCCCACCGTCATGCAGGCGGCCGGACTGGCCTGCCCCGCGGGGCTGCCCGGCAAGTCCCTGCTGGAGATCGCCGCCGGGCCGGACGACGCCCACCGCACCATCCTGAGCGAATACCACGCGGCCGGTTCGGTCAGCGCCGCCTACATGCTGCGCCGTGGCCACCACAAGTACATCCACTACACCGGCTACGCGCCCGAGCTGTTCGACCTGGAACAGGACCCCGAGGAATTGCACGACCTGGCGGGCAAGCCCGAAAGCGCGCCGCTGCTGGCCGGGTTCGAGACGCACCTGCGCGGCCTGCTCGACCCCGAGGCCGTGGACCGGCGTGCCAAGCGGGACCAGGCAGCGCTGATCGTCCAGCACGGCGGCGCCGAGCGCATCCTGAAGCGGGGCGGCAGCAGCTACACCCCCATCCCGGGCGAAGAGGTCAAGCTGCTCAATGAACAATGACCCGCTCGGACGCGGCCCGCTGCGACCCGCTCCCGGCGTGCTGGCCGGGGCCGGCGCGGCGGCCCTGGTCGCACTGGTGGCGCTGGCCGTGCTGGCCTGGGTGGCCGGCTCCGACCCGCTGGCGTGGCTGCAACAGCCAATGGTAGACGGCCGGCCGCATCGCATCGACATGATCCAGGCCTGGCATGCCCGCGCGATGGTGCTGGCCTGGGCGGTCATGATCCCGCTGGGCATCCTGGCCGCGCGCTTCTTCAAGGTCACGCCGCGGCAGGCGTGGCCGGCGGCGCTGGACAACAAGTGGTGGTGGCATGCGCATCTCGCGCTCCAGATCGGCGGCGTGCTGCTGACCGCGGCTGCGGTGACGCTGGTCTGGCAGGTGTCGGGGTCGGACGAAGCACTGGCCCGCCTGCACCGCGTCTCGGCCTGGGCCACCTGCGCGCTGGCCGCCCTCCAGGTGCTGGGCGGCGTGCTGCGCGGCTCGAAGGGAAGTCCGGACGAACCGGGCGACCATTACGACATGACCGGCCGGCGCGTCGTGTTCGAAGCGGCGCACAAGCTGGCGGGCTATCTGGCGCTGGCCGTGGCGGCCGTGGCGATCGCCACCGGGCTGCTGCACGTCAACGCGCCGCGCTGGATGCCGGTGCTGATCGGCGCCTGGAGCCTGGCCTGGGCCGGCGCGTTCGCGTGGCTGCAATGCCGGGGCTGGTGCATCGATACCTACCAGGCGATCTGGGGCGCCGACCCGCGCCACCCCGGCAATCGCCGGCCGCCGGTCGGCCCGGGCATACGGCAACTGCGCGGCTCCGCCCATCGCGCGTGTCGGGGCGGGACGCCGCCGGCCGTCTAGGCCGTACCCAGCGCGTCTTCCAGCATCGCCAGATCGGCCGCCCCGCCCTGCGCGAACGCCACCAGGAAGCCATCGGGATCGACGGCCGTCAGGCGCCGCGCCGCCGGGGCGCCCACCAGGCATCCCAGCGACCGGAGCCGACCGGCGGCCGCGTCCAGGTCCGCGCCGCCGGCCACGTCGAAGCCGTAGTGGTGCATGCCGGCCACCTCGCCCTGGATGATCGCCAGTTGATAGGCGGTCGGATGCCCCGAGGCGCGCAGCAGGATGCCGCCCTGGGTGCGCGCCACCGTCTCCAGCCCCGCCACCTCGGTATAAAAGGCCGCCATGGGCGCCAGCGACGTCGTCGTCAGCACCACGTGCGACAGCCGCAGGGGCTGCATGACCGCGCCGGGCACCGGCCGGCGGTCGGGCTCGGCGTTCCAGCGCCGGTCGGTCGCGGGTGCCTCGCCTCCCGGCTTCCAGGTCGAGGTGATCAATGCCACGTCGCCATGCAGGACGGCACGCCAATCCTTGATGGTGTCGGCGTAGAACTCGTTGGTGTTGCCGTCGGGATCCTTCAGGTAGACGCTGTGGGCGATCTGGTGGTCGAGCGTGCGCGGCACCGCAATGCCGGCGGCGCGCGCGCGTTCGTAGGCGCGTACCAGCTCGGCCTCGGTGTCCATCTCCCAGGCGATGTGGTTCAGGTTGACCGCCCGCGCCGCCCCCCTGGCGATCTGCGTGTGGCCGTCGCGGCCCTGGCGCGCCTCGCTCGTGCGCTCCATCATGCCCACGTCGTGGGGCGTATGGCCGGTGCCCATGAAGGCGGCGCGCAGGCCGCTTTCGGTGAACTCCAGGTTCAGGCCGCAAACGTCGCGGTAGAAGTCGATGGACCGCTGCAGATCGGCCACGACGAGGTTCACGTGCCCCAGCCGGCGGGGTTGGAAGATGGCTCCCTGGTTCATTGTGGTTTTCCTGTGGTGAGGGTCGAAAGCAGGCGGCCGGCCGCGCGCGGCCACTCGCCGGCGGGATCGGCGCACGCTTCGTGCGAGGTGAAATGGTCGCCGGGCAGCTCCTGCCAGCTCACGCGGGCGCCGGGCTGTTCGGCCAGGACGCGGACGAAAACCCTGTTCTGTTCGCGGGTACGGGGAAAATCGTGTTCGCCCCAGGCCACATGGAAGGGCACGGTATTGCCGGCGGCGTGCCGCGCCGGACTCCAGTCATCCAGGTCGCCGCCCAGCGCGGCCTGCATCCTGCGGTCCGCCTCGGTGGCGGGCCGTTGCAGGAAATCCAGGTCCAGCGGCGCGCTGGACGGCAGGCAGGCCTTGATCACATCGCCCGGCAGCCCCGCGTCGCGGCACAGGTCCGGGCGCAGGGCCAGCACCGCGGCAAGATGGCCGCCCGCCGAATGTCCGCCCACCGCGATCCGGCCGGGGTCGCCGCCCAGCGCGGCGCAATGCCGGTGGACCCAGCGCAGCGCGGCCACGCAGTCGTCCACGATCTGCCCCATGCGCACGGACGGCGCCAGCCGGTACGAGGCGGAGACGAACACGGCCGGCATGGCAAGTACCGGCGGCGCCAGATAGCCCATCCATTCCTTGTAGCCGTTCATCCAGGCCCCGCCGTGGAAGTACAGCAGCACCGGCAGCGGGCCGCGCGGCGCAGCGGGCAGGTAGGCGTCGACTTTCTGCCAGTAGTCGCCGCCGTAAGGCTGGTCGGCCAGGACGCGGCACCGGCCCATGACATCAGCGGCCGCGGCCAGCGCGCGGCGGGCATAGTCGGCCGCGCCGGGGTGCAGCAGGGGAGGGAGTGCCGGCAGGTCGTCGAGCGCCATGGATGCTCCGAAAGAGGCGGTCCGTTGCGGGCCGCGATGGGGGACAAGGTAGCGCACGCACCAAATACATGCAACTACATTTGAATTTGAATTCGCTATTAATTAGTCATTAATTGGTGTTTTTCCTAGTCCCAATTTATTTAAATGTAATTGCATATATAAAACAAAGAGTCTAACTTAGCCGTCATGGCGAGAACCGCTCGCCCCCAGGAGTCAGCAGATGGCAAGGCGTCACGCAGAAATCTCCGGAGCCGGATTCGCGGGCCTGACCGCGGCGGCCGCGCTGGCACAGCGCGGCTGGTCGGTCCGCGTGCATGAACGGGCGGGCAGCCTGCGCACCGCCGGCGCCGGCATCTTCATCTTCGAGAACGGCCTGAAGGTGCTGCGCGCCATCGGCGCCTACGACGAAGCGGTGGCGGGCGGCCACCAGGCCCCGGCGCGCGAGACCCGCGACGCCCAGGGCAGGCTGCTGGCCCGCCTGAACACCAGCCAGGACGGCCGGGTCTACACCGTGGTCCGGCAGCAGTTGCTGGAAGCGGTGGCCCAGGCGGCGCGGCGGGCCGGGGCCGAGATCGTCATGAATTCCGAGGTGGTGTCGGCCACGCCGCGCGGCGAACTGACACTGGCCGGCGGCGAACGCGCCACCGCCGACCTGGTCATCGCCGCCGACGGCGTGAACTCGCGCATCCGCGATGCGCTGGGCCTCTTGAAATCGCGCGTCGCCATGGGCGACGGCGCCATCCGCGTGCTGATGCCACGCCACGGCGACGCCGTCGACTCCGCCGACGAGATCGTCGAGCACTGGTCCGGCAAGCGCCGGCTGCTGTACGTGCCCTGCGGCAAGCCATGGCTGTATCTGGCGCTGACGACGCTGCTGGACGACAGCGCCGGCCATGCCCTGCCGCTGGATGCGCGCGCCTGGGGTGCCTCGTTCCCGCACCTGCGGCCGCTGCTCGAACGCATCGGCACGCTGGGGCGCTGGGATCCGTTCGAGACCATCCACCTGCGCACGTGGTCGTCGGGCCGGGTGGCGGTGGTGGGCGATGCCGCCCATGCCCAGGCCCCCAATCTGGGCCAGGGCGGCGGGTGCGCGATGATGAACGCGCTGGGCCTGGCGGTCGCGGTGGACCAGGACCCCGACCTGGGCAGCGCGCTGCGGCGCTGGGAGGCACGCGAACGGCCGCTGACCGAACACACGCAGCGTGTCTCGCGCTTCTACGGCGCCGTGGGCCGGTGGCCGGAACGGCTGCGGTCCTTCACGTTCAACCTGGCCGGCCGTTCGCACTGGCTGCTCGAGCAGCGCATGCGCACCGCCCACCATTCCCCCACCGGGACCTGAAGCACGGCCCCGCGCCGCCCGCCCTCCCACCGTTCACGATCAACCCGACAGGGGATACGCATGGGTGTTTCCGATCTTTCCCTGGGCGCCGCGGCCGACGGCCCGCGCGCGACGCTCTTGACCAGCGGCCACATCATCGCCCGCATCGAGCGACTGACCGCCAGCAGCATGCAGATACGCGCGCGGCTGCTGGTGGGCATGGCCACCTTCTTCGACGGCTTCGACGCCATCGCGATCGCCACCACGCTGCCGCTGCTGATCAAGCAGTGGGGCCTGAGTTCGACGCAGATCGGCCTGTTGATCGCGGCGGCGGCGGTCGGCCAGCTGATCGGCACCTTTCTCTTTCCCCTGTACGCGCAGCGTCACGGCCGCGTGCGCGCCATCGCCTACAGCTCGGGCATCATCGGCATCACCAGCATCGCCTGCGGCTTCGCGCCCTCGTTCGAGGTTTTCCTGCTGCTGCGGATAATACAGGGCATAGGCCTGGGCGGCGAACTGCCGGTGGCCGCCACCTACATCAACGAGATCACCCGCGCCCACAACCGCGGACGCTTCGTGCTGCTGTACGAGATCATCTACCCCATCGGCCTCCTGGCCTCGGCCGCCCTGGGCGCGTGGCTGGTGCCGCGCCACGGCTGGGAGATCATGTACTACCTGGGCGGCGTACCCGTGGTCCTGATGTTCGTGCTGCCGCGCGTGATTCCCGAGTCGCCCCGCTGGCTGGCCGAAAAGGGACGGCTGGCCGATGCCGACACCGCGCTGGCGCGCTTCGAGTCCAGCGCCCGCGTGACGCTGGCCGAACCGGAAGACGCGCACCGCTACGACGCCATGCTCGCCTCCCATCCGCGCCGCACCGTGCGCGACCTGTTCAGCCGGGCCTATCTGAGCCGCAACGTCGTCGTGGCGCTGCTGTGGTCATCGTGCGGCTTCATCCAGTATGGCCTGTCGACCTGGCTGCCCACCATCTACCAGACGGTCTACAAGGTGCCGCTGCAACAGGCGCTGAACCTGTCGCTGGGGGCCTCGGCGCTGGGCGTGGTGGGCTCGCTGGTGGCGGCGCTGACCGTGGACAGGTTCGGCCGCAAGCCCGTCATCGTCGCCGCCTTCCTGCTGTGCGCCGTCACGCTGGCGCTGGCTGGTGCCCTATCGGGGCAAAGCATCTACGTCGTGGCGACGCTGTGCTCGCTGGCCTGGGGCTTCCTGGCCTGCGGCTTCATCATTTCCTACGTCTATACGCCCGAGATGTATCCCACCAGCATCCGCGCGCTGGGATGCGGCCTGGGCGGGACCTGGGTGAAGCTGTCTGCCATGATCGCGCCGATGATCGTGGCCGCGCTGATGGCCAAGGGCAGCATGGACCTGGCGTTCTACGTGCTGGGCGCCGTGCCGCTGCTGACGGCGCTGGCGGTGGCCTGGCTGGGCATCGAGACGCGCGGCAAGGTGCTGGAGCAGTTGCACGCCTGACGGTGGTCAGGCCTGGTCGCCGTCTTCCTGTTCCAGCTTCTGTACCTGTTCGAACAAGCGGCCCAGCAAGGCATGCAACTGCCGCTGCTCGGCCGGTTCGAGCACCGACGCGGTAACCTCGACGATCCTGCGCGCCTGCGGATCGAGCGCGTCGTACACCGCCACGCCCACCGCCGTCAGCCTGACCTCGACCACCCGGCCGCTGGCGGCGCTGCGGCTGCGCGAGGCGAAGCCACGCTGCTGGAGCTGGTCGACGATGCGGCTGACCACCGATTGCTCGATGACGGTGCCCTTGCAGATCTCGCTGATCGAGGCCACGTCCACCCAGCGCAGGAACTGCATGACGCGGAACTGCTGGATGGTCAGGTCGGTGGGCCGCAGGGCCTTCATCAGGCGCGCGTTCAGCCCGTTCATGAGCCGGCTCAGGGCATGCGGCAGGTAGCCTTCGGCCTGGGCCGGCGTGGCGAGCGGCGAACGGGACGAAGGGGGTGGCTGGTTCATGATGGCTCGGGCCCGGAAGCCGCTGATTATATAAGCGCCCCCCGCGCCACGGAACCCTGGCCGTCAGGCGCCGCGCCCGATCATCTCCAGCGTCGTTCGCGTCAGCGGACTATCCGGCTTCGCCAACTCGCACAGCAGGTTGAAGTGGTTGCAGTGCGCCGCCTCCACCCGCGTGACGTCCACGCCGGCCTCGAGGCACGCCGCCTCGTAGGCAGCTGTCTGGTTCTTGAAGCCGTCGGTCTCCAGCCCGCCCACGGCCGTGATCACCGGCAGCCCCCGGCGCGGCAACGAGAACATCGGGCTCAGGCGCTCGGCCTGGTCGGGATACAGCCGCAGCCATTCGTTGATGTTGATGTCGCACAGCGGCCGCAGGTCGAACAGGCCGCTCAGCGCCAGCACACCCTTGACCGCATCGTCGGGCACACGGTACTTATCCTGCCAGCCGGTGGCCGCCAGCATGCCGGCCAGGTGCCCGCCCGCCGAACTGCCGCCCACGTAAATGCGGTCGCGGTCCAACCCGTAGCGGTCGGCATGGTGGTGTATCCAGGCCACGGCCGAGCGCACCTCGCGCACGGTCTCGGCCAGCGTGCCTTCCGGCAGCAGCGTGTACTCGACCGGCACCACGGCCACGCCTGCGGCGTTGAACGCCGGCGCCATGATGGGAGCGTCCTCCTTGGTCTGCGAACGCCAGTAGCCGCCGTGGATGAACACGAACACGGGCGCAGGCCGGCGCGCGGCCACGGGCAGGAAGATGTCCAGACGCTCGGCCGCGCCCATGCCGTAGTGCAGGTCGCTTACCGCGGCGCAGCGCCGGCGCGCCACGTCGGCCAGCTCGGCGTACTCGCGCACGCAGGCGTCGAAGTCGGGCACCGAGGCGCGGGCGTTGTACTGCACGGCGCGCTGGGCCAGGTCGGCGAACAGCAGGTCAGGCTTCCTGGGAGTCATGCGAGGCAACATCCTTGAAAGGGGTGAAGCGTTCGATCAGCGCCACCGTCTTGCGGTAGTGCTGGGCCAGCAGCGCGACGGCGCGCTTGCTGTCGCGCGCCAGCGCGGCGTCCATCAGGTCCTGGTGCTCGCGGCCGACGTCGCGGCCCACGTCGCCCCAGCCCGAGCGGCCACGCAGCGTGGGGCGGCGGTAGCGTTCGGTCTGCGTGTACATCTGCACCGACAGCTCCATCAGCCAGCGCGAGCCACAGGCGGCGATCAGCGCGCGATGAAACTCCAGGTGGCGCTGCTCCAGCATCTCGCTGGCCTCGTCGTCGGGCGCCGGCATGTCGTGGACGCGCCGGGCGGCCAGGTTGAGCGCGTGGTAGGCCGCCACCAGGCGGGTTTCCCAGACGTCGTCGCCGTTCTTGAGCGAACGGCGCATGGCCTCGCAGTCGATCAGGATGCGGGTCTCGGCCGCATCCCACATTTCCTCGCGCGAGAACGGCGCGACCCGGAAACCGCGCGAGGCGGTGGACACCACCATGCGCTCGCTCTGCAGGCGATTCAGCGCCTCGCGAATGGGCGAGAAGCTGATGCCATAGCGCTGCTTCAGGAATTCCAGGCGCAGGGACTGCCCGGGCTCGATGTCCCCCGAGATGAGATCGCGCCGCAGCGAACGGTAGACCTGCTCGGCCAGGGTGATCTCCTCGACCTCGCCGTCCGGCGCATCGTAAGGCACTCCGGACTCCTGCCGGGTCGCCTTCACTCGTGGTTTCAACTCGCTTCTCCTGGGCAAGGCCCGCCCCCCGCGGGGGGCGGCAGATTCAGAACTTCCCAGATGATAATTCGCCGCCGCCGGGCATGCTCGCGGAAGGCGGTACGGCGTCGAAGGACTCGTCCGGCAGCGGATCGGGATCGTCCAGGAACTGCGCGGGCTGCTGGGTGCGCCGGTTCACGCGCAGGTCGAACACGTCGAAGCGGTTGTAGTGGCCGATGATGTCGTGCATCTGGCGCGGCTGGATGCAGCGCGACAGGTCCACGTCGGCGTAGACGATGCCCTCGCGGTCGATCAGCGGGTCGCCGATGACGCGGCCATCCGGGCCCAGGATGGCGGAGAACGCGCTGTTCGAGCGGCGCAGCAGGTCGCGCGTGTGCGGATGGGAGGCCGCCATGGCTTCGACGATCTCTTCCGAGATGGTCGAGCACGACACCACCGTGTAGACCTTGCCCTCGAAGCTGTGGGCGGCCGCGCGCACGCGTATGGCCTCGGCCATGTCGTAGTCGGCCGGCGCCACGGGCAGCGAGATGTAGCTGGCCACGTGCACCAGTTCGCCCTGGGCCAGTAGGGCAAAGCGCGCCAGCGTGTTGGTGTTCTCGCCGCAGGCCAGCGCGCCCAGCCGGCCGATGGCGGTGTCGTGCACGCGCAGCGAGGAACCGTCGCCATTGGCCCAGGTCAGCTTCTCGGCCCAGGTCGGCACCAGCTTGCGGTGGCGGCCCAGCAGCTTGCCGTCGGGGCCGATGGTGACCAGGGTGTTGTAGATCGTGCCCAGGCCGTGCGCGGCCCGCTCGTTCACGCCCACCACCACGTGTACCTTGCAGGCCTGGGCGGCGGCGGCGATGCGCCGGATCTCGGGGCCGGGGATCTCGATGGCGCTGCGGCACAGCTTCTCGAACCACGGGCTGCCCTCGATGGGCGTCATGATCCAGTTCCAGTACGGATAGCCCGCCACGAACACCTCGGGGAAGGCCACCAGCGAGGCGCCGTTGCCGGCGGCTTCCTCGATCAGCGCGCACACCTTGTCCACGGTGGCGTCGGTGTCCAGGAAAACCGGGGCGGCCTGCACGGCCGCGGCCTTGAAACGGGGGAGATTCAACATGATGTTCCTCGCGTCCTTGATCAGAGTCCCAGATAGCGCTGGGCCAGTTCCGGCTGGCCCGACAGTTCGTCCGGCGTGCCCGCCCACACCACCCGCCCCTTCTCGACGATGTGGTGGCGGTCGACCAGCGCGCGCATCTCGGCCAGGTTCTTGTCTATCACCACGATGGTCAGCCCTTCGCGCTTGAGCACATCCAGGCAGCGCCAGATCTCCTGGCGGATGATGGGCGCCAGGCCCTCGGTGGCCTCGTCCAGCACCAGCAATAGCGGATTGGTCATCAGCGCGCGGCCGATGGCCAGCATCTGCTGCTCGCCGCCCGACAGCGTGCGCGAGGACTGGCGGCGCCGTTCGCCCAGCCGGGGAAAGAGCTGGTAGATGCGGGGCAGGTCCCAGTCCGAGGCGCCGCGGCCGGCGCGGCGCGTGGCCACCAGGTTTTCCTCCACCGTGAGCGAGCCGAACACCCGCCGCCCCTCGGGCACCAGGCCCACGCCCAGCCGCGCCACCGTGTGCGGCGCCTGGTTGGCGAGGTCGCGGCCCTGGATGGCCACGCGGCCGGCGCGCGCGGGCAGCATCCCCATCAGCGTGCGCACGGTGGTGGTCTTGCCCATGCCGTTGCGGCCGATCAGCGATACGACCTCGCCCTGCCCGGCCTCGAACGACAGGCCGAACAGCACCTCGCTCGATCCGTATCCCGCCCGGATGCCGTCCACGCTCAGCATGCCGCGTCTCCCAGATAGGCGCTGCGCACCTCGGGATGCTGGCGCACCTCGTCGCAGCTGCCGGTGAATATGAGCTTGCCGTAGACCAGCACGCTGATGCGGTCGGCCAGCGCGAACACGGCGTCCATGTCGTGCTCCACCAGCAGGATGCCATAGCGCTCGCGCATCCCCGCCAGCAGCCGCGTCATCCGCGCCGATTCCTCCGGCCCCATGCCGGCCATGGGCTCGTCCAGCAGCAGCAGGCGCGGCTCGCGCGCCAGCGCCACCGCCAATTCGAGCTGGCGCCGCTCGCCATGGGCCATGTCGGCCGCCGGCACGTCGGCGCGGTCGGCCAGGCCCACGCGCTCCAGCCACGATTGCGCGCGCCCGGCCAGCTTCGCGTCGCGCCGGGGATCGGACCAGATCGAGAAGATCGTGCGCGGGCCCACGGTCAGCGACAGCATGACGTTCTCGATGGCGGTGTACTCCAGGCACAGCTGGGTGATCTGGAACGACCGCCCCAGGCCGCGCCGCGCCCGCTCGTAGGCCGGCATCGCCGTCACGTCGCGCCCGGCAAGGTGGATCTGGCCCGCATCGGGCCGGATCTCGCCGCAGATCTGCGTGATCAGCGTGGACTTGCCCGCGCCGTTGGGACCGATCAGCGCATGGATCTCGCCCGCGCGCACGGTCAGGTCCACGTCCTGCGTGGCCGCCACCGCGCCGAACGACTTGCGCAGGCCCCGCACGTCCAGCAACACCTCTTCCATGACCGCGCTATCCATGGCGCTTCCCTAGCCAGTGGCCGAAGAGCCCATGCTTGCCGGCCAGCACCACCAGCACCAGGATGGGACCCATGATGAACATCCAGTGCTCGGTCCAGGCCGACAAGGCCTGCTCCAGGCCCAGGAACACGGCGGCGCCCGCGATCGGCCCCAGCAGCGTGCCCACGCCGCCCAGGATGACGATGGCCATCAGTTCGCCCGACTTGGTCCACGCCGCCATGTCGGGCGTGACCAGCTCCGCGTAGTTGGCCCACAGGATGCCGGCCATGCCGGTGCCCACGGCCGAGATCACGAAGGCGCTGAGCCGGTACGGCATGGGCGCCACGCCCAGGTTCACCGCGCGCCGCTCGCTCTGGCGCAGCGCCTGCAGCACCATGCCGTAGCGCGAATTGACCAGCTTCACGCAGAAGAGCGTCCACAGCGCCAGCACGGCCAGGCTGAAGTAGTAGAAGCTGACCGGATCGGCCAGGTCGATGCCCGGCAACTGGCTGCGCTGCGACATCATCAGGCCGTCGTCCCCGCCGTACACCTGGAGCGACACCAGGATGAAGTACACCATCTGGCCGAAGGCCAGCGTGATCATGATGAACTGCACCCCGCTGGTACGCAGCGCCAGGTAGCCCACGGCCCATCCCAACAGCGCGCAGCATGCCAGCGCGAGGGGCCAGACGACCAGTGCCTGCGTGCTGCCGGCCCAGCCGAACAACGGCCCGGCCTCGACCGCATGGAAGGTGACGATGGCCACCACGTAGCCGCCCAGTCCGAAGAACATGGCGTGGCCGAAGCTGATCAGCGCGCCGTAGCCCAGCACCAGGTCCAGGCTGACCGCCGCCAGCCCGTAGATGACGAAGCGCGTCATCGCGTTGATCAGGTAGGGCGTGTCGGTGGCGTGCGAGGCCACCGGCACGAGGGCCAGCAGCAACAGGCCCACCCAGCCGAACACGGCGCGGCGGTTCCATTGCGTGAACAGACCCGGCGCGCCGCGCCCGGGTACCGCGATTCCACTCATCCGGTTCATCCCAGGAGTCCCTTCGGTCGGAAGATAAGTACCAGCGCCATCAGCACGTAGACGCTGGCCGACACCAGCCCCGCCGCCAGCATGTCCGCCACCTCGGGCGAGAGCATCGCCCCCAGGATCTGCGGGAAATAGGCGCGGCCCAGACTGTCCACCATGCCGACCAGCAGCGCGCCGGCCAGCGCCCCGCGCACCGAGCCCACGCCGCCGATCACGATGACCACGAAGGTCGTGATCAGCACGCGTTCGCCCATGCCGATTTCCACCGCCAGCAGCGGCGCCGCCATCACCCCGGCCAGGCCGCACAGCAGCGCGCCCAGCCCGAATACCACGCTGTAGAGCTTCTGGATGTCGATGCCCAGCGCGTCCACCATCTCGCGGTCGTCGGCGCCGGCGCGCACCAGCATGCCGACGCGCGTCCGGTTGATCAGGAACCACAGCCCCAGCGCCACCAGCGCGCCCACCACGATGAAGGCCAGGCGCATCAGCGGATACTGGAAGCCCGGCGCGAGCGGCACCGTGCCCTGCAGGAAGGCCGGGATCTCGACCATGGGCGGCTGGCGCCCGAAGATCATGCTGACCGCCTCGTTGGTGAACAGGATCAGCCCGAAGGTCGCCAGCACCTGGTACAAGTGGTCGCGCTTGTACAGGCGCCGGATCACCGTGAACTCCACCAGCAATCCGTACAGCGCGGCGCCCGCCAGGCCGGCCACCGCGCCGGCGGCAAAGGAGTTGGTGTGGGCCAGCGCGAACGCTCCGCAATAGGCGCCGACCATGTAGAACGACCCGTGGGTCAGGTTGATGACCCCCATGATGCCGAAGATCAGGGTCAGGCCCGACGCCAGCATGAAGAGCATGGCGCCGAACTGCAGGCCGTTCAGCAGCTGTTCGAATAGCAGCGCCATGTCAGCCTTTGCACTGGCCCACGTAGGCGTCCCGTCCGTCGGTGACCACCTTGCGCACGATCTTGGGCGCGAACCCGTTGCCGCTGCGTTCGATTCGCATCAGGTAATAGTCCTGGACAGGATGCCGGTTGGTGTCGAAGCGGAACTTGCCCCGCAGCGTCTGGAAGTCGGCCTTGGCCAGCGCGGCACGGAAGGCATCGCCCTTGGACAGATCGCCGTTCACGGCCTTCAGCGCCGAGGCGATCAAGAGCGCGGTGTCGTAGGCCTGCATGCCGTAGTCGGTAGGCTTGCGGCCGTAGGCCTCGGTGAAGGCCTTCACGAAGGCGCTGCTTTGCGGGTTATCCATTTCGGTGGTCCACATGCCGACCGTGTAGAGACCCTCGGCCGACGCGCCCGAAGCGGCCAGCATGCGCCCATCCATCGAGAAGGACGGCATCAGCATGGGGATGGTCTTGGTCAGCCCCGCGTTCGCATACTGCTTGGCGAAGTTGATGCCCGCGCCGCCCGGATGGAACTGGTAGATCGCATCGGGCGCCAGCGAACGCACGCGTGCCATCTCCACCGAAAAATCCGATTGGTCGAGCTTGGTGTAGATCTCGGCCACCACCTCGCCCTTGTACGTGCGCTTGAAACCGGCCAGCGCATCGCGGCCGGCCTGGTAGTTCGGCGCCAGCAGCACCACGCGCTTGTAGCCCAGCTCGTTGGCGGCCGCGCCGCCGGCCGAGTGGTAGGCGTCATTCTGGAAAGAAGCGACGAAGTAGTTCTTGTCGCACTTCTCGCCGGCGAAAGTCGAGGGCCCCGCGTTCAGGCTCACGTAGTAGGCGCCGTCGCGCAGCACGCTGGGCGCCACCGCCGCCAACACGTTCGAGAAGTTCACGCCGGTATACAGCTTGATGCCCGATTGCAGCATGCGGTCCACGGCCTGCTTGGCGTTCGCGGGCTTCAGGGCATCGTCCTCGACCACCAGCTCGACCGGCACGCCGCCCAGCTTGCCGCCGCCCTGCTTGATCGCCAGGCTGAAGCCGTCGCGTTCGTCTTCGCCGATGTAGCCGGCGGGCGTCGACAGGGTGGTGATGAAGCCGATCTTGACCGGCGCCTGGGCCTGCGCCGCGCCGGCGCCCGCGAAAAGGAGCGCGCACAGTCCGCCCCGGATCATGTTCCTGACCATTGTTGTTCCCCATGGATGTACTGCAACAGCTGGAATGAACCCGCGCGGACGCGGGGGCTTGGACCCTAGATGGCGACCACCGGATGGCGCAGCGAGCCGATCTTCTCGACCTGGGCCTCGACCACGTCGCCCGGCCACAGCCACTCCTGCGGCGTGCGGCCGGCGCCCACGCCCTCGGGCGTGCCGGTGGCGATGATGTCGCCCGCCTCCATCGTCATGGCCGCACTGATGTCGGCGATCAGATGCGGCACCTTGAACAGCATGTGGCGGGTGTTGGAGCTCTGCTTGGTCACGCCGTTGACGGTCAGCGACAGGTCCAGCACGTGCGGATCGGGGATCTCGTCGGCGGTGACGATGCAGGGGCCGAAGGGGCCGTAGGTATCCTGGCCCTTGGAATAGATCCACTGGCCGGCGCGGCGGCAGTCGCGCGCACTGACGTCGATCATCACGCTGTAGCCGAACACGTAGTCCAGCGCGTCGGCCTCGGCCACGCGATGCGTGCGGCGGCCCATGATCACCGCCAGTTCCACTTCCCAATCCAGTTGCTGGGTGATCCGCGCATTGTGCTCGATGGCCTCGCCGGGGCCGATCACGCTGGTGGGCGGCTTCGAGAAGATGACCGGCTTGGTCGGCAGGTCCTTCGAGGTGTCCAGCGTACGGCTGGACTCCTCCACGTGCTCGACGTAGTTCAGGCCGATGCCGAAGATGTTCTTGCGCGGCCGCGGGATGGGCGCCAAAAGAAGCGCGTTCTCGGCCGGGATCGCCGTGCCCACCGGCCATTTGCCTTCGTGGGCCTGCAGCAATTCGGTTGCCGACCGCACCGCATCCGGACCGAGGTCGATGAAGGCCAGCATGTCGTCGGGCAGCGGCACGCCGGCCACGGCCCCCAGGCGGGCCAGATCCACCACGCGGTCGTCCACCGCCGCCCCCAGACGGGCTTGCTCGGCAACGGTGGTGCGGTAGGTCACAAGACGCATTTTTTTCTCCATAGGGTCGCGCGAGGCGACAAGAATCCCGCCGCGGGCGGGACCCGCGGGATATGACAAGCATCGAATCGGTGTGGGCGCCTAGCCGATCAGCGGTTGGTGGCCATCGTTTTCCGCCAGCGCTTCTTCGCGGTAAAGCTTGAGCGCATGCATGACCGGCAGGTCGTTGAAGCAGAACAGGCAGGCGTCGTCGCGGCTGGACGCATTGGCATGTTCGTGGAAGGCCCAGGACGGCACGCAGAAGATGTCGCGCTCCTGCCAGTCGTAGCGGCGGCCGTTGATGATGGAATAGCCCTTGCCCTTGGCCACCTGGTAGAGAAAGCTGCCCGTGTGCCGATGGGCCCGGGTCTTTTCGCCGGGGCGCAACATCTGCATGCTGGCGCCCATGGTCGCCATGACCGGGCCGCCGGTAGCCGGGTTGGTGTAGTTCATCAGCACGCCGTCGTACGGGCTGCCGTCGGTGGTCGCGGCGTAGCGCCGCAGGGCTTCGTAGGTAGGTTCCCACTCGTACTTGAACAGCGGCGAATACGGTTTGTTCCAACTCTCGCCATGGGGCCGCAGCGCCACCCCGCCCCAGGCCGCGGTGGAATCGTCCACCGGGTGGGTCACGGCCTGGTTCAGGTCCGGATGCACCGCGTAGAAGCCGGCCTCCAGGGCGTTGACCAGCGGAATGTCCAGCCCGTCCTGCCAGATGCAGGGCGTGCCTTCCTCGCTCACGCCATGCTCGTGCCAGGTGCCGTTGGGCGTCAGCACGAAGTCGTTCGCGCCCAGGGTCATCTTGTGGCCGTCGACGATGGTGTAGGCGCCCCGCCCTTCCATGATGAAGCGCAGCGCGCTGGAGGAATGGCAGTGGGCCGAGGCGACCTCGCCCGGGTGCATGACCTGCAGGCCCGAGTACAGCCAGCCCACGGCCGCCGACACCTCGCGCCGGCCGGGATTGTTCAGGTAGATGACGCGGCGGCCGGCCTGCTCCGGCGTGACCAGGTCCACCGAGCGCAGCACGTGCTCGCGCAGGTCGCGGTAGCGCCAGACCACCGGCACCGATTCGGACTTCGGCTGCCAGGGCTCGATCTTGTTGGCCACGGTCCACAGCGCGCCGGTCTCGTATTTGGCCAGCTCGTCGTAGTAGGCCACCAGTTCCGGGGTATCGCCCACGTTGGCCCTGCCGATCACCTCTTCCCGATACGCATCGTGTCGCGCCATGCCGGACTCCACTTTTTTATAAAAGATTTTATTTTTTCGAAATAATAGATCGCGATCAGCCGCCGCCACAACCGGACCCTACCTATCGTTTACCCGGAAACAAACCCCCGATCCGCAAAATGTCCAGGGCCGGACAGGCGTGGCCCGATTCGGATTGCCGCCCCCAAGGCGCATCTCTACATTGCGCTGACGAAACCGCGGACGCCCCATGCGACAGCCCAACATCCTGCTCATCATGACGGACCAGCACCGGGCCGACCACCTCGGGTGCTACGGCAACCGGCAGGTCCGCACGCCCCACATCGACGGCATCGCGGCCAGGGGAACGGTGTTCGACCGCTTCTACGTCGCCTCGCCGATCTGCATGCCCAACCGCAGCACGCTGATGACCGGCCGCATGCCGTCGCTGCACGGCGTCCGGCACAACGGCATCCCGCTGCGCCTGGACGACACGACCT
Source organism: Pigmentiphaga kullae (assembly GCF_004216695.1). Lineage (GTDB taxonomy): Bacteria > Pseudomonadota > Gammaproteobacteria > Burkholderiales > Burkholderiaceae_B > Pigmentiphaga > Pigmentiphaga kullae. Next base: position 763,838 of record NZ_SGXC01000001.1, read on the forward strand.
TCGCCACCATGCTGGGCGCGCGCGGCTACCGGACGGCGCTGATCGGCAAGAGCCATCTGCAGAACATGCAGGACATCCCGCCGCTGGTCCAGCGCGCGCCGCACGAGGGCCGGGCCGTGGTCCCGGCCCATCCCGACGCCACCGGCGACCGCCGCGACGGTCCGGCCTACGAACAGGAACTCGCCAGCCGCTGGCGCGACCCGGCGCACCGCATCCGGCTGCCCTACTACGGCTTCGATCACGTCGAGCTTTGCATGGAGCACGGCGACGAAGCCTTCGGCGACTACCAGCGCTGGCTGGCGCAGCGCCTGCCCGAGGCCGACGGCCTGCGCGGCCGCCGGCACGCCCGGGCCGATGACCGCTACGTGGCGCCCCAGGCCTGGCGCACGCGCCTGCCCGAAGCGTGCTACCCCAGCCGCTACATCGCCGAACGCGGCGCCGCCTACCTGGAGGCGCACGCGGCCCGCGGAGCGGCCCAGCCCTTCTTCCTGAAATGCTCGTTCCCGGACCCGCACCATCCGTTCACGCCCCCCGGCCGCTACTGGGGCATGTACGACCCCCGGAGCATCGCCGTCCCGCCCACCTGTGCCCCGCCGGCGGCCGAGGCGCCGCCCCATCTGCGCTGGCTGCACGACGAACGCGCCGGCGGCCGGGCGAACCTGGACACGCCGCGCGTGGTGGCCGTCACGCCCCGCGAGGCGCGGGAAGCCATCGCGCTGAGCTACGGCATGATCACCCTGGTGGACGACTGCATCGGCCGGATCCTGCAGGCGCTGGAAGCCACCGGCCAGGCCCGCGACACCATCGTGGCCTTCACCAGCGACCACGGCGATTTCATGGGCGACCACGGCCTGTTGTTCAAGGGCCCGCTGCACTACCAGGGGCTGGTGCGCGTGCCCTTCATCTGGGCCGATCCGCGGGCCCCCGGAGGACGGCGCAGCGCCGCCCTGCACGGCACGCTGGATATCGCACAGACCTTGCTGCACCGGACCGGAACGGCGCCCTACCACGACATCCAGGGCATGAGCCTGCTGCCCGCGCTGGACGATCCCGGCTGGCAGGGGCACGACGCCGTGCTGATCGAGGACGAGATCCAGCGCGTGTTCGGCGGCTTCGACAGCCCGGTCCGGCTGCGCACGCTGATCACCCGCCAATGGCGGCTGAGCGTCTACCTGGGCGCCGAGTGGGGGGAACTGTACGACCTCGCGAACGATCCGCACGAACGCGTCAACCTGTGGCACGACCCGCGGCATGCCGGCACACGCGCAAGCCTGATGGAAGCCCTGGTCCGGAAAATGATGGCCCTGGCCAGCCGTTCCCCCCTGCCCACCCGTATCGCGTAGACTGCCCCGCCAACCGGTGGGCCGTCCCGACAACCACGTAGGAACCTCACACGGAGATTCACCATGGTCTGGCCCTTCACCCTCCCCCGGCTGGGACGCATCCTGCTCTGGTCCTCGATCGGCGCCCTCTCGCTGGCCGCGAACGGCAGCCGCGCCCAGGCATGGCCCACCGGCCCCGTCAGCATCGTCGTGCCCTCGTCCCCCGGCAGCGGCCCCGACGTGCTCGCGCGCAGCCTGGGCGAACGGCTGGCCGCGGCCACGCAATCGACCGTCATCGTCGAGAACAAGCCCGGCGCCAACGGCGTGATCGGCACCGCGGCCGTGGCCAACGCGCCGCCCAACGGCGGCGCCCTGCTGCTGTACGATCGCCTGACGTTGACGGTCAACCCCGCGCTGCTGGCCAAGCTTCCCTACCACCCCAAGGACCTGGTCGGCGTCACCGACGTCGCCAGCGTCGACCTGGTCTTCGTCTGCCGCGCGAACGCGCCGTACAAGACCTGGGACGAGATGCTGGCGTTCGCCCGCGGCAAGGCCGGCGCGCTGACGGTGGGCACGGCGGGCATAGGCAGCGTGCACCATCTCAGCCTGGAGCTGATCAAGCGCCACTACGGCATCGCCATGGTCGACGTTCCCTACCGGGGCATCGCCCCCGCCGTGGCGGGCCTGCTCGGCGGCGAACTGGGCTGTGTCATCACCGGCCAGGAAACGGTGCTCGAACACATCCGTTCGGGCAGGCTGCGGGCGCTGGCCATCGGCGCCGCCCAGCGGTCGCCGCTGTTGCCCGACGTACCCACCCTGCGCGAGGTGGGCGCGCCGGACGATCTCCTGATCCCCACGCACTTCACCCTGTTCGTCCATGCCGCCACGCCACGGAACATGGTGGACCGCATGCAGGAAAAGGTGGCCGAGGCCTTGCGCAACCGCGCGCTGATCGACCGCTTCGCCGAACGCGGGCTGATCGTCGCGCCCAGCAGCCCCGATCGGGTCGCCCAGGCCATGGCCCGGGAACAGGAACGCTTCACGAAACTGATACGCGACGCCGGCATCAAGATGGAGTAGGCTCGAACGTGAACGGCGCGTTGCCGGCGCAAGGGAGCAATACATGGCAGGCGGTTATCTCGCCCACTCGGAAAACGTGCTGAAGAACCACGTCCTGCTGTCCTCGTCGGACCTGGACGAGGTCCGCTCGGGCGTGGCCGGCGTGCTGAACGAACACCGGCTGACCCCGCGCGCCCGCCACCTGGACGCGCGCCTGTATGGCGCCGTCACTGCCGGCCTGCAGATGTGCCTGCTGGAATACGGCGGCGCCGTGGCGGTGGAGACCGCGCCGTCGCGCGACTTCGTGCTGGTCCAATCCGCGTTGCGCGGCGAAGTCAGCGTCCGGTGCCGGGAGGGGCAATGGTCCCTGCGGCCGGGCGACACCCTGATCATGCCCTCGAACGTGTCCCTGGAACTGGAGTGGGGAACGTCGACCACGCAGTTGCTGATCAAGATTCCCAAGGCGCTGCTGTACGAGGTATACGAACACCTGACCGGCAAGCCGGTCGACGATCCGATCGACTTCGCCCGCGAGATCCCGCTGGATGCCGCACCCGCCCAGGGGCTGCGCACGCTGATCGAGTATTTCTGTTCCCACCTCGCGCCGGCGCCCGGCGCGCCGGGCGGCCCGATGGGGCTGCGGATCGCGCAGCAGGCATTGATCGGGCACCTGCTGAACACGCAGGCCCAGGGCTTGCGCGACCGGCCGGCCACGGAGGCCCGCCGGGTATTGCCGCGCTGCGTGCGGCGCGCCCAGGAATTCATGGAGTCCTGTATGCAGGAAACCGTCTCGCTGCAGGACATCGCCGGCCATGCCGGAGTCAGCGTGCGCACGCTTTCCCGGGCCTACCAGGACCAGCATGGCGTCAGCCCCATGGCCGCGCTGCGCGCCATGCGCCTGGACCGGATCCGCGACGAACTCAAGGGCGGCACGGCGGACAGCGTCTCGGAAGTCGCGTATCGCTGGGGCTATCCGCACCTGGGCCGCTTCGCGGCCGCCTACCGGGAACGCTTCGGCGAATCCCCCAACGAGACCTTGCGCCGGCGCGTGCGCGGACAACCCTGAGCGGACCGCCCGGCCGTTACTCCAGCCCTGATTCCGGTTGGCGAGCGGCCTGGAACCAATAGGCGGGCGAGCGCCCCTGGTCGGGGCCCAGCACCGCGTAACCGCCGTCCACGGGCAGGTCGGCACCGGTCACGAAGCCCGCCGCGCCGGAGCACAGGAACAGCACGGCCGCGGCCACGTCCTCGATGTTTCCCACCCGCGCCAGCGGGTGGAAGGTGGACGCGACGCGATCGGCCAGTTCGCGGTCTCCTGCCACCTGGGCCACCAGGGCCTCGGACCACGTCCAGGCGGGCGTCACGGCATTCACGCGTATGCCCTCGGGCGCCAGGTTTACCGCCATGCTGCGGGTGACCTGCAGGATGGCAGCCTTGCACGCGGGGTACAGCAGCCGGCCCAGCTGACCGACCTTGCCCGCGACGCTGGACAGGTTCACGACGGCCGGACGCTCGGCCCGGCGCAGCAGGGGCACGGCGCGCCCGACCAGCAGCGCCCCGCTGACCACGTTCACGTTCAACGAGCGCAGCCATTGCTCCCGGGTCGAGGCCAGTCCCGCGTCGTCGTAGATGCAGGCGTTGTTGACCAGGCAGTCGAGCCGGCCGAACTCGCGATCCAGGCTGTCCACCAGCCCGTCCAGATCGGCGTCCTCGGCCAGGTTGGTGCGCACGAAGCCCGCCGTCTGGCCAGGCCGGACCTGCGTGCGCAGTCGGGCCGCCAGGGCCTCGCCCGCCTGGGCATCGATGTCGGCCACCACCACCGACGCGCCGGCGCGCAGGAACGCCCCGGCAATGCCGGCCCCCAGGCTCCTGGCTCCGCCCGTGACCAGGGCAACCTTGCCATGCAGTTCGGTCATCGCGCCTCCTTTGTTCATGTTTCGGCCAACCGCTGGATCTCCTCCAGCCGGCCCACCTCGGCCAGCAGCCGCAGGTTGTGCAGGGCAGCCGTGTGCACCGCTGGACTGGCGGCGCCACAGGCGTCCTCGACCACGGCCGAATGCCAGCCCAGGTCGGTCGCGTGGCGGACGGTGTGCTCCACCACCGAGTTGGTGGCCACCCCGCCCACGAGCAGCAGCGACGGCCGCATCGCATCGAGCATGGTCTCCAGCCCGGAGCGGAAGAACGCATTGATGCGGTTGTGCGTCACCACCGGCTCGCCCGCCATGGGCGCAAGCGCTTCCAGGAATTGCGCCCCCCAGCTCCCCTCGGCCATGACCGCCTGCGCCACCACTGTCCTGAAGATGGCGCAGTTCTGTGTCACGTCGGAAAAATCCGGGCGATAAGCGATGCGCACGTGCACCACCGGCCATCGCCGCCGGCGCCCCAGATCCAGCAGGCCGCGCGCGCCCCGCACCACCGCCGGCTGCGCGGCGCCGTCGCCGGCCACGCCGAAGGCGAACCTGCCGTCCGGATGCAGGACTTCGTTCTGGTAGTGCAGCGCCAGCACGACGGGGCGCGAGAAATCGAGAGACATCACAGGAACACCTGGAGGTTCTCGTGGATCGCGTCGCAGTTGACCAGGTCCACCCGTTTCATCTCGATCCGGAACGACCCGTCCGCGGCGGGATCCTCGCGCAGCGTGTGCGTATAGCTGCCGCCGAACGCGCGCTGGCTGTCGGCCCGCCATTCGAGCATCTGGAACGACGAACGGACCACGATCGTTCCGGGGCCCGGGTCGATCACCGATACGTTGCCTATCGTCCTCGTCCCATGCGTGGGCGGCTGTTGCGACCAGTTCCGGTGGTTGGCCAGCCGGCGCGCGCGCACGCTGCGCAGCAGCGCGTCCTCGTGGAACAGGGAAACCTGGGTACGGGCGTCCTGCTGGCCGCGCATGCGCGGGACCCAATACATGCCCGTGGGGGTGAACAGCCGCAGCCATTCGTCCCAGGCGTTGGCATCCAGCAGCCGCGCCTCCAGGAACAGGAACTGCTCGACCCTGTGCCGCTGCCGGATCGCCTCGTCCAACTGCGCCGCTCCGATCCCGTTCATGCCACTCCCCCGCATCCTGCCCCACCTTCGGTCATCAAGGCCTTCCAGGCCACGAACTGGTTGCGTATGGGCAGCTCGCTCGTGCCGTTGACGGCGACTTTCCCGCCCGGGATGTCCCGGTCGGTGCCACAGTAACGGTGCATGCTGACCCAGTCCCCGCCGTCGAGCCGGTTGCCTTTCTGCACCCGGGTGTACAGCTCCACGTCGTCGGGCATCACATTGGACGACGGGGAATTGATGGTGTTGGCGTAAGTCACGGCGCGCTCGAACACGGCCTCGGGCGCCCCCTTGAGCCGAAAGGTGACGATCTCGACCAGGGTGCGATCGACCGCGACGGGCCGGATGACGCGGAACTGCTGGAACACCGTATGGGGCGACCCGCTGCCGTAGATGATGGTGTTGTGCAGGTTCATGCCCAGTATTTCCCGCGCCCGCGCCTCGCCCACCGCGGCGGCCAGGCTTTCATGGTGGGCACGGCTGGTCGGATCCCGGTCCGCGCCGCCGGGATCGAAGATCCCTTCCATGTAGCCGTGCCCGTGGTCGAAGGCGTGCACCGCCAGCTTCTCCCAGAACTGGTAGGGCTCGCCGTTGCCCGCCATGATGTGCAGCACGAACGGCATGTCCCGGCCGGCCATCGAGGCCTCGTACTCGTCGCGGGCCGCGACGACGGAGGACTCGTGCGTGACCGCGGCATGCATGGTGTCGTGCAGGTTTTCGTAGAAAATCTTCCAGTTGGAGTTCTGCCAGACGCGGAACACGCCGCCGGCCACCTCCACCTCGCCCACAGGCGAGCGGTCGCACAGATTGTCGATCGCCGCCTTCGCCCCGCCCAGGAAATCCACCAGATCGTCGCCGCCCTGGGCCAGGCTGGCGAAGACAAAGCCTCGATAACTGGCCACGCGGGCGACGCGCCGCAGCCAGAACGCCTCGTCGGCGGGATCGAAGGCCGTGCCTTCGTAGCCGGCCCGCAGCGGCGCCGACAGCATCGGGCCGTGGAGCCTGAACGTCCAGGCGTGGTAGGGACAACGGAAATGCCGGTCCACGTGCCCGGCGCCCGGCGGCACGATCTGCGCGCCCTTGTGCGGACAGCGGTTGTACAGCACGTGGGGCTTGCCATCCGCCGCCCGTACCAGGATGACGTCCTGCCGGCCGATGCGGCTCGTCAGATAATCGCCGGCTTGCGGGATCTGGCTTTCGTGCCCGACGTAGACCCATACGCGGCCATAGATGCGCTCCATCTCCAGGTCGAATATGCCGGGGTCCACATAGACCGCGCGGTGCACCTTGTCCGGCTTGACCATGTCAGCCAGTTGTTCGTTCGTGTACAACACAATCTCCTTACGCAAGGATTCCTGTCAGTCCTTCCCTTCGCTTTTCGCCCAGGACTGCATCAAGACGTTCGACGGCAGGCTTTCATCCAGCAGCTTGGCCGCCGTTTCCCGGCCCGCCACCGGCAGGCCCGCGGGATCCAGCACGCCGATCTGCACCAGCACCGACGCCTGGTCCCAGTAGATATGCTCGTGGCAGAGCTTGTCGCCGCGGAACTTGACGACCGCGACCAGCGGAATCTCCACGTAGCGGCCGGTGGGCGCGATGCCGGGCAGCATCCATTCGATCTCTTCGTCGTGGGTGAAGCAGAACAGCTGCTCGTCCACGATCTGGGTCGCGCCCACGGTGCGCGAAATGGGAACGAGCCGCGTATCCTTGGGCGTGGACGGAATGAAGTGATGCTTGTAGAAGCGATGGAGCTGCCGGGCGCCGACGCCGCCGGTCAGGGTGGGGATATGGTTGACGTAGGGCTCGGCCACCATGGTGCGCATGGTCTCGGCCGCGTCGCGCACCTCGAACTCCAGCTCGGTATGGCGGTCCCACAGCGCCGACAGGTCATAGCGGGGCCCGATGTGCTCGTGCAGGAACGCAATCGTGCGTTCGTAGCTGACCAGGGCGGCGGGCTTGCGGTAGAGCGGGCTGCCCTCGCGGGCGAACGCGTGGTCGGCGTCCGGATAGCGGTGCACCCGGGCATCGGGCGATCCGGCCAGGTGCGCGGCGATGCGCGCCACCGTCGCGGGCGGACAGTAACGGTCGGCGTCGCCGAAATGCAGCATGAGCGGCCGCGCCGGCGGATGGTCCAGGTGCGCCTCGATACCCACGCCGTAGAAACCCGCGGCGCAATCGACCAGCGCCCCGGCGGCGGCCAGATAGGCCAGCCGGCCGCCCAGGCAGTAGCCCACCGCCGCCACCTGCCCCGTCGTCGCGGGCGACTCCCGCAGCGTCCGCGCGGCCAGCGCGACGTCGGCCAGGCCGACGTCTACGTCGAATCGTTCCAGCAGCGCGAAAGCCTGCGCGTGGTCCTCTTCGCCGTAGCCCAGATCGACCCCCGGCCGGATCTGCGAGAACAGGTCCGGAACCAGCACCACGTATCCCTCTTCGGCATAGCGTTCGGCCAGCTTGCGCATGGTCTCGTTGACGCCGAAGATCTCGTGGCACAGCACCAGCCCGGGGCCATGGCCGGAAGCCGGCATCGCGCAGTACGCCGACGTTGCCGACCCGTCCGGGCGGGTCATGGGAATCGTGGTCTGGTGCTTCATGGGACCGCCTCGTTCGATGCCGATGCCGAACTATAGGCAGCGGCCCCCGGGCCGGTCTCGCCGCTTCAGGCCACGGATATCCGAAGCTCGCCACGATCTGGCGCGTTGCGGGGCGGCGGCTGCACGCCCCATGTCGTCCGGTTATGGCCCATACGCAAAACGACTTGCCGGACCCGCGGCGGGCTGCGAAAGTCCCCTCAACGACTTGCCGGGCCAACCCAAGACGACCACGGTTCAAGCAAAGGAGACATCCATGACCTTCACGTTCGGGAAACTGGCGCTGGCCGCCACGCTTGCCCTGGCCGCCATCGGCGCGCGGGCGGAGACCTGGCCGGCACGCCCGGTGCGCATCATCGTGCCGTACAACGCCGGCACGCCGCCCGACATCAGCAGCCGCATCATCGCGCAGAAGCTGACCGTCAAGCTGGGCCAGACCTTCTACGTCGACAACAAGCCCGGCGCCTCGGGCAGCCTGGCGGCGGGCGACCTGGACCGCTACCCGGCCGACGGCTATACCGCGATGACGCTGCTGACCCCGGTGGTGGTCGGACCGGCGCTGCTGTCCTCGTTCAAGAAAGACTTCGCCCGCGACTACGCGCCCGTCGGCCAGTACGACTGGACCTACAGCGTGCTGGTCGTCACGCCGTCCCTGCCCGTGCACGACGTGAAAGGATTGATCGAACTGCTGCGCGCCAAGCCCGATACCTACAGCTTCCCCTCGGGCGGCTACGGCACGCCGGCGCACCTGGCGGGCGAGCTCTTCAAGCAGCGCTACGGCGTCACGGCCACCCACGTGCCCTACAACCAGTTCACGGCCGGACTGGCCGACCTGGTGGCCGGCCGGGTGAACTTCATGTTCCTGACCAGCACGGTGGCGGCGGCGCAAGTCCAGGGCGGCAAGGTCAAGGCGCTGGCCATCGCCTCGCGCGACAGCCGGCTGCCCGGCCTGCCCGACGTGCCGACCATGGAGGAACAGGGCTTCAAGGGCTTCGACGTGCGCAACTGGGACGGCTTCGTCATGCGCAAGGAAACGCCCAAGGACGCGGTGGCCGGGTTCACGCGGGCGCTGAACCAGATCCTGGCCGATCCCGAGACGCGCAAGGCGCTGGCCGACGCGGGCGCCGACCCGGTCCCGAACACCACTGCGGAACAGTTCGGCGCGCTGATCGCCAGCGAGCAGGCCCGGCTGACGGACCTGGTGCGCCAGACCGCCATCAAGATCGACTGACTTCTTCCGGATACCAGGATGCGCAACGTCCTTTTCATCATGTGCGACCAGCTGCGGGCGGACTACCTGTCCTGCTACGGCAGCCCCTGGCTGCGCACGCCCAACATGGACGCCCTGGCCGCGCGCGGCGTGGCCTTCACCCAGGCCTACGTGCAGTCGGGCGTCTGCGGACCGTCGCGCATGTCGTTCTACACCGGGCGCTATCCGTCCTCCCATGGCGCGACCTGGAACTTCATCCCCATGCCCATGAGCGAGCTGACGGTGGGCGACTACCTGTCGCAGGCCGGCCGCGCGCTCCACCTGGCGGGCAAGACCCACTTCGAGCCCTCGGCCGAGGCGACGGCGGCCTGGCGCGGCGGCGCCTCCGGCCGTTCCGCCGCCAGCCTGCTGCAAGGCGGCTTCGAGGTGGTCTGCCGGCACGAAGGCGACCTGCCCACCGGCAAGGAAGACTATCGGCGCTACCTGGAATCGGCCGGCTACGCGGGCGACGACCCCTGGCTGCAGCATGCCAACTCCGGCCGCCATCCGGACGGCTCCGTCGCCAGCGGCTGGCAGATGCGACACGCGCACCTGGCCGCCCACGTGGCCGAGCCGCATTCGGAAACCGCCTACGTCTCGAACGCCGCCATCGATTTCATCCGCCGGCATCGCGACGAGCCCTGGTCGCTGCACCTGTCCTACATCAAGCCTCACTGGCCCTACATCGCGCCGGCGCCCTATCACGACATGTACCGCCGCGCCGAGCAGGCGCCCATCCGGCGCAACCGCGCCTCCGAGGCCGCCGAGCACCCGGTGCTGGCCGCGTACCGCTCGCACGACGAATGCCGCAGCTTCGACCAGGAAGACGTGGTGCGCCACGTGCGCCCGGCCTACATGGGCCTGATCCGGCAGATCGACGACCACCTGGGCCGCGTGCTGGAAGTCCTGGAGCAGACCGGGCAGACCGACCGGACGCTGATCGTCTTCACCTCCGATCACGGCGATTTCCTGGGCGACTACGGCTTCGGCGAAAAGGAACTGTTCCACGACGTCGTCCAGCGCGTACCGCTGATCGTGGTCGATCCGTCAGCCGCCGCCGACGCCACGCGCGGCACGCGCGACCGGCGCTTCGCCGCCGCGGTGGACGTCGCGCCCACCATCCTGGACGCGCTCGGCCTGCCCGCGCAGGCCCATCGGGTGGAAGGCCGCTCGCTGCTGCCGCTGGTACGCGGCGAAGCGGCGGACGACTGGCGCGACTGCGTCTTCAGCGAACTGGACTATGCGACGCGGCGTGCCCGGCATGTGCTGGGCCGGCCCCGCGACGCCGACTGCCGGGGCTGGATGGTGCGCACGGCGGACTGGAAGCTGGTGGCCTGGAACGGCTACCGCCCGCAGCTCTTCCACCTGGCCGAAGACCCGGACGAGTTCCACGACCTGGGCGCGGACCCCGCCTTCGAACCGGTGCGGCAATCGATGTCCGCGCGGCTGCTGGCGCACCAGTTGACGCTCAAGCGCCGCATCGCCGTGGACCTCGACCGCATCGAAGCCATGACCGACAACCTGCCGCCGGGCATACACATCGGCCAGTGGTAAACCTCTCGCAAGGAATCCCATGCATCCGGCCGAGCAGCGCTTCGAAGTCCATATCCTCGACACGGGCGAACGCTATGCCTGCGGCGGCTCGCAGACACTGCTGGCCGGCATGGAGGCGCTCGGCCGCAAGGGCATTCCGGTCGGCTGCCGCGGCGGCGGCTGCGGCGTATGCAAGAGCCGGATCGTACGGGGCGACTACCACGCCGCGAAGATGAGCCGCGCCTGCGTCAGCGCCGACGAGCTGGCGGCCGGCGTGGTGCTGGCCTGCCGCGTCGTGCCGCGCAGCGACATCGAGATCGAAGCGCTGGACAGGATGCGGCGCTGCGTGACCCGTCATTTGACGCCGGCGGCCCGGCCGCCTGCACCCCCTACCTGACAACGACAGCAAGGAGACCATCATGGCGATCACAGGAGTGATGCGGCCGGGACACGTTTGCATACGGGTTCTGGAGATCGAGCCGGCGGTACGGCATTACGTCGATACCATCGGACTCAGGGAGGTCATGCGCGACACCGCCGCCGACGGCAGCGCGCGGGTGTTCCTGAAAGCCTGGGACGAAGCGGACCACCACAGCGTGGTGCTGCGCGAGGCCGATGAAGCCGGCATGGATTACATGGGCTGGAAAGTGGACTCGGAAGCCACGCTGGACAAGCTCTCGGCCGATGTCGAGGCCAGCGGCCTGGCGACCGACATGGGCTGGATCAGGGAAGGCGAGCATCCGATGACGGGACGGCGTTTTCGCTTCACCGTTCCGACGGGGCACGTGATGGAGCTGTACGCGCACCGCGAGACGCCCGGATGCGCGGTGGGCTACCTGAACCCCGATCCGTGGCCGGACGACATGCACGGCATGGGCGCGCGCCGCTTCGACCACTGCCTGCTGTACGGCGACGACCTGGCAGGCACCTTCAAGCTTTTCACCGAGGTGCTGGGCTTCAACCTGACCGAGGCGGTGGTGGCCGGGCCGGACGAGCAGATGATAGGCGCCTTCCTGAGCTGCGCAACCAAGGCCCACGACGTGGCCTTCATCCAGCAACCGGTCAAGAACAAGCTGCATCACGTTTCGTTCCTGCTGGACAACTGGGGCGAAGTGCTCAAGGCGGCCGACATCATCTCCAAGCGGCGCGTATCGCTGGACATCGGGCCGACGCGCCATGGCATCACGCGCGGCGAAACGGTGTACTTCTTCGATCCGAGCGGCAACCGCAACGAGGTGTTCGCCGGCGGCTATACCTGGTACCCGGACAAGCCGGTGATCAAGTGGACGGCCGAGGAGCTGGGCACGGGCATCTTCTATCACGACCGCAAGCTCAACGAGAAATTCCTGAGCGTGTTTACCTGAGTCGCGCGGGCGCGTATCCTCGCCCTCCTGACTGTATCTGGCGCCTGCCCCGCGAGACGATCATGAACCTGGATTCCGCCCCCGTCGCCGCGCCGTCCGCGCGCCCGCATGACTGCCGGGACCAGGCGGGCGGCGCCCGGCCGACGCCGCGTCCGGCCTGAACATGCAGCTCCACCAACTCCGGGCCTTCGTGGCGGTGGCCGAGGCAGGCGGCATCAGCGCCGCGGCCAAGCTGCTGGACGTGACGCAGCCCGCCATCACGCGGGCGCTGCAACAACTGGAACTGTCGGTGGGCGCCACGCTGCTGACGCGGTCGGCGCACGGCATCGAACTGACCCCCTACGGGCAGGCCCTGCTGGAACATGCCCGACTCATCGTGCGCGCGGCGGCCGACGCGCACACCCACATCCGGCAACTGGCCGGCGACTTGTCGGGCAAGCTGTCCATCGCTTCTTCAGCGGCGCCATTCGCGCTGGTGGTGCCACGGGCGATCGAGACCATGCGGCTGCGCTTCCCCGACGTCTACATCCATCTCCAGGAAGCCACCTACCCCACGGTCATGGACCTGTTCCGCGAGAAGGGCCTGGACTTCGCCATCGGTCCGCTGCCCGCGGGCGGCCCCGGCGAAGGCTACCGGCACGACCCGCTGTTCACGCTGGACCTGGTGGTGGCGGTGCGGCGGGGCCATCCCAAGGCGCGGGCCAGATCGCTGCGGGCGCTGGCCGACGTGCCCTGGCTGGTCACCGGCCCCGCCGACGGACCGGGCATGGTCATCCGGCAGTCCTTCGTCGACGCCGGCCTGCCGCCGCCCCAGTGCGTCATGCACTGCGAATCCGTGGGCGGCGCCATCCAGATCATCGAGCACGGCAACATCGCCAGCTTCGTGCCGCGCTACCTGGCCGAGGAAGCCCGGGCCGCGGGCCGGCTGGCCATCGTGCCGGTGGCCGAGGCCCTGCCGTCGCTGACCATCTCCGCCTTCATGCCGGCGCAGAAGATCCTGAGCCCGGCGGGCCAGGCGCTGTATTCGGCCATCCACAGCATCAGCCGCAGCCTGCGGCCCCCAGGCGCCTGACCCCCCGGTTGTTTTCGTTCAGGAAATAACAAGTTTGCGCCCGGCGGGGTGTCCAAACCGGCCGTCGGTGCCTACCATTTCGCCATCGATCAGCCAGACAGGACTCAAGATGACGGATATCGCCCCCACCGGAAAGATACTCGGGGCCACGGTGCGCGGCCTGGACCTTTCCCGGCCGCTTGCCGAGCAGGATTTCGCCGCGCTGCTGGCGGCGCTGGGCGCGCACGGCGTCCTGCGCTTCCCGGCGCAGGCGATCACGCCGGCGCAGCTGCGGGATTTCTCGGCCCGTTTCGGCGGCCTGCAGCGGACGGTGTCCGACGCCAACGAACCCGGTATTCCCGAGGTCAGCATTCTTTCCAATATCGTCGAGAACGGCAGGCCGATCGGCATCGCCGACGCCGGCCAGGACTGGCACACCGACATGTCCTACAACCCGACCGTGGGTTTCGTGAACGTGCTGCACGCCCTGAAGGTGCCGCGCCGCGACGGCCGCGCGCTGGGCTCGACCAGCTTCGCCAACATGCACGCCGCCTACGAAGACCTGCCCGCCGACGTCAAGCGTGAACTGGACGGCGCCACCGCCGTGCACGACTTCAACAAATTCTGGGAGAACATGCGGGCGCGGCCGGGCAGCGAGCGGCCGCCGCTTTCGCCTGAACAACGGGCCAAGCGCCCCCCTTCGACGCATCCGGTGTTCCTGGCGCACCCCATTACCGGCCGCAAGGTGCTGTACTGCAATCCCGGCTACGCCATCCGGATCAACGAACTCGATGCGCACCGCAGCGACGAGATGCTGGAATTCCTGTTCGCGCACCAGTTGCAGGCCAAGTACCAGTACACGCACGAATGGACCGAGGGCGACGTGCTGATGTGGGACCACATCGGCACGCTGCACAACGCCTGGCCCGACTACCTGCCCCACGAGCACCGGCTGATCAAGCGCTGCCAGGTCATGGCCGACCGCATCTTCGACCCGGCCTTCCTGCCGACCGCGATCCGCCCCGCGCGCGCCGCGGCCGCGCACTGAGCGCGCCATGGGTCTGTTCGATCGCGGCATCGGCCGCGCCCAGTCCATCGACGACCTGCGGGCGGCGGCACGCCGGCGACTGCCCAGGCTGGTGTTCGACTTCTTCGACGGCGGCGCCGAAAGCGAAACCACGCTGTCCGACAACCGCCAGGCCTTCGAACGCGTGCGCCTGCTGCCGCGCGCCCTGGTGGACGTCTCCCAGGTCTCGACCCGGTGCACCGTGCTGGGCGCGCCGGCCGACTATCCGCTGGCCATCGCCCCCACCGGCGGCGTCGGCTACGGCCGCCACGGCGGCGACCTGGCCATCGCCAGGGCGGCGGCGAAGCACGGCATCCCCTACACGCTGTCCACCAGCGCCACCGCGTCGATCGAGGAAGTCGCGCGCGAGGCGCCCGGCCGCCTGTGGTTCCAGGCCTACGTGCTGAAGAACCAGGATTTCTTCCACGCCCTGATCGAGCGCGCGCGGGCGGCCGACTACGAGGCCCTGGTCATCACCGTCGACCTGCCGGTGGGCGGCAAGCGCGAACGCGACGTGCGCAACGGCTTCCGCACCCCCTTCCGCCTTACGTACCGCAGTTTCGGCGACGTCGCGGCCCACCCCCGGTGGGCGCTGGCGCTGCTGCGCCACGGCATGCCGGTGAACAAGAACCTGATCGGCCTGCAGCGCGACGTGACCTCGGTGGCGGGGCTGGCCTCGGCGGTGGGACGCAACTACGACCCCTCGTTCGATTGGGACCGCCTGGCGCAGGTGCGCGACCGCTGGCCCCGCAAGCTGATCGTCAAGGGCGTCCTGCGCCCGGACGACGCCGACCGGCTGGTCCGGCTGGGCGCCGACGCCGTGGTGGTGTCCAATCATGGCGGGCGCCAGCTCGACGGCGCCTGCGCGACGCTGGACGCGCTGCCCGGCGTGGTCGACGCGGTGGCCGGCCGCATCCCGGTCTGGCTGGACGGCGGCGTGCGGCGCGGCGTGGACATCCTGAAGGCCCGGGCGCTGGGCGCCGAAGGCGTGCTGGTCGGACGCGCGACGCTTTACGGCGCGGTGGCGGGCGGCGAGCCCGGCGCGCACCGGGCACTACAGATCCTGACCGAGGAACTGGTGCGCGCGATGAAACTGTGCGGCGCGCCCGGCATCGAGGACATCGACGAAACCCTCCTGGCGCGGCCACCGCGCCGGGCAACCCACGAAGGACGGACATGCGCTGGCTGAGATACACGGATTCGACGGGCACCCACTACGGACTGGCCGAGGGCGAACGCATACGCCGGGTCGAGGGCTCGCCCTTCGACGGCCATGTGCCGACGGACGACTGGACCAGCCAGGACCAGGTGCGGCTGGAAGTGCCGGTGATCCCGCGCACCTTCTATTGCGCCGGCCTGAACTACGCCGAGCACGCCATCGAGGCGGCCCGCAAGCGGGGCCAGGAGCCGCAACTGCCCAAGCAGGCGGACATCGGCTACCGGGCCAACAACGCCCTGGTGCCGCACGGCCACGACGTGGTGATGCCGCCCGATGCCCGCACCATCCACTACGAGGGCGAACTGGTGGTGGTCATCGGCAAGCAGGCGCGCCACCTGACGCCCGAGAACGCGCTGGACTGCGTGCTGGGCTACACCATCGGCAACGACGTCAGCGAACGCAACTGGCAGCGGTCGGACCGTACTTTCTGGCGCGCCAAGAACTCGGACACCTTCAAGCCCATGGGTCCGTGGATAGACACCGATTTCGATCCGTCCCGCGCCCGCACCCAGGTACGCGTGAACGGCCGGACCACCATCGACTTCGCCACCGCGGCGATGATCTTCGACGTGCCCACCTTCCTGTGCGCCATGACGCAATACCTGACCCTGTATCCCGGCGACGTGGTGTGGATGGGCACCGACGGCCAGTCGCCCGACCTGCATGCCGGCGACGTGGTGGAGATCGAGATCACCGGGCTGGGCACGCTGCGCAACACCTTCGTACAGGGATGAGGCCATGACCGATCTGGAACATTGGGCGGCCGTGACCGGCTGCCAGCAGGCCATCCACGGCTTCTACCTGGCGCTGGACGGCGGCGACTTCGACGCGGTGGCGGCCTGCATGGCCCCACAGGGCGTCTGGCATCGCCAGGGCCGGGCGCTGCAAGGTCCGGCCGACGTGCGCGCGGCGCTGGCCGACCGGCCCGCCGGACGCACCACCGCCCATCTGGTGCAGAACCTCGTGATCGACCCTGATGGCCCGGACCGGGCCGCGGCGCGGTACATGACGCTGGTCTACCGCGTCGACGCGGCGGCCCCGCAGGCCGGGCCGCTCCCAATGCCGCCGCCCCTGTCCATTTCCCTGCACCACGAGCGCCTGTCCCGGACGCCGGACGGGCGCTGGCTGGTGGAGGAGAAGCGCGGCCAGCGCCGGTTCGGCGACTGAGGCTATTGCAGCGTGTTCTTGGCCTGCTGCAGCAGGGCCTTGTACTGGGTGGTGTCGCGCACCAGCAGATCGCGCAGCTCGGCCGGCGACGTGGTCCGCACCTCCATGCCCTGCGCCGCCAGCGTCTCGACGATCTTCGGCGACTTGCCGGCCTTGAGCAGCGCGGCATTCAGCCGGTCGACCACGGGCGCGGGCGTGCCGGCGGGCGCCAGCACGGCCTGCCAGGTCTCGGCCTGGAAGCCCTTGACGCCGCTCTCGTCGACCGTGGGCACGTCGGGCGTGGCGGGCGAACGCTTGGCGCCGGTGGTCGCGACCAGCACCAGGCGGCCGTCGGCCACGTGTTCCATGTTCCCCACCAGCGAGCTGAACATGACGTCCACGCGTCCGGCCAGCAGGTCGGCCATGGCCGGCCCCGTTCCCTTGTAGGGGACGTGCACCATCTTGACGCCGGCCGCCTTGGCGAAGGCTTCGCCCGCCAGGTGCTGCGCCGAGCCGTTGCCCGACGAGGCGAAGTTCACCTTGCTCGGGTTGGCCTTGGCGTAGGCGATGAAATCCTTGACCGTGCGGATCTTCAGCCCGGGCGTGACCAGGATGCCCAGCGACTGCACGGTGGCCTGGCCGACGGGCTGGAAGTCGGCCACGGGATCGTAGGTCTTGGCGTCATGCAGCAGCGGCGTGATGACGAAAGCATTGGTGCCGAACAGCAGCGTGTAGCCGTCGGCCGGCGAACGCCTGACCGACTCGGTCCCCACCAGGGTGCCGCCGCCCGCGCGGTTCTCCAGCACCACGGTCTGCCCCAGGCTTTCGGACATCTCCTGGGCGAACATCCGCCCGACGATGTCGGTCGCGCCGCCCGGCGCGTAGGCTACGACCAGGCGCAGCGGATGCGAGGGAAAGCCCTGGGCGGCGGCCGGCGCGGCGGCCCAGGGGCCGGTGGCGGCAAGCGCGAGCGCCAGCACGGCCAGCCGGCGGCGAGGGAAGGACGAAGAGGGCTTGTGCATGCGGAGTCTCCGGATTCTGATGTCGAATGCGAAACAATGAGTGGGGGCATTATTCGTTCGACCCGCCGGCTCAACAAGGCGGCAGTGCTAAATTTGAAATTTCCTAAAGAGAAACCGGCAAGGACAAGCACGTGGACCAGCTCAGTTGCCTGCGCATGTTTCTGGAGGTGGCCCGACGCAACAGTTTCGCCGGCGCCGCGCAGCATTTCGGCGTATCGCGCGCCACCTGCACCAAGCAGGTGGCCTGGCTGGAGCGTTCGCTGGGCGTCAAGCTGCTCAACCGCACGACCAAGCAGCTGGGGCTGACGCCGGCCGGCCTGCAGGTGCTGGAGAACGGCACCGAGCTCCTGCAACGCTACGACGACCTGCGCGAATCCGTGCACGACCTGTCGCGCGACGTCGCGGGCGTGGTGCGGGTGGGCGTGCCGCCGGCCTTCGGTACGCAGCGCCTGTTGCCGGTGATCGGCGAATTCCACGAGCGCTATCCCGACGTGCAGATCGCGCTCAGCCTGCTGACGGTCCGCAAGCAGGAAACCTTCGTCGAACAGGGCCTGGACGTGGGCATCATCATCGTCCCGGTGCTGAAAGACGCCAGCTTCATCGCCATTCCGCTGGCCGAGGCGCGCCAGGCGCTGGTCGCCGCGCCCGCCTATCTCGCGAAGGTGCCGCCCATCGTCCATCCCCGCGACCTCCAGCACTGCAAGTGCCTGGTCAACTGGAACAAGTCGCCCACCGCCACCTGGAACTTCACCGGTCCCGAGGGGCCGGTATCCGTCCGGGTCCAGGGGCCGCTGCGCTCGGACTTCGGCGATGCGCTCAAGGAAGCCGCGCTGGCCGGCATGGGCATCTCCATGCACCCCTACTACATGATCGCCGACGAGATCGCGCGCGGCGAGCTACGGGTCGTGCTGCCCGACTACGTGCCCTCGGGACTGGACGTCTACGCCATCTACTCGTCGCGCAAGAACCTGCCCATGCGGGTGCAGGTTTTCCTGGAATTCCTGAAGGAATGGGCCCGTACGCCCAAGTCCTGGAGCAAGGGCATGGAATGACGCCCTCTTGACATTCCCGCCGCATGCGCGCGTAATACATAGCTAGCTATGTATTAACGGAGACAGGCATGAACACCTCCCCGCCCCGCGTGGTGGCACTGGGCGGCACCACCCGCCCCGACTCGTCCACCGAGCGCGCGCTGCGGCACGCGCTGGATGCCGTGGCCGCCACCGGCGCGCAGGTCGTCCTGCTGGCCGGCGATGACCTGGTCCTGCCCATGTACGCCCCGCACGAACCCGGCCGCACCCCGGCGGCGCTGCGCCTGGTGGCCGAGCTGCGCCGGGCCGACGGCGTCATCATCGCCTCGCCCGGCTACCACGGCAGCCTGTCCGGCCTGGTCAAGAACGCGCTGGACTACACCGAGGACTTGCGCACCGACGCGCGGCCCTACCTGAGCGGCCGGGCGGTGGGCTGCATCGCCAACGCCGCCGGCTGGCAGGCGGCCGTCACCACGCTGGGCGCGCTGCGCGACATCGTGCACGCGCTGCGCGGCTGGCCTACGCCGCTGGGCGTGTGCATAGGCGGCACCGATCCCGCCTTCGCGCCCGACGGCCGCTGTATCGATGCGCGCGTGGACGAACAGTTGCGCACGCTGGGCCGCGAGGTGTCCGACTTCGCCCACCGCATGCGCGCGCCGCAATCCGGCGCCGCCATGCGCGCCGCCGCCTGAAGCGGCGCCCCTTTCCCCCTAGGAGACATCATGACCGCCATGGATGCGTCCACCCTGCGCATACGCGATACCACGCTGCGCGTCGCGCGCGCCGGCCGAGGCCAGCCGCTCTTGTTCCTGCACGGCCCCGGCGGGCTGGCCGAGTCGCAGGCCTGGCTGCCGGCGCTGGCCGAGCACTACGACTGCCACGCCCCCGAACATCCCGGCTACGGCGGCGGCGCCGTCCCGGCCTGGCTGGACAACGTCCGCGACCTGGCCAATTTCTACCTGGACTACCTGGACCAACAGAAGCTGCGCGGCGTGCATCTGGTGGGCTACGACCTGGGCGGCTGGATCGCGGCCGAGCTGGCGGTGCGCAACAGCCACGCGCTTGCCTCGCTCACCCTGATCTCGGCCCAGGGCATCCACGTGCCGGACGTGCCCACCACCGACGTTTTCCTGCGCACCGACGACGATCTCGTGCGCGACACCTACCACGACCCCGCGCTGGCCGCGCGTGTGCTCGAACGCGCGCCGACCGAGGAAGAACTGGACGTGGCCGTGCGCAACAAGGAGATCACCGCCCGTCTGACCTGGCAGCCGCGCGGCCACGACCCCGACCTGGCCAAGTGGCTGCATCGCATCGCCGTGCCCACGCTGGTCGTGTGGGGCGCCAGCGACCGCATCCTGCCCGCCGAGTACGGCCGCGCCTGGCGCGACCGCATCGCCCGCGCCACGCTGGCCGAGATGGGCGATTGCGGCCATGCGCCCCACCTGGAACGCACGGCCGAGACCGTGGCCGCGCTGACACGATTCACCGCCTCGACCGGGAGCCCCGCATGAAGTTCTTCAATTTCCACCTGATGCCCTATCGCCATGCGGACCTGGAAGCGATCCAGAAGAACGGCTCGGCCTGGGTGACTTTCTCCAACCGCCACTACGATCCCCAGCTGGGCGCCGAGCTCTACCACGAGTACCTGGACCAGATGGAATACGCCGACCAGCTGGGCTTCGACGGCGTCTGCCTGAACGAGCACCACCAGACGGCGTACGGACTGATGCCCATTCCCGGCGTGCTGGCCGGCGCGCTGGCGCGCAGCGTCAAGCGCGCGCGCATCGCCGTGCTGGGCCGCGCGCTGCCGCTCTTGAACAACCCGCTGATGGTGGCCGAGGAATTCGCCATGCTGGACAACCTGACGCGCGGCCGCTTCATCGCCGGCTTCGTGCGCGGCATCGGCGCCGAATATCACGCCATGGGCATCAACCCGGCCGAGTCGCAGGCGCGCTTCGCCGAGGCCCACGACCTGATCGTGCGCGCGTGGACCCAGCCCGGCCCCTTCTCGTACACCGGCAAGCACTACCAGTTCAACTACGTGAACCCCTGGCCCCGGCCCTACCAGGACCCGCATCCGCCGATCTGGGTGCCGTCGCAGGGCTCCAGCAGCACCATCCGCTGGGCCGCCGGACTGCGCTACACCTACTGCCAGACCCTGAGCCCCATCGCCACGGTGAAGAAATTCTTCGACATGTACCGCGAGGAAGCGCGCAAAGCCGGCTACGAAGCGGGCCGCGACCAGCTCGCCTGGTCCAACTGCATCTACGTGGCCGAGACCGACGAGCGCGCCATGGCCGAGGCCAAGCCGCACATGGAGGCCCTGATGACCCGCCTCTTGAAGATGCCCATGGAAATGCTGCTGCCGCCGGGTTACACCAACATCGAAGCCATGAAGCGCATCAAGTCCACGCGCGCGGTCGGCGCCAAGCCGCAGTCGGTGGAAGACCTGGTGAAGTCGGGCCTGGTCATCATCGGCAGCCCCGCCACCGTGCGCGAGAAACTGGCCGAGTACGAGGACCTGGCCGGCTTCGGCACCACGCTGACCAAAACCCAGTTCGGCACCATGCCCGACGGCATGGTCCGCGCCAACATGCAGGCCATCGCGCAGGAAATCATTCCGCACTTCAAGGACGCCGCCTGAACG
This sequence comes from Pigmentiphaga kullae, assembly GCF_004216695.1. Classification (GTDB taxonomy): domain Bacteria; phylum Pseudomonadota; class Gammaproteobacteria; order Burkholderiales; family Burkholderiaceae_B; genus Pigmentiphaga; species Pigmentiphaga kullae. The sequence goes on from NZ_SGXC01000001.1 coordinate 785,183, forward strand.
GCGAACGACATCAAGGAGGAGACAGACACATGGCTTACACGCTATCGCGCGCCTTCGCGCCCTGGCTGGCGCTGGCGGGCATCCTGCTGGCCCCCGCCGCCGTGGCCGACACCACGGCCGGCTACCCCGAGCGGCCGGTCAAGCTGGCGCTGCCCTTCCCGCCCGGCGGCTCGGCCGACACCATCACGCGCAGCATGGCCGAACGGCTCCAGGCCCAGCTGCACCAGCCCTTCCTGATCGAGAACCGGCCCGGGGCGGCGGGCAACGTCGCCACCCGCTACATCGCCAAGGCGCCGGCGGACGGCTACAACCTGCTGGTGGGCGTGACCGGCGCCATGGCCATCAACCCCAACCTCTACACGCTGGACTACGACCCCGCCCGTGACTTCGTGGCGGTCTCGATGGTGGCGCGCGCGCCGGTCGTCGTCGTGGCCGACCCGCAGGCCGGCATAGGCAGCATCAAACAACTGATCGAACAGGCCAAGGCCAGGCCCGGCATGCTGACCTACGCCACCAATGGCGTGGGCACCAGCCACCACCTGGCGGCCGAACTGTTCCGCCAGGCCGCCGGCCTGGACATGCGCAACGTGCCGTACAAGGGCACGCCCGAAGCCTTGCAGGACATCATCGGCGGACGCGTGCCGCTGGGTTTCATGGACCTGACCGCTTCCATTCCGCTGATCGCCTCGGGCAAACTGAAGGCGCTGGCCACCACGGGCATCAAACGCACGCCCGCGCTGCCCGACGTGCCCACCGTGGCCGAGGCCGGCGTGCCCGGCTTCGCGGCCGACACCTGGGTGGGCATCTTCGCGCCCAAGGGCACGCCCCAACCCATCGTGGAAAAGCTCAGCGCGGAAATGAAGACCGCGCTGGCGCTGCCCGAACTGCGCGCCCGCGCGCAGACGCAAGGCCTGGAAGTGGCAGGCAGCACGCCGGCGGAACTGCAGCGCTTCCTGCAGGAAGAATCGGCGAAGTGGAAACGGGTGGTGAACGAGGCGGGGATCAAGCTGCAATAGCGCGAACCGCTGCCGTGGGGCGGCCCGCGCCGCCCTACTTTTCCTCTTCCAGGTTCTCGATCATCTTCGCCCCTATGCGCAGGAACTCGGCCACCTCGTCCGGCGTCAGGCCCTCGCACGCGTCCTTGTAGACCTCCATCGCCGAATCGGTCATCAAGGCCAACATCTGCCTGCCGCGCTCGGTCAGCGATACCAGCCGACGGCGCGCGTCCTGCTCGTCCGACACACGCGCGATCAGGCCGTTCTTTTCCATGCGGGTCAGCGTGGCGGCCATGGACGGCTGCTCGACGCCGACCATGCGCGCCAGTTCCATCTGGGTCGATACCTGCACGTCGCGCAGGCAGCGCAGCACCGGGAACTGCCCGGGCATCACGCCGTGCGGGCCGGTCAGTTGCGCCAGGCGCCAGACCACGCGCCGGTTCAGCGTGCCGACGACGAAACCGAGGCTTTGCGTGCGTATGTTCATGAGCGGGGAAAGGGGCGGCGGAGCGGGAAAGGTAGCACAGGATACCGGGATCACTGGCTGAGCCGGGAGCGGAGTTCTTCGAACAGAAAATCGTTCAGCAGCCGGCAGCGCCGAGGCACGAGTTCGCGCCGAGGCATGTAGATGAACAGTTCCACCGGCCGCGACACGTACCCAACCTCGATCCGCGCAAGCTGGCCCTGGCGGACCAACGGCTCGGCATAGTAATCGGTGATCTGCCCCACTCCCGCGCCGTTGAGCACCAGCCAGCGCTGCGTACCGACATCCGAGACCGTGATCGCATGCGGCAGCTCCAGCGTCCGCATCTCGTTGCCGATCTTGAAGGACCACGGCCGGATGGCATCGTTGCGCGGGTGCCTCAAGGCGATGCAGCGGTGAGCATGAAGATCTTCCGGCTTCCTGGGCACCCCTTGCGCGGCCAGATACCCGGGCGCAGCACACAGATAGTGTCCGACTACGCCGATGCGGCGCGCCGTCAGCGAGCTGTCCGGCAGGCCGCCGCCGATGACGCCGATGTCGGCCTTCATCTGCACCATGTCGGCCAACTGATTCAGCACCAGCAGCTCGACGTGGATCGCCGGATGCCTGGCCCCGAACTCCAGCAACAGCGGCGCGATGGTGGAGGCTCCCAGGCTGTGTCCCACGGCCAGCCTGACCGTGCCCACCGCATCGTTGTGCCTTTCCCGCAGGGCCGCTTCCCCTTCTTCGATAAGCGCCACGCCCTGACGGCACTTTTCGTAGAAGATGCGCCCCTCTTCGGTCAACCATACCTGGCGGGTCGTTCGCTGGAACAGCCTGATGTCCAGCCAGGCCTCCAGTTGCGCGATTTGCGAACTGACGGCCTGCGGGGCGATCTTCAGCTTGCTTGCAGCCTCGCTGAAATTCTTCGCCTGCGCGGCTTGCAGGAAAGTGGAAATGAGCCGTAGTCGATCCATGGCGATTTACATCGGCTCCCTGCAAGTGTTTCCGGTCGGCGGCACTATGCCAGAGCAGGTGCGGTCGGTAAAGTGCCTCGCATCCCAACGCCGACGCGCTTTCCGCCGCCATGAAACGCACGCACGCCATTGCCGCCTGTCTCGCGGCGTTATCCCTGTCCGCCCACGCGGCCGGCACGTTTCCCTCGCACCCGGTCACCTTCGTCGTCCCTTTTCCGCCCGGCGGGGGCGTCGATCCCGTCGCGCGGCTGGTCGGAACGAAGCTGGCCGAGAAATGGGGCCAACCCGTCATCGTCAGCAACCGTCCGGGCGCCAGCGGCAACATCGGCAGCGATCTGGTGGCGCGGGCGGCCCCCGATGGCCATACGCTGCTGGTCACGACCAACAGCTTCCTGATCAACCCCCACGTGCTGAGCCCGGCGAACAAGGCCAAGGCGGACGCCGTGGCCGACTTCAAGCCCGTGGCGATGCTGTCGACCACGCCGCTCGTCGCCCTGGTCCACCCCTCGGTGCCGGCCAGAAACCTGGCGGACCTGGCGGCGCTCGCGCGCAAGGAGCCGGGACTGCTGTTCGCCGGGTCCGGCAACGGATCGCCCATGCACATGGCCGGCGAACTGTTCAAGAAGGCGGCCGGCGTGTCGATGACCTATTCGCCCTACCGGGGCATCGGACTGGCCATGAACGACGTCCTGGGCGGGCACGTGAAAGTCATCTTCGTGGGCCTGGCCGGCGGCAAGGCGCAGATCGATTCGGGCAAACTCGTCCCGCTGGCCACGCTCGAAAACAGGCGGACGCCCCTGCTTCCCGAGGTGCCCACGGCCGAGGAGCAAGGCTTCCCAGGCACGCTGATGGACGCCTGGTTCGGCATGTACGGCCCCAGGGACCTGCCGCCCGGCCTTGTCGCGCGGATCAACGAAGACGTCAACGCCGTCCTGAAAGACCCCGCCGTCGCGAAACAGCTGGCCGAGATGAGCCAGGCGCCCGAGCCCATGAGTCCCTCGGCCTTCGCCGCCAAGGTGAAAGCCGATTACGACCGCTATGGCCGCATCATCCGCGACGCGCACATCCAGCCGGAATGATCATGCCGCGCCCCCGCTCCGCCCCGAACATCCTGCTGATCATGACGGATCAGCACCGCGCCGACCATCTCGGCTGCTACGGCAACGGCGTGCTGCGCACGCCTCACATCGACGCCATCGCCGGGCGCGGCGTCCGCGCCGAACACTTCTATGTGGCCAATACCACCTGTATGTCGAACCGCGCCACGCTGATGACGGGCCGCATGCCCTCGCGGCACGGCGTGGTCCACAACGGGATCAATCTCGATCGTGGCCACGTCACGTTCGTCGACCTTCTGAAAGACGCGGGCTATGCCACCGCGCTGATAGGCAAGTCCCATCTCCAGGCCTTCGGCTACGACGGCCCGGGCCGGCGCGCCTGGACGAACACGGGAACGGGAACACCGCCGAATCCCGTGCTGCGGGACGCCGTGCGCGCCACCCGCTCAGGCCCGCAATACCTGAACGAGTGGACACCGCTCTGGCGAGAGGGCGGCCGTTCGGGGGTGGACACCCCTTACTATGGCTTCGATCACGTCGAGCTCTGCACCCTGCACGGCGATCAGGTCGGCGGCGACTACGATGCGTGGCTGGCCCGCCACCATGCCGATCCAGCCAGCCTGCGCGGCGCCGCCAACGCCATTTCCGGCCCGCGCCATGGCGCTCCCCAGGCCTGGCGGACGCGCATGCCCGAACATCTCTATCCCTCCGCCTACATCGGCGAGCGCACATGCGCCTGGCTGGAAGAACATGCGCGCCAACGCGCCACCCAGCCCTTCTTCCTGCAGTGCTCGTTCCCCGATCCCCACCATCCCTATACCCCGCCCGGGCGCTTCTGGGACATGTACCGGCCGCAGGACATCCCGTTGCCGCCGACATTCTTCCAGCAACCGCGGCCGGATGCGATCGAGCGCATCCATGGCCGCACACGCAATGGCCAGAGCCGCGAAGGCACGGCCGCGTTTTCCGTATCCCCGGCCGAATGCCGGGAAATCATCGCGCTGACCTACGGCATGATCTCGATGATCGACGAACAGGTCGGACGCATCGACGCCACCCTCGACCGGCTGGGCCTGCGGGACGACACCGTGGTGATCTTCACCAGCGACCATGGCGACCTGATGGGGGACTACGGCACGATGCTCAAGGGCCCCATCCATGCGCAGGGCGTCATACGCGTGCCCTTCATCTGGCGCGAAGGACAAGGAAGGCACGCAGGTACGACGCTGGATATGCCCGCCGGCACCCTGGACATCGCGCGGACCATCCTGGAGAAGGCGGGTGTCGCCCCGTACAACGGCCTCCAGGGGCTCAGCCTCCTGCCCTGGCTGGAAGGCCGCCACGGAGGCCCGCCTCGCCGGCGCGGCATGGTCATCGAAAGCGAGCAGCCGCGCCAGACCGATCCCGATCTTCCCCGGCTGCGGGTACGCAGCCTGGTGACCGACCGGTGGCGGATCACGCTTTCCAATCACCCGCAGGCGGGCGAACTGTACGACCTGCGCGAGGACCCCCTGGAGACGCACAACCTCTGGGCTTCGGCGGATGCCCGCGCCCGGCGGGAAGACCTCCTGGTGCAACTGGTCCAGGAGATGCTGGATCTGTCTGATGAATCGCCGCTGCCCGCCGCCGTAGCCTGAGCGGCCCACCGGTTCTAGACGGTACGTGGGTGGGGGCTCAACCGCCCCTGCCCGCCTCCTCTTCCAGCAACTGCCCGACCACCCGCCTGGCCCGCACCGCCGCCGTATCGATCGGCAGCAGGACGGGCTTCAGGCTCATCAGGTCGGCCGTGCCCATGGCCTGCTGGACCGCCTCCAGCATGGGCTTGTCCTGCTGGCCGAACCCCACCTGCTGCCAGTGCGCGATGGCCCGGTCCATCTCTTCGTCGGCCACGCGGAAGTTGCGGCTGTGGGCGAAGAAGTAGTGCGTGGACGTTTCCGTTTCCGGCGTCACGATGTGGGCGGTGAAGCTCTGCCCCCCTTCTTCCCTGGGCCGCCCGGCGGGCGTGACGCCCGTGTCCAGGCGCAGCAGGCAGGGCGGGTCCCAGCGCATGTCCAGCCATTGGTCCACCGGCGAGCGGCCGTCGTAGCCGGGCAGGCGCTTGGCGAACATGGGCGAGGCCTCGCCGTCCGGACACCACAGGTTGCTGTGCACAGTGCGCCCGTCCTGCCTGACCTCGTGCCGGCCCTTCAGGATGGCTTCGCTGGAATGGAAGTTGGTGTGCACGAACTGGGTGTGGCTCAGGTCGAGCAGGTTGTCGGTCTCCAGCAGGTAGTTGGCCCGCACGTGCAGGTAGCCGTCCACCCGGCGCCGCGCCGGGTCGTCCAGGAAGGAGAAGTCCGGGATGGCGGACGCATCGGCCAGCGCCGGCTCTCCCAGCCAAACCCACAGCAGCGTGTATTTCTCGATGGCGGGAAAAGCGCGCACCTGGGCCGCCTGCGGAATCCTGCCGTCGCCGTGCGGATTGCCCACGCATTTGCCGCTGCCATCGAACCGCAGCCCGTGATAGCCGCATTCGACGACGTCGCCCTCTACCCTGCCCCGGCTCAGCGGCGCGAAGCGATGAGGACATCTATCGTGCAGGGCGACCGGGCGGCCGTCCTCCCGCCTGTAGAAAACCAGCGGCGTATCGGCGATCCGCCGGGCCAGCATGCGGCCGTCGATCTCGCCCGACCATCCCGCCATGTACCAGGTATTGCGCAAAAACATGTACCGCTCCCATTCAATCGACCTTGATGCCCAGTTGCTTGACGATCGTTCCGTACTCCTCGTATTGCGAAGCGAAGAAACGCAGGAAAGCCGTCCGGTCCAGCCCGCCGGGCTCGACACCCAGCTGGGCGATGCGCCGCCGCGTGTCGGGATCCGCCAGCGTGGCCTCGGCGGCGGCGGCCAGCTTGTCCACGGCTTGCCGGGGCGTGGCGGCCGGGGCGAACAGGCCGAACCACTGCGTCATCTGCACCGGCGCATAGCCCGCCTCGATAGTGGTGGGCAGCTCGGCCAGGAAGTCCGTCCGCTTCTTCGCGGTCACCGCCAGGGCCTTGAGCTTGCCCGAGCGGATATAGGTGATGGTGGAGGCGATGGGCAGGACCGAGAAATCGAGCCTGCCGGCGACCAGGTCGTTGATGATGGCGGGCTCGCTCTTGTAGGCGATCTCGGTAACCGGCAGCGACGCCGCGTGCCCGAAGAGCTGCGACACGATGTTGGTCGTCGCCCCCGTTCCCAGCGACCCGAAGTTGATCGGCCGCCCGGCCTTCGCGGCCGACGCGGTAAAGTCGCGCAGGTTGCCGGCCGGGGTCTCGGCCGACACCAGGAAGACGCTGGGCGACGATGCCACGTAGGCCACGGCCGCGAAATCCTTCCTGGCATCGTAGGGCACGCTGGCGTACACGTGCGGGTTGATGGCCATCACACCCGAGCTGCCCAGCATGACCGTATAGCCGTCGGCCGCCGCCTGCGCCGTGGCGCGGGCGGCGATGAAGCCGCTGGCGCCCACGCGGTTCTCGACGATGACGCTTTGCCCCAGGCGCGTGGCCATGCCCTGCGCCAGGATCCGGCCCAGCAGGTCGGCCTGGCTGCCTGGCGCATTGGCCACGTAAATCGATACCGGCCGCGACGGAAATTCATCGGCGCGCGCCGGTCCGGCCAGCGCGCCCGAACAGGCGGCCGCGCACGCCGCATACACCATGCTTCGTCTCCACATGTCTCCAACCCCTCTTGTCTGCTTCTGTCGGGTGAGGAAACATGCTATTGGTACGGGCATAATTGCTCAAACAAATTTTCATCATGTCCACTATTGATGATGTAGATGTGCTGGCGGGCCGGCTGGACTTGAACCTGCTGCGGGTCTTCATGGCCGTGATGCAGGAACGCAGCATCACCCTGGCTGGATCGCGGCTGGGCCTGACCCAGTCCGCCACCAGTGCGGCCGTCAATCGCCTGCGCCAGCAGTTGAACGACCAGTTGTTCGTGCGCACGCGCCAGGGCATGGAGCCGACCAGCCTAGCCATCGCGCTGGCCACGCCGGTGGGCAACGCGCTGGGGTTGATCCGCGATGCGCTGGAGGAATCGCGCGGCTTCGACGCGCGGACGACGGCGCGGGAGTTCCGGCTGTTGATGACGGACGTCGGCGAACTGATGTTCCTGCCGCGGTTGACGGCCTGGGTGCACGAACATGCGCCCGGCGTGCGCCTGAGCTGCCGGCAGGTGCCGCGCGACCAGTACGGCGCCGAGCTGGAGACCGGCGGCGCCGACCTGGCCCTGGGCATGCTGCCGCTGGGCGAACGGGACTTCGTGCAGCAGCGGCTCAAGGACGAAACCCTGGTCTGCCTGGCCTGCGCCGGCAACCCGGTCGCGCGCAAGCGCCTGACGATGGACGCTTTCCTGTCGCTGCCGCACGTGGTGATCCGCGCGCCCGCGATGGGCGACCGGTTCGTGGTCAAGGCGCTGGGCGAGCGAGCCGGCCGGCGCAAGATCGTGGCCGAGGTCCAGCACTATCTGTCGGTGCCCATGATCCTGCGCGACAGCCCCTTCCTGGCGGTGGTGTCGACCTCGGTGGCGGCGGAACTTGCCGGACCCAACCGGCTGGCGGCCCTGCCGCTGCCCTTCAAGCTGGAGCCCCTGGCAATCCGGCAGTTCTGGCACAAGCGCTGGAACAACGATCCGGGCCACCGCTGGCTGAGGAGCGGCATCGTGTCGCTGTTCGGCAGGGCGGCGCGGCGCTAACTCGTGCCTTTCCGGCCGCGCTTGCCTTGCTGGCTGCCGAACAGTTCGACCAGGCTCTCGCGCAGCCAGGTCAGCGCGGGATCCGCGTGATAGCGGTGGTGCCAGTACATGTTCAGGTCGAACACCGGAAACTTCACCGGAGATTCGCAGATTTCGAGGTTGGATTCCCGCACGGCCAACCGGCCGAAGTTGCTGGGCACGGGCGCGATCAGATTGGTGTCGGCCACGATGGGAAGCACCGACAGGAAGCTGCGCACGCGCAGCGCGATTTCGGCGCGCACCGCGCGGCTGAGCAGCACGCCCTCGACCGCCGCCAGGTGATGCGTCGCCGGCGGAGCGGCAAGGATGTGGCGCGAGTTGCGCAGCTGGCCCAGCGTCAGGGGCTTTCCCTGCGTGGCGCGGTCTTTGCGCCGCACGTAGACGAAGTGCTCGGGAAACAGCGTCTGCTGGTGTATCTGCTTACCCAAGCCGGGAATGAAACCCATGGCCATGTCGATGTCGCCCGAGGCCAGGCCCTCGCCCAGTTCCCGCAAGTCCGCCGAGAGGCTTTCCACCGTGATGCCGGGCGCGTGCTCGCCCAGGTAGGCCAGCAGCTTGGGCAGGAAATAGCGCTCGCCGGCATCGCTCATGGCGATGCGGAACGAGCGGTTGGCATCCTGGGGCTTGAACTCCGTTCGTTCTATGGTGGTCCGCACGGTTTGCAGCGCGGACGCGACGGGTATCGATAGTTGTTCGGCGAAGGGCGTCGGCACGACGCCGCGCTGCATGCGCACGAATAACGGATCGCCGTAGGTTTCGCGCAGCTTGGCCAGGCCGTAGCTGACCGCCGGCTGCGACAGGCCCAGCCGTTGTCCGCAGGCGGTCAGGTTGCGCGTCTGGTAGATGGTGTCGAACAGCTCAAGCAGGTTGAGGTCGATCTGCCGGGTTAGGGGCCGGGCCGTCGGGCGCATGGTCAGATATCAGTGGATTCGATATCACAAATCTTATCTTTTAATTTCTCAAATGAGTACCCGTCCCCTAGAGTAGCAGCGCCAAGGGAGGCAATACCATGAACCTGCACATACGACTGGCCGTCCTGGCCGGCATTCTTTCCATGGCCGCCACGGCGGCGAACGCGCAGTCTTTCCCCACGAAACCCGTCCGCATCCTCACCCCCTCTTCCGTGGGCAGCGGCCCCGACGTCGCGCTGCGGGCCATTGCCGAACAGCTAGGCAGGAAATGGGGGCAGCCCGTGATCGTCGACAACCGCCCGGGCGGCAACGGCTTCGTCGCCACCGGCCTGTTCAAGCAGGCCAAGCCCGACGGCTACGAACTGATCGCGCCGGACAGCAGCCACATCGCGACGCATCCGCACACCTTCCGCAAGCTGCCCTACGACCCGCGCAAGGACTTCGAGCCGATACGGCCGATCCTGAATACCGCGTTCTTCGTCGTGGTCGGCGCGAACAGCCCCTACAAGACGCTGGGGGACATCATCCGGGCCGCGAAGGAGCAGCCCGGCAGGGTGACCTATGGATCGTGGTTCGTGGGCAGTCCCGGACACCTGGGCGGACTGCGGCTGCAATCGCTCAAAGGCATCGAGATGCTGCACGTGCCGTTCAAGGACATGGGCCAGTTGATGGCCGCCGTCGCCGCCGGGGAAGTCGGGTGGACGCTGGGCAGCGACGCCAGCGCGGGGCCGCTGGAGAAAGCGGGCAAGCTGCGCTATCTCGCGATCGCCGCGCCCACCCGATCGCCCATCCATCCGCAGGTGCCTTCCGTGGGCGAAAGCCCGGACACGAAGGGGTACGACGTGCAGGCCTGGGTCGGCCTGTTCGCGCCGTCCGGCACGCCCGAAGCGGTCAAGCAGCGCATCAGCGACGACGTCGCCGCCGTCCTGAAGTCGCCGCAGATCGTCGAACGCTACCGGCTGCTGGGCTACGAGAACCCGGATCTCGATCCCGGGCAGTTCGCCGCCCGCATCCAGCGCGATACGGACGCCTGGGGCGCCGTCATCAAGCAGGCCGGCCTGCGGCTGGACGACTGACCTCCACGCGCAACCAGAAGAGGAAGCTTTTCATGCAATCGAAGTCAAGGCCGGGAACGATGGATCAATACCGGGTACAAGGCCAGCTTGCCGTCGTGACCGGCGGCGCCCACGGCATCGGCCTCGCATGCGCCGGACTGCTGCGCGAAGCGGGAGCCCGGGTCGTGATCGTCGACCGCGACGGCCCCGCCGCCCGGGCCGCCGCGCAGGCGCTGGGCGACGGCGATGCCCGGGAACTGGACGTGCGAGACGCCGGCGCGATCGGCCCCGTGTTCGCCGCCATTCGCGCGCAGCACGGCCCCATCGGCATCCTGATCAACAACGCCGGCATCTCGATCCGCAAGGGCGCCCTGGAACTGGAACTGGAGATGTGGAGGCAGGTCCTGGACGTCAACGTGACCGGCGCCTTCCTGTGCGCGCGGGAAGCGGTGCGCAACATGGACGCGGCGGGCGGCTGCATCGTCAATACCGCGTCCATCATGGGACTGTCCGGCGGAAGCCTGTATCCCAACGCGGCCTACCATACGGCCAAGGGCGCGGTGGTCAACATGACGCGGTCGCTGGCGATCGAGTGGGCGCCGCGCCGGATCCGGGTCAACGCCGTGGCGCCGACCTGGACCCGCACCTCGTTCATCGGCGAACTCTCGGCCGACGTCCGTGCGCGCATCGATGCCCTGACTCCGCTGGGAAGGCTGGCCGAACCCGAGGACGTAGCCGAGGCCATGCTGTTCCTGGCCAGCCCCGCCGCCTCGATGATCACGGGACACATCCTTCCGGTGGACGGCGGCTACCTCGCCCAGTAGATTCCGTCCATGCCTCCCGTTGCCATTGCCTGCGCCATCCTCGCCCCGCTGATCTGGGGCGCGCAACTCGTCGTCATCAAGGTAGGCCTCGCGGCGTTCCCGCCGCTGTTCTTCGTGTCGCTGCGCTTCGCCATCCTCTCGGCCATCCTGCTGCCCTTCGTGCCCAGGCCGCGGCGCGACCAGGTGTGGCCCGTCGTCCTGATCTCCATCTTCATGGGCGGCCTGAACTTCTCGCTGATCTTCATGGGGCTGGGGCAAGGCCAGGCCAGCCTGGCCGGCGTGGCCATCCAGCTGGCAACGCCGTTCACCGTGCTGCTGGCCTGGCCGCTGCTGGGCGAGCGGCCGCCGCTGCGCGTCCTGCTGGGGGTGGTCATCGCGTTCGGCGGCGTGGCCCTGGCGACCGTCGACCCTGGCGCGCAGGTCGCGCTGCTGCCCACGCTCATGTTCGTCGGCGCGGCCTTCGGCCTGGCCATGGGCGGCGTGCTGACCAAGCGCTACGGCCCCTTCGACCCGTTCATGCTGGTCGCCTGGATGTCCACGCTGGCGCTGCCGCAGATCTTCGTCATGTCGCTGGCGATGGAAACCGGCCAGATCGACGCGCTGCGGTCCGCCCCCGGCTCGGCCTGGCTGGCGCTGGCCTATACCGTGTTGCTGGGAGGCATCGCCGGCTTCGGGCTCTGGTTCTGGCTGATCGGCCGCTACTCGATGGCGCGCGTCGCGCCGTATGGCCTGCTGCAGACGGCGTTCGCCGTCATCACCGCCACCCTCTTCCTGGACGAGCCGCTGACCGTCACGCTGGTGGGCGGCATGTTCCTGTGCATTGCCGGGGTCGCCATCACGCAGCGGCGGACCTGAGCCGTCAGCCGGCCAGGTGCGCCATCACCAGCGAACGCAGCACCGGCAGCCGACCCGAGAAGAAATGGTCCGCGCCCGGGACCACGACCACCGGCTGCGTCCGGGGACGCGCCCAGTCGAACACCAGAGGCAGGGGCACACGCTCGTCCTGCTCGCCGTGGATGACCATCGCGTCCGGAATGTCTTCGGGCGGATCGTAGCGGCGGCGCCCCGGTATATCGCCAGCGGGCATCCCGGCCAGGCACACGCGCCAGGCCGCATCGCCGCGGTCGGCCAGGATGCGCGCCACCCTGGCCTGCACGAAAGCGCCGAAGGAAAAGCCCACCAGCGCCAATCGCGTGCCTGGGTGGGCGTCGCGCAGCGCCTGGCAGAGAGCCAGTACGTCATCGGTCTCGCCCTCGCCTTCGCCGTGCGGACCCGCGCTGCGCCCCACGCCGCGAAAGTTCGGCCGGGCGACCAGCCAGCCCGCGTCGCACAGCGCCCGCGCCAGGAACTGGGGAATCTTGTGCCGGGCGCTCCCGCCCTGCAGCGGATGAGGATGTGTGACGACCGCCAGCCCGGCCACGGGACCGCGGGGCAGGTCGAACACGACCTCCAGGTCTCCCGCCGGGCCGTCCAGCAACGCGGTGCCGCCCTGGGTCAGATCGAGTGTTTTCATGGCGGGAATCATACGCCCTGGACAGCAGCCCCTCCCGCCGGAACCGTCACGACCGCTCGAGCACCGTCAGCATGGGGCGCCCACCGGTGGCCTTCTCCCGTATGGGCGGGACCGGCAGCCGCGGGGCTCCCGGCTCGATGGCCAGGGTGTGCTCCAGGCTGTACCAGACTTCCCCCGCATTTTCCCCGAAGCGAGGATTGCGCCCGGCATGGCGCACATAGTTCCCCACCAGTGCCCGCGTCACGCCGAACTGCACGTCGCTGTCCAGGTTCGGGTCATCGTTCGAATAGACCTGGGCGAACTGCGTCTTGTAGCCTGGCTTGTGGACCAGGAAATGAATGTGGGCGGGGCGCATGTTGTGCCGGCCCTGCTTGCGCAGCAGCGCGCCCACCGGACCGTCCACCGGTATCGGATAGCCCACCGGCTTGACCGAGACGAACTCCACCATCCCGGCCGCGTCCGTGCGGAACTTCCCCCTCAGGTTCATTTCCGCCTGCGCGGGGTCCTGGTTTTCGTAGAACCCTTCGGGCGAGCAGTGCCAGACATCGACCTCGGCGTCCGCCACGGGTAGTCCAGCCGGATCGACGACACGCACGCGGACGAGCAGCGGCACGCCGGCGGTCTCGTCGCGGACGATGCTGTCGCCACTGGCCATCGGCGGCGAATTTTCACGCCAGAACGGGCCGAGCAGGTTGGCGGTCGTCTCGCCTCCCTGCCCGTTGTTCAGCAGGCACACCAGCGACGACAGCCCCAGCGAACCGGCAGCCAGCACCACCTCGTTGTGGGATGCCGTCGTGCGCTGTCCCAGTTGCGCGATCACCGCGCAGGCCTGCTGGAACTCGGCCTCGGTCAGCCTGACTTCGCGGGCGAACTCATGCAGATGGCGCACGGCGGCGCCCATGATCTGCCTGAAGCGCGCATCGGGCGCCCGCTCCAGCTCATCGAGCACGGCGGCCGTTACATCGGCCTGGTTTCCTATGATCATCACTTTCTCCTGCTGCTGCATTGACTACCGATGGACATTGCTTTTCAATGCGAGGCCGAAGGGCCGCGATGCGTGCCCTCCGTTCCCATGTTTTTTCAAAGCGCTTCGCGAACGATGACTCGTACCCCGAAATCCGGCCCCGCCGCCGAGAAACCCGGCGCCGATCGACCGGCCGATGATTCGCCTTCCCTGATCGACGACCTGAACGAGCATCCCGGCCACCTCTTCCGCCGCGCGCAGCAGATCTCCACCTCGGTCTTCTACGCGAATCTCGGGGAACACATCACGCCCATACAGTTCGCGCTGCTGAACGCCATCCAGCATCACCCGGGCGTCGACCAGGTCACGCTGGCCAGCCTGGTCGGCCTGGACACCTCGACCACCGCGGCCACCGCCACGCGGCTGGAGGAAAAAGGCCTGATCGAGCGGCGTCTGGAAGTCGTCCTGCGCCGACAGCGCAAGCTGTACCTGACGGGCCAGGGAGTCCGGACCATGGAAAGCATGGCCCGGGGCCTGACCGACATGCGCACGCAATTGCTTTCCCGGCTGAGCCCGTGGGAACAGGAAACCCTGATGCGCCTGCTGCGCAAGTTCGTCGAGGTGAACAACGAGTTCAGCCGGGCGCCGCTGGGAGAAGTCAGCCGGCTCCCCAAGGGCAAGCGAAACTCCGCCTGACGCCATGCCGCGCTAGTCCAGAGTCAGGCCCACGGTACGCACCAGCGCCTCGTTCTTGCGCGAGGTCGCCGACAGATCGGCTTTCACCGTGTCCGCCTTCCTGCCCTGGGGATCCAGGCCGTTCTGGGTGAAGACGGACGCGGCCTGGGGGTGGGCCAGCGCCTTGGCAAAGGCCTCGTTCAGGGTGTCGACGACCCGGTCGGGCACCGACGACGAGGCGAACACGATGAAGCTGACCCGCGGCTGGAGTTCGGCGAAGCCCGCTTCGGCGAACGTCGGCGTGTCGGGCAGCAGCGGACTGCGGGTCGCGCCGGTAACGGCCAGGGCCTTGATCGCGCCGGTCTTGATATGGCCGAGCGCCGGCGACCCGACCCCGCCGGACACGAGCTGGACCTGGTTGGCCACGAGATCGTTGATGGCGGCCGCATAGCCCTGGTAGGGCACGTTCACGATGTCGACCCGCGCCTGCTGCTTGATCGACTCCAGCAGCAGATGGTGCGTATTGCCGATGCCCAGCGTCCCGTAGTTCAGCTTTCCGGGATGGGCCCGGGCGTAGTCCACCATGCCCCGCAAGGTATCCGCCGGCAGTCCCTTGGAAGCGGACAAAACGATGCGGGACTCGGCCAGGTCCACCACCGGCCGCAGGTCGGCGGCCTTGTAGGGCAGCTTCTTGAACAGATGGGGATTGAGCGTCACGATCCCGTCGTCGGCCACCAGCAGGGTGTACCCGTCGGCCGGCGCGCGCAGCGCGGCGCTGGTCGCGATGATCTGGTTGCCCCCCGGGCGATTCTCGACGACCACCGTCTGGCCGAGCGCCGTGGTCAGTTGCTGGGCCACGGTCCGCGCGGCCAGATCGGCCACACCGCCGGTCGGATACGACACGATCAATGTGATGGGCTTGGACGGGAATTGCGCCTGCGCGTGGGCGGGTACGGCCAGCGCACAGCCCAGCGCGATCGAGGCCTTCATCATCCGTATCCGTCCTGCGGTCTTGCTGCTTTTCATGTTGTCTCCTCCGGCAATGTCCGGTTTATCCACGACGATTTCCATTCCTGTAGGGGCCCAGGCAGGCCAGCGCCAGGTCGGCGATGGGCGTGGGCACGCCGGCACGCCGCCCCTGACTGCACAGTTCCCCGATGATCCATTCGACTTCCAGCCGCCGGCCGGCCTCCAGGTCTTCCAGCATCGAGACCTTGGCATCGGGATTGGCCCGATCGGTAAAACGCATGGCCTTCTCGATCAAGTCCGGCGGGAGGGGTACATCCAATGCGCTCGCCACCGCCGTCGCCTCGAGCATGGCGCGTTCGAGCTGTTCCCGCAGCCGCGCGTCGCCGGTGATCGGCCCGACCGGCTGGCGCGACAGGCAGCACAGCGCGGCGGTGGCCGCCAGCATGATGAATTTCTGCCAGAGTTCCGACACGATGTCCGCCGAAAGCTCGACGGAGAAACCGGCCTCCCGGCCCGCCCGCTGGAACGCCAGCATCGCGGGCGACACATTTCCGTCCGGGTCGCCCAGCGTCAGCGTGGCCGTGGGTGTCTTGCGCTCGATCACGCCCGGCGCGACGATGTGGGACGACAGCAGCACGGTGCCCGGACAGACGCTGCCGCGCGCAAAGTGTTCGGCCAGGATCCGGTGGGCCACGATGCCGTTCTGGGTTGTCACTACCAGCGTCCCTGGCCCCACCATGGGCCGGATGGGCTGGGCGGCATTCTGCAGGTCGTAGAGCTTGACGCCGCAGATCACGACGTCTGCCGACTCCGCCCCGGGCGTGTCCGTGGCCAGCAGGTTCGACACCGTGAATTCGTCCCCGCCATGGCGGATCTTCAATCCGTGCTTCCTGATCGCCTCCAGATGCGCCCCCCGGCAGACCAGGGTCACGTCATGGGAGGCCCGGGCCATCAACGCCCCGAAGTACCCGCCTATCCCGCCCGCGCCAAATACCACTATCTTCATCGCATGCTCCCGTTCAATCCCTGAAGCCGGGAGCCACCCTGCCCGCCAGCCTGAGCATGGCCGGCCACTCCTTGTGGCCGAGCGGGCTCTTGCCGGTGGAATATTCGTCCAGCCTGGCATCGCTGAATCCCAGCCGGGCGATCTCCTGCGCGATGCCGCCCGGCGGCAACCGGGGCGGGTGTCCACAGGCCAGGATGTCGAGCTGCGCCTGGCAGGCCTTCTCCAGGTGCCACATGATGCTGAAGGCCTCGGCCACGGTCTTTCCGACCACCAGCGTTCCATGGTTGCGCAGCATCAGGACGATGTTGTCGCCCAGGTCGCGCGCCAGCCGGGCCCGCTCGTCCAGGCTGAGCGCAAGTCCCTCGGATTCGTGATAGCCGATCCGTCCGTGGAAGAGCATGGCATGTTGCGTCAGCGGCAGCAGCCCTTCTTCCAGCGCGGATACCGCCATGCCCGCACGGGTATGGAGGTGCAGCACGCAGTTGGCATCCTCGCGCATGGCATGGATGGCGCTGTGGATGACGAAGCCCGCCTTGTGGACCTCGTGTTCGGAAGGCTCGACCAGCGTTCCCTCCAGATCGACCTTCAGGAGATTCGACGCCGTGATCTCGTCGAACGCCAAGCCGAATGGATTGAGCAGGAACTGATCGTGCGAACCCGGAACCCGCATGGAAATGTGCGTATAGATCAGGTCGGTCCAGCCGAAGTGGGCGACCAGGCGATAGCAGGCCGCAAGGTCGACGCGGGCAAGCCGCTCGGACGTCATGCCGGATGGCGGCTCGCTCCCTCGCCGCGGACGGCTACCTGTCTCATCCATGTCATTCATGCTTTCTTCTCCGGAAGCAATTCAGCTTACTGAATTGAAGCTAGCATAGCGACAGCGAGAGGCTGCAACAAGAGCATTATCAGTTCACGTTTACCCTTAATACATGGGCTTTTTCAGCCGTATCTTGCTTTCCAAAATGGCTTTGCATAAACTGATTCAGTGTACTGAATTGCAATATCAGGAATGCGAAGGAGACCGCAATGAAACATGACGGCGAAGCGACCGCGCGAACTTCATCGCCCGCGCTCCCGAAAAACCGCTGGCATGTCGCCGGTTTTTCCTGGGAACTCCAGAGGCAGCCCATCGCAAGAACCCTGCTCGGGCATCCGGTCGTCCTCTTCAGGGCCGCGGACGGGGTCGCTGCGCTGGAAGACCGGTGCTGCCACCGCCACCTGCCGCTTTCGCTGGGAACGGTCGAAGACCGCGGACTGCGCTGCGGCTATCACGGCCTGCTCTACGACGCGCGGGGAGCCTGTATCGAAGTCCCGGGACAAGCCACCGTTCCCCCCCGCGCCAGGGTCCGAAGCCATCCCCTGCGCGAGCAGAACCAGATCCTCTGGATCTGGCTGGGCGACGACGAGGCCACCGCGCCGCCACCGGACTATGGCGTGCACGACGACGACCGCTATCGCTTCCGCGGCGGCGTCGTTCACTACGACGCTCCCAGCCAGTTGGTGCACGACAACCTGCTGGATCTCAGCCATCTCGCTTATGTGCACCTCAAGACCATAGGCGGCGATCCGGGCCTGCACATGCACGCGCCCATCCAGGTCGAGCAATCCGGCGACACCTTGCGGATCGTCCGTCTGATGCCCGATTCCGATCCGCCCCCCACCTACGGGCTGGCCTGGCCGTTCGCAGGCAAGGTGGACCGCTGGCAGGAAATCGAATTCCACGGCAGTCACCTGCTGATATGGGCCGGCGCCATGGATGCCGGGTCGGGCGCGCTGGACGATCCGGACCGGGGCGGCCTGCACATCCGCGGCTTCCATGGCGTGACGCCGGAAACGGAAACGACCTGCCATTACTTCTGGACGGTCGCCACCAATCCCCATCCCGGCATGCCGGACATGACGGATGCCATCCGCGAGCAGGTCGAACTGACATTCAACGAAGACAAGGCGGTCATCGAAGCCCAGCACCGCAACATGCGGCGATTCGCCGGCGCCCCGGCGGTCGACATCCGCGTGGACGTCGGCCCCAATCGCGCGCGCCGGCTGCAGGCCGAGGCAGCGTCACGGACGGTCAACGCCCATCAAACGTAAGGAGCAACTCATGTGGATGAAGAACGCCTGGTACGTGGCGGCCTTTTCGAAAGAGGTTCATACGAACCTCCTGGCGCGTACCTTTCTGGGAACCCGTGTCGTCCTGTACCGCCAGGAGGACGGCCAGGTCGCGGCCCTGGAGGACAGCTGCGCGCATCGCCGCCTGCCGCTTTCCTTCGGCCATGTCGAGAACGATCGACTCGTCTGCGGCTACCACGGCATGGCCTTCGGCGCCGACGGGAAATGCACCGGGATACCGGGCCAGGAGCGCATACCGCCGGCCGCGCGCGTACGCGCCTTTCCCATCCAGGAACGACATGACCTGATATGGATCTGGCTGGGCGATCCGGCCCTGGCCGGACAATCCTCGCCCCCGGACGCAGGCCGCATGAAGCACCCGGACTGGGTGCCCAGCGCGGGCTATTGCCACCTGGAAGCGGACTACCGGCTGCTCAACGACAACCTGCTGGACCTGTCGCACGTCGCCTTCGTGCACGGGCGGACCATCGGCAACACCGCCGTCGCGCAATCGCCCATCAAGGTCAGCCAGCAGGGCAACGTCGTCAGCGTCCATCGCGACGTCGTGGGCGCGCACGCACCGCCGTTCTATGCCCACCTGGGCGGCTTCCGGCAGCCCATCCACCGCTGGCACACCGTGAACTACCACGCTCCTTCCACCTGCATCATCGAGGTCGGCTGCGAGGCGACGCAGCCGGGCGACGGGCTGGGCAGGATAGAGGGCGTCGTCATGCATCTGATCACACCGGAAACCGAGGACAGCTCCCACTACTTCTGGGCCTTCATCCGCCGGTTCCGCCAGGACGAGCCGGCGCTGACCGAATACATCCGGCAGGCCATCGATGCGACCCACACCGAAGACAAGGTCGTGGTCGAGCTGCAGCACGCTTCGCTGACCGCGCCGCAACGGGAGAATCCCGTCAACCTCGCCATCGTCGTGGACAGCGGTCCCCTGCGCGGCCGCCGCCTGCTGGAGGAACGGATCCAACAGGAGCAATCGGCGCCCGCCCCCGAACCCGTACCCGCCCACCTGGCGGGTTAGCGTTTTCCCACACTGAGGAGAGACAGACATGACAGGAAACCGTGGCGTTGCCTACGTCGGGCAAGGCGTCGTCGAAGTCCGGGAGATCCCCTTCCCGAAACTCGAGAGTCCACAGGGCCGGGCGATCCGCCACGGCGTCATCCTCAAGGTCCTGACGACGAACATCTGCGGCTCGGACCAGCACATGGTCCGGGGGCGGACGACGGCGCCGGCGGGGCTCATCCTCGGACACGAGATCACGGGCGAGGTCATCGAGGCCGGCCAGGACGTCGAGTTCCTCCGCAAGGGCGACATCGTCTCGGTGCCGTTCAACGTCGCCTGCGGCCGCTGCCAGACCTGCAAGGAACAGCAGACCGGCGTCTGCCTGACCGTCAACCCGGAGCGCGCCGGCGGGGCGTACGGCTACGTCGACATGGGCGGCTGGATAGGCGGCCAGGCGGAATACGTGATGATTCCCTACGCCGACTTCAACCTGCTGAAGCTGCCCGGGCGCGACCGCACCCTGGAGAAGATTCGCGATCTGACCTGCCTTTCCGACATCCTGCCCACCGGCTACCACGGCGCGGTGACCGCGGGGGTCGGACCGGGCAGCACCGTCTACGTCGCCGGCGCGGGTCCGGTCGGGCTCGCGGCCGCCGCCTCGGCCCGCCTGCTGGGCGCCGCGGTGGTCATCGTCGGCGACGTCAATCCCGCGCGCCTGGACCATGCGCGCAAGGTGGGGTTCGAGACCGTCGACCTGTCGCGCGACGCTTCGCTGGGCGACCAGATCGCGCAGATACTGGGCGTGCCGGAAGTCGACAGCGCCGTGGACGCGGTAGGCTTCGAGGCGCGGGGCCATGGCCACGAGGGCGCGCGGCACGAGGCGCCCGCCACCGTGCTGAACTCGCTGATGGAGGTCACCCGCGCGGCCGGGAAGATAGGCATCCCCGGCCTGTACGTGACCGACGACCCGGGCTCGGCCGACCCGGCGGCGCGCAAGGGCGCATTGAACGTCCGGTTCGGGCTGGGCTGGGCGAAATCGCACAGCTTCTTCACCGGCCAGACACCCGTCATGAAATACAACCGCGCACTGATGCAGGCCATTCTGTGGGACCGCATCAGGATCGCGGACATCGTCGGCGTGCAGGTCATCTCGCTCGACGAGGCACCGGGGGGCTACGCCGAATTCGACGCGGGCGCGCCGAAGAAATTCGTCATCGATCCCCACGGCATGACGAAGAAGCATTGAGCGAAGCGCGGTGAAGGGCCGGACCGGGGCTGGGATAGCTTTGTCCCGCCCGGCCGCCGGACTTGCCACGTTTGGACGGATACTGCAACTTTCCGTTCCCCCTGCCGCCATGACCCTCGCCGTCCTCGCCAGTTGCGCCCTGACCGGCATCGATGCACCGCCGGTGCGCGTCGAGGTCCACCTGGCACCCGGCCTGCCGTCCTTCACCATGGTCGGCCTGGCCGATACCGAAGTGCGCGAAAGCCGCGAGCGCGTGCGGGCCGCGCTGCTCAGTTCCGGCTTCGACTTTCCCGCGGGCCGGCTGACCGTCAATCTCGCGCCCGCCGACCTGCCCAAGGAATCCGGTCGCTTCGACCTGCCCATCGCGGTGGGCGTGCTGCTGGCGTCCGGACAGATCGCCATGCCCTCGCTGGCCGGCCGCGCCCGCGCGCGGGACGCGGTCCCGCCGCTGGCCCGGCTGGTGCTGGCCGGCGAACTGTCGCTGACCGGCGCGCTGGTGCCCATTTCGGGCGCCCTGGCCATTGCCCTGTCGTTGTCGCGGCGCCAGCCGGGCGCCGAACTGCTGCTGCCCGCCGGCAGCGCCGGACAGGCGGCGCGGGTGCCCGGGCTGCGGGTCTACGGCGCCGCCACGCTGCGCGACGTCGTGGCACACCTGGAGGAAAAGCAGGTGCTGGCCGCCACGGCCCGCCGCGTCGATGCCACGTCCGGCCCGCCGCCCTGCCTGTCCGACGTCAAGGGCCAGTACGGCGCGCGGCGCGCGCTGGAGGTCGCGGCGGCCGGCGGCCACAACCTGCTGATGCTGGGTCCGCCCGGTTCAGGCAAAAGCATGCTCGCGCAGCGCCTGGCCGGGCTGCTGCCACCCCTGCGCCATGACGATGCGCTGGAAGCCGCCGCCATCGCCAGCCTTGCCCCCGGTCCTGCTCCAACTTTCGGCTTGCGCCCCTTTCGCGCGCCGCACCACTCCGTATCCGGCGCCGCCCTGGTCGGCGGCGGCACTCGCCCCCGGCCAGGAGAAATCACCTACGCCCACCTGGGCGTGCTGTTCCTGGACGAGTTGCCCGAGTTCGGCCGGCACGTGCTCGACACCCTGCGCGAACCGCTGGAAACCGGCCGCGTCTCCATCGCGCGAGCCCAGCACCGCACCGAGTATCCCGCGCGCTTCCAGCTCGTGGCCGCGATGAACCCCTGCCGATGCGGCTGGCACGGCAGCAACGTGAAGGCCTGCGCCTGCACGCCCGACCAGGTGGCCGCATACCGCGCCCGCCTGTCCGGTCCGCTGCTCGATCGCATCGATCTCCAGGTCGAGGTCCCCGCCGCCGGCGACGACTGGGCCGACCTGCCGCCCGGCGAACCGACCGACGCCGTGCGCCCGCGCGTCGAAGCCGCCCTGGATAGGCAGCATCGCCGCCAGGGCTGCGCCAATGCCGCGCTCGCGCCCGGGCAGGTCGACGACCACTGCCATCCCGATACCGCCGCGCGGGCCTTGTGGAAGCAGGCCATGAAGCAATTCGCGTGGTCGGCGCGCACGGCGCACCGGGTCTTGAAGGTGGCGCGGACGGTGGCGGACCTGGCCGGCGCGGAAGAAATCGGCAGCCCGCACATGGCCGAGGCGGTGCAGTTCAGGCGGCCGCTGCGGGAGCGGTGAACAAGCCTCCGCCAAAGTCCATCAACAATCGGCGCGCTCCTCTCGACCACCGCTTCGATGTAGTCCTACAATCGCGGACGCTCAAACACGCCCCGGGTTGCTCATCCCTCCTATGATCGCCTGTCCTCCTGTTCGACGAGATCCGATTCCCACCCTCCAGCCGGTGCGACATGAGTGTTGAGTTCGTCATCGGAGTGCTGAACACGTCCATGTCGGCGATCTTCGGCGCAAGCCTGCTCGCCCTTTGGTACTACCAGCGCGAACTGGGCTACATCGCCATCCTCGTTGGTTCGTACGCGGTCAGAATCCTTTCCTTCGGCAGCCTGTACGCCGCCTTCGCGCTGGACCAGCTGGAGCTGCGGATGGTCGCCAACGGGTTGATCCTGGCAGCCACCGCTCTGCTGTCCGTCGCGATTTCCAGGCGGCTCCGGCTGCGGCCCCATTACGGTAGCCTGGCGGCCATAATGACGATCTCGCTGGCAGCCGGATGCTTCTTCGTGTTCGCCCAGGACAACCTGCCCATCCGGGCCGCGGTCATCAATCTCGGACTCGCCGCGATCTGTTTCGTGATGCTGACCGACCTGACCCGACGCCATCAACGCACGCCGGTCGAGCAACTGCTGTTCGCCCAGATCGTCATCGCGTTCCTGAGCTTCGTCTCGCGTCCACTGACCTTCCTGATTCCCTGGATCGAGCCCGCGCAGTCCGAAGCCGTCTACTGGATCGTGGTGTCGATCTCGGACACGCTGATCTGCTCGACGCTGGCGGCAGCCATCTTCGCGGTCATCGCCGTCGACGTAATGGACCGGTTCAAGGCGGAAGCCCAGATCGACATGCTGTCCGGCCTGTTCAACCGCCGCGGCTTCGAATCGCGCGCCCAGCCCTTGCTGGCACGACAGCCCGGCGGCGAACCCGCCGCCCTCATCCTGACCGACCTCGATCACTTCAAATCGATCAACGACCGCTTCGGGCACCTGGATGGCGACAAGGTCATCCGGGCCTTTTCCGACATCCTGAAGGACAAGGCGCCGCGAGATGCCATCGTCGGACGCATAGGCGGCGAGGAATTCGCGATTCTGCTGCCGGCCGGACTGGGCGCCGCTGCCCACGCCATGGCCGATACC
This sequence comes from Pigmentiphaga kullae, assembly GCF_004216695.1. Lineage (GTDB taxonomy): Bacteria > Pseudomonadota > Gammaproteobacteria > Burkholderiales > Burkholderiaceae_B > Pigmentiphaga > Pigmentiphaga kullae. Next base: position 808,499 of record NZ_SGXC01000001.1, read on the forward strand.
GCCCGGACCGCGTTCAAGGCGACTGCGCCAGGGATCTTCGCCCACGCCTGCCACCCGACCGCGAGCTTCGGGATCGCTGTCGCCCGCACGGGCGACAGCCTGCTGGCCCTGATGGAGCGAGCCGATCGCGCGCTGTACCGGGCGAAGAACGAAGGACGGGACTGCGTCCGGTAAGACTGACCCTGCGGATGCGCTTCGATGACAGCGCCAGGCCGCCGGAAACCGATCTGTGGCTTATCTGCCCGGGGGTGGATCAAACCGGTAGTACCATGCACGCTTGCCGGCCGCCCGCCGCGTCCGGCCGTCGATACATGCAAGGGAAGATCCACAGCGCATGCGCTCCATAGGCCGCACACGAAGTCTGTCCGAAGAACTCGTGCAGCTCATGTCCGAAAAAATCCACGGCAAGGTGTGGAAGCCGGGCGACAAGCTGCCGACGGAAGCCGAGATCATGCAGGAGTACGGCGTCAGCCGCACGGTGGTGCGCGAGGCGATCTCGCGCCTGCAGGCCGCGCGCATGGTCGAGACCCGGCACGGCATCGGCACCTTCCTGCTGGAGCCGCCGGTGACGCCGCTGCGGCTCGATGCCAGGGATGCGGTCACGATGCTGGACGTGATGGCGGTGCTGGAGCTGCGCATCACGGTCGAGACCGAAGCCGCCCGGCTGGCCGCCGAGCGGCGCACCGAGCAGGACTTGGCTGAGCTGCGCGGCGCGCTGGCGGACTTCGAGGCGCAAATCGAGCCGGGCGGCGACACCGTCGCGGCGGACCTGGCCTTCCACCAGCAGGTGGCCATCGCCACCGGCAACCGCTATTTCCACGAGATCCTGGCGCAGATGGGGGCCACCATCATTCCCCGGACACGGGTCGACACCGCGGAACTGGCGCGCGATGACCGGCGGGCCTACCTGGCGCGGGTACATCGCGAGCACCAGGCCATCTACGAGGCCATCGCCCGCCAGGACCCGGACGCCGCGCATGCCGCGATGCGTGCCCATCTGGCCCGAAGCCAGGAAAAGCTGCGGCAGGCCTATGCCGCCGGCCAGGGCGACGAGAACCCGGCCACCTAGCGTCTCCGCGAGCGTCCAACGATGTCAGGCGACCATTGCCTTCCCTCCATTTAAGTTGTACGATGACTGACGACATATCACTTGCTGCCCCCTTTCATCACCGGATGCCGCCATGACCCCTCAAGAACTGAAGGCCACGATTTCCCAGGGATTGCTCTCGTTCCCCGTCACCGATTTCGACCAGAACGGCGATTTCGCGCCCAAGGGCTACGCCGCCCGGCTGGAATGGCTGGCTCCCTACGGGGCCAGCGCGCTGTTCGCGGCGGGCGGCACGGGCGAGTTCTTTTCGCTGACGCCGGCCGACTATTCGACCGTGGTGAAAACGGCGGTGGACGTGTGCGAGAAGCGCGTTCCCATCCTGGCGGGCGCCGGCGGCCCCACGCGCACGGCCATCGCCTATGCGCAAGAGGCGCAGCGGCTGGGCGCCAAAGGCGTCCTGCTCATGCCCCACTACCTGACCGAGGCCAGCGAAGCCGGCATCGAGGCCCACGTGGAAGAGGTCTGCAAGTCGCTGGACATCGGGGTGATCTTCTACAACCGCGCCAACTCGCGGCTCGGGCCGGCGGCGCTGTCGCGCCTGGCGGACCGCTGCCCCAACCTGATCGGCTTCAAGGACGGGATGGGCGACATCGAGGCCATGGTGCGCGTGCGCCGCGGCCTGGGCGACCGCTTCGCCTACCTGGGCGGACTGCCGACGGCGGAGGTCTACGCGGCGGCCTACAAGGCGCTGGGCGTACCCGTGTATTCGTCGGCCGTGTTCAACTTCATTCCCAAGACCGCGATGGCGTTCTACCACGCCGTTGCGCAGGACGACGCGCAGACCATCGGCCGGCTGCTGGACGATTTCTTCCTGCCCTACCTGGAGATCCGCAACCGCCGTGCCGGCTACGCGGTCAGCATCGTCAAGGCCGGCGCCCGCCTGGTCGGCCACGACGCGGGCCCGGTGCGCGCGCCGCTGACGGACCTGGACCAGGACGAGATGCAGCGCCTGGCGGCGCTGATCGAGAAGGTGGGCGGGCAGTAGGCGGTCAGCCCAGGCTTTCGGGATCCAGGCGCGCCGCTTCCCGGCGCCGCGCCAGGAAGGTGACGCCCCACATCACCACCCCCAGCGCCAGCAGCCAGCCGGCCACTTCGTACTGGATGGGATCGCGGCCGGTGAACGGCGTGACCATGAACAGGCACACGATCGCCCCCAGTACGGCCAGCGGCGCCCAGGTACGGAAATGCGGATGGCCGACGCCGTCGCGCCTGAGCACCAACACCGCGACATTGACGAACGCGAACACGCCCAGCAGCAGCAGGGCCGTGGTGCCGCCCAGCGCGCGGATCGCCTCGGAGTCGCTGGCGGCGGACACCAGCACGATCAGGCCCACCGCCAGCGCGGTGGTGAACAGGATGGCGGACCAGGGCGTCTGCGTGCGCGCGTGCACGTGCGACAGGAAGGCCGGCAGCACGCCCTGGCGCGACATGCCGTACAACAGGCGGCTGGCCATCATCATGTTGATCAGCGCCGAATTGGCGACCGCGAACATGGAGATGACCGGCATGATCACTTCCATGGGCAGATCGGGCGCGGCGCGCTTGACCACCAGCACCAGCGGCGTGGAACTGGCGGCCAGTTCGCCCACGGGGATCAGCGCCACGGCGCAGATGGAAACCAGCACGTAGATGGTGGCCGTGAGCCCCAACCCGGTCAGCAGCACCTTGGGGAAGATCCGGTTGGGATCGTGGGTTTCCTCGGCCATGTTGACCGAGTCCTCGAAGCCCACCATGGCGTAGAAGGCCAGCGCGGTGGCCGAGGTGATGGCCAGGAAGACACTCTTGTCCTCGGGCGTGTCGAAGGCCACCACGCGCGAGAAGTCGGCCTGCCCCCCCGCGATCGCGTAGAAGCCCAGCAGTATCACCAGCAGCAGGCCGCTCAGCTCGACCAGGGTCAGCACCACGTTGGTCTTCACGCTTTCGGACACGCCGCGCAGGTTCACCAGCATGACCAGCACCATGAAGCCCACCGCGCCCAGCGTGACCAGGGCCGGACTGGCTTGCATGCCCAGGGACACGAACAGGTTGGCGGCGAAGGCCTGCGAGGCGGTCGAGGCCGAGGTCAGGCCCGAGCACATGACGGTGAAGCAGATGATGAAGGTCAGGAAGTGCAGCCCGAAGGCCTTGTGCACGTACAGCGCCGCGCCCGCCGCACGGGGATACTTCGTGACGAGTTCGAGATACGAGAAGGCGGTAAGCAGGGCGATCAGGAAGGCGGCCAGGAAAGGCGCCCAGGCCGCCCCGCCCACTTCTCCGGCCACCTGGCCGGTCAGGGCATAGACGCCGGTACCCAGGATGTCCCCAACTATGAACAGCAACAACAACTTCGGCCCCATCACCCGTTTCAAGGGGGTATCGCCCGAGCCTTGCTTTTCGGTCATCGCCGGCCTCTTCGCGTCTGTGCTGGTCATCCGATTCTAAATGGCGGCGCCAGGGGTGGAAGCGGCGGCGATGCAACCGAATGTCTCTCTCGCGGCGAATCCGGGAACGGGATCTCCCGGCTACCAGCGAGGCTTGCGAGCGGCGCCGGCCCCCAGGAGCAGCAAGGCGCAGCCGGCGGCCAGCCAGGCGGTCAGGGGGAATGCCGCATCCGGCGAGGCCGACGCGGGGCGCTTCTCCTGCAGGGCGAAGCCACGCACTTGCCGCCGGCCGGACGCTTGCGCCTGACCGGCGGGCCCGGGAGACGCAGCGCCGGCCGGCGAAGGCGCGGCGCCGACCGCGAGCCTTTCCTGACGCGCATGGCAGGCCGCCTGTGCGCAATGGGCGCCATGCGCCGCGGTTTCCTGCGCCAGCAGTTGCTCCAGCTGCGCACGGACCTGATCACCGGCCGCCCACTTGCCGCGCTCGATGGCGTCGAGCAGCGCGCCGATCAGTTGCTGGCGCGCATGCGGGTTGTGCCGCGCGAAGTAGTCCCGCAGGCCAAGCCGGTACGTGTCGTCCACATAGATTTCCTTGACCGCCTGCCAGTCGCCGTCGGTCACCAGTTCGGGCGTGGTCACGTCCCACAGCAGAAGATGCTCGGGGAGCTGCGCCATGTAGCGGGCGCCGTTGTAGCCGCTGGCCTGCATGGCGCGGATCCAGGCGGGATTGAAGTAGCGGCTCTGCAATTCCGCGCCATAGCTGCGGGCCAGGTCGTCGATGCGTGCCTGCCCGGGACGGGGGTCCTTCAGGTCCGCGATATAGTTGGCGACGGCGCGCCCCGTGCGTTCGCGTACCGCCATGCCAATCCCCCCCAGATAAGCGGCGGCCATGGGCGTATCGAGCAGGCCATAGACGTTGGAGCTGCGGCTGAACACCGCGGCATCGACGCCGTCGAGCTGTACGCCGAAGCCGGCGCCGTCGGACTCGCCCTGGGCGCCGCCGCCGTAGGCGTGCGACATCCGGTCGGCGTAGAGCCCGGCAAGACGGGCGTCGGTCCATTCGGCGCCCGCCTTGATGGCGAACTGGGTCGATGGGGAATACGCGCCGGGGGCGGTCGAGTAGACTCGCCGCAGCGCCCGGCGGCGTGCCTCTTCTTCAGGCAGGCCCTGGCTCGCGAGCAGCGCGATCGCACTCGTGCTGGCGGCCCGCACGGCGTTGTCCGGTTCGTCCGCACCCGCCGCCAGCGCGACCGCCCTGGCGATCAGCTCGATCTTGTCGCGGAAGTGATCGCGGTAGGTTCCCGAGGTCGTCACCAGAACGTCCACGCGTGGCCGGCCCAGCGCGGCACGGCTCTCGAGCTCCACGTCCACTACCTCGCCGCGCGGATTCCAGACCGGGCGCACGCCAAGCAGCCGCAGGATCTGCGCCTCGATCGCGCCCTGGTTCTGCGCCGACTCGCCGGACCACAGCACGAAAGCCACCTTGCGCGGCGGCTGGCCATGTTCGAGCCGATACGTGGCCACCAGGTCGTCGGCCAGGCGAACGCCCGTCTCCCATGCATCCCGCGTAGGCAGGCGACGAGTGGCCAGCGTATAGGGGTTGCGGCCGGGCGGCAGCGCATCGGGATTGCGCACGGCGTCGGCCATCGGACCCGGCTCGATGTACCGGCCCTGCAAGGCGTCGACGATGGCATCCATCTCGCGTGGCGCCTGCTCGATGCGCCGGGCATAGTCATCGATGCGGGCCCGCATCCCGTCGGCAAGCGCCGGGCCGGACGCTTGTCCATCCAGCGCCGCGCGCACCACGGCGAGCGCCGGTGGATGCTCCGCATCGCCAGCGACCATGGCGTGGACCATGCGCGCCTTGGTCTCGGCGTCCGGGACCTGGCCCAGCACGTGGCCGCCGGCGGGCATCACGGCGCGCGCCACCTCGTCCAGGTAGCGGCGCAGCGCGCGCTCCAGTTCGGGCCATTGCGCCCGCGCCGGATCCAGCCCGAGGTCGCGGGCCAGCGGCTGCGCGAGCCGCCTGGCTTGCGCGTGCCCGGCCCGCGCATCCGCGGCGGCGTCGAGCGCGTCGCGCATCGCTTCGAGCCCGGGCGGCAGGCCGCCCTGGACCAGCGGCGGCATGAAGCCGGTGGTCACCGCCATCGCCCGGCGTTTGTTGCCCACGCCACCGTTGGCTTGCAGCGGCGTGGGCTGGATGTGGGGAAGGTCGCCGGCCAGCGCGCCGATCCAGTCGTCGCGCGCCGGCCCCTGCTGCTTGCCCGGCATCAGCGAGAGCTGGGTGAAGAACGGCAGATAGGCATCCGCGTGAAGATCGCGCGCCATCCACAGGTAGAACGCGATGTACTGGTGATGGGGCGGCAGCGCCTCCTTGGAGGCGAGGGCCCCGTCGTCCTGCAGATAGCCCCATACCGGATGCGGAGCCAGGGCGATCTTGCCGAAGCGCAGCACCGGTATGGCGAGCTGGCGCCGGCCTTCGGCGTCCGTGTGCACCATGATGCGGCCCGGCGGCGGTCCCCAGCGGGCTTCGGTCTGCGCCCGCAGATCCGCGGGCAGCGTGCGGTACCACGCCAGGTAGCGCGATTCCGGAATCAGCACGAGCCCGCCCTGCCTCGCGCGCCGAGCCAGTTCGGCGGCGGCGTGCGGTCCGCTCGCGTTGGAAGCGTCCTCGGCCATGCGACGCGCGAGTTCGTGGGCGTCGGGCAGCTCGCCCGGCCCGAGGTCGTAGCCTTCGGCGCGCAGCCGCGCCAGCAGGGCCACCAGGCTGGCCTGGGCATCCAGGTAAGTATCCGGATCGCTGCCGACGTCGCCCGGATCGCCGCTTTCGCTGTGATAGGCGATCACGAGACGCTTGTCCGCGTTCGGCAGCCTGTGCAGACGCGCCCAGGCGAGCGCGCGCGATACCCGCCACGCCACCTGTCCGGCCAGCGCCACGTGCACCGGCATGCCGCGCGCATCCGGCTCGCGCGCCCCGACCATCATGGGCTCGACGATGCCGCTGGCCTCGCTCATCGCCAGTTGGCCGCTGCGGTCGGGCGCAAACCCGCCCGGATCGGAACGCCATTGCTCGGGCGTGCGGGCGTAATCCGTCGTGCAATTGAGCACCGCCACGCCCAGCCGGCGCGCCTGGGCCACGCCCGCCGCGTGATCGGCATAGTCGATCTGGCTGGCGCACAGGATCAGGACGTCGATGGCGGGCCGGCCGCGGGCATCCTCGAAATGCCGCAACGATACCTGGCTGTTGCTGCGCCACATGGGCACGGGCAGACCTCCCTGCCGCTCCACCTCTTCGATAAGCGCGTCGATGACCGTCGTGTTGCCGCCCAGAGCAAGACTGCGATAGAACATCAATCCGACCCGGGGCCGCGAGGCCGCGTCGCGAAGCCGCAGCGCGGCCCAGGCGAGATAGCCGTCGAGGCTGTCGAAGACGCCGGCGTGCCGGGGATGGTAGAACGCCTGGTCCGGATAGACGATCGGCGGCTGTGGGGTCACGGCCTGGCCCAGCAGCCGGGCGGCCAGATAGTCGAACAGGCGCGCGTAGTTTTCCGCCGTGGCGTTGGCCCAGTAGCGGGAGGCATCGGGCACGGCGGCTATCGGCACGTTGCCGTCCACCCACTCGGTGCCGTTGAGCACCAGCACCCGCGTGTGCCGCGCGGCTTGTGCCAGGCGGTTCCGGTATTGCGCCAGTCGCGGCCCGACTCCCTCGACCAGGACGAGGTCATAGCCACCCAGGTCCACGCCATCCAGTCCAGGCAGGTAACCGCCGCCCAGCCCGAAGAGGTCGATGCGGAACCGATCGCGCCGCCGGTCCACCGCCTCTTGCATGGCCGCCGGCTGCTGCGCCAGCTCGATGGAAACCACGGCGATCCTGGGCAGCGAAGGCGCCGCGCCGATAGCCGTTGCCGCGATCCCGGCCAACACGGCGCCGCAGAGGTTGGCGATCAGCCATGGCCAGATCCGGGACGGCCCATGGGCGCGCGGCGCCAACGCGAGCCGCCGCCGGCACAAGGCAATCCAACCGCCGAATGCGTTCACGGCGCGCCACCCTCCGGTACGTAGACCACCTGTCCATCGGGCAGTTGGTACGCCACGCCCAGGCGCTGCCCCTCTCCCGACAACTCGCGGTCGCTGACGCGCTCGACCTTGATCTGCTTCTTGTCCTTGCGCACGACTTCGAGCTGCCCCTCGCGCGTGGTGCGCGTGAGCGTCCATGACGCGTCCTCGCTGAACAGGTCTTGCGCTCCCAGCACTGAGAACAGCGCCACGGCCATGGCCACGATGAACGCCAGGCTGGCATCGAACAGGTTGGCCACGCCGGCCAGCGGATCGTCCGCCCGCGTACGGACGCGGCGTGGACGGGCAAAGCGCAGACCACGCCTCATCGATCGCTCCCGTCCCTGAGCACCTGCTCGGCGCGCAGGCGGATCGCATCGAGGTCTTCATGGCTCCAGCCTTCGCGCACCATGGCGATCACATAGGCCACTACGCCCACCGCGATTCCCACCACCGTGCTGGAGAACGCGACCACCATGTTGCCTGCCAGGTCCGGGAGATCGCCCCGGGCCAATCCGTTGAGCGCGGCCGCCATGGGTATCAGGGTGCCCATCAACCCCAGCGACGGTCCGGCCCGGACGGCGAAGCGCACCGTATCGAGGCTGCGCTGGGCCGCGTTCTCCGCCTGCATCAGGATCGCTTCGAGCCGCAGGTCCGGCGCTTCCCCCCCTTCCCGCGCCACCGCTTCGATCATGGCCAGGTAGCGCGCCTGCGCCGGCCGCCGGCCGCGCAGCCGTTGCCATCCCCCGCGCGCGAACATGCCGAGCGCGACCAGTATCCACGCCAGCAAGGCCACCAGCAGCACGAGCGCCGGATAGAACAGCAGGTTCGAGATCTGTTCGAGAAGCAGTTTCAATTCCATGAGAGTCTCTCTTTCGCCAGGACCGGGTCACAGCGCGCGCGTGTAGCGCAGGTAGAAGGCGCGGCCCGGCATGATGTAGTCGGCCTTTTCGTAGTAGTCGCGGTCGAACAGGTTGGCGATGTCCACGCGCAAGGTGTCGCGCGCCGTCAGCTTCCAGCGCGCGCTCAGATCGATCACGGTGAACGATGCATTGGCGAACACGCCGCCGCGGCCGCCGGTGTAGATGCGGCCCTGGCTGTTGTCGGAGTCGTAGCGGGTGCCGTTGTGGCGCACGGTCATGGTGGCCGACAGGTCGCTGCCGTTGCTCACCGTCAGCGAGACATTGGCCTTCCACTTGGAGGCGTTGCGTATCGGCGCGGCGCCGGTGACGTCGAAGTCCTCGGCCTGCAGCAGCCGGGTGACGCTGCTCGCCACGCCCAGGCGGCCGGCCGGCAGGCCGAACAGGACGCCGGCGTCGAAGGCCAGCCGTCCCTCCAGGCCGCGCATGCGCGAGGTATCGGCGTTCTCGTAGCTGCTGATACGCTCGGCCGGCGTTTCGCTGACGATGACAGAGCGTATGCGGTCGCGGATGCGCGCGTCGAAATATGTCAGGTCGGCATCGACCTCGCGCGTGGCATAGCCCACGCCCAGGTCGTAGCTGGTGCTGCGTTCCGGCTTCAGGCCGGGATTGCCCACGCTCAGCCGCCGCTGGCTGCCTGCGAATTCCTCGTTCTGGCCCGCCAGCTCGCTGCCCTGCGGCGGCGCGAAGGCCGTGCCCGCGGACGCATGCACGCGCCATGCCGGCGCCAGCTTGTAGACCACCCCGCCGCGGGGGTTGAAACTGGTGAAGCTCGACGAGGCCGGCGTGAAACGAGCCTTGTAGGGCGTGGCCAACGTGCTCGCATCGATCCAGTCATTGCGCGCGCCCAGCGTCAGCACCAGGCGATCATCCAGCAGATGGCTGGCCAGCTCGGCGAACAAGCCCTTGCTGTCGCGACGCTCGTTGGGACTGTACGGCGCCGTTTGCGCTCCGGACGACAGATACGAAAAACGCTCGGCCTCGACCCGTTGCCAATCGAAGCCATAGGTCAGCGCGAACGTCTCGTTAAGCGTCCAGGTGTCCTGGGCCTGCAAGCCCTTGTAGCGGGACACCGTGCGGCTGGACCGATAGCGCGGCGCGGCGGCCGGAACGGTCAGGTAGTTGTAGTCCTCACGCGAGGCGTAGGTGACAAGGCTGATCTGGTGGCGCTCCGGCGTGATCCGCAGCCGCAGGTCGCCGCTGACGCGGCGGGTCTCGTTGCCCGAAGCGTTGGGCGGATCGTAGCTCAGCGGGCCCGGCGCATTGTTGGACAGATCCGCCGCGTCCACGGAAGCGTCGACGCGCACGATCTCATGAAGATCCATCCCCAGGCGCAGCCGCCCGGAAGTGCGCCGCGAATCGCTATTGGGCCGGCGGTCGCCCGCGCCGGTACGGAAATCGCCGGCCTGCTCCACATAGCCCGCGGCCAGGTCGAAATCGGCGCGCTCGGACAGCGAACCGCCTATCGCAACCTCGCCCCGGTACGTCTCGAACGAACCGTAGCCGACGCTGGCGCTTCCCCGCAGCGGTCCCTTCGAGTGCCGGGTGATGATGTTGACCACGCCGCCCATGGCCGACGCGCCGTAGAGCGACGAGGCCGGCCCCTTGAGCACCTCCACGCGCTCGATGCTGTCCCGCGCGAGCGTCGTGAAACTGGTCGATCCCGACGGGCGGCCGTCCACCAGCACCAGCGTGCGCGGGTTGATGGTGAACTCGAAATTGGGACGCAGGCCGCGCAACCCGATGCCCGCAAGGCCATTGGGATACTGGATGACGTCGACGCTGGCGTTCTTCTTGACCAGGTCCAGGAAGGTCGTGCCGACGGTCGTATCGAGCGCGTCGGCATCGATCACCTCCATCGACGACGCCACATCGCTGGCCGATTGCTCGCTGCGGGTGGCCGTTACGACCACCGTGTCCAGCGCCTGGGAAGGCGATGCCTCCCCGGAACTCTGCGCGTACGCCAACGACGACGCGATCAAGGCAGCCAAGCCGCCCACCCCGGTTTTCATGCTTCCCTGCCCCACGATGCGATTCCCGAATCGCGCACCTTAATGCAACTCTGTATCTTATGCAACTTAGTGTCATTAAAGACGTGCAGGCATAGAACTTGGCCGCCTCGAGACGGAAAGCGCGGGCAACCCATCCGGACACGGGAGTGCCCATGGCGAACTGCCAGCGCGATCGCGTTTCGCGCTATCCTTGCCACTCGGGCGGTGCGGTCGCCGCCCTGGCTCTCGATTCCGTTTTCATGTCCCCGTCCGGTCCGGCCGGCTCCGCCGCCATCATTCCCACGCTGCCCACGCACCGTCCCGCTTCTCCGGCTTGCCCGCAAGGGAAGCCGTGATGGGCGTCTTCCACATCTATTTCTCCATCCTCAGTCTGCTGGCCCCGCTCCTGGTGGTCATCGGCGTCGGCACCACCTGGGGCAAGCTGGGACACGCCTTCCCCGCCCAGTTCGTCACGGTGCTGGCCACCACCGTCACCACCCCGGCGCTGGTGTTCAACACCCTGGTCACGACCCAGCTCAGCAACGAGATCATGGCCACCGTGGCCGGCGCCACGGTGCTGGCGCTGGCCCTGTGCATGGGCGTTTCGGCGCTGGCGCTCAAGCTGTGCAAGCTGCCGGTGCGCAAGCTGCTCCAGACCACGACCTTCCCCAACGCCGGCAACCTGGGGCTGCCGATCACGCACCTGGCTTTCGGCGATGCCGGCCTGTCGACCTCGATCGCGTTCTTCGCCGTCTGCTCGTTCATCCAGCACACCGTGGGCGTGCGCACGCTGCCCAGCGCGAACGGCATGCCGGCGGCGTGGAAAAGCCCCATTCTGATCGCCTCGGTACTGGCCGTGGCCTGCCGGGTCTTCAGCTACACGCCGCCGCAGTGGATCATGGAGTCGGCCCAGTTGCTGGGCAGCATGACCGTGCCGCTGATGCTGCTGGGGCTGGGCCACGCGCTGGCGCTGATTCCCGCGGCCGGCCTGCGGCTGGGCGGCATCGTCGGCGCCATCCGGCTCGTGGCGGGACTGGCCACGGGCGCGGCGGCGGCGTGGCTGGTGGGGCTGCCGGCCGACATGATCGGCAACGTGGCCCTGCAGATGGGCATGCCCTGCGCGGTGGTCAGCTACATGTACGCGCGCCGCTATACCGACATGGGCGACACGGCGGCGGGCGCGGTGCTGATCTCGACCGTGGTGTTCCTGGTGCTGGCGCCTTTCCTGTTGTGGCTGCTGGGCTCGCCGGTGGCGGGCTAGGCCCGGCGTTCAGTCCTGGCCGGCGCGCCGGTGCTGCCTGGGCGTCATGCCGTAGCGGCCGCGGAAGGCGCGCGAGAAATGCGCCTGGCTGGCAAAGCCCCAGCGGTAGGCGATGTCGCCGATGGACAGCCTGCGGGTGCCTTCGCCCGCGAGTTCCTGGTGGGCCCGCTCGAGCCGCTTGTCCCAGATCCACTGGCTGACGCTGCGGTCCCGGTGGGCGAACAGGCGGTGCAACTGGCGCACGGACAGCCCCAGGGCGCGCGCCACCTGCTCGGCATCCAGCGCGGGATCGTGCAGGTGCTCGGCAATGAAGGCCTCGGCGCGCAGCAGCCGCCACGCGGCCATGTCGTTCAGTTCGCGCGCCGCGCCGGGATCGACTGCCGCGCGCAGCAGGTGGCGGGCCTGCTCGGCCACGCCGGACACGGCGTCGGCGCGCGGCCGCTCGACGAAATCCATCGCCATGGTACGCAGCGTGTTGGCCAGCAGCCGGCCGGTGCGCAGCCGGTTGTCCACCTGGATGGGCGCCGCGGGCCGCATCTCGCGCCGGCCCCGGAACAGCCGTTCGGCCTCGACCTCGACGATGATCTGGCGCATGTCGCCGGTGAAACCGTACAGGTAGGGAATCGCATTGGAATAGACGATGACGTCGCCGGCGCGCACGGTGTAGCACTGGCCCGACTGGAACAGGAAGGCGTCGCCTTCGAGCAGGATGCAGGCGAAGACGGAATCCTTGGGGTGGGTCTTGAGCAGCGAGCGGGTCCGCTCGATGACGTGCTGGTTGCCGCGGATCTCGGTAAAGGCGACGTCGTCCGCGTCGAACACGCGGCCCTGGGCGCGCAGCCCGTGCGGATCGTAGGTCGAACAGGTCAGGCCGATCAGCTGCGAGGCGTTGTACGACTCCCAGAATGCCAGCCGCTGGGAAGACGGCACCTGATCGGTGGAGGCCTGCGCGCGAGGGGACAGGGTCGTGCTCATGGTCGTGCCCGTGGGAGAACCGCCCGGCAGCGGGGCGGATGGCGTCCAACATGGCGGCGGCGCCGCAGCTTACGCCGATGCTAGCACGGCCCACCCGGGGTCCCGGCCCGGGTTGACCCTAGGGGGTCTCCCCCCTGCCGCCGGCAGCCATGTCGCGCACAGTCAAATTCCCCGTCCCGCCGGGACAAGCGGCCGGACGGCGCGCTGGCTACATTGGCACGATCCATGGAAGATCAGGAGGCCCCCATGCTCAAGACCGCCGGCAACGAGTTCTGGCGCGACATCGCTCCCATCGCCGACGTGTTCAAGCCCGATGCCAGGCCCGAGGTCCACATCGGCAACGCGCCCACCGACGACAGGAAATGGTATGTCCCGTTCACCGATACGGTGGCCTCGCGGCCGCTGTGGATCTCGCCTTCCGAGAACCGCTGGTGCGACATCCTGCGCGCCGACGCCGCCGGGCTGGTCAACCGCCACTACCATCCGCACGAGGTGTTCGCCTACACGATCTCGGGCAAGTGGGGCTATCTGGAGCACGACTGGATCGCCACCGCCGGCGACTTCGTCTACGAGACCCCGGGCGAGGGCCATACGCTGGTGGCCTTCGAGCACGAACAGCCGATGAAGGTGTTCTTCATCGTGAAGGGGCCGCTGATCTGGCTGGACGAGAAGGGCCAGTCCACCGGCCACTTCGACGTGCACGACTACATCGCGATGTGCCGCGCGCACTACGAGAAGATCGGCATGGGCGCCGCCTACGTTGACACGCTGTTCCGCTGAACCAGGCCCTCCGTGGCCGATGCGACATAACGAAAACCAGGAGACGACATCATGCAACGCAGGCAATTCGCGACCTTGCTCGCGGCGGCCGCCGCCACCGCGATGGCGGCGCCGGCGCTGGGCCAGTCCGGCGCCCCGGCCGAGATCCGCATCGGCTACGCCATTTCCAAGACCGGCGCCTACGCCGGCGGAGCCAGCACCACGGTGCTGCCCAACTACCAGATGTGGGCGGCCGACGTGCAGAAGGCCGGCGGCATCGAGATCGGCGGCAAGCGCGTGCCGGTGAAGTTCTTCGAGTACGACGACCGCAGCAATTCGGAAGAGGCCGTGCGCGCGGTGGAACGGCTCATCAACCAGGACAAGGTGGACTTCATCCTGCCGCCCTGGGGCACGGCCATGAACCTGGCCGTGGCGCCCATCCTGCACAAGCACGACTACCCCCACCTCGCCACCACGATGATCTCGGACCGCATCCCGCAGCTGCGCGAACGCTGGTCCAATCTGTTCTTCTTCACGCTTACGTCCACGGACTATGCCAACGGCGTGGTGGACGTGCTGACGCGGCTGCGCGAGGAAGGCAAGATCAAGGGCAGGGTCGCCATCGTCAACGTGGCCGACCAGTTCGGACTGGAGCTGTCCAAGGCCGCGCGCGAGGGCCTGAAGAAGGCGAAGTTCGACATCGTCTACGACCAGAGCTATCCGCTGGGCTCGCAGGAGTTGCAGACCATCCTGAACGAGGTACGCCGACGCGAGCCCGAGGCCTTCCTGGCCTTCAGCTATCCGCCCGACACCATGTCGCTGAACGACCAGGCCAAGGTCGTGGGTTTCAACCCCAAGGTCTTCTACACCGCGATCGGCACGGTGTTTCCCATGTTCAAGAACCGCTTCGGCGCCAATGCCGACGGCGTCATGGGCCTGGGCGGCGTCAGCGCCGAGCTGCCCGTCACGCGCGACTACCGCGAGCGGCACCGCGCCATGTTCAAGCAGGAGGCGGACTACAACGGCAGCGCCGTCACCTACGCCACCCTGCAGATCCTGGAGCAGGCCATCACGCGCGCGGGTTCCATCGACCGCAAGGCCGTGTCCGAGCAGATCCGCACCGGCAGCTTCGAAACCGTGCTGGGTCCCGTCAAGCTGACCAACCGCCTGTGGGCCGAAGCCTCCAGCGTGGGGCAGTGGCAGGACGGCGTGTTCCAGCCCATCTCGCCCAAGACCGCCATCGGCGTCAAACCCGCGTTCTTCCCCAAGCCCGCATGGAAATGACGACGGGAGACATGACGGCGGATCACGTCCTGCGCTGCGGCCCCGGCACGGTGGTGTGGGGCTTCCTGGGCCCGGACGTGCCGCCCGCGCTGCGCATACGGCCGGGCGACACGGTGCGCATCGACACGGTGAACGCCGTGGGCGTACCGCTGCCGCCCGACGAGGCGCTGGCCTTCTTCGGGCATCACGGCCTGCCCCTGGAAGGACCGGTGGCCGAGATTTTGGAAATCATGCGTACCGTGCCCAAGGACGTCGGCCCGCACATCCTGACCGGCCCGGTCCAGGTGGAAGGCGCCGAGCCCGGCGACGTGCTGGCGGTGGAAATCCTGGCCGTGGCGCCGCGCGAGCCGGCCTACGGCGTCAACTTCGCCCGCCCCGGCGCGGGCGCGCTGCCGGAGCTGCTGAAGGAACCCCGGCTCAAGCTGATGCGCCATGACCTGGCGGGCGGCGTGGCCCGCTTCGACGAACGCATCGCCATCCCGCTGGCGCCGTTCATGGGCACCATGGGCGTGGCGCCCACCCGCAAGGTGTCCTCGATCCCGCCCGGCCCTTTCGGCGGCAACCTGGACCTGAAAGACCTGCGGCCGGGGGCGGTGCTGTACCTGCCGGTGCAGGTGGCGGGCGCGGACTTCTTCGTCGGCGACGGGCACGCGGCCCAGGGCCATGGCGAGGTGAACCTGACCGGACTCGAAACCTCGATGACCGGCGTATTCCGCTTCGCGCTGCACAAGGCCCGCAGCCTGCGCTGGCCCATGGCCGAGACCGGCGAGCACTACATCGCCATGGGCCTGGACGAAGACCTGGATGCCGCCGCCGAACTGGCCGTCTCGCAGGCGGTGGCCGTGCTGCGGCATTTCGGAGAACTGTCCGAGGCCGATGCCTACGCGCTGTCCAGCCTGGCCGTGGATTTCGAGATCACGCAGATGGTCGACGGCGTCAAGGGCGTGCATGGCCGCATCCCCAAGCGGCTGCTGGCCGCCTGCCCGCGCGCGGCGGGCCGCCGGTGGGGCCCGCTTCCCTGAACGGGACTTCCCGACTCTTTCCAGGACACGACTCATGAACATGAAAGACCAGGTCTGCATCGTTACCGGCGGTGCCGGCAGCCTCGGGCTGCACAGCGCGCTGGCCATGCTGGAACAGGGCGCGCGCGTCCTGCTGGTGGACCTGCGCGCCGACGCGCTGGAAGCCGCGCGCGCCCGTGCGGCCGGCCACGGCGACCGGGTGGCGGTCTTCGCCGCCGACGTCGCCGACCCCGGGCAGGCCCGCGCCTACGTCGATGACGCCCTGCGGCGCTGGGGGCGGCTGGACGTGCTGGTCTGCAATGCCGGCATCAACGGCGCCATCCAGCCCATCGCCGACTATCCCGACGAGGTGTTCGACGCCGTCATGGCCGTCAACGTCAAGGGTAGCTTCCTGGCCTGCAAACACGCCCTGCCGCGCATGGCCGACGGCGGCAGCATCGTCATCGTCTCCAGCGTCATGGGCGTGACGGCCGACCCGGGGGTGTGCGCCTACGCCACCTCCAAACACGCGCTGATCGGCCTGATGCGCGTGGCCGCCAAGGAAGCCGCCGGCCGCGGCATACGCGTCAATGTCGTCGCCCCCGGCCCCATCGCCAACGACTTCCAGGCCGACATCGAACGCCGGCTGGGCGAGGCGCTGGGCCTGGACGCCACCCGCATGCTGGACCAGGCCATCCCGCTGGGCCGCCATGCCCGCGTCGAGGAAATCGCCCAGACGATACTGTTCCTGGCCTCGAAACAGGGCAGCTTCTCGACCGGCAGCGTGTTCATGGCCGACGGCGGCATGCACGTCTGATGCGGTGTCCGCCTCAAGTCCCGGGCAACGGGGCCGTTAATCCCGCCATGCCTCACCCGGACCCGATGCCATGCCGCCCGTCACACCCATTTCCGCTTCGTTGTCGATCTCGCACCTGAGGCTGTCGAACGAGACCGATGGCCAGGCGAACGCCCCTGCCGCGGACGCCTCGGCCATTCTGCGGGGGCTGGGCGCTCCGGCCAGCGAAAAGTCCACGGCCAAGGCCGCCGAGGCGGACAGCGGCGACAGCAACGACTCGTTCGCGGTGAAAGCGCTGAAGAAGCGCATCAAGGAGCTGCAGAAGCAACTGGCGCAGGCCCAGGCGGAACTGGAGCGCGTGCGCGCCAGTTCGATGTCGGCCGAAGCCAAGGCGCGCGCCGTGGCGTCCGCGCAGTCGCGCATCAACAGCCTGGCCGGCGCGCTGCAAACGGCGATGTCCGAGTTGGCCAAGGAACTCGATCGGTCGGGGTCGGGCGCCGCCGGATCGCTGGTGGATACGCGGGCCTGAAGGCTATCCGCGGTCGGCCCCCTGCCCGGCCGCGTCCACCGACACCATGGCCGCGCCCGCAGCGGCCGGGCGAGGCCAGGGCGTCTTGTCGCGCATGGCCGGATCGGCCTTGAGCAGGTCGGCGATGAATTCGATGACGGCGCGCGTGCGCAGCGGCAGGTTGCGGCGCGACGGATAGACGATGTAGAGCGGCAGGCGAGCCGGCGGGAACTCCGGCAATAGCGAGACCAGCCGCCCCGCGTCCAGGTCGTCGGCCACCATCAGGTGCGACAGGATGGCGATGCCGTTGCCGCCCAGCACGGCCTGGTGCACGGCCGATGCATTGTTCGCCCGCAGCCGGCACGGCACGTTCACCGAGAACTGCCCCTCGGCGGCCTCGAACCACCAGGTATCGTCCTTGCCCCAGCGGCTGTAGACCACGCACTCGTGGTGGCGCAGGTCCTGGGGCGACCGGGGCGCGGTCCGGCCGGCCAGGTAGGACGGCGCGGCCACCAGGAAGGCCGAAGTCATGCCCACCCGCCGCGAGATCAGCGAACTGTCGTCGATGGGCCCCAGGCGCACTTCCAGGTCCAGGCCGTCCTCGATCAGGTTGCTGGTGCTGTCGCGCACCACCATGTCCAGGCTCAGGCCGGGATGGCTGTCGAGCAGGTCGCGCACGTGGTTGCAGATGTGCAGGGCCAGCGGCGCGGGCAGGCTGAGGCGGACCTTGCCGGTGGGCCGGGCCTGCTCCGGGCTGGCGGACACGCTCAGGCTTTCGGCGGCCTCGACCAGGCTGCGGGCGGCGGGCAGCAGGTTGCGTCCTTCCTCGGTCAGGACCACGCCGGTCGTGCTGCGCTGGACCAGCCGCATGCCGACGTGTTCTTCCAGCGCGCGAACCTGCCGGGAAACGGCGGGCTGGGTGACGCCGCGTTCGTTGGCGACCACCGAGAACGAGCCGGTTTCCGCGACGCGCAGGAAAGCGAGGAGCGAGGAAATCAGGTCCATGGCGAGCTTCCCAGGATACGCCCGCGGGCAGGCCGCGCTTCCATACTTTTTCTACGAACGATTATACGGTCGGCGCTCCTAGTGCCCCGGGTCGATAGTGCCTAGCATTCGCTCGACATGCAGGTAGACCCACACGTACAGGTAGCATCGATGAACACGCAATCGGAATTGCCCACCGGCCCCAGCAAGGCCGAGATGATGCAGGCGGTCAGGGAACTGCTGGACTTCATCGGCGGCCGTCCGCTCGGCCCCGAACTGGAGGCCGCATTGAACGAGCGCTACGGCGCGCACACCGAGGGCTATGCCCGCCTGCTGGCGCTGCTGCGCCGCGGCATGGGCGAGGGCTGGTCCTGTTACGCGGAGATAGACGGCCCGGACTACCGGCGGGGCCGGATCGCGCACGCCTCGCCCGAGACGGATGGATTCACGGTGGAAAGCGGCTGCCTGCGCAACGTGCCGGGCCACTACCACCGGCACCCGCTGGGCGAGATCAACATGATCGGCCCGGTGGACGAGACCGGCCGCTTCTGCGGCGCCGGCGCGGGCTGGAAGGTCTTTCCCCCCGACAGCTCGCACTTCCCGACCGTTACGGGCGGCATGGTCACCATGCTGTTCTTCCTGCCCGACGGCCAGATCGAATACAGGAACCCGCCTTCGGCGCCCTGAGCGGCGCTTCTCCTGCAGCACCCCGGTTCCCATCTCAACCTTCTACATCCAGGGGTATCCATCATGCACGTCAAATGGCTCGCATTGCCGCTCGCAATGCTATTGGGAATGTCCGCCCAGGCCGCGGACAAGGTGAAGATAGGTTTCATCAGCACGTTGTCGGGACCGCTGGCGGCGCTGGGGACGGAAATCCGCGACGGGTTCCGGCTCGGCCTGGACGAGACCGGCAACCGGATCGGCGGCCTGCCCGTCGAGGTGGTGGAAGGCGACGACCAGGCCAACCCCGGCGTCGGCAAGCAACTGGCCGACAAGTTCATCAAGCGCGACAAGGTCGATTTCATGACCGGCGTGGTGTATTCGAACGTGATGATGGCGGTGGGCGCGCCGACCTTCGCGGCCCGGACGTTCTACATCAGCGCCGCGGCGGGGCCCGCCTCGCTGGCCGGCGCGCAGTGCAACCCGTACTTCTTCGGGCTGGCCTGGCAGAACGACGGCCAGAGCGAGGCCATGGGCCGCCACATGAGCGACAAGGGCTACCGGCGCGTGGTCATCATGGCGCCCAACTACACGGGCGGCAAGGAAAACCTGGAAGGCTTCAAGCGCACCTTCAAGGGCAGCGTGGCCGACGAGATCTACGTCAAGCTGGGCGAACTGGACTTCGCGTCCGAGATCGCCAGGATCCGCGCCCAGAAACCGGATGCGCTGTTCTTCTTCCTGCCCGGCGGCATGGGCATCAACTTCATCAAGCAGTTCCAGGCCGCGGGGCTGGCGCGCGAGGTGCCTTACTTCGTGCCGGGCTATTCCGCCGACGAGGACACCATCCAGGCGCTGGGCGAGGCGATGGTCGGCCTGCAGAACTCGTCGCACTGGGCCTGGGACCTGGACAACGCCGCCAACCGCAACTTCGTCGCGCGCTTCCAGCAGCGCTACGGCCGGCTGCCGTCGATGTACGCCTTCCAGGGCTACGACGTGGTGCGCCTCTTGGATCGCGCGGTGGCCGACGTGAAGGGAAAGATCGAGGACAAGCGCGCGCTGCACGACGCCATCGCCGCGGCCCGGTTCGAGTCCGTGCGGGGCGCCTTCAAATTCAACACCAACCAGTTCCCGATCAACGACTTCTATCTGCGCGTGGTGCAGAAGGACGAGTCCGGCCGCGTCACCAACAAGACGATCGGCAAGATCATGACGGCGCATACCGACAGCTATGCCGGCGCCTGCAAGATGAAGAACCCCTGACAGAATCACGAGGATCAATCATGGCAGCTCCCAAGATACTTGCTTTCGCCGGCAGCTCGCGCGGCGCGTCGCTGAACAAGCTGCTGCTGGCGGTGGCGGCCGACGGCGCCCGCGCGGCCGGTGCCGACGTCACGCAGATCGACCTGCGCGACTATCCCATGCCGATCTACGACGGCGACGACGAGATGCAGTCCGGCGTGCCCGACAACGCGCTGGTCCTGCGCGGCCTGATCGCCGAGCACGACGCCCTGCTGGTCGCCACGCCCGAGTACAACGGATCGGTCACCGCCCTGCTCAAGAACGCGCTGGACTGGTGCTCGCGCCCGATCAACGGCGAGGACGGCCTGCTGCCCTACCGGGGCAAGATGGTCGCGCTGCTGGCGGCCTCGATGAGCCCGTTCGGCGGCATCCGCGCGGTTACCCACACGCGCGGCATCTTCAACAAGATGGGCGCGATCGTGCTGCCCGACGAAGTGCTGCTGCCGCAGGCCCAGCATGCCTTCGACGCCGGCGGCAACCTGCTGAACGAAACCGCGCGCCAGCTTGCCCGTCAACTGGGGGCGGCGCTGGCCGCGAAGGCGGGGCGAGGCGGCTCATGAGCGCGGTCATCGAGTCCGCGCTGAACGGCATCCAGTTCGGCCTGATGCTGTTCCTGCTGGCCGCCGGCCTGACGCTGGTGTTCGGCATCATGGACATGATCAACCTGGCCCACGGTTCGCTGTACATGTTCGGCGCCTACCTGACCGCCGCGCTGGTCGAGCCCACCGGGTCGTTCCTGCTGGCGATGCTGGTGGCGATGCTGGCCACGGCGGCCATCGGCATGCTGCTGGAGATGACCGTGCTGCGCACGCTGTACCAGCGCGATCACCTGTCGCAGGTGCTGGCGACGTTCGCGCTGATCCTGATCGGCAACGAAGCCGTGCGCATGATCTGGGGCCCGCAGCCGCGCCGGCTGGCGCTGCCCGAACTGTTCTCGGGCCCGGTCGACCTGGGGGCCGGCATCCAGTATCCGTCCTATCGCCTGCTGGTGATAGCCGTGGGCCTGGCGGTGGCCCTGCTGCTGTACCTGGTGGTGGCGCGCACGCGCGTCGGCATGTGGGTGCGGGCGGGTGCCTCCAACCGCGAGATGGCGACCGTCATGGGCGTGGACATCAAGCGCCTGTTCACGCTGGTGTTCGGCCTGGGCGCGCTGCTGTGCGCCGTGGCCGGCGCGTTGCTGGGGCCGCTGCTGTCGGTGCAGGTGGGCATGGGCGAGAGCATCCTGATCCTGGCCTTCGTGGTGGTCGTGATCGGCGGCATCGGCTCGATCCGCGGCGCGCTGGCCGGCTCGCTCATGGTGGGCATGGTCGATACCGTCGGCCGCACGCTGGTGCCCGACGCGCTGGGCACGGTGTTCTCGCCATCGGTGGCCTCGAACCTGGGGCCGACGCTGGCCTCGATCCTGATCTACGTCCTGATGGCGGCCGTGCTGTTCTGGAAGCCGCAGGGCCTGTTTCCTGCACGAGGGTAGACATGGCACCACTGGACCAAATCCTGGGCCGCCGTACCGGCGCCGTCCTGCTGGCGCTGGCCGTGGCCTTTCCGCTGGGCGCCGACTGGCTGGGCCAGGGCTTCTACGTCGACCTGGCCGCGCGCATCATGATCTTCGCGCTGGCGGCATCCAGCCTGAACCTGGTCATGGGCTTCGGCGGCATGGTCTGTTTCGGCCACGCGGCATTCCTGGGCATAGGCGCCTACACGGTGGCCATCCTGATGGACGCCGGCGTGGACGCGGCCTGGATCGCCTGGCCCGCGGCCACGGCGGTGGCCGCGCTGGCGGCCTGGCTGATCGGCGTGATCTGCCTGCGCACGCGCGGGGTGTACTTCATCATGATCACCCTGGCCTTCGCGCAGATGCTGTACTACGTGTTCGTCTCGCTGAACGCCTACGGCGGCGACGACGGCATGCCGCTGGCGGCCCGCTCGGCCCTGCCCTTCGGCCTGGACGCCTCGTCCGACCTGACCTTCTACTACGTCGTGCTGGCCATCCTGGCCCTGGCCATGTGGCTGATGCAGCGCCTGGTCAACGCCCGCTTCGGCCGCGCCTTGCAGGCCATCCGCGAGAACGAGACGCGCATGGAGGCCATCGGCTATCCGGTGTTCCGCATCAAGCTCGCGGCCTTCGTCATCGCCGGCGGCGCGGCCGGCCTGGCGGGCGCGCTGATCGCGAACCAGGCCGGCATGGTCAGCCCCGGCCTGATGTACTGGACCCAGTCGGGCTCGCTGATGATCATGGTCATCCTGGGCGGGGTGGGCTATCTGTACGGCGGCGTCGTGGGCGCCGCGCTGCTGCTGGTGGCGGAAGAATACCTGTCGGGCCTGACGCTGTACTGGCAGTTGCCGCTGGGCATCCTGCTGCTGGCCGCCGTGCTGTACGCCCGCAACGGCGCCTTGAGCCTGGCCGCGAGGTGGCGCCATGGCTGATTCCTGCAAGCTGCAAGTCTCCGGACTGGTCAAGCGGTTCGGCGGGCTGACCGCCACCGACCAGGCCAGTTTCGAGGTCAGGACCGGCGAGATGCACGCCCTGATCGGCCCCAACGGCGCGGGCAAGACCACGCTGATCCACCAGATCTCGGGCGCGCTGCGGCCGGACGCGGGCCGGATCTCGATGGACGGCGCCGACATCACCCAGTTGCCCATGCACCGGCGCGTGCGCCTGGGGCTGGCGCGCTCGTACCAGATCACCAGCGTGTTCAAGGCCTTCAGCGTCCTGGACAACGTGGCGCTGGCGGTGCAGGCCCGCACGGGCGGGGCCGCCGGCTGCTGGCGCCCGGCGCGGCGCGAGGCGGACGTGTATGCGCAGGCCCGGCACGCGCTGGACCGGGTCGGCCTGGCCGCCCGCTTGGACGCCCCGACCCACAGCCTGTCCCATGGCGAGCAGCGCAAGCTGGAGGTGGCCCTGGCGCTGGCCACGTCCCCCAGCCTGCTGCTGCTGGACGAACCCATGGCGGGGATGGGGCCCGAGGAATCCGAGGCGATGGTGGAACTGCTGCTGGGCCTGCGCGGCGAGGTCACCATGCTGCTGGTCGAGCATGACATGCACGCCGTGTTCCGCCTGGCCGACCGCCTCTCGGTCCTGGTCTACGGACGCGTGATCGCCACCGGATCGCCCGAGGCGATCCGCCGCAACGCCGACGTGTGCCGGGCCTACCTGGGCGACGAGGCCATCGTATGAGCGGCATGACGAACCGCATGGAAAATGGAGAAGCGCCATGGAACCGGTACTGGAAGTGAAGGGCTTGCAGGCCGCCTACGGCAGCAGCCAGGTCCTGTTCGACGTCTCGCTGGACATCGGGGCGGGCGCGATGCGCACCCTGCTGGGCCGCAACGGCATGGGCAAGACCACCACGGTACGGACGCTGCTGGGCCTGACGCCGTCGCGCGGCGGCGAGGTGCGCTTTCTGGGCCAGCGCATCGACCGCCTGTCGCCGCACCGCATCGGCCGCCTGGGCATCGCGGTCGTTCCCGAGGGCCGGCAGATATTCCCCAACCTGAGCGTGCGCGAGAATCTGACGGCCTTCGCCGCCAACCGCAGCCGCCAGGCCGAGCCCTGGACGCTGGAGCGCATCTACGCCCTGTTCCCCCGCCTGCGGGAACGCGAGCGGAACATGGGCAACCAGTTGTCGGGCGGCGAGCAGCAGATGCTGGCCATCGGCCGCGCCCTGATGACCAACCCGCACCTGCTGATCCTGGACGAGGCCACCGAGGGCCTGGCGCCGCTGATCCGACAGGAAATCTGGGACTGCCTGGCCGCGCTGCGGCGCGCCGGGCAGACGCTGCTGGTGATCGACAAATATGTCGAGCGCCTGATCGGCATCGCGGACCGGCACACTATCATCGAACGCGGACGCGTGGCGTGGGAGGGCAGTTCGGCGGAACTCGATGCCGACCCGGCCATCTGGCAACGCTACGTGGGTCTCTGACCCCGCGCTTCGCACATGGCACCTGGAGCAATCGCATGAAACACGTATCGATGGCCGGACTGAGCGAGATGCAGCGCTACTGGCTGATCACCGGCAGCGTCGGGCCCCGCCCCATCGCGCTGGTCACCAGCCTGGATGCGGACGGCCTGTGCAACGCCGCGCCGTTCAGCGCGTTCAACTACATGGGCGAGGATCCGCCGCTGTTCGCCATCGCCGTGGTCGCCTACGGGCAGGAAAGCCACCGGCCGGGCGAGGCCAAGGACACGCTGCGCAACATCCGCGAGCACGAGGAGTTCGTGGTGAACATGGTGGACGAGTCCATCGTCGACCAGGCGGTGCAGTGCGGCAGCGATTTTCCCGCGCACGTCTCGGAGGCCGAGGCGGTGGGCTTCACGCTGGCGCCCTGTACCGCCGTGCGGGTGCCGCGCATCGCCGAGGCGCCGATCTCGTGGGAATGCCGGCTGTTCCGTATCCTGGACATCTCGACCCAGCGGGCCATCGTCTTCGGCGAGATCCTGGCGATGAACTTCCGCGACGACCTGCTGGACGAAAAGGCGCTGCGCGTGGACGTCGGGCGCTTCGCCCCGGTGGGCAGGCTGGGCGGGCCGAACTACTGCCTGACGGGCGAGCGGCGCCGCATCCCGGTGCCGACCTACATGCCGGCCACGGGGCAGCCCCGGGAATGATGCCGGCGCGCGGCCCGCGCTACCAGACGACGCAGAAACCCTGTTCCAGCAGCGCCGACGGCAGGGTGGCGGCGCGCACCAGTCCCACCGCGCCGAAGGCCGCGACCACCACGCCGCCGGCGACGCGCCAGGCCGGCCGCCGCGCGCGGCGGCGCAGCCAGCCGGCGGCGCCGGACAGCGCGACCAGGTTGGGCAGCGTGCCCAGGCCGAAGGCCGCCATCGTCAGCGCGCCGGCCGCGGCGCTGCCCGCCACCAGCGCCACCGCCAACACGCCCAGCGACATGCCGCAGGGCATCCAGCCCCACGCAAGGCCGGTCAGGAAACGCTCCAGCAGCGGCCGGCCGGCGACGCGCGCGCGCACGTGGCGGCTGGGGGGCGAGCGGACGATGGCCGCCACCGCGCCGGTCCAGCCGCGCACCAGCGCGGCCCGCCACGCACCGGCCGCCGGGCCGCCCGCCGCCGCGCGGGGCCAGCCCGCGCGCGCCACCAGGGCCAGGCCGTAGACGCACAGCAGCGCCGCCCCGAAGGCCAGCGCGCCGCGCTGAAGCGGCAGCCAGTCCCGGCTCCAGATGTTGCCCCCCAGGCCACCCGCCACCGCGCCCAGCAGCGCATACGAGGCGATGCGCCCGGCATGCATGACCAGGGCCTCCAATCCCAGCCGCCACGGCGCCGCGCGCCGCAGCACCGCCAGGCGTTCGCCGTGCCGGTGCTCGACCGCCATCACCAGTCCGCCGCACATGGCGGCGCAGTGCACGCCGCCCAGCAGGCCGAGCAGGAGCACGCTGGCCAGCGCCGGCCAGCCGCTCACGCCACGCCCCCACGGCCGATCCGCGTCATGGCAGGTCGTCCACGTCGTTGCCGTCCGGACCCGCGCCGCCACCCGCCAGGTACAGCGTGATGGCGCTGGATACCCCGGCGATCGCCCACAGAAGGAAGAAGGCCGCGGTATAGAACGCCTGGCGCGACATCTCGACCGGGCGCCCGACGATGGTCAGGCCGCGCGGATCGAGCAGGGTGAAGACGACCAGCGCGGCGCCGGCGCTGGCCAGGAAGGCCGGCCACAGCACCCACATGCCGACGCGCCGCCATTTCATGGCGCGCGCTCCACCACCAGCCCGCGCTTGACCACCTTATCGACGACCGGGGGATCGTCATGCGCGACCGCCAGCACGATGGTCACGATGCAGCCCAGCATCGCCACGGCCGGCCCCGCCATCAACAGCCAGGGCCAGGGTTCCTTCCACCAGGGTCCGGCATCTTTCTGTTCCTGCATCCCGCACCTCGCTTTGTCCATTCAAGGAACGATGAAACTCGACGTCTCGCGCAGCCCGTCCGCATCGCGGCCGTCGCGCACGATGAACTCGATCCGGTGCGTGCCCGATCGCGCCCCGTCCACGGGCAGCGACACCCGCACCGGCCACAGGCGGTTCGAGGCCGGCGCCAGTTCAATGTCGGTGCCGCCGTCGGCCCCCTGCACGCGCAGTTGCGGCAGGCCCTGCACGTCCAGCCGCACGCGCATGGCGCGCTCGGTCGCGTTCATGAGCTGCAGCTGGTAGACGTTCTCGATCATGCCGCCCTCGACCTCGCGCGCCAGCACCGAACGGTCGCGTATCACGTCCACGCGCAGCGGCTGCCGCGCCGCCAGGAGGCCGACGAACACCGCCGCCAGCGCCAGCCAGATCGCGCCGTACACCAGCACGCGCGGGCGCAGCACGCGGCGCCGCGCCTGTTTGGCATCCAGCCGCAGCTCGATGGCGCGTTCGGACGCATAGCGGATCAGGCCGCGCGGATACTGCATCTTGTCCATGACCTGGTCGCAGGCGTCGATGCAGGCGCCGCAGCCTATGCACTCGTATTGCAGGCCATCGCGGATGTCGATGCCGGTTGGGCACACCTGCACGCAGATGCTGCAATTGACGCAATCGCCCAGGCCCGCCTCGCGTGGATCTATCCTGCGCGACCGGCTGCCCCGCGGGTCGCCCCGCACCGAGTCGTAGGTGACCACGTAGGTGTCGGAGTCCACCATCACGCTCTGGAACCGCGCGTAGGGGCACATGTATTTGCAGACCTGTTCTCGCATGAAGCCTGCGTTGCCCCAGGTGGCGAAGCTGTAGAACACCAGCCAGAACCATTGCCAGGGGCCCAGCGCACCCTGCCACGCCAGGCCCGCCAGCTCGCGGATGGGGCTGAAATAGCCGATGAAGGTGAACCCGGTCCAGGTCGCCACCGCCAGCCACAACGCGTGCTTGGCGCCCTTGCGCCCGAGCTTGCGCCAGGACCACGGCGCCGCGTCCAGCCGGATGCGCGCGAACCGGTCGCCTTCGGTCAGGCGCTCGATCCACATGAAGATCTCGGTGTAGACCGTCTGCGGGCACGCATAGCCGCAGAACAGCCGGCCCGCCACCGCGGTGAACAGGAACAGCGCCAGCGCGCTCAGGATCAGCAGCAGCGTCAGGTAGATGATGTCCTGCGGCCACAGCACCATCCCGAACAGGTAGAACTTGCGCGCGCCCAGGTCGAACAGCACGGCCTGCCTGCCGTTCCAGGTCAGCCACGGCAGGCCGTAGAACACCGCCTGCGTCAGGAACACCAGCGCCACGCGCCAGTGCGCGAAGACGCCGCTGACCGAACGCGGATAGATCTTGCGCCGGACCTCGTACAGCGCCTGCTCCGAACCTTCCTCGTCGCCGCCGGCGGCCGGGCAGGCGCGCTCGCGCGGGGAACTCATTTCGCCTCTTCGGCGGGCCGAGTCAGGCCCCAGACGTAGGCGGTCAGCAAGCGGATCTGCTGCGGCGTGAACACGTCCTCGTGTGCCGGCATCTGGTTGTTGCGGCCCTTGGTGATGGTCTCGGCGATGACGGCGGCCGAGCTGCCGTACAGCCAGACCTTGTCGGTCAGGTTGGGCGCGCCCAGCAGCGGGTTGCCCTTGCCCTCGACGCCGTGGCAGGCCGCGCAGTTCGCGCGGAAATCGGCCCGGCCGCGAGCGGCCTTGATGGGGTCGGCGGCCAGGCCCGACAGCGAGCGCACGTACTGGGTCACGTCGCCCACCGCGCGCGAGTCCAGTTGTTCGCCGAACGGGGGCATGATGCCGTGCCGCCCCTTCGCGATGGATTCGCGGATGATGTCGGGCGAAGAACCGTACAGCCAGTCGCCGTCGGCCAGATTGGGAAAGCCCTTGCTGCCGCGCGCATCCGACCCATGGCACTGCGCGCAGTTGTTCAGGAACAGCCGCTGCCCGATCTCCCGCGCCTGGGCATCGTCGGCGATGGCCGGGATCTCCATGTCCTCGAAGCGCGCGTACAACGGCTGGACCTGCTCGCGCAACTGGTCCTGCTGCGCGGCCAGCGCGCCCGTGCTGGACCAGCCCAGCCAGCCCTGGACCTTGCCCAGGCCGGGATACAGGACCAGGTAGCCCAGCGCGAAGACACAGGACAGCAGGTACATCCACATCCACCAGCGCGGCAGCGGATTGTTCAGCTCGCGCAGATCGCCGTCCCAGACGTGGCCGGTATCGTCGACCTGGCCGCCTGGGGCGGCCTTGGAGGATTTCAGGAAGGCCCGCTGCGAGAACAGCAGCCAGACGCACCAGACGATGCCCGCCAGCGCGATCGCGCCGATGTAATAGCCCCAGAAGTCGGTAGTGAAATCGCTCATTGCCCGGCATCCTTGCCTTGCGCCGCGACGGCGCTTTCGTCGGGGAGCGCGAACGGCAGCATGGCCGATTCGCGGTTGGCCTCGACGCGGGCGCGCGACCACGCCCACGCCACGATGGCCAGGAAGGTCGACAGCGCCAGCGCCGTCGCGATCGATGTCATCCAAGCGATCATGTCCATCACCGCCCCTGCTTCTTCATCGCCAGTCCCAGGCCCTGGAGGTAGGCCACCAGGGCATCCTCTTCGGTCTTGCCGGCCAGCTCACCGGCCGCCGCCGCGATCTGTTCGTCGGTATAGGGCACGCCCAGCGTGCGCAGCGCGCGCATGCCCGCCTGGACCTGGTCGCTCGCGACCGGCGTCTGGCGCAGCCATGGATAGGCCGGCATGTTGGACTCGGGCACGACGTCGCGCGGATTGTTCAGGTGGACGCGGTGCCAGTCGTCGCTGTAGCGGCCGCCCACGCGCGCCAGGTCGGGCCCGGTGCGCTTGGAGCCCCAGAGGAAGGGCCGGTCGTACACGCCTTCGCCCGCCTCGGAGTAATGGCCGTAGCGCTGCACCTCGGCCGCCAGCGTGCGGACCTGCTGCGAATGGCAGCCCACGCAGCCTTCGCGGATGTAGACGTCCCGGCCGGCCAGGCGCAGGGCGGTATAGGGCTCCACGCCCTGGACGGGGGTAGTGGTGGAGTGCTGGAAGAACAGGGGCACGATCTGCACCAGTCCCGCGATGCTGACCACCGCGATGGTGGCCAGGATCAGCCAGCCCACGTTCTTTTCCAGCGTCTCGTGGCTGAAGAAGGAAGCGCGCTTCGATTTCATGGCGATGCGCTCCTCAGGCCAGCCGCGGCTGGGCCGCCGCGGACACCGGGACCGGCGCCGGCACCGGCGCGTCGAACGGCCGCCGGCCGCGCGCCGTCATGACGAAGTTCCACGCCATCAGCAGCATGCCGCCCAGGAAGCACACCCCGCCCAGCAGGCGCACGAGGTAGAACGGATACGTGGCCTTGACCGATTCGACGAAGGTGTAGGTCAGGGTGCCGTCGGGTTCCACGGCGCGCCACATCAGGCCCTGCATGACGCCGGCGATCCACATCGCGGCGATATAGAGCACCACGCCCAGCGTGGCGATCCAGAAATGGAGTTCTATCATCCTGGTGCTGTACATCTGCTTCTGCCCGAACAGACGCGGGAACAGGTAATAAAGCGAGCCGATCGTGATCATCGCGACCCAGCCCAGCGCGCCGGAATGCACGTGGCCGATGGTCCAGTCCGTGTAGTGCGACAGCGAGTTGACGGTCTTGATGGACATCATCGAGCCCTCGAACGTGGACATGCCGTAGAACGACAGCGCCACCACGAGGAACTTCAGGATGGGATCGGTGCGCAGCTTGTGCCAGGCGCCCGACAAGGTCATGATGCCGTTCAGCATGCCGCCCCACGACGGCGCCAGCAGGATCAGCGAGAACACCATGCCCAGCGATTGCGCCCAGTCGGGCAGCGACGTGTATTGCAGGTGGTGCGGGCCGGCCCACATATAGGTGAAGCTCAGCGCCCAGAAGTGGACGATGGAAAGCCGGTACGAATAAATGGGCCGCTCGGCCTGCTTGGGCACGAAGTAGTACATCATGCCCAGGAAGCTGGTGGTCAGGAAGAAGCCCACGGCATTGTGCCCGTACCACCACTGCACCATCGCGTCCTGCACGCCGGCGTAGGCCGAGTACGACTTCCACATCGTGGCCGGCCATTCCAGGTTGTTGACGATGTGCAGCAGCGCGATCGTCAATATGTAGGCGCCGAAGAACCAGTTCGCCACGTAAATGTGGCGGGTGCGGCGGCGGACGATGGTGCCGAAGAACACGACGGCGTAGGCCACCCATACCAGCGTGATCAGGATGTCGATGGGCCACTCGAGCTCGGCGTATTCCTTGCTGCTGGTGTAGCCCATCGGCAGCGTGATCGCCGCCGCGACGATGACGGCCTGCCAGCCCCAGAAGGTGAAGGCCGCCAGCGGCGCCGAGAACAGCCGCGCCTGACAGGTACGCTGCACCACGTAGTACGAGGTGGCGAACAACGCGCTGCCGCCGAACGCGAAGATGACCGCGTTGGTGTGCAGCGGCCGCAGGCGCCCGTAGGTCAGCCACGGCACGTCGAAGTTCAGCGCCGGCCAGATCAATTGCGCGGCGAGCAGCACGCCCACTGCCATGCCCACGATCCCCCACACGACCGTCATGACGGCGAATTGGCGGACGATCTTGTAGTTGAATGTTTCGCCTGAAAGCGCGCCGCTAGCGCTGTCGCCCATGGCTGGTTCCCCTGATTCTGAATTCCCGCGCCTATCATGCGCATGTACAGGGAAACCCGCCTTGATGCAGATCAAGCCTCGCGAGAGGAGCGCGCGGACGGCGGCGTTTCATCCACACCGGACGGCGTATCGTCGTCCATCAGGATGGCGTAGTCGGCGCCTTCCATGTCTTCGAACTGGCCGTCCTGCACCGCCCACCACAGCACGACGACCACGGCCAGTACCAGCATCAGGCTGAGCGGAACCAGCAGATAGAGCGTTTCCATCAGCGTCGCAGCCTCCATGCGTTACCCACCACCAGCAGCGACGACAACGACATGCCCAGCGCCGCCATCCACGCGGTGATCCAGCCCGACGCGGCCAGCGGGATGAAAGACAGGTTGTAGGCCAGGGCCCAGCCCAGGTTCTGGCGCATCACGCGACGCGCGCGGCGCGCGGTGCGCAAGGCGTGCGCCACGCCCAGGATGCCGTGGCCGTTCAGGATCACGTCGGCGCTGGCGCGGGCCAGCGGGGTGCCGGCCGCGACGGCCATGGACACCTGGGCCAGGCCGAGCTGCGGCGCATCGTTGATGCCGTCGCCCACCGCCAGCACCACCGCGCCACCGGCCTGCAGGCGCGCAACATAGTCCTTCTTGCCCTCGGGGCTGACGCCGCCCGCGTGGCTGCCGATGCCGAACTCGGTGGCCCAGGCTGCGACCGTGCGCGCATCGTCCCCCGACACCAGATGCACGCGTTTGCCCATGGCTTGCAGCGCCCTCACCATCTCGTGGCTGCCCTCGCGCGGCGCATCCCGCAGCACGAAGCGCGCGAGCGGCCCGGCATCGCCGGCCAGCCACACCTGCGTGGCGATGGCGCCGGGCGCCACGTCCCGGCCATCGGCCACCGGCGGCAACGGCGACGTGTCGCGCACACCCGCCGCGAAACATTGGCTGCCCAGGCGTATCGCAACCCCGCCGAAGCTGGCTTGCACGCCCTGCCCCGGCAGGTGGCTGGCGTCCTGGACGTCCGGCGTGGGCAGGCCCGCCTCGCACGCCGCCGCGATCAGCGCCAGGCCCGCCGGGTGCGTGCTGCCTTCCTCCATGGCCGCCGCCAGCGCCAGGCACTGTCCCGCGCCCAACGCGCCGAATATCTCCACGCTGGCCACCGTGAACCGGCCCTGGGTCAGCGTCCCGGTCTTGTCCAGCACCACGTCGGTGACCTGCGCCAGCGTTTCCAGCGCATGTCCCTTCACCACCAGCACGCCCTTGCGGGCCAGGGCCGCCGTGGCGGCCGCCAGCGCGGCCGGCGTCGCCAACGACAGCGCGCAGGGGCAGCTGACCACCAGCACCGCGATCATGACGGGCAGCGCACGCGAGGGATCGATCCACCACCAGACCGCGCCGGTGGCCAGCGCCAGCGCGATCAGGGCCAGCACGAACGCCACCGCGATGCGATCGGCCAGCACCGCGATGCGCGGCTTTTCCTCCAGCGCCCGGTCCAGGGCCTGGATGATCCGCGCCAGCCGGGTCTCGCCGCCGACCTGCTCGACCCGCATCCATACCGGACTGCCGTTGTTGTGGCTGCCGGCGACCAGCCCATCGCCCACGGCCTTGGCGATGGGCCGGCTTTCCCCGGTCAGCATGGCTTCGTCGACCTGCGTGGCGCCTTCGAGTACCCGGCCGTCGGCCGGCACGGCCTCGCCCGGGCCGATGCGCAGCACGTCGCCCGGACGCACCTGTTGCAAAGCGATGACGTCGGCCTCGCGGCTGGCCGGATAGTCCCGCAGCCGCGCGCAGGTGGCGGGCAGTTGGGCCGCCAGCGCGCGGCCGCCGTCCTGCGCCTCGTGGCGCACCACCAGTTCCAGATAGCGCGCCGCCAGCAGCAGGGCCACGAACATGGTGACCGAATCGAAATAGACCTCGCCCCGGTTGGCCACCGTGGCGGCCACGCTGGCGCCGAAGGCTGCCAGGATGCCGATCACCACCGGCAGGTCCATGCCCGGGCGGCCATGGCGCAGCCCGCGCCAGGCGCCCCGCATCAGCGGCCACGCGCTGTACGCCACCACCGGCAGGGTCAGCGCCAGGCTGGCCCAGCGCAGCAACTGCCACTGGTCGGGCGCGATCGAGGCTTCATGCCGGTACAGCGGCCACGCATACATCATGACCTGCATCATGCACAGCAGCGCCACCGCCATGCGCAGCAGCAGGCCGCGCTTCTCGCGGCGCAGGCCGTCGTTCGCGGCGCCCGGCTGGAAGGGCACGGCGCGGTAGCCGATGGCGGCGAACGCGTCCAGGACGCGGCCCAGCCCGGTCTGCGCCGTCTTCCAGCGCACCCGCGCCCGGCCGGTGGCATGGTTGACGTGCGCCGCCACCACCCCGGGCTGACGCTCCAGGTGCTGCTCGCACAGCCAGACACAGGCGGCGCAGCGCAACTCGCCTATCGTCAGCCAGGCCTCGGCCGTGCCGGCGTCCACGGCGCGCACGTAAAGCGATTCGATGTCGGCCTGCCCGAACGCCGCGCGCAGGTCCGCCTGCCCGTCGGCATCGTCCAGCGGACGGCCCAGGCCGTTGCGGAAGCGGTAGAAGCTCTCCAGGCCCGCGTCGTGGATGGTCTGGGCGACCGCCAGGCAGCCGGCGCAGCAGAACCAGTGCAGGTCCCCCGCGACCGACGCGCGCAGGCCGCCGCCCGCGGGCTGGCCACAGTGATAACAGTCCGCGGACGGGGCGCTGGCGGCCGGCGCGTCCAGGGTGGCGCAAGGCAGCGAGGTCGTGTTCACGCCACGCATTCTGGCGGCAAGGCCGGCTGCGCGCGTTGATCCAGGTCAAGCCGAAGGGTTCAGGCGGGCCGCGTCAGGTCTTCCAGGCGACCCAGCCAGCGCATGGCATGCTCCCGGCCGTCCCCGCACATGTCGGGTGCGGGCATCAGCGAGGCGCAGACGGCGGGGCGCTCGGGCCGGCCGAACAGCTTGCAGCGCTCGTCTTCGTCCAGCTGGATGCAGCGCATGCCGGCCGGCTTGCCGCCGGGCATGCCCGGTATCGGCGTGGAGATGGACGGTGCCGTGCAACAGGCGCCGCAGCCGGGACGGCACTCCATGCAGTCAGTCCGCCCGGACCGACTGCACGAAGGTCTGCGCCGAATCGCGGTCCAGCTCGTCTTCCCGGCCCAGGGCCACGACCTCGATCAACTGGTTCCCCAGCAGGTAGACCCGGCCCAGCAGCCAGGACGGCGTGTTCGCCACGACGCCATGCACCTCCAGTTCCACCGCCCGGCCGAGTTTGCGCGTGTCGGCGGGCGCCTGCCGCAGCGTGATGTCCTTGCGGTAGGTCAGCGTGCCGCGCAGGTTGGCCAGTAGCACCTGCTCGAAGGCGTCGGCGACCTTGGCCAGTTCGGCCGGATCGGTCAGGATGGACTCCGGCAGCGTCACCCGACCAACCGCGAAGATGGAGGTGTCCACCGGCGCGATGTCGAACGCCAGCGGCAAGGTATGGCCGGCGATGTCCACGTCGCGCTGGTCGGGCTTGGGACGGGCGGGGAAGGTGACGCGGATCGCCCCGTCGGCCGCCGGCATCTCGCGCCAGTTGTACTTGGGCGAACAGGCGGCCAACATGGCCAGGAGCAGGACGAGGCAGGCGCGGATCGGAGAAGACATAGGCATTCCAGCGGCAGTGTGCGGCATCGCCGCCCACCCGTCCGCGACAAAACGGTACAAGCTGTTACACGAGCCGGCCGGCCCGCTGGAAGCGGCTGAGCGACAATCCGCCTTTGAAACCCCATATACACAATAGATACGGGACAACGAATTGTCGCTGATTTCCATGACGACCGCTCCGGACGGCACGCAGCTCGCGGCGTACCGCTGGGACGTGCCGCCCCGCCCGCAAGGCTACCGGCCGGCTTACCTGCTGCACGGCCTGGGCGAACACGCCGGCCGCTACGAGGGGCTGGTGCGCTGGTTCGCCGCCCGCGGCTGGTCGCTGGCGGCGCACGACCACCGGGGCCACGGTCGTTCCGGCGGCAAGCGGGGCGCCCTGCGCGCCAGCGACGACCTGGTGGTGGATGCCGAACACCGGCTGGCCGAATACGCGCGCGAAACAGGCGCGCCGCCGCTGCTGATCGGCCACAGCCTGGGCGGCCTGGTAGCCGCGCGCGTGGCGCTGCGCGGCAACGTGCCGCTGGCCGGCCTGGTGCTGTCCTCGCCGGCCTTCAGCGTGGAACTGTCCGCCCGCCAGCGCTGGATGCTGGACATGCTGGGCGGCGTCGCCCCCGACCTGCGGGTGGGAACCGGCCTGAAGATCTCCCGGCTGTCGCACGAGCAGGCCGTGATCGACGCCTATGCCAACGATCCGCTGGTGCACGACCGGATCAGCGCGCGGCTGATGCGCTTCATCGCCGATGCCGGCGCGCAGTCGATCGCCGAGGCCTCCACCCTGAAACCGCGCACGCTGCTGATGGTGGCCGGAGACGATGCCATCGTCTCGCCCTCGGGCAGCCGGCGCTTCGCCGATTCGGGCGCGCCCGGCAAGCTGGCGCTGCGCTGGTACCACCAGGCCTACCACGAGGTCCTGAACGAATCTCAGGCGCTGGCCGCCCCGGTCTATGCCGACATGGAGACCTGGCTGGCCACGCTGGCCGACCCGGTTTGAACCGGCCGGCCAGAATGGGCTATCCTAGCCCCATGGAATCCATCCGGCGTGCCCTGTCGGCACCCGCCTCCTCGCTTCGATCCCGGTCGACGCGCATCCACGCGCGTCGCGCCTCGTCGCGCCCGTCCATCCTGTTTCCGCTCATCCCGGCCTTCCACTCCTGAGCCCGGCGATCCCCCTCCCCTCTACCGCTTTCTCGCAATCGATCGCCGGGCTTCCCGAACAAACGTCTTGAACGCCGTTTTCCCGGCACCGTTTTTTCAGGAGACAGGCATGCAATCTGGCAGCCCTCACTACATCACCGTCAGCGAACTCGACTACGTTCGCCTTACCAGCCTTCTCGGCGACCGCGAGCCCGCCCCGGGCACGGCCCAGGCCGTCCTGGCCGAGGCCCTGGACCAGGCCGACCAGGCCGAGCCGCGCGCAATCCCGGCCGACATCGTCACCATGCAAACCCGCGTGGAAGTCGAGGACGAAGGCGGCACGCGGCTGATCACGCTGTGCTATCCGAAGGAAGCCGATGCCGCCAAGGGCATGGTGTCGGTGCTCTCGCCCATGGGCGCCGCCCTGCTGGGCGCGCAGGTGCCGGGCACGATAGGCTGGACCCCGCCCGATGGCGAACCGCGCCAGGTGCGCGTCCTGCGTATCGACTACCAGCCCGAAGCCAATGGCGACTACACCGCCTGACCCCTCCTGCCACGCGGCGGCCGGACAACATCCCCGCCCCGTTTCCCGCCTTGCGTCCCCTGGCCGTGCTAGAGTAGCCGCCGAGTCGGTGCTTCACAGTTAAACGGGAAACAGGAGGGCCCCTTCGGGACCTAACCTGTGCTGCCCCCGCAACGGTAAGCATTCGTCCCGCGTGGCCACGCCGCGCGCGACACGCCGCATCGAACCCACTGTGCCCCGTCCCGCCGCATCCTCCGGCGCAGACGCGCATGGGAAGGGGATGCGGCCAGGAATGCCAGCCCGGATACCGGCCGGCTCGACGGTCCCCAGGACCGAAAAGGGGGAAGCGCAACGCTTCCCGATTCGCAAGCCGACGTGCGGGGATGCGCGTCACCGAAACCGCAGGTATCCATGTCATCCAGTTCCACCTCCTGGCGCCTGGCCGGCGCCACCGGCGCGCTGCTGTGCGCCGCCAACGTCCAGGCCCAGGCTCCGGCCACCGCCACCACCCTCGATCCGGTCACCGTCACGGCCTCGCGCGTCGAGCAGCCGCTTTCGCGCGCGCTGGGCGACGTCACCGTCATCGACGCCGAGACCATCCAGCGCGCCGGGCAGAGCAGCCTGGCCGAGCTGCTGCAGCGCGAACACGCCATCGACATCGGCACCAACGGCGGTCCGCAGACCACGACCAGCGTCTTCATCCGCGGCGCCAACAGCCGCCACACCCTGGTGCTGATCGACGGCCTGCGCGTGGGCTCGGCCACCTCCGGCACCATGAGCCTGAACGGCATAGACCCCGCCAGCGTCGAGCGCATCGAAATCCTGCGCGGCGCGGCCAGCAGCATCTATGGCGCCGACGCCATCGGGGGCGTCATCAACATCATCACCAAACGCCAGGCCGACCGGCCGCTGGCCATCAGCGGATCGGTGGGCGCGGGCAGCCACGACACCTACAAGGCCCAGGTCAACCTGGACGGCGCGCAGGGCATGTGGAGCTACGGCCTGCAGTACGGCAAGTCCAAGAGCCGCGGCTTCAACGCCACCCTGCCGGGCAGCTTCGCCTACTACGGCGACCGCGACGGCTACGAGCAGGAAAACGCCGCCGCCCGCCTGGGCCTGGCCTGGGCCGCCGGCCACCGCATCGAGGCCAGCGTCTACAACTCCCGCATCAACGGCCAGTACGACAACAACGGCATCGCCTACGACTCGCGCGCCGTCACGCGCGTACAGGCCTATTCGCTGTCCAGCGTGGACCGCATCACCGACACCTGGACCAGCACGCTGCGCTTCGGACGCACCGTGGACGATTACCGCGACTACGCCAGCGCCACGGCCCCGCGCGCGCAGGCGCGCACGCGCCAGGATCTGTTCACCTGGCAGAACGACCTCGCGCTGGCCGCCGGACAGAACCTGTCGCTGATCGCCGAGCACCTGCGCGAAGACGTGCTGAGCACCTCGCTGACCGGCAGCTTCCCGACCCGGCGCCGCACCAACTCGGCGGCCGCGATCTATCGCGGCGACTTCGGCCCGCACCACGTCCAGCTCAACCTGCGCCACGACAACAACTCCCAGTACGGCGGCAATACCTCGGGCGCGGTGTCCTACGCCTACGACCTCGCGCCCGGCTGGCAGGCCACGGCCGGCGCCGGCACGGGTTTCCGCTCCCCCACCTACAGCGACCTGTACGGCTTCGGCGGCAACCCCGACCTGAAGGCCGAGAAATCGCGCAACGTGGAAGCGGGCCTGCGGTATCGCCAGGGCGGCACCACGGCCTCGATCACGGCCTTCCGCAACCGCGTCTCGAACCTGATCGTCTGGGTGGACGACGGCACCGGCAACTGGACCGGCAGCAACGCCAACGTCGACAAGGCCATCCTGAAGGGCGTGAACGTCAGCGTCGCCCAGCAGCTGGGCGCGACCACACTGCGCGCCAGCGCCGACTGGCAGGACCCGCGCGACGCCCGCACCGGCGAACAACTGGCCCGGCGTGCCCGCGGCAGCCTGAAGCTGGCGGCCGACCACCGCCTGGGCCCGTGGCTGCTGGGCGCCGAATGGCTGGCAACCACCCCCCGCGTGGACTACGCTGGCGCGGTGGGACGCCTGGGCGGCTACAGCCTGATGAACCTGATGGCGTCCTACGACGTCAATCGCAACACGCAGGTACAGGTGCGCTGGAACAATGCGTTCAACAAGCACTATGAACTGGCGGGCGGCTATGCGACCCCGGGTTCGACGGTCTTCGTCAACCTCAGCTACCGCCCCTGAGCGGCGCCAGCCGCGGGCCGTTCTCGCGCTGGCACTGACCCTCGCGGCGGTACTCGGCCCGACAGCCGCGTCGGCCCAGGCCATCCACGCGCGCGACGACGCCGGCCGCGACATCGCCCTGCCCGCGCCCGCGCGGCGGGTGGTATCGCTGGCGCCCCATGCCACCGAGCTGCTGTACGCGGCCGGCGCGGGCTCGGCCATCGTGGGCGTGGACCGCTACAGCAACTACCCGCCCGAGGCCTTGCAACTGCCCCGCGTGGGCGATGGACTGCAACCGAGCGCCGAGCGCATCGCGGCGCTGGCGCCCGACCTGGTCGTGCTGTGGGCGTATGGCGACGGACTGGCGCACGCAGGGCTGCCCGATTCCCTGCTGGAGCGGCTGGGCATCCGGCTGTACTACAGCAATCCCCGCAAGCTGGCCGACATTCCCGGCGCCATCGAGCGGTTGGGCGAACTGACCGGCACCCGCGCCGCGGCCCAGGCCCACGCGGCGGACCTGCGGCGGCGCCTGGAGGCGCTGGCCACACGCTACGCGGGCCAGCGCCCCGTGCGCGTGTTCTACCAGGTGGGTTCCCGGCCCATGTACACCGTGAACGATCGCAGCATCATCGGCGATGCCCTGCGAACCTGCGGCGCCATCAACGTGTTCGGCGGCCTGCCCGCCGCCGCGCCCATGGTGGGCGCGGAAGGCGTGCTGCGGGAGAATCCGCAGGCCATCATCGTGGGGCAGGCCGGCCCCGGCGCCGATGCAGCGCTGGCGGACTGGAAGCGCTTCGGACCGGCGTTGGCGGCGGTGCCGGACAACCTGTGGGCCGTCGACCCCGACGCCATGCACCGCCCGGGCCCGCGCATGATCGAAGCCACCGAGCGCCTGTGCGCAAGGATCGATGCCACGCGGCGGCAGGCAGCCGGACGATGAACGAGGTGGAAAGCGCGGGAAAGGAAGGGGGACGTGGCAGCGACGGGGGCTGCACGAGGGGAAAAACGGGAAATGGCGCGCCCGGCTGGGATCGAACCAGCAACCCCTGCCTTCGGAGAGCAGTACTCTATCCATTGAGCTACGGGCGCGTAGCCGCTAATTGTACCCTGCCTGGAAAATTTCGTCTTTTGCCCCGCGCGCGCGGCCCAAAAAACACCGATTGAGCCGAGCGACGCCCCTGCCGCTATAATCAGACGTTTATGTGCGGGAAAGCAGCCGACCGGGAGGAGAAAGGCGGCGGCCCATCCGGCGCAATACAAGTATCAAAGCAAGCAGTCAGCAAAATCCCATAAACCGTCACGTGTCGGGCGTGCCCGGCCCATAGACTTGCAGGACTTGGCAATGAGCAACGCGCAGCATAATCACGAAGAAGGACATGAATCGCCGATCAGGACGCCCCGTCAGCTGATCACGGTGGTCATACTGGCTTTCGTCGTCCCCATCATCACTATCCTGCTGCTCGTGAACTTCGTCGCCAGCGGCAACAAGTCCAACGCCGGTTCCGACGCGCAAACGCCCGAGGCCATCGAGGCCCGCATCAAGCCGGTGGCCGGCTTCGAATTGCGCGATGCCAACGCCCCGCGCGTGTTCCAGTCCGGCGAAGCGGTCTACAAGGCGGTCTGCGCCACCTGTCACGCCGCCGGCGTGGCCGGCGCGCCCAAGTTCGGCGACAGCGGCTCGTGGGCCAAGTACGTCTCCACCGGCTTCGACGCCATGCTGCAGGTCGCCCTGCACGGCAAGGGCGCCATGCCGGCCAAGGGCGGCAACCCCGACCTGGACGACTTCGAGGTCGCGCGCGCGGTGGTCTACATGGCCAACAACAGCGGCGCCAGCTTCAAGGAGCCGGCCGAGCCCGCACCCGCCGCGCCGGCCGCCACCGCGGAAGCCCCGGCTGCCGCTCCTGCTGCCCCCGCCGCCGCACCGGCCGCGCCCGCTCCCCAGGCCGCCGCGCCGGCTCCGCAAGCCGCGGCGCCCGCCGCCGCCTCCACCGCCGACGGCAAGAAGCTGTACGACTCCACCTGTTTCGCCTGCCACGGCGCCGGCATCGCCGGCGCGCCCAAGTTCGGCGACAAGGCCGCCTGGGCGAAATACGTCGCCACCGGCATGGACGCCATGGTGTCGGTCGCCATGCAGGGCAAGGGCGCGATGCCTCCGAAGGGCGGCGCCGCGAACGCCACCGAGGCCGACATCCGCGCCGCGGTGCAGTACATGGTCGACGCAGCCAAGTAAGCCACCTCGCCCGCTTCAATCCAAAAAAAACCCGACCCGCCGAAAGGGGGCCGGGTTTTTTATTCGGGCCACGCCGCTACGCGGCGGGCGGCACGAGACGCTGGATGGCTTCGTCGCTCAGGCCCAGGTAGTCGCGCAGCACGGCTTGCGTGTCCTGCCCCAGCAGCGGCGGCGCGTGGCGGTATTGCACCGGCGTGTCGGACAGGCGCAGCGGGCTGGCGACGGAAGGCGCCGTGCCCGCCAGCGGATGCGGCAGGTCCAGGCGCAGGCCGCGGGCCTGGACCTGGGGATCGTCGAAGGCCTGCTCGATGGTGTTGATGGGGCCGCAGGGCACGCCCACGGCTTCCAGCCGCTCCAGCCAGTAGTCGCGCGGCTTCTTTTCCATGATCCCGGCCAGGATGGGCACCAGCCGGTCGCGGTTGATGACGCGGTTGCTGTTGATGCTGTAGTCGGGGTGGTCGGCCAGGTCCGGCGCCTCCAGCACGCCGCAATAGGCGCGGAACTGGCCGTCGTTGCCCACGGCGACGATCAGGTGGCCGTCGGACGCCGCGAACACCTGGTAGGGCACGATGTTCTGGTGGGCGTTGCCGGCCC
Organism: Pigmentiphaga kullae; assembly: GCF_004216695.1. Classification (GTDB taxonomy): domain Bacteria; phylum Pseudomonadota; class Gammaproteobacteria; order Burkholderiales; family Burkholderiaceae_B; genus Pigmentiphaga; species Pigmentiphaga kullae. The sequence continues at coordinate 849,380 of NZ_SGXC01000001.1, forward strand.
GCTGGGGCGCGGCGCCCGAGGTCAGGTAGTTCAGCGCCTGGTTGCCCAGCATGGCCACCACGGTGTCCAGCAGCGCGATGTCAAGGTGCTGGCCCAGGCCGCTGCGCTGGCGTTCCTGCAGCGCGGCCAGGATGCCCACCGTCGCGTACATGCCGGTCAGGATGTCGGCCACGGCCACGCCGGCCTTCTGCGGGCCGGCGCCCGGCAGGCCGTCGCGCTCGCCGGTGATGCTCATGAAGCCGCCCAGCCCCTGGATCATGAAGTCGTAGCCGGGGCGGCTGGCGTAGGGGCCGGTCTGGCCGAATCCGGTCACCGAGCAATAGATCAGGCGCGGGTTCGCTTCCTTGAGCGAGGCGTAGTCCAGCCCGTACTTCGCCAGCCCGCCGACCTTGAAGTTCTCGATCAGGATGTCGCTTTGTGCGGCCAGTTCGCGCACCAGCCGCGCGCCTTCGGGCGTGGCGATGTCCAGCGCGACCGAACGCTTGTTGCGGTTGACGCTGAGGTAGTAGGCGGCCTCGGCCGTATCCCGGCCCTGGCTGTCCTTCAGGAACGGCGGCCCCCAACTGCGCGTGTCGTCGCCCGCTCCCGGCCGCTCGATCTTGATCACCTCGGCGCCCAGGTCGGCCAGGTTCTGGGTACACCAGGGTCCGGCCAGGACGCGAGTCAGGTCCAGGACACGGATGCCGGCCAGGGGAGAAGTGCGTGCTGTCATGCTTTGCTCGAATTCGCGTGAAGGAAGGACAAGACCGCGGGGCCGGCGAATGCCGGGCAGTCCATAAGCTTACCGCAGGGGCGCGCCGTCACAAGTCGTGATGCCCCCATTCACGCCAGGTGATTACGCCGCAGAAAGGGTCCTCGTATGCTGGCCCGACGCCAGGGACCGCCCGGTCTCCGGTCAACCAGAACGGAGGAGACATGCATCGCCACCCGCTCATACCGGCCGCGTGGATCGCGGCCGCATTCGCCTGCGCCCTGCCGCCGCTGGCCGCTGCCCAGGACATTCCACGCAAGTCGATCACACTGGTCGTCGGCTTCGCGCCCGGCGGCGGCGCCGACACCGCGGCCCGCCTGATCGCCAGGAAGCTGTCGGAAAACCTCGGCCGGCCGGTGGTGGTCGAGAACAAGGCCGGCGCCGGCGGCAACATCGCCCACGACCTGGTGGCGCGCGCCGAGCCCGACGGCGCCACCATCCTGCTCGGATCGATCGGCCCGCTGGCCATCGCGCCCCACCTGATGAAGCTGCCCTACGATCCGGCCAGGGACCTGGCGCCCATCACCATGGGCGTCAACTTCCCCAATGTGCTGGTGGCCTATGCCGGCCTGGGCGTCAAGACGCTGAACGACTACATCGAGATGGCGAAAAAGCATCCCGAGAAGATGAGCTATGCCTCGACCGGCGCCGGCTCGGCTTCGCACCTGGCGGGCGAACTGCTCAACCAGCGCGCCGGCGTGAACGTCGTCCACGTGCCTTACAAGGGCGGCGCGCCGGCCATGGTGGATCTGCTGTCGGGGCGGGTCGCCTCGTATTACTCCACGCCCTCCTCGGCCCAGCCCCACATCGAGACCGGCAAGGTGGTCGCCATCGCCACGACCGGCCTGAAGCGCCCGGCCTTCATGCCCGACGTGCCGACCATCGCGGAGTCCGGCATTCCCGGCTTCAATGCCACCAACTGGTACGCGTTCGTTGCGCCGGGCAAGACGCCGGCCGGGATACTCGATCGCTGGAACGAGGAAATCGTGAAGGTGCTGAAGGATCCCGACGTCTCGGCACAGTTGATCAAGCACGGGCTGACGCCGGATCCTATGAGCCGCGAGGAACTCGCCCGGTTCATCGCCGACGAATCGGCCACGTGGGGCGCGATCATCAAGGAGCGCCACATCACCGCGCAATAGCTTCGCCCCTCTCCCTCCTCGATATCCCGCGCTTGCCGTCGGTGCCCGACCGGCTCATAATAGCTAGTAGTATAGTTTACTATCACATTAAACCGAGCAACCGGGCAGGCACCCGGCCGCCCGCGCGTCGAGCGACGCATCGAGGAGACAAGCTTGAAACCCAGCCTATCGTGTGGCCTGGCCGCGGCGAGCCTGGCGCTGGCCGGCATCCAGGCCGCCCATGCCGACGACTTTCCCGCGCGCCCCATCCGCCTCGTCACCCCCTACCCGGCCGGCCTGACGCCGGATGTCGCCACGCGCATCATGGCCGAAAAGCTGGGCAAGCTGTGGGGCAAACCCATCGTGATCGAGGCCAAGCCGGGCGCCAACGGCTTTCTGGCACTGGGCGCCGCCAAGCAGGCCGCGCCCGACGGCTATACCCTGCTGGTCGTGGGCGACGCGCACATGACCACCAATCCCAAACTGCTGGCGTCGGTTCCCTACGATCCGCAGAAGGACTATGCGCCGGTGTCGATGTTCTTCCGCGCGCCCTTCCTGTTCTACACGTCCGCCGCGGCGCCCTATGCGTCGATGCGCGACCTGATCGAAGCGGCCCGCAAGGACCCGAAGAAGATCACCTACGGCACCCCCTACGTGGGCAGCCCCGCCCACTTCGGCGGCGCCATCCTGGCCCAGGCCACGCGCACCGAGATGATGCCGGTCCACTACAAGGAAGGCGCGCAGATCTACACGGCGGTCGCCAACGGCGACATCAGCTTCAGCGTGGCCACCATCGGCTCGGGCCTGCCGCTGGTCAAGGCCGGCAAGCTGAAGATGCTGGCCACCGCGTCGCCGCAGCGGCTGGCCGACTACCCGCAGGTGCCCACCGTGAAGGAATCCGGTGGTCCGGACCTGGCCATCGAGACCTGGGTGGGCCTGGTGGCGCCGGCCGGCACGCCGCCCGCCGTGGTGCAGAAGCTCAACGCCGGCATCGCGCAGGTGCTGAAGGATCCGGAACTGATCGAGAAGTTCGCGGCGCTGGGCATCGAACCGCAAAGCAGCACGCCGGCCGAGCTGTCCACGCGCGTGCGCGATGAGCTGGCCGAGGTGGAAACGCGCATCAAGCGGCTGGGCATCAGCATCGAATAGCCCGCCGTGGGCGGCGGCCGGCCGCCGCCGCTATTTCAGCCGCATGTGCACCCGCACGAAGTCGCTGCGGAACAGGCCCTGGGATTCATAGACCAGGACCTCGTCCTTGTCGAACACCGAGCGGGTGACCACCATGATGGCGGTGTTCACCGGCACGTCCAGCAGCTGCGCCACCTCGAAGTCGGCGTTGCTGGCCTGGATGGTCTGCTCGGCCCGGCCGATGCGCTCGCCCGCGTGGTTCTGTATCAGCTGCATGGGCACGGGCGAATTGAACGCCTTCTTGCCGATGGCCCGGAAGATCGTGCGCTCCACGTACGAATCGCCCACGAAATACGGAATCTGGTTGTGCTTCTGCAGCCGGCGCAGGTGCTGGTAGCCGTCGGGCGACAGCGAGCCGCCGTGGTGGTTGATCGACTGCGGCCGCATGACGGTGCTGCTTTCCAGCCATTCGATCTGGATGTCGGGCACGTGGTTGACCAGCGTGTCCCAGCTGGTCGGGATGTCGTAGAAGACGCCGCTTTGCGGCCGGCGCAGGACGAAGGTGCCGCGGCCGCGATAGCGGCCGATCAGCCCTTCGGATTCCAGGAAACCGATGGCGTGGCGGATGGTGGCGCGCGCCACGCCTTCGTCGCGGGCCAGTTCGTCCAGCGACGGGATCTGCTGGTCCACCGCCCACTCGCCCGTCTCGATGCGCCTCCTGAAGGACATCACCAGCTTCACGTAGATGGGCGTCCCCACCTGCGCCAGGTTCGCGATGGCGGTCGACGGCGTCGTGCGGGTGGCGCGGGGCGGAGGCAGCGTCATGAGGCGGGATGTGCTGGTTGACTAGCCTTTCATTCTATCAGTGGCCTGTCCCGCGATAGGCGGCGCGGATGGTGGGCTATAGTCGGTGCTCTTCCGGCAACAAGCATCGCCCCCGCATGAGTCTCGAATCCGTCCGCCATTTCCTGGCCGCCCACGCGCCCGACATCGCCATCATCGAACTCGAACACAGCACCGCCACCGTCGAACTGGCCGCGCAGCACCACGGCGTCGCCCCCGGCCAGATCGCCAAGACGCTGTCGCTGCGGGCGGGCGACCGTGAGGTGCTGCTCGTGACGCGCGGCGACGCCAGGCTGGACAACAAGAAGGCCAAGGCCGTGTTCGGCGGACGCGTGAAGATGCTGCCGGCCGACGAAGTGGCTGCCGTGACGGGGCACCCGGTAGGCGGGGTCTGCCCGTTCGGCCTGGCCACGCCGCTCCCGGTGTATTGCGACGTCTCGCTGCGGGCCTACGACGAAGTGCTGCCCGCGGCGGGCTCCACGCACAGCGCCGTTCGCATCGCGCCGCTGCGCCTGGCCGAGCTGGTCGGCGCGCAGTGGGTGGACGTCAGCCAGGAAGCGGCCTGACGCGCTCCTATTTCAGATCGGTGTGGATCTCGACGAAGTCGCCGCGGAAGACGCCCAGCGATTCGTAGACCAGCACGCCCTTGTGGTCCAGCACGGAACGCGTCACCTGGATGACGGGTGCGCCCGAGGTCAGGTCCAGCAGGCGGGCGGTGTCGAGGTCGGCCACGCTGGCGCGCACCGTCTGCTCGGCATGGCCGACGCCGCCCGGCAGGCGGGCGTCGAGGATCTTCAGCGGAATGGGCTTGGCCAGCACGTCGGCGCCGAAGGCGGCATAGACGTTCTTCTCGATGTAGGTATGGCCGATGCCGTAGGGAATGTGATGGCGCAGCAGGCGCCGCTTGAGCGCCTGGTAGGACTCGCCCAGCGCGGCCCCCGCGTGCACCGAGGCGGGAGGCTGCGCGCACTCGTGGCTTTCCAGCCATTCGACCTCGATGTCGGGCTGCGGGCCGGTAAGTTCGTCCCAGTTCATCGGGATGCGATACCAGATGTTGGACTGGGGACGCGCCAGCACGAAGGTACCGCGGCCGCGGAAACGGCCGACCAGCCCTTCGGCCTCGAGCATGCCCAGCGCGTGCCGCACCGTGACCCGCCCCACGTCGAACTCTTCCATCAGCTCGTCCAGCGACGGAATGCATTCGTTCAACGGCCAGACGCCATTCTCGATGCGCTGGCGGAACAGCGCGAAGAGCTGCGCGTACATCGGCAGCCCGCCGCGCGGGCCGGTGTTGGCGGCGCGCGCGGAGGTGTCGGAAGCGTCGGTAGTGGGTCGTGCGGATGCCATGGAGCGAATCACCTGCGGCGGATGGCCAGTCTCGCGCCCCGGGGCGCAAACGCCTATTGTGCCGGGGCGCGGCGGGCGCTGGCAATCGAGCCGTCCCGTCACGGCGCCAGCGCGATCACGTCCAGCGCATAGTGGGCGTTGCCGCCGGGCGCCCCATTGGCATCCGCGACGCCCACGGCGATGCGCGCGGGCGGGTCCTTCGGGAAGAATTCCATCCACGCCTGATGGAAGCTCTTGCGCTTGTCCAGGTCATGCAGATAAAGCGTGACCTTCACCACGTGCCGGAGCGTCGCCCCCGACGCCGCCAGCACCGCCTCGACATTGCGCAGCGCCTGGCAGGCCTGTTCGTAGGGGTCGTCGGGCATGCGGCCGGTGGCCGGATCGCGGCCGCGTATGGCCGACAGGAACAGGAAACCTCCGGCCCGCACGCCGGGCACCATGCCAGCCATGCGGTCGGGCGCGTCCGGCGACTGCGGCATGCTCTGCCTATCCATTCAGGAACTCCCGGATGATGGCGGCGGCGCGGTCCGGCGCGTCGGTCTGCACCTGGTGGCCGGCCCCGGGCACCCATTCTATGCGCGCGTCGGGCAGCATCTCGGCCAGCGCACGGCCGGTGGCGGGCACGGCGAAGGTATCTTCCTCGCCCCACAGGATCAGGGTCGGGATGCGCCGCGTCAGCGCGGGCAGCGCTTCCTGCCATTGGGTCTGGAGCTTGAGCACCGGGTCGTTGCGCACGAAATCGATGCCCTGCGCCATGCGCTGGAAGGCCTCGAACGCGCCGGGGCGCGTGGCGGCGCGCTGGCGATCGTCGATCAGCGCGTCGGTGATGCGCGACTTGTCGATGATCAGCGCCTCCAGCAGGCGCTTCATGCCGGCACGCGAACCGTCGTAGCCCATCAGCGCATGCATGGCCTCGTTCGGCGCCTGCTTGATCCCCAGCGAGCCGGCGATGGTGAGCGAGGACACGATGACCAGCTTCTCGACGCGGTCCGGGTGCAGCATGGCGTAGTACACGCCAGACCACGCGCCCTGCGAATTGCCTAGCACCGAGAATTTGTCCAGGCACAGCGCATCGACGAAATCGGCGGTGTGCGCGGCGCGGCTGATCAGCCCGTAGGGGGTGGGCGCCTGCGTGTCCGTCAGGCCGAAGCCGCCGATGGAATCGGGCGCGACCACGCGAAAGTCCTTGCCCAGCAGCGGCAGCACCAGGCCCATGCCCGAGGCGCCGGACGAGCCCGCGCCGCCGCCGTGCAGCGCCACCAGCGTGCGGCCCTGGTCGCCCGCTTCCGCGTAGTGCGTGCGCACGCCGTTGGCCAGTACCCAGCGCGATCGAATTGCCGTGTCATTCATGGTCGATGTCTCCAGTCGAAGAGATGGGCCCCGCCCGTCGCGGGGTCCGCTTGCTCAGTTGCCGTGCCGCGGCACCAGCCCGCGGTCGTGGTAGGCCTGCACGTAGCGCAGCCCCAGGGTGCCGGCGAAATTGCGGATCAGGAGCGGATGCACGCCCCACTCGTACAAGGTGGCCAGGTCGCGCTCGCGCAGGACGCGCCGCTCCTCGTCGTCCAGCGCATGGCCGTCGAAGGCGCCGGCGGCGTCGGCCTTCAGCGCCTCTTGCAGCGCCTGTTCCTTGTCGAAGCGGAACAGGTAGCGCTCCAGCGCGTGCCGGTCGCGCCCCGCCGCGCTGGCGTGCCCGGGCGCGGCCGCGCGCGCGTTTCCGGGCGGCAGCAACAGTTCGGTCACGCCTATCCCGGTCACCCAGGCCTGCACCGGTTCGTAGGCCGCCACCCGCGCGCCGGTGGCCCGGGCCGCGCCCGCCGCCAGCAGCCAGTTGCGGATCTCGGCCGCGCCGTTGCCGGCGCTGCGCACCACCTCCGCCGCATCCCAGCCGGCGATCTCGTCGAACCGGCCGGCGGCGAAACCTTCCAGGAAACGGCGGTCGAAGTCGCGGTTGATGTGGCCGGTCTCGGGCATGCCGACCCAGTGGCTCAGGCCGCCGGTGCCGAGCACGGCCACGCGCGGCGCCAGTTCCTGCATGCGCAGCACCTCGCCCAGCGCGCGGCCGAAGTCCAGGCAGCGGTCCAGGCGCGGCAGCGGCTCGATGGTGCAGTTCACGTACACCGGCAGCACCGGCACGTCCCAGCCGTCCAGCAGTAGTTGCAGCGGGCACGAGAAGCTGTGGTCCAGCGGCAGTCCGCGCGCGCCGGCCGCATCGAAGCCGGCCGCCACCATGCCCGCGTGCACCGCTTCGCCCAGGCCGGCCACGCCGGTGTAGTCGCGCTTGGGCACGCCGAATTCCCCATGCCCGGGAAACGCCGTGCCGGTGCCGATGGCGAACACCGGCAACGCGGCCTGGTCGAAGGTCAGGAAATGGTCGGTGGCCACCACCACCAGCACGTCCGGGCGTGCCGCCCTGAGCGAGGCGGACAGGGCCGCGAAGGCCTGGAACACCCGGTCGGCGCGCGCCAGGTCGTCCGGATCGCCCTTGGGCGTGCGCATCATGGCGCCGGTATGGGCCGTGGCGGCGGCCCAGACGATCTCGCCCATGCCCATGGTCACGCCCCCTCGTCCAGGTGACGGCGCAGGAAGTCCACGAAGCGCTCGTAGGTCAGCGCGGCCGCCTCGGGCGAATAGCGCTCCAGCGTGCTGTCCATGTAGGCATGGCGCGCACCGGGGTAGACGTGGAACGAGATCGGCGCGGGCGCATGCGCTTCCAGCGCCTCCTTCAACGCCAGGGTCTGGTCCATGGGAATGGCTTCGTCGGCCGCGCCGAAATGCAGCTGCATGGGCGCCTGGATGCGCGGCGCCAGCGCGATGCGTGAGCGGTCCTGGCCGTCGGGCGAATAGGCGGCCGGCACCACCGGCAGCGCGTACAGCACCACCGAGCAGGCCAGGTCGCGCGTGTCGGCCGCCCAGGCCAGCACCGTGCCGCCGCCCAGGCAATAGCCCAGCGCGCCGATGCGGCCCACCCGGGGCTGCGTGCGCAACCAGGCCAGCGCCGCCTGGCAGTCGGGCACCACGACCTCGTCGCGGGCGGCAATGAAGGCCTTGCTGCGCCGTTCCTCGGCGGTGGTGTAGTCCTGCGGCGGCCGGCCGCCGATGCGGCTGTACGGATCCACGGTCAGGACGATGAAACCCTCGGCCGCGAGGCGCCGCGTTTCCTCCTGGCGATGCTCGGTCACCCCCAGGTTCTCGGGCGCGCAGACCACCGCGCCCAGCACGTCGTCGCCCTCGGGCTCGGCCAGGTAGCCGCGCACCTGGTCGCCGCCGCTGGGAAAGGTCACCCAGCGGCCATGGCTGGTTCGCTTGCTCATCGATGCCTCCTTCAGGCCGCGACCTGGATGTCGAACAGGGATGCCTCGCCCTTGCGGCGCACCTCGACGTCGAGCAGCGTGGCGCAATGCGGGCAGGCGTGCTGGACGACCTCGAGATCGTGGTGGATGCGCACGCGCGGCCCCAGGTCCTCGGGTGTGGCGAGGTGGTGGCGCGCGTAGTCCTTCCAGTTCTCCGCCGCCGGCGCGATGGCGGTATCGCAGCTGTTGCAGACCAGGTAGGGCGTGCCGGCCGCGCGCACGATGCGCGCCACGTCGCCGACGATGGCCACGGGCTCGGCCTGCGCCGTCTGCGGACTCCCGTCCAGCGCCTTGCCGGCGGGCCATGCCAGCCGGCACTGGCGGATCGCCGCGCGCGCGGCGGCGGTGGCCGCCTCGTCCAAGGTTCCGCCCTTGGTCACCACGCCGAAGATGTGCTCGGCCACACGGGCCGAGAAGGCCCCGGCCGCGACATCCGCCGCCACGCTGTCGGCCGGCCGGCCCAGCGGATCGCCCCAGCCGCCGCCGGCCGTGGGATTGCATTCGTAGACGTCGTCCTTGCCGAACTCGAACTCCGGCGGCTTGGCGTTGAACTCGACTTCCTCGCCTTGCAGCCTGTCCATGCGGTCGGGGAACACGCCGTCGGCCAGCAGTTGGCGGATGTTGCTGTGGCGCAGGAAGCGGCGATGGTTGCAGCCACTGGGATAGCCGCCGAACAGGCCGCGCGAGGTGGGCGACTGGTAGCCGTGGCAGGCGACCAGCGATTCGACCTCGTCCACGCCGTGCAGCACGAAGGCCGCTCCGGCGGCCTGGCCGCCCACGTTGCGGCCGGCGCCCGAGCTGTCGGTGATGATGCGGCGGTACATGTACAGCACCGGCAGCTTCAGCTCGGTGGTCTCGACGTTGGGCGCGCGGCCGGCGGTGATGTTGCGCTGGCCCGAGACGCTCACGCCGTCGCGGTGCGCATAGGCGCCGCCGCCCGACAGCATCACTTCCAGGATGGGCGCGGTGGCCGGTTCGCCGTACTGGTTGCGGCCATGGATGTGGAACAGGTCCGGTCCGCTGGCCGGCGACGACTGCGCCTCGGCCAGGTAATCCGGATGCGTGGCCATCAGCTTGGAGATGACCTCGGTGGTGGTGACCTCGACCAGCCACATCGCACCCAGCGGCCCCTGGCTGCACGGCGCGGGGAACTTGCACGAGACGATGGAACCTTCCGTGGACAACACTTCCAGCGGCCGCAGCAGGCCCTCGTTCCACGGCAGGTCGTAGGCGATGACAGGCAGGATGCCGGCGTAGACCCCCGCCAGCAGACCCGTGCGCGTCGCGTTGACGAAGCCTGGCGCCTGCGGGTCGGACCCGGTGTAGTCGAATACGATGCGGTCGCCCTGCTTGCGCAGCTCGACGTGGATCTTGTAGATCTTGTTGTCGAAGCCGTCGTGGTCCAGGAAGGCCTGGGCGCGGAACACGCCGTCGGGCAGTTCCTTCAGGCGTTTGCGCATCTTGGTCTCGGACAGGCTCATCATGCCGTCCATCACCGTCAGCACCGTGTCCACGCCGTACTTGGCGATGGTGTCGAGCAGGCTCTTCACGCCGATGTTGTTGGCCGCCATCAGACCCTTCAGGTCCAGGCTGATGTTGGTGGGCAGGCGCGACATGCCGGTGATGAAGTTCAGCACGTCGCTGCGCAGCTCGCCGCGGTCGATGATCTTGACCGGCGGAATCAGCATGCCTTCCTGGCGGATGTCCTTGGCCATGGAAGCGAAGCTGCCCGGCACCATGCCGCCCACGTCCAGCTGGTGGGCGCAGGCGCCGGTCCAGCCGATGCGCCTGCCGTCGACGAAGATGGGCGCCAGCACACCCACGTCCGGGCAATGCAGCGCACCCTTGTGCGGGTGGTTGACGATGAACATGTCGCCCGGGTTGATGCCGACGGAGTCCTCGCAATCCTCGATCACGTGCTTGACCATCAGCGACAGCGAGGCTGCGTGGAAGGTCACCGTCTTGCCCATGGTGACCACTTCGCCGAAGGCGCGGTAAAGGCCGGTGTTGAAATCGGTCGCCTCGTTCACCAGCGCCGACCCCGACACCGAGGCCAGCGTGGCCGCCTGTTCGTCGGTGATCGACAGCAGCCGGTGGCGGATCACCTCGAAGGTGATCGGGTCGACCTCCTTGGCCGTGTATTCGTAGACCTGATGCATGCTCGTCTCGATAGCGTTATTGGTTGCGCGCGATGGAAATCACGAAGTTGCCGTAAGGCTCCATTTCGACCGACTGGTCCGGGCCGACGACGATGGTGGTGTCGGGCCGCTCGATGATGCAGGGGCCCGCGATGGCATGGCCGGGACCCACGTCCTCGCTGCGGTAGATGTCGGCGCGGATGAAGCCGTGGCCGTAGAAATAGACCTGGCGGTCGGACACCGGCCGGTTCGAGCGGCCGGCGCCCTCGACCTGGCGCGCCGCCGGCTTGATGACCGGGGACGTGCCCTCGACCCGCACCACGGTGAACTCCACGCCCGAACTGCGCAGCGCGGTGTTCTTGCCGTAGATGCGCTCGTACTGCGCCTCGAAGGCATCGACCAGCGCGTCCACGTCGGCGGCCTGGAGCTGCCCGGCCGGCACCTCGACGCCGATCTCGTGCACCTGCTGGCGGAACCGCATGCCGATGTAGCGGTGGATGGTGACGTCGTCGCCCAGCGCTTCGCGCGCCCGGGCCTCGATCTGGCCGAAGCCCTCGTTCAGGGCGGCGATGTCGATGTGCTCGGACGCGCGCTTGAAGCGCGCCGGCGCGTGCTGGCCCACCGCCAGCGAGAACGAGCGGTGGCGGTCGCCCGTGACCGTGCCGTAGGCCGAGTGCGCCGGCCCGGTGTTGGGCACGACCACCTTGCCGATGCCGGCCACCTCGGCGTACTGGTGCGCGTGCGTGGCGCCCGCGCCGCCGTAGGCCATCAGCACGAAGTCGCGCGGATCGTAGCCGGCGCGCAGCGTGACCCGGCGCAGCAGGTCCGCCATCTGGTTGTTGGCCACCTCGCGGATGCCCGCGGCCGCCTCTTCCACGCTCATGCCCAGCGGCTCGGCCACGTACTTGCGCACGGCTTCGCGCGCGGCCTCGACGTCCAGCGCCATGCGCCCGCCCAGGAAGTAGCGCGGATCGATGATGCCCAGCACCACGTCGGCGTCGGTGATGGTCGGCTCGACTCCGCCGCGGCCATAGCACGCCGGCCCCGGCGTGGAACCCGCGCTTTCCGGGCCCACGGTCAGGTGGCCGTCGCGCACGCGGGCGATCGAGCCGCCGCCCGCGCCGATGGCCGTGACCTTGATCGACGGCAGCGCCACGTGGAAACGGCCCACTTCGCGCACGGTTTCCAACAGCGGCTGGCCTTCCACGATCAGGCCCACGTCGAAGCTGGTGCCGCCCATGTCGGCGGTCAGCACGTTGCGGTAGCCCAGCAGGTCGCCCAGTTTCTGCGACGCCAGCACGCCGCCGGCCGGACCCGAGGTCAGCAGGTTGGCGGCCTGGAACGCGGCCTCGGCCGCGGGCAGCACGCCGCCGCCCGATTCCATGATGGAGATCGGCCCCTGGAAGCCGAAACGCCGGATCGCTCCTTCCAGCCCATTGATATAGCGGTGGATGACCGGCCCCAGGTAGGCGTTGATCGACGTGGTCGAGGTGCGCTCGTATTCGCCGATGATGGGCACCAGCAGCGAGGACGTCGTCACGAACAGCCCTGGCGCCTCTTCCTCCACCAGCTCGGCCAGGCGCCGCTCGTGCGCCGGGTTGCGGAACGACCACAGCAGGCTGATGGCGATGGCCTCGACGCCCGCGTCGCGCAGTTCGCGTATGGCCTGGCGCGCCGCCGCCTCGTCCAGCGGCACGATGACCTCGCCCTTGTAGTCCACGCGCTCGGCCACGCCCTTGATCAGGTCCAGCGGCACGATGGGCTCGGGCACGCGGCGCTTCGAGAAATGCGAGATTTCGTGCGTGGGCATGCCGATCCAGCCGCCCATGGCGCGCTGGATGCGCAGCGTGTCCTCGAAGCCACGGGTGGTCAAGAGCCCCGTTTTCGCGCCCTTGCGTTCGATGAACGCATTGGTCGCGGCGGTGGTGCCGTGCGAGAAGTATTTCAGTTCGGCCACCAGCCGGTCGGCCGGGATGCCCAGTTCCTCGGCCGCCAGTTTCATGGCGTCCAGCACGCCGCGCGTGCGGTCGTCGGGCGTCGTCAGCGCCTTGAAGATGCGCACGTCGCCGTCGTCGGACAGAAGAACGAGGTCGGTGAACGTCCCTCCGATATCCGTACCTATGTAAGACACGAGTCTTTCCTCCAGATGCCGCCCCGGTGGGCGATCGTTCCCCGGCACACGGCCGCTGCGCGGCCGCATCCGAATCTGGCGCTATTAGAACCCGAAAAACATTCTATGTATAGAACTATAGAATGTTAAAAGACTAGGTAATTACCCTTTATAAAAAGAGGGAAACGTTAAACCATCCATTGAATCAAGATGGTCAGGATTGTTCGTCTGGCTGCCGCTGTTCGATCTGCAATCGCGCCCGTTCAATCGCCTGCTGCAACCGCTCGCCCAGCACCGCGCGCGGCGGCAAGGTGGTCAGGTACTCCGCGACGTGGATACCTGATTTGTCCAGCTCCAGTAACTCGATCTGTTCGCGTTTCTTGCCAGTGCAAAGAATGATTCCGAGTGGCGAGGCTTCCTCCGGCTCGCGTTCATGCTTATCGAGCCAGCGCAGATAAAGCTCCATCTGCCCTTTGTATGTGGCCTTGAATTCGCCGATCTTTAATTCGACGGCCACTAGCCGGCGCAGTTTACGGTTGTAGAACAACAGATCCAGATGGAAATCCTCATCGTCGATCTGAATGCGCTTTTGCCGTGCGAGAAAGGAGAAACCTGCGCCCAGTTCCAATAGGAAGGCCTCCATTTCACGGGTGACCGCAGCCTCCAGATCACTTTCCTGCCAGCTATCCCGCAGCCCTAGAAAATCAAGAATGTATGGATCACGCATGATCAGAGAGGGTGACATGCGCTGGGCATTTCGCAAGGTTGCCAGCTCTTTCGCGATCGTCTCGACCGGCTTTTGGGACAATGCTGTACGCTCGTATAGCATCGAATCGATGCGTTCGCGCAGCGTGCGTACACTCCAGCGTTCGGCTCCCGCCATCTGCGCGTAGTAGTCCCGCTGCATTGGCTCTTTGAGCACCAGCAACAGGACAAAGTGCGACTAACTCAATTGTCGCGACAATTGATTCATCCGGAAACGTGGCAGCGAACTTGACCATGCGGCGCAAGTTCTTCTCCCCGAAGCCCCGCCCGTAGTCGCGGGCAAGCTGCTCGGCCAGGGACGGCATGATTTCCTCTCCGTACCCGGCCCGCTGGCCGGCCAGCACTTCTGTGTAGATACGATAGCCAATGCGCCAAAACAGCAGGGTCAGCTCGGCATTGATTGCCAAGGCGGCGCGACGACGCGACGCCTCGATCAGTGCTCGAATGTCGCCCAGCAGCGCCGACGGCGCTGCTAATGACGATGCGGATACCTTACGCCCGGCCATACTTGCGCCTCCACCGTGCACCTAAATTATTTGATACCCCTGCCGTATCAAGCTGTGGCGTAGCCCAGCCCAGCACCAAGCTGAAACCATCGTGAAAAGAAACCTCGCCCGAGGCTCAGTCCTTCTTCAGCAACGACTTCAGCCGATCCAGCCTTTCCTTGGCGCTGAGCCCGGGCGTGGCGTCGGCCACCTCGTCGGTCTCCAGCCCCATTTCCTTGATGAAGCGCGAAGGTTCGCGCGCGATGTCCTCGCGGCCGCGCTTGCGCTTCTTGCACCAGGTGACGTTCAGCGTGCGCCGCGCGCGCGTGATGCCGACGTACATCAGGCGGCGCTCTTCCTGCACGCGGGCTTCCAGCGATTCGGCGGCCTTGGCGGGGTCGCCTTCCTCGTCATCCTTGCCCAGGTGGGGCAGCAGCCCTTCCTCGGTGCCGACCAGGAACACGTGGGGATACTCCAGGCCCTTGGAGGCGTGCAGCGTGGACAGGCGCACCAGGTCGGGATCCTCGTCGTCGTTTTTCTCGAGCATGGTGATGAGCGCGATGTGCTGGACCAGGTCCATCAGGCTCATCTTGTCTTCCTCGGCCTTGCGCTTGAGCCAGCCCAGCAGATCCAGCACCGTCTGCCAGCGATTCTGCGCGCCGCGTTCGTCGAAGTGGTCGTACAGGTAGCGCTCGTACTGGATGGCGCGCACCAGGTCGTCCAGGATCTCGGAGGCAGTCTCGCCCGACGGGGCGGCGTCGCCCTTGGCGGCGCCGGCGCGCCACTGCATGCGGTTGATGAACTCGCAGAATTCGCGCAGCGGCCCGAGCTGGCGCGGTTGCAGGCGCTGCTCCAGGCCGGTCTCGAACACGGCGGTAAACAGCGGGATCTCGCGTTCGCCCGCATAGGTGCCCAGGACTTCCAGGGTCGACTGCCCCACGCCCCGCTTGGGCGTGGTGATGGCGCGGATGAAGGCCGGGTCGTCCTCGTCGTTGGCGATCAGGCGCAGGTAGGCCATGATGTCGCGCACCTCGGCCTTGTCGAAGAAGCTCTGCCCGCCCGACACCATGTACGGAATCTTCAGGTTGCGCAGCGCCTGTTCGAGTATGCGGGCCTGGTGGTTGCTGCGATACAGGATGGCGAAATCGCGCCAGTCGGCCTTCAGCTCGAAGCGCGCGGCGGAGATGCGCATGGCCACGGATTCGGCCTCGGCTTCTTCGTCGTCCATGGGGATGACGCCGATCGGGTCGCCCACGCCCAGGTCGGACCACAGCTTCTTGTCGAACAGCTTGGGGTTGTGCCCGATGACGCTGTTGGCCGCCGCCAGGATGCGCTGCATGGAACGGTAGTTCTGTTCGAGCTTGATGACGCGCAGGTTGGGATAGTCGGTGGTGAGCTTGGCCAGGTTCTCGATGGTAGCGCCGCGCCAGGCGTAGATGGCCTGGTCGTCGTCGCCCACGGCGGTCAGCATCGCGCGCGGCCCGGTCAACAGCTGCACCAGCCGGTACTGGCAGGCGTTGGTGTCCTGGTATTCGTCCACCAGCAGGTAGCGGATGCGCGACTGCCAGCGCTCGCGCGCCTCGGCGTCGGACTCCAGCAGCCGGGCCGGCAGGCGGATCAGGTCGTCGAAATCGACGGACTGGTAGGAACGCAGGGTGGCGTTGTAGCTGCGGTAGACGCGCGCGGCGTCGCGCTCGCTGTCGGTGGCGGCCAGGCGCTCGGCCTGGTCCGGCTCGACCAGCGCGTTCTTCCAGAGCGAGATGGCGTTCTGCACGGCGCGGATCAGGCCCTTGTCGGTGGTGGCGACCAGTTCCTGCACGATACCCATGGCGTCGTCCGCCGCCAGGATGGAGAACTGCGGCTTGAGCCCGACCTGCTTGGCTTCCTCGCGCAGCATCTTCACGCCCAGCGAGTGGAAGGTACTGATGGTCAGGCCCTTGATGGCATTGGGCGGCGCGACCGAGCCGACCCGCTCGGCCATTTCGCGCGCGGCCTTGTTGGTGAAGGTAAGCGCCGCCACGTTGCGCGCCGAATAGCCGCAGTCGCGCAGCAGATAGGCGATCTTCTGCGTAATGACGCGGGTCTTGCCGCTGCCCGCCCCGGCCAGCACCAGGCAGGGGCCGTCCAGGTAGCGCACGGCCTCGCGCTGCGCCGGGTTCATGCCGGCATCGAGCGGCGGCAGCGCGGCCGATGCGCGCCCGTCGGGCTTGTTCAGCCGCGAGTCGGCGCGGTCCATGGCACGGGTCGCGGCGGAAGAAGAAGAGGCAGTCATACGGAAGCTTGGCAATCGATGGCGCGCAGCGGACGGCCGCGCGGACGGTGTTCGGAGGCGGGCATGGACGGCGGCCGGCGATCGCGCATCAGATCTCCAGCGGATCGACCTCGAGGTGCCAGCGCACCCGCGCGGTCGCCGCCAGGCCGGGCAGCACGCCGGCCCAGGCGCGCAGGAAGCCCTGCAGCGCGGGACGGCTGTCGCTTTCCACCAGCAACTGGGCGCGTTCGACATTGGCCACGCGAACCACGCGCAGCGGTACAGGATCATAGAGCGTAATGCGCGACATATCCGCGGCCTGGGACGAATCGGTCCCATCCGTCCGCTCCGTCCAGGCCCGGGCCTGCGCCAGGAAGGCCTGGGCCTGGGCCAGTTCGCGCGCCTCGGCGGTCAGCAGGGCCTGGTAGGCGAACGGCGGCAGGCCCGCCGACTCGCGTTCGCGCAGCGCATAACGTGCGAAGCCCGCGTAGTCGTGACGCACCAGAGCCTGGTACAGCGGCTGCTCGGGATAGCCGGTCTGGATGTAGACCTCGGCGGGCGTGCCGGCGCGTCCGGCGCGGCCCGCCACCTGCATCAATTGCGCGAACAGGCGCTCGGGCGCGCGGAAGTCGTGCGAGAACAGCATGGCGTCGGCATTGAGCACGCCGACGAAGCCCAGGTTCTGGAAGTCGTGCCCCTTGGCCACCATCTGCGTACCGACCAGGATGTCGATGTCGCCCGCGTGCATGCGCGCGAACAGTTCCTGGGCGCTGCCCTTGCGGCGCGTGCTGTCGGCGTCGATGCGCGCGATGCGCGCGCCGGGGAAAAGCTCGCCCAGGTGTTCTTCCAGCCGCTGCGTGCCACGGCCCATGGGCTGCAAGTCCTGGTTGCCGCAGTCCGGGCAGGCCATCGGCACCCGCTGCTGCCAGCCGCAATGATGGCAGCGCAGTTCGTGGCGCCCCGGGCCGCCCGGCACGCGCGGCGGCTGGCGGTGCAGCACCATGTAGGCCGAGCAGCGCGGGCAGCCGCTGACCCAGCCGCAGGCGTCGCAATGCAGGACCGGTGCATAGCCGCGCCGGTTCAGGAAGATCAACGACTGCTCGCCCTTTTCCAGCCGCTGCGCCACGGCTTGCAGCAGGGGCGGCGCCAGGCCCTGCTGGAGCTTCACGTTGCGGGTGTCGAGCAGCCGGATGCGCGGCGGTTCGGCGGCCAGGGCCCGCTGCGGCAGGGACAGCAGCAGGTAGCGGCCCGTCTGGGCATGGTGCCAGGTCTCCATCGACGGCGTGGCCGAGCCCAGGATAATCGGCACGCCGCGGTCGCGGGCGCGCCAGATCGCCAGGTCGCGGGCGGAATAGCGCAGCCCTTCCTGCTGCTTGTAGGAAGGGTCGTGCTCTTCGTCCACCACGATCAGGCCCAGATCGGGCAGCGGCGTGAACAGCGACAGCCGCGTCCCCAGCAGCACCCGGGCCTGCCCGCGCACCGCCCGCAGCCAGGCTTGCAGCCGCTCGCCGTCGGCCAGTCCGCTGTGCAGCACCGCCACCCCGCCCGTTCCCGCGATGGCCTCGAGCCGTCGGCGGAACACCTGTTCGAGCTGTGGCGTCAGGTTGATCTCGGGCACCAGCAGCATCACCTGCCGGCCTTCGCGCAGGACGCGTTCGGCCACCCGCAGGTAGACCTCGGTCTTGCCGCTGCCGGTTACGCCATGCAGCAGGACGGGCTTGAAGCCCGACAGGCCCGACAAGGCCTCCACCGCCTCCTGCTGGGAGGCGTTCAGGGTGGGCAGGGAAACCGGCGGCAGCGCGGACGTCGCTTCCGCGTTTTCAGATGCAGAAACGTTTTCCTCTGAAGTAAGTGCCCGCTCATCGTCTGGGGCCTGATCTTTCTTGCGCCGCGTCCGCTTGGGCTTGGCCGCCCGCGCGGCCCTGGCATCCAGCCGGGCCACCGGCCCGCCCGCGGCACGCAGGCCCTGGTAGGCGGCCGGCTTGCGCAACGGTCCGGGCAAGGCGGGCAACATGACCTCGCCTAGCGGGCGCTGATAGTAATCGGCGGCAAAAGCCGCCAACTTCAGCCAATCATCTGGAAACGGGGGCAGATCGTCCAGCATCTGCACCACGTCCTTGACCTGCTCGACCGCCACCGCGGGTGCCACCGGGGTCTCGATGACGATGCCCACCATTTCCCGCCGGCCGAAGGAGACGATCGCGCGCTGCCCCACCCGCGCGCCGGCCGGGGCGCGATAGTCGAACAATCCCGCCAGCGGCACGTCCAGCGCCACGCGCACCCAGGTCGCCCCTTCCTCCCCGCCTGGCGACGGAACGAGGGACACAGGGACGGACGGGGATGTGGACAACTGGGAAACTCCGGCGACAGACCACGGCGCCATCGCCGTGGGAACTTAAAGTAAAACCTCTGAATCTTTGCTAACCCCGCCGCTCGACAGGGAATTTTTTTGCGGGCCGGAAGCTGTGGATAACTTTGGGGACAACCGGCGCACAAATAAGGTAATAGGACGTAGACGAAAAGTGCTTGCTTTGGGATCTAATGATACAGATCCCCTAAAACGTAAATAAATCAACCACTTAAAGCCTACTGCCGTGGCCCCATCGAGCTTGCAAGATACGTTCCCGGTCTATGCCCGAATGTGCATAAGTTGAATCCGTGTGCCAGGCAATACGGGTTAGCACTGCCCTCCCGCCCCCGCATGGCGCGGACGTTGTCCACACCGGCTAGGAACCCGCGCGCTGCTGGCGACTGTGCTGGTGGACGGCCTCGACCAGCACCTCGACCGCCTCGGGCGGCGTGAACTGCGAGATGCCGTGGCCCAGGTTGAAGACGTGGCCCGGCCCCGCGCCATAGCTGTCCAGCGTGCGCGCCACCTCGGCCCGGATGCGGTCGGCGCCGCCGAACAAGGTCATCGGATCCAGGTTGCCCTGCAAGGCGACGCGGTCCCCCACGGCGGCGCGCGCCTTGCCCAGGTTGACCGTCCAGTCCAGGCCGACGGCATCGCAGCCGGATGCGGCAATTTCTTCCAGCCACAGCCCGCCGCCCTTGGTGAACACGATGGCCGGCACCTGCCGGCCATCATGCTGCCGCACCAGCCCGGCCAGGACCTGCCGGGTATAGGCCAGCGAGAACTCCTGGAACAGGCCGTCGGCCAGGACGCCCCCCCAGCTGTCGAAGATCATGACCGCCTGGGCGCCCGCCTCGATCTGGGCGTTCAGGTAGACGGCGACCGCCTGGGCGTTCACGCTCAGGATGCGGTGCATGAGATCGGGCCGGCTGTACATCATGGTCTTGACGGTGCGGTAGTCGCTGGACCCGGCGCCTTCCACCATGTAACAGGCCAGCGTCCACGGGCTGCCGGAAAAGCCGATCAGCGGCACGCGTCCGTGCAGGTCGCGCCGGATCTGCCTGACGGCGGCGAACACGTAGTCCAGTTCGGCCATGTCGGGCACGGCCAGATTGGCCACGTCGGCCTCGGTGCGCAGCGGGCGGGCGAAGCGCGGCCCCTCGCCCGCGGCGAAGTCCAGGCCCAGGCCCATGGCGTCGGGCACGGTCAGGATGTCGGAAAACAGGATGGCCGCGTCCAGCGGAAAACGCGCCAGCGGCTGCAGCGTGACTTCGGTCGCGTAGTCGGGATTCTTGGCCAGGCCCAGGAAGGAGCCGGCACGCGCCCGGGTGGCGTTGTACTCGGGCAGATAGCGGCCGGCCTGCCGCATCAGCCAGACCGGGGTGTATTCGGTTTCCTGGCGCGCGAGAGCCCGCAAAAAGACGTCATTCTGGAGTTTGGGCTCGGACACGGCGGACCTCGGCAAAGAGAAGCCTGGGATTTTACCTGGGTAGTCAGGCGAACTTCATCAGCAGCAGTCCGACCATCAGCAGCCCCATGCCGGCCCAGCCGGCGGGCCGGATGCGTTGGCCGAACAGGGCCCAACCGGCCAGCGCGGTGGCCAGGATGCCCAGCGCGCCCCAGGCGGCGTACGCCACCGACAACTCGATGCCCTGCACCGCCACGTACAGGCAGGCGAAGGCGCCGAACACCAGGGCGATGGACAGCGCCCCGTACAGCTTGCGGGTGAAGCCCCGCGACAGCTTCAGGAAGATGTTGGCAGCCACTTCCAGGCCCGCCGCGACCAGCAGCATGACCCCGTGGAACCAGGTGAAGGAATCCAGCACGGTGCCTCCTTACCGCGAGGCGGCAAGCGCGGGAACGATGTCCTCGTCGGCGGCGGGCGTCATGCCGCGCTTGATCAGCAGGATGCCGCCCAGCACGGCGGCGATGCCGGCCGCCTTGGCGGGGCCGATGCTTTCACCGAACCAGGCCAGGCTGACCAGCGTGATCGCCACCAGCCCCACGCCTTCCCAGACGGCATAGGCCAGGCCCACCGGCACGCGGGTCACGGCCAGCGACAGCGCGTAGTACGACGCGCCCAGCAGGACGAACATCGCGGCCAGGCCGCCCAGGTGTCCGTGGATACTGCTCCATTTCATGAAGCTGGTGCCGGCCACCTCGGCGACGATGGCGATGGCAAGAAAAAACCAATGTCGCATGATGCGCTCCTCGTTTTCATGGCTGTATTGCGGAATTGTTACCTTGCGAGCAACAATATTCCGGCCATGATGACGAAGGGCAGCAGCACCTTGGCGGCGGCCACGAGAACCTCGGCCGGGCGGAACGCGAACGCGGGGTCCGGCATGGCCGGCGGGGCCGCGGGGGTGAATCGATGGGTAATGGGCGTATTCATGATGCGCTTCCTTGTAGTGACGAGCGCGAGCAGCCATGCGGCTGGCGCGGCGGTCGTGCGTAATGGGCGAGGTCTGGTTGCGTGCACGGCGGCACGGGCGTCCGGACGACGCTAACGATCCGGTGCGGGCAGGATCGAGGAAGCGCGGAAGACACGGGCAGGATGGCTGCGAAGAACCGGCCGGGCGCCATGCGTGGCATGGACGGCGATTCGGGCATATCCTGTGGCGAACGTGGCAGGGCGCCTTGCGATCGGTCCGCGGAACAGCGGGCAGAACATGGGGTCGCTCCCTATGAAAAAGGATATTTGCTACGTGTTCCAGTATAGGGCGTCATTGCTTCGATGCCTTGACCACATTGTTATCTATACTTGAATAATGGACCGCCTGACCCCCATACGCGCCTTCCTGGCCGTGGCCGACGCCGGCAGCTTCACCGGCGCCGCACGCAAGCTTGGCGTTTCGCGCTCGGCCATCACCGGCCACATCCAGGAACTGGAACGGCACCTGGGCACCCAGTTGCTCAATCGCACCACCCGGCGCGTCTGGCTGACGCGCGAAGGCCGCCGCTACGCCGAACGCGCCGGCATGCTGCTCGAAGGGCTGGCCGAGCTGGATGCGGAGATCCAGACGCGCAGCGGCCGCGCCGAAGGCCACCTGCACGTGGAAATGGCCGAATCGGTGGCCAACGCGCGCGTCATCCCGCGCCTGCCGGAATTCGTCCAGGCGTATCCCGATATCTCGCTACGCATCTCGCTGAACGAAGGCGTGGTCGACCCCACCGTCTCGGGCGCCGACATCGGCCTGCGCGTGGGTCCGCTGCGCGATTCGCCTTTGCGCTTCAAGCTGCTGGGCCGGGGCAACTACATCATGGCCGCCAGCCCCGCCTACCTGAAGCTGTACCACGCGCCGCGCCACCCGGACGAACTGCGCCGGCACCGGCTGATCGAATTCTGGGACCCGGACACCGGCCGCCCCTACGACTGGCAGTTGGTCAAGGGCAAGCAAACGGTAAGCGTGGCCGCCGAGGGCCGCCTGATCGTGGACAACACCCGCGCGGGCCTGACCTGCGCGCTGGCGGGGCTGGGCATCTACGAGGACCTGGACTTCCTGCTGGCGCAGTCGCTGGCGGAAAAACGCCTGGTGCAGGTGCTGCCCGACTGGAAGCGTCCCGGCCCGCCCATCGCGGTGCTCTACACGGCACGCCGCCCGGTGCCGCCGCACATCAAGGCCTTCGTGGATTTCCTGGTGTCGGTGTTCGGGTCGGGGCGCGGCTGAAACGCACCCGCGCCGCGGATCATTCCGGCACCAGGCCGATCTTCTGGGCCACCGCCTGCCACTGGACGAGATCGCTGCGCACCGTGGCGCCGAACTCCGCTGGCCCTTCGGGCAGGATCTCGAAACCGGAGGCCACCAGGCCCGAGCGCACGCCCGGCTTGTCCAACGCGCGCCGGATCGAGGCCGCCAGTTTGTCGATCACGGCCGGCGGCGTGCCGGCGGTGGTCATGACCCCGCCCCAGATGGTGGCCGAGTAGGTGGGGAAGCCCGATTCCTGAACGGTTGGCACGCCCTTGAGCAGGGACAGGCGGCGGCCTTCGGCCGTGGCGATGACGCGCACCCGGCCGCTCTGGATGAACGGCAGCGCCGAGATGATGGACGCGAACATGACCTGCACCTGGCCCGCGATGAGATCCGTCAGCGCCTGGCTGGCGCCCTTGTAGGGCACGTGGACCATCCGGATGCCCGAGACCTGCTTGAACAGTTCGGCCGCCATGTGGTGGGGCGTGCCGCTGCCCGGGGAGGCGTAGTTGAGGCGGTCGGGATGCTCGCCCGCATAGGCCACGAGCTCGCGCATGTTCTTCACCGGCAAGGCGTTGTTGACCACGATGACGATGGGCTGGTTGGCGATGCGCATGACAGGGGCCAGATCGCGGGCCACGTCGAAGGGGATGTTGCGCAGCACGAAGGGATTGATGGTCAGCGTGTTGGTGGCCAGCAGCAGCGTGTAGCCATCCGGCGCGGCCCGGGCCACGAGGTCGGCGCCGATGTTGCCGCCAGCCCCCGGCTTGTTGTCGACGATGATGGGCTGGCCCAGGATGTCCGCCAGCGGCTGCGCGATGTCGCGCGCCAGCACGTCGTTGCCCCCGCCCGCCGTGAACGGCACGATGAAGCGCATTTGTCGGGTGGGATACGCGTGGCCCTGGGCCCGGGCACCGCCCGGCATCCCCCATGCCATCGCGGGCAGCGCGGCCAGGAGGGCACGCCTGTTGTGGTCCATAGCTGTCTCCTCTTGGACGTGGGACGATTGTTTTTAAGTCCCAATATACGGAATATAATGACACTATATCTATATTTTTTCTATCTATTTTTTCGTATTTTGGGATTTTAAAGAAACAAGGGACGAAGAAGGGCGCCGCCCTGACGTGGACGGGCCCGGCCCGACGGGTCAGTCCGCCCCGGTCCGAGGGTCCGCGATCTGGCGTATGCCGGCTTTCAGGGATTGCAGCAGGCCTTCCTTGTCCAGCACCTCGTAACGCTCGGTGCGAAATACCATGACGAGGCCGGCGGGCATGTTCAGGGGATCCTGTTCGATGGGGGCGGCCACGCCCACGTTGCCCTGGTCGAGTTCGCTGAAGGAGACGGCGTGCCCCGCCCGCTTGACGGCGGCCAGCGCGGCCCGGAACGCTTCCCACGATTCGCCCATGCCGGCCTGGGCGATGGCCGGGGCGTGCGCGCCATAGAGCCGCTTCTGGCGCGCCGGCGGCAGGCAGGCCAGCAGCACCTTCGAACCCGCCCCCCGGAACAGCGGCATCACCCTGCCCCGGCCGTAGCTCATGACGAGTTCCTGGTCGCCGCTTTCGCGGTGCGTGACCACGACCTGGTCCTCGTAGAAGACCGTCAGCAGCACGTCGCACTCGTACCGCTTGCGCAGGGCCTGCATGACCGGCAGGCTGGCCATCAGGATCGGGTCCCTTTGCCGGATGCAGTAGTCGAGCTGGATGATGCGCGGCCCCAGCGCGTACCCGCCCGCCGCGCGCGTCAGGAAACCCGCGTCGCACAGTTCCTTGACGTAGCGATACGCGGTGCCGCGGCTGTAGCCCAGGGTCGACATGATCTCCTCGGCGGTCAGGACGGCATGTTCCGACGAGAAGGCGTCGAAGACGGCGAGCATACGTTTGAGACTGGACATGTCCGCGGATCCGGTGCGGTGGGGGATTGCGGAATGCTACCGCATGCCATCGGCCGCCAACTGATGATGGCCGGGCAGCACCTGCACCGGGGCCCGCAGCCCATGGGCCGCCGCGGCCAGGCGCAGGTCCAGCGCCAGCGCGCGCTTGTCGGCGGGCAGCCACTGCCGCTCGTGTCCCCACAGGCTGGCCCCGTGCGTGAGTTCGCAGGCTTGCCAGTCCTTGTCCACGCTGCGCCCGCCCCAGCCGTATTCGATCATCAGCGGAGACGGCGTACGGACGTAGAACGAGGTCATGAAGTCGTTGATGTGCCGGCCGAGCGTCACCGCCACGCGGTCCTGCTCGCACGACGCGATGTCGTAGCCCTGCCCCACGTCGTCGAGCGAGCACAGTTCCACCATCAGGTGGTGGATGCCGTCGGTATCGGCCTCGATCAGCGCCAGGCTGTGATGGCGCGAGTTCAGATGGAAGAAGAAAGCCTTGAAGGGTTCCCGCATGTAGTCGCTCAGGCGGAATCCCAGCAAGTCGCGGTAGAACGGCACCAGCGCGTCCACATGGCGCGCGTTCAACACCACGTGCCCCAGGCCCAGCGGGCCCGTGCGAAAACCCGATATCGCACGGCCGGGACGGAACGGTTCGCCGCTGTGGGCGGCGCCGTGGAAGACCTCCAGCCGGTTGCCCGCCGGATCGGCCAGGGACAGCAGCCCCGCGACCTCCCGGCGGCGCGCCAGCACGTCCGGCTCGCGGACGAAGGGTACCCGCGCGCGCTCCAGCCGGGCAGCCAGCGTGTCCAGCGCCCGCGCGTCGGCGACTTCCCAGCCGAAGAAATGCGGCTGCGCGGCGTCCGCATCGAGCAGCAGGCGCTGGCGCCGGTCGTCCATGCGCAGCGCCAGGGTGTGGCGGCTTCTGTCCCCGATCTGCATGCCCAGCAGCCGCTGGGCGAAATCTTCCCATTCCGCCAGCCGGGAAGTACCCAGGCCCACGTATCCCAGAGATTGCAGCATTGCGCCGCTCCGTATTTTCAAAATCCCATAATACGTGAAAAATACAATAAGAAATCGAGATTTTTTTGCTTAACTTCACATTAGTACTGTATATTGAGAAAAAATACGACGATCAGGAGTAGTCGATGGAGACACCTTCCTCCCCGAACGCCCGGCCTCCCGAGGTCGGCAGCAGCCTGCCGACCTGCGGCTTCCGGACCAACTACCACGACGCCGGCAAGGGCCCCGGCGTGCTGCTGATCCACGGGTCCGGCCCCGGTGTCACGGCCTGGGCCAACTGGCGCCTGACCATCCCCGTCCTGGCCCGGCAGGCGCGCGTCGTCGCCCCCGACATGGTCGGCTTCGGCTATACGGAATCGCCGCCCGGGGTCCAGTACCACTGGTCCACCTGGGTGGACCAGCTCATCGCGCTGCTGGACGCGCTGGAGCTGGAACGGGTCTCGGTGGTGGGCAACTCGTTCGGCGGCGCCCTGGCGCTCAAGCTGGCGGCCCGGCATCCCGGCCGGGTCGACCGCCTGGTGCTGATGGGCCCGGTGGGCCTGCGGTTTCCCATCACGGACGGACTGGAGAAGGTATGGGGGTATCGACCCTCGCCCGCCGCGATGCGGGAACTGCTGGACATCTTCGTCCATGATCCGTCCTTCATCGACGACGAACTGGTGGCCATGCGCTACCGGGCCAGCATCCGCGACGACGTACAGGCCCGGTTCGGCAGCATGTTCCCGCCGCCCCGGCAGCGGATCCTGGACGACATGGCCACGGACGAAGCCGTCCTGCGCGCCATCCCGCACGAGACGCTCATCGTCCACGGACGCGGCGACAAGGTGATTCCGGTCGAGGCCTCGCGCCGGCTGGCCCAGACCATGCCGCGGGCGCGCCTGGCCGAGATCGACCGCTGCGGCCACTGGGTGCAGATCGAACAGCCGGCTGCGTTCACCGCGCTGGTCGGGGAATTCCTGGCGCCC
This sequence comes from Pigmentiphaga kullae, assembly GCF_004216695.1. GTDB lineage: Bacteria > Pseudomonadota > Gammaproteobacteria > Burkholderiales > Burkholderiaceae_B > Pigmentiphaga > Pigmentiphaga kullae. The sequence goes on from NZ_SGXC01000001.1 coordinate 875,569, forward strand.
CGCTGAAAGGAGACATCATGCGCAAACAGGATCTGCTGGGCCGCTGGGCCCTCAGGCAATGGACGCAGGCTTATGACGACGGCCGCGTGACCCACCCCATGGGGCAGGCGCCCCGGGGCTTCATCCAATATGACGACGACCGCATGTTCTGCATGATCGAGCGGGCGGACCGCCAGGCTTTCGCCACCGGCGGGCAGTGGAACGCCAGCGCCGAGGAAAAGGCGCGGGCCTACGAGAGCTTCATGAGCTATGCCGGTACCTACGAACTGGCCGGGGACGAAGTCCGGCAGCACGTCGACATGAGCCTGTTCCCGAACTGGGAGGGCGGCGTGCAGCGCCGCAAGGCGGCGATCGTCGACGGCCTGCTGCACCTGTCCGCGCGGCTGGAGGACGGCACGCCCGAGGCCCGCACCGCCAGCCTGGTGTGGGAACGCGCCGGCCGCGCCATCACTTCCTGAGGGATGCTTCATGAAAGACATTGCCAGCCTGATCCGCGACGCCTCGGTCCACAGCAGCCTGTACGCCGACCCGGCCATCTTCGATCTGGAGATGGAATCCATCTTCGGCAAGGGATGGGTCTACGTCGGCCACGCCTCCGAGATTCCGCGGCGGGGCGACTACGTCCGGCGCACCATGGGACTGGAACCCGTGCTGTTGATCCGGGGCGCCGACGGCATCCACGTCGTGGCCAACCGCTGCGCCCATCGCGGCAACCTGCTGTGCCAGCCCGAGCGCGGCAACCGCCGCACGCTGGCCTGCCAGTACCACGGCTGGATCTTCTCGCCCGACGGCGCACTGCTCGACATGCCGCTGTCCAGCATCGAGCCGGACGAATCGCTGCACCTGAAGCGCGCGCGCGTCGACAGCTACAACGGCTTCGTCTTCGCGACGTTCAACCCCTCGCCCATCCCCCTGCTGGAGCATCTCGGCCACGCCGCGCGCGCGCTGGACCGGCAGGTGGACCTGTCGCCCGAAGGCGAGGTCGAACTGCGCGGCCCCTGGGTCAGGCACCTGTTCCGCGCCAACTGGAAGATGCTGTCCGAGAACGAGGCCGACGGCTATCACGTGGGCTTCGTGCACGACTCTTTCACGAAAAGCGTAGGTACCCCCGGCAAGTACGGCAACATCCTGTCCGGCGAAGAGGACCGCATCACCGCGGTGGTCCGCTACCTGGGCAACGGCCACACCGAGCTCGACTACGGCCCCACCTACGACCGGCCCATGACCTGGCTGGGCGTGGACGAGACGCGCTATCCGGACTACACGCGCGACATGGTCCGCCGGCACGGCGAATCGGCCGCGCGGGAAATCATGCGGGCCGGACCGCCCCATACCTTCATCTTCCCCAACCTGTTCCTGGCCGAGACCTGTCTGGTCATGATCCAGCCCGTAGGCGTGGGCGAGACCGTCAACTGGCACACCCCGCTCTACCTGAAGGGCGCGCCCGAGGAACTGAACCGGCGCATCATGCGCCAGGGCGAGGTCGCCCTGGGGCCGTCGTCGTTCCTGACGGCCGACGACGCCATCATCGCCGAACGCCAGTGGCGCGCGCTGAAGGGCTCGCCGGCCTGGCTGGACCTGAGCCGCGGCCAATCCCGCGAAACGACGACCGACGGCGGCGTGGTGGTGTCCCACTACACCGACGAGACACCCAACCGGGGCTTCTGGCGATGCTACCGGGACATCATGGCGGAAACCGCCCAGCCGACGCTCTAGAAGGACATGCCATGCAGACCCCCTTGTTGCCGATCGACGAACACCGGATGCTGGAGCGCTTCGTCCACGAGGAAGCCCGGCTGGCGGACGAATCGCGCTTCGACGAATGGGAGGCGCTCTGGGACGAGAACATGCGCTACTGGGTGCCCGTCGTCATCGATGGCCAGGAGCCGGATCCGGACCGTGACGTCTCCATCATCAACGACAACCGCTCCCGGCTGGCGACCCGCCTGCGGCAGCTGCGCACCGGCACGCGGCACAGCCAGGCGCCACGCTCCATCCTTCGCAGGATGCTGTCCAACCTGACCGCCGATAAGGAAGAGAACGGCGAGTATCGCGTCGCCGCCAACTTCGCCATCTACGAATACCAGGTGCAGTCGGTCAACCAGTTGAACGTCTGGCCGGGCCGGGTCGAATACGGGCTGCGGCAGGTGGACGGCCAGCTCAGGATGTTCCTGAAAAAGGTATCCCTGGTCCACGCATCGGGCCCGCTGCCCAGCCTTTCCTTTCTGATCTGACCATGGCCCGCGCTCCGCTCTCGGCCATCATCGGCCTGGGCTTCAGCCCCCTTTCGCGCGAACCCGCCGGCTCCGTGCGCGCGCTGGCGGCCGCCGCCGTGCAGGCCGCCATGGCGGACGCCGGCGTCGGCCCGGACCAGGTGGACGGCCTGCTGCTCAACCCCAGCGCCCTGGCCGATCCCGGGGTCCTGCCGCCCAAGGTGCAGGACGACATGGGCCTGCGCACGCTGGGGATGCTGACCACGATCGAAGCCAAGGGCTCGTCGGTCCTCCAGATGGTGCAGGTCGCCACGGCCGCCATCCATGCCGGCCTGGCGTCGGTGGTCGCCTGCGTGTTCGCCGATGCGCCCATCGGCCCGACGCGCGGCGGCGGGGCCTCCTTCAGCAACGAAGGCTCGTTGACCGGCATCGCGGGATGGGACGCCTCGTACGGCCTGTTCGGCCCGGTCGGGTCCTACGCGCTGGCCGCAAGCCGGTACATGGCCCTGCATGGCGCCGGCCCCGATCACCTGGGCGCCTATGTCCTGGCCTGCCGCCAGTGGGCCGCGGGCAATCCTCTGGCCTTTCAGCGCGCGCCGCTCACGCTGGCCCAGTACCACGCATCCCGCATGATCGTCGAACCCTTCCACGTGCTGGACTGCGCCTACCCGGTCAACGGCGCAGCGGCCGTCATCGTGGCCGGCACCGACCGCGCCGCCGACGCCGGCCGGCGGCCCGTGTACGTCCACGGCATGGGCCAGGGCCACGCCAGCGCCGACACGCCGCAGGGGCCGCACGACCTGGCCACCGCCGGACAGCTCGCCGGCCGCAAGGCCTATGCGATGGCGGGCGTCGGGCCGAAGGACGTCTCGATGTGCCAGTTCTACGATGCGTTCTCGTACTGTGCCCTGGCCGCGCTCGAGGACTACGGACTGTGCGGCCGGGGCGAGGCCGCCGGCATGGTGCAGGACGGCGCGACCGCGCCCGGCGGCGCGCTGCCGGTCAACACCGGCGGCGGCCAGTTGGCGAGCTACTACCTGCAAGGCATGACCCCGCTGAGCGAGGCCGTCATCCAGTGCCGCGGCGACGGCGGCGCGCGGCAGTGCGCGGCCAACGACGTCGTGCTGGTCAACGGCTCGGGCGGCCGACTGGAGTATCACGCCGCGCTGATCCTGAGCCCCCACCGTTCGCTTGCCTAGGACTCGCCATGCCGCTTGCCTCCGATCACTTCGAACAGCGTTTCCTCGATTTCATCGCGCAACGCGAACTGCGCGTGCCGCGCCTGCGCGGCAGCGGCGAGATCCTGGGCTACGCGTCGCACGGCTACGGCGCGAACCCCGAAGACATCGAATGGATCCCCGCCTGCGGCCGCGCGACCCTGCATGCCTGCGCCATCTACCGCCAGCAGTACCACCCGGACTTCCCGCCTCCCTACAACGTGGCGCACGTCGAACTGGCGGAAGGCCCGCGCCTGGTCAGCCGGATCGTCGCGGACGACGGCACGCCCCTCGCGATCGGCATGCCGCTGCGCGCGCGCTTCGATCCGGCCGGACGCCTGGAGTTCGTTCCCGCCCCCACCCCGGGCGGCATGGCCGCCCCATCACGGAATCCCCGCTCATGACCGAGCCTTCATCCCACGCCTGTCCGCCCCCTTCCCGTACCGCCGGCGCGCTGGACGGCGTGCGCATCCTGGACCTGAGCCGCGTGCTGGGCGGCCCCTACTGCACGATGATCCTGGGCGACCACGGCGCGGAGATCATCAAGGTGGAACCGCCGCAGGGCGACGACACGCGCGGCTGGGGCCCGCCCTTCGCCGGCACGGACGCCGAACGCGGGGACGCCAGCTATTTCATCGGCGTCAACCGCAACAAACGGTCGATGGTGCTGGACCTGTCGCGCGAATCGGGGCGGGCCGTGCTGCTGCGCCTGCTGGAGGAAGCCGACGTCCTGGTCGAGAACTTCAAGCCCGGCACCATGGAAGCATGGGGCCTGGGCTATGAACGCGATCTCGCGCCGCGCTTTCCGCGCCTGATCCATTGCAGGGTGTCCGGCTTCGGCGGCCATGGCCCCCTGGGCAACCTGCCGGGCTACGACGCGGTGCTGCAGGCCATGAGCGGATTGATGAGCGTGAACGGCACGCCCGAGACCGGCCCGCTGCGCATAGGCACGCCCATCGTCGACCTGGCCACCGGACTCTACGCCACCATAGGTATCCTGATGGCCCTGCACGAACGCCGCCGCTCGGGCCTGGGCCAGTACGTGGACATGGCGCTGTACGACTGCGCCATGTCGCTGCTCCATCCCCACGCGGCCAACTATTTCCTGGACGGCAGCCGCCCGCGCCTGATGGGCAACACGCATCCGAACGTCACGCCCTGCGACAAATTCGCCACCCGCAGCGGCGAGATCTTCGTGGTCATCGGCACCGACCGGCAATTCCGCCGCCTGGTGGAGCTGCTGGGCATACCAGACCTCGCGGCCGACCCGAGGTTCGCCACCAACAGCGACCGGTCGCGCAATCGCGCGGCGCTCTATCCCCTGCTGGCCGAAGCATTGGCGCGGCACGACGGCGTCGCCCTGAGCCGGGCCCTGCTGGCCGAAGGCCTGCCCATCGGCCCCGTCATGGGCATGGACGAGGCACTGGAAGCGGACCACACGCACGCCCGCGCCATGGTCTACGAACGCGACGGCTACAAGGGCCTGGGCACGCCCATCAAGCTGTCGCGCACGCCCGGCGGCCTGCGCCGGACGCCTCCCACGCTGGCCGAACATGCGCGGGAGATCCTGCGCGAAGCAGGTTTCGCCGACGCCGACATGGACGAACTCGAACGCATCGGGGCAACGGCGCCCCGGCGCGCGCGCTGAGCCTTTTCCCGGAGCATCGCATGACCCCACCGGACGACTGGCGCGAAGCCTGTCTTTCCAACGATCTTCCCGAAGCGGGCACGCTGGCCGTGACCCTGGACGAGCAGGTCTTCTGCCTGTACCGGGTCGAGGGCGCCACCTACGCCACCGCCGACCGTTGCAGCCATGGCCGCGGCAGCCTGTCCGAAGGCATCCTGGAGGCGCATACCATCGAGTGTCCGTTCCACCAGGGCTGCTTCGACATCCGCACCGGCGCCCCCACGGCGCTGCCCTGCAACCGGCCCGTCAAGACCTACGCGACCCGCGAGGCCGACGGTGTCGTCTGGCTGAACACCAGCCCGCGCGACGTGGCCGGCCAGCCCTAGCGCCGCTTCATCGCGTCCCCGGCCGGCACGGCGCGGCACGGTTCCTTCGGCGGTAGGGATCCGCCGCGATCTCGTGCTTGCGCATCAGTTGCCAGAACGCCCGCCGGTTCTTGTGCGCCGCGCGGGCCGCCTGCGAGATGTTGCCCTGGTAGCGTTGCAGCATGTCGTCGATGTAGTGACGTTCGAACGCGGTCACGATCCTGGCCTTGGCCGACTGGAAAGGTTCGCGCGCCCCGAGGCCGGCATCGGCGTCGCCCCATGCGGGCGCGGGTTCGTCCTCTTCTTCCGGCGGCGCATCGGCGGCCGGGCAGGCATCGGCCGCCCTGCCCGGCCCCGCCAGTTGCACCAGCCGGGTCGTGAACTCCTCCCGACACATCGGATAGCGCATGAAGTCCCCCAGCCCGAACGACAACAGGTCGCGCAGGCCGGCCGCGCTCATGTCGCACACCAGTCCCAGCACGGGAGTCTGCAAGGCCTCGCCGGCCACGGCCAGCGCGGTGCGCGTCCATCCAAGGGTAGACAGCGTGACCGGCAGCAGGCAGACGTCGTAGCGCCTGAGCGCCAGGGCCTGGCGCCGCAGCGCGTCGGCGGACGCGGACGCATCGGCCGACGGCTTGCCCAACTGCACGCCGTGCAGCCCGATGCGCTCGCGTGCCGGACTCCAATCCTCCATCAACTCGCGCATCCACCGCGCGTGCTCGGGCACCATCAATACGCCGCAATCGATCATTCCCTTCATCGCCCTGCCTCTGGTTGTCCCAGCCGCCAGACTAGGGCTCCACGGCCACGGCCTCAATCCGAGGAAGCAACAAGCGCGTATGTCCGTATGCAGTTGCCGGCGGCGCGGCCGTTAACGGCCGGCCGGACTACTCCGCCAGATGCAGGGTCTCGACCGCCGAAGCCGCGACCTGCGCGTCGGTGAAGGGCGCATCGACCAGTTGCTTGCGCGACAGCAGCCCCACCTGATCCTCATGATGGGGCGACGCGTCATCGGGCGATTGGCCGTTGGCCGCCATCACCTTGGCCACGAGCTTGCCGCCCGTCCAGGTCACCGCATGCATGTAGGCCGTTCCCGCGACGATGTCGCCGTAGCCCTCTGGGCCGAGCGGCGCCCCCTCCAGCGCGTTGAGTATCCCCTGGTCTCCCGATCCGCCATGCAGCGGAACGCGTCCGTTGGCGGTGGGGCGCGCCAGCATCCGCCCCCATGCCTCGTCACCCTTCAGGCCATGGGTGCCCAGGTCGGCAACGGTGTCGGCCAGCGCCGCGCGCACGGCGGCCTGGACCGGGACGCTGCCGGACAGGGTGCGCACGCGCAGCGGGTCGGCCGCGTCGTACGGCTGCGCGTACAGGTTCCCGATCGCGCTCAGCCGGGGCCACAGCTCGCCGAACAGCAAGGCGCCGCGGCTGTCGGCGTTGTTGCGGCGGTCCCAGCGCGACAGCACGCCGCAGGCCGTGGCAGCGTCGCCCGTGGCGGTGGCGCATGCATCGGCGATGCCGTCCATCAAGGTTTCGGCCGCGTAGTTGCGGTTACCGAAGACCACGTCCACGGCCTGCTCCATCGTTACCTTGCCCGCGGCCAGCATCTCGGCCACCAGGCGGTGGGACATCCGGGTGCGGCCATTGGGCTCGGCATCGGGCCGCCCGAACAGGACCGAGTAGCGGTCGTGCCGCTCGCCGTGGATGGACAGGCTGTAGCTGTCGTTGGCGTTGTAGGCCACGCCCCGGGTGGCCAGCGCGGGAATCCTGTCCGCCGGTGCCAGCCGCGGGCGGCCCTGCTCGTCGCGCAGCAGGCATGCGCCGCGCGACCCGTCCAGCGCGGCCGGCACGCGGCCCGAGGGCGTGGCCTCGACAGCGCAGGCGGCGAGGCCGGCGTCGTCGATGTCCAGGATGGGTCCCGCTTCGATGAACAACGCATTGCCCGCACTGTCGCCCGCCACGAGATGGGCGGCGATGCCGCGATGTCCGGCCACGGCGCGCTGGAAATCGGCCATGCCGCGAGCCTTGGCGACGAGCAGCATCTGGTCCAGGCCACGCGCGTCCCCCTCGGCGGCATCGGTGATGGCGTACCATCCGGCCGGCCTGCCAGGCGCGGCGGGCAGCCGATACAACGGGCCCAGCTCGGTGTACGGCACCGCGTAGGCCTGGGTGCGCTTGGCCCCGTCGGCCTGCCGGACCGCGATCTCCACCACGCGCCGCTCGATGGCGCGGGACACGCCATCGACCATGTAGGCGGGGCTCGCACCTGGGCGCAGATCGAGCCGAAGCGGCAGTCCGTAGGTCACCGTTGAAGGCGCCTCGATGCTCCACGCGACCGCATCGTTGAAGCCCGACAGAGGCAGCGGCACGCCCAGGAAGTCCGCGCCCATGACGTCCATCTCGCCGGGAATGGTCAGATGCATCTGGTGCATCAGCAGCCAGTGGTCCTGCCAGTACGTGTGCGGATTGGCCACCACGATGGCGGCACCCGTACCGGTGGCGTCCGCGCCATAGACCCAGGTGTTGCTGGCCATGCCCAGGCGGGGCGGCGCGGGCGCGGCAGCAGCCCGCTCCGGCTGGCCCAGATCATCCCACAGCGAGGCCGACGCGAAGGGCGCCGCCAGGAAGGTCCGATTCAAGGTGCCGATCTGCATGACGGCGCGCAGCACATCGGCGGCGACCATCGTCGGCGGCCGCAGGTCGCCGCACGCGGCCGGCGCCGCGTGGTCGCGAACGTAGCGGTTGAAGCCCGCGGCATAACCCTCGGCCAGCGCCCGGGCCTGCGGCGACAGCGCCTTCCAGGCCGTGTCCACATCGTCGGCCGACAACTGCATGCGGTAGAAAAGATCGCTGTCCAGGTTGGGCAGCGGCAGAAAGCCCACCAGCGCCTGGCCGTCCGCGCCGAAATGGGCCGACCGCTCGCCGCGCAGGGTGATGATGCGGTCGGCCAGCGCGCACAACTGGTCGCGCGCCACGGCATAGCCGTAGCCATAGCCCAGGCCGCCATGGTCGCTCGCCTTGACGTGCGGCACGCCGTACGTCGTCCAGCGCACCTGCGCATCGAACCGGGCCGTGGGCTGCGGAGGCGGCGGATCGTCGCCACCCCCGCAGCCCGCCACCAGAAACGCCGCAACGGCCGCCCGCCCCCACCGCGCCGGTATCACGGCCGCCTGCCCTGCTTGCGGGCGATGACCTGCATCTCGACATGCGCACCGGGATAGGCGATACCCGCGATCATGGCCGTGCCCGTGGGCTTGCAGGGCAGGTCGTCGGCCAGCACGCCGATGACCGGCTGGACGTGGGCCATGGCATCGATGATCAGCGTGTAGTTGACGATGTCCTCGAGCCGCGCGTCCGCCGCCTCCAGGTAGGAAGCGATGTTGCGCAGCATGAGACGCGTCTGCTCCTCGACCGTCGGCGCCAGTTTCTGCGCGGTGTAGTCCATGCCTATGGTGCCCGACACGAAGACCCAGTCGTCGTCGAACATGGCGCGGCTGTAGGGCGCGCGCGGGAAAGGCAGTGGAAAGTCCGCGATCTGCATGGTGGCTTGCTCCGTGATATGCCGTGATTGCTCAGTCGAGCTTGAAACCCAGCTTGCGAATGATGGGACCGTAGCGGTCCAGGTCGGTGGAGATCTGCCGCCGCAGGGTCTCGGGATCGTTGCGCGGCGCCGGCTCGAAGCCGAACGCCAGCAGTTTGTCGACCACGTCCGGCTGCCGGACCGCCCACTCCACCGCCCCGGCCACGCGCTGCGCGATGCCGGCGGGCAGGCCCGACGGCCCGACGATGGCGAACCAGACCGACATATCGATGCCCTTGAACCCCAGTTCATCGAGCGTGGGCACATCGGGCAGGCCGGAGAAACGCCGTGCCGAACTGACCGCCAGGAAGCGCGCGCGCCCGGACTTCACGAACTGCGCATAGGGCGCGATCCCGTCGAAGGCCGCATCGACGGTGCCCGCCATCAGCGCCTGCGCCACCTCCGCGCTGCCCTTGAACGGTACGCGCCGGGCCTGCGTGCCGGCCGCGTCGTTGAACGTGTCCACCAGGATCTGCGAGACGATGGCCGCGGCGCCGATGTTCAGGTCGGCATCGGCGGACTTGCCGCGCTCGACCAGGTCCGCCACGCTGGCCGGATCCCTGGGCTGGCTGCGCGCCACCACGGCGTTGGGGCCGATCACCGCCAGGGCCACCGGCGTGAAGTCCTTCTTCGGGTCGTAGGGAAGCTTCTCGTACAGCGCGGGATTGAGCACGAAGGTCTGGTCGATGGACCACAGCAGCGTGTAGCCGTCGGGCGGCGCGCGCAGCACTTCCTGCACGCCGATCAGCGTATTGCCGCCCGCCTTGTTCTCGACGATGATGGGCTGCCCCAGCCGTTCCTGCACCTTGAGCGCGATCAGGCGCGCTGCGACGTCCGCGCCGCCGCCGGCCACGAAGGGCACCACCAGCCGCACCGGACGAACCGGCCAATCGGCCGCCGCGGCGGCCGATGCCGCCAGTGCGCACCCCAGCGCGAAGCAGGCCCGCAGCAGGCGGCTGACATGCCGGACGTTCATCATTACACTCCGTCGGAAAGTTGCAGTGATGCTAACGTTCCGGCCCGAGGCCATGTATGCAGATCGAATCGCAAACTGTGCCGATCCCCATCCCGGGTCCGGTGATGCGGGAAGACGACCTCAACGCCATCCTGGCCCCCTCGGCGCCGGAGCCGGCCGGCCTGACCCTGTCCGATATCCTGAGCGAATCGCGCCGCAACGTCCCCTGGCCCAGCGGCGGCCACGTCACGCGGCTGCATACGCTGCCGTGGGAAGGCGCCAGCGCCCGGTATTTCGACTTCAGCCTGGACGACCGCCTGCGGGTGCGGCTGGACCCCGACCGGGAGCTGCTGCTGACCTTCTTCCTGGAAGGCCATGTCAGCGGACACGTCGGCGACGAACACGGCCCCGAACTCGACTTCCGCCTGAACCGCATGCTACTGCGCACGCCCAATCGCAACGGCGGCTACCTCATCGATATCCCCGGGGCCCGTACCCACCGCTTCGTGCAGTTCCGGCTGCGCCGCGACCTCTTGCCGCGCTGGCTCAAGGCACTGGGCGTGCGCCTCCCCGCCGCCCAGCTCGACGAGATGGTCGACCGCGACGATGGCCGCATCCTGTGCAACGCCGCCATCACGCCGCAATTGCAGGGCTGCCTGGAACGCATACGCGGCGAACGCAGCGACCAGCCCGCCTTCGTGCCCCTCTTCCACGCGCGCGCCACCGAGCTGCTGCTGTGCGCGCTACAAGGATTCGACGACCTGCTGCGCCCTGTCCGCTCGCCCGGCGCCGATGCCGCCGCCGTCCTGGCACGATTGCGCGAAACCATCGCCGAGGCGCCGGCCCATCCATGGACGATCACCGAACTTGCGCGCCGCGTCGGCTGCACGAGCGCGCGCCTGCAGCAGCACGTGCGCGATGCCACCGGCCTTTCGGTCTACAACCTGCTGGTCGCCCAGCGGCTGGAGCTTGCCGCCACGCTGCTGCGCGAGACCCGCCTGGGGGTGCAGGCGATCGCGGCCGAAGCGGGCTGGCAATGCCACTCGCGCTTCGCAGCCGTGTTCCGGGCGCACTACGGCAGCACGCCGCGGGCTTACCGGCTGCGCCAATGAGTTAGGCGCGTCCTGGCACGCCTAGCGCGGATTTGCGTCGGCGAGCCACTGCCGCGCCAGAAAATCGATCAGCTTCTGCACGGCCGGGCTGCCGCCGTTCCCGAGTTGCAGCACACCCAACGGCGGCAATGCCAATAGCGACGGATCGGGCCACGCCACATCTATCTCGACCACTCGGCCGGCGCGCTGCATCTGATGCGCCACGCTGCGCGGCATGAAGTCCAGGAGGCCGCGTCGCTCTATGAGCGCGAACGAGAGCACGATAGAACGGGTGTCGATGGGATACAGCCTCGGCCGGTCACCGGTAGCCTCCCATATCTCGCTGAAGATCTGGACGGTCTGTACATCGGACGGCGGCTGGGCCCATGTCTGGTCCACCAACGCCTCGATACCTACCCGCCCCTTATTGGCCAAGGGGTGGCTCGGGCCCGCGACGACGATCAACCGGTCCTCCAGCACAGGTTGGAAGCGGGCATTCAAGGCCAGGTTGGCCGGTTCGCGGCAAATGGCCAGATCGATGCGGCCCTCCGACAACAGCGCCGGGAGTCGCAGTGCCTCAGCCTCCTGGACGCGCGTCACGATGTCGGGATTGGCGTCGACGAAGTCCGGCAAGGCATCGGTGATGATGGCGGACACGCCCGCGGAAATCGAACCGACACGGACAACACCCCCGCGGCTATTGATCGTCGAGGCAACAGTAGTGGTACCGACCTTGATGGCATCGAGCGCGGAGCGTACGAGCGGGATGAGCGCACGCCCCTCGTCGGTGGGAGCCATGCCGCGAGTCTGGCGGAAAAAGAGGCGCACTCCCAGTAACTCCTCGATTTCTGCCAGCGCGTGTGTCGTCGCAGGTTGGCTGAGCCCCACTGCATCGGCCGCCTTCTGCAGGCTGCCCAGCTCGGCGACGGAGGTAATGATCTGCAACTGCCGCAGCCTAGCCTTGCCCATCAGGCGATTGAACATCAGGTTCGCGGATATCATTTCAGATGCTTGACAAGAACAGGAGGGGAAAGGCCATGCCCATGCGCCCCGGGGATTTTCGGCGCGTCAGCCGCACCGGCATGCGGATGATAGCGGGTGGCTTGCTGGCTCTGGCATTGTTCGCGGGCGCGGCTGCCTACTATCGTCGGGTCGCAACTCCCGTCACTCTGATTGTGCCCTACGCGGCTGGCGGGTCGATGGATCTGTCGGCACGCGTGCTGGCCAAGCAATTGTCCGAAGCCCTGCGGCGGCAAGTGGTCTTGGAGTTCATCGGTGGGGCAGGCGGCATCTTGGCGGTGCAGAAGGTGCTGCACGCCAAGCCCGACGGCAATACGTATCTGTATGGTTCGGGTAATGCCGTACTGCTATCGCCCCTGCAGATCCCGGGCGCCGGTTTCACGAGCCACGACCTGGTTCCCGTTGCCCCCGTCAGCAGTTCGCATCTGACCTTGATGGCGCGTGCGGATCTCCATGCGCAGACGATGGACGAGCTCATCGAACTCGTTCGTCGCGAGAAGCGCCCCCTGATGATAGGCACGCCGGGAGCAAGCACGCTGCACCATCTGCTGGCACTTTCCATGGCCGCGCAACTCGGCGGCAAAGCGGAAGCGATACCTTATGTAAAAACATCGACCTTGCTGCAAGACCTGGGCGGCGGTCGTCTCGATCTGGCGATTCTCGCGCTGCCGGCCGCAACCGGCGTCGATGCCGCGCGGGGCAAGATACTCGGCCTGTTCAGCACCAAGCGCTCGCCCCTGTTTCCGGGCATCCCCACCGTCAACGAGAACGCGTCTCTGCGCTTCTGGGTCGTCGACCCCTGGACGGGCATATTTGCCCAGCGCGGCACGCCGCCTCGGGAAATCGCCCACATCAAACGCGCCATGAAGCGCGTGTTGATGTCGCCGGAGCTGTCTCGCGTACAAGCCACGCTGGGCGTGGTGTCGGCCGACCCCAAGAGCATCGACGGTTTCGATGCCTTGGTTGCTGCGGAAGCTCAGCGTTTTGCTGCGATGGTGAAGCACTAGTCCGCATGGCCATCCATTCAAATCTTGAATGGATTCGTGGAATTTTGCATTAGACCTGCGCGTGCCCCCTCCCTAAAAATGGCGCCGCATCCTTTCAAGGATGCGTAACCAATAAAACCAAGGTGGAGGCACTCAATGAAAGCGAAGCGTTTGTCGCTCGCGGCGCTCTTGAGCTTGTCCCTCGTCGCATGCGGCGGTGGAGACGGTGCAAGCTCGGACAATACGCCGACCAACCCGGGAGACTCGCCCACAACGGCATTCGACCCGCGTCTCACGAAGATCGATCCTTCGCTCGTCATCACCCCCGCCGAAGCGCAAGGCTGGTTCGAGAAGAAGAACAGCTGGGGGCCGACCTACACGGGCTCGCCCGCCTGGAAATCGTTCATGGCGTTCCTTGAAGAGCGCCTCGTGGAATACGGCGCCCAGGGCCTGCACAAGCACAAATTCCCGTACGAGCGCTGGTATACGACCGAGTATCCGGATAAATCGGGATGGTCGCTGGTCTCGGATGGCACCCCGGTCGAGGTCGCGTCCTACGCCACGCAATCCGGCTCTACGGGACCGCTGGGCGTCACGGCCCCCATGGTGCTCTATGACATGACGCTGCCCGCCGCCCAACGGCCACCCCTGAGCGCCCTGGCCGGCAAGATCGTCGTCGTCAAGCAGGCGCCATTCACCGGCAGCGGCACGACAGGCGGATACACGGACTATGAGTTCCGTACAGATCCTGACACTTTCCTCGAGCCGGGGGTCTTCGTCGACCCGACCTATGAGGGCGGCTATCGCAACCGCAACCAGTTCGGCGCCATGGGCAGCGTGATCACGGGCGTGCTCAAGCCCTCGGGAGCGGTAGCCCATATCGCGGTGCTCGACATGCCGCCCGGCGCGGCGCAGGGAGGCCGCCAGCACGGGACGCCGTCCCGCTACGAGGTGCCCGGTCTGTTGCTGGACAAGAAAAACGGCGCCAAGGTGATCGAGGACGCGCGCGCGGGCAAGACGGCAACGCTCAAGCTGGATGCCAAGGTAGAAACCAATGCAACGGCCTTCCAGCTGATCGCGACGCTTCCCGGCCGCGACTACGGCACATCCAAGGACAAAGCGGTCTTCATGGCCACGCACACCGATGGCCCAGGCCTGATCCAGGACTCCGGCGGGCTGGGCATCCTGGGAGTGATCAAGTATTTCTCGCAGATCCCGCAGTCCCAGCGGCCGATGAGCATCTACGTCTATCTCGACTGCCGCCATTTCGTGGCCGGAGCCGAACGAGGCGTGCCCTACGACTACATCCACGACAACCTGGAGACCCTGTCCAAGTACATCGTTGGCGGCGTCGCCATGGAGCACAGCGGCGGAGCTCAGATGCACGACGTGGGCGACCGCTATGAGCCGACCGGCCGCGCGATGACCACGTACATCAACACCTACGGCAACGACCTCCTGGTCGAGAAGGCCATCGAGGCGGTCAAGGGCGCGAACCTGCCGCGGGCCCAGGTCAACGTGAATGACCGGCCCGGCGTGCACGGCCAACAACAGAACTCGTGGTTGGGCCGCAACTTCGCGACCTACCTCGATGAGTTCGGTGGACGTCCTGTCTGGCACGTAACGGGAGATTGGCCAAGTTCCGGTTATCAGGCCTTTTACCCGGGGATCAACCGCTTCCGTTCGGACGTCTTCATCGCACAGGTGGAAACGGCGATCCAACTGGTAGGGACGGTAATGACGAGCGATCTGGTCGCGCTGAACCCCGATTGGGGCAAGCTCGGCAGCGCGCTGATCAATCTTGAGGACGACGACTTCAAGAGCCCCGGTTCCGCAACCGCGCAGCGCCAGGCATTGCAGGGCAAGCACAAGGAAATCTTCGATCTGGTGCGGACGGGCTCCTACGAGAAGGTCCCCGTACTGCTGGATGCCCTGTCGGCGGCCGTGACGGCGCAATTGGTCGAAGCCAGCGCCAAACCCGTCGACGAGCTGATATCCAGCGCGAAGTCCCGCGTGCCGACCACCTAGCCGGCAAGGCCTCGCTCGAAGGCCGGTGCAACACGCGCCGGCCGTCTGTTTCAGCCAGCCTCGCAGTCCCGCATCCCAACCAGGAGTACCAGAGTGTTCAAGCAAGCAGTTCTCATCGCGGCCCTGTCGGCCGCCATCGCCGGTCCACAGAGCGCCGGGGCGGCTCAGGATTATCCCAGCCGTCCGGTCACGATGGTCGTGCCGTTCGCGGCGGGCGGACCGACGGACATCGTGGCGAGATCGTTGGCCGAAGCCATGCGCAAGCCCTTGGGACAGACGGTGGTCGTGGAGAACCTTGGCGGTGCGGGCGGCACGCTGGGCACGGGCCGTGTCGCACGCGCCGCAGGCGATGGCTACACCCTGCTGCTCATGCACATCGGCTTCTCCACCGCTCCCGCGCTGTACCGCAAACTGCAATATGACCCCATCAAGGACTTCGAACCGGTTGGCCTGGCGGTCGATGTGCCGATGACCATGATTGCCCGGCATGATTTTCCGGCATCCAGTTTCGGCGAATTCCTTTCTTATGTGCGGGCCCACAAGAAAACCTTGTCGATGGCCAACGCCGGCATCGGCTCGGCGTCGCATCTGTGCGGCCTGCTATTCCTGAGCGCCATCGACACCGACGTGCAAACCATTCCGTACAAGGGAACCGCACCGGCCATGAATGACATGCTTGGAAAGCAGGTCGACTTCATGTGCGACCAGACAACCAACACGTCAGGCCAGATCAAGGCCGACAAGGTCAAGGCCTATGCGGTGACGGCCATGACACGCATTGCATCGCTACCCCAACTGCCGACCATGGACGAAGCCGGCCTCAAGGGCTTCGAGGTCGGAATCTGGCATGGCCTGTGGGCCCCCAAGGGTACGCCGAAGCCGGTCATCGACAAGCTCGTGAATGCGATGCAGGCAGCGCTGAACGATCCGGCGTTCAAGCAGCGCATGTCCGATCTTGGCGCCCAGGTCGAACCCTCCGGACGGGCCACTCCCCAAGCGCTCGATGCTCACGTCAAGAGCGAAATCCAGAAGTGGGGGCCCCTGATCAGGAAGGCCGGCATCTATGCCGATTGACACCATGCGGGGCGGTTTCCCGCGGCAGTGCATGCGCACATGGTGCGCCCTTGCTCTTGTCGCGTCCACAACGGCGGTTCAGGCCGCCCCCGCGCTCTCTGTCGACACCGCGAGGGTGCGCCTGGGATCGCCCCCCGATAGCGCGCTCGCCTTCATGCAGCTGCGAGCCGGGCGCAATCTCTTCGACATCCGCGTCGCCTCGCCCTTTGCCGCCTCGGTTGCGGTGAGGGAAATGGTAAGAGCCGGCGGTCAGATCACCATCGAACCAGTGCCCGACTTTTCGATGAAGACGCAAGAAACCGCCACGCTCGAACTTGCGCCAGGCCACCGTCATTTGCTGTTGCGCGGCGTAAAACCCGGCCTGCGCGACAGGCGGCAGATCCCGCTGACGCTCACGTACGCGCTCGAGCCTGGCGGCAGGCGACACAGCATCCAGGTACCGGCACGGGTGATTGGCCCGCGCCGTGGCGCCGACGATGCGCTCGATATTCATTAGCCATGACACCAAGAGGGTAGGAGCCCTGTATGAAAAAGACACTGCTGGTTGCATTGGTGACCGCGGCCTTCCTGACCGCATGCGACGGAGGCGGAGACGGGAGTGGACAACCAGGAACCGACCGGCCTGATGGTGAAGGCCCCACCGCATCGCCCCTGACCTCCATCGACGAAAACCTCCTGATCACCAGGGCAGAAGCCCAGGAATGGCTGACGGAGAAAGACTCGTACGATCCCACCTATGCAGGCTCGGAGACCTGGAAGCACTACTTGGCTTCGCTGGAGACCAAGCTGCGCAGCTACGGGGTGGTGGACATCATTCAGTACGCCTTCGGCTACGACCGCTGGTACACGACGGAATGGCCGGACAAGAGCGGCTGGTCTCTACTGTCGGACGGAGTGCAGGTAGACGTGGCCTCGTACGCGATCAACTCGGGAGACACCGGCGTAAGTGGCGTAACCGCTCCCATGGTGCTATACGACATGAACCTGCCAGCAGCGCAACGTCCGACGAAGGAAAGTCTGGCCGGAAAGATCGTCGTGTTCAAGCAGCAGCTGTATTCCTCGGTGGCGAGCGGCAGCGTGGGAGGCTATAGCAGTCCGTCGCTTGGCGACTACGAGTTCCGCAGCGATGAAGAGACCTTCCCGGCGCCAGGCGAGAAAATGCCGGTCGAAAAGGACGCCGATTACCGCAACCGTCAGCAATTGAACAATGCTGCGGCGCTGGGCATCAACGTGTGTCAGGCTGGCGGCGCGGTGGCGGCCGTATGGGTGCTGGACATGTCGCCGCTGGCCGCCCAGGGTGCCCGCCAGCACAGTACGCCGCGGATCTACGACTGCCCCGGCGTCCTCGTGGACCGGGTGGCTGGCGCAAAGGTCCTGGCCGATGCCGCCGCCGGCAAGATGGCCACCGTTAAGCTCGAAGGCGAGATCGAGAAAGATTCGCGCACATATCAGTTGGTGGGGTTCTTGCCAGGCCGCGCTTATGGCACGGAAAAGGACCAGCGAGTGCTGCTGTCCACGCACACCGATGGCATGAGCAACGTCGAGGACAACGGCGGACTGGGCATCGCGGCGGTGATTCAGTACATGTCGCGGGTGCCGCAGGCGCAGCGTCCACGCACGATCATGTTCTTCCTGGACAACCGCCATTTCGTTCCAGGTGCCGAAACGGGCGTGCCGTACGACTACTTCGACGACTTCGAGCATGCGGCCGACAAGGTCGTCGGAGGTGTAGCGCTGGAACATTTCGGCGGCATGCAATTCGCGGAGAACGGCAACGAATACAAGGCAACCGGCCTGCCTGCGCACACCTATGCGTTCACCTATCCCAATCCGCTGGCCATCGAAAAAGCCATCCAAGCGGTCAATGACGCGGGATTACGCCGCGGTATCGTCACCGCTCCTACCGGCAACGGCTACAGCGGCCTGTACAGCAAGCCAGGCGTGCACGGCCTGAGCCAGGGTTTCTGGTTCGGCGGCAATTTCATGTCGCCCTTGGCTGAGAACGGCCACCTGCCTGGCTGGCACGTAAGCGGCGACTGGCCCAGCGCAGGGTATCAGCACTGGGGGCCGGCTACTGGTGTACGGGTCGATCCCGAGTACTTCCGGATCAACGTGAAGACCGCGCTGCGCCTCGTCCAGACACTCATGACCGATGACCTGACCGCTCTCGCGCCAGACTGGGGCATCGTGCGCGCCAACATCGACGCGTTCACGGATGCGGACTTCGTGGCGGCGGGGGGAGCGGCCGCGGCCAAGACTACGATGCTGCGGTCTTTCGACGCGATCTTCGCCAACACCAAGGCCGGAAAATATGACTTGGCGGCCAAGGATCTCCCGGCGTTGCGCCAACAGTTGGCCAACTCGGTGAAAGCGGCAGCCGGCAAGAACGCGCTGGCTGCGCTGGATGCCGTAATCAAGCTCGTCGGCCAGGGCCCCAACCTCCCTCCAGCCTGACCGGCAAGGCATGCGCAGCGGGGTTGGACGCCTTGCCCGACCCCGCCCGCCGGCTCATATCCTGCTACAAATTCGTTGTTACTTGGCCGGTGCTGGACACGATTCTGCGGCAAACTGCACGGCTAGCAGTCTGGAGTTGGAGTCCAGCATGACCAAGCCAAGCCTACGTTCCACCGCATCGCTGATCCTCGTCACCACCGCCCTGTCCTGGGGCTTGCCGGTGCGCGCCGACGATCTGCGCGAATCCGCGGGCGGCCGCGAGAGTTCCGTCGATACTTCCCCCCGCTCCTACGGCGGCAACGGATTGCGCCTGGGCGCCCGGACGCCCGCCTCCTCGGGCCTGGGGGGCAGCGGACTGCATGCCTCGCTGGACGCCACGGCCGCGACCGGCGCGCAGGCCGGTACCGGCAAGGCCGCCGTCCAGCAGCCTGCCCTGGGCACCCGCACGAGGAAGAAGGACGGGCGCTGAGCGGCGCCCGCCCGCTGCACGGCTAGGCCAGCGGCGCGATGCGCTGCTCGATCGCGCCGAAAACACTGTTGCCCGAGCGGTCGAAGTGCTCGATGCGCACCGTATCGCCGAACTTCAGGAACGGGGTCCGCGCCGCCCCTTGCCGGATGGTCTCCAGGGCGCGCCGTTCTCCCAGGCAGCCCACGCCCACGGATTCGTCCTCGTTCGACACCGTGCCCAGGCCCACCAGCGTTCCCGCCTCGAACGCGCGTGTCTGCGCGACGTGGGCGATCAGGTCCCCATAGTGGAAGGCGACGTCGGTACCGGTCTCGATGCTGCCCAGCTCCTCGCCGCGCACCCAGCATTTCATGGTGCCCGACACCAGCCCATCCTTCCATAGCTCGCCCAGTTCGTCCGGGGTCACCGCGATGGGCCCCAGGCTGGAGGCCGGCTTGCCGACCAGGAAACCGAAGGTACGCTTGAGCTCGCCCGGAATGATGGCGCGCAGCGATACGTCGTTGAGCAGCACGAACAGGCGGATGTACCCGCACGCGCCCTTCGCGTCCACGCCCAGCGGCACGTCGCCGGTGATGGCGGCGATCTCGGCCTCGAAGTCGATGCCGTCGTCTTCAGAAGGCAGGCGCACGTCGTCGTTCCAGCCCATGAAGCCGTGCGAGATGCCCTGGTACATCAGCGGTTTCTGGAAGAAGTCGTCGGGCACCGATTCGCCGCGCGCCTGGCGGTTGCGCTGGATGTGGCTGGGATAGGCCGCGCCGTCCAGGTACTGATAGGCGCGCGGCAGCGGCGCCGCCAGCGTGCCCAGGTCCAGCGCGAAGGCGCGGGCGGCACGGCCGGCGTTCAGGTCGTCGTACAGCGCCTGCAGGCGGGGGCTGGCGCGTTCCCAGTCGTCCAGCGCCGATTGCAGCGTGGGCGCGATGGCCGCGGCGCTCACCGCCGTGGCAAGGTCGCGGCTGACCACGAGCAATGCGCCGTCGCGCCCCGCGCGTTGCGATGCCAATTTCATTCCAGCTTCTCCAAGAGTGCGGCGCGCGGCCCCTTGCCGGCGCCAGATGATGTCCAGGTCCTAGACAGGATTGCCGGATCGGAATCCGTCCCAGACCTCGTCGTAGTCCGGCTGCAGGTTGGGCGCGGCCAGCGCCTGCGCCGTCGGGCGGTACACGTGGCGGCTCTCGAACATGAAGGCCATGGTGTCTTCCAGCCGGCGCGGCGCCAGCGCCTCGGTGCTGGCGCGCTCGAAGGTGGCGGCGTCGGGGCCGTGCGGCAGCATGCAGTTGTGCAGGCTGATTCCGCCCGGCACGAAGCCCTCGGCCTTGGCGTCGTAGACGCCGCGAACCAGCCCCATCAGCTCGCTCATCACGTTGCGGTGGAACCAGGGCGGACGAAAGGTGTCTTCCATGACCAGCCAGCGCGGCGGGAAGATCACGAAGTCGCAATTGGCGGTGCCGCCGATTTCCGACGGCGAGGTCAGCACGGTGTTGATCGACGGGTCGGGATGGTCGAAGGTGATGCTGCCGATGGCCATGAAATGCGCCAGATCGTACTTGCAAGGCGTCAGGTTGCCGTGCCAGGCCACCACGTCCAGCGGCGACGACGAACGCTCCAGTTCCCAGAAGCCGCCCAGGAACTTGCGCAGGATGCGCACCGGCCCCGTCGCCGGCTCGCAGGCGGCGACCGGCGCCAGGAAGTCGCGCGGATTGGCCAGGCCGTTGGAGCCCAGCGGCCCCAGCTCCGGCAGCCTGAAGGGCGCGCCGTAGTTCTCGCACAGGTAGCCCCGCGCCGCGCCGTCGGGCAGGTCGATGCGGACATGCACGCCGCGCGGCAGCAGCAGGATCTCGCCGGGCGCCACCCGCAGGCGGCCCATCTCGGTATGCACGTCGAGCACGCCCGACTGCGGCACCACCAGCATTTCGCCGTCCGCGTTCATCAGATAGCGGTCGCGCATGGACGCATTGGCGCGATAGACGTGGACGGCGGTGCCGCTCTGGGTCTCGGCGCTGCCGTTGCCCGCCACGGTCACGATGCCATCGACGAAGTCCGTGCCCGGCACGGGCTCCGGCCAGGCATTCCACCGCAGCCGGTTGGCGGGCGCGGCCACTGCCGTGAACGGAGCGGTCAACCAGGCCGGATGCGCAACCGCATGGGCCTTGCCGTGCGCGGCGGAAGGCCGCACCCGGTAGGTCCAGGTGCGCAGGTTCACGGCGCGGGGCGCCGTGAACGCCGTACCCGAGATCAGTTCGGCGTACAGGCCGTGCGCCACCCGCTGCGGCGAGTTGCGGCCCACGGGCAGCACGCCCGGGCTGGCCTCGGTCGCGAACTCATTGCCGAATCCGCTCTGGTACTGCGGCTCCGCCGCGACTGCCCTGTCCATCCTGGCGTGCTCCCTGTTCAATTCGCGACGATGTTCGCCTGCTGGACGACTTTCTTCCAACGCGTGATTTCCGACTCGATCATGCTGCGCATCTGTGCCGGGCTGCTGCCGCTGGGCTCGCTGCCTATGTCGTTGACGGCCTTGCGAAACGCCGGGTCCTGGAGCATGGCGGCCAGCGCGGCGTGCAGGCGATCGACGATGGGGCCGGGCGTTTTCGCCGGCGCCGCGATGCCCAGCCACGAATACACCTGGAACCCGGGCACGGTGTCGGCCGCGACGGGAGCGCCGGGCAGCAGCGGCCACGGCTTGGCGCTGGTGATGGCCAGCGCGCGCATCGTGCCCGCCTTGATCTGCGGCGCGGCCACCGTTGCGGTATCCACCAGCACGTCCACGTCGCCAGCCAGCACGGCCTGCACGGGCGCGGCGCCACCGCGATACGGTACGTGCAGCATCTGCACGCCGGCCGTGGCGGCCAGCAGTTCGCCGGTCAGGTGCTGGGTCGAGCCCACGCCCACCGAGGAAAAGGACACCGTGCCCGGCTTGGCCCGCGCCGTCGCCAGCAGGTCGGCCAGCGTGCGCGCCGGGTTGTCGGCCTTGACGCTGACCACGAACGGAAATGCGGTCACGGTGGAAATCGGCTGGAAATCCGCGACCGGATCGTAGGGCAGCGACTTGTTCACCGCGGCCGATACGGTATGGCCGCCGGTCAGCATCACCAGCGTGTAGCCGTCGGGCTCGGCCTTGGTCACGTAGCTGGACGCGACCACGCCGCCGGCGCCGCTCTTGATTTCCACCACCACCGGCTGGCCCAGCGCCGCCTGCAGGTGCCGGGCCACCAGCCGCGACACGGTGTCGGCATTGCCGCCGGCGCCGAAGCCATGGATGAGCTGTATGGGCCGCTCGGGATAGGCCGCGCCTGCCGCGCCGGCCAACGCGGTCGCGAGAACCGCGCCGATGATCCGTTCGTACATGATGGGGTCTCCTCCTTGTTCTTGCAGTGCTTTCCGCTGGCCGGAAAATCCCGGTCGCACCGTGAAGGGCAATATATGATTGGCCGCAGGGGTAGACACCCGCATTTCCACTGAATGGACACGACTTATGGCAAGCGGCAGCACCACGGCGGAGCCGGGCAGCATCGAACGCGCAGTGCAGTTGTTGAAGCTGCTGGCCACGGCCGGCAAGCGGGGCCGGGCCCTCACGCAGCTGGCCGAGGCCACGGCGCTGCCGCATTCCACGGTGCACCGGCTGCTGCGCCGCCTCATGCACGAGCACCTCGTCATCCAGAAAGAGTCGGACAAGTGGTACGCGCTGGGCCCGCTCGCTTTCGAGCTGGGACTGGCGGCCATGGCCGCCTACGACCTGCGCGAGCATTGCCGTGGCAGCCTGGACCGGCTGGCCGAGGAGGTCGGCGACACGGTCTATCTGTCGGTGCGCAGCGGCAGCGAATCGGTGTGCGAAGCGCGGCACGAGGGGCCATCGCCGATCCGGGTGAACACGCTGTCCATCGGCAGCCGCCGGCCGCTTGGGCTGGGGGCGGGCGGACTGGCCATCCTGGCCTACCTGCCCGACGCCGAACGCGAGGACATCATCGCGGCCGATGGCCGCCGCATCTGCGAGGAAGGCAGCCTGACCGAGGCCGACCTGCGCGCCGCCATCGAGGCCTGCCGGCGCCAGGGCCACTCGCTGATCCGCAACCGCGTCACCCTGGGCGTCACCGCGGCCGGCGTACCCATACGCGACACGCTGGGCCGGCCCATCGCCGCCATCAGCGTGGCCGCCATCGACGACCGCATGCGCGAGGAACGCGTGGCTTCGCTGGCCCGCCGGCTGCACGAGCACGCCAGAGAGATCGAAGGCTCTCTGCGGGGCCGGCCGGCCTGAAGCTGCGCGTCAGACCGGCACCACGCGCGCGGGCGGCGGGTCCGGGGGTTCGCCGTCGACCTGCGCGCGCAGGCGCGGCAGGCCGTCCGCATGGTGCGCGGCGATGAAGGCAATCAGGCCTTCGCGCAGCTGGCAGCGCAGCTCGAACGCATTCCCCGAGTTGGCGGCGCTGATCAGGAATCGCACCTGCATGGCGCGCTCGCTGGTATCGGTGACCTGCACCGCCGCCACCCGCGTATCCCATAGCGGCGAAGCCTTGCACAGCCGCTCGAACTCCTTGCGCACCGGCTCCAGCGGCACCGAGAAATCCAGCCACAGGAACACCGTGCCCAGCAGCGACGCGGTGCGGTGCGTCCAGTTCTCGAAGGGATTTTCGATGAACCATTGCAGCGGCACGATCATGCGCCGTTCGTCCCAGATGCGCACCACGACGAAGGTGCCGGTGATCTCCTCGACCCGGCCCCATTCGCCGTTGACGATGAGCACGTCGTCGATGCGTATCGGCTGGCTGAACGCGATCTGCAGGCCGGCGATGAAATTGCCCAGCACCGGCCGCGCCGCGATACCGGCAACCAGGCCGGCCACGCCGGCCGAGGCCAGCAGGCTGGCGCCCAGCTGGCGCGCACCCGGCAGCGTCAGCAGCACGAACGAAAGCCCCAGCAGCAGCGCGATGGCATGGGCGCTGCGGGCCAGCACGCGGGTCTGCGTCAACTTGCGGCGCGCGAGCAGGTTGTCGGCGACGTCGTAGGGGTTCAGGCGGATGGCCGTGTCGCTCAGCGACTTGATGCTGCTGTTGGCCAGCCAGGTCAGGCACAGGATCAGCAGAACGGTGACGAGATAGGCCATGCCCCGGGTGTAGGGCATGTCCCCGGGGGCGCCGGTCAGCACCACGCGCAGCGCCAGCAGCGCCGCCACGAACTGGCTGGCGGTGCACGCGCCCACCACCACCGCATGGAGATAGGGGCGCGGCGCGGTGATGCGGCGAAGGATCAGGAAGCCTATCCGGTGCAGGATCAGCGCGATGACGACGCCCACGGCCATGGCGACCGCGAGCACGAACCAGGGGCGGTACGCCTCGGGCAGGAAGTCCAGGGGTAGGGAAGCCAGCATGGATGCCTCGTCTTGGTCGAATCGGCGCCATGCCAGCAAATAGCGTGCCCCGTGTCGGCATGCATGCCGACACGTCAAAGGCTCGCTTTCGCTTCCTGTTCCAGCAGCGCCATGAAGCGTTCGAGCAGGGGCGAAGCGGTGTCCGACCACAGCATGCCTATGGTGGTGGGAACACCCGCGAACGACAGCGGCACCCGCCGCAGCAAGCCCTGTCCGGCGAACAGCGCGATGACCTTCTCGGATGTCGCGAACAGGCAGTCCAGGTGCCGCGCGACGTGGTAGTTGGTCAACACCGAGGCCGATTCGAGCACGACGCGCGGCAGTGGAAGGTGCTCCTGCGCCAGCGTGTTTTCCAGCATGCCGCGTATGGGCGATTCGGCCGGCGGGATGATCCAGGGATAGGCGCACGCGTCGCGCCAGCCAACCGGCCTGCGGCGCCGCGCCAGCGGATGGGACGAGGGCGCGGCCACGCACAGGGTGTCCTCGTACAGCAGCCGCCGGTTCAGGGACCCGGCATAGCCGGTCGTTCCCAGGCGGCCGATGACCAGATCGAGCTTGCGTTCGCCCAGCAGCGGCAGCAGATGGTCCATGGTGCCTTCCAGGCTTTGCACTTCCAGGTCCAGGCCGGCCTGCTGCACCCGCGCGAGCGTGCCCGGCAGCAGCACCGGGCCCAGCGCCGCCAGCACGCCTATGTGCAGGCGCCCCGCCCCGCCGCTGCGCTGGGCCTCGAGCTGGCCGTGCAGCCGCGCCATGTCGGTCAACACGCGCTCGGCGTGGTGCATGACCAGCCGGCCGCTGTCGGTCAACGCCATCCGGCGCGTGGAGCGTTCGAACAGCGTGACGCCCAGCGTCGACTCCAGGTCCTTCACCCATTTGGACAGCGCCGGTTGCGACAGGCCGCACAGATCCGCCGCGCGGCCGAAGCTGCCGGTGCGGCCCAGCATGACCAGCATTTCGAGATGGCGGAATTTCAACCGCCGGATCCATTGGACCGACTTTTCCTTATTCATATATTTTTTTGCATGAATCGAGCCCGATTTTTCACTGGTTGCCACAGGGCGTCAATCCTAAGCTAGGCGCATCGACAGACACTTTGCACAAGGACACGCCATGGCGGAAATCCTGGGCCTGGGCGCCACGCACTATCCGGGCTTCTGGATGCACGACGACGATATGTCGGTCATCCTGAAGCGGACGCTGAACGGCAAGCGCCTCGACCCCTACTTGAAAGACCCGCGCAACTGGCCCGAGGCCATGCGGGAGGAATGGGGCGACGACGACGGCGCCGCCGCGGCCGGCCGGCATCGCGCGCGCTGCTTCCGCGCCTTCGACGAACAGCGCCGCCTGCTGGATGCGTTCCACCCCGACTTCATCCTGATGTTCGGCGACGATCAGTACGAGAATTTCACCGAGGACGTCGTGCCGCCGTTCTGCGTCTACCTGGCGGACGCCATGGCGTCGCGGCCCTACGACGTACCGGCGTCTTCGCCCTTTCCCAAGCGCAACCGATGGAACGAGCCGAAGGCCGCCACCTTCCGCCACGCCGGGCACCCCGAGGGCGGACGCTACCTGCTGAACCGGCTGAACGACGCGGGCCTGGCGCTGCCCTATGCCTACCGGCTCCGCTACGACCGGGGGCTGCCCCATGCCTTCATCAACACCCTGCTCTACCTGGACGCCGACCGCCGCGGCTTCCCGCATCCGGTCGTGCCCTTCCACGTCAACTGCTACGGGGGCGACCTGATCCGCATGCACGGGGGACTGGCCCCGCCCAGCGAGGTCGGCGCCGAACCCGATCCCGCCTCGCCGTCCCCCCGCCAGTGCTTCGAGCTGGGCCGCGCCATCGCGCGCGCCATGGCCGCTTCGCCGTGGCGCGTGGCCATCGTGGCCTCGTCCAGCTGGTCGCACGCGTTCCTGACGCCGCGCCATGGCTGGCTGTATCCCGACCACGAGAGCGACCGGGCCCGCCTGGACGAGCTTACCCGCGGCGGCTTTCGCCAATGGGACACGCTGACCACCGCTGGCCTGGAGGCCGCCGGCCAGCACGAACTGCTGAACTGGATCGTGCTGGCCGGTGCCATGACCGAACTGGGCCACCGCCCGCGCATCATCGACTACATCGAAACCTACGTCTTCAACGCCAACCGTTGCTTCGCGGTATTCGACCCGGCATAGCGCCGGACAAAAAAACCAGGAGACCCGCCATGCACCAGAATCCCCGACACCTGCTGCGTCTCGCGACGCTGTCCCTGCTCCTTGCGGCATCGTCTGCCCAGGCGCAGCCGCCCGCCTATCCCACCAGGCCGATCAAGGTCGTCGTACCCTTCCTGCCCGGCGGCACGGCCGACACGCTGATGCGCCTGATCGCGGCCAAGGCCTCTCCCATGCTGGAGCAACAGGTCGTGGTCGAGAACCGCGCGGGCGCGGGCGGCAACATCGGCGCCGACGAAGTCGCGCGCGCGGCGGCCGACGGCTACACGCTGCTGTTCACGCCGCCGGGCCCGCTGGCCATCAACCCCTACGTCTTTCCCAACATGCCCTACGATGCGCGCACGGCGTTCCGGCCGATCAGCATCGTGGGCACCATGCCCAGCGTGCTGGTGGTGGGCCCCCGGGTCGACGCCCGCAGCCTGCCGGACCTGATCAGCCAAGCCAGGGCTCATCCCGGCAAGATGACGTATGCCTCGCAGGGATACGGCACGACGACGCAGTTGCTGGGCGAACTGTTCGCGATCAAGGCCGGGGCTGAACTCGTGCACGTGCCCTACAAGGGCGCGCCCCCCATCCTGGCCGACCTGCGGGCGGGCCGCGTGGACATGGTGTTCTTCGATTCGGCCAATGCCCTGCCGCAACTGGCCCAGAACGCCTCCCTGCGGGCGCTGGCGGTCACGAGCGAACAGCGCAGCGCGGCGCTGCCCGACGTGCCCACCCTGCGCGAAGCCGGTTTCCCCGACATGGTCACGACGGTATGGATGGGTCTGGCGGCACCGGCCGGCACGCCCGATGCGGTCGTCCGGACCTGGCTGGACGTATTGGACCGGATCATGCGCATGCCCGAGTTGCGCAAGCGCTTCGAGGACCAGGGCGTGGAGCCGCTGGCGAGCGGCCCGGACGACATGCGCCAGACCATAGAGCGGGACGCCCGCCTATGGTCCGGCGTGATCCGCGCGACCGGCGCCTCGAACCGCTAGGGTGGACCGCCGGGGCTAGGGTTCGACGCGCGGAGCCGCCGCCTGCGCACGCGCGGCGGGCACGGTCCTGGCCGCGCCCAGCCAGGCCAGCGCCGCCAGCAGCAGCACGCCAGCGCCGAACTCGCGCGAGGTGGAAACGATGTCGCCGCGCAGCGCCACGTCGTAGCCGGCCAGGATGGCGGGCACGCCCATGGCCAGGTACGACACCACGAACAGCACCGACAGCACCCCCGCGCGGCCCGTGGGCGGCAGCGGGGCGATCACGTTGCGCAGCGCGCCCTGGAAACCCGTGCCGAACCCCGTGCCGGCGATCGCGGTGCCCACCATGAACAGCGCCACCGAATGCAGCGACAGCGAGGCCAGCACGAGAACCATGCCCAGCATCAGTGCCAGCGCGCCCAGGCGCGACAGGAACCGCGCGGACCGATCGCGCAGCAGCACCACCGCGACCACGCCGCCGCCGGCCATGATGAACAGGGCCAGCCCGCCCAGCAGGCTGGACCCCGACCCCACCAGGCTGCGCAGCAGCGTGGGACCGAGCGAGGCATAGAAACCGCCCAGGCCCCACACGGCCACCACGGCGGGCGCAGCCAGCAGCAGCGGCATCCGCACTTCCGGCGGCAGCGCGAAACTGGGCTTGAGCGAGGCCCAGGCGCCCGGCCGGCGCCGCGCGGTCTCGGCAATGAAGAAGACCCCCACCCCCTGCGCGATGAAAACCACGCCCAGGATCGCGTAGATCAGGTGCGTGGGCGCGGGCAGATATTGCACCAGCAGTCCGGCGACGATGCCGCCCGTACCCGTGCCCAGCATGGGCGCCAGCGCATTGGCCAGCGCGCCGCGGGTCTTGTCGATGTCCAGCATGCCGGCGCCCACGGCCGCGATGGCGGCCCCGGCCGACAGCCCCTGGATGATGCGCCCCGCCAACAGGTCGGACAGCCCGCCGGCGGTGGCGAAGACCACCATGGCCGCGGCCTGCGCGACCGCCGCGGCCATGAGCACCGGCCGCCGGCCGATGTGGTCCGACAGGCGGCCCGCCACCAGCAGCGCCACCAGCACGGCCAGGGCATAACTGCCGAACACCACGGTCAGCATGGTGGTCGAGAAACCCCATTGCTGCTGATAGATCGCGTATAGCGGGGTCGGCGCCGCCGACCCCGCCAGGAACGCCAGTGTGATCGATGCCAGCAGATGGAAACTGAAGCGCGGCGACAGGCGCCCGGCTGCCTGGGGGCAGGCGGAAACGGAAGCGGGGGCGGCCTTGGGGCAAGCGCTGGTCATGGCGGAATCCGGGGAACATTAAACAGACAAGTCTGTCTGATTTGCTTGAAGTGTACAGATCTGTCTGGTAATGTCAAGGCATGACCATGAATACGACAAGAAGCCCCGAAGCGCGCCGCTCCGCGCGCCAACGCCTGCTCGACGCCGCGGACGAGCTGTTCTACGAAGGGAGCATCCACACGGTCGGCATCGACCGGGTCATCGAGCGCGCCGGCGTGGCCAAGGCCTCGCTGTACGACACCTTCGGCAGCAAGGAAGCCCTGATCCAGGCCTACCTGCTGGCCCGCCACGAGGCGCGCAAGCTGCGCATCGCCGACCGCCTGGCCGACTACCCCGGCCCGCGCGAGCGCCTGCTGGGCGTCTTCGACATCATGCGGGAAACCGCGTCGTCGCCACGCTTCCGGGGCTGTCCGTTCAGCCGCGCCGCCGCCGAGGCGGCGCCCAGCGCCGGCATCCGGGAAGCCTGCGATACGGCCCGACGCTGGCTGCGCGACCTGTTCACCAGCCTGGCACGCGAAGCCGGCGCGTCCGACCCCGAGGCCCTGGCCTGTCAGTTGATGCTGCTCTATGACGGCGCGTCGGTGTCGGCGCACGTGGACGACAACGCCAGCGCGGCCGCGGCAGCACGCGCCACGGCCGAGCAACTCGTCGAGCAGGCCTTCGCTGTGCGCTGAACCGCTCCTACGCCGGTTCCGCCAGCATCCTTTCCCCGGCATAGAATCGCTTCAGATTCTCCACCACCATGTTGGACATGGCCGTCCGGGTCTCGTTGGTCGCGCTGGAAACGTGCGGCAGCAGCACGGTGTTTCGCAGTTCCGTCAGCCTGGACGACTTCAGCGGCTCGACTTCATACACGTCGAGCGCGGCGCCCCGGATGATTTCGTTCTCCAGCGCGGCAACCAACGCTTGTTCGTCGACCACGCTGCCCCGCGCAACATTGATCAGATAGCCTTGCGGGCCGAGCGCCGCGAGTACGCCGGCGTCGACCATGTGCCGGGTTTCCGCGCTGCCCGACACGGCAATGAAGAGATAGTCGCACCATGCGGCCAGCTCCTGCAAGGTGGAGACGCGTTCATGGGAGCATTCCCGGACCTCGGAGCGGGAGAAATATCGGATCTCCGCGTCGAAGCCGACAAGCCTTTTCGCGATGATCCTGCCTATCCTTCCCATGCCTGCGATGCCCATGCGCTTGCCGCTTACCCTGTCCCCCAAGTCGAACACATTGCCTGTTTCCGCCCACCGGTTCGATCTCACGTAGCCATCCGCCTGCGGAATCTTGCGACTGGCCGCGATCATCAATCCTATAGCCAGGTCGGCCACGCAATCGTTCAGGACGTCGGGCGTGTAGCCGACGCGTATTCCCCTGCGGCGCGCGGCGGCAAGATCGACCTTGTCCAGGCCGACGCCGAAAATCGACATGACTTTCAGGCCCGGCAGCCGGTCGAGCGTGGCGAGGTCCACCCCGCGTATCGCGGAAGAGACCAGGCCGGAAATCTCCGAGGCATCGCCGGGCGAGTCCAGGGTTCTCAACTCGAACTCGCTTTCCAGCGACTGCTGGAGAACGGCCGGTATCTTCGCGATGTTCAGGACCACGGGCTTGCTCATGGATGGCGCCTTCGTCGTTGGGAGGGGATGCTTCATGAATCGGTCATGGCGCTCGCCGATGCGGCGAAGACCGCTACACGATGAAGCTGAGGTTCCCCATCAATATCGTCGATTGGTTGATGTAGATCTTTCGCTCTTTGATGCGCCACGAGTCCTCGTGCCTGGCCAGAAGGTCGATACGATGTCCATACAGGCAATGGTCGTCGGCTTCGTTGCGGTTCCGGTTCACCATGAAATTGCATCGTGTCCGGACCTGTGCGGGCTCGGAACCGGAATCGGCCTCGAGTATGCGCAGGTTGGTAAGGTAGCGCGTCGTTCGCGAAGGCGGTTCCTCCGCCCAATGTTGATGCGTGCGGATCTGCCGGACGCGCTTGGTGATCGTTTCCTTGCCTTCATCGAACCAGCTGATGTCCAGCGGACCGTCGAGATACTCGGTCGCCTGCGCCTTGCCCGACAGGTTGCGAAGCACGAACATGCGGTAGGAGATGTCCTCCGCCAAGGTATCGAGCCACTCTTCGTACTTCCTGTCCGACAGGAGTTCCGCTTCTTTGTAGAGAAACTCGGAAACCTCGTACAGCCGCAGCATGGCGTTCATGGAATCGTGCATCACTTCGCTCCCGCGGCATGCCGCTTGAGGGGAAAGGCGGCATCGTCCTCGACTTCGACACGATGCATGAGCTGGTCCCAGGACCGGCCCTCCATGAACTCCTGCCATCGCTTGAGCCAGATCAGCTGGTTCTGTTCGGTAATGGTGCGCCCGCACCAGACCGCTCCGGGCATGAGGTCGCAGGGCTCGGATTCCCCCAGGCCCTGCGCATAGTTGAACGGCAGGTCGCGGCCCATGCCTCCCAGGCTCTGCCTGGTGGCCGACTCCCAGTTCTCGATGTCGTCCTGCTCCGTCATTCCGCCGGGACCGGAGTAGGTCATGTAGTAGTGCCGGAAGATATCCTTGACCTCGTCCGGCGCGTCGGCATCGATCAGGTAGTAGCGCCACATCTCGGTTTCGGTGGCGCTGACCGGGTGGTGTACCACCAGCGTGCGGGGCTGGTCCTCGTGGAACGACATGTTCGGGAAAATGGTCCCCTTGCCCTGGTAATGGATGCCGCCCGCCCGCTTGCGCAGGTGTTCCCGCGCCATGTCCCGCAGGTAGTTGCTGGCGGCGGGAAACTGCTGGAAGGTGTCGGGACGGGGAAACTCCTCTTCGGGGCGGGGCAGGAAGCCCAGACCCCCATGCCCCAGGTCTGGCCATCCGAACGCCGCGTGGCCGGAGGCGCGTTCATCCCTGCGGCCATCCTTTCCGCTCGGATTGAGCTTGATCATGTTTGCCGAGTTGTGCGTTACCGCATGAGAGGCATCGCCCACGAAGTTGGTCGCGGGGAACTTCCAGTTGCATCGCACCCGGAATTTCTGCACCCCGACCAGCAGCGTGCTGCCGCCGCTGTCGCCGTTGCGGTGGTCGAGCGCGGAATCGAGCCACTTCAGCATGCCTCCCAGATACGCTTCGAGGCTGGGCGCATGCTCGTCCCACGTGGCCCAGATCGTTCCCTTGTAGACCCGGACGCGCGCCGCCTTGAGCCCCCATTCCGCCTTGTCGAGGCGGCCCTCGTAGTGGACGTCGAAACCCGGAACACCCGCCAGCTCGCCTGGCCGGGAGACCCGCTCTTCGTCCGTCGAGTAAGTCCAGCCGTGGTAGGGACAGGTGAAGGCGCGCGCCTTGCCTTCGTCCACCCGGCAGACCTTCATCCCGCGGTGCCGGCAGCTGTTGAGCAGGACGACGATCTTGTCCTGCCTGGTGCGCGTGACGATGACGGAGTCGGTCCCCATCTTCGACTGGATGAAGTCTTCCGGATCCGGGACCTGGCTCTCGTGGCCCACCAGCAGCCAGGCGCGGCCGAAGATCTGCCGCACTTCCCGGGCAAACAGGTCATCGTCCACGAACATGCGACGGTCCGCGGTTCCCGCGGCAACGTCTACACATCGAACATCGGCCATCATGGCGCCTCCTCGATAAAGAACCAGGCCTCTTTCATTGAAATTCTGCTAGACAGAATCTAATACTGTCTCTCAGAATTCATTCTGCGGCCGCGGACTCTACCTGTCAACTACGCACAGGCGCACCAGCAGGAGGGTTCCAGTGATGGCGGGAAAAGCGGGAAGTGGGGGGGCCGGCGCGCCTGCGCCGGCCAAGCGCCCTAGGAAGCGCAGAGTTTTCCCTTGGGACTGAACTCGAGGCGAATGGGATTGGAACCGAGGGCCGCTCGATGCGCTTCCGGATCCCCGCCGAACAACACGGTCAGTTCCATGGCGCTCGTAAGCAGGGATTTGGCGTATTTGGCAATCGCCGCTTCGGTGAACCGGGTCACGGTTCCGGAAACGGTCATGGCTCCCCGCAGCGAGCCGCCCGCGCCGAACACCGGCGTCCCGAGCCCCGCGATTTCCGAATCCCGGCCGCCGATGCTGACGATCACCATGGTTTCCTGCGGGCGGGCCTTCCGGATCGCCGGGTCGAACCTGAGCAGAACCTTGCCGCCGGCGCCCGTTCCGAGCGGCGCGATATCGCCCACGCGCACGTGGTCCCGGATGGATCGATTGCTGTCCACCCGCGCCACGCAAATGCGCGTTTCGTCCGATTGCCTGGCATAGAACGTCGCGCTTTCCCCGGTATCTCCGGCGAGTTTCTCGAGCAGGGGGGTGATATGGGTTTCGCTCTTGACCGACCCGAGGTACAGCCGGCCCCAGCGCGCAAGCGTCGGTCCTGGCTGGTACGTCCCGTTGTCCAGGCGAAGGACGCAGCCGTGCTCGATCAGCGTCGAAAGCAGACGCAGGATGGTGCTCTTGTAGAAACCGGTCCGCAAGGACAGGTCGTGCAGCGTCATGGGCGAACCGTCTTCCGCAAAGGCATTCAGTATGCGTATGGCGCGGTCGACGGAAGCAACGATTTCATTGTTCATGGGAGAAATGGTAAAGATTCTGCCAAGCAGAATCAACTTCTATTTTTTATTGACACGCCTATTCCGCGAATTCATCATCGTTTCACCATGCCATCCAGAGGCCGCGATGAAAATCCTGAAAATCTCTGCCCATGCCCTGTCTGTCTTCCTCTTCTGTACAGGCGCCCATGCGCAGGGCGAAGACTATCCGAACCATCCGATCCGCTTCATCGTGCCCTATGCGCCCGGCGCCGGATCCGACACCTTCGCCAGATTGATCGCCGACAAATTGGGCAAGCGCCTGGGCCAGACCGTCTTCGTCGACAACCGCCCCGGCAGCTCGGGCAACATCGGCGCCGACGCCGTCTTTCGCGCGGCTCCCGATGGCTATACGCTGCTCTTCACCGCGCCCGGACCGCTGGTGACCAGCCAAGCCCTGTATTCGAAGCTCACGTTCGTGCCGGACGAATTCGTTCCGATATCGGTCATCGCCACGAGCCCGAGCACGCTGGTGGCCAATCCGAAATCCGGCATCAAGAACCTGCAGGACTTGTTGAAGGCCGCCCGGGCAAGGCCGGACAAGCTCAACTATTCGTCCGGCGGCACCGGCTCCACCCCGCACCTGGCTGCGGAAATGTTCAAGCAGCTGGCCAAGGTCAAGATCTTCCAGATCCCTTATTCCGGCAGCGGCCCGGCGCTCGCGGCGGTGGTCTCGGGCGAAACCGACATTGCCTTCGTGGATCTCGGTTCGGTGCTGCCCTTTGTGCGCAAAGGCCAGCTGATCGCGCTCGGAGTTGGCAGCGAGTCGCGTAAAGCCGGGCTGCCGGACGTGCCCGCGATCGGCGAAGTCGTTCCGGGATTCGTGTCGATGACCTGGTTCGGCATGGCCGCCCCACCCAAGACGCCCGAGCATATCGTCAACAAGCTGTCTGCGATGGTCAACGAGATACTCAAGGAACCCGACACGATGACGCGGCTGTCCCAGATGAATGCGGACCCGATCGGCGGAACGCCGGCCGACATGGCGAAGTTCATCAGGCAGGAGCGCGAGCGCTGGAGCACCGTCATCCGGAATACCGGCACCAAGCTCGACTGAACCCAGCCACGCGCAGGCCTCGCATGCCATACAGCACCCGCAACGGCGTCAGTATCCACTACGAAGTCTCCGGCGAGGGCATGCCCATGGTCCTCATCCACGCCAATCCTTTCGATCATCGGCTCTGGCTTTATCAGGCGGCGCACTTTTCCACCTGGTTCAAGGTGGTCTCGGTCGATATCCGGGGCTATGGACGATCGGACAAACCGTCGGGCGAGTTCTCCATGCTCGACATGGCCGAAGACGTGCTGGGCGTGTGCGAAGACCTGGGGATCGATGAAGCCGTGTTGATGGGCGCGAGCGTCGGATCTGGAATCGCCCTGCTGCTCGGCCTCGAGCGGCCCGAGTTGTTCCGGGCCATCGTACTGGTTGGCGGCGGCAGCGGCGGCATGAACTTCGACCGCCGCATCGACGGCTACGGCAACCTGGGCGTGGCCCGCTATCAGCACGAGCACCTGCACGAACTGGTCGCTCCGCAGTTCGCCAGCTCCAGGCTCGGCGCCTATCTGCTGGACAGGTTTGCCGAAGTGGGCCCGTCCCTGTCCGGGGCAGCCATCGCCCGGATCTTCCAGGCGCGGGCGGCCTTGGACATGACGCCCCGCCTGCCATCGCTGGCCGTTCCCACCTTGGTGATCAATGGCGAATTCGATATTTCGCTCGACGACGGACGCAAGACCGCCAGCCTGATTCCGAATGCAGTCCATCGCATTCTGCCCGGCACCGGCCATGCCTGCTGCATCGAGGACCCTGCCGGCTTCGACGAAATCGTCGCCTCTTATCTTCGAGCCAGACAGCTGCTGGCATAGCGCCGCCGCGCCGCCAGGCGCAACGCCGCATTGAGCCCACAGAAAACACCGCGCCCCGGCCCCACCTGCACGCTCATCGCGTTGTAGTGGGAACCGGGGCGGGCGAATGATGATCCATCACCGACTGCCGCGCGCGCAGGCGCGCCAAGGCGTTTAACTCCTGCCGCCTCGCAGCTTGCGGATGGCGGCCAGCTGCGCCGCCAGCATCGCCAGCTCGGCCTCGACCACGGCCACTTCGGCCTTGTCCTTGGCATTGCGCAGCGCTTCTTCCGCCGCCTTGCGCGCCTGCTCGGCCTTGGCCTCGTCCAGGTCGTGGCTGCGGATGGCCGTGTCGGCCAGCACCGTCACGGTACCCGGCTGGATCTCGAGCAGACCGCCGGCCACGAAGATATGCTCTTCCTCGCCATTGTCCGCGCGCGAGATCTTCACCGTACCCGGACGGATACGCGAAATCAGCGGCGTATGGCCAGGCAATATGCCCAGCTCGCCCGACTCGCCAGGCAGCGCAACGAACTTCGCCTCACCAGCGAAGATCGACGCCTCAGCACTGACGACATCCACATGAATAGTTGCCATACTCAATTCTCCTGGACTGCGCTTCGCGCAGCCCCAGCGCCCCTACCCAAGAAACCCCGACCAGACCCAGGGTGCCGCGGATCCGGCTCCGCCGGTCCGCCAGCACCGCCCCCTGGGGGGCGCCCGTCAGGGCGTAGGGGGGGTCACAACTTTTTTGCTTTCTCGAACGCTTCGTCGATCGTGCCGACCATGTAGAAGGCCTGCTCGGGCAGCGCATCGCACTCGCCTTCGACGATCATCTTGAAGCCACGGATGGTTTCCTTCAGCGGCACATACTTGCCGGGCGAGCCGGTGAACACTTCGGCCACGTGGAAGGGCTGCGACAGGAAGCGCTGGATCTTGCGGGCGCGGCCCACGGCCTGCTTGTCTTCCGGCGACAGTTCGTCCATGCCCAGAATCGCGATGATGTCGCGCAGTTCCTTGTAGCGCTGCAGCGTCTGCTGCACGCCACGGGCCACCGCGTAGTGCTCTTCGCCCACGACCTGCGGGTCGAGCTGGCGGCTGGTGGAGTCGAGCGGGTCGACGGCGGGGTAGATACCCAGCGCGGCGATGTCGCGCGACAGCACCACGGTCGAGTCCAGGTGCAGGAAGGTCGTGGCGGGCGACGGGTCGGTCAAGTCATCCGCGGGCACGTACACGGCCTGGATCGACGTGATCGAACCGGTCTTGGTCGAGGTGATGCGCTCTTGCAGCTTGCCCATTTCCTCGGCCAGCGTCGGCTGGTAGCCCACGGCGGAGGGCATGCGGCCCAGCAGCGCGGACACTTCGGTACCGGCCAGCGTGTAGCGGTAGATGTTGTCGACGAAGAACAGGATGTCGCGGCCTTCGTCGCGGAACTTCTCGGCCATCGTCAAGCCCGACAGCGCCACGCGCAGACGGTTGCCCGGGGGCTCGTTCATCTGGCCGAACACCATCGCCACCTTGGACTCTTCGATCTTGTCCAGGTTGATGACGCCGGCTTCCGCCATTTCATGGTAGAAGTCGTTGCCTTCACGAGTCCGCTCGCCCACGCCCGCGAACACCGACAGGCCGCTGTGCTGCTTGGCGATGTTGTTGATGAGTTCGAGCATGTTCACGGTCTTGCCCACGCCGGCGCCGCCGAACAGGCCGACCTTGCCGCCCTTGGCGAACGGGCAGACCAGATCGATAACCTTGATGCCGGTTTCGAGCAGTTCCACGGAGGGCGACAGCTCGTCGAACTTGGGCGCGTCCTGGTGGATGGCGCGGCGCTCTTCCGAAGCGATGGGGCCGGCTTCGTCGATGGGACGACCCAGCACGTCCATGATGCGGCCCAGCGTGCCGGTGCCGACGGGCACCGAGATGGGCGCGCCGCTGGCGGCCACGGCCATGCCGCGGCGCAGGCCGTCGGACGAGCCCATGGCGATGGTACGGACGACGCCGTCACCCAGCTGCTGCTGCACTTCGAACGTCAGGCCCTTCTCGGCGAAAGCCGAGCTCTCGTCGGCCAGCGTAAGGGCCTCGTAGATCTTGGGCATGCTGTCGCGGGGGAACTGGATGTCCACCACGGCACCGATGCACTGAACGATGGTTCCGTTGCTCATATCGATTCCTCGATTCCTGATTCTTTAAGGCGTCGCGCCGGCTTATACAGCCGCCGCACCGCCCACGATTTCCGAAATTTCCTTGGTGATGGCTGCCTGGCGGGTCTTGTTGTAGACCAGCTGCAGATCGCCGATCACCTTCTTGGCGTTGTCCGATGCAGCCTTCATGGCCACCATCCGGGCGGACTGCTCGGACGCCATGTTTTCGGCAACGGCTTGGTACACCAGCGCTTCGACGTAGCGCAGCAGGAGTTCATCGACGACCGACTTGGCATCGGGTTCGTAGATGTAGTCCCACGAGTAGGCCTTCTTCTCTTCCTCGGTCTGCGCGAAACGTTCGGCCGACAGCGGCAGCAGCTGCTCGATCACGGGCTCCTGCTTCATCGTGTTGATGAAGCGGTTGTACGCGAGGTACACCACGTCGACCTTGCCTTCGGCATACGCGTCCAGCTGCACCTTGATCGCGCCGATCAGGCGTTCCAGGTTGGGCGCGTCGCCCAACTGCACCGCCTGGGACACGACGTTGGCGTCGAGACGGGTCAGGAAGCCCAGGCCCTTGTTGCCGATGGCCGTGGTCTGGACCTTGATGCCCTTCGCTTCCGAGTCCTTCAGGCGATTGAGCACCGCGCGCAGGATGTTGGTGTTCAACGCGCCGCACAGGCCCTTGTCGGTCGTGACCACGATCAGGCCGGCGGCCTTGATGTCGTCGCGCTTGGCCAGGTAGGCGTGTTCGTAGTCGGGATTGGCTTGCGCCATGTGCGCGGCAATGTTGCGCACCTTGTCGGCATACGGGCGGGCCGTGCGCATCCGGTCCTGCGCCTTGCGCATCTTGGATGCGGCGACCATTTCCATCGCCTTGGTGATCTTGCGCGTGTTTTGCACGCTCTTGATCTTGGTTCGGATTTCCTTGATTCCGGGCATCTATCTTCCCCTGTCAGTGTTCACAGAGAGGCGCCGAGCTGGGGCGCCCCGTGTACCCTGCTTCAGAAGGCTCCGTTTTTCTTGAAATCCTTCACTGCTTCGTGCAGCGCGGCTTCGTCGTCCTTGGACAGTTCCTTGGTGTCCTCGATACGGCTGACCAGCGCGTCGTACTTGGACTTCAGGTATTCCTTCAGCGCCTTTTCAAACGCCAGGACGTCCTTGACCTCGACGTCGTCGATGTAGCCGTTGTTGGCGGCGAACAGCGAGACGGCCAGTTCCCAGACCTGCAGCGGCTGGTACTGGGGCTGCTTGAGCAGTTCCACCACGCGGCGGCCGCGCTCGAGCTGGCGACGGGTCGACTCGTCCAGGTCGGACGCGAACTGCGCGAAGGCAGCCAGTTCACGGTACTGGGCCAGGTCGGTACGGATACCGCCGGACAGCTTCTTGATGACCTTGGTCTGGGCGGCGCCACCCACGCGCGACACCGAGATACCGGCGTTGATGGCGGGGCGGATACCGGCGTTGAACAGGTCCGATTCCAGGAAGATCTGGCCGTCGGTGATCGAGATCACGTTGGTCGGAACGAAGGCGGACACGTCGCCGGCCTGCGTTTCGATGATGGGCAGCGCGGTCAGCGAACCGGTCTTGCCCTTCACGGCGCCATTGGTGAACTTCTCGACGTACTCTTCGTTGACGCGAGCGGCACGTTCCAGCAGGCGCGAGTGCAGGTAGAACACGTCGCCGGGATAGGCTTCGCGGCCGGGCGGACGGCGCAGCAGCAGCGAGACCTGGCGATAGGCCCAGGCCTGCTTGGTCAGGTCGTCATAGATGATCAGGGCGTCTTCGCCGCGATCACGGAAGTATTCGCCCATCGTGCAGCCGGAGTAGGCGGCGATGTACTGCATCGCGGCCGATTCCGAGGCCGAGGCGGCCACGACGATGGTGTACTCCAGCGCGCCATGCTCTTCGAGCTTGCGGACCACGTTGTTGATGGTCGAGGCCTTCTGGCCGATCGCCACGTACACGCAGGTCAGGCCCTTGCCCTTCTGGCTGATGATGGTGTCGACGGCCACGGCGGTCTTGCCGGTCTGGCGGTCGCCGATGATCAGCTCGCGCTGGCCGCGGCCGATGGGCACCATGGCGTCGATGGCCTTCAGGCCGGTCTGCACCGGCTGCGACACCGACTTGCGCGCGATCACGCCCGGGGCGACCTTCTCGATCACGTCGGTGGCCTTGGCGTTGATCGGACCCTTGCCGTCGATCGGCTGGCCCAGCGCGTCGACCACGCGGCCCTTCAGTTCCGGGCCGACCGGCACTTCCAGGATGCGGCCGGTCGACTTGACCGTATCGCCTTCCGAGATGTGGGTGTAGTCGCCGAGAATCACGGCGCCGACGGAGTCGCGCTCGAGGTTGAGCGCCATGCCGAAGGTGTTGTTGGGGAACTCGAGCATTTCGCCCTGCATCACGTCCGACAGGCCGTGGATGCGGGTGATACCGTCGGTCACGGACACGACCGTGCCTTGGGTACGGATGTCAGCAGAGTTGCTCAGGCCTTCGATACGGCTTTTGAGCAATTCGCTGATCTCAGACGGATTGAGTTGCATGGTTGACTCCTGGAATCCTTTCTCTCGGTGCCGATGTGTGCGCAGCGACCGAACTATGCGACGAGCGCGTCGCGCATGCGATCAAGCTGCGCACGCACGGAGGTATCGAGCACCTGATCCCCGACGGCCACTCGCACGCCGCCGATCAGCGAAGCGTCGACCCGGACGGTGGGCTTGATCTTCACGCCGAATTTCTTTTCCAGCCCGGCGACCAGGTCGGCAACCTGGGCATCGGTCAACGCGAAGGCGCTGGCGATCTCGGCATCGGCGGTGCCCTCGTGGCGGTTCTTGAGCCACAGGAACTGCGATGCGATCTCGGGCAGCAGCAGCAGACGGTCGTTCTCGACCAACAGCGTCACGAAATTGCGCGCGGCGGGCGTAAGCTGCGTCTTCAGCGTGGCCGTGAACAATTCGACTCGCTGTGCGTCGTCGAGCTTGGGATCGGCGATGGCGCTGCGCACCTCGGGGTGCGCGGCTGCCTGGGCCATTTCGGCGACAAGCTCGGCCCAGGCGGCAAGGCCTGCGCTATCTGCACGGGCGACGCCGAACAGCGCTTCAGCGTATGGCCGGGCGATGGTGGACAGTTCAGCCATGGTGGCTCTCGATGCCTGATACGGTTAGCGAGGTGATTCGCAAACGCGTGAGCGGCACGCGTTGCTCGTGCCACCCGCGCGGGTTCTTCATTACAACTGCGCCTTGAGCTGGCCGAGCAGTTCGGCATGCACCTGGGCGTTGACTTCGCGCTTGAGGATTTCCTCGGCGCCCTTCACGGCCAGTTGCGCCACGGCGTCGCGCAGGCCTTCACGGGCGCGCTGGGCTTCCTGCTGCGCTTCCTGCCGGGCTTGCTCGAGAATGCGGGCGCGTTCGGCCTCGGCGTCCTTGCGGGCCTGCTCGATCAAGGCAGCGGCCTGCTTCTCGGCCTGCGCCAGGCGGGCCTGGTTGTCAGACTTGGCGGCGGCTTCGATCTGGCCGATGCGGGCCTCGGCCTGCACCAGTTCCGCCTTGCCTTTCTCGGCCGAGGCAAGGCCTTCGGCGATCTTCAGACGGCGCTCTTCGATGGACTTCATCAGAGGCGGCCACACGAACTTCATCGTGAACCACGCCAGAATGAAGAACACGAGCATCTGGAAGACGAGTGTCGCGTTCAGATTCACGGTGTTTCCTTATTCGGAAAAGAACATCATCCGTGACGAGGGCTGGGGCCGCGTCACGGAGCGGTCATGTCGAATAGAGGTCTTAGCCGACGAACGGGTTCGCGAAGGCGAACAGCATGGCGATACCCACGCCGATCAGGAAGGCCGCGTCGATCAGGCCGGCCAGCAGGAACAGCTTGGTTTGCAGGGGGTTCATCAGCTCGGGCTGGCGAGCCGAGGCTTCGATGTACTTGCCACCGACGATCGCGATTCCCAGGCAAGCACCGATGGCACCCAGACCGATGATCAGACCGCAAGCGAGAGCGACGAGAGCGACGTTGGTCATGACAACTCCTTGATATGAATCGTAAAACGACTAGTTATGTTGAAAAATCGAAACCACGGATACTGCTAACTTGCTACAAGATCGCGGCGAAACCCGCCCCGACCCGCATTTCCAAACAACTCACCGGCGAGCAACTGCTATCCGCCAGCCTCCAACTTCACCCAGGGTGCCGCGGCTCCGGCTCCGCCGGTCCGCCAGCACCGCCCCCTGGGGGGGGCGCCCGCAGGGCGTACGGGGGAGCCCCCGATCAGTGGCCTTCGTGGGCCTGGCCGATGTACACCAGGGTCAGCATCATGAAGATGAAGGCCTGGAGCACGACGATCAGGATGTGGAAGATGGCCCAGACCGATCCGGCCAGGATGTGGCCGACACCCAGCGCCACGCTGCTGGCGTTCAGGCCGGCCCACGCGCCGCCCAGCATGGCGATCAGCATGAAGATCAGTTCGCCGGCGAACATGTTGCCGAACAACCGCATGCCCAGCGAAACCATC
Source organism: Pigmentiphaga kullae (assembly GCF_004216695.1). Taxonomy (GTDB): domain Bacteria; phylum Pseudomonadota; class Gammaproteobacteria; order Burkholderiales; family Burkholderiaceae_B; genus Pigmentiphaga; species Pigmentiphaga kullae. The sequence goes on from NZ_SGXC01000001.1 coordinate 917,543, forward strand.
TTGGCGGCGTATTCGATGATGTTCAGCAGGAAGTTGAAGGGCGCCAGCAGCAGCGCGCCGATGCCATGGGCATGGAAGGGCGCGGTGAACAGTTCCTTGACGAAACCGCCGGGCGACTTGATCTTGATGCCGTAGTAGAACATCAGCAGCAGCACGCCCATGGACATGCCGATAGGCGCGTTCAGGTCGGCCGTGGGCACGATGCGGTGATAGTGGATGACGTCGTCCAGCCCGACCAGGCTGAACAGGTAGTGAGGCAGGTCGACCGGCAGCAGGTCGAGCGCGTTCATGAAGACGATCCACATGAACACGGTCAGCGCCAGCGGCGCGACGAACAGGCGGGACTTGGCGTTGTGGACGATGCCCTTGGCTTCCTCGTCCACCCACTCGACCAGGATCTCGACGAAGGCCTGCATCTTGCCCGGAACGCCGGCGGTGGCGCGGCGGGCGCCCAGCCACATCAGGAACACGACCAGCAGGCCCATGGAGATGGACCAGAAAAGCGTGTCGTAGTTGACGACCGAGAAGTCGGCGATGAGGGACTGCTTGTGTCCGGTGTTGTTCAGGTGTCCCAGGTGATGGACGATGTACTCGGACGCGGTCGGCGCTGTGGTGGAAGCCATATCGGGGGTTTCTATCCTACGACCTGATTTTGAAATTCTCGCGATGTCGGCCGGGGTTGCCCGCACGCGCCGCCATCTTCAATCCATTTTCTTGCCGAAAGCCAGTACCAGCCACTGGCTTTTGAGCGCACACACCAAGCCCGCCAGGAAGGCGGGCCACACGAGCCATTCACGACCGAACTTCGCCGCTGCGACGATGAACACGACAGCGACGGCGATCTTGAAGAACTCGCCGAAGAAAAACGTTGCGGGGTTTGCTCCCCCCGGCTTCTGCACACTCAGAATCAGCCTGAATGCGAACAAGGCGTTGGGAATGACGTATGCCGCGGCACCGGCCAGCGCCGAGAGCCCTGCGGCGCTCCCGGACACCGCATAGGCCAGCACGGCAACCACGATGCTGACAGCAATCTGAACAATTATCGCATGCAGCAAGTCCCGCACGGCCTGCCGACGCAACACTGTCCGTTCCGCTTCGGTAAGCCGAAGCGGTTCTACCTGTTCATTGGAACGCAGACGCTCGGCGTCGCGGGCCTCCCAACCCCATGGATCAGGTTCGCCGGTCTCCCTGTGGTCGCGCGCGCTAGATGTTTCCTGCTGCGCAGTCCCCGTGGCTCCGTTTCTATTGGCCGCTTTTCCGTATGCATCTGAAGGGCGCGGATCGTCTTCGATCGTCTTCATCGGACGACTTGCACCTTTTCAAGACCTGCTTTCCGACAAACCATACGAGTATAGCGGGTTTACCCCAGCCGATCAAATGTAGGTGATCCCCCCTACGCGCTGACGCGCGCCCCCCAGGGGGCGATGCGGGTGGACCGGCGGAGCCGGATCCACCGCATCCTGGGTCTGCGTAGGGTTATCTCGGTGCGGAGCACCGCATGCTTGCTTTGATCCTGGGCACCGCGGATCCGGCTTTGCCGGTCCGCCAGTGCCGCCCCCTGGGGGGCGCCCGTGAGGGCGTAGGGGGGTGGTTCAAGACCTATAGGAATTGTCGCGGCGGTCCAACAGGCGCAGCAGGGCCGGCCATTCGAGCAGGCCGAAGGGGCGGCGGGTGGTGGGTTTGTAGAGGTGGTTGGTCAGCTCGACCACGGGCGGGGCGGGCAGGTGCAAGGGCGTGTTGCAGGCCATGGCCATCGCCTGGGCCTGGCAGGCGCGTTCCAGCCAGTACATGGCGGTGAAGGCTTCGGCGATGGACGGCCCGACCGTCAGGAGGCCGTGGTTGCGCAGGATCATCGCCTGGCTGTCGCCCAGGTCGGCGACCAGCCGCTGCTGTTCGCCCAGGTCCACCACCACGCCTTCATACTCGTGCATGGCGACCTTGCCGAAGAACATCGCCGTCTGGGACAGCGGCAGGAGGCCGCACTCGAGCGCCGAAATGGCCATGCCCGCGGGAGTATGGGTATGGATCACGCAATCGACCTGCGGCCGCGCCCGGTGCACGGCCGAATGGATCACGAAGCCGGCGTGGTTCACGCCATAGTCCTGGCCGCCGTCGTCCACCACATTGCCGTCCAGGTCGATCTTGATCAGGCTGGACGCCGTGATCTCCTCGTAGGCCATGCCATAGGGATTGATCAGGAAATGCCCGTGCGCGCCCGGCACGCGCGCCGAGATGTGGTTGTAGATCAGGTCGTCCATCCTGAAGTGCGCCACCAGCCGGTAGCACGCCGCCAGGTCCACCCGCGCCGCCCATTCCGCCTCGCTCATGCCGGCACGTCCCGCCGCCTTCGCCATATCCGCTCCATCCTGGTAAAAAACCGCCTGCGGGCGCAGGCGGGTGGATCAATGTCAATCAATGCCGGCGCGGCGGATGACGCCGCCCCACTTGTCGATGTCGGCGGCGATGATGCGCGTCATCTCTGCCGGCGACGTGGGCCAGGCCTGGATGCCCAGCGTATCGAACCGGCCCGCGGTCTCGGGCAGCGCCAGCACCGCCGCGATCTCCTTGTTCAGCCGCTCTATCACCGCCGGCGGCGTGCCCGCCGGCGCCTCCACGCCCTGCCAGCCGTCGGCCTCGAAGCCGGGCACCACCTCGGCAATGGCCGGCGTGTCGGGCAGCGCCGCCAGTCGCTTCTTGCCGGTCGTGCCCAGCGGAATCACGGTCCCGGCCCTGACCTGCTCGATCGCGGTGGTGGTGGGTTGGAAAATCAGCGGCACCTGCCCGCCGATCACGTCGACCAGCGCGCCGCTCTTGTAAGGCACGTGCGTCAGCCGAACGCCCGCCAGCGAGGTCATCAGTTCCATGATGACGTGGCCGGCGCCGCCCACACCCATCGAGGCGTAGTCGATGGACGCGGGCTTGGCGCGCGCCGTTGCGATCAGGTCGGCCAGCGTGCGCTGCGGGAAGTCCTTGTTGGCGATGAGCACGTAGGGCACGGCCGCGACGATGCTGACCGGCGCGAAGTCCTTGACCGGGTCGTAGGGCAGCTTCTTGTAGATGAACTGGTTCATGGTCACGATGGAATTGACCATGAAGAAAATGGTGTGGCCGTCGGGTGCGGCCTTGGCCACAGCCTCGGCGCCCAGCATGCCGCCCGCGCCCGCTCGGTTGTCCACCACGAAGGGCTGGCCCATGCGCTCGGCCAGCTTGCCCGACAGGTAGCGCGCCACGATGTCGGGCGAACTGCCGGCCGGGAACGGCACGATGACGCGCACCGGCTTGGACGGATAGCTTTCCGCCGCGCCGGCGGCCATCGAGGCACAGGCCAGCAGGACGGCGGCGGGCCAGGTCGCGGCCGCAACGAACAGCGCTTTCTTTTTCATGATCGTCTCCCCTCTCCCGCCTCGCGGCGGACATGGCGGCGATGTCAGAGCACGGAGCCTTCCACGTCCTCGGGCATCTTGAAATTGGGCAGCCGCTTCAGGTTGCCTTTCTCGTCCACCGCCAGGCCCGACTCGGTCGCGGCCCGGCTCAGCACCTCGTCGTGCCAGGTGACCGACCCGCCGCCGGTGTGCCCGCCCACCAGCGCGAGCATGGTCAGTTCGTGTTCGCCGTGGTTGCGAAAGCCACGCATCACGCCGGTCGGCACGGAAATCACATCCAGCGGCTGCAGCACCAGCTCTTCCTTGTCGTCGCCGATCAGCACGTGCACGGGACCGGAGATGGGGATGAAGACCTCGGCCGTCTTGTGCGCATGCAGGCCGGCGCCGCCGCCGGGCGGCACGACGATGTAGGAAATGGTGAAGCCGTGGTCCTCGGTGATGGGCGGCTGCATGTCGGCATTCTCGACCACGCCGCGGCCGATCACCTTGAGGTTTTTCTTGCGCCCTTCGGGCAGCAGCGAATCGACGAACGCCAGGCTGAACGGCTTGAGTTCGGAGAAGCGCGCGACCCGCGTGCGGGCGATGGTTTCTAGCAATGGACTGGCCATGGATGCTCCTTCACGGTCGTGGCCGGGAAGGCCGCGATGCGCACATCATGGCCGCGTGCGCGGCGGCGATAAATTATCGATTTGCTATGCCCGCCATGCCGGCACGGCATGGCGGTTCCGGCTCAGCCGCGCGGCCGCCTGCGGCCCACGGCCCGCGCGCCCTGCCACTGCCCCTGTTCGACCTGGGCCATTATCAGCTCGCGCACCATGGGCAGCACCTCGCTGGCCACGCGCGACAGCGGGCGCGACACCGGCCAGGCCAGGCTGCGCTGCAGCCACAGCCCGGCGATGGGCACCGCCGCCAGGCCGGACTCGAGCGCGACGCTGGAGGGCAGATAGACGGTGTAGCCCATGCCCCGGCGCACCAGTTGCGCGGCCAGCGCGAAGGCGCCGACTTCGGCCTCGATGCGCAGCGGCACCCGCTGGCGCGCGGCCAGGGCCTCGATCTCGTTGCGTATGCCGGCGCGCGAGACGCCCGTCAGGATCAGCGGCAGGCCGCGCAACTGCCGCACCGGGATCTCGCTGCGCGCAAGCAGCGGGTCGCCCGCGCGCCCCACCAGGCACAGGCGGTCCTCGAACAGGGGCTCGACGGCCAGCATGTGCGCCGGCGGCGGGGCCGGCGTGGCGCCGCTCAGCAGCGCGATGTCGACCGCGTTGTCGCGCAGCATGTCGTGCATGGCGGGGCTGAAGGCCTGCACGATGTGCGGCTGCGCATCGGGAAAGCGCTGCTTGATCGCGATCGTGAGCGCGGCGCCGATCACCGTCACGTAGTTGGGCGTCATGCCGATGATGACCGGGCCGGACGGCGGCCCCTGCGTGTCGTGTACGTCGCTCTTGAGCTGGTCGAAGCTGCGCAGCAGGTATTGCGCGCGGTCCAGCAGGCGGCGCCCTTCCGGCGTAAGCGTCGCGCCGCGCAGATGGCGTTCGAACAGCCGCACGCCCAGTTCGTCCTCCAGCATGCGTATGCGCCGGCTCAGCGCCGGCTGGGCGATGAAGAGCTGCTGCGCCGCCTTGGAAAAATTCTCGTGCGCGGCGACGGTCACGAAGTACTTCAGTTGACGAATGTCCATGACGCCTGCCAATCCCCCTGTCGTGCGCTATACCCTGGCGGCATGGCCCCTGGACCGCGGAAATATGACGCGGCCAAGCAAGACCGGCCCTATCATAGCCACGCTGCCCACCCTCGTCACCGCCGCCTTGACCATGAAGCCCGACGACGCCCTGCTTGCCCGACTGGACCCCGACATCGCGCCTCGCGTGCTGCGCCTGGTCCAGGCCGAGACCACGGCCTCGCACCTGCTGGAACCGGCCCAGGTGCGCGCCGCCTTCCTGCGCGCGCGCCAGCCGCTGCGGCGCCCGCCGGTGCCGCTGGACATCGAGGACGTCGGCATCACCGTCGACGGCGCGCCGCTGGCGCTGCGCCTGTACCGCCCGCGCCGGCCCCGCCCCCCCGCGTTGCTCTACCTGCACGGCGGCGCCTTCACCAACGGCGACCTCGACAGCCACGACGCCACCTGCTGCCTGCTGGCGATGGAAGCCGGCGCGATGGTGGCCAGCGTGGACTATCGCGTGCTGCCCGAGCACCGCTTCCCGGCCGCGTTCGACGACACCGTGGGCGCGTTGCGATGGCTGCACCAACAGGCCGCGTCGCTGGGCGCCGACCCGGCGCGCCTGGCCGTGGGCGGCGACAGCTCGGGCGCGAACCTGGCCCTGGCGGCGGCGCTGGAGACGCGCGGCAGCGTCCCGCTGCGGGCAATGTGGCTGGCCTACCCCATCATCGGCATCGATTTCGAGACCCCCTCGTACCGCGAGAACGCCAACGCCCCGCTGCTGACCCGCGCCCGCTGCCGGCGCATCCTGCGCGACTACCTGGGGCGCGATCCCGGCCCGGACGACAGCCGGGTGGCGCCGCTGCTGGCGCCGGACTTCACCGGGCTGCCGCCGGCGGTGGCCGTGGCCGCCGAACTCGACCCGCTGCGCAGCGACGCCGAGATCCTGGCCGACCGCCTGCGGGCAGCCGGCGCGGCCTGCGAACTGGTACGCGCGGCGGGCATGCCGCACGGTTTCCTGCGCTGGGTGGCCGACAGCGACGCGAGCCGGCGCATCGCCGTTCGCAGCGCCCAGGCGCTGGCTGCCCTGCTGGACTGAAGCGGGCCGCCCTTCCAGGGCGCCGGTACCGATAAAATCGGAACTACCGCAGCCCGGGACGACCGCCTTGGAACTTCGCCAGATCCAGTACTTCATCTGCCTTTTCGAGGAAGGCACCGTCACGGGCGCGGCGCGCCGCGTGAACGTGGTGCAGCCCGCGCTGAGCGCGCAGATCGTCAAGCTGGAAGAGGAGCTGGGCCAGAAACTGTTCATCCGCAGCGCGCGCGGCATGGAGCCCACCGAGGCGGGGCGGCGCATGTACCAGCTCTACCTGCCCATCCTGCGGGACCTGTCGCAGGCGCGCGAGCAGATGACCCTGCGCGGCGGCGAGGTCGGCGGCGAAGTCATGGTCGGCATGATCTCGTCGCTGGCCGAAAGCGTGCTGAGCGAGGCGCTGACCGACTTCGCGCGCGCCTATCCCAAGGTGAACGTCACCGTCACCAACGGCCCGCTGCTCGACTGGGTGGCGGCCGGCAAGATCGACGCCGCGATCGTGGACAAGCCCCGCCGGCCGTTCTCGATCAGCGTCGAACCCATCATCGACGAGGAACTCGTGCTGGTCGGCCCCGACGACGACGCGCTGCCGGCATCCCTGCCGCTGTCGGCCGCCGCCGCGCTGCCGCTGCTGTTCACGCCGCGCGAACACAACCTGCGCGAAATCCTGGAAGACTACGCACGCCAGGAGAACCTGGTGTTCAAGCCCGTATTCGAGATCTATTCGATGACGGCGCTGCTGAACCTGGCCGAGGACGCGGGCTTCTACGCCATCCTGCCCCGCACCGTGGTACGCCGCCGCGCGAGCCGCTCGCCGCTGTGCGTGCGCACCATCGAGGCGCCGGCCATGACGCGGCAGATCGTCTGCGTCACGCACCCGCGCCGCCCGCTGAGCACGGCCTGCGCCCTGTTCCTGGACGTGCTGCGCACGCACATACGGGGGCTGCCGGGCGGCGCGCCGCGAGCGGGCGATACCGATCGGTGATCGCTGCGATCAGTATTAATCATGGCCTGGAACCCGTTTCCGCCGCCCTTCCCGACTTAGAATTTCCGCAGCGCCGCAAGCCGCCCCCAGCGGGGCCGCCCGCAACACCCGGCGCCTCCAGGACGCACCGGGCGTGGTGATCCACGCACCGGCGCGCACACTCCCCATCCCGCAAGCGACCGTGTCCGGCGTGGCATGGGGATCGGTACGAGTCACTGAAGAAGCACAGATGGAGACCTGCATGAAATTCCCGGCACGCGCCCTGTTCGCCGCCCTGTCCGTGGCCGCGGCCGCCGCCTCGCCCGTGGCGATGGCGGACAGCTATCCCGCCAAACCCGTGCGCGTCATCGTGCCCGTGACCGCCGGCGGCGGCGTGGACACGGCCGCGCGCCTGATCGCCACGCACCTGCGCGCCGAACTGGGCCAGACCTTCGTGGTCGAGAACAAGCCCGGCGCCGGCGGCAACATCGGGCTGGACCTGCTGGCCAAGGCGCCGGCCGACGGCTACACGCTGGCCATCATCCCCAACACCATGACCATCAACCACACGTTGATGAACAAGCTGCCCTTCGACACCCTCAAGAGCTTCGCGCCGGTGGTACAGATCGGCACCACGCCGGCGGTGCTGGGCGCGCGCGCCGACCTCGCCCCCAAGTCGCTCAAGGATCTGGTGGCCTACGCCAAGGGCAACCCGGGCAAACTGTCGTACGCCGGCTGCGACACGGGCTCGGCGCTGCACCTTGCGGGCGAGATGTTCAAGCAGCAGGCCAACGTGGACGTCACCCACGTACCGTACAAGGGCTGCTCGGACTCGGTGCCCAACGTGCTGGGCGGCCAGGTCGACCTGATCTTCATCACGCTGACCAACATCGCGGGCTACCTCAAGGACGGCCGCATGCGCGTCTACGCCGTCGCGGCCGACCAGCGCACGCCCTATGCGCCCGACCTGCCGACCGGCGCCGAGCAAGGCTTCCCCGGTTTCGACATCGACATCTGGTATGGCATGCTGGCCCCCGCGGGCACGCCGCGCGAGATCGTGGCCAGGCTGAACTCGGCCGTGAACGCCATCCTGAAAAAGCCCGAGGTGCAATCGACCCTGGCGACCAGCTACCTGACGCCGGTGGGCGGCACGCCCGAACAGTTCGGGCAGAAGATCCGTTCCGACATCGACCGTTACGGCGCCGTCATCCGCAAGGCCAACATCCGCATCGAATGACCGTCCAACCTTTTTTCTATCGAGGCCGCTTATGTCCAAACTGAGACTTTCCCTGGGCTGCTGGGACTATGACCGCACCCGCGCGCTGATGGACGGCACCGTCGTTCCCGACGGCATCGACCTGAACTACCTGAACATGCCGGTCGAGGAAACCTTCTTCCGCATGCTGCGGCATCGCGAGTTCGACGTGGCCGAAATGTCGCTGTCGTCGTATACGGTGTCGCTGTTCAAGCCCGAGCGGCCCTTCATCGCGATCCCGATCTTCCCCTCGCGCTTCTTCCGCCATTCCTGCATCTACGTGAACGCGGACGCGGGCATCCGCGAGCCCAAGGACCTGATCGGCAAACGCATCGGCACGCCCGAATACCAGATGACCGCGCCGGTGTGGATCCGCGGCATCCTGGACGAACACTACGGCGTGCCCGTGGACAGCGTGACCTACGTCACCGGCGGCGAAGAAGAACCCGGCCGCCCCGAGAAGCTCAAGATCGACCTGCCGCCCAACATCAAGGTCGAGCAGATCGGCCCCACGCAGACCCTGTCGCAGATGCTGCTGGACGGCGAGATCGACGCCCTGCACACCGCCCGCATGCCGTCCACCTTCCTGACCGGCAAGGGCAAAGTCACGCGCCTGTTCCCCGATTTCGAGGCGGTCGAGCGCGAGTACTTCCGCAGCACGGGGATCTTCCCCATCATGCACACGCTGGTCATCCGCCGCGAGATCTACGAAGCCAACCGCTGGGTCGCGCAATCGCTGTACAAGGCCTTCGTGCAGGCGCAGCAGGTGGCCTACCAGAACCTGCGCGAGACCGCCGCGCTCAAGATCATGCACCCGTGGCTGCTGGGCAACATGGAAGCGGTGGTCAAAGAAATGGGCGAGGACTTCTGGGCCTACGGCTTCGAGAACAACCGCAAGACGCTGGAGACCTTCCTGCGCTACCACCACCAGGGCGGACTGTCGAAGAAGCTGCTGACGCCGGAAGACCTGTTCGCGCCGGAGACCTTCGAGGCGTTCAAGATCTGAATGCCATAGCCGGGCGGACCGCGCGCACGCGGCCCGCCCGCCGCTCAGGGGCAGGGATTGGGCTGGCCGCGGTGGATGCGCTCGATGCCTTCGAGCACCTCGGCCGGCAGCACGACCTGCGCGCTGGCGATGTTCTCCTGCAACTGCGCCATCGAGGTCGCGCCGATCAGGTTGCTGGCCACGAAGGGCCGGCTGTTCACCCAGGCCAGCGCCATCTGCGCCGGCACGAGGCCATGGTCGCGCGCGAGTTCCACGTACTGGCGCGCGGCCGATTCGGCCTCGGGCCCGTCATAGCGGGTGAAGCGCGTGAACAGCGTCAGGCGCGCGCCCTCGGGCCGCGCGCCGCCCAGGTACTTGCCCGACAGTACGCCCATGCCCAGCGGCGAATAGGCCAGCAGGCTGACCTGTTCGAACTGCGTGAACTCGGACAGGCCGATTTCGTACACGCGGTTGAGCAGGCTGTAAGGGTTCTGGATGGACGCGATGCGCGGCAGGCCGCGTGTCTCGGACAGTTTCAGGAACTGCGACACGCCCCACGGGGTCTCGTTCGAGACGCCGATGTGCCGGACCTTGCCCTCGCGCACGAAGTCCTGCAGCACCGACAGCGTTTCCTCGATGGGCACGGTGTAGTCGTCCTTCACCCAGGGATAGGCGAGCTGGCCGAAGGTGGCCGTGGTGCGATCGGGCCAGTGCAACTGGTAGAGATCGAGATAGTCCGTCTGCAGGCGCTTGAGGCTGTCGTGCAGCGCGGCGGTCAGGTTCTTGCGGTCCAGGAAGGGCTTGCCGTCGCGGATGTGGCCGGGGCGCTTGGCGTCGCGCAGCGGGCCGGCGACCTTGCTGGTCAGCACGATGTCCCGGCGGCGGCCGGTGCGGGCCAGCCAGGTGCCGATGTAGGTCTCGGTGCGGCCCTGGGTCTCGGCCTTGGGCGGCACCGGATACATCTCGGCGGCATCCACCAGGTTCACGCCCCGCGCCAGCGCATAGTCCAGCTGCTCGTGGGCGTCGGCTTCGCTGTTCTGCTCTCCCCAGGTCATGGTTCCCAGCCCGATCACGCTGACTTCGAGATCGGTGCGTCCCAGTTTGCGGTATTCCACGTCTGTGCTCCGGTTAAGGGTTGTCCCGTCCAAGGTTACTGCATGGCCGCTGTCGCCAGCATGAAAGCCCGGCGCGAAAGCCTAAAATAGCGGGCAATTCCAAAATGCCCCCGCAGGAGAACTCTCGCATGCAAGAGGATGACGGCCGCGAACCCGACTATCGCTTCACGCTGGCCAACGAACGCACCTTCCTCGCCTGGATCCGCACCGCCCTGGCCGTGCTGGCCGGCGCCATCCTGCTGCACCAGTTCGGCGGCGTAGTCCAGCCGCATTGGCCATTGCTGGCGCTGAGCGTGGCAATGACCGTCGCCGGCCTGATCTTCTGCTGCGGCGCCTATTTCCAATGGAAGGCCAACCAGCAGGCGATGCGGCACTCGCGCCCGCTGCCGCGCTCGGCGCTGATTCCGCTGGCCGCGGGCGTGACCATACTGGTGGCCGTGGTGGCCGGCCTGTTCGTGCTGTTCCGATGAGTTCGCAACTCGACCCCGGGCTGCAACCCCAGCGCACCGCGCTGTCCTGGGGCCGGACCGGCCTGTCGATGACGGCCGTGGCGCTACTGGTGCTGCGAGCGGGCATACAGGAACACCAGCCGGTCTTTCTCGTCGTCGGCGCGCTGGACATGCTGTGCGCCATCCTGTTCTTCGCGACCGCGTCATGGCGCCGGTCGGCCTTGGCCCTGGACAAGATCCACGCCGCCTCCACGGGGTGGATGGCGGGCATCACCGCGCTGGTGGCGATCACGAGCCTGGCCGGGACCTGGCTGGTGCTGAGTTAGGCCAGCCCCGCCCACGATCAGCGCCAGGGATCGATGGTCATGTGGATGGCCCCCTGCACGCCCTGCCCCGCCAGGCTGCGCAGCGCGAGGTCGGTATCCTCGAGCCCGAAGGCATGGGTGCTCATCTTCTTGACGCCATGACGATCGCCCGCGATCAGTTGCAGGGCCAGCTCGACCGACTCGTAGCTGTGGCCGCGCATGCCCTTGACGGTCAGGAAACGCGCGATGATGCGGTCGCTGTCGAACTCGGGAATGCGCCGGCGCTTCTGCCCGCCCAGGATGACGCGCCCGCGCTTGCGCGCGAGCTGGATCGCGGTGACGACCGAATCGGTACCGCCGGCCGCGCAGTCGATGACCAGATCCGCCATCAGGCCGCCGGTCAGGTCGGCGACGGTTTCGAGCAGGTCCTGGGACTCGATGTCGATGGTGTGGTGCGCGCCGAGTTCGCGCGCCAGCGCCAGGCGGCGCGTATCCGTCTCGTTCGAGAGCCCGGTGATGATGATGCGTTCGGCTCCCGCTTCGCGCGCGGCCACGACGCATGCCAGGCCCTGCTGTCCCGGCCCTTGTATCACCACGGTCTGGCCCGGCCCCGCGCCGCCTTGCAGATAGGTCCATTCGACGCCGTTGGCCAGCGGCAGCGCCAGCGCCGCGTGGCGGGGCGAGACCCCGGCGGGCACGCGGTGGAACACCGTGTTCAGGTGCAGGAACTGGTACTGGCTGAACCCGCCCCACAGCCCCGGTTCCACCGACAGGCCGGTGGCGCCGTAGCGCAGGCCGCCCAGCCGCCAGTCGGTGGCGTCGCACAGCCGGAATTCGCCGCTGCGGCAGAACTCGCAGTGGCCGCAGGGCAGGTATTCCTCCAGCGCGACGAGATCGCCTTCCTTGACGCCCCATTTGGCGCGCGCCACCTCGCCCAGTTCGGCCACGTGGCCGACGGTTTCGTGGCCCAGCACGAGCGGACCGCGGCTGGCCGGCAGTTGCTGGTAGTAGGGCCAGTCGCTGCCGCACACGCCGGTGACGGCGACCTTGAGCAGGCCGCTGGTGGCCGAGGTGGTCGGCGCGGCCAGTTCGCGCAGTTCGGTCCTGCCGGCCTCGACGGCGACCGCGGCTCGTACGGTAAGCGCCATGGCCGTTACACCGACGCGTGCGGCCGGCCGGGCTGCGCCGTGAGCGCCTCGGCGGCGGCATCCTTGAAGTGCTGGTCGCGCGGCAGGATCACCGCGGCCGAGCGGACATGGTGCGCCGAAGGATGCGTTCCCGGAGGCGCCGCGCCTTCCTCGGCCAGCGCCTTGACGGCCTTCATCAGCGCGCGGCGCATCTTGACGATGCCGTTGTCGGTGGAGGTCAGGTGCTCCTTGGTGCGATCCTGGATCGGGCCCATGCTTTCCTGCAGCGACGCATCCTGCATGCCGATGCCTTCGATGCCGCTGAAGGTCCTGCCCGACTTCTGCGCCTCGCGGTCCATGAGGTAGTCGTTCTCCTTGTTCTGCAGGGGGCGGAACGTGCCCGGCACGTAGCGCACATGGATACCCTTGCCGTCTTCCATCGCCTGGACCTCGCCTTCGGTCAGCGCACGGCCGGCGTGGTAGTCGAAGCTCCACGCCCAGCAGTTCTCGTCGTCGATGGGCACCCAGAAATGGCCGTGCACCGGGTGGTCGCCGCGCGGCGGCACCATGGTGAAGCAGGGCATCAGCCACGGCGTGATGCGCCAGTAGTAGGAATCGTCGTCGGCGTTGCGGCGCACACCCACCAGCAGTCCGGTGTCGGTGTCGACCACTTCGAACACCGGACGCAGATCCTTGAGGTTGTACTGGTTGCCGGCCGCGCCCTTGAACAGGGGATCGGACTTCAGGCTGTCGCGGTGCAGCCACGAAACGTGGCTGGAATCGATGCCCCCTTCGAGCGCCTGCAACCAGTTGTTTTCCTGGATGCGCTTGGACACGAAGCGCTGCGCGTCGGGCACCATCGCGAACTCGTACTCGGGCAGCGGCGGCTGGTGCTCGGGCGGACCCATGTAGGTCCACAGGATGCCGCCACGCTCGACCAGCGGATACGAGGTGAGCTTGATGCGGCTGCGAAAGCCGCTGTCTTCCGCCTCGGACGGCACGTCCAGGCACTGGCCGTCGGCGGCGTATTTCCAGCCGTGATAGGGGCAGCGGATGCCGCCGCCCTGGCCCTTCTCGTCGTAGCGGCCGAACCACAGCGACACGCCGCGATGCGCACAGAACTCGTCGATCAGGCCGATGTTGTCTTCCTCGTCGCGTATCGCCAGCAGCCGCTCGGACAGCAGCTTGACGCGCACCGGTTCACAGCCGGGAGCGGGCAGTTCGCGGCTCAGCATCACCGGCAGCCAGTAGCGGCGGAACAGCTCGCCCAGGGGCGTTCCCGGCCCCGTCTGGGTAAGCAGGTCGTTCTGTTCCTTCTTCAACATCTTGAGTCCCCTCGCTTGAAATCGTTCCGTATATAGGAACACTGTTCCTTGATAGGAAACAAAGTTATCATTCGCTCGATCCCGATGTCAATGCGGTCCGAGCCGCGGCGGGACATCAGAACCTGAAGAAAGGAGACAAGCCGATGGCCATTCAACGCCATTTCCTCGCGCGCCTGCTGTGCGCGAGCCTTGCAGCCGGCGCGCTCGCGGCGCCCGCCTGTGCGCAGGATCCGTGGCCCACCCGCCCGGTGAAGATCGTGGTGCCCTACGCGCCCGGCGGCAGCGCCGACACGCTGGGCCGGCTGATCGCGCGCCATCTTGCCGAGACGTTCAAGCAAAGCTTCGTGGTGGACAACCGCGGCGGCGCGGGCGGCGTGATCGGTTCGCAGATGGTGGCGCGCGCCGAACCCGACGGCTATACGCTGGTGGTGTCGGGCATCGGCTCGCACGTGGTCGCCCCGTTGACCAACGCGACCAGCTTCGACCCGATCAAGGACTTCACCCACATCGCCCTGCTGGGCGGACCGCCCACCGTGCTGGCGGTCAACGTCGCGCAGCCCATCAAGGACGTGCCCGGCTTCATCAAGCAGGTCAAGTCCATGCCCGAGGGCCTGAGCTGGGCCTCGCCCGGACAGGGCACGCACGGCGCGCTGATCGGCGAAGCCTTCCGCCAGATCACCAAGCTGAACCTGGTACACATCAGCTATAAGGGCGCGGGTCCCGCCGTGGCCGACGTGGCCGCCAACCAGGTGCCGGCCGCCTTCATCACGCTCAGCACCGCCGCCGGCAACATCAAGGCGGGCAAGCTGCGTCCGCTGGCCGTGACCTCGGCGCAGCGCGTGGCCGACTTCCCCGACATCCCGACCTTCAAGGAACTGGGCTATCCGCAGCTGACCGGCACCACCTGGTTCTCGCTGTCGGGCCCCGCCGGCATGTCGCCCGAACTGGTCACCAGGCTCAACCTGGCAGTGCGCAAGGCCTTGCAGTCGCCGGAAGGCCAGACCGAACTGCGGGCCCAGAACATGGAGACCTTCGACTGGGACGCGCCCACGTTCAACGATTTCGTGAAAAAGGAAATCGTGCACTGGAAACAATACATAGAGCCCCCCCCTACGCGCTGACGCGCGCAAGGAAAGCCCCACCCCCTACGCCCTTCGGGCGCCCCCTCAAGGGGGCGAAACCGGCGGACTGGCAAAGCCAGATCCGCGGTTTCCTGGGCCTGGTGGGACTTTCCTGGTTTGCCGCTTCCGTGCTTCGCTGGGTGCCAGCACTTGGTATAAAGGTGGGTTGACGCAAACATTGTCCATCATCATGCAAGACACTCAGGACGGGGGCGAGGGGCGGCTTTCATCGGTTGCTTCGGCCATCCGTGTGCTCAAGGCGTTTTCCGAGACGGAAGTCGAGATCGGGATCAGTACGCTTGCCAAGCGGCTGGGGCTGGCCAAGAGCACGGTGCACCGGCTGGCCAGCACGCTGACGGCCGAGGGGCTGTTGGAGCAGAATCCGGAGAACGGCCGCTACCGGCTGGGGCTGGGGCTGTTCGCGCTGGGCGCGCTGGTGCGGCGGCGCATGGATATTTCGACGCAGGCCCTGCCCTATCTGCACGAGCTGCGCGAGATCACCGGCGAAACCGTGCACCTGGCCACGCTGGAGCAGAGCAACATCATCTATCTGTTCAACCTCGAAAGCCATCAGGCCATACGCATGCGTTCGTACGTGGGTGCGCGCAAGCCCGCCTTCTGCACCAGCGAGGGCCGCGCGCTGCTGGCCTTCCAGAGCGCGGACGTGCTGGCGCGCGTGCTCAAGGACGGCCTCGCGCCGCGCACGCCGAACACTCCGACCGATCCGGCCCTGCTGCGCGGCACGCTGGAACAGGTGCGCCGCGAAGGCTATGCGCAGGACGACGAG
Organism: Pigmentiphaga kullae; assembly: GCF_004216695.1. Lineage (GTDB taxonomy): Bacteria > Pseudomonadota > Gammaproteobacteria > Burkholderiales > Burkholderiaceae_B > Pigmentiphaga > Pigmentiphaga kullae. The sequence goes on from NZ_SGXC01000001.1 coordinate 933,109, forward strand.
GAAAGCGAGGTCGGCATGCGGGGCCTCGCGGCGCCGGTGCGCGACCATACCGGACAGGTCATCGCCGCGATCGGCGTGGCGGGCCCCATCCAGCGGCTGACCAAGAAAGCAGTGCGCGGCTTCGTCGCGCCCGTGCTCCAGGCCGCGGACGGCGTGTCGGCGCGGCTGGGCTACCAGTCCTGAACGGACGCGCGATCATCCATGGCCGCCTCGTCTCCCATCCCCGTCTATCTGCTGGCCGGCTTCCTGGGCAGCGGCAAGACGACCCTGCTGTCCGCCTGGCTGGAGCAGCCGGGGCTGCGGGGCGCGGCGGTGATCGTCAACGAACTGGGCGAGGTCGGGCTGGACGGCGCCTTGCTGGGCGTGACCGAACAGGCGTCGCTGGTGTCGGGTTCGTGCGTGTGCTGCACCGGCCTGCCGGGCCTGGAGCAAGCCCTGGAGGACTTGTTCTGGGCGCGGCTGCAACGCCGCATGCCGGCGTTTCCCGCCGTGGCCATCGAGACCACGGGCATGGCCGATCCGGCTCCCATCATCCAGGCCTTCCAGGATCATCCGCTATTGCGTGAACGCTACCGCCTGCGGGCCGTCGTCACGGTGGCGGGCGCGCCGGCCGGCACGGCAGTGCTCGATCGCCATCCGGAAGCGCAGGCGCAGGTGCGCGCGGCGCATGCGCTGATCATGACCAAGACACGGGAGACGCCTGGCGAGACGACCCGGGCCCTGGCGGGACGACTGGCCGCCTTGAACCCCGAGGCGCCCATGCTGGTCTCCAACCAGGCCGACCTGCCGTGGGACCGCGTGTGGCAAGCCATCGCGCCGCAAGCTTCGCAAGAAAGCGATGCCGTGCCCAGGCTGGCGGCAATCGACGTGGATCACGGCAATAATGAACATGCTCATTTTCACGAGAATGATGAGCACGTTCATCACCATGACGCCCAGGCGCATTTCCTTGCCCTGCCCGATGCCGTCGCGCGCGATGCGCTGCTGATCCGTTTGCATGCGCTGGCAGATACATTGGGGGACGACCTGCTGCGGCTCAAGGGCACCGCGGTGCTGGCCGATGGCCAGCGCCGGATGGTGCAGTTTGCGCCCGACGACAGGCGCTTCGATGTGCGCCCCCTGTCCGCTGCGGCCGGTGCCGCCATGCCCCCGGCCGGTTTGACCGTGATTGCCATGCATGCGAGCGTCGAGCGGATCGCGGCGGCCTTCTTCGGAAATACGGCGGCATAGCGGCATACTCGTCCCGCGCGCCGCCGACAGCGATCAGCTGTTTTCCAGCACGTCCGCCAGGCCCTGCTTTTCCAGCAGCGACGACAGGTGTTCCCAACCGTGGAAGTCGATGATGATCTGGCCGCGTTCCTTCGCGCCGATCTTGAAGGCTACCTGCGTGCCCAGCCGATCGGACAGCGCCTCTTCCAACCGCAGCACGTCGCGCGACTTGGCCGCGGGCCTGCGGCTGGATTTCTGCGCGGCTTCCTGCAGTGTCTGCGCGACGAGCTTCTCGGCTTCGCGCACCGATAGCCGCTTGGCCACGATCTGCGTGGCGAGCTGGATCTGCGTGGCGGCATCCACCGCCAGCAGCGCGCGTGCGTGGCCCATGTCGAGATCGCCGGCCAGCAGCATGGTCTGCACCGGCGCGGCCAGGTTCAGCAGGCGCAGCAGGTTGCTCGTGGCCGAACGCGAGCGGCCGATGGCCTGGGCCGCCTGCTCGTGCGTCATGCCGAATTCGCCGATCAATCGCTGCACGCCCTGTGCTTCTTCCAGCGGATTCAAGTCCTCGCGCTGGATGTTCTCGATCAGCGCCATGACCGCGGCGTTCTCGTCGCTGACCTCGCGCACCAGCACCGGCACCTCGGTCAGGCCGGCCAGCTGCGCGGCGCGAAAGCGCCGTTCGCCCGCGATGATCTCGTAGCGGCCGCCCTCGATCGCGCGAACCAGGATGGGTTGCATCACGCCCTGGGTGCGTATCGATTCGGCCAGTTCGCCCAGCGCGCCTTCGTCCATGCGCGAGCGCGGCTGGTAGCGGCCGGCCTGCATGCTGGCCACCGGCAGCGCGTTGGGCGGACCTTCCTTCGGTTCGGGCTGCGCCGTGGACTTGGTTCCCAGCGTGCTGACCGCCGGCATGTCGGCGCCCAGCAGCGCGTCCAGTCCGCGTCCGAGTCCTTTGGGTTTCTTCACACCCTTAGATCCTGCTTTCATTTCCATGATGTGCTTCCCCAAAGCTATAGCGTTTTCATACGCTCTATCATTTCCGCCCCGAAGGCCACGTAGGCCTGCGCCCCCTTGGACGCGGGGTCGAACACCACGCCCGGCAGGCCATAGCTGGGCGCCTCGGCCAGCCTGACGTTGCGCGGGATGATGCTCTTGAATACCTTGTCGCCGAAGTGGCTCTCGAGTTGCGCCGAGACCTGCTGCTGCAAGGTCACGCGCGGATCGAACATCACGCGCAAGAGCCCGATCACGCGCAGGTCGGGATTCAGGTTGGCGTGGACCCGCTTGATGGTGTTGACCAGGTCCGACAGCCCTTCCAGCGCGAAGTACTCGCACTGCATCGGAATGATCACGCCATGCGCGGCGGCCAGGCCGTTGAGCGTCAGCAGCGACAAGGTGGGCGGGCAGTCGATCAGTACGAAGTCGTAGCGGTCGGCCACGGCGGCGATGGCATGCTTGAGCTGGCGCTCGCGTTCCTCGAGCTCCACCAGGTCGATCTCGGCGCCCGCCAGTTCGCGGTTGGAGGGCAGGACGTCATAGCCGCTCTCCGATGCCTTGGCGGCCTCGGCAATGCTGGCCTCGCCGATCAGCACCTGGTAGAGCGTGGCCTGCAGCTCGCGCTTGTCGATGCCGCTGCCCATGGTGGCGTTGCCCTGCGGATCGAGATCGACCAGCAGCACGCGCTGCTCCTGGGCCACGAGGGCCGCCGCCAGATTGACCGCGGTGGTGGTCTTGCCGACACCGCCCTTCTGGTTCGCGATGCAGAAGATGCGGGCGGTGCGCTTGGCGGCCAGCGGCTCGGCGCCGCTGATCGCCTCCAGCTCGCCGGCTTCTTCTCCGGACGGTGCCGCCTCGTTGACCATGCTGGAATTGGAAGACATCGAATACAACCTGATTATTGGGTGAATCTGACGCGCCGATGGCCGGCGCCGCGTTCTGCTAACCCTCGTTTGCCCCGCCCTCGACGCGGTCCATTCAGACCAGGCAGCGGCGGGCGGACAATCTTGGCACATAAAGCGTCGTGACGCCTTCCACCTGCCATGCCCCCTGGTCCTTCAACGCCTGCATCTCGTCTTCCGGCGGATGGCCCTTCATGGCGGCCAGCCGCCCCCCGGGCTTGACGTGGCGTCCGGCCAGCGCGGCAAAGTCGTGCAGCGACGCGAACGCGCGCGAGACGACGATGTCGCACTCGGCGGGTTCGAGCTCCTCGACCCGCGCGTGCGTCGCCTCCAGGTTGGGCAGCCGCAGCACTCCCGCCACGTGCTTGATGAACGCGGTCTTCTTTTCCACCGCGTCCACGCAGCGCACCTGCCACTCCGGCCGGCAGATGGCCAGGACCACGCCGGGCAGCCCCCCGCCCGATCCCACGTCCAGGATGCTGGCGGGCTGGCCGGCAAGACGCTGGGCCAGTTCCGGCACCACCGACAAGCTGTCTGTTATGTGGTGCAAAAGCATCTGCTCAGGCTCGCGTATGGCCGTGAGGTTGTAGGTGCGGTTCCAGCGCAGCATCTGCGCCAGGTAATTCAGCAGCAGATCGATGCGCGCATGATCGAGCGGCAGGCGCAACACCGCGCAGTCCGACTCGAGCTGGGCGGCGAATACCGCGCCATTGAAAGGTTCCTGCATCGGGATCGGTTTCCGGGACATGTTCATGGGACGGCCCTCCGGCGGCCGGGAGCTCCCCTTGCCGGGGAAGCGGGCGCGCTTCCCCGCATACCACGCATCGATACCGACGAGCCTCCTGTCTCGTCGTGGCGCGGCTTTTCTCCCAGGAGAAGGCGTGTGGTTGTCGAACGGCCGTGGGACACGCTCATGCCGCCCGGTTCGCATCGGCGGCGGAATCGGCATCCAGCCTTCCGTATTGCCGGCGCTTCAGGTGTATCAGCAGGAGCGAGATGGCGGCAGGCGTGATGCCCGAGATACGGGCGGCCTGGCCGATGGTTTGCGGCCGATGGGTCTTGAGCTTCTGACGGACTTCGAAGGACAGGCTGCGCACCGAGTCGTAGTCGATGTCTTCGGGTATGCGCTGGTTCTCGTGCCCGGCCTGCTTGTCGATCTCGTTTTGCTGGCGCGCGATGTAACCCGCGTACTTGACCTGGATCTCGACCTGTTCGGCAACGATCTGGTCGCTTACGCCCGGACCCGCCAGCAATTCTTCGTCCGCGTTCTTCGCTTGCATAAGAGCATCATAGGAAACGTTGGGGCGCTTGAGCAAGTCGAATAGTGTGTACTCACGCTCGATCGCCTTGCCCAATAGCGGCTCGGCGGCATGGGCCGGGAAAATCCGGGGATTGATCCACGTGGAACGCAGGCGCTCGACCTCGCTCGCCACGGCATCCCGCTTGCGGTTGAAGGCATCCCAGCGCGTGTCGTCCACCAGCCCGAGCTGGCGGCCGGTTTCCGTCAGGCGCCAGTCGGCATTGTCTTCGCGCAGGCTCAGGCGATACTCGGCCCGCGATGTGAACATGCGATAAGGCTCGGTCACGCCACGCGTGACCAGATCGTCGGCCAGCACACCCAGGTAAGCCTGGTCGCGACGCGGCACCCAGGCTTCCTCGCCCTTCACCTTCAGGGCGGCGTTGATGCCGGCCAGCAGTCCTTGCGCGGCGGCTTCTTCGTAGCCCGTCGTACCGTTGATCTGTCCGGCGAAGAACAGCCCAGAAATGGCACGGGTCTCCAGCGAGGTCTTCAGTCCACGTGGATCGAAATAGTCGTATTCGATGGCATAGCCCGGCCGCAGGATATGAGCGTTCTCCAGTCCGGGCAACGAATGGATCAGGTCGAGCTGCACATCGAAAGGCAGGCTGGTCGATACCCCGTTCGGGTAGAACTCGTGGGTGGTCAGACCTTCCGGTTCCAGGAAAACCTGATGGGATGTCTTGTCCGCGAAGCGGTGGATCTTGTCTTCGATGGACGGGCAATAACGCGGCCCCACCCCTTCGATGACCCCGGTGTACATGGGCGAGCGGTCCAGACCGCCACGTATGATCTCGTGCGTCCGCGCATTCGTGTGCGTGATCCAGCACGGAAGCTGGCGCGGATGCATGGCGGCATCGCCCAGGTAGGAGAACACCGGTACCGGATCCAGGTCTCCGGGCTGTTCTTCCAGCACGCTGAAGTCGATGGATCGCCCGTCGATACGGGGCGGCGTACCGGTTTTCAGGCGGCCCTGGCCCAGCTTGAGTTCCTGCAGGCGCTTGCCCAGCGAGATGGCCGGCGGATCGCCCGCCCGGCCGGCCGAGTAGTTCTGCAGTCCCACGTGAACCAGTCCATTCAGGAAGGTACCGGCAGTCAACACCACCGCCCTCGCACGGAAACGAAGGCCGATCTGGGTGACCGCTCCTACGACCTTGTCCCCTTCCAGCATCAGGTCGTCCACCGCTTGCTGGAACAACCAGAGATTGGGCTGGTTCTCCAGGCGATGACGAATGGCCTTGCGGTAGAGCACTCGGTCGGCCTGGGCTCGGGTAGCCCGAACCGCCGGCCCTTTGGACGCATTCAGGATACGGAACTGGATCCCCGCTTCGTCGGTGGCCAGCGCCATCGCCCCACCCAGCGCATCGACTTCCTTTACCAGATGGCCCTTGCCTATTCCGCCTATGGAGGGATTGCAGGACATCTGCCCCAGGGTCTCGATGTTATGCGTGAGCAGCAGCGTCTTGCAGCCAGCGCGCGCGGCCGCCAATGCGGCCTCGGTACCGGCGTGGCCGCCGCCTACAACAATCACATCAAATTCGGTTGGATACAGCATGGTGGGATCCGCAAAAGGCCAGGTTAGCCTGGCGACCTGGCAGCCTTCGTGGCCAGGGAGATGTCCGGGTCTGGAGAGAAAAACGCCACGGTAACTTGGGATTATAGGATTCCCGCCTTTCCAACGCGAGCACTACCCTGGGCAAGCTGCTCCATAGTGTTTCACGTGGAACACTGGGGTGTGCACCAATCATCAAATGATGAACTGTGAGCGTGAATCGCACACTGGCCAGCAGCCCTGGTCCAGCCAATCGGCAGGGCCAGAGAGTATCGATGTTTCACGTGAAACATCGATGGGCTACTCGGACTCAATCGGCTGCTCGAGCACCGCGCCAGCCAGATGCGTCATTGGCACGTGAAAGGCGAGCAAAGGACGGGTATCGGCATTTGCGACAATATCCGCCTTGGCAGCACTGGCCATGGGTGCTCCCACTTCGCCCGGCAGGATTTCACGTCCAACCTCTTCCTTACGCGTCCCCATCAGGATGCCCTTCGGCAGTGTCCATCTCTTCACGCATGGCTCGGGCGGTCAGTACATCCAGCATCTCGAACAGGCCGGCGATCCGTTCCTGTGAATAGCCATCCAGCAGCCGGCTATTGAACTGCCAGGATAACTGCCGCAAGCCAGCGGCAACCTCTCTCCCCCGGGGACTCAAGCTCAATTCAGCTCGCCGGCCATCCTGTGCCGAGGTCCCCCTTTCAACCAATCCTTTCCTCGACAGAATCCCGACGGCCCTGCTGATCTGCGCAGGGTCGACCACGGCAATGCGGGCCAACTTGCTTATCGAGACAGACTGGAAACCGGCAAGCAGCGTAACGACCTGCCACTCGACTTGAGAAAACCCGAACTGCACGCGAGCCTGCAGTTGGGAGGCACGTGCCAATGCCTTGCCAAGGGTGGCCACCTTCGGTGCCAGCAAGCCGTCCTGCCCGCGAGCCTCCGTCGTTTCGAAAGGGACAGTGGACTCTTCCTCGGGCGGGGAATGGGTTGTCATAGGTAGCCGCCTCGCTCGAGGCTTTCGTGCAGACGTGAGCTGTCATTATCTTCGCTCTGATCGTATCCGTGCAATTCCGTGAGAAATCATGCTATTTTTTCTCTACTTATGAAAATACAAGATCCAATCATGCATTTAAATAAGGCGGGATCATCCCGACAAGCGGGTAGCAGGCAGGATCAGGGAAACAGGACCGTATCCAGCACGTTGATGTAGCCGTTGTCGACCTCGACATCGGGCTCCAGCACCTCGGCGTCCGACAGCAGCAGGCGGCGGTCCTTGCGATGAACCGTCAGCGTCTTGCCGCCCTCGGTCCTGATCTGCGTGCCTTCCTTGGCATCCTTCAGGCGGACCTTGCCGGCCACCATGTGCAGCTTGACCACCTGCACCAGCGTATCCTTGTTCCGCAGCGCCTCGCGCCGGGCCGAGGGCAGCTTGGCGAAGGCTTCGTCGGACGGCGCGAATACGGTGTAGGGCTGGCCTTTCAGCGTCTGCTCCATGCCCGCCTCGCGTACCGCGTTGACCCATGAGCTGAACATTCCGGCCGTCTGGGCCGTGTCGATGATGTTGCGCGCCAGGACGCCGGCAGGGCTCATCAGGCCCAGCGCCAGTGCCATGGCGATCAATCCGAGGGTATGTCTGACATGCATGCGCTTCTCCCGAGCGACAAGTTTCTCCTTGGAACATGACCGGCTTGCGGCCCGTCTTTCATGGTCGCTCACCACGCTGTAACCAGGGCCATCGCTTCGCAAGGGAGCGCAACACGGCGCCCGTCCAGGCGGGGAATAAAAAAACCCCGACGCCCAGGGCGGGCATCGGGGCCGTGCATCGCGAGCCGGAGCGGTACGCCGTCCGGCTTGCGAGCGAGACTCAGCCTTGCAGGCGCTTGGACAGGCGCTGCTTGACCTCCACCAATTCGTTCGGAAGTCCCTGCCTGAGCAGGTCGAACAGTTCGTCGTGCAGGCGCAGTTCTTCCTTCCAGGCTTGCGTATCGATGGCCGTGATGCGATCGAACTGCTCGCGGGTGAAGTTCAGGCCTTCCCAGCTCAGGTCCTCGTAGGAAGGCGTGACGCCGAAGACGTGGTCCACGCCCTGGGCCTTGCCGTCGATGCGTTCGAGCATCCACTTCAGCACGCGCATGTTTTCGCCGAAGCCGGGCCACACGAACTTGCCGTTCTCGTCCGTGCGGAACCAGTTCACGCAGAAGATGGCGGGCAGGCGCACGCCGGCCGATTCGAGCTTGGCGCCCAACTGCAGCCAGTGGCTGAAATAGTCGCTCATGTTGTAGCCGCAGAACGGCAGCATGGCGAAGGGATCACGGCGCACGACGCCCTGCTTGCCGGTGGCGGCGGCGGTGGTTTCCGAACCCATGGTGGCCGCCATGTAGACGCCCTCGACCCAGTTGCGGGCCTCGGTCACCAGCGGCACCGTGGTGGAGCGGCGGCCGCCGAATACGAAGGCATCGATGGTCACGCCCGCGGGGTTGTCCCACTCGGCGTCGATGGCCGGATTCTGGTCGGCGGCGACGGTGAAGCGGGCATTCGGATGCGCCGCCTTGCGGCCGGTGGCCTTGCCGATTTCCGGCGTCCAGTCCTGGCCCTGCCAGTCGATGCAGTGGGCGGGCGGCTCGCTCATGCCTTCCCACCAGATGTCGCCGTCGTCGGTCAGCGCGACGTTGGTGAAGATGACGTTTTCGCGCAGCGTCGCCATGCAGTTGAAGTTGGTCTTCTCGTTGGTGCCGGGCGCGACGCCGAAGTAGCCGGCCTCGGGGTTGATGGCGCGCAGCTTGCCGTCGGGACCGGGCTTGATCCAGGCGATGTCGTCGCCGATGGTGGTGACCTTCCAGCCCGGCAGCGACGGAATCAGCATCGCGAAGTTGGTCTTGCCGCAGGCCGAGGGGAAGGCCGCGCCGACGTGCATCTTCTTGCCCTCGGGCGAGGTCACGCCCAGGATGAGCATGTGCTCGGCCAGCCAGCCCTGGTCGCGGCCCATCTTGGAGGCAATGCGCAGCGCCAGGCACTTCTTGCCCAGCAGCGCGTTGCCGCCGTAGCCCGAACCGAAAGACCAGATCTCGCGGGTTTCGGGATAGTGGACGATGTACTTGGTGTCGTTGCAGGGCCACGCGACGTCGGCCTCGCCCTGGGCGAGCGGCTTGCCCACGGTGTGGACGCAGGGAACGAACACGCCGTCGGCGCCCAGCACGTCGTAGACCTTGCGGCCCATGCGGGTCATGATGCGCATATTGGCCACGACGTAGGGCGAGTCGGACAGCTCGACGCCGATCTGCGCGATGGGCGAGCCCAGCGGCCCCATCGAGAACGGAATCACGTACATGGTACGGCCGCGCATGGAACCGGCGAACAGCCCGTTCAGCGTCGTACGCATTTCCGCCGGGTCCACCCAGTTGTTCGTCGGGCCCGCGTCTTCCTTGCGTTCGGAACAGATGAAGGTACGGTCTTCGACACGCGCGACGTCGGACGGATCGGACCAGGCCAGATAGGAATTGGGACGCTTGGCGGGATTCAGGCGGCGCAGCGTACCGGCCTGGACCATCAGTTCGCACAGGCGGTCATATTCTTCCTGGGAACCGTCGCACCACTCGATGCGATCAGGCTGCGCCAGCGCCGCGACCTCGGCCACCCAGGCCTTCAATCGTTCATGCCGTACCCAGTCAGGAGCGTCGACCGCCGAAAGTTGTTTGGGAACCGATGTTTTGGGCACGGCGTTCATTGGTCACTTTCTCCTCGACGCTGGGGCGCCTGATCATGATGTAAATAATGAGCCGGGCATCGATTGGCCCGGCCGGACTTTAACTTAATATACCCCACCCCCTTCCTGCAAAAGTTTCCAGGAAGAAAGGGTCCGTTACCGTTGGCAGCTACCACTCACAATACCAATTGGACTACCATCGCCGCTGTTTGAAGGAAAGCCCATGCGCATAACGATTCTGGACGACTATCAAGACGCGGTACGCAAGCTGGACTGCTTCAGCCTGCTCGATGGCCACGACGTCAAGGTCTACAACAACACGGTCAAGGGGCTGGGCCAATTGGCCGTCCGGCTGCGCGACACGGAAACGCTGGTACTGATCCGTGAGCGTACGCCCATCACCCGCGCCCTGCTGGACAAATTGCCTCAGCTGAAGCTGATTTCCCAGACGGGGCGCGTCGGGTCGCACATCGACGTGGAGGCCTGTACCGAGCGCGGGATCGCCGTCGCTCAGGGGGTCGGCTCGCCTGTCGCGCCGGCAGAACTGACGTGGGCGCTCATTATGAGCGCGATGAGGCGAATTCCTCAATATGCGGCAAACCTCAAGCATGGGGCCTGGCAGCAATCGGGCATGAAAGCATCGTCGATGCCGCCCAATTTCGGCCTGGGCCGGACCTTGCACGGGAGCCAATTGGGCCTCTTCGGCTATGGCAAGATCGGCAAGCTCGTCGCGGGCTACGGCAAGGCCTTCGGCATGAAGGTCACCGTCTGGGGCCGGGAATCGACCCTGGAACGGGCGCGGGCCGACGGCCTGGATACGGCGGCCAGCAAAGAGGCGCTGTTCTCGAACAGCGACGTGCTGTGCATGCTGCTGAAGCTGAGCGAGGAAACCCGCGGCATCGTCACCCTGGCAGACCTGCAGCGCATGGGGCCCGAGGCGCTGTTCGTGAACACCTCGCGAGCGGAGCTGGTGGAGCCGGACGCGCTGGTGCTGGCGCTGAACCGGGGCCGGCCGGGGCTGGCGGCGATCGACGTATTCGAAAGCGAGCCCATCCTGCAAGGCCACCCGCTGCTGCGGATGGAGAATGTCATCTGCACGCCGCACATCGGTTTCGTGGAGAGCAACAGCTACAACCTTTATTTCAAGGTTGCGTTCGAGAACATATTGGCGTGGGCGGCGGGGAAACCCAATAATTTAGTCACCCCGTGAGGGAAGCCCACCCCCTACCCGCTAACGCGGGCCCCCTCAAGGGGGCGGCGCTGGCGGACCGGCAAAGCCGGATCCGCGGCGCCCAGGATCAAAGCAAGCATGCGGTGCTCCGCACCGAGACAACCCAACCAGGCCCAGGATGCGGTGGATCCGGCTCCGCCGGTCCACCCGCATCGCCCCCTGGGGGGGGCGCCCGAAGGGCGCAGGGGGGGTCAAATACTTTAGAAAAAAACGAGCCCATCCCGCTGGGGAGCGGGATGGGTAAGCGGGGCGGCGTGGCCGTCCCGCGCATGAGCGGCTATTTACAGCGGCTTGATATCGGAAGCCTGGGGACCCTTGGGGCCGTCCTTGACTTCGTACTCGACTTCCTGCCCTTCGGCCAGGCTGCGGTAGCCGCGGCCGACGATGGCGGAAAAGTGAGCGAACACATCCGGACCACCGGCGTCCGGCGTGATGAAGCCGAATCCCTTGTCCGCGTTAAACCATTTGACCTTGCCCTTCTGTGCCATGTTCGGCGTCCTCTAATCAATCTAAACAATGCAATGGAACCAAGAACGCCGACACGAACTGAAATGCGGTAATGGCGGACATCCGCAAATGGCAGACGGGACTTGCGTGCTGCTTGAATTCAACTGCGAATCGCAGCATACCCGCGTGTACTTTGCGAATCAATAACATTTAGCAGGCGTATCGCAAATGCTATGTCCACGCCACGCAACAGGCCGAAATCCCCTGTGCCGGGCCTCCGAAATCAGTCGCGCAACGCCGGAAAACGCATAAGCAAACCACGGTAGAGCGGCGGGGTGATCAGCAGCACGAAGGCCAGCCGGAACACCTGAAAAGCCGTTACCAGCGGCACGCCCAGTTGCAGCACCTTGGCGGTGATGCACATCTCGGCGATGCCGCCGGGCGCCAGCCCGAGCATCAGGGTGGGCAGCGCGATACCGCTGGGCTGCGCCAGGAGCAGGCTCAGGCCCGCCGAAAGCATGATCACGACCAGGGTATAGACCAGGATCAATCCCATGAAGCGCGGGGCCGTCCGGAAGAAATCGGGGGTGTAGCGGTCGCCCAGCGACCAGCCTATGAGCAATTGCGCGGCGTTCAGCATGAAGGTCGGCATCGCCGACAAGGCCATGTCGTTGGAAGTCAGCAGGATGGTGACGGCCATGGGCCCCAGCACCCAGGCGTTGGGGATGCGCAGCCGCGACGCCAGCAGCGCGCCGCCGGCGCCCAGCGCGAACATCGCCGCCAGTCCGGCGGGATCGACCTTGGTCATGGCGGGCGCGAACAGCCCGCTGCCGGTCACGCCGGACATCCGGAAAGCCAGCGGCACCAGCACGACGACGAGCAGGATGCGCAGGCTGTGGGCCGAGGCGACCAGCGCCACCTTGCCGCCGTAGCGGTCGGACAGGTTGGCCATTTCCGCCGCGCCGCCTATGGTGGACGAAAAATAGGCGGTGCTGAATTCCACGCCGCCGGCGCGCTGAAGGAACCAGGCGCCGGCCAGCCCCGCGGCCACCGAGAATATGGCCCCCAGCAGCAAGGGCAGCAGATTGCCCGCGATCTCGTCGACCACCATGGGCGTGAAATACAGGCCCAGGCCCACGCCTATCACCCACTGCCCCGCGTAGCGCAGCTCGGTCCGGCTGCGGGACTGCACGCCGGCGATCTTGGTCGCCGCCGTGGCGATCAGCGCGCCCAGCATCCAGGGCAGCGGGGTGTGAAGCGCGACCGCTATCAGCGAGCCGCAAAGCGCGATGGCAAAACCTAGCAGCAGACGGACGAACATGGGGAACGAAGCGGGCGGGCGTGGCCGCCGGTGGACGCGTGGAGGTAGACTGATCCGATGAAGACGAATGGTACATCCAAGGCCCAAGCAAGCTGATGATTAATTCCAAACTGCCGGACGTCGGCGTCACCATCTTTACCGTCATGAGCCGGCTGGCCACGGAAACCCGCGCCATCAACCTGGGCCAGGGCTTCCCCGATTTCGATCCCGACGCCGGCCTGCTGGCGCAGGTCGACGCCGCCATGGCCGCGGGCCATAACCAGTACGCTCCCATGCCTGGAATCCCGGCGCTGCGGGCCGCCATCGCGACCAAGACGCAGGCGCTGTACGGCGCGGCCTACGATCCCGAAACGGAGATCACCGTGACCAGCGGCGCCACCCAGGCCCTGATGACCGCCATCCTGGCGGTGGCCGGCACCGGCGACGAGGTCATCGTGCTGGAGCCCAACTACGACTCCTACGTGCCGGCCATACGCCTGGCGGGCGCCGCGCCGGTGGCGGTGCAACTGCTCCCCCCCACGCCCGAGGCGCCCGGCTACCGGCCCGACTGGGACGCGGTCCGGCGCGCCATCACGCCGCGCACCCGCGCCCTCGTGATCAATTTCCCGCACAATCCCACCGGGGCGGTCCTGGACGACGGCGACCTGGACGAACTCGAGCGCATCCTGGAAGGCACGGGCGTGGTGCTGATCTCGGACGAGGTCTATGAGCACATCGTGTTCGACGGCCGCCGGCATGCGTCCATCGCGCGCCGGCCGGCGCTGGCGGCCCGCAGCTTCCTGATATCGTCGTTCGGCAAGACGTTCCACACCACGGGCTGGAAGATCGGCTATTGCTGCGCGCCCGCCGCCCTGTCCGTGGAATTCCGCAAGATCCACCAGTTCATGGTGTTCGCGGTATCGACCCCGATGCAGTACGCACTGGCCGCGTTCCTGAAAGATCCCCGCCATTACCTGGAACTGCCCGCCTTCTACCAGGCCAAGCGCGACCGTCTGGAAGCGGGGCTGCAGCAGACGCGCTTTCGCACCCTGCCCTGCCCGGGCACCTACTTCCTGCTGGCTGACTACAGCGCGATATCGGATGCGCCCGAAAGCGAGTTCGCGCGCTGGCTGACCACCGAGCACGGCGTGGCGGTCATTCCCATCGCGGCCTTCCATGCCGATCCGGACGCGCCGGCCTCGAACCGGCAACTGGTGCGCTTCTGCTTCGCCAAGAAGGACAGCACGCTGGACGCGGCGCTGGAGCGCCTGCAGCGGGTCTGAAAGGGGCATGCGGGCCCGATTGCCCGCATGCCCTCGCCTGCGTCGCCTAGGCCGACGCAGCGGGTCCGGAAGCCCCCGCCCTGCGCCGCGCCAGCATGCGCATCGTGACCGGCACGACCAGTACGGCCGCCGCGCACAGCCACAAGCCGATGCTGACGGGGCTTTCCCACAGGATGGCCGTATCGCCGTTGGTGATGGACAGGGCCCGGCGCAGGTTCTGCTCCATCATGTTGCCCAGCACCAGCCCCAGGATGAGCGGCGCCATGGGCACCGACATCTTGCGCAGCAGGTAGCCCACCACGCCCAGCGCCACCATCATCACGAGATCGAAGGTGGTCGCGTGTACCGAATACACGCCGATCGCGCTCACGGTCACGATGAACGGCACCAGCGCCCAGGTCGGCACCGACAGCATGCGCGCGAACACGCCCACCATGGGGATGTTCATCGCCAGCAGCATGACGTTGCCGATGAACAGCGACGCGATCAGGCCCCAGACGATCTCGGGACGCTGCTCGAACAGCGCGGGCCCGGGCGTGATGTTGTAGAGCGCCAGCACGCCCATCATCACCGCCGTGGTGCCCGATCCCGGCACGCCCAGCGTCAGCATGGGCACGAACGAACCCGTGGCCGATGCGTTGTTGGCCGCCTCGGGCGACGCCAGGCCGCGGATATCGCCCTTGCCGAAGTGGGCGCCTTCCGGGTCGGACTGCTCGACCAGGCGCTTCTCGGTCGAGTAGGCCATGGCCGAAGCCACGGTGGCGCCCGCACCCGGCAGCACCCCCACCACGAAACCGATCAGCGACCCGCGCACCGTGCCCCACCAGGTCATCGCCACTTCACGCATGTTGAACAGAGTGCGCCCCGTCGGCTTGACCGCCGCGCTGCCCGTGACCGACTGTTCCAGCAACAGCAGCATCTCGCTGACGGAGAACAGGCCGATCACCACCACGACGAACTGGATGCCGTCGCTCAGGTGCAGCGAATCGAAGGTATAGCGGTAGATGCCGGAGTTTTCGTCTATGCCCACGGTGGACAAGGCCAGGCCCACGGCGGCGGCCAGCAGCGCCTTGACAGGCTGCTCGCCCATCAGCCCGGCCAGGCAGCAGAAGGCGAACACCATCAGCGCGAAGTACTCCGCCGGCCCGAAAGCCAGCGCCCACCGGGCCAGGAGGGGCGCGGCGATGGCGATGCCGACGGTGGCCACGGCCGAGCCCACGAAGGAACTCCAGGCCGAGATGGACAAGGCCACGCCGGCCTTGCCCTGGCGCGCCATGGGATAGCCGTCCAGCGCGGTCATGATGGCCGAGGCCTCGCCCGGCACGTTGATCAGGATGGAACTGATGCGCCCGCCGTATTCGCAGCCGATGTAGACGGCGGCCAGCAGGATGAGCGAGCTTTCCGGCGGCAGTTGCATCGCGAAGGCCAGCGGCATCAGGATGGCCACGCCGTTGATGGGCCCGAGGCCGGGCAGCACGCCCACGATGGTACCGATGAAGGAGCCGATGGCCGCGATCAGCAGGTTCAGCGGCGTCAACGCGACCGAGAAACCCGTGGCCAGATGGCCGAAGATGTCGTTCAAAGCAGGCCTCCCAGCAGGCCGGTGGGCAGCACCACGTCCAGCACCTTGTCGAACAGCAGGAACACGGCCACGCCCAGGACCAGCCCGGCGATGCCCGTCTTGAGCCACGATCCGCCGAACGCGCGGCCCACCGGCAGGCTCATCAGGAAGGTGGCCAGGACAATGCCCAGCCACTGGAACAGGAAGGCGTAGGCGGCCAGCGCCACCGACACGGCCACGACGCGTCCCTTGACGCCCGCCGCCACGGCTTCGACCGGATTGCCGCCCTTGGCGGCCAGCCACAGGCCGCACAGGCCGATGACCAGCGACAGCAGCATGGGAAAGGCGCGCGGGCCCACCGGCTCGTAGGCAAAAGGCGCCTCGAGCCCGTAGCCCTGCCACACCATCACGGCGGCGAAAACCAGCGCCGCCGTGCCCAGCAGCCGGTCGTTCAACACGACACGGCCGCCGCTCATTTACGCACCAGCCCGAATTCGTCGGCCAGCTTGCGGTACTCGGCAACCTGCTGCTTGATGTAGCCGTCCAGGTCCTTGCCGGTCTTATTGAACGGGAACAGACCGCGTTCTTCACGCAACTTCGCGAATTCGGGCGTGGCCATCATCTTGTCGAAGGTGACTACCCACCACTGGTAGTCGGCATCGGCGACCTTCGGTCCCACGTAGAAACCGCGGATGATGGGCCACTGGATGTCGAAGCCCTGCTCCTTGGCGGTAGGTACGTCGGCCAGCCGGCCCGGCAGGCGCTGTTCCGAGAACACGGCCAGGATGCGGATGGGCACGCCGGCGTCCAGTACGGACGCGACCTCGCCCGCGTCGCCCGAATACACCTGCACGTGGCCGCCCTGCAAGGCCGTCAGGGTCTCGCCGCCCCCCTCGAAGGCCACGAAGCGCATGGTCTTGTAGTCGATGCCGGCGGCGCGCGCAGTCAGCGCCGCCTTCATCCAGTCCTGGCTGCCGATGGTGCCGCCGGCGCCGAACACCACCTTGGTGGGATCGGCCTTGATGGCGGCCATCAGGCCCTTCAGGTCCTTCCAGGGGGCGTCCTTGCGCACCACGACCGCGCCGTAGTCGGTGCCGATGCCCGACACCCAGCGCACGTCCGACTCGGTGTAGCGGCCGAATTTGCCCTGGGCGATGTTCAACAGCGAGCCGCCCGAGAAGGCCACGATGGTGCCGGCCTCGGCGGGCCGCTGGGCGATGATGGTGTTGTAGGCCACGGCGCCGATGCCTCCCGGCATGTACACGGTACGCATGGCGCCGTTCAGATACTTGCCTTCCTGCAAACCGCCTTGCGCGATCTTGCAGGTCAGGTCGAAACCGCCGCCGGGCTTGGCGGGCGCGATGCATTCGGGCCGTTCGGGCGCGGCAGCGGCCGGTTGCGCGGCCAGTCCCGCGAAGATCATCGCCGCGGCATAGGTCGCCGCCCGCAGTCGAACTGTGGGTTTCATCAGTCACCTCCCTGTCTTTGTTGTCGATGTCGCGGCTGCCAGGCCGCACCGAGGCGACTGTACGAACGCGGCGCTTTCAACCGGCTTTCAATTTCCCGTGTTTTCGTGCTGCAAAGCAGCATTCAGGACCTGGGGAAAACGAGGGCCGCGCGCAGGCCGGGCCCCGGTTCCCGGTTTTCCAGCACCAGCCTGCCCTTGTGCAGACCCGCGATCCGCTGCGCGATGGCCAGCCCCAGCCCGGCGCCCGGCTTGCCCTTGCCGGACTCGCCGCGGCGGAAACGCACGCCGGCCCGCTCGATGTCGGATACCGGCATGCCCGGTCCGCTGTCCTCCACCCGCAGCACGATCCGTCCGGGCTCGCGCAGCAGCATCAGCGTGACCATGCCTCCCTCCGGGCTGTAGCGAATGGCGTTGTCCAGCAGGTTGAGCACGGCCTCGCGCAGCAGCACGGGCAGCCCCGGCATCCACAACGCTTCCCCGAGCGCCTCGATGCCGTAATCCAGCTGCTTGGCGCGTGCGGCCGGCAGCAGGCTGCGCACGCATTCCCCAGCCAGTTCGGCCAGGTCGATCCGCACGAAAGGCAGGCCACCCTCGGCCAGCGAGGCATCATGGACACGGGCCAGCGCCAGCATCTGGTTGGCCATCCGTATGGACCGGTCCACGCCGGCATGCATGGCCTGCAAGACCTGGCGGACCGCTTGCGGGTCGGTCTCGCGCAGCGCGAAATCCACCTGGGTCTTGAGCACGGTCAGCGGCGTGCGCAACTGGTGGGACGCATCGTCCAGGAACTGGCGCTGCGCGCGGGCCTGGGCGTCGTGCCGCGCGATGTGCCGATTGATGGCGGACACCAGCGGCTGGACCTCGGCCGGGACCTGGCTGTCGTCCACCGGCCGCAGGTCGTCCGGGTCGCGCGCGTCGATTTCCTCGCTCAGGCGCACCAGCGGCCGCAGCGCGATGATCACCCCACCCGTCAGCAGGATCGCGCTCAGCAGGATCTGCAGCGTATCTCGCTCGATCGCGCGCATCAGCACGGCCCGGGTGAAGCCCGCCCGCGACTCGATGCTTTCCGCGACCTGGATGACCACCCGCTGGCGTTCCTGCGCGCCATACAGGGGAGGATCGAGCCGGCGCGCCAGCACGCCCACACGGACCGGTTCGCCGAAATACTCGGCGTCGAAGAATTCCGCCCGTCCCGACACCAGCGGATGCGCCGGCATGGGCAGCGCCGGGTTGCCGATCTCGGTCAGGTTGTCTTCGGTGGAGACCCGGAAATACACGTTGCCGCTGGCGGTCAGTTCGAAAAATTGCAGCAGCCTGTAGGGCAGTTCCACCGCCAACCCACCGCTTTCCGTCGATATGTTCAGGTCTATGGCGCGCAGGGCGCCTGCCAGCGACCGGTCGTAGGCTGCATTGGTCAGGTCGTCCAGCAGCCTGACCGACAGCCACAGGCCACCCCCGGCTACCACGGCCAGGACCGGAAGCAGCCACCACAGCAGGGTCGTTTTCAGGCTGCGCCGCCGTGGCCGGGCCGGCAAGGGAGAAGTTGCTGGCGAGGAAGCCGTCACGCAGGCTCCAGGCTGTATCCCAGTCCGCGCAGGGTCACGATATGGACGCCGGTGTCGCCCAGGCGCTTGCGCAGCCGGTGGACGATGACTTCGATGGCGTCCAGCCCGACGTCGCGGTCGTCGTCGAATACCCGATCCAGGATCTGCTGCTTGGTCATGGGTTCGCCGCTGCGCTGGATCAGGGCCCGCAATACCGAGTGTTCCCGTGGCGAGAGGGCCAGGGGTTGGTTGTCGAGCAGGAATTTCTGAGCGGCCAGGTCGAAAACCAGCGGCCCGCAGGCCAGACGCGGATGTTCCCTGCCCCGGCTGCGCCGTATCAGCGCCGCCAGTCTGGCTTCCAGTTCGGTCACGTTGAAGGGCTTGGGCAGGAAATCGTCTGCGCCTTCGTGCAGGGTGGTGACGCGTTCCGTCAGTGAATCACGTGCGGTCAATATCAAGACGGGCGTACGGTCATCACGGGCGCGCAGTCTGGCCAGCAGCGTCCGCCCGTCCAGTCCGGGCAGTCCCAGATCCAGGACGACGGCATCGAAATCCTCGACCTGCAGGCGTTTTTCCGCGACTACGCCATCGTCGGCCCATTCCACGACGAAACCGGCGTGCCGGGCCAGCGTGCCTGACAGCCATCGAGCCAATTCGGGTTCGTCCTCGACCAACAGGATACGCATGGCGGATCGGGTGCTCCGTACTTACTTATAGAGGAATGAGACGCCTGGATGCTAGGTGTTCGATCCGGCCGGGTCAACCGGCGTCCGCGCAGCGGCGCCCAGGGCCGCTTGCGGCCCTCGTAGCGGTAGGAAGAAAAGATGTTTGAGCTTTATCCTAAAACTATCTATCCAATTCGTAGTAGGTAATAGGAGCCTGTGGATAACTTCGCCCGATCAAAAAAACCTTTTCGATTCAAAGAGTTGCCTAATTTTTAGGCATGTGGATAAGCTTGTCCACAGGGTGTACCCGGAAATTGAACAACTTTTTGGGTTGGGAACGAAAACAAAGTTATCCACAAAGGCTCAACACCGTATGCACACCCCGCTTCCCAGAGCTTATCCACAGGCCTGAAAATGTCCGCATCGGGTATTCTGGTCGCCTGCCTGGAGCCGTTCATGGATGTATCCGCCTCTTTCTCCGCCCTGGCCGCGTTCGTGGGCCGGTACGAACGCCTGTTCGTCCTGACCGGCGCCGGGTGCAGCACGGATTCGGGCATCCCGGACTATCGCGACGCCGATGGCCAGTGGAAACGTACGCCGCCCATCGACTTTCAGTTATTCATGGGCGACGGCCTGGCCCGGGCGCGCTACTGGGCGCGCAGCATGATCGGGTGGCGGCGCTTCGGGAAGGCCGGGCCCAACGACACCCATCGCGCGCTGGCACAGCTGGAGGCCAGCGGAAGAATGCGGATGCTGGTGACCCAGAACGTCGATGGCCTGCATCAGGCGGCGGGCAGCCGCGCAGTGGTGGATCTGCATGGCCGGCTGGACGAGGTCCGTTGCATGCATTGCGCGCACCGCGAACCGCGGGCCGTATTCCAGCAGCGGCTGCAAGCCGTGAACCCGGCATGGATCGCGCTGGACGCGGCCGATGCACCCGATGGCGACGCCGACCTGGAAGCGGTGGATTTCTCCCGTTTCGCCGTGCCGTCCTGTCCTGCCTGCGGCGGGATCCTGAAGCCGGACGTCGTTTTCTTCGGCGAACAGGTGCCCGCGCCGCGCGTGGCGACGGTGCTGCGCGCGCTGGACGAAGCCGATGCCATCCTGGTGGTGGGCTCGTCGCTGATGGTGCATTCTGGCTACCGCTATGTACGCGCCGGTGCATCGGCCGGACTGCCGGTCGCGGCGGTCAACCTGGGGCGCACGCGCGCCGACGACCTGCTTACCCTGAAGGTGGAGCAGTCCTGTGCCGAGGCGCTGGCCTTCATGCTGGAGGACCGCGCGGCGGCGTAAGGCCGCCGTGAAGATACCGCTGGCGTTCCGCTATTCCGGCAGGGGGAAGCCCTGCGCCATCGACTCGCGCAGGTATTCGACGAAGCATTGCACCGCGCGCGGCACGCGCGGGGCCCACGGGCGCAGCGCATACAGATGGTTGCCGAAGAAGCCCTGCACGCGCCAGTCCGGCAGCACCGGCCGCAGCCGGCGCATGGCCGGCGCCGCGCTGAAGTCGGGCAGCAGGCCGATGCCCAGTCCGTCCAGTACCGCGTCGCGCAGCACCTCGCTGTTGTTGGCCTTCAAGGGGCCTTGCACGGGCACCGACAGCGTTTCGGCCTGCTCGTCGCTGGCCGGAACGAAGGTCCAGGTATCGGCGCCCGGCCCCAGGTACAGCACGCAGTCGTGTCCCGCCAGGTCGCGCGGATGCCGGGGCACGCCGTGCCGGCGCAGATAGGCGGGGCTGGCCACCAGCAGCGAACGCGTTTCGCACAAGGGCCAGGCGACATAGCTTTCGGGCGCCGCCGCCGTGTGGCGGATGGCCAGGTCGTAGCCTTCCTGCGCCAGGTTGACGAAGCGGTCGGTCAGGTCGAGGTGGATGCGCACCTCGGGATAGCCGCGGAAGAATGCCGCCAGCCTCGGTGCGATGTGCTGCCGGCCCAGCGCCACGGGGGCGGTGACGCGCACGATGCCGCGCGGCGTGCCGGACAGATCCTTTACCGCGGTGAAGCCGGCGTCGATGCGTTCGAACGCCGGCGTGGCGTCGGCCACCAGTTCGCGGCCGGCGTCGGTCAGCACCACCGAGCGCGTCGTGCGCTGGACCAGCGGCACGCCGGCCGCGCGCTCCAGCGCGCCTATGCGCATGCTGACCGAGGCCTTGGACAGGCCCAGGCGCCGCGCCGCCTGGGTGAAGCTGCGGGTCTCGGCCAGCACGGTCAGCAGGTGGATATCGGCCACCCAGGGCCCGATGATGTCGGCAGCCATTTTTTTCCGCTCGGATTGTTCAAGATATTGAACACTTTAATCGGCTTCGGCCGGCTTATCCAATCGACCGAGCGGCCCTAGACTGGGGGCCTCGATTTCTTCCTATCAGGATGACCGCCATGTCCGCTTCCATCGTCCACTGGGTCGACGGCCGCAAGATGCCCGTGCAGGGATCGCGCGTCGCCGATGTTTTCAATCCCGCCACCGGCGCCGTTTCCGGCCAGGTGGCGCTGGCCAGCGCGGCCGACGTCGATGCCGCCGTCGCCTCCGCCCGCCGCGCCTTCCCCGCCTGGGCCGACGTGCCGCCCATCCGCCGGGCTCGCGTGATGTTCCGTTTCCTGGAACTGTTGAACCGCCACAAGGATGAGCTGGCCCGCGCCATCACCGCCGAGCACGGCAAGGTGTTCACCGATGCGCAGGGCGAGGTTGCGCGCGGCATCGACATCGTCGAATTCGCCTGCGGCATTCCGCAACTGCTCAAGACGCAGTTCACCGACCAGGTCTCCACCGGCATGGACAACTGGACGCTGCGCCAGCCGCTGGGCGTGGTGGCCGGCGTCACGCCGTTCAACTTTCCGGTGATGGTGCCGATGTGGATGTTTCCGGTGGCCATCGCCGCCGGCAACAGCTTCGTGCTCAAGCCCAGTCCCATCGATCCGACGCCTTCGCTGATGATGGCCGAGCTGCTCAAGGAAGCTGGCCTGCCGGACGGCGTGTTCAACGTCGTGCAGGGGGACAAGGAAGCGGTGGATGCATTGCTGGCCCATCCCGACGTGGCCGCGGTGTCCTTCGTCGGCTCGACTCCCATCGCGCAAAGCATCTACGAGACCGGCGCGCGCAACGGCAAGCGTGTGCAGGCGCTGGGCGGCGCGAAGAACCACATGGTGGTGATGCCCGACGCCGATCTGGACGTGGCGGTGGACGCGCTGGTGGGCGCGGGTTACGGCTCGGCCGGCGAACGCTGCATGGCGATCTCGGTGGCGGTGCTGGTGGGCGACGTGGCCGACCGCATCATGCCGCGCCTGATCGAGCGTACCCATGCGCTGAAGGTCAAGAACGGCATGGAGCTGGACGCCGAGATGGGCCCCATCGTGCATGCCGGCGCGCATCGCCGCATCAGCGACTACATCGGCGTGGGCGTGGAGGAAGGCGCGCAGCTGCTGGTGGACGGACGCCATTTCGACGCGGCTTCGGCCGGCGCGGGCTGCGAACGCGGGTTCTGGATGGGCGGTACGCTGTTCGACCACGTGACGCCCGAGATGCGCATCTATCGCGAGGAAATCTTCGGTCCCGTGCTGTCGTGCGTGCGCGTGCCCGATTTCGCCTCGGCGGTCGAACTGATCAACGCGCACGAATTCGGCAACGGCGTGAGCTGCTTCACCAGCGACGGCAACGTGGCGCGAGAATTCGGCCGCCGCATCCAGGTCGGCATGGTGGGCATCAACGTGCCCATTCCCGTGCCCATGGCGTGGCACGGCTTTGGCGGCTGGAAGCGTTCGCTGTTCGGCGACATGCATGCCTACGGCGAGGAAGGGGTGCGCTTCTACACGAAGCAGAAGAGCATCATGCAGCGGTGGCCGAGCAGCATCGAGAAGGGCGCGGAATTCGCCATGCCCATTGCCAAGTAGCTCTTTAGCGGCTCATCAAGAAGTCGACTAATGCGGCGGCGGGGGCCGAGAGGCCTTCGCGTTGCCGGAAGACCACGAAGAGTTCGCGCGCGGCCCAGGGTTCCTCGATGGGGACGAGCGCGAGGTCCAGCGTGCCTACGTAGAGTTCGCCGCTGTGCTGCGGCACCACCGCCACGCCCAGGCCGACGTGGACCATGCGGCACAGCGCGTCCAGGCTGCTGACGCTGATCTTGACGTGCAGCGTCGCGCCCAGCCGTCCCGCTTCCTTGACCAGCAATTGCGTCAGCGACGTTCCCTGCCCCATGCCGACGATGTTCTCGTCCATGAAGTCGCGCAGGCGCACCACGGGCGCCTTGGCCAGGCGATGGCGGCGCGGCACGGCCAGGACCAGGCGGTCGCTGCGGTAGGGCAGGTGTTCGAGCCGCTCGATACCCGGCACCTTGTTGGAGAAGCCCAGGTCGAAATCGCTTTCGGTCAGGCTGCGCAGCACCTCGCTGCTGGTCTGTTCGTCGATCTGGATGTCGACGTCGGGAAACACACGCTTGAAGGCGGCGATGTCCTCGGGCAGGAACTGCACGATGGACGACATGTTGCCGACGATGCGTATCGTGCCCTTGGCGCCGCTGGCGTACTGGGACAGCTCGGCTTCCATGCGTTCGATGTCGGCCAGGACTTCCCGCGCGTGGCGGTATACGGCCTCGCCTATCGGGGTGACCGAGATGCCGCGCGATTCGCGGTGGATTACCGGCTGCCCGATCACGCCTTCGATCTCGGCGATGCGGCGGCTGACGGCCGAGGGCGCGATGGCCTCGCGTTCGGCCGCGCGCGCGATGTTGCGTTCCTGGCAGACGGCGACGAACAGGCGCAGCGAGGTCAGGTCGAGTTTACGGACGAGATTGCTCATGATCTTGCCTTCCTGTCGCTGCGCCGATTGTGGCACGGCGGGCGACAGGGGGCAATGCGATCAGGCGCTCCGGCGCGCGGACGACAGCCAGGGGTACGCCCGCAGGTGCGCATCCTCGAAGGCGCGGATCTGGTCGGCCTTGCGCAGCGTCAGACCGATGTCGTCCAGGCCGTTCAGCAGGCAGTACTTGCGGAAGGGCGCGATGTCGAAGCCGAACGACGGCGCGCCGTCCGGACCGGACACGGTCTGCGCCTCGAGGTCGACCAAGAGTCGTACCGGCTCTTCCTGCGTGGCCAGCTCGAACAGCGCATCCACTTCGTCCTCCCGCAGCACTACCGGCAGGAGGCCGTTCTGCATCGCGTTGTTGTAGAAGATGTCGCCGAAGCTGGGCGCGATCACCGCGCGAAAGCCGTATTGCTGCAAGGCCCAGGGCGCGTGTTCGCGCGACGAGCCGCAGCCGAAGTTGGCGCGGGCCAGCAGGATGGTCGCGCCCTGGTAGCGCGCTTCGTTCAGCACGAAGTCCGGATTCAGCGGCCGGCCGCTGCAATCCTGGCCGGGTTCGCCCTGGTCCAGGTAGCGCCATTCGTCGAACAGGTTGGGGCCGAAGCCGGTGCGGCGGATGGATTTGAGGAACTGCTTGGGGATGATGGCGTCGGTGTCGACGTTGCCGCGGTCCAGCGGCGCGACCAGGCCTTGCAGGCGATCGAATTTTTCCATGATGGACTCCTTACAGGGCGCGCACGTCGACGAAGCGGCCGGCGATGGCCGCGGCCGCCGCCATCGCGGGGCTGACGAGGTGCGTGCGTCCGCCGGCGCCCTGCCGGCCTTCGAAATTGCGGTTGGAGGTCGAGGCGCAGCGTTCTCCCGGCGCGAGCCGGTCGGCGTTCATCGCCATGCACATGGAACAGCCGGACTCGCGCCACTCGAAACCGGCGTCGATGAAGACGCGGTCCAGGCCTTCCTGTTCCGCCTGCGCCTTCACCAGCCCGGAGCCGGGCACCACCATCGCGAGCCGGATGTTGGGCGCCTTGCTGCGGCCCTTGACCACGGCGGCGGCGGCGCGCAGGTCCTCGATGCGCGAGTTGGTGCACGAGCCGATGAACACCTTGTCCAGCGCAATGTCGGCGATGGGCGTATTGGCCGCCAGCCCCATGTAGGCCAGTGCCTTGCGCATGCCTTCGCGGCGGACCGGATCGGCTTCGGCGTCGGGATCCGGTACCTTGCCGTCCACGGCCACAACCATCTCGGGCGAGGTGCCCCAGGTGACCTGCGGCAGGATGGACGCCGCATCGATCTCCACCACCGTGTCGAACGCCGCCCCCTCGTCCGATTGCAGCGTGCGCCACCAGGCCACGGCCTGGTCCCACTGTTCGCCCTTGGGCGAGAACGGCCGGCCGCGCAGGTAGTCGATGGTGGTGTCGTCCACCGCGATCATGCCGGCCCGCGCGCCGGCCTCGATGGACATGTTGCAGATGGTCATGCGGCCTTCCATCGACAGCGCGCGTATCGTCGAGCCGGCGTATTCGATGGCGTGGCCGGTGGCGCCGGCCGCACCTATCCGGCCGATCAGCGCCAGCACGATGTCCTTGGCCACCACGCCGGGCTGCAGCGCGCCTTCCACGCGCACCAGCATGGATTTCATCTTGCGCGCGATCAGCGTCTGCGTGGCCAGCACGTGCTCGACTTCCGAGGTGCCGATACCGTGCGCCAGACAGGCGAAGGCGCCGTGCGTGCTGGTATGGGAGTCTCCGCACACCACCGTCATGCCGGGCAGCGTCGCGCCCTGTTCGGGGCCGACCACGTGCTCGATGCCCTGGCGCCGGTCCTGCATGCCGAAGAAGGTCAGGCCGAACGTGCGGGCGTTGTCCTCCAGCGCGCCCACCTGCGCGCGCGAGAACGGATCGTCGATACCCTGGCTGCGGTCGGTGGTGGGAACGTTGTGGTCGGCGATCGCCAGACAGGAATCGGCGCGCCACGGCGCGCGGCCGGCCAGCCGCAGGCCCTCGAAGGCCTGCGGGCTCGATACCTCGTTGATCAGGTGCCGGTCGATGTACAGCAGGCTCGTGCCGTCGGCTTCGGCGGCGAAGGCGTGCGTGTCCCAGAGTTTGTCGTAGAGCGTGCGCGGCATGCTTGGTCATCCATCATCGCGGGCCGGCGCAGGGCCGGCGGGCTTTCATGATAGGAGCGCCGGATACGGCGTGGGATGACGATTGGAGAGGGCTGCCGTCGCCGATGGCGGGGGGTCACTGCGTCATGCGTATGGCGTCGGTGCGCGCCATGCGCGGCGGATAGCCGTACCGCGCCCGGAACTGGCGGCTGAAATGCGGAATGTCGTTGAAGCCCTGGCGCAGCGCGATTTCGGTGATGGAGATGTGGTCGAAGCGCGGGTCCACCAGCATCGCGTTGGCTCGCGTCAGCCGTTCTTCCCGGACCCAGGTGCCGAAGGTCGTGTCGGCGGTCGAGAACAGCTTGTGCAGGTAGCGCTTGGAGATGTTCATGGCCTTGGCGACCGTGGCCGGATCCATGTCGGGATCGTCCAGGTGGCAGCGCAGGTAGGCCTTGGCGCGCGACAACAGGAGGGCGGCGCTTTGTGGCGGCGCGCCGGCCTCGAGATCGGGGGCGGTCTCTCCGCCCTGGAACGCCAGTCCAACCAGATCCAGCGCCATGTCGATGGCCTGGATGCGCGTATTGTTGTTCAGCAGCAGGCCTTCCTGCGCCAGCAGGCCCAGGTGGTGGGCCGCCAGCCGGCCGATACCGTTGCGGATGCTGGGCGTGACAGACAGGAAATGGCTGGGGTCGGGCAGCCGGCTCTCGAGCAGGCGGCGCGGGACGGACACCAGCAGGCGCGCGGTGGCGTCGTCGTGCGTGGACCGGTAGGGAATGGCCTTGTCCAGCAGGAACAGGCTTTCGGCGTCCACCACCGTCCGCTGGTGCGGATGGCTGACGACGGCGTTGCCCACCAGGTTGATCCCGACCAGGTATTCGTTCTGGTTGTCGCGCTCTATGCACCGGGCCGTGCGATGGATCTCCAGCGGATCGGAGCGGATGTAGATGAAGTTGAGCGGGCCGACGCTGGTGCGCGCGATCTGGTGCTGGAAGCGGTTGCGGCTGGCGGTGCCGATCTCGACCCGGGCGATCTGGCTGCTGACCAGCCGGGTGTACTGCTCGACGTTGTCCGAACTGACGAGGTCCTGGCTACCGAACGGCCCGCCCGGCATGGCGCCCCACATGTCCTGCGGCGGGTGTCCGATATGCATACCCATTGAATGGCGTTCCTCCAGGTTCCCGCCCGGCTGCGGCGCGCGCATCGGACCATGCTCGTCCAACGTAACACAGACTGGACGCCGGTGGCCGCCGGGCGGGGCCTCGTATTCCCGGGTTGCCAAGCGGGGGATCAGACACCGAGGTAGCGGTCCCGGACCTCCTCGGCGGCCTGCAGGGCCTCGGGCGTGGACTCGAACACGATGCGCCCCTTGTTCACCAGCAGCACGCGGTCGGCCAGCGCCATCGCGAACTTCAGGCGCTGCTCGATCAGCAGCAGCGTCGAGCCGCGCCGCTTGACCTCGACCAGCACCGCGTGGAGTTCCTTGACCAGCAGCGGCGACAGTCCCTCGGTCGGTTCGTCCAGCAGCACGACGCGAGGATAGCCGACCAGGGCGCGGCCTACCGCCAGCATCTGCTGCTCCCCGCCGGACAGGCCACCCGCCCGGTTGTTACGTCGCTCGGCCAGGCGGGGGAAGGCGGCATAGACCTCGTCCTTGCTCCACGACAAGCCTTCGCGGTCGTAGCGGCGCAGGTTGCTGCCCAGCTCCAGGGTCTCGTGCACCGTCAGCGAACGGAAGATGCGCCGCCCCTGCGGGACCAGTGCGATGCCCTGCCGGCTGATGCGTTCCGGGGTCGTGCCCGTGATGTCTATTCCGCCAATGCTTATCTTCCCCTGCCGTGGCGGTACGAAACCCGCCAGCGTGCTGACCAGGGTGGTCTTGCCGACGCCGTTGCGCCCCAGGATGGCGACCACCTCACCCCGGGCGGCGCCCAGGGTCACGCCCTGGAGGATGTAGCTCGGGCCGTAGTAGGTATGGACGTCCGCGACGTCGAGCAAGCGGGGATGCGTCGTGGTCATTCGCCTTCACCGAAATAGATGCGCCGGATCTCGGCGTTGTTGCGCACTTCTTCGGCCGTGCCGGTCAGGACCATCTGGCCGTTCTGCAGGATGGTGAAGCGGTCGGCCACCTCGAACGCCACGTCCATGTCGTGTTCGACCACGATCACGGTGACGTCGGACGGCAGTTCCTTGATCAGCGTCACGACGCTTTCGGTCTCCATCGCGGACAGGCCCGAGGTCGGCTCGTCCAGCAGCAGTACCCGGGGTTCGCCGGCCACCGCCATGGCCAGCTCGAGCTTGCGCTGATCGCCGTAGGACAGGTCGCAGACACGCGTGCGGCGATCGGAGGTGAAGCGCCAGTCGTCCAGCAGCGCCCGCACGCGCTCCCATACCGGCCCGGGCGCCGCCGCGCCACGCATCATTCCGTAGCGGGTGGACGACAGGGCCCGCACCGCCAGGTGGACGTTTTCTTCCACGCTGGCGTCCTGAAACAGCGAGGTGATCTGGAAGGTGCGCGCCAGGCCCTTGTGCGCGCGCCGGTGCGGCGGCAGCGCGGTCACGTCCTCGCCGAACAGCCGCACCTTGCCATGGGTCGGCGTCAGTTGCCCGCCTATCATGTTGAACAGGGTGGTCTTGCCCGCGCCGTTCGGTCCCAGCAGCACGCGGCGCTCGCCCACCGCGATGTCGATCGAGACGTCGGACACGGCGCGCAGGCCGCCGAACGAAATGCCTATGCCTTCGAGCTGTATGGCCGCGGATCTCATGAGGCCCTCCGGGCGCGCACGAGGTCGTGGGCCAGGGCGACGATGCCGCGCGGCGCGAACAGCACGGCCGCCACGTACAGCAGGCCCAGCCACGTGATCCAGCGGTCGGTGAAGCCGCTGACCAGGTGGCTGAGCAGCATCACGATGAAGGCGCCCAGCACCGGACCGGCCAGCGTGCCGGCGCCGCCTATGATGACCATCAGCGTGATTTCGGCCGAGATCACGATGCCGACCGACTCGGGACTGACGAAGCCCTTGTAGAAGACGAACAGCACGCCCGCGTAGCCGGCGAAGCCCGCCGAGATGATGAAGGCCAGGTACTTGTACAGCCAGACGTTGTAGCCCAGCGCCGCCATGCGCGGACCGTTCTGCTGGATGCCCCGCAGCGCGTGGCCGAAGGGCGATCGCGCCAGGACCGCCATCAGGCAGACCGCCGCGGCCGTGGCCAGGACGACCAGCAGGTAGTAGCCGCCGGTGTCGGCGATGGACAGGCCGGGCAGGCCCAGGTCCGGCCGGCCGATGCCGCGCAGCCCGTCGTCGCCGCCCGTGACCGAACGCCACGAGAAGGCCGCGGCCCAGGTGATCTGGCCCAGCGCGAGCGTGATGATCAGGAAGTAGACGCCCGTGGTCCGCAGCGCCAGCAGCGCGTACACCGCGGCCACGGCCATGGCGGCCAGGATCGCGGCGGCCGCCGCCAGCCAGAAGTTGGTGGACACGTGCAGGTACACGAGCCCGGCGGTGTAGGCCCCCACGCCGAAGTAGGCGGCATGCCCCAGCGACGGCAGCCCCGCGTAGCCCAGCAGCAGGTTCAGGCCCAGCGCCAGGATGGCGAACACCAGGCAGTCGATGACGAGGCCGGCGCCGTACGACGACAGCCCCTGCCCGAGCACGACCAGCGCGGCTGTGCCCAGCGCCGTGGCAAGCCAGGGGGAAGAGAATCGGGAAGCGGTCATGGCTTGCCTCATGCGCGGCCGAACAGGCCGTTGGGCCGGATGACCAGCATGGCCACCATGGGAACGAACATCGTGAACATGGCCAGCTCGGGAATGAAGGCCTTGCCCAGCGTGTCGGCGAAGCCGATCAGCAGGCTGCCGTACAGCGCGCCCTTCAGGCTGCCCAGGCCGCCGATCACGACCACGGCGAAGGCCTGCAGCATGACCTCGAAGTCGGCGCCGGGATAGATGCCCAGCATGGCGCCGCCCAGCACGCCCGCGACCCCGGCCAGGGCCGCGCCGGCGGCGAACACCAGCGTGAACACCAGCCGGATGTCGATGCCCTGGGCGCGCACCATGCCCGGGTCGTCCACGCCGGCGCGGATGATGGCGCCGATGCGGGTCTTCTCGATCAGCAGCCACAGGGCCAGCGCGACGGCGGCGCCGCAGGCGATCAGCGCCACGCGGTACTTGGGGAACACCATGCCGCCGTAGCGCAGCGCGCCGTCCAGGAATTCCGGCCGCTCCAGGGTCTGCGGCAGTCCGCCCCAGAACCACAGGGCGAAGTCCGAGATCACCAGCAGCACGCCGAAGCTCATCAGTACCTGGCCCAGCTCGTTGTGCTGCACGCGTTGCAGCAACATTCGCTGCAGGACGACGCCGACCAGGCCCACCACGGCGGCGGCGGCCAGCAGCGCCAGCCAGAAGCTGCCGGTGCGCGCCAGCACGCTCAGCCCGCAGTAGCCGCCCAGCAGGTAGAACGAGCCGTGGGCCAGGTTGATGATGCGCATCAGGCCGAAGATGATGGACAGGCCCGCGGCGATCAGGAACAGCAGCATCGCCAGCGACAGCGCGTTCAGTATCTGGATCGAGTAGAAAGACATGGAACGGCCCGCTCGCTACTTCGCCCACTCGTTGGCGATGTCCCGGTAGGGCTTCATCTCCAGGAATGCCTTGGGCTCCCAGGTGTAGAACTGGGAGATGGCCGGCACCTTGGTGACGGGTTCGTTGACCAGCTTGCCGTCCACCCGCTTGACTTCGAACACGTAGATGTCGTGCACGGGGCTGCGGTAGTCGTCGAAGCGGAACGGTCCGCGCGGCGCGGCGAACTTCACGCCCGCCAGCGTCTTGTTCACCTTGGCCTTGTCCGAGACGTCGCCGCCCAGCGCCTTGATGGTCTCGCCGATGGCGCGCGCGGCCACGTACGAGCCTTCCGAATAGAAAGTGGGCGTGCGGCCGAAACGCTTCTGGTAGGCCTTGACGAAGGCCTCGTTCTCGGGCGTCTTCACGCGGGCCGAGTAGTGCGAGGACGACAGGATGCCCAGGGCCGACTTGCCCTGCGCCTCGAGGATCATGTCGTCGGTCAGCATGCTGGAGCTGACCAGGGGCAGCGTGCCCTTCAGGCCGTACTCGTCGTACTGCTTGACGAACTTGATGGCCTCCGAGCCGGCGAACACCGCGGCCACGGCGTCGGCGTCCTTGACTTTCATGCTGGACAGGAAGGGCGCGAAGTCGGCGGTGCCCAGCGGCGGATACAGCGTCTGCACGATCTTGCCGCCGGCCTGGGTGAAGGTGCGGGCGATGCCGCCGGTCTGCTCGAAGCCCGCGGCGTAGCCGGTGGCGACCAGGATCAGGCGGCGATAGCCTTTGTCGTACAGCCACTTGCCGAAGGGATGGCTGGCCTGGCTGCCGGAGCTGTTGGTGCGGAAGATGTTGGGCGCGGCCAGTTGCTGCGTCAGGCCGTCGGCGCTGGCCACCGAGACGACGTAGGGAATGTTCTTTTCCACCACGTAGTCGCGCAGGGCGTAGGCGACGCTGGACGACACCACGCCGCCCAGGAAGGCCACCTTGTCGCTTTCCACCAGCTTCCTGGCCTTGGTCAGGCCCACGTCGGGCTTGGCCTGGGAATCCTCGAAGACCAGTTCGAGCCGGGCGCCGCCCACCTTGGCCCCGACTTCGTCCAGGTAGAGCTGGAAGCCGTTGCGGACGTCCTCGCCGATGGCGGCGTAGGGACCGGTGTTCGGGCTCATCACGCCGATCCGTATGGTGGGTTCGGCCGCGCCGGCACCGGTGCCGGTCAGTGCCAGGCCGGCGGCGAGCGTGGCCAGGGCGATTCGGGAATGGATGCGTTTCATGGGGTTCCCCAGGCGGGAGGTTATCGGAACGTCTTGGTGTTGTGCAGAGGCATAGTGGAAGGGTTCGCGGGCGGGCGCTTGCGCGTCAGCGCATGACCGGTTGAGTCCTGGCGCACGTCCGACCGGGGGTGTTCCCTAGCCCCGTGAGGCAAGCTCCGCGAAACGGCGCATGCCCAGCTTCACGCCCAGCGCCCGTTCGTGGGCCAGGCGCAGGTAGGGGTCCAGGCGCGCGGCGCGCGCCGCCGCGTCGCGGGCATCGCGCTCCAGCGCGGGCAGGCGGCCGGCCAGCTCCCGGCGGACGGCTTCGAGGTCGATGGAAGCCAGGCGGCCGTTCTCGACCAGCATGCGTCCGTCCACCATCACGGCGGCCACGCCTCGTCCGCTTTCGCCGAACACCACCTGGCGCGCGGCGTCGTTGAGCGGCAGGTAGACCGGATCGCGCAGGTCCAGGAAGGTGATGTCGGCCTTGCGGCCTTCCGCCAGCCGGCCGATGTCCCGTTCCAGGCCCAGGACCTGCGCGCCGCCCAGCGTGGCGGCGCGCAGCGCGTCGGCGGCCTGGGGCGGGCCTTCGTCGTGGTCGGTGACGGCTGCCTGCAGCACGGCCAGCTTCATGGCCTGGAACATGTTCTGCGCGTCCGAGCACGAGCAGTTGTCGCAGCCCAGCGCGACGCCCACGCCGTGGTCCAGGTAGCGGCGCAGCGGGGCGATGCCGTTCTTGGTCTTCAGGTTGCTCATGGGATTGAGCACCATGCGCGTACCCGACTTCGCCAGCATGGCCATGTCGCGGCGGTCCAGCCAGACGCCGTGCGCCAGCGTCAGCCGGGGGCCCAGCAGGTTCAGGCGCGCCAGGTAGCGGATGGGCGAGCCGCCGTCTGCCTTGAACAATTCGCGGGCCGCCACCGCCTCCATGCGCGAGATGGCTACGTGCGAGAACATGCGGCGGCCGTGCTCGCGGGCCAGGTCGCGCAGGGCCGTCAGCAGCGCCGGGCCGCAGCGCTCGGGGCTGGACGGGCAGACGGCCCAGCTCACCCGGTCATCGCCGCGCGCGGGATGGGCGGCCAGGATGTCCGCCATCTCGGCCACGGCGTCGCGCATGCCGGCTGGCGGCGGCGGACCGGCGGCCAGCGCCGCGGCCTCGGCCGGCAGGACGTCGCGCAGGAACGGCATGGTGTCGAGCGCGCCCACGTCGGCGACCTGCATGCCCAGCACGACGCGCAGGCCGGCGTCCTCGTAGGCGCGCCGCACGACCTCGATCTGGCGCCGGTCGAGAGGCCACAGGCTCAGCATGTCCTGCACCGTCGTGATGCCGCCCAGCAGGCATTCGGCCGCGCCCACCAGCGTGCGCAGGCGCAGCTCGTCGTCCGAGCGCGGCGGAAAATAGCGCGGCAGCGCGCGGAAGGTCCAGCGCTCGAGCGACATGACGTCGAAGCAGCCCTTGAGCAGGACGTCGTGCGAATGGTAGTGCGCGTTGACCAGTCCCGGCACGGCCAGCCAGCGCGAGCCGTCGACGACGCGTGCCGCGGCGGGCAGCGGCATCGTGCCGTGCGGGACGATGCGTGCGATGTGCTTGCCCGCGATGGACAGGTCGGCCTGGAACGGCTGGCCGGCCGCTTCCGGATCGAGGATCGTTACCCCGCGTATCACGGTGGCCGGGGCGGCCAGGGGCGCATTCTCAGGCACGAGCGTTCCCCACGCGCGGCTGGTCGTCCAGATGCATGGCCAGTCGCGTGTCGCGCGCGTAGCGCGGCCATGCGGGCAGCGACGGCGCCGCCGGCACGCCGTTGCGCGCGAAGGCCAGCCAGGCCGCGCGCATCGTGGCCGACAGGCGTTCGATCGCCTGCGGGCCGCCCGGCCCAAGCATCGGCGAACCGTTCCAGGCGCGCTCGGTGCCCATCAGGAAGGGCAGCTCCAGACAGTGGCAACTGCCGAAGTCGGATGCGGGCGGCTGCCAGTCGAAGCGGTAGAAATACACGCCGGCGCCCGCCGCCGAGGCGCGGTCCGCGTAGCGCAGCGTTGGCGTATCGAAGACGAAATCCGAGATCCAGTCGCTGAACAGGTCGGCCGCGTGGATGTCGGGACGCGCCTGGTGGCGGCGGGCATAGTCGCCGGCCGCCGCGTCGCCGTACAGCGCCTGCAGGCGCGCCTGCGCGCCGTCGTGGTCCAGGCAGGCCATGCGCGGGTCCCGCGCGAAGAAGGCCTGGCATTCGCGCGCTGTCACGCCCATCAGTATTTCGACGCCGGCCATGGCGTCGGCCGCCAGCGTGTCGAAGCGGAAGTCCGCCGGCAGGCCGGGCGGATGGGCCAGCAGGTGGAAGGGCGGCGCGGTTTCGCCCAGCTGCGCGGTCTCGCGCGCGACGGCGCCCTGCGCGGCCAGGATGGTGGCCACGGAAAGATCCCGCGCGCGGTCCGGCGCATCCGCCAGGCCCAGGTGATGCAGGAAGCGTTCGCCCATTTCGCCCGCGCGGTCCGTGTCCAGCGCCCCGATGCCGTAGGCGCCGCTTTGCAGGATGACCCGGCGTATGCCCGGTCCGGCATGTCCGCCCGCGAACAGCGCGGCGATCGCGTTGGCGCCGGCCGACTGGCCCATCAGCGTGATGGCGTCCGGGTCGCCGCCGAAATCGCGTGCGTGTTCGCGCACGAAGCGTATGGCCCGGGCCTGGTCCAGCAGCCCCAGGTTGCCGGGCGAGAGCCCGTTTGCGTACAGGTAGCCCAGCGCGCCCAGCCGGTAGTTCACGCCCACGACCACGGCGTCGCCCTCGCGCGCCAGCCGGCAGCCGTCGTACCAGTCCAGTCCGCCGCCGCCGCTGGAGAATCCGCCGCCATGCAGCCAGACGATCACGGGCCGGTGGCCGCCATCGACGCCCGGCGTGGCGATCGTCAGTTGCAGGCAGTCCTCGTCCTGCTGGCGCGAGAAGTCGCCCATGACCGCAGCCAGCCGCGAGGCAGCCTGTGGCGCGATGGGCATGGGGCGGGTCGCGTCGCGCGTTCCCGTCCACGGCCGCGGCGGCTCGGGTGGAGCGAAGCGCAAGGATTCCACGGGCGGCCGGGCATACGGCACGCCCGAGAACCACAGCACGCCGTCCCGGCGCGCGCCGCGCAATCGCCCTTCCTCCAGGCCGACTTCCACGAACCCGCTTGCATCAACGCCCATGTCGCACTCCATTGCCAGTTCGGAGCGAGTATGGCGTCCGCCGCCGCCGCGCTCTTGTCGTGGAGTGCAGTACCGCATGCGCAGGAATGTCCTGCGCTGTATTGCGCTGGGTGACAAGCGGCGTTGCACTCCGGCGCAAGACCGCGGCGGCGGCGCGATGCCAGTATGGATGCCATTGCAACGAAGGAGGATCCAATGAGCGGAGACATCGATTCGGTCAACCACCTGGGTATCGCCGTGCGCGACATGGACCAGGCCTGCGCCCTGTACGAGCGCCTGGGCTTCACGCTGAGCCCGCTGTCCGTGCATTCGGGCTCCAAGGCGCCGGGCGAGGCGCCCGTGCCCATGGCGACCGGCAACCGCTGCGCGATCTTCCCGAAGAACTACATCGAGGTGCTGGGCATCGTGAACCCCGGCGCCATGGACTGGGGATGGGAGCGGTTCGTGGACAAGTTCCAGGGCGCCCACATCATCTGCTTCGGCTGCACCGATGCCGCGACCGTGCAGCGGCGCCTGGAGGACAGCAAGGTCGCCAATTCCGGCGTGATCGCCTTGCAGCGCGACATCGGCACCGAGGACGGCATGCGCACCGCGCGCTTCGACTGCGTTCACTTCGACAGCGCCGCCACGCCCGAGGGGCTGATCCAGGCGGCTCGCCACCGCAATCCCGAATACGTCCACCAACCCCGTTACCTGGGCCATGCCAACGGCGCGACCTCGCTGGCCGAGATCCTGCTGGTGTCCGAGCATCCCGAGCAGACCGCGGCACGCTACGCGGTGCTGAGCGGCCAGCCCAGCGTCAGGCAGGACGACGGTTCGTTCCTGATCCGGCTGCCGGTGGTCACCGCCCTGCGCTTCATGGGGCCCGAGCAGGCCGGCGTCGAATTGCCCGGCACGCTGATGGCGCCGGCGCCGGCCATCGTGGCCGCGACCTTCGGCGTGCGCGACCTGGCCGCGGCGCGGGCGTGGGTGGCGCAGGCGGGCTTCCCCATCGTGGACGGCCCGGGCCGCTTCATGGTGCCGGCCGAGAACGCGCTGGGCGTGGCTCACCTGTTTCGCCAGGAGTAAGTCCGGCCAGCGATCTCGGAGCGAGATGGCTGGAGTGTCGAAACGAGGCTTTATGCATGGACGGCCCTTCCCCTACAGTGGGACAAAGGAGTCGTTCATGCAAGACAGCATCCGTTTCGAGGGCCGCGTGCTTTACCTGTCGCGCGATCCGTCCTGTATCCGCCGCCAGCTGGCCGGCGAATCCGTTTCGCTCGCCCAGGCCGGGCCGCTGCGCGACGACGTGTCGACCGACGAGATCACGCCGGTCACGACCATGCTGGTCTACGACGAGCGCCTGGGCCGCTATCCCTACGTCGGGTTCAAGGCCGGCGACGAGCTGCCCATAGGCGAGGACGCCGTGCGCCAGGGCGGTTTCGGCATCACGGTGGCGGGCAAGCGCTACGGCAAGGGTTCGTCGCGCGAGCACAGCCCGCTGGCCGAGCTGTCGGCCGGCATACGGCTGATCGTGGCCGAGAGCTTCGAGCGCATCTACCAGCAGAACTGCGACAACATCGGCATCCTGACCACGACGGATTTCGGCGTGCTGCGCCGGATCGAGGCCGGCGAATCCATTCCCATCGAACTGTTCCTGAAGGGCCGCGACGCGCTGACGCAGGCCATCATCCGCAGCGGCGGGCTGATGGCCTACAGCCGGCAGGCGCTGCGCGCCGACACGGCTTCCACGCCGCGCGCCGGGGGCCAGGGGCTGACGCTGGTCGAGAAGATCATCCACCGGCACCTGCATCCCGACACCGTCGAGGCCGGGCGCGGCAGCGGTGTGTTCATCCGCGCCGACTGGCGCTTCAGCCACGACTACTTCACCGGCATGAGCGCGCACCTGATGCACCTGGCCTACGGCAAGCCGGCGCCGCTGCGCGACCCTGACCGCATCGTGGCCTTCCACGACCACCTGGTCCTGGCGCCGCAAAGCGTGCCGCACATCAAGGGCGGACTGCTGCCGCGCGTGGCGACCCTGGTGCAGGGACACCATGATTTTATCGACGACTATCCGGTGCGCCACTATGGCCAGCTGCCCGACGGCAGCGGATCCGAAGGCATCTGCCACGCGCTGATGGCCGAGCGCCACGCGCTGCCGGGCGAGGTCGTGGCCGGCACCGACTCGCACACGCCGCACGCGGGCGCGCTGGGCTGCCTGGCGTTCGGCGTGGGTTCGACCGACATGGCCAACAGCTGGGCCACCGGCTACGTGCGCTGCAAGGTGCCCGAGACCCTGCGCGTGGAGGTCTCGGGCACGCTGGCGCCCGGCGTCACCGCCAAGGACATCGTGCTGGTGCTGCTGCGGTCCGAGGCCGTGCGCAACGGCGAGGCCATCGGCGCGGTGTTCGAATACGGCGGCGAGGCGGTGCGCGCCATGTCGGTGGACGAGCGCGCCACGCTGACCAACATGGTGGCCGAGCTGGGCGGGTTCACCGGCATCGTCGAACCGGACGAACGCACCGTGGCCTTCCTGAAGGAACGGCGCGGCATCGACTTCGCACTGGAGGACTGGATGGCCAGCGATGCGGACGCCATCTACCGCCGCGTGATCCGCATCGACGGAGCGGATGTGCGGCCCATGGCGGCGCGCCCGGGCGATCCGGGCAACGGCGTGGCCATCGCCGAGCTGGATGGCGAGGTTGCCGTCGACATCGCCTACGGCGGTTCCTGTACCGGCGGCAAGCGCGCCGATTTCGACGCCTACCACGAGGTCCTGAAATGGGGCCTGG
The DNA here is from genome assembly GCF_004216695.1 of Pigmentiphaga kullae. Classification (GTDB taxonomy): domain Bacteria; phylum Pseudomonadota; class Gammaproteobacteria; order Burkholderiales; family Burkholderiaceae_B; genus Pigmentiphaga; species Pigmentiphaga kullae. Next base: position 970,922 of record NZ_SGXC01000001.1, read on the forward strand.
ACCAGGGGCTGCGCATCGCGCCGCACACCCGCTTCTACCTGCAGTTCGGCACGATGGAGGTCAAGCGCTATTGCGAGCAGCGCGGCTATCTGGACGTTTTCGAGCGTGCCGGCGTGGAGCTGGTCATGCCGGGCTGCGGTTCGTGCGCCAATTGCGGGCCGGGCCAGTCGACCTCGGCCTCGCAGGTCACCATCAGCGCGATCAACCGCAATTTCCCGGGCCGCTCGGGGCCCGGGAGCGTGTGGCTGGCCAGCCCGTATTCGGTGGCCGCCAGCGCGCTGGCGGGCCGGATCGTGGACTACGGCCGGTTGCGGGGGTAGGCGGACGGGCTATTTCTTCATGCCATCGCCCATGCCGCCCTTCGACATGGAGTCCTTGGCCATTCCGTCCTTCTTCATGCCGTCGTGCTTCATCTTGTCGCCGGCCATGGCATCTTTCTTCATGTCGTCCTTCTTCATCGCGTCCTTGGCGGGCGCGGTCCTGGACATGGCGTCCTTGCCCATGCCGTCCTTGGCCATGTTGTCCTTGCCCATGGTGTCGGCGGCGTGGGCCGTGACGGCGGCCAGGGCCATGCCCAGGGAAAGAACGAGAGGGGTCAGTTTCTTCATGCGTCGCTCCTTGAAGCGTGGGTCGAAAGAGGGCGCGGGGAATCCGCGCCGTATGGAACCTCGGCTCAGCTGCCGCCGAACCAGTTGTATCCCTGGTCTTCCCAGTACCCGCCCGGGTAGGCATTGGTGACGAAGATCGCCCGGACGTGCTTGGGATTCTTGTAGCCAAGCTTGGTCGGCATGCGCAGCTTCATGGGAAAGCCGTATTCGCGCGGCAGCGTGCGTCCGTCGTAGCTCAGCGTGAGCAGCGTCTGCGGATGCAGGGCCGTCGCCATGTCGATGCTGGTGTAGTAGTCGTCCGCGCACTTGAAGCCCACGTATCGGGCGCTGGTGTCGGCGCCGATGCGGGCCAGGAAGTCCGGGAAGCGCACGCCGCCCCAGCGGCCGATGGCGCTCCAACCCTCCACGCAGATGTGCCGGGTGATCTGCTCGGCCTGGGGCAGGGCCCGCAGGTCGGCCAGGCGCCATGGCCGGCGGTCGGCCACTCGGCCGGCGATCTCGAGCCGGTAGTCCGCCTCGTCCACCGTGGGGGCCTCGTCCACGCCGTAGTAGGCGTTGAAGGGAAAGGGGCGGGTGATCATGGACGCGGGATAGGTCGGCGCCAGGGCATTCGGATCGAAAAGCCATCCCTGCACCCGGTCATTGAAGCGGGAGACGGCCGACAGCGCCTGCTCGACGCCGGACTGGCTGGTGACTTCGCAGCCCGTCAGCAGGGCCAGTCCGCCCAGGGACAGCGTGCGGGTCAGGAAGGCCCGCCGCTCGGGCAGTTCGATCCGGGGGGCCAGCAGTTGCCGGGCTTCGCGCAGCGCCAGTTCGGCATCGGCAGTGGACAGGCGGGAGCGTTTTTCCATGGCCGCCTCCTATTTTTTCAGGATCATGGTGCGCAGGGTGCGGGGTACCAGCGCCACCATGGCCAGGTGCAGGACCACGAATCCCACCAGCGCGGCCATCGCCGCGAAGTGCACGCGGCGCGCCGTCTCGTAGCCGTCCAGCAGCTCGCGCAGCATGCCGAATTGCACCGGTTTCCACAGCACCAGTCCCGATACGACCAGCAGCGCGATGTCGAGCATGACGAACAGGTAGGCCAGGCGCTGCACCTGGTTGTAGCGGCGCGCGTCGTCGTGGACCAGGCGGCCGCGCAGCGCCGCCGCCATGTCGCGCAGCACGCCGCGTGGCGAAAGCGGCAGGAAGCGGCGGAACAGCCGGCCGGTCGCCAGGTTCAGCGCGAGATAGGCCAGGCCGTTGGCCGCCAGCAGCCACATGGCCGCGAAGTGCCATTGCAGCGCGCCGCCCAGCCATCCGCCCAGGGTGATCGCCTCCGGGAACGTGAAGCCGAACAGCGGCGAGGCGTTGTAGATGCGCCATCCGCTTGCCACCATGACCAGCACGGCCACCGCGTTCAGGCCATGCGCGATGCGCACCCAGGCGGGGTGGATGGGGGGCGGGCTGGAGGCGGGGGCGTGCATCGCCGGGTCGGCCGTCAGGGACATGCGGGCTCTCCGTTCAGGGTTTGCCGCATTGTTGGCCCCCCGCCATACCGGAGTCCTCACGCAAACTTAAAATAAATGTGATGAATTCCCGCGCCAGGATTGGCGAGAATGTGGTCTACGGTTTTTCACAGGCAGACTCATGGAACGGGCCAAGCGCGTCCTGATCGTCGAGGACGATGCCCATATCGCCGAACTGTTGCGCATGCACCTGCGCGACGAGGGCTATGCCGTCGAGCATGCGGCCGACGGCGCGCAAGGCATGCACATGCTCGAGAGCGGCGCCTGGGACGCCCTGGTCCTGGACCTGATGCTGCCCGGCGTGGACGGGCTGGAAATCTGCCGCCGGGCCCGCGCCATGGCGCGCTACACCCCGATCATCATCACCAGCGCGCGTTCCAGCGAAGTCCACCGCATCGTCGGGCTGGAACTGGGCGCCGACGACTATCTGGCCAAGCCCTTCTCCATGCTGGAACTGGTGGCGCGCGTCAAGGCGCTGCTGCGCCGCGTGGACGCCCTGGCGCGCCATGCGCGCATCGAGGCCGGGCTGTTGTCGCTGCACGGCCTGGACCTGGATCCGCTGGCCCGCACGGCCCTGCTGAACGGCCGGGCCATCGACCTGACGCCGCGCGAGTTCGACCTGCTGGCCTTCTTCGTGCGGCATCCCGACAAGGTGTACTCGCGCATGGACCTGTTGAACGAGGTGTGGGGCTACCAGCACGACGGCTACGAGCATACGGTCAATACGCACATCAACCGCCTGCGCACCAAGATCGAGGACGACCCGTCCGAACCCCGGCGCATCCTGACGGTATGGGGCCGGGGCTACAAGTTCACATCCGGCGCGCAGGACGAGGCCGCCGCGCCATGAAACGCCTGTCGCTCACGCAGCGCCTGTCCCTGGTGTTCGCCGTGCTGCTGCTGGCCTGCAGCGGGATCTCGCTGCTGTTCCAGATCCGGGCCGCGGCGCGCCACGAACAGGAGGTCGTGCAGCAATTGTCCAGCGGGCTGGCCGCGCACATCGCCGGCACGGCGCAACTGATGGACGCCAGCGGCTGGAAGCCGGATGCCGTGCGCGATCTGTTCGACAAGCTGATGGCGGTCAATCCCGCGGTGGAACTCTACCTGCTCGATCCCGACGGGCGCATCGTCGGCCATGCGGCCCCGCCCGGCCGCCTCGTGCGCGATCGCGTCGACCTGGCGCCGGTGCGCCGCCTGATGGCCGGCGCCGAACTGCCCATACTCGGCGACGACCCGCGGGGCGCGGATGCGCACAAGGTGTTCAACGCCGCCCCGGTGCGCGTCGACGGCAAGGAAGCCGGCTACGTCTACGTCATCCTGCAAGGCGAGACGCACGATGCGCTGGCCGCCGGACTCGCCCGCCATTCGGTGTGGCGCATGACGGGCCTGGCCATGGGGCTGGTCGCGCTGCTGGGATTGATCATGGGCCTGGTTGCCTTCCGCCTGATCACCCGCCCCCTGCGCGCGCTGGCCGATACCGTGCGCAGTTTCGATGCCGCCGGCGATGCGCCCGTGGCGCCGCTGGAGCCGCCGCCCGACGACGGCCGGCGCGACGAGATCGCCACGCTGCGCGCCGCCTTCGCGCAGATGAGCCGGCGCATCGCCGAGCAGTGGCGCGAGCTGACCCGCCAGGACCAGCAGCGGCGGGAACTGGTGGCCAACATCTCGCACGACCTGCGCACGCCCCTGACCTCGCTGCACGGCTACCTGGAAACCCTGCGCGTCAAGGACGGCCTGCTGACCCAGGCCGAGCGCCACCGCTACCTGGACATCGCGCTGGACCAGAGCCGCAAGGTCGGCGTGCTGGCGCAGGCGCTGTTCGAGCTGGCGCGCCTGGAGTCGGGCCTGGTCCAGCCCGAGCGGGAGACCTTCGCCCTGCCCGACCTGGTGCAGGACGTGGTGCAGAAGTTCGAACTGGCGGCCGAGGCGCGCGGCCAGCGCTTGCAGACCGAGATCCCGCCGGCACTGCCGCAGGTCCATGCCGACATCGCCATGATCGAGCGCGTGCTGACCAACCTGCTGGACAACGCCATTCGCCACAATCCACCCGGCACCCGGATCACGGTGGGGCTGGCGGCGGCCGGGAACGGCGTGCGGATCGACGTCCGCGATACCGGCGCGGGCATTCCCGAGGCGCTGCGGCCCCGCCTGTTCAAGCGGATTCCCGCCTGGGGCCGCAAGGCGCAGGACAGCGGCGGACTGGGCCTGATGATCGTGCAGCGCATGCTGGCGCTGCATGGCAGCGACATCCGCCTGGTCGACGAGGGCGGACCCGGGACGGTATTCCGGTTCAGGCTGGGCACGGACTGAACGAGCGCCCTGGCGAGGCGTCCCGCGCGCCCGCCTATGCGCCTACAATCGGCGGCATCACCGATGCTTTCTCCTCGTGCCATGGATACCTCCACCAAGCCCCGCTTCCAGTTCCGGCTGCGGGTCTACCGCGACAGCACCATCGCGATCGGACCGGGCAAGATCGCGCTGCTGGAAGCGATCCTGGATGCGGGCTCCATCACCGCCGCCGCCCAGCGGATGGGCATGTCGTATCGCCGCGCCTGGCTGCTGGTGGACGAGCTGAACCGGTCCCTGCGCGAACCCGCGGTCGAAAGCGCCGCCGGCGGCGCGCGCGGCGGCGGCACCGTCGTGACCGACGTGGGCCGCGAACTGATACGGCGCTACCGCTCCATCGAGGCCACCGCCCGGGCGGCGGCGGCCGAGGACATCGCTGCCATGGCCGGCATGCTGGCCGACTGACCGGCACTGGGCCGGGCGGCCTTTTCGCGCTACCGTCCAGCCAGGATTCGCTGTATTCTTCGGGATATGACGAATGCGCTGCTGGATTCCTTCGACGCCTTTCCGCTGATCCTGTCCCTGAAGGTCGCGGCCCTGGCCACCGTGCTGGCCCTGGTCGCGGGCGTGGGCCTGGGCTGGCTGTTCGCGCGCAAGCCGTTTCCGGGCAGTTCGATGGCCGAGGCCGTGTTCATGCTGCCGCTGGTGCTGCCTCCCACGGTAATCGGCTACGCCATCCTGCTGGCGGCCGGCCGGCGCAGTCCGCTGGGCAGCTGGATATACGAGCACTTCGACTACACCATCATCTTCAGCTGGCACGGCGCGGTCGTGGCCTCGGCCATCGTCGCCCTGCCGCTGGTCCTGAAGTCGGCCAGCGCCGCGTTCGCCGGCATCGACCGCACCCTGGAATCGGCCGCCAGCACGCTGGGCCAGTCGCGCTGGTCGGTTTTCGTGCGCGTGACCCTGCCGCTGGCCTGGCCGGGCATCCTGGCCGGCACCCTGCTGGCTTTCGCGCGCGCCATGGGCGAATTCGGCGCCTCGCTGATGGTGGCGGGCTCGATCCCCCACCGCACGCAGACGCTTTCCATGGCCATCTACGACGCCACGCAGGCGGGGCAGGACGACCTGGCCCTGCTGCTGGTGGTCATCACCTCGGCCATTTCCATCGCCATCCTGGTGGCCTGCAACCGCTACCTGTCGCTACGCTGAAGGAGTCCCATGTCCCGCACCCGCCATGCCGCCCTGCTGCTTGCCCTGGCCCTGCCGTTTTCGGCCGGTGCCCAGGAGATCACCGTATCGGCCGCGGCCAGCCTGACCAATGCTTTCAAGGACCTTGGCAAGCAATTCGAACAACGGCATCCCGGCACCACCGTGCGGCTGAACTTCGCCGCCTCGGGCACGCTGCTCCAGCAAATGAGCCAGGGCGCGCCGGTGGACGTGTTCGCCAGCGCCGACCAGGCCACGATGGACAAGGCCGTGGCGCAAAAGCTGATCGACGGGCCGACGCGGCGCGATTTCGCCGCCAACAGCCTGGTGCTGGTCACGCCCGCCCAGGGCGGCCCGGCCATCGCCTCGCTGCAGGACCTGGCCGGCGCGCCGGTCAAGCGCATCGCCATCGGCAAGCTCGCCACCGTGCCGGTGGGCAACTACACCAAGCAGGCGCTGGACAGCGCCGGCCTGTGGACCTCGCTCGAACCCAAGTTCATCCAGGCCGACAGCGTGCGCCAGGTGCTGGACTACGTGAGCCGGGGCGAGGTGGACGCCGGCTTCGTCTACCGCACCGACGCGGCCATCATGCAGGACAAGGTCAGGATCACGCTGACCGCCGGCGGCCATACCCCGGTCACCTATCCCGTGGCCGTGCTGTCCGGCAGCAGGCATCAGACGCAGGCCAAGGCCTTCATCGACTTCCTGCTGTCCGCCCCCGGCCAGCAGGTGCTGGACCGCTACGGATTCGGCAAACCGTGATCGATGTCGACATCGCGCTGACGGTGCGCGACGGCAGCCGTCGCTTCGACCTGGCGGCTCGCTTCGCCTCCGATGCGCCCTTCGTCGCGCTGTACGGACCGTCGGGCTCGGGCAAGTCGCTGACCCTGCAGGCGGTGGCCGGGCTGCTGCGGCCCGGCGCCGGCCACATCCGGCTGGACGGCCGGACCCTGTTCGATGCCGCGCGCGGCATCGACGTCGCGCCGCCGGCGCGCGGCATCGGCTACCTGTTCCAGCACTACGCGCTGTTCCCGCATCTGTCGGTGCGCCAGAACATCGCCTTCGGCCTGACCTCGTGGCGCCGGCGGCGCCTGTCGCCCGAGGACGGGCGGCGCGTGCAGGACCTGATCGACCGCTTCGGCCTGGCCGCCATGGCCGACAGCCGGCCCGGCGTGCTGTCGGGCGGCCAGCAGCAGCGGGTGGCCCTGGCGCGGGCCCTGGCCCGCGAGCCGCGCGCCCTGTTGCTGGACGAGCCCTTCGCCGCGCTCAATCCCATGCTGCGCGGCGAACTGCGCAGGGAATTGGCCGAGGTGGCGCGGCAATGGGGCATCCCCGTGCTGATGATCACGCACGACATCGACGACGTGCTGGAACTGGCCGACGTCGCCTTCCTCTACCAGGACGGGCAGGTCGCGCGCGAAGTGAACCTGCGCAGCGGGCAGAGCCGCGATTTCATCCGCCGCGCGCTGGGGGACGATGCGCCGGCCGAGACGCCCATGCGCCAGCGCCTGCGCACGCTGCTCAATCCGGGGTCTTCCTGAACGCGCGGCGGTAGAATCGTCGGTCACACGACTCTGCGGCGGCACGCTGCGCGTAGCCGCCCCCTCCCATGCCATCTTTCGACCGTTCCGCCGCCGTGGGTTTCGGCCTCAATCCGCTCGACCGCATGTCCGAGGCGCGCGCCGACGCCGAGTTCATCCGGGCGCGCCGGCAAGATGCGGCGGCCCGATTCATGGTGTTCGTCGGCGACGTGCCCTTGCTGGACGCGGGCGCGGGCGAGCCTTCCCCCTTGTTCGCCGCCGAGGCCTGGATAGGCCTGGGGCCCGCGCGCCAGGAGATCTTCCTGGGCCAGGACGAGCAGGGTCGCGCGCTGTTCGCCGTGGCGTTGGACGCGGGGCTGGCCGAGGCGGCCGCCGCGCGGCCCGGGCTGGAACTGCTGGACCTGCGCAGCATCGCCATGCGCGGTCTGTTCCCGCCCGACCTGCTGGGCGAGCTGGGCGGCGCCAAGGCCATCCTGAGCTGGCATGACCGGCACCGCTATTGCGCCAACTGCGGCGCGCCCAGCCGCGTGTCCTGCGCCGGCTGGCGCCGCGACTGTCCGGCCTGCGGCGCGCAGCATTTCCCGCGCGTCGATCCGGTGGTGATCATGCTGGCGGTGGACGGCGACCGCTGCCTGTTGGGCCGCCAGCCGCGCTTCGCGGCTGGCATGTATTCGGCCCTGGCCGGTTTCCTGGAACCGGGCGAAACCATCGAGGACGCCGTGCGGCGCGAGATCCGCGAGGAAGCGGGCATCGCCTGCGCCGAGGTAGCCTACTTCGCGTCGCAGCCCTGGCCCTTCCCGTCGTCGCTGATGATAGGCTGCTTCGCCCGCGCGCAAGGCACCGGCATCGTGATCGACCGCAACGAGCTGGAAGACGCGCGCTGGTTCACCCGCGAGGAAGTCCGCCAGATGCTGGACGGCACGCATCCCGAGGGCCTGTCCGCGCCCCGGCCCTACGCCATCGCCCATCACCTGGTGCGCGCCTTCGTGGACCGGACCGGTCCCGCGCTGGATTGAGCACCGGCCGGGCGGTCAGGCGGTCATCGTCCTGATCGCCTTGTCGTACACCGCCCAGGGCAGGAGAGCGTTCAACTGCTCCAGCGTTACGGTGGCCACGGGGAAGAAGTACAGCGGCGGTCCCGAATATTTGTCCTTGCCCCGCTTGTCGATGGTCTGCTTGCGGGCCGACAGGTCCTGGAACGCGAACACGTCGCCCTCGAAGTGGCGCACGTAGTAGCCACGGGCGATCTTCACGCGTATGGATTTCAGGCCCGAGCTGAGCAGGGCCTCGGCCGGCGTGTCCGAATCCGGCAGGAAGAAGCTGACCGAGCGCGACAACTGGAAGTCGTAGGCGAAGGTCTTCAGGTTGAACTTCTTGCCGTACTTCTGCTTGATGGGCTCGGCGAAGGAGTCCTCCAGGTTCTTCCTGGTGGGCAGCCGCCACGGGTAAGCGGCGATCAGGTCCGGTCCCAGGCTGGCGTTGCCGGTCGGCACGCCCCTGGATTCGCACGGATCGGTCTGCTCGTGGCGCATCATCTTTGCCAGGTCCAGGCGCCCCGGGTTCCATCCGGGCGTGGTCTTGACGTCCGCCGGAATGAGGTCCAGGAAGGATTCCGCCTTGTTGCACCGGCCTACCCAGGTCAGCCGGTTGCCGACGTCGATGAACTGCTTCTGGCTGTACAGGTACTTGGGCCGCAGCTTCTCCACGTTTGCCGTCTGGCGCTCCAGGCGCTCCTTCAACTGCTGGATGCGCGAGGTGTTGACGGCGCCGCCGGTCAGCTTGGCGTAGGCATCGTAGGCGTCGATCAGGTAGCCGTAGGCCAGCGCGTTGCGGGCCTGGTACCAGTCCAGCAGGTCGATGTACTGCTGCTGGATGGCCGCCGTGTAGAACTTCTCCCCCTGCCCCACAGGCATCCAGCGATTCAGCACGCCGGCGCTGGCGAACGAGCCCAGGCCGACGAACTGGTTGTGGGCCTCGATCAGCGCCGATTCGCGCAGGAACAGCGCCAGGCACTGCGTGGTCATCGTCAACCGGTAGTTGTCGTCGATCGGGATCCCGGTCTTCGTGTAGAACGCGTTGGTTTCGTCGATCAGCGTCTTGGTGCCGTCGAAGGTGTTGAACGCGGACCGTACCGCGTCGAAGGTCCGGTTGAACTCGGCCTGCGCCTGGCGCCGCAGCAGTTCCTCGATCGAGCGGGCCAGGCCCTTGATCTGCGAATCCAGCGCGGCCACGGCGTCCATCACGGGATTCCTGGCGGGGAAGAGCGCGTCCAGGATCAGGTTGCCGACGTCGCCGATGATGGGAAAGCCCGACGCGCTGGCCGCTTTCTTGAATGCGAAGGCGATCAGGGCCTTGGCGGCCGTGGACCAGTGTTCGCGGATCAGCCTGGCCAGGTCCGAGGGGATGTTCTCGTCCACGCCGTCGTCGTACTCCGGGACGTCGTCGCACGAGGCGTCCTGATCGTGGGCGGCGGCCAGGAACGACGTCTTGCGCACCGGCAGGGGCGCGGTATCGATGGCCGGCGGGAAGCCCTGGTCGATGGCCCGCACGATTTTCTCTACCGTGGCATCCAGGTAGCCTTGCAGCCCCAGTCCGGAGGCCGCCGCTTCCTGGCGCAGCCGGTCCTGGTCGATGGCCGCGCCGCGGGCTTCCAGGTCGGACAGCAGCACCGAATAATCCAGGCCCAGGAACTCCTTGACGACGAAGTCGATGGCGTTGGGGGACGACAGCTTCAGCCGCTCGGACAGCCGGAAGGCCAGCGTGGGCACCAGATTGACGTCGACCACGGGGTCGGTCTTGGTCTCGTGGTTGTATTCGAAGCCGTAAAGCTCGCCCTGCGGCGTCTGGGCGACGGCCATCAGGAAGCGCCGGCCGATCCGTGCCGACCGGAAGAAACCCTGGGCGTCGGCCGTGCCTTCGTCCACCAGCGCGCCGCGCACGTCCAGGACCTGGATGCGCACGCCGGCCTGGGGCAGGCCGCCCAGCATGACGCGCACGCCGAAGGTCTGCCCTTCGGTGGGCAGGGCCAGGGCGTCCAGGTCGAGGGGCCGCGAAGCGGGCAGCGTGTCGATACCGGTGGCATGCCGGTAGTCCCCGGCGTCGCCGTCGGGCTGGCCGGAAGGGTCCGTGCCGCCGGATCCGCCGCAGGCGGCCAGCAGGGCCAGCAGCGTGCCCGCCATGCCGCCGTTGAGGATCATGCGCCGGTTCGGATTCATTGCAAGGTTTCCTTCGTGATGACTGGGTCGTCCTGGGCCGGACGGCTTGGGAGCTTGGCATGCACGGCGATGCGGGACGATCCCCAGAACTGGGGGTTTTGGGGTCGGACCCGGGGGATGGGACTTCTATGTATATAGTTTCAAAATTGTTTACATCGGAACAAGTTTATGGAAATATGGCCGTCACTGGCTGTCCGATGGTTGTCTTTCCCCGCCCTGTCCGAACTCCATCCGAAAAGGGATCCGAGATGCAGACTCTCCTATCCAAAGCGGCGCCCATCTGCTGTCTGGGCGCCGGCCTGCTGCTTGCCGGTCCGGCAGCCCAGGCCAATGACGGCGCCTATCCCACCCATCCCATCCGGCTCATCGTCCCGTTCGCGGTCGGCGGCGGGTCCGACATCCTGGCGCGCATCCTGGCGCCGGCCATGTCAGAGCGGCTGGGCCAGCAGATCGTGGTCGAGAACCGTCCGGGCGCATCGACCAACATCGCCGCCGAACTGGTGGCCAAGGCGCGGCCCGACGGCTACACGCTCATGCTGGGCAACACCAACACCTTCGTGGTCAACGGGCTGCTGTTCAAGTCGCTGAACTACGACCCGGTGAAGGACTTCTCGGTGCTCGGCATGGCCGGCGCCTTCCCGATGATCCTGGCGGTCTCGCCCTCGGTTCCCGCCAGGTCGGTGGCCGAGTTCGTCAGCCTGGCCAAGGAAAAGGCGGGCACGCTCAGCTATGCCTCGCCGGGGGTGGGCACGCCCCACCATCTGGCGATGGAAATGCTCAAGTTCCAGAGCGGCATCCAGGCGACCCACGTGTCCTACAAGGGCGTGGCGCCCGCGCTGCCCGACCTGATGGTCGGACGGGTGCAGGCCATCTTCATCGACTACGCTGCCGGCGGCCAGCAACTGAAGGCCGGCAAGCTCAGGGGCCTGGCCGTGGGCAGCCAGAAGCCGACGGAATTCATGCCCGAACTGCCGACCATGGCGGCCTCGGGTTTTCCGACCTTCGACGTGACCGGCTGGCAGGGCATGGTCGTGCCCAAGGGTACGCCCGACGAGATCGTGCGCAAGCTGACCGACGCGCTGCGCGCCACCATGGCCTCGGCCGAGGTGAAGGAAAGCCTGCGCAATGCCGGCATCGAACCCGCCTACATGGCGCCGCCCGAGTTCGGGCGCTACATCGATCAGGAACGCGGCAAGATGACGGCGCTGATCAAGGCCGCCAACATCCAGCTCGATACTTCCCCCTGATATCAGGAGCATTCATTCATGACGCAGCATGTGGCAATCATCGGCGCCGGCATCGGTGGCCTCGCGGCGGCGCTGGCGCTGCTGAGACGGGGCATCGACGTCGATGTCTACGAACAGGCCACCGACCTGAAAGAGGTCGGCGCCGGCATCCAGACCACGCCCAACGGCTCGCGGGTCCTGCTGGAGCTGGGGCTGGGAGATGAACTCCAGCGCCATGCCACCTTCAGCAAGGGCAAGGACACCTATCTCTGGAACACCGGGCAGAAGCGGCCGTTCATGCCGCTGGGCGAACAGTCGGTCGACAGCTACGGCGCGCCCTACGTCACCTTCCACCGGGCCGACCTGCATGGCATGCTGCTGCGCGCGGTGCTGCAGGCCAAGCCTGGCGCGGTGCACCTGGGCAGACAGCTCGATGCCCTGTCGCAGGACGGCCATGGCGTGCGCATGCGCTTCGTCGACGGCACCGAGGCCACTGCGCCGCTGATGGTGGGCGCCGACGGCATCCATTCGCGCGTGCGCCAGATCCTGCTCGGGCCCGACAAGCCGGAATTCACCGGCTGCATGGCCTGGCGCGGCCTGATCCCGGCCGAAGCCATCCAGGGCGCGATAGACCTGGTCGGCGGCAGCATGTGGCTGGGCCCGACGGCGCACATCGTGACCTATCCGGTGCGGCAGGGAAAGCTGCTGAACTTCATCGGCATGGTGGACCAGGACAACTGGCTGATCGAGTCCTGGAACGCCGCCGGCACCACCGAGGAATGCCTGGCCGACTTCGCCGGCTGGCATCCCCACGTGCAGTTGATGGTCCGCAACATCACCATCCCCTACAAGTGGGCGCTGATGGTGCGCGCGCCGCTCGAGCGCTGGACCGAAGGGCGCATCACCCTGCTGGGCGACGCCTGCCATTCCACGCTGCCCTTCCTCAGCCAGGGCGCCAACATGGCGCTGGAAGACGGGCTCATCCTGGCGCGCTGCCTGCAAGCCTACGGCGACGATCCCGGCCATGCCCTGCGCAACTATGAATCGCTGCGCCGGCCGCGCACGGCCAACATCACGCGCAGCTCGGCCGAACAGGTGCGGCGCGTGCACAATCCCGAGCTTGCCGATCCGGCCGGGGCGCAGCGCTACATCGAGCGCGAATGGGGCCAGCAGCAAGTGGAGGAACGCTATCGCTGGATCTATGGCTACGACGCCCGTACAGTGGAGCTCGAGAGCGCGGCCTGAGCGGCGCGCACCCGACCCGTCCGCCTCGACGGCACGCGGCGCCAGCCCCGGCGCCGCGTGCCGTTTCGATATAGCGTTCCGTTATAATCCGCCGGATCAGGTGCCGCGAGTCCGAGGCGCCAGGATCATGTGCAAGTCCTCCACACATGAAGAAAGCCTCGACACTAGAACTCCAACACTTCCTTCCGTACAAGCTCTCCCGCTTGCTCAACGACGTCAGTATCGGACTGCAGCGTACCTATACGCCCAGCTTCGGGCTGAACGTCTCGCAATGGCGAATGCTGGCGGCCGCCGCGCAGCTCGAACCCACCTCCGTCACCGAACTGACCGATTATTCCGGCATGGACAAGGTCACGGTCAGCCGGGCGCTGCGCGAGATGGTGGACAAGAAGCTGATGACGCGCACGCTGGACGAGAACGACCGGCGCCGTTCCACCATCGAGCTGACGGAAGAAGGGCGCCGCATCTACGACGAGATCTCGCCCGGCGCGGTCGAGTACGAGCGCGATCTGCTCAAGCCGCTCAGCGCCGACGAGCGCAAGGTGCTGGAAGCCCTGGTGGATCGCCTGCTCAGCCAGGCCGCCATCCTGCGGCAGGCCTCGTCCCGCACCTTCCCCTCGCGCCGGCGCACGGCTTCGTCGGAATAAGCCTTCAGTCCAGCATGGCCGTGGCCTCGACCTCCAGCATCAGGGCGGGCTTGGCCAGCGCCTGGACGCCGATCATGGTGCTGGCCGGCAAGCGGTCGGGCGTCAGGTAGCGCGCGCGCACCTGGCGGATGACGGCGATCTTCTCGGGCGTCATGTCCTTCACGAACAGGGTGGTCTTGACCACGTCCGCGAAGGTCGCGCCGCAGGCGGCCAGCGCGCGTTCGAGGTTGCGGTAGACCTGGTCCACCTGCGTGGCCAGGTCGTTCTCGCCGACGATGTTGCCCTGTTCGTCGTAGGCCACCTGGCCGGCGACGAGGATGGTGGTGGCCGCGCGCGAGCGCACCACGTGGCAGAAGCCGCTCGGCGCCGCCAGCCCCTCGGGGTTCAGATGTTCGTTCATGTCATGTCTCCTGGCCGGCCAGCCGCAAGGGCTCGGCGCATACCCATTCCTGGACGTCGAAGTCGTGCTGGATGAATCCGTGTTCGAGCAGGAAATCCTTCTGGCTCGAGACGGCCGCGATCAGTTCCGGATCGAGTCCGACGCGCAGCGACCGGAAGTCGGTCTCGCGGTAGGACGGCGCGATCCATTCCTCGGGCGCGCCCACTTCCCTGGCGTAGATGCGCAGGGCGTCGCCGGGATGCTGGCGGGCCCAGGCTATGGACCGGTTCAGCGCCGACAGGTAGGCCGCGACGACCTCGGGCCGGTTGCGGGCCAGGCCGCGGGCAAAGGTGCGGACGAACGATTCGCTTTCTGGGGTCGCCATGGGTCCTCCACGGCCTTGACAGCGCAGGCCGGAATCCAAATAATGGTCATAGAGCGGTTATTTATATCCGCTAAGCGGTCATTCTAGCAGATCCAGGCCGCAGGTCAACACCTCTCAATGGACTTCCATGACAACCGAGACAAGCTTCGAGACCGATTTCTGGAAAGACGAGCAATTGCGCAAGACCTGGGATGACATCGTTCCCGGCGAACCGCGCAAGACGCTGCCCTACACGCTGACGCTGGAGGCGATCCAGAAGTACTGCCGCGTGGTCGGCGACATGCATCCGCTCTACTTCGACGAGGAGTATGCGCGCAAGAGCCCCTACAAGGGCCTGATCGCCCCGCCGGCCATCCACATCCTGCTGATGTTCGCGTGCACCCCCACCGACGACTGGATGCGCAGCCCCGGCACGGTCAACGCCGGCCAGTCGTGGAGCTACAACCTGCCGGCCCGGCCGGGCGACGTCATCCGCCTCGAGGCGCGCGCGCTGGACAAGGTCATCAAGAAGAACCGCCTGTTCGTGGTGCACGACAACGTGTTCTTCAACCAGCGCGACGAAGTCATCTGCTCCGGCCGCGGCTGGACCATCCGCCCGTTCTGAGGTCAATCATGAGCAACGCATTCGACACCCTGAAGCCCGGCCTGACGATCGAGGGCACGCCTTTCTCCCCCACCCGCGAAACCATCCGCGATTTCTGCGAGGCTTCGCTGGACTACAACCCCCTGCACTGGGACGACGAATACATGAAGGGCGATTTCGGCCGGACCAACTTCGGCGGGATCATCATGCACGGCATGAACAACTTCGGCGTCATCACGAAGATGCTGACCGACTGGCTCTATCCGCTGGGCGGCATGCAGCGCCGGCTCGAGACGCGCTGGAAGATCCCGGTCAAGCCGGGCGACACCATCACGCCCACCGCCACGGTATCGGCCGTGCAGGCCACGAAGAAGAGCCGCTGGGCCACGCTGACGGTGCAGGTGGCGAACCAGCGCGGCGAGATCGTCGCGGCGGGCGAGGCCATGGTCGAGTTCCCGCACGAACTGGGCGCGGCCTGAGCACGCGCGCACGATAGACAAAGGAAAGGAGACGACATGACGATGCGCATCCAGCGTGCCCTGGCCGTGCTGGCCGGCGCGGCGGGCCTGGCCCTGCCCGCCCTGGCCCACGCCCAGAATTTTCCCTCCCAGCCGGTCAGGCTCGTCGTGCCGTTTCCCCCGGGCGGCACCACCGACATCCTGGCCCGCCAGTTGGCGGCCGAACTGCAGAAGAACTGGGGCCAGCCGGTCGTGGTGGAGAACCGCGCCGGCGCCAGCGGCACCATCTTCTCGGAACAACTGGCGGCCATGCCGCCCGACGGCTACACGCTGATGCTGACGGCCACGCACCACGTCATCAACCCCGGCCTGTACAAGAACCTGCGCTACAACACGCGCACCGACTTCACCCCCATCGCCCAGGTCGCGGCCGTGCCCAACGTGCTGGTGGTGAACCATGCCTTTCCGGCGCGCACGGTGCAGGAACTGATCGCCTACGCCAGGCAGCATCCCGGCAAGGTGGACTTCGGTTCGGCCGGCACCGGCGGCGCCAACCACCTGTCGGGCGAACTGTTCAAGTCCATGACCGGCATCCAGATGACGCACATCCCCTACAAGGGCGCGGCGCCGGCGCTGAATGACCTCCTGGGCGGCCAGATCCCGGTGATGTTCGATTCGGTGCCGGGCGTGCTACAGCACATCAAGTCGGGTCGCCTGCGGGCACTGGGCGTGACTTCGCTCAAGCGTTCGCCCGCGCTGCCGGACGTGCCCACCCTCGACGAGGCGGGCGTGAAGGGCTTCGAGGCCACCGCCTGGTTCGGCCTGTACGGCCCGGGCCGCATGTCGCCCGAGCTGGCCAACCGGCTGTCGGCCGACGTGCGCAAGGCCTTGTCCAGCCCCACCGTGCGCAAGGAGTTCGCGGCGCAGGGCGCCGAGCCCGGCACCATGACCCAGCCCGAGTTCGCCGCGTTCGTCGACGCCGAGCTGAACAAGTGGTCCAAGGTCATCACCGACGCCAACATCAAGATCGACTGATTCCGACATGTCTTCCGAAAACACACAGGCCGCCGCGGGCGGCCAGGCCGGCGCGCTGTCGCACATCCGCGTCCTGGACCTGTCGCGCATCCTGGCCGGCCCCTGGTGCACGCAGAACCTGGCCGACATGGGCGCCGAGGTCATCAAGGTGGAACGCCCCGGCAGCGGCGACGACACCCGCGCCTGGGGGCCGCCATGGGTGCGCGACGCCCACGGCGGCGACACCGGCGACTCCACCTACTACGCGGCCGCCAACCGCGGCAAGAAATCCATCACCGTGGACATCGCCCGGCCCGAGGGCCAGGCGCTGGTGCGCCGGCTGGCGGCGCGGTCCGACGTGGTGGTCGAGAACTACAAGATCGGCGACCTGAAACGCTACGGGCTGGACTACGACAGCCTGTCGCGCATCAACCCGCGCCTGGTGTACTGCTCCATCACCGGCTACGGGCAGGACGGCCCCAGCGCCCACAAGCCGGGCTACGACTTCGTGTTCCAGGCGCAGGGCGGCCTGATGAGCATCACCGGCGAGCATGACCAGTTGCCGGGCGGCGGCCCGCAGAAGGTCGGCGTCGCCATCGCCGACGTGATGACCGGCATGTACGCCACCATCGCCATCCTGTCCGCCCTGCAGCACCGCACCGTGTCGGATCGCGGCCAGTACATCGACATGGCGCTGCTGGACTGCATCGTGGCGCTGGGCGGCAACCAGGTCACCGGCTACTTCGCCAACGGCAAGGTGCCGCACCGCTACGGCAACGCGCACGCCAGCCTCGTGCCCTACCAGGTGTTCGCGGTGGCCGACGGCGAGATCGTGGTGGCCGTGGGCAACGACAAGCAGTGGCAGCAATACTGCGTCGCCATCGAACGGCCCGACCTGGCCGGCAGCGAACGCTGGAAGAAAGTCACGGGCCGCATCGTCGGCCGGCAGGAACTGGTGCCCGAGCTGGCCCGCACCATGCTGACCCGCCCGCGCGACGAATGGATCGCGCGGCTGGAGGCCCACGGCGTGCCTTGTGGCCCGATCAACGACTACGCCCAGGTGTTCGAGGACGCCCAGGTGCGGCATCGCGGGCTGCGCGTGGACATGCCCAAGGCCGACGGCGGCATCGTGTCGACCATCGCCAGCCCGCTGCGGCTGCGCGGCACCCCGCCGGCCTACGATCGGCCGCCGCCCGTGCTGGGCGACTCCACCGACGCCGTGCTGCGCGACCTGGCCGATTGCAGCGACCAGGAGATCGCGGCCTTGCGCCGCGACGGCATCGTCTGAAGCGGCAACCAACCCTCACGGAAACCATGGACCAAGAACGCCTTTCCCTGTCGCCGCTGGCGGCCTTCCGCGACCACCTCGCCCGCGGCGAGCTGGCCTATCAGTACGATCCGGCCAGCGGCCGCGCGGTTTTTCCGCCACGAGTCATCGGGCCCGGCACCGGCAATCCCGACCTGGCCTGGCGCGCCAGCGCGGGCCTGGGCACCGTGTACGCCGTCACCGTCATCAGCCCGCGCGACCAGGCGCCCTACAACGTCGTGCTGGTCGACATGGACGAGGGCTTTCGGCTGATGAGCCGGGTCGAGGGCGTTCCGGCCGACGACGTGCGCATCGGCCTGCGCGTGCGCGCCCAGGTGCACACGCCGCCGGACGGCCAGCCGCCTTATCCTGTCTTCCTTCCGGAGGCCGCATGAACGCCCTGCAACGCGGCGCCTGCGCCATCGTCGGCGTGGCCGAATCGGACCTGGGGCAGGTGGCCGAAGGCCTGTCGCCGCTGGACCTGATGGGCCAGGCCACGCACCGCGCGCTATTGGACTGCGGCCTGTCGCTGCGCGACGTCGACGGCGTGTTCGCCACTACCTCGCAAAGCCGCATGCCCACGCTGGCGCTGTGCGAATACCTGGGCATCGCGCCGCGCTACCACGACGGCACCAATATAGGCGGATGCAGCTTCATGTCCATGGTGGCGCACGCGCAGCTGGCGATCCAGGCAGGCCTGTGCGAGGTCGCGCTGATCGCCTATGGCAGCACCCAGCGCAGCGCCGGCCGCAGCAACGTGGCCGTGCCCGACGTCAATCCCTACGAAGCGCCCTACCGGCCCATCTACACCGCCAGCTCGTACGCGCTGGCAGCCTCGCTTCACATGCACCA
This sequence comes from Pigmentiphaga kullae, assembly GCF_004216695.1. Taxonomy (GTDB): domain Bacteria; phylum Pseudomonadota; class Gammaproteobacteria; order Burkholderiales; family Burkholderiaceae_B; genus Pigmentiphaga; species Pigmentiphaga kullae. The sequence continues at coordinate 989,381 of NZ_SGXC01000001.1, forward strand.
GTACGGCACCACGCGCGAACAGCTCGCGCAGGTCGCGGTGGCCGCGCGGCAATGGGCCTTGCTCAACCCCGTCGCGTGGGAAAAGAACCCGCTGACCGTGGACGAGGTCCTGGGCGCGCGCATGCTCAGCCATCCCCTGACCGTGCGCGACTGCTGCCTCGTCACCGACGGCGGCGGCGCGCTCATCGTGACCTCGGCCGAACGCGCGGCCACGCTGCGCAAGCCGCCCGCCTACGTGCTGGGCGTGGGCGAACACCTCAGCCACTACCACATCACCAGCATGCCCGACCTCACGGTCACCGGCGCCGCGCGCTCGGGCGCGGCAGCCTACGCCATGGCCGGCCTCGGGCCGAGCGACATCGACGCGGTCCAGGTGTACGACGCCTTCACCATCACCACCCTGCTGTTCCTGGAAGACCTGGGCTTCTGCCCCAAGGGCGAGGGCGGCCGCTTCGTGGCGGACGGCGCCATCGCCCCGGGCGGCAGCCTGCCGGTCAACACCAACGGCGGCGGCCTGTCGTACTGCCATCCGGGCATGTACGGGGTGTTCGTGTTGATGGAGGCCGTGCGCCAGGTGCGCGGCGAGGCGGGCCGGCGGCAGGTGGCGCACTGCGAGACGGCCATCGCGCATGGCAACGGTGGGACCTTGTCCAGCCAGAGCACGGTGATATTGGGCAGCGCGGCGACGCTCTGAGCGCCGGAACTGGGTGGCTATCCGGGCAGCCCGAGGTGGGCGATGCCGAATGGCGTTGCTATGCCGTGGCGGCGGCCAGGCAGCGAACGGCGCCCCGCAAGGCGTCGAACCGCTCGCCCGCCTGCCGGTACTCCCGCTCCAGCCGATCCACCAGTTCCGCCACGTCCGGCACGTCCCCTATCACCCCCAGCCCCTGCCCTGCGGCCCACACGTCCAGCCAGCGTTTCTTCGCGAAGGGCGTGTTGCTGTCGTAGTGCCGGGTGCTGCTGGCGGCCAGCGTATCGGGCTCGATGCCGTTGGCGGCCAGCGACGGCTTGAGCCAGCTCGCCGGCGTGCCGGTGATGCCGCTGCTGACGATCAACTGCTCGGTGTCGCACTCGACCACCATCTGCTTGTAGGCTTCGGGCGCCCGGCTTTCCCGGGTCGCCAGGAAGCGGGTGCCCATGTAGACCAGGTCCGCCCCGGCGGCGATCGCGCCGGCCGCGCCCCAGCCATCGGCGATGCCGCCACCCACGGCAATGATGCCGTCGAAGAACTGCCGCACCGCGCTGATGAACGCGAAGGGCGACAGGCTGCCGGTATGGCCGCCGGCTCCGGCGCTGACGCAGGCCAGTCCGTCGGCGCCGGCGGCGATGGCCTTGCGGGCCAGCCGCAGGTCGATCACGTCGGCCAGCACGATGCCGCCGTAGCCGTGCACGATGTCGATGGCGGGCCGCGGACTGCCGAGCGCGGTGATGACGATGGGCGGCCGGTAGCGGGCGACCAGGCCCAGGTCTTCCGGCAGCCGCGAGTTCGAGGAATGGGTGACCAGGTTCGCCGCCCAGGGACCGAGCCGCGCATCCGGATCGGCGGCGCGTGCCGCCTCCAGTCCCTCGGAGATGGTGCGCATCCACTGGTCCAGCACGTCGATGGGGCGGGCGTTGGGCGTGGGGAAGGCGCCCACGATGCCGGCCTTGCACGCGGCAAGCACGAGTTCCGGGCCCGACAGCAGGAACATGGGGGCCGAGACGATGGGCAGGCGCAGGCCGCGCAGGAGTTCACGAGACATGGGAGGGCATTTCTTCCGTGGAGGGCAGGCGCACGCACCGGGCGGCGGCCAGTTGCCGGATGTCGCGCTCGGCCAGGCCGGCTTCGCGCAGGATGTCGCCGCCGTGCTGCCCGATCGCGGGCACGGCGGGCGCCTGGGCTCGTGCCGACCAGGCGGGCGCACCGGGCAGCCGGACGAGCGGACACTCGCCCACGCCGCCCACGTCCACCGTTTCGACCAGCCCGGCGACGCGCATCTGTTCCGAGTCCATGAACTGGCCGACGCTGCGCACCACGCTGGCCATGACGCCGCGTTCGTTCAGCAGGGTCTCCCATTCATCGGCGCCGTGCGTGGACAGGCTGGCGGCGATCTCGCGGTCCAGTTCGGCGGCGTTGCGGTTGCGCGCTTCCTGCGTGGCATAGCGCTCGTCCGTGTACAGGTCGGGACGGCCGATGGCCTCGCAGAAGCGCTGGTACTCCGCGGGCTTGCGGGCGGCCAGCATCAGCGTGCCGGCGCGCGTGGGGTATTCGCCGGTGGGCGCGGCGAAATAGACCTGCCCGGCCTCGCCACCCCCGGTGCCGGCGGCCACCAGCCGCGGCGCGAGGAAGGCCGCCATGGCCCCCATCAGCGAAATGTCCAGGCGCGCGCCGGTGCCGTGCCGCAGCTTACCGATCAGGGCGCCGCTGACGGCCTGGTAGGCGTAGAGTCCGGTGACCTGGTCGGCCAGCACGACGTTGCGCGTGCGCTGGGGCTGCCCCGTCGCGTCGGCGTTCAGGGTCATCCAGCCGCAGAACGCCTGCATGATCTGGTCCACCACGCCGCGACGGCTCAGCGGCCCGTCCTGGCCGAAGCCCGAGACCGAGGCGTAGATCAGGTCCGGCCGGCCGGCGCGCAGCGCGGCGTCGTCCAGGCCCAGCCGTGCGGCCACGCCGGGACGGAAGCTCTCGATCACGATGTCGCAGCCGGCAGCGATGCGGCGCGCGGTCCGGGGTCCGTCCGGATGTTTCAGATCGAGCGCGATGCTGCGCTTGCCCAGGTTGACCGTGATGGAGGCCGGCGTGTGTCCGCGATGCTGGTTGCGCCCTGACCGTATCCAGTCGCCCTCGAAGGGTTCGACCTTCACCACGTCGGCGCCTTGCGCGGCCAGCAGCATGGTGCAGTAGGGGCCGGCCACGCCCTGGCTCAGGTCGAAGACCCGCAGCCCTTGCAGGGGAAGCGGCGTCACGGCGCGGCTCCGTCCGCGATCCACGCGGCAAGAACCGCGGCCAGCGCGGCGGGCTGCTCCAGCGGCAGCAGGTGGCCGGCGGCCGCCACCGTCTCCAGCCGGCTGCCCGGCACGTCGGCCGCCAGCCGCTTCAGGTTCTCCGGCGCCACGACCCGGTCGTGGGTGGTGGTGACCAGCAGGGTCGGATGGCGGCCATCCAGCAGCCCGGTGCGATCCGGCCTGGCGATGCAGGCCAGGCAATGCGCGATGTAGCGTTGCACGCCGTAGGCCTGCACGATGGCCCGGCGCCGCGAAATCAACTCGGGACGCGCCAGGCTGCCGGGGTGGAACGGCGCGGTGGACGCGGTGGCCGTCTCCAGGTAGCCGCCCTGGCGGGCGCCGGCGATGGCTTCCTGCCGCTTGGCGGCCTGGGCGGGCGTATCGGCCGCCGGACCCGAGCAGATCAGCGCGATGCCCTGGATCCGTTCGGGCGCCCGGTCCAGCACCGCCATCGCGACGTAGCCGCCGAACGAGAAGCCGCCCAGCCAGAAGTGCGGCGGTGCCTCGCGTAGCACGTGGTCTGCCAGTTCCTCCACCGTCTCCAGGGCGGGCAGGTCCGGGCAATGGGCGCGCACGGCGTCCGGCAGGGCCGCCTTCACGTCGTCGAACACGGCCGCCGTATTGTTCAGTCCCGGCAGCAGGACCAGGTCGGCCGGCGTCATGCCCAGGCCGCCGGATCGCGGTGTTCGCCGGGAATGCGGTCGCCTTCCACCCAGCAGGCGTGGGTGCCGACGGGGATGCGTTCCGGCAGCACGATGGTGGCCAGCGGCCCGCGCGAGATGTCGCGGGCGTCCAGCACCAGGCATTCGGAGCGGTCCTGGTTCATGTCGGTGACGAAGACGGTGACGTAGCCGTCGTCCTCGTCGCGCGCGCCCAGGCGCCGCGCCACCTGGGGTTCGCTGCCGTAGCGGCCGGGGCCATACTCGTAGCGCTGCACGGCGCCGCTGTGCAGGTCGAAGCGTTTCAGGCCGCGGAACAGCCACTCGCCCGGCTGGTAGAGCACGTTGTAGCTGTAGCGGTAGGGCCGGCCCACGTAGTCGTTGCTGACGACCGGGAACTCGGTGATCTCGTCGTCCAGGTATTGTTCGGTGGTCGCGCCGGTGCGCAGGTTGAAGCGCCAGCGGTGCATCATGGTCGGGTTGTTGTGCTTGTCCAGCCGCGCCTTGATCCGGGCGTAGATGTCCTTGCCGTCGGCCGCGCCCACCGGGTGCAGCTTGGGCTCGGGCATGATGCAGCCGTCCATCACGATCTCGTCGCCGTCCTCGTAGCAGTTGGCCAGGTGCAGGATGTGGCAGGCCTTGGCCTCGAACCACCGCACCTGCGAGCCGTCTCCATGGCGCGGGATCACGCCGAAGCGGGCGGGCATCTCGGGATGGAAGGTCATCTTGTGCTGCCCGCGCTTGAGCAGTTCGGGATCGAAGAAATGCGGCGTGTCGTGCAGGATGGAATAGTTCCTGGTGATGCCCAGGTCATGCGGCCAGCGGGCGCCCGGCAGTTCCACCGGCACGTAGTGCACCAGCCGGTTGTTCCGGTCGATGACGCCGTAGTGCATGTACGGCCAGTGCTCGGGATAGTTGAAGAACATCATCTCTCCCGTTTCCGGATCGACCTTGTAGTGCGAGCTGATGCCGTCCGGGATCTTGCGCGCCCAGTTGGTGTCCGGGCCCAGCGTGTCCAGCGTGATGGGATCCAGGCGCCAGGGTTCGCTGCCCTGCGACATGGTGGCCAGCAGCAGCCCCGCGTGGCAGATGATGTCGGTGCCGGCGTTGTCCTTCATCGCCCCCATGGCGCCGGACCCGCGGCGGGACGCCTTTTCGGGCTCCAGCAGGCCCGCCCACAGCGAGCGACGGGCGGCCTGCTCGGCCAGGAAGCCCGTGGTCTGCACGAAGCGGTTGCGGTAGGTGGCGCGGCCGTCGTGGAAATGCACCGCGTGCAGCATGCCGTCGCCGTCGAAGGGGTGGAACATGCCCAGCGGCTGGTGGATCTGGTTGTGCGTGTTGCGGATGAAGATGCCGTCCAGGTCGCGCGGGATCTCGCCGATGACCCGGAGGCTGTCGGTGTCGGCGATGTACTCGTTGAACATGGGCCGGAACGGGCCGTTCAGGAACGGATGGTCGGTGGGCTGCAGCGTGGACATCACGCCGCTGGGCAGGGTCTGGATGGTCATGGCGGGAATCGGTCGCGAAGGGGGAGCGTTCAGGCGGCGGCGCGCCGGGGCAGGCCGGCCAGGAAGGACAGCAGCGCGGCGTTGAAGGCCTCGGGCTGCTCGGCGAAGGAATAGTGGCCGGCGCCCTCGATGCAGACGAAGCGGGCATCGGGGATGACGGCGGTAAGCTCGCGCATGCCGTCGGGCCGGCCGACCTTGTCCTGAGCGCCGGCGATCAGCAGCGCGGGCACGCTGACTTCCCGCATCGTCTGCAGGCCGTCGTAGTTCACGATGGCTTCGATGGCCGCGCAGAAGGTGTCGGCCGACATCGACAGGGCGACCTCGCGCACCTGGTCCACCAGCGGCCCGGCCGAACCGGGCGCGAACATCGAGCGCACCACGGACTCGGCGGCGGTGCGGAAGGGCACGCCGCGCTTGAGAGGGTCGATGCGTTCCTTCAGGAAAGTCACCTTGTCCTCGGCCGACTTGCGGGCGAAGGAGCCCAGCGTGGCCGAGATCACCAGCCCGTGCACGCGGTCGCCGGCCAGGCGCGTGACCAGCGGCGCGGTGATGCCGCCCATGCTGTGTCCCATGACGACGTTGCGCCGGCTGCCGGTGTGCTCGATCAGCCGGGCCGCGGCCTCGGCCAGGTGCTCGATCGACAGCCCGTTCGCGGGCAGGGGGCTCAGGCCGTAGCCGGGCGCGTCCCAGGCGACGACGCGGTAGCCAGCCTGCACCAGCGTGGCGGTCAGGGATCGGAAATAGTCCTTGGAGCCGTAGGCGCCGTGCAGCAGGAACACGGTGGTGTCGGCGTCGCCGCTGACGGCGTGATCGGGTAGGCGGGGTCTGTTCATCGAAGCGCTCGTTGGGGAAATCGGTACGCTTCGAACTCTAGGCAGCGGCGGGGACGGGGGAAACGCCCGCGGCGGGCGCGTTCCGCAATCCGGATCGGGCGGCTCGGCCTACCCGCGCTCGGGCCCCGCCGCGCGCATGGCCTGGCCGATGACTGCCACCGTTTCCACCAGGCGCGGCCCCAGCACCTGGACCAGGCGCACTTCGGACAACTGGATGGAAGGGCCCACGCAGGCGAAGGAGAAAACGCCGCTCTGGCCCAGCACCATCGGCACGCCCACGCCGCTGATCAGTCCGCCCCGGCCGCGCTGGGACACCACGAAGCCGCGCTCGCGGTAATCCTTGTGGGCCCGCTCGACCACGCCGCGTATGTCTTCCCAGTCGTCGGGATGCGCGTCGCGCAGCGCCTGCAGCATGTGCACGCGCTCGGGCACGGGGGCGGCCACCAGATAGGCCAGCCCGATGGACGTGCGCTCGATGGGGACCACCGAGCCGGAGTCGGTATTGATCGTCAGCGCATTGCGCGGCGGATGGATCACTTCCAGGAAGACCAGGCCCGTGCGGTCGCGCGCGCCCAGGATCACCGCGATGTCCAGTTCGTCCGCCAGGCGCTGCATGTGGGGACGGGCCGTGCGCAGCAGACCGATGTGGCGTTGTACGCTGGCGCCCAGCCCCAGTACCCGGGCACCCATGGAATATTTGCGGCTCTGCTCGTCCAGGCGCAGGTAGCCCAGCGACGCCAGCGTGCCGGTAATGCGCGAGACCGTGGTCTTGGGCAGGCCGGTGATGGCCACCAGTTCCTGATTGCCCAGAGGGTGGCCGACCTCGAAGGCGGCCAGGATTTCGAGCCCCTTGGCCAGCGAGGTCATGAAGTCGCCGCGCCTGCCGTCGGCGCCGGCCTGTCGGGTCTTGCCGGGAGAGGATGTCCGCATATCGGGAATGATGGCCATGAAGGCTCCGGCTACACAACGCGCAACCGTGCCCGGTCCGCGCATGGAATCATGCCAGATCCGCATGCCGGAACGGCACCGGGTAGCTGTCGTCAACCGGCCGCCTCGTCACCAAGAATCCCGGTCCATGGACGCGAAGCCGGCAACGAAGCCGGACGCGAAGGAAGGAGACGCACAAATGATACGCACAGCCATGCTCGTGGCCGCGCTTGCCCTGGCCGCCGCCGGCCCGGCAAGGGCGGACTGGCCCACCCGGCCGATCACCATCGTCGTGCCCTATGCGCCGGGCGGGCTGACCGACGCCGTGGCGCGGGCCGTCGCCGAAGGCGCCGCGCGCGAACTCGGCCAGCCGGTGGTGGTCGAGAACAAGCCCGGCGCAGGCGGCAAGATAGGCATGGACCAACTGCGGAGGGCGCCCAAGGATGGCTACACCATAGGACTGGCCGTGCCGGCCACCATGGTGACCCTGCCGCTGACCGATCCCGGCTATGGCATCGAGCCGCTGAAAGAGTTCGCCCCCATCACCATCGCCGTCGACACCTTCATGGTGCTGGTCGCCAGCAAGAAGGTCCTGCCGTCGGGCGGCCTGAAGGAGTTCATCGCCCTGGCCAAGAGCCGGCCGGGTCAGTTGAACTACGGCACGCCGGGCGCCGGCACCAGCTTCCACTTCAACAACGTCTATTTCGCCAATCTGGCCGGCATCCAGACCGTGCACGTGCCCTACAAGGGGGAAAGCGGCGCGTTGGCCGACCTGGCGGGCGGGCAGATCGACTACATGCTGGCCGGCCAGGGTGCCAAGACCTTCGTTGACACGGGGAAGGTGCGCGCGCTGGCGGTCGCGGCCAAGAAGCGGGTCGAGGCCTATCCCGACGTGCCCACCTTCAAGGAGGCGGGCATGGATTTCACCACCGACGGCTGGGTGGGCTTCATCGCCCCGGCGGGCATACCCCCGGCGGTGCTGGAGCGGTTGAACGCCGCCCTGGTCAAGACCATCCAGTCGCCGTCCGTGCGGGCTGCCTTCGCTTCCATGGGCTACGAGCCGGTGGGCAGCACGCCCGCGTACTTCCGCAACGTGGTGCAGGAAGCATCCAAGCGCTATGGCGCGATGATAGAAAGCGGGCAGGTGAAGCTGGCGCAGTGACGGCGGCGGGCGCCCCGCCTGTCCGTCACCCCCGCTGGAAGCCCTCGAACCCGTGCAGCGCCTCGTCGATGGCCGTCTTCCACGCCGGCCGCCTGGCGGCGATCCAGGTCCATTTCTGTATCAGCAGGCGGCCAGCCTGGCGATCCATCTTCAGGTCCAGCGCGGCCACGACCTGGTCGCCCACCAGTACCGGCAGCGCGAAATATCCCAGCACGCGCTTCTCGGGCGGCACGTAGGCCTCGAAGCGATGTTCGTAGCCGAAAAAGGCGTGCAGCCGCTTGCGCTGGATGACCAGGGGATCGAACGGCGACAGGATGTGCGTGGCGGTGGCGGGTGACGCCGGCGCGTCCAGCGCGGCTGGTTCGATCCAGTGCTGGGTCTTGGCCTGCCCGGCGATGTGCACGGGCACCAGTCCCTTTTTCTTCACCCGGGATTCGATCAGCGCGCGCACCGCGGGCTTGGCGGCGGCATCGCCATAGCAGATCGAATCCAGCCCGACCACGCCTTGCGAGCGCAGCGCGCGCCGCAACAGGTATTCGGCGTATTTCGCCTCGGCCACCGGCCGGGGGCGGCGCGCCCAGCCGAAGTGGCGCCTGGACAGGTCGTAGGTCTTGAGCATGCCCGTGCGCTTGCTGACCGTCAGGTCGCCCACGAAGAACCCCAGCCGCAGCGCGCGCTTGGAGGGCTTGCGGCTGCCCCAGGGGTGGGTCTTCTCGACCAGGGCTTCGTCGATGTCGCGGATGGACAGGGCGCCTTCGTCGCGGATGCGCCGCAGCAGCGCCGCGTAGTCGGCCTCCTCCACGCCGGAGATCCAGGGGCCGGGCCGGGCGCGGCGCGCGTCCATGGCGGCGACGAACTGGCGGTAGTCGGCCGTGGGCACGTAGGCCAGCGCATGGGTCCAGTATTCGAACACGCTCTTGTCCGCCGACTGCGCCTGCTCGAGGTCGGCGCGGCGATAGCCGGGAATGCGGGAATACAGGATGTGATGGTGGCAGCGTTCGATCACGTTGATGGTGTCGATCTGCACGTAGCCCAGATGTTCGATGGCGCGGCCCACCGCCCCGGGGCCCGCGCCGAAGGGCGCGGGCGTATCCAGCCGCTGCGCGCGCAGCCAGATCGCGCGGGCCCGCGCGGCGGGCAATTCGAAGGAAACAGGGGCCATGCTCAGGCCCCCCGCGTTGTCAGAACGGATGCAGGATCCGGTCCGCCCGCCGGGCATAGTAGGCAAAGGTCGCTTCGTGGCGGCGCGCCGTACTGGTCCATCTCTGGGCTTCCTCTCCGAGTTCGGGCTGTATGGGCTGGATCTCGCCCGCGGCCATGGCCAGCAGTTGCAGGCGCGCCGCGCGTTCGAACATGACGCCCAGCACGCAGGCTTCCTCGACCGTGGCGCCGGTCACGACCAGGCCATGGTGGGCGAGCAGGACCGCCTTCTTGTCGCCCAGCGCGGCCGAGATGATCTCGCCTTCCTCGTTGCCCACCGGAATGCCGGGCCACTTCTTCAGGAACGCGCACTGGTCGTACAGCACGCAGGTATCCATGTGCGATACCGCCAGCGGCACTTCCAGCATGGCCAGCGCCGAGACGTGCGGGGCGTGGGAGTGAACGATACACCGGATGTCGGGCCGTGTCCGGTACAGCCAGGAGTGGAAGCGGTTCGCCGGGTTGGGCATGCCGCCCCCTTCCAGCACGTTCAGGTCCTCGTCGACCAGCAGCAGGTTGTCGGGCTTGATCTCGTCGAAGCCCAGCCCCAGGCGCTGCGTCCAGTACGTGCCCTCGCGCTCGGCCCGCGCGGTGATCTGGCCCGACAGGCCGGAGTCGTGGCCGAACGCGAACAGGATGCGGCAGGTCTGCGCCACGGCTTCGCGGATGGGGAGCTGCTGGGTGCGCAGGTGGGTTTCCATGTCGTCGAGCGCCGACTGGACGATCTCGGTCTTGCCGAGCTGCATGGTGTTCATTGCCATTGCGGGTTCCTCTTGCTGTATGGCGGATACGCTCAGTTCTTGACCAGCGTCGCCGTTTTCATGATCTGCGCCCAGCGGTCGTATTCCGCCGCGACGGCCTTGCGGAATTCATCCGGCGTCGAGCTGGCGGTGGCGGTGCCCTGTCCGGCCAGCAGGGCCTTGAGCTGGTCGTCCCTCAGCGCCCGCTGGATCGCCTGATTCAGGGTGTCGACGATGTCCCTGGGCAGGGCGGCCGGCCCGATCACGCCCGAGATCGAGCCGGAAACCAGGTCCGGATAGCCCAGCTCGGCGGTGGACGGCAGATCCGGCGCGCCGGGGATGCGCTCGGCATTGGCCAGCGCCAGCGCCCGCAGCTTACCGGACTTGACGAAGGGCATCACCACCGGGGTCGCCTCGAAGGTCAGGTTCACCTGATTGCCCACCACGCTGGTCACGGATTCCGCGCCGCTCTTGAACGGCACGTGCAGGAAGGTGACGCGGGTCGAGCCTTCCATGATCTTCATCCCCTGGTAGGGCGAACTGCCCACGCCGGCCGTGCCGAAGCTCAGGCTTTCCGGCTTCTCGCGCGCCAGGGCGACGAGGTCCGCCAGGGTCCTGGCGGGCACGGACGGATTGACCGCGATGACGTGGGGCGTGGAGGCGACGGAAGACACGTAGGTGAAGTCCCGGAAGCTGTCGAACGGCACCTTCATGGTGTGCGGGTTGACGGCCACGACACCCATGGTGGTGAACATCAGCGTGTAGCCGTCCGGCTGCGCATGCCTGAGGTACTCGGCCGCGATGTTGCCGCCGGCGCCGGGCTTGTTCTCGATGATGACGGGTTGCCCGAGCTGCTGCGCGAGGGCCTTGCCCGTTGCCCGCGCAACCAGATCGGTGATGCCGCCGGCGCCGAACGGCACGACCAGCGTGACGGGCTTGGCGGGATAGGAAGCCGCGCCCGCCGCCGCGGCACAGCAAAAGGCGGCCAGGCCGACCAGGACCCGGTGAAGGCGATGCGTATCCATGGCTGCTCCTTGCAAAATTTGCTGGAAACTTGAGTGTCTATAATGACACTCAAGTTTCCTGAGCGCAAGATGCGGCTAGCGCGGTGCGGGTTTTTCTCGAGGCCTTCCCCTACAATGAAAACGTCATCTTTACGCGACAGAACGCCGCTTTCATGCCGTCTTCCCCATCCAGAACCGCACGCAGCCCGGGCGCCGGAGCGGCCGACGACGCGCAGCCGGGCGATCCGCGCCGGCTGGGCGCACGGCTGGCGGCGCTGCGCAAATTGAACGGGCTCACCCTGGAGCAGCTCGCGATCCGGGCGGAAACCACCAAGAGCTATCTGTCCAAGCTGGAGCGAGGCCTGTCCTCGCCCACCATCGGCACGCTGCTCCGGCTCGCGCGCGCGCTGGGCGTCGAGACCGACAGGCTGATCGGCGACCATCACGACGGCGGCGACGTGGTCGTGGTCAAGGCGGCCGACCGGGTGCCGTTCAGCCGATCGAACGAACGCGACGGCTACACGTACGAAGCCATCGCCGCGTCACGGCAGAACAAGGCCATGGTGCCGTTCATCATGTGTCCTCCGCATGCCGTGGACGATACGCAGGATCTGGTCAGCCATGCGGGCGAAGAGCTGATCTTCCTGATCTCGGGCAAGATGGAGATCGTGTTCGCCGATCGCCGCGTCCTGATGGAAGCGGGCGACTCGGTCTATTTCAATGCGTCGATTCCGCACCGTTCCCGGTCGATAGGCAAGACGCCCGCGCAGGCGCTGGTGGTCGTCAGCGATCCGTCCCGGCGGGAATAGGCGCCCGCCGCTACAGCTTTTCGATGTGCGCGGCCATGCGCTCGCGCAACGCGCGGTCGGGCAGTTCGCCGCGTGCCGCGCCCAGGTTGTCGAGGGCGTTGGAGGCGCGGCTGGTGGCCGGCGTGGCGCAGGTGACCGCGGGATGGGCGATGACGAACTTCAGGAAGAACTGCGCCCACGACCGTATGCCGATCTCGGCCGCCCATGGCGGCACGTCGTGGCCGCGTACCTTGTCCCACAGCCTCGTGCGGCCGAACGGCGCGTAGGCCAGCACCGCGATGCCGCGGTCGGCCGCCAGCGGCAGGATGCGTGCTTCCATCGTGCGGTTGTCGATGGCGTAGTCCACGCCGATGAAGTCCAGCGGTTCGTCCCGCATGGCCTGCTCCAGCATGTCGTACTGCCGGGGGAAGGTCGTGGTGACGCCGGCATAGCGGATGCGTTTCTGGCCGCGCAGTTCCTTGAGCAGGCCGAACTGCGTGGCGACGTCGCCCATGTTGTGGACCTGGATCAGGTCGATCACCGGTTTGCCGACCCGCCGGAACGAGGCCTCGACCTGCGCCCGCGCCCGCTCCGGATCGGCCCGTCCGCCCTGGGCCACGTTCAGCTTGGTGGCCCAGAATAGCTTGCCGGCCATGCCGTTCTCGCGCACGATCTGCCCGGCCACTTCTTCCGAGGCGCCGTAGGCCGGGGCGGTGTCGAACACCGTGCCGCCCTGTTCGATCATGGCGGCGAAGACTTCGCGCAGCCGCTGTTTCTCGTCACCCGCCGCGGTGGTCGAAAAGGTGGCCGAGCTGCCCAGCCCGACCACGGGCAGTCGTTCGCCCGAGCGAGGGATGGGCCGGGTGATGACGGGCGAGGAGGTTTCGGCCGCCCAGGACCACGCGGGCGCGGCGGTGGCGGCCAGTGCGAGTTTCAGCGATGCGCGGCGAGAGATCATGGTTCGGTCCTTTTCTGCAAGACGGGAAAGACGGTGGCAGCCGCCGGCTCCATGCCGGGAGCGGCCGACGCCATGCGCCGCTGGGTGCGGCCCAGCCACAACGCCAGGCCGACCCAGACGAAGGCCAGCGGTACCGCCACGCCGGCGATCGCGTACAGCCCCATCGCCAGCCGGCCCAGCGCGCCTTCGAGCTGCGCGCCGGCCACGTCGCCGAAGCGATAGACGAAGGTGTCGATGAAGGCCTTGGCCTTGTACTTGTCCTCGCGGTCGAGCACGGTGAACAGCGTTTCGCGGGCGGGCCGCATGATGGCCCGCTGCACCGCGCGGAACGCGGCCTCGAAGGCGATCAGCGCCGCCAGTGATCCCACCAGGGCCAGGCCGACGAAGCCCAGCGCGGTGGTCAGCGGCAGCAGCGCCAGCGTGACGGCCACGCCCAGCCGCTTCATCAGGTGTCCGGCCAGCACGAGCTGGATCGCCAGCGTGGCGATCTGGGTCAGCATGTCGATGCGCGCGAACAGCGCGGTGCGGCCGTCCAGTTCGTGCCCCTGCGCGGCCACCATCTGCAGCCGCGTGAAGTACAGGAAGGTCGCCATCACCGCCAGGATGACCACGTAGGCCGCGATGCCGGCCAGGTAGCGCGACCGCGCCAGCGCCCTGATGCCGTCCCAGGCGCCGCCGCCGATGCGCTCCGCATCGTGGGCCGCGCGCGCGGCGGGATCCGCGGCGGATGGCCGGCGCGCGATGCCCCAGCCCAGCGCCAGCGCCAGCAGCAGGAAGCCCGAGGACACCAGCAGCAGGCCCGCCGTGCCCACGGGCCGCGCCAGCACCGATGCCAGCCATGGTCCGCAGATGGCGCCCAGCGTGCCGCCTACCGAGATCAGGCCGAAGAAGCGCTTGCCCTGCTCCAGCGTAAAGCGGTCGGCCATGAGCGCCCAGAACACCATGGTCGAGAACAGGTTGAACACGCTGAACCAGACGTAGAAGACCTGTCCGCTGGCCGTGCCCACGGCCTCGGGCGCCCAGGCGAGCAACAGGTAGAAGCCCGCCAGGCTGGCGGCGAAGAACAGATAGGTCGCGCCGATGAACTGCATGCGCCGGAACCGGCTGACCAGCATGCCGAACACCGGATTGACCAGCAGCGTGACCACGGCGGTGCCGACGAACAGCCAGCGCACGGTGTCCAGCCCGCCGCGCATGCCCAGCGCCTCGCGGGCGGGACGCAGCATCATCAGCGCGGTCAGTACGCAGAAGAAGAATCCCACGGCCAGCGCAACGGGCAGGATCTCGTCGCGGCGGACGTTGAACAGCTTTGGAAGATCGAGCTTCATGAGCGGTTCCGCTTCGTGGTGGCCGGCCCCGCGCCGGTCCGGACAAGCATATCGGGTTTTTGCCGATTTCGGCCGCCACCCTCTTGCCGGTGCGGACTAGGCTCGCTGTTCCGTCAGCTGCTCGAACAGATCGTACAGCCGGGGATCGCTCTTGCGTCCTCGTTCCTCCCGCATGATCCGCATGATGTCCTCGTGCGTGCGCGGCCGCTGGTAGGGCCGCGTCGAGGCCATCGCGTCATAGCTGTCGGCCAGGCTCACGATGCGCGACAGCAGCGGGATCTGCTCGCCGTGCAGGCCGTCGGGATAGCCCGCGCCGTCGAACCATTCGTGGTGATGGCGGATGGCCGTGGCGACGGCGCTCGCCTGGTCGCAGGGAACGGCGGCGAAGATGCGCTCGCCGCGTTCGGAATGGGTCATCATCAGGTCGCGCTCGTCGGCATCCAGGCGCCCCGGCTTGTGCAGGACGGCGTCGGGAATGCCGATCTTGCCGATGTCGTGGAAGCGCGCCGCCGCGGCCAGCAGTTCGAGTTCGTTCGCCGGCAGGCCGCAGGCGGTGCCCAGCATCCAGGCCAGCTGGCCCACGCGGTCGCAATGCTCGTGGGTTTCCACGCAGCGCTCGCTCAGCGCGACGAAGAGGGGATCGAGGGTGGGGTGTTCGGGAATGGCGTCGGACATCGATGTAGTGCTGGAGAAAAAACCTGCGAATTCTACTGCCCGGTGCTTGCATGGTACCCTGGCGCCCGGCGGACGACGGAAGTCCATCGAAGGCCTTCCGGCAGGCCGCCGTCCTCGCGCCTGATGCGCGGGGCCGAGCATGGGTGTCTGACGATATGGCTTCCCCTCCACTGGTCGACTCCAGGGCGTCCTGGATCATCGCTACCGCCGCGCTCTGCTGCCTGGGCATGACCTTCGGCGCGCCGCTGATCTCCACGGTCGGGCTCAAGGCGATCGCCGGTGAAATGGGCGGCGCCCGGTCCGTGCCCGCGCTGGGCGGCTCGCTGGCCTGGCTCGGGTCCGCGGTGGGCGGCGTGATGATGGGCCGGCTCGCGCATCGCTTCGGCGTGCGCTGGACGGTCATGGCCGGCTCCGTGTCGGTCTGCCTGGGGCTGTTCATCTCCACCCTGGGCGAGCCCTGGCTGCTGTATATCGGCCATGGCGTGTTCATCGGATTCCTCGGCATGGGCGGCCTGAACGCGCCGCTGTACGTCTACGTCAGCCAGTGGTTCGAACGCCGGCGCGGTTCCGCGCTGGCCCTGCTGTCCAGCGGAAGCTACATCGCCGGCGTCGTCTGGCCGCTGGTGTTCGAACACACCATCAGCACCTGGGGCTGGCGCGCCACCATGATGGGCTACGGCGTGCTCGAGGCAGCCGTCGTGCTGATGCTGGCGTCGCGCTTCCTGCGGCCCGCCGCCGACACCTCGGTCCGCACTGCCGAGCACAAGGGCGGCGAGCGGCCCACCGTGTTCGGCCTGCGCCCCAATACGGCCTTCGTCATGTTGGCCGGCGCGGCCTTCCTCTGTTGCATTCCCATGGCCATGCCGCAAAGCCACCTCGTCGCGCTGTGCTCCGATCGCGGCCTGCCGGCCGCCGTGGGCGCGGCCATGCTTTCGGTCCTGCTGGCCGCGGCCTTCATCAGCCGGCAGGCCTGGGGCCTGGTCGCCGACCGCATCGGCGGGCTGCGCACGGCGCTGATCAGCTCCGTGATGCAGGCCGCCGCCGTCTCGGGCTACCTGCACGTGACCGAACAGTTCGGGCTCTTCACCGTCTCGATCGCCTTCGGGCTGGGCTTCAGCGCCCTGATCCCGGCCTACGTCCTGGCCGTGCGCGAGGCTTTCCCCGCCAGGGAAGCCTACTGGCGCGTGCCCTCGCTGATGCTGATGAGCGGTTGCGGCATGGCGGTGGGCGGATGGCTGGCGGGGTACCTGTACGACCAGTACGCCTCGTACGATCCGGCGTTCCTGACCGGCGTGCTGTCCAATGTGGCGAACCTGGCGCTGTTGGGGACGCTGGTCGTGTTGCAGGTCAGGTGGATGCGGCGAGCGGTGGCGTAGTCGGCGCGATGCCACCGTCCAGGAAGAGGCTACGGTAGATCTGGCATGACGCGAGGCCGGCCTGCCAGGGCGCCTTGCAGGAACCGGTCCAACGCATTGCCGAACGCCCGCCGATCCGCCTGGCCGAACGCCGCCGGGCCGCCAGTCGCCACGCCGCTCGTCCGCAATTCCTCCAGCATGTCCCGCATGGCCAGGCGTTCGCCTATGGTCGCCTCGGTGTAGCGCTCGCCGCGCGGGTTCAGGACCGCCGCGCCCTTCTTCAGCACCTCGGCCGCCAGCGGAATGTCGCCCGTGATCACGAGATCGCCCGCCACCGCCTGCTCGGCGATATAGGCGTCGGCCACGTCGAAGCCGCGCGGCACCTGCACCGAGTTCACCCAGCGCGAGGGTGGCGTGCGCAGCATCTGGTTGGCGACCAGGGTGACCTGGACGGTGCAGCGGTCGGCGGCGCGGAACAGGATGTCCTTGACGACGGCGGGGCAGGCGTCGGCGTCGACCCAGATGCGCAGGGGAGGCAAGGAAGCGGTCATTTGGCCTATTTCCCGATACAGAACCGCGAAAAAATCACCCCCAGCAGGTCATCGCTGCTGAACTCCCCGGTAATCGAGGTCAACGCCTCGTGCGCCAACCGCAATTCCTCGGCGAACAGGTCCAGCACGCGATCGCTTTGCGCCGCATGCCCGGCCGCCAGTTCCAGATGATTCGCCGTCGTCAGCAGCGCATGGATATGGCGCTCGCGCGCCAGATAGGGGGACTCCGCCGAGGGATTCCACCCCGCGATCGCCAGCAGTTCGCGCTTCAACCCGTCCAGCCCCTGCCCGGTCCTGGCCGACACGGGCAGCCGTTTCGCGCCGGCGGCCTGGGCCTGTCCGACCTGACCGGCCTCGACCAGGTCCATTTTGTTCACCACTTCCAGCACCGGGGTGCGGGGCGGCAGCCGCGAGGTGATGGCGGCGTCGAGTTCAGGGCCCGGGCGCGTGGCGTCGAGCAGGTGCACGATGACGTCGGCCTTGCCGATCTCGGCCCAGGTGCGTTCGATGCCGATGCGCTCGACGGTGTCCTCGGTCTCGCGCAGTCCGGCGGTATCGACGATGTGCAGGGGCACGCCGTCGATGTCGATCTGCTGCACGACCTTGTCGCGCGTGGTGCCGGCGATGGGGGTGACGATGGCAGCGTCGAAGCCGGCCAGGGCGTTGAGCAGGCTGGATTTGCCGACGTTGGGCTGGCCGGCCAGCACGACGTGCAGTCCTTCGCGCAGGATGGCGCCCTGGCGCGCCTGCGACAGCAGCCGGGCCAGGTCGGCCTGGATGGCGGCCAGGGTCTCGCGCGCCTGGTATTTCTCCAGGAACTCGATTTCTTCCTCGGGGAAGTCCAGCGTGGCCTCGACCAGCATGCGCAGGTGCACGATACGGTCGGCCAGGCCATTGACCTCGGCCGAGAACACGCCCGTCATCGAGGCCGCCGCGCTGCGGGCGGCGGCTTCCGACGACGCGTCGATCAGGTCGGCCACGGCCTCGGCCTGGGCCAGGTCCATGCGGTCGTTCAGGAAGGCGCGACGGGTGAATTCACCGGGCTCGGCCAGCCGCATGCCCATCTCCGTGCCCGCCTGCAGGCACCGCGCCAGCAGGCGCCGCAGCACCACCGGCCCGCCGTGGCCTTGCAATTCCAGCACGTGTTCGCCGGTGTAGGAATGCGGAGCGGGAAAGGACAGCGCGATGCCTTCGTCGACGATCGCGCCGTCGGCGTCGCGGAAAGGCAGGTAGTGCGCATGGCGCGGCGCCAGCGCGCGGCCCAGCAGCGCCTGCATCAGCCCATCGAGCGGCTGGCGCGCCGACACGCGCACGACACCGATCCCGCCGCGTCCGGCGGCGGTGGCGATGGCGGCAATCGGATCCTGGTCGGAAATCATGGGCGAAGTTCGGAAAAGGCGGCGAAGCGCATCAGGGCAACCCGTCCCCGCACTGTAAAACAAAAGGCCGCTCCGGCTACCCGAAACGGCCCTACTGCCAGCCATTCGACCCAGGGCACCGCGGATCCGGCTTTGCCGGTCCGCCAGTGCCGCCCCCTTGAGGGGGAGCGGCCTAAGGCCGCTTGGGGGTGGGCTTCCCCTCCGGTCCGCTGGTGCCGCCCCTTGGGGGGCGCGCGTCAGCGCGTAGGGGGGTTACTGTCTTTTTGTGATGAACCACTGCTGCGCGATCGACAGGCAGTTGTTCACCACCCAGTACAGCACCAGGCCCGCGGGGAAGAAGAACATCATGCCGCCGAACACCAGGGGCATGATCATCATGACCTTGGCCTGCACGGGATCGGGCGGCGTGGGGTTGAGCTTCATCTGCAGGAACATGGTGGCCATCATCAGGGCCGGCAGGATGAACCAGGGATCGGGCGAGGCCAGGTCGTGCACCCACAGGATCCAGGGCGCGCTGCGCATTTCCACGCTGGCCAGCAGCACCCAGTACAGCGCGATGAACACCGGCACCTGGACGATCATCGGCAGGCAGCCGCCCACGGGGTTGATCTTCTCGGTGCGGTACAGCTCCATCATCGCCATGTTGAGCTTCTGGCGGTCGTCGCCGAACTTCTCTTTCAGCGCCTGCATGCGCGGGGCGACCTTCTTCATCCGCGCCATGGACTTGTAGCCGGCGGCCGACAGCGGGAAGAACACCGCCTTGATGATCACGGTCAGCGCGACGATGGTCCAGCCCCAGTTGCCCAGCAGCTTGTGCAGCCAGGTCATCAGCAGGAACAACGGCTTGGCGATGATGGTCAGCCAGCCGTAGTCCACCACCAGGTCCAGGCCCTGGGCCACGGCGGCCATGGCGGACTGGTCCTGCGGGCCGATCCACAGCTTGGCGTCGACGGTATTGCCGGTACCGGGAGCCAGCGTGCCGACGGGCTCGATGGCGCGGACGGCGTACAGGTTGTTGCCGACCTTGGACATGTCGTAGGTGCGCGCCACGCCTTCGGGCGGCACCCAGGCCACGGCGAAGTAGTGCTGGATCATGCCCAGCCAGCCGTCGTTGGCCGACTTGTTGAACGATGCCTTGCCCTTCTCGATGTCCGAGAAGGTGACCTTCTGGAACTTGTGCTCGGCGGTATAGATGGCCGGGCCGGTGAAGGTGCTGTAGAAATGGCTTTCGCCGGGCGGCTTGTTGCCGTCGCGGGTCAGCTGGAAGTACAGCGAGGGCGAGACGGGCTCGGCGCCGACGTTGGCCAGGTTGTGGCGCACGTCGATGGCGTACTGGCCCTTGTGCAGCGTGTAGGTCTTGATCAGCTTGACGCCGCCGCTTTCGGCCTCGAACGAGATCTCCAGCTTGTCGCCGGTTAGTTCGCGCGCCGGGGTGGTGACGTGGAAGGGCGTGCGGTGCGTCGGGAACGACGCGCCGTTGGCCGCGCCGACCACGCCGCTTTGCGCGAGGTAGACGCGCTGCGCGGAATCGTCCAGCAGCACGGTGGGATGCTCGCGGTCTTCGATGTCGGCGTGTTTGAGCAGCTCGGCCTTGACGATCTGCGCGCCCACGGTGTCGAAGGTCAGGCGCAGCACGTCGGTGGTGACGACGATCTTTTCGGCGGGGGCGGCCTGCTGGGCCTGCGGCGCGCTACCAGGAACGGCGTCGGTGCCGGCCGCGGGCGTGGCCGCTGGCGCCGCGGACGGCACGCCGGCCTGGTCGGGCTGGGCCTGCGGAGCCTGCGCGGTCGCCGTCTTGGCGGGGGTGGAGCCGAACATCGAGGGATGTCCGTTGTACTTCTGCCAGCCATCCCACAGGAAAAGCAGGGATAGCGAGAAGATCATCCAGAGGATGGTGCGTTGCATGTCCATGGACGGATAGTTCCAATCGTCGTCGCGGCAAAGTCCGCTAGTGTAGCAAGGCCCCCCCCTACGCGCTTACGCGCGCCCCCCAGGGGGCGATGCGGGTGGACCGGCGGAGCCGGATCCACCGCATCCTGGGTCGGGCGCGCGGGATGGCGGGGAGAGTATCGGGGGTCATTGTTGAGGTTCTGTGCCGGTCGACCGGCTTTTACCGTGTCCTGTCGGAGGAACGGGGTCCAGACCTCCTTGGGCGTAGGGGTGGCAGCGGCAGATGCGGCGCAGGCCCAGATAGGTGCCATGGACGGGGCCGTGGCGGTCGATGGCTTCGATGGTGTAGGCGGAGCAGGTGGGGGTGAAGCGGCAGGACTGGCCGATCCAGGGGCTCAGGAAATACCGGTAGAAACGGATGGGCCATATCAGCACGCGACGCGGGAGCGTCGAGCCGGTTGGCAGCGCGTTGCTATGGGTTTCCGTCACGATGGGCCCCTGTTGCGGGAAAAGCCCGCTTCGGCCGTCCGGTCTAGCCGGGGCGGTTCGCCTTCGCTGCCCGGGCCAGGTGGGCGTCGATTTCCTGCCTGGCCTGGCGCTTGAGTTCGGTCAGCGAGCACGAAGGGATGCGGGCGTGCAATCTGAAGACATAATCGCCGGCCGGCAGTTCCGCGCGCCGCAGCCGGAAGGCTTCGCGCGCGACGCGTTTCAGCGCGGCGCGGCTGACCGACAGGGGGGCGTAGCGCTTGCCCACGACCAGGCCCAGCCTGGGCTGGGCGGACGGCGCCATGCTCAAAACAAAAAGCGCCCCTCTTGCAAGGCGGCGCCCTTTCAGCGCAGGGGCGAACTCCGCCGGGCTGCGCAACCGCGCGGTGCCGGGAAACGACGCGCGCGGATTCAATGCTGTAACGCTGCGTGGCCGGCCTGGATGACGGCCGGCATTGCCGTCAGACGGCCAGGCGCTTGCGGCCCTTGGCGCGGCGGGCGTTGATGACGGCGCGACCGCCACGGGTCTTCATGCGCACGCGGAAACCGTGGGTACGCTTGCGACGGGTGACGGAAGGTTGGTAAGTACGTTTCATGACAGTTCCTGAGTTCCGGTATGGGTATGAAAGCCGCCCCGGAAGCTTGCGCAGTCCCGGCCTGCGCGCGGCCCGGCGAAGCTTAAAGAGTTAAGCGCGCGCAAAGGCCCAGCATGCATCCTTGGAAAGACTGCCAACCCAGGGTCTTGGATTCAGCCCGAATCTCTTCGTGAAATTCGGAAAGCCCTCCATGGTGTCAAATAAATCCAATGTTGTCAATCAGTTAGGCGCGCCGCCGCCGGGAGCGTCCGGGGACGCCTGTGGATAACTTCCGCCCGGAGGAGTAGAATTGGGGGTTTCGGGATCGGCCACTAGAACATCCTTCGCGCCCCCTGTCCTGCGTGGGCGCACCGATCCTATTAGCGAGATTCATGGAAGATTTTTGGCAAACCTGCGCCCAGACGCTAGAGCAGGAACTCACTCCTCAGCAGTACAGCGCCTGGATACGTCCCCTCGTCCCGCTCGCCTTCGATGAAGCCGAGGCGGTGCTGCGGGTCGCGGCGCCCAATCGTTTCAAGCTCGACTGGGTGCGCAGCAATTTCTCCGGCCGTATCGAATCTCTGGCGGCGCAATGGTTCCAGCGCCCCGTGCAAGTCAAGTTCGAACTGGATACCCCGCGCATGGTGGCCCCGCTGCGGCCGCCCGCGCCCAGCCCCGCCCCCATGGCCGCCAACGGCAACGGCCATGCCGGCAATGGCCATGCCGCGCCGCGCCCGGCTCCGCAGGCACCGTTGGGCTTTCCCGGCGACCCGGTCGCCGCCGTCAATTCCGCGGCCGCCCGCGCGGCCCAGCGGGCCAGCGAAGCGCCCCGCCCGGTGCAGCGCGCAGCGCCCAAGGCCGAGGCCAGCGAAGCCACGGGCATCTACGAACGGTCGCGCCTGAACGTCGAACTGACCTTCGAGAATTTCGTCACCGGCAAGGCCAACCAGTTGGCCCGCGCCGCCGCGCTGCAGGTGGCCGAGAACCCCGGCACCTCGTACAACCCGTTGTTCCTGTATGGCGGAGTGGGGCTGGGCAAGACCCACCTGATCCATGCCATCGGCAATTCCATGATGGCCGAGAACGCCGCCGCGCGGGTCCGGTACATCCATGCCGAGCAGTTCGTGTCCGACGTGGTCAAGTCCTACCAGCGCAAGGCCTTCGACGATTTCAAGCGCTACTACCATTCGCTGGACCTGCTGCTGATCGACGACATCCAGTTCTTCTCGGGCAAGAACCGCACGCAGGAAGAATTCTTCTACGCCTTCGAGGCCCTGGTGGCGCTGCGCAAGCAGATCATTATCACCAGCGACACCTATCCGAAGGAATTGTCCGGCATCGACGACCGGCTCATCTCGCGCTTCGACTCGGGCCTGACCTGCGCCATCGAGCCGCCCGAACTGGAAATGCGGGTCGCGATCCTGCTGAAGAAAGCGGAAACCGAGGGCGTGCACCTGCCCGAGGAAGTGGCCTTCTTCATCGCCAAGCACCTGCGCAGCAACGTGCGCGAGCTGGAAGGCGCGCTGCGCAAGGTCCTGGCCTACGCCAAGTTCCACGGCCGGGCCATTACCGTGGACGTCTGCAAGGACGCCCTGAAGGACCTGCTGTCCGTGTCCAACGGCCAGATCACCGTCGAGAACATCCAGAAGACGGTGGCGGACTTCTACAAGATCAAGGTCGCCGACATGTATTCGAAGCGGCGGCCCGCCAACATCGCCCTGCCGCGGCAGATCGCGATGTACCTGGCGAAGGAACTCACCCAGAAGAGCCTGCCCGAGATCGGCGAGCTTTTCGGCGGCCGCGACCACACCACGGTGCTGCACGCGGTACGCAAGATATCGGAATCCCGGGCCAAGCAGGCGGAACTGAACCATTCGCTGCACGTGCTCGAACAAACCCTGAAAGGATGACGAACCGCGACGAACCCCATCCGGGACCCTGTGAGTTTGACTGTGGAAAAACCGTGGAGCATTTCTGGACAACCCGACGCCGCTTTTTTCGATCGAAGGTTGTTCATGGTTGTGCGCTATCCTCCAGGCCAGTTCCCCACTCGCTAAAAACTGGACAAGTTCTTGATTTATAATAGTTTTTTGAAGAAATTCCAGTTGTTCACAGGGTCCTATTAACTACCAACCCAAAGAAGGATTGGATATGCAATTGGTCAAAGCCTCACGCGATGCATTGCTGAAGCCCCTCGCGACCGTTTCAGGCATCGTGGAACGGCGGCACACCCTGCCCATCCTGGCCAACATCCTGTTGCGCAAGGAAGGCAGCCGCGTGTCGTTCGTGTCTACCGATATCGAGGTTCAGATCACCACCCATGCCGATTTCGGCGTGGGTGATGCGTCTGAGTCCACCACGGTGGCGGCCCGCAAGCTGCTCGACATCCTGCGCGCCTTGCCCGACACCGGCGACGTGTCCTTGTCGCTGGCCAACAAGAAGCTGTCGGTCCAGTCCGGCAAGAGCCGCTTCGCGCTGCAGACCCTGGCGGCCGAGGAGTTCCCCACCGTGGCCCAGCCGGCCTCGTGGAACGCCTCGCTGACCATGACGCAGAAGTCGTTCAAGCACCTGATGAACATGGTGCATTTCGCGATGGCGCAGCAGGACATCCGCTACTACCTGAACGGGATGCTGCTGGTCCTGGACGGCAGCAACGTGCGCTGCGTCGCCACCGACGGCCACCGCCTGGCCTATTGCGCGGTTGCCATCGATGCCGATGCGCCCAAGCAGGAAGTGATCGTGCCGCGCAAGACGGTGCTGGAACTGCTGCGCCTGCTGGAAGACAGCGAAGAGCCCATCGAGATCTCGGTGGCGGCCAACCAGATCCGTTTCCGCTTTGGCGACGTCGAGCTGATCTCCAAGCTGGTCGAGGGCAAGTTCCCCGACTACCAGCGCGTGATCCCGAACGGCTACACCAAGCATTTCCCGATCGCCCGCGAAGCCCTGCAGCGCAGCCTGCAGCGCGCCGCCATCCTGACCACCGACAAGTTCAAGGGTGTACGGATGCAGATGGCCGATCATGTGCTGAAGATTTCCGCCAGCAACGCGGAACAGGAAGAGGCCCAGGAAGAACTCGAGATCGACTTCGGCTTCGAACCGCTGGACATCGGCTTCAACGTCAGCTACCTGCTGGACGTGCTGGGCAACCTGAAGGCCGAGACGGTGCAGTGGAGCGTGGGCGACGCCAATTCGTCGGCGCTGATCACGCTGCCCGAGGATGCGGACTTCAAGTATGTCGTGATGCCTATGCGGATCTAGACCCCCCCTACGCGCTTACGCGCGCCCCCAGGGGCGATGCGGGTGGACCGGCGGAGCCGGATCCACCGCATCCTGGGTCTGGGGTGGATTGTTCTTTTTTAGTTTTTTCCTGCAGGGCGGAAGTCGTGCCCGCGCAGTGTGGATGGTTGCATACTCATGACCGAACAGAATACCGCGCCCGATACGGGCGAGATCGATAGCACTCTTGCTGGCAATGCGATGGCCGCAGGCCCGGCGTCCGGTTCGTCGGACAGCTACGGCGCCGACTCCATCAAGATGCTCAAGGGGCTGGAGGCCGTGCGCAAGCGGCCGGGCATGTACATCGGCGATACGTCCGATGGGACAGGCCTGCACCACATGGTGTTCGAGGTCGTGGACAACGCCATCGACGAAGCGCTGGCCGGCTATTGCGACGAGATCGTCGTCACGATCCATGCCGACAACTCCATCTCGGTGTCCGACAACGGCCGGGGCATTCCGACCGCCGTGCACAAGGACGACGAATTCCAGCGCAGCGCCGCGGAAATCGTGATGACCGAACTGCACGCGGGCGGCAAGTTCGACCAGAACTCGTACAAGGTCTCGGGCGGCCTGCACGGCGTGGGCGTGTCCTGCGTGAACGCGCTGTCCGAATGGCTCCGTCTCAGCATCCGGCGCAACGGCGAGCTGCACCAGATGGAGTTCCGCCGCGGCGAGCGCGTCGAGCCGCTGAAAGTCACCGGCAAGACCGACAAGCGCGGCACCCGGGTGCAGTACCTGGCGGACTCGCAGATCTTCGCCAACATCGAATACCACTATGAGATCCTGTCCAAGCGGCTGCGCGAGCTCTCGTTCCTGAACAACGGCGTGCGCATCAAGCTGGTGGACGAGCGCCAGGGCAAGGAAGAGGACTTCGCCTTCAGCGGCGGCGTCAAGGGCTTCGTCGAGTACATCAACCGCGCCAAGACCGTGCTGCATCCCAACGTCTTCGCGGTGGCCACCGACTCGTCGGCCGGCGGCGTGCCGGTGGGCGTGGAAGTGGCCATGCAGTGGAACGACAGCTACACCGAAAGCGTGCTGTGCTTCACCAACAACATCCCGCAGCGCGACGGCGGCACCCACCTGACCGGCCTGCGCGCGGCGATGACGCGCATCATCAACAAGTACATCGACGAGAACGAACTGGCCAAGAAGGCCAAGGTCGAGACCACCGGCGACGACATGCGCGAGGGCCTGACCTGCGTGCTGTCGGTGAAGGTGCCCGAGCCCAAGTTCAGCAGCCAGACCAAGGACAAGCTGGTCTCCAGCGAAGTGCGTCCCGCCGTGGAAGACGCCGTGGCGCGCAGCCTGGAGAGCTGGCTGCTCGAGAACCCCATCGACGCCAAGGCCCTGTGCGGCAAGATCGTCGAGGCCGCCCGTGCCCGCGAGGCCGCGCGCAAGGCGCGCGAGATGACGCGCCGCAAGGGGGTGCTGGAAGGCGCCGGGCTGCCCGGCAAGCTGGCCGACTGCCAGGAAAAGGATCCGTCCAAGTCCGAGATCTACATCGTCGAGGGCGACTCCGCCGGCGGCTCGGCCAAGCAGGGCCGCGATCGCAAGTTCCAGGCCATCCTGCCGCTGCGCGGCAAGGTGCTGAACGTCGAGAAGGCGCGTTTCGACAAGCTGATCAGCAGCGAGCAGATCACCACACTGATCACGGCGCTGGGCACCAGCATCGGTCCCGACTTCAACATCGACAAGCTGCGCTACCACCGCATCATCATCATGACCGACGCGGACGTGGACGGCGCGCACATCCGCACGCTGCTGCTGACGCTGTTCTATCGCCAGATGCCGCAACTGATCGAGCACGGCTACGTCTACATCGCCCAGCCGCCGCTGTACAAGGTCAAGGTCGGCCGCGACGAACGCTACCTGAAGGACGACGCCGAAGAGGCTGCCTTCATGCTGGAACTGTCACTCAAGGATGCCCGCCTGATCCCGTCGGCCGACGCCCAGCCCATCACCGGCGATGCGCTGAAGGAACTGGCGCGCCAGTACAACCTGGTCGACGCCGTGATCGAGCGCCTGTCGCGTTTCGTCGACCTTGCCACGCTGTCGGCCATCGTGCGCGGCTTCGAGGCGGATCTGTCTTCCGTGGACCAGGCCGAGCTGTCGCGCCAGCGCCTGCAGGCCGAACTGGAAGACCCGTCCATGCCTGGCGTGGTGCAGGTCAAGGTCTCGGTGGACGAGGAAACCCAGCAGCCCAAGCTGGAAATCCATCGCAACCATCACGGCAACATCCGCGTCAGCGTGATCGACCAGCATTTCGTCGAAGGTCCGGACTACAGCGTGCTGCGCAACGCCGCCCAGACCTTCCAGGGCCTGATCGGCCCGGGCGCCAGGATCGAGCGCGGCGAAGGCGACAAGCGCAAGGAACTGCCGGTGGCCGACTTCCGCGAAGCCATGCAATGGATGCGCGCCGAAGCCGAACGCTCGCTGTCCAAGCAGCGCTACAAGGGCCTGGGCGAGATGAACCCCGGACAGCTGTGGGAAACCACCATGGATCCCACCGTGCGCCGCCTGCTGCGGGTGCAGATCGAAGACGCGATTTCGGCGGACGAGATCTTCACGACGCTGATGGGCGACCACGTCGAGCCGCGGCGGGCGTTCATCGAGACGCATGCGTTGATGGCGGGGAATATCGACGTTTGAGGTCGGAGCGGGCCGTTTGAAGGATCTGGGTCATGAGTGAGTCTCCTCCGCGCGCCGAGCTAGTGCTTTACGCCACGGAGGATGGTTCCGCTCGGTTCTTCCTGCGTGCCGAGGGCGGCAGCGTCTGGCTCAGTCAGTCCGAACTGGCCGATCTTTTCCAGACGTCTGTTCCAAACATCAATATTCACATCAGAAACGTCCTGGATGAAGGTGAGTTAGCCGAAGTTCGAACTGTTAAAGATGACTTAATAGTTCAAACCGAGGGTGCGCGACAGGTTCGTCGCATCGTCAAGCTCTACAACCTGGACATGATCTTGGCCATTGGCTACCGCGTGAAGTCACCGCGCGGGACCCAGTTCCGGCAGTGGGCCACCACACACCTCAAGGAATACCTGATCAAGGGCTTCGTCATGGACGACGAGCGCCTGAAAGGTGGGGATCGCTGGGACTATTTCGACGAGTTGTTGCAGCGCATCCGCGACATACGGTCGTCGGAAAAGCGCTTCTATCAAAAGGTGCGTGATCTATTCGCGCTCTCGACGGACTACGCCGACGATGGACAGGCTACCGGCCTTTTTTTCGCCGAGGTACAGAACAAGATGTTCTTTGCCGTGACAGGCCATACGGCTGCTGAGCTGGTCGTACAGCGTGCCGACCCAACTCAGTCCAATATGGCACTTACCTCCTGGAAGGGCGGGCGCGTCCGTAAGGGTGACGTGACGGTGGCCAAAAACTACCTGAATGCCGACGAATTGAATCGGCTCAACCGTATCGTCAGCATGTTTCTGGACTTCGCCGAACTGCGCGCCATACAGCGCAAGGACTTGCGCATGGCTGACTGGCGGACCTACGTGGACAGCTTCATGGCCTTCAACGAGCAGGCTGTGCTGCAAGGGGCTGGCCGCATGAGCCATCGGGCCATGACGACCATCGTGCATGAGCGTTATGAAGTCTTTGATGCCGCGCGGCGTCAAGCCGAAGCGCTCGAGGCCGATCGCCTCGACATGAGTGAATTGGAGCAGGTGGAGAAACAGATCAATAGCCGGCGTGGGACTGGCACGCAGACGTGATGGTTATCTGGATCGGCGGCTCTACTATGAGGGCATGAAGGCGGATTGGATCGCGATCCTGGATAATTTGCTCAGACTCCAAGGGTTTATCCGCCGGGTCGCCCCCCTTATGCTGAACCATCCCCATTGAGGCCCCCATGCGCACCCTGATCCTCATCGCCGTCGGACTGATCCTGGCCATCGCGTTGCTGCGCCTGACCCCCTCGCCGCATCGCACCCGGACCGCGAGCCTCTTCACGCTGGCCTGGCTGGGCGTGTCGGCCTGGAACCTGCGTACCGGCTTGTCCCACGGCTATACCCTGGCCGAGGAACTGCCCATCCACGTGGCGCTGTTCGGCATCCCGGCGCTGGCGGCCTGGGGGCTGTGGTGGTGGGCGCGCCGCGGGTAAGGCGCAGGTCCCGTCGGCCGCCTCGCGCTACCGCACCTCCTCCACCCGGTTCACCAACTTCCCGATCTTCTCGATCTCGCACTCGATCACGTCTCCGTCCTTGAGCCACTGGCGCGGGTTCATCGCATAGCCGACGCCCGAGGGCGTACCGGTGGCGATCACGTCGCCCGGCTCCAGGGTCAGCCCCGAGGACAGCGATGCGATGGTGCGCGGGATGGAGAAGATCATCGCGCCGGTGCTGGCGTCCTGGCGCTGTTCGCCGTTGACCTTGAGCGCGATGCGCAGCGCATGGGGATCGCCCACCGCTTCGGGCGAGACGATCCAGGGGCCGAAGGGGCAACTGCCGTCGATGGCCTTGCCCTTGAACCATTGGTCGTGGCGCTTCTGCAGGTCGCGGGCGCTGATGTCGTTGAGAATGGTGTAGCCGAAGACGTGGCCGGGCGCGTCGGCTTCGGCGATGTCGCGGCCGCCCTGGCCGATGACGACGGCGAGTTCGACCTCGTAGTCCAGGCGGCGGGTCACGCGCTGGTCGTAGCGGATGGCGCCCTCGTGCGGCACGATGGCGGTCCAGGGCTTGGTGAAGAACTGCGGATGCTCGGGCTCCTGGGTATCGAGATTGCGCGAGGCGTTATCTTCCTGGATGTGCTCCCTATAATTGCGGCCCAGGCAGAAGATGTTCTTGGGTGGACGCGGGATGGGCGCCAGCAGGCGGTAGCTGCCGGGCGAAACCAGGTGGGCGTCGGCGACGGCGGCGATGTCGCGGCACCAGGCCCAGGTGGCGGCGCCGCCGGCGGCCAGGTCGATCATGGTCAGGCGGCCGGTCTCGGGCCACGGGAAGGGTAGCGTGGCGGGCGGGGCGGCCTGGGCGAAGGCCTGGAGGTCGCAGATGCGGCCGTCGTCCAGGAAGAGTGCGGGCAGCGGGCGGCCGCCGAGTTCAATGGTGGCGAGTTTCATGGTTTGTTCCTGGCTGAAAGAAAGCGGGTAGGCGCAACGGTGGAGGCAGGGAGATGGCGCCCAAGGTCAAGTCGGCCCAACGGGCCATAGAGATTCTGGAATTCTTCGCGCGGCGCAAGGCGCCCGCGACACTGAGCGAGATCGCGGCGGCGCTGGACTATCCGGCCTCGAGCACCCTGGCCCTGCTGCGCACGCTGAGCGAGATGGGCTATCTCGATCACTCGTCCAGCGAGCGGACCTTCGTGCCGACGGTGAAGGCGGCGCTGCTGGGCATCTGGGTCAACGATGCGCTGATGGCTGACGGTACGATCGCCCGCCTGATGTACCAGATGCGCGAGGAAACCGGCGGCACGCCCACGCTGGGCATACAAAGCGGCCACCACGTGCAGTACATCCACGTGGTGCGTGGCCCGGATGCCCTGCACCGGCGCGACGTGGCGCCGGGCACGCTGCGGCCGCTGCTGCGGTCGGCCATGGGCACCGTGCTGCTGTCGCTCAAGCCGCCTTCCGAGCTGTGGGCGCTGGTCAACCAGATCAACGCGCACGAATTGCCGGAACACCGGGTGTCGATGGCGGAACTGGGCAAGCGCATCCAGCAGTACCGCGAAAGCGGCTATGCCTACAGCGAAGGGGTGTCGACGCCGGGGGCCGGCATCATCACGACGCTGCTGGCCGCGCCGGCCCACCAGCCGCCGATGGCCCTGGGCATAGGCGCGAGCCTCGTGGCGCTGCGCGCCAAGAAGCTCGATTTCCTGAAGGCGCTGCAGCGGGTGGTGGAACTTCATCGCAAGCATATGGAGGCCTTGCCGGACAAGTTCGGGCACTGAGCAAGGCGCGCGGGCCGCACCGGTCCGGCCATGCTCATTGCGCGGCCAGCCCGGCCTTGTCGGCAACCGTGCGCAGCGTTGCGATTTCCTTGACGTTGAAGGCGCGCATCTGCTCGGGATCGCGCTTGAGAAGTTCGGAGCCGCCCTTTTCGGCGAACTCCTGGATCGGCTTGGAGTCGAGCACTTCCTTCATGGTGTCGGCCAGGCGCCGCGTGATCGCGTCGCTGACTTCCGTGCGCGCCATCAAGGCCGACCAGCCATAGATGCTGTAGTCGGGATAGCCGCTTTCGCGGATGGTGGGTACGTCCGGAAATTCGACGTGGCGCTTTTCGCCGGTGACCGCGAGGATGCGCAGCTTGGCGGCCTTGGCCGATGGCGCCAGCGAGGCGACGCCGTCCATCGCCACGTCGATCTGTCCGCCGATCAGGTCGGTGTTCATCTGGCTGGTCGACTTGTACGAGATGGGGGTGAAGCGGACGCCGGCGATGCTGGCGAACCACTCGGTGGCCAGGCGGTAGCCCCAGGCGAAGTTGCCGAAGTTCAGTTTCTCGGGCTGCGCCTTGGCCGCGGCGACGAGGTCGGCCAGCGTCTTGTACGGCGAATTGGCCGGCACGGCGATGCCCAGCATGCTGCGGGTGACGCCCGAGATGGGCTTGAAGTCCTTGAGCGGGTCGTAGGGCAGGTCCTTGACGAGAATGGGGTTGACCGACAGGTTGGTCCAGCTTCCCAGCACCAGGGTGTAGCCGTCGGCCGGTGCGTTCTTGGCGGCCATGATGCCGATGCGGCCATCGGCCCCGGGCATGTTGTCCACGGTAACCGCCTGGCCCAGCCGGCTGGCGAGCTGCTGCGCGATGACGCGGCCCGAGGTGTCGCTGGTGCTGCCGGGCGCGAAGGGCACGATCAGGCGGATCGGCTGGGAGGGATAGGCGGCGTCGCGCGCCTGCGCGGCCGGGGCCGAGAGGGCCAGTGCGCACAGGGCGCCGGCAAGATGCATGATCTTCATGGGTTGTCTCCTTGGGCTATTGTCGTACTCGGGTTCGTACCCCGGGGGGGGTCACGATTCCGCCTGGGCATCCTCGCGATGCAGGAAGGCGGCGATCTGTTCGGGCGTGCGGCCCAGGCCGGCCAGGATCTCCGCCGTGTGCTGGCCCAGCGCCGGCGGCGGCGCGTCCAGGCCCGGGCCATCGTGTTCGTAGCGGAAGCCGGCGTTCAGCACGCGCAGCGTCTGGGCGCCCGCCGGGATGGACAGCAGCAGTTGCCGGTCGTCCAGGTGCGGCTGAGCCAGCGCTTCGGGCAGCTCGCGCACTTCGCCGGCCGGTACGCCGGCCGCATTGAGCAGACCCGCCCACTCGGCGGCGCCGCGGCCGGCCAGGGCCTGGCTAACCTCGTGCTGCAAGGCCTCGCCGTGGGCGACCCGCGTGCCGCGGTCCTGGAAGCGCGGGTCGGCGATCAGGTCCTCGCGCTCGATCACGCGGCACAGCCGCTCGAACTGGTCCTGGCGGACCGCGCCCAGCGTCAGGTGTCCGGACGCGGTCGGGAAGGTATCGGCGGTGGGCGACATGCTGTAGCCGCGGTTGCCCTGCTTGGCGGGTCGTTTGCCGGTCAGCAGGTGCGGGCCGGCCATCGAGATCATCAGCACCAGCGCGGCGTCGTACATGGCCACGTCCACTTGCTGCGCCTGGCCGTCGCGGCCGCGTTGCAGCAGGGCCGAGACGATGGCGAAGGCGGCCAGCAGGCCCGAATAGGTGTCGACCGCCGGATAGCCGATGCGGATGGGCGGGGTGCCCGGCTCGCCGCTCAGGCTCATCATGCCCGAGGTGCTCTGGATGATCTGGTCGATCGCGGGCTGGTGGCGGACCTCGCCACGCTGGCCGTAACCGGAGATCGAGCAGAACACGATGCGCGGGTTCAGGGCCTTGCAGGCCTCGTAGCCCAGGCCCAGGCGGTCCATGACGCCGGGCCGGAAATTCTCGGTCACCACGTCGGCGCCGGCGATCAGCTCGCGCGCGACCGCCACGTCGGCGGCGCGCTTGAGATCGAGCACGATGGACTTCTTGCCCGAGTTGACCGACGCGAACGACGGGCCCATGCCGTCGGCATACTGGATGCCGCCGTAGTTGCGCATGGTGTCGCCGGCGGCCGATTCGATCTTGATGACCTCGGCGCCGAGCAGGCGCAGGAAGTTGGTGGCGATGGGGCCGGACAGCACGTGCGTGAAGTCGACGACCCGGCAGCCTTGCAAGGGTTGAGGCACGGTCGGGTTCTCCTACTCGGCGACGCGGGGGAATTGCCCGGTGAAGACCGGCTTGCGGCGTTCGTTGAAGGCGCGCTTGGCCTCGCGGCCGTCGGGCGTCAGGCCCAGGTAGCGCTGCATCGGCGCGCCGGCCTCCATGTGGTTGCTGAAACCGGCCATGTCCAGCAGCAGGTTGGTCGCGCTCTTGGTGTAGCGGATGGCCAGCGGCGGCAGCTCGGCCAGCGCGGTCGCCAGTTCGTTCACGGTGGCATCGAAGTCCGCCGCCGGCACGCAGCGATTGATCAGGCCCCATTCCAGCGCCTGCGGCGCGGGCAGGCGCCCGCCCAGCAGCGACAGCTCCAGCGAACGGGCGCGGCCAATGGTGAACAGGAAGGCGCCGCCACTGTGGTTGCCGGCCTGGATCTCGCGCATCTGCAGGAAGGCGGTGTCGACGGCGACCACCAGGTCGCAGGACGTGGCCAGATAGACGCCGCCGCCGATGGCCGGGCCGTTCACCGCGGCGACCACCGGCTTGGCGTTGCGCTGGATGCGCTGCCGGGCGGCGACGTTCCAGCGGCCGTAGGCGTCGATGGCCTGGGGATCCGCCTGGGCGGTGAAACGCAGGTCCTGGCCGGCGCTGAAGATGTCGCCGGCGCCGGTCAGGATGGCGCAGCGGCAAGCCGGGTCGGCCTCGACCTCGTCGAAGGCGGCGACCAGTTCCTGGAAGGTCTGGAGATCGTGGGCGTTCTTGGCGTCGGGGCGATCGATGACGACCCGCCAGATGGGGCCTTGTCGGTCGATCCTGATGTGCTGGGGCATGGTGTCTCCTGTCGTGGCCGCGTGTATCGGGTGCGGCGGATTATCTCGACGGGGAACACGGGGTGGACGCTACTTTCACTAGTGTGAAAGCGATTTCACATATGTAAAAAACATCATGCTGCAATTCAGGGCGGGTCCGTGGCGAGTTCGTCCAGGCACACTGCCCGGAAGTGCTCCAGGGCCGGCGGCAGCAAGTGGCCGCGCGCAGTGATCAGGCAAATGCTGCGTACAGCCGTCATGTCTACGATGGGAAGAAACCGCAGATTCCGATAACTCAGTTGTTCGATCAGCGAGCCGGGCAGCACGCCTATCCCTCGTTGGGAAGCAACCAGGGCAAGCAGGGACGTAAAGCGCTCCACCTCGTCCAGTGGCTGGAACTTCAGCTTTCGCTTGATGAATTCGATCTCGATGATCTGCCTGATACTGCTGTCCGCGGGCAATGAAACCTGCGGATAGCGCACGACGTCCTGCCATTTCACCTGCTTGTATGCCGCCAGCTCATGCGTGGCGGGACATATCAACACCAATCGATCGCGGCAAAGGTGTTGCTGGTCGAGATCGTCCGCTTCTCGTTTGTAGGCAGTGATCGCGCAATGCGCATCCTTTTCTCGCACCAGGCGCAGACACTCCTCGTGCAAGCGCTCGCGGACCTCGATCTTGATATCCGGATGGAGCCGGTTCAACCGTTGCAATACCTTGGGTAGAACCCCCGCCATGATCGATGGCGAGGCGGCAACGACCAGCGTACCGGCATGGCCGGCGACGAAATTCTGGAACTGGGATATGCCGTCGTCGTACTGGTCCAGTATCCGCCGACAAGCGAGGTGGAACTGCTCGCCCGCCGGCGTCAGGCTCATCCGGCGGGTGCTGCGCAAGAGCAGAGGCGCGCCCGCCTTGCGTTCGAGTTCCCGAATCATCACGCTCAGCGCGGGTTGAGTGGTGCAACAGTGCTCGGCGGCGCGGCTGAAATTCAGCTCTCGCACTACGGCGAGAAACACTTCCATCTCAGTGAAAGAGAACTTTCTGCGTGCGATATTCATACAAAAATGAATACGAATTACTAGACACTTATTATAAATCACACATGTATTGAGGCGTATCGTTGGTGATCGACAGGAGGAAGACAGTCGTGAACAACATCACCATCGAACCGCTCGGAAAATGCATAGGGGCCGAGGTCAAGGGCGTGGATTTTTCCCGTCCATTGCCGCCCGAGGACATCGCCCTTATCCAGTCGGCCTGGAGTCGTCACCTGGTACTGCGCTTCAGGGGACAGGATCCGATGTCGGCCGAGCAGCTGATCGCGTTTTCCCGGAATTTCGGGGAGCTCGATGCCCGGCCCATCGCGGCCAGGGCGGTCAGGCAGGGCCCAGGCGTGGATCATCCCGAAATCACGACGATTTCGAACATCAAGGTGGATGGCGTGGCCATCGGCGGTCTGGGAGATGGCGAAGCCGTCTGGCACGCGGACATGACGTATGTCACGTCGCCGCCCAAGGGCGCCGCGTTGCATGCGCTCGAAATACCGGCGGAAGGTGGCTGCACCTACTTTGCCAACATGTATGCCGCCTACGAAGCGCTGCCGCAAGAGGTAAGGGACGAGATCGAGGACCGGACGTGCATCCACGACGCCAGCCGGACCAGCGCGGGGGATCTGCGCATCGGCTTCAAGGAGGTGAGCGACCCGCGCAGGGTGGTCGGGGCCGTCCATCCATTGGTACGCCTCATCCCGGAAACGCAGCGGCGCTGTTTGCTGCTGGGTCGTCGCCCGAATGCCTACATTCCCGGTCTTTCCCTGGAGAAGAGTGAAGACCTGCTGGACCGCCTCTGGGCTGCGGCGATCGATCCGGCATGGACATGGAAACAGGAGTGGCAGCTCGGGGACGTCGTCATGTGGGATAACCGTTGCAGCATGCATCGCCGTGATGCGTTTCCCGCGACGAGCCGCCGCCTGATGATACGGACGCAGATCCGTGGTGGAGTGGTCCATGGTGCCTGAAGGCGAGGCAAGAATCGACCGCGTCGTTCTGCGGTATCTCAATGTCCCGCTGGTTCGGCCGTACGTCGTCTCGTCGCGCACGATACGCGCGTTCGATCCCATTGTTGTAGAGGTTCGAGATTCGGACGGCCGCACCGGGTGGGGGGAAGCGCTGATTTCTCCCGGCTACACCGATGAAACCCGCGAAGGCGCGTGGGATTTCGTGGTGGCGCATGGCCGCGCGCTGCGTGGCCTGTCGATTCGATCCGCGATCGGGCAGATCGCCAAGGAGGTGGCCAACAGCCCGGGGGCGGCCAGCGCGCTGCTGTCCGCATTGGACATGCTTGGGCGCCACCCCGTGCTGGCCGATGCCTCGTCGCGGATGATTCCGCTGCTGGTGCCATTGCAGTCGGACGACAAGGGAGCGTTGGCTGAAGAGATCGACAGGCGTATCGAAGAAGGATATCGGACCTTCAAGGTCAAGGTTGGATTCGACGCCAGCGGCGACCTGGGGCGCGTGGGCGTGATTCAGCAACTGGTCGCCGGGCGGGCTTTGTTGCGCCTGGATGCCAACCGGGGTTTCAGTCGCGAAGCGGGTAAGACCTTCGCTTCGTCGCTGGATCCGGCGGGCATCGAGCTGTTCGAGCAACCATGCGGCGCTCATGATTGGGAAGACAACGCGGCGGTTGCCGCGGTATGCCGTGTGCCGTTCATGCTGGATGAGTCGATCTATGGCTTGCCGGACATCGATCTGGCCGCGGCGGTGCCGGGTGTGACGCACGTCAAGCTCAAGCTCAAGAAGATCGGCGGGATCGACATGCTGTTGCATGCGATCGACCTCGTCAAGGAGCGTGGTTTGATCCCCGTGCTCGGGGACGGTGTCTCCATTGATCTGGGCTGCTGGATGGAGGCATGCGTTGCCGCGGCCGTGATACGCAATGCCGGGGAAATGAACGGATTCATGAAGGCGAGCCGCTCGGTCTTCGTGAACGAAATGCGACTGGACCAAGGGGCCATTTCACTGCCTGGAGGTTACTGGCCACAGTTGGATCTTGATGCGTTGCAACACTACACGGTCAAAGAGCGTCACGCAGATTGAGTGCCGACGGGAGGAGAAAATATGAAAGCACGAGTTCGTCATGCCGCTGCCAAGGCCATGCTGGCCGCGGTGGTGCTGATGCCAGCGGCCGGCATGGCCGCACCGGACTTCCCCAATAGGCCGATTACGCTGATCGTGCCGGGACCGGCGGGGAGCGGGACCGATCTCATCGGCCGGCTGG
The DNA here is from genome assembly GCF_004216695.1 of Pigmentiphaga kullae. Classification (GTDB taxonomy): domain Bacteria; phylum Pseudomonadota; class Gammaproteobacteria; order Burkholderiales; family Burkholderiaceae_B; genus Pigmentiphaga; species Pigmentiphaga kullae. The sequence goes on from NZ_SGXC01000001.1 coordinate 1,025,862, forward strand.
TCGCGGAGAAGCTTGGCGATCTGATGCACGTGAATCTCGTCGTCGAGAATCGCGCGGGCGCGTCCGGCATGATCGGCGTGCAACAGCTGATGCGAGCGAAGCCCGATGGTTACACGATCCTGCTCGGACACAACTCTTCGAACGTCATCGTGCCGTTGGTCACGCATCCCAAGCCCTATGACGGAGTCGAGGATTTCGCTGCCCTGGGCCGCATCGGCACATCGTCGAATGTGCTGGTGGCCAGTGCGTCTTCGCGTTACCAGACGTTGGACAGCCTGAAGCAAGCGGCAGGCAGGCATGAGCCCGTCAAGTATGGATCGCCCGGCGTCGGGCTGTCGCAGCATCTCGATGGGTTCGCGTTGCTGGACGAGCTTGGAGTACCTGGGCTGCACGTGCCGTACAAGGGAAGCGGTCCCGCGCTGACGGATCTCGTCGGGGGGCGCATCGACATCATGTTCGTCACGCCGCCAGCGGTGAAAGCCGCCTTGCAGGGTGGAAAGGTGCGCGCTCTGGCCCAGTCGTCGGCAGAGCGGCAGCGTATGTTCCAGGAGGTGCCGACGCTGAGCGAGCTGGGATACCCCCAATTGGTCAGCCGGTCATGGTGGGGGTTGTTCGCCCCCAAGGGCACGCCGGACTCGGTCGTCGCTCTGTTTCATGCCAGGTTGAACGAGATGCTGGCGAACAAGGATGTCCAACAATCGCTTGTCCAGATGTACATCGAAGTTTCGCCTTCCCGGTCACCGGAAGCGTTCAGGCAATGGATGCAACAGGACGTCGGCAAGTGGAAACGCGTTGTCGAGGCGGCGGGAGTTTCGTTGAAACAATGACGGCGGGTGGTGATGATCCGAGGCCGAGTGGAGGAGATGATCGATGACAAGACGTAGAAGCGTGTGCATGACTCTGATGGTGATAGCGGCGGGAACACCTCCGGTTCTTGCCGCGGCGGAGGTCTATCCGAGTCGCCAGATCGAACTGGTGGTCGCATATCCTGCGGGGGGCGGCATCGACACCCTGGCGCGGATGCTGGCGGCCGATCTGACGGGCAGGCTCGGCCAGAACGTCATCGTCGTCAACAAGCCGGGAGCCGCGGGAACGATAGGGTCCCACTATGTCGCCAAGGCCAGGCCCGATGGCCATACGCTGCTGTTGAGCGGCGCCAACGCGGTGCTGAGCCCGATCGTCGACGGCAAGACACCGTTTCGTATTTCCGATTTCTCCCCTGTTGCGCGCGTGACCGAGACCCCTTATGTGCTGGCTGCAGGATTGGGCCTTCCGGCAAGGTCGGTCCCGGAGTTGGTCCGTTACAGCCATGAGCACCCCGGGGTGGTCAATTATTCGTCTACGGGGCCTGGATCCGTGCAACACCTGCTTGGAGCATTCCTGGCCAAGAAAACGGGATCGAAGTGGATTCATATCCCTTACCAGGGGGGATCCCAATCGATTTCAGAAGTGGCCGCCGGGCGCATCCACGTGACCTTCTCGAATCCTATTCCCCTGGGGCCCTATCTCAGGGACGGTCGTCTGAAGGTACTCGGCATGGCCACCGACAAACGCATTCCCATGCTGCCCGATGTGCCGACACTGGAAGAACAGGGGATCGCCGACTTCGACATCAAGACCTGGGTTGGCGTCCTGGCACCGGCCGGAACGCCGGTCGAGGTTCGCCAGAAACTGAGCAAGGCCCTCGTCGCCGTCATGGCGCAACCGAAGATCGCGACGTCCATCAATGAACAAGGCAGTCTTGTCTCGCCGATGGAGCTCGATGATTTCGCCCGGTTTCTCGCTCAGGATCATGCGCGCTGGGTGAACATCGTGAAAGAGTCGGGGTTTACGGGCGACTGAGCGCGTCCCGGCCGCCGCGGGCAGCTACCCGCGACGGCCGGAGGCTATTACTGCGGCTCGATTCCCGCCGCCTGGATCACCGGCTTCCACTTGGCCGTCTCGGCCTTGATGCGGGCGGCGAACACGTCGGGCATTTCACCCAGCGGCGTGATGCCGGCGTTCTCGAGCTGCGCGCGGAAGGACGGTTCGTTGATCATCTTGCGGCCTTCCTCGGCCAGCTTGGCGACCACGTCCGCGGGCATGCCGGCCGGACCCATCAGCCCGTTCCAGGTATCGACCTCGTGGCCCGGGTAGGTTTCCGCGATGGTGGGCACCGAAGGCAGCTGCGGCAGGCGCTTGTCGCTGGAGACCGCCAGCAGCGTGAGCTTCTCGGGCGTCTTGGCGTAGGACATGACTTCCGAGACGCTGGCGCTGTACATGTCGATCTGTCCGGCCAGCACGTCGGCCAGGGCCGGCGCGCCGCCGCGGTAGGGAACGGTGGTGGCCGTTACTCCGACGCGGCTCAGGAACAGCAGCGCCGACAGGTGGGTCAGCGTGCCGTTGCCGCCGTGGCCCACGTTCAGCTTGCCGGGATTGGCCTTGGCATAGTTGACGAGGTCGGTCACGGTGCGGAAGTTGCGCTGGGGATTGACCGCCAGCACGAAGGGGTTGCCGCCCACGTTGACGATGGGAGCAAGATCGCGGATCGGGTCGTAGCGGATCTTGTTGGTCATGGGCGCGGTGACGATCTGCGTCATGGTCGCCATGAACAGCGTGTAGCCGTCGGGCTGGGCGCGCGCGACCTGCTCGGCGGCGATGGTGCCGGCCGCGCCGCCCTTGTTGTCGACGATGAAGGGTTTGCCGAAGACCTTGCCCATGCGCTCGGCCATCATGCGGGCCATCATGTCGGTGTTGCCGCCCGGGGCGAACGGCACCACGATGGTGACCGGCCGGCTGGGCCAGGCGTCGGCGGCCAGGGCGGCGGCGGGTCCCGCGACGATCGCGGCCGCCGCGAGGCTCAGGGGAATGCGGCGCAGCCATTGCTGGAGGGGGATCATGGTGTTGTCTCCTTCATCGGTTGTCATTGTTTTTTTCCTGTTTCCTTCTTGCCGTCCTTGGCCGCCAGCACCGCGGCGGGCGGCTGGACGACGAAGTGGGCGAGGCGGTGCCGGTCGAACGATTCCAGGTTGCGTTCCCAGGTCTGCGGCTGGTGGTCGGCGTCCACCGGGATCTGGTCCATGTCGGTATAGATTTCGACGTTGTTGCCGTCCGGGTCCTTGAACACCAGGAACCAGTTCGCGCCGGGGCCGTGCTGGCCGATGCCGCGTTCGATGGTCACGCCCAGCTGGCGGGCCACGTCCACGGCGCGGCGCATTTCCTCGACCGATTCCACGTAGTACGAGAAGTGTTCGAGGCCGGGGCGCGTATAGCGCGGCAGCTCGTCGCGATCGGGGGCGTCGTCGGGGATGCGCGACAGGGCCAGGTCGTGGTGGTCTTCGCCCGCCCGCAGGAAAACCATCTGGTCGCCGATGCGGTCGGACACGCGCAGGCCCATGACCTCGGTATAGAAACGCGTGGAGGCTTCCAGGTCGCGCACCATCAGGACCAGGTGGCCCAGCTTGCGCGTGCGGATGGGAGCGACCGGTTGCTGGTCGGTGGATGTCACGTTTGCCTCCTTGCCTATCGGCTTTCCTGCACGACGGTGTTCTCGATCGTGCCGATGTTCTCGATGTGAGCCACCATTCTGTCCCCCGCCTTCAGGTACATGCCGCGTCCCATGCCCACGCCGTCGGGTGTACCGGTGGCGATGAAGTCGCCGGGATGCAGGGTCAGGATGCGCGACAGGTAGGCGATCTGCTCGGCCACCGAGAAGATCATTTCCGAGGTGCTGCCGTCCTGCATGGTTTCGCCGTTGACCGCCAGCGACATGCGCAGCTGCTGGGGATCGCCGATGCAGCCCGCCGGCACCAGCCACGGGCCCATGGGGCCGAAGGTGTCGAAGCTCTTGCCGCGGAACCAGTCGTGGGTGAAGGGGTAGTCGGTACGGCGGTTGAGGTCGCGCGCGCTGATGTCGTTGAAGACGGTATAGGCGGCGATGGCCGACAGCGCGTCGTCGACCGACACGTGGCGGCAGGTCTTGCCGATGACCACGCCCAGTTCCACTTCCCAGTCGAGCCGGCTGGTTTCGGGCGGCATCTGGACGTTCTCGCCGGTAGCGACCACGCTGGTCTCGGCCTTCATGAAGATGTAGGGCTGGCTTTCGCTGCGCGCCGCCAGCTTGGTGCCCATCTCGTCGGCGTGTTCGTAGAAGTTGGACGCCGTCGCGAAGATGCGGCGGGGCTGGTAGGGAACGGCGTAGGTGGCGCCTTCCACCGCGGCGAGCCGGCCGCTTGCGGCGAGCTGGGCGGCGCGATCGGCCAACGTGGCGACCAGCGGGCCGCTGCCGGCCCAATCCGCGATCAGTGCGTCGATGCCCCCCGCCACGCGGGCCGGGTCCACGTCGCAGGCCTTTGCCAATTGAGCCAGGTCGTACAGGGTGTCGTTGACCACCAGGCCAGGATGCTTGTTGCCGTTGCGCTGATAAGTCGCCAGACCGTGCCAGTTCACGGGATCTCCTTGTTGCTGTCCGTGTTGAATCCAGGAAGGGCGGGGCCGGTGTAGCCACCCATTTCCGCTCCTTGTTTGGAATACTTTAAGTGCATCGTGTATACATGTCAATCGGTTTGAGATAATTTTTTTGTGATGTGTGTGCCAGGGAAAGACTTGAAGAAATTTTCCCAGAGGGGCTGATGCGGAATTTTCTTGTATGCAGAATCGTCTTAATGTGTTCAATGACGATAGGTACGCATATCTACATGCCATTCATGTTCATGGTGCCAGGGGTGCCCGCGTATAATCCGGGGGCATTCGATGGCCCATCTAGAAGGACGCTTTCGTGACCACCATTGCCGCTCGGATCAGCCAGTCGCTGGCTGACGAGATCATCGCGGGTACCCTGGCCCCGGGCGAAAAGCTCGAGGAGCCCTCGCTGGCCGAGCGCTTCCAGGTCTCGCGTACGCCCATCCGCGAGGCGCTGCGCCTGCTCAACGCCCGTGGCCTGATCGAACTGGTGCCGCGCCGGGGCGGCGTGGTGGCCAACGTCAGCGCCGAACAGCTTGCCGACATGCTCGAGGCGCTGTGCGAACTGGAGTCGCTGTGCTGCCGCATCGCCACCCAGCGCATGAGCGCGATGCAGCGCCGCCAGCTCGAACTGCTGCACGAGGAAACCCAGCAGGTGTCCGAGCGTGGCGATGCCGACGCCTATCTCAGGCTCAATGCGCGCTTTCACCAGCTCATCTGCCAGGGCACGCAGAACCAGACCCTGGTCGCGCAGGTGGAAAACCTGCGCGACCGGCTGGCACCGGTCCGCGCCGCGCAAAGCGGCGTCGAGCGCCGCTTCGAGACTTCCCACCGCGAACACGAGAAAATCGTGGAAGCGGTGCTGGCCGGGCAGCCCGAGCAGGCCTACCTGGCCATGCGCAGCCACACCACCCGGCTGACGCTCCATGTGATGGAGCAGATCGAGGCCCAACGCGCCGGCTAGCGGCTTCCACTCGCGCGCCGGCCTACCGAAGGAACAGACCCACCATGCAGCCTACCGAAGCCCTCCGCGCCGCCTTCACGCCCAAGCAGGTCCTGCGCGCGTCCATCAACGTCGGCAATCCCATTCTTGCCAGCCGCGACGACCGGCACGGCGCGCGCGGCGTGTCGGTAGACCTGGCGCGGGAACTGGCCAGGCGGCTGGGCGTGGGGTTGGAACTGGTGGTCTTTCCGTCGGCCGGCGAGTCGGTCGAGGCGGTGGCAGCCGAGCAGGCCGACATCGGTTTCTTCGCCATCGATCCCACGCGCGGCGAGCTCATCTCGTTCACCGATGCCTACGTGGTGATCGAAGGAGCCTACCTGGTGCGCGACGGCTCGCCCATCGCCGCCCATGCGGATGTGGACCGGCCGGGCGTGCGCGTCACGGTCGGCAAGGGCAGCGCCTACGATCTCTACCTGAGCCGCAGCCTGCAGCAGGCCAGCATCGAGCGCGCGCCGACGTCGCCGGCGGTGGTCGACGTGTTCCTGGAAAGCGGCGCCGACGTGGCGGCGGGCGTGCGCCAACAGCTCGAGGCCGACGCCGCGCGGCTGGGCGGTGTGCATCTGCTGCCGGGCCATTTCATGCTGATCCGGCAGGCGATGGGCGTGCCCAAGTCGCGGGGCGAGGCCGCCGCCGATTACCTGCGCGCCTTCGTCGAGGAAATGAAGGTGTCGGGGTTCGTCCAGGAGGCGCTGGCGCGCCACCAGATCACCGGCGCGGCGGTGCCATCGACATAAGGTCCGCGCCGGCTACCGCAGGCGCCGCCCCGGTCCCGCCAGGCTGCGTTCGATCCGCTTTCTTCTTTCTTCCAGCGCCTTGACCAGCGCCGGCACCCGCTCGGGTCTTATGCGGTCCTGCACCGCGCTCAGGCTCAGCGCCGCCATGGGGGCGCCGTGCGCATCCGACACCCGCACCGCGAGGCCGCGCACGCCGGTCATGACCAGGCCGTCGCTCAGCGCATAGCCGTCCTCGCGTGCCCGCGCGACGGCGGCCCGCAGCGACGGTTCGGACACGTTGGGATAGGCGCGCAGCGGTTCGCGTATCGATTCGAACACCAGTTCCGCCTCGTCCTCGGGCAGGGCCGCGATCATGATGATGCCGCCCGCCCCCACGCCCAGCGGTCGGCGCGTGCCGACGTCGACGGTGAAGGCCTTGATGGGATAGGGGCCCATCTTGCGTTCGATGCAGACGGTGTCGTAGCCCGAGCGCACGGCCAGGAAGGCGGTGTCGCCGGTTTCGTCGGCCAGTGCCTGCATGTCGGGCCCGCATAGCTGGCGCAGGTCGGCGCGGCCGCTGGAGACGGACCAGCCCAGCACTGCCATCTCCATGCCCAGGCGGTAGCGCCGGGTGTCCTCGTCCTGTTCGACCAGGCCATGCTGCAACAGTGACGTCAGCAGCCGGTGGACGGTGGGTTTGGACAGGCCGGAGGCATGCTGGAGATCGATCAGGCGCAGGCCGGATTCGCCGGCCGACGCCAGGAGCCGCAGCACCGCGACGGCCCGGTCCACGGTCTGCGCGCCGCTGGTGTCGGGACGGTTCATGGCGCGCATCGTAGCATGCAGGTTGGCCGTCACTCGCCGTCGAGCTTGATGCCGGTCTTGCTGACGATGCCGCTGTACAGGTCGATCTGCTGCTTCCAGAACGCGGCCAGTTCCGCGGGCGTGGAACCGACGGCCTCGGACCCCGCATCCTTGAACCGCTGGCGCGACTGCGGGTCTTTCGCGGCGGCCGAGACGGCCGCGGCCAGGCGGTCCAGGACGGGCTTGGGCGTGCCCGCCGGCGCGTAGATCGCGACCCAGAACGGGAACGCGTAGCCGGGCACGGCTTCGGCCACGGTGGGCACGTCGGGCAGCATGGCCGAACGCTCGGTGGTGGTCACGCCCAGCGCCCGCACCCGTCCTTCGTGGATGTTGCCGATCTGCGGCGGCACGCCGTCCAGCATCATGTGGATGCGTCCGCCCAGCAGGTCCTGCATGGCCGCCGCCGTGCCCTTGTAGGGCACGTGCTGCATGTTGACGCCGGCCAGGGTCTTGAACAGTTCGGAGGCCAGGTGGATGGCGGTGCCGTTGCCGGAAGACCCATAGTTGTATTTGTCGGGATTCTTCTTGAGCAGTTCGACGAACTCCTTCATGTTCCTGGCCGGCACCTTGGAATTGACGACCATGACCAGCGGGAACTGGGCGACCAGGGACACGGGCGCGAAGTCCTTGACGGGGTCGAAGCCCAGCCGTTCCTTGCCCAGCAGGCCGGTGGCGACGGCGGACGAGGAATTGAAGATCAGGGTGTAGCCGTCCGGCGCGGCGTTGGCCACGGTCTTGGCGGCGATGGCGCCGCCAGCGCCGGCCATGTTCTCCACGACGACCTGTTGCTTGAGGTCCTCGGCCATCTTCACCGCGGCGATGCGGGCCAGCTGGTCGATGCCGCCGCCCGGCGAGAATGGCACCAGCAGCCGCACGGGGCGGGTGGGGAAGTCGGCCGCGCGGACCGGCAGGGTGGCGGTGGCGGCCAGCGCGAAGGCGGCCGCCAGGTGGATCAGGGGTTTGATCATGAGTGTCTCCGTTGTGCGGGCCTGTCGCGGCCCATGTGGCCGCGCGTCAGGGTTGGCCGGACAGGTCCAGGCCGCGCGCGTCGTCGATGAGGTGGGCCAGGCGTTCGCGGAAGAAGGGCGCCGGCTTGAGGATGCGGCATTCCTGCGCCAGCATCAGCGGCCTGGCCTGGGCCAGGAAGGCCTTCCAGTCCGGGTCGGCGAACAGCGCCTCGCGGCAGTCCATGCGCTGTTGCAGGCTGCGGTAGCCCCACTGCGTGACGGTCTGGTTCAGGGCGCCGATCTCGCTCACGTAGTAGCCCAGCAGCGCCGGCAGGTGGCGCATCTGCGCCGCCATGCCTTCCTTCCTGTACAGCGCGACGAAGGCGTCGAGGTTGCCCGGATGATAGGTATAGAGCCGCTGTTCGACGATCATGTCGCCTCCCGCTGGTCCTGGCTGAACTTGTAGACGTGGGTGCGCCTGGCCAGTTCGGGAATGGGCATGCCGTCCTGGATGTCGCGGTAGCGGCGGGCCTCGCCTTCGCCGATTTCCTGGGCGCGCTTGAGCACCGTCTCGACGGCTTCGCGCGGGATGAAGCAGATGGCGCCTTCGTCGGCCACCACCAGGTCGCCGGGCCGCACCTGCACGCCGCGTATGTGCACGATGCCGTTGATGGCGACGGTCTCCAGCCGCCACTTGCCCGTGATGGAACTGACGCCGCGCGACCAGATCGGGAAGTCCTGCGAGCGCGACTGCTCCACGTCGCGGATGGCGCCGTCGATGACGGCGCCCGCCTCGCCCTGGCGCTTGGCGATGGCGGCCGACAGCCCGCCCATGTTGGAGATGCCGGGCACGCCTTCGATCACGAGCACGTCGCCGGGTTCGGCCAGGTTGTGGGCCTCGATCTCGGCCATCTTCGAGATGCGGTCCTTGGCGCCCTTGTAGGCGTCGTCGCGCTGCTCGACGTTGCGCAGGGTGAGCGCCGGGCCGGCCATGCGGCGTCCGGGCAGGGTGGGCGGCAGGTCGCAGCCCGGCACCACGCTGCACAGGCCCAGCTCGTCCATGGCGTCGGACACGGTGCCGGTCAGGTCCTCCAGGGCGAGGAAGGCGTCGATGACGGATTGCGGATAGCGGGGGATGTCGAGATCGCCGAAGACGGCGGCGGGCAGCTTGCCCAGGGGAGTCTTGCTGGTCATGGGGTGTCCTTGGGGGTCAGGCGGCGGGCGTGCCCGCCATCACGATGCGGAAGAGCCGCAGGAAGTTGTCGCGGGCGATGGCGTCGATGTCCCGGCGTGCCAGGCCGATGTCCGCCAGGCCGGCCAGCATGTCCTGCTGGGCCTGCAGGCCGTCGATGGGGTAGCGCCACGGCCAGGTCCCGTAGACCTCGGGCTTGCGCATGAATTCCTGGTAGCGCTCGGCCGGCTGGTCGGTGATGAAGTCCGAGCCTATGCCCACGTGCGCGACGCCGATGCGGTCGACGGCATAGCGGATGTGCGCCACCACGTCCTGCACGCCCGGGGTCTCGCCCGGCATGCGCACCAGCGGCGGCAGATAGGTGATGCCCAGCACGCCGCCGTTGGCCTTGAGCGCGTCCAGCAGGGCGTCGCTCTTGTTGCGGGCGTTGGGGCACAGGGCGTAGGCGTTGGCATGCGTCACCGCCACCGGATGGCGCGAGATGGCCAGCACGTCCAGGCCGCTGCGGTCGCCCACGTGCGACAGGTCGATGACGATGCCCAGGTCGTTCAGCACGCCCACCAGCTCGCGGCCGAGCGAGGACAGGCCGGCGTCGGCCGGCTCGGCGCAGCCGTCGCCGTACAGGTTGCGGATGTTGTGCGCGACCTGGATCACGCGCACGCCCAGCGCGTGGAAGAGTTCCATCAGTTTCAGGTCGCGCTCCACGCCCGGCACGTTCTGGTAGCCCAGCACGATGCCCAGCTTGCCCGCCTGGCGGGCGCGCTCGAAGCCGTCGCCGTCCTCGACCACCTGGACCAGGTCCGACAGGGTGGCCAGATGCGCGCGGTAGTCCGCCAGTTGATTCAGCGAATGGCGCAGGTCGGGAATGGGATTGATGCCGCGAAAATTGTTCAGCGTGATGTGGACGGCTTCCACGCCGTGGGCCAGGCTGGCCTCGGCGTAGGCGGCGGTCATGCGCGCGCCGTTCAGCAAGTCGAATACCTTGATCATGCTCGGTGGTCTTCCTGGTGATTGCTGGTCCGTAATGTGGACCGGCGAGAGCAGGATTTTCTTTTCCACGGATTCATGTGTCGAGATTGATGGTCCGGTATGCGGACCAAAAGCACGAAACGTGGAAATCGCCGCCCCTCGCCCGGAGCCGGGGCCGGGAACGGCAGTTGCTGCGGCGACCGGTCTACCGGAGATCGCCATGTGCCCTACCCCCGCCTCGCAGCCCGCCATGTTCCTGTCGACGAAAGTGGGCCTGACCGTCAATGGCGCGCGCCACGAACTGCGCCTGGACCCCCGCACCACCCTGCTCGATTGTCTGCGCGAACACCTGGCCCTGACCGGCACCAAGAAAGGCTGCGACCACGGGCAGTGCGGCGCCTGTACCGTCCACGTGGACGGCCGCCGGGTCAACGCCTGCCTGGTGCTGGCGGCCACGCTCGAGGACCGGGAGGTGACGACGGTGGAAGGGCTGGCCGGGGATGGCCAGCTGCATCCGGTACAGGCCGCCTTCCTGGAACAGGACGCCTACCAGTGCGGATATTGCACGGCGGGCCAGATCATGTCGGCGGTGGCGCTGCTGGGCGAGCCCTGCGGCGAGTCGGACGCCGACGTCCGGGAGGCCATGAGCGGCAACCTTTGCCGCTGCGGCGCCTACAAGAACATCCTGGCGGCGGTGCGGCAGGCGCGCCGCGGCATCGCGTAGCGGAGGCGGTCATGGAAATGTTCCAGCTGCGGCGGGCCGAGGACGTGGCCCAGGCGGTGGGCGCGGCCGCCTACGCGGAGGACCGCCAGGGCGCGCCGGTCCGGTTCCTGGCGGGCGGCACGACGCTGATCGACCTGATGAAGTTGGACGTGGAACGGCCGGCCATGGTGATCGACATCGGCCGCTTGCCGCTGGACCGCATCGAACCCACGCCGGAGCATGGGGTGCGCATAGGCGCGATGGTACGCAATTCGGACCTGGCCCATGACCCGCTGATACGCGAGCGCTATCCGGTACTGTCGCAGGCCCTGCTGTCCGGGGCCTCGGCGCAGTTGCGCAACATGGCGACCACCGGCGGCAACCTGTTGCAGCGGACCCGCTGCGTGTATTTCCGCGACGTGGCCATGCCCTGCAACAAGCGCGAGCCGGGGTCGGGCTGTCCCGCCATCGGCGGCTACAACCGCAACCTGGCGGTGCTGGGAACCAGCGAGTCCTGCATCGCCAGCAATCCGTCGGACATGAACGTCGCGCTGATGGCGCTGGGCGCCACCATCGAGATCCAGGGGCCCGAGGGCGCCCGCACGGTGGGCATCGACGATTTCTTCGTGCTGCCGGACGACACGCCGCAGCGCGAAACGGTGCTGGAGGCAGGCGAGCTGATCACGCACGTGACGCTGCCGCCGCTGCCGGCCGGCACCCGTTCGCATTACCTGAAGCTGCGGGACCGCGCGTCCTATGAGTTCGCCCTGGCCTCGGCGGCGGTGGTCGTGACCCTGGCCAACGGCGGCATCACGGCCGCGCGCTTCGCCATGGGCGGCATAGGCACGCGGCCCTGGCGCCTGCCGGCGACGGAAGTCCTGCTGGCGGGTGGAGCGCCCTCGGCGGCGGTGTTCGATGCCGCGGCGCGGGAACTGCTGCGCGAGGCACGGCCGCAAAGCCAGAACGCCTTCAAGATCGAGTTGGCGCGGCGCTGCCTGGTCCATGCCCTGGATACCGTGACGACGGCGGATTAGCGGAGAACGACGATGAGCCTGCAGAACGAATCCCCCATCGGCGTCGGCCACATCCGGGTGGAAGGCCCGCTGAAGGTCACGGGGCGCGCCCGCTACGCGGCGGACCATGGCTTTGCGGACATGCTGCATGCCGTGCCCGTGTGCGCCACCGTGGGCAAGGGACGCATCGCGGGCATCGAGGCCGGCGTCGCCCGGGGCATGCCGGGCGTACGCAAGGTCTATACCCGCGAGAACATCGGCCGCTTTGCGCGCGTGGAGGAAAAGGTCGCCAAGCTGGACGAGTACCGGCCGCCCATGGAAGACGACGAGATCCGCTATTACGGGCAATACGTCGCGCTGGTCGTGGCCGACACGCTGGAACAGGCGATGGCCGCTGCGGCGGCGGTGGCCGTGCAATACGAGGCGCGGGTTCCCGACGTGTCCATGGAGCTGGCGCCCGACGGCGAGCCGCGCGTGGACACCGAGCGCGGCGATGCGGCCGCCGAATTCGAGCGCGCCGCCATCCGCATCGACCATACCTACACCACGCCGCCCGAGACCAACAATCCCCTGGAGATGCACGCCACCGTGGCCGTGTACGACGGCCACGGCTACACGCTGTACGAAAGCACGCAGGGCATCGTCAATCACAAGGCGGCGATGGCGGGGATGCTGGACGTGCCGGAAGACCGCGTCCGCATCGTTACCGAGCACGTGGGGTCGGGCTTCGGCAGCAAGCTGTGGCCCTGGGGGCATTCGCTGCTGGCCGCCGCCGCGGCGCGCGACCTGCGGCAGCCGGTCAAGCTTGTCCTGAGCCGTCGCATGATGTTCCACAACGTCGGGCATCGTTCCAACACCAGCCAGCGCGTGCGCCTGTCCGCAACGAAGGATGGCCGGCTGACCTCGTTGCGGCACGATTACCTGTTCCACGTGGCGATGGACGAATATCACAAGGAAAACTGCGGCGAAGCGACCGGCTTCCTGTACAGCACCCCCAACCTGCGGGCCGCCTACGGGTCGGCGCGGCGCAACATCGCGCCCACCACGTCCATGCGCGGGCCGGGTGCCGTGCCCGGCCTGTACGCCGTCGAGTCGGCCATGGACGAACTGGCCATCGAACTGGACATGGATCCGGTCGAACTGCGGCTGCGCAACGAGCCCGAGCGGGACGAGGCGGCCGGCCTGCCCTTCTCGTCGCGCCACCTGCGCGAGTGCCTGCTGCAAGGCGCGGAGCGCTTCGGCTGGGCGCGGCGCGATCCGCGCGTGGGGTCCATGCGGCGCGACGGCCTGGTCCTGGGCTGGGGCATGGCGGCCTGTTCGTGGATGGCGGTCAGGCTCAAGGCGAGGGCCAGCGTGACGCTGCGCGCGGACGGCACCGCGCGCGTGGCCAGCGCCACGCAGGACATCGGCACCGGCACCTATACCGTGATGGCGCAGATGGCGGCCTCGGTGCTGGGCCTGCCGCTGGATCGCATCGAGGTGGCGCTGGGAGACAGCGACCTGCCGCCGGGACCCACGTCCGGCGGTTCCATGGCCACCGGCTCGCTGGTGCCCGCGGTACTGGCGGCCGCGCGCGACGCGGTTCGCCAGTTGGCCGCATGCGCCGCCCGCGCGGGCGTGGCGCAGGTGTCCGGCGTTCCCTTCCAGGACGTGCTGCGGGCGGCGGGCGTCGATCACGTCGAGGGCCACGGACAGTCCGAGGGCAGCGATGCCGACCCGGGGGCCAGGCGCCATTCCATGCATTCCTTCGGCGCGCATTTCGTCGAAGTGACCTGGGAGCCGGCCATCGCCCGGCTGCGCGTGGCCCGCGTCGCGACCGTGATCGATGCCGGGCGCATCATCAATCCGCGCACCGGCCGCAACCAGATCGAGGGCGCCATCGTGATGGGATTGGGCATGGCGCTGTTGGAGGAAACGTCCTACGATCCGCGCCAGGGCGCGCCCATCAACAACAATCTGGCGGACTACATGGTCGCCACCCATGCCGATGCGCCGGAGATCGACGTGCATTTCGTCGAGCATCCGGACACCGTGCTGAACGAACTGGGCGCGCGCGGCATAGGCGAGATCGGACTGGCGGGGGTGGCGGCGGCCATCGCCTCGGCCGTCCACCATGCCACGGGCGTGCGCGTGCGGGACCTGCCGGTGAAGGTCGAAGCGCTGCTGGCGGCGCGCTCAGCGGGTTGATCCGCCGCGTTTCCTGCCCGTGCCGCCGGCCGGCTGCGGCCCGCCCTGGAACAGTTCCACGATCGCCTGCCGCAGCCAGGTGTTGCCCGGCTCCTGGTCGTGGCGCTTGTGCCAATAGACCATGACGTCGTAGCCGGGCATCTGCACCGGCGGGGCGAAGTGGCACAGGCCCCAGCGCCGCGCCACCGACAGCGCGAGGTTGCGCGGCATGATGGCGACGACGTCGGTGTCGGCCACCAGTTCGGCGATGGCCAGGAAGTGCGTCACCCGCGCCACCACCTGTTCGCTCATGCCGTTGGCGACCAGCATGCGCTCGATCAGCAGCGAGTGGTTGGTGCCCGCCACGTTCGGCACGACGTGGCGCGCGCGCTTGAACTCGGCCAGGCTGAGCGTGCCGCGCGGCACCGTGGATGGCCGCGCCACGCAGGCATAGACGTCCGAGAACAGGATCCGGCTGCGCACGCCGGCGATGTCGGGATTGATGGCGCCCAGCGCGAGGTCGATGGTGCCCTTCGACAGTTCCTGCGCCAGTTCTTCCGGGCTCGCGCTGGTGGCGACCGTCTCCACGCACAGCCGCGGCGCGTGGTGCTGGAGATGGCGGATCAGCCGGGGCAGGAAGGTGTGCTCGCCGACGTCGGTCATCGCCAGCCGGAACACGCGGCGCGCGATGGCGGGCACGAAGGAGCCCTTCTCCAGCGTCTGGGCCAGGATCTGCAAGGCCTGGGACACCGGGCCCACCAGTTCGTCGGCGAAGGGCGTGGGCTCGACGCCCTTGGCCAACCGTACGAACAGCGGATCGCCGTACATGTCGCGCAGGCGGGCCAGCGCGTGGCTCATCGCGGGCTGGCTCAGCCCCAGCGCCTTGCCGGCCGCCGTCAGGTTGCGCGTGCGGTAGATGGCGTCGAACAGGTCCAGCAGGTTCAGGTCCAGCTTGCGCGACAGCGGCTTGTCCATGCCTATGTCATTCTCATGAAGAATGAGTGAGATTCAATCATTTCATTTTACATATATCTACCCCAAACCTAAGATTCGCTCCACATCGAGTGGAGCGAGACGATGACGACATCGATATCCGCCAGCGGGCCCGGCTTTTCCGGGTACGTGCTGGACGACGAGGACAACGGCAGGTTCCTGGTCGACCGCGGGATCTACCGGGATCCGGCGCTGTTCGACGCCGAGATGGCCCGCATTTTCGAAGGCGGCTGGGTCTACCTGTGCCACGAAAGCGAGCTGGCCCGGCACGGCGACTATGTGACGCGCTACATGGGACGCCAGCCCGTGGTGGTGAACCGCCGCAAGGACGGCAGCATCGGCGCCTTCGTCAATGCCTGTGCGCACCGGGGCACGGTGGTCGCGCCGCTGCGCAAGGGGTCGGCCAAGAGCTTTACCTGCCGCTTTCATGGCTGGACCTATGCCGAGACGGGGCGCTGCATCAAGATCAAGAACCAGGAGACCGGCGCCTACGCGGCCGACGAGAACCTGCGCGACGGCTTCGGCCTGAAGGTGGTGCCCCGGGTGGACAGCTACCGGGGCTTCGTGTTCGGCAGCCTGCGCGCCGACGTGGGCGAACTGGCGGAGCACCTGGGGCCGACCCGGGTCTGGATAGACCTGATGGTGGACCAGTCGCCCGAAGGGCTGGAGGTGGTCGAGGGCGACTCCACCTACATCATCCGCGGCAACTGGAAGATGGGCGGCGAGAACGGCGTCGACGGCTATCACGTCAGCACCGTCCACCGCGTCTTCGCCGCCACGATGACCATGCGCGAGGAGGCGCGCGGCGGCGCCGGCACGCAGAAGACCGAGGCCGGCCGCATCGTGGGCAGGGTCGAGTCGGGCACCGCCGATTTCGGCAACGGCCACATCGGCATCTGGGCCCGGCGCTCGACGCCGGAGGCGGCGCCGCTGTACGAGGCCCGCGAGCGCCTGCTGGGCGAGTTCGACGAGCGCAAGGTGGACTGGATGGTAGGCATGGGCCGCAATCTCTACCTGTTCCCCAACATGCTGCTGTTCGACCAGCCCTCGACGCAGATCCGCATCCTGCGGCCGCTGTCTGCCGACCGTACCGAAGTCCGCATCCAGTGCATCGCGCCGCGCGGCGAGAGCCCCGAGGCCCGGGCGTCGCGGCTGCGCAAGTTCGTGGACTTCTACCTGCCCACGGGCATGGCCACCTCGGACGACATCGCCGCGCTGGAGGACACCGCCGTCGGCGGCGAGGCCAGGCTGAGCCGGTGGAACGACTACGGCCGGGGGGAAAAGGCCATGCAACCCGGCGCGCAATGCCGGCCGCTGATGGACATAGGCTGCGAGGCGGTGGCGGCTTCCGACAACTGGGACCACGAGGTTTTCTACCAGGGCTACTACCGCCACTGGCTGCGGGTGATGAACGAGGAGCGGGACTGATGGCCGTCGATACCGACCTGCATGTGCAGGTATCCACCTTGCTGGCCCGCGAGGCCATCTACCTGGACGAGAAGAACTGGGACGCCTGGCTGGATCTGTTCGCGCCGGACGTCGAGTATTTCGTGCCCGCCTGGCTGTCGGAGGACGCCCTGACCACCGACCCGCGCACGCAGCTTTGCCTGATGCACATGGATTCCCGGCTGGGGCTGGAGGAGCGCGTGTTCCGCATCCGCAGCCGCGATTCGTTCGCGTCGCTGCCGCTGGACCGGACCGCGCACCAGACGACCAACATCCTGGTCACCGGGCAGTCCGGCAACGAGGTCGAGGTGACCGCGTCGTGGCTGGCGCATTGCGTGGGGCCGCGCGGCCAGGCCACGCGGGGCGGGCGCTACGACTACACGCTGCGGCGCACGGACGGCGGGCTGAAGATCGCGCGCAAGCGCATCGTGATGATCGACGAGAAGATCGAAGGCACGGTCGATGTCTATCACATCTAGGCGGGCGCACCATGCATGACATCACCGCGATCTTCGAGGACGGCCGGACGGTCCGCTTTCCCGCGCGTCCAGGCGAGGTGGTCTACCAGGCCGCCTATCGCGCCTCGGTGCAACTGGCCCACGACTGCCTGGAAGGCGCGTGCGGCGAATGCAAGGCCTGGTGCACGGCGGGCGAGTTCGAACTGGATGACTACAGCGACGAGGCCTTGTCGCGAGACGAGCGCGACCAGGGGCAGACGCTGCTGTGCAAGATGCGGCCGCGCTCGCCGTGCGTGGTGGAACTGCCCTATCCTTCCGGCTTCCAGGCCGGGCACGCGCCGGCGTCCATCGCGGCGCGGCTGGCGGCGGTCGAGCGCGTCTCGTCCACGGTCGTGCGCACGCGGCTGGAGACCGACCAGTCGCTGGACTTCCTGCCGGGCCAGTATGCCAACCTGTCGGTGCCCGGCGCCGGCGTGTCGCGAGCCTATTCGTTCGCCAGCCTGCCGGGAGGCAGGCTGCTGGAGTTCTTCCACAAGCTGGTCCCGGACGGCGCCATGAGTACCTATCTCGCCCAGCGCGCGGCGGTGGGCGATGCGCTGGCGCTGACGCCGCCGTCCGGCCATTTCTACCTGCGCGAGAATGGCCGCCCGCTGCTGCTGGTCGCCGGCGGGACGGGGCTGGCGCCTTTCCTGTCCATGCTGGGCCATCTGGCGCGCACGCCCCGTCCGGCGCCGCCGGTCCGGCTGCTGGTCGGGGCCAACGCGGCGGCAGAGTTCTTTGCCCACGAGCAACTGGCCGAACTGACAGCCATCCTGTCCGTCGAGATCGAGCGTATCGCCGTCTCCAGCGAAGGATGGACCGGCGCCAGCGGCCACGTCACGCAGCTGCTGCGCGACGACATGCTGCGGGATGAACCCGATGTCTATCTGTGCGGCCCACCGCCCATGATCGAGTCCTGCGCCGGCTGGCTGGCGGCGCGGGGCGTGGACCGCCACCGGATCCGGGCCGAGAAGTTCCTTCCCTCGGCCTGAATACCGGCCGGATTGCAAGTGACCGAAGTGTCACGCAGTGCCCCTACCAACTGGAGACAAGCATGCCCAAGTCCATTCCGTCCGTCCGTACCCGGCGCGCCGCCTGTCTGCTCGTGGCCGGCAGCCTGCTGTCCGTCCACGCCGCGGCCGGCGCGAAAGAGGAGGCCTGGCCCGCCAAGCCCATTCGCATCGTCGTGGCCTTCGCGCCCGGCGGGCTGACCGACATCATCGCCCGGGCCTTCCAGCCGCGCCTGGCCGAGATCTTCGGCCAGCCGGTCATCATCGAGAATCGCCCCGCGGCCGGCGGGACCGTGGCCGAAGGCGCCGTGGCGCGGGCCGAGCCGGACGGCTACACGCTGCTGATGACCGCCGACGGCGTGCCGGCCAATCCGCATCTCTACAAGGGCCTGTCCTATGACATGTTCCGGGACCTGCAGCCGGTCAGCCAGCTGGTCCGCATTCCACTGGTCATGCTGGTCAATCCTTCCCTGCCGGTGAAATCCGTCAAGGAACTCGTCTCGTTCGCCGCCGCGGCCCCGGGCAAGTATTCCTATGCCAGCCCCGGCGCGGGCACCAGCAACCACCTGTTCTTCGAGGTGTTCAAGGACATGACCCGGATGGACATGGTGCATGCGCCCTACAAGGGCGGCAGCCCCGCCATGACCGATCTGGTGGGCGGGCACGTGCAGGCGCTGCTGATCTCGGCCACCCTGGCGGTGCCCCAGGCGCTGGGCGGTAAGGTGCGCGCGCTGGCGGTTACCAGCGACAAGCGCATGGACGCGCTACCGGAGGTGCCCACCTTCGCCGAGGCGGGTTATCCCACGTTCAACCCGCACCAGTGGACCGGCCTGTTCGTGCCGGCAGGCACGCCGCCCGCGCTGGTGGCCTGCATCCACCAGGCTTTCGCGAAGGCGGCCGAGGCGCCCGACGTGCGCGCGCGCCTGAAGGAACTGTCGGCCGAGCCCTACATGACCACGCCCGAGGAGTTCAAGCAGAACCTGCGCAAGGACTACGACATGCTGGGCGCGCTGATCGAGAGCAAGGGCATCACGCGTTAGTCGCTAGAACGAGTGGCGCATGCCGACCTGGAAGGCGGTCGGGTCCGAGACGCTGCCGGTGCCCACGCCGCTGTTGGCGAAGCGGCTCAACTGGTAGTTGGCGGCCGCCTTGTTGGCGACGTGCGAGTATTGCGCATACAGCGTGGTCCGCCTGGACAAATCGTATTCGTAGCCCAGCGTGATCTGCCGCGCATCGTTGCCGGAAGCGGCGGCCGGGCGCGATGCGTCGAGCAGGCCCAGGCTGCCCAGCAGGCGGCCGTTGGACGTGAGAGCGAAGCTGGCGCCCAGTGTCCACAGGCTGACACGGGCGTCGGGCGCCGCGGCGTTGTCGGTGCGGAACTGCCAATAGCTCAGGTAGAGCTTGGCGCGGCCCAGGGCGTAGCTGCCGCCTGCCATCCACTCGTTGGTGGCGTGCACGCCGGCGTTCAGCACGTCGACGCGGTTCCAGGCCAGACCCAGATACAGCGGGCCTTCCTGATACTGTCCCGCCATCCCGGTATGGCGGCCCATCTTGCCCTGGGCCGTGCTTTCCGCGCCCAGGCTGTAGAACAGGCCGGCGCGCAGGCCCTTCCAGCTGGGGCTGTCGTAGCGGACGGCGTTGTCGGTACGCGAGGCGCCGGCGGCCATCAGCACCTGGGAGGTGCTGTACGGGGCGACGTTGAAGGCGTTCGAACGGATCTTCAGGTCGTAGATGGGGCTGTACTCGCGGCCCGCCGTCAGCGTGCCCCACTTGCCCGACAGGCCCAGTACGGACCGGCCGCCGAACAACTGTCCGCCCACCTGGGTGCCGTCGTCGACGTTGAAGCGGCCTTCCAGCACGAACAGCGCCTGGTTGCCGTTGCCCAGGTCCTCGGTGCCGCGCAGGCCCCAGCGCGACTGGGTCAGTCCGCCGGACTGGAGCCGCGTGGCCTTGTTGTCGCCGGACTTGATGTACTCGATCGAGGCATCGACGATGCCATACAGGGTGACGTTGCCCTGGGCGTGGACCAGGCCGGGCGCCAGGGCGGCGGCCGCGAGGGCCAGCAGGGGCGTGAATGTCTTCATCGGGAGTCTCCGTTGCCAGTCGTGGCTGGCTCGTTGTGGGAAGCGTGGGCGTGCGGGGGCCGGGCTGCGCGGGCGCGAAGCGGGCCGGCGCCGTCCGTCGGGACGGCGCGCGATTGGAAGGAGCGAGAGATGGAGGCCGGCTACTCGGGCTGCAGGCCGGCGTTGGCGATGATGGCCTTCCAGGCCTGGAGCTGGTTGCGGACCAGTTGCGAGAAGGCCTCGGGCGAGCTCTCCACCGGCACGAGGCCGACCGAGGCGTACTTGGCCTTCACGTCGGGCGTGGCGCCGACCTGGGCGACCGCGCGGGCGATGGCGTGGACAACCGTCGCCGGCGTTCCCGCCGGAGCCAGCAGGCCCTCGAAGCCCACGAGGTCGAAGTTGCCGAAGCCGGCCTCTTTCATGGTCGGCACGTTGGGCGTCAGCGCGGAGCGCGTGGGGCCGGTGCTGGCCAGCACGCGCAGCTTGCCAGCCTCGACCTGCGGGGCCAGCGTGGAGTAGCTGGCGAAGACGGCCGAGACGCGGCCGCCCACCACGTCCATGACGGCGGGCGGCGTACCCTTGTAGGGCACGTGCAGCATGTCGGCGCCGCCTTCCTTGGCCAGCAGGCCGCCCAGCAGGTGGGGCGTCGTGCCCGCGCCGGGCGAAGCGTAGGTGTACTTGCCGGGCGCCGCCTTGGCCAGGGCGATGAATTCGCGTACGGTCCGGGCCGGGATGCCGGCGTTCACGGCCAGCCACAGCGGCGCGTCGGCGGCCTGGGCCACGGGCACGAAGCTGTTGATGGGGTCGTAGGTCAGGTTGCGGTAAAGCGAGGGCGCCTGCACGAACGCGGTCGAGGTGAAGAGCAGCGTGTGGCCATCCGGCGCGGCGCGCGCGACGGCGTCGCTGCCTATGGTGGTGCCGGCTCCGGGCCGGTTCTCCACTACGACGGGTACGCCCCAGGCCTTGCTCAGGGGGTCGGACAGGGTGCGCGCCGACTGGTCCATGGAGCTGCCGGCCGGCCCGGGCACGACGATCCTGACCGGGCCGTTCGGAAAGCCCGCGGGCTGCGCCATGGCACAGGCCAGGGGGGCGGCCAGCGCCAGCGCGTGCAGGGCGCGAAGGCCGTGGCGCGCCGCCGCGGCGGGAATGTTGGGGGTGGTTTTCATGTCGTCTCCTCGATCCTGGCGGCCATGGTCCGCAACCCGCCGCCGCGCCGTCAAAGCGCGTTCTCGCATTTTGGGACAGATCGGGCGCCGGGCATAAGGCAATCCGATCCCCTTCCGGGGCTTGCCGTGCGCCGGAAAACGCCGCGTGACGAGGTGCCAGGAGGGGGAGCCATCCATGCGGCTGCCATAATGCCGATAAAAAAATAAGATGGCATTTGAACAAGCTTGTATGCCGGCGCCGCGCGCCGTGCCTCACCCTGGATCTTTTTCCGGACCCGTATCGTGGCCACTCCTCCCAAGCGTCTCGCTCCCCTGCCCAGCCTGGCCCATTTGCGGGTGTTGGCCACGGTGGCCCAACAGGGCAGCGCCACCCGCGCGGCGGCGGCCCTGTTCCGTGCCCAGTCGGCCGTCACCCGGTCCATACGCGAGATCGAGCAGGTGCTGGGCGAGCCCCTGCTGGAGCGGCGCGCCACGGGCATGGTCCCCACCGCGGTCGGCCGCGCGGTGCTCGAGCGCACCGCGCGGGTGTTCGGCGAACTGGAGGACCTGGCGTCATGGTGCGCGGCCGTCCCGTCGCGGGCCCGCACGGCCGTGGCGCCGGCGGTACCGAGCTACCTGCTCAATACGCGCCGGCTGCAACTGCTGGTGGCGCTGGCCCGGCATCGCCATATGCCCACGGCCGCGCATGCCCTGGGCATCAGCCAGCCGGCGGTCAGCGCGGCCATACGCGTCCTGGAAAGCGGGGCGGGTTTCCCGCTGTTCGACCGCACGATCGGCGGCCTGCTGCCGACCGAGGCGGGCGAGCAGTTCGTGCTCCAGGTGCGCAGGGCGCTGAACGAGCTGCGCCACATTCCCGACGACATCGCCGCGGTGAAGGGCAGCATACGCGGCCAGGTCGTGGTCGGCGGCCTGCCTTTCGCGCGCACCCGCATCCTGCCCGAGGCCGTGGCCCGGGTCAGCCGCTCGCATCCGGGCGTGCGCGTGGTCACCGACGAGAGCGCCTACGAGATCCTGGCCGCAGACCTGCGCGCCGGCGACGTCGATTTCATTTTCGGCGGCCTGCGCGCCGCCGACATGGCCAGCGGCCTGCGGGGAGAAATGCTGATGTCCGAGGCCATGGTGGTGCTGGCGCGCAGCGACCATCCGCTGGCCGGCGGCCGTGGCCTGACCCTGGCCCGGCTGGGCCGGCAGCAATGGATACTGCCCCGTGCCCACACGCCCGCGCGCACCATCCTGGACGACGTCTTCGCCCGGGCGCGCGTGCGCACGCCCGAGCCGGCGGTGGAGACCGCCGACCTCGCCATGATCCGGGGGCTGCTGCTGCGCACCGACATGCTGGCCATCCTGCCGGCCCAGCAACTGCACTACGAGTGCCAGACCGGCAGCCTGGTGGTGCTGGACATCGCGCTGCCCGGCACGGAGCGGGACATCGGCCTGACCCTGCGCGCCACCGGCGAGCCGTCTCCGGCGGCGCGGACGCTGATCGAGGCGATACGGGACGTCGTCGCCGGCATGGCCACCCCGGCCATCTGAGCCGGCGCTGCCGGGCGGGCCGATCAATCTGGCCGGCCAAGGTATCTATTTTATTTATTGGAATGACGCCATCGTACCGGTTCGGCCGACCGCTCACGGCCGCTGGAGAACCTGTGGTTTACGTCATTCGGATTGCCTGCCGGAACCGCGTTTCCGGGAAGCCGAAAAAATTTATCGTCGTCTTGTCTTTCGTCCTGCTTGCCGCCATGATGCGCGCACCGCAGGCCGCCACGGCCACCTCCATCCGAACACGAGACCAAGCATGAGCACCGTCCAGGAACATCTCGACATCTTTCCGTTCGACACCCCGCCCGTGGTGCTGACGCGGCGCGAGGCGCTGCTGCTGGGCGACCCCGTGCCGTCCACGGTGCAGGCGCCGGAGCCATCGCCCGTCGAGGCCATCCACTACGCGCCGCGCTATTCCGAACAGAAAGGCCCCCAGCGCAACGTCTACGAAAGCCCCTATCTGCGCATCGAGCGCCACTCCATGGCGCACGGGCGGCAGCGCTTCTATCACCGCAACACCGGCGCGGACGAGATCTCCTACCAGGTGGACGGCCAGCGCCTGCTGATGACGGAACTGGGCTCGGTCGATCTCGTGCCGGGCGAGTTCGTGCGGCTGCCCAACGGCGTGGCCCACGACAACTACGGCAGGCAGGACATCCACCTGCTGCTGTACGTGTCGGAGCCCGCGGCCGAACTGCTGCCCGCGCGCCGGACCTCGGCGCATCGCGAGCAGCCGTTTCCCGAGTGGCAGCCCGCGGTGGTCAACGAAATGGTGTCCAGGGACCTGGCCGGCCCCGGGCAGTACCTGGTGCTCGCGCCGGCGGACGAACGCCTGCTGCTGGACCAGGCCTTGAACGATCCGCGCCGGCTGGCCGTGCTCGATCCCGGCGACGAGGCCGCCGGGGCCTGCTGGATCTACCGATCGACCCACGTATGGATAGGCCGCATGCGGCGCCCGGCCAGCGACGGCCGCGTCTATCAGCGCCACTTGAACGCCGACGAAGTGCAGTACCAGGTGAGCGGGCGCCGCACGCTGGTGACGCAGCGCGGCTGCCTGGAGATCGAGCCCGGCGACTTCGTGCGCATCCCGCAGGGCGTGGCCTTCACCAGCATTCATCACGAGCCCTGCGAATACCTGATGCTGGCCTCCCGCCACGAGATCCCGCAATCGGCCCAGGGCACGCGGCAAGGCAGCAGGCTCGATGCCGCCGCGCTGGAGCGGCTGCGCGCGCGCTGAGCCGGACGAGACGACAGGATACGGAACATGAAGCAGATGATCGCCGCCCGCGCCTACGCATCGGGCGAACTCAAGCTTGAAACGGTGGACGTGCCCGTGCCGGGCCCGGGCGAGGTGCTGGTCCGCGTGGCCTGCGCGGGCATCGCGCCCGGCATCACCAAGCTGTTGGCCAAGGGGCGCTTTCGCCACTTGCCGACCACGCTCGGCCACGAGATCGCCGGCTTGGTGGCCGAGGCCGGCGCCGGCGTCGATCCGGCCCTGGCCGGCCGGCGCGTGCGCGTGTCGCCCAGCCTGACCTGCGGGCGCTGCGAATACTGCCTGACCGGGCGCGAGCCCATGTGCGCGTCCACCGCGATGATCGGGCACGCGGCCTTCGGCACCGGCCCCATGCCGCTGTACGAGCGCTATCACGACGGCGGCCTGGCCGAATACGTGCGCGTGCCGGCCACGCATGTCGACCTGTTGCCGGACAACGTAAGCTTCGACGTGGGCGCCAAGCTGCACGACCTGGGCAATGCCGTGCGCGCGCTGCGGCAGACCGGCATGCCGGCCTCCGGCCGGCTGGTCATCACCGCCGCCACCGGCACCATGGGCACGGCCTCGATCAAGTTCGCCCGCTTCTTCGGCGCGCGCGAACTGGTGCTGGTCGGACGCTCCGGCGCGCGCCTGGAAGCCCTGCGCCCGCTGGCGGGCGACCTGCCCGTGCGGACCGTGGCCCTGGAGGATCTGCCGGGCTGGGAAGACAGCGGAGGCCTGACGCGGCGCCTGGGCGAACTGCTGCCCCACGGGGCCGACGCGATACTGGATTTCTTTCCCTCGGGTCCGGGCACCGCGCAGGCCATGGCGGCCCTGGGCACGGGCGGCGCGCTGGTCCACATGGGCGGCAATACGTCCATGCTGCCCTTCTCGATCCGCGACATGATGCATCACTGCTGGCGCTTCGTCGGCACCCGCTCCTGCACGAAGGAGGACACGGACCTGGTGCTGGATCTGCTGGCCTCGGGCCAGGCCGCCGCCGACGATCTCATCACCCACCGCTTCCCGCTGTCGCGGCTGGCCGAGGCCATGGAAGCCACCGGCAGCCGCAAGGAACCGATCTGGATGGCCATCGTGCATCCGGACGCCGCGTGATCCCTTTTTCCTGGCCCGCCATGACCGATACCCCGACGATGCATCCCTACCGCCGCTTTTCCCTGGCCGAACGCGACCGCCGATGGAAGGCGGTACGCCGGCGCATGGCCGAGGAAGGCCTGGCCGCCATCATCGCCCCGCCCAACCCGGGCAACTCCACCGACTGGCAGGCCGACGCCCGCTACCTGTCCCATTGCGGGGGCGGGGCCGACACGTCCATAGGCGTGGTCTTTCCGCTGGAAGGCGAGGTCACCGTCGTCGCCACCTCGGCGCAGGAGAGGTGGGGGCCGCTGGTGCAGGACTGGGTGGCGGACGTGCGCACCGTCAACCGGCAGTTCGGCGCCGCCATGGGCGAGCGGCTGCGTGAACTGGGGCTGGACGGGCAGCGCATCGGCGTCAGCGGGCTGGTCGGCGGCACCCGGACCCCCGAGGGCACCATCATGCACGGCACCTACGAGGCGCTGGCCCGCGCGGTGCCGCGCGCGAGCTTCGTCGAGGCCGGCGAACTGATGCAGGACGTGCGCGAGATCAAGAGCCAGGAAGAGATCGACGTCCTGCAATGCTCCATCGACCTGGTCGAACGCGCGCTGGAGGCGCAGCTGGCCGCGGCCCAGCCCGGGGTGCCGGACTACGTCGTCTGGGCCGAGACCATGCACGCCATGTTCCGCCGGGGCTCGGAGCTGTCGGTGCATTTCAACTGGATCAGCGGCGATAATCCCGGCCGCACGCTCACGCGGCCCACCGCCCGGCCGCTGCGTGAGGGCGACCTGATCCTGGGCGAGATCGAGGCCTCGGTCATCGGCTACCGCGCCCAGCGCCTGCCGGTGGTGGCGGTGAACAAGTGCCCTCCCGTCATCCGCGACCTGTCGGCCATCCATGGCGACATGTACGCCGAACTGCTCGAGGTGCTGCGCGCCGGCGCCACCGTGCGCGAGGCGATCGCCGCGACGGTGGACATCACGCGCCGCATCGCGCCGCGCAGCGGTCCGCTGGCCGGGCTCAAGGCCTTGCTCATCCTGCACGGCCGGGGGCTGGGCGATGACCGGCCGCTGGTGCTGACCAAGCTTGGCGGCGATTCCTTCTACGGCGCGACCGAGCGCGCCATGGAGGCGGTGTTCCCCGAGAACGGCGTCTATATCTGCAAGCCCGCGATCTCCACCGCCGACGGCGTGTTCCAGTTCGCCTGGGGCGACACGGTGCGCGTTGCCGAAGGCGGCGCGCGGCGCATGGGCAAGATGCCCCACGGCGTGCAGGTCTCGGAGCCCGGGTCGTTCGCCGACTGGCCCACCGACGTCACGGTGCTGGGAGGGGCGTAGGCCGGCCCGCCATGGTCCGGGGAATGCGCTACGATGGGCGCGGCCAAAAGGGCATCCCACCGGAGCGGGCATGGAGAACAATACGCCGATCGACCCCTACCGCAAGATCAGCGCGCGCATCATCCCCCTGATGATGCTGCTGTACCTGATGGCCTTCCTGGACCGGGTGAACATCAGCTTCGCCGCGCTGACGATGAACCAGGACCTGGGCTTCACGCCCACCATCTTCGGCTGGGGGGCCGGCATCTTCTTCATCGGCTACTTCCTGTTCGAGGTCCCGAGCAACGTCATTCTTGAGAAGGTCGGCGCGCGCCTGTGGATCGCGCGGATCATGGTCACCTGGGGCCTGATCTCGGCGGCCATGGCCTTCGTGTCGGGCACCGCGAGCTTTCTTACGCTGCGCTTCCTGCTCGGGGTGGCCGAAGCGGGGTTCCTGCCCGGCATGCTGCTCTATCTGACGTACTGGTTCCCGGCCCGGCACCGCGCGAAGTTCATTGCCCTGTTCATGGCGGCGGTGCCGCTGGCCAGCGCGATCGGTTCGCCCATCTCCGGCCTGCTGGTAGGCATGGACGACGTGATGGGGCTCAAGGGCTGGCAATGGCTGTTCATCCTGGAAGGGCTGCCCTCGTGCGTGCTCGGCATCGTGGTCCTGTTCGCGCTGCCGGACCGCCCGGCCACCGCGGGATGGTTGACGCCGCGCGAACGCGAGATCGTCCAGGCCGATCTGGCGCAGGACCGGCAGGCCGCTTCCGGCCGCAGCCACCACGCCATGTGGCCGGCCCTGGTGGATCGCCGCGTGCTGGTGCTGTGCGGCGTGTACTTCGGCATCGTCATCGGGCTGTACGGCATCGGCCTGTGGCTGCCGCAGATCGCCAAGGCGATGGGCTACTCGAATGCCGCGGTCGGTTTCATCGTCGCCGCGCCCTATGCCGTCAGCGCGGCCGCCATGCTGGCCTGGGGACGCCGCAGCGACCGGCGCGGCGAACGCGCCGGCCACGTCGCGGCCGCGGCCCTCGTCAGCGTCGCCGGCCTGCTCGCCAGCCTCTACTTCAGCACGCCGTGGATCGCGCTGTGCTGCCTGGGCCTGGCCTCGGTCGGCATCTATGCCTGCCTGGGGCCGTTCTGGGCCATGCCGCCGCTGTTCCTGCAAGGCACGGCCGCGGCGGGCGGCATCGCGCTGATCAACTCGGTGGGCAATCTGGGTGGTTTTGCCGGCCCCTACCTGATGGGCTGGATCAAGGAGACCACCGGCAGCTTCTCGCTGGGCATGGCTGCCCTGGCCGGCTGCCTGGGCGTGGCCGCGATACTGGCGCTGTCGCTGAAACGGGAAATGCGGGCGATGCGCGAGACCGCCGCGCGCATCGCGGAACCCGGCTAGTCTCGGTTGCTGCGGACCAGGCAGTACGCGGCGGTGTCGTAGGGAACGGTCACGACGTCGCGGCCGCGCAGTTCGGGCTCGGCGTCGATCAAGGCCCGCAGCCGATCATCCACCCCGGCCCGCTGCGCTGGCGGCAGTGCCGAAATGAAGCTGGTGGAGCGCACCCGGTTCAGGATGACGTCTTCCGGGGATCCGGTGTGGCCGTTGGCATAGTGCCGCTCGTCCATGGGGCCGAAGCCCGGATGGGGCAAGGCCTGGCGCCAGGCGCCGGTGTAGTAGCGCGGTGCGTCGCCCTCGAATTCGTTGACGATGCGGTCGATCCCCGCCACCCAGGGGACGCGCGCGTCGCGCATGTTCCAGACCAGCCCCAGCCGGCCGCCGGGTTTCAGCACGCGATGGATCTCGTCCAGGGCCTCGGCCGTGGCGAACCAGTGGAAGGCCTGCGCGCACACGACCACGTCGACGCTGGCATCGGGCAGCGGGATGGCGTCGGCCGTGCCGACCAGCGGGCGTACGCCGGGATGGGCCGCCGCCAGTTTGTCCAGCATCGCGGCCACCGGTTCCACGGCGATCACGTCGGCGCCGGTGGCAAGCAGGCGGGGCGTGAATTTGCCGGTGCCCGCGCCCAGGTCCAGCACGGTGGAGCCGGCGTGCAAGCCCAGCGTGTCGCGCAGCCATTCGGCGATCTCGGGCGGATAGTCGGGACGCCCGCGGACGTAGGTGTCGGCCCCTTTGGTATAGCCGTCGACGGCCGAGTGGTGGATGGAGCGCGTGCTGTCCATGTGTTCTCTCCAGTGAAGCGCGGGGGCGATCTGTTTTACCATGCGCGTTTGCCGGACAAGGAGGCCGCATGCAGGAAATCAGTTGGGACGACTTCATGAAGGTCGAACTGCGCGTGGGCCGCGTGGTCAGCGCCGAGGTGTTCGCCCAGGCGCGCAAACCCGCCTATGTGCTGCACGTGGATTTCGGCCAGGAACTGGGCGTGCGCAAGTCCAGCGCGCAAATCACCCACCACTACCGGCCGGACGAACTGGTGGGCCGGCTGGTGGTGGCGGTGGTCAACTTCCCCCGCAAGCAGATCGGACCGCTGATGTCGGAGTGCCTCGTGACGGGTTTCCATGACGAAAACGGCCACGTCGCCCTGTGCGTGCCGGACAAGGACGTGCCGCCGGGCACGCGCCTGCTCTAGCCTGCCGCATCGCCGCGCCGGGCGAGCCATTCCGCGCGCGTGATCTCCCAGATCTCGCTGGGCAGCCTGCCCGACACGTAGCCGCGCTCCTCGGTGGCGACCATGCGCATGCCGCCGCGCGCCGAGATCCGGCTGGACGCGATGTTGGCCGCGGCCTTGGGTACGCGCAGCCTGGGTTTGCCCAGCACGTCGAACCAGTAGGCGGTGACCGCTTCGGCGGCTTCCGTCATCAAGCCCCGGCCTTGCCATTCCGGCACGATCCAGAAGCCGCGGTTGTTGTCCGGGTCGTCCATCAGGCTGATCACGCCGATCAGCCGGCCGGGCTCCTGCCTGGGCCGCAGGCTCCAGTGCCACTCGCGGCCCTGCGCCATGGCCGGCAGCGCCGCATCGCGCAGGAACGCGAGCGCGCCGTCCTCGGGATAGGGCCAGGGGACGCGGTCGGCCAGGAAACGCACGATTTCCCAGCGCGCGAAGGCGTGCTGGATGGCCGGGGCATCGGCCAGCGCCAGGGGCCGCAGCAGGAGGCGCGGGGTGGCAAGGTCGGGAACGGACACGGCCTACTCCTGCGCCCCGGGCTTCCAGCCCATGGAGCGCGATACGCCCCGGGTTTCCTCGACCAGCGCCGCGGCGATCTCGGCGGCGCCGGGCACGATCGCCTGGCCCGGCGGTTCGCGGAAGATCAGCGTGATGACGGTGGATGGCGCGCCCTGGTAGTCGAGGATGGGCGCGGCCAGGGCCGACAGGTTGCTGACGTAGTGGCCGTGGCCTTCGGCATGGCCCCGCGCGCGCACGGCCTGGCACATCCGGTCCAGGTCCGCGGTGCTGATGCGCTCGCCGCGCGCCTTGGCGCGCGCGACTTCTTTCTGGATGAAGGGTTTGGTGATGGCCGGCGGAAGATGGGCCATGAAGGCGATGCCCGAGGCCGAGGTAAGGACCGGAAACACCGATCCCAGGCCGAGGTCGGTGCCTATCAGGACAGTGCTGCGCTTGAGCCGCACGCAGGTCGGCCCCGACTCGCCCCACACGCACAGCAGGCCCGTCAGGTCCAGGCGTGTACAGATGCGGTCCAGGGCCTGCGAGGCCAGCGTGAAAGCGTCTGTCTTGGTCATGGCCGATACGCCCCAGCGCATTGCCTGCGGCCCCAGGCCGTAGTGGCCGGTGGCCGGATCCTGCACCACCAGTCCCGACCTGGCGAAGCTGGTCAGGTAGCGGTGCGCCTGGCTGGCCGAGATGCCGGCGTCCTTGCCGATGTCGCGCAGCGGCAGGGAGCCGGTGGCCGCCGAGAGCGCGTCGATGACCCGTACGCCCACTTCGATGGACTGGATGCCTTTCTTCTCGCGCACGGCGGGTGCCGTGGCACGCTTGGACGGTGTCGACGCGGACATGCGGGCCAACCTGTCAGGTCGTGGACGGGGTCATGGCGATCCGTGCAGGGCACGTTCGACCGCGGCTTCGGCATGCAGCCGGGTGGTGTCGTAGCAGGCGAGCGGCGGCGCCGCGCCGTCCAGCAGCAGCGGCAGTTCGGTGCACCCGACGACGACCGCCTGCAGGCCGGCGAGCCGCATTCCATCGATGACGGCCAGCACGCGCCGGCGCGAAGCCGGGTCGACGCGGCCGCGCGTCAGTTCGTCCACGATGATGGCGTCGATGGCCGCGCAGTCTTCGGCAGACGGCGGGACCAGTTCGATGCCGTGATGGTCCCGGTACCAGTCCGTGTAGAAAGGCGACTGGGTGACGTGGCGGGTGCCGAGCAGGCCGGCGCGGCGTACGCCGGCGGTTCGCAGCGCCGTGGCGGTGGGAGTGCCGATGTGCAGCAGAGGCAGGCCGACGCCGCCTTCGACCTCATCGGCGAAGCGATGGGCGGTGTTGGCCGTCAGCAGGAAAAAGCCGGCGCCGGCCCGCGCCAGCCGCTGGCCGGCCTGGACCAGCGC
This sequence comes from Pigmentiphaga kullae, assembly GCF_004216695.1. Lineage (GTDB taxonomy): Bacteria > Pseudomonadota > Gammaproteobacteria > Burkholderiales > Burkholderiaceae_B > Pigmentiphaga > Pigmentiphaga kullae. The sequence goes on from NZ_SGXC01000001.1 coordinate 1,056,768, forward strand.
GCCGCCCACGTCGGCCCAGCGGCCTTCGGCGCCCGCCTGCAACAGCGGTTCGAAGTCCAGTGTGACGAGGATGCTTTCGGCGTTGTGGTGGCCGCCGGCGCGGCGCTGCATGGCTTCGTTGATCAGCCGGTAGTACAGGGCCGACGATTCCCAGCTCATGCCGCCTATGAGCCCGATCAGCTGTGTTTGTGGCATGGATCACAGTTCCCCGATATGGCGGGGCCGAAATTCGTGAAATTGTATTATGAACAATATGTTGGATATTGTGCAAAATCAACACCGCACATAGAGTCGAAGCGCGATGAACACGAGCAGTCACGGCATCGGAGAACTCGATCAGCTGCTGACCTACGTGACCGGCCTGGATGCCGCCAGCTCCCTGAGCCCGGCCTTCGATATCTTGCCCACCCCGATGCGGGGGAAATCCTCGACGAATACGACCTCGCGCGGCACCTTGTATTTCGCCAGCTCCCGCCGGCATACCTCGATGATGGCGTCGGCCAGCCCCGTGACGCCGCCATCCGCCGGCAGCCGCACGAAGGCGATGGGAACTTCGCCGTAGGCGGCATCGGGCCGGCCGACCACGGCCACTTCGCTCACCCGGGCCACGGTCCGGATGACCCGCTCTATCTCGGCCGCCGAGACGCCTTCGCCGCCGACCTTGAGCAAGTCCTTGGCGCGGTCGCCGAACTGGATCGAGCCGTCTTCATGCAGCAGCACGCTGTCGCCCGTCCTGAAGTAGCCGTCATCGTCGAAGGCGTCCCGCGTCGCTTGGGCATTGCCGAAGTACTCGGCGAAAAGGGTGACCCCCCGTATGCCCCGGACAAGAAGATTGCCACGTTCGCCGGGCCGGCAGTCGCGGCCCCGGTCATCGACGATGCGCACGCCGTAGCCGGCGGATGGGCGGCCGATGGCGCCCGGCCGCGGGGGCGACCACGGATCGGTGACGATGCCCTGCGCGACCATTTCGGTCATGCCCCACGCCCCCATCATCCTCATGCCGAAATGGGCCTCGTGCTCGGGCAGCCACAGCGCATTGCACCATTGCCGGAAGGCGTGGCCGGGGGGAACGGGCATGCCCGCCAGCACGTTGGCGCTGAAGATGACGTGAGACCCCACGGTGCTGCGATGCTCGAGCGCGACCGGCCAATAGCGGCTGGCCGAGAAGCGGGGCTGCAGGACGATGCTGGCGCCGGCCCAGAGCGCGGGAAAGACTGACCACGACAGGCCGACCACGTGGAACAGCGGCAGGAAGACCTGAAAGACGTCGTCGCCACGCAGGCCTTGCTGCATGGCGCCGAGCCTGCCGGCCCACAGGGCGTTGGCATGCGTCCACGCCACGCCCTTGGGGCGCGAGGTGGTCCCGCTCGTAAACAGCACGGACAGCGGCGCGGACGCGTCGGGCGGGCGTTGCGGCGCGGGCGTGGCCAGCAGCGCGGCATGACGCTCGTCCGGCCGCGGCACGGTGGTGGCGTCGGCGGGCTGTCCGGCATCGTCGTCGGTGATCGCCAGCCATTTCAAACCGGGGCAATGGCCGCGGATCTTTTCCGCGAATTTCGGATGTGTGACGGCCCCGCAGGCTTGCGTCAGTTCGGCGAAATAGGCCAGTTCCGGTCCGGCGGCCATGGCATTGGTGGGAACACAGACGGCGCCCAGATGCGCGCAGGCGAAATACGTCAGCAGGAATTCCGGGCAGTTCTCCAGATGCATCAGGACGCGGTCGCCGGCGCGCACGCCGCGCCTGTCCAGTCCGCCCGCCAGCGAGGCGACCTGTCCGGCGAACTCGGCGTAGGTCCAGGTGCGAGATACGCCGGGCTCAGGCGCCCAGGTCAGGAACGGGCGCCCGGGCCGCTCGGCCGCCTTCCTGCGGAGCAACGCGGCCAGATCGTGGCCGGTGAATTGAAGCAGAGCGTCCTGGTGTGTCATGGCGGGGGATCCCACGAACCGTGCTCGAGCCAATGCTCGAGCATCCATAGGCGGTCCACCCCCCAGAGGGGCTGGCCGTCGACGATGAAGAAGGGCACGCCGAACACCCCCTGGGCGACAGCGTGGTCCACCTCTTCCCTGAGAGCGGCCTTGATGCCTGGAGATTGCATGCCTTGGCCCAGCGCCTCGGTATCCACGCCCAGCGATGCCGCTTCCTCCAGGACCGCTTCGGCGGTGGAGATGTCTTCCCCCTTGGCCCAAAGCCTGGCGCAGATGGCGCGTGCAAAGAGCGCCGCCCGCGCGGAATCGTGCCGCTTCAGCCAGAGGAAGGCGCGCAGCGCGCGGATGGGCGATACGTCGGGATGGCGCAGTTCGCATATCGGCACGCCCAGCAGACGCGCCATGCGGTGCTTGTCCAGCCGGGAATAGTCGGCCTTGAGCGGTGTCGCGGGAACCGGCTTCAGTCCCATCACCTGCAGTACCGTGACGCTCAGAAGCACCGGCCGCCAGTCCACCTGCCTGCCATGGCGCGCCGCCAGTGTCTCGATTTGGGTCGAAGCCAGGTAGCCGTATGGAGAGATCGGATCGAAGTAGAAGGCGATGGGAGACGTCCGATCCATGCCTACAACTTCTCGATGCCGGCCGCCTTCACGATGCCGCTCCATCGCGTCAGTTCGCTGGAGATCAGACGCGAGAATTCCGCGGCCGTGCTGGTTTCCGGGTCCAACCCCATGGCGGCATACCGCTGGCGCACGTCCGGCAGCGCGATGACGCGGTGCACTTCGCGCTGGAGGCGTTCCACGATGGCCGGCGGCGTGCCGGCGGGTGCCAGCAATCCCTGCCACAATTGCACGTCCAGGCCCTTCAGTCCCAGGCTGGTAAAGGTCGGCACGCCCGGAAACGAGGGATGTTCGGCATGCGAGGTGATCGCTACCGCCTTGAGCTTGCCTGTCTTCAGGCCGGCGCCGATGGAGATCGAGTCGGAAATGGTTGCCAGCACGTCGTTGGCGATGGCGGCATTGACCGCGTCGGTGCTGCCCTTGTAAAGGATTTCCTGGAACCGGGAACCCGCCTGCAGGTTGAGCTGTTCGCCGATCAGGCGAAACGGCGCGGCCGCGGACGAATAATTGGCTTTTTCGGGGTGCGCCTTCGCATAGGCCAGCAGCTCGGGCAGGCTCTGGGCGGGCCCGCTCTTGTTGACGGCCACCAGCACCGGCAGCGACGCGACCAGCGAGATCGGGGAGAAATCCTTGGCGGCGTCGTACTTCACTTCCTTGTACAACGCGGGATTGATCGCGAGCGCGCCGCTGGCGCCCAGCAGGATGGTGTAACCGTCGGGCGCTGCGCGAGCCACATACTCGGTCGCGATCATCGAGGCGGCGCCTGGGCGGTTCTCGACCACCACTTGCACCCCCAGTCCTTCGGACATTTTCTGGGCCAGCACGCGGGCCAGGATGTCGCTGCCTCCGCCCGCGGTATAGCCCACCACGAGGCGTACCGGCCGCGTGGGGTAGTCGTTTCCGAAGGCGGGACCGTGTACGAATGCGGCGAGCACGACGGCCCCCGCCGACAGGCGTTTGCAAGGCATGGTGTCTCCTGAGTCATTGGCCGCTTCTGCTGGGCTGGCCGATCACTGGCAGGGACAATATAAGGCTTCCTTACAATGTACGTAACGAGGGGGAACCCTAGCTCGGCTACATCTTCAACGCCCGGCCCTGCAGCTTGTCGACGACGCGGAACAGCGTCGCGCGTTCCTGCGCCGACAGGTCCGCCAGCAGGTCTTCCTGGAATTCCAGGGCCACCGGCACGATGGCCCAGTAGACCTCTTCACCCGCATCGGTCAGGTCCAGGAAGGCTTCGCGCCTGTCGTTTTCGTTGGGCCGCCGCTGGATCAGTCCGGCCGCTTCGAGATCGGCGATCGCGCGCGACACCATGACCTTGGTCATGCGGGTCTTGGCGCAGATGTCGCGCGCCGTCATCGCGCCGTGTTCCTCTTGCGTGCCGCGCTTTTCTCCCAGGAAGGAAATCACGCGCCAGCGCGGACCGTCGATGCCGAAGCGTTCGGAGTACGCCGCATAGCTGCGCGCGAAGCGGTCGGCGACCAGGCTGGACAGCATGTTCAGCCGGTAGGGCAGGAAGGCGTCGAGGCGCAGGGAGTGGTGTTCGCCCGCCGGGCGAGGGGAAGCGGATGTCGATCGCTTGATGGCCATGGGGACGAAGCTGGAGTCTGGGTGCCGAAGGGCGAATTCTAGCCCTCTTGCCGGGGCGGACGCAGGCACGGTACGCATCGGCCTGCGGGTTTTGCCTAGTCGAGGGACTGTCGAAAATCGCTTGACTTGGTTTCATAAGAAACCAATACTACCGAAAATTGGTTTCGTAAGAAACTAATTGCGGCGGATGGACCGCATATCGATTCTTGATGGAGTGTCCAGCATGGCATCGACCGAAGGCATATCGGGCAGCGGCGCGCGATATGACTCCCTTTACTTCGACTATGTGCATCATCCCTTCGAGCCTCCCGCGGAAATGCGCGGGGAAGCGCCGGTGCACCAGGTGGTCGTGGCCGGCGCCGGACCCGTCGGCCTGACCGTGGCGCTGGAGCTTGCCCGGCGCGGCATCGAGGTGGTGGTGCTGGAGGAGGACGACACCGTCAACCGGGGCAGCCGGGCGGTGGGTACCGCGCGGCGCAGCCTGGAGATCTTCGAGCGCATCGGCGCGGGCACGCGTTTCGTCGAGACCGGCGTGTCGTGGAAGGGTGGCCGCAGTTATTACCGGGACAAGCTGGTGCTGGATTTCCAGGTGCAGCAGGATCCCCGGCTCAAGCATCCGCCCATGGTGTCGCTGGCGCAGTGCCACGTCGAGCAGTACCTGTACGAGGCGCTGCGCGCCTATCCCAACGTGTCTCTGCGCTGGTCGTCGCGCGTGGAGCAGGTCGAGCAGGACGGCGAACGGGTGACCGCCCGGGTCCATACGCCGTCCGGATCCTACGCGCTGCATGCGCGGTGGCTGGTGGCCTGCGACGGCGGCCGCAGCGCGGTGCGTCGCTCGCTGGGCAAGGAACTGCGGGGCAGCGTGTACGAAGGCCGCTACCTGATCGTCGACATCCAGATGCGCAGCAAGGAGCCGCCCGGCCGGCGCGTCTGGTTCGATGCGCCGGCGTTCCCCGGGGCGACCATCATCATGCACAAGCAGCCTTTCGACATCTGGCGCATCGACTATCAGTTGCTGCCCGAAGAGGACCTGGAACAGGAGATCCAGCCCCAGCGGGTGCGCCAGCGGGTGACGGAGTTCCTGACGTCGATAGGCGAGACGGCCGATTGGGAGATCGACTGGATCAGCCCGTACCGCGCGCACAGCCTGACCCTGGACGACTACCGCGACGGCCGGGTGCTGTTCGCCGGCGACGCCGCGCACCTGGTGCCCATCTTCGGCGCGCGGGGCATGAACGGCGGGGTGGACGACGCGCACAACCTGGGTTGGAAGCTGGCCGGCGTGGCGGCGGGGCATGCCACGCCGGCCTTGCTGGATACCTATTCGATCGAACGCGTGGACGCGGCCAGGCAGAACATGGCGCTGGCGGAGAAAAGCACGCGCTTCATGACGCCCCCCACGCGCGGGCATGCCGTCATGCAGGAAGCGGTGCTGTCGTTGGCGGTCAGCGAGCCCTTCGTGCGCGAGCTGATCAATCCGCGCCAGGTGACGGAACTGCGCATGACCGGGTCGGCGCTGCGCCTGCCCGACGACGGTTCGTTCGGCCACGGCCCCGCGCCCGGCGCGGTCTGCCCGAACCTGCCGTGCGGCGCCTCGGCCGGCGGGCCGGTCTTCCTGCACGACAGGCTGGGCCGGGATTTCACGCTGCTGGTGTTCGGCGACGGCGGATTGGCCGGCAAGTCGCGGCGCCTGGACGCGCTGCGGATCTCGATGGAGATGCCGTTCGGCCTGGATGCCGTCGCGGTCGACGATGTCGAGGCCGCCGGGGCGTTCGACGCGAGGCCGGGTACGGCCTATCTCGTCCGGCCCGATGGACACGTGATGGCGCGGTGGCGCGCCTGGGAACCCGAAACGGTGCTGCCGTGCCTCGCGCGCGCGGTGCAGGGTAAAGAGGAGACCGTACATGCTGGTTGAACAGACATTGCCCGCTGGGCTGCTTGAACGCAATTGGGAGGCGCTGGCCGTCGCGTTGAACGAGGCCGGTCCGGACAAGGAGGCGGTCTTCCTGGCCAAGGTCGCCCTGGCGCTGTCGTCCATGCTGCCCGATCCGGGCCGGCTGGCGCAGGTCATCGAGGTCGCGCTGCGCGACCTGCGGCACGGGGAGCGGGCATGAGCGCGCCCGCCCGGCCGCCCGAAGGGCGCGCGACCTCCCCGGGGGAGGATGTCGCGCAGCGACAGGAGGGCAGTCCAGTGAGCACGGGCGACAAACGCATCGCCATCGCCGGCGCCGGCATAGGCGGCCTGGCGGCCGGGCTGGCCCTGCTCAAGCAGGGCTTCGACGTGGACATCTACGAGCAGGCGGCCGAGCTGGGCGAGGTGGGCGCCGGGGTGCAGATCAGCCCCAACGGCACGCGGCTGCTCCAGGCCTGGGGGCTGGGCGACGCCATGTTCGAGCTGGGCACCCAGACCAAGGGCAAGGAGATCCGCGTCTGGAACACCGCGGACGCCAACCGCTACCTGGAACTGGGCGCCGCGTCGGTCTCGAAGTACGGCGCGCCCTACCTGACGTTCCACCGCGCCGACCTGCATGCGCTGCTGCTGGATGCCGTGCGCAGGGAAAAGCGCGACGCCATTCACCTGAACGCCGCCTTCGCGTCGCTGGAGACGGCGGACGGTGGGGCGCAGATGCGCCTGGCCTCGGGCCGGACCGTCCGGGCCGACGTGCTGATCGGCGCCGACGGCGTCCATTCCAAGGTGCGCCAGTCGCTGTTCGGCGCGGACCGGCCGCGCTTCACGGGCTGCATGGCCTGGCGCGGCCTGATCGAGGCGGACCGCCTGCCGGCATCGATCAACCGCACGGGCGGCGTGTCGTGGCTGGGGCCGACCGCGCACGTGCTGACCTATCCGATCCGCAAGGGGCGGATGCTGAATTTCATCGGCATGGTGGACCGCGCGGACTGGACGGTCGAGTCTTGGAACGCGCGCGGCACGATAGAGGAATGCCTGAGGGATTTCCAGGGCTGGCACGAGGACGTGATCGCCATGATCGAACGCATCGAGGTGCCCTACAAGTGGGCCCTGATCGTGCGCGACACCCTGCCCGTCTGGGTGCGGGGGCACGTGGCCCTGCTGGGCGATGCCTGCCACAGCACGCTGCCCTTCATGGCCCAGGGCGCCAACATGGCGCTGGAAGACGCCATGGTGCTGGGCCGTTGCCTGCGGCGCACGCCCGGCGACCTCCCCGCCGCGCTGGCCTCGTACGAACGCATGCGGGTCGAGCGGACCACGAGGATCGTGAACGAATCGGCGGCCCAGATCACGCGCGTGCATGCGCCCGTGCTGGCCGAGGCCGGCAGCGCGCGGGACCACATCCAGCGCGAGTGGGAGCCGCACCGCGTCGAGGACCGCTACGACTGGGTCTATGGCTATGACGCCATCGAACAGCCTTTCGCCTAGGAGCCCCGCCATGTCTTCTTGCGCCGCCGACGACCTTGCCATACGAAGCCTGCGGCAGCGATGGGCCTTCCATCGCGACCAGGGCGATTTCGCCGGCATGGCCGGCTGCTTCCATCCGGAGGCGACGGCCAGTATCTCGTGGTTCAACGGCAAGGTCGCGGACCTGGTGCCGCTGCTGGTGGCCAGCGACGCGGCGCGCAAGCCCGGCGAACACGGTAAGCACTGGGTCGGGAACTGCCGCGTGGACCAGCGCGGCGACCGGGCCTTGCTGGAGTCCGACATGGCCATCCTGATCCGCGAATACATCGACGGACAGTTGTTCGACTACACCGGCCACTGCCGCTTCCTCGACCAGGTGGAACGGCGCGCGGGCAGGTGGGGCATCCTGCACTGGACGGCGATCTTCGACAAGGACCGGCTCGATCCGGCGCAGGGCGAGGCGCCCGCGTGGCTGCGCGAGGTCGACCTGGCCACCCCGGATGCCGGGCTGGCCTTCATGCGCCTGCGGCAACGCAGGAAGGGCCGCGACGTGCCCGCCTCCACGGTGGTGGGCGGCGGCGAGGCCGAGCGGCAATTGCGGCGCGGTGCCTGGGCCTGGCTGGAGCGGCGCGATGGCCAGTGAACATTCTCCATTGAAAGGTGAGTCCCGCACGATGAATCCTTCCACTCTCTGGTACACCCGCTGCCCGGTGCCGACGGCGTTCGGCATCGCCGTCGAACGGGGTTTCCTGGATGCCGAACTGGCGCGCGACGGCATCGTGGCGCGGTCGCTCGCATCGAGCACCGACAACCAGGTCAGGCAGTCGCACTTCCATCATTCCCAGCCCAACTCGTTCCGCCACGGCGGCAACGGACCGCCGCTGGTGACCCGTTCGCGCGGCGGCCGGGTCAAGCTGATCGGGCTGTCGTGGAACGACAGCATCAAGCCCATGCTGGTCATGCCCGACAGCGGCATCGCCTCGGTGCGCGCGCTTGCCGGCAGGAAGGTGTCGCTGCCGATACGCGCCGGCGATTCCATCGATTTCTGGAAGGCCTCGTCGCTGCGCGGCACCGAGCTCGCGCTGGCGCAGGAGGGCATGACCATGGACGACGTGGCGATGACCCCGGTCTCGACCAACCGGACGTTCATGGACGGGGCGACGGCCTCCACCGCCCAGACGGCCACCCTCTGGGGCGCGCACTGCATGCTGGGCCATCAGCGCGAGGAAGCCTTCGCGCTGGTCCGCGGCGAGGTGGACGCGCTGTACAGCCAGGGCGCGATCGCCGCCGTGGTGATGGGGTTCACCGGCGCGGTCGCCATCGCCGATGCGGCCTCCAGCCCCGACCTGGCCGGCCGCGTGAACAACGACGCGCCGCTGGCCTTGACCGTGAGCGAGGACCTGCTGGCCGAACAGCCGGAACTGGTGGCGCGCTGCGTGGCCGCCGTCCTGCGCGCGGCAGCCTGGGCGTCGGCCAACGAGCGCGAGGCCAAGCGCGTCATCGCCGCCGACACCGGCCTGCCCGAAGAACTCGTGGACGCCGCCTTCCCGCAAGACGTGCATCGCCAGCTCGAGGTCGACCTGCGGCCCGAGTGGGTGGAGGCGCTGCGGGTGCAGCACGACCACCTCCTGCGGCACGGCTTCCTGGCCGCGCCCGTCGCCTTCGAGGATTTCGTCGACCACGGTCCGCTGCGCCGCGCCCGGGAAATACTGGCCGGCGAAGCGGCCGTGCCCCTGTGAACACGAGAAAGGAGACCGCCATGCCTGAAGAATTCACCCGCTTCCTGACCCTGTTCGACCGGCTGGTCCGCTACTCCGACGACTGGGTGGCGCGCATGGATGCCGGCAAGATGGACTGGGCGCCGATCGAGAACGACAGCACCCGCTTCGGCACGCGGGTGTCGCGCATCACGGTGCGCAGCCTGCTGATCCATACGGTGCTGGCCGAACGCAACTGGGTGCGCGCCATCCCGGCCTGCGAATCCGGGGGCGTCATTCCCCTGCCCAACGATCCCGCCGCCGCGGCCCGTTTCGACGGCACGGACCTGCGCGCGACGGCGCTCGCCCTGCACGAGGAAAATCTCGCGGCGCTGGGCCGCTACACGCCGGCCGAGCTTGGCAAAAAGGTCCACTTCGTCGGCCGGGAATGGTCAGGCATGGGGCTGCTGTGGGGCATGTACGCCCATCGCGCCTTCCACGTGGGCAACATCGATATCTACTTGCGGCAGAGCGACGTGGTGGGGCCCGAGTTCTTCGAGTTTAATCCCGCCATCATGGCCTGACGCCGTTCACTTTCCTTCTCTTGCGATCCTGACCCATGACGACTCCCCCCCTACGCATCGCGGGCCTGTGCGGCAGCCTGCGCAAAGCCTCCTACAACCGGCAGGCCCTTGAGGCCGCGGGCAGCCTCATGCCGGCCGGCATGGAACTGTCGGTGCTCGACATCCGGGACTTTCCCATGTTCGACGCCGACGTCCTGGCCGCCGGCATGCCCGACGCGGTCCGGAAGGCGCGCGATGCCGTGCGCGGCGCCGATGCGGTGCTGATCGCCAGCCCGGAATACAACTTCTCGGTGTCCGGCGTCCTGAAGAACGCGATCGACTGGATCTCGCGGGGCGACGACCAGCCTTTCGCCGGCAAGCCGGTCGCCATCCTCAGCGCCACCCAGGGGCCGCTGGGCGGCGCGCGTTCGCAGTACGACCTGCGCAAGATCATGGTCTTCCTGGATGCGCTGGTGCTGAACAAGCCCGAGATATTCATCGGCATGGCGCCGGCCAAGTTCGATGCGGCCGGCGCGCTGACCGACGCGCCCACCCGGGAAATCCTGGGCCGGCAGATGGCGGCCCTGGAGAAATTCGTGCAGTTCGTGCGGCGCGGACGAGCCCAGCCCTGAGGGGCGAACGGCGTCCAGACATATTCCAACCGGAGAATGGCGATGTTCGGATTGATGAAGCGGTTGCTGCAGATCGGGGGCATTGCGATGGTGGGCCTGGCCTCCCCCGGCGTTCATGCACAGGGGTTCCCGGCCAAGCCTTTGCGGTGGATCGTCGGCTACCCAGCCGGCGGGGGCAGCGACAACGCGGTGCGGATATTGGCGGCCAGGCTGGCCGAGAAACTCGGGCAGCCCGTCATCGTCGAGAACCACCCCGGCGCGGCCACCATCGTCGCGGCCGAAACGGCGGCGAAATCGCCACCGGACGGCCATACGCTGTTCTCGGTCGACAACGGCACGGTCGTCTTCAACCCCCTGCTCTACAAGAAGCTGCCCTACGACCCGTCGCGCGACTTCGCGCCGGTGGCCCTGTACGGCAAGTTTCCGCTGCTGCTGGTGGTGAATCCGCAGGTGGTGCCGGCGGACTCGGTCGCATCGCTGGTGCGCCTGGCCAAGGCCGCGGGAGGAGCCATGGGCTATGCCTCGCCCGGCCTGGGCAGTCCGCAGCACCTGGCGGGCGAACTGTTCAAGGAAATGACCGGCGCGCCGCTGCTGCACGTACCCTACAAGGGCACCGCGCCGCTGACCCAGGACCTGCTGGGCGGCCACATCGGCGTCTCCTTCATAGGCGTGCCCAGCGGCATGCGGCAGGTCCAGGCGGGCAAGCTGCGCGCGCTGGGCGTGGCCGAGGCGGCCCGCCTGCCCTCGTTGCCGGAGATCCCGACGCTGGCCGAGGCCGGGGCGGGAGACATCGTGGCCTATGCCTGGCAGGGCGTGGTCGTGCCGGCGGGAACCCCCGCGGCCACCGTGGATAAGTTGTCGGCCGCCCTGCAAGCCATCGTGAAGAACCCGGATGTTCAGACGCGCCTGCGCGAGATCGGCGTCGAGCCGCTGGAGGGCGGGAAGGCCGAGATGGCGGCCTTGACCGCCGGCGACCTGAAGCGCTGGGGGGACGTGATCCGGAAGCGGGGCATCACGCTGGAGCAGTAGCAGGCCGGAGACCTGTATACAGATTTTCCACAGATGAAGGCGTGCCCCAGTGTTATCGGGCAAAAATACTAGGGTTTTCCCGCTATTTCCCTTGTTTTGAATCCGGAGCAAAATCAACCTGTATACAGATTTGATGATGCTCCGTTCCTCGCATGCGCCCAGCCGCTGCCACGGGCCGGGCTCCTGGAGGAAGACCATGTTTCTGAAGAACACCTGGTACGTCGCCTGTACCCCCGATGAAATCGCCGAAAAGCCGCTGGGTCGCCAGATCTGCGGTGAACGCATGGTCTTCTACCGGGGCCAGGACGGCAAGGTGTCCGCGCTGGAAGACTTCTGCCCCCATCGCGGCGCGCCGTTGTCGCTCGGTTTCATCGACAAGGGCGAACTGGTGTGTGGCTATCACGGCCTGCGTATGAATCCGGACGGCACCTGCGCCGGTATGACCGGGCAGCGCGTGCGCGCTTTCCCCAGCATCCGCAGCTACCCGGCCGTGGAACGCTACGGCTTCATCTGGGTATGGCCGGGCGACGCCGAACTGGCCGATCCCGCCAGGATCCATCACCTGGAGTGGGCCGAAAGCCCGGACTGGGCCTACGGCGGCGGGCTGTACCACATCCATTGCGACTACCGCCTCATGATCGACAACCTCATGGACCTCACCCATGAGACCTACGTCCACGCCAGCAGCATCGGCCAGGCCGAGATCGAAGAATCGGCGCCCTCCACCAAGACCATCGGCGACGAGGTCGTGACCAGCCGCCACATGGAGAACATCAAGGCGCCCCCCTTCTGGGCCGCCGCGCTGCGCGGCAACGGCCTGGCCGACGACGTGCCGTGCGACCGCTGGCAGATCTGCCGCTTCACGCCGCCCAGCCACGTGCTGATCGAAGTGGGCGTGGCGCACGCCGGCAAGGGTGGCTACCACGCGCCGGCCGAGTCCAAGGCCTCCAGCATCGTGGTCGACTTCATCACCCCCGAGACCGAAACCTCGATCTGGTACTTCTGGGGCATGGCCCGCAACTTCAAGCCCAACGACGAACAGCTCACGGCCACCATCCGCGAAGGCCAGGGCAAGATCTTCGGCGAGGACCTGGACATGCTGGAGGCGCAGCAGCGCAACCTGACCGAGAACCCGGGCCGCAAGATCCTGAAGCTCAACATCGATTCGGGCGGCGTGCAGTCGCGCGTCGTGCTCGATCGCCTGCTGGCCGCGGAAGCCGCCGAGCGGGCCAGCCGCGTCGCGGCATCCGCCGAAGCGGCAACGGCGCAGGCCGCCGCGGCGGGTTGAAGGGTAGTCAGGCGGACGCTTGCTCCGCCACGGGCAGCGGCTGCACCGCCAGCCGCAACCCCATCGCCCTCAGTATGGCCGTCACGCTGCTCAAGGCCGGGTTGCCAGTGGGCGAGAGCGTGCGATAGAGCTGGGTCGGATTCAGCCGTGCCTGGCGGGCCACGGCCTGCACGCCTCCGAACGCCTGTGCGAGCTGGCGCAGCACGATCAGCAACTCGGCCTGGTCGCCATCCTTCAGGATGTCGTTGATGACTTCCAGTGCCAGCGCCGGGTCGCTGCGGTACAGCTCCGCCATTGCGTCGTCATGGGGCCTGCTTTTCATGGTTGCCTCGTCGTTTCCAGTCCTGCCAGCAGTCAACCGCTCGATCGATGTCCGACCGCTGTGTGGATTTGTTGCCGCCGGATAGCAGCAGTACTACATGCGAGCCGGACAACGCGTAGTAAAGGCGGTAGCCGGGCCCCACATCGATTCGCAATTCCCAGACGCCGTCGCGGCAGAACCTATGGTCGCCGAAGTTCCCCTGTTCGATGCGTACCACTCGCCGGATGATAGCGACTTTGGTTGGGTTGTCACGCAGGCGGCGCAGCCAATCGATGTAGAGATCCTTGCCTTCGCCAGCGGTCAGGTAGTGCTCGATCCGATACACGATATTTTCGTTTATAGACGAATTTTCAGTCAATAGGAATGAACGTTCCTTGTCCGATAGTCCCTGGTATGACTGCGTCACGAAATACGTAGTAGGAGCTTTTCAGCCTTGCCCCACAAAAAAGTGCCGGTGTCAAGTCTTTCGCGCAAATCACGCAGGGCTTGAAACCGTATATGGGACAGTAGGTTAGCTCTTTTCGGGGCCGCTTTGCAGAACCGCGGCTTCGTCGGCTAGGAGCCACATAAGAGCGTCGGGAGAGAAAGCCGCATCGCACCGTGTCGTGCTGGATTGCCGAGGAACGGCGGGCCTGTCGCGTCATCATAGCCCAAGAGGCTTGGCGGCATCCAGAATGAAGAACGCGCAGCCGGTGGCTGCGCGTTCGATGGATGCCGTTGGTATGTGACGCCATCATGTCGGCTTCGATGGCGCGCTCCGGGTCGCCGTGCCCTTCCTGAATCCCCGATCCCCCGCCATGAACGCCTCCAGCATGTGCGGGATCAATTTCTCTGCATCGACCGCCTCGCCATACGCCTGCGCGTGCAGCGAGGCGTAGCGGTCGAGGTCGGCTTTCAGGCTTGCCGGGCAGGCGAAGGTCAGCTTGACACTCTCGGTCTTGGGCAGAGGCCCGAGCCGCAGCTTCTTGGTCGTGGTCATTGCGAAGCTCCCCGGTTAAAGAACAGGGGCTGGTACGGCCGCAGCACCAGATCCCGGTTGACGATGATCCGCACCGGCAACCCTGGCCGCGCCGTCAGTGTCGGCTGGATGTTCATGTTGCGGCGGGTGATCTCCTGGCCGACCTGGTTGATGCTGTCTTGCGCGCTATCGCGCCCGGCGATCACGATGCGGTTGCCATCCTGGCGATTCTCCGGCGCGGCCAGCTCGGCGCCTACGCCCAGCAGCGTCGTCAGCACCGCGCCCGAGACGATGCGCTTCCAATGCCAGTCCACGTCGTCCTCCAGGCCGGCGTAGCCCGCTGAATCGGTGCCCACAAGGTTGTCGAGCGTCAGCGATGAGGTATCCGGCAGGATGACCCGGTTCCACACTATCTGCACGCGGCTCTGCCCATAGCTGACCTGGCTGTTGTACTTGCCCAGGATGCGCGAGCCCTGCGGGATCAGCAGGAACTTGCCCGTGGCCGTGTCATAGACCGGCTCCGTGACAGTGGCGATCACGTCGCCCGGCAAGTCCGACTTCATGCCAGTCACCAGCGCGCCCGCGATCACGGTTCCGGCCATCACCTGATAGGGCGACGCCGGCAGCGCCAGATTGCCGGAATTGCGGGTTTCCGTAGAGCCGGCTTTCAGGAACGCCTCTTTCTGGTCTTGCCGGTTCTGTACGGCGGTCGGGTCGGCAGGCTGCGTCGCCACCGATGCCGGCCCGGCCGCGAGTGGGTCGAAGGCCGCGAGCGCGCTTGCACCACCAGGCGCACCCGGTGTCGCCTGCGCCACGGTCGCGGCGGCTTGGCCTTGGCCGCCCGAGCGGAAGAACACCGACGAAGCCGCAGCGGCTTCCGCCTCTTTGCGCAAGGCATCGTTGGGGTCGTGGCCGGGGGCCGCGTAAGCGGCCACGGCCGGCTGCTGCGAGTTCACGATGGCAGGGCCGAGGTCGCCCGGCAGCGGCGGCCCCAGCTCGGGCACCTTCGGCGGCAGCTTCGAGTAGTCGGCCGGCAGACCGTCCAGCCCTTCGGACTTCGAGACGCGATCGACGTTGTATAGCTCGGTCTGTTCGCCTGCGCTGCGCCGCTGCGGTTGCAGCGACCAGATCGTGGCCCCGAGCACGGCGACCGACAGGCCGCCGACAAGGACGGCCAGCGTGCGCCGGTTCAGGCGCGTGACCGGACGCGGCTGGGCGCGCAGCGTCACCGACTCGGGCGCGACCTTGCCCGCCTGTGGCGTGTCGAGGTCGGGGGTGTCGTCCTGGCTCATGGTCAGTCCCTCCGCGCCACGCCGTCCGTGCGCTCGATTCGCACCACGTCGCCCTTGTCACCGCCCAAGCGCAGTTCGGCCGCGCCGAACAGCCGATCCACGATGTAGTACGGCGAGCGGAAGCGGTAGTTCACCAGTTGCCCATCGCCCTGCGCACCGATGACAAAAAGCGGCGGCAGCTCGCCTTGCGCGATGCCGGCGGGGAACTGGATATAGACCTTCTGCCCGTCGTCGAAGGCGCGCAACGGCTTCCACGGCGGATTGCTGCCGCTGATCGCGTAGCGGAAGCGCAGGTTCTCCAGCGACAAGCCGGAGTCCACCGGCGCAGCGGCGCTAGCGGCCTGTGCCTGGCGCTGCAAGGCCAGCATCCGGTCGCGCGGGTACTCCCAGGACACCGATGCCATCCACGTCTTTTCCGTCGAAGCCAGCTCCAGCAGGTACGTCCTGCGGCTGGTGGTGATGACGAGATTGGTCTTGAGGCCCGAGCGAATCGGCTTGACCAGCACGTTCACGCGCAGATCGGCACCGCTGCCGCTGGACGTGTCGCCCACGATCCAGCGCACGGTATCGCCGGCGGCCACCGTCACCAGTTCCTCGCCCGGCTGGAGCGAAACGACGGTCACGCGGCCCACGGCCGCATAGACCTGATACAGCGCGCCATCGGTGAAGGGCCACACCTGAATCGCGTTGACGTAGCCCTCGCGCGTGGGCGCGACGCGGGCCTCGGCATTGGCGCGCGAGACGCGCACCGTCTCGTCGGCCGGCTCCGGCGTGGGCTTGGCGTCCTCGGCTTCGGGCAATGGCTTCAACTGCGCCGGCATCGGCAGCACCTCGGGCACGGCCACCACCTCCACCGGCGCGGGCGGTTCGGGCAGCGGCTGGGCCTGCACCGGCTCATCGAGCGAGATGGTCGGCGGTGGCTTGCCCTGCGTGGCGCAGCCCGCCAGGGCAAGCAAGATCACCGGCAAGGCGGATTTACGGAAAAGATCATTCATGGCTTGGCTCCTTCGGAAGAATCCAGTTCGCGGCTCCACGACAGGCCGTTGACGTAGATGCCCAGGGGGTTCTTGCGCAGGCGTTCTTCGGTGCGCGGCGGCTGGAGCACGATGGACACCACGGCCGTCCACCGCTCCAAGCCCGCCGCGGCGCCGTTGACGTAGCGGCGTTCCGTCCAGCGCACGTTGAAAGACGTGTCGCTGGCGCGCACGACGCTGGTGATCTGCACCGTCACCGACTCCTTGCCGATGCGCGCGAACGGGTCGTTGACCCGTGCGTAGTCGTTGAGCACGGCCGCGCCCTTGTCGGTCGTGTAGTCGTAGGCGTCCAGCCAGTTCTGGCGGACGACGATGGGGTCGATGGACAGCGAGCGCACCAGCGTCACGAAGCGCGCGATGTGGTGCGCGGTCTGCGCATCGTTGGGCCGGTATGGCGTGGCGGCTTCGCCCACGGCGCGTACCTGGCCCGTGTTGTCCACCTCCACGACGTAGGGCGTCACGATGGATTGCGCCGAGCGCCACACCAAGCCGCCGGCCATCAGCAGTGCAAGCGTCAGGCAGCCGAAGGCCATCAGGCGCCAGTTCTTCGCCTGGACGCGCGGCGAGCCGATGCGCTTGTCCCACACCTGGCCGGCAGCTTGGTACGGCGTGGCAGGCTGCGGCGTGTCGGCGTAGCGCACCTGCGGTTTCTTGAATCGCATGGTCAGTTCTCCTTATGAATCGGAATCGCGCAGGCTCGGCCCCTGGCCGGAGCCGCCGCCATCGCCACCGCGCAGCGCGTGGGCGGTGGTGGTCGCGGCGTGGGTGAGTTGCTGGCGGCGATGCAGGCGCTTGGCCCAAGCGGGCTGTTCCTGTGTCTGCGCCGTAGCGGCGCCGGATGCGGCCTCGCCTGCGGCACCCTGACCGGATGCCGCACCCGCGCCGCCATCGGCAGCAGCGCCATTCCAGCCAGCGCGGAAGGGAGCGGCCATGCGTTGCCCGGCAGCGGAAGCGCGGGATGCAGCACCTCGCCCGGCTGCCTGCGCGCCGGTCTTGGCGACGTTGCCCAGGCCCGCCATCGCGCCCTTTGCGCCGCCGCCAGCGGCGGCGGAACCGGCCTGGAACGCCGACTTCGCACTGCTGGCCGCCGACGTGGCGGCGCGCGCACCGCTACCGGCCAGCTTGGCGGCAGCCGGGGCCATGCGCGCACCAGCAGCCACGGCGCCACCCACGCCCGTCGCGGCGGCGCCGATGGCGACGGCCGTGCCGGCAGCGCCGACAGCAGCACCGGCCATTGCGCCAGCGCCGAGCTGCGGCGCACCGGAGACGAGGCCCGTGGCGATGCCAGGGCCGAAAATCCCGAGCGCCAGCAAGGTGAGCGAGGCCAGCATGATGACCAGCGCGTGGTCAATAGACGGCTCGGCGGGATGGACTTGGAACTGAGCGAACAAGCCCGAGCCGATACCGACGATCACGGCCAGCACCAGAACCTTGACGCCGGAGGCCACCACGTTGCCCAAGACCTTTTCGGCGAGGAACGCGGTCTTGTTCCAGAGCGCGAATGGCACCAGCACGAATCCGGCGAGCGTGGTCAGCTTGAACTCGATCAGCGTGATGAACAGTTGGATCGCCAGCACGAAGAAGCACAAGACCACGACCAGCCACGCGAGGAACATCACCACGATGGGGTCGAGGTTCACGAACACTTCGGGAAAGCCCGCCATCTCGCCGATCTGCTCCAGAATCGGCGCCCCGGCGTCGATGCCGGTTTTCGCCAGCCGGCCCGGCTGCAAGAAGTTCTCCATCGTGATGGCCGAGCCGGTGGCGGTGATGCCCAATCCCGCAAACGAGCGGAACACGATGCTGGCCAGCCAGTTGAAGTTATTGATGATGTAGGCGAAGGCACCGACGTAGAGCACCTTGCGCAGCAGCTTGGCGATCACGTCCTCGCCCTGGCCGGTGGCGTGGCTCATGGCCCAATACAGGCCGGCGATCGTCATGTCGATGACGATCAGCGTGGCCGTGAGGAACGCCACTTCGCCCCGCAGCAGCCCGAAACCCGAGTCGATATAAGCGGCAAAGGTGTTGAGGAACTGGTCGATGATGGTCACGTCATTCATGGCGTGTCCTCCGGTTCGGCGGGATCGGCCGGCGCCATGCCATCGGCCGGCTCCTCGAAGCTCGGCGGGATCGGCGGCAGGTCGGCCAGCGTCTGGTATTCATCCGGCCCGGCCTGGCCGGAGAAGAAACGCCGCCGGAAGGCTTCGGCGGCGGCGCGGCAAGCGTCCTCGCCCGTGGCCTGCCGGTCGGCCGCGCATTGCGCGCGCAATGCCTTCAGCCGCACGGGATCGGCGGCCAAGGCATCGGCAAGGTCGTCGGCCGGCTGCTCGCCGCAAGCGGCCAGCAGCACGACACCAAGGGCGAGGACGCATCGCATGGCGGCCTCCCGTCAGTTGCCGTAGAAGTTCACGGACTGCGGCGTGTACGGCGTGCCGTCGCCGAGGAAGCGCCGCCGCACCTCGCGGGCGCGCTCCGTGGCTGCCGCCTGCCGCGCCAGCTCCAGCGATGCCGCCCGGTCTTGCGTGATCTGGAGTCGCTGCGACTGGATCGACTGCTTGGCCTGCAAGGCCAGCAATTGATTCATGGCCTGCATCGCCTGCAACGCACCTTCGGCCGACTGGCTCTTGCCCACAAGATCGGCCAGCACGCTTTCGTCTTCGCCCAGGTTCTGCGACACCTGCGCCTGCATCTGCATGGTGGTCTGCAAGCCGTTGAGCGTGTTCCGCCAACGCTCCTGCGCGTCGCGGTACATCTGGTCGCCGCTGACGGTGGCGGCGTACTGCTCGGGATACAGGCGCGCGAACTCCCGATCCAGATTCGTCACGTCGTAGGCCAAGCCCCTGGCCTGGGCGATCAGCCGCTCGGTGGTCGCCAGATTGGCGCGCAACTGGTTCACCACGCTGGACGGCAGGCTGGCGAGGTTGCGCGCCTGGTTCATCAGCATCTGCGCTTCGTTCTGAAGCTGCTGGATTTGGTTGTTGATCTGCTCCAGCGTGCGGATCGCGGTCAGCGTGTTCTGCACGAGGTTCGTGGGATCGACCACGACCCATTGCGCATGGGCGGTGGCGGTGCAAAGCATGGCCGCGATGGCGGCGGCAATAAGACGCTTTTTCATGGCAGGTTCTCCAGGGGTTGGTCAGCGAGGGAACCCGGCGCGAGGCCGGGGAACGAGGGCAGCAGGTCGGCCGCCCAATCGAGGCCGCGGTGGCGAAGCCAGGCACCCGCGAAACCGGGCACGCCGGCGTCCAGCAGCACGCGGTCTATGTCGCGCTGGTCTTGCGGCGTGGAAGCGCCCGCGAAGGCCAGCGCCGCCGGCCCCAGGTCGAGGTCGAACAGGCGGTTGCCGAGGCGGGATTGGTAGTAGTAGTCGCGCTTGGGCTGCGCGGTGGCGACGATTTCGATCTGCCGCCTGTTGAGGCCGAAGCCCTCGTAGATCGTGCGAATCTGCGGCTCGGTCGCCTGCGGGTTGGGCAAGAAAATCCGACTCGCGCAGCTTTCGATGATCGCGGGTGCGATGCTCGAATCCTTGATGTCGGCAAGGCTCTGCGTGGCGAATATGACGCTGACGTTCTTCTTGCGCAGTGTCTTGAGCCACTGGCGGATACGCGCGGCAAACACCGGGTCATCGAGGAACAGCCATGCTTCGTCGAGGATCAGCAGCGTGGGCGCCCCGTCGAAGCGTTCATCAAAACGCGCAAAGAGGTAATGCAGCACGGCCATGACGGCGGCCTTGCTGTGCATCAGCTCCTCCATCTCGAAGCACTGCACGTCGGCCGTGCCCAGCCGGTCGTGGTCGGCGTCCAGCAGCTTGCCGTGGGCACCGCCGAGCACATAAGGCGACAGCGCCTGCCGCAGCGTGTTCGATTGCAACAGCACGGAAAGCCCCGTCATCGTGCGCTGCTCCACCGGCGCCCCGGCGAGACTTCCCAGCGCCGACCAGATAGCCGCCTTCTCGTCGGGGCCGACCGCCACGCCTTCGTGCAGCAAGCGGCCTTCGATCCATTCGGCGGCCCAGGTGCGGTAGCCCTCGCGGTCGATGCGTGCCAGTGGCTGGAAGGCGATTTCGCCATCCGTGCCCAGGTCGTAGTGCTCGCCGCCCAGGCCCAGGATCGTGGCCCGCATCGAGCGGCCCATGTCGAAGGCGAAGATGCGCGAACCGCGATAGCGGCGGAACTGCATCGCCAGCGTGGCGAGCAGAACCGACTTGCCCATGCCGGTCGGGCCAGCCACCAGCGTATGCCCCACATCGCCGATGTGCGTCACCAGCCGGAACGGCGTCGCGCCCTCGGTGCGCGTGACGATCAGCGGCGGGCCGTCGAGGTGGTAGTTCTTCTCCGGCCCTGCCCACACCGCCGACACCGGCATCAGGTGCGCAAGATTCAGCGTCGAGACGATGGGCTGGCGCACGTTGGCGTAGGCGTTGCCCGGAATGGACGACAGCCACGCATCCACGGCGTTGAGCGCTTCGGGAATGGTCACGAAGCCCCGGCCCTGGATGACGCGCTCCACCATGCGCAGCTTCTCGTCCGCCACGGCGGCGTCCTCGTCCATGACGGTGACGGTCGCCGTCAGGTAGCCGAAGGCGACTTGATCGCTGCCCAACTCCTGCAAGGCAGCGTCCGCATCGGCGGCCTTGTTGTTGGCGTCGGTATCGACCAGCGGGCTTTCCTGCTGGAAGATCGTTTCGCGCAGCAGCGCGATGACGTTCTTGCGCTTGGCGAACCACTGGCGGCGCAGGCGGGAAAGTTCTTTCTCCGCCTCGGCTTTGTCGAGG
Organism: Pigmentiphaga kullae; assembly: GCF_004216695.1. Taxonomy (GTDB): domain Bacteria; phylum Pseudomonadota; class Gammaproteobacteria; order Burkholderiales; family Burkholderiaceae_B; genus Pigmentiphaga; species Pigmentiphaga kullae. The sequence continues at coordinate 1,077,869 of NZ_SGXC01000001.1, forward strand.
CAGAGAAAGCGCGTGCTCCAGCGGTACGCAAAGCCAAGGCGGTTGAGGTCATCCAGAATCCCCGGCCAGGTCGAGGTCGGGAAACCTCGCACCGACACCACGCGCAGGTGCTGGTTGCCCAGCATGGGCGCCAGGCCACCGACCAGCGGCGAGTCGGTCAGCAGCGCGTCGATGTGGAACGGCACTTCGGGCACGCCCACGCGATAGCGCCGCGTCGAGATGGTCGCGTGCAGGTAGGTCAGCGTCTGGCTGTCATCGAGCCAGGCGATCTCCGGCATCACGCCGTCGAGCAGGTCAAAGACGCGATCCGTTTCCGCGACGAAGGCTTGCAGCCGCTCGCGCCAGTCCACGCCGGTCGTCGGCGTGTTCTCGTAGAGCATCTTGGCTGCACGGGCGCGGGATTCTTCCGGCGGCAGGTAAAGCAGCGTCAGGTGATAGCCGCTCTCGAAGTGATTGCCCGATTCCTCGAAGGCGGCCCGGCGTTCTTCCTCCACCAGCCACGAAAGCGGCTCGGGAAACTCCGAGCGCGGATAGTCGGCGGCGGCGCGGCGCTCGGCCTCGATGAACAGCGCCCAGCCCGATCCCATGCGACGCAGCGCGTTGTTCAACCGCGCCGACGTGGCGATTAGCTCGCCTTGCGTCGCGCTGTCGAGGTCAGGCCCGCGAAACCGGGCCGTGCGCTGGAAACTGCCGTCCTTGTTCAAGACGACGCCCGGTGCGACCAGCCCGGCCCAGGGCAGCCAGTCGGCAAGCAAGGCCGGGCGCTGGCGGTATTCGGCGAGGTTCAGCATCGCGGCGTCCTCCCCTCACACGTCCAGTAGCGGGCGGTGCTTGATGTGCCGGGCGAAGACCTGCATGAACTGCGGATCGACGCGCGCGCCCCATACCGCCAGCGAATGGCCGACAACCCAGAGCACCACGCCCGGAATCCACAGTTGCAGGCCCAGGCCGACAGCGGCGGCCAGCGTGCCGTTGGCGATCGCCACCGTGCGCGGCGCACCGCCAAGCAGAATCGGCTCGGTCAGCGAGCGATGCAGCGGCACCTCGAAGCCGTCCGCGAAGGTGTCCGGGGCACTCATACGACGGCCCCGCCGGAGAAGCTGAAGAACGACAGGAAGAAGCTCGAAGCCGCGAAGGCGATGGACAGACCGAAGACGATCTGGATCAGCTTGCGGAAGCCGCCGGACGTGTCGCCGAAGGCGAGCGCGAGGCCCGTAGCGATGATGATGATGACCGCGACGATGCGCGCCACCGGCCCCTGGATGGATTCGAGGATGGATTGCAGCGGGCCTTCCCACGGCATCGAGGAACCGGCGGCCTGCGCGGTTCCGGCCAGGAACAGCAGCAGCGCGGCCAGCAGCAGCCCTTGCCCCGCAGGGCGGGCCAGGCAGCGCAGCCGCGCAAGACGCAAAGCCGGATTTGCAGAAATACGGAAAGCAGGAATGGTCATCTGCGTCATGGCAGTTCTCCAAGTGAGTCAGGGGATGGGGAAGTCGCCGCAGCGGGTGCGGCATCGGGAAGTGGCGGCAGCTCGGGAAACGGCGTTTCCAGTGCATCCGCCAGTTGGTAGCCCACGCCGTCGAAGCCGACGACGCGGGCGATGTTCTCGATGCGGCGTTTGCGCCCGCGCCCGGCGATGTGGATCACCACGTTGACCGCCTCGGCGATCAGCGCACGGGGCGGATTCACCGCCACTTCGAGAATCAGTTGCTCCAGGCGCAGCAGCGCGCCGAGCGCGGAGCCGGCATGGATCGTGGCGATGCCGCCGGGGTGGCCCGTGCCCCACACCTTGATGAGATCCAGCGCCTCGGCACCGCGCACCTCGCCGACGACGACGCGATCAGGGCGCAGGCGCATGGACGAGCGCACCAGTTCGGTCATCGACACCACGCCTGCGCGCGTGCGCAGGGGAACGTGGTCGCGGGCCGCGCATTGCAGCTCCACCGTGTCTTCGAGCACCAGCACGCGGTCGCCTGTGGCGGCAATCTCGGCCAGCAGCGCATTGGCGAGCGTGGTCTTACCGCTGCTGGTGGCGCCGGCGATCAGGACGTTCTGCCGCTCGCGCACGGCGCGAACGAGAAAGCCCGCCTGCGCGCTGGTCATCATCCCGTCGATGACGTACCGCTCCAGCGGAATCACGCCGATGGCGCGTTTGCGCAGCGCGAAGGCCGGCCCCGGCGCTGCCGGAGGCAAGATGCCCTCGAAGCGTTCGCCGGTTTCGGGCAACTCGGCGGACAGCAGCGGCTGGCCGCGATGGACTTCCGCGCCGACGTGGGCGGCGACCAGGCGGATGATTCGCTCGCCGTCCGCCTCGGGCAGTTCCACGCCCATCGGCGCACGCCCACTGGAAAGCCGATCCACCCAAAGGGTGCGATCGGGATTCAGCATCACCTCCACCACGTCCGGGTCTTCGAGCGCAGCGGCGATCAGTGGCCCCATCGCCGTGCGCAGCATCTGGATGCGGCGGTCGAGCGACGTGGCGCTCATGGACTGCGGAACGGCGCTCATGACGCACGCTCCTGCGCTTGCGCGACTGCTGCCGCGTCCTCCATCCGCATCGGGTCGGGGTGCAGTTCCTCCACCACGTCGCGCACCAGGCTGCGGCCCCGCAGCAGGTGGCGGCCAAGCTGCTCGGTGAACTGCTCGAAGCGCGCTTTGCCCTGCGCGCGTGCCGCGTCTTGGTGCGCCTCGGGAACTGGCGTGCTGACCGTGAGGTAGTAGCGGATGAACAGCGCCAGCGTTTCGATGGCGATGTTCTGGTCGCGCTCCATGCGCTCGGCTTGGCGCGACAGGCGATCAAGCCGCTTGGCAATGGCCGCCTCGCGCTGGTCGGCAGCATCGGGCGAAAGCCACGATGCGAGCGCCGCCGCGACGATCGACGACTTGGACACGCCTTTCTTGGCGGCCAGCTCATCGAGCCGCTTGGCGTGCTCCGGCTGGATGAACAGGTTGAGGCGGTAGTGGCTCATAGCTCGATTCCGTCGTTGGGGTCGAGGGAAGCCAGCCGGGCCGTGCGCTGCATGGCTGGATCAAGCTGGCGAGGAAGGCGAAGCGGCGGGTCGTCGTCGTCATCGAGCAGCCCAAGGTCGGCCGCGGGCGCGGCCAGCTCGGGGTCGTAGGCGACGGTTTCGGAGAGTTCGGGCTGACGGCGCGGGCCGCCGTCGTCGGCCGAAGCCGAGTTCTCCAGGCCATCGGCGGATGCCGTGGCAGGTGCAGCGGGCACGGACGGAATCGCCAGCCCGCTCCAGTCGTCGGGCCGCGACGGCGGCGCGTCGGCGTACTGCTGGTTCGCCAGCGTGGGCGGTGGCAGCACGCGACGCTTGAAATTGGCGTCCGCGTAGTAGCGCAGTTTCTTCGCCTTGATCGGCGCCACGCTGGACACCATCACCACGGCCTCGTCGGGCGGAAGCTGCATCACCTCGCCGGGCGTGAGGAGCGGTCGGGCCGTTTCCTGGCGCGACACCATGAGATGCCCGAGCCACGGCGCCAGCCGGTGGCCCGCATAGTTGCGCTGGGCGCGCAGCTCGGTGGCCGTACCCAGCGTCTCGGAGATGCGCTTGGCGGTGCGTTCGTCGTTCGTGGCGAACGTCACGCGCACATGGCAGTTGTCGAGGATGGAGTGGTTTTGCCCATACGCCTTGTCGATCTGATTGAGCGACTGCGCAATGAGGAAGCTGCGGATGCCATAGCCGGCCATGAAGGCCAGCGCCGTCTCGAAGAAGTCCAGGCGCCCCAGCGCCGGGAACTCATCGAGCATCAACAGCAGCTTGTGGCGGCGCTCGATGCCGTCGGAGCCGTCGAGCGATTCGGTGAGGCGCCGGCCGATCTGGTTGAGGATCAGGCGAATGAGCGGCTTCGTCCGCGAAATGTCCGAAGGCGGCACCACCAGGTACAGCGACACCGGATGCTCGGCAGCGATCAGGTCGGCGATGCGCCAATCGCAGCGCGAGGTGACTTCGGCCACCGTCGGGTCGCGGTACAGACCGAGGAACGACATGGCGGTGCTCAACACGCCGGAACGCTCGTTGTCCGATTTGTTGAGCACTTCGCGCGCCGCAGAGGCGACGACCGGATGCGGCCCATCGCCCAGGTGCGGCGTGGTCATCATCCGGTGCAAGGTCAGCTCGAACGGGCTGGCCGGGTCGGACAGGAAGTTGGCGACGCCGCGCAGCGTCTTGTCCTCGCCGGCGTAGAGCACATGCAAGATCGCACCGACCAACAGCGCGTGGCTGGTTTTCTCCCAATGGTTCCTGCGCTCCAGCGCGCCTTCGGGATCGACCAGAATGTCCGCGATGTTCTGAACGTCGCGCACCTCATGCGCGCCGCGCCGCACCTCCAGCAGCGGGTTGTAGGCCGCCGACTTCGCATCCGTGGGGTTGAACAGCAGGCAATGAGAGAAGCGCGAGCGCCAGCCGGCGGTGATCTGCCAGTTCTCGCCTTTGATGTCGTGGACGACGGCGGATGCAGGCCAGGAAAGCAGTGTCGGCACCACGAGGCCGACACCCTTGCCCGATCGCGTAGGCGCAAAGGTCAGGACGTGTTCCGGGCCTTCGTGGCGAAGGTACTGGCGGTCGTGCTGGCCCAGGAACACGCCGGCCGGCAGCGTGAGGCCCGCTTTGCGAATGTCATCCGCGTTCGCCCAACGGGCCGAGCCGTAGGTCGTGACCAGGCGCGACTGCCGCGAGCGCCAGATCGACATGCCGATGGCGACCACCACCGCCAGCAGGCCGCTGCCGCCCGCGATGGCGCCGCCGGTGTCGAACACGCGCGGCGCGTAGGCGTCGAAGAAGAACCACCACTCAAACAGCTTCCACGGGTGGTAGATCGGCGTGCCGAGAAGATCGAACCAGGGCGAGCCAAGGCGTAGCTGGTAGCCAAGGGCGGCTGCTGTCCATTGTGTGGCGCCCCACACGCCGGCGATCACGATGCCGAATACCACGGCGATCTGACCGAACAGCACGCTCGTCCCTTGCATGACCTGGCCTCCGATTTCTCCTGCGCTTCTTCCTCATGGAAAGCGCGGCACAAGGACGTGCCGCAAGCGTCAGAATCGGTGCCGGGTCGGTGCCGGTCAAAGACCGTTTCGAGCAGAAACGTCGAGCAAAAAGACAGAATTCGCGCGGCGTCGAACCAAAGAAAAACGCCGCAAGCGATAGCGCATTGCGGCGTGTCGAACAGAAAATTGAAACCGATGCGGCGAACTGCCAACGATCAGAACTTGGGCGATTCCTTCGGCCGCGTGTAGGGCGTTTCGCCGTCGCCATAGAACCGTTTGCGCGTGGCCTCGGCCACCCGATTGCAGAGCACGTCACCCCGCTTGGGCCGATCCGTCTTGCACTGTTGGCGTAGTTCCTTCAACCGTTCGGGATTGGCTGCCAGTTCCTCCACCGTTGGGATATTCGCTTCCGATGTGTTGGCCTTCTGAGGCGTTTCGGATTGGCCGCAGGCGGTCAACACCGGCACCAGCAAGAAATGGATGATCTTCGTCATGGCGCAGGTTCCTCCGGGGGATCAAGATTGCGGCCCAGCATGGGCCTGGGAGATTCCAGAGATTCGATGGCCTGTACGCGCTCAATGAATCGAGCCAGAACCTCCGATGGTTCGCCTATAGGGTGCAGCAGATAGGTTGTCAGGGGTGGGACACGTGATGCCAAGGGGCGGGCCACCACGCCCGGTTGTCTGCTAGCTGTAATGTGTGCTGCACCCGTAAGCCCAAGCGCGAAGCCGGCCGATACAAGCGCCATCATCAAATCGCAGGAGGCCACGCGCTCCGCGATCAGGGGTTCCATGTCCGCACGGCGCAGTACCCGATCAACGTGTTTCGCGTGGCTTTCGCAAACCTGTGGATCGCACAGAACCAGAGGGTAGCGGAGCAGTTCCTCCAACGGAATGCGCTTATGCGCCAGCAGAGGATGTCGAGCAGGTACAGCCACCATGAGCGCATCGCTCCAGACGGGTATAGCGACGATGCCCTCGCCCACTTCGTCTGATTGCGCGAATCCTACGTCATAAAGATCGTCGTGTAGCCCCTTGATTTGTTGCGACAACGGCACTTCGGAGAAGCGAATCTCGACTTCAGGTTCTTCCTGTCGGCACAAAGCGAGCACCGCCGGAAGGCGCGACGGTGTAATGCCGTCCGATAAGGCCACCCGCAACTGACCGTGAAATCCATTGGCCGCTGCTTTTACGCTGTCGCGCGCTTGTTGCAGAACAGCAAATACCCGGCGGACATGCTCCAGAAACAACTTACCTGCACGTGTTAGGCGAGTGCTGCGTGTGGTACGGGCAAACAGTACAACACCTAGTTCCTCCTCTAGCTCCTTAATGGCGCGAGAAAGTGGAGATTGTTCGATGTGCAGCTTCTCCGAAGCTCTAGCGAAGTGAAGCTCCTCCGCCACGGCGAGAAAGTATTTTAGATGTCTCAACTCCATAGACGAATAGCTCCCACGAGTGCGCATCGCAGGCGGTAGCCGCGACCTGTGAGTCGCGGCTACGCCCTAAACAATCAGTTGCCGCCGTTGGACGGGCGGCGTTCCGCAGAAGATTGCGCCGCGTTTGGCTTCTTCTTCGCGGCGTCGCATTGCTCCTTCAGCTTCTTTACTTCGGGATAAGCCACGTCACTGATATACCGCTTCGTATCTGCCAATTGCTCGCATGTCTTCGGTATCGCCTTCGCATCGTCGTCATGCCCGCCGGTATGGGCCATCACGAATGGCGAAGCGAGCGAGGCGCTGGCTAGAGCTGCAATCAAAACCGGACGAATGTTCATTTCAATATCTCCTGGGATGAGGCCCGGCCTATGTGGCAGGGCGGGAAACTTCGGCTTCCTGCCATGCAATTGGCATGGGGGGGAAGCCGGAGTGCATGGGCATGTGCCCGTAACCAATTTGCCAATCACAAGACGCGCTTCATTTCCATGTATTGACCGCGAGTGCGAACAATCACCGTCACGTCAGCGTCGCCACGGTTCCGCCAGAACCAACCGTGATTTCCACTAAAGGCAGCCTCGATCACGCCATTGCTAGCGGGCACCGCGCGACCCTTTTCATAACTGATGGACTGGCCGCCACCATCGCCGTGGGTATCGAAGTTCACAACGCCCCCTTCGGCAACCCAACTGAACTCGACCTGCTCGCCGGCCTTCATACTCAACTTCACCTCCGCCCCTTGGCCGGGCTTGAGTGCGACGCGCATTTCATCGCGCCAGGCGGCGCCGTTCTCCGCCTGCGCGGCGTTCTGTGCTTGTGCAGGCGCGGCGGTGCCTGCATTCCCTGTCGTCGCGGCAGCGGGCATGGCTGCATCCTTCGCGGCATCCGCAGCGGCTTCTTCGGCCAATTGCGCCTTGATCTCCCCCATTTCCGTCAGGCCGAGGACGCGACCAATCCCTGTTGGGTCGATCGCGTACTCGGAGGGAAGGACGATGCCGACCAAAATTGCGATGGCGGCGACGAGTGCAATGAGCGTCGAGCGCAGCAGTTGTTTCGACGATGGAAGGTCGTCGAGGGTTGGCTTGGATACGTTGTACATGGAATTTTCTCCGTGTTTGATTCAGGAAACGAAATAGCCGGTGAGCTGATAGCCGATCAGGATGAAACCGGCACACATCATCGCTACGTTGGCGGTGTACGCATGGCGCCAGAAACTAGCTGTTCGGCGCCAGTAGCTCATTGCGATCAGAATAGTGCCGAGCGCGATCAACTGCCCGATTTCAACGCCGACATTGAATGCCAAAAGATTTGGAATCAGGCCATCGGGCGAGATGTTGTATTCGATGATCTTGGTTGACAGGCCGAATCCGTGAAAGAGTCCGAATACGACTGTTGCGACTTTCGTGTTGGGCTGGAAGCCGAGCCAACGCTGAAATGCGCCGATGTTGTCGAGCGCCTTGTAAACCACCGAAAGACCGATGATCGCGTCGATGATGTAGCTGTTTATCCCGACGTTGAAATACACGCCAAGCAGCATCGTGGTTGAGTGGCCGATGGCAAATAGCGTCACATACAGGGCGATATGCTTCATCCGGTACAGGAAGAAGATTACGCCAAGCAGGAACAGGATATGGTCGTATCCCGTCGCCATATGTTTCGCCCCTAGATACATAAAAGGGATGAGGTTGACGCCGGATATTTCCTGGATGTAGCCCTTATCGCCCTCGGCAACGGCATGGGCGAGTGCCTGATTCGCGCACGCGAACAGCAGGATAGTCGTCGCCATAAGAAACAGGGAAGTCCGTTGCCAGGTCGGTCGATGGCGATCCGGCATTACTTCAAGTGATCTTTCACGCATGAATTTCATACCTCAATTACTCTCCTAAGAATCCATGTGGTTCGGGTGCGGCAAGCGTCTTTCTCGTTCGCCGCACCATGTGAACCTGTTGATAAATTGGCATCGTGCTTACGCTGGCGCGGTGTTCTGGCGGTCGGTACGCCGATGAATGAGGCGATACAGGGCCGGCAGCACCAGTAACGTCAACAGCGTCGAGGAAACAATGCCGCCAATGACGACGGTTGCAAGGGGTCGTTGCACTTCCGCACCCGTTCCGACGTTGACGGCCATCGGGACGAAACCAAGGCTTGCAACCAGCGCAGTCATCAGTACCGGGCGTAGCCGCATCATCGCGCCGTTCACGATGGCATCGTGAATCGGCGTGCCTTCGTGGTGCAGCTTGCGAATGAAGCTCACCATCACCAGGCCGTTGAGCACCGCCACACCGGATAGGGCGATGAATCCAACCCCTGCCGAAATCGAAAGCGGAATATCGCGTAGCCACAATGCGGCAACGCCGCCTGTCAGTGCCAATGGCACGCCGCTAAAGACGACTGTGGCGTCCCGGCCCGAGCCGAAGGCCATGAACAGAAGGCCGAAGATCAGAACCAGTACAGCCGGCACGACGACGGACAGCCGTTGGCTCGCCGAAATGAGTTGCTCGAACGTGCCTCCGTAATTGACCCAATAGCCCTCTGGCAGTGTGATTTCGCGGCTTACGCGCTCACGCAGTTCTTCCACGAACGACCCTAAATCGCGTCCGCGCACATTGCTGGTAATGACGATCCGGCGTTTACCGTTCTCGCGGCTGATCTGATTGGGGCCGGGTGCCACTTCGATTGACGCAAGCTGGCCAAGCGGTACGTAACCGGCTTGGCCCGGTGCGGCAGCAGTGCCGCTCGGGACGGGAATGGGTAGTGTCGCCAGTGCTTTAGGGTCTTGGCGCTGCGCTTCGGGCAACCGAACCACAATATCGAAGCGGCGATCGCCCTCAAACACCTGACCAGCGACGGCACCACCAAGAGCGATTGCCACCGTCTGCTGTATGTCAGCGATCGCCAGACCGTATCGAGACAGTGCATCCACGTTCGGCGTGATCGTCATCAGCGGCAGGCCCGTAATCTGTTCGAGCGCCACGTCAGCAGATCCCTCGATACTCTCGGCCACGGCTTCAATCTTGGAGCCTAGTTGGGCCAGTTGCTCCATGTCATCGCCATACAGCTTGATCGCCACCTCGGCTCGAACACCCGCGATCAACTCATTCATGCGCATCTGCACGGGCTGAGTGAACTCGTAGTTGTTGCCGGGAATGGTGTTCACCGCCTTTTCCAGCTCGGCAAGCAATACGGCTCTCGGTTTGCGCGGATCGGGCCATTCGCTGCGATCCTTGAGCATGATGAAAGTGTCAGCTACCGAAGGCGGCATGGGATCAGTCGCAACCTCGGCAGTACCGATCTTGGCAAAGACTTCCTCAACCTCTGGAAACTCCTTGATCCGCGCTTCCAACTGGCGCTGCATGCCAATCGCCTGGGTCAGACTCGTTCCGGGAATCCGCATCGCGTGCAAGGCGATGTCGCCTTCATCCAGATTAGGGATGAACTCGGTGCCAAGGCGCGTTGCAAGCAAACCAGACAGCACTACCAACACCGCTGCCGCCGCGACGACGGCGACTCTCAGCCTGATTGCCTTCTGGAGAAGTGGCGCATAGAAGCGGCTGATGCCCCGCATCACCTTGGTTTCCTTCTCGGAAACCTTGCCGGTGACAAACAACGCGACCGCAGCGGGCACGAAAGTCAGGGACAACACCATCGCACCAGTCAATGCGATCACGACGGTAAGCGCCATCGGATGGAACATCTTTCCTTCCACACCCGATAGCGCGAATATTGGAAGGTAAACCGCCGTGATGATGAACAATCCGAACAGGGCAGGCTTGATGACCTCTGCACTGGCGCTGGAAACCAGCGAGAAACGCTCATCGCGGGTCAACAGCCGACCGAGCTGGTGCTGTCGTTCGCTGAACCTGCGTAAGCAGTTCTCCACGATGATGACCGCGCCATCGACAATCAGGCCGAAATCCAGTGCGCCCAAGCTCATCAGGTTGGCCGAGATTCGGTTTTGCACCATGCCGGTGATCGTCAGCAGCATGGCGAGCGGAATGACCGCTGCGGTTATCAGGGCTGCGCGCAGGTTGCCTAGCAACATGAACAGCACGGCAATCACCAGCAACGCGCCTTCCAGAAGATTCTTCTGCACGGTTGCGATGGTGCGATCAACGAGTTGAGTGCGGTCATAAACCGCGTGCGCTCGGACTCCCTCGGGAAGTGTCGCGTCGATTTCAGCGAGCTTTTCTACCGTGCGCTGTGCAACCGCTCGGCTGTTCTCGCCAATCAGCATGAATGCTGTTCCCAGCACGACCTCCTTGCCGTCTTTTGTGGCCGCGCCGGTTCGCAGTTCGCTACCTTCCAGAACTTCCGCCACGTCGGACATTCGGAGTGGCAGCCCATCGCGCGTTGCCACGACAATCTTCCGCAGTCGCTCGATGTCGCCTACCTGTCCGGGGATGCGGATCAGGTACTGCTCGCCGTGACGTTCGATGTAGCCGGCACCGACGTTGGCGTTGTTCCGCGCAACGGCGTTCAGCACGTCGTTCATCGTCAACTCGTAGGCCAGTAGCTTGACCGGATCGGGTGTGATGTGGAACTGACGCACGTAGCCGCCGATGGTGTTGACCTCGGTGACGCCTTTCAGATTGCGGAGCTGCGGACGCACCGACCAGTCTTGCAATGTGCGCAGCGCCGTCGGTGTCCATATTTCCTCGTAGCCCTTTTCGGGTTCCAAGGTATACATGAATATCTCGCCCAGGCCGGTTGCCACCGGCCCGAGCGAGGGATTCAGGCCCGCCGGAAGTTGCGAAGATGCCTGCTGCAAGCGTTCGGCGACCTGCTGACGGGCGAAGTAAATGTCAGTGCCGTCCTCGAAGACCGCAGTGACCTGCGACAGACCGTAGCGGGAAATCGAGCGGGTGTAGTCCAGCCGGGCGAGGCCGGCCAGCGCCGTTTCAACCGGGAAGGTGACGCGCTGCTCGGCCTCCATTGGCGAGTAGCCTGGCGCCTCGGTATTGATCTGCACTTGGACATTGGTAATGTCCGGTATCGCGTCGATCGGCAAGCGGCTGTAGTTCCAGATACCCAGCCCGGACAGGGCGAGCACCAATAGAAGCACGAGCCAGCGATGCGCGATGGACGCGCGAATGATGCGTTCGAGCATATCTGCGTCCTCAGTGATCGTGGCTTGCGCCAGACTTTTCGATGTCTTGGCGTATCAGGAAACTTTGCTCGGCCACGTAGTTAGTGCCGGGCTTGAGTCCGCCAGTCACTTCAACGTACTCACCATCACGATCGCCGAGTTCGAGCATTCGGACTTCGTATGTGTCGCCGACCTGCGCGAACACCACGGTGAAATCGCGGAATCGTTGCAACCCCGACTCCTTCACCGCCAGCGGTACGTTGCGCGTACCTACTGTGACCTCTGCCGCCACGGTCATTCCGGGGCGCCAGCGCCCCTCCGGGTTCGGGATGCTGACGCGGGCAATGACGCTTTGGCCGCTGCCAGCCACCGGCAACAATCGCTGGATCTTTCCGCTGGCTTCGGTCTTCCCGGTGGCTGACCGGATTCGTACCGGCTGCCCTGGCTGTAGGGCTTCGGCATCGGTGCCGATGGCGCGCAGGTCGATCCATACGTAGGACGGGTCAGCCAACTCGAACAGCGCACCTGCTTCAGCCACATCACCGACGTTCGTGTTGCGTGCGAGCACCACGCCGTCGAACGGTGCGGTAATCGGGTAGGTGCGCATGCTGTCGTTGCCCTCCACGATGGCCAGCGTCTGGCCGCGGCGGACTCGCTCGCCCTGTTGCACGTTCACTGACCGCACGATGCCAGGGAAGCGTGCGCGAACCGCTGCGTGTCTGTCGGCATCCAGAACAACGGTTCCCATCAGCCGCACAACGTCTCGGATGACTGCCGGCCCCGCTGATTCGGTCTTGATGCCAGCATCCTTGGCGATACCAGCCGGAATGCTTACGCGACCCTCATAGGATTCATAAGACCAAGTGGACTTCTTTCCCGCGTGTTCGGCGGTCACGGCGACATCGAAAGAATGCGGCTCGGTCACTTCACCGCTGCCGACCAGATAGTTGCCTTCTGGCCTGAACGTGAATTGGTTGACCTCGCCATCCAAACGGGAGAGCTTGATCGTTGCGGCAACATCAGCGGGGGCAACTGGCTTGCCGTCACGATAGGCGTAGAGCCTGTAATGCGGGGGGGCGTTGGTTTCGTAGATGGTGACCTCCAAAGCGAAGTCACCGTCGCGGAGTAGCCGCCCATTGTTTGGGCCGCGCTCATAGCTTCCGCTGGCTTGGGCACTGGCCGCCTCTTTGGGCTTGTCGCCGCCAGGGCTGCATGCGGCGGCAAGTACACAAAGGAGCAGCAGGGAAAGAATGCGAATCATGGTGCGGTGTCCTCAACGGTGGCGGTGAGGCGTTCCACCTCGACCAGCAGAAGGTGATAGCGGGTGGCGGCTTCCACAGCTCGCGCACGCAGGTCGAATAGCGTTCGCTGCGCTTGAGCCAACGACAAATAGGAGAATCGGCCTTGCTCGAAGCCGCGCCGAGTCGTCGCTAAGGCACTTTCAGCCATAGGCAGCATTCGTGTGCGTAGCGATTCGGCTTCGTGCCGCGCGTGCGTGAGTTCCTGATATTTGTCGAACAGCGTCTGGTGGCGCTCGAAGCGTTCGGCATCACGCCGCGCTTCCAGCGCAGCAAGCTCCGCATTTGCTTGAGACACCGCGTATCCAGAGCGCGTTGGACTACCCAACGGCACCGAGATCGACATCACCACGCCGTGATCCTTGAAGGCTTCCAGGCGTCGCACGCCCAAACTGACGTCGATGTTTGGTTTGGCCTCAGCCTCGGCGAGCCGGCGCCGGGCGCCGATGGTGTCGGCCCGCAAACGCGAAGCCCACAGTTCCGGCGTCATGGGCAAACGGGCGGCCAGCGTCTCGAATGGCGCCACGGTCGGCAAGGCTTGCAGGTCACCGACGACCTCACCGAAGTCAGGCGCCAGCGCGCCCCAGCTCGCTGCTAAAGTCATCTTTGCGCTAGCCAGCTCGTGTGCAGCACTTTCGCGATTGAGTTGCGCCTCAGCGAGCGCAATCTCCGCGGCCTGCAAATCCGACTCGGGATTTCGAGCGGCCTGCACCCACGCTGCAACCTCCTGGCGGGTGCGCTCCGCTTGCTGGATACGTTCCTCGGCATACGCCAGCCGCTGCTGTCTGGCGAGCACCTCGATGAAGCGAGTTGTAGTCAGGCTTGCCAAGTCGATCCGCACTTTGGTGGCCTGATGCTCTTGCTCCCTCATCTCGGCCCGGCCCAACGTCTGACGGGCCTCGCGCTTGCCGCCGAGTTCTATGACCCGACCGATGCGCAATGTCGTTTCCGCCGAGCGAACACCTCGCAGGTTGCCGTTCCCAGCGACGTTCTCAACCTCGCCGCCAATGGTGTAAGGCGGTGGCAGGGCTTCGCGCTGTGTGCGCGCTCGGACGGCCTGGAGCTGCGCCGTTTCGGCGGCGATGGATGGGTGGGCGGCCAGTGCTCGGGAGACTGCCTCCTCCAATCGCAGGGGTTCGGCGGCCAGGGCTGCGGATGTACCGCAGGCTCCGACAAACACCAAGGCTACTAAGCGGATCAAATTCATGAAAATCCTCACGACGACGACAGGTGGCGAGCAAACGATTCCGCGTCATGGCTGCTCGCACACGCCTGAGTGGAGTCGTCATAAAACCGATCATCCATCGGTTTTTCAGGCAAAAAAACACAGCACGCGCGCATATGGACTTACCTCGTCATCACAGTGATGAGAGATTCGGTCACGGAATGCAGCCAGCCGGTAGATAGGCTGCAAAACGCCAGAACAAGAATGCCCAGCATCGGCCCCAGGTATGAGACAGACGAGTGCTTGGACGACAGCAACGCCTCGACACGCTCAGGGACGAAATCGGAAAAGAACGCCATAGCCAAAGGCATCTGTTTCTTGGCGTGTTGCCGAAATATCTTTTCTACTGCAACGATGGTTTCGGCTACGGCGACAGGGCATCCCACTTCGTTTGCAGCAGCGAAATCACAACGCTGTTCCAAGGCGAGTTCCAGATCGCGCAACAGCCGGCGACGAGTGCCCGGCAACTGGATGCTCGACAAGACGACAGCGATCAGGCGATGCAGCACATCTCGATTGGCGATATGAGCCTGTTCGTGCGCCAGCACCACGCGCAATTGCGTTGGGTCGAGTCGCCGCATCAACGAGGTTGAAAGCAGGATGTGGCCATTCCCGACGCCACAAGCCAGCGCCATAGGCTGATCGACATCAAGCACGCGAAGTTTGTCTGGATGCCCCGGACGCCAGCTCAGGCGCACCATCGAGGCAAGGGTTCGACGAGCACGCCAAAGGCCAACTGCGGCCCGTAAAGCCAGCCAAACCGCGTATCCCGCCAACAATGCCAATGCTCCCCATAGCCAGGCACTTTGCCCATTGCCGCTCGGGTGCCAAACGCACAGGTGCAGCAGCGTGTCAGCGTGCGCAGAGCAGGCAGCGGCAAATCTGGCCGAATCATCAAACATCGACGGCATGGCGATGGTCATGGCCGTATAGGCAATACCCGCCAATGCGGGTGTTACCAGCATCCACCAAGACACT
This sequence comes from Pigmentiphaga kullae, assembly GCF_004216695.1. Taxonomy (GTDB): domain Bacteria; phylum Pseudomonadota; class Gammaproteobacteria; order Burkholderiales; family Burkholderiaceae_B; genus Pigmentiphaga; species Pigmentiphaga kullae. Next base: position 1,092,884 of record NZ_SGXC01000001.1, read on the forward strand.
CTTGCTCGCTGATAGGGGGTCTTTCCCGACAGCGCACGGCGTAATGGGCGCTCGCAGGCTCCAATCAGCAGGGTAAGCGTTACTGCCAGCACGAAGCCGGATAGCAATGCGAACTGAAGTAGTGGGCCATAACTCGTCATCACGGCTGATCCAATTCAGCGCGACGACGGGCAATCAACTCCTCCAGCCTCTTGAGCTGGTCATCATCCGCCCTTGCAGCAAGATCGACAAAGGCGCTCAACAACGCATCCGGCTGCGGGCCTGCGACACGACGCACCGTGGACTCGACCAGCTTCTGGATCAGTTCCCGGCGAGATACTCGTGCCGAGTATTCGTAGGCATGGCTGATCTTTTCGCGCTGGAGCATGGCCTTGCGAAACAGACGTTCCAGCGTGGATTGCACTGTGTTCAAGGAAATCGAGCGAGACTGCCCAATGCGCGCGTACACCGCCTTGGTGTCGGACGGGCCGAAGCGCCAGATGTCTTCGAGCACGGCGATTTCCAGATCGCCAAGTGTTGGTACGCTGTGGTTGGTCAATGTTGTCGGCTCCGAGCTTTGACTCGAACTCAAGAGTATCCACCACGAAAAACCGACCGTCAATCGGTTTATTGTGCGACCCCGTGCCGGACACTGCTATCGTAGGAAGTTAACCAACGGCAGGCCCACGCTGCCGTCCTATCTCCCAGGACACGCCGCCGCCGCGCACCGTAGCGGCAAGCTGCTGGCCCAGCCGCTGCTCGACCACCGGCCGCCACGGCACCAGACTGAACCCCTTGCCGTCATCGAGCATGGCGTAGCGCCCACTGGCGAGCATGACGCTGCGCCGGTAGATACCGGCCACGCGCTGACCGTCACCCGCAGGCCGATGTTCCAAGCCGGTTTCGGCCGCAATGTCCTTGGCGGCCTGCGCCAGCTCCCGATTGCGCAGCGTGCCCAGCAGGTTGCGCGCGAGGATCACGCGCTGCCCACGCCGCTCGGCCAGCCCCTGTTCGGCCAGGAAGTCGGCGCGCTGCTGCATTGCCTGCTTGGTCTCGCCGCCAAAGCCCAGGTCGCCCAGGCCCGAGCCGCCGCCGATCAACTGCTGGTCGAGCCAAGTGGCACCGATCACGCGGGCCTGCCGCTCGATGGGCAGGTGCGATTTCAGTTCCACCGCCACGCCGCCCAGGCGCTGCGCGTCATAGCGGCGGCCCTGTTCGGCCAGGTCGTCCGGCACCTTCCATAGCCCCTCGGCCACGCGCTCCACGATGCCGGCGCGGCGCAGGGCTTCCAGCCGGCGGACGTGGGCCGCGACGACTTCGTGCGAATCGCGGCCCGGCACGGCCTGACCCTGCGCGACGGCCAGGTGGTGGTCAGTGCGGTACAGGCCATCGCTCGCCAGCGCGGCGATGTTCTTGTCGGCCGCGCGCACGTCGGCCGCCCCCTTCACCTCCACCACGGCGCCGGTCGGGTAGTTCGCCAGTTCGTCGCGGGCGTTGAGCGCGACGTAGTGGGCCTTGCCGTCCACGCCGTCGATGACCAGATAGCCCCGGTCGCGCAGCTCGTCGGCCAGTCCCTTCGCGGCCACGCGGCCGAGGATGGTTCGGCCGTCGTCGCCCGGCTCGAACACCGCCAGTTCGCGCGGCTCGCCGCGCATCGCCCGCTGCATGGTGCGGATGATGTCGCCACGTTCGCCCAGGGCGCGCAGGGTCTTTTCCGCGTCGGCATGGACGGCCCAGGTGCCGGGCTGCATCTCGTCGGCCAGGCCCAGGCGCTGCAAGCGTTGCAGCCGGCCGATCAGCAGCAGGCGCTGGCGTTGCAGCCCAGGTTCGTTGAACCGTTCGATCTGCACCCGACCATCCTCGCCGGCCTCTCGTTGCAAGGTACGGTCGAGGCTCGTCCACCGTTCCTGCTCCACCTCGCGTAGCAAGGTCTGCTGGATCTCCAGCTCGGTGCGCGGCCCCAGCCATTCGGTCGCCAGTTCGGCGGCGCGATGGCGGAAGCCATCGGCGATGTAGTCGCCCGCGATGATGAGGTCTTTGCCGGTGTCGTCGCGTCCGCGCACGACGATGTGCGTGTGCGGGTTGTCGGTGTTCCAGTGGTTGACGGCTACCCAATCGAGGCCCGTGCCCAGGTCGGCCTCCATGCGGCCCATGAGGTGCCGCGTGTAGGTGCGCAGGTCTTCCAGCTCGGCGCCGTCCTCGGGCGAGAGGATGAAGCGGAAGTGATGCCGGTCGTCGGCGCAGCGTTCCTTGAAGGCGTCGAGGTCGGCGGCATCGGTCTGCGGCCCGTAGGCTTGGCCCGGCTCGCCATCGCGGCCTACGCCATCGCGCTCGATGTAGCGCAGGTGCTTGGCGAGCGACTGCGGGCTGGCCTGGCGCTGGTTGACCAGCAGCGTCTTGATGGTCACGCGCCGCGACATGGGCGTCAGCTTCGCCCCGGCGAAGCGCGCCGCCGTGTGGCCGCGACCCAGGCGCGAGCCGGGCCGCTGGCCCGTGCCCCTCCCGGAGCCGCCGGCAGCACCAAGACGACGCACCGACGACTTGCCGCTGCTGGCCTTGCCTGCCTGCTTGAGCACCTTGGAGACGAAGCCCTGGCCCCGGTTCTTCGGGGCGCTGGGGCGGATGCGGAAATCATCGTCGCGGCGGTCGGTCATGGCTGCGCCCCCTGCAAGCTCTGGCGTGTCCGGTCGTGCGAAGCACGCGGACACGCCCGCATCGGCGCGGGCTTCGCGCCCCACGCGGCACGGCGGCGAAGCCGCTCCGTGCCGCGCAACCCCCATGTGCAGACTGGCTTTCTACGCGGCCCGGTGCCGCGTCCTTTTGTCTTGCCTTCCGCCTTTGCCCTTCGCTGTCGCTCCGGGCAGCGGCGGCCCGGCGGCGCTGCTGCGCGAGCAGCCAGCGCGCCGGCGAACGCGGACTCGGCCGCTGGCCGGGCGCGTTCGAGGCAAGACGCCTGCACGTTGGACGGCTGCGCCGAAGGCAGCGCGAAGTGCGGTGCGAATGCACCCGCACTGCACGCGCGACGACACGGCGACGAACAGCAGAACGACACGCCGGATGGCACGATGAGATGCACGGCGACGTGCAGCGAATCGACGGCCTTCATGGGCGGGATTCCAGCCAGACCGGATGCGCGACGCCGATCACGGCGGATGTGCTGACCGGCCCGAAATACCGGCTGTCGAACGACGCCGGGTTGGTCACACTCAAGAGGAACAGTTCGGCGGGTTCGAGGCGGCGGCATTGCTGCCAGGATGGCAGCGGCCGGCCCCAGCGGTCAGCGGGCAGCACGGCGGCCGAAGGCACGCCGTCGATGCGGACAACGCGGCCAGTGATGCACACCTCCTGCGGCGCGACGGCGCCCACGCGCTTGAGCAGCGGCACGCGCGCCGGCAGATAGCCGCGCTGCGCGGCCAGCGTGGCAGCGTCTGGCGGCAGCGTGGTCAGGACGATGCTGCCCACGGACAAAGGACGTGGCAGCGAGCCGGTGCCGTTGCTCAGCGGATCGACGCGATACCAGCCGACCGCCACGCTGTCGGACGGGTTGTAGATCAGGCGCGGCAGCGGATGCACGAAGGACGCCCAGGCCAGCGCAGCCAGGCCGCAGGCGGACAGGCCCGCCAGCACGAGGCGAGCGCGCAGGCGCGAGCGAGGACGCGGCGCGGTGCCGGCAGTGGAAACGGCGGTCATGGCAGTGCCCTCGCGGTCAGCCAGGCGGCGTGCCGCTCGGCGGTGTATTCGGGCAGCGGCAGGCGGGCAGCGAGCCGGTTGGCGAGCGTGCGCCAGTACGCCGGCGAGACGCTGACGGGCGCGATGCCCAGCGCCTCGATGGCGTCGATGCACTCCAGCACGGCGCGCACCTGCATCTCGCCTTCGGCGTGCAGCAGCAGGCGTGCGCCGGGCTGCACGCCGGGGATGCGCTGTGCCGCATCGAGCGGCGTGCAAGCCTGCATGACCATGAGTTGCCAGCGAACGGTGCCGTAGTCGTTGGCCTGCCAGCGGATGCGGCACAACATGGCGCCCGGCAGGAACACCGCGCAGCGCCGCCAACGGTCGAGCTGGTGCGTGCGCGCAGGTTCGCCGAAGCGCAAATAGAGCTTGAAGCGCGGTTCGATGTAGGCCAGCGCCACGCGCGTCAGCGGCGCGCTGGCAGGCTGGCCGGAAGGTGCTGCGAGCGCAGCCGTGGCCGCGCCAGCGGCAGGCGAAGCGGATGCGGTCATGGGGCGTTCTCCCTGCGGTGTTCTGGAAACTCGCGCTCCAGCAGGCCGCGCAGCAGGTCGGCCACGGTCACGCCCTGCGTGAAAGCCGATACCTTGATGCGCGCCCGCATCGCGGGCGTGATGTCGAGGGTCAGGCGAGCCGTGTAGAGGTCGCCCTTGCCAAGTGCATCGGCATCGCCCTGGCGAATCCACGCCTCGGCGTGCGGATTCGCCGGTGGACGCGCGCCGATGCCGACGCGCTTTGCGCGAGGTGGCGGCTTCGCTGTCATGTCGGCCACCGCAGCAGTTCGTCCACCAGCGCGGTGATTTCGCGCGCGGCGGCGCTGTCCGGCGCCGTCTCGCGTGCAAGCCGGCCAGCGGCCACGCTGTCGGCGAACACGATGCGCTGATGCACTTCCGCGCGCAGCGCAGGAAGCGGCTGGTCGGCCAGCGCCTGGCGCGCTTCGCGCCCGATCACGGTGGTACTGACGCGCCGATTGATGACGAAGGCCGCGCGCAGCGCAGGCCGAAACACCTGTGCCTCGCGGATCAGCGCCACCATCTCGGCGCTGGCCCACAGGTCGTAAGGGCTGGGCTGCACGGGGATCAGCACGCGCTCGGCCGCCAGCAGCGCGGAGCGCGCCAGTGCCGCGATGCGCGGCGGGCCGTCGATGATGACGTGATCGGCCCGCCTGGCGAGTTCTGGCGCCTCTTGGTGCAGCGTTTCGCGTGCGAGGCCCACGGCGCTGAACAGCCGTGGCAAGCCTTGCTGGCTTCTGCGCTGTGTCCAGTCCAGCGATGAACCCTGCGGGTCGGCGTCCAGCAGGACGACGTGCTGGCCGCGCATCGCCAGCTCGCCGGCGATGTGCGTGGCGAGCGTGGTCTTGCCCACGCCGCCTTTCTGGTTGAGCAGAGCGACGATCATGGCGCGGCCCTCCGTGTTGGAAAGCCGGGCTTTTGCTGCTGCGTTTGTGGCCGCGGGGTGGTTGTCCACCGCAGCGGCGTTTCTCTACTAAAAGTTAGAGAAATTAAGTTAGGGAAGTTAGAGGGTGCGCAAACCCAATGCTGGCGCGGGTTTGCGGACGATCGGCACGCCTGATAGCACGATAGTCCCACGCCTGATAGCACGATACCCCGCACGCCTGATAGCACGACACCATTCACAGGTTTTCCCGAAGTTATCCCCGTGCCGTCTGCGGCACGGGCCGGAACGTCAGCAGCTCCATGCCGTTGTCCGGCATCCGCTCGATGCCCAGGACGTAACCGGGCAGCGACTGCCGCGCGACGAGCGCGCGCAGATCGCAGGCGAAGTCGTAGGGCTTCGCGGTGCTGCCGGACTTCTGGTGCAGATAGCGAAAGTCGAACTGCCAGCCGTATGCCTGCTTGCCGCCGTGCTTGCGCACCAGGCGGTACAGCCACCGCTCGATGCCGCCGGTGAGCCGGAAGTACGCCGGGTCGATGGTCAGCACCAGGGCGGCGTCGAGCACGCCCGCAAAGAACCAGTCCGGCAGGATCAGCTCGATGCCCAGCGGCGTGCCGCGGGCATCGGCCAGTTCCTTCCACTCGTTGATCCAGGAGAAGCGGTGCAGGCGCCGCCCGGTCGTCTCGCGGATGGACGTGGCCACCGTGGTCGATTGCAGGCGATCCAGCGCGGCCTTGAGGCGCTGGTAGTCGCGCAACGACTTGCCGCGCCCGATGAAGCGCAGGATCTCGTAGGGCGTCGCGCGCATCAGCCGCGACGGGCGCAGGCCCGCGTCCTTCGCTTCCACGATCTGCGAGGCCGCCCATATCAGCACGTCCGCATCCCAGATCGTGGCGATGCCGTGCTCGGCCGTGCCTTCCACGCGAATCGTCACGTTGCCCGCACGGAAGTCGATGGGCTTGACCCGCTTGGACTTGCCGAGCGAGAAGAACGGATAGGCCATCAAGTCCTGGCTGTCGCGCGGCGCCATGTCGCCGGGCAAGGCGCGGAACAGGTCGAGCTGTTCGCGCTCCTGCAACGACCGCTGCCGGAACGGCAGCGCGGAGCTGGACATGGTGATGGCCTGCCGCGCGCCGCCGATCAGCGCGCACGGCTGTCGGCCGAGTGATGCTCGGCGTATTCGGGATCGGAGGTCGTCTCGAAACTGCGGTCGGCGGCCCAGGCATCGAGGTCGGCCACGGCGTACATGACGCGGCGACCGAACTTGCGAAAGCGCGGGCCGCCGCCAATCACGCGCTGCTTTTCCAGCGTGCGCGGCGACAGGCGCAGGTACTCGGCGGCTTCGTCGTTGGTGAGATAGCGTTGGGGCTGCGCGGCAGCGGTCGAGACAGCGGCGGCAGGCCGCAAAGGAGCGGGACGCATGGTGTGAACCTCCATCGGTTGAAAACGCCCGGCCACACAGCGCGACCGGATGGAGGCAGTCTCAGAAAACGCGGCCTTGCCGCTCAGGGTCGTTTTGAGTCGTCCTCAAAGCGACCCTTCTCAAGCGGCGGAAGCTGTGCTAATCGGCGGTAGCCGCCGCGCATCAGCGCATCGCCGCGACGCACCAGGCGGCGCACCTTGGAGCGCAGCCCGCCATCGCTGTACCAATCGGCTGCGGCATCTACGCCGAACAGTCCTTCCGCGACTTCACGCAGGGATGCGCCCGCCAGGGTCGCGTCGAGCGCCTGCAAGCTGTGCAGTTCCAGCAGTGCGGTAGGTGTCGGTCTGGGCTTGGCGGCCGCCAGTGCTCCGTGGAGCGCACGACCGCGCGCAGGCGCGGCGGTGCCGCTCCGTTGGGCATAGGCCACGGCCATGCCGTCTTCCAGGCCGGGCGCGAGCGCGAAGCGCAGGCAATGACCTGGGCTGCGCGCGATCAGCGCCAGCCCTTTGCCGTCATGCAGCAGTTGCTTGTGACCGGGGATGCGCCAGAACGCGAAGGTCGCCGCATCCTGTGACGGATCGGCATCGGGGTAGAGCTGCACCACGGCGGCATGGCCGGGCAGCCAAGCCGGATGCGCGTCGCGCGCATCGAGCGCCGGGTCTTCCAGCAGGCGCAAGCCCCAGCGATGCGCCGCTTGCGACCGGCGATGGTGGCGCAGCCAGTCGAGCCGATAGTCGGGATGCCGGCGCAGGAACTCCCAGGCGAGCGCAAGGCCGTCCAGATGCAGCACGTACAGATACGCGGCAGTCGGATACCAAGGCTCGGCGCTGTGATCGACCATGACGCCACCTCCCGCGAACAGGACTCGCCGCCACGGAAGGACTGCGCGCTACATCGCCATCGTCAAAAGGTCATGGGTCAAAAAGATGGATCGGGTTGTCAAGACCGATTGGCTCCGATGCGTTGCGGTATTCGTCTCAATGCTGCGGCGACAGCGCCCCGAGTTGGAGTGCTGCACAGGCCAGCCTGCCGCAGCCCGCGCCAGCCATCATGTCTATTTGGATCAGACTGGAGGGGCTACGCCGCAAGAATGCCGATTGAGACCTGCCCGGCATGACATCAGACTGAAAAAGTCACAGTAGGCTGTGTTCAGTCCGGGATGGCGCCGTCACGCTCGGCCGCGCGGGTGTACTCCGACAGCGTGCGCGTGGGACGGAAATAGAGGTCGCGCATCACGGGCTGCTGGCGCGGCCCAACGATGCCGGCCAGCTCGGACAGCTTGACGGTTCCCTGCGCCGGCATCCCGATTCCCAGGTCGATGAGTCCCCAGGCGGTGTCGCCATCGGCAGGATCGAGTGCGGCCAACAGCCAGGTCACATGCGCGTCCGGCGTGAACAGCCGTACCACGGGCACCGGGTCGATGACTTGGCCAGCAGCGCGGGCCTCGCCGTTGGCGAGCAGTTGCGCGCGCTCCGGGGCGGTGGTGAGTGGCTGGGGCATGGTCGGCAATCCCACAAATCCAATGATGCACGGATGCGGTTTCACGTTGAAGCGCAGAACCGCCAAACCGGATTTACGCCTTCGTGCGCAAGCACGGATGCGGTTCTATGGCTTTGCCGGAATCCGCCGATACGGATTTCCGTAAAGGCACAAAGACGTAGAACAACACCAAATGAACACTATAGATTGTAGCTCTATAGGGCGCAATGGGTTGTCATCTTGGTTTTGAGAGGAAACCATAGGTGGCGGCTGGGAACTCATTGGCGAAGGCGTTGAAGACAGTCAGGAAAGCGCGTGGCTTGAGCCAGGAAGCGTTCTCCGACGTGTCCAGCCGCACCTATATGAGTACCCTCGAACGCGACCTGAAAAGCCCCACCTTGAACAAGCTGGCCGAGCTGTGCGAGGTGATGGAGATCCACCCGCTCACGCTGCTGACGCTGGCCTACGCGGGCAATAGCCCGCACAAGGCCGACGAGCTGCTGGCGCAGGTGCGCCAAGAGCTGGAGGCGGTGTTGAGCGAACGCGACGCGGCGGAGCCGCGCGCGTGATGCGGTGATGTGCTGCTATTAGCAGCACAGCGCCCCGCCGCGATGGGCGGGGCGCTGCGGCGGTCACGCCGCCTGGGGCTTGCTGCGCGACCAGATCAGGTCGTGCGTGCCGTCCTCGCCTTCGATCAGGCGGGCATAGACCGCTGCCGGGAACGAAGGGTCATCGAGGGTCACGGACAGGTACTCGCGCCCAGCCTCGCTGGTCTTCTTCCACGCCGCGCCGATGTCGTGGCTGGCGGCCTGAACGCGGAAGTCCGGGGCTTTCTCGCTGTCCCCCTTGTCGTTGGGAACCAGCTTGACTTTGACGTTGAGCGTCAGGGTGCGAAGCGTGCCGGTGAAGCCGTCTTTGTCTGCGGTGAAGGTGCCGATGTTGGCCATGATGTTTCTCCTTTCGGTTGAACAAGGTTCGCGCCCATCGCGTCCTTGTTGTGATCCGGCCGGCGGGGGACGGGCTGGCTGCACCGCTTGCGGTCGCAACGCAGTGGAGAGCCGGGAGGCGAAAAGAATTTGCTGCGCGAGGAAGCCGCGTAGCGGCGGGGAAATTGTTTTCGCCGGACGGTTGCAGCCATAAGCCCGAGGCGCAGCCGCGCCACCGCCAGGATTCACAACGAGACAAGGACGCCTTGGGCCGAACCGCTCCGAAAGGAGATGGGGCCGACTCGGCACCCCCGCCCGAAGGCTTCTCCGGCTCGCCCGCTGATGCGGGCCAGGTCAACCATCCGACGACAGGCGAGAACGCCCCCGCCGCACCTTGCGGCGCCGCTCTTGAGGCGTGGCGTGGAAGCTCCATAGCGATGCCGGGCGGGTTGTCCGTGAACCGTCCTTCGTGACGTGATGGGCAGGAACCGCCAGCGTTGAGGACGGCACGCACCTGCACAACCTGTCGCAGCGAGCGCCAGCGTGTTCGCCAGCGCCCGTCCATCGCGGCGGGGCGCTGGCCGGGCCGATCCGGCGCAGCCGGTTCGGCCGCATCGAGGGGCGCCAAGCATCGCGCGGCGGGGATAGCCCGCAGGGCTTTCCCCTGGAGGCAAGCGAAGCGCGCAGCGCCGCAGGCGCGAAGGCGTGAGGGATTGAAGCCGAATGGCCGTGACGGCAAAGACGGCACGGGGCGTAGCCCGAAAGCCCGGCGGCGCTATGCGCCGACACGCCCAGGCCGTTCCAGATTTCTAAGCAGGAAACGCGGACATGCCTCTGATGAAATGGGCGCGGCCCTACGCTGCGAGGTATGCACGCGGCAAGCCGAAAACCGCTGGTGATTCCCGCGCACGGCGGGCGCTACGGCTTGCAGGCCCATACGGGCCTGCCATTACCGGGCGGGAAGCCCGGTCACGTCAACGCCGCCGTCTGAGCTGCCGCGAGGGCGGCGGCGTGCCGATTCGGCTGGTGGCCTTGAACACCGGGCGCGGCCACTGCCGCGCCCGGATTTTTGCGTCCACCGCGCCCAGGACGGAACGGCCTGGGCGCGGTGCTGATCGCGGTTATTCCTTCGTCTCGATGAGCCACCACACGGCACGCGGCAAGGCGCGGCCCGTGATGGGGTGAATGTCGGTGAGGTCGGCGCAGGCCGTCCAGCCCGAGGGCGGGCGGTAGCCGCGCACGTCGCCATCGCCGTTCCAACGGCGGGCGCGTACCGTGCCAGCGGCGTAGATCGCCGCCATGCGCGGGCGGCTAATGGTGGTGCGGGTCATGGGGCTTCTCCTTCCAGCGAAGCGCCCCGGTCGAGGCCGGGGCGCTTGCCTTCGGCGCGGGTCAAGCGGCCAGCGCCTCGGCGGGTTCATCCGCTATTGCCTCGGCATCCTCCGGGGCGTTCTGCTCCGGGCCTGCCTCTTGCGCGGCGTCCTGCGGGCCTGCGGCCTCGAAGATGGCGGGCATCCAGCCCGTGCCATCGGCCAGCCGCTCGGCTTCGCTGGCAATGTCGGCCTTCTTCAACTTCGCCAGCCGGTTGGCCTGCTCGGGTGCGTACTCGCCCACGGCATCCAGAATCACGGCCTTGGAAACGTGCTTGAAGTAGCCTTCTGCGGTCGGCTTCCACCATGCGGCCATGTCGAGGCCCACGGCCTGCGCCAGTTCCTCGCCGGGTTGCTGCACCGTGGCGCGGGGCGTCACCACGTCCACCGTGGAAGCCACGCACACGGCCAGCAGCCGCACCAGTTCATCTTGCGACTTCGCCAGCAGCGCGGCGAACAGTTCGGCGCTGTCCTCCGGCAAGGCTTCACCTGCCACCTGTTGCAGTTCGCGCAGCGCCACGGCAGCGGGCGATTCCGGCCAGTCCGGGGCCATGCCTTCCAGCCGGTCTTGCACCGTGAGGCGCACGCCGAGCGGCAGGCCATCGCCGTAGGCGTCGGGCTGCAAGACAGTCTGCACCATGCCATGCACCAGCGCGGCCAGCGCGACGTGCGGATGCCGCGCGACTTCGATTTGCAGCGCCGCCGTGCGGTGGGCACTCAACCGCTGCGCCAGCCGATCGGACAGGCTCGCGGCCTTGGGTGCGTCGTCGGCGTCCTCGTGCTCGTCGTTGGCGGCTTCGCCTTCGGTGTTGCCGAAACCGCGCCGCAGCTTTTCCAGCGTGCGCAGCGCCTTGGCCTCGGCTTCGCGCAGCAGGCCGCGATGAATAACGGCCTCGCCGTTGCGGTCGATGGTGACGATGGCACCGGCCACCTCGCGCACCTCGGGAGCGTAACCTTGCAAGGCGTCCTCCGCGTCTTGTAGTTCGCCGACCACCTGATCGCGCCGCTGTTCCAGTTTCTCGGCCTTGGCCTCGTCCTCGGCGTCGCAGGCTTCTTCCAGCTCGGCGTCGATCTTTTCGAGGCGGCTTTCCAGCGAGGCGATGCGGCGGGCCTCGCGGCTGGTCGGCTCACGGCGGTGGCGCGGGGCGTTCTGGAACGCCTGCCGTTCCTCGTAGGCCAGATGCGGCACGGCCTCCACCCATGCCCAACCCTCGGCGCGCACGTCCTCGGCCAGCGTTGCCAGCTTGTCGCGCACCAGCGTTTCCAGCACTGCGGTATCGGTCAGGTAGGTTCCGGCATCGCCTTCCGCGAACAGGTCGCGGCGGATGCCGCCGCCTGCCTGCCGGTAGGTGTTCAGTCCGACGAAGCGCACCAGCGCGTGCGCGGCGTCGATTTCGCGCTCGGTCAGGCGCTCGCGCAGCTTGGACGGGCTGCGCTGCCATTCCGGCGCACCATAGAACGCGGCTTCCTGCGCGGCGTGGTCGTCGGTGATGGTCAGGGCCATCAACTGTTCCAGCGTCACGCCACTGGCGCGATAGTCGGCCATGAGGCGCGGCGAGACATTCGCCAGCTTCAAGCGGCGCTGCACCACCAGCGGGGACACGCCGAAGTCGGCAGCAATGTCCTCGATGGGGCGTCCTTCCTTGACCAGCGCGGCGAAGGCCGCGAACTGGTCGGCGGGGTGCATGTTCTCGCGCTGCACGTTCTCCGCAAGGCTGACGGTGCGGGCGGAAGCGTCGGCCACCAGCAGGCACGGCACTTCGTAGTCGGCGGGAATGCGCTTCTTCTTCGCCAGCAGCTTCAAGGCGGTCAGGCGGCGATCGCCGGCCACCACCTCGTAAGTCTCGCCATCGGCGGAAAGGATGACGATGAGGTTTTGCAGCAAGCCGATGCGGGCAATGCTCGCGGCCAGTTCGGGGATGGACAGGCGCGGCATCTTGCGGGCGTTGCGCTTGGAGCGGCGCGGCAGCAACTGCGAGAGCGGAACCAGAATCAGGTTCTTGGACGGGTCGGCCATTTCCAGCGGGGCGGCGGCTTCGATGGCGACGGCTTCGGTTTTGAGTACGGCGTTCATGGTGATGACTCCTTGCGGTTGGGATGCAGCAGCGAGAGAAGCGGCAAGGGCTGCTGCCTGCCCCTGCCGCGTGGGGATTCAGGCTTTCAACTGGCGCAGGCCATCGGCCAGCAGCCACAGGGCGCGATTGAGGCGCACGCTTTGGTCGATGCCCTGCACGGGCCGGGTGGTCTGGCGGCGGCCATTCGCGGCGCGGGCGGACAGGCCGCCTTTGGTCAAGTTCTCCTGCGTGCGGTTGAACACGCTCCACAGGTCGCGGCGGTCGTCGTCGTGGCGGCGCGGCATCAGGATTTGCGATTCCGTGATGGGCGCGGGCTTGTCCTCGTCGTACTTCAATGCCAGCGCAGCGCGGGCGAACACTTCCGATTCCCCGGCGTCGAGCGTGATGGCGCGCATGGCATCGCGGGATTCCTGCGCCCGGTCGAAGCCGTGCAGGACTTCGTAAGCGCCTTCGATGACGTGCCCCGCTACGTCGCCCTTGTGGGGAACGCGCACGTTGGCCACGGTGTCGCCGCAGACAAGGCCATTGCTGCAAACGAAGCGGAACATCCCGGCCAGCATCTGATAGCTGCTAGTGCCGTCATGGGAGTTCAGCAGGATGATTTCGTTGGCCTCGCGGCCGTTGATCTGGCTGGCGTGGCGCAGCCGGATCATGTGCTTCGTGTAGTCGCGGCGGTCGTCGTGGCGCACGCGGGTTTGCGTCACCATGAAAGGCTCGAAGCCTTCCCCGCGCAGTTCTTGCAGCACGGTCGCGGTGGGGATGTAGCTGTACCGCTGCGAGCGGCTTTCGTGCGGGGCGTCCGCGAAGATGGACGGGGCCACGGCCCGGATTTGGTCATCGGACAAGGGACGTTCCGAACGCAGCACCGGGGAACGGGAAGCGAAGCGGGATGCGAGTTGCATGGCATTTCTCCTGACAAAGAAAAAAGGGTTTGCTGTTCACCGCACACCGGATTCCTAGATTCGGAAGCCCAGCCTTTCGGCTGTTCGGTGCGGTCGGCACGAGGAACCCGGTTGGCCCTGTTGCCACCGTCTTTCCTGAGTTCATCGCCCGCGACGGTCAGGAGCGCGCGAACGGGTGCCGTCAAGGAGGCAAGCGCAGGGTTGGTGCGGCCCGCAGGCGCAGCCGAGGACACGGCCCTGCGCGCCTTGACGGCACACGGGCGCGGGCTACAGTCGCGGTGAAGGTGATGAAGTCAGGGGAGACGGCTGGACATGGCAACGGCCCCTCAACACGCCGACCGCACGGCAAGCGAAGCGCGCAGGCCCGGATCTAGGAATCCGGGCCGGAGGCGTCAGCCGAGCGGAGCGAGGGAACGATGGAAGCCCATCAGGGGCGAGACGCCGCAGGCGGCTCGATGCGCAACGCGCACGACAGCGCGACCGGCCACGTTTCTTGGCCGGGGACGCACAGCCTTCAAGGCTCGATGCACAAGCTCATGCGCCAGTCATCGGGAAACAGGTTCGACAGCGACTGCCGTGGTCTGGCCGATCCGGCGCAGCCGGTTCGGCGGTCTTTGAGGGGCGCCAAGCATCGCGCGGCGGGGATAGCCCGCAGGGCTTTCCCCTGGAGGCAAGCGCAGCGCGCAACGCCCCGTCAGGGGCACTTAGGCATCACGCCGAGTCGTCAGGACGCAGGCTGGATTCCGCAACCGGCATCCAAGGCGAAGTCGAGTTCAGGTAGTAGCGCCTGCCACGCGCATACAGCCCCGAAGGCTCGGTAGGCTGGTAGAACCCGGTGACGCGGCGCCGGAACTGCGCGCCAAACTCGTTGGTGTAGATCACCGCGTCGCCGATCTTGAAGCGCAAGGGCTGACCGTTCTCCGGCGCGAACGGCTTGAGCGCATCGTGTTGCGCCGTGATTTCGATGATGTAGTCGTGATGGCTGCTCATGGCATTGATCTCCTGCGAAGGTTGGGAAAGCGCAAGGAGCGCCTTGCGGCGCTCCAAGGGCTGGTTCAGACGACGACACGCCCGACCAACCGGGCATCGCGCGCGTAGGCGCTCAACCGCTTCTCGGCGCGGAAAGACAGGTCGCGCTCGATCGGCAGGCCCAGCCTGCCGCGCACGGTCGCCAGCTCGCCCAGGCTGACCCAGCCGATTTCCGGCATCCCCAGGCCCAGGTCGCAAAGACCAAAGGCGTGGTCGTGGTCATCGGGATCAATCTCGGTCAGCAGCCAGGTCGCGCCGGCATCCGGCGTGAACAGCTTGACGACGGGTGCCGGATCGAAGTCCGGGTTCTCCAAGGATTCGCGGCCGTTGGCCAGCAGCACGATGCGCTGCTCGTCAGTGATGAGTGCGTTGTTCATGGTGAACTCCTGAAAGGTTGCCGGGCGGAATTGCCCGACCCTTCCGGGGCACGGCGCAGCGCAAGCAGTCAGGGGTCAACGACGGCCGCCAGAACGCAAGCGCCATCGGCGCGCAGCCCTTGACGGCGAGAACGCCGTGGCACGATGAAGGGGACAGCAAGACCGCCTCCCTCGCACCTCCACGCACGCGGTTTTTGGCAAGCGAAGCGCGCAGGCCCGAATAGCAATCCGGGCCGGAGGCATCAGCGATGTGAAAGGCGGGCAGTTCTTAAATGCGCGCCCAGTCCCGGTGCAGATCGTCAACGATCATGGGATGACGGTGCCCGCCTCGGTCTGCATGTTCGCGCAAGTGAGGATGATCTGGCGGTAGATCAGGGTGATCGTGGGCGATGTCGGAAGAATCACTAGCGGGCCAGAGCCACAGCGCCAGTCCCACTCCGACAAGACCAATCAGCGACATGATGATGAAGGTCGATTGCAGCCCAAAGGCAGCGCCGAAGCGACCGGCCAAGGGATAGCAAATGAGCCAACACGCATGGGAGAGGGCGAATTGCGCGGCAAAGACCGCGGGGCGATCCTCGGGGTGAGCGGAGCGGCGCAACAGCCGGCCGGAAGGTGTTTGCGCCACGCTGTAGCCGAAGCCGACCACCAACCAGATCACCACCAGAACGGCATATGTCGGAATCATTGCCCCGGCTGCCGTTCCCACAACCAGCATCGTCGCTCCCGCAATCATGACAGGCCGATCAGCAATCTTGTCGAGCAGGCGAGGCAGCGCGAAGGCCGCAACCATCGACCCGCCTCCGAAGGCCGCCAGCGCCCACGCTACCTCGGATTCGCCCAGGCCGAAGCGTGCCTTCACGATGACCACCGTGTTCACGATCACCATTGACCCCGCTGCTGCCACCGCGAGGCTGATCGCCAGCAGACCCCGAAGGCGCGGCGTGGCGAGGTAAATGCGCGTGCCCCGCGTAGTGCGATCCCATATGCCACGACGCGGGCCGGGAACGGTTGTGGGAAGCCTCACGCTGACCACAAGCGCGGCTGACACGAGGAAGCCGAGAACCGTTCCGGCAAACAGGTTGTGGAAGCTGATGACCGTCAGTAGCGCGGCGGCCAGCATCGGGGAAATCAGGCTTTCCAAATCGTAGGCCAGCCGGGAAAGCGACAGTGCTTTCGTGTACTCGTCTTCGTCGGGAAGGATGTCCGGGATAGTGGCTTGAAAGGTCGGCGTGAAGCCTGCGGACGCCGCCTGCAAGACGAAGATCAGCAGATAGATTTGCCAGATTTCGCTGACAAAGGGCAGGCAGAGCGCAACGGATGCTCGTACTAGGTCAAGGGCAACGAGCAACGACCGTCGCGGCAGCCGGTCGGCGAACGCCTGCGCGACCGGGGCGACTCCGACATAGGCCAGCATCTTGATTGCGAGTGCCGTCCCGAGTACCGCGCCGGCATTCGCCCCGGCCAGATCGTAGGCAAGCAGGCCAAGGGCCACCGTCATCAGGCCGGTGCCGACAAGCGCAATCACCTGAGCGGCGAACAGGTGACGATAGGTACGGTTCTTCAGGACGGAGAGCATCGGCGGGCCTCAGAGCAGTTTGGTCAGTGCCTTCATTTCGGTCAAAACGGAGTCTTCGTCATGGGCCAGGCAATGGTCGATGTGGTCGTGGATCAGGACGCGCTTTGCGGCCGTCACCGCGCTTTCCACCGCCGCGAGCTGGCGGGCGATGTCGAGACAGGATTCGCCACTTTCGATCATCCCTATGACGTGCCGAAGATGACCATCGGCGCGTTTCAGCCGCTTCACGAGATCGGGATGGGTTGAGTGCTTGTGTGTCGCGTTCATGTGGCAATTGTATCCCCCCTGGGGGGATATGAAAATGTGCGCCGCCCGCGAAGGAGCGACGCACCGAAGGCCGCACGACGCAATCAGCCCGCCGCCGGCGCTGTCATCGACTGCAACTGCTCGATCACGCCAGGCTCAACGAACACGCAAGCCTGCTCGTCCGCGATCGGCACGTTGAACACCTGCGCGAACACCGTGCGCCGCAGATGGGCCAGCCGGCCGGTCCGGTATGCCTGCTCGGGCTTCATGCGCCCGCCAGCCTGCGACCCGCTGCGCTGCGGATCGCATTCGACCAGCGCGACAAAGCCATCGTCGGCCAGCTTCTGATGCTCGGGGCACAGGCCCCAGCCGGTCGCCGTGTGGCGCTCCATGCTCGCGCGCAGGCGCTTGTCCAGCAGGATCGCGCCGGTGTCGAACGCCGTGCCGCAGACCAGGCAAACGTGCTGTTCGAGGGAAACGTGTGATTTGTCGTTCATGACGGTTCTCCGGTTGCAAGGGCGGAATTGCCCGGAACCGTCGCCCTCACGGCGCAGCGCAGCAGTCAGGGGTCGCAGACGGCCGCCAGGACGCAAGCGCGCAAGGCGCGCGCAGCCCTTGCACGGCGAGAACGCCGTGATACGGTGAAGGGACACAGCAAGACCGCCCCCTCACACCACCCCACGCACGCGGGTTTTTGGCAAGCGAAGCGCGCAGGCGCGGATCAGCGAGCCGGGCCGGAGGCGTCAGTGATGGAAGCCCGACAGGGGCGAGACTCGCGCAGCGAGGCTCGATGCGCAGCACGACAGCGCGACGGCGGCACGCCGGGACGCCCGACTGCTTGAGACAGGACTACTCGTTGTCGGTCTTGCGCTGCTCGATCTGCAACCGCGCCCGTTGCGTTGCTTGTTGCAGCCGCTCCACCAGCACGCCCCTCGGCGGCAAGGCGGTCAGGTACTCGGCGACGTGGATGCCCGACTTGTCCAACTCCAGCAATTCGATCTGCTCGCGCTTCTTGCCGGTGCAAAGGATGATCCCCAGCGGCGAGGCTTCCTCCGGCTCCCGTTCGTGCTTGTCCAGCCAGCGAAGATAAAGCTCCATCTGTCCCTTGAAAGCTGCCTTGAACTCGCCGACCTTCAACTCCACTGCCACCAGCCGCCGCAGCTTGCGGTTGTAAAACAGCAGGTCGAGGTGGAAATCCTCGCAGTCGATCTGGATGCGCTTCTGCCGGGCCACGAAGCTGAAACCCGCGCCCAGCTCCAACAAGAACGACTCCATTTCGCGGATGATCGCCGCCTCCAAGTCGCCTTCCTGCCAAGTGTCCCGCAGCCCCAGGAAGTCGAGGATGTAGGGGTCGCGCATGACCAGGGCGGGCGACATTCGCTGCGCATCGCGCATCTTCGCCAACTCCTGTGCGATCGTCTCGCCCGGCTTTTGAGACAGCGCCGTGCGCTCGTACAACATCGAGTCGATGCGCTCGCGCAGCGTCCGCACGCTCCAGCGTTCGGTGCTCGCCATCTGTGCGTAGTAGTCCCGCTGGAGCGGGTCTTTCAGCGGGATCAGGGCGATGAAGTGCGTCCAGCTCAATTCTCGTATCAGTGATACGAGAATCTGCTCGTCGGGGAAGGTGGCCGCGAACTGCACCATGCGGCGCAGGTTCTGCTCGGCAAAGCTGCCGCCGTACTCCTTCACCAACTGCGCCGCCAGGGTGGGCAGGACTTCCTTGCCATAAGCGCCCCGGCGCCCGTCCAAGACCTGCGTGCGGATGCGCTGGCCGATGCGCCAATAGAGCATCGTCAGCTCGCTATTCACCGTCGAGGCGGCGCGCTTGCGCGCCGCCTCGATCAGTGCCCGAATGTCGCCCAGCAGCGCCGAAGGCGCTGTGGACGATGCTGCGGATGACCGGCGCGTGTTCATGCCGCCGCCTCCGCAAGCTGGCGTGCGCCCGTGATGGCCTGGCGCCGGCTGGCCACCAGTTCGGCCGCATCGCGCACCGGCTTGTCCTCGGTGTGGACGTAGTGCATGAACATCGCTACGGTCTTGTGGCCCGTCAGCTTCATGCCCACTTTGGTCGGCACGCCCGAATTGGCAATGTCGGTCGTCGAGCGATGGCGGATGCCGTGCGTGCCGACGTGCGGGACGCCGGCGGCCTTGAGCACCCGGCACCAGCCGCCATAGTGCTCGCCAAAGGTCAGGTGCTTGGCCGGGTCGTTCGGCGATGGCAGGACGTAGGGGCAGCCCTCCCGGCGCGGCGCCGTCGAAAGCAGCCGATAGGCTTCCTCGCTCATGGGCTTGGAAATGCCGCCGACCTTGCTGTCGGGCCACACCACGCGCCGGTTCTCGAAGTCCAGCCAGCTCCATTCGAGCGGGCAGATTTCGGAGCGCCGGGCGGCGAACTCGAATTGCAGCCGGATCGCCAGCGGGATGACGTAGTTCTCCAGCCCCTCCGCCTCCAGCTTCTCCAACTGGCGGAAGATCCGCACCATTTCCTCGTCCACGATGAGCCGGGTTTCCTTGCCCGGCGGGTACATGGGGACGTGGCGGCACGGGTTCGTGCCGTCCGGGCGGTAGCCCCACACTTCGGCCAGGTTGAACATCTTGCGCAGCACGCCGAAGGTCTTGTTCGCCTCGGTCGGCTTGTAGGCCAGTTTCTCCATCAGCCCGGCAATGTCGGGCCGCTTCACGTCATGCACCTTCTTGCGGCCCAGCAGCGGGATGATGTTGCGGTCTATGACGCCCTGATAGCCGTCCTGCGTGCTGGGCTTGTTGCGCTTCTTGGAGTAGTCCTCCATGAACTTCTTGCACAACTCGGCCATCGTGGGCGCCTTGCGCGCCTCGGCCTTGGCGCCGCCGGGGTCGCCGCCCCGGCGAACCTCGGCCAGCCAGTCCTGTGCCTTGACTCGTGCCTGTTCGACGGTCAGCTCCCCGTACAGCCCCAGCGAGGGCTTGCGGGGCTGGCCGGAGTTCGTGCGGTACTGGAGCATGAACACCCGGCGGCCGGTCGGGGTAATCTTGCACAGGAAGCCGGGCACCACGGTATCCCGCAGTTCAACATCCTTGGCCTGGGGTTGGGCCGACTCCACGGCGGTCTTGGTGAGCTTGATCTTTGCCATGATGACTCCTCGGAACAACCCGGATTCCAGGAGCCAGATAGGAGCGGCGCGAGGGAAAACCGGGTCAAGTTTCAGAAAGCACCGGCATATGATGGACGCGCGTAAGTTATTGATAAACCTGCTGTATCTAGCTACGGCGCAGTCCAGCGAACTACCGGGCTGGAGTCATCGTGAAACAAAAAACGGGCGGCCTCGAATCGAGGCCGCCCGCTCAGGCTGGCTCGCGCATGGGCGCCCTGTCGTCGCTATTCCCCCCTACCCTGCAACGCCAGCGGATACTCGCCCCGGATCCGCCTGACCGCGTCCTGCACATCGGTCCAGGCCGGCTGGCCGGTGAAGGACTCGCGCATGAACTGCACCACGGCCGTGACCTGCGCATCGTTCAGCGCATACGCGTAGCCGGGCATGTGGCCGCCCCGCGGGTTGCCCGCATCGTGCTGGGTGCCGTTCAGGACGTAGCGGATCACGTTGTCGGGCTGGTCCAGGTTCAGCGAGGTGGCCAGCCACAGCGGCGGCTGGGCGCCGAACAGGTCGGGTCCGCCGGGACCGGGATGGTGGCAGGCCGCGCACGCGTTGGCGTAGATGCGGGCGCCCAGCGTGTCGGTGGTGGCCACGGCGGCCTGCGCCGCCGCCTCGCGCTGCGGCGGCGTGGGGCCGGTCTTGCCCTGGCCGGCCCCGGCCATCTGGCTGGCGATGTAGGTGGCCAGCGCACGGGTGTCGGACTCGGCGATCTGCGAGGTGCCGACGCGTACAACCGGGGTCATGGATGCGCCGGCCGCGCCATGCTGGTCCGAGTAGCCGGCGCGCAGGTAGTCGAACAGGGCCTGTTCGGTCCACGGTATCGGCGCCTTGGAGGACCCATTGAGCGCCGGGGCGATCCAGCCTTCGGCTTCGCCGCCGCCCAGGTAGTCCTTGCCGGTCTTTTCGGCGCCCAGCGCGTTGCGGGGCGTATGGCAGGCGCTGCAGTGCCCCAGCGCCACCGCGAGGTATTGCCCGCGGTTCCAGGCCTCCGATTCCGAGGCCACCTTGGCGACCGGATCGCGATCCAGGAACAGCAGGTTCCACCCGGCCATCAGCGCGCGCTGGTTGAACGGGAACGGCAGGCGGGTGGCCTGCGGCTCGTTGCGCACCGGCGGCTGGCTCATCATGTAGGCGTACAGGCTGCGCATGTCCTCGTCGCTCATCTTGGTGAACGAGGTGTAGGGGAAGGCCGGGTAGAGGTGCGTGCCGTCGCGCGCGACGCCGCGCCGCATGGCGCGTTCGAAGGCCTCGAACGACCACGCGCCTATGCCGCTCTCGGTGTCGGGTGTGATGTTGGTCGAGACGATGACGCCGAAAGGGGTCTCCATGTGGAAGCCGCCCGCGTTGACCGCCCCGCCGGGCGCGGTGTGGCAGACGACGCACATGCTGGCGGAGGCGACTTCCTGGCCGCGCCGGACCTGTTCCTCGGGGAACTGCTTGGGGTCGATCGACGCGGTCGGGATCTCGGGTTCATGCGCGAACAGGGCGATGCCGGCCACGACGACGGCCAGCAGGATGACGATGGTCAGCGACCACTTGGCGGCGCGGCTCATTATTTGGCCTCCTTGTTGGCGGCGGCCAGTGCCGCGCGCACGCGTTCGGGGGTGAAGGGCGCTTCACGCAGGCGCAGGCCGGTGGCGTCGAAGATCGCGTTGGCGATGGCGGCGGGCCCGGGGACGGATGCCGATTCGCCCGAGCCCAATGGCGGATTGCCGTCGGGCGGCATCAGCACGACGTCGACCTCGGGCAGGTCGGTGAATTTCAGGATGGGATAGGCGCCCCATTCCAGGCTGGAGACGCCGTTCTGGTCGAAGCTGACGCTTTCCTTGAGTGTGCGGCTGACGGTCTGGATGACGTTGCCCTGGACCTGGTGGCGCACGCCGTCGGGGTTGATCATCAGGCCGCAGTCCTGGCCCGCCACGACGCGGGTCACGCGGATCCTGCCGGTATCCAGGTCGACCTCCACGTCGGCCACCCAGGCGCACCACGAGGCGCCCACGCCGGGGAAGGTGCCGTGCACGTACTGGTGCTGGGCCACGCCGCGCCCCTTGACGATGCCCTTGGCGGGCCGTTCGGCCGGCGCCTTGCGGGGCTGCCAGCCGGCTTTCGCGGCCACGGCCTTGAGCAGCGCGATGGGGCGCGGATCTTCCATGAAGCGCAGGCGGAACTCGACCGGGTCGGCGCCTTCCTGGGCCGCGAGTTCGTCCATGAAGGACTCGTGCGCGAAGACATTGGGCAGCGCGGCCACGCCGCGCATCCACGATGCGCGCACGATGGGGGCCATGTCCAGCGCCACGATGTCCAGGTCCGACGCGCGGTACTGCGGGATGGCGGTGCGGTCGCCCATTTCGAATACCGTGGCCTCGGCCTTTTCCTTGCCCATCAGCAGCGAAGCCAGCAGCGGCGCGCCGTTCGAGGGATAGCGGGTGCCGAAGCGGTAGACCAGCGAATCGGGGCCGGCGATGCCGCCGTGCACGTCCATGGTCTGGGCCGTGCCCTTGGGTTCCCAGGCGTGTTCTTCCTCGCGCATGTATTGCACGCGCACCGGCTGGCCCAGTTCGCGCGCCAGCACGGCGGCGTCGGCGGACGCGTCGTCGGCGCAGTTGCGGCCATAGCAGCCCGAGGCCTCCATCCGCACCACGCGGATGCGGTCTTCGGGAATGTCGAGCATCCTGGCGATGTCGCTGTGCAGGTTGTGGGGGTTCTGGCTGCCGCTCCAGACGGTCAGCTTCTGGTCCTTCCAGTCGGCCAGCCCGCACGAAGGGCCGATGGAGCCGTGCATCTGGTAGGGCCACACATAAGTGGCCTTCACCGTATGCTTGGCCGCCGCCAGCGCCTTGTCCGTATCGCCTTTCTTGCTCAGCGGGCGCTGCTTGGAAGGCTGGGACGCCAGCGCGTCGGTAAGCGAGGCCATGGAGCCCAGCGCCGGCGGCGCCTTCCATTTCACCTTGAGCAAGCGCGAGGCCAGGATGGCGTCTTCCTCGCGCCGCGCGACGACCGCCACGAAGTCCTTGATGACAACGATCTTCACCAGCGACCGCACCTTGGCCACCGAGGACTCGTCCACCGATTCCAGGCTGGAGGCCACCATGCCGCCCGAGTCGCGGCCCAGATAGGGCGGACGCACGATGCGCGCGTGCAGCATGCCCGGCACCCGCATGTCGTGGACGTAGGTGAGCTTGCCGGTGACCTTGGCGGGAATGTCGAGGCGAGGCACGGGATGGCCGACGACGGTGTAGGCCGAGACGGGCTTGAGCGGGACGTCGGCCGCCAGCGGCACCGACTGCGCATCGCTGCCGATCAGTTCGCCGTAGGACGCGAGCCGCTCGCCGCTGGCGCGCAGCACCTGGCCGTTGCGGGTGACCAGCGACGCGACGGGCACGCCGTGGCGCCGCGCCGCTTCTTCCAGCAGATGCTGGCGGATCTGCGCGGCGGCCTTGCGCATGGGGACGGCGGAGGCCTGCACGGAGTTGCTGGCGATGGTGGGTCCCTGGTTGGGCGTCACGTCGGTATCGCCCAGCACCATGGTGACCTGGCTCATGTCGACGTCCAGTTCCTCGGCCACGATCTGCGTGAAGGCGGTGCGGATGCCGGTGCCCAGGTCCACGTGGCCGTTGCAGGCGCGCACGGTGCCGTCGGCCATCAACTGCACGTAGGCCGAGACGAGGTTCTTGTCCACCAGTTGCGAGCCGGCGTCGGTGGCGGGGCCGGCAGCGGCCATGCCGCGCTTGACCAGGGCGGGGAAGGTGAAGGTGACGGCCAGGCTGCCGGTGGCGGCAAGGAACTGGCGGCGGGAGAGGCGGGGGGCGTGCACGGGGGTATTCATTGCGTGCCCTCCGCCATGGCGGTCCTGGGCGCGGCCTTGCCCTGGAGTTCGGCGGCGCGCTGCACCGCCCTGATGATCTCGATATGGGTGCCGCAGCGGCACAGGTTGTAGGCCAGCGCCTGCTTGATCTCGTTTTCGGTGGGGCGCGGATTGCGGTCCAGCAGCGCCCGCGCGGCCATGATCATGCCGTTGATGCAATAGCCGCACTGCGCCGCGTTTTCGTCGATGAACGCCTGCTGCACGGGATCGAGGGCGTCGCCCTTGGCCAGGCCCTCCAGGGTGACGACGGGCCGGCCCTCCACGCTGCCCGCCGGGATCAGACAGGAGCGCGCCGCCTTGCCGTCGATCAGCACCGTACAGGCGCCGCACTCGCCCAGTCCACAGCCGAATTTCGGCCCGTTCAAGGCCAGGTCGTTGCGCAGGATGTAGAGCAGAGGGGTGTCTTTGTCGGCTTCGACGGAGCGTTCCGCTCCGTTCACCTGGAGTTTTAGCGATGCCATGTTCGTTTCCTGTATGGAGGCGTTCAACCGGCCGGCTTCCGCCTGGAGAGCGGTGCCCACCATTACCCTAGCTGGGCCGTGGGGCGGCGAGGACACGCAGATGTGTCGACTTGTTGCCGCCGGAAGGGCCGCCATGCGTGGCGGCCCTTGGGAAAAGACCTAGGGTTTACACTAATGGTGATGCAAATGCAAACCGAGCGGCCGGTAACTGATATCGGAAAGGATACGGAACCCGTTGAGGGAGGTACCCGGGACGCCCGTCAGCGCGCCATCGAATGCGTGACCTGGCGGCGGAAATCGGCCAGCTTGGCCTTGAGCGCGCGCCGGTTGTCGGGGCCCATGCGCAGCAGGATCTTCTGGCCCGACGTCAGCGATTCCAGCGCGGGGTCGGAGAACTCGTAACTCACCCACGGGCGCTGCAGTTCCTTGGGGCCCTTCACCTCGGGCAGGTTCACGGCCACGGGCTCGGCCGGATCGGGCGTGGCCAGCAGCGTGTCGATCACGGCGACCAGGCGGTCGTTGAAGTAGCCGCGCGGATAGCCCAGGTCCTCGTAGGCCTTCTGGAACTGGGGATAGAGCTGCTTGTAGAGCGCCGCGGCCTTCTCGGTGCTGACGGCCGTGACCGCCGCCACGAAGGGCCGGTAGCGGTTGTAGTTGGCGGAGGCGATGCGTTCGCCGGGCGCCGCGCCGTCGACGGTGAAGCGGCCCTGGGTGGGGTTCACCGGCCAGACCCGCGGCGGCGCGTGCGGGCGGGCCAGGTTGTCCACCGTGGCCACCGTGCGCTGGATGAAATGGTCCAGGTTGAAGAAGGACAGCACGGCGTCCCGGCCCAGCAGGCCGGTCATGGCCACGGTGATGTCGGGCGCGGCCGGCGGCTCGGTCGTCTCGGCGGCGGCGGGCGGTTCGATGGGGTGCTGGATTTCCGGTTCGGGCGGCGGCGGCGCCGGCGGTTCGGCGGATTCCGCGATCGCGGGGGGAGACTCCACGACGGGCGCCGGCGGCTCGGGCTGCGGCCGCAGCCACAGGTACAGGCCGGTGCCGATGGCTGCCAGGGCCAGCACCACGACGAGGGAAGACAGTCGGTTCATGGCGTGCCTATGTCGGTTGGATCCGGAAACACTGTACCAGCCGCGCGGGGAGGTTCACAGGCAGACGCGGCGCTTTTGCCGCATCGGCATCGCCGCGTGCGGAAAAGGCACGGGTGGGCGCGCCGCCGTTTTTGTGTATTCTCGAAGATCGCAGCCCGCAATCGCCTTTCCCACTCCACTGGATTCCCCCATGTCTGACAGTCAAGCCCAACAGAACAAGGCGCCGGTGCGCCAAGAGCGTCACGACAGCGTCGGTGTCATCGTCATCGACCGTCCCGAGCGGAAGAACGCCCTGAATGCCGAGGTCAAGGCCACGCTGGTGCGCTGCCTGCGCGAGTTCGAGCAGGATCCGGCCATCGGCTGCATCGTGCTGACCGGAGCCGGCGGCTATTTCGTCGCCGGCTCGGACATCGTCGAGATGTCGACCATGCAGCCCACGGACCATGCGCTGCAGGGCGGCGACCAGGTGTTCCACGTGCTGCGCGGGCTGGGCAAGCCGGTCATCGCGGCGGTCGAGGGCTTCGCACTGGGCGGCGGATGCGAGCTGGCGCTGGCCTGCGACATCATCATCGCGGCCGAGGGCGCGAGCTTCGGCCAGCCCGAGATCAAGGTCGGCATCATCCCGGGCGGCGGCGGCACGCAGCGGCTGCTGCGCTCGGCGGGCAAGTACAAGACGCTGCTGTGGTCGCTGACGGGCGACCGCATCCCGGCCAGGACTGCCTATCACTCCAACATGGTCAGCGAACTCGTGCCCGACGGCACCGCGCTCGAGCGCGCCGTGGCCATCGCGCGCCAGATCTGCGCCATGCCGCCGCTGGCGGTGCGCGCCATCCGCGACGCCGTGCGGCTGGGCGCGGACGCCAGCCTGGAAGCCGGGTTGGCCATCGAGCGCCGCGCCTTCGAGCGGTTGTTCGACAGCCAGGACCAGAAAGAAGGCATGCGCGCCTTCATCGAAAAACGCGCCCCGGTGTTCAAGGGACGCTGAATCCCGCTGCCGCCGTGGCCGTTCCCGGCCGCGGCGGTTTCCCTTTCTGTGCCGGCCCGCTCGCCGGTCATCTTTTCTTCCCCCCTCTTTTTGTCTCAGCCGGTGACGACCCTTGCCGTCGTCCGCGCCGGCGCGCGCACACCGCCTCGTTCTTGAACATTGAATCGGCATTCAAGGTTGAGTGAATTGATTCAATATTCAAGATTGAACGCCCGGATCCGAGTCCCTATCATGGCCCCGCCAACGAAACGGCCCGCCGCGTGACGCCTGTCGCGTCGAGCGATGCGGGCCCACAGCGAGGAGACATGATGAAGCATCCCTACCGCGCGGCGTTCGCCGCGGCGCTCATCGGTTGTTGCGCGGCCACCGCCGTGTCCGCCCAGGACTATCCCAGCAAGCCCATACGCATCATCGTGCCGTTGCCGCCGGGCGGGTCGAACGACGTGCTGGCGCGCGTGCTGGGCGAGGAAATGTCCAAGACGCTGGGCCAGCCCTTCGTGGTCGAGAACAAGCCCGGCGCCGCCGGCAACATCGGCACCGACCAGGTGGCCAAGGCCAGGCCCGACGGCTATACGCTGGGAATCGCGCCCAACCAGACCGTGGCGGTCAATCCCGCGCTGTACCCCAAGCTGCCCTTCGACGTGCAGAAGGACCTGATGGGCATCGGCCTGATGGCCACGCTGCCGATGACGCTGGTCGTGCCCAGTTCGTCGAAGGCCGGCTCCATCGACGAACTGGTGGCCATGGCCAAGGCCCAGCCGGGCAAGCTGACCTATGCGTCGGCCGGCTCGGGCAGCCCGCAGCACATGTCGGCCGAGATCTTCCAGTCGCTGACTTCCACCCAGATGACCCACGTTCCCTACAAGGGCTCGAACCCGGCCCTGGTGGACGTGCTGGCGGGCACGGTGGACGTCATGTTCTGCCCCATCAATTCGGCGCTGCCCTACATCCAGAACGGCCGCCTCAAGGCGCTGGGCGTGACGGGCGCGCAGCGGCTGCAGACGCTGCCCGAGGTGCCGACCATTGCCGAGAAGGTGCCGAACTTCGCGAGCGACATCTGGATCGGGTTGATCGCGCCCGCCGGCACACCGCCCGAGATCGTGCAGAAGCTGAACACCGAACTGAACCGCGCGCTGAAGATGCCCGCGGTCCAGGCCAAGCTGGCCGAGCAGGGCATACAGGCCGCCACCAGCACGCCGGCAGAGCTGGACCGGATGATGCGCGACGACCGCAAGCGCTGGGCCGAGGTCATCAAGCGCGCCAACATCCGCGTCGATTGAATCTTTTCTTCGCCTCATTCTTCAGACACAGGAAACACCATGAAGTCCTCGACCGAATCGCTGGTGCGACGCGATGAACCGCAGCCGTGGGAACACGACGGCGTGGCATGGGGAAGCGACCGGATCGCCGACCTGCTGCGCGAGCTGGACATTCCCTATCTGATCCTGAATCCGGGGTCGAGCTATCGCGGCCTGCACGACAGCCTGGTCAACCACCTGGGCAACCGCCAGCCGCAGATGATCGTGGTGCTGCACGAAGAGCACGCGGTCGCCATCGCGCACGGCTATGCCAAGGTGACCGGCAAGCCGCTGGGCGCGGCGCTGCATGCGAACGTCGGCCTGATGCACGGGTCCATGGCCATCTACGATGCCTGGGTGGACCGCGCGCCGGTGATCGTCCTGGGCGCGACCGGACCGGTGGATGCGGCCAAGCGGCGGCCATGGATAGACTGGATCCACACCGCGCAGGACCAGGGCGCGCTGGTACGGCACTTCGTCAAGTGGGATGCCCAGCCCGCTTCGGTGCCCGCCGCGCTGGAAGCCCTGCTGCGCGCCCGCCAGATCGCGACCACGGCGCCGCACGGCCCGGTCTATGTCTGCCTGGATGCGGCGGTGCAGGAGGCGCGCTGCGACGAGGACGTCCCGCTGCCCGATCCCGCCCGTTATCTGCCGCCGCCGCCGGCCCGCCCCGCGGACGAGCAGGTGCGGCAGGCGGCGGCCTGGCTGTCGCAGGCGAAGCGTCCGGTCATCCTGGCCGGGCGGGTGTCGCGGTCCGAGGAAGGATGGGCGGCGCGCGTGCGCCTGGCCGAGACCCTGCAGGCGCAGGTGCTGACCGACCTGAAGGTGGGCGCCGCCTTCCCCACCGATCATCCGCTGCACGCCGCGCCCAGCGGCATGTTCCTGCATCCCGAGGCGCAGAAGGTGCTGCGCGAGGCCGACGTGGTGCTGAGCCTGGACTGGCTGGACCTGGCCGGCACGCTCAAGCAGGCCTGGGGCGCCGATCCGGTGGGCAGCCGCGTCATCCAGGTGTCGGTGGACCACTACAGCCACAACGGCTGGAGCATGGACCACCAGGGCCTGCCCCCGGTCGATCTCTTCCTGCTGTCCGAGCCCGAGCCCGCGGTCGCGCTGCTGAACGAACACGTGGCGCCGCGCCGCGAGCCGGCGCCGCCGAAGGCGCCGGTGCCGGGTCCCGCGATACCCGGGGATCCGGCCGCGCCCATGACCGTGCCCACCGTGGCCGCCGTGCTGCGCAAGGTGCTGGGCGATACGCCGACGTGCCTGACACGCCTGCCGCTGAGCTGGAGCGGCGAGTTCTGGGACTTCCGGCATCCGCTGGATTTCGTCGGCTACGACGGCGGCGGCGGCGTGGGCTCGGGTCCCGGCATGGCGATCGGCTCGGCGCTGGCGCTCAAGGGCGGCGACCGCCTGCCGGTGGCGCTGATCGGCGACGGCGACTACATGATGGGTGTCAACGCGTTGTGGACGGCCGCCCATGCCGGCATCCCCATGCTGATGATCGTCTGCAACAACCACTCGTTCTTCAACGACGAGATCCACCAGGAGCGCGTGGCGCGCCAGCGTGGGCGGCCGGTCGAGAACCGCTGGGTCGGCCAGCGCATCGACGAGCCCGCCCCCGACCTGGCGGCGATCGCCCGGGCGCAGGGGCTGACCGGCATCGGACCGGTCCGCCGCGCGGACGAACTGGAGCGTGTCCTGGCCGAGGCCGCCGCCGCGGTCAGGCGGGGCGGCATCGTGGTCGTCGATGCCATCGTCCAGCCCGGCTACAACCCCGCCATGACGGCGGGCCTGACCCGTTCCAGCCACTAGTCCTTGCCATCTTCAAGAGAGTCTTCCATGCGTGCTCATGAAATCCCCCCGGGCATCCTTCCCACCCGGCGCAGTCTGTACTACGGCGGCGCCTGGCACGAACCGGCCTCCGGCCTGTATGCCGACACCATCAATCCCGCCTACGACGAAGCCATCACCCAGGCCCCGGTGGCAGGCGCGGACGACGTGGACGCCGCCGTACGCGCCGCGCAGGCCGCCTTTCCCGCCTGGGCCAGCCTGCCGCCGGCCCGCCGGGCCGACTACCTGCGCCGCGCCGCCGCCGTGCTGCGCGAACACGCGCTGCCGCTGGCGCAGCTCGATTCGCTGAACAACGGGAACCCCGTCTCCGCCCTGCTGAACGATGCCGGCTTCGCCGCCGACGGGCTGGAGTACTTCGCCGGCCTGGCCGCCGAGGTCAAGGGCGAGACCATACCCATGGGCGACGGCAACCTGAACTACACCGTGCGCGAACCCATGGGCGTGATCGCCCGCATCGTCGCCTACAACCATCCGCTGATGTTCGCGGCGCTGCGCATCGCCGCGCCGCTGGCCGCCGGCAATACCGTGGTGGTCAAGGCGCCCGACCAGGCGCCGCTGTCCATCATCCGGCTGGCCGAGCTGGTGGGCGATATCTTCCCGCCGGGCGTGGTGAACTTCCTGTGCGGCGGCCGCGAGTGCGGCGACGCCATGTCGCGGCATCCGCTGGTGCGCAAGGTCACGCTGATCGGCGGCGTGCCGACCGGCAAGGCGGTCATGGAGACGGCGGCCCGCGACTTGAAGCCCGTGTTGCTGGAGCTGGGCGGCAAGAACGCACTGATCGCCTATCCGGATGCCGATCTGGACAAGCTGGTGCAGGGCATCATCGGCGGCATGAACTTCACCTGGTCGGGCCAGAGCTGCGGCTCCACCAGCCGCGCCTTCCTGCACGAATCCATCCACGACCGCGTGCTGGAGGCCGTGGCGCGCCTGCTGCCCGAGCGCCACAAACCCGGCATCCCCATCGACCCGGCCACCACCATGGGGGCGCTGGTCAGCCGGGCGCAATTGCAGAAGGTCGAGGGCTTCGTCGCCTCGGCGCTGGAGGAAGGCGCGCGGCTGGTGAGCGGCGGCAAGCGGCCCGCCGACCCGGCGCTGGCGCAGGGGTTCTTCTTCGAGCCGACGGTGTTCGCCGACGTGCAGCCGCACATGCGGCTGGCGCGCGAGGAAGTGTTCGGCCCCATCCTGTCGGTGTTCAAGTGGCGCGACGAGGACGCGCTGTTCGAGCAGGTGAACGACGTGGACTTCGGGCTGACGGGGTCGATCTGGACCCGCGACCTGGACACGGCGCACCGGGCCGCCCGGCGCATGACGACGGGCTACGTGTGGATCAACAACACCAGCCAGCACTTCCTGGGCGCGCCTTTCGGCGGCGTCAAGCAATCGGGCATCGGCCGCGAGGAATGCTTCGCCGAACTGCTGGAGTTCACCTACACCAAGAACGTGAACGTCAAGCTGGGCTGATCACTGCTGTTCGAAGCGGGCGAACCGCCGGTCGATGAACTGGCGTTCGCTCGCGAGATCGTCCACGCGCGCCTGGGGCGGACCCTGGCGCATCCATTCGAGCATCTGGTCGACCTGGTCGGGCGTGCCCTGCACCAGCGCTTCGACCGAGCCGTCGTCATTGTTGCGGACCCAGCCGCCCACGCCCACCATGTGGGCGCGTCGGACCGTGGCCAGGCGAAAGCCCACGCCCTGGACCCTGCCGGTCACGCGGACGATGACGGTTTCCAGGGATGGGGAGCTATCGAGTTCTTGCATGGTCGGTTCGGGAATGGTTGGGTGGGAATTGCTCGACCAGGGCCGGGGGCGCGGCGGCGGCCGGACTGGAAGTCTACCAGCGCAAAACGTGCCCGCCCGGCGCACGCTGCGAGGGGTCCATTGGCTTGATCGATGCATCGTAGGGAATAATGCCGCCATGACGACACACGCTGCATCCCCTTCCCTGAGTCCCGGCCTGGTCTGGTTGATGTCCATCGCCACCGGCCTGACCGTGGCGGCCAACTACTACGCCCAACCCCTGCTGCACGTCATCGCCGGCGATCTCGGCCTGTCGGTGCCCGAGGCCGGCTCCATCGTGACGGCGGCCCAGGTCAGCTATGCGGTCGGATTGTTCCTGCTGGTCCCGCTGGCCGACCTGCTCGACCGGCGCAACCTGATCTTCGTGATGACGCTGCTGGCCGCCGGCGGGCTGTGCGCCAGCGCGCTGGCGGGCAACCTGCCGGTCCTGCTGGCCGGCACCACCGTGGCCGGGCTGTTCTCGGTGGTTGCCCAGGTGCTGGTGCCTTTCGGCGCCACGCTGGCCTCGCCGAACGAACGCGGCAAGGTCGTGGGCACGCTGATGAGCGGCCTGCTGCTGGGCATCCTGCTGGCGCGCACCTTCGCGGGGCTGGTGGCGGCGTTGGGCAGCTGGCGCCTGGTCTACGGGATCGCCGCGATCCTGATGGCGGCGCTGGCCTTCATCCTGCGCCGTTCGCTGCCGCATCATCCGGCGCAGGCGGCCGGCATGCCGTATCCCCGGCTGATCGCATCGATCGCCGCGCTGTTCGCCCAGGAGCCGGTGCTGCGGACCCGGGCCCTGCTCGGCGCCCTGACTTTTTCCAGCTTCGCCATGTTCTGGACCTCGCTGGCCTTCCTGCTGTCCGCGCCGCCGTTCGGCTACTCCACATTCACCATCGGCCTGTTCGGCCTGGCGGGCGCGGCCGGCGCGCTGGCCGCCGCGCGTGTCGGGCGGCTGGCCGACCGCGGCAAGGGCGAGACCGCCACGCGCTTCGGCCTGGGGGTGCTGCTGGTGTCCTGGCTGCCCATCGCGCTCGGCCAGTATTCCGTGGCATTGCTGGTGGTCGGCGTGATCCTGATGGACCTGGGCGCGCAGGCGGCGCACATCAGCAACCAGAACGCCATCTATCGCATCCGCCCCGAGGCGCGCGGCCGCCTGACGGCGGCCTACATGACGAGCTACTTCATCGGCGGCTCGCTGGGGTCGCTGGCATCGGCCTGGCTTTACGCGCATGCCGGCTGGCATGGCGTGTCGATCGGCGGCGCGGTGGCCGCGCTGGCGTCGGTGGCGGCGTGGACCATGCGGCCGCGCGGGTCCGCCGCCGTCCCGCCGGCCACTCGCTAGCGGCGCACGTTGCCGCCCCTTACAGGCTCGCGCCGCGCGCCATGCTAGCCTGTGGTCAGACTCTTCCCGGACGACGAACATGGCCGATTCCATCCCCCAGCAGCGCTGGGCCGTGCTGCGGGCCGCGCGCCTGATCCCCGTCCTGCGCTACCAGGATGCCGACACCGCCCTGTATGCCGCGCAGGTCGCATTGCGCGCCGGCTGCCGGGGCATCGAACTGACCTGGACCATACCCGGCGTGCTGGACGTCCTGCGGTCGCTGCGCGCCGAGGCCGAACGGATCGGCCGGACGGACGTGCTGATAGGCGTGGGTACCGTGCTGGATGCCGAGCAGGCCCGCTCGGCCCTGGAGGCGGGGGCCGACTTCCTGGTCGCGCCGGGCGTCGTGCCGTCCCTGGTGGAACTGGCCGGCGCGGCGGGCGCCCTGAGCATGCTGGGCGCGTTCACGCCCACCGAGATCATCGCGGCCAAGGCGGCCGGCGCCGACGTGGTGAAGATCTTTCCCGCCGATACCGGCGGGCCGGGCCACCTGGCCGCGGTCAAGGCGGTCTTCCCCGATACGCTGTTCTGCCCGACCGGTGGCGTCACGCGCGAGAACATGGCGGCCTATTTCCGCTCGGGCGCCGACATCGTGGGCATGGGCAGCAACCTGTTCGACAAGGCCCGGCTTGCCGCGCGCGACACCGAGGCATTGGTGGCGGCGCTCCAGGCCACGCTCAAGGACGCCGCGGCCGCCTGACCGGATCGAATCAGGTGGCCTGCTCCGCGGCGGCCTGGTAGGGCTTGAGCTCGTCGCCGCCCGCGGTGCTTTCCTGCTGCCGCCGCCACATGGCGGCATAGGCGCCGTCCAGGGTCAGCAACTGGTGGTGGCGGCCGCGCTCCACCACCCGGCCGCCGTCCAGCACGATGATCTCGTCGGCATCGATGATGGTGGACAGGCGGTGGGCGATGGTCAGCGTGGTGCGTCCGCGGCTGACCTCGCGCAGGTTGCCCTGGATTTCGCGTTCGGTATGCGTGTCCAGCGCGCTGGTGGCTTCGTCGAACACCAGCACCGCCGGCCGCTTCAGGATGGTGCGGGCGATGGCCACGCGCTGCTTCTCGCCGCCGGAAAGCTTCAGTCCGCGTTCGCCCACCACGGTCTGGTAGCCGTCGGGCATGGCCAGGATGAAGTCGTGGATGTGGGCCAGCCGCGCCGCTTCCTCGATCTCGGCCTGGGTCGCGCCCGGGCGCCCATAGGCGATGTTGTAGTAGATGGTGTCGTTGAACAGCACGGTGTCCTGCGGCACGATGCCGATGGCCGCGCGCAGGCTGGACTGGCTGATCTTGCGGATGTCCTGGCCGTCGATCAGGATCGCTCCGCCGCTGACGTCGTAGAAACGGAACAGCAGCCGGCTCAGGGTGGATTTGCCCGCGCCCGACGATCCCACCACGGCCACCGTCCGGCCCGCCGGTATGGTGAAGCTGACGTCCTTGAGGATCAGGCGCCGCGGATCGTAGCCGAACACCACGTGGCGGAACTCGACGGTGGCGCCGTCCACGCGCAGGTCGGGCGCGCCGGGTTCGTCGGCGATCTCGCGGTCTTCGGACAGCAGTTCGAACATGCGGTCCATGTCGATCAGCGACTGCTTGATCTCGCGGTAGACGAAGCCGAAGAAGTTCAGCGGCTGGTAGAGCTGGAGCAGGTAGGCGTTGACCAGCACGAAGTCGCCGATGCTCAGGCGGCCGGCGACGATGCCGCGCGCCGCCATCCACATCACCACGGTCAGGCCGACCGAAATGATCGCGGCCTGGCCGATGTTCAGCAGCGACAGGCTGACCTGGCTCTTGACCGCGGCGCGCTCGTAGCGCCCCAGCGCGTGGTCGTAGCGCCGCGCCTCGTGTTCCTCGTTGCCGAAGTACTTCACGGTCTCGTAGTTGAGCAGGCTGTCGATGGCCTTGGTGTTGGCCTCGGAGTCGGTCTCGTTCATCTGGCGCCGGAACTTCGTGCGCCATTCCGTGACGAGCAGCGTGTAGGCGATGTACAGCACCACCGTGACCAGGGTCGCCAGCGCGAACCAGACGTCGAACATGTGCCAAAGGATGATGGTGACCAGCCCGATCTCGAACAGCGTGGGCAGCACGTTGAACAGCATGTAGGACAGCAGCGTGCTGATCGCCCGCGTGCCGCGCTCGATGGAGCGCGTCAGTCCGCCGGTCTGGCGGGCCAGGTGAAAGCGCAGCGCCAGCCCGTGCAGGTGGCGGAACACCTGCAGGCCGACGACGCGGATGGCGTTCTGCGCCACGCGCGCGAACACCGCGTCGCGCAGTTCCGAGAACACCAGCGACAGGACGCGGGCGCCGCCGTAGGCCAGGATCATCCCCACGGGGATGGCCAGCACGGCGGCGGCGGTGCCGCCCAGGGCATCCACCGCCGATTTGTAGAAGATGGGGACGTAGACGTTGGCGACCTTGGCGGCGATCAGCAGCGCCAGGGCGGCCACGATGCGCAGGCGCAGCCGGGGGGCGTGGGCCGGCCACAGGTAGGGAAGCAGGGTGCGCAGGGTGGCCAGGCCGCCGCCGGGGCGGCGCGCGGGAGCGGGTGTGTTCAAAGCGTGTTTCCAGGAAGCGATGTTGGCAACGATACGCCTGTTCGGATATCCAGGCTCGTTTACCCCCATGATGACCGGCGCAGGGCGGCGGTCCTTCATCGTCTCAGCCGGCGAGAATTTCGTTTGACCGCTTCGCGCCCGGATCACAGTATTCGCACCACGAACCACCCGGGAAAAAGGGGAGACAACCATGGAATCAGACATTTTGAGCGTCCGCGCGCGGAGGCGCGCGAGCCGCGTGCTGGCCTGCCTGCCGGCCCTGGCCTGCGCGGCGCTGTTCGCGGGCGCGGCGCCGGCGGCGGCCGATCCCTTCGACGGCGGCCGCGTCACCATCGTGGTGTCCGGCCGCGCCGGCAGTTCGTTCGACAACGCCGCGCGGCTGGTGGCCGAGCCGCTGTCCAAGGAATGGGGCGTGCCGGTGGTCGTGGACAACCGCGCGGGCGCCTCCGGCGTCATCGGCGCCGCCTACGTCGCCAAGTCGCCGCCCGACGGCCGCACCATGCTGCTGGGCACCACGCCCTACGTGCAGGCGCCGCACCTGCTGCGTTCGGCCGGCTACGATCCGGTGGCCAGCTTCGTGCCGGTCGCCCAGCTCTTCACCGCCCAGCTGTGGCTGGGCGTGAACGCCGGACTGCCGGTCAAGACCGTCAAGGAATTCGTCGCGTACGCGGCCCGGCCCGGATCGCAGTTGTCGTTCTCCAGTCCGGGCCAGGGTTCCACGCCGCACCTGAACACGGTCATCCTGATGCAGCAGGCCGGCATCGACATGCTGCACGTGCCCTATACCGGCATGCCGCCGGCGGTGATGGACGTGGCGGCGGGACGCATCTCCAGCGTGTTCGCGTCGTACTCCGACCTGCTGCCGCACGTGCAGGCGGGCACGCTGCGCATCCTGGCCAGTACCGGGTCGGCCCGTTCGCCCATCAGCCCTGACATCCCGACCATGAAGGAGTCGGGCTACGGCGGCTTCGAGGTGGTCGGCTTC
Organism: Pigmentiphaga kullae; assembly: GCF_004216695.1. Classification (GTDB taxonomy): domain Bacteria; phylum Pseudomonadota; class Gammaproteobacteria; order Burkholderiales; family Burkholderiaceae_B; genus Pigmentiphaga; species Pigmentiphaga kullae. Next base: position 1,128,763 of record NZ_SGXC01000001.1, read on the forward strand.
GGCGGCCTGCTGGTGCCGGCCGGCACGCCCGCCGCGCTGACGGCGAAGATGGCCGCCTCGGTGCACAAGGTGCTGGCCCGTCCCGAGATCCGCAGCCGCCTGCTGGAACTGGGGTTCGAGCCGGTGGACAGCAGCCAGCAGGCCTTCGCGGCGCTGGTGCGCGAGCAGAACGCATTCTGGGCGAAGGTAATCCAGGACGCCCACGTCAAGGTCGAGTAGGAGTTCCTTCATGCAACCCGCACTTTCCCGTTCGTATCACCTGCGCTTCGTCGGCGACTGGGGCCAGGCCAACTTCCATCGCATCTGCTCCTGGCTGTGCGAGGAGTTCTGCAAGCGCGCCGGGCCGCGCAGCCGCGTGGCCATATGGAGCATACGCGCCGGCGGCATCGAGGCCATCGACCTGGTGCAGGAAGGCGAGGTGGACTTGTGCCTGGTGACGCCGGCGATGCTGATGCCGGCGGCGCTGACCGGCCAGGCCATCTTCCAGGGGCGGGCCGCACCCAACCTGCGGGCGCTGGCGGTGCTGCCGCAGAACGACCGCATGGTGTTGGCGCTGCGGCCGGACCTGGGCATCCGCTCGTTCGAGGAACTGCGCGCCCGCCGGCCGGCCCTGCGCCTGGCCACGTCGCGCAACGACGGTACCAACTTCATCGGGTATGTGAGCCGGCTGTTCATGGCGGCCCACGGCATCGACGAAGCCACGCTGGCGGCCTGGGGCGGGTCCTATGTCGAGGACACCAACCCGCGCGACAGCCTGGCGCGCATGGAGGCGGGCGAGGTGGACGGCGTGCTGCAGGAGGCGATCATGACGCCCTGGTGGGCGCGGATCGTGGAATCCGGACAGGCGGTGCCGCTGTCCGCGGAATCGTCGGCCCTGGACCGGCTGCGCGCCGACCACGGTTTTCCGGCCAATCCGCTGCCCGCGGGCTACTGGAAGAACGTCGAGACGCCGCTGCAGGCGCTGGACTTCTCGGACTTCCTGGTGCTGGTGCGCGACGACATGGACGAGGACGTGGCGCATCTGCTGACCTGGTGCCTGGTGGAGACGCGCGAGGCCATCGAGCGCCAGTACCGCCACCTGCCGCCGCAGCGCAGCCCGCTGTCCTATCCCATCGATCCGTCCAGGATGGCCCGGCCGTCCATCGCGCTGCATGCGGGCGCGCAACGCTATTACCGCGAGGCGGGGCTGCTGGGCTGAGCCCGTTCCCGTCTGCCCGCCAAGGAGACCGTCGTGCCCGAAGTCCTTGAACACCTGGAGGCATTTCCTTTCGATGCGCCGCCCCGCGTGCTGCGCCGTCGCGAGGAACTGCTGCTGGCCGCGCCCCTGCCGGGCGGCGGCCGCCCTCCGCGCGCCTACCCGCTCGTCGAGGCGGTGCATTTTCCCCCCGAATACGTGGACCAGCCTTTCGTGCCGCCGCGCGGCGTCTACGAAAGCGCGGCCATGCGGATAGAGTGGCAGACGATGAACGCCCGCCAGCCGTTCTACCACCGCAATTGCGGCGTGGACGAGATCTCGTTCCAGGTCTGCGGCGACCGCACCATCATGACGGAATTGGGCAGCGTGGACGTGGTGCCGGGCGAGTTCGCGCGGCTGCCCGACGGCGTGGCCCACGACAACTACGGCCGCCGCGACATCCACCTGCTGTTCTACGTGCCCGGGCCGGTCGAGCGCCTGGGCGCGGTGAGCCGGCGCTCCGAGGCCAGGATCCCGCCTTTCCCGGGCTGGTCGCCGGCACCCCTGAACGAACTCGTCACCGAAGGCGTGGCCGGCCCGGGCCAGGACGTGGCGTTGTCGCCCATCGACGAGCAACTGCTGCTGGCTCATGCCGATGAAACGCAGGAGCGGCTGGAGGTCATGCGCATCGGTCCGGGTACCGAATGGCTGTATCGCGGCCCCACGTCCATGATCGGAACCACGGCCGCCGCCGCGTCGACCGGACACGTCTATCGCCGGCTGCGCAATGCCGAGGAGATCCAGTACCAGGTCTCGGGCACCCGCACGCTGGTGACCCAGCGCGGCGTGCTGCACCTGGCGCCCGGCGACTTCGTCCGCATTCCCCGCGCGGTGGCGTTCGCCAGCATCCACGCGGGGCCCAGCACGCACCTGTCGCTGGTCTCGACCCAACCCATTCCGCAAGTGGCGCAGGACGCCCGCCAGGCCGAGCGCATGGCGTCCTCGGACATCGATGCGCTGCGCCCGGGAAAATCGACATGACCTACGAGGACAGCAACATGAGCGACATGCTTGCCGCGCGGGCCCACCAGGGCGCCACGGAACTGCGGCTGGAACGCGTGCCCGTGCCCGAGCCCGGAGCGCGGGACGTGCTGATCAAAGTGGCGTCCGCCGGCATCGCGCCCGGCATGATGAAGCTGCTCGAACGCGGCCGCTTCAAGCACCTGCCGTCCACCCCCGGCCACGAGATCGCGGGCGTGGTCGTCGCGGCGGGGCGCGAGGCCGACGCCTCGCTGGTCGGCCGGCGGGTGCGGGTGCATCCCATGTTGTCCTGCGGCGACTGCGTCTATTGCCGCACCGACCGCCAGCAACTGTGCGCCGAGACCGCCATGATCGGGCATGCCGCGTTCGGCACCGGCAAGCTGGAACTCTACGCGCGCTATCACGACGGCGGGCTGGCCGAGTACGCGCGCGCCCCGGACTGGCTGGTCGATCCCCTGCCCGACAACGTCAACTTCGACGTGGGCGCCAAGGTGCACGACCTGGCCAACGCCGTGCGCGCGCTCAAGTGCGCGGCCATTCCCGAACCGGGGCGCCTGGTCATCACCGCCGCCACCGGCACCATGGGGACGGCCAGCATCCTGCTCGCCAGGTTCTACGGCGCCCGGAGCCTGGTGCTGGTGGCGCGGTCGCGCGCCCGCCTGGAAACGCTGCGGCCGCTGGCGGGAGACCTGCCGGTGGAGCTGGTCGCACTGGACGAACTGGCGCCCGGTTGGGCGGACAACCAGGGCCTGACCCGCCGGCTGCGCGAACTGCTGCCGGGAGGCGCCGACGCCGTGCTGGACTATTTCCCCGGCGGCCCGGGAACGATGCAGGCGCTGCGCGCGCTGGCCCTGGGCGGCACCCTGGTCCACATGGGCGGCAACGCCACGCCGCTGGCGCTGACGGTGGCCGAGGCCATGCAGATGTGCTGGAAGATCGTCGGCACCCGGGCCTGCACGCGCTCGGACACCGACGCCGTCCTGGAATTGCTGGCCTCGGGCCGGCTGAATGCCGATGCGCTGATCACCCACCACTTCCCGCTGGCCGAGGTGAACCGGGCCCTGCAGGTCATGCTCGATCGCAGCGAGCCGATCTGGATGGCCGTGGTGCATCCAGGGCAGGGCTGAACAGACCCTAGCCGAACGCCTCGCTGAAGAAGTCGATGAAGGTCCGCACCTTGGGCGCCATGAACTTGCGGCTGGTATAGGCCGCGTACAGGGTCACGGACGGCGGCCGGTACTGCGGCAGCAGGCGCACCAGTGCGCCGCTGCCCAGGTCGTCGGCGATCAGCCATTCCGGCAGGTAGCCGGGGCCGATACCCGCCAACAGGCTGTGGCGCGCCAGGGACGAGTCATCCGTCTTCAGCGCCGTGGGCACGCGCAGCGTCGAGGGCCCCGCCGGCCCCTGCAACCGGATTTCCTCGGGCCGCTTGATGTAGGCGGGCAGGACGGCCGGCCGGTCGGCCAACTGGGCCGGCGACTCGAAGGGGCCGTGCCGGTCCACGTAGTCGCGCGAGGCCGCCAGCACGAAGCTGACCTCGCACAGGGGCCGCACGATCAGCGACGGTGCGTTCTGGGTGGCGGTGGCGCGCAGGGCCAGGTCGAAGCCTTCCTCGGCCAGGTCCACCTTGTAGTTGCTCAGGCGCAGATCGATGACCACGCGCGGGTAGCGCTCGCGGTAGCACGCCAGCATGCTGGCGAAGCGGCCGTTGGCGCACCAGACGGGCGCGGTGACCTTCAACTGGCCGCGCGGCTCGGCGTGGCTGTCTTGCAGCGTGGCCTCGGCGTTGTCCAGCAGGTCCAGCGCCTCGCAGCATTGCTCGAAATAGACTTGCCCCGCCTCGGTCGGGCTGACGTGCCGGCTGGTGCGGTTGAGCAGGCGGGCGCCCAGGCTGCGTTCCAGGTGGGCCAGGTGCTTGCTGGCCATGGCCGGCGAGATGCCCAGCTGCCCGGCCGCCCGCGCGAAGCTGCCCGCCTCGACCACGAGGCGGAACACCTTCATGCTGACCAGGGTGTCCAAGCCTTCAAGCCTTGCCGCGCGATGCGTCGATGCTGAAGGCGCCCGCGCCGGCCACGGCGAAGAACAGGAACACGAAGCAGTACAGCACCGCCGGTTCGCCGCCGTTCTGCAGCGGGCTCAGGAAGGCCTTGGGCGCGTGCGCCATGAAGTAGGCCACGGCCGTGAAGCCGCACAGGATGAACGCCACCGGCCGGGTGAACAGGCCCAGGATCATCAGCAGGCCGCCGCCGATTTCCAGCACGCCGGCCAGGCCCATCAGCGAGAACAACTGGATGCCTTGCATGCCCAGCGACGGGATGTCGAAGAACTTGGCCGTGCCGTGCTGCAGGAACACGTAGGCGATGACGATGCGCATGACGGCTTGCGCGCGGGGGGCCCAGATGGCAAAGGTGTCGTTGGTGGAGGTCTGCATTTGTCGTTTTCCTTCAAGAGTGACACGTGGGTGAAAAAAGATTGTGTCCGATCCAGGGCGCCGCGGATCCGGCTTTGCCGATCCGCCAGCGCCGCCCCCCGCGGGGCCCGGCGCCGAGCCGCCCCAAGGCGGGCCCCGGCCCCGTGGGGGGCTGCCGCGTAGCGGCTGGGGGCTGGCCATGCCGGGCGCCCGAAGGGCGCAGGGGGTGGGCTTCCCTACCCAAAACGGGTGGCGGAGACGACTACGTTCATGACTTCATCCTGGAAAATGCGGCTGCCGGGGTCATCGCCGGCCGCGCCCGCCGCCACCATCAGCGGCAGCAGGTGGTCGGGCCGGGGCTGGGAGACGCGCGCGTCGGGCGCCGACGTCCAACTCGCCAGCGCCTGTTCGCGCGCCTGGCGCGGCAGCGCCACGGTCTCGGCCAGCCAGTCGTCGAAGCGCTGCGAGGCCGGCTTGAACGCCGGCGCGAAGCCCCGCATGTTGTGGAAGCTCATGCCGCTGCCCACGATCAGCACGCCTTCGTCGCGCAGCGGCGCGAGCGCGCGTCCGGCCGCCAGATGGGCTTCGGGATCCAGGCCCGTCTTCATCGACAGCTGGACGACGGGAATGTCGGCCTCGGGAAAGATCAGCTTGAACGGCACGAATACGCCGTGATCCAGCCCCCGCTCGGTGTTCGAGCCGGAAGCGATTCCCGCCTGCCCCAGCAATTCACGCACGCGGCCAGCCAGTGCGGGTGAACCGGGCGCCGGGTACTGCAGCTGGTAGGTGTGCTCGGGAAAGCCGTAGTAGTCGAACAGCAGTGGCGGATTGGGACTGGCGTTGACGGTGAAGTCGTCCTCTTCCCAGTGGCCGGAAATCACCAGCACCGCCCGTGGGCGGGGGCCCGCCGACGCGGCAAGTCCCTTCAGGAAAGCGGCCATGCGGTCCCACATGCGGGGATTGCCGGGCCATTCCATGAAGAAGCAGGGGCCCCCTCCATGGGGGATGAAATAGGTCGGCAGACGGTGGGCGCTCGAGGCGGACATGGCAAGCTCCTGTGGCGTGGCCTTTGTCGGCAATATAGGCGCGTACTGTCAGGCAATCAATCGTGCAAAACGGAAGGGGTCATTTCCTGTTCGTTGATGATCCACGGTTCGGGGCAGCAGGGTTTCCGGCTTCAGCCTTTACTCTTGTTCCGCTTGCCGGCGCAGCCCGGCGGCTTCTTCCCGCACGGCCCGCAGGAAGAACTCCAGGGCGGGCGACGGCGCTACGTCCGAGCGTAGCACGACCCCCACCGAAGGCAAGGCCCAGGACGGCCGGAAGTCCAGGATGGTAAGTATCCCCAGTCTGGCGTAGTGCCGGGCGACCCCGCGGGGCATGGCGGCCAGCACGTCGGTATTGCGCAGCAGGACCTCGTTGGCCAGCAGCGAGACGGATTCGGCCAGCGGTACGCCCAGCGTGAGGCCCTGTTCGGCGAAATAGGCATCGATGCGCTGGCGCAGCGGCGCATCGGGCGGGGGCAGGATCCACGCCTGCCGCGCCAGCGTGGCGGGCGTCACGCGGTTCGAGCGCGCGAGCGGATGCCCCACCCGCGCGACGACGTAGATGGGTTCGTCGTACAGCACTTCGGTGCGGAACATGGCCTGCGAGGCGCCCTGCATCAGGCGCCCGATGATGCAGTCCAGCTCGCCGCGCGCCAGCGCCGCCAGCAGCAGGTCGTTGGTGCCTTCCTGGATCATCACGGTGATGCCCGCGTGGGCTTCGTGCATGCGCGCCAGCGCGCGCGGCACCAGCACCGGCAGCACCACCTGCAGCACGCCGGCGCGCACCCGGCCGGTGGCGCCCCGGGTCAGCGCCTCGATTTCGTTGCGGGCTCCGTCCAGGTCCGCCAACAGTACGCCGGCCTTTTGCACCAGCGACTGGCCATACGGCGTGGGCGAGATGCCGCGCCGTGAGCGCACGAACAGCGGCACGCCGAAGGCTTCTTCCAGCTCCACCAGCAGCTTGCTGGCCGCGGGCTGGGTCATGCCCAGGCGCGCGGCGGCCTTGTGCACGCTGCCGGTGGCGTGCAGCGCCTCGAGCAGGTCGAGGTGGCGCAGCCGCAGCCTGGAACGTATCTGGCGGACGGTCGGAATGCGGTAGGCGGTGTCCACAGTGTGATTCCTATTGGTTTTCACTTGATTCTAAGAATTTATGCATTGGTAGTCACTGCGTGCCTACACTGGGCCCGTTTTCCCCTACCCGCGAGACCCCGATGAAGATCACGATGCTGGGCACCGGCGCCGCCTTGCCCGACCCCGACCGAGGCCAGTCGGCCATCCTGCTGACGCTGGACGAGGACCGGCACTACCTGTTCGACTGCGGCGAAGGCGCCACGCGGCAGATGGTGCGCGCCAACGTGGATCCGGCCAAGGTGGGCTTCGTCTTCCTGACCCACCTGCACCATGACCACATCTGCGACTACCCGTATTTCGTCATCTCCAGCTGGATGCTGAACAAGACCGGCGCGCCGCTGGTGCTGGGCCCCAAGGGCACGCGGCATTTCGTCGACCATCTATTCGAGCATGGCGCGTTCCAGGCCGACTTCCGTGCTCGCAGCGCCTATCCCGTGCGCCAGCAGAACATCGAGGCGGCGCGGCCCGAGGTGCGCGAAGTCCAGCCCGGCGTGGTGTTCGAGGATGACAAGGTGAAGATCTCGGTGGACTGGGTCGAGCACATCCCGCGCGACATCTGCGAATGCTTCGGGGTACGCGTCGAGGCCGAGGGCAAGGTCATCGCCTTCAGCGGCGACACCGCCCCCTGTGACGCCATGGTGCGGCTGGCCCAGGACGCGGACCTGCTGATCCACGAGTGCACCTTCCCCGAGTCCTTCATCGCCCACCGCGCCAAGACCGGCGTGGGGACCTATTCCCATACCAGCCCCACGGACCTGGGCAAGATCGCGCGCCGGGCCAATGTGAAGAGCCTCGTGGCCACGCACTTCGGCCACTTCGATTCCACCAGCCCGGTGCTCCGTCGCGCCGCCGCCAAGCACCTGCCGGTGGAGTTGATGGGACCGCACCTGATGGACGAGATCGTGACCGACATACGCAAGAACTACGACGGCCCGCTGCGCCTGGCCCACGACCTGATGCGCATCGACCTGTAGCGCCGCCGCGCCGGCGGCATCCGGCGCATCTTCCAGGAGGGCATGCCGTGACCGATACCGTTAGCCGCCGCGCCGCGCTGTTCGCCGCCGGCCTCCTCTGTTGCCTTGCCGCCGGCGCAAGAGCCGGCTATCCCGATCGGCCCATACGCATCGTGCTGCCCTATGCGCCGGGGGCGGCGGGCGACATCGCCATCCGCCAGGTGCAGCCCCTGCTGGAGAAGCGGCTGGGCCAGCCCCTGGTCATCGACTACCGCACCGGGGCGGGCGGCAACATCGGCATGCAGGACGTGGTGCGCGCCAAGCCCGACGGCTACACGCTGGTGCTGGGCGCGACCAACAACTTCGTCATCAACCAGTTCCTGTATCGCAAGCTGGGCTTCGATCCGCTGGAGGACCTGGCGATGGTGGGCAAGCTGGCCGACGTGCCTGCCTTCATCTACATCAGCGCCGCGGTGCCGGCGCAGGACTACGCCGGCTTCGCGCAGTACGCCAGACAGCACGCGGGCAAGCTGAACTACGGTTCGCCGGGGGCCGGCACCACGCCCCATCTGTCGGCCTACATGCTGAGCGAGGCGATGCACGCGAACATGACCCACATTCCCTACCGGGGGTCGTCGCTGGGCGTGCAGGCCCTGCTGGCCAACGAGATCCAGCTCTATATCGGCGGCTACAGCATCGCCGCGTCGTACATGCCGCAAGGGCGCGTGCGCGCGCTGGCCGTTGCTTCGCCGACCCGCTATCCGGGCTTGAAGGGGGTGCCCACCGCAGCGGAGGCCGGCATGCCCGATGTCGTGCTCGGCAACTGGTGGGGGCTGGCGGCGCCCAAGGGTACCGATCCGGCCGTGATCGCGGTCCTGTCGCAGGCGCTGAGCGACGTGCTGGCCATGTCCCAGGTGCGCGAGGCCTACGCCCAGGCCGGCTTCGTGCCGGGCAAGGGGGCGCCCGCCGAATTCGAGGCCGCGCTGCGCGCCGAGGCGCGGCGCTGGCAGGACATCGTGCGCAAGTCCGGCGTGACGCTGGACAACTGATGATGGCGCATGGCACGCCCTTGCTGTTGCTGCATGGCTTCGCCGCTTCGTCGGCCATCTGGCGGCCGACCATGGCCGCGCTGGCGGGCCGCCGTTGCGTGGCTTTCGACTGGCCGGGCTGCGGCCACGCGGCGCACCTGGAACGGCAGGCGTGGTTCAACGCCGTCGTGGCCGATTTCCTGGGCCGGCCCTGAAGACCTACTGATCGAAGAACGCGCTTGGCGCGACGCCGAACTGCCGCTTGAACATGGTCGAGAAGGCGCTGGGACTGGCATAGCCCAGCTCCAGCGCCACGTCCAGGATCTTCGCGCCCTCGGCCAGGCGTTCCAGCGCGGCCAGCAGCCGCGCCTGCTGGCGCCATTGGCCGAAGGTCATGCCGGTTTCGCGCACGAACAGGCGGTGCACGGTCTTGGCGTCCACGCCCAGGCGGTGCGCCCAGCCCTGGGCGGTGGTCTTGTCGTCGGGAGCGGCGACGATGGCCTCGCACACCGCCTGCAGGCGCGGCTCGGCGGGACGGGGCAGGCGCAGAGGCAGCGTGGGCAGCTGCCGCAGTTCGTCCAGCAGCAGCCGCATGACCCGGCCGTTGCGCGAGTCCTCGTCGTAGGGCCCCTGGATGTCGATCGCCGCCAGGATCAGCTCGCGCAGCAGCGGAGAGATTGCCATGACCGAGCAGTGGGGCGGCAATTGCCGGGAGGCCTCCGCGTGGATGTAGGCCGTGCGCATCCGTACCGCGCCCACCATGCGCAGTTCATGGCGCACCGAGGGCGGCATCCACAGGGCCCGGGTGGGCGGCACGACCCACCGGCCCATCTCGGTGTGCGCGACCACGACGCCATACAAGGCATAGACCAGTTGGCCCGATGGGTGCTGGTGCGGACCGGTGCGGTAGTCCGGCGGGAAGTCCTTGGCCATGGCCGTGACCGGCCGCTCGCGGCGGTCGTAGTCGTGGTAGTCGGGAAAAGGAGGGCTTTTGTCCATTTCTAGAAGGCGTGTGCCTTATTTTCGCAAGACAGACGCAATCTGGACAGGTACGCTTACGAAAATACGTAAAAACCCTGAGCCCATCGGGCATATCCAGAGACCCCATGCAAAGCGTCAACCCTGCCCAAGTTCCGCCCGCCCAGGCTGAACGCACCGGCTTCAAGATACTGGGCGCGATCAGCTTCTCGCACTTCCTGAACGACATGCTGCAGTCGCTGATCCTGGCGGTGTATCCGCTTTTGAAAAGCGAGTTCTCGCTGTCGTTCACGCAGATCGGCCTGATCACGCTGCTCTATCAGTTGACCGCCTCGCTGCTGCAGCCGCTGGTCGGCCTGTACACGGACCGCAATCCCAAGCCCTATTCTCTGCCCATGGGCATGGCGTGCAGCATGGCCGGCATCGTGCTGCTGGCCTTCGCGCCCAACTACGCCATGCTGCTGGTGGCGGCGGCGCTGCTGGGCACCGGATCGTCCATCTTCCATCCCGAATCGTCGCGCGTCGCGCGCCTGGTATCGGGCGGCCGCCACGGCCTGGCGCAGTCCATCTTCCAGGTGGGCGGCAACGCCGGCAGCGCCATGGGACCGCTGCTGGCCGCCTGGTTCATCATCCCGCGCGGCCAGGACAGCCTGGCGTGGTTCGCGCTGGCCGCGCTGCTGGCCATGGTCGTGCTCTACCAGGTGGGCGCCTGGTACAAGCGGCAGCACCTGTCCGGCCCGCGCAAGGCCCGGCCGGTGGCGCCCGCGCCCACGCTCAGCCGCGGGACCGTCACGGGCTCGATGGCCATCCTGCTCACGCTGCTGTTCTCCAAGTATTTCTACATGGCCAGCTTCACGAGCTATTACACCTTCTACCTGATGCACCGCTTCGACGTGTCGGTGCAGGCCGCGCAAATGCACCTGTTCGCCTTCCTGATCGCGGTCGCCCTGGGCACGATACTGGGCGGCCCCATCGGCGACCGCATCGGCCGCAAGAAGGTGATCTGGGGTTCCATCCTGGGCGTGGCGCCGTTCGCGCTCGTGCTGCCCTACGTGGACCTGGCATGGACCGGAGTCCTGAGCTTCGTAATCGGCCTGATCCTGGCGTCGGCCTTCTCCGCGATCCTGGTGTTCGCCCAGGAGCTGATGCCGGGCAAGGTGGGTACCGTGTCGGGCCTGTTCTTCGGCTTCGCCTTCGGCATGGGCGGCCTGGGGGCCGCGGTGCTGGGCAAGGTGGCCGACGTGACCAGCATCGAATACGTCTACCACCTGTGCTCGTTCCTGCCGCTGCTGGGCCTCTTGACCGCCTTCCTGCCGGACCTGGGCCGGTCGCGTGCCAAGCCGGTTCTGGCCAAGGCCTGATCGGCCATGTACCGGGCGCCGCGGCGCCATCTCATAATGCTACCCTGGTGGCGACACGCACGACTCTCCTGCCAGGGTTCCATGAAAAGTCTTCTGTTTGTCTTCGTCTTCGCGGCTGCGCTGAACGGCTGCGGCGTGGTGGCCGCGCCTTGCCGCATCGCCTCCGCCGGCCTCAAGATCGTCCCCGTGGTGGGCGACGTCGCCGCCGCGCCCACCGACGCCTGCGCCGCGGTGATCGATTGATGGACGCGCGCAAGGCACTCGTCCTGTTCTCCGGCGGCCAGGACTCCACGACCTGCCTGGCCTGGGCCCTGGACCGCTACGCCTTGGTCGAGACCGTGGGTTTCGACTACGGCCAGCGCCATCGCGTGGAACTCGACGCCCGCCGGAACGTGCTGCGCGAGATCCGCGCCCGCTTCCCGGACTGGTCACCCCGGCTGGGCGAGGACCACGCCATCGACCTGTCGGTGCTGGGCGCCCTGAGCGATACCGCGCTCACGCGCGACACCGAGATCAAGCTAACCGATGCCGGACTGCCCAACACCTTCGTCCCCGGACGCAACCTGGTCTTCCTGACCATGGCGGCGGCGCTGGCCTATCGCCGCGGGCTGGAGATCGTGGTCGGCGGCATGTGCGAGACCGATTTCTCCGGCTATCCCGATTGCCGCGACGATACCGTCAAGGCCCTGCAGGTGGCGGTGTCGCTGGGCATGGGGCAGCGCTTCACCTTCGAGACGCCGCTGATGTGGCTGGACAAGGCCCAGACCTGGCAGCTGGCCGAGGACCTGGGCGGGGACGCGCTGGTCGAGGTCGTGGCCGAGCACAGTCATACCTGCTACCTGGGCGATCGCAGCAAGCGATTCGATTGGGGCTACGGGTGCGGGACCTGCCCCGCCTGCGAACTGCGGGCGGCGGGGTATGGACGCTGGCGGCAGGCGCCGGGCGGCGAGTAGCGCGGCCTATTCGCCGAATACCTCGGCCAGTGTCGCGGCATCCAGGATGTTGACGGACCAGGTTTCCAGCTCGGCGTCCGAGGCGTCGCGCAAGCGCTGGATCGTGGCATCGGGCAGAGGGCCGAAGCGGCGGGCCAGGAGGCGTTCAAGCAGGGCGGACTCGCCTTGCCGGCGGCCCTGGACGAGGCCTTGTTCACGCCCTTGCTCGAGGCCCTGTTCAAGGCCCTGCTCAAGACCTCGCGCACGACCTTGTTCAAGGCCTTGCTCCATCCCTGTCCGGGTCGCGTAGGCCAGCGCCGCCGCATTGTCGGCGATCGCTTTTTCACGGGAGTACGCGCGCCAGCGTGCGTCCTCGTCCATGGTCAGGACTTTCAGCCTTCCGACCGCTTCACGCACCGGCTCGTGAGTGATGTCCTTCATGCCGGCTTCCTCCCATCCGTGCTGGAAGCACGCGACCCAGGCCGACAGCGCCGCCGGCAGGCACCCCAGGCGCTCCGCCTTGGGCAATTCGATTATATGCAACTGGAGCTCCTTGCCCAGTCGTATCGCGGGCTGGCGCCGGTCGCGCAATTCGAAGCGCCAGTCCGCCTGTTCGGGATCGTCGAACAGATCGTGCGCCAGGAAGTGAATGGCGATCGCCGGCTTGAGCAGTTCGTAGTCCTGGCCGCGCTGGATCTGCTCGGACAGCGTACGGGCCAGGTAGTAGGCGCTGCGGGCCGGCCAGCGCTCGTAGCGCCGCACCTGCATTTCGATGTTGTAGAGCTGGCCGGTCGCGTCGCGCGCATGCAGGTCCAGCACGATGGTCTTGCCGTCCAGATCACCGGCATCGATCTGCGGATTGAGGATGCGTTCGACGACGATCGGGGTCTCGTCGTGGCGCACGGCGTTGATCAGGTCGGCCAGCAGGTGCGGCGCCCGCGTGAACAGCAGCTTGAAGACCAGGTCGTTGCGCAGGTCGAGCAGAGGGGGAGATGCCCGCCGGGAGGGCGCTGCCGGCAGCGGATGCCCCGGTTCCGACAACATGAAGGACCCCGGTGGCGCGAACCAGGGCGCGGGGGAGGAAACGGAATCGGTAGAGGGCTGCATGGAAGGTCCTTGAAAGACCCCTTCACATTAGCCCGCAGGCTTCGTTCCAAGCAGCCGCCGGCCGAGGATTGCCCATGGGGAGTTGCACGTACGCGAGCACCCGTTCCGCCAGCTCTTGCCACTTGCTCGCCAAAAATGAATAATAAGAATCATTATCATTAAAGCGCGTTCATCCCGGACGCGGTGACGAGATGGCCGCGGGTTCCACGACAGCGCAGGATGGATTGCACACGCTTTATGCCAGCCACCATGGCTGGTTGGTGGGGTGGCTCAGGCGCCGGGTCGACAGCCCGGCCGACGCGGCCGATTTCGCGCAGGATACGTTCATGCGTCTCCTGGTGCGGCGCAGCCTGGCCGACCTGGGGCCCGAGCCTCGTGCCCTGCTGGTGCACATCGCCAAGGCGCTATTGGTGGACCACTGGCGCCACCAGGAGGTGGCGCGGCTGTACCGGGAAGCGTTGGCCGGTCAGCCCGAGCCGCTGGCTCCGTCGGCCGAGGCCCAGGCCAGTGTGCGCGAGGCACTGCTGCGCATCGACCGCATGCTGGGCGAGATGCCCGAACGCGTGCGGGTGGTGTTCCTGATGGCTCAGATCGACGGGCTGAAATACGCCGAGATCGCGCAGCGACTGGGCATGGCGGAGATATCCGTGAAGCGCCACATGCGCCGCGCCTTCATCGCCTGCATGGAGATGCTGTGAGCCGCGCCGACACGCCGCCCGACGCCCAGGTGTACGGCGAGGCCGCCGACTGGCTCGTGCGGCTGCAGGGGGGACCGCTGTCGCCGCAGGACATGCGCGAGCTGCTGGCCTGGCGCAGGCTGAGCCGCCGTCACGAAGAGGCCTGGCGCCGCGCCGAGGAAGTCCTTGGCATCCTGCGGCAGGTGCCGCCCGAACTGGGCCGGCAGGTGCTGCCCAAGCTGGCGGCGGGTGCCAGCGGGCGCACCCGCCGCCGTGTCCTGGCGGCGCTGGCGGGCATGGGTGTGATCCCGGCTGCCTGGATCGCGGCCCGCACCCAGGAGGCGCAGGTGTTCCTGGCAGATCATGCCAGCGGCGTCGGCGAGATCCGGGAGCTGTCGCTGCCGGACGGTACGCGCCTGGTCCTGAACACCCGGAGCGCGGTCGACGTGAAGTTCGACGCGCGCGAGCGCCGCCTGATCCTGCGCGCGGGCGAGATCCTGGTCGAGACCGCGCCTGATCGGGCCGTCGTCAAGCGCCCCTTCCTGGTGGAGACCGCGGATGGCCAGGCGCGTGCCTTGGGCACGCGCTACGCGGTGCGCCAGCTCGACGCGGCCACGGCAGTCTCGGTATACGACGGCCACGTGGCCTTGCGCCGCGCCGGGCAGGCCCAGTCCTTCACCGTCCTCGCGCCCGGCCAGTCCCTGCGTTTTTCGGCCGGCTGGAACAGCCCGGTGGGCGTGGCCGGGCCGGCGGACCTGGCCTGGCGCCAGGGCATGCTGGTCGCCAAGGACATGCGCCTGGACGCGCTGCTCGCGGAACTGGGACGCCATCGGCGCGGACTACTCTACAGCACGGCGGACGCAGCGTCGCTGCGTGTGTCGGGCGCCTTTCCGCTGCAGGATACCGACGCCGGCCTGGCGTTGCTGGCCAGGACCATGCCTGTCAGGGTCGTTCGCCGCACGCCCTACTGGGTCATGGTCGAGTACGACGCCCACTGATACTTTTCCGCGCCTCGTCCGGTATGGATAGGTACCCCGCTCATCGCGGCGGGGGACTGGACATACCCGACGAAGGAAATCATGCCGTCTCACGCGTTCCGCCCCCAGGAGGGCCCGCCAGCCCGTGCGCTGGCCGCCGCCCTGCTGGCCGTTTTTCTGCTCCTCGCCCCGGCTGCCGCCGTTCACGCGGCGGCCGGCGAGCCGCCCGGCCAGGCGAGCCGCGACTATGCCATCGGGCCGGGGCCGCTCGGGCATGTGCTGGCCGAGTTCGCGGCGCAGGCCGGCGTCGCGTTCTCGTTCGATGCCGACCAACTGGCCGGTATCCGCAGCCAGGGCTTGCGTGGGCCGTACACGGTGGAGGGCGGTTTCGCGGCCCTGCTGGCGGGTACGGGCTATGAGCTGGATGCGCGCGGCGGCGGCTACACGTTGAAGAAGACACCGGCAGACGCCAGCGAGATCGGCTACCTGCCGACGGTGCACGTCGAGGCCGATGCGATCCGGCCGGAAGATGCGCCCTATCGCACCGCCGGGTCGTCCAGCCATATCAGCCGCGACGACATCGAGCGCTTCCGCGGCACGTCGGTGGGCGACATCTTCCAGGGTACGCCGGGTGTGCTCGTGGGCGAGAACCGCAACAGCGGCGGGCTGGACATCAACATCCGGGGCATGCAGGGACAAGGCCGCGTGCCGGTGCTGGTCGACGGCGCGCGCCAGGAGACCACCGTCTACCGGGGCTATGCGGGCGTGTCCTCGCGCAGTTTCGTCGATCCTGACCTGATCGGCGGCATCGACATCAACAAGGGCCCCACGCTCAGTGCCCAGGGCGCAGGCGCCGTGGGCGGCCTGGTCAGCATGCGCACCCTGAACGCCGAGGACATCGTCCGGCGGGGAGAGAGCATAGGGCTGCGCATCCGCGGCACCGCCATCGGCAACAACAGCGGCTCGGCGTCCGCGCCGGGCACGCGCTCGGGCTACAACGTGGGCGGCATCCTGGGCGGCGGCGGGGGATACCGTACCGATTGCGCCAGCCCCAGCCTGTGCGCGGGCCATGAGTTGTCCGGCATCTACGGCACGAACGAGACCCTGGACCGGCCGGGCACCTTCGATCCCAAGGGCCATGCCGGCAGCGTGGCCTTCGCCAAGCGCTGGGAACAGGTCGACCTGGTCGCGGCCCACGCGCGCCGCAGCCAGGGCAATTACTACGCGGGCAAGCATGGGCCCACGCCGTGGGTGGACCTGTCCGAGACCTACGACCGCGGTTTCTATACCGAGATCGTGCCGCGCCTGGAAGGCGCCTCGCGCATCCGCGCCGGCGAACGCGTGGTCAACACCAACTACGACAGCGAATCGACACTGCTGAAGACGCGTTTCTACCTGCCCCACGACCAGGAGCTGGAGCTGAGCTACCTGCGCTACACCAGCACCTACGGGCAGCTCATGCCGTCGCAACTGATCTGGTTCGGCGTGGTGGAGCAGACCGAGAACAGCCAGGTCACCGCGAATACCTACACCGCCCGGTATCACTGGCAGCCTGCGGGTAGCGATTACGTCGACCTGCGCGCCAACCTGTGGATGACCGACACCGACAGCCTGAACCGGAACTATTCGAAGGCCGTGGCGCAACTGGGCGGCGAGTCGTACAACTCGGCCGAGAAATACAAGCGCCGGGGACTGGACCTGACCAATACCCTGCGCTTGCACCGCTGGGGCGAGATCAAGGTCGATTACGGCGCCTCGGGGCAGTGGGAAGACATAGGCACCACGGGCGACGACGAGAAGGCGCCCAAGTACTACTTCCGCAACGGATCGCGCAACGAGTACAGCCTGTTCGGCGCCGTGCAGTGGAAGCCGACGGGCAGCCTCACGTTCGACGCCGGCCTGCGCTACATGCGTTTCCGGTCGCAGGACGACAACGCGACGGTGATCGACAAGAACAGCCAGTACTGCTTCGACGACGACGGCGACGGGGAGTGCGACCCCGTCTACTACTCGAATCGGAAAAGCGGCACCACGCCCATGGCCAGCCTGACCTGGGAGCCGCTGGCGGGCCTGCAGTTCTACGCCAGCTATGCCGAGGCGCTGCGCATGCCCAGCCTGTTCGAGAGCTCGTCGGGATTCTCGGCGGCGCCGACCCTGGACAGCAACCTGCGCCCCGAACATGCCTACAACCGGGAGGTCGGCATCAACTACCTGAAGGACGGGCTCTGGAAAAGCCATGACAAGTTCCGCGTCAAGCTCGCCTACTTCCACAACACGGTCAGGGACTATCTGACGCGTACGATTCCCAACACGTGGGAGGACAACAGCACCGGCGTCAACGCGGGAATCTTCCGCATGCGTAACATCGACAGCGCCTCGTTCAACGGCATCGAGCTGTCCGGCTCGTACGACCTGGGCCGGTTCTTCACGCAGTTCGGCGCCACCGGCTACACCCGCATCCAGACCTGCCTGACCGGCAGCTACCGCCGCGTGACCTGCACCGACTACGGCATCGCGGCCAGCTACGTCAACAACATGATTCCGCCCAAGTGGCACGCCAGCCTGCTGGTCGGAACGCGCCTGCTGGACCGCCGGCTGACGCTGGGCCTGCGCGGAACGCTGATGGGCAAGCGCAACGCGGTCCCCACGTACGACGACCAGACCTCCACCGGGGGCATCGCCTACGCCGCGCCCGTGCAGTGGCACGCCTACCGGATCTTCGATTTCTTCGCCAGCTACAAGGTCAACGACCGCCTGAGCATCGATTTCAACATCGACAACCTGACCGACCGCTATTACCTGGACGCGCTCAGCCTGGGGCTGGTTCCGGCCCCGGGCCGCACCGCCAGGATGAGCGTCACGCTGCAGTTCTGATTCGCGCAAAGGAAATTCGCATCATGAGACCCGCATTCCGACATCTATTCCTGGGGCTGGGTACGGCCCTGCTGCTGGCCGCTTGCGGAGGAGGAGGCGACGACGGCCCGCGCGTCGCCGCGCCCACCGCTTCGATCTCCCCGGATCGTGCCTCGGTGGAAGTCGGCGCCACCGTGACGGTAACGGCTACGGCAAGCTCGCCCGGCGGCGGCGCGCTGACCTACCGCTGGTCGCTGGGCGGCAAGCCGGTCGGCAGCGATACCACGCTGTCGGGCGCCTCGACCAAGGCCACGTTCGTTCCCGATCAGCCCGGCAACTACGTGGTGCGGCTGGTCGTCAACGACGGCAACGCGGACAGCGGCACGGCCGAGACCATCGTGAAGGCCACGAGCCTCGATCCCGTGGCCAATGCCGGCGCGGACAGCAATACGCTGATCGGCGCCGTCCAGCTGGACGGCACCGGCAGCCAGCCGCCCGAGGGCGGCGACGCCAGCCGGCTGGTTTACCGCTGGACGCTGGTGCAGGTGCCCGATGGCAGCAAGGCGATGCTGGACCAGCCGGGCAACGTACGGCCCCGCTTCTCGGCCGACGTTCCGGGCGTCTACCGGGCGAGCCTGGTCGTGGCCTACGGCGAGCGTGTCAGCAGGGCCGACGAGGTCTCGGTCAACGTCGTGAAGGGCAACGTGCCGGCGGTGGTGGAGTTCTCGGTGAACGGCCAGTCGACGGGGATCAAGGTCGATCGCGGCAGCCAGGTGGTGCTGGATGCCTCGGCAACCTACGACCCGGACACGCCCGCCGACAAGAGCCGGCTGCAGTACCGGTGGAGCTTCTCGAACGATTTCAGCGGCTATGGCTCGACCGCGGTCATCGAGCATGCCGCCACGGCTCGCGCGGTGTTCACGCCCAACGTGGTCGGCAGCGTGGGGGTGACGCTGCGAGTGTTCGACGGGATATCGACAAGCGAGAAGAGCGTGCAGATCGGCGTCGTCAAACCCCAGGGAGAGGCCAATCTGGCGCCCGGCTTGATCAGCCCGCTGGTGCCCTATTCCAACAACACCTACGAGGCCGAGTTGGGCGCGCCGTTCCGGATGATCGGTTTCGGCGGTGCCTATGACCCGGACTACACCTATCCGTATCCCGCCTATGAATGGACGTGGATCAGCTATCCTGCGGAATGGGACCCGATCGCCAACTCGGTGCTGGACAAGGGCAACGAGAGCAATTTCACGCCGACGGTCAGGGGCGACTACACGATAGAGCTGCGGGTGCGCGATGCCGAGGGCGCCACCAGCAATGCGGTCAGGCAGACCTATACCGCGCTGCTGGGGGCCAATCGCGCTCCCACGGCCAGCGCCGCCATCAGCACCGGCAATACCTCGACCCTGATCGGCCGCCGCGTCACGCTGGACGGCGCCGGCAGCACCGATCCCGACGGCAACCGGCTGACCTATGCATGGACGCTGCTCGACCGGCCCGACGGCAGCACGGCCGAATTGCAGAACGCCAACACCGACAAGCCGACGATCACGCCGGACAAGGCCGGGCCCTACACCGCAGGCCTGAGGGTGACCGACAGCCACGGTTTCACGAGTCGGACCGTCTCGAAGGTGACCCTGCTGGCGAAGTCGCAGAACCACGCGCCCACGGTGCGCGTGGCCCCGACCTTGCCG
Source organism: Pigmentiphaga kullae (assembly GCF_004216695.1). Taxonomy (GTDB): domain Bacteria; phylum Pseudomonadota; class Gammaproteobacteria; order Burkholderiales; family Burkholderiaceae_B; genus Pigmentiphaga; species Pigmentiphaga kullae. The sequence continues at coordinate 1,148,119 of NZ_SGXC01000001.1, forward strand.
TACAGCGCCGAGCAGCCCATGGTGCTGGGCCGGAACGGGACGCTCGCATACACCAACAGCGTGACGGGCTTGAACGAGACGCTGGAGACCTGGAACGGGTTCTCGTTGACGTCGAGCGCCTTCGATCCCGACGGCGACAAGCTCACCTATCTGTGGTCCGTGACGCAGGAGCCGGCCGGCAACGCGTTCAAGCTGCTGACCAATGGCGCATGCCAGAACGGCAGGAGCTATACCGATGCGTGGGGAGCGGCCAACAACGTGACGTGGGCGGCTTACTGGGCGGAGATCCTGGCCTACCGGACGTGGGACTGCGCCGACGTAGGCCTGGCGCCGTCGGTGCCGGGCAACTACACGCTGGAGCTCCTGGCCTACGATGGCACCGACCGGGTCGGTCCGTTCGCGGTCAGTGTTCCTGCCGTCGTGCGTTCCGGCTATCCCACGCTGCTGCTGGAGCAGGCGTCCACGCCCACCGCGTCGGATGCCACGGGGTTGACGCAGAAGCTGTTCCCGTTCAGCCCGTCCTACGCGCCGACGTTCTTCATGTGGTCGCCCGTCAGCAATCCGGAGGAGGCCGCCAAGCGCGGCAGCGGCGTGGCCTACTACCGGCTGACGGCGTACGATCGCGACTACACCATCACCGGCGTGGCGGTCAGCGCCACGGTGGGCGGATTCCAGCCGTCCTTCGGCGGCCTGGTGGACAATCAGATCGTCCGCAAGGGCGAGTCCATCGTCGTCGCCCTGAACCTGTCGGTGGATGCGGCAGCCGAGCCGGCAAGCGGTAACCACGAACGGCCGGTTTCGTGGACCTTCAGGGTGGCCGAACGTCCGGACTGGACCTTCCAGTACCAGCCGTCGGTCTTCTATTTCCGATGACGCTCCGGCCGTTTCCATGAGGTGTCTGCTGTCGTCATGCTTGCTGCTGGCGTGCATGAGCGTGGCAGCGCCCGTGCGCGCGGCCTCCGAGGCCGATTGGGAGGTCTCGTACGGCTCCGCCGTGCGGCAGTACGCCGCCGGCAACTACGTCCAGGCCGAACAGGAGGCCCGCCGGGCGCTCGCCCTGGCGCGCGTGGCCGGCGGCAGGAAAGAGCCCTTCGTCGCGAGCAGCCTGAACGCGCTGGCTTTGGCCCAACAGGCACAGGGGCGAGGCGAAGAGGCCGCCGGTCTGTTGCGGCAGGCGCTGGCTCTGAGCGAGCAGGCGCTGGGGGCGCATCCGAACACCGCCACGCTGGCGCTCAACCTGGGCAAAGCGCTCGATGTCCTGGGGCGCGCCGACGCCGCCCTGGTTCCCTATGAACGCGCCCTGGCGATCGCCGATGCCCGGCAGGATGACGAGGCCATGCTTCCGCTGCGGGCCCAGGCGCTGTCGGCGTTGGCGCGCGCGCATGCGGGACTGGGGCATGCCGACGAGGCGCGGGCCTACGACCGGCGGCTGGACGCGGATGCCGTCGCGCTGCCGCTTGCCGACCAGGCCGACGCGCTCGAGCGGCGGGCGCGTGCCAGCGTGGCCTCGGGCAATGCCGCGGCCGCCCGCGGCGCGTTCGAACAGGCGCTGGCTTTGCGGGGGCAAACGCCGGGGCCCGTGTCCCACGCCTGGACGCGCACCGCCATCGCCCTGGCGGACCTGCTCGATGGCCAGGGCCTGCACGAGCCGTCCGCCACATGGCGGCGACGTATCGTCGAGCATCTGGAACGGGATGATCCCCACAGCCTGGCGCTGGCGGCGCAGTTGAACGAACTGGCCATGGGCGAGCTGGCGCGCAAGGCCTATGGACCCGCGCGGGAACTGCTGGCTCGCGCCCTGCCCATCGTCGAGGCCCGTACGGGACCGGGCAGCCTGGATACCGCGCGCGTGGTGGCCAACCAGGCGCTGGTGCTGGAGGCGCAAGGCGACCCGGGCCAGGCGCAGCCCCTGCATGCGCGTGCGCTGGAGATCTATCGTGAACAGGGGGAGGTGCCGGAGGCCTTGCTGGGCCAGGCGCGGGCCTTGAACTACCTGGCGGCGCATGTCTATCGCCAGCGGCGCTTCGGCCAGGCCGAGCCGATGTTCCTGGAAGCTCTGGGGTTGGCCGACCGGGCGGTGGGGTCGGAGGACGTGCGCCTGCTGCCCTTGCTGCTGAATCTCGAGGCGCTCTACCGGAGCCAGGGCCGGATGGCCGAAGCCGGCCGCTATGGTGAGCGGGCCGCGCGGCTGCGCTCGCTGGCGCAAGGCGAGCCATGATCGCGCATGGTCCGCCTTGGCCTTACTTGGGCAGGACCACGTTGCGCGGCTTGCCCGCGACGAAGGCTTCCAGGTTGTCCACCAGTTGGTCGGCCAGCGTCTGCATGGCTTCCTGACTGGCCCAGGCGACGTGCGGGGTCAGGATGAAATTGGGGTGCCCGACGTGCAGCAGCGGATTGGCGTCGGTGGGCGGTTCGCCGTCGGCCACGTCGAAGCCGGCACCGGCGATGGTGCCGGCGCGCAGGGCCTCGGCCAGCGCCGCCTCGTCCACCAGCCCGCCGCGGGCGGTGTTGATGAGCAGCGCGGTGGGCTTCATGGATGCCAGCTCGGCGCGGCCGATCATGTTGCGAGTGGCCGCGCTGAGCGGCAGGTGCAGCGTGACGACGTCCGCGGTGCGCAGCAGTTCCGGCAGGGGCAGGTTCACGATACCTGGCTCGTCCACCGGCGAGCGGCTGGCGACGCAGATCTCCATGCCGAAGGCGCGGCCCAGCGCGGCCACGGACCGTCCCAGCGCGCCGTAGCCCACGATGCCCAGCCGGCTGCCGGCCAGGTCGCGGATGGGATAGTCGAGGAAGCAGAACTGCTGCGACCGCTGCCACTTGCCGGCTTCGACGTCGGCGGCATAGGCGCGCAGGTTGCGGCGCAGCGCCAGGATGAGCGCGAAGGTGTGCTCGGGCAGTGAGGCCGTGGCGTAGTTGCGGATGTTCGACACGACGATGCCGCGTTCCTGGCAAGCGGCCAGGTCGATGATGTCCGTGCCCGTCGCCGCCACGGCGATCATCTTCAGCGCCGGCAACTGGTCCAGTTCGGCGCGGCGCAGCGGCACCTTGTTGGTGACCGCGATGGACGCATCCTTCAATCGCGCCACCACCTCGTCGCGGGACGTGATCTCGTGATCGACCCAGGCGTGGGGGAAGGCGGGCGGCCGGATGGTGGCCTGCAGGCTGGCCCGGTCCAGGAAGACGATCTTGTGCGTGAACGACGACATGAGAAGCCCTCTATGGATGGATCCCCCCTACGCGCTTCGCGCGCCCCTCCGAGGGGCGGCACTGGCGGACCGGCTGAGCCGGATCCGCTGTGCCCCGGATGGGTATCCAGCAGGTGATGATCCGCTCGCCGCCAGAGCGGAAGGCAAATTGCCGTTCCGCTCCCGCGCCAGCGTGTGGGAAGACTACTTCAGCAGCGACTGGCGATAGGCGTCGATGTCGCCGATGGGACGGCGCGCGACGCCCGAATCCATCGCGGCCAGTGCGACGGCGGACGCGACTTCGCTGATCAGGCGGGGATCGAACGGCGTGGGAATGAAGTAGTCGGGGCCGAATTCCAGCTTGTGGTTGGGATAGGCCTTGGCGACTTCAGGCGGGATGGGCTGCTGTGCAAGATTGGCGATGGCGTTCACGCAGGCGAGCTTCATCTCGTCGGTGATGCGCATGGCCTCCACGTCCAGCGCGCCGCGGAACAGGAAGGGGAAGCAGAGGACGTTGTTGACCTGGTTCGGGTAGTCCGAACGTCCCGTCGCGATCAGGCAGTCCGAGCGGACGGCGCGGGCCACTTCCGGACGGATCTCGGGTTCGGGATTGGCCAGCGCCAGGATCAGGGGGCGCAGCGCCATGGTCGAGACCATTTCCGGCGTCAGCAGTCCGGCGGCGGAGCAACCCAGGAAGACATCGGCGTCCTTGACCGCGTCGGCCAGCGTGCGCGCGGTGCTGGTGGTGGCATAGCGCGACTTGTTGAACTCCATCGACGCGTCGCGGCCTTCGTAGACCACGCCCTTGGAATCCACCAGCAGGATGTTCTCCTTCCTCAGCCCCTGGCGCACCAGCAGGTCCAGGCAGGCGATGGCCGCGGCGCCGGCGCCCGAGCAGACCAGCTTGACCTGGTCCAGCGACTTCTCGGCCAGCTTCAGGCCATTGACGATGCCGGCGGAGGCGACGATGGCCGTGCCGTGCTGGTCGTCGTGGAAGACCGGGATCGACATGCGCTCGGTCAACTTGCGCTCGATGTAGAAGCACTCGGGCGCCTTGATGTCCTCGAGATTGATGCCGCCGAACGTGGGCTCCATCATCGCGATGGCGTCGACCAGCTTGTCGGGGTCCGTCTCGGCCAGCTCGATGTCGAAGACGTTGATGCCCGCGAACTTCTGGAACAGGCAGGCCTTGCCTTCCATGACCGGCTTGGCGGCGTACGGGCCGATGTTGCCCAGGCCGAGCACGGCGGTGCCGTTCGAGATGACCGCCACCAGGTTCGAGCGCGAGGTGTAGTAGCGCGTGGACTGCTGGTCGTTGGCGATGGCTTCGCACGCGGCGGCGACGCCGGGCGAATAGGCCAGCGACAGGTCGTGCTGGTTGTCGAGCGGCTTGGTGGGGACGACGGAGATCTTTCCGGGAATGGGGAACTGATGATAGGCGAGCGCCTGATCGGTAAGCGAGGAATCCATTGTTTTATATGTAGAACAGTAGCGGCACGTGAACGAACATTGTATGCCCGGTTGAGCATGGCACGGCGCTCGAGCTGGCTCTCCGGGGCAGGCGCGGTGGGAGCATTGGCGGCCGTGCGGGCATGGCGTGGCCGGGGTCGATGCGCATCGCAACGATCATGCGGCGCAGCATCGCGTGGCATGGCCCTGGTCCGGATGGAAAGGTGTGCGGATGCCATGGCGTGGGCCGACCGCGCCCGTGCAAAGGGATGCTGCGTTACAGCAAACCAGCGCGGCCAAGGTCCTGGCATCGGGTCGTACGTGACGGCGCGGGTGATAGTTGCGGAGAGGCAACTATCACCCGGCCAGGGGCGCGGGTCACAGCGCGCGAAGCATGCGGGTCAGCCGCACCTTGTAGGCGGCGCGGATGTGTTCCCGTGTGATGCGTTCGGCAAGATCGGGGTCGCGCTGCTCCAGCGCCGCCACCATTTCCTGGTGTTCGCGCGAACTGCTGTCGGCGCGACCCGGAATGGTCAAGGTGGTGGGACCCAGCAGCGCCATCGATTCCTGCAGCGAATTGAGCGTCTTCAGCAGATAGCGGTTGTGAGCGCAGCGGTACAGCGTGTCATGGAAGAAGCGGTTGTTGATCGCGAGCTGCTCGGGCTGGCCGGCCAGGTGGGCATCGCGGTCGGCGATCTCCCGCAGGGCCGAGACTTCCACGTCGGAGGCGTGGCGCGCGGCCAGCCGCGCGGCCGTGCCTTCCAGCACCTCGCGCATGACGTACAGTTCGTTGACCATGCTCTGATCGAGCTCGGTCACGATGAGTCCGCGGCCGGATTCGTTCACGACGAGCCCTTCGTTCTCCAGGCGGCTCAGGGCCTCGCGCACGGGCGTGCGGCTCAGGCCCAGCAGCTCGGCCAGTTCGATCTCGCGCAACCGCGTGCCGGGAGCCAGTTCGCCGGTGTGGATGGCGGTGCGCACATACTGGTAGGCCTGCTCGCCGCGCGAGCACGAGGTCTGTCCCAGGCTCTTCGCGCTGGGCACGGCGGGAGCCGCTTTCTTTCTGGGCATGGACGGCGGAATGGCGGGTGGCAAAGCAGGGATCATAACCAAGTCCGTCCCCTGCCCTGGCCCGCCGCTCCCGTTCAAGGCGAAGCCGTCGTGGCCTTGGAAGGCTTGAGCAGCTTGCCCCAGCGTTTGATCTCCTCGCGCACGAAGCGGTCGAATTCCTCCGGTGATGACACGCGCACCTCTCCGTCGATGACCTCGAATCGCTTGGCCACCTCCGGATCCGCGAGGCTGATGCGCAGCGCGCCGTTGATCTTGTCGATGATCGGCTTGGGCGTGCCGGCCGGCGCGAACATGCCCCACCACACCACCGCCTCGAAATCCTTGACGCCCTGTTCGGCGATGGTCCGGATGTCGGGCGCCGACTGCAGGCGCCGCAGTCCGCTCGTGGCCAGCAGCTTGGCCCGCTTGCTGTCCAGGTGGGGCTTGATCTGCGACAGGCCGGTGAACGCGAGATCCACGTGGCCGCTGGCGACGTCGAGCATGGCGGGTCCGGCGCCGCGGTACGGCACGTCCAGGATGTTGGCGTGGGTGGCGGCCTTGAACAGCTCGGTGGCCATGTGCGAGGCGGATCCCTCGCCCGAGGTGGCGATGGTCAGCTTGCCCGGCTGCCTGGCGGCCAGCTCCAGCAATTGGGGGATGTCGTTGGCGGGCAGGTTGGCGCGCGCGGCCAGGCCCATCGCATAGGTGATGACCAGGCCGATGGGCGCGAAATCGTCGGGCGTCCGGTAGGGCAGCCTGGGCAGCAGCGTGGGATTGGTGGCGAAGCTGGGGCTGACGATCAGCAGCGTATAGCCGTCGGGTTCGGCCTTGGCGACGGCTTCGGTGCCCGTCACGGTATTGCCGCCGCCGCGGTTGTCGATGATGACCGGCTGCTTGAGGGTGGCCGACAGCTTGTCGGCGAAGGCGCGGGCGATGAAATCGCCGCCGCCGCCCGCGGCGAACGGAACCACGATGCGGACGGGTTTTTCGGGATAGTGGTCGGCCGGCGCGGCGTGGCCGGGCAGGGCGAAAGCGGCCAGACAGACCGCTGCGCCGAATGCGTGCTTCATGTCTCCTCCTGAGGGGGCCGGGGTTCGCGCCCGTGGCGCCGCCGCAGGCGGTGGTCGGGCACTATCGGTATTCGTTTGAATACAATTGTGCACGCACGTATCCAGGAAGTAAACTGGCAAGGTCGAATCCTGTTCCGGCCGCTCGACCATGCAAAGTCCACTCGAAGTCCTGAACCGCTATCGTCCCCATGACGGGACCCTGCACGATGCCTTCCTGAGCCGGTGCGTCGACCGCGCCGCGGAACCCTTCCTGATCCAGGACGGCGAGTGCTGGACCTGGGCCGAATTCGGCCGGCGCTACGAACACCTGGCCCGGGTCCTGGCCGCGCGGGGAACAGGTCCCGGCTCGCGCGTGGCGGTGGCCGGACGCAACGACAAGGCGCACGTGCTGGCGCTGTTCGCGCTGGCCCGGCTGGGGGCCACCATGGTGCCGGTCAATCCGGATTTCGGTCCGCGCGAGATGGACTATGCGCTGCGGCACGCCCAGGTGCAGGGCATCCTGGCCGAGACACGCCTTCTTGACCTGGTGCGGCCGATCGCCGCCGCGTTGCCGGCGCCTGCCTGGCTGATGACGACAGACGGCCCGCAGGACGATGCCGGATCGCTGGCCGCCGCGCTGGCGCAGCCGGTGGACGAGGCGCCGCTGCCCGTTCCGGCACCATCCGATACCTGCGTCATCATCTACACGTCCGGCACCACGGGGTTTCCCAAGGGCGTCATGCACAGCCAGTACAACCTCGTGACCGCCGGCGAGGCCAACGTCGCGCGCGTGCACCTGCAACCGGACGACAGGCTGATGATCATCCTGCCGTTCTTCCACATGAATGCGCTGTTCTACTCGGTGGGCGGCGTGCTGGCGTCCGGGGCGGCGATGATCCTGGTGCCGCGCTTTTCCGCCTCGACCTTCTGGCAGGTGGCGGCCGACAACGGCGCCACGGTGGTCAACATCATCGAGGCCATCGGCACCATCCTGGCCTCCCGCGACCGGCGCGAGTACCGGCCCGATCACCGCCTGCGCGTGGTGTATGGCGTGCGCAGGAAATCCGCGCCCGCGTTTCGCGATGAATTCGGGGTGCCACACCTGTTTTCGGGATTCGGCATGACCGAGATCCCCGGCGTCACCTGCAATCCCTACGACGGACCGGACAAGCCGGGCAGCATGGGCGTGGTGGCCGCGCACCCGGATCCGGCCCGGCCCTGGGCGCGCTGCCGGGTGGTCGACGACGCCGGCCGCGACGTGGGCGTGGACGAGGTGGGCGAGCTTTGGGTGGCCACGCCCATCGTCATGCAGGGCTATTTCCGCGACCCCGAACAGACCCGCCAGGCCTTCGACGGCGAGTGGCTCAAGACAGGCGACCTGGTCCGGCGCGATGCCGACGGTTTCTTCTTCCACGTCTCGCGCAAGAAGGACATCATCCGGCGCCGCGGCGAGAACATCGCCGCCGCCGAACTCGAGATGGTCATCAACGAGCACCCCGCCGTGTTCGAGGCGGCGGCCCTGGCCGTGCCCTCCGAACTGGGCGAGGACGAGATCCTGGTGGTGGTGGCGCCGCGCCCGGGCGTCTCGCTGGCCGAGGCCGAGGTGGCGCAGTGGTGCCGCGACAGGCTGGCCGCCATCAAGGTGCCGCGCTACGTGGCGCTGCTGCCCGAGCTGCCGCACACGCCCACGCACAAGATCGCCAAGAACCTGCTGCGCGAGGATCCCGCCGTCAAGGAACGGACCGTGGACCTGCAAGCCTGAACCCATCGCCCGCCCGCCGCGGGCACAATGCGAACCGGACCCCGAAGGAGACACGACCCATGGCCAAGCGCAAGCAACTCAAGACCGACATCTGCTGGAGCACCGAAGACAAGATCACCATCAAGGGGCTGGACCTGTGCCAGGACATCATGGGCAAGGTGTCGCTGGGCGACATGGCCTTTCTGGAAATGATGGACCGCCTGCCCAACGAGCGCGAGTCGCGCGTGTTCAACGCACTGGCGGTGATCCTGGTCGAGCATGGCATGACGCCCAGCGCCATCGTGACCCGCATGACGCTGGCGGGCGCGCCCGAGGCCATGCAGGCCGCGGTGGCGGCCGGGCTGAGTGGCCTGGGCAGCGTGTTCGTCGGCAGCATGGAGAACGCCGCCCGCATGCTGCAGGAGGCGTTGCCGGACCCGGCCCAGCCCGGCGACATCGCGGCCCTGGCCGCCCGCATCGTCGACGAGCACGCGGCGCGCGGCCGCACGGTGCCGGGCATCGGCCACCATATCCACAAGCCGGTCGATCCGCGTGCCCCGCGGCTGTTCGAGATCGCCGGCGAGAACGGTTTCGGCGGCCCCTACGTGGCGCTGATGCAGGCGGTGGCCGAGGCGGCGCAGGCCCGGCTGGGCAAGAGCCTGCCGGTCAACGCCACTGGTGCCATCGCCGCGGTCGCCAGCGAACTGGGTATTCCCTGGCGCGTGGTCCGTGGCATAGGCGTCATGTCGCGCGCCATCGGGCTGGTGGCGCACGTGCTGGAAGAACTGCGCGAGCCGATGGCGCGGGAGATCAAGGCCATGGTCGAGGAAGAAGCCACCGCGCATCTGCGCTGATCTCCGTTCGCCGCGTCCAGGTCCGCCTCGAGGGGCGGACTTTTTTTCGTCCGTAACCCGGATGTCATGTAGGTCTTTTAACCTCGCGCTCGGTCAAGCTGACTAGCAGCTTAATGCCGTCTTTCCACACCACGAGGTTTGAATGTCCTACCTGACAGATAAATTGCGCGCTCCGTCTCGCGAGGCGCAGGGAGAAGTCACCGTTCCCGGCCAGATGTTCGACGAGATCGTCGCCGCCAACCCCGCACGCCGCACGCTGCTTCGGAACAGCTTCGGTCTGTCGATCCTGTCGGTCTTCGGCGCCACGACGCTTGCCGCCTGTGGCAGCGATGGCGATTCCGCGCCCGCGCCGGGCGGCGGCGGAGGCGGTGGCGGCGGTACCGATCCGGTCGGCCCCGACTACTCGGTCAAGTTCGAGCGGCTGGCGGACAAGATCACGGAGGACACCGTGACCGTGCCCAAGAACTATCAGGTGCAGGTCCTGTACTCGGCCGGCGACAAGTGCGAGGCGGGTTCCGCCGGATACGCCGGCACGCCCCAGTCGTGGCCGGACACCGAGACGCAGGCCGGCGGCCAGCACGATGGCATGCATTACTACGCGCTGGACGGCGTCGACCCCAACAAGGGCGGCCTGCTGGTCCTGAACCACGAAAGCACCGATAACGCCACGCTGAACCTGACCGTGGAAGGCACCAAGACGCGGCTGTCGAACGTCGGCGTCTCGGTCGTCGAGATCGCGCGCGGCGAAGACGGCACGTGGTCGGTCAAGGCCAACTCCCGCTACAACAAGCGCTATACCGGCAACACCGTCTACAACGTCGGCGGTCCGGCCGCCTCGGCGGTCAACGGCACCCGCAAGGTGGTGGGCACGCTGAACAACTGCGCCAGCGGCCCGACGCCTTGGGGCACGTACCTGACCTGCGAAGAGACGACCGACAACTACCTGGATCCCACGCAGGACGAGAAGGGCTACGGCTGGGTGGTCGAGATCGACCCCTACACGCCGACCTCGACCGCGGTCAAGCGCACCGCCATGGGCCGCTTCGATCACGAGAACACCGCCTACATGACGGACGAGGCCAACCGCGTCGCGTTCTATATGGGCGACGACGGCACGCCGGGCTGCATCTACAAGTTCATCCCCAGCAAGGCCTACGATCCCAAGAACCGCGCCGCCAACCTGAACCTGCTGGACGAAGGCACGCTGTACGCCGCCCGCTTCAACGACGACGGCACCGGCAACTGGGTCGAGCTGACGCACGGCAAGAACAACCTGACGCTGAACGCCATCGACCCGGGCAACTACACGCAGACCGCCCCGGACCAGCCGCCCCGGCCCACCATCGTCAATTTCGCCAGCCAGGCCGACGTGCTGATCGACACCAAGGTCGCCGCGCGCGTGGCCGGCGCCACGCTGATGGACCGTCCCGAGTGGATCACGGTGGGCGTGGACAAGACCGTCTATTGCACGCTGACCAACAACGGCAGTCGCAAGCGCACCAGCGCCGCCAACCCGCGCATCAGCAACTCGCACGGCCACATCGTGCGCTGGAAGGAGCGCGGCGATTCCCCGCTGGCCACGACCTTCGAATGGGAACTGCTGCTGCTGGCCGGCCAGGATCCGGCGGACGGCGCCGCGGCCAACGTGACCGGCAACATCAAGGGCGACGAGTTCTCCAGCCCCGACGGCATCCGCGTCGATCCCCAGGGCCGCCTGTGGGTGCAGACCGACTCGGGCACGGGCTCGAACATCACCGACATCTTCGGCAACAACTCGATGTACTACGTCGACCAGGAAACGGGCGAATCCAAGCGCTTCCTGGTGGGCCCCAAGGGCTGCGAGATCACGGGCATCGCCTACACGCCCGACCTGGCGACCTTCTTCATCAACATCCAGCACCCGAACGGCGTGTGGAACACCAAGCGCGCCGGCGGCGGCGACGCGCGGTCCGCCACGATCGTGGTCAGCCGGAAGGACGGCAAGCCTGTGGGCGCCTGAACAATCAAGGAGGGGGCGCGTTGCCCGCGGTTCGCGGCGCACCCCCATTTACAGCCCGGATGGCCTGGCCATCCGGGTTTTTTTTCTTGAACGGACCTCAGCCCTGCCTGTGCTTTTCGATGACCTTGCCGGCCAGGTGGAAGCCGGTATTGGCCGCGGGCACGCCGGCATAGATGGCGGCCTGCACCAGCGTTTCCTCGATGACGGCGGGCTCGATGCCGGCGCGCAGCGCGGCGGCCACGTGCATCTCGAACTCTTCCCAGCGGCCCAGCGCCAGCATCATCGACAGCACGGCGATGCGCCGGGTGGTGTCCTCGAAGCGGCTGGAAGTCCAGACCTCGCCCCAGGCATAGCGTGTGATGAAGGCCTGGAAGCGGCGGTTGAAAGGCGTGATCGCGGCGTTGCGGGCATCGACGTAGGCCGGGCTCAGCACCTGGCGGCGGCGCGCCATGCCGTAGTCGTAGCGGTCCTGCTCGGTTTCGACCGGCGGATCGGTCAGGAACTCGATCAGCGTGTCGCAGAACTGCAGCGGCACCTCGCTGGCCGCGATATGGGCGGCGGGCAGCATGCGGGTCGTGGCGCCCGGGATCCTGCCGGCAATGAATTCGCCCGCGGCCGGCGGCGTCGAGACGTCGCGCTCGCCGGTGACGACCAGCGTGGGGACGGAAATGCGATGCAGGTCGTCCGCGACCTGCATGTCGCGGATGGCCGCGCAGCAGCCGGTGTAGCCTGTCGCGGAAGTCTGCAGGAAGGTGTTGCGCACGCGCTGGAACGCGATGCTGTTGCGTTCTACATACTCTGGCGTGAAGAAGCGGCCCATGGCCATGTCGACGATGCTGGCCATGCCGTTGGCGCGCACGGTGTCGATGCGCGTGCGCCAGGCCTGCGGGTCCATCTGGCAAGAGGTGTTGCACAGCACGAGCCGGCGCAGTCGGCCCGGCTTGTTGATGCCGTACCACATGCCGATCATGCCGCCCAGCGATACACCGGCATAGTCGAAGGTCTCGGCGCCGGCGGCGGTGGCGACCGCATCCAGGTCGTTGCCCAGCTGCTCCAGCGTGTAATCGCCGGCCGGCGCGTCCGAGGCGCCATGGCCGCGCGTATCGAAGCGGATCACGCGGAAGTGGCGCATCAGGCGCGGCAGCACGTCGTCCCAGACCGCGAAATCGGTGCCGATGGAATTGGCCAGCACCAGCGGCGGCAGGTTCTCGTCGCCGTCGCTGCGCCAGTAGATGCGGGCGTCGCCGCTGACAACGTGGGGCATGTTCTAGTCCTCCTGGATAAGGGTCTTCTGTTCCTGCCATTGGTACAGCACGGCGCTGCACATGGGCTGGCACGCGGCGATCTGCGGCTGCGGGCCGGCCAGGATATCGATGTCCTCCGTGCCCAGAACGGCGGTGACTTCGGGAATCTGCTTGAGCAGTTCGGCCACCGGCGTGCGCTGCGAAATGGCCTGTTCGCACACCTGGCCGACGATGCGCTGCGCCTGGGCCGGTCCCAGCAGGGCCGACAGCCTCAGCGAAATGCCTTCCGAATAGACGACGCCGTACAGGCGGTCGATGTTGGCCTGCATGGCCTGCGCATCGACGCGCACGCCCTCGGCGATGTCGACCGCGGCGGCGATGCTGCTGGCGGCAAGGCTGAACAGGTCGGCCAGCACCGGCAGCGAATTGGGCCAGGTGCCCAGGCCGCGCTCGTGTTCGGAGGCGAGCTCGCCGGCCAGGATGGACGCGAGCGCCGGGGCGCGGTACGCGGCGTCCATCAGGTACATGCTGGAGACGGGATTGCGCTTGTGCGGCATGGCCGACGATCCGCCGCGGCCTTCGCCGGTGGGCTCGAAGGCCTCGGCCACCTCGGCCTGCATGAGCAGGGAGATGTCGCGACCGATCTTGCCCAGCGCGCCGCACAGGATGGCCAGTTCGCTGCCCAGGCGCGCCAGCCGGTCGCGTCCGCCCTGCCACGAGATGGCGGGCACGCGCAGGCCCAGCCGGTCGGCCAGTGCGCGCGCGACGCGCTGGCCTTCGCCGTAGTGGGTCGCCAGCGTGCCGTTGGCGCCGCCGAACTGCAGCGTGCAGGCCTCGTCGCCCGCGCGCTTGAGCGCCGCGCTGCTGCGGCCCGCGGCGTCCAGCCAGCCGGCGACCTTCCAGCCGAAGGTGACCGGCGCGGCGGGCTGGATCAGGGTGCGGCCCAGCAGCGGCGTGCGCCGATGGGCCTCGACCTGCGCGGCCAGCGCGTCGCCCAGCCGGACCAGGTCGGTCCGCAGCAGGTCCAGCGACTGCCGGGCCAGCGTGACCATCGCGGTGTCGGCCAGGTCCTGGCTGGTCGAGCCGTAGTGCACGTAGGCGGCGGCGCCTTCGCTGCGCTTGCCCACCGCGGCCTTGAGCATCTTGACCAGCGGAATGGCCAGGGTGCCGGCCACGCGGGCATCGGCCGCCAGCTTGCCGGCGTCCACCGCGAAGGACGAGCAGGTATCGATGATGGCATCGGCCGCGTCGGCCGGGATGACGCCGCAGTCGCGTTGCGCGGCGGCCAGTTCGGCCTCGAAGCGGATCATGGCGGCGATCACCGCCTGGTCGGTCCAGATGGCCCGGATGGCCGGGGTCGAGAAGAAGGCGTTGAGAGCGTCCATGGGGAAGGCCGTATCGGAAGGGCCGCGGCGGCGGCCGGACTGGGCATGACGATAGCATGGCAGGTCCCGGGTTTTCCCCTGGCTACCCGCACCCTTGACTAATGCACACGTGTGCATTTATGCTGAAGGCCAGGATGAAAAAGAAGCGTCCCCCAAGAGGAAAAAGGCACCATGATCATCAAGGAGCTGCGGGAACTCACGGTCCCGCTGCGCGGCAACATCTCCAACGCCCTGGTCAATTTCTCCGAGCACACCGTCTCGCTGGTGGCGGTCGTCACCGACGTGGTGCGCAACGGCAAGCCGGTCACCGGCATCGCCTTCGATTCCATCGGCCGCTATGCCCAGGGAGGCCTGCTGCGCGAGCGCTTCTTTCCGCGCCTGCTGGCGGCCCGCCCGGAATCCCTGCTGGATGAATCGGGCCGCCGCTTCGATCCCGCCAAGGTGCACGCCTGCGCGATGCGCAACGAAAAGCCCGGCGGCCATGGCGACCGGGCGGCGGCGGTGGCGGCGCTGGAACTGGCGTTCTGGGACCTGAACGCCAAGCTGAATGACGAACCGGCATTCCAGACCATCAGCCGCGCGCACGGGGTCTCGCGCGTGCGCGACGACGTGGACGTCTATGCCGCGGGCGGCTACTACTATCCCGGCGATCCGTGTGCCATCCTGCGCGACGAACTGCTGCGCTACCGCGACATGGGCTTCTCGGCTTTCAAGATGAAGATAGGCGGCGCCGACCTGGCTACCGACGTGGAGCGGGTCGAGGCGGCGCTGGAGGTCGCGGGCGACGGGTCCAGGCTGGCGGTCGATGCCAATGGCCGCTTCTCGGTCGACGAGGCGGCGGCCTATGCGAAGGCCATGGCACCTTTCGGGCTGCGCTGGTTCGAGGAAGCCTGCGACCCGCTGGACTTCGATGCCAATCGCCGCTTCATCGAGGGCTATCCGGGCGCGGTGGCCACGGGCGAGAACCTGTTCTCGGCCGCCGACGTGCGCAACCTGCTGCGCTTCGGCGGCATGCGGGCGGACCGGGACATCTTCCAGATGGACGCGGGGTTGAGCTACGGACTGACCGAGTATGGCCGCATCCTGGCCGAGATGGATGCGCACGGCTATCGGCGGGCGCAGCTCTATCCCCATGGCGGCCACCTGATCAATCTGCACATCGCCGTGGGGCTGCAACTGGGTGGCTGCGAGGCCTATCCCGGCGTGTTCCAGCCCTTCGGCGGCTATTGCGACGAATGCGTGGCGGGCGAAGGCCGCATCGCGCCGTCGGGCGCCCCGGGTTTCGGGCTGGAACGCAAGCCCGAGCTGCGCGAGGCGATCGGACAACTGCTGGCGTGAAGGAGACGCGCATGAAGATCCTGGTGATGGGTTGCGGGGCCATGGGCTCGATCTATGCCGGCCTCCTGGCGGGCGGCGGCAACGAGGTGGTGGCGGTGGACACCTGGCACGAGCACGTCGCCGCCATGCGGGACCATGGCCTGCGGGTGGAAGGGGCGAGCGGTGACCGTGTGGTGAAGGTGCGCGCGCTGGAGCAGGTGCCGAACGAAGCCATGGACCTGATCGTGGTCGCGGTCAAGGCCGCGCACGTGGCCGAGGCGGCGGGCCGGCTGGTCCCGGCGGTGGGGCCGGACACCCGCATACTGACCATCCAGAACGGCATGGGCAGCGCGGACCTGGTGGCGCGGGCCGTGGGCGCGGAGCGGGTGGCGGTGGGTATCGCCGGCGGTTTCGGCGCGCAGATGCGCGGCCCCGGCCACACCTTCCACAACGGGATGGAGATCATCCGCATGGGCGCCTATTCGACGCTGGCGCGCGATCGGGTGGATGCCATCGCCGCCCTGTGGCGCGCCGCAGGTTTCAAGGCCGAGGCCGTGGACAACATCGCCGCCATGCAGTGGGAGAAGCTGATCTGCAACGTCGCCTACAGCGCGCCCTGCGCGCTGACCGGCATGACGGTGGGCGAGGTCATGGACGACGCCGACATGGGGCCGGTCAGTCGGGCTGCGGCGGTCGAGGCCTGGGAAGTCGCGCGGGCGCGCGGCGTCGCCCTGGCGGTGCAGGATCCGGTGGCCCACGTGCGGGCCTTCGGCGCGAAGATTCCCAACGCCAGGCCATCCCTGCTGCAGGACCTGGAGAACGGACGGCCCAGCGAGATCGACGTCATCAACGGCGCCGTGCCCCGGGAGGCGGCGCTGGCTGGCGTGCAGGCTCCGGTCAACGCGACGCTGACGGCGCTGGTCCGCCAGCGCGAGCGCCGCGCGGCGCGCTGATGGCATCCGGGAGCCGGCCATGGGCATGACCGCCACCGAGAAAATCTTCGCCCGCCACGCCGGGCGCGACCGGGTGCGCCCGGGCGAGATCGTGACGGCGCGGATCGACCGTGCGCTGCTGAACGACGTCAGCGGACCGATCGCCTTCGAGCGGCTGGCGCAGATGGGTGTGAAGCGGTTGCGCCAACCCGATCTGGCGGTGCTGGTGGGCGATCATTTCGCGCCGCCCAAGGACGTGGCTTCGGCCCGGGCGCTGCGTTCGCTCCAGCGCTTCGCCGACGAGCACGGCGTGCGGCACCACTACGACATAGGCACGGGCGGGATCGAGCACACCCTGTTGCCGGAGCTGGGCCTGGTGCGTCCGGGGGACCTGATCGTCGGCGGCGATTCCCATACCTGCACTTATGGCGCGTTCGGCGCGATCGGCATAGGCATGGGGTCCACCGACATCGCTGCGGCGCTGGCGATGGGCGAATTGTGGTTCACCGTTCCAGCCACGCTGCGCATCGAATTCCACGGCGAGCGGCAGCCCTATGTGACCGGCAAGGACCTGATCCTGCACCTGATCCAGCGCCTGGGCGTGGACGGGGCGGCCTACCGGAGCATGGAGTTCGGCGGCCCGGGCATGGCCAGCCTGGGCATGGACGAGCGCATGGCCCTGTGCAACATGGCGGTGGAGGCCGGCGCCAAGACCTGCATCGTGCCGCCCGACGAGAAGACCCGGGAATGGGCACGGCGCGCCACGGGCGGCGAAGGCGTCGTCGAGCACGGGGATGCGGACGCCGACCATGCCGACCGCCTGGAGGTGGCGCTGGCGTCGTTGCCTGTCCTGTGCGCCAGGCCCTACTCGCCCGGCAACGTGGCGCCGGTGGCCGAGGTGCGCGGCGTGCGCGTGGACCAGGCCTACATCGGCAACTGCGCCAACGGCACGCTGACCGACCTGCGCCAGGCCGCGGCCATCCTGCGCGGACGCAAGGTGGCGCGCGGTGTGCGCTGCGTGGTCGTACCGGCCACGCGGGACATCTACCGGCAGGCGTTGGCCGAAGGGCTGGTCGACGTATTCACCGAGGCCGGCGCGCTGGTGTCGCCCCCGACCTGCGGTGCCTGCGCCGGGCTGAGCACGGGCGTGCTGGCCGAAGGGCAGGTCTGCGTGGCGACCACCAATCGCAACTACCGGGGCCGCATGGGGGACCCGGAATCCCAGGTCTACCTGGCCAATGCCCACGTCGCGGCGGCCAGCGCCGTGGCGGGCGAACTCATCCACCCGGAGGCGCTGTGACGCAGGCCAGCGCAACGGTGCGCCGGTTCGGCGACGACATCGATACCGACGTCATCATTCCCGCCATCTACCTGACCTCGCATCGCCCCGAGGTGCTGGCGCGGCATTGCATGGAGCCGCTGGATCCCGGCTTCGCCGGGCGGGTCCGGCCGGGCGACGTGCTGGTCGCGGGCCGCAACTTCGGCTGCGGATCCTCGCGCGAGCATGCGGTGCTGGCGCTCCAGGCGGCGGGTATTTCGTGCATCGTGGCCGAGAGCTTTGCCCGCATCTTCTTTCGCAACGCGCTCAACAACGGGCTGCCGCTGGTGGCCTGTCCGGACGCGGTCCGCGACGCCCGCGAAGGCGATGCGATCCGGGTGGACCTGGATGGCGGACAGGTCTGGCTGGGCGCGCGCGCCTATCCGTTTCCCGTCCATCCGCCCTTCCTGGCCGGCATGATCCGGCAGGGCGGGCTGGTGGAATACGTCAGGCGTCGACTGGCCGCGACCGGTACGGACTGACTCACCATCGAGGCGCACAGACGCCAGAGGAGACATGCATGGACCCCCACACCCGACGATGCGGCCGCCGGCGGCGCCTCGCGCTTGCGGCCGGACTGTTGCCCGCCCTGCTGCTGGCGGCTCCAGGGCCGGCGTTGGCCCAGGCTGCCGCCCGCTATCCCGACAAGCCCATCCGCCTGATCGTGCCGTTCGCGGTGGGCGGCACCAGCGACGTGTTCGCGCGGCTGGTCGGGCAGAAGCTTTCCACCGCCTTCGGCCAGCAGGTCGTGGTCGAGAACCGGCCCGGCGCCAACGGCAACATCGGCACGGATATCGTCGCCAAGGCCGAGCCGGATGGCTACACGCTGCTGTTCGCGGCGGACGGCACCATGGTGATCAACCCCAGCCTGTACGAGAAGCTGCCCTTCAACGTCGAGCGCGATCTCGCGCCGGTATCGCGGGTGGTGCTGGTGCCGCTGATCATCGTCGCCAATCCGCAATTGAAGGCGTCCACGCTGCCCGAGCTGGTGGCCCTGGGCAAGCGCGCCGACGCCGACCTGGATTTCTCGTCCGCGGGGCTGGGCAGCACCGGCCACCTGGCGGGCGAACTGCTGAAATCGCGCACGGGCATACGCATGTCGCACGTCGCCTACAAGGGAGGCGGGCAGGCGGTCACGGACGTGGTGGGCGGGCAGGTGCCGCTGCTGGTGACGGCGCTGGCCACCGCGGATCCCTTCATCAAGAGCGGCAAGCTCAAGGCCATCGCGATGACCTCGGGCAAGCGCGCGGCCGGGGCGCCCGGCATTCCCACCGTGGCCGAGGGGGGCGTGCCGGGCTTCGACGTCTCGTCGTGGTACGGCATCCTGGCGCCGGCCCGCACGCCCGCGCCGGTCATCGAAAAGCTGCACGCCGAACTGGCGCGCATCCTGCAGGCCGACGACGTGCGCCGCCGCTTCCAGGAGCTGGGGGGCGAGCCCATCGGCGATACGCCGCAAGCGTTCGCCGGCGTGATCAAGGACGATCTGGCCAAGTGGGCGCGCATCGTCAAGGACGCCGGCATCAGCGTGCAATAGCGGCGTGTCCGGAGCGTCCGCCTGCCCGCGCGCGGACAGGCGGACGGGTACACTCTGGGCACCGGATGCCCACAGGAAGCCCATGGCCAGTTCCAAGCCCGCCCACGGTCCCGTCACCATCAAGGACATCGCCGCCGCGCTGGGTATTTCGCACACCACCGTCTCGCGCGCGCTGAACGATCATCCCAAGCTCAGCGACGACACCAAGGCGCGGGTACGGCAGGCGGCGCAGGAACTGGGCTACGTGCTGAACGCCTCGGGACGCGTCCTGCGCGGCGGGGCCAGCCCGCTGGTGGGGCTGGTCATTCCGGACATCCAGAACGATTTCTATAGCGCCATCGCCAAGCGCCTGGCCGAGCGCTGCCGGGATGCGGGCTTCCAGATGGTGCTGGCGATTACCGAGGACGACCCGCAGGCCGAATGCGGCGAGGTGCAGGCGCTGATCCAGGCCCGCGCCGCCGGCATCGTCATCACGCCTTCGCCGGCGCCCCTGCCTCGCACGGTCGAACTGCTGGCCGGTACGCCCGCCCTGCAACTGATACGCAGCGTCGCGACGCTGGCCACCGACGTGGTGGCGATGGACGATGCCGGCGCGGCGCACGCCGCGGCGGCCCATCTGCTGTCGCTGGGGCACCGGCGCATCGGCTATGTGGGCGGGTACGGGCGCATCAAGCCCGGCCGGGATCGCCTGCGCGGCTTCGTGCGGGCGCATGCCGAGGCCGGGCTGGAACCGGACCCGGATCTCGTCGTGCAGGTGCCGCCGCGCCAGGAGTTCGGAGCCGAGGCGATGCGCCGGCTGCTGGCCGCGCGGCAGCGCCCCACGGCGGTGGTCATCGGCAGTTCCGAGCTGACCATCGTCGCGCTGGCGGTCATCCGCGAGCACGGCCTGTCCATTCCGGCCGACATCTCGGTAGTGGGCTATGGCGACCCCAAGTGGTACGAGCTGACGACGCCGTCGCTTACGGCGATCCGCCTGCCCATCGATGCGCTGGCGGCGTCCACGGCCGAACTGCTCTTCGCGCGCATCGGCGCGCAGGCCCGGCCGGGCGATCCGGCGCCCGCGCCGCGCAAGATCCGCATCCGGCCCGAACTGATCGCGCGCGGCTCCGCCGTGCCGCGCCGCTGACAGCGAATTAGCGCCGGCGCGCCGCCTTCGGCCGGACGTTGCCGTGCAGGGCCGCATAGGCCATCAGTTCCTGCTCCATGGCCTGCGCCAGCGGCGGCAGGGTCTGCGACTTCACCTTCACGATGCCTATCCGCCGATGGCGGCCGGGGCGCACCAGCGGCACGAAGCGCAAGTCCTTGGCGAAGGCCGGCACCGCCAGCCGGGGCAGGATGGTGACGCCCACCTGGCTGGACAGCATGGCCGACAGCGTCATCATGTTGGAGACGTGGAACCAGCAATGATCCAGCCACTTCGCCTCGGGGGTGCCGTTCAGTTCGCGGTGGGCGGTGGTGCCGATCAAGGGCAGGTCGGCCAGCACGGACCACTCCAGCCGGCCGCGCCGGGCCAGCGGATGGCTGGCGTGGCAGACCAGTCCGAACGCGTCGGTCATGAGCGGGATGAAGTCCAGGCCCGGCGTGATCGAAATCTCGCTGGACAGGCCGAAGTCGACTTCGCCCGACAGCACCATGCGGTGGATGTTCTCGGAATTGTCGTCGATCAGCCGGACCGCCGCGCCGGGATGCCGGCCGATGAAATCCTTGATCAGCGCCGGCACCCAGTTGGTGGCGAAACTGCCTATGGACGCCAGCGTGAGCGTGCCCGCGTGCTGGCGCGATTGCGACAGCAGCGTCTCGACGATGCGGTCGTGGTGCTTTACCAGTTCCCTGGCCAGCGGCTCGCACACCTTGCCGAAGGCCGTGGGGGTGGTGCGGCGGTCGGCCTCGAACAGCGGCGCGCCCAGTTTTTCCTCCAGCAGCTGGATGATCTTGGAGACGGCCGGCTGGCTGCGCAGGACCTTGTCGGCGGCGACGCGGTAGCTCTTCGCATCCAGCACATGCAGGAACACGCGCAACTGGGCGATCGGGATCTCTGCCAGCATGTCGATTCCATATGGTTATTGTCTGATCAATATTATTCAATTTTTGGATGAGACGGACGCGCCTATCATCGCCGCATGAACCATGCAGATCGACCCGACCAGGCGCCCATTCCGCCGCACGTCGTCCGGGCACCCGGCCCGCTCGTCCTCGCCCTGGCGGGGGGCGGATGCAGTCCCGGTATCTTTGGCCAGGTCACCGTTCCGGGCTGCGCGCTGCGCGCAGTGGACTGGATGCAAGGGGCGGGGCCCTTTACGCCGCCGGCGGTCGCCCGGAGCCTGGCCGACGCGCTGGCGCTGCGCACCGCGCCGACGGTGCTGCTGGGGCATTCGCTGGGCGGCGTGATCGCGCTGCTGACGGCCCTGGCCCGTCCGTTTGCCGTGCAGGCTCTGGTGATTTCCAACACGGGTCCGAATACGCGGGACCACGGCGACAACTCGCTGCCCGAACGGATACGCCACCACTGGACGCCGCAGACGCGGCGGGCCTTCCTGCAAGCCTGTTTCGCGCACGAACCGCCTGCGGACCTGATGCGGGAGCTCGAGCGCTATCTGGGCGCGCTGCCGGCCGACGCGCTGCTGGAGGCGGTGGAGGGCCTGCGCCGGATGGACCTGAGCCAAGGGCTGGGCGCGATCCGCTGCCCGGTGCTGATCGCGCACGGCGAACTGGACCGGCGCCGAGGCGTTGCCGACGCACGGCGGCTGGCGGAATTGATCCCGGATGCCGAACTGGTGCTGCTGCCGGGCGGCCATACCCCCATGGTGGACTGCGCCGATGCCTACAACGATGCGCTGGACACGTTTCTGGCGCGCCACCTGCGCGCCGCCCAACCCTGACGGGAAACAAAAGAACGAGGAGACAAACATGAACATCGGAAGCATCCGGCGCCTGGCGCCGGCGGGCCTGCTGGCGTGCGCGGCGGCCTGGACGGGCGCCGCGCACGGCCAGGCATCCGACTGGCCGAGCCGTCCGGTCACCATCATCGTGCCGTCGGCGGCGGGCGGCGCGGCCGATTTCTCCGCGCGGGTGTTCGCGGGCTACATCGCCAAGGTCCATCCCAAGGCCACCGTCGTGGTGGACGACCGTCCCGGCGCCGGCGGCGTGATCGGCACCATGGCGGCCAAGGAGGCCAAGCCCGACGGCTACACCTTCCTGTTGTCCACCAACTCGACCCACGCCGCCAACCTGAGCCTGTACAAGGACCTGCGCTACGACCCGGTCAAGGACTTCGTGCCGGTGGGCCGGTTCGGCACCTTCGGCTCGGTGCTGATGGTGCCCAAGGAAAGTCCGTTCCGGTCGGTGCAGGATCTCATCGCGCAGGCGAAGGCGCAGCCCGGACGCATGAGCTTCGGCTACTACAGCTCGTCGTCGCAGGTGCCCGCGGAAATGCTGAAGGCCGCCGCGGGCGTGGTCTATGAAGGCGCCGCCTACAAGAACGTGACGCAGATCATCACCGACTTGATCGGCAAGCAGTTCGATTTCGCGTTCCTGGACGCGCTGTCGGCCGCCCCGGCGCTGCAGAACGACCGGCTCAAGCCCATCGGCGTCACGACGCCGCGCCGGCTGCCGCAACTGCCCGACGTGCCGGCCATCGGCGAGGCCATTCCCGGCTACGAGATGCAGGGCTGGCTGGGCCTGACGGCCCCGGCCGGGACGCCGCCCGCCATCGTGGAAACGGTGAGCGCGCTGATGGGCAAGGCCATGGCGGATCCCGAGGTGCGGCAGTCGCTGGAGGCCAAGGGCATGCAGGCGGGTTTCCTGCCTGCCCGCGACATGGGCGCCTTCATCGCGGCGGACATCGTGCGCTGGCGCGACTGGGTGCGCATGGCCAACATCCCGCCCAACTGAAGCGGACCGCGCGCCGCCGTTGCTTCGCGGCGGCGCGCCTGCGGCGTCAGAACTTGTGCCGTATGCCGGCGATGATGGACATCTGCGTCTTCGAGTCCGACGACAGGTTGCTGAAGATCTGCGCGTAGCGGGCGTCGCCGGCGGCCTTCTGGTAGATGCCCACCAGGAAGACGTCGGTGCGCTTGGACAGGAAGTAGTCCACGCCCAGGTTCAGCTGGTGCCACTTGGGCTTGTTGCCGTTGCTGCTGTACTTGCCGTCGGTGAAGATGTAGCCGGCGCCCACCAGGGTGCTGGGATTGATGAAGTAGGTGATCGTGCCCTCGTAGTTCGACAGCTTCAGATCGCTGTTGTCGAAGTAATCGAACTTGCTGTGCGTGTACAGGGCCGAGACCTTCAGCGCCGGTGTGATGGAGTAGGATCCGCCCGCGCCGTACATGGACTGGCGGTTCACGCCCGCCCCGCCGGGGCTGGTGACGAAGGGCGAGGTGATGCCCCAGTCGCCGTAGATCGCGCCGTTGGGGTTGGTGGTGCTGTTGGGCCGCCGCATGTCGTGGTAGGCCACGCCCACCGACCAGGGCCCGCGGGTGTAGCCCAGGCCGGCGCTGATGCTGCGGTTGTCGGTGGAGTCGCCGGGTTTCTCGGCGGCGCCGTAGACGCCGATGAACTGCAGGCCGCCGAATTTGTTCATGTACTGCACGGAGTTGCTGATGCGGGCCACCGGGAACAGGTTGTCGTTGTCGCCGATGTGGGTGCCGATCGAGGCGAACTGGATGGCCGATTCGTAGCCCACCAGGGTCTGCGACATGGCGTCCATCTGCCGGCCGATGGTGACCTGGCCCCAGCGGTCGTTGGCCAGGCCGACGATGGCGGTGCGGCCGAACAGGCGGCCCTGGGTCCAGGTGCCGGTGTCGGGCGAGAATCCGCTTTCCAGGTTGAACAGCGCGCGGGTGCCGCCGCCCAGGTCCTCGGTGCCGCGCAGCCCCCAGCGCGAGACCTGCATGACGTTGCCTTTGAGCTCGGTCAGGCTCTTGCCGCCGACGTTGGTGGTGTAGGACAGGCCTTCGGAAATGATGCCGTACAGCGTGACGCCGGTCTGCGCCTGGGCGGTGCCGGCCAGGGCCGCTGCCAACAGGCCGCAGCCCGCCGCGGCGGAGGCCGCGATGCGTGTCTTCATGGTGTCTCCCCTCTTATTGGTGATGGCCTGGCGACGGGCAAAGCAGGGTCCTCCAGGCGCGCGGGGCGTCCGGATGCGAAACCCGTCGTCAGGTGTGGTGGCGCGCCGGACGGTCAGGAAGGGCCCGTGGCCCGGGCCTCCCGCCGGCGGACGGCGCGCCGGTCAGTCAAGCAGTCCGCGCTGCCTAAGCCAGTCCATGCATAGGTCCCCCGCCTGTTGCAGATGTTCGGGTTGGCCGACGAAGTAGTGGTTGGCCCCCCGGATGACGGTCATGCTCTTGTCGGCGCTTGCCGCCGCGTCGAAGATGCGGCGGGTGTGCGGCTGCGGCACGGCGTCGTCGGCCGAATGCTCGATCGCCAGCAGCGGCACGTGGATGCCGGCCGCGCATTTCTCGCCGTGCGCGTTGGTGTCGTCCGGCGACCACTGCGACAGCCACGAGCGCAGCGTGGAAAAGCGCGCCAGCCCGATGGGGCCGTTGTTGGCGGTCTCGGGCACGCCCATGAAGCAGGTGCCGATGGGCCGGTCGTTGGGGTCGATGGCGCCGTCCAGGAAGCGGGGCTCGGCCATGGTGCGATGGGTGGCGAAGCCGCGCTCCAGTTCCTTGCCGCCGCGTTTCTTCAGAGTTTCCAGCGTTTCCTTGACCCAGTCCGTGCGGCGGCGGATGCGGGCCAGCTGCGCGGCGCGGTAGCGCGCCAGGAACTCGGCCGAGTACGGCGGCTTGCGGTCGGGGTGGTAGAGATCGAGTTCCGGGTCGCGGCGGTCCGGGTCGTTCTCGTCCATGACGCTGGGGTCGATCCAGTCGGCGAAGGTGACGGCGCGTGAGACGTGCGCCGCCTGGAAGATCATGGCGTCGGCCGGTATCAGTCCGGCGGTGGTGATGGCGCAGGGGTCGCCGGCCGGCGTGTGGGTGATGGTGGGGCGCTCGGCCTGCGACTGGTAGAACAGCGACAGCGAGCCGCCGCCCGACCAGCCCATCAGCACGATTTTCTCGTAGCCCCATGCCTGGCGGGCGTGGCGGATGTAGGCGCCCAGGTCCACCACCACGTTCTCCATGATCAGGGCGCTGTCGTTGCGCGCGTACCGGCTGCCGGCGCACAGCACGTGCATGCCGCGGGCGGCCAGGGCGCGCGGCATGGGCAGCAGTTGCAGCGTGGTGGCCGGGTGCATGAACACCAGCAGGGTCCGCGACTTCACGCCCTTGGGGACGTAGCGGACGCCTTCGAGGTGGATGGTGCCGAGCGAGCCCGCGAAGCCGTACACCGCCTTGAAGGCCGCCTGTTCCGGGAATTCGACGTGCACCCATTCGGCCTGGGTGTCGTAGGTGTGTCTGTCCTTGTCCACTGTGCGCGGTCTCCTTGGGGTCAGCGCGCCGCGGCCAGGCGCGCGGCCTTCTCGCGGGTCCAGGCGTCGCACTGGGCGCGGGCCGAGGCGCGGTAGCCGGCCATTTCCTCGTCGCTGGCCACGGTGGTGGTCAGCTCCAGCCGCACGCCGTTGGGATCGAAGAAGTAGATGGACTGCACGAAGCCTTCGTGGTCCACGGGGCCCAGCACTTCCACGCCCGCGGCCAGCAGCCGGGCGCGCGCGTCCTCCACCGCCTGCACCGAGTCCACGCGCAGCGCCAGGTGGTTGGCCCAGCGCGGGGTGTTGGGCGAGGGGTCGGCCGCCTGGTTGTCCCCCAGGTCGAAGAAGGCCACGTTGCTGCCGTCGGTCATCTCGAAGAACAGATGGACGTAGGGGCAGTATTCGCCGGTGCTGGGAATGTTCTCGGCCCTTACGAGGTGGGTGAGCGGCAGGCCCAGGAGGTCCTCGTAGAAATGGCGGGTTTCTTCGGCGTCGCGGCATCGGTATGCGAAGTGATGCAGGCCGCGGATGGGTACGAAAGATGTCATGGTGTTGCTCCGGATGAAACGTGCGGTCGCGTCGGGCTCATGCCGCCTGCCGCGCCAGATCGAAATAGAGTTGGGCGAGGTCGTCGCGGCGGGCCAGCTCGGCGCTGTCGGCGGCCAGCGCGATCCTGCCCTTCATCAGCACATAGGCGCGCCGCGTGAAGGGCAGCGCGATGTCCAGCTTTTGCTCGACCAGCAGCATGGTCAGGCCTTCGGCCCGCAGCCGGTCGAGCACCGCCAGGATCTCTTCCACCACCCGCGGCGCCAGGCCCAGGAAGGGTTCGTCCAGCAGCAGCATGCGCGGCACGGACATCAGCGCCCGGCCGATCGCCACCATCTGCTGTTCGCCGCCCGACAGGGTGCCGGCAAGCTGCCGGCGCCGCTCGGCCAGGCGGGGGAACAGGCGGTAGACGAAATCGAAGCGTTCCTCGGCGCGCGCACGGTCGCGCCGCACCAGCGAGACCGAGCCCAGGCGCAGGTTGTCTTCCACCGACAGCGGCGCGAACACGTGCCGGCCCTCGGGAACCTGGACCAGCCCGCATTCGACGATGCGGTGGCTGGGCAGTCCGCCCACGTCGGCGCCGCCCAGTTTCACCGTGCCCGAGCGCTGCGGAAGAATGCCCGACAGCGCCGCCAGAAGCGTGGTCTTGCCCGCGCCGTTGGGCCCAAGCAGCGCGACTGTCTCGCCCCGCTCCACCCGCAGGTCGACGTTGCGCACCACGGGTGCGTGGCCATAGCCGCCGCTGACTTTGCACAGTTCAAGCATGGGCCAGGTTCTCCATGTTGCCGAGGTAGGCCTCGATCACCGCCGGGTCGGCGCGCACCGCATCGGGCGTGCCGTCGGCGATCTTGCGGCCGAAGTTCAGGACCGCCACCCGGTCGGCCAGGGCCATCAGGAAGCGCATGTCGTGCTCGATCAGCAGGACCGCGATGCCCTGGCGCGCGATGCCCAGGATGATCTCCTCCAGCCGCGCGCATTCGCCCGGCGCCAGCCCGGCGGCCGGTTCGTCGAACAGCATCAGGCGCGGGCCGGCGGCCAGTCCGCGCGCGATCTCCAGCAGGCGGCCCTGGCCGAACGACAGCGTGGAGACCTCGGCCTGCGCGAACTCGCCCAGGCCGACGAAGTCCACCAGTTCGTCCGCCCGTCGTTGTGCCTCGCGCTCGGCGCGATGGGAGTCGGGGGTGCCGGCCAGCACGCGCCACAGCGACGCCGGCATGCGCGTGTGCATGCCGACCATGACGTTCTCGCGCACCGACAGGCTGTCGAAGGACTTGTTGTGCTGGAAGGTACGCACGATCCCGCGCGGCGCGAAGCCGTGCGTGGGTACGCCCGCCAGCGAGCGGCCGTCGAAGGCCAGCTGGCCGCTGGTGGGTTCGAAAGCGCCGGCGATCATGTTGAAGGTGGTGGTCTTGCCGGCGCCGTTGGGGCCGATCACGCCCACCACTTCACCCGCGTGCACGTCCAGGTCCAGGTCCGACACGGCGTGCAGCCCGCCGAAACGCTTGCACAGGCCGCGTGCCTGCAACAGTGGTGCGCTCATGCCAGGCCCTCCCGTTTCACGGCCTTGGCCTCGGCGGCCGGCAGGCGCGGACGGGCCGCAGACGGCCGGTGGCGCCGGCCCCGCAGCTTGTCCCACAGTCCGATCAGGCCGCGCGGCTGGAACAGCACCGCCAGCACCATGAACACGCCGAACACCAGCGCATGGTGATGCCCGATCAGGGGCGAGAGCACGAACGGCATCAGATAGAGCAGCACCGCGCCCAGGATGGCGCCCGCCATGCGGCCGCTGCCGCCGACGATCACCATGAACAGCAACAGGAAGACGTTCTCCAGCCCGAAGATGTGCGGGTTGACCGTGTTGTCGACGAAGGCGTAGACCATGCCGGCGACACCCGCCAGTGCGCTGGTGACGGCGTAGGCAATGATCTTGGTGCGCCGCACGTTCACGCCCATGGCCGCGGCGGCTTCGGGGTTGTCGCGCACCGCGCGGCAGGCGCGGCCGAACCACGAGCGGTCCAGCCGGCCGATGATGGCCATGGTCGCCAGCGTCAGCACCACGATCACCACCGTGTACCAGGGGCCCGTGACGTGCACGCCGAAGATGTCCGGCAGCCGGTAACTGGCCAGCCCGCCGGTGCCGCCGGTGATCGCGCCGCCCTCGTTCAGCACGACGATGAAGAGCTGGGCGAAGGCCAGCGTGGCCAGCGCCAGGTAGAAGCCTTCGAGGCGGGTGGCCGGTATGGCCACCACCAGAGCCAGCGCCACGCAGACCGCCACCGTGGCCAGTACCGCCAGCGGCAGGGGCAGGCCCGCCTGCGTGACCAGGATGACGATGGTGTAGGCGCCGATGCCGTAGAAGCTGAAGTGCGAGAAGGCGATCTGCCCCGAGATGCCGAACAGGAAGTTGTAGCTGATGGCCAGCGCGATCCACAGCAGCATCTTGCGGTAGATGTCGGTCTGGTAGGCCCCCAGCGCGAAGGCGATGGCCGACAGCACCACGGCCGCTGCGGCGTAGGAAAGAAAGGATTTCATGCGCGGGCCTCCCGGGGACGCAGCAGGCCCGCGGGGCGCACCAGCAGGAAGGCAATCAGCAGCACCAGCGGCACGCCCATGGCCAGGCCCGGCGGAACCGGCGCGTAGCGCACGGTGAACTGTTCGGCGAAGGCCAGGATCAGGCCGCCCAGCAGGGCGCCCTCGACCCGTGTCGCGCCGCCTATGACCAGCGCGGTGAAGCCCTGTATGGCCAGCGGCATGCCCATCAGGTAGTGGGCCGAGACGTTGGGCGCCACCAGCACGCCGGCCAGTCCGGCCACCACTGCCCCGGCCGAAAAGGACAGCGCCGTCACCCGCGACAGGTTGATGCCCATCAGCGCGGCGGCGCGGCGGTCCAGCGCGACCGCCTCGAACGACCGGCCGGTCAGGGTGCGTTCGAAGAAGTACCAGGCGCCCGCGAACACCGCCGCGGCAATCGCGATGATGAAGAAGCTCTGGTACGAACCGGCCAGCAGCCCGAGTTCCAGCCGGCCGAAGCCGAAGGCAGGGGGCACCGGCTGCGGATCGGGGCCGAAGCCCAGCGACACCAGTTCGCGGAACACCACCAGCATGCCCAGCAGCGCCAGCACCGGTGCCAGCGGCGGCGCGCCCTTCACGACCAGCGGCCGCACGGCCAGCCGTTCGGTCAGCCAGCCCACGGCCACCATCAGCGCGGCCACCAGCGCGATGGATACGGCATAGGGCAGCTCGATGCGCGATAGCGCCACATAGGCGCCGAAGGCCGCCACCATGGCCCATTCACCCACGCCGAAGTTGATGATGCCGGTCGGTCGCGTGATCAGCAGGTAGGCCAGCGCCACCAGCCCGTAGATACAGCCGCTGGCGGCGGCGCTGACGAGGAGTTCGAGTAGATCGGTCATGAGGTCCCTGCACCCGCGTCACTGCGCGCCCGAGAAGACGACCTTGCCCTGCTTGTCGCCTTCGTACACCCGCACCACCATGCCGTTGCGGTCGAAGCCCGTGCGCTTGCCGGCGGGAAAACCGTAGGAAGAGCCCACCGCGCCCAGCACGCCCACGTAGCCCTGGGTGGCCTGCATGGCCGCGCGCACCTTTTCCTTGTCGGTGCCGCCGGCCCGCTTGATGGCATCGGCCACCAGCATCAGCCCGTCGTAGCCGTAGCCGTTCAGGTTGTAGGGTTCGACGCCGTTCTCTTTCTTGTAGGCCTCGATGAAGCGGCGTGCTTCCGGCTTGGCCGGGTCGAAGGCGTCGACGAACACCACGCCGTCCAGCAGTCCCTTGGCCACCACCGCGGTCTGGGGCACCGACAGGTTGAAGTTGCCCAGCAGCGGCATCTTCAGCCCCAGTTGCCGGTACGACCGCAGGATGAGCACGTTTTCGGGCGTGGTGACGCCGGTCAGGAAAATGGCGTCGGGCCTGGCCGCGCGCACCTTCTGCATCTGCGGGTCGGCGGTGGTCGAGCCGCGCGGGACCACTTCCTCGGCCACGATCTGCACGCCTGACCTCTCCAGTCCCGCCTTGAACGAGCGGTTGGTCAACTGACCCAGGTCGGAGTTTTCACCGACCAGCGCCACGCGCTTGAAGTTGCGGTTGGCCGCGTAGGCCAGCAGCGTGGCGATCTGGGTCGAGCCCAGCGGGCCCGTCTGCCAGAAATAGGGGTTGTCGATCTGCGTGGTCAGGGTGTCGCCGCTGTTGGACGGCGTGAGCTGCGGCGTTCTGGTTTCCAGCGTGACGGTCTGCACCTGCTGGGTCGACGGCGTGAGCGACAGCGACAGGATGAAGGTGGCGCCGGCTTCCACCAGCTTGCGCGCGGCCGTGGCCGAGATGTCGGGGCGGGCCTGGTCGTCCTCGATCAGCAGCTCGACCTGGCGGCCCAGGATGCCGCCCCGGGCATTGAGCTCCTTGGCGGCGAAGACGGCGCCCGCGGTGACCGGTTCGGCATAGGGCTTGGCCGGGCCGACCTTGTCGGTGATGATGCCTATCTTGATGGGCTGGGCCATGGCGGGGGCCATGGCCAGCACGGCGGCGGCCAGGGCCGCGCGCACGGCGTGTCCGGCCAGGCGGCCGGACCGGGGGGATGCGAGCTTCATGGTGTCTCCTCCTGTTGTTCTAGGCGCGCGCCGGGTCCAGGGCGCGCTGGCGCCGGACCCAATGGGCAAAGGCCGCCATCTGGTCGCCCAGCACCTTGCGCGTGGCGTCGTCGGCCAGCCGGCCCTTGGCGTCGAATTTCGTGTGGCAGGAACCGATGAATACCTCGGGCCGCAGCAGCACCTGGGCTTCCAGGCAGCCGAGGATCTTGCGCAGGTCGTACTGGTTGCGCGCCCCTCCTACCGGCCCCTGGGTGGCGGACAGCACGGCCACCGGCTTGTATCGGAAGGGCTGGGGATCCAGCCGCGAGAGCCAGTCGATCGCGTTCTTGAGCGCGCCGCTGACCGAGAAGTTGTATTCGGGGCTGGCGATGAGCAGCCCGTCGGCGGCGCGGATGCGGTCCGCCAGTTGCCTTACCGGCTCCGGAAAGCCCTCGGCCTCCATGTCGCCGTTGTAGATGGGAATGCCGTCGAGTTCGGCCAGTGCCAGCGACAACTCGACCGGCATCAGGTCGTGCGCGGCGAGCAACGCCATGCGGTTGTAGGAACGGCGCCGCAGGCTGCCGCATATCCCCAGGATCTGGAGGCGGCCGGCCCGATGCGCGCCGGGCGTCGTGTGAGCGTCCAAGCGTCTGTCTCCCGTGGCGCCTGCGTGGGCGCCTGTTTTTCGTGATGGCGCAGCCAGTCTATGGCCGAGCGATATCAATTCCTAGAAAAATGGTTTATCTTCAATATCAATGGCGTTGATATCACTCCGGCATGGACCTGCTGCGCTTCGACCTGAATCTGCTGCTGTGCTTCGACGCCATCTACCGGCACCAGCGGCTGTCGGCGGCGGCGGACGAGCTCAACCTGACCCAGCCGGCGGTCAGCGCCGCGCTCAAGCGCCTGCGCGCCCATTTCGACAATCCGCTGTTCGTGCGCACCTCGCGCGGCATGCGGCCCACGCCGTTCTCGGATGGCATCGCGCCCAAGATCGCGCAGGTGCTGGAAGTGCTCAAGGGCGTGGACCTGTCGTCGGAATTCACGCCCGCCAGCACGACGATCAACTTCCGCGTCTACATCAACGACGTCGGCATGATCGTGGCGATGCCGCAGGTGCTGGCCCATTTGCGCGAGCACGCGCCGCACGCGCGCCTGACCATCGTGGACCTGCGTCCGGACGAGGTGGTCGAATCCCTGGATAGCGGCAACATCGACCTGGCCATCGGCTATTTCCTGGGCATGCCCAACTGGGCGCGCCAGCAGAACCTGCGCACCACACGCTACGTCTGCATGGTCGCGGGCCATCATCCCGAGATCCGGGACTCCCTGTCGCTGGAGCAGTTCCTGCGCTGCCGCCATGCCATGTACGTGAACAGCGGCTCGCAGTACTACGCCATGGAGCAGGCGCTGGCCGAGCGCGGACTGACGCGCGACGTGATCCTGCACGTGCCGCGCTTCTCGGCCCTGCCCTTCCTGGTGGCGCAGGCCGACCTGATCGCGACGGTGCCCGAGGACCTGGGCACGCTGTTCTCGCGGCTGCTGGACGTGCGGATCTTCACGCCGCCGCTGGAACTGGCCAATTTCCAGATCCACCAGTACTGGCACGAGCGGCTGCATGCCGAGCCGGCGTACCGCTGGCTGCGGCAGGTCGTCTACGACAAGACGTCGGGGCTGCCCGTGGCGCGGCGCGCCGATTGAGTGCCTGGGCGACTCAATCGATGCGTGTTTTCGAATTGGACGGTGCCATCCGCCGGAGGCTAGAGTGCCGGCGTCGCTCCGGGAACGGTTGTTTCCCGGCCCCATCATTCCGTCCAGGACAGCACGCCATGCGCAAGATCCTTTCTTCTTCCCTCTTCCGCCACGCCGCGTGGGCCATTGCCGCGGCCGCCGCGGCCGGTCCGGCCAGCGCGCAGACCTATCCCGACAAGCCGGTCCGCATGGTCGTGGCGTTCGCGCCGGCGGGCGGGACGGACATCGTCGCCAGGCTGGTGGCGCCGCGCATGGCCGAGCTGCTGGGCCAATCCGTCGTGGTCGAGAACCGGGCGGGCGCGGGTGGCGTCATCGGCACCGAGAACGTGGCGAAGGCCGCGCCCGATGGTTACACCACGCTGATGGCAACCATGGGCAACCTGGCGGTCAATCCCTACCTGTATTCGATGCGGGTCGACGTTCAGCGCGACTTGAAGCCGGTCAGCAAGGTGGTGGAGGTGCAGTTCGCGCTGCTGGTGCATCCGTCGGTGCCGGCCAGGACCCTGCGCGAGTTCATCGACCTGGCCAAGGCGCGTCCCGGCCATCTGACTTACTCGTCGTCGGGCATAGGCGGCGGGCCGCATCTGGCCGGCGAACTGTTCGACAGCCTGGCCGGCACCAAGCTGACGCACGTGCCTTACAAGGGCAGCGGCCAGAGCTTGTCGGACCTGATCGGCGGGCAGGTGTCGGCGTCGTTCGACAGCCTGCTCCAGGCGCTGCCCTACGTGCGCGACGGACGGCTGCGCGCGCTGGCGATACTGGGCAGCGAGCGTTCTCCGCTGTTGCCGGACGTGCCTACCGTGGCCGAGGCCGGCGTGCCGGGCTACGAGTTCACCAACTGGTACGGGCTGGTCGCGCCCGCCGGCACGCCGCAGCCGGTGGTCGAGAAGCTGAACGGCGCCGTGCGCCAGGTGCTGGGGCAGCCCGACATCCGGCGCAAGCTCGAGGACATGGGCGCGCGCGTGGTGGGCGATTCGCCGGAGGCGTTCGGCCGGTTCATCGCCACCGAGAACACCAAGTGGGAGAAGGTGATCCGCGCCGCCAAGATCACGGCCCAATAGGCCGCGCGTGCTACGGTTCGCGCGGCACGCCGCCCTGCATTGCGGCCAGGCCGATGAATTTCTCGGCCGCCGGGTTGCGCATGTCCTGCCTGCGGACCGCGTACAGCGTGGTGATGTTTTCCTGCGTGTCCGCCAGTGGCCGGTAGTGCAAGGCGCCGCTCCAGGTAGCCTGGGCCGAGGCCGGCACCAGCGCCGCGCCCATGCCCGCCTCGACCAGCGCCAGCATGGTCGGCAGGATGCTCGCCTGGACCACGTGCGGCACGACTTGCGCCGCATGGAAGAGCCGTTGGCACAGTTCATACGAGTACGGCGCCTGGTCGGGAGAAAATCCGATCAGGTGCAGCCCATCCAGGTTGCTGACCGGCACTTGTTCGAGATGCGCCAGGGCATGATCGGCGGGCAGTGCCAGCACCAGCCGCTCCCGCGCGATGACGCTGTGCGCCAGGCGCGGGTCGGCGAGGGACTTTTCCGGCGGCCGCAGCAGCGCGACGTCCAGCTTGTCGGCGTGCAGCGCATCGAGCATGGGCTCGGGCCGCATTTCCTCCAGCCGCAATTCGACCTCGGGGTACTGGCGGCGGAAGGCCGAGACCAGACGGGGCAGCGTCCGGTAGATGGAGCTGGCGGTGAAGCCGACGGCGACGCTGCCGGCCGATCCGCTGGCGGCGCGCCGGGCCGCGTCCGCCGCGGCTTCGGCGTCCTGCAGGATCTTTTTCGCGCGGTCGTGCAGGATCCGCCCGGCGGGCGTCAGGCTGACCGAACGCGTCGTGCGATGGAAAAGCTCGGCTCCGATCATCTGTTCCAGTTGGCGGATCTGCTGGCTGAGCGGCGGCTGGGTCATGTGGAGCCGCTCGGCGGCCCGGCCGAAATGCAGCTCTTGCGCGACGACCGAGAACGTGTGGAGCAGGCGCATGGAAAGCAGTGGCACTTTTTTCCCGATGTATGGAACGGCTTCGAAGGCCGTTCGTTCTATTGACATGGTTTCCCCGGCATGAAGACCCCAGCCCCCAATTTTCTCAGCGCGCTGTCCGCCCTGCGGGCGATCGAGGAAGGCAGCCTCAGCAGCGAAGCCCTGGTACGGGCCTGCCTGGACCGCATCGACGAGCGCGACGCGACGGTGCGCGCCTTCACGCAGGTCGACAGTGAGCGCGCGATCGCCCAGGCCCGGCAGGCCGATCGAGGCGCCGCCGCGGGGCCCTTGCGCGGCCTGCCTTTCGCCGCCAAAGATATCCTGGATTCCGCCGATCTACCAACTGCCTACGGTTCGCCCATCTATGCCGGCCATCGCCCGGCGGCCGATGCCGCCTGCATCGCGGCGGCCCGCGAGGCGGGCGGGCTTCTGCTCGGCAAGACCGAGACCTGCGAGTTCGCCACGTTGACGCCGTGCGCCACCCGTCATCCGCTGGACCCGTCGCGCACTCCGGGTGGCTCGTCCAGCGGCTCGGCCGCCGCCGTGGCCGACGGCATGGTGCCGCTGGCGTTCGGCACCCAGACCAGTGCCTCCATCATCCGCCCCGCGGCCTATTGCGGCGTCGTCGGTTACAAGCCGTCCTACGGCCTGATCAATACGTCCGGCCTCAAGCATGCCAGTCCCAGCCTGGACACGATAGGCGTGTTCGCCCGGACGGTGGCCGACGCGCGCCATGCCGTGTTCGGCCCTGCGTCCGCGCGCGAGCCGGGGGCGCTCCGGGTCTCCGTGTGCGAATCCAGCCAGTGGGCGGCCGCCCGGCCCGAGACCATCGAGACGCTGCTGGCCTTCGCCCGCCGGCTCGAACGCGGCGGCGCCCGGCTGCGGACCGTGCACCTGCCGCCGGGCCTGGAGGCCGCCGTGGCGCTCCAGGCCCGGCTGTCGGCGTTCGAACTGCGGCAGTCGCTGGCGTATGAACGCCGGTGGCATCGCGACCGGCTCAGCCCGCGCCTGCAACAGCGGGTCGAGGCCGAGGCGGGTCTGTCCATGGCCGGGTACGCCGAACTGCGGTCGTCCATGCGGGCGGCGCAGCGCGAGGCCGCCAGCCTGTTCGACGACGCCGACGTCCTGCTGTATCCGGCGGCCGACGGCGAGGCCGAGGTCGGCATGGAGACCGGTTCGCCGCGCTACGGCGGGCTGTGGACCTTCCTGCACCTGCCCGCCTTGTCCCTGCCGGTGGGCCGTGGGCCGGCGGGTTTGCCGCTGGGGGCGCAACTGATAGGCGTGCTGGGTCGCGATCTCGAGCTGCTGGCCGCGGCGGCGTTCGCCGAGGGATGCGCCGCCGCGGATTGAGCGGACCGCACGCCTTGCGGGCTGGTGCGGTCCGGGCGAGCGGGGTATCGTAGGGCGTTGTTCGATCCAAAACCACCATGAGCGCCCTGCCCAAGCCCCCGCCCGCCGGCTTCGACCGGCCCGCCGCCGCGCTGCCCGTCGTCATTCATGCCGCCGACGGTTATCCGTTGGGCGGCTTTGTCTGGCGCGGGATCGACGTGGGCGCGGTGACGAGGCCGGTGGTGATCATCAACGCGGCCACCTCGGTCAAGTGCCGCTACTACTTCCGCTTCGCCCAGTACCTGCATGACAACGGCATGGACGTCGTCGCCTACGACTACCGCGGCATAGGCGAGTCGCGTCCGGACCGCCTGCGCGGTTTCCAGGCAAGCTGGACCGACTGGGGCGCGAAGGACTGCGAGGCCGTGCTGCGCTATGCCGCCGCCATGTGGCCGGGCCGCGATATCCATGTCGTGGGGCACAGCTTCGGCGGCTGGGCTCCCGCGTTGGCCGCGTCCTGTTCGCGGATCGGCAGGATGGTTACCGTGGGTGCCCAGTTCGCGTACTGGCGGGACTATGATGCCTCGGTACGCTGGCGCATGGTGGCCAAGTGGCATCTGGCCATGCCGCTGCTGGCCCGGGCATGTGGCTATTTCCCCGGACGCAGGGTGGGCTGGCTGGAAGATACGCCCACAGGTGTCGCGCTGGACTGGAGCACGCCCACGCCACGCTACGAAGACCGGCCCAGCGCCCGCCGGGCCTTCGGCGGCGCCGCGCTGCCTGCCGCCTCCGCGCGGGCCGGCATCTTGGCGATCAGCCTGACCGACGATCCCTTTGGCACGGTGGCGGCCATCGAGCGCACCCTGGGTTACTTCACGCGCAGCGAACGCACGCATCTGCGCATCGCGCCCGAGGACGTGGGCAGCAAGGCGATCGGGCATTTCGCGTTCTTCCACAGCGACTACCAGGACCTGTTGTGGCCGCTGGCCCTGGAGTGGCTGCGCGCCGGCGGCGATCACGCAGCACGGCCTGTGCCCGTCGGTGTCTACAGGCCGCCGGCCACCTTGAGGGTCTCGCCGGAGACGTAGCCGGCCTTTTCAGACAGCAGCCAGACGACCGCATCGGCGATTTCCTCCGGCCGCGCCACCCTTCCCATGGGCACCCGGGCGGCGATGCGCGAAGGCCGGTCCGGTTCGCCCGCGGCCGCATGGATGTCCGTCAGCGTGGTGCCCGGGGATACGGCGTTGACCCGTATGCCCTGGCCTGCCGTCTCGCGCGCGAGCCCGGCCGTGAAGCTCTCCACCGCCGCTTTCGACGCGGCATAGTGGACGTATTCGTGAGGCGCGCCCAGCGTGGCCGCGACGGAGGAAATGTTGACGATGCTTCCGCCCATGCTCCTGCCCGCCCAGTACCGTATGGCCTGTCGGCTGAACAGCATGGTGCCAAGGACGTTGACGTCGAGTACGCGCCGCAACACCGACGTCTCGACGGCGGAAAACGCTCCGATGGGGCCGGTCGTGCCGGCGTTGTTCACCAGAGCGGTCACCGTATGGGGCAGCGCGGCCGCCGCGTCGAAGGCCAGTCCGGGCGCCGCCTCGTCTGCGACATCGGCCTGGACGCAGCACGCCTGCCGCCCCATGGCCCGGATGTCCTGGGCCAGAGCGCGGGCCGCGTCGGCCTGTTCGCGGTAGGTGAAGCAGACGTCGTAGCCCGAGGCCGCGGCGAGCCGCACGACGGCCGCGCCGATGCCTCGGCTGCCGCCGGTGACGATGAGGGTGCCGGGATGGGTCATGATGGGGAATCCTGGTGGCGGTGACGAAGGAGGAGGGCTGCCGCGAGCTGCGCCGTGGCCATGGCCAGCGCCGCGGCCAGCAGCCCGGCGTGGCCGACATGCCCGATGACGAGGGCGAAGCATACCGGTGCGGCGGCGCTCAGCATGAACGCGGGGCGCAGCACGCCCCCCACGATACGTCCATAGTTGCGCGCGTCGAACAGGGCCAGCGGAATGGCGCCGCGCATGATGGTGGCCATGCCGTTGCCGGCGCCATACAGCAGCGTGAAGGCCAGTGCGCCCGGCAGCGTCGCGCCCGCCGCCAG
Organism: Pigmentiphaga kullae; assembly: GCF_004216695.1. Classification (GTDB taxonomy): domain Bacteria; phylum Pseudomonadota; class Gammaproteobacteria; order Burkholderiales; family Burkholderiaceae_B; genus Pigmentiphaga; species Pigmentiphaga kullae. Next base: position 1,185,854 of record NZ_SGXC01000001.1, read on the forward strand.
GCCGGCGGCGAAGCACAGACACAACAACAGGCACGGCAGCAGGTTGACCGTCAGCGTCCGGGCGCGGCGTCCCGTCGCGGCGATGCCCACCCGGCCCGCGACCTGGCCGATGCCGAACAGCGCGGACAGCGAGACCGCCATGCCGGGCGTCCAGCCCAGCCCGCGCAGGATGCCGGGCAGGTGCGCCGACATGCCGGTCTGGATGAACAGGGCCAGGGTCGCGATGCAGCCGTACAACAGCACGTCCGCGCGGGCCGCCGGCCGATCGGGCGCGTCCGGGCCCGGTGCGGTGCCGGCGGTATCCGGCCCGTGGCCGCGTGGCAGGGCCAGGTACAACAGCGACGAGGCCAGCAGCAGCAAGGCGTAGACGGCCAGCGCGCTGCGCCAGCCCCATTCCTGTCCCAGCCACTGCCCCAATGGCCAGAAGATGGTGGAAGACAGCCCGCCGAACAGCGTGACCTGGGACATGGCCTGGCGCGACGCCGGACCGCCCAGGTGGGCGAGCGCGGCAAAGGCGGCGTCGTACAGGGCGAGCCGCATGCCGAGCCCCAGCAGCACCCAGCCCATGTAGTAGACGGTGCCATGGTGGGCGGCGGCCAGCGTGACGCAGCCGGCGGCGCCCAGCACGCAGCCGGCCATCATCGGGGCGCGGCCGCCATGTTTGTCGATCCTGCGGCCTACCCAGACCGAGGACAGGCCCATGACGGCCAGCGCACACGAGAAGCCGCCGTGGACGAAACCGGCGCTCCAGCCCAGTTCCGCCTGTATCGCCGGCCCGAATACGGACACCAGGTAATGCATGGTTCCCCAGGAAACGATCTGTGCGCATCCCAGGCACACGACCAGGGTGGCCGTGATGCCGCCGGCGGCGGACGGGCGAAGGGGCTTGGCGGTGGGGTCGGACATCGTGGCGAAGGAAATGAGGCAGGGGGCGTTGCCGAACTCTAGCGTCAGGCGTTACATAAATGAATCGACATCCCTTTATGCAATGCATAAACGACTTCTATGAAATCGCTGAATCCCGCCTATCTGCTGACTTTCAGCAGCGCGATGGAACTGGGCAGCTTCACCGCCGCCGCCGAACGGGCGGGCATGACCCAACCCGCCGTCAGCCACCAGATCCGCGAGCTGGAACGACGCCTGCAATTGCGGCTGGTCGAGCGGGTGGGACGCCGGGTGGCGCCGACGCAGGCCGGCACACTGCTGCTGGAGCATGCGGCGCGCATCAAGCTGGCGCTGGATGATGCCGAGGCGGCTATGCAGCGCCATGCCAGCACGCCGGGCGGGCTGGTGCGCGTGGGTACCGGCGCCACGGCGTGCATCCATCTGCTTCCGCCAGTGCTGCGCCAGCTCAAGCGCAGGATGCCGGCCATCGATATCGTGGTCAGTACCGGGAACACGCCCGAGATCCTGAGGCGGGTGGAGGACAATGCGCTGGATGCCGCGCTGGTGACCTTGCCCGCCACCGGACGCAGCCTGGACATCACGCCCATCGTCCAGGATGCCTTCGTTGCCATCGCGCCGAAGGGCGAGGCGTCGGCACGGCGAATCTCGCCCCAGGCGCTGGCGCGTCGGCCGCTGGTGCTGTTCGAGACGGGCGCCAACACCCGGCGGCTGATCGATGAGTGGTTCGCGCGCGCGGGCTGCCGCGTGAAGCCGGTCATGGAGCTGGGCAGCGTCGAGGCGATCAAGGAAATGGTCGCCGCCGGCCTGGGATGGTCCATTCTGCCCGGGCTTGCGGTGGCGCCGCCCGGCCGACGCGGCGGACTGGACGTGATCCGCCTCGCGCCCGGCCTGGAACGCACGCTGGCCTGGGTGATGCGGCGCGACAAGCCGCTCAACCGCGCCCTGGGCATGGTCAGCGAAGCGGTCCTGGGATTGCGCGGCCGCAAGGAGGCCCGATGGCTACAATGACAGGCATCGCCGGTTCCCGGATCCGGAACACCCCAGCCGCATGTCCGACCACAAGCGAATCAACCTCCAGCTGCTGACCTATCTCGATGCCCTGATGCGCGAGCGGCACGTGACGCGCGCGGCCGAGCGGGTCGGTATCGGCCAGTCGGCCATGTCGAGCGCGCTGGCCCGGCTGCGCGAGATCTTCCACGACCCGCTGCTGGTCAAGACCTCGTCGGGCATGGAGCCCACGGCGCGCGGCGTGGAGCTCGCGCGCAAGGTGCACGAGGCGCTGGAACTGATCGACGCGGCCACGCGCGGCACCGACGAGTTCGTGCCCGGGGTGGCCGAGGGGCATTTCCGCATCCTGGCTTCCGAGGGCGTGGCGCGCCAGTTCCTGCCCGGCCTGATGGCCCGCGCCCGGCGCGAGGCGCCGCGGCTGCGGTTCACGTCGCGGCCGGTGGACATCCGCCGCACCCACGAATACCTGCGCGACGCCGAGGGCGATCTCGTCATCGGCTATGTCCGGCAGGTGCCGCAGGACCTGCACCAGACCGTGCTGTACCCGCAAAGCATCGTCTGCATCGCGGCGGCCGGCCATGACGGCATCCGGGGCTCGCTCACGCTCGAGCAATTCCTGGCCTATCCGCATGTGGTCTGGGGCACCGGCCCGGTGCCCTATCCGACCATCGAGGTCATGGTGGACGACATCCTGGAGCGGCGCGGCCTGGCCCGCGACGTGGGGCTGCGGGTGCCCAACGTGCTGTTGTCGGCCGACGTGGTGGCGGTGACCGACATGCTGGCCATCGTGCCGCAGCGCATCGCCTGCGACGCGGCACGGACCCTGCCGCTGCAGATCCTGCCCCTGCCTTTCGACACCGACCGCGCCGATCTGAGCATGCTGTGGCACGAGCGCGTGCACCGCGAGCCCGCGCATATCTGGCTGCGCGGCGTGATGCGCGACGTGGCCGCGCAACTGCGGCAGGACGCGGCGATCGACGGTTCTCAATAGCGGTATCGGCGGCGCGCGATTGTGCCGCACCGGGCCGGCTTGCTGTAATCGCCGGCATGCAAGATCACCTGATTGCTCCCGTGGACCGCCGGTGGCGGGAAGAGCGGCTGCGGCTTTCCGTCCAGGGCCGCGCTGTGCCGGGCATCGCCTGGCTGCCCCCGGATCCCTGTGCCGGGCTGGTCCTGGCCTGCCATGGCGGCAGTGGCCACAAGGAATCGACGGCAGTGCTGGCCATGCGCGACCGCCTGCTGCCCGCAGGCTATGCGGTCGCCGCCATCGACGGCCCGGTGCATGGGGACCGCCGAGCCGATGGCTCGCGCGACGCCGGCGCGGCGAAGGCGGATTTCCGCGCCGCGTGGCGCGAGGGGGCCGCCCGCGACAGCATGACGGCCGATTGGCGCGCCTTCCTGGATGCCCTGCTGGCGTGGCCGGTGCTGGCGGATCGGCCCGTGGGCTACATGGGCGTTTCCATGGGCACGGCCTACGGGCTGCCCTACCTGGCCGCGGACGATCGGGTGCGCGCCGCCGTGCTAGGCCTGTGGGGCGTCTCGTATCCCGCCAGCGAACACCTGGCGCCGGCGGCGCGGCAACTGCGCATTCCCGTGTGGTTCACCCAGCAATGGGATGACGAGATCTTCGACCGCGCGGGAACGGCCGAGCTGTTCGACGCGCTGGGCAGCGAGGACAAGCGGCTGGTGGCCTACCCCGGCCCCCACCTGGAACTTTCCGGCGAGCGATTGGACGATGCCGCCGCCTTTCTCGTCTCGCGGCTGCGCGCCGCCTGCCGGCCGGCCGTGGCCGGCGCTATTCCCTGTTGATGGAGCCTGGATGAAAACCCTGGATGTCTCGTACGAAGCCATGGGCGCCCGCACGGCGCGGTTCGACGACTATGCCGAGGCGGAGCGCGAAGGCGCGCGCGCCGACGCTGTGCGCGCGCTGTGGGGCGGGCAACTGGTGGCCTTGATGGGGGCCCGCAGCACGCGGGGCCGCTTCGCCGACCCCCGCGTGCCCAGCCCCGCGCGCGCCTGCACCGGCTATGCGGCGTGGGACGCCGGCCGGGGTTCGCTGCCCTACCGCAACCCCGATGCCATGGAGAACATCCTGTGCCTGGCGGGCACGCTGCGCGTGCGCTTCGGCCCGGATCTGGCGCACGAGATCCGCCTGGGGCGCTTCGACATGCTGTCGATACCCGCCGACGTGCTGCACGAGGTTTCCTGCCATGGCGCGGAGGGTGCCAAGGCGCTGATGCTGCTCAATGGCGCGCCCGATTGCGCCTATCCCGCGATATTCCCGGGGCCGCTGCCGGCGGCGATCGAGGCGCGAGAGCTGGCTGCGCTGAATGCGCGCGTCGAGCCGGGGCGCGGACGCGAGGCCGATCCGGACACGATGGCGCAGCGCGTGACCCGCTTCGCCACGCTGGTGCCGTACAAGCGTGCCCTGAACGCGCGCAGTGCCATTCCGGCCGAGGCCACCGAGTGGCTGACCGCCAGTTCCGTGTTTCCGCTGCTGGTGCCGGACGGCCACCTCGGCCGCTCGCAGGATGCGCCGCTCAAGGGCGGCCCGGGCCTGTACGTGGCGATCGCCGAATGCGTGCCCGACGACGGCCCGCTGCCGCACGCGCATTTCGACACGCAGGAATCGTTCTTCGTGCTGGATGGCGAATGGGACATCACCTGGGGCTTCGAGGACGAGTACCGCCTGCCGGTGCGCGCCTGCGACCTGGTGGGCGTGCCCACCGGCGCGATGCGCGCCTTCCGCAACACCGGCAAGGAAACCGCGCGGCTGTTCGTGATCATCCAGGGCCAGGAGCGGATGAGCGATACCGTCGTCTATTCCCCCAAGGTGGGCGAAGAGGTCAAGCGCCGCTTCGGCCCCGAGGTGGTCGAGGCCTTCCGCAAGGTCAACATCACGTTCGACGCCGAACGCGCCTGAACCATGATCCGCCAGCCTCCGCAGAGAGGCCGCGCGGCAAAGGAGGAGTGGAGATGAAGCAAGGATTTGTCGTGTCGGAACGCGGGCGGCGCCTGGCCGCGTTGTTCGTGGCGAGCCTGGCGCTGGCAGCCGGGCGGGCCGATGCCCAGCCGTATCCGGCCAAGTCCATCAAGCTGATCGTGCCCTACGCGCCGGGCGGCGTGACCGACGTATCCGCCCGGCTGGTCGCGCAGAAGCTGGGCGAGCTGCTGGGCCAGACGGTATACGTGGAGAACAAGGGCGGCGGCGGTACCCGCATCGGGGCTTCGGAAGCGGCGCGCGCCGCGCCCGACGGCTATACCCTGCTGTACGCCAACTCCATCACGCACGGCACCCTCCCGGCCACGGCGGCTTCGCTGCCGTTCGATCCGGTCAAGGATTTCACGCCCATCGCCAAGCTGTTCTGGTATGCCAGCACCATCGTCTGCCATCCCTCGGTGCCGGCCAATACCGTGGCCGAGCTGGTGTCCTATGCCAAGGCCCATCCCGGCAAGCTGAGCTACGCCAGCGCCGGCCCCGGCACGGGCAATCATTTCTCCAGCGAACTGTTCAACGTGATGGCGGGTGTGAAGATCGTGCACGTGCCCTATCGCGGCAGCGGCCCGGCATTGCAGGACGTGATCGCCGGGCAGGTCAGCTGTACCCACGACGGCGCGGCCAAGCCCTACGTCGACGCGGGCAAGGTCAAGGCCATCGCCACCACCGGAATCGCCCGCGACCCGCGCCTGCCCGACGTGCCCACGGTGGACGAGGCGGGCCTGAAGGGCTATGACATGACCTGGTGGCAGGGCGTGATGGCGCCGGCCGGGACGCCGCCCGCCGTGGTGGAACGGCTGGCGCGCGCGACGCAGGCGCTGGCCAGGGACGAGGCATTTCGCGCCAAGGCCTACGACATCGGCCTGAACGTGCAGTACGAGCCGGCCGACGTCCTGGCCAGGCAGGTCGTGCAGGATATCGCCAAGTTCCGCCGGATCGCGGCCGAGGCCAACATCGTGCTGGACTGAAGTGACGCTACGGCGCGGGCCGCAGCGCCACCGCCTCGACTTCCACCCGCATGCCGTAGTGCAGCGCCGGCACGGGCACGACCGCCCGCGCCGGCCGCGCATCGCCCAGCGCCCGGCGGTAGGCCTGGTCGAAGGCCGGCCAGTGTTCCACGCCGGCCAGGTAAACCGTGACCTTCAAGACGTCGTGCCAGTTGCACCCCGCCGCGGCCAGCGCGGCTTCGACGTTGCGCAGCGCGAGGGCGGCCTGCTCGTCCAGCGGCAGGTCGGCGCGCGGTTCGCCCGCGGCATCCAGCGGCAGTTGTCCGGACACGAAGGCAAGGCCGCCGCCAGCGGCCACGTGCGCATAGTGGCCGCGCGGCGCGGCAAGGTCCGCCACGGCCGGGAACGCGACGTCGCTCATCACCATCCCCCGAAGCGCGGCCAGTGGGCCTCGACGCCGGTGTCCGCGGCCACGACGGCATAGGCGCCGTGCTGGGCGGCGGTGGCGCAGGCGTGGTTGGGCAGGATGCGCAGCAGGGTGCCCACCGGCAGCATGGGCGTGGCGGCGGGGTCGGCGCGATGGCGGATGATGCCGTGTTCCTGGTTCGCGTCGACCATGATCAGGTCCTGCAGCGGCTTTCCCTCCAGGTCGCACACGAGGCCATAGCCCTGGTCCACCGGCTGTCTGGCCGTGCCGCGGTCGCGCGACATGGCCATCCAGCCCGCATCGGTGATCAGCCAGCCCTTTTCCTCTTGATGGCCGATTACGGTGCACAGCACGGACAAGGCGATGTCGTCGGTCCGGCAGACGCCCAGCCCGTTCATGACCAGGTCGAAGAACACGAACACGCCGGCCCGCACCTCGGTGACGCCGTCCAGCGAGCGCGCGAAATGCGCGGTGGGGGTGCTGCCCACACTGACCACCGGCGCCGCGTGGCCGGCCTCGCGCAGACGTTGCGCAGCCCGCACCGCGCCCGCCCGTTCCTGCTCGGCCATGGCGACGATGGCTTCGGTGGAGCGGCAGTTGTAGGAGTCGCCGGCATGGGTCAGGACGCCCGCCGCCCAGGCGCCCTCGCCTTCGCGCCCCGACAGGCGGGCGGCGATGTCCAGCAGCACGGGGTCCTCGGGCTTGACGCCGGATCGGTGCCCGTCGGTATCGATCTCGATCAGCACGGGCAGCCGCAGGCCGTGGTCGAGCGCGTAGGCGTGGGTGGCCGCTGCCGCTTTGGCGTTGTCCAGGATGAGTGTCAGCCGGGCGCCCCGCCGTGCCAGGCGCTCCACGTGCGGCAGCTTGGACGGCACGATGCCCACGGCGTAAAGGATGTCGGTCCAGCCGTGGTCCAGGAAGTATTCGGCTTCCTTCAGCGTGGAGACGGTGATGGGCGTGCCGGGCGGGCCCAGGCGCCGCGCGACGTCGGCGGACTTGTTGGTCTTGACGTGCGGCCGCAGCGCGACGCCGAAGGGAGCCAGCCGCTCGCGCAGCCGCGCGATGTTGCGGTCCATCCTGGTCCGGTCCAGCACCAGGACGGGAGTTTCGAGTTCGTTCAGTTGCATGATGTGCCTGGGTTCAATCGATGTAGACGTTCCTGGCCTCGAGTATGGGGCGCAGGCGGGCGATCTCGCTGTCCACCAGCCGGGCGAGGTGGCCGGGCGTGTTGTCGGCGCGGGCGGGGAATTCCACGCCCACGTCGCGCATCTGCTTGACCAGCGCCGGGTCGGCCAGCGCGTCGTTGATGGCGGCGTTGAGCTTGTCCACGATGGCGGGCGGCGTACCGCGCGGCGCGAACAGCGCGTTCCACGAACGGAAGTCGATGGCGGTCCTGCCGCTGCTTTGCGCCGTGGCGACCTTGGGCAGGCCGGGGAAGGGCTCGCGCGTCAGCACGGCAACGGCCCGCACCCGTCCGCTGGCGGCCTGCGCCAGCGAGGTGGTGGTCTGGTCGCACATGAAGTCGGTTTCGCCGCCCATCAGCCCGGTCGTGGCCGGTGCCACCCCCTTGTAGGGCACGTGCATGACCTCGGCCTTCATGTCGCTCAGCAGCAGCAGGCAGGCCAGGTGCGCGATCGAACCCACGCCCGCGCTGCCGTACGACATGGTGGCCTTGTGGGCCCGGAGATAGTCGGCGAACTGCGGGAAGTCGTTGACGGGCAGCCCCTGCTTGACCAGCAGCAGCATCGGCGCCGACCCGACCTGGCCCAGCGGTTCGAAATCCTTGCGTGCGTCGTACAGCGGCTTGCGATACATGATCATGTTGGCCGCATGCGTGCCTATGGTGCCGAAGCCTATGGTATAGCCGTCGGCGGCGGCGCGGGCCAGCTTCTGCATGCCGATGGAGCCGCCGGCGCCGCCCACGTTCTCGACCACGACCGAGACGCCCAGGCGCGGCCCCAGCTTGGCCGCCACGGCCCGCCCCAGCGCATCGCTGGGACCGCCCGCGGGGAACGGCATGATCAGGGTGACAGGCTTGTCGGGCCAGGCCTGGGCGCAGGCGGAAGAAGTGGCGGCGAGCGCGAGCAGCGCTCCCGCGGCGATGGCGGCGGTTTTCATGGGGACTCCAGGAAGAGGAAAGGTCCGGCGGCGTCGGGGTGTCAGCCGCGCCGGGGGCTGTTGGCGAGTTCCAGCGCCGGCAGGATGCCGCGCGCTTCCTGGCGCGCGGCCGGCGCGCCGTCGGGCAGCGCAAGTCCCACCCGGTTGTGCCAGAAGGTGTCCATGCCGACCGCCGAGGTGCCGAACAGGTCGTAGCCGGATCCGGCCACGAACAGCGTGTTGGCGGGCTGGGCGCCCAACTCCCGCAAGGCCAGTCGATAGGGGTGGGGATCGGGCTTGTAGTAGCCGGCCCGTTCCGAGGTCACGACCACGTCCATGGGGACGTTCAGCAGGCCGGCGGCCAATCGGCCCAGCCGCTCCGAGCAATTGGTGACCACCCCCAGGCGGTGCGTGCCGCGCAGGTTTTCCAGCACCGTCGCCACGCCGTCCCAGGGGGCGAGTTCGGCCCAGCGTTCCTCCAGCGTGTCGGCGGCGGCCAGCGGCAGATCGGTCTCGGCGGCCGCTTCCCGCACCAGGGTTTCGTACGGCCGATAGGCGCCGCAGGCATAGGTGCGCTTCAGGTAGGCGGCGCGCCAGGCGCGGCCCGCTTCTTCGCCGCCGGCGGCGCTGTTCCACAGGGTCCAGGAGTCGAGCAGCGCGGTCAGCAGGTCGAACAGAACGAAATCGTATTGGCGGCTCATGGCGGTCGGGAATGATCGGTGAATGATGGCCAGTGTAGGAGGCGCGCGGCCGGATGTGGTTAATGGAATAGAATTTCTTCATTCACCAAAAGGTTAATAATGAAGCTGGACATCGACGACCTGCGCTTCATCCTGGCGCTGGACCGTGTAGGCAGCCTGGCCGCCCTGGCACGCGAGGAAAACGTCACGCCGCCCGCGGTCACCAAGCGTCTCGGCCAGCTCGAGGCGCGGCTGGGCGTGCGTCTGGCGATGCGCACCACGCGCCGCCTGCAGCTGACGCACGAGGGGCACCTGCTGGCCCAGCATGCCACCGGGGTCATCGAGCGCATGCAGGCCATCGAGGAGGCCTTGCAGCAGCGCAGCCAGGTGGTGGCGGGCAAGCTGAAGGTGCACGGCCCGTTCGGCTTCGGCCGCCAGCATCTCGCGCCGCTGCTGGACGCGTTCCGCGCCAGCCATCCGCAGGTCGAGGTCCAGCTTTTCCTGTCCGACAACCTCATGCTGCCCAGCCAGCCCGTGCATGGCCGCGACGCCTTCGATGTGCTGGTCAGCATCGGCGAGATACCCGACTCGCGCTGGGTGGCGCACCGGCTGGCGCCCAACCGGCGCGTACTGTGCGCTGCGCCGGCCTACCTGCGCGGCGCGCCCGCGATCGAGAGCCCCGCCGATCTGGCGGAGCACGCTTGCCTGGTGCTGCGCGAGAACGACGAGGACGTGACGATGTGGCGCTTCATGCAGCGCGAGGGCCGGGGCGAGCCGCGCCTGCACACGGTGCGCGTGCACCCCGCCATGGAAAGCAACGATGGCGAGGTCATCCGCCAATGGTGCCTGGCGGGCCGGGGGATCATGGTGCGCTCGGAATGGGACGTGGCCGCCAGCGTGGCCGAGGGGTCGCTGGTGGCGCTGCTGCCGCGCCACCGGCTGCCCGACGCCGATGTGACGGCGCTGGTGCCGCAGTCGCGCATCGCTTCGGCCCGCGCCCGGCTGTTCGTCGACATGCTGAAGAAGGCCTTCCGGCCCCGGCCGCCGTGGCGTGCGGCATGACTGCGCACAGGCCCGGGACCCGTCCTCTACAATGCCCCCGCATTGCCGTCTGGAGGTCCGCCCTGAAATCCCCCAAGCATTTCGACCTGCGCCGCCATCTTCCCCATCTGCTGCGCCGCGCCCACTTCGAGGCCGAGGCCCTGTTCGCCAGCATGTCCGACGAGGGCGCGACGTCGCGCCAGATGGCGCTGCTGGTGGCCGTCCACCAGATGCCGGGCGCCTCGCAAAGCCAGGTCGCGCAGGCCATCGGGCTGGACCTGAACACATGCAGCGACCTCGTGGCGCGCACCACCGCCAAGGGCTATCTGGTCCGCCGCCGCTCGGAAACCGACCGGCGGACCTTCTGCCTGGACCTGACGGAAACCGGCCGCGAGGTCATGGCGGCTTCGGTCGCCGTCGCGCCCCGGTACCAGGCCCGGCTGGCCGAGCGGCTGGACAAGGGCGAACGAGAACAGCTAACCGCCCTGCTGCGCAAGATGCTGGGTTTCGACGACTGACATCCACCGGCATTTCCGGGATTCTCCTGATCGCCAGAAACTACGTATTCGTATTAAATGCGGCATCGCAGATTCAATACGAAGGGCTCGCATCCATGGCGGAACTCATCGCATTCGCTCCCGGCAACTATCGCTACCTGCCCGGGGGATTCCAGTACAGCGCCGCTGTCATCGCCGACGCGGGCCATGTCATCGAGCGGGCGCGCTTTGCGCGGCCGGTGCCGCTGGCCGAGGGCTTCGGCCGCATCCGCGACCATCTGGCGGCCCTGGGCCGGCCGCCTGCCGCGCTGTGCGCCTGCGAGCTGCGTTCGCCCGCGCCCATGGGCGAGCCCGAATTCATCGCCTTCAACCGCCGCTACGTGCAGCCGCTGGCCGAATGGGGGCTGTTCAAGGACGAGGCCAACCCGGTCGCGCGCTGCAACCTGATCCCGCAGGCCGATGCGCTGGCCGAGCCTGGCTTCTACGCGTTCAGCTATACCGTTCCCGCGCGCACGCAGGGACCGCCAGACTTCGTGACCTCGGGCGCGGCCGAATGCCCGGACCGGCCCAACTACCGCGCAAGCATCGTACGACTGGGGGAAACCTCGCCCGACGCCCTGCTCGACAAGCTGCGTTTCGCGTTGGGCGACCTGCAATCGCGCTTCGAAGCGCTGGGCGTGTCGGCGCACGATGTCACGGGCATGAGCCTGTACACCGTGCATGACCTGTATCCGGCCATCGCGTCGGAGTTCGCGCGCCGCGGCCTGCTGGCGGGCGGGCTGGAATGGCACTGGGTGCGGCCGCCGGTGCGCGATATCGAGATAGAAGTCGATGCCCGGCGCGTGTCGCGCCAGGTGCTGCTGCCATCCGTCGGGAGTGCTTCATGAAATCGCTGCGCGCATTGCGCCATCTGCTTTCCGCCGCGCTGCTGGCGCTGCCCTGCGCCGTGCCAGCCGCCGCGCCGGCGGTGCCGGGTCCGGTCAGGATACTGGTCGGTTTTCCCGCCGGCGGCACCATCGACGTGGTCGCGCGCCTGGTGGCAGAACAGATGCAGGGCGACCTGGGCGTGCCCGTGGTGGTCGAGACCCTGGCCGGCGCGGGCGGACAACTGGCGGCCCAGGCGCTCAAGCGCGCCGCGCCGGATGGCCGCACGCTGATGGTGGCGCCGGATCATACGGCAGTCATCGTGCCGCTGACCGTGGCCCGGCCCGGCTTCGACAGCCGCACGGACTTCGCGCCGGTCGGCATGGTGGCCGACTACGCGGGGGCGCTGGCCGTCAGCCAGGCCAGCGGCATCAAGGACCTGCCCGATCTGATACGCCATGTGCAGGCGCATCCGGCGGCGGGCGGCGTGGGCGTGTCGGCGCCGGGCAGCAAGCCGCAGTTCCAGCTGGATGCGCTGGCCCGGTCGCAGAAGCTGCCGCTGTCGGCGGTGCCCTATCGCGGCTCGGTGCCCATGGTGCAGGATCTGGCCGGTGGACACATCGCGGCGGGTATCACGGCGCTGGGCGATTTCCTGGAGTTCCATCGCGCCGGCAAGCTGCGCGTTGTCGCCGTGACGGGCGAGCGCCGCTCGGCCCTGCTGCCCGCGATTCCCACGGCGGCCGAGGCCGGCTATCCGCTGCGGCTGGATTTCTGGGTGGGCCTGTTCGCGCCGGCCGGGACGCCGCAGCCGCTGATCGCCCGTTTCAACGCCGCGCTGAACAAGGCGCTGGACGTGCCCAAGGTGCGCGAGCGCATGGCGGCGGTGGTGTTCGATCCCCGGCCCGGTCCGCCGTCGGCCTTGCAGCAGCGCATCGCTTCGGAACTGGAGCAGTGGGAGCCCATCATTGCCGCCTCGGGTTGGGTCAGGCAATGACGGGCGCCAAGGGCCGGCGCTTCAGTCCAGGGTAAGCCGGCGGTAGTAGTTCGGCAGCGCGAACAGCGCGCCGTGCACTCGCGCGTTGTAGTACTCCAGGTCGTCGACCCCGCGTGCCTCCAGGCGCGCGTGGATCGTTTCGCCCGGCACCGCGTCCGGGTCCAGCGCGTCCGAAGCCACCGCCAGGCCCCAATAGGTGCCGTACAGCGGGATGTGCACGCCGTAGGGCCGCACGTGCGCGAACTGGCCGCGCAGTGTCCCGCACAGCTCGCGCACCTGCTCCGGCTGGTGGAAGGGCGAACCCATGTGCAGCACCAGGGCTCCGCCCGGCGCCAGCGCATGCTTGCAGCGGCGGAAGAACGCGGGGGTATAGAGCGGTCCCGCCGGCGTGTCCGGATCGGTCAGGTCGAGCAGGATCAGGTCATAGCGGTCGGACGTGCGCGCGAGGAAGTCCACGCCGTTCTCGACCAGCACCGTGGCGCGCGGATCGTCCAGGGCACCGCGATGGATCTTCTCCAGATACCGGCGCGCCACGTCGATGACCTCGCCGTCCAGGTCGACCAGCGTGGCCTGTTCGATGCCGCGGTGCTTGAGCAATTCCTCCAGCGCGCCGCCGTCGCCGCCGCCTACGATCAGGGCGGACCGCGGCGCGGGGTGGGCCGTGGCGGCGGGATGCACCAGGGCCTCGTGATAGAAGAATTCCTCGGCCTCGGAGGTCATGTAGCGTCCGTCCAGCCGCAGGGTGCGGCCCAGCGTGGCGGACTCCAGCAGTTCCAGCCTTTGGTAGGCAGTCTGCCGGCTGAGCAGGCGGCGCTCGAACCGGAAACCGAAATACGCCTGGCCGGCGACGTCCTCGAACACCAGCTCGCCGGCGTCCGCGGGACCGTCGACGTCGCCGCGACTCAGGTGCTGGCGCTGCATGTCGCTGGGCCGGAAGGCTTCCACCAGCGCTTTCATGAGCGCCTCGGCCTTGCGCGAATTGTCTTCCTGGAAATTGCAGACGTAGACGTCCAGCGTCACGCCGTTGCGTTCGGGCCAGGTATGGACGGCCAGGTGCGATTCGGCCAGAAGCAGCATGCCCGTCACGCCGCCGGGCTGGCCCTGGAACTCGGGAAAGGTGTGCCACTTTTCGTCGACCAGGGTAAGCCCGGCCTCGAGAGTGTGGCGTCGGCAAAGGCGCGCCAGCGTGTCGGCGTCCGTCATCAGGACGGCATCGCAGGCGCAATGATAAAGATCTGCGGTAAGGTGCAGGCCTTGCATGGTGTCGATGCTCCTTGGGAAAGAGTCTTGCGACCAAGGGGGATGGGCACTACGAAAGCCCGGAAGACCAGAGGCTTCCGATTCGAGCGGCAATGGCCCGTGCCGTGCGGAACGGCTGGGCAAAAATGGCCGAGTCTACCCCAACCCACCCGGATGTGCGAGACAGGGCGCATCGCGAAAAAAAACCCCTCGCCGGGGCGAGGGGTGGTCGGTGGCGCATACGCGGGGCGCGAGCCCCGCAACGCGCGTCAGCCGGCGGTGATGTTGTGCGACTTGATCACCTTTTCCCAGGTCGCGGTCTCGTCGGCCTGGAACTTGCGGAAGGCGTCCAGGCGCAGCGGCGACAGCTCCAGGCCCTGGGCCTTCAGCGTTTCCAGCGTGGCGGGTTGGCCGAGGATCTTGGTCACGTCGCGCGCCAACTGGCCGGACACGTTGGCCGGGGTCGAGCTGGGCACGTACAGGCCGTACCAGGACACCACGTTCACGCCCTTCACGCCGGCTTCGGCCAGGGTGGGGATCTCGGGCATGATGGGCGAGCGCTCGGAGCCGGTCAGGGCCAGCGCGCGCAGCTTGCCGGACTTGATCTGGGGCATCAGGGTCGGCAGCGCGCCGAAGATGACCTGGATCTGGCCGCCCAGCGCGTCGTTCAGCGCCTGGGTCGTGCCCTTGTAGGGAACGTGCAGCAGGTCGGCGCCGGTGGCGTCCTTGAACAGTTCGCCGGCCAGGTGCAGGCCGCTGCCCACGCCGGGCGAGCCGTAGGCCATGGTGCCGGGCTTGGACTTGGTCAGCGCGATCAGTTCCTGGATGTTCTTGGCGGGAACCGAGGGGAACACGGCGACCACGTTGGGCGCCTTGGCCATCATCGCGACAGCGGTGAAGTCCTTGTCGACGTTGTAGGGCAGGTTGGCCATCAGCGTCGGGTTGATGGTCATGTTGCCGGCCGGCACGACCAGCAGCGTGTGGCCGTCGCCGGCGGCGCGCTTGACCGCGTCGATGCCGATGTTGCCGTTGGCGCCGGGACGGTTGTCCACGACGGCGCTCTGGCCGTATTCATTCTGCAGGCCGGTGCCCAGCAGGCGGGCCAGCACGTCCACGGGGCCGCCCGGCGGGAACGGGGCGATGATGCGGAACGGGCCGTGCTTGAGCGAGGCCTTGGCGGCGGCGTCGTCGGCCGCGGGAGCCTGGGCGAAAGAAGCCGTGGCGACCGCCGCGAACAGCGCGCCGGCAACCAGGCGAGTGCTAGTCTTAAACATGATGAACTACTACTCCATGACGGAAAGTCTCGCGCTTTTGGCGCGTGATGAACAGGACCACGGATAGCGCGGCCCTACGCTTGTCTCCTTCCTCCAGTCCACCCATCGCCGTTGTCGGCGATTCCTCCGTCGGGATTCTTTTTACTCAGGGCACAGCGGATCCGGCTTTGCCGGTCCGCCAGTGCCGCCCCCTGGGGGGCGCGCGTAAGCGCGTAGGGGGGTTATATGGCTACAGCATGCGCCTGATTGCCGATGGCGCGCACGACGCTATAGACAGTCAGGGCGGAAGTCTTGGGGTTGGCCGCGAGCGGCTTGCCCCGCATGGTGATCTCGAAGCTGCCGAAGGCGCCGCTGGCTTGCACGTGGTGCACGTTTTCCTTGCTGGTGGGATCGGCGATCAGCCGCACCTGGGTGCGGTCCAGGCCGAGGCCGGCCAGCGACAGCGTGGCGGCGACGTTGGCGTTCTTCGGGAACAGCCGCGCGGCTTCGCCGGCGGGGCCTTCGAATATCACCGTGGGTTCGGTCAGCGCCTCGAGCTTGAACTGGCCGTCGGCCGGCGTGTCCTTCCAGGCCAGGGCGGGCTTGCGGCCGGTGTAGACCACCGAATCCAGGCCGCCGATCTTGGCCGCGGCCAGCGCGTCGATGCCGCCGATGGCGCCGGACAGGAGCTGCACCTGGGTCTTGCCGCGCTTGGCCGCTTCCTCCAGCTGGCGCGCCAGTTCGACGTCGGACAGCGCGCCGATGGAAACCACCACGCAGGGGATGCCTTGTTCGAGTGCGGGCAGCACGTGGGCGCGCAGCGCGCCGTGGCCGGCGCATTCGACCAGCAGGTCGGGACGCTGGGCGACCTCGGCCAGGCCGGTCACGACCTGGGCCTGGGGAGCGATCGCGCCGACCTGCTCGCGGGCCTGGTCCAGCGTGTCGGGGGCGACGATGACGCTGTCGATCGACACGTCGGGATCGTTCTTCAGCAGCGACAGGACGGAGAGGCCGATGGCCCCCGATCCGATCATCGTGATTCGTAGCATGTTGGCTCCTGGGCGATGCGTCGCCCGGTCAATGGGACGGTGAATAGTTGAGCAGCCGCGACAGCTCGTCGGCGGTGCCGCGCACCCGGCCGATCAGCTCGGATACGCGCGATTGTTCGACGCGCGACGACGGCAGGGCGGCGCCCAGCGCCGCGACCACGCGGCCGGTATGGTCGCGCACCGGCGTGGCGATGCTGGTGATGCTGGGCTCGTAGAAACCGGCACCCATGGCGTAGCCGTTGGTCCGGTCCTGCGCCAGCAGTCCGTACAGCGCCGTCAGCGTGGACGGCGTGCTGGGCGAATAGACTTCCAGCTCCTCGTCGGGATAGAGCTCGCCCATTTCCCTCTGGTCCAGGTCCGTCAGCATCACGCGGCCAAGCACGGTGGCGTGCGCGGGCAGGCGCGTGCCCAGGTTGACCGCGCTGGGGAACAGCGTGGGGGCCGAGACCTTCGCGACGTAGACGATGGAGCGGCCGTCGCGCACCACCAGGTTGCAGGAATAGCCGATCTCGTCGCGCAGGCGCTGCAGCAGCGGCGACCCGAGTTCGGTCAGCTCCAGCGAGGCCAGGTATTCGAAACCCAGGCTCAGCACGGCCATGCCCAGGCGGTAGCTGCGGCCGCCCTCGGTGCGCTCGATGAAGCCCAGCGCTTCCAGCGTGGTCAGCAGCCGGAACACGGTGGAGCGGGGCAGCCCCATCTTGCGCGCGAACTCGGGCGCCGACAGCGTGCGGTTCTGGCGGCTGAAGTGGCTGAGCAGCCGCAGGCCACGTTCCAGGCCCGGGACGATGTAGCGCTCGGGAATGTCTTCGCTGATGGCGGCGTCGTTCATGGTCAGCGGGGCGTGGCGCCGGTGGTGGCCGCGGCGTGCGCGCTCTCCAGGATGGCCGCGACCGCTTCCGGCCGCTCGATGTGGCAGGCGTGGCCGGCCACGGCGATGGAGCCGTAGGGCGCGCCGAACATCTCGGCGATGGCGCGGCAGTTGGCCGGGATCGTGACGGTGTCCTGGTCGCCGGAATGGACCTCGACCGGCACCGGGGCCGGCGCGTAGGCGGCCATGTCGGCGTTGCACAGCATCTCGATCGCCTGGCGGTAGCCGGCGGTATCCAGGCGCTCCATGTTCCAGCGCACCCAGGCCAGCGCCTCGGCGCTGGGTTCGGACGACAGCATCTTGGCCGGGCGCGTGCGAGCCATGCCGGCGATGCCGACCTGTTCAAGCGTGCGCAGCCGCTCGGCGCGCACCGCTTCCTGCCGCTCGGCCAGCGCCGGATTGCCGTAGCCGCGCGTGGGGCTCAGCAGCACCAGCCGCGCGACCCGCTGTTTGCCCAGGTCATGCGCATAGGCCGTGGCCATCAGCGTGCCGAGCGAATGGCCCACCAGCACGCAGCGTTCGATGCCCAGCGCATCGAGCATCTGGTGCAGCCGCTGCGCATAGTCTTCGGCCCCGGGCGAGGCCGGCGCCAGCCGCGCCGAATTGCCATAGCCCGGAGCGTCCCAGGCGATCACCCGCGCACGCGCGGCAAGCTTCACGGCCGCATGCAGCCACGAGCCCGCGCCCGAGCCAATGCCATGCAACAGCACGATGGCCGTGCCGTCAGCGCCCGGCGTGCCCGCCTCGCGATAACACTGCACGCCCCCGGCCGTTTGCACCGACTTCTCGGCGAAACGGCTATTGAGCAACTCCAGCGTTTCCGGCGACGGTTCCGGCGCCAACGTATCGGTCTGCATCGTCCTAAATCCAGAAAAAATCCACCCCGTACCCGCTTACGCGGGCCCCCTCAAGGGGGCGGCGCTGGCGGACCGGCAAAGCCGGATCCGCAGCGCCCTGGGTCTAGTACCTGTTTCTTGGTACGCCACATCGTTGCTACCGCTGGCAGCCAGCGATAGCAACGGTGCCACAATCCAAGAGAGCGGCACTAGACCCAGGATGCGGTGGATCCGGCTTTGCCGGTCCACCCGCATCGCCCCCTGGGGGGCGCGCGTAAGCGCGTAGGGGGGGTTACCTCTTGATCTTCGCCAGCGGGTGCTCGGGCGGGTAGGTCGGGGTGATGGGCTTCTTGGCGCCCAGCATCACACACATCAGGGCGTCTTCGTCGCCGATGTTGATTTCCTCGCGGTACACGCCCGGGGGAACCGACACCAGGTCGCGATCGGTCAGGATGGTTTCGAAGCGCTCGCCGTCCTTCTCCAGGACCACCTTGAGCTTGCCGCGGATGACGAAGAAGATTTCCTCGACGTCGGTGTGCAGGTGCGGGGGGCCTTCGTGGCCGGCCGGGATCACCATGGTCGAGAACGTGAAGTGCTCGGAAGGCACGGTGTTCGAGTCGGCGGCGACGCCGGTGCCGCCCGTGCCGACGTAGCGCATTTGCGCACGGCGGTACTTGGGATCGAAGTCGGCCTGGAACTTCAGGGCATCCCAATCGTACTTGCGGGTCGAGAACCGCGCGACGCGCGAGTTCATCCAGGTCTCGAAGTCAGTGCCTTCGGGGCGGTCCCAGCTGCGGGCGACTTGCTGTTGTTCGGACATATCCGTCATGGTGTACTCCTGCATGGGCGGCTAGGCGCCGCGAGAGCGGGTGAAGGCGGGCCCGGGAAGGCGCCCGCCGCGGTGTGTTCGCTGTCACTGCCACGCGTTTTATATTTAAAACGCGGATTTAATAGTGAAACAAGGCTAAATATACGCCCTATTGGTGAAATCGTCACTAGGGTAAACACTAGTCCGCCATTACCGAGTACAATTGCAGTCTGCGCCTGGCTCCAATCCGGGCGTGCATCCGGCCAGGCGCCGCGCGCCATGTCTTCCGGGCTCCACCCGGACAGCCGTTTTCCGGCCGGCCTATCCCCAGTTACCACATACGTCAGCCTCGATTGGAGTCACTCAGCTTGAGCGACGGGCCGTCGCTGGAGTTGTCTTGATTACTTCCGATATTTCGTTTGCCGACCTTGGCCTGGCCGAGCCGCTGATGCGTGCCATCGCCGATGCCGGTTATACCCATCCCACCCCCATCCAGGCCCAGGCGATTCCCCAGGTGCTCAAGGGCGGCGACCTGCTGGCCGCCGCGCAGACCGGCACCGGCAAGACCGCCGGCTTCACGCTGCCCCTGCTGCACCTGCTGTCGTCCAACCGCCCCGCGCAGATGCGCCCGGGCCGGCCGCGCTGCCTGATCCTGACGCCCACGCGCGAACTGACCGCGCAGGTCGAGGAATCCGTCCAGATCTACGGCAAGTACCTGCCGCTCAAATCCATGGTGATGTTCGGCGGCGTCAACATCAATCCGCAGATCACCGCGCTGAAGAAGCCGGTGGACATCCTGGTCGCGACCCCCGGTCGCCTGCTGGACCATGTGGGCCAGAAGACGCTGGACCTGTCCGGTGTCGAGATCCTGGTGCTGGACGAAGCCGACCGCATGCTGGACATGGGTTTCATCCGCGACATCCGCAAGATCCTCGCGCTGCTGCCGTCCAAGCGCCAGAACCTGTTGTTCTCGGCCACCTTCTCCGACGACATCCGCGCCCTGGCCAAGGGCGTGCTGAACGATCCGGGCGAGGTCTCGGTCGCGCGGCGCAACACCGCCTCCGAACTGGTGCGCCAGTCGGTGCTGCTGGTGCAGAAGGAACAGAAGCGCGACCTGCTCAGCCACCTGGTGCGCAGCAATGGCTGGAAGCAGGTGCTGGTGTTCACGCGCACCAAGCACGGCGCCAACCGGCTGGCCGAGAAGCTGGTCAAGGACGGCGTTCCCGCCGCCGCCATCCATGGCAACAAGAGCCAGTCCGCCCGCACCAAGGCGCTGGCCGGGTTCAAGGACGGCTCGGTGGAAGTGCTGGTGGCGACCGACATCGCGGCGCGCGGCCTGGACATCGACCAATTGCCGCAGGTGGTGAATTTCGAGTTGCCCAACGTGCCCGAGGACTACGTGCACCGCATCGGCCGCACCGGCCGCGCGGGCGCGACGGGCGCCGCGGTGTCGCTGGTCGATGGCGAGGAAGGCAAGCTGCTGGCCGACATCGAGAAGCTGATCAAGCGCAAGATCGACCGCGAGCCCCTGCCCGCCTTCACCGTGTCGGCACCCGATCGCGACGAGCGGGCCGACCGCCCGCCGCGCTCGCATGCGCCGCGCCAGGGTCAGGGCCGCCAGGGCGCGCCGCGCGACGGCGGCCGTGGGCAGTCCGGCCATGGTTCGGGCGGCCGCCAGCCGTCCGGCGGTGGCCGTGGACAGGGCGCCGCGCGCGGGCAGGGTCCGGCCAGTCGGCCGGCCTCGTCTCCGTCCAGCCAGGCCCGTCCGGCCCAGCCGCGCCATGCCGCGCCCGCTTCCCAGGGCGCGGCTCGCCCCGCCGGCGAAGCCCGCAGCGGCGGCGCCCGCCGCCCCGCCCTCTTCACGCCCAAGACGCAGGGCTGAGTCACCTGCGCCGCCGGATCGCCTGCGCGGTCCGGCGGCGCGTGCCATCGCTTTCTCCCCCCTTTCGATCCGTGCGCGTCCCGCTACTTGTGCGTTGACGCCGGATAGCTACGCTCGTAAACTATTTGCGAAACTTAGTTTCGCAATGCGAACATAACGTATCAGGCCACGACCTCATGTCCCACAGCGAGAAACAGCACGCATGAAAGCGCCCCACGACCAACCGCGCATCCTGATCGCCGGCGCGGGCATAGGAGGGCTGACCACGGCCCTGGCTCTCAGAAGACTGGGCTTCCGCCATGTCGAGGTGCTGGAACAGACGGCGGTCCTGAAGGAGGTCGGCGCGGGCATCCAGCTCGGCCCCAATGCCGTCAAGGTCCTGCACGACCTGGGCATCGCCCCGGCGCTGGAAGCCGTGGCGGTGGCGCCGCTGGCTACCCGGTCGCGCGACTGGGCCAGCGGCCGCACCATCCGCGATTTTCCGCTGGGGCCGGAGTGCGCGCAGCGCTACGGCGCGCCCTACTACCACGTGCATCGCGCCGATCTGCACAATGCCCTGATCGACGCATATGGGCGCGAGAACGTGCGGCTGGCGCAGCGCGTCAAGACGTATGCGCAGGACGCGGCGGGCGTGAGCGTGGTCCTGGAGTCGGGCGAGACCGTGGAAGGCGACGTGCTGGTCGGGGCCGACGGCGTGCATTCGGTCGTGCGCGGCCAGTTGCTGGAAGGGCAGGATCCGCGCTTCACCGGGCTGCTTGCCTGGCGGGGCATGGCGGATGCGGACCGCGCCCGCCACCTGGGCATCGAAAAGAACGTCAACGCCTGGTGGGGGCCGCATCGGCACTTCGTGAACTACTACGTGTCGGCGGGCCGGCGCATCAACTGGATCGGCATCGTGCCCGCGGGGCAGTGGCGGCTCGAATCGTGGTCGGCGCGCGGCGACAAGGCCGAGGTGCTGAAGGAGTTCGACGGCTGGCACCCCATCGTGCGCGGCCTGATCGAGGCCACCGACGACGTGTTCAAGTGGGCGTTGTACGACCGCGATCCCTGGCCCGTGTGGACCCGTGGCCGGGTGACGCTGCTGGGCGACGCGGCCCATCCCATGGTGCCTTTCCTGTCGCAGGGCGGTTCCCAAAGCATCGAGGACGGCCTTGTGCTGGCGCTGTGTCTGGCCGGGCTGCCGCACGATCCGGCTGCCGCGCTCAAGACCTACGAGGAACTGCGCACCGGCCGCACGGCGCGCGTGCAACTGGGCTCGCGCGAGGCGGGTCGCATGTTCCACCAGACCGATCCGCTCAAGAAATTCATGCGCAATCTGAAGTTCCGCTGGGCCGCCCTGACCAACAGCCAGGAAAAGTGGCGCCGGGTCGACTGGCTGTACAGCTACGATTGTCGGGAGGCCGTGGCCGCGAAGCTGGGCGCCGTGTCCGCTAGCGTGCCAGCTCCCACCGCCGATAGCATCGCCTGATCGCCGCCGCCGAGGGCAGCGTCACCGTGGGCAGGTCGAGCCCTTTGATCATCTCGACATAGCGTCGGCGGTTGCGCGGCGTGACCACGGCGATATGGTGGATCATCGCCCACTTGACGCTGTCGCGGCCGCCTTCGAGCGCGCCGCGACGGTCGCGCTCGAACCAGGTCCGGCGCAGGTAGCGCAGCAGGCTCAGCGGCGTGGAGATGTCCAGCAGGATCACGCCGGTGGCGCGCCGCAGGCGCTGCGGCATGCAGCTGGAATAGTTGCCGTCCATGACCCAGCGCTCGCCCGCGATGGCCGCGTCGTGCAGGGCGGTGAATTCGTCCGCGGGGCGGGGCTCCCAGTCGGTATGGGGCAGGTGGTAGAGCTGGTCGAGGTGGACCGGCTCCAGGGCGCATTTGCGGGCGATCGCCTCGGCCAGCGTGGACTTCCCGCTGTTGGAGGGCCCGACGATGCAGATGCGCGGCCCCAGGCTCGCAAGCTTCATGAAAAAGTGTCCTTCACATCCAGACACCTTTTTATTCGATGGCGCGCGCCCTGCCCAGCCCGGCGGGGATCAGAGCGGCGGGCGCGCCTCGAATCCCAGCACCGTTTCCAGCGCGTGCGCCGCTTGCAATACCTCGGCATCGTGGCCGCGCGGCGCGGCGATGTGCAGGCCCATGGGCAGGCCGGCGGCGGTCAGTCCCATGGGGATGCTGATGGCGGGCTGCTGCGTCAGGTTGAACAGCGACGTGTAGGGCGTCCAGGCGCGCCGGTTGGGGAATTCCTCGAATTCCTTCGGATAGCTCAGGTTCGCGTCGAAGGCGGGGGCCGCGACGGTGGGCGTCAGCAGCAGGTCGAAGCGCTGGTGGAAGGCGTGCAGGCGCCGCGCCAGGTCCTGGCAGCGCGCCTGCGCGCCCATGTAGTCCTCCAGCGCCAGGCCGGCGCCGTCTTCCAGGATGCCGGCCATGACGGGCGACAGCAGCGCGCGCCGCTCCGCCGGCATGTGCTGCAGCGCATACCGGTATCCCGCCTGCAGCAGGACCAGGTAGTCGTCGATGGGATTGTCGATGTCCGGATCGGCTTCTTCGACGATGGCGCCCAGCTCGGTCAGACGCTTTCCCATCTGCCGGAAGGCCTGGGCGATCCCGGCGTCGACCTTGGGGGCGTAGCCCAGCGTCAGGCTGAGGGCGACGCGCTTGTCGCGCAGGCCTCGTTCGAGATCGGCGCCCAGGCTGTCGGGCCGCCAGGGCAGCGACATGGCGTCGCGCGGATCGGGCCGGGCGATGACGTCCAGCACCGTGGCCGTGTCCCGCACGTTGCGGGCCAGGGGGCCGACGCAGGACAGGCCGCCGGCCACGTTGGGCGGATACATGGGCACCAGGCCGCCGGTGGCCTTGAAACCCACCACGCCGGTCAGGGCCGCGGGAATGCGCAGCGATCCGCCGGCGTCCGAGCCCAGCGCGAAGGGGCAGAAGCCGGCGGACACCGAGGCCGCGCCGCCGCCCGAAGAGCCGCCGGCCTGCTTGGTCGTGTCCCAGGGATTGGTGGTGGCGCCGGTGAGGGGGCTGATGGTGACCGGACCCGCGCCCAGTTCCGGCATGGTGGTCAGGCCCAGCAGCACCGCGCCGCCTTCCCGGCAGCGCAGCACCGCGGGCGCGGTGTCCGCCACGGGATCGGCGGGCATTGCGCGCGAGCCGCGCCGGTGGGGCAGCCCGGCCACCATCAGGTTGTCCTTGGCGGTGAAGGGGGCTCCGTCCAGCGGTCCGAGCGGCGCGCCGCGCAGCCATCGCGCCTCGCTGGCGCGGGCCGCCGCGCGGGCGCGGTCCTCGTCCAGGATGGTGAACGCATTGATGCGCTCGTTCAGCGCGGCGATGCGGGCAAGCTGCGATTCGAGCGCCTCGACCGGAGAGATCTCCTTGCGTTCGAAGGCGTGGGCGAGCTGCGTAAGGGAAAGGAACGGCAGGTCTGGCATGCTGGTGGGAATCCTGGGTTGATCGATGGCGCGTTACTGCGGCTGGGCGCCGTCGACGCGCTGGCCGGGGGCCACGACGTCGCCGTCCACGACCATGGGTTGGCCGTCCACGTGGAACGAGCATTTGCGCATGGGGATGTCCAGGTGCGCCTTGGTGCGGCGGCCGCCGCCGGGGCCGGTGGAAAACAGGAAATTGCCGTAGAACGACCGCGCTTCCATGCCTATGGTGGCGGCCTTGTCGTACAGCCCGAGCGAGGTCCAGCGGGCCTTGGGCTGCAGCCCCCAGCCCAGGTGCGACACCGCGTAGGCGTCGGGGTCGTCGAAGCCGCGCAGGTAGGTGTCCAGGAACTCGGCATCCAGCCCGCCCGAGATGCGCACGATGGCGCCGCGCTCGATCTCCAGGGTGATGGGAGTCTGCACGTAGTTCTTGAACGGCAGGATGATGTCGCCCGGGGCCAGCACCACCACGCCCTCGGCCGTGCCGTCGTCGGGCAGGCGGGCGACGAAGCCGCTGGGCCAGTGGTCCCAGCGGCCGGGGCTGTCCACGTAGCCGTACTCCGCGGTGATGGGATAGGCGCCTATGGAGGCCGTGAGCCGGGTGCCCGCCGCGGACGTGACGGTGATGCGGCGCCCTTGCGCGTAGGCGTCGCGCGCGGCCAGCACGCGGCGCCGGTCGTCCGGCGACGGCATGACGCGCGCGAGGACTTCCGGCGGCTCGTAGGCCAGCAGCATGCGGGTGCCGGATTCCAGCACCGCGCGCTGGCCCGGCGTGAACAGCAGGAACACGGTGTCGATGACCAGGTCGGCCGCCTTCATCGCGGCCAGCGCCATGGGGTCGTCGTCGATGGGCGAGGCGCCGCTGACCACGGTGGGATCGGTGCCTACCTCGCAGGTATCCCAGTTGGGCGCGATCTCCAGCTTGACCACCCGCGCCTGCAGCGCGGCGGCGGCCCGGGCGGCGGCATCGGCCACCCGCGGGTCGGAGTTCTGCGAGGTCAGGATCAGCACGTTCTCGCCCGGGGACAGCTTCGAGAGCTGCAGGACGTCCGTCCAGCAGCGGGTCAGTTGCGAGGGGCTCAGCGGCATGGGGCCTCCGGAATGCCGGGCGCGGTCATGGCCGCTGCCCGAAGCGATTGAACGAATCGTGTTCCAGGCTGAAGGCATCCCCCAGCCGGCAGTAGTCCCGGCCGGCCAGCCGTCCCACGCCGCGCAGCGCGGCCATGTCGATGCGGCCTTGCGCGCCGACCACGTCGGAATCCACGTGGATGGCGACCACCTCGCCCAGGACCAGGGTGTAGCTGCCGCGCGGCAGCGGCAGCGCCTGTGTCAGCGTGCATTCGAACCAGGCCTTGGACTCGGCCACGCAGGGCGGACGCACCAGCGAGGCGGGCGCGGGCGTCAGGCCCGAGGCCTGGAACTCGTCCACGCCGGATGGGTGCGCCTGGGCGCAGGCGTCCTGCTGCGGCGCGATGGCTTCGCCGACCAGGTTGACCACGAACTCCCCGGTGGCGAGGATATTGTTCAGCGTGTCCTTGGGACGGTCCCCGGCGTGGCGGCCGATCGAGATGCACAGGTAGGGCGGATCCGTGGATACGGCATTGAACCAGCTGAACGGAGCGAGGTTGGCCCGTCCGTCGCGGTCGACCGTGGACACCAGCGCGATGGGCCGGGGCACGACCAGCCCGGCCACCAGCTTGTACAGGCGCGCCGGGTCGGTCTGGTCGGGAAGGTAGCGGATCTTCGTGGTCACTCGGGTCGGATGTTGGCTTCGCGGATGACGGTCTTGAAGGTGGTCAGTTCGTCGTGGATGAGCCTGGCCGACTCCGCCGGCGACGCATAGCGGGTAATGATGGACTGGGCCAGCAGCGGTTCCTGCACCGCCTTGTCGGAGAAGACCTGCTTGAAGGCGCGGTCGAGCTTCTCGATGACGGGCGCGGGCGTGCCGGCGGGGGCCAGCGCGAACAGCTTGGCGCTGACATCGTAGCCCTTGAGGCCGGCCTCGGTCGCGGTCGGCACATTGGGCAGCAGGCTGATGCGCTCGGGCGAGGCGACGGCCAGCGCGCGCAGCTTCTGGTTGCGGATGTGGGGCAGCGTGGCCGCCAGGCTTTCTATGCTCATGTTCACCTGCCCACCCACCAGGTCGAGCAGCGACGGCGAGATGCCCTTGTAGGGAACGTGCAGCAGGTCGACGCCCGCGGCGCGCTTGAACATTTCCCCGGCCAGGTGCTGTACCGAGCCGTTGCCGCTGGAGGCGAAGGTCAGCGCGCCCGGTTTGGCCTTGGCCAGCGCGACGAGCTCCTGGACGGAGGTGGCCTTGACGCCGGGATTGACCACGATCACGAATGGGATGCTGCCGAACACCGAGACCGGGGTGAAGCTTTTCTCCAGGTCGAAGGGCGCGGAGCGTTCGTACAGCGAGGCGTAGATCGCGTGGCTGGTCAGCGAACTCCACAGCAGGGTGTAGCCGTCGGGGTCGGCCTTGGCGACGGATTCCGCGCCTATGCTGCCGGTGGCGCCGGGGCGGTTGACCACGACCACCTGCTGGCCGAGCTGCTTGGCCAGCATGGGGCCGGCCAGGCGCGCGGCCGCGTCCACACCGCCGCCCGGGGGCCAGGGCACGACCAGGGTGATGGGCCGTTCCGGCCATTCCGCATGGGCCCCCAGGCTGGTTGCCAGCGCGATGGCCCCGATGGCGGTTTTCAAGACTGCTTTGACGTTCATGCTCGACCCTCGATGATGATGGCGAAGCCCCCGGCATTCCTGCCGTGGACGCTTGTGCAACCGGGGCCGTGCGGCCCTTGCCTCCTTGGTAGTTCGCAATGCGAAACTAAGTTTCGCAAACTTTTGGGGTATCCTACCCAACAACTTTTGCGCGTGTCAACGAAGTTTGCGAGCAGGTCGGATGAGAGGAACTTCCCAATCGAGGGCGATCAGCCCGGTGCCATTTGCCGAGCCGGATGCCGACGAGGATCCGGGCAGGCAATTCGTAACCGCGCTGGCCCGGGGGCTGAGCATCCTGAAGGCCTTCACTCACGGCGACACGTCGCTGGGCAACCAGGAACTGGCCGAGCGCACGGGGCTGACCAAGCCCACGGTATCGCGGCTGACCTATACCCTGACCCGTCTCGGCTACCTGGCCTGTTCGCCGCAGACCGGCCGCTACGAACTGGGCACCTCCGCGCTGGCGCTTGGATATTGGGCGATGGCCGGGTCCTACATCCGGCAGGTCGCCACGCCGTTGATGGAGCGGGTCTCCGAAGAATTGAACCTGTGCTGCGCCCTGGGATACCGGGACGAGGCCGATGCCGTCTATCTCGAACACACGCGCGGTTCCGGCGCGCTCATCATGAGCGTGCAATCCGGAACGCGCACGCCGCTGGTGACGACCGCCATGGGCCGCGCGCTGATCGCGGTCATGGACCGGCCCGAGCGCGACAAGCTGTTCGCCGCCGAGAAGGTGCGCCACGGCGCGCAGTGGCCCAGGATCCTGAAGGGCATCCAGGAGGGTCTGAAGGACTACCAGGCGCGCGGCTTCACGCTGTCCCTGGGCGACTGGGAAAAGGAAATCAACGCCGTGGGCGTGCCGCTGGAACTGAACGATGGCAACCCGCCCATGGCTCTGATCCTGGGCGGTTCTTCCTATGTGGTCGATCGCCAGCGGCTGGTCGAACACGTCGGCCCCCGGCTGGCCGAACTGGCCGCGCAGATACGCCATGGCCTGAAGTCGCGCGGCTGATTCCCGCCCTTCGCGGCCCCCGTTTTTGCTCATAGATCCATGATTATTTGCAATGCGACATGCGTGAAGTCGCGGCATAAGATGCGCCCGTCCATGACCGAACGAGGATCCGGGCAATGCCGTCTGACCGCAATGCAATCGCCGCGCCGCCGCTCGCGCAACCGGGCCGCAGGCGCGCGCTGAAGGGACTGGCGGGCTACGCCTCGCTGTGCGCCGGGTGCCTGGCGCTGCCGGGCCGGGCCGGCGCACAGGGCGCGGCCGCGCACCGCATCGATACGCACCATCACATCTTTCCGCCGGCCTACCTGGCGGCCGCGCGAGAAGGCGTCGTCGATTCGTCGCCCGGCGCGCCGACGGACATGTTCGACAAGTGGTCGCCGCGCAAGTCGCTGGACGACATGGACAAGCAGGGTGTGGCCACGGCCATCGTGTCGATCTCCACGCCGGGCGTGTTCTTCGGCGACGTGGCGCAGGGCCGGCGCCTGGCGCGCGAGTGCAACGAATACGGCGCGAAGATGATCGCCGACCATCCCGGCCGGTTCGGCATGTTCGCGGCCGTGCCGCTGCCCGACGTGGAAGGCAGCCTGCGCGAGATCGCCTACGCGCTGGACGAGCTCAAGCTCAACGGCGTGGGTCTGCTGACCAGCTACGGCGATCGCTGGGCCGGCGATCCGGCATTCTTCCCGGTGTTCGAGGAACTGAACCGGCGCAAGGCCACGGTCTATTTCCACCCCACGGCCGCCAACTGCTGCGGCAGCCTGGTGCCCGAGACCAAGGTATCGCTGGAGTACCCGACCGACACGACGCGCTGCGCGGCCAGCCTCTACATCAACGGCGTGCTGTCGCGCTGCCCGGACATCCGCTTCATCCTGTCGCACGGCGGCGGGTCGCTGCCCAGCTTCGCCAGCCGCATCGATGCGCTGTTCGCCGGGTCGCCCACCGCGCCGCGCTGGCCGACCCGCGCCATGGACGAATTCCGGCGCCTGCACTACGACACGGCCGCCATCCTGAATCCGCCCGCGATGGCGGCGCTGCGCCAACTGGTGCCGGCCTCGCAGATCCTGATGGGCAGCGACTTCCCCTACCGCTCGGCGGGCCGCGCGGTCAAGGAGATCCGCGACCTCGGCATGTTCACCCAGACCGAGCTCGAGGCCGTCGAGCGCGGCAACGCGCTGCGCATCGTGCCCGGCCTGGCGACGGCCGGCCAGCGCGCCGGCTGAGGCTTACCCGTTCCCGGCCGGGGGCCGGGGACACCCTTCCCATCTGTCAGGAGAAACTCATGCAGCAAGCACCGAACGCGCCGCTGCGGCGCCAGCTTCTTACCGCCGGAGCGGGACTGGCGGCCGTGGTCGGCGCCGCCATGGGTAGCGCGCCGGCCCGCGCCGCGGCGCCGCCTTCGCAGGCCGAGGCGCTGGAGCAATTGCTGAGCAAGCAGGCCATTTCCGAGGTGCTGTACCGCTATCCGCGCGGCCTGGACCTGCTGGACCGGGACATCCTGCTGTCGCTGGGCCATGCCAACGGCACCGTGCAGTTCGGCAAGATGCGCTTCGATCCCTGGGCCTCGTTCGTGGACTGGCTGCTGGAGGCGCACAAGCCCATGCTGTCCAACAACCATCGCATGACCAACATGCTGATCGAGGTGCGGGGCGACAAGGCGGTCAGCGAAACCACCGGTACCGCGACCCTGGTGGTGGCCGTGGAGAAAGATCAGATCGAGGAACGCTGGATGCACTCGCGCTATCTGGATCGCTGGTCGCGCCGCAACGGCAGATGGGCCATCGACTCCCGCCAGTCGGTCACGGATTTCCGGCGTATCGAGGTCTTCCCCGCTTCCGAGCTGAAGACCCGCTACAGCACGCTGGGGGATCGCCTGGGCAAGGACGATCCGTCATACAAGCTGTTCAATTTCCAATGAGCGCGCCCATGAGCACTGTATCGAAGCTGGGAGCGGCGTGCGCGTTGTCGCTGTTGGCCTGGGGGGCCGTGCAGGCGGCCGACCACATGCCGCAGGGCGAACGCACGCAGGGCCGTTCGTACTCGCCCGCGGTGGTGACCGAAGGCGGGCGCATCGTGTGGCTGGCGGGCGAGACGGCCACCACCGACCTGCAGGGCCGCGACATCAAGGGCGACTTCGAGGCGCAGGTGCGCACGGTGTTCGCGCTGATCGACCAGACCTTGAAGCGCGCGGGCGGGAGCCTGAAGGACGTCGTCACCATGACGGTGTACATGACCGATGTGCGCAACGGCGCCACTTTCGCCAAGGTGCGCAGCGAGATGTTCCCCGACCGCCGCTTTCCGGCCAGCGCGCAGATCTCCGTCTCGGCGCTGGCCGTGCCGGGCATGCAGATCGAGATCCAGGCCGTGGCGGTGCTGGGCGACAAGTGCTCGCCGGCCTCGCCCTGCCTGCCGAGGTAGCCGGCCGGGGCGGGCCGGGAGGAGGCATCCGATAGAATCGGATGCCTGCCTTCTCCGAGCGTTCCCGACATGCGTGCCAGGACCCCCCGTCGTGCCTCCGATCCGCTGGTGTCCGGCAGCGGATTGCCCGTGGACCTGCGGCGGATCAAGCTGCGCCACCTGGAATGCATGCTCGAGGTCATGCGCACGCACAGCTTGCGCGATGCGGCGCACGCGCTGCACGTGACGGAATCGGCGGCGTCCAAGACACTGCGCGAACTGGAGGCGGAACTGGGCGTGACGCTGTTCCAGCGGTCCAAGCTGGGCACGGTGCCGACCGAGGCTGGCGAGAAGTTCGCCCGCCATGCGGCAAGCGCGGTCGAGGCCCTGAGATGGGGCGCGGCCTCCGCCCGCGGCCTGGCGCCGGCGGGCGCGGCGCTTCGCATCGGCGCCATGCCGGTCGCGGCGGTGAGCTTGCTGCCGTCCGTCCTGCAACGCATGACCAGGCTGGTTCCCGGCTTGACGCTGGAGGTCGTGGCCGGCTCGAAGGCGATCCTGCTCAATCTGCTGCGCGAGGATGCCATCGATGCGGTGCTCGGCCGGCTGCCGCCCGCGGACGACATGCAGGGCCTCTTCTTCGAGCAGTTGCTGCTGGACCGATACATCGCCGTGGTTCGTCCCGGCCATCCTCTGTCCGGACGCCACGGCCTGAGGCTCGCGGACATCGTTTCCTATCCGCTGGTCCTGCCTCCGCCCGAGACCGTCACCTGGTCCGAGATCCAGCGCTTGTTCGTGTCGCAGGGATTGCAGATGAACGAGACACGCATCGAGACGATCTATCTCGAGCTGAGCCGGGCCTGCACACAGACGAGCGACGCCGTCTGGTTCGCGTCGACCCGGCACGTGAAACCGGACCTCGAGCATGGGCTGTTGGACCAGTTGTCGGTCGATTGCTCCATGCTGGAGGCCCCGCTGGGCATCATCGCAAGGCAGGCCACGGGCCGGCACGCGCTCAGGGACCAATTGCTGGAGATGATCCGGCAAGACGTGCTCGGCCCAACTTGACTTTCCATTCCGCTCAACTGAAACGCCGAAAAGTCGTTTTACCCCGCGATATCTCGCCAGTAATCTTCAAGCCAAATCGGACCGCAGTCGGTCCGCCCATTGGAGACACCATGAAGAAGATTCTGTCGAGCGCCGTGTTCGCGGCCTCCGCGCTGGTTGCGTTTTCATCAACGGCCGCGACGATCCAGGCCATCGTGCCGTTTCCCGCCGGGGGGCCCCTGGACCTGGTTGCCCGCATCGTGACGGCGCAAATGCAGCAGGCGTCGGGCGATGTGTTCGTGGTCGACAACCGCGGTGGCGCCAACGGCATGATAGGCGCCCGGGCGGCCGCCGGTGGCGCCGCTAACGGTTCCAGCCTGTTGTTTGCCGATGGCGCGATGGTCACGGTCAATCCGCGCCTCTACCCCCGTGATCCGGCGTTCGACGCGGAGCGGGATCTCAAGGTGGTGGCCGCCGTGGCGTTCCAGCCGGCGGTACTGGTGGTGAATACGTCCGTGCCGGTGAAAAGCCTGAAGGACTTCATCGCCTATGCCAAGGACAAGCGGCTGGACTATGCGTCGGGCGGCCTGGGATCGCAGGGACACCTGACGATGGCCGCCTTTGCCGGCGCCGCGGGCCTGGACATGACGCATGTGCCCTACAAGGGAGGCGCGCCGGCCATGAACGATCTCGTCGGCGGCCAGGTCCCGGCGGCATTCGTCGGCGTGGCCGGTGCGATGGGGTTCATCAAGAGCGGCAGGCTGAAGGCGCTGGCCGTTTCGGGGGATCAGCGCATTCCCGCCATGCCCGACGTGCCGACCGTGAGCGAAGCGGGGCTGCCGGGCTTCGTGATGCAAGGGGCGTACTTCGTGATGGTGCCGTCCAAGACCCCCGATGCCGTGGTGAAGACTCTCGAGCAGCGGGTGTTGGCCGCCGCGTCGGACAAGCAGGCGCAGCAGAAGCTGCGCGATCTGGGACTGGATGCGAAAACCATGGACCGGGCGGCCTCCGAGCGCTGGCTGGCGACCGAACGCCAGCGCATGGGCAAGCTGATTGCCGATCACGGCATCAAGGCGGAATAGGACCCGGCATGGCGGCGCATCGCGTTGCATTGATCGCCCCCAGCCACTGGCACTATCCGTTGTACCGTCCGGCCTTTCTCGGGGCGGACATCCGGATAGCGGGAGTCTGGGATCCTTCCGCGCTGCTGGCCCGGCAAGTCGCGGCGGAGTTCGACGCGCCGGTATTCGCCACCGTGGACGAACTGCTGAACCGATCGGACGCCGGGTTCGCGTTCGCCTTCGGCGTGCATGCGGACATGCCGGCCATTGCCGGCCGCTTGATCGACCGGGGCATGCCTTTTTCGATCGAGAAACCCGCGGGCCTGCACGGCGACCATATCGCCGGCATTCGCCGCGCGGCCCGGCGCGCGGGCGTGTTCGTTTCGATTCCGTTCCATTACCGGCTGAGCGCGCTGGCCCGAGCGCTGTCGGGGACGACGGCGCTGCCATCGCCGGATTTTCTCCACGTGCAATGTTCCGTCCATGCCGGCTCGCCGCTGCGCTTCGCCGACTCGTCGCCATGGCTGATCGAGCCCGGGCGTGCCGGCGGTGGATGCCTGATGAACCTGGGCCATCACCCCATCGACCTGCTGTCGTGGGTGACGGGCACCGACGTGGTATCCGTGCAGGCCACGCTGTCGAACAAGGCATTGCGGCTGGCCGTCGAGGATCATGCCTTGCTGTCGCTGGTGCTGGCGGACGGCACGGTGGCGTCCCTGGAGACCTCGTATCGGCAGCCCGCGCGCGCGGCGGACTACATGGACTTCCATGTCGCGCTTGCCCATCGCGCGTTCACCGCGAAGCGGGATGGGGAGCGCCTGGCGTTCCTGGATACCGCGTCGGGCGCTGCGCGGCATGTCGATGGCGGGTGGAGGTTCAAGGACTATTTCGCCGACTACGTCCGTACGACCTTGTCCCGCGTGGAGGCCGGCGCGCCGCCCGTCGCGGGGCTGGAAGACCTGGAAAGGACTCAGCGCGTCATCGATGCGGCCTATCTGTCCGCCAGAACGGGACGGTCCACGGTGCCGCAACGGGTGAGTTCTATCGATTGAATGGAGCGGCGGCACGAGGGGCCGCCGATATGCATATGAATCAAGCATCGACGGTCAGTCTCGTCACCGGCGCGAGCGGCGCCATCGGGGGCGCCATCGCGCGGCGCCTGGCCGCGCTCGGACACGAGGTCATCAATCTTTCCCTGGAACCGCCCGCCCAGGATCTCCCCGCCATTACCTATTGCGCCGATCTGACCGACCAGGCCGCGACGGCGCGTGCCCTGGAGACGATCGTCGCCCGGCACCGCGTGCGCAACCTGGTCAACAACGCGGGCTTCACGTACGTTCCCCGTCTGGAAGACCTGGACCTGGACCGGGCGCGGTCCATGTTCGAGATACATGATCGCGCGTCGCTGCAGTGCATGCAGGCGCTGGTGCCCGGCATGCGGGCCCTGGGCGGAGGCCGGATCGTCAGCATCGGCAGCCGCATGATGCTGGGGCGGCCCGGCCGCGCGGTCTATGGCATGGTCAAGGCCGGATTGCTGGGCATGACGCGCAGCCTGGCCCTGGAGCTGGCCCGGGATGGCATCACGGTCAACATGGTGAGCCCCGGGCCGATCGAGACCGAGTTGTTTCGTGCCAACCATCCGCCCGGCGCGCCGCAGACCGAGGCCGTCCTGGCCGGCTTGCCCGTCGGCCGGATCGGCAAGCCGGACGACGTGGCCCACGCGGTGTTGTTCTTCCTGGCAGCGGAGTCCGGATTCGTGACGGGACAGAACCTGTTCGTGTGCGGCGGAGGAAGCGTCGGGACCGCCGTTTTCTGACGACAAGTCGTTTCCATCAGGCAGAAATCCCGGCTGCGGACCGGGGCCCGAGGCATATAGTCCCCCACATATCGCTTCTTCCATTCTTCGGAACGAGGCGGCTGAACACCATAGAGGGGACATCTGGAGATGACACAGGCGGACGACATTCCGGTGCTGATCGTCGGCGCCGGCCCGGTCGGGCTGGGATTGGCGCTGGACCTATCCTGGCGCGGCATTCCGTGCACGATACTGGAACAGCGCGACGGTTCCATCAGTACGCCCAAGCTGGGCGCCGTGGGCGTCAGGACCATGGAGTTCTGCCGCCGCTGGGGCATCGCGCAGCGCGTGCGCGAGACGCCGTTCAATCCCGACTACCGGCTGGACATGGTGTTCTGCACCAGCATGACGGGCCACTTCCTGGCCCGCCATGAATATCCCAGCCTGCGCGATGACGCGCCGCCCGACGAGAGCCCGGAGAAGAAGTGGCGCTGCCCGCAGTTGTGGTTCGACCCGCTGCTGACCCGCTGCGCGACCGAGTATCCATCGCTGGACCTGCGCTACTGGCACCGGCTGGAAGGCTTCGAGCAGGACGCCGACGGCGTCTGGGCCGACGTGATGGATCTGAAGACCGAGCAGCGCACGAAGCTGCGCGCGCGCTACCTGGTGGCCTGCGACGGCGCGGGCAGCAACGTACGGCGCGCGCTGGGCATAGACATGGCGGGCACGCGGGCGCTGGACCACTCGGCGGCGCTGTTCTTCCGTTCTCCGGCCCTGACCCGCAGCCACGACAAGGGCGAGGCGGAACGCTATCTGTTCTTCGGCGCCGAGGGCTTCTGGGGCAACATCAGCGCCATGGACGGCCGCGAGCTGTGGCGCATGACGGTGGTCAGCAACGAGGCGCAGGTCGAGCAGGTCTGCCGCGATGCCGAGGCCTGGGTGCGCCGCGGCATCGGCCGCGACGACGTGCCGTTCGAGGTGATCTCGGCCCTGCCGTGGCGCCGCAGCCAGTTGACCGCGACGCGCTACGGCGACCGCCGCGTGCTGATCGCCGGCGATGCCGCGCACACCATGTCGCCCACGGGAGGCTTCGGCATGAACACCGGCATGGGCGATGTCGTGGACCTGGGCTGGAAGCTGGAGGCCATGCTGCGCGGCTGGGGCGGGGACAGCCTGCTGGACAGCTACGAGGTCGAGCGCCAGCCGGTGGGCGTGCGCAACGTCAATGCGTCCGCGCATAACTACTTCGCGCTGAAGTCGGTCGAGGACGCCTCCGAACTGCTGGAGGACTCCGCGCGCGGGCAGGCGCAGCGCGCGCAGGTCGGCGCCGCCATCGCCGAGGCCACGCACACCGAATGGGAGACCCTGGGCATCCACCTGGGCTACCGCTACGAGGATTCGCCCATCTGCGTGCCGGACGGCACGTCCGCGCCGCCGGACCATCCCCGCTACTACACGCCCACCACCCGGCCCGGGCATCGTGCGCCGCACGCCTGGCTGGACGACGGCCGCTCCACGCTCGATCTGTTCGGCCGGGGCTTCGTGCTGGTGCGCCTGGGGGCGGAACCGCCCGACGCCGCGCCGCTGGTCGAGGCGGCCCGCCGGCGCGGGGTGCCGCTCATGGTCGTGGACATCGTCTCGCCCCGGGTGGCCGAGCTGTACGAGCGCCGGCTGGTACTGGTGCGGCCCGATGGCCATTGCGCCTGGCGCGGCGACGCCGCGCCGGCCGATGCGGATGCCGTCATCGACGTCGTGCGTGGCGCAGCCACGCGTACCGACGCGTCCCGATAAGCGCGGAAGGAGACATGCATGAGTCGTAAGCCGAGCCGGCGCCTCGCGCCGTGGATATTCGCCGCCGCCGGGGTGCTGGCGGGCGCGCAGGCATGGGCCGCCTATCCCGATCGGCCCGTCCGGTTGATCGTGCCGTTCCCGCCCGGGGGCGCCAGCGACCAGGTGGGGCGCGTGGTGGCCCAGTATCTTGGGCAGAGATTGGGGCAGACCGTGGTGGTGGAAAACCGCGGCGGGGCGGGTGGCGCGATAGGCGTGGCCGCCGCTGCGCAGGCCGCGCCCGACGGCTACACCCTGCTGCTGGGCACGGCCGAGTCCTTCGGCATCGCCGAGAACCTGACCCCGGGCCAGAGCACGCCCGCGGTGCGGGACTTCACGCCCATCGCCCTGGTCACGCGCATTCCGTCGGTGTTCGTCGTGAACCCCCAGGTGCAGGCCAGGACCCTGACGGAGTTCGTGAACCTGGCGAAATCCCGGCCCGGGCGCTATCACTTCGGTTCGCCGGGCACGGGTACCAATGTCCACCTGATCGGCGAAATGCTCAAGGCCCGGTTCGGCCTGGACATCGTGCACGTGCCCTACAAGGGCGGCAGCCCGGCGGTGACCGATCTCCTGGGCGGGCAGATCGAGATGATGCCCTCGGCCGTGGCGGCGGTCGCGCCGCGGATCAAGGACGGGGCCCTGCGTGCGCTGGCCGTGACCAGCGCCGAGCGCTCGCCCATGTTGCCCGAGGTCCCGACCATGGCCGAGGCCGGCGTGCCCGACTTCGTCGCCGGCGGCTGGTTCGGCGTGCTGGCCCGCGCCGGCACACCGCCGGAGGCGGTGGCCCGGCTCGAACGCGAACTGGAGGCGGTGACCCGGATGCCCGAGTTCAAGGAGCGCATGGCCGGGATAGGCGGCGAAGGCAAGGCGCTGACCGGGCCCGCATTCGGCGATTTCATCACCGCCGAGACCGCGCGCTGGCGCGACATCATCAAGACGGCGGGGGTCAAGCCTGATTGACGATGTAGGCGGGCCGGACTTGCCCAGGCGCTAGGGCCGGGGCATCACCGTCCCGCAGGACTTGCAGGTGCGGAATTCCTCGCTGTCGAAGAAGCGCTGATAGGCCTTGGACACGGGGTCGGCCTTGTAGTCCGCGACGTGGCAGGATTCCTCGTGCAGCAGCGTATCGCAGCTGGGGCAGAACCACTGGAAGCGGTCGATCTCCTCCGGCTTGCGCTTGCGTTCCTGTACCAGCAGGTAGGCGTCGGGCGGGAAGCGCGGCGAATGCGGGATGCCCGCCGGCGTGTAGATGACCGACCCCTGCGGCAGCACGGCGATCTCTTCCTTGCCGTCGGGCGTGCGGTAGTGCAGCTTCATCTCGCCCTTGACCATGTACATCATCTCGTCGCTGGGATTGATGTGGAACTCGCTGCGGTATTCGCGTCCGCGGGCCAGGAACACGAGGGACTCGGGTTCCTGCCAGAGCACGGCCACCCGCTTGCCGCTGGCGGCCAGCTCGTCGCCCTGTTTCATCAGGTCGACGATGGGCATCTTGAACATCTGGACCTCCTTAGCCGAAATAGGCGACGCAGTCGATCTCGACGCGTACGCCCGGGCGGTGCGGCGTGCCGCCTATGCAGGTTCGGGTGACTTTCTCGCCGCCCATGAAAGCGCGGAATTCCTCGTTGAACGCGGGGAAATCCGCCACGTCGCGCAGGCACACCCGCATGTTGATGATGTTGGCCGCGGTGGCGCCGCCCGCCTCCAGCACCGCCATCAGGTTCTGCAAGGTGCGCCGCGTCTGCTCGCGGATGTCGTCGGATACGACTTCCTTGGAAACCGGGTCCAGGGGGCCCTGGCCCGACACGTAAAGGAAGTCGCCCGCCCGGATGCCCTGGGCCAGCGGCGAGGGCGTGCTCTTGTCGGTGAACCCGGTGACGGGGGCCTGCGCGGACTGCACGATTATCTTAGGCATGTTCGGACTCCTGGAAAAGACGGGTGGACTCCAGCGTTTGCGCGAAGTCGAGCACATCGTCGTCGCGATACTTGCGGCCGACGATCTGCAAACCGACGGGCAGGCCGTCGGCATCGGTGGCCAGCGGCATGGACAGGGCCGGCTGCTGGGTCAGGTTGAACGGGAAGGTATAGGGGTTCGCCAGTTGCCAGTTGAAGGTCTGGCGGATGCGGTCGCGCAGCGGGTGACTGTCGGCGCACAGCGCTCCCACCCGCGGCGCGCCGGCCGGGCTGGCGGGGGTCAGCAGCAGGTCGACGTCGGCGAAGGCCAGGGTGAGCTGGGTGGAGGCCTCGCGCAGCTGGTTCCGCGCCCGGGCCAGGCGTTCGGCGCCATGGGCGCCGCCGCGTTCGCACAATTGTTGCAGGCGCGGATCGAGCAGCGCGCGCTGGGCGGGCGTGGCATCGACGAAGGATTCGTACAGGCGGTTCTCCCACAGGGCCCAGGCGTTCGCGGCCAGCGACATCCAGTCCATGCGCAGGCGCACGACCGCATGGCCCTTGCGGCCCAGCCGCTCGGCCAGGGCCTCGATGGCCGATTCCACAAGGGGGTCGAGCCCGGTATCGGGGCCGGCGTCGGTCAGGTAGCCGATGGCGGGCCGGCGCGGCGGCAGGTCCTGCGCCCGCGCGTACAGGGAATGGGGGTCCAGCAGATGCGGCCGGCCCATGACTTGCAGCGCCAGCCGGCAATCGGCCACGGTGCGGGCGATGGGGCCCAGGTGCGCGTACTCGGCGAAGGCGCTCAGGCGCGGCCCCGACGGAACGGCGCCGAAGGTGGGCTTGAGCCCGACCAGCCCGCAGTACGAGGCGGGGATGCGGATCGAGCCTCCGGCGTCGCTGCCCAGGGCCAGCGGCCCCCAGCCCCTGGCCACGTGCGCCGCCGCGCCCATGCTCGAGCCGCCGGCGCTGCGGTCCGGGGCCAGCGGATTGCGCGTGATGCCGGTGTAGGGCGACTCGGAATCGGCCAGCCAGCCGAACTCGGTCGTGGTGGTCTTGCCGAACAGCACCGCCCCGCCCTGGCGCAGCAGCGCCACGCTGGGCGCATCCGCGGCGGCGGGGGCCGCGCCGGCGGTCATGTTCGAGCCGCGCCGCGTCGGCCAACCGGCCACGTCCACCAGATCCTTGATCGACACCGGCACGCCGTCCAGGGGCCCGATGGGCGTGCCGCTGCGCCAGCGCCGGGCCGAAGCCTCGGCATCGCGCAGGGCGGCATCGCGGTCCAGCACGCAAAAGGCGTTCAGGTCCCGGGCATCGTCGGCCACCGCCTCCATCAGCGCGGTGGCCAGGTCGAGCGGCGACAGGGCGCGGGCGCGGTAGGCCTCGTGCAGTTCGGCCGCGGTCTTCGACAGCCAGGCGGAGTCCGCTGCGGACATGGACGCGTCTCCTAGCGGGGTTCGATGGTCTCGAACTCGACGTTGGCCAGCCGGCCGTCGACGCGCTGGACCTTGCGCATGTAGACGCGCTGCTTGATGTCGCGCGTGGCGGCATCGATCTCGATCGGGCCGCGCGGGCTTTCCAGCTTCACGCCCTTCATCGCCGCGATCAGCGCGTCACCGTCGGTCTTGCCCTGGGTCTTGCGCAGGGCCTCGTAGATCAGGGCCATGCCGTCGTA
Organism: Pigmentiphaga kullae; assembly: GCF_004216695.1. GTDB lineage: Bacteria > Pseudomonadota > Gammaproteobacteria > Burkholderiales > Burkholderiaceae_B > Pigmentiphaga > Pigmentiphaga kullae. The sequence goes on from NZ_SGXC01000001.1 coordinate 1,225,095, forward strand.
GCCGGCCACCGCCATGATGTTGGGGCGCGCCTGCTGGCCGCGCGCGGCCTTGAAGGCCTGCACGAACTTCTTGTTCAGCGGCGAATCGTGGTCCATGGAATACGGATAGCCGGTGACCACGCCCAGCGGCGTATCGCCCATCGAATCGATGGTGGGTTCGTCGGTGATGTCGCCGGTGCCCACCATGGCGATACCGCCCTCGGCCAGGTTGCGGGCGCGGTACTCGCGCATGAAGGACTGGGCCACGTCGGCGCCGTTCACGAAGGCGAACACCGCCGAGGGTTTCAGATCCTTGATCTTCTGCATGTAGGCCGAGAAGTCCATGGTGCTGAGCGGTGTGCGCACCGACCCGGCCACCGTGCCGCCGGCCTTCTTGTACGAATCCATGAAGGCCGCCTCGACCTCATGGCCGGGCGAGTAGTCCGCCACCATCGAGTACGTCGTCTTGTACCCCTGCTTGATCATCCATTGCGAGATGGGCGGCACGATGGCCGGCAGCGAGAACGAGGTGCGCACGATGTAGGGCGAGGTGGACGGCAGGCTGCCCGAGGCGGCGTTCATGATCACCATGGGTTTCCTGGCCTCGGTGGCCAGCGGCGCCACCGCCAGCGCGTTGGGCGAGAACGCGAAGCCGGCGATGAAGTCCACCTTGTCGCGCACCACCAGTTCCTGCGCGTGGCGCTTGGCCAGCTCGGGATTGGGGCCGCCCACATCCTTGACGATGACCACGACCTTCTTGCCGGCGACGGTGTCGCCGTGCTCTTTCAGGTAGAGCTGCACGCCCGTTTCCATCTGCTTGCCGAATTCCGCGAACGGACCCGACATCTCGCCGATGAATCCCACCTTCACGACGCCCTGCGCCTGCGCGCAGGCGGCCGCTATCAATGCGCCCGCGGCCAGCCCGCAGCGCAATCCCGCTTGTCTACCTTTCATGATCAGACGACTCCTTGCCTTAAGAGCCGGCACCGACTGCGCCGGAGATTCGAATCAGGAAACCGCGGCGCGCTTGCCGACACCCAACAACTGGTCCAGCCTTTCGGTATCGGCGGCCAGCTCGGCGCTGTCGCCGGCATGGGCCACCACGCCGCGCTCGAGCACGATGGCGTGCTGCGACATGGACAGCGCCAGGACCGGATGCTGCTCGACGATGATGGCGGTCAGGCCCTCGTCGGCGCACATGCGGCGCACCGCTTCGGACAACTCCTCGACGATGATGGGCGCCAGCCCCTCCATGGGCTCGTCCAGCAGCAGCAACTGCGGGTTGGTCATCAGCGCGCGGCCGATGGCCAGCATCTGCTGCTCGCCGCCCGAGAGCTGCCCGCCGTAGTTGCCGGCGCGCTCGCGCAGGCGCGGAAAAAGCCCGTACACGCGTTCGAGCGTCCAGTGCGTGCCGCGCGCGATGACCTCCAGGTTCTCGCGCACCGTCAGCGACGGGAACACCTCGCGCTCCTGGGGCACCCAGCCTATGCCGCGGCGCGCCCGGTCGGCCGGGCGCAGGCGCGTGATGTCCTCGCCCAGCCAGCGGATGCGGCCGCGCTTGACCGTGGTGTTGCCCATCAGCGTCTCGAGCAGCGTGGTCTTGCCCACGCCGTTGCGCCCGAGGATGGCCAGGCTCTGGCCGCGCTCGACCGTGACCGACAGGTCGCTGAGCACGACCGCGTCGTGGTAGCCGGCCGTGAGGTTTTCGATTTGCAGGAAATCAGACACGCGAATTCCCCAGGTAGGCCGCCCGCACCTGCGGGTCGGCGGCGATTTCGGCCGGCGTGCCCTCGACCAGCACGGCGCCGGCCACCAGCACCGAGATGCGCTGGGCGAAGCGGAACACCAGGTCCATGTCGTGTTCGATGAAGAGCACCGTCATCTCCCGGGGCAGCCCGGCGATCACCTCGAACAGCTCGCCGCTTTCGTCCTCGGGCACCCCGGCCGCCGGCTCGTCCAGCAGCAGGATGCGGGGTTTGGCGGCCAGCGCCAGCACGATCTCCAGCAGGCGCTGCTTGCCGTAGGGCAGCTCGGCCGTGTCGACGTGGGCGTACTGGGCGAGGTTGAACTGCGCGAGCAGCGCGTGGGCCTCGTCGGCCACCCAGGAGCAGCTGCGCAGCGTGCGCCACCAGACCTTGCCCAGCGCCTCGCGCTCGGCGATGGCCAGCGAGGCGGCCTGCAGCGGCGTCAGGCGCGGGAACAGCGTGTTGATCTGGAAGGTGCGCACCAGCCCGCGGTGCACCCGCTGGTTGGCCGGCAGCTGGGTGATGTCGTCCTCGTCCAGGCTGATGCGTCCTTCGGTCGGGCGCAGGATGCCGGTCAACAGGTTGATCAAGGTCGTCTTGCCGGCGCCGTTCGGGCCGATCAGCGCCTGGCGCGAGCCGGGCGCGATGTCCAGCGTCACGCCGTTGACGGCGGTAAAGCCGCCGAAGCGCTTGGTCAGCTTCCGGGTGCGCAGCGCGGGCGTGGCGAGAGTCGCGGTCGTCATAGCCGTTGCTCCCGTACCTTGAACACGCGCGAGAGCACGCCCAGCACGCCGCCGCGGCCGATCATGACCACCACGATCAGGAAGATGCCCAGCCAGAACTGCCAGAACTTGGGATCGAAGTCGGAGAAGAAGTCGTGCACGGTCATGTACAGCAGCGCGCCGATCAGGCCGCCATACAGGCGCCCGGTGCCGCCCAGGATAAGGATGATCAGGATTTCGGCCGAGCGGTTGAAGCTGAGCATCTCCAGCCCGACGAACTGCGTGGTCTGCGCCAGCAGCGCCCCGGCCACGCCGGCGATGGCGGCCGAGAAGCAATAGGCCAGGCGCAGGCGCGCGTCCACGGGCGAACCGATGGCCAGCATGCGCCGCCGGTTGTCGTGGATGCCGCGCAGCACCAGCCCGAAGGGCGACTTGAGCATCAGCCGCACCGCCAGGAACATCAGCAGCACGATGCAGAAGGTGTAGACAAAGGCCGTCTTGCCCCACAGGTCGAAGCGGAACTGGCCCAGCACCGGCCACATGTCCACGCCCTGCAGGCCGTCGGCGCCGCCGGTGATCGGGGTCAGGCGGTTGGCCAGCTCGAAGAACAGCACGCACACGCCTATCGTGATCATCAGCCGGGTCAGGTCGCTGCCGCGCACGATCAGGTAGCTGAGCAGATAGCCCAGCATCGCGCACACCACCAGCGCCAGCAGCAGCCCGGAGAACGGTTCGCCCCAGCCGTACCTGGCCAGCAGGCCCGCCAGGTACGCCCCGATGCCGAAGAACGCCGCATGGCCCACCGTCAGGATGCCGGCGTAGCCCAGCGCGATGTCCAGCGCGATCGCGAACAGGCCGGTGATCATGATCTGCGTGATCAGGACCAGCTTCTCGGGCAAAAGAAAGTAGGTCGAGCCCAGCGCCAGCCAGAACACCACTTCCAGCGCCACGATCTGACGCGGATTCAGATTGAGTTTAGTCATACTAGGCCCTTCTTGGGGATCAGGCCGTGGGGGCGTACCAGCAGTACCACCACCATGAACACGTAGATCAGGAAGGCGCCGAGCTCGGGCATGTAGTACTTGCCGCCCACGTCGACGATGCCCACCAGCACCGCCGCGACGAAGGGGCCGACGATGGTGCCGGCGCCGCCCACGCAGACCACGATCAGGAAATAGATCATGTATTTGAGCGGGAAGGACGGGTCCAGCCCCAGCATGCCCAGGCCCAGCGCGCCGCCCAGCCCCGCCAGGCCGCAGCCGAACGAGAAGGTCAGGAAGAACAGCCGGTCGACCCGCACGCCCAGGCCCGCGGCCACGCGCTGGTTGTCCACCGCCGCGCGTACCATGGCGCCGTAGCGCGTCTTGTTGATCAGCAGCAGCAGCGCCGCCAGCACGGCAAAGCCCACCACGATCAGGAACAGCCGGTAGGCGCCCACGTCCATGCCCAGCAGCGAGATCTGGCCGCGCAGCCACTCGGGCGCGGTGAAGGGCTGCATGGTGGGGCCGAACAGATAGGTGCCGCCGGCCACGAACACGAACACGATGCCGATCGACAGCAGCACGTGGTCCAGCGGATGCGCGCGGTACAGCCGGCGGAAGAAGACGAATTCCAGCAGCGCGCCCACCACGGCCGCGCTGATGAAGGCCAGTGCCAGGCTGGCGACGAACGGTACCTGCAGGCGGCTCATGGCCAGCGCGGCCACGTAGCCGCCCACCATGGCGAAGGCGCCATGGGCGAGGTTGACGAAATTCATCAGCCCCATGGTGATCGACAGGCCGACTCCGATCAGGAACAGCAACATACCGTAGGCCAGGCCGTCGAAGATTACGATGCCCATGTGTGCTTCCAGGTGACGTGCGGGGGGAAGATGGCGGCCCGGACGAAGGCGGGTCGCGGAATGCGGTTAGGACAGTCCATGATCTCCTGCAGATCGCTCCGCCGCAGGGACCCTGGCAGACCGGCAAGACGGCTTCATGTCGGGTCCTTCTGGGCGGTGTTGCTATTGTCCGCGCCCGGCCGTGGCCGATCCAGCCACGTATGCTTTTTCACCGGTCTAAAAAACTTATGCCGATCCGCCCGCCAGGTGGCGGGCGGACGGGCGCGTGCTGCGTTTACTTGGCCTTGCCCGGGTCCTTGACCGCGTCGAGATGCGAGAATTCGACGTTGTACAAGTGGTTGCCGCGGCGCTCGACCTTGCGGATGTAGATGTTCTGCACGATGTCGCGCGTCTCCGGATCGATCATGACGGGACCGCGCGGGCTTTCCCACTTGGCGCCCTTCATGGCCTCGACCGCCTTCGTGCCGTCGATCTTGCCGTTCAGCTTCTTGATGGTCTCGTAGATCAGCGCCATGCCGTCATAGCCGCCCACCGCCATGAAGTTGGGGCGGATCGAGGTGCCGAACTGAGATTCGTAGCCCTTGATGAAGGCCTTGTTCTTGGCCGAGTCGTGGGCAGCCGAATAGTGGAACGAGGTCGTCAGGCCCAGCGCCACGTCGCCCATGCTGTCCAGGAACATGTCGTCGGTGCCGTCGCCCGTGCCCAGCGCCTTGATGCCCGCCTGCTCCAGGCCGCGTTCGCGATAGGCGCGCAGCATCAGCACCGACAGCTCGCCCGAGGGGAACCACAGGAAGGCGGCATCCGGCTTGGCGTCCTTGATGCGCTGCATGTAGGGACCGAACTCCGGGTTCTTCAGCGGCACCGCCACTTCGGCCACGATCTTGCCGCCGCCGCCCGTGAAGGTCTTGCGGAACTGGGCGTTGGCGTCCTGGCCCGGACCGTAGTCGGCATACAGCGAATACACCGTCTTGACGTTGTTCTTCAGCGCCCAGTCGGCGATCGCGTAGGCGTTCTGCGGCAGCGTCATCGACGTGCGCACCACGTAGGGCGAGCGCTCGGTGATGGACGAAGTCGCCGCGTTCATCACCACCATCGGGATCTTCGCCTCGGTGGCCAGCGGGGCCACCGCCAGCGCGTTGGGGGTGAAGCCGAAGCCGGCCAGGAATTCCACCTTGTCGCGGGTGATCAGTTCCTGCGCCACGCGCTTGGCCACTTCGGGGTTCGGTCCGCCCACGTCCTTGATGATCAGCTGGATCTTGCGGCCGGCCACCACGTCGCCGTGTTCCTGCAGGAACAGCTTGGCGCCGTTGCTCATCTGCAGCCCGTACTCGGCCTGCTGGCCCGACATCTCGCCCACGAAACCGATCTTCAACGGGGTCTGCGCCGCGGCCGTGCCGCCCAGCGCCATCCCCAGTACACAACCCCACAAACGTATTTTCATTGTCGTGTTCCTCCGGATAAGGAATGAGGTCTTGCGCGATCTGCCGCGCTTGATACCAATTGTGACGATATCAGCGCCCCGCGTTCGACGTAACCATATTCGAAAATCGAAATTACGCCAATAATCGATTTCCATCGGCCAGCCCGGGGTACAGGAGGCGGAACCCGCGATCCACAAGGCCGGACAAGGGTTGGACGCCGTGCCTGGCCACGGGGACGAGGCTTGAAAAATCAGACCGACCGCAATGCCGACTTGGAATACCACCCGCTCATGCGGTGGCCGTCCCAGATGAAGGCGATGTGCTGGGACTGGCGGCAGCGGGTCAGGCCGCGCGGACGGAACACGGCCGCGCACTGGCCGCCGGGGCGCCGCACGCTGTCGTAGGCCACGCCCCAACTGCCCGCCAGCCGGAGCTGGCGGGCCAGCGCCTGGCTGGCGGCGTAGTCGTCCGGATCGTAGATCCTGGGCAGGGCGGGCCGCAGGCCGCGCAGGTCGTGCAGCGGCGCGGCCAGGTCGGCCAGGTAGTGGCGCATGTCGATTTCCAGCGCCGGCTCGCGCGTGGCGGCCAGGAAGCGGGCGCGGTGGTGCATGGTCTCGGCCACCGCGGTCTCCAGGCTTTCCCCGGCGTAATACACCCCCCAGCTGCCGTCCGAGAAGCGGCTGCCGGCCGGGTTCAGGTGGGTGAAGGCCGCCATGATGGGCGTGGTTCCCGGTCCCGAGATCCGGTCTTCCTCCGGCACCAGGCGCAGGTTGCCGGCCTCGTCCCGCACGCGGGGATTGGTGAGGTTCTCTATCGCGAACACCACATCGAGATCGGCGGGGTCCGCCACCCGGTCGTACAGGCCGGTGGGCGGAAAGCGGCTGGGCACCAGCCGGTGGCAAGGCGTCCAGCGTACCTCGCCGACGGGCGGGGGTTCGGCGACAGGCGCGGCGGCGCCTTCGGCCAGGTGCGTCATGTCCATCCTCCGCGCTGGGCGTCGAGGTAGCTGCGCACCACGTAGAGATCGCTGGTCATGCCGCTCAGCATGAATTTCAGGGCGGGGTGGCCGCCGAATGGCGGCGCGTCGTTGGGCTTGCGCGGCCAGGCATCGGCCAGTTCCGGCACCGGCAGCAGGACCTGCAGCGCCTTGTAGATGCCGAACACCAGCGACAGGCGTTCCAGCACGTCGCGTGGCAGCGGCGCCGGCGGGTTGTTCTTCCAGCGGAACATGGTGGAGCGGGGGACGCCCAGCAGCGTGGCGGATTCCTCGGCATTGAGCTGCCACGCCTGGGCGATGCGGAAGAATGCCCGCAACGCGGCGGCGGCCGCGGGCTGGCTGGAGAGTTCGGGCGTCTTGGAAGCGGCAATGACCATGATGCTCGTCCCGGGGGTTTTCTCCCAGGGTAGTCCAATGTGAGACTTATTTCAACATATAGTCCCAAATAAGACAAACCGGCCACCGCCCGCCCGTGCAGGATCCGGCTGGCATCTGGCCCGTGCCGAGGCCCGGCTCAAGCCCCCGCTGGCGGGGTAGGAGCCCGGGCCGGCCGCACAAGCGCCGGTTCGCGTCTGCGGTTAAAATTCCCCGCGATGACCATAGCCACCGAAGTCGCCCGGCGACGCACCTTCGCCATTATTTCCCACCCCGACGCGGGGAAGACCACGCTGACCGAAAAGCTGCTGCTGTTCGCCGGTGCGATCCAGATCGCCGGTAGCGTGAAGGCGCGCAAGGCCTCTCGTCACGCTTCGTCCGACTGGATGGAGATCGAGAAGCAGCGGGGCATCTCGGTGGCGTCCTCGGTCATGCAGATCGAATACCGCGATACCGTCATCAACCTGCTCGACACCCCGGGGCACCAGGACTTCTCGGAAGACACCTATCGCGTGCTGACGGCGGTCGACGCGGCGCTGATGGTGATCGACGCGGCCAACGGCGTCGAGCCCCAAACCATTCGTCTGCTGCAGGTGTGCCGGGCGCGTAATACGCCCATCATCACCTTCGTCAACAAGATGGACCGCGAGGTGCGCGAGCCGCTGGAGCTGCTGTCCGAGATCGAATCCCACCTGGGCATGGACGCCGTGCCGTTCGCGTGGCCGGTCGGCATGGGCAAGTCCTTCGGCGGCGTGTTCGATATCCGCCGCGACCGGATGCGGGTCTTCAAGGCCGGCAGCGACAGGTTGAGCGAACAGCACGACGAAATCATCGACGGGCTGGACAATCCCGAGATCGCCCGCCGGTTCGGCTCGGCGTTCGAGCAGGCGCGCGGCGAGATCGACCTGATCGAAGGCGCGGCGCCGCCGTTCGACCAGGCCGAGTTCCTGGCCGGCAAGCAGACGCCCGTGTTCTTCGGCTCGGCCATCAACAACTTCGGCGTGCAGGAAGTGCTGGACGCCCTGGTCGAGCAGGCGCCCGCCCCCGGCCCGCGCCACGCGATGCAGCGCGAGGTCAAGCCCGAGGAACCGAAGTTCACCGGCGTGGTCTTCAAGGTGCAGGCCAACATGGACCCGGCCCATCGCGACCGCGTGGCTTTCGTGCGTGTCTGTTCGGGCCGCTTCGAGCGCGGCATGCGGCTGAAGGTCTGCCGCACCGGCAAGGAAACGCGGCCCAACAACGTCGTCTCGTTCCTGTCCCAGCGGCGCGAGCTGCTGGACGAGGCCTATGCCGGCGACGTCATCGGCATTCCCAACCACGGCGTGCTGCAACTGGGCGACGTGCTGACCGAAGGCGAGGCGCTGCAGTTCACCGGGCTGCCGTTCTTCGCGCCGGAGCTGTTCCAGGCGGTGGAAGTGGCCGATCCGCTGCGCACCAAGCAGTTGCGCACGGGCCTGACCCAGCTGGGCGAGGAAGGCGCCATCCAGGTGTTCCGCCCGGTGGCCGGCGGCCCGCTGCTGCTGGGCGCCGTCGGCCAGCTGCAGTTCGAGGTCGTGGCGCACCGGCTCAAGACCGAATACGGGGTGGCCGCGCGCATGCTGCCGTCGCGCTATTCCATGGCGCGCTGGATCACGGCAGAGAACCCCAAGGACCTGAAGAAGTTCATGGACGCCAACATGCAGCACATCGCCTACGATGTGGTCGAGGCGCCCGCGTTCCTGATCGGATCGTCGGCGCAGCTGCGGGTGGCGCAGGAGCTTTATCCCAACGTGCAGTTCCATGCCCTGCGCGAGCACGGAGGACAGGTGTTCCAGACCCGGGTGGGCGATTCGGCTTTCGCCTGACGATCCTGCCCAGGCATGGGGGCCGGCGCGGCCGCCGGTCCACAGTGAAGAGGTGTACACATGCGTAACCGCATTTTGATGGGCCTGGCCTTCGTGGCGATGGTCGTGGTGGTGGGGGTGTTGTTCGGGCTCTGGCTGTCCTGGAACGCTCCCGTGGATCGCGCGGCCGAGGCCCCCGTGCCCGTCGCACAGGGGCGGCCCGGCGAAGCGCCGGTGGCGGCCGTGGACCAGGAAACCTACCTGCCCGAACCCCCGCAGCCGCGGGTGGACGGCTCGCGCGGCGTACCGTCGCGCCTGGTGCAGCCCAGCGCGCCCATCCCGCTGGTGTCGGCGGCGGACCAACCCCAGCCCGATACCGTGCTGTCGACCATCGCCCCCGACATGCAGGCGGTAAATCCCGGCAGCCCCCTGCCCGCCCACCTGTCCGAGACCCCGGCGGCCCCGTCTCCGCGCATCATCGTGGAACCGCCTTCGCAGCAGGTCGCCACCGTGGTGGCCGGCGCCGACGCGTCGGCCGGCGGCCAGGAGCCGTGGATCCAGTCGCTGCGGGCCGAGCTGGCGCGCTGTGCCTCGCAGGGCGTCGTCGGCCGGGTCATCTGCAACGAGAAGGCCCGCTGGAAATACTGCAACACCGACAACCGCTGGGGCCGTGTCGCCGAGTGTCCGGCCACGGGCAACAACTAAAGAAAGCCCCGCGCGACGCGGGGCTTTCTTGTAAGGGCGGGGGCCGAGGTCAGCCCTGCTCTTCCATCTGCGATTGCAGGTAGTTCTGGATGCCGACCTGGTCCACCAGGCCGATCTGGGTTTCCAGGTGGTCGATGTGTTCCTCGGTGTCGTCCAGGATGTCCTGCAGCAGGTCGCGCGACACGTAGTCGCGCACGCTTTCACAGTGGGCGATGGCTTCCTTCAGCACGACCTGCGAGGACAGCTCCAGCTTCAGGTCGCATTCCAGGATTTCCGGGACGTTCTCGCCGATCAGCAGCTTGTGCAGGTCCTGCAGGTTGGGCAGGCCGTCCAGCATGAAGATGCGCTGGATCAGGCGATCGGCGTGCTTCATCTCCTCGATGGACTCGTCGTACTCGTGCTTGCCCATCTTGCCCAGGCCCCAGTGCTTGAGCATGCGCGCATGCAGGAAGTACTGGTTGATGGCGGTCAGCTCGTTGGTGAGCTGCTTGTTCAGGAACTGGATGACGGTCTTGTCGCCTTTCATGTTCTTTCCCCTGCAGAATTCATGGATTCCGCAAGGTTAGCATTGTTGATGCTAAGCAAGCAGGCCGTACGTCCGCCCGTAACAGCCTAGGAAAGTGACAATGATAATGATCCCCCCTACGCCCTTCGGACGCCCCCCAGGGGGCGATGCGGGTGGACCGGCGGAGCCGGATCCACCGCATCCTGGGTCTAGTACCCGTTTCTTGGATTGTGGCACCGTTGCTATCGCCGGCTGCCAGCGGTAGCAACGGTGTGGCGTACCAAGAAACAGGTACTAGACCCAGGGCGCCGCGGATCCGGCTTTGCCGGTCCGCCAGCGCCGCCCCCTTGAGGGGGCCCGCGTAAGCGGGTACGGGGTGGGACTACCTCGGGGGCCTCTACGCCGCCTTGGCGGAACCGGCAGCGACGACGTGGATGGGGAAGCGGCGCGTCGTGGCGCGGGGCGGGGGGAGTTCTGTGGCTTGCGTGTGGCCGTTGGCGGCCGAGATGGAGGCTTCGTAGGCGTGTTCGCAGGCGCTGGCGCCGGCCGGCAGGTACTGGCAGGCGGTGTCGGCGCAGGAGCCGCAGCAGGTCGCCACGCCCAGGTCGAATTGCAGGTCGGCCAGGGTGGTGGAGCCGGATTCCACACTGCTGCGGATCTGGCGTTCGGTGATGGCGTTGCAGACACAAACGTACATGGCGGGACTCGGTTGCGGCGTGTTGGGCGCCACAGTGGACGTCGTAATGAGATTAATTATTGATAATATTCTCAAAACTTGCAAGCCGCCCGCGTGGATCTTGCGCCACGCGGGTTTCCCGGCCCCGTCATTCCACCCGGATGTCCTGTTTTCTGATGATTTCGCCCCACTTTTTGGTCTCGTTCCGCAGGAACGCGCCGAATTGCTCGGGCGATCCGCTGCCGGGCTGGATGGCCTGGGCGTCGAAGAAGGTCCGCATCTCCGGAGTCTGCAGGGCGCGGTAAACCTCGGTGTTCAGGCGCGAGACGGTGGCGGCGGGAGTGCCGGCCGGCGCCAGCAGCCCTATCCACGACCTGGCCTCGAAATCGGGGTAGAACTGGCTGATGGACGGCACGTCGGGCAGAGCGGGGATCCGTTCCCGCGTGGTGACCGCCAGGGCTTGCATCTTGCCGGCCTTGATGTGGGCCAGCACCGAGCTGGCGCTGACGAACATGACCTGGACCCGGCCGCCCAGCACGTCGGTGATGGCGGGCGCGCCGCCCTTGTAGGGCACGTGGTTCATTTCCACGCCGGCGGTGGCCTTGAACAGTTCCGCGGTCAGCTGGTTGGAGCTGCCGGCGCCGGTGGAGGCGTAGTTCAGCGCGTCGGGCCGGGCCTTGGCCAGCGCGACCAGCTCGGGCACCGTTCGCGCGGGCACCGAGGGATGGACGACCAGGATGAGCGGCGAGGTGCCGATCAGCGCGACCGGCGCCAGGTCCTTGTCGGAGTCGAAGCTGAGCTTGTACAGCAGCGGATTGACGGCATGCGTGTCGAAGGCGGCCAGCAGGGTGTAGCCGTCGGGGGCGGCCTTGGCGACGTGGGCAGCGCCGATGGAGCCGCCGGCTCCGGCCTTGTTTTCGACGATGAAGGTCTGGCCCAGCGCCGCCGACAGGCGCGCGCCCAGGTTGCGCGTGACGTTGTCGACGATGCCGCCCGGCGGGAACGGCACGACGATGTGGACGGGGCGCTCGGGGTACGAGGCGGGCGCCTGCGCGGCGGCGGGCAGCGTGCAGGCGGCCAGTGCAAGGGCGGCGCCCAGGCGGACGCGGGGCAGGAATGGCATGGGGAGTCTCCGGGATCGTTGTCGTGGACGGGGCGCCGCGGCGCCCCGCGGGTCAGTCGAGAATGGCGACGGTGCGGCACCAGCCGGCCGATCCGTGCTTGATCTTGATGGGGAAGCAACTGATGGTGAAACCATGGGACGGCAACTGGTCCAGGTTGGTCAGCTTCTCCATCTGGAAGTAGCCGATGTCGCGCCCCGCCTTGTGGCCTTCCCAGATGATGGCGGGATCGCGGTCGCGCGCGTAGCGCTCGACCACGAACTTGAAGGCGGGATCCCAGCTGTAGGAGTCGGTGCCGACCACGCGTACGCCCTGCTCCAGCAGCCAGAGCGTGGCGGCGCGGCCGAAGCCGCAGGCGCTTTCCCAGTAGTCCTCCTGGCCGTAGCGGGCGCCGGCGCGGGTGTTGGCCACGACGATGTCCAGGGGCTGGAGGGTATGGCCGATGCGCTTCAACTCGGCCTGGATGTCGGCGGGCGTGACCACGTAGCCGGCTTCCATGTGGCGGAAGTCGAGCTTGACGCCGGGCTTCAGGCACCAGTCCAGCGGCACTTCGTCGATGCCGGGCGCGGGCCGGCCGCCTTCCTGCAGCGCATGGTCGGTCGTGGGATGGTAGTGCCACGGCGCGTCCATGTGGGTGCCGGCGTGGGTCGACAGCGAGACCCGCTCCACGGCCCAGGCCTTGCCTTCGGGCAGATCGTCGGGCCCGATGCCGGGAAACAGCTTGGAAAACAGTTCCCAGGACTGGTCGTGGTCGACGTAGCTGATCTGGGGGCGGTGGTGCGCCGGCGAAGTGGGTTTGTCCTCGAGGGCGACCGACAGGTCGATGATGCGGCGGGTCATGTCGTGTATCCGAAGGGAAGTCAGAGCGGCGCGCCGGCCGGGGCGGCTGCCCGCATGCCGGCGGCGATGAAGGCGACGAGCTGGGCGATGATGCGTTCCGGGTCGTCGGTGTCGCACAGCCCGCCGGAGATGCGATGCAGGCGGTGGTAGTTCTCGTCGGCGTCGCTGACGATGTACATCATGGCGCCGATGGCGAAGGCGTAGCGCCAATAGGCTTCCTCGCGGCCCAGCGCGGGCTGGGCGCTCATCAGGGCGTCGACGAAGTCGGCCGCCAGCGTGTCGTACTGCTCGAAGATGGCGGCGTTGGTGCTGGCGCGCGGCACGGCGCGGACCTGGATCAGCAGGCGGATCAGCAGCCGCCATTCGCCGGTGGCATCGAAGCTCAGGCGTACGGGCGGCGCGATCAGCGCCTCCACCACTTCCTCCATCGTGGGCTCGCGCTGCGCCGGCACCCGGGCCAGGGCCTCGCGCCGCATGCGGTTGATGGGTTCGGACACCACGCGCAGCACTTCCCGCACCAGGGCGTCCTTGGAGCCGAAGTGGTAGTGGATGGCGGCGATGTTCACCTGGGCGGCGGACGTGATCTCGCGCAGCGAGGCGGCCTCGAACCCGCGCGTGGCGAAGATGCGCAGGGCGGCCAGCACGATGCGGGAGCGGGTGGAGGTGTCGTCGTCGAGCAGGTTCACGATGGATTCCGGGTGGGGTCGAGCGTAGTATCGGCCATTCAAACAGAAATTTGAATCGTGTTTTTGAAATTTTTGTTTGAATCGAAGAAAAATCCCAACACTAGGCAAGTTTTCGGCCACCGAAAAGTTCAAGAATATCGGGTGCGGACCGCCCTGCCTGGCGATAAAGTCCCACCTGTAAACACGTAGAGTTGGATATGACCCAAGACACGCAAGCCTCGTCGGCCGCCCGCCCGCTACTGTTCGATTCGCACGCCCACCTGGTGGCGGATGACCAGGTGCGCTATCCGCGCAATCCCATGAAGCGCGCCGCCGACGCGCCCCCGCGCGCCCCGGGCGTGATCGGCAAGCCGGGCGGCAAGCATGGTCCGAATCCGATCAACGAAGTGCCCGACGTGGCGCGCATGCTGGTCTGGATGAAGGAAGAGAACGTCGACGGCGCGGTGGCCGTGCAAAAGCGCATGATCTACCGCTACGACAACAGCTACATCCTGGATTCGTCCGACGCCCATCCCGAGATCTTCTCGGCGGTGGTCATCCTGGACGCCGAGGATGCCGGCACGCCGGGCCTGGTGCGCAGCTACATCGAGAAGAACGGCCTGGCCGGCGTGCGCCTGTTCGGCGGCCGCCAGCCCGACGGCAGCATGCCGTGGCTGAACTCGCCGCAGGCGCTCAAGACCTGGGACGTGGCCGAGGAATTCGGCCTGGTCATCGACCTGGAAGTGCTGGCCGTGGGCGGCGGCGGTCCGTCGGTGCCGACCATCATCGAGCTGGCCCGCCGTTATCCGAACGTGCGCATCGTGCTGGACCACCTGCTGGAGCCCGAGGCCACCGAGGAACACTTCGGCCTGGACGAGCGCTTCGAGAAGCTGGCGCACGAGCAGAACATCTTCTTCAAGTTCACCTCGATCAACCTCGACGAGTACCGCGAGGCCGACGTGCCGGCCGAGCAGGTGCTGCGTCGCGCGGTCGACCTGTTCGGCGCCGACCGCATCATGTGGGGCTCGGACATCGGCACCTCGTCGGGTACCTACAAGGAAATGGTCCAGCGCATGCTGGATGCCTCGGTCCTGCTGAACGACGAGGAAAAGCGCGCGGTCTGGCACGATACCGGCAAGCGCATATTCGTGAAGGGCGGCGCCCGCCGCTGATTGTCCCCAGGACCGCCGTACGCAAGCGCGCATCCGGCAATGCGATAATCGCCCGCCGGCGTCTTTTCCGTACGGAGGTCCGCGTGCCTTCTTTTCCGCCCGTCCAAGCCGTTGTCCGCACCATCGAGCTGCTGCAGGCCCTGAACCGCCAGCCGGTCTCGACCCTGGACGTCCTGCACAAACAGACGGGCATCCCCAAGCCATCGCTGATACGCCTGCTGGAGTCGCTCGCTTCCAAGGGGCTGGTGCGCCATGCGCCGCAGTACGGGGCGTATTACCTGACGTCGCTGGTCAACACGCTGTCGTCGGGCTATCACAGCGAACCGCGCATCGTCGAAGCGGCTCGGCCGCGCCTGGACGCGTTGACCGAGGCCATCAAGTGGCCGCTGGCCATCGCGGTGTTCGACACCGACGCGATGGTGGTGCGCTACAGCACCATTCCCCATTCGCCGCTGTCGCTGCTGCACTCCACCATCAACATGCGCCTGAGCCTGGTCAGCCGCGCCATCGGGCGCGCCTACCTGGCCTTCTGCGAAGAGGATGAGCGCGAGACCATCCTCGCGCTGCTGCGGCAATCGAAGAACCCCGAGGACCAGCCGGCGCAGGACCGGGACGCGGTCCGGCAGATGATTGCGGTCACGCGCGCGCAGGGCTACGCGCTGCGCGACCCCGCCGTGCGGCCGGTGTCCGGCACGCTGGCGGTGCCGGTGTTCGACGGCAAGCACGTGGTGGCCTCGTTCGGCATGACGTGGTTCGCCTCCACGCTGACCAACGAACAAGTCGTCGAACGCTACCTGGGCCCGCTGCAGGAGGTCTCCCGGGGCATCTCCGAGGACCTCGCCAGGCTTTAGGCCGCGGCGGCGGCCGGCGCGGGCATGGGGTACTCGTCCGCGTTGCAGACCAGGCCCGGCTTGCTGGAGAAGTCCATGCGCGGCGGGCCGAAGATGTCGATCAGCCAGCAGTCGCCCTGGCTGACGTTGCGGCTGGTGTGCAGCACCTTCGCGGGGATGACCGTGACGGACGGGCTGCCGATCTCGACGTGTTCGTCTTCCTTCCACATGTCCATGTCCGGCGTCCACGGCCAGCGCAGGTGGTGCGCATAGGTGCCCTGGATCGCCAGCGAGGCCTGTTCGAAGTCGGCGTGGGTGTGCGGGCTGAGCTTGTGCACGTCGCGCGGCACCAGGCGCTTGGCCAGGAAATTGACCATCAGGTTGGTGCTGCGGAAGATGCGCATGTTGCTGTCGGGCCGCACGTGCTCGGCCAGCACGTAATGGCGCAGCTTGAAACCGGCCGGCGGATCGGGCCAGGGCACCAGCGGCGCGACTTCGGGCGCGCCGTCGGCGTAGACGGCCTGGTTGACCGAGGCTTGCGCCAGGTCGGCGGCGCGGTTGGAGAACACGCGCACGATGGTGCCGGCGGCCGTGGCCTCGACCCGGCTCGCGCCCGGGGGAACGATGGTCACGGTCTCGGGGCCGGCGTCGATCTGCTCGGCGCCCGCCTGGATGCGCGCGCCGCCGCTGTGCACGAAGAGGAAGTATTCGTCGGGATTGGCATCGCGCGCCAGCACGGCGCCCGCCTCGACCTGCGAGACGGCGACGACGAAATTGGCGCCCCGGGTCAGCCAGGTGCGCGCGCCGGCTTCCTGTTGCTGCGGGGCGGTGTCGTAGTGCGACGCATAGGTCGCGGACCGCGGTTGTTGGACAGTCATGGACTTCACCTTTGCATGAGAGGGGACCGCGTCAGCCGTGCGACCGGTCGCCGGCCACGGCAACCGATTGCGCGCCCTGGCGCAGCAGGGATTGGTCGGACCCGATCACGAACCAGGTCACGCCTTGCGCGGCGAACTCGTCGCGCTCGGCGGCATTGGCCACGAACATGGCGGCGATCTTGCCGGCGGCCAGGGCCGCGCGGACGATGCGGGCGGTGGCTTCCAGCACCGCCGGGCTGCGCGAGCCTTCCTCGCCCATGGACAGGGCCAGGTCGGCACGGCCCACGAACAGCCCGCCCACGCCGGGAACGGCGGCGATGCTCTCCACGTTCGCCAGGCCCTCGACGCTTTCGATCTGGCACATCACCAGCGTCTGGTCACCCGCTTCCTGGGCCTGCTTGTAGGTCATGGTCCCGTAGCCGGCCGCCCGCGGCGAGCTGGAAAAGCCCCGCACGCCGCCCTTGTAGCGGGCGCGCGAGACGATCAGTTCCGCCTGCTCGGCGCTGTCGACGTGCGGCACCACGATGCCCGCGGCGCCCAGGTCCAGCGTCGACAGGATGGTCGAGGCCTCGTAGTCGGCCACCCGCACGAAAAGCGGCAGCCGCGCCGCCCGTCCCGCCAGCATCATCAAGTCCAGCGCCGCCCGGTCGAACGGCGCATGCTCGGCATCCAGCACCCCGAAATCCAGCGCCGTCGTGCCCAGTATCTCCACCACGTGCGGCGACACCGTCTTGATGAACGTCCCGGCCTGCACCGACCGGCTGAAATCCCCAGATGAACCCGTCATCAGTATTCCTTAAAAAAAGTCCCACCCCCTACGCCCTTCGGGCGCCCCCTCAAGGGGGCGGCGCTGGCGGACCGGCAAAGCCGGATCCGCGGCGCCCAGGATCAACGCAAAAAAGTGGTGCTTCGCACCAAGACATCCTTACCCAGACCCAGGATGCGGTGGATCCGGCTTCGCCGGTCCACTCGCATCGCCCCCTTGAGGGGGCGCCCGAAGGGCGTAGGGGGTGGGCTTCCCATGGGGGGATCAGATCGGCGGCGCCTGCAGCATCGGCCGATGGAAGATCTCGCCCAGCCCCGCGTAGTACGGCCCGCCCAGCCGGGCGATGGGCCGCATCGCCACGGCATCGATGTGCCGGCCGTTGAAAATGGCCTCGGACAGGTGGAAGGCCACCACTTCGCCGATATACAGCGTGTTCAGGCCCCGGCCCAGCGGCAGGACGTGCTCGAGCCGGCATTCCATCTGGATCGGGGTGGCGGGAATGCGCGGCGGCCGCACCACCGTGCTGGGCGCCAGTTCGATGCCCAGCGCCTGGGGCTCGCCGATCTCGGGCGGGTAGTCCGCGCCCGAGGCATGCATCAGCTCCAGCGTGGCTTCCGTGGCCACGTTCACCACGAACTCGCGCGTCTCGACGATGTTGCGCGCGGTGTCCTTGAGCTCGCCCTTGCGCGAGCCGATGTTCACCGCCAGCATCGGCGGGCTGTGCGCCACATAGTTGTACGAACTGAACGGCGCGGCATTGACCCGCCCCGACTCGTCCTGCGTGGTGATCCACGCCACCGGCCGAGGCGCCACGCAGCCCACGATCAGCCGATAGGCCTCCTCGGTGCTCATGCCCTCGGTCTTCAACGTAACGAAACCGCTCATTCAAAACTCCATGGGGAGGAACCCCCCCGAAAACCCGTGCCCGAATCCAAGAGGAACCTACAAGACCCAGGGCACAGCGGATCCGGCTTTGCCGGTCCGCCAGTGCCGCCCCCCTGTGGGGGGCGCGCGAAGCGCGTAGGGGGGTCAATCCAACCTTATATTGGCCTGTTCGATGATCCGCTTCCACTTCGCGCTTTCGATCTTCATCAGCGAATCCAGTTGCTCGGGCGAACCGCCGCCCACGACCGCGCCGAACTGCTCGAGCTTGGCCCGGCCCTCGGGCGAGTTCAGCACGAGGTTGATCTCGCGGTTGAGCTTGTCGACGATGGGACGGGGCATGCCGGCGGGGCCGGCTACGGCGAACCAGACCGAGGCTTCGACGTCGAAGCCCTGCTCGACCGCGGTGGGCACCTCGGGCGTGCCGGGGAAGCGCTTCTTCGACGTCACCGCCAGGCCGTTCATCTTGCCGCTCTGGATCTGCGGGATGAAAGCCGTGATGGGCGCGACGATGGCCTGGATGGAGCCGCCCAGCAGGTCGGTCATGGCCGGCGTGTCGCCCTTGTACGGGACGCCCAGGAAGTCGGTCTTGGTATTGTGGCGCAGCAATTCATAGGCCAGGTGGCCGATGGTGCCGTTGCCCGGGTTGCCGATGGAATACTTGCCCGGCGCGGCCTTGGCCAGCGCGATGAATTCCTTGAGGTTCTTGGCCGGAGTCTTGTCGGTGGACACGATCACCAGCGGGATCTCGCCCACCAGCACGATGGGGGTCAGGTCCTTGGCCGGATCGTACGGCATGGACTTGTACAGGTACTTGTTGTTGGCCAGCGGGCCCGAGGTCGTCAGCGTGAGCGTGTAGCCGTCCGGGGACGCCTTGGCGACCTGGTCGGTGCCGATGTTGCCGGCCGCGCCCGGACGGTTGTCAACGACGAACTGCTGGCCGAGTTTCTGGCCCAGCCGTTCGGCGATCAGGCGCGCGACCACGTCGGTGCTGCCGCCGGCCGGGAACGGCACGACCAGCCGCACGGGCCGGGTAGGCCACGACGCGGCGTCGTCCTTGGCGTGGGCGGTGGTGGCGCCCAGGGCCAGGATGGCGGTGGCGCAGGCAAGAAGGCTATGGTTTTTCATGGGGTCTCCGATCTTTAGTCGTGAAGAAGGTTGCCGCACTCAGTGCGTGGAATCCGCGCGGTGCCGGTCGAGTTCTTCGAGAATGCCAGGCAGCCGCTGCTGCACGTTCTCGCGCAGCTGTCGGTAGAGGCTGTTGCCGTGGGCGTCGATGCCCACCGTGGCGGGGCCCAGGTCCTTGACGCGCAAGGTCACCAGGCGGAATTGCGAGATGTAGTCCTCCCAGTGCACGGACACCACTTCCTGGATCGCGCGCGCCAGCAGCGTGCAGCCGCCGCCCAGGAAGGACAGGTAGATGCAGCCCGTCTCGCGCATGGCCTGCACGCTTTCCTCGCCCAGGCCGCCCTTGCCGCCCACGATGCGCAGGCCGTAGGCCCGGATCAGCGGCGGCATGAGCGCGTCGTAGCGCGTGCTGGTGGTGGGGTTCATGTACAGCGCCTCGTAGCCCGAGGGCGTGTCGCTTTCGCGGTTGTACGAGCTCAGGTGCAGGAAGGCGCCCCCGTGCACGTCCACCGGCAGCGGCTTGCCCTCGCGGGCGTAGTCGATCATGCGCTGGTGGGTGGGCAGGCCGATGGTGACGACGATGTCGCCGGTCAGGTAGACCAGGTCGCCGGCCTGGATGCGGGCGATGTCATCCGCGCTTGCCGGCAGGGTCAGGCGATGGGTATTCACGATGCTCGTCTCCGTTGCCGCTATTCCAGGCGCTCGACCGTGCCGTCCTGGTAGATGCGGGCACAGGTGCGCCGGTTGATCCAGCAGTTGAAGGCCACGGCCACGGGCATGAAGCCGTGGCTGGCCGAGTAGTCGATGTGCACCGCCATGGCGGTGGTGTCGCCGCCCGTGCCCATGGGGCCGAAGCCGGTGTCGTTGATGGCCTTGAGCAGCCGTTCTTCCATGGCCGCCAGCACGGGCTCGGGGTTGGTCTGGCCGAAGGGGCGCAAGACGCATTCCTTGGCCATCTTGGCCGCGTAGTCGAAGGTGCCGCCTATGCCCACGCCCACGACGATGGGCGGACAGGGCTGCGATCCGGCCTTGAGCACGGTGTCGAGCACGTATTTCTCGATGGTCTCCAGCGACGGGTAGACGAAGGTCTCGATGGCTTCCCACCGGCCCGTGCCCATGGCCTTGGGCGCACAGACGATTTCCATGTAGTCCGCGCCGTCGATCATGTCGAAGGTGACCAGGGGCATGTTCTTGCCCTCGTAGCTGCGCTGCAGGGTCAGCGGATTGGTCACCATCTTCAGGATGGGCGGGTCGGCGCGCGCGACCAGGTCGGCGAAGCCGTCGACGATGGCCTGGCGGACGTTGCCGTCGAAGCTCACGCCCGTGCCCACGCGGATCATGTAGGTGGGCACGCCCACGTCCGAACAGACCAGGTGGCTTTCGGCCTCGGCCGCCTCGGCGCTTTCGAGCATGATGCGCAGCGTCTGCTTGCCCAGCTGGACCGTTTCGCGCTGCTGCGCCTGGGCGAGCACCCGCCGGGTGTCGTCCGGGACTTTCTTCAGGGACCACTCGTACAGGGACGAGGTGACCGACCTGATGGTTTCGCTGGAAATGGACATCGCATGCCGCCGTGCGCCGGCTCTCCGTACTTGTGCCAGGATGGCAGGATGCGGCGGAGGCGGCTGCGGGACAAGCGATGTTTTGGTATTTTTCGCCTACAGAAAAGTTGGCGAATGTACCCGCTCAGCCCGGATACAGCCCCAGGCTCCGGGCGCGCATGCGGGCCAGGGCGTAGACGGTGTCCAGGGTGGGCGTCGGGAATCCCGCCGCCGAGGCGGTCTCGACCAGCGCGCCCAGGATGCTGTCGATCTCTACCGGCCGTCCGGCCTCGACGTCCTGCAGCATCGAGGTCTTGATGTGGCCCAAGCCGCGCGTGAAAGCGATCCGGGCGCGCGACTCGACCTGCGCCGGCAACCCGAGACGGGAGCCCAGGGCCAGCGCCTCGTCCATCATGGCTACGAACATGCCATGCAGGCGCGCATCGTCGATCATGTCGTCGGTATAGGCGCCGGTCAGCAGGCTGGCCGGGTTGAAGCAGGCATTGCCCAGCAGCTTGGTCCAGATGTCGGCGCGCACGTTTTCGCTGGCCGGCGCATCGAAGCCCGCCTGCGTGAACAGCGCGGCCACGGCGCGGGCGCGCTCGCTCGAGCCGCCCTTCGGCTCGCCCAGCACGATGCGGTTGCCCGAGGCGTGCAGCGTCAGGCCGGGCTCGGGCGTGGAGGCCGAGGCGAAGACCACGGCGCCTAGCACCTGGTCCACGGGCAGGCTGGCCTCGATGCCGGCGTCCGGATCGACGCTGCGCAGCCGGGTGCCGCCCAGCGGCAGGCCGGCGTCCAGGAAGAACCACCAGGGAATGCCGTTCAGGGCCGGAATCACGACCGTATCGGCGCCGATCAGCGGGCGGATGGCCCGTGCGACCGACGGCAGGGCCGGCGCCTTGACGGTGATGACGACGATGTCCTGCGGACCCAGCGCCTGGGCGTCGTCGCCGGCCCGGACGGGCGAGGCGACGAGCGTGCCCGCGGAGTCGAGCCGCTGGCCGTGCCGGCGCAGGGCCTCCAGCGTGCGGCCGCGTGCCAGCAGGGAAACATCGTTGCCGGCCTGGGCCAGGCGTCCGGCGACGAGGCCGCCTATCGCGCCGGCGCCGACGATGCAGATACGGGGGTGATCGGTCATGGTCTTCCTCTTCCTTGGGGTGCGGTGCGAGCGCGGGCATCTTACCCGAGGCAACCCGGTTCACTTCCGCTTACCAGGCCCCGCCGGGCGCCCCATCCGGACTTCCGGCACAATGGGAGCTTGCTGTTTAGGATATTCACGATATCTGGATGAACGTATTCGATTCCCTATCGGCTCGTGCTCAGGTCGACCCGCCTTCCGATTCTCCGCGGCTGCGCATTGCCGGCCATGATTGCGGCTGGATGGCGCACGATGTGCCGCACTGGCTGGCTGCCTTTCCCGACGAAATACGGATGGAACCCGGCGTGGTGCACCTGCTGCCCGAGCTGGCGGGCGCGCCGGCCTCGGCCGGGCGGACCCAGGCCGTCAGCGAATTGCTGGCCCGCGTCGCCGCCGCCCTTTCCGAGGCGGGCCGGCTCAACGGCTGGCGCAACGAACTGCTGGACGTGGTGGCCGAGGACGGTACGGTCCTGGGCGTGATCGAGCGGGCGGCGGTGCGGCCGCTGGGCATCGCCACCCACGCCGTCCACCTGAATGCCTGGACCGACAGCGGGCAGTTGTGGATCGCCCAGCGGTCGTTCACCAAGACCACCGATCCGGGCATGTGGGACACCCTGGTGGGCGGCCTGGTCAGCGCCGCGGAAACGCCCGAATCGGCCCTGCTTCGCGAAAGCTGGGAAGAAGCCGGCCTGCTGCCCCACCACTTGAAGGACGGCCGGCGCAGCGGCCAGTTCACCGTGCGCCGGGTCCTGCCCGAAGGCTATCAGGTCGAGCACGTGACCGTGGTCGACACCGTGCTGGGGCCCGAGGTCGTGCCCGAGAACCAGGACGGCGAAGTGGCCGCCTTGCGCACGGTATCGCCGGAAGAAGTGCTGGAGATGGTGGCCGATGGCCTGTTCACGCTGGAGGCCGCGCTGTCCATGAAGGCCAGCCTGGGCGCGTTCGCGCCGGTATCCCTGGTCGTTCCCCCGGCCGAAGCTCCCCGCGTCAGCCTTTGACCTGGGCGACCGCCTGGCGCGCCTGCCGCCAGGCCGAGAGGGCCGACCGCGCCGCCTCGGGCATGGCGGCCTCGTCCAGCGCCGGCAGGTGATGCATGATCATGGCGGCATACGGCCCCGCCAGCGCCGCGGCTTCCTTGCACAACACGCACGCTTCGCTCGTCGAAGGCTTGCGCGTGCGCCAGAAATTGATCGCGTCCTCGAGTTCGGTCAGGGTGATGTCCATGCGACCCATTCTGGCAGACTTTGCCACCCCGGGGCGGAAACATTCGGTCAATTCCGATACAGAAAGCGCGAGATCCCGAGGCCTCGGGAAACAACTCGGAAGGCGACTTGGAGGTAACTTACGTGAACCTTACGAGCGGAGTGACGCCATGTTTTCCGGTACTTCTTCCGGTCCCCGATCCCCTGTCGATGCCGCGTTCGCGCGCGCGCACCGCTCCATGCGGGGCGCCGTCGCGCTGCACCCGCTGGTGGCCGCGGCGGCCATCAGCGTCATCGTCCTGGCCGCGGTCGGCGTGGGCGTCCTGACCGGACTGCTGCCCTCGCCGCTGGCCAAATCGGCCCCGACGCAGGAAGTGGCCGAAGCGCCCGCCTCGGCCGGCGGCCGCGATTTCGGCAAGGCCGCGGCCCATGCCCAGGCTCCCGCCAGGCAGGCCGCGGTCGAACGCGCCGCGCCGGTACGTTCCGCCAGCCGGCCCGCGCCGGTCTACCGCGAACCCGCCCGGCCGGTCGCGGCCACTTGCGGCAACTGCGGTACGGTCGAAAGCGTGCGCGCCTTGCAGGTCCAGGGTCAGGGTACGGGCCTGGGCGCGGTGGGCGGCGGTGTCGTGGGCGGCGTGGTCGGCAACCAGTTCGGTGGCGGCAGCGGCCGTACCGCGTTGACGGTGCTGGGCGCGCTGGGCGGCGCCTACGCCGGCAACGAGGTCGAGAAGCGCGTGCGCAGCTCGACGCAGTACGAGATGACCGTCAGGATGGACGACGGCAGCGTGCGCACCTTCCACAGCGCCTCGGCTTATCCGTGGCGCAGCGGCGACCCGGTGCGCGTCGTCAACGGCTCGGTGGTGTCCCGTAACGGCGGCGACTCCCAGGCCATGCGGGTCGGCGACTACAACTGAACGGCCGGACCGGGCGGCGCGGCCGTCCGGTCCCCGGCCCGCTTCTAGGCTTTCTTTTTCTTCTTGTTCTTGCGCCGCTTGAGCGCCAGCATCGTGCCCCGGCACGTCTCGGCGCCGCACAGGCACTGATAGTTCTTCTTCAACGTCGGCGTGATGCGCTCGTCGATGACCAGGCCGTAGTCATAGTTGAGTTCGTCGCCGCGGTCGATGGGATGCTGCGAGACGATGAAGACGCGGCCATCGTCCGTTTCCTCGGCCTCGCAGTTGGGCTCGCAGGCGTGGTTGATCCAGCGCGCGTCGTTGCCCTGGCTGCCGCCGTCGATCACCTTGCCGCTTTCCAGCGCGAAGAAGAAGGTGTGGTACGGATCCTCGGGATTGACCGGATGGCGGCGGTCGGCCTCGGCCGCGCTGATGCGTTCGCCCGCGTACTCGACGACGCGGGTGCCGGCCGGGATCTTGCGGGCCGCGAACACACCGGTCCCGTGCACCCGCGAGCGGCGCACGATATACCAGGGCTTGCCGCCGGGGCCGGGATCGACGTCCACGCGATCCTCGGCGGGCTGTTCGGCAACAGGAGACTTGCGCGCCCGTGAGGGCGTTTTCTTCTTGGTCATTGGGCTGTGGCTCAGCTGGAGGTCTTCGCTGCCGCCTTCCTGGCGGCTTTCTTCGCGGGGGCTTTCTTGGCGGCGGTCTTGCGTGCCGGCGTCTTCTTGGCCGCCGCCTTCTTGGCGGGGGCCTTCTTCGCCGGTGCCGTGGCGGCTTCATCCTGGCCGGAGGTCTTCCTGGCCGCCGTTTTCCGCGCCGCCGGCGCGTCTTCGCCCGCCTTGCCGCCCTTGGCGGGGCGGGGTTCGAACTCGAAGCCTATCTTGCCATCGGGCTGCCGCACCAGGAAGGCCTTGAACTTGCGATTGGTGCGGCTGGAGACGAAGTTCTGCAGCAGGTCGGTGCGCCCTTCGGCCAGCAGCTTGCCCATCTGCTCGGCCGTGATCTCCTGCTGGAGGATGACCTTGCCGGAACGGAAGTCGCACGAACGCTGCGGTCCGACCGACTTTTCGCACACGAAGCTCATGCCGTGCTCGAACACGTTCGAGCCGCATTTCGGGCACGGACCCACCGGCGTCTGGCCGGAGAAGTCCACCGCCTCGGAGGATTCCTCGTCGGCCTGGCCGAAGTCGAACTCCAGCTTGTATTCGTCGGTGATGCGCAGGATGGCCGAGAAAGGCCGGCCCATCTTGCTGATGAAACCGTTCAGCGGGCCGATCTCGCGCTTGGCCAGCAGTTCCTCGACTTCCTGCTGTTCGAAGGTGCGTCCGCCGGGGTGCTTGCTGATCGAGAAATCGCAGGCGGTGCAGGCGTAGCGCCGGTAGTTCTCCTTGACCACGGCGCCGCACTTCGGGCAGGGCGTGGTCAGGGTGGCGTAGTCGCCCGGCACGGTGTCGCGGTCGTATTCCTTAGCGCGCTTGACGATGACCTGGGTCATCTGCGCGATCTCGCGCATGAAGGCCTCGCGCGCCAACTGCCCGCGCTCGATCTGCGACAGCTTGTGCTCCCACTCGCCGGTCAGCTCGGGCGAGGTCAGCTCGTCCACGTCCAGGCCCGACAGCAGCGTCATCAACTGCCGCGCCTTGGCGGTGGGCACCAGGTCGCGGCCTTCGCGGCGCAGGTAGACCTCGTTGATCAGCCCTTCGATGATGCCCGCGCGCGTGGCCGGCGTACCCAGGCCGCGCGCCGACATGGCCTCGCGCAGCTCTTCGTCGTCGACCAGCTTGCCCGCGCCTTCCATGGCCGACAGCAGTGTCGCTTCCGTATAGCGGGCGGGCGGTTTGGTGACCAGGCCCACGGCCTCGATTTCCTCGGTGCGCACCTGTTCGCCGGAGGCGACCGGTACCAGGTTGGCGTCCTCGCCCTGTGCATCGCGGCCGTAGACGGCCATCCAGCCCGGGTTGACCAGGACCTTGCCCTCGGTCTTGAACTTGTGGCCGGCGACCTCGGTGATCCGGGTCGTGACCAGGAACTCGGCCGCAGGGAAGAACACCGCCAGGAAACGCTTGACCACGAGGTCGTACAGCTTGGCCTCGGCCTCGCTCAGCTCGCGCGGCGCCTGCAGCGTCGGGATGATGGCGAAGTGGTCCGACACCTTCTTGTTGTCGAACACGCGGCGGTTGGGCTTGACCCAGCCGCTGTCCAGGATCTTCAAAGCGAACGGCGCGTAGCCGGGCCGGTTGGCGGCCAGCGTCTGCATGGTCTGGCGCACCGTGCCCAGGTAGTCCTCGGGCAGGTAGCGCGAGTCGGTACGGGGGTAGGTCAGCGCCTTGTGGCGTTCGTACAGGGTCTGGGCCAGCGCCAGCGTGGTCTTGGCCGAGAAGCCGAAGCGCGAGTTGGCCTCGCGCTGCAGCGTGGTCAGGTCGTACAGCAGCCCGGACAACTGGGTGGAGGGCTTGGATTCCTCGGTGACCGAACCGGTGCGCTCGCGGCAGGCCGCCACCACCGATTCGGCGGCCGCCTTGCTCCACAGGCGCGATTCGCGCTTCTCGGGGTCCTGCGGGTCCTTGACGTGCTTGGGATCGAACCAGCGGCCCTCGTACAGGCCGGCGGCGGCGACGAACTGCGCGCGCACCTCCCAGTAGTCGCGCGGCACGAACTGGCGGATGCGCTCCTCGCGCTCGGACACGATGGCGAGCGTGGGCGTCTGCACCCGGCCCACCGTGGTCTTGAAGAAGCCGCCGTCCTTGCTGTTGAAGGCCGTCATGGCCCGGGTGCCGTTGATGCCCACCAGCCAGTCGGCCTCGGCGCGCGAGCGCGCCGCGGCTTCCAGCGGCTGCAGCGCGGAGTCCGAGCGCAGGTCGGCGAAGGCGTCGCGGATGGCCTGCTGGGTCATCGATTGCAGCCACAGGCGCTGGATGGGCTTGTTGGTCTTCGCGTACTGGGCGATATAGCGGAAGATCAGCTCGCCCTCGCGTCCCGCGTCGCAGGCATTGATCAGCGCGTCCACATCCTTGCGCTTGATCAGCCGCACCAGCAGGCGCAGGCGCTCTTCCGATCGCTTGTCGGCCGGCCCCAGCTCGAACTCGGGCGGAATCACCGGCAGATGGGTGAAGCTCCACTTGCCCTTGACCGGATCGTTGGGCGCCACGAGAGTGAGCAGGTGCCCGACGCTGGACGAAAGCACGTAGTCGTCGCTTTCGAAATAATCGCCTTCGCGCTTGAATCCGCCCAGCGCGCGGGAAATGTCCAGCGCGACCGAAGGTTTCTCGGCGATGATCAGAGTTTTGCCCATTGACTTCCAGTTGACGGAGCCGACGCGAACAAATAGTGCGTCAAAGCGCCGGATGATACGGGGGGATTTTTAAGCAATGCAAGTCGGGCCTGTGAGAAAGGCTCCCCCCTACGCCCTTCGGGCGCCCCGAATGGTGAGCCCCCAGCCGCTACGCGGCAGCCCCCCAAGGGGGCCGGGACCCGCCTTGGGGCGGCCCGGCGCCGGGTCCCGTGGGGGCGATGCGGGTGGACCGGCGGAGCCGGATCCACCGCATCCGGAGTCTAGTGGAAGTGTCTTGGTTTGTCGCGCCAGAGCTACGTGGCTGCTCTTAATGCAGTTGTCGGGCGCTGCCGTCTTCCAGCAGTTCTTCCAGGATCAGGTTGTCGATCTCGGTTTCCTGGCTCCACAGCACCATCAGGACGATGATCTTGAGCTTGTCCAGGGGCACGGGCGCTTCGCCCAGCGCGAAGGCGCGGTCGATGACGATTTCGCGCAGGGGGGACGACAGGACGCCGGCCGACTCCAGGAAGGCGATGAAGCCGATCGCTTCCGAACCGAGCTGACGATACTCGGCCTCGGCATAGATACGACAGCCGCTACTGGGAACAAGGGCGAGATCGACACAACGATGAGTGGATTCGGCAAGCCCGGACAACCAGCTCAGGGCATCGTCGATTTCATCGTCTTCGAAGCCGGCGGCGGCAAGTTTGCGCGCCAGCGTTTCCGGGTCCGGGCACGCTTCCGGCGTGTAGTAGTTCTCGAAGAGGTAGACGAGAATTTCGAACATAAGTCAGCGTGTAAGGCTGGATCCACTGTACGCTGAATTGCATCCCTAGGCAAATGGCCCGGCATTTGCTGCTCATGCGTTGCGCGCGCGGCACACAAGGGTATTCAGCCCGCCTGCGCGAGCTGGTAGCGGCCGCCGTCGAGCCGCGCGACGCGCCCCTGCAGCTCCAGTTCGAGCAGCCTGGCCTGCAGCGCCGGGACCGCAAGGCCGGTACGCGCGGCCAGCGCGTCGACGTGGATGGGGCCGTAGCCCATGCCGACCAGCAAGGGGTCCCGCGGCGGCGCCCCTTCCGGTCCGGGCGCCGACCGGCTGGATCCAGCCGGGGCGCCCAGTTCGTCCAGGATGTCCTGCGCCGATTCCACCAGCTTGGCACCCTGCCGGATCAGGGCGTGGCAGCCTCGCGACAGCGGGGAATGGATGGATCCCGGGATGGCGAATACTTCGCGTCCGGCGTCCGCCGCCAGCCTGGCGGTGATCAGCGAGCCGCTGCGGGCCGCCGCTTCGGCCACCAGCGTGCCCCGCGTCAGCCCGGCCACCAGCCGGTTGCGCCGGGGGAACTGGTGCGGCAGCGCGGGCAGGCCCAGCGGGAACTCTGACACGAGGACCCCCTGCGCGGCGATCCGGTCGGCCAGATCCTGGTTGCGCGGTGGATAGACCACATCGACGCCCGTTCCCACCACCGCGACCGTGCCGCCCGCCTCGGGGCCGGCCTCGAGCGCGCCTTCGTGGGCGGCGGTGTCTATGCCCAGGGCCAGGCCGCTGACGATGCACCAGCCCCGCTGCGCCAGATGGCGGGCGTAGGCGCGCGCGTTCGCCAGCCCGTCGGGCGTGGCGTGACGGGCCCCGACGATGGCGATGGCCTGGGGCGACAGCCGGGCCGGGTCGCCCGCCAGGTACAGCAGCGGAGGTGGATCGTGGATGGCCAGCAGCGCCTGGGGGTAGGCGGCATCGGCCAGCGTCAGGAGGTGGTGGCCGGGATGTTCGGCCCAGCGCAGCGTGCGTTCAAGGGTGGCGGCCTGCTCGCGGGACGGCGGGCGGGCCAGTTGCGCGGCCAGCGGCGGCGACAGCAGGGCCGCCAGCTCGTCGCGGGACAGGCGGTACAGGCGCTGGGGCAGCCCGACCGCACGCAGCAGCCCGCGCGCGGTGGCCGGCCCGATGCCGGGTTCGTGGGTAAGCCGCAGCCAGGCGGACAGTTCTTCCGGAGTGTGGACGAGAGGCATGCCGTTATCTAAACACGGCGGGCGCGGCGGGTGGCCACGGGCAGGACATCGATGTCTCGCCTTGCGGCCGAACGGATCGCGCGCCGGCGCGTCCAATGGACAGGGAGGGCGTTCGCGACTAGGCCTCCCGCTATATTAATTAGCGAGGGTCCGCCGCCATCCGCGCCCCGCGCGGGGCCGCCGGAGGCGCGGGGAAGCTGTGGTATCTTGACCCTTGGATCCCGGCCAACCGGCCCCATTTATTTCTGCAAGGCGCCCCGTTCCAGGGGCAGCGGTAACACGATCATGGCATTGCTACCCATTCTTCACTATCCCGACGCAAGGCTGCACAAGAAAGCCAAGCCGGTGGCCGTGGTCGACGACCGCATCCGCCGCATCGTCCGCGACATGGCCGAGACCATGTACGCCGCGCCGGGTATCGGGCTGGCCGCCACGCAGGTCGATATCCACGAGCGCATCGTGGTCATCGACGTTTCCGAAAACAACGACGACCTGCTCGTGCTGATCAACCCGGTCATCACCTGGAAGAGCGAGGAAACCCAGGTCTACGAGGAAGGCTGCCTGTCGGTGCCCGGCATCTACGACGAGGTCAAGCGCTCCGCGCGGATCAAGGTCGAAGCCACCAACGAACAGGGCGAACGCTACGAATTCGACGCCGAAGGCCTCCTGGCCGTCTGCGTCCAGCACGAACTCGACCACCTGGAAGGCAAGGTCTTCGTCGAATACCTCTCCCCCCTCAAGCAAAGCCGCATCAAGACCAAGCTGCGCAAGCTGGAAAAGGTCTAGGGAAGCCCACCCCCAAGCGGCCTTCGGCCGCTCCCCCTCAAGGGGGCGGCGCTGGCGGACCGGAGGGAACGCCCACCCCACGCGGCCTATGGCCGCTCCCCTCAAGGGGCGGCGCTAGCGGACCGGCAAAGCCGGATCCGCGGCGCCCAAGATCAAAGCAAGCATGCGGTGCTTCGCACCGAGATACCCCACGAAGACCCAGGATGCGGTGGATCCGGCTTTGCCGGTCCACCCGCATCGCCCCCTGGGGGGCGCGCGCAAGCCCGTAGGGGGGACCATGTATCATTCCCCCTCCGACAATCAACAACCCCATCCCACCCGCCCCGGAACTGGCGCGCAATGCCGCCCGCCAGACAGCGAGCCCTATCCAGGGCACAGCGGATCCGGCTCCGCCGGTCCGCCAGTGCCGCCCCCTGGGGGGCGCGCGAAGCGCGTAGGGGGGAGCATCAGATGCATCTGGTTTTCGCCGGTACGCCGGAATTCGCAAAAGTCGCCCTGCAGGCCCTGATCGGGGCCGGGCATACGATCGCCCTGGTCCTGACCCAGCCGGACCGGCCGGCCGGGCGCGGGCTCAAGCTGACGCCCAGCCCGGTCAAGACGGCGGCGCTGGAGGCGGGCGCGCCGGTGCTGCAGCCGCGCAGCCTGCGGCTGGACGGCAAGTATCCCGACGAGGCCGCCCAGGCCCACGCGGCCCTGCGCGCGGCACGGGCCGATGCGATGATCGTGGCCGCCTACGGCCTGATCCTGCCCCAGGCGGTGCTGGACATCCCCCGGCTGGGCTGCCTGAACATCCACGCCAGCCTGCTGCCGCGCTGGCGCGGCGCCGCGCCCATCCAGCGCGCCATCGAGGCGGGCGACGCGCGGACCGGGATCACCATCATGCAGATGGATGCGGGCCTGGATACCGGCGACATGCTGCTCGAAGGGGCGCTGCCCATCGAGGCGGGCCAGACCGCCGGCGAATTGCACGACCGCCTGGCCGTACTGGGCGGCGAACTGATCGTGCGGGCCCTGGCGCGCCTGGAGGCAGGCGGACTGCCCGCCACGCCGCAGCCCGCCCAGGGCGTGACCTACGCCGCCAAGCTGGACAAGGCCGAAGCGGCGCTCGATTGCTCGCGCCCCGCCGCCGAACTGGCGCGCCGCATCCTGGCCTTCAATCCGGTCCCCGGAGCCACGGTGCGGTTGCCCGGCCTGGCCGATCCGGTCAAGGTCTGGCGGGCCGAGGCACTGGACGAGACGTCGCCGGCCAGCCCCGGCAGTGTCGTGCGCGCGGGCGCCGCCGGCGTGGACCTGGCCACCGGCCAGGGGGTCCTGCGCCTGACCGAATTGCAGAAGGCCGGCGGCAAGCGCCAGCCGGCCGAGGTTTTCGTGCGGGGCTGGAACCCCGATCTTTCCTGATGGCGGCGCCGGCCACCGGGCCCGCGTCGGCCCCTTTGTCCGATGTGCTGCTGGCCGCCGCGCGCGCGGTGCAGGGCGTCTTGGCGGGCGTTTCCCTGACCGATGCGCTGTCGCGCGTCGCCGCGCCGCTGCGGCCGGCGGCCCAGGCGTTGTCTTTCCACGCCATGCGCCAGCTGGGGCGGGCCCGCGCCGTCAAGCAGGCGCTGATTCCCCGCAAGCCGGCCGATCCGCTGCTCGATGCCTTGCTGCTGACGGCGTTTTCGCTGCTGGTGGCGGACGAGGGCGAGGCCGCCGCGGCCGGCGTCAGCTACGCACCCCACACGGTGGTGGACCAGGCCGTGCGCGCCGCCGCCGGCCAGCGCTCGCTCGCGCCGTTCAAGGGATTGGTCAACGGCAGCCTGCGGCGTTTCCTGCGCGAGCGCGAAAGCGTGCTGGAGGCCGCCGACCGCCGCCCCGAGGCCGTCTGGAACCATCCGGAATGGTGGGTGCGGCGGCTGCGCATCGACTATCCCGACCATTGGCAATCGCTGCTGCGCGCCGCCAACCGGCCGCCGGCCATGGTCCTGCGCGTGAACCGCCGCCGCACCAGCCGCGAGGCGCTGCTCGAGGCCTTTCGCGCCGCCGGTGTCGATGCCCTGCCGGTGGGCGAAGCGGGCGTCGCGCTGTCGCAGCCCCGGCCGGTGCAGCAACTGCCGGGCTTCGCCGAGGGCTGGTGGTCGGTCCAGGATGCCGCCGCGCAACTGGCGGCGCCGCTGCTCCAGGTGCGGGACGGCATGCGTGTGCTGGACGCCTGCGCGGCGCCGGGCGGCAAGACGGCGCATCTGCTGGAGCTGGCGGACCTCGACCTGCTGGCGCTGGACGTCGACGCCGGCAGGCTGGAACGGGTGGACGCCAACCTGGCGCGGCTGGGCCTGTCGGCGCGTACGCAGGCCGCCGACGTGGCCGACCTGGACGCCTGGTGGGACGGGCGGCCCTTCGATGCCGTGCTGGCTGACGTGCCCTGTACCGCATCGGGCATCGTCCGGCGCCATCCGGACATCCGCTGGCTGCGGCGCGAGGGCGATGTGGCCAATACCGCCGCGCTCCAGGCCCGGATTGCCGACGCCCTGTGGCAGGTGGTGGCGCCCGGTGGTAAATTGCTCTATGCAACCTGCTCGATTTTTCCCGCCGAGGGGGCCAGGCAAGCCGAGGCTTTCCAGCTCAGGCATCCCGACGCGGCGCGGCTGCCTGCGCCCGGGCAATTGCTCACGCAGGCGGAGCCTGATCGGCCGGCCGAGCAGCACGATGGGTTTTTCTACGCGTTGTTTGCCAAGGTTTGATCATTCTTCGACTCCACCGCGTCCTGATCCTGCCGGTCGTCGCCCTGATGCTGCTGTGGGGCGGCCAAGCCCCGGCATCCGAGCCCGCCGTCCAGTCCGTGACGGTGACCGAACGCGGCCGTGACCTGCTCCTGAGCGCCGACGTCCTGCTGAACCTGAACAACCAGCTCGAGGACGCCGTTGCGCGCGGACTGCCGCTTTATTTCTCGGTCGAGGTCGAGATCCGCCGGCCCCGCTGGTACTGGTTCGACGAGGTCGTGCTGTCCTCGAACCAGACCTGGCGCATCGTCTACAACCCGTTGACGCGCCAGTGGCGCGTGCATTCCGGCAACCTCGCGCTGCCCGTGGGGTCGCTGGTCGAGGCCTTGTCGGTCGTGCGCCACGTGCGCAACTGGCGCATCGGCGACCGCGATGCGCTGAGTCCCGACACTCGCTACGCCGGCCGGCTGCGCGTGCGGTTCGACATCTCCCAGCTTTCCAAGCCGTTCCAGGTCAACGCCCTGAACAGCAGCGACTGGTCGCTGGCGACACCCTGGACGGAGTTCAACGTGCGCCTGGGCAAGGAGGCCGTGCCGCCGCCCAGCTCCAATGCCGCGCCGCCCGCCGCCCAGCCCGGCCTGCCGCCGCCGCCCGTGCCGCCTCCCTATGCCGTACAGCCTTCCGCCGGCCCCGGTGTCGCGCCGTCCGCGCCCATGCAGTCCGTTCCCGCCCAGTCGGCGCCCCTGCCGCCTTCCGCGCCCGTCTCGCCCGCCAACGGCACCCCCGCCGGCGGCAATGGCCTGGTCCTGCCAGGCGGCTCGCCCCACGCGAGTCCCGGGGGACTGGGCCTGACTCCTCCCACGGAGTCCCAATGATGCGAACCCGCCGCGTACGTATCCTGAACCGCTTCCTGCGCGTCCTGCTGGGCATGGGGGGCGTGAGCGCCCTCCTGCTGCTGTTCCTGCTGGCCTGGTCCACCGGCAATTCGTCCCGCCTGGAACAGCAGTACGGCCTGCTGCTGGGGCTCAACGCCGTCATCGCGCTGGCGCTGTTCGCCTGGGTGGTCGCGCTGACCGTCAGGCTGATGGGGCAGCTGCGGCGCGGCCAGTTCGGCGCCCGGCTCACCTCCCGCTTTGCGCTGGCATTCGCGCTGGTGGGGGTCGTACCCGGCGTGCTGATCTACATGTTGTCGGTGCAATTCCTGTCGCGCTCCATCGAGTCGTGGTTCAACGTGCGGGTGGACACCGCGCTCGAGTCAGGCCTGAACCTGGGTCGGGCGGCGCTCGATTCGCAGCTCCAGGAGATGAACGCCAAGGCGCGCACCATGTCCATCGAGCTGGGCGACAACCAGGAAGCGAACGTGGGGCTGTCGCTGACCCGGCTGCGCGAGCAGGTCGGGGTGCAGGACGCGATGGTGTTCACCTCCAGCGGCCGGGTCATCGCCTGGTCCACCAATTCCTACGGTTCGCTGGTGCCGGAGACGCCCACGCCGCAGGTGCTGCGGCAATTGAAGATCGCGCGCTCCTATGCCGCGGCCGAGGCCAACAGCACCGCCAGTCCGACCACCGTGGAAGGCGTGCAGGGGCCGCTGGGCACCACCCGCGACAGCGCCAATGGCGGCGCCCTGCGGCTGCGCGTGATCGTGCCCATCGCGCCCGTCGGCGGCTTCGAGCTGCCCGGCGTGCTGCCGGCCGAGTCGCGCTACCTGCAACTGTTGCAGGGCGTGCCGGAACAGATCGCCAGCAACGCCGAGGAAGTCCAGAGCGGCTATCGCGACTACCAGGAGCTGTCGCTGTCGCGGGTGGGCCTGCGCAAGCTGTACGGCATCACGCTGACCCTGGCGCTGCTGCTGGCGGTGTTCGCGGCGATCGCGGCGGCGTTCTCGCTGTCGTCGCGGATGGTGCGGCCGCTGCTGCGCCTGGCCGAGGGCACGCAGGCGGTAGGGGTGGGCGACTATCGGCCGATTCCCGAGCCGCCCCAGAGCGACGAGCTGGGCCAGCTGACCCGGTCGTTCAACGCCATGACCCGCCAGCTGGACGAGGCGCGCCGCATGGTGGAGAGCAACCGGCGCCAGCTCGAACGCAGCAACGTCTACCTGGAAAGCATCCTGTCGAACCTGTCGTCGGGGGTGCTGGTGTTCGACGAGGCCTTCCGCGTCGCCACCGTGAACCGCGGCGCCCAGCAGATCCTGCGGGTGGACCTGCGCGCGGTAACCGGGCGGCCGCTGGAAACCATAGACGGGCTGACCGCCTTCGCGCAGACCATACGCACGGCCTTCGCCGAGCACGCCGCGGCGGGCACCGGGCGCCAGTACTGGCAGCAGCAGTTCGAGATCGTCCGGCCGCAGCCCGCCGCCGAGAGGGACGGGGCGCGCGAAGGTAACAATTCCGATCCCACCGGCGACGACAATACGATTACCCTGCTCGCGCGAGGATCACACCTGCCGGTGGCGGGAGCGAGTGGGGGCTACGTGGTGGTGTTCGACGACATTACCGAGGTCATCTCGGCCAACCGCGCCGTCGCCTGGGGCGAGGTCGCGCGGCGGCTGGCGCACGAGATCAAGAACCCCCTGACGCCCATCCAGCTCTCGGCCGAGCGGATCGCCATCAAGCTGGCCGACAAGCTCGCGCAGCCCGACGCCGACATGCTCAAGCGCTCGACCACCACCATCATCAACCAGGTCAGTTCCATGCAGCGCATGGTGGACGATTTCCGCGAATACGCCCGGACGCCGCCGGCCCAGCACCAGCTGCTGGACCTGAACGAACTGGTGGCCGAGGTCCTGACCCTGTACGGATGGGATACGGCGGGTGGCGTGCTGAAGGCCGGCACCGGCAACATCGCGCTGTCGGTCGATCTGGAGTCGGTGCTGCCGCGCGTGCGCGGCGACGCCACCCAGTTGCGCCAGGTCATCCACAACCTGATCGCCAACGCCCGCGACTCCATCGAGGAGAAGGCCAAGGAAGCGGCCCGCCAGGCCGGGGAAGGCGCGCCGGCGGGGCCCACTTCCAGCGATCGCATCTCGGTCAGCACGCGTTTGATCCAGACGCGGCTGCCCGACGGCCGCGAGCACGCATCCATCAAATTCATGGTGACCGATACCGGCACCGGCTTCGCCGCGCGCATCCTGCAGCGCGCCTTCGAGCCCTACATCACGACCAAGGTGCGGGGGACGGGGCTGGGGCTGGCCATCGTCAAGAAGATCGTCGAGGAGCACGGAGGCAGAATTGATCTTGCCAACCGGCCCGAAGGTGGGGCAATGGTCTCTATACTATTCACTCGGCTCGCCGGGGGTACGGACGTTGCACACGATGCCGCTCGTTTTTCCGAGACTGCGGGGGCGCAGTCCGCGTAACAGAGGTTTCTAAAGATATGGCCAGAATTTTGGTGGTTGACGACGAGGTCGGCATCCGCGAACTCCTGTCGGAAATTCTTTACGACGAAGGGCATACGGTCGATCTGGCCGAAAATGCCTCGGCCGCGCGCGCGCTGCGCGCCGCCAATCGTCCCGACGTGGTTCTGCTCGATATCTGGATGCCCGACACCGATGGCGTGACGCTGCTCAAGGAATGGGCGGCCCAGGACCTGCTCGACATGCCCGTCATCATGATGAGCGGCCACGCGACCATCGATACGGCGGTCGAGGCGACCCGCATCGGCGCGATCGACTTCCTCGAGAAGCCGATCACCATGACGCGCCTGCTCAAGACCATCGCCGGCGCGCTGGAGCGGGGCCGGGCGGGAGCCAAGCCGGCGGCGCCGCAAACCCCCGCGCGGCCCGCCATGCCGGGTTATGCGCCCGCGCCGCCCGTGGCCGGCGACGGCATGCGCGCGCCCGCCCCCGGGCTTGCGCCGGCCGTCGACCGCTCGGCCGGCTCGGTGGCCTTGCACGACAACCAGCCGCGTTCGCCGCTGCTCAGCCTGTCGCTCGACCTGCCGCTGCGCGAGGCGCGCGACGCCTTCGAGCGGGTCTATTTCGAGCATCACCTGGCGCGCGAGGGCGGCAGCATGACCCGCGTGGCCGACAAGACGGGGCTGGAGCGCACCCACCTGTACCGCAAGCTCAAGCAACTGGGAATCGAACTCTCGCGTAAACGAGGCGTATGAAGATCCTGATACTCGGCGCTGGCCAGGTGGGGACCAGCGTGGCCGAGAACCTGGTGTCCGAGCACAACGACATCACCGTCATCGATACCGACGGGGCCCGTCTGTCCGTGCTCCAGGATCGCCTGGACCTGCGGGGCCTGATGGGCAACGGTACCCACGTGTCCACCCTGCAGGAGGCCGGGGCGGCCGATGCCGATCTCTTCATTTCCTGCGTGACCGCCGACGAAAGCAACCTGGTCGCCTGCAAGATCGCCAAGAAAGTGTTCAACGTGCCGCGCTGCATCGCGCGCGTGCGTTCGTCCGAGTTCCTCGACCACGAGGAACTGATGGCCGAGGACGGTTTCGACGTCGACCACCTGATCTGCCCCGAGCGCAGCGTGACCAGCTACATCGAGAAGCTGGTCGAGATCCCCGAGGCGCTGCAGGTGGTGGACTTCGCGGGCGGCCGGGTCTGCGCCGTGACCGTGCGCGCCGCCGCCGGCAGCCCGCTGGCGGACCAGCCCATCCAGTCCCTGCGCGAGCGCCTGCCGGGCGCCGATGTCCGCATCATCGCGATATTCCGCAACAACCGGCTGGTGCCGCCCGAGGGCGACACGCGCATCGAGCCGGGCGACGAGGTCCTGTTCCTGGCCAACACCCGCCACGTGCGCCAGATCATCCGCGAGCTGCGCGAGAGCGACAAGCGCGTCAAGCGGGTCATGATCGCCGGCGGCGGCAACATCGGCCTGCGGCTGGCCCGCGGCATCAGCGACCAGTGCGACGTCAAGGTCATCGAGCGCAACCGCCGGCGCTGCGAATTCCTGGCCACCCAGCTCCCCAGCCGTTCCCTGATCCTGAACGGCGACGCCACCGACGAGAACCTGCTGGAAGACGAGAACGTCGCCGAGATGGATCTGTTCCTGGCGCTGACCAGCGACGACGAGGACAACATCATGTCGTCGCTGCTGGCCAAGCGCATGGGCGCCCGCCGGGTGATCGCGCTGATCGGGCGCAAGAGCTACGGCGAACTGATGGAGGGCGGCCGCATCGACATCGCCATTTCGCCGTCCGAGGCCACCATAGGCGAGCTGCTGCGCTACGTGCGGCGCGGCGACGTGGTGTCGGTCCACCGCCTGCGGCACGGCGTGACCGAGGCCCTGGAAGCCATCGCCCACGGCGATGCCAAGTCCTCGAAGGTCGTGGGCCGCCGGATCGAGGACATCGGCCTGCCGCAGGGCGCCACCATCGGCGCCGTGGTGCGCCAGGACGAGGTGCTGATGGCGCACCACGACACCGTCATCGAATCGGACGACCACGTCATCGTCTTCGTGGCGCACCAGAGGCTGATCGCGCAAGTGGAAAAGCTGTTCCAGGTCTCGGCGACCTTCTTCTGATCCTTTCGGCCCCGCTGCATGCGCAAACTGCTTCCGGTCCTGCACGTCCTCGGACTCGTCATCGCCCTGTTCTCGATGACGATGGCGATTCCGCTGGCGACGTCCTTCATCTTTTCCGATGGGGCGCGGGACGCGTTCATCCACGCCATGGTCGTCGGCCTGATCGGCGGGCTGCTGTTGTGCCTGGCCACGCGCAGCCAGCGGCGCGAGCTGACGCCGCGCGACGGCTTCCTGCTGGTGTCGCTGGTCTGGAGCGTGCTGGCGCTGATCGCCACGCTGCCGCTCCTGTTCTACTACCACCAGATCGGTGCGCCGCTGTCCATGACCGACGCCTATTTCGAGGCCATGTCCGGCATCACCACCACCGGCGCCACGGTGCTGTCGGGGCTGGACGACCTGCCGCCGTCGATCAACGTCTGGCGCTGCACCCTGGTGTGGATAGGCGGCATGGGTATCCTGGTGCTGGCGGTGGCCATCCTGCCCATGCTGGGCGCGGGCGGCAGCCAGTTGTTCCGGGCCGAGACGCCGGGCCCGATGAAGGACGAGAAGCTCACCCCGCGCATCACCGGCACGGCCAAGGGACTGTATGCCATCTACATGCTGATCTCGGTGCTGTGCCTGCTGGCCTACCGGATGGCGGGCATGAACTGGTACGAAGCCTATTGCCACATGGCCTCGACCATCGGCCTGGGCGGCTTCTCGACACGCGACGCGAGCTTCGCGGCCTTCGATTCGCCCGCCATCGAGATGGTCGCCGTGGTGTTCATGACCATCGCCGGCATCAGCTTCACCCTGCACTTCCAGGCGTTCCGGCGCCGCAGCCTGGGGCCCTACTGGCGCAGCACCGAGGCCAAGGCCTATCTGGCGGTCCTGGCCATCTCGGTCGCCGCGATCACCGCGCTCCTGCTGCAGCGGGGGAACTACGATTCGGTCTGGACCGCCCTGCGCTTCGCGCTGTTCAACACCGTGTCGGTGGCGACCACCACCGGCTTCGTCAGCACCGATTATTCGACCTGGCCCATCTTCGCCCCGGTCTGGATGCTGGTGCTTTCCTGCTTCGCCACCTGCGCCGGCTCCACCGGCGGCGGCATCAAGATGATCCGCGTGGTGATCCTGGTCAAGCAGGCGCGCCGGGAACTCATCCACATCCTGCATCCGCGCGCCATCAACCCGGTACACATAGGCGGCCTGCCGGTGCCCAACCGGGTCGTGTTCTCGGTCATGGCCTTCATGCTGCTGTACTGGGCCTCGCTGATGGCGCTGACCATGGCCATGCTCTATACGGGCCTGGATCCGGTCACGGCCTTCACGGCCGTCCTGGCCAGCCTCAGCAACACCGGACCGGGCCTGGCGGACGTCGGGCCGGCCGGCACGTTCGCCGTGCTGAGCGACGCCCAGACCTGGATCTGTACCTTCGCCATGCTGATCGGCCGCTTGGAATTGTTTGCTGTACTCGTCCTGTTCACCCGGGCATTCTGGCGGAAATGAATCCTGTCCCTGTCGTGATATTAGTTGGTGCTCACTTACGTGAAGGACGCAGTCTGGCGTTGGAAGGCGCCCAGGAGCATACGGACGAAGGGTTGCAGGCGGTGATCGTCGAGGGGGGGCCGGGAACTTTGTCCGCCCCTGCGGGGGTCGAACTGGTACAGCTGGCGCCCGGGTGCGTTTGTTGCGTGGGGCAGTTGCCGCTGCGGGTAACCGTGGCAAGGCTGCTCCGGCAAGCCCGGCCGGCCCGGTTGTGGATAGAGGTCAGCGCGGCCCAGCACGTCGCCGAGTTGCGCCGGCAATTGGATGGACCAGGTTTTGCAGGAGCGGTGAAGCTGTACGGGGGTTAGCCGGTATCGAGCATGGTGTGGCCGATAGGCGGTATCAATCCGGTTGGCCCTCTTGATTTCCAAACGTAGGCACCAACTTAATGAACAGGTGGTCGGTCAGACCCCTGTCTCCAGGAGCCAGACCATGGAAATGATCTACAACAGTCCCAACTATGTCGTGGTGGAGTTCGCCCAGCTCGATGGCGCCTCCGCGGGGGGATTCGAAATCGTCGACAAGCAGGCGCGCCGCGAGATCTATATCGCGGGCGAATCGGCCGAGCAATTCCGCTCTCAGGTGCGGGAGCTGATCGCCACCGAGCCTTCGATGGAAGACGTGGACGAGTTCCTGAGCCAGTTCGACGACTACATGCACCATCCCGTCACCCTGCACTGAGGCCGCCGGGCCGGCGCTTCCGCGCCGGCCTTGGTGGTAAGTACACACTCATAATCAATGGGGCTATAATGGCCCCTGTCATCGCGTCGGCAGGCGCGGCATACTCACGAATACCTTCAATCCGCCTGCCCGCGCTTCCACGCCCGTCCCCAGGCCGGCCGGGCGTTTCCGGCGGGTTTCTCCCGCACTCCCGCGTTTTTGCTGATTTGTCAGTGGATGCTTACTCCTGGGCCCCGATTTTTCGGGTATCGGCCTAGGGGAAACACTTAAGATCGGTCAATTTTCCGGAATCTGTCATCAACCAGCGGCTAAACTCGCCCAACGATTCCTTCACGTGATGCTGCCCCGACGCCCTTGCGCGTCCGGCGTCGCCCCCCGGGTAGATGACTCACCCCGGCCACCTTTCCAAAGGAGACCCCGATGCAGTCCATCGCATTCACGGCATCCGCGCCCCACACGCTGGGCATCGAGCTCGAACTCCAGATCGTCGATCCGCAAACCTTCGACCTGCGGGGCGCCGCCGAAGAGCTGCTTGCCCAGATCGCCAACCATCCGTACGCGGACCGGGTCAAACCCGAGATCACCCGGTCCATGATCGAACTGAATTCATCGGTGCATACCGATCCCGCCCGCCTGCTGGAAGAGATGCGGGAGATGCGCGACCTGCTGGTCGAGGCTGCCGACGCCGTGGGCGTGCGCGTGGCCGGCGGCGGCACGCACGCGTTCATGCGCTGGCACGACCGGACCATCTTCGATTCGCCCCGCTTCCAGTACCTGTCCGAGATGTACGGCTACCTGGCCCGCCAGTTCACCGTGTTCGGCCAGCACATCCACCTGGGCGTGCCCAGCGGCGACGCCGCGATCGCCATGACCCAGAAGCTGTCGCCCTACGTGCCGCACTTCATCGCGATGTCGGCCTCGTCCCCCTACTTCGAAGGGGTCGATACCCAATTCGCATGCAGCCGCCTGAACGCGCTGAACGCCTTCCCCATGTGCGGGCACCTGCCTCCCGAGGTGGTGGACTGGCACGGCTTCGAAGCCTACTTCGCGCAGCTCCAGACCTCTGGCCTGATCGAGAGCATCAAGGACCTGTACTGGGACGTGCGGCCCAAGCCCGAGTTCGGCACCGTCGAGATCCGCGTCTGCGACACCCCGCTCACCGTCGAGAAGGCGTGCCAGCTGGCGGCCTTCGCGCAGGCGCTGGGCATCGTCCTGGCCGACGAACCCACGCCCGGCGCCGACGCGTGGATGGCCTACCGGACCAACCGCTTCCAAGCCACCCGCTTCGGGCTGCACGGCAACTACGTCGATCCCGCCCATGGCCGCATCCGCCTGAGCGAGCACCTGCGCATGACCTTCGAGCGACTGATGCCGGTGGCGCGCGGCCTGGGCACGGCGGACCTGCTGGAGGCCCTGCGCGAGGAAATCTTCACGCACGGCGGCGACAGCAAGTGGCTGCGGGCCCAGTACAACCGGGGCGAGGAAATCGCCGAGGTGGTCGAGGCGGCGGTGGGCGCCTGGCGCGGGGAAGCCCCGGCCGAGGGCGAGCCGCGCCTGCCCGAACTGCCGGCGCGCCGGCGGGTGCGGGCCAGTTCCGAGCCCATCCTGAACCTGGATGGCATGAAGCCGTTCGCGTTCAAGCGGCTGGGTGGCCGGCTGCACTGAAACGCGGCGGGCGATGCCAGGGGAGTCCTTGGTAAAATGGTGGATTCGACTTAGCCGGCAGCCCGGAGCGGTCAGCGCATCGCCAGGGCTGCCCATCGAGGCCGCCCGCCCATGTCTTACCCCGCCCTTCCGTACCCTCCCTCGTCCTACACGCGCGGTGCCGACTTCGCGCGCCTGCTGACCGAACGCATCCAGATCCTGGATGGCGCGATGGGCACCATGATCCAGCGCTACAAGCTGGACGAGGCGGCGTTCCGGGGCGAGCGCTTCGCCGCGCACGGCAAGGACGTGCGCGGCAACAACGAACTGCTCAGCCTGACCCGGCCCGACGTCATCCTGGAAATCCACCGGGGCTACCTGGCCGCGGGCGCGGACATCCTCGAGACCAACACCTTCGGCGCCACTTCCATCGCCCAGGGCGACTACGAGCTGCCCGAACTGGCCTACGAACTGAACCTGGCCTCGGCCAGGCTGGCGCGCCAGGCCTGCGACGAATTCAGCACGCCCGAGCGGCCGCGCTTCGTGGCCGGCGCGCTGGGGCCCCAGCCCAAGACGGCGTCGATCTCGCCCGACGTGAACGACCCCGCGGCGCGCAACGTGACCTTCGACGAACTGCGCGCGGCCTACGCCGAGCAGTTGAACGGGCTGCTGGACGGCGGCATCGATCTCGTCCTGATCGAGACCATCTTCGACACGCTGAACGCCAAGGCGGCCATCTTCGCTGTCGAGGAAGTGTTCGAGGCACGCGGCGAGCGCCTGCCCGTCATGGTCTCGGGCACGGTCACCGATGCCTCCGGGCGCATCCTCTCGGGGCAGACGGTCGAGGCCTTCTGGAACTCGGTGCGCCACGCGCGCCCGATCACCATCGGCCTGAACTGCGCGCTGGGCGCGGCGCTGATGCGGCCCTACATCGCCGAACTGTCCAAGATCAGCGACACCTTCGTCTGTGTCTATCCGAACGCCGGCCTGCCCAATCCGCTCAGCGACACCGGCTTCGACGAAACGCCGGAAGACACCTCGCGCCTGTTGGAGGAGTTCGCGCGGGCGGGTTTCGTCAACGTCGTGGGCGGCTGTTGCGGCACCACGCCCGAGCACATCCGCGCCATCGCCGACAAGGTGGCGGGCCTGCCGCTGCGCCAGCCCCCGGCGATCGAGGCGAAGATGCGGTTGTCGGGTCTTGAAGCGTTGAACATCGACGAGCAGACCCTGTTCGTCAACGTGGGCGAGCGCACCAACGTCACCGGCAGCAAGATGTTCGCGCGCCTGATCCGCGAGGAAAAATTCGACGAGGCGCTGGCCGTGGCCCGCCAGCAGGTCGAGAACGGCGCGCAGATCATCGACATCAACATGGACGAGGCCATGCTGGATTCGCAGGCCAGCATGGCGCGTTTCCTGAACCTGATCGCCTCCGAGCCCGACATCTCGCGCGTGCCGGTCATGATCGACAGTTCCAAGTGGAGTGTGATCGAGGCCGGCCTGAAGTGCGTGCAGGGCAAATGCGTCGTCAACTCGATCTCGATGAAGGAAGGCATCGAGCCCTTCCTGCACCAGGCCCGGCTGTGCCGCCGCTACGGCGCGGCGGTGGTGGTCATGGCCTTCGACGAGAAGGGGCAGGCCGACACCCTGCAGCGCCGCATCGACATCTGCGGACGCGCCTACAAGCTGCTGGTGGAAGAGGTGGGCTTTCCGCCCGAGGACATCATCTTCGATCCGAACGTGTTCGCCATTGCGACCGGCATCGACGAGCACAATCACTACGCCGTGGACTTCATCGAAGGCACGCGCTGGATCCGGCAGAACCTGCCGCACGCCAAGGTATCGGGCGGCATCTCCAACGTCAGCTTCTCGTTCCGCGGCAACGAGCCCATGCGCGAAGCCATCCATACGGTCTTCCTGTACCACGCCATCCGCGAAGGCCTGACCATGGGCATCGTCAACGCCGGCCAGTTGGGCGTATACGCCGACCTGGACCCGGTGCTGCGAGACCTGGTCGAGGACGTGGTGCTGGACCGCGCCGAGCCGCTCGGCCGCAAGGATCCGAACGACGAACGCACGTCCACCGAGCGGCTGGTGCAGTTCGCCGACACGATCAAGGGTTCGGGCGCCAAGAAGGAAGAAGACCTGGCCTGGCGCAGCCTGCCCTACGGCGAGCGGCTGACGCACTCGCTGGTGCACGGCATCAACACCTACATCGTCGAGGACACCGAGGAAGCCCGCCAGGCCGTGGACGCGCGCGGCGGCCGTCCCATCGAGGTGATCGAGGGGCCGCTGATGGACGGCATGAACGTCGTCGGCGACCTGTTCGGCTCGGGCAAGATGTTCCTGCCGCAGGTGGTGAAGTCCGCGCGCGTGATGAAGCAGGCGGTGGCGCACCTCATTCCCTTCATCGAGGAAGAAAAGCGCCAGATCGAGGCCGCCGGCGGCGACGTCCGTTCCAAGGGCAAGATCGTCATCGCCACGGTCAAGGGCGACGTGCACGACATCGGCAAGAACATCGTCAGCGTCGTGCTCCAGTGCAACAACTTCGAAGTCGTCAACATGGGCGTCATGGT
This sequence comes from Pigmentiphaga kullae, assembly GCF_004216695.1. Classification (GTDB taxonomy): domain Bacteria; phylum Pseudomonadota; class Gammaproteobacteria; order Burkholderiales; family Burkholderiaceae_B; genus Pigmentiphaga; species Pigmentiphaga kullae. Next base: position 1,269,607 of record NZ_SGXC01000001.1, read on the forward strand.
GCCGGCCGCGGAAATCCTGGCCAAGGCCAAGGAAGAGAAGGCCGACATCGTCGGCCTCTCGGGCCTGATCACGCCCAGCCTGGAGGAAATGGCCTACGTCGCCGCCGAGATGCAGCGCGACGACTATTTCCGCGAACGCAACCTGCCGCTCCTGATCGGCGGCGCCACCACCAGCCGCGTGCACACGGCCGTGAAGATCGCGCCGCACTACGAAGGTCCGGTCATCTACGTGACCGACGCCAGCCGCTCGGTGGGCGTGGCGCAGAACCTGGTATCGGAGCAGGCGACGCAATACATCGATGAGATCAAGGCCGAGTACGTGCGCGTGCGCGAGCAGTACGCCAACCGCAAGGCCACGCCGCTGATCCCGCTGGCCGAGGCGCGCGCGAACAAGCCGCCCATCGCGTGGGACGGCTACCAGCCGCCGCGGCCCAAGTTCATCGGCCGCCGCACGTTCAAGAACTTTGACCTGGCGGAAATCGCGCGCTACATCGACTGGCAGCCCTTCTTCCAGACCTGGGACCTGCACGGCGCCTTTCCCGCCATCCTGGACGACGCCGTGGTGGGCGACTCCGCGCGCAAGGTGCATGCCGACGGCCTGGACCTGCTCAAGCGCGTGATCGAAGGCCGCTGGCTGACCGCCAACGGCGTCGTCGCCTTCTACCCCGCCAACAGCGTCAACGACGATGACATCGAGGTCTACGCCGACGAGTCGCGGCAGAAAGTCCTGTTCACCTGGCGCAATCTGCGCCAGCAGACCGCCAAGCGCGAAGGCGTGGACAACAAGTGCCTGGCCGACTTCATCGCGCCCAAGGACAGCGGCATCGCCGACTACATCGGCATGTTCGCCGTCACTTCCGGCCTGGGTATCGAGAAGTGGGAAGCCCAGTTCCAGAAGCAGTTCGACGACTATTCCAGCATCATGCTCAAGGCCATCGCCGATCGCCTGGCCGAGGCCTTCGCCGAAGCCATGCACGAGCGCGTGCGCAAGGACCTGTGGGGCTATGCCGCCGACGAGGCGTTGGACAACGAGTCGCTGATCAAGGAAGCCTATCGCGGCATCCGCCCCGCCCCCGGCTACCCGGCCTGCCCGGAGCACACCGTCAAGCGCGACATGTTCGAGGTCATGGCCTGCCAGGACATCGGCATGGAGCTGACCGAGAGCCTGGCCATGTATCCTGCCGCCGCCGTGTCCGGCTTCTACTTCAGCCATCCCGAGTCGCAGTACTTCAACGTCGGGAAGATCGGCGAGGACCAGTTGGCGGACTACGCGGCGCGCAGCGGTCGTACCGAGGATGAACTGCGGCGGGCGTTGATGAGCAGTTTGTAGGGGCGGGCGGGGTTCGTGGCGGTGAACCGGCCGGTTCAACGCGGCTGGAAGATGATGATGCCCATGCCGGCCAGTGCCACCGCCGCGCCCGCCACGTCCCACGACGTGGGCCGTATGCCGTCCACGGCCCACAGCCACACGATGGCGGCGCCGATGTAGACACCCCCGTAGGCGGCATAGACCCGGCCCGCGGCGGTGGGATGGAGCGTCAGCAGCCAGGCGAACAGCGCCAGGCTGGCGAACGCGGGAACCAGCAGCCAGGCGGAGCGTCCTTCCCGCAGCCACAGGTAGGGAAGGTAGCAGCCGACGATCTCCGCAAAGGCGGTGGCGACGTATAGAAGAAAGGTGCGCATGCCGGTATTTTGGCGCTTTACCGCGTCGGCCGGCTGACCGGCTCGTCGCTCCGCGCGCCGGCGAACTCCCGCTCGATCCAGGCCAGGAAGGCACGGGCGGGCGGATGGCGCTCGCGGCCCGGGGCGCACAGCACGGTGTAGCGGTCGCCCGGTACGCGTACCCCGGGCTTGAACGGACGCAGCAGCCCGGTGCCGACGGCATCCGACACCATGACCGAGCTTGCCAGCACCAGGCCCTGGCCCGCGATCGCCGCCTGCAAGGCGTAGTGCTCTTCCTCGTAATGCCGCATGGGCGGCCGCCCGTCCAGCCAGCGCAGGTCCGCCGCCGCGCACCACTGCCGCCAGCCATGCTCGTACAGGGTGGAGTCGCGCCATTGCACCGAGATCAGCGTCGGCCTGGCCTTGGCGGCCGCGCGCACGGCGGCCGGCGTGCCGTAGACGCCGAAGGATTCGGCCAGCGCCGCCGGTGCCAGCAGGCCCGGCGGTTCGCTCCCGCCGTAGCGGATGGCCACGTCCACGCTGGCGTCCAGCAGCAGGTCGATCACGCGTTCGGTGGCATCCAGCCGTACTTCGCAACCGGGATGTTCCTGGTAGAAGCGGCCCAGCCGGGGCACGAGCCACAGGGCCGCGAAGGAATGGGTGGTGGTGACGGCGACCACGCCCGTTCCCGGCCGTGGCCGCAGGGCGTCCATGGCCTGGCCGATGTCCAGCAGCGCGCCGTGCACGGTTTCCAACAGCCGGGTCCCTGCGGCGGTGAGTGTCACGCCGCGCGCCGCGCGCTGGAACAGGGCCACTCCCAGGTGGTGTTCCAGCGCCCGGATCTGGTGGGACACCGCGGTGGGCGTGACATGCAGCTCCTGCGCGGCCAGCTTGAAGCTGCGCAGCCGCGCGGCGGCTTCGAAGGTGCGCAGGGCGTTCAGGGGCAGTCGGGCGAACACTGGGCTGGTGGCTTGGAGATGAATTCAATTCATCTTATTGGAAAGAAGCTCATTCGCCAAGAACGGGGCATCACCCCTAAATTCGTCTTCATCCCCGGCGTGCCCGGGCAACTCTTTTCCACGGAAATGCATGAAATGGACTCATCTTCTTCGATACTCATCCTGGTCGGCAGCCCCCGCCGGGACGGCAACAGCGCGCTGCTGGCCCGCGCGGTCGAGGCCGGAGCCCGGGATGCGGGCCTTGCCCCACGCCTGCGCTTCCTGGACGACTACATCAGCGGATTCCTGGGCGACCGTACGCCTTCGTCCGAATTGCCCGCCGACCGCTATGGCGAACTCTTTCTGGAAGAGTTCCTGCCCGCCGCCGGCGTGGTGTTCTGCACGCCCATCTACTGGTATGGGATGTCGGCGCAGACCAAGGCCTTCTTCGATCGCTCGTTCGCCTACTACTCGGGCACCTATCCGCATCATGCGGACGTCATGGAGCGCATGCAGGGCAAGCGATTGGCGCTGACCCTGGCCTCGGAAGAGAGCTACCCCGGAGCGGGGCTGGGCATCGTGCATCAGGTGCAGGAGTTCGCCCGGTACAGCCACTCGGCCTTCGTCGGCTACGTGCATGGCGCGGGCAATCGCCGCGGCGAAGTCGCACGCGACCCCCGCGACCCGGTCGGAGCGGCCAGGAGGCTGGGGGCCGAGCTGCTGCGGCGGCCCTATACGGACTATCGCATCGATACGCCGCGCAGCCACGACGTGTGGGATGCGGCGGCGTAGGAAAGAAAGGCGGAGCGTGGCCGCTCCGCCGTGCCGTCAGGCGGCGTTGGCCAGCGCGGGCTGTTCGCGCGGCGCGGGAGCGGCGCTGCCGATCTCGATGCGTCGAGGCTTGGCGGCCTCGGGCACTTCCCGGACCAGGTCGATGTTCAACAGACCGTTCTCGAGATGCGCTCCGCGCACTTCGATATGGTCGGCCAACCGGAACGAGAGCTTGAACGCGCGCTGCGCGATGCCCTGGTGCAGGTAGGTGACGGCGTCTTCGCTTTTCTCGCGCCGGCCGCCGGTCACGGTCAGCACGCCGCTCTCGACCTGCAGGTCCAGGTCCTCGTCGCGCAGTCCGGCCGCCGCGATCACGATGCGGTAGTCGTCGTCGCCGCGCTTCTCGACGTTGTAGGGCGGATACGTGCTGCCCGCGTCGTTGCGCAAGACGGACTCGAAAAGGTCATTGAAACGGTCGAATCCGACCGATTGGCGGAACAAGGGCGCCAGCGAAAAAGTAGCGTTCATGGCTCGAATCTCCTGATGATCAGCAAGTTTCACGGGGACCCGATTGCGGCGTCCCCTGAACCCAATCTCTGGACGATCGCGCGCATTTCAAGCCCCTGCCGTTCATCTTCCCGATCGCCGCAGCCCCAGGGCCACGCCCAGCGCCAGGACGCCCGCCGCGCCGGCGATACCCGCGGCGGCCGGCCAGCCGTGGGCCTGGATCACGCCGCCGACCGCGGCCGGGCCCACCACCTGGCCCAGGTTGTTGCCTTGCATCATCAGTCCCACCACCAGCGGTACCCGGGCCGGACTGGGTGCCGCGCGCGGCGCCGTCGCCAGCAGCGTGGCGGGGATCAGTCCGCCGGCGGCCGAGAAAAGCACGCACAGCGCGAAGCTGCCGGCGTCGGGCAGCACGGACAGGAAGACGCCGCTTCCGGCCAGACCCATGACGACGCAGCCGCAGGCTACCAGCGCCCATCTGGCGACCCCGCGATCCATCAGGAAGCCGGCGCAGAGATTGCCGGCGATGTTGGCCGCCGTGGCGGCGGCAGCCAGGAGCCCGGCGACCTGTAGCGGCATGCCCATCCGCTCGGTCAGCAGAATGGGCAGGAAATTGAACAGCGCGAAGAACTGCAGGCTGTACAGCCCGAAGCCCGCGGCCAGCAGCAAGGGTTCCCGGCCACGCAGCGTCGCCAGCGCGTCGCGGCCCGTGTCGCGCCATCCCCGCCAGGCGCCGCGCGTCGAAGGCGGAAGCAGCAGGACGGCTCCCGCCGCGGCAAGCGACAGCGCAGCACTGCCCCACCACAGGGTCCGCCAGGACGAGAACAGGGGGCCGAGCAGCATCGCCAGTGCGATGCCGGTGGGCATGAAGCAGCTCCACAGCGCGAAGGCGAGATCGCGCTGTCCGGTGGCGACCACGCGTTGCAGCAGCGCCGGACCGGCCACGACCACCAGCAGGAAGCCCAGGCCTTCGAGCATGCGGCAAGCCAGCAGCCATCCATAGCCGGGTGCGGCCGCGCCCAGTGCCGCGCCCAGCGCGCTGGCGCCCAGGCCGGCAAGAAAGACGCGTCGATCGCCGCGGGCCGCCACCAGCGATCCGGCGGGCATGCCGCCGAGCATGCCGAGCACGGCGATGACGGCCGTAAGCCAGCCGATGGCGGCCAGATCCAGCCCCATGTCGGCACGCAGCAGCGGCGCGGCGATCGAGGCCTTGCCGACCTGCAGCGCCAGCACCACGCCGCTGCCGACGATGATCGCGACACTCGCCCAGCTGTTCTTTTCCCGTACCGCAATGTCGTGATGGCTTGCCTGCATCGTGCGTTCCTGTGCGTCAGGCTGCCAGCATAGAGTTGGCCGCCGATCGACAAAAGTGACATTATTTAGATGTTTTCTATCCAAATAATCGATCATGATCGACGCCCTGACCCTGGACCAGATGCGGGTGTTCGCCGCCGTGGCGGAAACGGGAAGCTTCCGGGCCGGAGCCGGCCGGCTCCGGCGCGCGCAGTCGGCCGTCAGCCATGCCATCGCCAGGATGGAAGGAGAACTGGGCGTCGCGTTGTTCGATCGTGCCGGACATCGCCCCGTCCTGACCCACGAGGGGCAGGCCCTCCTGTCCAACGTACGGGATATCCTGCTGCGCGTGGACGCCATGCGTGCGCGGGCCCGGGGCATGGGCGAAGGCGTCGAACTCGAGCTTGCGCTGGTGGTCGATACGCTGTTCCCCATCGCCTGGGTCGCGCAGGCCCTGAACGTGATGCGGTCCCGCTACCCGGCCGTGGCGGTGCGGCTGGCGGTCGAGCCGCTGGGAGGACCGCTGTCGGGACTGCTCGACCGGCGTTACGGTGTGGGCATCACGGTGGGCGAGCATTTCCGTAGTCCGCAGATCGCCGTGCAAGCCCTGGCGGCGGTCGAGGTGGTGGCGGTGGCCGCCGCGTCCCATCCCCTGGCGGCGTCGATTGCGCCCTTGCAGATGGCGGACCTGGCCAGCCATTTGCAGATCGTGCTGGCCGATCCTTCGTCGCTGACGCCGGGACAGGACTTCGGCGTGCTGTCGCCGCAGACCTGTCGCGTCAATACGCAGGACACCAAGCACCAGCTCATCCTTGCGGGAGTCGGCTGGGGGCGCCTGCCGGCATGGCAGGTGGAACGGGACCTGGCCGAGGGCCGGCTGGTGCGGCTGGCCGCTTCCGCGCTGGGCCGCGACAGCCTGCTTGCATCGGAAGCCTACTTGGCGCATCGTGTGGACGCGCCGCCGGGGCCCGCGGCGCGGACCTTCTGCCAGGCGCTGGCCGCGGCCGCCAGGCGCTAGGCCGGCGGAAACATCGCATCCTTCAACTGCCGCAGCGCGCCGGCGTCCTCGATGGTGGTGAGGTCGCCGGGGTCGCGTCCTTCGGCGATGGCCTGGATGGCCCGCCGCAGCAGCTTGCCCGAGCGGGTCTTGGGCAGCGCGTTCACGAAGAACACCCGCGCCGGGCGGGCCACGGCGCCCAGCCGGCGCTCGACCGTCTGCATGACCTCGCCTTCCAATTGCATGCGGCCTTCGGGCGTCGCGGCGCGGTCGGCGCTGCGCGCGATGGCGAAGGCCATCGCCACCTGGCCTTTCAGCGCATCCTGCACGCCCACCACCGCGACCTCGGCGATGTCGGGATGGCTGGAGACGCTTTCCTCTATCTCGCGCGTGCCCAGCCGATGTCCCGCGACGTTGATGACATCGTCGGTGCGGCCCAGGATGGTGACGTAGCCGTCCTCGTCCTGGATGCCCCAATCGAAGCTGGAGTACAGCAGCTTGCCGGGAAAGCCCGACCAGTAGGTGGACACGTAGCGTTCGTCGTCGCCCCAGATCGTGGACATGCAGCCCGGCGGCAGCGGCGCTTCCAGCGCCACCACGCCCTTGCGTCCGGGCGGGCATGGCTCGCCCGTCTGTTCGTCCACGATCTTCAGCCGATAGCCGTACACCGGCAGGCCGGGCGAACCGAACTTGGTGGGCAGGTCCTCCACCCCGCGCGGCAGCGCCAGCATGGGCCAGCCGGTCTCGGTCTGCCAGTAGTTGTCGACCACGGGCTTGCGGATGGCTTCGTGTATCCAGCGCGCGGTGGGCTCGTCCAGCGGCTCGCCGGCCAGGAACAGGGTGCGCAGCGTGGAAAGATCGTGGCGGCGCAGCGTTTCCGGATCCTGCTTCTTCAGCACCCGTATCGCGGTGGGGGCGCTGAACATGTGGGTGACGCCATACTGCTCCACCAGCTTCCACCAGATGGCGCCGTCGGGGCGCACCGGCGTGCCTTCGTACATCAGAGTCGTCATGCCCGCGATCAGCGGTCCGTAGACGATGTAGCTGTGGCCGACCACCCAGCCGACGTCCGAGGTGGTGAACATCACGTCGCCCGCCTGCGCGCAGAAGATGTGCCGCATCGACGCGGCCAGCGCCACGGCATAGCCGCCGGTGTCTCGCTGCACGCCCTTGGGCTTGCCCGTGGTGCCGGAGGTGTAGAGGATGTAGGAAGGCTCGTTCGACTCCAGCCAGACGCAGGGAATGCGGGCATGGGCGTGGCGCTCGCGCAGCGCCGCGTAGTCGTGGTCCCGCCCTTCCTGCATGGACATGGGCGCCAGGCCCCGGTTCACCAGAAGCACGCTGGCCGGCGCATGCGAGGCCAGATGCAGCGCCTCGTCCAGCAGCGGCTTGTAGGCAATGACCTTGCCCGCGCGCGAGCCGGCGTCGGCCGACACCACCAGGGCCGGCCGGGCATCGTCGATGCGCGTGGCCAGGCTGGCCGAGGCGAAGCCGCCGAACACCACCGAGTGGATGGCGCCTATCCGCACGCAGGCCAGCATCGCGAACGCGGCTTCGGGAATCATGGGCATGTAGATCAGTACCCGGTCGCCGCGCCGCACGCCCAGGGCCTGCATGACCGCGGCCATCCGGTTCACTTCGTCGTGCAGTTGCGCGTAGGTGTAGGCGGACTCGGTGCCGGTTTCGGTCGAGACGTGGATCAGCGCGGGCTGGCCGCCGCGTTCGGCCAGGTGCCGGTCGACCGCGTTGTGGCAGAGGTTGGTCAGTCCGCCGACGAACCAGCGCGAGAAGGGGGGATGCGACAGGTCCAGCGGCTGGGCGGCGGGAGCGTGCCAGTCAACGAGCCGCGCCTGCTCGCTCCAGAACGGCCCGGGTTCGTCCACCGATCGGGCATGGAAGGCCTGGTAGCTTGCCACGGCAGTCTCCTTCTGCTTGTCGAATGATGGTGAACCGGCGACGGGCAGGGGGGTATCCCGGGTTTACCCCGGGACTGGGAAGGGGGCGGCTTGCCAGATGCCCGGATTTGTGGTTGACTATCACATCTATCCGCATTTTTCCCCAAGCACGATCGCAACCATGGCCACCTCCGCCATCCGCTCCGCCGCCTCCCTGCGCCAAACCGCGCCGGGTGCCGACGTGCGCGCGATCGTCGTCCTCATTGCTTCCTCGCTACTACTACCGATCGGTTGCCGGGCCTAGCGTCCTCGTGGCAGTTCGGCAGCCTCCTCTCGGCCACTCACACGGTCCATCCGTCCATTCCGAGTCCGCAGTAGCAGGAGCAGTCCATCATGTTGAAGAACCCCGAGGCGAAATACCGCCCCTTCCCCGCCTACGATTTTTCCGAGCGTAGCTGGCCCAACCGCCGCATGACCAAGGCGCCGATCTGGATGAGCACCGATCTGCGCGACGGCAACCAGGCCTTGATCGAACCCATGAACGGCGAGCGCAAGACGCGCATGTTCGAGAAGCTGGTCCAGATCGGCTTCAAGGAAATCGAAGTCGGCTTCCCCTCGGCCTCGCAGACGGATTTCGATTTCATCCGCGGCCTGATCGACCAGAACCGGGTGCCCGAGGACGTCACCATCGAGGTGCTGACGCAATCGCGTGAAGAACTCATCCGCCGCACCATCGAGTCGGTCGAGGGCGGCCGCCGGGTGATCGTGCACATGTACAACGCCATCGCGCCGGCCTTCCGCCGCATCGTGTTCGGCATGTCGCGCGAAGAGGTCAAGCAGGTCGCGCTGGAAGGCACCCGCCTCATCAAGGAATTGACCGACGCGCGTCCCGATACCGAGTGGGTCTACCAGTATTCGCCCGAAGTATTCAGTTCGTCCGAACTCGATTTCGCCAAGGAAGTGTGCGATGCGGTGGTCGAGGCCTGGGGCGCGACGCCCAACCGCAAGATCATCCTGAACCTTCCGGCCACGGTCGAATGCGCGATGCCCAACATCTACGCCGACCAGATCGAGTGGATGCACCGCAACTTGGCCAACCGCGACAGCATCATCCTCAGCGTCCACCCGCACAACGACCGCGGCACCGCGGTGGCGGCGGCCGAGATGGCCGTGCTGGCCGGCGCCGAGCGCATCGAAGGCTGCCTGTTCGGCCACGGCGAACGCACCGGCAACGTCGACCTGGTCACCTTGGCCTTGAACTGCTATAGCCAGGGCGTTTCGCCGGGCCTCGATTTTTCCGACATCGACGACGTGCGCCGCTGCGTCGAATACTGCACCCAGCTGCCGGTGCATCCGCGCCATCCCTACGTGGGCGATCTCGTCTTCACCGCGTTTTCGGGTTCGCACCAGGATGCGATCAAGAAGGGCTTCGCGCAGCGCCAACCCGACGCCGTCTGGGACGTTCCCTACCTGCCCATCGATCCGGCCGACCTCGGGCGCAGCTATGACGCCGTCATCCGCGTGAACAGCCAGTCCGGCAAGGGCGGGGTGTCCTACCTGCTGCAGCAGGAATACGGCTTCGACTTGCCGCGCCGTCTCCAGATCGAGTTCAGCCGCGCCATCCAGCGCGTGACCGACGAAACCGGCAAGGAGGTCGTGGCCGCCGACGTCTACTCCATCTTCAGCCACGAGTACCTGGAGCAGCACGAGCCCTATCGCTTCGTCCGCCATCGCATGGCCAGCGTCGAAGGCGGCGTGCGGGTCGAGGTCGACGTGCAGGCCGATGGCCAGGTGAGCACCCTGGTGGGCACCGGCAACGGCCCGATCGACGCCTTCGTGCAGGCGCTGAACATGCCGATGCGGATGATGGACTACCACGAGCACTCGATAGGCGTGGGCGCCGACGCGACCGCCGCCTGCTACGTGGAAGTGCGCGTAGGCGATGCCCCCACGGGCTTCGGCGTGGGCGTGGACAGCGACATCGTCACGGCTTCGTTCAAGGCCGTGCTGAGCGCCGTCAACCGGCATATCCGCGACAGCGGGCAACCGGCCGCGACGGCGGGAACGAAGCTGGCCGAAGTGAGTGTGTGATCCCCTATGCCCTGACTGGCACCCGCATCCTGGGTGCCGTCAGGGGGGCTTGAGGCCGGATTAGAAGCCCGACCCCGGCTGCTTCAGGAACTCCAGCTCCTGCCCCGTGCTGGCCCGCCCCAGGGTGGCGTTGCGGTGAGGGAAGCGGCCGAAGCGTTCCACGATGTCGCGGTGGCGGATGGCGAAGTCCAGCGAGTTCTGGGAGGCCGGGTGCTCCTGCGCCAGCGTGGTGTACAAGGCCACGCACCGTTCCTGGATGCCGGGGTTCTCGCTGTGCATCAGCGGCAGGTAGACGAATTCCCGTTGCACCGGCGGTAGCTGCAGGTAGCGGCCCGAGTCGATCAGTTCCAGCGCGTCGGCCAGCGCCTGCGGGTCGCCGGCAAAGGCGCGCGGCGTGCCGCGCCAGACGTTGCGGGGGAACTGGTCCAGCAGCACGATGCGCGCCAGCGCCCCGCCCAGTTCCCGCTTCCATTCGCGCAGGCCTCCGGCCACCGCCTGCTCGACCCGCGGCAGGAAGCGCCGTTCGATCTCGGCGTCGAAATCGGGGTTTTTCTGGAACCAGACGTGGCGCGGCTTCAGGTAGCCGGGATCGCCGGGGGGCAGGAACCAGAAGTCCAGGACGTCCTGCCAGGGAGATCGGGTCATGCGGCGGCTCCTCAGCTTTCCCAGGTCACGTTGACGTCCTGGGCCCGCGCCTTGCGCAGCATGTCCAGCAGCGGAAAGGCGCGCTGCTTCAGGCCCACGTGGCTGGCGGCCTTCTCTTTTTCCTCGGGGTTGTCCTCGTCGTAGCGAGGCTCCTTCTCGACGCCTATCGCGGCCTCGATGCGGCGGATGGCCTCGGGCAGTTGTTCGGGCGTGAAGACGCCGCGCGTGCCCGCGGCGATCTCGGGCATCTTGCCGGCCAGTTCCAGCAGTGGCCGGGCGTGCTCGCCCAGCATGATGACTTCGCCGGCGGCCTTGGATCTGAAGGTGACGATCATGGTGTTGCGTTTCCCGTGTCGTGGACCGGTATCCATTATGGCGGAAGTCGGCGCGCGGGCCCGCTGGCCGCCATTTGCCGCGCTCACCCCGGCTATTCGGTATCCATAAGCATCATGTGTTACCTTCGATGACAGAACGGCGTCAGGGGAGACCGCCGCAGAGGTAGGGGCGCCGTTTCGTCAATCAAGCATACGAACAAAGGAAATGGCATGAACAAGATTAGGACCGCGGCGGCCGCCGCATTGTTGGGGTTGCTGGCGGCTTGTGGCGGGGGTGGGGACGGGGGCGGCGGAACGCCGGTCGTCAATGCCAATGCGGAAGGTTTCTGGGACGGGGTGACCGGCGAGGGAGACCCGCTGGCGCTTCTCGTGACGGACGACGGCAAGCTCTGGGGATTCCATCTTGCGCGCAGCAGCGGTCTTGCGATGATCCTGGGTACGGGCTCGACCCAGGCCCAAAACTACACCGCCAACGGCAAGATTTTCGTGTCGACCTCGGCCGGCAATGCCTTTTCCCTGAACTCCACGGTGCAGGAAAAGAAGACCTTGCAGGGCAACATGTCCGGCGGCGCGGCCTTCAGCTTCAAGCTCGACTACGATTCCAGCTACGAGGAGAAGGCCAGCCTGGACGACATCAAGGGCACCTGGGTGGTCGAATCGAGTTCCACGTTCACCACGACCATCTCCGAAACAGGGGCCCTGACCGGCTATGTGGCCGCCAGCGGCGGGCGGTGCGACTTCTCGGGATCGGTCACGCCACACGCCAGCAAGAACTATTTCCGGACCACCATCACCTTCGCCGGCAATTGCGCCCGGCCCTACGCGGGAACGTCGACCTCGGGCTTCGCCCTGGTCCAGCCCGCGGAGGCGGGAGAGGAGGCGTCGATGCTGGCGGCGTCCGCGCCTGCCGACGGTTCGTTCATCTTCCCCTTGGTGGGCGTGCGAGCCAGCGGCGGTTGAGCGGGGCCCCTCGGGGATGCGCCGAGGGAGGGGGCCGTGGCTTTCCCCCTCCCCGGCTCGCGGCTGTTAACATTCCGCTCTTGGTTTTTCTTTTAGCGCGATCAGTCCAGCCATGCTCCCCGAGCAACAGGAACAACTTCTGGGCCTCCTGGGCGCCGCCGTCAAGGCCGTTGCCCCCGAAGCCACGCCCACCTTGCTGCTCGAGCGGCCCAAGGTGGCCTCCCACGGCGACGCCGCCACCAACGTGGCGATGCAGATCGCCAAGCCCCTCAAGCGCAATCCCCGCGAGCTGGCGCAGGCCATCGTCGATGCGCTGCTGGCGCTGCCGGGCGCGGCCGCGCTCGTCCAGGGTGCCGAGATCGCCGGGCCGGGCTTCATCAATCTGCGTATTGCGCCCGCCGCCAAGCAGGCGGTGGTCGACGCCATCCGCGTGCGCGGCGCCGAGTTCGGCCGGGCGCCGGCCAACGGCCGCAAGGTGATGGTCGAATTCGTGTCGGCCAACCCCACCGGTCCGCTGCACGTCGGCCATGCCCGCCAGGCCGCGCTGGGCGATGCGATCTGCCGCCTGTTCGACGCCAGCGGCTGGAACGTCACGCGCGAGTTCTACTACAACGACGCCGGCAACCAGATCCAGAACCTGGCGATCAGCGTCCAGGCGCGTGCGCGCGGCTTCGGCCCCGAGCATCCGGATTTCCCCGCGGACGGTTATCGCGGTGAATACATCTCGGAAATCGCGACGGACTTCCTGGCCCGCAAGACGGTGCAGGCGGCCGACGCCGAGCCGGTCACGGGCACGGGCGATGCCGAGAACCTCGACGACATCCGCAAGTTCGCCGTGGCCTACCTGCGCCGCGAGCAGGACCTGGACCTGCAGGCCTTCGACCTGAAGTTCGACAACTACTACCTGGAAAGCTCGCTGTACACGTCGGGCCGGGTCGAGCAGACCGTGCAGCGCCTGGTCGCCAGCGGCCATACGTACGAGCAGGACGGCGCGCTGTGGCTGCGCACGACGGAGCTGGGCGAAGGCGACGACAAGGACCGCGTCATGCGCAAGTCCGAGGGCGGCTACACCTATTTCGTGCCGGACGTGGCCTACCACGTGACCAAATGGGAGCGCGGCTACACCAAGGCCATCAACATCCAGGGCTCGGACCACCACGGCACCGTGGCGCGGGTGCGCTCGGGCCTGCAGGCGCTGGACGTGGGCATTCCCAAGGGCTACCCCGACTACGTGCTGCACAAGATGGTCAAGGTCATGCGCGGCGGCGAAGAGGTCAAGATCTCCAAGCGCGCCGGCAGCTACGTGACCATGCGCGACCTGATCGACTGGGTGGGCCGCGACGCGGTGCGCTACTTCCTGATCCAGCGCCGCGCCGATACCGAATTCGTGTTCGACGTCGACCTGGCCCTCAAGCAGACCGACGAGAACCCCGTCTATTACATCCAGTACGCCCATGCGCGCATCTGCTCGGTGCTGGCGCAGTGGGGCGGAGACGAAGCCGACCTGGCGCGCGCGGATACCTCGCTGCTGACGGCCGAACGGGAGTTCCTGCTGCTGCAGCGGCTGGCCGAGCTCCCGTCCATGGTGGGGCTGGCGGCCAACGACCTGTCGCCGCACCACGTCGCTTTCTGGCTCAAGGATTGCGCCGCCGATTTCCATGCCTACTACAATGCCGAGCGCGTGCTGGTGGACGACGAGGCGCTGAAGCTGGCGCGCCTGGCGCTGCTGGCCGCGACCCGGCAGGTGCTGGCCAACGGACTGGCGTTGCTGGGCGTTTCCGCTCCGCAACGGATGTAACGATTCATGGCCTCCACAGCGAAGACGAAGCCTGCCCGCGGCGGCAAGCAGGGCAGCGCCAACCAGCGCCAGGCCGCGCCCAAACGCGCGGTAGGCGGGACCATGTTCGGCCTGATGGCGGGGTTGCTGGTCGGCCTGCTGGTGGCCGTGCTGGTGGCGTTCTACATCACCAAGGCGCCGGTGCCCTTCGTCAGCAAGGGAACGCGGCCGCCGGCGGCGCCCGCGCAGCCGCCCGATCCGGCCAACGCGCCGGATCCGAATCGCAGCCTTTACGGCAAGGATGGCCCCGCCGGAGCGCCTTCGGCCTCGGGCCCCTCGGCCACGCAGCCGGCGCCCGCGCCGGTGCCCCAGGCCACCCGCGATCCGCTGGGCGATTTCCTGGCCAGCCAGAACGTCGACAAGACCAAGAAGGGTGCGCAGCCTTCCGCGCCGCAGGCGGCCGCGCCTTCCCCGGCGCCCGGTGCGGCGGCGGGAGCGTCGGGCACCTATTTCCTGCAGGTCGGCGCCTATCGCGTGATCGAGGACGCCGAGGCACTGAAGGCCAAGCTGGCCTTCATGGGGTTCGAGGCGCGCCTGGAGACGGCCGACGTGGCCGCCGGCACGGTGCACCGCGTACGCGTGGGGCCGTTCACCCGGCTCGACGACATGAACCGCACGCGCGCGCGCCTGGCCGAGAACGGCATCGAGGCAGCCGTCGTGAAGAAATGATCCGGGTGGAACTTCGCGCGGCCCGCCGCGGTCCGAGTTTTCACCGCGCCCGGCCGGTCCGCCGTCCGGGCCACGTTATCAGAGGAATCCTATGATCGGTCGCTACGCTTTCCGCCACATGTTCGCCGGCCTGGCCCTGGCCGCCGGTTTCGTCGCCGCCCTGCCGGGCACCGCCCAGGCGCAGCAGCCGCGCGAAGGCACCGAGTACATCCGCCTGCAGCAGCCCCAGGCCACCGATTCGCCGGGCAAGGTCGAGGTCACCGAGTTCTTCTGGTATAGCTGCCCGCACTGCAACGCGCTGGAGCCGAGCCTGGAGTCCTGGATCAAGAAGCTGCCGGCCGACGTCGTGGTGCGCCGCGTGCCGGTTCGCTTCAATGCCGGCATGGAGCCGCAGCAGCGCCTGTACTACACCCTGGAAGCCCTGGGCAAGGTCGACCAGCTGCATCGCATGGTCTTCACCGCCATCCACGAGCAACGCCAGCCGCTGAACACGGCCAACCGCATCTTCGACTGGGCCGAGAAGCAGGGCCTGGACCGCGCCCAGTTCACGGCCGCCTACAACTCCTTCGGTGTCCAGAGCAAGGTGCAGCGCGCCACCAAGCTGGCCGAAGCCTACAAGATCGACGGCGTGCCCACGCTGGCCATCAACGGCCGCTACCTGACCTCGCCGTCGCTGACCGGCAGCAATCTGGGCGCTCTCCAGGTCGCCGACTTCCTGATCGGGAAGGAAAGGACCCCCCCTACGCGCTGACGCGCGCAAGGAAAGCCCACCCCCTACGCCCTTCGGGCGCCCCCTCGAGGGGGCGGCACTGGCGGACCGGCGGAGCCGGATCCGCTGTGCCCTGGGTCCGGATTGTGGATACGAGAACGGCCTTGCATTTAACCGTGCAAGGCCGTTCTTGTTTTCTGGAGAAAGTCAGGGTTTGGGAGATGGGCCGAAATGGACTTGGCCCAGCGCATGCCGGGGGTCGATGGCTTGCTGGATCTTGCCCGACAGCACCTGTGCTTCGGGCGAGGCATAGCGGTGGTAGAAGCGTTCGTTGTAGGGGCCGACGCCGTGTTCGGCGCTGAAGCTGCCGCCGAACTGGCGGACCACCAGGTCGTAGATCGCCAGCCGTAGTTTTTCCACGGTGTCCGTGTCGTAGGCGGGCGTGGCGTCGTGGGGCCAGACGATGTTGAAGTGGGTGCCGCCGTCGGCCCAGTGGCCGAAGTCGAACAGGCGCAGCCAGGGGAAGTCGGCTTCCAGCATCCGCCGCGCGGTGGTCTGGAAGTCCACCATCGAGGAGCGAGGCACGGCGATGTCGAAGGCGATCAGCTTGCCCTGGTGGCGGATGGATTCGCTGATGGAATGGCGGATCTTCCAGAGGTCGGGGCCGCCGTCCAGCACGGCATTGGCCACGAGCACGTCGAACTGCCGTTCCAGGAAATCGTTCAGCGCCGATTGCAGGTCCACGCCCAGCACTTCGCGCGACGAGGTGGCGGCCAGTTCCACCAGCAGGCAATAGTCGGGAATGGGCTCGGGTGCGAAGGGGTTGGCGACGCCGGGCACGTGGTCGATGACCGACTGGACGGTGGAGCTGGACATGCCCTCGTAGGCGGTCAGGAAATCGCCGAACTCGCTTTCCAGCGCGATCAGCAGTTCCAGCACGGCTTCCTGGCTGGTGGGCACGATCAGCGCGGTGGCCGTCTGGCGGGGCAGGGGGTGGACCTGCACCACGGCGCGGGTGATGATGCCGCCCGCGCCGCTCACGCCGACGAAGAATTGCTTGAGGTCGTAGCCGGTATTGTTCTTGCGCAGTCCGCTCATCAGGTCGAGCACCTGTCCGGGCGGATCGGCCAGCACGACTTCGATGCCCAGCAGGTTGTGGCGCACGTCGCCGTAGCGGATCAGCCGCGAGCCGCCGGTATTGGTGGCGATCATGCCGCCCAGCGAGGGGTTGGCGCCCAGGTCGATGGGAAAGCACAGGCCATGTTCGGCCAGCTTGTCGTTCAGTTCCTGCAGCGTGACGCCGGCGCCTACGGTGGCGGTGCGGTTGGCGCGGTCGATCGCGATTTCGCCGCGCAGCCGCTCCAGGCTCAGCACGACCTGGGTGCCGCTGGCGTCCGGCGTGCTGGCGGCCACCAGGCCGGTGTTGGCGCCCTGGGCGATCAGGGGCGTGCCGGTGTCCACGCAGTAGCGCACCACCGCGGCTACTTCGGCGGCCGAGCCGGGCCGCACCACCAGGGCGGCCTTGCCGTCGCCGTAGCGGGCGCCGGTCTCGTAGCGGGCCTTGTCCGCGGGATCGGCATAGACATTCGCCTGGCCGATCAGTCCGGCCAGCGCGGCTTGCACATCGGAAATGGGAAGGGACGTCATCTTGCTCTCTGTGGTGCCGCGGACGCGGTTCTTTTCGCAGTATCGCAGATTCATCCAGGGCCGGCCGGCCTGGTTTCCTGGCGACAATCGGGTGGCGCGCAGGCCGGTTTCTTAATGATTTCCAGTAAGAACTACATGATTAAAGGTGATAATGATGAACTCACGAGAGGGGAGCATGAACGTCTTCATTACCGGCGCGAGCAGCGGCATCGGCCAGGCGCTGGCGAGCCGCTACGCGGCCCTGGGCGCCACGCTGGGCCTGGTGGGCCGGCGCCGGGAGGCCCTGCAGGCGCTGGCCGCGTCGCTGCCGGGCAGCCACCGCTGCTACGCGCTGGACGTGCGTGACCGCGATGCCCTGCACGCGGCGGCCCGGGATTTCCTGGCCTTGGGCGACACCGATCTGGTGATCGCCAATGCCGGCATCAGCACCGGCACGCTGACCGAGGAAATGGAGGATTTCGACGCTTTCCGCGCCGTGATCAACACCAACCTGGTCGCCATGGTGGCGACCTTCGAACCGTTCATTCCCGCCATGAAGCAGGCCGGGCGGGGCCACCTGGCGGGCATCGCCAGCGTGGCCGGCATACGCGGGCTGCCCGGCGCGGGGGCGTACAGCGCGTCGAAGGCGGCGGTCATCGCCTACTGCGAAAGCCTGCGCAACGAGTTGTCGCCCCAGGGCATACGCGTGACGACCATCGCCCCCGGCTACATCCGCACGCCCATGACCGCGCGCAACCCGTATTCGATGCCGTTCCTGATGGATGCCGACGTATTCGCCGCGAAAGCTTCCCGCGCCCTGGACCGCGGCGTCCGCTACACCGTCATTCCCTGGCAGATGGGCATCGTCGCCAAGCTGATGCGCCTGCTGCCCGATGCCGTCTACGACCATTTCGCCGTGCGCGCGCCGCGCAAGCCGCGCCACCTCTGACCCCGCCGACTCCGATCCGGCGCATTTTCCATGTCCGCTCTGTTTGCCCGCTATCTTCCCTTCCTGAACTGGCCCCGGCCCAACGCCGCCGACCTTGCCGCCGATGCCCGGGCCGGCTTCACGCTCGGCCTGATCCTGGTGCCGCAGGCCGTGGCCTACGCCATGCTGGCCGGCATGCCGCCCATCACCGGCCTGTACGCCGCGCTGATTCCGCCGGTGATCAGCGTGCTGTGGGGATCGTGCCAATTGCTGGGCGCGGGGCCCGTCGCGCTGACCAGCATGCTGGTGGCGGGATCGCTGTCGGGCATGGCGGCCGCCGAGTCGGCGCGCTGGGTCGAACTGGCGATCTGGCTGGCGCTGATGGCGGGCGCGATACAGATGCTGATCGGCGCGACCCGGCTGGGCATGGTGGTGAACTTCCTGCCGGGCTCGGTCGTGGGCGCGTTCACCCAGGCCGCCGCGCTGCTGATCATGCTGTCGCAACTGCCCGCCATGCTGGGGCTGGACTGGAGCGGGGCGAGGGGCGCGCTGGCCGCGGCCGATCCGCGAGGCCTGTTGGGCGGCGTGGACTGGACGGCATTCGCCTTCGGCGTGGGGACGCTGGTCTTCCTGTTCGCGCTGAAGAAGCACAGCAAGCGCCTGCCCATCGTGCTGGCGGCCGCGCTGGCGACGGGCCTGGTCAGCTGGGCCATCGGCTACGGCGCGCGGGGCGGCGCCGTGGTCGGGACGCTGCCGGCGGGCCTGCCGCAGTTCACCGTGCCCAAGTTGCTGGACTGGGAGGACTACCGCAGCCTGCTGCCCGCGGCGGCGGTGATCGCGCTGGTCAGCTTCGTGGAGGCGCTGTCCAGCGCCAAGACCATCTCGCGCAGCACGCGCCGGCGCTGGGACGAAGACCAGGAGTTCATCGGCCAGGGCCTGGCCAAGATCGCCAGCGGCCTGAGCGGCGCCTTTCCGGTCAGCGCCTCGTTCTCGCGCTCGGCGCTGAACCTGTTCGTGGGTGCGCGTTCGGGCTGGTCCGCGCTGTTCGCCTTCGTGTGCGTGCTGGCGAGCCTGCTGTTCCTGACGCCGGCCATCGCCCACCTGCCGCGGGCCTTCCTGGCGGCCGTCATCATCGTGCCGGTCTCCAACCTGATCACCCCGCGCTTCTTCGTCCGGCTATGGGCCACGTCGCGTGCCGAGGCCGTCATCGCCGCGTCCACGGCCGTGGCCACCCTGATCGCCGCGCCGCAGTTGCAGTGGGGCATCCTGGCGGGTTTCATCCTGTCCCTGGGTTACTTCCTGTACCAGCGCTCGCATCCCCGCATCGTCGAGGTCGCCGTCCACGCCGACGGCACGCTGCGGGACCGCCTGCGCTTCGGCCTGCCGCCGCTGGCGCCGGACCTGCTGGCGGTACGCATGGACGCGGGGCTGAGCTTCGTCACGGCCAATCCGCTGGAGCATTTCGTGATCGAACGCTGTCGGGCCGATCCCGGCATCAAGCGGGTGCTGATTTATGCCGGGCCGATCAACAGCATCGACGTGACCGGAGTCGATACGCTGATCTACCTGATCGGCACGCTGCGCGACCAGGGCGTGGACCTGTACTTGGCGGGCGTGAAGAAGCAGGTGGAAGACGTGTTCGATACCGCGGGCGTCACGGCCATGCTGCCGCCCCACCATATATTCCGTACCGAGCGCGAGGCCATCGCCGAACTGACGGCGGGCGCGGTCAGGCCTTGAGCAGTTCCTCCAGCATCCAGGCCCCGACGGGGCCCAGGGGATGCTGGTTGGACCACACCACGTCCACCGGCAGCAGGCGCTCCTGGCCGGGCACCTGCAACTCCACCAGCCTGCCGGCGGCGAAATGCGTCACCAGCCAGCGCGGCATCCTGGCCCAGCCAAAGTTCATCACCGCCATTTCCAGCAGCATCAGGTAGTAGGGCGCGGACCAGGTGCGGCCCCGCGCGATGCGGCGGCCGTCGTCCTCGTAAGGCGCGATGCGCAGTTCGCGCGCCTGGCGCAGGTCGGCTTCGGTGACCGTGCCGAGCCTGGCCAGCGGATGCCCCTTGCCCGTGACCACCACCATTTCCGACAGGTCCGGCAGCGTGCGGTGTTCCACGTCCGGCGGGTACTGTTCCTGCGCGCGTACCAGCCCCAGGTTGGCGCGGCCGCGCTGCACGGTGGCGACCGTATCCCAGTCCTCGGACATCATGCATTCGAACTCGATGTCGGGATACTTGCGGTCGAGCGCGGCCAGTATGGCCTCGAAGCGCTCGGACTGATAGGTGTCGGACAGCGCCAGCGTGAGCCGCGCCTCGTGCCCTTGGGCATAGCGGCCGGCGGCGCGGCCCAGTTGCTCGGCGCTGGCCAGGACCTGCGCCGCCTCCACCAGCAGTGCCCGGCCCGCCGGCGTCAGCGTGGGCTGGCGGGTGGCGCGGTCGAACAACTGCACGCCCAGGTCGATTTCCAGGTTGGCGATGCTTTCGCTGATGCTCGACTGCCGCTTGCCCAGCTTGCGCGCGGCGGCCGAGAACGAGCCCAGCGCGGCCGCCTGGGTGAAGGCCGCCAGCGCTTCCAGGGAATAGGCCATGTTTGGTTTTCTATCGGAAAATCCGATGGTAATTAGGTTTTATTCAACGGAAGTATGGCAGAAAATACGGGGACGACATCAACGTAACGAGGTTGAACGTGTTGCAGAACAAGAAATCGCTGCGTGAACGCCTGGCGCACGCCCTGTGCTTCGAGATCATCGCGGTGGCGCTGTGCGCGCCCGCGCTGGCCTGGGTCATGGGCAAGCCGCTGCTGCACATGGGCGCGCTGACGGCGGTGATCTCGCTTATCGCCATGTTGTGGAACATGGTCTACAACGCCGGCTTCGAGCGCGTGGAGCGCCGACTGGGCTGGGTGCGCGATACGCGGGTCCGGATGACCCACGCGCTGGGCTTCGAATTCGGCCTGATCCTGATCGTGGTGCCGTTGGCGGCATGGTGGCTGAGCATTTCGCTGTGGGAGGCTCTGGTGCTGGATATCGGGTTGCTGCTGTTCTTCCTGCCCTATACCTACGTGTATAACCTGGTGTATGACCGGCTGCGGGTGCACTGGGTGAGGGAGGCGTGTCCCGGCGCTTAAGCCAGGATTAAGCCCCGGCCGCCATCATCCGCGGCAATGCGCCGGCCTTGGGCCGGCATACCGGGAGAACCGCTCATGACACCGCAAGAACGCGCCCTGCTCGACAGTTTCCTGGACCGCCTGGCCGGCGTCCGGGGCATGGACAAGGACCCCGAGGCCGATGCCCTGATCCGGCAGCGCGCGGCCGGCCAGCCCGACGCGCTGTACCTCAGCATCCAGCGCGCGCTGTTGCTGGAACATGCGCTGGAAGGCGCGCAGGCGCGCATCGCGGCCCTGGAGCAGCAGGTGGCTGAACTGCAGGCCGCCTCGCGGCAGCAGCAGGAAGCCCGGCCCGCGCGCAGTTTCCTGGGCGGATTGCTGGGCGGCGATACGTGGGGCAAGGCGCCGGCGCGATCAGCGCCCGCCAGTGGTTCCATGATCGGCAGCGACATCGGCCAGCGCCCGGAGTACCGGCCCGCCGCGCCCGCGGCGCCCTATGCCGGCGCACCGGCCGCAGGAGGCGCCATGGGCAGCTTCCTGGGCAATGCCGCGGCTACGGCGGCGGGAGTGGCGGGCGGCATGTTCCTGTTCAACGGCATCGAGCACCTGATGGGCGGCGGCGCGGCCCAGGCCGCGCATCCGGCGGGCAATGCGCCGGCTGCGGAAACGATCACGCAGAACGTCACCAACAACTACTACGACAGCGGAAATGACGACCGTCCGGATGCGGGCGGCGACGCGCAGGCCTATGACACCTCGGCCGACGATTCCTTCACCGACGATACGTTCTCGGACGACGACTTCGTCTGATGCCGTCCGCCAGGCCGCCTCAGGCCTGGTCCAGCGCCCGCACGTCGGCCCGCCGCCACCACAGCAGGACCATGCCGGGCAGGGCGATGGCCACGGTGACCAGGAAGAACGTCGGCCAGCCGTAGTTCTCGACCATGGGCGGGGCCAGCGGCCCGGCCAGGTAGGTGCGCCCCACGGCGGACAGGGCGGACAGCAGCGCGAACTGGGTGGCCGAGAAGCGGTGGTCGCACAGGCCCATGAGCAGGGCCACGAAGGCCGCCGTTCCCATGCCGCCGCACAGGTTCTCGATGCCGACCGCGGCGGCCATCAGCAGGATGCTCTTGGGGCTGATGGCGAGCAGCCAGAATCCCAGGTTGGAGACGGCCTGCAGCAGGCCGAACAGCATCAGCGACCGGAACAGGCCCAGCTTTGCCAGCAGCGAACCGCCGGCCAGCGCGCCGATGATGGTGGCGCCCAGGCCCAGCACCTTGTTGATGGTGCCGACCTCGGTGGCGGAGAAGCCCGCGCCGCGTATCAGGAAGGCGGTGGACAGGCTGCCGGCGAAGGCGTCGCCCAGCTTGTAGAGCACGATCAGCACCAGCAGCACGATGGCGCCGGGGCGGCGGAAGAATTCGACCAGCGGCCCCGTCACGGCCTCGGCCAGCGTGCGGGGCGCGGCGGCGGGGGTCTCGGGTTCGGGGGCCCACAGGGTGGCCAGGATGGCCAGGGCCATCAGGCCGCCCATCAGCACGTACATGTTGCCCCAGCCCAGCCAGCTGTCGGCGATGACCAGCGCCAGCCCGCCCGACACCAGCATGGCCAGCCGGTAGCCCAGCACGGACACCGCGGCGCCGGCGCCGCGTTCTTCCTTGCGCAGCACGTCGGTGCGGTAGGCGTCGAAGGCGATGTCCTGCGAGGACGAGCAGAAGGCGACGAACACGGCGATCAGCGCCAGCGGCAGCAGGGCTTCGCTGGGCGAGAGCAGGCCCATGGCCATGATGGCCAGCGCCAGCAGCAATTGCGTGACCACCATCCAGCCGCGCCGGCGGCCCAGCAGCGGCGGCGTATAGCGGTCCATCAGCGGCGCCCACAGGAACTTCAGCGTGTAGGCCGAGCCGACCAGGGTCAGGAAGCCGATCGCCTGCAGCGACACGCCGTCCACGGTGGCCCAGGCCTGCAGCGTGCCGCTGGTCAGCGCCAGGGGCAGGCCGCTGGCGAAGCCCAGGGCCAGCAGCGGCGCGACGCGCCGGTTCGTGTACAGCGACGAGGCGGCCGCGGGCGCCTCCGGGCGGGCGCTCAAAATATCTTTCCGCTGCGGCCGTAGTCCAGCACGATCCAGTTCAGGGCGGCGACGAGATCCTGCGCCGTGCCGGACCTGAACGCTTCGTCGAGCCGGTTCATGTAGGAAAGGAGCTGGGTCTTCGCGGTTTCGGCGAAGGCGGGCGCGATGCCCTGGTCTTCATACAGCAGCACGTACGAGCGGGCGAAACCGTAGATCAGGAAGTAGGCGGCGGCATGTTCGGAGTCGCTGGAGACCAGCGCCAGCGAACCTTCCTTGACCTTGAGGAAACTGTCGGTACCAGGGGCCTGGGCGGCGAAACGTTGGATCAGATCGGTGAAGTTCATAACACGTGGGTAGCGATAAGAGTCACGGAAGGCGGGAGATGCCGCCGTGGGCCTTGGACCATTCGGAAGTATGGAGCAGGAATCCTTCTACTTTTTCGATGTCGGCGGCGGTCAGGACCGTGCCCGTCCTGGCCTGCGCGATGATGTCCTGCCAGGTGGCCAGCGCATGCATCGTGACACCGATTTCTTCCATGGTACGCCGGCTTTCGACAAACGTATCGTAATAGAAGATGCTCAGGACGTGGGCCAGCTCCAGGCCCGAATCGCGTACCGCCTTGCAGAAGTTGCGCTTGCTCTGGCCGTCGGTGGTCAGGTCGTCCACCAGCAGCACCCGCGCGCCGGCCTGCGCCATGCCTTCGATCTGCGCGTTGCGGCCGAAGCCCAGCGGCTTCTTGCGCACGATCAGCAGCGGCAGCGACAGCCGGTCGGCCAGCCAGGCGGCGTAGGGAACGCCGGCCGTCTCGGCCCCGGCGATGGCATCGATGTTCTGCATGCCGACGCGATGCCGCACCACGGCCTGCGCGGCGTCCACCAGCACCTTGCGCCCCGCCACCGACGAGATCAGCCGCCGCACGTCCACGTACACCGGGCTGGCCCAGCCCGAGCGCAGGATGAACGGCTTGCCCGAGCTGACGTGCACCGCCCCCGATTCCAGCAGCAGTTGCGCCACCGTCGATCCGATAGAGGTTTCTTCCATTTCACTGTTCCATGTGTGGGGGCGAACGACGCGGGGTCAGACCACCTTCAGCATGCTGCTCAGAAGTTCCGCGGCCTGTTGCCCTTTGTAGGCGCGTTCCCATAGGTTTTCCACCATTTTCGTATAAAGCTCGACCGCTTCGGGCGCCGAGGTGACCTGGGCGATGCCGGTGGCGACGTTGGGCAGCTCGCCGAAGCGGAACGGGCTGACCGCCACGAACGAGGCGCTGGGCCGCTCGAATACCTGGAAGGTGGCGTTGGGCATGCTGTCGTCGACGATGCCGATCTGCATGTCCATCGGGTGCTCGCGCAATAGATCGATGATCCGCTCGACCTCGCGCCGCGCCGCCAGCGACCGCTCCATGCGCACCGAGGGCGGCAGGTCGATGCGGCCCACCAGCCCGAAGTGGACGAAGCGCTCGATCTCGCGCAGCCCGATCAGGCTGATGATGGGCGGGCGGCGCCGGGCGTAGGCCCGCTTGCGCTCGCCCAGAATCTTCATCAGGGCCTGCATGCGTTCGGGCTCGATGCCGGGGTGGGCCTCGTGCAGCATCTGTTCCAGGTAGCCGGCGTACTCGTCCGAGGTCAGCAGGAACGAGATGGGCTCGAAATGGGCCATGATGCGCGTGGCGTCGGTCTCGAGCTGGCGCATGCGTTCGATGTAGGCCACCGGCGAGGTGTAGTACTCAGCCCCCACGCCCAGCAGCGAGGCCAGCGAGGTGTCCAGGATGTGGGCCAGCCGCTCCAGCGTCTCGATCTTGACGATCTCGCCCTTCTCCATGCGGTATACCGCCGCCCGCGACACCCCCAGCCTGGCCGCGATGTCCTCGGCCCGCAGCGAGGCGCCCATCCGATAGGCGCGCAGCCTTTCCCCGATGGCATGGAAATCGACGGCGCGCGATCTGGAAGAAGTGTTCATCGAAGCAAGTCTAAAAAATGAGAATCCTGGATTTCGAACCACTCGTGCGCGCCGCCCCGGAATCGAGCGGAGCACCTCTCCGATGCCCAGCGTTAGTGCGGGTTTGCACTAATATCGTGCATCTCTGACAACATCGGGATTTACCTTATCAGCTTAGTGAAATTTTGCTTGAAAGGTAAGAAAAGTTGTCTTAGTCTAAAAAAAAAGACTTTCGGCGTAAACAGTTTTTGCCTGCTCCATGCCACAAGCATGTCCGGCACGGGCCGTCTCCTCCAGGGGGCGGCGCCGGCGGGAGGCAGCCGCCGCCTGGCAGCACTTTTTTTGAATCGATGGATACCTCTTCCTTTCGGAGATAGGAAATGGCAGACAAATACGCCGCGAGTCCCGGGGACATTCCCGCAGGCAAGGCGAACGAGGGCGAAGACTACGCCCGCAAGGCGGTCATTGCGTCGACGGTGGGCTACGCCCTCGACGGTTTCGACCTTCTGATCCTGGGCTTCATCCTGGCGGCGATCTCGTCGGACCTGGGACTGACCAGCACCCAGGCCGGGTCGCTGGTGACCTGGACGCTGGTCGGCGCCGTGGTCGGCGGCATCGTGTTCGGGTGGCTGAGCGACAAGTACGGCCGCGTGCGCGTGCTGAACTGGACCATCCTGCTGTTCGCGGTCTTCACCGGCCTGTGCGCGTTGGCCCAGGGCTACTGGGACCTGCTGGCGTACCGTACCATCGCCGGCCTGGGCCTGGGCGGCGAATTCGGCATCGGCATGGCGCTGGCCGCCGAGGCCTGCCGTCCCGAGCAGCGTGCCCGCATGAGCTCCTACGTCGGCCTGGGCTGGCAGGCAGGCGTGCTGGCCGCGGCGCTGATCACGCCCATCCTGCTGCCCATCGTGGGCTGGCGCGGCATGTTCGCCATCGGCGTGCTGCCGGCGGTCGTGGCCTTCGTCATCCGCCATTTCATCGGCGAACCCAAGATCTTCGTCGAAAGCCAGAAGTCCACGGCGCCGAAGGACAACGCGTTCAAGCTGCTGGTGGCCGATGCCAAGACCACGCGGGCCAGCCTGGGCGTGGTCATCCTGACCTCGGTGCAGAACTTCGGCTACTACGGCGTGATGATCTGGATGCCGTCGTACCTGAGCAAGCAGTTCGGCTATTCGCTGACCAAGTCGGCGGGCTGGACCGCCGTCACCATTCTCGGCATGGCCTTCGGCATCTGGCTGTTCGGCCAGTTGGCGGACCGCATCGGCCGGCGTCCCATCTTCCTGCTCTACCAGGTGGGCGCGGTGCTGTCGGTGCTGGCCTATTCGCAGCTCGAAGCGCAATACGCCCTGCTGATCGGCGGAGCGGTCATGGGCATGTTCGTGAACGGCATGCTGGGCGGCTACGGGGCGCTGATCTCCGAGCTGTATCCCACCCGGGCGCGGGCCACGGCACAGAACGTGCTGTTCAACATCGGCCGCGCCGTGGGCGGATTCGGACCGCTGGCGGTGGGCGCGGTGGCCGCGAAGTATTCGTTCAGCCACGCGATCGCGCTGCTGGCGTCGATCTATGTACTGGACATTCTCGCCACGTTGTTCCTGATCCCGGAACGCAAGGGCGCAAAGCTGGAGTAGAGGACCTCCCCTACGCGCTGACGCGCGCCCCCCAGGGGGCGGCACTGGCGGACCGGCGGAGCCGGATCCGCGGTGCCCAAGGTAGGTAGTAGTTATCGAGCGCCTGGGGGTTTCCAGCGCAGAGGAATCAGAATGGAAGTTGTGTCGTCCGAATCGCAGGTTGGGTGTTGCGCCGGACCTGCCGCGCCGGATACGCAGGGCGTGGTGATCAGCAATGCCTGGGTCAACCGCGATTACAAGCACCTGGTGCTGGATGCCGGGCTGCCGGCGGCCGGGGCGAAGGCGGGGCAGTTCTTTCATCTGCTGTGCCCGTCGACCGAGCAGGATGCGCCGTTCTTTCGCCGGCCCATGAGCACCTATCGGGCTGATCCGGCCACGGGGCGGGTGGAGTTCCTGTACAAAGTCACCGGTGCCGGCACGCGCGGGCTGGCCACGCTCGAGGCGGGCGAGAAGCTGCCGATGCTGGGGCCGCTGGGCGTGGGGTTCACGCTGCCCGCGGGCGCGCGCCACATCGTCGTGCTGGGACGCGGCGTGGGGCTGGCGACGCTGGCGCCGTTGGCCGAGATGGCGGCGCAGGCGAGGGTGGGCGTGACTGCCATCCTGAGCGCGCGCGATGCCGCCAACCTGATGTCGCAAGAGCGGTTCGCGGCCATCGGTGCCACCATCGTCGAAGTTACCGACGAAGCCGGCACCAGCGCGGTCGAGAACGTCGAGCGCCTGCTGCGCGAACTGCATGCCGCGGGCCGCGCCGATGCGTTCTATACCTGTGGTTCGTCGCGCCTGACGCTGTTGATGCAGCGCCTGGGCGCCGAGTTGTCCGTGCCGGGCGAAGTCGCGATGGAGCAGCAGATGGCCTGCGGCATCGGCATGTGCTATTGCTGCGTGCGAGCCTTCCGCGAGGGCGACAAGCTGGTCAGCAAGCGCGTCTGCTGGGACGGTCCCGTGTTTCCCCTGGCGGAGGTGGCGTGATGATAGACCTGTCCGTGGATGTAGGCGGACTGCGCCTCTCCAATCCCGTGATGCCGGCCTCGGGCACGTTCGCCGACGGGCTGGCCAACACCATCGATTTCAATCGCCTGGGCGCGTTCGTCACCAAGACCATCACGCACGAGAAACGCACCGGCAATCCGGTCCCGCGCGTGGCGGAGGTGCACAGCGGCATGCTCAATGCCATCGGCATCCCCAGCAAGGGTTCCGACTATTTCATCCGCGAGAGCATCCCGTTCTACCGGAAGTTTTCGCCGCCGCTGGTGGTCAGCATCTCGGCGCCGTCGAACGACGGCTTCGCGCGGCTGGCGGCCGAGCTGTCGCAGGTCGAGGGCGTGGCCGCCATCGAGGCCAACATCTCGTGCCCCAACATCGAGGAAGACGGCAAGGCCTTCGCGATGCACGCCCGCTCCACCGCCGCGGTGGTCAAGGCCCTGCGCGCCTCGACTTCGCTGCCGCTGTGGGTCAAGCTCACGCCCAATACCGGCGAGATCGCCAACGTGGCGCGCGCGGCGCAGGAAGAGGGCGCCGACGCCATCGTGGCCGCCAACACCATCCTGGGCATGGCGATCGACATCGATACGCGCCGGCCCAAGCTGGGCAACGTCATGGGCGGCATGTCGGGGCCGGCGATCAAGCCCATCGTCGTGCGCATGGTGTACCAGTGCCATCGCGCGGTCTCGATTCCCATCATCGGCTGCGGCGGCATTTCCACCGCCGAGGACGCGATCGAATACATGCTGGCCGGCGCGAAGGCCGTGCAGGTCGGGACGGCCACCTTCATCCATCCCACGGCCATGATCGACGTGATCGACGGCCTGGTGCAGTACTGCCGGCGCAAGGGCCTGCCCGGCCTGCAAGGGCTGGTGGGGGCGGTGGAGGACACCGGCTTCGTGCCTTTCGAGGCGATGGCTTGAGGGCGACATGACAGCAGCAACCACGATGGCCGGCGCCCAGGCCGTTCCCGGACGGCAGGACGCGATCGATCTGTTCGAGCGGATCCGCCAGCTCAGCTTCGATGGGGTCGGCGTCTCGCGCGAGAGCTATGGTCCCACCGAGACGGCCGCGCTGGACGCGCTGGTCGAATGGGCGGACCGGCATGGCATCGCCGCGCGGACCGATCCCGCAGCCAACGTGGTGTTCTCGCTGGCGCAGGCGGGCGACCAGGCGCCCATCGTGTGCGGGTCGCACGTGGATTCGGTGCCCCAGGGCGGCAACTATGACGGCCTGGCCGGCGTCATCGCCGGCCTGCTGTGCCTGAAGCGGCTCAAGGACGAGGGCGTGCGGCTCGCGCATCCCTTGTGGGTCGCCGGCATGCGGGGCGAGGAAAGCGCGTGGTTCGGCAAGGCCTACATGGGGTCCGGCGCCATCCTGGGCAAGCTCAAGGCGGACGACCTGGCGCTGCGCAACAAGCGCAGCGGCCGCACGCTGGCCGAGGCCATGGCCAGCGTTGGCGCCGACGTGGACAGCATCGCCGCCGGCAAGCCGGTGCCCTGGGTGTCGGGCGTGCGCGCCTATCTGGAACTGCACATCGAGCAGGGGCCGCTGATGGTGGCCCGCAAATGGCCCACGGCCATCGTCTCGGGCATACGCGGCAACATCCGCCACAACCTGGTGCGATGCATAGGCGAGCCGGGGCACTCCGGCGCCGTGCCGCGCTGGCTGCGCAACGACGCGGTGTTCGCGGTGTCCGACCTGCTGATGCGGCTGGACGAGCACTGGCGCGTGCTGCTGGAGCGCGGCAACGACCTGGTCGTGACCTCGGGCGTGATGGGCACCGACCCCGCCGAGCACGCCGTGTCGCGCATTCCCGGCCGGGTCGACTTCAGCTTCGAGGTGCGCAGTGAAAGCACCGAGACGCTGGAGGAGTTCTACCGCGTGATGCGCGCCGAATGCGACGAGGTGGCGCGCCAGCGCGGCGTGCGCTTCGAGTTCGACCGCCGCATCGAGTCGGCCCCGGCGACCATGGATGCGCAACTGGTGCAGCTGCTGCTGGATACCTCGGCCGAACTGGACTTGCCGGCCGAGAAGATACCCAGCGGCGCGGGACACGACGCGGCCCTGTTCGCCAACGCCGGCATACCCTCGGGCATGATCTTCATCCGCAACGAGAACGGTTCGCACAACCCGGCCGAGGCCATGGAGATCGACGACTTCATGGCGGGCGTGGACGTGCTGTACCGGTCGCTGCCCAAGGTGACCTGAGTTCCCTAGCGCGAACCCAGGGCCTCGATGACGGCCTCCCGCAGGGCCTCCGAGGCCGCCGTCGTCGCCGCCGCGGCGCGCATCATCCAGTGCACCTCCCAGCGCGTGTCGCCATGCTCGATGCCGCGCACGTCGTAGTGCGCCGCGTCCAGGTGACGGGCGGCGAACGCGGGCAGCAGCGTCATGCCCAGGCCGCACCGGACCATTTCCAGCGCCGTCGAATACAGCCTGACTTCCTGCACCGCGTTCAGCGCCACGCCGGCCCGCGACAACTGTAGAAAGACCTCGCGCCATTGGCCGCTGACCCGGTCCGTCAGGATTACCTCGGCGTGCTGCAAGGCCTGCCATTTCATCCTGCGTCCGCCCGCCGGGGCTGGCGGCGCCTTGCCGCGCGCATACACCGCGTGCATGCGGTCGCGCACCAGCGGTTCGGTGCGCAGCACGGTGGCCAGGGCCGGGCTGGCGCCGGGCGAGCCGATGGCGACGTCCACTTCGTCGGCCGCCAGCCGTTGCGAGGCCTGTTCCACCGGCACGTCCAGCACGTCGACCGCCACCAGCGGATGCCGCGCGCGGAACAGTGCCAGCGCGCGCGGGAAGAAAGTGGCCGCGGTCAGCGGCCCCACCGCGACGCGGATGCGGCCACCTTGCAGTTCCCCGACGCTGCGCAGCCCCGCCACCGTGCGATGAATGTCGGCCAGCACGCGGTTGGCGGTTTCGCACAAGGTCTTGCCCGCCGCCGTCAGGCGTACCGTGCGCCCCCGCTCCACCAGCACCACGCCCACCTGTTGTTCGAGTTCCTTGATCGTCACGCTGACGGCGGACTGCGTCAGCGCCAGCGCATCGGCCGTCGCGGTGAAGCTGCCGGTGTTGGCCAGGGTCGCGAGCGCGTGGAGCTGACGGAGCGTGACCATGATTTTCATGAATCCATGGATGAGAAAAATGAATTTTATTAATTCCAAAGCTTGCTGGATACTGGCCTTTCGCTTTCATGGCCGACCCGCAACATGGCTTCTTCCCCTCTCTTTCGCTTCGCCGTCATCGCCGACAGCCACGTCAATCCTTCGGAACAGGACAACATCTCGCCGTTCGAGTCGCATCGGCTGACCAATGAGCGGCTGCGGCATACCGTGGCCATGCTCAACGCGCTGGCACCGGCCTTCGTCGTGCACGTGGGGGACATGATCCATCCGGTGCCCGAGGCCGTCTCCTATCCGCAGGCCGTGCGGCAATTCCGCGCCACCATGGCGGCGCTGGCCTGTCCGGTCCATCTGGTGCCCGGCAACCACGACGTGGGCGACAAGCAAGCCGACTACGTGCCGGCGGGCGCCATCCGTCCCGAGTACGTGGAGCTGTACAGCCGGCATTTCGGGGAACATTTCTACGGCTTCGACCGGCAAGGCTGTCACTTTGCCGTCATCAACACCTCGCTCATCAACTCGGGGCTGCCGCAGGAGCGCGAGCAGGCGGCGTGGCTGGAGGCGGACCTGGCGGCGCACGCGGGGCAGCGCATCTTTCTGTTCATGCACTATCCGCCCTTCGTCGCCACCCGCGACGAGCATGGGCATTACGACAACATCGACGAACCGGGACGAAGCTGGCTGCTGGACGTCGTCGAGCGCCACAAGGTGGCGGCGGCGTTCACCGGCCACGTCCACAACTTCTTCCTGAACCGCCATTCGGACACGAATTTCTACCTGATGCCGTCCACCGCCTTCGTGCGCGCCGATTATTCGGAAACGCTGCACGTGGGCCAGCCGCCCGAGAGCGAGAACGGCCGTAACGACGTCGCCAAGCTGGGGGTCATGGTGGTCGACGTCCATGAAGAGCGGATCGTGACGCAGTTTCTCCGCAGCTTCGGCGGCGGATCGGATCGGTCGGCCGCGCAGCGCGACTGGCCGCGCCTGCCTCCCTCGGCCGGCGAACTGCCCGCGCCGGGCGTGGAACTGCGCCATGGCTGGACCGTGCTGTACGACATTCCGTACAGCAGCATGCTGGACGAGTTCTGGCGCAAGCGGGCGCGCAACGACTACCCCATCCTGGCGCTGTGGGAGATGGGCGTGCGCCGGCTGCGCGTGCCGCTGGACGATTTGCTCGACGCGGGCTCGCGCGCACGCATGGAAGCGGTGGCCGAGCAGGGCTGCCGTTTCGCGGTGTTCCACTTCGGTTGGCCGGACGAGGCCGCGCTCGAGGTCGTGTGCCGGCACCGCCACCTGCTGGATGGGCTGGAACTGGTCTTGAGGTGGCCGCCTGCGCCCGACCTGGAGGCGCGGCTGGCGGCGGCCAGGGAACACGCGGGCGTGCCGCTCGTCCTGTCGCGTTTCTGGAACGCCTCGGGCGAGTCGCGCGATGGCAAGCAGATCAAGCTACTGGTGGACCATGGCTTCACGGTCGACGACGAACTGCCCGCCGCATCGGCGGTGGACGGTCTGGTCTTCCGCATTGCCCGCGGCACCGCCGCGCGCGAAGGAGTCGCGCGAGCAGCAGCAGCGGCCGAGGGCAGGGGGCTGCGCGCCCAGGTGCACGTGCGCCTGGCGGACGACAGTCCCGCCCAGGCCCGGCACGACGAGTGGAGCAATACCTGCCGCGTGCTGGAGACGGCGCTGTGCAGCCACTTCCATCGCGGCCATCGCATCTTCCTGGATACCCTGGGCGACGTGGACCGCGGCTATTTTCCCAGGACCGGACTGATCGACCGCCGGGGCAATCCACGGTTGGCTGGCCGGGCGCTGCGAAACCTGAACGGCGCGTTGTCGGAGCTGCCGCCCGTGCGGGCGCTGGACTGGCACGAGACCGCCGACGGCGTGCTGGGCGTCGCCCGCGCGGGCGACGCAGTGCTGCTGCTGCCGCTGCCGGAGGCGCCTGGCCGGGCCTGGCAAGGGATGATGCCGGGCCGGCCGGACCGCTACCAGGGCTATCGCGTGGATCTCGGCACCGGCGCGCAGACCGAGGTGGAAGGGGACGCCGATCGTCCCATCCATTGCGAGGCCGGCGAGCCGGCCATGTGGGTCCTGCGCCCGGTGCCCTGAACACATCGCCACCCAGAATGTCTCGACTCACGAGGGAGAATGCCATGATGTCCCGATTGTCCTGTCTGACCGCGATCGTCCTGCTGTCGGCCCTTCAGCCGGCGGCGGCTCAGTCCTATCCCGCGCGGCCGCTGAAGGCCGTCGTTCCCTTTCCCGCGGGCGGCGCCATCGATGTGGCGGCGCGGCTCGTCCTGGAAGGAATGGCCGCGTCGCTGGGTCAGCCCATCGTGGTCGAGAACAAGCCCGGCGCCTCGGGCAACATCGGCACGCAGCAGGTCGCGCGCGCGCCGGCCGATGGCTATACCCTGCTGCTGGGCGCGGCGGTGAACACCGCCGTCAGCCCCGTCATGTACACGAAGCTCGACTACAGCGTCGACAAGGACCTGGCGCCGCTGGCCCAGTTCGGCAATGCCGCCAACCTGATCTACGTCCATCCGTCCTTCCCGGCCAGGACCCTGCCCGGCGTGCTGGAGGAACTCAAGCGCCATCCCGGCAAGTACGCCTACGCGTCGCCCGGCAGCGGTACGACCGTCCACCTCACGATGGAGCTGCTCAGGGCGCGCCAGAACCTGGCCGTGCAGCACGTGCCGTTCAAGGGCAGCCCGGCGGCGATATCCGCGGTCGCGGGCGATCAACTGAAACTGGGCATAGACGCCGCGGGCCCCACGCTGCCTTTCGTACAGGGCGAGCGCGTCGTCCCCGTGGCGGTGACGGCCTCGAAACGGCTGGCGGCCCTGCCCGATGTACCTACCTTCGCGGAAGCCGGCGTGAACGTCGCCCTGCCGTCGTCCTACCTGGGCTTCTACCTGCCCGCCGGCGTACCCGCGGGCATCGCCGAGCGCCTGGCGGCGGAGGTCGAGAAGGCCCTGGCGCGGCCCGAGGTCGCCGGCAAGCTGCGGCAACTGGGCGTCGAGCCCGAGTTCCTGGGCCCCCAGGCCTTCGCCGCCAAGGTCAAGCAGGAGCGGGCGATGTGGGCCGAGGCGGTCAAGTTGTCCGGGGCGACCATAGACTGAGGCTCAGGCCAGCTTCCAGTCGTAGTCGACCGTCAGCGGCGCGTGGTCGGAGAACCGCTCTTCCTTGTAGATGGCCGCCGCCTTCGCCGTGCCGGCGATGCCCGGCGTGGCGATCTGGTAGTCGATGCGCCACCCCACGTTCTTGGCCCAGGCCTGGCCCCGGTTGCTCCACCAGGTATAGGCCTCGCCGGTGGTCTCCGGATGCAGCCGGCGGTACACGTCCACCCAGCCGATCTCGTCGAACACCTTGGTCAGCCAGGCGCGTTCCTCGGGCAGGAAGCCGCTGTTCTTCTGGTTGCTCTTCCAGTTCTTCAGGTCGATTTCCTGGTGCGCGATGTTCCAGTCGCCGCAGATGACGAACTCGCGGCCGGTGTCGCGGTGTTCGTCCATCAGGCCCGTGAGCCAGGGCGCGAAGCGGTCCAGGAAACGGTATTTGGCCTGTTGGCGTTCGTCGCCGCTGCTGCCCGAGGGCAGGTAGGCGCTGACCACGGACAGGCCGGGCCAGTCGATGCGCAGGATGCGGCCCTCGGCGTCGAATTCTTCCTTGTCGAAGCCGACGATGACGGATTCGCAGGCGCGCTTCACGTAGGCGCCGACGCCGCTGTAACCCTTTTTCTGGGCCGGGAAGAAGTGCCCTTCGTAGCCCGGCGGGTGGCGCATGTCGTCGGTCAGGTCGGCGTCCTGGGCCTTCAGTTCCTGCAGGCAGACGACGTCGGCGCCGGTCGCGCCGAGCCAGGGGAAGAAGCCCTTGCGGGAAGCCGAACGGATACCGTTGAGGTTGATGGAAACGATGCGCAGCAAGACCGGCTCCTGGAAAAAACGGATGACCGGCCGAATTCTACGCGGTGTGTCCGGGCGCCGCCGGGGTCAGTCCTGGTCGGGCGGGCCTTCCTCGTCATGGCAGGCGCGCCGCAGCTTGTGCAGCGTCCGGTACAGCACCTGCCGTTCTTCGTTGTCGAGCACGCGGATCATGGCGGCCTGGGCGCGCTGGGCGACCGGCATGGCGCGGTTGTACAGCGCCTGGCCGTCGGCCGAAAGCCGGCAGGTCAGCCCCCGGCGCGGCGAGCCGGCCACCGGTTCGAGGATGACGAGGCCGCGCGTCTCCAGCAGGCGCATGGCGCGGCTGACCAGCGATTTGTCGGTTTCCGACCGTGTGACCAGTTCCGAGAAGGGCAGGCATTGCGCCTCGGCCACCACCGACAGCATGCGCCATTCGGCCATGGTCAATCCGAACTGGTCGGAATAGGGCAGGGTCACGACCCGGCGCAGCGAGTTGCCGGTGCGGACCACCAGCGTGGTGATGAAGTCGTCCACGGACAGGCCGGTGCCCTGTTCGTCGATGTCCGTCCAGGGGTCGCCGCCGGTGGACGGGGTACGCGGGGGGGACTTTTTTTTCGGGGGCATGGATGAGCTGGTTGGCGAGAGGGGGGACCGGCGTGGGACGGAGGATTATTTCATAGTGCCCTGGACGTTATGTCTGAATGAATATTTCGAAATCCAAGGGAATTTTGTTCCGGCTTGTCAATCGGTACAATCTTAGTGTTGATGCATCAACAAGAAAAGTGGATGATCGCGTTTCCTAAGTGAACAGATGTTTCACTAGTGAATCGTTGCTTATACCTATCCGTACCCGATCGTCCCCTTCGGAGCCAGTGATGAATCTCTATCGCCGCCAGATGCTTGCCGCCGCCATGGCGATCACCACCTGCTGTGCCGGCCTGGGCGTCGCCCAGGCGGCCGGCTATCCCGCCAAGCCGATCACCGTCATCGTGTCCTACCCCCCGGGCGGCGACACCGACGCCATCGCGCGCCTGTTCGCCGAAAAGCTGGGCGAGCGCCTGAAGCAGTCGGTCATCGTCGAGAACAAGGGCGGCGCCGGCGGCACGGTGGGCAACGGCTATGTCGGACGCGCCGCGCCCGACGGCTACACGCTGCTGTTCACGCCCAATCCGTTCACCACCGCGCCCATGGTGCTGGGCCTGTCGCCCGCCCAGAGCTACGACGTGCTGAACGGCTTCGAGCCCATCAACCAGACCGCCGTGCAGCCGCTGGTGCTGGTGGCCAATCCCAAGACCGGCTTCAAGACGGTGAAGGACATGATCGATGCCGCGAAATCCGGCAAGACGGTGTCCTACGCCACCCCGGGCGCGGGCTCGCCCATGCACGTGATCGCCGAATGGCTCAACCGCGAGGCCAAGGTGTCCATCCAGCACGTGCCCTACCGCGGCGTGGGCCCCTCGGTGACCGACGTCGTCGCCGGCCACGTCGATACCGCCTGGGTCACGCTGGGCCCGGTCTCGCAGTACTTCGCCACCGGCCGCCTGGTGCCGCTGGCCATCGGCGATGCCAAGCGGTCGCCGCTCGCGCCCAATATCCCGACCCTGGTCGAGTCCGGCTACAAGGACATCGTGGTGGGATCGTGGAACGGTTTCTTCGCGCCCAAGGGCACGCCCGCCGATGCCGTCAAGCTGCTGAACGGCCACCTGAACGAGATCCTGAAGCAGCAGGACGTGATCCAGAAGCTGGCCACCTACGGCGCATTTCCGCACGGCGGCGAACCCGCCGAACTCGGCCGCACCAATGCACGCGAGTATGAAGTGGTGGGCGGCATCATCAAGTCCCTGGGCATCAAGGCGCAGTAAGCCCGCCATGCAGGGACCGAGCAACAGGAGTTCAGGATGAACGCATCCACACTGGGCAAGGCCATTCCCCAGGTCAATGCGCGTTCCAAGGTGTTGGGGCGCGCGCAATATGCCGGCGATGTGAAGGTCGCCGGGATGCTGCATGGCAAGGTGCTGCGCAGTCCCTATCCGCATGCGCGCATCGTTCGCATCGACACTTCGGCGGCGCTTGCGCTGCCGGGCGTCAAGGCGGTGCTGACGGGCGCGGATGCGCCGCGCGCCATGTGGGGGGTGCATCACAAGGAGCGGCGCATCCTGGCCGAGGGCGTCGTGCGCTTCGCCGGGGAAGAAGTGGCCGCGGTTGCGGCCACGACCGAGGAGATCGCGCGCGATGCCCTTGACCTGATCTTGGTCGAGTACGAGGAACTGCCGGCCATCCTGACGCCCGAGGAGGCGCTGGATGAAGAAGCGCCCGGCGTGCATCCCGGCCGCAACAATGTCTCGCACGAGATCAAGTTTCATCTTGGCGACGTGGATGCGGGGTTTGCCAAGGCGGATCTCGTCTACGAGGCGACATACGACTGCCATGCCCAGTACCCCGGGTATCTCGAACCCATGGCGACGGTGGCGACCATCGATCCGGATGGACGCCTCCAGGTATGGACCTCCACGCAATCCATATTCCAGGCGCGGATGCGCCTCGCGGCGGCGCTCGAGATGCCCGTCTCGGACATCCGTGTCATGCAGGCCACGACCGGGGGCGGCTTCGGCGGGAAGATGGTGGAGGACGCCAACAACCTGATCGCCGGCCTGCTGGCGGTCAAGACCGGCCGGCCCGTGCGGGTGGTGAACAACCGCCTGGAGGATTTTCTGGCCTGTTGTTCCAGCGTACCCGAGCGGATCACGTTGAAGCTGGGCATGGCCAAGGATGGCCGCATCGTCGCCAAGGACGTGCGCATCACTGCCGAATGCGGCGCCTACAGCGGCCTGACGGCGGAGGTGATGCACGTGACGGCGATGCGCAGCGACAACATGCATCGCCTGGAGAACGTGCGCTCGCATGCGACGCTGGTCTATACCAACAACCCGCCGCATGGCGCGTTCCGAGGCTTCGGCGGCGCGCAGATGCAGTTCGCGCTCAACAGCCACATCCACATGATGGCTGAACAACTGGGACTGGATCCGGTGGAGATCCACAAGCTCAACGCGCACGAGGCGGGGGACACCTCGATACATGGCTGGAAGATAGGCAGCACTGGTTTGCGAGAATGCATAGACCAGTGCATCGACGCCATCCAGTGGAAGGCCAAGCGCGCCGGCAAGGGTAATCAGGCCAGGGGCTCCAGGCCTCGCGGCGTCGGCATGGCCGCCGCGATGCACGTCAGCGGAAACCGCACCATCGGCAACTGGGACGGCTCGACGGTGATCGTCAAGATCAACGAGGACGGCCGCGCGGTGATCCACAGCGGCGAGTGCGACATGGGGCAGGGCGCCATGACCATGCTGAGCCAGGTCGTCGCCCATGAGTTGAACATCCCCCTGGACCACGTGCACGTGGTCGCGCCGGATACCGACATTTCGCCGTACGCCATCGGCTCGCTGGCCTCGCGCGTGACGATCGCGGCCGGCAATGCGGCCATTCTGGCCGCGCGCAAGGCACGCGAGGCGCTGATCGGGCTTGCCGCCACGAAGCTGGAGGTCCCGGTCGACGGCCTGGAGATCGTGGACGGCTTCATCCGCTCCCGGAACGCGCCCGACAAACGCGCCACCATCGCCGAAATCGCCAGGCTGCACATCTGGCGCCACGACGGCGAAGGCCTGCAGGTCAGCGCCACCTGGGATGCCAAGACCGTCATGCACGGCGACGTCCACGGCAACATCGCGCCGGCGCATTCGTACGCGGCGCAGGCCGTCGAGGTCGAGGTCGATACCGAGACCGGCCGGGTCACGGTGCTGGATTCCTATGTGTCGGACGACTGCGGCAAGGCCTTCAACCCGCTGGCCGTCCACGGCCAGAGCAACGGCGCGGCGGCCCAGGCCATGGGCTGGGCGCTGTACGAGCAATTGCAGCTGGAGAACGGCAGGCTGGCCAACGGCAATTTCGCCGACTACAACATGCCCACCGCCGATTCCATTCCGCTGCTGCGCTCGGGCATCGTGGAATCGAACGATCCCAACGGACCTTATGGCGCCAAGGGCGCGAGCGAGACGGCCATCCTGCCGGGCGCGCCGGCCATCGCCAACGCGGTCTACGACGCCATCGGCGTGCGCATCACGGACCTGCCGATCACGCCCGAGAAGGTGCTGGCGGGCCTGCGCGCCTTGCGCCAGGCCGGCGAACAGGAACAAGGAGGCTCCCGCCATGCGTGATTTCGATTTCCTCGAGCCGGCATCGGTGGCCGAGGCCAGCCGCATGCTGGCGGACCTGGGCGAGGACTGCCGGGTCATGGCCGGCGGCACGGCGCTGATGCTGGCCATGCGCCAGCGCATGCTGGTGCCGTCGCACATCATCTCGGTCGCGCGCATCGAGGCCTTGCGCGGGATCCGTTTCGATCCCGTCGAAGGCCTGCGCATAGGCGCACTGGCGCGTCACACGGACGTGGCCGATTCGGCCGTCGTGAAGCAGCACTACCCCATGCTGGCGGCCATGGCGGCCCAGGTCGCCAATCCCCAGGTGCGCAACCAGGGCACGCTGGGCGGCAACCTCTGCTATGCCGATCCTTCCACCGACCCGCCCACCTGCCTGATGTCGCTGGGCGCGCGGGTGGTGCTGGGCAGCGCACGCGGCGAACGGGTGCTGTCCATCGAGGAGTTCCTGGTGGACTACTACGTCACCGCCATCGAACCCGACGAGATCGTCGTCGAGATCCGCGTGCCGGCGCCGCCCGCCGACTTCTCCGGCCTGTACACCCGCTTCCTGCGCACAGCCGCCGAGCACCGGCCGTTGATCGGCCTGTCGCTGGCCACGCGCCGCAGCGGCGGCACCTGCCGCGAGGCCGTCCTGGCCGTGGGCGCGTCCACGCCCATTCCCTGCCGCGTGCCCCGGGCGGAGCACTTCCTGGCCGGCAAGACCATCACGCCCGAGGTGGCCGCCGAGGCCGCGGACATCGTTGCGGCCGACATCCAGCCCGTTTCCGACGCTCGGGGCTCGGACGAATTCCGCCGCGACATGGTGCGGGTGGTCGCCAGGCGCACCATCGCCGGCCTGTACGGGCTGGCTACGGACTGAGGAAGCATCATGAGCAAGCATCTGATCGAAGTCACCGTCAACGGTGAACAGCACGGCGCCGAGGTCCCCGCGCGCCGCATGCTGTCGGATTTCCTGCGGGACGACCTGAACCTGACCGGCACCAAGCGCGGCTGCGAGACCGGCACCTGCGGCGCCTGCTCCGTGCTGGTGGACGGCGAGGTGGTCAAGTCCTGCCTGTCGTTGGCGGTGCAGGCCCATGGCCGCAGCATCACCACGGTGGAAGGCCTGGCCAAGGGCGAGGAACTTCATCCCCTGCAGCAGAGCTTCATGGAATGCGGCGGCCTGCAATGCGGCTACTGCACGCCGGGCATGCTGATGACTGCCTGCCACCTGCTCGAGCGCAACCCCCGGCCTACGGCCGACGAGGTCCGCGAAGGACTGAACGGCAACCTGTGCCGCTGCACGGGCTATGCCCAGATCGTCGAGTCCATCCTCGACGCTTCGGAGAAAATGCGTGGAAATTGAAAAAGTCTTAACGGTGGCGGCCCCGGCCGCCAAGGTCTGGGACATGCTGCTGGATCCCACGGTAATGGCCAGCTGCGTGCCAGGGATGAAGTCCATCGAGGTGGTCAGCGACGTCGAGTACAACGCCGTCATCCACGTCAAGATCAGCTTCATCAGCGCCAAGTTCAAGCTCAGGACGCGCATCGTCGAGCAGCGCGCCCCCGAATACCTGCGCGCCGAAGGCACCGGCGAGGACTCCTCGGTGGCCAGTTCGCTGAAACAGCAGAGCGAGATCTTCCTGACGGCGCTGCCCGACGGACAGACCGAGCTGCGCACCAAGGTCACGGTCGACGTCGTGGGCCGGCTGGGCACCTTCGGCCTGAGCGTCATGAAGACCAAGGCCGACCGGATGTGGGAAGAATTCAGCCAGAACCTGGCGACCCGCCTGGCCGGCGGCGAGATTCCCGGCGCGGACCAGGTAACCATTACGCGCAGGGAGCCCCAGGCGCCGGGAGGCCCGGCTGAGGCGGCCGCGCAGGCGGCGCCCGCCCGCGCCCCCGTCCGTGCGGCCGCCGCGGCCAGTCCGGCCGCCCCCGTGGCCGCCCCGGAGCCGGCCTTTGCCGCCCCGGCCGCACGGGTCAACGGCCAGGAAGCCAGCCGCGCCTCGGTCTCCGATGGCGGCTGGTGGTCGCGCCTGCTGGGGGGCCGCGGCGGCTCCGGGCGCAGTATCCACATCGAGCTGCGCCGTGGCGATACCGCCCTGACCGTGGACTGGCCGGTGGAGGAGGCGGGCAAGTGCGCCGCCTGGCTGCGGGACGTTTTGAAGTAGATTCGCCCGGGGGCCCCGAGCCGTTTTACAATCACGCTGGCCCATCGCGCCGCCGGGGGAAGGCCTTCCCCCGTGCCGTTGTGACTTCGTACCGTGACCGCCGTGCCCCAGACCGCTACCGCCCCCCGTCCCGCCGACACCGAGCCCTCGATCGACGAGAGCCGTTTCCGTACCGATTTCGTCCGCTTCGCCACCGAGCTGGGCGTGCTGCGATTCGGCGCGTTCACCACCAAGGCGGGCCGGCTGAGTCCCTACTTCTTCAACGCCGGGCTGTTCAACAGCGGCGCGGCCGTGGGACGGCTGGCCGAGTTCTACGCCCAGGCGCTGCTGGCCTCGGACGTCGAGTTCGACATGCTGTACGGCCCGGCCTACAAGGGCATCCCGCTGGTCACCGCCACCGCGGTCGCGCTGGCCGCCCGCGGCCGCGACGTGCCCTTCGCGTTCAACCGCAAGGAAGCCAAGGACCACGGCGAAGGCGGCTCGCTGGTGGGTGCGCCGCTGGAAGGCCGCGTGGTCATCATCGACGACGTGATCTCGGCCGGCACCTCGGTGCGCGAATCGGTGCGCCTGATCCAGGCCGCCAAGGCCAAGCCGGCCGCCGTGCTGATCGCGCTGGACCGCATGGAGCGGGTCGGCCCCGACGATGCCCTGTCCGAGCACTCGGCGGTGCAGGACGTGGTGCACACCAACGGCTGCCCCGTGGTCAGCATCGCCTCGCTGGACGACATCCTCGACATGATCCAGCAGGGTGGCGGGGGCGGTGAATTCGAACAGCACCGCGAGGCGGTGCTGGCGTACCGGGCGCGCTACGGGGTGATCTGAACCTGATCCACCGCTGGCGCGGTCATCAGCTCGGCTAGAGACATGACTTCGGCGTATTTCTGCCGCAGGTCGAACAGGCTTGCCTGATGAGGCCCCCAGGCGCGGTCTCCGACACAATCCGAAACGACAACCGGGACGAAACCCGCGCACATGGCGTCGAGGGCGCTGGCGCGGACGCAGCCGCTTGTCGTCGCTCCGGTCACGAGCAACGTCCGGACGCCACGCTGCGCCAGCCAGGGCGCCAGGTTCGTGGAGTGGAAAGCGGATGGCGTCGTCTTGCGCAGCACCAGTTCTCCCGCGATGGGGGCCAGTGCGTCGACCACGGCGCTTTCGGGCGCGTGTTCGGTCAGCCGCAGCAGCCCCGGAACCTTCTGGCTGAACAGGTTGGCATCCGCGCCGTCGTTCGCGTACACGACGCGGCTGTAGGCGACCGGCCACCGCCTGATTCGGGCTTCGCGTAGCAGCAGGACAGCGCGTGCTATCGCCTGTTGGATAGCGAGGCTGCCGAACAGGGCTGGATCGGCGAAGGCGTTGACGAAGTCGACCACCAGCAGCCCGATGGGGGGCTGGACGTCGAGGGTCGCGCCGAAACCCTGCCGGGTGTAGATGTCGTCCATGCCGGCCTACTGACTGTTCGCCGCGCCGGCGAACTCGATTAATTGTTTCGCGATTCGCGTTTCCCGTTCGAGGCGGTCCGCCAATTGCTGGCGGCTGCCCCCCAGCGGCTCGGCGCCTGCCTGACGGATGGACGAGGATACCGCCGCGTCGTCGAGCGCCTTTTGCGCGGCATCGTGCAGACGTTCAACGATGGCTTCCGGCGTACCCGTCGGAGCGAACAGCCCGAACCATCCGAGCGATTCGTAGTCCGGCAGCTGCAATGCCTCGGCCACGGTGGGAACGTCCGGCAGCATCTTAGACCGTTTCGACGATGTCACCGCCAGCGCGCGTATGCGCTGGTCCTTGATGAAAGGCAGGGCCACCGGAAGATT
Source organism: Pigmentiphaga kullae (assembly GCF_004216695.1). Lineage (GTDB taxonomy): Bacteria > Pseudomonadota > Gammaproteobacteria > Burkholderiales > Burkholderiaceae_B > Pigmentiphaga > Pigmentiphaga kullae. The sequence goes on from NZ_SGXC01000001.1 coordinate 1,312,404, forward strand.
GACGAATCCGACTTGCAGGATGCCCGCGATATGGTCGGTCGCCGCCTGGGCATTGCCGCGATAGGTGACATGGGTGAGGCGGATGCCGGTTTTCTGTCCAAGCAGTTCGGCGGCAAGATGCCCCGAACTGCCCAGCCCGGTCGTACCGTAGTTGAAGTCGCCCGGCCGCGATCTGACCAGTTCGATGAGTTCGGGCAGCGATTTCGCCGGCACCTGCGGGTGGACGGTGATCACGTTCGCGATTTCTCCGACTTCGATGACGGGAGCCAGATCCGATGTCGGCTTGAACGGGAATTTCTTGAACAGCCAGGGATTGGCCGCCAGCGGCGCCCCGTTGATCAGCAGCGTATAGCCATCCGGTGGGGCCTTGGCGACATGATCGCTGCCGATGTTGGTGGCGGCCCCGGGGCGATTCTCGACGATGACGGGGCGCCCCAGCGTCTGAGGCAGGTGCTTGCCCAGAGCACGTGCCAGCATATCTATGCTGCCGGCGGCGGCGGTCGGAACGATGATGTGTATCGGCCTGGAGGGATAGTCGTCGCTGGATTGCGCGAAGGCGGGGGTGGCCAGCAAGGTGAGTCCGGCGACAAGTCGGCGGAATTTGTATGGGGTCATGACATTTCCTTGAGTGTCGGAACTCAGTGCTCCATCAACAAACTGCCGAAGCCGGCGACCTTGTCCTGGATACCGGCCGCTCGAAGCGCATGCCAGTAGGTCGCGGTATTGATGGCGATGACGGGCTTGCCGAGAAAGATCTCGGCGGCGCCGGCCAGTTTCACCATGGACAGGTTCGTGCCGACCTGGACGATTGCATCGACGTCGTCTCCGTCGAGTTCCTGGATGGCTTGGCGGCATTGCGCATCGGTGGTGTGGGCGATCCGTACCGGGCCGGGGCAGCGCAGGCAGATGTCGCGCACGACCTGGAAGCCGCAGTCATGGTAGAAACGACGCACGTGCTCATTGGCAACGGGGAAGTACGGTGACAGGAACGCGATTCTCCTGGCGCCGTATCGGTTGAGCGCGGCTTCGGTGGCGAAGGAGCCGCAGGAGACACCCACGCCGGCATGCGCCGTCATCCGGGAAAGATAGTCGGCGGCGGCCGATCGGCCGCCCCAGAATGTGGCGACCGACATCCCCATGGCGAGGTATTGCATGTCGCAGCTCTTCAGGGCGTCGATGGCGTCCAGCGTTCCTTGTTCGATGTTGCGGACCATGGCGACGAAATCGTCGTCGCTGGCGACGGGGTCGTTGGGAATGCGTATCCTGCTGTAATGGTTGGTGACGCCCGCAGGGCGCATGCCGTCGAAGTCGGGCTGCACGATGGTGTTGGTCGACGGCCCTATCGAGCCCATCTTCAGGCGATAGCCGAGGTGGTCCATGTCTCCCCTCCTTGTATTCAGTGGATTTCCGCCGCCTGCCGCAAAGCGTCGAGCATGGAGCTCTGCCGCAGATAGGTCCGGGCCAGGCCGGGATCCGCGGCGGTCCTGCGCAATTGGTCCAGATGCTGCCGGCGTGCGGCGGGGTCGCGCTCTTCCAGGTGTTTCTTGTTCTGCGCCGTGCCGGCATTGATGTATTCGATGGCAATGGAGCGGCGCTGGCGCTCGTAGCGGTCGAGCAGGGCTGGATCGCCGCCGCGCAGAACCTCGATGAGCTTGTCGCTCAGGTTGAACGCGTCGTGCACGCCACCGTTCATCCCCATTCCGCCGAGCGGATTGTTGATGTGCGCGGCATCTCCCGCCAGCAGTATCCGGCCGTGCCGGAACCGTGCGGCCACCCGTTGATGGACGCGATAGATGGTCCGGTGGATCGTCCGGTAGGGCGCGGGCCTTGTCGCCAGCCGCTGCAGATGGCTTTCTATCGAGTCGTCGGCCAGCAGCGCCTTGTCGTCGATGTCGGTTGCGACGGGGAACAGTACCCGCCACATGCTGGGAACACGCAGCAGGACGCACCATTCGTCGGGGTCGGAAAAGTAATTGACATACGAGATGCCCGTGAACCGCTCCGCATATTCGAAGTCGGTGGAGATGAACAGAAACCGTTCGGGATAGGTGTATCCCTCGAAGGCGATACCGGCGCTTTGACGTACGGTGCTCCATGCGCCGTCGGCGCCCACGACATAGCTGCCGCGGTGGGAAACGGTTTCGCCGCCGCAGCGGCCACGCAGCGTGACGCCGTCCTCGTCCTGGTCGACATCGGTGACTTCCGTCCCGAGGCTGATCGTGGCCAGAGGATGTCCCGACAGTCTCTGCGCAAGCATGTCGGTCAGTTTCCACTGCTCGCACTGAAGGCGAAAGGGGTGGCGCGTTTCGCCGGCGAGCAGCGAGAGATCGAAGTCGGCGATCAAACCCTCTTGCCTGTCCCACTGCTGAGTGTGGGCCGCCACCAGACCGGCGCCGACCAACTCCTCGGTCACGCCCAGGCGGGTCAGCATGTCGAGCGTCGGCGGATGAAAGGTTGACGCCCTCATGTCCCTGGGTTGTTCCGGACTGCGTTCCAGAACATGGACCGGGATGCCTGCGTCGGCGAGCAGTAGGGCGCTGGCAAGTCCGACCGGGCCTGCTCCGACAATGAATACCGTGGACGCGGCCATGATTCTCCTTCTCGATGATGCGGCGGGTATTGATGGGGCGAGTATGTTGTCCGCGTGATATGCCGGTCAAATGAGAAAAAATGCGATTTCGCATAACATGGATGTTATGAAAAACACCAAGATCAGCCTTCAGTCGCTACGGGTCTTCTCGGAAGTGGCGGAATGCCTGAGCTTCACGCAGGCCGCCAATCGGCTATTCAGGACCCAGCCCGCGGTATCGCGGCAGGTCGCCGACATGGAGCTGGAGCTCGGGGTGGCCCTGTTTTTCCGCAAGGGCCGCAGCCTTGCGTTGACACCGGCAGGGCACGATCTGTTCGCCCGGGCGCGTGCCATCCTCGGCGACGTCGAGGCGTTCAGCGAGCGGGCGCGCGACATGGCCCACGGCGCGGTGGGGCTGCTGAGGGTGGGCGCCACGCCTATGTTGTTCGACACGATGATGCCCAACCTGTTGCGCGAATACTCGCAACGCTGGCCGCAGGTTCGGCTGAAGATCTTCGAGGTCGATTCGGCAAGCGTGATCGCGCAGGTGGAGACGCGCGAACTGGACGTGGGCTTGACCCGCTATGCCACCACCGACAGCGTGCAGGGAGAGCGGCTGTTTCCCATGCACCTGATCGCCATCGTCGATCGCCGCCATCCTTTGGCGCGCCGCCGTTCGCTGGAGCTGGCCGAGCTGCAGGACAAGCCTCTGTTGCTGATGATCAGAGGAATCGGAAGCCGGGTGTTGATCGATCAGGCATGCCGCCGGGGGGGCTACCGCTTGACCGATGTCCGGTTCGAAAGCGGCTCGTACAGCAGTCTGGTGGAGATGGCCATCGCGGGGCACGGAATCGCCCTGGTGTCGTCCGTGGTGACCCTGCGTCGGAGCGATGCCAGGATCATCCCCGTCCACTACAAGAGGGAGCGCCTTCAGTCCTGGGCCGCGGTCCACTGGCATGGCGAGGCCGAACAGACCGAATACATGCGGGCGTTCGTGGACCTCGCCCGCGATATGGGACAGAAGGACTATCCGGGCAAGCAATACGGCCTGTGATAGTCCGGAGGGTCAGCGCCGCGTCCCCGGCAGGATCAGCCGCCGCTCCAACTGGCGCGCGGCCAGCACGATCACCGATACCAGCGCCAGGTAGACCAGTCCGGCCAGCACATAGGCCTTGAAGAACTGGAAGTTGCGGATCGCCATGTCCTGGATCTGGGCGAAGAACTCGGTGTACTGGATCAGGAAGGCCACCGAGCTGTCCTTCAGGTTCAGGATCACCTGGTTGGACAGCGCGGGAATCGACAGCCGCAGCACCTGCGGCAACGTGATCAGGCGGAAGATCTGCGGCGCCGAGAATCCCTGCGCCCGCGCCGCTTCCAGTTCGTCCCGGTCCAGCCCGCGATACGCCGTGGCCAGATAGCGCGCGTTGTAGGCCGCCACGTTCATCGTGAAGCCGATGATCGCCACGGTTAGCGGCGAGGGGCGCAGCCCCCATTGCGGCAGGCCGTAGTACATCAGGAAGAGCAGGGCGATCAGCGGCGTGCCGATGAAGAACGAGATGTAGCCCTCGGTCAGGCGGCGGCACAGGCGGCTGGGGCTCAGCGTCAGGTAGAACACCAGGATGCCGCCGAGCAGACCTGTCACCGTGATGACACCGGCCAGCAGCAGCGTGTGTTCCAGGCCGAGCAGGATCTGCGGCCCGAATTCCGCGACTTGCCCGAGGAAGGTCAGCAGGCCGTCCATTCAGTTGAAGAACGCGCGGATGCGCGGGTCGGCGTGGTCGCCGAACAGTTCCGACGCTTCGCCCTCGGCCAGGATCTGGCCCTGGTCCAGGAACAGCACGCGTCCCTGGACCGCACGCGCCAGCGCCAGGTCATGGGTCACGCACAGCATCGATACCTTGTCCCGGCGCAACTGGTTGATGACGTTGATGATCTCGCGCGACATGACCGGATCCAGCGCCGAAGTGGGCTCGTCGAAGAACAGCACCGCCGGGTCCATCGCCAGCGCCCGCGCGATGGCCACCCGCTGTTTCTGTCCGCCCGAGAGCTGCGACGGATACTTCTGCGCGTGCTCGGCCAGGTTCATGCGGCCCAGTTCGTGCATGGCCCGTTCGTTGGCGGCGGCGGTCGCCATGCCGCGCAGCTTGCGCAGGCCCAGCGTCACGTTCTCCAGCGCGCTCAGGTGGCGGTACAGGGCGAAGTTCTGGAACACGAAGCCGATGCGCTGGCGCAGCGCCCGCACGTCGGTATCCGGCCGCATGACGTCCTCGCCCCGGAAGATGATCTGTCCGGAAGTGGGCGTGACCAGCCGGTTCAGGCAGCGCAGCAGGGTGGACTTGCCGCAGCCCGAGGGGCCCATCACCACCTTGAGTTCGCCTTCCTCCAGGTCCAGGTCGATGCCGTTGAGCACCGTCCGGCCGTCGTAGGCCATTTTCAGATCGCGGACTGTCAGTAGCGCCATGGCCGTTTCTCAATGCTCCGTCAGGCCCGGCACGCGGCAGCGCTTCTCCAGCGCCCAGATCGCCGTCACCAGTATCTTGTAGATCGCGAAGTACACCAGGCCCACGGCGAAATAGATCTCCACGCCGCGCAGCGTGGCGGCCGACAGCGCCATGGCCTGTTTCATGACTTCGGGGATGCCCACCGTGTAGCCGAAGGGCGAGTACTTCAGCACGGTGGTGAATTCGTTGACCATGCCCGGCACCGAGAACCGCAGCATCTGCGGCAGCTCGATGTAGGCGAAGATCTGCACCCGGCTCATGCCCATCGCCTCGGCCGCCAGCACCTCGCTGGCCTCGACCGAATCCAGCGCGCCGCGGAACACCTCGCCCAGATAGGCGCCGGTGATCAGCCCCAGGCTCAGCATCATCGACACCAGCGGCGGCACGCCGACGCCGATGGTGGGCAGCCCGAAGAACACGATGAACAGCAGCACCAGCACCGGAATGCCGCGGAAGACGTAGGTGAATACCCCAAGCAGGACATCCAGCCACCGCCACCCCAGCCTACCCAGGATCGCGATGGCCAGCCCGACGATCACGCCGGTGGCGCTGCAAGCCAGCGTCACCAGGACCGTATATCCAACCCCCGTCCCCAGCAGCCCGAATATCCGCGCGATATCCATCGCGCTATACCGTACCTATGGGGTAAAGCTCCACCGCACCAACCCAAGACAGCGGCACTAGACCCAGGATGCGGTGGATCCGGCTCCGCCGGTCCACCCGCATCGCCCCCTGGGGGGCGCCCGAAGGGCGTACGGGGGGGACGACTATTGCATCCATTTGTTGATGATGGCCTGCACGCCTTCGGGCTTCAGTTCGTTCGCCATGTAGTTGTCGAAGTCCTCGCGCAGCTTGGAGCCTTTGGGGAAGGCGAAGCCGAAGCGGTCGAAGCCGGTGAAGACGTAGCTGTCCTGGATGGGCAGCTTCTTGCGGTAGACCGAAGCCACGGTGCCGTCCAGGAAGGCGAGGTCCAGGTTGCCGTTCTGCAGGTCGGACAGCACCTCGTTATAGGACGGGTACATCTTGACCTTGTCGAGCGTGTAGACCCCCTTGGGCGTCAGGTCGTTCTTGATGAAGTCGCTGTAGGCCATGCCGCGCGGATAGCCGACGCTGTACTTCTTCATCTCGGCCAGGTCGTCGAACTTGATGTTGCGGCTCTTCAGGCTGACCAGGTTCCAGGTGTTCTCCATGTAGGGCTTGGAGAAATCCATGACCTCTTCGCGCTGCTTGGTGATGGAGATGCCGGAGAACGCCACGTCGGCCTGCTTGCTGACCACCGCGCCCAACATGCCCTGCCAGTCGTAGGCCGTGATCTTGAGCTTGCAGCCACGGGCCTTGCAGTAGCTCTCGAAGATATCCAGGTCCAGGCCCTTGGTGGTGCCGTTTTCCTCGAACAGGTTGGGCGGGGAGGCAGGCGATACCGCCACCTTGATTTCCTTGTCGCCGCTTTTTTCAGAGCAGGCAGCCAATAGCAGAACGACGCTCAGCAGGCCGATGAGCTTGCGCATGAGGGTTTCTCCGGTGGGTGGGAGGGTGGGGAGAGGGCTTGCGACGGCGCGGGAAATATTATCAGACGGGCGGTCGGCTGGGGGGCTATTCGGCTTCCTAAACGGCCCTGACCTCGTCCAGCAACTCGGGATGGCGGTTCAGTACCTTGAGCAGTTTGATCAGCGCCAGCGGAGGTTTGGTCTTGCCGGTCTCGTAGCGCAAGAAAGCGTTGACGCCGCCGCCGAAAATCTCGGCTGCTTCGCGTTGGTCAAGCGCCAGCTTCTTGCGCACGTTGGCTATGAAATCGGGATCAACCCACTTTGCATTGACCTGGCGATTGAACGTCAACATGGCTGCGCTCACGCGTTCCGATTCGACGGAATCAAGCACGCTCTCCCCGCAGGCTGGACAATAGTCGCCACTTACAGCCGGGATGGAAGTGATTTCTCCCTTGTAGCTGTATGAAAGGTCGCGGGTGTCATGTACCAGCTTGGCCGCTGCGCAAATGGGGCATCGCATGATCACAGTTCCTTGAAGGACACAATGAGAACGTCCTGAATGATCGTCAATTTCAGGTAGACCTGACCAACCGCCGTCTTGGGCCGGTAAACGTCTTGCCAGATGCGATGGTTGGCATGTGTAGTCATGCTTTTATGGAAATCCTGGGGCGTCAGTGCCGTGATTACATTGATTATTCCGTCGAAGTCCAGGCCCAGCGAGGCACCACCCGCGAGTGCCGAGGCTGTTGCCCGAACCTGCCCTGCTTGGATTAGCGCTCTGACCCAAGACAGCTTGCAATGAGGGGTTCTCTTTTCCACAAGAATTTTAACCTAGAAGGTTATTGATGGAGGCCGGGGTGATCGCCGGGCTCTGCCGCTTCGAGGCGCTGGCGTGGCTCGATAGGCTTTGCAGTCTCTACGGAAAAGAGAGAGGTATCTTGACGGCTGGACTCGTTCTTCCTATGCCAAGAATGTCATGTTGAATTTCACGTGCATGGCGCTTTCGCGACGAAAAAAAACCGCTGTCCCGTGGGACAGCGGTGAAGGTACAACCGCTCCAAAATTAATCAGTCGGCGGCTGGCTGGAGATCGTAGGCGAAGGTCCACGTCTGGGTGCTGTTGGCGTCCTGGGGATCGGCGTAGCTGATGCCGGTCAGGTGCAGGCGCGTGTAGCTGCCGCCTTCGCCGTTGCGGATCAGGGTGCCGTTGGCCGGGTTGGCGCTGATGATGTGGGCGACTTCGGGCAGCCCGGCGTTCTTGGCGGCGGCCGCGGTGGGGTAGTAGGTGTACCAGCCATAGCTCAGCGGATTGGGGTAGGAGCCTTGCACGGCGGGGTTCAGTGCCGACGAGTTGCTGTCCTTGACCCACGCGGAGGTCCGGGCCGGGGTGGCCAGGTCGGCGGCGGTCAGTTCGGCTTCGGTGTCCGAGATGCTGGTCGTGCTGGTGAACTTGGCGGCAATGGGCTTGCCGGTGGAGTCGTAGAAGCCGGCCGGGGTCTTGCCGAGGAAGCCGGCGACGGTACCGGTGCCCGAGGATCCGCCGTTCAGCTTGACGTTGTAGCGGTTGAAGGCGATGTGCCATGCGCCGCTCTCGTCCACGGTACGTTTGTTGACCAGGTCGTAGTAGACCCAGCCGCTGGTGGCGTCGACCGTGGCGGTCTGGATGACGGGGGCGGCTGTCCGGGTGACCCAGCGGAACGAGATGTGGCCGGAGGTCGTGCCGCCCGGGCCGCCATAGTAGCCGGTGACCTGCAGGGCGAACACGCCATCGCCGGTGGTGACCGGCGTGGTGGTCGATCCGACCACCGCGGCGCTGTTGGCGGTGATCAGGAAGACGCGGAAGTTGGGGTAGAGACTGTGGTCGGTGGAGCTGCCGGTCACCCCGTATTCGAACGCGGCGGCGCGGATGTCGTTGGTGCCGGTGAACACGCTGGCCGCGGCATCCGCGGCGTAGACGGTGGCGGGAAGGGCCGCGCCGCTGGCGGGGTCCGTCGTGGCGCTTTGATAGGTCTTCAGTTCGGTCCAGGTGTGTTCGAACGGTCCGCCGAAGGCGCCGCCCGATCCGGTTCCGCTGGTGCCGCTGTTGGTCCACAGCGTGCCGGTCAGGCCGCTGCTGGTCAGTTTCAGGTCCCAGGTATTGCCGGAGCAGCTGGCGACGGCCGCCTTGGTGTCGAAGTCATAGCAGACCGAGGCGCCGGCCGCGGGCAGCGTGAATGTCCATTCGCCGCTTTGCGTGAACTTGTTGGTGGGCGTGGGCGTCGTGCCGCCGCCGTCCCCGCCGCCATTGTTGCCGCCGCCCCCGGTGCTGCCGCCATCGCTACCGCCGCCGCAGCCCGCGAGCGCCAGGGCGGCGCACAGGGCGCCGAGCGTGAACAAGGATCTGGATTGCATGATGGGTTCCCCCCTAGGAAAAGGTTATTGGGTCGAGCCGAAGGCGTAGCGCGCCCCGACGTAGACGAAGCGGCCTCGCAGCGGGCCGAAATCGGTTGGGTTGGAGAAGTCGCGCTGGCGGTCGAACAGGTTGTTGATGCCGGCGAACAGCGTGAGCTGGCGGCCGATCTTCTGGTTGACCATCAGGTCCAGCGTGGTCCAGCCCGGCGAGCGGCCGCCGCCGCCCGAGCCGCCGTTGGACTGCGCGACGTCGTCGGACGAGATCAGTTCGCTGCTCTGGATGCGGGTGCGCACGGATACCGTGGTGTCGGGCAGGGCGCGCCAGTCGGCGCCGATACGGCCGATGTGGCGCGGCCGCCGGGTCAGTTCGCCGCCGGTGTCCAGGTTCTTGGCGTCGGTGAAGGTGTAGCCGACGTTCAGCGCCAGGGCGGGCGTGGCCTGCCAGCGCAGGCCGGTCTCGATGCCCTGGGTGCGGGCGCGCGCGATGTTGCGGTAGGTGTAGGCCGTGACGCCATCGATGATGGTGGTGTTGCTCATGTCCGTCTGGATCAGGTCCTTCACCCGGTTCATGAAGGCATTGACCTCGAACGTGACGTCCTGGCGGAAGGTCAGGGTGCCGCCCAGCTGGAAGCTGTTGGACGCCTCGGGCTTCAGGTCGGGATTGCCCAGCACCATGTAGCCCAGGGCGCTGTGGTCGAACAGGTAGTAGCGTTCCTTCAGGTTGGGCACGCGATAGCCCTGGCCGAAACTTGCCCGCAGCACACCGCTCCAGTCCTGGGTGTTGAGCAGCTTGCCGCGCAGGCTGGCCTTGGGCGCGAAGTGGCCGCCGAAGTCGGAGTCGTCCTGGTAGCGGGCGCCCAGCAGCAGTTCCCAGGTGTCGTTGAAGATGATGTCGTTCTGGGCGAAGACTTCCTTGCTGGAACGGTCGACCGAGCCGCTGCGCACGAATTCGGAAACGCCGTTGTTGTCCTGCCTGAGGTCTTCGTAGTGGTAGTCGGCGCCGAATTGCCACAATTGGTTGCGCCAGGCCGGCAGGTCCACCTGCGCGGTCAGGTGCCCCATTTCCTGCCTGGCGTTGCGGCGCGTGGTCGGGAATTCGTTGGAGTAGGCCTGGGAAGTGCTGTCGTAGCGTTCCCCCACGCCCTTCAATTGCAGCCGGGTGCCGTTGCCCAGTTCCCACTGGCCGCCGCCGGTGATGCGCTTGCGCTCGATGGTTTCGGTCTTGCGCTGCGGCAGCAGGTTGGGCGGCACGAAGGTGGTGTAGCGCTGGGTGTCGTCCTCGCGGTAGACGCTGCCGTCCACGAAGTAGCGCTGGCGGGCGCCGGGCAGCCAGTCCACGCGCGCCGAATACTGCTGGCGGCGGATCTCGTCGCCCTGGCGGCTCCAGGCGTCGGGGTTGATGCCGAAGCCGTCGTCGTCCAGCACGTCGGCCGCGATGCGGCCGCGCAGTTGTTCGTTGCCGCCCTGGATGGAGAACTGGCCGTGCCGGTTGGCCGGCCGCCACGAACCGCCCTTGCTGTTCTGGCTGCCGTAGCTGCCGGCGTCCAGCGTGGCCGTGCCCGACAGGCCGGGCTGCGCGGGGCGGGTGATGACGTTGATGACGCCGCCCATGGCCGAGCTGCCGTATTGCGCCGAGGTGGCGCCCTTGACCACCTCGATGTGGTCGACGTCGGTCAGCAGGTACTGGCTCAGGTCCACCGTGGAGCCGGTGCTGGCCGAGATCGGCAGGCCGTCGATCAGCACCAGCACCTGGTCGCTGCTCAGGCCCTGCAGCGACAACTCGTAGCCCGACTTGCCGTGGATCTCCCGCAACTGCAGGCCGGGGATGTTCTCCAGCGCCTGGGTCAGCGTACGGGCGTGGGTGCGCTCGATTTCCTCGCGGGTGACGACTTCGGTGCGGATGGGGGTGTCGTCCAGCGTCTTTTCGGTGCGGGTGCCGGTGACGACGACAGGTTCCAGGGTGTGGGCCTCCTGCGCCACGGCGACGGCGGCCGTGGCCAGGGGAGCGCTCAGCGCGAGATGGAGCGCCCGGCGCAGGCGGGACGGCGTGGAGCGTGGGGAGGACGGACGGGACATGAAACCAACCGGGCCGCTAGGGCGTAGACGAACGAAGCCGAGATTCTTGAGCAAATACGGATTTTAATCAAGATTAATTCTCACTATCATTTATGTTTTGATTTAAAAAAGAGGGCAAAAAAACGCCCGGAACCGGGCAAGCCGGTCGCGGGCGTCGGGGGGAAGCCGGGGGAGCTCAGTCGATCTTCAGGTTCTCTTCCTTGATCAGCCGGCCCCATTTCTCGGTGTCCTGCTTGGTGCGGGCGTCCAGTTCGGCAGGAGTGCTGGCGATCAGGTCCACGCTCTGTTCCCGCATGCGGGCGACCAGCGCGGGGTCGGTCAGCGTCTTGCGCAGTTCGGCATTGAGCTTGTCGATGACGGGCTGCGGCGTGCCCGTGGGCGCGTACAGGCCGTACCAGGTGGTGTATTCCATGCCGGGCAGCGTGGCCGAGATCAATGGCAGGCTGGCGGTGTCCGACGCCTTGCTGGGAGCCGTCAGCCCCAGCGCCCGGATCGAACCCTTGTCGATCAGCGCCTTCAGCGACGGCATGCTGCTGAACAGGGCCTGGACCTCGCCCGAGGCCAGGTCCACCATGACCTGCGAGGTGCCCTTGTAGGGGATGTGCTCGATCTGGGTGCGGCTCAGCGCCTTGAAGAGTTCCATGCCCAGGTGCGCCACGCCCCCGGTGCCGGCCGAGCCGAAGTTCACCTTGCCGGGATGCCGGCGGGCGTAGTCGATCAGTTCCTGCACGTTGGTGACGGGAATCTTCGTCGTCGCCACCAGCACGTGGGGGCTGCTGGACACCATGCCGACCGGCACCAGGCGCTTCATCGCCTCGGCGCTGCTGCGCATGGTCAGGGGCTGGATGGTGACGTTGCCCGAGGCCGCCATCAGCAGCGTATAGCCGTCGGGGGCCGCGCGGCCGACGGCGTTCATGGCCGGGACGCCGTGGCCGCCGCCCATGTTTTCCACCACGATGGTCTGGCCCAGTTGCTGGCCGAGTCTGGTCGCGACTTCGCGCGCGACCACGTCGGCCGGGCCGCCCGCGGCGAACGGCACGACGAAGCGCAGGGACTTGGCGGGATAGGATTGCGCGCCGGCGGTGGGCGCGGCGCACAGGGCCAGGGCCGCGAGGGCGCCGGCCAGGAGGGGGCGTCGATACATGAGTCGTCTCCGTTTCGTTATCGGGTAGGGGCGCGGCGCTAGCGGGCGCCCACGGCGATGGCGGCGCGGGCCAGGTCCGCGTCCAGCCAGGCGGGCTTGAGCTCGCCCCGGGCGATGGCGGCCATGCGTTCCTGCTCGCGCAGGTACTTCGCGTGCGCGGCGGCCAGCAGTTCGTCCCTGCGTTCCAGCGGCACGACCACGACGCCGTCGCAGTCGCCGTGGATCCAGTCGCCCGCGCGCACGGGGGCGCCCGCGCAGACGATGGGATGCAGCACGCTGCCGTCGCCCTTCTTCGAGGGGCCGGCCGGGTGCGTTCCCGCCGCGAAGACGGGCAGGCCCAGTTCGACCAGCTCCAGGCTGTCGCGGATCGCGCCGTCGATGACCACGCCGGCCAGGCCAGTGGCCTTGGACTGGGTGGTCATGATGCCGCCCATGACGGCGCGTTCCAGGTAGGCCTGGGCATCGACCACCAGCACCTCGCCGGCCCGGGCCAGGGTCAGCGCATGGTGGATGGCGAGGTTGTCTCCCGGGGGGACGGACACCGGCAGCGCCGGTCCCCAGAGCCGCCAGGCCGGGTCCAGCGGCTTGATGCGCGCGGACAGCGCGTAAGCGCCGACGTCGGCCAGCAGGGAAGAGGCGAGCCAGTCGGGATGATCGGGGGCGGATGTCATGCGGGCTCCTGGAAGGGGGCGGCGGCACGGGCCGGACCGCTCGATGGGACTTTAATCCATACAATTTCGTTGTACTCTATACAACGATCTTGCAGGCAACGATGTCCGTCCCGCATTCAAGGAAAGCCGCATGAGCAACGAAGGCGTGACCGCCGTGGAGCGGGCCATGGCCGTCCTGGACTGTTTCCGGCTGGACGCCGACCGTCTCAGCCTGGCCGACTTCGCCGCCCGCCTGCCGCTGCACAAGACCACCATCTACCGGCTGCTCAATTCGCTGGTGCGCACGCGCTACGTGGTGCGCCACGCCGACGGCCGCTATTCGCTGGGGCCGCGGGTGCTGTACCTGGGCCGGGTGTGCGAGCGCAGTTTCCGCCTGGCCGACGTGGTCGTGCCGCGGTTGCGCGAGCTGTCGCGGCTGAGCGGGGAAACCGCGTCCTACTACGTGGCCAGCGAAGGCCAGCGCCTGTGCCTGTTCCGCATCCAGCCCAACGAAGGCATGCACGACCAGCTCACCGCCGGCAGCCTGCTGCCTTTCGACGGCAGCGCCACCGGGCAGGTCTTCCACGTCTGGGTCGTGGGCGATCGGCGGATCGCGCTGCCCGAGGACCTGCCCACGCATTCGAGCGGCCTCTACCACCAGTTCGTCACGTCCTGGTCGGTGCCGGTGTTCGGCGACCAGGACGCGTTCGCGGGGGCGCTGACGCTGTCCGGCCTGGCGCAGCGGGTGGAGCCGAACGGGGCGGGCCACCGGGCCCTGCTGATGGAGCATGGCCGGATGCTGTCGGCGGCGCTGGGCGCGTCGGAGTCATGGTGCGACACCGTGTACGGGGAAGAGTCATGACCGCGCCCGCCGATCCGCGAGCGGGGGACAAGGGGAGCAACATGGACATCCGGCTGGACAACCGCGTGCGGGGCCGGCTGCGGCTGCGGCACCTGGAACTGCTCGACGTGCTGGACAACACCGGCAGCATCCACAAGGCCGCGGCGCGGCTCAGCATGACGCAGCCCGCCGCCAGCAAGCTGCTGCGCGATGCCGAGGACATCTACGGCACGCAGCTGTTCATGCGTTCGTCCAGCGGCCTGCGGCCCACGCCGGGCGGCGACGCGGCCATACGGTGGGCCCGCAGCATCCTGCGCAGCGTGGGCGATTCCCTGACCGAGGTCCAGTTGATACGCGAGGGCGCGCACGGGCGCGTGCGGGTGGGCGTGTTTCCGGCGGCGGTGTCGGTGTTGCTGGGCACGGCGCTGGACCGGCTGCATGCCCGCTGGCCGGACGTGGTGGTGCTGGCCACCGAAGGCAGCAACGAGGTGCTGCTGCCCGCGCTGGCGCGGCAGGAGCTGGACGTGGTGCTGGGCCGCCTGACCGCGGCCACCCAGGACCCGGCCTTCGAGAGCGAGCTGCTGTATGACGAACCCGTCTGCGTGGTCGTGCGCAGCGGCCATCCCTGGGCGCGCCGGCGGCGGCTGGACCTGTCCGAGCTGGCCGCCTCGCAATGGATTCTGCCCACCGAGTTCGCGCCCATGCGGCCCCAGTTCGAGCAGATGTTCGTGAAGGCCGGCGTGGCCGTGCCCCGGCCGCGCGTAGAGACCGCCTCGCTGCTGCTCAGCCAGGCCGTGATCCAGAAGTCGGACATGCTGGCCGTGGTGCCGGGGCGCGTGGCCACCCATTACCGCGACCAGGGGCTGTTCGCCATCCTGCCGTTCGCCCTGCCGCTGACCATCCCGCCCGTGGGCGTCATCACCCATGCCCATCGTCCGGTCTCGCCGGCGGTTGGCCATTTCCTGGACGTGGTGCACGAGATCGCGGGGCTGGAGGCGCGGGCTCGGGAAGCCGGCGCCCGCCCGCGTCCCGTCAGTCCGGCGGCGGCTGGATCTCCACCCGCAGGGCGCCGAGGGACTCGATCCGCGCGCTGACCACGTCGCCCGCGGCTAGAAAGCTGCGGCGCGCGGCGCCCACCCCGGCGGGGGTGCCGGTCAGCACCACGTCGCCGGGCTCCAGCGTCATGATGCGGGACAGCGTCGCCAGTTGTTCGCCGATGTCGAAGATCATGCCCGAGGTGCGCGCGTCCTGCCGTACCTCGCCATTGACGTCCAGGCGCATGGCCAAGTCGTGCGGGTCGGGAACGAAGGCGGCCGGCACCAGCGGGCCGAGCGGACAACTGGTGTCGTGCGCCTTGCCCGCGACCCAGTCGAATTTGTAGAAGGTCTCGGGCGCGCGGTTCAGGTCGCGCGCGGAAAAGTCGATCGCCACGCAATAGGCCGCGACGTGCTCGCGCCAGTCCTGGGCCGCGATGGCGCGGGCCTCGCGGCCGATCACCAGCGCCAGTTCGATCTCCCAGTCGAAGGATTGGCAGCCGCGCGGGATGCGCACGGTGGCGCCGGGTCCCACCACCGCCTGCCGCGCGGGCTTGAAGAAAAAGAACAACCGCTGCGCGGACTTGTCGTGCGCGTCGGGCACCTTCATCTCGGCCAGGTGGTCGTAGTAGTTGGCGCCGGCGCACAGGACCTTGCCGGGATATTGCAGCGGCGCCAGCTCGGGGGCGTCGGCCGGCACGGCCAGCGCATGCAGCTCGCGTTCGGCGGCTGCGATGCGCGCCAGCCCCGGCTGGTGGGCGGCCCAGTTGCGGAACAGGTCGGCCAGGGCATCCGGCATCGTGTCCAGCCCCAGCACCCGGGCCGATGCCGCGATCGGATAGCAGCCCCGGGCGGTCTGCAAACAGCCGGTCGGCACGCCATGCACCGAACGGGTCGTCAATGAAAACATCGTTGCTTCCTTGGCGTAGGGGGAATCAGTCTGCACTGAAACCCGAGGCTTGCACGGCTTGGCGCCATTGTTCGAGTTCACGGCGGCCTTGCTCGTCCAGTTGCCGGGGCGTGCTGTCCACCGGCGTCATGCCCATCTGGGCCAGCTTCGCTCGCACGTCGGGCTCCTTCAAGGCGCGGACGATGGCCGCATTGAGCTGGGCGATGCGGGCATCCGGCGTGCGCGCCGGCGCGTAGATGCCGCCCCAGCCCTGGGCCGGGCCCATGCGCAGGCCCAGTTCCGCCGCCGTGGGCACGTCCGGCAGTTCCGCCGCCCGCTGCGAGCCGAAGGTGGCCAGGATGCGGACCTTGCCGGCCTGCTGCAGGTTCAGCATCTCGCCTATGTTCAGGATCGCGGCCGGGATCTGCGCGCCGACCAGCGCGGTGATGACCTCGGCGGCGCCCTTGTAGCCGATGTGTTCCATCCGGATGCCGGTGGTCTGCGACAGCGAGACGCCCAGGAAATGCTGGATGCTGCCGGCCGACGGCGTGCCGTAGAAGGCCGCCGCCGGATGGGCCTTGGCCCAGGCCAGAAAATCCTGCAGGCTGCGCGCCGGGGACGAGGCCGGCACCGCCAGCCCCAGTTCCCAGGTCGGCAGCTTGGCCACCGGAGCGAGATCGATGAACGGGTCGTAGCCCAGTTGCTTGAACACGTGCGGATACAGGTAGATGGTCGCGCCCGGCGCCACCACCAGCGTATTGCCGTCCGGCGCGGCCGCCTTGACGTGCTGGATGGCCAGCCGCGCCTGCGCGCCCGGGCGGTTCTCGACGATGGCCGGCTGGTTCAGCGAGACGCGCAGCTTGTCCGCCAGCAGGCGCGCGATGATGTCGAAGTTGCCGCCGGCCGGCAGGCCCACCACCAGCTTCAGGGGCTCCTGGGCCTGGGCGGTTGGGGCCGTCACCGCGAACAGCAAGGCGAGCGAGGCTCGCCGGATAAGGGTCGGGATCATGATGCGCCTCGTGTGCCCGGACGGGCGTTGGCCTACAGTTTGCGTGCCGCGGTCACGGCGATCTCGACCTCGTATTCGGGAAAGGCCAGCTTGGCTTCCACGCAGGAGCGCACCGGCTTGTGCCCGGCGATCACCCACTGGTCCCAGATCTCGTTGAGCTTGGGCCATTTCTTGTAGTCGTCGATCCAGACCATGGCGCTCAGGATGTGCTTGCGGTCCAGGCCTATGCCTTCGAGCTGGGCGTCGAGCTTGGCCAGGATCTGGCGCAACTGGCCGTCGAAGTCCTGGGACGGATCGTCCGCGACCTGCCCCGACATATAGACGATGTTGTCGTGGATCACGATCTTGCTCATGTGGGCGTTTTCGTTCAGGCGTTCGATGGTCATGCGCGGCTCCTTGGTGTGTGCCGGCACATTGTGGGCGCGATGCGCGCCGCCGCCGTAATGAAAGAAACTTATCTCCCGAGAACCGGGAAGAATCTCCGGCGCGCTCAGTCGTCCACGTGAGGCCGCATCAGGGCCTCGAACCATTCCACGAACACGCCCAGCCGGCGCGACCGCTGCCGGCGGTGGGGATACAGCAGGGAGACCGGCATGGGCGCGGGCCGCAGCCCGGGCATGACTTCCACCAGTTCGCCGGCATCGAGCAGATGCCGCACGTCGAAGCGCGGGATCTGGATCAGCCCCAGGCCCATCCGGCAGCAGGCGATGTAGTTCTCGGCATTGTTCACCACCACCTGGCTGGGGACGTCCCGGCTCTGCGGTTCGCCGCTGGCGTCCAGGTATTCCCAGGCCGTCTCGCGTCCCGTGGTGGCCGAGGCATAGCCCACGGTCCAATGGCCATCGGCCAGTTCGTCCGGGTGACGGGGCTCGCCATGCTGGCGCAGGTACGCGGGGCTGGCGCAATTGATCAGCGCGATGTCGCCCAGCGGACGCACGACCAGGCTGCTGTCGTGCAGGGCGCCGATGCGCACCGCGCAGTCCACGCCTTCGCGCACGAGGTCGATCGCGCTGTCCCCCGACCGCAGCAGCAATTGCAGGCGGGGATGGCGCTGCAGCAGGCCCGGCAGCGCGGGCACGACCAGGCGCCGCGCGATGCGGCTGGGCACGTCCACCGTCAGCCGTCCGGCCGCCTGCTTCTCGCGTGCGTGGAACAACTGGTCGATGTCCTCGACCTCGGTCAGCAGCGGCCGTATCCGCTCGATCAACTGCTGGCCGTCGGCGGTCAGCGAAACGCGCCGGGTCGTGCGATGCAGCAGGCGCGCCCCGACCTGTTCCTCCAGTTGCCGGACGGCCG
Source organism: Pigmentiphaga kullae (assembly GCF_004216695.1). Lineage (GTDB taxonomy): Bacteria > Pseudomonadota > Gammaproteobacteria > Burkholderiales > Burkholderiaceae_B > Pigmentiphaga > Pigmentiphaga kullae. Next base: position 1,330,290 of record NZ_SGXC01000001.1, read on the forward strand.
CCGACACCGAGGCGCGGGGCAGTTCCAGCGCGTGGGCCGCCTTGATGAAGCTGCCCATCTCCGCCACCTGAACGAAAACGCGATACTGGTCGAAGCGATCCATGGGCCAAGCATAGAGCAGGATGCCGCTACTTGGTGGTGTAGCCGCCGTTGATGAGGATGGTCTGGCCCGTGATCCACCAGCCGTCGCTGACCAGGTGCCGGATGAACGGGACGACGTCCTGGATGTCGGTCAGGCCGGTCTTCGAGAACGGCGACAGGGCCGCCGCGGTCTTGTGGTACGCCACCGCCTCGGCCTGCTCGGCGGGATAGAAGAACGGCGTGTCCATCGGCCCCGGGCCGACCGCGGTCACCGAGATGCCGCGCTGGCCGAATTCCTTGGCCGCCGCGCGGGTGAAGTGCTCCACCGGCGCCTTGGTGCCTTCGTAGGCCGCGTAGAACGGCGTGAACGCGCCCAGCAGCGAGGTCACCAGCGTCACGATCTTGCCGTTGTCGTTCACGTGGCGGCCGGCTTCCTTCAGGAAGAAGAAGGCCGATTTGGCGTTGACCGCCGACATCTCGTCGTATTCGGCCTCGCTGATGTCGACGATGGGCTTCTTCAGCACCTTGCCGACGGTGTTGATGGCGATGTCGGGCCGGCCGGCCACGGCGATGGCTTCGGCGAACAGTTTTTCGACCGCACCGGCCGTCGTCAGGTCTGCCTGCAGGGCGGCAGACTCGGCGCCCGCCGCGCGGACCGCGGCCACGGTGGCCTCGGCATCCGCCCGGGATGCAGGGCTGTTGTAGTGGACGATGACGGCCTTGGCGCCCTGCGCGGCCAGGTCGCGTGCGATCAGTCCGCCAAGATTCTTCGCGCCGCCGGCGATCAGCGCGACCTTGCCGCGTATCGAATGGTCTGTCATGGGAAACCCCTGTGCGATGGAAACGAGGGTTCCAGCTTAGGAGCCTGGGCCGATCCGATCAGCCCCCGGGGACTGGATGGACTATCCAGGAAATCCGGCCAATCGCGGTACACCAGATCGCGGCCGCCATGGCGGCGCTACGTCCAAGGATTGATGACGGTCAGCCCCGCGGCTTCGAAGGGACTGGTGTCGCAGGTGGTGACCGCGAAGCCACGCGCGAGAGCCGAAGCAGCGATGTAGCCATCCGCCTTGCCGATGGCCTTGCCCGCTTTTCGCGCCCCTGTCATCAGGTCGGAGTACGCACGAGATGCATCCAGGTCAAAGGGCAGAACGCGGCCCGAGAATGCTGGCAGGACCTCGTGTTCCAGACGATCGAGATAGATCGTGCGCCGTTTGCCTTGGGGCATGGCGGCAAGGCCGAAGCGTAGTTCAGCGACAGTGACTGCGGACAGATAGAGCGTTTCGATCATCTGCGCGTCGATCCAGGCCAGCACGTTGGGTTCGGGCGCGATCTTCCACAACTCGGAAATGACGTTGGTATCGAGAACAATCATTCGAAATCCATCGGCTTGGCTGGAGTCTTGTCGCGGAGTTGGTTGATGGATTCTGCTTCCGCGTCGGTCAGGCCGCCAGCTTCCCGCGCAATGGAGGTCAGCAGGGAACCGAGTTTCACGCGCCCCTCGGGCTTGGCTGCTTGCTCCAGAATGCTGCGGACTTCGGCTTCTGTGCTGTGGCCATGCATGGCTGCGCGAACCCGAATGGCGCGATGAACCTCCTCGGGAATATTTCGTACGGTGATGGAGCGAATTTTCAAATCCTTAAAATGATGGATTTGAAATCATTTTACCATTTTGATATCAAAACGGCGATGGCACTTTATCCATAGAGTGCCCGGTCGGCGAGATCCACCCGCACGACCTGCCCGTTCTCGATGGGCGATGCCAGATCCGTCTCTCGAAAGCGCCGCATCCAGGGCGGCGTGGCTTCCAGTCCCGATGCGAGCGCGAGCTGGTAGGCATGGAAGAACTGGCCGTGTCCGACCGCGACGATGAAGCCGGGCAGCGTGCGCACGCGTTCGTCGAAGGCGCGCAGCCGGCCCGCGAATTCGGAGAACGATTCGGCGTCGTCGCCGTCGCGATAGCCGGGATCGGCGCGCCGCCAATAGGCGTCGGCCAGCGGCCGGCGCTCGTGCACGGTCAGGCCCGCGCACTTGAGGGCCGACAGGTAGGTGAACTCCTGGATGGGCCAGACCTGCATGGGCGTGCCGGGCCACCGTTCAAGGATGGGCGCGGCGGTTTCCTGCGCGCGCAGGAAGGGAGAGACGATCAGCAGGTCGGGGCGGCGGTCGACCTGGCGGGCGGCAAGCAGGGCCTGTTCGCGGCCCAGCGCCGTCAGCGGGCTGGCGCCCACGTCCGAGGTGGCCGCCCCGGCGTTGGCCGTGCTCTGCCCGTGGCGGATCAGCCAGAGTTCGCCCCGTGCCATGGCGGGCGTCAGGCCAGCTTCTGCTTCAGCAGTTCGTTGACCTGCTGCGGGTTGGCCTTGCCCTTGGCGGCCTTCATCACCTGGCCGACCAGCGAGTTGAAGGCCTTTTCCTTGCCGGCGCGGTACTCGGCCACGATGGCGGGATTGGCCGCCAGCACGTCGTCGATCATCTGGCCGATGGCGCCGGTGTCGCTGATCTGCTTGAGCCCGCGGGCTTCGATGATGGCGTCGGCGTCGCCGCCGTTCTCGCCCTGCCAGATGGCGGCGAACACGTCGCGGGCGATCTTGTTCGAGATCGTGCCGTCGGCGATGCGTACCAGCAGCTTGCCCAGCTGGGCGCTGGAGACGGGGCTGCTGGCGATGTCCTTTTCTTCGCGGTTCAGCGCGGCGGCCAGTTCGCCCATCACCCAGTTGGCGGCCAGCTTGGCCTGGCCGGCGGGCAGGGCCTTGGCGGTGGCCTCGAAGAAGTCGGCGGTGTCGCGGCTGCCGGTGAGCTGGGCGGCATCGTAGGCGGGCAGGCCGTAGTCGGCCTCGAAGCGGGCGCGCTTGGCGCCGGGCAGCTCGGGCATGTCGGCGCGCACGCGCTCGATCCAGTCCGGCGCGATGACCAGCGGCGGCAGGTCGGGGTCCGGGAAGTAGCGGTAGTCGTGCGCGTCTTCCTTGGACCGCATGCTGCGGGTCTCGTCGCGGTCGGGGTCGTACAGGCGGGTTTCCTGCACCACCTTGCCGCCGTCCTCGATCAGTTCGATCTGGCGCCGCACTTCGTACTGGATGGCGCGTTCGAGGAAGCGGAACGAGTTGACGTTCTTGGTCTCGGTGCGGGTGCCGAATTCCTTCTGGCCCACGGGCCGCACCGATACGTTGGCGTCGATGCGGAACGAGCCTTCCTGCATGTTGCCGTCGCAGATGCCCAGCCAGACCACCAGCGCGTGCAGCGCCTTGGCGTAGGCCACGGCTTCCTCGGCCGAGCGCATCTCGGGTTCGGACACCACTTCCAGCAGCGGGGTGCCGGCGCGGTTCAGGTCGATGCCGGTGGATTTTTCGCCGTGGGGGCCGGCGAAGTCGTCGTGCAGCGACTTGCCCGCGTCCTCTTCCAGGTGGGCCCGGGTCAGGTTGATGGTCATTTCCCGCTCGCCCACGAAGAAGGTGAGCGAGCCGCCCTGCACCACCGGGATCTCGTACTGGCTGATCTGGTAGTTCTTGGGCAGGTCGGGATAGAAGTAGTTCTTGCGGGCGAAGATCGAGCGCGGGGCGACGTGCGAGCCCAGCGCCAGGCCCAGCTTGATGGCGCGTTCGACCGCGCCCCGGTTCATGACCGGCAGCGTGCCCGGCAGCGCGAGGTCCACGGCGTTGGCCTGCATGTTGGCCGGGGCCCCGAAGCGGGTGCTGCTGCCCGAGAAGATCTTGGACGACGTGGACAGTTGCACGTGCGTTTCCAGACCGATGACGACTTCCCAGTTCATACGTTCATTCCGCTGCGGAGGTCACAGGCTGCCGGGGCGGCGAGTGTGCCAGTCCGTGGTTCGTTGGAAAACATCGGCGATGGCCAGCAACCGGCCCTCGTCGAAATAATTGCCGATGATCTGCAGGCCGACGGGGCGCTGGCCGTGTACCGGGCCCAGGCCGAAGCCGCAGGGGATGGACACCCCGGGCAGGCCCGCCAGGTTCAGGCTGAGCGTGTAGATGTCGGCCAGGTACATGGCCACCGGATCGTCCGTCTTCTCGCCCAGGTTCCAGGCCACGGTGGGGGATACGGGGCCGACGATGACGTCGCACTGGTCCCGCAGCGCCTTCTGGAAGTCGTCGGCCACCAGCCGGCGCACCTTCTGCGCCTGCAGGTAATAGGCGTCGTAGTAGCCGTGCGACAGCACGTAGGTGCCGGTCAGGATGCGGCGCTGCACTTCCAGGCCGAAGCCCTCGGCGCGCGAGCGGCTGGTCATGTCGGCCAGGTCCCGGTATTCGGCCGCGCGGTGGCCGTAGCGCACGCCGTCGTAGCGCGAGAGGTTGCTGGAGGCCTCGGCCGGGGCGATGACGTAGTAGGCCGGGATGGACAGTTCCGTGCGCGGCAGGGAGATGTCCACCCGCTGCGCGCCCAGCGCCTCGAACTGCTGCAGCGCGGTCTCGATGGCCATGCGCACGTCGTCGGCCAGGCCGGCGCCGAAGAATTCGCGCGGGATGCCGATGCGCAGGCCGGCCAGCGGCTGGTCGCCCTGGGCCCGCGCGGCGAAAGCGCCGAACGCGGCGCGCACGCGGCCGGGGGCGTTGGGCTCGGCGCCGCAGCGCTCCAGGCTGGTGGAGTCGCGCGGGTCGAAGCCGGTGATGGGGTCCAGCAGTTCGAGCAGGTCGCGCGCGTGGCGGGCGATGGGGCCGCCCTGGTCCAGGCTGGAGCCGTAGGCGATCATGCCGTAGCGCGACACGGTGCCGTAGGTGGGCTTGATGCCGCTGACGCCGCACAGCGAGGCCGGCTGCCGGATCGAGCCGCCGGTGTCGGTGGCGGTGGCGCCCACGGCCAGGCCCGCGGCGACCGCGGCGGCCGAGCCGCCGGACGAGCCGCCGGGTACGGCCGCGGTGTCCCAGGGGTTCAGGACCGGGCCGTAGGCCGAATTCTCGTTGGACGAGCCCATCGCGAACTCGTCGCAGTTGAGCTTGCCCAGGGTGACCGCGCCGGCCGCGCCCAGCCGCTCGACCACGGTGGCGTCGAAGGGGCTGACGTAGTGCTTCAGCATGGCGCTGGCCGCCGTGGTGCGCCAGCCGCGGGTAACGAAGACGTCCTTGTGGGCGATGGGGATGCCGGCCAGCGGGCCGGCCTGGCCGCCCGCCAGCGCGGCGTCGGCGGCGCGGGCCTGGGCCAGCGTCAGTTCGGGATCCACGTGCAGGAAGGCGTTGAGCTCGTGGCGGGCGGCGATGGCGTCGAGTGCGCTCTGTGCCAGCTCGACGGCCGAGACCCGGCGCTCGTCCAGGGCCTTGCGCAGCTCGGCGATGCCGGCGAATTCGGTATGCAGGGGTTGTGGCATGGGCTTACTCGATGACCTTGGGCACCAGGAACAGGCCGTCCTGGACGGCCGGGGCGTTGGCCAGCAGGGCGTCGCGCGATTCGGCGGTGGCCGGTTCGGTGGCGGCGTCCTCGCGCAGGCGCAGGACCACGTCCTCGATGGCCGAGATGGGATGGGTGAGCGGTTCCACGCCCTGGGTATCGACCGCCTGCAATTGCTCGATCAGGCCGAAGATGCCGTTCAGGTCCTTCAGGACGCGGGCCTGGGTGTCGCCCGCAAGTTCGAGACGGGCCAGCCGCGCGATGCGCGTGACGTCGGTTTCGGTAAGCGCCATGGCAGTGTGATGGAAAGGCGGCGAAACGGCGTCGGACAGGGGTTCTGGCGCGCTTCGGGGCCGGGTGGGTCATAGCACTGCTTCGAAGACCGCAGAATCGGGAATAATGCAGAACTTTGATGCAGTTTCAGGGTATTGAAGCAGGATTATAAGTTATCATTTCGCGTTTACCGGACCCGCCCACCCCGCATCCGTTCTTCATAAAAGATTCCCGATGTTCAGTTTCCTGCGCAGTTATTTTTCCAATGATCTGGCGATCGACCTTGGCACCGCCAACACGCTGATCTACGTCCGCAGCAAGGGCATCGTGCTGAACGAACCCTCGGTGGTGGCCATCCGCCAGGAAGGCGGGCCCAGCGGCAAGAAAACGATCCAGGCGGTGGGCAAGGAAGCCAAGCAGATGCTGGGCCGCGTGCCCGGCAACATCGAGGCCATCCGTCCCATGAAGGACGGCGTGATCGCCGACTTCACCGTGACCGAGCAGATGCTCAAGCAGTTCATCCGCATGGTCCACCCCAAGGGCCTGTTCGCCCCCAGCCCCCGCATCATCATCTGCGTTCCCTGCGGCTCCACGCAGGTCGAGCGCCGGGCGATCCGGGAATCGGCCCTGGGCGCGGGCGCCAGCCAGGTGTTCCTGATCGAGGAACCCATGGCCGCGGCCATCGGCGCCGGCCTGTCGGTTTCCGACGCCAGCGGCTCGATGGTGGTGGACATCGGCGGCGGCACCACCGAGGTCGCCGTGATCTCGCTGGGCGGCATGGTCTACAAGGGTTCGGTGCGCGTGGGCGGCGACAAGTTCGACGAGGCCATCGTCAACTACATCCGCCGCAACTACGGCATGCTGATCGGCGAACCCACTGCCGAACTCATCAAGAAGGCCATCGGATCGGCGTTCCCCGGCTCCGAGGTCAAGGAAATGGAAGTCAAGGGCCGCAATCTGTCCGAAGGCATCCCCCGCAGCTTCACCGTTTCTTCCAATGAAATCCTCGAGGCGCTGACCGATCCGCTGAACCAGATCGTCTCGGCCGTGAAGATCGCGCTGGAGCAGACCCCGCCCGAACTGGGCGCCGACATCACCGAGAAGGGCATCATGCTGACCGGCGGCGGTGCGCTGCTGCGCGACCTGGACCGCCTGCTGCAAGAGGAAACCGGCCTGCCCGTCATCGTGGCCGAGGACCCGCTGACCTGCGTGGTGCGCGGCTGCGGCCAGGCGCTCGAGCGCATGGACAAACTGGGCGCCATCTTCACGAACGAGTAATCTTTCCTCGTGGTTGCCAACGCGACGGGGCGAAGCGGCTGACAAGCGGTTCGCCCCGGTCTTTTTTCCTCGGGACCTGTCCCGGCATCGCCGGACGCTGGACAAACCTTCATGCAATACAGTCCACCGTCGTTTTTCAAGCAGGGGCCGCCGGCCTTGGTCCGGCTGGCGTTCTTCGTTTTCCTGTCCGTGGTCATGCTGGTGGTCGACACCCGCATGCGGGCGCTCGACGCCTTGCGCGAGGCGGTCAGCGTGGTCCTGTATCCGTTCCAGCGCGTCATGCTGCTGCCCCGGGACGGCGTGCGCTACGTGTCCGATTTCTTCGAGGTCAACAGCAGCGTCCAGCAGGAAATCGAGCTGATGCGCCGCCAGCGCATCGAGATGGCCCAGTCCACCGCCCAGGCGGCGCAACTGGCCTCCGAGAACGCCCAGTTGCGCCGGCTGCTGGGCGCCAGCGAACGCGTCCCGGCCCCCGCCGTCCTGGTGCAGGTGCTGTACGAGTCGCGCGACGCCTTCTCGCGCCGGCTGATCATCGACAAGGGCAGCCACTACGGCATCATCGCCGGCATGCCGGTCATCGACGATGGCGGCGTGGTGGGGCAGGTGGTGCGCACCTCGCCCATGACCTCCGAGGTCGCGCTGCTGACCGACCGCGTGCAGTCCATTCCCATCCAGGTGCTGCGCAACGGCCTGCGCGGCATCACCTCCGGCGGCGAGATCCCGGGCCGGCTGGGCCTGCGCTTCATGGCGTCCGACGCCGACATCCAGGTGGGCGACACCCTGGTCACCAGCGGGCTGGACGGCATCTATCCCGAGGGCCTGCCGGTGGCCACGGTCGAATCGGTCGAACGCGATGCCAGTTCCGGCTTCGCCCGCATCCTGTGCAAGCCGGTGGCCGGCGTCGAGCGCTACCGGCATTTCCTGGTGCTGCAGACGATCAAGCCGGAACTTGCCGGCGCCTCGGGGGACGAATCCTCCAAGAGCGAGTCGTCCAAGCTGTCGCCCCAGTCATCCATAAAGCCAAGCGCTACTCCCAGCCGATGAAAGCAGATCTCCTCATCCAGGGCACCGTGGATCCGGCTTTGCCGGTCCACCGGTGCCGCCCCCTGGGGGGCGCGCGTCAGCGCGTAGGGGGGGGCTTCCGTTGAAAGCTCCCTCTACGCTGCCACGTTCGCGGGTTCCCACTGAACACCTCCTCCTGCCGGTCGAGCCCCGCTTCATCTGGCTCACGCTGTTCCTGGCCTGGCTGCTCAACCTGCTGCCCTGGGGCCAGGTGGGCGGCATACCCGACGCGCTGGCGATCTGCCTGGTATTCTGGAGCGTCCACGAGCCCCGGCGCGTGGGCATGCTGACAGCCTTCGTCTTCGGCATCCTGATGGACGTGCACGGATCGGCCCGCCTGGGCGAGCATGCGCTGTCCTATACCCTGATGGTCTATCTGGCGCTGCTGATGCACCGGCGGCTGTCGTGGTTCTCGCCCTGGCTGCAGGCCCTGCATGTGCTGCCGGTTTTTTTCGTCTCCGAACTCACGGTATTCTCTATCCGCGGCTGGCTCGACGGAACCTGGCCCGGCTGGTGGTGGGCGCTGAACAGCGTGATCTCGGCCCTGCTGTGGCCGCTGGCGGGCTGGATCCTGCAAGCCCCCCAGCGCAGGCCGGTGGATCCCGACGACACGCGTCCCATCTAGGGCGGAGCCCTCCGTAACACCGTCCGGCCCCACAGGAGCCGGGTTTCCGCAGCACATGACCGAACTCAAGAATACCGAGCGCGAACTCCAGCATTTCCGCCTGCGCCTGCTGGTGGCGGTGGGGCTCGTTCTCGTCTGCTTCGGTCTGCTCGGGTCCCGCTTCTGGTACCTGCAGGTCGCCAACCACGACGCCTATGCCGCCCGGGCCGAGCAGAACCGCATCTCGGTCGTGCCCATCACGCCCCATCGCGGCATCGTCGTGGACCGCAACGGCGCGCTGCTGGCCCGCAATTACTCGGCCTATACGCTGGAGATCACGCCCTCCAAGGCGGGCAAACTGGACCAGACCATCGAGCAACTGGCCGAGGTGGTCAACATCGATGCCCGCGACCGCCGCCGTTTCCGCCAATTGCTGGGCGAGTCGCGGCGCTTCGAGAGCCTGCCCATCCGCAGTCGCCTGACCGACGAGGAGGTCGCCCGCTTCGCCGCCCAGGCCTATCGTTTTCCGGGGGTGGAGATCCGCGCGCGGTTGCTGCGCAACTATCCCCAGGGCGAGACCGCGGCGCACGTCATCGGTTATATAGGGCGGATTTCGCAGCGGGATATCGGCAGGTTGGAGGAAGATGGCACCATTTCCAACTATCGAGGCACGGACTACATAGGCAAGGAAGGCCTGGAGAAGTCCTATGAAGCCGTTCTGCACGGGAAGACCGGGGTCGAGGAAGTCGAGGTAACCGCCTCGGGCCGCGCGGTGCGCACCTTGTCGCGCACGCCGCCCGTCTCGGGCAAGAACCTGATCCTGTCCATCGACGTCGAACTGCAGAAGATCGCCGAGACGGCGTTCGGCAACCGGCGCGGCGCGCTGGTGGCGATCGAACCGTCCACCGGCGACATCCTGGCCTTCGTGTCCCGCCCGTCGTTCGATCCCAACCTGTTCGTCGACGGCATCGACGTGGACAACTGGAAGGCGCTGAACGAATCGCCCGATCGTCCGCTGATCAACCGGCCGCTGTACGGCACCTATCCCATCGGCTCCACCTACAAGCCCTTCATGGCGCTGGCCGGGCTGGAGCTGGGCAAGCGGACCTTCACCGGCACCATGTACGACCCGGGCTATTTCGAATTCGGCGACCGGCGCTACCGCAACTCCGGGGAACGGGCCTACGGCACGATAGACATGCGCCGCGCGCTGGAAGTCTCGTCCGACACCTACTTTTATTCGCTGGCCGCCGACCTGGGCGTGGATGCCATCCACGATTTCATGAAACCCTTCGGTTTCGGCCAGATCACCGGCATCGACCTGGGCGGCGAGAAAACCGGCATCCTGCCGTCCACCGCCTGGAAGCGGCGGGCCTATTCCAAGCCCGAGCAGCAGCGCTGGTACGCGGGCGAGACCATATCCATCGGCGTGGGCCAGGGCTACAACGCTTTTACCCTGCTGCAACTGGCCCAGGCCACCTCGGTGCTGGCCAACGACGGCGTCTACATGAAGCCCCACCTGGTCAAGTCCTTGCAGGACAGCGCCACCGGCGAACAGACCCTGACCGTTCCCCACGAAAGCTACCGCATTGCGCTCAAGCCCGAGAACATCAAGATGATCAAGCAGGCCATGGCCTCGGTCACGCGCAGCGGCACCGCGGCGCGGGCCTTCGCCGGCGCGCCCTATGTCGCGGCGGGCAAGACCGGCACGGCGCAGGTCTACAGCCTGCGCACGGGCGAACGCTACAACGCCAGCCGCATCGACGAGCGGCTGCGCGACCACGCCCTGTTCATGGCCTTCGCGCCGCTGGACCATCCGCGCATCGCGGTGGCCCTGATCGTCGAGAACGCCGGCTGGGGCGCCACCGTGGCCGCGCCCGTGGCGCGCCAGGTATTCGACTTCTGGCTGCTGGGCAAGCGCCCCGGCGGGCCCGTGCCCGATACGCCACCCCAACCTGTGGAGGCTTCCGGTGATTGACGGACCGGGCCTGTTCAACCGCCTGACCTGGCGCACCGTCCTGCTGCGCACGGTCGCGGTGTTCGACGTTCCCATGCTGCTGATCCTGATGGCCCTGGCCGGCATCGGGCTCATGTCCATGTACTCGGCCGGCGGTGGTTTCGACGGCCGCTTCGCCGACCAATTGCGCAACTACGGCATCGCGCTGCTGGCGATGTGGCTGCTGGCGCAGCTCTCGCCCCAGACGCTGATGCGGCTGGCGGTGCCGGTCTACCTGATCGGGCTGGTCCTGCTGTTCGGCGTGGAGTTCGCCGGCGAGACCAGCAAGGGCGCCACGCGCTGGCTGAACCTGGGTTTCACCCGCATCCAGCCCTCCGAGGTGATGAAGATCGCCGTGCCCATGATGCTGGCCTGGTACTTCCACAAACACCAGGGCACCTTGCGGATACGCGACTTCATCGTGGCCGCGATCCTGATGCTGACGCCGTTTTCGCTGATCGTGCTGCAGCCCGACCTGGGCACCGCGCTGCTGGTGTTCGGCGCCGGGTTCTTCGTGCTGTTCTTCGCCGGCCTGTCGTTCCGCCTGCTGGTGCCCATCACGCTGGTAAGCGTGATCGCGCTGGGCACCCTGGTCTCGCTGGAAGACACCCTGTGCACCGACGGCCTGGACTGGGTGGTACTGCACGACTACCAGAAGCACCGCGTCTGCACGCTGCTCAACCCCGCTTCCGACCCCCTGGGCAAGGGCTTCCACACCATCCAGTCGGCCATCGCGGTCGGGTCGGGCGGAATGCTGGGCAAGGGCTACATGCAGGGCACCCAGACCCATCTCGACTTCATTCCCGAACGCACCACCGACTTCATTTTCGCGGTCTTCGCCGAAGAATTCGGCTTCGTCGGCAATTTGCTGCTGCTGTTCCTGTACCTGCTGCTGCTGGTGCGCGGGCTGACCATCGCCGCGAACGCCCCGTCGGTCTTCTCGCGCCTGCTGGCGGGGGCGCTGACCATGGTGTTCTTCGTCTATGCCTTCGTGAACATGGGCATGGTCAGCGGCATCCTGCCCGTGGTGGGCGTGCCGCTGCCCTTCATGAGCTACGGGGGCACGGCGCTGCTGACGCTGGGCTGCGCGGCGGGCATCCTGATGGGGATACAGAGGCACCGGGCGCTGGTGCAGAGCTAGGGCTGGACGCAAGCTCCGCACGAGGAGCCCGGCGCGAATCGGCCTGCGCAGACCTGGGCCACGCTTTCCCGCAGCCAGCGGATTCCCTGGTCGCCGATCTTGTGGTGCGGCCATTGCATGAGTTCGACCAGCGGCGGGATCGTCAGCGGCAGCGCCATGAGCCGCAATGGCAGCCATTGCGCGTAGAGCCGGCCCAGTCCCGACTGCACGGTGGCCAGATATGGCGTGCCCGGCAGGCACATGGGCAGCAGGCTGTATTGCGGCACGCTGCTGGCCACCTTGCGCCGACGCTTGAGTCCGCTCAGCGCGCGCTCGTCCAGGGGCGGAAACATCGCGTGGTTCTCCCGCTTGATGACGTGTTCCAGCGCGAAGTACAGATCTTCGTCCAGCACGTCACCCACCAGCGGATTGTCCGACCATGCCGCCCCGACCCACGAGTCCTCGAACAGCGTGGTTTGGGGATAGTCGGGCAAGGCGTAGATGCTCGGGACGATCAACAGGTCGATGTCGCCGCGCTCCAGGCCCTCGGACAGCCGCGGGCTGAGCGGGTAGACGTCCAGGTGCACGCCGGGGGCGTGCTGGCCGCAATAGGCCAGCAGGTGGGGAAGTACCACCACCGAGAAGTAGTCCGACGCGGCGATCGAGAAGGTGCGCTCCGCGCTGGCGGGATCGAAGCCGCCCAGGGGCTGCGTGACCTGCTGGATGCGCAGCAGGATCTCTCGCACTTCCCCACGCAGCGCCTGCGCCCGCTCGGTCAGCACCATGCGGCGGCCGATCGGCACCAGCAACTGGTCGTCGAAGTGTTCGCGCAGTCGCGACAATGCGCTGCTCATGGCCGGCTGGCTGAGATAGATCCGTTCGGCGGCCCGGGACACGCTGCCTTCCCCCAGGAGCGCATCCAGCGCCACCAGCAGGTTCAGGTCGAGTTTGTGGTAGCGCATGATCTATCTGTTTTATGGATGGATTGGATTCAACGAATTCATTGGTTAGATGTTAAGCGCGTCATTAGGATGACGGCAATACGTCGTTCCAATGGAAAGAAAAAATGCATGCCAACCTGCCCGCTTATGCCCTGGGCACTTTCACGGGGTCGGGCGACGAGACGTTCGTCGGACTCGTCCTGGACGAGTCCATGGTTCATCCCATGCCGACGCTGGCCCGCGCCGCCGGATTGCCCTGGAGCGCGGTTTCGGTGGCCCAATTGCTGGCGAACTGGGACGAAGGCCTGGCGGCCATCGATGAGGTCCTTGCGCGTCTGCCGGTCCTGCCGGCCGGGCTGCCCCTGGACAGGCTGAGCGTCCATGCGCCGCTTGCCCCCGGCCAGATCGTCTGTACCGGCGCGAACTACCGAAAGCATGTGATCGATCTGGTCGTGGCCCAGGGGGCTGGAACGGATACGGAAGGGATGACGGTCGAGCAACGGCGCGAGCATGTCGCGCGCCGAACCGATGAACGGGCGCGTCGAGGCATTCCTTATGCCTTTCCCAAGTTGAGAGGTGCCCTGTGCGGTCCGTTCGATCCGGTGGTGGTTCCGCGCGATGCCGAGCAGTTCGACTGGGAACTGGAGCTGGGCGTGGTCATCGGCCGCCAGGCGTGGCGGGTGCCCCGCGACAAGGCGCTGGAGGTCGTGGCGGGCTATACGGTGGTGAACGATCTCACCCGCCGGGAACTGGTCTACCGGCCGGACATCAAGTCGCTGGGGTCCGACTGGCTGCGCGCCAAGAGTGGTCCGGGCTTCATGCCCTGCGGCCCCTTTCTGCTGCCGGCGCGCCACGTGCCGGACCCCCAGGATCTGCACATCGAGTTCCGCCTCAATGGCGACGTGATGCAGTCGGAAAGTACCGCGGACATGCTGTTCGACGTGGCGCGGCAGATCGAGTATGTCAGTGCCTATGTCCGCCTCCAGCCGGGCGACCTGCTGGCGACGGGATCGCCGGCGGGCAACGGCATGCACCATCGCCGCTTCCTGAGGGACGGCGACATCATGGAAGGCCACATATCCGGCATGGGCACCCAGCGCAACCGTTGCGTGGCGGAAGGAGACTGATATGGCCATCGTCGGTATTCATTCCTTGATCTATCACGTGGAGGATCTGGGCACCTGTGCCGCCTTCATGCAGGAGTTCGGCTTGGTGCCGGTGGCTTCGGGCGATGCGGACATTCGTTTCGCGGTGCCCGATGGCGCCGGCGTGACGCTGCGCCGGGTATCGGCGCCGCCCGCCGGCGGTGGGGTGCGGACGGTCTGGGGAGTCGACACGCGCGCCAGCCTGGATGCGCTGGTTGCCGGGCTGGCCCGGGATCGGCCGGTCGAGTGCGATGGCGATGGCACCTGCTGGTTCGATTCCGACTGCGGCATGACGATGGGTTTGGCGCTCTTCGACCGGCGGCCGGTCATGTGCGCGCCGGATCCGATCAACGCGCCCGGACGGGTACGGCGGCTCGATACCTGGCGCAAATGGCGCGAACGGGCTCTGCCCCGGACCATCAATCACGTCGTGTATGGCGTCGACGACTACAAGGCCTCGTGGGACTTCTTCCGCCATCGCCTGGGTTTCCGGCTGTCCGACCATTCGCGCGGCCTGGGCGTGTTCCTGCGCGCCGACGGGGCGCCGGAACATCACACGCTGTTTCTTCAGAACTGTCACTATCACGCACCTGGCTCGGCGGGTTTCCTGCACGCTTGCTTCGGTGTCGAGGACATCGACGAACTGATGGCCGGCGCCAACCACATGGCTCGCCGCGGATACCGCAGCAAGCTGGGCGTCGGCCGCCACCGCATCGCTTCCGCGCTGTTCTATTACCTGGACTGTCCCGCCGGCGGAGAGATCGAGTACGGCGCCGACACCGACTATCTGGACGACCACTGGCAGCCGCGTGAGTGGGATCCGAAATTCGGCTTCATCAGCTGGTGTTCCAACCTGCCGGCGTTCATGCAGGAGCCGGCGGCCCCGCTGGTCCGGGTCCTGGCTTCCGAGGACGACGTCGATATCCCCGATCTGGCCGCGTATCGCCGCCGGAAGGATACCTGAGATGATGCTGTGCCATTGTTGCGGCCACCACCGGCCGGGAGTCGGCGTCGGCGGATCGCGGCCCGTCGCCCGTTTTCCCTACCTTACCGTGGACATGCACTGCCATCTGCTGGTCCCCCAGGTCGAAGAGCTGGTCGCGGAGCGCGAGGAAAAGCGACGCGAACCGGCTTTGCAGGCCGCGCTGCTGGGCCAGGCTTCCTACGCCCACAACCAGGCCATGCGCGAGCAGATCGGCGAGCGCCTGTGCGACGTCGGCCGGCGCCTGGAGGACATGGATCGCCTGGGCATCGACATACAGGTACTGAGTCCGTCGCCCACCCAGTATTACCCGTGGGCCGACGAGGCGCTGGCGGTGCATCTGGTGGAAACGCAGAACGCGGGCATCGCCCGGGCGTGCGCCGGGCATCCCGAGCGTTTCCTCGGCCTGGGGGCGGCAGCCTTACAGCATCCGGCGCTGGCGGTGTCCCAACTGCGCGATGCCGTCGAGCGGCACGGACTGCTTGGAGTCGAGATTTCGTCCGATCCTACGGGGCGCGGCCTGGACGATCCCGCCCTGGAGCCATTTTGGGCCGAGGCGCAGCGCTTGCGGTGCGTGGTGTTCCTGCATCCTCTGGGGACGTCCTTGGGCGAGCGTGTCGACCGGTACTACCTGGCCAATGTCATCGGACAGCCATTGGAGACGACGGTCGCCCTGTCGCAGTTGATCTTCGGCGGCGTGTTGGATCGCTATCCCGACCTCAGGCTCTGCGCGGCCCACGGTGGGGGCTACCTACCTTACGCCGTCGGACGGTCCGACCACGCCTACGGCGTAAGGCCGGAGGCGGGCGCCTGCCGGGTCGCGCCCAGCGACTATCTGCGCCGGATCTGGTTCGACACCGTCGTGTTCCGGGCCGGAGCGCTCGATGAACTGGCCCAGGCGGCGGGTGTGCGGCGCATCGTCGCGGGAACGGACTACCCCTTCGACATGGGGGAGTACGCGTTGCACGAGCTGCTGCGGGGCACGCGACTGAGTCCGGCCGAGATCGCATGCGTGCTCGGCGCCAATGCGATCGAGCTATTGGGCCTGCCTGCCGATCATCCCGCGCTGGCCGCGGCCCGCGCGCGTCTCTTGGGAGCGAACGCATGAAACGCACGGACTATTCCCGTGTCCTGGTGGCCGGTGGCGGCATCGGCGGGCTGGCGGCCGCGATCGCGCTGCGCCGGGCAGGGTGCGAGGTCGACGTGCTCGAGATCAAGCCCGCCTGGGAAGTGGCTGGCGTGGGCATCATTCAGCCCGCCAATGCTTTGCGCGCGCTGGATGAGCTGGGGGTGGCCGGGCAGTGCCTGGCCAAGGGGTTCGGCTATGACAGCTACCGCTACATGACAGCCGAAGGCGTGCTGTTGCAGGAGGTGCCGGGCCCCAAGGTGGCGGGCCCGGACCGCCCCGCCTACAACGGCATCGCCCGCCGGGCGCTGCAGGAGATCCTGGTGTCCGCCGCGCGCCAAGCCGGGGCGGTGCTGCGTGCCGGATGCGCCATCCATTCGCTGGCGCAGGACGAAGACGGAGCGAGCGTCGTCCTGAGCGACGGCAGGCGGGAGCGCTATGCGACGGTGATCGGCGCCGACGGCATCTATTCCTGGCTGCGGCGCAATGTGTTCGGAGTGGACCTGCGCGCCCGCCCCACCGGCCAGAGCGTGTGGCGGGTCATGATGCCGAGGCCGGAGGCGATGACCTGGGGCGCGATGATGGTGGGGCCGCGCAGCAAGGCCGGCTTCATTCCCATCAGCCGGGAGCTGATGTATCTGCTGCTGGTTACTCAGGAGGAGCCGGGGACCGTGATGCCCGCTCAAAGGCTGCATGTCTTGCTGAAAGAGCGGCTGGCCGATTTCGGTGGCGTGGTGCCTGGCCTGCTGGCTGCCATCGACGATCCGGCCAAGGTGGTCTACAGGCCGCTCGAGGTCGTGATGATGGGCCCCCCCTGGCACCGCGGACGAGTCGTCCTGATCGGCGATGCCGCGCACGCATCCACCCCCCATCTCGGGCAGGGCGCCGCGATGGCCATCGAGGATGCGGTCGTGCTGGGGGATCTGGTGCGGCAAGGGCTGCCCTGGCGCGTGCTGACCGATGCCTACATGCGGCGCCGATTCGAGCGGGCCACCTTCATCCAGGATGCCTCGTTCCGCATCGGGGAGTTCGAACAGGGACGCGAACCCGGCCTCGATCTTTTCGATTTGCTGGGGCAAGCCAGGCAGGCAATGGCCGCCCCCATTTGACGCCGGCATGGGCCGGCCTATCCTGAGATGCATGAGAAGGAGTGGAGACATGAATACGATGCGACATATCCTGGCCTGTGCGACGGGCGCGAGCCTGTTGGCCGGAGCCGCGCAGGCCCAGTCGCCGGGCCAGGCGGCGGAGATACTCGTGCCGTTCACGGCAGGGGGCGTGGTGGACATCATGGCGCGGGGCTTCGCCGTAGCCTTAGGCAAGCAGCTTCGACAACAGGTCGTGGTGGTCAACCGGGCCGGCGCGGGCGGCGTGGTCGCCATGGCCTCGCTGGCCAGCGCGCCGGCCGACGGGCATACCCTGGCCTATAGCGTCGTGACGCCGCTGACCGTGCAGCCTCATCGCATGAAGAGCATGCCGTTCTCGCCGGCCGACATCGTGCCGGTATGCCAGACGTTCGAGAACTCCTTCTTCATCGCCGCCGGCCCCAAGTCTCCCTACAAGGACTTCGAGTCTCTGCGCGCCACCGCGCGCGCCCAGCCGGGCATGATCACCTACGGTCACCCCGGAGCCGCTTCGTCTCCGCATCTGTCGGCACTCGAACTCTGGCGGGCCGCCGGCCTGGAACTGAGCGATGTGCCTTATCAGGGCGAGGCGCAGATGGCGCCGCAATTGCTCAGCGGGCAGGTCGCCCTGGGGGCTGTGACCACGGCGATGGTCGTCACCCAGAAGTTGCAGCCGCTGCTGGTGTTCGCCTCCAGGCGGCTGCCGGAGTTTCCCAACGTGCCGACCAGCGCCGAACTGGGATATCCCATCGAACCTTCCGGCTATGGCGGGCTGTTCGTGCGCAAGGGTACGCCCGCCGACGTGATCGACAGGTTGGAGTCGGCCTGCGGCAAGGCCGTGCACGATCCCGACTACCAGGATCTCGCGAAAAAACAGTTCCAGATGTCGGAGTATCTGGATCGCCGGGCATTCACCGGTCGCATCGCCGCGGACTATCGCATCAAGGGCCAGCTCATTCCTGCGTTGAACCTGACCCAATAGCGGAGGGGCGGCTGGTTAGCGCCAGAACTCGTCGAACACCGCCAGGTCCACTGGCATCTCCCAGTGTTCGGCGAGAAGGCCGTCGGCGAAGCGCCAGATGCCGAACGCGCGCATGTCGAGCGTCTTACCCTGGCGGAACGCGGCCAGCCGCACGGGCACGGTTGCCCAGTCGCCGGCCAGCATGAAGACGTCCTCGTGACGTGGGCGAAAGGTCTGTCCAGTCAATTCCTGCATCTGTTGGACATGCCAGCGCATGCCCTCGGCCCCACGAAAACTGCCCGCGATCTGGCTGGAGCCGGGCGTGTGGCAGACGAAATCCATATGCAGGTTGCCGTACAGGGCGTCGCGGTCCTTCGCGTAGATGCGCCGCAGCAGTTCCAGCCTTTGCATGTATGCCTCCGGGGTGCATGAAGGCTACAGCCTAGGCGCATCGCGGCGGGGGGACAAATGCATCGTACGGATGCCTGGCCATTCGCGCCGACGATGGATGGTCAGCCTTGCTCCTTCGGCAGTGCGGGCTGCGGCGAGAACGGCGCCACGTTCATGATCTTCACCTCCTGGGCGACGAACGACCCCCGGTTCATCTGCCTGAACGCGGCCCATTCGGGATCCGCCTCCAGATGCCCGCGCCGCCGTTCGCGCTCGGCCAGGCTGGCGTAGGCCCAGATGTGGACGACCTGGTTCAGCGGACCGATCTCGCTCACATAGAAGCCGACCAGCCCGCCCAGGTGCCGCATCTGCACGGGCAGGCCGTGCGTGCGGTAGCGCTGCAGGTAGTCGTCCATGGTGCCGTGCTTGAGCGTGTAGGTGCGGTGCTCGACGATCATGCGGGGGTTCCTCGTGTTGCTAGGGCTGGACCTGGATGCCGGTTTTCTTCAGGAAGGGGATCCAGCGGTCGAAGTCGCTGGCCAGCTTGGCCTTGAATTCCCCGGTGTTCATCGGCCCGTTCAAGCCCATGCCGCCGAGCCGCTCGGACACCTCCGGCGAGCGGACCACCTTCAGGATGGCCTGTTCCAGCTGGCTGCGGGTGGCCGCGGGGGTGCCCGCCGGCGCCAGGATGCCGTAGGCGTTGCTCATCTGCAGGTCGGGATAGCCGGCCTCGACCGAGGTCGGCACGTCGGGCAATTGCTTCGAGCGCTGGGTGTCGAACAGCACCAGGCCGCGCACCTTGCCCTCGCGCACGTAGGGCGCGAGGATGGTGACGTCGGCGTTCAGCGCGTCGATCTGGCCGGCCAGCAGGTCGGCGATGGCCGGGGCCGCGCCGCGATAGGGGACGTGCAGCATCTTCGAGCCCGTGTAGACGTTCACCATCTCGCCGCCTATGTGCATGGTGGAGCCGACGCCGGACGATCCATAGCTGATGCGCGCCCCGGACTTGGACTTGTCCACCAGCTCGCGCAGCGTGCGCACGCCCAGGTCGGGGCGGGCGATCATCAGGGTCTGGACCTGGCCGATCAGCGCCACGGGTTCGAGGTCCTTGCGCGGGTCGTAGGGTAGCTGCGTCATCGTGCCGGCCGACATCACGTAGCCCGATGTCGCCACCAGCAGCGTCGCGCCGTCCGCGGGCGACTTGGCGACGTAGTTCGCGCCGACCACGCCGCCCGCGCCGCCGCGGTTCTCGACCACCACGGTCTTGCCCAGCGCCGCGGTCAGGCCGGGCGCGATGATGCGCGCGACCTGGTCCACCGGGCCGCCGGCGGCGAAGGGCACCACCAGCTTGACGACGTCGGCCGCCAGCGAGGGGGCCGAGACGGCGCACGACAGCATGAACAGCAAGCTTCGAACTCGTTGCATGAAGATCTCCTCCATGGCGCTGCGCCATGGTCGTGGACGACGCGGAGCGGATGCTGGAACCGGGGTGCCGCGTTCAGCCCCGGAAGCGTGGTTCGGGCAGGCCGCACACGCCCACGTCGAGCGCGAACAGTCCGCCGGCGAGCGGTTCCCGGGCCAGCTCGGGCACGCGCTGCGAGTGGCTGGTGACGTACAGGGTGTCGAGCCCGCTGCCGCCGAAGGCGGGACAGGTCGGGTTGGTGACGGGCATCTGGATGATGCGGTCCACGCGCCCTTCGGGCGTGAGGCGGACCAGCTGGCCGGTGGCGACCATCGCGTTCCACAGGCAGCCGTCCACGTCCACGGTCGAGCCGTCGGGCCGGCCGGCCTGGTGTGTCCAGTCCTTGAAGACGCGGCGATTGGAGATGACGCCATCGTCCAGGTCGTAGTCGAAGGCCCAGATGACCTGCCGGTGCGTATCGGCGAAGTACATCGTGCGGTCGTCGGGGCTCCAGGCGATGGAGTTGGGCAGCACGACGTCGTCCAGCATGACGTGGCAGCGGTGGTCGGGATCGAAGCGGTAGAGCTTGCCTTCCGGCGTGCGGCGGGTATCGGGCATGCTGCCCACCCAGAAGCGGCCGCGGCGGTCGCACTTGCCGTCGTTCAGGCGATTGTCGGGCTGGTCGGGCTCGGGGTTCAGCAGGGGCTGGGGGGCCTGACCGGTGTCGGGGTCGTACAGGTACAGGCCGTGGTTCGTGGCCAGCAGGAAGCCGCCCGTCTCGCGCAGCGCGATGCTGCCCACCAGCAGTTCGGGCGCCAGCCTTTGCGCGCGATGCCGGCCGGTGGCGGGTTCATACGACTGCAGGGCCGGCCGCCGCACGTCCACCCACCACAGGCGCTGGCTGCGGTCGCACCAGAGCGGGACTTCGCCCAGGATGTCGGCCCCCTGGACCACGCATTCGATCTTGCCGGCCACCGTTGTCTCCTTCGGTCTTGTGTGCCCCGCGATGTCGGGGGCATTTTTTTGCAGATTATTCCGTAATTCAGGATTCGTCAAACATCCCATTATTTAGGATTAATAGAATTGAGCGAGCATGCCCGGTATAATCCGCGCCACCATCCCGCCCCAAACGCCCCGTGAACGCATCCGATAACGCCCGTCCGGCTTCCACGCTCGCCCGCGCTTTCGAAGTGCTGGAGCTGCTGTCCGTCGAGCACCCGCTGCTGCGGGTCGAGGACGTCATGTCGCGGCTGGGCCATACCCGCTCCACGGCCTACCGGTACGTGAAGGAACTGTGCGACGCGGGCGTGCTGGCGCCGTCCTCGGGCGGCATGTATGCGCTGGGGCCCCGCATCGTCGAACTCGAACGCATGCTGGTGCTGACCGATCCGCTGTACCTGGCGGGCCGCAAGGTGCTGCCGGCCGTGCGCGAGCCCGGCAGCGTGCTGCTGCTGCACAACCTGTATCGCGACAAGGTGCTGTGCATCTACAAGGAAGGCCCCGATTCGCTGGAATACCGCGGCGAGTCCATCGCGGTGAGGCGCTCGCGCGGCATGCCGTTCCCGCTGTTCCGCGGCGCGGCCTCGCTCGCCATGCTGGCGTTCTTCACCCCCCATCGTATCCGGCAGGCTTACCTGCGCAGCGCCGACGAGATCGCCCAGGCGGGTCTGGGGCGCAGCTGGGAGGAATTCCGCGGCGCCCTGGCCGCGATCCGGCGCAGCGGCTATGCCACCAGCCGCAGCCAGATCACGCCCAACCTGGCCGGCGTGGCGGTGCCCATCTTCCTGCCGGGGGAAAAGAAGGTGATAGGCAGCCTGGCGCGGGCGTTTCCCGCGGAACTGCTGACGCCGGAAATGGAGCGGGCGTGCCTGGGCCGCCTGTCCGAGGCGGCGGCGCTGATCGCCGAGGAGTTCGTCCAGGCGGGGCACGGCGCCTGAGCGGCGCGGCCCGGTGGGTATCTATCCGCCGAATACCGGCCCGTCGACCACGATGCGGTGCATGAGCCGTTCGCCGGCCGCGTAATCGTTGACCGCGAAGTGCCAGGTCTGGTGGTTGTCCCAGAACGCCAGCGAGCCGACGCGCCAGCGGAAGCGGCAGGCCAGCGCCGGTTGCTGCGCGTGCTGGTACAGGAACTCGAGCAGCGGCCGGCTCTCGGCCTCGGTCCAGCCCTCGAAGCGCACCGTGTAGGCCGGGTTCACGTACAGGATGGGCTTGCCGCCCTCGGGGTGCCGCACGACCACGGGGTGCGTGACGTCCGGATCCGGCGCCCGTCCCGTCTTCATGCGGGACTGCACGCGGGCATTGGAATGGACCGCGCGCAGCGGTTCGAGCGTGCGTTTCAGTCCTTCGGACAGGTGCTCGTAGGCCGAGGCCATGCTGATGAACAGCGTATCGCCGCCGGAGGCCGGCGCCTGCCGGCACAGCAGCATCGTGCCCCAGCTGGGCGATTCGCGGTAGGCCTGGTCCGTGTGCCAGCTGCCGCCGATGTTGCGTTCCTGGCCGGGCTCCTTCGTGACCTCGGCGATTTCCTCCGAGCCGGGGATGGGCGGGATGATGCCGCTGGTCGGCACCGTGGGGTGGCCGAAGCGGCGGGCCAGCGCGACGTACTGCTCGGACGTGAGCGTCTGGTCGCGGAAGAAGATGACCCCGTGGTCGATCAAGGCCTGGCGGATGCGGCGGTAGATCTCGGGCGCCTGTTCGGCGGACAGGTCGACGTCGTCGATCTCGGCGCCGACGTAGGGGTTGAGCGGTGCGATGCGCATGTCTGGATTTTCCGTGGAACCGTCGGTGGCCGGTCAGCGGCCGAACGACTTGTCGAATACTTCGCGAAAGCGCGTCCGCTCGATGATGCCGCGGTAGCGTTCGTAGTCGGCCTTGACCATGCCGGCGAAGACCTCGGGCGTCACCTGCTCGGGCTCGAAGCCGAGATTGGCCAGCGCCTGCTGTCCCTGGCTGGAGCCGGTGATCGCGTTCATCGCCGTGTTCATCCGTTCCAGCACCGGGGCCGGCGTGCCGGCCAGCATGAAGACGCCCAGCCAGTCCTGGAACACGATGTCCTTGTAGCCCAGCTCGCCGGTGGTCGGGATATCGGGCAGGAAGCGCGACCGCTTGCTGCCGGTTACCGCCAGCACCCGGATGGCGCCCGCCTGCTGCTGCGCAATGGCGCTGGCGACGGGGAGGATGATGGCCGGCACGTGGCCGCCCAGCAGGTCCTGCAGGGCCGGGGCATCGCCCTTGTACGAGACGTTGTCGAGCTTGACGCCGGCGGCCTGCGAGAAACTCGTGCCCACCAGGTGCTGGCTCGATCCGGTCTGCGCGGCATATAGCGCCCGGTCGGGATGGTCGCGGCACCACTGAAGGTAGTCGGCCAGCGTCTTCACGCCGGCCGGGACGGCGGGGCCGACCGCGAAGGTCATCATCGACCGCCCCGCGACGCCCACGGGGGCGAAGTCGCGCAGGGGGTCGTAGGGCAGGGTGGAGACGACGTGAGGCGAGATCACGATGGGATAGGCAGGCGACAAGAACATCAGGCTGCCGTCGCGGATGCCGCTGTTCTTGACGTGGGCGTAGGCGATGGCGCCGCCCGCGCCGGCCTTGTTCTCGACGATCAAGCGGTCGGCGTAGCGTCCGGTCAGGCCTTCGGAGAACATCCGGGCCAGTTTGTCGGTAGCCCCGCCGGGCGGCGAACCGACCAGCATGGTGGCCTGCGGCAGCGCCGTGGCGGCCCATGCCTTGCGCGCCGACGCGGCGCAGCACAGGCCCGCCGCCGAAATCAGCAGGAACCGGCGGCGCGCCTCGTTCCGGCCTTTGTCCACTGCGCTCATTGCCATGATGTCGTCTCCTTTGATCGGGCCATCGGGCCGCTACGCCGACGCATCGGCGGCGTGCGCCCGGGCCACTTCCTCGTCGATATCGGCGCCCCAGCCGGGGCCTTCGGGCAGCACGAAGTTGCCGTCCCGCATCGTCCAGGGCCGGGTCAGCAGTTCCCGGCGCCACGGCACTTCGTCTTCGTCGTACTCCAGGAAACGCAGGTTGGGGACGACGGCGCAGAAATGGGCGCTCATCAGCGATCCCAGCGGGCCGTGGGAGTTGTGCGCGGCCACGTTGATCTCGCAGGCGTCCAGCAGCGCGGCCATCTTCACCGACTCGGCCATGCCGTTGAACACCACGTCGACGATGCCCACGTCCACCGCCTGCGCATCCAGGTAGGGTTTCAGGGCGCGCCGGCCCAACACGGTCTCCAGCGACGCGATGGGCGTGGACGTGGTGCGGCGGATCAGGCCCAGCGCGTCCGGATAGTGGCTGTCCATCTCCAGCCAGGTCAGGGCCAGCGGTTCGACCGCGCGGGCCAGCCGGCGCAGGCCCTCGGTCTTGTAGTTGAAGTTCAGGTCCATCATCAGGCCCATGCCGGGGCCGCCGCCTTCGCGCAGCGCGGCAAGCTGGTCGACGACGCGCTGCTCGATGGCATGGTCGATGTTCAGCTCGAACGCGCCCGTGCCCCGGCCTATGGTCGCCGGCTTGCCGTCCTGGAACACCAGGAGGTTGGTCTTGAGCGCCCGGAAGCCGCGCCGCGCGGCTTCTTCTGCCAGCCGTTTCAGGTCGTCCAGCCTGCGCACGGGGGCCTGTCCGATGACGCGCTCGAACAGGTCCAGGTTGCGCGCCCGGTACATGCCGAAGTGCGACCAGTAGACGGGCAGCTCGCTGCGCAGGGCGCCGCCGAACAACTCGCATACCGGGATGCCCAGGGCCTTGGCCTTCAGGTCCAGGCAGGCGTTCTCGTAGGCGCCGATGGCCAGCGCCTGCAGGCCGCCGGCGGTCATCTGGGTCAGGGCATAGAGCCGGGCCGACAGGCGTCCGACGCCGCGCGGGTCTTCGCCCATGACCAGGTCGGCCATGCCGCGCACCACCGAGGCCAGTCCGCGCCGGCCGCGCGACTGGTTGAATTCGGACCAGCCGACCAGGCCGTCGTCGGTCGTCAGCTTCAGGAACGACCAGTCGTCCCAGCCGCCATCCACGTGGAATTGCTCGACCCGGGCGATCTTCATGACTTGAGCTGGTGCAGGAGGGGTTCGCCGCGCATGAACCGCCGCAGGTTCTCGCCGACCACCTCGGCGATGCGCCGGCCGGTGTGGATGCTGCCGGCGCCGGCGGTGTGCGGGGAGATGAACAGATTGGGGGCCTGCCACAGCGGATCGGCCGCCGGCAGGGGTTCGGGCTCGGTGACGTCGATGAAGGCCCCGCGCAGGCGACCGGTTTCCAGCGCCGTACGCAGCGCGGCCTGGTCGACGGTTTCGCCGCGCGACAGGTTGATGAGGAGCGCGCCCGGCTTGATCGCGGCGAAGCGCCGCGCGTCCATGATGTGGCGGGTGGCGGGCAGCGCGGCGATGCACACGGCCACGACGTCGGCTTCGGCCAACACGTCGTCCAGCGCCTCCATGGGACGCATCTCGGCCAGCGGGCTGGAGGTCAGCGACCGGGACAGGCCCACGATCTTCATGTCGAAGCCGGCCGCGCGGCGAGCCAGTTGCGCGCCGATGTTGCCGAAGCCCACGATGGCCAGCGTCTTGCCCTCCATCGACACCAGCGGAGGATCGAAGGCCTTGTTCCATTCGTGGCGCAGCGAGCGGTCGCAGATGGCCGGGATGCGGCGGGCCATGGCCAGGATCATGGCCATTCCGTGCTCGGCCACGGCCGGCGCCACGGCGCCGCCCTGGTTGGTGATGACGACGCCCGGCGGCACGCCATGGGCCAGCAGGCCGGCCGCGCCGGCCGACAGCAGCTGTACCCAGCGCACCTTGCTGCCGGGCTGCCTCATCGCCTCGGCGATGGCCCGGCCCGGCGCGCCGCGCGGATCGGACAGGACCAGGGCGTCGGCCTGGGCGGCCAGCGGCGCGACGTCGGCCAGGTCCTCGCAGATCACCAGGTCCAGGTCGTGGAAGGCCTTCAATGCGCGTTGCACCGGTTCGCGCGCGATCGTGGTGCTGAAGATGACTCGCATGGTCAGGCGGCTCCGGAGGAAAGTCGTTCGCGATAGACGCGGGCATAGGCCGCGCCGCGCACGCCGAATTCGGGGGCGACGGGGCGTCCATGGGGAACCGTCAGCCACAGACGCAGCAGCAGGCGCCTGTGCCGCGCGTCGTCCTCGAACTCGGTGCGCGAGTGCAGGTTGGTGAAGTTGTGCCAGAGCAGGATCTCGCCCGGGGCCAGCATGAAGCGCAGCGCCAGGTCCTCGCGTTCGGCGGTCCGCGAGAATGCTTCCAGCGCCTCGGCCAGCCGGCCGGGCAGGGGCGTACCCTTCTGCCGGGCGGCTTCGCGCATGAAGCTGCCCGCGTACATGCAGCTGACCTGGCCGTCCACGCAGCAGAAGACCGGGATCTTCTCGTCGGTGACCGGCTTGCTGCCCAGCCGGGCCTCGGGAATGGCTAGGTAATAGCCTTCGTACAGGGCCGGCAGCAGGTCGGGATGCTCGCGCAGCAGCGCATTGTGGATGGCCAGCGAACTGACCAGCGCGCTCTGCCCGCCGTGTGCCGCCGAGCGTATGCATTGCAGGCCGACGACTTCGTACGAGTCGGTGTGCATCACCAGCTCGCCCGCGCTGCGATAGCCGCGCGCGACCGGATCCTTGTCGTCGCGTTCGACCCGGCCCAGCCTGTCGCCGGCATGGCTTTGCACGGCGGCCTCGCCCAGGTGCGTGCCCAGCGCCCAGTAGATGCGCTCCAGCCGTTCGGGACCGTGGCGGGCCGGATCCAGTCCGGTCAGCAGCACCGCGCCGCGTCCGCGCATGATGGTCTCGCGCAGTTCGCCCAGCAGCGCCACCAGCGCGGGCTGGCTGACGTCGTCGCGCGCGACGGCCTGCGGCGCCTTGCCGGCGGTCTGGTCCAGCAGCCGGGACAGGGCGTCCAGCTCGGCCTGGCTGAACGGACGTTCCAGGGCCCGGCGGCTGCCCAGTTCGCGCGCAGTCCAGGCGGCGGGGTGGTCGATGAAAGTCTGGCAGATCGGTGTCATGGCGCCTCCTTCCGCGTCGTGGCAGTTCAGTGGGCGACGCCCAGGGCCTTGGCCAGGGCACGCTTGCGTTCCTCGGGCACGTTGAAGCGCATCTCCACGCCTTCGCGCACGGCGATGCAGCCGCGGCTGTTGTCCGGCGCCATCGCCAGCGAGGTGGGGCTGATCGAGCAGGTCAGCTTGAGCGCCTCTTCCGACAGCAGCCAGTTCAGGTAGAGGCGCGCCGCGTTCGGATGCGGGGCGTCCGCGACGATGGCGATGCTGCGGGGCGACACGATGGCCGGCCCTTCCAGGTACTGGACGGCGATGGGCGCCTTCTTCTCCAGCAGCCGGGCGGAGAAGGACGCGAAGGTGGGCGCGTTGAAGATGTAGGCGCCCGCCGCCACCATCTGCGCGCCCGAGGCGCCGCTTTGCGTGATCTTGTAGTTCTGCCCGGCCAGCTTGCGCAGCAGCTCCATGCCCTGGGCCCGTTCGACGGCATCGAGCCAGCCCATGTAGTTGTCGGCCACCTGCGGGTCGGTCAGCAGGAACCTGCCTTTCCATTTCGGATCGGCCAGGTCGGACCAGGTCTTGGGAACGTCCTGCGGTTTCAGCTGTTCGGTGTTGTAGGCCAGCGCGACGAGGTCGGTGGTCCAGACGAAATGCTTGCCGGCCGTGCGGAAGTCCGGCCACTTGCCCAGGTTGGGCAGCACCGACTTGTCGACGTTGGCGAAGCGCTCGGGACGCTGTTCGAACGGCACGGGGGAACTGACGCTGACGATGTCCGCCCGCACGTCCTTGGCGTCGTACTCGGTGGAGAAGCGCTGCATCAGCGGGCCGGTGGGAAAGCGGATGAAGCCGCCCTTGATGCCGTAGCGCTTCTCGAAGGCGGCAAGCAGCGTCTTGCTCTGGTTCTCGTCCGACGAGGAATAGATCATGAGCTGCCCTTCGGCCTGGGCGGCCTTGACGAGGGCGGCGGGCTGTTCCACGTCCTGTGTTCCCTGCGCCGCCGCCGGCTGGAACAGGGCCAGGGCGGCGCCCAGGGCGAGTCCGCCGGCGGCGCGCGGAAACAGGCGGGCAAGGGTGGATGCGGAGTCCGGCATGATCGTGTCTCCTTCCTGAAGGAATGCCGCTAGGCGGTCGCGGAGCGGGCGAAACGAGGGCGCCCCAACAGCAGCACGGCGGACACGGCGATGGCCGAGACGATGCCGATGATGCTGCCGATGGCGGCGAGCTGCGAATAGGTGCCGTTGTCGAACAGCGTGAGGATCAGGTAGCCGATGACCGGGTTGCGCGGGCCCGACAGGATCGCCGCCGCGTTCAGTTCGCCCAGCACCAGCGCGAAGATCGAGGCCCAGCCCGCCGCGAGGCCGGGCAGGATCAGCGGCAGCTGGACGGCGCGGAACGTGCGCGTGGGCGAGGCGCCGAATATGCGCGAGGCTTCGGTCAATTGATTGCCGACCTGCTGCACCGACGCTTCGGAAGCGATCGAGGCCGTGGGCAGGTAGATGGCCACGTAGGCCAGCAGCAGGATCAGCCAGGTGCCGCCCAGGCGCAAGGGCGCGAAGCCGAAGGCCACGAGCACGCCCACCGCGAAGACGATGTGCGGGATGGCGGCGGGCACCTTGGTGACGATGCCCAGCGCCTGTTCGCGCCGGCCGCCGGCGTGGCGCGCCACCACGGCGATCAGCCCCGCGGCCAGGACCGCGGCGGTGGCGGCGCAGATGGCCAGCATCGTGCTGTTCCAGATCGCGTCGCGCGCCGCGGACGAGGCGCCGAATTCCGCGAAGTTGTCGAACGCGAGATCGGCCAGCACGATGCGCGAACGCCAGAACGGCTGCAGCGCGACCACGATCAGCGCCAGCAGCGGCAGCACCGAGGTCAGCAGCACGTACAGCAGCACGGCCAGCCGGGCCGGCCAGCGCCAGCCGCCCAGCGCCAGCAGGTTGGGGCGCACGCCCATCCCGCCTATCTGCGCATGTCCGGTGCGCGCGGCGATGCGCCGCTGAAGCAGCCAGATCGAGGCGATCACCACCATCAACAGCAGCCCGATGATGACGGCCTGCGAGGTCTTGGGCGGATAGGAAAAATTCAGCAGGCGGTAGATGTAGACCGATAGCACCTCGATGCGCGCGGCGCTGCCTATCAGTGCCGCGATCGAATACAGGCCGATGCTGGAGATGACGCAGACCAGCACCGACGAGCCCACGGCATGGCGGATGGCCGGCAGCGAGACCTGCGCGAAGCAGCGCAGGCGGCCCTTGCCGCACATGCGTGCCGCTTCTTCCAGGCTCGGGTCCAGGCCGCTGAACGCGGCGGCGGCGATGACGTACACGTGAGGCACCGCCCACAGCGCGTACAGGAAGATCAGGCCGGCCCAGCTCTGGATGGCGACCCGGTCGGCCTCGACGGCGATGCCCGCCGCCTGCATTGCCTCGATCAGCGGGCGCGCCAGGAAGCCGGCGCGCGGGTCGGCCAGGAACAGCCAGCCTATGGCCATGGCGACCGGGGGCAGCAGGAGCGGGATGACCGGCAGCAGGCGGGACAGGCTGCCCCAGCGGGCATCCGTGCGCTCGATCAGCCACGCGAAGAACACTCCCACGGGCACGCCGATCACGGTCGTCGTGGCGGCCAGGATGACGGTGTTGCGCACGGCCGCGAGCAGGCCGGGGGCGGACAGCGTGTCGGCCCACAAGGCCCAGTCCGGGTGGCCGCCGGGCGCGACGGCGCGCACGACGATCAGGATGATGGGATAGAAGACGATTGCGCCCAGCGCCAGCAGCAGCGGCGCCATCAGCCAGGCGGCCGGCACGCGGTAGCGAGCGCGGGCGGCCGGCCGCGCAAGCTCCTGGGCCATGTAGGCGCTCATGCCGGGAACCATCGCAGCCCGTCGGTGGGCAGGGTGACGTCGATCGCATCGCCTAGCCGCACGGGCGCGCCCATCGGTCCGCGTCCCGCGGTCCAGGCCGTCATGGCGATGCCGGCGATCTCGAAACGCAGTTCCTGGCGGGCGCCGAAATAGATGGCGTCCCGCACGATGCCGGAGAAGCGCGGCCCGCCAGCGGGGGGCGCCGATCCGGCGGGCACGACGGCGATGCGTTCCGGCCGTATCGTCAGCCATCCCGCGTCGCCCGGCCGGGCGCCCGGAGGCACGCCGGCCACGGGCAGGCTGCCCAGCGGCGTGGAAACGGTCGCGCCGTTGCCGGCGACCGTTTCCACCCGGCCCTGCACGCGGTTGATTTCGCCGACGAACTCGGCCACGTACAGCGAGGCGGGGTGCTCGTAGACCTCGCGCCCGCTGGCCAGCTGGGTGATGCGGCCGCTCTCCATCACCGCCAGGGTGTCGGCCAGCTCCATGGCCTCTTCCTGGTCGTGGGTGACGTAGATGCCGGAGAAGTCCGCCTGCGCCTTCAGTTCCCGCAGTTCGCGGCGCAGCCGCCGCCTGACCTTGGCATCGATGTTGGACAGCGGTTCGTCGAACAGCATCACCGATGGCGAACCGACCAGGGCGCGCGCCAGCGCCACGCGCTGCTGCTGCCCGCCGCTCAGTTCGCCGGGGTAGCGGTGGTCCAGCCCCGCCACGCCCAGGCGTTCCAGCACGTCGGCCACGCGCGCCCGCACGTCGTCCTTGCCCATGCCCTCGAGCGAGGCCAGCGGGTAGGCCACGTTCTGGAACACCGTCATGTGAGGCCACAATGCGTACGACTGGAACATCATGCCGATGTGGCGATGCTCGGGCGCGACGAACACCTTGTCGCGCGACGAATAGACCGTGCGGCCGTTGATCCGGATCTCGCCCCGCGCCGGCTGTTCCAGCCCGGCGATGCAGCGCAGCAGGGTCGTCTTGCCGCAGCCGCTGGGGCCCAGCAGCACCACCAGTTCGCCCCGCCGCACGGCAAGGTCCACGCCATCCACCGCCAGCACGCCGCCATGTCCCTTCCGGTCGCCCGGATAGGTCTTGGTCAGCCCGCTGACTCGTACGATCGCATCGCTCCCGGCAGGGAGTCCTGTCGCTGAGGCCAAGGTGTCTTCCTCCAGATCGGGTGTCGCGCTACAGTCGCCACCAGTCTTTTTGGTTGTTTGTTCAATCTATCACGAAAACAAAAAAATATTGAACAGAAAAAATAAAAAATGGCTTTGATGGTGTAAATTTAGACTATCTGTCCAAAATGTGGACAAAGGAAGGAAGTGTGTCAGCAGTCACAGGCAAGATCCAAGGCGACCGGAGCCAGGGCGAAGACGCCACGCCCAGCGCCGTCAAGACACTGGGCAAGGCCCTGACCGTGCTCGAAGCGGTGGCGCAGTGCGAACATCCGCCCACCGTGGGCGAGCTGGCGGCGGTGGTGGGGCTGGCGCGGCCGACCGTGCACCGGCTGGTCCAGACGCTGGTCGGCACCGGCTTTCTGCAGCAGAACGCCAACGATGCCCGGGTCAGCATCGGCTTCGCCGTGCTGCCCCTGGCGTCCTCGCTGCTGGACAACAACCGGCTCAGGCTGGAGGCCCTGCCGCACCTGCAGGCCCTGGCCCAGAAGATGAACGAGCGGGTCAACCTGGGCATCCTGCACAGGGGTCAGGTGCTGATCATCGGCGGCACCGAGAAACCCAACCTGCCCACCATCTATTCGCGCTTCGGCCGTTCGGTGCCGCTGCATTGCTGCGCGCTGGGCAAGGCCATGCTCGCGTTCATGCCGCCCGACCAGGCGCGCGCGCTGCTCGAGGCGCGCCCCATGGTCGCGCGCGCGCCCAACACGATCACGACCATCCCCGCCATGGAAAAGGAACTAGCCGCCATCCGCGAGCGCGGCTATTCGACCGAGCAGGGCGAGAACTCGCCCACGTCCAACTGCATAGGCGTGCCGCTGCTGGATCGCAACGATTTCCCGGTGGGCGCGCTCAGCGTAAGCGGGCGCTCGATGGAAGCCCTGAAGAAGGATGCCGGCGAGGCGCTGGCCACGGCGGAGCTGATTTCGCACCTGCTCTAGGCCCGTGTTCCGGTCCGGGGCGATCACCAAGGAGTGCCTGCATGAAGATCCAATCGGTGGAGATATGCAAACTCGAACTGCCTCCCCGGACCTTGCCGACCCCGCCGCGGCGGCCCAGCTATAACCAGACGGCCCGGCGCGCCTTCCCGATCAACAAGTACCCGGAGTTCCCGCGCCAGTTGCGCAAGATCCCGGGCGAGGTCGCCGACGAGGCCTGGATCCGGGTGACGGCCGAGGACGGCACGTGGGGCGTGGGCCTGTGCCACTGGGGGACGCTGATCGCGCCGCTGGTGCGCGGGCACTTCGCGCCGCTGCTGGAAGGCCGAGACTGCCTGGCCACCGAGTTCCTGAACGATCTGATGTGGCGGTCGTGCCAGCGCTTCGGCGCGACCGGGCTGGCCTCGGTGGCGCGCAGCGGCATCGACCTCGCGCTATGGGACCTGAAGGGCAAGCTGCTGGGGTTGCCCGTGTACAGCCTGATCGGCGGTCCCTGCCGCGAGTGGATAGACTGCTATTGCACCAGCGACGACCTCGACTGGACGATGGAGCTGGGGTTCAAGGCCTTCAAGATCAGCAATCCGGTCCACTACGAAGAAGGCACCGAAGGCATCAATCGCCTGGAAGAGAAGGTGGCCAAGGCGCGCGAGACGGTCGGGCCGAACGCCGACCTGATGCTCAATCCGGTGATGTCCTTCAACGTCGATTTCGCGGTGCGGCTGATGGAGCGGTTGCTGCCGTATCGCCTGCGCTGGATCGAAGAGCCCCTGATGCCGCACGATACCGACGGCCTCGCGCAATTGAAGCGGGCCGTTCCCACGCTGCCCATCGCCACCGGCGAAGACCACAAGGGCCGGCACGCCTTCCGCGAACTGATAGACCGCCGCTGCGTGGACGTGCTGCAGCCCGACCTGCGCTGGTTCGGCGGCCTGACCGAGGCGCTGAAGGTCTACACCCTGGCCGAGGCCGCGGGCCTGTCGACCTTCCCGCATTCGGGCGCCAGCCTGCCCTTCGGCCAGCATTTCCATTTCGCCATGCCGGAAACCCAGCTCGCGGAATACTGGTTGGGATCCGACGTGGGCGTGCCGCTGGCCGAGGCCATGCGCCTGCCGGGCGTGCAGGTGCCGGTGGACGGCAAGGTCAGGCCGTCGGATGCGCCCGGCTTCGGCATCGACCTGAAGAAGGAATGGCTGCGGCCCTGGCCTTAGTCCATCAGCTTGATCCCGGCGCTCTTGGCCACGCTGCGGGTGCTGTCGATTTCCCGGCGGATGAAGGCGTCGAACTGCGCCGGCGTGGATGCGACCACGTCGGTGCCCCAGGCGTTCATCTGCTGCACGACGTCCGGCCGCTTGATGGTCGCGATCAGGTCGGCGGACAGTTTCTGCGCGACGTCGACGGGCAGGCCGGCCGGCGCCACGAAACCGAAGATGCTTTCGTACGCGTAGCCCGGCACGCTTTCCCCTATGGTCGGGAAGTCCGGGTGCGCGGGGCTGCGCTGGCCGTTGGCGATGGCCAGCAGTTTCAGCCTGCCCGACTGGATGTGGGGCAGCGCCGACTCCAGGATGACGAAGCCCAGCTTGACCCGCCCAGGCAGCAGGTCGTTGTAGGCCGGCGCGCTGCCGTTGTAGGGCACGTGGGGCATGTCCAGGCCGGCCTTCACCTTCAGCAGTTCCCCGGCGACGTGGGTGGCCGTGCCTATGCCCAGCGAGGCGTATTCCAGGCGCCCCGGTTCGGCGCGCACGAGCTTGACCAGTCCCGGCACGTCGCTGGCGGGCAGCGATGGATGGGCCACGAGCGCGATCACTGCCGATCCCAGCTGCGTGAGCGGCGTGAAGTCCTTCAGCGTGTCGTAGGGCAGCGTGCTGCGCAGCGCGGGATTGATGGTGTGCGAGCTGATGACCAGTCCGAACGTATAGCCGTCGGGAGCGGCCCGCGCGATGGCCTGGGTGCCGATGATGGCGCCCGCGCCGGCGCGGTTTTCCACCACGACGCTCTGGCCCCAGCGTTCGCCCAGCTTCATCGCGATCAGCCGCGCCATGCCGTCGGTGGCGCCGCCCGGCGGCATGGGCACGATCATCCTGACGGGCTTTTGGGGATAGGTGGCCTGCGCGCGCAGCGCGGGCGACAGCGCCAGGGCGGCCGTCGCGGCCAGCCACTGGCGGCGCCGGATGTCCGGCGAACAGGACGAGGTCGTCATGTCGATTCCTTGGGCGTGAAGGGAAGGTGGTGTATCCATGGCCGGCGCAACGCGTCGTGCCGCTGGAAGTCGTCGATGAGGTCCTTGCGCTTGAAGGTCTGCGCGATCGGGTCGAGCCCTTCGAGCAGGGCCTCGCGGCGCAGGGCCTGGATGTCGAAACCGATGCGCGCGCCGTCGGCGCCGGCCACGAAGCATTGCCGCAGGTCCACCGTCATGGGGGCGCCGGGGTGGCTGCGCGCCTGCGCCGCCAGCGACTCCACGTCGGCGCGCGGCAGGCGCACGGGAAGCAGGCCGTTCTGGAAGCAGTTGCCGTAGAAGATATCGCCGAAGCTGGGCGCGATGACGCAGCGCACGCCCAGCGCCAGCAGGGCCCAGACCGCGCCTTCGCGCGAGCTGCCGCAGCCGAAGTTGGCGCCGGCCAGCAGGATGCGCGCATGCCGGGTGGCCGGCTGGTTGAAGACGAAATCCGGATCTTCCGTGCCGTCCGGGCGATAGCGCAGGGACTCGAAGCAATACGGGCCCAGTTCGTCGCGCGCGACGCCGTTGAACAGGGGCTCGACCCGGATGATCAGGTCGGTGTCGATGTTGTCGCGCAGCAGCGGCGCGGCCACGGATTCCAGGCGGTCGAAGGGCGTCATGCCAGGCTTGCCTCGAAGTCGCGGACGTCGCAGATCGCTCCGGCGACGGCCGCTGCCGCGGCCATGGCCGGGCTGGTCAGGTGGGTCCGCGCGCCGGGGCCCTGGCGGCCCACGAAGTTGCGGTTCGATGTCGAGACGACCCGCTGGCCGCGCGCGGCCAGGTCGCCGTTGGCGGCCAGGCACATGGAACAGCCGGGGTCGCGCCACTGGAAGCCGGCTGCCAGAAAGATTCCGTCCAGGCCTTCGGCCTCGGCGGCCCGTTTGACGCGTTCGGATCCGGGCACGACCCAGGCCTCGACGTGCGCGGCCACCTTGCGGCCCCGCGCGACGGCGGCGGCGCTGCGCAGGTCCGACAGGCGGGCGTTGGTGCAGGAGCCGATGAAGACCCGGTCGATGGGCGTGCCGGCGATGCGCTGGCCCGGGTTCAGCCCCATGTAGTCGAGCGCGGCCTGCACGGCGTGCCGGCGCTGCGCATCGTCGATGCCGGCGGGGTCGGGCACGATGCCGTCGATGGCCACCACCTGTTCGGGGCTGGTGCCCCAGGTGACCTGCGGCGCGATGCCGGCCATGTCGATCAGCACCTCGCGGTCGAAGCGCGCGTCGGCATCGGAGCGCAGCGTGCGCCAGTAGGCGACCGCGGCTTCCCAGTCCCGCCCCGCGGGAGCGTAGGGCTTGCCGCGCAGATAGGCGCAGGTTTTCTCGTCGGGGGCGACCATGCCTATCTTCGCGCCCAGTTCGACCGAGAGGTTGCATAGCGTCAGCCGGGCTTCCACGTCCAGCGCGGATACGGCCTCGCCCGCGTATTCGATGGCGTGGCCGGTGCCGCCGGCCGTGCCGACCACCCCGGCGGCATGCAGGATCATGTCCTTGGCCGAGACGCCCGGGGCGGCCTGGCCGGCGAAGCGTATCCGCATGTTCTTCGGCTTGGCCTGGACCAGGGTCTGGGTGACGGCGACGTGCACGAACTCGCTGGCGCCGATGCCGAAACCCAGCGCGCCCAGTCCGCCGTGGGTGCAGGTATGGCTGTCGGCGCACACGACCAGGGCGCCCGGCAGCGTCAGTCCCTGTTCCGGCCCCATGACATGGACGATGCCCTGGGAGCCGCTGCCCACGTCGAAGACCCGGATGCCGCGCGCCTGCGCTTCGCGGCGCAGGTCGCCCAGCAGCCGCACGCCCTGGGGCGTCGGGCTGGCGCGCCCCGGCAGGGTGGAGACGGAATGGTCGGGAGAGGCGAAGGCCAGTTCCGGATTGCGCATTTGCAGGCCGCGCCGGCGCATGTCGACCAGTGCCTTGCTGCCCGCGTCCGTGATCAGGTGCCGATCCACGTGCAGCAGCGCGAAGCCGTCACCCAGATCGGCGACCACGTGGTCGTCCCAGATCTTGTCGAAGAGCGTACGCGGCATCGGCACCATCTTTCCCCATCCCCATCCAGGGGTGAAATCGTATAATCATTATGACAACATAACAAATTTTGTGCAAAGCGGGTCCCATGCGACCGGCGTGCCACAATGGCGCTCCACGGCATGACCCGTGGCCCCGCGCACCCATGCAGAAACTCAGCCGAAGCCTAGGAACCCCGCTCCACCACCAGATCGCCGCCGTCATCAAGGACGGCATCGCCAACGGACGCCACCAGCCCGGCGAGCGGCTGCCGACCGAGGACGCCTTGTGCAGGCTCTTTTCCGTCTCGCGCATCACGGTGCGGCGGGCGATGCAAGGCCTGGAAGAGCAGGGGCTGATCGAGCGGCGCCAGGGGGACGGCACCTTCGTGGCCGAATCGGCGGCGGTGGTGTCCTTGCAGACGCCGCTGTCGGGCTTCATGGCCCAGGTCGCGGAAAGCCGCGCGCTCAGCACGCCGCGGCTGCTGTCCTTCCAGGAAGTGGAGGCGCCGCTCCAGGTGCAGACCGGCTTGATGCTGCAACCGGGCGAACGCGTGATGAAGCTCGTGCGCCTGCGCACGCGCGGCAACCTGCCCATCCTGCACAGCACGGCCTGGCTGCCGGTGGACATCGCCGCACATTTCCAGCCCGGGGACTTTTCCCGGCAGGCGTTGAGCGAATTGATGACGCGGGCCGGCTTTCCCTATTTCAGGATAGAAGCGGCCGCGGGCGCGGCGCTGGCCGATCCGGTCCTGGCCCGCGATCTGCAGGTGCCCATCGGGTCGGCGCTGGTGGACGTGCGGCGCGTGGCGTTCGACCGGCACGGCCGGGCAATCGAGTACCAGCACGTGCTGGGCCCGTCCGACCGCTACCAGATGCGCGTGACGATGCGCGGGTAGTTCCTGGTCCTCAGGCCTGGAACAGGTCGTTGCGGCCGAACAGTCCGCTCAGCAGTTTCTTCACCGGCGCGGGCAGCGCCGCGTCGGCCAGTTCGCCGTGCGGCAGCCAGACCTGCGGATGGTCCCCTTCGCGCAGGGCCAGCGAACCCGCCTGCACGTGCCAGGGCTCCACGTGCAGCTTGAAGTGAGTGAAGGTGTGCGAGAACACCGGCAGCCGGATGGTCTCGGCCGGCGCCACCCCCAGGATGCGGCAGGCTTGCGCGGGATCCCCGTCGGCGAATTCCGGCAGGCTCCACAGGCCGCCCCAGATGCCCGGGGAAGGCCGGCGCTGCAACAGGATCTCGCCGGCCTTCTCGATCACCAGCATGCCGGTATGCCGCTCGGGCACGGCCTTGCGTTCGCGCGGCGTGGGCAGTTCGTGCTGCCTGGCCTCGCGCAGCGCGACACAGGTCTCGCGCACGGGACAGCGCCCGCAGTCCGGATCCCCGCGCGTGCACAGCGTGGCGCCCAGGTCCATCAGGCCCTGCGTGTAGCGCCGCATTTCATCGGCCGCCCCGGGCCCGTCGGCCGGCACCTCGGCATGCGCGATGGCCCACATGCGCTGTTCCACCGCGCGTTTGGTGGGGTCGCCCTCGATGCCGAAATGGCGCGCGAAGACCCGCTTCACGTTGCCGTCCAGGATGGGGCTGCGCTCGCCATAGGCGAACGCGGCGATCGCCGCCGCCGTCGAGCGGCCGATGCCGGGCAGGGTCTCGATGTCCGCCGCCGTGGGCGGAAACCGCCCGCCCCAGTCCGACACGACCTGCCGGGCACAGGCGTGCAGGTTCCGCGCCCGCGTGTAATAGCCCAGCCCCGCCCACAAGGCCATGACCTCGCCTTCGTCGGCGGCGGCCAGGTCGGCCACCGCGGGAAATTTCGCCAGGAAGCGCTCGTAATACGGAATCACGGTCGCGACCTGGGTCTGCTGCAGCATGATCTCCGACAGCCAGATGCGATACGGATCCTGCGTGTTCTGCCAGGGCAGCGTATGCCGCCCGTTCTGGCGCTGCCACTGCGCCACGCGCCGGGAAAAAGCAATCATGTCATGTGTTCCATCTAGCTGCTGCGCGCCCCGGAGTGTACGGCCACCGGCTACGCCATGCCACGGCAAATACGCCAGTTGGCGCCAGCCTATTGTTTCCCCAGGATGCGGTGGATCCGGCTCCGCCGGTCCACTCGCATCGCCCCCTGGGGGGCGCGCGAAGCGCGTAGGGGGGGTCACCTTTGGCATTTAGGGCAGTAATAGGTCGCCCGTTGTCCTTGTACCAGCCTGCGGATCGGCGTCTCGCACACCCGGCAGGGCTGGCCCGCCCGGTCGTAGACCCGCGCGTCGATCTGGAAATAGCCCGATTCGCCTCCCGCGCCCACGTAGTCGCGCAGCGAGCTGCCGCCGGCCCGGATGGCGTCGTCCAGCGTGGCGCGCACCGCTGCCGCCAGCTTGTCGTAGCGGGCCGCCGAGATGCGTCCGGCGGCGGTGCGCGGGTGGATGCCGGCGCGGAACAGGCTTTCCGATGCATAGATGTTGCCGACCCCGACGACGATGTCGCCCATCAACAGGGCCTGCTTGATGGGGGCGCTGCGGCGGCGGGTGTGGCGGAACAGCCAGCCGCCGTCGAAGCGGTCATCGAAAGGCTCGATGCCCAGGCTGGCCAGCAGGGGATGGCTTTCCACCGGTCCGGCCGCCGCGTCGTGCCACAGCACCGCGCCGAAGCGCCGGGGGTCGTGCAGGCGCAGGACCGCCTGGTCGAACACCCAGTCGACGTGGTCGTGCTTGCGCGGCGCCTCGTCCGGATGCACGTGGCGCAGCGAGCCTGACATGCCCAGGTGGACGATCAGCCAGCCATGCTCGAATTGCATCAAAAGGTATTTGCCGCGCCGGCCCGTGGCCAGCACGCGGCGCCCCTCGACCAGGGCGGCGAGACCGGCGGGAACGGGCCAGCGCAGGCGGGGTTCGCGCACGATCAGGCGGCGCAGTTCGCGCCCTTCCACCGTGGGCGCGATGCCCCGGCGGGTGGTTTCTACTTCGGGAAGTTCGGGCATGGCGTTTGCTGCTTGCGCGCGATGAACTGTTGGCGCGGCCGGCAGTCCGATGAGTAAAGCCTGGGTTCCAGCGTATCCGCGCCTGTCGCCGCCGGCCGTCGGGTAGTAAGCGCAGTGCTAACATCAACGAATATGGACGGCGTCGGCGATACGCCAAGGAATTGTGCCATGTTGTTTAACGCTCATCGTTTGAAGCTGGCGGCCGCATGGGTCGGGCTGGCGACGGCCGTATCGGCCGTGTCCGCCCAGAACGCGCCCCCGGCGTCCGACGAGTTGCTGGTTCCGGGCCTCAGCCTGTCCCCCATGGGGCGCGCGATCGGGCCCAGGGCACTCCCCAACGTCGATCTGTCGGCCGAGATCCTGTTCCAGGTGCTTGCCTCGGAAGTGGCCGCCCAGCGCGGCGCCTTCGGGCCCGCCACCAGCACGACGCTGGACCTGGCCGAGAAAACGCGCGATCCGCGCCTGGCGCGCCGCGCGGTCGAGTTCGCGCTGGCCGGCGGCGACCTGGTGCGCGCGCTCGATGCCGCCCAGGCCTGGGCCGAACTGGACCCGGCCGACGTCGAGGCGCGGCAGACCGCCTTGTCGCTGGCCGCCGCGGCGGGGCGGGTCGAAGGCATGGGGTCGGCGCTGCGGGCCCGCATCGCGGCCGCTCCCGACAAGTCCGTCGCCATCGTCGATGCCCGCCGGGTCGTCGCCCGCCTGGACGACAAGCGCAAGGCGCTGTCCATCCTGGAAGAGGCGCTGACCGACGTACGCAACCTGCCGGAAGCGCATCTGGCCCTGTCGCGCGTCGCCGCGGCGGCCGGCGACAAGCCGCGCGCGCTGCAAGAGGCCCGCGCGGCGCTCGATGCCCAGCCCGATTCCGAAGCGGCCGCCATGCTGGCCTTGCAGATGGGCGTGGAAACCGAGCCCGAGCAGTCGGTGGCGCGGGCGCGCGCCTTCATCGCCACCCATGCGGAATCGCGCAACCTGCGCGTGCTGCTGGCGCGCGCGCTGGCCTCGCTGAAGGACTACGACGGCGCGCGCGACGAGTTGCAGGCCCTGGCGCGCGCCAACCCCGAGGATTTCGAGATCCTGTACATGCAGGGCGTGCTGGCCTACCAGTCGCAGCGCCCCTCGGACGCCGACGGCTATCTCAGGCAATACCTGGACGTGCACGAGCAGCGCACGGCCAAGGGCGCCGCGCCGCTGCCCGAGGCGGACAACGCGCTGTTCCTGCGCGTGCAGATCGCCGAGGACCAGCAGCGCTACGACGATGCCTTCGACCTGCTGGCCAAGGTCGACGATCCCGATGCCGCGCTGCCGGCGCGCCTGCGCCAGGCCGTCCTGCGCGGCAAGCAGGGCCGCGTGGACGACGCCCGCCGCATCCTGGGCCTGATCGACCCGCGCGACGTTCGCGAAGGCAGCCAGGTGGCCCTGACCGAGGCGCAGATCCTG
Source organism: Pigmentiphaga kullae (assembly GCF_004216695.1). Taxonomy (GTDB): domain Bacteria; phylum Pseudomonadota; class Gammaproteobacteria; order Burkholderiales; family Burkholderiaceae_B; genus Pigmentiphaga; species Pigmentiphaga kullae. The sequence goes on from NZ_SGXC01000001.1 coordinate 1,370,701, forward strand.
CGCAATGCCGGCGACCGAGACGAGGCGGTCAAGGTGCTCGAGGCGGCCAACCAGCGCTACCCCGATGCGCCCGACCTGATGTACGACCTGGCCATGCTGTACGAGCAGCAGAACCGGATCGACGAGATGGAAAACCGGCTGCGCCGGATCATCGCGATCAAGCCCGACCATGCCCATGCGTACAACGCCCTGGGCTATTCGCTGGCCGACCGCAACGTCAGGCTGCCCGAGGCCAGGCGGCTGATCGAGCGGGCCATGAACCTGGCCCCCGACGATCCCTTCATCATCGACAGCATGGGCTGGGTCCATTACCGCATGGGCGACAACGCCAAGGCGCTGTCCTACCTCGAGCGCGCCTACGAGATCCGGCCCGACGCCGAGATCGCCGTGCACCTGGGCGAGGTGCTGTGGGCTTCGGGCCAGCAGGCCCGCGCGCGCCAGCTGTGGCGCGAGGTCCAGTCCAAGGACCCGTCCAACGCCGCGTTGCGGGGCACCCTGGCGCGCCTCGACGTGACGCTGTGATCCGCCTGCCAAGCCTGGCCCTGGCCCGCGTGGCCGCCGCGGGCGCGCTGGCCGCGATGCTGGCGGCCTGTGCCGTGCCGGTTCCCATCCCCGCGCCCCAGGGCGCGGACGAAAGCCGCTCGCTGTCGCGGGTGGGCCGGTTCGCGCTGCGTATCGAGGAAGCGGGCGGCAAGCAGAACGCGGTGCAGGGCAGCTTCGCCTGGCGCGACGACGGCAGCCGCCTCGCGCTCGACCTCGTGTCGCCGCTGGGCGCGACCCTGGCGCGGGTCGAGGCCGTGCCGGGCGAGGCGCTGCTGCGCGAATCCAACGGCAAGGAAACCCGGGCCGCCGATCCCGACGAACTGGTGGCGGTCGTGCTGGGCAGCGATATCCCGGTATCCGGCCTGCGCGACTGGCTGCACGGCCGCCTGGCGGCCCAGCCGCCCGCCGACGTGGTCGAGCGCGACGAACAAGGCCGTCCGCTGGTGTTCGACCAGGCGGGCTGGCGCGTGACCGCCCGGCAGTACGACGCGCTGGGCCCCACGCGGCTGCAGATGGCGCGCAACGAAGGCGGGCAGGACGTGGACCTGCGCCTGGTCATCAATCCCTAGGGCCGCCATGACCGCCGAATTGCGCGACGTCCCCGCGCCCGCGAAGATCAACCTGTTCCTGCACGTGGTCGGACGCCGCCCCGACGGCTACCACCTGTTGCAGACCGCCTTCCGTTTCATCGACCTCCAGGACACGCTGCATTTCCGCGCCCGCTCGGACGGCCTCATCGTCCGCGCCTACGACCTGCCCGACGTGGCCGAGGATGCCGACCTGGTCGTGCGCGCGGCGCGCGCCCTGCAGCAGGCTACCGGCTGCGCGCAGGGCGCCGAGATCGGCCTGGAGAAGCGGATACCCGCCGGCGGCGGCCTGGGCGGCGGATCCAGCGACGCGGCCACGGTGCTGCTGGCGCTGAACCGCCTGTGGGGCACCGGCCTGTCGCGGCGCGAGCTGATGCGGCTCGCGCTGCCCCTGGGCGCGGACGTGCCCGTGTTCGTGTTCGGCCGCAACGCCTTCGCCGAGGGCGTGGGCGAGGAACTGACCGCGATCGACCTGCCGCCGCGCTGGTACGTCGTGGTCCAGCCGGACGCCAGCGTGCCGACCGCCGACGTATTCCGCGCACCTGAATTGACAAGAGATACGCCACGCGTCAAAATAGCGGACTTTCCTCGGGGAACATTTGAATGTTCCTGCGGGAACGATCTGGAACCCGTCGTTTTTGCCCGCTTTTCGGAAGTGGGGCGGATCGCGGCGGTGCTTGCCCAGGCCCTTGACGGCGCCCGGGTCAGGATGTCCGGATCGGGCGCGTGCCTATTTGTCGAATGCGACACGCAGGCGCAGGCCGATGGCGCGGTGGATAGAATCGCCGCTACAATGCAAGACCAGCCCAGCGGGCTGTCGGCGTTGAGAGTGAACCTGGCATGTGCCGGACTCGATGCGCATCCGCTGCTGGACTGGGCCGCGTAAGCGGCCACCGAATCGAGGGCGTTCCGCCGCAGCCGGACGCCAGCGCAGCAAGTTTCGATGCTCACGCAGTTCCTGCGGGGGCAACGAGTTGGGGAGTCGCCAAGTTGGTTAAGGCACCGGATTTTGATTCCGGCATGCGAGGGTTCGAGTCCTTCCTCCCCAGCCAAAGTCTTTGACCTAAAAGCTGTTGATGCCTGTCAGCGTTTCGCAGGATCAACAGCTTTGTTGTTTTGTCGATCGGCCTCGGTTACAGGTCACCGGGCCACAGCCACGGGCAATGCGTCATGGCGCAAGAAAGCTTCATGATTTTCACGGGGACTGCCAACCCCAAGCTGGCGGCGGACGTCGCGAGTCACCTCGGCATACCACTGGGCAAGATGAGCGTCGGTCGGTTCTCCGACGGCGAAGTCATGGTGGAAATCAACGAGAACGTCCGCGGTAAGGACGTCTTCGTGCTCCAGCCCACCTGTGCACCGACCAACGACAACCTGATGGAAATCATGGTCATGGTCGATGCGCTGCGCAGGGCCTCGGCCGGCCGCATCACCGCCGCGATGCCGTATTTCGGCTACGCCCGGCAGGATCGCCGCCCCCGTTCGGCGCGCGTGGCGATCTCGGCCAAGGTCGTGGCCAACATGCTGCAGGTCGTGGGCGTGGACCGCATCCTGACGATGGACCTGCACGCGGACCAGATCCAGGGGTTCTTCGACATCCCGGTGGACAACATCTACGCCGCGCCCATCCTGCTCAGCGACATCTGGAAGCGCAACCTGTCCAACCTGATGGTGGTCTCGCCCGACGTGGGCGGCGTGGTGCGCGCCCGGGCGCTGGCCAAGCGCCTCGAGGTCGACCTGGCCATCATCGACAAGCGCCGTCCGCGCGCCAACGTGTCCGAGGTGATGAACATCATCGGCGACGTCGAAGGCCGCACCTGCATCATCATGGACGACATGGTCGATACCGCCGGCACGCTGTGCAAGGCGGCCCAGGTCCTCAAGCAGCGCGGCGCGCTGGCCGTCTACGCCTATTGCACGCACGCCGTGCTGTCGGGCGGCGCGGTGGGCCGCATCGCCGAATCCGACCTGGACGAGCTGGTCGTCACCGACACCATCCCCGCCAGCGACGAGGTCCGGGATTGCAGCCGCATCCGCCAGCTGTCGTGCGCGGCCCTGATCGGTGAAACCATGCTGCGTATTTCGCGGGCCGACTCGGTCAGCTCGCTGTTCGTCGAATAAGTTCTGCTCTCGCCGCCCTGCCTCGCGCAGGGCGGCGGGGCGAGCCGGAAGCGCTGGTCGCGGCGCTGCCGGACGGAATGCGATGGTCGCGTTCCGTGCACCGCGAGCGGGCATATCGCCCGCCGCATTTTGGAGAAAACCATGCAATTCAACGCCACTTCGCGTAGCGTCCAGGGTTCGAGTGCGAGCCGCCGCCTGCGCCGCGCCGGCCGTGTTCCCGCCATCGTCTATGGCGGCGACGCAGCGCCCCTGTCGGTCGAGCTCGATCACAACGAGATCTACCATGCCCTGCGCAAGGAAGAGTTCCACTCGTCCATCCTGAGCATGCAGCTCGAAGGCAAGAGCTCGCAAGTCCTGCTGCGCGCCGTCCAATGGCACCCCTACAAGCAGCAAGTGCTGCACGTGGACTTCCAGCGCGTCGCCGCCGGCCAGGCCCTGCACACCAAGGTGCCGCTGCACTTCGTCAACGCCGAAGCCTCGCCCGCCGTCAAGCTCAGCGGCGCGATCATCAACCACGTGTTGACCGAAGTCGAAGTGACCTGCCTGCCGAACGACCTGCCCCAGTTCATCGAAGTGGACCTGGGCAACATCATCGCCGGCGCGTCCATCCACCTGGCCGACGTCAAGGCGCCCAAGGGCGTGACGTTCCCCGGTGCCAGCGACATCGTCATCGCGACCGCCATCGCCAAGCCCGGTGGCGCCGCCGCCGAGGAAACCGCTGCGGAGTAGGTCCACCGCCGCCCTGTCTGAAGAAGCCCCGATCGGTTACGGTCGGGGCTTTTTTTCATTCGTCATGCGCGATCGCGCACGCCTTGCGCCGAGCTCATGAAATTGACGCTGATGCGCGCGCCCGCGATGTCCGGTTCCTTGGGCACGCAATGCACCCAGTCCTGCTGGGATCGTCCTCCCATTACCACCAGGTCTCCGGAGGAGGGCTTGAACGTCATGGAACTGCCGCCCTTGTTCGGCCTGATCAGGAAGCGCCGGGTCGTTCCGAGTGTCAGGACGGGCACGATGTATTCCAGCTTCCGGCAGGAGCGATGGTCGCGGTGCCAGCCGGTACTGTCCTGCCCGTTGCGATAGAGGTTCATCCACAAGCCGTCGTAAGCCACGCCGTAGTGGCTCGAGAGCGCGCGAACGGCTTGCAGGAGATCCTGCTGCGGCACATCGGCAAGGTGTCGGTAGCTTGCCGTCATGCGCGGCTCAAGGAATACCTTGTTGAACATGCGTCGTTCATGCTCGCGCCAGGGAGCGCCGTTGCGCAACTGCTCATAGAGCAGGGATGCCCCCGACATCCAGCCGGGCACGATTTCAATCCAGGAATGATCGTCGAGAGCGAAACGCCTGGCCGTTCCAAAGGATGTATCTATCGAGAAGCGGGCGCTGCGTTCGAACAGATCGCTCTGGGTGGACATCGGGTCCAGGGTGCATGTGTTCATGTCGAGGTGCCGCGTTCCATGGCATGCCAGATGCGCAGCACCGAATAGCCGCGCCAGGGCCGCCATCCTTCGGCGGCTTGTGCGGCGGCGTGGGCGCTGCCGACGCCCAGGGCTTTTTGCAGCGCTACGTCGCCGGCGGGAAAGGCATCGGGCCAGCGCAGGGCGCGCAGCGCGATGTACTGTGCCGTCCAGTCGCCGATGCCGGGCAGGGCCCGCAAATCCGCACAAGTCGCCGCGACGTCCACGCCGGGATGCAAGGCGATGCGGCCGGCCAGCACGGCTTGTGCCAGCGCGTGCAGCGCGGCCTGGCGTTGGCGCGTGATGCCCAGCCGACCCAGCTCATCACCTGTCGCGGCCGCCAGGGCGCCAGGGGTAGGGAAGAGATGGTCCAGGCCCGCGATAGGGGTTTCGATGGGATCGCCAAAAGCCGCAACGAGGCGTTTGCCCAGCGTGCGCGCCGCGGCGACGGTAATCTGCTGGCCCAGCACGGCGCGCACGGCCAGTTCGAATCCATCCAGTGTGCCCGGTACGCGCACGCCGTCGCTGGACGGGAAGGCAGTGTGCAGGGCGGCATGGATGGCGATGGGGTCGGCGTCGAGATCGAGTGCCGCGCGCACGCGGTTGATCAACGTGGGCAAGGCGGCAGCCAGCGAGTCGCTGGCCGTCAGGACGGCCAGGGCGCGATCCTTGTCGAAGCGCACCCGCAGCCAGCCCACGCGGGTCTGCTCGCCCTGCGCGAGGCGCAGCGTACGCGTGTATTCACCATCGGCCACCTGTTCCACGCCGGGTATCGCGCGCAAGCGCAAGAAGTCCAGCATCGCATCCACGTCATAGGGAGGCCGCCAGCCCAGCCGCACGCTGATCCCCTGGCCATCCGGCACGGACCTGGCGCGCCGCAGGGCGCTGGGGTTCAAGCCATAGTGACGCGAGAAGGCGTCGTTGAAACGCCGTACGCTGGCAAACCCGCTGGACAACGCTACCTGGGCCATGGGCAGTCGGGTATCGGCAATCAATTGCTTGGCTGCCAGCAGCCGCCGCGTTTGCTGGTACTGCAGGGGAGAGACACCGAAATGGGCCTCGAAAAGGCGGCGCAGATGGCGATCGCTGACGCCCAGCTTCCGAGCGATTCCGGCCATCAGGCCGCCAACGGATGGCGCCCCGGCCGAGGCCGTGGAGGTCGCGTGTTTCCAGGTATCGGGTTCGTCCATCAGCCGCGCTGCCTGCAAGGCCAGGATACGCGATGCATCTTCCGTGCTCCATGATGCCGCGCGCGGGGCCAGTTCGGGGCGGCAGCGCAGACAGGGCCTGAAACCCGCCGCCTCGGCCTCCGCCGCATGGTGGTAGAAGCGGATGTTTTCACGACGCGGTGTCTTCACGCGACACACCGGACGGCAATAGATCCCCGTGCTGGTTACGGCCGCGAAAAAGGAGCCGTCAAAGCGCGCGTCGCGCGCTTTCAGCGCAAGGTAGCAGGCATCGCTTTCGGGGGCGTCAATGACAGGCATGGGGGCATCGTACATTCCGATCGCTGGCGTGGCTCGCCATTTTCGGACATGTGACCCGTACGTCCTGGCAGTACGCGGCCTGGAAGTCGACATGCGGTATCCGCCGGGCAAATCCGCATCACGGGATCAGCCAGTCACTTTTCATTTGCAGGCTAAGATATCGGGCCTTCCCGAATCCCGCCTTGCATCTCCATGTCCGAACCCATACGCCTCATCGCCGGGCTGGGCAACCCCGGCCCCGACTACGAACGCACCCGCCACAACGCGGGATTCTGGCTGCTGGACCAGATCGCCGACGACTTGCGCGTATCGTTCACGAACGAGAAGCCCTTCTTCGGCCACGTGGCCAAGGCCCGTTTCGAAGGGGCGGCCATCCTGCTGGTCAAGCCCATGACCTACATGAACCGTTCCGGTCAGGCGGTGGGCGCGCTGGCGCGTTTCTACAAGCTGGCTCCCGAGCAGATCCTGGTGGCGCACGACGAACTCGACCTGCTGCCCGGGCAGGCCAAGCTCAAGCAGGGCGGCAGCCATGCGGGGCACAACGGCCTGAAGGACATCCAGGCGGCGCTGGGGTCGCAGGCATTCTGGCGGCTGCGGCTGGGGATCGGGCATCCGCGTTCGCTGGGGCTGGCGCAGCAGGTGGTGGACTTCGTGCTGCACCCGCCGCGCAAGGAGGAACAGGCCCGCATAGACGAGACCCTGGACCGGTCGCGCGCCATCATTCCCGCCGTGCTCCGGGGCGAGTTCGAGCAGGCCATACAGCAGTTGCACAGCGGCAATGCCTGAGGCCCGCCTGCCTTGCGCGGCCGGGGCGGCGCCGGGGCGGGGCAGGCCGGCCTTTCGCCAGGAGTTCGCGGATTTCCTGGCCTTCGTCAGGCGGCCGCGGCTGGGGCCGCGCATGCCGCGCGGATGGCACGGCGGCCAGGCCGGCGCGCCGCGCCATGGTTCACAGGAATGGCTGGGCGGCTTGGGCGGACCGCACCTGCTGAGCTGGGTGCTGGTGCTGTGGGGCATCAACCTGCTGGTGCTGGGCCCCCTGGCGGCATCGGTTGCGACGGCCTCGGGGGCCGAACGCAGGCTGGACGCGCTGCATCTGTCGTGGTTCCACGTCGTCCTCTGGGCGCCGGTGATCGAGGAAATGGTTTTCCGCTACGGGCTGCGGCGGCCCGCTCCGGCGCTCTGGCTGCTGCCCGTGCTGGTTTCCGCCATGCTGATGCGGCCCAGCCTGGCTGCGGGCGCGAGCGTGGCGCTGGCCTGCGGCGCGATCGCCGCCGTGCTGGCGTGGCGCGGCCATCGCTGGCCATGGAAATGGCTGCGGCGCTACGTCGGGGCCTTCCCGCTCGTCTTTCATCTGGCCACGCTGGCGTTTGCGTTCCTGCACCTGGCCAATTTCCGGCTGGGCGAGAGCGGCTGGCTGCTGCTGCCGCTGCTGGTCCTGCCGCAATGGGCTTGCGGCCTCGTGCTGGGCTGGATGCGCGTGCGCTTCGGCATAGGCGCCTCGATCGCGCTGCACGCCTGTTTCAACGCGGGGCCGATGGCCTTGCTGTGGATCCTGCAAAACCATGCGCCCGACCTCTTGGATGGATAATGGCCCTTTCCGCAACGATCACGAACCCGCAACAGGACCCGACATGAAGCAAGCTCCCACGCTGTCGTTCGACGGCTCCGTCGTCTTGGTCACCGGTGCCAGCAAGGGCATAGGCCTGGCCTGCGCGCGCGCCTTCGCGCGGGCGGGGGCGGTGGTGGCGGGCGTGTCGCGCAGCCAGGAGAACCTGGACGCCGCGCGGCGGACCTTGCAGGCCGAGGGCCTGGACATGCGGGTCCAGGCCGCCGACCTGTCGGATCCGGCGGCGGCGCAGGCGGCGGTGGACTGGGCCGAGCGCGAGTGCGGCCCCATCGCGGTGCTGGTGAATTCGGCGGGCGCGGCGCGCCGGTACGCGCCCGAGCAACTGGGGCCCGAGGCGTTCCGGCAGACCATGGACGCCAAGTACTTCAGCTACATGCACATCCAGGATCCCGTCGCCAAGCTGATGGCGGGCCGGGGGCGCGGCAGCATCGTCAACATCGTCGGTCAGGGCGGAAAGTCGCCCGGCATCTTCCACATCGGCGGCGGGGCCGCCAACGCGGCGCTCATGCTCGCCACGGTGGGCTATGCCCAGGCCTATGCCGGCCGCGGCGTGCGCGTGAACGCGATCAATCCCGGCATGACCCGGACCAACCGCGTCGAGGAAGGGCTGGCCGTGGCGGCGCAGTCCAGCGGCCGGCCGCGCGAAGAGGTGCTGGCCGAACAGGTTGCGGGCATTCCCATGGGCCGGCTCGCGCAGCCCGAGGAAATCGCCAACGTCGCGCTGTTCCTGGCCTCCGATCTCGCCAGCTACGTCACCGGTGCCGTCATCCCGATGGACGGCTGCGCCTCGCCTTTCATCTGAGCCGGGCCGCGAGCGCGCGGCGCCTGGTTTTCCCCTTTCTCCTCCTGCAACGATTCCTAGGACCATCCCTAGGTACGGGTGAATTCTGTTGCCATTCCTCGATGGCTTGCTTAAATTAACGCTTGCAAGTGCAAGCATTAACTAATGCAAAGATTGCTGCTGCAATAAATAAAGGCCGAAGCGAAGACCCGGCCGTCGAGGAGACAGTGTCCATGGTTGCTTTTTCTCAAGCCCGCCGCCTGGCGCATTCCACCTTGTGGGCCGGCATCCTGCTGGTCGCGCAGGGGGCCACCGGAGGGCCCTTGCTGGCGGCGCCGCAGGTCCGCATGGCCTCGGGCGTGGGCATGAGCACCTTCGATCCCGTGCGCGCGACGCCGCAGACGGTCGATTACCTTCGGCCGGTCTACGACACCCTGGTCACGCGCCTGGGCATAGACCGCTTCGAGCCCTGTCTGGCCACGGCATGGGAGTTCTCCGACGGCAATCGCAAGCTGGCGCTGACGCTGCGCGACGGCGTGCGCTTCTCGGACGGCACGCGCTTCGACGCGGAGGCGGTCAAGGCCAACCTGGAACGGGGCCGCCGCATCGAGGGCAGTCCGTGGGCGGCGGTCTACCGGAACATCGAACGCGTCACGGTCGCGGGGTCGGGCCGGGTCGAGTTGCAGCTCGTCGAACCCAACCCCGCGCTGCTCGAATCGCTGGCGAACATGCCCGGCATGATGGTCAGCCCGAAGGCGTTCCAGGATGAGACCGCCCTGGCCCGCCAGCCGGTCGGCACCGGCGGATGGCTGCTGGATGGGCAGCGCAGCGTGCATGGGACGCAATATGTATTCGCGCGCAACAAGGACTACTGGAACCCGGCGGCACAGCGCGTCGACACCGTGGTCATCCAGCAGATGACCGAGTCGGCCGCGCGCGTCAATGCGCTGCGCAGCGGCCAGCTCGACGTGGCGGCGGTGCCGCAGGACCAGGCCGCCGCGCTGGAGAAGCTGGGCTTTCGCATCGCGGCGGCGAACCGGGTGCACTATCTGATGGCCGTCTGGGATGCGGGCGGCAGCGTGGTCAAGCCGCTGGCCGACGTGCGCGTCCGGCGGGCCATGAGCCTGGCCATCGATCGTCAGGCCGTGCTCAAGGTCATCTTCGGCGGCCGGGGAACGGCAGCCCTGAATTTCTTTCCCGAAGGCACGGCGGGGCATGATCCCGCGCTGGACCGGACGCCCTCGTACGACCCGGCGAAGGCGCGCCAGCTTCTGCGCGAGGCGGGCGTGGACGGCTTCGCGGTGGACGCGGTGGTGCAGACCAACAATGCGCGCTTCGCCGCGGCCGTCGCGGGCGAACTGGCCAAGGTCGGCATCAAGGTGAACCTGAAGACCATGCCCGACACGGGATCGTTCCAGGCCGCGGTCCAGCATCGCCAGTCGCCGCTGGGCATCTTTGCCCACCAGACGGCGATGCCCGAAACGCTCTACGCCTCGCTGCTGTCTCCCAGCGGCCGATACAACCCCTTCGGCCTGAAGTACGCCGAACTGGAAAGTCTGGCCAAGGACGCCGCGCGCCAGCCGCCTTCCGAGGCCGGCCGCCTGTACGGCGCGCTGTTCGGCCGGATGATCGCCACCGAGGCCGTGGTCTTTCCCGTCGTCCACGCGGACATCGTCGCCGCCGTGCGCCGGGGCATCGATACGGGTCCGCAGACCTTCGCGTCGGCGGGGCTGCCGGACCCCCGGAACATCGTCGTCAAGTAGGACGACGCACCGCTTCATCGCCTATACACAAGGAAGCTCAGCATCATGACGTCGCGCATCACCCGCACCCGCAACAACACCGCGCAGGAAAGCCTGATCCTGAACCAGACCGGCAAGGGCACGCCCATGGGCGAACTGCTGCGCCGCTACTGGTGGCCGGTCGGCATCTCCGCCGACCTGAACGACAAGCCCACGCTGGTCAAGCTGCTGGGTGAAGAACTGGTGCTCTATCGCGACCAGCAGGGCCGCCTGGGACTGGTCGGGTCGCGCTGTCCGCACCGCCGCGCCAATCTCTGTTTCGGCAACGTCGCGCACGATGGCATCCGATGCCGCTATCACGGCTGGCTGATGGATGCCGAAGGCCGGGTCAAGGCCACGCCGGGCGAGCCGGACAAGTCCTTCAAGGACTCGGTGCGGCATCCTGCCTATCCGGTCCAGGAACTGGGCGGCATCGTCTTCGCCTACCTCGGCCCTCGGCCCGCGCCGGCCTTGCCGCCGTTCAACTTCCTGGTCGATCCGGGCGAGCGCGTCGTGAAGGTCACCGGCTATGCCGAATGCAACTGGATGCCGACCATCGAGAACGCGATGGATCCGCTGCATCTGAGCTTCACCCATGCACCGTCGTTCAAGGACCTGCGCGCAGAGCCCGAGGTCTGGTTCGAAGAGCACGATCTGGGTGTGGCCTATGTGTCGGCGCGGCCGGTGCCGGGCAAGGACGGCCGCTTCGGCATACGGGTCCACAACCTGCTGCTGCCGGCCATCAGCCATAGCGGCAACACGGACCGCTGGATCTCCGGCGCCGCGGGCAGCGACGATCCGCCCATCACCGCGCGCTGGGCGGTGCCGGTGGACGATACCCACACCCTGATGTTCCGCATCATGTACAAACCCGCGGGCCATGCCGGCGACTGGCGCGAGTGCGCGGACGACGAGCGCTGGGACCTGCCGTGGGTGGCCACGCGCGCCGAGCCGTACCAGGAGTACCGCGAGGCGCCTTCGCAGGACGCCGTCAGGCTCGGGCACACGGTGCCGCCGGGCGCATCGCGCGAGGACGCGACCATCGTCGAAAGCATAGGCGCCGTCATCGACCACGAGAACGAGAATCTGCTGCCCACGGCCGACCACGGGCTCGCGATGATCCGCCAGCTCTACCTGGACGCCGCGATGAGCGTGCAGGAAGGCGGGGATCCTCCGGGCACCTTCCGCGACCTGGCTCCGGATACGGTGGTCAAGCCGCGCACCGGCGAGCGCATGGTCGATGCGCAAGAATACGCGCGGCTGCTGGAGCAGAAGTCCGTGGCCGCCAGCCTGGTTTCGTGAAGGCCACGCGATGCGGCTGGTGAGCTTTCTCGCACCCGACGGGCCGGCCCGGCTGGGGGTGCTGCTGGGCGCCGAACCCGACGCGCCGGTGCTGGACCTGGCCCGCACGCGGGCCTGGTCGGGCGCCGCGCGGGACCAGGGCGGCGATGCTGCCGCCGAGGCGGGCGACATGGCGGCCTTCCTCGCCCAGGGCCAACCGGCCCTGGACGGTGCGCGCGCCGCGCTGGACCGGGCGTGCGGGTGCTGGGCCGATCCCGCCGCGCGCCAGCCGCTGCTGGACGGCAAGGTCGTGCTGCCGCGCAACGCTGTGCGCTTCCTGCCTGTGGTGCGGCGTCCGGGCAAGGTCGTATGCGTGGGGTTGAACTTCGCCTCGCACATCGCCGAGGCCCGGGCCGCGGGCCAGCCGGTACCCGAGGCGCCCGCCGAGCCGCTGGGCTTCGGCAAGGTAGCCAGCGCCCTGGCGGGACACGGCGCCTCCATCGTGCTGCCCCGGCATGGCAGCCAGCTCGACTACGAGGTCGAGCTGGCGTTCGTGATCGGCCGGCGCTGCGCCGATGTGGCGCCCGAGGCCTTCGCGGAACACGTGGCGGGGCTGACCATCGCCGTGGACTACAGCCTGAGGGACTTGCTGTTCCGCTCGGGCGGAAATCCTTTCCTGGCCAAGAACTTCGACGGTTTCTGCCCCCTGGGGCCCGCGCTGGTGACCCTGGACGAACTGGGCGATCCCGACGACCGCGAACTGCGCCTGTGGGTCAACGGCGAACTGCGGCAGCGGGAGTCGATGCGCGCGGCGCTGTTCAGCTGCGCGCGGATCCTGTCGTACTGGTCGGCCCGCTACACCTTCGAGCCGGGCGACGTGATCACCGCGGGAACGCCGGCGGGCGTGGGCATCTTCAGCCGCGATCCGGCGTCCTGGCTGCTCAAGCCCGGCGACGTGGTGCGGGCCGAAATAGACGGACTCGGCATGCTCGAGACCACCATCGTGGCGGACGGGCGCGGGTCCGACGCGGTTTCCTGAACGCTTCATCCGCGCAAGCCATCCATACAGAGAACAACGACATGCAAAAAGAAAGACTGAAGATCGATTCCATTCCTACGCTGGGCCTGGCGCTGTCCGTCGGCGTCAAGGCCGGCCGCCTGGTGTTCTGCAGCGGCATGGCCCCGCTGGATGCCGAAGGCAACCTGGTGGGCGTGGGCGACATCGCGCGCCAGACCGAACAGACCCTGGACAACCTGGAGAAGGTCCTGGCCGCCGGCGGCGCGGGTTTCGAGGACGTGGTCAAGACCACGGTGTTCGTCACCGACGCGCGCCATTTCCAGACGGTCAACGACATCTATGCGCGCCGTTTCGGCAAGGCGCCGCCAGCGCGCTCGACCGTGCAGGTGGGCATGATGCACCCCGATCTGATGATAGAGATCGAGGCCATCGCGGTGGTCGAGGACGCGGCCTGACGCGACGGATGCCCATCATGCCGATCTCTTTCCGTCCCGACGACAGGCCGCGCATCTCCAGCGCCGACGAGCGCCGCCCGCCCGCCATCGTCGCGCGCCACACCCGGCCCGCGGTGCGCGGCCTGCGCTGCGTCATCAGCAGCACCCACGATCTGGCGACGCTGGCCGGGCAGCGCGTCGCCGTGCGGGGCGGGAATGCCATCGACGCGGGCGTGGCCGCCGGCATCGCGCTGGCGGTGCTGGAACCGCACATGTGCAATTTCGGCGGCGTGGCGCCCATCATGGTCATGCGGCCGGGCATGGCCGCGCCGGAAACCGTGGACGGCGTCGGCACCTGGCCGGCGGACATCGCGCTGGATGACTACAGGCAATGGTTCGGCGGCGACATGCCCATCGGATTGGAGCGTTCGGTGGTGCCGGGCGCTCCGGCCTCGTGGCTGACCGCGCTTGCCCGCCACGGCCGCCTGACGCTGGCCGAGGTGCTGGAGCCGGCCATGGAGTTGTGCGTGGATGGCTTCGCCGTGTATCCGGGCCTGGCTTCGTTCGTCCATCATTTCGCCGAACGGCTGCGCGGGTGGCCGGCGTCGGCGGCGCAGTGGTTGCCGCAGGGCGGTCCGCCGCGCGTTGGCCAGCGCATGGTCCAGCCGGACCTGGGCCGGCTGCTGGGCACGCTCGCGGATGCCGAGCGTGCCGCCTTGGCCACCGGAGCATCGCGGGAAGACGCGATCCAGGCCGCCATCGACGCCTTCTACCGGGGCGAGGTCGCCGAGCGCATCGCGGCCTTCGTCGCCGAGCAGGGCTGGCACCTGACGCGCGCGGACCTGGCGGGCTGGCGGCCGACCATCGAGACCGCGCCGTCGGTCCGTTACCGGGGCGCCGACGTGCATTTCTGCGGACCCTGGACCCAGGGGCCGATGATAGGGCTGGCCCTGAACATCCTGGAAGGCTACGACCTGGCGGCGATGGGGGGCGGCTCGGCGGATTTCCATCACCTGTTCTGCGAGGCCATCAAGCTGGCGGCCGCCGATCGCGAAGGTTTCCTTGGCGACCCCCGACACGTGGACGTGCCCATGCGGGGGCTGCTGGACAAGGCCTACGCCGACGAGCGGCGGCGGCTGATCCGGCTGGACCGGGCCAACCCCGGGCTGCCGCCGCCCGGGGCGCCCTGGCGCCACGAGGGCCGCGCCGGCCGCGAAGGATACGTGCCCGCGCCCGCCGGCGGCGTCGCGCCGCCCGACACCTCGTACGTCTGTGCGATGGACGCCGAGGGCAACGCGTTCTCGGCCACGCCCTCGGACCACGCCATGGGATCGCCGCTGGTGCCGGGCCTGGGCATCGTGGTGTCGCATCGCGGCGCCCAGCTGTGGCTGGATCCGGCGCATCCGTCGGCGATGGCGCCCGGCAAGCGTCCGCGCCTGACTCCCAATCCCGCGATGCTGGTGCGCGATGGCAGGGCGGAAATGGCGTTCGGCAGTCCGGGCGAAGACGCGCAGACCCAGGCCATGGTGCAGATGCTTTGCCAGCATCTGGATTTCGGGCTGGACCTGCAATCGGCGATCGAGGCGCCGCGGGTGGCGAGCCAGGGCTTTCCCAGTTCCTTCCACCCGCACGTGTTCCGTCCGGGTGCGATGCTGGCCGAGGAAACGCTGGGAGCCGCCGCGCTGGAGGAGCTGTCCCGGCGCGGCCATCGCGTGCAGGCCATTCCCCGCTTCAGCTACGGCGTGGGCGCGCTGTGCGCGGTGCAGTCCGGCGCCGAGGGGCTGCTGGGCGCCGCCGATCCGCGCCGCGACTGCCTGGCACTGGCGTGGTGAGCGTGGACGCGCGCGTACCGGACCAACAGGAGAAACGATGATCTCCGTATTGATCGAGAAAGCGGTGGGAGCGGTCGCGCTGCTCGTCATCGTGTCGCTGATGGCCTTCGGCCTGAGCGCGCTGTCGCCGCGCCATCCCGAGGTGCACCGGCTGGGGGCGGACGCCCCCGAGTCGGCCGTACGCGAGGTCCGGCACGAGCTGGGGCTGGACCGCCCGCTGGCGGCGCAGTTCGTCGAATGGGCGGGCGGCGCCGTGCGAGGTGATCTGGGACGTTCCTACGTGTCGGATACGTCCGTGGCGGAAGAGATCGCCGTGCGTGCGCCCCGCACCTTGTCCATGGTGGCGTTGGCGATCGCGATCGCCTGTGCGCTGGGCCTGGCCCTGGGCGTGTCGTCGGCGCTGGCGAGACGCCCCGCCACACGGCGCTGCCTCGCGGTGTTCACCGGGCTGGTGCAGGCGGTGCCGGGCTTCTGGCTGGGCATTCTGCTGGTGACCCTGTTCGCGCTGCAACTCGGCTGGCTGCCGGCTACCGGCTACGTGCCGGCGTCGGTGTCGGTACAGGGCTGGCTGCAATCCATCCTGCTGCCGTCGATCGCGCTGGGCCTGCCATCCACCGCGGCCATCGCCCGCCAGCTGCGGGGGGCGCTGGCCGGTGAACTGGGCGAGGACTACGTCCGCAACGCCGTCGCGCAAGGCTTCGACCGGATGCACATCGTGCTGCGGCACGCGCTGCGCAATGCGATGGGGCCGGCGATCACCATCATCGGCTTCCAGGTGGTGGTCAAGCTCAGCACCGTGGTGGTGGTAGAGCGGGTTTTCGCCATCGACGGCCTGGGGACCCTGGCGCTGGACGCGGTCTTCCGCGGCGATACGCCCGTCCTGCTCGGCTGCGTGATGACGTTCGCGCTGATCGTCGTCGTCGTGAATCTTTTCGTGGACCTGGCCTACACATGGATCAATCCGAGAACGCGGGCCGCATGATGGCCGCCATGGTGCGTCTGCCGAGGTGGCTGGGCCTGGACGCCGCCAGCCGGCGCCTGGTGCCGTCCGGCCTGCGGTGGCCGGTGCTGCTGTTCGCGGTGCTGGTCGCCTGTGCCCTGATCGGGCCATGGCTGGCGCCGCACGACCCGGACGCGCAGGACCTGCTGGCCAGTCTGGCCGGTCCATCGGCCGGGCACTGGCTGGGTACCGACGAGCAGGGCCGCGACGTCCTGAGCCGGCTGCTGTACGGCCTGCGCGTCGACCTGCTGGCGGCGCTGCTCGCCGTGGGCTGCGGGGCGGCGTTGGGCGTGCCCGCGGGCACGCTGATCGGCTTCGTCGGCGGACGCTTCGACCGGTTCTGCATGTGGCTGGTCAACGCCGCGCTGTCACTGCCGCCCATCGTGCTGATCCTGGCGGTGGTCGCGGTGTTGGGCCGGGGGCTCTACGGCTCCATGGTCGCCCTGGGCCTGGTGCTGTCGCTGGCCTTCATCCGCCTGGTGCGGGGACAGGTGCTGATGCTGCGGCGGGCGCCGCACGTGCAGGCGGCCCGCCTGGGCGGCGTGTCGCGCTTGCGGCTGCTGGTGTTCCACGTATTGCCGGGCGTGTATCCGGCCATCGTGATCCAGGTCGGCCTTTTCCTGCCGGTGGCGCTGCTGGTCGAGGCTTCGCTCAGCTACCTGGGGTTGAGCGTACAGCCTCCGCAGTCCAGCCTGGGCAGCATGCTGCAGGCCGCGCAGTCGGCGTCGCTGACCGCGCCCTGGCAGGTGCTGCCGCCAGGCGTTGCGCTGGTCGTGGTGGCGCTGGTGCTCAATGCGCTGGCCGACGCCGTGAGCGACCGGCTGCGGCCCCGGACGATGGCCGGCGGCCTGCTGGAGTCGGCGCGCGGCAGGGGCCGGCCCGCGCGGCCCGCGCAGGATGCCGGGCAGGTTCCGCTGCGTGTCGAAGGCCTGCGCGTGATGGTGGCGGATCCGGCCACCGGGCCGAGGCTGGCCGTGCGCGACGTGGACCTGCGCGTGGGGCGGGGCGAGATCGTCGCCATCGTCGGCGAATCGGGATCGGGCAAGAGCCTGACGGCCATGTCGCTGCTCGGCCTGATGCCGGTGGGGGCGCACGTGGCGGGTGGCAGCGTGCTGCTGGCCGGCAGGCAGATGGTGGGAGCGGGAGCGGCGCAACTGCGGCAGGCGCGCGCGCACGAGATCGGCGTCATCTTCCAGGACCCGCACAGTTGCCTGAATCCCGTGCACACCATCGGCAGCCAGTTGATCGAGCCCATGGTGCGCCTGAAGGGATGGCCGCGCGCCGAGGCGCGCGAACGCGCCCTCGCGCTGTTGGCCGAGGTCGGCGTGACCGAACCCGGCAGACGCCTGGACCAGTATCCGCACGAGCTGTCCGGCGGTATCGCGCAGCGCGTCATGATCGCCATGGCCTTGTCGCGCGAACCCCGGTTGCTGGTGGCCGACGAGGCGACCAGCGCGCTCGACACCACCGTGCAGGCGCAGGTACTGGAACTGCTGGCCCGCCTGCGGCGCGAGCGGCGCCTGTCCATCCTGCTCATCACGCACAGCATGGGCGTCGTCAGCCACGTCGCGGACCGGGTGGTCGTGATGTACGGCGGCGAGGTCGTGGAGACGGGACCGGTCGGGCAGGTCGTGCAACACCCCGCCCATCCCTACACGCGGGCGCTGCTCGAAGCGGTGCCGCGCAACACCGCACGACGGGGCGAGCTGGCGGGCCTGCCGGGGAACGTGCCCCGGCCCGGCGCGGAGTTTCCGGGCTGTCGTTTCGCGTCCCGCTGTCCGCGCGTCGTGGCGGCGTGCACCGAGCATCCCGTCCCCCTGCTGGCCAGCGGCGATGGCCTGGCACGGTGCGTGCGCATTCCTGGAGACATGGCATGAACCAGCCCTTGATCGAGATCAGCGGGCTCGCGATCGACTATCCGGGGCGCCGCCGCCTGGGCGGCCCCCGCGAGCGGGTACGCGTCGTCGAGGGGGTGGACCTGAGCCTGGACGCGGGACAGACCCTGGGCCTGGTGGGCGAATCCGGGTCGGGCAAGAGCAGCATCGGCCAGACCCTGCTGGGCGCCGTGCCGCCCGCCGCGGGCCGGATCCGCGTCGCGCAATGGGACGTGGGAGCTCTGCGTCATCGTGACTTGCCCGCTTATCGCCGCACCGTGCAGATGGTCTGGCAGAACCCCTATGCCTCGCTGACGCCGACCTTGCCCGTGGGCGAGCAGATCGGCGAGCCCCTGCGCGCCGATCCGGACATGGACGCGGCGGCACGGAGCCGGCGCGTCGCCCGGCTGCTGGAACAGGTGGGCCTGCGCCCGGCCGACGCGGACAAGCTGCCCCACCAGTTCTCGGGCGGCCAGCGCCAGCGTGTCGCCATCGCCCGCGCGCTGGCGCCGTCGCCCCGGCTGATCGTGCTGGACGAGCCGGTCAGCGCGCTGGACGTGATCACCCAGGCCCAGATACTGCGCCTGCTGGAAGCGGTGCAGCGCGAGACGCGGGTGGCCTACCTGCTGATCTCGCACGACATCGGCGTGGTGCGCTACCTGTCGGACCGTGTCGCGGTGCTCAGGCGCGGCTGCCTGGTCGAGAGCGGCGACGCGGACCAGGTGTGCGAGCGTCCGGCCCATGCCTACACCAGGGAATTGATCGGATCCATTCTCGAGCCCGGGCCGCTCGAACCGCCGGCGGACGAGATGTCCGCCAGCACACCGTCTCGCCTGGGCCCGTCATGGGGCGGGACACCTGCACAAGGACCGGTCCGCCCGCGCGGCGAGTGTCCACGATAACGAGGGGGGAACATCCATGAAGCATTGCAGCGCGCTGTGGCTGGCAGCGGGACTGTGCGCCGCGCCGGCGTTTGGCCAAAGCAGCGTCGTCATCTACGGTACCGTGGATGCCGGGGTACAGGTGGTCGACGACATCGGCGGACGCAGCCGGTGGTCGCTGGGTTCCGGCGCCATGCAACCCGAGCGCTTCGGTCTGCGCGGCGTCGAGGACATGGGGAACGGGCTCAAGGCGGACTTCAGGCTCGAAACCGGCATCCTGACCAAGAGCGGACAACAAGTGGTGGCCGAGCGCCTGTTCAACCGCGAAGCCAGCCTGGGGTTGAACGGCGGCTTCGGGTCTTTCCGCATGGGGCGGATGCCGGACCTGATGTACGAGTTCATTCCCAAGTACCTGAGCCCGCCTGCCTTGACCGCCATCGTCGCCAAGCACCCCGGCAACTGGGACAACTACGCCAGCCAGTATCAGTTCGGCAATTCCGTCATGTATACGACGCCGGATTTCGGCGGGTTCAAGGCGGCCGCGCAGTATGGCTTCGGCGAAGTGCCGGGCGATTCGCGCCGTAACCGCAACCTGAGCGTGGGCGCGACCTACACCGCCGGACCCTGGCGGACCGCGCTGGTGGCTTCGGAACATCGCAACCGGCCCGTCGATATCGCGGGCCGCATGGGAGTCACGCAGGCCTTCGGCGTCACGCTGACCCCAGGCGTCGCCGTGTCGACCGACTCGGTGCGCAACGTCGCGATCGGCACGTCGTGGCGGGGGACGTCGACCATCGTCGGCGTCGCGTACTCGCGCACCCGCATGTCCGCGCTGGGCGGGGATGCCACCCAGCACAACGTCGACATCGGCGGCGGCTGGACCTACGCGCCGTCGCAGACCGTCCAGGCCACGTTCACGCATTCGCGGTTCGAGGGCGCGCGCTGGAACCAGTTGAAGCTCGTGGGCATCTACGGGTTCTCCAAGCGCACCAGCGCCTACCTGCTCGGCCAGTACCAGCGGGCCGCCGGCGACGCGAAATTCGCCGCCATGCAGGACATAGGCGTGGCCTCCGGCCGTTCACAGACCATGTTGACGGCAGGCATAATCCATTCCTTCTGATCCGCCCGGGGGCCGGCGCGCAGCCGGCCCGCACGCATCATCGATCAACAGACGCGAGTATCCCTACATGTCGTCCGACCCCCGTGCGTTTCCGTCGCAATCGACTGTCCATCTCCAGATCGCGCGGACCTACGCGGCCTGCATCTCGGCCTTCGAGCAATACACCGACATCCATATCGTCCGCTGGCGTGTGCTGTTCATGCTGTACAACCGCGGCGAATCCACCCAGAAGGAACTGGCCGAACACACCGGACTGGATGGCTGGTCCATCACCCGTGCCGTCAAGCCCATGGAGGAAGAGGGCTTCATCGAGCGCGAACTGGTGCGGTCCGACAACCGGCTGACCCTGGTCAAGCTCACGGCCGCCGGCCGCGCCCTGTACAAGCGGCTGGAAAAACGGCGCGAAGCCTTCCTGCGCCATGCGCTGCACGGGATGGGGCCGGACGAGGTCGAACTGATGGAGCGTCTCCTGGCCCGGGTCGAGTCCAACCTGGCCGATCCTGAACTGGCGGCGGCGTTCAAGCCGGATCCCGCCGCCTGACGGGCATGGCGCATTCATGAATTCCTGATATCAATCTATAGGAACAATTCAATTCCGAAAAAGAATCCCCTTTGCTACCTTGAGCGGATCCCGTATCGGAATGCATGAATGAAAGCAGTCTTTGGAGACTACGACCAGGAAGCGCTGGACTACCAGTACGACAACCAGCGCTACTGCCCCACCTTCCGCCAGACCCTGGACGAGGGCGCGCGCCTGAGCCAGGAGGCCGTTTCCTTGCGCACGGAACACGACGTGCGCTGGGGCGCGCACCAGGATGCCCGGCTGGACATCTATGCGCCGGCCGGCGCCGGCCCTCATCCCGTCGTCGTCTACGTGCACGGCGGCGCCTGGCTGGGGCAGAACAAGGAAGAGAGCGCCTTCGCCGCGCCCGCCTTCGTGCGGGACGGCTGCATGTACGTGGCGCTGGGCTTTCCCCGCGCCTCGCAGGTTCCCTTCGCCGAGATGGTCGCGGCCGTGCGCGAAGGCGTCGGCTGGGTCGCGCGCAACATCGCCCGCCATGGCGGCGATCCTTCGCGCATCGTGCTGATCGGCCATTCCTCGGGCAGCCATCTGGTCACCCAGTGCCTGACCCACGACTGGACGGCGGCCGGCCTGCCGGGCAACGACTTCGCGGGCGCCGTGCTGGTCAGCGGCCTGGGCCATCTCGAACCCGTGCGCCTGTCGTATCGCAACCAGCGCCTGCACCTGACGCCCGAGCAGGTTCAGGAGTTCTCGCTGCTGGCCAACGAGCCCAGCGGCCGCACGCCGGTCGTGGTGGCGGTGGCCCGCGGCGACACCGACGAGTTCCGCCGCCAGAGCGGGGAAGTCGCCCGCTACTGGCGCGAACGCGGCCTGCTGGCTTCCGAGCACGTGTTCGAAGGCCGCCATCACTTCGATGTGATCCTCGACCTGTGCGACCGGTCGAGCACCCTGTATCGCGCCGTCATGCAGCTGATCGAGGGGAGCGGCGCCCGCCCCGACCAACGGAGAACCCCGACATGAGCAGCCTTCCCGATACGTCCCGCCGCGCGCTCGCGGCAGCCCTGGCGCTGTGCGCCGTCGGCACCGCCGCGCACGCCGCCGACAACTGGCCGTCGCGGCCCATACGCGTGGTCGTGCCCTACGCGCCCGGCAACGCCGGCGACGTGACCTTCCGCATCGTCCAGCAGGAATTGGAAGCCCGCCTGGGCGCGAATTTCTACATCGATAACAAGAGCGGGGCGTCGGGCAACATCGGTGCCGAGGACGTGGTGCGGTCCGCGCCCGACGGCTATACGCTGCTGCTGGGCGCGACCAACAACTTCGTCACCAACCAGTACCTGGCCAGGCTGCGCTACGACCCGGCCAAGGATCTCGTGCCGGTCACGGTCATCAATAACGCCCCGGCGGTGATCGTGGTCAATGCCAGCTTGCCGGCGAACAACCTGCCCGAACTGACCGCCTACGCCAAGAAGAACCCTGGCAAGCTCAACTACGGCACGCCGGGCAGCGGCACGGCGCCCCACTTGATCGGCGCGCTGTACGCGCAGTCCGCCGGCATAGAACTGGTGCACGTGCCTTATCGCGGCTCGCCGCCCGCGGTCCAGGCGCTGCTGGCGGGCGACGTCCAGATCTTCTTCGCCTCGGCCGGCATCAGCACCGTGGCGGGCCACATCGCCAGCGGCAAGCTCAAGCCGCTGGCCGTGGCGGCGCCGCAGCGCCTGCCCGCGCTGCCCCAGGTGCAGACCACCGCCGAGCAAGGCCTGCCCGACCTGGTGGCCGGCAACTGGTGGGGCCTGGCCGCCCCGGTGGGCACCGACCCCGCCATCGTCCAGAAGCTGGCCGACGCCGTGAAGGCCGCCGTCGCCAAGCCGGAAATCGCCCGGCAGTTCGAGAAACTGGGCCTGACCGCGGTCGGCAACAGCCCGGCCGAGTTCGGCGCCCAGATCCGGCGAGAGGCCGCCGTGTGGAAGGGCATCATCGAGAAGGCCGACATCAAGGCGGAGTGAGCGCGCCAGGGGGCAGGCGCGGCCGGGCTGCAACCGGGGTGGGGGCGGTACAATGCCCCCAGCTCCTTTCACGACAACATAGGTTTCCCCCCATGGCCCTCCAGTGCGGCATCGTGGGCCTGCCCAACGTCGGCAAGTCCACACTCTTCAACGCCTTGACCAAAGCCGGCATCGCCGCGGAAAACTACCCCTTCTGCACGATCGAACCCAACGTCGGCGTGGTCGAGGTTCCCGATCCGCGCCTCGATGCCCTGTCCGCCATCGTCAAGCCCGAGCGCGTCGTGCCCGCCACCGTCGAATTCGTCGACATCGCCGGCCTGGTGGCCGGCGCCAGCACCGGCGAAGGCCTGGGCAACCAGTTCCTGGCCCACATCCGCGAAACCGACGCCATCGTCAACGTCGTGCGCTGCTTCGAGGATTCCAACGTCATCCATGTGGCCGGCAAGGTCGATCCCATCGCGGATATCGAGGTGATCGAGACCGAACTGGCGCTGGCCGACATGCAGACCGCCGAGAAGGCCGTCCACCGCAACAACAAGACCGCCCGGTCCGGCGACAAGGACGCCGCCAAGCTCGTGGCCGTGCTGGAGAAGTGCGTGGCCCAGCTCAACATGGCCAAGCCGATACGCGCGCTCGACCTGTCCGACGAAGAGAAGGCCCTGATCAAGCCCCTGTGCTTCATCACCGCCAAGCCCGCCATGTACGTCGGCAACGTCAAGGAAGACGGCTTCACCAATAATCCCCTGCTGGACAAGCTGGTCGAATACGCCAACAAGCAGAACGCGCCTACCGTCGCCATCTGCGCCGCCATCGAGGCCGAACTGGGCGAGATGGAAGACGAGGACCGCGCGGTGTTCCTGGCCGACATGGGCATGGAAGAGCCCGGCCTGAACCGCCTGATCCGCGCCGGCTTCAAGCTGCTGGGCCTGCAGACCTACTTCACCGCCGGCGTGAAGGAAGTGCGCGCCTGGACCGTGCCCATCGGCGCCACCGCGCCGCAGGCCGCGGGCGTGATCCACACCGACTTCGAGCGCGGCTTCATCCGCGCGCAGACCATCGCGTTCGATGACTTCATCCAGTACAAGGGCGAAGCGGGCGCGAAGGAAGCGGGGAAGATGCGGGCGGAAGGGAAGGAGTACATCGT
Source organism: Pigmentiphaga kullae (assembly GCF_004216695.1). Lineage (GTDB taxonomy): Bacteria > Pseudomonadota > Gammaproteobacteria > Burkholderiales > Burkholderiaceae_B > Pigmentiphaga > Pigmentiphaga kullae. The sequence continues at coordinate 1,394,198 of NZ_SGXC01000001.1, forward strand.
CAAGGATGGGGATGTGATGAACTTCTTGTTCAACGTCTGACCATGCTTGCGCCTACCCGGGAACGGGTGGGCCGTTTCTCGACATCCCCGACCTGGCGTGCCCTGGGCGGGGATGTTTCATTTGTGCGCGATCAAGCCCCCGTTGCCGGCGCGGGCAGCGTGACCCCCTTGCGCACCGCCGGCCTTGCAGCCACGCGCTCATGCCATGCCGACAAATGCCGATGCCGGCTGAAGTCGAAGCCGATGATGCGCGCGATGTGCGTCCAGCCGAAGGTCGCGATGTCGGCGATGGAGTACGCGTCGCCGGCCAGGTAGGGATGCCCGGCCAGGCGGGCGTCGAGCACGGCGAAGATGTCTTCCGTCAGGCCCTGGTAGCGGGCGATGGCGGTGGGCAGGCGTTCCTGGGCGAACAGCTCGAAATGCACGCGCTGTCCGATGATGGGCCCCATGCTGGACGCATGGAACTGCAGCCACTTGATCGCCTCCCAACGCCCCAGGGTGTCGCGCGGCAGCAGCCGGCCGGTCTTTTCGGCGAGATAGAGCAGGATGGCGGCCGATTCGAACAGCGCGACGCCGGTGGCATCGTCGGTCATCGCGGGAATGCGGCCATGCGGGTTGAGCGCCAGGAAGTCCGGCTGCCGGTGGTCGCCCTGGTCGATGCGCACATGATGCAGGCGATAGGGCAGCGCCAGTTCTTCCAGGGCGATGGTGGCCTTGAAGCCGTTGGGCGAGCTGTCGGTGTAGAGGTCGATCATGAAGAAGAAGGGCTAAACTCGAAAGGGGATGGGTTCGTACATTTTCCTCACCGGAAAAGGAAAAACAAAACGATTTGAGCTGCTCCTAAAATTTAGAAAATCTAAACCATGAGTCCTGTGTTTCCTCTTCTTGCCCTGCGCGCATTTGCGGAGGTCGGGCGCCATGGCAGCATGAAGCGCGCGGCCGCATCGCTGGGGGTCACGTCGGGGGCCGTCAGCCAGCAGATCCGTCAGTTGGAAGAGCGGGTCGGCATGCCGTTGTTCCTTCGCAGCCATCACAAGATGGTGCTGACCGAAGCGGGAGCGCGGGTGCATCCGTTGCTGCGGGGCGCGTTCGACCAGATCGAGCATGCCCTGCGGATGCTGGAAACCGAACGCGCCCGCAAGACGATCTCGCTCAGCACGGTGCCTTCCTTCGCCGCTTCCTGGCTGGTGCCCAGGCTGGGTAGCTTCACCACCCGCCATCCGGACATCGAGATCCGCGTCGAGGCCTCCACGGCGCTGGCGGATCTGCGGCGAGATGGGGTCGATATCGCCATCCGCCACGGGCTGGGCGATTATCCGGACCTGTTGTCGGAGCGTCTGATGACGCCGGTGCTGGTTCCGGTCGGCAGTCCCGCGCTGCTCGCGGCGGGCGCGCCGATCCGCGAGCCCGCCGACTGCCTGGCTTATCCGCTGCTGCAGGATGCCGACCGCGCGGACTGGGCGCTGTGGCTGGCGGCGCATGGCGAATCCGATGATCCGCGCGCCGCGCGCGGCACGGCGTTCGAGGACGACTATCTGCTGATCCGCGCGGCCCAGGCCGGGCAGGGGCTGGCGCTGGTGCCCCGGGAGTACGCGCGCGAGGAGATCGCCGCAGGCCGCCTCGCGCAGGCGCTGGACAAGCCCTGGCCGGCACGCTTCGCCTACTACCTGGTGATGCGGCCGGACGTGGCGCTGCGGCCGGAGGTCGGGGCGTTCGTGGATTGGATCAAGGAGCAGGCGCGGTAGGCAGCGGGTCTGAGCAGTAGCCAGGCCGCCAGCGCCCCCGCCAGGGCCAGCGCCGCCAGGACGAGAAGCAGGGCGCGGAAGGCGTCGGCGTACACCGCCACCAGTAGGGCCCGGCCTTCGCCGCCGAGCTGCGCGGCCGCATGGTCCAGCGCTCCCGCCGCCATGTCGTTGGCGATGGCCGCAATGGCGGCCGGTTCGTGCAAGGCCTGAGCCAGGCCCGTCTGCGTCAGCGCCAGCAGCAGCGCCGCCGCGGCCGCGAGCGCGACCGCCTCGCCCGCGAGCCGCATGGTCGAGAAGATGCCGGTAGCCATGCCCGCGCGCTCCTTCGGCACCACGCTGACCGACAGGTCGTCCATCAGTCCCCACGGTAGCCCGGTGCCCGCGCCTATCAGCAGCATGGGCCAGACGATGGCCGTGGACTGCTGGCCCAACGGTATCGCGGCCAGCCACACCAGCCCGGCGGCCGCCACCACCAGGCCCGCCGCGGACAGCCCGCCCGCCGGATACCTGCGCGCCAGCATCCCCGCCAGGAACGGCACGATGGCCATGGGCAGAGACAGCGGGATCATCATCAGGCCGGCCTGGATCTCCGAATAGCCTTCGACGCCGATGAAGCCTATGGGCAGGAGGATCAGCAGCACGACGAAGCACACGGCCGTCGCCAGCGGCAGCAATTGCACGCCCACGAAACGGCGATAGCGGAACAGCGACAGATCGAGCATGGGCCGCGCCTGCCGCCGCTCGATGGCGACGAACGCCGCCAGCAGGGCGAGCGATCCGCCCAGCAGCGCGAGCACGGCCGGACTGGTCCAGCCGTATTGGGGGCCGGTCACGATGCCGAAGATCAGCAGGCTTAGCGCGGCGGTGAAGGTCGCGGTTCCCCAGGCGTCGATGCCGCGCGCGTCCGGATCGCGCGTCTCGCGCATCCGTGGTACGCCCACGAACAGCACCAGCAGGCCGATGCCCGTGCCCGACAGGAAGATGGCCCGCCAGCCGAAGTGCTCGATCAGCAGGCCCGACCAGATCGGCCCGAAGGCCAGGCCGCCGCCGAACGTGGTGCCCAGCAGGCTGAAGGCGCGCGTGCGCGCCGGGCCGTCGAACTCCTGGGCCAGCGAGGCCGCGCCGCCCGCCATGGCCATCGCCGCCGCGATGCCCTGCGCGCCGCGCAGCAGGTCCAGCACCAGCAGATTGGGGGCGAAGGCGGTCACGGCCGACAGCAGGGTGAAGCCGAGCACCCCCAGGCGGAAGATGCGCTTGCGGCCGTACTGGTCGGCCAGCGTGCCGGCCGCCAGCACGAAGCTGCCGAACGCGAGCACGAAGGCGTTCACGATCCAGGCCAGCGCGATGGGGCTGCCGCCGAGGTCCCGCGCGATGGCCGGGGTAGCCACGGCGGGACCGGTGAAGCTGAGCGGCATCATGAGTCCCGCCAGGCAGACGGCGGCCAGGACGATGGCCTTGCCGGCGTCGGCGTGGTGGTGGGTGGAGGCGGTCGTTTCCATGTCCGGCTCAGATGTTGTAGCCGCCGTCTATGGTCAGCGCGGTGCCGGTGACGAAGCGGCTCTCGGCGCTGGCCAGATAGGCGACCAGCCCGGCCACGTCCTCGCCTTCGCCGTAGTGCCCCAGCGCCATCAGCGCGCGCAGGCCGTCCGCGCGGTCGCCGTCGGCCGGGTTCATGTCGGTGTCGATCGGGCCGGGCTGGACCAGGTTGGCGGTGATGCCGCGCGGGCCCAGGTCGCGCGCCATGCCCTTGGTCAGGCCGATCAGCGCGGACTTGCTCATGGCATAGAGCGTCGAGCCGGGGGCCGGCACGCGATCGGCGTTGCAGCTGCCGATCGTGATGATGCGGCCGCCTTGCCCCATGCGCGCCGCCGCGGCCTGGGCGCCCGTGAAGGCGGCGCGCACGTTCACCGCCATCACGCGGTCGAATTCCTCGACGGTGAAGTCCTCCAGCGCTTTCCAGTAGCCGATCCCGGCGTTGCTGACCAGGATGTCGAGCCGGCCGAATTCCTCCACGACACGCGCCACCGCCTGCGCGGGGGCGTGCGGCTCGGCGCTGTCGCTGCGCAGGGCCACGGCGCGCCGGCCCGTTGCGCGCAGTTCGCCGGCCACCGCCTCGGCCTTGTCCGGCGAACTGGCGTAGGTGATCGCCACATCCGCGCCCTCGCGCGCCAGGCGCAGCGCGATGGCCGCGCCTATGCCACGGCTCGCGCCGGTTACCAAGGCCACTTTTCCTGACAATCGGGACATGCTTTGCTCCATTTCCATAATGATCGTTATAAAATGATCCCCGACCTCTTCACGGAGCGTCAAGAATTTTTATATCGATCGTTACAAAAAAGGTGCGATATGGCTGAACGGGGACGCCCGCGCGGCTTCGACCGCGACGCGGCCTTGCAGCGGGCAATGGAAGTTTTCTGGGAGCGCGGCTATGAAGGCACGTCGCTGTCGGACCTGACGACGGCGATGGGCATCAACGCGCCCAGCCTGTACGGGGCCTTCGGCGGCAAGGAGGCCCTGTTCCGCGAGGCCGTGGAGCGCTATCGCCACACCGACGGCGGGATGACCGACGTGGCGCTGCGCAAGGGCAAGACCGCGCGGGCGGCGGTCGAAGGCATGCTGATGGCCGCCGCGACGGCGCTGACGCTGCCGGGCAAGCCCAAGGGATGCTTCGTGGTGCTGGGGGCGACCAACTGCACGCCGGCCAATCAAGGCATGGCGGCGTTCCTGCGGAGCCATCGGCTGGCCTCGACCCAGCACGTGCGCGAACGGCTGGAACAGGGGGTGGCCGATGGGGAACTGTCGCCGGAGGTCGACCTGGATACGCTGGCCCGGTATTTCACGACTGTCGTGCAGGGCATGTCGTTGCAGGCGCGGGATGGAGTAAAGCGCGCGGAACTGGAGCGAGTGGCCCGGGCCGCAATGGCGATCTGGCCAGGGTAGTCCCGGACCTTCCTGCGGTGGACGCTGCTTTCGCCGATGGCTTCGCCTCGTCCTTCAGGCGCGTTCGCTGACCACGGCGCGCCACGATTCGTACAACTGCGGCGCGGGCGAAATCGGATAGTGGACGATGTTGATGGACTGTTCCGACAACGGCAGGGCCAGTTCGCGGTAGACCGGCGCGGACGACAGTCCGTAGGGTTCGGCGTCGTCGTTCGAATAGGCGTAGAAGACCTCGCGTATGCCGGTCATGTGGATCGCGGCCAGGCACATCGGGCAGGGTTGCGCGCTGGCGTACACCACACAGCCGTCCAGGCGCGGCGAGCCCAGCGCGCGGCAGGCCGCGCGGATGGCGGACAGCTCGGCGTGGGCGGTGGGGTCGGCGCACGAGAGTATCTGGTTGACGCCGGTACCGATGACCGAACCATTCCTGACGATGACCGCGCCGAAGGGGCGGCCGCCGCATTCCGCGTTCTTGCGGGCGAGATCGACCGCCATGCGCAGGAAATGCTCGGGCATGTTCATGTTGCTGTCTCCCAATGAGGACGGATCGATGGCAGGACATCGATCTTACGTTGCGCGATCAATAAGGTAAAAGACGGATTTATTATCTTTTCGATAATTTCTTCTTATAAGGTCCGTCCATGCTGCTCCGACCCATCCATTATTTCCTGGCCGTGGCCGAGCATCGCAGCTTCACGCGCGCCGCCGCGGCGCTGCATGTCTCGCAGCCGGCGCTGTCGCAGCAGATACGGCAGCTGGAAGAGATGCTGGAGGCGCGGCTGTTCGACCGGACGGGGCGCGCGACGCGGCTCACGGATGCGGGCCACGTCTATTTCAAGCACGCCCGCAAGGCTTTGCAGGACCTGGAGGAAGGCCGGCGCGCGATCCACGATGTGGGCGACCTGAGCCGGGGGTCGTTGCGGCTGGCCGTGACGCCCACCTTCGCCTCGTATCTGGTCGGACCGCTGGTCGAGCGCTTTCACGCCCGCCATCCGAATGTCTCGCTGATCCTGCGCGAGATGCCGCAGGAGCGCATCGAGGCGCTGCTGGCGGACGACGAATATGACGTGGGCATAGGATTCGAGGAAGTGCGCTCGCCCGAGATCGCGTCGCAGCGGCTGCTGGTGGAGACGCTGGCGCTGGTGGTCGGCAGCCGGCACCCGCTGGCCGGCAGGCGGCGGATGCCGCTGAAGGCGCTGGACACCGAATCGCTGGTATTGCTGACCGCCGAGTTCGCGACGCGCGAACAGATCGATCGCTACTGCCGCCGGCATGGCCTGCGCCCCCGCGTCCTGATGGAGGCCAATTCGCTGGGCGCCGTCATCGAGATCGTGCGGCGCACTTCGTTGTCCACCTTGCTGCCGGCCACCATCGCCGGCGACCGGGACGGTCTGGCATCGATCGCGCTCGCGCCGTCCCTGCTCGAAAGAACCGCGGTGCTGATGCAGCGGCGCGGCGCCTACCAGACCGCGGCGGCGCGTGAGTTCGTCCGGCTCGCGCTGGAACACGGCGAAGGCGGGGGCGGGCGCAAGCGTGGCTAGATAGCCTCGCCGGGGGCTTGCATATCGAAAAGAACGTCTATACGATACACACAAACGATATATCGTTTAACTGTATCGAAGGAGTATTCGTATGTTTCACCCTCACAGAATGTGGGCCGCCTGGCCCGCGTGGATGGCGGGACGGGGCGGCCATCGCGGCCGCGACCCGTTCGACATGGATGGCCGTGGCCGTGGCGGTTTCGGCGATGGCGGCCGCGGTTTCGGCCGGGGCGGGCGCGTCTTCGGGCCGGGCGACCTGCGGCTGGTGCTGCTGGCGCTGATCGCCGAACGTCCCAGCTCGGGCTATGAATTGATCAAGGAACTCGAGCAGCGCTTCGGCGGCGTCTATGCGCCCAGCCCCGGCTCGGTCTACCCGACCCTGACGCTGCTGGAAGAGCAGGGGCACATCCGCGCCGCCGGCGTGGAAGGCGCCAAGCGTTCGTTCGAGATCACCGACGAAGGCCGGGCCTTCCTGCAGGAAAACCGGCCCATGGTCGATGCCGTGCTGCACCGGATGAACATCACCGCCCAGTCGATGTCCGGCCGCGCCATGCCGGGCTCGGTGCACCAGGCCATGCACACGCTGCGCGCGGCGCTGGTCTTTCACTCGCGCGGCTGGGACGAGGCCGAGACGCGGCGGGTGCTGGACGTCCTGGAAAAGGCCGCCCGGGACATCAGCGGAGGTTAGGATGCTGGCGCCACGAAGCCAGATCGCGTCGCGGCCGCCGGCGCTGGCCGGGATGCGCGCCACCAAGGGCCGGCAGGCCGTGCTTGCCGCGCTGGAGGAAGCCTCCGACCACCCCACGGCGGAAGACCTGCTGATGCGCGCCCGCAAGGCGGATCCCGCGCTGAGCCTGTCTTCCGTCTATCGCATCCTGAAGGAGTTCCACGATCGCGGCATGGTCCGCCGGCACGTGTTCACGCAGGGGCGGGCCGTCTGGGAACTGGCGCAGCGCGCGCTGCACGCGCACCTGATCGATGTCCGGACGGGCGAGATCGTGGAGCTGCCCGAGGCCGACCTGGTGCGCACGTACCAGGCGGCTGCCGAGGCGCTGGGGTATCGGTTGCGGGACGTCAGGCTGGAACTGTACGGCGAGCGCATCGATCCCGGTCACGCTCAGCGGCCGCACGGCCAGCCTTAGGCTGGCTGGCTCGGTGCCGCCGCCCGCCGAAAATTGCCCTCCAGCGTCTCCAGCGTTCGCAGCAGCGCATCCAGCTCCTTCTCCGACAGGCCTTGCAGGACCTCGTCGAGGAAAGCCGCCCGCCGGGGCATGGCCTCGTCGACCACTTGCTGTCCGGCCGCCGTCAGGCTGACGTTGGTCTGGCGATTGTCCTGGGCATCCACCTGCCGAGCGATCCAGCCCAGTTGTTCCATGGCGTGGAGCAGCCGCGTCAGCGACGCCGGGTCCAGGCGGCAGCGTTCGGCCAGGAGCTTTTGCGGGCAGGTGCCGTGCTCGGACAGCGTCAGCAGGATGCGCCAGCGCGGCAGCGCATGGCCGATGCGGCCGCTGAAACCCGCCTGCATGGCGCGGTAGGTCTGGCCCAGGCGCTGGATGACCTGCAGGCCGCGTTGTTCGCGGTTCACGGCGTGTCCCCGGAGGCAGGCTGTTTGCCGCGCTCGGGGCGCACGATCTGGATGGCCGGCACGCGCCGCACCAGCCACAGTCCGATCAGGGCGATCAGCACCGCGAGGATCTGGCCGTTGTGGATGCCCGAGACCAGGGCCTCGCGCACGTGTTCGAGCAGTTCGGTGGCCTGGCCGCCATGCTGGGCGAGCTGCTCGGCCAGCGTGCGCTGCGCCTGCGGATCCACCAGGACCTGCGGATTGTGCAACTGCGGCAGCCATTGCAGCGCGTTCTCCGATTGCAGCACGTCGGTGACGCGCCATAGGTAGCTGTGCGAGACGATGGTGCCCACGATGGCCGTGCCCAGCATGCCGCCCACCATGCGTGTCGATTGCAGCGTGGCGGTGGCGATGCCCAGGTGCGTGCGGTCGGCGGTGTGCTGGGCGAAGATCGTCAGGTTCGGCATGGTGAAGCCTATGCCTATGCCGGCCAGGAACATGTAGAACGCGAAGAGCGCGTGCGGCGTGTCGTGGTGGGTGGTGACGACTCCCAGGCAGGCCAGCGCCAGCGTGGAAAAGCCCGCGTACAGCATGCGGTTGGGCTTGTCGATGTGGCTGATGATGCGGCCGTTCAGGATGCTGCCCACAGTGATGCAGGCGGCCATGGGCGTAATGAGCAGGCCGGCTTCCTGGGGCGACAGTCCGAAGCCGCCCTGCAGCAGCAGCGGCGCGTAGAACATCAGCGCGAAGATGATGAAGCCCACCAGCGTCGCCAGCACGAACAGCACGGCCAGCGCCGGGTTGCGGAACATGTCGATGGGCAGCAGCGGCTGCGGGCAGCGCTGTTCCCAGAAGTACAGGCCGGCGAACGCGGCCAGGCTGCCGGCTCCCAGCAGCAGCACCGTGGTCGAGCCGGCGCCCTTGGGCAGCAGTTCCACGACCATCTGCAGGCAGCCCAGCGCCACCGCGATCAGCAGCGCGCCGGGCCAGTCGAGCTGTATCTTGCCGGCCGTGTGGTGGCGGATGCGCGGCAGGAAGCGCGCGACGAACAGGATTCCCAGGATACCGACCGGCAGGTTGACGTAGAACACCGAGCGCCAGCCGTATTGCTCGGTCATCACGCCGCCCAGCGAGGGGCCGATGGCGTTGGCGATGCCGAAGGCGGAACTGACGATGATCTGCCAGCGCAGGCGCACGCGCGGCTCGGGGAACAGGTCCGGGATGCAGGCGAACGCGCAGCCCACCAGCATGCCGCCGCCTATGCCCTGCAGGCCCCGCGCCACGACCAGCCACAGCATGCTGGTGGCTGCGCCGCACAGCACCGAGGCCAGCGTGAAGACGAAGATGGCGGCGATCACGAACGGCTTGCGGCCGTAGTAGTCGCCCAGCCGGCCGAAGATGGGCACGGTGATGACCGACGGCAGCAGGTAGGCGGTGGCCACCCACGCGTACAGGTCGAATCCCCGCAGCTCGGCCACGATGGTGGGCAGCGCGGTACCCACGACGGTCTGGTCGATGGCGACCATCATCATGACGAAGCACATGCCGAGGACGGCCATCAGCGATTGCCGGAAGGGCAGGACCTGGCCTTCGGAATGCTGGGAAAGCGTGGACATGGGAAGATGCCAAAATCATTGATTGATCAATGATTGTAGTCCTCCCCGCGTTTGGAGGGGCGGGACCGGCGCGCCGCGGCGGGCGTAGGGACTTTTTGTTTAACATGGACCAGGACGTTTTCCGAGGACTTGCCATGCCGCTTTCCGAATCCGACCTGCAGGAACTGGCGCGGGCCCGGCACCTGCTGGAGCACCCGGGCATCGCCGCGCGCATCGCGGGGATCGCCGGCAAGCCCATCGAGCGCACGCTGGCCGCGCTGCCGGACCGGGTGTCGTCGATGATCGACGAGATCGCCCGCCGTTCCATCAGCAAGGCGCTGGACGTGGCGGTCAAGACCATGGACCCGACCCGGCCGGCGGCCGCCGCCGACTGGTGGCACAAGCTGGCGGCCGGGGCCTCGGGCGCCGCTGGCGGCGCCTTCGGCATGGCGGGGCTGGCCGTGGAACTGCCGATCTCGACCACCATCATGCTGCGCTCCATCGCCGACATCGCCCGCAGCCAGGGCGAGGACCTGAAGACGCCGGAATCGCGGCTGGAGTGCCTGCACGTGCTGGCGCTGGGCGGTTCCTCGAAGGCCGACGACGCGACCGACGCCGGCTATTTCGCCTCGCGCGCCGCGCTGGCGCAGGCCATCGCCTCGGCCAGCCAGTACCTCGCCCAGCACGGCACGGCCAAAGGCAGCGCGCCGGTGCTGGTCCGGCTGATCTCCGAGGTCGCCTCGCGCTTCTCGATCGCGGTGTCCGAGAAGGCGCTGGCCCAGGCGGTGCCGATGATAGGAGCCATCGGCGGCGGGGCGATCAATGCGCTGTTCATCGATCATTTCCAGGACATGGGGCGGGGCCACTTCACTGTGCGGAGGCTGGAACGGGCACATGGGACCGAGGCCGTGCGCGAGGCGTATCTCGCGCTGCCGCGACGCTGACCGCCCCGCTGCCGCCGAGTCGAAACAATCGTTTTCGCCAGACGTATCAGTCTGTTAACGTCATGCGCGCTCGTGCATGGCGAGCTACGATGGCCCCTGGGCCGGCACCGCGCCGGCGTCTTCAGCGAGAATCGCCATGAACGCCTCCTCTTCCCTGTCAGACGAACTGATGTCCCAGCTGCAAGGCGCCCCCTTGCAGCAGCTCGCGCAGCAACTGGGCACGGACACCGCCCAGACCCAGCAGGCCGTGGGCGCCGCGCTGCCCCTGCTGCTGGGCGCGATGGGCAACAACGCGGCCCAGCCGCAGGGCGCGCAGGCGCTGTTCGGCGCGCTGCAGGACCACGGCGGGGGTGGCGGCCTGGAAGGCATGCTGGGGTCGCTGCTGGGCGGCGGCGGCAACGCGGGGGCGCAATCGGATGGCGGCGCCATCCTGGGCCACATCTTCGGTACGAACCAGCAGCGCGCCGAGACCGGGCTGGGCGAGGCCACCGGCCTGGGCGGCGGCAATGCCGCCAATCTGCTGAAGATGCTCGCCCCCATCGTGATGGCCTTCCTGGCGCAGCGTGTGCAGGCGGGTGGAATGACGCCGGACAGCCTGGGCAACACGCTGGGCCAGGAGCGCGATGCCGCGCGCCAGCAGGGTGGCCTGGGCGGGGGCCTGCTGGGCGCGCTGCTCGACCAGAACGGCGACGGGCAGGTAGGCCTGGAGGACCTGATCAAGATCGGTGGCAGCCTCCTGGGCGGCCGGCGCTAGCATGCATACGCTACCGATACGCCAGCACATCGTCGATCGCGTCATTGCCCGGCGCGGCCGCCTCCATCTGCACGAGCGGCTGGACCCGGCCAGGACCGCACTGGTCGTCATCGACATGCAGCCCACCTTCGTCGCCCCCGGCAGCCCGGCCGAGGTCCCCGAGTCCCGCTCCATCGTCGGCAACATCAACACCCTGGCCCGCATGCTGCGCCGCCGGGGCGGGCTGGTCGCGTGGGTCACGCACGCGAACCTGCCGGTGGGGCAGGGGTCGGATTGGTCCGGCTTCTACGACCATTTCGTGGCCGCCGACGTCCGCGCCCGCACCATCGAGGCGAACGCGCCGCGGCCGGCGTCCGAGGCGTTGTGGCAGGGCATGGAGCCCGCCCCGGGCGACGTCCACCTGGCCAAGAACCGCTACAGCGCGCTGGCGCATGGTTCGTCCGGGCTGGAGCGGGTGCTGCGCAGCGCGGGGATCACCCATCTGCTGATCGCCGGCACCAAGACCAACATCTGCTGCGAGTCCACCGGCCGCGACGCGATGATGCTGGACTTCTTTCCCATCATGGTGGCGGACTGCCTGGCGGCCCTGTCCGACGAGGAGCACCGGGCGGCGCTGGAGACCTTCGTGCAGAACTTCGGCGACGTGCGCGAGGTCAGCGAGATCGAGGGCCTGATGGCGTGAGCCCGTGCGAGCGGTCTGTCCGCTCGCGCACGGCCACGCATGCCATCAGCCAGGCCGCCGTCACCGCGAAGGCGGCGATGACGTCGCTCAGGTAGTGCACCTGCAGCATCACCCGGCTGTAGCCGACGCTGGCGATCAGGCCGGCCGCCAGCATGGCCATGGCCTGGCGCCACGCCGGCGGGGCGCTGCTTGCCAGCAGATAAGCCAGCATGCCGTAGACCGCCATCGCGCCGGTGGCGTGTCCACTGGGGAAACTCCACCCCAGTTCCTGGGTGAAGCCGTGCAGGTGTTCGGGGCGGACCCGCTGGAACACGCTTTTGAGCAGCACGTTCAGTCCCGCCGCGCCCAGCGTGCCCGCCAGCCACAGCGCCGCGTCGCGCCAGCGGCGGCGGCCCAGCAGCACGACCGCCACCAGGGTGCCCAGCCCCAGCAGGAAGTCGCGGTCGCCGGCCACGGTCAGCACTGCCAGGAAGCGCAGCCACGCGGGCGAGGCGCGCTCGGCCAGAGTCTCGGCCAGAGTCTTGTCGAATACCACCAGCCGCGATTCGGTCACGACGTTGGCGGCGATCAGTCCGAACACGGCGGCGCCGCCCACGATCAGCGCGGCCATGACGCGCGACCGGCGGGCGGGGGAAGCCCGGCTCGCGTCCAGCAGTCCGCCCACCCACAGGCCGAGCGCGCAGGCGCCGGCCAGCCAGGCAAGAAAGGCAAGGCCGGCGTAGCGGCCGGCGATCAATTCCAGGGTCGTCATCGTGTGGGTCTCGCCATCCATGCCGCGTCATCACCTGCCGGCAATGGCCACATTGCCTCGCGCCTATGGCGGGCAAGGCGTCCGCCTTCTACAGTGCAGCGATCGGACGCGCACCACGATACATGACAACAACGGAGACGGCACATGATCCGAGCGTTATGGCACGGCCTGATGGCGGCCATTCTTGTGGCGCCGCTCGCCCCGGCGGCGGCCGCCTACCCGGAGCGGCCGATACGGCTCATCGTTCCCTTCGTGGCGGGCGGTTCGATCGACCGCGTGGCGCGCCTGCTGGCCGAGCGCATCCAGGCCCGGACGGGGCAGCCGGTCATCGTCGACAACCGGACCGGCGCGACCGGCAACATCGGCACCCAGGCGGTCGTGGCGGCGCCGCCGGACGGCTATACGCTGCTGATGCAGACCTCGGCGCTGGCCATCACCCCCTGGCTGTCCCGGCTGCCCTTCGACGTGGAGCGCGACCTCGTACCCGTGACCCGGATCGCGCGCACGCCCTACGCGCTGGTCGTCAGGACGTCCCTGCCGGTGGATTCGTTCGAAGCCTTCGTGGCCTACGCGGCCGCCCATCCCGGCAAGCTGACCTGTTCGAGCTACGGCGTGGGGTCGCCGCCTCACCTGGCGCTGGAGCTGATCAAGCAGGCGGCCTCGGTCGACATCGTCCACGTCCCGTACCGCAGTTTTTCGCAGGTCGCGCCCGGCTTTGCCTCCGGACAGCTCGACTGCGGCATCGACACGCCGACGAACGTGCAGCCCCTGGTCGACACGGGCACCGTCCGCGTGCTGGGCGTGACCTCGGCCGAGCCCTTCTTCCTGTTCCCGTCGGCCCGGCCCATGGCCGGCCGCTACCCGGGCACGGAAGTCGAGGGCTTCCAGCTGCTGTTCGTCGCCAAGGGCACGCCGCCGGACATCGTGGATCGCATCCACGTCGAGTTCGCCCGTGTCCTGCGCGATGCCGAGGTTGAAAAACAGCTCCGGGCCATGGGCTTCGTGCCGGTGGGCGACGACCCCCGCTCGGCGGCGGCCGGCTTCGCCAGGGACTACGCGCGTTTCGGCCAGGTGATCAAGGAGCGTGGCATACGCGCCGAGTGATCCGAGCGCTTCTAGTGGACGGTTGCCGTCCAGGCCGGTCCGGACCGGGCCACCGCGACGCGCAGGACGATGAGTGGGGAGCTGTCCCCTGCCTCGCCGCGCGGCGGGCCCGCATCCACCTGGACCGTGCGGACCACGCCCTGGTCCGCGGTGGCGATCTGCAACATCGCCTGCCTGCCGGCGGGCGCCGCGTAGTTGTTCAAGCCCACGCTGAAGATGCCGGCCTGCAGGCGCTGCGGATCGCAGGTCGCGTGATAGTGCTCCGGACCATGGCCCGCGGTGTTGTCGAGATCGAGGGTGCCGCTGGCGCCCAGGCGCGCGCCATAGTGGACGTGGTCGCCGCCCGGCTCCAGTACATGGAGATCGATGTCGCCTTCCCCATCCCAGGCCAGCGTGGCGGTGAAGAACCCCGGGCTCGCCCGGGGCTCGGGGGCCTTCAGCGCCAGCAGGCCGTCGGCCATCAGCGCGCCGGCGGCGGGCCGACCGTTGCGGTCCGCGTCGAGATAGGTTTCGATCAACCGATGGCCGGACGCGTCGCGGGTCGAAGGCGGGATCCAGAGGTTGGGCGGCGGCGGGGCGCCCGGCACGACGCCGCGCAGCGCCGCGATGACCAGGTCGTTGCCCGACAGCAGGTGGGGGCCGTTGATGCGGGCCGACGCGGGCGCGATGTGGACGGCCGCGAGCGATGCCGGATCCGGCAGGGCCCGGTACGCGGCGTTCAGGAAGAAGTTGCCTTGCGAATGGCCCACCAGCAGGACGCCCCGACCCAGCGCATGCAACGCGCGCAGGCGCAGCCGATGGGCGGCGTAGTCGATCCCGGTGGGCGGATCGGCCGCGAACGAGGTGGCGTCGGCGAGCAGGCGGGCGTTGCGCGCCTCGGTCAGCGCGACGGCGAGGTCGTAGGCCCGGGGCAGCACCGCCGCTATCTTGCGCCAGCCGTCCTGGCGGCCATCGACGATTTCCCAGAACAGCTCCCAGCGGTGGCGCAGGGCGTCGTCCAGTTCCGCGGCACGCTGCGCGAAGGCTTCCACCAGGTCTTCGATGCCCTTGCGCGCTCCACGCTGCAAGCCGCTGGCGTTGTAGAACACCTCGGCCCCGACGGCGAACGTGGCGCGGGCGGGGTGCTGCCGCAGCGCTTCGTCCAGCGTGCCGAGCAGCGCCCGCGCGCCGCTGGCGGCGGTGTCGGGCGTGTTCCAGACGCCATTGAAGAAGGCCAGGGTGTGGGTATGGGCGGGGCACAGGTCCGTTGCCCTCGCGCCTTGCGCCACCAGGCCCGCTGCCGCCAGCAGCGCCAGTGCCCATCGGCGCGTAGCCTTATTCATCGCAGCCGTCGCCGACGGGCAGCGACAGGATGGCGCCGTCCAGCGCGGCGGAATAATCGAGGTAGGCCAGGACCCGGGCCTGGGTGTTGGCGGACATCTTGCGCATGTCGGCCACGGCGTCCGCCCCCTCGGCGCCGGAAGCGCTGCGCGCCATCACGCAGGCCACCGCCCGGCTGGTGCGCCAGGCCGCTTCCTGCGCCGCGACGGAGTCGCCTCGGGACAGCAGGGCGTCCCGGAACGAGCGGGCGAGCTGCCTGAGCGCGTCCTGCCGCGCGGCTGCTCCGCCCCGGCGGGCGATCCATGCATCGATGTCGTCGCGCACGCCGTTGCCGTCGGCATCGGGCCCGCCCAGGTCCTCGGAGCGGTCCAGCACGGGCAGCTCGCCCTGGCGTTCCAGGTCGGCGATGGAGCGGGGCTGCCGCGGGGCGGAGTCTTGGCCGCCGCAGGCGGCAAGCAGGAGCAGGAAGGGGGCAAGAATGCCCAAGTGGCGTGGCGTCATGGCCATCCCATGCGTGGCTTTCCTTCGCCCGCATGGCGAAGGCGTCCCGGCCGGTGCGGAGCGGGCGAGGCGCCATTAAGCCGGGATCCGCACGCGCGTGGGGGGCGGGCGCGGCGACTTGTCCGTCGGGGGTTGTACGTAGGCGGCGCTTTGCCAAGCGGCGCCGATCGCGCCACACTTGCGTCGGGTTTCGTTTTTCCAGGCATGCCGAAACATGACAAGATCGCATCGCACCTGGCTGGCCGTACTGTCCGCGTGGCTGGTGCCGGCAAGCGCGGCATGCGCCCAGTCGTCCATGACCCTGTACGGGGTGGTCGACGCCGGCATTTACCGCCTGGCGCGCGGCGCCACCTCCATCGGCAACATCCAGCGCAGCTACTGGGGCATCAAGGGGATCGAGGACCTGGGCAACGGCTATGCCGCCCTGTTCCATCTCCAGTCGCGCTTCGAGATCGACACCGGCCGGCTGGAGGCCAGCGGCGGCGCGCCGCTGTTCTACGGCGAGTCCACCGTGGGCGTGAAAGGGCCCTTCGGCCAGTTGCGGCTGGGGCGGGCCATGACGCCCATGTGGGCGCTCGATTGGCAGTTCGACCCCTGGTACAACTTCGACCGCGTGGCTTCCATCGCCTGGCAGATCTACCACCCGGCGTACCGGACGGATCCCTATCGCAACGGACCGCTGGGCGACTACAACCGCGCGAACAACGGCGTGTTCTACGACTCGCCGGTCGCGCGCGGCTGGTCGGTGCACCTGGCGGCCAACGGCGAGCGCAGCAAGGTGCCCGACGCCAACGGTACGGTCGAAAGCAAGCGCGGGCTGGCAGCCGGCGTCAACTACGACGACGGCGCGGCGACTTTCCTGGTTTCCGCCGAACGCAACAGCGTGAACGACAAGACCTATTTCGTCGGCCTGGCCTACGGGTCGGGCCCGACGCGGGTCATGGCCTCCGCCAACCTGACCGACCTGACGGCGGCCAGCCAGGTGTTCCTGGGCGAGAGCCGCCGGCGCCGCACCAGCGCCATGCTGGCCGCCACCCACCGCATCGGCGCGGCTACGTTCAAGGTCGGCGTGGGCCGGGACTTCCAGGGCTACGGCCGCAGCGGCGCGACGAACTACGTCAGCGCCGGCGTATCGTATGCGCTGTCCAGGCGCACGCAGGTCTACGCCGGATTGGGCCACGGGCGGCCATCCAGCGAAGGCAGCCGGACCAACGTGGGCATGGGCGTGAATCACAGTTTCTAGGAACCCCGATGGCAGGAAGCAGCTTCTTCGCCTTGCTCGACGATATCGCGTCGGTTCTGGACGACATCTCGTTGATGACCAAGGTTGCCGCCAAGAAGACGGCGGGCGTGCTGGGCGACGATCTGGCCCTGAACGCGCAGCAGGTAACCGGCGTGTCGGTGAACCGCGAACTGCCGGTGGTATGGGCGGTCGCCAAGGGTTCGCTGCGCAACAAGGCCATCCTGGTGCCGGCGGCGCTGATCATCAGCGCCTTCGCGCCATGGGCGATCCAGCCGCTGCTGATGGTGGGCGGTGCCTTCCTGTGTTTCGAGGGCGCCGAGAAACTGGCCGGGAAATTCCTGCCCGGACACGACAAGGAGGCCCGGCACGACGAGCGGCGCAGGGCGCTGGAGGACCCGGGCGTGGACATGGTGGCCTTCGAGCGCGACAAGATCCGCGGCGCCGTGCGCACCGACTTCATCCTGTCCGCCGAGATCGTCGCGATTTCGCTGGGAACGGTGGCCGGCGCGGGTTTCGGTACACAGGTGGCCGTGCTGGTGGGTATCGCGTTGCTGATGACCGTCGGCGTCTATGGCATCGTGGCCGGCGTGGTTAAGCTGGACGATGCCGGGGCGTATCTGGGCGCGCGGCGGTCCGCGCCGGCGCGCGCCGTCGGCCGGGCCATCGTCGGCGCCGCGCCGTTCCTGATGCGCAGCCTGTCGGTCATCGGCACGGTGGCGATGTTCGCGGTGGGGGGCTCGATCCTGACGCACGGCCTGCAAGCCGTCCACGGCGGCATCGAACGCCTGGCCCATGGCGCGGCCGGCCTGCCCGCGATCGGCGGCATTGCGGCGGCGGTGTTGCCCGTGCTGCTCAACATAGCGTTCGGCGTGGTCGCCGGCGCGGTGATCGTGCTCGTGGTCGAGCTCGCCCGCAAGCTGCTCCGGAAATAGTGCCGGCCTACGGCGCCGGGGCCGCGTCGCCCTCAACGCGAAAGCGCAGCGTGCCTATCATCTGGCCGGCGTCCGTCACCACCTTGACCTGCCAGCGGCCGCGGGCGTCGGCGGGGAAGTTCTGCTTGTGGGTCCAGGCCCGATAGCCTTCCTTGCGTCCGCCGCGGATGTCCAGCGCAATGCGGTCCACCTCGCGCCCGTCGTGCAGCCAGACGTGGTAGATGTGCTCTTCCAGGCCCAGCGGCGCGTTGATCGAGGTGTAGGCGTAGATGCCCTGGTCGCGCATCTGGGCGGGCGTCACGGTGCGCAGGCGCTCGCCGGCCTGCATGTTGAGGCTGTCCATGCTGGTCGAAACGGCGACCTCGGTCAGCCACAGCGTGGCGGGGGGCACCCACAGGCGCAGCAGCCATCCCACGGAGCCGAGCGCAAGCATCAGCGCCACGACCGCCCATTTGCGCCAGCGGGCTTCCAGCGGAACCAGCTCGGCCAGCGTGGGGAAGGACAGCAGCACCGCGACACCCAGCGCGAGCTTGTAGCTGTTGCCCGTCGGGATGTGCAGGACCAGGGGCAGCGCGGTCAGCAGCACCGCGAACAGCGTGAAGGTGTGATACGTCAGGAACACCCAGCGGCGGGTCGACAGCCACCGGAAATACAGCGGATCGACCAGCGCCACCAGCGCGGCGGCGCCCACCAGTCCGGTGAACAGCGCCTGGCCGCTGTTCCAGGTCGTGGCGGTGTACAGGAAGGGCAGCACGAAGAACAGGCCTTCCTGGTGGATCATCTGCGTGCCGTAGCGCAGCACGGGTATCGGTATGGTCCAGCCGAAGCGCCGTTCGATGCGCCGCCGCAGGGCCCGTTCCAGCATCAGCCAGATCCAGCTCACCAGCATCACCGCCGCGATCACGCGCGCAAAGGCCTCGTGGCGCTCGACGGTGAAGAAACTGACCACCCCGGACGCGAAGCCGAAGGCCGCGATGGTGCCGGGGTAGCGCTGGGCCAGCGCGATGAGGCGAAGGGGGATGGTTTTCCAGATAGGCACGGCGGAGCCAGCCGGGCATGTAGAAAAATGCCAGGGGCCGTCTCATGTTAGCACCGGGAAGAACGGCGCTTCGCGCGGCTCCTCCCGGTGCCGCTTCGTTCCTTCCCGGACCCCGGTCAGGGGGCGACCTGCACCATCCAGGTCACGCCGAAGCGGTCGGTCACCATGCCGAAGCGCGACGAGAAGAAGGTGGGCGTCATCGGCGCGATCACGGTGCCGCCGTCGCCCAGGGCCGCGAACTTGCGTTCCGCGTCGGCGTCGTCGGCCACGCTCAGCGCCAGCGAGACGCCCTTGAATTCGGCGGGGCCCTTGCACATGCCGTCCGATCCCATCACGACGGCACCGCCGATCTCCAGCGACATGTGCATGATCTTGTTCTCCGAACCCGGCGGCGGCGCGCAGTTCTCGTTGTCGCTGTCGCCTGCGGCTGGCGGAGCGTCCTTGAAGCGCAGCATCATCGTGACCCGGGCGCCGAGCGCCTTGGCGTAGAACTCGGCCGCTTCCTCGGCCCGGCCTTCGAAGAAAAGATAGGGCTGGATATGCATGACGGTCTCCTCGTCTGACTGCTGGATGAAGGTGGGTGAAAAATTGTGGACGCTGTACACATAAGTTATCAGAGATAATGTACAGTGTCCACATGGAGTTCCCATGACCAGCGCCGTCACCCCGCCCGCCTCGCGCAGCACCTACCGCCACGGCGACCTGCGCCGCGCCCTGCTGGAAGCGGGCATCGAGCTTGCCCGCCAGGGCGGCCCGTCGGCGATCGTGCTGCGCGAAGCCACACGCCGCGCCGGCGTCGTCCCGAACGCCGCCTACCGCCACTTCGCCAGCCGGGAAGACCTGCTGCTGGCGGTGCGGGCCGCCGCGTTGTCTGCGTTGGCCAGCGCCATGGAAACCGAACTCGACAAACTGGACGGCAACAGCCCGCCCGCCGACTACGCCCGCGCCAGCCTGCGCGCGGTGGGCGCGGGCTACCTGCGTTTCGCCCGGCTCGAGCCCGGCCTGTTCCGCACCGCCTTCGCGCCGGCCGACGGGCCGCTGAAGGTGCCCGACGCGGACAAGGCCGGCCGCAGCGGACTGGATCCGTTCCAGTTGCTCAGCGCCGCGCTGGACCGCATGGCGGCGGCGGGGCTGCTGACGCCGGAACGCCGCTTCGCCGCCGAATACCTGGCCTGGTCGTCCGTGCATGGGCTGGCCATGCTGGTAATAGACGGACCGCTGCGCAGCTTCAGCGCCGCGCAGATGGAAGAGGTGGGGCAGCGGCTGCTGGAGATGGTGGAGAAGGGGCTGTAGGGGCCTCAGTAACCGGGCAGGCTCAGGCTGCCCTTGTCCGAAAACCGCGTCGTGCCGAACATGCCGCCCGACAGCTTGCCGCGGACCACATAGGGAATGTCGTCCAGGCGCGAACCGTCCGCCAGGCCCAGCGCCTGCCGGATCGCGCTGAACGCGGACACCGACACCGGCACCGTCAGCACGGTCTCGCCGAAGCGGGGCACGCTGCCGCGTTCGTTGCTGACGCCCGTCGCGAAGCGTTTGCCGTTCAACTCCAGCTCCAGCGCGGCGCCGTCGTAGTCCACCGCGGAGTCGTTGGGGTTCTGGACCCGCAGCTTGACCGCCATCCGCATCTCCAGGCCCTGGCCTTCCAGGGGTTCGACGCCGGCGACCTGCACGTTGAGCGGGTCGCGGCCGGGCAGGCTGGCGCAGCCGGCCAGCGCCAGGGCCAGCAGGCCCGCCAGGGCGGCCCGGCGCGGCGACGAAAAACCATGGGAAGTCAGGTGCATGATCGGTGCCTGTGAAAGCCGCGTAGCCTTCATCTTAGGAACGTGGCGCACGGGCCGCAAAACTTGTTACCTCTTGCCGCAAGGCCTGCAAGAACCGCCTCACGGGCCCTGGAAACAGTCGAGCTTGTCCGGGTTGCGCATCAGGTAGATGTTCGATACCGCGCCATTCTCGTCGTAGGCGAAGGTCAGCGCGCCGATGATCACGCCGTTCTCGCGCAGCAGCACGCCCTTGGCGCCGCTGATGTCGGCCACGATCCAGTCCATGCCCTGCCAGAACCGTATCAGGCCGCGCTCGACGAAACGCATGACGGACACCTTGCCCATCAGTTCCTGCCGCAGCGTGATGGCCTTGCCGCCGCCGTCCGACGAGAAGCGGACGTCGTCCGACAGCAGCGCCGCCAGCGGCCCCGTGCCGCGGCCGTTGATGGCGTCCTGGAAAGCCGACAGCAACTGCTCCTGGCGTTCGGCCGGCGTGGTATGCCGGACCTTGCTGGACTCGATGGCCTCGCGCGCCCGCGAGACCAGCTTGCGGCAGGCGCTTTCCTGCATGCCCAACGTGGCGGCGATGTCCGGGTAGGGGGTGTCGAAGATCTCGTGCAGCAGGTACGCGGCCCGCTCTTTGGGCGTAAGCCGCTCCAGCACCAGCAGGAAAGCCGTGGTCAGCGACGATGCCAACTCCAGCCGCGACTCCGGGGTGTCGTCCTCGCGGGTATGGATGGGCTCGGGCAGCCACGAACCCACGTAGTCCACCCGCGTCCGGTGCGCCGCGCGCAGCATGTCCACGCACAGGTTGGTGCAGATGCTGGTCAGCCATGCCGCCGGATTCGCGATCGCGCCGCGATCCGCGTGCATCCACTTGATGAAGGTCTCCTGCACGGCATCCTCGGCATCCGCCCGCGTGCCCAGCATGCGATACGCCAGCCCGAACAGGAACCGCCGGCGTGCTTCGAAGAACTCCGTGCCATCACCCGTCATCATGTCCATCGGTGCATCGATACCTGGAGCCGGTTCCACAGATGGATGCTCATGGCGATCTCCAAAAAAGGTCTACGCTGTATGACGAGCGAGCCCGCCGGTTTGTGACGTCCCGGCGCGACGCCGTCCGGAATCCCGGACCAGATGGTTCAATTGTCCTATTGACAGGTCAATAGAATAAATGTGAAATGGCTCGAAAAACGTCGACAACCCAAGCGAGGTAGCGTGTGAGCACCGGGACCCCCGAGCAGGTCATTATTGTAGGCGGCGGCCCCGTGGGCCTGGTCGCGGCGATGCGGCTGGGCCATTACGGCATTCCGGTCGTGGTCGTGGAAGCCGAGGAACAGGTGTCGCGGGCCTTGAAGGCGTCCACCTTCCATCCGCCCACGCTGGAAATGCTGGACGAGTACGGTATCACGCCGGGGCTGATCGAAGCCGGGCTGGTCGCCCCCACTTGGCAGGTGCGCATGCACGAGACGGGCGAGTTCGCCGAGTTCGATCTGTCGGCGCTCAAGGACGAGACCGCCCATCCCTACCGCCTGCAGACCGAGCAATGGAAGCTGTCCGAGTTGCTGCTGGCCCACATCCGGGAGAAGCTGCCGGCGGTGCGGGTGCTGATGGGGCATCCGTGCGTGGAGGTGTCGCAGGACCAGGATTCCGTGCGGGTCACGGTGCAGCCGCCCAGCGGCGAGCGCCAGCAACTGACCGGGCGCTACCTGATCGCGGCCGACGGCGCCCGCAGCATGGTGCGGACCGCTCTGGACCTGAGCTTCGAGGGGCTGACCTTTCCCGAGACCACGGTGCTGGCCACCACCCGGTTTCCGTTCCACGAGCACATTCCCTCGCTGTCCTACATCAACTATTGCTGGGCCTCGACCGGCACCTTCAGCCTGCTGCGGCTTCCCGGCCTCTGGCGGGTCAGCCTGTATCCCTGGGAAGGCGAGTCGATCGACGACGCGCTTGAGCCCGAGTCCATCCAGAGGAAGCTCCAGCATGTCCTGCCGCGCGACCAGGCCTACGACGTGATGGAGATCCGGCCCTATCGAATCCACCAGCGGGTCGTGAACACCTACGTCAACGGCCGCATCGTGCTGGCCGGCGATGCCGCCCACATCAACAGCCCCAGCGGCGGCATGGGCATGAACGGCGGCATCCACGACGCCTTCAACCTCACGGACAAGCTGCGCCGCATCTACGCGGGCGAAAGCGATGCGCTGCTGGGCCAGTACGAACGCCAGCGGCGCCCGATCGCGATCAAGCACGTGCTGCAGCAGTCGGGCCGCAACCGCGCCCGCATGCAGGAACGCGGGGAATCGCAGCGCCGCGCGACGCTGGAGGACTTGAAGCGCAAGGCGGACGATCCCGCCCTGGCCCGCGAGTACCTGCTTGAAACCTCGATGATCTTGAGCCTGCGCGAAGCGGCCGCGATCGACTAGGCCGGGACCGCCATGAATCAGCCCACGCAGGCGGAATTCCCCATCCGCGAGCAGGTATCGAGCTTCATCGAAGGCCGCTACACGCGTACGGCCGGACACGAACTGCCGGTGATCTTCCCCGGCGACGCGCGGCGCATCTCGACCCTGGTCGAGGCGTCGGCGGACGAAGTCGACGCGGCGGTGCGATCCGCCCGGGCCGCTTTCGACGACGGGCGCTGGCGCGGGCTGCCGGTCGAGGCGCGCCAGGCCGTGATGCGCAAGGTGGCCGACCTCGTCGACAAGCACCGCGACGAACTGGCCTACCTGGAGTGCATGAATTCCGGCATTCCCATGCGCCACCTGCAGAAGGGGCAGATTCCCCGCACCGCCTACAACTTCCGCTTCTTCGCGGAATTCCTGGGCCAGCATGCCGAGAAGCTGCACGGCCAGACGGACGGGTACCTGACGCTGGTGCTGCGCGAGCCGGTGGGTGTCGCGGCGTTGATCGGCCCTTGGAACGCGCCGCTGGCCCTGACGTCGATGAAGATCGCCGGCGCCATCGCGTTCGGCAACAGCTGCGTCTGCAAGCCCTCCGAGGTCACGCCGCTGGCGGTCGCGCGGTTCATGGAGCTGCTGATCGAGGCGGGCGTGCCGCCGGGCGTCGTCAATCTGGTCAACGGCCGCGGCGGCGTCACGGGCGAGGCCCTGGTGGCGCATCCGCAGGTGGACCTGGTCTCGTTCACGGGCGGCACGCAGACGGCGCGCCGGATCTCGGCCAGCGCCGGCGAAGGGCTCAAGCCGCTGTCGCTGGAGCTGGGCGGCAAGTCCGCCAACATCGTCTTCGAATCGGCCGACCTGGAGCGCGCGGTGGACGGGGCGCTGGTCGGCATCTTCTCGAACAATGGCCAGCAGTGCCTGGCCGGTTCGCGCATCCTGGTGCAGCGGCCGGTGCTGGACCGCTTCGTCGACGCCTTCGCGCAGCGCGCCCGCCGGCTGCGCATAGGCAGCCCGCTGGACCCGGCCACCGAGATCGGGCCGCTGGCGTTCCAGGCCCACCGGCAACGGGTGGCCGGCTACGTGGACATCGCCCGTGCCGACGGCGCGCAACTGCTGTGCGGCGGCGCGACGGTCGAGGCGCTGGAGCCGGGCTTCTATTTCCAGCCGACGGCCGTGCTGGCGCGGGACAACACGGCGCGCGTCTGCCGCGAGGAGATCTTCGGGCCCTTCGCCACCATCGTTCCGTTCGACACCCAGGACGAGGCCTGCGCCATCGCGAACGACAGCGAGTTCGGCCTGGTGTCCTATGTGTGGAGCGACCACCAGCCCACGGTGATGCGCGCGCTGTCGGAGATCCGGGCCGGCATGGTATGGGTCAACACGCCCATGACGCGCGACCTGCGCGCCCCTTTCGGCGGCATCAAGGCATCGGGCTATGGCCGCGAGGGCGGCGAGTCCAGCATGAAGTTCTATACCTTCGAGAAGACGGTCATGCTGCCCACGGTGCCACCGTCGATACCCCGCATGGGTATATGAAAAAACGGCGCTTTCTGGTGAAAGCGCCGTTTTTTTGCCGGCCTAGGGCTGCTGACGCGCGAGGCGTTCGCGCCAGTGGTCGCCCCGCAGCCAGGGCTCCAGCGGCGCGGGCCGGCCATCCACGGCCGAGACGCCCATCCAGGCCAGGCACAGCATGCACGACAGCACCGGCACGCGCGACCGGGCGTTCGCCGCCAGCAGCGGGGCCAGGGTGGGCATGCCCGTGCCCAGCATCAGGATGGCATCGGTGTCGTCGCGGGCCAGGTCGTCCAGCAGCGCGCCGGCGGCGTCCGCCTTCATCGAATAGATGGGATGGAACTGCGTGTGGTCCATGGCGGCCGACGCGATGCGCGACACCGCGAAGCCCTGGGATTCCCAATAGGCCTTGCTGGAGGCGGTGAGTTCGGCGGGATAGGGCGAGGCCAGCGCGATCCGGCGCGCGCCCAGCTGCTTCAACGAGGCGACCACCGCGGTGGCCGCGGTGAAGGCCGGCACGCCGCGCTCGCGCTCGATATCCGCCAGCACCTGTTCCTCGCGTTCGCGGCCCACCAGGTAGGAGGCGCCGGTGCAGCCCACCGCGACCGCCTTGATGGGCGCGTTGGCGAACTGGTCGCAGGCGGTATCCAGCCTGTCCACGTAGTCGACCAGCCGCGCCTCGATGGTGGACTTGTCGCTCATCAAGCGGGCATTGATGTGCGCGTATCCGGCCGGCAGCAGGATGAAGTACTCGGGCTCGACCGTGGTGTTGGCCTGCGGGGTCAGCAGGCCGATGAGCCCCTTGGGTGCGTATTCGACGGCCATGCGGGCATCAATCCAGCTTGATGTTGGCGGCCTTGATGATGGGCGCCCACTTGCGGTCCTCGTCATGCAGGAACTTCACGAATTCCGCCTGCGGCGCGCCGATCGGGGTCAGCCCCTGTTCGGCCAGCTTGCTGCGGAAATCGGCGTTGGCCATGACCTTTCCGAGCGCGGCCTGGAGCCGGTCGACGACGGCGGCGGGCGTGCCGGCCGGCGCCGAGACGCCGAACCAGGCCTCGCCCACGGTGCCGGGCACGACCTCGTTCATCGTCGGCACGTCGGGGAAGGCGGGGACGCGCTTGGGGCCGCTGACGGCCAGGATGCGCACGTTGCCCGCCTTGGACTGGGTGGAGGCCACCGCCATGTTGTTGAAGATGGCGTCCAGCTGTCCGCCCAGCAGGTCGTTCATGGCGGGACCCGTGCCCTTGTAGGGAACGTGGGTCATGTCCATGTGCGCCTTCTGCTTGAGCATTTCGCCGGTCAGGAAGCCCGCCGAGCCTACGCCGGCCGAGCCGTAGTTGTACCTGCCGCCGGCCTGGCGGGCCAGTTCGACGAATTCCTTGAAGTCCTTCGCGGGGTGGTTGGTGCGCACGATCAGGCCGTTGGGGAAGGTGCCCAGCAGCATGATGTGCGTGAAGTCGCGATAGGGATCGTAGGGGATCTTCTGGCCCAGCAGCGGACCGGTGGTGATGGCCGCGCCGTTGGTGATGACCAGCGTGTAGCCGTTGGGCGGCGCCTTGGCGCCCAGGTCGGTTCCCAGGATGGAGCCGGCCCCGCCCTTGTTGTCCACGATGACCGACTGGCCCACTTCCTCGGCCAGCGCGTTGGCGACCAGCCGTCCGATGACGTCGGTCGAGCCGCCCGGGCTGAACGGCACGATGAGCTTGATGGGACGATCGGGATAGGCCTGGG
Organism: Pigmentiphaga kullae; assembly: GCF_004216695.1. Classification (GTDB taxonomy): domain Bacteria; phylum Pseudomonadota; class Gammaproteobacteria; order Burkholderiales; family Burkholderiaceae_B; genus Pigmentiphaga; species Pigmentiphaga kullae. Next base: position 1,420,267 of record NZ_SGXC01000001.1, read on the forward strand.
CCAGGACCGCGCCGGAAGCGGCGGCAAGGCCCACTGCAAGGAACGCGCGGCGGCAGATGTTCAGCACGCGGGGGCGGGCGCGGTGTTCCCCTGTAATATGATTGCGCATGACGTGACCTGAAGGAAATGTGTACGACGGCATGTGGATATTCCGCCAGGTTCCGTCATCGAGTCAAGCTAAATTGTTCTATTGGACAGACAATAAGACAGAATCGGGATCTATGCCGCAAACCCTGCCCCTGCCGAAGTACCACAGCGTCTACCTGGTATTGAAAGAAAGGCTGCGCGACGGCGTGTACGACGACCGCGTGCCCGGCGAGCTGGAACTGATGGACGAGTTCGCCGTGTCGCGCGCCACCGTGCGCAAGGCCCTGGAGAATCTGACCCAGGAAGGCCTGATCGAGCGGTCGGCCGGACGCGGCACCCGGCGCCTCCAGCCCCCCGGCCAGGCGGCCCGGGGAGGGACGGCCGCCCCGCGGATGGCGGGCCTCCTGGACAACATCATCGCCGCCAGCCTGGACACCACGGTCAAAGTCATCGAGCACGAGTACGTGTCCGCCACCGAACCGGTGGCGCAGATGCTGCAGATCGAACCGCGCGCGCAGGTGCTGCGGGCGGTTCGCGTGCGCAGCACCAAGGCGGGTCCGGTTTCCTGCATCACCACCTGGGTGCCGCGCGAGTTCGCGGGCAACCTCGGCCGCCGGCAGCTCGGGCGCAAGGCCATGCTGGTGCTGATCGAGGAATCGGGCGTGGCGATCGGCCGGGCCCGGCAAAGTATCTCCGCGCGTCAGGCCGACGCCACCGTCGCGGGGCTGCTCGGGCTGCCGCTGGGATCGGCGCTGCTGTCGGTCAGCCGCGTGGTCTACGACGTGAACGACCGCCCCGTGCTCTGGCTGCAGGGCCTGTACTGCCCCGACCGCTACGAGTACGAAATGGAGTTGTCGAGGGTGGGCGAGATCGACGCCAAGGTCTGGGTCAGCAAGGATTTCAACGCCTACATGCGCTGACGCGCCGCGCCGGGTATCCGGCGCGCCACAAATACGAACACAAGAACCCGAATCAAATGTACTATTGTTAGGACAATAGATTGGAAGGGCCCGGCCGGGTCCTTCGAGGATATCGGGTGACAGTTTGACTACATCGCCGGATGAAGGCCGGACGCTGGCGCAGAAGCTGATCGCGCGCGCCTCGGGGCGCGCCAGCGTGCGCGTGGGCGAGATCGTGACCTGCAAGGTCGATCTCGCGATGTTCCATGACTCCTCGGGACCGAGGCGGCTCAAGCCCATGCTGGAAGAGCTGGGCGCGGGCATCTGGGACAAGTCGCGCGTGGTGCTGGTCATGGACCACTACGTGCCCGAGCGCGACGAGGATTCCCGCAGGATCGTCCGCATCGCGCGCGAGTGGGCGCGCGAGCAGGACCTGCCGCACGTCTACGACAGCCAGGGCATCTGCCACGTCGTGGTGCCGCAGGGCGGGCACATCCTGCCCGGCATGTTCTGCGTGGGCGGGGATTCGCATTCGCCTACGGGCGGCGCGTTCGGCGCCTACATGTTCGGCATCGGCTCGACCGAGATGCTTGGGGTGGTCGTGACGGGCGAGATCTGGCTGCGCGTGCCGGACACCCTGCGCATGCACTGGTCCGGCGTCTTGTCCCAGGGCGTCACCGCCAAGGACATGATGCTGCACATGCTGGGCCGCTTCGGCATGAACGGCGGTGCCTACCAGGCCGTGGAGTTCTGCGGGCCGGCGGTGCGGGCGCTGGGCATGCAGGAACGCATGACGCTGTCGAACATGAGCGCCGAGCTGGGCGCCCAGGCCGGCCTGATCGCGCCCGACGACATTACGGCCGAATGGCTGGCCGCCACCGGCGCCAAGGTGCCCGACCTGAGCGGATGGCATACGGACGAAGGGGCCGCCTGCACCCGCTACGATTTCGATGCCGGCGCGCTGGCGCCCATGGTGGCCGCACCCCATAGCCCCGCCAATTCACGGCCGGTCGACGACTACCATGGCGTACCGGTCCATGTGGCCTATGTCGGCGCGTGCACGGGCGCCAAGCTCGACGACCTGCGCGCCGCCGCATCGGTGCTGCGGGGCCACCGGGTGGCGCCGGGCGTGCGGCTGATCGTCGCCCCGGCCAGCCTGCGCGACCAGGAGGCCGCGCGCGGCGAAGGCGTGCTGCAGGTCCTGATGGATGCCGGCGCGGAGCTCTTCCCGACCTCCTGCGGCGCCTGCTCGGGCTACGGCAGCCCCATGGGGGACGATGTCACGGTCATCTCGACCACCGCGCGCAACTTCAAGGGCCGCATGGGCTCGCCCACCGCCCAGGTGTACCTGGGTTCGCCCTATACCGTGGCCGCCTCGGCATTGCGCGGCGTCATCAGCGACCCGCGGGAGGTACTGGCATGAGCGCGACCACGCATCGCGTCTGGAAGCTGGGGCAGGACATCGATACCGATCTGCTGGCGCCCGGCTACGTCATGAAGCACGGCATCGAGGTCATCGCCACGCACTGCCTGGAGTCGGTCCGGCCCGAGTTCGCCGCCACCGTGCGGCCGGGCGACGTGGTGGCGGCGGGGCCGGGCTTCGGCATCGGCTCCTCGCGCGAGCAGGCCGCGGCGGCGCTGGTGCGCCTGGGCGTGGCGGCCGTGATCGCGCCGTCCTATGGCGGGCTGTTCTTCCGCAACGCCTTCAACGTCGGGCTGATGCTGCTGACCTGTCCGCAGGCGGAGTCGCTGGACGAGGCCGCGCGGATCGAGATCCGGTTCCGCGAGACGCCGCAGGTGGCGACCCCGGACGGGCGGGTGCTGGCGTGCGAACCCATTCCGGACTTCCTGGTCGACATGGCTCGCAGCGGCGGCCTGCTGAATCAGCTTCGCAAGCGCCTGGCCGGGAATGGTCCCGGCACTTCTTCCTCCGGACATCTATCGCGATGACGAACGCATCCCTTCCCGCCGACCCGGCACGCACCGCGCTGCTGATCGTGGACCTGCAGAACGATTTCCTGGCGCCCGACGGCGCCTACGCCCGGGGCGGGGCGGTCAGCGCCGCCGCGGCCGCCTTGCCGCCGCGCGTGGCGGCAGTGGCGCGGGCGCTGAAGGCGGCCGGCGGCATGGTGGTCGCCAGCCAGTTCACGCTGTGGCCCGACGGCCGCGGCGAACCGATGATCGCCCCGCACCTGGCGGCGCTGCGGCCGTTCCTGCGCAAGGGCGACTTCGCGCCGGGCAGCCGCGGGCAGGCCAATGTCGCCGAACTGGACGGCCTGGTGGACGTGTCGGTCTGCAAGGTGGCGTACTCCGCCTTCTTCAACACGCAGCTGGACTGGGTGCTGCGCCATGCGGGCATCGATACGGTCGCCGTGTGCGGCATCGTGACCAACGGCGGCGTGGCCAGCACGGTCCGCGACGCCCACATGCGGGAGTACCACGTTGCCGTGCTGGCGGACGGCTGCGCCGCCTTCCGCGAGGAAGTGCACGCCACGGCGCTGGCCGACATGGCGGGCATCGCCGACGTGACCGACTGCCGCAGCTTCGAGCGCGGCCTGGCCGCCTGAAGGAGCCTCGCCATGTCCCACGATTTGCGCAACCGCCTGGCCCGTCCCGGCATCGTGCTCGCCCCGGGCGTCTACGATGCCTTCAGCGCCCTGGTCGCCGAACAGGCCGGCTTCGAGGCCCTGTACCTGTCCGGCGCGTCCATCGCCTATACCCGGCTGGGGCGTTCGGACGTCGGCCTGACCACCTATACCGAAGTCGCCGATACCCTGGCGCGCATCACCGAACGGGTGTCGCTGCCCGTGATCGTCGATGCGGACACCGGGTTCGGCAACGCGCTGAACGCGATGCGCGCGGTGCGCGGCCTGGAGCGCGCCGGCGCCGCGATGGTACAGCTCGAGGACCAGACCTTTCCCAAGCGCTGCGGCCATCTGGACGGCAAGTCCGTGGTGCCGGTTGCCGAGATGGCCGGCAAGCTCAAGGCCGCGCTGGACGCGCGCGTCTCGTCCTCCACCCTGATCCTGGCGCGTACCGACGCGGTCGCGGTGGAAGGGCTGGAGGCCGCGCTGGAGCGCGCCGAACGTTATCTGGAGACCGGAGTGGACGCGCTGTTCATCGAGGCCCTGAGGACGCCAGAGCAGATGGACGCGGCCTGCCGCCGCTTCAAGGGCCGGGCGCCGTTGCTGGCCAACATGGTGGAGGGAGGCAAGACCCCCATCCAGAGCGCGGCGGAACTGGAGCGGCACGGCTTCGGCATCGCCATCTTCCCGGGCGGCACCGCGCGCGCGGTGGCCCATGTGCTGCAAGGCTACTACGGCAGCCTGCGCGAACACGGCACGACCTCCCCCTGGCGCGACCGCATGCTGGATTTCGACGAACTGAACGCGCTGATCGGCACGCCGGAACTGATGCGGCTGGGAAGTTCGTATTCCGGTTGAGCACGCGTACCCCATGTGATGCGATCATGGCGGCTTCGACAAGGAGCCGCGATGACGCTACAGCAACTGCGCGACTTTCTGGCTGTGGTGGAGCAGGGCAGCTTCAGGCAGGCCGCCCGTATCCTGGACGTTTCCCAGGCTGGCCTGACCAATAGCGTGAAGGCGCTCGAATCCTCGTTGGGGGGATCCCTGCTCGCCCGCTCGGGGCGCGGGGTTCACCTGACCGAAGCCGGCCACCGGCTGTATGCCAGGGCGATCCTGATCGACCGCGAGGCCAGGCGCGCCGAGGACGAGGTGAGGCAGATGCACGGCCACGAGACGGGCACGGTGGACGTGGCGATCGGGCCGTCCATGACCGCGCTGCTGCTGCCGCGCGTGGTCGCGGATTTCCGCGCGCGCTTCCCCAAGGTTGAACTGCGCCTGACCAGCGGCTTCTTCGAGCAGATCCTGCCCTCGCTGCAGTTGGGACAGGTGGATTTCGCGGTGACGTCGGTGCCGGACGAAGGCGCGGGCGGAGGCCTGGTCAGCACGCCCCTGTTGCAGACGCGCCTGGGCGTGGTGGCCCGCAAGGGGCATCCGATGGCGGATGCCCGGTCGCTGCGCGAACTGGCCGACTGCGAATGGGTGGTGATGGGGCCGCCGGGACGGCCGGGCGGCACGATCGTACGTTTCTTCGAGGACAACGGGCTGCCCGCGCCCAAGGCCGCGGTGCGCTGCGAATCGTTCGCCCAGGTCATGGCCCTGGTCAATTCCACCGATCTGCTGGCACTGGTCCCGCGCGTGATGCTGGACCAGGGACTGCTGGGCAGCCTCGTGGTCCCGGTCGAACTCGACGAGCACGCGCATAGCTTCGAGATCTGCCTGGTGCGCCGCGCCGAGGCCTCGCTGACGCCCGCCGCGGCCGCCTTCGCCGCGATGTGCGAATCGTGCAGCCGCATCATCGCCGGCATGGGCAGGTAGAACGGCCCGCGGTTGCCCGCGGGCCGCATGCCTCAGTCCAGCTGGAGGTCCAGGCTGCGGACGATGGGCTCCCAGCGTGCCGTATCGGCCCGGAGCATCGCGGCGGCCTCGGCCGACGGGGTGCCGGCGGTCACCATGTCGAGTTCGGTCAGCCGGGCGATGATGGCCGGGTGTTTCATCGCGCGGGCGACGGCCTCCTGCAGGACCGCGATGCTGGCGGGCGGCGTGTCCTTGTGCACCCACACGTACTGTTTGAACGTGGCGTCCAGGCCGTCCACGCCCGTCGCCTGGGCGAGCGTGGGCACCTCGGGCAGGCTGGGCGACCGGATCGCGGTGGACACCGCAAGCGCCGTCAGCTTGCCGGTCTTGATGTGAGGCAGCACGGTCGGACCCGCCAGCCAGCCGCAATCGACCTGGCCGCCCAGCACGTCGGTCAGCGCGGGACCGGGGCCGCGATAGGCCACATGCTGGATGTCGGCGCCCGTGGCGCGCAGGAACATGGCGCCGGCCAGGTGTCCGGGCGTGCCGTTGCCGCCCGAGGCATAGGTCAGCCGCTTCTTCCCGGCCAGCTCCACCAGCTGGCTGGCGCGGTCGACCTTCACGCCCGGATGGCAGACCAGCACCTGGTTGAAGGTGGCCACCATGGATACCGGCACCATGTCGCGGCGCGCATCGAAGCTGAGTTTCTTGTAGACCAGCGGGTTCACGGTGACGACCGTGTCGGCGCCGACCAGCAGCACGTGTCCATCGGGCCGGGCCCGCAGCATCTCGCCGGGCGCGAGATTCAGGCCGGCCCCAGGGCGGTTCTCGACCGTGAAGGTCTGGCCGAACGAGGCGGCCAACTGTTCGGCCAGCGACCGGGCGATGATGTCCGACGGCGCGCCCGGCGGGGAACCGGACAGCATGCGGACCGGCCCGCCGGGATAGGCGGGTTGCGCGGCGGCGCAGGGCGCGGCCGCGGTCGTTACGGCAAGGGCCAGCAGGCATGCCGGCGGGGTAAGGCGGATCATGAGGTCTCCTCCTCGGCGTCCACGAAAGTGACCAGCCCCATGCCGCTGGTCATCGGGGCGTAGTAGTTCTTGTGCAGCCGCCGGACCCGCGGCGTCATCGCGCCGCGCATGATCAGCCACATGATCAGTTCGACCGCCTCGGCCCCGGCCGCCTGCATGATGTCCTCGTGGCTCATGGCCGCGAGCGACGCGGGGTCGGACTCGATCAGGTCCAGCCATCTCCGGTCGAAGGCTTCGTCCAGATGGCCGAAGCGTTCCCCGTGCAACTGGTGCGACATGCCGCCGGTGCCGACGATCGCCACGCGCGCGTCGGCGGGATAGCTTTCGACGGCGCGGCGCAGCGCCTGGCCCAGCCGCAGACAGCGGCGAGCCGTGGGCAGCGGATGCTGGATCACGTTGACGACCAGCGGCACGACCTTGATGTTCCAGTCGGGCTGATAGGACCACAGCAGCGGCAGAGGCACGAGCAGGCCGTGGTCCACCGCCATTTCCTGGCATATCGTCAGGTCGAATTCGTCGGCGATCAGGGCATTGGCCAGGTGCCAGGACAGGTCCGCGTCGCCCTTGACGGCGGGCAGCGGCCGCTGGCCGAAGCCTTCGTCGGCCAGCGGATAGCTGTCGGCCGTGCCCAGCGCGAAGGTGGGGCAGCGGTCCAGGCCGAAGTCCGAGCCGTGGTCGTTGTAGACGAAGATCACGGCGTCGGCGCGCACTTCGTTCTCCAGCCAGTCCTTGACCGGCAGATAGCCGTCGAAAAGCGGCTTCCATGCCGGGTCCTGCTGCTTGCCCAGGTCGAAGGCGCGTCCGATGGACGGAACGTGCGAACTGCCTATGCCTGCCACGATGCGTGCCATCAGACGGCCCCCTTGTCCTGGCGCGTGGCGAGGAATTCGTCCAGGCTCTGGCCGCGCATCTGCGCGCCCATCGTGTAGAGCCCGGCTCCCACCGTCGCGCCGATCTTGATCATGTAGTAGATGTTGCCGCCCAGCCTGACCAGTTCCAGCCAGTCGCGATCGCGGATGGCCTGCTTCTGGGGCTCGGACAGTCCGAACGAAGCCATGTAGGCTTCCTCGTCCTGCCGGAAGCGTTCGCGGTTTTCGGACCGGGTGAGCGACATGCACAGCTTGTTGACGGGATAGCCCCGGCGGCTGCGATCGCCGTCGAAGACATAGGTGCCGTCTATGCCCCAGTCCCGGGGCGGGGGTGATGCGTCCGTCATCGTGTCTCCTGGTAGGACGTGGGCGGTCAGACGTCGAAGGGCAGGCCCGTGTAGTTGCGCGCGAACAATTCCGCGGCACGCGGGTCTTCGACGATCTGTTCGAGTTCGGCAAGCTGCATGCGCATGTGGAAGCGCGGCTCGTCGTGGAAACGGTGCAGCAGCGTGCACAGCGAGGCGGCGAAGCGCTGGGTCTTCCATACCCGGCGCAGGGCGATCTCAGAGTACCGTTCGAGCAGATCGCCATCGCCGTGGCGGTAATAGGCCTCCAGCGCTGCCGCCATGACGCGCACGTCGCCCACCGCGCTGTTCAATCCCTTGGCGCCCGTGGGTGGAACGATGTGCGCGGCGTCTCCCGCCAGCATCAGCCGGCCGTGGCGCATCGGCGCGGCCACGAAGCTGCGCATGGGCGTCAGCGACTTCTGCACGATGCGGCCTTCGTTCAGGCGGAAGCCGTCATGGGTGGCGAAGCGCGCGTGCAGTTCCGACCAGATGCGGTCGTCGGACCACTGCTCGACGTCGTCGTCCACCGGGCATTGCAGATACAGGCGGCTGACCGTGGGCGAGCGCATGCTTTGCAGCGCGAAGCCGCGTTTGTGGTGGGCGTAGATCACTTCGTGCGAGGCGGGGGCCGCCTCGGCCAGGATGCCGAGCCAGGCGAAGGGATAGTCCCTGCCGTAGCTGTCGATGCGGCCGCCGGGGATGGCCGGACGGCTGATGCCGTGGAAGCCGTCGCAGCCGGCCACGAAATCGCACGCGAGCTCGCGGGTTTCGCCGTCCTGCTCGAAGCGGATGCGGGGCCGGGACGTTTCCAGGTCGAGCAGCGAGGTCACCCGCGCCTCGAACCAGAGCGGCCGGTCCGTTTGCAGGCGCGCGGCGACCAGGTCCTTGACGATTTCATGCTGGGGATAGACGGTGACGCACTGTCCGCCTGACAGCGCCTTGACGTCGAGGCGATGGCGGGTTTCCCCGAAGCGTATGTCTATGCCTTCGTGGACCATGCCTTCGCGCGCGAGGCGGGCGCCGACGCCGCAGTCCGCCAGCGTCCGTACCACGCCGTGCTCGAGCACGCCGGCGCGCTGCCGGTTCTCGATGTACGAGCGCGGGCGGCTTTCGAGGATGACCGAGTCGATGCCCGCCAGATGCAGCATCTGTGCCAGCAGTAGTCCGGAGGGGCCGGCGCCGACGATGCCGACTTGAGTCTTGATGGTTTCCATGCCGTGGGTCGTAGTTCCGTTGCCGGGCCCGTTCATCCAGGCCCGGCGGCAGTATCACGATCCGCGCGTACAGCGAAAAGCCAGTTTTTCCTTATCTCGATAACGGTTTGCTATCAGCAACCCCGGATCATGGGGCACGTTCCTTGCTGGTATCCCGGCGCTTCCGCAGTTTCTCGTCCCCGGACGCAGGCGTGGAAGCCGCCGGCGTCCAAGAAGGAGATCAACATGGCACAAATCGACAGCACCGCCGCGCGCCAGCAGGGCGGCGCCGGCATCGTGGGCAAGGGCAGCGCGACGGCCGCCGGGCCGGGGCCGCACATCATGGCCGCCTCGACACTGGACGGCAACAAGGTCTACAGCGCCGACGATGTCCATGTCGGATCGATCAAGGACATCATGCTGGACGTGTCGGCGGGACGCATCGCTTATGCGGTGCTGTCGAGCGGCGGCTTCCTGGGCATGGGGGACAAGCTGGTGGCCATCCCTTGGAACGCGCTGACGCTGGACACCGACCGCAAGGTGTTCATCCTGGGCGTGTCGGCCGACGTGGTGAAGCAGGCCGAAGGTTTCGACAAGGACCGCTGGCCCAGCTTCGCCGACGCGGGCTGGGCCACCGAGCTGCACGGCCGCTACGGTACGGAGCCCTATTGGCACCAGCGCCAGGGCGAACGGGTCGTCATAGACCAGCCGGTGGTGAACGCCCCGCGCACGGGTTTCTCGGAAGGCTTGTAGCCTAGCCCGTGGGAATGCCGTCGAAGGCCTTGTCCAGCCTTCGCCGCCAGGCCTGCTTGTCCGTTTCGGGCGCGAAGCTCGCGTCCAGGCTGTTACGCGCCAGCCGGTATGCGTCGCGCGCGCCCAATTCGGGCAGGGCCTCGAAGCAGGCCAGGTAGTTCCGGTTGACGTAGCCGCCGAAATAGGCGGGATCGTCGGAGTTCACCGTTACGCACAGACCGGCCTCCAGCAAGCGCGCGAGGGTGTGCCGTTCCATGCTGGGATAGACCTTCAGCATGACGTTGGACAGCGGACAGACGGTCAGCGGGATCCGGTGCTCGGCCAGGTGGGCCACCAGCCGCGGATCGTCCAGGCAGCGCACGCCGTGGTCGATGCGCTCGGCCTTCAGGTCGCGCAGGGCGCTCCAGATGTAGGAAGCCGGACCTTCTTCGCCGGCGTGGGCGACGGTGCGCCATCCCAGTTCGCGGCAGCGCCGGAAGACCTCGGTGAACTTCTCGGGCGGATTGCCGACTTCGCCGCTGTCCAGCCCGACACCCAGGATGCGGTCGCGGTAGGGCAGCGCCGCCGCCAGGGTCTCGAAGGCCGATTCCTGCGGCAGGTGGCGCAGGAAGCACATGATCAGCTCGCTGCTCACGCCCAGCGTGTCGCGGGCGTCGCGGCGGGCGCGGTCCAGGCCGGCGATGACCGTGCCGAATTCCACGCCGCGCACCGTGTGCGTCTGCGGATCGAAGAAGATCTCGGCATGCACGACGTTGTCCGCCGCGGCGCGCCGGAAGTAGGCCATGGCCATGTGGTAGAAATCTTCCTCGCGTTGCAGCACGGCGGCCCCCGCGTAGTACAGGTCCAGGAAGCTCTGCAGATCCTGGAACGCATAGGCCCGGCGCAGGCTGTCGATGTCGGGGTAGGGCAGGCCGAGGCCGTTGCGTCGCGCCAGCGCGAAGATCAGCTCGGGTTCCAGGGTGCCTTCGATGTGCAGGTGCAGCTCGGCCTTGGGCATGGCCTGCAGCAGCGTCGCGAGGTGGGGCGGAGGTACGGTCCGGGACGGAGTCATGGCGGCCGCCTGTCAGGTGTCGTCGCTTTCGTCGTACTTGCGGGAGCTGCCGTAGAACGCCTGGGGCGGATACTTGATCGCGTTCTTCAGCATCTTGCGCTCGACCGCCTGGCCTATGTCGATGTCCAGCTTGTCGGCCAGCGCGACCAGATAGAGCTGCACGTCGGCGATCTCGTCGGCGGCTTCGGACAGCTTGATGGGATTGAGTTCCTTGGATTCTTCCTCGGTCATCCACTGGAAGATGGAGACGAGTTCACCGGCTTCGCCGCTCAGCGCCATGGCGAGATTCTTGGGGGAGTGGAACTGGTCCCAGTTGCGTTCTTCGGTGAAGCGCCGGACGGCGCGCCTGATCTGGTCGAAGTCGGACACGTTGATACCTCTGGGGGCGGGACGTTTATATTCTAGCCCTCGCCGCCGGCCGGCCCGCCCAGGGCCTGTTCACGCCAAAACCGCAAAATCCGCAACACGTCCCCCCGTACAGTCCGTACCCGGAGGTACTCATGAAATCGCAGACACGCAGCCACTACGAACGGCGCCTGGAGCCAGTCCTAGCCTGGCTGGCCGCGCATCCGGACCAGGACGCCGACCTGTATCAACTGGCCGGACTGGCCTGTCTGTCGCCGTATCACTTCCACCGGGTCTATCGCGCCATGCTGGGCGAGACCGTGGCGGCCACGGTGCAGCGGGTCAGGTTGATGCGGGCGTCGGCGGAACTGCGCCGGGACGGCCGCACGCTGGACCAGGTCGCGCGGCGGGCGGGCTACGGCTCGACCGCCGCGTTCAGCCGGGCGTTCAGCGCGGCGTTCGGCATGCCGCCCGGGCGATATCGCGAGGACCGTTCTCCCGACGTCATCTATCGCAGCAAGGAGCTCACCATGTATCCCGTGCAAATCGCATCATTCTCCGGCGCTTCGCTGGCGGCCTTGTCGCACGCCGGCGATTATCTCGGCATAGGCGCCACTTTCGACCGCCTGTTCATGCTGGCGGGCAGCCGCAACCTGCTGCTGGGCGAACCGCGCAGCTTCGGCGTCTATTACGACGATCCCGAGCAGGTGGCCACGCGGGACCTGCGCAGCGAAGCCGGACTGGAGGTGCCGCCCGGCATCGCGCTGGACGAGCCACTGCATCGCCTGGAACTGCCCGCCGGCCGCTGCGCGGTGCTCGAGCACACGGGGCCGTACAGCGAACTGGAGTCGGCCTATGCCTGGCTGTTCGGCGGGTGGCTGCCGGCCAGCGGCGAGCAGCCGGCCGACTTCCCGATGTTCGAGGAATACGTGAACGACCCGAAGACCACCCCGCCGTCCGACCTGAAGACCCGCATCTACCTGCTTTTGGCGGACAAGCCGTAGATCAGCCTCCGCTCAGGTCTATTCGCGAGGCGATGTCGCCGTAGACCGACAGTTCGCGGGACAGCTTGGCGCGGAACTCCGCGGCCGTCAGCGGCTTGGCCGCGAGGTTGCCCTGCGCTTCCATCGCCCGCTGCACGGCGGGGTCGCGCAGGATGTCGGCGACGTCGGCGTTGATCCTGGCCACGACCTCGGGCGGGGTGCCCGCGGGGGCCAGCAGGCCATGCCAGGTACTGATCAGGTAATCGGGCACGCCGGCCTCGGCGAAGGTGGGGACGTCCTTCAACTGCGCCAGCCGTTCGCCGGAGGCCACCGCCAGCGCCCGCAGCTTGCCCTGGTTGATGTAGCCCATGGCCGAGCCGGGCGTGGGGAAGGACATGTTAACGACGCCGCCCATCAGGTCCGTCATGCCCTGCGCGGCGCCTTTGTAGGGCACGTGCAGGATGTCGGTGCCGGTGCGGATCTTGAACAGTTCCCCCGCCAGGTGCGGCACGCCGCCTATGCCCTGGGAACTGTAGCTGAACGGTTTTTTCTTCTCGCGCAGCGCGGCCAGCAACTGGCCCAGGTCCCGGTAGGGCGACGCCGCGTTCACCACCAGCACGTTGGGCACCTCGACGGTCAGGGCGACCGGCGTGAACGATTTCTCCACGTCGTAGCGCAGGTTCTTGTTCACGAACTTGTTGAGGTTGTGGCTGCTTGCGGCCACCAGCAGCGTGTAGCCGTCCGGCCTGGCGTTGGCCACCGCGGTGGCGGCGATCGTGGCGTTGGCGCCCGGCTTGTTGTCGACGATGACCGACTGTTTCCAGCGCTTGGCCAGTTCGCTGGCGATCAGGCGGGCGGACTGGTCGATGGCGCCGCCGGGGGTGTAGCCGACCACGAAGGTGACGGGCTGGGAGGGGTAGTCGGCCGCCAGGGCCGGGGGGCACAGCGCAAATGCGGCGATCAGCGCCGCCGCGAGCCGTCCGGGTGCAGGGACGCGCATGGGGAGTCTCCGGATGTTCTTGTGAGGACTGGGCGGGCCTGCGAGGCCCGCCCATGCACACTAGACACCGGGCGCAGCCCGATCTCAAGCCGGATTTTTCGAGTTTCCGCCCTGCGAAAACCTACCAGGGCACGGGCGGCGCCACCAGGCGCCGGTTCTCGTAGCCCCGGACCGAGCCGAAACGCGCGCTGCCCGCCTCCCAGTCGCGTTGGGCCTGGGCGATGGCGGCCTTGCTGCCGACGAAGTTCCACCAGATGGTGATGTCGTCGGTGGGCGGTTCGCCGCCGATCAGCAGCAGGCGGCTGCCGGCCTCGGCGGACAGGGCCAGCTCCGCATGCCCCTTGGGAAGGTAGGCGAGTTCGTTCGTGGCGAAGCGCTGGCCGTCGACCTGCGCCGAGCCTTCCAGCACCAGCAGGCCGTGTTCGAAGCCGGGTTCGAGCGCCAGGCGCAGGGACGCGTCCGTCGGGCTTTGCAGGTCCATGCCGACCAGCGGCGTATGGACGCGGGTCGGCGCCGTGCGTCCGGCATGGGAGCCGGCCAGCAGGGTGAAGTCGACGCCGGCTTCCGACCAGCGCGGCAGATCGGGGTAGTGGTCGAACGCCGGGGGTATCTCCTGCTTGCCGGGAGGCAGCGCGATCCACAGCTGGGCCGCGTGCAGCACGCGCTGGTCGGGCAGGGATTCCTCGGTATGGCTGATGCCGATGCCGGCCGTCATCAGGTTGACCTGGCCCGGGCGCAGAACTTGCTCGTTGCCCAGGCTGTCGCGGTGCAGGGCCTCGCCCTCGATCAGCCAGGTGAAGGTCTGCAGGCCGATGTGGGGATGCGCTTCGACCAGCATCCCTTCGCCGGGCTCGAACCGGGCCGGCCCGGCATGGTCCAGGAAACACCAGGCCCCGATGCGCCGGCGCTGCCGTACCGGCAACACCCGATCCACGCTGATGCCGCCCCCGATCTGCGCCGTGCGCGACTCGATGCGTTCGATACCGGAATTCTCAGCGGTCATGTCAGTACTCCATATGCGGCGCGTAAGGGGGGAGCCGTTATCATATAGTCCTCCTGGGGTACAGTCGCGGAACGGCAGCGGCATGCCGGGCATCCAGGTTTTTCGGAGACGAGTTAAATGCGGTGGTTCAAGCGCATCGCAATCGGTGCGGCTGTCCTGCTCGCCGTGGCGGCCATCGGACTGACGGCCCTGGTGGTGCTGGTCGATCCCAATCACTACAAAGGTCCGGTCGCCGACGCGGTCAAGAAGCGTTACGACCGTACCCTGCGCATCGACGGTAACGTCCGGTTCAGCGTCTTTCCCAACCTGGGCGTGGAGATCGAGAAGCTGTCGCTGTCCGAACCGCGCTCCACCCAGATCTTCGCGGCGGTGGACACCGCGCGGGTATCGGTGGCGGTGCTGCCTCTGCTGTCCGGCCGCATCGTGGTCGACCGCGTCAGGGTGGTCGGGCTCAAGGCCAACGTGGTGCGCTACCAGAACGGCAAGTTCAATTTCGAGGATCTGCTGGGCCCGGCCCCCAAGGCCCCGGGCCAGCCGGCCGGCGGGGAACTGGACGCCGGCGGCAAGCCCCTGCTGTTCGACGTGGCGGGCATCGAGTTCAACGGCGGCGAGCTGGCGCTGCGCGACTACGTGAAAGGCACGTCGATGCGGGTGGAGCGGCTGTCCGCCACGACGGGACGGGTGGCGCCCCGCACGCCGTTCGACATGGACCTGTCGGCCCGGGTGCTGGGCCAGAGTCCCCGCGTGGATGCCACCGTCCAGGTCCAGGGGCGGCTGACGGTGGACCCCGAGCAGCGGTTTTTCTCGGCCAAGGGCTTCGACCTGAAGGCGACCGGCGTGCTGCCCTCCATCCGCGCCACCGCGCTGACGGCGCAGGGCGATCTTGCCTACGACGGCCAGCGCCAGGCCATCGACGCCTCGGGCGTTTCCGTGGCCTTCCAGGGCGACGTGGCGGGCAGCCGGCCGCTGAGCGGCGTGGATCTGCGGCTGGACGCCCCGCGCCTGAACGCCGGGCTGGCCGAGGGCCGGGTGCAGGTCGAGAAGCTGTCGCTGTCGGCCCAGGGCAAGCTGGGCGCCGATTCCTTCGAACTGGCGTTGTCGGCGCCGGCGCTGCATGTCTCGCCGCAAGCGGCGCAGGGGGAGGCGCTGACCGCCCGCGTGAGCCTGGATGGCAAGCGGGACCTGGACCTGCGCGTGGCCTTGTCCGGCATATCCGGCACCGCCGACAAGCTCGATATCGAACGCCTGGCGCTCGATGGCGAACTCAAGGAAGGCGACCGCGTGGTCCGGCTCGCCAGCGCATCGCCGGTTCATGCCAGCCTGCCCCGCAGGAAAGTGTCGCTGTCCCAGCTCGCGGGCCAGGTGGAGATCCTGGATCCCGCGCTCCCCGGCAGGCAGATGGCGATTCCCATCAAGGGCAGCGTGCGCGCCAACTTCGAGAGGGAACACGCGGCGGCCAAGCTCGACGCCACCATCGAAGGCGGCGAGTTCAGTGCCTCGGCCGAGGTGTCGCAGTTCGACGAACCACGCATCGCCTTCACTGTCGTTGCCGATACGCTGGATCTGGACAAGCTGCTGCCTGCGGCCCGGCAAGGGGCGGCGGGCGGTGGATCCGGCGCGGGCGCCCGCGCCCCGGCGGATCCACCGGTGGACCTGTCGGTGCTCGAGGACATCACGGCCAGCGGTACCGTCAAGGTCGGAAGCCTGGTCGCGCGAGGGCTCAAGGCCGGCAACGTCTCCGCTTCGGTGCGCGTGGCCAAGGGCCGCGCCGACGTAAGCAGCCTGAAGGCGTCGCTGTACGGCGGTTCGCTGTCGGGCAGCGTGTTCGCGGACGCGGCCACGAACCGCGTCGGCCTCGCGCCCACGCTCACCAACGTGTCGCTGCAGCCGCTGTTGTCGGACCTGAAACACAAGGACGGGCTGATCGGCCGTGCGACGGTCGCGCTCAACCTGACCGCGACCGGCAAGACCGTCGGGCAGATGAAGCGCGCCCTGAACGGCACGGCCAGCCTCGCGGTGCGCGATGGCGCCGTCAAGGGCGTGAACATCGCCCAGTCCCTGCGCGAATTCCGCTCGCTGCTGTCGGCGCGCAAGGACGACGCCAGGCAGCACCAGGATGCGCTCCAGACCGATTTCTCGGAAATGCAGGCGCAGCTGGTGTTCGCCAGCGGCATCGGGACCGTGCGCAGCCTGAGCGTCAAGGCGCCGCTGTTGCGCGTCTCGGAAGGCGAACCGGCCCGCATCGATATCCCCGGCGAACGCTTCGACCTGATGGCCCTGGTCACCGTCGTGAACACCTCCACGGGCCAGGACGGCAAGGACCTCGCGGACCTGCGCAACGTCACCGTGCCGGTCCACGTGGCGGGTCCCTTCGCGTCGCCGTCCTACACGATCCAGTGGAGCAAGGTCGCCACCGACGTGCTCAGGAACACCGTCAAGAACAAACTCCAGGAAGAGCTGGGCATCGAGCCGTCCGAATCGGGCGACAAGCTGCGCGGCAAGGTCAAGGACCGGCTCAAGGGATTGTTCCGGTAGTCGCATCTTCAGCACGGAAAGCCGATGTCCATTTCCATCTCCGGCCTCTACATCTATCCCATCAAGTCCTGCGGCGGCATCGCGCTGGAACGTTCCGCCATCGGCATGGCCGGCCTGCACAACGACCGCCGGTGGATGGTGGTCGATGCCGATGGCGTCTTCCTTACGCAGCGCAGCCATCCGGCCATGGCCCGGGTCCGCACCGAGCTGCGCGACGGCTACCTGATCGTGACCGCGCCCGGGCAGCCGCGCCTGGACATTCCGGTCGACGTGATCGAAGACGATGACAGCGTGCGCACGCGGGTCAGGGTCTGGCGCGACGAGGTCGATGCCGTGGACGAAGGCGACCTGGCCGCCCAGTGGTTCGGCGCGTTGCTGGGCACGCCGTGCCGGCTGGTCAAGGTCCATCCTCAGTCGCGGCGGCTTGCCAGCGTGGACCGGATCGATCATTGGCTGACCGGGCATCCCGCGGTGGAGGGTTTTTCCCGCCAGCATATCTTCGCGTTCGCCGACGGCTATCCCATCCTGGTGGCCAACGAGGGATCGCTGGCCGAGCTGAACGAGAAGCTGGTCGCCCGGGGCGAAACGCCCGTCGGCATGGATCGGTTCCGGCCCAACGTGGTGCTGAGCGAATTCGGCGCCTTCGACGAGGACTACACCGTGCTCGTGGCCATCGGCGACATCCGGATGGCATTGGTCAAGCCCTGCGTGCGTTGCGAGATTCCCAATACCGACCAGTTCACCGGCGCGCGGGCGGCCGAGCCGATGTCCACGCTCACGACCTTCCGCAGCCAGCCTGCCGGCGGCGTCACCTTCGGCATGAACGCCATCGTCAGCGCGCCGCTGGGGGCGATTCTCAAGGTAGGAGACCGCGCCGAAGTGCTGCTGGATTTCTGATCGGCTCCAGGGCGGCGGCAGGCCGTCCGCCCAACCCACGGCACGCGTCCTCCGGGACGCGTTTTTTTATGCGTCCATCTTTAATTAATCGATTTTTGTTGACATAAACGATTGTCAAATAATATAAAAAAATAATCGAACAAAATAATAAAAATCGATTTGTTTGAGCTGATTGCCAGGCATTGCCGGGGATGCGGATTCTTCAGGGGAGTGCTCATGATGCGGTTGCCTTGTCGTGCGCGGGTTGTTGCGGTGGTTGCCTGCCTTGCCGGACCACCGGCCGTGCTGGCCCAGACTTATCCGGCGCAGCCGGTCAAGATCGTCGTTCCTTTCCCGCCGGGCGGCGCCACCGATCTGCTCGCGCGCCGGATCGCCGAACAGCTTGCGCCCCGGCTCGGCCAGCCCGTGGTGGTGGAGAACAAGGCCGGCGCCGGCGGCATGATAGGCAGCCAGCAGGTGGCGCGCGCCGCTCCCGATGGCTACACGCTGGTGGTGGGCGTGACCGGCTCGCATTCCATCGCCAGCCACCTGACGGCCAAGCCTTCCTACGATCCGGTCCAGGATTTCGAGCCCGTCGCCTTGCTGGTGACCGCGCCGCTGGTTCTGGTGGTCAGCCCCGCGCTGCCCGTTTCGACGCTGGGTGAATTCATCGCCTATGCGCAGCGCAGGCCGGGCTCGGTCACCTACGGTTCGTCCGGGGCGGGCACCTCGATGCACCTGACGGCCGAACTGATCAGCCAGGCGGCGGGAATACGCATGACGCACGTGCCCTACAAGGGCAGCGCCCAGGCCATGGCGGACCTGCTGGGAGGCCAGATCGACGCGTTGTTCGTCGATCCACCCGTCATCGCGCCGCATCTGGGGTCGGGCAAGCTCAAGCCGCTGGCGGTCAGTTCTCGCCAGCGCAACCCGGTCCTGCCGCAGGTGCCCACCATGGCCGAAAGCGGCCTGAAGGATTTCGAAGTGTTGTCCTGGCAAGGCCTGTTCGCGCCCGCCGGCACCCCGGAGCCTGTGGTCCAGCGCCTGCACCGCGAGGTGGCGGCGGTATTGGCGATGCCGGAAGTCGCCGGCTTTTTCGCCAGGCAGGGGTTCGTGGTCGCGGGCGGCTCGGCGGCCGACTTTCGAGGCTTCGTGGCCAATGAGTCGCGCCGCTGGGGCGGGGTCGTGAAACAGGCCGGCATCGCAGTCAATTGATGCCTTCTTTCCACACCGGTGCCGGCCAGGCGGGCACCGCACTTCATGGAGGAGTCCGCATGAAACCGCTGTTCGCCTTGCTGTGGATCGTCGCGCTCGCGTCATCGACGCCCGCCATGGCCGCTTCGGCCTATCCCGAGCGCGCGATCCGCTGGATCGTGCCGTTTACCGCAGGCGGCCCGGCCGATGCGATCGCGCGCCTGCTGGTACCCAGGCTGAGCCAGGAACTGGGCCAACCCATCGTGATCGAAAACCGGGCCGGTGCGAACAGCAACATCGGCCACGAGGCCGTCGCGCGCGCCGAACCCGACGGCTACACCATTCTTTACGTCGTGCCCAACGTGGTCACGAATCCGTTGCTCTATAACGTTGCGGTCGATCCGGTGAAGGAACTGACCCCGGTGGTGCAGCTGACCGCGCAAGCCTATCTGTTGCTCGCAGGCAGCGATTTCAAGCCGGCCTCGGTGGCCGACATCGTGGCGAAGGCCCGCCAGGGCGGGGTCACCTGCGCCTCGGGCGGTGGCCTGTCGGGTTTCGGCTGCGACTGGCTGCGTTCCATGACCAAGGCCGATTTCGTGCACGTGCCGTTCAAGGGCAATGCGCAGGCGCTCACCGCCCTGATGGGAGGGCAGGTGGACATCATGATCGACCTCTTCAACACCGCCCTGCCTCAAGTCAAGGCGGGGCGCGTACGGCCGGTCGCGCTTACGCGAGCCGAACGTGGTTCTCCGCTGCCGGACCTGCCCATCATCGCCGAAACGCTGCCCGGTTTCGTGCTGGTCGGCTGGCATGGGGTGATGGCGCCGCATGGCACGCCCGCGCCCATCGTGGGGAAACTCAACGCGGCTTTCGCCAAGGCGCTCGGCGACCCCGAGATCCGGCGGCGCATCGAGGAAAGCTACATCGAGGTGGTGCACGGCACGCCGGCGGACTTCGGACGTGTGATCAAGGAAGACCTCGACAAGTACGCGCGCATCACCCAGGCTGCCGGTATCGCCAGGCAATGATGGCCGTCGCCATCGATGGTGCCGGCGACGACGTGGTCATGCGCGGGGGCCGCGTCCTGACCATGGATGCGCGCTCGTCGGTGGCCAGCGCGCTGGCCTTCGCGGGCGGCCGGTTGACCGCGGTGGGCTCGGATGCCGGCGTGTCCGCGCGGATAGGCAAGCGTACCCGGGTCATCGAGCTGCGGGGCAGGACGGTCATGCCCGGCATGATCGACGGCCATGCCCATATGGACCGCGAAGGCCTCAAGTCGCTGCTGCCGTCGCTATCCGGATGCGGGTCGATCGCGGAGCTGGTCGAGCGGGTGCGTCGCATCGCGGCGGCGACGCCGCCCGGCCAGTGGATCGTGACCATGCCGCTGGGCGAGCCGCCCGAGTATCTGTGGTCGCCCGACATGTACGCCGAGGGGCGGCTGCCCTGCCGCGAAGACCTGGATCGCGCCACCGCCGCCCACCCGGTTCTGATCCGCTGCGCGTGGGGGCATTGGCCGGGGCGCGTGCCCACGGTTTCCATTGCCAACAGCGCGGCGCTGCGGCTGGCCGGCATCGGTCCGGATCCGGTATCGCCTTCCCCCCGGCTGCGCATCGAAACGGACGCCGCGGGCTTGCCCACCGGACGCCTGTATGAAGATGACCTGCAGCCGCTGGCCGAGTTCACCGTGTTCCGGCAGGCGCCGCACTTTACCGAAGACGAGCGAGCGCTGACGCTGGCGTCGTCGATGTCGGCCTACAACCGCTACGGAACCACCGGCGTGTTCGAGGGGCATGGTGCCGCGCCTGAACTGATACGCGCCTATCGCGCGGCGCGTGGACGGCGCGCGCCCAGCGTGCGCACGCGCCTGGTTTTCAGCCCCGGCTGGAGCGGTGCTTCGGACGACGACGTGCGCGCCTGGGTACGAGAACAGGCCTCGCGCCTGCACGGCAAGGGCGAGGGTGACGAATGGCTGAGGCTGGAAGGGCTGTTTGCCGAATTGCAGACGCAGCCGGACGATGCCCGCCTGCGTGCATCCTGCGCGCCGCGTACCGGCTGGGCCGGATTCCGCTACGACTGCGGCCTGCCGCCCGAGCGGCTACGCCTACTGTTGGAAGAAGCGGCTCGCGCCGGCCTGCGTGTGTGCGGCATCCAGGCCGGCATGGCCGAGCGCTTCGCCGAAGTCGGCGAGCGCGTGCCCATAGACGGCCTGCGCTGGGTAGTGGCGCATCCGGCCACGCTGGATGCGCGCCAGATCGGCGCCATCCGCGACCATGGCATGGTCGTCACCACGCACACCGGCGCCTACGTCTGGCGGCGCGCGGCGGCGACGCTGCAACGCGTGGGGCCGGCGGGCGAAGAGACCATCTGCCCGATACGCTCGCTGCTGGAGGCGGGCGTGCCGGTTTCGCTGGCGACCGACAACGTGCCGATCTCGCTGTGGCCCTGCGTCTGGCATGCCGTGGCCCGCATCGATCGCGACACGGGGGCCGTGATCGCGCCGGGGCAGCGCATCGACCGTATGCAGGCGCTGCGCTGCGCGACGGTGCACGGCGCGTGGTTGTGCCTGGACGAGACCGATCGTGGGGCGCTGGAAGCCGGCAAGCAAGCCGACCTGCTCGTGTTGCGGGACAATCCGCTGGACGTGGAGCTTGCCCGTTTGAGCCAGCTGGAGGCCGACATGACCTGGGTCGGCGGGCGGCAGGTCTACCCCGGCGGCGACGCCTGACAACTGGAGCGTGCATGGACTGGACTTTGCCCTACGGCTCGCGGCGCCAGCCGGTGCTGGCCGACAACGTGGTGACCACTTCCCAGCCGCTGGCGGCGCGGGCCGGCGCATCGATGTTCGATCGCGGCGGCAATGCCGTCGACGCCGCGATCGCCGCCGCCGCCGCGCTGACCGCGGTCGAGCCGGTCATGAACGGACTGGGCGGCGATGCCCAGGTGCTGCTGTGGGACGGCAGGGAAGTCGTCGCCCTGAACGGCACGGGCAGGTCGCCCGCGGCCTGGACGCCCGAGCGTTTCGCCGGGTGCGAGAGCATGCCCAACGAAGGTTGGGAATCGGTGGTGGTGCCGGGCGCGGTGGCCGTCTGGGCCGACCTGAGCGAACGCTACGGCAAGCTGCCGCTGGACGTCGTGCTCGCCCCCGCGATCCACTATGCGCGCGAGGGCGTTCCGATATCGCCGGCCATCGCGCGCCAATGGCGCATCCACGCCCCGCGCTTGAAGGACCAGCCCGGCTTCGCGCAGGCTTTTCTGCCCGGAGGACGCATGCCCGAGGCCGGCGAGCGCTTTCGCTTTCCCGAGCTGGCCGAGTCGCTCGAGCGGATTGCCGCGACCCGGGGCCGTGACTTCTATGAAGGCGAAATTGCCGGGCGCCTGGTTGCCGACGCCCGTCGCCACGGCGCGGCGCTGACCGCGCAGGATCTGGCCGACCATCGTTCCCGCTGGGTGCGGCCTCAGTCCGTCGACTACCGCGGCCTGCAGGTGCATGAAATGCCGCCGCCATCGCAAGGGCTGGCGGTGCAGATGGCGCTGGGCATCCTGCGCCACTTCGATCTCGGACCGTCGCAGGAAGCCGCGCTGCGCGCGCACCTGCAGATCGAAGCGATGAAGATCGCCTTCGCCGACATCTACGGGCACGTCGCCGACCCCGCCATGATGCGGATGGATCCGGCGCAACTGCTCGCCCCCGCCTACCTGGCCGAGCGCGCGCGGGGCATCAATCCGCGCCGGGCGGGCCGCTACGAGGCGTGCGACATACCGCGTCATTCCACCGTCTACCTCGCCGCCGCCGACCGAGGCGGCATGGTGGTCTCTTTCATCCAGTCCAATTTCCAGGGGTTCGGGTCGGGCGTGGTGGTGCCGGGCACCGGCGTCAGTCTGCACAATCGGGCGTCGGGCTTCTCCCTGCGTCCCGGCCATCCCAACCAGGTCGGCGGCGCCAAGCAACCCTTTCACACCATCATTCCCGGCCTGCTGCTGCGCGATGGCGCGCCGTGGGGAGCGGTCGGCGTGGTCGGAGCGAACATGCAGCCGCAGGGGCAGGTGCAGGTCATCTCGGCGCTGGAAGACCTGGGCCTGAATCCCCAGGCCGCGCTCGACATGCCGCGTTGGCGCATCGACGACGATGGGCAGGGCGTGCGAGTGGAAGCGGCGTTCCCGGCGGATGTCGAGGCCGGGTTGCGCGAGCGCGGGCACCCGGTGACGAGGACGCCGGCCGGAAGCATGGAGTTTGGCGGCGGGCAGTGCCTGGTCCGGGTGGGGGAGAGCTACGCGGCGGGTTCGGATCCTCGCAGGGATGGCGTGCCGGTGGGCGTCTGATTCGCCCCCAGCTCCTAGCCGGTGGCCGGCGCCAGCATCGCTTCGACCACTGCCGGCCGTCCCGCGCGCACGCTGGCCAGGGCCCGTGCCAGGGCCGTGCGCAGTTCGTGCCTGTCTTCGACGCGGATGGCCAGCGCGTCGCCGGCCGCGGCGGCCAGCTCGGCCAGGCGCGAACCGGCGCTGGCCGCGACCCAGTAGGTATCCGCGGCATGGGCCGCGCCCGCGGGATGGACGAGTTCGGTCGAGACCTTGGGCGAGCGCCAGCCGCTGTTGTTGTAGATGACGGTCAGCATGGGGGCGTCGTAGGTCCGGGCGACCCAGTAGGCGCTGGCGGGAACGCCGAAGACATAGCAGCCGTCGCCCACCAGGGCGATGACCTCGGCATCCGGGGCCGCCAGTTTTGCGCCCACGGCGGCGTTGATGCACCAGCCCAGGCCGCTGCCGCCGCTGGCGTAGAAGCTGCCGGGCCGGTTCATGCGCAGCGTCGAGGCAATGACGTGGGCGTTCGACGGTTCCTCGCACAGG
Organism: Pigmentiphaga kullae; assembly: GCF_004216695.1. Taxonomy (GTDB): domain Bacteria; phylum Pseudomonadota; class Gammaproteobacteria; order Burkholderiales; family Burkholderiaceae_B; genus Pigmentiphaga; species Pigmentiphaga kullae. The sequence continues at coordinate 1,443,660 of NZ_SGXC01000001.1, forward strand.
ACGATGCTGCGTTCGTGCAGCAACTCCTTGACGGCCAGCGTCACCTCCTGCGCCGTCAGCGGGCCGCTGGCGGGCGCGGGCGCCGGACCCGCCGGCGATCGTGACCGGATCCACGCCAGGCGCTCCCGTTTCAGCGCGTCGTCCACCGGCAGTCCGGCCCGTAGAAGCTGGTCGAGCGCGACGCTGCTGTCGGCCAGGTGGCGCTCGTGCGCCTCGAAGTGCCAGGCGCCCAGGGTGGGCTTGACCGGGTCGGCGTCGATATGGACGATGCGGGCGTCCCGCGCGGGGCCGGTGTTGCGGGGCAGCCAAGGCACGTCGACGTCGAGCAGCACGATGGCATCGGCTTCGTCGATGAGCCAGTCGCGGCGGTAACCCAGGTGGCAGGGGTGGTCGCCGGGGAAGTTCATGTATTGGGGCCCGACTTCCACCACGCCCAGGCCGTACCTGTCGCACACGGCAACCAGTTTCCCGGCCGTGGCCGGATCGCGTCCGGCATAGGTGGTGATGAGCAGGGGCCGGCGGGCGCCGGCCAGCAGCGCATGCAGGTTCTCGACCGCCTCCGGCGCGAGCGCGGCCTTGCCCACGGCGCCGCGCAGCCCCGGATCCGCCGCGGTGTCGGGCGCGGCGGCGTCCCATACCTCGCGCGCGCCCGTCAGGTAGACGGGGCCCTGCGGTTCCGAGGCCGCGAGCTGGTGCGCGCGCAGCAGGGTCGCCTCGGTGGTGGCCGGATCCCGCAGTTCGTACAGCCACTTCATGAACGGCGCCACGAGATCGTGCTGGCGCGTGGTGTCCTGGATGTAGTGGATGTATTCGGTGCGCGAACCCGTCCGCGCCGCGTCCTCGGACACGGGCGACAGGCCCGCCACCACGATCACCGGCACGCGTCCGCGGCAGGCGTTGTGCACGCTGCCTCCCAGGTTCTGGGTGCCCACGTCCACGTGCACCAGCACGAGCTGGGCGCGGCGCGTCAGCATGGCGTGGCCGTGGGCCGCGCTCAGCGCGGTCATTTCGTGCGGGCAGACGATGACCCGCGGCGCCGGCTCGCCGGCTTCGCGCAGGCGCGCCAGCGCCTCGATGAAGGCGGGATGGTCGCTGCCCAGATTGGCGAAGATGTGTTCGATGCCCAGACGGGTGGCAAGACGGATGAGGCGTGCTGCGGCCGAGGGATGGGCCGCGCTTTCTTTCAAGGCCATCGGAATTTCCGGAAGTGGGGGTCGGCCGCCACCTTAGCCCCGCGCCGGGGGCGCCTGCCATCCCCGAAGGCTAATGCGCGGCATGCGCGAACGCTATGCCCGGCCGCTGCGTGTCCGCCGGCGAATCATGCATATCGTGCATGCCGGGCATAAGGGGCTCATTCTCGACGCGGGCACGGGCCCTTCGTATGGTGGCGACAGGACGCCGGCCCCGCGAGTCGGGAGCGGCGATGTTCATCGATCAGCCATTCATTCATCATGACATCAGAAACTCAGGTAGTGATCGTTGGGGCCGGCCCGGTGGGCCTGGTGACCGCGCTGGCGCTGGCGCGGTCGGGAATCGACGTGGTGGTGCTGGAGGCGCTGCGCGAACTGCCCCGCGAGCAGCGCGGCGCGGCCTTCCATCCCCCCACGCTGGAAATGCTGGAGCCCTTCGGGATCACGGACGACCTGCTGCCGCTGGGCCTGCGCATTCCGGTCTGGCAGATACGGGACAAGGAAGAGGGCGTCGTCGCCGAGTTCGACCTCGGCATGCTGGCCGGGGAAACCCGCTACCCCTATCGGTTCCACCTGCCCCAGCATCACCTGGCCGCCGACGTGCTGGCCAGGCTCGAGCGAGAGCCGCGCGCGGCGGTCGTGTTCGGCGCGAGCGTCGAGGAAGTGAAACAGGACGGGGAACGCGTCGAGGTCCGGTACGCCGATGCCGACGGACGGTTCGAGACGATCGCCGCCCGCTGGGTGGTGGGATGCGACGGCGCCCGCAGCGCGGTAAGAAAGAGCAGCGGCATCGACTACGAGGGATTCACGTGGCCGGAACGCTTCCTGGTCACCAACGTGGACGAAGACCTGGCAGGCGAGGGCTTTGCCGAGACCTCGTACGTGGCCGACCCGGACAAGTGGGCCGTCATCCTGCGGCTGGCCGATCCCCGGGTCGGGAACCTGTGGCGCATCGCCATGCCGTCCGATCCCGACCTGCCCGAAGAGGCGGTGCTGGCCGAGGACTACGCGCAGGACATGCTGCGCGACGTATTGGGCCGGGAGCGTAACTGCAAGCTGGTCTACCAGAGCACCTACCGCGTCCATCAGCGCGTGGCGTCCAGCTTCCGCAACGGGCGCGTGCTGCTGGCGGGCGACGCGGCCCACATCAACAATCCCATAGGCGGATTCGGATTGAACGGCGGCGTGCACGACGCGATCAACCTGTCGGAGAAGCTGGCCGCCGTTTGCACGGGGGCCGACTGCGCGCTGCTCGATCTCTACGACCGCCAGCGGCGGCACGTGGCGGTCGAGAACGTGCAGCGCCAGAGCATACGCAACAAGCGGCTCATGCAGGAGCGCGATCCCGGCGTGCGCAGGCAGAACATCGACGAGCTGCGCACGGTGGTGCGCGATCCGGAACTGGCGAGGTCCTACCTGCGCGACAGTTCCATGATCAGTTCGGTGGCCCAGGCCGCCGCGATCCGCTGACCCTTGCCCATGGAGACGACGATGGCCACTCCCGTCATTTCCGCCTTCCTGGATGGAAGGCATGTTTCACGTCCGGAACTGCGCCGCTTCGAGAAGCGCGACCCCGCTACCGATGCCCTGATCGCAGAGGTCGAGGAGTCCGATACCGCGCTGGTGGATGAAGCGGTGCAGGCCGCCCTGCGGGCCGCGCGCGGCGTCGCGGCGGCCGCTTCGGCCGATCAGCGGGCGGACTGGCTGCTGAAGATCGCCGGCGCCATCCGGCGGCGGTTCGACGCCTTCGTCGATGCCGAAGTGCGCGACACCGGCAAGCCCTTGTCCATGGTCCGAAGCGTCGAGATTCCGCGCGCCATCGCCACCTTCGAGACTTTCGCGGAACTGCTCAGGACGCATCGCGACGACGTGGTGGTCACGGCCCTGCCGGAGGGCAGGCGCGCCGTCAACATGACCACGCGCCTGCCGCACGGCGTGGTGGCCATCATCTGCCCGTGGAACTTCCCGCTGGTGCTGGCCGTTTGGAAAATCGCCCCGGCGCTGGCCTGCGGCAACGCCGTGGTGGTCAAGCCGTCCGAGGAAACGCCTTCCTCGGTGGCGCTGCTGGCGCGGGTGATCGAAGAGATCGAGCTGCCCAAGGGCCTTTTCAACGTCGTCTACGGCTTCGGCCAGGATTCGGCGGGCGCCCTGCTGGCCGCGCATCCCGGCGTGAACGCGCTGACGTTCACGGGCGAGACCCGGACGGGCGAGGCGATCATGGCGGCCGCGGCGCGGGGCGTGCGGCCCGTGTCGCTGGAGCTGGGCGGCAAGAACGCCGCCATCGTCTTCGGATCGGCCGATCTCGACGCCGCGATCGAGGGGTCGGCGCGGTCCGCCTTCCTGAACTCGGGGCAGGTGTGCTTCGGTACCGAACGCCTCTATGTGCACCGGCCGCTGTTCGAGCGCTTCGTCGATGGCCTGTCCGCGCGGGCCGCCGCGCTGCGGATGGGCGATCCGCTGGATCCCGGCACGACCATGGGGCCGCTGATCAGCCGGCGTCACCGCGACAAGGTGCTGCGGGCCTGCGCCGTGGCGCGCGACGAAGGCGCCACCGTACACACCGGCGGCCAGGCCCCGGCCATGGCCGGGCGCCTGGCGGAGGGGGCGTGGATGGCGCCGACGATCTGGACCGGGCTGGACGAATCGTCCACCATCGTCCGGCACGAGGTGTTCGGCCCCTGCTGCCACATCGCGCCCTTCGACGACGAGGAAGAGGCGGTGCACCTGGCCAACGACAGCGAATACGGCCTGGCCGCGGCCCTGTGGTCGCGCGACCACGCCCAGGCGCTGCGCGTGTCCGCCCGCCTGCGCGCGGGTGTGGTCTGGGTCAACGCCTGGGGGATCCGCGACCTGCGCACGCCCTTCGGCGGCCTGGGCCGATCGGGCATAGGCCGCGAGGGCGGGCCGGCCTCGCTGGACTTCTACAGCCAGCAGCGCAATGTATGTTCGCTGGTGTGAAAGGGGCTACGCGGTTGAGATTGGTGGACGATTGGCGCTGGAGGACCATCCGGGACGCTTGCGCCAGTCCATGGGGAATCCCAGGAGATCCTCGATGTTGAGGTCGTCGTACCGTGCGAAAAGTGCCTCGAGACTGTCGCGCCAGTCCGGGCCATGCTTGATGCTGCCGCAAACGTAATGGATCACCGTTGCACTCACGAAAAATGTCCGGCTTTTCCCGAAGGTCAATCCCGCCTTGCGATAGTCGCCTGGTGTCACGCTGCTTTGTATTCCAATCAATCGATTGTGATGTGCGACAAGGTTTCTGAGTACGGAAAAAGCATGGAGCCAAGTGACGAAAACGGCAGGATCTTCGACCTTGAATCGCCGGCTGATTTCCTTGCGGTAGCCGGTATTGGCCAGGTCCCTGTAGGCTTGGGACCAGGACCCGAATGTCAGGCATTCGCTAATTGCCCAGCTAGGGGGAAGGGCCGGGTTGTCGTAGGTAGCCAGATAGTGGGTGATGAAAACCGACCGGTCTCTCATCCGTTCGACTTCTTCGCGGACCTTGTCCAGCAGCGGTTTGCGCTGTCCGGGTCTGGCCAAGTTGCTACCGGTGCCTCGAGGGCGGGACTCCTTGAAAATCCTGGCTTTCATGAACCAGTGCGGACCTTCGTGTTTGCTGAGGACATTCGATATGACGGTGCGGACCGTGAGTTCAATGCGCTCGAGGGCATCAGCGGTGGCCCGGCGCAGTTCGCGATCGAACTCGTAGCGTCGAATGACATGGTCGAAGTGAGCACCGTGGCGGAATTTCTTCGTCCTGGAGTCTTGCCATTGGTACCAGTAGCCCTTCATGCGATATCCGCCCACCTGTCTAAGGTAGGGTAGGGCAGATGTTTCGTCGATAGACATCCCTTGATCAATCAGCTTTCGCATCAGATCATGCGGTTCGAGGTGGGGCTTGCTGAACGCCAACTTTGCACCGCGAGGCGGTTCCGAGGTACCGGCATGCGCCGGCTGTGCATCATGGGACATTGTTGTCGCACAGGCTATGGACGTGAAAAACCCGCCTTTTGCACGATCTCGAAAAGAGACACGTTATCCGTGGATAACACGTGTGGCGGGTTGCGTTGACGTGAGTATTCCCTACTCCATGTAGCCGGTCAATCTGCGCGGCGAGACTGTTTTGTCAGACCGCCATGGTGCGGAATGGCTCGACTAGCGGTCATTGAACGCTTCCCGGACCTGGTTGCGGAACCACTGGTTGGCCAGGTCCTTGTGGAAGCGCTCATGCCAGAACAGCTTGACGTCGAAGCCCGGGATCTTCACCGGGGGTTCCAGCACCTGGGCGCCGATGATGCGGGCGGCGGTGGTGCCCGCGCGGCGGGGCATGGTCACGAGCATGTCCGATTGAGGCAGGAAGGTCAGCACGGTGAAGAAGTTGGGCAGGCACAGGACGATGCGCGCGGGGTCGAGCATGTCGCGCAGGAATTTCTCCAGGCCGTCGTAGCCCGGCGGCAAGGGCGAGATGAGCGCGTGCGAGGCCGACAGGTATTGCTGGACGGTCAGCGTTCCCCGGATCTCGGGGTGGTCGCCGCGAGCCAGGCAGACATAGTCGGAGTGGTAGATGCCGGTCTGATAGAAGCCGGTGCCGAATTCCGAGAGGTTGCCGAAGGCGAGATCCACCTCGCCGCTTTCCAGCGCCTCGTCCATGCCCTTGGGCCGCATCGGCAGGGCGCGCACCCGCAGGTTGGGGCTGTGGGGCCGGAAGCGGGCCATCAGGCTGGGGACCAGGATGGCGGCGGCGAAATCGGTGGCGAAGAAGCTGAAGGTGCGCGAGGAGGTACAGGGGTCGAAGGCCTTGGGCGGCTCGAAGCGCTGGCTGACGATGCCCAGCACCTCGCCCACGCTGGATGCGAGCGACAGCGCGCGCGGCGTGGGCATCATGCCTTCGGACGTGCGGACGAACAACTGGTCGCCGAAGTAGTCGCGCAGGCGGCTGAGCGACTGGCTCATCACCGGCTGGCTCAGGCCCAGGCTTTCGCCTGCCACGGTCACGCTCTTCTCGCGCAGGATGGCGTCGAATACGGCTAGCAATCGGAGATCGAGGGAGCGCACGCTTGGTCCTCCGGCGGCACCCGCCGCGGGCGGGTGCCGGGATAGGTCAATGGCCGTTCATTCTGTCCAGCCGGCAGGGGAGCGTCAAGGCGCCGCTAGTCGACCGAGGCGCCGGTCTCTTTCGCGATCCGGGCCCACCGCGCCGTGTCGGCCGAAATGTAGTTCCTGAACTCTTCCGGCGAACTCGGCGCGACGTCGACGTTCAGGGCCTGGAACCGGCGCTTGACCTCGGGCTGCGCGAGGACCTTGGCGATGCCGGCGTTGAGCCGGGCCACGATGGCCGGGGGCGTACCGGCGGGCGCCACGACGCCCAGCCAGGACTTGCTGTCGTAGTCCGGCACGCCGGCCTGGGCGATGGTGGGCAGCTCGGGGCGCGCGGCCGAGGGCTTGGCGTTGGTAAGGCCCAGGGCCTTGAGCCTGCCCGCCTGGATGAACGGATCCGCCGCCGCGAGGTCGGCGAACATCATCTGCACGTTGCCCGTCATGACGTCGTTCAATCCCGGCACGGTGCCCTTGTAGGGGACGTGGGTGATGCTGACATGGGCCATTTGTTTGAAGTGCTCCGCACCCAGGTGATTGGAGGTACCCGCGCCGGCGGAGGCGTAGTTGAGCTGGCCGGGATGTTTCCGCGCGTAGCGGATGAGCTCGGCCACGCTGCCGACGGGCAGGGACGGGGACACGACCAGGACCTGCGGCACCTCGGCCACCAGCGAGATCGGCGTGAAGTCCCGCTCGGGGTCGTATTTCACCCGTCCCTTGGGATAGACGCTGGGCGCGATCGTCAGGGACGAGGCTGCCATCATCAGCGTGTAGCCGTCCGCCTCGGCGCGCTGCACGTATTCGGAGGCGAGCAGCGTGCCGGCGCCCGGGCGGTTCTCCACGATCACGGGCTGGCCCAGGGAATCCTTGAGCCGCTCCGCCAGCACGCGGCTCATGATGTCGGCGATGCCGCCGCTGGTGAAGGGGACCACCAGATGCAGCGGCCGGGTGGGGTAGGAGGTTGCCTCGGCCGCCGAGACGAGTGCCGGGGCGAAGAGAAGCAGGCGGGCGAAGGCCCGCGGCAAGCGCGCATGCATGGTGTGTCTCCGTTCTGGTTATGGGGGCGGCCGCCGGCCGGGCGGGATACCCGGCGGCGTCGGATGCCTGGGTCAGGCCGCCAGTTTTTCTTTCTCGCGCGCGGCCGATTCGGCCTCGCGCAGGAAGGATTCGATCGCCGCGATGGCTTGCAGCGGCGTTTCGATCGAGGGGTAGTGGCCGGCGCCGGCCAGGACCGTCAGGCTACTGTCGCGGTACCAGCGCAGGCTGGTTTCCCGCGTGGACTTCTCGCTCGCGGCGGGGTCGTGCGCGCCCACGATGGCATGGAAGGGCACGGCGCTGCCGTCGACTTCGCGCTGGATGTCGGTGGCGGCCGCGTCTGCGGCATAGGCGGCGAAGGCTTCGGGCTTCATCGCGTCCCAGGACGCCTCGGCCAGCAGCCGGACCTGCGCGGCGCCGTAGCGCTTGCCCGTGCCATTGTCGATGACGGCGGCGCGCTTGGCCAGGTCGTGCGCGGCTTCGCTCATCAGGCGCCGGTGGGCGGGATCGCGGGAGGCGCCCTGGGCGCCCAGCCCCGCCAGCGAGACGATGGAGCGGATGCGCCGGGGTGCGGCCACCGCCAGCATCTGCGCGGCCAGCGCGCCCATCGAATGGCCGAGCACGTGGGCATGCGTCCAGCCCAGGTAGTCCAGCAGACGGATGGCGTCGATGACGACTTCGCGCAGGTGGCACAGGCCGGGCAGGGCACGCGAGGCGCCGTAGCCGCGGTAGTCCATGACGACGTACTGGCATGCGTCGCCGTCGGCCATCGCGAGCATGGGTTCGAGCGGCCGGGCGCCGAACAGTCCCGGCAGGACCAGCACTTTCCGGGGGCCGGTGCCGAAGGTGGTGAATGTATTCATGGCGGCGTCTTCTAGGGTGGGAATCGAGTCCGCGATGGAACTCAAAGGTGGATGGGGTCTTCCTTCTGCATGAAGGCCTTGAGCTCTTCGTGCGAGACGTCGAATTGCGGGGAGATCTTCAGGTCGGTGCCGAGTTCTTCCTCGGTCTCGTCCATCTTGAATCCCAGCGACTTGGTGGCCTCGAACATCGCGCCGCCCGGGGTCCGCACGTACGTGGACTCGAAGTAGCCGCGGTTTTTGCGGTCCGAGAAATCGGTGAAGCCCATGCCCTCGGTCTCGAGCTTGACCCGCATCTGCGTGTCGTAGTCGGGCACGTCGAAGGCCCCGTGGTGGACGATGCCCTCGGCCACCGTCCACGTTCCCTGCCGCAGGTCGGGCGCATGCAGGATGTCGATGCGCTTGCCGCCGCCGCCCTCGGCAACCTCGTAGCGCGTGAAGAGCCCGTCGGTCAGCGTGCGGCGGAAGCTCCAGGCCTCGTGCATGAAGGTATCCATGTCCTCCTGCTCGCGCACGGTCACGGTCCAGTTGTGGAAGCCGCGCACGGCATACCGCTCCGGAACGTAGTCGGACTTCCAGGGCTTGCGCTGGTCGGTCGGGTCCTCGACCACTTCGAAATCGATGCCGGCGTGGGCCACGCGCAGGTACTTTTCGCCAAAGCGTTCCGATTCGCCGGCGATGGCGATGCCGTTGCGGCGGAAATGCTCGCGCCAGAAATCGAGCGAACCCGGCGGAACCGAATACGCGATCGCGGTGAATTGTCCCGAGCCCTTGCGGCCCACGAGCCCGGTGCGGCGCATGGGAAAGGTCGTCATGACCGTGCCCGGCGTGCCGTCGGCGTCGCTGAAGTACAAGTGATAGATGGGGATCTTGCCGTCGTAGAACAGCGTCTGCTTGATGAAGCGCTGCCCCATCACCTTTACGAAGAAATCCACATCGCCTTGCGCCGTGGCGGTGCACAGCGTGATGTGATGCAGGCCCTGTATCGAGCTAGAGCGTTCGGTCATGTCGTCTCCTGTGTGGTGCCGCGCCTCCTCACGACAGGCGCCGGGGCAGTATCCGGCAGCGCATCGCGGGGCACCATACCGGTTTCGCGATGCGCCGCATGCGAAATCGGCATACAAGGCCGGGCCGCCCGATGGCGCGCCGCATGCCTTTTTCGCATTGGATGCATAAGGGTTCCGTTATCGACCCGGGGCGGCCGGCATCCCTACCATGTCCGCCGGACATCAAGGGAGAGTCGTCATGCAAGGCCGCAGGGATCCGTCGGAAGGCATCGCCGCTTTCGTTTATCGCAGCGCGCCGGCGCGCGTGGTGTTCGGGGAGGGCAGCCTGCGCCATCTGGGGCGCGAGCTGGAGGTGTTGGGCATGAAGCGCCCGCTGATCCTGTGCACGCCGGAGCAGGCGGCCGACGCGCGGGCCGTGGCCGCAAGCCTGGGCGACGCGCAGCCGGCGGTGTTCGCCGACGCGGTCATGCACGTGCCGGTGGCGGTCGTCGGGGCGGCGGTGGCCCGGGCCCGCGCAGCGGACGCGGACGGCCTGGTCGCGCTGGGCGGCGGCTCGGCGACCGGCCTGGCGAAGGCCATGGCGCTTGAACTGCCGCTGCGCATCCTTGCCATTCCCACCACCTATGCCGGGTCGGAGATGACGTCCATCTACGGGCTGACCGATGAAGGAGAAAAGCGCACGGGCCGCGACGACCGGGTATTGCCCGCCACCGTGCTGTACGACCCCGCGCTGACGCTCAGCCTGCCCGCGCCGCTGTCGGCCAGCAGCGGCCTGAACGCGATCGCGCACTGCGTCGAGGCGCTGTACGCGGAGGACGGCAACCCCGTGGTATCGCTCATGGCCGAGGAAGCGATCGGCGCGCTGGCGCGCGGGCTACCCGAAGTGCTGCGCGATCCCGGGGCGCTGCCGGGACGCGAGCGTTGCCTGTACGGCGCCTGGCTGGCGGGCATGGCGCTCAACGTGGTGTCGATGGCCTTGCATCACAAGCTGTGCCACGTATTGGGGGGCAGCCTGAATCTGCCCCATGCCCAGACCCATGCCATCGTGCTGCCCTATGCGGCTGCCTATAACGCGCCGGCCGCCCCCGCTGCGATGGCGGCGATCCGCCGCGCGCTGGGCGCGCAGGACGCGGCCACCGGCCTGCATGCGCTGGGCCGGAAGCTTGGCGTGCCCAAGGGGCTTCGGGAACTGGGTGTCAAGGCGCCGCAACTGGACCGGGTCGCGGACCTGGCGGTCAGCCGGCCTTATCCGAATCCGCGGCCGCTGGAGCGGGCGGCGATCCGGGAACTGCTGCGGCAGGCCTACGAGGGCGAGGCGCCGGCGCCGATGCCGTGAACGCGCCGGACGGCGGTCATTCCGTGACGGGATGCACCGTCAGCCTGCGGTACTTGCTCATCAACTGGTCCCGGTCTTCCGGCCACTCGGGATTCAGCTCGATGCACTCGACCGGACAGACGACCTTGCACTGCGGCTCGTCGTGATGGCCGACGCACTCGGTGCAGCGGGCAGGATCGATCTCGTAGATCTCCGTGCCCAGGTAGATGGCATCGTTGGGGCACTCGGGCTCACAGACGTCGCAGTTGATGCATTCGTCGGTAATCAGCAGAGCCATGGTGGGAACTTCCTTGCTGCTTGGGGTCAGGCGCCGTCGCGACCGCCCAGCTGCGTGACCTTGGCGTGCAGCCAACGCTCGACGGACGGGAACACGAACTTGCTGACGTCGCCGCCCAGTTGGGCGATCTCGCGCACGATGGTGCCCGAGATGAACTGGTACTGGTCGGACGGCGTCAGGAACATGGTTTCGACATCCGGCAGCAGGTATCGGTTCATTCCTGCCATCTGGAACTCGTACTCGAAGTCCGAGACGGCGCGCAGGCCGCGCACGATGACGCGGGCGTTCTGCTCGCGCACGAAGTCCTTGAGCAGGCCGGAGAAGCTGGCCACCTGGACGTTGGGATAGTGGCCCAGGATCTCGCGGGCGATCTCGACCCGTTCGCTGACGGTGAAGAAGGGGGCCTTGTTGCGGCTGACCGCCACGCCGACCACCACCTTGTCGAACAGCCCGGCCGCGCGGCGGACGAGATCTTCGTGGCCGCGGGTCATCGGGTCGAAGGTGCCAGGGTATACGGCAATGATCATGCGTAGGCTCCGTATTTCTATTGATGGGCGTCAGCCTCTTCGGTCCCGGCCGGGTGGCGGGGACGAATCGTCCGGCGCCTTCGGCGGCCGGCATCCGGTTACCGGATGATGTGATTATTTCCTTATTTGCGCGGCGCAGCAAATTGGAAATGATGCGTATCAGACGTTTCCAGGCGCTACGCCCCTTCCGCCTGGGCGCGAAGCAGGTGGAAATGTACCGCGCCGGCCTTGTCCTGCCGCAGCAATTCCGTGCCGGGCGGCGCCTGGATCGGCGCTTCGGCCTCAATATAAAGCATTCCGACGTCAGTAAGTGCTTGCAATGAAGATGGCAGGATACGGTCCAGCCAGTCCTGGCCGAAGGGCGGATCCAGCAGCACCAGATCGAAACGGACGGCCGTGCGCGCCAGGTAGGTGCGGGCATCGCCGGTCACGATGCTGACATTCTCGGCCCCCAGGCGCGAGCGCAATTCCTCCAGGGAGGCCGTCGCGCGGCGGTCGGTTTCCACCAGCACGGCCTGTGCCACGCCGCGGGAGGCGGCCTCGAAGCCCAGCGCGCCCGAGCCGGCGAAGGCGTCGAGCACGGTCTTGTCCGCGAATTCGCCGCCCCACAGGTGGTTGAGCCAGTTGAACAGCGTCTCGCGGACGCGGTCGGGTGTGGGGCGCAGGCCAGGCAGGTCCAGGACCGGCAGCGGAGTGCGCTTGTAGCGGCCGCCGATGATGCGGACCTTGTGGGGAGCGGAGCGGTGGGAGCGGGCGGCGGGAGGGCGGGATGAGGGCATGGCGTCGGACCGGTAGAATCCCAGATTCTATATGCCGGCGGCCGCGTGTCCGCCGGGTGGGCCGCCGCCCGTCGTTCCGATGATGGCGCGGGCCGTTACAGCAGACAGGTTTCCATGTTCAGTTTCTTCAAGAAGAAGACCCCTCCGCCTTCCCCCGGGCAGGACCGTGCCCAGGAACCGGCCGCCGCGCCCGTTCCCGCGCCGGACCGTTCCTCCGCCCCGCCGCCGGCCCAGGAGCCCATTGCCCAGGAGCCAGCCGCTCCCGAGGTAGCGCCATCCGAGGTAGTGGCACCCGCCGCGCCGGTGGCGCCCGTCCAGGCATCCGCCCCGGTCCAGCCGGTACCCGTTCCCGCTCCGGCCCCGGCCCCGGCCCCGGCTCCCCAGGCGGCCGCGCCCGCCAAGTCGTCGTGGCTGGCGCGCCTGAAGACCGGCCTGTCGCGTACCGGCCAGAGCCTGACCACGCTGTTCGTCGGCGTGAAGGTCGACGAGGACCTGTTCGAGGAACTGGAAACCGCCCTGATCATGGCCGATACCGGCGTGGATGCGGCGCAGTCGCTGCTCAAGGGGCTGCGCGAGCGCGTGCGCCAGGAACGCATCGAGGATGGCGACCGCGTGCGCCAGGTCCTGCGCGAGCTGCTGGCCGAGCACCTGCGGCCGCTGGAGCGCCGCTTCGACCTGGACCGTCCCGCGCCCATCGTGACCATGATCGCGGGCGTGAACGGGGCCGGCAAGACCACCTCCATCGGCAAGCTGGCGCGCACCTTCCAGCAGCAGGACCGCCGCGTGCTGCTGGCCGCGGGCGATACCTTCCGCGCCGCCGCGCGCGAGCAACTGGTGGAGTGGGGCCGCCGCAACGACGTCACGGTCATCGCCCAGGAAGGCGGGGATCCGGCCGCCGTCGCCTTCGACGCGGTCAAGTCCGGCCAGGCGCGCGGCATGGGCGTGGTGATGGTCGATACCGCCGGCCGCCTGCCCACGCAGCTGCACTTGATGGAAGAGGTCAAGAAGATCAAGCGCGTGATCGCCAAGGCCGACGCCTCGGCCCCGCACGAGGTGCTGCTGGTGATAGACGGCAACACGGGGCAGAACGCGCTGGCGCAGATCAAGGCCTTCGACCAGGCCCTGGGCCTGACCGGCCTGATCGTGACCAAGCTGGACGGCACCGCCAAGGGCGGCATCCTGGCCGCGGTGGCGGCCGGCGCGCAAGGCGTGCGGCCGGTGCCGGTGTACTGGATAGGCGTGGGCGAGGGGATCGACGACCTGCAGCCCTTCGTGGCGGACGAGTTCGCCGGGGCGTTGCTGGGCAATTGATTCCGGGCGGGGCGGCCTGCTAGGACGGCCGCTCCATGAACGCCAGGATCTGCCGGCCCAGGTCGTCCTCGGCGGTGTTGAAGTGCGCCACGATCGACGTATGGTTGTGGCCCGCCATCCAGACGAAGCGCGGCGCGCGGCGCCGGACGCGGGTCAGTGCGGCCAGCAGCTCCACGCAGTGCACGTCGATCAGCGGGTTCTCGTACTCGGCGACGGCGATCATGGTGGGCAGCGCCTGCGCCGTGACGTGGTTGACCGGCGAACCGTCCTCCATCGTGGCGGGCGAGGTGCCGTAGTAGGCCTCCACCCGGCTGGCGTTGGGGTTCTCCGCCGAGTTCTCGGCACGCACGCGGCCGGACACCACCACCAGGCCGGCCAGGCCGTGTCCTTCGAGCGGGTGGAAGCGGGCATCGTAGGCGTAGTGCGCCGCATGCGTGCCCCCGGCCGAATGTCCCATCAGGAAGATGCGGCCGGGGTCGGCGCCCAGCTCGTCGGCGTGGGCGCGCACCCAGGCCACCGCGGCGGCGATGTCCTGCGTGCCGCTGGGATAGGGATGGGCGGGCGCCAGGCGGAATTCGACGTTGACCCCGATGATGCCGTGCCGGGCGAAGTACCACAGCACGTTGCTGTAGATCTCTGCCGTGCGGTCTTTCTCGCCTTCGACGAAGGCGCCCCCGTGCACGAACATCAGCACCGGCCGGCGCGCGGCCGCCGGGCCCAGCGGCTGGAAGACGTCCAGGCACTGGCGCGGATCGCCGCCATAGGGAATGTCGCGCGTGACCGTGGCCAGTTTCGGGGCGTCGCGCAGGACCTCGGAGAATCCCAGCACCATCTGGCGGACGTGGGCCTGCACGCTGGTGCCCCAGCGCGGACCGAGTTCCGCCATGGCCTGGCGCAGGGACGGCGGGATTGCGGGAGGATTCGGCATGTCAATCCACCTTGCCGATGCGGCGAACGGCAGCCTGCACGCGTTCGGCGTCGGCCTTCCAGTAGGGCGCGAATTCGGGCGCGTCCATATAGTCGAGGGGACTGCCCAGGTTGACGAAAACCTGCCGCAGCTCCGCTTGCGCGGTGACTTTGCGGACGGCCTCGCGCAGCGCGTCGATGACGGGCCTGGGGGTGGCGGCAGGGGCGACCAGGGCCGACCATTGGGTGAACTCGACATCGTAGCCCAGCGACTTCAGGCTGGGGACATCGGGCATCGAGGCCAGCGGCTTGGTGCCCCAATGGGCGAGCGGCCGCATCTTGCCTGACTTGACGAAGGTGCTGGCGTTGGCGGGCCCGCTGGCCGCCAGCTGGATCTGCCCGGCCAGCAGCGACACCAGGGCCGGGCCGCCGCCCGAGAACGGCACGTGGGTGATGGGAGCACCGGATGCGGCCTTCAGCATTTCCATGGGAATGTGCATGGCGCCGTACACGCCGGACGACCCGTAGTTCAGCGCCTGCGGGTGCTTCTTGGCATCCGCGACCAGTTCGGCCACCGACTTCCACGGCGCGTCGGCCCGGACCACCAGCAGGTTGGGGTCGGCGGTGATGCGTGCAATGGGCACGAACTGGTCCAATTGAAAGGCGGGCTTGCGGCCCAGCAGGCGGTCGGCCTCGGGCAGCCCCGATATGGACGACAGCGTGAGCAGCAGCGTATAGCCGTCGGGCTTGGCGCGCGCAACCATGCCCGTGCCCACGACACCGCCGGCGCCGCCCTTGTTCTCGACGATGACCGGCTGTCTCAATTCATGGCCCAGGGCGTCGGCCAGCGGGCGTGCAATGTTGTCGGCCAGGCCGCCGGCCGCATTCGGCACGACGATCGTGATGGGTCCGGCCGGGAAGGGCGCGGCGGCCAGCGCGGGGCCGGCGACGGTGCCCAGCGCGGCCAGGCAGGGGATGAGTTTCTTGAGCATGAAGGGTCCTTGCAATAATGTCGGTGGTGCCGCGCCGGGCGCCGGCCTGCACAATGGGGTTCAGATCACGATGGCGTTCAGGCGGTTGCGCACGGCGCGCACGATGGACATGCCGGCCAGCGCCGAGGTCTTGGGGTTGGCGGCGAAGGCCGCGGCCTCGACCATGACTTCCATCCTGCCGAAGGCGCCGCGCGCCGAAATGGTGTGCGTGTTGCCGCCGGCGGCGGGGTCGGCGATCAGGCGGACCCGGGTCTGGTCCAGTCCCATGCCGGCCAGCCCGACCATGGCGGCGACGTTGGCGTTCTGCGGGAAGGTCGCGGCCGCCTCGCGCGCGGTGCCTTCGAAGAACACCGTGGCCTCGGCCAGATGCTCCAGATCGCACAGGCTGGCGGCCGCCGTGCCGCGCCAACTGCCGGGCGGCTTGCGCCCGGTGTAGTGCACTGACGCCAGACCGCTGTCGCGCGCGGCGGCCAGCGCGTCGACGCCGGCCAGCGCCCCCGGTACCAGCGTCAGTTGCGCCTGGCCTGCCTGGCAGGCCGCGTCCAGCCGCTCGACCATGCCGGGCAGCGCCAGCGCGCCCACCGAGGCGACGATGGTGTCGATGCCCTGCTCCAGCAGCCGGGGCACGAGGGTACCCAGCACTTCGTGGCCGGCGCATTCGACGGCGAAGTCGGGGCGGGTTTCCAGGCCGTCGACGGATTGCACGACCTGGCCATGCGTGCCCAGCTTGCGGCGGGCGTCGTCGGCCCGTTCAGCGCGTTCCAGCACCATCCACCTGCCGATGCGCGGATCGTCCTTCAGTTGATCAAAAATCGACTGCCCCATGGCTCCGAAGCCTGCGAGCAAGATGGTTTTCATGCGGGAATGCCTCCGGTTCGTCAGACTTGAATCGTGCGGGCCTGGGCGCCGGCAGGCAATCGATATATAGTCAATCCGGTTTACTTTTCATCAACACCGTTCCGGATGAAGCTGCCGCCCCTGAACCCCCTGCGGGTGTTCGAGTCCGCGTCCCACACCCTGAGTTTCACGCAGACCGCCCGCGAACTGCATGTAACGACGGGCGCGGTCAGCCGGCAGATCCGCGTGCTGGAAGAATTCCTGGGCATGCGCCTGTTCGAGCGCGCCAGCGGCGAGGTGCGCCTGACGCCGGCGGGCAGGGAGTACCGCGACGACCTGAGCGGGGCCTTCGAGCGGATCTCGCAGGCAACCACCAAGGCCCTGAGCCGCAACCGGGACAAGCCGCTGCACGTGTGGTGCCAGATGACGTTCGCCATGCGCTGGCTGCTGCCGCGCATGGCCGAGTTCCATGCGCGGCACCCGGACCGCGATGCCGTATTCACCACCTCTCTCAAGCAACTGGACAATCTGAGCGATGCCGACGTCGCCATCTGCATCGGCCATGGCGACTGGCCCGGCGTGATCGCCCACCGGCTGGTGGACATCGAACTGCTGCCGGTGTGCAGTCCGGCCTTGCTTGCCGGTCCCGTGCCCTTGCGCGAGCCCGCGGATCTGGCGCGCCATACCTTGTTGCAATCGTCGGCCCGGCCCGACTACTGGGGACGGTGGCTGGACGCCCATGGCGTGGAGGGGGTCGATCCGGCGCACGGGCTGACCTTCGAGAACGTCACGCTGGCCTACCAGGCGGCGCTGCAAGGCATGGGCGTCGCGATGGGGCAGTACGCGCTGGTGGCCGAGGACCTGGCCGCCGGCCGGCTGGTCGCGCCCTTCGCGGGCCGGCTCGTGCTGGACTCGGCTTTCTACCTGGTCTATCCCGAGCGCCTGCAGAACGATGCCCACGTCCGCGACTTTCGCGACTGGGTGATGGCGCAGGCGCGGGCGGATTGACCGTGCCCCTGTTTGGGGCATGGTGTATTGACTATATAGTCAGCTTGGCCCAAAAAAATCCGTTGATATACCTTTATGTCGGATATAAGATGTTGACCGTTTAGTCAATTATCAATCCGCGCAGGCACTCATCGTTCCTCGTTGCCGCGCATCCATGATCTCGACGTCATCCTATGAAAAGCCTGCAATTGAGCATGAGTTGTGCGAACTATGACCGGACGTCCGCGCTGATGGACGGCCGGGCCGGTATCGAAGGCGTGGACCTGGTCACCTCGCAGCTCGAGCCCGAGGAATCGTTCCACCGCGCCTTCAAATACGCGGAGTTCGACATCTGCGAGATCTCGCTCAGCAGCCATACGATGATGACGTCCCGCGGCCAGAACGCGTACGTCGCGATTCCCGCCTTCGTCTCGCGGCTGTTCCGCCACTCCGGCATCTACATCCGCACCGACCGGGACATCCGGTCGCCGTCGGACCTGGCGGGCAAGAAGGTGGGGCTGCCCGAGTACCAGATCACGGCCAACGTGTGGATACGCGGCATCCTGCAGGATGACTATGGCCTGGACCCGGCTTCCGTGCGGTGGCGGCGCGGCGGCGTCGAGCAGGCGGGGCGCGAGGAGCGCGCGCCGATCAAGCTGCCGCCGGGCATCGAGCTGGAGCAGATCGCCGGCGACAAGACGCTGAGCGGCATGCTGGCCGATGGCGAACTGGATGCCGTCATCAGCGCACGGGCGCCGTCCTGTTTCCTGCGAGGCGAACCGGACGTCGCCCGCATGTTTCCGGACTATCCCGGTGTCGAGGCGGACTACTTCCGGCGCACGCGCATCTTTCCGACCATGCATGCCATCGGCATCCGCAAGGAACTGGCAGAGCGGCATCCGTGGCTGGCGGTCAACGTGCTCAAGGCGTTCACCCGTGCCAAGGATCTGGCCTTCGCCGAGATGGGGCAGATCGGCCACCTCTATCACAGCCTGCCCTGGGGCGTCGCGGCCTATGAACAGGCCAGGCGCGACATGGGCGACGACTACTGGAGCTATGGGTTCGAGGCCAATCGCCACGTGCTGGAGACGTTCGTGCGCTATCACCACGAGCAGGGCCTGTCGGCGCGCAAGGTCGCGCCGGAAGAGCTGTTCTGGCCCTCCACGCTCGACCTGACCCGGATCTGAGGCGGGGCGCCATGAAACCGTCTCCCTTTTCCCTGCATCTGCCGGAGTCGCTGCCCGAGGCGCTGGAGCTGCTGGCGAGCCGCGACAATGCCCGCGTGATCGCGGGCGGCCAGTCCCTGATGCCCATGCTCAACCTGCGGCTGGCCTTTCCCGACGATGTCATCGATCTGAACGGCATCGCCGAGCTGGCGGGCCTGCGCGAGGACGGCGGCGACATCGTCGTCGGCGCGATGACCCGCCAGCGCGACATCGAGTTCTCGCCCCTGGTCTCCGAGCGCCTGCCCTTGCTCAAGGAAGCCATCCTGAACGTGGGGCACCGGCAGACGCGCAACCGTGGCACCCTGGGCGGCAGCATCTGCCATCTGGATCCTTCCGCTGAACAGCCCACGGTCGCGATCGCCATGGACGCGCGGCTTTCCCTGCGCAGCGTGCGCGGCGAACGGATGGTGTCCATGCGGGAGTTCGCCGTGGACCTGATGACTTCGTGTCTGGAACCCGACGAAATCCTGGCTGCCGTCCGCTTCACGCCCTGGCCCGCGCGCGCCGGCCATGCGTTCGTGGAGTACGGACGCAGGCACGGCGATTTCGCCATCGTGTCGGCCGCCGCGCTGGTCCTGCTGGATGCGGGCGGCGCGGTCGAACGTTGTTCGCTGACCCTGGGGGGGGTTGCGTCGGTGCCGTTCCGCGTCGAGGCGGCCGAGCGCGTGCTCCAGGGAAATGCCCCCACCCAGGAGGTGGTGCGCGAGGCCTGCGCGCAGGCCGCCCGGTGCGAGGCGGTCGGCGATCCGACCTATCCCGCGTGGTACCGACAACGGCTAGCCCAGCGCCTGCTCGAACGCGCGCTGCTCAAGGCGCTCGAACGCGCCGCCGTTCTTTCCCAGGAACACACATCATGAAGAAACTCGAAGTCGGCGAGCTGGCGAAGATATTCCTGTGCGTCAACGGCACCCCGCATGCGGTCAGCGTCGAACCGCGCACGACGCTGGGCGATTGCCTGCGCAACGACCTGGGGCTGACCGGCACCCACCTGGGTTGTGAGCACGGCGTCTGCGGCGCCTGCACGGTGCACGTGGACGGGGCCACCGCGCGCAGCTGCCTGATGCTGGCGGCGCAGGCGCAGCGCTACGAGATCCATACGGTCGAATCGCTGGCCGGCGATGGCGAACTCAACGATCTGCAGCAGGCATTCCGGGAGCTGCATGGATTGCAGTGCGGCTTCTGTACCCCGGGCATCCTGATGACCCTGACCGAACTGCTGCGCGACATGCCCGAGGCGACCGAGGACGACATCAGGCTGGCCTTGTCCGGCCACATCTGCCGCTGTACCGGATACCAGAACATCGTGGCCGCGGCCATGCATACCCTGGAAAAGCGGAGGGCCGCCCATGAACGCGCGTGACCGGGTCCCGGCCTCCCAGATCGGCAGGCGCGCGCTGCGCGCCGAGGACGTCCGCCTGCTGACGGGCGCGGGCCGCTACGTGGCCGATATCGACCTGCCCGACGCCCTGCATGTCGCCTTCGTTCGCAGTCCCTACGCCCATGCATTGATTCGCAGCGTGGACGGCTCGGCGGCGCTGGAAATCCCGGGCGTGGTCGCGGTCATCGACGCGCGCGAGATGGCGACCTACGTCGAGGCCCTGCGCATGCCGCTGGGCTGGCCGACCAGCGACCTGCCGCCCGACATCACGCCTTATGTGCTGTGTCCCGACGAAGTTTGCTTCGTGGGCGAGGCGGTGGCGATGGTGCTGGCGACTTCCCGCTACATCGCGGAGGACGGCGCGGCGCTGGTGATGGTGGACTACGATCCGCTGCCCGCCGTCTCCGACGTGCAGGCCGCGCTCGAACCCGACGCACCCAGGGTGCGGCGCGAAGCGCCCGGCAACGTGCTGCGGGAATTCCGCGTCGGCTACGGCGAATGCGATGCGGCGTTCCAGGATGCGCCGCACGTTTTCCGCGAAACGATCTCGCAGCATCGCGGCGGCGCCCATCCCATGGAGTGCCGGGGCATGGTGGCGCAGTACGACAAGCACCAGGGCGCGCTGATGATCTGGGCCTCGACCCAGATGCCGCACGAACTGGCTTTCACCATCGCCAAGGCGCTGGGCCTGCCGGACTCGCTGGTCCGGGTGGTGGCGCCCGACGTGGGCGGCGGCTTCGGCTGCAAGTTCGTGGTCTATCCCGAGGAACTGGCGGTGGCCGCCGTTGCCTGGCACCACAAGCGCGCCGTCAAGTGGATCGAGGACCGCATGGAACACTTCCTGGGAGCCATCCAGGAACGCGACCAGCTCTGGGAGGTCGAGGTGGCCTGCGACGAGCGGGGCGTGGTCCGGGGCATACGCGGGACCATGCTGCACGACCAGGGCGCCTATACGCCCCAGGGCGTGAACTGCGCCTACAACTCCAGCACGGCGGTGACCGGCCCCTACGCCATTCCCGCGTACGAGATGCGGGTCACGGTGGTGCAGACCAACAAGATCTACGTGATCCCGGTGCGTGGGGCGGGGTATCCGCAAGGTACCTTCGTCATGGAGCGCCTGCTGGACCGGATCGCCTTCGAGCTGGGCGAGGACCGCGCCACGGTGCGCGCGCGCAATCTGGTGCTGGCGGAGAAGATGCCCTACGTCAAGCCGCTGACTGCCCGGTCGGGCCGGCCCATCGTGCTCGACAGCGGCGACTACCTGGATGCGCAGCGCCGCGTGCTGGAGCAGATCGGCTATGCCGGCTTCGAGGCGCGGCGCCAGGCGGCGCGGCGCGACGGGCGCTACATCGGCCTGGGCTTCGCCCACGCGGTCAAGGGGACGGGACGCGGGCCCTTCGAGTCCGGCAGCGTGCGCGTGTCGTCGAACGGACACGTCACCGTGGCCACCGGCGCGATGGCGATGGGACAGGGCCTGAACACCGCCATGGCACAGATCGCGGCCGAACAGCTGTGCGTGCCGGTCGAATCGGTGCAGGTGATTTCCGGCGACACCGCTCATACGTCGATGGGGGTGGGCGGTTTCGCCAGCCGGCAGACCGTGACCGCCGGTTCGTCCGTGCACTACGCCGCGGTGGCGGTGGCGGCCAAGCTGCGCAAGGTCGGCGCCATCATGCTGAAGACGGACGAGTCGGCGGTTCGCCTGCGCGACGGTACGGTCTGCGCGACCGACGATCCCGGCCGAGCGGTGACTTACAGCGAGATCGCCCGCCTGCTGCGAGGCATACCCGGCTACGACCTGCCGCCCGGGGTGGGCGCGGGCCTGGAAGCCACCATCCATTGGGAGCCCACCGACATGGCCTATGCGCACGGCTTTCACGCCTGCGAGGTCGAGGTGGACATCGTGACGGGCGAGGTGCGCATCCTGCGCTATGTCGCGACCCACGACAGCGGCACGCTGATCAATCCCATGACCGCCGAGGGCCAGATCCACGGCGGCATCGTGCACGGCATCGGCAACGCCTTGTTCGAGTGCATGCGCTACGACGATCAGGCCCAGCCCATCAGCACGACTTTCGCGGACTACCTGCTGACGACCGCCACCGAAGTGCCGCCGCTGGAGATCTCGTTCACCGAGTCTCCGGCGCCCAGCAATCCGCTGGGCGTGAAGGGCGTGGGCGAGGCCGGGACGATACCCGTCACCTCGGCCATCGCCTCGGCCATCGACGACGCGTTGGCGGATTTCAGGATCCGGGTATCACGGGTGCCCGTGGAGCCGGTCGAGCTCGTCCGGCAGATCGCCGCGCACGAGCAGGCGGCGGGCTGACGCCTTGCCATACCGCCGGCATCCCGCCGGCAAATTCATCGATCCAAGCAGTTCTTACTTCCTGGGAAGGGGTTGAACAATGTCCAGCTTGAACAAGGTGCGCGTGTGCGCAGGCGTCGTTGCGGCGCTATTCATGGCGGCTATGCAGCAGGGCCACGCCGAAACGCGGTTTCCGACCAAGGCGGTGCGCATCGTGGTCGGCTTCACGCCCGGGGGCGCGGCGGACCAGACCGCGCGCATCATGGCCGAGAAGCTCGCGGAGAAATGGAAACCCCACGCCGTGGTGGTCGAGAACGTGATCGGCGCGGGTGGCAATATCGGCGCGCTGAACGTCCATCGTTCCGCGCCGGACGGCCACACCCTGCTGCTGGTCAGCAACACGCACGCGATCAACCGCGTGCTTTATACCGAGACCGAGTTCGACATCACCAAGGACTTCGCCTTCGCGGGCATGATGACGTCCTCGGCCATCGTGATCGCCGTCAATCCCAAGGCCAAGGTCAAGACCATGCCGGAGCTGCTGGCGAAGATGGAGCGGGAAAAGGGCGAGATGAACTACCTGACCTGCGGCGCGGCCACGGCCCACCACTTCGCGATGGAGCTGATCAAGGTCGAGACCCACACCAAGGCCGTGCACGTGCCGCATCGGGGTTGCAGCCCGGCCGTGGTGGATGCGGTCGCGGGGCACGTCGACACCGTCGTGGCGACCATGCCCACGGTGCTGCCTTTCATCAAGAGCGGCAAGCTGGTGCCCATCGCGGTCACGTCGGCGAAGCGGTCGGAGTCGGCCAAGGACATCCCCACGGTGGCCGAGTCCGGCATTCCCGCGCTGAAGAACTTCTCGGTAGAGAACTACTACGGTCTGGCCGCGCCCGCGGGCACGCCCAAGGACGTCGTGGCCAGGATCGAAAGCGACGTCAGGCAGGCGCTGGAATCGCCGGAGACCCGAGCCAAGCTGCTGGGCGCGGGGCTGGATGTGTTCTTCCTGGATTCGGCGCAGTCGGCCGACCTGATCAAGCGGGACGTGGCGAGCTATGGCGCGGCGGCCAGGACGGCCGGCATCAAGGCGGAGTGATCCGCGGCGCGCCGTGGCGGGAAGGCCGCGCCCCGGCGCTTTTCCTCTTGCCTACGACGGTGCGCCTTCTTTCCTGAACAGCCGCTTCCAGCGCGGTACGGCGTCGCCGGCGGGCTCGGCCGCCGCCGTGTCGCCGGCGCCGGGCTGCATGAGCGCATTGAACTTGCCGAAGAAGTCGTCCGACAGTTTGCGTGCCGCGGCCTCGATCAATCGCGCGCCCACCTGCGCCAGCTTGCCGCCGATCGCGGCATCGACGGTGTAGCTCAGCCGGGTGGCGCCGGCCTCGGGTTCGAGCCGGACGGCGGCCGTGCCCTTGCCGAATCCGGCAGCCCCGCCCTGGCCCTCGAATTCCAGGCTATAGGCGGTCGGGGCCTGGATGTCCAGCAGCCGCAGCCTGCCTTTGAACTTCGCGCTGACGGGGCCGATGCGCACGCTCATGTCGACCCGGTAGGCATGCTCGCCGTCCTCGGTGATGGCATCGCAGCCCGGGATGCACTGCCGCAGCACCTCGGGATCGTTCAGCGCTTCCCACGTCGTCCGCTGGTCTGCCGGCACCAGTTGTTCGCCAACCAATTGCATCGTTCATTCTCCTTGGATGCGTGCTCAGGCGCGGGGGATGGATTTGAGGTGTCCGTCGCGTTTCTGGAAGAGGTCGTCGCTGGCGTATCCCATGAGTTCGGGTTGAGCGCGGCCGAGCATGACCTGGAAATAGACGGGTTCGAGGCTGCGGTTTTCGTAGCCGTGGATGACGCCGGGCGGGCAGGCGGCGCATTCCCAGGGCGCCAGGCGGCGCCAGGCCTTGTTGCCGGCTTCGTCTTCGAAGAAGACGTCCAGGAAACCCTGGAGCACGAAGAAGACTTCCTCGACCTCGTGGGTGTGGGCGGCGTTTCCCTGTCCGGGCTCGACGTACATGATGCTCAGGGTGAATCCGCGGGCGGGGATGGCGGAGGCGTCGTCGTGCTTGCCGGAGCCGCCGGCGCCGATGAAGCGGTGCTGGGCGCGCTTGAAGCCTTCGATTTTTGCGTCTTCGAAGGCGGCCCAGTCGGGGGTCTTGTCGCGGAATCGGCCGACGTAGCGGGCGGCGATGTCTTCGAGCGAAGCGTGCTCGAGTTCGGGTGGTCGTGGGTGGCGTGCGGTGGCCATCGTGGGTTCCTCTGGAAGGGAATGGAGGGCGATGGCGCGCGACGGCCATCGTACGACCACACGATAGGGTAAATTGACTAAATGGTCAATGTTAAGCGCCGGAAATCCGCTCCGGCGCAACGCCGTTCAATCCTTCTTCAGGTACCGGATCACCATGTCCGCGGCGTGTTCCAGGCGCTGCCGGACCCGCTGCGGCGTCATCAGTTTCTGCCGGAAGATGGCCTCGAAGGTGTGCTGGTTGTTGACGTAGTGGGCGGTCAGCGACGTCACGGAGATATAGAGATCGATGGGGTCGATGTCGTCGCGGAAGACGCCCGCCTCGCGGCCGCGGGCCAGCAGTTGTTCGATCGTGTCCAGCAGCGGGTTGTACAGGTCCGAGATGGCCGCGTCGCTGGCGACGTGCCTGCCGCCGGCCAGGTTCTCGCTCATCAGCAGGCGCTGGAACTCGGGGAACTGGACCCAGATCTTGCCGGTGGAGATGACCAGGCGGCGCATGCCCGCCTCGGGATCCACGGTGCGCAGCTGGATGTCCTGCTGCCGGCTACGGATGTTCTCGTAGGTATGGGTCAGCACCGCGACGAACAGGCCGTCCTTGTTGCCGAAATGGTGGTAGAGCAGGTTCTTGTTCACGCCCGCACGCAGCGCGATCTCGTCCACGCGCGCGCCTTCGAAGCCCTTCTGCGAGAACTCCTGGATGGAGGCCTCGATGATGGACAGGCGGGTGCGGGCGGCGCTTTCGCGCGGGCCGCCGGTTCGGCGCCGGGGTGTCTCGGGAACGGTGGTGTCTGCTTTTTTTGGAGTCATGGCGGACATGAGGGCCTGGATGCTAGGGGGCCGTGCAAGTGTACATGCAGCGGGAATCGCGTCCCTCGCGCCGGCCGGCCGCGCGGCTCCGGGATTTCCGTTCTTTTTTCTTTAAATTGACTAAATAGTCAAACAAAACGTAGAATGAAGTCCGACCTCTTCTTTCCTGATCTTGCGAGCGAGCCTGCCTTGGATATCCTGCACAGCTTCATCGATGGCCAGTCCGTGCCCGGCCCCGGGACGACGATCACGCTGGAATCGCCCCAGTACGCCGACCGCCGCATCCACCTGGCCGAGGCCTCCGACGAACTGTGCGCGCAGGCGGTCGCCTCCGCCCTGGCCGCGTTCCGCCGCCACGCGGCGGCGCCGGTGGTGGAGCGGGCGGCCTTGCTGAACAAGGCCGCCGATCTGCTGGAGACGCGGGTGGACGCCGTGGCGGACCTGCTGGTCAGCGACGTCGGCAAGCCTGTCCGGGTGGCGCGCGTGGAGGTCGTTCGCGGCGTCCAGTTCCTTCGGGCCTGCGCGGTGCAGCTCCAGACCCTGACCGGCGAGATGCTGCCGGTGGACGCCGTCGCGGCGGGCGTGGGGCGGCATGGCCTGGTACGGCGCGTGCCGTACGGTGTCGTGGCCGCGATCACCCCGTTCAATGCGCCGGTCAACCTGCTGGTGCAGAAGGTGGCGCCGGCCCTGGCGGCGGGCAACGCCGTCGTGGTCAAGCCGCATCCGGCCGGCACGCGCGCCGCGTTGGCCGTTGCCGCGCTGTTCGTGGAGGCCGGGCTGGCGCCGGGCCTGTTCAACGTGGTGTGTGGCGACCGGTCCCCGGCGCAGGCCCTCGTGCGGGACGCGCGGGTCCGGGTCGTGACGTTCACGGGCGGCACGGCGGCCGGCGACGCGCTGGCGCGCGCGGCCGGCGCCAAGAAGTTCGTGGCGGAACTGGGCTCGAACGCCGCCAACGTGGTGTTGGCCGACGCGGACCTGGCCGATGCCGCCCGCCGCATCGCCGCCGCGGCCTTCGAGGCGAGCGGCCAGCAGTGCGTGTCCGCGCAGCGGGTGATCGTGGAGGCGCCGGCATACGACGCCTTCCTGCCGCTGTTCGTGGAGGCGGCCCGCGCCTTGCGCGTCGGCGGCGCGGATGACGAGACTACCGACGTCGGCCCCATGGTTTCGCGCGCGGCCGCCGATCGCGTCATGGCCATGGCGCGCCGGTCGGTGGAGCGGGGTGCCCGATATGCCCTGGAGCCGAAGCAGGACGGCTGCCGCGTCAGCCCCGGCATCCTGGTCGATGCGCCCGCCGACAGCCCCATCTGGGCGGACGAGGCCTTCGGTCCGCTGGCCGTCGTGCAGCGCGCCGCCGATGCGCACGAGGCGCTGGAGCTGGCGAACGATTCGCCGTTCGGCCTGCAGGGGGCCGTGTTCACCCGCGGCCTGGGCAATGCCTTCCTGTTCGCCGACGGCTTCGAGGTGGGATCCCTGTGGATCAACGAGGCCAGCCGCTTCCGGCTGGACATGTACCCCTTCGGCGGCGCCAAGCAGTCGGGCTTCGGCCGCGAAGGCGTGCGCTACGCGATAGACGAGCTGTCGCAGTTGCGCTTCATCGGCATCCGGCCGCTGTAGCGCGGCCCATCCCCCGCGGCGCGTGCCGTGGGGGATGTCCCGTCCCTCCGGCTAGTTGACGGTCGCGCCGGACTGCTTGACGACCACGCGCCACTTCTCGATCTCGGCCTTCAGGAATGCCTGGAACGCTTCCGGACTGCCGCTCATGATGTCGAAGCCCTGGCCGATCAGCTGCTGCTGCACGTCCGGCCGCGCCAGCACCTTGGCCGATTCGGCGTTGATGGTGTCGACCACGGAACGAGGCGTGCCGGCGGGCGCGACCAGTCCGAACCAGGCCACGGCCTCGAAGCCGGGCAGGCCGCTTTCATTCAGCGTGGGAACGTCGGGCAGCCATGACAGCCGGTTGCGGGTCGTGACCGCGAGCAGGTTGACGTTGCCGTTCTTGGCCAGTGCGAGCGCGTTGGGGATGTTGGGGAACATCAGGGTGGTCTCGTTGCGCATGACCGCCGTCAACGCTTCCGACGAGCCTTTATAGGGAACGTGCATCAACTGCACGCCGGTCATGGACTTGAAGAGTTCGCCCGCCAGGTGCTGCGAGGTCCCGTTGCCGCCGGAGCTGAAGCTGAGTTCGCCGGGCTTGGCGCGGGCGGCCTTGACCAGGTCGGCAACGGACTTGATGCCGGAGGCTGGAGAGACCACGAGCGCGTTCGGGTTCGAGGCCAGCACGATGATGGGCGCGAAATCCTTGACCGGATCGTAGGGCATCTTCGTGTACAGCGATGGATTGATGGCGTGCGAGCTGACCGAGGCCAGCAGCAGCGTGTAGCCGTCGGGCGACGACTTGGCGACGTGTTCGCCGGCGATGTTGCCGCCGGCGCCTGGACGGTTCTCGACGACGAACGCGACTTTCAACGCCTTGCCCAGTTGTTCGGCCATGACGCGGGCCAGCATGTCGGAGGTGGCGCCAGGCGGCGCGGTAACGACGATCCGAACGGGCTTGGCGGGATAGGTGTCGGCGGCGGCCGGGGCCGCCAGTGCAACGGTCGCGCAGACGAATGCCAGTTTCATTCGATTCACAGCGTGTACTCCTGCAAATGGGGCGCCGTGCGGGCATCGCTACGCCCGGCATGGGCGCGGGGCGGGTCAACCGCGGGGGATGGATTTGAGGTGTCCGTCGCGCTTCTGGAAGAGGTCGTCGCTGGCGTATCCCATGAGTTCGGGTTGAGCGCGGCCGAGCATGACCTGGAAATAGACGGGTTCGAGGCTGCGGTTTTCGTAGCCGTGGATGACGCCGGGCGGGCAGGCGGCGCATTCCCAGGGTGCCAGGCGGCGCCAGGCCTTGTTGCCGGCTTCGTCTTCGAAGAAGACGTCCAGGAAACCCTGGAGCACGAAGAAGACTTCCTCGACCTCGTGGGTGTGGGCGGCGTTTCCCTGTCCGGGCTCGACGTACATGATGCTCAGGGTGAATCCGCGGGCGGGGATGGCGGAGGCGTCGTCGTGTTTGCCGGAGCCGCCGGCGCCGATGAAGCGGTGCTGGGCGCGCTTGAAGCCTTCGATTTTTGCGTCTTCGAAGGCGGCCCAGTCGGGGGTCTTGTCGCGGAATCGGCCGACGTAGCGGGCCGCGATGTCTTCGAGCGAAGCGTGCTCGAGTTCGGGTGGTCGTGGGTGGCGTGCGGTGGCCATCGTGGGTTCCTCTGGAAGGGAATGGAGGGCGATGGCGCGCGACGGCCATCGTCCAGCCGCACGATAGTTTTAGTTGACTAAATAGTCAATATATTGAGAAGAGTAGATGGTTATTGCAGCTAAAAAATTGATGGATTGTCGATTTTTCTTGTTTTTATTGACTAGATAGTTAGCATAAAGGGCCCGGGAACGACCGGGCCCGGAACCTCAGGCGACCCGCCGCGCCAGCCTGACCACGGTTACGCCGGGCACGAGCTGCCGCAGCGAAGGCATGACCAGCGTGCAATGGTCGTACGGCGTCGTCACGGGCTCGCCGTCCTGCCAGCCGATGACGGTACCGGCGCGCTCCAGCTCCTCCAGTCCCTGCCAGGGCTGGGCGAACCGGAAATCCATGCTGCGCGCGACCACCGGCTGCGTGACCTCGATCGCCTGCTGGGCGTCCGGCGTGGGGGCCATCCATTCGGCGGGAATGTCGTGCTCGTCGACGATGCCCGAGGCGCGCAGGAAGCGCGCCACCTGGTCCAGCGCCACGGTCCGGCTTTCGACCGCGCCATGGTAGCCGCACTCGATCAGCAGCGAGCGCGTGCCGTTGTCGGCCATCTGGCCGAAGCGGCCGTAGTCGCGCATGCGCACGCCGTCCTTGTGGCCGGCGTCGACGATGACGTGGCGCGGCGCGCCCAGTTCGCGGGCCAGGTCCAGGTTGCGCGGTTGCATGCCAGTCAGCAGCAGCGGCGCGCACGGTTCGTGCATGGAGTGCAGGTCCAGTAGCCAGTCGGCCTGCCGCACCCAGGGCAGCAGCGCGGCGGCGCGCTTGCGTTCGCGGGTGGTGGGGGCGGCGAGCTTGTCGTCGCTCCAGACCCGGTTCAGGTCCTCGTCCAGGTAGCGCGAGGCATCATGGCGGGCGGCATCGAAGGTATCGAACGCGGCCAGATTGCAGAACGCCAGCGTCAGCGTGCCGCGCCGGGGCCGCAGGCCGGATTCCAGCGCGGTCTTGACCGCCCAGGCGCCGCACAGCTCGTTGCCGTGTACCAGCGAGGTGACCAGCACATGGCGGCCGGGCGTGCCCGAGTCGAAGTGCCAGACGCCTTCGACGCCGGTGTTGCCGGCACGGACGGCCGACAGGTCGGGGACGGGCAGCAGGAAATCGTGAGTCGCCATCGTCATTCCTCGATCTTGGCGAATTCGACGATGCGCTTGTACTTCTCGGTTTCCTTGCGCTGGAACTGGGCCAGGTCGACGCCCGGCGCGGCCACCGTCGATCCCGATTCCTGCATCTTGCTGCGGAACTCCGGCATCTTCAGGACGTCGTCCAGCGCGGCGCGCAGTTTGGCGGCCACGGGCTCGGGCACGTTGGCGGGGCCGTACAGGCCGAACCAGATGTCCATGTTGACGTCCTTCAGGCCGGCTTCGGCGAAGGTGGGGATCTCGGGAGCGAGCGGCGCGCGCGTGGCCTGCATCAGGCCGATGGGCACCAGCTTGCCGGCGCGGATGTTGGCCAGCGCGCTCGACAGCACGAACACGCCGAACTGCAACTGGCCGCCCATGATGTCGCTGGCCAGCGGCGCGACGCCGCGATAGGGCACGTGCACGAGTTGCAGGCCGCCCGCTTCCTTCACGCTTTCGGCGGACAGGTGCAGCGCGGTGCCGACGCCCGAGGTGCCGAAGCTGAACTTGCCGGGATTGGCGCGGGCCTGGGCCAGGAAGTCGGAGATGTTCTTGACGGGGGAGTTGGCCGAGGCCACCAGCACCATGGGCTGGGTGCTGATCATGCCGATGGGCGTGAAGTCCTTCAGGCCGTCGTACTTGACCGCCTTGTTGATGAGGCTGGCGATGGCCATCTCGTTGGAGGCGCCCAGCAGCAGCGTATAGCCGTCGGGCCGGGCCTTGGCCACGCGCTGGGCGCCGATCGCGCCGCCGGCGCCGCCCACGTTCTCGACGATGACGCGTTCGCCGATGCGCTTGGACAGCGCTTCGCCGAACAGGCGGGCGGTCAGGTCGGTGCTGCCGCCGGCAGGGTAGCCCACCACCAGGGTGATGGGGCGGGCGGGGTAGTCGCCCTGCGCGTGGGCCGGGACGGCCGCGCCGGCGGCACAGGCGGCCAGTGCCAGCGTGAGCGCGCGGCGGGTAAGGGTAGGCTGGTTCATGGTGGGGCCCCGTACAGAGCAGTTATCGTGCCGCCATCCTTGCGCACGGCATGGGCACAAAGGTGCGAATCAGGCACATGTGCGTGCGGATTCGGCTCCGCGCCAAGGTTTGCCCCAGGAGGGGGCGGAAAGTGGCGGATATACGAAACGCTTGACGCCCCAGGGTGGTGCGGGAAGCCGCCCGGGCTTCCCGCGGCGCGGATCAGCGCGCGAATTCCGTGGCCGCCCAGACCGCCTCGACGACATCGGCCTGGCGGGCGCGGGGGCGGTACAGCCGGACCTCGAACGGCACTTCGTCGCTGCGGCCGCCCAGAACCACCATGTTGCGGCGCTGGCAGTCGGCGGCCACCATGGACCAGGGCAGCCACGCGACGCCCAGGCCCTTCTTGACGAATTCGTAGACGGCGTCGGCCGAGTCGCAGCGCAGGAACACGTTCATGCCGGCCAGCGGATTGCGCTCGAAATGCTCGCTCAGCAGCCGTTCCATGGACAGGCCGATGCCGTAGGCGATCAGCGGCGTGGCCTGGCTGGCGCCGATCAGGCTGTAGCGCGGCTTGCCCTGCGCATCGGCCACGCTGACCGGCACCAGCTTTTCCGTGGACAGCGTCAGGTGCCGATAGCGGTGGCCGTTCAGCGGCACCGACAGCGCCCGGTGTTCGTAGCAGCACAGCATGTCGACCTTGCTTTGTTCCAGCATGCCGGCAAGGTCGGACGTGGCGCCGGTGATGATGTCGATCTGCGCCTTGCCGCGCAGCGGGCTGCGCGGCATGTGTGTGATGCGGGCCAGCCAGTCGGCCACCAGGGTGCGGGCCAGCGTGCGGCCCGTGCCTATGCGCAGGCTCATGCCCTGGTTGGTGCCGTGGCGCTGGATTTGCGAGCGGGCGTTGGCGACGCTTTCGACCGTGCGTTCGGCGGTCTTGAGCATGACCTCGCCCTCGGGGGTGAGCTGGACCGGCGTGCGATTGCGCTCCACCAGCGGCGAGCCGGCCCAGACTTCCAGTGCGCGGATGCGGCGGCCGAAGGCGGGGTGGGTGACATGCCGCATTTCGGCGGCGCGCACGAAGCTCTGCGTCCGGGCGAGCGCGATGAGGTCTTCGAAAAGTTTGAGGTCCATGAGTTCCGGATTTTAATGCCTCGGGATGCCTATCCCCGACAGGCTTGCTCAATCGTAATAATCGGGCATTTCGGGCTCATGGCGCCGCCGCCGGGCCGGTTCAGTGCAGGATCTGGCTCAGGAACAGGCGGGTGCGTTCGTTGCGCGGGTTCGAGAAGAAGGCCTCGGGCGTGTTCTGTTCGACGATCTGGCCCTGGTCCATGAAGATCACGCGGTCCGCCACCTGCCGGGCGAAGCCCATCTCGTGCGTCACGCACAGCATGGTGATGCCGGTCTCGGCCAGCGAGGTCATCACGTCTAGCACTTCCTTGACCATCTCCGGATCGAGCGCCGAGGTCGGCTCGTCGAACAGGATGATCCTGGGCGACATGCATAGCGACCGCGCGATGGCCACCCGCTGCTGCTGCCCTCCCGAGAGCTGTCCGGGATACTTGTGCGCCTGCTCCGGGATGCGCACGCGCTCCAGGTACTGCATGGCGGCCGCTTCGGCCTGCGCCTTGGGCTGCTTGAGCACCCAGATCGGGCCCAGCGTCAGGTTCTGCAGGACGGTCAGGTGGGGGAACAGGTTGAAGTGCTGGAATACCATGCCGACTTCCCGCCGGATCGCCTCGATGTCCTTCAGGTCGCCGGTCAGTTCGATGCCGCCCACGGCGATGCGGCCCTGCTGGTGTTCCTCCAGGCGGTTGATGCAACGGATCAGCGTCGATTTGCCGGAGCCGGAGGGGCCGCAGATGACGATGCGTTCGCCGCGTTGCACGGCCAGGTCGATGTCGCGCAGCACCTGGTACTTGCCGAACCATTTGCTGACGCCTTCCATCTGGATGATCGGCTGCGTGGATGAAGACATGGCGGGTTTCCTGTCGGGGGCTTGCGTCCGGTCCGGTGGCGGGTTCATCGTTCCCGGTCCGTGCGCAGGCGCTTCTCCAGCGATTGGCTGTAGCGCGACATCGCGAAGCAGAATACGAAGTAGATGGCGGCGATGAACAGGTAGGCCTCGACCGAGAAGCCCGGCCAGGCGGCATCGGCCAGCGAGGCCTTGGCCGACTGGGTGAGGTCGAAGATGCCGATGATCACCACCAGCGAGGTGTCCTTGAACACCAGGATGAACATGCTGACCAGCGGCGCGATGATGGTCTTGAGCGCCTGCGGCAGGATGATCAGGCGCATCTGCTGCCAGTAGCCCAGGCCGATCGAGTCCGCGCCTTCGTACTGGCCCCTGGGGATGGCCTGCAGGCCGCCGCGCACCAGTTCGGCCAGGTAGGCGGCGGCGAACAGGATGATGGCGATCTGCGCGCGCAGCAGCTTGTCTATGCTCATGCCTTCGGGCAGGAACAGCGGCAGCATGACCGAGGACATGAACAGCAGGCTGATCAGCGGCACGCCGCGTATCAGCTCGATGTAGACCACGCACAGGGCCTTGATGGCGGGCAGGCGCGAGCGGCGCCCCAGCGCCAGCAGCACGCCCAGAGGAAAGGCCAGGCCCATGCCGAAGGTCGCCAGGATCAGCGTCAGCGGCAGGCCGCCCCATAGCGTGTTTTCGACATATTGCAGGCCCAGCACGCCGCCCCACATCAGGATGCCGGTGGCAGTCAGCGCGACGACCCAGACCAGCGCCAGCCAGCGGTTCCAGAAGCGGCGCAGGCAACTGGCCACGACCGCGCCGATCAGCAGCGCGCTGGCCAGCAGCGGGCGCCATTGTTCGTCATAGGGGTACAGGCCGAACAGGATCAGCCGGTGCTTTTCGGCGATGAAGGCCCAGCACGCGCCGCCGGCCTCGCGGCATTCCTGCGCCGACGAGGCGACGAAGGTCGCGCGTACCAGCCCCCATTCCACCAGCGCGGGGACGATCATCAGCAGCAGCCACGCCACCAGCAGCGTCAGTACGACGTTCAACGGAGACGAGAAGAGACCCCCCCCTACGCGCTTCGCGCGCGCCCCAGGGGGCGGCGCTGGCGGACCGGCGGAGCCGGATCCGCGGCGCCCTGGAGCAGAGTCATCGTCGATGAGGGACGCCGCCTCCATTAGCGTTCTACCAATGCCATACGGCGGTTATAGAGGTTCATCAATACCGAGATCGTCAAACTGACCGCGAGGTACGCCGCCATGATGATCAGCACGCCCTCGATGGCCTGGCCGGTCTGGTTCAGCGTCGTGTTGGCGATGGAGACGATGTCCGGGTAGCCGATGGCGACGGCCAGCGAGCTGTTCTTGGTCAGGTTCAGGTACTGGCTGGTGACGGGCGGGATGATGACGCGCAGCGCCTGGGGCAGCACGACCAGCCGCAGGACCTTGCCGCGCCGCAGTCCCAGGGATTCGGCGGCTTCCCACTGGCCGCGGTTCACGGACTGGATGCCCGCGCGCACGACCTCGGCGATGAACGCCGCCGTATAGATCACCAGCCCGAACAGCAGGGCCGTGAACTCGGGGGTAAGGGTGGCGCCGCCGATGAAGCCGAATCCTTGCAGGTGGGGTACGTCCAACTGCACGGGCGCGCCGCCCGCCAGCCAGCCCGCCAGCGGCAGGCCGACCAGCAGCGCGACGACCCAGTGGGCGATGGGTCGCACGTCCCCGCTGTGCTGCTGGCGCCGCCGCATCCAGTGCGCCAGTGCCAGCGCCAGCACGACCGCCAGGGCGAAGCCCGCCGCGGCCAGGTCGAAGCCCGGGTGGTCGGCGGGCAGCGGCAGCTTGATGCCGCGGTTGGACAGGAATACGCCGGGCAGGAGCTCCAGCGCCTGGCGGGCCGGGGGCAGGGTCTCGGTGATCAGCGCATACCAGAGAAAGAGCTGCAGCAGCAGCGGCGTGTTGCGCATCAGTTCGACGTACACCGAAGCCAGCCGCGCCACCAGCCAGTTGCGCGACAGGCGCGCGATGCCCACCACCGTACCCAGGATCGTCGCCAGCACGATGCCGGCCGCCGCCACGCGCAGCGTGTTCAGCAGGCCCACCAGGATGGCCCGCGCGTAGGTGTCCTGGGGGTCGTAGCGGATGGGGGCCTCGCCTATGGCGAAGCCCGCCTCGCGTCCCAGGAAGCCGAAGCCCGACGAGATGTTGCGGGCGGCCAGGTTGGCCAGCGTGTTCGAGACCAGGAACCAGGCCAGCCCGGCGACGGCGGCCAGGGCCACCGCCTGGTACACCGCCGAGCGGACGGAGGGATTGCTCCAGCTCAACCGGGACATGCGCGCGTCAGCGGATGGGCAGCGCGTACATCAAGCCGCCCTTGGTCCAGAGGGCGTTGGCGCCGCGCTGCATCTTCAGGGGGCTGCCCTGGCCCAGGTTGCGCTCGAAGCTCTCGCCGTAGTTGCCGACCTGCTTGACGATGTTGTAGGCCCACTTCTCGTCCACGCCCAGGTTCTTGCCGGCGCCGGGCGTCACCCCCAGGATGCGCTGCACGTTGGGATTGGCGCTCTTGGCCATTTCGTCGACGTTCCTGGACGTGATGCCGTATTCCTCGGCCTCGATCATCGCGTTCAGCGTCCACCGGACGATGGCCGCCCATTGTTCGTCGCCCCGGCGCACCATGGGCCCCAGCGGCTCTTTCGAGATCATCTCGGGCAGCACGACGTAGTCGTCCGGGTTGGACAGCTTGGTGGTACGGATCACGTTCAGCGCCGAGATGTCGGTGGTGTAGGCGTCGCAGCGGCCCGCGGCGAAGGCGCGGACCAGTTCGTCGAACTTGTCGATGACCACGGGCTTGAAGGTCATCCTGTTGGCGCGGAACCAGTCGGCCAGGTTCAGCTCGGTGGTGGTGCCGGGTTGCAGGCAGATGGCCGCCTGGTTGAGTTCCTTCGCGCTCTTGACGCCCAGTTTCTTCGATACCAGGATGCCCTGGCCGTCGTAGAAGTTCACGCCCACGCCGGTCAGCCCCAGCGCGGCGTCGCGCTGCAGGGTGATGGAGGTGTTGCGCGGCAGGACGTCGACCTCGCCCGATTGCAGCGCGGTGAAGCGCTGCTGGGTATTGAGCGGGGTCAGCTTGAACTTGGTGGCGTCGCCGAACAGCGCGGCCGCGACGGCCTTGCACAGGTCCACGTCGATGCCGGTCCAGTTGCCCTTGCTGTCGGGGTTGCTGAAGCCGGCCACGCCGGTCGAGACGCCGCACTGCACGAAGCCTTTCTTCTTGACGGCGTCCAGCGTGGGGCCGGCGTGGGCAGCATGCGCGGCGCCCAGCATCAGGGCGGCGGCGAGGAAGGATTTCAATGCTTTCATGGCGGGCTCCTTGCGCGGGGGGCCCTGGACTATAAAGCATCGCCGGCCACGGCCTCCCTGGGGAAACGTACCGTAGCATGTGTTCGGTATGATGAAAACCTCGGGCCTGTCGTCTCCGGACGGCCCAGGTTACTATTTCGACCTCATGATCGAATTCCAGCAAGTCTACAAATCCTATGGCCGGGGCATCGACACGCTGGCCGATGTGACCTTCGGCATCGCCCAGGGCGAATTCGTCTTCGTCTCCGGGCCGTCCGGGGCCGGCAAGTCGACCCTGTTGAAACTCATCGCGGGGCTGGACGTCCCCAACCGGGGCACGGTCCTGGTCAACGGGAAGAACGTCGGCAAGCTGCCGGGCCGGTTCCGCCCCTACCTGCGGCGCGCCATCGGCACCATCCTGCAGGACGTGCACCTGCTGAGCGACCGCAGCGCCTTCGAGAACGTGATGCTGCCCCTGACCGTGACCGGCCATTCGCGCTCGGCCGCCGCCAAGCGGGCGCATGCCGCCATCGAGCGGGTCGGCCTGTCCGGCAAGGACGGCCTGCGGCCGCAGGAGCTGTCCGGCGGCGACCAGCAGCGGCTGGCCATCGCGCGGGCCATCGTCAACCGTCCCGGCCTGTTGATCGCCGACGAACCCACCGCCAATCTGGACCGCGAGAGCGCCCGCCGCATCGTCGAGGTCTTCCGCGACTTCAACCGCGTGGGGGTGACCACCATTCTGGCCACGCACGACGAAAGCCTGATCACCGACTACGCCACGCGCGTGCTGCTGGTCAAGGAAGGCCGGGTCACCGACGGCGGCAAGCGCACGCCGCGCCTGGGCGGGGAGGTCCACGCATGAGCCCCCTGATCCG
The DNA here is from genome assembly GCF_004216695.1 of Pigmentiphaga kullae. GTDB lineage: Bacteria > Pseudomonadota > Gammaproteobacteria > Burkholderiales > Burkholderiaceae_B > Pigmentiphaga > Pigmentiphaga kullae. Next base: position 1,480,305 of record NZ_SGXC01000001.1, read on the forward strand.
CCAACATCGCTACGCGCTGGGCGTGACCCTGCGCCGGCTGCTGTCGCAGCCGTTCTCGTCCATCGCCAACATCCTCGTCATCACGCTGGCGCTGGCCATCCCCTTGCTGGGCGCGGCGGCGCTGATGTCGCTGCGGCCGGTGGCCAACCACCTGACGGCCGATCCCGAGATGACCGTCTTCATGCAGGTCAGCGCCACCCCGGCCGAGACCGGCGCGGTGGCCGACCGGATCCGGCGCGACCACGCCAGCGAGATCCAGGCCCTGCGGGTGATCAGCCGCGACCGCGCGCTGTCCGAGCTCAAGGCCAATCCGGCCTATGCCCAGGCCCTGGCGGTGCTGCCCGACAACCCCCTGCCCGACGCCATCGTGGTCACGCTGGAAGGCGAGGACCTGGCCCAGCGGTCGGCCAAGCTCGCCGCCCTGTGGAAGACCTGGGCCAAGGTTGACATGGTGCAGGTGGACAGCGCCTGGGTGCAGCGGCTGGAGGCCATCCTGCGGTTCGCCCGCGCCAGCCTGCTGTTCCTGGCCCTGGTGGTGGCGGTGGCCGTGCTGGCGGCGGTCTTCAACACCGTGCGCATGCAGGCCCTGTCGCAGCGCGAGGAAATCGGCGTCGCGCGGCTGGTGGGCGCCACCGAGTCCTTCGTGCGGCGGCCCTTCCTGTACCTGGGGGCCATCAGCTGCGGCGTGGCGGCGCTGGCCGCCATCGGGCTGGTGGCGGTGGTGCTGGATCCGCTGAACGCCGCGCTGGCCGACCTGGCCCGCAGCTACGGGACCGAGTTCGCGCTGCGCCTGCCGCAGTGGGAATGGCTGGCGGCCTTCGTGGTCGGGGTGGCCCTGCTGGGGGCGCTGTCCGCGCGCTGGTCGGTCACCCGGAACACCCGCTTCTGATCTCGCGGCGGCATGGGCCGCCGCGGTTGCGAATTGTGACGGTCAGATGACCTGTCATCATTTTCGAGGGCGGCGAGCTCTACCATGTCGGGAATTTCCCGTCATGGCTCGCCTTTCGTCCTCATGCTAGAACAAGAACTCAAGTTTTCCGTCCCCTGGGCCGCGCGCAAGGCGGTCGCCGGCCAGTTCGCTTCCCTGTCATCCCCGCCCCGCATGCGCCTGCGCGCGCTGTACTTCGACACCCCCGACCGACAACTGGCCCGCCAGCGCGCGGCGATCCGGCTGCGCCAGGAGGGCCGCAGGTGGGTGCAGACCTTCAAGATGGCGGGGGCCGATGCCATGTCGCGCGTGGAACTGAACCATCCCAGCCCCGGCCGGGCCCTGGACCTGTCCGTCTATGCCGGCACGCCGGCCGAAGCGGTGCTGGCCGGGCTGAGCGCCGAGCTGGGCGTGCGCTACGAGACCGACGTCTGGCGCAGGGCGGCCGCGGTGCGTACCCGCGCGGGCATGGTGGAAGCGGCCTACGACGAGGGCACGATCCGGGCCCAGGGACTGGAGCTGCCGGTGTGCGAACTGGAGTTCGAGCTGGTGTCCGGGCGGCCCCAGGCGCTGTTCATCGTGGCCGGCCGCTGGCTGGCCCGGCACGGCCTGGTGCTGGACCTGCGCAGCAAGGCCGAGCGCGGCGACGGGTTGGCCAATGCCGCCGTTCGCATCGCCGCCGCGCCGCTGGACGAACGGCCCCAGGTCAGGGAAGCGGAGATCGCCGCGTTCTGGGCGCCGCGCTTCGCCGCCGGCATCGATCTGGCCCAGGGCGAGACGCCCGACCGGGCGCTGGCCGCGATGACCGCCGAATGCTTCGAGCAGATCGCCCGCAATGCCGCGCCGCTGGCGGCGGCCGACGCCCCCCCCGGGGTGCGGCTGGGAGGCGCCGAACACGTGCACCAGTTGCGTGTCGGCATGCGCCGGCTGCGCTCGGCGTGGAAGCTGCTGGACGGCAATGCCGAGCTGCCGCCGGCGGTGTTGCAGGACGGCGCGCGCAGGCATTTCGCCGATTTCGGCCGGGTGCGCGACCAGGACGTCATGGGCGGCGAGGTCCTGTCCGCGCTGGTCGGTGCCGGCATGCCGCCTTTGACATGGCAGCCGGAGGCCGGAACCGATGCGGCCACCCTGGCGTCGTCCACGGATTTCCAGTCGTGGCTGCTGGGCCTGCTGGCCTGGAACGTGGGCATACGCGAGCCGGCTCCCAGCCTGCCGATGGCCGGCGGATTGCCGGCCGCCGAACCGGCCGTGGCGCCGGCGCCCGAGCGCCCCGTCCGCCTCGCGCGCGCCATCACGCCGCGCCTGGGCAAGTGGCACGACCGGCTGGTTCGCGAAGGCAGGCATTTCGTGCGGCTGGAGGACGAACGCCGCCACGCCCTGCGCAAGCTGGCCAAGCGCCTGCGCTACGGGTTGGCCCTGTCGGCGCCCCTGTACCGCGCCGCGCGCGTGCGCGCCTATCGCAAGAAACTCGCGGCGCTGCAGGACATCCTGGGCGAGATCAACGACCTGGTCGTGGCGCGCACGCACTATGCCTCGCTGGCCGACGCGCATGCCCAGGCCTGGTTCGCCCTGGGGTGGATCGCCGCCCGGCTGCGCGAGCTGGAGGTCCGGGCCGAGGCGGCCTTCGGTGCGCTGGCCGACGTCAAGGTGCCGTGGAAGGCCCGGCGGTGAAGTGCCGGGGCCGCAGGCCCGCGTGGAACCAGGACACCAGGGTATGGGTGTCGAATACCGGCAGGCCCAGTTCGGCTGCGACGGCCGCCGAATGGACCGGGAAGTTCGCGCATTCGCTGACGATGGCGCCGACCTCGGGATGCCGGCCGACCAGCCGGCGGGCCGCCGCGACGACCTCTCGCTGGTGTGCCGCGACGTCGAACGCCGTCCGGTTCTCCAGCAGGTCGCGCTTGAACAGCGAATCGGGCGGCAGTCCCTCGACCGGCGGCGTGCCGGCCACGCCCACGCCCTGGAAGTGGGCGGACGTCAAGGCTTCGGCCACGGGCGTCAGCACGCCCACGGTCCTGCCGGGCGGCAGCAGCGCCTGCGCCATGGGAATCTGCAGCAGGCTGGAGGTGGCGACGGGAACGGGGCAGCGCGCGGCCAGTTCGCGTTGCAGCACCGCCAGGAAGCCGCAACTGGTCACGATGCCGTCCACCCCCATGGCCGCCAGGTCGGCGGCTGCCCGCGCGAACAGGTCCAGCGTGCCGCCGGCCTCGGGGCCGGCGACGCGGGCGCCCGTGGCGCCCTTGACCACCGCATACTGGACGGGGAAGGGCCAGGTGGCCGCGTGGCCGATGTCGCCCGGGACGCGCTGGAAGCCCGTGTCCAGCAGCAGGATGCCGACGGACACGCCGTGCAGGGTACGGGCGCGCGGCATCGAACTCAATCCACGAAGCAGTTGCAGTGCTCGAAGGCAGCCGGGACGGGCTTGCCCAGCTGGGCGAACTTCTTGCGGCTGATCAGCGCGGCGTAGTCTTTGCGGCCGGGCTTGATGGGCGCGAGGTCGGTGGTCTTGCGGCCCTTCAGCAGTTCCGCCGCCAGCCGGGCGGCGTGCGCGCCCTGGACCTGGTAGGACGCGGCGTAGGATACGGCGACCACGCCTTTCTTGATCAGTTCGGTTTCCGCGCTGAGGATGGGGATGCGGTAGCGGTCGGTGACCGAGGCCAGCGCCGGCATCGAGGACTGCACCAGGCTGGAGCCGATGGCATAGACGAAGTCGACGCCGGACAGCATCTGGGTGCGCTGCTGCACGTCGATGGCCGAATCCACGCTGACCGCCTGCAACGCCAGGCCGGCCCGCTTGGCGGCGCCTTCGATGGATTTCATGGCCACCACGTCGTTGGCTTCCCCGGGGGCGTACAGGACGCCGAACTTCTTCGCGTCGGGGAAGATCTGGCGGGCGAACTCCAGGACCGCGTCGTAGTCCATCGCGCTGGCCGAGCCCACGAAGCGGGGCCCGCCCTGGTTCCAGTTGGGCACCAGCCCGGCGGCCACCGGATCGCTGATCAGCACGAACACCAGCGGGATGCGCTTGTCGCTGACGCTGGTGATGGCCGCCTGCGACACCGGCGTGGTCACCGTCAGGATGACCGAGGGTTTGTTGGCTTCGATCTGGTTCAGGATCTGGGGGATCATGGCCGGGGTGAAGTTGGCGTCGCTGTAGACGAAGCGCACGTTCTTGCCGTCCACGTAGCCCAGCCTGGCCAGTTCTTGCTTGAAGCCCGACACGCTCTGGTCCAGCGCCGGATGCGGACCGAAGTTGGCGATGCCCACGACCACGGGTTCCTGCGCGCCCGCCGCGCAACTGGCCACGAGGGCCGTTCCGGCCACCAGCCGTCCGAGAAGTTTGCCCAGCATGGTTTTCTCCTGCCAAGAACGCGAAAGGCCCGCGCGCCGCTTGGCCGGCGCGCGGGCGGGAAGCTCAGGTTTCGAGTTCGGAAAGTTCGGTCAGGGGCTTGATGCCGCCTTCGTTGGCGATCAGCGCGCGCTTGCGGACGTAGCGCAGGATGCTGGTCGCGCCATAGCGCGACCCGCCCATGCCGGACATCTTGAAGGCGGTCTTCTCGCCATCGAACATCATGCCGCGCTGCAGTTCGGTGTCGTTGATGCTGACGCCGCCCGCCTCCATCAGCGTGGCGAAGTCGCCCGCGGTGTGCGTGTCGGGACCGAACACCGCACCCGACAGGCCGAAGACCGTGTCGTTGACCAGATGGGCGGCTTCCTCGACGGAGTCGAACTTCATGACCGGCACGACGGGACCGAAGGTTTCCTCGGTCATGACCGCCATGCCGTGGTCCACGCCGGTGACGATGGTGGGATCCAGCCAGATGGCGCCGCCCACGTTCTCGACCTTGCCGCCCGACAGGATGCGGGCGCCGCGTGCCACGGCGTCCTGGAGCTGCGCTTGGACGATGGCTCCCTGCGCCTCGAAGATGAACGGGCCGTAGTGGCCGCCGTCTCCCGCCGCGTGGCTGCGCCGCAGCGTGGCGGCCTGCCGCAGCAGTTCGGCGACGAACTCGTCATGCACCGAGGCATCCACGTACACGCGTTCGATCGCGTAGCAGACCTGCCCGGTGTTGTAGATGGCGCTGCGCAGGATGCTGGTGGCGGCGCGGGCGAGATCCGAGCCCGCCAGCACCACGGCCGGGTCCTTGCCGCCAAGCTCCAGGAAGGCCGGGATGAAGGCCTCGGCGGCGGCAAGCGCGATCTTGCGTCCGGTCTTGATGCTGCCGGTGAAGACGATGGCGTCGCTGTTGGCCACCACGGCCTGCCCGGTCTCGGCCCCGCCGCGCACCAGCGTGATGATGCGGGCGAGTTCGGGCACGTCGTCGATCGAGCGCTGCAACGGTTCGACGAAGCGCGGCGTGACTTCGCTGGGCTTGATCATGACGGCTGCGCCGGCGACCAACGCGGGAATCGCGTCGATGAAGGACAGCACCAGCGGAAAATTCCAGGGGCTGATGACGCCCACCAGCGGATAGGGCACCAGGGTGGTCTTGAAAATGATCTCGTCGTTGTGCGAGAACTTGCGGAAGGGCTGCGCCAGCACCTGGGGCGCCGCCTCGCAGTAGCCGTGGATGAAGTGCTCGACGGCGCCGAGTTCCTCGTGCGAGATGCGCGTGCGGCCGGTGTCCACGCTGAGCGCCGCCGCGATCTCGGCGGCATGCCGGCCCAGGGACTCGGCCCATTTCTTCAGGATGGCGATGCGGCGCTCCAGGCCGCCCGAGAACCAGGCGCGCTGCGCGTCGCGCGCCGCCCTGGCCTTGGCGGCGATGTCCGCCGCGCTGGTGGGTTCGAACCGGTAATCCCGTTCGCCGCTGCGTGGATTCCGTACTTCCATGACTGCCATTGTGTGCCTCGCTAGTTGTGCCCATCGGGGATGGGACGATCCTATGCGAAGCATGGGGCGGCAATCAGTCCGCGGCGCGCATCAATGCCGATTTCCTAGAAAAGTCATCTGTTTCCCGAAACCAGGCCGGATGCGGTCAGTGCGCGCCCGGCGGATGCAGCGGATCGCCGGCGTGGCGGGCCAGGACTTCGTCGGCGCTGCCCATGCGGCGGGCGTCCTTGGGCGCGAAGCCGAAGTGTTCGCGGAACGAGGCGGTGAAGCTGGTCTGGTGCTGGTAGCCCACCGCGCAGGCCACCTCGTTGACGGACAGGCGGTCCTGGATGAGCAGGTTCAGCGCGCGGTTCATGCGGTGGCTGTGGCCGAACTCGAACACCGTCATGCCGTACAGGAACTTGAAGCCGCGCTTGAGCTTGGAGGTGTTGGTGCCCACCGCGCGCGCCAGCTCCGGGATGGTGGGTACGCGCGTCATGTCCGACAGCATGATGTCGCGCGCTTTCTCGATCAGGCGCAGGTCGCGGGTCGAGAATACGCCCGGGGCGTTCTCGCTTTCTATGTGGTTCTGCCACAGGTCCAGCGAGGCGCACAGGATCTCGCTGGCCTTGGCCTCGGCCAGCAGCAGGCGGCGATAGCCCTGGTAGGGGTTGGCCAGCAGTTTCTCGATGGCGTGCAGCACTTCCACGCCCACCGGCATCTGGTGGCAGAAGACCTGCTCGTTGCCCACGGCGTCCAGCTTCTTCTGGAAGGCGTTGCCGGCGCCCAGCGAGGCGCGGACGAAGGCATCGAAATAGGCCTGCGTGACGTACATGCTGACCATGCGCCACGATCCGGGGCCGCAGTGCACCTGGTAGAGCATGTCGTCGCCCTGCTGCACCACGGTCAGGTTGGGCGAGCCGATCTGCACCTCGCCCGACTCCGAGAACTCGACGCGCGCCGGGCCCTTGAGCACGAAATGGAACTCGACGAAGCCCTCGGGCAGCACGCTTTCGGTGCGTTCCTTCGTGTAGCGGCAGCTGGTGATGACCAGGAAGATCTCGTCGCGCAGGCTGATCAGTTCCCAGTAGCCTTCGGCCGGATCCTCGGAAACGGCCACGCGCTGTCCGTAAAGGCCCGGGCCCCTGGCCTGGGGCGAGGCGGCATGTTCGGCCGTGGCGCGCAACTGGTGGAAGGCTTCGGTGGTGCGGGCATGCCGGCCCGCCAGCCGGGTCCTGAACAATCCATCGTCGCTCTGGTCGGGACGAAAGGGGAAGGTATTCATCGGCACTCCCTGCGGTCGGAAACTCGGCGGTGGCATACGGTACGGTGGCGCGGCCGGCCGGGCAATCCGGGCTAACACGCGGATGCGGACGCCCGGCCCCTCAAGTTGTTCCGTAATCCTAGGTTTTCGACGCGCCGGGCAAAGAAGCGCGGCCACGGCCGTTGCTATCGTGGGCTTTCTTCGTAAAGCTGGTTCTTCACAACGATGAGACACTACCTCGACAAGCTCCAGTCCCGGGGCGAGCTGGTCGTCGTCCACAAGGAAGTGGATCCGCGCTTCGAGGCCGCCGCGATCGCCCGCCGGCTGCAGTCCGAATCGAAGCAGGCCGTGCTGTTTCCCCATGTCCGGGGCAGTGCGCTGCCCGTGGTCATGAACGTCTACAGCGAGCACGAACGCCTGCGCGAGATCATCCGCTGCGGGCGCAAGACCTTCTGCGAGCGCCTGGGCGAGGAGATCGCGCTGGCGGCCACGCTGGGGCAGGGCGCCTGGACCGATGAGCCGGACGAGCGCGACGAATGGTGCTCGGGCACGCTGTCCGATCTGCCCATCCTGACCTATCACGAGCGCGACGGCGGTGCCTACATCACCTCGGGCATCTTTCTGGCGAAGCATCCCGACAGCGGCGTGCCCAACCTGTCGTTCCACCGGTCGATGAAGGTCTCGGACGGCGAACTGCGCGTGCGCCTGGGCAGCACGCACGACCTGGCACGCTGCCAGCAGGCGGCCGAGCGCGACGGCAAGCCGCTCGAGGCGGCGATCCTGGTCAGCGCCGCGCCCGAGCTGTTCATGGCGGCCTGCGTGTCGCTGCCGCCGGATGCCAGCGAACTGGCCCTGGCCGCGGCCATACGCGGCGGGCCGCTGCGCATGAGGCCGTGCAGGACCATCGACCTGTCGGTGCCGGCCGCGGCCGACATCGTGATCGAGGGACGCATCCTGCCCAACGAGCGCCGTCCCGAAGGCCCCTTCGGCGAATTCATGGGCTACTACGTCGAGGTGGGCGAGAACCACGTGTTCGAGGTCACGCACGTCGGCTGGCGCAAGGGCGCCGTCTTCCACGGACTGATCTGCGGTTCCAAGGAGGATCTGCGGCCGCTGGAGGCGGCCACGGCCGCGCGCATCTACCAGGCGCTCAAGACCCAGGTGCCGGGCGTGCTGGACGTCTCGTGCCGGCCCACGGTCATGAACACCATCATCAAGATCCGCAAGCAGTACGAAGGGCACGGCGGCCACGCGCTTCTGGCCGCGATGGGATCGCACCTGGACTACAACAAGTTCTGCGTGGTGGTGGACGAGGACGTCGACATTTACGACATGGAAGAGGTGGTCTGGGCGTTCGTGACGCGCGGGCGCGCCGACACCCGCACCATGGTGGTGCCCAACGTGCCGGGCTTTTATCGCGATCCGCACAAGGACCATTGGGGACGCCTGGCGCTGGATGCGACGCGACCGTGGGGGCGCGAGGCGGAGTTCGAGCGCAAGCGGATTCCGGGCGAGGATACGGTGGACCTGGCGGAGTATCTGGGCTCGCAGTGGCCGTCGGCATAGGGGCTGGAGCGGAGTCGGTATGCAAAAAACAATTGTTTTTCTGCCGGGACTGGCCGATGATACGCGGCACGACCATGAAGACACTGCCGCCTCTTTCCCTGGAGCAGTTGCCCCGCGCGGACCTGCTTCCCGAACGTATCTACCGCCAGATCCACGAGAAGATCGCCAGCGGCGAGATCGATCCGTCCGTGCGCATGACCGAGACGCAGCTGGCCGCGATGCTGGGCGTCTCGCGCACGCCGCTGCGCGAGGCGTTGACGCGCCTGCGCCACGAGGGGCTGCTGACCGCTGGCAGGGGAACCTCGGTGGCATCGCTGTCCCGCCAGGATCTCGAGGAAATCATGGAACTGCGGCTGCTGATCGAGCCCTATCTGGCAGCCCGCGCCGCCCGGTCGGTCACGCCCGAGGGCCTGGCCGCGCTCGAAGCGGTCGTCCAGCGGGAAGTCGATGCGCTGTCCCGGCCATCCCTGCAGAAATTCGTCATGGCCAACCATGACTTTCGCGTCGCGCTGGTGCGGCTGGCCGGCAACAAGCGGCTGGGCGAGGCGGCCAGCCGCCACGACAGCCAGATCCAGACCCTGCGGCGGGCCACGCTGGAGAAAAAGTCCAACCGCGAGATCGTGGTCCGGCACCACCGGGCGCTGGTCGAGGCGCTGGGCCGGCGCGATGCCCGCGCGGCCGAGAAAATCATGCGCGACCTGATGCTGCAGGCGCGCGAATCGATCCTGGCGCTGATTCCCGCGCGCAGGTCCTGAAAGGAGCAACGGTCTTGCTACGGCTGGGTATCGACATAGGGGGAACTTTCACCGACTTCGCGCTGGAAGCCAGCGACGGCGGCTCGACGCGGCGATGGTTCCTGAAAGTGCTGACGACCCCGGAGTCGCCGGAACGCGGCGTGCTCGAGGGGCTGGACCGCGTTCTTGCCGATGCCGGCTTCCGGCACGCCGACCTCGATGCGGTGGTGCATGGCACCACGCTGGCCACCAATGCCGTCATCGAGCGCCGCGGCGCGCGCATCGCGTTCATCACGACCGACGGCTTTCGCGACACCCTGGAGATGGGCACCGAAAGCCGCTACGACCACTACGACCTCTATGTCGATAAGCCGGACCCGCTGGTTCCGCGCGACCTGCGCCTGGTGGTGGACGAGCGCATGTCGGCGGACGGTCAGGTGCTGCGCCCCCTGGACGATGCCGCCATCGAAGCGCTGTTGCCGGCCCTGGACGAAGCCGGGGTCGAGGCCGTCGCCATTGGTTTCCTGCACAGCTACCGGAATCCCGCGCACGAGAGGCAGGCCGGGGCCGCGCTCGCGCGGCTGCGGCCGCATCTGGACGTGTCGCTGTCGTCCGAGGTCGCGCCCGAGATCCGCGAGTTCGAGCGCTTCGCGACCGCCTGCGTCAATGCCTACGTGCAGCCGGTGATGGCCGGCTATCTGCGCCGCCTGGAAGAGGCGCTGGCGGCGCGCGGCGTGCGCGCGCCGCTGCTGTTGATGCTGTCCAACGGCGGCCTGTGCGAGGTCGAGGTCGCCCGGCGCTTTCCCGTCCGGCTGCTGGAGTCGGGACCCGCCGGCGGCGCCATCCTGGCGGCCGACGTGGCACGGCGCCTGGGCATAGACCGCGCGCTGCTGCTGGACATAGGGGGGACCACCGCCAAGCTGTGCTTCATCGACGAAGGCGCGCCGCAGACCGCGCGCTCGATGGAAGTGGCGCGCCTGGCCCGCTTCAAGGCGGGCAGCGGCATTCCGCTGCGCTTTCCCGTGGTCGAGCTGGCCGAGATCGGCGCCGGCGGCGGCTCCATCGCGCACCTGGATGCGCTGGGGCGGCTGCAGGTGGGGCCGGAGAGCGCCGGTTCGGTGCCGGGGCCGGCCTGCTACATGCGGGGCGGCACGCAGCCCACCGTCACCGACGCGCACCTGGCGCTGGGCCGGCTGGACGCGGAGCATTTCGCCGGTGGCCGGATGAGGCTGGGCCTGGGCGCGGCGCGCGAAGCGCTGGGCGGGCTGGGCGGATCGCTGGGGCTGTCGGTCGAGGACGCGGCGTGGAGCATCTGCGAGATCGTCGACGAGAGCATGGCCAATGCCGTTCACGAGCACGCGGTCGAGGTCGGCAAGGGCGTGGATGGCCGCACGCTGATCGCGATCGGCGGCATGGCGCCGCTGCATGCCGCGCGGCTGGCCGCCAAGCTGGGGCTGGACCGGGTGGTCATTCCGCAAGGCGCGGGCGTGGGGTCGGCGCTGGGTTTCCTGCGCGCGCCGGTGGCGTTCGAGACGACCCGCAGCGTGCAGGCCAGGTTGTCGTCGTTCGACGCGGGCCAGGCCAACGCCATCGTCCAGGAACTGGCCGCCGAAATGCATCGAGTGGTCCGCCGGGCCGCTCCCGGCGCCGAGGTTCGCGAGCAGCGGACCGCCTGGATGCGCTACCAGGGGCAAGGACACGAGATACGGGTGCTTCTACCCGACCGCCCCTTCGGCGAAGAGGCCGGGCAGATGCTGGCCACCGCGTTCGAGGCCGCCTACCGGGCGCTTTACGGTCGCGTGATTGCCGGCGCGCAGATCGAGGTGCTGGGCTGGACCGTCAGGGTGGAGGCGCCGGTACCGGACGTCGCGCCCGCCGCGGCCGGCATGGACGCATCCCGCGCGGCCGGCGCGCGCCGGTTCTACGACCAGACCCTGCGCGATTTCGTGTCCGGTCCGGTACTGCCTGCCCGCGCCGTGGCGCCCGGCGCGCCGCTGGCCGGACCGGCCCTGCTCGTGGAGGACGAGACCACCATCGTGGTGCCGGCGGGCCTGGCGGTCCAGGCCACCCCGGCGGGCGACATCGTGCTGGACGGCGCGGCGGCTTCCCCGGCCGCCGCGGCGGGCCGCGGCATGCCCGAGGAGATCAAGGCCCAGGTCCTGTGGAGCCGCCTGATCGCCGTGGTCGAGGAGCAGGCGCGCACGCTGATGCGCACGGCCTTCTCTCCCACCGTCCGCGAAGCGGGCGACCTGTCGGCCGGGCTGTTCGACCTGGAAGGACGGCTCATCGCCCAGGCGGTCACGGGCACGCCCGGCCATGTCAATTCCATGGCCGCCTGCGCCCGCCATTTCCTGGACAAGCACCCGCCGGCCTCCATGTCCGAGGGCGACCACTTCATCACCAACGACCCCTGGCTGACGTCGGGCCACCTGCACGACGTTACCGTGTTGTCGCCCGCCTTCCAGGGCGGCAAGGTCGTCGGCTTCTTCGCCTGTACCTGCCATCAGGTCGACATCGGCGGCCTGGGCCAGGGGCCGGACGGGCGGTCGGTGTACGAAGAAGGCCTGTACATCCCCATCCTGCGCCTGGCGCGCGCGGGCCGCATCAACGAGGACCTGCTCGACATCGTGCGCGCCAACGTGCGCCAGCCCGAGCCGGTGGTGGGCGACATCCTGTCGTACGTCACGGCCAACGAAGTCAGCGCCCGCCGCCTGGCGGCCACCCTGGACGAGTTCGGCCAGGACGGGCTGGCCGCCATTTCGGCGTTCCTGCTGGAACGCTCGGCCGCCGGCATGCGCGCCGCCATCGCCCGGCTGCCCCGGGGCAGGTACACCTCGCACATGCGGCTGGACGGCTACGACCGTCCGGTCGACATCCATTGCGCGGTCGCCATCGACGGCGAGCGCATACGGGTATCGTTCGACGGCACGTCGGCGGCCAGCGCCAAGGGCATCAACCTGGTGCTGAACTACACCCGCGCCTACGCCGCGTTCGGCGTGCGCGCGGCGGTCGCGCCCGGCGTGCCCAACAACGCGGGATCGCTGTCCCTGGTGGAAGTGGACGCGCCCCAAGGTTCCATCCTGAACGTGCGCCATCCGGCGCCGGTCTGCGCGCGCCACATCATCGGCCAGTTCCTGCCCGAGGTGGCGCTGGGCGCGCTGGCCGGGGCGCTGCCCGGCCGCATCCCGGCCGAGGGAGCCGCCTGCAATTGGGGGCTGCAACTGCGCGGCGGCGCCGAGGGCGGCATGCCTTTCGAGATCCTGTTCTTCAACGCCGGCGGCTCGGGCGCGCGTCCCGAAGGCGATGGCTTGTCGGCCACCGCTTTTCCCAGCGGCATCCGGTCCATCCCCGTCGAGATCTGCGAAACGGCCGCGCCCATCGTCATCTGGCGCAAGGAACTGCTGCCCGACAGCGGCGGCGCCGGCCAGTACCGAGGCGGTCTCGGCCAACGGGTGGAGGTCGCTTCCCGCGACGGGGCGCCGTTCCAGGTGTTCGGCATCTTCGACCGGGTGCTCAATCCCGCCCGTGGGCGCGAGGGCGGCGCCGACGGCGCGCCCGGGTGGGTGGGCACCGTCTCGGGATCGGCCATGCGTTCCATGGGCCTGCAGACCGTGCCCGCCGGCGAAGTCCTGCGCATCGACGTGCCGGGCGGCGCCGGCTACGGCGATCCGTCGCGCCGCGCGCCCGAGGCGGTCCGCCGCGATACGCGGCTGGGCTATCTCTCGCCGGGGGCCGCCCGGCGATTCCATCCCGGTGCGATCGACTGATCGCGCGCACACCAAGGAAGTCCGAGCATGCAACGACACTCCATTTCCCTTCGCATCCGCGCGCTGCTGGGCATCGCGGCGCTGGCGCTCGGCGGCTCCGCCCTGGCGCAGACCCGGCTCGACATGGCGATCGCCTGGCCGCCGGGCAATTTCCACACGAAGAACGCCGTGGCCTTCGCCGAGGCGGTGGACAAGGCCACCGGCGGACAGGTGAAGATCACCGTGCACGCGGGTGGGGTGTTGGGGTTGAAGGGACCCGAGACGCTGCGCGCCGTGCGCGACGGCATCGTGCCCATGGCCGAGTTCAACGCGCCGCAGCAGGTGGGCGACGCACCTCTGTTCTCGCTCGAGGCGCAGCCCTATCTGGTGGGCGACTATCGCCAACTGCGCGTGCTGCACGACATCATGCTGCCCGAGTACGACAAGGTGCTGGCCCGCTTCGGGCAGAAGCGGCTGTACATGACGCCCTGGCCGGACCAGTATCTCTTCACCCGCAAGCCGGTCGCGGCGGCGGCGGATGCGAAGGGCATGAAGGTGCGGGTCACGGACCGCGTGACGTCCGAACTGATCAAGCAGGTGGGCATGTCGCCGGTGCAGATGACCTTCGCCGACATGATGCCGGCGCTGGCCTCGGGCGGCCTGGATGGCGTGACGACCTCGGCCAGCACCGCCGTGGACTCGCGCTTCTGGGAGTTCCTGAAGCACGCCTACAAGACGAACCACGTGTGGTCGTCGAACGTGGCGACGATCAACCTGGCCGCATGGAAGAAGCTGACGGCCGCGCAGCGCGACGCGATCGAGAAGGTGGCGCGGGATCTCGAACCGGCCTTCTGGAAGGCCAGCCAGGAGGACGACGCCAAGTCGCTGGCAGTCCTGCGCGAACACGGCATGCAGATCGAGCCCTTGCCCGCGCCCGTCGCCGCGGACCTGAAGCAGGCCGCCGCCGGCATGGTCGAGGACTATGCGCGGCGCACGCCGCCCGTGCCCGAGCTGCTTCGCCAGTATCGCGAGCGCGCGGGGCAGGCCCGATGAGGGCATTGCTGGACGGCATCGATCGCCTGGCGCTCTGGGGCGCGCGCCTCGCCTGCTGGTTGATCGGCGCGATGCTGGCGCTGATCGTGGCCGAGGTCGCCTCGCGCAAGCTGCTGGGCATCAGCCTGGAGTTCGCCTGGGAATACGCCAGCTATCTGCTGGCCATTTCCTTCCTGGCCGGCAGCGGCCACGTCCTGCGGGCCGGATTCCACGTCCGGGTGCAATTGGCGCTGAACGCGCTGGCGCCGCGCCGCGCCCGCCTGCTGGATGGCGTGGTCACCGCGTTCACGGTCCTGGTGTCGGGTTTCTTCGCGTACGCGCTGTTGCGGCTGGCGTACATCTCCTACCTGGACCAGACGCGTTCCTTCCTGCCCAGCAACTCCCTGCTGTGGCCGTTCCAGGCCCTGTTCGCCCTGGGAGCCGTCGTCCTCGCGCTGCAGTTCGCCGCGCGCCTGGCGCGCATCGTGCTGGACGAGCCGACCGAGCAAGGCACGAGCGACGCGCCGCTCGTCTCCACGGAATAGGGGCCGCCATGATAGAAATCGCTCTCGTCGTCGCGGGGCTGCTCATACTCCTGCTGGGGGCCGGCGTATGGGTGGGCCTGGGGCTGATGGCCACGGGCGGGCTCGGCCTGATGCTGTTCCGCTCGACGCCGGTGGACGTGCTGCTGGGCCAGTTGTCCTGGAACTCGGCCACCGTGGCCGAGCTGTCGGCCCTGCCGCTGTTCGTGCTGATGGCCGAGATCCTGTTCCGTACCCGCATCGCGGCCGCGATCTTCGATGCGCTCGCGCCGTGGACGACGTGGCTGCCCGGACGGCTGGCCCACGTGAACGTGGCGGCCTGCACCGTTTTCGCCGCCGTGTCCGGATCGTCGGCCGCCACCGCGGCGACCATAGGCCGGATCACGCTGCCTGAACTGACCCGCCGCGGCTACGGCGGTTCGCTGGCGATGGGGTCGCTGGCTGGCGCCGGCACCATCGGCTTTCTGATTCCTCCGTCGATCGTGATGATCGTCTACAGCGTGCTGGCGCAGATCTCGCTGCTGGACCTGTTCATGGCGGGCATCGTGCCCGGCCTCGTGTTGTCGGCCATGTTCAGCGCCACCATCGTGCTGCTGGCGCTGGCGCGGCCGGGCCTCGTGCCGCAGGCGCGCGAACGCTACACCTGGGGCCAGCGCCTGGCGGCGCTGAAGAACCTGCTGCCGGTCCTGCTGCTGATCGGCGCCATCATCGGCTCGATGATGGCCGGCATCGCCACGCCCAACGAGGCGGCGGCGGTGGGCGTGGTGGGCGCGCTGGCCATCGCCGCCGTCTCGCGCGACCTGAGCCTTGCCGCCTTGCGCCAGGCCATGATGGGCACCGTCTTCACGTCCTCGATGATCGGCCTCATCGTCATGGGGGCCGGCTTCCTTTCCACTGCCATGGGCTACCTGGGCGTGCCCCGGGCCGTGGCGGAAATGATCGCGCCGCTGCACCTCGGGCCGGTGGGGCTGGTCGTCCTGCTGCTGCTCGTCTACCTGGTGCTGGGCTGCTTCCTGGATGGCATATCGGCCATCGTCATGACGCTGCCCATCGTGCTGCCGCTGGTGACGGCCGCGGGCTACGACCCGGTCTGGTTCGGCATCTTCCTGGTCGTCACCGTGGAGATGGCGCAGGTGACGCCGCCCGTGGGGTTCAACCTGTTCGTGATCCAGGGGTTGACCAAGGTGTCCGCCATGCGGGTGGCGCGCTCGGCCTTGCCCTTCTTCTTCGCGATGGTGGTCTTTACCGGCCTGATCATCGCCTTTCCGCAAATCGTCATGTGGCTGCCCGGCCTGAAATAGCCGGGCGGCCCGCTGGAATCCATCATGAAAGACTACCTGGCCAGGCTCGAGGCCCGCGGCGACCTGATCGTCATCGACCGCGAGGTCGATCCCGTCCATGAACTGGCGGCCGTGGCGGTGCAGTTGCAGCGCAAGTCCGGCAAGGCGGTGCTGTTCAACAAGGTGCGCGGCAGCGACATGCCGGTGGCCATCAACGTCTACAGCAATCACGATCGCCTGTGCGAGATCATCCGCTGCGGCGACAGGAATTTCTGCGAACGGCTGGACGAACAGATCCAGGACGCCGCCGGCAACGCCGCGTGGCAGCGCGACGCCGGTCCGCAAGCATGGCGCGAGGGCAAGCTGAGCGACCTGCCGCTGCTGACGCATCACGGCCGGGACGGCGGCGCCTACATCACCTCGGGCATCTTCGTCGCCCAGGATCCGCAGACGGGCGTGCCCAACCTGTCGTTCCATCGTTCCCTGTACGTGTCCGACCAAGAACTGCGCATCCGCCTGGGCAGCTCACACGATCTGTATCGCTACCAGCAGGCCGCCGAAGCGCGCGACCAGCCGCTGGAGGCCGCCATCCTGATCGGCGCGCCGCCCGAGGTGTTCATGGCGGCCTGCGTGTCGCTGCCGCCCGAAGGCAACGAGCTGGCTCTGGCCTCGGCCATGCGCGGCGAGCCCCTGCCCATGCGCCCGTGCAAGACCATCGGCCTGTCGGTGCCGGCCGATGCCCAGATCGTGATCGAGGGGCGCATCCTGCCGCACGAGCGCCGTCCCGAGGGTCCGTTCGGCGAATTCATGGGCTACTACGTCGAGGTGGGCGAGAACCACGTGTTCGAGGTCACCCACGTCTCGTGGCGCGAGGGCGCGGTCTACCACGGGCTGGTCTGCGGCTCGCACGAGGACCTGCGGCCGCTGGAGGCCGCCACGGCCGCCCGCATCTACAAGCACCTGAAGGGCCAGGTCGCGGGCGTGCTGGACGTGACGTGCCGCCCCACGGTCATGAATACCATCGTCAAGATCCGCAAGCAGTACGAAGGCCACGCCCAGCACGTCCTGCTGGCCGCCATGGGGTCGCACCTGGACTACAACAAGCTGTGCGTGGTGGTGGACGAGGACGTGGACATCTACGACATGGAAGAGGTGATATGGGCCTTCCTGACGCGCGGCCGGGCCGATACCCGGACCATGGTCGTCAAGGATGTGCCCGGCTTCTACCGCGATCCGCACAAGGACCACTGGGGCCGGCTGGGGCTGGATGCGACCAAGCCCTGGGGCCGCGAGGCCGAGTTCGAACGCAAGCGCATCCCGGGGGATGACGCGGACATGGTGCTGGCCGATTATCTGGCACCCGGGCAGCAACTCTAGTACCGGCGCGGGCCGTCGTCCGCCAGAAAGCAAACAGGGATACGGCGACGTATCCCTGTTTTTTTATCGGCCCTGGCAAGGGCGCCGGCAGGAGCCGGCGCCGGGCTCAGGCGGCGCTGGCCCGGATGGCTCGCGAGGGGCTGCGGCCGGGCTTGCGGCGTACCAGGCTGATCAGCGTCACGAGCACGAACAGCGCCGTGACCATCTTCAGGTCCGAGGGCTGGAAGCCGAAGGCCAGCACCAGCGAGATCAGCTGGAAATACACCACCGAACCCAGCACCGGGGCGGCCACCTGCCGGAAGATGGTGCGGTTGCCGATGATCGCCTCGCCCAGCAGCAGCGAGGCCAGGCCGTTGATCAGCGTGCCGAAACCCATGTTCACGTCGGCGAAACCCTGGTTCTGCGCCAGCAGCCCGCCGCCGAGCGCGGCGATCAGGTTGGCCAGCCCCAGGCCGACCAGCGTGTAGACCTTCACGTTGACGCCCTGGGCGCGGGCCATGGCCTGGCTCGACCCCAGCGCGCGCATGGCCATGCCGTGCTGCGTGCCCAGGAACCAGAAGATCAGGCCGATCAGCACCACGTCGATCACGGCCAGGAACACGATGCGGTTGACCAGGCTGCCGTCGTCGCCGGGCAGGTAGGAGAACAGGTTGGGAAAGTTGAACAGGGCGGTGTTGGGCTGCCCCATGACGCGGATGTCGATGGAATACAGCATGGACAGCACCAGGATGCCGCACAGCAGCGTGTTGATCTTGACCCTTTCATGGATGTAGGCCGTGGCGGTGCCGCCCAGGAAGCCGGCCAGGGCGCCGATCAGCAGCGCGGACACCGGCTCGAGCCCGATCACCAGGCACTTGGCGGTGACACAGGCGCCGAAGGCCAGCGTGCCTTCGCCGGTCATGTCGGCGAAGCTGAGAATGCGGAAGGGAATCATCACGGCGATGGCGATCAGGGCATAGATCAGGCCCTGCATCATCCCCATGGGGACCAGGTTCAGGAAGGTGGACAGGAAGTTCATGGGTTCACGCCGCTGCTAGGAGATGGGATTCGTCGTCGAAGGCGGCGACCAGACGTTCGACGGTCATGCCGCGCTTCTGTTCGCCGGACAGGTCCGCGATGATGCGTCCCTGCTGCATCATGATCAGCCGGTTGCCATAGGTGATGGCGTGGCTCATGTTGTGGGTCACCATCAGCGTGGTCAGTCCGGTTTCGGACACCACGCGCGAGGTCACCTGCATGACCTTCTCGGCGGTCTTGGGATCGAGCGCCGCGGTGTGTTCGTCCAGCAGCAGCAACTGCGGTTCGCGCAGCACCGCCATCAGCAGCGACAGCGCCTGGCGCTGGCCGCCGGACAGCAGGCCGGCCTGGGCCTTCATGCGGTTTTCCAGGCCCAGTCCGAAGGTTTCCAGGCGGGCCCGGAATTCGGCCATCATCGTGCCGGTCAGGCCGCGGCCGAAGGTGCGGCGGGCTCCGCGCCGGGCGGCCACGGCCAGGTTCTCCTCGATGCTGAGCGCGGCCGCCGTGCCCACCGAGGGATCCTGGAACACGCGCGAGATGTATTTCGCGCGCTTGTGCGTGGGCAGGCGCGTGATGTCGTTGCCGTCGATGCGGATATGGCCGTCGTCGGGCAGGACCTCGCCGGCCAGCATGTTGAGCAGCGTCGATTTGCCGGCGCCGTTGCCGCCGACGACGACGGCGAAGTCGCCGCGCCGCAAGCCGAGGGATACCTCGTCGATGGCGATGCGTTCGTCCGGCGTGCCGGCGTGGAAGATTTTCTGCAGTTGGTGGACGTCTAGCATGAGGTAGGCCTTGATGCGGAAACGGGCTACTCGACGAAGCAGGCGCAGTCGTCGAACGAAGCGGGGATGGCGAGGCCCAGCTCCTTGAACTTGGTCTTGTTGATGGTGGTGATGTAGTCGTCCGGTCCCGGGCGCGCCGGCGCGAGCTGCGAGGTGGGCGTGCCCTTGAGGATGCGGTCGGCCAGGACGGCGGCGTTGGTGCCTATGGATTTCAGCGAGACCGCGTAGTTGGCGGCGGCCATGCCGCTTTTCACGAACTCGGTTTCCGAGCTCAGGATGGGGAACTTCAGTTGCTTGGCCGCGGCCGCCACGGCAGGAATGGCGGACTGCACCAGATTGGAGCCCGTGATATAGGCAAAGCCTATGCCCCGCAGCAATTGGGCGCGCTGCGGGATGTCGCCCACGGCGTCGACGCTGACCGGCACGAATTTCAGGCCGGCCCGCCTGGCGGCCTCCTCCAGCTTCTGGGTGGTCACCACGTCGTTGACTTCCCCGGGGTTGTACAGCGAACCGACGGACGTCGCATGGGGGAAGAGCTTCTTGCCGAAGGCCAGCGCGGCATCGAAGTCCTGCATGTCCGATGCGCCGGTGAAGCGCGCGCCGCCTTGCTGCCAGTTGGGCACCAGGCCGGCCTTGACCGGGTCCGTCACCATGGCGAACACCATGGGTGTCTTGCGGTTGGACACCGCCGACAGCGCCGTCTGCGATACCGAGGTGGTGATGGTCAGGATCAGCTCGGGCGACTTCGACGAGATTTGCGTGAACATCTGCGGCATCAGGGCCTGGGTGAAGTTCGCGTCGCTGTAGACGTAGGTGGTGTTCTTGCCGTCCACGTAGCCGCGCCGGGCCATTTCTTCCTTGAAGCCTTCGATGGTCTGCGCGATGGAGGGGTGGGGGCCGAGGTTGGCGATGCCGATCACGGTCTCGGACGTGGCCGCGCCGGCGTAGCCGAGCAGGGCGGCCGTCGCGGCGTGAAGGACGAGGGCGCGCGGGAAAGACAGGCGGAAAGGAAGCATGGCGTTGGACTCGCTGGAGGGCTTCGAATGCCGAATTTTTAGCACCGAACCACGAGCCGTCCTCACCCTTGCGCGGACGAGTCCCGATCGCCTAGATGTTCTTGCCTATTTCCTAGATGGGGCGCGCCGGGCCTGTCTGTGCGCGGCGCGCGGCGGGACCGGCGCGTGAAATTGTGGCGATCCATTCCGGATTGCTAGGAAATCCGCACCGTGTACGCAGACGCTCTTGTAGGGGCGGTCCGGGCTCCCTAGTCTGCGTGGCAGGAAGGCGAATCGGTTCGTCTTTCGCCGGTTCGACAGAACCGTGACCTTCATCGAGAACATGGGGCCGCCTGGCGCGGGAGAAAGGCATGAAAAGATGGTTGATCGGAGCGGCCGCGGCCGCCGCGTGCGCGGGTGCCGCGCACGCGCAGTCCAACGTGACGCTGTATGGTTTCCTGTATAGCGGCCTGCGCTACGTGAACAACAGCGGGGGCCACAGCGTGACGGGCCTGGCCACCGGACCTTCGCGCTGGGGCATGCGCGGCAACGAGGACCTGGGCAATGGGCGTTCCGCGCTGTTCACCCTGGAAAGCGGCTTCGACATGGGGTCGGGCAACTCGCGCCAGGGCGGGCGGCTGTTCGGCCGCCAGGCTTACGTGGGCCTGAACGACAACGGCCTGGGCACGGTCACCTTCGGCCGGCAGTACGACATGGTGGCCTCGTTCCTTGCTCCCTATGTGCCGGCCGGCAAGTGGAACGGCTACATGGCGCACCCCGGCGACGTCGACAACCTGAACTTCCAGTTCCGGCTGAACAATTCGGTGAAGTACGTCACGCCCGTCATCAACGGCTTCCAGGCCGGCGCGGTGTACAGCTTCGGCGAAGTGGCCGGATCCGGCAAGCAGAACAGCGCCCACAGCATGGGGCTGAAGTACAAGTCGGGCGACTTTTCGGTCGCGGCCGCCTACATGCGGGTGAACAATCCGGCCACCGCCGTGTCCGAGGGCAACTGGAACACCATCCTGCTGCCGGCCTTCACCTCCACCTCGCAGCGCAACGCCTATACGGTCAGCCCGCAGGCGATGACCACCGTCGGCGTCGCGGCGGACTACCAGGCGGGCAGCTTCAAGTACGCCGCGGCCTATACCCAGGTGCGCTACGACAAGGTGGGCGGCACGGTGGCGGGCCTGCCGGTAACCGACGCGAAGTACAGCAACCTCGACCTGAACGTGGCCTATTCCGTCAACGCCAGCTGGCAGCTCGGCGCGGGATATACCTATACCTTCGGCAAGGTGGATGCCACCGGCTTCAAGCCCAAGTACCATCAGTTCAACCTGATGACCAACTACTTCCTGTCCAAGCGCACCATCCTGCAACTGGCGGCCATCCACCAGCGCGCCGCGGGCGATGCGCAGAACGCGTACATCCTGTACGGCAGCACCGGCGGCGCTTCCTCTTCGCGCGGCCAGACCATGCTGCTTGCGGGTATCTTCCATCTGTTCTGATTCGTTCGGCACGATCCGCCCGCTTGCGGGCGGACGCCTTGATTCCATGATTCCTCTTCCTTCCGCGCGCAACGGCGCCGCCATCCTGGCCGATACCCTGCACGGATTCGGCGTGCGCCATGTCCTGCACATTCCCGGCGAAGGCATACTCGAGATCGTCGATGCCCTGGCCGGTCGCCACGCCGACGTGCGCCTGACGTCCTTCCGCCACGAGGCCGGCATGGCCTATGCCGCGCAGGCGCTGGGCCGCATGGCCGACATGCCGGGCGTCTGCCTGGCCGCCCGCGCCCCGGGCGCCTTGAACACCCTGCTGGCCGTGCACACGGCCGAGACCGACGCCGCGCCCATGCTGCTGATCGTGGGCCAGGCCGACGCCCGCCAGGCCGGCCGCGATCCGCTCGGGGGGCAGGATCTGGGCGAGGTGTTCCGGCCGGTGGCCAAGTCCGTGCTGTACGCCGGCCAGGCCGAGCGCCTGCCCGAGGTCCTGGCGCGCGCCTGGCGCGATGCGATGGCGGGGCGCAGGGGGCCGGTGGTCGTGATCGTGCCCGAGGATGCCCTGCATCAGGAGGCCCGCGTTCCGGACCTGCCGCCGCCGGCTCCCGTCCATCCCGCGCCGGCCGCGCACGACCTGGAACAATTGCGCGCCCTGTGCGCCGCCGCGCGCCGGCCCTTGCTGCTACTGGGCGGCACCGGCTGGGACGAGGCATCGCTGGACCGCGTGTCGGCCTTCGCCGCGCGCGCCGGCTGGCCGGTGGCGACCGCCTATCGCCGCGCGGACTTGATCGACCATGCCGACCCGCGCTTCGTGGGCGAGACCGGCATAGGCATCGCGCCGGCGCTAGCCGAAGGAGTCGCGCAGGCCGACCTGGTCCTGGCGGTGAACGTCCGTCTGGGCGAGATCAATACCTTCGGGGCGGGCGGTTTCGGCGGCTTCAAGCTGCTGGAGGCGCCGCTGCCCAGCCAGACGCTGGTGCACGTGCACGCCGAGGCCGGCGAACTCAATCGCGTCTTCCAGGCCGACCTGGCCATCCAGGCGGGGCCCCGGGAGTTCGCCGCGGCGCTGGATGGCCTGCCGGTGCCGCCGCTTGCCGATGGGGCGTGGTTGACCGGGCTGCGCGCCGCCCGGGAACGCTACGTGGGAACCGGCGCCTGCGAGGCCCCGCTGGACCTGCGCGAGGCCTTCGAGCAACTGCGCGCGCACCTGCCGGCGCGCGCCGCCGTGACCGTGGGCGCCGGCGCCTATGCCGTCTGGCTGCACCGCTATTTCGCGCTGCGGCGCGGCGACGCATTGCTGGGGCCCAAGAGCGGCGCCATGGGCTACGGCCTGCCCGCGGCCGTGGGCGTGGCGCTGGCCGATCCTTCGCGCCCGGTGGTGGCCGTGGCCGGCGACGGCTGCTTCCTGATGCATGCCGAGGAACTGGCGACCGCCGTCCAGGAAGGATTGAAGATCCTGGTCCTGGTCGTGAACAACGCGGGCTACGGCGCCATACGCGGCAGCCAGATGCGCCTGTTCGGCCGCGCCGTCGGGACCGACCTGCGCAATCCTTCCTTCGCCGACTATGCCCGCGCCTTCGGCGCCCATGCCGAGCGGGTCGAGACGACCGACGGTTTCCTGCCCGCGCTGGAACGGGCCCGCGCGGCAGCCGGGCCGGCGCTGATCGAGCTCGTCGTGCCGGCGTCCGTGGGCAAGCCGGCATGAGCGCGCAAGCAATGCCGGGCCATCGTTCCGTGATCGTGGTCGGCGCCGGCATCGCCGGGCTGACCGCCGCGTATCGTTTGCGGGCGCTGGGGTTTCGCGTGCGGGTGCTGGAGTCCGGCGGCCAGCCGGGCGGGCGTGTCGCGCAGGGGCGCGAGGGTCCGATTCCGTACAACACCGGGGCGCGCCTGCTGTATCCCTTCGGCCGGGAATTGCAGGCCCTGATCGACGAACTGGGCCTGCGCGAGGGCCTGGTGCCTCTGAAGAACCTGGGTGCGGACTGCAGGACCGCCGACGGCACCTACCGCGTGGATCTGATGCCCGGTTTCGCCGCGATGCATACGCCGGGCCTGGGCTGGCGCGACAAGCTGGGGCTGCTGCGCGCCGGGCTGCACCTGGCCTGGCTGCGCGGCCGTGCGGACCCGGACCATGCCGTCTCGGCGCTGGCCCACGACGACGAGACGCTGGCCGACTACATCCGGCGCACCGCCGGCAGCCGTGTGCTGGAGCGGCTGGTCGAGCCTGTCTTTCGCGGCACGCGCAGCTGGAATCCCGAGGACATCTCCGCATCGTTCTACCTGAGCACCACGCCGGGGCTGCTGGGCCACGACACCGTGTACGTGCCCCGGGGCGGGATGGGCGCGCTGACGGTCGCGCTGGCGGACCGCCTCGAGGTCGAGTGCGATACCGTGGCGACGGCCATCGTCCGCGCGGACGACGGGCCTTGCACGGTGCGATACCGCAAGGACGGGGTGGAAGGCGAGGCGACCGCCGACATCGTCGTCTGCGCGACCCAGGGCGCGTACGCGGGGCGGCTCGTGGCCGGACAGTCGGGGGCCGAGCGCCAGTTGCTGGGCGCCGTACGCTACAACAGTCTGGGCATCGTCCACTACGCGCTGCGCGGGCCGCTGGCGCCGGCGCTGGAGTTCTCGCTGCGCAGCCGGCCCACGCGCATCGCCACCTGGCAGCAGATGGCGGCGCCGCCCGATGCCGGCGATGCCGAGTCCATCCTGTACTGCCAGCTCACGCCCGAGGCGGTGCGGGAAGCCGAACGGCAGGGCTGCACGAACGACGTGGACAGCCTGCTGCGCGACGAGATCCGCGCGCGCCTGCCGGGCTTCGACCGGCGCCTGGTCTACCGTTTCAATCAGTGGATCGCCTGCAAGCTGCCGGTGTTCTATCCGGGCTATGGCCGCAAGGTGGCGAGCTTCCTGGCATGGCAGTCGGCGCAGCGCCGCAGCGTCTATTACTGCGGCGACTACCTGTCGCAATCGCTGGTGAACGGCGCCTGCCGCAGCGGCGCCGAGGCGGCCGCCGCCATCGCGCGGCATTGGCGGTAAGGCGCGCCATGCCGTGGCGGCGGAACCATCTGGCAGGCTACGCCAAGGCATGCATAGAATGGGCTTCCATCAAGGTTTCCCATCTTTTCGAGGGCGGCGACACCCATGCATCAAGGATATCAGCTCACCTCCGGCTTACCGCGCATCGCCTACGAATCGCACGGCCAGGGCGCGCCCGTCGTGTTCGTGCACGGCGTGGGCGGCAACCTGGACAACTGGCGCGACCAACTGGAGCACTTCGGCCGCGATCACCGCGCCGTGGCGCTGGACCTGCGCGGCTACGGCCATAGCGACGACATTCCCGGCGCCCTGGATTTCCACGATTTCGCCGCCGACGTGCTGGCGGTCATGGACACGCTGGGACTGGCGCGCGCGCCGCTGGTGGGGCTGTCCATGGGGGGGCTGGTGATCCAGTCCGTCTATGCGCGCGCCCCCGAGCGGGTCAGCGCCCTGGTGCTCGCGGCCTGCCGGCCGGCCGATGCCCCGGTGGCCCATGGCGAACAGTTCGCCCGCGACCGCCTAGCGCCTCTGGAGTCCGAGCGGCCCCGGGAGGCGCTGGCCGACAGCCTGCTGCCCAAGCTGATGGGGCCCGCCACCGCGCCCGACGTCGTGGCCCGGCTGCGCGACAGCCTGCTGCGCCTGCGGCTGGACCAGTACCGCCAGATCGTGCCGGTGCGCACGCAGCTGCCGCCTTACCTGGCGCTTGCCGACATCCGCGTGCCCACGCTGGTGCTGGGCGGGCGGCAGGACCAGCTCGCGCCGGTCGAGCAGATGCAGGCCATCGCCCGCGCCATCGCCGGCAGCGAGCTGGACATCTTCGAGGACTGCGGCCATTTCCTGAATATCGAGCAGGCCCCGGCCTTCAACGCCCGCCTGCGCGCATTCCTGGATGCCGTGGCCGAGCGCGCACCATCCGCCTGAACCCGCCGTCCCACTCCCGGACCTGGAGCCTTCCCATGTTCATCGCAAGACCGCTTTTCGGTGGCATGTCGTCATTGCCGCCACCGCCCTGGCCGGGGCCGCGCCGGATGGCTACACGCTGATGCTGGCGCCCAATTCCACGCTGACCATCATTCCCCAGCTCTACGCCAAGCTGCCGTTCGACGTGAAGCGCCTGGAAGCGGTGGCGCTGGTGGGGACCAACCAGATGGTGTTTTCCACGAGCAGCGGCAGCGGCCTGAACGACCTGGCGGCGCTGGTGGGCAAGGCGCGCGGGACGCCCAAGAGCGTTTCATACGGTTCGTTCGGCAATGGCAACATCACGGCCACCTTCGACACCGTCACCAATGTGGCGCCCCAGGTGCAGGCGGGCAAGCTGCGCGCGCTGGCCGTTACCGGCCGCCAGCGCAGTCCGCTGCTGCCCGACACGCCTACCTTCGCCGAAAGCGGCTATCCGGCCCTGGCGGCCGTGGACAGCTGGATCGGCCTGCTCGCGCCCGCGGGCATGGATGCCCGGACAAGGACCAGGCTGGACGCGCATCTGGCCACATCCTGCGCGATCCGGCCTTCGTCAGGCAGTTGAACGAGCGCGGCTTCGACGTGCCCGTCGTCGATGCCGCGATGCTGGCCCGGCGGATCGAGGAAGAGCGCGGCCTGTACCGCCAGGTCATCGACAAGGCGAACATCCGGCTCGATTGAGCCGCGCCAGCCCGGATCAGGCCAGGACCTTGGCCATGGACGCGGCCACGTAGTCCAGGTTGGCCTCGAACAGTCCGGCCACGCACATGCGGCCGGACTGGATCAGGTAGACGCCGAACTCGTCGCGCAGCCGGTCGACCTGCGCCGGGTTCAGGCCGGTGTAGCTGAACATGCCGCGCTGGTTGACGAAGTAGTCCACGTCCAGGTCCGGACGCAGGGCGTGCAGGCGGTCGCGCAGGCCCTTGCGCATGGCATGGATGCGCGTGCGCATCTGCGCCACTTCGCCCTTCCATTCCTCGCGCAGCGCGGGGTCGTTCAACAGGGTGCTGACCACGCGGCTGCCGAACAGCGCCGGGCTGGAGTAGTTCTTGCGCACCGTGGCCTGGAGCTGGCCCAGCACGCGGCCGGCCTCGTCGGCGGTCGGGCAGACCACCGACAGGCCGCCCACGCGTTCGCCGTACAGCGACATGTTCTTCGAGAACGAATTGCCCACCAGCATGGCGATGCCGCGGTCGGCCGTCTCGCGCACGACCCAGGCGTCCTCTTCCAGGCCGTCGCCGAAGCCCTGGTAGGCCATGTCGAAGAACGGGATGGCGTTGCGGGCGACCAGCACGTCGATGATCTTGAGCCACTGCTCGCGCGACGGGTCGATGCCCGTCGGGTTGTGGCAGCAGGGCTGGAGCAGCACGATGCTGCGCTCGGGCAGCGTTTCGAACGTGGCCAGCATCTCGTCGAAGCGGATGCCGTTGGTGGCCGCGTCGTAGTACGGGAAGGCGTGCATGGGGAAACCCGCGCCGCCCAGGATGTTGTAGTGGTTCTCCCAGGTGGGGTCGCTGATCCAGATCTCGCTGCCGGGGAAATGCGCCTTCAGGAAATCGGCGCCCACCTTGAGCGCGCCCGAGCCGCCCAGGGTATGGATGGTCGCCACCCGGCCCTCGGCCACCGCGCGGTGCCCGGCGCCCAGCACGGTTTCCTGGATCGCCTTGCGGTATTGGGCATCGCCTTCCATCGGCAGGTAGACCGCGGGGACCGAGGTATCGATGCGGTCGCGGGCCTGGCTCACGCTGCCGAGCACGGGCACCTTGCCGGCGCCGTCGTAGTAGAAGCCGATGCTGAGGTTGACCTTGTGCTCGCGCGGGTCTTTCAGGAAGGTCTGCACCAGCGACAGGATGGGGTCGCCGGCATAGCGGGGAACGTGCTCGAACATGGGAACGATTTTCCTTGGAACTATCGATCGATTATAGGGCGGCGCGGGGGCGGCGTTTTCGGCGGGTCAGAGACTCGTTCTCATCTGCCAGAGCTCGGGAAAGAGCACGACCTCCAGCATCTTGCGCAGGTAGCTCACGCCGGCCGTGCCGCCGGTTCCGCGCTTGAATCCGATCACGCGTTCCACTGTCGTCACGTGGCGGAAGCGCCATTGGCGGAAGGCGTCTTCCAGGTCGACGAGTTTCTCGGCCAGCGCGTACAGGTCCCAGCAGGCATCCGGGTCGGCGTAGACCTTCAGCCAGGCGGCCTCGACCGAGGCATCGTATTGCGTGGGCTGGGTCCAGTCCCGCGCGAGGCGCTCCGGTGCGATGGCGAAGCCGCGCCGGGCCATCAGCATCAGGCTTTCGTCGTACAGCGAAGGCGCCGCCAGCGCGGCTTCCACCAGCGCCTTGCGCTCGGGGTGATGCGCATGCGGCGCGACCATCGCGGCGTTCTTGTTACCCAGAACGAACTCGATCTGCCGGTATTGGAAGGACTGGAAGCCGGACGAACTACCCAGATAGGGGCGGAACTTGGTGTATTCCGAAGGCGTCATGGTCGACAGCACCGTCCAGGCATGGACCAGCTGCTCCATGATGCGCGAGACGCGCGCCAGCATCTTCAGGGCCGGCTCCACCTCGTTGCGCTGGATGCAGGCGCGGGCCGCGAACAGCTCGTGCAGCATCAGCTTCATCCAGAGCTCGCTGGTCTGGTGCTGGATGATGAACAGCATCTCGTTGTGGTCGGGCGAGAGCGGATGCTGGGCGCCCAGCAACTGGTCGAGACCGAGGTAGTCGCCATAGCTCATGGATTTGGAGAAATCCATCTGCGCGTTGTGCCACGCGGAGGGGGATGCGTCGCTGTCTTGCCGGGAGGCAGTCATGGAAGAACGTCCTGGACGAGGGGTCGTTGAAACGGAGAGGGGTCAGCGCAGCGGCCGCAGCACCGCGCGCACGGGACTCGCGTCCAGCGTGGCGAAGCGCAGCGGCAGGGCAATCAGTTCGTAGTCGCCCGCGGGGGCGGGGTCCAGCACCAGGCCTTCGAGGATGGCCATGCCCGCGGCGTGCACCGCGCGGTGCGCATCCATGGTCTTGGATTCCTGCGGATCGATCGAGGGCGTGTCGATGCCGACCAGCCGCACGCCATGCCGCGCCAGCAGCGCGATGGTAGCGGGCGAGATCGCGCAAAAGCCGCTGTCCCAGCGCTCGACCGGATTGCGGGCGTAGGTGCGCAGGAGGACGCGCGGCGGCACGTCAGCCAGGGCATGTTCGATATGGCGCGGTTCCACCAGCGGCCCGGCATCCAGGCAGTGGATGACCCGGGCCGGACCGAGGTAGGTATCGAGCGGCACGGCGCCGATGGCGGCGCCGTCGCGCGCGTAGTGCAGCGGCGCATCGGCGTGGGCGCCCGTGTGCGGCGACAGCGTGACGCGGCCCACGTTGACGGGACAGGCGCCTTCCATGCGCCATACCTCGGCCTGCTGGAACGGCGTGTCGCCCGGCCAGACCGGAGTGGCGGGGGAAAGCGGGGGGCTGATGTCGATCAGGGGCATGGCGTGGCGGGCTAGTGTCAGACGGAATCTTATCGAAGCGGCCATCGAATGTGCTGGCATTTTCGATGGTTCGTAGTGGTTGAATTCGAATAAAATTCGAAAATCAAATAATTTAGCGAAATTCCATGCGAATAAAACTCGACCGCCTCGACATGCGCATCGTCGAGTGCCTGCGGCGCGACGGCCGCATCAGCAACCAGGACCTGGCGGCCCGGGTCTCGCTGTCGCCGTCGGCCTGCCTGCGGCGGGTCAAGCTGCTGGAAGAGGCCGGCATCATCCAGGGCTACAGCTGCGTGCTGGACTACGCCAAGCTGGGCCTGGAAGTCGAGGCCGTGGTGCACGTGTCCATGCGCCACGAGGTCGAAGGATGGCACGAGGCCTTCGTGGCCGCCATCAAGGACTGGCCGGAGGTGCTGTCCGCCCGCATCGTCACGGGCGGGGCCAACTACATGCTGGTGGTGCGGGCGCGGGACGTCAGCCACTACTCCGACTTCATCGTCAACCGCCTGTATCGCGCGCCGGGTGTGCGCGACATCGAGTCCAACATCGTGCTGGGCTACATCAAGCGCTCGGCCTCGCCCTTCGAGGTGCTGGACCCGGATTGACCCCCGCTACTTGTTGACCACCCCGAACGCCACGATCTCCACCTTCATGCCCGGCACGACCAGGGCGGCGACGGCCGCGCTGGAGCGGCTGGGGTAGGGCGCGGCGAAGAACTCGCGGTAGACGGCGTCGATGGCCTTCATGTCGTTGACGTCGGTCATGTAGATCAACACCTGCGTGACGTCGTCCAGCGTGCCGCCGGCGGCTTCCACCGCCGATTGCAGGTTGCGGAAGGTCAGGCGGGCCTGGTCCTCGATGGGGCCGGTATCGATGCTGCCGTCCTTGCGCACCGGTCCTTGCGAGGTGAACAGGATCCCGCCGCTGCGCACCGCCCAGGAAAAAGGCTGGCCCACATCGGGCAGGCCGACGTCGATGACTTCTTTCATGCTGTTGCTCGCTTTCTGACGGAAAGCGCAGATGCTCCCATGAAAAGGGGGGCTTTGCCCAGGGCGAGGGCGCCGCGTGATACCCCCCATCAACCAAAGTTAATTGTCGCGATGGCGCCGCCTGCAGATAATTTCTTCGACTCTCGAACGAAGGAATGTCATGAGCGACGTGGTACGCGAGTATGGCAACGGTGCGGTGCTGGGCGTGGCGGTTCCGCAGGCGAATCCCGTGGTCGAACCCGAGCTGGCGGCCCTGCTGCCTGCCGGATTCTCGATGCTCGTCACCCGCTTGCAAGGCAGCCGCACGGACTCGCGCCAACGGCTGATCGACTACCTGCGCAACCTGCCGGCCAGCCTGGAGAGCTACGACAGCGCCAGGCTGGACGTGCTGGGCTATGCCTGCACCGGCAGTTCGTACCTGGTGGGCGCCGATGAGGAACGGCGCGCGCTGGATGCCGCATCGACGCGCTTCGGTTATCCCATCGTTTCCTCGGCGCAGGCGCTGCGCCGGGCCCTGGATCACCTGGGCGCGAAGCGGGTCGCCCTGTTCGCGCCCTATCCGCCGTTTCTGGTCGAGGCCAGCAGGCGCTATTGGGAAGCCGTGGGCCTGGACGTCGCCGATTGCGCCTCGGTGTCGCTGGATACCAGCGACACGCGCGACATCTACGGCATCACGACTCCCCTGGTGATGTCTTCGTTCAGCCGGCTGCGCTGGCAGGACGCCGACGCCATCATGTTCACCGGAACCGGCATGCCCACGCTCAGGGCCCTGGTCGAGGTCTCGTCCATGACCGGCAAGCCGGTCCTGTCTTCCAACCTGTGCCTGGCCTGGGCCATGGTGAGGGAGGCCGGCGGCGCGGCCTACCTGGCCCCCGAGCGTGTGGGCGAACCGCTCTACGGCGGATGGGCCGCCCGCATTCCCGTCTAGTTTTCCCGGCGCGGCGGCGACCGCGCAATTTCAGGAGAAATGCATGAACGCTTCCAGACAAGCGTGGCATCGTCACGCCCGAATCCTGCTGGCCTGGACCCTGTCCGTGGCCGCGTTGTCCGCGGCCTGGGCGGCGGACTATCCCAGCCGTCCCGTCACGCTGATCGTGCCGTTCGCGGCGGGGGGACCCACCGACGTCACCGCTCGCATCTTCGCTCGGGCCATCGCTCCCGAACTGGGCCAGACCATCGTGGTGGACAACCGGCCGGGGGCCGGCGGCACCTTGGGAGGCGGGCAGGCGGCCCGCGCCGCGGCCGACGGCTATACGCTGCTGTGGGGCGGCACGAGCACGCTGGCGGTCGCGCCATCGCTGTATGCCTCGCTGCCCTACGACCCGCTTCGCTCGTTCCAGCCGGTCAGCCGGGCCGTACGCGGGCCGCTGGTGCTGGCGGTCAACAGCAAGCTGCCGGTGCGCACGGTCGCGGACCTCGTGGCCCTGGCCAAGGCCAGGCCCGGCAGGTTGAGCTTCGGCTCGGCGGGCGTGGGATCGATCATCCACCTGACCGGCGAGCTGTTCAAGGCGCGCGCCGGAATCGACATGATCCATGTCCCCTACAAGGGCAACGCGCAGGTCTTGACGGACCTGGCCGGCGATCACCTGGACATGGCGTTCATCGCCCTGGGCCACATGCTGCCTCACATGCAGGACGGAGGCCTGCGCGCCATCGCCATTTCCAGCCTGGAGCGTAATCCGCTGGTCCCCGATCTGCCGACACTGGCCGAAAGCGGCTATCCCGGGTTCGAGTCGCTCGAATGGTTCGGGCTGGTGGCGCCCAAGGGGATTCCCGCCGACGCGCTGGCCAGGCTGAACACCGCATTCCGCCACGCCAGCCAGCATCCGTCGGTGCGCGCGGAAATCGCCAAGCTGGGCTACATGCCCGTGGACGAGACGCCGGACCAGTTCGCGGCGGCGGTGGTGGCCGAAGGCAGGAAATGGAAGCAGGTGGTGACGGATGCAAAGGTTTCGGTGGAGTGAGTGTATGACTGAAGAAGTGTTGTCCACCCCGGTCGCGATCGTGGGCGCCGGTCCGGTGGGCTTGTCCCTGGCGCTGGATCTCGCGTGGCGGGGTATCGATGCGTTGGTGCTGGAAAAGGAGGATGGGCACGTGACCCATCCCCGGGCCGGATTTGTTTCCGTGCGGACCATGGAGCTTTTCCGGCGCTGGGGGATCGCGCAGGCGGTCCGGGAAAGCGGCTTTCCCGACGATTTCGCGCTTTCCATCGAATTCTGCACCAGCCTGGCCGGCCATACGCTGGCCAGGGACGAATACCCCGCGCTGGCGGCCATGCCGCTGCCCGAGTGGTCGCCGGAGAAGAAGCAGCGCTGCCCGCAGCATTGGCTCGATCCGGTCCTGAAGGCGGCCTTGCGGGATTGCGGCCGCGGCGCGCTTCGGGTCGAGACGCGGGTCGATGGCTTCGAGCAGGATGAGGAGTGTGTCCTGGTCCGCGCCACGGACCTGCGCCGGAATGCGCCGCTGACGATCCGGGCCGGCTATCTGGTCGGTTGCGACGGCGCGGGCAGCACGATCCGCACCGGCCTGGGCATAGACATGGAAGGCAGAGGCCATCTGAACTATTCGATGAGCGTGCTGTTCTCCTGCCCGGGGTTGCTGGAGCAGTGCGGCAAGCAGGCCGCCGAGCGCTTCCTGCTGATCGGGCCGGAAGGAACGTGGGGCAACGTCACGGTGATAGACGGGCGCGACGTGTGGCGGCTGACCGTGTATGGCACGGCATCGAAGTTCGACATGGACGCCTTCGACGCCAGGGCCTGGGTGCTGCGCGCGCTGGGCACGGACCGGATCGCGTTCGACGTGGTGTCCATCCTGCCGTGGAAGCGGGCGGAGCTGGTGGCCGGGAGTTATGGGCAGGGACGGGTACTGCTGGCCGGCGACGCCGTGCACACGATGTCGCCCACGGGCGGCATGGGCATGAACACCGGCCTGGGCGACGTGGCCGATCTGGGGTGGAAGCTGCAGGCGATGACCGAGGGATGGGGCGGACCGGCCCTGCTGCCGGCCTACACGCAGGAGCGCAAGCCGGTGGCCGTGCGCAATGCCGCCTACTCAACCCACAACTACAAGACCTGGGTGTCGCCGCCCCGCTGCGACTACCTGTTGGAGGAAACGGAACGGGCGGCAGCCGCGCGCCGCGAGATCGGCGCGCAGATGAAGCGCGCCACGCAGTACGAATGGCAGTCGTGGGGGTTGCAGATGGGATACCGCTACGACGAATCGCCGCTGTGCGTGGCGGACGGCACGCCGCCGGTCCCCGACGAATATTCGCGCTATGTGCAGACAGCACGCCCGGGCGCGCGCGCGCCGCACGTCTGGCTTGAACCGGGGAGGTCGACGCTGGACCTGTTCGGCAAGGGGTTCGCGCTGCTGGCATTCGGCGACGCGGCCATGGCCGAGACGGCCAGCTTCGCACGCGCAGCGGATCGCAGGGGAGTGCCGCTGGCGGTGCACCGGATCGAATCGGGGCAGGCGGCCGAGGCGTATGGCGCGCCGCTGGTGCTGGTGCGTCCCGATGGCCACGTGGCGTGGCGGGGAACCGGGGGCCGCGACGCGGCCCGGATCGTGGATATCGCGCGCGGCGCGCGCTAAGGAGGAAAACGACATGTCGGAAATATGGGATCACCTGATTCCGGAGCGAGACCGGGCCGCTTCCCGCCTGGCCGGCTTTGGCCGGCCGTCGGGCTTGGGCCGTCGGCCGGCGCTGCTGATCATCGACGTGCAGTACCGCACGGCCGGGACGAGGCCCATGCCGTTCGCGCAGGCCGTGCAGGAGTTCGCCACGTCCTGCGGCGATACCGCCTGGCGGGCCATCGAACACATCGCCGGATTGCTGGCCTTGTTTCGCGCAAGGAACTGGCCGGTGCTGTATCCCCATGTCGCGCCCAAGTTCGATTTCGACCAGGGGCGCTTGACGGAGAAAGTGCCGACCATGATGCGGATCCCGGCCAAGGGCTACGAATTCGTGGAGTGCATCGCGCCGCGCCCGGGCGACGTGCTGTTGCCCAAGAAGCATCCCAGCGCATTCTTCGGCACCCCGCTGGCCAGCTATCTGGTCAATACCGGCGCCGACACGCTGGTGGTGACCGGATGCGCGACGTCGGGCTGCGTGCGCAGCAGCGTGGTGGACGCATTTTCCTATAACTACCGGGTGGCCGTGCCTTCGGACGCGGTCTATGACCGGAACCAGGCTTCGCATGCCGTCAACCTGTACGACATGGCGGAGAAGTACGCGGACGTGATGGATACCAGGACATTGCTGGCGGCGCTCGAGGCATTGGCGCCGGCAGCACAGGAGGAAGCGAAGTGAAGAAGTTCGAACACGGCAATGACCGCTACGACTACAGCGCCATCGTTACCCGGCCGGTCTACGACTGGCCGCAGGGGCGGCGGTTGGCGGTCTATTTCGCCCTGAATATCGAAGGCTTCGAGTTCGGGCGCAATCCCGGCAACGATTTCACCTCCATGCCTTCCGCCCCCTACCATCGCGGCTACGCCTATCGCGACTACGGCAATCGCGTGGGCGTATGGCGCATCCTGCGGGAGTTCGAATCGTTCGGATTTCCGTTGGCCGTGCTGGCCAACGGGTCGGTCTACGACGTCTGCCCGGAGGTCCTGGAGGCCTGCCGCCAGCGCGGCGACGAGATGGTCGGGCACGGGCGCACGAACTCCGAGCGCCAGGCCGACATGTCGCCGGATGCCGAGCGGACCATGCTGGTCGAGGTCAAGTCGCTGTTCGAGCGGCATGAGGGCAAGGCGCCGGCCGGATGGCTGGGGCCGTTCATCTCGCAGAGTCCGAACACGCCGGAACTGCTCAAGGAACTTGGGTGGAAGTACATGCTGGACTGGTGGTTCGACGACCAGCCGATGTGGTTCCGCACCCGGCAGGGACCCATTCTTGCCGTGCCCTATCCGTCGATGGAGCTCAACGACCTGCCGGCCTACGTGAACCGCGGCGCGAGCGACGAGGAATTCACGCGCATGGCCATCGATGCGTTCGACGAACAGCTCCAGGAATCGGCGCAATACCCGATGGTATATTGCCTGTCGCTGCATACGTTCCTGACCGGACAGCCCCATCGCATCAGGCAGTTGCGGCGGATCCTGTCCCATATCGCTTCGCAGCGCCACCGGGTCTGGCTGACGACACCTGGAGCGATCGCCGAGCATGTCGCGGGCCTGCCGCCGGGCATCGTTCCCATCCGTTGAACGGGACGCCCTGGCCCCAGGCGCGTATCACTCCCCGTCCCGGTGCCCAGCATGGACATACGCCAGATACGCTGCTTCGTCGCGCTTTATGAAGAGGGCAGCATCACGCGGGCAGCCCGGCGGCTGCATGTCGTCCAGCCCGCGATCAGCCAGCAGATCAAGCGGCTGGAGGCGCATCACGACGTGCAGTTGTTCAGCCGCGATCCGCATGGCGTGACGCCCACCCCCCTGGCGCACGAGTTCTACCGGCATTGCATCCGCGTGCTGACCGAGCTCGAGCGCGCCGGGGCGGTGCTGGCGAGCGGCGCGGACCGGTTCAGCGGCAAGATCCGGATCGGTGCGCAGGCGTCGTTCCACCAGTTCGTGATGGCGCGGGCGCTGGAGACGTTCCGCGAGCGCTATCCCGCCGTGGAGTTCCTGTCCCGCGACGGATATCGCAGCGACCTGATCAGTTGGCTGATCTCGGGAGACCTGGAGTGCGCGCTGCTGAGCACGACGCAAGACCTGCTCAACATGCAGACCCGGGATATTTCCACCGAAGCGCTGGTGGCGGTCGGCCACCGGGATACGCTGGCGGACCGGGACCTGGTGCGCGGAAATGAACTGGCCGGGTTCCAGCTCGTGCTGCCGTCGCGCCACAAGTCCATGCGCAACCTGATCGATGCCCAGTTCGGCCTGCAAGGACTGGTCCTGCGGCCGCAACTGGAAATCGACTCCTTGCAGAGCCTGCTGCACGTCACGCTCAGGCCGGGGTGGCTGTCCATCATTCCCCCCATGGCCTTGTCGTCGGAGTTGTTCGGCGGCGCCCTGCGCAGCGTGGCCCTGGTCGAGCCGGTCATCCGGCGCAAGGTGGTCGTGGCCTGGCCGCGCCACAAGGCGCTGTCGGCGCCGGTCCACGGGTTCATCGACATCCTGTCGGAAATCCTGGCCGGTATTCCCGGGGTGGAGATATCAGGCAGGCCCTGAGCCCAATGCCGCCTCGACATCCGGCCCGATCGATTCCGGTTTGTCCGTGGGCGCATAGCGGGCGATGGGCGCGCCCGCGCGGTCGACCAGGAACTTGGTGAAATTCCATTTGATGGCGCCGGTGCCCAGCAGGCCGGGCTTGGTGCTTTTCAGCCAGCGGTACAGCGGATGGGCCCCGTCGCCATTGACGTCGATCTTGGCGAACATCGGAAAGGTCACGTCGTAGTTGAGCTTGCAGAAGTCCCGGATGCTTTCGTTGCTGCCGGGTTCCTGGTGGCCGAACTGGTCGCACGGGAAGCCCAGGATTTCCAGGCCGCGCTCGCGGTAAGCGCGGTACAGGGCTTCGAGGCCCGCGTACTGGGGCGTGAATCCGCACTGGGACGCCACGTTCACCACCAGCAGCACCTTGCCTTGGAAGCGGTCGAGCGGTACGTCGCGGCCTTCGATGTCGGTGGCGGAAAAATCGTAGATGGTGGTCATGGCGTGTCCCTGGCTGAGAGGCGGGCGCGCGCCGGACGGGTCGGCGCGCCGCTTCACCACGCATCATCGGGCTCCTGCCGCCCCGCCGTCAACTCCGACAGGACCAGGGAGGGAGTTCATTCGGGTTCGACGCCGGAGCGCTCGACCAAGTCCTTCCACCGTTCCATGTCGGCGCGGATACGCGTGCCGAGTTCTTCGGGGGAGCTCAGCGCCACTTCCAGGCCCTGTTGGTGCAGCGATTCGCGGATCTCGGCGGAGGCAAGGGCCTGTCCGACGGCGCGGTGCAGGCGCTCGATGACGGGGCGCGGCGTGCCCGCGGGAGCGAGCAGGCCTATCCAGGGCGCGAACGGGAAGTTGGCGTAGCCGGCTTCCTGCAGCGTGGGGACGGACGGCGCCAGCGGCGAGCGATGGTCGGCGATGACGGCGACGAGCCGTAGTTTGCCCGCGGCCACGTGGGGCAGCGCCACGTTCAGGGACAGCAGCGCGGCCTGCACCTGTCCGCCGATCAGGTCGGTGACGAGTCCCGACATGCCTTTGTACGGAACGTGCAGCATGTCGATCCTGGCGGTCTGCTTGAACAATTCCATCAGGAAGTAGTGCGGCGTCCCGAGTCCGGGCGAGGCGTAGGACAGGCCGCCGGGCCGCTTCTTGGCCAATTCGACGAGTTCGGCCAGCGACTGCGCGGGCAGCGAGGGCGTGACGGCCAGCGCCCAGGTGCCGGTCGCGACCATGGCTACCGGCGCGAAGTCCTTCGAAGGCGAGAACGTGGCGCTTTTGTACAGGTAGGGCAGCATGGTGATGGTGTCGGCGGTCGAGAGCAGGGTGTGCCCGTCGGGAGGCGCCTTGGCCACGCCGGACGTTCCGATGGTGCCGCTGGCGCCGACGCGGTTCTCGACCACCACGGGCTGGCCCAGGACGCGCGCCATTTCCGGGGCCAGCTTGCGGGCGATGAAGTCGCCGCCGGCGCCCGGGGTGTAGGGCACGACGACGGTGACGGGACGGGTGGGAAAGGTCTGCGCGCCCGCTCCGGCGGCCAGGGCGGCGAGCGCGGCGGTGAGCATGATACGGAGGAGTGTCATGTCAGGCCTCCTGCGCGCTGGGGGCGGCCGCGAGCGTGGCCGCGGGCGCCAGGCCGATCAGCCCGGCGAGGTTGTCGTGGCAGACCTTGCGATGGACGTCGGCGGGCAGCGCCAGGGACTGGATGGCTTGCAGCGTGTCGCGGATGAAGCCCGGGCCTCCCTCGGGATCGAACGGGCAGTCGCTGGCGAACATGACCTGGTCGCTGCCGAAGAAGTCCAGTCCGCAGCGGATGGACGAAGCCGAGCCGCCCACGGCCGTGTCGCCGTAGAACCGGCGGAAGCAGTCGACCGGCCGCCCGCCCAGCATGTCCTTGATGTAGCCCAGGTCCTCATCGGCGGTGCGCACGCCGATCTGGTCCCACAGCGTGCCGACGCGGCCTTCGAAGTAGGGAATCATGCCGCCTAGGTGATGGGTGATGATCTTCAGCGTGGGCAGGCGGGTCATCAGTCCCGAGAACACCAGGCGCGCCATGGCCACGCTGGTTTCGTAGGGCCAGCCCAGGACCTGCCAGATCTCGAAGCGGGACTTGCCTTCCGTCGGATAGTCCGCGTATCCCGCGCCGCGGTGGGGATGCATCCAGATCGGCACGTCGTGGTGGACGGCCCGTTCGAACAGGGGCACGAAGCGCGGATGGTCCAGCGGCACGCCCTGTATGTTGGTTTCCACCTGGATGCCGGCGGCGCCCAGTTCGAGCACGGCGCGGTCGAATTCTTGCAGCGCCGCCTCGATGTCGTTCAGGGGCAGGCTGGCGACGAAGGCGGGGAAGTGGGTGCGATGGCGATCGACGATCTCTGCCAGGCCGTCGTTGCCCAGCCGGGCGAGGGCGGGCGAGGCATCCGGCCCCAGGACGTTGTCGGCCGAGGGCTGGGACAGCGAGATCACCTGCTGGTAATTGCCGAAGCCTTTCATCATCTCGATGCGGCGGGGAACGTCGTACAGCATGGGCACGGTGCCCAGGCGCTTGGCGATGTCGCGGTTGGTCGAAAGCCGCTCCACCTCGCGCAGGTAGGCGGGCGGCATGAGGTGGGTGAAGGCGTCCAGGACGGGCAGGTCGTCGTTCATCGGTGTCTCGCTTGTGGTTGTTGTGCAGGCCGGCCGGCCCTCAGTCGGCGCGCCCGGCGCCCAGGCCCTGGCGCAGCCTGCGCTGGGATGGCCGGTCGGCCATGCTGTGGCGATCGCCGGCGGCGAAGACGTCGTCGTGCTGGAAACCGTCGTAGTGCTGGATCTCCCACCAGTTGTGGTCGAGGTCTTCCAGGTAGAACGAGTACACGCCGTGCTGGCTCTTGACCGACAGGACCTGCCGGATCTCGTATTTCTGCTGGAGCGTCTTGGCCGCTTCCCAGGCGGCGTCGACCTGCGCCGGCGTGGCGACGTCCAGGCCCCAGTGGTTGAAGACGCTGACGGGTTTCAGGCGTTCGCCCACTTCCAGGCAGACGATGTGGAACTTCACACCGCAGCGGATGGACAGCCCGCGCGAGGCATGGTGCACGCATTCCAGGCCCAGGAATTCTTCGTAGAAGCGCCGGGATTTCTCGATGTCGTAGCACTCCAGGGTGCCGTGGGACAGTACGTAGGGCTTGATGACCGAGCCGGCATGCGCCGGCGCCGGAACGATGCTTGCGATGTTCATGTCTGGTCTCCTTTCTTGTCGTTGATGCGTCAGGCTGCCGAGATGCCGTTGCTCAAGGTGCCGATACCGCCGATCTCGACGTCGACCCGGTCGCCCGGTCGCATGAAGACCTGCGGGTCGCGGCCGAAGCCGACGCCGGCGGGGGTGCCGGTCAGCAGGACGTCGCCGGGCTGGAACCGGTACCACTGCGAGAAGTACGCGATGGTCTCGGCGATGGGATGGATCAGGTCGCCGACGCTGGTCGATTGCATGACGCGGCCGTTGAGCCGGGTGGCCAGTTGCAGCGACGAGGGATCGGAGATTTCGTCGCTGGTCGCCAGCACCGGCCCCATGGGGGTGAAGCCGGGGAACTGCTTGCCCATGATGTTGAGTTCCCAGCTCTGGCGGCCCTCGACGGGAGTGCGGGCGGCCTGGACGCCCGGCATCCAGTCGCGCGCCGAGACGTCGTTGGCCGCCGTGTAGCCGGCAACGTGGTCGAGTGCCTGCGCCGGCTGCACGCGGTGGCAGGCGCGGCCGAAGACGACGGCCAGTTCGCCTTCGTAGTCGACCTGCTCAATGCCGGCGGGGATGGGAATGACGGCGCCGGGGCCGGCCACGCTGTCGGGGCTCTTGAGGAAAGCGGTCGGATGGGGCGGCGGGCCGCCGCCCATCTCGCGGACGTGGGCGCCGTAGGCGCGGCCCGCCGCCAGGATCAAGCGGGGATCCGGCACGGGCGCCAGCAGCGGGGTCGCGGATGCGTCGGTCAGGGCGCCGGCGTGGCGCAGCCGGTCCCGCTCGCCCGCTTCCAGGTCTTCCACGCGCCGGACCATGCGGCGCACGGCGGCCAGCCCTTCCGGGCCCGCCATCAGGATGCCGCGCACGCTGGCGGGCAGCCAGGCCTCGATCGTGCCGGGCGCCGCGGCGCGGCCCAGGTGCAGGATTTCACCGGATTGCAGCAGGGCGCCGGCGACTCCGCCGGAAATCGTGTCGATCGTGACGAGCTTCATCGTGGGCCTCGGACAGGCAATGGCATGGGGCTATTGGAGCACTAAAAGGTAGCTTAAACAACCTTTTAAGGGCGCAAAAACTCCTAGGGAATTCCCCTGGGGGACGGCGCCGTCAGCGGGAGCCGGACTTGGACGTGGAGCGCTGGCTGACCCGGCGGGCCACGGTGATCTTGCGGCTGGCCGGAGAAGAGGATGAGGCACCGGCGACCGCGTTCTGGTAGACGATGCGCAGCGTCCGGAAGGTGGCCTCGACGTCGGCGTCGGGAATGCCGGCCAGCCACTGCTTTTGCAGGGTCTGCGTCAGCGGCGAGAACTTGCGGACGATGGCCCGTCCGGCGGGGGTGACGCAGACGCTGGTGGCACGCTTGTCGCCGGGCTGCGCCGAGCGGACGACGAAGCCGCGCTCCTCGGCCTGCGCGACCGTGCGCGACAGGTACGACAGTTCGGCGCCGGTATGGCTGGCCAGTTCGCTCAGCGACTGGTGGTCGCGGTCGTTCAGCGTGGCCAGTACCCGCCAGACGGACAGCGGGATGTCGTCGGCCTTCAGTTCGTCGCCGAAGGTCGCGGCGATGATGTGGGCCGCGCGGTGCAGCAGGTATCCCAACGAGTTTTCGAGGTGATCGTTGGAATGGCCGTCTGGTTTGGTCATGAGTGGGATGCCGCGGACCCGGCGGCGCTGGCCGCCGCCGGTGCAACGTGTCTTAGCGCACGAGCTGGTTGATTTCGATAATGGGCATCAGCACCGCCAGCACGATCAGCAGCACGAAGCCGCCCATCAGCAGGATCATCAGCGGTTCGAGCAGTGCCGTCAACGCCATGGCGCGCCGCTCGACCTCGCGCGACAGCGTCTGGGCCGCGCGTTCGAGCAGCTCGGGCAGGGTGCCGGTCTTCTCGCCGCTGGCGGTCAGGTGCACCAGCAGGGGCGGAAAGGTCTTCTGCACCTGCAAGGCCGACGCCAGCGACACGCCTTCGCGCACGCGCGAGGTGGCATCGTCCACGCTGACCCGCAGGCGGTCGTTGCCCAGCGTCTGGCGCGACGCATCCAGCGCCCGCAGCAGCGGCACGCCGCTGCCGGTCAGGATGGCCAGGGTGGAGGCGAAGCGGGCGGCATCCAGGCCCAGGATGAAGCGGCCGGCAAGCGGCATCTTCAGCAGCCGGGAATGCCAGGCCAGCCGCGTGGCGGGCGCGCGCAGCATCATGCGCCAGCCGGTCAGCGCGGCGGCAAGGACCAGGGCGACCAGCCACCCCCAACTGCGCACGAAGTCGCTCAGGGCCAGCATGACGCGGGTCAGCATGGGCAGTTCCTGGCGCGCCTGCGAAAAGGCACTGACTACCTGGGGCACGACGTAGCCCAGCAGGAAGATGACGATGCCGACCGAGACCAGGGCGACCACCGCGGGATAGATGAAGGCGGTCAGGACCTTGATGCGCAGGGCGTTGCGTTCCTCGATGTAGTCGGCCAGCTTTTCCATGACGTGCGCCAGGTCGCCGGACTCCTCACCCGCCGCCACCAGCGCGCGGTAGATCTCGGGAAAGTCGCGCGGCCGCGTCGCCAGCGCGTCGGCCAGCCGGTGTCCGGCCCGCACGTCGGCGCGCACGGCGGACAGGACCTCCGAGACGTGCTTTTTCTCGGACTGCTCGGCCGTTGCCGTCAGCGCCGCGTCCAGCGGCAGGCGGGCCGCCAGCAGGCTGGCCAGTTGCCGCGTGGCCCAGGCCAGTTCCGAGTCGGACATGCGCGCGCTGAACCAGCCGCGGTTCCCGCCGCTGCTGCGCTGGGCGCCGGCTTCCTCCACCGCGAGCGGCGTCAGTCCGCGCGCCCGCAACTGGGCGCGCGCCGCGCGCGGGCTGTCCGCGTCGATCAGTCCGCGATCGAGCTTGCCCAGTGCGTCGGCGGCTTCGAAGCGATACGAAGGCATGTCAG
Source organism: Pigmentiphaga kullae (assembly GCF_004216695.1). Classification (GTDB taxonomy): domain Bacteria; phylum Pseudomonadota; class Gammaproteobacteria; order Burkholderiales; family Burkholderiaceae_B; genus Pigmentiphaga; species Pigmentiphaga kullae. Next base: position 1,522,620 of record NZ_SGXC01000001.1, read on the forward strand.
CCTTTCCTCCTACACATCCCGTGTCACCCGCACGACTTCCTCGGGGGAGGTCGTGCCGGAGTCGATCCAGCGGTCGCCGTCCTGCCGCATGGTGCGCATGCCCGCCGCCTGCGCGGCATTGCGCAGTTCCTGCTCGCCCGCGCCTTCATGGATCAGTTGCCGCTGCGCGTCGTCCACGGTGTAGAGCTCGTGGATGCCGGTGCGGCCGACGTAGCCGGTATGGCTGCACGTGGCGCAGCCCACCGGCCGGTACACGGTGCGGCCGTCCGGCTCGGTGTGCGCTTCCTTGCAGTCGGGACACAGGCGCCGGACGAGGCGCTGCGCCAGCACGCCCAGCAGCGAGGACGACAGCAGGAAGGGTTCCACCCCCATGTCGGTCAGGCGCGTCACCGCCGACACGGAGTCGTTGGTGTGCAGCGTGGCCAGCACCAGATGGCCGGTCAGCGAGGCCTGCACCGCGATCTGCGCGGTTTCCAGATCGCGGATTTCGCCGATCATGATCACGTCCGGATCCTGGCGCAGGATGGCGCGCAGCGCGAGCGCGAAGCTCATGCTGATCTTGGCGTTGACCTGGGTCTGGCTGATGCCGGGCAGGTCGTATTCGATCGGGTCTTCCACCGTCAGGATGTTGGTGGTGGAGGCATCGAGCCGGCCCAGCGCGGCGTATAGCGTGGTGGTCTTGCCGCTGCCGGTGGGGCCGGTGACCAGGACGATGCCGTGGGGCTGGTGGATGAGCCGGTCCAGCTGCTTGAGCAGCCCGGCGTCCATGCCCAGGCGCGACAGTTCGAGCCGGCCCGCCTCCTTGTCCAGCAGGCGCAGCACCGCGCGTTCGCCGTGGCCCGTGGGCAGCGTGGACACCCGCACGTCGATGGGGCGGCCGCCCACGCGCAGCGCGATGCGGCCGTCCTGCGGCAGGCGCTTCTCCGAGATGTCGAGGTTGGCCATGATCTTGATGCGCGAGATCAGCGCCGCGTGCAGCGCCTTGCGCGGGCTGACCACGTCGCGCAGCGTCCCGTCCACCCGGTAGCGCACCACCGAGTGGGTCTCGAAGGGCTCGATGTGGATGTCGCTTGCCCCGTCGCGCGCGGCCTGGGTGAACAGCGCGTTGATCATCCGGATGACGGGCGCGTCGTCCTGCGTCTCGAGCAGGTCTTCCACTTCGGGAATGTCCTGCATCAGGCGCGCCAGGTCGATCTCGTTCTCGGCCGCGCCCACCACCGCTGCGGCATCCCCGGTGTCGGCGTAGGCCGCGGTCAGGCGGGTCTCCAGTTCGGCGTCGGAGATCCGCGCGATGCGCACCGCGCCGTGGCGGCGCTGGACCTCGGCTATGGCCCAGGCCGGCGTGCGGGGGCTGACCGTCAGCAGGTTGCCGTCGGGCCGCATGCTGAGCAGTGCCCGCTGGGCGCGGGCCCACGAATAAGGCAGCGGGTTCATGGCCGCGTCACGATCTCGGCGGCGTAGCCCAGGTCACGCAGGGCCGCCAGGGTGGTGTCCACCGTGACGCGGTCGCGCGCCACGCGCATGCGCACGTCCCAGCGCTGCGCGTCGTCGTGGACCACGTAGGCGCTCATGCCGGAGTCCGCGATCCGGCGCGCGGCAAGCTGGGCTTCGCTTTCGGACGGCGCGCCGAACACCTGGAGAACGATGGTCGGGTCGGTCGATTGCAGCGCCGAGACGTCGCGCGGGATGGTCGTGGGCGGCACGTGGCCGGCGCCGGCGGGACCGCTCTGCACGGGGTCGCCCACGCCGGGCACGCGCGGCGGCAGCTGGGGCGCCTGCATGTCGGGCAGCAGCCAGTGCGAGCCGGGCTGCGCCTGGGCCTGCTGGGCGCGCATGTATTCGTAGCGGTCGATCATCAGGCTGCTTTGCGAACCGCCCTCGCGCACCACGTAAGGACGCAGGAACACCATGAGGTTGGTCTTGGTGCGCTTGCGGTTGTCGTAGCGGAACAGGTTGCCCAGTACGGGAATGTCGCCCAGCCCCGGCACTTTCTCGACGCTGCCGGTGACCTGGTCCTGGATCAGGCCGCCGATGACGATGATCTGGCCGTCGTCCACCAGCACGTTGGACTCGATGGCGCGCTTGTTGGTGATGATGCCCGCGCTGTTGGACTTGCTCTCGTCGACGCTGCTGACTTCCTGGTAGATGGTCATCTTGACCGTGCCGCCCTCGGACACCTGCGGCTTGACCTTCAGCGTCAGGCCCACGTCCTTGCGCTCGATGGTCTGGAACGGGCTGACGGTGGAGGTGCTGCCGGTCTGCGCGTACTGGCCGGTGATGAAGGGGACGTTCTGGCCGATGATGATGCTGGCCTGTTCGTTGTCCAGGGTCAGCAGGTTGGGCGTCGACAGGATGTTGCCGCCGGCCTGCGTTTCCAGGGCGCGGGCCAGGAAGCCCAGGTTGGTGACCTGGCCGATGCCCGGGATGTTGACCGAGCCCTTGGCGATGCCGATGCTCAGGCCCTTGCCGATGGAGCCGATGTTCTGCGCCGCCCCGATGATGTTCGAGCCCGTGCCGCCGAAGCTGGTGCCGCCGACCACGGCGGTGCCGTTGCCCGCGTTCAGGTTGCCCAGCCCGGTCAGCCACTGGATGCCGAATTCGGCGGCGGTCTCGGCCGAGACTTCGACGATCAGGCTTTCGACGAAGATCTGCGCGCGGCGCACGTCGAGCTGGTCGATGATCTCGCGCAGGCTGCGGTAGAGCGGCTCGGGCGCGGTGATGATCAGCGTGTTGGTGGTGGCGTCGGCCTGCACCGTCGCGCCGCCCCCGGTGAACACGGTCGAGCCGGCCTGCGTGGTGCCGCCGCCCAGCGCGCCGGAACCTCCCAGCCCCGTCGTGCCGCCCAGGGCGCCGGAGGTGCTGGACGTATTGGAGTTATTGCTCAGGGACGAGGTGCTGTTGCCCGACAGGCCGGTCGAGCCGCCCAGTCCGGTGCCCAGCCCGCCGCTCATCCCGCCGCCCAGGCTGCCGGTGCCGCCCATCGTGCCGGTGCCCGACTGCCCGGTCAGCACGCCGCGCAGCACCTCGGCCAGCTTGACCGCCTCGGCGTTGCGCAGGTAGACCACGTGCATGTTCGTGGCGCGGGCCGCGGGGTTGTCGAGCTTGGCGATCAGGTCGCGCGCAAGCTTGTTGCGCGCCGGGCTGCTGGCGCGCAGCAGGACGCTGTTGGTGCGCGGGTCGGCCACCGCGGTGATCCGCTGCGTGGCGTCGCCGCCGGTGCCCGGGTCGAGCAGCTTGGTGACCAGCGCGGCGACGTCGGTGGCGATGCCGTACTTGATCTCGATCAGGTCGGTGGCGATGGCCGAGGGCGTATCGACGCTGGCGATGACGTTGGCGATGCGCTTGAGGTTGTCGGCGTAGTCGGTGATGACCAGCGTGTTGTTGCCCGGGTAGGCGTTGATCGGGTTGTTCGGCGCGATCATGGGCCGCAGCACGGGCACCAGGTTGGTCGCGCTTTCGTAGTTCAGCTTGAACACCTGGGTGACGAGCTGGCCGCTGTTGGCGCCGGCGCCGCTGGTGACCGGGCTGCCCTGCAGCTTGGCGTCGGCCTCGGGGACCACCTTGCTGACGCCATCCACTTCGACCACCGCGAAGCCCTGCATGCGTAGCGCGCCCAGCAGCATGCGATAGGCCGTGTCGCGGTTGACCGGGTTCTCGGAGACAAGCGTGAGCTGGCCCTTCACGCGGGGGTCGACCAGGAAGGTCTTGCCGGTGAACTGCCCCAGCGCGCGCACCACCGCTTCGAGCTCGGTGTTGACGAAGTTGAGCACCACGCCGTCGGCCGCCGAGGCATTGGCGCCGGCGGCGGCCGCCGCCGCTGCGGCCGGCGGTACGGCCAGCGCCAGCAGGGCCGAGGAGACCGCCACGGCCAGCGTCCGGGCGAAGGGCGCCGGAGCGGGTCGGTTGCGGAAAGGGGCTAGGTTGAGCATGGGCATGATGTTAGCGGCCGATTTGCAGGATGGAGTCGTCGCCCGAGCGGCGGCCCAGCGCCGATAGCGTGCTTTGCAGCGCGGCGCGGGCCTCGGGCGAGGCATTGGGGGCGGGGCGGGCGACCCCTTTGAAACTGAAGCCGGTGCGCGCGGTCCAGCGTCCGGTTCCTTCCATGGTCAGGGGGCCGGACAGCGTGGACAGCGCGAGCGCGACGGCGCTGCCGGCTTCGCCGGTCAGGCGCGCGCGGTAGTGGCCGATGGGCCGCAGCAGCGACAGCGCGGTGCCGGCGTCGCTCCATTCCGCGTCCAGCAGCTCGCCGGGCGGAATGCCGCCGTTGAGCCGCAGGGACGGCCACTTGAGCCGCAGGTCGCCGGCGGGGCGCAGGGTGTTGAAGGGCGCGCCCAGTTGCGCCAGCGTCGAGGCGGGCAGCTTCAGGGTGCGGCCCGACAGCAGGAAGCCGTTGGTCTGCAGGCGCAGGCCCAGCGGGCCGTCCAGCCAGGGATGGCGGATCTCGACCAGCGGGCCGCCGTCCCATTTCGTCCGCCATTCGACGGGGGTGGGCAGGGTGCTGCGCGCCTCGGGGAAGCCGAGCGCGATCAGCGCGTTGCCGCGCCAGAGGGTGCCGGAGGCGTCGACCACCGCCACCGGCCACTGGGCCGGCAGGATCGCGATCAGCCACCGGGCCGGCAGTACCGCCAGGGCGGCGGCCAGGGCCACCAGCGCGCACAGGAGGATCTTGGACCAGGTACGCATCAGCGGCCCTGCCCGGTCGTGGCCGGCGTGAACACCAGGACGCCCGAGGCCTTGCCCGTCAGCAGGCGGCCGTTGTCGTCCGTGGGTCGTTCGAGATCGGCTTGCGCCAGTTGCAGGCGGGTGCGGCCGGGCACCGAGGCCAGCCATTGCATCAGGCCGGCGGCCTGCACCTGGTCGACGGTGACCTGCCAGGCCTCGCCGGTGGTGCCCGCCGGGGCGTCGGCGGGCTCGACCTCGGCGGCGATGCCGGCGCGCTCCAGGCTCTGCGCCAGGGCCTGGCGGGTTTCGTCGGCCGTCATCCGGCCGCTGGTCACGCGTTGCAGGCTGCGAGCTTCGGCAGTCAGCGCGTCGACGCGGGCCGCCTGCGTGCGCAGCAGCGGCAGTTGCGTTTCCAGGCGGCTGGCACGGGTCCAGGCGGGTTCGACGAACAGCAGGTACACCAGGGCGATGCCGGCCACCGCGCCGGCGATGCCCAGCAGGCGGCGCTCGCGCGGCGCGAGCCGGGCCCAGCGCCGCCCGGCGTCTTCGCCGAACCGGGTGAACGCCGGCGGCATGGAAAGCTTGAAAGCGGGGAGATTCATCGTCGCGGATTGTCCTGTTGAATACGCACGCCGCCGCCCTGGGACGCCGGGCGCGCGCCCCCGTCCTGGCCTGCGCTGGCGGCGGAGCGGATGGTCCAGACTCCGTCGTCGTGCGTGACGTGCAGGCCCAGGCCCTCGGCGCGCTGCATGATGGCCGGATCGATTTCCATCCGGCTGGCCGCCGGTGCCGGGGTGGGCGCGGGGGCCGCGGCCTGTTCCCGGCGCGGCGCGAAGCGCCGCAGGCCGCGCGTGGCCTGTTGCTGCGGCGCCGGTGCCGGCGCGGCGCCGGCCTTGGCGACCATGCCTATGCCGTCGTCCACCAGTTCCAGCTTCAGTTCGCCCTGGGCGTAGCGCAGCGCGACGACGTTGTTGGTGGCGGCCGGCAGCAATTGCGTGGTGGCCAGCGCCAGCGGCAGGAAATCGGACGAACCGAATTCGCCGCCCGCGGCCCGCAGCGCGTCGCGCCGCTGTTCGGCCTGGCGCAGCGGGTCCAGCACGACGGGAATGTCCGGGAACGCCGTCTTGACCTGGGTGGCCATGCGCTGGCGCAGCGCGACTTCCTCGCGGCCCAGTTGCCAGGCGTGGACGTTCAGGCCCAGCAGCCAGACGGCGGCCGCGCCCGCCGCCCAGGCGGCCGGCTGGCGCCATGGCGAACGGCCGGAGCGGTGGGGTTGCAGGTCGGCCAGCGCCAGCGACCAGCCCGGCAGCACACCCTGCCAGCGCGCCGCGGCGGGCAGCGCGCGCCGTTCGGTGCCCGTCAGCTCGGGCCAGCCCGCGGGCTGCGGGTCGATCCAGCCGACGGCGCCGGGCGCATCCTGTTCGAGCGTCGGCAGCAGCGCCGCCACCGCCGGATCGGCATCGGTGGTGGCGAAGGGGTCGATGGCCCAGACCTGGCCGGTCTGGGCGCCGGTGCGCACCACCACGTGGTCGTCGCGCACCAGCACGGTCCATCCGGTGTCGGTCAGCGGCAGCGCCAGCGGGGCCGGCACCAGGGCGTCGGCGGGCAGGCCGCTGTCGGCCAGCAGCCGCAGGGCGCGCGCCAGGGGCTCGCGGGCCGCCCACGCCACGGCGACGGAACCGTCGCCGGCGCGGGCGCCGTGGGCGACGGCCAGGTTTTCGATGTCGCCCAGCAGCATGGGTTCGACCGCCCCCGCGACGGCCGCCTGCAGCCGATGCGTGGGCAGCGGCGGCACGGTGACGGTGGTCAGCACGCTGTCGGACGGGTGCAGGATGCCTTCGACGCGGCTGGTCGGCACGGCCGCGGCCAGTTCGGCCAGCGGCAGTTCGCCCGTCCGCTGGACGGCATGCTGCCGGTCGAGCAGCGCGAACGCCACCCGCGAGTCGGCATGCAGCATGGATAGGGCGGGCAGCTCTAGCCGCAACGTTGTCTTCAATTGGTCTCCCTCTTCCAGACCACGGTGGGTGAATTGGCATTGGCCCGCGAGACGAGCGCCTGCATTGTGACGGCTGCGCGCTCCAGCGTCACGGTGCCGGAAACCATGAACCACTTGCTGGCGGTGACGATCTGCGAGTCGCTGATAGTAATGTCAGGATTGGCCAGGCGGTTGCCGAAATCGGCGCGGTCGTTGAACCAGGTGCCGGCGTTGCGCTGTTCGGTCAGCGCGCGGGCCTGCGCCAGCGACAGTCCCGGCACCACCGCCGACAGCACTTCGGCGGGGGCGGTGTTGGCGTTGACCGCGGTGGTTTCGGGCAGCACCGTGACGTAGGGGCGCAGGGCCTCGATCGTCTTCTCGTCCACGTCGGTGATGCCTTCCAGGTCGTCCACCGTCCGTATCATCGGAGCCGAGGGGCCGCGGCCTTGCGTGGCCGAGCCGTTCTGGCCGCCTCCCGCGCCGGTCCCGGTGTCGGTGCCGGTTCCTGTGCCGGTGTTCGTTCCGGTCCCCGTGCCGGTTTCCCCGGAGCTGCCGGGCACGGCCTGGGCGCTGGCGATCCGTACGGCGATCCGCGGCGCCAGGCTGCCGGGCAGTCCCAGCATCGAGCACAGCCGGTCCAGCGCCGCGATCTCGAGGGGCTGCGGCACGCCGGCCTTGGCCAGGTTGCGCAGGTTGTATTTGCCCTGTTCGTCCTCGATGCGGCCCGAGAACAAGGCCACCCGGTCGTCCCCGGGCCGGGTGATGCGGGTATCGGCCACGGGCGTGGCCCACAGCTCGCCCAGGCGCGTCGTGTTGTTGCGGCGGGCGTCCTCGCGCAGGACCAGCCGCGCCCAGTCCAGGCCGCCCAGCAGCAGCCAGCGGGCCTGGATGCGGGCCTGTTCGTTCTCGACGGCCCGCACCGACGCCGCCTGGCGCTGGAACAGGCCGGTCACGAGCACGGCCACGGCGGCCACGATCAGCAGCGCGCTGATCACCGCCATGCCGCGCTGCCGGCGCGCGGCGCGGGGATGCGGGCGCCGCGTCATTCGAGCACCACCACGCGGCGATAGCGTTCCACCCGTTCGCCGCTGCGGCGTTCGGCCGACAGCTCCAGGCCGGTGAAGGGAGTGCCGGTGGCGGGGAACGGGGTGCTGATCCAGCCCTGGCCGGGCACCCAGGCGCGTATGGCGAAGCGCGTCACGCCCCCCAGGATCGCCGCGCCGCCGCCCGCGGCGGGCAGGGGGTAGAGGCGGGCGGCGGCGCCCGCCGCGCGGCGCAGCACCGTGCCGTCCAGGAACCAGACGACGCGCTGCCAGCCGGCCGGATCGGCGGCGTCGGCGCGGATGATCTCCAGCGTGGCGGAGGCGTCGGGCGTTTCCTTGATCGTGATGCGCAGGCTTTGCGGCAGGCGAGCGCCGGTGGCCGTGGCGGTGCCGGTGTCCAGCAGCGCGTCCGGGGCGCGCATGGCCAGGTCGCGTTCCATCTGACCCAGCATGCGCGTGACGTTCTCGACCTCGTCGGCATCGCCCGCCAGCCGGCGCTGCAGGGCGCTGACGTTTTCCAGCCCGCGCCACGAGATGATGGCCACCACCGCCATCAGGGAGATGGCGACCAGCACCTCGATCAGCGTGAAGCCGGCCTGCGCGCGTCGGGTCATGGCAGCGCGCTCAGGAAGCCGTTGACCTGCGCCAGCACGCGGTCGGGATCGCCCTCGGGATGGACGCGGATCATCACCTGGCGGATGTTGGTGTTGTCGGAGTTGGTGAAGACCTGTTCGCACTGCATGGCCTGGCCGCCCTGGGGGCAGGCGACCAGTTGGCGGCCGGGGCTCGGCATGAGACGGGCCAGGCGCAGTTCGGCCAGCTGGTTCTCGGCCTCGACCAGCGCCAGCGACTTGGCGCGCAGCGCGGCATTGTTCTGCGCGATCAGGCCGACCGCCCGCACCGAGGCGGCCAGCGCCACGCCCACGATGGCAAGGGCGACCAGCACTTCGACCAGGGTGAAGCCGGCGTCATTGGACCGCATAGCGTCCCGCCTCGTCGCGCAGGATGGTCACGATCGCATCGGCGTTGCGCAGCCGGACGATGAGCGGACCCGGAATCCATTCCGACGTGAACACGGGCGGGCCGGGCGGCTCCACCTGCACGCTGACCGGACCGTCGGCCCAGCGCCGCGGGCGCAGCAGTTCGTCGCGGCCGAAGGTGTCCAGCGTGGTGGTGGAGGTACCGGCGGCCATGACCGCGCCCGGCGTCAGCGCGCGCGCCCGCCGGACGAAGCGATAGCCTTGTTCGTCCGCCTGCCAGGTGATGCGGCGGCCGTCGGCCCGGACCTCGCCCTGGGCCACCGAGAACAGCTGGGCCAGCCGTTCGGCGTCGTCCCGGAGCAGCTTGCGGCGGTCGGGGAAGGCCCGGATGGTGACGGCCGCGGCGGCGATGCCGACGATCACGACCACCACCATCAGTTCGATCAGCGTGAACCCCCGGGCACGCCGGGGGCCTGCGCCGACGCCGCGGGCAGCGGGGCGGAGCCGGGGATCAGAGGTCCCAGGAACCGACGTCGGCATTGGCGCTTTCGCCGCCGGGCTGGCCGTCGGCACCCAGCGAGAACACGTCGACGTCGGCGCCGTGTACGCCCGGGTTCAGGTACTGGTACGGATTGCCCCAGGGATCGGCGGGGAGGCGGTCCAGGTACTGCTTCCAGTTGGCAGGCACCTGGCCGGTCGCGGGCCGTTCGACCAGGGCGCGCAGGCCTTGTTCGGTCGTCGGGTAGCGGCCATTGTCCAGGCGGTACAGTTTCAGCGCCTGCATGATGCCGGAGATGTCCTGCCGGGCGGCAACGGCCCGGGCCTGGTCGGGCCGGTCGAGCACCCGCGGCACGACCAGCGCCGCCAGGATGCCCAGGATGACCACGACGACCATGATCTCGATCAGGGTAAAGCCGGCCTGGCGCCGGGCGCGGATAGAGCGTGACCGTGTCACAGCGTAAACTCCGTGTCGTAATTTTCGCGGCACCTATTATCGCTGCTTTAGATGACAATTCATGATGCGGGTATCCCTGTCACATTCCTCCCGCAAAATGGACCGTTTTGACCGGCCGCGCCAAGGCGGCCCCTGCCGGAGTCAGTGATGCGGGTAATCCCCAGCCTCCCCCGATCGAGCACCTTCGTCGCGCTGCTGGCGCTCGCGGCGGGCATAGGCGTATGGGGAGCCATCCTGCTCGCGCCTTCTCCCCCGCCGGCCCCGCCCACAGCGGTCGGCGACGGCGCCCTGCAGACCGACACCGGCCCGGTGGCCGGCTGGTTCGGCACGGGCGCGGGGGCGAAGATCCAGGTGGTCGTGGCCGGCCTCATCGCCGCCGGACCCAGCGGCTCGGCGGTCCTGGCCATAGACGGCCGCCCCGCCCGCGCCTATGCGGTCGGCACCCAGCTGGCCGAAGGCGTCACGCTGGCCGAGGTCCTGGGCGGCGGCGTGGTGCTGGACCAGGGCGGCGAACGCGTCGAAGTCCAGGCCACCAAGCTCCCCCCCGTGGACGGCATCCGGACGGTAGGCTCCGCCCGGCCGTGAGACGGCCGGAGGGCAAAACGCAAGTTTCCGCCCCGCCTCTCGGCATGCCGCACAGTTGGCAGCCAGCGAGCAACGATGCTACGCCCCAAGACAGCGGCACTAGACCCAGGATGCGGTGGATCCGGCTCCGCCGGTCCACCCGCATCGCCCCCTGGGGGGCGCGCGTCAGCGCGTAGGGGGGTTACAACACCCCTCGCCGCATCTGATCCAGCTCGATCGATTCGAACAAGGCCTTGAAATTGCCCTCGCCGAAGCCTTCGTCGCCCTTGCGCTGGATGATCTCGAAGAAGATCGGGCCGATTACCGTCTGCGTGAAGATCTGCAGCAGCAGGCCGCCGCCGGGGGCGCCGTCCAGCAGGATGCGGTTCTTCGTCAGCCGCGCGACGTCCTCGCCGTGGCCCGGCAGGCGCTTGTCCAGCAGCTCATAGTACGTGTCCGGAGTGTCCAGGAAGACCACGCCCGAGGTCCGCAGCGCCTCGACGGTGGCGTAGATGTCGTCCGTGCCCAGCGCGATGTGCTGGATGCCTTCGCCGTGATAGAGGTCCAGGTATTCCTGGATCTGGCCCTTCTCGTCGTTGCCTTCCTCGTTGATGGGAATGCGGATGCGCCCGCAGGGCGAGGTCATGGCCTTGGACTTGACCCCGGTGACCTTGCCTTCGATGTCGAAGTAGCGGATCTCGCGGAAGTTGAACAGCCGCTCGTAGAAGTCGGCCCATTCGCCCATGCGGCCCCGATGCACGTTGTGCGTCAGGTGGTCGATCAGGGTCAGGCCGGCGCCCCGGTGGCTGGCGTCCTGGCTGGCCCGGGCCGGCTCCAGCGGCTCGAAGTCCACGTCGTAGATGTCGATGTCGCCGATCCCGCCGTTGCGGCCGTTCTTGCCGCGCCACCGGTCGACGAAATAGATCAGCGAATCGCCGATGCCCTTGATGGCCGGGATGTTCAGTTCCATGGGGCCGCTGTGCCCGTCGAAGCCCCAGGCGCCCAGCTCCAGCGCGCGCTTGTAGGCCGCCGCCGCGTCGTTCACCCGGAAGGCGATCGCACAGATCGAGGGGCCGTGCTGGCGCGCGAAACGCTGCGCGAACGAGTCGGGCTCGGCATTGACGACGAAGTTGATGCCGCCCTGGCGGTAGAGCAGCACGTTCTTGTGGCGGTGGCGCGCGATGGCCTTGAAGCCCAGGCCTTCGAACACCTTGCCCAGGGCTGCGGGATCGGGGGCGGCGTATTCGACGAATTCGAATCCGGCGGTGCCCATGGGGTTGTCCCAGGGCTGGAAGGGGGTGGTCATGGCTGTCTCCGCTGTGGCGCCGCGCGCCTCTGATCGAAAGGAATCCCAGACGGAATTGTAGGAAGGATCGCCGGGCGAATAATTCCAAAATTGCTCATGTAGCCGATGATTTTGAAATAAAATTGCTCAAAGTGATTTGTTATTGGTCAATCATGCCTGAAGTCGAATTGGACCGCACGGATAGACGGATTCTGGAGGAATTGCAGCGCGACGGTCGGCTGACCAATCAGGAACTGGCCGAGCGCGTGGCGCTGTCGCCCAGCCCCTGCCTGCGGCGGGTGCGGCGCCTGGAGGCCACCGGCGTGATCCGCCAGTACGTCGCCATCGTCGATGCCGAGAAAGTGGGGCTGGGCCTCCTGGCTTACGTCAGCGTGCGGCTCCAGAAGCACATGGACGGCGGCCACGCGCCCATCGAGCAATTCGCCCGCGACGTCCTGGGCTGGCCCGAGGTCGTGGCCTGCTATGCGATGACGGGCGACATGGATTACCTGCTGCGCGTGCAGGTCGTCGACCTGGCGCATTTCTCGCGTTTTTCCATGGATACCCTGATGAAACATCCAGCGGTCGTGGATATGCGCTCCAGCTTCGCGCTCAAGAAGATCAAGGACGTGCCGCAAGCCATCGGTCCGGCGAATCCGCGCTGAAAAGTACGATAGGATGAAAGCATGAGTACCGAGGGCAACCAGTTCAAGCTCGACCCCAAGAGCCGGATTTCGCTATATGTGCAGTTGGCGGATGCGCTGCGCAACAAGATCACGGCCGGCGAATGGCCGGTCGGCTACCAGCTTCCCCGCTACGAGGTGCTGGCCGAGCAGTACCAGGTCGCGCGCATCACCGTCCGCCAGGCGGTGAATGTGCTGGTCCAGGAAAACGTGCTGGTCTCGAACCGTGGCCGCGGCACGTTCGTGTGCGAGGTTCCGGGCGCCGCGCCGGGCCATCTGCGCACGCCCATCGCGGGCCTGTCGCCGCGCGCCGGCGGTTTTTCCATCGTCGTGCACGAGGTGGTGCACGACGCCGTCCTGCCGCCGGAACTGGTCGCCAGCGGCAACTTCTACGATTCCTATGTGGAAGTGATCAAGACGCACGTGCGGGAAGGCAAGCCCATCGGTGTCTACAACATGTTCGTGGCCCGCCACCTGTACGAACGCTTCCCCGACGGGGCCGCGGCCTCCGAGCTGCTGCTGCAGCTTGCCCTGCAGCATGCCGAGGAAGAGATCGATCATTCCTACCAGACCATCAGCATCGAGACGGCCGACATGGTGCTGGCCAGGAAGCTCGACTGTCCCTATGGCGCTCCGGTGGCCAAGCTGGTCCGCAAGCTGATGACCACGGATTCGCGGGTGCTGACGGCCGGCATTTCCTATTACCCGGGCGATGTGTTCCTGATGGACATCGTCATTCCCAAGGACGTGCTGGTCGCCCACCGGCCGGCCGCGGTGCTGGCGCCCGGCTAGCGGCGGTTCAGGCGGCGCCCACCTGCAGCAGCAGCTTGCCGCTGTGGTCGCCCTGTTCCATGTCGCGGTGGGCCTGGCTGGCCTGGGCCAGCGGATAGGTCTGGTGCACCCGGGTCTGGATGCGGCTACCCACCAGCGGCCAGACGACCTTCTTCAGCGCCTGCGCCACCAGCGCCTTTTTGGCGGCCGGAAGGGGACGCATCATGGCGCCGGTCACGCGAGCCTCCTTCTGCATGACCGCGCGCAGCGACAAGGACACCGGCGCGGCGCCCGAGGACAGGTGCAGGATGCGGCCGCCATAGGCCAGGGCGGCCAGGTTCTGCTCCATGTGCCGCCCGCCCGACATGTCGAGGATCACGTCCACCGGGGTGCCGGCTTCCTGCAACAGCTGGGCGAAGGGCTCGGTCTTGTAGTTGAAGGCCCGGCGCGCCCCCAGGCTCAGCGCCAGGGCGCACTTTTCGGCGCTGCCGCTGGTGGCGTAGACCGGATGGCCCAGTGCCGACAGCAATTGGACGGCGAACACGCCGACGCCGCTGGTCGCGCCGTGGATGAGCACCGATTCGCCCACCTGCAGCGCCGCCAGGGAAAAGAAGTTGTACCAGGTGGTGAAGGCCGCTTCGGGCAGGCAGGCGGCCTGCTGCAGCGTCAGTCCGGCGGGAACCGGCAGCACCTGCTGCCAGTGGGTGGCGACGTACTCGGCATAGCCGCCGCCGTTGACCAGCGCGCATACCTGCATGCCGACCTCGAGCCCGCGCGCCAGCGGTCCCACGGCGTGCACCGTGCCGGATACCTCCAGGCCGGGAATGTCGGATTCATGCTCGTTGGGGCCGCGCGAGCGCTGGCCGCAGTCGTGGCGGTTGACGCCGGCCCATGCAACCTTGACCACCACTTCGTCGGCGGCCGGCTGGGGGATGTCGCACCGGGCGGGAACCAGGACCTCGGGGCCGCCGGCCCGCGAAATGATGATCGCGTCTTGTTGCATGATGGGATTCTCGTATGGGGGTATCAGGGGGACAGCTCGGCTTGCAGTCTATCAAGTTCGTCGTCCCCGCATTGCAGCAGGTCCGCCAGGATCTCGCGCGCCTGGGCGCCCAGGCCGGGACTGGGTTGGTAGGGGGGCGGCTCCTGGTCGAGGAACCGCAGCGGCGTTTCGGGAACGAGGATGCGGCCGTAGGCGGGATGGTCGATGTGGCGCAGGGCGCCGCGCGCATGCAGGTGCGGGTCGTCGACCACGTCCAGCAGTTCCTGTACCGGCGCGCAGGGTACGGTCTGCGCGCGCAGCCGGGACAGCAGCGCGGCATTGTCCAGGCGCCGGGTAACGGCGCCCAGCGCCTCGTCCAGCTCGTCCATGTGGCGCGCGCGCGCCTCGCGCGTGGCGTAGCGCGGGTCGGCGGCCAGTTCGTCCAGCCCCAGCGCGGCCACCAGCGCGCGCCAGTGCTTCTCGTTGGTGGTGATGATGGCGACGTGGCCGTCGGCCGAGGGATAGACGTTGTAGGGCGCCAGCCCCATGCCGCCGTGCCGGTTGCCGGTGCGCTGCGGCCTGCGGTTGCCGCGGCGCAGGCCGCCCAGGTTGGACGCCAGCGACGGATAGACCGCCTCCATCATCGACACCTCCACGCGCCCGCCCGCGCCGGTGCGCTCGCGCCGCAGCAAGGCCGTGACGATGGCGCCGTACAGGTGGATGCCGGCCATGAAGTCGCAGACGGCCGGGCCGGCCTTGACCGGGTCGCCGTCCGGCTGGCCGGTGCTGCTCAGGACGCCCGACATCGCCTGCACCGCGAGGTCCATCGCGGGATAGTCGCGGTAGGGGCCGCTGCTGCCGTAGCCGGAACTCGAGGCGTAGATGAGCCGGGGGTTGGCCGCCATCAGCGAATCGGCGCCCAGGCCCAGCCGCTCCATGGCGCTGGGCGTGAAGTTCTCGACCAGCACGTCGGCGCGGGCGGCCAGGCGCCGCAGTACCGCGCGGCCCGTCTCGGTCTTCAGGTCCAGGCACAGCGAACGCTTGTTGGCGTTGAACATGGCGAACGGCACCGTCACCACGTCGTCGGGCAGCGTTTCGCGTTTGCGCAGGTGTTCGCCGCCGGGCGGCTCGATCTTGACGATGTCCGCGCCGGCCCGCGCCATCAGGAAGGTGGCGTAGGGGCCGTTGTAGATCTGGGTCAGGTCCAGCACCGTGATGCCGGCCAGGGGCTGCGGAGTACTCATGAGAGCTTCTCCCGCCCCGCGGGCTCGAAGCGCGCCACCGAGTAGTCGTCCTGGGCCTCGATCCGCAGGCGCAGCGGCATGTCGGCGCGCAGGGCCGATTCGTCGCAGAGGATGTTGGAGATCATGCGCGGTCCTTCGTCCAGTTCCACGATCGCCACGTTGTAGGGCACGCGCGATTCGAAGGCCGGATGGTGGGCGCTGCGATACAGCACCCAACTGACGAGGCGGGCGCCGCCGGCCGCGGGCACGAAGCGGACGTCGCCGCTCAGGCAGTGCGGGCAATGATCGCGCGCCGGCAGCCAGCGGTGGCCTTGTCCGCATTGCTGGAACAGCAGCGTGCCGGCCTTCAGGCCATCCCAGAACGGGCGGCTGGTCTCGGTGATGTCGGGCTGGGGAAATTCGGTCATGGCTGGCTGCCTAGAATGAGCGTGCTGTGGGTATGCATGGTGCCGCCCTGGTTGCTGACGAGACAGGTATCGGCGCCGGGCACCTGCAGCGCGGCCTGCCCGCGGATCTGCCGCACGGCCTCGATGACCAGCTGCATGCCCGGCATGCCGGTCTCGGACAGCAGGCCGCCACTGGTGTTCAGGGGCAGGTCGCCGCCGATCTCGATGCGGCCGTCGGCCACGAACCGGCCCCCCTCGCCCTTCTTGCAGAAACCGTAGTCCTCGAGCGTCATCAGCGCCGTGATGGTGAAGCAGTCGTACAACTGCGCGACGTCGATATCCTTGGGCGCGAGCCCGGCCATGGCGAAGGCGGTGCGGCCGGAGACGGCCGCCTCGGTCGAGGTGAGCGTGGGCCGCTGCGCCACTTCCCACGAGGTCTGGCCCTGGCCGAAGCCCAGGATGGGGACGGCGTTCGGCACGCCCAGCGCGCGGGCGCGCGCCGCGCTCATCACGACCACCGCCGCGCCGCCGTCGGACACCAGGCAGCAATCGTCGCGGCGCAGCGGATCGATCTGCATGGGCGAGGCCATGTAGTCGTCCAGGGAAATGGCGGCGCGCAATTGCGCGCCGGGATTGGCCGCGCCGTGGCGCCGGCAGGCCTTGGCGATGGCGCCGAGGTCTTCGGGGCGGGTGCCGTGCTCGATCATGTGCCGGCGCTGGATCATGGCGTAGCCAGCGGCGGTGGAGAACCATCCGTAGACGGCATCGTCGCCGCGCGGCCGGGCGTAGACGGCGCGATTGCCGGTGCGGGGGTTGTCCGCGTAGCAGACCAGGGCGGCCTCGCACTGGCCGGCCTCGATCGCCATGACGGCCTGGGAGATCAGCGCGATGTTGGCCGCGCCGCCCTGGTCCCAGGCGCCGCCCAGGCGCGGGCGCAGGCCCATGGCCTCGGCCAGCTTCTGGCCGTACATGAATTCGCGCGCCGAGGTCGGCACCTTGACGAACAGGGCGTCGATGATGTCCTTGCCGATGTTGGCATCGGCCAGCGCGTTGCGGCAGGCTTCGACGTTCAGGCTGACGGTCGAGCGGCCGGGCAGTTTGCCGTAGCGGGTATGCCCGATACCGGCAATGACGTACTTTCCTCTCATGGGGCTTCCTGTGGCGTCAGCGTGCGTTGAACCGGGCCGCGCGCTTTTCCTTGAAGGCCTGGCGGCCCTCGGCGGCGTCTTCCGTGGCGGAGAGCATGCGGTTGTACAACTGCTCCATGCGCAGTCCCACGCTCAGGTCCATGCTGCCGGCGCGCAGCGCGAGTTCCTTGGCGGCCTGCACGGCCAGCGGCGCATTGGCGGCGATGCGCTCGGCGATCTTCATCGCCTCGGGCATCAGTTGCGCGGGCTCGACCTGGCGGTTGATCAGGCCCCAGCGCTCGGCAGTGGCGGCGTCGAAGGCGTCGCCGGTCAGCAGGAACTCCATGGCGATGGCGCGCGGCAGTTGTTCGATCACGCGCTGCGTGCCGCCGTTGGCGGCGATCACGCCGCGCTTCACCTCGGACAGGCCGAAGGTGGCGTGGGGCGCGGCCAGGCGGATGTCGGTGGCCAGCAGCAAGGTCATGCCGCCGCCCAGGCAATAGCCGTTGACCGCGGCGATCACCGGCTTCCACATCTCCAGCCCGCGGTTGAGCAGCATGCCCTGTTGGGTCAGCCAGAACTCCGACAATTGCGGCGGATTACCGATGAAGGTCTTGAGGTCGGCGCCCGTGCTGAAGGATTTCTCGCCGGCGCCGGTGATGACGATGGCCCGCACGGCGGTGTCGTCGCGCATCTGCGCCCAGGCGTCGGACAGGCCCTGGTAGTGCTCCGCGTCCATGGCGTTGAGTTTTTCGGGGCGATTGATGGTGATGATGCCGACCCCGCGGTCGGTCTTCTGAGTGTCGATGGACATGGATGCTCCGGGGTTACTCGGGTTGGATGCCGGCTTTCTGGATGATGGAGCCCCAGCGGCGGTTCTCCGAGGCCATGAAGTCGGCCAGTTCCTGGCGGCTGGTGCCCAGCGGCACGGCGTCGGACTCCAGGAAGTTGCGCTTGACGGTTTCGGTCTGCAGAGCGGCGCGGAAGAGCTGGTTCAGGCGGTCGACCACGGGGTCGGGCGTGTCGCGCGGCGCCAGCACCACCAGCCACGAGCCCAGGTTGAAATCGGCCAGCCCGCTCTCTATCAGGGTGGGGACGTCCTGCAGATTGGGCGTGCGGGCCCGGCCGGTGGTCGCGATCGCCCGGACCTTGCCGCCGCGGATCAGGGGCGTGGCCGAGGTCGAGTCGGCGAAGATCAGGTCGATCCGTCCGCCGATCAGGTCGCCGATGGCCAGGGGATTGCCCTTGTAGGGCACATACAGCATGTCGACGTGTTCGAGCTGCTTATAGAGCTCGGCGGCCACCCGCGAGGACGAGTTGCCGCTGCCGAAGGCCAGCGGCGTCTTGGCCGCGCCCGCCGCGCGGGTCAGGTCGGCGGCATTGCGGATGGGCGAATCGGCCCGCACCAGCAGCACCAGGGGGCCTTCCTTGAGCAGGGTGATGCCCTTGAAGTCCTGGATGGGGTCGTAGGGCGTGCGTTTGAACAGGAATTTGTTGGCCACGTGGGTATTGCTGGTCAGCAGCAGGGTGTAGCCGTCGGCCGGAGCGCGCATGACCTCTTCGGTGGCGATGAAGCCGTTGGCCCCCGCCTTGTTCTCCACGACCACGGTCTGTCCGGTGGCCTTGGTGATCTCCTGCGCCAGCACGCGGGCCGAGCCGTCGGTGCCGCTGCCCGGAGGGAAGGGCACCAGGATGCGGATCTGGCGTTGGGGAAAATCGGCGGCGTGTGCCGCGGTGCCGGCAAGCGCGAAAAGGGCGGCAATGCCTGCGAACAAGCCCTGGCGTATTCTCACGGTGGTCTCCTGATCTTTTAAAAAGTCTAAAAGACTATATATGGTCTTTTAGACTTTTTGTTAATCGAAGATCTAGTGGAAACCCTTGGTCTATGGAGGGGGTAGGGAGTGCGGGCCGGGCCGAGTTGACTTTCCTTTTTGGCTCCTTCATAATCTTTCGTTCCCCGGCGGAGGGGTGCCCGAGTGGTTAAAGGGGGCAGACTGTAAATCTGTTGGCCTTGCGCCTACATTGGTTCGAATCCAATCCCCTCCACCAACGGCTTTGCTTTTCGGTAGGGATCGTGGCCAGTGGCTTGAAGCGTGCTGTAACTCAAGCGGCTGGTCAAAATTTTGGCCGGAAGGTTTGGCGGCGGTGGGGTCCGCGCTAGTTGCAGTACCAGGTAGGCGGGTGTAGCTCAATGGTAGAGCAGAAGCCTTCCAAGCTTACGACGAGGGTTCGATTCCCTTCACCCGCTCCAACGAGGTCGTCGCAGGCGCCCGGGTTTCCGGCGATTGCCGGGCGATCCGGTAGATGCAGTACAGAATTCGCCCATGTGGCTCAGTGGTAGAGCACTCCCTTGGTAAGGGAGAGGTCACGCGTTCGATCCGCGTCATGGGCACCAGATTTTTGCGGTTCCATCCGTTATAGCAGGCATCCAGAGGCGGGAGTCAGCCATGGCAAAAGGCAAGTTTGAGCGTACCAAGCCGCACGTGAACGTGGGCACGATCGGTCACGTTGACCACGGCAAGACGACGCTGACGGCGGCGATCACGACGGTGCTGTCGAAGCAGTTCGGCGGCGAGGCCAAGGCGTACGACCAGATCGACGCGGCGCCGGAAGAAAAGGCGCGTGGCATCACGATCAACACGGCGCACGTGGAATACGAGACGCAGACGCGGCACTACGCGCACGTCGACTGCCCGGGCCACGCGGACTACGTGAAGAACATGATCACGGGCGCGGCGCAGATGGACGGCGCAATCCTGGTGGTGTCGGCCGCTGACGGCCCGATGCCGCAGACGCGCGAGCACATCCTGCTGTCGCGCCAGGTTGGCGTGCCGTACATCATCGTGTTCCTGAACAAGGCGGACCTGGTTGACGACGCCGAGCTGCTGGAACTGGTGGAAATGGAAGTTCGGGAACTGCTGTCGAAGTACGACTTCCCGGGCGACGATACGCCGATCGTGAAGGGTTCGGCCCGCATGGCGCTGGAAGGCGACAAGGGCGAGCTGGGCGAAGCGGCCATTCTGCAACTGGCGGCGGCGCTGGACTCGTACATCCCGACGCCCGAGCGCGCGGTCGACGGCGCGTTCCTGATGCCGGTGGAAGACGTGTTCTCGATCTCGGGTCGCGGCACGGTGGTGACGGGCCGTATCGAGCGCGGCATCATCAAGGTCGGCGAGGAAATCGAAATCGTCGGTATCAAGGACACGGTCAAGACGACGTGCACGGGCGTGGAAATGTTCCGCAAGCTGCTGGACCAGGGCCAGGCTGGCGACAACGTCGGTATTCTGCTGCGCGGCACCAAGCGTGAAGACGTCGAGCGCGGCCAGGTTCTGGCCAAGCCCGGTTCGATCACGCCGCACACGGAGTTCTCGGCCGAGGTGTACGTGCTGTCGAAGGAAGAAGGCGGCCGTCATACGCCGTTCTTCAACGGCTATCGTCCCCAGTTCTACTTCCGTACGACGGACGTGACGGGCACGATCGAGCTGCCGAAGGACAAGGAAATGGTGCTGCCGGGCGACAACGTGTCGATCACGGTCAAGCTGCTGGCGCCGATCGCCATGGAAGAAGGCCTGCGTTTCGCCATCCGTGAAGGCGGTCGTACCGTCGGCGCCGGCGTCGTGGCCAAGATCATCAAGTAAGACCCTTATCCCGCGCTGGTCGCGGGATAAGACGTAGTGCCAAAGTACAGTAGTTGGCGGTAAAAGTTTGAAAGCCTCCCCAAAGAACCGGGGGGGCTTCATCCATAGGGGAATAGCTCAATTGGCAGAGCGTCGGTCTCCAAAACCGAAGGTTGTGGGTTCGATTCCCTCTTCCCCTGCCACTTCTCCCGGAGCCTGCGGGGTCTAGCCGCGGCTTCTGACAAAAAGCCCGGCGCGGCTTCTGCCCCGGGTGTTTTGCAAGCACCGTCGCCGCCAGCAATGTCTGGCGCTGCCCGGACGAAAAGATGTCGAATCCAAACGTAGAAACCGTAACTAGCACTGCCGACCGCATCAAGCTGGGCCTGGCCATCGCGGCGTTCGTCGCTGGGCTGGTGGGGTTCTACGCCTTGGCGGGCAGCCCCACGATCGCCCGGATCGGCGCCATCGTCGCCGGTGTGGTCGTTGCCCTGGTAATCGGCTGGTTCAGCGAGCCCGGGAGGCGCCTGGTCGCGTTCGGCCAGGATTCGGCCCAGGAAACGCGCAAGGTCGTATGGCCTTCCCGCAAGGAAACCATCCAGACCACCGTCGCGGTGTTCGCTTTCGTGGTGGTCATGGCGCTGTTCCTGTGGGTTACAGACAAAACCATCGAATGGGTGCTGTACGACCTCATTCTTGGTTGGAAATAACACGGCGGAAACAAGACGATGAGCAAACGTTGGTACGTTGTCCATGTCTATTCCGGCATGGAAAAAAGCGTCCAGAAGGCGCTGACGGAACGCATCGAGCGGGCCGCGCTGCAGACATCCTTCGGTCGCATCCTGGTGCCCACGGAAGAGGTCATCGAGGTCAAGGGTGGCCAGAAATCCATCACCGAGCGCCGTTTCTTCCCCGGCTACGTGCTGGTCGAGATGGACCTGACCGACGAGACCTGGCACCTGGTGAAGAACACCAACAAGGTGACGGGATTCGTGGGCGGGTCGGGCAACCGCCCCACGCCCATCCCCCAGCGCGAGGTCGACGAGATCCTGTCGCAGATGGAAGAGGGCGTGGAAAAGCCGCGTCCCAAGATCCTCTTCGAAGTGGGCGAGATGGTCCGCATCAAGGAAGGTCCGTTCACCGACTTCAACGGCAACGTCGAAGACGTGAACTACGAAAAGAGCAAGCTGCGCGTGTCGGTCACGATTTTCGGCCGATCGACTCCCGTGGAACTCGATTTCAGTCAGGTCGAGAAGTCCTGATCAAGCATACGGCCGGATGGGGCGCTACGGTCAGCGCCATCCGGCTCGCGGCGTCCGCGCCGCGAACAACTCCGACCGTCAACCCCGGGGAGCAGGCCTGATCGGCCTGCGTACGTACCCGCAAGGAGTCAAGCATGGCGAAGAAAATCGTCGGCTTCATCAAGCTGCAAGTGCCAGCTGGTAAAGCCAATCCCTCTCCCCCGATCGGTCCGGCGCTGGGTCAGCGCGGCCTGAACATCATGGAATTCTGCAAGGCGTTCAACGCCAAGACCCAGGGCCTGGAGCCCGGTCTGCCGATTCCCGTGGTGATCACCGCCTTTGCCGACAAGAGCTTCACCTTCGTGATGAAGTCGCCCCCCGCGACCATCCTCATCAAGAAGGCTGCCGGCATCCAGAAGGGTTCGCCCAAGCCCCATACCGACAAGGTCGGCACGCTGACGCGCGCCCAGGTCGAAGAAATCGTCAAGACCAAGCAAGCCGATCTGACGGCTGCCGACATGGACGCCGCGGT
Source organism: Pigmentiphaga kullae (assembly GCF_004216695.1). Taxonomy (GTDB): domain Bacteria; phylum Pseudomonadota; class Gammaproteobacteria; order Burkholderiales; family Burkholderiaceae_B; genus Pigmentiphaga; species Pigmentiphaga kullae. The sequence goes on from NZ_SGXC01000001.1 coordinate 1,544,664, forward strand.
CCGTACGATCGCTGGCAGCGCCCGTAGCATGGGCATCACGGTGGAGGGCCTGTAATCATGGCACGCATGACCAAACGTGTAGCCGCGCTGCGCGCCAAGATCGACCGCAGCAAGCTGTATCCCGTCGCCGAAGCGCTGGCGCTGGTGAAGGAAACCGCGACCGCCAAGTTCGATGAGTCCATCGACCTGGCCGTGCAACTGGGCATCGACGCCAAGAAGTCCGACCAGCTGGTCCGTGGCTCGGTGGTGCTGCCCGCCGGTACCGGCAAGTCGGTGCGCGTGGCCGTGTTCGCCCAGGGCGACAAGGCCGAGGCTGCGAAGGCCGCCGGCGCCGACATCGTCGGCATGGAAGACCTGGCCGAGCGCATCAAGGCTGGCCAGATCGACTTCGACGTGGTCATCGCCTCGCCCGACACGATGCGTGTCGTCGGCGCGCTGGGTCAGATCCTGGGTCCGCGCGGCCTGATGCCGAACCCCAAGGTCGGCACCGTGACGCCCGATGTCGCCACCGCCGTCAAGAACGCCAAGGCCGGTCAGGTCCAGTACCGTACCGACAAGGCCGGGATCATTCACGCCACGATCGGCCGTGCCTCGTTCAACGTCGAACAGCTGCAGAGCAACCTGCTCGCGCTGGTCGATGCGCTGAACAAGGCCCGTCCGGCGACGGCCAAGGGTATTTACCTGCGCAAGCTGGCGGTGTCGTCCACCATGGGTGGCGGTGTCCGTGTGGACCAGGCCTCTCTGACGGCCAGCCAGCAGTAATCGCAGGGCAACAGACTTTGGGCTGCACCGGGTGCGAGGCGAAAGCCGGACGCGCGGTGCTGCTGTCAAAGACCGCTGGAGTGAAACCGGAATCCCTGGTCCGCCAGGTACCCGGCGAATCTTAAAACCGCGACTCGCGGGCAGGCATGCAATGCTGCCCGCCCAAGCACGGATCCAGCGCAGACGGCGCTCCCAGGAAGAATTCTTTATCCAAAGAAGTCGACCAGGTTCGCCGCATTCGGTTGACGCAAGGGGTGGTATCCCGAGCGTCTTATGATGGAGTGTTCAAACCGTGAGTCTCAATCGTCAAGAGAAAACGGTGGTCGTCGAAGAGATCTCGGCCCAAGTCGCCAAGGCTCAATCGATCGTTATCGCCGAATATCGTGGTCTGGACGTCGCTTCCGTCACCGTACTGCGCAAGCAAGCACGTGAATCGGGCGTTTACCTGCGTGTTCTGAAGAACACGCTGGCTCGCCGCGCTGTGACCGGCACCCCCTTCGAGGGCCTGTCGTCGCAGTTGACCGGTCCGCTGATGTACGCCATCAGCGCCGATCCGGTCGCGGCCGCCAAGGTCCTGTCCGACTTTGCCAAATCCAACGACAAGCTCGTTCTGAAGGGCGGTGCCCTGCCGAACGGCGTCATGTCCGTCGAAGGCGTCAAGGCTCTGGCCTCGCTGCCGTCGCGCGAAGAGTTGCTGGCGAAGTTGCTGGGCACCATGCAGGCACCCGTTGCACAGTTTGTGCGTACGCTCAACGAAGTTCCGACCAAGTTCGTGCGTGGCCTCGCGGCCGTGCGCGATAAGCAGGCTGCCTAAGCCGCTTGGGGGTGTTTTCCCCCGGAATCTCGTGACACGAAGCGACACCCAATACCTGGTATCAAATTCATTGGAGTTTTAAACAAAATGGCACTTAGCAAAGCTGAAATCATCGACGCCATCGCCGGCCTGACCGTCCTGGAACTGTCGGAACTGATCAAGGACCTGGAAGAGAAGTTCGGCGTGTCGGCTGCTGCCGCCGCCGTGGCTGTCGCCGCTCCCGCCGCTGCTGGTGGCGCTGCCGCCGCTGCTGAAGAGCAGACCGAGTTCAACGTGATCCTGGCCGAAGTCGGCGCCAACAAGGTCAACGTCATCAAGGCCGTGCGCGAACTGACCGGCCTGGGCCTGAAGGAAGCCAAGGACCTGGTCGACGGCGCTCCGAAGCCCGTCAAGGAAGGCGTTGCCAAGGCCGATGCCGAAGCCGCCAAGAAGAAGCTCGAAGAAGCCGGTGCCAAGGTCGAAGTCAAGTAATTCGATCCTTGCCGGTACCCGGTGGCCGCTAAAAAACGGCCTCCGGGTTTTTGCGTTTTTGGAAAAGGGCTTTTAAAGCCTGTTTTCCGTGGCAGTACCGCCGGTTCGCGTGGCTTTGCGCGCACGGATCGGCCGACGGATTTCCGGTGCGCAGGTGGGGATGATGCCGCCTTCGGACCCGAAACCCGTGCCGGGCGAGCCCGGAAGAGGGGCACCGGCCCAGCCGGCGGGTGGCCCCATTGAGATTTCGAAGTCGTATTTTAGGACCATTACCCGTGGTTCGTGCAACCTGAGTCGGAGTGCTCATGCCCTACTCGTTCACCGAAAAGAAGCGCATCCGCAAGAGCTTCGCCAAGCGTGAGGACGTGCAAACCGTTCCTTTCCTGCTGGCAACCCAGCTCGAGTCCTATCGTACCTTCCTGCAGTCGGATACCGCACCCCTGCAGCGCAAGGAAGAAGGGCTGCAAGCCGCATTCTCCTCGATCTTCCCCATCGTCAGCCATAACCAGATGGCCAGGCTGGAATTCGTCAGCTACGTGCTGGGCGAACCCGCCTTCGACGTGCGCGAATGCCAGCAGCGTGGGCTGACCTTCGCATCGCCCCTGCGCGCCAAGGTGCGCCTGGTCCTGCTCGATCGCGAGGCCAGCAAACCCACCGTCAAGGAAGTGAAGGAGCAGGAAGTCTACATGGGCGAGATCCCGCTCATGACTTCCACCGGATCGTTCGTCATCAACGGTACCGAGCGGGTCATCGTCTCGCAGCTGCACCGTTCGCCCGGCGTGTTCTTCGAGCACGACCGCGGCAAGACCCACAGCTCCGGCAAGCTGCTGTTCTCGGCCCGCGTGATTCCCTACCGTGGCTCGTGGCTGGACTTCGAGTTCGACCCCAAGGACATCCTGTTCTTCCGCGTCGACCGCCGCCGCAAGATGCCCGTGACCATCCTGCTCAAGGCCATCGGGATGACGCCCGAGAGCATCCTGGCGCACTTCTTCGCGTTCGACAGCTTCGAGCTGGCGAGCGAAGGCGGCCTGATGGAGTTCGTGCCCGAGCGCTGGAAGGGCGAAGTCGCGCGCTTCGACATCAATGACAAGTCCGGCAACGTCATCGTCGCCAAGGACAAGCGCATCAACGCCAAGCACATCCGCGACCTGGTGGCCGCGGAGACCAAGCGCATCTCGGTGCCGGAAGACTTCCTGCTGGGCCGCGCGCTGGCCCGCAACGTCGTCGATCCGGAAACCGGCGAGATCGTGGCGCATGCCAACGAAGAGCTGACCGAGTCGCTGCTGAACAAGCTGCGCGAGAACAACGTGCGCGAGATCCAGACGCTCTACACGAACGATCTGGACCAGGGCCCGTACATCTCGCAGACGCTGCGCGTGGACGAGACCACCGACCAGACCGCCGCGCGCGTGGCGATCTACCGCATGATGCGCCCCGGCGAGCCTCCCACCGAGGAAGCCGTCGAAGCCCTGTTCCAGCGCCTGTTCTTCAGCGAGGAAACCTACGATCTGTCGCGCGTGGGCCGCATGAAGGTCAACAGCCGCCTGGGTCGCGGCAACGACATCACCGGCGCGATGACGCTCAGCAACGAGGACATCCTCGACACCATCAAGGTGCTGGTCGAGCTGCGCAACGGCCGTGGCGAGATCGACGACATCGACCACCTGGGCAACCGCCGCGTGCGCTGCGTGGGCGAACTGGCCGAGAACCAGTTCCGCGCGGGCCTGGTGCGCGTCGAGCGCGCCGTCAAGGAGCGCCTGGGCCAGGCCGAGGCCGAGAACCTGATGCCGCACGACCTGATCAACTCCAAGCCGATCTCGGCCGCCATCAAGGAGTTCTTCGGTTCGAGCCAGCTGTCGCTGTTCATGGACCAGACCAACCCGCTGTCCGAGATCACGCACAAGCGCCGCGTCTCGGCCCTGGGCCCCGGCGGTCTGACCCGCGAGCGCGCCGGCTTCGAGGTGCGCGACGTGCACCCGACCCACTACGGCCGCGTCTGCCCGATCGAGACGCCCGAAGGTCCGAACATCGGCCTGATCAACTCGATGGCCCTGTATGCCCGCCTGAACGAGTACGGCTTCCTCGAGACGCCGTACCGCAAGGTCGTGGACAGCAAGGTCAGCGACCAGATCGAGTACCTGTCGGCCATCGAGGAAAGCCGCTACGTGATCGCGCAGGCGAACGCCACGCTCGACGCCGAAGGCCATTTCGTGGACGACCTGGTGGCGTGCCGCCAGGCCGGCGAAACGATGCTGACCGCCGCCGAGAACGTCCACTACATGGACGTGGCGCCGTCGCAGATCGTGTCCGTGGCCGCTTCGCTGATCCCGTTCCTCGAGCATGACGACGCGAACCGCGCGCTGATGGGCTCGAACATGCAGCGCCAGGCCGTGCCCTGCCTGCGTCCCGAGAAGCCCGTGGTCGGCACCGGCATCGAACGCACCGTGGCGGTCGACTCCGGCACCACCGTGCAGGCGCTGCGCGGCGGCCTGGTCGACTACGTCGACGCCGAACGCGTCGTGATCCGGGTCAACGACGATGAAAACGCCGCGGGTGAAGTCGGCGTCGACATCTACAACCTGATCAAGTACACCCGTTCCAACCAGAACACCAACATCAACCAGCGCCCCATCGTGCGCCGCGGCGACATCATCGCCCGGGGCGACGTGCTCGCCGATGGCGCCTCCAGCGACCTGGGCGAACTCGCCCTGGGCCAGAACATGCTGGTCGCGTTCATGCCCTGGAACGGCTACAACTTCGAGGACTCGATCCTGATGTCCGAGCGTGTGGTCGCCAATGACCGCTACACCTCGATCCACATCGAGGAACTGACGGTCGTCGCCCGCGACACCAAGCTGGGCTCGGAAGAAATCACGCGCGACATCAGCAACCTGTCCGAAGGCCAGCTGAACCGCCTGGACGAATCCGGCATCGTCTACATCGGCGCCGAAGTCGAGGCGGGCGACGTGCTGGTCGGCAAGGTCACGCCCAAGGGCGAGACCCAGCTGACCCCGGAAGAGAAGCTGCTGCGCGCGATCTTCGGCGAAAAAGCCTCCGACGTGAAGGACACCTCGCTGCGCGTGCCCTCGGGCATGGTCGGCACCGTCATCGACGTGCAGGTGTTCACGCGCGAAGGCATCGTGCGCGACAAGCGCGCCCAGTCCATCATCGACGATGAACTCAAGCGCTATCGCCAGGACCTGAACGACCAGCTGCGTATCGTGGAAAACGATACCTTCGACCGTATCGAGAAGTCGCTGGTCGGCAAGGTCGTCAACGGCGGCCCGCGCAAGCTGGCCAAGGGCGCGGCGATCGCCAAGTCCTACCTGGCCGAGCTGGACCGCTGGCAGTGGTTCGACATCCGCCTGGCCGACGAGGGCGCCGCTACCGCGCTCGAGCAGGCCAAGGAGTCGATCGAGCAGAAGCGCCACCAGTTCGACCTCGCCTTCGAAGAGAAGCGCAAGAAGCTGACCCAGGGCGACGAGCTGCCCCCGGGCGTGCTCAAGATGGTCAAGGTCTACCTGGCCGTCAAGCGCCGCCTGCAGCCCGGCGACAAGATGGCTGGCCGTCACGGCAACAAGGGCGTGGTCTCGAAGATCACCCCGGTGGAAGACATGCCGCACATGGCCGACGGCACCCCCGTCGACATCGTGCTGAACCCGCTGGGCGTGCCCTCGCGGATGAACGTGGGCCAGGTTCTGGAAGTGCACCTGGGCTGGGCCGCCAAGGGCCTGGGCCAGCGCTTCAACGAAATGCTGGCCGAAGCGCGCAAGGTCGAAGTGGCCAAGGTGCGCGAGTTCGTCGGCAAGGTCTACAACACCACCGGCACGGCCGCCCGCCTGGAAGAGCTGGATGACGACGCGGTGATCGAACTGGCGCAGAATCTGCGCAACGGCGTGCCGTTCGCGACGCCGGTGTTCGACGGCGCTTCGGAAAACGACATCCGCGCGATGCTCGACCTGGCCTATCCGGACGAACTGGCCGAGAGCCTGAAGCTGACCAACTCCAAGACCCAGGCCTACCTGTACGACGGCCGCACCGGCGAGATGTTCGAGCGTCCGGTCACGGTCGGCTACATGCACATGCTGAAGCTGCACCACCTGGTCGACGACAAGATGCACGCCCGTTCGACCGGCCCGTACTCGCTGGTGACCCAGCAGCCGCTGGGCGGCAAGGCGCAGTTCGGTGGCCAGCGCTTCGGGGAAATGGAAGTGTGGGCGCTGGAGGCCTATGGTGCTTCGTACGTGCTGCAAGAAATGCTGACCGTGAAGTCCGACGACGTGAATGGCCGTACCAAGGTGTACGAGAACATCGTCAAGGGCGACCACGTGATCGACGCCGGCATGCCCGAGTCGTTCAACGTGCTGGTCAAGGAAATCCGGTCGCTCGGGATCGACATGGACCTCGAGCGTAACTGATAGGAGTCGCCATGAAAGCGCTATTGGATCTGTTCAAGCAGGTTACGCAGGAAGAACAGTTCGACGCCATTCGCATTGGCATCGCGTCGCCGGAGAAGATCCGGTCGTGGTCGTTCGGCGAAGTCAAGAAGCCGGAGACGATCAACTATCGCACGTTCAAGCCCGAACGCGACGGGCTGTTCTGCGCCAAGATCTTCGGGCCGATCAAGGACTACGAGTGCTTGTGCGGCAAGTACAAGCGCCTGAAGCACCGCGGCGTGATCTGCGAGAAGTGCGGCGTGGAAGTCACGCTGGCCAAGGTTCGCCGCGAGCGCATGGGCCATATCGAGCTGGCCAGCCCGGTCGCTCATATCTGGTTCCTGAAGTCGCTGCCGTCGCGCCTGGGCATGGTCCTGGACATGACGCTGCGCGACATCGAACGCGTGCTGTACTTCGAAGCCTACTGCGTCATCGATCCGGGCATGACGCCGCTCAAGCGCGCCCAGATCATGTCGGAAGACGACTTCCTGGCCAAGACCGAAGAGTACGGTGACGATTTCCGGGCGGTGATGGGTGCCGAGGCCGTGCGCGAACTGCTGCGCACGATCGACATCAACCGCGAGATCGAGACGCTGCGCGCCGACCTCCAGGCCACCAGCTCGGACGCCAAGATCAAGAAGATCTCCAAGCGCCTGAAGGTGCTGGAGGGCTTCCAGAAGTCCGGCATCAAGCCCGACTGGATGATCCTGGAAGTGCTGCCCGTGCTGCCGCCCGAGCTGCGCCCGCTGGTGCCGCTGGACGGCGGCCGCTTCGCCACGTCCGACCTGAACGACCTGTATCGCCGGGTCATCAACCGCAACAACCGCCTGAAGCGCCTGCTCGAACTGAAGGCTCCCGAGATCATCGTGCGCAACGAAAAGCGCATGCTGCAGGAAGCCGTCGACTCGCTGCTGGACAACGGCCGCCGGGGCAAGGCCATGACCGGCGCCAACAAGCGTCCGCTCAAGTCGCTGGCCGACATGATCAAGGGCAAGAGCGGCCGCTTCCGCCAGAACCTCCTGGGCAAGCGCGTCGACTACTCGGGCCGTTCGGTCATCGTGGTGGGCCCGCAGCTCAAGCTGCACCAGTGCGGCCTGCCCAAGCTGATGGCGCTGGAACTGTTCAAGCCCTTCATCTTCAACCGCCTGGAAATGATGGGTCTGGCCACGACCATCAAGGCGGCCAAGAAGCTGGTGGAAACGCAGGAACCGGTGGTGTGGGACATCCTCGAAGAGGTGATCCGCGAGCATCCGGTCATGCTGAACCGCGCCCCGACGCTGCACCGCCTGGGTATCCAGGCGTTCGAGCCGGTGCTGATCGAAGGCAAGGCCATCCAGCTGCACCCGCTGGTTTGCGCGGCGTTCAACGCCGACTTCGACGGCGACCAGATGGCCGTCCACGTTCCGCTGTCGCTGGAAGCCCAGCTGGAAGCCCGCACGCTGATGCTGGCCTCCAACAACGTGCTGTTCCCGGCCAACGGCGAGCCCTCGATCGTTCCCTCGCAGGACATCGTGCTGGGCCTGTACTACGCCACGCGCGAACGCGTGAACGGTGCCGGCGAAGGCCTGCACTTCGTGGACGTGTCCGAAGTGATGCGCGCCTACGAGAACAAGGCGGTCGAGCTGCAGTCGCGCATCACCGTGCGCCTGAACGAGTACGAGCGTGACGAGAACGGCGAATACCAGCCGGTGCTGCGCCGCTTCGAGACCACCGTCGGCCGCGCCATCCTGTCGGAAATCCTGCCCAAGGGCCTGCCCTTCTCGGTGCTGAACAAGCCCCTGAAGAAGAAGGAAATCTCGCGCCTGATCAACCAGTCGTTCCGCCGCTGCGGCCTGCGCGACACGGTGATCTTCGCCGACCAGCTGATGCAGTCGGGCTTCCGCCTGGCCACCCGCGGCGGTATCTCGATCTGCATGGACGACATGCTGATCCCGTCCGCCAAGGAAGGCATCCTGGCCGAGGCCAGCAAAGAGGTCAAGGAAATCGACAAGCAGTACTCGTCGGGTCTGGTCACGTCCCAGGAACGCTACAACAACGTGGTGGACATCTGGGGCAAGGCCGGCGATCGCGTGGGCAAGGCGATGATGGAACAGCTCTCGACCGAGCCCGTCGTCGACCGCCACGGCACCGCCACCCGCCAGGAATCGTTCAACTCGATCTACATGATGGCCGACTCCGGCGCCCGCGGTTCCGCGGCCCAGATCCGCCAGCTGGCCGGCATGCGGGGCCTGATGGCCAAGCCCGACGGCTCCATCATCGAGACGCCCATTACCGCGAACTTCCGCGAGGGCCTGAACGTACTGCAGTACTTCATCTCGACCCACGGTGCGCGTAAGGGCCTGGCCGACACGGCGCTGAAGACGGCGAACTCGGGTTACCTGACCCGCCGCCTGGTGGACGTGACGCAGGACCTGGTCATCACCGAGGACGATTGCGGCACGACCTTCGGCTTCGCCATGAAGGCGCTGGTCGAGGGCGGTGAAGTGATCGAACCGCTGCGCGACCGTATCCTCGGCCGTACCGCGGCCGCCGACGTGGTCGATCCCGACACGCAGGAAACCGTGTTCGAGGCCGGCACGCTGCTGGACGAAGACGCGGTGGACGCGATCGAGCGCCTGGGCATCGACGAAGTGAAGGTCCGCTCGGCCCTGACCTGCGAGACCCGCCATGGCCTGTGCGCCGCGTGCTACGGCCGCGACCTGGGCCGCGGCTCGCTGGTCAACGTGGGCGAGGCGGTCGGCGTCATCGCCGCCCAGTCCATCGGCGAACCCGGCACGCAGCTGACGATGCGTACGTTCCACATCGGTGGCGCGGCCTCGCGCGCGGCGCTGGCCTCGGGCGTGGAAACCAAGTCCAACGGCACGGTGCGCTTCACCAGCGCCATGCGCTATGTGACCAACGGCAAGGGCGAGCAGGTCGCCATCTCGCGTTCGGGAGAAATCCTGATCGTCGACGACAACGGCCGCGAGCGCGAGCGCCACAAGGTGCCGTACGGCGCGATCCTGCTGCACGGCGACGGCGCGGCGGTCAAGGCCGGTGCGCAACTGGCCAGCTGGGATCCGCTGACTCGTCCGATCATCACCGAGTACGGTGGCACGATCAAGTTCGAGAACGTGGAAGAAGGCGTCACGGTGGCCCGTCAGCTCGACGAAGTCACCGGCCTGTCGACCCTGGTCGCGATCACGCCCAAGACGCGCGGCAGCGCCAAGCAGACCGTGCGTCCGCAGGTCAAGCTGCTCGACGCCGCCAACGAGGAAGTCAAGATCGCCGGTACCGATCACTCGGTCAGCATCTCCTTCCCGGTGGGCGCGCTGATCACCGTTCGCGACGGCCAGCAGGTCGGCGTGGGCGAGGTGCTGGCGCGTATTCCGCAGGAATCGCAGAAGACCCGCGACATTACCGGCGGTCTGCCGCGCGTGGCCGAGCTGTTCGAAGCCCGTTCGCCCAAGGATGCCGGCATGCTCGCCGACGTCACCGGCACGGTCTCGTTCGGCAAGGACACCAAGGGCAAGCAGCGCCTGGTCATCACTGACCTGGACGGCGTCAGCCACGAGTTCCTGATTCCGAAGGAAAAGCAGGTGCTGGTGCACGACGGCCAGGTGGTGAACAAGGGCGAAATGATCGTGGACGGCCCGGCCGATCCCCATGACATCCTGCGCCTGCAAGGCATCGAGAAGCTGGCGATCTACATCGTCGACGAAGTGCAGGACGTCTACCGTCTGCAAGGCGTGAAGATCAACGACAAGCACATCGAAGTGATCGTGCGCCAGATGCTGCGCCGCGTGAACATCGTGGACCCGGGCGACACTTCGTTCATCCCGGGCGAGCAGGTCGAACGCGCCGAGATGCTGAACGAGAACGACCGCGTCAACGCCGACAACCAGCGTCCGGCCTCGTACGAGAACGTGCTGCTGGGTATCACGAAGGCTTCGCTGTCGACCGACTCGTTCATCTCGGCCGCTTCGTTCCAGGAAACCACGCGTGTCCTGACCGAAGCCGCCATCATGGGCAAGCGCGACGACCTGCGCGGCTTGAAGGAAAACGTCATCGTGGGTCGCCTGATCCCCGCGGGTACCGGCATGGCCTACCATGGCGCCCGCAAGGAGAAGGAAGCCCAGGAGGCCGCCGAGCGCGAAGTGGTATTCGCCGACGTGGGCAACACCTTCGACGAGAGCGAAATCTTCAATACGCCGGCCGAAAGCGTCACCTCGACGCCGTCGGGAGACGAGCCGGAAGGCGGCAGCCAGGAGTAGGCGGCGTACGGCGAGGGCCCTCGGGACCTCGCCCGTCCGAAGCGTTGAAGGCCTGGGTCCGGTATTGCACCGGGCCCAGGCCTTTTTATTTTTCCGCCGCGGGCGGTTTTCCGCTCAGGTCTTCCAGCCGCCTTCGTGAGAGGCCGCGGCTTCCTCCAGCAACGCCGGACCGATGCATTCGATGCCTGTCGGCGAGGCGTCGAACACGTCGCGGCACGACAGTTCCGCGTCGCGCTGGTCCAGCCGGTCGCCGCGGAAAACGCGCAGCCGCTCCGCGTCGATGCCGAACACCACGCGCCGGATGTTGGACCAGTAGATCGCGCCCGCGCACATCACGCACGGCTCGCCCGAAGCGTAGATCGTCGCGCCCGCCAGTTCGTCGCGCGAATGGCGGGGGCTGGCGATACGGAGGGCCTCGGTTTCCGCATGCGCGGTGCAATCCCCGGTTTCGCCGTTGCGATTCCAGGCTTCGGCCAGCACCGCGCCATCGGCGCCGACGATCACCGAGCCGAATGGGCGGTTGCCGCGCGACCGGGCGACGTTCGCCAGTTCGATGGCGCGGCGCAGATGGATGCCGTCCGTTTCATCGAGCGCCTGTTCGGCGGGCAGCGTGGGTGTCACGCCGGCACCTTGCGCTGCGGGGCGGGCGGTAGCAGGCCGTCATCGAAAATCTGGCCGATCGAGGGCTTGGCCGGCAGGTCGAAGACGGCCACCACTTCGTCGATCTGCCGTTGCAGCACGTCGGTCCGCACGCTGCCCAGGCCGTGGGCGCGCGTCTCGTCGGTGGCGAGGTAGCGGCGCGTGATGTCCCAGCGCTCGCGCTCGACCTTCAGGTCGATGATGGCTTCGCGAGACTTGATGGCGGCCAGGGCGGGGTTCGGGTCGGCCAGCGTTTCGACCAGCGCCCGATTGCTTGCGGCCAGGAAGGCCTTGATCGCCTCGGGCTTCTCGGCGATGAGCCGGCGGCTGGCCAACACCGCGTTGCCGTACAGGCTCAGCCCGGTCCTGGCGTATTCGAGCACCGCGAGTTCCTGCTGCGGGATGCGGGCGAACAGCGAGACGGCGGAGTCGTGGAAATAGGTGGCCGCGTCCACGTCGCCGCGGACCATGACGTTGTCGCGGGTGCTGAAATCGGTGGTGATCCACTGGAACAGGTCGGGCGCGATGCCCAGTTGGCGCGCCGCCATGGGCCAGCATCGGCGCGTGGACTCGACCGCCGCGGCGGCGACGCGCTTGCCCCGGAGGCTGGCGAAGTCTGTCGTGATGCCGCGGTCCTTGCGGCCGATGATGACGAAGGGTGCGCGGTTGTAGTACTGGTAGACGCCCTGGACCGGCGCGCCGACGTTCTGTGCGTGGAATTCGACCAGCGAGCTGATGTCGCCCAGGCCCAGATCGTAGGCGCCGCTGGCGACGCGGGTGATCGAGGCAACCGACCCGGAACCGACGTCGATGCTCACGTCGAGCCCGGCTTCCTTGTAGTAGCCCTTGGCCAGCGCCAGGAAGAAGGGCGAGGTCTGGCTGGTGACGCGGAAATCGAGCGTGAACTTGATCGGAGTGAGGCTGCGCGGCTGGGCGGAAATCGGGTGGGCATATGCCCCGGCAAGGGCGGAAGCGGACAGCGTGGCGAGGAACTGGCGGCGGTTCATCTGATGGAGATCCCGTGTCGTGGAATGGAGAATTCCCGGACATGCCTGTGGCAAGCCTGTCCGGCGCGACTCGAGCAATTTCCGGGCGTCGGCGCGCGGAATGCCGCGCGCCGACGCTGAACGCTTCTACTCTGCAAGCGATCAAGCAAGGGGTGTGCCATCGGTCGGAAAGACTTCGGGCGCGGACCCGGCATCGTGCCTTTTCTTCGGGACGGGACACCAGGGGCGGCAGGCCGGCACGCAACGGGCCGGTCGTCATGCCGCTGCTTTCGATTGGTGCAAAGAGGCTTCCTGGTGCGGTGTCCCTGCACAAAGTTGGTGAACGCGGTGGCCACGAGGTAAGACGTTCCAGGGCGGCGCGCGGGTCGATGCGCCTGGTGCGGTTCTTGCATGGCCGCCTACCGAAAGAGTAGAAGCGTTCAGCGCAATCGTCCCGGGGGCGATTGGCGGGTCATTGCTCTTGAAGAGGCCGTCGCGGACATCGCGCCGCGGCCGGCCATGCCAACCTTCAAGTGCGACACGACCGCCCCGCTCGATGCCCGGTAGTGGTCGGTGTCCCTTGTTCTTCGACGAGGATGTCATCATGAAAGCCACGCGTGCCACGCCGTCCCCCCAGACTCCTTCCGGCTATGGCCTGGGAGAACTCGAGAAAGAATCCCGCATGGGGGGCATGGGGCAAGAGACCCAGCGCGAGATCCGCATCGTCGACGTGGCCGATTTCGAACGCAGGCATGCCGAGATCGCCGACGAGATCTGGCGCGCCGCGACCGAGATCGGCTTCTTCCAGGTCAAGAACCATGGCATCCCGCCGTCGGATATCGAGGCCGCATTCGTGCGCGCCGAGCGCTTCTTCGCCCTGCCGCGCGAGACCAAGGCGCAATGGCCGTTGACCCGCAACGCCGGTTGGGAGCACAAGGCCCAGATCCGGCCCTCCACCCGTACGCCGGACCAGAAGGAGTCCTACCAGGTGACGCGTCCGCGCATGGACGGCCTGTGGCCGGCCGAGGCCGAACTGCCGGGCTTCAAGGAGGCCACCCTGCGGTTCGAGCGCCAGTGCTGGGAGGTCGGGATGCGGCTGCTGTCCTGCTTTGCGCTGAAGCTGGGCTTCGCGCCCGACTTCTTCACCCAGGCCCATGATCCCGCTCCCGCTGCCTACCAGAGCACCTTGCGCATGTTGCACTACTTCGCCGTCGATCCCGCCCTCGAGGACGAGCTGGGCCTGTGGCGCGCCGGCGCCCACACCGATTACGACTGCCTGACACTGCTGTTCCAGCGCGCGGGCCAGGCGGGCTTGCAGGTGCTGCCGGGCAAGGACGCCGAGAGCCGCGCCTGGACGCCGGTCGCGCCGGTCGAGGGAGTGATTACCTGCAATATCGGCGACATGCTGATGCGCTGGAGCGACGACGCGCTGCCGTCGAACTTCCACCGCGTGCGCAACCCGCAGCCGCACGAGTACCAGGGCGCCCGCTACAGCCTTGCGTTCTTCTGCCAGGCCAACGAGGACGTGGTGATCGAAGGGCCCGCCCGCAAGTATCCGCCCGTCACCGCCGCCGAATATCTGAAGCAGCGCATATCGGCGAACTTTTCGAACCGGTACTGACGGACGCGCGCTGTGAGTTTTCCTGAAGGTCCCTAAAAATATCTCGATTGGCCGGCCCAAGGCCGGCCATGCACACTGCGTCTACAGAAGAGAAACCGCGGAGCCGGCATGGACCGGGCTCCCGGAGCATCCAAAGGAGCGACAGTGAGCGACCTGTATTCCATCGTCCTGATGCAGACCAACCGTGTGGGCATCGACCATCGGCGCGATATCCGCAAGGCCAACCTCGACCGCATCATCGAGATCTTCGGCTATGGGCCGACGCGGCTGGCGTTCCGCGAGTACGCGCCGCTCAAGCTGGTGGTGCTGCCGGAGGTTTTCATGCAGGGCTGGAACAACAATCCGGAACCCTACTCGAACCTGTTCACCAAGGTCGCCAAGGACATGGCGATACGGATTCCCGGCGACGAAATCGAACTCCTGGCCGAGCAGGCGCGCAAGTACAAGACCTACATCGCCGGCAGCGCGCACGAGGTGATCCCGGAGATCAGCACGGAGTTCGCGTTCAACGCCGCGTTCATCATCGATCCCAGCGGCGAGGTGATCTACAAGCGCCACAAATATTGTCCCTACCTGCCCTACAGCGGGCGCGACGACGTCAGCCCGCACGACGTATGGGACCGCTACATCGAGGCCATGGACGGCAAGTACGGCCGCAAGAAGGGGGACGTGCTGAGCTGTATGTTCCCCGTCGTCGAGACCGACATCGGCAAGCTGGGCTACCTGATCTGCAACGAGGCGTTCTACCCGGAGCACTCGCGAGCCATGGCCCTGCAGGGCTGCGAGGTCATGATCAGGTCCAGCGGCATGGCCGAGCCGGACGGCTCGCCGCCGCAGGACCTGTGGGAAGTCACCAATCGCGCCCACGCCGCGTTCAACACCATGTACGTGGCCGCCTGCGCGCCGGGCAACCTGATCGTGCGCGGCAATCCGGCCAATTCCTATCCCGGCGGGTCGATGGTGATCGATTACCACGGCGCGATCGTGCAGCACGTGAACTACCCGGGCGAGACCGTGACCGCCGCGCAGATCAGCCTCGAGGCGCTGCGCCGCCGGCGCATGGATCCGCGCCACAACTGGCTGACGCAGGTGCGCAGCGAGGCTTTCCGCCATATGTACGACAAGCCGCTGTATCCGGTCAACATGTACGCGGACCGGCTTCCCACCGACCAGGCGGACCGCTCGCGCGCGCAGCCCATCCAGCGCTTCGTCGACGAGGGCATCTACATCCGTCCGCGCGGCGACGCCGCCTGACGGCGCAGGGGCCAAGGAGACGCAGATGAGATTGTCGGAACTGTCATTTCGCGGCAGGACGGCCGTCGTGACGGGCGGGGGCAGCGGCATAGGCCGGGCGATCGCCCTGGGCCTGGGCAGGCTGGGCGGCAAGGTCTGCGTCGCGGACATGGGCGTGGACCGCGCGGAGTCGGTCGGCGCCGAGATCCGGGCTCTCGGGGGGGAGGCGGTGGCCGTACAGGCCGATGTCACGCGCCCCGAGGCGGTCGAACGCATGGCGTTGGCCGCGCGCGATGCCTTCGGTCGTATCGACGTGCTGGTCAACAACGCCGGCGGTGCGAGTGGACCGGCATTCAGGATAGGACGCGTCTGCAAGCTGAGCGAGCGGGATTGGGACGATACCTTCGCGGCCAACGTGAAGAGCGTCTTCCTGTGCACGCGAGCGGTGGCGCCGCTGATGCTCGAGCAGCGGCATGGCTGCATCGTCAACATGGCTTCGCTGACGGGGCAGTTTCCGTTCCCCGGGATGCCGGCGTATTCGGCGGCCAAGGCGGCCGTCATCAGCCTGACCCGGTCGCTCGCCATGGAGCTGGCGCCTCACGTACGGGTCAATGCGCTGGCCCCGGGCTTGATAGAGACGCCTCGCACTTCGTTGAACCGGCGACCCGAGCAACTGGATCAGTTGCTGTCCAACGTGCCGCTGGCGCGCATGGGAACCGTCGACGAGGTGGCCGACATGGCGCTTTACCTGGCCTCGGATGCCGCCGCCTTCGTCAATGGAACGGTGATGGACTGCGCCGGCGGCCAGATGTGGATGACGCGGGATGGCCGGCCCGCCTTTCGGGACATAGCCGGCTGATGCGCCGCGCGAGCCGTTTTATGACGGAATGGAGCCACTGATGCTGCTGCATTCGAAGGTCGCCCTTATCACCGGTGCCGCCACCGGCATCGGACGGGCCAGCGCGTTGCTTTTCGCGCGCGAGGGAGCCCGGATCGCCATTGCCGACATCAACCGGCCCGATGCCGAACGCACCGTGGAGGACATAGAAAAGGAGGGGGGCCAGGCATTCTTCGTGGAGTGCGACCTGCGCCGGACCGCGCGGATCGCCGATGCCGTGGACGAGACCGTCCGCCGCCATGGCTGCCTGGACGTATTCTTCCACAATGCCGGCGTGGCCGGGCCTGGCCTGCTCGAGCACACGACCGAGGCGCAATATGACCAAGTCATGGACATACATCTGAAGGCAGGGTTCTTCGGTGCCAAGTACGCGCTGCCGCACCTGCGGCGCGCGGGAGGCGGCTCCATTCTCTTCACGGCGTCCGGACTGGGGTTGCGGCCGTCCCGGCAATCTCCGGCCTACTCGGCGTCGAAGGCGGGCCTGCTGATGCTGGCGCGGGCGCTGGCCGTCGAGCATGCCCGGGATGGCATCCGGGTGAACGCGATCTGTCCCGGTCCGATCGACAGCACCCCTCTCTGGCAGGGCGTGCTGGCGCGCAATCCCGACATCGTCGCCGATTCGTATGCCGAGATGAACCGGCAGGTACGGCCGATCAAGCGGCTCGGGATCCCCGAGGAAATGGCGCGGGCGGCCCTGTTTCTGGTGGCGCCCGAGAATTCGTACATAACCGGCGTGGCGCTGCCCGTCGACGGCGGAGGCGCGATGAGTTGATCCGGCCACGGCCGGCACGACCCGGACGACGACCGGGGCCGGACGCATAACTACACCGTTGGAGACGATCATGAATGGCAACCGGCGATGGACAGGCGCTTGCGGGGTGCTGGCGCTTTGCGTGACGACGGCGGCTTGGGCCGCCGGACAGGACTACCCAAGCAAGCCCGTGACGCTCGTGATAGGTTTCGCGCCCGGCGGCGGCAACGACGTCATGGGCAGACTGCTTGCCGAGCACCTGCGGGCCGAACTGGGCCAGCCCGTGGTGGTCGAGAACAAGGCGGGTGCCGACGGCGCCATTGCGGCGCAGTTCGTGGCCAAATCGGTTCCCGACGGCTACACGTTGTTGAGCGGGTCCAGCGGCATGATGGCCTACAACCCGGGCCTGAAGCCGGCACTCACCTACGACCCGGCGAAGGACTTCGTGCCGATCACGATGATCGGGTACAGCCAACTGCTGTTCTCGGTGCCCCGGAGCCTGCCCGTCCATTCGCTGACCGATCTGGTCAAGCTCGCCAAGTCCAGGCCGGGCCGCCTTTTCTACGCGTCGCCGTCGTCGCCGCACCAGGTGGCGTTCGAAGCTTTCAAGCAGAAGACCGGAATCGACATCCAGCAGGTGCCGTACAAGGGCTCTGGTCCGGCCATCCTGGCCGCGGTCTCGGGCGAGGTCCAGGTCCTGGTGTCCTCGGTGTCGGATGCGTTGCCGCAGATCCGGGCCGGCAAGCTGCGCCCGTTGGCGGTGACGGGCAAGGAGCGCAGCGGTTTCGTCAAGGACGTTCCAACGGTGATCGAGCAAGGCGTGGATTTCGAAAGCGCTTCGTGGATCGGTCTCTACGCTCCCGCCGGAACGCCTTCCGCGATTGCCGACAAGCTGTATCGCGCCGCCTCCAGGGTGCTGGCCTCGGAGAAGTTCAAGGAGGGCTGCGTGGCGGTCGGCTACGAAATGAGTCCGCTCATGCCGCCGGCCGAGTTCGCCGCATTCCAGCGCGACGAGCTGTCCCGCTGGACCAAAGTGATCAATGACCTGAACCTGCGAATAGGCAATTGAGGCGCCGGGATAGGCGATGACGCGGATTGGCTGCGGCGGCCGCTCATGGCAATATCCGGCGACCATGAGAAAATTGCCTCCGATGAATGCCGTCAGGGTGTTCGAGGTTGCCGCGCGGCATGTCAATTTCACCAAGGCGGCCGAAGAGTTGCACGTCACGCATGGCGCGGTCAGCCGGCAGGTGGCGCTGCTCGAAGCCTGGCTGGGCGTGCCGCTTTTCTTGCGATCGGCGTCCCAACTGGCATTGACCGAGGCCGGCCGGGACTATCTCGAGCAGGTGACGATGGGGCTGGACCTGATCGCCGTTGCCTCGATGCAGGCCCGGCAGCGGTCGGCCAGGGCCGGCTTGCGCATCAATGCGCCGCCTACCTTCATGATGCGCTGGCTGATCCCCAGGCTCTCGCGCTTCCAGCGGCGGCGGCCGGAAATCGACGTGCGCCTGACCACGTCGATCGCGCCGGTCAACTTCCAGGAGCACGGCTACGATCTCGCCATACGCAGCGCCCATGCGCCGCTGCCCAACTGCAATTCGATCCCCGTGGTGAGCGAGATGGTCGTGCCCGTCTGCCACGTCGACCTGCTGGAATGGCCGGGGCTGGAACGGCCGGAAGACCTGGCGCGGCATACCCTGCTGAGCTATGCCACGGAGTCGTACTCCTGGTCGGAATGGCTCCATGGAGTGGGGTGCGACCACATCCGGCCCGCGAGCATCCTGAGTTTCGAGCAGATGTACTTCTCGCTGCAGGCGACTATGGAAGGCCTGGGCGTCATGCTGGTGCCGCTATTCCTCGTCATCGACGACATCATCGCGGGCAGGCTGGCGGTGCCGCTCGATACGCCGCCGGTCAAGCGGCGGACTTACTATGCCAGCCATCCCCATCCTCCCGCGGAGAGCCGGGCGGTGCGTACCTTTTGCGAGTGGCTGGCCAGCGAGGGAGCCGATACCGAGCAATCGCTGGCGGCGTGGATGCGGTCGCGAGGCTGGAGCGCCTGACCGGCGCCGCGGTCAGGCTCTTCCCGGGCGCGCGCGACGCCGGGCCCGCCCGCCAGCGCCGTGGGCTTCCAGCTGCGAGCGGTAGGCTTCCTGAAGTTCCTGCTTCTTTACCTTCCCCAGCGGCGTGCGGGGCAGACCGTCCACGAACATGAACTGGCCCGGGATCTGGCCGGCCGGCAGGCGGCCGTGGCAGAACTCGACGATGGCGGCCAGGGGTGGAGCGGGGCCGTCGGGGACAAGCACGGCGAGCAGCGCTTCTCCCGAGAACGGGTCGGGCACGCCTACCACCGCGGCCTCGGCAATGCCGGGGCACTGGCGCAGGATGTCCTCGACCGTCTTGGTATAGACGTTCGCGCCGCGCGCCGCGACCACTTCCACCTTGCGGTCCAGGATGTAGAGAAAGCCGTCGTCGTCGATGCGGCCGATATCGCCGGTATGGAATGCTCCCTGGCGGAAAACCCGGGCCTCTTCCTCGGGAAGGCCGAGATAGCCATCGGTGACCTGCGGCCCCGATACGACGATTTCGCCAGTCCCCCCCGCCGGCACTTCGCTGCCGGCGTCGTCGAGCAGCGCGAGCCGCGTGCCGGGCAGGACCCGTCCAGCCGCCTTGAGCAGTTCGGGGCGATCCGTCACGGCTCGGCGGTGCGCCTCTTCGTCCAGGATGGCAATGTAGGGCGAGGTTTCGGTCAGGCCGTAGCACTGGTGGAAACCGGCGCGAGGGAAGGCGGCCATCGCGGCCCGCAGGGTGGACTCGTCCAGCGGCGAGGTGCCATAGCTGATCAGGCGCAGGCTGCGCAGATCGTAGCGGCTGACCGAGGTTTCCTTGAGGATGCGGGCGATCATGTCAGGCAGCAGGCTCGCGATGGTGACGCGATGACGCTCGATGGCATCGAGCACGTCCTCGGGCGAGGCATCCTTCAGGTAGACGTGCGAGCCCCCGAACATGCTGACCACGGTCGCCTTGAGATCCGTCGAGTGATACATGGGCGAGACATGGAGATAGATGTCCTCCGGTGCGGGGGCCATCACGCGGGCGAGCTGCAGCGCGTTGGCGACGACGTTGCGATGCGTGAGCCGGACTCCCTTGCCTCGGCCGGTGGTGCCGCCGGTATAGAGACACAATGCAAGATCGTCTTCCCGCACCGCATGCGGCGCCGCAAGCCGCGCGTCGGCCAGCAGGGAGTCCGTACCGGGAATGCCGAAGATGCCGGGAGCGGCGCCGACGCAAACGGCTCGCCCGCGCCATGGAACAAGCTGCGCCTGATCCAGCAGATAGGCAAGTTCCTCGTCCACCATCAGCATCCGGCAGCCGGATTGCTCGAGCATCCAGGCGACGTCGCCGCCAGTGAGCCGGAAGTTCATGGGAATCGGCACGATGCCGGACCAGTACCCGCCCAGCAGCAGCTGGGCGTGCGAGACGGAATTCCGGCAAAGCGTGGCGAACCGCTCGCCCGGATGCAGCCCCAGCGAGCGGAGCATGTCGGCGCTGCGCGCGACGCGTTCGACAAGCTGCCTCCAACTGAGGCAGCCGGACGGCGAATGGATCGCCACCCGGTATCCATGCGCCTGGGCCGTGCTCTGCAACAGGTCGGGAAGCGTCAGCAAGCGTGGACTCCCGTCACGTGGATGTTCAACCCTGCCCCCGGGGGGCCATGTCAGTCCGGGCAAACCTTTCGCCATGATCCGGAGGCAATGTCCGATCTTACCGCTTCGATATCGACCGCATCTCTTCCCGGTACGCCGATGCGCAGGAACTGTTCCGGCGGAGCGTCGACCGGCTTGGTGGCGTCCAGTCCCAGCTTGGATCCGATCCCGCCCCGCGAGGTGGGGTCCAGCCTGGAGGCCCGGCAGTTGTCCACGACGACCAGGTCCCGGTCCGCCTGGAAGCGCGTGGCGACCGCCCATTCGACTTCCTGCGGATCATAGATGTCTATGTCCTCGTCCACCACGATGACCTGCTTGACGTCGTGATGCATGGCGAGGGCGCTGAAGATGACGTTCTTGGCGCTGCCTTCGTGCAGCTTCTTCATCTGCACGTACAGATGGTAGCGGCCGACCCCGCCGGGGGCCAGGTGCACGTTGGTCACGTTGGGGAATATCCGCTGCATGGTCGTGAGAAAACTGGCTTCCCGCGCGACGGCGCCCAGCAGAATGTGTTCCGTGCCGCCGCCGATGATGGTGTGGAATATCGGCGACCGCCGGTGGGTGACGGCATCGATCTCGATGACGAAGCGGTCGCCCCGCGGCCCGTAATATTGGGTGAATTCCCCGAACGGCCCCTCGGGCTCGCGCACGTTGGGCAGGATCCGGCCTTCGAGAACGATCTCGGCCTCGGCCGGAACGCGCAGATCATTGGTCAGGCACTTGATGACGCGCACCGGCTCGCCCCGCAGCGCACCGGCGACTTCGAGCTCGTCCTGGTCCATGGCCACGATGGCCTGCGACGCCATGAGCGTGAGCGGATCCACGCCGATGGCGATCGCGATGGGCAGAGGCTTGCCGGCTTTCTCGCACAGATTCAGGAAGGCGCCGGTGTCGCGCGACGAGACCGAGACACCCATCCGGTTGCCGCCCTTCAGGTGGCAGCGGTTGATCGACACGTTCTGCCGGCCGGTGCTGGGATTGCTGCTGATCAGCAGGCCCGCGGTCAGGTACGCGCCGCCGTCGTGCTCGTTGTGTATCGGGGCGGGGAGCAGCCTGCCGATGTCGAGGTCGCCGCGATGGATGATCTCCTGCACCGGTGCCTTGCCCACTTCTTCGCATGGCAGCGGGTTGCCCACCGCCTGCTGGTAGCGCTTGAGCAGGTCGGCGGGCGCCACGCCCATCGCGTCGGCGATCCATTCGCGCCGCGACACGATGCCTGACAGTACGGGAATGCGGTGTCCCTCCGGGGATGGAAAGAACGTCGCCTGGCGGCCGTCCAGCTTCGAGGCGATGGCGGCGATGTCGAACCGCAGGGACTTGCCTGCCTGGATGAGCGCGAGCCTGTCGTTGGCGGCCAGGCGGTCCAGCCATTCGCGCAGCGTCGTGACGGGTTGGGAGGCGTTGCGTGGTCCGGTGTGTGCGGCGTCTGCCATGGAGCGCTCCTGAGGGATGGGAGAAAGGGAATCAGAAACTGGAGGTTTGCACGACGAGGCGGGTGGTCTGGTAGGCTTCGAGGCCTTCGGTGGCCCCCTCGCTGCCGTAGCCGCTTTCCTTGACGCCGCCCCATGGCGTTTCCGGACCGTTGATGAAGAACGTGTTCAGGCCCAGCATGCCCGTATCCATCCTCTCGGAAAGCCGCAACTGCCGGCTGCCGTCGCCGGTGAAGGCGTAAGCCGCCAAGCCGTAGGGAAGAGCGTTCGCCTGTTCGATGACGGCTTCTTCGTCACGGAAAGGCAGCAGCAAGGCGATGGGGCCGAAAGGCTCTTCGCGCATGGCGCGGGCCTGGGCCGGCACGTCCGAGAACACGGTGGGGGCGAAGAAGTTTCCCGCCCGGTCCAGACGCTCTCCGCCCGCGATCAGCCGGGCGCCGGCGTATTTCAGGTCGGCCACCGCGTTCTCGATCGCCGCCAGCCGGCGGGTGTTCGCCAGCGGCCCCATCTGCGTCCCCTCGTCCAGGCCGGGGCCGATCTTCAGCGCCGAGGCCGCCTGGGCGAAAGCGCCGGCGAAGCGTTCATAGATGCGCTCGTGCACATAGAAGCGCGTCGGCGAGACGCACACCTGGCCGGCGTTGCGGTACTTGCTGGCGATGCACAGGCGCACGACCGCGTCCACGTCGATGTCGTCGAAAACCAGAACCGGGGCATGGCCGCCCAGCTCCATGGTGATGGGCTTGACCGCCGCGGCGGCCAGTCCGGCCAGTTGGCGCCCCACCGCGGTCGAGCCGGTGAAGGACACCTTGCGGACGACCGGCGAGGCGATGAGGTGCCTGGAGATCTCGGCCGGCACGCCGCATACCAGATTGATCACGCCGCGGGGCGCGCCGGCTTCGGCGAATGCGCGCACCATCTCGATCGCCGTGGCCGGCGCTTCTTCGGGGGCCTTGAGTATGCAGCAGCATCCAGCCGCCAGGGATGCGCCCAGCTTGCGGGCCGGCGTGGTCGCGGGGAAGTTCCAGGGCGAGAAGGCTGCGGCCACGCCTATCGGGCGTTTCAGGACGTTCTGCCGGATGCCTGCGGGACCGCCGACGATGCGCCCGTAGCCCCGCCTTCCCTCCTCGGCCATCCATTCGATGTGCGCGGCGGCGCCGTCGACCTCGATAAGGGCCTCGGCAAGCGGCTTGCCTTCCTCGCGGGTCAGGAGGCGTGCGATGCGATCCCGGCGGCCGCGCATCAGCTCGGCGGCGCGCCGCAGGATACGGCCGCGTTCCACCGCCGGGGTCGCGCTCCAGCCCGGCCAGGCGGCGGCCGCCGACTGCAGCGCCCGGTCCAGGTCCGCCGGCGTGGCCGAGGGCAGCTCTCCCATGGGCTGCCCGGTGGCCGGGTCGACGACGGGGATGGTGTCGCGGCCCTCGCCGCCTATCCATTGGCCGTCGATGTAGAGTTTCAGATCGGGATGTTCGATGGACATGCATGCCTCTCTGCGGACGCGGTCCGGAAAGCCGTCAGAGCTTGCGCTCTTTGGCGTTCCAGTTCTTCTCGAGGTTGTTGATGAGATCTTCGCTCAGGTGGCAGAAGGCCTGCTCCCGCGCGTAGGTGACGAGGTATTGCCGCAGGGCCTCCATGGGCTCGGCCTGGGCGCGCAGCGCCTTGCGGTTCGCGCTGATGCTGACCATGCCGGCGCCCAGCGCGTTGGCCGCGCAGCGTTCGACCGCCTGTTCGATTTCCCCGGGCGGCACCACTTCGCTGACGAGCGTGCGGCCCTCGGGGGTCTCCACCTTGAACAGCTTGTCGAACATGATGGCCTGGCGCGCCAGCGCCTCTCCCGTGAAGCGCGGCAGCCGCAGGTTGGCCAGGCCGGGAATGATCCCTTCCTTGCGTGCCGGCAGGCTGAAGAAGGAGCCGGATTCGGCGATGACGTAGTCGGCCACGAGCAGCAACTGGCACCCGCCGCCTATGGCGAACGTTTCGATGACCGCCACCCACGGCTTCTCGACGGTGGATTCGGGTTCGTCCAGCGGTACGTCCAGGCTGTCGGGCCCGGGAGGCAGGATGCCGCGGTGGACCTTGTTGAAAAACCCCATGTTCTTGGTCAGGAAGCCCAGGTACGATTTCTTGCCGCGATAGATGTGGGTCAGGTTGATGCCGGCAGAGAACACGCGGCGGCCGGCATACTTCGGGTGGTCGACCACGCCCCCGCGCATGACGCCCAGCCGCAGGTCGGCGTGCATGAGGATGAGGTCGGTCGCCACCTCGAAGGGCACCATGGTGGTGTCGTCCTCGGCGTTCAGGTAGCGAAGGTTCTGGAACGTCAGGAATCCGGCCTGGGCCTTGGCCTCGACCAGCGCCTTGTCCAGCTGGACGCGTCCGCTCTTGCGGAATTCGTCCAGGTATTCGAACGACTGGGGCAGGGGCCTGAGCATGGTCCGTATCAGGTGCGAACCGATGGCCCGGTCCGTGAACAGGTGGCTGAAGAAAAGGCCCTGGTTGATTTCCAGCCCGTCCTTGTCCTTTTGCAGCAATTCGCTTTCCGCCCGCAGCTCGTCCTTGCTGGGCAGGATGCCCGGCAGCCGCGCCGCGGCCTGCCAGGCCAGTTCGTCCACCCGCAGCGGACGCGTTCCGTTGCCCGTCAGGTCCCGGTACAGGGGGTGCGCATGGTGCCGGAAGAAGCGCCAGGCCGCGTCGGCCATCAGGTGGAAGATCACGTGCGCCACGTCTTTCTGCGTGGCGTCGCGGGCCGATTTGAGCGGTAGGCGGGCCAGCAGTTGGCGTCCCTGGTGGCACACGGACCGGACCAGGGCCGAGTCCTCGTCCAGCGTCGACGGCGCCGGCCGGGCCTCCCACGCCTGGACGGCTTGCAGGAACTGCGAGGTCGCGTCCCGCGGCAATCCCGCCGCGTCGATTCGTTGCTGGCGTTCGGTCAGGGGAATGTGTTCGATCATGTCAAGCTCCGTTCATGCAATGGATGGAACCGAGAGGTGCCCGGGCGTGGGGTCGGACCTCAGCGGTGTTGTTCGCTTCGCGCGCGCAGTTCGCTCAGCGTCGTTCGCGGGGTGATGGCCTCGGGGTCGATGCGCAATTCGATCAGGGCCCCGTGCGGGGCGGCGAGCGCACGCTCGAAGTTCGCCGCGAAGTCTTCGGTCTTTTCCACCGTGTAGCCGGCGATGCCATAGGCGGCCGCCAGCGCGGCGAAGTCCGGATTCTCCAGCGTCGTGCCGAAGACGTGGCCGGGATAATGGATCTCCTGGTGCATGCGTATGCTGCCGTACATGCCGTTGTTGACGACGATGAAGACCACGCGCAGGCCGTACTGCTTCGCGGTCGCCAGCTCCTGGCTGTTCATCAGGAAGCAGCCGTCGCCGGCGAAGCACACCACCCGACGGTCCGGGTGGATGGCCGCCGCGGCGCAGGCGGCGGGAATCCCGTAGCCCATGACGCCGCTGGCGGGCGCGAGCTGGGTGCGAAAGCCGCGGTACTGGAAGAAGCGATGGATCCAGCCGGTGTAGTTGCCCGCGCCGTTGGCGACGATCGCGTTGGCGGGCAGCCGATCGCGCACGTGCCGGACCACTTCGGCCAGGTTCAAGGATCCAGGCATGGCGGTGGGGACGAGCGTCGCGCAATAGTCTGCGTTCGCCGATCGTGTCCAGCCGGTCCATGCCGGGTGGCGCGGTGGTTCGAGCTTCGCCGCGGCAAGCGCGAAGTCGGCCATGCCGGCATTGATGGCCAGGTCGGGTCGGTAGACCTTGCCCAGTTCGTCGATGTCGGGATGGACATGGACGAACCGGGCCTCCATCGAGGGTACGGCCAGCAGGGTGTATCCCGCGGTCGTGGTCTCGCCCAGGCGCGCACCCACCGCGACGATCAGATCGGCCTGGCGTACCCTCCGTGCCAGCGACTCGGCGATCCCGACCCCGATGTCGCCGGCATAGTTGGGATGCGCGTTGTCGAACAGGTCCTGCCGGCGAAAGGCCGTGCCGACCGGCAATTGGAAGGCTTGCGCGAAAGCCTGGATGCCGGCGCAGGCCTCGGCGCTCCAGCCGCCTCCGCCCAGTATCATGAGCGGGCGCCGCGCCAGTTCGATCAACTCGCGCAAGCGCGCCATGTCGGCAACGCCGGGCTGCGGCTGTACCGGCGCGAAGGGCCGGGTGTCGGGCAGGTCCAGATGCCGGTAGAGCACGTCCTCGGGCAAGCCGACGACGACGGGGCCCGGCCGGCCCGAGACCGCGGTCTGGAACGCGCGGTTCATCATCTCGGGCAGGCGTTCCAGATGGTCGACCTGCGTGACCCATTTCGCCAACGAACCGAACATGCTGCGCAGATCGATCTCCTGCCAGGCCTGACGTTCCAGCAGATGTGTGCCGACCTGTCCCACGAGCAGGATCATGGGCGTCGAATCCTGGCTGGCGGTGTGGACGCCGATGCTGGCATTGGTCGCGCCCGGTCCCCGGGTGACCAGGCAGACGCCGGGCTTGCCGGTCAGTTTCCCGTAGGCCTCCGCCATGTGCGCCGCCGCGCCTTCCTGCCGGCAGACGATCGTCCTGATGACGTCGCTGGACGCGTGCAGCGCGTCCAGTGCGGGCAGGAAGCTCTCGCCGGGTACGCAGAAGGCGTGGTCGACGCCATGTGTCTTGAGCGCATCGACGAGGATCTGGCCGCCGGTTCGCAGGGAAGTGACTTGCAACATCGAATGCTCCGGATGCGGATGGATGGGGGGCGGGTCAGTCGGCGGTCGCGCCGGACTCCTTGATGACCTTCGACCAGCGCCGGGCCTCGGCGCGCACGTGCGCCGCCATTTCCTCCGGTGTGCTCGGGGTGGCTTCCAGGCTGACTTCCTTGAGCTTCTCGACGAAAACCGGATCGATCAGGACGGTATTCAGAGCCTGGTTCATGCGGGCGACGACGTGTCTGGGCAGGCTGGCCTGCCCCACCATGCCGAACCAGACACTGGTGGTGAGATTCGGATAGCCCGCCTCGGTAACCGTGGGAACGTCGGGAAGCTGGAACCAGCGCTGCCTGGAAGTCACGGCAATGGGGCGGACCTTGCCGGCCTGGATCTGCGGCAGCAGTTGCGGAAGGTTGTCGGTGTTGAACTGCACCTCGCCGGCCAGCAGGGCCTGCATGGCGGGGCCGTTGCCGCGATAGGGAACGTGCAGGATCTCGATTCTGGTCAGCGTCTTGATCAATTCGTTCAGCAGATGGCCCGTGCTGCCTATGCCGGCGCTGGAGTACGCCACCTTGCCGGGATGGGCTCTGGCATGTTCGATGAGCTGGCTGAGCGAATTCACCTTCAGCGACGGCGAGACCACGATGGCGTTCGGCGTCTGGGTCGCGAGCCCGATCGAAACGAAGTCCTTTTCGGCGTCGTAGCCGAGATCCGTTTTGTACAGATAAGGATTGATCGACAACTGGGACGGCGTGATCATCATGAAGAAATGATCGTCGGGCGACGATTTGGCGAAATAGGCCGCGCCGACCGAACCCGCGGCACCGCCCCGGTTCTCGACCACCACCGGCTGGCCCAGGGTCTGCGAGAGTCTCTGCGCGATGAGGCGGCTGGCGATATCGGTCGAGCCGCCGGCGGCGTAGGGAACCAACAGCCGGATCGGCCGTTGCGGCCAGGCCGGTTCGGCGGCGTAGGACGCCGCCGGAACGAGCAGTGCCAGCAGGATGCCGGCCCACCACGTGCGTTGACGGAATCGGTACATGGAAGTCTCCTCGTTATCGATTTCTGCGGGTGGTACGGGTGCCGGTACCGCGGTCGGCCGGCGTGTCAGCAGGTTTCCCTCGTCTCGAGATAGGCGCGGCGCAGCTCGTCCTTGCGGACCTTGCCGAGCGACGATCGGGGCAGCATGTCGACGAACATGAATCGCCGCGGGATCTTGTATCCGCCAAGGTGGCGCCTGCAGAACTCGATGATCTCCGCCGGCGCCGGGCGCGACGCCGCGGGTACGACGACCGCCAGCAGCGCCTCGCCGTACCTGGCGTCCGGGATGCCGACGACGGCGGCATCGGCCACGTCCGGATGCAGGACGAGCACGGATTCCACTTCCCGCGTATAGACGTTCTCGCCGCCTGTGATCACCATGTCTTTCTTGCGGTCGAGAATGTGCAGGTAGCCGTCCTCGTCCAGGCGGCCGATGTCGCCCGTGTAGAGCCAGCCGTCCCGGAACGTCGCGGCGTTTTCCTGCGGCCGATTGTGATAGCCGGCCGCCACCTGCGGCCCGGACACGGCGATTTCTCCCGGTTGGCCGGGCGCGGCCTCGTTGCCGCCGTCGTCGAGAAACCGGATGGCGGTGGCGGGCAGCAGCCGCCCGGCGGACTTCAGGAGTTCGGGGCGTTCGCGCAGCGCGAACCGATGGGCCGCTTCGTCAAGGATCGCCAGATAGGGGGATGTCTCCGTCAGGCCATAGCATTGGTGGAAGCCGACGTGGGCAAAGCGGCCCATGGCCTTGCGCAGCGATTGTTCGTCCATGGGCGCGGTGCCGTAGCTGATCAGCCGCAGCCGGGACAGGTCATGGCGGTCCATGCCGGTCTCCTTGAGAATGCCGATGATCATGGTGGGTACCAGGCTGGCGATCGTGACGCCTCGCTGCGCGATGGCTTCCAGCACACCCTGGGGCGAGAACTCGCTCAGATAGGTATGGCCGCCGCCGAACATCGTCACCACGGTGGCTTTCAGGTCGGTGGAGTGGAACATCGGCGAGACGTGCAGGTAGACGTCGTCCGCGCAAGGCGACATCACTCGGGCCAACTGCAGCGCGTTGGCGACGATGTTGCGATGCGTGAGCCTGACCCCCTTGCCGCGTCCGGTGGTGCCGCCGGTATAAAGCAGCAGCGCTTCGTCGTTTTCCCCGCAGTCATGGGCGCAGGCGCGTGGACTGGCCTGGGTCAGGTCCGCCATGGTTGCAAGGTCCGCCGGTCCGTCCTGCAGCCGGACGCGGATGGCCCGCGAGCGCCACGAGGCCAGCGGCGGTTGTTCGAACAGCGGCATGAAGTCGTCGTCCAGCATGACGGCCTTGCACTGGGCATCTTCCAGCATGGCGGCGATCTCCGCCGGAGCCAGGCGGAAATTCAGCGGCGCCGGCACGATGCCCGACCAGAAGCCCGCCAGGAGCAACTGGGCATGGTCCACAGAATTGCGGCACAGCGTGGCGAATCGATCGCCAGGGTTCAGGCCAAGCTCCCGGAGCATGCCCGCGGTGCGCGCCACGCGCGCGAGATAGTCGTTCCAGCTCAGGTCGCCCGACGGATCGATGATCGCCTTGCGCCGGCCGTAAGCCTGGACGGTGTTCTTCAGTAGATGGGGAAGGGTCAGCACGCCTGCATCTGCCGGTGGAAAACGATGCAGAAAATGATAGGGAGAGAGGCTTGCCGACACCCTACCGCCCAGTCCTGCTACCTACCCGGGAGTCGGATTTTTTCTAGAGCGCCAGGTTCAATGCCTTGATGAGCCGGCCGAACTTGCCGTGTTCTTCCTTGAGAAATGACTGTGGCGAGCCGGTGTCCGGAATATCGATGCCTTCCTTGGCCATCGCGGCCTGGAACCCTGGATCCGCCAGGGTTTCGCGGACCTTGCCGCTCAACAGCGACAGTATCGGCGCTGGCGTGCCGCGCGGGGCGAACAGACCGCTCCAGTTGGCGAGGACAAAGTCGTCCAGTCCGGCTTCCTTCAAGGTCGGGACGTTGGGCAGCGTGGGCGACCGGGTCGCGCTGGTTACCGCATAGGCCTTGATCTCGCCGGCATCGATCAGGGCCTTGGACGGCAGGATCCCCGAGAAGTACAGGTCCAGGTGCCCGCCCGCCACGTCGTTGGCCGCCTGCGCGCCGCCTTTGTAGGGCACGTGCTTGATGTCGAGCGCCGTGGACCGCTTGAGCCATTCGCCCGCAAGGTGGGCCGGGCTGCCGACCGCGCCGCCGAAGTTGTAGTTGCCCGGCTGGCGGGCGATCTCTTGGCGCAAGTCCTGGAAGTTGGCAGCCTTGAAGCTTTTCCTGCCGATGAGTACCAGCGGCGTCGAGCCGACGATCGCAATCGGCTCGAAGTCTTCGGGTCGGTACGGCACCTTGCGTACCTGCGGGATGATGACCATCTCGGTATTCAGTCCCAGCAGCAGCGTGTAGCCATCCGGCGCCGCTCGCGCGACGGACATGACGCCTATCGTGCCGCTGGCGCCAGGCTTGTTGACGACCACCACCGTCTGTCCCAGCCTGCGTTCCAGCCCCAGCGCGAGATTGCGCGCGGCGAAGTCGGTCGAGCCGCCGGGCGCATAGGGCACGACGATCTGGATGGGTTTCGATGGGTAGGTTTCGCCTGCGCGCGCGCCCGGCGCGCAGGCGAACAGCGTCGCCACCGCGAAGAATGCAGCCGTCGCCCGCCGCGTTTGCTTGTTCATGAGCATCTCCTTGAAGTCAGATCCGTACGACCTTGGCATGCAGGACGGCGGAGCGTCCTGCCCTGACTGCGTGGATGCACCGGTCGAGTGCCGCGCCTACCTGGGCGGGGTCGTCGACAAGCTCGCCGTAGGCGCCGAATGCTTCCCCGAGCTTGGCGAAGTCCGCATTGCCCGGCAGCTCCGCCTCGTAGGCGTCCTGCCGTCTTGCGCTGCCGTCCGGATAGACGCGCAGGGTCGATTCCTTGACCGCCGACCATCCGGCGTTGTCGACGACGACGACCAGGATGGGCAGTCCATAGAAACCCGAGACGGCCAGGACCGAGCTCGGGATGTTGAAGTAGAGACTGCCATCGCCCACCACCTGTATCGCCATCAGGTCCGGATCGGCAAGCCGCGCGCCCAGGGCCATGGCGCCGGAGGCGCCCAGCCCGCCGCCGCCGACGCGCACCAGGGTGCCGGGCAGCGGGCGGGTGAGCTGCTCCGCCAGGGCGGGGGAATTGCGGACCGCTTCGTTGAAGACGATGTCCTGGGGCCGCAGGCGCCTGTCGAGTTCGGCGAACAGGAAGTGCGGGTTGATCCGGCCGGGCGCGCCCGGATCGGCGGCCTTGTCCCGTGCCTTGCGCCGGCGCCGTTCGTTCTCGGCGGCGATGCGCGCGTTGCGGTCCTCGACCGCGCTGGCGAATGCCGGCGTGGATTTCTCCTCGAGCGCCTGGGCCAATTGTTCGAGGATGCGCGCGCTGTCGCCCTGGATCCGCGCGTTTGCAGGAAAGCTCCACATCGGCGAAGCCGTCTTCAGCGTGTCGACGTCGATCTGCGCCCAGAAGGCGCGGGCATGCGGCTGGATATCGCGCGAGAACCACGGCACGTCCGTGTCCACCATGAGGCCGACGTCGGCGTCAGGGATCGCGCCGCCCGGCTGGAAACCGCAGAAATTGGGGCCTTCGTGGGATATGTTGTTGACCGGGTTCGATTCGAAGACGCGTATGCCGGCCAGGCTGGCCAGGCGTTCGATGGCCGCCGAGGTACGGCGATTGCGGCCGCCGAACGAGGTGATCAGAATGGGCCGCTCGGCCGCCAGGAGGCGGTCGGCCACGGCGTCGAGCTGGCGCGGATCGGCGCCGGCCGGCGCGATGGCGCCGAATTGCGCTTCCGGATAGGACTTGATGCGATCAACCGGCCAGGGTTCGGCCAGCGTTTCGCGCGGCAGCATCAGGTAGACCGGACCCTGGGGTTCGCTCTGCATGAACGCCTGGGCACGGCGCAGCGCCTCCTTCACCACAATGCCGGAGGGCAAGGTCCATTCCCACTTCACGAAGGGGCGGACCAGGCTGCCCTGGTCGAACGGCTCCTGGATGTAGTGCACGTAGTTGTCGCGCGTACCAGGCAGTTCCCCTGCCGCGGTAAAGGGCGCCTTGCCGGCCATCAGGAGAACGGGCAGGCGGCTGCGGAACAGGTTGTGCATGGCCATCGAGGCATTGGCCGTGCCGACGTCGACGTGGACCAGGACACCCTGGCCCCTGCCTGTCACCAGGGCGTAGCCTGCGGCCATGTGCACAGCCGTGTTCTCGTGCGGGCAGCGGATCACCTGCGGCGCTTTCTCCCCCCGCTCGCGCAGGCGCGCCAATTCCTCGATGATGGGAGCATGGTCGGTTCCCATGTTGCAGAACAGGTAATCGATGCCGATCTCCGTCAGGCCTTCCAGCAGGAGGCCGGCGGTGGCGCGTGTGTCGTCTGTGAGAGTGTGTTGCATGGTTTGGGCGCCACCTCCGGGACATGGGCTGATCTCGTGGCGGGATGATAGGAAGTGCCCTCGGGAGTATCCATACCCTCCAGTCGGATCTTGCCTCCGGTCGCGACAGGAAAAATCACCGTGGAGGCGTGTCTCGTGAAAAAAACTGACACGGTCTTTCCATGGTCCCGCGCGTGGCTGGATCGGCGCTTTCTTTCTGGATATTCTCAAGACCCCGACCACGGGACGCAGCGCCGGTGCGGCGCTGCCATGCGGACAAGAACACGCCGGGAAACGCGACTCGGACAGCGGAGGCAGGAATGACCAAGGCCGTCAGGCTCTATCAAGGCGCTTTCGGGCGTGCGTCCATGCTTGATTCCGACCATGACCTGGTCACCCATGCCCATCCGCAATGCCACGTGCTGGTCAAGGTCGCGGGCGCGGACGCTTTCTACACGGTACGAGGCGAAACCGTCCGGCTATCCGAAGACTCGCTGGTTCTGGTCAACGCATGGGAACCGCATTCCAAGCTGCAGCCGCGGGAGGGGGAACGCACCACTGTCCTGATCCTTTGCATGGAGCCGGCCTGGCTGGCGGAGCACGATCCGCTGCTCTCGGGCAGCGGCATGCCGGACTTCTTCCCCTCCGCCCAGGTGCGCGTGCCGCTATCCATCCGCAAGCTGGTGGATCGGCTCGTGCTCGAAGTGCTCGGTTCGTCCCCCTCCGGCCTGCCCAACCGGGCGGTCGAGGCGGCGCTGTCGGACTTCATGCTTGCGATCACGCACCTTTTCGCGGTGCGGCGCAACTGGATCGACACCTACAGGCTGAAGATGCGCCACCGTCCCGACACGCGCATCGCACGGGCAATCCAGTACATCGGCGACCACCTGGACCAGACCATTACCTGCGAAGAACTGGCCGGCCTGCACAGCCTGTCGCGCCAGCATTTCTTCTCGCTCTTCCGCCAGCACACGAACATGTCTCCCATCCTGTACATGAATACGCTGCGCATGGAGAGCGCGTTCAAGACGCTGACCGAATGCTCGACCTCGGTAAACGTGCTGGCCGACGATCTGGGGTTTTCCGAACCGCATCATTTCACGCGTTTCTTCCGCCGCAATCTCGGCATTCCTCCCAGCCAGTACCGGCGGGGCGTTGCGCTTATCGCCTGATCCCCAGGCTTGGCCGAGCCCATGAAAAAAACCGACGCTGGGGTAGGTTTCCGCACTGGCGGGTAGGGCACCGCACCGTGTGGGTGTCTATATTTCCGTCCAGGTCCGAGAACCCGAGAAATGGAGACGACAATGCACGCGATGCGCATGCTCATGATGGTGGGCGCCCTGGCGGTCCTGGCCGGTCCGGCTGCCGCGGCCGAGTTTCCGGCCCGGCCCATCCGCCTGGTGGTGCCTTTCGAGGCGGGAGGCACCATCGATACGCTGGGCCGCGTGGTTGCCGCCCAGATCGACAAGCAGTCCGAATGGGGCATCGTGGTCGACAACAAGGCGGGCGCCAATGCCTTGATCGGCACCGCCGATGCGGCCAAGGCCGCGCCCGATGGCTATACCATTCTGCATACCTCGCCATCGATCGTCATCAACACGTTCATACACAAGAAGACGCCCTACGACCTGTCCAGCACTTTCGTGCCCGTTACCAACCTGGCCGTCGGAACCGGCTATCTGCTGGTCGTGCGGCAAGGGCTGCCGGTCCATGACGTTGCCGGGCTGGTCGAGCTCGCGCGCAAGAAGGAGCTCACGTATGGGTCTCCGGGCATCGGCAACGCCCTGCACCTGGCGGCGGCGGGATTCGCCAAGAAAGCGCACGTCGACATGCTGCACATTCCGTTCAAGGGTAGCGCCAGCTCGCTCAATGCCATCGCCGCGGGACAGGTGGACGTCATGATGCTGTCCCCGCCCACGGTGATTCCGTACGTCCAGTCGGGCAAGATCCGCCCCATCGCGTTCACCGGCGAGAGCCGGTCCAAGGAATTTCCCGAGGTTCCGACCATGAAGGAAGCGGGTATCGACGACTTCGTCGTCATGGGGACCTGGGCGGGATGGTTCGCGCCGGCAGGCACTCCGCCCGCGGTGGTGAACAGGCTCGCCGCCGAGGTCGCCAAGGCGCTCAAGGCGCCCGAGGTCGCGAGCATGCTGGAGAAGGGCGGCTTCGAACCGGACGGCCGTTCGCCCCAGGCATTCGCGGAATTCGTGCGCCAGGAAACCAGACGCTACGGGCAGATCGTCAAGGACGCCGGCATCGCGCCGCAGTAGTCCGCAACGCCGCCGGTTTTCAGAGCGCCCATCCCTGGCTCGCCGCCCAGGCCGTGATCGACTGCTCGGTATCGCGGCCTTCCCGCTGCAGCCAATCGCAGAAGTCGCCGGTCAGCGTCTGCGCCTTGAGCGTCGCGGCGCTGTTGGCGTAGTACGTGCGCCGCTTCACGCCCAGGGGACCGAAAGGCACGCACAGGCGGCCGGCGAGGATCTCGTCGATGGCCAGGAACAGCGGGACCATGGCCAGCCCGAGCCCCTCGGACGCCGCCTGCAGGGCGAAGTACATCTGTTCGAAGCCCAGCGTATTGGCGGGTTTCAGGCCGGGAACGCCGGCGGCTTCCAGCCATTCGCTCCACGCGTACGGCTCCGTGGCATAGCTGATGAGGGTATGCGCCTCCAGGTCGCGCGGATGGGAAAGCCTCAGGCTCTCCTGCAGGTCGACGTGGCAGATGGGGGCGATGATCTCCGTCATGAAGGGGATGGACCGGCAGTCGTCCAACGGCCCGTGCTGCCCGCGGATGGCGATGTCGTAGGTGTTCTCCTGGAAATTCGGCGGCGCCAGCGATGTGGTCAGGCGGACCTCGACGTCGGGACGCTTGCGCTGGAACACCGACATGCGCGCGATCAGCCAGCGCATGGTGAACGTGGGCGGGGCATTGACGCGCAGCACGATGGGCGCCGCCTGCTGCATGACGTACATCGATGCCGTGGCCAGGCGATCGAACACCGCCGAGACCTCGTTCAGATAGCCGCGGCCGGCCTCGGTGAGCGTCAACTGCGAAGGCGCGCGGTGAAAGAGCGCGACGCCCAGCCACTCCTCGAGCAGGGCGACCTGGCGGCTGACTGCGCCGTGCGTGACGTTCAGTTCCGCCGCGGCCTTGGTAAAGCTCACATGGCGCGCGGCCACCTCGAACGCCCGCACGGCGTTGAGCGGGGGCAGCTTTCTCATGAAGTCTCCTGTTGCTGCGCTGGCCGGCGTGACTATAACTCACGCCACGTGAAGATTATTACTTTGCCGCCGGAGCGGCCCACCTTCACACTGCTGCCCATGCAAAACGAATCCTGCAAGCCGGTTGGGCCGGCCTGCGCCAACCCCGCCGGCCCCTCAGGTTTTCTCTCGCTCGACTGACCATACATACTATCGTGAAAGCCGCTCCTTTCGATTATGTGCGTGCCGAGGGCCTGGACCATGCCCTCGAACTTCTGCACCAGCACGGCTACGAGGCCAAGCTGCTGGCCGGCGGCCAGAGCCTGGTGCCGATGATGGCCATGCGCCTGGCGCGCCCCGCGCTGCTGGTGGACATCCACCGGGTGTCCGCGCTGCGGTCGCTGGACGTCTCGGATAAGGCCGTGGTGACCGGCGCCGTGGTGCGCCAGCGAACCCTGGAAGACGAGACCTCGCTGCATGCGCGGATCCCCCTGGTCGCCGCCGCGCTGCGCTGGGTGGGACATGGCCAGACGCGTAACCGCGGCACCGTGGGCGGGAGCCTGGTGCATGCCGACCCGTCAGCCGAGCTGCCGCTGGCCGCCCTCGTGCTCGACGCGAGATTGCGTTTGACCAGCCGGGACGAGGGCGAGCGCAGTGTCGCCGCCGGAGATTTCTTCCTGGGACCCATGTTCACCGACACCCGCGACACAGAGTGCCTGACCGCCATTGAGTGGCCCGTGTGGGACGCGCGCGGTACCGGCTGTGCATTCGACGAGATAGCGATACGGCACGGGGACTTCGCCATGGCGTCGGCCGCCGCGCAGGTTCGTGTCGACGCCTCGGGGGTCTGCCGGCGCGCCGCTTTCGGCCTTGGTGGCGTCGACGGCGTACCCCGCAGGTTTCCCGAGTTGGCGCAGCGCCTGGAAGGGCAGAGGCTGGACGACGATCTGCTGCGTGGCGTGGCCGAGGACGCGGCGGCGGCGTGCGAACCC
The DNA here is from genome assembly GCF_004216695.1 of Pigmentiphaga kullae. GTDB lineage: Bacteria > Pseudomonadota > Gammaproteobacteria > Burkholderiales > Burkholderiaceae_B > Pigmentiphaga > Pigmentiphaga kullae. Next base: position 1,580,980 of record NZ_SGXC01000001.1, read on the forward strand.
GGCAGCGATCTGCATGCGACCGCCGAATACCGGCGCCACCTGGCGGCAGTGCTGGCGGTACGCGTTCTTCGCCAGGCCGCGCAATCGGCCAAGTCTTCGGTACGGACCGTCTAGCCATGGAATTTCCCCGACTCATGAATATCTCCATCAATGTGAACGGCGTCGTGCGGCAGGCCCAGGTCGAGCCGCGCACCACCCTGGTGGATTTCCTGCGCGACACGCTGAAGCTGACCGGCACGCACATCGGCTGTGAACACGGTGTCTGCGGCGCGTGTTCGGTCCTGCTCGACGGCGAGCCCGTCAGGTCCTGCTGCATGTTCGCGGTCCAGGCCGACGGCCTGTCGGTAACGACCGTGGAGGGATTGGCGCCGGAACGAGGCCGGCTGTCCGCCATCCAGGACGCGTTCTGCGAGAAGCATGCCTTGCAGTGCGGCTATTGCACGCCGGGCATGCTGATCGCCTGCCACGCGCTCGTGGCGCGCCACCCTCGTCCCGACGAGGCGCAGATCCGCGAGGCCATCAGTGGCAACCTGTGCCGGTGCACCGGCTATCAACAGATCGTGGATGCCGTCCAGCATGGGACGGCGCAGGAGTCGTCGCATGACTGAGCCCGGGAAATTCCGCTATATCGGCAAGCACCGCCGCGCCGTGGAGCACCGCCGTTTCGTGACGGGGCAGGGGCGCTATGCCGCCGATATACAGCTGCCCGACGTGCTGCACGTGGCCATCGTCGCAAGTCCGCATGCGCACGCCAGGATACGGTCCATCGACGCCTCCGCGGCGCTGGCCATGCCCGGCGTGCATGCCGTCCTGACCGGAGAGGAACTCTGCGCGCAGACCGACCCCATGCTGCCCGGCGTCGATGCCCCGCAGGTGAAGCGGTTCCCGCTTGCCCACGGCGTGGCTCGCTACGCCGGCGAGTGGGTGGCCGCGGTCGTGGCCGACACTCGTGCGCTGGCCGAAGACGCGGCCGAGGCGGTGGCCGTCGAGTACGAACCCATCGACCACGTCGTCGATCCGCTGGCCGCGATGGAACCCGCCGCGCCGCAGGTGCATCCGCTGCATGGGTCCAACGTGATCTTCCGCCGCGTCTTCAATTGGGGCGAGGTGGACGAGCATTTCGCCCGGGCGCCCCACAGGCTGTCGTATCGCGTGCATTGGGCGCGCAGCGCGACCGTGCCCATCGAGACATTCGCGGTCAGCGCCTGGTGGAACGATGCGACCGGCATCCTCGACGTCTGGGCATCCATCCAGATGCCGAAGTATCCCGATCTGCTGGCCCGTGCGCTGCGGCTGCCGGGCAACGCGGTGCGCGTGCACTACGACGTGGACGTCGGCGGCAGCTACGGGGTCAAGCGCGGCATCAAGCATTCGGTGCTGGTGGGCTACCTGGCGCGAAAGCTGGGCCGCCCCGTCCGGTTCATCGAGGACCGGCTGGAGAACATGCGGGGCGGCGACATGCAGGGGCCGGACCGCGTCTTCGACGTGACGCTGGCGTTCGACGGCGACGGCATCGTCAAATCCATGCGGATGCGCGCGGTGGACGACATCGGCGCCTATTCGGGCCGGGCGCCGCTGCAACTGGGCAAGCCGGTGGGCGCGATCGTCGGCCCGTACCGGATCGCCAGCGTGGAATACGATGCCGTGTCGGTAATGACCAACAAGACCCCGCAGGAGGCGGTGCGCGGGTTCGGGCAATCCCCGACCAACTACGCCATCGAAACCGGCATGGACAAGGTGGCGCGCTTCCTGGGGCTGGACCGCATCGAGCTGCGCCGCCGCAACCTTATCGGCAAGGACGAATTTCCCTATCTGATCCCCAGCGGCACCACCTACGATTCGGGCGACTACGCGGCGGTCCTCGGCAAGGCACTGGATGCCGCCTCGCTCGAACAGATCCAGCGCCAGCGCGACGAATTGCGCCAGCGCGGATTGCTGGCCGGCATCGGCATCTCGACCTGCCTCGAGCCCTCGGGGGGCAACTCCGCCTTCGAGCCGCTGTTCAATCCCAAGAACACGACGACCACCTGGATGGATTCGTGCCTCGTGCGCATCGACCTCTCCGGTTCCGTGACGGCGTTGATGGGAACCTCGACCTCGGGCCAGGCGCACGAGACGCTGGTATCGACCGTGGTGGGCGAGATCCTGCAGCGCGAGCCGGACGGCATCCGCGTCCTGCACGCCGATTCGCTCAACGCCTTGCCCTCGAACAGCCCCGTCGGCAGCCGCATGGCCATCATGCTGGGCGGGGCGGCGGCTGGCGCCGCCAAGAAATTGCGCGCCAAATTGCTGCGCATCGCCGCGCACAACCTCGGGCTGGCGGAGGAGCAACTGGCGTACGACGGCGGCGACGTCGTATCGAAGTCCGATTCCGCGCGGCGCATTTCGTGGGACAGCCTGGTGGAGATCGCGCATCGCATGTTCCACAAACTGCCCGAAGGCACCGAGCCTGGGTTGCAGGAAAAGTTCGTCTGGGAAGTGCCCACCGGCGGAAAGATGCCGACCGAGGACGGCCGGGTGCAGATGTATCCCTGCCATTCGTTCGAGTCGCACGTCGTGTTGGTCAGCATCGACCCCGATACCGGCAAGACGACGTTCCATCGCTACGTGTGCGGCCACGATTGCGGCGTGATGATCAGCCCCGACGTCGTCCATGGGATGACCTATGGCGGGATCGCGCACGGGTTGGGCGCGGCGATGATGGAGAAGTTCGCCTTTTCCGACGAGGGACAGCTGCTTGCCGGCACCTTCATGGATTACCTGCTGCCGAGCGCGCTGGAAGTTCCCGCCGTCACCATCGTCGACCATTGCACGCCGTCGCCGCTGACGGAGTTCGGCCAGAAGGGATCAGGGGAGGCGGGGTATCTGGGCAGCCCGGCGGCGATTGCCGGTGCGATCAACGACGCGTTGGCACAGGTGGGGGCCAGCATCGACGCCCTGCCCATGACGCCGCAGGCGATCTGGAACGCGTTGCGGCGTGCCTCGGGCGAGCCGCGGGTATTGTCCGAGCGGCCCGATGTTTCCGAGATGGAGAAGGTGTGATGGCAACGACGGACAACGCTGCGAAGTCGCGACAGGAAACGCTGCGGGTGGCCGGTCCGGCGGGCGAGATCGCGGTTCTGGTCCAGGGCGACCCGGCGGGAGCGCCGATATTCATGACCCACTCCATCCTGTCGTCCAGCATGATGTGGGACGACGAGGCGGCCTTGCTGGCGGCGCGAGGATACCGCGTCATCCGGGCCGATACGCGCGGACACGGGCAATCGCAGCCGCCTGCCGGACCTTGCACCATGGACGCGCTGGCTGCCGATACGATCGCGGTGCTCGACGCGCTGGGCATCGAGCGTGTCCATTACGTGGGGCTATCGCTGGGCGGCATGAGCGGATTCGGCCTGGGCATCCGGCATGCCCGCCGGCTGTCGAGCCTCTGCCTGTGCGATGCCCGTGCCGATACGCCGCCGGAACTGCAGCCGGTCTGGGCCGAGCGTATCGCCATTGCGCGCGAGCAGGGTACTGCCGCGCTCGCGGATGCCACGGTCGAGCGCTGGTTCGGCCGGCCCTTCGCGGACGCGCATCCCGACGTCGCCCGGCGTTTCCGGCAGCAGGCGGCCGCCACTTCGGACGCGGGGTTCATCGGCTGCGCGCAGGCGATCCAGGGCCTGGACTATCTGGCCGACGTCGGCGGCATCACGGTACCGACCACGCTGCTGGTAGGGGCCAACGACGGACCCTTGCCCGACGCGATGCGGCATTTGCAGTCGCTGATACGGGGGGCCGAACTCGAGGTGATTCCCGACGCCGGCCATCTGCCCAACATCGATCAACCCGCCGCATTCCAGGGCGCCCTGTTGCGCCATTTCGATCGCGTCCGCAACCGCCAATGAGCCCGTTCGGCGGTCGGCGACATTTTCCTTTCACCTCAGGAGGCAGTACATGAGCGAGCAACTCTCGATAGAGCAGGACGGCCGTATTCTTCGCATTACCTTCAATCGTCCGCAGGACAATGGCGTGACGGACGCGATGGCCGTGGCATTCGCCGATGCCATCCTGAACGCGCACCACACCTCGGATGCCGTCGTGCTGCGCAGCGTCGGGCCGGATTTCTGCACCGGACGCGCCCGCGACCCCGGTTCGCCCGCGCCGTCTCCCGAGGCCTATGCGCGGCGTCCGGAGTACGACGCGATCTTCAATAGCTACAAGGCCATACGGAACGCGCAAGTGCCGGTCATCGCCGCCATCGAGGGCCGGGCCATGGGATTCGGCACCGCCATCGCCGCGCTTTGCGACGTGTCGTTCGCCAGCGATACCGCGACATTCAATATTCCCGAGATCGCGCACAACGTGATGCCGACCATGGTCATGTCGGCGCTGTACGACCGCGTCAATCGCAACGCCATCCTGTGGATGGCCTATTCCGCCGACTTCATCGACGCCCAGCGCGCCATGGCCTACGGCCTGGTCAGTACCGTCGTGGCCGCGGACAAGCTCGATGCCGAACTCGCCCGCTTCTGCGAACTGCTGACGAGCCGTCCCCGTCCGGCCATCCTGGGGCTCAAGGAGTATCTGCATGTCGCCCCCCGCATGGACGAGCTTGGCGCCATCGATTACGCGCGGACGCTCCATTCCATGGTCAATACGGCTGCGGCCATGAAGCGCCAGCACGGCTGAGGTCGAGGGGTTCATGGAAATCACCGGTACCCAAGTCATTGCCGCGCCCCGCGCCGACGTCTGGAAGGCCTTGAACGACCCCGCCACGCTCAAACGCTGTCTTCCGGGATGCGAGTCGGTCGAACAGGCGGGCCCCGATGAGTTTCGCATCGTGATCACCGCCGCCATCGGGCCGCTCCGGCCGCGCTTCAACGGCTCGCTGCGCCTGACCGAAGCCGTGCCGCCCGCTTCCTGCGTCATGGTGTTCGAAGGGCAGGGCGGAGCGATGGGGTTCGGCAAGGGGTCGGCGTCGGTCGATCTGAAGGAGGCGGACGGGGGCACGGAACTGGCCTACGCGGCGCAGGCGCAAGTGGGCGGGAAGCTGGCGCAGGTCGGCGGCCGCCTGATCGACAGCGTGGCCAGAAAGATTTCCGACGATTTCTTCAAGGCCTTTCGCAAGCAGTTCACGCCGGAGGAGGCGGGCGCGCCGGCCGCCCGGGCCACCGGCGGCGGGCCGGCGAGCCCGGCCGACGCGGTGCCGCCGGTGCCGGCCGGTGCCGATGCAACGACACGCGTGCCGGGCTGGTGGCTGATCGTGGCCTTCGCCCTGGGCGTGGCGGCAACGCTGGCCGGGGCAGCGGTCATCTCATAGTCGAAACAAGAACGAGGAAACATCCATGGAGACTACGCAAGCAGGACGCCGCAGGTTTCTGCTGGCCGGCGCGGCAGCGGCGTTGCTGGGCAACGCCTACGCGCAGGCACCGTCGACCGGCAAGACGGTTAGGATACTGGTGGGATTCCCGCCAGGCCAGGCCACCGATATCGTGGCGCGCATGCTGGCCGAGAAACTCGCGGCCGCGACCGGCGACAACTACATCGTGGAGAACAAGCCGGGCCAGGGGGGGAGCCTGGGCCTGGGCTATCTCGCCAAGGCTCCCAACGACGGCAGCGTCATGATGCTGGCCCATATGTCCGCGGTGGCGACCAATCCGCACATGTACAAGAGCGTCGCCTACGATTCGACCAAGGACTTCGAGGCCATCGGCCTGGTCGGCGACCTGCCGTTCGTCCTGGTGGCGAATCCCGCCGTGCCCGCCAGGAATGTCGCCGAGCTCATCGCCTACGCGAAGGCGAACCCGGGCAAGCTGACCAATGCGTCGTCGGGCAACGGCACCGTGTCGCACCTGGCGATGGAGGAGTTCAAGCGTCATGCCGGCGTGGACATCGTTCACGTACCGTATCAGGGCAGCTCGCGCGGACTGACCGACGTCATGGCCGGAACGGTGTCGATCGCGCTGGAGACCGCGGCGGCCACCAAGCCGTTGGTCGAGTCCGGCAAGTTGCGCGTGCTGGGCGCAGGCAGCGCGCAGCGCCTGGATGGCGTGCTGGCCGCGCCTACGCTGATGGAGCAGGGCATTCCCAAGTTCACCGCGGTGACCTGGCTGATGCTGATGTACCCCGCCGGCGTGCCGAAGAATCTGGTCGACCGCAATTTCGCGGCCCTGAGCCGGATTGCGCAGACCCAGGATTTCAAGGACCGCCTGCGCACCATAGGCGCCTTGCCGCGCAGCAGCCGGAGTCCGCAGGAAGCCAACGAGTACGTGCGCAGCGAATACCGCTATTGGGGGGAAGTCGTCAAGCGCAGCGGCGTCAACCTGGGGTGACGGCCGGCATGGCCCCAGGCTGGGAGGGGGCCTCGGGCGCCAGGGTGCCCGCGGTCGCCGCTTCGATGTGCTGCATCAGCTTCTCGCACAACAGCGAAGGTTGCGCATCGCGCCGCAGGATGAAGCCGATCTCGCGTCCGGTGTGGGGAAGTTCGACTTCCAGCACCTTGACGGCGCCCGAGGCAATCTCGTAGCTCAGGTACTCGGGCGATACCGCCGACACCACATCGCTATGCTGCAGGAGGCCGCGCAGCAAGCCGAGGTCTCCCGCCTGCACCGCCACGTGCGGGGCAGCGATCCCCAACTGGTGGAACAAGTCGTTCAGCAACTCGCGCGTCGGCGCCCCGCGATCCCGCAGCACCCAGGGATAGCGCACGAGATCGGCAATTTCGACGCGATCCTGGGCGCATAGTGGATGCCCTGCGCGCGTGACCACGACCAGGTGGTCGCGGCCGATCACGCGTATCAGGAAATCCCGATGCGAGTAGTTGGCATTGAGGCCGGTCAGGATGAAATCGATCTCGCCGGAGTGCACGCCCGCGAACAGGATCTCGAACGGTGCGTCCACCATGGAGATCTGGACATTGGGATGCTTGCCGACCAATGCCGCGATGGCTTGGGGCAACACCCGGGTTCGCATGGACGGTAATGCCGCGAACATGACGCGGCCGCTCATTTCGCCGCGTTGCTGTGCGATGTCCGCCTCCAGGTGCCGCAGTTCGGCCAGCACCCGCCTGACGCGGAACAGCAGCAGCTCGCCCGCTTCGGTCACGGCCATGCCCTTGGCGGTGCGGCGGAACAGGCGCAGCTCGAGCGAGGCTTCTGCCTGCCTGAGCAGGGCGCTGACCGCGGGCTGCGTCAGGCCCATCACCGCCGCCACGCTGGGCATGTGCCCCATTTCGCGCAGACGGACCAGCGCCGTCAATTGGCGTTCTCCCACCAGCATGGCGAACAGCGGCGCGCCGGGCGAGACCCGGTAGGGGGTCAGCTCGGCACAGGCCTGGCGCAGCTCGGCATCGATGCGCAGCGCGCGGCGGTAGGCCGCATCGCCGAAGGGCGTGGGCGCCATACCCGAAGACTGGCGCTCGAACAGCGGGGCCTCGAAGCTGGCTTCGAGCTGGCGGATGGAACTGGCCACCGCCGAAGGCGTGCGCAGCAGGCGCTCGGCCGCGTGCGCGATGCCGCCTTCTTCCACTACGGCGATCAGCGCCCGCAGGTGCCGCATGTGGTTGCGTTCTTGCATCAGGAAATACGTCCGATAAGAAAAATTGCTGGCCAAGCAAGAATAACTTGGTCGTTTCATCGGAGGCAAGAACCTACAATCGGCCCTGACGCAGTCGTGACAACCCCAGGAGAGACCGCCATATGAAAGCCGCGATGAAGACGCTCTGCTGTGCCGCCTTATCCTTGTTTTTTCTAGCTTCCACGGCCAGCCTGGCCGAGGTCGTTCCTATTCGCGTGGGTCATGGTTCGTCCGCCGAGGAGCCGCTGTGGACGATGAAGGCTTCGCCCGCCGTCACGCCGGGACAGAACCGCGACTACAAGCTCGAGTACACCCTGTTCCGGGGCACCGATAAACGTTTTCAAGCATTCGAGGCCGGCGAACTGGACATCGCCACCGGTTCCGCCCACAGCGTCATGATGGCCGCGGCCCAGGGCATCAAGTTCAAGATCGTCGCCTCGCTGTCGCGCGAAGGCGGTCCCAAGGGCTTCGCCACGCAATACATGGTGCTCGACAGCTCGCCGATCAAGACCATCGCCGACCTGAAGGGCAAGACCGTCGGTATCAACGGCGCGCGTTCGTCGGCGGAGATCTGGGCCCGGCTGGCGATCAAGAAGCACGGGCTCAATCCCCAGCGCGACGTCAAATGGGTGGCCGTTCCGTTCCCCGCCCAGGGCGAGGCGGTGCGCGCCGGCAAGCTGGACATCGGCGCCTTCCCGCAGCCTTTCGCCGCCTTCGAGGAGAAGCGCGGCGGCATGCGCACGGTCTTCACGTCCACCGAGGGTATCGGGCAGCAGGAAGACCTGATGCTGCTGCTGGTCAAGGAAGAGTTCGCCGCCAGGCATCCCGCCGCGCTGCGCGCCTTCCTGGCCGATCTGGTCAAGGCCACCGATTTCTACGTCAACCATCCGCGCGAAAGCCACCAGCAGTTGATCGACGCCAAATTCGTCAACATCCCGCTGGACGTGTCGCTGGGCATGCGCAAGTACCTGCATCCGCTGGACGGCAAGGTCGACCTGGACTCCATGCGCAGGATGGTGACCGAACTGAAGGACTTCGGCTATCTGGACAGCCTGGATCCGGCCAAGGTCGTGGACATGAGCTACCTGCCGAAATGAACGCCAACGCGAGCACCAGCACCGCCGGCTACCTGAAGGCGCAGGGCGTCGGCAAGCGCTTCCTGCGCAACGGCCAGGCCGTGACCGCGCTGGAGGATTTCGACCTGTCCATCGCCGAAGGCGAGTTCGTCAGCATCGTCGGCCCCTCGGGCTGCGGCAAGAGTACCTTCCTGCATATGGTGGGCGGGTTCGAGCCGCGCACCAGCGGCACGATCAGCCTGGCCGGTCGCCCGGTCTCCGCGCCCGGGCCCGACCGGGGCATGCTGTTCCAGGACTACGCGCTGTTTCCCTGGCGCACGGTGCTGGGCAACGTGGCCTGGTCGCTGGAAGTGCAGGGGCTGCCCAAGGCGCGGCGCCTGGAGATCGCGCGCAAGTACATCGCCATGGTCGGGCTGGCCAGGTTCGAGAACGCCTACCCCGGCGAGCTGTCGGGCGGCATGCGGCAGCGCGTGGCGCTGGCGCGCACGCTGGCCTACGAGCCCAAGATGCTGTTGATGGACGAGCCGTTCGGCGCGCTGGACGCGCAGACGCGCGAACTGATGCAGGAAGAGCTGACCGATATCTGGCAGCAGGACCGCCGAACGGTGCTGTTCGTCACGCACGACATCGAAGAGGCCATCTACCTGAGCGACCGCATCATCGTCTTCACGGCGCGGCCCGGCCGCATCAAGGCCGACCTGCGCGTGGAGCTGCCGCGGCCGCGCGGCGCCGCCATCCGCAAGTCGCCCGAGTTCATGGACTACCACGCCCGCATCTGGGACATGCTGCGCGACGAAGTCCTGCGCGCGCGGGAAGGCTCATGAGCGGGGCACGTACCGCCACGGCGGGCGCCTGGCAACGTCCGCTGCGCTGGGTCGCGGGCTGGACCCTGCCCGTGGCGTTGCTGGTCGCGATGCAACTGGCGGCCGGCCAGCCGGGCGCGCCCCGTTACGTCGTGGCGCCGACCGACATCGCCGCCACGACCTGGGAATTGCTGGCCAGCGGCGAACTCGTCCGCGACGCGATGGCGTCCGGCGTGCGTTCGTACAGCGGCTTCTTCATGGGGGCCGCGCTGGGCGTGGCCATCGGCCTCCTGAGCGCGGTGTGGCGGCAGGCGCGCGCCTTCTTCGATCCGCTCGTCTCCACGCTGTACCCCGTGCCCAAGGTCGCGCTGCTGCCTGTCATCATCACCTGGCTGGGCTTCGGCGACGTCTCGAAGATCGCCCTCATCACGCTGGCCGTATTCTTCCCGACTTTCATCAACACCTTGTATGGCGCCCGCGCCACGCCCGTGTCCCTGATCTGGGCCGCGCGCAACATGGGCGCGGGGCCCGCCTATGTCTTCCGGCGCGTCATCTTCCCGGCCGCGCTGCCACAGATCTTCACCGGCCTGCGCTCGGGCCTCGCGCTCTCGTTCATCGTGCTGTTCGCCGCCGAGATGGTGGGGTCCCACGACGGCCTGGGCGACATGGTCGTGCGCGCCGAGGAAGCCATGCGCTACGACTGGATGTACACCGCCATCCTGGCCATCGGCCTGATGGGCTTCGCCAGTGACCGCATCCTGCTTGCCATCCGGCGCCGCCTGCTGGCGGACAAGTATCCCGGGGAGGCCCGCCATGGTTGAGCGCCTGCGCGCATGCGCCCGCCAGGCCATGGCGCCGCTGTACCCGCTGGCTGTCCTGGCCGCGGCCTGGGAACTGTTGTCCCGCTCGGGTTGGGTATCGCCGCGCTTGATGCCTTCGGTCGTCAAGGTGGGCCAGGCCTTCGTCGAAGGGCTGGCCAACGGCGACCTGGTCTATCACGCGTCGATCTCGTTCTCGCGCGCGTTGAGCGGCTTCGGCCTGGCCATCGTCATCGGCGTGTTGCTGGGCGTGTTCATGGCCCGCAGCCGCTGGTTCGAATGGATGGTCGAGCCCATCTTCTCGTTCGGCTACCCGGTTCCGAAGATCGCGCTGTATCCCGTCTTCATCCTGCTGCTGGGTTTCGGTTCGCCCTCCAAGATCGCGCTGATCGCCCTGGAGTGCACCTTCCCGATCGCCGTCAACACCTACTTCGGCATCCGCGCCGTGGCGCCGCGTCTGGTCTGGAGCGCCCGCAACATGGGGGCCGGGCCCGTGCGCATCTTCCTGCGCGTACTGCTGCCGGCCGCGCTGCCCGCCATCATGTCGGGCATCCGGGTCGCGCTGCCCTTGTCCATGGTGGTCGTGATCATCACCGAGATGATCGGCGACAGCACCGGGCTGGGCTACTACATCGCCTACGCGTCGGCCTCGTTCATGTATGCCGAGTCCTATGCCGGCGTGATCGCCGTGGCGCTGATCGGTTTCACCCTCGACCGCCTGCTCGTCGCGCTGCGAGGCAGGATCATCTTCTGGGAGCCCGATGGCGCCGCCCGGAACTCCCGTCCTTCCCATTGAGGCTTCCGCGATGTCTATCGAACAACAACTGGACCAACTGGCGACGGCTTGCCGCGTCCTGGAAATGGAAGGCCATGGCGACATGACCTTGGGCCACCTGTCGCTGCGCGATCCGCAGGGCCGCGGCTTCTGGCTCAAGCGCAACGCCCGCGGCCTGGGCGAGATCCTGTCCGCCGCCGATTTCGTGCTGGTCGGCCATGACGGCGCCAAACTGGAGGGAGAAGGCGGCCGCCATTCGGAATGGCCCATCCACTCCGAGATCCTGAAGGCGCGCCCCGACGTCAATGTCGTCGCCCATACCCATCCCTTCCACGCCAGCATCCTGTCGTCGTTCGGCACCGCGCTGGCGCCGTTCACGCTGGACGCCGACTACTTCGACGAACTGCCCTGCCATCGCGACGAAGCCGCGCTGCTCAAGACCGAGGAAGAGGGCGCCGCGCTGGCCCGTACCCTGGGGCCGCATTTCGCCGTGCTGATGGCCAACCATGGCGTGACCTTCTGCGGCACCTCCATCGCCCATGCCGTCTGCGTCGGCGTGTTCCTGGAGCGCGCCGCGCGCATCCACGTGCTGGGCTCGCAGATGCGCACGCAGGCGACTTTCCCGATGCCGCCTGTACGTCAGCGCCGGCGCGAGCAGATCATGACGCCCGTGCACGTCGAGCATTCCTGGAACTACTTCGTCCGCAAGCTCGCATGGCAGGAAAAGGCCCGCGGCGACGCCGCGCTCTTCGCGTAAGGGGATCCCGGACATGGCCACGCTCGAATCGCTGTACTCGTACCTGACACCGCGCGATCGCGAGATCATCGAGTTGTCCGGCTACGGCGCCCGCATGGGATTCGGCGCGCGGCCGGCCCTGGTGATCGTGGACGCCACCTATGGCTTCTGCGGCGACCGACGCGAACCCATCGCCGATTCCGTGCGCCGCTGGCCCAACTCCTGCGGCGAGGCAAGCTGGGACGCCATCGACCGCATCCGCGAACTGCTGGCCGCCTTTCGCGCGCAGCGGCGGCCCGTCATCTATACGCGGGGCGCGTACCGGGACGACAAGTGGGACATGGGCTCTTGGCTGTGGAAGCATGCACGGTCGAGGCCGCAGGAGGCACCGCAGCTCCGGTCCGCTCGGCATCATGACGAGATCGTCGAGGAAATCGCGCCGCAGCCCGCCGACCTGGTCATCGGCAAGCAGAAACCGTCGGCATTCTTCTCGACACCGCTGCAGTCCTACCTGACCCTGCTGGGCGCCGATTCGCTGGTCGTGGCCGGGGGCAGCACCTCGGGCTGCGTGCGCGCCACGGTCGTGGACGGCTTCAGCGCCAACTATCGCATCGTCGTGGCCGCCGACGCCTGTTTCGACCGTTTGCAGTCCAGCCATGCGATGAGCCTGCTGGACATGCATGCGAAGTATGCCGACGTGCTGGACACGGCGGCCATCCTGGAGCACTTCGGGGGTCAGGCGTCCACGGGTGTTTGATCTTAGCGGTGCGGGGCCTGGGGGATAAGGTCCGGCGATTTTTTCTGCGCCGCGGCATGCTTGACGACATGTTCGTGAAGCTTCTGCAGGTGCACATGCATTTCTTTCGCCGCCTGTTCAGGATCGCGCGCGCGCAGGGCTTGCAGGAACTGCCTTCTCGAGACGGCAAGGTCCTGCGCGGGATAGATTTCGATGCGCTGGAGAATGGCCTTGATCGTATCGGTCAATGAGCGCACCACGAGCATCATGACCTTGTTCTTCGTCGCTGCGGCCAACCGGGTATAGAACTCGGTCGCGTGCTCCAGCCGGACTTCCCGGCTGCCGGAAGCCAGCGCGATCTCGTTGGATCGGACGTTCTCGGCAATCAGCTCGAGATCTTCTTCCGTGGCCCTTTCGCAGGCAAGCCGGACCACCGAGTCGAGAATGAAGATCCTGGCTTCGGTCAGATCCGCCAGCGAGATGGTGCCGAGGTCGAGCATGTCCTGCATCACCTCGGTCATCTTGTCGTCGCTGCCGTTCTGAATGAAAGCGCCGCCCCTCGGGCCGCGCAGAAGGACGACGAGCCCCGCGTTTTCGAGGCTTCTCAAGGCTTCACGTATCGTCAGCCGGCTGACCGCCAACTGTTCGGCCAACTGGCGCTCGGGCGGCAGCTTGTCGCCCTGCTTGAGCTTGCCGGTGGCGACCAGTTGGCGAATCTGCTCGCAGACTACCTCGAAGGCCCGGCGGGACTGTATCGGTTCGAACAGCGGCGATGCGGCGGCACCCGACTCTTCCATGACACTCCTGTCTTGACGCGCGGGGCTCAAGCTTGGCTAAGGGACTGAGTTTAGACCTTTGTTGATCATACCAAAGCCCCTGTGCGGCCCTGACGTTCTTCCGTCCCTTATTAATTTTCTTGCGCATGGAAATCGTTGAACCTATTCTATCAATATACATTGGTAAGACCAATGTAAGATAGACCAAATAAAAGCGGTTCACCCATAACTCATGGAACACGCAAGAGGAAACACATGTCGCTGCAATTGACCCGCGCGCAAAAAGCGGAATTGGCCCGCCTGGACGCGGCGCTGGAAGCCGATGCCCATAACCGCAGGAGCGCCTACAGGCACTGGGGTTTTCGCGCCGTGCACACCGAACTGAAGGATGCTCCTGTCACGGTGGTGGGCACGCTTCCGTCCGATCTCGAAGGTATCTACATCCGCAACGGTACGAACCCCCAATTCGCTCCGATGGGGGTGAGATGGCAGATGTTCGACGGCCCGGGCATGCTGCACCAGGTCCACATCCAGGGGGGCAAGGCCACCTACACCAATTCCTACGTCCGCACCCGGCGCTACCTGATCGAGAAAATGCTGGGCCGCGAGGTGTATCTCACCATGGGCGAACTGTTGACGGGCGGCAAGGCGACCGTCGAAAAGATGGCCTGGCTCAGCAGGCAGTACCAGGAAGGCGCGCTGCCGGAATTGAGGTTCAGCGGTACCGGGAACGGGACGGCGCTTCAGTTCCACCGAGGCAAGCTATATGCATTCAACGAAGCCGGATATCCCTTCGCCCTGGATGTCCGCAGAGAGGGGGGGAGGCTGGTCATCGACGGGGCCGGCGAGCACGTCACCTGGGGGGGCAGGTTGACGGGGCCGTTCTCCGCCCATCCCGCCATCGATCCCGACACGGGCGACATGTACAGCGTTGCGACCAATCGCTATGACGGCAGCATCACGATCGTCCAGGTTTCGAACAACGAGGTCGTGCGGTCGCTTACCTACCAGCAGCCGCCGAACCATATGGCGTGGATCCATGAATGCTGCATTACCGAGAACTACATCATCTTCCCCGACATCTCGATGCGGGTCGACAAACAAGGCCTCCAGAGGGAAGGCGGCAGCATGTACTACTGGGATCCGAAATACGAGATGCGCTTCGGTGTGCTTCCCCGGAAGTTCGACCAGGACACGCCCATTCGCTGGGTAACGACCGGCAAGCCAGGCGCGATCTGGCATCTGGTCAACGCCTGGGAGGAGAAGCGGCCCGATGGGCGGACGAACATCGTCATGTTCGCGCCGCGCTTCTCCGAGTATCCGGACACCGTGCCCATCCATACCCCGGAGGAGTCCCACGCCCAGCTGTCGAAATGGGTCATCGACCCCGATGCAGGCAAGGTGCTCGAAGACCGGGTGCTGGTCGAATGGGGTTACGAGCGCTGTTCCTTCCACGTCGGGTACCGGGGCAGGAAAAACCGCTATTGCTATCTCCTCGACGAGCAGCGCGAGGGTTACATGGGCAAGGGCACACTCAAGTACGACTACCAGGAAGAACGCGAGATCCGGTACGTCGATTATGGCCAGCTCTACGGCGGCGAACCGCTCTTCGTTCCGAAGAAAGGCGCCGTTGCCGAAGACGATGGCTACCTCCTGGACCTGCTCATGGGCGAGCACCAGGCCGAAGTGCTGGTGCTGGACGCCGCGTCGATGGCCGAAGTCTGCCGCCTGCAACTCCCGCAGCGCGTGCCTTTCGGGGTGCACGCGGTCTGGCTCGACAGCGAGCAGATCGCCGCGCTGTGACATACCCGTCAAACAATGAAACCAAGGAGACATCATGCACTTTTCTTCGTTGATCGGACCTTGTCTCGCGCTGGCGATGCTGGCCGGCGGCACAGCCGTGCAGGCTGAGACGGCCGCCGGATCCTATCCCTCCAGACCCGTCACGATCGTCGTACCTTATGCGGCCGGAGGGGTGGCGGATTCGACGGCGCGGCTGCTGGCGCAACGGTTGCAGGAAGCATGGCACCAGAGCGTGGTGGTCGAGAACCGTGCCGGAGCGGGGGGGCTGATCGGTGCAGGGCTGGTGGCGCGTGCTCCCGCTGACGGTTACACAGTGCTTCTGGGGGTGTCGGGTCTGGTCCTGCAGCCGCAACTGGTGAAGAAGGCGACCTACGACCCCTTCAAGGATTTTTCGCCGATCACCTTGATCGCCCGCCTGCCCTTGCTGCTGGCGGTTCCCAAGGCTGGAGCGGCGAAGACTCTCCCGGAGTTCGTCGCCCGGGGAAAAACCAATCCAGGCGGGACCAGCATCGGCAACTACGGTGTGGGTACGCCTTCTCACCTCCTGAGCATCATGCTCAATCAGCAAGCAGGGATGGATCTGCCGCTCATTCCTTTCCAGGGGAGCTCCCAGCTTGCGACGAACCTCCTGGGTGGGCAGATCAGCGGGGGGCTGATCGATAGCGTTACCGCACGCCAGTTCGCGGAACGGCTGAATTTCCTTGCCGTGACCGGAACGCAAAGGCTGTCAGGTCTGCCGGACCTTCCCACGTTCCGGGAACTGGGGTATCGCTCGTTCGAACAAGACGGATGGCTCGGTGTGCTGGTGCCCGCCGCGACGCCCCGGGCCGTCGCCGACAAGCTGTCCAGCGAGCTGGCGCGGATCATCGCGAGCCCGGAGGTGTCGGCGAAGATAGAAAGCATGGGCATCACGCCCGTCGGCAGTTCACCGGCGGAGTTCGCCAAGGTCATGCGTACCGACTTCGACGTCTATGGCAAGGTGATTCGAGAGGCGAACATTCGGCTCGATTGAGGCGGCTCCTGCGCAGCGGCGTCAATCCGGGCCGATCAATCCAGCGCGATGTTCAGCCGCTGGAGTACCAGCCCGAAGCGCCGGGTCTCGTCGGCCAGTTCCTTCACGTACTCCGCGCGTTCCAGCGCATAGGGCTCGTAGAACATCGCGTCGTAGCGCTTGAGGACCTCCGGATCGCGCAGTACCTGCGCCACGTCGCGCTGGATCTTGTCGGCCACCGCCGTGGGCGTGCCCTTGGGCGCCAGTAGCGCGACCGATCCCGCCAGGTCGAAGCCGGCAGGTCCGCCGGACTCCGAAATGGTGGGAACGCCCGGAAAGCCCGCCAGGCGCCGGGGCGCCGAGACGGCCAGGTAGCGCACCTTGCCGGCGCGCTGCAAGGGGCCGGCGCTGCCGCCGCTGCCGAAGGCCCAGGCCAGTTCCTTGTTGGCCACCGCGGCATAGAGTTGTCCCATGTCCTTGTACGGGACGTGCATCATTTCCACGCCCGCTCCCTGTTCCAGCATGGCGCCGCCGATGTGTCCGGGACTGCCGACGAACCACGAACCGTAGGTGACCGAGCCAGGCTTGGCGCGCGCCGCCTGGAGCAGGTCGCCGGTGCTGCGCAGGGGGCTGTCCACCGGGACGACCACGAAGAAGTAGTTGCGCAGCATGGGCGTGATGGGCTCGAAGTCGCGCATCAGGTCGTAGGGCAGTTTCTTGAACAGGTAGGGATGGGCGCTGGTCTGCGCGTTGTCCATCTGCAGCAGGGTGTAGCCGTCGGCGGGACTGCGTTTGGCGGCGTCGATGGCGATGAAGCCGTTGCCTCCGGGTTTGTTCTCGACCATGACGGGCTGCCCCCATTTCTGCGACAGCCGGTCGGCCACCAGCCGCAGCGCGACGTCGGGGCCGCTGCCCACGGGGAAGGTGGAGACGATCCGTACGGGTTTGGCGGGGTAGTCCTGGGCGAGCGCCGCGGATGTGCCGCACAGGACCAGCGTGATCGCCGCGAGCATGGAATGGATTGTTGGCGTTTTCATGATCCGGATTCCCGAAGGTTGAACAAGCCGCCCCGGGGGGAGGCCTTGCCACTGTGCCACCGCCAGGGCCGGATGGGGCGGGGCATAAGCGCTTTCGGGACAGGCAGAAGTATTTTGATGGCAGGCGGGCGCGCATAAGTTTTTTCGCCCCAGGAAGAAGCATTGCCGGCTGGCGCCTGCATCGCGGCGGGCCGAGAATAGGGGAAATCATTACCAGGACGTAGCGATGAAACTTTTCCCCAGCCTGCAGCTGCACATGCCGCAAATCGATCTGCAGGAAATCATGGAGCACCTGCGACACAACGAGGAGCGGCGGACCTATCCGCTATGGCAGGAGGACGACTGTCTGTGCTTCATCGCGCGTGGGCGTGAATACCGCAGCGAGTTCCACCTGAATCCCAGCCACGAAATGCAGTATTCGCTGAAAGGAGACCTGCATCTGCACTATCGCACCCCCGAGGGGGTGGAGAAGGTGGCGGTGGTTCCCGAAGGGCATTGTCTTTACCAGCCACCCATGGTGCCGCATTCGCCGCGGTTTGCGCCCGATGCGTTCCAGCTGGTGATCGAGCGCAAGCGCCGTCCCGGCGAAGTGGATCGCTTCCATTGGTTCTGCCCTTCTTGCGACAATCTGCTGCACGAGGAAAGCTTCATCGTCAGCGACTATGGCGCCGATCCTGTATCGCGGGCCTACGACAACTTCTGGGGTTCGCTCGATTTCCGCACCTGCAAGAAGTGCGGCACGGTCATGTCGGATCGCTGAGCGGGGGCGGTCATGAGCAATATCCTACGCACGCTGGCGGAGAAGGTGGAGCCGCGACATACGGCCCTGGTCATCGTGGACATGCAGAACGATTTCTGCGCTCAGGGCGGCTACCTGCAGCGCACCCGGGCCGAGAGCGGGCGCAATCCTATCCGGGTGGACGAGAATGCGTCCATTGCCGACCGGATCGGCGTGCTGGCGGACGGGGCCAGGGCAGCGGGCGCCATGGTCGCGTGGCTGCGCTCGGTCTACGACTTCAGGTATCTGGCGGACGCCCATGTCGCGATGCGAGAAGGTGAAGGCTGTTGCATGGAAGGCACCTGGGGAGCCGACTTCTTCCGTATCCAGCCCGGGCCGGAGGACGTGGTCGTGGACAAACACACGTTCAGCGGTTTTCACGAGACCGGGCTGCACGCGCAGTTGCAGGCGCGGGGCATCGGGACGCTGGTGATGACGGGCGTGGCTACCAATGTCTGTGTCGACTCGACTCTTCGGCACGGGTTTTTCCTGGGCTATCACATCGTGGTGGCCGAGGATTGCGTGGGCAGCGGCAATCCGGTGGGGCACGAAGGCACGTTGTCCACGGTCAAGGTGAACTTCGGCGAGGTCACGACCTCGAAAGAGTTGCTGCGATTGTTCGGTAGACATACTCCGGCCGGCGCCCCGCCTGTCCTCTGATGCTCCACACCAAGCACCTGCGCCCCTTCCTGGCCGTCGTGCGCCACGGCAACCTGGCCCGTGCGAGCGAGGAACTGCGCCGCGCCCAGTCGGCCGTGTCGCGTTCGGTGCAGGAGCTGGAGGGCTGGTTCGGCGTTGCGCTGTTCGAGCGCAGCGCGCGCCAGTGGCTGTTGACCGATTTCGGCCAGACGCTGCACCGGCGGACCGAGCTGGCGTTCACGGAACTCCAGCAGGCCTGTGACGCCTTGTGCGAGCGTTATCCCGAGTCGGCGCAGCGGTTGCGCACGGCGCCGTTCTTTTCCCTGGCGGTGCACGAGCGGCGCCTGGAATTGCTGTTCGCCTTCACCGAGCGCAAGCACATCAGCACGGCCGCGGCGGCGGTGGGTGTGTCGCAGCCGGCCGCCAGCATGGCGTTGTACGACCTGGAGGCCAGCGTCGGCGTGCCTTTGTTCGACCGCGCGCATGCCGGCGTCGCGCTGAACGACAGCGGCGAGCTGCTGCTGGCGCACGTGAAGCGGGCGCTGGCGCAACTGCGGCTGGCGGGTACCGAGATCTCGGCGCTGAAGGGCGTGATCGAGGGGCAGGTGGTGGTGGGGGCGCTGCCGTTCAGCCGGCCCTATGTGCTGCCGGTGGCGGTGGGGCGTGTGCTGGCGCAGCATCCGCGCCTGCAGGTGCGCACGCTGGAGGCGCCTATGGATACGCTGGTGGCCGGCCTGCGGCTGGGCGACGTGGATTTCCTGGTGGGCGCGCTGCCGGTGGAGCCGCTGGAAAGCGCGCTGGTGGTCGAGCAGTTGATGCGCGAGCCCATGGTGGTGCTGGCGCGCCGCGATCATCCGCTGGCCACTGCCGCCGCCCCGGATCTGGCCGACCTGATGGAGTCCGCGTGGGTACTGCCCCGGCAGGGCACGCCTACGCGCGAGGCGCTGGGCGCATGCCTGGCGCAGCATGGGTTGCCCGAGCCGCAGGTGGCGGTGGAGTCGTCGGATATTTCCCTGATCCGGGGGCTGCTGCTGGAGACCGACATGCTGTCGGCGGCCTCGCGTCAGTTGTTCCCTCACGAACTACGGGCAGGCATCCTGGTGGAGTTGCCGGTGGTTCTGGCGGGCACCGAGCGTTCCATGGGCATCCTGCGCCGCACGCAGGAGCATTCGTCGCCGGGCGCGCAATTGCTGATCGAAGCGATCCGCCGGGTATGCCGCGACGAGTCGGGGGCAAAAGATCAGAGGTCGGCGGCCGCCCGGCCGTAATGGTTGTTGGCCTGCACCAGCTTGGAGAGCAGGCGCATGAAGGTTTCCTGGTCTTTCTTGCTGAGCGGCGAGATCAGCCGTTGCTGGGCCCGCGTCATGCCGGCCTGCAACTGGCCCATGACCCGCAGTCCCTCTTCCGTGATGAAGGACTGCCGCGAGCGGCGGTCGTCGGGGTCGACGCGCCGGGTCAGGTAGCCCTTGCGTTCGAGCCGCTTGACGACGTCGGCGGTGGTGGTGCGGTCCAGTCCGAGTTCATGGCCGATGGTTTTCTGGTCGCTGCCCGGCTGCAGGGACAGGGCGGTCAGGATGCCGTACTGGACCGGGGTGATCTCGTTGCTGCATTCCTCGAAGAACATCGCATAGTGGATCTGGTTCAGGCGGCGGACCAGATAGCCCGAGCGCGACCAGAGCACCTGTTCGGCGGGATCGAAGGGATGCGAGGGTGTGTCCTGATCTTGGGAGTCCGCTTCGTTATGGGTCATCGTGGGGTGCTTCGCAGGGATACCGGCGCCGGTGGAAGCCAGCGCATTTTAGTCAGTATACTGCGGAAAACCGGCCATGGCCCATGCGCTACCGGCTGGCGGCGGCCCCCAGTGCCTGGAGCACTTCGTCGCGCGGCATGACGGCGGCGTATTTCTGCTGCATGTCGAACAGGTTGGCCTCGTGCGGGCCCAGGGCGCGGTCACCCACGCAGTCCGAGGCGACGATGGGGCGCAGGCCGTGGCACATGGCGTCCACGACGCTGGCGCGCACGCAGCCGCTGGTGACCGCGCCGGCCACGATCAGCGTGCGCACGCCGCGCTGAGTCAGCCATGCGGCCAGCGTGGTGCCGAAGAAGGCCGAGGGCAGCGTCTTGCGCACCACGAGTTCGCCGGGAGCCGGGGCCAGTTCGGGAACGATGGCGCTGGCCGGATCGTGTTCCTTCAGTTTCAGCAGGCCGGGCACCTTTTCCGTGAAGACGTTGCCATCGGCGTCGTCGTCGGCGAACACGATGCGCGTGTGGGCTACGGGCCATCCCAGCCTGCGGGCCTCGGCCAGCAGGACGGTGGTGCGTTCGATGGCGTCGCGGATGTTGCCGCCGCCGAACATGGCCGGATCGGCGAAGCCGTTGACGAAGTCGACGATCAGCAGCGCGGCCGGGCCCCGCAGTTCGAGGTCGGCGCCGAATCCCTGGCGCTGGTAGGTCGAGATTTCCTTGTGCATGATGGCTCCGGTTCTAGTCGAGGACCTTGCCGTCCACGACCATGTCCCGCCCGTCCAGGCTGACGGTGCAGCGGCGCAGCGGGATGTCGATGTGGCAGGCGGTGGTGCGGCTTCCGCCGGCCTCGTTGTTGGGACCGAGAGAGAACAGGAAGTTGCCTTCGAAGGCGCGGGCATCCATGCCTATGGTGGCTTCGCGGTCGTAGAGCCCCAGTGTGGACCAGCGGGCGCGCGGCTGCAATCCCCAGCCTATGTGCGAGATCGCGTAGGCCTCGGGATCGTCGAAGGATGCCATGTAGTCGCTGAGCAGGTCGGCGGACAGGCCGCCCTCGATGCGTACGGCGTAGCCGTTCTCCACCGTAAGCGCGATGGGGTCGTCCACGTAGCATTTCTGCGGCAGCAGGATGTCGCCGCGGTCGATGACGATGCGGCCGCTGGCGCCCCCCTCGTTCGGCCAGGTCAGCGCGAAGCCGCTGGGCCAGTGGTCCCAGCGTCCGGGCTCGTCGACGAAGCCGTATTCGCTGATGGCGGGGAATTCGCCCAGGGGGCAGCGCAGGTCGGTGCCGGCGGCCGAGCGCACGCGCATTTCGCGGGCGGCCTGGATGCGCGCGGCGGCGGTGGTGACGCGGGTCTTGTCCTGCTGATTGGGGACCATGCGCATCAGCACCTCGGGCGGTTCGACCGCCAGCAGGATCTTGGTGCCGGTCTGCAGGATCTCGTGCTGTTCGGGCGAGAAGAGCAGGGTCATGAGATCCAGGACGAGGTCGCTGGCCTTCAGGGCGGCGATGGCGGCGTGGTTGCCGGTCAGGGGCGTCGTGCCGAGGTAGGCCAGCGCGTCCCGGCTCAGGGCCTTCTCGCCGTTGACCGGCGGCAGGTCCAGCCGGTTGACGATGGCTCCCATGGACTGCGCGGCGATGGTGGCGCACGACAGGGTCTGCGGATGGGTGGAGGCGCTGGTCAGGATGGTCACCGTCTGCCCCGCCTCCAGGCGGGACAGCGTCAGCACCTGGCGCCAGGCTTCGATGAACGGATAGTCGCTGATGGCCATGATCTTGCCTGTGGTCTGGAGGTGGGAGGGATATCAGATCGAAACGCCGAGGAATGTGCCGAAGGCCTGGTAGAAGCCTTCCTCGTTGTCCCACGGAATCATGTGGCCGGCGCCGGGCACGCGAACCGTCTGCATCGAGGCCAGCAGGCTTGCGAACTCCGCGACATCGGCGTCCTCGACCACGCCGCCCCGCTCGGCGGTCATCAGCAGCACGGGCTGCCGGATCGCGGGCAGGTCGGCATGGATGTCGTCGGTGTGGAAGCCCTCGAAGCTGGCCAGTACCGCCTCCTCGTCGCAGGTGTGCAGCCATTCGGCGCGCAGGCGCAGTTGTTCCTCGGTCCAGGTGGGGCAGAACTCGCGCATGGCGGTCCAGTCCATGCCGGCGCGCGCCGCCTTCATCGAGTCCACGTACCAGGGCAGCTTGGCGGGGTAGGGGCGGCGGCCGGGACCGGAGACGGGCGGGTCGACCGCTACCAGGCGGGCCATGGCGGGCATGCCGATGCGCGCGGCGCGCAGGCCGATGCGGGCGCCCATGGAGTGGCCCACCACGCTGGCGCGCGCCAGGCCCAGCGCCTCGGCCAGCGCGATCAGGTCTTCGGCCTGGGCGTCCAGGCTGTAGTCCAGGCCGGGGGCGGCGGTGGACAGGCCGCGGCCGCGCACGTCCACGACGTAGGTATCGAAGTGCCGGCCCAGGCGTTCGCCCACGAAGCCCCAGGTGATGGCGGGACTGGTGATGCCGGGAACGACGATGACGGGATCGCGCGAGGCGCGTTCGCCGTTGGCGCCGCCGTAGCGCAGGTAGTGCTGGCGGATGCCGTTGGCGCGCACGTTGGCGCCGTAGAGGAAGTGGCTGTCGGGCATGATGGGTGGCTTGGTCAAGGACGTCTCCGTGGGGGGGCGGCTCACAGGCCGAGGATCCGCGCCGCGTTGCCATGGCAGATGGCTTCGAGCTGGGCGCGCTCCAGGGGAGCGGTGTCGATGAAGCGGGCGGCGGCCTCGGTCGATTCGTACGGGTAGTCGACCGAGAACATCACGGCGTCCACGCCCATCTCGCCCACCGCGCCGACCAGCGTGGGATGCGAGCACACGCCCGAGGTGGTGATGAGCAGGTTGGTGCCGATGTATTCCGACGGCCGCCGCTGCAGGCTGATGCCGTAGGGGTAGGCGGCGAAGCGGCTGTCGAAGCGCCAGCGCTGGAAGGGCAGGCCTTCGCCCATGTGGCCCAGGATGACCTTGAGCCTGGGGAAACGGTCGAACACGCCGCCGAACACCAGGCGCAGCGCGTGGCTGGCGGTTTCCACGCCCCAGCCCCAGCTGGCGCCGGCCAGCACCGGCGCGCCGTCCAGCGCGTGCAGCGGTTTCCACGGGTCGATGGGGTGCAGGTACATGGGTACGTCCAGTTCCTGCATCCGTTCCCAGAACGGATCGTATTCGCGCCCTTCGTAATAGCGTCCCAGCGTGTGGCCGTTGACCAGCGAGCCCTTGAATCCCAGCTGCTTCACGCTGCGCTCCAGTTCGCGCGCCGCCTCGTGCGGATCGTGCATGGACAGCATGGCGAAGCCTGCATAGCGGTCCGGCCGCCGCGCGATCCGCTCGGCCAGGAAGTCGTTGTTCTCGCGCGCCCGGCGCAGCGCCAATGCCGTGTCGGGCTCGGCCTGCACGCCCGGTCCGGACTGGGACAGCACGACCCGCTCGATGCCGGCCTTGTCCATTTCATCGAGCCGCAGTGCGTCGAAGTCGGCCAGGCGCTGGCCCAGTTCCTTCATGGTGGCCGGGTCGATGAAGTTCAGGAAGGCCTTCGAGTAGGTCTCGAAGCCCGGCATCATGAAGTGTTCTTCCAGCGCGATCTTGCGTAGCGTAGTCAATTCCATTCCTCCTAGACGGGGTAGACCAGGTCGTTGGCGATCACCGACGATTCGTGGATCACCTGGCGTTCCCGCAGCAGCAGTTCGTCGCCATCGCGCACGAACCGGTCGTGATAGGTGCCGGCCAGGTGCAGCGTGGTGGGGCCCTCCACCAGGGTCTGGAGCAGCACGTAATTGCATTGGGCCCAGATCTCCTGGCCTTCCTCGGCGACGATGCGGGGGGAGGACAGGATGTGGGTCATGGTGCGGGGCGCGAACATCTGCGTGCGCGAGATTGCCACCGCCCGGTCGTGCAGCATGGGGCGCCCTTCGGCATAGACCAGGCCCACCGGCATGTCCAGCTCGGCGTTCTCGCGCGCAGTGATCCGGTAGACGCAGTCCTCGGTGAAGAAGCGCGGCCATTCCTCGATGTGGCCGCTGTCCAGCACTGCGCAATACTCGATGTTGAAATGCTCGACCAGCGGCCGCAGCTCCGCCGCCCGCCGCGCATCCACCCGCGAGGGCGCATAGCCTGAAAGCTGCAATGTCATCATGCTTGTTCCCATCCCATGACTTTCCTGTAGTACCGGTACATGCCGCGTATGGCGGCTTCCGAGATCAGCGAGGTGGCGGTGCCCACGTTGCCCGCGTCCAGCTTCACGACGTTCATGTCCAGGCTGCTGCGGCGCACACCCTCTTGCACGAACTTCATGGCCTCGTTGTCCTCCAGGCCCAGGAAGCCCGCCGGTCCCATCAGGTTGCCCTGGCGCAGGCGGTGCCGGGTCATCTCGGGCGTGTCGTCCTCGTAGCCGAACATGGTCCAGATCATCAGCATGCTGTGGGGCCCGTTGGGCACGATCTGCCGCACGCCCAGCGTGTTCATCTCGCGTTGCACGACCAGATTGGGCCAGATGGTCTGCATGGTGACCGACCAGGGCGAGTCGAATTCCTTCACGAACTCCAGGAAGCGGTCGTCCTGCAGCCGCATGCCATCGTGGAAGGAGCGCATCTCCTTCTTGTTCTCCTCGCTGACGGCGGCGTACTTGTCTTCCTTCTTGGCCGAGGCCATGGTGCCGTGCCGGTGGTGCACGGGGTCGGCGATCATGGCCGAGTCGTTGCCCGCGACCAGCAGGCCGAACACCACCAGGAACGAGTGCAGCAGCGTGGCGTGGTACGGATCCTTCAGGTTCTCGTGGTACATCTTCCAGTTGCAGGGCAGCTCGTTCTTGTAATAGCCCAGGATCTTGAGCGGCTTGCCGGGGAAGACGACGTCGAAGTCTTTCAGGATCTCGGGCGTCAGGTACTCCTCCAGCGGCTCCACGTCGGGCGAGTACGACGCGAAGACCACGCCGTGCCGGGTCGTGACATGCAGCTTGAGCAGGCCGTGTTCTTCATTGCGGAACTCGCGCGGCATGCCGCCCTGCTTGTTCACGCCGCGCTTGAAGGGAATGCCCTGCAGGTTGCCCTTCAGGTCGTAGGACCACTGGTGGTAGGGGCAGACGAATTCCTTCGCGTGGCCCCGGCTGCTGCGGCAGAATTCCGCGCCCCGATGCGCGCAGCGGTTCTCGAATACGTGGATGCTGCCGTCGTCGGCGCGCGAGACCACGACGGGCACGGGGCCGACGTAGGAACGCTTGTAGTCGCCCGGGTTGGGGATCTCGGCCTCCAGCGCGACGAAGTTCCACGCGCGGCCCTTGAAGACGCGCTCCATCTCGCGCTCGTACACCGATTGGCTGGTGTAGACCCAGTCCGGGATCAGGTGGTCGTCCGCCGGCCAGGCATAGTCATCGGCGGCACCGTTCTTGGCGCCGACCGTGTAGTCGAGGATTTCCTGGTTCTTGTACATCGTGCTTCCTTTCGTTCCGGGTCTAGGCGGACGCCGGGCCCAGGGCCAGGCGCGCAAGCTGTTTGGCGGGGATGGCGGGGTCGGCCAGTGTTTCGGGCGGGCAGGCCAGGCGGCGGCCCAGCACGCCGCGGAAGGCGCGCAGGTCGCCGCCGGCGTTGATGGCGATGGCGTGGACCAGACGGTCGCCGTCGATGCCGAAAAGCATGGCCTTGCCCGGCTCCCGGCCTTCCGGCAACTGGCCGCGCAGCCGGTAGGCCAGGCCGGGCGCGCCATGGCCCAGCATCTGGATGTTGCAGCCGAACTGATCGGTCCAGAACCACGGCGGCGGCGACGGTTCGGCATCCTGGCCCAGCATCGCGGCCGCGGCGATGCGCGCCTGCTCGTTGGCGTTCTGCCAGGACTCGAGGCGGCGATGCGTGCCGGTGGCGGCATCGAAGCCGCTGGCGCAATCGCCCGCGGCGTAGACGTCTTCGGCGCTGGTGCGGCAGCGCGCGTCCACCTGGATGCCGCCGTTGCCGGCATCGATCAGCAATCCGGCCTCGCGCGCCAGCGCCACGCAGGGCACCTGGCCCACGGCGACCACGGCCCGTTCCGCGCGCAGTTCGCCGGCGTCCGCCAGCGTGGCGGCGATCCCGCCGGCGACGGGGGCCAGGTCCGACAGCTTCGCGCCCAGGTGCAGGCTCACGCCATGGGCCTGCGCGCGCGCGGCCAGCCAGCGGGAGACCTCGGGCGGCACCGCGCGGCCCAGCAGCGCCGGCCCCAGTTCGATCACGGTCACGTCCAGGCCCAGCGCGCGGGCGGTGGAGGCGATCTCCAGTCCCAGGAAGCCGCCGCCGATCACCAGCAGGTTGCGCGCGGCGCGCAGGGACGCGCGCAGGCGCTGCGCGTCGTCCAGCGTGCGCAGGTAGTGGACCCCTGGCGTGCCGGGCGGCAGGGATGGCAGGACGCGGGCGTCGCCGCCGGTGGCGAGCAGGCAGGCGCGATAGGGCTGGATCGTGCCGTCCTCCAGGTGCAGTTCGCGCCGCGCGGGATCGAGCCGGACGACGCGCCGGCCCGTTTTCAGCGCGACGCCGGCCTGGACCTGGAAAGGTTCGGGAAGCAGGCCGATATCGGGCAACTGTTCGTCGGCCAGTACGGCCTTGGAAAGGGGCGGGCGTTCGTAGGGGGCATGCGGCTCGTCGCCGATCAGGACAAGTTCACCGGCGTGACCGAGTTCGCGCAGGGCGCGCGCCGCCATGGCGCCGGCCTGGCCCGCGCCGACGATGACCAGGGGCGCGGCGGTGTCATTCGACGGCGACATAGACGGCCTCGTCCTCGACCTTGACCGGATAGATCCGGATGGGCTGTGTGGCCGGCGCGCAGCGCGGCTCGCCGGTGCGCAGGTCGAACTGCGCCTGGTGCAGCGGGCACTCCACGCAGCCATCCTCGACATAGCCGTCGGTCAGCAGCGCATATTGATGGGTGCAGACGTTGTCGGCGGCGAAGAATTCGCCGCCGCTGCGGAACAGGGCGAGGTCGCGGCCGTCCAGCTTGAACGGCATGCCGGCGTCGTCTTCGACTTCGTCCACCGCGGCGATTCGTGTCCAGTTCATGATGCTTCCGTTTATCAGTATGCTGAATTTCGTGATGCGGCCCCGCGCGCGGGGCCCGCGTGGGTTAGCGGCGGCCGAACAGCCCGCCCACGCCTTGCTTGAATTGGGACCAGAACGCTTTCATGCCTATGCTCAGCATGTTCAGCTCTTGAGGCGGCGGCGCGGTCCGGCCCGCGCCGCGCCGGTTCTGGTTCAGGGCCTGCTGCGTGGCCGCCAGCACCGCCTGCGCCTGGGCCAGCACGGCTTGCGCTTGCAGCAGCAGGGCCTGGGCTTCGGGCGAGGCGGGCGCGTTGCCCGATCCTGCCGCCGGCCGGGGCGGGACCGCCTCGCCCTGCGCCGTGGCGGCAGGCTGCACCGCCGCCGTGGGCATGGGCACGGCCGGTTCCGCCGCATCGGCATCGTCCTGCAAGGACGCGGCCAGGTTGTGTTCGAACTGCTTGAGGATGTGGCCCGCGACCTCGGCGATCATGCCGCTCCCGCGCCCGTACTGCGCCACCGCGCCGGACAGCTGCAACTGGGTGGTGACGGTGACGTCGGTGCCGCCGCCCGCGGCGGGGACCAGCGCGAAGCTGAATTCAGACTGGGCCGAGCCGCGGCCCTTGGGATCCAGGCCGGAGCCGCGCAGCCAGGCGATGTGTTGCGCGTCGTCCTTGCGCACCAGTTCGGCCTGGCCGTCGAAGGCCAGCTTGATGGGACCCAGCTTGACCGACACCGAGCCCAGGTATTTGTCGTCGCCCAGCGCTTCCTTGAGCCGGGCCCCGGGCAGGCACGGCAGGATGCGGGGAACGTCCAGCATCAGTTTCCAGGTTTCTTCCAGCGGCAGCGGGACGTGAAAGTGATTGGTGAATTCCATGGCGTCTGCGATCGAGTCAAGGGTTGGTGCTGGGCGCCGTCGTGTCCAGGGCCGGCGGGTCGAGCAGCTCGGCCAGGCGCACCGGGGTCAGCGGGAATTCGGTAATGCGCACGCCGCGGCCGTCCAGCGCGTGCTCGACGGCGCCTATCACCGCGGCGGCCACCGCCAGCGTCGCGCATTCGCCTATGCCCTTGACGCCCAGCGGGTTCAAGCGGGTGGGCGAGGGCTGGAAGATGACCTCGATGGGGGGCACCTCCGGCGCAGTGGGCAGCAGGTATTCGGCGAAGGTCGTGGTCAGGGGCTGGGCGTTGTCGTCATAGCCCATCCATTCGAACAACGCGTTGCCGATGCCGTGCACCACGCCGCCATGGACCTGGCCGTGCGCGATCTGCGGATTGATCAGGTTGCCGCTGTCCTGCACCGCCACGTAGCGCAGCACGTGGACGGCGCCGGTCAGCGGATCGACCTCGACTTCGCAGGCGTGCGACGAACCGGCGTAGGCCTGCGCGTCGCAATGGAAATGAACGGTCGCGTCCAGGCCAGGATCGCCCGGAACGGGCAGCGCGTAGCCGGGCACGCCCTTGAGCAGCATGGCCAGCCGGGCCAGCGGGACGCGCTTGGCGAAGTCCGGGGTATGGACCTCGCCCTGGCTCAGCGTCAGCTCGCCCGCGTCCACGCCCAGGACGGCGGCGGCCGTGGCCAGCGCCTTGTCCCTGACCTTGGCGGCGGCCTCGGAGACTGCCGAACCGGCCATCATGGCCTGGCGGCTGGCGAAGCCGCCCATGCCGTAGCCGGAGAGGCCCGTATCGCCCGCCGAGACTTCGACCGCCTGCGGCTCCACGCCCAGGTGCGCCGCGCACAACTGCGCCAGCGTGGTCTTGATGCCCTGGCCCATGGCCAGGGCGCCGGTATGGACCACGATGCGGCCGGACGGGTGCACGCGCACGCGCGCGGTTTCATAGGGGCCGCGCCCGGTGGGCTTGACGCTGTTGGCCACTGCGATGCCGCGCAGCAGGCCGGCGCGTGCCGAGGCTTCCCGCCGCTGCGCGAAGCCGTCGTAGTCGATGGCCCGGGCGGCGGTGGCCTGGAGCGCGGGAAAGTCGCCGCTGTCGATGACCAGCGGCACGCCGGCGCGCGACTTGAGCGGCTTGGTGTAGGGAATCTTTTCCGGGGGAATGAGGTTGCGCCGGCGGCATTCGAGCCGGTCGATGCCTGCGGCGCCCGCCAGCCTGTCCATCATGCGTTCCATGACGAAGGCCGCCTGCGGATAGCCGGCCCCGCGTATGGTCGCGACCGGCACCTTGTTGGTGTAGGCCACCTGCACGTGCAGCGAGAACGCCGGCACGACGTAGGGTCCGGTCATGGACGAGGCGGCGTTGTACGGGACGTTGGTGCCCTGGGGCGTATAGGCGCCGTGGTCGTGGACGAAGCCGCCGCGCACGCCCAGCACGCGGCCGTCGCGGTCGGCGGCCACCGAGATGCGCCAGAACTGGTCGCGTTCCTGGATGGTGGTCAGGAAGTTCTCGCGGCGGTCCTCCACCCACTTGACGGGGCGGCCCAGCGCGCGGGCGACGGCCGGCACCACGATCTCCTCGGGGTAGATCATGAACTTGGCGCCGAAGCCGCCGCCCACGTCCGGCGTGATCACCCGCAGCTGGTCCTCGGGCTGGTCCAGCATGTGGGCGATGGTGTAGTGCAGTTCGTGCGCCATCTGGGTCGAGGACCAGACGGTCAGCATGCCGGTGGCGGCCTCGAGCATGGCCACCACGCCGCGCCCTTCCATGGGGTGGCCGCAGCCGCGATGGACCCGGAATTCGTCGTCCAGCACGATGTCGGCGCGGGCGAAGGCCGCGTCGCAGTCGCCATAGGCCAGGGTGTAGTCCTGCAGCACGTTGCTGGCCAGCTCGGTGCGCACCCGGGGGGCGTCGTCGCGCACGGCCTGCCTGCAGTCCGCGACGGCGGGCAAGACCTCGAACTGCGCCTGCACGGCGGCCGCGGCGTCCTCGGCCTCGTGCCGCGTCCGGGCCACCACCACGGCGTAGGCCTCGCCCACGAAGGCGACCTCGTCGCCGGCCAGCGCGAAGGGCGTGGTGTCCTCGGGCAGGGCCGCCAGCGGAAAGCCCAGCGGCATGCGCCACGAGGTGATGTGTCCGAACAGGTCCTGGCGGGTATAGACGGCGACCACGCCGGGCATGGCGCGCGCCTGGTCCGCGTCCACCCCACGCAGCCGTGCGTGGGCATGCGGGCTGCGCACGAAGCAGGCATGCAGCGCGTCCGGAACGGGCACGTCGTCCAGGAAGCAGGCCTTGCCCCGCAGCAGCGTTTCGTCCTCGACGCGGCCGGGGCTCGCGCCCATGCCGGGGATGGCGGTCAGCTGGCGTTCAGCGTGCATGGCCGCCTCGTTCGCGCAGGAGCTGCGCGGCGCGCAGCGCCGCCGCCACGATGTTCTGGTAGCCCGTGCAGCGGCATAGGTGGCCCGACAGCACGTCGCGCACGGTGTCCTCGTCGGGGTCGGGATTGGCGGCCAGCAGCTCGGACAGCGACATCAGGATGCCGGGCGTGCAGAAGCCGCATTGCAGCGCGTGCAGTTCATGGAAGGCCTGCTGCAGCGGGTGCGTGTCGTGTTCGTCGGGGGCCAGACCCTCGACGGTGGTGATGGAGCAGCCCTCGCCCTGGACCGCCAGCATCAGGCAGCTGCGCGCCGAGACCCCATCCACCAGTACCGTACAGGCGCCGCAGACGCCGTGCTCGCAGCCGACGTGGGTGCCGGTCAGCTTCAGTTCGCCGCGAAGGAAGTCGGCCAGGTGCAGGCGCGGGGCGGCCATGCCCCGGCAGGGCTTGCCGTTGACGGACAGGTGCACGGGGCGGGTGTCTTGCGTCGTTGCCATGGGAAATCTCATCTCGTTGCGCGCTCGAGCGCGCGGGTGATCGCACGGCCGGACAGGACGCGCGCCAGCCGCTGGCGGTACCAGCCGGGCACGTAGGCGTCGGAGCTGGCCTCCACCGCGCCGCACAGCGCGGCGGCCCGTTCGATGTCGGCGGCGTCGGCCTTGGTGCCCAGCAACGCCTGTTCGGCCAGGCCCATGCGCACGGGCGCCGTCGATACGCCGCCCAGGGTGATGGAGCAGCGTTCCACCCGGGCATCGGCGCCGAAGCGCAGCAGCACGGCGGCCGAGGCGATGGCGAAGTCGCCGTGCCGCCGCGAGAACTCCAGGAAGCTCCAGCCATGCCCTGGTTCCCAGGGTTGCATCGACACGCCCACCAGCATCTCGTCGGCCTCCATCGCCGGCGTCATGTAGCCGGCGGGAAAATCCGCCATCGCCAGACTGCGCGTGCCGGCGGCGCTGGCCACGTGGATCCGCGCGTCCAGGGCCATGGCGATGGTGGGGATTTCGGCCGACGGATCGAGCTGGCACAGGCTGCCGCCCACGGTGCCGCGGTTGCGCGTCTGCCGGTGGCCGACGTTCAGGATCGCTTCGCGCAGGATGGGCAGACGGTCCCGGACCAGGTCCGAGAACTCGACGTCGCGTTGGCGGGTCATGGCGCCGATCCGGATGGTGTCGCCCTCGTCGCGCAGGTAGGCCAGTTCCGGGATGCGGTTGATGTCCACCAGGCAGTCCGGGAACGCGAACCGCATGTTCAGCATGGCCATCAGCGACTGGCCGCCGGCCAGCACCCGCGCGTTGTCGGTGCCGGCCAGGCATCGCAGCGCCTCGTCCAGGCTGCGCGGCGCCACGTAGTCGACAGCGGGAGCTTTCATGGCGCCTTCAGATCTTCGACAGGTCGAGGGCCGAGGCGGCGAACAGCTCCTCGGGCGCGACCCGGCGGCGCGACAGGCCCTGCTCGTGGTGATAGCGCGCGAAGGTCTCGATCACGTGGTGGTTGGCGGGCAGGCCGTAGGGCCAGTAGTCCTCGCCCATCAGCGCCTTGGCCTCGTTGTGGTGATGCACCATCCAGGGCAGGGTGACCGCCAGGTGGCAGATCTCGTCCAGTTCCTTGACGGCCAGCGCCTTGGCCTTCAGGAAGGCCTTGTAGACGCTGACCGGCAGCCACGGGTTCTCTTCCACCAGCGACTTGCGTATGCCCACCATGTGCATGATGGGAAAGATGCGGGTGCGGCGGAAGTAGTCCTTTTCGGCGTCGATGTAGTCGCCGAACAGGCGGCCCACGTTGGGCGCGCCGCGCAGGAAGCAGGACGGCGCGCGGGCGCCGATGTAGCCGTCGATCTCGCCGGACTCCAGCATGCCCGACAAGGTCTTGTCGTCGGGGATCTGCTGCAGGTCGATGGACGGATCCAGTTCGATGGGCGCGCGTTCGCCCCGGCCCGGTTCCTCGACGCCGCCGCGCCGCCACTTGATGTCGGCCGGCTTGACGCCGTATTCGTCCTCGAGGATGCCGCGGATCCAGACGTTGGCGGTGATCTGGTATTCAGGCACCCCTATGGTCTTGCCCTTGAGGTCCTGCGGGCGCTGGATGCTGCGGTCGGTGCGCACGTAGATGCCCGACTGGCGGAAGACCCGCGACAGGAAGGCGGGCACCGCGACGTACTTGTTGTCGCCGCGCGCCGTGGTCATCATGTGGCTGCTCATCGAGATTTCCGTCACGTCGAATTCCTCGTAGCGGAAGGCGCGGTGGAAAGCCTCTTCCGGCTCCAGCGGCACGGCGCGCACGTTGCAGCCCTCGATGGCGACGCGGCCGTCGAACAGGGCCTGCGTGCGGTCGTAGTTGCCTACGGAGAGGCTGATGTTCAGTTTGTTCATCGGTTTTCCTTGTCGTGGATGCGGGAAGCCTTAGTCCGCGCTCAGGCCGATCTTCCTGGCCAGCGCGGCAAAACGGTCGATGTCGTCGTTGACGATTTTCTGGAACGCGGCCGGACCTTCGTCGGCGGTGGTGTAGCCCAGGTCCTCCAGCCGCTTGCGCATGGCGTCGGTCTTCATGATGGCCGACACCGTCTTGTAGATGTCCATCTTGACGTTCTCCGGCGTGCCGCCGGGAACCGCCAGGCCCTGCCACTGACTGAGATTGAAGCCGGGCGCGCCGCTCTCGGCCACGGTGGGCACTTCGGGCACGGCCTTGGAGCGTTCGCCGGAGGTGATGGCCAGCGCGCGCAGCTTGCCCGACGAGATGTAGGTCAGCGCGCCGGAGATGGTGACCACCGCCAGGTCCACCTGTCCGCCCAGGACGTCGACCAGGGCAGGGCCACAGCCTTTGTACGGCACGTGTACGTTGCTCATCTTGAACTCGATGTTCATCATCTCGCCCGCCAGGTGCGGATCGGTGCCGGCGCCGCAGGAGCCGTACGACAGCTTGGACCCCGGCTGGCGGCCCGCCGCCACCACGTCGGCCAGGGTCTTGAAGCGCGAGGACGCCGGCACGACCACCAGCATGGGAGCGTAGGCGACATTGATCACGGCCGCCAGATCCTTCTTGGGGTCGTAGCCCAGGTTCTTGTAGATGGCGGGCGCCAGGGAATAGGCGTCGTTCATCATCAGCAGGGAGTGGCCGTCCTTGGGCTTGCCCGCGACGATGCGGGTGCCCACGGTGCTGCCGGCACCAGCCTTGTTGTCGACGATGACGGGCTGCCCCAGCTTGCCGAGCTGGTCGCCGATGAGCCGGGCCAGCATGTCGACCCCGCCGCCCACGGCATAGGGGACGGTGATCTCGACCGTCTTGACAGGGAAGGTGGGGGCTGCCTTGACCTCGGCCCGCGCAGCGGGCAGGAGGGCGGCGGCGAAGGCCAGGGAGCACAGCAGTTGGACGGGCATCTTGGTCAGCATGGAGGAGCTCGCAGGGGTCGGGTTGATCGGGTCGTGGGCGCACCGGAGGTGTGCCTTGATGCACCAAATTACTCAGTAGGCTGAACAATATGCTCACTGTACTGAGTATTTGGCCGGCCGCTCATTGGGGGAATCACCTAATGATGAGGAGTGCGTGCCCCGGATGCGTGTGCCGGCCGGTCATCGACCTGTCTGCTTGCAAGTTCCGGACCAGATGGGGGAAGGCCGGGAGACGAAGCTCCCGGCGCGTGGACTTATGCCTTGTACTGGGCCTCGATGCGGCGGCCGATGTCGGCGTCGACCTGCTTCCAGTAGTCGAACACCCGCTCGAGCACCGGCGAGCGCACGCCGGACTTCAGCGCGCCCACCACGGTATCGACCAGACGCTGGCGCTGCGCATCGTCGAACACGTCGCGCACCAGCGCGCCCGCCTGGCCGAAGTCGTCGTCGTCCTTGCGCAGCTTGTAGGCTTCGCGCACCAGGCTGGTGTCCACCTCCCAGCTCTCCTCCGGCGCGGCGCCGCCGTCCGCCCAGGCACGTCCTTCGCTATTGGGCGCGTAGGTGGCGGCATTGCCGGCATGTTCATAGGCCATGTGGCCGTCGAACATGTAGGTGTTGACAGGCACCTTCGGACGGTTCACGGGCAACTGGTGGAAGTTGGTGCCGATGCGGGCGCGGTGCGCGTCGTTGTAGGCGAAGGCGCGGCCCAGCAGCATCTTGTCCGGCGACAGGCCGATGCCGGGCACGGTGTTGCCGGGCGAGAAGGCGGCCTGCTCGATCTCGGCGAAGAAGTTGACCGGATTGCGGTTCAGCGTCATCACGCCGACCTTGATCAGCGGGTAGTCCTTGTGCGGCCATACCTTGGTCAGGTCGAAGGGGTTGAAGCGGTAGGTCTTGGCATCCGCGTAGGGCATGACCTGCACCGACATCACCCACTTGGGATGTTCCCCGCGCGCGATCGCCTCGAACAGGTCGCGCCGGTGGTAGTCGGCGTCCTGGCCGGCGATGCGGGCGGCTTCCTCGTTGGTCAGGTTCTTCTCGCCCTGCTGGTTGTGGAAGTGGTACTTGACCCAGAATTTCTCGCCCGCCGCGTTCACCCACATATAGGTGTGCGACCCGAAGCCGTTCATGTGGCGCCAGGACTGCGGGATGCCGCGGTCGCCCATCAGGTAGGTGACCTGGTGGGCGGATTCCGGATTGTGCGTCCAGAAGTCCCACTGCATGTGGGCGTCGCGCAGGCCCGAGTCGGGCAGGCGCTTCTGGCTGCGGATGAAGTGGGGGAACTTCATCGGATCGCGCACGAAGAAGACGGGCGTGTTGTTGCCGACCAGATCGTAGTTGCCCGCGCTGGTATAGAACTTCAGCGAGAAGCCGCGTACGTCGCGCCAGGTGTCCGGGCTGCCGGATTCGCCAGCCACCGTCGAGAACCGGGCCAGCATTTCCGTCTTACAGCCCTTCTGGAACAGGGCGGCCTTGGTGTAGCGGGAGACGTCCTCGGTGGTCTCGAACACGCCGAAGGCGCCCGAGCCCTTGGCGTGGGGCTGGCGCTCGGGGACCTTTTCCCGGTTGAAGTGCGCCATCTGTTCGAGGAAATGCACGTCGTGCAGGACCAGCGGCCCGTCGCTGCCCACCGTCAGCGAATTGCGGTCGCTGGGCGCGGCGGCGCCTGCGCTGGTTGTGCTGTGGCCGGGAAGGGTGGTCTTGTCGCTCATCGTCGGACTCCTGAAGGGCGGGTTGAGGGTCGTGTCCAAAGACCGTTCTTCGGTCTTTGCCCTACGATGGCTCATCCTAGCCAAGAAGCTGCGACGGAACGCACAAAGCCCGCCCGACCTTGTGTATCAAAAAGTAACTTAAAGGGCTTCAGGCGAAGGCGTGCCAGCGCACCGTGCGTTCGGCCGCGCTGCGGGGCGCCTTGTCCATCACCATGGCGATCGTCTGGCGCGACAGTTCCTTGCGCCAGGCGGCTTCGGCCCCGCGCATGGCCGAGGCGATGGCACAGGGCCGGCGGCATTCGGCCGGCGGCGCGGCGCCTTCGCCGTTGCGACGGATCTCGGTGCAGCGAAAAGCCGCCTCCTGGCCCTCGATGGCGTCGACCACTTCCAGCAGTGTGATCCGCGCCGGCGCCCGGGCCAGCCGGAAACCGCCCTTGGGCCCCGCCGACGACACCAGGATGCCGGCGCGCACAAGGGCCTGCAGCGACTTGTTCAGATAGGCGGCGGGCAGCCCGAACTTGGCCGCCAGCCTGGCGGTGGAGACCACCTCGTCCTGCCCGATCCAGCCCAGGGCCACGCAGCAATGCAGGCCCCATTCCACGCCTTCGCTCATCCTCATGGCTCATGCCTCGTAATGGATAATCCGGACTATACACATCCAGATTGTGATTGACTAGCGTCGTGAACGAGACCAGAATCCGCTTCTAAATCTGGTCATTAAATATCCAGATTATGGCCGGGAACGACGAGACGCGGACCGGTAACGACAACGTTCGCGACAAGGCGGGCGGAAGGAGACGACATGAAAAAGCACCATCGCCTGATGGGCGTCTGCATCGGGGCCTGCATGGCCCTGGCGACCCTGGCCGCCGCGCACGCGGCCGGGCAGGAGAAACTGAAGATCGGTTTCATGGCCGAACTGTCGGGGCCGCAGGCCGCGCTGGGCCAGGACATGTACGACGGCTTCATGCTTTATCTGGACCGCAACGGCGGCAAGCTGGGCGGCCGGCAGGTCAGCGTGGTCAAGGCGGACAGCCAGCTCAAGCCGGAGGTGGGCGTGCAACTGGTCGAGAGCCTGACCGGGCGCGACGACGTGCCCATCATCGTCGGGGTGACGTTCTCGAACGTCATGCTGGCAGTGCATCCGCGCATCACGCAGAAAAAGGTCTTCCTGATCGGCACCAACGCCGGGCCCAGCCAGCTGGCCGGCAAGGCCTGCTCGCCCTATTTCTTCAGCACGTCCTGGCAGAACGACCAGCAGGCCGAGGTCGTGGGCCACTATGCCGCGTCCAGGGGCTACAAGCGGGTCATCACCATGGTGCCCAACTACCAGTCGGGCTTCGATTTCGTGACCGGCTTCAAGCGCTACTACAAGGCGCCGCTGCTGGACGAGATCTATACCCCGCTCAGCCAGCAGGATTTCTCGGCCGAGCTGACGCGGATCGCGGCCAGCAAGCCGGATGCCGTGTTCGTCTTCTATCCCGGCGGGCTGGGCGTGAACTTCCTTCGCCAGTACCAGCAGGCGGGCCTGCTGGGCCGGATACCGGTGCTGTCCGCGTCCACCACCGACGCCATCAACCTTCCCGCCCAGCGCGAAAGCGCCCTGGGGGTGATCACCGGCACCGCCTGGGGGCCGGACCTGGACAACGAGGCCAATCGCGCCTTCGTGGCCGGGTTCGAGAAGAAGTACGGACGGATTCCTTCCCACTACGCGGCGCAGAGCTATGACGGCGCGCAACTGCTGGATTCGGCGCTGAAGAAGACGGGCGGCCGCGTCGAGGACAAGAGCGCCTTCATGGCGGCGCTCAGGCAGGCCGACTTTCCGTCGGTGCGCGGCGCGTTCAAGTTCGGCAACAACAACTTCCCCGTCCAGGACATGCACGTGTTCGAAGTGGTGAAGGATGCGCGCGGCCGAGTGACGCTCAAGACCATCGCGACTCCGCTGAAGGACCACCGCGACGCCTATCACGCCGAATGCCCGATGGAATGACGCCCACGCCATGAACGCTCAACTCATCGCCACCCAGGTGCTGAACGGCCTGCAACTCGGCATCCTGCTGTTCCTGATGTCGGCCGGCCTCACACTGGTGTTCGGGGTCATGAACTTCGTCAATCTCGCGCACGGATCGCTCTACATGATGGGCGCCTATCTGGCGGCGGCCATGCTGGGGGCTTTCGATTCCTTCCTGCTGGCGCTGTTGCTGTCCGTGCCGGCCACCATGCTGATCGGCCTCGCGGTCGACCGCCTGGTGCTGGCGGGCCTGTACACGCGCGACCACCTGGACCAGGTGCTGGCCACGTTCGGCCTGATCCTGGTCTTCAACGAAATCGTGCGCTTCGCCTGGGGCCCGGCGCCGGTCTACATCAACGTGCCGCAGGCGCTGTCCGGAACGGTGGAGCTTTTCGGCTTTCCCTACCCCGCGTACCGGTTCGCCATCATCGCGGTGGGGCTGGCGGCGGGGCTCGCGCTCTATGTCCTGATCAACCGGACGCGCGTGGGCATGTTGATACGCGCCGGCGCCGCCGATGCGGAAATGGTGGGCGCAATGGGTGTCAACATCCGCCTGCTGAATGCGCTGATCTTCGGCGTGGGAGCGGGGCTTGCCGGATTGGCGGGCGTGATGGCCGGCCCCATTCTGTCGGTGCAGCCCGGCATGGGCGAACCGGTGCTGGTGCTGACCCTGGTGGTCATCGTGACCGGCGGCATCGGCTCCATACGCGGGGCGTTCTACGGCGCGCTGCTGGTCGGCCTGATCGACACGCTGGGGCGCGCTTTCCTGCCGGCGGTGTTCGATGCGCTGGCAAGCAAGGCCTTCGCCCAGGCCGCGGGGCCGGCGGTCGCGTCCATGCTCATCTACCTGCTGATGGCGCTGGTGCTGGCCATGCGCCCGCACGGACTCTTTCCAGTGAGGCACGCATGAGTTCGACCCTGTATGCCAAGGACGCGCCACCGCGCGTCACGAACATCGCGGCCGGCGCAAAGGCGATCCGGCGCGCCGCGCCCGCCGCCGCGGTCTTCCTGGCACTGTGCCTCGTTCCGGTGGCTGCCCATCTGCTCGGCCAGCCGTTCTGGCTCGGCCTGGTCGCGCGCATCATGATCCTGGGGCTGGCGGCCGTGGGCCTGAACCTGGTGCTGGGATACGGCGGCATGGTCAGCCTGGGCCATGCGATGTACCTGGGCATAGGCGCCTATTCGGTCGGCATCCTGTCGGCCCACGGCGTGGATTCGGGGCTGGTCCACCTGGCGGTGGCGCTGGCCGTCGGCGCGGCCGTGGCGCTGGTCGTGGGGCTCATCTGCCTGAAGACAAGCGGCATGGCGTTCATCATGATCACGCTGGCCTTCGCCCAGATGTTCTATTTCCTGGCGATCAGCCTGAAGCAGTACGGCGGCGACGACGGGCTGACCATCGCTCTGCACAGCCGCGTGCCCGGCCTGTCGCTGGACGATCCCTATCAGTTCTACCTGCTGGTGCTGGCCGTGCTGGCCGCGGCTTGTGCCCTGTGCCACCGGCTGGTCGGTTCGCGTTTCGGCATGGTCCTGCGCGGCAGCCGCCAGAATCCGCGTCGCATGCAGGCCCTGGGATTCCCCATCCTGCGCTACCGGCTTGCCGCCTATGTGCTGTCGGCGATGATCGTGGTGGTGGCGGGGGTGCTGCTGGGCAACCTGGCCCGCTTCGCCTCGCCTTCCTACATGAGCTGGACCCTGTCGGGCGATCTGGTGCTGATGTGCGTGCTGGGCGGCATGGCGACGCTGCTGGGGCCGATCGTGGGGGCGGCGGCCTTCGTGCTGCTGGAGGAGTTTCTGTCCAGCATGCCGCTCGAACTGCCGGGCGCGGCGGCGGACCTGATCCGCACCCATTGGCTGGGCGTGTTCGGTGTGTTCGTGGTGGCCGTGGTGCTGTTCGCGCGGCGCGGGCTGTACGGTGCCCTGGCTGGGCGGGAGGGCTCCGATGGCTGAAATCCTGAACGCAAGCGGGCTGGCCAAGCATTACGGGGCCTTGAGAGTGACCGATGGGCTTTGCATGACCCTGGAGCGGGGTGAACTGCATGCCGTCATCGGCCCCAATGGCGCGGGCAAGACCACGCTCATCAACCAGTTGGCGGGCGAGATCGCGCCGGATGACGGCACGATCCGGCTGAAGGGCCGCGACATCACGCGTGCGCCGGTCTACCGGAGGGCCCTGGCCGGGGTGGGGCGTTCCTATCAGATCACGTCGGTGTTCCGGGAATTCTCCGTGCTGGAGAACGTCATGCTGGCGGTGCAGGCCGGGCAGGGACACAGTTTCCGGTTCTGGCGGCCGGTACGCCGGGACGCGGGCCTGGCCGGTCCGGCCCGGTCGGCGCTGGGGCGGGTCGGCCTGGCGTATGCGGCCGGCCGTGCCGCGGGCGCGCTGGCCCATGGCGAGATGCGCCAGCTGGAGATTGCCATGGCGCTCGCGATGCGGCCCGAGGTGCTGCTGCTGGACGAGCCCATGGCGGGCATGAGCCGGCAGGAATCGGCAGGCCTCG
This sequence comes from Pigmentiphaga kullae, assembly GCF_004216695.1. Lineage (GTDB taxonomy): Bacteria > Pseudomonadota > Gammaproteobacteria > Burkholderiales > Burkholderiaceae_B > Pigmentiphaga > Pigmentiphaga kullae. Next base: position 1,621,151 of record NZ_SGXC01000001.1, read on the forward strand.
TGGATTTGCTGCGCGAGCTCAAGCGCGCCTACAGCATCGTGCTGGTCGAGCATGACATGGACGCGGTCTTTGCCCTGGCCGACCGCATCAGCGTGCTGTCCTACGGCCGCGTCATCGCTTGCGGCACGCCGGAGGAGATCCGTGGCAACGACGAGGTGCGCGCCGCCTATCTGGGAGATGGGAATGACTGAAGGGGTTCGGTCCAACGAGAGGACGGCGGCGCCGCTGCTCAGCCTGAGGCGCGTCGAGGCGGCGTATGGGACCAGCCAGGCGCTGTTCGGCGTCGATCTGGAGATCCACGCCGGCGAATGCGTCGCCTTGCTGGGTCGCAATGGCATGGGCAAGTCCACTACGGTCAAGTCCATCATGGGGCTGCTGCGCCTGCGGGGAGGCGACGTCGAATGGCGGGGCCGCAGCCTGCGGCCGCTGGTTGCGCACCAGATTGCGCGGGCCGGCCTGGGGCTGGTGCCCGAGGGGCGGCGGGTCTTTCCGAACCTGACGGTGCGCGAGAACCTGCTCGCTACGGCGCGCCCCTCGCCAAGCCGGGGGGCCGGCTGGTCCCTGGACGATATCTACGGCATGTTTCCCCGGCTGCGCGAGCGCGAGCGGAACCTGGGGTGCCATCTGTCCGGTGGCGAGCAGCAGATGCTCGCCATCGGCCGCGCGTTGATGACGGCCCCGGAACTGCTGATCCTGGACGAGGCCACCGAAGGGCTGGCGCCGCTGGTCCGGGGCGACATCTGGCGCTGCATCGAACTGCTCAAGCGGCGCGGGCTCGCGCTGCTGGTGATCGACAAGAATCTGGGGCCGCTGATGCGGGTGGCCGACCGCCACTACATCCTCGAGAAGGGCGCCGTCGTGTGGCGGGGTTCCTCGCAAGCGTTGCGAGACCGGCCCGAGTTGGTGCGCGACTACATCGGCATGTAGCGCGCCCGCCTGTTATGTTCAAAGCGAAGGAGTTGTCTAGATGAAACGCATCGTGGTGTTGGGCGGCGGTTTCGCCGGGTTGTGGAGCGCGATAGGGGCCGCCAGGAAGCTGGAGGAACATGGCATCGGGCCGGATGCCGTGAGTGTGACCCTGGTCGACCAGAACGATTTCCACAGCATCCGCGTCCGCAATTATGAAGAGGACCTCGACGCGACCATCGTACCGTTCGCGCTGGTGCTGGATCCGATAGGCGTGGAGCGCCTCCAGGGCGTGGTCGCCGGCGTCGATACCGAGCGCCGCATGGTCGAGGTGCGCACGGATGCGGGCGTGGTGTCCGTCGGCTACGACCGCCTCGTCTACGCGCTGGGCAGCCGGGTGCAGCGGCCATCCATCCCCGGCCTGGCCGAGCATTCTTTCGACATCGATACCTATCACGGCGCCAAGCGGCTCGATGCGCATCTGCATGCGCTGGCGCGTGGCGGCCGGGACCCTGACCGGTTGCGCGTTCTGGTCGTCGGGGCGGGCCTGACCGGGATCGAGCTGGCATCCGAACTGCCGGCCAGGCTTGCGAAACTGTCGGCCCTGGCGCACGACCGGCCGGCACCCCGGGTCGTCCTGGCCGATGCCAGTCCCCTCATCGGTCCGGACATGGGCGATGAGGCGCGACCCGTCATTGCCGAAGCCCTGGCTGCCCAGGGCGTGGAAATGCGTACAGGCGTGTCCATCGCGGCGCTGGACGCACGTGGCGCGACGCTGGCAGGCGGAGAGCGGATCGAGGCGGCGACCGTCGTCTGGTGCGCCGGCATGCGGGCCAGCGACCTGGGCGATGCCTTTCCGGTGGGAAGGGACGGGCTCGGTCGCCTGGAGGTGGACGAGTTCATGCGCGTGCGGGGGGTGCCCCACGTGTTCGCCGCCGGGGATGCCGCCCGCGCGGTACTCGATGGCGAACATGCCTCGGTCATGTCCTGCCAGCATGGCAGGCCCATGGGCCGCTACGCCGGCTACAACGTCGCGGCGGACCTGATCGGAGAGCCCATGCTGCCGCTGTACATCGACTGGTACGTGACCGTGCTGGACCTGGGCGAGTGGGGTGCCGTCTATACCGGCGGCTGGGACCGCCGGGTCATCTCGACACGGGAAGCGGCCAAGGCGACCAAGCGGACCATCAACCGTGAGCGCATCTATCCGCCGCGCAGCGGGAGGCGGGTGGAGATCCTGGCGGCGGCCACGCCCCAGGTGCAGGAGCCGCCGGAAGTGCGGGGCCGGAGCTGAGCCTGCGCGGGCCGGTCCGCGGCGTTAGCGGATCGATACGCGGTGCATGGTCCGCGGCGAGGGGTAGTAGTCGTTGACCGCATAGTGCTGGGTGGCAAGGTTGTCCCACACGGCCACCGAGCCCTTGCGCCAGTTGAACCGCACCTGCCATTCCGGCACACGGGCGAGGCCCGCCAGGAAGGACAACATGTGCGCGCCGTCGTCGTGCCCCATCTGGTTGATGCGCGTGGTGTACAGACTGTTGACGAAGACGACGCGCCTGCCGGTGGCGGGATGAGGCAGAAAGACCGGCTGGTCCACCGGAGGATAGCGGCGGCGCATGGCGTGGTATTGCTCGTCGCCGTCGGGCTTGCCCTTGAGGTTGTTCACGAGCGCGGGGGCTTCCCAATGATGCACGGCGGTCATGCCGGCCAGGTAGCGGCGCAGTCCTTCGTCCAGCGAGTCGTGCGCCGCGGTCATGCTTGCCCACATGGTGTCACCGCCCACCTCGGGCACCTCCACCGCGTACAGGCAGGCGGCCACCGGCGGGCGGGGCTGCCAGGTCAGATCGGCGTGCCAGATATCGGTGCCGGTCTCCTTGCCGCGGGTCACGAGCATTTCCACATAGGGGTTGGCCGGGTGCGACGGGAAGGTGGAGGATACGGGTTCGACGTTGCCGAACACCTGAGAGAAGAACACCTGGGCATCGGGCGAGAGCCGCTGCTCGCGGAAGAAGATGACCTGGCGTTCGGCCAGGAGGGCGCGCAGCCGGTCGGCATGGCGGGTGACCTCGGCCGCGTCGGCAAGGTCGATGTCCAGCACTTCCGAGCCTATGGCCGGAGTAAGGGGGCGGATCAGCATGATGTCTCCGGACGATGGGGCGCTATGGCGTCTTGCCGACGAAGCGGTCGGTATAGAAGTCTTCCAGCGGCGCACGCCTGGCCAGCAAGCCTTCTTTGACATAGAAGTCCTGCAGCCGTCCCAGCAAGGCCGGGTCCATCTTGCCGGGCACGGCCTGCCCGGGATAGACGTCGCGGGCATAAGCGCCGATGATCTGCGCGACGTAGTCGCGTTTGTCCCGGTAGGCGGGTACGGCGGCGATGAAGTCGTCGACGGCGGCGCCCGGGTCCTGCATGATCTCGCGCATGGCTCTCAACGTGGCGCCGACCACTTTCTCGACCAGGTCGGGCCGGGTGCGTATCGTTTCGTCCGAGGCCACGATGGCCTGGGGAAGGCCGGGAAACACCTGGTCGCCATGGAACATACGCACCTTGGCGCCCGCGTTGATTGCCGCCAGGGCCCAGTCGGGCGTCGCGACCATGGCGTCGGCCTCGCGGGTGGCGAACAGTTTCCAGACGCCGGTCGGGCCGGCGGCCTGGACGTTCACGGCCCTCTTGTCCACGCCGTAGTGCTTGAGCATTCCCAGGAAGCTGTAATAGATCGAGTCGGTATACGAGCCGACGGTGACCGTCTTGCCGCGCAGGTCCGCCGGGGTCTTGATGCGGGCATCGTCCTCGTGGACCACGACGCGCATCAGGGAATGGCCGCCCAGCACGGCGACGACCTTGATGGGGATGCCGTTGGGCCGCAGGAACAGCGGGGCGTCGCCTACCGAGCTGCCCGCCAGGGCGATGCCGGCGCCTACCTGCTTGGCCACCTGTACGCCGCCGCCGTTGGCCGCCATCAGGTTCACCTTCAGGCCCTGGGCCTGGTAGTAGCCGCGGGCCTGCGCCAGTATCCATGGCGCGAACCCGGGCAGCGTGGGCGGGGCGGGGGTCAGGACCGTAATCTCTTCGGGCGCGGCCGCGGCCTGGGCGCCGGGCCAGGCCAGCGCCCAGCAACAGGCCAGCGACCCGACGGCGCGCAGCATCGATGAGCGGGGAGGAAGCATGGCGAAATACTCCTTCAGATGAGCGGCAGGGAAGAGCGCTATCGGATGCCTGGCGGCTGGGCGTTGCGCTCGGCTTCGATCAGGCGGGCGAGAATCCGGCGCGCCTTGACCGGCGCCAGGTCGGGAGCGAGGTAGACCGGATGCAGCGACGCCATGTCGGCGCCTGGTCCGAGGTTGTTCTGCTGCGCTTCGATCATCGGTTCGTCTTCCAGCATGAAGGCACGTTCGGTGGTCGCTTGTATCCAGTCGGTCAGTTCGTCGTCGTCCGGGGAGTGGCGGCGCGTTGCCGCCCAGAAATAATGAGTGCGGGTGCCGTTTTCCGGCGTGGGCAGGTGCAGGAACGACAGGGTGACCCCATCGCGCGGGTCGGCGCCGGCCTCGGTGGCGCCGACGTCCAGGAACAGGGTGCCGGGAGGGTGCCAGCGTATGCACGACCGCACGTCGCCGGTGGCGCCGGGCCTGCCCCAGCACCGACCCAGCAGCGGGCTGACGGTGCAGCCCGGCTTCCAGCGATTCGCATGGACCACGCCATCGGCCTCGAGGACTTCGTGGCGGGTATTGCCGATGGCGCCGCCGGTGGCGAAGGCGGGATGCAGGTACTCCACGTGGCTGAGATCGAGCAGGTTGTCGATGATGAGCTGGTAATGGGCTTCGATGCGCAGGTAGCCCCATTGCGTCCGATAGCCCGGGCGCGGGTCGAACGGGGACAGGTCGGGCAGCAGCGTGGCGTCGGCACGCGCCGGATCTCCCGCCCACAGCCAGATGAAGCCGTAGCGCGCCACCAGCGGATAGGCGCGGATGCCGGCGTGGGCGGGGATCTGCGGGCCGTGAGGGTTGTGCACGCACCGGCCGGTGCGGTCGTAGCGCAGCCCATGGTAGCCGCACTGTAGTTCGTCGCCGTGCAAGGTGCCCCGGGACAGCGGCGCGAAGCGGTGCGCGCAGCGATCCTGCAGGGCGACGGGGCCGCCGTCCAGGCCGCGGAACAACACTACCGGCGTTTCCAGGAGCACCCGGCGCAGGGGCGTACGCGTGACCTCGGCCTCCGCCGCGGCCGCGTACCAGGCATTGCGCAGATATTCCACGTCATTCCCCACGAGGCCCATCCGTCCGGCCGATCAATAATTACCATAAGTGGTAATTAAAGTCAGGATACGGCGGCCGGAACGGGGCGTCAACGCCGGGGGAATCCCTAGGTCCTGTTCCCGCTAGAAGGAGCCTCGCGCAGGCCGGATCTGGTCCTCCAGCATGCGGGCGACGAAGTCGACGTAGGCATCCATCATCGTCTCGGCCTGGGGGCCGGTTCCGAACAGGGTCTCGATGAGCGGCTGCGCGGTCGAGACGAAGGCCGGCACGCCTATCAATATAAGGTGCACGAAACGCGGATCGACGGCCGGGGGCACGCCTTCGGGGAAAAGCATGGCGGTGATCTCCAGCCCGCGCGCGGTGACGCGCTGGATGGGCGTCGGCGCGTCCGCGCCGTCCTCGTTCGCAGGGGCGTGGTAGATCTCGGCCAGCGCCAGCCGTTCGAAATGGGGATGCTGTCGCATGAACTCCAGGCGCAGCGCCAGGCGCGCCTTGAGCTGCTCGCGCAGGGATCCCGGCTGGCGCAGCGCCCGCTCCATGCGGTCCTGCAACTGGCGCATGAGGAATTCGGTCACTTCGTGAAGCAAACCCCGCAGATCGCCGAAGTAATAGCGGACCAGCGCCCGGTTCACCCCCGCTTCGGCGGCGATCTCCAGGATGGTGAGCTCCTCCGGGGTGCGGCGCTTGAGCAGGCCCACGGTGCAGTCGATGATACGATCCCGGCCTACCGATTGGCTGTCGACGGGCCGGCCGGCGCCGCGTGGGGCTGGGGCGTCTTTTTTCGTTCTGGGCATGGATCGGGCCGGCTGCGAGTGGCGACGCGCCATTCTAGTCCGGGCCCCGTTGTGCACGCCGCGGTACGCCAGAGCGCATCTTTCGTTGACAGTCTCGCGCGGGGCACGCTATTATGGCAAGCTCTCTGGAGTCGGCTCGCCCGGGCCGCGCGTTCTTTGATGTGCAGAATTGCAATATCCGGCAGGCACAATCGCTCGGATGTCCCGCAAATACTGCCTTTCTCAAGAGCCGCGTCGCGGCGTTCCTCCCCCAGCAGGTTTTCATGCCGCACGATCGTGCGGCCCGTGCATGTTCCTCTTCCGGTTCGCCCCGGTTGCGGCTTCCTGCTCGGGGCCGCGCTGCCGGATGGCTTGTTGTAGACGTCTGGGCCTTGTGACGTAGGCCGCAGACCTAACCAAAAGACCCCAAAAGGTTACGGAAGAGGGCTTATGCCAACTATCAGCCAACTCGTGCGCAAGCCGCGCGAATCCAGCCACGCCAAGAGCAAGTCGCCCGCTCTTGAAAGCAGCCCGCAGCGTCGCGGCGTCTGCACCCGTGTCTACACCACGACCCCGAAGAAGCCGAACTCGGCTCTGCGTAAGGTTGCCAAGGTGCGCCTGACCAACGGTTTCGAAGTCATTTCGTACATCGGCGGTGAAGGCCACAACCTGCAGGAGCACTCGGTGGTTCTGGTGCGCGGCGGCCGGGTGAAGGATCTCCCGGGTGTGCGCTACCACATCGTCCGCGGCTCGCTGGACCTGCAAGGCGTGAAGGATCGCAAGCAGTCCCGCTCGAAGTACGGCGCCAAGCGCCCCAAGAAGGCCTGATCTCCAGGTCCTGCCGCTTTACCCGTTGCGTTGCCGCGCCCTGGCCTGCAGGGGCGGCGCGAGTAAGGGGCCCGTCGGGGCGCAAGCCCAGCATGACAGGCCACGGCCGTAGGCGAAAGCCCACGGTTCAACTGAAGACATAGGAAGTAGAAATGCCTCGTCGTCGCGAAGTACCCAAGCGTGAAATCCTGCCCGATCCCAAGTTCGGCAGCGTTGAACTCGCCAAATTCATGAACGTCGTCATGCTCTCCGGCAAGAAGGCCGTTGCAGAGCGGATCGTTTACGGCGCCCTCGAACAAATCCAGACCAAGACCGGCAAGGACCCCATCGAGGTGTTCGGTCAGGCGATCGGCAACGTCAAGCCCATCGTCGAGGTCAAGAGCCGCCGGGTTGGCGGCGCCAACTACCAAGTGCCGGTTGAAGTGCGCCCCGTGCGCCGCCTGGCCTTGGCTATGCGTTGGGTTCGCGAGGCCGCCAAGAAGCGTGGCGAGAAGTCCATGGACCTGCGCCTGGCCGGCGAGCTGATGGATGCGTCCGAAGGCCGCGGCGGCGCGGTCAAGAAGCGCGACGACACGCACAAGATGGCCGAGGCCAACAAGGCATTCAGCCACTTCCGCTGGTAAGCAGCACTCTTCGTTTCTCAAATGGCCCGCGGCCGATCGCCGCGGGCCAACCAGTCCAGTCACCAAGGAAATCCGATCATGGCCCGCAAGACCCCGATCGAGCGCTACCGCAACATCGGCATCTCTGCGCACATCGACGCAGGGAAGACCACCACCACCGAACGTATCCTGTTCTATACGGGCGTCAACCACAAGCTTGGCGAAGTGCACGACGGCGCCGCCACGATGGACTGGATGGAGCAGGAGCAGGAACGCGGCATCACGATCACCTCGGCTGCCACCACCTGCTTCTGGAAGGGCATGGCGGGCAATTATCCCGAGCATCGCTTCAACATCATCGACACCCCGGGGCACGTGGACTTCACGATTGAAGTCGAGCGCTCCATGCGCGTGCTGGACGGCGCCTGCATGGTGTATTGCGCCGTGGGCGGCGTGCAGCCCCAGTCGGAAACCGTCTGGCGCCAGGCCAACAAGTACGGCGTGCCCCGTCTCGCGTTCGTCAACAAGATGGACCGCACCGGCGCGAACTTCTTCAAGGTCTACGAGCAGATGCGTCTGCGCCTGAAGGCCAACCCGGTTCCGCTGCAAGTGCCGATCGGCGCCGAGGACTCGTTCAAGGGCGTGGTCGACCTGGTCAAGATGAAGTCCATCCTGTGGGATGACGCCACCCAGGGCACCAAGTTCGACTACGGCGACATTCCCGCCGAGTTGGCCGATACCTGCAGCGAATGGCGCGAAAAGCTGGTCGAGGCGGCTGCCGAGTCGTCCGAAGAGCTGATGAACAAGTACCTGGAATCCGGCGAGCTGTCGGAAGCCGAGATCAAGTCCGCCATCCGCCAGCGCACCATCGCCGGCGAGATCCAGCCCATGCTGTGCGGCACCGCCTTCAAGAACAAGGGCGTGCAGGCCATGCTGGACGCGGTCATCGACTACCTGCCCTCGCCGGTCGACATCCCCCCGGTCGATGGTACCGACGAGAACGACCAGCCGGTGGTCCGCAAGGCCGACGACAAGGAAAAGTTCTCGGCGCTGGCGTTCAAGCTGATGACGGACCCGTTCGTCGGCCAGCTGACCTTCATCCGCGTGTATTCGGGCGTGCTGAACTCCGGCGACACCGTCTACAACGCGATCAAGGGCAAGAAAGAGCGCGTCGGCCGTATCCTGCAGATGCACGCCAACCAGCGTGAAGAAATCAAGGAAGTGCTGGCGGGCGACATCGCCGCGGCCGTGGGCCTGAAGGACGTCACGACCGGCGAAACGCTGTGCGATCCGGAATCGATCGTCACGCTGGAAAAGATGGAGTTCCCCGAGCCCGTGATCGCGCAGGCCGTCGAACCCAAGACCAAGGCCGACCAGGAAAAGATGGGCATCGCCCTGAACCGCCTGGCCGCCGAGGATCCGTCGTTCCGCGTGCGCACCGATGAAGAATCGGGCCAGACCATCATTGCCGGCATGGGCGAGCTCCACCTGGAAATCCTGGTCGACCGCATGAAGCGCGAATTCGGCGTTGACGCCAACGTCGGCAAGCCCCAGGTGGCCTACCGCGAAACCATCCGCAAGGTCTGCGAAGAGTCCGAAGGCAAGTTCGTCAAGCAGTCGGGCGGCCGCGGCCAGTACGGCCACGTGGTGCTGAAGGTCGAGCCCCAGGAAGCCGGCAAGGGCTTCGAGTTCGTCGACGCGATCAAGGGCGGCGTGGTGCCCCGTGAATTCATCCCGGCCGTGGAAAAGGGTTGTATCGACACCCTGCAGGCGGGCGTGATGGCCGGTTATCCGGTGGTGGACGTCAAGGTCACGCTGTTCTTCGGTTCGTACCACGACGTGGACTCGAACGAAAACGCGTTCAAGATGGCTGCCTCGATGGCCTTCAAGGACGGCATGCGCAAGGCCAACCCCGTGCTGCTCGAGCCCATGATGGCCGTGGAAGTCGAGACGCCGGAAGACTATGCCGGTACCGTGATGGGCGATCTGTCCTCGCGGCGCGGCATGGTCCAGGGCATGGACGACATGGTCGGCGGTGGCAAGGTCATCAAGGCCGAGGTTCCCCTGGCCGAGATGTTCGGTTATTCCACCTCGCTGCGTTCCGCGACCCAGGGTCGCGCGACGTACACGATGGAATTCAAGCACTACGCGGAAGCGCCGAAGAACGTCGCCGACGCAATCATCAGCGCCCGCGCCAAGTAATTGGCGACAGGCAAGTAATCGTTAAATCTCCAGGCAAACTGCAGGAAGAGAGAACATGGCAAAAGGCAAGTTTGAGCGTACCAAGCCGCACGTGAACGTGGGCACGATCGGTCACGTTGACCACGGCAAGACGACGCTGACGGCGGCGATCACGACGGTGCTGTCGAAGCAGTTCGGCGGCGAGGCGAAGGCGTACGACCAGATCGACGCGGCGCCGGAAGAAAAGGCGCGTGGCATCACGATCAACACGGCGCACGTGGAATACGAGACGCAGACGCGGCACTACGCGCACGTCGACTGCCCGGGCCACGCGGACTACGTGAAGAACATGATCACGGGCGCGGCGCAGATGGACGGCGCGATCCTGGTGGTGTCGGCCGCTGACGGCCCGATGCCGCAGACGCGCGAGCACATCCTGCTGTCGCGCCAGGTTGGCGTGCCGTACATCATCGTGTTCCTGAACAAGGCGGACCTGGTTGACGACGCCGAGCTGCTGGAACTGGTGGAAATGGAAGTTCGGGAACTGCTGTCGAAGTACGACTTCCCGGGCGACGATACGCCGATCGTGAAGGGCTCGGCCCGCATGGCGCTGGACGGCGACAAGGGCGAGCTGGGCGAGCAGGCGATCCTGCAACTGGCTGCGGCGCTGGATTCGTACATCCCGACGCCCGAGCGCGCGGTCGACGGCGCGTTCCTGATGCCGGTGGAAGACGTGTTCTCGATCTCGGGTCGCGGCACGGTGGTGACGGGCCGTATCGAGCGCGGCGTCATCAAGGTCGGCGAGGAAATCGAAATCGTCGGTATCAAGGACACGGTCAAGACGACGTGCACGGGCGTGGAAATGTTCCGCAAGCTGCTGGACCAGGGCCAGGCCGGTGACAACGTCGGTATCCTGCTGCGCGGCACCAAGCGTGAAGACGTCGAGCGGGGCCAGGTTCTGGCCAAGCCCGGTTCGATCACGCCGCACACCGATTTCACGGCGGAAGTGTACGTGCTGTCGAAGGACGAAGGCGGCCGCCACACGCCGTTCTTCCAGGGCTATCGTCCCCAGTTCTACTTCCGTACGACGGACGTGACGGGCACGATCGAGCTGCCGGAAGGCAAGGAAATGGTGCTGCCGGGCGACAACGTGTCGATCACGGTGCGTCTGCTGGCCCCCATCGCCATGGAAGAAGGTCTGCGCTTCGCCATCCGTGAAGGCGGTCGTACCGTCGGCGCCGGCGTCGTCGCCAAGATCGTTAAGTAAGACCCCCCTACGCGCTTACGCGCGCCCCCCGGGGGGCGGGACTGGCGGACCGGCGGAGCCGGATCCGCTGTCCCCTGGATCGGGGGCGTGGTAGTGCGGAAGGTGTGGTTGTGGTGCCAGCGGTATCTGACTACTACCGAGGCGAGGTTTCCTCGCCTCATCGCTCTTTAGGATATTTCATGAAAAAGCAGAAGATTCGCATCCGCCTCAAGGCGTTCGATTACAAGCTCATCGACCAGTCGGCCGCCGAGATCGTCGAAACCGCCAAGCGCACGGGTGCCGTGGTCCGTGGTCCGGTTCCCCTGCCGACCCGTATCCGCCGCTACGATCTGCTGCGTTCGCCGCACGTCAACAAGACGTCGCGCGACCAGTTCGAGATCCGCACCCATCAGCGCCTGATGGACATCGTGGATCCCACCGACAAGACCGTGGACGCGCTGATGCGCCTGGACCTGCCGGCTGGCGTGGATGTGGAAATCGCTTTGCAGTGACGTGGTATTTGCGCCCGGGGCTTGAAAAGGCCGCCGGGCGCAGGCTATACTAGCCGGCTAGCCCGTGGGTAAACCCTCATGGGCTTTTGGCACGTATTTATTCCGGTGGGGGTTCCCCGGCATTTTTCCCGGATCGTGCCGCCAGCAATCACTATCGCATCAATGTAGGCGCAGCGCCCCTGGCGTTGCTGACCGGCGCCGCACCCCGGTGTGACGCCACTTTTAGCCCCGGCCAATCGTAGTCGGGAATGGAGAAAACGATGTCGACCCAATCGACGGCCTCCACGCCAGCCGCATTCCGGCTCGGCCTGGTGGGTCGCAAGGTTGGCATGACCCGCATTTTCACGGACGATGGCGAGTCCATCCCCGTGACCGTGCTGGACGTGTCGAACAACCGTGTGACCCAGGTCAAATCCCCGCAAACGGACGGTTATGCCGCCGTTCAGGTCACGTTCGGTACGCGCCGTGCTTCGCGCGTCACCAAGCCCCTTACCGGCCATTTCGCGAAAGCGGGTGCCGAAGCGGGCAGCGTGCTCAAGGAATTCCGCCTTGATCCGGCCAAAGCGGCCGAGTTCGCTCCGGGCGCAGTCATCACCGTGGAATCCGTGTTCACGGTCGGCCAGAAGGTCGACGTGACGGGCACGACCATCGGTAAGGGCTTCTCGGGCGCGATCAAGCGTCACAACTTCTCGTCGAACCGCGCTTCGCACGGTAACTCGGTGTCGCACAACTCGGCTGGCTCCATCGGTATGGCGCAGGATCCGGGCCGTGTGTTCCCGGGCAAGAAGATGGCCGGCCACTACGGCGACGTCACCCGCACCGTGCAGAACCTCGACGTGATCCGCGTGGACGCCGAGCGCGGCCTGCTGCTGGTCCGTGGCGCCGTCCCGGGCCATGCCGGCGCGAACATCGTCGTTCGTCCCGCTGTGAAAGGAGCCTGAACATGGCAGATCTCAAGCTCCTGAATGACCAGGGCCAGGTCGCTGCGACCGTCAGCGCCCCCGATACGGTCTTCGGCCGCGAATTCAACGAAGCGCTGGTGCACCAGGTCGTTGTCGCCTACCAGGCCAACGCCCGCAGCGGCAACCGCGCCCAGAAGGACCGCACGGAAGTCAAGCACTCCACCAAGAAGCCCTGGCGCCAGAAGGGTACCGGCCGCGCTCGCGCCGGTATGACCTCGTCGCCGCTGTGGCGTGGGGGTGGTCGCATTTTCCCGAATTCGCCTGAAGAAAACTTCAGCCAGAAAGTGAACAAGAAGATGTACCGCGCCGGTGTGCGGTCGATCTTGTCGCAGCTGGCCCGCGAAGACCGGATCGCGATCGTCGAGAACTTCGTGGTCGATTCGCCCAAGACCAAGGTGGCCGCCGACAAGCTCAAGAGCCTGGGCTTGAACTCGGTCCTCATCATTACCGATACGGTTGACGAAAACCTCTATCTGGCCACGCGCAATCTGCCGCACGTGGCGGTGGTCGAGTCCCGTTATGCCGATCCGCTGTCGCTGATCCACTACAACAAAGTGTTGATCACCAAGCCCGCGATCGCTCAGCTCGAGGAGATGCTGGGATGAGCAACGACCGTCTGCTCCAGGTTCTGCTGGCCCCGATCGTCTCTGAAAAGAGCACGTTCATCGCCGACAAGAACCAGCAAGTGGCTTTCCGCGTCCTGCAAGACGCCACCAAGCCGGAAATCAAGGCTGCCGTCGAACTGCTCTTCAAGGTGCAGGTCGAGTCCGTGCAGGTTCTCAATACCAAGGGCAAAGTCAAGCGCTTTGGCCGCTTCATCGGTCGCCGCCGCAACGAGCGCAAGGCGTACGTGTCGCTGAAGCCGGGTCAGGAAATCGACTTTGCGCAGGAGGTGAAGTAAATGCCCCTCGTCAAGCTGAAGCCGACTTCCGCCGGTCGCCGCGCGATGGTGAAGGTGGTTCACCCCCACCTGCACAAAGGTCGCCCGCTCGACAGTCTGCTCGAAAAGCAGATGCAGAATGCCGGCCGCAACAACAACGGCCATATCACCACGCGCCATCGCGGCGGTGGTCACAAGCAACATTATCGTGTGGTCGATTTCAAGCGCACCAAGGACGGCATCCCGGCCAAGGTCGAGCGCATCGAATACGATCCCAACCGGACGGCGCACATCGCTCTGCTGTGCTATGCCGACGGCGAACGTCGCTACATCATCGCCCCGCGCGGTCTTGAAGTCGGCGCCACGCTGGTGTCTGGTAGCGAAGCGCCCATCCGCGCTGGCAATACCCTGCCGATCCGCAACATCCCGGTCGGTAGCACCATCCACTGCGTGGAAATGATCCCTGGCAAGGGCGCCCAGATGGTGCGTTCGGCGGGTGGATCGGCCGTGCTGCTGGCTCGTGAAGGTACCTATGCCCAGGTTCGCCTGCGTTCGGGCGAAGTCCGCAAGGTGCACATCGAGTGCCGTGCGACCATCGGCGAAGTCAGCAACGAAGAGCATGGCCTGCGCCAGATCGGCAAGGCCGGTGCCACCCGTTGGCGCGGCATTCGCCCCACCGTTCGCGGTGTTGCCATGAACCCGATCGACCACCCGCACGGTGGTGGTGAAGGCCGTACTGGCGAAGCCCGTGAGCCGGTCAGCCCCTGGGGCACTCCGTCCAAGGGTTTCAAGACCCGCCGCAACAAGCGGACGAGCAATATGATCGTCCAGCGGCGCAAGAAGAAGTAAGCGAGGCGAGCCATGTCACGTTCGATTAAAAAAGGCCCGTTTGTCGACCTGCACCTTCTGAAGAAGGTTGAGTCGGCCACGGCCGGCAAAGACAAGCGCCCGATCAAGACCTGGTCGCGTCGTTCCACGATCCTGCCCGAGTTCATCGGTCTGACGATCGCGGTTCACAATGGTCGCCAGCATGTTCCCGTGTATGTCAACGAGAACATGGTCGGTCACAAACTCGGCGAGTTCGCGCTGACCCGTACGTTCAAGGGTCACGCTGCGGACAAGAAGGCCAAGAGGTAAGCGCGATGGAAACCACTGCGATTGTTCGTGGCGTACGCGTGTCGGCCCAGAAGGCCCGTCTGGTCGCGGATATGATCCGCGGCAAGTCGGTGGCCCAGGCCATCAACATTCTGACGTTCACGCCCAAGAAGTCCGCCGGCATCATCAAGAAGGCGGTCGAATCCGCCATCGCGAATGCCGAGCACAACGACGGTGCCGATATCGACGAACTGAAGGTGAAAACCATCTACGTCGACAAGGGCGCGTCGCTCAAGCGTTTCGACGCCCGCGCCAAGGGCCGGGGCGTCAAGATCGAGAAGCAGACCTGCCACATCGTGGTCAAGGTCGGCAGCTAAGGAGCCACGATGGGACAGAAAATTCACCCGACCGGGTTCCGTCTCTCGGTCAGCCGTAACTGGTCTTCCCGCTGGTACGCCAGCGGAAGCGCTTACGCCAACATGCTGGCGGAAGACATCAAGGTCCGCGAATACCTGAAGAAGAAGCTCAAAGGCGCTTCGGTGGGTCGCGTGATCATCGAGCGTCCTGCCAAGAACGCGCGCGTCACGGTCTACTCGGCTCGTCCGGGTGTCGTGATCGGCAAGAAAGGCGAGGACATCGAAATCCTGAAGGCCGATCTGCAGCGTCTGATGGGCGTGCCCGTGCACGTCAATATCGAAGAAATCCGCAAGCCGGAAATCGACGCCCAGCTGATCGCCGACTCGATCGCCCAGCAGCTCGAAAAGCGCATCATGTTCCGCCGCGCGATGAAGCGCGCCATGCAGAACGCCATGCGCCTGGGCGCCCAGGGCATCAAGATCATGAGCGCCGGTCGCCTGAACGGTATCGAGATCGCCCGTACGGAATGGTATCGCGAAGGCCGTGTGCCGCTGCACACCCTGCGCGCCAACATCGACTACGGCACGTCCGAAGCCGGCACGACCTATGGTCTGATCGGTATCAAGGTGTGGGTCTACAAGGGCGATACGCTGGGCTCGGCCGAGCTGGCCGCCGCCCCTGAAGCCACCAAGGACGAAGAGCGCAAGCCGCGCCGCGGTCCGCGTAACGACCGTCCGGGCAATCGCCCCGGCGCCGGTCGTGGTCGCGGCGGCCGCCGGCCCGAAGGCGAGGCAGCTGCTGCCGCGCCCGAGGGTGGTGCCCGGCGTGCGCCGCGCAAGCCGGCTGCTGACGCGGCCGCGCCTGCCAAAGACGGAGAATAAGCATGCTGCAGCCATCGCGCAGGAAATACCGCAAGGAACAAAAGGGCCGCAATACCGGCCTGGCTACGCGCGGCGCCAACGTTTCGTTCGGCGAATTCGGTCTGAAGGCCACGGGTCGTGGCCGCCTGACCGCTCGCCAGATCGAGTCGGCCCGTCGTGCCATCACCCGCCACATCAAGCGTGGCGGCCGTATCTGGATCCGCGTCTTCCCGGACAAGCCGATCTCGCAGAAGCCCGCCGAAGTCCGGATGGGTAACGGCAAGGGCAACCCGGAGTACTGGGTCGCCGAGATCCAGCCCGGCAAGGTGCTGTACGAAATGGAAGGCGTCAACGAAGAACTGGCGCGCGAGGCGTTCCGCCTGGCGGCTGCCAAGCTTCCGATCTCGACCGTCTTCGTGACGCGTCATCTCGGAACGTAAGGAGATAGCAATGAAGGCAAGCGAACTCCGTTCGAAAGACGCCGGCGAGCTCGGCAAGGAGCTCGAGGGTCTGCTTAGGGCTCAGTTCAGTCTGCGCATGCAGCTGGCTACCCAGCAGCTTTCCAATACCAGCCAGCTCGGCAAGGTGCGCCGCGACATCGCGCGCGTCCGTACCGTGCTGCGCGAGAAAGCCGGGAAGTAATCATGAGCGAAACCAAGCTGAAGCGTACGCTGACCGGTCGTGTGGTCAGCGACAAGATGAACAAGACGGTAACCGTGATGGTCGAGCGGCGGGTCAAGCACCCGCTGTACGGCAAGATCGTCGTCCGGTCCGCCAAGTACCACGCTCACGACGAAACCAACCAGTACAAGACCGGTGATCTGGTCGAGATCTCGGAAACCCGTCCGGTTTCCAAGACCAAGGCCTGGTCGGTGGTGCGTCTGGTCGAAGCCGCCCGGATCATCTGAGCGCGCTTTACCGGCGCCGCAAGCGCGTCGTAGAAGAAACCGCCCGAGTCGCAAGGCTCTGGCGGTTTTTTTCGTCCGGCCACATGCAAAGGCACGGACTTTGCTTCCTGCTCCGGCATGTTCTCGGATCTCAAGCACCTCTCCCACCGCGCCGCCTGGCAACGGCAGCTGGAAATGCTGCTCGAGTCCGCCGGCGACGGCATCTATGGCATCGATCTGAGAGGGCGCTGCATCTTCATCAACCGGGCCGGCGCGGATATGCTGGGCTACAGCCCGGACGAAGTGGTGGGCCGCAACATGCACTACCTCATCCACCACTCCCATTCCGACCGCACCCTGATGCACGTCCAGGACTGCCGCATCTTCCGGGCGTTCCGGGAGGGGCGGGGCATACGGGTCGAGGACGAGGTCCTGTGGCGCCGGGATGGAAGTTGCTTCGATGCCCAGTACGCGTCCTACCCCATCCGCGATCATGACCGGGTGGTCGGCGCGGTCGTGACTTTCTCGGACATTTCCGCGCGCCGGCGCATCGAGGGGGAATTGCAGCGCACCCATGCGCTGCTCGAACGCCGGGTACAGGAGCGCACCGCCAGGCTGCAGACCGCGCATGAGTCGCTGCGCCGGCTGAGCGCGCACCTGAGCACCCTGCGCGAGGAGGAGCGCGCGCACATCGCGCGCAACATCCACGACGATCTGGGGGCTTCGTTCACCGCGCTGCGCCTGGACCTCGACTGGCTGTCGCGGCGGCTGGCGGGGCAGGAGGCATTGCAGGCGCACGTGGGCCGCATGCTTGGGGTTGCGCAGCAGGCCATGGAGTCCACGCGGCGAATCGTGAACGATCTGCGCCCCGCGGTGCTGGATCATCTGGGGCTGTGGGCGGCGCTGGAGACGCTGCTTCAAGATCTGCAGGTCCGGGGCGAACTGGCTTGCCGCTATCTGTGCGCGGCCGAAGCGGAACGGTGCCGCCTCGGGCGGGCAGCCGAGATCGAGATCTACCGCATCGTGCAGGAGTTGCTGACCAACGTACAGCGCCACGCCCGCGCCCGCTGCGTGAGCTTGAGCGTGGAGATCCGGGAGCGGAATCTGGTCGTCGAGCTGGAGGATGACGGGATCGGCATGCAACTGCCCGAGCCGGCCCATACGTTCGGCATCCTGGGCATGCGCGAGCGCGCCCGCTCGATCAACGGCGTGCTGGAACTGGACAGCGCGCCGGGAGCCGGTACGCGCGCGCGGCTGACGTTGCAGGAAATCTCGGTGTAGCGCGATGGGGCTGGGCATACTGATCGTCGACGACCACATGATCATTCGCCAGGGCCTGGCCAGGCTGCTGGCCGAGGACCCGCGCATCGGACGGGTCGCCGAGGCCGCGGACGGGCCCTCGGCGCTGCGCACCCTGCGCCAGGGCGGATACCGGGCGATGGTGCTGGATATCGCGCTGGAAGAGCGCGATGGCCTGGATGTCCTCAAATCGGTGCGCGCCGAGTTTCCCGCGGTGGGCGTGGTCATGCTGTCGGTCTATCCCGAGTCCCAATTGGCCGTGCGTGCGCTGCGAGCCGGCGCGCATGCCTATCTGAACAAGGGATGCGAGCCGGGCGAGCTGCGCGACGCACTGGTCAGCGCGGCGGCGGGCAAGACCTACCTCACGCCCGGCGTGGCCGAGTTGCTCGCCAGCACGGTGCGCCAGGATCGGCCGCGGGCGCCGCACGAACTGCTGTCGAATCGCGAGTTCCAGGTGCTGCATCTGCTCGTGGCGGGCAAGTCGGTATCCGCCATCGGCGAGCAACTGGCCTTGTCGGCCAATACCATTTCCACCTACCGCGGCCGCATCTTCGAGAAGCTGGGAGTTCGCAGCGTCGCGGAACTGGTGACCTACGCGCGGCAGCACGAGCTGCGTCCCGTATAGGGGCATCGCGCACCAATGGTGGGCATTGCGCGCACCGCGTAGTTCGATCACTACAAATTTTTCGTTGGAACCGCGATATCCGCAACCGGCCCGCTCGCCCATGATGTGTCGCATGCGGTGCCGCGATGGGTGGCAGCGCCGGACGTGACGCGGATGGATCGCCATGAGGAAAAACGGGTTCAGGCTGGGCATCTATGTGTTCAAGGATGCCGAGGTCATCGACTACGCCGCGCCCTATGGGGTTTTCTCGGTGGCGCGCCGGCTCGATCCGGAGCTGGACGTGTTCCTGGTGGCCGATGCGCTGCGGCCGGTTCAGACCCAGGCCGGCCTGACCGTCGTGCCCGCCTATGGCTTCAATGATTCGCCGGCGATGGATGCCTTGCTCATTCCCGGCGGCCTGGGCACGCGCCAGGAAATGCACAACCGCCGCCTCCACGACTACATCCGTGCACAGCCTTCGGACTGCCTGCTGACGAGTGTATGCACCGGCTCGTGGATCTATGCCCGGATGGGGCTGCTCGATGGCTTGCCGGCTACCAGCCGCAAGGAGCCGGATCGTCTGGAAGCCTCGCACCTGGGGCGCACGCCCATCGACCGCCTGGCCACGCTGGCCCCGGCCTGCCGCATCAGCCGCGCGCGCGTGGTCGACGCGGGCAGGGTCGTGACGGCCGGGGGAATATCCAGCGGCCACGAACTCGGCCTGCACCTGCTGCGCCGGGCCGGCTACGCAGAGAGTTTCATCGAAGATACCGCGCGGATCATGGAATACCACCGCGCTTATGCCCTGTATCGGGAAGACATCGAGTTCGCCTCGCCGCCGTCCGCCGATACCTTCCCTGCCAACGACTGACTGGAGCATGCCCATGTCGCTGTTTCGCAATCCTTTCGATGCCCGGACCCGCCTGACCTGCGGTTGCGGCCGCCATGCCAGCCAGGCCGAACATGAGCAGGCCGTGCGCGCGCAGGGCGAAGCCCTGCAGTCCCACGCGGTCGAGAGCGCGGTCATGCGTGCGCTGTTTCCGGAGGACGGCCTGCGCCGGGTGTTCCTCAAGGCAGTGGGCAGCGGTACCGCGATGGCGGCCATCGGCGCACTGTTTCCGCTGGCCGCCGCGAAGGAGGCCTTCGCCCAGAGCGGCGGCCCCCTGGAGAAGCAGAAACTGAAGGTGGGCTTCATTCCCATCACCTGCGCCACGCCCATCATCATGGCCCATCCCATGGGCTTCTACGCCAAGCAGGGGCTGGACGTGACCGTGGACAAGGCGGCGGGGTGGGCGCTGATCCGCGACAAGGCCATGGCGGGCGAATACGATGCCGCCCACATGCTGTCGCCGATGCCGCTGGCCATCACGCTCGGGGCCGGCACGGCCAGCGCCATCCCATGGACCATGCCCGCCGTCGAGAACGTCAACGGCCAAGCCATCACGCTTTCGATCAGGCACAAGGACAAGCGGGATCCGAAGAGCTGGAAAGGCATGAAATTCGCCGTGCCATTCGATTATTCGATGCACAACTACCTGCTGCGCTACTACCTGGCCGAGCATGGGCTGGATCCCGATACGGACGTCCAGATCCGGGCCGTTCCGCCGCCGGAAATGGTCGCCAATCTGCGCGCGGACAACATCGATGGCTTCCTGGCGCCGGATCCCGTCAACCAGCGGGCGGTCTACGACGGCGTCGGTTATATCCACACGCTGTCCAAGAGCCTGTGGGAAGGGCACCCGTGCTGCGCCTTCGCGGCCAGCAAGGCATTCGTGACCCGGATGCCCAATACCTACCAGGCGCTGCTCAAGGCCATCATCGAAGCGGCCGCCTACGCGCACAACCCCTCGAACCGCAAGGAAATCGCCGCGGCCATCGCCGCGCCGAGCTACTTGAACCAACCCGTGACGGTGGTCGAGCAGGTCTTGACCGGAACCTTCGCGGATGGCCTGGGCAACGTGATCAAGGAGCCCGGCCGCATCGATTTCGATCCCATGCCGTGGCAGTCGTTCGCGATCTGGATCCTGACGCAGATGAAGCGCTGGGGGCAGATCAAGGGCGAAGTCGACTACGCGAAAGTGGCGCGCGAGGTGTTCCTGGCAACCGATGCCCTGCGCCTGATGAAGGACGCGGGCTATCCGGTGCCGGCGCAGGCCGACAAGTCGTTCAGCGTCATGGGTAAACC
The DNA here is from genome assembly GCF_004216695.1 of Pigmentiphaga kullae. Lineage (GTDB taxonomy): Bacteria > Pseudomonadota > Gammaproteobacteria > Burkholderiales > Burkholderiaceae_B > Pigmentiphaga > Pigmentiphaga kullae. Next base: position 1,641,575 of record NZ_SGXC01000001.1, read on the forward strand.
GTTCGATCCCGGCGCGCCGGAGAAATACCTGGCGAGCTTCAAGATCCGGAGAGCCTGATGCCGATTGCTCAACGTTGGCGTTCCGCCTTGCTGTCGCTCGCCATCCTGGCCGTGCTGCTGGCCGTGTGGCATGCGGCCAGCCTTCCCGAACAGGGCGAGGCGACGGTCGACCCGGCCTACGCGGCATTGGTGGGCAATGCCGCCGCCAGCGGTTCCAAGACCCCTTTCCCCGGGCCGGGGGAGGTGGGCGAGCAGCTATGGCGGCATCTGCGCGATCCGTTCTACGACAACGGTCCGAACGACAAGGGCCTGGGCGTACAACTGGCTTATTCGATCGGCCGCGTGCTGCTGGGCTTCGCCGCGGCTGCGGTGGTCGCGATCCCGCTGGGTTTCCTGATCGGCATGTCGCGTACCGTCCACCAGGCCTGCGATCCCTTCATCCAGGTGCTCAAGCCCATCTCGCCGCTGGCCTGGATGCCGCTCGCGCTCTACACGATCAAGGATGCGAACACGTCGGCCATATTCGTCATCTTCATCTGCTCGCTGTGGCCCATGCTGATCAACACGGCGTTCGGCGTCGGTTCGGTGCGCGGGGACTGGCTGAACGTGGCGCGCACGCTCGAAGTGTCGCGGCTGCGCACCGCGCTGATGGTGGTGCTGCCGGCGGCGGCGCCGACCATCATGACCGGCATGCGCATTTCCGTGGGCATCGCCTGGCTCGTCATCGTCGCCGCCGAGATGCTGATCGGCGGCACGGGCATCGGCTATTTCGTCTGGAACGAATGGAACAACCTGTCCATCGCCAACATCATCTGCGCCATTCTGGTCATCGGGATCGTCGGCATGGTCCTGGATACCTTGCTGGCACGCGCCGCACGCCTGGTCAGCTACAGGGAATAGCACCATGACCCGTCCATTCCTCGAAGTCGATGACTTGTGCAAGCGCTACCCCGGTCGCGACGGCAAGCCCGGCGCGCCCGTGTTCGACAAGATCGCGTTCAGCATCGACAAGGGCGAATTCGTCTGCGTGATCGGTCATTCGGGCTGCGGCAAGTCCACGATCCTGAATATCCTGGCCGGCATCGACGAGCCCAGCCGCGGCACCCTCATCATGGACGGACGCGAGATCGCGGGGCCGTCCCTCGACCGGGGAGTCGTGTTCCAGGCGCACGCGCTGCTACCTTGGCTGACCGCGCTGCAGAACGTCGAATTCGGCGTGCGGTCGCGCTGGCCGGGCCACCGGCGCGAACAAGTGCGCGAGCACAGCGTGCGCTATCTGGAGATGGTGGGCCTTGGCCATGCGCTGGACAAGAAACCTGCCGAATTGTCCGGGGGCATGAAGCAGCGCGTGGGCATCGCCCGGGCGTTCGCCATCCAGCCCAAGATGCTGTTGCTGGACGAACCCTTCGGCGCGCTGGATGCGTTGACGCGCGGCACCATCCAGGACGAATTGCTGGACATCGTCCGCGCCACCGGGCAGACGGTGTTCATGATCACACACGATGTCGATGAAGCCATCCTGCTGGCCGACCGCATCATGCTGATGAGCACCGGGCCGTACGCGCGCATCGCGCAGATGGTGCCTGTCGATCTCCCCCGGAGCCGCACCCGCGCCACGCTTCACCATGAGCCCGGCTACTACGACATTCGCAACCACCTGGTCGACTTCCTGGTCGACAAGGCTACCAAGAAGGAGTCCGTCGCATCATGATGTCCCGCATCGAAGTGACCGAACTGATCGTTTCCCGCAAGATCGAGAAGAAGCTCGGCTGGGCCGAGATCGCCAAGGTACTGGGCCAGAGCAAGGAATGGAGCACCGCCGCGCTGCTGGGCCAGATGACCCTGACCGAGGAACAGGCCCTGGCTGTCGCCAAGCTGCTGGACCTGCCCGACGACGCGGTCCTGCAACTGCAGGTCGTGCCGTACAAGGGGTCGATGCCGACCGCCGTGCCGACCGACCCGCTGATCTATCGATTCTACGAACTGATAAGCGTATACGGCACCACATTCAAGGCACTGATACACGAGGAGTTCGGCGACGGCATCATGAGCGCCATCGATTTCAAGATGGACCTGTCCCGCGAGGCCGATCCCAAGGGCGATCGCGTGCAGATCGTCATGAGCGGGAAATTCCTGCCCTACAAGACCTACTGACCCTATCCGCGGGCGCCGGCTACTGCAGTTCGAAGCGTTGGCTTCGGACTGCTTGCGAATCCAGTCCGATCTGGATTTCGAACGCGCCGGGCTCGGCCACGTGCTCCAGCCGGGCGTTGAAGAATTTCAGGTCTTCCTCGTCGATATCGAACTGGATGACGCGGGACTCGCCCGGCGCGAGGGAGATTCTCTGGAAATCCCGCAACTCCTTGACCGGACGCACGACCGATGCGGCTTCATCGCGGATGTATAGCTGGACGACGGTTTCTCCCGGGCGCCCGCCGACGTTGGCGACCGTCGCCCGCGCCGCCAGGCGGCCGCCGCGTTCCATCCGGGCGCTGCTCAGGGATACCTCGGACACCGTGAAGTCGGTATAGCTCAGGCCGTAGCCGAACGGGTAGAGCGGCCCGTTCTTTTCCTCGAAGTACTGCGAGGTGTAGTTGCCCGGCTTGCCTTCGACGAAGGGCCGGCCCACGCGGGGATGGTTGTAGTAGGTCGGGATCTGGCCGATCGAGCGGGGAAAGGAGATGGGCAGCTTGCCGGCGGGGTTGTAGTCGCCGAACACCACGTCGGCGATGGCATGGCCGCCCTCCGTGCCGCTGTACCAGGTCTCGAGCAGGGCGTCGGCGTTGGCGCTTTCCCATTGCAGGTCCAGCGGCCGGCCGTTCATCAGCACCAGCACCAGCGGCTTGCCGGTGGCCTTGAGCGCATGCAGCAGCGCGCGCTGGCTGGCGGGGATGTCCAGGCGGGTGCGGCTGGAGGACTCGTGCGACATGCCGCGCGACTCTCCCACCGCGGCGACGATGACGTCGGCCTGCCGGGCGATGCGGACGGCCTCGGCGATCATGTCGGCGGGCGGCCGCGGGTCCTGGAAGACTTCCTTGTGGTCCCAGTTCAGGAAGTTCAGGTAGTCGACGATGCGGGCATCGTCGGTGATATTGGCTCCGCGCGCGTACAGCAGTCGGCCCTGGCCGCGCATGGCTTCCTCCATGCCCTGCCGCAGCGTGACCGAGGATGTGCTCTTGCCCGCCGCCGACCAACTGCCCATCATGTCCAGCGGCGAATCGGCCAGCGGGCCCACCAGCGCGACGGTGGCGGCCCTGTCCAGGGGCAGGGCCCGGTTGCGGTTCTCCAGCAGGACCATCGACTTGCGGGCTATCTCGCGTGCATCCGTGCGGTGCATGCGGCTTTCGGCATACAGATCGGGCGGATCGTCGGCCGCGGCGCCTATGCGCAGATAGGGATCGTGGAACAGGCCCATGTCGTACTTGGCGCCCAGCACGTTGCGCACCGACCGGTCGATCTCGGCGACGGTGACCTCGCCCGATTTCACCAGACCCGGCAGTTCCTGCAGATACAGCGAGTCGGCCATGCTCATGTCCACGCCCGCCTTGATGGCGAGCCGCGCGGCTTCGCGGTTGTCGTGCGCCACGCCGTGGCGGACCAGTTCGGTGATGGCCCCATGGTCGCTGATGGCGATGCCCCGGAACCCCCAGTCCTTGCGCAGCAGGTCCTGCAGCAGCCAGGTGTTGGCGCTGGCGGGGATGCCGTTGATGGAGTTCAGCGCCACCATCACGCCCCCGGCTCCGGCGTCGATGGCCGCCCGGTAGGGGGGCAGGTAGTCCTGGTACATGCGCAGCGGGCTCATGTCGACCACGTTGTAGTCGCGGCCGCCTTCGACCGCGCCGTACAGCGCGAAATGCTTGACGCTGGCCATGATGCTGTCGGCGCGCGCCGGCGACGGACCCTGGTAGCCCTGGACGGTGGCTTGCGCGATGCGCGAGACGAGGTAGGGATCCTCGCCGTAGCCTTCCGAGGTGCGGCCCCAGCGCGGATCGCGCGAGATGTCCACCATGGGCGCGAAGGTCATGTCCAGGCTGTCGGCGGCGGCCTCGATGGCCGACACGCGGGCGGCGCGTTCGATGGCGCCCATGTCCCAGCTCGACGCCAGGCCCAGGCCGATGGGGAAGATGGTCCGGTGGCCGTGCACGACGTCATAGGCGAAGAACAGCGGGATCCGCAGGCGGCTCTTCCTGGCCGCGGCGTCCTGCATCATGCGGTTGTCGACGTGGACCACCGAGTTGAACGTGCCGCCGATGCGGCCGGCCGCGATTTCCTTGGCGATCTTCTCGCGCGGCATGTCGGGGCCGATGCTGATCAGCCGAAGCTGGCCGATCTTTTCGTCCAGCGTCATTTGCGACATCAGGTCGGCGATGAAGGCTTCCTTGTCGCCCAGCAGCGCCGGATTGGCCGCGGCCTGGGCGCCGCAGGCGAGCAGGAAGGCGCACAGGCCCAGGGCGAACCGCCTTGCCATCGACGTACCTGCGGCGCCGTCAGTCCGGCGCGACAGGCGGGCAGTGAGAAGATTGCGGGGAAGGTGGAATCGATGGGAAGAGCTTGGCGCCAAGTGGTCGTCCTCCATGGGGGTCGCCCGATTGTACGGGTGCACGGCGCGATTCTGCGCCCGAGTGCGCTGGCGCGGCGCGCGGCTGTGATACTTTCCGTTTCGCCCGCGCCGCGCGGCGGCGGGGTGCGCGGGCGGTGGCACGGCAGACGGCTTGTTACAACCGCGGCCGTCCAGGCCACCAGGATCGAGGAATCATCGGGGCTGGGGGCGGTCGTAACCCGACTCGGGGTTTCATCGTCCACATCGTTCCAGGGAGAAACTAGTGGGTTTTGCAGACGTAGCCAGCTTCGCGCGCGACAGGTTCGTGCCTGTCTCGCTCGGGATCGCCACGGTCTTGTTGTCCTTGCTGGGCGCGGCCGCGGCACACGCCTTTTCGCTCGACGACGTGACGGCGCGGGCCAGGGCGCTTGCCGACCGGGCCTACCAGGCACCGGTCAGCAACCTGCCGCCGGCCTTCAGCAAGATGCAGTTCGCCGACTATCTGCGCATCCAGCCGCGCCGCGACCAGTTCGAGTGGCACGACCGCGATACGCCGTTCAGGCTGGCGTTCTACCACCAGGGCATGCATTTCTCCACGCCGGTCGGCATCAACGAGGTGGTCGACGGCCAGGTCCACGAGATCAGGTACGACCCCGCCAAGTTCGACTTCGGCGGCATGTCCTTCGATGCGGACACGACCCGCAACCTGGGCTACGCGGGCTTTCGCGTGCTCTATCCCATCAATCGCGACGGCGTGCACGACGAGATCATGAGCATGCTGGGCGCGAGCTATTTCCGCGTAATCGGCAAGGGCCAGGTGTACGGCCTGTCGGCGCGCGGGCTGGCGCTGGACACCGCGTGGAAGGACGGCATGGCCGAGGAGTTTCCGCGCTTTCGCGAATTCTGGATCGAGCGGCCCAAGCCCCAGGACCGTTTCCTGGTGATCTACGCATTGATGGATTCGCCGCGTGCCACCGGCGCCTACCGTTTCGTGCTGCGCCCGGGCGAGGACGCCGTGCTGGACGTCGAGTCGCGCGTGTTCCTGCGCGGCCAGATCAACAAGCTGGGTGTCGCGCCGCTGACCAGCATGTTCCTGTACGGGCCGAACCAGGGCGTGCGGGGCAACAACTTCCGTCCGGCGCTGCATGACTCCAACGGCCTGGCCATCCACACCGGCAGCGGCGAATGGCTGTGGCGGCCCCTGAACAATCCGGCCTCGCTGTCGGTCAGTTCCTTCCAGGTCACGGATCCCAAGGGCTTCGGCCTGCTGCAGCGGGGGCACGAGTTCTCCCGCTACGAGGACCTGGCCGACCGCTACGACCTGCGCCCCAGCGCATGGATAGAGCCAAGGGGCAACTGGGGGCCGGGCAGGGTGGAGCTGGTCGAGATCCCGACGGCGGACGAGACCAACGACAACATCGTCGCGTTCTGGACGCCCGACGTGCTGCCGCCCAAGGGGCAGCCCATGCGCCACGACTACCGCATCCACTGGACGATGAACGAACCCGCGCTGATCGAAAAGGACGTGGGCTGGGTCAAGCAGACCCTGCGCACAGACGGCGAGATCCGCCAGGCCAACCTGATCCGCCACCTGGACGGCAGCACGGCCCTGATCGTCGACTTCGAGGGACCGGTGCTGGCGCGGCTCTCGCCCGACGCGGCGGTGGGCGCCGAGGTCAGCGTGGGCGAGAACGCCGAACTGATCGAGAACGTCCTGCAGCGCAATCCCGCCATCCAGGGCTGGCGCCTGACTTTGCGGGTCAAGGTCAAGGATCCGAAGGTGCCGGTCGAGATGCGGGCCGCGCTGGTCGAGGGCAAGCGTGCCCTGACCGAGACCTGGAGCTATCAGCTGCCGGCGCGGTAACCTGGAGGGTCCGCAAGCCGAGTTTCCCGACGGACCCACCATGATCATCAAGAACCAGGAAGACGTTACCCGCGCGGTGCTGGCCGAGGCCGCCCGCGCGCCCGATGCGCGATTCCGCGAAATCCTGTCGGCGGGCATCCGCCACCTGCATGCCTTCGCGCGCGAGGCGCGGCTGACCGAGACGGAGTTCCACCAGCTGTGCGGCGTGATCGCACGGCTGGGCCAGGCGACCACCGCCTCGCACAACGAGGTGGTGCTGGCCGCCGGATCGCTGGGGTTGTCCTCGCTGGTCTGTCTGCTGAACAACGGCGACAACGGCCAGACCGAGACCACCGCCAACCTGATGGGGCCGTTCTGGCGGATGGGATCGCCCCAGACGCCCAATGGCGGCTCCATCGTGCGGTCGCCCACCCCGGGCGATCCGGTGTTCGTCCAGGCCTGGGTGCGCGACCGCGAGGGCCGCCCGGTCGCGGGCGCCGAGGTCGACGTCTGGCACAGTTCGACCGAGGGTTTCTACGAGAACCAGGATCCGTCGCAGGGCGACATGAATCTGCGGGGCAAGTTCACCACCGACGGCGATGGCCGCATCGCCTTCCGCAGCATCAAGCCGGCCGGCTATCCGATCCCGGTGACCGGTCCCGTGGGCGAGTTGATCCAGGCCCAGGGCCGGCACAACATGCGTCCGGCCCACATCCATTTCATGATCTACAAGCCGGGCTTCAAGACTCAGTTCTCGCAGGTCTATTCCAGCGACGATCCCAACCTGGAGACCGACGTGCAGTTCGGCGTCACGCAGGCCCTGGTGGGACAGTACGTGCTGCACGACAGCGCCGCCGAGCCGGCGCCGGATCCCGGAGTGCGGGGCCGGTGGTATTCCATGGACCACCATTTCGTGATCGAGCCCGGCGAGGCCGGGCTGCCCCGGCCGCCCATCACCGGCAAGGCGGACGGCGAGCGGCCCGTCCTGAAGGTGCTGGCGCGGCGGCCCTGACGGGCGGGCCTCACGCGCACTGCCGGGACTGGCCGATGGAGGGCGCGCAAGCCGACATCCTGCCGCTCCACAGCGCCAGCAGCAGGCCCACGCCCGTGAGCGCGGCGCCGGCCCAGCCCACCGACACCAGGCCCAGGCCCGACAGGGTCAGGCCGCCCACCCAGGCGCCCAGGGCATTGCCCAGGTTGAAGGCGGCGATGTTCAGGCTGGAAACCAGCGTGGCGCCGGCCGGGCCTGCCTGTTGCAGCACGCGCATCTGCATCGGGGCGACGGTGGCGAAGGCCACGGTGCCCAGCGCGACGGTGTAGGCCATGGCCACCAGAGGCCGGCCGAAGACCCAGGGGCCGAGCGCCAGGATCGCCATCAGTCCGCCGGTGGTCAGCAGCAGCGCCCGCATGACGCCGCGGTCGGCCATGCGTCCGCCCAGCAGGTTGCCGGCGGCCAGGCCCGCGCCGAACAGCAGCAGCGTGACCGCGACCAGATTGTCGCTCATGCCGGTGACCTGCCTGAGCAGCGGTTCGATATAGGTATAGAGCGCGAACACGCCGGCGAACCCGAACACGGTGATGCCCAGTCCGGCCCAGACCTGCACGCGCCCCAGTACCGCCAGTTCCTGCCCCAGCGGCGGGAGCTGCGGACGGCCCTGGTCGCGCGGTACGAACAAGGCCAGGATGGCGTAGGCGGCCACGCCCACCACCGCCACCGCCCAGAATGCCGAGCGCCAGCCGAAATGCTGTCCTATCCAGGCCCCGGCGGGCACGCCCAGCAGGGTGGCCAGCGTCAGGCCCGAGAACATCAGCGCGATGGCCGAGGCCCGCTTGTGGGGCGGGACCAGGCCGGTCGCGACCACCGCGCCAACGCCGAAGAAGGTGCCGTGCGTGAGCGAGGTCAGCATGCGGGCGGCCATCAGCCACCCATAGCCGGGCGCCACCGCGGCCGCGGCGTTGCCGGCGATGAAGATGAGCATCAGGGACAGCAGCAGCCGCTTGCGGGGCCAGGTCCGCGTCAGCAGCGTCAGCACGGGCGCGCCCACGGCGACGCCGATCGCGTAGCCCGAGATCAGCGTGCCCGCCGTGGGAAGGGAGATGCCCAGGTCCGTGCTGACCTGGGTCAACAGGCCCATGATGATGAATTCCGTGGTGCCGATGCCGAAGGCACCGGCGGCCAGCGCCAATAAAGAGAGCGGCATGGTGAGTGTCCTGTAAGCGGATTGCGGTTGACAGCGACACTGTGGGGGTGGGCGGGATCTTTGTGTAGGTGGAATAATGGAACGACATTTGTTCCTGTAAGGAAAAGCTGTGCCTACTCCCTCGAAGGCGGCCCCCCATCCAGCCGGACCTGCGCCGACACCCGGCGAGGCCAACCGGTCGGGCGAACTTGAGACCTTCGTCCTGGTGGCCGAGCGCGGCAGCCTGTCGGCCGCGGCGCGTCGGCTGGGGGTCTCGCCCTCGGCCGTGAGCAAGGTCATGTCCCGGCTGGAGGCGAGACTGGGCGTGCAGTTGCTGCAACGCAGTACGCGGCGGGTGCTGCTGACGGCGGAAGGCGTCCAATACTATGAGCAGGGCAAGCGCGTGCTGGCCGACCTGGACGAACTGGAAACCTCGGTGGCGGGGCAGGCTGAACCCCGCGGGCTGGTGCGCATCACCGCCAGCACGTCGACCGGGCAGACCTTGCTGGGACCGCTGATCCCCGGGCTGCTGGCGGCGCACCCCGGGTTGCGGCTGGACCTGAGCTTCACCGACCAGGTCGTGGACCTGCTGGAGGCGGGGGTCGACATCGCGATCCGCTGGGGGCGGCTGCCCGCCTCGGATCTGGTGGCGCGGCTCCTGGGCCGCACCCGCCAGGTCGTCGTCGGCAGTCCCGGTTATCTTGCCGCCCACGGCACTCCCTCGCATCCCGACGACCTGGGCGCCCACCTGCGCCTGGGCTGGAACTATCCGCGCGAAGTGCCGCGCTGGCCTTTCGCGGTGGACGGACGCCGGATCGAGGTCGAGATCGGCGAGATCGTCCGCGTCAACGACGGCGAGGTCATGCGCCGGCTGGCCCTGAACGGCGCCGGGCTGGCCCGCCTGTCGGTCTACCATGCCTGGGCCGACCTGCTGGCCGGCCGCCTGGTGCCGGTGCTCGAGCCCTACAACACGGGCGATCTCGAACCCATCCATGCCATCTACCTGGGCAAGCCCGGCCGGCTGCCGCCCCGCACCCGGGCGGTGCTCGATTTCCTGCAGGCCAACGTCGACCTGGGCTACGCCGAGCGCACGCCCGGAGCGGCGGCCCCGACGGGTGGATGAGGGCGGCCGGCTGTGGGGGATATCCCGACAAAAGGCTTGCTAAGTGGTGGTTTGCCGGGTATGATGGCTGGCTTACCTATGGGTTTTTGCCTTCTTGCCAGCCTTGCGCGTGGCGGGAAGCGGGGGCCCGGGGTGGGTAGTAACTGGCCTGGCACCGCGTTCTTGCGGTGTCCGCTTCAGAATTTCAACCCAGGGTGCGCAAGTCGCATTGCCGCCTGACGGGACCAAAACTGATCGGAAGGCTTGGCTTTCACTGACAAGGTGGTGCCGGGCATTTCGGGTTAAGTTGGAACAGGGTAAACCATGATTCAAATGCAGACCACGTTGGACGTGGCCGACAACACCGGTGCGCGCTCGGTTATGTGCATCAAGGTGCTCGGCGGCTCCAAGCGCCGCTATGCCGGCATCGGCGACGTCATCAAAGTGAGCGTCAAGGATGCGGCCCCCCGCGGTCGCGTGAAAAAGGGCGAAATCTACAACGCCGTGGTGGTTCGTACCGCCAAGGGCGTCCGTCGCAAGGACGGTTCGCTGATCCGTTTCGGTGGCAATGCCGCCGTGTTGCTCAACGCCAAGCTCGAGCCCATCGGCACTCGCATCTTCGGACCCGTTACGCGTGAACTGCGTACCGAGCGTTTCATGAAGATCGTGTCGCTGGCGCCCGAAGTGCTGTAAAGGTGCCGCGATGAACAAGATCCGCAAAGGTGACGAAGTCATCGTCCTGACCGGCAAGGACAAGGCGAAGCGCGGCGTCGTGCTGAGCGTTGCCGAAGACCGCGTCCTGGTCGAAGGCATCAACGTCGTCAAGAAGAATGTGAAGCCGAATCCGATGGCCAACCAGCCCGGCGGCATCATCGACAAGACCATGCCCATCCACGTGTCCAACGTGGCGATTTTCAACCCCGCCACCGGCAAGGCCGATCGCGTGGGCGTGAAGAAAGTCGACGGCAAGAATGTGCGCGTCTTCCGTTCCAATGGCGAAGCCATTGCGACGAAAGCGTAAGCGGGAGCAAACACAATGGCCCGTCTTCAAGACATCTACCGCGAGAAGGTCGTTGCCGACCTGACCAAGCAGTTCTCGTACAAATCCGTGATGGAAGTGCCCCGCATCACCAAGATCACCCTGAACATGGGTGTCTCGGAAGCGGTCGCTGACAAGAAAGTCATCGAGCACGCCACCGGCGACCTGACCAAGATCGCCGGCCAGAAGCCCGTCGTGACCAAGTCGCGCAAGGCCATCGCCGGTTTCAAGATCCGCGAGAACTACCCGATCGGCTGCATGGTGACCCTGCGTGGCGCCCGCATGTACGAATTCCTCGATCGCCTGATCAGCGTCGCGCTGCCGCGCGTGCGCGATTTCCGTGGCGTGTCCGGCCGTGCTTTCGACGGTCGCGGCAACTACAACATCGGTGTGAAAGAACAGATCATCTTCCCCGAGATCGAGTACGACAAGATCGACACGCTTCGTGGGCTGAACATCAGCATCACGACCACGGCCAAGACCGATGAAGAAGCCAAGGCGCTGCTGTCGGCCTTCCGCTTCCCGTTCCGTAATTAAGGGGTGAAATAGTGGCTAAGCTTTCACTCATCAACCGCGATATCAAGCGTGCCAAGCTGGCGGCCAAGTATGCCGCCAAGCGCGCCGCGCTCCAGGCTATCGTCGACGATGCGTCCAAGTCGGACGAAGAACGTTACCAGGCTCGCCTGAAGATTCAGCAGCTGCCCCGTAACGCCAACCCCACCCGCCAGCGCAACCGTTGCGCGGTGACCGGTCGCCCCCGTGGCGTGTTTCGCAAGTTCGGTCTGGCTCGTAACAAACTGCGCGAGATGGCTATGCGCGGTGAAGTTCCGGGCATGACCAAGGCCAGCTGGTAGGAGAGTCATTCATGAGCATGAGCGATCCGATCGCCGATATGCTGACGCGCATCCGCAATGCGCAGCGCGTAGATAAGGCGTCCGTGTCCATGCCCTCCTCGAAGCTGAAGGTGGCGATTGCCACCGTGCTGAAGGACGAGGGCTATATCGACGGTTTCGAGGTCAAGGCCAATGATGGCAAACCTGAACTCGAAATTTCCCTGAAGTACTACGCCGGCCGTCCGGTCATCGAGCGCATCGAACGCGTCTCGAAGCCCGGCCTGCGCATCTACAAGGGCCGTCATTCCATTCCCCAGGTCATGAACGGCCTGGGCGTGACCATCGTGTCCACCTCCCGTGGTGTGATGACCGATCGCAAGGCGCGCGCCAACGGCGTGGGCGGCGAGGTCCTCTGCTACGTGGCGTAAGGAGTCGACATGTCGCGTATAGCTAAATATCCCGTCGAGCTGCCCAAGGGCGTCGAAGCCACGATCGCTGCCGACCAGATCACCGTCAAGGGTCCCCTGGGCACGCTCGCCCAGGCCCTGACCGGTCAGGTCACGATCGCGCAAGACGCCGGCAAGCTGACTTTCGTCGCCGCCAACGACAGCCGCGAAGCCAAGGCCATGTCCGGTACCGTCCGGGCCCTGGTCAACAACATGGTGACCGGCGTCAGCAAGGGCTTCGAACGCAAGCTGACCCTGGTCGGCGTGGGCTATCGTGCCCAGGCGCAGGGCGATTCCGTCAAGCTGCAGCTCGGTTTCTCGCACGATGTCGTGCACCAGATGCCTGCCGGCGTGAAAGTCGAGTGCCCCTCGCAGACCGAAGTGGTCATCAAGGGCGCCAACAAGCAGCAGGTTGGTCAGGTGGCCGCTGAAATCCGCGCCTACCGCTCCCCCGAGCCCTACAAGGGCAAGGGTGTGCGCTACGCGGATGAGCGGGTCATCATCAAAGAGACCAAGAAGAAATAAGGCGGGCAAGGACGAATCATGGACAAGAAGCAAGCTCGTTTGCGTCGCGCGGTACCTACCCGCCGGAAGATCGCCGAGTTGCGCGTGCATCGCCTGTCGGTGTTCCGCACCAACCTGCACATCTACGCAAACATCATTTCGCCTGAAGGCGATAAGGTGCTGGTCAGTGCCTCGACCGTCGAACCCGAAGTCCGTCAGCAACTGGCTGGCGATTCGGGCAAGGGCGGCAACGTGGCCGCAGCAACCCTGGTGGGCAAGCGCGTGGCCGAGAAGGCCAAGGCTGCCGGTATCGAGACCGTCGCGTTCGATCGCAGCGGTTTCCGCTACCACGGCCGCGTCAAGGCCCTGGCTGATGCCGCGCGTGAAGCCGGCCTGAAGTTTTAAGCGAGGATTACATGGCCAAGATGCAAGGTAAGAATGCAGCGGCTGAGGAACGCGACGACGGTCTTCGCGAGAAGATGATTGCCGTCAACCGCGTCACGAAAGTCGTGAAGGGCGGTCGTATCCTCGGTTTCGCGGCGCTGACGGTGGTCGGCGATGGCGACGGTCGCGTCGGCATGGGCAAGGGCAAGGCCCGGGAAGTCCCGGTCGCGGTCCAGAAGGCGATGGAAGAAGCCCGCCGCAAGATGGTCAAGGTGCCCCTGAAGAACGGCACCCTGTACCACAACGTGGTCGGCAAGCACGGCGCCTCGACCGTTCTGATCTCGCCCGCCGTCGAAGGTACCGGCGTGATCGCCGGTGGTCCGATGCGCGCGATTTTCGACGTGCTGGGTGTTCGTAACGTGGTGGCCAAGAGCCTCGGCTCGACCAACCCGTACAACCTGGTGCGCGCGACGCTCAACGGTCTGAGCGCAAGCTCGACTCCGGCAGACGTCGCCGCCAAGCGCGGCAAGTCGGTCGAAGAGATCCTGGGGTAAGCCATGACGACGAAGAAAAACGTCAAAGTGACGCTCGTGCGTTCCCCTATCGGAACGCCCGAATCGCACCGCGCCACGATCCGTGGCCTGGGACTGCGCCGGCTGAACAGCTCGCGCGTCCTGGTCGACACGCCCGAAGTGCGCGGCATGATCCGCAAGGTGTCGTATCTGATCACCGTGTCGGAAGCCTGAGAGGTCTAGCATGCAACTCAATACGCTCAAGCCCGCCGAAGGCGCCAAGCACGCCAAGCGCCGTGTCGGTCGTGGTATCGGCTCCGGCCTCGGCAAGACCGCCGGCCGCGGCCACAAGGGTCAGAAGTCCCGTTCGGGTGGCTTCCACAAGGTCGGTTTCGAAGGCGGCCAGATGCCGCTGCAGCGCCGGCTGCCCAAGCGTGGCTTCAAGTCGCTGGGCCAGCACCTGTACGCGCAGGTCCGCCTGTCCGAACTGCAAGCCCTGCCGGTCGAGGAAATCGACGTGCAGGCGCTCAAGCAGGCCGGCGTGGTCGGCCAGCAGGTCCGCTACGTCAAGGTCATCAAGACCGGCGAGCTCTCCCGCAAGGTGGTGCTCAAGGGCATGACGGCGACGGCCGGTGCCAAGGCGGCGATCGAAGCCGCCGGCGGCTCCCTGGTCTGATAACCGAGGACTGAGCTTTGGCTAATGCGAACGCACTGGGCAAGACCGGCAGCAAGTACGGCGACCTGAAGCGCCGGCTGGTCTTCCTGTTGCTCGCCCTGGTGGTGTACCGGATCGGTACGCACATCCCTGTTCCCGGGATCGATCCGGTCCAGCTGACCTCCCTGTTCCATCAGAACCAGGGCGGGATTCTGGGCCTGTTCAACATGTTCTCGGGCGGTGCGCTTTCGCGTTTCTCGATCTTTGCATTGGGGATCATGCCGTACATCTCGGCGTCGATCATCATGCAGCTGATGACGGTCATCGTGCCGTCGTTGGAAGCGATCAAGAAGGAAGGCGAGGCCGGGCGGCGCAAGATTACGCAGTACACGCGCTACGGTACGCTGGCGCTGGCGCTGGTGCAGTCGGTCGGCATTTCGGTCGCGCTGGAATCGCAGCCCGGGCTGGTCATCGATCCTGGCCTGATGTTCCGGGCCACCACGATGATCTCGCTCGTCACGGGAACGATGTTCCTGATGTGGCTGGGTGAACAGATCACCGAGCGGGGCCTGGGCAACGGCATCTCGATCCTGATCTTCTCGGGTATCGCGGCCGGCCTGCCGCATGCGCTGGCCGGGCTGTTCGAGCTGGTCAACACGGGCGCGATGGCCGTCCTGACGGCGCTGTTCATCGTCGTGCTGGTGGTGCTGGTGACGGCTTTCGTGGTGTTCGTGGAACGCGGACAACGCAAGATCGTCGTCAACTACGCCAAGCGCCAGGTGGGCAACCGGGTGTATGGCGGACAAAGCTCGCATCTGCCGCTGAAGCTGAACATGGCCGGGGTGATTCCGCCGATCTTCGCGTCGTCGATCATCCTGTTCCCGGCTACGGTGGTCAGCTGGTTCTCGAGCGGCGACGGCCTGCGCTGGCTGAAGGACCTGGCCGCCGCGTTGTCGCCCGGGCAGCCTCTGTACATCACGCTGTATGCCATTGCGATCGTGTTCTTCTGCTTCTTCTACACGGCGCTCGTGTTCAACAGCCGCGAGACCGCCGACAACCTGAAGAAGAGCGGCGCGTTCGTCCCGGGTATCCGTCCGGGCGAGCAGACCGCGCGGTACATCGACAAGATCCTGATGCGCCTGACGTTCAGCGGCGCCATCTACATCACGCTGGTGTGCCTGCTGCCGGAGTTCCTGGTCTTGAGGTGGAACGTTCCGTTCTACTTCGGTGGTACGTCTTTGCTGATTATCGTTGTGGTCACGATGGATTTCATGGCCCAGGTGCAGGCTTACGTGATGTCGCACCAATATGATTCTCTGCTCAAGAAGGCGAACTTCAAGGGTGGAAATCTACCGGTGCGGTAACGAGAAAATGTCCAAAGACGACGTTATCCAGATGCAGGGCGAGGTCCTGGAAAACCTGCCCAACGCAACGTTTCGTGTCAAGCTCGAGAATGGCCATGTCGTGCTGGGACATATCTCGGGAAAAATGCGGATGAATTACATCCGCATCCTGCCGGGGGATCGTGTGACGGTCGAACTGACCCCATACGATCTATCGCGAGCAAGAATCGTGTTCCGCTCGAAGTAGGCCTGGGGCCTGCCGGGTAAGAATTAGGAGTCAATCATGAAAGTAATGGCATCGGTCAAAGCAATTTGCCGGAACTGCAAGGTCATCAAGCGCAAGGGCGTGGTGCGGATCATCTGCACCGACCCGCGCCACAAGCAACGTCAGGGCTGAGCCTAGGCTCGGTTCTACGCTAAAGGTATTCAAGGAAACGTTATGGCCCGTATTGCTGGCATCAACATTCCGCCGCATCAGCACACCGAAATCGGTCTGACGGCTATCTTCGGCATTGGCCGTTCGCGCGCTCGCAAGATCTGCGAAGTGGCCGGCGTGCCGAGCAACAAGAAGGTCAAGGATCTGAACGACGCCGAGCTCGAGCGGATTCGCGAACAGATCAACACCTTCACCGTCGAAGGCGATCTGCGTCGTGAAATCCAACTGTCGATCAAGCGTCTGATCGACCTCGGCTCGTATCGTGGCTTCCGCCACAAGCGCGGCCTGCCCGTGCGTGGCCAGCGTACCCGTACGAACGCCCGCACCCGCAAGGGTCCGCGTCGCGCCGCCGCGTCGCTCAAAAAGTAATCGGCTGATACCCAGTCAAGGATCCAGAAATGGCGAAATCCCCGAACAGCGGCGCCCAGCGCGTTCGCAAGAAAGTCAAGAAGAACGTCTCGGACGGCATCGCGCACGTTCACGCGTCCTTCAACAACACCATCATCACGATCACCGATCGCCAGGGCAATGCCCTGTCGTGGGCGACGTCGGGCGGCGCCGGCTTCAAGGGCTCGCGCAAGTCCACCCCGTTCGCGGCCCAGGTCGCGGCGGAGTCCGCCGGTCGCGTGGCGATGGAATACGGCATCAAGACGCTGGAAGTGCGTATCAAGGGCCCCGGTCCCGGCCGCGAATCGTCGGTTCGCGCCCTGAACGCCCTGGGCATCAAGATCTCCAGCATCGCCGACATCACGCCGGTGCCGCACAACGGCTGCCGTCCGCCGAAGCGTAGAAGGATCTAGGCCCCCCCCTACGCGCTAACGCGCGCCCCCCAGGGGGCGGCACTAGCGGACCGGCGGAGCCGGATCCGCGGTGCCCTGGGTCTTTCGCTTAGCGGCCCTTTGGGCCGCTCGCTGTGGGGGATTCGGGCAAAGCGCGGTAGAATGGTGGGCTTTGCTGTTTGCTGTATGTAGTTTTTATTGTTTTATGGGGGCGCGGCCGGCATGGGTCGGGCGCGCCGAGTAAGACCACCGTTTGCCGCGTTCTGGTTCATCGAACGTAAAAGACCAAGGCAAACTCCTCGCCATGCGTGTGCATGGCCTGACAGAGAAAAGGATACATCGTGGCACGTTATATTGGCCCCAAATGTAAGCTTTCCCGCCGCGAAGGCACGGACCTCTTCCTGAAGAGCGCCCGCCGTTCGCTGGATTCCAAGTGCAAGCTCGAGAGCAAGCCCGGCCAGCATGGCCGCACCTCGGGTGCCCGTACCTCGGACTACGGTCTGCAGCTGCGCGAGAAGCAGAAGCTCAAGCGCATGTACGGCATTCTGGAAAAGCAGTTCCGCAAGTACTTCGAAGAAGCCGAGCGCCGCAAGGGCAACACCGGTGAAAACCTGATCCAGCTGCTCGAGTCGCGCCTGGACAACGTGGTCTATCGCATGGGCTTCGGTTCGACCCGCGCCGAAGCGCGCCAGCTGGTCAGCCACAAGGCGCTGATGCTGAATGGCCACACCGCCAACGTGCCGTCCATCATCGTCAAGGCCGGCGACGTGATCACCGTCCGTGAGAAGGCCAAGAAGCAGGCCCGTATCCAGGAAGCGCTGCAACTGGCCTCCAGCCAGGGCATGCCGCAGTGGGTCAGCGTCGACGCGACCAAGCTGGAAGGCACGTTCAAGCAGGCCCCGGACCGCGCCGATGTCGCCCGCGACATCAACGAATCCATGGTCGTGGAACTCTATTCGCGCTAATAACTGAAGCCGGCTCTAGGTGCCGGCTTTCCCATCCCTGGGCACAGAGGATCCGGCTTTGCCGGTCCGCCAGTGCCGCCCCTTGAGGGGCGCGCGGAGCGCGTAGGGGTGGGCCTATTTTTCCCCCAGCCTTATCGGTGTAACGAGCCGAGGGTATTGATAAGGAATAAGGAAGATTCATGGCGAATGCCGCATTTCTGAAACCGCGCAATATCGACGTCGAGACCATCGGCTCGAATCATGCCAAGGTGATCATGGAGCCGTTCGAACGCGGCTACGGTCATACCCTGGGCAATGCGCTGCGCCGCATCCTGCTGTCGTCGATGGCGGGCTATGCGCCGACCGAAGTGCAGATCACCGGCGTCGTGCACGAATACTCGGCCATCGACGGCGTGCGTGAAGACGTGGTCGACATCCTGCTGAACCTCAAGGGTGTGGTGTTCAAGCTGCACAACCGCGACGAAGTCGTCCTGACCCTGCGCAAGCAAGGCCCCGGCGTGGTCACGGCTGCCGATATCGAGCTTTCGCACGACGTCGAGATCATCAACCCCAACCACGTCATTGCCAACCTGACGGACAACGGCCGCCTGGAAATGCAACTGAAGGTGGAGAAGGGCCGCGGCTACGTGCCGGGCAACCTGCGCAGCTTCGCCGATGACCATGCCCGCACCGTGGGCCGCATCGTGCTGGACGCCTCGTACAGCCCCATCCGCCGTGTCAGCTACACCGTCGAAAGCGCCCGCGTCGAGCAGCGTACCGACCTGGACAAGCTGGTCCTGGACATCGAGACCAACGGCGTGATCTCGCCCGAGGAAGCCGTGCGCCAGTCGGCCCGCATCCTGATGGACCAGCTGTCGGTGTTCGCCGCGCTGGAAGGCTCGACCGAAACCATCGAAGCGCCCGCCCGCGGCACGCCGCAGATCGACCCGATCCTGCTGCGCCCGGTGGATGACCTCGAACTGACGGTGCGTTCGGCCAACTGCCTGAAGGCCGAGAACATCTACTACATCGGCGACCTGATCCAGCGTACCGAGAACGAGCTGCTGAAGACCCCGAACCTGGGCCGCAAGTCGCTCAACGAGATCAAGGAAGTCCTGGCTGCCCGCGGTCTGACCCTGGGCATGAAGCTGGAAAACTGGCCGCCTCTCGGCCTGGAAAGGCCGTAGGGGTCTCCCCCCTACGCCCTACGGGCGCCCCCCAGGGGGCGGCACTGGCGGACCGGCAAAGCCGGATCCGCTGTGCCCTGGGTAGCGGAGCTTCTTTCGTTACGTAGTTGTAGTACCAAGAGTTTTTCCACCGGCCCGCGGCGCTTTGCCGATAGAAGAGCTGGAAACCTCGCGGCACAGCCGCTCTTAGATTCATAAAGGAAGTCATCATGCGTCACCGTCACGGTCTCCGTAAACTGAACCGCACCAGCAGCCACCGTCTGGCCATGTTCCGCAACATGGCTGTCTCGCTGCTCACGCACGAAGCCATCAAGACCACCCTGCCCAAGGCCAAGGAACTGCGCCGCATCGTCGAGCCGCTGATCACCCTGGGCAAGGAACCGACCCTGGCCAACAAGCGCCTGGCGTTCGCCCGCCTGCGCGACCGCGACCTGGTCGTCAAGCTGTTCGCCGAAATCGGCCCCCGCTTCAAGGAGCGCAACGGTGGTTACACCCGTATCCTGAAGATGGGTTTCCGCCAGGGCGACAATGCTCCCATGGCCTACATGGAACTGGTCGACCGCGCGCCGGAAGCCGAAGAAGCCGCCGACGCCGAGTAAGCAAGGCAGGGCCGGGCGCGAGTCCGGTCCGATGTCCGGTTGCATGAAAACTGCGAGCTTGTCTCGCAGTTTTTTTTCGCCCGGTGTATGTTGTCCGCACTCGCGGACCTTACCGAAAAGGGCATGCCATGGCTCGTCTGACTGCGCAGGACTTCGATCCCCGACTGCTGGAGCTGTACGACTACTACGTCCACGGCAGGATCTCCCGGCGGGAGTTCCTGGACCGGGCGGCCAGGTATGCGGTGGGAGGACTGACCGCCGCCGGGCTGCTGGCGTCGCTGAGCCCGGACTATGCGTTGGCCGAGCAGGTGTCCTTTACCGATCCGGACATCGTCGCCGAGTACATCGGCTATCCGTCGCCCAAGGGGCACGGCACGGTGCGCGGCTACCTGGCGAGGCCGGCCAAGGCGGCGGGCAAGGTGCCGGGCGTGGTCGTGGTGCACGAGAACCGCGGTCTGAACCCCTATATCGAGGACGTCGCACGCCGGCTGGCCAAGGCGGGCTTCCTGGCGCTGGCGCCCGATGGCCTGAGTTCGGTGGGCGGGTATCCGGGCAATGACGACAAGGGCCGGGACTTGCAGCGCCAGGTCGATCCGGCCAAGCTCATGAACGATTTCTTCGCCGCGGTCGAGTTCCTGATGCAGGGCGACAGGACGACCGGCAAGGTGGGGATCACCGGTTTTTGCTACGGCGGCGGCGTCGCCAACGCCGCCGCCGTGGCGTATCCCGAGCTGGCCGCGGCCGTGCCTTTCTACGGCAGACAGGCCGGCGCGGCGGACGTGCCGCGCATCAAGGCGCCGCTATTGCTGCACTACGCCGAGAACGACAAGGGCATCAATGACGGCTGGCCAGCCTACGAGGCGGCCCTGAAGGCGGCCGGCAAGACCTACGAGGCCCACATCTATCCGGGTACGAGCCACGGCTTTCACAACGATTCCACGCCCCGCTACGACGAGGCGGCGGCCAGGCTGGCCTGGGACCGGACGATCGCCTGGTTCAAGCGCTACCTGGCCTAGCCGCCGGGGCCGTCTCGGCGGTGGTCGGACCTCAGGCCTCGTCGACGACCGGGTTGCGCAGCACGCCTACGCCTTCCACCTCGATCTCGCATACGTCGCCGGGCTTGAGCCACACCGGCGGCTTGCGCGCCAGTCCCACGCCCGACGGGGTGCCGGTGATGATCATGTCGCCCGGTTGCAGCGCCATGCCTTCAGAGCAGGCCGCCACCAGGGTGGCGACGTCGAAGATCATGTCGCGGGTATTGGCGTCCTGCATGACCTGGCCGTTCAGGCGGCACTGGATGCGCAGGCCGGCGGCGCCCGGTGGCAGTTCGTCGGCGGTGACGAATTCCGGGCCGAAGCCGCCGCTGCGGTCGAAGTTCTTGCCCCACAGCCACTGGTTGGAGCGGAACTGGTAGTCGCGGATCGAGCCCTCGTTGAACAGCGAATAGCCCGCCACGTGCTCGAGCGCGCGCTCCTTGGGAATGTAGCGGCCGCCCTTGCCGATCACCGCGACCAGTTCGGCCTCGTAGTCGAACTGCACCGAGACGCGGGGGCGTTCGATGGCCTGGCCGTGGGCCACCCAGGACGACGGGAAGCGCTGGAACAGCACCGGATGCGCGGGCGGCGCGAAATTGCTTTCGGCGGCGTGGTCCACGTAGTTCAGGCCGATGGCGAAGGCTTTGGCGGGCTGCTGCAGCGGCGGCAGCAGGGCGAGGCCGGCCAGGGCCAGGCGTTCGCCCGGCGCGTCGGCGGCCGCGCGGGCGGCATCCAGGCCGCCGGGGTCGCGCAGCAGTCCGTCCAGCGTGGCGGGCAGGCCGCGCGCGGTCAGGTCGACCACGTCGTTGCCGATGCGGGCGCCCAGCGTGGGCGCTCCGGCCTGGTTCTTGAAGGCGATCAGTCTCATGGTTGGTCTCGTTGCCCCGTCAGCCGGGGTATTCCTGGTTGGTGATGAAGTCGGCCGGCAGCGGCGGACCCCAGACGTAGAGCGAGTCTTCGGGCGGATGGTCGGCGGCGGGCCAGTCCAGTCCGGCCGGGACGTAGTCGATATCGTACGAGTATTCGGCCCAGCTGCCCCAGGGGTCGCGCACATAGTAGAAGTAGTTCGAGCCCAGCACGTGCCGGCCGACGCCCCAGCCCTGCGCGTGGCCGGCGATGCGCATCTGTTCGGAGCCGCGGCCGACCTCGTCCAGGCTGCCGACGTCCCAGCTCGAGTGATGCAGGCCGCGCGCGTGCGACTTGGCGAAGGCCACGAGATGGTGGTCGCTGCCGTGGATGCCATGCATGAAAGCGATGAGATCGCCGGAATGGTCGGACACGCGCAGCCCGAGGATGGTCCGGCAGAAGTCCACCATGCGCGGGACGTCGGGTGTGAAGAACAGGATGTGCGACAGATGGCGCGGCCGCACCGGCTGCACGCGGCTGCGGGCCGGCGCGGCCCCCTGGCCGGGCGGGACCGGGGCGACGGCGGTGGGCGGGCTCTTGGCGGCGGGCGAGACCTTGTCCGCCACCACCAGTTGCAGCGGCGTGCCGTCCGGATCGCGCAGCCACAGGCCCTGGCCGTCCGACCAGTCGTGCGGATCGGTCCGCAGGCCGGCGTCCTCGATGCGCGAGCGTATCTCGTCCAGGTCCCGCGCGTGGATGCCGTAGCGTACGTACTGCAGGCGCTTGGTCATGCCCCCTTCGTGGATGCGGCTCCACACGTGGGGATGGCCGTGCGTGCGCAGCTCGAGATGGCCGGCCCGGCGCCGCACGTCCAGGCCGAAGGCCAGATAGAAACGCTCGGCCTCGGCCAGGTCGGGCACCGAGTACACGAAGCAGTCCACCGAATGCACGGCGGCGCGGCGTTCGAGGTGGGTCGTCAGGGCGGGGGCGCGCATCGGCGTGCTCCTATTCCGGCTTGACGCCCGCCATGTCGACGGCCGCGCGCAGGATGGCGGTGTCGTCGCGCAGCGAGGCGGCGAAGGCTTCGGGGCTGTTGCCGATCACGCTCCAGTGCTGTTCCTCGATCTTGGCACGCACGTCGGGCTGCTGGAGCACGGTCCGGAAGGTGGCCGCCAGTTTGGCGACGATGGGAGCGGGGGTGCCCGCGGGCGCGACGAATCCCATCCAGTTGCCGAAGGGGCGGAAGTCGGGGAAGTCCTCGGTGATGGCGGGCACGTCGGGGTGGAGCGGATGGCGCTTGGGCGTCATGAAGGCCAGCACCTTGATCTGTCCTTGCTTCCACTGTCCGAGCAGGCTGCCCACGCTCAGGATGGTGGCGTCCAGCCGGCCGGCCAGCAGTTCCATGGCGATCTGGCCTGCGCCCTGGTAGGGCACGTGCAGCATGTCGACGCCGGCGGCGGCCTTGAACTGTTCGCCCAGCAGATGGTTGAAGGAGCCGTTGCCGACGCTGGCGAAATTGAGCTTGCCGGGATTGCGCTTCAGGTAGTCGACGAACTCGCGCGTGGTGTTGGCCGGCACCTTGGCGCTGACCATCAGCGCGACGGGCAGGTCGGCCACGGCGGTGATGGGGGTGAAGCTCTTGAGCGGCTCGTAGGGCAGGTCCTTGCGCAGGTAGCTGTTGAGCAGCAGGGCCGATGTGGTCGTCAGGTGGATGTTGTAGCCGTCGGGCGCCATGCGGGCGGCATAGCTGGTGCCGACGATGCCGTTGGCGCCGCCGCGGTTCTCGAATACCAGGGGCTGGCCCAGCAGCTTGCCGGCCCGGTCGGCGATCAGGCGGCCGATGACGTCGATGGGCGATCCGGTGGGATAGGGAAAGACCACGTGGATGGGTTTGTTGGGGTAGGGCTGCTGCGCGCCCGCCTGCAGCGGGCAGGCCAGGCCGAGCAGCGCGGCCAGCGCTCCGGCGATCAGTTGCTTGGCTTGTCTCATCGTGGATCCTCTTGGGGGGCTGTGCGGCCGGGGGACTTGGCCCCGGCCTGGGGAAGGGATGCCAGGCAGGCGCGGAACGCCCGGCAGATGTCGTCGTTGGCGCGGCGGGCCCCTGCCGAGGCTTCGAAGAAGCCCAGGAAGGGGTGGAACATGTCGTCGTGGCGCAGCAGCGTGACGGGCACGCCGGCGTCGCGCAGCCGGTTTGCGTAGGCCAGGCCTTCGCCTTGCAGCGGGTCGTGCCCGGCCACCGCGATCACGGTGGGAGGCAGCCCGCCCAGGTCGGCCGCGCGCAGCGGCGAAGGCGGAAAGGAGGTGGCTTCCCCGGCGCGATCGCCCATGTACAGGCGGGCGATGTCGCGCAGGTCGGCCGGGGACAGCATGGGGTAGTCGTGGCCGTCGGCGTCCAGGCGCCGCGTGTCGCGGGCCATGTCCAGGCCCGGCACGACCAGCAGTTGCGCGGCCAGCGGCCGGCCGGCGTCGCGGCACAGCAGGGCGGCGCTGGCGGCCAGGTTGGCGCCAGCGCTCTCGCCCGCCACCGCCACGCGCGCCGGGTCGCCGCCCAGCTCGCGGGCATGCGCCTGCACCCATTGCGTGGCGGCCAGGGCGTCGTCGTGCGCAGCCGGGTAGGGATGCTCGGGCGCCAGCCGGTAGTCCACCGACACGACCACCGCGTCCACGTCGCGGCACAGCTTGCGCGCGATGTCGTCCATCAGTTCGACGCTGCCCAGCACGAAGCCGCCGCCGTGGAAGAAGACCACGGTGGCGTGCGGGCCGGCCGTGGCGGGACGGTACACGCGGCCGGGCACCGGGGCGTCGTCCAGGTCGCGCACTGCGCCCACCGTGGGCAGGCCGTGGCGTTCGCGCGCCGCCAGGATGGCGCGCGTCATGCGCTGGCGGGCGGCGGGCGCGCTGTCGGCGAAGGGCGGCGGCGCGTTCTGCGCGCGCAGGGCGGCCACGATACGGGCCAGGTCCGCGTCCAGCGGGATGGCGGGCCCGGCCGTCATGCAGGCAGCTCCAGCACGTGCGCCTGCGAAGCCCGGGCGCGCCGCCGCAGCGCCTCGACGTCGATGTGCAGCAGTTGACCCGCGCGCTTGACGGCGCGGCCGGCCACGAACACGGTATCGACGTTGCCGGGGTGGGCCGCCAGCACCACGGCGCCCACGGCGTCCGACACCGGCGTCAGGTTCAGGTCGTCGCCGCGTATCAGCACGATGTCGGCCTCCTTGCCGGGCGTGAGCGAGCCGGTCTTGTGGTCCAGGCCGGTGGCGCGCGCGCCGGCCAGCGTGGCGAACTCCAGCACGTCGCGCAGCGTGAGCGTGGCCGGCGCGTCCGGCACGCGCGAGTGGCCGCCGCCCATCCACGAGCGGTAATAGGCGAAGGCGTGGCGCATCTGGGTGAACATGTCGCCGGCGCATTTGGTTTCGGTATCGCCGCTCAGGCTGGGCCGGATGCCGGCGGCCAGCAGGCGGTCGAAGGGGATGTCGCCGATGCCCTGGGCATTCATCTCGCAATGCACGCCCAGCGAGGCGGTGACGCCGGCGTCGGCCATCATCGCGATCTCGTCGCGGCCGCAGAAGCAGCAGTGCACGAAGGTCAGGTCCGGGCCCAGCGCGCCTTCGGCGTGCATCTGCGCGATGGCGCGTATCGGCGCGTTGCGCGCGTACGCGCCCATGTGGATGCTCGAGCGCAGGCCCAGTTCGCGCGCCAGGCGCAGGTCGTCCAGCCAGACTTCGCGGCGGGCCATCTCGGGGCCGCGCGCCGCCATGGCCAGCGTCAGCAACTGGTCGTCCGAGGCAAAGAACTCCCGGCGCAGCCGGCGGATGTCGCGCGGGTGGCCGCGCTGGCTGTCGAACATCCAGCTCGCGCCCTCGACCAGCGGCCAGCCGTGGCCGAACACGGCCCGCAGGCCGGCGTCCCGCAGGGCCTGGACGGCGGCGTCGCTGTGCTCGGGACTGTTCTGCACGTGCGACCAGTCCATCATGGTGGTGATGCCGCCGTCCAGCGCCGAGACTGCGCCCAGCAGCGTGCCTGTGTAGACGTCCTCGGCGCGGAAGGCCGCGCCCTTGGCGCCCAGCATCTCGGCAAAATAGACCTGCGGATCGATGTCGGCATAGCGGTGCCGCACGCAGGTCTGCCAGGTATGGCGGTGCGTGTCGACGAAGCCGGGCAGGACGATCATGCCGCGGGCGTCGATCTGTTCGGCATCCTCCACCGTCAGTTGCGGGGCGATCGTGGCGATGCGGCCGTCCTCGATCAGCAGATCGCCCTGGCGCAGGTCGCCCACCTGGGGGTCGACGCTGACGATCCAGCCCTGGCGGATGAGCGTGCGGCGGGTCATGCCGGGGCCCCGCGCAGCCAGCGGGCCAGCTCGGCGCGCACTTCGCCGGCCTGCTGCACGGAGGTGCCGGCCCAGGCGATGTAGCCGTCCGGCCGCACCAGCAACCCCTGGACGCCGGCCAGCGCGGCGGGCGCGCGGCCCAGGCGCGCCTGCACGCGGCGCACGGGCAGCCCTTCCAGCGGCAGGTCCGCGTACTGGCCGCTGTAGCCCTCCAGGTCCAGCAGCACGAAGCGCCGCTCGCGCAGCAGTTCGGCCAGGCGCACCGACTGGCCGTCCAGTCCGATCAGGTCGATGTCCGGGGCGTGCTGCCCGGCCAGCGGGTGGCTGCCCGGCGGCGCGGGATAGGGCCGGGTCAGGCCGCACAGTTCGCGCACCAGCTTGCGCTGCACGTCGGGCAGCGGAATGTACTCGCGCTGCATGCGCCGCTTCAGGGCGACGCCTTCGGGTTCGAAATTGAACTGCAGCGCACACTGGGCCGCGACGCTGTCGAGCAGGTCGCGCATGACCGGCAGGCGTTCCTCGTCATAGCTGTCGAGGATGGCGGCGTCGCTGTGGCCCCGCACCACGTGGGCCAGCTTCCATCCCAGGTTGAAGGCGTCCTGCAGGCAGAAGTTCATGCCCACGCCGCTGGCGGGGTAGTGGATGCGCGCCGATTCGCCCACCAGGAAGACGCGGCCGCTGCGCAGCGTGGGCACGGCGCGCATCTGGTCGTCGAAGCGCGAGGCCCAGCGGTAGCCGCGGATGCCGTAGTCGGTGCCGTGCACGTCGCGGATGCACTGCAGGGCTTCTTCCAGCGTGACGGGCTCGTCTTTGGCCGCATGGCGCCGGTCGCGGTGCACGATGTTGAAGCGGGTGATGCCGTCGCCGAAGGCGTAGCCGCGCACCCAGCCCATCTCGTTGTCGACGTTGACGCGGCCGCCGGGCCAGGGGGCGTCCAGTTCGGCGTCGATCACGATGCCGCGGAACGAGCCGCCGCGGCCGTCGAAGGGCAGGCCGGCCTGGCCGCGCACGACGCTGCGGCCGCCGTCGGCGCCGACCAGATAACGGGCGCGCAGGGTAGTCGTAGTGCCGTCCTCGCTGCCGACATCCACTTCGACCCCGTCCGCCGATTGCCGCACGGCCCGGGCTTCGGCGCCGCGCCGTATCTCGGCGCCGCTTTCCTCGGCCCAGGTCCACAGGATTTCCTCGGTCAGATTCTGCGGCAGTCCCAGCGTGAAGCCGTAGCGGGTTTCCAGGTAATGCCATTCGATAGGGTGGAAACCAGCCCAGATGTGCGAAGGGCGGAACGGATACGGGCTGATGTCGCGCGTGCGCCGGATGAAGCGGTCGGCGATGCCGCGCGCATCGAACAGTTCCAGCACGCGCGGCAGCAGGGTGCCGGCGCGCGACTGCACGCCTTCGGTGCGCCGCTCCAGGACCAGCGTCCTGGCTCCCGAGCCCGCCAGTTCGGCGGCCAGGGTCAGCCCCGACGGGCCGCCACCGACCACGATCACATCCCACTGCATTGTCTGTCTCCAGCTTTTTCGTCAAGGCGGCTTCAAGCCGCATGCCTCGCATGGTGGCGAGCCCGTCGACAGACGTAAAGTTAATTGTTTAAATTAGAACCATTTGTTTGGTAAATGGATGCGCCATGCGCTTCAACAAGCTGGACCTGAACCTGCTGGTGGTGCTGGATGCCCTCCTGGCCACCCGCAGCGTGAGCCGTGCCGCCGAGCGCATCTTCCTGAGCCAGCCCGCGACCAGCCTGGCGCTGGGGCGGCTGCGCGAGTATTTCGACGACGAGCTGCTGGTGCCGGTGGGCAAGACCCTGGTGCCGACCCCGCTGGCCGAGCAACTGGTCAAGCCGGTGCGCGACGTGCTGCTGCAGATCCAGACCGTGACGCGCGCCCGGCCCACCTTCGATCCGGTCACGGCCACGCGCCGCTTCACGATCGAATCCTCGGACTACGTCATCACGGTACTGCTGGCCGAGGTGGTGCGGCGCGCGGCCAGCCTGGCGCCGCTGATGCAGTTCGACCTGCGGGCGATCAGCCCCCAGACGCCCGAGCACCTGGACAGCGGCGGGATCGAACTGCTGATCGCGCCGGAGTTCGCGGTCGTGGGGGGGCACCCGGCGGAACCGCTGTTCGAGGACACGTTTTCCTGCCTGCTGTGTGAAGCGCATTTCGCGCCGGACTTCGATTTGTCGAGCGAGGCGTATTTCGACGCGACGCATGTGGGCGTCGAATGGGGCGGCGGGCGGCGCATCACCTATGACGCGAAGATGCTGTCGCGCGGTCGGCGCCAGCGCCGGCAGGACGTGATCGCCCCCAATTTCACCCTGGTGCCGGAACTGCTGGTAGGCACGCCGCGAATCGCGACCCTGCCGACCCGGCTGGCGCGCCACATGGCGGCGCGCTTTCCGCTGCGGGTGGTGCCTTGTCCGATCGCGATTCCCCGTTTTGCGGAGAATCTGCAATGGCATAAGTATCAGGAGCGGGATCCGGCCATTTCCTGGCTGCGGGGGTTGTTGCGGGCCACGGCGGCGGATTTGCCGGCGCTGGACGAAGTGCCACGCGCTTCGCCGCGGCGCCGGCAGGGCGAAGGCGCGCGCGCCTAGTGTTCGGACCCGGTGGCGAGGGCGATCTCCGCTGCGGCGACTCGAATCGCATCGTCGTCGATGTGCCGATGGATCACGATCCGCAGGGTATCGGCATCGCGGGGGCGTACGAGTATTCCCCGGGCGGACAGCCGCGCGGCGCAGGCGGTCGCCCCGCCAGGGTTTGAGGCGCCCAGGTGGACGAGCACGATGTTCGTGTCCGGCGCATTTCCGACCAGCGCCGGAGTTGGTGTCCGCAGGCTCGCCCATAAGACGTGCGCCCGCCGGTGGTCGTCGGCCAGCCGTCCGAGCATGTCGCGCAAGGCGACCAGGCCCGCGGCGGCGACACAGCCGGCCTGGCGCAGGCCGCCGCCGACCATGCGGCGATAGCTGCGCGCCCGGACGACGAAGTCGCGGGAACCCGCCAGGATCGAGCCCATGGGCGCGCTCAGGCCCTTGGACAGGCAGAACGTCACCGTGTCGCCGAACGCGGCGATGGCCGCGGGCGGGACGCCCTGCGCAAGCGCCGCATTGAAGATCCGCGCGCCGTCGATATGGACGGCCGCGCCGGCTGCCCGCGCGCGTTCGCTCACGGCGGCGAGGTAGGGCAGGGGCAGGGCGCGGCCGCCCGCATGGTTGTGGCTCGTTTCGACCACCACCATCGCCGTGGGCGCGCCGTGGCGGGAATAGTCGCCGCGCATCGAGGCCGCCAGCGCGTCGAGGTCCATCATGCCGTCATGCGATCGGACCGCCGTGCACATCAGGCCGGCCAGGCGCGAGATGCCGCCTCCCTCGGAACGGGCCACGTGCGCGTGTTCATCGACCAGCGCCTCGCCCCCTCTGCCCGCGTGTACCAGGGCCGCCACCAGGTTGCCCATGGTGCCGCTGGTCACGAACAGGGCGTCTTCCTTGCCCATGGCTGCGGCGCCCACCGCCTCCAGTTCGCGCACGGTCGGGTCGCCGTCCAGCCCGTCGTCGCCGACGACGGCCATGCGCATCGCCTCGCGCATGGCCTCGGTGGGCTCCGTGACGGTATCGCTGCGCAGGTCGATGGGGCGTCCGGCCCCGGTGACGGGCGCGCGGTCAGACGCGGGACTGGCGCTCATGCCACTGCGCGGTCACGGCCACGGCGCGGTCGATGTCCGACCGGTCGTTGTAGGCATGGATGGAGAATCGCAGCAGGTCGCGCCGGACGGCGGCCTGTACCCGGTGCTCCTGGAGATGGCGTTGCAGTTCGGCCGACGCGGGGCCGCCGCCGGGGATGCGCAGGCACACCATGTTGGCCATGATGGCGCCCGCGGGCCGCACCACGCCGCAGCCGCGCTCGGTCAGGCCGTCGGCGAGCGAGGTGGCCAGTGCCGTGACGTGTCGGTCGATCGCGGGCGTGCCGCACGCGAGCAACATGGACAGGGTATCGGCCACGAGCGCCGACGCCAGGAAGTTGTAGTTGCCCACATCGAAGCGCTGGGCGCCGGCCTTGTAGTGGATGGGACCCTTGTCGTAATCGGCTTCGTGGGTCGCGGCGATGGTGACGCCGAAGCGCGCCAGGTAGGGCGGCGTCAACGACTCGGCAAAAGCGCGGCGCACATACAGCAGCCCCATGCCGTACAGCGAGCACAGTCCCTTCTGCGTGCTGGCCGCCAGCGCGTCGATGCCCATGGCCTCGACGTCCAGGTGCGTGATGCCGGCGGCCTGCGCCGCATCCACGACCAGGTGCGCGCCGGCGGCGCGGCAGGCCCGGCCGAGCGCATGCAGGTCGGTGCGCAGCCCCGGCTTGAACGAGGTGGCGGACACGGTCACCACGCGCACGCGCGATCCCTCGCCCAGCCGATCGAGCGCGGCCTGCAGCGGGAACAGTCCGTCGGGCGACGGCAGGTCGCGCACCACCACGCCCAGCCGTTCCTGGTTGCGCCAGGTATAGAGGTTGTTGGGGTGTTCGATGTCGGAGCACAGGATGACTTCATCCCCGGGCCGCCAGTCGATGGAGGCCGCGACGATGTTCAGGCCTTCGGACACGTTCTTGGTCATGGCGATCTCGATCGGATCGGCGTTGACCAGGCGCGCGAAGGACTGGCGCACCGTCTCGACCAGGCCGAAGTAGCGGTCCTTGTCGATGACGCCGTTCACGCGTTCGAGCAGGTGGGCCTGGGCGATATCCAGGCTGCTGGCGGGAATCAGGCTGCGGCTGGCCACGTCCAGGTGGGCGCGCCGGGCGGTGCCGGGGAAGCGGGCGCGCAGGGCGGCAAAGGGGGACATGTCGGTAACGGTTGTCATGGCGGGCTCGGACAAATGCGGGGAATGTCCGGCAGCATAGTCAGCGCGACTTTGCGCGCCTATCGATTTTTCGGTGCGCGAGCCATGACCTCAGGACATACCGCGTTGGCCGCGCGCCGCGGTGCGGGCGACCTCTCCGGCCTGCCCGTGCAGGAAACCGATCAGCGTCTCGGCGGCGGCCGACAGGGGGCGGTCCACCCGGCGCAGGATGCCCATCTGCCGCTGGGGCCTGGGCGGGCCGATGGGCCGGTGCACCAGTCCGGCCAGGTTCATGGCTTCCAGGCCGACGCGGGGCAGCACGGTCACGCCCAGGCCTTCGCGCACCATGCTCAGGGCCGTGACCATGTTCACCACCTCGAAGGCCGGCGCGCGATGGCTGCCGGCCTGCGCCAGTCCCGCATCGACCAGCCGCCTGACGCTGGACGGCGCGGGCAGCAGCACCAGCGGCATCGCGGCAAGCTCGGGCCAGCCGATCTGGCGGGCGCGCGCGCGGGCATGGCCGGTGGGCAGGATGGCGACCAGTTCGTCGGTGAACATGAAGTCGAACCGCAGCGCCGGAATCTCGTGCGAGTACATGCCCAGGCCGAACTCCACTTCGCGCTGGAGCACCTTGTCGATCAGGAGGTCGTTCTGGTCCTCGATCTGGCGTACCTGGACCTTGGGAAAGCGCTCGCGCAACTGGGCGATCGCGCGGGTTCCGAGGCCGAATGCCGACGAAGGCAGGACGGCGAAGGTCACGGTCCCGCTTTCGCCGCCGGCCAGCTCGCGCAGGTTGGCATAGGCGTGCTGCAGGTCGTCCAGCGGACGCTTGACCTGCGCCAGCAGCAGGCGCCCGCCTTCGGTCAGCTCCATGCGCCGCGTGGTTCGCTCGAACAGGCGCACGCCCACCATGGCCTCGAGTTCGCGTATGAGTTGCGAGAAGGCGGGCTGGGTCATGGCCAGCCGGTCCGCGGCCTTGCTGAACGCGCCGGTCTCCGCGGCGGCCACGAAACCTTCGAGTTGCCGCAGCTTGAAATTCATACGTATCGCCTATGAATGGTAAATAAATATCCAATTGTCGTAATAGTCTAGCAAGCTCATAGTCCTGCCGACAGGACCGATCCGCGGTCCTTGCCGAGGAAGGAATGAGCGAATACTGGATAGGCATCGACACGGGCGGCACATTCACCGACCTGGTGTTGGGCGATACGGGCGGCGGCCGCTGGCACTATCACAAGGTGCCCACGCTGACGGCGGATCCCGCGCAGGGGATACTGAACGGCATTGCCGAGATCATGAGCCTGGCGGCGGTCGACCCCGCGCAGGTCGGATTCCTGGTGCTGGGCACCACGCTGGCGACCAATGCCGTGCTGGAAGGACAGTGGGCGCGGACGGGTTTGATCACCACGCGAGGCTTCGGCGACGTACTGAGCCTCGCGCGACAGCGCCGCCCCCACTACTTCAACCTGGACGTGCCCAAGCCGACGCCACCGGTGCCCGACGACTGCTGCGCCGAAGTGGCGGAGCGCATCGCCGCCGGCGGCGAGGTCGTCACGCCGTTGCGCGACGAGGAGGTACTGCGCGCGATAGACGAGCTGCGCGGCCGCGGCGTGCAAACGGTTGCCATCTGCTTCTTGCACGCCTACCAGAACGCCGCTCACGAAGCGCGCGCGCGCCAGTTGGTCGCCCAGCATTGGCCCGACGCATACGTGAGCGTCTCGTCCGAGGTGCTGCCCGAGTTCCGCGAGTACGAGCGTTTCATCACCACCGTCGTCAACGCGAGCCTGATGCCGGTGATGGACGACTACCTGCAACGCTTCGAGATGGGCGTGCGCGACCTGGGCGTGCGCTCGGCGCCCCACGTGATGCAATCGAACGGCGGCGCGGTCACGACGCAGACCGTGCGGCAGCGTCCCATCAATACTTTCTTCTCGGGCCCGGCGGGAGGCGTCGTCAGCACGGCGGCGCTGGGCGAGGCCTGCGGCGTGCGCAACCTCATTACCTTCGACATGGGCGG
Source organism: Pigmentiphaga kullae (assembly GCF_004216695.1). Lineage (GTDB taxonomy): Bacteria > Pseudomonadota > Gammaproteobacteria > Burkholderiales > Burkholderiaceae_B > Pigmentiphaga > Pigmentiphaga kullae. The sequence continues at coordinate 1,673,956 of NZ_SGXC01000001.1, forward strand.
CACGAGCACCGATGTCTGCCTGATTCGCGACGGCCGGCCGGCAATGAAGAGCGAGCGCGACATGGGAGGCTTTCCCGTGCGCACCCGCACCCTGGACATCCATACCATCGGGGCGGGCGGCGGCAGCCTGGCCTGGCTGGATGCGGGCGGGCTGCTCAAGGTCGGTCCCAAGAGCGCCAGCGCCTATCCGGGTCCGGCCTCGTACGGACGCGGCGGCACCAGGCCCACGGTCACCGACGCCAACGTGCTGCTGGGCCGGCTGAGCCCGGTCGCGCTGCTGGGAGGGCGCATGTCCATGCATCCGGAACTGGCGGCGCAGGCCATCCGCGATGAGGTGGCCACCGCCATGGGCCGCGGCGCGGAGGAAGTCGCCATCGGCATACTGGAGATCGCCAATGCCAACATGACGGGCGCGGTTCGCGTGATTTCCGTCGAGCAGGGCGAGGATCCGCGCGATTATGCGCTGGTCGCCTTCGGCGGGGCCGGACCGCTGCATGCGGCCGACGTCGCCGTGATGGCGGGCATGCGCCATGTCATCGTTCCGCCGCGTCCCGGGCTGATGTCGGCGCAGGGCCTGCTCCAGTCCGACAGACAGGGCGATTTCTCTCTTACCCGTCTGGTGCCGGCCACGCCCGACAGGCTGCCGTCCCTGAACGCGGGCCTGCGGGAACTGGCGCGACGCGCGGACGACTGGCTTGCCTCCGAGGGGGTCGGCCATGACATGTCCGGCGTCGCGCGGCACTGGCAGCTCGACCTGCGCTACCTGGGCCAGAACGCCGAACTGATCCTGGACATTGCCGCCGGCGAACTGGACGAGGCCGCGCTGGCCCGTGCCGTCGACGCCTATCATGCCCGGCATGCGGATCTGTACGGCTACGACATGCGTGCGCAAGGAGTGGAAGTCGTCAACCTGCGCGTGTCGGTGGTCATTGCCCGCGAACGCCTGCAGGTCGCGGCCATCGCCCGGCACGACGCGCGGACCGATCCCGTAGCCGGCGCGCCCACGCGCCGCGTGTGGTTCGCCGCGACCGGCTTCGTCGACACGCCCGTGCTGCAGCGGGACGACCTGCTGGCCGGCGCCTGCCTGGACGGGCCGGCCATCGTCGAGCAGATGGACACCACCACGGTCATTCCGCCGGGCTCGTCGACCCGCGTCGGCGCGGACGGCAGCCTGCACATCGATCTCACGCCCGGCGCACCGGGCAAGGAAGCCCATTGATGATTTCCGTCGATCCCATCCGTGCCGAGGTCGTCGCCCGCTATCTGCTGGGCGTGACCGAGGAAATGAGCGCCGCGCTGATGCGCACCGCGTTCTCTCCCAACATCAAGGAGCGCGGCGATTGTTCGACCGCGGTGTTCGACCATCTCGGCAATGTCGTGGCGCTGCCCCAGCGCGTGCCGATCCACCTGGGCTCGATGGTGGGCGTGGTACAGGCCGTGCTCGAACGGTTCCCCCGTCAGGAGATCCGGCCGGGCGACATGTTCCTGGCCAACGATCCCTACAACGGCGGCGGTTCGCACCTGCCCGACATCAATGTCATCTCGCCCGTCTTCATCGAGGGGGAGATCGTGGCCTATGTGGCCTGCATCGCCCACCACGCGGACGTGGGCGGCATGGTGCCGGGTTCCGAGGCCGCGGTCTGCCAGTCCATCTTCCAGGAAGGACTGCGCATTCCGCCCGTGCGCATCGTCAGCGCGGGCCAGGTCAACCGTGACGTGTTCGACATCCTGATGCTGAATTCGCGCACGCCGGATGAACGGGCGGGCGACCTGCGTGCGCAGATCGCCGCCAACACGGTAGGCCAGCGCAGCGTGCAGACACTGTTCGAGCGCTACGGCGTGGCGCAGACGCAGGCCATCATGGCTGCCTATCTGGATTTCACCGAACGCCGCTTTGCCGCAGCAATCGCCAAGGTGCCGCCCGGCCGCTACGAGGCTTGCGAGTATCTGGACGGCGTCGAAGAGGGAGAGAAGGCCGCGATACGCCTCGTCCTGACCGTGGGTGAAGGCAAGCTGGGCTTTGATTTCGCGGGGTCCGCGCCGCAACTGGCGGCGGCGCGCAACATTCCGCTGCGGGCGCTGGTGGCCACGGTCTATACCGTGGTCAAGAGCCTGCTCGATCCCGACGTACCCGCCAACTCCGGCTATTTCCGGACCATGGACATCAGCGCGCCGGCGGGCTCGGTGGTCGGGCCGGTGTCGCCGGCGGCGGTCGGCGCGCGTTCGATTTCGTGCGCGGTGCTCGGTGACGCGATCGCCGCCGCGCTGTCGCAGGCCATGCCCGAGCGGGCCCTGGCCGGCTGCGGGCCGCACCAGTTGATCGTCCTGGCGGGTACCGATCCGCGCACCGGCGGCTACTACGTGAACTACGAGACCATCGCCGGCGCCATGGGCGCGCGGGCCTACCAGCCGGGCGTCGACGCGGTGCGGGTGCACGCCTCGGGTTCGTCCAACCTGCCGGTGGAGGCGCTGGAACACGCCTACCCGTTTCTGATCGAGCGCTATGCGCTGCGCAGGGGCTCGGGCGGCGCGGGACGCCACCGCGGCGGCCAGGGCGTGGTGCGCGACTATCGCGCGCTGGGTGACGATACGGTGCTGAGCCTGTCGTCCGAGCGCCAGAACGTGCCGGCCGCCGGCATGGCCGGCGGGGCCGACGGCGCCCTGGGGGAATTCATCCTGAATCCGGGTACGTCCGGAGAGCGGCGCCTGCCGCCGGCGGCGGCGGAAATCCGGCTGCGCAGGAACGACGTCCTGCGGGTGTGCACGCCGGGAGCGGGCGGCTACGGGACGCTCGCGTGAATCCGGCGCGGCCGGGGCCTTCTGGAGGCCTTGGCCGCGCATCGAAGAGCAGGGAGACACAGTCAGGCAGCGCGGCGGTTGCCGCGAGTTTTTCCAATACATACAAGGCAGAGGAATCCTCATGTACCCGATCAAGACTGTTTACCGGCTGGCGCGGTGGCTGCCGGCCATGGCCATCGCGCTGGCGGCCTTCCCCTCGATGGCGGCGGACGCCTATCCCACCCGGCCGCTGCGTTTTGTCGTTCCCTATGCCGCCGGCGGCGCGGTGGACGTGGCCGCGCGCATGATCGGACGCTACGTGTCCGAGCAATTGGGCCAGCAGGTCGTGGTCGAGAACAAGCCGGGCGCGGGGGGCATCATCGCCATCAAGCACGTGCTGGGCTTTCCCGCCGATGGCTATACCTTCCTGGTCTGTGCCGCGGGCGAGATCGTGATCAATCCCGTCATCAACAAGGAAGTCGACTACGACACCAGCCGGGACCTGACGCCCGTCAGCATGGTTACCACCGCGCCCAACGTGCTGGTCGTGAAGCGGGATTTTCCGGCGAACAGCGTCTCCGAGTTGATTGCCTACGCTCGCAAGCATCCGGGCGAACTGACCTTTTCCTCGAGTGGCGTGGGCACCATCCAGCACGTGACCGGCGAGGTCTTCAACAAGATGGCCGGCATCGAGGCCCGGCACGTGCCCTACAGCGGCGCGCCGCAGGCCACCATGGAAGTGGCGACGGGACGGGTGACCATGACCTATGCCAGTCCGGGCTCCATCCGCGGCTTCGTCGACCGTGGCGAACTGAAGATGCTGGGCATGGCGTTGCCCGAACGCTATCCGCCGCTGCCGCAGGTGCCCACGATTCGCGAAGCTCCCGAGGTGTCGTCGTTCAACGTCGAAAGCTGGTTCGGGATGTTCGCCGCCAGCGGCACGCCCGAGCCGGTGATCCAGAAGGTCAACGCCCTGGTCCAGCAGGCCATGCGGCAGCCGGACATCGCCAAAAAACTGCTCGACACGGCCGGTGTGCCCATGCAGACGACGCCGGCCCAGGCCAAGGAGTTCGTCGGCCGCGAAGTCGCCAAGTACAAGACCTTGTTGAAGGAAGCCGACATCCGGCTGCACTGATGACTTCCGGCTCCGCCTCCCCGCTCTCGTCCTCCGCGCTCTTGGCACGGCTGCCGTCGACGCGCCTCATGCTGGCCTTCGACGTCTCGGCGCGCCATCTGAACCTGGTGCGCGCGGCCGAGGAGCTCGGGATCACGCAGGGGGCCCTGAGCCGCCAGATCCGCGCGCTGGAAGACCACCTGGGCGTGCGCCTGTTCGAGCGCCACGCGCGCGGACTGCGTTTCACGCAGGAAGGGGAGCTGCTTTATGACTTCACCCGTCGCGGCTTCGAGACGCTGGGCGCGGGCATAGGCCGGCTCACGCTGCGGGCCGAGCGCCAGACCCTGGTGCTTTCGGTGGCGCGCAGCTTTGCGCTGCGCGTCCTGATTCCCCGCCTGGCGGGTTTCACCGAAGCCCATCCGCACATTCACCTGAGCCTGGACATCCATCGCTATTTCGCCGACATCGCCAGCTCGGGCGTGGATGTCTCGGTCCGGCTGGGAGGCGGCGATTGGCCGGACTGTCGCGCGCTGCGCCTGACGCGGGACTGCATCGTACCGGTGTGCACGTCCGCGATCCGCGAACAACTGCGCGATCCGGCGGCACGCCCGCGCGTACCGCTGCTGCGCAATATCGAACGGGACGACGCATCGCTGCGGGTGGAGGGGCTGGACGAACTGCCGCACGGCGACCAGCGCATCGATTTCAACGACTCCGCCTCGATGCTCGCGGCCGCGGAGGCGTCGCTGGGGGTGGCCATCAGCCGTTCATCGCTGGTGGCCGACGCCGAGTCCATCGGCCGTCTGGTGCGCGCAACGTCCTGGGAGGCGCGCGATGGCCTGGACTACTACGCGGTGTGCACCGAGCGGGCCTATTGCAAACCCGCCGTCAAGGCGTTCCTGGACTGGGTCGAGGGCGTGGCGCCGGCTTGGCCGGCGCGTTCCTAGCGCTTGATCCGCGACAACGGGTCGTCCGGTTTGTAGGTCGGCGTCTGCGGCTTGGGCGAGCCCAGCATCACGCACATCAGCGCCTCTTCGTCGCCGATATTGACCTCGCCCCGGTAGACGCCGGGCGGGACCGAGATCAGGTCGCGTTCGCCGGCTTCGATCTCCCAGTATTCGCCTTCCTTCGATTCGCACATGATGCGGACCTTGCCGCGCAGCACGAAGAAGACTTCCTCGGTGTCTTCGTGCAGGTGCAGCGGGCCGACGTGGCCGGCGGGGATGATCATGGTCGAGAAGGTGAAGTGCACGGCGGGCACGGTGTTCGAATCGCTGGCGACGCCGGTGGCGCCGGTGCCGAGATAGCGCATCTGGGCGCGGCCGTACTTGGGGTCGTGGTCGGCCTGGAACTTCAGGGCGTTCCAGTCGTACTTGCGGGTGGAGCGCTGCACGCAGCGCGAGTTCATCCAGTCGCCGAAGCTCATGCCCTCGGGGCGCCGGAGGGTGGGTTTGGCGGCATCGATCAGAGTATCGACGGGATCGTTCATGGCAGCTCCTGCTTGCGGCATGGTGGGAAACGGAGTTGCCAGTCTAGGAACGGCGGCCGGCCGGTGCCTTGATCTGGATCAGAAATGTTCCATTAATAAATCATCGTCTTATATATAAGACAAATTAAGGTTCCGGCTTGCCCTGAAAAGGCTTGAGTCCTGGCGGTCGGGCTTCTTCGATGTGCCGCTTCAGGGCCAGTTGGAAGGCGGAGAACTCCTTGTCTTCGCGGCTGGCCAGGTAAAGGGGCAATGTCAGCGCGAGGCCGGGTGTCCGTACGCAGCGCAGCTCGCCGCGCGCCAGGTCGCGTTCCACCGCGGTCTTGGAGAAGAAGCACACGCCCAGGTCGCGCCGCACGGCTTCCTTCTGCGCTTCCGGGTGGCCCAGGTTGAGCACGATGCGCCGGGACGGGATGCCGTTGGCGCGCAGCTGCCCTTCCTCCAACTGCTGCATGACGGTGCTGTTGGCGGTGCTGATGAAGGGCAGGCGCGAGATGTCCTCGCGCCGCGCCTCGTCGCCCACCCAGCGGCTGTCCGGAGCGCTGACCAGCAGCAGGTCCTCGTCCCACAGCGGGCGCACCGCCAGGCCATCCAGGTTCTGCGTGGGCGCGATGATGAGGACGGCGAAGTCGCAGGCGCCGGTGCGCGTGGCTTCCAGCGCCACCTGCGGGTTGGAGATGGACACGTGGACCTGGCCGTCGGGACGCTGCACCTGGAAGTCGCAGATCAACTGGCTCAGCAGATAGGTGCCCACGCTCATGGACGAGCCGACCACCGCCTGGCCCGGCGCGAGATCGGTCGAGCCGCCCAGTTCCCGCTCCAGTTCGCGCGTGCGGGTGACGACCTCCTGCGCCCATTTGTAGACGCGCTGGCCGGTGGCGGTCAGCGCGATGCCGCGGCCTTCGCGGCGGACCAGCGCCGTGCCCAGCTTGTCTTCCAGGCTGCGGATGTGCGAGGTGACGACCGGCTGGGTGACGAACAGGTAGTCCGCGGCGCGCGTGACGCTCTGCAGTTCGGCAACCACGCAGAAGACCTCGAGCTTTTGCAGAGTGAGGTAGGGATCGAAGCGGGCCATGGGTTCAATTCATAGTTGATTGGCTATGTAATTAGGTAAATATTTGAATTAGACGAATGGTTGGCGTCAACCTAGGATCTCTCCCCACAACGAGAGGAGACATCATGTCCAGTACCCAGCCCGGCGGCGCGCGGCGCATCCTGCGCGGCCTGGAGCGCGCCGCCACCAGTCTCGAGCGCGCCCTGGCCAGCGCGCTGCTGGCGGCCGTCGCGATCAACGTGGCCAACGTGGTGGCGCGTTACGTGTTCGGCCGTTCGATCACCGGGGCCGACGAGTTGCAGGTCTACCTGATGGCTGCGCTGGCCTTCTTCGGCTCGGCGGTGGCGGCGGTGCGCGGGCAGCATCTGCGCATGGACGTGCTGAACCGCTATTTCCCGGTGGAGCTGCGGCGCTTCCTGTCCACGCTCGAGGCGCTGGCAGCGGTGGCGCTGTGTGGCTTCGTCTGCTTCATTTCGTCGGAATACGCCTGGCGTATCCACCAGATCGGCAGCGTGAGCGAGAACGGCCACATCCCGATGTGGATCCCGCATTCGCTGGTGGCGGTGGCGTTCGCCGCCATGGTGATCGTCGGCCTGTGCGACGTGGCGCTGCGCGCGGCCGGCGGCGGCCTGCGCCAGCCCGATCCGGTGGATGCGGCCGAGGAGGCGCTGTCATGAGTTTCGCGCTGGGTTTCCTACCCCTGGGCCTGCTGCTGCTGGGCTTTCCCATTTTCCTCGTGCTGCTGGCCTCGGTCAGCGTGGCGCTGCTGTTCTTCATGGACGTGCCGCTCACGGCCCTGCACCAGAATCTGTTCGGCGCCATCGATGCCTATGCGCTGCTGGCGATTCCCTTCTTCATCTTCGCCGGCGAACTGATGGGCCGGGGGTCGGTGGCGGACCGGCTGGTGAGCTTCGTCAACGCCGGCGTGGGCTCGGTGCGCGGTAGCCTGGCGGTGACCACCGTGGGGTCGTCGGCGCTGTTCGGTGCGATTTCGGGCGTGAGCGCAGCCACCGTCGCCACCATCGGCCGCGTGATGCTGCCCGCGCTGCGGCGCAATGGCTATCCCGAGAAGTTCTCGGCGGGGCTGCTGACGGCGGTGGGGGCCATCGACATCATCATTCCGCCCAGCATTCCGATGATCGTCTACGGCGCGGCCGCGCAGCAGTCCGTGCCCCGGCTGTACGCGGCCGGCGTGCTGCCCGGGCTGCTGCTGGCCGGCATGCTGTGCGCCTACGTCATGTGGTACGCCCGCCGCCATCGCATCGGCGGCGGCGAGCGCTTCTCGTGGGCGGCCTTCGGACGCGCCGCGGCGCGCGGCCTGGGGGCGCTGGGCGCGCCCGTCATCATCCTGGGGGGCATCTACGGCGGCGTGTTCTCGCCCACCGAGGCGGCCGCCGTGGCCTGCCTGTACGCCATCGTCGTGGCGCGCTATTTTTACCGGGAGCTGTCCTGGCGCGACATCCTGGCAAGCGCCGGCACGACGGCGGTGTTCACCGGGCAGATCCTGATCATCGTGGCCTGCGCCAACGTGTTCGGCTGGCTGCTGACGGTGCACCAGGTGCCCGCCGCGCTGGTGCAATGGCTGACCGACCTGCACCTGCCGGGCTGGTCGCTGCTGCTGGCGATCAACGTCCTGCTGCTGGCGGTGGGCTGCTTCATCGATCCGCTGTCGGCCATCCTGCTGCTGTCGCCGCTGCTGATGCCGCTGGTCACCGCCATCGGCGTGGACCCCGTGCACTTCGGGATCATCATCACGGTGAACCTGTCCATCGGTCTTTTCCACCCGCCTTTCGGCATCAATATCTTCGTCGCGCAAAGCGTGCTCAAGCTGCCGCTGGAAAGCATCTACCGCGGCATCGTGCCGTTCGTCGTCATCTACCTGATCGCGCTGGGGCTGATCACCTACATCCCGGACATATCCCTCTGGGGCATGCGCTTGCTGTTGAACTGACGGCCGTCCGCCGGCCAACCACCACTGGAGACATCACCATGAATCGCCGTCTATGCCTGGCGCATCTGGCCGGCCTGGGAGCGCTCGCGCTCCTGCCCACCGCCCGCGCGCAGAACCTGGTCATGAAGCTCACCACCACCACGTCCGACGACCTGGGCGTCGACTGGTTGAACGCCTACAAGGTCAACCTGGAGGCGGCCACGCAGAACAAGGTCAAGGGCCAGGTGTATCCGGCCAGCCAGCTCGGCACCGCGCAGCGCACGATCGAAGGCGTGAGCATGGGCACCGTCGAGATGGCGCTGAACGCCTCGGGCATGTACGAGGGCCTGGACGCGCGCTTCGGCGCGCTGGCCGTGCCCGGCGTGTTCGACAGCATCGACCATGGCATGAAGGTGCTGGCCGACCCGGAGGTCAAGGCCAGGCTGGCGTCCATCGCCTCGAAGAAGGGCGTCGAGGTGCTGACCACGCTGGTGCATTCCCAGTGCAGCATCGTTTCGCGCAAGCCCATCCGCAAGCTGTCGGACCTGGCCGGGCAGAAGATCCGCGTGCCCGGTTCCTCGATCCTGATCGCGCAATTGCGGCAACTGGGCGCGAACCCCGTGTCGATGTCGCTGGGCGAGGTGCTGCCCGCGTTCCAGAACGGCACGCTGGACGGCGTCTATTCCGGCACGCCCATTCCGTCGGCGCTGAAGTACTTCGACGTCGCCAAGTCGCAGACGCTGCTGCCGTCCACCTACATCGCCATCGTCGGGCTGGCCAGTCCCACCTTCCTGAAGTCGGCCGGGCCGCTGGAGCAGCCGCTGCGCCAGGCAGCGCGCAAGACCGATGCCGAGATCGGTCCGCGCGTGCATGCGCGCGTGGCCGAGGCACGGGCGATCTGGGAGAAGGGCGGCGGCGAAATGATCGAGCTGTCCTCGGCCGACGCCAAGGCCTATCTGGACGCGGTGATCCCCGCCGCGATGAAGGAGTTGTCGGCCGATGCCCGCAAGGACTACGAGGCATTGCGCGCGGCGGCCACCCGTCTCAGGAGCTGACCCCCCCTACGCCCTGCGGGCGCCCCCCGAGGGGGCGACGCTGGCGGACCGGCGAAGCCGGATCCGCGGCGTCCTGGAGGGACGGCCCTGGGGATACAGGGCCATGAGAACCGACTGTACTGATTTATCGGAGACGCCATGCGCGCACACGAGATTCCCGCCGGCATCCTGCCGGCCCACCGCCAGCTGTTCTATGGGGGAGACTGGCACGAACCCCTGGCCGGCGTCTACGCGCCGACCATCAATCCCGCGTATGACGAGCCCCTGGCCGATGCGCCGGTGGCCGACGCGCGCGACGTCGACGCCGCGGTGCGCGCGGCCCAGGACGCCTTTCCCGCCTGGGCCGCCACGCCGCCGATGGAGCGCGGCCGCATGCTGCGCCGGGCGGCGGACATCCTGCGCGCCCATGCCCGGGAACTGGCGCTGCTGGATGCGCTGAACAACGGCAATCCGGTGTCCATCCTGGCCAAGGACGCGGATTTCGCGGCCGACAGCCTGGAGTATTTCGCCGGCCTGGCCACGGAGGTCAAGGGCGAGACCCTGCCCATGGGACCCGGCTATCTCGACTACACCGTGCGCGAGCCCCTGGGCGTGGTGGCGCGCATCGTCGCCTACAACCATCCGCTGATGTTCGCCGCCATGCGCCTGGCGGCGCCGCTGGCGGCGGGCAACACGGTCGTGGTCAAGTCGCCCGACCAGGCGCCGCTGTCCATCATCCGGCTGGCTGAACTGATCGGCCACGTCTTCCCCAAGGGCGTGGTCAATTTCCTGTGCGGCAGCCGCGAGTGCGGGCAGGCGCTGGCTGAGCATCCGCTGGTGCGCAAGATCACGCTGATCGGCGGCGTGCCCACGGGCAAGTCGGTCATGAAGACGGCGGCCGACGGATTGAAGCCGGTGCTGCTGGAACTGGGCGGCAAGAACGCATTGGTGGCCTATCCCGATGCGGACCTCGACAAGCTGGTGGACGGTATCGTGGGCGGCATGAACTTCACGTGGTCGGGCCAGAGCTGCGGCTCCACCAGCCGCGTATTCCTGCACGACAGCATCCACGACGAGGTGCTGGCGCGCGTGGCCGAACTGCTGCCCAGGCGGCACCGGCCGGGCATCCCGACCGATCCGGCCACGACCATGGGGTCGCTGGTCAGCCGGGCGCAGCTCGAGAAGGTGCGCGGCTTCGTGCAGTCCGCACTGGACGAGGGCGGACGGCTGGTGGCCGGCGGCAGGCAGCCCGACGATCCCGCGCTGCGCGACGGCTTCTTCTTCGAACCGACCATCTTCGCCGACATGCGGCCGGACATGCGGCTGGCGCGCGAGGAAGTGTTCGGTCCCATCATGTCGGTGTTCCGCTGGTCCGACGAGGACGCGATGTGGGCCGACGTCAACGCCGTGGACTTCGGCCTGACCGGTTCGATCTGGACCCGCGACCTCGACACCGCGCACCGGGCCGCCCGCCGCATCCACACCGGCTACGTCTGGATCAACAACACCAGCCAGCACTTCATCGGCGCGCCCTTCGGCGGCGTGAAGCAGTCGGGCATCGGCCGCGAGGAATGCTTCGAGGAACTCCTGGAGTTCACCTACACCAAGAACGTGAATCTAAAACTGGGCTGAAGTCCATACCCGCGCTTCGGGCGCGGACAACCGACATGAACAACTACGACTACATCATCGTGGGCGCGGGCTCCGCGGGGTGCACGCTGGCCTACCGGCTGGGCGCCGACCCGGCGCTGAAGATACTGGTGCTGGAGGCCGGCGGCCCCGACCGTTCGCCCGTGATCCGGATTCCGCTGACCTGGGGCCTGATCCTCAAGCACCGGATGTACGACTGGGGCTATTTCACCGAGCCCGAGCCGGGCATGGACGGCCGCCGCATCGAATGCGCGCGCGGCAAGGTGCTGGGCGGTTCGACCTCGATCAACGGCATGGCCTATGCGCGCGGCGCCAGGGAGGACTACGACCACTGGGCGCGCGGCCTGGGGCTGGAGGGGTGGTCCTACGACGACGTGCTGCCGTATTTCCGCCGCAGCGAGTCGTGGGAAGAGGGCGCCAGCGAGCTGCGCGGCGGCGACGGTCCGCTGACGGTGACACGGCTGCATTACGAGGACCCGCTGGTGGATGCCTTCCTGCGCGCCACGGACCTGGCCGGGCACGGACGCAACGACGACTATAACGGCGCCAGCATCGAAGGCTTTGGCCCCATGCAGGCGACCATCCGCCGCGGCCGCCGCTGGAGCGCGGCGTCGGCCTACCTGCGGCCCGCCGTGGCGCGCGGCAACGTTACCGTGTGGACCGGCGCGTTGACCACGAAGGTGCTGATGGAACAGGGCCGCGCCGTGGGCGTCGAAGTCCTGCGCGGCGGCCGCCGCGAGCAGGTACGGTGCGAACGCGAGGTGCTGCTGGCGGGCGGCGTGATCAATTCGCCGCAACTGCTGATGCTGTCGGGCATCGGCGACGCCTCGGAACTCGGCCGGCACGGCATCGCGACCCGCGTCGATCTGCCGGGAGTGGGGCGCAACCTGCAGGACCACGTGGTGTGCGACGTCCGTTGGCGCCGCAAGGAAACGGGGCCCCTGCACCGCGCGTTGCGACTGGACCGCATCGGCTTCGATCTGCTGCGGACCTGGATGTTCGGCTCGGGCCTGTCCAGCAAGGTGCCCGCCGCGGCCGTGGGCCTGGTGCGCAGCCATCCCGAGTTGTCGCTGCCCGATCTGCAATTGCTGCTGGCCGCCGCGCCCATGGACGCCGGCCCGCATTTCGGTCCGCTGCTCAAGCCCTACGTCGATGCCTTCGCCATCAAGGGCGTCTTCATCACGCCCGAGAGCCGGGGCAGCGTCTCGCTGGCGAGCGGCGATCCCACGGCGCCCGCCGTGATCCGCCAGAACTTTCTGTCCACCGACTACGACCGGCGCGCCGTGCGGCAGATGGTGCGCATCATGCGCGCCATTGGGGAACAGCCGCCGCTGGCGCCCTTCCGGGCCGAGGAACTGGCACCCGGCCCGCGGGCCACCAGCGACGCCGACATCGATGCCTTCATCCGGCGCACGGCCATCACCCTGCACCACCCGGTGGGCACCTGCAGGATGGGCAGCGATGCCGATCCCGATGCCGTGCTCGATGCGCAGTTGCGGGTGCGCGGCGTGGACGGCCTGCGCGTGGTGGACGGATCGGCCATGCCGCGCGTGGTGCGCGGGCCGACCAACGCGCCCATCATCATGATGGCGGAGAAGGCGGCCGACCACATCCTGGGCCGGCCGCCGCTGGCGCGCGACAACAGGCGCGGGACATCGGCGCTGCGTCCGTTCCCCGCGCGCGGGACCGTCCCGGCCTGACCGGCGTCAGGCCGCCGCCAGCCGGGGCGCTGGCGGCATCGTCTCGCGGCCGGTGAAGGCGAAGTCCACCTCGGGCTGGCGGCCGTCGATGATCTCGGCCACCGCGCGGCCCGAGCCGCAGCCGTGCGTCCAGCCCAGGGTGCCGTGGCCGGTGTTCAGGTACAGGCCGCGCACTTTCGAGGCGCCGATGTAGGGGACGTTGCCCGGCGTGGCCGGCCGCAGGCCGGCCCAGTACTGCGCCAGCTCGGGCCGGCTCATGCCGGGGAAGATTTCCAGCGTGCGCTTGACCAGGGCCTCGCAGCGCACCGGGTTCAGCGCCAGCCCGTAGCCGTTCAGCTCGGCGGTGCCGGCCACGCGCAGCCGGTCGCCCAGGCGCGAGAACACCAGCTTGTATTCGTCGTCGGTCAGGCTGACCTCGGGCGCCAGCGCGGGATCGAGCACGGGCAGGGTGGCCGAATAGCCCTTGGCGGGATAGATGGACAAGGGAACGCCGGCCTGCCGGGCCAGTTGCGGGCTGAAGCTGCCCAGCGCCAGCACGTAGGCATCGCCCGTCACGGTCTCGTAGCCGCCGGTCTCGCTGGCGATCTCGACGCCGCTCATGGACCCCGCCTCGGTGCGCAGCGCCTGCACACGCACGCCGTAGCGGAAACGCACGCCGCGCTGCGCGCACAGCTCGGCCAGACGGGTGGTGAACAAGTGCACGTCGCCCGATTCGTCGGCGCTGGTGTAGGTGGCGCCCGCCAGGCGGGGGGCGATCTGCGCCAGCGCGGGTTCGAGGCGCACGACTTCGTCGCGGTCGATCACCTGCCGCTCGCAACCCATCTCGCGCATGATGCGGGCCGGTTCCAGCGCGGCGTCGAACTCCTTCTGGCTGGTGTAGAAATGCAGGATGCCGCGTTGCAGGTGGTCGTAGCGGATGCCGGTCTCGGCGCGCAACTCCTGCAGGCTGGCGCGGCTGTAGGTACCCAGGTTCAGGATCTGGATCATGTTGTGCCGTGATCGCGCCGAGGTGCATTCGCGCAGGAATTGCAGGCCCCACTTCCATTGGTCGGGATCGGCGCGCAGGCGGAACAGCAAGGGGGCGTCCTCGCGGCCCAGCCAGCGCAGCAGCTTCAGCGGGGCGGACGGGTTGGCCCAGGGCTCGGCGTGGCTGACGGAGATCTGGCCGCCGTTGCCGAAGCTGGTCTCGCGCGCGGCGCCCGCGTTGCGTTCCAGGACGACGACCTCGTGCCCGGCCTTGGCGAGGTACCAGGCCGACGTGACGCCGGTGATGCCGGCGCCCATGACGATGACTTTCATTGCAGGCTCTCGGAAAAAAACAGGGGCAAGCGGCAGATGCCTGCCGCTTGCCCCTACTGTCCTTTTGCCTGAGAGATTCGCGCCCGCCGGTCGGCGTCGCTTGCCCCTTCGGCGGCCGCGCGGGTTAGGGCGCGACGCTCTCCAGTTGTTTGGTTGCCAGTCTCGTGACCTGAGCGTTTCAGGGGATACGCCTTCGGTAGAAGCGGCAAGCCGCTTCGTTCTCCTGGTGCGAACCAGGATAGCATGGGCCTTGCGCCATTGCCATCCCGGGTATCGCGCGGGTGCGGATCAATGCCGCGCCAGTCGCAGCAGCAGGCTTACGAGCTCGCCCTGGCGGTGCGTGCCGGTCTTCGTGAAGAGCGCGCGCAACTGCGTGCGCGCGGTACTGAGCGCGATGCCTTGTCGTTCGGCGTATTCGGCCAGGCTGAGTCCTTCCTGCAGCTTGGTTGCCAGGCGCGCCTCGGCCCGGCTGAACTGGAACAGGTCGTTCACGCGCAGATTCTGCTGCTCGGGATCGACCACGCTGACCGCGACCAGCGGACGTTGCAGCGGGTTGTCGGGATGGTCCTCGGACAGCGGCGTGACCACGACGTCCGGGCCGCCGGCGGTGGGCGGCGCGATGCGCGAGGCACGGCGCGATCCGGAATTGCCCGTGGCTTGCAGGATGGCCGTTTCCAGCCGGCTGGCGGCGGCGTGGCGGGGGCGGATCTGGCCGTTGTGTTCGCACAGGGCGCCATCGGGCAGCGCGGCATGCCGCTGGGCCGCGGCGTTGCGGTAGGCCACGCGCCGTCCTTCGTCGAGCAGCCACAGCGGCGTGGGCAGGCTGTCCAGCACCTGGTTGCGCAGCGCCAGGCCGTCGCGCAGTCCGGTCAGCGTGTCGTACAGCGTGCCGGCACGCTGCAGGTGCGGCGCGATGCGCGTCAGCAGGTCGTCCTGGCCGGCGTCGGGCCGCACGCCGATGGCGGTCAGCAGCGCGACGTAGACGCAGGCGCCCTGGCCGTTCAGCCGGATCGAGGCGCGGTCGTCCATGCCCTGGATCCGCTGGAACTCCTGGTAGTAGGGGTGGCGGTCGAGCGTTTCGGCGGGCAGTTCGCGGCGGTCGTGATTCCACCGGCCGTCTTCCGTCGCGGCGATCAGCTCGCGCATCGGGTCGATGGCGCCATAGTGGGCGTTGTAGGCCTGGATGGCGGCGGGATCGCACCGAGCCGCCAGCATGACGGTGGCGGCGGCTTCGCCGGGAGGGTTGATGGCGATCGCGCCGAACTGCCTGCCGCTGGCGGCGGCCAACGCGTCGAGCAGCGCCGGCCATCGGGCGCTGTCCAGCACGCTGTCGTAGCAGAGTCCGACGAGGGAGTCGTAGGTTTCCTGGGAGGGAGTAATACCCATGATATTCGTATGGTTGAACGGGTGGTTACATCATGTTACGCAACATGCGAAGCGGGCAATCACTTTCATCGATCCGTCCACATCAGGAAAACCCTGCGCGCGGATGTCGCAGCCGGCGCGGGCGGGCCACGGGGTACTATCGGCGCATGACCACCAATTCGCTGCACGCGGGGGCCAGGCCCCTGGCATCTCCCGGACCCGCGCTGCGGGTCGAGCGGCTGGACAAGCGCTACGGCGGCCGCGTCATCGTGGACGCGCTGTCCTTCGAGATCGCGCGCGGCGAATGTTATGGCCTGCTGGGGCCGAACGGCGCGGGCAAGACCACCACCCTGCGGTCCATCCTGGGCCTGACGCCGGTGGACGGCGGTTCGATCCGGCTGCTGGATCACGCGGTCCCGGCGCGGGCGCGCCAGGCCCGGGCGCGCATAGGCGTGGTGCCGCAGATCGACAATCTCGACCCGGATTTCACGGTCGAGGAAAACCTGCTCGTGTTCGGCCGCTACTTCGGCCTGGCCGACGCCGAGATCCGCCGCCGCATTCCGGAGCTGCTGGAATTCGCGTCGCTGGCCGCCAAGCGCACGGCGCGCATCAACGAATTGTCGGGCGGCATGAAGCGGCGGCTGACGCTGGCGCGGGCGCTGGTCAACGACCCCGACCTGATCGTGATGGACGAACCCACGACCGGGCTGGATCCGCAGGCGCGCCACCTGATCTGGGAGCGCCTGAAGACGCTGCTGGCGCGGGGCAAGACCATTCTGCTGACCACGCATTTCATGGACGAGGCCGAGCGCCTGTGCGACCGGCTGGGCCTGCTGGACCGGGGCAGGATGATTGCCGAAGGGGCGCCCCAGGACCTGATCGCGCGCCATGTCGAACCCGAGGTGGTGGAGGTGTTCGGAGAAGGGGCCCTGGACTGGCTGGAGCGTCATCGCGCCGCCATGCCGGACCGCGTCGAGGTCAGCGGCGAGACGGTCTATTGCTATACGGCCGAACCGGATCGCGTGCTGGCGCTGCTGCGCGAGGGAGGCCGGGTGCGCTACCTGCACCGACCGGCCAATCTGGAAGACCTCTTTCTGAGGCTGGCCGGCCGCGATTTAAGAGAATGACCCCCCCCCCTACGCGCTTACGCGCGCCCAGCATGGTGGGCCCCCAGCCGCTGCGCGGCAGCCCCCCAGGGGGCCGGGGGCCCGCCTTGGGGCGGCCCGGCGCCGGCCCCCCGGGGGCGGCACTGGCGGACCGGCGGAGCCGGATCCGCGGTTTCCTGGATTAAGGGCTGAGATGATATGAGTGAATGGGCGATGGATGTTTCGCGATTGGGGATTTGGGGGCTGCCTCGGCCGGGGCGGGGGTGCGTGCCGGTGCTGCGGCGCAATTTCCTGGTCTGGCGCAAGACGGCGTTGACCACGGTGCTGGGCGACGTCATGGATCCGATGGTGGCGCTGCTGGCGCTGGGCTATGGCCTGGGCAGCCTGCTGCCGGGCATCGAGGGCGTGCCCTATGTGACGTTCCTGGCCGCCGGTTCGATCTGCATGGGGGCGCTGTACGCGGCCACGTTCGAGGCCACCTACAGCGCCTTTTCCCGGCTGCACATCCAGCGCTCCTGGGATGCGATGCTGAACACGCCGCTGTCGCTGGACGACGTGGTGTTCGCCGAGATCCTGTGGGCCGCCGCCAAGAGCATGAAGAGCGGGCTGGCGATCCTGCTGGTGGTGGTGGCGCTGGACATCTCGCGCGCGCCCACGCTGCTGTGGATCCCGCCGGCCTTGGTGTTGCTGGGCGTGACCTTTTCAGCGCTGGCGCTGGTCATGTCGGCGCTGGCCAAGGGCTTCGATTTCTTCATGTATTACTTCACGCTGGGCGTGACGCCCATGGTGTTCCTGTCCGGCGTGTTCTTTCCCGTGTCGCAGTTGCCCGAGGCGCTGGTGCAGGCGGCCCGGCTGCTGCCCCTGGCTCCGGCCATCGAGCTGGTGAGGCCGCTGGTGCTGGGGCGGATGCCCGCCCAGCCGTGGGAACAGGTGCTCCAGCTGGCGCTGACCGCGGCCGTCGCCATCTGGCTGGCCACGGCGCTGATGCGCCGCCGCCTGCTGCGTTGAAGTCCTGGAGATTGCCATGTCGTCGCCGTTCGAGGCCGCCCGCCAGGTGGTACTGGTATTCTGCAATGCCCCCGATGCCGACACCGCCCGGGCTATTGCCCGCCGCCTGGTCGAAGACGGGGTGGCCGCCTGCGTGAACGTCGGCGCGCCGGTGTTGTCCATCTACCGGTGGAAGGGGGAAGTGGAGTCCGCCGACGAGATTCCGCTGTTGATCAAGACCACGGCGGCCCGCCAGAGGGCCGTGCAGGAGACGATCGCCCGGCTGCACCCCTACGAGGTGCCCGAGATCATCGCCGTGCCCGTGACCGAAGGATTGCCGGCCTATCTGGATTGGGTCCGGCAGGAAACGAAAAACTGATGTCCATGTTCCGTTTACGGGCGGCCGGCCCGCGCATGCTCCGGGTTCTGGCCGGCCTGTTGTGGGTCTGCGCCGCGCTACTGCCGCGCTCCGCGCCGGCGGAGGATTTCCTGCCGCCCGAGCAGGCCTTCCGCTTTTCCGCCCGCGCCGTGGCGCCCGATGCCATCGAGCTGTCCTGGGCGATCGCGCCCGGCTACTACATGTACCGCGAGCAGTTCCGCTTCGTCGCGGATCCGCCGGAAGTGGCGCTGGGCGATCCCCAGTTGCCGCCCGGCCAGGTCAAGTTCGACCAGACCTTCGACAAGGAGGTCGAGACCTACCGCGACAAGGTGGCGGCCCGCCTGACGATCCCCACCGGCACGGCCTTCGCGCTGGCCGTCACCAGCCAGGGCTGCGCCGACGCCGGCCTGTGCTATCCGCCGGCCGAACACAAGGTGCGCGTCGTGGCCGCCTCGACGCCCGGCGGCCTGCCGCAGATCGAGGGCGCAACGGGCGGCGGCCTGCGCTGGTCGGCCTTCGCCGGCGCCGACGACGTGGGCCTGGCCGACATGCTGGCCGGCAGCGGCCTCTTCCGTACGGCGCTGATCTTTCTGGGCCTGGGCATCCTGCTGTCGCTCACGCCCTGCGTGCTGCCCATGGTGCCCATCCTGTCGGCCATCGTGGTCGGCGACGCCGCCGGCCACGCCCGACCCCGTTTGCGCGGCCTGGGGCTGGCCGCGGCCTACGTGCTGGGCATGTCGGTGGTCTACACCGCAGTCGGCCTGCTGGCGGCGCTGAGCGGCGTCAGCCTGGCGGCCACCTTGCAGACGCCCTGGGTGCTGGGCGTGTTCGCCGCGCTGCTGGCCGTATTGGCCCTGGCCATGTTCGACGTCTTCACGCTGCAATTGCCGTCCAGTTGGCAGACCTCCCTGTCGGATCGCGTCTCGCGCCTGCCCGGCGGCCGCGCCACCGGGGCGCTGGCCATGGGCGCCGTGTCCGCGCTGATCGTCGGACCGTGCGTGGCCGCGCCGCTGGCGGGCGCGCTGCTGTACGTCTCGCAGACGGGCGACGTGCTGCTGGGCGGCCTGGCGCTGTTCGCGCTGGCCTGGGGCATGGGCGTGCCGCTGCTGGCCGCCGGTGCTTCGGCGGGCGCGCTGTTGCCCAAGGCGGGAGTCTGGATGGATGGAGTGAAGCGCTTCTTCGGCATGCTGCTGCTGGCCGTGGCGTGGTGGATGCTCTGGCCGGTGCTGCCGGGCTGGGTGCAGATGTCGGGCTGGGCCGTGCTGGCCATCCTGGCGGCTACCCTGCTGCACGCCTTCGATGCCTTGCCCGCCGACGCCGGCACCGGCCGCCGCGTGCTCAAGGGCCTGGGCATCCTGTTCGCGCTGGTCGGCGTCCTGCAGGCCGTGGGAGTGGCCAGCGGCGGCCGGGATCCGTGGCAGCCGCTGGGCCATCTTGCCGCGTCGGGCGGCGCGGGCCCGGTTCCCGCCATCGCGCCGACGGCACCGGCGCCGGCTCAGGGCGGGGAAGGATTGTGGAGTCCTCCCGGCGGCGCCTCGTCGCGCCCCGGCGCCGCGGCGACATTCGAGCGCGTGCGCTCGGTGGCCGAGCTGGATGCGCTGCTGGCGGCGTCCGACCGCCCGGTCATGCTGGACTTCTATGCCGACTGGTGCGTGTCGTGCAAGGAGATGGAGGCGCTGACTTTTCCCCGCCCCGACGTCGCGCAGCGGCTGGCCGGCATGCGCCTCGTGCAGGCGGACGTGACCGCCAACAACGCCGACGATCGCGAACTGCTCAAGCGCTTCCGGCTGTTCGGCCCCCCCGGCATCGTGTTCTTCGCGCCGGGCGGCGCGCCGCTGCCGCAGCGGGTGATCGGCTTCCAGGGGGCGGAGCGCTTCGCCCGCGTGCTGGACGACGTGCTGGCGACGGCCGCGCGCTGACGCGGCCTCGCCGGTCAGGCCAGCGTCCGGATCAACTGCACCAGCTCGACCTGCCGCCGGCAGCCGGTCTTCCTGAACAGGTTCTTCAGGTGGCTGCGCGCGGTTTCCGGCGAGACGGCCTGCGTGGCGGCGTATTCCTTGATGGTCTGGCCGGTGGCCAGGGCCTGGGCCAGGCGCGCCTCCGTCGGCGTGATCCCCAGGGCTTGGGCGATGAGGCGGGCGTCCAGCGGCAGGCTGTCGGCGGGCACGGAAAAAATCACCAGAGCCAGCGGGGTGTCGCGCAGCCCGGCCAGCACGTGCCGGGTGTCCAGCGGCAGGACGGTGATCCAGACCGTTGCAAAAGGGTTCTTGGCGGGGAAGATGTCCGCCTTCTTCGCGATGGAGCAGGCCTGGCTCAGCGCGGTCCGCAAGCGCCGCTGGGTGGGCGTGTCCCACATGCCCAGGAGGCCGCCTTTCGTGTCCAGCCACGGCGATGTGCGTATGTACCGTTCGGCGCGCGCGTTGGCGTATTCGATCCGGCCACGGGCATCGACCACGGCCACGCCTCGCGGCAGCCCGTCCAACGCGGCGCGGCCGACCAGCGCTTCGCGCTGCAACTGCCGCATGCGCGCGCGCAGCCGTGCCGCCCGGACCATGTCGGGCATGACGAGGTCGAGCAGGGCACGTTCGCGCTCCCCGTAGGGGCGGTGGTCCACCGGCCGCATGATGCCCAGGTAGTCGCGTGAATCGTCATCGTCGCGTTGCAGCACGCACACGGTATGGCGCAGGTCCACGCTGCGAAGGAAGTCCGAATAGACGGCTGAACGCGATATCTGCCGGCTGTCCAGGTGCTCGTGGTCGAGGATGAAGCAGCCTTCCCGCAGATGCGCGAAAAGCGCCAGCCGTTCATCGCCCTGGACGTAGTGCTCGGCGTATTCGTCGAACTTGTGCAGCGGCGCGGCGTCACAGATCACGCTGTCGGTCACACTGCTGTCGCGCGCGTCCACCGTCACCTGGTGGAAGGCCTGGCCGCCGATCCTGGCGCTCAGCAGGGCCAGCCCGGCCTGCCATTGATCCGGCGCCGCGATGCCTTCATACAGGCACGCCACGATCGATCGCGAACAGTCCTGGAGCGGGGGGCGGGCGGCCATGGGTCAAAGCCTGTCGGCGGCGTCCGGGTCTTCCCTGCCGGCCCGCAGCCCCGCCTTGCGCGCCAGGGCCTCGGCCACCCGGTAGGGCCGCATTTCCAGGAAGCGCCGGGCCGAGAACCAGCTCCACAGCAGCAGCGCCAGCAGCGCCATGCCGACCATGATCCACCAGAACGATCCGCTGTCGTGCACGAAGGGCAGGTGATCCACGTTCATGCCGAAGATGCCGGTGATCAGCGTGAGCGGCATGAAGATGACCGTGACCACGGTCAGGATGCGCATGATCTCGTTGGTGCGGTGGGCCGTGGCGGAGAAGTGCAGCTGCACCGCGGTCTCCACCGACGACTCCATGCGCCGCGCATGGCTCAGCACGCGGTTCACGTGCTCCATGACGTCGTTGATGCGGACCAGCAGCGCATCGCGCCGCTGGTCGAAGGCGCCGGAGCCCCAGGCATCCTCGCTGCGGTCCATGGCCGCGTCGCGCAGCTCGGACAGCGCGTCGTACTGTTCCTCGCAGATATTCTCCAGGCGCCGCAGCACGATGCGCGCATCGAGCAGCGCCAGCCAGTTGCGGAAACGGCCGTTGGGATTGAGCAGCTCGCGCTGCCACCGATCGAGCTGCAGGGTCAGCGGCTGGCGCAGCGCCAGGTACTTGTCGACCATGCCGTTCAGCAGCCGCAGCATCAGTTCGGCGGGGCCGGACGGGACGCGGCCCAGCGGGCCGATGCTGCTGGGCGCGCGGTCGCGCCGTCCCTCGGGCGGGACCTCGCCGCGCTGTTCGGCCAGGCGGCGCTTCATTTCCTGGCAGGTGGCGCTGTAGCCGTGGCGGACGGTGATCAGCGCCTGCCCCAGCACGAAGAACGACACGGGCTGCGTGCGCAGGCTGGCCAGCAGCGGAATGCCCATCTTGCCGTTGGCCGCGGGACGCGGCTCGTCCGTCGGCGCGTCGGTCACGATGCGCCGGAACACCACCATCTCGTAGGCGGTGGTGTTGTCGAAGTACGAGGGGTGGACCGGGTTGGCGGCGTCCTGCAGGTGCAGGTCGTGCAACTGCACGCCGGTCAGCCGCGCGATCTCGTCGCGCCAGGCGTCGGGGTCGGCCGCCAGGTCCTCGGCGCCCGCGTCTATCCACAGGAAGCCCTTGCTGGCGGCCAGCTGCGCCGCGTTGTGTGGACGGGGCCCTCCGTGTTCCGAGATCCAGAGGACGTCCATGGCTTCAGCCTTTCAGCCTGCGGGCCGCGTCGAGCGCGAAATAGGTCAGGATGCCGTCGGCGCCGGCGCGCTTGAACGCCAGCAGGGCTTCCATGACGACCTTGTCCTCGTCCAGCCAGCCGTTGGCGCCGGCCGCCTTGATCATCGCGTATTCGCCGCTGACCTGGTAGGCGAAGGTGGGGACGCGGAAGGTGTCCTTGACCCGCCGCAGCACGTCCAGGTAGGGCATGCCGGGCTTGACCATGACCATGTCCGCGCCTTCGCGCAGGTCCAGCGCGACCTCGCGCAGGGCCTCGTCGATGTTGCCCGGATCCATCTGGTAGGCGGCCTTGTTGGACTTGCCCAGGTTCGAGGCCGAGCCGACCGCGTCGCGGAAGGGGCCGTAGAACGCGCTGGCGTACTTGGCCGAGTAGGCCATGATGCGGGTGTGGATGTGGCCGTTGCCTTCCAGCGCCTGGCGCACGGCGCCGATGCGTCCGTCCATCATGTCGCTGGGCGCGACGATGTCCACGCCGGCCTCGGCCTGCGCCAGGGCCTGCCTGACCAGGATTTCGACGGTGGGCTCGTTCAGCACGTAGCCGGATTCGTCGATCAGGCCGTCCTGCCCGTGGCTGGTGTAGGGGTCGAGCGCGACGTCGGTCAGGATGCCCAGTTCGGGCAGGCGTTTCTTGAGCTCGGCCACCACGCGCGGGATCAGGCCGTCGGGCCGGGTCGCGGCGATGCCGTCCGGGGTCTTCAGTTCCGGCGCGATCACGGGGAACAGCGCCAGGACCGGGATCCCGAGTTCGACGCATTCCTCGGCCACCGGTAGCAGCGTGTCCAGGCTGTAGCGTTCCACGCCGGGCAGCGACGGCACCGGCTGGCGCAGCCCCTTGCCCTCGGCCACGAACACGGGGTAGATGAGGTCGTCGGCCGACAGCCGGCTCTCGCGCACCAGGCGGCGGGTGAAGTCGTCGCGCCTCAGGCGGCGGGGGCGTCCGGCGGGAAAATCGGCGAATACTTCGTGTTGGCTCATTGCGGTTGTCGTCCTGTCAATGCCGCGAGGCCAGGAATGGGCTCCCTGCCATCGCAAGATATCATCGCGCCCCCGCAGGCGTCATGCCGCGACCTGGGGCATCAGCCAACCCTCGATATGGGCGGCCGCTTCGTCCAGGCCGATGCGGTGGGTCGAGGAAAACGGCACGGTGTGCAGCGCGCCGATGGCGGCCAGTTCTTTCTTGACGGCGAACTGGGCCTTGATGCGCTGGCCGTAGGGAAACTTGTCGGCCTTGGTCAGCAGGGCCAGTACCGGCTTGCCGGACGGCGCGATCCAGTCGATCAGGTTGCGGTCCAGGTCGGTCACGCCGCGGCGGATGTCCACCAGCAGCACGACGCCGGCCAGCGAGGTCCGGTTGCGCAGATAGCCGCCCAGCACCTGGGCCCACTGCGAGCGGTCCTCCCGGGCCACCGAGGCATAGCCGTAGCCGGGCAGGTCGACCAGGAATCCCAGGTCGCGCTCGGGTTCGAGCGGATCGGGCAGGCCGAACATGTTGATCAACCGGGTGCGCCCCGGCGTCTTGCTGGAGAAGGCCAGGCGCCTTTGCTGGGTCAGCACGTTGATCGCCGACGACTTGCCGGCGTTGGAGCGGCCGACGAAGCAGACCTCCGGCGCCCCGGGCGGGGGCAACTGGTCGAGCCGGGCGGCGGACGTCGTGAAATGGGCGCGATGGAGAATGGACACTGGGCGTCGCCGGCCGGCGAAGTTAAGCAATAACCCGCTATTGTACGACCGGCCCCGCGGCGCGGCCGCCCGTCAGCCGACCCGCTTCAATTCCTTCTTGAACAGCTGCTGCCGCTTCACGTAGCTTTCCACGCCGGCCCGGATGCGGGCGATGTCCTCGTCGGTCAGCTGGCGCACGACCTTGGCGGGCGCGCCCAGGATCAGCGAGCGGTCGGGGAATTCCTTGCCCTCGGTCACGATAGCGCCCGCGCCCACCAGGCAGTTCCTGCCGATGACCGCGCGGTTCAGCACCACGGCCTGGATGCCGATCAGCGAGCCGTCGCCGATGGTACAGCCGTGCAGCATGGCCTGGTGCCCGACGGTCACGTAGTCGCCGATGGTGAGCTTGAGCCCCGGGTCGGTGTGCAGCACCGCGCCCTCCTGGACATTGCTGGAGTCGCCCAGGACGATGTCGTCGTTGTCGGCCCGGATCACCGCGCCCGGCCAGACGCTGGCGTTCTCGCCCAGCCTGGCCTTGCCGATGACGGTGGCCTGCTCGGCCACGTACGCCGAGTCCGGAATGTGGGGCGCGTCGGCGCCGAGCTGGTAGACAGCCATGATGGTCCTTCCCGAATAGTTTTCTATGGGCTACGTTGTAGTTGCTATAATAAGCGGTTACTTAACATAGGAAAGCGCGGTTGGGCTTGCCTATGCGCTCCCTCGCGGAAGCGGGGGGCGAACGGGGTTTGCAGTAGAACAAAACTCGCAGTAGAAGAACGATCACCTCCGGCGCGAGCCGGGTCGAATCGATAACGGGGTAGGTGGGCCCCGCGGAGACACCTGCAGGAGAATTCTTGCCGCACGCCGGCTGGAGCAGCAGGAGCAGGGCATCCGTGAGTCGCGTATCCGTAGCCTGATTGTGGAATTTAGGTCGAGGTTTTCATGAAGCGTGTGCTGTCCCTGATGCTTGTCGCGAGCGGTGCAATCCTGGGTGCGGCGGTGGCCCTGCCGTCCGTGGCCGCCGATGCCCAACCCCGTCCCAAGGTCGATGCGGCCAAGGGCGAACAGTTGTTCACCAACGGCGACGCGGCCCGCAACATCATTTCCTGTGCCAGTTGCCATGGCCCCGGCGGCAACAGCGCCGGCGCCGCCAACCCCAAGCTGGCCGGCCAGCACCCCGACTACATCTACAAGCAGCTCGTCAATTTCAAGGTCAAGGAAGGCGCCAAGACGCCCGAGCGCGTCAATGCCGTCATGAACGCCAACGTCGCCGGCCTGACCGACGAGGACATGCGCAACATCTCGGCCTACCTCGGTGCCCAGACCCTCAAACCCGCCGTGGCCAAGAGCAAGGACACCGTCGAACTCGGCCAGCGCATCTTCCGCGCCGGCATCGCCAGCAAGGGCGTTCCGGCCTGCGCCTCGTGCCACAGCGCCAACGGCGCCGGCATCCCGTCGCAATATCCGCGCGTGGGCGGCCAGTTCGGCGAGTACACCGAGGCCCAGCTGGTGGCCTTCCGCAGCGGCGCGCGGCACAATAACGTGCCGATGGCGCAGATCGCCAACAAGATGACCGACGCCGAAATCAAGGCCGTGGCCGACTACATCGCCGGCCTGCGCTGATCCGCGCCCGGAACCACTGCTGTCGATCGCGGTCATTGAAGGGGCGGATCTTCCGCCCCTTTTGCATTTTGGCAGGATTCCAGCGGCAACCGACCTGTCCGAACCGAGGTCCGCAGCACCATCATGACCACCGCTACTTCCTCCGCTTCCCGCCCGGCCTCGCGCGGCCTCGGCGCCGACCTGCTCGAGCTGCTGGCTTCGATGCGGTTCGCCGTCAGCCTGCTGGTCTTCATCTGCCTGGCCAGCATCGTCGGCACGGTGCTGGTGCAGAACCAGCCGTCGAACAACTACGTCAACCAGTTCGGGCAGTTCTGGTTCGAGGTGTTCGAGACCTTCTCGCTCTATCACGTCTACAACGCGTGGTGGTTCCTGCTCATCATGGGTTTCCTGGTGGTCTCCACCAGCCTCTGCATCATCCGCACGGCGCCCAAGATGGTCCGCGACATGCGTTCGTTCCGCGAACACGTGCGCGAGAACAGCCTGCGGTCCTTCCATCATCGCGCCGAGTTCGCGTCGCCGGCGGCGCCCGGCCGGATGGCCGGCGCGCTGGCCGAACTGCTCAAGCGCCAGGGCTATGCCGTGCGCACCCGCACAGAGGGCCCGGCCACGCTGCTGGCGGCCAAGCGGGGCAGCGGCAACCGGCTGGGTTACATCTTCGCCCACACCGCCATCGTCATCGTCTGCATAGGCGGCTTGCTCGACAGCGAATTGCCGATACGGCTGCAGATCTGGCTGGCCGGCAAGAAGCCCTTGTTCGAGAACATGGCCATCGCCGACGTGCCCGCCTCGGGGCGCCTGGGCCTGGGCAACCCCAGCTTTCGCAGCAGCGTGCTGGTGCCCGAAGGCGGCAAGGCCCGCAACGGCATCGTCATGGTGGACGACGGCGCGCTGGTCCAGCCCCTGCCGTTCACGCTGGAACTGAAGAAATTCATTGTCGAATACTATTCCACCGGCATGCCGCGCCTGTTCGCGAGCGAGGTCGAGGTCACCGACAATGAAACCGGCGAACACTTCCCCGCCACCATCAAGGTCAATGAACCGCTGCGCTACAAGGGCGTCACGGTCTACCAGTCCAGCTTCGACGACGGCGGCAGTACCCTGGAACTGACCGGCTACGCCCTGCGCGGCGGCCAACCCTATACCTTCCCGGTCTCGGGCAAGGTCGGCGGCACGGCGCAACTGGTGGCCGACGGCGCCCCGGCCAACGATGCGCTGAAGGACCTGACCGTCGAGTTCAGCGGTTTCCGCCCCATCAACGTCGAGAATTTCGCCAACGGCCGCGTGGGCGCGGCCGAGCCCAAGGCCCTGCGCGAACACGTCGCGGCGGTGTCCGGCAGCGCCGCCCGCGTGGGCCAGAACGAGGATTTCCGCAACGTCGGCCCCAGCGTGCAGTACAAGCTGCGCGACGCCAGCGGCCAGGCGCACGAGTTCCACAACTACATGCTGCCGGTCGACGTCGACGGCGTGAAGGTCTTCCTGTCCGGGGTGCGCACCAATCCCGACGAGGATTTCCGCTACGTGCGCATGCCGGCCGACGCCGACAACTCCCTGAAGGAATTCCTGGGGCTGCGCGCCATCCTGCAGGATCCGCAGGCCCGCGCGCTGGCCGCGCGCCGCTTCGCCCACGCCAACCGGATGGCCGCGGGCAGCGCCGCCGACGCCGAGTTGACCGCCCAGCTGCAGGCCTCGGCCGAGCGGGCGCTGGACACCTTCGCCGACGGCGGCCTGCAATCCATTGCCCGTTTCCTGGAAACCAACGTCTCGTCCGGCGAACAACAGCGTGCGGCCGACGTCGTGGTCAAGCTGCTGGGCGGCGCGATGGCCGAGCTGCGCGCGGTCGAGCGCGAGCGCGCCGGACTGCCCGCGCTGCCCACCGGCGGCCCCGAAGCCGCCGAGGCGGTGGCCTGGACCCAGGCGGCCGTGGGCGCGATGTCGGACCTGTTCCTGTATCCGGCGCCGGTCGTGCTCAGCCTGAAGGATTTCCATCACGTCCAGGCCAGCGTGTTCCAATTGAGCCGGACCCCCGGCAAAAATGCGGTATACCTGGGCTGCGTGCTGCTGATCCTGGGCGTGTTCTCGATGTTCTACATCCGCGAGCGCCGAGTCTGGCTGTGGGTCAAGCCGGGGCAGGACGGGCACGGCGCGCAGACCTTGATGGCCATGACTTCCCAGCGGCGCACGCTGGATTTCAACCAGGAATTCGAGCGGCTCAAGGCGGACATCGCCGCCTTGCCGCCGCAGCAGAAAGGGTAGCTAAATGGAACTGACCTCATCCGCGCACGACGGCGCCGGCCGGACCGCCCGCCGGGGCATGGACGGCCCGCGCGGGATCGACTGGACCGACATCGCCTTCGCCGTGCTGCTGGCCGCGGGCGCCGCCTTCGCGTTCCAGCGGGTGGGCGGGATCATGAACTACTACGACAAGGCCATCCTGGCCGGTGCCGTGGTGGTGCTGGCCTGGCTGGCCTGGCTGTGGCGCCCGCTGCGCGCGTTGATGATCGCGGTGGCCATCAGCGGCGGCCTGGCCGTCACCCTCTACCAGGGCGACCTCGCGCGGGCCGACCAGGCCTTCCTGCTCAAGTACCTGCTGTCCTCGCAATCCGCCATCCTGTGGATGTGCGCGCTGTTCGTCATCGCCACCGCGTGCTACTGGATAGGCCTGATCGCCCGCAGCTTCACCGCCTCCTGGCTGGGGACGGCGCTGACCTGGAGCGCGGTGTTCGCCGGCGTGACGGGCCTGCTGGTGCGCTGGCACGAAAGCTACCTGCTCAGCCCGGACATCGGCTACATCCCCGTCAGCAACCTGTACGAAGTCTTCATCCTCTTCTCGCTGATCACGGCGCTGTTCTACCTGTACTACGAGCGCAAGTACGACACGCGCAGCCTGGGCGGTTTCGTGCTGCTGGTCATCGCCTCGGCCGTCGCCTTCCTGGTCTGGTACACCTTCGACCGCGGCGCGCAGCAGATCCAGCCGCTGGTGCCGGCCCTGCAAAGCTGGTGGATGAAGCTGCACGTGCCGGCCAACTTCATCGGCTACGGCACGTTCTCGCTGGCCGCCATGGTCGCCTTCGCCTACCTCGTCAAGGCGCACGGCAAGACTTCCTCGTGGGTGAAGCTGGCGCCGCTGTTCGTCCTGGGCGTGCTGCTGGCGGTCGAGCCCATGATCTTCCGCCAGAGCGGCATGCCGGCCTACTGGATGACCTACGCCGGCGTGGCCGCGCTGATCGTCGGCGGCATCCTGCTGGGCCGCCGCCAGCTTGCCGAGCGCCTGCCCGCGCTCGAGGTGCTGGACGACATCATGTACAAGGCCATCGCCGTGGGCTTCGCGTTCTTCACCGTCGCCACGGTGCTGGGCGCGCTGTGGGCGGCCGACGCCTGGGGCGCCTACTGGCAGTGGGATCCCAAGGAAACCTGGGCGCTGATCGTCTGGCTCAACTACGCCGCCTGGCTGCACATGCGCCTGATCAAGGGCCTGCGCGGCAACGCCGCCGCCTACTGGGCCCTGGTGGGCCTGCTGGTGACGGGTTTCGCCTTCCTGGGCGTGAACATGTTCCTGTCGGGACTGCACTCCTATGGAGAGCTCTGACATTGGCTCACGGTTGCTACCGCTGGCAGCCAGCGATAGCAACGGAACCACACCCCAAGATAGCGGTCCTAGACCCAGGATGCGGTGGATCCGGCTTTGCCGGTCCACCCGCGTCGCCCCCTTGAGGGGGCCCGCGTAAGCGGGTACGGGGTGGGCTTTATACGGACTGGAGACCGTCATGCTGATACGCAGGCCTTCCGATGTTTTGCCTTCCGAGATCACGCCCGAGGCGGTCTATCGCGACCGGCGGAGGTTGATGCTGCAGGCGGGGCTGGCCGCGTCGGCGATGGGGCTGGCGGGGTGGAGCGACCGGCGGGCGTTCGCGCAGACGACGGGCGTGAAGCTGGCGGCGCAGCGCAATGGCGCTTTCGTGGTGATGGACAAGCCGACCTCGCAGAAGGACGTCACCACCTACAACAATTTCTACGAGTTCGGCACCGACAAGGGCGATCCCTCGGACTACGCCGGGCGTTTGCGCACCTCGCCCTGGACCGTCGCGATCGAGGGCGAGGTCAGGAAGCCGCAGGTGCTGTCCCTGGACGACCTGCGCAAGCTGGCGCCGCTGGAAGAGCGGGTGTACCGGCTGCGCTGCGTCGAGGGCTGGTCCATGGTGATTCCCTGGACCGGATATTCGCTGGCGGCGCTGATCCGCCGGGTCGAACCCACCGGCAACGCCCGCTTCGTCGAGTTCGTCACCGCCGTGCAGCCCGACACCATGCCCGGCCTGCGCACGCGCGTGCTCGACTGGCCCTATGTCGAGGCGCTGCGCATGGACGAGGCCATGCAGCCGCTGACCCTGCTTACCTTCGGCGTCTACGGCGAAACCCTGCCCAACCAGAACGGCGCCCCGGTGCGCGTGGTGGTGCCCTGGAAATACGGCTTCAAGTCGGGCAAGTCGCTGGTGAAGATACGCTTCGTGGAAAAACAGCCCGCCACCAGCTGGGTCAAGGCCGCGCCGCAGGAATACGGCTTCTACGCCAACGTGAATCCCAACGTGCCCCATCCGCGCTGGAGCCAGGCGTCCGAGCGTCGCATCGGCGAGGACGGCCTGTTCTCGCCCAAGCGCAAGACCTTGATGTTCAACGGCTACGGCGACCAGGTCGCCAGCTTGTACGCCGGCATGGACCTGGCCCGCGACTACTGAGATGGCGGACATGCCCGCCGCGCCGCCGCGTACCGCCACCCGGGCAGCGCCGTCCGAGCCGCGCGTGTTCGGGCTGGCCGTGGGGCGCATCAAGGTCCTGCTGTTCATCGTCGCGCTGCTGCCGCTGGCGCGCTGGGTGTGGCTGGGGGCAACGGACGGGTTGACGGCCAATCCCGTCGAGTTCCTGACCCGTTCCTCGGGCACCTGGACCCTGGTGGCGCTGCTGGTCACGCTGGCGATCAGCCCCCTGCGCGTCCTGCTGGGCCAGCCGGCCCTGCTACGGGTGCGCCGCATGTGCGGGTTGTTCGCCTTCTTCTACGCCTGCCTGCATTTCACCACCTACATCTGGTGGGACCAGTGGTTCGACCTCATGTCCATCGCGCGCGACGTGGCCAAGCGTCCGTTCATCACGATGGGATTCGCCGGCTTCCTGGGGCTGTGTCTGCTCGCGGCCACCTCCACGCGCGGCTGGATGCGGCGGCTGGGGTCGCGCTGGCAGTCGCTGCACCGGCTGGTCTACCTGATCGGCGTGCTCGTGCTGTTGCACTATTGGTGGCAGAAGGCCGGCAAGAATGATTTTTCGGCGGTGTTTCTCTACACTGTGGTCTTCGCGGGGTTGATGGGATGGCGCCTGGTGCGCCGGCGGGCCGCCAGGCCGTAAGCGGGGCAGGCGGCGCGGGCCGCCCGGCCATGCGCTTCCCGATGCCCGCTGCCGACAACAACAAGAGGTGCATCATGAACGACGTCACGGTCGACACCGCCAAGCTTCAATCCGCCAAGAACCTGACCACCGTGGTCTATGCGCTGTATGCGCTGGCCATTCTCATCGGCCTGAGCAGCATCGTCGCGATCATCATCAATTACGTCAAGAAGGGCGACATGGCCGGCACCTGGCTGGACAGCCACTTCCGCTGGCAGATCCGCACGTTCTGGTTCTCGGTGCTGTGGGCCATCGTGGGCGCGCTGACGGTGTGGGCCTTCATCGGCTGGGTCGTGTGGTTCGTGGCCTTCATCTGGTACATCTACCGCATCGTGAAGGGCTGGCTGAACCTGAACGACAACAAGCCGATGTACCCCGCCTGAGGGGCGGGGGTTTCCAGGCTATTTCTTCAGCGTTGCATCGGCCAGCAAGGCGTCCCGCATTTTCAGCAGGGCGCTTTCCGTCGACCGCTGCGCCGCAAGATTGAAGTTGGTCTTGAACTCGTCGAATTCTGCGAGTCCTTCCCCCATTACGCTGACCGTGGTCACGGGGTTGCCCGCGGCATCCGTGACGACGCAGGTCAACTGGGTCTGGAAGCGCGTCGGTGGCCAGGTGAGCAGGCTTTCGGACGATGAGGCGGTCAGTATCTCGGGCGTGATCACGTAGCTGACGTTCTCCGAGGCGGCGGGGGGGACGGCCTTCGTCTTGGTGACCTGCGCGAAGACGTTGCCCAGCATCACATAGAAAGCGGCTTCCATGTCCTTGTACGGCTTGTACTGGACCTTGTCTCCGCCACCACCCGCCGTAATGACGTCCTTCTCCTGCAGCGAATCGGGAATGTGGTAGGCCACGCGAGCCTCGATCCGCCGTCCGCTTTCGCTGGGGGCCAGCTTGGCGACGTCGGGAGCGATCGATATGGGATGGGCGCAGCCGGCCAGGACCAGGACCGCCGCCAAGGCGCCCAGGCGCTTGATGAGGTTCATGCGGAGACTCCGTGTCGATTATTTGAGCGCGTCCAGGAACGCCTTGTCGCTGAACAGTGTGTCCAGCAGCGTCTGCACGAGCGTGGGATAGGACTGAGCGGCGGCGGGGATCGCAACGGCGCCTGCGAAGGAGGAAGGCCAGGTGATCGTGGCGGATTTGACCTGGTCGTACGCGACCTGCCCGCCTTTCCTGACCACCACCCGCGCGGCGATGAAGCCGTCACCGGTGGTGAACGATCCCGCGTTCAGCTCGTTCTTCTGGAGTTCACCCGAGATTTCCACGTTCGAGGCCTGCGAGTACTTGCCCGCGAGCGTGAGCTCCTGCTTGATGGCCTCGGTCAGGTAGGCGGAATAGGACTTGCCGTAAGGCGACTCGAGCCGGTCGGCGCGCAGGGAAATCGGATTGGCGTTGTCCTTGGCGGCCAGGCTGCTGAAGTCCGCCACCTTGGCGTCCCGGAATTCCGCTTCCTTCAGCTTGAGCACATTGTCCATTCGGGCCGAGTACTGCGGCGCGTTCATGGCGCAGCCTGAAAGCACTATCGCGACAACCATCGCACCAACACTGCGTATCATTCCACTCCCCTCGTCGATTCAGGTTACTAATAATTAGACACATATAGTAACATTTTGGCGGGAGGGAAAAGCCGCGATTCAATCCGTCTGAAGCGCTGCCCTGGCCGGCGACGGCGGGAAGGCGAACGCCATCGCGACCGCGCCGATGCCGACCGCGGCCGAGCCCAGGTACAGCCAGGCATAGCCGTTGAAGTGGTCGAAGATCCAGCCTCCGGCCAGGGGCCCGAAGGCCATGCCCAGGCTCGAGGCCATGACCGCGGCGCCGAAGATGCTGCCCATGATCCGCGGCCCGAAGTAGTCCCGCGCCAGCACGGCGTACAGCGGCATCACGCCGCCGTAGGCGGCGCCCAACAGGATGGACAGGCCGTAGAATTCGCCGATCTGGCGCGCCTGCGAATAGACGCCTATCACCACCGCCTGCAGCAGCAGGCCCGCGATCAGCACCCGCTTGGTGCCCAGCCTGTCCGCCAGCGCGCCCAGCAGCAGGCGTCCCCCGAGTCCCGCCAGTCCTTCCACGCTGTAGATGGTCACGGCCGCCATGGGCGCGATGCCGCAGAACGTGGCGAAGCTGACCACGTGGAAGATCGGGCCGGAATGGGCGGCGCAGCACAGGAAGAAAGTCAGCGCCAGCGCGACGAACGGCGCCGACCGCAGGGCCTGCCGCACGGACGGGGCGGGACCGGCGGCCTCGGGTTGGACGTCTCGGGCCAGGCTGGCGGTGGGCGGTTGGCGGATGAGCAGGGCGGCGGGGATCAGGAGCAGCAGGGCGGCGATACCTGTGGCGGCCATCGCCGCGCGCCAGCCGTATTCCAGGATGAGCCAGCTCGCCAATGGCGAGACCGTCATGGGGGCGACCCCCATGCCCGCCGAAACGAGCGAGACCGCCAGCGCCCGGTGGCGCTCGAACCAGGTCGTGGTCAGGGCCATCAGCGGAGCGAAGAACGCGCCGCCCGCCGCGCCCACCAGCACGCCGTAGCCGAGCTGGAAGGCCGGCAACGAGGTGGAGCGGCTGGCCAGCAGCAGCCCCAGGCCCAGCAGCAGCGACGCGGCCAGCACCACGGGGCGCGTGCCGTAGCGGTCGCTCAGCGCGCCCCAGCCGAAGGCGGCGATGCCCATCACCAGGAAATCGAGCGTCATGGCCGCCGAGATGCCGGCGCGCGACCAGCCCGTGTCGGCCGAGATGGGCTGGAGGTAGACCGCCAGCGAGAACATGGCGCCGGCCGCCACGCAGGTGATCAGCGCGCCCGCGGCGACGATGACCCAGCCGTAGCCGCCGTCGCTACGGCCGCCGGAGTTCGTATCGTGTGCATCCATGGTCAGGCAACATAGCAACGGGCCGTCCGGGATGTCGAGCCCGGTTACAGAACCGCCGGCGCCGGGGGGAGCCGGCCGAATAGTTCGCGGATCACGGTCCGCAGCCAGACCAGTCCGGGCTCGCGCGCATAGCGCTCGTGCCAGAACTGCGACACGTCGTAGGCGGGCAGCCGCATCGGCGGCGTGTATTTCCTGACGCCCCAGGCGGTCTCGAAGGTGGCTGCCAGCGTGCGGGGAATGGTGGCGATGTAGTCGGTCTGGGCGACGATGCGGCCGATGGAAAGGAAATGGCCCACGCGCAGGGCGACGGATGCGCCCACCTTGCGCGAGGCGAGGATGCCTTCCAGCATGTGCGCATGGCCCGTCATCGAGCCTTCCGAGATCACATGGCCGAGCTGGCGGAAATTCGCCATGGTCATCCGGCCGTTTATGGCGGGGTGGTCGCTGCGGGCGATGCAGGCATAGCGCGCGGAGAACAGGCGGTCGGCCTGCAAGCCTTCCGGGTCCAGCCGCAGGTGGCCGATGGCCAGGTCCACGCCTCCTTCCGCCATGGCGTCGCGCAGCGCCTTGCCCTGCAGCTGGCTGGTGCGCAGGTGCACGCCGGGTGCCTGTTCCGCCACCCGCCGGGCCAGGCCGGGCAGGAACACCTGCTCGCTGATGTCCGACATCGCCAGGGTGAACACGCGCCGTTCGTTGGCGGGGATGAAGGCCGGCGTATGCAGGGTCCAGCGCACGATGTCCAGGGCCTGGTGCAGCGATGAATTCAGGCTGTCGGCGAAGGGGGTGGGAAGCAGGCCGTGCGGCTGCCGCACGAACAGCGGGTCGCCGTAGGCGTCGCGCAGGCGGGCGAGGGCACGGCTCATGGCGGGCTGGCTCAGGCCCAGTTCCCGGCCAGCGGTGGTGAGGTTGCGGCTGCCGTACACCGCCAGGAAGAGCTCGAGCAGATTCAGGTCCACCTGGTGCGAAAGACGCTTGGCCATGGGGTAGATATACCTCTCGTGCATGTCAGACATCAGTTCATTTCATTTTACGGATTTCACTGCCATTCCTAAGATGGGCGAACCCCTACAGGAGACCCCATGTACAGCAGCGCCCACTACTTGCTCCAGGGACTCACCGACCTCGGCATCGAGTACGTGTTTTCCAACCTGGGTACCGACCACGCCTCCGTCATCGAGGAGCTCGCTCGCTGGCGCGAGCAGGGGCGCCGGCATCCCCGCTTCATGCTCTGCCCGCACGAGAACGTCGCGATACACATGGCCGCCGGCTACGCGGCGATGACGGGGCAGGGGCAGGCGGTGATGGTCCACGTGGACGCAGGCACGGCCAACGCCGCCATGGGCATGCACAACATGTTCCGCTCGCGGCTGCCGGTCATGCTGATGGCGGGGCGCGCGCCGGGCACCGTGCGCGGCGAGCTGCCGGGGTCGCGCGACAACTATGTGCATTTCGTGCAGGACCCGTTCGACATGGCCAGCCTGGTGCGCCCCTACGTCAAATGGGAATATTCGCTGTCGACCGGCATCAACGCGCGCGAGGTGGTGCGGCGCGGCCACTCGGTCATGCAGAGCGATCCGCCGGGTCCCGTCTACCTGACCCTGCCGCGCGAGGCCCTGACCCAGGAATGGGCCGAGGAGCAGGTCCAGGCCTTCGGCCAGGACCGCTACGGTCCGGTCGCCGCCGGCGGCATCGATGCGGCGCGCGCCGAACAGATCGCCGAGGCCCTGATGGGCGCCGAGCGGCCCATGGCCGTCACCGCCTATCTCGGCCGCAAGGCCGAGGCGGTCGAGGCGCTGGAGGAGCTGGCCCTGCTGTGCGGCATCCGCGTCTTCGAGTTCGCGCCCAGCTACCTGGGCATATCGCGCGATTCGCCCTGCTTCGGCGGCTTCGATCCCGGCGCGGCGCAGGCCGATGCCGACCTGGGCCTGCTGCTGGACGTGGACGTGCCCTGGCTGCCCAAGTACGTGGCCGAGCGGCCCGACATGCGCTGGCTGCATGTCGACGTCGATCCGATCAAGAAGGACTTCCCCATGTGGGGTTTCGCGACCGACGTGCGCGTGCAGGCCGATTGCGCCACGGTGCTGCGCCAGGTCATCGACATCGTCCGGACCCGTGCCGGCCAGGACTTCCACGAGCGGGTGCGGGTGCGCCTGGACGGCTACCGGGCGCAGGCCAAGGCCCGCGCCGAGGGCCTGTCCCAGGCCGCAGGCAAGCGCGGCACGCGCGGCGCGATCTCGCCCGCCTATCTGTGCGCGCAACTGAGCGCGGCGCTGTCCCAGGACGACGTGGTCATCAACGAAGCCATCCGCAACGCGCCCGCGGTGCTGGGCCACATTCGCCGGACCCGGCCGCTGACGCTGCTGGGCACGGCCGGCGGCGGCCTGGGCTACAGCGGCGGCATGGCGCTGGGCGTCAAGCTGGCGCGGCCGGATGCGCGCGTGGTGCAGATGGTCGGCGACGGCGGTTTCCACTTCGGCACGCCCACCTCGGTCTACGACGTCGCGCAGCGCTACCGGCTGCCCATCCTGACCGTGGTGCTGGACAACGGCGGCTGGCAGGCGGTGAAGGAGGCCGTGCTGCGCGTCCATCCGGATGGCTCGGCGGCCGATACGGACGAGTTCCATGCGCGCCTGCACGGCGAGACGCGCCGTTTCGAACTGGTCGCCCAGGCCTTCGGCGGCCATGGCGAGATGGTGGAGGACCCCGACGACGTGCCGGCCGCGATCGCCCGCTGCCTGCAGGCCGTCGATGAAGGCCGGGCCGCGGTGCTGCACGTGCGCATCGGCGGGATCTAGCGGCGCGGGCGGCCGACGCCGCCCGTGGCCGGAAACAAGGGAACGAACGAGTCCCACGGAAGGAGACACCATGCAAGTACGCCGCATCCTGAACCTGGCCGCGCTGGGGCTGGCCATCTCGCCGCTCGGCCTGCCGGCCGCGCACGCGCAGCCGTCCTATCCCGCGCGCCCCATCACCATTATCGTCGGCTACGCCGCGGGCGGGGGCAACGATGTCCTGGCCCGCATCGTGGCCGAGGAAATGACCAAGGGGCTCAAGCAGCCCGTGATCGTCGAGAACCGCCCCGGCGTGGCCTCCATCGTGGGGGCGGCCTACGTGGCCAAGGCCAGGCCCGACGGCTATACCCTGTTCTGGGGGGCGAGCGGTCCCATCTCGTTCAATCCCGCCCTGTACGCCAAGCTGCCCTACAAGGTGGAAGACTTCACCCCCGTTTCGCTGACGGCGAAGTTCCCGCTGGTGCTGGTCTCGGATGCCTCGCTGCCCATCAAGTCGGTGAGCGACCTGGTGGCCTATTCGAAGCAGCATCCGGACAAGGCCAATTACGGTTCCAGCGCCGCCTCGTTCCAGCTCGTGACCGAACTGTTCAACGGCAAGACCGGCGCGCGCTTCGCGCACATTCCCTACAAAGGCAGCAACGAATCGATCCAGGCCGTGATGGCGGGCAACGTCACCATGGCCATCACCGATCCGGCGCCGGCCATGACGGGCTTGCAGGGCAAGCGCGTGCGGGCGCTGGCCGTGACCTCTCCGCAGCGGGCCGGCTTCCTGCCCGAGGTCCCGACCATGCGGGAGGCGGGGGTGGATCTGGATGTCGAGTTGTGGGCGGGCCTGCTGGCGCCGGCCGGGACGCCGGCGGACGTGGTCCAGGTATTGCAGCGGGAGATCGCGCGCGTAGTCGCCCTGCCCGAGGTGAGCAAGAAGATGGCCACTCTCGGCTGCTTGGCCCATGCCAGCACCTCCGACGAGTTCCGCCGACTGATCGAGAAGGAAGTGCCGCTCTGGACCAAGGTGGCGCGCGAGAACGACATCAAGGTCGAGTAGCCAGAGAGAACCTGGAGAAAACATGACGACCCGACACCACTCCGGCCTGATCATCGCCGGCGCCCTGCAGGAATCCGGCACGGCGCCGATCCTGGACAACATCAACCCCGCCAACGGCGAGATCGTCGGCACGGTCGCCACGGCCGACGCCGCCACCGCCCGGGCCGCCATCGGTGTGGCCCGCCAGGCTTTCGAGGACTCGGCCTGGGCCAATTCCCCCCGCCTGCGGCAGGACGTGCTGCTGCAGTGGGCGCACAACCTCGCCCCGCGCGCCCAAGAATTGGCGATGCTGCTGACCATGGAGAATGGCAAGGTCATGGCCCAGTCCGCGGGCGAGCTGCACGGCGCCATCTCCGAGATCAACTACTACGCCGGCCTGGCGCGCTACATCGCCGGCAACGCGCAGGAGGTCAGCCCGGGCGTGCTGTCGACCCTGCTGCGCGAGCCCGCCGGCGTGGCCGGCATCATCGTGCCCTGGAACGCCCCGGCGCTGCTGCTGGTGCGCAGCCTGGCGCCCGCGCTGGCGGCGGGATGCGCCACGGTGATCAAGCCCGCCTGGCAGACCGCGCTCGTCACCTGCGAGATGCTGAAGGAACTGATCAGGATCCCGGGCCTGCCGCCGGGCGTGGTCAACATGGTGGTCGAGGATGGCGTCGAGGTGTCGCAACTGATCTGCCAGTCCGACGACGTCGACGTCATCAGCTTCACCGGCTCGAACGAGACCGGCCAGCGCATCTATGCCTCGGCCGCGCCCACCATGAAGAAGCTGTCGCTGGAGCTGGGCGACAAGGCCAGCTGCATCGTCTTCGACGACGCGCCCATCCCCGACGTGATGCGCAAGATCGCCGACGCCGCCACCATCATTTCCGGCCAGCAATGCACCGCCGCGCGCCGCGTACTGGTCCACGCCAACGCCTACGACGCCGCCCGCACCCACCTGCGCGAC
Source organism: Pigmentiphaga kullae (assembly GCF_004216695.1). Classification (GTDB taxonomy): domain Bacteria; phylum Pseudomonadota; class Gammaproteobacteria; order Burkholderiales; family Burkholderiaceae_B; genus Pigmentiphaga; species Pigmentiphaga kullae. The sequence continues at coordinate 1,712,501 of NZ_SGXC01000001.1, forward strand.
GCCCTGGCCGCGCTGAAGACCGGCCCCGGCTGGCTGCCCGGCCACCACCTGGGCCCCCTGATCGACCGCGCCTCGCGCGACCGCGTCCAGTCCCAGATCCACCGCGCCATGAACGAGGCCGACGAAGTCCTGCTGGAGGGCTCCACGCTGGACAGCCAGCACCCGCACGGTGCCTTCCTGACGCCATCCCTGGTCGCCCACGGCGACACCGGCGCCTTCTTCGTCCAGCAGGAAATCTTCGGCCCTTTCGTCGTCCTGGAGAAATTCCACGACGAAGCCGAAGCCGTCGCCCGTGCCAACCACACCGTCTACGGCCTGTCCTCCAGCGTCTGGACCCGCGATGGCGCCCGCGCCCAGCGCGTCGCGCGCAAGCTGCGCCGGGGCACGGTGTGGATCAACGATCACAACAAGCTGATGGCCGAAGCGGAAACCGGCGGCTATCGCCGCAGCGGACTGGGGCGCCTGCATGGGCATGAGGCGCTGAACGACTTCACGGAGTCGAAGGTCATCTACCAGGACAGCAATTCGCTGTGAGGTTGTTGGCGGTGGGGGGCGGTGTATGGCCGCCCGCTTCCATTGTTCGCATTTATAAGGAATTATAGCGAGACAAAGACCTTTCATTGATTAGTTCTAATATTTAAGGAATAATCAGACGGCTGGAGTCGTTGCAGCTATTATTCCTGAAATGTGAGAATTATGGCCAGAACGCTTACCAAGCCCACCGAGCCGCAGAGTCCGCTCGTTGTGGATCTTCACGTCCTTGGGCAACTGGTTCGAAATCGACGTGTGCATTCGCAGCTCCGCATCGACGATGCGGCCGCTCTCGTTGGCGTGTCCAAGGACACCTTGTCGCGCCTGGAAAACGGCAAAGCTGTCGGCACCGACAAGCTGATGGCTGTTCTCCAAGGGCTGGGCTTGGCGTTCTTCGTTGTGGACAAGCCCCAGGCTGCCACGGCATTGAATGCGATCAAGGGCGATCCCGGGATGAAGGAAGTCGACTGATGGCTCGCCATGCCTTGAATGTCACCGCACCGCAAGGGCATGTAGGAATCCTGGCTTTCGAATCCACGGAGGACCGGTACGAATTTGCCTACGATCCCGGTTGGCCAGGGGTCGCGCAGGCCTTTCCTCTGTCGCCACACATCCCGCTGGCCGGGCCGCCCGCCGCTTCCGGCGTGGTCGCCCGGTTTCTGCAAAACCTGCTGCCAGAGGGGCGTGCGCTTGATGTCGCATCAAGCCTTCACCACATTTCCAAGAACAACATCTTCGGGCTGATCAACCTCCTTGGCCGCGAACCCGTGGGGGCGTTGAGCTTTCTGCCTGAAGGGGGCGAGGCGGGGCAGGCGGCGGCCCCTGCGCAGCGCCGACTGATCGCCGACGCGGAATTGAGCGAGCGAATTCGCAAACGCGACAGCATTCCCTTCCCCGTTTGGGACGGGCAGGTTCGGCTATCGGTGGCAGGCTTTCAGGACAAACTGCAAGTGCTTCTAGAAGGCGAGCAAATCAGCCTGGTCGAGGCGCCCCTGGCGTCCACGCATATCCTCAAGCCGGAATCGCACAACCCCGCTACGCCCTTCATGGTGGCCAACGAGCACTTCTGCATGACCTTGGCCTCATGCATGGGACTGCCGGTGGCGCCTGTACACATCCGGCGCATACCCGAGCCTATCCTTCTCATCGAACGATTCGACAGGACCGTCGTTCGAGCACAAGATGGCCATGTTGCCACGGCAGTGCACCGGCGACATGTCATCGACGCTTGCCAGGCCCTGGATGTACCTGTCGCGCTCAAGTACGAGCGCAACATGGGCAGCACCGAGCATGTCCGGCACATTCGGGATGGCGTGAGCTTCGAAAAGCTTTTCATGCTGGCCAAGGATTTCGAGAACCCCGCCGTCGCGCGCCAATTTTTTTTGCGCTGGGCGATCTTGCAGTTGCTCATCGGAAACAGTGACGCCCACGGGAAGAACCTATCGTTCTTCCTGAGTGGCGTCGGACTTGCCCCCGCCAATCTCTACGATCTGGTCTGCGCCCATACCTATGGCAAAGCCATCGAGCAGGAGATGGCCATGGGCTATGGCGATGAGTTTCACTGCCAGGCCATGACGGCCTTCGATCTGGCGGACTTTGCCCATCGCACCGCTTTGCCCGCGACATTGGTCGCTCGGGAACTGACTTCCATGGCAAGGCAAGCCAGGAGGCTGGCGCCTGGCCTGGCCCGGGATGCGGTGTATCTTGGAGACGAACGCGGACGGGTACAGGACATTGCCCAGTTCGTGGTCACTCAAGCCGAACGGCTGATTCGGATTGCGCCGGAAGTGCCCAAGGTTGACCAGGGCTTGTTGTGACCCTTTTCACCAACGACCGGCTCAAGAACCCAAGCCCAATATCTGCCCACCCCCGTAACTGCTCTGCACCGGCTCCATCCCCCCCGCCCGGATCCGTATCGCGCAATACTTGAACTCCGGAATCTTCCCGAACGGATCCAGCGCCGCATTCGTCAGCTTGTTGATCGCCGCCTCGTAATAACAGAACGGCACGAACACCGCCCCCCGCGGCGTTCCTTCCTCCGCCCGCGCATACAACGACACTTCCCCGCGCCGCGACTCCAGCGTGATCACGTCCCCCGGCCGCACCCCGATCTCTTCCAGATCCAGCGGATGCACCAACGCCACCGGATCCGGCTCGATCGCATCCAGCACCGACGCCCGACGCGTCATGCTTCCCGTATGCCAGTGCTCCAGCTGCCGCCCGGTGATCAACACCCGTGGATACTCCTCATCCGGCCGCTCATTCGCCGGAATGATGTCGGCAGGCACGAAACGCGCGCGCCCCGTTTCCGTCGGGAACGTGCTGGTGAACACCACGGGATCGCCAGCGTCGCCCTCCACCAGGCACGGATACGTCACCGCATGCTCCGCCTGCAGGCGGCCCCACGTGATGCCGCCTATGCTCGGCATCGAATGGCGCATCTCGTCGAACACCTCCGACACGTCGCGATAGCGCCAGTCCAGCCCCATGCGCGCCGCCAGTTGCTGGATGATCCACAAGTCCTGGCGCGCCTCGCCCGGCGGCTCCAGCGCCTGGCGGCCCATCTGCACCACCCGGTCCGTATTCGTGAACGTTCCCGTCTTCTCGGGAAAGGCCGAGGCCGGCAGGATGACGTCCGCCAGATAGGCGGTCTCGGTCAGGAAGATATCCTGCACCACCAGATGGTCCAGCGCCGCCAGCGCCTCGCGCGCATGATTGGCATCCGGATCCGACATCGCCGGATTCTCGCCCATCACATACATGCCCCGCACCGTGCCGGCCTTGATCGCGTGCATCACCTCCACCACCGTCAGCCCCGGCTGCGGATCCAGCGGCATGCCCCACAACTGCTCGAACTTCTGGCGCGCGGCCGCGTTGTCCACGCGCTGGTAGTCCGGATACATCATCGGAATCAGCCCCGCGTCCGACGCCCCCTGCACGTTGTTCTGGCCGCGCAGCGGATGCAGGCCGGTGCCCGGGCGGCCGATCTGGCCGGTCATCAGTGCCAGCGCGATCAGGCAGCGCGCATTGTCCGTGCCGTGCACGTGCTGCGAGACTCCCATGCCCCACAGGATCATCGAGCCCTTGGACGTGGCGTATAGCCGGGCCACCTCGCGCAGCGTGTCCGCGTCTATGCCGCAGATCGGCGCCATCCTCTCGGGGCTGTAGCCTTCCACGTTCCTGCGCAGCTCGTCGTAGCCGATGGTGCGGCTGGCGATGAAGTCCTCGTCCACCAGACCTTCATGGACGATCACGTGCATCATGGCGTTCAGCATCGCCACGTCGGTGTCCGGCTTGAATTGCAGGAAGCGGTGCGCCAGCCGCGCGAGGTCCGAGCGGCGCGGGTCGGCCACGATGAGCCGGGTGCCGTTCTTCACCGCGTTCTTGATCCAGCTCGCCGCCACCGGGTGGTTGACCGTGGGGTTGGCGCCGATCACGATCACCACTTCGGCCTTGCCCACGTCCATCACGGGATTGGACACCGCGCCCGAGCCTATGCCCTCCAGCAGCGCCGCCACAGACGAGGCATGGCACAGCCGCGTGCAGTGATCGACGTTGTTGCTGCCGAAGCCCGTGCGCACCAGCTTCTGGAACAGATAGGCTTCCTCGTTGCTGCCCTTGGCCGAGCCGAAGCCGGCCAGCGCGCGCTTGCCGTGCGTGTCGCGGATCGTTCGCAGCCGCTCGCCCACCAGATCCAGCGCTTCGTCCCACGTCGCTTCGCGGAAGACCTCCATGACGCGGTCCGGATCCATGACCGCGTCGCCGCGCTTGGGCGCGTCCGCGCGGCGGATCAGCGGCCGGGTCAGGCGGTGGGGATGATGGGCGTAGTCGAAGCCGTAGCGGCCCTTCACGCACAGGCGCGCGTGGTTGGCCGGGCCGTCGCGGCCCTCGACGTACAGGATGCGGTTGTCCTTGACGTGGTAGGTCAGCTGGCAGCCCACGCCGCAATAGGGGCAGACCGAGGCGACTTCCTTGTCCGGCACCTGTAGCGCCACTTCGCGCGCGGGCATCAGCGCGCCGGTGGGGCAGGCCTGCACGCATTCGCCGCAGGCCACGCAGGTCGAGGCACCCATGGCGTCGTCCATGTCGAATACGATCCTGGCATGGTCGCCCCGATGGGCCAGCCCGATCACGTCGTTGACCTGTTCGTCGCGGCAGGCGCGCAGGCAGCGCGTGCACTGGATGCAGGCATCCAGGTTGACGGCGATGGCCGGGTGCGAGGTGTCGGCGGCCACCGGCGAGCGCGGCGCGAAGCGCGGCTTGCCCACGCCCAGCTTGCGTGCCCAGAGGTCCACTTCGTTGTCGCGCGTGTACGAGGTCTCGGGCATGTCGGCCTGCAACAGCTCGAGCACCATCTTCTGCGCGCGCACTGCGCGCTCGCTGTCGGTCGTGACCTCCATGCCCTCGCGCGGCGTACGGCAGCACGACGGCGCCAGCACGCGTTCGCCGGCGATCTCGACCACGCACGAGCGGCAGTTGCCGGCCGGCTCCAGGCCGTCGGCATGGCACAGGCGGGGAATCTCGATACCCAGGCGGTCGGCCACCTGGATCAGGGTTTCGTTGTCGGCGGCGCTGACCGCCTGCCCGTTCAGGCGGAAGTTCACGGTGACGGGAGAGAGGCCGAGCTCGCGGCGATTGATGGCATTCATGTCAATGGTCCGTGGCGCAGCCCGATGACCCTGGGCCCAGTTCCTGGGGGAAATACTTGATGACGCAGTCCACGGGGTTGGGCGCCGCCTGGCCCAGCCCGCATATCGAGGCGTCGCGCATGACGGCGGACAATTCCTCCAGCAGCGGGATGTCCCAGTCGGGCTGGCGGATCAGCTCCAGCGCCTTGGCCGTGCCCACGCGGCAGGGCGTGCACTGGCCACAGGATTCGTCCTTGAAGAAGCCCATCATGTTGCGCGCCGCGCCCACGGCGGTGTCTCGATGGGACAGGATCATGACCGCCGCCGAGCCGATGAAGCAGCCGTAGGGTTGCAGCGTGTCGAAATCCAGCGGGATGTCGTTCATCGACGCTGGCAGGATGCCGCCAGACGCGCCGCCCGGCAGGTAGGCGTAGAAATCGTGGCCATCCTGCATGCCACCGCAGTATTCGTCGATCAGTTCCTGGATGGTGATGCCGGCCGGCGCCAGGTGGACGCCGGGCTGGCGCACGCGCCCCGACACCGAGAACGAGCGCAGGCCCTTGCGCCCGCGCCGGCCTTGCGAGGCGAACCAGGCGCCGCCGCGTTCCAGGATGTCGCGCACCCAGTGCAGCGTCTCGAAGTTGTGTTCCAGCGTGGGGCGACCGAACAGGCCGACCTGCGCGACGTAGGGCGGGCGCAGCCTGGGCATGCCGCGCTTGCCCTCGATGGATTCGATCATGGCCGATTCCTCGCCGCAGATGTAGGCGCCGGCGCCCCGCCGCAATTCGATGCGGGGCAGGCCGGGAACGGGCGGATCGTTGCGCAGGCGGTCCAGTTCGGTCTGCAGGATCGCGCGGCAGCCGTGGTATTCGTCGCGCAGGTAGATGTAGACGGCCTGCGCCTCCACCGCCCACGCCGCGATCAGCAGCCCTTCCAGGTGGCGATGCGGATCGCGCTCGAGATAGTGGCGGTCCTTGAACGTGCCGGGTTCGCCTTCGTCCACGTTGACCGCCATCAGGCGCGGGGCGGGTTCGGCGCGCACCGCGCGCCACTTGCGGCCGGCGGGAAAGCCCGCGCCGCCCAGGCCGCGCAGGCCCGAGTCTTCCATGGCCTTGAGCACGGACTCCACGTCGCGCTGTCCGGACGCGCATTCGCGCAGCACGCGGTAGCCGCCCTGCGCGACATAGCCGGCGTAGTCGATGTAGGCGCCGGGCAGGTCGCGGGTGTCGCCGCTCGCGACGGCTGCCTGCACCGTATCGGCCGTCGCACAGGCAATGGGGCGCTGGCCCACCATCGCCACGGGAGCCTGTTCGCAGCGTCCCAGGCACGGCGCCGGCACGACGCGCACGCCGGTGCCCAGCAGTTGCGGCAGGCGCTCCAGCAGCGGCCCCGAGCCCGCCAGTTCACAGGACAGGCTGCCGCAGACCCGCACGGTCAGCGGCGCGGTGCCGGATTCGGCCTGCCCGTCGTCGCGTACCACGTCGAAGTGGTGGTAGAAGGACGCCACTTCATAGACCTCGGCCTGCGCCATGCGCAGTTCCTGGGCCAGCGCCGCCAGGTGGCGGGTGCCCAGTTGGCCGTAGCGGTCGTTGATGCGATGCAGGTGTTCGATCAGCAGGTCGCGCCGGCGCGGCGCGTCCCCCAGCAATGCGCGCACCTCGGCCAGCGCGGCGGGGTCGACGCGGCGGCCCTTGGGCTGCTGGCGCTTGCGTTCGCGCGTGGGCGCCGCCGCGACGATGGGGATGACTTTCTGGTCCATGGGGTTCCATGCCGTGCGTCGCGGTGGGCGGAAACGGCTAATATATGAAATTCAGAACATATGTCTCGCTACGCAACCCACTCTAACAAAGAAACTTCCCGCGAAAAATATGTTCAGGATTACATAAATGTTCAAGATCGCGATCCAACCCGGCTGGCACATCCAGGGGACGGGGGCCGAAGCCTCGTCCGCGGTGGATACGTCCCTGCTGCTGCGCCTGCTGGCCAGCATCCGCGAATCGGGCTCGATCGCGGCGGCCGGACGCCTGGAAGGGCTGTCCTATCGCCACGTATGGGGCCTGCTGCGCAACGCCGAGCAGTTGTTCGGCACGCCGCTGCTGGAGAAGCGGCCGGGCAAGGGCACGCGGCTCAGCCACCTGGGTACGGTCCTGCTGCTGGCTGAAGACCGCATCCGCGCCCGCCTGTCGCCCACGCTGGACAGCCTGGCTTCGGAGCTCGAGGCCGAGATCCGCAAGGCCGTAGCGCCCGAACGCTCGCCGCTGCGGCTGTATGCCAGCCACGGTTTCGCCGTGGCGGCCCTGGTGGACTGGATCAACACCGCGCAGATGCCGGTCGAACTGCGCTACCGCAACAGCACCGAGGCGGTGGCCGCGCTGGCCCGCGGCGAATGCGACCTGGCCGGCTTCCACGTGCCCATCGGTCCCTTCGAGCGGGACGCGGTGCGCCAGTACCTGCAATGGCTGGATCCGCGCAAGCACGTGCTGGTCCAGTTGGCGCTGCGGGTGCAGGGGCTGTGCGTGGCGCCGGGCAATCCCAAGCGCATCCGGGCGCTGGGGGATCTTGCGCGGCCGGGTGTGCGCTTCGTCAACCGGCAGGCGGGCTCGGGCACGCGCATGCTGCTGGAGCTGATGCTGGCGCGCGACCAGGTGGCGCAGCAGGCCATCAACGGTTTCGACAGCACCGAGTTCACGCACGCGGCCGTGGCTGCCTACATCGCCAGCGGCATGGCCGACGTGGGGTTCGGCATCGAGACCGCCGCCCGGCGCTTCGGGCTGGATTTCGTGCCGCTGGTCACCGAGCGCTACTTCTTCGCGGTGGAGCAGTCGGCGCTGGAGGCCCGGCGGCTGGACGACGTACTGGCGATCCTGAAGGCGCCCGGCTTCATACGGCGCCTGGAGGCGCTGCCGGGCTATGAGCCGGTGGCGACCGGCGAAGTGCTGACGCTGGCGCGCGCCTTCGGCGGCCGTCCGGCTGGCGCCTAACCTTCCTGGGCCTTCGCCGCGGTCTTGCGGGCGCGGGGGCGCGCGGGCGTCTTGCGGGCGGTCTTGCGTGCCGCCTTCTTGGCGGGCGCGCCGGCCGGGGTGTCGGCGGCATCGGCGCCGCCGGTGCCGGTGGTCTCAGCGGCGGGGGGCTGGACCGGTTCGGGCGTTGGTGCGACCGGCGCGGGCCGCGCGGCCGGCTCGGCGGCAACCAGGGGCAGGGTGGTGGCGGGTTCTTGCCGCGCCGTGTCCCCGGCCGCCTCGGCCTCGGGCCGTGCCCGGCGGGAGGCGCTCTTGCCGGCGCTGCGGGTGTTGCGCCGCTTATCCGCCCGGGGGGCGGGCGTTTCGCCGGCGGGGACCTCGGCGGGCTCGATGGCCGGGGCAGGGGCCGGCACCGGCACCGGCACGGACCTGGGCGCCGCTGGCTCGACCGGCGCGGTTTCGCCGCTGGCGCGGTATACGTAGGCGCCCGATTTTTCGTCGCGGCCGAATTCCAGCAGCCCGCGCGACTGGGCCGCCTCCAGCAGATTGCCGAAGGCGCGGAAGCCGTAATAGGACTCGTTGAAGTCGGGCCGGCGCCGTTTGATGGCTTCCTTCAGCACCGAGGCCCAGATCTTGCCGGTGTCGCCGCGCTCGGCCAGCAGCGCGTCGAAGGTCTCGACCGCCAGCGCGATGCCTTTCTCGCGCCGGGATTCCAGTTCGTCCTTGCGCGACTTGTCCTCGTCGTGCGGACGGCGGTTGGCGGGCTGCGCGCCGCGCGGCTCGCGCCGGGCCGCCTGGTGCGTCTCGCGGACCAGGTCGTCGTAGAAGATGAATTCGTCGCAATTGGCGATCAGCAGGTCCGAGGTGGATTGCTTGACGCCCAGGCCGATGACCTGCTTGGCGTTCTCGCGCAGCTTGGAGACCAGCGGCGAGAAGTCGGAGTCGCCGCTGATGATCACGAAGGTGTTGACGTGCGACTTGGTGTAACAGAGGTCCAGCGCGTCGACCACCATGCGGATGTCGGCCGAGTTCTTGCCCGACTGGCGCACGTGCGGGATGTCGATCAGCTCGAAGTTGGCCTCGTGCATGGTGGCCTTGAAGCCCTTGTAGCGGTCCCAGTCGCAATAGGCCTTCTTGACCACGATGCTGCCCTTGAGCAGCAGGCGTTCGAGCACCAGCTTGATGTCGAAGCGCTCGTACTTGGCGTCGCGCACGCCCAGGGCCACGTTCTCGAAGTCGCAGAACAGCGCCATGCTGACGTTTTCCGGGGGATGGTTCATGGGGGAATGCTCCGGTCGTGCGGCGGCGGGCGGGGTGCCGGCCGCGAAAACAGGATGATACCGGGTCGGCCACGCGGGAAATGTCCCTGCTGGCGGAACAGGCTTGAGGACGCCTCCGGACCTATCCTATACACTCGACTTCCGCCGCCGGGACCGTGCCATTTCCCCTCCCATTCCCCCGCGGTGTGCTCATCACGCCATGCAGCCAGTCTCGACCCGCCCCCCGCTTCCCGGCGAGGCGCCCGCGATCGTTTCCATCTCGGGCCTCGCCAAGACCTACGCCAATGGCTTCCACGCGCTCAAGGGCGTGGACCTGCAGATACGCAAGGGCGAGATCTTCGCCCTGCTGGGCCCCAACGGCGCCGGCAAGACCACCTTGATCAGCATCGTCTGTGGACTGTCGCGCCCGACCGCCGGCACCGTGCTGGTGGACGGCCACGACATCATCGGCGACTACCGCGCGGCGCGTACGCGCATCGGCCTGGTGCCGCAGGAGCTGGCCACCGATGCCTTCGAATCGGTGTGGGCCACCGTCAGCTTCAGCCGCGGCCTGTTCGGCCACCCGGCCAATCCGGCGCGCATCGAGAGCATCCTGCGCGACCTGTCGCTGTGGGACAAACGCAATGCCAAGATCATGACGCTGTCCGGCGGCATGAAGCGGCGCGTGCTGATCGCCAAGGCCCTGGCCCACGAACCCAAGGTGCTGTTCCTGGACGAACCGACCGCCGGCGTGGACGTCGAGCTGCGGCGGGACATGTGGAAGATGGTGCGCCGCCTGCGCGACGAGGGCATGACCATCATCCTGACCACCCATTACATCGAGGAAGCCGAGGACATGGCCGATCGCATCGGCGTCATCAACAAGGGCGAGCTGGTGCTGGTCGAGGAAAAGCGGGCGCTGATGCGCAAGCTGGGCAAGAAGCAACTGACGCTGCAATTGCAGGCCCCGCTCCAGGCGCTGCCGCCGGCGCTGGCCGGCTACGCGCTGGAGCTGGCCGACGGCGGCAATGCGCTGGTCTACACCTTCGACACCCAGGGCGAGGCCACAGGCATCGCCTCGCTGATGCGGGCCCTGAACGAGCAGGGCATCGACTTCAAGGACCTGCATTCCAGCGAAAGTTCGCTGGAGGATATTTTCGTGAGCCTGGTGCGGGAGCAAGCATGATCAACTTCTACGCAATCCGGGCGATCTACCGGTTCGAGATGGCGCGCACCTTCCGCACGCTGACCCAGAGCATCGCCTCGCCGGTGCTGTCCACGTCGCTCTACTTCATCGTGTTCGGCACCGCCATCGGTTCGCGCATGGGCGAGATCGGCGGCGTCAGCTACGGAGCCTTCATCATTCCCGGCCTGATCATGATGTCGCTGCTGAACGAAAGCATTTCCAACGCCTCGTTCGGCATCTACCTGCCCAAGTGGACGGGCACCATCTACGAGCTGCTGTCGGCGCCGGTGTCACCCGTCGAGGCGGTGGTCGGCTACGTCGGGGCGGCGGCCACCAAGTCGATGATGCTGGGCCTCCTGATCCTGGTCACGGCGCGCATCTTCGTGCCGTACCACATCGAGCATCCCGTCTGGATGGTCGGCTTCCTGGTCCTGACCGCTGTCACCTTCAGCCTGTTCGGTTTCATCATCGGCCTGTGGGCCGACGATTTCCAGAAGCTGCAGATCATTCCGCTCATGGTAGTCACGCCGCTGACCTTCCTGGGCGGCGCGTTCTACTCGATCGGCATGCTGCCGCCGATCTGGCAGAAGATCACGCTGGCCAACCCCGTGGTCTACCTCATCAGCGGATTCCGCTGGAGCTTCTACGGCCAGTCCGACGTCAACGTCGTGGTCAGCCTGGGCATGACGCTGGTGTTCCTGCTGGTGTGCCTGGGCATCGTGGCCTGGATCTTCCGCACCGGGTACAAGATGAAGACCTGATCGGCCACGAGCGACGCGCCTAAATACTATGAATCAATAGTATTTTCAGTGTCTTCGCTCTTGATGCCCGCCGCCGATTCGACCGCACGCAGGTTTCGCCTGACCCGCATCAGGTAGTTGCACAACTGCGCCACCTCGAAGTGCTCGAATCCTTCCACCATACGGGCCGTCAACTCGTCCGCCTTGGGCATCAGTTCGTGTCCCAGGGCGCGGCCGCGCTCGGTCAGGTAGATGTTTATCTTGCGCCGGTCGTCGGCATTGCGCACGCGCCGGATCAGGCCGCGGCTCTCCAGCTTGTTCAAGGCCGAGCCCGCCGCGGCTTCCATGATCCCCACCCGTCGGCCGACCTCGCGCTGCGTCAGCCCGTCTTCTTCCCATATCGTCCGCAGGAATATCCAGGTTCCCGCGGGAACGTCGAGCCGGGCGACCTGCGCCTGCAGCGCGCGGTTGAGTACTCGGTAGGTGGCGCTGAGCTGGTAGCCCACGCTGTCTTCGGACGGCTGGGTGGCGATTTTCCCGGGGGTGGGCTTGCTGCTCGTCGGTTTGTTCATGGCTGGGCGCTAGGGGAAATACTAGTACGAGGCGGGCGAAACAAGCATTGTGAATTCTTTGCGCCAAATTTACCATTGCTATGGAAGCATAGTATTTTTCGATAAAGAATCCCAAGCTTTCGAGGAGATCCGCCATGAGTCTTTACCCCGACATCGACTTCGCCCGGGTCGAAGGCGACGCGCTCGCCGGCCGCCTGGTCGCCCGCTTCTGGCAGCCCGTGGCGCTGGCCGAGAAATGCGTGGCCGGCCGCGCGATGCGCGTCAAGCTGTTGGGCACGCACTACACGCTCTACCGCGGCGAGGACGGCCAGCCGCGCATGACGCAGGACCGCTGCCCCCACCGGGGGACGAGCCTGGCCTACGGCTGGGTCGAAGGCAACGGCATACGCTGCCGCTACCATGGCTGGAAGTTCGACGCCGAAGGAAGGGGAGAGGAGTTTCCCGCCGAGAGCGCGGCCTATGCGCGTAGCCTGTCGCTGCGCACCTATCCGGTCAGGGAGTATCTGGGCCTGATCTTCTGCTATGTCGGGGAAGGGGAACCGCCGGAGTTTCCGCGCTTCCCTGAACTGGAGGATGACAGCCGCGGCACGCTGCTCACCCAGGCTGTCGTACTCGACTACAACTTCTTCCAGCGAGTGGAGAACGACCACGACGAGGCGCATGTGTTCTTCACGCACAAGCACCTGATGGCGAAGTACGGCCTGGACCAGATCCCCAAAGTCGCCGCGGAAGAAACCGAACATGGGCTGGTGGTCGTTTCCACGCGAAAGGATGGCCGCAAGCGTGTCGGCTACGGCTTCATGCCGAATGTCCTGCTGCGCGAGGTTCCCATTCCGCAGGACCGCTCGAAGATGTCCATCCTGCTCGCATGGCGAGTGCCGATGGACGATACGACGACCTTCAGCGCCATGGTCAACCGTGTCGGCACCTTCAACACAGCCTTGCCCGATCCGGGCGAGGTAGAGGATCCAGCCGAGATCGCCGCGCGCGTCATGCGCTGCGAAATGACGCTCGACGAAGTGGACCAGAATCATCCCCTGCTGCCGATTATCCAGGACACGGTCGCGCTGGGCGGGCAGGGTGTGATCGCGGACCGCGACGCCGAGCATCTCGGACAGTCGGACAGGGCTATCGCGGTATTGCGCCGCATGTGGGCGCGCGAGATGCGCGCGCTGCGCGACGGCAAGCCGCTCAAGACCTGGCGCCGGCCCGGCGATTTCGAATTCGGCAAGGAGATTGCCGGAGCCGAATTGCCGGCGGTCGCCCATTGAAATCAGGAGACATTCACATGATCAAACCCCTGCTCTTGCTGACTGCGGCGCTGGCTTGTGGAACGCTGCAAGCGGCCGAATCTTTTCCGAGCCGGCCGATTACCCTGGTCGTGCCGCAGCCGGCGGGCGGCGCCGCCGATGCCCTGGCGCGCACCCTGGGCGAGGAAATGGGACGCCGGCTGGGCACGACCTTCATCGTCGAGAACAGGCCGGGGGCATCCGGCATGCTCGGCACCAACGCGGTGGCGCGCGCCAAGCCCGACGGCTATAGCCTGCTGGTCACGAACTCGACGCCGGTGCTGACGCTGCCCTACATGTTCGACAAGGTTCCCTACGACGTGAACCGCGACCTGCGCTTCATCACGCAGATCTCCAGCGGCCAACTGGTCCTGGTGGTCAATCACGAGATACCGGCGCGCAATATGAAGGAGTTCATGGACTGGGCCGCGCGGAATCGCGGCAAGGTCAACTACGGTTCGTTCGGCGTGGGCACTTCGGGCCACCTGGTTGCTTCCTATCTCAGCCATTCGCGTGGCCTGGACATGACGCACGTGCCTTTCAAGGGCGAGGTGCCGCTGATCCAGGAACTGGTCGGGGGCAGGGTGTCGTGGGGATTCACGACCCTGGGGCCGGTCGTACCGCATTTGCAGACCGGCCGGCTGCGCGCGCTGGCCGTGATTGCCGATCAGCGGCCCAAGGAGCTTCCCAACGTGCCCACCATGGCGGAAGCGGGCATGAAGGATACCGAGTTCAAGCCCATGGGATGGTTCGCGATGCTGGCGCCGGCGGGCATGCCCGAGGCCGTATCCAGGCTGCTGGAGAAAGAGGCGCGCGCCGCGATCGCGACCCCCGAGATGCAGGCGCGTATCCAGGCCTATGGCATGGATGCGATCGGCAATTCGGCTGAAGACGCCCGCAAGGAATACGAGCTACTGGCGCCCGTGGTCGAGCGGATGGTGAAGACGTCGGGCGCCAAGCTGGAGTAGAACCTGTTTCGCCGCCTGCGCCGCGCCATGCCGGTGCGCGCTCCCCGCTGCCGGTGCGGTGCGCGCACCGCATGGGCGCCCGGCCGGCACGCTGGCCAGGCGGGCGTGCTGGCACTCTTCATGCTTACGAAGCGATGGTCTCATCCCGATTGCCGTAAACCCTAATTCATCGATAAATTAATTACTTGTTTAATTAATCGTAGGCGGTGGGCAATTCTCAATCGAAACCTTTGCGAGAGGTCGCTATGCGTAAGCTGTCTTGGGCGTTGTTGCTGGCGGGAACCATGGGCGGGGCAGCCCCCGTGGCATGGGCGCAGGAAACCATCAAGATCGGCGTCATCCAGCCGCTGACGGGATCGGTCGCCTACAACGGGCTGACCTACGTCAACGGTGCCAAGCTCGCGGTCGAGCGCCGCAACGCCGCCGGCGGTGTGCTGGGCAGGAAGATCGAACTGGTCATCGAGGACGGGCAGTGCCGTCCCGCCAATTCGGTGAACGCCGCCGAAAAGCTGATCGTGCGCGACAAGGTCGTGGCGCTGACGGGCGCCTTCTGCAGCTCGGCCACGGCGGCGGTCATGCCCGTGGCCGAGAAGTACAAGCTGCCCATGCTGACCGGGGTGTCCTCGAAGGCGGACCTGACCGAAAAGGGGCTTCAGTACTTCTTCCGTTCGGCCGAAACCGACCGGCTGATGTCCAAGACCTTCAGCAAGATCCTGGCGCAGAAGCTGCAACTGAAAACCGTGGCCTACATCGGCGTCAACGACGACTGGGGCCGCGGCGGCGTGGAGGATTTCTCCAAGGACCTGTCCGCGCTCGGAGTCAAGACCGTGATGAAGGAGTACTTCGACCACGGCGCCACCGACTTCTACACCCTGCTGACCAAGCTGCGCGCGGCCAAGCCCGACGGCGTCTTCGTCGCGGCCGAAACCCAGGACGGCTCCATCCTGGTCAAGCAGTTCAAGGAATTCGGCATCCAGACCAAGATATTCGGCGTGGGGTCGTGGGCGACGTCCGATTTCATCGGCCTGACGGGCGATGCCTCGGAAGGCATCTACGCGGCCGTGCCCTATGCCTCCAGCATGCCGGGCGAGCGCAATCAGTCGTTCGTCCAGTACTACAGCGCCGCCTACAAGGAAAAGCCCGGCAAGTACGGCGCCGCCGGCTATAACGCGCTGAACATCGTCATGGAGGCGATCGCGCGGGCGGGCAACACGCAGGCCGACGCGATCCGCGATGCGCTGCGCAAGACGGACTACGCCGCGCCCAACGGCCATTTCAAGTTCACCGAGAAGGGCGAGGGCTACGGCTTCGACGTCGTGCTGGTGCAGATCCAGAACCGCGAGCCGAAGGTGGTGGCGCAGGCCCCCACCGAGCGGCCCTGATCCGCGCGCCCCGAGTCGGGAGAAACCATGGATTTGTTGCCACAGTTCCTGGCCAACGGACTGGTGATCGGATCTTTCTACGCGCTGTCGGCGCTGGGGCTCACGCTTATCCTCGGCTTGATGCGGGTCGTCAACTTCGCCCATGGCGAGCTGTACATGCTGGGCGGCGTGCTGGGCTGGTGGGTGACCACCGCCCTGGGCCTGGACTTTCTGACGGGCCTGGCGCTGGTGGCGCTGATCATGGGCGTGTTCGGCTGGCTGGTCGACCGCGTGCTGATCGAGCGCATCCGCGGACAGGGCGAAGAGCCGGGCATCCTGCTGACCATCGGCCTGTCCATCTTCCTGGCCAACACGGCGCTGCTGGTGGTGGGCACCGCGCCGCTGAAGGTGGCAGGGCCGGTCTCCAGCGGGCCGGTTTTCCTGGGGCCCATCGTGGTCACCAAGATCCGGCTGTTCGCCGTCGCGGTGTGCGCGGTGCTGATCGTGGCCGCCTATCTGCTGATCC
The DNA here is from genome assembly GCF_004216695.1 of Pigmentiphaga kullae. Lineage (GTDB taxonomy): Bacteria > Pseudomonadota > Gammaproteobacteria > Burkholderiales > Burkholderiaceae_B > Pigmentiphaga > Pigmentiphaga kullae. The sequence continues at coordinate 1,728,521 of NZ_SGXC01000001.1, forward strand.
AGAAGACCCGCCTGGGCCGCGCGATGCGGGCGACGTTCCAGGATCCGATGGCCGCGCAGCTGGCGGGCATCAAGACGGCGAACGTCTACGCCTGCACCTTCGCGCTGGGGACGGTCATCGCTTCGCTGGCGGGGATGCTGCTCGGGTCCATCTATTCGGCGCAGGTGTCGGTGGGCGGGCTGGTCAGCATGAAGGCCTTCGTGGTGGTGATCCTGGGCGGCATGGGCAGCTTCGCCGGCGCGATCGTCGGCGGACTGGTGCTGGGCGTGGCCGAGGCGCTCTGGGGCGGCTACGTCGCCACCGGCTGGGTCGACATCATCGGCTTCGTCATCGTCATCCTTACCCTGGTGTTCCGGCCCTACGGCCTGTTTTCCAAACGCGCCGAGAGAGCCTAGATGACGCCTCCCCCTACGCCCTTCGGGCGCCCCCAGGGGGGCGGCGCTGGCGGACCGGCAAAGCCGGATCCGCGGCGCCCTGGATCGGGCAGGGCATTTGCATACGTCATGGGGAGTTGAGATGCAGTTCGAACGTAACGCGATCTTGGTTGCGCTGCTGGTCGCAGGGCTGCTGCCGCTGGTGGTCCACGACCAGTACCTGCTGCACGTGGCCATCATGGTGCTGTTCTATGCCGTGCTGGCCACCAGCCTGAACCTGGTCGTGGGCTATGTGGGCGAGTTCTCGCTCGGCCATACGGCCTTTCTGGGCACGGGGGCCTATGCCGCGGCGCTGCTGTCCACCCAGCTGGGCTGGCCGATGTGGGCCACGATTCCCGCCGCCGGCGTGCTGGCGGCGGCCATGGGCCTGTTGATCGGCAGCATTACGCTGCGCCTGCAAGGGCCGTTCTTCGTCATCGTGACGCTGTCGTTCGCCGAGGTGCTGCGGCTGGTGGCGGACAACTGGGTCGCCTTCACCAACGGCCCCATGGGCATCGCCGGGGTGCCGCAGCCGGCGTGGCTGGCCCAGGCCGGCAACCTGGCGACCAGGCAGTTCTTCTTCTACCTGGCCTGGGGCGTGCTGGCGGCGTCGCTCTACCTGGCGTACCGCTTCGTCTATTCCAATGCGGGGCGGGCCGCGGTGGCCGTGCGCGAGAACCGCTACGTCGCCCAGTCCATCGGCATCCGGCCGTTCCGCTACGCCATGCTGGCGTTCGTGCTGGGCGCTTTCCTGGCCGGCATGGCCGGGGGTTTCTATGCGCACTACATCTCGTTCGTCGGGCCCGAAGTGTTTCGCTTCGCCTTCATGGTCAGCATGATCATCATGGTGCTGGTGGGCGGCAAGGGCACCCTGGTCGGGCCGCTGATCGGCGCGCTGCTGGTGACCTTCCTGGAGGAATACCTGCGCGAGGCGAAGGAGCTGCGGCTGTCGCTGTTCGGCCTGGCGGTGATGGCCATCGTGCTGTTCCTGCCGCGCGGCCTGATGGGTTTCCTGACGACCCGCCGAGAGATGAGGACTCCCCCCTACGCGCTGTCGCGCGCCCCCCAGGGGGCGGCACCGGCGGACTGGCGGAGCCAGATCCGCTGTGCCCTGGGTCGGGGGGGCGCCATTCTATCCGGTGTAAGCGGCGCGTGGCGCCTTGGGAAACCGAAATGACAACTGTGCATGCAATTGGCCACGCCCCCATGCTGGACGTGCGCGGGCTGTGCAAGACCTTCGGCGGCATCAAGGCGGTCAAGGACATCAGCTTCCAGGTCGGGGCCGGCGAGATCGTCGGCCTGATCGGGCCCAACGGCGCCGGCAAGACGACCTGCTTCAACCTGATCACCGGGTTCTACGCGCCCACCTCGGGCGAGGTCCACGTCAAGGGCGAGAACCTGACCGGCGCCAAGCCCTACCAGATGGCCAGGAAGGGCATCGTCCGCAGCTTCCAGAAGACGAACATCCTGAAGTCGCTGTCGGTGTTCGAGAACATCCTGGCCGGCCATTACCTGAGCGCCCGCCAGGGCCTGCTGCGGACCTTCTTCCCGGGCCGCGCGGTCCGTGCCGCCGAGCGCGCCGTGCGCGAGGAGGCCGAGCGCATCGTCCACATCATGGGGCTGGGCGAGCGCATGAACGCGCCGGCCTACCTGCTGTCCTGCGGCGAACTGCGCCTGCTGGAGGTCGGCCTGGCGCTGGCGGCCAGGCCGGACATCCTGATGCTGGACGAGCCGGCCGCGGGCCTGAACAGCCAGGAGGCCATGGAACTGGGGCGCATCCTGAAAAGGCTGCGCGGCACGCAGGTGCAGTCCATCCTGATCGTCGAGCACAACATGGGGCTGGTCATGAGCGTATCGGACCGCGTGGTCGTCATGCACTTCGGCGAGAAACTGGCCGAGGGCGTGCCGGCGGACGTGCAGCGCGACCCGCGCGTGATCGAGGCCTATCTTGGGGGAGGGCGGGCGGCATGAGCACCGTTCAGGCTGCAACCGCTCCGCTGCTGGAGCTGGACAATCTTCACGTCGGTTATGGCAAGACCGCCGCGCTGCATGGCGTGAGCCTGCGCGTGCAGCCGGGCGAGACCGTGGCGCTGATCGGCGCCAACGGGGCGGGCAAGAGCACGACGCTGCGCGCCATTTCAGGCCTGCTCAAGCCCACGCGCGGCAGCATCCGCTTCAACGGGCGCGACATCGGCGGCATGGCGCCGGACCGCATCGTCGGGCTGGGCATCGCCCAGAGCCCGGAAGAGCGCCATGTCTGGCCCTCGATGACGGTCTATGAAAACCTCGTGCTGGGCGCCTATCTGTGCCGTTCGCAGGCCACGGTGCAGCAGCGCGTGGCCAAGGTGTACGAACGTTTTCCGCGGCTCAAGGAGCGCCACCAGCAGCTGGCCGGCACGCTCAGCGGCGGCGAACAGCAGATGCTGGCGATCGGCCGGGCCCTGATGTCCGAGCCCGTGCTGCTGCTTCTGGACGAACCCAGTCTGGGGCTCAGCCCCAAGATGGCCGACGAGGTGTTCGACGTGGTGCGCGAGATCAGCCGGCAGGGCGTGACCGTTCTCCTGGTCGAGCAGAACGTGCACAACGCGCTGACCGCCGCGTCGCGCGCCTATGTGTTCGAGACCGGCCGGGTCGTGGCCGAGCGGGAGTCCGCCGGCCTGCTGGGGGACCCGGAACTGTTGACCGCCTATCTCGGCGGCTAGGCCGGGTGGGACCAAAGTCCCGCTCAAGCAATTATTAATTTTCTGTTTAATTATTTTCTGGGAGCCGGCAAGCCGCCTGTTCCCGCAGGAAGGAAAGGAGAAGCCGTATGAGTCGTCCTTTGCGCGTAGGCATCGTGGGTGGCGGGATCGGGGGCGTGGCGCTGTCGCGCGCCTTGACGCTGCGCGGCATCGAGAATCATGTGTTCGAGCGGGCGTCGGCGTTCGGCGAAGTCGGCGCCGGCGTGCAGGTCACGCCCAACGCCGTCAAGGTCCTCAAGGCGCTGGGCCTGGGCGACGACCTGAAGCGGGTGGGTTTTCTGCCGCAGGCCATGGTCGGGCGCAACTGGCGCTCGGGGCGCGAGCTGTTCCGCACGCCGTTGAAGGAAAGCTGCCCGCAGATCTATGGCGCCGAGTTCTATCACGTCCATCGCGCCGACCTGCACGCCATCCTGTCGCAGCACCTGGCCGACGGCAAGGGCGCGACGCTGGGGACCCACTGCACCGGCGTGCGCACCGAAGGCGAGATGGCGGTGGCCACCCTGAGCGACGGCAGCGAATACGAGGCCGACCTGATCGTGGGCGCCGACGGCGTGCGCTCGGTGGTGCGCGACGCCCTGTTCGGCACGGAGTCGGCGCAGTTCACCGGCCACATGTGCTGGCGGGCCCTGGTGCCGGTCGACCGCCATCCGCTGAAGTTCGTCAGCCCGGATGCGGCCTTCTGGATGGGGCCGCACGGCCACCTGGTCACCTATTACGTCAATGGCGGCGCGGCGGTGAACATCGTGGCCGTGAACGAATCGCGCAACTGGGTGGAGGAATCCTGGAACGTGCGCAGCAGCCGGGAAGAACTCACCAAGGCTTATGAAGGCTGGCATCCCGACGTGATCGAACTGTTCAGCCGGACCCAGGACGTCTACAAGTGGGGGCTGTTCGACCGTGACCCGATGCCGGCCTGGTCCAAGGGCCGCGTCACGCTGCTGGGCGACGCGGCGCATCCCATGTTGCCCTTCCTGTCGCAGGGCGCGGCCATGGCCATCGAGGACGGCTACGTGCTGGGCGCGGCGCTGGAGCACTACGGCCGCGACATCGGCGCGGCGCTGCAGGCCTACGAGGCCGAGCGCCGGCCGCGCACCAGCCGCGTGCAACTGGAAGCCCGCGAGCGCGGCAAGACCTATCACCTGCCGTCGCCGTGGGCGCAGTTCAAGCGCGACCTGCTGTACCGGTGGCGCGAACTGATCAACCCCAATGCCGTGGGCATCCAGGCCAATTGGGTCTACATCTACGACGCGACCACGTGCGCGCAGCGCTTCGGCCGGCAGGCGCTGGCGGCGTGACGGGCGGAGAGCATCCATGACATCCCACGATTGCGCAAGCAGCACGTTTCTATACGGCGCCAACGTGCGCGCCAACGGCATACGCCAGCATTACCTGCGCTTCGGCGGCAAGGGCCGCCCCCTGGTGCTGGTGCCCGGCATTACCAGCCCCGCGGTGACCTGGGCCTTCGTGGCCGAACGGCTGGGGCGGCAGTTCGATACCTACGTGCTCGACGTCCGCGGGCGTGGTTTGTCCGAGACCGCGCCGGGCATGGACTACAGCCTGGAGGCCTGCGCGGCCGACGTGGGCGCCTTTGCCCAGGCGCTGGGCCTGGAGGATTACTTCCTGGTCGGGCATTCCATGGGGGCGCGTATCGGCGCCATCGTGGCGGCGCATCACGCGCAAGGGCTCGCGCGTCTGGTCATGGTGGACCCGCCCGTGTCGGGGCCGGGCCGCCGGCCTTATCCGGCCAGGCTCGACTGGTACGTGGACTCCATCCGGCTCATGCGCGCGGGCGCGGACTGGGAACAGCTCAAGCCGTTCTCGCCCACCTGGACCGAGGCGCAGCTGCGGCTGCGGGCCGAATGGCTGCACACCTGCGATGAGGACGCCATCGTGTGCGCCTACCACGCCTTCGGCACGCACGACATGCATGCCGACCTACCGGCGGTCGCGGTGCCCGCGCTCTTGATGGTCGCGGGCAAGGGCGGCGTCATCGAGGCGGCCGACATCGACGAGATCCGAAGGCTCGTGCCCCGGCTGGAAGTGCGCACCGTGCAGCAGGCCGGACACATGATCCCCTGGGACGACGAGGAAGGTTTCTTCCAGGGCTTCGGCACCTTTCTGGGAACCCCTCTTTAGCAAGGAGCAGACCATGGCTGTCAGCGATTCCGATTTGATCCGGGCATGGACCCAGGTCCTGACGCTGTCGCGCCTGAAGCGCGGCGACACCGTCACGGTGTTGACCACCGAAGGCGTGACTCATCCCCAGACGCTGCGCTGCGCGGTGACGGCGGCCGGGCTGCTGGGGGCGCGCGTGAACCGGCTCGACCTGGCGCCGGTCAATGGCGAGAAATCGCTCAGCCGCGATTCGCTGGCCTATCTGGGTACCACGCCCCTGAGCGGCAACCGCGCGGCCATCGCCGCGCTCAAGGCCAGCGACCTCGTGGTCGACCTGATGACGCTGCTCTTCTCGCCCGAGCAGCACGACATCCTGCAAGGCGGTGGCAAGATCCTGCTGGCCGTCGAGCCGCCCGAGATCCTGCTGCGCATGGTGCCCACCGAGGCCGACCGCGCGCGCGTGCTGGCCTGCGGGGCGCTGCTGGAAAACGCGCGCGAGATGCGGGTGACGTCGGCGGCGGGCACCGACCTGGTGTGCCCGCTGGGAGAGTTCCCGGTGGTCAAGGAATACGGTTTCGTCGACGAGCCGGGCCGCTGGGACCACTGGCCCAGCGGCTTCGCGCTGACCTGGCCGAACGAGCGGGCCACGCGCGGCCGCATCGTGGTGGACAAGGGCGACATCCTGTTGCCGATGAAGTCGTACGTGAACGATCCCATTGTGATGGAGGTCAAGGACGGCTACGTCACGTCCATCGAGGGCGGGATGGACGCCGAACTGCTTCGCGACTACATGGAGTCCTTCGGCGATCCGGAAGCCTACGCCATGTCGCACATAGGCTGGGGGGCGCAGAACCGCGCGCGCTGGTCCACGCTGGGCCTGTACGACCGCGAGGCCACGATAGGCATGGACGCGCGCGCCTATGCCGGCAATTTCCTGTTCTCGCTCGGCCCCAACAACGAGGTGGGCGGGTCCCGCAGCACCGCCTGCCACATGGACATCCCGCTGCGCCGCTGCACGGTGTCGCTGGACGGCAGCGAGGTGGTGATCGATGGTCGGCTGATCGAGGAACGGCTGGCCTAGGCTGCGCGCATCCTGGGGCCGGGGCGGGAGCCCCGGCTTCAGGGCGCCTGCATGCCGCCGGTCACGAAGCGGGTGACCTGGTCGATCAGGCTGTCGGTATCGTCCGGATCGTACAGGCCCGCGGGCGCCATTTCTTCCATGCGGTGGGTATCCGAGAACGCATAGAGATACGTGCCCACCATCAGGGTGACGCGCCAGTACGCGTCCAGTTCGGGCAGGTTGGGCAGGGCCTTGCGCACCGCTTCCACATAGAGCCGCGTGGAGTTGCCGTAGGCGTCGGTCCGCAGCTTGTAGGAAATCTGCGGCGGTTCGGTGTGCAGGCGGGCCTGCAGGCGCAGGAACGACCGGCCCTCGGGCGTCGAGCGGAAGGCCAGCGTCGGCATCAGGAAGGCCTGCACGACGTCGCGCACCTTGGGGCGGCCGGGCTTGGCCTGTAGCTGCGCCAGGTTCTCCAGGCGCTGCTGCGAGATGATCTGGCTGCGGCGCATGAACACGGCTTCGTACAGGCCGTACTTCGAACCGAAGTAGTAGTTGATCAGCGCCTGCGTGACCTTGGCCTGGTCGGCGATCTCGCGCAGCGTGGTGCCCGCGTAGCCCAGGTTGGAGAAGAGTTCTTCCGCTGCATCGAGTATGTCGTCCCGGACGACGCTGGTGCCCTCGGGCCGGCCGGGGCCCTTCTGTCCGGCCTTGCGCCTGGTTTGGGCTGCGGGGGTGCCCCGGCGGCCGCTGACCAATTTCATAAGCGGTTAATTAATTATTGGCTGCGAAGCCTCCATGCTAAGGCTTTTCACGGGCGCGGGCTATGTTCCGCTACGCCCGCGGCTGGGGCAGTGGCGCGAACACCTCGTCCGGCGGCAACGCGCGATCCAGGTAGCCATCGTCATGCAACATGGCGGAGAAGGCGTCCAGCGTCGCGAGGTTGGGGGCCACGCCATAAGGCCATGGGTCCGCGCCGAACGCGGCCACGGTCTCTTCGACGTGGTCCATCAGCCAGGGCAGCGTGGCGGCCAGCGCGCCGCTGAAACGCAGCCGCTGCCAGGCCTGGTCCTTGGCCTGCTCGCAAGCCCGCACCAGCGCCGGAGCCAGCCACGGATGCGCCTCGTGGCGGTCGCGCCGCAGCACCAGGGCATGCATGATGGGGAACACGCCGGTCTTCGCGTAATAGGCGGCTTCCGCGCGCTTGTAGTCCGGGAACAGGCGCTGCACGGCGGGGTGTTTGCCGTACGAGCGCGGAATGAAGGCGCCGATGAGCGCATCGATGCTGCCCTCGGCCAGCATGTCCGACAGGCAGGTGGTGGCCGGGATGCGTTGCCATCGCAGGGGGCGGCTGGGCCGCAGTTCCATGATGTCGCCGCCGGCGACGCCGTATTCGTTCACGCCCCCTTCGTACCACTCGACGTCGGCCAGGTCGAGGCCATGGCCGTCGCGCAGCAGTCCCCGTATCCAGACCGCGGCCGTCATCTGGTGGCCCTGCACGCCTATGCGCTTGCCCGCCAGGTCGGCCGGCGAGCGGATGCCGGCCGCCTCGTTCACGAAGATGAAGCCGTGGCGGAACATGCGCGACGGGAACACCGGCAGCGTGACGAAGTTGGCGCGGCGCTGCGCCGTCAGGGCATAGCAGTGCGTGAGCGACATCTCGGCGATGTCGAAGGCGCCGTGCTCGATCATGGGGCTGAAGATGTCCACCGGACGCTGGCGGACGTGCGGCAGGATGCGCACGCCGTCGATCGCCACGCTGCCGTCGTACAGCCCTTGCAGGCGGTCGTACGGACCCGCCGCGAAACTGAGCTCGAGTCCGCTCATGGCGCTATTCCAGCTTGACGCCGGCCTCGCGCACCATCGCGCCCCAGCGGTCGAACTCCGACTTGAGCATGGTCTTCATCTCGGCCGGGCTGTTCGGCTTCGGGTCGTGCGAGGCGGCATGGACGCGGTCGATCAGGTCGGGCGATTTCAGCGCGGCGGCGACTTCGGCATTGAGCTTGTCGACGATCTCGGGCGGGGTGCCCGCTGGCGCGAACAGCGCGATGGCCGAGTCGATCTTGAAGCCCGGCACGCCGGCTTCTTCCATCGTCGGCACGTCGGGCATGGCCGAGGCCCGCTGGCTGCCGGTCACGGCCAGCACGCGCACCCGTTTCGACTGGAGCAGCGGTTGGATGGGGCCGGAGTCGGTGATGCCCGCCTGTACCTCGCCCGCCGCCACGGCCGCCGCGGCGGGGCCGCCTCCCTTGTACTGCACGGGCACCATGTCCAGGTTCAGCGAACGCTTGAGCAGTTCGCCCGCCAGGAAGGTCTGGCTGCCCACGCCAGTCACGGAATAATTGATGGTGCCCGGCCTGGCCTTCGCCGCGGCGATCAGGTCGCGCACCGACCGGATGGGGGAGCCTTCCTTGACCGAGAGCACGAGGCCACTGGTCGCCAGCAGCGAGATGGGCGCGAGATCCGTCAACGGATCGTAGCCGGCCTTGGTCAGATGCACCGTCACGGTCACCGCGCCCAGCGAGGTCAGCAGCAGTGTATAGCCGTCGGGCTTGGCGCGCGTTACCGCGCTCACGCCTATCGTGCCGCCGGCGCCGGCGCGGTTCTCGATGAACACCGTCTGGCCCATGCGTTCGGTCAGCTTCTGCGCCAGGGAGCGCGCGATCACGTCCACGCTGCCGCCGGGCGCGTAGGGCACGATGACCTGAACCGGACGTTCCGGGTAGCGTTGCGCGTGGGCCGCGGGGGCGGCCAGCGCGAGCGCCGCGGCAGCGGCCGTCAGGGTGGGCGCGAGGATGTATCGCGCGGGAAGGCGGAAAGGGGTCGATCCGTTGCGTTGCATGGCGTGCCTCCAGATGGGGAAGGGCAGGGGAAATGCGGCGAAGCGCCGCGCGGGCCGCGCGGCGGGTGGGTTCAGAGTTCGATGATGGTCTTGGGCGTCTTGTGCAGGCATTCCCCGGGTCCGTCGGCGCCGATGATGTAGTTGTCGCAGACGGTGGTGAAGACGCTGGGGGTGGCATGGCCGGGGTGGACCACGATGTTCATGCCGGCGGCGATGGGCATGGTCTCGTCCTCGCGTATCAGCGGACGCTCGACCATGTCGTAGCCCTGGCCGTGGGCATACAGGCGCGTTTCCTCGCGCATGCCGCGGGCCCGCATGAAGGCGTTGTGGGCGGCCAGGATGTCGGCGGGCATCGCGCCGGGCTTCAAGTGGTCCAGCGTGTGGCGCTGGGCCTCGACCAGCAGGGCCATGGTGTCCAGCAGTTCCTGCGAGGCCTTGCCCAGCACGAAGGTGCGGGCGAGTTCGCCGTAGTAGCCGCCGGGTCCGTTGTTCTCGATCAGCAGCGTGAAGGAATCGCCTTCGCGCATTTCGCGGCCTTGCAGGTGGCGCGGCTTGTACATCGCGGCGCGTCCGGCGGGCGAGGACGAGCCGATGAACAACCCCTGCTCGCTGCCGCGCAGTTGGCCCGCGTACTGGGCGTAGGCGGCGACCTCGAAGTCCTTCATGCCGGGGCGGATGTGCCGGGCCAGGGCCTGCAGCACCTCGTCCTGCATGGCCGCCATGCGGCCGATGGCCTCGATCTCGTCGGCGCTCTTGATGGCCTTGATGTGATCAACCATGTCGGTGGCGTCGACGAAGCGCACCGAGCCTGCCGTCTGCTTCAGGTGGGCGCAGAAGTCGTGGTACATGCAGGCCGTGCCGACCAGGCCCACGGTTTTGTAGCCGCGGCGGCGCAGTTCGGCCTGCACCAGTTCCGCGTCGTAGGTGCCGGTGTAGTGGATGGACGCATAGCTGGGCGTGAACACGATTTTCTCGACGCCGGGGTCGATCAGGTCGTCGGGGGGGACCTCGCGGATGCCGCCGGTCGGGCCCTGTTCGACCGACACCATGCGGCCCTCGCGGGGGAAGACGACGGCGCGCGGATAGGCATTGGTGGCAGGCCGGTCGGTGAACCATTTGACATAGCCGCCCAGCCAGTCGTTGGAGTTCTGCATGACCAGCGCATCGATGCCGAGTTCGTCCATGCGTTCGCGGACCGCGCGCCAGCGGCGCTCCAGCTCGCGCCGGGGGATGGGATGCAGGACCCGCTGCTCGGGCGAGTCGGGAAGGGGATGGCTCATCGTGCTTCCAGGGAGTGAAGGGCCGCCGGGGTGGCACCGCGCAGGACGATGTTCTTCATGTCGTCCAGTCGGCCGTCCAGGTAGCAGGCCACGTTGTGTTCAAGGATGGGCATCACCTGCTCGACATAGATGTCGGTGGTGCCGCCGTGCTTGGGGGAAATCAGGATCCGGGGCTCGCGCCAGAACGGGTGGTCGGCCGGCAGGGGCTCGACGGCGAAGGCGTCCAGCCCGGCGCCGGCGATGGCGCCCGACCGCAGCGCATCCAGCAGCGCGGCCTCGTCCACCACGCTGCCGCGCGACATGTTGACGAAGCAGGCCGAGGGGCGCATGGCGCGGAAGAACGCGGCGCCGATCGAACCGTCGGTCTCGGGGCCGGCCGGCAGCAGGCTGACCACGTAGTCGGCCTGCGCCAGTTCGGCGTGCAGGTCGGCGCGCGGCGCCACGCGATCGAAGTGGGGGACGGTGCGGGGCGTGCCGGAGACGCCGACCACTTCCATGTCGAAGGCCTTGCAGCGCCGGGCCAGCCCTTCGGCGATGACGCCCACGCCCAGGATCAGCACGCGCTTGCGGTACAGCAGCGACTGCGGCCACCGCTCCCAGCGGCTGTTCGCCTGGTTGCGCAGCATCCGGGGCAACTGGTGGGCCAGCGCCAGCATGTGGATGAACGCCATTTCCGACATCTGCGGGGCATGGATGCCGCGGGCCGACGTTACCGTCACGCCGGGCGGCAGCGCCGACAGCGCCTGTATCGCGTCCGTGCCGGTGGTAAGCGCCTGGACCCACCGCAGCGAGGCCATGCGCGAGACCAGCGCGTCGTTGAACAGATGGCCCAGCGCGAAGACCGCTTCGGCGCTGCCGTGCGCGGCGGCAACTTCGGCGAAGCTGCGGCCGTGCGCGATCTCCAGGCCGGGAAACCGGGATTGCAGGGCCAGGGCGTACGCCTGGCTGAAATAGTGGTCGACGATCAGCAGCTTCACCGGGCCTCCGTGGCAGGTCTATGGCCGGCACTCTATAACTAAGATTCTAGTATGTCAATTGGGGCGAAACCGCCGAAGCAAGGGACGGGAAGGGCTTCAGGTGCGTGCGGGCATGCCGTCGGGCGCGCGAAAAAAGGCCGCCTGGCGGCCGGCGCGGGAAGGAAGGGTCAGAGCAGGCCGACGCGGCGCGGCTTGCCCAGCACGTGCAGTTCCATGGCACGTTCGGCGTCTTGCGCATCGCGTTCGGCGATGGCGGCCACGATGCCGGCGCGTTCGCGATTGCCGACGGTGCGCACGGATTCGGGGTAGTCGCGCTGGCCGTTGCGCAGGATGTAGTTGGCCATGTGCCAGAACTTGCCGATGCGGTTGGCCAGGGCCGGCGTGCGGGCCATGTGACGGATGACGCTGTGGAAATGGCTGACGCTGTCCAGGTTCCAATGGCCGCCGCCGCTGGGCGACTGCTCGAAGCTGGCCTGGGCGGCGCGCAACTGGACCATATCGGCGTCGTCGTGGCGTTCGGCGGCCATGCCCGCCATGCGTCCTTCCATCTTCGCGAAGACCGAGAAGAAATCCTGGATCTCGTTGCGGTCGGGCGCGGCGGCTTCGCAGCCGACCTGGGGCGTGATGATGACGAAGCCGTCGCCGGCCAGGTCGCGCATGGACGTCATGATGGGCTGGCGGCTGACGCCGAACTCCTGGGCCAGGTCCACCACCGAGAGCTTCTCGCCGAAGCGGTAGTGCCCGCTGGCGAAGCGCGCCTGCAGGATCTGCAGGATCCTGCCCGTCTTGCCCGCGGGCGCACCGAGGTCGGCACCGTTGGGCGGGAAGGCGGCGGGATGGGGCAGGGGGCTCGACATGCGGCGATCTCGGATGAATGCGTGGCGTGCGTCGCGCGACGGGCTGGAATCTTAGCAGACTGCCTTCGCGCCCATGCCGGGCCTGCCCAGCCTTGACACTTTTCGTTAAGACGCATACTGTATGCTAATTAGCTGGGCCCATCGTCATGCAAGGGCCGCGGCGCGGAAATCCAGTACCTGCTAAGGACGCAATCATGGCAATGACCTTGTCCCAGCGCGCGGACGCGCTCGAACACCAGATGATCGAGGAACTCGATCGCAAGGTGGTGAAGTCCGTGCTGTTCACTTCGGGCGAAAAAGACCCGAGACAACCCATCATGCCGCAGGGGGCAGCGCGCGAGCAGGGCAAGCCCAAGCATTTCCTGATGGGCGACGATCCGCGCCTGCCCAGGATGCCGGAGAAACCCACGCTGCTGGACTTCTTCAAGTACCGCTTCGCGCCGGCCAACCACCTGCTGCAAAGCGCGACCCACGCGCTCAAGGGCGGGCATAGCGAGAAGGTCGTGCTGGCCTGTCTGCTGCACGACATCGCCGTGTCCGGCTTCATCCGCGTCGACCACGGCTACTGGGGCGCGCAATTGCTCGAACCCTACGTGGACGAGGAAGTGAGCTGGGCCATCCGCTACCACCAGGCGCTGCGTTTCTTCCCCGACGAGTCCGTGGGCTATGCCTATCCCGATGCCTACATCCGCTACTTCGGCGAAGACTACCGGCCCGAGCCCTATGTGGAGCAGGCCTATCAGGAGGCGCGCAACCACAAGTGGTACATGACGAGCCGGCTGATCACGCTGAACGACATCTATTCGTTCGATCCGAACGCGGTGGTCAGCATGGATGACTTCATCGACATCATCGGCCGCAACTTCAAGCAGCCCAAGGAAGGCCTGGGCTTCGACGGCAGCCCGGTGGCGCACATGTGGCGCACGATCATCTGGCCGACCAAGTTCCTGTGATCCGCGGGCGGGGGCGCATGGCCCCCGCTTTCCTACCCTTTGCCCGGGCCGCCCGAGACGGCCCAGATGATGACCACGGCATCGCGTCCGTGGTTGGCGTGGCGGTGCGGCGTCGTGCTGGGATAGCTGAAGCTGTCGCCCGCGTTGACGACGAAGTGATCGTCCCCCACCCACAGGTCCAGGCTGCCGCTGACCACGTAGCCGCCTTCCTCGCCCTGGTGCGCATAGGCGTCGCCGCTGCGCGCGCCGGGTTCCAGCACCGAATAGAACAGCTTGAGCTGGCCGTCCAGATTGGCCGACAGCAGGAAGTCGGACACGCCGGCGTTCGAGGTCAGTTGACGGCGGCGCGCGGCGCGGACGACCACGCCGCGGTCGGTGGGATCGCTGGGCTGGCCGCTGGGAAAGAACCAGCCCAGCGGCACGTCCAGCGCGAGGCTGACTTTCTTAAGGAAACCGATCGAGGTCTTGGCCAGGCCGCGCTCCATCTGGCTGAGATAGCCGATGGAAAAGCCGGTCGCGCGGCTGAGCTCGTCCAGCGAAAGGTTGCGCGCCTTGCGCAGGCTGCGGATCTGCCCGCCTATCCAGACGAAGGTCTCGTCCGAGGCGGAGTCCTTGTCCTTGGCTTTGGCCTTGCTGGCGCGAGTCGACATCGTTCCCAAGTGGCTGTGCTCGATCCTCTCGAGTTTACTGGACCCCGTCACGATGTCTATCAGAAACGGTGGCGCAGGCCGATCGCGACGCCGGTCTGGCTGTTCCCGCCGGGGATGTCGACGCGCGCCGCATCCTTGACCTTGTTGTAGTCGACGGTGGCGTACAGCGTCGTGCGCCGCGACAGATAGTAGTCGGCCAGCAGCACCAGCGCGTAGCGCGTGCCTTCGCCGGCGTCCCCCTGGACCGCGCGCACGTTCTTGCTGCGGTCGTAGTAGAACGCGCTGGTCAGCTTGAGCGACGGCATGACATCGTAGGTCAGGCCCGTGAACCAGGCGTTGTCGCGGCGCGGGGCCGTGGCGCTGGGCGTGGCGCCGCCGTTCAGGAACGCGTCGACGAAGCCCGTATGGTCCTTGCTGTTGAAGTGGCCCAGGAACAGCGTGGCGGGTCCGAGCTTGTAGCGCAGGTTCAGGTTGTAGACGGTCTGCTTGTTGCCCAGGGCATCATGCGTCAGGACGAAGCCGCCGCCGGTGCTGAACGGGCCCTTGGTGTAGGACACCGTGCCGCTCCAGGCCTCATTCTTGCGATGGTTGTCGGGCTGTTCGCCCATGCCGTAGAACGCGGCGACCCGGAAATCGCCGAAGGTGTTCGTGTATTTGATCGAGTTGTCTTTGCCGCGCCGGCCGGCCACGCTGAACACCGTGCCCATCCAGGAGTTCTGACTGTAGTTGCCCAGGGTCATGGGGTCGTAGGGGCCGACCATGAAATCGAACAGCGGGTTGTTCTGCAGGCCGATGGTCAGCGTGCCGGCGGTGCGGCTGCTCAGGCCCATGAACGACTGCCGGTTGAAGATCCTGCCGGCGGTCGACTGGGTCCCGTCGTCCAGGTTCATGCCGCCTTCCAGGTTGAAGAGGGCGGACAAGCCGTTGCCCAGGTCCTCCACACCGCGGAATCCCCAGCGGCTGTTCGAGACGGCGCCGTTCTCCATGGACAGCTTGCTGCGTCCGGTGGCGCGGTCGGCGTGGGTGAGATAGCGGATGCTGACGTCGGCGACGCCGTAGATGGTCACGCTGGACTGCGCGTGGACCTGCGTCGATAGAAGTGCCGCGGCTCCCGCGATGAGTATCCTCTGGTACATGGCCTGCTCCTCGTTTTATGTCGTTATTGCGGACCCGCGCTTTCTCGGGCGCGAGCCTCCCCCTCGGCGGCTGTGCGCCGATATGCGGACTTGCGTGGTGGATCCGTGTCGCCGGAAGCGTCCCGCGTCAGCGGGCGTTGCTGCCTACGGGGCGCGTCCGGCGGGCGTGGCGTGGATTCAGTTGGCCTTGGCGGCGATGACTTCGATCTCGACCAGCCAGCCGTCGTTGGCCAGGCGAGCCACCTCCATCACCGAACGCGCGGGCAGGTTGGGCTGGGTCTTGCCGAAGAATTTCGCGTAGCCGGCCATGAAGCCGCGGAAGTCCATCTTGTTGTTCTTCTGCGGGTCGGCCACCAGGAACACCTGCATCTTGACGACGTCCTTCATGCCCAGGCCCAGCGGCTTCAACGTGGCCTCGATGCGTTCGAGCACGCTGACGGTCTGGGTCTCGGTGTCGCCGAAGGCCTCGCGCGATTCGCGCGGAGCGTTGGGGTTGACGGCGGCGGGGACCTGGCCGCTCAGGTAGTAGGTGGTGGCCGACGGCGGGATCTGGACCGCCGACGACATCGGCGCATTCGGGTTGGACGAGGCATGGCGCACGATGCCCTCGGCCTGTGCGCCCTGCGCGAGCAGGAGAGCGGAGGGAAGGATCATGAGCGCGGCGCGAGCGGTGAAAGACATGAGGTTTCCTTGTTGTCGTTCGGGGGTGGGATCAGTTGTTGGGGCGGGCCTGGGACTGGCTGTACTGCACGGCGTTGCCGCCTTTGCGCACGGCGGCGACCTGGGCGGCCTGCACCGCGCCGGCCTTGCCGTTCCAGTCGTCGCGCAGATAGCTGGCCACGGCGGCGATCTGCTCGTCGTTCATCGATCCCGCGAAGGCGGGCATGCCGCCTCGCCCCTTCAGGATCGTGGCCAGCAGCTCGGTCCGGTCGCCGGCGACGAAGGCGCTGCCAGCCAGGGCGGGGAAGGCGCCGGGGATGCCCTGCCCCTTGGCCTGGTGGCAGGCCAGGCAGTTCTTCTGGTAGAGCGACGCGCCCGATTCCTGGGCCTGCGTCGCGCAGGGAATGATCAGCGCGATGAGCGCGATGAGCGGCTTGGACGTCATGGTTCGGTTTCCTTGATGGCGGGGAGTCAGGCGGCGTTGCGCGCGTGCATGCGCTCGATCTGCTGCCACGACGATTCGATCGCGCCGGCCATCCAGCCGCCCAGGTAGCTCATGTGCTCGCCCGCCAGCAGGGTCCGGCCTTCGCCTTCGAGCAGGCGCGGGAAGGCGGTCTTGCGCGATTCGCCCGACCAGGTGGAGAAGCCGCCCAGGCTGTACTGCACGCGATGCCAGGCGACCGAGAACGACTTGGCGAAGTGCTTGCGGTATTCGCCGGGGAAGATCTTCTCGCCTGCGGCCAGCGCGAGTTCCGTCCGCTCCTTGTGCGACAGCGCGCTGACCTCGGCCGCCGTGGCGCCGAAGTTGTAGTAGCCCAGCATCGTTCCCTTCGGCCCTTGCCACTGCGTGGAGGGCAGCGAGATGATGCCGATGTTCTTGATGTCGTTGCCGATGTGGCCGCCGTAGATCTGGTGGTCGAGTTCCCAGAAGCGGCGGTTGAATTGCAGGCCCATCTTGCCGGTGGGCATGTAGGCGTTGCCCTGCATGGCCTGCTTGAATTCGGCGGAGAAGTCGGTATCCATCTGCTTGAGCACCGACAGGGGAATGGTGCACAGGCAGAAGTCCGCTTCCAGGGTGCGCAGGGCGCCGGTCTTCAGATCCTTGCACTGGACCGTGACCTTGTCCTTGCCGTTGCGAATCTGCGTGACCTCGGTGCCGTAGCGGATGAGATGTCCCACCTTGCGCTCGAAGGCCTTGGCGATCTGGTCCATGCCACCCACCGCCTGCAGCATGGTGGACTGGCTCATGATGTCGTTGACGGAGCGATAGATGCGGCCGAGCTTGGACTTCAGCAGGTCGCCAAAGCCCAGCGGATCGGACTCCACGCCGGGCTGGTTGCCGGCGCCGGGGTAGACCTTGTAGCCCCGGCCGTTGGTGCCGCGATAGGTCAGGTCGTCGCGGTTGAGATAGCCCTCGTTGACCAGGTATTCGAGCAGCAGGGTCTTGTCCTCGGCGCTCAGTGTCTGGTCCATCTGGCCGCTGCGGATGGATTTGGCCAGCAGCTCGTCCACGTTGCCCCGCATGTCCGCCTTGACCTCGAAGCGGCGCAGCCGCTTGCCCGACAGCGGGCCGGCGTTCTCGTAATAGATGTAGGCGGCGTCGTTGTCGTTGTTGTAGAGCTCCAGCGGCACGCCCAGCTCGGCGGCGTAATGCAGCGTGGAGCGATGGCAGAAGGGGATGCGCCACGGGCCGTGGTTGATGTATTGCCCTTCGTCGAAATCGCAGACCTGGGTCTCGCCGCCCAGTTCGCTCAGCGTGAAGCCGCGACGCGCCGTCTGGCAGCGGCCGCCGGCGTAGCTGCGCGCCTCGATCACTTCGCACTGATAGCCTGCCTTGCCCAGTTCCAGCGCGGCGGTCATGCCTGCCAGGCCCGCCCCCAGGATGACCACCTTCTTGCCGCGGCCGCCGCCTTGCAGGACAGGCGGGGCGCCGGCGGTGGAAGCGATGCCCGCTCCCCACGCGTTCATGGTCGCCAGCAACAGGCCGCTGCCGCCCGCGGCCAGGGCCTTCACCAGGAATTCGCGACGGGTCGTGCCCAGGCCGGACTGGCCCAGGTGGTCGAAGAATGCGCTCATGGATGTCTCCTCCGGAAATGACGCATGAATCGAAGCGATCGCGGCCCGCATTGGGGCGCGCGGCTCGTGGCTGCAACCGGTCCTGCCGGCACGCGCGAGCGGACTCCCCGCGATCGGGGCGGTCGGGTTGCGGATGCAGCGGGTCTTGCTGGAACTGAGGTCTGGACAGGCCCCGGGGGGTAGGGGGCGGAGCGGACCGCGTGTGGCGATCCGCCTTTACTTTTAATATGACAATAAAAGTATATGCGTGTTTTTGAGGTTAGTAAAATTTTTTAGTTATTTTTTTACTTTCACTCGCAAGCGCGGGCGGGGCGACACGGCGGCGCCCCGCCGGTTCAGGCATGCAGGACCGAGTCGCCGTAGCCCATGCGCTGCTCGGGCTTGTCGTCGAAGATCTGCCAGTCGTTCACCCATTGCTGGGTCTCTTCGAATATCTGTTGCGTATAGGGCAGGAAGACGAGGCGCTCGCCCGGACCGTACAGGCGGGTGTCCATCCGGTCGCGGTACTTCTCGGGCATCTCGCGTTTGTAGTAGTGCGTGTAGCGCTCGAATCGCAGGTCGATGTCCTGCTGCGCGCGCTGGAGCGCACGGAAGTACCTGGCGATGTCCTCGGTGGCGGCGTCGCCGGGCACCACCGACGCGATCATGAACGTGCAGTCGATGACCTTGCGAAAGCCCAGTTGCTCGGCGAAGTACATCGGCGCGTTGAACATCGTGGCGGCGGGGGCCTGGCGATCGACCAGCAGGTCCAGGCGGTGCATCAGCATGCCGCCGAAGTGCAGCTTGATCTGGTCGCGCGGCAGGACGGATTCCAACGCCTGCAGCGTCGCGTAGTGGCTGCCCGACTGGTAGCCCACGGTGATGGGCACGCCCGCCAGGTCCTCGGGCCGGCGGATGGGCGAGTCCTCGGGAACGTAGATGCCGGCGGCGGCGACCGAATAGGCATCCGCCCACAGCTTGCCGTGTCCCGCGGCGGCCGCCATGTTGACCGTCCAGTGGCAGGCGCTGGACACGTCGCAGGTGCGGCCTTCCTCGATGGTCTGGTAGGCGCCGCGGATCTGGTCGCGTGGCAGCTCCACCGCCGACTTCACCGACAGGTTCTTCGAGCCGCCCTTGGCGACGAACTCGTAGTCCAGTCCTTCGTCGGCGAAATAGCCTTTTTCCTCGGCAACCCACTCCTGCAGCCGCATGTGCGGTCCGATCAAAAACTTGCCCATGGTGTGTCTCCTTTGATGGCGGGGGTGATGCGACGGCTGCCGAGATGTCGGCAGCTCGGTCAATAAAATATCATAATAATAATTATGAAGAAGCAGTTTTTTGTTGGAGATTCACAGAGTTTGCTTGGGAAAAACAATCGTTTCGTTGCATAAAAGATAATATTTTTATGACATGAAGAACTTATGGCTATGATCTTCCCCATGAAAATTCCAACTTCCGGCGCCGGCCAGGAGCCGGCCGCCGAACCCCGGCGCGCGGCGGGCGTCGCCCACGCCGCCACGCCGCCCGAGACGCTGTCCTGGCGCATCGTGTCGCACATCCGCGAGGCCCTGTTCGCCGATGAGCTCAAGAGCGGGGACTTCCTGGGCACCGAGGCGTCGCTGGCCGAGCGCTACGGCGTCAGCCGCATGGCGGCGCGCGATGCGCTCAGGTCGCTGGCGGCCCTGGGCGTGGTGGCGATACGCCCAGGCAAGCATGGCGGGGCCTGGATCGCCAATGGCAAGCTCGATCGCTTCGCCGATGCGCTGGCGATCCAGCTCAAGCTGATCAGTATTTCCCGGGAAGAGATGCTGGAGACGCAGGCGGCGGTCGAGATCCACGCCGCGGGCCTGGCGGCGGCGCGGGCCACGCGCGACGACCTGGCGCGCATGCAGGCCATCCTGGACGGCATGCCCGATTGCATCGACGACCCCGCCGCCTTCGCCGCGCGCGCGATGGATTTTCACGCCGCCATCGTCGAGGCCGCGCACAACCGCGGGCTCTCGGCCCACTTCCGCGCGCTGCGCCACGTGCTGCAGCCGGCCTATTCGATGTCGAACAAGAAAGAGATCGCCGAACGGGTGATCGCCGACAACGTCCGCCTGTACGACCTGATCGCCAACGGCGATGCCGAGGGGGCGCGCAAGGCGATGAGCCGGCGGCTGGCGCGGGTGGGCGCCGCCGAGGCATGGCGCGCGCCGGCGCGCGGCTGAAAGAACCCTTCCGTTTGCTGGACGTTCATCCCGCCAGGGAGGCGGCGCCGCGCGCTTCTCCCGTGAAATCCCTAGGAGGTTGATAACAATATAACTGTATTATATTCATAAGAATAAGAAGGGCGTGATCCACAAGGAGACGGTATGAGCGCGGTAGCGGCCCAGGTCCGGCGACACGCGGCCACGAGCCGGTCGAAGCTGGAAATCGACCACATGACCTATCGTTACTGGGTCGAACGCAACCAGACGGAATTCCTGGCCTTCGACGACGTGTCGCTGGACGTGCGCGAAGGGGAGTTCGTCTGCATCGTCGGCCCCAGCGGCTGCGGCAAGACCACGCTGCTGAATATCGTGGCGGGCCTGCTGCGCTACCAGGAAGGGACCATGCGCATCAACGGCGAACCGGTCAACGGTCCCGGGGTGGGGCGCTCGATGGTGTTCCAGTCCGCCAGCCTGCTGCCGTGGCGCACCGTGCGGGGCAACGTCCGGTATGGCATGGAGATGCAGCGCCGCTTCGACCGCGCCACGATGGACGGCCGCACGGAACAGTTCATCAGGATGGTGGGCCTGGCGGGCTTCGAGGAACGCTACCCGTCCGAACTGTCCGGCGGCATGCAGCAGCGCGTGAACCTGGCCCGCGCGTTGGCCACCGATCCCGACGTGCTGCTGATGGACGAACCCTTCGCCGCGCTGGACGCGCAGACGCGCGAGTTCATGCAGTCCGAGCTGCTGAACATCTGGGCGCGTTCGCGCAAGACGGTGCTGTTCATCACGCACCAGATCGACGAAGCCGTATACCTGGCCGATCGCGTGGTCGTGATGGGAACGCGGCCGGGCCGGATCAAGCGGGAGTTCCGCGTGGACTTCCCCCGCCCGCGCGAACTGTCGCTCAAGCGCGGGGCCGACTTCCTGCGGATGTCGGACGGCATCTGGAGGCTGATCGAGGAAGAGGCCGACCGCATCAACGTGATCCGTACGGAATGACCCCGGGAGACAACATGGCAAGCATCGCTCCTTCGCTGCCGGTCAGCCGGCCGGCAGCGCGCAAGGCTGGCTTCTACAAGCGGCACGAAGCCGCCATCCTCGGTCTGTCCACCCTGGCGGTGTTGATCGCCATTTGGGAATTCTGTTGGCAGATGGGTTGGATCTCGCCCTTGTTCTTCAGCGGGCCGTCGGCCATCGCGCGCAAGTTCGTCGAGTTGTGCGCCGACGGACAACTGGCCGCCAACGCGCTGTACAGCGGCAAGAACTACCTGATCGGCCTGGTGCTGGCCTTCTTCGTAGGCGTGCCGCTGGGCATCCTGCTGGGCTGGTACCGGCGCGCGCTGAT
This sequence comes from Pigmentiphaga kullae, assembly GCF_004216695.1. Lineage (GTDB taxonomy): Bacteria > Pseudomonadota > Gammaproteobacteria > Burkholderiales > Burkholderiaceae_B > Pigmentiphaga > Pigmentiphaga kullae. Next base: position 1,749,797 of record NZ_SGXC01000001.1, read on the forward strand.
GATGTTCGATCCGCTGATCAACGCGCTGTATGCGACGCCGCGCATCGCGCTGTATCCGCTGATCATCATCTGGTTCGGCATAGGCAGCGGCTCGAAGATCTTCGTGGTGTTCCTGTCGGCCATGCTGCCCATCATGGTCAATACGCTGGCCGGCGTGCGCAACATCGACGCGGACCTCCTGCGCGCCGCGCGCGCCTTCTGCGCCACGGACCGCCAGATCTTCACCACCGTCGCGCTGCCCTATTCGGTGCCCTTCATCCTGACTGGCGTGCGGCAGGGTGTGGCGCATGGCCTGATCGGCGTCATCATCGCCGAGCTGTCGGCGGGCAACGAAGGCATAGGCTTCATGATCGCCTACGCCGGGCAGATGTTCGCCACCGACACGCTCATGGTGGGCGTGCTCGTCACGGCCTTCGCCGGCATGGTCATCACCTGGGGCGCCGAGCGCATCCAGCGCCGGTTCCAGCGCTGGCGGCCCGAGCACGTAGGCGGGCGCTAGACATGTCGGAAGCAAGGAGCAAGACCATGAACGAACGCAACGACACTCCATCGCAATCCGGTCGGCGCCGGTTCATCGCGGGTGCCTCCGGCGCGGCCATGCTCGGCTGGTCGGCGCTGGGCGCGGCGGCGGACAAGCCGGCCGCGATGACCCTGGCCTACCCGACCCGCAGCGGCGCCACCTGGCCGATGTGGATCGCCAAGCGCGCCGGTCTCTACGAGAAATACGGCATCGACGCCAAACTGGTATTCGGCGTGCATCCGGCCGGCGTGGCGATGCTGGTCAGCGGCGAGGCGCAGGGCATCAACTCCGGGCTGGACCAGGTCATCCCCGCGCTGGTGCGCGATCCCGGCATGGTCATGACGCACAGCATGCTCAACAAGGGGAACTTCGCGCTGGTGGCGCGCGGCGAGATCGCCAGCGTCAAGGACTTGAAGGGCAAGCGCATCAGCGTCGGCCGCCTGGGCGACCCACCGTACTTCTATACCGTCGAGTTGCTGCGCAAGTACGGCCTCGCGCCCAATGACGTGCAATGGGTGTCGACCGGCACCGACGCCGCGTCGCGCGCGAGCATGCTGCTGGGCGGGCAGGTGGACGCCGGGCTGCTGACGGCGCCGTCGTACTTCAAGCTGGAAACCCAGGGCTTGAAGGTGCTGACCGAACTGCCGGACCACGAGGACATCTACGTCAGCACGGCTTTCCTCCACAAGCGCAGCTACCTGGCCGAGCAGCGGGGCCGGGCCGAGGGCCTGATCCGCGCCCACGCCGAGGCGATCAAGCGTTTCTACGACGACAAGGCCTTCGCCGTGGCGACCTTCAAGGCATTCGACCAGCCCGAGAGCGAAGCGGACATCAGCCGGGTCTACGACATCTACGTCAAGCGCAACGTGCTGGACCGCGTGCCGTTGATTTCCAAGGCGGCCATCCAGGCCACCATCGACCGGCTGGCGGAGCAGACGCCGGCCGTGCGCAAGCTGGACCTGCGCAAGGTCGTGGACAACGGCCTGGTGCTCAAGCTGGCCAAGGAAGGATGGTTCGAGCAGCTGTTCGGCTCGGCCGTGCGGGAAGAGCAGGAGCGCAAGATCGCCGGCGCGCTGGGCTGAGGCCGCCGGTCATGACGTGAAGTAGCGCACGACCAGGACCGCGCCCGAGGCCAGCACGACCAGCGCCACCAGGCGCAGGAAGGCCTCGCGGCTGAGCGCCAGCGTGATGCGGCGGCCCGCCCAGGTGCCCAGCAGCATGGCGGGTGCCAGCATCAGCGCGCTGGCCAGCAGGCCGCTGTCGGCATAGACGCCGGCCGCCAGGAAGAAGACGGCGCGCGTGAAGGTGGCCAGGCCGATCAGGGTGCTTTGCGTGATCCGGATGTCGTTCTTGTCCCGCAGGCGGCCGGCCAGGTAGATGGCGTAGATGAAGCCGCCGCTGCCGAACAGCGCCGAGAACACGCCACCCACCGTGCCGAAGACGTAGGCCGACCGCGGCGGCAGCGACCGGTGCGGACGAAAGCCGCTTAGCGAATACAGCGCGTAGGCGATGACGAAGAGCCCCAGCAGCAGGAGCAAGGCGTCGGGCCGGCTGCGCAGCAGGACGACGGCGCCCACCAGGCTGCCGAGGACCATGGCCGGCACCAGCCTACGCAGCTCGCCCACCGAGGCGTGGCGGACGTCGCGCGCCACGCTGGCGGTGGCGGCGGCGAAGTCCAGCAGCGCCAGGAGCGGTACGATGGTGGCGACCGGCACGAAGTTGGCCAGCAGCGGGCCGGCGACCAGCGCGGTGCCGAAGCCCGCCATGCCGAAGATGACGTAGGCCGCGGCCACGCCGGCGAACATCAGCGCGAACTGGGGCAAGGAAACGGGTAGTAGGGACAGGAGGGCATCCACGGCGGGGCTCGATCGGGGCAACGGCCGCAGTCTGGGCCCTGGGCGCGCGGCGGTCCAATTCTAAAATCAGGCCTCACCCATCTCTTTGCGCGATAAATGATCTCGGTCAGGCAGCTTGGATACTACGTGGCGATCGTCGAGGCCGGCAGCTTCAGCGAGGCGGCCGAGCGGCTGCACATCGCGCAGTCGGCGCTGAGCCGGCAGATCAAATTGCTGGAGGAAGAGGTGGGGGTGGCGCTGCTGGCGCGCACCACGCGGCAGGTGGAAATGACGGCGGCGGGCCGGGCCTTCCACGGGGACGCGGTGCGCATGCTGGCGGGCCTGGGCGAGATGGCCAGCCGGGCCCGCCAGGCCGAGCGCGGCGTGCAGGGCAGCGTGGCGCTGCTGCATTCGAGTTCCGTGCCGCTGGGCCGGGCGCTGCTGGCGCCGCTGCGGCGCCACCTGTCGCGCCGGTCCGGCGTCAGTCTGTCGATCTCGACCGCATCGTCGGAGCAACAGGCGCAGGATATCCAGGATGGCCGCGCGGACCTGGGGCTGGCGCGCGCGCCCGTGCTGCGGCAACTGCCCGACGTGCTGACGGAGGTCCTGTACGAAGAAGCGCTGGTGCTGGCCGTGCCGCCCGGGCACCCGCTGGCGACGCGGCGGGAGGTACCGCTGCACGCCTTGCGCGGCGAACGCTTCGTGTCGCTGCCGCATCCCCATCGGGGCGGATTGAGCTATCGGGTGGTGGAGCTGTGCCGGCAGGCCGGATTCTTTCCCGAGGCCGCCCAGGCGGTGTCCCGCAAGGCAACCCTGTTGAGGCTGGTGGAGCTGGGGTTCGGCGTCGCGCTGGTGCCGGCGGACATGGCGGCCGACGCGCGGGCCGACGTGCGCCTGGTGGCGCTGGCCGAATGCGATGCCCGCACCCAGGTGCTGCTGCACGTCCACCGCTCGCCCACGCCGCAGGCCAGGCAGGTCGCCGATGCGTTGCGTGCGGCCTGCGCGGAACCGCGCGAGGAATGACCTCGCGCGGCCCGGGGGCCGGTCAGCCCAGGGTCGATTCCAGCGCCAGCAATTGCGCGACGGTCTCGCGGGCGCGCACGACGTGATAGTGGTCGCCGTCCACCATGACCTCGGCGGCGCGGGGGCGGGTGTTGTAGTTGCTGGCCATGACCATGCCGTAGGCGCCCGCCGACTCCACGGCCAGGTAGTCGCCTTCGCGTACGGCCAGATCGCGGTCCTTGGCCAGCCAGTCGCCGCTTTCGCACACCGGCCCGACCACGTCGTAGCGTCCGGCCGCCTCGCCCGCGCGGGGGGCCACGGCCAGCACGCCGTGGTAGGCCTCGTACAGCGTCGGACGGATCAGGTCGTTCATGGCCGCGTCGACGATCAGGAAGTTCTTCGCTTCCGTAGGCTTGAGATACTCCACGCGCGTCACCAGCAGGCCGGCGTTGCCGACCAGCGAGCGGCCGGGCTCCAGCACGATCTGGCGCGAACCGTAGCCGCGCGCGTCGATGCGCTCGAACACGCGGGACAGCAGGTCGGCCGGAGCGAGCGCGGTTTCGTCGGCATAGCGGATGCCCAGTCCGCCGCCCAGGTCCAGGTGCTCGACCTGGATGCCGTCGGCGGCCAGCTTGTCCAGCAGGTCGAGCAGCTTGTCCAGCGCGTCCAGGAAGGGCGCGGTCTCGGTGATTTGCGAGCCGATGTGGCAATCGACGCCCACGATCTCGATGCCGGGCAGCGCGGCCGCGGTCCGGTAGGCGGCGGGGGCGTCGTCGATGGCGATGCCGAACTTGTTTTCCTTCAGCCCGGTCGAGATGTAGGGGTGGGTCTTGGGATCGACGTCGGGGTTCACGCGCAGCGAGACCCGGGCGCGCTTGCCCATTGCGTGCGCGACCTCGGACAGGCGGTGCAGTTCGGGCACGGATTCGACGTTGAAGCATTTGACGCCGGCTTCCAGCGCCAGGCGCATCTCGGCGGCCTGCTTGCCCACGCCCGAGAAGACCACCTTGGCCGGATCGCCGCCCACCGCCAGCACGCGCTGCAGTTCGCCCGCGGACACGATGTCGAAACCGGCCCCCATGCGCGCGAACTCGCGCAGCACCGCCAGGTTGGAGTTGGCCTTCATGCCGTAGCAGACCAGCACGTCGCGCGAGCCGATGCCGCGCCGGTAAGCGTCGTAGGCGGCATGCAGCGCGGCGCGCGAATAGACGTATAGCGGCGTGCCCAGCTTGTCGGCCAGCAGGGCCACGGAGACGCCTTCGGCGTGGAGCACGCCGTCGCGATAGGCAAAGTGGGGGCTGCCGACCGGGGTGGGCAGGGAAACGGGGGTGGTCATTGTGTCAGGGGGGTATGCGAGAGGGATTCGTTGCGCCGGGAAATGTCGTCGATATCGCCCGTGGTCTTGGAGGCTGGCGCGGGGGCGGGCTGCGCGGCCGGCGCTGACGCCGTGGGCGCGGGCGTGGCCGGCAGGTAGAGCGGGCCCTTGATGCCGCAGGCGGCCAGCAGCACGAGCGGCAGGGCCGCCAGCAGCGGGACCAGGCGGCGCAGGGCCGGCCGGGCGCCGCTGGCTACAATGCCGGTATCAGCAACCAACGAGAGGTCTGGGCATGCGGCGCGCGCAGGGCGCGTGGGTTTCATGTCGGACATAGTCGAAATTATGAACGAAAGCGAGTTTCTTGCCTTGGCCGACGCCATTCTCGATTCCATCGAGCGGCAGGCCGACGTGTGGTTCGAGCAGCGCGACATCGATATCGAGGCGACGCGCAGCGGCAACGTGCTGACGCTGACCTTCGCGGATCGCAGCCAGGCGGTGGTCAATAGCCAGGCGCCGATGCAGGAAATGTGGGTGGCGGCGCGCAGCGGTGGGTTCCATTATCGCCTGAAGGACGGGAAGTGGCTGGATACGCGGTCGGGGGAGGAGCTGGCGCGGGCGTTGTCTCGGATTTGTTCCGAGCAGTCGGGGGAGGAAGTCGTGGTCGAGGAGCTGCCGGTCAGGCTTTGAGCCCGGTTGGGGCTTGGGAGCGGCCGCCCGCGGGGCGCGGGCGGGTGTAAAGACGGTTAGGGCAGGTATTCCTGGCGGTTGTTGGCGCCGCCGCTGCTGCCCGACGAACTGCCGCCATTGCCATTGATCAGGTTGCCCAGGCTGTCGATCAGCCGCGACATGGGATCGGTGGAGGGGGGCGGCAGGCCGACGGAGGCGACGGCCTGGCCGGGCGGGAATTCGGCGAAGTAGTAATCGCCGTTCTGCACGATGATGCCGGACGGCATGGGCTGTTCGCGCTGGGGGATTTCCTTGAGCGCGCGCTGCATGTATTTGAGCCAGATGGGCATGGCGGCGCCGCCGCCGGTTTCGCGCACGCCCAGCGAGCGGGGCTGGTCGTAGCCCAGCCAGGCCACGCCCACCAGGCCGGGGGTGTAGCCGGCGAACCAGGCGTCCACCGAGTTGTTGGTGGTGCCGGTCTTGCCCGCCACGTCCTGGCGCTTGAGCGACAGGGCGGCGCGGGCGGTGCCGGTGCGCACCACGTCGCGCAGCATGGAATCGGCGATGTAGGCGGTGCGGGCATCGATGGCGCGCAGCGATTCGTCGCCGGCCTTGGTCGGGCGGGCCTGCATCAGGACGCGGCCGGTGCTGTCGGTGACCTTGTCGATCAGGTAGGGGGTGACGCGATAGCCGCCGTTGGCGAATACGGAATAGGCGCCGGCCATTTGCAGCGGCGTGACCGAGCCCGCGCCCAGCGCCATGGTCAGGTAGGCGGGGTGGCGCGCGGCGTCGAAGCCGAAGCGGGTGATGTAGTCCTGGGCGTACTGCGGGCCGATGCTTTGCAGCACGCGGATCGACACCATGTTCTTGGACTTGGCCAGCCCCTGGCGCATGGTCATGGGCGGTTCATTCTTGCCGTCGTAGTTCTTGGGTTCCCAGCGCTGCGAGCCGGTGGCCGAGGCTTCGAGCACGAAGGGGTCGTCGGAGATGATGGTGGCGGGGGTCAGGCCCCGTTCCAGCGAGGCCGCGTAGATGAAGGGCTTGAAGCTGGAGCCGGGCTGGCGCCAGGCCTGGGTGACGCGGTTGAACTTGCCGCTGTGGAAATCGAAACCGCCGACCATGGCGCGGATGGCGCCGTTCTGCGGGTCGGTGGAGACGAAGGCGGCCTGGACCTGGGGCGTCTGCAGGATTTCCCACTCGTTTCCGGTCTTCAGGATGCGGACGATGGCGCCGCGGCGGATGCGCACCGAGGGCTGGGCCTTGGCCGACAGCGCCGGCTGGACGAACTTGAGCCCCTTGCCGGCGATGTCGATGATCTCGCCCGAGCTGCGGGCCACGCGGACCTTGCTGGCATCGGCGGCCAGGACCACGGCGGACAGCAGGGTGTCGCTGTCGGGGTAGTCGTTCAGGGCGTCGTCGACGGCCTCGTTCAGCTTCTCGGGGTTGTTGTCGATGCCGCTGGGCAGGTCGACGAAGGCCTCGGGGCCGCGGTAGCCGTGGCGGCGCTCGTAGTCCAGCACGCCGTCGCGCAGGGAGTCGTAGGCGGCATCCTGCATGTCGCGGTTCACGGTCGTGTAGACGTTCAGGCCGCGGGTGTAGGTCTCTTCCTTATAGATGTCGTAGACCAGCTGGCGCGCCAGCTCGGCTACGTATTCGGCGCGCACGCCGAATTCCCCGCCCAGTTGCCGGACCTGCTGCTTTTCGTCCAGCGCGGCGCGGTATTCGGGTTCGGTCAGGTAGCCCAGGCTCAGCATGCGCTGCAGCACGTATTGCTGGCGCAGCTTGGCGCGGGTCGGGTTGACCACGGGGTTGTAGCGCGACGGGGCCTTGGGGATGCCGGCCAGCATCGCGGCCTCGGCGGCGGTGATTTCCGACAGCGGCTTGCCGTAGTAGATGCGGGCGGCCGAGGCGAAGCCGTAGGCGCGCTGGCCCAGGTAGATCTGGTTGATGTAGAGCTCCAGGATCTGGTCCTTGGTCAGGTTGGCCTCGATCTTGAAGGTCAGCAGGATCTCGTAGAGCTTGCGGGTCCAGGTCTTTTCCGACGACAGATAGAAATTCCGTGCCACCTGCATGGTGATCGTGCTGGCGCCCTGGCTCTTGGACAGATTCACCATGTTGGTGAGGGCCGCGCGCATGACGCCGGACCAGTCTATGCCGCCATGTTGGTAGAAACGGTCGTCTTCTGCCGACAAGATCGCCGATTTCAGCACATCCGGCACGTCGCGGATGCGCACCACGTTGCGCCTTTCCTCGCCGAATTCGCCGATCAGGGCGTTATCCGCGGTATAGATGCGCAGCGGCATCTTGGGGTGGTAGTCGGTCAGGGCGTCGAGGTCGGGCAGGTTCGGGTAGGCGAGCGCTAGCGCCAGCCCCACCAGGAGGGCGCCACAAACGGCCAGCCCGGCCAGAACGCCGGCGACCTTCAGGAGAATACGGGACATGAGGAAGCAGCTTCTCGTGCGAGGACGAGACCCATTATAGGAACATCGAAACGGATCGGCTTATAGACCGCCCGGCGGCCCGGGCGTTCCTGTAACAGTTGGTGTGCCGGCGCCGGGGGGCCGATTTTCCGCTTCCGGCCCTCTTGCGGGATAATGCATCTTATATCGATATCTTTCTGTGGCTTCGGCCTCACGAGCTAGTGGATCAGGTCTCTTACGATTCATGCGCGGCCGCCGCCACGGGGCCGTCAGGCACGGTATTCGTGCCGCCCGTCTTCCTCGTCGGCATGATGGGGGCGGGCAAAACCACGATCGGCCGCGGCCTGGCCCGGGCGCTGTCGCGCCAGTTCCTGGACGTGGACCTGGTGCTGGAAGAGCGCTGCGGGGTCCGGGTGCCCACGATTTTCGAGCTGGAAGGCGAGGCCGGCTTCCGGCGCCGCGAAACCCACGCGCTGGACGAGTGCAGCCGGATTTCCGGGGTGGTCCTGGCCACCGGCGGCGGCGCCGTGCTGGCCGAGGAAAACCGCCGCATGCTCCAGCAGCGCGGCACGGTCGTCTACCTGCGGGCCAGGGCCGAGGAGCTCTACCAGCGCACCCGCTACGACCGCAACCGGCCGCTGCTGCAGACGGCCGACCCGCTGGGCCGCATCACCGAGCTGCTGCGCCAGCGCGAACCGCTGTACGAGGAAATCGCCGACCTGGTCGTCGACACCGGCAAGGTGTCGGTGGCGCGGCTGGTCGGCCGCATCCTGCCCATGCTCGCAACCTGCAACAAGCCGGTCCGGCCGCCCGCCGACGACCTGCCCCCGCTGGAGTGTCTATGAAAGAAGTCCGTGTCGAGACGCCGGGCGGAAGCTATCCCATACGGATCGCCCCCGGCCGCCTCGATCGCCTGGCCGAGGCCGTGCCGGCCGACGCCACCACCCTGGTCGTGGTCACCAACCCCACCGTGGCGGCGCTGTACGCCGAACGCGCCGAGCAGGCTCTGGCGGCCACCGGCCGGCCCATCCTGCGCATCGAACTGCCCGATGGCGAGCAATACAAGGATTGGCAGACCCTGAACCTGATCTTCGACGCCATGCTGGCCCGGCACTGCGACCGCAAGGCCGTCATCGTCGCGCTGGGCGGCGGCGTGATCGGCGACATCGCCGGCTTCGCCGCGGCGGTCTACATGCGCGGCATCCGCTTCATCCAGGTGCCCACCACGCTGCTGTCGCAGGTCGACTCCTCGGTGGGCGGCAAGACCGCCGTCAACCACCCCATCGGCAAGAACATGATCGGCGCGTTCTACCAGCCGATCGCCGTGGAAATCGACACCGACGTGCTGTCCACGCTGCCGGCGCGCGAAGTGTCCGCCGGGCTGGCGGAAGTCATCAAGTACGGCGCCATCCTGGACGCCGACTTCTTCGCCTGGTGCGAGGCCCACGCCCAGGACCTGCGCGCGCTCGAGCCGGGCGCGTTGGCCGTCGCCATCGCCCGCTCGTGCGAACTCAAGGCCTACGTCGTCTCGCAGGACGAACGGGAAACCGGCCTGCGCGCCATCCTGAACTTCGGCCACACCTTCGCCCACGCCATCGAGGCCGGGCTGGGCTTCGGCGCCTGGCTGCACGGCGAGGCCGTCGGCTGCGGCATGGTGCAGGCGGCCGAACTGTCCGCGCGTGCCGCCGGGCTGCCGCAGTCCGACGCCGAACGCATCCGCGGCCTGGTATTGGCCATCGGCTGCCCCGTCTACGCGCCCGACCTGGGCACCGACCGCTGGTTCGACCTGATGCAGGGCGACAAGAAGACCGAAGCCGGCCAGATCCGCTTCATCCTTTTGCCCAGGCTGGGGGAAGCGGTACGGACCCCGGCCGAGGCCGGCCTGGTCCGGCAGGTCCTGGACCGGACCGTCGCCAGGACAGCGGGCGAGCAACCAGCCACGCTTGCCTGACCCCACCGCTCGGAGGAGCCCCGACGTTCATGCCCCAAGTCCTCGCTCCCTACGCCGCCGACCCGGCCGCCACCCGCGGCCGGCGCCACCCCGAAGCCCCGCCCCAGGGACGCTCCGAATTCCAGCGCGACCGCGATCGCATCATCCATTCCAACGCCTTCCGGCGGCTGGAGTACAAGACCCAGGTCTTCGTCAACCACGAGGGCGACCTGTTCCGCACCCGGCTCACGCACAGCCTGGAGGTGGCGCAGATCGCGCGGTCCATCGCGCGCAACCTGGGCTTGAACGAAGACCTCGTCGAAGCCATTTCCCTGGCCCATGACCTGGGCCACACCCCCTTCGGCCATGCCGGACAGGATGTGCTGCACGCCTGCATGCAGGAATTCGCGCCCGAGGCCGGCGGCTTCGAGCACAACCTGCAAAGCCTGCGCGTGGTGGACGAACTGGAAGAACGCTACGGCGACTTCAACGGCCTGAACCTGTGCTTCGAGACGCGCGAGGGCATCCTCAAGCATTGCTCGCTGACCCGGGCGGCCCGGCTGGGCGACGTGGGCGAGCGCTTCCTGAACCGCACCCAGCCTTCGCTGGAAGCGCAACTGACCAATCTGTCGGACGAGATCGCCTACAACAATCACGACATCGACGACGGCCTGCGCTCCGGCCTGGTCTCGCTCGAACAGATGAGGCAGGTCGGCATCTTCGGCCGCCATCATGCCGAAGTCGTGCAGCGCTACCCGGACCTGCCCGAACGCCGCGCCATTACCGAAACCGTGCGGCGCATGATCAACACCCTGATCATCGACCTGACCGAAACCACGGCGGCCCGCATCGCCCGGCACCAGCCCGCCTCCATCGACGACGTGCGCCGTGCGCCGCCGCTGGCCGGCTTCAGCCCCGACGTGAAGGCGGAGGCCGAGGAGCTCAAGGTATTCCTGCGCGACAACCTGTATCGCCACTACCGCGTGCTGCGCATGACCACCAAGGCCAAGCGCGTGCTGCGCGATCTGTTCATCGCCTTCCTGGAGGACCCGCGCCTGCTGCCGCCGCAGTACCAGGCGCGCGCCAACGTCGACCAGCCGCGCGCGATCGCCGACTACATCGCGGGGATGACGGACCGGTATGCGATCAAGGAGCACCGGCGGTTGTTTCTGGTCAGCGACGAGTAGCGGTCCGGAGCAGTCGGGAGGAGGCGCCTGCAGGTGCAAAGCGCTACCATCCTCCCCGCTTCCCGTTACATCGCGGTGAGGCCGTGCTCGTCAATGCGTTCCCTGCAACACCTCCGACCGATTGCCGCCGCTATTCTGTCGCGGGTAGGCATAGGCGCCGAGCCGCAGCACCAGCATCGCGGAAGCCAGCAGGACCAGGCTCAATCCAGTCAATGCCGACGAATAGCTTCCGGTCGCGTCGAACGCGAACCCCATGACATAGGGGCCTGCGCCGGACCCCGCCATGAAGGCGGCGAACAGATAGCCATAGATCTCGCCGAAGCTCTTCAAGCCCAGGTAGCGCGACAGCAGGAAGGCGATCAGGTCCACTTCCGCGCCCAGGCCCAGCCCTATCAGCACGACCGCGACGGCCGCATAGGCGGGCAACGGGTTGGCGAGTAGCAGGGTGATGCCGGCGACCGGGACCAGGAAGAAGAAGGCCGCGACGTAGGGCGCGAAGATGCGGTCGAGCAGGAAGCCCGCCAGCAGCCTGCCTCCGATGAGCGCGAGACCGGCGAAGCCCAGCGCCGAGGTGGCGAGCGTGGCGGCAATGCCGCGGTCGACCAGCAACGGAACCACGTGGGCGATAACGCCGTTCGTGGCGAGGGCGACGCCCGCAAAGGCGATGGCCAGTTTCCAGAACAGGGGGCTGCGCAGCGCCTGACGGCCGGTCAGTCCGGGCAACGCAGGCAGGCCGGCGGCCGCAGTGCGCTGGGGCGGTTCATGCACCGCCAGGCCGACTGCGGTAAATCCGACAACGAAGGTGAGCGCCGCCAGCCCGACGTATGCGCCACGCCAGCCCACGTGCGTGACCAGCGCCTGGGCGAACTGGGGAACCAGCGCCGCTCCGAGGCCGACGCCGGACATGGCCACGCCCAGCGCCAGCCCACGCTTGTCATCGAACCAGGCGGCAATGGCTTTGGCGTAGGGAAGGGGCGTCTGGCCCGCTGCGGCGATGCCCATCAGCGCATAGATGATCATGAACTTCGCGGGCGTGTCGGCCAGGAAGGCCAGCGCGACCATCGAGAGCGCGAACAGCGTGATGGCCGGCAGGGTGACGGCGCGCACGCCGTGGCGGTCGGCGAGCCTTCCGGCCAGCGGCACGCATAGCGCGGTCACGCACAGCCCGATCACCAGGGCCAGCGATGTGGTGGAACGCGACCAGTTGAACTCCTTGGTGACCGGCAGCAGAAACACGCCGAAGGTGAATTGCATGATGGGACCATTGCCGACCAACAGGCCGAACACGGATCCGACCACGATCCACCATCGATTGATCGTCTTCATTGTCTTCCTCCTGATGGCTCGGGCCATCTATGGGATGGGATTGCCGGCCGGATGCGATGTCCGGCCGCGGGGGCGCGATTACCGGTCCAGCTTGAACAGCCGCGCCGCATTGGCGCTGCCTATCTTGAGCCGGTCGGCTTCGCTGATGCTGGTTGAGTCGAACCATTCGGCCGCATGGTCGATGTTCTCGAACGGCCAGTCGGTGGAGAACAGAATGCGGTCGGCGCCGATCTCGAGGATGGCGTCGATCAGCGTCTGCGTGCGGAAGTTGCCCGAGGTGGTCAGGTAGAAGTTCTCGTTGAAGTAGTCGACGATCTTTCTCTTGGCCGGATACTTCGGCTTGGCCTTGAGCCAGGCGTTGCGGTGGTCGATGCGCCACATGCTGTAGGGCAGGCCTTCTCCCATGTGGCCCAGGATGATGCGCAGCGCCGGAAACTGGTCGAAGAGGCCCGAGCCCATCAGCCGCAGGGCATGCACCGCCGTTTCCTGCCCGAATGCCCACGTCGGTCCGAGCAGCCAGCCGTGTCCGTCGTAGATGCCGGCGTCGAGTGGCAATGGATTGCGCGGATGCAGGTAGAACGGGACGTCGAGCGTCTGGACGGTTGCCCAGAACGGCCGGTACTGCGGCATGTCGTAGTACAGCGGCTTGGAATGCCGTACGTCTTCGGAGAATCCGTTGACCAGCGCGCCGACGAAACCCAGGTCCTTCACGCAGCGCTCCAGTTCGGCCGCCGCGAGTTCCGGCTCCTGCATGGCCAGCGCGGCAAAGCCGCGGAACCGGTCCGGCCGCTTGGCCACTTGCTCGGCCAGGAAGTCGTTGGCCCTGCGGGCCGTCTCATGCGCCTTGCTGTGGTCCCCGATGGCCTGCACCGCCGGCGCGTTCAGCGACAGGATCATGACCTCGATGCCATGCTCGTCCATCAAGCGCAGCCGCCTGTCCTGGATATCGAGCAGCCGCGACTTCAGCTCCGGCCAGTCCTTCTCCGGCACGAAGCCCGCCGAATCCATCAGGGTCTCTTCCGTGGCGAAATGTTCTTCCAGCGCGATTTTTCCTTTCATTCCTCTCTCCTTTACATGCAGTCAGAAAATGCAAGATCCCAATTCACGCAGCACGCGGTGCCCGGGATCTAGTACGAGCTTCTTGAGGTGTCACGCCACTGCTACCGCTGGCAGCCAGCGAAGCACCGGCGCCACAACCCAAGAAACGGGTACTAGACCCAGGATGCGGTGGATCCGGCTCCGCCGGTCCACCCGCATCGCCCCCTGGGGGGCGCCCGAAGGGCGTAGGGGGGGGTCAATATTGCCCGCGCGGCGTCAACCCGAGCGCCATCTGACCGTACATCGTGCCCACCGCATCCCAGTTCATGCTGATGTGGCGGCCGACCGCGTTGATGTCGCGCCAGGCCCGCTGCACCGGGTTGTCCATCTGCAGGCCCGCGCCGCCGGTGGACGCGTTGAGGGCCTCGATCGCCTGCAGCGCCAGCGATACCGCGAACGACTGGCCGCGCCGGCAAACGATGCGGTCTTCCTCGGTCACGGCATGGCCACCGCCGACCCTGGCGGTGACCCAGCGCAGGTCGCGTAGAAGTATCTCCCGCGCCGCGTCCGCGCTGGCTGCCGCTTCCGCGACGCGTAACTGGACGGTGGCGAACTCGGCCATCTTCTGATGCGCGCCGGCCACCGCGCCGCGGGTGACGCGGCCGCTGACGGCCGCTACGTACTCGTCGAGTGCCCCCTGCGCGGCTCCTACCGCGACCGAGGCCAGGCACGAGGGAATGACGGTCAGCATGGGAATGCGGTAGCCAGGGACTGGCCGGTAATGCGCCGCGCCTGGAGTGTTGCCCGACGTGGTCTGGGCGAAGGTCAGCAGACGATGTGCAGGCACGTACACATCGTCGAGCACCAGTGTCTTGCTGCCCGTGCCCGCCAGCCCGACCACATCCCATGTGTCGACGATGCGATAGTCCGCCGCGGGTACCAGCAGGAAGGCTGGCTCCAGGCGAGCCGGATCGTCGGCGCACGGCACCATGGCGGCGCAGAGCGCCCACCGGGCGTTCTCGCAACCACTGGCAAAGCTCCAGCTTCCGCTCAACCGCAGGCCGCCTGGGGTCGGCTGCGCCCGGCTTGCCGGTGCATACGATCCGCATAGCAGCGCATCGGGGTCGGCGCCCCAGACGTCGTGCTGCGCTTCCGCCGGAAAGCCCGCCAGCAGCCATTGATGCGCGGCCAGCAGGCCGCACACCCAGGCGGTCGATGCGCAGTGCTGCGCGAGGAGTAGATTGGCCTCGACCAGCGCTGCGAAGCTTTGCTCGGCGCCGCCGTATTCAGCCGGCTTGACCAAGTCGAAAAAGCCGGTGGCGCGCACGAGTTCCATGTGAGCAACGGGTATGCGGCGTGCGGCCTCCACTTCTCGCGCAGCGGCGCGCAAGCCGGGCGCCAGCTCGCGCAATGCGGCGACGAGGGTCGGGGAGGGAGCGTCCGTGCCGCCCGGCGGCGACAGAATTGCGTGTTCCGCGAAACTGCTCATGATGGTCCTCCGAGTTGTGTACATGAATGACCGGCCTCCCGGTACGCGGTGCAAGAGAGTGGAAATGCGCTAGCCCGACGCCATGGGGATCGCGCGGCAATAAGTTGCGTTCTGGTAAAGCAGCGGGGCGCTGCGGTCTGACAACTGCACGTCGTCGACCTCGCCGATGAAGACGGTGTGCGTGCCGAAAGGAACGGCGAGTTTCTTGACGCAGAAAATGCGAGCCTGCGCCGAGGCCAGGTGCTTGATGCCTTCTTCGGTTTCGGCCCAGTCGCCCAGGGCAAACCGTTCGCCGGATGCGACCGCGCCGCTGAAGGCGGCGGAAAGGTCCTGGTGCTCCTGCGCCAATACGTTGACGCAGAACCGCTCGGTCGAGGACATGATGTGATGCAGCAGCGTGCGGTTATTGATGCAGACCAGCAGCGCCGCGGGATCGAGCGATACAGAGGTGACCGCGGTGGCGGTCATGCCATGGCCGCGCTCGCGGTCGCCAGCGGTGATGATGGAGACGGTGGCGGCGATGCTGCGCATGGCCTGGCGAAATGCGGCTTGCATGTTGCCGGAAGGCGTGGCGGCCATATGTCTTCCTCCATGTTCTTTGTGCTGTTCGTAAAGTTTCACATACAACAATTGAAAATACAACTATTGTAAAGTTCAAATCAGATAGGGGTTTTCTCTGCCCCGGTTCCTGAGCGCAGCCTTGACCATGTATCGATTGACCGATTCCTTTCCCTACTTGCTCAACCGCGTGGGTGTGCGCATAGGCGAGTTGTTCAGCAAGCGGCTCAAGCCTTATGACCTCACGCTGCCGATGTATCGCGTGCTGGTGTCGCTATGGGAGACGGGCGACCAGAGACTGAACGAACTGGGCAAGGCGACCACGCTGGAGGTGTCGTCGCTGTCGCGGCTGGTCGGCACCATGGAGGAGCGCGGCCTGGTGGTCCGGAACCGGCTGGAGGACAATGCGCGCGCCGTAGCGATCAATCTCACCGTGGAAGGAAGACGGCTGGCGGAAGAACTGATTCCGCAGGCTGTCGAGTTCGAGGAAGTGGCCATTCACAGTTTCGGCAGGAGCGAAGTGGCCCGGCTGAAGTCGGCCATGCTCGACATCTACGAACACCTGAACGCGCTCGATCCGCGGCTGCTGGAACCGGGCGGCAAGCGCAAATCCGGACACTGAGCACGCCAGCCCGCCCGTCCGTTGCCAATACGGCAACGGACGGGCCGTGAAAAGGCAGGGTTCGAGTACGCCAACTGGCACAAGGTATGCATGAGTCGGGCGTGGCCTGGAGCGGGGCCCCGCATGCACCACCAGCGGGCATCCCGCCGCTCGTAGCAGCGAGGCGGATTGCCTTCCGGGTCGAAACCTTATCGAAGGAACGATCCGACATGTCTATTTTTCGCTGGATTACCCGGGGCGCCGGCCTGGTCGCCCTGGCGTGCGCCTTGCCCGCCGCCGCGCAGTCGCCCGCCAAGATCAGATTCATGCTGGACTGGAAGATCCAGGGTGTTCATGCCTGGTTCTACTGGGCCAGGGACAAGGGCTATTTCAAGGACGAGAACCTGGACGTGGCCATCGACCAGGGCGACGGGTCGGCGGCGGCGGTGACACGCGTCATGTCCGGGGGCTACCAGGCGGGCGTGGGCGACGTGAACGCCATCATCCAGAACGCCGCGTCCAAGCCCGGCGAGGCGCCGGTCATGGTCTACATGATCTACAACCAGGCGCCGTTTGCGCTGATCACCAAGGCCGACGGGCCCATCAAGACGCTCAAGGACGTCGAGGGCAAGACGCTGGGGTCGCCCGCGGGCGCGGCGGCGCTGAAGGTCTTCACCGCGCTCGCCAGGCGCAACGGCATCGACGAGAAGAAAGTGAGCTGGACCAACATGGCCCCGAACCTGCAGGAGCAGATGCTGCTGCGCGGGCAGGTGGATGCCTCGGCGGTATTCGCCGCCACCAGCTACATGAACCTGGTCGCCCAGCATGTGGATCCGGACAAGGACATCCGTTGGATCTTCTACAACGACAACGGTCTCGATCTGTACAGCAATGGCGTGCTGGTATCTCCCAAGCTGCTGGCCGAGCAGCCGCGCGCGGTGGGTGGCCTGGTGAAGGCGGTCAATCGGGCGATGAAGGAATGCATCGCCGCGGCGGACGCCTGCATCGACAACCTGGCGCGCAATGAACCGCTGATCGACAAGAGCATCGAGAAGCGCCGCATGCTGTACGTTCTCAAGCATTCCATCCTGACATCCGAGGTGGCCGAAATCGGGTTGGGCGACGTGCGGGACGAGCGCATGGCGCGCGCCATCGATCAGATCGCCGACAGCTACGGCCTGCCCCGCAAGCCGTCGGTGGGCGAGGTGTTCAACCGGAGCTTCCTGCCGCCCAAGGCCGAACGCGCGGCCAAGCTGCCGCTATGACGGCCGTGCCGGCGGCAACGGATGCCTGGGGCATCCGCAATGCGGTCCTTCCCGGGCGCGAAGGGCGGTGGCGCGTGATCGTGGCCGGGGGACGCATTGCCGAGATCGCGCCGGAGGGCGACGGCGGCCGATATGCCGACGCCTGGGACGCGGGCGGACGGCTGCTCTCGACGGCCTTCGTCGACCCTCATGTCCATGTGGACAAGGCGCTGACCAGCGACCGGGTGGACGACGCCGTGGCCGCGTCCGACCTGGATGCGGCGATCCGGGCGGTGCGCCGCCTGAAGGCCGGCTTCACCGAGGAGGACGTCGCCGCCCGCGCGGCGGCGTCCTTGCGAATGGGGCTGGCGCATGGCACGACCGCGGCGCGCACCAACTGCGAGGCTGACCGCCATGTCGGCCTGCGGGCCGTGGCCGGCGTGCGCGCGGCGGCCCGGGCGCTGGCCGGCGCGGTGGACGTGCAGGTCATCGCGTTTCCCCAGGAAGGCTGGTTCGAGACCGCGGGCTCGATCGAGGACGGCGCGGCACCGTACATCGAGCAGGCCCTGGAGGCCGGCGTGCGCATCGTCGGCGGCAACGTCAACCGGGCGCTGTGGCCATCGGATCCCGAGCGCCAGGTGGACGCGAGCTTCGCGCTGGCCGCGCGCTACGACTGCGACATCGACTATCACCTCGACAACTGGGATACGCCCGAGTCGTTCACCCTGCCCTATGTGGCGCACAAAACGCTGGAGCAGGGATGGCAGGGGCGGGTGGCGGTATCGCACATCGCATCGCTGGCCGCGGTCGGCGATGCCGAGGCGGCCGACGCGATCGACGCCGTCAGGCGCGCCGAGGTGAACGTCTGCGTACTGCCGACCCGCATGCGGCTCACGCGCGTGCTCGAGTTGATGGAGGCCGGGGTCAACGTGGCCTGTGGCACCGACAACATGCGCGATCCGTTCGTGCGCTATGGCGATGCCGACCCGCTCAAGGCCATGCTGCTGCTCGCGCAGATCACGCGCCAACTCCACAACGCCGGACTGGAGCGGATCTGGACGACCATGACCGGCAATGCGGCGCGCATGCTGCGATTGCGTGACTACGGCATGGAGCCTGGCCGTCATGCGGATCTGGTGTTGCTGGATGCGCATTCCGTGCCCGACGCGATATTGCGGCAGGCGGCCCGGCTTGCCGTGTTCAAGCGCGGCATGCACATGGCGGGGCCGCTGCGCGTGGTCTGATCCGCGCCCGGGGGCGGAGCCTCAAGCTTCGGCTGCCTCCAGCGTCTGCTGGATGTGCTCGACGAAGGCATGCGCGATCACCGGCAGCTGGCGGTGCCGCAAACTCGCCAGCACCAGCTTGCCCCTGGGGAAATGCCGGTCCTCCAACTGTCGCGCGACCAGCTCCCCGCCCTCGGTGACCGCCCCGATGGCAATCTGGAAGGAAATGGCCTGCTGGTAGTAGAGGCAGCCGCGCAGGAATTCGAACGAGTTGCTTTCCACCATCGGGCGCAGCTTGACCGAACTGCGCATCATGAAGCGCTCCAGCAACTGGCGGCCGCCTATGTCGCGATCGGGCAGTACGACAGGGTAGTCGGCACAGTCGCGCAAGTAGACGCGGGGCTGCCCGGCCAGGGGATGGCTGCGGTGCATCAGGGCGACCAGGGGCTGGTCGAACTGCCTGATGGATTCGATGTCGGCCTCCGGCGCGAGGTTGAAGACCAGCGCCAGATCCACGTCGAAAGCGCGCAGTGCCTCGAGCGCCTGCAGGTGATCGCCGAAGGTCACCTCGAACGAGACCAGCGGATGGGCGGCACGGAACGAGGACACCGCGCCGGGCAGGTAGACCGGTCCGAGCGCCTGGCTGGCGACTATCCGGACGGTGCCGCGGCGCTTTCCCTTCAATTCTTCGATCTGCGACCGGACGCCGTCGAGTTCGGCGCTCCGGCCGCGTATGTAGCGCACGAAAAGCTCGCCCGCGGTGGTCAACCGCATGCCCCGGGGAAGGCGCTCGAAGATGGGCGTGCCCAGTTCTTCCTCCAGGTCCTGGATGCGGCGGTTGACGGCCGACGGCGCGACGTGGAGCCGCTCGGCGGCCTGGCGGATGGAGCCGACGCGGGCGACTTCGTCGACGTAGCGGAGAAAGCGCAGGTGGTTCATGAGTGAAGGGCCTGGAAGTGGGAAAAGGATGGGCGCACCGTTTCGTGGCCCGGGCCGCCCGGCGGCGGGCATGCCGCTTCGATTTGGTGCGTGGGCCGGCACGTGTCCGAGGCGCATCGGCGGCGGCGGGGTCGCCGCATGGGCGAGGGGGCCTGCCGAGCGGAAAGGCCGCCCGCCAGGGGCGGCGCGGGCAGATTACGCATCGTTGCCGATACGGCAACGGGTAGTCCGTTAAATGGCATTGAACGGGATCGCTGAATCGGGTGGACGGGTACGGTCATTGCATAGAGCAAATCATGTTCCGGGATCCGCCGGGACCCTCGCATCGTCCCAACCATGACCGTACCGACTGCTCTCACCCATTCCTTCGGCCCTTCGCCGGACAACGCCTGGACGCAACGAGACGATTGCCTGAGTCTCGTCCGTTCGCCCCGCCCACCCCGGCCGCTGCGTCTGCCGTCCGACGGACAGGCGCTGGAGTTCGATCTTGCCCGCTCGGCGTTGATCGTGGTCGACATGCAGAATGACTTCTGTCATGCCAGCGGCTGGTTCGGCCAGAAGGGCGTGGACGTCTCGCCCATGCGCGCGCCCATCCCGGCCATTGCCGCGCTGTTGCCGGCCTGGCGTGCCGCGGGAGGCCGGGTCGTCTGGCTCAACTGGGGCGTGCGCGCCGATCGCCTCAACCTGAGTCCCACGCTTCTTTTCAAGGGCAAGCGCAGCGCCGATGGCGTGGGCTATGCCGAGCGCTCGCCCGACGATCGCGGCCCCAGCGTCGTGGCCGGCGAGTGGGGCGCGCGCGTGGTCGATGAACTGCCCTTGGCGGCGGACGACGCGGTCGTCTACAAGCATCGCCTCAGCGGCTTCTGGGACAACGAACTGGACAGCCTGCTGCGCCAGCAGGGCATCACGACACTGTTCTACGCAGGCGTGAACACCGACCGCTGCGTGTTCTCCACGCTGCAGGACGCGGGGTTTCTCGGCTACGACAACATCCTCCTGGCCGATGCCTGCGGGTCGCCGTCGCCCGCCTACGTCACCCAGGCCATTCATTTCCTGGTCAGGCAACTGCACGGCTTTGTCGCCAGCGCGCAAGACCTGGCCGGCGCCTTGGCTGCCAACGCTCCGCAATCGCCGGGGCTTTCCTCCACCCCTCGCTCCCTGGGAGTCGCTCCATGATCGATCGTCTAAAACGGCTGGCTCGTGCCGCGGCCGGTGCCGCCGCGTTGGGATTGTGCCTGCTGGCGCTTCCCGCGGCGGCCCATGCCCAGACCCGGATCAAGCTGACCTTGAACTGGAAGTACGAGGGGGCTCAGGCCTGGTTCTTCCTGGCCCAGGAGCGCGGCTATTTCAAGGCCGAGGGGCTCGATGTCCAGATCGACCAGGGCGAGGGATCGGCCGCCGGCGTGCCCAAGGTCGCCGCCGGCACGTATACGGCTGCGTTCGGCGACATGAACGCGCTGATCGACTTTGCCGCGCGCCGCCCCGACGATGCGCCGGTGGCCGTCTACATGCTGTACAACGTCGCGCCGTTCACGGTCGTGGTGAAGCAGGACAGTCCGATCCGGAGCCCCAGGGACTTCGAAGGCCGCACCCTTGGCGGGCCGGCCACCGATGGCGCCCTGAAGCTGTTCCCGACGCTGGCGAAGGTGGCGGGGTTCGACCCGGCCAAGGTCAGGATCAACAACATGGCGCCCAACCTGCGCGAGCAGATGCTGCTGCGCGACCAGGTCGACGGTGTGTTCGGCTACGTCAACACGGTGTGGTTCGCCGCCAAGCTGAGCGGCATGGATCCCGACAAGGACCTGCGCTTCATCAAGTACGCCGACTACGGCCTGGACCTCTACTCCAACACCATCATGTTCTCGCGCAAGTTCGCCAAGGAGAACCCCGAGGCGGTCAAGGGCTTCCTGCGCGCGCTCAACAAGGCGCTCAAGGAGGTCGTGGCCGATCCCGATGCCGGTATCGCCGCGGTGCTCAAGCGCGAACCGCTGCTTAGGGCCGACCTGGAGAAAGAGAAGTTGCTGGCCACCATGAAGCGCGACATGAGCCATCCCGAGATCGCCAGGATCGGGCTCGGCGACGTGGACGATGCCCGCCTGAAGCGGGCCATCGATCTCGTGGTGCAGGCCAACCAGCTGGGCAGCACGCCCGCCGTATCGACGGTGTTCGATCGCGGCTTCCTGCCGGCGCGCGCCGAGCGGCCCACGCATTTCTGAACCCCCCGCAGCGCCGGCGGCGGCCGGGCGTGGGCGGGATCGAGTACTACCGCATTGGACGAGAGATAAAACATGGAATTGCAGCTGAAAGACAAAGTGGCCGTCATCACCGGCCCCGCCAAAGGCATGGGCCGGGCGATCACCCTGGCCTTCGCCCGCGAAGGATGCGCACTGGTGCTGGCCGGGCGGGATGTCGCCGCCATCGAGCCGGTCGCGGCCGAGGCGCGCGCGCTGGGGGTGCGGGTCAGGGTGGTCCGTTGCGACCTGACCGACGCCGGCCAGACCGAGGCGCTGGGGCGGGAGGCCGAAGAGCTGTTCGGCCGGGTCGACATCCTGGTCAACGTTGCCGGCGGGTCGGGCCCGATCGGCAAGACCGGATGGGAGACCACCGCCGAGGAGTTCGACGACATCGTCGGCCTGAACATGAAAGGTTGCTTCAACACCATGCACGCGGTGCTGCCGGGCATGATCAGCCGGCGCTACGGCAAGATCGTCAACGTCGGAGGTACGTTCGGCATGCGCGGCCGCGCCGGCCGCATGGCGTATTCCGCATCGAAATGGGGCCTGCGGGGCATTACCAAGAGCTTTGCCCTGGAGGCGGGTCCGCACAACGTCAACGTCAACTGCGTTGCTCCCGGCATGGTCGACGGCCCGCGTTTTCGCGAGAAGGTCTGCGCCGACCTGGCGAGCAAGCAGGGTATTCCGCTGGAAGAGGCCATGGCGCGCCATGCCGCCGACTATGCGCTGCGCCGCGTTTCCACCGATGAGGACGTCGCCATGGCCTGCCTCTTCCTGGCCAGCGAGGCATCCCGCCAGATCACCGGCGTCGACCTGCCGGTCGACGGCGGCTGGGCGGCACTGTAAGGAGAAGACGCATGAGCCAGGTGGATCTTCTCATCCGTGGCGGCAGGATCGTGTCGCCCGACCAGATCGTCGAGGCGTCGGTCGCCATTGCCGATGGCCGCATCGTCGCCGTCGGCCACGACGATATGATGCCTTCCGCGCGCGAGACGCTGCAGGCCGACGGCCTGTATCTCCTGCCCGGCGCGATCGACAGCCACGTGCATTTTCGCGATCCGGGGTATCCCAACAAGGAAACCTGGAAGAGCGGATCGGCGGCGGCGGCCTGCGGCGGCGTCACCACCGTGTTCGAGATGCCCAACACCAATCCCGCCACCGGCACGGTCGAGGCGCTGCGCATCAAGCAGAAGGCGGCGGAGTCTTCGTATGTGGACTACGGCATCCATGGCCTCCTGGGCGACGACACCATAGACCGGCTGGAAGAACTGCTGGACGCGGGCGTGACCAGCTTCAAGGCCTTCGTCGGCAATACGTTCGGCAATCTGCCCGCGCCGACCGACGGCGCGCTGCTGGAGGGGTTCGAGAAACTGGCGCCGCTGGGCATACGCACGGTCGTGCATGCCGAGAACTCCTCCATCATGGCGCGCCGCCAGCAGCGCATGGAAGAGGCGGGCCGCATCGACGCCATGGCCCATCTGGCCTCGCGGCCCGCAGTGTGCGAGATCGAGGCCATCGGCCGGGTCCTGACGCTGGCCGAATGGACGGGGGCCCGGGTGCACATCGCCCATCACAGCTCGCGCGATTCGCTGTTCCTGCTGCGCGATGCCAAACGGCGCGGTGTGGATGTCACGGTCGAGACCTGCCCGCAGTACCTATTGCTGAACGTCGGCGACATGACGCGCCTGGGCGGCATCCTGCGCCTGAACCCGCCCATACGGGAGCCTCATCACAACCAGCCGCTGTGGGATGCCCTGATGGAGGGCGTGATCGACATGATCGCCACCGACCATGCTCCGCACACGCCGGAGGAGAAGAGCCGGCCCAATATCTGGCAATGCGACTGCGGCTTTCCCGGCGTGGAGACGCAGATGCCGCTGATGCTGACCGAAATCAGCCGAGGTCGGGCAAGCCTCATGGATTATGTGCGCTGGAGTTCGGTCAACCCGGCCAAGGCCTGGGGGCTTTATGGCACGAAAGGCGTGATCGCCGCCGGCGCGCATGCGGACATCGCCGTCGTGGACCTGGAGCGCGAAGGGGTGCTGTCCGAAGGCAAGCTGCACAGCATCAGCAAGATCTCGCCATGGAACGGCCGCGCCGTGAAGGGGTATCCGCTGCACACGCTGGTGCGCGGGCGCTTCGTCATGCGCGATGGCCGGCTGGTCGAGGAGGCCGCCGGGTGGGGGCGGTCGATCAAGGACGTGCAGCGCATGCCGGCCGCCAAGCCGCGCAACGTCGAGACCTACACGTCGAACATCCTCGATAAGCCGGCCGGCGGCGGGCCCGTGGCCGCCACCCTGCGCATCGGCGCGCCGTCTCTCCTCAGGGGATGATTCCATGACTCGATCCTTCATCGAACTGGCCGACGTGACGCTGCGCTATGGCGGCGGCACATTGGCGCTGGACCATACCGACCTGGACATCGGCCAGGGCGACTTCGTCGCCTTGGTCGGCCCCAGCGGCTGCGGAAAATCCACCATCCTGAAACTGGTGGCGGGACTGCTCCGCCCCAGTTCCGGCGGGGTCATCGTCGGCGGGCGGGAGGCGGGTGCGAAAGGCGCCGGACCGGTCGACCCGCATACGCCGCGCGTGCGCATCGGCCTGGCGTTCCAGAACCCCACCATGCTGCCCTGGCTGACCATACGCGAGAACGTCATGATCCCGCTCAAGATCGTCCAGCCATTCCGCGCCGACTATGGCCGGAAGAAGCGGGGCGAGTTCGCCGAGCGGGCCGAGGCGCTGTTGGAGCAGGTCGGCCTGAAAGGCTTCGGCGACAAGCGCCCATGGCAGTTGTCCGGCGGCATGCTGCAGCGGGCATCGCTGTGCCGTGCGCTGGTGCATGATCCGCAACTGCTGTTGCTGGATGAACCGTTCGGCGCGCTGGACCAGTTCACCCGCGAAGAACTGTGGGCCATCATGCAGGATCTCTGGATCGCCAAGCGGCCGACAGTGCTGCTGGTAACCCACGACCTGCGCGAATCCGCATACCTGGCCAATCGCATTTGCGTGATGAGTTCGCGCCCCGGCCGCATTCTGGAAGACCGGACGGTCGATTTCGCCCGGCCGCGCACGCTGGAGGACAGCTACGCGCCCGAGTTCGCCACCCTGGTCCAGGAACTGCGCATGCGCATCGCCCATGCGCGCACGGAACAAGACACCGCCCCCGCCAAGATCGAGCCGCTCGCCAGGAGAGTCGCATGAACGAAGAGAACACGCCGCTGCTTTCGCCCAAGGCGAAACGCCGCATCCTGTCCGTCCTGGCCTTGGCGGGCTTTTTCCTGCTGTGGGAAGCCGTCTGCCTGGCAACGGGCGTATCCGACCTGGTCCTGCCGCGCCCCAGCCAGATTGCCGGCGTGCTGGTGGAGAAGATGCCGCTGCTCTGGCCGCATACCGTGCAGACGCTCTACACGACGGTGACCGGCTTCGTGCTTGGTGTACTGGTGGGCATCGTGGTGGGCGTGATCATCGGTTCCTCGCGCCTGGCCTACGACGTGGCCTATCCGCTGCTGGTCGGCTTTTCCAGCATTCCCAAAGTCGCCGTGGTTCCCATCTTCGTCGTCTGGTTCGGCGCCGGCACCATGCCCGCGATCCTGACTTCGCTCGTCATCAGCATCTTTCCCGTGGTGGTCAACGTCGCCACGGGGCTGGCCAACACCGAGCCGGAACTGGAGGACGTCCTGAAGGTGCTGGGGGCAAGCAAGGGCGACGTGCTCTGGAACGTGGGACTGCCGCGCGCGCTGCCTTATCTGTTCGCGTCGCTGAAGATCGCGATTACCCTTTCCTTCGTCGGCACGGTGCTGTCCGAAACCGTGGCCGCCAACAAAGGCATCGGCAACGTGATGATGATCGCAAGCGGCAATTTCGACGTGCCGCTGGTGTTCGCCGGCTTGTTCATCCTGGCGGTGCTGGGCGTCGCGCTGTATGCGATTTCTGCCCTGGTCGAAGTCAGGCTGACCGGGTGGGCGCAGCGCAAGAACGACATGGCCATGGCGTGATGCTGGTCGACGATGGTGCCCCTGATGGCCTGAAGCCATCAGACCATGCAAGGCTGAAGGATGCGCTCAATCTTTCTTTGTCCATCGAAAACCGTTTCGATTTGGCCCATGACGCCGCTCATGCGGCCGGCTTGGCTGCCTTGGGACTAGAGATACCGATCAACGAATCGCTATCTGGTATTTCAGCTGTTGCCCCGGACGTAGGTTTCGGACCCTCGTGACGACAGGCCAGAGGGTTGCAGCCAAAGTCGATACACTTGGGTCGTCGACGGTTTCGATCGTTGGGTGGCAGCTTCGTATGCAGGTGGAGCAAGGTCTTGCCGCGGTTGCGAGGCAGGAGGTTCGGCGAGGTTGCTGGCTGCATGGATGTTTTGGGGCAGTCGTAGAGACTCGAGGGCTACGAAGTGCTCTAGTGTGGTGTCTTGCTTGTCGGGGGCAGGGTTCTTTAACAAAAAGTTGGTAGATTTTGGGCATCCAATTTTTTCCTTTGAAAACAAGTGGTTAGAATTGGTGTGTTCCCCGCGGGAGCGGGGATGAACCCGGAGATCGCCGCGTTCTGGGCGCCGCGCTTCGGTGTTCCCCGCGGGAGCGGGGATGAACCGAGCGGACGGGCGCTGTCGTTCGGCGGCATCATGTGTTCCCCGCGTAAGCGGGGATGAACTGGCTTCGGGTCCAGCGTGACGAACGCGACGCCCGTGTTCCCCGCGTAAGCGGGGATGAACCGCGCAGGGCGTCCAGCCTTGGCTCCTGGCGCTTGTGTTCCCCGCGTAAGCGGGGATGAACCGGACTCGGCGCGCGGCTGGAGGCTGCGGCATGTGTGTTCCCCGCGTAAGCGGGGATGAACCGCAGGCGCAGCAGGAGACCGAGAATGTCCACGAGTGTTCCCCGTGTAAGCGGGGATGAACCGAAGTTCTGCCCGTCGTAGCACTTTTGGGTAAAGTGTTCCCCGCGCAAGCGGGGATGAACCGAAGGGCGAGCAGTTGAACAATCAGGCGGTGCAGTGTTCCCCGCTCCCGCGGGGACAAAACCAGAGGATGGAGGAAGCAAATTCTGCCTTCCTGCGCGTCCCCCGGTACAGCTTGTCCGGACTGCCCTATGGCTGGCAGCCCGCCCCCGCAGCCCTACATCACCAGCTTCGTCGGCAACAACACCTCGAACGTGATCCCTTCCTCCGACTTGCCCGCCGTGCCGCGCTGCGAGCTGAAGTAGAGCCGGGTACCGTCGGGCGACACCGCGGGGCCGGTGATTTCGCTGTCGTCGTGGCCGACCAGTCGCATCACGGCCTGCGACGTGCCATCGTCGCGCAGCACGCCGATCTCCAGGTTGCCCGCATCCTCGGCCACCAGCATTTCGCCGAACGAGGTGATGGTGATGTTGTCCGGTTCGTCGATGCTGTGGGTCTCGGCCGGACCCAGCTTGCCGTCGAAGATGACTTCGAGGGTGCGGTGGGCGGTGTCGTAGGCCCAGATGCGGCTGTTGCGGGACGTGACGAAGAACACGATGCCGTTGAAGAACCAGATGCCTTCGGCTTTCTGGAAGTAGTTGCCGGGGGGCAGGATGCCGCCCTTGCGCAAGGTGTCGCGGATGTTCTTCTGGCCCTGGTCGGGGAAGGCCACGGGTTCCCAGGTGACGGAAACCGGTGTCTTGCCGAAGCCGATGAGGTTCGCGTAGGCGGCGTCGGAGGAGTCGGCGTCGCGGGGCAGGGCGTCGATGCGCAGCACTTGCAACTGGCCGGATTCGAACTTGACGGGGCGATCAGCGCCGGCGGGCCAGTCGGTCGAGTCGCAGACGTAGCGGTAGATGCGTCCGCCGCTGGCGTCCTCGGTCAGGTACAGCATGCGGTTGGACGGGTCGACGCACACCGCTTCGTGCGCGTATTTGCCCAGGGCGGGCCAGGCGCGGGGCGGGTTGGCGTCGGACCAGGGGTGGTAGGGGTCGCATTCCCAGACCATGCCGGCGATCTG
The DNA here is from genome assembly GCF_004216695.1 of Pigmentiphaga kullae. GTDB lineage: Bacteria > Pseudomonadota > Gammaproteobacteria > Burkholderiales > Burkholderiaceae_B > Pigmentiphaga > Pigmentiphaga kullae. The sequence continues at coordinate 1,777,283 of NZ_SGXC01000001.1, forward strand.
CTGGGTGAGTTCGAATTCCTCGCACGACAGCCAGGTGTTCCAGGGCGTGGGGCCGCCGGCGCAGTTGCCGGAGGTGCTTTTCAGGATGGGGTAGGCGTCGATGACCTTGCCGGCCTTGTCGAACTTGAGGGCGCTGACGCCTCCCAGCGGGGCGGTCATTTCGGCGTTGCTGACGTAGATCCAGCCGCCGTCGTCGGTGGCATAACAGGCGCCGCCGTCGGGCGCGGCATGCCACAGGAAGCTGCCGCCGCTGACCGGCGCCTTGCCGCTGCGCGCGACGATGCGGGACGAGAGCCCCTTGGGCAGCATCACGCCGTTGGCGTCGGCGGGCTGCAGTTCGGTGAACTTGGCGAAGGGGTTGAATTTCTCGACCGGGGGCTTGGGGTCGACCGGCGCGGTGTCGTCGCCGTCGCCGCCACAGGCGGCCAGGAAGCCCGTCAGGCTGACTGCGCCGGCGGTGCGGAAGGTCTTGAGCAGGAAGGCCCGGCGCAGGGAGAAGTCCAGGGGGATGACGGGATAGGTGTGTTCGCTCATCGTTCTCGGGATGCGGGTGGGTGGAGGCTCGGGTGTGGAGCGCTGCCATCCTGCGTGCCTCGCGTTACACGGTGGTGACTCCCGTCGAGAAGGCGCGGCATTGCGTTTACACTTTCACGCTTCGGCACGGGGGTTTTTTCATGGACACCACAGCGTTTGCTCTGGGCCGGGTCGCGGTCTTCTGCGGCTCGAATTTCGGTTTCTCGGACGAGTACGCCCAGGCCGCGCGGCAGTTGGGCGCGCAGATCGCGGCCCGGGGTCTGACGCTGGTCTACGGCGGCACCCACAAGGGCCTGATGGGCATCATGGCCGACACGGTGCTGGAGGCCGGCGGCCAGGCGGTGGGTATCATCAATCGCCGCCTGCATGATCGCGGCCATCTGCATCCGGGCCTGACTTCGCACGAGATCGTGGCGGATATGCGGGCGCGCAAGGCGCGCATGGCGGACCTGGCCGATGCCTTCATCGCGATGCCTGGCGGACTGGGGACCTTCGAGGAGTTGTTCGAGGCCGCCACGCTGACGCAGCTGGGGGACCATACCAAGGCGTGCGGCGTGTTGAACGTGCGGGGCTTCTACGAGCCCATGCGCGCCATGCTGACGCACGCGGTGCAGGAGGGTTTCATGAAGCCCGAGCACCGCGACATGATCGTGATCGAGGCCGACCCGGGCGCGCTGCTCGATGGGCTGGCGGACTGGAAGGCGCCGACCGTCACGAAGTGGATCGGCGATCCCGATCCCGTCTCCGCGGCCTGAACCGGCCGGCCATTTGATTAAACCGAGGCGGCTTCGCCGGCCTTTTTCTCCTCATCCCGGGCCCGTCACCGGCCCCACCTCACGCAGGCAACCATGACAAGAATCCGCATACGCGCCGCCGAATACGAGTTCATCGCCGAGACCAATCCGGATGCTCCCGAGACCGTGGCCGCCTTCCTGAAGCTGCTGCCCTACAAACAGAAGATCATCCACGTGCGCTGGAGCGGCGAGGGCTGCTGGATTCCGCTGGGCGAGTTCAAGCTGGGCGTGGGGTTCGAGAACCACACCAGCCATCCGTCGGTGGGGGATATCCTGTTCTATCCGGGCGGCTACAGCGAGACCGAAATCATCCTGGCCTATGGCAGCTGCATGTTCGCCAGCAAGATGGGCCAACTGGCGGGCAACCATTTCCTGACCGTGGTCGAGGGCAGGGAGAACCTGCGCGCCCTGGGCGTGAAGACGCTGTGGGAAGGCGCGCAGGATATCGTTTTCGAGCTGGCTTGACCGCGCCCTATCGCAGGAACAGCTTGTAGGCCGGGTTTTCCGACTCGTCCCAGTGCCGGTAGCCCAGTTCCGCCAGGAAGGCCGCGAAGGTCTTCTTGTCGGACGGCGGCACTTGCAGCCCCACGACGATCTGTCCGTAGTCGCCGCCCTGGTTGCGGTAGTGGAACAGGCTGATGTTCCAGTTGGGCGACATGGAGTTCAGGAAGCGCATCAGCGCGCCGGGCCGCTCGGGGAATTCGAAGCGGTACAGCAGCTCGTGATTGGCCTGGGGACCGCTGCCGCCTATCATGTGGCGCAGGTGGGTCTTGGCCAGTTCGTCGTGCGTGAGGTCGATGGCGGTGAAGCCGTTGCGCCGGAAGTTGGCGGCGATCTTGGTGGATTCGCCGGCCGACGCGGTCTGCAGACCCACGAAGACGTGGGCTTGTTCGGAGTCGGCCATCCGGTAGTTGAACTCGGTCACGTTGCGGTTGCCGACCAGTTCGCAGAAGCGGCGGAAGCTGCCGCGTTCCTCGGGCATGGTGACGGCGAACACGGCTTCGCGGGCCTCGCCCACTTCCGCGCGCTCGGCCACGAAGCGCAGCCGGTCGAAGTTCATGTTGGCGCCGCAGGCGATGGCCACCAGGGTCTTGCCCTTCATGCGGTGCTGGGCGGCGTATTTCTTGAGGCCGGCCAGGGCCAGCGCGCCGGCGGGTTCCAGCACGTTGCGGGTTTCCTCGAACACGTCCTTGATCGCCGCGCAGATGGCGTCGGTGTCGACCACGACGAAGTCGTCCACGTATTTGCGGGTAAGGCGGTAGGTTTCCTCGCCCACGAGCTTGACGGCGGTGCCGTCGGAGAACAGGCCGACGTCGGGCAGGGTGACGCGGCGGCCTTTCTTCACGCTCTGGACCATGGCGTCGGAGTCTTCGGTCTGCACGCCGATGATGCGGATCTCGGGACGCAGTTGCTTGACGTAGGCAGCCACGCCGGAGATCAGGCCGCCGCCGCCGATGGCCACGAAGATGGCGTCGATGGGGCCGGGATGCTGGCGCAGGATCTCCATGCCTATGGTGCCCTGGCCGGCGATGACGTCGGGGTCGTCGAAGGGGTGGACGAAGGTGAGTTTTTCCTTCGCTTCCAACTGCTTGGCGTGGTTGTAGGCGTCGGTGAAGCTTTCGCCGTGCAGGACGACTTCGGCGTTGCGGGCCTTGACCGCGTCGATCTTGAGCTGGGGGGTGGTGACCGGCATGACGATGACGGCCCGGCAGCCCATGCGCTGCGCGGCCAGCGCCACGCCCTGGGCGTGGTTGCCCGCGGAGGCGGCGATGACGCCGCGTTCCAGCGCCTTGGGCGGCAGGTTGGCCATCTTGTTGTAGGCCCCCCGCAGCTTGAAGCTGAAGACAGGTTGGGTGTCTTCCCTTTTGAGCAGCACCGTGTTCGCAATTCGCGCCGAAATCTGGGGAGCGGCTTCGAGGGCGGACTCGATAGCGACGTCGTAGACTTTGGCGGTGAGAATGCGCTTGAGATAGTCGGTAGCCATGATGCTGCGTCAGGGGTTGGTGGAAAAACCGTAGTCCTTTAGTTTGACACAGATGACTCAAGAGGCGCTTCGCCCCCTGAAATAGTCGGGTCCGGCTCCTACCCAGGGCGCCGCGGATCCGGCTCCGCCGGTCCGCCAGCGCCGCCCCCTTGAGGGGGCCCGCGTAAGCGGGTACGGGGTGGTCTAAACTCTCGCCATGCATCAATGGCTGGAATCCTCCGTTCACTGGTTGCTCCACGCGCTGGCCCTGCCCGAGGTGGGGCTGTCGGCCGTTTTCCTGGTCAGTCTGGTATCGGCCACGCTGCTGCCCATGGGGTCCGAGCCGGCGGTGTTCGGCTACGTGAAGCTGGCGCCGCCGATGTTCTGGGTGGCGGTGCTGGTGGCGACGGCGGGCAATACCGTGGGCGGGGTGATCAGCTATTGGATGGGGGTGGGGGCCAAGCGGGCGGTGGAGCGCATCAAGGCGCGGCACGAGGCCCGGCATCCTCACGAACACGAGGCGGAGCCGGACGAGGGCGAGGCGCATGCGCCTACGCGGAAGGATCGATGGCACGCCTATGCCCACGCGTGGATAGAGCGGTTCGGCGCCAAGACGCTGCTGCTGTCGTGGGTGCCCCTGGTGGGGGATCCGCTGTGCGCGGTGGCGGGTTGGCTGCGCCTGGATTTCCGGGCCTGCGTGGTCTATATGGCCATCGGCAAGTTCGGGCGCTACGCCACGATGACCGCCGCGTTGCTGTGGGTGTTTCCCGATAAATAGCTGGAACAGGATCTGGACACATGACGACGCGGGTCTACGGACTGAACAATTGCGATACCTGCCGCAAGGCGCGTAAATGGCTGGCTGCCCAGGGGCTGGAGGCCGATTTCATCGATTACCGCGAGCATCCGGTGGGCGCGGACGCGCTGCGGAACTGGGCGGGGGAGGTGGGGGGCTGGGAGAAGCTGGTGAACCGGGCGTCCACGACCTGGCGCAACCTGCCGGAGGACCGCAAGCAGCCCGCCGGCGAGGCGCAGTGGCTGGCGCTGGTGGCCGAACATCCGACGCTGGTGAAGCGGCCGGTGCTGGTGACGGCGGACGGCGTGGCCAGCGTGGGGTTCTCGGAAACGAGCTGGGCGCGGCGCCTGGGCGTGGCTTCCTAGGCCCGCCGGCGGGGCGGATTCCCTCGCGTTCGACGCAATTCCCGCGAGATATGACCCTTTTCACGGGTCGGGAAAGGGGGGCGGCCCCGGCGAGAGGGCGGGGCAATCGGCTAGAATGGTCGGCTACCCTCGGGATGAAGTACAGCCCCCACCATGAACGCCCCTCTGCCCATCGCCCTCGCCCCTGCGCACGCACCGACCCGCCTGCGGGAGATTCCGTACAACTACACGTCGTTTTCCGACCGGGAAATCGTGCAGCGGCTGCTGGGCTCGCAGGCTTGGGAAATGCTGTGCGACCTGCGCGGGGAGCGCCGCACCGGCCGGTCGGCGCGCATGCTGTACGAGGTGCTGGGCGACATCTGGGTGGTGCGCCGCAATCCCTATCTGCAGGATGACCTGCTGGACAACCCCAAACGCCGCGGCCTGCTGGTCGAGGCGCTGAACCACCGGCTGCGCGAGGTCGAGCGCCGGCGCGAACCCGACGACGCCGAGCGCGACGGCAAGGTGGGCCGGCTGCTGGACATGGCGCGCAGCGCCGTGCGGGCCTTCGAGCAGGAGTTCAACGAGACCGCCGAACTGCGCCGCCGGGTGCAGAAGGTGCTGGGCCGCACGACGGCGCGCGACAACATCAAGTTCGACGGGCTGTCCCGGGTCTCGCACGTCACCGACGCCACCGACTGGCGGGTGGAATTCCCGTTCGTGGTGCTGACGCCCGACAGCGAGGACGAGATCGCCGCGCTGGTGCGTGGCTGTATCGAGCTGGGCCTGACCATCATCCCGCGCGGGGGCGGCACGGGCTATACCGGCGGCGCGGTGCCGCTGACCTGGAAGTCCGCCGTCATCAATACCGAGAAGCTCGAGACCCTGGGCGAAGTCACCGTCGGGCCGCTGCCTGGCGTGGACCGCGAGGTCGCCACGGTGTTCACCGGCGCGGGCGTGGTCACCAAGCGGGTGGCCGACGCGGCCGACAAGGCCGGTTTCGTGTTCGCCGTGGATCCCACCTCGGCCGAGGCCTCCTGCGTGGGCGGCAACGTCGCCATGAACGCCGGCGGCAAGAAGGCGGTGCTGTGGGGCACGGCGCTGGACAACCTGGCCTGGTGGCGCATGGTCGATCCCGAGGGCAACTGGCTGGAGGTCACGCGCCTCGAGCACAACCTGGGCAAGATCCACGACGTGGCGGTGGCACGCTTCGAGCTGAAGTGGTTCGACGGCGCCGGCAAGCCGGGCGAACACCTGCTGCGTACCGAGACGCTGGACATCCACGGCCGCGTGTTCCGCAAGGAAGGCCTGGGCAAGGACGTGACCGACAAGTTCCTGGCCGGCCTGCCGGGCGTGCAGAAGGAAGGCACCGACGGCCTGATCACGTCGGCGCGCTGGGTGCTGCACCGCATGCCCAAGCACGTGCGCACGGTCTGCATGGAGTTCTTCGGGCAGGCCCGCGACGCCATTCCGTCCATCGTCGAGGTCAAGGGCTACCTGGACGGCGAAGGGCGGGCGCGCGGCGCCATCCTGGCCGGCCTGGAGCACCTGGACGAGCGCTACCTGCGCGCGGTGGGCTATGCCACCAAGAGCAAGCGCGGCACGCTGCCCAAGATGGTCCTGATCGGCGACATCGTCGGCGACGACGAGGACGCCGTGGCCGTGGCCGCCAGCGAGGTCGTGCGGCTGGCCAATACCCGCCACGGCGAAGGCTTCGTCGCGGTCAGCGCCGAGGCCCGCAAGAAGTTCTGGCTGGACCGTTCGCGCACGGCCGCCATCGCGCGCCACACCAACGCCTTCAAGATCAACGAAGACGTGGTGATCCCGCTGCCGCGCATGGGCGAGTACACGGACGAGATCGAACGCATCAACATCGAGCTGTCGACCCGCAACAAGCTGAGGCTGATCGACCGGCTGGCCGAGTTCTTCGACGGCGAGCTGCCGGTGGGCAAGAGCGAGGACGGCGAGGGCGAGAAGCTGTCGCGCGAAGAGATCCTGGGCGACCGCGCCGTGCAGGCGCTGGAGCTGCTGGAGTCGGTGCGCGAGCGCTGGAACTGGATCCTGCGCAGCATGGACCTGCCGCTGGCCGACACGCTGGGCGAGTTCGCCCGCATCGGGCTGGGGCAACTGCTGCCGGCCCTGCAGGAGCGGCTGCAGGTGCAGCCCACGGCGCGCGTGTTCGACGTGGTGCAGGACCGCACGGTGCGCGTGTCCTGGAAGGCCGAGCTGAAGGCGCCGCTGTCGCGCATCTTCTCCGGCCAGGCCTGCGCGCCCATCCTGGTCCGGGCCCAGGAGATCCACGACAAGGAACTCAAGGGCCGGGTGTTCGTCGCGCTGCACATGCACGCGGGCGACGGCAACGTGCACACCAACATCCCCGTCAACTCCGACAACTACGAGATGCTGCAGGAGGCCAACGAGGCCGTCGCGCGCATCATGGACGTCGCGCGCAACCTGGACGGGGTGATCTCGGGGGAGCACGGCATCGGCATCACCAAGTACGAGTTCCTGTCCGAGGCCGAGCTGGCGCCGTTCCAGGACTACAAGCGCCGCATCGATCCGCACAACCGCTTCAACGCCGGCAAGCTGATGCCCGGCGGCGACCTGCGGCACGCGTATACGCCCAGCTTCAACCTGTTGGGGCACGAGTCGCTGATCATGCAGCAGAGCGACATCGGCGCGATTTCGCACGCCATCAAGGACTGCCTGCGCTGCGGCAAGTGCAAGCCCGTGTGCGCGACCCACGTGCCGCGCGCCAACCTGCTCTATTCCCCGCGCAACAAGATCCTGGCGACCTCGCTGCTGGTCGAGGCCTTCCTGTACGAAGAGCAGACGCGGCGCGGCATCAGCATCAAGCACTGGGAAGAATTCGAGGACGTGGCCGACCACTGCACGGTCTGCCACAAGTGCGAGAAGCCCTGTCCGGTGGACATCGACTTCGGCGACGTGTCCATGAACATGCGCAGCCTGCTGCGCCGCATGGGCCGCAAGTCGTTCAACCCGGGCACGGCCGCGGCCATGTTCTTCCTGAACGCCAAGGATCCGCGCACCATCAACGCCACGCGCAAGGCCATGGTCGACGTCGGCTACAAGGCGCAGCGCCTGGCCCACGACGTGCTGGCCAAGTTCGCGCGCAAGCAGACCGAACATCCGCCGGCCACGGTGGGCAAGCCGCCCATGCGGGAACAGGTGGTGCACTTCGTCAACAAGAAGATGCCCGGCAACCTGCCCAAGCAGGGCGCGCGCAAGCTGCTGGACATCGAGGACGCCAAGTACATCCCCATCATCCGCAACCCGCGCGCCACCTCGGCCGATACCGAGGCGGTGTTCTACTTCCCGGGCTGCGGATCCGAGCGGCTGTTCTCGCAGGTGGGCCTGGCGACCCAGGCCATGCTGTGGCATGCCGGCGTGCAGACCGTGCTGCCGCCGGGCTACCTGTGCTGCGGCTACCCGCAGCGCGGCAACGGCATGGACGACAAGGCGCAGAAGATCATCACCGACAACCGGGTGCTGTTCCACCGGATGTCGAACACGCTCAACTACCTCGACATCAAGACCGTCGTGGTCAGCTGCGGGACCTGCTACGACCAGCTGGCCGGCTACGAGTTCGAGAAGATCTTCCCGGGCTGCCGCCTGATCGACATCCACGAATACCTGCTGGAGAAGGGCGTCAAGCTCGAAGGCGTGACCGGCGCGCGGTACATGTACCACGATCCCTGCCATACGCCCATGAAGCTCCAGGATCCGATGAAGACGGTGCGGGCGCTGGTGGGCGAGGGCGTGGACAAGAGCGATCGCTGTTGCGGCGAGTCGGGCACGCTGGCGGTGACCCGCCCCGACATCTCCACGCAGATCCGCTTCCGCAAGGAAGAGGAACTGCGCAAGGGCGCCGACAAGCTGCGCGCCGACGGTTTCCAGGGCGAGGTCAAGGTGCTGACCTCCTGTCCGTCGTGCCTGCAGGGGCTCAGCCGCTACAACGACGACGCCAGCCTGGACGCGGACTACATCGTGGTCGAGATCGCCCGCCACGTGCTGGGGCAGCAGTGGATGGAGGACTACGTCAGGCGCGCCAACGACGGCGGCATCGAGCGGGTCCTGTTGTAGGCGCGGCATTGGGAACGGGCGCGCACGCACGGAAGGGCGAGCCATGAGGGAGCACCCGCTGCTGCCTCTGACGCCCGAGCCTGCCAGCGACGACGCCTCGCTCGAGGACTTCCGCATCTCCCAGCCGCTGGAAATCCTGACACTGCTCGGACGCATGGCCGAGCAGTCCGAAATCGTGGCCCTGGTTGCCGCCGACGGTGAGTCCTGCCTGTCGGCCATTGCCGGGGTGGACCGTGGCAGGCGCCTGTTGTGGCTGTTCGGCACCCGGGGCGATGCCCGCCTGGAACACCTGCTCGCTTCGCCATGGAAGGTGGCCGTCGGCTACCTGGACCACGTCAAGATCCAGTTTCGCGTCCACAACCTGCAATGGCTGCCCGGCGCCGACGGCGGCCGGCTGGCCTGCCTGCTGCCGCTGGAACTGTACCGCTTCCAGCGGCGCTCGTACTTCCGGGTTCGGCCGGCCGTCCATCCCGCGCCGGTGGTGCGGGCGCGCCGCGGCCAGGCCGACCCTCCCGTCGAATTGGAAGTGATCGACATCAGCATGACCGGGGTCGGCTTGCTGCTGCCGTCCGGCAGCCTGCCTTTTCCCGTGGGCACGCCGCTGCCGCGCGCGACGCTGGTCCTGGGGCCCGCGATCCGGCTGCGGGTGGACCTGAAGGTGATGCATGTCACGCCGCGCCGGGCGCCGGAGCAGGGCCATCACATGGGCTGCACCCTGGACGGCCTGGACGAGGACGGCCTGCGGGCCCTGCAGCATTTCATCAGCCAGGCGCAGCTGCGCCAGAGCGGTTCGTCATGACCACCAAGGTGTTTCCGAGATGAGTTCTCCCGCCGATTCCTGCCCCCTTTGCGCCAGCGACGGCGCGCCGGCCGTGTGGCGCGACGACCGGCTGCGCGTGATCGCCGTCGACGATGCGGACTATCCGGGCTACGTGCGCGTGATCTGGTGCACCCACGCGGCGGAGATGACCGACCTGGACGACGAGGACCGGCTGCACGTGATGCGGGTGGTGCTGGAGGTGGAGGCCGTCATGCGCGATCACATGCGGCCCGACAAGGTCAACCTGGCCGCGCTGGGGAACATGGTGCCCCACCTGCACTGGCACGTCATTCCGCGCTGGCGCGGCGACCGCCATTTTCCCGATGCGATCTGGGCCGCGCCCCGGGTCGCGCCGGGCGCCGAGCCCGAGGCGTTCCGCGAACTGACCCGGGCAGCGGCGCTGCGCGTGCCCGAGTTCCACCGCCGCCTGCAGGAACGCCTGGCGGTGCGCTTCCTGCCTTCGCCTTAGAGCAGGTCGCAGCGCACCGTCATCGGCAGCGCGCGCAGCGCGTCCATCAGCGCCGCGTCGGCCTGGTTGCCGATATCGGTCAGCACATAGCCGATCGGACCTTTGGTCTGCAGTTGCTGGCTGCAGATGTTGATCTTGCGCTCGGCGAAGACCGCGTTGAGCAGGGCCAGCGCGCCCGGTTCGTTGCGATGCACGTGCAGGATGCGCGAGGTGCCCGCCAGGTCCTGGTGGGACAGCTCGGGGAAGTTCACCGCGCCCTTGGTCGTGCCGCCCTGGATGAAGCGCACCAGCTTCTCGGCCACTTCCTTGCCGATGTTTTCCTGCGATTCGACCGTGCTGCCGCCGATGTGCGGCGTCAGGATGACGTTGGGCAGGCCGATCAGCGGGCTCTTGAGCGGTTCGTCCACGCTCTTGGGCTCGACCGGGAACACGTCCAGCGCGGCGCCCCGCAGCAGGCCGGCATCCAGCGCGGCCCGCAGGGCATCGATGTCGACCACGGTGCCGCGCGAGGCGTTGATCAGGATGGCGCCGCGCTTCATCTGCGACAGCGTGGCCTCGTTGATGATGTTTTCCGTGGAGCGGCCACCGGGCACGTGCAGGGTCACCACGTCGGACTCGGCCAGCAGCGCGGACAGGTCGGGGTAGGCGCGGGCGTTGCCCAGCGGCAGCTTGGCCTCGACATCGTGGAAGATGACCCGCATGCCGAGGGCCTCGGCCAGGATGCCGACCTGCGAGCCGATGTTGCCGTAGCCGATGATGCCCAGGGTCTTGCCGCGTGCCTCGTAGGCGCCGGTCGCGCTTTTGTCCCAGTGGCCCTGGTGCACGCGCAGGTTCTTCTCGGGGATCCGGCGCAGCAGCAGGATGGCCTCGGCCAGCACCAGTTCGGCCACCGAGCGCGTGTTGGAGAACGGCGCGTTGAAGACCGGCACGCCACGCTCCATCGCGGTGGCGAGATCGACCTGGTTGGTGCCTATGCAGAAGCAGCCGATGACGCGCAGGTCGGGCAGGCTGTCGATGATGCTCGCATCCAGGTGGGTGCGCGAGCGGATACCGACCACGCTGGCGCCCCGCAGGGCATCGCGCAGCGCGTCGGGCGGCAGGGCGCCGGCGTGGGTGGCGATGTCGCTGTAGCCCGCGGCGGCGAAGACCTCGACCGCGCTGGGGTGGATGTTCTCGAGCAAGACGATTTGTGCCATGGAAAGCAGCTCCGGCTGAAAGGCTGACGTCCTATGGTAACGCCTGGTCCGCCGGCGGACGGCCTTGAGCCTACGGGCGTCAGGGGTTCAGGCGCCCGCAATCCTACGCCACCCGGCTGTCGGGGAAATGCAGCGCGAAGGTGCTGCCCTGGCCTAGCTCGCTGGCGATTTCCAGTTCGGCGTCGTGCCGCATGGCGATGTGCTTGGTGATCGCCAGCCCCAGCCCCGTGCCGCCCGATTCGCGCGAACGGCTGCGGTCCACGCGGTAAAAGCGCTCGGTCAGGCGGGGCAGATGATGCGAGGCGATGCCTATGCCGGTGTCCTTCACGGAATAGCGGGCATCGCCGTCGGCTTCGCGCCGCCACCGCACCGTGATGTGGCCGCCCTCGGGCGTGTAGCGCACGGCGTTGATCAGCAGGTTGGAGATGGCCGACGCGAGCTCGGTGCCGGTGCCCAGGACGTCCAGGCCTTCGTCGATCTCGCCGACGATCTCGTGGCGGCCGCCCGACAGGGCGCGCGCCTGGCTCAGGGCCGTTTCGATCAGGGCCGGCATGTTCACCGGCTGCGGGTCGGTGGTGGGGGACGATTCCAGGGTGGACAGGGTCAGCAGGTCGGCCACGATGGCCTGCATGCGCTGGGCCTGGTCCAGCATCAGTTTCATGTACTGTTCGCGCTGCTCGTCGCTCAGCGCTTCGGTGGGCATGTCGCGCAGCGTTTCCAGGAAGCCCGAGAGCACCGTCAGCGGCGTGCGCAGCTCGTGCGAGACGTTGGCGACGAAATCGCGGCGAGTGGTTTCCAGCCGTTCGATCTGTGTCACGTCGCGCGTCAGCAGCATGCGCTGGTGCTTGTTGTACGAGATGAGCTGCACCATCAGCAGGCGATCGCCGCCGCCGGGGCTGCGCACCAGGCGCGGCGCGGGCCAGTCTTCCTGGCGGGCGTAGTTCACGAACTCGGGGGCCCGCACCAGGTTCAGCAGGCTCTGGCCGCGATCGGCCGGCAGGCGCAGGCCCAGGTGCTGGCGGGCGATGCGGTTGCACCAGTCGATGTGGAATTCCTTGTCCAGCGTGACCAGTCCGTCGGGCAGCGCCTGGGCGGCGGCGAAGAAGCCCTGCACGTTCCCTTCCAGCATCGCGAGCTGGCGTTCCTGGTTGCGCAGGTGCCGGTAGATGCGGGCCAGGGCTTCGTCCCACGAGCCCGCCGAGGGCGGCGGCGGCCGTTGCAGGTCGTTGGTCCAGCGCGTGACGCGCGAGAGCTGCCAGATATGCCAGACCAGCAGCGTGCCCAGGCCGAAACTGAAGACGGCCCAGCCGAAACTGCCCGTGATCGGCCGCGTCAGGGCCGCCAGGCCGGCCCACAAGAGGACGACGATGAGGTTGCGTATCCAGACCATGGAGCGAATTGTCGCATTGCCCGGAGCCCGGACCCTGCCGTCTTTTATGGTTTTTTTGTGAATTTTCCCGGGCACGGCGGATCCGGCTCCGCCGGTCCGCCCGTGCCGCCCCCTGGGGGGCGCGCGTCAGCGCGTAGGGGGGTTATTGGACTACAGGATGGGCGGTGAAGCGGTAGCCGCTGCCGCGCACGGTCTCGACGTGGCCGTCGTGCTTGCTGGGCTCGAGGGCCTTGCGCAGGCGCCGGATGTGCACGTCCACCGTGCGCTCCTCGACGAAGACGTGGTCGCCCCACACCTGGTCCAGCAGTTGCGAACGCGAGAACACGCGCTCGGGGTGGGTCATGAAGAAGTGCAGCAGGCGGAACTCGGTGGGGCCGATGTTCAGGGTCACGCCGTTGCCGTTGAGCCGGTGGGTGACCGGATCCAGCCGCAGCCCGGCGACGTCGATCAGGTCGTCGGTCAACTGGGGCGCGCGCCGCCGCAGGACGGCCTTGATGCGGGCCATCAGCTCCTTGGGCGAGAACGGTTTGGTGATGTAGTCATCGGCGCCGGCCTCCAGGCCGTCGACCTTGTCCTGCTCGGCGCCCTTGGCGGTGAGCATGATGATGGGAACGGCCTTGGTGCGCTCCTCGGTCCGCAGCTTGCGGGCCAGCGATACGCCCGAGGTGCCGGGCAGCATCCAATCGAGCAGGATCAGGTCGGGGAGTTCGGCCCGGATCAGGGTCTGGGCCTGTTCGGCGTCAGCCGCGCGCAGGACCTTGTGGCCCGCGAAGGACAGGTTGACCGAGACCAGCTCCTGGATGGCCGGTTCGTCTTCGACGACTAAAATGGTGCTGGACATGGGTATGCCGGTTGGGTTGCTGAAGCATGTCCATAGTATGGCGGTATTGTTTCAGGTATGTGACATGATTCGGCCCCTGGGAAGGCCGCCGGGCGCGGCCGCGGCCCCCATCGGCTACCATGGAGTCCCTACGCGAGAACAACATGGCTGGCCTGGACAAGAATACCCCTCTTCCCACCAATATCGTCGTGCACCGGCAGTCCCGGACGCTGGAGGTCGCCTTCGACGACGGCAGCAGTTTCCGGCTGCCTTTCGAGCTGCTGCGCGTCTACAGCCCCTCGGCCGAGGTCCGCGGCCACGGGCCGGGCCAGGAGACCCTGCAGGTGGGCAAGCGCGACGTGGATCTCGTCTCGCTTGAACCGGTGGGCAACTACGCGGTCCAGCCCCGGTTTTCCGACGGGCATACGACCGGAATCTATTCGTGGGACATCCTGTATGCGCTGGGCCGCGACCAGGACCGCCTGTGGGCGGAGTATCTCGCCGCGCTGGAGGCGGCGGGGGCCTCGCGGGATCCCGAGCCCCAGGGCGGGATGGCAACAACCGAAGTACGCCGTGAAGGTAAGCAATGAGCGATAAGCAGCACCCCTCCGCGCCGGCCGGCGACACGCCGCCGGGCACGACCCATTTCGGCTTCCAGCAGGTGGCCGAGACCGACAAGGCGCGCAAGGTGGCCGAGGTCTTCCACTCGGTGGCCGCGCGCTACGACGTCATGAACGACCTGATGTCCGGCGGCATGCACCGGGCCTGGAAGGTTTTCACCGTGGCCCGCGCCGGCGTGCGGCCGGGCATGAAGGTGCTGGACATCGCGGGCGGCACCGGCGACCTGGCCAAGGCATTCGCCCGGCGCGCCGGCCCCACCGGCGAGGTCTGGCTGACCGACATCAACGATTCCATGCTGCGCGTGGGGCGGGACCGGATGCTGGATGCGGGGCTGATGCTGCCCACCGCCGTCTGCGACGCCGAGAAGCTGCCCTTCCCGGACGGCTATTTCGACCGGGTCTCGGTGGCGTTCGGGCTGCGCAACATGACCCACAAGGATCGGGCGCTGGCCGAGATGGCACGGGTGCTGCGCCCCGGCGGCAAGCTGCTGGTGCTGGAGTTCTCCCGGGTCGCCAGGCCGCTGCGGGCGGCCTACGACTGGTATTCGTTCAATATCCTGCCCTGGCTGGGGCGCAAGGTGGCCCAGGACGAGGCCAGCTACCGTTACCTGGCCGAATCCATCCGCATGCACCCGGACCAGGACACCCTGGCCGGGATGCTGGAACAGGCGGGCCTGGCGCGTGTCCAATATTTCAACCTGACCGCCGGGGTGGTCGCCCTGCACGAGGGCGTGCGGCTGTAGCTTCCCTTGTTGCAAATTCCTTCGCGAATCGGGGGCGTTCCGACTGGCGATTTGCGCCGTAGTCCGTTAAATTTCAGCTTATTGTCAGGAAAGGCTGCTACGACCGCCCGTCTGCGGGGACGTCGCGGCGCCGGGCATCCCCACCTGGCAGCAATGGCGCCCACGCTGCCCGGCAGACCCGGCATCGGGACCGGCAGGACGGCGCCACGACATTGATTACAGGAGAATCCACACAATGTCCCGACGATTTTTTTCCAGGTTCATCCCGGCTCTGGTCATCGCCGTCTCCACGGTGGCGATGCTGGGTGTCTCGCATGACGCCCTGGCCAAGCGCCTGGGCGGGGGCGGCAGCATGGGCCGCCAGTCCAGCAACGTGACGCAGCGGCAGGCCACGCCGCCGGCGCGTACGCCCCAGCAGAACCAGCAGGCCGCGCCGTCGGCGGCGCCTGCCGCCGCGGGGGCCGCTGCGGGCGCCACCGCCGCGCGCAGCGGCATGTCGCGCTGGCTGGGTCCCATCGCCGGCATCGCCGCCGGCCTGGGCCTGGCGGCCCTGCTGTCGCATCTGGGCCTGGGCGCGGCCGCGGCCGAGTTCATCGGCAGCCTGCTGCTCATCGCGCTGGCCGTCTTCGCCGTGCTGTTCATCGTTCGCCGGCTGCGCGGCGTCGGCCAGCAGCCGGCGCTCCAAAGCGCGGGCAACAGCCGCTTCCAGCAGCGCAACGAGCCGCCCGCCACCATGGCGCGCGAATCGGTGGCGCCCGCGGCCGCCGCGCCGTCGGCCGCTCCTGCCGCTTCCGTCGCCGCCGCGGGTCCTGCCCCCACCGGCGAGTGGGGCATTCCCAGCGATTTCGACACCGCGAACTTCCTCAGCCACGCGAAGAACTACTTCGTGCAGCTGCAAGGCGTCTGGGACCGCGGCGACGTGAACGAACTGCGCGACCTGGTCACCGACGACCTGCTGGCCGAACTCAGCCAGCAGATCGGCCAGCGCCAGGGCCAGAACGTGACCGAGGTGGTGCTGCTGAACGCGGAACTGCTCGGCATCGAGACCGTCTCCGACGGCCATCTGGCCAGCGTCCGCTTCTCCGGCATGCTGCGCGAGGCCCCTGGCACCGAGGCGTTCCGCTTCGAGGAAGTCTGGAACCTGTTCAAGCCCAACGACGGTGGCTGGCTGCTGGCCGGCGTGCAGCAGATCCCGGTGCAGGAACACAACCGGTAAACTTGCGGGGTCGAACCCCGTGGAACGCCCGTCCTCGGACGGGCGTTTTTGTTTTTCATTGGTAGGCCGGATCGCCGGTCGGTTCTCCCTACTGGTTTCCGCCTTGCATCCTATGCCCGTGTCCCTGCCGTACTCTTCCGCCGCCGCCATCCGGGCGATCGACACGCTGCTGCTGCGCGAGCCCTGGGCCCGCGAGCGGCTGCGCCCGCATGCCGGCAAGACGGCCTGCCTGGCCGCCGGTTCCCTGCGTGTGGTGCTGACGGTCACTCCGCAGGGCCTGGTCGAGGCCGCGGCGGCCGAGGCCGTGCCCGACGTGACGCTGACCGTGGACGGCGGCAGGCTGCCGGAACTGTTGTCGGGCGATGCCGCCCGCCGGATGGGGGCGGTGCGCATCGAGGGCGATGCGGCGCTGGCCCACGTGCTGGGAGACCTGGCGCGGGACCTGCGCTGGGACGTGGAAGAGGACCTGGCCGGGATCGTCGGCGACATACCCGCCGCCCGCCTGGTCCGTACGGCGCGCGGCGTGGCGGACGGGCTGCGCGCCGGCGCCTGGCGGCTGGCCGAGAACGTGGCGGAGTACCTGACCGAGGAAAGCGGGGCGGTGGCGTCCTCGCACGCGCTGCAAGCCTGGGGAGGCGAGGTGCGGCGCCTGCGCGACGACGCCGAGCGCGCGGGCAAGCGGGTCGAGCACCTGCGGGCGCGGCTGGCCCGGCTCGAAACCCGCCCGGGCGCGGAGGGCTAGGCCATGTTCACCTTCCTGCGCCTGATCCGCATCATGTTCGTCAGTTTCCGCTATGGCCTGGACGAACTCGTGATCTCCGGCATCCGGCATCCATGGACCGAGCGCCTGCTGGTCGTGATGCGGCTGGGCCGCAAGCTGCACGCGCCGCGCGGCGAGCGGCTGCGCCTGGCGCTGGAGACGCTCGGCCCCATCTTCGTCAAGTTCGGCCAGGTGCTGTCGACGCGGCGCGACCTGATCCCCGCGGACATCGCCGACGAACTGGCGCGCCTGCAGGACCGCGTGCCGCCGTTTCCGTCCGAGGTGGCGATCGCCAGCATCCGCAAGGAACTGGGCCGGCACCCGGACGAACTGTTCGCCAGCTTCGAGCGCGAGCCGGTGGCCTCGGCCTCGATCGCGCAGGTGCATTTCGCGGTGCTCAAGGACGGCCGCGACGTGGCGGTGAAGGTGCTGCGGCCCAACATGGCGCCGGTCATCGACAAGGACCTGCGGCTGCTGCGGGCGGCGGCCACGCTGATCGAGAAGATCTCGGCCGATGGGCGGCGCCTGAAGCCGCGCGAGGTGGTGGCCGAGTTCGACAAATACCTGCACGACGAACTCGACTTGCTGCGCGAGGCGGCCAACTGCAGTCAGCTGCGCCGCAATTTCGCCCCCGGCGGGCCCCGCGGCGACCTGCTGATCGTGCCGGAAGTGATGTGGGACTATTGCTCGTCGTCCATCTTCACGATGGAGCGCATGCGCGGCATCCCCGTCAATCACGCCGCGCGGCTGGTCGAGGCGGGGGTGGACCTGAAGAAGCTGGCGCGGGATGGCGTGGAGATCTGTTTCACCCAGATGTTCGCGGACGGCTTCTTCCACGCCGACATGCATCCGGGCAACATCTACGTGTCGGACGATCCGCGCACGCTGGGCCGCTACATCGCGCTCGATTTCGGCATCGTCGGCTCGCTGTCCGAGTTCGACAAGAACTATCTGGCGCAGAACTTCCTGGCCTTCTTCCGGCGCGACTACCGTCAGGTCGCACGCCTGCACATCGAGTCCGGCTGGGTGCCGCCCGGCACACGCGAGGAAGAACTGGAAGGGGCGATCCGGGCCTGCTGCGAGCCCTATTTCGACCGGCCCCTGGCCGAGATCTCGCTGGGGCAGGTGCTGCTGCGCCTGTTCCAGACCTCGCGCCGCTTCAACGTCGAGATCCAGCCGCAACTGGTGCTGCTGCAGAAGACGCTGCTCAACGTCGAAGGGCTGGGGCGCGAGCTGGACCCCTCGCTGGACTTGTGGAAGACGGCCAAGCCCTACCTGGAGCGCTGGATGAACGAGCGCGTCGGCTGGGCGGCGCTGCGCAACAACCTGCGGCGCGAATCGCAGCAGTGGGCGCAGATGCTGCCCGAGCTGCCGCGCCTGGTGCATCATCAGCTGGCCCGTCCGGACCGTTCGGCCGATACCCTGGCCGAGCTGCAGCGCCTGCGGGCCGCCCAGCAGCAGACCAATCGCCTGATGGCCGTGATCGCCGGCGTGCTGGCGGTGGGCGTGGCCGTGGCCCTGTGGGCGGTCGCTCGCTAGCCTTGTTCCTGGCTACGGATTTTCCGAAGGCTGGATCCGCGCAATCCGCATTTCCAGCCGGCGCGGCCTGCGGCAGCATGGCGCCATGGACTCCCTGCTCTCGATGTATTCCGCGGCCAGCTGGCCCCTGATCCTTCTCATTCTCGGCACCTTCTTCGTGGCCGGCGCCGTGAAGGGCGTCATCGGCCTGGGGCTGCCCACCGTCGCCATGGGGCTGCTGGGCCTGGCCATGGCTCCGGCGCAGGCCGCGGCGCTGCTGGTGGTGCCATCCATGGTGACCAACGTCTGGCAACTGGCCGCCGGCGGGCGCTTCGTGCACTTGGCCAGGCGGCTGTGGCCGCTGCTGGCCGGCGTGGTGGCCGGCACCTGGCTGACGGCGGCGCTGGCCGGCACGGGGTCGCAGCCCTGGGCGGTCCGGGCGCTGGGCGTGGCGTTGGTGCTGTACGCGGCCTTCGGCCTGATGGCCTTCCAACTGCGCGTGCCGCCCGGCGCCGAGCGCTGGCTGGGCGCGCTGTCCGGCCTGGCGACCGGCGCGGTCACCGCCGCCACGGGCGTGTTCGTGATTCCCGCCGTGCCCTACCTGCAGGCGCTGGGCCTGGCCAGGGACGAACTGGTGCAGGCGCTGGGCATGGCCTTCACCGTCTCGACGCTGGCGCTGGCCCTGGCGCTGGCGCGCGGCGGTGCCCTGGGCTACCAGCAGATGGCGGCCTCCCTGGTGGCCCTGGTGCCGGCCATGGCGGGCATGTGGGCGGGCCAGGTTCTGCGCCACCGCATCAGCCCCGCGGCGTTCCGCCGGGGGTTCTTCACGGGGCTCGGCCTGCTGGGCCTGTATCTGTGCTTCTGACCCGCCGCCGCACCCATCCCCGCACACCGATACGCCAGTCCTGACGGGCCTGGAAAGCCCCGGCCCGCTGTGCGATACTCGCGCGGTTTTGGCTTTTTTTCCCGGGTGGGCTCGGCATCATGGTGTTCTGGTTCGTCTTGCTCTACCTGCTGGTTTCCATCTGCATCGGCGTGGTCGCCGCCCGCCGGGTGTCGAACTCCACCGACTATGCGGTGGCCGGCAGGTCGCTACCCCTGTTCATCGTGGTCGCCACGACCTTCGCCACCTGGTTCGGCTCCGAGGCGGTGCTGGGCGTGTCGGCCGTGTTCGTGCGGGAAGGGCTGGGCGGCGTGGTCGAGGACCCGTTCGGCGCGTCGATGTGCCTGGTGCTGGTGGGCGTGTTCTTCGCCGCGCGGCTCTACCGGCACAACCTGCTGACGCTGGGCGACTACTACCGCGAACGCTACGGCCCCATCGTCGAGGTGCTGATGAGCCTGGCGATCATCATCTCGTACCTGGGATGGGTGGCCGCGCAGGTCAAGGCCCTGGGGCTGGTGTTCCACATGCTGGACCCGGGCGTGTTCTCGCAGACCAGCGGCATGATCATCGGCACGCTGATCGTGATGACCTACACGCTGTTCGGCGGCATGTGGTCGGTCGCGCTGACCGATTTCTTCCAGATGATCGTGATCGTGGCCGGGCTCTTCACCATCGCCTATTTCGCCACCGACCTGGCCGGCGGCGTGGGCGTGGTCGTGCACGAGGCGACCAGCCGCGACCTGCTCAATTTCCTGCCGCCGGCCACGGCGCACGACGTGCTGTTCTTTTTCGCGGCGCTGGTCACGATGATGCTGGGTTCCATTCCCCAGCAGGACGTCTACCAGCGCGTGATGTCGTCCAAGGACGTGAAGACGGCCCGGCGCGGCCCCGTCATCGGCGGGCTGCTCTACCTGATGTTCGCCTGCATCCCCATGTACATCGGCGTGGCCGCCTTCAGCGTGATGCCGGACACGGTCGGGACGCTGCTGCAGGAGGATCCCCAGAAGATCCTGCCCACCTTCATCCTCGAGCGCATGCCCACGCTGGCGCAGGTGTTCTTCTTCGGCGCGCTGCTGTCGGCCATCATGTCGACCGCCTCGGCCACGCTGCTGGCGCCTTCCACCACCTTCGCCGAGAACATCCTGCGCCATTTCCTGCCGGGCATGTCCGACAAGCATTTCTTGCGCGCGATGCGCGTGTCCGTGGTGCTGTTCGGACTGTGCGTGCTGGCTTTCGCGCTGAATACGTCCGACAGCATCTACGAGATGGTGGCGGGCGCCTATACCGTGACGCTGGTGGGGGCTTTCGTGCCGCTGCTGATGGGCCTGTACTGGCGGCGCGCGACCACGCAGGGCGCGCTGCTGTCGTCGGTGATGGGGGTGGCCGCCTGGCTGCTGGTCAGGGCTTTTGCCGCGGAAGATTTTCCGCCACAATTGGCGGGACTGCTGGCGGGATTCGTCGGCATCTGGGCCGGCAGCCTGCTTCCCCAAGTGGTGCGGGCGCGCCAGCGGCCCGCGCTGCATCCGGTCCTGTAAATTCTGTTACAGGCGCGTCCCGCGCCATGCCCGGCCGGATCTGGAAGGAATGTGTCATGCGGGGGTAAGACTCCCGCTATATCGTTCGCCGACCTTCCGGCGACTTGGAATGCTCAAGCTGCCGGCTTCCATACAAGGGCTCATCATGCTGTACCCGGAACTATTCAAATCCCTGGAGTCCGTGCGCTGGGACATGGGAAAGGACGTGCCGTGGGACCAGTTCGACGCCAGTTTGCTGACCGACGAGCAGGCGCACACGATCAAGATGAACGCGATCACCGAGTGGTCGGCGCTGCCGGCCACCGAGATGTTCCTGCGGGACAACCGCGAGGACAGCGATTTCAGCGCGTTCATGTCGATCTGGTTCTATGAAGAGCAGAAGCACTCGCTGGTGCTGCAGGAATACCTGAAGCGCTTCCGCCCCGACATGCTGCCGACCGAGGACGAGCTGCACCACGTGCGCTTCGAGTTCGACGCCGCGCCTGCGCTCGAGACCCTGACGCTGCACTTCTGCGGCGAGATCCGGCTCAACCATTGGTATCGCCGTGCCGCGCAATGGCACAGCGAGCCGGTCATCAAGGCCATCTACAAGCTCATCGCGCAGGACGAGGCTCGCCACGCCGGGGCCTACCTGCGCTACATGAGGCGGGCGCTGACTGAACGAGGCAAGGAACTGGCCGACCAGGCGCGCGCCGCCTTCGCCAAGATAGGCGTGCTGATGGCATCGGCCAAGCGCACCTCGCAGGCGCTGCACCCGACCAACCTGCACGTCAACAAAAGCCTGTTCCCCAACGACACCGTGCAGTCCCGGCTGCCCGAGCCGGGCTGGCTCGACCGCTGGCTGGACGACCAGATCCAGTTCGACCGGGAGTGGGAAGGCAAGGTGGCCGATCGCATTCTGCATACCATGTCGACCCTGCTCGGCCGCAGCTTCGCGACCGTGCAGGATCTGAACCGCTACCGCAAGGAACTGGCCGCGGGCTGAGCGGCGGCCAACCCTGGCGCGATCCCGGGCCGGGGGATCAACCGAGCTGCACCGGCACGAAGATCTTGGCATCGCCGCGCTGCACGAGCAGCGCCACGTTCTTGCCCGACTTCGCGATCAGCGTGCGCACCTGGTCGACGCTCTGCACCGGGACGCCGTTCAGCGATAGCAGCAAGTCCCCGGGTTCGATGCCGGCCTGTTCGGCCGGGCCGCCCACCTGCTCGACCACCAGCCCACCGCTGTCGCCCACGGCCATCCGTTCCTGCGGCGTGAGCGGACGCAGCGCCAGCCCCAGCCGGCCGTGCGCCGCGCCACCGCGCGTATCGGCGCTGGCGGTGGCTTCGGCCTTGGCGCTGCCCAGCTTGGCGACGATGTCGTGCGGCGAGCCGTTGCGCCAGACTTCCAGCCTGACGTCCTGTCCCGGCGTGGCCAGGCTGATCACCGCGGGCAGGTCGCCCGAGGCCACCACGGGCTTGCCGTCGATCTTGCGGATGATGTCGCCGGACTTCAGGCCGGCCTTGTCCGCGGGGCTGCCCTTTTCCACGCTGGCGACCAGCGCGCCGGTGGGCGAGTCCAGCTTGAACGAGTCGGCCAGCGCCTGGTTGACTTCCTGGATGGTGACGCCCAGGCGGGCATGGTGGACTTCGCCGTGCGCCACGATCTGGTCCTTGACCTTGGCCGCCACGTCGATCGGGATCGCGAATGACAGTCCCTGGTAGCCGCCGGTCTGGCTGTAGATCTGCGAGTTGATGCCGACCACTTCGCCGCGCGAGTTGAACAGCGGCCCACCCGAGTTGCCCGGGTTGACGGCGACGTCGGTCTGGATGAACGGCACCGAGCCGTCATTGGGCAGCGAGCGGCCCTTGGCGCTGACCACGCCCGCCGTCACCGTGTTCTCCAGGCCATAGGGCGAGCCGATGGCCAGCACCCATTCGCCCACGTGCAGGTCATGGGGGTTGCCCACGACCACGACCGGCAGGTTGCGCGCATCGATCTTCAGCACGGCAACGTCGGTCTGGGGGTCCGAGCCCAGCACCTTGGCGCGGAATTCGCGCCGGTCGGTCAGCTTGACGGTGACTTCCTTGGCGTCCTTCACCACGTGGGCGTTGGTCAGGATGATGCCGTCGGGACTGACGATGAAGCCGGAGCCCTGGCCGCGCATCGGCACGCTGTGCGAACCGCCGCCACCGCCGGGGTAGCCCGGGAAGCCGCGGAAGAACTGCGCGAACGGATCGCCGTCGTCGTCCGAGACCTTGGTGGTGCCGGTCACGCTGATGTTGACCACGGCCGGGCCGTAGCGCTGAGTGATCTGCGAGAAATCGGGGGGTGTCACCGCGCCCACGGGCGCGGCCGCCAGCGTGCTCGCGGCGGAGACCGGTACGGCCTGCGTCGTGGCGGTGCGCTGGAACGCGGCGGCGCCGGCGGCGCCGAACACTCCGGCGGCAACCAGGGCGACAGCCAGGTGCGAAGCGGAGAATTTGCGGGTGTTCATGGTGGGCTCCTCTGCCAGGTGATGGAACATGGCGTCATGGTGGAGCGGCTGTCTTAAATGGAACTTAAGACCCCCTACGCGCTGACGCACGCCCCCCAGGGGGCGATGCGGGTGGACCGGCGGAGCCGGATCCACCGCATCCTGGGTCTAGTGGGGGCTGTGTTCTTGCTTGGTCGGGGTTTGCTATCGGGGGATAGACGGATTTTCGTTTGTTTCGTTTTTCGAGTGTTTCGATTAATATGGGGGTGTTTTTTCGTTCGGGAGTTTTGCCATGGCCAATGCTTCATCCAAGATGATGCTGCCTGTCGAGCGGGAGGTTCAAGCCGCCGTGCAAGGCCAGCGTGCGCTGGCGGCCTATCTGGCGACGCGTGTCGAGACGCAGCGAATCCAGATCTTCGATGACAAGAACCAGGCTCATCAGGTAGAGCTGCCTACCTCCGCGTTGCGCCTGCTGGTGGACATACTGGCCGAACTGGCCGATGGCAATGCGGTGAAGGTCGTGCCTGTTCACGCCGAACTCACCACCCAGGAGGCGGCGGATATGCTCAATGTTTCGCGTCCGCATCTGGTCAAGCTGTTGGAGGATGGCGTGTTGCCCTTTCACCGGACGGGCAAGCACCGCCGTGTGCGGTTCGCCGATCTGATGCGGTACAAGGATGCGCGTGACTGTGCCGCCGAGCAGGCCATGGGCGAACTTGCGCGGCAGTCGCAGGAGTTGAAGATGGGGTATGAATGAGGCATTCCCCCTTCACGGTTATCTACGATGCATGTGTGCTTTATCCCGCGCCGTTGAGAGACTTCCTGATGTGGTTGGGGTTATCAGGTCGGTTTCGGGCGCGATGGAGTCGCGAGATCCACGAGGAATGGAAGCGCAACCTGCTGCTTAATCGGCAAGATTTGACGCGTGCACAATTTGAGTTGCTATGGGGCGACGGGGAACCGCACCCGGGCGCGCAGGCCGCCCAGGGGAGAATCCAGGAGTTCTATCGTGGCATGGTGGCGGTCGGCGATGGCCTTGACGATGGCCAGGCCCAGGCCGCTGCCGGGGGTGTCGGCGGCCTGGGCGCGGTAGAAGCGGTCGAAGACGCGGCCGCGTTCGACCAGGGGGATGCCGGGGCCGTCGTCGTCCACGTCCAGCGTGACGCCCTGCGGGCCGGCCGACAGCCGGATGTCCACGCGTCCGGATTCCGGGGCGTACTTGACGGCGTTCTCCAGCAGGTTGCGCACCAGCAGGACCAGGGCTTCGTCCTGGCCCGCGACGCGCGCGCTGGTGGCGCCTTCCATGCCGATGTCCACGCCGCGCGCGTGGGCCTGGGGCAGGATGTCGGCCAGCGCGGTGCGCACCACGTTGGCCAGGTCCAGCGTCGCGAGCGCCGGTTCGTGCGCTTCCTGGCGCGCCAGCGACAGCAGTTGCTCGACCAGTCGGGTGGCGCGGTCGATGCCGGCCGCCAGCCGGGCCACCGCCACCTGGCGGGTGGCGTCGTCCTCGGCGCGGCGCAGCGATTGGAGCTGCAGCTTGAGCGCCGCCAGCGGCGAGCGCAGTTCGTGCGCGGCGTCGCCCACGAACTGTTTCTGCGCGTCGAAGGCCTGGCGGACGCGACCGAGCAGCAGGTTGAGTTCGTGGACCAGGGGGCGCACTTCGTCGGGCAGGCCGGCTTCGCCGACGGGCGACAGGTCGTCGGCCTGGCGCGAGGCGACCTGGCGGCGCGCGCGGTCCACCGGGCCGAGCGAGACGCTGATGACCCACCAGACGACCAGCATCAGCAGCGGTGCCATGGCTGCGATGGGCCAGATGGTGCGCAGCGCCAGCGTTCGCGCCGTGCCGGTACGCACCCGCACGTCCTGCGCGACCTGGATGATCTGCAGCGGCGCCTCCATCGAGTACATGCGGTAGGTGGCGCCGTCGGCCTGGACGGTGGAGAAGCCCAGGACGACGCGGTCGGGCAGTACGAGCTTGGGGGTGGAGCGGAACAGGCGCACGCCGTCCGGCGTCCAGATCTGGATGATGAGGTCGCGCGCGGCCGGGTCGTCCAGCAGTCCGCCTTCCGGCCCGGTGCTGAACAGCGGATTGCCGCTGCCGAGCGATTCCGCGGTGCGTTGCAATAGATGATCGAAGATCTCGTCCGTCTGGACCAGCGCGCCGCGATAGGCGATGGCGCCCTGTACCAGCGCGGCCAGGAAGATGGCGGCCAGCAGGAAGGCCAGCAGGCGGGCGCGCAGGGAATGGCCGGGTACGAGTTTCATGATTTGGGGATGACGTAGCCGACGCCGCGCACGGTCTGGATGAATTGCGTGCCCAGTTTCTTGCGCAGGCCGTGGATGTAGACCTCGACCGCGTTGCTGCTGATCTCGTCCTTCCAGCTGTAGAGCTTTTCTTCCAGCTGGGCGCGCGACAGGATGAGGCCCGGCCGCGCCAGCAGGGGTTCGAGCACCGCCCATTCCTTGGCGGTGAGCGTGACGGGCTGGCCATCGACGGTGGCGGTATGCGTGGCGGGATCGAGGACGACGCCGTCGTGTTCGTACAGCGGTTCGGCCCGGCCCGCGCTGCGGCGGATCAGCGCGCGGATGCGGGCCAGGATCTCGTCCACGTCGTAGGGCTTGACGACGTAGTCGTCGGCGCCGGCGTCCAGGCCGGCGATGCGCTGGCCGATGGCGTCGCGCGCCGTGGCTATGATGACCGGGATGCGCGCCTTGCGTGCGCGCAGCTCGCGCAGGACCTCCAGGCCGTCGCCGTCGGGCAGACCCAGGTCGAGCAGCACGAGGTCGTAGGTTTCGGTGCGCAGCGCGGTGTCCGCGCTGCCGGCGTTCTTGACCCAGTCGACCGCATAGTGTTCGGCGCGCAGCACGTCCAGCACGCTTTCGCCTATCATCGGATCGTCTTCGACCAGCAGCAGTCGCATCGCATTCCCTCGTCCCGGGGCAGGTCCCGGCCATGGACGCGCACAGTGTATCGCCCCATGCGCGCGCCGAAGCCCTCTACAATGGGCCGTTCCGCCATTTCCGCGCCGCCAGACCGTGCCAGCCCGCTTCGAATCCAAGATCCTCAGTCCCGCCGAATGCGTGGCCGCCCGCGCGGCCTGGCCGCGCCCGCTGGTCTTCACCAACGGGGTGTTCGACATCCTGCACCGCGGCCACGTCACCTACCTGGATGCCGCGGCGCAACTGGGCGCGATGCTGGTGGTGGCGGTCAACACCGACGCCTCGGCGCGCCGCCTGGGCAAGGGCCCCGACCGGCCGCTGAACGGCCAGGACGACCGCGCGGCGCTGCTGGCGGCGCTGGCCTCGGTGGATGCGGTGACATGGTTCGACCAGGACACGCCGCTGGAGTTGATCGGCCAGTTGCGGCCCGACCTGATCGTCAAGGGCGGGGACTACGACATGGACACGTTGCCCGAGACCGCGCTGGTGCGCAGTTGGGGCGGCGATGCGGTGGCCATCGATTTCGAGCACGACCGCTCCACCACCAAGCTCGTGCAGCGCATCCGGACGCGCTGAGCGCCGTCAGCGGCAGTCTTGCACCGAGGGGCGGTCGAACAGATTGCGCGCCCCTTCGATGGCGCGGCGGCCGGTGGCGGCGACGCCGTCCAGGCGCAGCCAGCTCTTGCCGCCCTGGGCGCCGCGCGACACCACCTTGGCGTTGCGTACGCCCTGGCCTTGCAGGGCCGTGGCCTGTTTCTTCGCGGCGGCTTCCGTGCTGAAGACGCCCAGCGAGATGGCGTGCTGGAGCGGGCCGCTTTCCTGGATCACGAAGTAGTCCTTGACCCCGTTCCTGCCGAGCTGGGCCGCGGCGGCCTGCGCGGCCGAGGCGCTGGGTTGCGGCGGCACGATGACCATCCATCCCTGCTTGCCCGGTTCGCGCCGCGTGCCCTGTTTCGCGGCCGGCAGATGTTCGTTCGCCCATTTCCTGGCGATGATGAGATCGGCTTCGCTGAACGTGCCCCATTCGACGCAGGCGAGCGGTTCGCGCGGCGGGGGCGGGTTGGCCGGGGCAGCGGCAGGTGCAGGGGGAGCGGCAGGGGGAGTTGCCGGTGCCGGCGCGGCGTCGGACGGCGCGGCCGCGGGGATGATGGCGCCGGCCGGGGGGGGCTCGGCGGTCTCTGCCGCGGAGCCTGGCGCGGCATCGGCGCTGGCCGAAGGCTCGGTGGCCGGGGCCGCCTGGCCGGATTCCGCCGGTTCGGCGGCGGGCGCGACCGGCGCCTCGTCGGCGGCGTTGATGCCGGGCAGCCGGGGAACCTGGATCGTGTCGGCGCGCAGTTCCGAGCGCATACGGGCGGGGTCGCGGCCGCGTTCAGAGAAAGGTTGGCCGAACCAGCCGCGATCCAGGGCGAAAAGCGCCACGTTGGCCAGGAGCAAGACGACGAACAGGCTGCGCATGGAAAGCCGGGAAAGGAAGGGTCAGGGGGAGGGGGCGAGCCCCGATTCGGCCAGGCAGGCCAGGCCGTCGAGGACGGGATTATCGACGACCAGTACCTGGCGCGTCGAGCCGGCGGCGCGCATCAGGTGGGCGACCTCTCCGGCGATGGCGGCCCACGCGCCGCCGCTGGCCACCAGCAGCGGTTCCTGCCGGAAGCGTTCGCGCGCGGCCAGCCATTGGCGCGCCACGGCGCCTGCCTGGGCCGCCGCCACGCCGGACATGATCGCGTCGCCGGTGTTGTCGGGGAAGGGCGCGACCTGGCCGTTGGCGCGCGGCAGGCCCGCCGTGCCCGCCGCCAGCGATTGCCGCATCAGGTCGCGGCCGGGCAGGATCAGGCCGCCGACGAAACGGCCCGCGCCATCCAGGGTGTCTACGGTGGTGGCGGTGCCGAAATGGGCCAGCACGTGCACCGGCGCGGGGGTGCCGGGCGCGGCCTGGCGGCGCCAGCGATTCCAGATCCCCACCAGGCTGAGCCAGCGGTCGGCGCCCAGGCGCTCGGGATGGCGGTAGCCGTTCGTGACGCCCAGCAGCCGCCGGCCGGCGCGTATCCAGTCCACCGCGCAGCCGTTGCGCGCCAGCAGCGCGGCGATGGTGCGCTCGCTGTCGTCGCCGGCCACGTTCGAGCCCATCGCGGCGCGGGGTCGCAGGCCCGCCTCGTCCAGCCAGGGCAGCAGGGCCTCGGGGACTTCCTCGTGCCGGAAGGCAACCTGCAGGGGCGTGCGCGGCACGGCCTGTCCCGAGGCCGCGCCGTCGTCCCGCCAGCCGAATTTCACGCGGGTGTTGCCCGCGTCGATCAGCAGCGTGCCCGCGCGCTGCGCGACATTCTCCCCGTGGGAGGTCGCGCGCCCTTCGGGCGGCCGGGAGGGCGCGCTCATGTCTCGGCCGTCCGCACGGAGATGTCGCCCACGGTGACGGCGCGCGTGCCGTCGGCGGTCTGGACCAGCAGCTTGCCGCCTTCGTCCACGCCCCGGGCCGTGCCTTCGAACAGGATGCGGCCGTTGTCCACCACCCGGACCGGCAGGCCGAACAAGGCGTCCCAGCGGGCGAACCACGCCTGGAACGGGCCGAAGCCCTCGGCGGCATAGCGGGCGATGGCGTCGTGCCAGGACCGCGCCACGGCGGCGGCCAGGCGCGCGGGGTCGCCGGCCGCGCCGGTCTGGGCCCAATCGGCGACCTCGCGGTCCAGCGCCCGCGACAGCGCAGCCGCGCCGCGAAGGTTGATGCCGATACCCAGGATCAGGCCCATGCGCCCCGAAGCCGGCACGGCCACGGTCTCGACCAGGATGCCCGCCAGCTTGGCGGTGTTCCATTGCACGTCGTTGGGCCACTTCAGGGCCAGCGCGCCCTGGGTACCGCTGCCCAGCAGGCCGCTCAGGGCCTCGCACGCGGCCACGCCGGCCACCAGCGATAGCGGCGGCAGGCGCGCGGGCGGGATATCGGCCTGCCAGCCGCAGGAGAAAAGCAGCGCGTCGCCCGCGCGGGTGCGCCAGGGCCGGCCGGCTCGCCCACGCCCCGAGGTCTGCTCGTGGCTGCCCAGCAGCGCCGGCCCGGCGCCGCCGCGGCGCAGGTATTGCTGCAGGTCGGCATTGGTGGATGCCGTGGCGTCCAGCCACGTCACGGTCCAGTCCGGCAGCAGGCGCCGCAAGCCGGCGGCAAGCTCCGCCGGCGGGGCCAGCCGGGCATCGGAGAGGGCAGAATCTGGTGCAACCATGGATCTTCGTCGAGGGCCGCGCGCGGAACGCGGAAAGACGGGATTGTAGGCAGAGCCGGCGGATTTCGCATGCCGGGGCCCGCAAAACGCATAAACTTGAGTCATGTCGTTTACGTTTTGCTCCCGTCGCCCATGAGCACGCCGCCCGAAGGACGTGCTCCCTCCCACACGGAGGATGTCGCGCAGCGACACGAGGGTACCCCGATTCCCTCGTCCGCCGTGCCCGCGCCACCGGGCCTGCACGGCGCGCCGCTGGCGCGGCTGGCGCTGTCCATCATCGTCCTGCTGGTCGTCTATGCCAGCCTGTATCCGTTCTCGGGCTGGGTGGACGTCGGCGTGCCCGCGTTCGCCTACCTGCGGGCGCCGTGGCCGCAATACTGGGTCGGCTCCGAGATCATCGCCAACGTCGCCGCCTACCTGCCCGTGGGCGCGCTGTTCGTCTGGGCCGTCTATCCGGCCTGCCGCGGCCTGCTGGCCGTGGTCCTGGCCGCGACGTGCTGCGGACTGCTGTCGGGCGCGCTGGAGGCGTTGCAGACCTACCTGCCCAATCGCATCGCTTCGAACGTGGACCTCGCGGCCAATACCGCCGGCGCCCTGCTGGGGGCGCTGGCCGGCACCGCCACGGCCTCCTGGCTGATCGGCCACGGCGCGCTGGCGCGGTGGCGCCAGCGGTGGTTCCGGGCCGAGGCCGGTCCCGCGCTGATCCTGGCGATGTTGTGGGTGTTCATGCAGATCCCGCGCCAGCCGATGCTGTTCGGCACCGGCGAGCTGTGGCTGCTGCTGGGCGACTGGGCGGCGCTGCCGTCGGACGTGGTGGGCTTCCTGTGGTCGCCCGAGCCCGCGCAGCGCATCGTGGCCGAACAGGTCTGCACCGCCGCCGCGGTGGTGGGGGCCGCGATGCTGCTCCTGCACATGGCGCGCCCGGTGCCGGCGCGCGGTATCCTTCCGCTCGTGCTGGTTGCCTGCGCCGTGCTGGCCAAGGCGGCCTTGCAGCCCCTGGCCGTTCCCGGGCAGGCGCCCGGCGCGTGGGTCACCACCGGTGCCGCGGTGGGCACGGCGGCCGGACTGCTGCTGGCGACCGGCATGGCCTACCTGAAACCGGCATGGCAGCGCGGCCTGGGCATCACGGCGCTGTGCGTGCAACTGGCCATCGTCAACCTGTTCCCGTCCGACCAGTATTTCGACATGACGACCGCGATGGCCCGCACGGGCTGGCTGCACCTGGAGTCGCTCACGCTCGGCCTGTCCGTGATCTGGCCGCTGGCGGCCCTCTTTTTCCTGGCCCGGCGGCGTTCCGCCTGACCATCTCGATAGTCCCCATTCCTTTGCGAGCCGGTATGGAGTCCTACTACAAACACCACGTCTTCTTCTGCCTGAACGAGCGCGGGGCCGATGCCCCCCGGCCCAGCTGTGCGCGCCAGGGCGCGCAGGCCATGCAGGACTACGCCAAGAAGCGCATCAAGCAACTGGGGCTGGCCGGCAAGGGCGAGATCCGCATCAACAAGGCGGG
This sequence comes from Pigmentiphaga kullae, assembly GCF_004216695.1. Lineage (GTDB taxonomy): Bacteria > Pseudomonadota > Gammaproteobacteria > Burkholderiales > Burkholderiaceae_B > Pigmentiphaga > Pigmentiphaga kullae. The sequence continues at coordinate 1,807,900 of NZ_SGXC01000001.1, forward strand.
CTGCCTGGACCGCTGCGAGGAAGGCCCCGTGCTGGTGGTCTATCCCGAGGGCGTCTGGTACACCTACGTGGACCAGAGCGACATCGACGAGATCATCGACTCGCACCTGGTGCGGGGCGAGCCGGTCGAACGCCTGAGGATCTGAGGTCCGCATGGCCATCTCCACGGAACATCTGGTTCTTGAAGGCGGCGCCGGCGCCGTCGATTGCGCGCTCGATATCCCCGAAGGCGGCCTGGAGGCCGCGCGCGGCTGGGCGCTGGTCCTGCATCCGCATCCGCTGTTCGGCGGCACGCGCGACAACAAGGTCGTCACCACGATCGCGCGCGCCTGCGTCCAACAGGGGCTGGCGGCGCTGCGGCCCAATTTCCGGGGCGTGGGCGCATCGGCGGGAGAATTCGACAACGGCCAGGGCGAAGCCGCCGACATGCTGGGCGTGGTGGACCAGTTCCGCGACCGCTACCCGGCGCTGGCCGGCGGCCGCTTCGTGCTGGGCGGCTTCTCGTTCGGCAGCGCGGTCGCGAGCCAGGTACACGCCGGTTGCGGACCGCAGAGCGAGCGCGGACTGGACATCGCGGGCCTGGTGCTGCTGGGCACCGCGGCCAGCCGGTTCTCGGTCGCCAGCGTGCCGGAGGACACCCTGGTCGTCCACGGCGAACAGGACGACACCGTGCCGCTGCAATCGGTCATGGACTGGGCGCGCCCGCAAGGCCTGCCCGTGACGGTCATCCCCGGCTCGGGCCACTTCTTCCACGGCAACCTCGTGGTCGTCAAACGGCTGGTGCTGGCCTACCTGGCGCGGGTCCTGGGCTGAACGCCGGCCTGAAACCCAGCTGTAGCATTCGGTTTCATCAGGTGTCCGGCGCCGCGTCGCCGGCCCGGCGGCCCGGGTGCCTATAATCACGTTTTCCACCCCGCATCGCGGGGCGGGCGCCAGGCGGCTCCCAGGCCAGGCCCGGCGGCACGCCCCTCTTGCACGACCATCCTCCCACATGAAACTGCGCTTTTTCTCGTTTGGTCCGGGACGTCGGTTCGCGCTGGCCACCGTGGCTTCCGCTTGCTTCCTCGCGTTCCCGGCCGCCGTGCCTTCCTCCGCCCTGGCCGCCGCCGCGCCTCCCGCCACCACTTCCGCCGCGACGCCGACCGCACCGCCGATGTCGACCGTCGGCCTGCTGTCCTCCGTGCCGGCGCCGGCGATCGCGGCGCGCGCCTGGGTGACCATCGACGTCACCAGCGACCAGATCCTGGCCGAGGAACGTTCGGGTGAACGCATCGAGCCCGCCTCGCTCACCAAGGTCATGTCGGCTTACCTGGTGTTCAACGCGCTCAAGGAAAAACGCCTGACGCTGGCCCAGACGGTCAACGTGTCGCAGAAGGCGTGGCGCACCGGCGGCTCGCGCATGTTCATCGAGCCGCGCAAGCCCGTCACGGTCGAAGAACTGATACGCGGCATGATCACGCAGTCCGGCAACGACGCCACCGTGGCGCTGGCCGAGGCCGTGGCCGGCAGCGAGGACGCGTTCGTCGCGCTGATGAACCAGGAAGCCACGCGCCTGGGCCTGAAGGAGACGCACTTCACCAACTCCACGGGCCTGCCCGATCCGCAGCACGTGACCACCGTGCGCGACCTGGCCCTGCTGGCCAAGCGGCTGATCCAGGACCATCCCGACTACTACGGCTATTACAAGGAACGCCAGTTCACCTACAACAAGATCACCCAGCCCAATCGCAACCGGCTGCTGTGGGTCGATCCGTCGGTGGACGGCATGAAGACCGGCCATACGGACGCCGCGGGCTATTGCCTGATCGCCTCGGCGATGCGGGGCGACCGCCGCGTGCTGACGGTGCTGGTGGGCGCAGCGAGCGAGAACGCCCGCGCGCAGGAAAGCCTGAAACTGCTGAACTGGGGCTTCCAGAACTTCGATACCGTCAAGGTCTACGACGCCAAACAGGCGGTGGTGGAACCCAAGGTCTGGAAGGGCAGCGTGGGCAAGGCCAAGCTGGGTTCGCCGTCGGCGATCTGGGTGACCGTGCCGCGCGGCCAGGCCGGCAACGTCAAGTCCACCATCGAACGCACCGATCCGCTGGTCGCGCCGCTGCAGGCCGGCCAGCAGGTGGGCACGGTCAAGCTGACCCTGAACGACAAGCCGGTGCGCGAAGTGCCGCTGACCGTGCTCGAACCGGTGGACGTGGCCGGCATCTTCGGCCGGGCGTTCGACGCGGTCCGCCTCTGGTTCAATTGAAGCACCCCCCTACGCGCTGATGCGCGCCCCCCAGGGGGCGATGCGGGTGGACCGGCAAAGCCGGATCCACCGCATCCTGGGTAACACCGGGGTGATGGCGGGTGTAGGATGGTTGTCGTGCGGTATGTTTGTCCGGGCTCTCATCGTGGAGTGGAAATGATTCCTGGTATCGAGGGTGATCCTCGGGTCTATCTGAACGGCGAGTTCACGCCGTTGTCGCAGGCCAAGATATCCGTGTTGGACCGGGGGTTCATCTTCGGCGACGGGATCTACGAGGTCGTGCCCGTGTACGGGCGCAAGCCGTTCCGGATGGCGCAGCACCTGGCCCGGCTGGAACGCAGCCTGGCGGCGATCCGGATTCCGAATCCGCATACGGTCCAGCAGTGGCAGGACCTGGTGGGCAAGCTGATCGAGACCTCGGATGCGCAGGACCAGATCGTCTACCTGCAGCTGACCCGGGGCGTGGCCAAGCGCGACCATGCCTTCCCGGCGCAGGTCGTGCCCACGGTGTTCGGCATGAGCAGTCCCTTCGCGCGGCCCTCGGCGCAGGCGCGCCGGGACGGCGTGAAGACGGTCAGCATGCCGGACGAGCGCTGGCTGCATTGCGAGATCAAGTCCACTTCGCTGCTGGGCAACGTGCTGGCGCGGCAGTTCGCGGCTGATCGCGATGTGCCCGAGGTGGTGATGTTCCGCGACGGCTATCTTTCCGAGGGTTCGTCCAGCAACGTCTGGGTCGTCAAGGAGGGCCGGCTGCTGGCGCCCGTGAAGGACAACCTCATCCTGGAAGGCATCCGCTACGGCTTCATCGAGGACATGGCCGCGGCCCGCGGCATCGCGCTCGAGATGCGGCCGATTTCCCGGGCCGAGGTCGACGCGGCCGACGAGCTGATGCTGTCGTCGGCCACCAAGGAAATCCTGCCCGTCGTGTCCCTGGACGGCAAGCCCGTCGGCGATGGCCGGCCCGGGCCGGTCTATGCGCGGCTGCGCGAGGGATACGACGAGGCGATCGCAAGGCTTTGATCCATCATGGCAGACTTACCTGAAATTCCCGATTCGCTGATCGAATATCCGTCGGACTTCCCGATCAAGGTCATGGGTGCCCATCACCCCGATTTCGTCGCGGTGCTGACCGAGGTCGTGCTGCGCCACGATCCCGGGTTCGACCCCGGATCGGTGGAAAAGCGGCCCAGCTCGGGCGGCAACTACGTGGGCCTGACCTTCATCGTGCGCGCCACCTCGCGCGAGCAGTTGGACGCCCTGTACCGCGAGCTGACCTCGCACCCCATGGTCAAGTACGTGCTGTAACGCCGCATGTTGATCCGCTGGCTGCCGTCACCCGCTGACTACCACGAGACCTGGGAGGCCATGAGGGCCTTCACGGCCGCGCGCGGGCCCGAGACGCCGGACGAGATCTGGCTGGTGGAGCATCCGCCGGTTTTCACGCTGGGCCTGGCCGGCAAGCCCGAGCACGTGCTGACGCCGCGCGACGTGCCGGTGGTCAAGAGCGACCGGGGCGGGCAGGTGACCTACCATGGCCCGGGGCAGGTGGTGGCCTATGTGCTGCTGGACCTGAAGCGGGCGGGCTACTTCGTGAAGGAATACGTGGCGCGGGTGGAGCAGGCGGTGATCGACCTGCTGGCCGGGCTGGGCCTGCCCGACGCGCGCCGCAAGCCGGATGCGCCCGGCGTCTACGTCGACTGGCCCCGCCCCCCCGAGACGGCGCTGGAACTGGCCAAGATTTCCGCGCTGGGCATCAAGGTCCACCGTGGTTGTACTTATCACGGCGTCGCCCTGAACGTGGCGATGGACCTGTCGCCCTTCACCTGGATCAACCCTTGCGGCTATGCGGGATTGCGCACCGTGGACCTGGCGTCCTGCGGCGTCCGGATCGGCCTGGAAGAGGCCGGTGACCTCCTGGCGCGGCACCTGGAGCGGTCCCTGGCGGCCCGGCCGGCGGCAGGGGCTTTGGCCGCCCCGACCCCGGCGGCGGTAGAATAAGGGTCTTTACTAATCCCGGCCCCCGGTTCTACCCCGGTCACGCCGAACAGGAAACAGTCGATGAGCTCTGTGCCCGAAACGTCCGCCCTGGGCGCCAATGCCGACGCACCCGTGGCGGCGCCGGCCTACGATCCGCTGCGCAAGCAGAAATCCGAATCCAAGGTCTCGCGCATTCCCGTCAAGGTCGTGCAGGTGGAACGGCTCAAGAAGCCGGAGTGGATACGCGTGAAGGCGGCGTCCCCGGGTTCGCGTTTCTACGACATCAAGCGCATCCTGCGCGAGCACAACCTGCACACGGTGTGCGAGGAAGCCTCGTGTCCGAACATCGGCGAGTGCTTCGGCAAGGGCACGGCCACGTTCATGATCATGGGCGACAAGTGCACCCGCCGCTGCCCGTTCTGTGATGTGGGCCACGGCCGTCCCGATCCGCTGGACACCGACGAGCCCCTGAACCTGGCCCGCACCATCGCCGCGCTGAAGCTCAACTACGTCGTGATCACCTCGGTGGACCGCGACGACCTGCGCGACGGCGGCGCCGCCCATTTCGTGGAATGCATCGCCAAGACGCGCGAGCTGTCGCCCGCGACCCGCATCGAGATCCTGGTGCCCGATTTCCGCGGCCGCCTGGACCGCGCGCTGGCCATCCTGAACGCCGGCCCGCCCGACGTGATGAACCACAACCTGGAAACCGTGCCCCGCCTGTACAAGCAGGCGCGCCCGGGCTCGAACTACGAGCATTCGCTCAAGCTGCTGGCCGAGTTCAAGGCGCTGCATCCCGACGTGCCGACCAAGTCCGGCCTGATGCTGGGCCTGGGCGAGACCGACGAGGAGATCCTGCAGGTGATGCGCGACATGCGCGCGCACAACGTCGACATGATCACCATCGGCCAGTACCTGCAGCCTTCCGAGCACCACCTGCCGGTGCTGCGCTACGTGCACCCCGATACCTTCGCGATGTTCGAGCGCGAGGCCTATGCCATGGGTTTCACCCATGCCGCGGTGGGCGCGATGGTGCGTTCGTCCTACCACGCCGACCAGCAGGCGCACGCGGCGGGCGTGGCCTGACGCGTCCCGGTTCCGCCGCCGAGAACGAGGCCTTCGGGCCTCGTTTTTTTTCGCCCATCGCTCGCGCGGGCGCTTGACACCCCTGGCCCGGCTCTTTACCATGTTTCTTACAAAGAAATTATTTTCTTTTTAGAAGAACAAAAGAGAGGCAAAAGCGGGCCCAGGGTCCGCCATCTCCCCGCCTTTCCCTCGTTCCCGGAATCTCGCGTCCATGCCGTGCAGGCAGGAGGACGCTCACGCTCGAACAAGGAGACGCATCATGTCATTCCCGCGGCTTTTCCCCGCCACCGCCTGGCGCGGCGGCGCCATTTTCCTGGCCTGCATGGCCGCCTGTGGCGTGTCGGTGGCCGAGACCTATCCCGCCAAGCCCATCCGGCTCATCGTGCCGTTCGCGCCGGGCGGCGCGGTCGACATCGTCGGCCGCCTGATGGCGCAGTCGCTGAACGAAAGCCTGGGCCAGGCCGTGATCGTGGAAAACCGCCCCGGCGCGGGCGGCCTGCTGGTCATGGAGGAAGTGGCGAAAGCCGCTCCCGATGGCTATACCCTCGCGGTCGGCGCCGCCGGACCGCTCACGGTCAGCCCGGCCTTGTTCAAGGAGCGCAGGTTCGATCCGCTGGAGCGGCTCGACCCGGTGATCTGGTACGCCAGCACGCCGGGCATCCTGGTGGTGAATCCCGCGCTCAAGGCCGACAACGTGGCCGAGCTGATCGCCTTGTCCAAGTCCAGCCCGCGCCCGCTGGCCATGGGGTCGGCCGGCAGCGGCAGCATCAATCACCTGATGGGGGAGTACTTCCAGCAGGTGGCCGGCGTCAGCTGGATGCACGTGCCCTATAAGGGCAGTTCGCCCGCGCTGACCGATCTGGTCGGCGGCAACGTTCAAGTGATGATGGACATCGTGCCGACCGCCACGCCGCTGGTGAAGTCGGGCAAGCTGCGCGCCCTGGCGGTGACCACGCCCAAGCGCTCCAACATGCTGCCGTCGGTGCCCACCGTGGCCGAGCTGGGCTATCCCGGCTTCGACGCCAGCTCCTGGCTTTCATTGAACGCTCCGCACGGCACGCCGGCGGCCATCATCCAGAAGCTGAATCGCGCTCTGAACGAAGGGTTGGCCAAGGAGGACGTCCGTCGCCGCATCACCGACATCGGCGCCGAGCCGGAAGGGGGCGCGCCGGACCGCGTCACGGCGCGCCTGAAGCTGGACATCCCGCGCTGGAGCAAGTTGCTGGAAACCGCGGGCGTCACGGTGCAATGAAGCGAACTCAAGGAGGCGGTATGGCATTGGCGAATCTGCATAACTGGAACGATCTGTCCAGGGAGACCGTTCGCAAGGGCGTGGAGCGGGTCGGTTTTCGCGGCGACGACGTGATGTGCGTCATGAACTGGCTCACGCCGGGCATGGATACCAATCCGCACAGCCACACGTTCGAACAACTGGTGATCATCGTGCAGGGGCGGGTGCGCTTCCATCTGGGCGACGAAGTGGTCGAGGGCGGCCCGGGCAGCATGATTCGCATTCCGCCGCACGTGGTGCACTACGCCGAGCCCGTGGGCGACGAGGTGGTCCTGAACCTGGATGTGTTCGCGCCGCTGCGGGAAGACTACAAGCATCTGGTCGAGTACCAGCGCGCCGAGTTCGAATGACCATGGCCGCCGCGAACCAGGCGTTCCGCACCCGCCTGCGCGAGCGCGCGCCGCTGGGCGGGACGTTCGTCAAGACGCCCGCGTACCAGCACGTCGAGATCGCCGGCGGCGCCGGCCTGGACTTCGTCGTGCTCGATGCCGAGCATGCCGTGTTCGATCCGGCCCAGCTGGACCAGTGTGTGCTGGCCGCCCGTGCCGCAAGCACGGCGGCGGTCGTGCGCCTGCCCGATCCCGGCGCCTCCAGCGTGCTGCGCGTGCTGGACATGGGAGCCGCGGGCGTGCTGGTGCCGCACGTGGTCGACGCCGCGTGCGCCCGCGAGATCGTCGCGCGGACGCGTTACGCCAGCGGTGTCCGCGGCTACAGCAATTCGCCGCGCTCGGGCGGATACGGCGCGCTGCCCATGGCCCGCCACATGCGGGAGGCCGATGCCGGCGCCAGCGTGCTGTGCCAGATCGAGGACCGCGCGGGCGTGGACAACATCGACGAGATCGCCGCCGTGCCCGGGGTCGATTGCCTGTTCATCGGACGCGCGGACCTGGCCGTTTCTTATGGCGTGGCGGAGCTCGATCACCCGCTGGTCGCGCAGGCGGTCGACAAGGTGATCCAGGCCGGAGCGGCCGCCGGGGTCGCCGTGGGCATTTTCCTGCCCGACGCCGGCGCGCTGGCCGCCTACGCCGCCCGCGGCGTCAGTCTGTTCGTGATCGGCTCCGACCAGAGCTGGCTGCGTACCGCCGCGCTGGGCCTGAACGGGCATATGACCGCGGCCTTTCTTCAAACATCGGAGTGCAAACCATGAATACTTCCGCCGTCGCAACACCGGCCGCCGAGCTGGATCCCCGCGTCGAAAACCTCGTGCGGGGCGCCATCGACCTGCATTGCCACAGCGGCCCGTCGGTGATGGCTCGCTACCTGGACCACCTGGAGGCCATGCGGGAAGCTTCCGAGGCCGGTCTGAAGGCCGTGCTGCTGAAAGACCACTATTATTCGGCCACCCCGGTCACCTATCTGCTGAACAAGCACTTCAGCAACCTGGGCGTGCTCATGCTGTCGGGCGTGCCGCTGAACAACGCGGTGGGCGGCCTGAACGTGCACGCGGTCGAGCACGGCATCAAGCTGGGCGCGCGCCTGGTGTGGATGCCGACGTTCTCGTCGGCCAACCACATCGACCATCACAAGCAGGATCACAAGTTCACCGAGAAATTCCCGCAGACCAAGAAGAAGATGATCGATCCGGTGCCGCTCACGGTGCTGGATGCCAACGGCAAGCTCAAGGAAGAGGTCAAGGACATCCTCGACCTGATCGCCGAGGCCGACGTGGTGCTGTCGGCGGGGCACCTGCATATCTCGGAGATCTGGCCGCTGTTCGACGAGGCCCGCAAGCGGGGCGTCAAGCGCCTGCTGGTCAATCATCCCACCTACGTGGTGGATGCCACGCTCGACGACATGAAGGTGCTGGCGCGCGATGGCGTCTACATGGAGCATTCGATGTGCATGTGGGTGCCCGGCTCCAAGTTCAAGTTCTACGAGCCGGAGTTCCTGCGCCAGATCATCGAGGCCGGCACGGTGGACCGGACCATACTCGGGTCGGATCTGGGCCAGCAGGGCAATCCGCGGATCGTGGACGGTTTCCGCCACGTGATCCGCACCTGCCTGGACCTGGGCTACGGCGAGGCGGAAGTTCGTAAAATGACTTCCACGAACGCATCCGCCCTGATGGGTATCTAAGGAGAGGTATGAGGACCAGCGCCGCAAAGAAGACGGAACCGGAAGCACCCGCGACCTCGGCCAAGGGGGCGGGACCCGCGCTGCTGGAGTCGGTGGCCATCGTCTTCACGATACTCGATCAACTGGCCGCGGCGCGACGTCCGCTGGGCGTGACCGAGCTGGCGCTGGCCATCGACGAGCCCAAGCCGCGCGTCTACCGGCACCTGGCTTCCCTGCGGCAGCTCGGCGTCGTCGAACAGGACCTGGTCAGCGAGAAATACCGGCTGGGCGCCAAGCTGGTGTCCTACGGAACGGCCGCGGGCGAGCAGTTCGACCTGCGGCTGATCGCCGATCCCTACCTGACGCAGCTGCGCGACCAGACCAGCCAGACGGCGCTGCTGTCCGCGGTCACCGAGGATTCGGCGCTGGTGATCTCGTCGGTGGAGTCGACCAACCAGGTCTGCATCACCGTCAAGCCCGGCAACCGCGTGCCGCACCATTGCTCGGCCCAGGGTCGGATCGTGCTGGCCTACTGCGACCCCGCCACGCAGCGCAAGATCCTCCGGCGCGAGCTGCAAGCCTATACCGACCGCTCCATGGTCGAACCGGCGCGCATCCTGGAACGGCTGGCGCTGATACGCGAGCGGCTGTTCGAAGAAGCCAACGGCGAAGTGCTCGAAGGCATCAACGTGCTGGCCGCGCCCATTTTCCGCGGCGCCGAGAAGGGCGACGAGCTGATGGGCATCATAGGCGTGATCGGCGCGAGCAAGGACGTGCCTTCGCCGCCGCCCCCCGGAATGGTCAAGCTGGTGCAGCAGGCCGCGGCGGCGCTGACCGAGCGCCTGAACGGGGTTTCCTACGAGCGCCTGGGGTTGGCCCGCGCCGGGAAGAACTGAAGCGATCCGGGCGTGCCCGTCGCAATCCGAAGAGAATTCCATGTCCAGACTCGAAGTGGCAGTGGGGGCACTGCCCTTGAAGAATCCCGTGATCTGCGGATCGGGGGAACACACCATGACGGCCGACGGTATCCGCGCCGCCCTGCGGGCGGGCGTGGGGGCCGTGGTCGCCAAGTCCGTCAATGAATCGGCCGCGGCCAAGCAGCAGTTGGACCGCACCGACTACGCGCTGCTGGGCAGCGACTGGCGCCGGCTGCCTTGGAACTTCGCGCCGCCGGCGGACGCGCAGCTGCTGTGCCGCTCGGGCCTGATCCAACTGGAGTTCGAGCCCTGGATGGAGCAACTGGTCGCGCTGGATCGCGAAGCCGCGGCGCAGGGCGCCTACGTCATCCCCAGCCTGATCCTGAGCGATCTCGACCAGTGCGCGCGCTATGCGCGGGCCATCGAGCAGATGGGCCTGCGGGTACTGGAAGTGAACATCGGCGCGCCCCATGGCGAGGAAGCGGCGCGCGGCGCCATCGTGCTGGAACGCAGCAGCGAACGCATCACGGCCATCGTCCGCACGCTGCGTGCCGCGACCCGGCTGCCGCTGTGGATCAAGCTGACCGGGCAGAGCGAGGACGTCGCGGCCCTGGCCGACGCGGCCAGACAGGCGGGCGCGGACGCGGTCGTGATGATGGGACGCTTCATGGGCTTCCTGCCCGACCTGGACACCGAAGCGCCCGTGCTGGGCACTTCCGCCGCGCTGGGCGGCGGCTGGGCGCTGCCGCTGACGGCGCGCTGGCTGGCGCTGAGCCGCAGGCGGCTCGGGCCGGACTATCCGCTGCTGGCCACCAACGGCGCGCGCAGCGGCCATGACGTGGCCCGGTTCCTGCTGGCCGGCGCCTGTGCCACCGAGATGACCTCGGCCGTGTTCACCGGCGGCTACGAGGTGCTGGCGCGCAGCGTGCGCGAACTGGACGAGTACGTGCAGAGCCGGGGCAAGCGCGCCGCCGACCTGCTGGGCGTGGCGGCCGACCGGCTGGCGTCCTACGCCGACCAGGACTCGCGCCCCGGGTACTGGCAGACCTTCGTGCCGCCCGCGGCGGCCTGAGCCGTCGCAACAGGCAGCCCTGGGGCTGCCTTGTTCCCGGATCAGGCCGCGGCCAGCGCCTGGTCCAGGTCGGCGATCAGGTCGTCCAGGTGCTCGATGCCGATGGACAGTCGCAGCATGTCCTCGCTCACGCCGGCCTTCTTCAGCTCGTCGGCGTCGAGTTGGCGGTGGGTGGTGGAAGCGGGATGCGTGGCCAGCGAGCGCGCGTCGCCGATATTGACCAGCCGTGTGAAGAGCTTGAGCGCGTCCAGCACCCGGGCGCCGGCTTCGCGGCCGCCGGTCTTCAATCCGAACGACAGGATGCCCGAGGCGCGCCCGCCCATGTAGCGCCGGGCCAGACGGTGGTCGGGGTGGCCCGGCAGCCCGGCGTAGTTGACCCAGCCCACCTTGGGGTGGTCCTGCAGGTACTGGGCGATGGCCTGGCTGTTGTCGCAGATGCGGTCCATGCGCAGGGGCAGGGTCTCGATGCCTTGCAGCACCAGGAAGGCGTTGAAGGGCGACAGCGCGGCGCCGGTATTGCGCAGCGGCACGACGCGCGCCCGGCCGATGAAGGCCGCTTCGCCCAGGGCTTCGGTGTAGACCACGCCGTGGTACGAGACGTCGGGCTCGTTCAGCCGGCGGAAGCGGTCCTTGTGCTTCGCCCAGGGGAATTTTCCGCTGTCCACGATGGCGCCCGCCATGCTGTTGCCGTGGCCGCCCATGTACTTGGTCAGCGCGTGCACCACGATGTCGGCGCCGTGCTCGAACGGCCGGCACAGATAGGGGCTGGGCACGGTGTTGTCCACGATCAGGGGGATGCCGTGGGCGTGCGCGATGTCCGCCAGGGCGGCGATGTCGGTGACGTTGCCCAGCGGGTTGCCCACCGATTCGCAGAAAATGGCCTTGGTCCGCGCATCGATCAGCGGGGCGAACGAGGCGGGGTCGGACGGATCGGCGAAGCGCGTCTCCAGTCCCTGCTGCGGGAAGGTATGGGCGAACAGGTTGTAGGTGCCGCCGTACAGGGTACTGGCCGCGACGATGTTGTCGCCGGCTTCGGCGATGGTCTGTATGGCATAGGTGATGGCCGCCATGCCCGAGGCCAGCGCCAGCGCGCCCACGCCGCCTTCGAGCGCGGCCACGCGCTTCTCCAGCACGTCGGTCGTGGGGTTCATGATGCGGGTGTAGATGTTGCCCGGCACCTTCAGGTCGAACAGGTCGGCGCCGTGCTGCGCGCTGTCGAAGGAATAGGCGACCGTCTGGTAGATGGGCACGGCCACCGCGTGGGTCGTGGGTTCGGGGCTGTAGCCGGCGTGTACCGCCAGGGTTTCTATTTTCATGGGCTGTCTCCGCAGGTTGCGCTTCGATGAACGGCGCATTATGCGCGAGGATGCGCATCGGAAACAGCCCTTGGGAGCAGGGCCCGCCTGCGCCTTACTCCATCCTGATCCCGCGCGACTCGATCAGCTCGCGCCCGCTCTTGATCTCCGATGCAAGGTAGTCGCGCAGCTCGGCGGGCGATCCGCCTATGGGTTCGGCGCCGATCGAGGCCAGCGTGCCCTGCACCTTGGGTGTCTTGAGCGCGTCGCGCATGGCCCGGTTCAGCTTGTCGATGACGGCGGGCGGCGTGCCGGCCGGGGCGAAGGCAGCGAACCACGGCGTCAGTTCATAGCCGGGCAGGCCGGCCTCGGCCACCGTCGGCACGTTGGGCAGCGCGGCCGACCGCTTCCTGGTGGTGACCGCGATGGGGACGAGCTTGCCGGCGTCGATGTGCGGCTTGGACGAGGTGATGCTGTCGAACATGTAGTCGACCTGCCCGCCCAGCATGTCGGCGATCGCCGGGCCGCTGCCCTTGTAGGGCACGTGCAGCATCTGCACGCCGGCCATCTTGGCGAACAGCTCGCCCGCCAGGTGGATGGAGGTGCCCACGCCGGCCGAGGCATAGGTGTACTTGCCGGGATGCGCCTTGGCCAGCGCGATGACTTCCGGCACGGTCCTGGCCTGGATGCGCTGCGGATTGACCACCAGCACGTTGGGAACGACGGCCAGCAGCGAGATGGGCGTGAAGTCCTTGACCGGATCGTAGGCCATGTCCGGATACAGCGCGGGATTCACCGCCATGCCGTTGGCCACGATCATGATGGTGTAGCCGTCCGGCCTGGCGCGCGCCACCGCGGTGGCGCCGATGTTGCCGCCAGCGCCCGCGCGGTTCTCGATCACGAAGGACTGGCCCAGGCTCTTGCCCATGGCTTCGCCCAGCGTGCGGGCGATGTTGTCCATGGCGCCGCCCGGCGGGAAGGGAACGATCCAGCGAACGGGACGGTCCGGATAATTGTCGCCTGCGGCCGCGGCGAGCGGCAGGGCAGACAGGGCGGCAAGGGCCAGGGCGGTCGTCTTGTGCAAGGGTTTCATCGTTGTCTCCGATATGAATAGTAGATACGGATGGGCCGCCGGGGGCGTTCAGTGGATGGACGAGGGGTGGCGGGCCAGCGGCGTGACGTGGATCTGCATGTACGGAAACAGCGGCAGCGACGACAGCAGGGTATGCAGCTCGTCGTTGTCGGCCACGTCGAAGATGCTGTAGTTGGCGTATTCGCCCACCACGCGGTAGAGCTGCGGCCATTTGCCCTGCCGTTGCAGGCCCTGGGAATAGGCCTTCTCGGTGGCCTTCAGCGCATCGGCTTCTTCCTTGGGCATGGACGGCGGCAGGCGGACATCCATGCGGACGAGGAACAACATGTGATTCTCCTGGTGATGCGGCGCTTCAGCGATCGCGGCGATAGCGCCTGAGTTTTTCTTCGTCCAGCGCCAATCCCAGACCTGGTCCGGTGGGCAGCGCCATCGAAAATTCCTGATAGGCGGGGCGCTGCCGGACGACGTCGTCGACCAGCAGCAAGGGGCCGAACAGTTCGGTGCCCCATTCCAGCCGGGGCAGCGTGGCGAAGGCGTGCGCGGCAGCCACAGTGCCTATGCTGCCTTCCAGCATGGTGCCGCCGTACAGCGCCATGCCCGCGGCGTCGCCGACCGCGGCGGTGCGCAGCACTTCGTAGAGGCCGCCCGACTTGGAAATCTTCAAGGCCAGGACGTCGGCCGCGCCCTGGCGGGCGAGATCCATGGCGTCTTCGGGGCTGTGCACGGCCTCGTCGGCCATGATGGGCACGACGAAGCGCGCCGCCAGCCTGGCCATGCCGGCGCGATGGGCGCGTGGCAGCGGCTGTTCGATCAGGTCGACCCCGGCCGCTTCCAGCCGGGCAATGCCGGTGGCCGCCTGCGATTCGCTCCAGGCCTGGTTCACGTCCACGGTCACGCGCGCCCGCGCGCCCAGCGCCTCCTTGATGGCGCAGACGTGGGCCACGTCCTCGGCCACGGAGCGGCGGCCGATCTTCAGCTTGAAGGTGTCGTGCCGCCGCGCGGCCAGCAGGGACTCGGCCTCTTCGATGTCGCGCCGGGTATCGCCGCTGGCCAGCGTCCAGAGCACGGGCACGGCATCGCGCACGGCGCCGCCCAGCAACGTCGAGACCGGCACGCCCAGGCGCTTGCCCTGCGCATCGAGCAGCGCCGTCTCCAGCGCCGACTTGGCGAAAGTGTTGCCGCGCGCCACCCGGTTCATGCGCTGCGCCGCGGCCAGCACGTTCGAGGCATCCAGCCCCAGCAGCGCCGGGGCCAGGTAGGTGTCGATGGCGAGCTTGATGCCCTCGGGGCTTTCCTCGCCATAGCTCAGCCCACCGATGGTGGTGGCTTCTCCCAGCCCTTCCATGCCGTCGGAACACCGCAGGCGCACGATGACGAGCGTCTGCACGTTCATGACCGTCATCGCCAGTTGGTGGGCACGGATGGTGGGCAGGTCGACCAGGATGGCCTCGATCGACTCGATGCAGGGGGAAACCATACTTTTCCGGTTCGTTTTGATTCGGGAAGTCAGTATGGGATTCGATTTTTCGTGCGTCCAAGACTATATTCGGCGTTTTCAATACCAAAAAAGTATCGATGGACGTCAAGCAGCTCCGATACTTCCAGGCCGTGGCGCAGGAAATGAACGTCACGCGCGCGGCCGAGAAACTACACATGGCCCAGCCGCCGCTCAGCCGTCAGATCCGTGCGCTCGAAGACGAACTCGGGGTGCTCCTGTTCGAGCGCACGGGGCGATCGCTGCGATTGACGGAGGCCGGCCGCTTCCTGCTCGAGCATTCGCTGCAATTGACGGCGCGCTTCCAGGAAATCGCCGAGGCCACGCGCCGCATCGGCCAGCAAGGGCGGCGCTGGTTCGGCGTGGGCTTCGTGCCGTCCACGCTGTACGGCTTCGTGCCGGAGCTGATACGCCGCCTGCGGGGCGCGGACCGGCACGTCGAAGTGGGCCTGTCCGAGTTGACGACCCTGCAGCAGATGGAGGCGCTCAAGGCGGGGCGCATCGACATCGGGTTCGGGCGCATCCTGTTCGACGATCCGGATATCGAACGCAAGGTGCTGATGGCCGAGCCGCTGGTAGCGGTGGTGGCGCGCTCGCACCCGCTGGCCAGGCGCGCGCGGCACGGGGTGCGCGCGGCCGAACTGGCGGTGCAGCCCTTCATCCTGTATCCGGCGCGCCCCCGGCCCAGCTATGCCGATCATGTGCTGGGCTTGTTCCGCGCGGCCGGCCATGGGCTGGACGTGGTCCAGGAAGCCAACGAACTGCAGACCGCCATCGGGCTGGTCGCGGCCGGACTGGGCGTGACCGTGGTGCCCGCGTCGGTGCAGCGCCTGCAGCGCGAA
The DNA here is from genome assembly GCF_004216695.1 of Pigmentiphaga kullae. Classification (GTDB taxonomy): domain Bacteria; phylum Pseudomonadota; class Gammaproteobacteria; order Burkholderiales; family Burkholderiaceae_B; genus Pigmentiphaga; species Pigmentiphaga kullae. The sequence goes on from NZ_SGXC01000001.1 coordinate 1,823,264, forward strand.
GACATTGCCTATGTGCCGCTGGACAGCCCGGGCTTCACCTCGCCGGTGATCGTGAGCCGCCGCCGGGACGACCGTTCACCGTTCCTGCTGCAGGCCAGCGCGCTGGCCGACGAACTGGCGGCCCAGGAGTCGCGCGCGCATGCGCGCTAGGCTCAGCCGCCTTCCAGGCTGATGCTGCCCTTGGCCGCCGACCGGGTGCCGGGCAGGGGACGGTTGCTGGCGGCGTGATAGGTGAACACCGCCGAGAACTTCACCTCGTCCGTGGCGTTGCGATCGGCCGCGTGCAGGGTATTGCAGTGGAAAAACATCACATCGCCGGCATGCAGTTCCGGCACGATGGCGCGCTCGATGATCGCGCGGTTGGCGGGCAGGTCGTCGCGGAAGAACTTGCGCTCGTCGAAGCGCGAGGCATCGAAGCTTTCCCGGTGCGATCCCGGCACCAGGTGCAGCGCGCCGTTGCGGTCCGCTTCGTCGCCCAGGGCCAGCCAGATCGAGACCATGTCGTCGCGCTGGAACGACCAGTAGCGAAAGTCGCGGTGCCAGCCCGTGAGCGTGCCGTAGCGCGGGTGCTTGGTCATGACGCAGTTGTGATGGGCCAGCGACAGCCTGGCCGGCTCGCCGAAATACGCCGCCATCCAGTCGCGGATGGGCGCACAGGTCGCGTACTGCCGATAGGCCTCGTCGCGCGACCATGCATCCAGCAGCCGTCGCACCGTCCGCCCACCGTCGGCCTCGCGCGAGGTCGGGGCGCCGGGATAACCCAGGTCCGCCTCGTACTCGATGGGCTCGATATGGGCATTGAGCTGCGCGCGCGCAATCTGCAGCAGCGCCGCGCAGGCATCGTCATCCAGGAAATTGCGCACCACCACCAGACCATCCCGGCGCAGTGCCGCGATCTGTTCATCGCGTGACAGGCTAGCCATGCTGCTCTAACACAGGAGAAGAAAAATCAGCTGACTAGGATACGCCTAATTTGACCGAGTCCCATCCCGCATCGCGCCCTGGAGGGCTTCTACTCCACCGTGATCTTGTTCGCCGTCGCCAGATCCTTCCAGCGGCGGGTCTCCCCCTGGATGAAGCTGGCGAACTCGGCCGGCGTGCTGCCCACGGTGTCCAGTCCTAGCTTGTTCAGCTTGGCGCGCGTGTCCGGATCCTGGACCGCCGCCTTGACCTCCTTCGCCAGGCGGTCGACCACCGCCGCCGGCGTGCCCTTGGGCAGGAAGAAGCCGTTCCATTCCAGCACTTCGAAGTTCTTGAAGCCGTTTTCCGCGATGGTGGGCGTATCGGGCAGCGCGGCCATGCGCTTGGCGGAGGTGACGGCCAGCGCTTTCAGGCGGCCGGACTGGACGTAGGACAGGCCCGACGCGGCGTTGGCGAAGTAGGCGTTCACCTGTCCGCCCATGACGTCCGCCAGGGCCGGGGCGCCGCCCTTGTAGGGCACGTGCAGCATGTCGATGCCGGCCTGGTTCTTCAGCAGTTCGCCCACCAGATGGGCGGGGCTGCCGGCGCCGTACGAGGCGTAGCTGACCTTGCCCGGATGCTGGCGGGCGTAGTCCACGAATTCCTTGAAGCTTTTGTAGGGGGCGTCGGGGTGGACGACCAGGATGTTCGGCACCGTGATCGCCAGCGACACGGGCACGAGGTCCTTGTCCGGATCGAAGGGCATCTTGCGCAGCGCGGGGTTCACCGCGTAGGTCGAGGCGTCGTACAGCACGGTATAGCCGTCCGGCGCGGCCTGGGCCACCGCCTGCGCGCCTATCATGCCGCTGGCGCCCGGCCGGTTGTCGATCACGACTTGTGTGCGCAGCGCGGTGCCCAGCCGCTGAGCGATCACCCGCGCCGCATTGTCCGCGCCGCCGCCGGCCGAGTAGGGAACGATGACGCGGATGGGGCGGCTGGGATAGTCCTGGGCGTGGCTGGGCGATGCGCCAGCCAGCGCAAGCGTGGCAACGATGCCGGTGGCGGCCAGACGGGTGAATACGGGCATGGGGGGTCTCCGAAGGCGGATGTCTTGTCGGCGCGGCCGCTGCGTGGCGGCCTGCCCCCGTAGTGTAGTAGCCGGGAAGGCCTATTCCCTTATATCGATGCGTTTTACCACCTCGGCCCATTTCGCTGTGTCGCGCTTGAGCGTTTCCGCGGCCTGCGCGCCCACCTGGCCCACCGGCGTCAGGTCGAGCGAAGTCAGGCGCTGGCGCACGGGCGCTTCCTGCAAGGCCGCCGCCACGGCTTCCTGCAGCGCCTTCACCACGGCGGCCGGCGTATCCTTGGGCGCCATCAGGTACTGGTTGAACGAGGCGTCGATGTTGGGCAGGCCGACCTGCGGCAAGGTCGGCACGGTGGGCGCCATGGGCGAGGGCCGGGCCGAGGATACGGCCAGCGCGGTCAGCCGTCCGCCCTGGACGTTGGGCAGCACGGTGGGCGTCGCCAGGAAGCCGCAGTCGACCTGGCCGCCCATGACGTCGGTCATCGCCGGGCTGGGGCCCTTGTAGGGAACGTGGGTCATGGCGACGCCGGCCTTGCTCAGGACCAGTTCGGCCGCGAGGTGGCCGGGCGAGCCCTGGCCGCCGGACGCATAGGTCATCGGCGTCTGCCGGGCGCGCGCGATCAGTTGCTCCATGGACGTGAGCTTGAGCGCGGCGTTGCACACCATCATCTGGTTGAAGTTGGCCACCAGCGAAACCGGCACGAGGTCGGTGCGCGGGTCGAAGTCCATCTTCTTGTAGACGAAGGGGTTGACCGTGACCACGGTGTCGGGCGTGACCAGCAGCGTGTAGCCGTCGGGCGCGGCCTTGGCCACCTGCTGCGCGGCCAGGCCGTTGTTGGCGCCGGCGCGGTTCTCGACCACGAAGGTCTGCTTGAAGCGGCTGCCCAGGCGCTCGGCCAGGACGCGGGCGACCATGTCCGAGGGCGCCCCCGGCGGCGAGCCGACCAGGACGCGTACCGGCTTGGCCGGGTAGTCGGATTGCGCGTGCGCGAAGGGAGAGATGGCAAGAATGGCGGCGGCCAGCAGGGCTGGTCGAAGGACGGGCATGGTCTCGCTCCTGATGCTGATGTTTTGCCGCAGTGTATTTAGTTATTTTGGTTATGAAAAATGAAAAATAAGAAGCGATGATTTCCTTTTGGTTATGATTCGGGCTGACCAGGAGAGGATGCATGCAGGAACACGGCATAACCATGGGGCTGGGCCGCATCAAGCTGCGGCACCTCCAATGCCTGGTCGCCATCGCCGCGTACCGCCACATGGGTCAGGCGGCCGATGCGCTGGGCATCTCGCAGCCGGCCATCTCCAAGACCCTGGCGGAGCTCGAGGACGTGGTGCAGGCGCAGCTCGTGGTCCGCAGCAAGCGCGGCGCGTCGCTGACGGACAAGGGGCGCGTGCTGCTGGGCTACGCCGGCAGCAGCCTGCGCACGCTGCGCGAGGGCCTGGACCACGTGTCGTCGGCCGTGCGGGACGACGTGGCCGTCATCGCGATCGGCACGCTGCCCACCGTCGCCCCCACCATCGGACCGCAGGCGGCCAGCCTGTTCAAGCGCCAGTGGCCGTCGGTGCGGCTCAGCGTGCACACGGGCGTGAACGCCGGGCTGCTGGCGCTGCTCAAGCAGGGCGAACTGGACCTGGTGCTGGGGCGCGTGGCCGAGCCCTCGGAAATGCTGGGCCTGTCGTACGAGCACCTGTACGAGGAGCCGGTCGTGGTGGTGGCGCGGCCGGGGCATCCGCTGGCGCGGGCCCGCCGGGTGGAGCCCGAAGAGATCGCTGCCTGCGGCATGGTGGTGCCGCTGCCGGGCACGGCCATCCGCCACACCATCGATTCGTACATGGTCAGGCACGGCGTGGGCGTGGGGCGCGAGGCGATCGAGACCCTGTCCGATGCCTTCGCCCGGTCCTACGTGGCCCATACCGACGCGGTCTGGATGATCGCGCTGGGCGTGGTCGAGCACGACCTGCGCGCCGGCAGCCTGGTGCGGCTGGCCTGCGACACGCAGCACACCTCGGCCTCGGTCGGGTTGACGCTGCGCAGCGACGCGGTGCCTTCGCATGCGGTGCGGGCGTTGATCGAATGCATACGCGCCGCGGCCGCGCAGCGGCGCGAGCGGGCCGAAGGAAATCTCTGAAGCGGCCGCGCGGGCGAGGCTCTTTTTAGGGTGAACAGGCCCTAGTGTGCGGCGGCCACCTGCCGCTCCAGCACCCGCTGGGGCGACAGCATCCGGATGCGCCATGGCCGATACCGGCAGCAGATATGTCTGCTCCAGCATGAACTGCCCCGTCATGGCCGCATGCGGAGTCTGGTCCGAGAAGCAGATCCAGGTGCTGCCCGGCGGGAACTCGATGCTTTCCTGGAGCCCGTCGCGCTGGTAGCCGGCATCGGCCTTCATGCGGTCGTGCAACTGCAGCATGAAGTGGTCGTAGGCGCTGCGGCGGCTCTTGGTGATGTGCAGCTTGTGCAGCAGCCAGGCCACGCCGGGGCGGTAGGCCGGCATCTGCGGCAGGTAGCGCGCCGACAGCGTGTCGAAGGCTTCGCCCACCCGCCACAGGCGGGTGTCGCCGTGCGGGTTGATGTTGTTGAAGACGCGCAGGATGCGTTGTTCGCCCACCGGCCGCGAAGGGAAGGCGTCGACGTGCAGGCGGGTGTCGTCCTTGCGCCAGGACATCTTCCAGGTGCCGATGCGATGCAGGCGCAGGCTGGTGGTGGGCGCGTGCAGGTGCGAGGCGTACTCGGGCAGCAGGCGGTCCAGGAAACGGCGCGTGGTCTCGTAGTAGCGGCGCACCAGCGCGCCGATGGCGGCCTGGCGCTCGTCTTCCACGGCCACGCCGGTCAGCTTGCCGGTCGTGGCGTTCAGGCTGATGTTCTTGCGCTTGGGGTCGACCAGCGCGGGGTCGAGCAGGCCGGTCTCGGCCTGGCTCAATTCGAACCGCAATTCGGGGAAGTACAGGACCTTGCCTTGTTCCAGTTCGGCCACGGGCGTGGACGCGCCGGCCTGGCCGGGCGCGTCGTTCCAGGAGCGGTGATCGATGCGGACGATGCGGGAGGGCGCGCTCATGGCGTCAGCTGGCCAGCGCCTTCTCGATCGTGGCGTGGAACTCGGCCACGTTGGGCTCGCCCAGGTAGCGCTTGATGATGCGGCCCTGCTTGTCGATCAGGAACGAGGTGGGCGTGAGCTTGACGTCCTCGAAGCTGCGCGCGATCTCGCCCATCGGGTCGAGCGCGACCTTGAAGGGCAGCTCGCGCGACTGCGCGAAATTGAGCACGTAGTTGGCCGGGTCGTAGCTCATGGCCACCGCGACCATTTCATAGCCCTGCGGCGCGTATTTTTTGTAGGTCTCGACCATCATCGGCATTTCCTTCACGCAGGTCACGCAGCTGGTGGCCCAGAAGTTGACCAGTACCACCTTGCCGCGCAGGCTTTCGGTGGTGAACGTGTCGCCGTGGATGGAGGTGAAGGTGGTGTCGGGCGCCTTGGCGGCGGGGGCCAGCGCGAACCAGGCGCCGGCGGCGGCCAGCAGCGCGACCACGAGGATGGCGGCCAGCTTGGCGGCACCGCGCTGGGCGCGGGCGGTTCCGTTGAAGGGGGCAGAAATCGGCATAGGGGGCGATCCGTTGCGTGGCGGGCAGGGCGGCGCGTGTCCGCGCCCGCGATGCGGCCCATTATAGGCCGGGATGCGCGGCCCGCCCGCGTCGCGGCGGGCGGGGGCGGCGGTCAGCGGCTGCCGGACGCGCCGCTGGCGGCCTGCGACTGGTCCTGCTCGGCCTTCACCTTGGACAGGTCCTGCAGTTCTTCTTCGGTGATGTAGTCGAATACCTTGACCACCTTCTTGACGCCGCTCACGCCGGCGGCGATCTCAGCGCCGCGCTTGCCTTCGCGTTCGGTGACGCGGCCCATCAGGTAGGCCACGCCGTTCTCGACCGTGATGCGGAAGGAGTTGGCGAAGAGGTCCTTGGCGTCCACCAGCGAGGCCTTGATCTTGCCTTCGATGAAGACGTCGTTCGAGCGGGTGGCCAGCGAGGTGGGGATGCCGACCTGGAGCTCGTTCACGATGGCGCGGACGTTCTCGACGCCGCGCGCCTGTTCCTCGGCGTCGCGCTTGGCGGCCTCGTCGGGGACTTCGCCGGTCAGCAGCAGCTTGCGGTTGTAGGCGTTGGCGTTGATGTGGCCCTTGTCGCCATAGCGGCCCGACAGGCGGCTGGATGTCTTGAGCTCGATGTTCTTGTCCTCGACCTGGATGCCCACGGTGCGGCGGTCGGTGGCGGCCATCGTGCCGACGTAGGCGCTGCCCAGGACGATGGGGGCGCAGGCGGACACCGCCCACGCCGAGCTTGCGACCACGAGGGCCAGGACCAGGGGGCGTACCGAAGCGGCCGGTTTGCGAAACATCAGAGATCTCCCAGCAGTTGAGCGTCGATGCCGTCGCACATGGCGTGCAGCAGCAGGATGTGGACTTCCTGGATGCGCAGGGTGCGGTCGTGCGGCACGCACAGGTGCACGTCGTCTTCCGTCAGCATCTGGCCGATGCGGCCGCCGCCCTTGCCGGTCAGCGCGATGACGCGCAGTTCGCGGGAATGGGCGGCTTCGATGGCCTCGATCACGTTGGCCGAGTTGCCGCTGGTGGAGATGGCCACCAGCACGTCGCCCGGCTGGCCGAGCGCGTTGACCTGCTGGGAGAACACCCGGTCGTAGCCGAAGTCGTTGCCGACCGCGGTCAGGATGGAGGTGTCGGTATTGAGCGCGATGGCGCCCAGCGGCAGCCGTTCGCGTTCGAAGCGGCCGACCAGTTCGGCGGCGAAGTGCTGGGCGTCGGCGGCCGACCCGCCATTGCCGCAGGCCAGGATCTTGCCGTTGTTGGACAGGCTGAACACCAGCGCGTCCACGGCGGCCGCGGTGGGCGCCGACAGGGTGTCCTGGCAGTGTTCGAACAGCGCGACGGCGTCGCGGAAATGGGCGGATATGCGGGCGATAAGGTCCATGCCGGGATTATCTCATGCAGGGGAAACGGCCGGCTTGCCGGCCGCGCCGGCAAGTGTGTCCGCTGTAACCGGCCGTGACGCCCCGGTTGCGGGCGGCGGCCATGGCGTTGGAGCGGTTTGGGCAATGATAGTTTCCCTGGCCGGCCGATGGGAGTCCGTTCGCTATCGGAAGCCGGGCAGCGCTTCGAGCGAAAAGGCGTGCCGTATCCAGCGCGGCGGGGCATCGGCCTCGAAGGCCAGGACGTCGAAGCGGCAGGCGGGCAGCGGCCCCTTCCAGCAGGTGCGCAGGAAATAGGCGGCCGTGCGCGCCAGGCGCAGCCGCTTGGCCGGGCCCACGCTGGCCGCCGCGCCGCCGTAGCGGCCACGGGCACGCGCGCGGACCTCGACGAAGACCAGGACGGCGCCCTCGCGCATGACCAGATCGATTTCGCCGGCGCGGCAGGCCACGTTGCGGGCCACCAGGACCAGCCCGGCGGCGCGCAGGTGCGCCAGCGCCTCGCTCTCGGCCCGGTCGCCGGCCTGCTGCGCGGGCGAGCGGCGGGGCGGCGGGGCCGTTTCCCGCCGGCGATCCGGACGGGGGCGGCGGCGTGCCGCCCGCCGCTGCGCCGCATGGGCCAGGGCGTAGGCCTGGACGTCGGCCTGGGTGTCCGCCGCCGTCATGGGCGCCCGCGCGGTATCCTCGCGCCATGGACAACGAAATCGAATCCTCCCGGCCCGCCGCGGGCGCCTGGGAACGGCTGGCGGACAAGGTGGCGGCGCAACATTGGCCCGCCCCGGCGCTGTATGTGGTGGCCACGCCCATCGGCAACCTGGGCGACCTGAGCCTGCGCGCCCAGGCCTGCCTGCAGCGGGCCGACGTGATCGCCGCCGAAGACACGCGCATGACTCGCCCCCTGCTGGATGCCTGGGGCATTTCCACCCCGCTGATGGCCGCCCACCGGCACAACGAGGCGCAGGCGGCCCAGGCCATCGTCGGCAGGCTGGCCGCGGGCGAACGGGTAGCCCTGGTCTCGGATGCGGGCGCACCCGGCGTCAGCGATCCCGGTTCGCGTATCGTGCGCGAGGTGCGCGCGGCCGGCCACCCGGTGGTGCCGGTGCCCGGCGCAAGCGCCGTGATCGCCGCGCTGATGGCCAGCGGCGCGACCTCGGACGAGAACCCGGCGTTCGTCTTCGCCGGCTTTCCGCCACCCAAGGCGGCCGCCCGGCAGCGCTGGCTGGCCCAGTGGTGCGCGTTGCCGGCGCCGGTGGTCATGTACGAATCGCCGCATCGGATGGCCGCGACCATGGCCGACCTGCTGGCGGTCTGCGGCGCCGCGCGGCAACTGACCGTGGCGCGGGAGCTGACCAAGCGCTTCGAGGAAATCGCCACCGTGCCGCTGGCCGGGGCCCAGGCCTGGCTGGCCGCGCATCCGCAGCGCGCGCAGGGGGAGTTCGTGCTGATCGTGGAGGCCGCGCCCGAGGAAGCGGCGGGCGCGCTGGATGCCCGGGCCGACGAGGTGTTGCGGGCGCTGCTGGAGGTATTGAGCGTGCGGGACAGCGCGAAGGTGGCGGCCCGTATCACCGGCGCGCCGCGGGACGCCTTGTATGCCCGCGCGCTGGCGCTGAAGGACGCGTAGCGGAAAGGACGCCAGGCCGGCGCGGGCAGGAGCGGGAAGGAGCATGGCGTGGCGACCGGAACGCGGGTCGTCCAGCATGCCTCAATCGGACGGGCGCCGGCGCGCGGGTAGGACAGGCGTGTCCCGGTTTCAGCGCGCGGCCGTGCCCGCCTGACCCGCGCCCAGGACGGCGGAAATCGCGGCGGCCGCCTGCATCAGCTCGCTCACGGTGTCGGGATGGGCCCGCGCCGGCAGGTAGTGGATCGAGGCGACGATGGCCAGGGCGCCGAACAGCGAGCCGTCGGCCTGGAAGATCGGCGCCGCCAGGGCGTTGATGCCGGTGAAGATTTCCTCGGGCGCCTCGGCCCAGCCGCGCTGGTGGACGAGTTGGATCTCGGCCCGCAGGCGGTCGGGATCGGTGATGGTCTTGGGTGTGCTGGCCGCCAGGGGCTGGGACAGTACCGCGTCGCGCAGCGACGGCGGGCCGAAGGCCAGCACGACCTTGCCCTGGGCCACGGTGTGGAAGCCGGGGAACTGGGTGCCGGGGCTGAGCAGGATCTCCAGCGCGCTGCGGCCCCGTACGACGTCCAGCACGACGACCTTGTTGGGGTCGAAGGTGGTGATGACGATAGTCTGCCCGACGCGGTTGCGCAGGTCTTCCATGATGGGCTTGGCCAGCGATACGACGTCGAACTGCTGCACCAGCTTGCGTCCCAGCAGGAACAGGCGCCAGCCCACGCGGTAGCGGCTGGTGCGCTTGTTCTGGGTGACATAGCCCTGCTGGCGCAGGGCGGTCAGGTGACGATGCACCCGCGCCTTCGGCATCCCGAGCAGTTCGGCCAGTTCCGTGACCCCGCATTCGGTGCCCTGGGCCGCCATCAATTCCAGGATGCGCAGGGAGATGACCGAGGTCGACGAGATCGCCGCCTCGTCGCCCGAGGTCGGCAGCGCATGGCCGGTCTGGGCGTCGTCCGCGGCGGGAGCGGTGGCGTCGGGGGGCAGGAGGTCCGGGGCGGGGGGATGCATGGATCGAAGCGTGTCTTGGCAAGGCCGGTGGGTTCTCGATGGACGCATGTCCGCCCCGGCCGGGGGCCGGGAAGATGCCCGTCAGGGCAGGGTCAGCATGCGCTCGCCGTACACATGATAATGCTGACGCTTGGGCTTGCCGGCGTCTTCCGGCAGAACGTAGCGCAGGGAGCTGCGCTGGCGGCATCCCTGGGGCAGGATGAAACACCGGATGAAGCTGGTATCCGTGGCCTCGGTGGTGGGAGCCAGGACCGGGGCGTGGCCCAGTTCGAACCAGGCCGAGCCCGCCGGGTGGACGGTGGTCTTGCCCTGGGTCTCGATGGTGATCTCGCCCTTCAGGCAGCAGCGGATGCCGGGGCCCTGGTGCACGTGCGTCAGCGCCACGCCGCCGGGCGGGAAGTCGACGCGGTCGCAGCGCATCAGCCAGTCGAACTGGCTGTCCAGTTCGATCTCCTGTTGCAGCTTGAGGGTGGACGTGGCGCCGGGGGCGCTGCGCAGCGTGCCCGCGGGGGCATCGGGCGCCACCAGTTCCCAGCGCCACAGCACGGCGTCTTCCTCGCCGGCCACCAGCGCGATCGGGTCCTGGCCCACCCAGGCCGATTCCTGGCGCTGGTGCTGGGTGCCGTCCGGGAATTCCACCGTGACCCCGCCCTGCACGACGTAGACCGACCGCGGCATGCGCGGCAGATAGACCGGCGCATGGCCGGCGGGAATGCTGTCTTCGTAAAGCCTGATGATGAAACTGCGCATGGATGACTCCTGAGGCTATGGCCGGCCCCATGCCGGGCAACGGACCAGTTTGTATCGATAAACAATACGTTCGTATCATTTATCGTAAACCATGAATGCATGGCTTGTGAATATTCGGATAGAATATTTATCGATACGTTTGTATCGTTAATCGATACATCAAGGAGACGAAGTATGGCATCCTCCGCGACCTCGCTATCCGGCGTGGCCCAGGAAAAATGGTACGTAGGGCGTACCAAGGAACAATGGCGCGCGTTCGGTTCGGCCTACATAGGCTGGATGCTGGACATCATGGATCTGATGCTGTTCGCCATGGTGATCACGCAGATGCGGGCCGAATTGAACTTCGACAGCGGCGCGGCCGGCGTCATCGCCTCGATGACGCTGCTGGCCACGGCCTTCGGCGGCCTGATTTTCGGCTTCCTGGCCGACCGGCTGGGCCGCACGCGATCGCTGGTGCTCAGCATCGCGTGCTATTCCATCGGCACGGCCCTGTGCGGGTTCTCGCAGAACGTCACGCAGTTGCTGATCTTCCGCTTCCTGCTGGGACTGGGGGTGGGCGGGGAATGGTCGGCCGGCGCGGCCCTGGTTACCGAGACATGGCCGGCCAAGCACCGCGGCAAGGTCATGGCCTGGGTGCAGAGCGCCTTCGCCGCCGGCTACGCGCTGGCGGCCATCGTCGCGGCGCTGGTGCTGCCCACGCTGGGCTGGCGCTGGGTGTTCGCGGTCGGCCTGGTGCCGGCGCTGTTTGCGTTCTGGGTGCGCCGCCATGCGTCCGAGCCGGAGATCTGGGCGGGCCAGAAAGAGCGCCTGGGCGTCGGCGCCACCCTGAAGCTGCTGTTCGGCCAGCACCTGCGCAGCACGGTGGTCGGCCTGGCCTTCACCGCCGCGGCCATGTGCGGCTACTGGGGCCTGTTCACCTGGATCCCGACCTATCTGGCCACGCCCGTCAGCGCGGGTGGCGCCGGCCTGGACCTGACCAAGTCCACGACCTGGATCGTCATCATGCAGGTGGGCGCGGCGCTGGGCTTCATCTGCTTCGGCTACATCGCCGACCGGATCGGCCGCCGCATGGCTTTCATCCTGTTCTTCCTGCTCTCGGCCGTGTGCGTGCCGCTGTACGTGCAGATCGAATCCAGCCTGGTGCTGCTGGCGTTCGGGCCGCTGGTCGCCTTCGTCGGCACCGGCTTCTACAGCGGTTTCGCGCCCACCTTCGCCGAGCTGTTCCCGACCAGCATCCGCGCGACCGCGCAGGGCTTCATCTACAACACCGGCCGGGCCACCAGCGCGCTGGCGCCGGCCGCGGTGGGCTTTTTCTCGGCCACCCACGGCGTCGCCAGCGCCCTGGGAGCCACTGCAGGGTTCTTTGCGCTGGCCGCGGTCATCGTGTATTTCTTCCTGCCCGAGACCAAGGGCGGCGAGCTGGAATAGCGGCGGCGCCCGGTCAGCGCACGACGATGACCGGGGCGATGTCCAGCCGCGCCTGCACGCGCTGCGCGGCCGCCAGCGCGCTCTCGCGCGAGGGGTAGGGGCCCAGGTGCACGCGGTGCAGGCTGTCGGAGTTCACGATGCGCAGCGGTTCGGTCTGGTCCCCCAGCTGGGTCCGGATCCGGGCCGCCAGGTCCTCGGCGTTGCGCTGGCCGCTGAAGGCGCCCACTTGCAGGAAAATGCCCGATTGCGGCGACGACACCACCGGCGTTGCGGCCGCCAGTGGGACCTGGACGCCGCCCGCCATGGGAGCGGGGCTTGCCGGCGGGGCGGAAGCCAGCGGCGGCAGTTCCCGTACCTGGCCGGCCGGCGCCTGCGTGGCCACCGGTATGGCGACCACCTCGGCCTCGGCCACCGGGGCGGGGGCCGAGGCCAGCATGGGGGCGCTGCCGCGTTCGTTGCGGATCCTGGCGATTTCCTCCGGACCCAGCCACTCGACCTCGACCTCGCCGCTGCCCTGCGACAGCAGGCCCAGCTTGTAGGCGGCGGTGTAGGAAAGATCGATGATGCGGTCGCTGTGGAAGGGGCCGCGGTCGTTCACGCGCACGATCACCGATTTGCCCGTCCCGACCCGCGTGACGCGGGCGTAGCTGGGGATGGGCAGCGTGGTGTGGGCCGCGGTCATCGCGTACATGTCGTAGATTTCGCCGTTCGACGTGCGCGCGCCATGGAACTTGCGCCCGTACCACGATGCGATCCCGCGTACCTTGTAGGGCTGCATGGAGGTGTCGGGCACGTAGCGCTTGCCGAAGATCACATAGGGCTTGTTGGCGCCGCTGGCCAGGGGTTCCACGGCCGGTAGCGGATCGGGCACCAGGTCCAGGTTGGCGGGCGGGTTGGACGGCGGACCATCGTCCTTGTAGTAGCCGCCGCCGCGCGAACCCGAGCCCGACGGCCCCTTGGGCGTGGTGCCGCAGGCGGCCAGGAGCACCGTGGCGCAGACCGCCGCCCAGAGCAGGGGGCCATCGATCCTCCCGCGCGGGGGGCGGCTGGTGGTGGGGCGCGCGCCAGGCAGGGGAGGCCGGTCGGTCTGCTTCATCGTCTGGGGTCCTGGATGCTAAGGTCTGGCAGGCGGCGGCGCCTCGGCGGGGCCACCGCCCGGATCATAAAGGTCGAACTGCTTTTGAGCACGGTGGCGCACCAGTACCTGCCCCTGGCCCGCGAACATCGCGGCCAGTTGTTCGACCACGTAGACCGACCGGTGCGTGCCGCCCGTACAGCCTATGGCCACCGTCAGGTAGCTGCGCGTGTCCTGCATGTACTCCGGCAGCCAGGTGCGGATGAAGGCGGCGATGTCGTCGATCATGCGCCCCACGCTGGGGATGGCCGCCAGGAAGTTCGCCACGGGGGCGTCCCGCCCCGTCAATGGCCGCAGGACCGGATCGTAGTGGGGGTTGGGCAGGCAGCGCACGTCGAACATCAGGTCCGCGTCCAGCGGCACGCTTTCCTTGAACGCGAACGACTCGAAGGTCAGCACCAGCGGCACGGTATCGGCCTGCACCACGTTGCGCACCCAGGACCGCAGTTGCGAGGGCGTCAGCCCCGTGGTGTCGATGACGTGGCCCAGCTCGCGCAGCGGCCCCAGCAATTCGCGTTCGTGCGCGATGCAGGCTTCGACCGAGGGGGCCACGCCTTCGTGGAAAAGCTTGTCGGTCAGCGGATGGCGGCGGCGCGATTCCGAATAGCGCTGTACCAGCGTGCCGGTGTCGGCGTCCAGGAATACCACCCGGATCTCGGTGCCCAGCGCGCGCAGCGCATTGATGGTGCCGGGCAGGCTGGCGATCGCCCCGCTGGAACGCGCGTCGATGGACACCCCGACACGCTGCAGCCCTTCATCGTGCGCGGCCGCGATGAAATCGTGAAGAAAGCGGACAGGAAGATTATCGACGCAGTTGTAGCCGGCATCCTCCAGGGTACGAAGAGCCACGGACTTGCCCGAGCCCGAGATACCGGTGATGAAAACGACACGTAACACAGCAGGCTTTGCCTCGTAAAAGAGGTTCGTTCGAAGCCTGAACAATAACGCACACTCCTGGACCTGTCCCTCTTTCCCCCTTGCCACGCCAGCCTATTGGTTGCCAGGGCGCCGCGGATCCGGCTCCGCCGGTCCGCCAGCGCCGCCCCCTGGGGGGCGCCCGAAGGGCGTAGGGGGGGCCTCTACGGCTCGCCGTTCTGGATCGCGTCCATCTGCCGTTCCATGAACTCGGTCATGGTGTCGATGCCGCGCAGTTGCAGGATGGCGTTGCGTACCGCCGCCTCGACCAGCACGGCCAGGTTGCGGCCGGCGGCCACCGGCAGGACGACCTTGCGTATGGGCAGGGCCAGCACGTCCTGGGTCATGGCCTGGAGGGGAAGGCGCTCGAAATTGGCTTCGGGCGAAGTGGTGCGGACCAGGTGGACGATGATCTTGAGCTTCATCTTCCGGCGCACCGAGGTCTCGCCGAAGATCGCGCGGATGTCCAGCAGGCCCAGGCCGCGCACTTCCAGCATGTTCTGCAGCAGCGGCGGGCAGCGGCCCTCGATCAGGTTGGGGGCGATGCGCGAGAACTCCACGGCGTCGTCGGCCACCAGGCCGTGGCCGCGCGAGATCAGCTCCAGCGCCAGCTCGCTCTTGCCCAGGCCGGATTCGCCGGAGATCAGCACCCCCATGCCGAGCACGTCCATGAACACGCCGTGCACGGTGGTGACGGGGGCGAGCTTCTTGGCCAGGTAGATGCGCAGCAGGTCGATGACCTGCGCCGCCGAGCGGGGCGAGGCCAGCAGCGGCACGTTGCGCTGCTCGCAGTGTTCCAGCAGGTCGGCGGGGGCGGCCAGGCCGTCGGCCATGATGATGGCCGGCACGCCGCTGGCCAGCAGTTCATCCAGGTGATGGGCGCGCCGGCGGGCTTCCAGGCGGGCGTAGAACGCCAGTTCCTCGTGGCCGAAGACCTGGATGCGGGACGGGTGGATGAGGTTCAGGTGGCCGACCAGGTCGGCGGCGGCCAGGCAGGTATCGGGCAGCGGCGAACGATTCGCGTTCGAGCGCCCCGCCAGCCAGCTCAAGGAAATCTTGTCGGTGTTCTCGTCGACCAGTTTTTCGATAGTAAGCATGGGGCACACGGAAAAGGCGGCCGACCGGGGCCGGCCGGGTCAGACCGCGGCGTCGGACTGGGCCGGTTCCCAGTGGGTCAGCAGCGAGTGGATCGCGCTGGCCGAAGGTTCGGTGGCCAGGGCCTCGCGCAGCGCGCGGTTGGACAGCATCTGCGCCAGCTCGGACAGGATTTCCAGGTGCACCTGGGTGGCCTGCTCGGGCACGAGCAGGAACACCAGCATCTGCACGGGCTTGCCATCGGGAGCGTCGAAATTGATGGGCTGGGCCAGGCGCACGAAGGCGGCCACGGCATCGGTCAGCCCCTTGATGCGGCCGTGGGGGACGGCAACGCCTTGCCCCAGGCCGGTCGAGCCGAGCCGTTCGCGCGCGAACAGGCTGTCGAACACCACCGAGCGGGCGATGCCGTGATTGTTCTCGAACAATAGGCCGACTTGTTCGAAAACGCGCTTCTTGCTGGTGACTTCCAGATCAAGCAGCACGTTCGAAGGGGGGAGTATCCGCGAGATCAGATTCATAACGTATGCGCCGGTCGGGCGATACAAATTCGCACAATGGATGGACCGGGCGACATCTTTTGGAGATGGACGTCGATTATAGCCAGCGTCCCGGTTCTGTCACGAAAAGCGGCACTTTTGTGCCCCGCAAACAACCCGTCCGTACCTCCGCGTACCGCCGCATGCCCTCGTTCCCCGAAGGAAGCGCCCACCTGAGGCAAGACGACCTTCCCCGAAAACCATGGCGCAGCGCGACATTTCTCGATCCCGGTCACGGATACTGGACGCGAACCCATCCTTTAAACGTAACAACGGCGGGAAAAGCCTCCTTTCCCCGCCAGCCGATGTTTTATCCAGGGCACCGCGGATCCGGCTCCGCCGGTCCGCCAGTGCCGCCCCCCGGGGGGGCGCCCGTCAGGGCGTAGGGGGGGGAATTCTTTTCATTGCTTCCTCGACCCGAGGTCGCTGGACCTTGTCCTTGTACTTGATGACCTGCCGGTCGACTTTATCGACAAGGGCGTCGATGGCCGCGTATAGATTTTCTTCTTGGGCCTCGCAATGGACGTCCTTGCCTCGGAGATGCATGGTGATTTCCGCGCTGTGGCGCAGTTTTTCCACGGAAAGCAGCACCTGGATATCGATGACGTGATCGAAATGCCTCAGCACCCGCGTGAGCTTGTTCAGGACGTACTCACGTATGGCAGGGGTCACGATGAGGTGATGTCCGCTGATGCTCAGATTCATGTAAAGCCCTCCTTGAAGCAATGTACCGGGAGATCTCCCGGAGCCCGCGCCCATGTCCGCAGGGCATGGGCGCTTGTGGCACGAGCGTGCCACTTTGCTTGCGTCGCTCCGACGTTCCGGATGTCGCCACGCAATCGAAGTGGCTGGCACATGCGTTTTCAGCGGTTGCTATAAAGATGAGCCTTTATCCGGGGCTTTCAAGTACGGTCTAACCCTAGCATCGCGATTGGGTGATGGATACGCGGCATGCGATGCCGCGCGGGCGCGATCCGTACTAGATGCTCTTACGCAGGGAAACCGGCGGAATCTTGAGCGCTTCGCGGTATTTGGCCACCGTGCGGCGGGCCACGACGATACCCTGCTCCCCCAGCGTCTGCGCAAGTTGGCTGTCGGATAGTGGCTGGGTAGGATCCTCCGCACCAATGAGTTGCTTGATCAGCGCACGGATCGCCGTGGACGATGCCGCTCCTCCGGTCTCCGTGGCGACGTGGCTGCCGAAGAAATACTTCAGCTCGAAAGTCCCCAGCGGGGTGAGCATGTATTTCTGCGTGGTGACGCGTGAGATCGTCGACTCATGCAAGCCTAGTGTATCTGCTATTTCGCGTAATACAAGAGGCCGCATGGCGACCTCGCCATGGTTGAGGAAACCCTGCTGCCGGTCGACGATGGCCTGGGCCACGCGCAGGATGGTATCGAAGCGTTGCTGGACATTGCGTATCAGCCAGCGCGCCTCCTGCAACTGCGAGGACAGCCCGGGATGGGCCGAGCTGCGTTCCGATTTCAGGATCTGCGCGTACATCTGGTTGATGCGCAGCCGCGGCATGGCTTCGCCGTTGAGCATGGCGCGCCACTGGCTGCCGGCCTTGCGCACGATCACGTCGGGCACGACATAGTCCGCGGCGGGCGACGAATAGCGTGAACCGGGGCGCGGGTCGAGCCGGCGGATCAGGCTCTGGGCCGCGCGCAACTGGTCGTCGTTGCAGCCCAGCGCCTTGCGCAGCTTGGCGTAGTCCCGCGCGCCCAGCAGCGGCAGGTGCTGCGCGGCGATCTGGCGGGCCAGCGCCAGCACTTCGGCATCGCGGGCCTCGGGCAGGCAATCGAGGTCCGGCACGCGCAATTGCAGGCACAGGCACTCGGAAATGTTGCGGGCGCCCACGCCGGCCGGGTCGAAGGACTGGAGCAGTCCCAGCGCGGAACGCAGCTCGTCGGCATCGATCTCCAGCTCGGCCGGGAACAGCGCGGCCAGTTCTTCCAGCGACACGTCCAGGTAGCCGTTGTCGTCCAGTTCGTCGACCAGCGCCGTCACCAGCGCCGCATCGCGCGGCGTGGCCTGCGTGAGCGCGAGCTGGCCCAGCAGGTGCTCGCGCAGCGAGGCATCGGGCGCCGCCAGCTGCGGCGCGGTGTCGTCGTCGTGCTCGCCGCCGGGGCGGTGCAGCTCCGGCATGTCGGGCAGGTCGGGCGGGTCCGCCGCATCGCCGGCATCGGCCGGCGACGGGGCCTCGGTGGCGTCGCCGGCCGGTTCGCCGTCGGCGTCCGGCGAGGCGGGCGTGGTCGTGTGCATGCTGCCGTCGGCGTCGACCCGCAGCGTGGCCGCCACGGGATCGTCTTCGCGTTCGAGCAGCGGGTTCTCCTGCAGGATCTGCTCGATCTCGTGTTCGAGTTCGAGCGTCGACAATTGCAACAGCTTGATCGACTGCTGCAGCGCCGGCGTCAGCGCCAGGTGCTGGGAGGTGCGAAGTTGGAGTCCGGGTTTGAGCATGGGCACCGCTTACATGCGGAAGTGTTCGCCGAGGTAGACCCGCCGCACGGCGGGATCGCCGACGATTTCCTCGGGGTGCCCGCTGGCCAGGACCGTGCCGTCGCTGATGATGTAGGCGCGGTCGCAGATGCCCAGGGTCTCGCGCACGTTGTGGTCGGTGATGAGCACGCCTATGCCGCGCCCCTTCAGGAAGCGCACGATGCGCTGGATCTCGATGACGGCGATCGGGTCTACGCCGGCGAACGGTTCGTCCAGCAGGATGAAGCGCGGATTGGTGGCGAGCGCGCGGGCGATCTCGACGCGGCGGCGTTCGCCGCCGGACAGCGAGATCGCGGCGTTGCTGCGGATGTGTCCGATCTGTAATTCGTCCAGCAGCGACTCCAGGCTTTCGTTCACCTGTTTCGTGCCGAGCGGCGCACCCTGTTCGTCGCGCTGCAGTTCCAGCACCGCGCGGATGTTCTGTTCGACGTTGAGCCGGCGAAAGACGGAGGCATCCTGGGGCAGGTAGGAAAGGCCCAGCCGCGCGCGCTTGTGGATGGGCAGGCTGGTGACCGAGACGCGATCGATGTCGATGCTGCCGGCGTCGGCCGGCACCAGTCCGACGATCATGTAGAAGCACGTGGTCTTGCCGGCGCCGTTGGGGCCCAGCAGTCCGACCACCTCGCCGCCGTCCACGTGCAGCGACACGTTCTTGACCACCGTGCGCCCCTGGTAGGACTTGCGCAGGCCTTCGGCCCGCAGGCGGCCTTCGCCCTGGGCGGATTCCTCGGCGCGCGGCGCCCCGGCCGGCTTTCCGGCCTCGACGATCGGCGCGTTCATTGCGCGGCCTTGCCCGAAGCCGGGGCGCCACAGCCCGCCGCCGGCGTGCCGGCGGCCGTCTGGCCGCGCGGCTGGATGATGGTGCGCACGCGCTGGTTCGGCGTGGGGGCCTGCGGCCCGCCGGTCGCGGTATAGGTGTCGGTGCGCTGGTTGTAGGTCACGCGCTGGCCGCGCACTTCGTCGACCATCTGTTCGCAGGCCAGCCGCTTGACCACCGCTTTCGAGATGAAATGGATCAGCTCCCCGCGGCCGTCGTACTCGACGCGCTCGGCCACGCCCTCGACGTATTCGTCGGTGCCCTCGCGCCGCTGGCGCACGTTGACCAGCTTGCCGCCGTTGGCGGTGGCGACGCCGAATTGATAGCCCTCGGCGTCCTCGCGCAGTTCGAGCCGGTCGGCGCGCAGGATCAGCGAGCCCTTGGTCAGCACGACGTTGCCGGTGAAGATGCTGGTCTGTTTCAGATCGTCGTAGCGCAGCGAATCGGCATCCACCGTGGTCGGCTGGTTGCGGTCGGCGGCGGCCGCGAGCGCCTGGGCGCCGCAGGCGAGGGCCGCCAGGGCGAGCATGGCCTGGGCGGCGTATCGGGAGAATCGGTGATGTGGCACGGTGTTTCTATCCTTTGGATGGCTGTCGGGCCGGGGGCGCGGCCGGCCGCGTGCTGCCCGGCACGATCTGCACCCGTGTCTGCTCGTTGACCTTCAGTTCGCGCGAGACGTTGTCATAGCGCATGCCGCGTCCCTGTACGCGTGTGGTGCCGTTGACCACGGTGGCGGGCAGGTCCGTGTAGGCGACATCCTCGTCGGGCAGCAGGGTGACTTCCTCGCTGCGTATGTTCAGCTCGGGACGCCCCTGCCCGGGCAGCCGCCGCAACTGGACGTCGCCGCGCATGACCACGCGCGCGCCGTCCTGGTCCATCCTGGCGTGCTGCGAGGTGGCCGTCATGGTCGGCCGCTCGGTGCGCTGGCTGACCGCGCGGAACTGCGTGACTTCCGACGAGTCGTCGTCCGGGTAGTGTTCCAGCCGGTCGCCTTCCATCCGCGTCATGGGCATGCCGTGCTCGTCGCTGCGGACCATGACGAACTGCTCGACGAAGGAGTCGATCTCGTGGGTCAGCCGGCGCGGGGGATCTTCCCGTACCGCCCGCTTGGCGTAGTCGGCCGCCCACCACGTGCCGGCCACCAGGGCGGCCAGCAGCGCGATCGATACCCCGGAGGCGAATCGGTCTTTCATTGGGGAGAGGATCCGGCGGTGATGGTCGTGCGGGTGCGGCTGGTGATGTAGCCGCCCAGCCGGCCCTGCGCGGCCAGGATCAGGTCGCAGCATTCGCGCGCCGCGCCGTCGCCGGCGGGGCGGGTGGCCACCCAGTGGGCGGCCTGGGCGACGTAGACCGGCGCCTCGGAAACGCTGGCGGCGAAGCCCACGCGCTGCATCGCGGCCAGGTCGATGATGTCGTCGCCCATGAATCCGACGTCGTCCAGCTCGACGTTGCAGCGCTGCGCCAGCGCGGTGACGGCCGCGCTCTTGTCGCGCACGCCCTGCTGGACCTCGGAGATGCCCAGCTCGGCGGCGCGCCGCGACACGGTAGGCGAGTCGCGTCCGGTCATGAACACGACCTCGATCCCGCTTTCATGCAGCATGCGCAGCCCGAAGCCGTCCAGCGCATGGAAGCGCTTCACGGTTTCGCCGTGCTCGCCGTAGTACAGGCGGCCGTCGGTCAGGACGCCGTCGACGTCGAAAATCATCATCCGCAGGCGGGCGACGCGTTCGCGCACGTCTTGCGGCACGCGGGCCAGGATCAGGGCTTCGGCCGGATGGGGAGGGAGAGGAATCGCCATGGAACTCAGAGCACCTTTGCTGCCATCAGGTCGTGGGTATGGAGGGCGCCGACCAGCCGGCCGGTGGCGTCGAGCACCAGCAACTGGTTCTTGCGGTTGTCGTCCATCAGCGCGGCCGCCTCGGTGGCAAGGGCGTCCGGGCCGATGTAGAGGGGGTTGCGCGTCATGCCGGCAACCACGGTCAGATTGCGGATGTCGCCTTCGCGCTCGATCAGGCGGCGCAGGTCGCCGTCGGTGAAGATGCCGACCACGCGGTCGCCGTCGACCACGGCGGTCATGCCCATGCTCTTGCGGGTGATCTCGACCAGGGCTTCGGTGACCGATGCCGTGATCGGTACGATGGGCACGTCCTTCCCGGTGCGCATGACGTCGCTGACGTGGGTCAGCAGGCGGCGGCCCAGGGCGCCGCCCGGGTGCGAGCGGGCGAAGTCCTCGGGGCCGAAGCCGCGCGCTTCCAGGCAGGCCACCGCCAGCGCGTCGCCCAGCGCCAGCGCGGTGGTGGTGCTGGCCGTGGGCGCGAGGTTCAGCGGGCAGGCTTCCTGCGGCACGCTGGCATCCAGGTGCACGTCGGCCAGCTGCGCGAGTTCGGAGTCCGGGTTGCCGGTGATGGCGATGAGCGGCGATCCCAGGCGCTTGACGACGGGCACGATGGTGAGCAGTTCCGCCGTGGTGCCCGAATACGAGATCGTGACCAGCACGTCGTTGGCGGTGATCATGCCCAGGTCGCCGTGCACGGCCTCGGCGGCATGGACGAAGAAGGCGGGCGTGCCGGTCGAGGCGAAGGTGGCGGCGACCTTGCGGGCGATGTGGCCGGACTTGCCGATGCCGCTGACCACCACGCGTCCGGGGCAGGCCAGCAGGATGTCGACCGCGCGCACGAAAGTGCGGTCCAGGCGGCTGGACAGGGCCTTGAGCGCCTCGATTTCCACCGCCAGGGTGCTGCGGGCCGAGTCGATGACGTCGACGGGGCCGGAAGCGCCGGGAACGTATACGTTGGACGTGCCGTTGTCTGAGGTGTTCATGATGGGTCCGGGCCGGTGCCGCGGGAGGGCGGGCGGCGAAAAAACGCGCCTCGCGTCGCCTCGCGTGGCAACGGTCATTCAATTGCGACGATCTACCAGTATAGTAGCAAGGGCACGATCCTTGCTTCACGCTCTTTGCGTTACAGTGGCGTCCTGTGCCGCCGGGGCGCCGCCCTCTGGTTGCCCCCCGATTCCTTCCTGTCGAGCCCGCCATGTTCCTGGACCCGAACTACATCCGAGACCGCATACGCACGGTGCCCGACTGGCCCGAGCCCGGCGTGCAGTTCCGGGACATCACGCCGCTGCTGCAGGACCCCCGCAGCTTCCGCGTGCTGATCGAGCTGTTCGTCTACCGCTACATGAACCAGCGCCTGGACCTGGTGGCCGGCATCGATGCGCGGGGATTCATCGTCGGCAGCGTGATCGCGCACGAACTGAACCTCGGCTTCGTGCCCGTGCGCAAGAAAGGCAAGCTGCCCTACGACACCATCGCCGAGCACTATGCCCTGGAATACGGCAGCTCGACGGTGGAGATGCACGCCGACGCCGTGCGCCCGGGGCAGCGGGTGGTGCTGGTGGACGACCTGGTCGCCACCGGCGGCACCATGCTGGCCGGCATGAAGCTGCTGCAGCGGCTGGGCGCCAACGTGGTCGAGGCGGCCGCCGTCATCGACCTGCCCCAACTGGGCGGATCGAAGGCGATACGCGATTCGGGGCTGAATCTCTACACCGTCTGCGAATTCGACGAGTGATCGGCCGGCCGCGTCAGCCGGCCTTGCGCCGGGGCGCGCGAACAGCCTTGGGCGGCGCGCCGGCGGCCAGGAATTTCTTCAGATAGCTGCCGGTGTGGCTGCCCGGCGCCTGCGCGATTTCCTCGGGCGTGCCCTGGGCCACGATGCTGCCGCCCCCGCCGCCGCCTTCCGGCCCCATGTCTACGATCCAGTCCGCCGTCTTGATGACGTCCAGGTTGTGTTCGATCACGACCACCGTGTTGCCGGCGTCCACCAGGTGCCCGATCACTTCCAGCAATAGCGAGATATCGTGGAAGTGCAGGCCGGTGGTCGGTTCGTCCAGGATGTACAGAGTGCGGCCGGTGCCGCGCTTGGACAGCTCCTGCGACAGCTTGACCCGCTGCGCCTCGCCGCCCGACAGGGTGGTGGCGCTTTGCCCCAGGCGGATGTAGCCCAGTCCCACGTCGATCAGCGTCTGCAGCCGGCGGGCGATGGCCGGAACGGCCTCGAAATACTCCAGCGCCTGCTCGACGGTCAGGTCCAGCACTTCGCTGATGTTGCGGCCCCGGTAGCGGATTTCCAGCGTTTCGCGGTTGTAGCGGCTGCCGTGGCAGACGTCGCAGGGGACGTAGATGTCCGGCAGGAAGTGCATTTCCACCTTGACCACGCCGTCGCCCTGGCAGGCTTCGCAGCGGCCGCCCTTGACGTTGAAGCTGAATCGGCCGGGATCGTAGCCCCGGGCCCGGGCCTCCGGCACGCCGGCGAACAACTCCCGTATCGGCGTGAACAGGCCGGTATAGGTGGCCGGGTTGCTGCGCGGCGTGCGGCCGATCGGGCTCTGGTCCACGCTGATGATCTTGTCGAAATGCTCCAGCCCCTCGATGGACTCGTAGGGCGCGGGCTCGGTCTGGCTGTTGTACAGGTGGCGCGAGACCACGTTGACCAGCGTATCGTTGATCAGCGTCGATTTGCCCGACCCCGAGACGCCGGTGATGCAGACCAGGCGGCCCGCCGGGATGCGCAGGTCCACGCCTTTGAGGTTGTTGCCCGAACAGCCCTTGAGCTCCAGCCACGGCAGTTCGTCCTGGCCGGCCACAGGCCGGCGGGCGGGAATGGCGATGGTCTTCTGGCCGCTCAGGTACTGGCCGGTCAGCGACTGCGGATCGGCCACGATGTCGGCCGGCGAGCCTTGTGCCACGACCTCCCCGCCGTGCTCGCCCGCGCCCGGGCCCATGTCCACGACCCAGTCCGCTTCGCGGATCATGTCCTCGTCGTGCTCGACCACGATCACGCTGTTGCCGAGGTTGCGCAGGTGCCGCAGGGTGCCGATCAGCCGGTCGTTGTCGCGCTGGTGCAGGCCGATGGAAGGCTCGTCCAGCACGTACATCACGCCGGTCAGGCCCGAGCCGATCTGGCTGGCCAGGCGGATGCGCTGGGCCTCGCCGCCCGAGATGGTGTCGGCGCTGCGGTCCAGCGACAGGTAGCTCAGCCCGACGTTGTTCAGGAAGCTGAGCCGGGCGGAGATCTCGCGCACGATGCGGTCGGCGATCTCGCGCTTGGCGCCGGTCAGCGCCAGTTGCTCGAACCAGTGCAGGCAGTCGGACAGCGGCAGGGCCTCCAACTGGTAGATCGCGCGCCCCTGGTCGTCCTCGCCCACGCGGACGTTGCGGGCTTCGGCACGCAGCCGCGAGCCGCCGCAGTCGGGACAGGTCCGCACGTTCCGGTACTTGCCCAGTTCCTCGCGCACGGTGGCCGAGTCGGTTTCCTTCCAGCGGCGTTCGAGATTGGGGATCACGCCTTCGAAGGGGTGCGAGCGCACGGTCGTGCGGCCCTTCTCGTTCACGTAGGTGAAGGCGATTTCCTGCTCGCCCGAGCCGTACAGCACGCGCTGCTGGGTGTCCTCGGACAGTTCCTCGAAAGGGGTGTCGACGTCGAAGTCGTAGAAGGCCGCCAGGCTGGTCAGCAACTGATGGTAGAAGGGGTTGCGCCGGTCCCAGCCGCGGATCGCGCCGCCGGCCAGGCTCAGTTCGGGAAACGCCACCACCCGCTTCGGATCGAAGAAGCCCACGTGGCCGATGCCGTCGCAGCTCGGGCAGGCGCCGATGGGGTTGTTGAAGCTGAACAGGCGCGGTTCGAGTTCCGGCAGGCTGTGCCCGCACACCGGGCAGGCGTAGCGGCTGGAGAACAGGTGCTCGCGTTCATGGTCGTCGGCGCCGGCATCCATTTCCAGCACGATGGCCCGCCCCTCGGCCAGGCCGATGGCGGTCTCGAAGCTCTCGGCCAGCCGCTGCTGGGCCTCGGGCCGCACGCGCAGGCGGTCGATCACCACGTCTATGCTGTGCTTTTCGGTTTTCTTCAGCGGCGGGACGCTGTCGATGTCCAGCACCTCGCCGTCCACGCGCACCCGCACGAAACCCTGGGCCTGCAGGTTGGCCAGTTCGTCCTCGAAACTGCCCTTGCGGTCGCGCACCAGCGGCGCCAGGATCGCCAGCCGGCTTTCGGCCGGCAGGGCCAGCGTGATGTCCACCATCTGGCTGACGCTTTGCGCCTGCAGCGGCAGCTGATGATCGGGGCAGTAGGGCGTACCCACCCGCGCGAACAGCAGGCGCAGGTAATCGTGGATTTCCGTGACCGTGCCAACGGTCGAGCGCGGATTGTGGCTGGCGGCCTTCTGCTCGATGGAGATGGCCGGCGACAGGCCCTCGATCAGGTCGACCTCGGGCTTGTCCATCAATTGCAGGAACTGGCGGGCGTAGGCGGACAGGCTTTCCACATAGCGCCGCTGGCCTTCCGCATACAGGGTGTCGAATGCCAGGGATGACTTGCCCGAACCGGATAACCCTGTGATCACGACAAGCTGGTGGCGGGGCAATTCCAGCGAGACGTTCTTCAGATTGTGGGTGCGCGCACCCCTGATGCGGATGACATCCATCAAGCAAACCTTTTACGCGAGCGGTGGCGAAAGCCAACTTGGTAATATAACCCCCCCGTACGCGCTGACGCGCGCCCCCCAGGGGGCGGGCGGCGGGGGACCGGCGGAGCCGGATCCCCCGTGCCCTGGTCTAGTTCGGCTTTCTTGGTGCGGGGCATCTGTGCTTCGCTGGCTGGCAGGGGGAGCTGCGGTGCCGCGTGTCGGCGCGTGGGGGGGCGGTCCCCTTTAATTTTGCTTTTTGACGAATGGCTAACCCTTCATTTCGGATGACTCCTTTCGAGCGTCGCGCGAGCTTGTCGCTGGCGGCGCTGTTCATGTGCCGGATGCTGGGGTTGTTCCTGCTGCTGCCGGTGTTCGCGGTGGCGGCGAAGGCCTTGCCGGGGGGGAACGATCCGGCGCGGGTGGGGTTGGCGCTGGGCATGTACGGGCTGACCCAGGCGTTCATGCAGATTCCGTTCGGGCTGGTCTCGGACCGCTGGGGCCGGCGGCCGGTGGTGGTGATGGGGCTGGTGCTGTTCGTCGCCGGCAGCGTGGTCTGCGCGACCACCGACGACCTGTTCTGGATCACGATCGGCCGGGCCATCCAGGGTTCGGGCGCAATTTCGGCGGCGGTGACGGCCTGGCTGGCCGATGCCACGCGCGACGAGGTGCGGACCAAGGCCATGGCCATGATAGGCGCCTCGATCGGGCTGACCTTCGCGGTATCGCTGGTGCTGGCCCCCGTGGTGGTGGGCTGGGGCGGGCTGACCGGCCTGTTCTGGACCATTGCCGCGCTGGGCGTGGCCGCGCTGGGCGTGGCCGCCTGGGTGGTCCCGGCCGCGCCGCCGGCGCCGCGGGGCGAGCCGGCATCCATGTCCAGCGTGCTGTCGCACCCCGACCTGCTGCGGCTGAACCTGGGCGTCTTCACCCTGCACCTGATCCAGGTCGCGCTGTTCGTGGTGGTGCCCGCCGCGCTGGTGCACACCGGCGGCCTGGACGCCTCCACGCTGTGGAAGGTCTACCTGCCGGTGGTGCTGGCCTCGTTCGTCGTCATGGTGCCGGTGATCGGCGTCACCGAACGCTACGCCACCCACCGCAAGACCCTGCTGGGCGCCGTTGCCGGGCTCGTGCTGGTATGCATGTTCCTGCCGTGGGCGCAGGACCACTACGGCTGGCTGGTCGGCGCCATGATCGCCTTCTTCTCGGTCTTCAACATCCTGGAGGCCATGCAGCCTTCGCTGGTGTCCCGCGTGGCGCCGCCGTCGCTCAAGGGACTGGCCCTGGGTTTCTATAATACGAGCCAGGCCATCGGGCTTTTCGCCGGCGGGGCGCTGGGGGGCTGGCTGGTTTCCCACCTGGGGGCCGCGGCGGTATTCCAGGTGGCGGCGGGGCTGGCGGTAATATGGCTGCTGGCGGCCTGGGGGATGAAACCCCTGCCCGCCAGGCGGGCCGCGCAGCCGGAGCGGGTATCCCACCCCGCCATCTGAGCCCTTCCTGTCCCATTTACGCACGAGACCGTATTGCGGTCGGCGCATTTTCAACCAATGATGTTTTTTTCTTGTGGCCCGTGGCCGCGCCGGGCGGGGGTGGCTACAATCCCTCCGCTTCGCCGCGGGCCGGTGAATAAGTCAATAGGAGTGTGGTAATGGCATCCGTCAACAAAGTCATCCTGGTCGGCAACCTGGGCCGCGACCCTGAAGTTCGCTACACGCCCGATGGCGCCGCGATCTGCAACGTGTCCATCGCCACCACGTCCCAATGGAAGGACAAGAACTCGGGCGAACGCCGCGAGGAAACCGAGTGGCACCGCGTGGTGTTCTACAACCGCCTGGCCGAGATCGCCGGCGAATACCTGAAGAAGGGCCGTTCGGTGTACGTGGAAGGCCGCCTGAAGACACGCAAGTGGCAGGACAAGGACACCGGCGCCGATAAGTACACGACCGAGATCGTCGCCGACCAGATGCAGATGCTGGGCGGCCGCGAAGGCGGCGGTGGTGGTGGCGAAGGCGGCTATGGCGATTCCGCGCCGGCCCAGCGCCCGTCCAACCGTCCGGCCAGCGGTGGCGGCGGCCAGCGTCCGGCTTCGCAGTCCAGCTCGGCGCCGAACTTCGCCGACATGGACGACGACATCCCGTTCTGACGGGCACGGCTGGCTCCTCGATGCTCCATCACGTTTCTTTCGGCGTGGCCGACCTGCGCCGGGCCGCCGGTTTCTACGACGCGGTGCTCGGGGCGCTGGGATACGCGCGCGTCTGGACGGATTTCGACGGCGAGCCCGATACGCAAGCCATCGGCTACGGCATTCCCGGAGGGGGCGACAAGCTCGCACTCAAGCAATGCACGAAAGGGGTTGCCGTGCCGGGGCCAGGCTTCCATCTCGCCTTTTCCGCGCCAAGCCGTGATGCCGTCGACCGCTTCCATGAAGCGGCCCTGCGCCACGGCGGCCTCGACAACGGGGCGGCAGGGCTGCGGCCCCGCTATGGCCCGACCTACTACGCGGCATTCGTGGTCGACCCGGAAGGCAACCGCATCGAGGCCGTCATCAACACGGCGGCCTGACCGGCCGAATCCCGCTCCGCCTTGGCGGAGTTTTTTCATGGCCGATAATTCAATAATCGTTGTATCATTGAATTATGAAAGAAGACCAAGCCATCGCCGCCCTGGGAGCCCTGGCCCACCCCCAGCGCCTGCGCGTGTTCCGCGCCCTGGTCGTGGCCGGGCCGCAGGGGCTCACCCCCAGCGTCCTGGCCGGGCAACTGGAGGTTGCGCGCAATGCCTTGTCCTTCCACCTGAAGGAACTGGCTCATGCCGGACTCGTCAGCGTCGAGCAACAGGGGCGCAACCTGATCTACCGGGCCGAGTATGGCGAGATGAACGGTTTGATCGGATACCTGACCGAACACTGCTGCCAGGGGGCCGTCTGCGACGTGTCCGCCTCCCGATGCGAGTGTTGACCCCATGAACGTCTTCGAACGATTCCTTACCCTGTGGGTGGCGCTGTGCATCGTCGCCGGCATCGCGCTGGGCCAGGCCGCGCCAGGCGTCTTCCAGGCCATCGGCAGGCTGGAAATCGCGCGGGTCAACCTGCCGGTGGGGGGGCTGATCTGGGTCATGATCGTGCCCATGCTGCTGAAGGTGGACTTCGCCGCGCTGGGCCAGGTCCGGCGGCACTGGCGCGGCATCGGCGTCACGCTGTTCATCAACTGGGCCGTCAAGCCGTTCTCGATGGCGCTGCTGGCCTGGCTGTTCATCCGGCACGTCTTCGCCGCGTGGCTGCCGGCCGACCAGCTCGACGGCTACGTCGCCGGCCTGATCCTGCTGGCCGCGGCGCCATGTACCGCCATGGTGTTCGTCTGGAGCCGGTTGACCGGCGGCGATCCGGTGTTCACGTTGTCCCAGGTCGCGCTGAACGACACCATCATGGTGTTCGCCTTCGCGCCCCTCGTGGGGCTGCTGCTGGGCCTGTCGGCGATCACCGTGCCATGGGCGACCTTGCTGGTGTCGGTCGGTCTGTACATCGTGGTTCCCGTCCTGCTCGCCCAACTCTGGCGCCGAGCGCTGCTGCGCCGTGGGCAGCCCGCCTTCGACCGCGCCCTGGCCCGCCTCGGGCCGCTTTCCATCGCCGCGCTGCTGCTGACCCTGGTGCTGCTGTTCGCGTTCCAGGGCGAGGCCATCCTGCGCCAGCCGCTGGTGATCGCCATGCTGGCGGTGCCCATCCTGATCCAGGTGTTCTTCAATTCCGGCCTGGCTTACTGGCTCAATCGCCGGGTGGGCGAGCAGCACAGCATCGCCTGTCCGTCGGCGCTGATCGGCGCCAGCAACTTCTTCGAACTGGCGGTGGCCGCGGCCATCAGTCTGTTCGGCTTCCATTCCGGGGCGGCGCTGGCGACCGTGGTGGGCGTGCTGATCGAGGTGCCGGTGATGCTGCTGGTGGTGCGCATCGTCAACCGCTCCCGGGGCTGGTATGACGCCGGCACCGCGAATGCAGCCGCTTCATCGTCCAACCCAGGGGTGTCCCCATGAGCGCAGTCACGATCTACCACAACCCCGCCTGCGGCACGTCGCGCAACGTGCTGGGCCTGATTCGCAATAGCGGTGAAGAGCCGGTCGTCATCGAATACCTGAAGACGCCGCCGGACCGGGATACGCTGAAGCGGCTGATCGCCGCGATGGGCGTGCCGGTGCGGGATGTCCTGCGCATCAAGGGAACGCCTTATCAGGAACTGGGCCTGGACGATCCTAAGTGGGACGACGAGGCGCTGATCGATTGCATGCTCCAGCACCCCATCCTGATCAATCGGCCCATCGTCGTCACGCCGCTGGGCACTCGCCTGTGCCGGCCGTCGGAAACCGTGCTGGACATCCTGCCGTCGCCGCAACGCGGGGCCTACGCCAAGGAGGACGGCGCACCCGTGGTCGATGCGCAGGGGCGGCGCGTCTGAGCGCGCCGCCGGTCTTCAGCCTTTCGTCGGCGCCTGGGCACCCACCCGCCCGAACTCCACCGCTTGCTTGACGTAGAACAGGTCGATCGGTTCCTGCGCCAGGGCGGCCAGCAGCCGGTCGCTGGTTGGCGCGTCGACGGCGATGGCGACTTCGACCGGCTGGTCCGCCAGCTCGAAGAAGCGCGCCGAATGGAAGCGGCCGGTGTGTCCGAAGCTTTCGCCGGCGGGCACCAGGGTGCCGCCCAGTGCGCCTTGCGTCTTGGCGAAGGCCAGCAGCCAGTGGGCCAGGGGCTGGCCGTCGTGGCGCCGGTCCTGCTGGGTGAAGAAGGTCAGTTGGAAGCCGTTCACGATGTGTCTCCTTGCGGGGTCAGGACTGCCGCAGTCCGGCGTAGGTGGCGATGCCGAGCAGGGTCATCGCGACGGATCCGCCCACGTGGACCAGGATGGTCGCGGCCACCCAGCCCAGCCGCTGTTGCTGGATCAGGGCGACCAGTTCGGCCGAGAAGGTGGAGAAGGTGGTCAGCCCGCCGCAGAAGCCGGTGATGATCAACAGCCGCCAATGCGGCGGCAGGGCGGGATTGCTGGCGAAATAAGCCACGGCCAGGCCGATGATGTAGGCGCCGATGAGGTTGGCCGCCAGGGTGCCCGGCGGCATGGCCGGCAGCAGGGCGTTCAGGCCCAGCCCCAGGACCCAGCGCAGCAGCGCCCCGACGGCGGCGCCGATGGCGATCGCGATTACCGCGAGCAGCATGAGGGACTCCTTGCGAAGGCGGGGTAGTGTAGTACGAGGCCGCGGGACCGGCCAAGCCGCGTTCGGCTAAGCTATGTCAAGCCCTTCTCAAAGCCGATCATGACTCCGCCCGCCAGTGTCCTCCTTCGCCATCCCGCTCCCTGGCCCGCCGAATCCTTCCGCGATCCCGACGCGGCCGTCCAGCGCCTGATCGACATCTACACGCGCAATACCGCCTTCCTGTGCGACAGTTTCCGGGAAGTGGTCGCCACGCAGGCGTCCTCGCCCGGCCGGTTCCGCGCCTGCTATCCGTTCATCCGGATCAGCGTGAACACCTACGACGAGGTGGATTCGCGCCTGTCCTATGGGCACGTGGCCGAACCCGGCGTCTACCAGACCACCGTCACCAAGCCCAAGTTGTTCCGCTCCTACCTGACCGAGCAACTGCGGCAGTTGATGGCCAACCATGGCGTCGCGGTGGAGATCGGCGAATCCGACGTGCCCATCGCGCTGCATTTCGCCTTTCCCGATGGCATCTACGTCGAGGGCGAGGACATCGAGGCGCTCAAGCGCCCCTTGCGGGACCTGTTCGATACGCCCGATCTCGCGGTCACGGACGATGCCATCGTCAACGGCTCCCATCGCCACCCGCCGGACGGGCCGCAGCCGCTGGCGCCGTTCACCGCGCCGCGCATCGACTACTCGCTGCACCGCCTGCAGCACTACACCGCCACCGCGCCCTCGCATTTCCAGAATTTCGTGTTGTTCACCAACTACCAGTTCTACGTGGACGAATTCTGCCTGCGCGCCCGCACGCTGGTGGCGCAGGGGCAGTACGACGCGCTGGTCGAGCCGGGCAACCGCGTCACCCGCGCGGGCGACCCGCTGCCCGATCCGGCGGCACCGATGTCGCGGCTGCCGCAGATGCCGGCCTATCACCTGGTGCGCGAAGGGCATTCGGGCATCACTCTGGTCAACATCGGCGTGGGGCCGTCCAACGCCAAGACCATCACCGACCATATCGCGGTGCTGCGTCCGCATGCCTGGCTGATGCTGGGGCATTGCGCCGGGCTGCGGGCCTCGCAGCGGCTGGGCGACTATGTGCTGGCGCATGGCTATGTGCGCGACGACCACGTGCTGGACGCGGACCTGCCGACCTGGGTGCCGATACCGCCGCTGGCCGAGGTGCAGGTGGCGCTGGAGCAGGCGGTGGAAGAAGTGGCCGGGTTGTCGGGCTGGGAACTCAAGCGCATCATGCGCACCGGCACGGTGGCGACCATAGACAATCGCAACTGGGAACTGCGCGAGCACCTGGAGCCGGTGCAACGGTTCTCGCAGTCGCGCGCCATCGCCCTGGACATGGAATCGGCCACCATCGCGGCCAATGGCTTTCGCTTCCGCGTGCCCTACGGCACCCTGCTGTGCGTGTCGGACAAGCCCCTGCATGGCGAGCTGAAGCTGCCGGGGATGGCCAGCGCGTTCTATCGCCGGCAGGTGGGCCAGCACCTGGACATCGGGCTGCGGGCGCTGGAGATCCTGAGCAAGATGCCGCCCGAGCGGCTGCATTCGCGCAAGCTGCGCAGTTTCCTGGAGACCGCGTTCCAGTAGCGGGGCGTGCTACTCGCACGGTAGGATGCGATCCATGATCCGTGCGTGAAAGGGGGCGGCGTGGCGACCGGGGGACGGCACGACAAGCGTTGGTGGCTGAGGTGGCTGCTGGTGGCGGCCGCCGCCGCATTGCCGCTGGTGGTGGCGGTGCCCTTCGTCTACATGCAGGCCGGCCTGCTGGCGCGCCACGACGCGCGCGGCGCCGCCGAAGTGGTGATGCGCCAGGCCGATGCCATGTTCGCCGAGGCCGACAGGCTGGCCGCCGAGATGGCGCCGCAGGCCGGCAAGTCCTGTGCCGAAGCCGACGCCACGCTGCGCGAGGCGGCCTTCCAGCCGTATTTCCGCGCCATCGTCCTGGTTCGGCACCGCGTGCTCTATTGTTCCTCGATCACGGAAGCGTTTTCGCTGCCGCTGGCGCGGCTGCTGCCGGACGGCGAGGTGCCGCCGGGGCGATCCTTTCATTTCGTCCCCGGCACTCCCATGGTCCCGGACCGGCCCGCGGTGATGGCGATCCGCCTGGACGAGGCCGGCGACGGCGTCATCGTCACGGTGGATGGCCGCTACCTGCGGGATCTGCTGGACTCGGTCGGCGGCACCGGCCGCTACCGGATCGGCATCGAGGCGCTGGATGGCCGGCACGGGCTGGCGGGGCGGCGGGTAGGGGTTCCGCCCCCGGGCGCCCATTTCGTGCAGGACGTGGTATCGACGATCTATCCGTTCCGGGTACGGTCCCTGGCGGATGCGGCATTGCTGGCCGAATATCGGAAGCGGCTGGCGGGCAGCTACGCACCCTTCGTCGTCCTGCTTGCCCTGCTGCTGGGCTATCTGTGCCACCACTTCCTGAAGTACCGGTTCTCGCTGGTGGCCGCCATCCGGCGCGGCATGCGGCGCGGCGAGTTCGAAGTCCACTATCAGCCCGTCATCGATCTGCGCGACGGATCGTGCGCGGGCGCCGAGGCGCTGATGCGCTGGTTTCGCCCCGGCCAGGGCGCGGTGCGGCCGGACCTGTTCTTCGCCGTGGCCGAGACCAGCGGCCTGGCGATTCCGCTGACCCGGCATCTGTTCAAGCTGGTGGGGCGGGACCTGCGCCGCTGTCCGATGGGCCCGCGATTCCGTGTCGGCCTGAACGTCACCGCCAGCCATCTGGTGGAGCCGGGCATCGTCGAGGACGTTGCCCGCCTGCGCAAGGTGGTCGGTTCGGGTGCGGCGGATTTCGTGCTGGAGATCACCGAGCGCGAGCCCCTGCCTCCCATCGAGCAGGTCTACGAGAACATGGGGGTGCTCAGCGCCAGCGGCGTGAAGCTGGCCATCGACGACTTCGGCACGGGCCACAGTTCGCTGGCCTATCTGGAAAGGTTTCCGGTCGATTACCTGAAGATAGACCGAGGTTTCGTGTCGGCCATCGGCACGGACGCGGTCAATGCCTCGGTGCTGGAGATGATCATCGGGCTGGCGTCGCGGCTGGGGGTGGAGCTGACCGCCGAAGGCGTGGAGACGCGCGAACAGCTCGACTATCTTGCCGCCCAGGGGGTGTACTACGCGCAGGGCTTCCTGTATGCCCGGCCCATGCCCATCGAGGCCCTGCGGGCCTGGGTGGACGAGTTCGACGGCACGGCGTGAGCTAACATCCAGGGTCGTCCCGCCCACTTACGCCGCCCCGTCCCATGCTGCAGCTCGAACGCGTATTCCCCGCATTGTCCGAACCCACGATGCGGCGCTACCTGATGGGGCAGGGGGTATCGGTGCTGGGGAGCTGGACGCAGAACGTCACGCTCAACCTGGTCGTCTACCATCTGTCGGGATCGGCCGCCGTGCTGGCCCTGCTCAACTTCCTGCTGTACGGGCCGCAGTTGGTGGTCGCGCCGCTGGCGGGGGCGCGGGTCAACGCGGCCAACGCGCGCCGCTCGACGCTCGGCGTGCTCTATTCCTCGATGACCGTGGCCTGCATCCTGGCGGCGCTGTCGCTGCTGCACTGGCTGACGCTGCCCATCATCCTGGCGCTGGCGCTGTGCGCGGGCGTGCTGAACGCGATCGAGACGCCGTCCCGCCAGGTCCTGCTGCTGACCGGCCTGGAAGACCCGGCGCTGCTGCCCAACGCCATCGCCATGAACACCATGGTCTACAACGTGGGGCGCATGGTGGGGCCGAGCATGGCCGCCATCATCTATCCCATGTTCGGCCAGGCCGCGGCCTTCCTGACCTATGCCGCCGCGCTGGTGTTCATGGCCTGGTGCGTGCGGTCGATGCCCCGCCGCGCGGCGGCAGCCTCGTCGCCTTCGCATGATCGCGGGGGCCTGCGCAACGCGCTGGTCTACGTGCTGGACGACCGTTTCACCGCCAAGTACCTTTCCATCCTGGCCTGCATGGGCCTGCTGGCGGGCAGCTACCAGACGCTGGTGCCGCTGCTGGCGGACCGGGTCTTCCACGACGCCGCCCGATATACCGGCGTCTTCTTCGCCTGCGCAGGCATGGGCGCGCTGGCCGCCGCGGTGGTCCTGTCGTCCTCCATCGCATCGCGCACCGCCAGCCTGCTGCGGTTCGCGCCCTGGATCGCCTGCGTGGCGCTGGCGCTGCTGTCCATCAGCTGGAGCAGCGCCGTCAGCGGCCTGGCCTTCGTGCTGCTGGGCTTCTGCCTGAGCTTCTCGGCCACCTCGACCAACGCCACCATCCAGCGCCGCTGCCCGGAGTCCGTGCGCGGCGCGCTGGTCGGCCTCTATGGCATGGCCTACAACGGCACCATGCCTTTCGGCTATCTGCTGGTCGGTTCGTTTTCGGAGGCATTCACGGTAACCGGCGCGTTCGGCACCATGGCCGCGGTGCTGGCCACGTGCATAGGCCTGTTGACACTGCTGTACTGGCGCAAGACCTGAAGCGGAAAACGCCGATCAGAGGGAGGATTCGCGCGCTGGCGCATCGACTCCCGCCCAGCATGGCCGGTAGAATGGACCGGGCTTCGAGCAAGGTCTGTTTTCTCCATGCGCGTGCTCCATATTTGCAGAGTCTATTTTCCTGACGGATGTGGCGTGACCGAACGTGCCGTCCACAGCATCGCTTCCAAGGGCGGCGCCCACGGGATCGACAGCCGCGTGCTGACGGTGTCGCCGCGCGGCGGCTGCGACGAGGCCGATCTGTCCGGATATCGCATCAAGCGCTATGCCGCATGGCGCAGCGGCGGTTCTCCCGCCTTCATCGCCAGGTTCCGCCGCGAGGCTGCCTGGGCCGATCTTCTGCACTTCCACTTTCCGTGGCCCTGCGCCCAATGGGCCTATCTGCTCGGCCGCGTCGCGGTGCCGGCCATGGCAACGGTGCATGCCGACGCGGCCGGTGGCGGACTCCTGGCTCGCCGCGGGCGGGACGGGTTCCTGGCGCGCATGCGCCGCATCATCGTGACGTCGCCCAACTACCTGGAAGGAAGCGCGATCCTGCGCGGCCTGCACGGCAAGGTCGAGGTGGTGCCCGCGGGCATCGAGGACCTTCCCGCACGCGATCCCGAGGCCGTGTGGCGCTGGCGGCAACGCATCGGCCAGCGTTTCTTCGTGTTCCTGGGCGGCCTGCGCGACTACAAGGGCCTGCACTATCTGCTGGATGCGATGCAGGGGCGCGACTACCCCCTCGCCGTCGCCGGGGACGGGCCCGAGCGGCCTGCGCTCGAGGCGCACGCCCGGGCAGCGGGCCTGCGCAGCGTCCGCTTCCTGGGCCCGCTGGGCGAAGACGACAAGCACGATCTGCTGGCCGCGGCATACGGTTTCGTCCTGCCTTCGTGCCGCCGCGACGAAGTCTTCGGCCTGCCCCTGGTCGAGGCATCGGTGCATGGCTTGCCCATGATTTCCTGCGAGGTGGGAACCGGTACGAGCTTCGTCAACCTGCACCAGGAAACCGGCCTGGTGGTTCCGCCCTGCGATGCCCGGGCCCTGGGGGCCGCCCTGGACCGTTTCTGGCTGGAGCCGGCCCAGGCCACGGCCTGGGGGGAAGCGGCCCGCCGGCGCTATGTCGACCACTTTACCGAACAAGCGATGGTCGCGCGCCATGCCGCGTGCTACGGAGCGATACTGGGAAGGGCACCTGAGGCGGGCGGCCGCGCGCACGGCGGGCACGCGTATTGCTGGCGCTTGCCAGACACGAAGGAGGCCACCATGCCCATCGACCCCAGGCGCGGCAGACCCGCATCGCCCGCTTCCCGCCCATCCCATCCGTCCACGCCCTCGAATCTGCCGGAAGCCGCGGTGGACGAGACCGGCAACGAAGATCCCGGCGCCGAGCTGACCGAGCTGCCCGAGCACGAAAAGCAGGAGCAGGCCGGCATTCCGCCCGACGAACGGGGTGGGCGGTCCGGCCGCGCCAAGCACGAGCGCACCGTGGGCAACCATCCGGTGGATCCCAACAGCATGCCGTCTCGCATCGGGCTGCCAGTTGGGGTCGACCGTGAAGCCGCCGCCGATCCGGGCCGGCAGACGCCCGAGGCTCCGGAGACGGACAACCGGAGCTGAGCGCGGCCGGCGCCGGTCAGTCGGGGGACGGATCGTCGGGCAGCCACAAGGTGAAGGTGGTGCCCGATTCCGAGGACGCGACGGTCAGGGTGCCCTGGTGGGCCACCGCGATCTGCCGGGCGATGTAGAGACCGAGCCCCAGGCCGGTGCGGCGCCGCTCGATGCCGTGGCGCGGACCCCGCATCAGCGG
Organism: Pigmentiphaga kullae; assembly: GCF_004216695.1. Lineage (GTDB taxonomy): Bacteria > Pseudomonadota > Gammaproteobacteria > Burkholderiales > Burkholderiaceae_B > Pigmentiphaga > Pigmentiphaga kullae. Next base: position 1,859,948 of record NZ_SGXC01000001.1, read on the forward strand.
ATCGAATATCTGGTGCCGCATGTGGGGCGGGATGGGCGTTCCCTGGTTGTGGACTTCGGCGATCACGCCGTCCTCGGCGCGGCGCACCCGCAGCGCGACCGGGCGGTCGGTGTCGCCGTGCTGGACCGCGTTGGCCAGCAGGTTGGCCAGCAACTGCGCGAGGCGGTTGGCGTCCCAGCGGCCGGCAAGCCGCCCCTGGCATTCCAGTAAGAAGTCCCGTTCCGGATGTACGGCCCGGATCTCGTCCAGCGCGCGCGCGCAGACGTCCTTCAGGTCGCTGTTCGAGAGCGCCAGCGGAAGCGGGCTGCCCAGGCGGGTGCGGGTGAAGTCCAGCAGGTCGTCGATCATGCGCTGCATGCGCGAGCCGCTGTGCCCGATGCGCGTGGCGGCTTCCCTGCACCGGTCGGGAAGCTCGTCGGTCAGCATGAGGGCCTGCGCCGACATGGCGATGGCGCCCAGGGGCGTCCGCAGGTCATGGGCGAGGATGCCGACGAACAGGTCGCGGGCTCGTTCGAGGCCCGCCGAGTAGCGGGAAATCGATTCCTTCAGCGCCAGGTCCAGCGCTTGGTTGAAGCGCACCAGGTCTTCGCGCGCATCGGTTCCCATCTCGTCGGTTTCGCGCCCCCAGCGCTCCAGGATGTTGGCGCGCAGCGCGCAGAACTCGGCCACCATCTCGGTCAGGGTGAAGCCGGCTCGCAGCCGGTTGCGGGCGTGGACGTGCGCCTGGCGGGTGACGCCATGCGCGGCTTCCCCGTTGTCGGTCCCCTGGGGGCCGGCCCGCAGCTCGGCCGCGAGTTGGCGCAGCAGGGACCGGGCCGAGGTCTGCAGGGCATGCTCGGACACGGCCGAGCGCCGCAGGTCCAGTTGCCGGGCGAAATTGCGCCAGTCGCTAAGTAGCAGGTCCAGGTTCGCGTCGATGAAGTCGGCCAGTCTCATAGCCCCTCCCGGCATATATGGCCACGCGTGGGATAGCGCTGCACGACGGGGTGCCGGCATGCTTGCCGGCGGATTGTAGATCCTAGAGAGGGCTGGCGGATGCATGAGCAAGGCTGGTTACAAGCTTGGCGGCGGGCGCCGGCCCCGACTGGAAGAAGCGCTGCCGGAAATAGGCCAGGGTGCGCCGCAGGCCTTCTTCCAGCGGCGTGCCGGGCTCCCAACCCAGCATGCGGCGGGCGAGATCGATGTCGGGACAGCGCCGTACCGGGTCGTCCTGGGGCAATGGCCGCAGCTCGATGTCCGACGCCGAACCGGCCAGTCCGCGGATGGTCCGCGCTATTTCCAGCACCGTGGTTTCGTGGGTGTTGCCCAGGTTCACCGGGCCGTGGAAGCCGTCGGGACTGTTCATCAGGCGCACCAGGCCGTCGATCAGATCGTCCACGTAGCAGAACGACCGGGTCTGGCCGCCGTCGCCATAGACCGTCATGGATTCTCCGGCCAGCGCCTGCATCATCAGGTTGGATACGACGCGCCCGTCGTCGGGCCGCATGCGGGGGCCGTAGGTGTTGAAGATGCGGGCGATCTTGACCTGCAGTCCATACTGGCGCTGGTAATCGGCGAACAGCGTTTCCGCGCAGCGCTTGCCTTCGTCGTAGCAGGCCCGTATGCCGTTGGGATTGACGTGGCCCCAGTAGTCCTCGCGCTGGGGGTGGCGGTCCGGATCGCCGTAGACCTCGCTGGTCGAGGCCTGCAGGATGCGCGCGTTCAGGCGCTTGGCCAGGCCTAGCATGTTGATGGAGCCGTGCACGCAGGTCTTGGTGGTCTGCACCGGGTCGTGCTGGTAGTGCACCGGCGAGGCGGGGCAGGCGAGGTTGTAGATCTCGTCGGCCTCGATGTAGAGCGGGAAGGTGATGTCGTGGCGCAGCAGCTCGAAGGCAGGATGGCCGATCAGGTGGGCGATGTTGGCCTTGGTGCCGGTATAGAAGTTGTCGACGCACAGGACCTCGTGTCCGGCTTCGATCAGCCGCGTGCACAGGTGCGACCCCAGGAAGCCGGCACCGCCGGTGACGACGATGCGGCGTGGCAGGCGTGGGTTCATGATTGCATCTCCTCGGAGTGGGCGGCCAGGTCGGGGGACGTGCGCGTCGCTTGCGCGAAGACGTCCATCCAGTCGCGTACGAAGCGGTCGATGCCGAAGCGCTGCAAGGCCCGCAGGCGCGCCTCCTGGCCCCAGGCGCGGGCCAGTTCGGGGTCGGCCAGAAGTTCGTGCATGACGTCGGCCAGGCAGTCCAGGCGGGTGTCCACGTAGCCGTTGGCGCCGTTCTCGACCACGGTGCTCATTTCCGTGGTGGCCAGGCCGACGACGGGCACGCCCGCCATCATGGCCTCGATTACGGCCAGCCCAAGGCTGGTGTAGCGGATGGGGTTGAAGAAGAAGCGGTAGCGGGCCATGAGCGCGGGCAGCTCGAGGTTGGGCACCTCGCCCAGGCCGCCCAGCGACTGGGCGTCCATGCCGGCCAGGTCCAGCGGCACGCGGGCGCGCAGCGCATCGTAGACATCGGCCCCCAGGCGCCGGCCGCGGCGTTTCAGGTGATTCACCACGACGATGCCGCGCGGCGTCGTGCCCTGGTATTCGACGTCCGGAGGCAGCCGCACGCCGTGCTCGACCACGCGCGCGGGCGTGCAGCCGCTGTCCCACATCAGGGCGTTGAACGGGGTGACGTGGACCAGGGTGCCGCGGGGCTCCTGGAACCAGTGCACCGTATTGGTGGGGTGCTGCTGCGGCGGGTCGTGTTCCAGGTAGATCTGCGGCAGCTGGCGCTGCGCGGCCGACAGCAATTGACCGCGATCCTCCAGGTAGGCCTGCCGGGATTGGTACAACACGCAGTCCAAGCGCATGTCGCGCACCTTCCCCGCGGAGACTTCGTGGACGTTGCGGCCCCACGGCAGGCCGCGTCCCAGCGGCGCATGGCCGGGCCCGCCGTCCGGGCGCGTGACGACGTGGAACTCGTGCGGCACCTGGGTGAGGTAATAAAGGTAGTTGCCGTGTACGTGCCAGGTCAGGATGCGCAATGGTCGCGCGGGGGTATCAGGCATGGCTGGGCTCCTTGCAAAGCATGCGTTCGGCCTGGCGGATCACCTCCGAGGCCTTGATTCCGAGCGCGCACGGATGGCCGATCGGGCAGTCGGGGTAGGCGCAGGGCCGGCAGGCCACGTCATGCCAGAGCACCACGTGCCGCGTACGGTCGGCCGGCGCCCAGCGATGCACGTCGCTGCCGCTGGCGACCACCACACTGGGGGTGCGCATCGCCGCCGCCACATGCGAGACGCCGGTATCGTTGCAGATCAGCAGACGGCATCGTTCGAGCAGGGCCGCCAGTGTGCCCAGGTCCGTGCGGCCCGCCAGGTCGCGCAGCGGCGTACCGGCCAGGCGCGCGACCTGGCGTGTCAGCGCGCGTTCTTCGCCGCTTCCGGTCAAGGCCACGTCGAAGCCCGCCCGCGCGACCGCCGAGGCCACGGCCGCATAGCGGTCCGCCGGCCAGCGGCGCGAGGACAGGCGGGCACCGGGGTGGACCAGTACCGTGCGGTCCGGCCGCAATCCTTCCCGCGCGGCCAACCGGGCGGCCGCCTGCCTGTCTTCGTCCGCCAGCGGAAACTCCAGCGCGGCGTCCATGCAGGGAACGTCCAGGAAGCGCATCAGCGCCAGGTAGCGCTCGACTTCCGGCAGACGATCGGGCCAGGGCAGCCACCAGGCATTGCGCTCGGAGCCGGGCGCCTGCCCGGGCTGGAAGCCGGCCAGGCGTGCGGCGCCCAGGCGGCGCACGATGTCGTTGGTCAGGCGGCCGCTGCCGTGCAATTGCAGGGCGACGTCGAAGCGCTGCGCCCTGGCCCGGTCGAAGAAGGCGGGCAGCGCCTCGGGGCGGGCAGGTTGTTCCGGCAGGCCCTCCAGTCCGGGAAAGGCGGCCAGTTCGTCGACATAGCGGGCGAAGCGCTGCTGGAACGCCCGCGCCCCCGCCAGGCCGACCAGGGTGATCCGGGCGTGGGGAAAGCGCGCGCGCAACGCCCGCAGGGCCGGCACGGCGCACAGCATGTCGCCCAGCTGCAGCGCGCGGAACACGGCGATGCGGCGGGGTTCGGGTTGCCACAGCGGATGGACGTCCGGCGTGTCCGTCATAGGAATTTCGCCTTGAAATGCCACGCCCCGCGCAGCCGCCAGAACAGGGAAAGCGGAGGGATCAGGACCGAGGTGACCAGCATCTCGATCACGTGCGACGGTGCGAGCGACGCGCCGCGCAGCCGGACGAGGCAGAAGTGCAGAGTCAGGGCCGACCAGACCGCCAGCCCACCCCACGCCAGCAACGGAAGGCCGGCCGTGGCGCCCGCCAGGATGGCCAGCGCCGCCGCGACGATGGCGAAGTAGTTCCAGGGGGGGCGGCGGCGTATGCGCGACCGGTACAGCAGCGGATGCTTCTTGTAGAGCAGGGCGTCGAAGAACACCTTGCGCTGCTGGCCCACGCTGATGCCGACGGGCGCCGGCCTGACCGGATGCAGCACGACGGCGTCCTCGGCCCGCGCGATCCGGCGGCCGTGCGCCAGCAGCGTGAACTGCAGGTCGGAGTCCTCGCGCCAGGCCAGCGTGAACCGCTCGTCGAAGCCGCCCACGGCGACCAGCGCCCGCTTGCGCACCAGGCAGTTGGCGGTGGCGAACTCCGCGTGTTCCAGGCCGCCGGTATCCCGCTCATGGTCGCGCGGCCGGTCTGGCAGCGGCACGCGTATCCGGCCGACGACAGCATCGACGTCTTCCGTCATCGCGTCCAGGCCGCGGCGCAGCCAGGATGGCGTGGGAATCGTGTCGTCGTCGGTGAAGGCGATGATGGGGGCGCGCGCTTCTTCCCAGCCCCGGTTGCGTGCGCCGGAGGGGCCTTGCGTGCCTTCGGCTTCAAGGCAGCGCACGCTCAATCCGCGCGCGGCATGTTCCCGGGCCAGCGTTTCGACCACGCGGCGGGTCTCGCGATCCGGGCCGTCGTCGACCACCAGCAGCTCGAAACGCCGGGGATCGAGGTCCTGCCACGTCAGCGCCCGCAGGCAGCGTCGCAGCATGCGCGGCCGGCGATAGGTCGGCACGACTACCGAGACCAGCGGGGCCGGAAAGGTACTCATGCCGATTTCTCCAACAGGAAGGAGCCGATGGCGAGTGCATCCAGCGGAGACGTCCAGAAGCATTCGATCGCATCGCGCGGCGTGCATACGACGGGTTCGCCCCGGGTATTGAAGGAGGTGTTCACCAGGACCGGCACGCCCGTGCGGCGTTCGAACGCCGCAAGCAGGTCGTAGTACGCCGGATGCTGGTCGCGCCGAACCGTCTGCACCCGCGCGGTGCCGTCGGTGTGACGCACGGCAGGAATGCGATCGGCCTTGTCCGCCAGGACGTCGAAGACGAACAGCATGAAGGGCGCGACGATGGGGCCGGGGCGCGAAGTGGCGAACCAGTCGCGGGCGCGTTCTTCCATGACGACCGGCGCCACCGGCCGGAAGTCTTCGCGGTCCTTGATCTCGTTGAGCCGGGACTGCATGCCCGGATCGATGGGCGAGGCCAGGATGGAGCGCGCGCCCAGGGCGCGCGGCCCGAATTCCATGCGGCCCTGGAACCATCCCACGATCCCGCCCCGCGCCAGCAGATCCGCCGTGGCTTCGGCAATGTCCGCCGGCCTGCGGTAGGACAGCTTCGAGCGTTGCAGGAAGGCCTCGATCTCATCGTCGCCGAATTCCGGTCCCAGGAATGCGTGCTCCATGACCCAGCGGCGGTCCTGTCCCGCGCGCTGCCGGCTGTCCACCCACAGCGCGGCGCCCAGCGAGGTGCCGGAGTCTCCCGCGGCCGGCTGCACCCATACCTCGCGGAAGGGGCCGCGCTCGCGCAGGCGCGCGTTCATGACACAGTTCAGCGCCACGCCGCCGGCCATGCAGAGGTTGGGCGAACCCGTCTCGCGATGCAGCCAGCGCGCCATGCGCTCCACCGTCTGCTCCAGCGCGAACTGCAAGGACCGGGCGAGATCGTAGTGATGCTTTTCCAGCGGGCCGCCCCGGCGCCGCGCCGGGCCGAAGCGCTGCGCCAGCGACAGCGGCGACACGGTATAGCCGCCGTCGTCGCCCACACGCATGACCTCCTCGAAGAAATCCGCGTGGCGCGGTTCGCCGAAAGAGGCCAGGGCCATCACCTTGTATTCGTCGGAGGAATGCAGGAAGCCCAGGTGGCGGGTGACTTCCTCGTACAGCAGACCCAGCGAATGGGGAAGGTCGATCTGCTTGATGCGCCGGTAGGCGCCGCCGGCGTAGTGTCCGTAGCTGGTGGTGGCGCGCTCGCCCCGGCCGTCCATGGTCAGGACCGCCGCGTCGTCGAAGGGAGCGGCCAGGAACGCGCTGGCCTCGTGCGCCAGGTGATGCTCGACGAAATGCCAACGCCGCAGGATGTCGCCGGAGGTCGCTCCGCGCAAACGTTCCTGGAGATGATGCGGGGCGCCGTCGGCCAGTTGGCGGGGCGCGTTGACCACATACGACAGGAACAGCGGATCCCAGGGCGAAGTCGTCGCCGTGGGGCTGCCGCTGCGCGAGGGCTCCAGCGGCAGCAGGATGTGCCCATCCACGGCCTGTTCCTGCAACAGCAGGGACGGGTCGTACGAATAGGCGAAGTGGTCGACCTGCCGAAGGTCGATGCCGGCCTGTGCCAGGCAGTAGTCGATGGCGTGGAAAGGCAGTTGCCAGGTCGTGAACGGCACTGGCCGCTTGCCGTGCTTGACGTGGGTGAAACGCTCTTCTTCCGCCGCCGCCAGCACCACGCCGTCGCGGACCAGTGTCGCGGAACAGTCGTGGTAGACCGCGTTGATTCCCAGTGTGTACATGGACGGACTCCTTGAAGGACGTTCAGGCGGCCTGCGTGGCGGCGCCTGAGCGGCGCCGCCAGGCCAGCAGTTCGTGCGCGGCCCGGACCACGGCGGCGGGGTCGACGCCCGCCAGGCAGGCGTGGTGGCCTTCCGGGCAGACGCTGCGATAGCAGTACTTGCAGGGCACGTCGCGGTTCAGCAGGCGGTGTTCGACGCCCCAGGGCGCGTGCTGGGGGTTGGTCAACGCATACAGGTCCGCTACCGGCGTGCCGACGGCCGCCGCCAGGTGCACCGGTCCGCTGTTGTTCGACACGAGCACCGCCGCTTCGGCCAGCAGCGCGCCCAGTTCCCCCAGGCTCAACGCACCCGCCATGTCGGTCGCGCGCCGGCCCGCCAGGACGTCGACGTGCTCGGCCAGCGGCCGTTCCCCGGTGTCTCCGGTCAGCACGACCGGAGCGGTGGCGGACAGTTCGCGGACCACCCGGGCGAACAGTTCGGGCGGATAGCGCCGGGACGGCGCGCTGGCGCCCGGGTGGACCACGATGCAGGAGGCTGCGTCTGCAATGCCGCGGGCGGCGAGTTTTCCCCGCATCGATGCACGATCGGCCGGCCGCACGGCGAACTCCAGTCCCTCGGCCGCCGGGCGGGCACCGATCGACGCCACCAGGTCGAGCTGGCGCCGGGTCTCGTGGCGTCCGCCATCCATGGGGACATCGTCCTTCGTCCAGTCCGTAAGCAACTGGTACGGGTTCTCGCGGGCATGGGCAAGCACGCGCGGGATGCCGGCCAGCCGGCACATCAGGGCGGCAGGCAGCGCGCTCTGGCTGTACACGGTAAAGATCGCCGCCGCGTCGAAGCCTCCGGCGCGCAACCGCTCGATCATGGCCAGGTCGGGGGCGGGATTGGCCGTCCGCAGGTTCTTCACCCACGGTGCCTCGTAGGCGATCGTCGCATCTACGCTGGGCAGGTGCGGGGCCAGCCGGGCGCCGGCGGGCGAGCATAGCAGCGTGACGCGCCGGCCGGCCGCCGACTGCTTCAGCGCGCGCAGCGCCGGCGTGGTCATCAGCACGTCGCCCAGGTTGTCCAGTCTGATGCAGAGCAGGTTCGCGGCCCGGTCCCAGCCCGTGTTCACCGGCATGTCGTCCTGCCGCGCGGGGGCACTCATGCCACCTCCCTGGCGCGTAGCGCCACCGCCACGATGGTGGCCGCCTGTCCGAAGCCATCCACGACGTAGTCGGGCTCGCGGAACGGACCCCCCACCCATTCGGTTTCATGGCCGTTGTTCAGCAGCACGGTGCGGCAGCCCGCGCGGCGGCCGGCTTCCACGTCGTCCAGGATGTCGCCGATGAACCAGGAGCGCTCCAGGTCCAGGTCCAGATCGCGCGCTGCCTGGCGCAGCAGCCCGGGTCGGGGTTTGCGGCAGGTGCAGGGCAGGGCATAGGGACGGCGCACGCCGCGCGCCAGGTGGGGGCAGTAGTAGAACCCGTGCAGCCTCGCATGGGCGCCTTCGAACATGCGCGCCAGTTGCAGGTGCACGCCTATCAGCGCCTCTTCTTCGAAGAGTCCGAGCGCGACGCCGGGCTGGTTCGTGATGACGACCATGGGCGCGTTCGTGCCTCCGAGGCGCCGCAGGCCCGCTTCCACTCCCCGCTCGAAGCGCATCCGCGCCGGATCGACGTTGTAGGCGTCGTTCACCAGCAGCGTGCCGTCCTTGTCCAGGAATATCGCCGGTTTCAGGGCCATGACGTTTCTCGCATCGGCAGCACCATCACCTCGGGGATGACGGTTTCGTCGGGTTGCAGCAGGACGAAGCGCACGGTGCGCGCGACGTTGCCCGGGTCCTGGAGCGTGTCCGTGTCGATGTCGGGAAAGCGGTCCAGCAGGAAGGGCGTGCGCATGCCGCCGGCCACCACCGCCGAAACCTTGATGCCCTGGGGTCTAAGCTCGGCGTGCAGGGCGTGCGACAGGCCCAGGAGGCCCCACTTGGTTGCGTGGTAGACGGCGGCGTTGGGCCAGGCGCGCTTGGAGGCGGTCGAGGCGATGTTGACGATGTGTCCGTGTCCGCGCTGCTTCATGTGGGCGCAGGCATGCCGGGACACCAGAAAGGGCCCGGTCAGGTTGGTGCGCAGGATGCGGTCCCAGTCCGCCAGCCCCAGTTCGTCGATGGGTACGGTCAGGTCGATGGCGGCATTGTTGACCACCGCATCCAGGTGGCCGAAACGAGAGATGGCGCGGTCGATGGCAGCCCGCACGTCGCTCTCGTTGCCCACGTCGAAGCCGATCGCATCGGTGTGCGCGCCGATGCGCCGGGCCATCGCATGCGCCTTGCCCTCGTCGATGTCGCCGATCAGGACGTGGGCGCCGTCGGCCGCCAGTTCCTGGCAGATGGCCGCGCCCAGTCCCTGCCCCCCGCCTGTCACCAGTACCGTCCTGCCTGCCATGCTCGTGGGTGTCCGGGATGTCATGCTTTTCTCCTTGATGTCATTTGGCGGCCAAGGCGGCTTCGGCCATCGGTTCGCGCCGCGTGCGGCGGGGCAGGGCCGGGGCCTGGGCCAGGCCGGCATAGGCGCGCAGCATGTCGCGGGCAACGAAGTTCCAGGTGAACAGCTTCTGCGCGCGCCGCAGGCCGTTGCGGCCCAGCCGCCTGGCTGTCTGCTCGTGCCGGGCCAGGAAGGCCAGGCGTTCGGCCAGCGCCTCGGGATCGCGCGGCGGGACGAGATAGCCGGTCTTGCCGTCGATCACGGTGGACCGTATGCCGCCCACCGCCGCGCCCACGACGGGCCTGGCGCAGGCCATGGCCTCGACCGGCGTGATGCCGAAGGGCTCGTACCAGGGCGTGGTGACGAACACGTCGCACGCGCCGTAGAACAGCGCCAGGCGATCGCGGTCGCATCGTCCGCAGAAGGACACCGCCTCGCCTACGCCTTCCTCGTGCGCGATGCCGCGCAGCCGTCCCAGTTCCGGCGTGGCCAGGTCGTCGGGCCGCGCCGCGTCGCCGCCCACCACGCACAGGACGGCATCCACGCCATGGCGGCGACGCAGGACGGCCAGCGCGCGTATGACGTTGTCCACGCCCTTGCGCGGCACCATGCGGCCCAGCTGCAGCAGCGTGAATTTCTCCGGGCTCCATCCCAGCGCCACGCGGGCGGCGGCCCGGTCCATGGGCGCGAGTTCGTCGGCATCGAAGCCGCAGGGAATGATGTCTATCTTCGCGGGGTCGGCGGCATAGTGCTCGACCAGGTCCTCGAGGTCCTGCGGGCATTCGGCGATCAGCTTCTCGGCCCGGCGAACCAGTTCCAGCTCGATGGCGTAGCGTTCCGCGGGAAACCGGTCCGCGCTGCCCTGGTGCTTGCGGCGCACGCGGTCCAGCGCGTGGAAAGTCATGACCAGCGGCACGCCGAATTCGCGCGTGACCGGCAGGGCCGCCAGGCCCGACATGAAGAAGTTGGCATGGACGACGTCGTAGATCGGCCAGTTGTTGCGAAAGTAGTGAAGCAGGAATTCCGAGAAGTGCCCCATGTAGGGCAGCAGCGATTCCTTGGCAATCGGGCGCGCGGGGCCGGCGGGAACATGGATGACCCGCACGCCCGGCTGCCAGGCCAGCGTGCGGGGCAGCGAAGGGTCGTCCAGGCGGGTGAAGACGTCGACCCGGTTGCCCTGGGCGGCAAGCTCGCGCGCCAGGTGCGCGACATAGATGTTCTGGCCGCCGCTGTCCACGCTGCCGGGGGGCGCCAGCGGGGATGCATGTTCACTGACGAGGGCGATGGTGCGCATGGTGATGTCCCTTTCGTTGATCAGCACAACTACGGGGACAGGCACCGCATCTTCCGTTCCCGGCCCGAGAAGCGGCTCCAGTCTCCATGGGCTTTCCGGCCACACCAGTAAGGCCTACACGAGCGTGAACTTCTTGCCGACGTTTCCTACAGGACCAGTCCGCGGGACTCCGACAGTGCCCGGCCCTTGACGATCGCCCGCAGGCAGGCGGCAACGGTCATCGCGAAGGCCTCGTCGTACCAGGGGTTGGCGCCGCTGGACGCGACCACGTAGCCGTCCAGGCACGCGGTGCCCCACAGCGTGGAGTCGGTTTCCCGCAGCAGTTGCGGATACGCGGTCTGCACGAGGTGGCTTTCGATACCCGTACGCCAGCTGATCCGGGCCTTGCCGCGCGCGAAGGCGGCGTAGTCGGCATCCCACTGCTGCGGGTCGCCGACGGCGTGTTCGTAGAGAATGGCCTCCTCGAACTGGTCCCGGCCGGGGGAACTGGCCGGATCCATGATGACGAGATACAGGAAGCCGCTTTCGCCGACGCGGGTGTCGCGCATCGCGGCCTCGATCATCGGCAGCGCCATGCGGACAGCCTGTGCGGCCGCTTGCCTGTCCGCGTAGAAGCTGGGCGCGGACACCGTGGAGGCCGAGGCAAGAAAGGGATTGCCGTTCATGGGAAGACTCCTTGGTGGTGGGAATGGGGGGGGCTCAGGCGGTCGGACCCGGGCCGGGGCGCGTGTGGTCGCGCACCAGCGTGGCGACCGTGGCGGCCAGTTCGTCGGGGTCCACCGGCTTGGCCAGGTGCACCTGGAAACCCGCCAGCAGCGCGCGCATGCGGTCCATGGGCTGGGTGCGGCCGGTCAACGCGACCGCCGGCATGAGGTCGGGCAGCGAGACCGAACGCCGGGATTCCAGGCTCCGGATCTCCTGCAGCACTTGATGGCCGTCTTCGTCGCCCAGCGACAGGTCGCACAGCAGCACGTCCGGCCACTGCTCCGACGGGGTGCGTTCCAGGTAGGACAGGGCGGCATGGCCGGAGTCCATGGGCAGCACCTTCGCCCGATAGGTTTCCAGCACGGCGCCGATCTGCTCCAGGACTTCGGCCTGGTCGTCCACGGCCATCACGCTGATGCCGTCCAGCGACACCGCGCCCGCCTTGCCGTGTGCGGGCGGAGCTTCTTCGGCCACCGCGCGCAGCGGCAGGCTGAGCACCCGCGTCTCGCCCCGGCCCGTGCGCACCGCGTGTGTCGTCAGCTTGCCGCCCTGGCCCTCGACCACGGCCCGGATGTGCATGGGATCGAACACCGTCGAACCGTCCGGCGACACGGGGGGCGGCACGGAGCCGTGCTCCAGCGCGACGATGGCCTCGTCGTCGCGGCCGTCGGTGACGGACAACCGCGCATTGCCGTCGGTCGTGTCCAGCCGCAGTTCCATGCGGCCGCCGGGCGGACTGACGGCGATGGCGTTCATGCAGAGTTCGGATACGACTTGCTGCAAAGTGCTGGGGTCGCCGGTGACCCGATATGGGTGCGACCCCATGAAGGTGTAGAGCTCGATGGCGCGCTCCTCGATCAACGGCCGCAGCCCGTCCAGCACGCTGGCCACCAGCGCCACCATGTTGACGGGCTGACGGCTGAGCTGGCGGCTGGTGCGCTCCAGTTCGCTCTGCTTGAGCTGCAGGTTCCACATCTGGGCGTACATGCCCTGGCTGGCCAGCAGCGCTTCATGCGTGCCGCGCTCGACGATGCGGCCCTGGTCCAGCACCAGGATCTCGTCGGCATCGACCACGGTGGACAGCCGATGCGCGATGATCAGCGTGGTCCGGTCGCGCGACAACTGCGCGAGCTCGGTCTGGATGGCGCGCTCGGCCATGGTGTCCAGCGCCGAGGTGGCCTCGTCGAAGATGAGGATGGGCGGGTTCTTCAGGATGGCGCGGGCAATGGCGATGCGCTGGCGTTCGCCGCCGGACAGCTTGACGCCGCGTTCGCCCACCATCGTGTCGTACTGCGCGGGCAGGGCGTTGATGAACTCGTGGATGCGCGCCGCCCGCGCCGCTTCGATGATCTCCGCCATCGAAGCGCCGGGCCGACCGTAGGCGATGTTGTACGCCACGGTTTCGTTGAACAGCGCCGTGTCCTGCGGCACCATGCCGATGTGGGCGCGCAGGCTCTTCTGGTCGATGGACGCGAGGTCCTGGCCGTCGATGGTGATGCGGCCGGCGTCCGGTTCGTAGAAGCGGAACAGCAGCCGGGCCAGCGTCGACTTGCCCGAGCCGCTGCCGCCCACCACGGCCACCGTGGCGCCGGGATCAATCCGGAAGTCCACGTTCCAGAGTATCTGCCGGCCAGGTTCGTAGCCGAAGTCGACCGAGTCGAACCGGACCTCGCCCCGCTTGAAATCCAGCGGCGGCAATTGGCGCGCCTCGTCCGTCTCGGGTGGGGTGTCGAGCAGCGCGAACAGGCGCTCGGCGTTGATGACGGCATCCTTGGACTGGCGGAACACCATGCCCAGCGTATTGAGCGGCAGGCTGATCTGGATGATGTAGGCGTTGACCAGGACCAGGCTGCCTACGGTCATGTGGTCCAGGACCACCTCGCGGCCGGCCAGCAGCATGACCGAGGCCACGCCCATCGCGATGATGGCGCTCTGGCCGACATGCAGCACGGACAGCGCCTGCTGGTTGGCCACGCCCGCTTCGCGCCATCGTTCCAGCAGCTTGCGAAAGCGCACCAGTTCGTAGCGTTCGTTGGTGTAGAACTTGACCGTCTCGTAGTTCAGCAGCGTATCGACCAGACGCCCGCTGGTGGCGGAATCCGCGACGTTCATCTCGCGTTGCAGCGCCGCGCGGCGCTCGGTCAGCGCGAAGGTGAAGATGCTGTAGCCCAGCAGCGCCAGCGCCACGATGACGGTGAACCAGATGTCGTAGCCGATCGCCAGGACGACGGCGACCACGCCGATCTCGAACAGCGTCGGCACGACGGTGAACAAGGTGGTGCCGAGCAGGAAGGTGATGCCGGCCGATCCGCGGTCCACGTCGCGTGCCAGCGACCCCGTCTGGCGCGCGACGTGGAAGCGCGGACCCAGGCGGTGCAGGTGCGCGAAGGTGCGTTCGTTGAAGCCGGCCACGATTTCGTGCAGCACCGGCGAGAACACCACGTCGCGCAGTTCGTTGAACAGGGTGCCCAGGAAGCGCAACAGCGCGTAGGCCAGCAGCAGGAAGACGGGCAGCACCAGCGGATGAGCGGGTTGGCTCAGTTCGTCCACGACGCTCTTGAGCAGCATGGGAACCGCCACCATGACCAGCTTGGCCAGGATGAGCAGCGCCAACGCCGCGAATACGCGCCGCCGCGCCACCCAGAGGGGCGGACCCAGCGTGCGTGCGAGCTGCTGGCTGAGGGGCTTGGCGCTCGTGGCCTGGGCCATGGACGACGGACTCCCGTGACGGCGCGGTCGCGCCGGAACGCGGCCCACAGCAATATGCATACCCGGGATGCGGCAGCGCTAGCGTTCGCGCGAGGATGGCGCCGAGCGCCGGCCGGGCGGCGGCACGGGGCTGCCCCCTGCCTCCATGCCGCGCGCCAGGGTCCGCCGCATGGCCAGCACCCGGGGCGGAACGACGCGGCGTTGGCCGGGAATCCACCGCAGTCCGCCCAGCGCCGACACGGCGACGGCAAGCCGATCCGTGCCCCGCAGGCCGCTTAGGATGCGCAGGGTTTCCCGGCCGGCCTCGGCCAGGGGCAGGCGCAGCCACGCCGTCCAGATCTCGTTGCGGGCCAGCAAGCGGCGCCGCAGCGGGGTATCGCGCCTGGGCGAGGGCTGGTGGCGGGTGACGATGCGCGGGCAATAGACCATGCGCCAGCCGGCGGCGGCGAAGTCCAGGGCCATCAATGCTTCTTCGGCTCCGATGAAGAAGGCGGGATGGTAGCCCCCGGTCTCCAGGAAGGCGCAGGCCCGCATGACGGCGGCGCCGGCTAGGAAGCCGAGCAGGGCCTTGCCCGGCAGCCCGCGCGAAGGCAGCGGGCTGCGCGCCATGCGCTCGCAGGCGGGATCGGGACGTTCTTCGGCGCGCACCCGTACTTGCGCGCACAACACGGCGATGTCGGGGTGGCGGTCCAGGAGGTCAGCGGCCAGGTCCAGCGAGTGCGGCTGCCAGCAGGTGTCGTCGTCGCAGAAGGCCACGTAGGGCGTGCGGGTCCATTGCACGCCCAGATTGCGGCCGGCGGCGCCCAGGTTGCCGCCCGCCTCGATCACGTGCAGGTCCGGAAAGGCTGCGCGCAGCGCGTCCGCGGTGCCGTCGCGGCTGCCGTTGTCCACCACGCACAGCCGGACCCGGTCGGGCAGCGCGCTCAGTCCGCCGACCGTGCGCAGCACTTCGTCGCGCCGGTCATGAGTCAGGACGACGATGGTGACGCGGGGTTCAGCCGGTGCCATGGCGCGCCAGCCTCCATAGGCGTTCGGGCAGATCCGTATCCTCATGGCCGCCTTCGCCGAAGGCGCGCAACTGGCTCGCGTAGGCGCGCACAGCGCGCGCTTTCAAGCCGCGGGCCGGCGGCGCGATGGCGGGCGTCAGCCGCCAGCCCGAGCGCAGCAGCGAGGCCAGCCGTTCCTGCAGCAGGCCGGGAAGGCGGCGGTACAACGCGTCTTCGTAGCATAGCCAGTCCAGGTCCGGATACCGCGCGTGCATGCGCAGGCACGCCTCGTGGACGACGAGGTGGTCGGAGTGGAAAAGGCCCATCGGCACGGCCACCATGCCGCCGCGCTGGCGCTCCAGGCAGGGGGCGAGTCGTTCTTCGATGTCTTCGGGCCGATAGTCGCCCCCGTACTGCGCATCGAGCAGGTCCAGCCACACCGGCCTGGCGCCCAGCATCGCCAGCGCCGCGACATCCTCGGCGCGGCGGGCACGCATGGCTTGTTCCGCGTCCAGGAAACCGCATCGGCGGTCCCAGTCGGTCAGGCAGGAGTCCGTGGGCGTTCCGGCGAAAACGGTGACGACCGTGGCGCCGGGCGTGCGCTCGAGCAGCTCGCCGCAACTGAAGACGGCATCGTCCAGATGGGGGGACACGATGATCGGGGCAGGTGGTGAATGGCTCATGGCGGCTACCTTGCCACCGGCCGGGCGGAACAGGTGTAACGAGATTGAGACCCGCGCCAGGGGAACGGATCTTGCTGGATGGAAGATCCGACATTCACAGGGAGCAGGCCATGAATCTCGCCGTCATCGGTGCCGGCTACGTAGGACTCGTGACCGGCGCATGCCTGGCCGACGTGGGCAACCGGGTGCACTGCGTCGACCGCGACGCCGCCCGGCTGCATCAGCTCCGGGGCGGCCATCTGCCCATCTACGAGCCCGGGCTCGATGCGCTGGCCGCGCGCAACGCGTCCTCGGGCCGGCTGGTGTTCACCGATGACCTGCCGGGCGCCGTGGCCGACGCCGATGCGGTATTCATCGCGGTGGGCACGCCCTCGCGCGAGGACGGGGCGGCGGACATCGGCCAGGTGCTGCAGGCTGCCGCGGACATCGCGCGTTCGGCCACGCGCGACCTGCTGGTGGTGGTCAAGTCCACCGTGCCGGTGGGGACCTGCGACCGTGTGCGCGAAGTCGTCGAGGCGGAACTGGCCCGCCGCGGCGCCCCGTGCGAACTGAGGGTGGCCTCCAATCCGGAGTTCCTGAAGGAAGGGCATGCGGTCGAGGATTTCCAGCGTCCCGACCGCATCGTCATCGGCACCTCCGACGACGATGACTGCGCCTTGCTGCGTACCCTCTACGCGCCCTACAACCGCAACCACGACCGGCTCATCTGCATGGACATCCGGTCCGCCGAGTTCACCAAGTACGCCTCGAACGCGATGCTGGCGGCCCGGATCTCGCTGATGAACGAGCTGGCCTGCCTGGCCGAGAAGGTGGACGCCGACATCGAGTCGGTACGCCGTGGCACCGGCTCGGATCCGCGCATCGGCTATGACTTCCTGTATGCCGGGGCCGGCTACGGCGGGTCCTGCCTGCCCAAGGACGTGCGCGCGTTGATACGCCTGGCCGACGAGTACGGCGCGGCGGCCGACATACTGGGCAGCGTGCAAGCGGTCAACCTGCGCCAACGGGCCCTGCTGTACGAGAAGATCGACCGCTTCTTCCGCGGCAGGCTGGCCGGCCGTCGCATCGCGGTATGGGGCCTGGCCTTCAAGCCGGCCACCGACGACATTCGCGAGGCGCCGTCCATCGACCTGATCGGGCGCCTGCTGCGCGCCGGCGCCACGGTGCGAGGCTACGACCCCGTCGCCGGCGCCAATGCGCTGCGGGTCCTGGGGCAGGATGGGTTCTCCATCGCGGACGATGCCCGGGCCGCGTGCCAGGGGGCCGATGCGCTGGTGGTGATGACCGAATGGCGCGAATTCAAGTCGCCGGATTTCCGCGGCCTGGCCCGGGCCCTGCGCGCGCGGGCCGTTTTCGACGCCCGCAATCTGTACGATCCCGGCTACGTACGATCCTGCGGCCTGCACTATGAAGGCGTGGGACGGGCCGGCGGCCATCCGGCGCATCGGCCTTCGCCCGTCCCGGCCGCCGTGCGCTAGCGTCCGGTTTCCGCTCCCAGCTCGGCCCCGGTGGTGGGGTCCGCGTCGGGGTCGGAGGCCGTACGCGCGGCAAGGTCTTCCAGCGCGGTTTCCTCGTCCGGGTCCAGCGCTACCCGGGGCTGGCCGTCACCCCCATCCACCGCGCACTGCTCCTTGCGCTCGGACACGTAGGTGAAATGGCCGTCGCCGTTCCACGAGCCGCGCATGTCGCCTTCGCCTTGCGACATATTGAAATAGACGTTGGCGAAGTGCGGGTCGCCCGGAAGCTTGCCGGGTGGGAAGTTGGGCGTGATCGCGTACAGGGCCTTCTCGAAGGACTGCTGGTGCGAGATCTCCCGCGTCATCAGGAATTGCAGCGCGTTCTTCACGCCGGCGTCGTCGGTCAGGTTGATCAGCCGTTCGTAGATGATCTTGGCGCGGGCCTCGGCGGCGATGTTCGACCGCAGGTCCGCCGTCGGTTCGCCTATCGAGTCGATGTAGCCCGCATGCCAGGGGGCGCCGCCCGAATTGACCAGCGCCGGGCCGCCCCCGTAGAGCACCTGGGTCAGGTGCGAGTCGTTGCCCGCGCCGGTGATGGACCGGTAGAGTTCGGCGGTTTCCTCGGCCGCTTCGGCCAGCTTGCCCTTGGCCCCTTTGTTGAGCATGGCGACGATGGTGCCGATCACCTCGAGGTGGCTCAGCTCCTCGGTGGCGATGTCCAGCAGCATGTCCTTGCGGCCGGGGTCGTCCTCGGCCAGCCCCTGGGTGAAATAGCGACACGCGGCCGCGAGCTCCCCCTGCGGGCCGCCGAACTGTTCCAGCATCAGGTTGGCCAGCCCCGGATTGCATTCCGAGACGCGGACGGTGTATTGCAGGCGTTTGTTGTGCGCGAACATGAAGATCTCCTTGAGGAACGAACGCTTCGCCCCGCAGGAATCGTTCCCATGCCGCCTACCGGGATATCCCGGATGCGCCGGCCCGTCATCCTCCAGCAAAAAATGCTCAACTCCCGCCCCCCGCTGCCGTAAACACGGAAACGCCCGCCACGCGAAGGGCACGTGTGCGCACGAAACGACCGGCACGAGCCGGCAACAACGGTTTGGGGTAAAGAATGGCTGTGTCTCTCGGCTTGGGTCGGCGTTCGCTGGCCAAACAGGTACTGGTGCTGGCGCTTTCCGTCAGCGCCGTCGTCTCGCTGGTGACCGCCGTCGTCGTGGCCTGGCAGGGCTTGAAGGCGGGCAAGGAGGCGGTCGAGCGCGAAATGATGGACGCGCTCGGTTCTGTCAATTCCAGCCTCGTGTCCTCCTTCGAGTCCTCGCGGGGGCGGGTCGAACGCCAACTGCTGGTGTTCCAGCGCATGCTCGGCGAGCTCCCGTCGCCGGACGGCACGCTTACGGAAACCGGGGTCGCCGGCGAAGTGATGACGGTGCGGGCGGGCGAAAACGTCCTCAACGGCAATTCCGCCATCCTGCAGCGCATGCGCAGCTACACCGGCGCCGAGCCCGAACTCGTGGTGCGCCACAACAACCGGTGGATCCGCGCCGCGACCCTGCTGCGTGGCCCCGATGGCTCGCCGCTGACCGGCCAGCCGGTGCCCGCCGACGATTTCGTCGCGACCACCATGGACTCGCAGCAGGCGGCGACCAACGTCGTCTATCGCAACAAGCGGTGGTATGCGCTGCACGTGCGGCCGCTCAAGGACGACAACGGCAAGATCTTCGGCGGCATTGCCCTCCAGGTCGACATGTCGGACGACGTCGCCAGCGCGCTCGATTTCATCGAGAGGACGGAGGTGGCCGGCCACGGCACCATGTTCGCGATGACGCCGTCCGTGAACGGCACCTCGGAGTTCCTGGTCCATCCCCTCTACAAGGGCAAGACCGTGGAGGAAACCCCGGAAGCCGACCGGCCCTTCTTCCGCGACCTGGTCGACCATGGACTGGGCTCCCTGGAGGCCCACCTTTCCACCGACGACTCCGATATGCTGGTCTCGTACCAGACCGTGCCCAACTGGGGCTGGACGCTGGTGGCGACGGGGCCGAAGGCCGCGTTCATGGCGGTGCAGTACAGGCAGCTCGCGCTGATCGTCGGCCTGCTGGTGGCCGGAGGCCTCCTGACCGGCCTCCTGATCTACTACCAGATGTCCACCGCGCTGCGGCCGGTGCGGGACGTGGTCGAAGGGATCGCGAGGCTGGGCGACGGCGACCTGACGCGCGACGTGCCGGCTGGGCCGCGCGGTTCGCGCAACGAGATCCACATCATGGCCGATCGCATCAACGCCACCCGCGCCCGCATCGCCCATCTCGCCCAGCAGATGAATTCCACCGGTTCGCAGGTCGCCACGGCCACGACCCAGACGCTGCAGGCCCTGCACCAGATCGGCAAGGGCACCGAGGTGCAGTCCGAGGCGGCCAGCGGCGTCGCCGCCGCGGTCGAGCAACTGACCGTGTCCATTTCGCAGATCGCCGACAACACCCGCGAAGCCAACAGTTTCTCCCGCACGTCCAGCACGGCGGCCGAGGAAGGCGCGGTGGTCGTGACCCAGACGGTGTCCGAAATCGAGAAGATGGCCGGCCAGGTCGCCAGTTCGGCCGAGGTGGTGCAGGAGCTGGAAGCCTCGTCGCGGCAGATCTCGGCGGTGGTCAAGACCATCCAGGAGATTGCCGAGCAGACCAATCTGCTGGCGCTGAACGCCGCCATCGAGGCGGCCCGCGCCGGCGAGGAAGGGCGCGGCTTCTCGGTGGTCGCGGACGAGGTCCGGGGCCTGGCCGAGCGGACGAAGTCCTCGACGGCGCAGATCGCCCAGGTCATCGCCGCGGTGCAGAAGCAAACCTCGGTGGCCGCCGATGCCATGCGCCAGGTCAACGCCGACATGCAGCGCTCGGCCGAAGGCGCGCGCCAGGCCGGCGACGTGCTGGTCCGCATCCGCGAGGCCGCCGGTCGCACGGCCGAAGTCATCGCCGACATCTCGAACGCCGCCATGGAACAGAAATCGGCGTCCGAGCAGATCGCCAGCCGGGTCGAGCAGATCGCCCAGTATTCCGAGGAATCGGCGGCGGCGGTGCAGCAATCGGTCGCATCGGCCGAGTCGCTGCAGAACCAGGCGCAAGTCCTGGACGAGACCATCCGCACCTTGAGGACGTGAGGGGCGCCCGAAGGGCGTAGGGGGTGGGCTACACTCCACAGGCACCTTGCCAGTCTAAGACGCCCACCAGTAATGACTCTCGCCTCCGTCAGCGCGATCGAGCTGATCGCCACCGTCCTGTTCGCGATCGCGATCATCCATACCTTTTCGGTGCCCGCCTTTGCCGCGCTGGCGCACAAGGGTGGGCGGCACGCGGGGCTTTGGCACTTGCTGTCCGAGGTCGAGGCGGTATTCGGGTTCTGGGCCTTCGTGCTGCTGGTGGCCATGGCCGGCCTGTCGGGCGCCGGGGCGGCCGTCGAGTACATGGACACGCGCAATTTCACCGAGCCGCTGTTCGTGTTCGCCATCATGGTCATCGCCGCCAGCCGGCCCATCCTGAACCTGGTGACGCAACTGGTGGGCGCCGTTGCCGCGCTGGTGCCGGGCAGCCGGTCGGTCGCGGTCTACTTCCTGACTCTGTCGGTGGTGCCGCTGCTGGGTTCGTTCATCACCGAGCCGGCGGCCATGACGCTGGCGGCGGTCATGCTGCGCGACACCAGCTTTCACCGCATCGAGGACACGCGTTTCAAGTATTTCACCCTGGGCGTGCTGTTCGTCAACGTCTCGATCGGCGGGGTCCTGACCTCGTACGCGGCGCCTCCTGTGCTGATGGTGGCGTCCACCTTCGGCTGGGACAGCGCCTACATGCTGGCCCATTTCGGCTGGCGCGCGGCATGCGCGGTGGTCCTGAACGCGCTGATCGTGACGCTTTGCTTCCACCGCCTGGTCCGGGCCCAGACGCCCGCCGCCTCGGGCGAAGCCGGGCAGGAGCGCCGGGTGCCCTTGACCGTGACGGCCGTGCACCTGGCCTTTCTGGCGGCTGTCGTGCTGTTCGCGCACCATCCGGCGGTGTTCGTCGGGCTGTTCCTGCTGTTCATCGGCTATACCGAGGCCTACCGGAAGTACCAGCGCCCGCTGATGATCAAGGAAGGCCTGATGGTGGGGTTCTTCCTGGCCGGTCTGGTGGTGCTGGGCGGCCTGCAGAAATGGTGGCTGCAGGACCTGCTGGCCGACATGTCGCCGCTGGTGCTGTACTGGGGCGCGACCGCGCTGACCGCCGTCACCGACAACGCGGCGCTGACCTATCTGGGTTCGCTGGTGGACGGCACCTCGGAAGCCTGGCGCACCATGCTGGTGGCGGGCGCCGTCACGGGCGGCGGGTTGACCGTCATCGCCAATGCACCCAATCCGGCCGGTTTTGCGGTCCTGAAGGGTTCCTTCCCGGGCGGGACCATCACGCCGCTCGCCCTGCTGCTGGGCGCCGCGCTGCCTACGGCGATCGCGGCGGTCTTCTTCCTGCTGCCGGTCTAGGGGCGGTGAATTTCCCGCCGGCGCCGTTTTTCCGCCTCGTCGCGCTAAATACCCAAAAAGTCGCTAAAATTCAAGGCTTTGATCAATTTCCCGAAGTCCGGCCCGCCGGTCCAGATAGCTTTGGCCGCTCTTTGAGTGTTCCCCGCGGACGCGGGGATGAACCGGTATGCCTGAGGAGTCTTGGCGATGCCTATCTACGCCTACAAGTGCAGTGCCTGCGGACACCAGCAGGATGTCTTGCAGAAGCTGTCCGATGCCCCGTTGACCGACTGCCCCCAGTGCGGGCAGTCCACTTTCTCCAAGCAATTGACCGCGGCTGGCTTTCAGCTCAAGGGATCGGGCTGGTACGTAACCGATTTCCGCAACAACGGTGGCGGCAAGTCCGGCGGTTCGGCCGCCTCGTCGACGTCGTCCACGGAAGGCAGCTCGTCCACGGAAAACAGCTCGTCCACGGCAAGTGCTTCGTCCGGCTCGGATTCCGCGGCTTCGTCGGCGCCGGCCACGCCCGCGCCGAGCACGCCGCCAGCCTCGACCTGACCCGGACGCGGCGCCGTCCGCTCCTACTGGAACCTTCGTGTTCAAACGCTACTTCGTCACTGGATTGCTGATCTGGGTCCCACTGGTCATCACCTTGTGGGTCCTGGGCCTGGTCGTGTCGACGCTCGAGGCCGTCGTGCCGTCGGTGCTCACGTCCGAGTCGCTGTTCGGCACCCACATACCCGGCTTCGGCCTGGCGGTGGTGATCCTGGTGGTGCTGCTGACGGGAATGGGCGCGGCCAACCTGCTCGGGCGCAAGCTGCTCGAGGTCTGGGAAGGCCTGCTGGGCCGCATCCCGCTGGTGCGTTCCATCTACAACTCGGTCAAGCAGGTCAGCGACACGGTGCTGGCGCCCAACGGCCAGGCCTTCCGCAAGGCGGTGCTGGTGCAGTATCCGCGCGAAGGATCCTGGACGCTGGCCTTCCTGACCGGGACCCCGGGCGGCGAGGTGGCCGAACACCTGCCCGCCGACTGCGTGAGCGTTTACGTACCGACGACGCCGAATCCGACGTCGGGCTTCTTTTTGATGGTGCCGCGCGCCGATATCGTCGAGCTCGGCATGTCTGTGGATGCGGCCTTGAAGTACATCGTATCGATGGGGGTGGTGGCGCCGGGTTCTCCGGCGCGGGGCAATTGACGTCCCCAAGGACGTCCGGCGCGCGCGTGCGCGGCCCGGCCCTGCATCGATACACACCAATTTAGACGGAGATTTCATGCGTACCTGCTATACCGGCCAGGTCTCGACCGAGCACCTGGGACAAACCGTGACCCTGTTTGGCTGGGTGCATCGTCGCCGCGACCATGGCGGCGTCATCTTCATCGACCTGCGCGACCGCGAAGGCCTGGCCCAGGTCGTCTGCGATCCTGATCGCGCCGACACCTTCCAGATCGCCGAGCGCCTGCGCAACGAATTCTGCGTGCGCGTGACCGGCCTGGTCCGCAAGCGCCCCGAGGGCACGACCAACCCCGCGCTGAAATCGGGCGAAATCGAAGTGCTGGCGCACGACATCGAGATCCTGAACGCGTCGGTGACGCCGCCGTTCCAGCTCGACGACGAGAACCTGTCGGAAACCACCCGCCTGACGCACCGCGTGCTGGACCTGCGCCGCCCGCAAATGCAGCAGAACCTGATGCTGCGCTATCGCGTGGCGATCGAGTCGCGCAAATACCTGGACGGCCTGGGTTTCATCGACATCGAAACGCCCATGCTCACCAAGAGCACGCCCGAAGGCGCGCGCGACTACCTGGTGCCCTCGCGCGTCAACCCCGGCCATTTCTTCGCGCTGCCGCAATCGCCCCAGCTGTTCAAGCAACTGCTGATGGTGTCGGGCTTCGACCGCTACTACCAGATCGTCAAGTGCTTCCGCGACGAGGACCTGCGCGCCGACCGCCAGCCCGAGTTCACCCAGATCGACTGCGAGACCTCGTTCCTGAACGAACAGGAAATCCGCGACATCTTCGAGAACATGATCCGTCACGTGTTCAAGGAGGTGAAGGGCGTCGAGCTGGCCAACCCGTTCCCGGTCATGCCGTGGAGCGAGGCCATGGGCCGCTTCGGTTCCGACAAGCCGGACCTGCGCGTCAAGCTCGAGTTCACCGACCTGACCGACGTCATGAAGGACGTCGACTTCAAGGTGTTCGCCGGCGCTGCCAACAGCGAAGGCGGCCGGGTGGTGGCGCTGCGCGTGCCGGGCGGCGCCGAGCTGAGCCGCAGCGAGATCGATGCCTACACGCAATTCGTCGCCATTTATGGCGCGCGCGGCCTGGCATGGATCAAGGTCAACGAACTGGCCAAGGGCCGCGACGGGCTGCAATCGCCCATCGTCAAGAACATCCACGATGCCGCGCTGACCGAGCTGCTCAAGCGCAGTGGCGCGCAGGACGGCGACATCCTGTTCTTCGGGGCCGACAAGGCCCGCGTGGTCAACGACTCGATCGGCGCGCTGCGCGTGAAGATCGGCCACAGCGAGTTCGGCCGCAAGCAGGGCCTGCTCGAGGGCGACTGGAAGCCGCTGTGGGTGGTCGACTTCCCGATGTTCGAGTACGACGAGGAAGAGCAGCGCTACACCGCCGCCCACCATCCCTTCACCTCGCCCAAGGACGGCCACGAGGACCTGCTGGAGACCGATCCCGGCGCCTGCCTGGCCAAGGCCTACGACATGGTGCTGAACGGCTGGGAAATCGGCGGCGGCTCGGTCCGTATCCACCGCGAGGAAGTGCAGAGCAAGGTGTTCCGCGCGCTGAAGATCGATGCCGAGGAAGCCCAGGTCAAGTTCGGCTTCCTGCTGGACGCGCTGCAGTACGGCGCGCCCCCGCACGGCGGCATCGCCTTCGGCCTGGACCGCATCGTCACGATGATGGCCGGCGCCGAGTCCATCCGCGACGTGATCGCCTTCCCCAAGACCCAGCGCGCCCAGTGCCTGCTGACGGGCGCGCCGTCGGAAGTGGACGAGAAGCAGCTGCGCGAACTGCACGTGCGCCTGCGCGCCGCCGAGGTCAAGACGGCGCAGTAAGCGACCGGCTTCGCCACGCGGCCATCCGGGCCCCGCTTCGAAAGAGGCGGGGCTTTTTTCATCGTCGGGCCGCCCCAAGATGAAAAACGCCCCCTTGGCGGGCAGCGCCGCCGCGCAGCGGCAAGCGTGGGGGCTTTTTTCTTTTTTTCTTGTAAGCGCCCCTACACCTTGTGGATGCGGTACACGCAGCGGCCACCCCCCGCCAGCAGGTGCTGCTCGCGCGCCACCTGGGCGTCCTGGCCTGCGATCTCCTGGAACAACTGCAGTTCCGAGCGGCAAAAGCCCTGGCATGCCTGCGCCGCCGCGCAGATCGGACAGTGGTCCTCCACCAGCAGCCAATCGGCGCCGTCGCGCTCCACCCGCGCCATGTAGCCCTCGTTGGAACGGACCTGCGCCAGTTGGCGCAGGCGTTCCTCCAGGCTTTCGCCATCGCAGGCCGCCGCATAGGCGACGCGGGCTTCGGCCTCGCGCTTGGCGATCAGGCGGTCCAGGCCTTCCTCGCCGAACAACTGCCGGATCGAATCGATCAACTGCGTCGTCAACTGGGCGTGCGTGTCGGGAAAACGACGGTTGCCCGCCTCGGTCAGGACCCAGTCCTGGCGTGGCCGGCCGGCGCCCGCCGCGGGCTGCTGTCGGCCTTCCACCAGACCCGCCGCCACCAGCTTCTGCACCTGCTGGCGCGCGGCCTCGGAGGTCAGGTCCAGCTTGCGGGCGAGGGTGGCGGTGGAGACCGGCCCATGGGTCTTGATGAAGAACAGGATGCGATCGGCGGTAGGGAATACCATTCAATTTTCCAAGGTTTTTCTTGCATAAATAAAAGGTGCTCTCTAATATGCAAGAAACTGCTTTGATAATAGGCCTTGCCGGTCCCGTTGTCGAGGAATCCGGGTTGCCGTTTGCGTTTCCCCGGTCCCGCGGCCGCGCCCGGACGGGCTCCCTCCCTCCTTCAAGGTTCGCATCATGCGCAAGAAAATCCTGGTGGGCACGGCGATACTGGCCGCCGTCGTCCTGGCCGGCGTGCGCGTCGCCGCATCGGGCGGCGACGACGCTCCGCCCGCCGCCTCCTATCCCGCGCCCAAGGTGGCGGTGGCCGGCGTGCAGCGCGCCCGGCTGCCCCAGGTCTACGTGGGCGTCGGCGAACTGGAGGCCGTCCGCCAGGTCCTCCTGGCCACCGAAGTGGGCGGGCGCATCACGCGCATCGCCTTCGAGTCGGGCCAGCGAGTCAAGGCCGGACAGGTGCTGGTGCAGTTGAACGATGCCCCGGAACAGGCCGAGGCGCGTCGCCTGGAGGCGCAACTGCGCAACGCCGAACTCCAGCTCGCCCGCGTGGTCCGCCTGCTGGACGAGGATGCCGCCACGCGCGAACAGCTCGACAACGCCCGCGCCGCGCGGGACATGGCGCAGGGGGAATTGCAGCGGGTCCAGGCCCTGATCGCGCAGAAGACGGTCCGCGCGCCGTTCGACGGCGTGCTGGGTCTGCGCCGTGTCCATGCCGGGCAGTATCTGAATGCCGCAGATCCCATCGCGACGCTAGTCGATGCCGCGTCGCTGCGGGCCAATTTCTCGCTGGACGAACAGGCCGTTCCGCGGCTGCGGACCGGCCAGCCCGTGGACGTGCGGGTGGACGCCTATCCGGGCAAGCGCTTTCGCGCCACGATCAACGCCATCGATCCGATGATCTCGCGTTCGCGCACCGTGCGGGTCCAGGCCAGCCTGGCCAATGCGGAAGGCGCGCTGAAAGCGGGCATGTACGCCAGCGTCAGGGTCGAGCGCCAGGATGGCCCGGCCTCGGTGCTGGCGGTGCCCGAGACGGCGGTCACCTATACCGCCTACGGCGATACGGTGTTCGTCGTGCAGGATGCGCCGGGCAAGGGGCTGGTGGCCAAGCGGGTGGCGGTCAAGGTCGGTACGCGCCACGAAGGCCTGGTGGAAATCGAAGAAGGCCTGCGCGAGAACGACCGCGTGGTCACCTCGGGCCAGCTCAAGCTGAACGACGGCATGCCGGTGGAACTGAGCGCGGGCGATACGCTGCGCGACTCCGCGTCCGCCACGCGCGTCTCCGGCATCTGAACCGGGTGCCGCCATGACATTCACCGACGTCTTCGTCCGCCGCCCGGTCCTGGCCCTGGTGGTCAGCGCGCTGATCCTGCTGCTGGGCCTGTTGTCCCTGAGCCGGCTGCCGATCCGCCAGTATCCGCTGCTCGAGAGTTCCACCGTCACCATCACGACCGAATATCCCGGCGCCTCCGCCGAGCTGATGCAGGGCTTCGTCACGCAGCCCATCGCCCAGGCGGTGTCCTCGGTGGAAGGCATCGACTACCTGTCCTCGTCTTCGGTGCAGGGACGCAGCATCGTGACGGTGCGCATGGAGTTGAATCGCGATTCTACGCAGGCCCTGGCCGAGGTCATGGCCAAGGTCAACCAGGTGCGCTACCGCCTGCCCGAGCAGGCCTACGACCCGGTGATCGAGCGGTCGGCCGGCGAGTCCACCGACGTCGCCTATGTCGGCTTCGCCAGCGACACGCTGTCGATGCCGGCGCTGAGCGACTACGTGCGCCGGGTGGTGGAGCCGAAGTTCTCCGGCATCGAGGGCGTCGCCAAGGTCTCGGTCTATGGCGGGCAGCGGCTGGCGATGCGGCTGTGGCTGGACCCCGACAGGCTGGCAGGGCGGGGCCTGACCGCGGCCGACGTGGCCGAGGCCGTGCGGCGCAACAACTACCAGGCGGCGCCGGGCAAGGTGAAGGGCATGTACGTGATCGCCAACGTGCGTGTCGATACCGATCTCATCAGTGTCGAGGAATTCCGCGACATGGTGGTCCACAGCGACGCCAACGGACTGGTGAGGCTGCGCGACGTCGGCACCGTGGAACTGGGCGCGGCCTCGACCGAGAGCAGCGCCACCATGGACGGCACGCCGGCGATCTTCGTGGGCCTGGCGTCCACGCCGTCCGGCAATCCGCTGGTGATCGTGGACGGCATACGCAAGCAACTGGCCGAGATCGACAAGACCCTGCCGCCGGGCGTGCACGCGCGGCTGGCGTTCGAGACCTCGCGCTTCATCAAGGCGTCCATCGACGAGGTGGTGCACACGCTGATCGAGGCGCTGGTCATCGTGGTGGCGGTGATCTTTCTGTGCCTGGGGTCGCTGCGCACGGTGCTGGTGCCGATCGCCACCATTCCGCTGTCCATGCTGGGCGCGGCGGCGCTGATGCTGGCGTTCGGCTTCAGCGTGAACCTGCTGACGCTGCTCGCCATGGTGCTGGCCATCGGGCTCGTGGTGGACGATGCCATCGTGGTGGTCGAGAACGTCCATCGCCACATCGAGGAAGGGCGCTCGCCCGCCGCGGCCGCGCTGATCGGCGCGCGCGAGGTGGCGGGCCCGGTCATCGCCATGACGCTGACCCTGGCGGCCGTGTATGCCCCCATCGGCCTGATGGGCGGGCTGACCGGCGCCCTGTTCAAGGAGTTCGCGTTCACGCTGGCGGGCTCGGTGGTGGTGTCCGGCGTGATCGCGCTGACGCTGTCTCCGGTGATGAGCTCCTTTCTGCTGCCCGCGCAGCAGAACGAAGGGCGCATGGCCCGGCTGGCCGAGCGTTTCTTCGGCGGCCTGACGCGCGGCTACGCAGCGGTGTTGCAACGTTCGCTGCGGCACCGCTGGGTGACGGGCACGCTGGCGCTGGCGGTCTGCGTGAGCCTGCCGGTGCTGTATTCGATGCCGCAGCGCGAACTGGCGCCGGTGGAGGACCAGGCCAGCGTGCTGACCGCGGTCAAGTCGCCGCAGTACGCCAACCTCGACTACGTCGAACACTTCTCGCGCAAGCTGGACGACGTCTACAAGAGTCTGCCCGAGACCACGGGCCGCTGGATCATCAACGGCAGCGACGGACTGGCGTCCAGCATAGGCGGCATCGACCTGTCGGCCTGGGGCGAGCGCGACCGTTCGGGAGCCGAGGTCCAGTCGGCGCTGCAGGCGGCCGTGAACGACGTCGAGGGCAGCAGCATCTTCGCGTTCCAGCTGCCTGCGCTGCCGGGCTCCACAGGCGGACTGCCGGTGCAGATGGTGCTGCGCAGCTCGCTGGACTACCGCACCCTGTTCGATGTCATGGAGGACGTCAAGCAGCGTGCCCGGCAGAGCGGTCTGTTCGTGGTGGTGGACAGCGACCTCGACTACAACAATCCCGTCGTGCAGGTGAAAGTGGACCGTGCCAAGGCCAACAGCCTGGGCATAGGCATGCGCGACATCGGCGAATCGATGGCGGTGCTGGTGGGAGAGAACTACATCAACCGCTTCGGCCTGGACGGCCGTTCGTACGACGTGATCCCGCAAAGCACGCGCGAGCGGCGGCTTACGCCCGAGGCGCTCGCACTCCAGTACGTGCGCACCGCCGAGGGCGACCTCGTGCCGCTGTCATCGGTGGTCGCGGTGTCGATGCAGGTCGAGCCCAACAAGCTGACCCAGTTCGACCAGCAGAATTCGGCTACCTTCCAGGCCATTCCCGCGCCCGGCGTGACGCTGGGCGATGCGGTGGCCTTCCTGGAATCGGTGGCGGCGAGCCTGCCCGCGGACTTCAGCCACGATTGGCAATCGGACGCCCGCCAGTACAAGCAGGAGGGCAATGCGCTGGCGCTGGCCTTCGCCGCGGCGCTGATCGTCATCTACCTGGTGCTGGCGGCCCAGTACGAAAGCCTGATCGATCCGCTGGTCATCCTGATCACCGTGCCGCTGTCCATCTGCGGCGCGCTGATGCCGCTGGCGCTGGGCGGGGCCACGCTCAACATCTATACGCAGATCGGGCTGGTGACGCTGATCGGCCTGATCAGCAAGCACGGCATCCTGATGGTGGAGTTCGCCAACGAACTGCGCGCCGCCGAAGGCCTGACGCCTATCGAGGCCGTGCTGCGCGCCGCGCAGATCCGCCTGCGGCCCATCCTGATGACCACGGCCGCCATGGTGTTCGGGCTGCTGCCGCTGCTGGGCGCCTCCGGCGCGGGCGCGCAAAGCCGCTTCGGCCTGGGCATCGTCATCGTCTGCGGCATGGTGGTGGGCACGCTGTTCACCCTGTTCGTGCTGCCCACCGTCTATTCGCTGCTGGCCCGCGACCACGCCACCGGCGAAGCGCGCCGGCGTGAACTGGCCGAGGCCGGCGCCGCCGCGCCGCAGGCGCATTGAGGAGCATCGCATGTACAAGCAACCTGTCATGCCCGCCATGCTGGCCATGGCGGCACTGATCGCCGGATGCGCCGTCGGGCCCCGCTACGAGGCGCCGCCGGTGGCTACGATCGCGCTGGCCAGTCCCGAGCAGGCCCGGTTCTCCGCCCAACCTTCCGCGGCGCCCTGGTGGTCGTTCTTCGACGATCCCGCGCTGGAGCGCCTGATCGCCGCCGCGCTGGAACGCAACCACGATGTCCGCCAGGCCTATGCCAGCCTGCAAGGCGCGCGGGCGATGTACGACGAGCGCGAGCTGGATCGCTATCCCGCCGTGACCGCGCAGGCCGCCTGGCGCCGTGGCGTCCAGCAGCAGGCCATGGCCACGGGCGATCCCGAGCGCAAGCCCTTCGAGAACTTCCGCGCCGGGTTCGATGCGCAGTGGGAAATCGACCTGTTCGGCCGCCTGGCCCACCTGGCCGCGTCGGCCCAGGCACAGGCCGACGCGGCGCGGGCCGACCTGGACCGCGTGCGGCTGGCCATCGCCGCCGACGTCGCCCGCTATCACTACGAGTACCAGGGCTTGCAGCGCCGCCTGGAGGTCGCGCGGGCCCAGGCCGAGAGCTGGCGCCAGACGGTGCGGCTGGTGGACGCCAGCGTCCGCGCCGGCAGCGGACTGCGAGAGGACCTGGAGAACGCGCGCGCGAACCTGGCCCGCAGCGAGGCGGCCATCGCGCCGCTGTGGGCGGCCAGCCAGGAGACCCGCTACCGGCTGGACGTGCTGCTGGGGCGGCGGCCGGGCGAGACGGCCGTGCCGGCCGATGCCGGCGGGCAGGCCCCGCTGGTGGGCCGCCTGCCGCTGGGCGACGTCGACGCGCTGATCCGCAACCGGCCCGATGTGGTGCGCGCCGAAAGACTGCTTGCCGCCAGCACCGAAAACGAGGGCGCGGCCACCGCCGACCTTTATCCGCGCGTGAGCCTGGGCGGGTTCATCGGCTTTTTCGCGCTGCGCGGCGGCGACCTCGGCGGCGCCGCGCGGGCGTTCGAAGTCGCGCCCACCGTCGACTGGCCGGCGTTCCGGCTGGGCAGCGCCCGCGCGCGGCTGCGCGCCGCGCACGCGCAGTCGACCGGCGCGCAGGCCCGCTACGAACAGACGCTGCTGCTGGCGCAGGAAGAGGTCGAGGGGGCATTGACGCGGCTGGCCCACCAGCAGGAACGCCTGGCGGCGCTGGCGCGGTCCGCGGCGCACGCGCGTTCGGGGCTGGAGATCGCCACGCGGCGCTATCGGGCCGGCGCGGGACCGTACCTGGCCGTGCTGGAGAACCAGCGCAGCTACTACCAGATCAGCCAGGAGGCCACGGAAGCGGAGACCGCCTCGTACGTGAACGCGGTGGCCTTGTACAAGGCCCTGGGCTGGGGTATGGGCGCAGCAGGAGAAAATTCATGAGCGCATCGGCCTTGCCCGACGCTTCCTGGGGCGAACTGCTCCACGGCCGCAATGCGCTGCGGTCCATCGCGCTGGCCGGCGGCGTCGCGCTGCATGCCATCAACGTCTATGTCGTAACTACCATCCTGCCCAGCATGATCGCCGACATAGGCGGGCTGGAGTACTACGCCTGGAACACCTCGCTGTTCGTCGTCGCGTCCATCGTGGGGTCGGCGCTGTCGGCCCGGCTGCTGGAACTGCTGGGGCCTCGCGGCGCCTACCTGCTGGCGCTGGCCGCCTTTGCGGCGGGATCGGCATGGTGCGCGCTGGCCCCTTCCATGCCCAGCCTGCTGGCCGCCAGAACGGTGCAGGGCTTCGGCGGCGGCGTGCTGCTCGCGCTGAGCTACGCGCTGATCCGCCAGGTGTTCGAGGCCCGCCTGTGGCCCCGGGCGATGGGGCTGGTGTCGGGCATGTGGGGCGTGGCGACGCTGTGCGGCCCCGCGGTGGGCGGACTGTTCGCCGGGGAAGGGCATTGGCGCTGGGCCTTCTGGTCGCTGATTCCGGTGGCCGCCGTGCTGGCCGCCATCGTGTCCGTCCAGTTGCCGGGCCGGACGCGGCCCGCGGGCGATGCCGGCATGTGTCCGCCTTACGCGACGATAGGCCTCCTGGTCGTGTCGGTGCTGGCCGTGTCCCTGGGCAGCCTGACCTCGAGCGCGCTATGGAACCTGGCCGGCGTCGCGGTGGGCTGCCTGCTGGCCGTGGGCATCGCGGCGATCGACCGGTGCGCCGCCGCGCGGCTGCTGCCGACGGGCGCGTATTCGCTGTCGGCCCGGCTGGGCATGCTGTACGCGTTGATGAGCCTGCTGGTGGTCGGCATCACGACCGAGATCTTCGTGCCGTATTTCCTGCAGGTCATCCACGGCATGACGCCGCTGGCTGCGGGCTACCTGACCGCCGTCATGGCGGGGGGCTGGACGCTGGGTTCGGTGGGCAGCGCCGGCCGGCGCGGCACCGCGGCCGACCGGATGGTGCGCGCGGGTCCGTGGATCAGCCTGGCGGCGCTGGTGGCGCTGGCGGTCCTGACGCCGCGCGCCGGCTGGCTGGAAAGCGTGCCGGGCCTGGTGCTGTACTGCCTGGCGCTGGCCGGCGTGGGCCTGGGCATAGGCGTGGGCTGGCCGCATCTGCTGACACGGCTGTTCGTCGCGGCGCCCGCCGGGGAAGAAAACCTGGCGTCGGCCTCGATCACGACGGTGCAGCTGTACGCGATGTCGCTGGCTTCGGCGCTGGCCGGCATGGTGGCGAACGCGGCCGGGCTGGCCGATCCGGGTGGGGTGGCCGGCGCCCAGGGCGCCGCGCTCTGGCTGTTCGGCGCCTTCGCCGTGGCGCCCGCGCTGGCCGTGTTCCTGTCGCGCCGCGTGGCGGGCTGAAGCCGAACGGCTACGGAGGATTCAGTTCCGAGTCCTGCCACGGGTCGTAGCTGCCGAAGTGCCAGACGTAGCCTTCGGGATCGGCGAGCGTATAGCCCTTGCCGCCGTAGTCCTCTTCCTGGATGGGGCGCACGATGCGGGCGCCGGCCTTGATGGCGGTGGCGTAGTGCGCATCGGGATCGGCGACCACGACGTAGGGCGTCTGCGTCTGCCGGCCGCCGATGTCGGCCGGAAAGGCGGTGAGCTGGCGCATGAGTTCGCTCGTTCCCGAGCCCAGCATGATCATGCCGTCTCCCAGAGTGAGCTGCGCGTGCGCGATCGTGCCACCTTCGCCCGGTACCACCAGGTGCTGGACAAAGCCGAACGCCTGGCAGAGCCAGTCGATGGCGGCGGGGGCGTCGCGATAGACCAGGCAGGGCATGATGGAGGTGCGTGTCATGAACGGTCTCCTGGAGCGGGAAAGCATGGGGGGCGTACGAAAACCGTAGCACGGCGCCCGCGTGGCGAACAAGGCGCCGCGTCAGGCCCGGGCTTCCAGCTCGACCGCCTGTTCGCGCATGTCGTCGATCAGCGCTGCCAGCACGGTTTCGTTGGCGTCGCGCGGGTGCGCGACCACGCCGATCTCGCGGAAGAAGGGCGGTCCGGGCAGCTCGACGATGCGCACCTGCCGGTCGGCGGCCGCGTCCACCAGCGCGCCCGGGATGACGGCGCAGCCCAGCCCCTCGCGGACCATGCGCAGGATGACGGCCGGTTCGTCCAGTTCCATGAATTCGTCCACGCCGCTCGAGAGGCGACGCAGGAACTGATCGACCAGATGTCCGCCATGCGACTTGCGGTTGTAGCGGATGAAGGGCAGCGCCGCCGCCACCGCCTGCCAGTCGCCCCGCGTCCCGCGCGGCGCGATGCCGACGTAGCGCTCGCGCATCAGCGCCGTCCACTTCAGGTGGCGGGGCAGGTTCAGGTTCGGCTTGATCAGCACGGCCAGGTCCAGTTCCTGCTCGTCCACCTGCGTCAGGAGCTGCGAGGACATGCCCGGCACGACGTTGACGTGCACGGCGGGCTGGGACAGCCGGAAGCGCCGCAGCGCGCCGGGCAGCAGCCCGGTCTGCGCCGTCGAGATCGCGCCCACGGTGATCGCCATCGGCGCCGGCTGCCGGCTGGCGCCGCGCATGGCCTGGTAGCGCTGCACGATGTGCTCGGCCTCGGGCAGCAGTTGGCGCCCGCGCTCGCTCAGGCGCACCGACTTGCCTGCCCGCTCGAACAGCAGGCAGCCCAGGTCTTCCTCCAGCCGCTTGATCTGGGTGCTGACGGCCGACTGGGTCAGCCCCAGGCGCGCGCCGGCGGCCGAGAAGGACGAGCCGCGGGCGGCGGCGATGAAGGTCTGGAGGTAGCGGATCACCATGGGAACAGCGGGGAGTTAATAGAAAAAATCGATGGCAAGGCCGGGAAACTTTCGTTTCGCATCGGAACTTTCGTTCAATACAATCATAGCCCGGGCCCGGATGGCGGGCCTGCACCGGAGTTTCCTCATGGCTGGCATTCCCCTGTTCCACCTCGCTTTCCCCGTCGACGACCTGGCGCAGGCGCGGGCCTTCTATGGCGAGCTGCTCGGCTGTCCCGAGGGCCGCAGCTCCGACGCCTGGGTCGACTTCAACTTCCATGGCCACCAGATCGTGGCTCACCTGTCGCCGGGCGAGGCCGGCACGCGCCATACCAGCGCGGTCGACGGCGACGACGTCCCCGTGCGCCACTTCGGCGCCATCCTGCCCATGGACGAATGGGAGGCCCTGGCCGAGAAGCTGCGCCAGGCCGGCACGCGGTTCGTGATCGAGCCGCACGTCCGCTTCAAGGGCGAAGTGGGCGAACAGGCTACTATGTTCTTTTTGGATCCTTCGGGCAACGCGCTCGAATTCAAGGCATTTGGCGACCTCGGCCAGGTGTTCGCGAAGTAGCCGGCAGGCGGCGCGATCCCGGCCAGGCCGGTTTTTCATCGCCGGGCCGCCCCAAGATGAAAAACGCCCCCTTGGGGGGCAGCGCCGCCGCGAAGCGGCAAGCGTGGGGGCATTTTTCAAGGAAGCGCTGCATGTTGTTATCTTCTCGAGTCCTGCTGGGGTGCGCCGCACCGATGGGCGCCGCCGGCGTCATGCTGGCCGCCATGGCCACGCACCTGACGGGAGGCGGCATCCTGTCCACCGCCGCGCTGTTCCTGCTGCTGCACGCCGCCGCCATCACCGGCCTGGCCGCCATGGTGCCCCACGTCCAGCGCGGCCGCACCGCCCTGATCGGCGCCGCGGCCCTCATCATCGCCGGCACGCTGCTGTTCTCCGTCGACCTGGCCCTGCGCCAGCTGGCCGGCATGAAACTGCTGGGCGGCACCGCCCCCTTCGGCGGCGGCGCCATGATCGTAGGCTGGCTGGGCGTCGCCATCGCCGCCCTCATGCCCAACCACCGCTGACCCCCACCAGCCCGTTGGTTGCCAGGGCACAGCGGATCCGGCTCCGCCGGTCCGCCAGTGCCGCCCCCTCGAGGGGGCGCCCGAAGGGCGTAGGGGGTGGGCTTCCCTTTCAGGGCGTAGGGGGGGGAAACTTCTCCACCCAAGCCACGTACCGATCCACGAATCCCTGGATGAACTTGGCGCTGGCCTCGTTGGTGATCTTGCCTTCCGCGTCCACCAACCCGCCCGTGTACTGCACGAAAATGCTCGGCTGAGGCAGCACGGGCACGTCCAGCGCCGACAGCACCATGCGCAGGTGTTCCTGCGCCAGCGCGGTGCCGACCTGGCCGGGCGAGGCGCCCATGATGCCGGCGGGTGTGCCCGGCCACGAACTCTTGCCCCAGGGGCGCGAGCCCCAGTCCAGCGCGTTCTTGAGCACGCCGGAGTACGACCGGTTGTATTCCGGCGTGAAGAACAGCAGGCCGTCCACGGACTCCACCTGCTGCTTGAACGTGACGACGGACGCCGGCAGGGCGGTATCGAGATCCTGGTTGTACAGGGGCAGGTCGCCGATGGCGATTTCTTCGGTCTGGAAGTGGGACGGCAGCAGTTTCGTCACCGCCTTCGCCAGTTGGCGGTTGAACGATTCCTTGCGGAGACTGCCGATGATCACGCCGATCTTGGTGGTGCTCATGAAGATTCCCGGATCTGGATGCGAAAAGGGGATGCCGGAGCGCGGTGGCCACGCGTGGCGGCCGGCCGCTCCGGAGCGGGGAACTGCCGATTCATGATAGCGCAGCGAATCCACTAGAATGTATCCCTTGTCCCATCTTGATGCTCACGATGTCAGTCGTTCGTATCGTCAGCTACAACATTCACAAGGGCGTGTCCGCCCTGGGCAAGCGCGAGTCCGTGCAGGAACTGCGCCTTGGTCTGCACGGGTTGCGCGCGGACCTGGCCTTCCTCCAGGAAGTCCAGGGCCGCAATGACAGGTCCGGCACCTTGCACGAGCAGCACGAGATGCTGGCCGCGGCGCTGCGGCTGGAGGCCGCCTATGGGCGCAATGCCGTCTACCGGCATACCGACCACGGCAATGCGCTGCTGTCGCGCTTCCCCATCTTGTCGCACCAGAATCAGGACATCTCCGATCACCGCATGGAGCAGCGCGGCCTGTTGCACGCGTGCGTGGGCATAGGCGGACACGAGGTGCATTGCTTCGTGGTCCATCTTGGACTGTTCGCGGGCAGCCGCTCGCGCCAGGTCGGCGCGCTGGTGTCGCGCATCGAGGAAGTCGTGCCGCCTTCGGCCCCCATCCTGATCGCGGGCGACTTCAACGACTGGACCAACGTGCTGTCGGACATCCTGGTCGAACGCCTGGGGCTGCATGAGGTGTTCGCGACCGCGCCGCGGGGCAACAACGTGGAGCTGCCGCGCCTGCGCGATTCGGTCCGCATGCTGGGCCGGGTGCTGCGGGGCGGGGAAGCTTCGCCCTGGCGGCTGCGGCCGGGGTTCCAGGGGCCGCCCAAGCTGGGCCTGGGCAACGAGCTGATGGCGCCTCGTCCGCCCCGCACCTTCCCCGCCATCTTTCCGTGGTTGAGGCTGGACCGCATCTACCAGCGCGGCTTCTCGGTCAGGCAGGCCAGCGTGCTGTACGGCCGGCCCTGGACGCGCCTGTCCGACCACGCGCCGCTGCTGGCCGAACTGGAACTACCCTGACAACTGCGTGCCGGGCCGCGCCGCGCTGACCGCGGAGGCCGCGGCCAGGAACACGGCGGCCAGCACCAGGCCGGTGGTCGGCCCGTGCGCCGAGGCGGCGGTGAAGGCCAGCGCCACCAGCGCCGCGCCCAGGGCCATGCCGAACTGGCGCGCGGTGGCCTGCAGCCCGCCCGCGCCGCCGCTGCGATGGCGCGGCGCCGCGGTCAGCATGACCCGGTTATTGGGGGTCTGGAACATGCCGAAGCCTGTGCCGCAGACCACCATGCAGGCCATGATCCAGCCGTTGGGCGTGCTGGCCGGCAGCAGCGAGATGACCACCAGGCCGCCGGCAACCAGCCCCGCGCCTATCGAGCACAGGATCGATGGCGCGATGGACTCCGACAAGCGCCCGGCCACGGGGGCGGCGATGGCCACCGCCAGCGGCCAGGGCACCATCAGCATGCCCATTTCCAGCTGGCTGCGGCCCAGGGTCTGCTGGAAGTAGAAGGGCAGCGAGATGTAGGAAATGGTCTGGCCCGAGAACGCGCAGACCGAGGCGCCGACCGAGAACGCGAACTGGCGGATGCGCAGCAGGTCGAGCGGCAGCAGCGGCGTCGCCTGGGTCAGTTCGCGCCGGACCAGCGCCAGACCGCTGACCGCGCCGCAGGCCAGCAGCGCGAGCGCCGTCATGAAATCGTGCAGCAGCCGGTCCACGCCGACCACGATCAGGCCGAAGGTCAACCCGCTGAGGGCGGCGCTGAGGGCATCGAAAGGGCGCTTGGCGAGTTCGGTCTCGGGCAGCATGCGGCTGCCGATGGACAGGATGAACAGGCCGATGGGAAGGTTGACCGCGAACAGCCATGGCCAGGAGGCGACCGACAGGATCAGCGATCCTATCATCGGTCCGGCGGCGGACGAGGTCGCGACGACCAGCGCGTTATAGCCGATGGCCCGGCCGAACTGCTTCTGCGAATAGATGAAGCGCAGCAGCGCCGGCGTGACGCTCATGACCGCCGCCGCGCCCAGGCCCTGGAACACGCGGAAGGAAATCAGCATCGTGAACGACTGCGACATCGCGCAGCCCGCCGAGGCGATGGTGAAGGCCGTCAGGCCCGCGCCGAACACCCGCCGGTAGCCCAGGATTTCGCCCAGCGACGAGAAGGGCAGCAGGGCGACGACGATCGCGAGCTGGTAGGTGTTGACGATCCAGACGGCCTGGGCAGGCGAGACGCCCAGGTCACGCGCGATGGACGGCAGCGCGACGTTGGTGATGGTGGTTTCCAGGACGGTCATCGCCATCGCCAGCATCGTGGCTGCCAGGGCCCAGTACTTGCGCGGCGGGGTAAGTCCGTCCAGGGGATGCATCTTCTTGTTGTGCGTGCGCCGTGCGCGCGGCGCGCGGATCAGCGTACGGGGAAATTGAAATAGGTGTCCGGATACGGCTCTTCGTCCAGAGTGTAGTGCCACCACTCTTCGGGCAGGTTGCGAAAACCGTGCCTGGCCATCAGTTCCTTCAGGAACCGGCGATTGTGTCGGACAGCCTCGGGTAAATCAGGATTGTCTGTATGCGACTTTACATCAAAAAGGTCGAAGGGGGTTCCCATGTCGACCTCGCCGCCGGCCAGCAGCGGACCACGGACGGGCAGGGCGGAGGCGGTTTCAGGCTCCAGCGCGGCCAGCGTCAGATCCACCGTGCTGCCCCGGCTGTGGCCGGATCGCTCGGCGATGTAGCCCAGTTCGAGCAGCGCGGCCTTGTCCACGCCGGGGAAGTATTCGGCCTTGGTCTTCTGGTCGGCTGCGTCGCGCGTCCAGGCCACGAAATCGGTCACGGCGCGCTGGGGCCGGTAGCAATCGAAGATCTTCAGCGTCAGGCCCTGGGGCCGGACTTCGCGCTGCACGGCCAGCAGGCGCCGCGCGGCGGGTTCGGTCAGGATGCAGGTGGGGGCGTCGTAGCCCGCCGCCGGCCGGCCCATGAAGTTGGCGCTGCCGTGATAGCGGATGTCCAGCCGCACGGTCTGGGCGACGTCGGTCAGGTGGACGAAGCCGACGGGGATGGGAAGAAGCGGGTCTTCCTGGGCGTGGGCGACCGGCGAGAGCAGCGCCGCGGCGGCGAGACAGGCGCCGGTGGCTTGCGCCAGCGAACCGGCCGGGCGCCGGTCGTCCTGGTCGGAGGAGCGGTTCTTCATTCGGGCATTCCATCTTGAAGCAGCGCATATTATGCGGCGTACGGCGCGCGGCGGGCCAGTTGCGCTATACTTGCGCCCGTCATTGGGGAGTAGCCTCCTTGCCTTCGGGTGCAAGGGCCTGCGTCAACACACTTGCCTACGGGCATGGCGCAGGCGGTCCAGGACTTGGCAAGACCTTTGATCGTGCAGCTTCCGGTGGGCCGGGGCTGTTGCACGATCATTCGGTCAACCGTCCGGCCCGGAGCGCGTATCAAACATGGAAGCCTTCCTCGTCTCGACCGGCATCGTCGCCCTGGCCGAGATCGGCGACAAAACCCAACTACTCGCCCTGTTCCTGGCTGCCCGCTGGCGGCGGCCCTGGCCCATCATCCTGGGCATCTTCACCGCAACCATCGTCAATCACGCCCTGGCCGGCGCCGTCGGCGCATGGCTGACGCAGGTCATCGGCCCCGATGCGCTGCGCTGGATACTGGGCGTTTCCTTCATCGCCATGGCGGCCTGGATGCTCGTTCCCGACAAGCTCGACGAAGCCGACACCGGCAGGCTCCGGCTGGGCGTGTTCGGCACCACGGTCGTGGCGTTCTTCCTGGCGGAGATGGGAGACAAGACGCAGGTCGCGACCGTCGCGCTGGTCGCCCAGTTCCAGGCCTATTACGCCGTCGTGGCCGGAACCACCCTGGGCATGCTGATCGCCAACGTGCCGGCCGTGCTGCTGGGCGACAAGCTGGCCCACAGGCTGCCGGTGCGCCTGGTGCATGGCATCGCGGCGCTGATCTTCGCCTGTCTGGGGCTGGCTGCGTTGTTCGGGCTGTTCTGACGGGTGCAACAGGATGTTCATGGAAGCTTCACGACCGTTACATGACAGGTCGCCATGCTTGGCGATCTTCTGTGGACATACGGACGAAGACCATGAAAAAGATCCTGGGGGCCGGCGCGGGCCTGGCCGCGGTTCTGCTGACGGCGGGGTGCCTGTCGTCGGGCGACGACGATCCCATTCCCGTCGACCCGGGGCCGCAGGCGCGGCCCCTGGCGCTGACCATCCTGCATATCAACGACCACCATTCCCACCTGGACGCGACTTCGTCCACGCTGCAATTGAAAGTGGCCGACGGCTCGCGCAAGGCGGTCACGGTGTCGGCCGGCGGCTTCCCCCGGGTCAAGAGCGCGATCGACGAGCTGGCGGCGAAGTCCCCCAACGTGCTGAAGCTGCACGCCGGCGACGCGCTGACCGGTACGCTGTATTTCAACCGGGCGGGCGCGGTGGGCGAGCCCGATGCCGCCATGATGAATACCGTGTGCTTCGACGCCTTCGCGCTGGGCAACCACGAGTTCGACAAAGGTGACAGTGGCCTGAAGGGTTTCATCGACCTGCTCCACGCCGGAAGCTGCAAGACGCCCGTGCTGAGCGCCAACGTCAGCTTCGCCGCGGCGTCGGCGCTGCATCCCTCGCGCGCGCCGGGCGCCGTGTCGCCCTCGACCATCGTCGAACGCGACGGCCAGAAGATCGGCATCATCGGCCTGACGATCGCGGCCAAAACCCAGGCTTCCTCCAGCCCCGACAAGGGCACGGTGTTCGAGGACGAGGCGGTGGCCGCCCAGCGCCAGATCGACGCGCTGCGCAAGCAGGGCATCGACAAGATCATCCTGCTCAGCCACACCGGCTACGGCTACGACAAGCAGATCATCGCCAGGCTCGACGGCGTGGACGTGCTGGTGGGCGGCGATTCGCACACCCTGCTGGGTCCCGACGCGATGGCGGCCACCTACGGCATGGGCGCGACGCCGGGCGGCGCGTATCCCACGCGGGTGACCGACAAGCAGGGCAAGCCGGTGTGCCTGGTCCAGGTCTGGGAGTACAGCCGGGTGGTGGGCGAGCTGAAAGTCGAGTTCGACGCGAAGGGCGAGGTCAGCAAGTGCGAGGGCACGCCGCATGCCCTGATCGGCGATGACTTCGCCATCGGCGGCGCGGCGGTGGGTGCGGCTGACCGGACCGCGATCCTGGCGGACGTGCAGGCCAGCGGCTTCCTCAAGGTGACCGCGCCCAACGCCGCGGCCGCGCAGCGGCTGCAACCCTTCAAGCTGAAGGTGGACGAGTTCAACAAGACCGTCGTCGCGCAGGCTCCCGAGGAACTGTGCTCGCGCCGCGTCCCGGGCGGATCGCCCACGCAGACCGCCGGCTGGAACGACTACGGCCGTTCGAGCGCGGCCTGCAATGCGCAGGGCGACGTGACCCGCCGCGGCGGCGACATCCAGCAGATCGTCGCGCAGGCTTTCCTCGAAATCGCGCAGAAGTCCTATGGCGGCGCCGACCTGACGCTGCAAAGCGGCGGCGGAGTGCGCGTACCCCTGCAAGGCGACATCACCGCCGGACGCGCGATCGAAGTCGTCCCCTTCGGCAACCAGTTGTACCGCCTGGAAGTGACCGCCACGGAAATCAAGAACCTGCTGGAAGACGGTATCGAGGCCACCTATGGCGGCACCGGCGCCACCGGGCCCTATCCCTACACCGGCGGATTGCGCTGGGACGTGGACGCCACCCGGCCCAAGGGCAGCCGCGTCGCCAACATCGAGCTGCGCGACAGCGCCACCGGCAACTGGGCGCTGCTGGACCTGGGCGATGCCACCCGCACCTACAAGCTGTTCGTGCTGAGCTTCAATGCCAACGGCGGCGACGGCTATGCCACGCTGGCGGCGGTCCCGGCGT
This sequence comes from Pigmentiphaga kullae, assembly GCF_004216695.1. Lineage (GTDB taxonomy): Bacteria > Pseudomonadota > Gammaproteobacteria > Burkholderiales > Burkholderiaceae_B > Pigmentiphaga > Pigmentiphaga kullae. The sequence goes on from NZ_SGXC01000001.1 coordinate 1,901,640, forward strand.
CGCGCAGGCTGGACGTGGGCGTGTTGGATGCCGATGTGTTCCTGGAGTACATCGCGGCCCAACCCAAGGCGGGCACCGGCCTGCCGCAGTTGCGCAAGATCGATGCGGGGCTCTACAGCACCAAGTCGCATCGGGACGCCTTCAGCGTGGACTGAGTTCCACGAAATGTCCCGCGCTGTCCACCACGGCGCTGCCGACCATTGCAGTAGCCGGGCCGATGGCAAATTGAGCTTTGATTCCAGCATCAAGGTTCGCTTGGGCGAGGCCGGAGTTGATCGCACCGGAGGCAGCGAACGAGACTGGGAACAGTTGGAAGGTGGTGCCTATCTTCTTGAATACATCGATTGCGGTCATCTGATCGCGGCGGTCGCCTTCGGCTAAGGTTGGTTCCAGCGATTCGCGAGTCTTGCCCCACGACGGCGTGTCCGTTGCCTTGCTATTGATGTTCGATCCGAAATGAACCAGAAGAATTGTTATCGCACCGGATAGGGCACCTTGCTTGGCCGGGGCCATCGCCGGCAGGAATTTGGCGATCAGATTGGCCATGGCAAATGGAGCGCCATTGGCGAAACCCTTTAGGGCGTTGGCGGGAAGATCGATAGCCAGATCGGCAAAGGTAAAAAGGCTTTCCAATTCGTGCGGGTTTTCGCCCCGCTCAAGCAGTCGGTCCGCCCGCTGCTGCGCGAGCACTTCGACCGCGGCGTCGTTTTCTCCGTTCTTGAACGAGGCGAACTGTCGCTGGGTTACCGCGAGCAGGTCCGCACGAAGTGCCACCCGAGTTGCCGTAGAAGTGTTGTGGATGGATACGGCATCGCGAAGCGACAGTTCGATGGAGTTGCCCCGCCTGACCAATTCGTTCGAAGAAGTATTCAACGAAGTTGGAGGCGGAGGCCGTTCACGGTTCGAGCCCTCTTGAGGGGGAGGCTCGGATGCGTGAGCCGTATCCAGCGGTGAGGGGTTGTGAGGGGTGACATGCATGATATTTCCTTGAGTGAGACCGTCGTGGCTATCCTGTAGGAAGAGATGCCTCAACGATGTTTCGCATGGGTGATGGATGGGCGGCGGTAGGTTTCTGCGACGCTGTGCCGCACGGACCAGTAAGACGGAGCGCGCGGCGTAGTCCTATACACATCTGAACTGGGTGTCTGTTTCGTAGTCGTTGCTGGTGCTTAATGAAGGGAACACCGGTGTGTTGACATAGGCAGCCAGTTCAGCGGGTTGGCCGCGTCGGCCGGCTGCTTTCAGGGGAGGCCCCAAAAGGCGAGAGTGGGTCTTGATTACGATGTGGCGAAGCTGCCGATTGAAACAAGTGGATTTGGCCAGTCCGAGCGAATCGTTCAATGAATGTTGCTCGCTGGCAGCAATCGCGATGCTGCGGTAGCTGCCGTCTTCTTGTGACAGCAGGCTGACTTTGGCTGGGATCGCCGAGCATGCGGCCAGCAGGTAGACGGGCAGGGAAAGGATGACGTAGGCCTTGTTGCGCATGGCAAGCTCCTTGACGGGAGGCGAAGTGGTGCCTGTGGACATGAGTGGCAAGTGCACCGTGGGCGGTTCCGGCGTATTCTTCGCGCACCATGCAGCGGCGACTCCGGCGCTGTGAGGGAGTCGTACGCTTCGCATGGGTGGCCGCCAGGACGCAGGAAGTTCTCCACGGCGGTAGACTATCCGGTGTGACGGGCCGCCCGATGCGCGGGTGGCCGCCTGATGCCGGGTTTCCTCAGTCCGCTCATGCGCCGGCCTCGCCACGCATGCCCCTTATAGATGGGGCCGGCGATGCCGGCCCGCTTACCGCCAGGAAGATCATGTCGAATTTCATTGTCCGCAAAGTCGCCGTGCTGGGAGCCGGCGTCATGGGCGCCCAGATCGCCGCGCACTGCGTCAATGCCAAGGTGCCGGTCGTGCTGTTCGATTTGCCCGCCAAGGAAGGCCCCAAGAACGGCATCGTCCTGAAGGCCATCGACAATCTGCGCAAGCTCAGCCCCGCCCCGCTGGCGGTGCCGGAACTGGCGGCGCTGATCGAGCCCGCCAATTACGAAGACGACCTGGCCAAGCTGAAGGAATGCGACCTCGTGATCGAGGCCATTGCCGAACGCATGGACTGGAAGCATGATCTGTACGCGAAGGTGGCGTCGGCGATCGGTCCGCAGGCCATCTTCGCCACCAATACCTCGGGCCTGTCGATCACCGAGCTGTCCAAGGGCATGGCGCCGGCGCTGCTGCCGCGCTTCTGCGGCGTGCACTTCTTCAATCCGCCGCGCTACATGCACCTGGTGGAGCTGATTCCCACCGCGCATACCGAGCCCGCCATCCTGGACCGCCTGGAAGCCTTCCTGACCACGGTGCTGGGCAAGGGCGTGGTGCGGGCCAAGGACACGCCCAATTTCATCGGCAACCGCGTCGGGGTGTTCGGACTGCTGTCGGCGATGATCGAGGCCGAGCGCTTCGGGCTGACCTACGACGTGGTGGATGACCTGACCGGCGCCAAGCTGGGCCGCGCCAAATCCGGCACTTTCCGCACCGGCGACGTGGTCGGGCTGGATACGCTGGCGCACGTCATCAAGACGATGGAGGATTACCTGCCCGACGATCCGTTCGCCGCGCACTACGGCACGCCGCCGGTGCTGGCCGGGCTGATCAAGCAGGGCGCGCTGGGGCAGAAGACGGGCGCGGGGTTCTTCCGCAAGCAGGGCAAGGCCATCCTGCGGCTGGACCCGGCCAAGGGCGAGTACGTGCCGGCCGACGGCAAGGCCGACGACGCGGTCGCGCGCATCCTGAAGAACAAGGACGCCGGGCAGCGCCTGCAGGCGCTGCGCGACAGCGAGCATCCGCAGGCCCAGTTCCTGTGGGCCATCCTGCGCGACACCTTCCAGTACATCGCCGTGCACCTGGCAGACATCGCCGGCACCGCGCGCGACGTGGACTTCGCCATGCGCTGGGGCTTCGGCCAGGGCGTGGGCCCGTTCGAGCTGTGGCAGCAGGCGGGTTGGCTGAAGGTCGCGGAGTGGGTGCAGGCGGACATCGCGGCGGGCAAGACGCTGTCCAGCGCGCCGCTGCCGGCCTGGGTGACCAGCGGTCCGGTGGCCGAGCGCGGCGGCGTGCACACGCCGGAAGGGTCGTGGAATCCGGCGGCGGGCAGGTTCGAGCCGCGCTCCAGCCTGCCGGTCTACGCGCGCCAGATCTTCCGCGCGCCGCTGGCGGGCGAGGGCATCGTGCCGCTGGCTGCCGGCAAGACGGTTTTCGAGGACGAGGCCGTGCGCCTGTGGACGTTGGACCGCACCGGCCTGGACGATGTGCTGATCGCCTCGTTCAAGACCAAGATGCATACCATCAGCCCCGCCGTGACGCTGGGGCTGCTGCGCGCGGTGGATCTGGCCGAGGAAAGCTACCGCGGGCTGGTGGTCTGGAATCCGGGCGAGCCGTTCTCGGCGGGCGCCGACCTGCAGGCCATCGTGCCGCTGTTCATGAGCGGCGGCGTGCAGGCTGTCGCGCCCGAGGAGGAACGCCTGCAGCAGTTGATGCTGCGGCTGCGCTACGCCCAGGTGCCCACGGTGGCCGCGCTGGCGGGCATGGCGCTGGGCGGAGGCTGCGAGCTGTCGGTGTACTGCGCGCGCCGCGTGGCGCACTTCGAGACCTATCTCGGCCTGGTCGAGGTGGGCGTGGGGCTGATCCCGGGTGGTGGCGGCCTGACCTACCTGGCCCGGCGCGCGGCGCAGGAGCGGGCGCTGGCGCCCGACATGCCGCTGATGGCCTTCTTGAAGAAATATGCCTTCCAGGCCGCCACGGCGCAGGTTTCCAAGTCCGCGGTCGAGGCCCGGCGCATGGGCTACCTGCTGGACGACGATCCCATCGTGTTCAACGTGCACGAGGTGCTGTACGCCGCCATCCGCGAGGCGCAGTCGCTGCACGACACGGGCTGGCGCGCGCCGTGGAAGGCGCCTTTCGCGGCCGCCGGCAGCGAGGGCATCGCCATGCTGAGCGCGCAACTGGTGAACATGCGCGACGGCGGTTTCATCTCGGACTACGACTACCGCCTGGGCCATGCGATTGCCGAGATCCTGTGCGGCGGTGAGATCGAGGCGGGGGCGCTGGTGGACGAACAGTGGATCATGGCGCTGGAGCGCAAGACGTTCATGTCGCTGCTGGGCGAACCCAAGACCCAGGAGCGCCTGATGGGCATGATGCAGACCGGCAAGCCTGTGAGGAATTGATGTGGCCCCCCCCTACGCGCTGACGCGCGCCCCCCAGGGGGCGATGCGGGTGGACCGGCGGAGCCGGATCCACCGCATCCTGGGTGAGCAGGGCTTTGGAATATGGCGGCGCTTGCCGGCGCCACGGACGAATTGAAGGAGATGGGGATGTCACGTCAGGTTCAGGATGCGTATGTCGTTGCCGCGTCGCGCACGCCGATCGGGAAGGCGCCGCGGGGGGCGCTGCGGACGGTGCGGCCGGATGATTTGTTGATCCATGCGCTGCGGGCGGCGCTGGCGCAGGTGCCGGGGCTGGATCCGCAGCGGATCCAGGATGCCATCATTGGTTGCGCGATGCCGGAGGGCGCGCAGGGGATGAACGTGGCCAGGATTTCCACCCTGCTGGCCGGCCTGCCGCAAAGCGTGGGCGCGGTCACGGTGAACCGTTTCTGCGCGTCGGGGCTGACCGCCATCGCGATGGCCGCCGACCGGATCCGCGTGGGCGAAGCCGACGTGATGATCGCCGGCGGCACCGAGTCGATGAGCATGGTGCCGATGATGGGCGTCAATCCGTCGCTGAACCCGAAGGTGTTCGAGGGCGACGAGAACATCGGCATTGCCTACGGAATGGGCCTGACCGCCGAGAAGGTGGCCGCCCAGTGGAAGGTGTCGCGGGAGGACCAGGATGCGTTTGCGCTGGCCTCGCACCAGAAGGCGTTGGCCGCCCAGCAGGCGGGCGAGTTCAAGGACGAGATCGCGCCCATCGAAGTGGTGACGCGCCTTCCCGACCTGGAGGCGGAGAAGGTGGCGGTGCGCAAGCGCACGATGTCGCTGGACGAGGGGCCGCGCGCCGATACCAGCGCCGAGGCGCTGGGCCGCCTGCGGCCGGTGTTCGCGGCCAAGGGCAGCGTGACCGCGGGCAACAGTTCCCAGACCTCGGACGGCGCGGGCGCGCTGGTGCTGGTGTCCGAGAAGGTGCTCAAGGAATTCAACCTGGTGCCGCTGGCGCGTTTCGTGACCGCCACGGTGCGGGGCGTGCCGCCGGAGATCATGGGTATCGGCCCCAAGGAAGCGGTGCCCGCCGCGCTGCGGCAGGCCGGCCTGTCGCTGCCCGACATCGACTGGATCGAGCTCAACGAGGCCTTTGCCGCGCAGTCGCTGGCGGTGATCCGCGACCTGGGCCTGGATCCGTCCAAGGTCAATCCCATGGGCGGCGCGATCGCGCTCGGCCATCCGCTGGGGGCGACCGGCGCGATCCGTGCCTCGACCGTGGTGCATGCGCTGCGGCGCAGGAACCTGAAGTACGGCATGGTCACGATGTGCGTGGGCACGGGCATGGGCGCCGCGGGAATCTTCGAGCGGGTCTAGATGCGGCCGGGGATGCCGCGCGGCGACGGGAGGGATGCGCAATGGCCGAGTTCGTCACCCTGGAAGTCCATACCAACCCTTGGGATGCCCACATCACGCGCGGGCTGCTGGAAAGCGAGGGAATCCCGGTGCTGCTGCAGAACGAGCATCAGGTATGGGCCAACTGGCCCTTCTCGCTGGCCCTGGGCGGCGTGCAGGTGCAGGTTCCCGCAACGTCGCTGCCGCGCGCGCAGGCCGTGCTGGCGCGCCGCAACAGCGGGGAATACCAACAGGAAGTGTTCGACCAGCCCATCGCCGCGCGATGCGAGGCCTGCGGCGGCACGCGGTTCGCGCGCGACGTGAACTGGCCGCAGGTGGCGCTGGCGCTGGTGACGCTATGCTGGAGCAGCGTCATCTTCCCGCCCCGCCGGGGGCCCATGAAGTGCACGGACTGCGGGACGCCGGCCGGCGACGCTTAGGCCGCCCGCCTACGGGCCTTTCGCGCGATCGGCGTTCTCCTGCATCCGGCGCAGCAGTTCCAGCAGCCGTTCCACGTCTTCCCCGTCGAATCCTTCCAGCATCCTGGCCTGCCTGTCCATGGCCCGGGCGATCAGCGCCTGGCTGGTCTGCCGGCCCCGCGGCGTCACGCTGAAGATGGTGCGGCGGGCATCGGCGGGGTCCGGGATCGAGCCCACCAGTCCCGCCTGCGCCAGCTTGGCCAGTGTGCGGCTGATCCAGGCCTTGTCGATGTGCATGACCTGGCACAGGGGCGTGACGCCCATGTCGCCGCGCGTGGCCAGCACCACCAGGCAGCGGTATTCGGGCAGGGTCAGGCCGGCCACCTCCTGCGCATCCCGTTCGGCCAGGCCGCCCAGGCTGGACGACAGGCGGAAGATGACGAAGCCCAGCAGCGAAGCCAATTCGAAATCGACCGGCGCGGGCCCGCGCCGGCGGGACGAGGATCGGGAGGGGGCGGTCATGGGCATCGGCCGGGACGAGAGTGGAACGAACAGGCGCCATGTTGACAGAAGAGCGTGTCGGACGCCAATTCGTTGTCAAAACATCATTGACAACACAACAAAAAACGCGCATCGTCTCTTCCGCATCGTTCAACGACCCGCTTCATGGCTTCCAATCTCCTGATCATCCTGTCGGACGAACACAGTCCCGGCGTCATGGGCTGTGCCGGCCATGGCGAGGTGTCGACCCCCAACCTGGACGCGCTGGCCGCCTCGGGCACGCGCTTCGCCAACGCGGTGTGCGCCAGTCCCATCTGCGTGCCGGCCCGCGCCGCGCTCGCCACCGGGCGGGCCGTGCACGAGGCCGGGTACTGGGACAACGTCGATGCCTACGACGGCGCCGTGCCCGGCTGGCACCACGTCCTGCGCGAGCGCGGGCACGAGGTGGTGTCCATAGGCAAGCTCCACTACCGCGGCGCCCAGGGGGACGACTATGGCTTTTCCGAGAGCCTGCTGCCCATGCACATCCACGGCGGCCGGGGCGAGGTCAAGATGCTGCTGCGCAATCCGCCCGCCTCGCTGGGCGACGGCGCCAACATGCTGGCCTCGGCGCGCGCGGGCGAGTCGGACTACAACCGCTACGATGACCGCATCTGCGACACGGCGGTCGAATGGCTGCGGCGCAAGGCGGCGGCGCCCGTCCCGGACAAGCCCTGGGTGCTGATGGTGTCGCTGGTTGCGCCGCATTTTCCGCTGACCGTGCCCGCGCCCTTCTTCGACCGCTATGCCGGGCTGCCGCTGCGCCTGCCCAAGGCCTATCGGTTCGGCATCGACGACGAGGCCCATCCCTTTATCCGGCAATATGCGCGCGAGACCGGCTACAACGTGCATTTCCGCGACGAGTCGGACGTCAGGCGGGCGCTGGCCGGCTACTACGGCCTGGTCAGTTTCCTGGACGCCAAGGTCGGCGCGCTGCTCCAGGCGCTCAAGGCCTGCGGGCTGGACGACAGCACCCGTGTCATGTACTTGAGTGACCACGGCGACAACGTGGGCGCCCGGGGGCTGTGGGGCAAGAGCACCATGTACGCCGAGTCGGTGGGCATACCGATGATCCTGTCCGGGCCGGACATCGCGGCCGGGCGCATCGAGCGCACGCCCGTCGGCCAGACCGACGTCTACGATACCGTGCTCGACGCCGTGGGCGTGCCGGCCGAGGCCGGAGGGGCCTCGCCAACGGCGCGCTCGCTGCTGCGGGAGCTGCCCGCGGGCCGCGCGGTGCTGTCCGAATACCATACCGTGGGCTCGCGCGCAGGCGTCTTCATGCTGCGCGATGCCCACACCAAGTACGTCCACTACTGCGACCATCCTCCCCAGTTGTTCGACCTGGACGACGATCCGGACGAGCTGCGCGACATCGCCGCGCAGTCGCCGGGACGGGTGCGGGCCTGGCGCGAGCGGCTGGCCGGCTTCTGCGACCCCGGCGAGGTCGATCGCCGCGCCAGGGCCCGGCAGGCCGAATTGATCCGCCGCTACGGCGGCGACGCGGCGATCCGGGCGGGCGCGGGCATAGGGGGATACACGCCGGTGTCGGCGTGAGGAATGGCTTTCATCGCGGCGCCTGGCGCCGCGTCATCGACAGAACGAACAGGCAGGAGACATGACATGAGGTATTCCAAGGTCCTGCGCGGACTGCTCGCGGCCATGCTGGCCGCCGCGGCCGGCGTGGCGCAGGCGCAGCAGGCCGGCGCGCGCCTGCTGGTGGGCTATCCCGCCGGCGGCGCGCCCGATGCCGTGGCGCGGGTATTCGCGGAGCACCTGCGGCAGGTTGCCGGCATCCCGGTGGTGGTGGAAAACCGCGCCGGCGCGACCGGCAAGCTGGCCATCGACGCCGTGCAGGCGGCGCCCGCCGACGGCCAGACGCTGATGGTGATGCCCGCCAGTTCGCTGCTGCTGACGCCCATGGTGCTGAAGTCCGCCAACTACGATGCCGTCCGGGATTTCGCCCCGGTGTCCGCGCTGGCCGAATACGGTTTCGGCGTGGCGCTGGGACCCGCCGCGCAGGGAGCCACGCTGGCCGAGTTCATGGCCTGGGCCAAGGGCCATGCCGACCAGGCCAACTACGCGACCCCCGGGCTGGGCACGCCGCAGCATTTCCTGGGCGCGGAACTGGCCAGGCAGGGCGGTACGCCGCTTACGCACGTGCCTTACCGCGGGGGCGCCAATGCCGTCACCGACGTGCTGGGCGGACAGGTCGCGGCGCTGATCACGACCGAGCAACTGCTGGTGCCCTACCAGGCCCAGGGCAAGCTGCGCGCGGTGCTGATCACCTCGCCGCAGCGCAACGCCAAGCTGCCCGGTGTGCCGACCGCGCGCGAGGCGGGCCTGCCGCAGCTCGAGGCGGTGGATTGGTTCGGTCTTTTCGTGAAGGCGGGAACGCCGGCCGACAGGCTGGCCGAATGGCAGGCGCGTGCCGATGCGGTGCTGGCCAGCCCGGCCTACCGCAAGGCGGTCGCCGATCTGGGCTACGCCTTGCCGGGCCGGCCCACGGCCGGGCTCGGGCCCCGGCTGGAGCGCGAGCGGGGGCAGTGGAGCGACCGGATGCGGGTTTCCGGTTTCAAGGCAACGGAATAAGATTTGCTGGGGAGCGCAGGCCGCGCGGACAGCCGGGGCGCGGCTGGCGGTGCGGACTCCCGGCGCGAGGAGCAGGCCATGCAGAAGTTGAATGCGCAGGACATCGAGCAGGCGATGGCGGAATTGCCCGACTGGCAGTTGGACGCGCAGCGGGGCGCCATCCGGCGCCGGTTCCAGTTCGAGGATTTCAGCCAGGCTTTCGCGTTCATGACGCGCATCGCCCTGTACGCGGAAAAGAACGATCACCATCCGGAGTGGTCCAACGTCTACAACCGGGTGGACGTCACGCTGACCACCCATGACGCGAACGGCCTGACGCAGCGCGACATCGACCTGGCGCGCCATGCCGACGAGGCCGCGCGCGCCCATTCCAGGTAAGAGGCCAGGATGAAGCAGCCATCGACCGCGCCCAAGCACGGTCTTGCCGCCGGCGAGGCGGGCCGGCCGGAGCGGGCGGACTGGACCGTGGACCAGGGCTGGGACCATTACACCCAGGAAGAACACGCGGTCTGGAAGTTCCTGTTCGAGCGGCAGTCCAGGCTGGTGCCGGGCCGCGCCTGCCGGGAATTCGAGGCGGGCATGCGCGACCTGCCCATAGGCGCGGACCAGATTCCCGATTTCCGCCGCCTGAGCGAGGTGCTGTCCCGGCGCACCGGCTGGCAGGTCGTGGCGGTGCCCGGCCTGGTCCCCGACGACGTATTCTTCGACCACCTGGCCAACCGGCGCTTTCCCGCCGGGCAGTTCATCCGCCGCGCCGACCAGCTCGATTACCTGGAAGAGCCCGACGTCTTCCACGACGTCTTCGGCCACGTGCCCATGCTGATGAATCCCATCCTGGCGGATTTCGTGCAGGCCTACGGCGAAGGCGGGCTGCGGGCCCAGCGCATGGGCGTCCTGCCCAACCTGGCCCGCGTGTACTGGTACACCGTGGAGTTCGGCCTGGTGCAGCAGGCCGAGGGCCTGCGCATCTACGGCTCGGGCATCATCTCGTCGTACGCGGAAAGCCTGTTCGCGCTGGACGATCCCTCGCCCAACCGGGTCCGCTTCGAACTGGAGCGCGTGATGCGGACGCGCTATCGCATCGACGATTTCCAGGAAACCTATTTCGTGCTGCACGATCTGGAAGAGTTGCTGGAGCTGGCGCAGGTGGATTTCGCGCCCATCTACGAGCGCATCCGTCAGCAAGCCGAACTGGAGCCCGGCGTCCTGCTGCCGGGAGACGACATCATGACCCGGGGCACCGGCACCTACCACGCCGCGCGGGCGCAAGGGAACTGACATGGCATCGACACAGACGGGCCGGCGCACGGTGATGATCACCGGCGCGGCCGGAACGCTGGGCGGCGCGGTTGCCGCGGCCTTTGCCGCCGAGGGCGCCAACCTGGTGCTGCTGGACCGCCGCGAGGCGCGGCCGCCGGCGGGGCCGGACGCGGCCTTGTGCCTGGTCGCGGCGGTGGACCTGCTGGATGCCGGCGCGGTGGCGGACGCCGCGGGCCGCGCGCGCGACCGCTACGGCGCGATCGACGTGCTGTGCAATATCGCGGGCGGTTTCCGCATGGGCGAGGCGGTGCACGAGACCAGCGACGCCACCTGGGATTTCCTGCTGGACCTGAACGCCCGCAGCATCATCCATACCGCGCGCGCCGTCGTGCCCGGCATGGTGGAGCGGGGCGAAGGCCGGATCGTCAACGTCGCCGCCCATGCCGCCCAGCGCGGGGTGGCCGGCATGGGCGCCTATTGCGCCTCGAAAAGCGCGGTCATGCGGCTGACCGAATCGATGGCCGCGGAGCTGCGCGAACGGGGCGTGAACGTCAATGGCGTCATGCCCACCATCATCGACACGCCCGAGAACCGGCGCGACATGCCGGATGCCGATCCCGCGCGCTGGGTGGCGCCGGCCGACCTGGCCGAAGTGATCCGCTTCCTGGCCTCGCCGGCGGCGCGCGCCATCCACGGCGCGGTGGTGCCGGTGACGGGCCTGTCCTGACGCCGCGGTTCAGGCCAGCCCGGCGTTCAACGGGGCCAGTTCGTCGATGATGTCCGGCAGCGGCCGGGCGCCCGCCGGCAGGTTCAGGCTGACGTGATGCGTGCCGGCCTCGCGCATGCGGGCGAGGATGCCGGCCAGCGCCCGCACGCCGGTGCGGTAGCCCAGTTCGATGGCTTCGGCGGGCGCATCGGGGCGGTCCAGCAACTCCACGCGCATGGCGACGCCGAACGCGCGGAACTGGCCCGGTGCGGCGCGCTCCACCGCCTGGCGCCACATGGCGTGACGGCCGCGCTGGACCTCGGGCGGACGATGGTAGGTGGTCCAGCCCACCGCGTGGCGGGCGATCCAGTCCAGACTCTGGCCGGCCGAGCCGACGGCCAGCATGGGCACGGGGGTAGCGGGGCGTGGCCGCAGGCTGAAGGCCACGGGCGGGTCGTCGTGCAAGTCGGGCACGACGCGCGGCGGCGTGTCCAGCGCGGCCGACAACTGTTCCCAGCGGGCCCGGAAGTCCTCGCGCCGCGTGGCGGAGTTTCGGCCGAACGCCAGGTATTCGGGCGGTCGGTCGCCCGATCCCAGTCCCAGCACGAAGCGCCCCGGCGCCAGCGCGGCGACCGAGACGGCGCCCTTGGCGACGTGCAGCGGATGGCGCAGCGTCAGCACGATGGCGCCGGTCACCAGATGGATGCGCCGGGTGCGGGTGGCCAGTGCGCCCAGCCATGTCCAGGGATCGAGGTGGCCGATGGCTTCGGGATAGCCGGGATGGTTCAGCGGCACGTCGCGCACCCACAGCGCGGCGAAGCCCGCCGCCTCGGCCTGTGCCGCGAGATCCAACTGGCGGGGGAAATCCACCTCGCGCCGGCCGGCATGTTCGGCGGCGTCGACCCAGGGCAGGGCCAGCCCCAGCGTCAGCCGGTCGGCCTGGAACAGGGGCGCCGCGGCGTTCATGGCGGCCTTAGACGGGCTCCATGCCGTTCTTGCGCTTGATCCCGTCGGCCTCGGCGCTGGCCATGAAGGCCAGCAGCTCGCGTACCGTGTCCGGCTGGGCCGACGTAGCGGCGACGCCGGCGGAGAACGTGGTCATGATCTGCAGGCCGGGAGGCAGGGGCCCCACGATGTCGATGCCCGGCACGTTCATCATCTCGCTCAGCTGCTGGAAGCCAAGGTCGACTTCGCCCTTGGCGATCAGCGTGCCCACCGGGATGCCGGGCTTGGACTGGACGGTGCGGTCCTTGATCTGGTCGGCGATGCCCCAGCGTTCGAACAGTTTGGACAGGTAGACGCCGCTGGGACCGGTGGAGTAGCCGATGGTGCCTCCGGCAAGCACGGCCTGCTTGAGCGCGGCCTCGGAGCCGATGTCCGGCCGCGGTGCGCCGGCGCGCACGGCCACGTAGACGCCCGATTCGACCAGGTCCACGCGGCTGCCCGCCACGATATGGCCCGCCTCGGTCATCTGGTCGATGACGTTGGCGGCCAGCACGATGGCGTCGAAGGCTTCGCCGGACTGCACGCGCCGGGCGGCATCGACGCCGCCGACGGACTCCACCAGGACGTCCCGGGCCTGCGCCTGCGGGTACTGGGCGACGAGATCGGCAAGCAACTGCTTGGTTGCCATCGAGGAAAGGATGTGGATCTGGGATGCCATGGTTTGCTTCCTGTAAGTCGGCGGCCGGCACGGCCCTGCCGGCAGATTAGAACATAGGGGCGTCGCGCGTCGGGACGCCTGCTCGGCCGGGTGCCGGCCTACGAGCGATGCGTCAGGATGTTGACCAGATTGCCGAACGGGTCGCGCACGTAGAAGCGCCGCACGCCCCAGGCTTCGTCGCAGGGCCCGTAGACGATCTCGGCCCCGTGCGCGCGGGCGCGGGCCAGCACGTCGTCCACGTCGTCGACCTCGATGGACAGCGCCGGCACGGGCGTGCCCGAACCGCCTTCGCTGGCCACGCTGACCTGGGGCGTCTGGCTGCCGCCGGACGCGAAGGTCATGAGCCAGCCGTGGTCCATGACCACGTCCAGGCCCAGCAGCCTGCCGTAGAACTCCCGCGCGAGGGCGGGGTCAGGGGTGGAGAGATTGGCGACGATGCGGCGGACGGTCATGGCGGTCGTGCTCCGGAAGCGAATCTTGACCGGAGATTCTATCGCCCGCGACCCCCGCGGCTGGAAGCGCGCCGCGGCCGTGGGTAAAGTGGAGGCTTGCCCACCGAAGCACCGCCGTCTTGAATCCTTCCCCATCCGCCGATCCCCGCCTGGCCCGCCTGCGCCGCATGAAACTGGGCGCGCTGGGCCTGCTTGCCGCGTCGCTGGCGGGTTTCGGGCTCAGCCATGCGATGGGCGGGCAGGGCGCCTGGGCCTGGGTCCGGGCCTTCTGCGAGGCCGCCACGGTGGGCGCGCTGGCCGACTGGTTCGCGGTGGTGGCGCTGTTCAAGCGGCCGCTGGGCCTGCCGATTCCCCACACCGCCATCGTTCCCGCCAACCAGGCGCGCCTGGGGGACAACCTGGCCGTGTTCGTGCGCGATCATTTCCTGGCGCCCGACGCGCTGCTGGCCAGGCTCCAGGTATTCGACCCGGCCAGCCGGCTGGGCGCATGGCTGAGCGAGCCGGCCCAGGCGCGCATGGCGGCGGGCATGGCGCGCACGTGGCTGTCGCAGGCGCTGGACCTGCTGGACGAGCGGGTCGTGCGCGAGGCCATCCAGTCTTTTGTCGTCGCCCGCCTGCGGGCGTGGGATGCCGGGGCGACGGCGGGAGAGGTGCTGGGATTGCTGACGCGCGACGGCCGCCATCATCAATTGCTGGACGAGGCCCTGCGGCGCCTGGGCGGCTACCTGGACGACGAGGGCGTCAAGGAGCGGGTGTCGGACCTGATGGTGAAATACGCGCGCAAGGAATGGCCCAGGATCGTCGGGACCGTGAACCTGGTGAAACCGGTCGAAGGGATCGCCGACAATCTGGCGGACCGGCTGGCGCGCGCGCTGCTGGATGAACTGCACGAGGTGTTGTCGCGGCCCGATCATCCGCTGCGCCAGGACTACGAGGCCTGGGTGGCGGACTACGTGGCGCGGCTGCGCGACGATCCGCAACTGCGCGAGCAGATCGACGGCATCAAGTCGCGGCTGATCGACCACCCCTCGGTGCAGGCGTACGTGCAGGGGCTGTGGGCAGAGATCCACGCGGCCCTGCGCCGCAACCTGGATGCGCAAGACTCGCCGCTGGCGCGGCACCTGGAGCAGAGCCTGCTGGGACTGGGCCGCCAGCTGGCCGCCAATCCCGCCCTGCGCGAAGCGATCAACGAACATGTCATGACCGGCGCGCGCAGCCTGGCGGCCCGGCTGCGCGAAGGGGTCACCGAGCATATCGCCCAGACCGTCAAGGGCTGGGACGAAAAGCGGCTGGTGCAGGCGCTGGAGCTGAGCGTGGGCCCCGACCTGCAATACATCCGCTACAACGGCACGCTGGTGGGCGGGCTGATCGGGATCGGCCTGCACGCGCTGGTGCTCGCCTTCGGCGGCTGAGCGGCGGCCGGCCGCGCTACGCCGCGTCGTCGCGCAGTGCCTGGGCGCGGGCGGATCCGCCGCGCAGGATGCAGGCCGCGGCCACGGCCGCGCACAGGGTCAGTACGGCGCCGACCGCCGCGGAGAGTTGCAGCGCATCGACGAATGCCCCGCGTGCCACCGCCAGCATGGCGTCGGCCAGCGGCGTGGGCAGCGCATGCGCCGCCGCCACCGCGGCGCCCAGCGTCGACGAGGCGGCCTCGGCTACTTGTGCCGGAATGCCGTCCGGCATGCCCGCCGATAGGCCGGAACGGTAGATCATCGTGCCCATGCTGCCGAATACCGCGATGCCGAGCGCGCCGCTGAATTCGGCGCTGGTTTCGGAGATGGCCGAGGCCGAGCCCGCCCGCTGCGGCGGCGCCGAGGTGATGATCATCTCGTTGCCGATGGTGAACACCGGCGCCATGCCCAGACTCATCACGATCAGGCCCGCCATGATGGCTTCGAGTCCGTAGGGGCGGTCGGCCAGCAGCACCATCAGGAAACCGGCAGCGGCCGCGAGCAGTCCGCCCACGAAGATGGACAGCGGCGGCACGCGCCGGGCCAGCCTCGGGGCGAGCAGCGAGCCCGTGACGAAGCCCAGCGCCCAGGGCACGGTGACCAGGCCCGCCCGCAGCGGGTCCAGGCCCAGCACCAGTTGCAGGTACTGCGTGATGAAGATGTAGACGCCGAACATGGCGAGGCAGGACAGCGCGTAGGCGGCGATGGCGGCGCTGAAGGCCGGCCGCATGAACAGGTTCAGGTCCAGCAGCGGATAGGGCAGGCGCCGCTGGCGCCGCACGAAGGCCACGCCCACCGCGAATCCCGCCGCGATGATGGCGGCGGCGGCCCACGACGCGCCGTGCTGGGCGATCTGCTTGAGTCCGTAGATCATCGCCAGCACCGCGAACAGGGACTGCGCCACGCTGGGCGGGTCGATGCGGCCTGCGTCCGGGTCGCGGTATTCCGGCAGCAGCACCGGGCCGAGCACGAGCAGGAGCAGCATCACCGGCACCGCGACCAGGAAGACCGATCCCCACCAGAAGAATTGCAGCAGCACCCCGCCCACCAGCGGCCCGATGGCGCTGCCCAGCGAGAAGCTGGCGATCCAGACGCCGATGGCGAACTGGCGTTCGTGCTCGTCGTGGAACATGTTGCGGATCAGGGACATGGTCGACGGCGCCAGGGTGGCGCCCGCGATGCCCAGCAGGGCCCGCATGGCGATCAGCATGCCCGCGCTGTCGGAGAAGGCCGCGATGGCCGAGGCGACACCGAATGCCGCGGCGCCGATCAGCAGCAGCTTGCGCCGCCCGATGCGGTCGCCCAGGGTGCCCATGGTGATGAGCAGGCCCGCGACCAGGAAGCCGTAGATGTCGATGATCCACAAGAGCTGCGAGCTGGACGGGTTCAACTGCGCGCTGATGGCGGGCAGGGCGAGGTTGAGCACGGTCAGGTCCATCGCGTAGACCATGCAGGGCAGCGCGATGACGGCCAGCCCTATCCATTCCTTGCGGGTAGCCTTGAGAGACGGGGATGAGGTCATGGAGGAGTCAATGGGAGGGGAGGGCTTGGGCCGCGCGTTCCAGCAGAAGTTCCTGTTCCCGCAGGTTGCGGGTCATGGCGGCGGCGCGCAGGAATTCCTCGCGCGCCTCGGCGTGGCGCCCGAGCTTGTGCAGCAGGTCGCCGCGCACGCTGGGCAGCCAGTGGTAATTCTCCAGGGCCGGCTCCGCGCGCAGCGCGTCCGCCAGCGCCAGCCCGGCGGCGGGACCGAACGCCATGCCGACCGCCACGGCGCGGTTCAGCTCGACCACGGGCGAGGGGGCGACCTGGGCCAGGGCATCGTACAAGGCCACGATGCGTTCCCAGTCGGTTTCGTCCGGCGTGCGGGCCCGGGCATGGCAGGCGGCCAGCGCGGCCTGCAGCGCATAGGGGCCGTGGGCCCCGCCCAAGGCTTCGGCGCGGGCCAGGGCCGCCAGGCCGCGCCGTATCAGCAGCGGGTCCCAGCGCGCGCGGTCCTGCTCCATCAGCAGCACGGGGCGGCCGTCGGCGTCGGTGCGGGCGGGCAGGCGCGAGGCCTGGATCTCCAGCAGCGCGCACAGGCCATGCGCCTCGCCTTCATTCGGGGCCAGTTCCGCCAGCACGCGCGCCAGCCGCAGCGCTTCGCCGCACAGCGCCGGCCGCATCCAGCCGTCGCCGGCCGTGGCCGAATAGCCTTCGTTGAAGATGAGGTAGATCACTTCCAGCACCGATTCGAGCCGCGCCTCGCGCTCCTGCGCGCGGGGGACCTCGAACGGCACCCTGGCCGCCGACAGCGAACGCTTGGCGCGCACGATGCGCTGGGCAACGGTGGCCTCGGGCACGAGGAAGGCGCGCGCGATCTCGCCCGCCGTCAGTCCGCCCAGCAGGCGCAGCGTCAGCGCGACGCGGGCGTCGGTGGACAGGACGGGATGGCAGGCGGTGAAGATCAGGCGCAGCAGGTCGTCGCCCACGTCGTCGTCGCGCGCCGCCTCGACCAGGGCCGCCGGGTCCGGCGCGTGGCCGGCGCCCAGCAGTTCGGTCTCGTGGCCGTATTCCTCGTGCTTGCGCGCATGCAGGGCGGCCTGGCGCAGGCGGTCCAGCGCCCGGTTCTTCGCGGTGGTCATCAGCCAGGCTCCGGGATTGTCCGGCACGCCATCCCCGGGCCATCGCTCCAGCGCAGCCACCAGCGCGTCCTGCGCCAGTTCCTCGGCCAGGCCGACGTCGCGCACCAGCCGCGCGACGCCCGCGATGATGCGGGCCGATTCGATCCGCCAGACGGCTTCGATGGCCCGGTGGGTGGCGGCCTGCGTCACAGGCTCAGCCCTGCTCGACCGTGGCCGGGTCCATGTAGAAGACCTCCCATGCATGGCCGTCCGGGTCGTCGAAGCCATGGCTGTACATGAAGCCGTGGTCCTGCGCAGGCCGCGGCGCCGTGCCGCCGGCGGCCAGGGCCTTGCGCACCATGTCGTCGACGGCTTCCCGGCTGTCGCAGGTCAGGGCCACCAGGACTTCGGTGCTTTGCCGGGCATCGCTGATCGGCTTGCTGGCGAAACCACGGAAAAAATCCGTGGTGAGCAGCATGGCGTAGATGTTCTCGCCGATGACCATGCAGGCGGCCTTTTCGTTGGTGAACTGGGCGTTGAAAGTGAAGCCGAGCTGGCCGAAGAAGGCCTGGGTGCGCGGCAGGTCGGAGACGGGCAGGTTGACGAAGATCTGCTTGTGCATGGCGGGTTCCTTGGAAGATGGGCGCGTTATCGGCTGGTGGTTTCCAGCTTGCGGAAGCGGTCCACCGCTTCGCTCGGGCCGAGGTCGTCCAGCTCGAAGAGCTCGCGCACCTCGATCTCGCCGTCGGCATCCGCCATGGGCGAGGGAAAGCGCCGGGCCCATTCCATGGCTTCCTCGCGCGAGCGGACCTGGATCAGCGTGTAGCCGGCGATCAGTTCCTTGGTCTCGGCGAACGGGCCGTCTATGACCGTACCCTTGCCGGCCCGGTAGCGGACGCGCCAGCCCCGGGACGACGGCTTCAGGCCGTTGGCGTCCAGCAGCACGCCGGCCCTGGCCAGTTCCTCGTGGTAGGCGGTCATCGCGGCCAGCAGGGGTTCCTCGGGCATGACGCCGGCCTCGGTGTCCGCGGTGGCGCGGACGATGATCATGAATCGCATGGCGGTTTCTCCGGTGGTTGCAAGCCCGCACGTGGGCTTCTGACCCTACGACGATCGGCGCGTGCCGGAATCGACATGGCGGAGGCGACCTAGGGAAACTACCAGATCGAGCGGCTCAGCGATAGCACGGCGCCACTTCCCGGACCTCGACCGTGCACCATTGCGCCGCCGGGCAGGTTTGCGCGATGGCCACCGCTTCCTCGCGCGTGGCGCAGTCCAGCAGGAAGAAGCCGCCTATCATTTCCTTGGCTTCGGCGAAGGGCCCGTCCACCAGGCGTGCACGTCCGTCCTGTTTCCGCACGCGCACGGCGCTGTCCTGCGAGGCCAGCGATTCGGCGGCCAGCAGCAGGCCGCGCGTCTTCAGGTCGGCGCCGAAGGCGACCATGCGGTCGTAGAGTTCGCGGCCGGCCTCCTCGCTGCGTTCGGCGCGCTGGCCGGTGGGTTCGACGATGAGCAGCATGTAGGCCATGGGGACTCGCAAGAGAGGGCCGCGGGACGCGGCCGGCGAAGGCGGAGCGCCCGATTCTTGCAGATTTCGCGTCTTTTTTCATGACAGCGTGTAAGCACGGCGGGCCGGCGATTCAGATGGCCAACTGATAGAACCACAACTTTTTCTCGTTTGCCTGTCTCGCCGCCCACGGGTGAAATGCCTGCCATGTCGCCGCGGGGCATCGGAAGGCGGGCCTTGCTTTCCGGGCCGTCCGGCGGGAAGGAGACGAAATGAGGCAGGGAAGTGCAGAGGCGGGCAAGGGTCGTCGCCGGTGGCTGGCGGCATGCGCCGCGGCCGTGGGTATCGCGGCCGCGGTGCCCGCGATGGGACAGCCGGCCTGGCCGGCGCGGCCGGTGCGGATCGTGGTGCCCTACGCACCCGGAGGCGGCGTGGACGTGATCGCCCGGGCCCTGGCCGAACGGCTGGGGCAGAAATGGGGCCGGCCGGTCATCGTCGAGAACAAGCTGGGCGCGGCTTCCATCATCGGCGCCGACGCCGTCGCCAAGGCGGCGCCCGACGGCCATACCCTCCTGGTGACGAGCGAATCGACCATCACCAGCAACCCCTTCCTGTACGACAAGCTGCCCTACGATGCCGTGCGCGACCTGGCGCCGGTCTCGCAACTGGTCAGCCTGCCGCAGATGGTGCTGGCGCATCCCTCGGTGAAGGCCAATTCGCTCGATGAGCTGGTCGCGCTGGCGAAGGCCCGCCCCGACGAACTGAACTATGCCTCGATGGGATCGGGCAGCCTGCCCCACCTGCTGTTCGAGGGACTGCGGCACAAGACGGGCATACAGATCACCCAGGTGCCCTACAAGGGGATCATGCCGGCCGTGACGGCGCTGCTCGGCGGCGAGGTGCAACTGGCCATGGTGGGCGCGGCCATCGCCGAGCCCCACATCCGCGCGGGCAAGATGAAGCCGCTGGCCATCGCGCGGGCCAGCCGGCTGCCGTCCGAACCGAACGTGCCCACCCTGGCGGAAGCGGGCTATGCCGACATCGACCCGCGCGAATCCTGGTTCGGCCTGTTCGCCACCGGCGGCACGCCCGACGCCGTGATCCAGCGCATCCATGCCGACGTGAAGGCGATCGCCGCCGACCCGGAATTCCAGCAGCGCTTCGTGGCCGCGCGCGGCTTCGACCCGGTGTTCTCGTCGCCGGCGGCGTTCACCGCCGCGCTGCGCGACGAGATGCGCCACAAGGAACGCCTGATCCGCCTGACCGGTGCCAAGGCCGACTAGGGGATGGGCATGCAGTCAGCAAGATGGCGCGAGGCGGCCGGACACGTGGCCGGCCTGCCCGCGCGCGAGGAGTTCGTGATACGCGGCGGCCATGTAATGACCATGGCCGACGGCATGGACGACCTGCCGGACGCCGACGTCCATGTCCGCGACGGCACGCTGGTGGCGATCGGCCGGGGGCTGCGCGTGCCGGGCGCGCGGGAGCTGGATGCGCGCGGCATGATCGTGATGCCGGGCTTCGTCGACACGCACTGGCACCTGTGGAACTGCTCGCTGCGCGCGCTGATGAGCGGCGACGAGGCGGCGCGCGGCTATTTCCCCGTGACCTTGTCCGTGGGGCCGAAGTTCACGCCGGACGACTCCTACCATTCGGTGCGGCTGGGGCTGGCCGAAGGTTTGGCGGGCGGCATCACCACGGTCCACAACTGGTCGCACAACACCCGCACGCCCGATCACGCGCGCGCGGAACTGGCGGCCATGCGCAGCCTGGGCATACGGGGCCGCCTGGCCTACGGCTGGGGGCAGGACCTGCCGCTGGACCGCGCGATGGACCTGGCGGGCCTCGCCGAAGTCGCCCGGGAAGCGGCCGGCGATCCCATGATCCACTTGGGCGCGGCGCTGCGCACGCCGGTTTCCAATCCGCGCGGCACCGTACCCATCGACGTCGTGCGCACGGAATTCGCGGGCGTGCGGCGCCTGGGGCTGCCCATCACCATGCACGCGCGTCCCGGCGTGGTGTCGGTGCTGGACGCGCACGGCCTGCTGGGGCCGGACCTGCAACTGGTGCATCCTCAGGGCGTGTCGCCGCAGGAGCAACTGCGGCTGGCCGCCTGCGGCGTCTCGTTCTCGTGTTCGCCGGTGATCGAGGTGTTGTACGCCCAGGCATCGCGCGGCGTGATCCAGTTCCACGAGCTGGAGTGCGCCTGCGTGCGGCAGAGCCTGTCGGTGGACAGTTCGTCGGCCTCGGCCAATGCCGATTTCTTCTCCTGCATGCGCACCCTGCTGTGGTCGCACCGCCAGCGTTTCGGCGCCGAGGTACCGCTTACGGCGCGCCGCCTGCTGCGGCTGGCCACGCTGGATGGCGCGCGCGACCTGGGCATCGCGGACCACGTCGGTTCGCTCGAGGCGGGCAAGCGGGCCGACGTCATCCTGGTCCGCACCACGGACCTGAACATGGCGCCGGTGGTGGACCCGGCCTTCTCGCTGGTCTACTCGGCCCAGCCGGCCAACGTGGACACGGTCATCGTCGACGGACGGGTCTTGCGCCGGCACGGGCAATGGACCGCCTGCGATTCCGCGCAGATCGTGCGCGACGCGGCCCAGTCCGCGCGCGAGCTGGCCGCGCGGTGAACGCGCGCCGGCCGCCGGGCCGGCGTGGCGTCAGCCCCGTTCCTCGAACTGCTTGCAGTGGGCCGCCAGGTGGGCGCGGAAGGACGCGGCCGCCGGCGACAGCGAGCGGCCGGGCTGCGTGACCAGCTCGATCTTGCGATACACCACCGGGTCGTGCAGCACGCGAAAGCGCGCGCGCTTCGATCGGGCCAGCAGCCCCGCGTAGGACGGCAGTACCGCGATGCCCAGGCCGGCCTCGACCAGACCGATGGCCGACCACAGATAGTGCACCTCGAAGCGCGGCTCGGCCGCGATGCCCGACTGGTGCAGTACGCGGTCGATCTGCGGCAGCGAGCCGCTGGACTGCGGCACGACGATCATCGGCTGGCTGGCCAGGTCGGCCCAAGCCAGGTCCCGCCGTCGTCGCGCCAGCGGCCATGCGCTGGGAATCATGGCGCCCAGCGGATGGCGCATCAGCAGGCTGCGGTTCAGCTCCACCTCATTGCCGGTGAACACCCCCACGCCCAGGTCGACCTCGCCCTGCTGCACCTGCCGCAGGATGACGTCGACCGGCGCGTCGGACAGGCGGACTTCGATGGCGGGATGGGCGGCCTGGAAGGTGGCGATGGCGTCGGGCAGCAGTGTGGCCGCCATGACCGGCGTGGTCGCCACCGTGACGCGCCCGCGGCGCATCTGCACCAGGTCCTGGGTGCGGCGGATGGCTTGCTCGACTTCGCCCAGGATGCGTTCCGCATGCTGCAGGAATTCGGCGCCGCCCTCGGTGACCGCGAGCTTGCGCGTAGACCGGTCCAGCAACTGCAAGCCCAGCTGGCCTTCGAGTTCGCGCACCAGCAGGCTGGTGGCGGACTGGGTCAGGTGCAGCCGCCGCGAGGCCGCGGTGAAACCGCCGCAATGCACGACTTCGACGAACGCGCGCATCTGGCGCAGGGTCACATTCATACGGCGAGGCCACCTATTCTTGCCTGGTCGCGGCAAGTATAGGGGCTGCCGGCGGCGGCCGCGCCGGGCACATACCCGGACTCAGGTTGGCTGCGCTCCCGAGGGCGTGTCGGCGCTCTCGACGTTGGACAGCGCCTCGATCAGCTTCGCGTTGAACGCCGGCAGGTCGTCCGGCTTGCGGCTGGTGATCAGGTTGCCGTCCAGCACGACCTCTTCGTCCACCCATTGTCCGCCGGCATTGCGGATGTCCTCCTGCAGCGATGGCCAACTGGTCAGTTGCCGGCCGTCGACCATGCCGGCCGACACCAGCAGCCACGGGCCGTGGCAGATGACGGCCACCGGCTTGCCCGTGTCGTGCAGCGCCTGCACGAAGCGCTGCGCGCCCTTGTCGGTGCGGATGACGTCCGCGTTGAAGACGCCGCCGGGCACGACCACGCCGGCGTAGCGGGTGGGGTCGGCGTCGTTCCAGCTCGCCTCCACGCGGAAGCGGTCGGCCTTCTCGTCATGCTTCATGCCCCGGATCTCGCCGGCCTGGGCGGAAAGAATGTGCACCGTGGCACCCGCGCGTTCCAGCGCTTCCTTCGGGCTCGTCAGTTCGACCTGTTCGAAATTGTCGGTTGCCACGATGGCAACGGTGAGTCCTTGCAACGGCTTGGCCATGTCGATCTCCATAGTGGGGCGCCGCGTGGGCAGCCGGATGCCCCAGCAAGCGGCGTGCCCGAGGGCGGCTTGATCTGGGACAAGGCGCGCGGGGCGAGGGGCTGCCAAGCTGGAGCCTCATCGTTCGATATGGAGCTCCTCATGTTTTCCCGCCGCACGCCGCCCATCCTGCTTGCCGCCCTTCTTGCCGCGGCGTTTTCGGCCGCGCAGGCGCACGAAGCCGGCGACTGGCTGCTCAAGGCCGGCATCAGCCAGGTCCGGCCGAAATCGGACAACGGCACCGTCCTGAACGGGGCCGTGCGCCTGGACGCCGGCAATTCGACGCGGCCCAGCGCCAGTCTGACCTACATGGCCACCCGCAACGTCGGGATCGAGCTGCTGGCCGCCGTACCCTTCCGGCACGACATCGGCGCTTCCGGCGCGGTGGGCGGCAACATCGGTTCGTCCCGGCAACTGCCGCCCACGCTTAGCGTGCAATGGCACTTCCTGCCCGATTCGCAGGTGCAGCCCTATGTCGGCCTGGGCGTGAACTACACGCGCTTCTTCCACACCCGGGCCGCGGGCGCCCTGGCCGGCCAGGACCTGAGCCTGGGCGACTCGTGGGGGCTGGCAGCGCAGGTAGGGGTGGACGTGAAGATGGGCGAGCGCTGGTTCCTGAACGCCAGCCTGCGCTACATCGACATTTCGTCCAAGGTGAAGCTGAACGGCAGCCAGATCGGCAAGGCGCGCATCGATCCGTGGGTGCCGACCATCGCTATCGGCTATCGCTTTTGAACGGCGGGCCATGGGGGGTAGGGGTATACCCGGGGCGCGGTATATGATTATGCGCAAATGTCCGAGAACCCGCCGCACCCGCCATCTCAGCCCGGGCACGCCAGCCCCCGCCCGCCTTCCGATCTCGATTCACCGGTAGAAGACCAGCGCCAGCTGATCCTGGCGCTGATCGGGATCTGCGCGGTCGTGATGCTGGTGGCGCTGGATTCGACCATCGTCGGCACCACGCTGCCGCGCGTGGTGGCCGAGCTGGGCGGCATGCCCCTGTATGCCTGGGTCGGCACGGGCTACCTGCTGGCCTCGGCCATCGTCATTCCCATCTTCGGCCGCCTGGGCGACCTGTTCGGCCGCAAATATTTCATCCTCGTCTCGCTGGGCCTGGTGTCGCTGGGCTCGGTGCTGTGCGGCATCAGCCAGTCCATGCCGCACCTGATCGCGGCCCGCACCCTGCAGGGCGTGGGCGGCGGCATGATGATCGCCACCGCCTTCGCGGCGCCCGCCGATCTGTTCCCCGACGCCATGCGGCGCGTGCGCTGGCAGGCCCTGATCTCGACCTCGTTCGCGGTGGCCAGCGGTGTCGGGCCGCTGCTGGGCGGGGCGATTACCGAGGCCTTCGGCTGGCGGGCGGCCTTCTTCGTCAGCCCGGTGATGGGCGTGGTCGGCTTCGTGATGCTGTGGCGGTATTTCCCGCCGCTCAAGCCCCGGCACGACACGCCGCCCCGCATCGACTGGCTGGGCGGGGCACTGCTGGCACTGGCCGTGGGCACGCCCATGGCGGCGCTCGAACTGGGCTTCTCCACCCATCCGCGTCCGGTACTGGGGTTGTTGTTCCTGGCCGTGGCCGTCGTGTCGGTCTTCCTGCTCGTCTGGTACGAGCGCCGCCTGGAGCAGCCCATGTTTCCGCTGCGCGTGCTCGAGCGCAAGGAGTCGCGCCTGTTGAACGTCGTCGGCGTGATGACCGGCGCGGTGATGTTCATCCTGATCTACTACGGTCCGCTGCTGCTGCAGGTGGAAGTGGGGCTGAGCCCGACCCAGGCGGGCATGATCCTGGCGCCGCTGGTGGCCTGCATACCGATAGGCAGCGTCATCAACGGCCGCCTGTTCCCGCGCCAGAGCCAGCCCCAGCGGTTGATGGTGTTCGGCGCGCTGCTGCTGGCCGTGGGCTGCCTGGGGGTGATGTTCCTGGAGCGCGGCTCGTCCATGGCCTTCGCCGTGGTCTCGTTCGGCCTGGCCGGCGTGGGCATGGGCTTCATCATCCCCAACCTGACGCTGTTCATGCAAATGATTGCCGAGCGCCGCGACGTGGGCGTGGCCTCGGCGCTGATCCAGACCATGCGCACCCTGGGCAGCGCGGTGGGCACCGCGCTGGTGGGGCTGGTCATCGCACGCACGTCGGTCAATACCGGCATCGAGGCCGGCATGGTGATGGCCATCGTGCTCTGCGCCGCGATGATGGTCCTGTCGCAGCGCATCAAGATGAAGAACGTGCGCCGCTGAACGCCGCGGCGCGCGGCGTTCCCGCGTTCAGCGCAGGAAGGTGTGGTAGACGACCAGCCCGGCGATGACCCCCGCCGCCACCAGCCACGACAGCCGGTTGACCCATTGCGTGGGCAGGTGCAGGGCATGCGCGCCGCCGCCCGCGGCCATCGGCCTGGCCATGCGCGGCGGCCGGGGCGCGGGGCGCTCCAGCGCCCGGCAGGCGCAGACCGAGAACAGCGCGAAGAAGTTGTCCATCATCTTGCGCGCGATCTTCTCGGCCTGGTCGGTGCGCAACTGGCTGAGCTTGCCTTCCAGGTCGGCGTGGGCCGTGTACGAGACGCGCGTGCCGTCGCCTTCGGGCGTCAGCCGGATGTCGGCGTGGCCCTTGGCCGATCCGGCCATGCCGCCTTCGCCCTCGAAGGTGAGGTGGTAGGAATTCGGGGCCTGGATGTCGCTCAGTTGCAGGCGGCCGTGGAAGCGGGCCGACAGGGGGCCGACCTCGGCCCGCAGGTTGACCCGGTATTCGTTCTCGGAGATGCGCTCGACTTTCTCGCATCCGCTGATACAGACCTTGAGGGTTTCGGGAGCGACGAGCTTGTTCCAGGTGTGTTCCTGGGAGGCGGGAATCAGGCGCGAACCGGATATGTCCATGGTGAGTCTCCTTCGCCGTGGGGGCAGGGCCTGCGTGCCTGCCGTGTTGGCTGGCCGGCCGGTCTGTGCCGGCGGGGCTGGGGCGGTGACGTCCTTGTGGTCAATGTGCCACTAATCGCCATGGGTGTCCAGACGGGCTCAGCCGGCGCGCAGGTCCGGCAGGGCGCGCGGGCGCCGCTGGTGGTCGGTGGCCACGTAGACCAGGGTGGCCTCGGTGACCTTGACGACCTCGGAGTTGAGCCGGATGCGTTCGGCGTAGACCTCGACCGCCACCGTGATCGAGGTGCGGCCCGTCTTGACGATGTGGGCGTAGAAGCTGAGCAGGTCGCCCACGAACACCGGTTCCTTGAATATGAAGGACGTCACGGCCACGGTGGCGACGCGGCCGTTGGCGCGGCCCTGGGCGGGCACCGACCCGGCCAGGTCGACCTGGGCCATGATCCAGCCGCCGAACACGTCGCCCGACGGGTTGGAATCGGCCGGCATGGGGATGACGCGCAGCACCGGCATCTGGCCGGCGGGCAGCGAATTGGGGGCGGGGGGCGGATAAGGTAGCGTATCGGTCACGCAGGGCTCCAGGGAAGGGTCGGCGGCACGGGGCCATGCGGCAAGTGTATGCCGGGCCCGGCCGGACGCGGCAACGGCCCACGGTACAATTTCCGCCGGTTCCTCGACGGTTGCAAGCATGGAAGCCAAGTGGCTCGAAGATTTCATCGCGCTGGCCGAAACCCGTTCATTTTCGCGGGCGGCCGAGCTGCGACACATCACGCAGCCCGCCTTCTCGCGCCGTATCCAGGCCCTGGAGGCCTGGGTCGGCACCGATCTGGTCGACCGCGCCGTCTACCCCACCCGCCTGACACCCGCCGGCGAGACCTTCCGCGCCGAAGCCATCGCCATGCTGGCCAAGCTGGACGAGACCCGCGCCATGCTGCGCGGCATGCGTCCCGCCTCGCAGGCGGTGATCGACTTCGCCGTGCCCCACACCCTGTCGCTGACCTTTTTCCCGCGCTGGCTGAGCCGCATCCGGGCCGAAGCCGGCCTGCCCGACTTCACGGCCCGCCTGATGGCGCTGAACGTCCACGACGCCGCGATCAGCCTGGTCCAGGGCGGCAGCGACCTGGTCATGGTCTATTACCATCCCCGCCAGCCGGTCCAGCTCGATCCGCGCCACTACGACATGCTGGTACTGGGCAGCGAGGCGGTCTACCCCTATGCGCGCAGCAAGCCCGACGGCACGCCGGAATACGTGCTAGGCGAAGGCGGCCCGGCGCCCTACCTGGCCTACGCGCCCAACGCCTACCTGGGCCGCATCGTCGATCTGATCCTGGCGGGCGCCCATCCCCGGCCGCCGCTGGACGAGCGCTATGAAACCGACATGGCCGAGGGCCTGAAGGCCATGGCGCTCGAAGGGCACGGCGTGGCCTTCCTGCCCGAGAGCGCGGTCACCCGCGAGGTCGCCTCGCGCCGCCTGGCCTGCGCGGGCGAGGCCTATACCGAGACCATGGAGATCCGGCTCTACCGCGAGCGCGCGCCGGCCGGCGCGCCCGCCAAGCCGCTGGTCGACGCCCTGTGGGGCTACCTGTCCGGCGCGCGCTGACGTTTTCCGCCGCCGGGCGTTTTCCTGGCAATGCAAAAAAAACATTGGCCAATGCGAACACGGCATTGGCGCTATCGGGGGACGCCTGCCTATAGTGTTTTCCATAGTGCGCCGCATGGTGCGGCGGCTTTCCGATGGACATCCAAATGAGCAGCAATGCCGCTTCCGGCCTCTTCCGCATCGAACACGACCTGCTTGGCGAGCGCGAGATTCCCGCCGACGCCTACTGGGGCATCCATTCCCTGCGCGCCCGCGAGAACTTTCCGATTTCCGGCTCGACCATAGGCGGCCAGGCCGATCTGGTGCGGGCGCTGGCCTGCGTGAAGCTGGCAGCGGCCCGGGCCAACCAGGACCTGGGCGTGCTGCCCGCCGAACGGGCCGGGGCGATCGTCCAGGCCTGCCAGGAAATCATCGAGGGCGCGCTGCACGACCAGTTCATCGTCGACGTGATCCAGGGCGGGGCGGGTACTTCGACCAACATGAACGCCAACGAGGTCATCGCCAACCGCGCGCTGGAACTGCTGGGCGCCAGGAAGGGCGACTACGACGTCCTGCACCCCATCCAGGACGTGAACGCCTCGCAAAGCACCAATGACGTCTATCCCACCGCGCTGCGCATCGCCATGTGCTTCTCGTTGCAGCGCCTGCTGGTGGCCATGGCCGAACTGCGCGGCGCCTTCGAGGCCAAGGCGCTGGAATTCGACGACGTGCTGAAGATGGGCCGCACGCAGTTGCAGGACGCGGTGCCGATGACGCTGGGTCAGGAGTTCCTGACCTACGCCGTCATGCTGGGCGAGGACGAGGCGCGGCTGGGCGAGGCCCGGACGCTGATGGTGGAGGTGAACCTGGGCGCGACCGCCATCGGCACCGGCATCAACACCGATCCCGACTACAGCCCGCTGGCCGTGCAGTACCTGGCCGAGATCACGGGCCTGCCGCTGGTGCGCGCGGCGAACATGATCGAGGCGACGCAGGATACCGGGGCCTTCGTGCAGTTGTCCGGCGTCCTGAAGCGGGTGGCCTGCAAGCTGTCCAAGACCTGCAACGACCTGCGGCTGCTGTCGTCGGGCCCGCAGTCGGGGCTGAACGAAATCAATCTGCCGGAGCGCGCGGCGGGCAGTTCGATCATGCCGGGGAAGGTCAATCCCATCATCCCGGAAGTGGTGAACCAGGTCGCCTTCGAGGTCATCGGCAACGACATGACGATCACGATGGCGTCCGAGAGCGGCCAACTGCAGCTCAATGCCTTCGAACCCATCATCGCGTGGAGCCTGGTCAAGAGCATTTCGCACCTGGAAGCGGCATGCACCACGTTGACGCACAACTGCGTCAAGGGGATCACGGCGAATCGCGAGCGGCTGGCGCAGGCGGTGAAGCGGTCGGCGGGGCTGGCGACGGCATTGAACCCCGTGCTGGGGTACGAGGCGGCGACGCGGATCGCGCGCGATGCGATGCGGACGGGGCGGCCGGTGGCGGACCTGGTGCTGGAGGCGGGGCTGCTGGATGCGGAAACCCTGGAGCAGGTGCTCAAGCCGGAGGTGCTGACGCGGCCCTACCGGTTCAAGAAGGTGGCAGTTTGAGATGAGGGCTGGCCTGGGAGAGTGACGGCACGTTCCGGGGCTTGGGCTCGGGTAAAAATCCATGTCCGTACTGTCGGCTTGTTGATACACTCGGCCGACATAGTTACGGAAGGGAGATTCCATGAAGAAGCTCGTGCTGCTCTCCGCCGCGCTGACCCTGGTCGCCGTGTCGTCTGTCTCGGCGCAAGACCTGACTGGCCGGCTCAAGAAGATCAAGGATACGGGGACGCTGACGCTCGGCTATCGCGATTCCTCCATTCCTTTCTCCTACCTGGACGACAACCAGAAGTCCATCGGCTACTCGATGGACATCTGCTACAAGATCGCCGATGCGGTCAAGAGCCACCTGAAGCTGCCCAAGCTCAACGTCGCGCTTTCCCCGGTCACCTCGGCCACCCGCATCCCCCTCATCGCCAACGGCACGGTCGATCTCGAGTGCGGTTCCACCACCAACAATGCCGAGCGCCAGCAGCAGGTGTCGTTCGCGCCGACCACGTTCGTGACGGCCACGCGCTTCGTCGCCAAGAAAAGCTCGAAACTGAACGATCTTTCAGACTTCAAGGGCAAGACCGTCGTGTCGACGGCCGGTACCAGCAACCTGAAGTGGCTGACCGAGACCAACGGCAAGGAAAACCTGGGCATGCAGATCATCCCGGCCAAGGACCATGCCGACGCCTTCCTGATGGTCGACAGCGGTCGCGCCGCGGCGTTCTTCATGGACGACATCCTGCTGTACGGGCTGGTGGCCAACTCCAAGAGCCCGGACCAGTGGATGGTCAGCAGCAAGGCGTATACCGTCGAACCCTACGGCATGATCGAGCCCAAGGACGATCCGGCGTTCAAGAAGGTGGTGGACGACGCGGTCGTGGCGTTGATGAAGTCCGGCGAGGTCGAGAAGCTTTATCAGAAGTGGTTCAACTCGCCCATCCCGCCGCGCAACGTCAACCTGAAGGTGCCGATGAGCGACGCGCTCAAGAAGGTCATCGCCAATCCGACCGACTCGGGAGATCCGGCAGCCTATCGCTGATGCCGGGCCGGAAGGCCAGGCAGCCGGCCATGCGCTGCGCATGATCGAGCAGGACTCCAGGGGACCCCAGCGGTCCCCTGTTTCCATGGGTCCGGCCCGGTGCCGGGCCGGGTAAGCACGGGGCGGAGCCGCGATGAACTACAACTGGAACTGGAAGATCTTCTGGGAGCTGTCGCCCGACGGCCAGGGCACCTACATGGATACGCTGCTGTCGGGCCTGCAGTGGACGCTGGCCACCGCGCTGGCGGCGTGGGTGATCGCCTTCGTGCTGGGTTCCATCGTCGGCATGGTGCGCACCACGCAGGTCAGGTGGGCGGTGCGCCTGGCCGGTGCCTATGTGGAGCTGTTCCGCAACATCCCGCTGCTGGTGCAGCTTTTCCTGTGGTACTTCGTGCTGCCGGAACTGCTGCCCGAGGCGCTGGGCAACGCCATCAAGCAGATCGCGCCGCCGTGGGGCGCGTACTGGCCGGCGGTGCTGTGCCTGGGGTTCTTCACCTCGGCGCGGGTGGCCGAGCAGGTGCGGGCCGGCATCGAATCGCTGCCGCGCGGGCAGCGCATGGCGGCCACGGCGCTGGGGCTGCGCGGTACGCAGGTCTATCGCTACGTGCTGCTGCCCATCGCCTACCGGGTGATCCTGCCGCCGCTTACCTCCGAGTTCATGAACATCATCAAGAACTCGTCGGTCGCCATGACGATCGGCCTGCTGGAGCTGACGGGCCGCGCCCGGTCGATGCAGGAATTCAGCTTCCAGGTGTTCGAGGCCTTCGCCGCGGCCACGGTGCTGTACCTGATCGTCAGCCTGGTGGTCGTCACCTTCATGCGCTGGGTCGAGCGGCGCGTGGCCGTGCCCGGGTTCATCGGGCCGGCGCGCGACGGCTCGCACTGAAGGGGGCGGACATGTTCGGCGATTTCGATTTCGACGTCATCTGGCGCACGGCGCCCTACCTGTTCAAGGAGGGCATGACCTTCACGCTGACGCTGACCGCGATGGCCACGGCGGGCGGCATCGTCTTCGGCACGCTGCTGGCGATGATGCGGCTGTCGCGCTTCCGCTGGCTGTCGGCGGTGGCGGGCACCTACGTGAACCTGATGCGTTCGCTGCCCCTCCTGCTGGTGATCTTCTGGTTCTATTTCCTCGTGCCCTACATCGGCGCGTGGATCATCGGGTCGTCCACGCCGATCAAGGTCGGCGCCTATTGGTCCTCGGTGATCACCTTCACGATGTTCGAGGCGGCCTTTTTCTGCGAGATCATGCGGGCCGGCATCCAGTCGATCTCGCGCGGGCAGACCTATGCCGCCTACGCGTTGGGCCTGAACTACTGGCAGACCATGGGCAGCGTGGTTCTGCCGCAGGCCTTCCGCAACATGATCCCGGTGCTGTTGACGCAGACCATCGTGCTGTTCCAGGACACGTCGCTGGTCTACGTGCTGTCGATCACGGATTTCCTGGGCGCGGCCTCGAAGGTGGCGCAGCGCGACGGGCGTCTGGTGGAGATGTATGTGTTCGCGGCGGTGGTGTATTTCATCATCTGCTTCGCCGCGTCCAGGCTGGTGCGGCGGTTGCAGCAGCGGGTGGCGATCGTCCGCTGACGGGGCCCGGGATACTTTCAGGAGAGTCTCGAATGATCGAGATCAAGCATGTCAGCAAGTGGTACGGGTCTTTCCAGGTGTTGGCCGATTGCACGACGTCGGTGGCCAAGGGCGAGGTGGTGGTGGTGTGCGGGCCGTCGGGGTCGGGCAAGTCGACGCTGATCAAGACGGTCAATGCGCTGGAGCCCTTCCAGGAAGGCGAGATCGTGGTGGACGGCATTTCGGTGGGAGATGCGAAGACGGATCTGCCGAAGCTGCGGTCGAAGGTGGGGATGGTGTTCCAGCATTTCGAGCTGTTTCCTCATCTGTCGGTGATGGACAACCTGACGCTGGCGCAGGTGAAGGTGCTGGGGCGGGGGAAGGATGAGGCGGCCGAGCGGGCGCGCAAGCTGCTGGACCGGGTGGGGTTGAAGGCGCATCAGGAGAAATTCCCGGGGCAGTTGTCGGGGGGGCAGCAGCAGCGGGTGGCGATCGCGCGGGCGTTGTCGATGGATCCGATCGCGATGCTGTTCGACGAGCCGACGTCGGCGCTGGATCCGGAGATGGTGAACGAAGTGCTGGATGTGATGGTGGATCTGGCGAAAGAGGGCATGACGATGATGGTGGTGACCCACGAGATGGGGTTCGCCAGGAAGGTGGCGCATCGGGTGGTGTTCATGGACGGGGGGAAGATCGTGGAAGACACCGACAAGGACGCGTTCTTCGATCCGTCGGCGCTGCGGTCAGAGCGTGCCCGCCATTTCCTGTCGAAGATCTTGCCGCATTGATTTGGAAGGGGGCGGCTTGTGCGGCGGCCCCGCTACCACGACAAGCCTTCTTCCCCGTCCCGTCGCCGGTGCGCGAACCGTTCCGCCAGGAAGTCCACGAAGGCGGTGGTCTTGGCGGACAGGTTCTGGCGTTCGGGGTAGAGCGCGAAGATGTCGGCCGAGGGGGTGTGCCAGTCCTCCAGCACGGCCACCAGCCGGCCCGAGCGCAGGTAGGCGCCGACCTCCCATTCCGAACGCATGATGATGCCGTGGCCCTCCAGGGCCCAGTACAGGGCGCTTTCGCCGTCGTTGGCGCTCAAGGGGCCGCGCACCTTGACGGTTTCGGCGCGGGTGCCCGAGCGCAGGTGCCAGGTGCCGTAGGCGGTGTCGCTTTCGCGGATGACGATGCAGGGGTGGCGGGCAAGGTCGCGGGGGGAGGCGGGCGGGGGATGGCGCTTCAGGTAGATGGGCGAGGCGCACAGCAGGCGGCGGTTGGAGGCGATCTTGCGGGCGGTCAGGCGGGCGTCGGGGAGGTCGCCGATGCGGATGCAGACGTCGAAGGATTCGTCCAGCAGGCTGGCGGGGCGGTCGGTCAGGTGGAGCTGGGCCTGGACGGCGGGGAAGCGCTTGAGGAAGTCGGACAGGGCGGGGGCGATGTGGTGGCGGCCGAAGCCCAGGGTGGCGTTGATGCGCAGCAGGCCGCGGGGTTCGTCGCGGCTGCGGCCGACCGTGTGTTCGAGTTCCTCGACGTCGGCCAGGATGCGGTTGCCTTCGCGCAGGTAGAGCTCGCCTTCATGGGTCAGCGCGATGCGGCGGGTGGTGCGGTTGAGCAGGCGCACGCCCAGGCGCCGTTCCAGCCGCTGCAGGCGCTTGCTGACGGCGGGGGTGGACAGGCCCAGTTCGCGGGCGGCGGCCGACAGGCTGCCGTGGCGGATCAGGAGCGAGAAGAAGGCGAGGTCGGAGATGGTGTCCATCGTTAACTTCAGTTCAACAATGGTTTTTATCTCGTTCAATTATGAAGGGCAAGCGCGAGATACACTTGATCCATTCCATTCCGCGCCGGTTTCCGCGACAGGCTTGCGCGCCGGCGCCACCACGACGAGGACGTTTCATCCATGGCCCACCGCATTGCAGTGATACCCGGCGACGGCATCGGTACCGAGGTCGTTCCAGAAGGCTTGCGTGTCCTGGAGGCGGCGGCGTCGCGCTTCGGCATCGGGCTGTCGTTCGACCGCTTCGATTTCGCCTCGTGCGCGTACTACGCCCGGCATGGCTCGATGCTGCCGGACGACTGGAAGGAGCGGATCGGCGGCCATGACGCGATCTTCTTCGGTGCGGTGGGCTGGCCGGCCACGGTGCCGGACCACGTCTCGCTGTGGGGCTCGCTCTTGAAGTTCCGCCGCGAGTTCGACCAGTACGTGAACCTGCGTCCGGTGCGGCTGATGCCCGGCGTGCCCTCGCCGCTGGCCAACCGCAAGCCGGGCGACATCGATTTCTACGTGGTGCGCGAGAACACCGAAGGCGAGTATTCCAGCGTGGGCGGCCGCATGTTCGAAGGCACCGACCGCGAAGTCGTGCTGCAGGAAACGGTCATGACGCGCACCGGGGTCGACCGGGTGCTGAAGTTCGCGTTCGACCTGGCGGCGTCGCGGCCCCGCAAGCACCTGACTTCGGCCACCAAGTCCAACGGCATCGCCATCAGCATGCCGTACTGGGACGAGCGGGTGGAGGCGATGGCGGGCAAGTATGGCGACGTGCGCGTGGACAAGTTCCACATCGACATCCTGACCGCCAATTTCGTGCTGCATCCCGACTGGTTCGACGTGGTGGTGGCGTCCAACCTGTTCGGCGACATCCTGTCCGACCTGGGGCCCGCCTGCACCGGCACCATCGGCATCGCGCCCTCGGCCAACCTGAATCCCGACCGCCGTTTCCCGTCGCTGTTCGAGCCGGTGCACGGCTCGGCGCCCGACATCGCGGGCAAGGGCGTGGCCAACCCCATCGCCCAGATCTGGTCGGGCGCGCTGATGCTGGAGTTCCTGGGCCACAAGGCGGCGCACGACGCCATCCTGTCGGCCATCGAGACCGTGCTGTCCGACGGCCCGCGCACGCCCGACATGGGCGGCAAGGCGGTCACCTCCGATGTCGGCAAGGCGGTGGCGGAAATCGTCGCGAAAAGCTAGGGCCTGTCATGTCCGAGATCTCGCTCTTCAACGACCGGCTGCAGCACTTCCACGTCAATGGCGTGGACATCGCCACGCGCGTGGGCGGCACCGGGCCGGCGCTGCTGCTGATGCACGGACATCCCCAGTCCCATGCCATGTGGCACAAGCTGTGGGGCCGGCTGACCAATCGCTATACCTGCGTCGCCATCGACCTGCGCGGCTACGGCGACAGCGGCATGCCGGCGGACGAGCCGGCCGGGCACGAGGCGTTCTCCAAGCGGACGATGGCGGTGGACGCGGTGGAGGTGATGCGCTGCATCGGCTACGAGACTTTCGGCGTGCTGGCCCACGACCGCGGGGCGCGCGTCGCGCACCGGCTGGCGCTGGACCATGCCGAGCGGATCGAGCGCATGATGCTGCTGGACATCGCGCCCACGCTGGACATGTACGAGGGCACCACGCGCGGCTTCGCGCAGGCCTACTACCACTGGTTCTGGCTGATCCAGCCGGCGCCTTTCCCCGAACAACTGATCGGTTCCGATCCGGCCTTCTACCTGCGTTCCGTGATGGGCGGGCGCCACGCGGGCCTGGCGCCCTTCACCGGCCACGCGATGGCCGAGTACGAACGCTGCGCGCGCCATCCGCACTGGGCGCACGCGATCTGCGAAGACTATCGCGCCGCCGCCACCATCGACCTGGAACACGATCGCGCCGACCGCGGCCAGGGCAACCGGGTGGATTGCCCGCTGCGGGTCCTGTGGGGCGGGAAGGGCGTGGTGGGGCGCTATTTCGACGTGCTGGACCTGTGGCGCAGGCAGGCCTCGCAGGTCGACGGCCGGGCGCTGGACTGCGGCCACTACATCGCCGAGGAAGCGCCCGACGCCCTGTGGGCCGAGATCGAGGCGTTCTGGCCGTCGGACGCCTGAGGGTCAGGGCTCGCCGCTGGTGCCCACGAACTTGGCCCGGGGCCGCAGCAGCATGCCGCTCAGGCGCTGTTCCTGCACGTGGGCGACCCAGCCCGCCATGCGCGCCAGCGTGAAGAGGGTGCCCACCGATTGACGCGGCACGCCCATGGCCATGGCCAGGACGATGCCGCCCAGTTCATGCCGGGGATGCAGGCCGAACTCGCCGCGTACGTCATCGATGAAGCGATGGATCTGTTCGAGCGCCGCCTTCTGGCGCGGCCGCTTGCACGCCAGTTCGATCAGCAGTTCGGCGCGCTCGTCGCCCTTGGGATAGAGCGGGTGGCCGAAGCCGGGCACGCTGGCGCCGCGTTCGTGCTGGGCGCGCGCCTGCTGCATGAGGCCGGCGGCGTTGTCGGCGCTGCGCAGGAAATCCTCGATCCGGTCGTACATCCGGCCCAGGTGCACGCCGGCCGAACTGCAGATGGCCGAGGCGACGCAGCTGTGCAGCGTCGATCCGCCCGAGGCCGCGACGCGCGCGGCGAAGGTGCTGGGGGACAGCTCGTGGTCGGCGAACAGCACCAGGAAGGCTTCCATGGCCTGCAGGTTGGCCGGGTTGGCGGGCAGGTCCAGGGCCGCCAGCAGGCCCTCGGCCATGGGCGCGTCGTCGGCAATGGCGTGGAAGCGCCGCCGGCGCGAGACCAGGCCCATGCAGCCGGCCAGGGTCTTGATCAGTTGCCGCGCCGCCTCGTGCATGTGGCCGCCGCGCATGCGATCCTCCACCGAGCCGCGCGACATGCCCAGGCGCAGGGTGACGATGGCCATGATCTCCAGCAGCCCGCTGTTGGACTTGGGCGGCGCGAGCGATTCCAGCAGGGTTTCCTGGAGCCGGGGCGTGATGCCGGTTTCCCAGCGGCGCGGAGCATCGTGCCAGACGCCGGTCCACAGCAGTTCGCACACCGCTTCGTAGCTGGCATGCCCGCGGGCCAGGCGCACGGCGGAGTGGCCGCGGTAGTGCGGGCCGTCGGACCGGATTTCGGTGATCGAGGTGGGGATGATGGGCTCGCCCCAGTTCATGGCCGAGGCGGCCACCGCCCCGTGCCCCGAGCGGGCGCTGGAGCGCGCCTTGGCTCGCAGCACGTCCTCGTGCAGGTACAGGCGCTGCCGCGTGTCGGGCTGCTTGACGCTGCGTATCCAGCCCTTGCTGACGTAGGCATAGAGCGTCTGCATGCGTATGCCCAGCAGTTCCACGGCTTCCTTGGCGCTGAGGTAGTCCTTGTGCGGCATGGTCTTCAAGGTTGATCGATCTTCATCAATATTCTACGGCCCGGCCCTTCGTTATTGCCGCGGTGGGCGGCTGGTATAGTCCGGCGGATCGACCCTTTCATCGAGCAAGGATTCCCCATGACGGACCTGTCCGCTTTCCCGATCACCCGCAAATGGCCCGCGCAGCATCCGGACCGCATCCAGCTTTATTCGCTGCCCACTCCCAACGGCGTGAAGGCCTCGATCATGCTCGAGGAAACCGGCCTGCCGTACGAGCCGCACCGGGTGGCGTTCGACAGCCAGGACCAGATGTCGCCGGAGTTCCTGTCGCTCAACCCGAACAACAAGATCCCCGCCATCCTCGATCCCCACGGCCCGGGCGGCAAGCCGCTGCCGTTGTTCGAATCCGGCGCCATCCTGATCTACCTGGCAGAAAAATCCGGCAAGTTCATTCCGCAGGATGCCGCCGGCCGCTATCAGGCCATGCAGTGGGTGATGTTCCAGATGGGCGGCATCGGCCCCATGTTCGGCCAGGTGGGGTTCTTCCACAAGTTCGCCGGCAAGGACTACGAGGACAAGCGCCCCCGCGACCGCTACGTGGCCGAGTCGCGCCGCCTGCTGGGCGTGCTCGAGCGTCATCTGGAAGGCAAGGCCTGGATTCTGGGCGACGACTACGGCATTGCCGACATCGCCACCTTTCCCTGGGTGCGCAATCTGGTGGGCTTCTACGGCGCGGGCGAACTGGTGGGGTTCTCCGATTTTCCCAACGTGAAGCGGGTGCTGGATGCCTTCGTGGCGCGTCCCGCGGTGCAGCGGGGCTTGCAGATTCCGGCCGCGCCCGCCGCCTGAGGGCGGTTGCAACAAGGTGCTACGCGGGATCGTGGCGCATGCCGGCGCGGCGGGTGGAATAGGGATTTCATCCAGCTAGCCAAGCCGCGGCGGGCCGCCATAATGGCTGCTACCACGAAAAGAGACATCAGCCGTTTCCCGCGTATGCATCAGCTCCTCCTGGAATCGTTTCAAGCCGCCGTCGCCGCCGCCGACCCCCTTCACATCACCGCCCGCCACCTTCCGGCCCCGCCCAGGGGCCGCACGGTCGTCGTCGGCGCGGGCAAGGCCGCCGCCAGCATGGCCCGCGCCGTCGAGGCCGCCTGGCCCGCCGACGCTCCGCTGGAAGGTTTGGTCGTGACCCGCTACGGGCACGGCATGCCGCTCGATCGCATCGCCTGCGTCGAGGCCGGCCACCCGGTGCCCGACGCGGCCGGCGAACGGGCCGCCGGCGACATTCTGCGGCTGGCCTGCGAACTGGGCGAGGACGACCTGCTGATCGT
Organism: Pigmentiphaga kullae; assembly: GCF_004216695.1. Lineage (GTDB taxonomy): Bacteria > Pseudomonadota > Gammaproteobacteria > Burkholderiales > Burkholderiaceae_B > Pigmentiphaga > Pigmentiphaga kullae. Next base: position 1,939,743 of record NZ_SGXC01000001.1, read on the forward strand.
GCTCGTGTCCGGCGGCGGTTCCAGCCTGTTGTCGCTGCCGGTGCCGGCGGTGCCCATGGCCGCGCTGCGCGAGGTCACCCAGTCGCTGCTGCGCAGCGGCGCTCCCATCGAATCGATGAACGTGGTGCGCAAGCACCTGTCGCAATTGCAGGGCGGGCGCCTGGCCGCATCGACGCGGGCCCGGGTCCTGGGCCTGATCGTGTCCGACGTCGCGGGCGACGATCCGTCCGCCATCGCCTCGGGCCCCACGGTGGCCGACCCCAGCACCTACGCCGACGCACTGGACATCCTGCGCCGCCACGGCGTGCAGGCGCCGCAGCCGGTGCTCGACTGGCTGGAAGGCGGCGCCGCCGGACGCCACCCCGAGACCCCCAAGGCCGGCGATCCGGTATTCGAGCGGGTCGAGAACCACGTCATCGCCACCGCCCAGCAAAGCCTGCAGGCCGGCGCGCGCGTCCTGCGGCGCGCGGGCATCCAGGCGGTGGTGCTGGGCGATACCGTCACGGGCGAGGCCCGCGAGGTGGCCAAGGTCTATGCCGCGCTGGCGCGCCAGATCCTGCGGCATGGAGAACCTTTCGATGCGCCGGTGGCGCTGGTGTCCGGGGGAGAATGCACGGTCACGGTGCGCGGCGGCGGCCGCGGCGGGCGCTGCACCGAATTCCTGCTGTCGCTGGCCGCCGAGTTGTGCGGCGAAGCCAGGATCTCGGCCCTGGCCTGCGATACCGACGGCATCGACGGCAGCGAGGACAACGCCGGCGCCTGGTGGGACAGCGAACGCCTGCGCCGGGCGGCGGCCCGGGACGTTATGCCCGGTCCGTGGCTGGACGCCAACGACGCCTGGGGCTATTTCCGCGAACTCGACACCCTGGTCACGACGGGCCCCACGCTGACCAACGTCAACGACTACCGCGTCATACTGATCGAGGCCGAGCGAACCAGTCGCTGACCAGCTTCACCCAGAAGCTGGCGCCCAGCGGCAGCAGGTCGTCGTTGAAGTCGTAGCTGCCGTTGTGCAGCGTGCACGGCCCCAGTCCGTGGCCGGCCTCGCGGTGCGCGCCGTCGCCATTGCCGATGAAGACGTAGCAGCCGGGCTTCTCCTGCAGCATGAAGGCGAAATCCTCGGCGCCCATCGTGGGTTCGGTGGCGGCATCGACCTGGTTCGGTCCGACCAGGGATCGCAGCACGTCCGTCACGAAGCGGGTCTCGTCGGGATGGTTGATCAGCGGCGGATACTTGCGCTGGAAATCGACCTCGATCCGGGCGCCGTGGGCCAGCTCCATGCCCCGGGCGATCTCGTGCATGCGCTGCTCGATCAGGTCCAGGACCTCGATGGTGAAGGTGCGCACCGTGCCGACCATCTCGGCCTCGTCCGGGACGATGTTGGTGGTCGTGCCCGCGTGGATCTGGGTGATGCTGAGCACTGCGGTGTCGATCGGCTTCTTGTTGCGGGTCAGGATGGTTTGCAGCGACTGCGCGAGCTGCACCGCGATCATGACCGGGTCGATGCCCAGGTGGGGCAGCGCGGCGTGGGTGCCCTTGCCGCGGACGACGATGCGGAAGTCGTTGCTGGAGGCCATCATCGGGCCCGGCGTGACGGCAAAGCTGCCGACCGGGATGCCGGGCCAATTGTGCATGCCGAACACGGCTTCCATGGGAAAGCGCGTGAACAGGCCGTCGTCGATCATGGCCTTGCCGCCGCCGCCGCCTTCCTCGGCCGGCTGGAAGATCAGGTAGACGGTGCCGGGGAAGTCCCGGTGCGCCGCCAGGTGGCGGGCGGCGCCCAGCAGCATGGCGCAGTGGCCGTCGTGGCCGCAGGCGTGCATCTTGCCCGGGTTCACGCTGGCGTGTTCGAAGGTGTTGAGTTCCTGCAGGGGCAGGGCGTCCATGTCGGCCCGCAGGCCGATGGCCGGGCCGTTCCTGTCCGTGCCTTCCAGCACGCCGACCAGGCCGGTGCCTCCCAGGCCGCGCACGACGGGGATGCCCCAGTCTTCAAGCAGGCGGGCGATGGTGTCCGACGTGCGGTGTTCCTCGTAGCACAGTTCGGGGTGGGCGTGGAGGTCGCGTCGGATCGTCTTCAGGTCGCTTTGAAAGGCGACGATGGGTTCGAGCAGATTCATGGGGAACTCCTGAACGTTGCCCTGCCGCGGGGTCGAGCGCGCCGCGCCTTGTCCAGGCGGTCGCGAAGGCGGAAAGGGCAGATGTGCCGCGCCGTATCCGGCGTCGCCGGCCGGGCGCCGTGGGCCCGAAGTCCGGCGGTTACCATAGCCATTATCTCCAATGAGCTGGTCTATGGCGAGTGTAACGACAAGGGGCCGGGCGGCCTGGGGCGCCCTGGTCCTGGCCGGGGCGCTGGCGGGATGCGCCGACCTGCGCTACTACGCGCAATCCATAGGGGGGCATTCCTCGCTGCTGCAGGCCGCGCGGCCGGTGGAGCAGGTGCTGGCCGATCCGTCGATATCGCCCGATTTGCGCCAGCGTTTGCGCTACGCGCAGGATGCCCGCAGCTTTGCCAGCCAGGCGCTGGGCCTGCCCGACAACCGCAGCTACACCGAATATGCCGACGTGAAGCGGCCCTATGTCGTCTGGAACGTGTTCGCCACGCCGGAATTGTCCCTGCGGCTCAAGCAGTCCTGCTTTCCGGTGGTGGGATGCATAGACTACCGGGGCTACTACAGCGAGGCCGACGCGCGGCGGATGGCCGGCGAACTGAAGGCCCAGGGCTGGGACGTGCATGTGGGGGGCGTGCCGGCCTATTCCACGCTGGGCTGGTATCCCGACCCCTTCGTCAACACTTTCATCCGTCTGCCGCCGGCCGAGGTCGCGCGCCTGGTCTTCCACGAACTGACCCACCAGGCGGTCTACGCGAAGAACGACACGACGTTCAACGAGTCGCTGGCCACGGCGGTCGAGCAGATCGGCGTCGAGCGCTGGCTGCGGGAGCCCCGCAACCAGTCGCTGCGGCCGGCCTACGAGGCCTTCGATGCGCGCCGGCGCGATTTCGTCGCGCTGCTGCTGGAGACCCGGCGGCAACTGGCGCAGGCCTATGGCGAGACCGGCGCCCGCCAGGGTCCGGCGCCCACCACGCCCGATCCGGTGGGCCTGGGGCCGGACGAGATCGAGCGGCGGCGCGCGCGTAAGGCCGAAATCATCGCCGACCTGCGGTCCCGCTACGAACGGATGAAGCGCGAGCGCTGGAACGGCTACGCCGGCTACGACGCCTGGTTCGCGCAGGCGTTGAACAACGCGCAGTTCGCGGCCATGGGCGCGTACCACCAGTGGGTGCCGGCGCTGCGGGCCATGGCGCGCCGCTGCGAGAGTTGCCGCGACGGCAGCCTGACGCCGTTCCTGGACGAGGCGCGCGAGCTGGCGCGGCTGCCGTATGCCGAGCGCCGGCGGCGATTGCAGGCGGAAACCGACCGCGTGCAGGCCGCTGGGCTATCATCGGCCCCATAGGCCGACACCACGCGGCACAGACTAGACCAGGAGACGTGCATGCAAAGACCGTGGCTGGCGTACTACCCGCCGGGCATTCCCGCCGACATCGACCCGGGACGCTATCGGTCCCTGATCCAGTTGCTGGAGGAATCGTTCGCGCAGTACGCCGAGCGCCCGGCCTTCGTCTGCATGGGCAGGACGCTTGCCTACGCCGACATCGACGCCATGTCGCGCAAGCTGGGAGCCTGGCTGCAATCGCGCGGACTGCCGCGCGGCGCGCGCGTGGCCCTGATGATGCCCAATGTCCTGCAGTACCCCGTGGCCATCGCGGCGGTGCTGCGGGCCGGCTATACGGTGGTCAACGTCAACCCCCTCTACACCGCCCCGGAACTGGAGCACCAGCTCAAGGACAGCGGCGCCGAGGCCATCGTCATCCTGGAGAACTTCGCCCACACCCTGCAGCGGGTGCTGTCCGCCACGGCCATCCGGCACATCGTGGTGGCGTCCATGGGCGACCTGATGGGCGGCGTGAAGGGGGCCCTCGTCAACGCCGTGGTGCGCCACGTCAAGAAGCTCGTCCCGCCGTTCAGCCTGCCGGGCGCGGTAAGCTTCCGGCGCGCGCTGGCGCAAGGGGCGGCGCGGGAACTGGCGCGCCCCGAGATCGGGCCCGACGACGTCGCCTTCCTGCAGTACACCGGCGGCACGACGGGCGTGGCCAAGGGGGCCGTCCTGTTGCACCGGAACCTCGTCGCCAACGTCCTGCAATGCGATGCCTGGCTGCTGACCGACGAGCAGCCCGCCAGGCAGGGCGGACAGCGCACCCAGCACATCTTCGTCTGCGCCCTGCCGCTGTATCACATCTTCGGTCTGACGGTGTGCGCCCTGCTCGGCATGCGGGCCGGCGGCCTCAACGTGATGGTGCCCAATCCGCGCGACATTCCCGACCTGGTCAGGACGCTGTCGGGCTACCGCTTCACGCTGTTTCCCGGCGTCAACACCCTGTTCAACGCCCTGCTCAACAACGAGCAGTTCCGGTCGCTGGACTTCTCGGGCCTGCGCGTGAGCGTGGGCGGCGGCATGGCGGTGCAGAAGGCGGTGGCCGACCGCTGGCGCGAGGTGACCAGGTCGCCTCTGTGCGAGGGCTACGGCCTGTCGGAAACGTCGCCGGTGGCCTGCTGCACGCCCATCAATATCAAGGAATATTCCGGCACCATCGGCATTCCGCTGCCGTCCACCGACGCGGCGATCCTGGACGACGACGGCGCCGCGCTGCCCATCGGCGAGCGCGGCGAGATCGCGCTGCGCGGCCCGCAGGTCATGCCGGGCTACTGGAACATGCCGGAGGAGACCGCCCGCGTGATGACGGCCGACGGATTCTTCAAGACCGGCGACATCGGCATCATGGACGAACGCGGCTACATCCGCATCGTCGATCGCAAGAAGGACATGATCCTGGTGTCGGGCTTCAACGTCTATCCCAACGAGGTCGAGGCCGTGGTATCCCAGCACCCGGGAGTGCTGGAGTGCGCCGCCATCGGCGTGCCAGACGAACATTCCGGCGAGGCCGTGAAGGTGGTCGTGGTCAAGCGCGACCCGGCGCTGACCGAGCAGGACCTGAAGGCGTTCTGCCGCGATCGCCTGACCGGCTACAAGCGGCCGCGCTATGTGGAATTCCGGTCGGAGCTGCCCAAGACCAACGTGGGCAAGATCCTGCGGCGCGAACTGCGGACCGGCACCGAGGCCGCCGCGTAACGGACTATTCCCGGCATGCCCCTACAATGGCGGCGTCTGCCCCATCGCGGGCGTTGTCCGGGAGTCCACATGCCAGGTCGGATGGCTGACCATCGTCTTCGTGCGCAGCATGGCATCGTGCGCCGCGCGCTCGCGCCCGCGGGCCTTTTCGCCCTGATGGCCGCGGCGCCCTTGCGGGCCGACGCGGGCGTGACCTTCAAGCTGGACCGCATGCAGGCCGGGCCGGGCGAGACCGTGCGCATCGAGGCCATGTTCTTCAACGACGGCAACGCCACGGCGACCTGGGACGCGCCGCGCGAACTGGTGCTGCAATGGCGGGATGCCGCCGGCCGCGTCGTGCGCGCGCCCGCGCGGCTGGACGGCGGCACCGCCGTGCTGCAGATTCCCGTGGGCCAGTTCTCGCGCGCGACCTGGTCGGCCGTGGTGCCCGAGCAGGCGCGCGGCCTGCAGGCCATCGCGATCGAAGGCGAGCCGGTGCTGCTGGCGCTGGATGCGACGCCCGCCGAGAAAGGGGCCATCGTGGGGTCGCGCGCGATCGGTCCCATCGTCGATCCGCGCGCGCCCGGCGCGGTGCCGCAGGTGCCGGACAACGGCGTGCTGGCGGCGGTCAGCGGCCTGTCGGCCGGTTCGGGGCCGGGCAGCACCGCGCTGTCGGGGCCGGCGCCGTCGGACGCCACCGCCCCGGGCAACGACGAGCATGACGTGCTGAGCCGCTTCCGCAGCGCGCTGTCGCCCTACGAGCCCGTGTATTTCAGCTTCGGCGCCCGCCCCAACCTGAACGCGCGCTTCCAGGTCAGCCTGAAGTTCCGGCTGTTCCAGCCCTACGACGGCGAGGAAACCGGTTTTCTCAACAACCTGTACCTGGGCTATAGCCAGACCTCGCTGTGGGACATAGGCGAGAACTCGGCCCCGTTCCGCGACAGCAGCTATCGCCCCGCGGTCTTCTGGCTGTCCGACCGGGTCTGGGAGTCGCAGGACCGCCGCAAGTCGCTGGGTTTCGACGGCGGCTTCGAGCACGAATCCAACGGGCGCGACGGCGATACCTCGCGCGCCATCAATTCCCTGTACGCCCGGCCCACGCTGCGCTATCGCCTGGACGACGGCAGCACGCTCAGCTTCGGCCCCAAGATCAAGTACTACATGACCCGCGAGGGCAATCCGGACATCGCCGACTATCGGGGCCACGTCGACTACCAACTGCGCTGGGCCAAGGATGACGGCCTGATGGTGTCGGCGCTGGTGCGCAAGGGCCACGAGAAGGGATCGCTGCAACTGGACATGGCCTACCCGCTGCGCAAGCTGGGGCTGGGCCGCCTGAACGGCTTCCTGCACGTGCAGTATTTCAACGGCTACGGCGAGACGCTGCTGGACTACAACGTGCGCGCCAGGTCCCAGGTGCGCATCGGCCTGATGATCGTGCGCTGAACGGCTGCCCCGGCCGTCAGGCCGCGCCGGCGGCCTTGAGGTTGGGGCCGATCAGCTCGTGCAGGGCCTTGGCCACGCCGGGGCCGCCCGCGACGATGTTGCCCTGTTCGGGCCAGGGGGCCTGGCCGAACGGATCGAAGGCCTGTCCGCCGGCCTCGCGCACCAGCAGCGTGCCGGCGGCGACGTCCCACGGCTTGAGCCGCAGTTCCCAGTAGCCGTCGAAGCGCCCGCAGGCCACCCAGGCCAGGTCGAGCGCCGCGGCACCGTTGCGCCGCACGCCGCGCGTGCCGTGCATGGCATCGCGCAGCATGGGCAGGTAGCTTTCGGTGAACGACATGTCGCTGTAGGGGAAGCCCGTGGCCAGCAGGGCATCGGACAAGGCCGCGGTGCGCGAGCACTGGATGCGGTGGCTGTTGAGCCAGGCGCCCACGCCCCGGACCGAGGTGAACATTTCCTCGCGGCAGGGATCGTAGATCACGGCCACCACCGGCCCCGGTTCGCACCGGGCTTCCTCGAAGGCGATGCCACAGCCTTCCTGGGCCACCAGCGCGATGGAGACGGCGTAGTGGGGAATGGCGTGGACGAAGTTGGTGGTGCCGTCCAGCGGGTCGATGTACCAGCTGGCGGGGCCCGACGGCGAACCGCCCGTTTCCTCGGCCACGATGCCGTATTGCGGCGTGCGCGCGCGCAGCACCTCGATGATGGCGATCTCGGCTTCGCGGTCCGCCTGCGAGACCAGGTCGTTGCGCGCCTTCAGGTCGATCACCAGTTCCGAGCGCTTGTGCGCATAGGCCTGGAGGATCGCGGCGCCGGCATGCGCGGCGGTGACGGCGGCTTCGAGCGCCTTGAAGAGATCCAGCGGGACGGGTTTGTCCATGGTGGGAGCTGCAGGGATGCTCATGAGCCCAGTGTACGCCATGAAGAGGTTTCCCCCTACGCAGCACCGCTGCCGTCCCAAGAAAGCCGTCCCAGACCCAGGAAACCGCGGATCCGGCTTTGCCGGTCCGCCGGTTTCGCCCCCTGGGGGGCGCCCGAAGGGCGTAGGGGGGGTTATCATCCTCGCCGTGTTTACGCCCCTGACTCCTTCTCGGCCGGCCTTCGATCAGGATGGTTTGCCCTACAGCCCGCTTTATGGCGACATCTATCATGCCGCCCAGGGGGCGCTGGAGCAGGCTCGCCATGTGTTCCTGGCGGGCAACGGTCTGCCGGAGCGATGGCGCGGGCGCGAGCGTTTCACCGTGTGCGAGACGGGATTCGGGCTGGGGCTGACCTTCCTGACGCTGTGGCGGGCCTGGCGCGACGACCCGCGGCGCAGCCGGCGGCTGCACGTGGTGTCCGTCGAGGCCCATCCTTTCGCCCGCGAGGACCTGGAGCAGTTGTTGCGCGCGCGGCTGCCCGCCGGTTGGGAAGACATGGCCACGCAGTTGCTGGCGCAATGGCCGCCGCTCTTGCCGGGGCTGCACCGGCTGGACCTGGATGGCGGCGCGGTGACGCTGACCCTGGCTTTCGGCCTGGCCGAACAGGTCGTGCCGCGGCTGGTCCTGCGCGCGGACGCCTTCTTCCTGGATGGCTTCAAGCCCTCGGTGAATCCCGGCATGTGGTCCGAGCCGCTGATGCGCGCGTTGGCCAGGCTGGCCGCGCCGGATGCCACGGCGGCGACCTGGGCGAGCGCCGGCGCGATGCGCCGGGCCTTGCAGACGGCGGGTTTCGAGGTCGAACGCCGGGACGGCTTCGGCGGCAAGCTGCACATGACCGTGGCGCGCTACGCGCCGCGTTTCGAGCGCCGCCACGCGCCGGCCGAACCACCGTCCTTCGCCGAGCGCCATGCCGTGGTGGTGGGCGCGGGCATCGCCGGGGCCGGCGTGGCGCATGCGCTGGCGCTGCGCGGCTGGCGCGTGTCCGTGTTCGACGCGGCGTGGGGAGCCCCGGCGCTGGGGGCCGGCCACCTGGCCGCCGCGCTGACGCCGCTGCTGGCCCGCGACGACAGCCCGCGCGCGCGCCTGAGCCGCGCCGGGGCCTTGCGCGCGGCCACGCGCTGGGCGCCGTGGATGGATGGCGGGATCGTCGCCCGCTGCGGCACCGTGCAGCAGGCCAAGTCCGACGACAAAGAGCCCGGCATGCATGCCATGCTGGCGGAACTGGGTTTTCCGGCCGACTGGGTGCGCGCGGTGACGCGGGAGGAGGCCAGCGGGCTGGCCGGCTGCCCGACGGCGCGTGGCGGCGTGTATTTCCCCGGCGGGCTGCGGGTGCGCCCGCGCCTGCTGGGCGCGGCGCTGCTGTCCCGGCCGGGCATCGAGGTCCGGGCCGCTCGCGTGGCCCGCATCGAGGCGCTGCAGGCGGACGTGCCCTCGGGGCGGCGGTGGCGGGCCGTCGATGGGCTGGGCGCTACGCTGGCCGAGGCCGAGATCGTGGTGCTGGCCAATGCCGCCCAGGCCCCTCGGCTGCTGGCTGCCAGCAGCCTGGGGCCCACCGGCGGCGAACTGCCGGGCTTCTTCGGGCAAAAGGCCATCGCGGGGCAGATCACGCTGCTGCCGGCGCAAGATGCCGGCTGGCGCCCGCCGCACTGCGTGGTGGCGGGCGACGGCTATGTGCTGCCCGCGGTGGACGGCGATTGCGTGGCCGGCAGCACCTATGTGCACGATGCCGCGCGGGCCGTCGCCACGGCCGAGGGCCACGCCGTCAACCTGGAGCGGGCTGCCCGGCTGCTGCCGGAACTGGCCGGGGCCGGCCTGGATCCTGGCGCGTTCACGGGCTGGGCCGGTTGGCGCGCCGTACTGCCCGGCAGGCTGCCGGTGATAGGCGAATCGCCCGTCCACGGCGGGCTTTGGGCCGCCTCGGGCTACGCCTCGCGCGGGCTCAGTTGGTCGGCCCTGGGGGGCGACATCCTGGCCGCTTCGCTGGAGGGAGAGCCCATGGTGCTGGAGGGGGATTTGCTGCGGATGATCGCCTGGCGCTGATCTCGGGCCGAATCGTGGGAAAATAGAGGGATTAACAGCAAAAAAGACGTGCCCAAGGGCGCGCGGTGCCCGGCCCGTGCGTCCCGATCCGCCGCTTTCAGGGTCGCAGGATGGCCCCGGATACGGCCTTGCCGGGCCTCCCGTGGGGCCCCGCAAGGCGCGCTTGGGCGGGAGAAGGCTGCTTCCACGGTTTATTTGCCTCTCCGAATCCGTCAAAATAGAGGTTTTGGCGAAAAAGTGCGGTCATCTACCGCATTTGGGGCGGATAGCGGGGCCTCGCGAGGCTTGCGTCTTTGCTATTGCCAATCTGTCGAAAGCGATCGAGGGAAACCTGTGCCACTTCAATTCGACTCCTCCCGCTACCAGCGTCTGGAATCCCTGTCTCTCAACACGTCCAGCCCGGCTGCCATCCGTTTCACGACGGACCAGGGCCAGGCGGTGCTGGTCGAGGCCAGCGCGCCAGGTGTGTTCCGGTTGAGCATGGGCACGCCGGCCGCGACCGGCAAGCCGGCCTCTGGCTCGGCCACCCGCGCCGCCGCCCTGCACGACCTGCTGGCCCGGGACGAGGCCATAGGCGAGGCCGTGGTTGAACAGGCGGATGTGGGCGGCCAGCCCGGCTGGCGCATCGTCCAGGGCGACAACGTGCTCGAGATCGCCGCCCATCCCGTGCGGCTGGCCCTGTACCGCAAGGGGCAGCAGGTGCTGGCCTCGTCCGCCGACGAGGACCTGTGCCCGCTGGGCACCGAGGACGCCTCGGCCCCGGCGTCGTGGGCCCTGTGCTTCGACCTCGCGGCCGGCGAAGCCGTCCACGGCCTGGGCGAAAGCCGCATCATGCTGGATCGCCGCGCCGAACGCGTCGTCTCCGACGAGGCCGGGTCGCGCGCCTTGCCGCTGGCCTGGAGCCCGCGCGGCTGGGGCCTGTACGTCAATACGCTCGAATCCGTCGTGCACGACATCGGCCTGCCCGAGTTCGCGCCCGACAGCTATGTGGTGACCGTGGCCGACGCCCAGCTGGACGTGTTCCTGTTCGTGGGCGAGCCGGCCGAGATCCTGAACCAGTACACCCAGCTGACCGGCCGCGCCGGGCAGCCCACGCTGTGGAGCATGGGCGCGTGGCTGCACCAGGCTGCCGACACCGGCGCCGAACAGCTCGCATCCGTGGCCGGCCAGATGCGCAGCCGCGGCGTGCCCGTCGATGCCGTGTCGTTCCGGCCGCCCGCGGCCTGGGAGATCCGCGCCAAGCTGAACCTCGAATGGGACGCCGCCCGCTTCCCCGATCCGCGCCAGGTGCTGGGCGAGTTCAAGGGCCTGGATCTGAAGGTGTGCGCGCCGGGCTTTCCGGGCGTGCCCACCCACAGCCCCATGTTCGCCGAACTCGAGGACAAGGGCTGGCTGCTGACCGACGAGACCGGCGCCGCCCAGGTGTTCGCCGGCGTGCCCGCCAGCGCCGGCGGCAGCTTCGGCCTGCTCGACCTGACCCATCGCGACGTGTGGACCTTCTGGCGCGACAAGATCCGGCAGATCATGGACGAGGGCGTCGATGCGGTGTCCTGCGACATCCAGTTCGACATCCCCGACGGCGTCGAGGCGCGCAACGGCGATACCGGCGCGCGGCTGCGCACGGCCTATCCCATGCTGGCCAAGCGCTGCCTGTTCGAGGCGGCGGCCTGGAACAAGACGCCGCCCGAGGGCGTGGTGTGGAGCCGCGATCTCTTCCCGACCGGCCAGCGCCTGCCCATGCAGGCGCCGGTGTCCGTGCCCAATACCTGGGAAGGCCTGGCCGAATCGCTGCGCGCCGCGCTGACCTCGGGCGCCAGCGGCCTGCCGGCCCATGCCCATGACATCGGTTCGCCAGAGCATCCGTTGGGAACCATGACGCCCGAGCTGTACCTGCGCTGGCTGGCCGCCGGCGTGTTCAGTTCGCACCTGCGCTTCCATGCGGTGCCGGGGCTGCTGCCCTGGGACTTCGGCGACGAGGCCTTCCAGCACGCGCAAACGCTGATGCAGTGGCGCTACCGGCTCATTCCCTACGTATTGGGCGTGATCGAGGACGCCGCCCGCACCGGCCTGCCGGTGCAGCGCTCCATGGCCCTGTCCTTCCCGGACGATCCCGAGGCGCATGCCCACGAGTTGCAGTACCTGCTCGGCCCGGCGCTGCTGGTCGTGCCCGCGGTGCAGCCCGGCAACCAGATCCGCGTCTACTTCCCCAAGGGCGAAGCCTGGTGGGACCTGAACACGGGCTGGCGCTACGAGGGCGGCACGAGCTGGACCTTCGAATGCGGACTGGACCGCCTGCCGGTCTTCGGCCGCGAAGGCCACATGCTGTGCCTGGGCCCCGCCGCCCAGCACACCGGCGAATTCAACTCCGCCCGCATCCTGGACGAGGTCTGGCTGTTCGGCATGCCGGTGCACAACCCCAGCGTGATGCGCAACAAGATCCGCGTCATGCAGATGCAGGGGTCGAGCTACGCCAAGGGCCTGGAAGGCCTGAAAATCCTGCCGTCCGAAGGCCTGGAAGTGAAGCGCCGCGGCGCCGAGGTCCGGATCTCACGCGCTAGGTAGAAGAACCCCCCTACGCGCTTACGCGCGCCCCCCAGGGGGCGATGCGGGTGGACCGGCGGAGCCGGATCCACCGCATCCTGGGTCTGGTACCGTTATCTTGGAGTGTGGCGCGGTTGCTATCGCTGGCTGCCAGCGGTAGCAACCGTGCGACGTACCAAGATGGCCCCACAAGACCACGACATGGGGGATCCGGCTCCGCCGGTCCCCCGCCGTCGGCCCCCTGGGGGGCGCGCGTAAGCGCGTAGGGGGGGGCCTAGTCCTCGCAGGGGCTGTCCAGGGTGCCGCGGGCGAGTTTGTCCACGACTACCGATTCCACCGGGGGTTCGCCGGTGCGGGCGATGTGGCCGTCTATCCACATCAGGACCGGGGTGCCGGGCGCCACGCGCAGTTTGGCGTAGGCGTCGGCCAGCGCCTGGGCCTGGCCGGTGGACGCCACGGGGTAGCGCTTGCCGGTGCTGCAGATGGCGAAGGTGGGTTGGCCGTCCTTGGGGACGACCTTGCCGCGCATGGTGAAGGTGTCGGTGATGAAGTCGGCTTCGAACTGCTGGGTCAGGGCGTAGTTCAGCGTGGACTGGATGGGTTCGCCGTTCTGGTCCAGCATGCGCAGCGTGGTGCCGGAAACGAATTCGTAGAGGCCGCCTTCGTTGCGGTCGCCGATCAGGCGGATCTGGTCGGGCGAATCGACCAGGCGTTCCCAGCGTCCGGTGCTGACGAAGCTCAGTTCCTTGTTGTCGCGGGTGCCGAAATACACCCGGCGCATGCGCCAGGTCCAGTCGGGCAGCAGCGTGAGGGTGACGCGCTGGCCGGCGCAGTCGGCGCAGGGGATCACGCCGCGGAAGGTCTGCGGCTGGGCCAGGGGCACCCCCCGGTCCTGCCTGCCCCGTTCGGCCTGTTCCTGCGTCACGGCGGGCGGCGGCGGGATCACGGCGTCGGCGGCGGTCAGGGTGCCGGAGCGGTCGCGGTCGGGCAGGGGGATGGCGCATGCGCCCAGCCCGGCTGCCACGACCACGGCGGCGGCCAGGGTGGCAAGGCGGGAAGGTGCGGGGCGGGAGGAAAGGGGCGGGTTGGTCATCGCGGCTCCGGCTCTTGAGATTTACCGCAAGTCTAACCTGTTGCGTCTGCCGGCATGCGACGGGAAAGTCCACGCCGGACCCGTGGGGCGGTTAAGCTTGCGGGGGGCCGCCGGGGCGGCGTTTTCATTCTCGTCTATGTCATTCGTGCAGATACTCGCGGCCACGCCGTGGCTGGCCTACACGGCTGCCGCCGTGCTGGGGCTGGTGGTGGGCAGCTTTCTCAATGTCGTGATCGCGCGGCTGCCGCAGATGATGCAGCGCGCCTGGCAGGAACAGTGCGCCGAGCTGCACGGGCAGGCGCAGTCCGAACCGGCGCGTTTCGACCTGGCCTATCCCGCTTCGCACTGCCCGGCCTGCCGGCGCCCGATCTCGTGGCGCCACAACATCCCGGTGCTGGGCTGGCTCGTGCTGCGCGGCCGCTGCGCCCATTGCGCCGCGCCCATCTCCTGGCAGTACCCCCTGGTGGAACTGGCGGCGGCGGCGCTGTTCGCGGCCTGCGTGGCCGTGTTCGGCGTGACGTGGAGCAGCCTGGCGGCCATGGCTTTCTGCGCCGTCTGCCTGGCGCTGGCCGTGATCGACCACCAGACCTCGCTGCTGCCGGACGACCTGACGCTGCCGCTGCTGTGGGCCGGTCTGTTCGTCAACCTGTGGGGCGCCTTCGCCTTCCTGCCGGATGCGGTCATCGGCGCGATGGCGGGTTATGGGGTGCTGTGGTCCGTGTACTGGCTGTTCCGCCTGCTGACGGGCAAGGAAGGCATGGGCTATGGCGATTTCAAGCTGCTGGCCGCCATCGGCGCCTGGCTGGGGTGGCAGAGCCTGCCGCTGGTCATGGTGGTGGCCTCGCTGGCCGGCGTGGCGGTGGCGGGAGGGCTGATGATCGCCGGCCGGGTGCAGCGCGGCCAGCCGCTGCCCTTCGGACCGTATCTGGCGGCCGCGGGCGTGGCCGCGCTGTTCGCGGGCGATGCATGGATTAAGCTGCTGGCATGGTAGGCACACTTTCTTCTGCCCGCGCCCAGCCGCTGCGCGTGGGCCTGACGGGCGGGATCGGATCCGGCAAGACCGCCGTGGCCGATCTCCTGGCGGCCCGGGGCGCGGCCGTGATCGATACCGATGCCATCGCGCATGCGCTGACCGCGCCGGGCGGCCTGGCCATCGAGCCCCTGCGGCGCGAATTCGGCCCGGACATGATCGGTCCCGACGGCGCGATGGACCGCTCCCGCATGCGGGCCCTGGTGTTCTCCGATGTCCAGGCCAAGGCGCGGCTGGAAGCGCTGATCCATCCGCTCATCGGCCAGGAGGTCGAACGCGAGGCGGCCGGGCGCCAGGGGCTCTACCAGGTCTTCGTGGTGCCGCTGCTGGTGGAGTCCGGCCGCTGGCGGGACCGGGTGGACCGCATTTGCGTGGTCGATTGCGACGAGGCCACCCAGCTCCGGCGCGTCCAGCGCCGCAGCGGCCTGGCCCCCGACATGGTCGCCCGCATCATGGCCGCCCAGGCCACGCGCGCCCAGCGCCTGGCGGTGGCCGACGACGTCATCGTCAACGATGGCGAGACCACGCCCGAGCAGTTGGCGCAACGGACCCTGGCCCAGCACCGCGCCTGGCTGGATCTGCTTGCGCTGCGCGGCTAGCGGCCCGCCAAGGCTTCACTGGATGTCCAGCGTGCGGATCAACGCATCCCAGCGTGCGCGCGTGTCGCGCAGCCAGGCCGTGGTCCGCGCCGAATCCGCCCAGAAGGGCGTGACCGCCATCTGATCCAGCTGGCGGCGCACCTCGGGGCTTTCCAGGATGTCGTGCAGCAGGCCTTCCCATGTCTTGACCACGGCCGCCGGCGTGCCCGCCGGAAACAGCACTATCTGGCTGAACTGCACGTCGAAGTCGGGCACGCCCTGTTCCTGCGCGGTGGGTACCTGCGGCAACTGGGGGTTGCGCGTGGCGGCGGACGTGACCAGCGCCTGCAGCGCGCCGGACCGCACATAGGGCAGCGTGTTGGTCGAGGCCACGAAAGCCAGCGGCACGTGGCCGGCCACCACATCCGACAGGGCGGGGGCATTGCCCTTATAGGGCACGTGCGTGCCGCGTATGCCGGTCCTGGCCTTGAGCAGCTCGAAGGTCAGGTGGCCGGGCGAGGCCAGGCCGGCCGAGGCGTAGGTCAGGTCTTCTTTCCTGGCGCGCGCCAGGAAATCGCGGAAATCCTTCAGTCCCAGCTTGGGGTGGGCCACCAGCACCTGCGAGGTGGTGCCGAAGATGCCGGCCGGCACGAGGTCGCGGTGGGGGTCCAGCCCCATGTTCTTGTAGACCGAGGGATTGATCGTCAGCAGGTGGTCGATGCTGACCAGCGCCGTGTAGCCGTCCTTGGGCGACCGGGCAACGTACTCGGCGCCGATGTTGCCGCCAGCGCCCGCGCGGTTCTCGACGATGACGGGCTGTTTCAGGCGCGATGCCGCCTGTTCGGCGATCAAGCGGGCGATCAGGTCCAGCGGTCCGCCGGCGGCGAAGTTGACGACCAGCTTGACCGGATGGTCGGGGTAGCCGGCGGCCCGGGCCCAGGGCGCGGCGGCAAGAAGGAAAAGGGCAAGGAAAAGGCGCGCAGGCAATCGCATGAGATGTCTCCGTGGAAGGGGGGCGGGGCTGGCTGGGCCAGTCTGGTCGGCGCCGTGCCTGCATTATGGGAACGGAGAGGTATTTGTTTCCAATGATAAAATTCCAGTCTGTCATACATAAAATTCATGGCAATGGACTGGACCCGGCGTTTGCGCATCCGGCAGCTCGAAGTGCTGAGCAGCCTGGCCGACACGTGCAATCTCAGCCACACCGCCGATCGCCTCTCCATGACGCAGCCGGCCCTGTCCAAGTGGCTGGCCGAGCTGGAGACCGAACTGGGCGTGCCGCTGTTCGAACGCCATTCGCGCGGCCTCGTGCCCACGCGCTTCGGCGCGGCCATGGCCGAACACGCCCGCATCATGCTGGCCGAGGTCGAACGGGCCAGCCAGGCCATGGCGTTGATGGCCGAAGGCGCGGACGGCCACCTGTCGATCGGGGTGACGGCCACGGTATCGACCGGCCTGTTGCCCGACAGCGTGGCCCTGCTGCTGTCGCGCCGCCCCGAAACCCATCTGTCCATTACCGAATCGACCCTGGACCAGCTTCTGCCGCCGCTGCTGGAGCGCCGCCTGGATTTCGTGGTGACGCGCCTGGAAGGCGGCGCCATCGACGACCGCCTGCGCTGCACGCCGGTCTACAGCGAAAGCATCGCGGTGGCCGCGCCTCCGACGCACCCGCTGGCCGGCCGCAGCGGCCTCGCATGGGCGGATCTCGACGGATGCGGCTGGGTGGTGCCGCCCGAGGGCAATCCGCTGCGGCGCGAACTGGACGCCGAATTCGCGCTGGCCGGCCTGCCCGCGCCCCGCTATCGGGTGGAGGCGGTCGGCATCCTGATGCTGGTGGCGATGATGCAGCGGGCCAACCTGTTGACCGCGCTGTCGCGCCGGGTGCTGGACTATTTCCAGTCCGCCGGCCATCTGGTGGCGCTGGACCTGCCCACCCGCCGGCAGGGCACGGTGGGTATCCTGCGCCATCGCGACGCGCCCGATACGGCACTGCATCGCGACTTCCACGAGGCGCTGCTGCAGGCAGCCGACGCGGCCGGCGTCACAACTCGAAACCGTATTGCCGGGCCGCCTGCTTCAAAGTAAAGGGGGATCGGGCTACGGTTGAGTGTTTTCCGGCGGGCTCCGTCTCTACAATGATGGGAGGTGTTCCGAGGCGCCCGCGCAAGGGCCGTCCGGAAGCTGGCAAGGCAAGTGTCGCCGTGTCCATGCCGTGCAGGTATATTTCTACGAAATTCCGATACCGGACGGTCTACGTGGTTCTTTACGAATACCCATTCAACGAGCGCGTCCGAACGCTGCTGCGTCTGGAAAGCCTCTTCGACAATCTGTTCTTCTTCGTGCGGCAACCGGATGCCCGCGGGCATCACGTCGCATTGACCACGCTGTTCGAAATCCTGGATGTGTCGGCGCGCGCCGACCTCAAGTCCGAGCTGCTCCAGGACCTGGAGCGCTACCGCCAATCCCTGAGCTCGCTGCGCGAGCATCCCGGCGTCGATCGCCAGACCCTGGACGTCATGCTGTCCAGCATCGAGCAGGCCACGGGCTCGCTCGTGGCCCAGGGCAAGACCGGCCAGCCGCTGCGGCAGAACGAGTGGCTGACCAGCATACGCAGCCGCCTGGCCATCCCGGGCGGGGCCTGCGAGTTCGACGTCCCGTCCTTTCACGCCTGGAAGCACAAACCCGTCGAGCATCGGGTCCAGGACCTGGCCCAGTGGGTCGAACCCTTCCTGCCCATACGCGACGGCCTGGCCATCGTGCTGAAGATGCTGCGCGAATCGGGCCGGCAGGTCGCGGTGGTGGCCGAGGGCGGGGCCTTCCAGCAGATGCTGGGCGGCAAGGCCTACCAGCTGCTGCGCATCTACGTCGACGAGGCGCTGGGCGTGTTTCCCGAGGTCAGCGCCAACAAGTACATGGTGTCGGTGCGCTTCTCGTCCCAGGGGGGCGATCTCAAGCCCCAGCCGGTGGTGGCCGACGTGCCCTTCCAGCTGACGCTGTGCAACAGCTTCTGAAGGCGGCGGATCGCTCGTCCCCTGGCTACAATGCGGCCATGGTCAAGAAAGTCAAATGCCCCACCTGCGCCAGGCCGGCTCCCTGGAGCCCCGACAACGCCTGGCGGCCCTTCTGTTCCGAACGCTGCCGCCAGATCGACCTGGGCGCCTGGGCAGCCGAGAAATTCGCCATTCCGGGCGCTCCCCTGGAAACCGATGATCTGAGCGGGGACTCCTCGGGCCGGCTGTTTCCTCCGCCGCAGTCGATGAACTGAACTAGCTGTTCTCCAGCAGGGTCCGGATGTCCAGCGACCGGAGCAGTTGCATGGTCTCCCGCGTCAACCGGGTCAGCGGCTGGAGCCGCGCCGTGCACATGATCAGGTTGTTGTGCATGGATGGCGAGTGCACGCGGGCGGTGGCCAGCGTGCCGGCGCGGCGCTGCGGCCCGATGGCGCTGGCAGACAGCAGTGCGTAGCCTTCCCCGCTTTCGGCCAGGGCCACCATGGTGTGAACGGCGTTGACCTCGGCGACGATGTCCAGCGCGATGCCGCGCCGGCGGCAGGCCGCATCCACCACCGCGCGGATGGTGTTGGGCTCGCAGGGCAGGATCAGCGGATAGTCCGCCAGCGCATCGACCGGCAGCGATTCGGGCAGGCGTTCGCCCGGACCCGGCACGCATCCCACCAGCATCAACTCCTCCTGGAATACCGGCTCGTAGTCCAGCGTCTCGCCCGGGGCGGGGTCGTACAGCAGCGCGACGTCGACCCGGCCTTCGTGCAGCCATTCCCGCAGGCTCACGCTCAGCCCTTCGGTCACGGTCAGCGCGGCGCCGGGCAGGCGCTGGCGGAAGCCGCGTACCAGGCTGGGTGCGAGCAGGTGGGCGATCCGCGGCGGAAAGCCGACCACGATCTTGCCCCGGGGCACCGCCTTCAGCTCGTGGATTTCCTGGCGCGCGGTGGCCAGGCGGGCCAGGACGACCCGGGCATGTTCCAGCAGGCGCCTGCCGGCCTCGGTCGGTTCCACGCCGCGGCCGTTGCGGTAGAGCAGGTGCTCGTGCAGTTCAACCTCCAGCAGGCGGATCTGCCGGCTCAAGGAGGGCTGGGTCATTTCGAGCACCATGGCCGCGCGCGTGAAGCTGCCGGCGTCGACTACCTGGACGAAGTACTCGAGTTGCTTGATATCCATGCTGATCTCGTTTCACATAGAGAAGTTCTATAGCTGCTAGAGCTGTTCTGCAATTTACTCGATATGTCCTGGCTCCAATAATGGGCGCTTCCGCAATGGCGGACCCTTGGAGGAGTTTCATGAAGAAGTCGGAGTTGCCGGTTGCGATCATCGGCGCGGGTATAGGCGGACTGGCGGCGGCGACCGCGCTGCGCGCGCAGGGCGTGGCCGTGCAGGTCTACGAGCAGGCGCGGCAGTTCGCGCGCATCGGCGCGGGCATCCAGATGACGCCCAATGCCATGCGGGTGCTCGATGGGCTGGGGCTGCGCCCGCAACTGGAAGAGATCGCCTTTTCGCCCCGGTCGTCGCTGAACCGGGCGCACGACACCGGCGCGGTGACGAACGAGTTCCCGCTGGCCGGCGCCGTCCTGGAGCGCTATGGCATGCCCTTCCTGGCCATGCACCGGGGCGACCTGCATGCGGCGCTGGCGGCGCAGGTGCCGCAGGCGCATATCTCGCTGGGCAAGAAGCTGGTGCATCTGGAACAGGGCGATGGCGAGGTCGCGCTGCGCTTCGAGGATGGCTCCGAGGCCCGCGCCCGCGCGGTCATCGGCGCCGACGGTGTGCATTCCCTGGTGCGCGAACTGCTGCTGGGCGAGGAGCAGCCGCGCTTTACCGGCCGCGTGGCCTATCGGACGACGTTCCCGGCCAGCCGGCTGGGTTCGCTGGACATCGGCCAGTCGCGCACGAAATGGTGGGGGCCGGACCGCCACATCGTCATCTACTACGTCACCCGCCGCCAGGACGAGGTCTATTTCGTCACCAGCCAGCCCGAGGACGCGGGCTGGCTGACGCCGGAGTCATGGTCGGCCAAGGGCGACCTGGAGGTGTTGCGCGCGGCCTATGCCGATTTCCATCCCGACGTGCGGGCGGTGCTGGCGGCATGCCCCGACGTGCACAAATGGGCGATCTTCCAGCGCGATCCGCTGCCCAACTGGGGGCGGGGCAACATCGTGCTGATGGGCGATGCCTGCCATCCGATGACGCCCTACATGGCGCAGGGCGCGGCCATGGCGCTGGAGGATTCGGTCGTGCTGGCGCGCTGCGTGGCCGCCCACGGCAGCGATCTCGACGCGGCGTTCCGCCTGTTCGAGCAGGTCCGCAAGCCTCGGACGTCGGCGGTGCAGGCCGGGTCGAGCGCCAACAACTGGATGCGCGAGTCCACCAACCCCGATTGGGTCTATGGTTACGACGCCTGGAACGTGTCCCTGGACGCGGGCGCGCAATAAGCCTTTCCGCCGGACGGAGCCGGGAGGCCGGTGCCCGTCCGGCGCATGAAAACAGGAGACAGCATGAAGACACGCATCAAGACTCTTGCCGCGGCCCTGGCGCTGGCGGCGGTCCCGGCACTGGCGGCGCACGCCGATTATCCGGACCGGCCCATCAAGCTGGTGGTGCCGCACGGTCCCGGCGGCGTTGCCGACACCGTGTCGCGCATCTTCGCCGATGCCCTGGCGCGCGAGCTCAAGCAGCCGGTCATCGTCGAGAACAAGGCCGGCGCCAGCACCATGATAGGCGCCGACTACGTCGCCAAGGCCGCCCCGGACGGGTACACGCTGCTGATGGCGTCGGTGACCACGCTGTCGATCAACCCGTTCCTGTATCCCAACATCACCTATGACCCCAAGCGCGATTTCGCGCCGGTTTCCATGGTCGCGGCGCTGCCGTTCTACCTGATGGCCAGCCCCACGCTGGGCGTCAAGACCGTGAAGGATCTGGTCGCGCTGGCCAAGTCCCGGCCGGGCCAGCTCAACTACTCGTCGCCGGGGTCGGGCACGTCGCCGCATCTGGTGGGCGCGTTGTTCGCCTCCATGACCGGGGTCGACACCCAGCACGTGCCGTACAAGTCCACCGCCTCGGCCGAAGTCGACCTGAACGCCGGCCGCATCCATTTCGCCTTCACCGGCTCGGGCATGGCGCCGATCCGGTCGGGCCGGGTGATCGGCCTGGGCGTGACCAGCGGCGAACGCGTGGCGTCCATGCCCGAGCTGCCGACGCTGAAGGAGCAGGGTCTGGACCTGGAGGCGACCGTCTGGAACGGCGTGGTCGCGCCCGCCGGCACTTCGCCGGAGATCGTCGCCAAGCTGGCCGCCGCCTTCGCGCGGATCGCCCGGTCGCCGGACGTCAAGGAGAAGGTGCAGGCGCATGGCGGCATCACGGTGGGCAATACGCCCGCCGAGTTCAAGCGCCTGATCGATACCGAGGCCGCGCGTTGGGAGAAGGTGATCAAGGAGGCCAGCATCACCGTGCAGTGATGCGGCCGGGATCCAGGGTGCCGGCGGCGCTCGCCGCCGGCCCGGCGTCCGGGGTCAGCCGCCCCAGAAGCCGCTGATGCCCGCGATGCCGTGCGCGCCGTGCGCCACGGCCGTCGCGCGCGTGTCCGCGGATTGTCCGCCCAGCGCCAGCACCGGCAGGCCGGCATGCAGCGCCAGCGTGCCGAAGCTTTCCCAGCCCAGGCCGGGTTGGCCGGGATGCGAGGGCGTGGGCAGCACCGGGGCCAGCACCGCGAAGTCGGCGTCCAGCTGGCGCGCCCGCTCCAGTTCCGCGGCGTCGTGGGCCGATACGCCCAGCATCGCGCCGGGCGGCAGCGCGGGGCGCTGGGCCGGGACGTCGGCGGCGCGCAGGTGCAGGCCGTCGGCATCGGCGATCCAGTCGCGCGGGTGGGCACTGTTGACCAGCACCCGTGCGCCGGCCGAGCGGGCGCGCGCCACCACCTGTTCCAGCACCTGGCGCAACCCTTCGTCGGCCGCGCCGCCGGGCCAGCCCGGTTCGCGGAACTGGACCAGCTTCAGGCCCGCGGCCAGCGCGGCGTCCAGGCGTTGCAGGAAGGTGTCGACGTTGGCGGGCGCGCCGATGTTCGTGATGGCATAGGTATCGGGCACGTGCAGCCACCGCAGCGGCGGCAGCGTGGCCGGCAGCAGGGGGCCGATACGCGGTTCCAGCGCCAGTCCCAGCGCATCCTCCGGCGCCTGCGCGCGCGCCTGGGCCGCTTCCAGGTCGGTGGGCTGCTCGCCCCGGGCGATGCGCGCTTCCAGCGCCTGCAGCCGTTCCTCGTGATCGCGCCTTGCCGCCCGCACCTCGGCCTCGCTCGCATCCCGTATCCGCCCCCATTGCAGGGCCTGCGACTCCAGCCCCCGAGGTTCGCCTTCCCAGCGCGTGACGCGGCAGAAATACAGCCTGACGGTGGCGTGCGAGTAGGCGTGCACGTGCGTGACCCAGGTCGACGATTCCAGCACCGTCACCCCCAGCTCTTCCTTCAGCTCGCGCGCCAGTGCCTGCAATATCGTCTCGCCCGGCTCCAGCTTGCCGCCGGGCAGCTCCCACCACCCCGCATAAGGCTTGCCTTCGGGCCGCTGCCCCAGCAGCAGACTGCCGTCCGGCCGCAGCATCACGCCCACCGCGACATCGACGATCTTAGTCATTCCGCGCTGCCCAGTCTTTCGCGAATTGCCAGGCGACCCGGCCCGAGCGCGAGCCGCGCTCCAGCGTCCATTGCAGCGCTTCGGTACGGGACCTGGCGATGGACTCCTCGCTGCATCCCAGCTCGCGCAGCCAGTGCGCGACGATGTCCAGGTAGTCGTCCTGCTTGAACGGATAGAACGACAGCCACAGGCCGAAGCGCTCGGACAGCGAGATCTTTTCCTCGACGGTCTCACCGGGATGGATCTCGCCGTCGCTCTGGTGCTTGGCCTGCAGGTTCTCGTGCATGTATTCCGGCATCAGGTGGCGCCGGTTGGACGTGGCGTAGATCAGCACGTTCTGGGTCGAGGCGGCGATGGAGCCGTCCAGCACCGACTTGAGCGCCTTGTAGCCGGCCTCGCCTTCCTCGAACGACAGGTCGTCGGCGAAGATCAGGAAGCGCTCGGGCCGCTCGGCCACGGTCTCGACGATTTCCTGCAGGTCGCCCAGGTCGCTCTTGTCGACCTCGATCAGGCGCAGGCCGCGGTCGCCATGGGCGGCCAGCATGGCCTTCACCAGCGAACTCTTGCCGGTGCCGCGCGCGCCCGTCATCAGCACGTTGTTGGCCGGCTTGCCTTCCAGGAACTGCACCGTGTTGCGGTTGATCACGTCCTTCTGGCGATCGATGTGCTGGAGGTCGTCCATGTCGATGCGCGCGATGTGCCGCACCGGCTCCAGCCAGCCCCGCGTTCCGCGCTTGCGCCAGCGGAAGGCGTGGGAATTCCAGTCCACGGGAGGCGGGGCGGGGGGCAGCCAGGCTTCGAGCTGGGCGAGAACGCCCTCGGCGCGTTTCAGGAAAGAGGCCAGATCGACAGGTGGGGAGGACTCGTTCGGCACAGCGGCGTTCCTATCTTCGGCCGGCGCCGCGCGGGCCCCGGATCGTGTTCTTGAACGATGGATACCGGCCCGGGCGGGCAGGCCGCACGGGCCGGTATCCATCTACGGCATCGGGTATTGCACCATTTTTTTCAATGGTGCGCCCGGCGGGGCGGGCGGACGTCGTCGCAACTCGCGTTCCAATTCCGGGCTGGCGATGTCGCTCAAGGGGCGGATGGCCTGCTCCAGCGTGCGGATGAGCGTAGGTGTGGCACCGTGCGCTTCGAATACTTGCTTCCAGCCGCGTACGGCACCCCATACGCGGCGGATCACGCCCAGCGCGGCGGGCTTGTCGGGAACGAAAGCCGCGAACTCGCTCATGGCGTTGTCCAGTGTGGCGAGCTTTCCTTGCAGGCCCACGCTCAGGTGCAGCCGGCGCTCTCGCGCGACCGTCGGACGCGGGACGACGTCATAGAGCGGACTCAGCCGCCAACCGGACAATTGGGCGTCATAGGAGAAGGCGTGATTGCGCAGATGGTCGTCATCGTTGTTGATGAAGATATTCAGTGCCATCCTGGCGAACAATTCTTCGTTGTCGGCCGCGATGCAGGCAGGCGCCACCTGTTCGCGTATGGTCTGTGCAAGATCCCTGTAGCCTTTGGCCGCGGAGTCCATCTCCGGACATCCCATCATCGTCAGCGCGCTGGCTTGGGGGATACGCCCCTCGGTGAAACCGACCTGGGGCCGGGAGTCATAGCCGCGAGAGCCGACCGGCAAGGGTTGGCCGGCCGGCGCCCAGTAGCGATCGAAGCGGCGCACCAGCAGCACGCGCTGGACTCCGACGGCGAGGACTCGCAGCGGTGGCACAGTGAGGCCTGCCGCGCGAGCCAGGTCCAGGGCGCCGGCTTCGACGATAGCCATGTCGTAGGCGTCGTTTCGCGCGGGGAATTTGGCCAGCCACAGCACGCCGTCCTCGTCGCGCAAGGACGCCTTCGGGCGTGCCCCGCCCGCCGAGGGAGCGCCGCCCAGGTACGGAATGAGATGGCCGGGGACGGGCTCGCCCGCGTCCACGGCGGCAGCGGCTTGCAGCAGATACCGTAGGCTCGCTAGATTCCCGGCCGGATTTCGGGTCGGTGCATCCAGCGCTTCACGTACGTCAAGCGCGCCCACGCGATCGCTGCCCGCTTCAAGCAGATAGGTGAACTCGTCCAGGCTGTTGGGCGCGGCGTTCAGCCGCGCTTCGATGACGCGCCGGCCCCAGGCGTCGGGGGCGGCGTCACGGATGCCGCCGAATTCATCCAGTCCGGCCGATGGATACCAGCGTGTACCGGGACGTTCCCGCGCTCGCGCCAGGCTCAACGCGCGAGGGTCGACATCGAAGGCCTCCGGGCGCTTTAGATAGCGCAAGCCGTAGGCGAAGCTCATGACCTGCTGGTCCGAAGCCGCGCGTTCCTTGTCCAGCAGCCCCGCAGGCACGAAATGGTGCCGGTGGTCGGCATGGTCGGCGATGTGGGCGAAGATCGCGACGCGGTCGTGGGAGCGACGGGGGGGCAAGGTCAGTCCTCAAAAGTCCAGGTCGCGCAGCTCGTTCCTGGTCGCGGCGCGCACGCGTTGCGGGAGCTTGCGCGCGTGCAGGGCGATCAGGGCGGGCGCCTCGCCCGACAACAGGGCTAACAGCGAGACGTCCGGCGCCATCGCATGGATGTACCGCAGAACCTGGGCAAGGGTGCGGCCGGGGTCGCCTTTTTCGATCAGCACGGCGGTGGAGCGCGAGACGCCCGCGCGCGCGGCGACGTCGGCCTGGCGCAGCTTCAGCCCCTGGCGCAATTGGGTGATCCGTTCGCCCAGCAAGCGTGCCTCGGTCACCCGGCCATCAGGCAGCAGCGGAGTTTCGTCGCGTTTCATGTCTGCAATATTAGTCCTAAAATAACTTAAGGACCGAAATTGCAGACATATTCTCAAAAATCAAAAAAGACCGCAATATCAGTCCTTAATAGATATAAGGACTGATATTGCGGTCTTTTAATCCAGAATGCGGAGGATCCGGCTTTGCCGGTCCTCGCGCATTGCCCCCTTGAGGGGGCGCCCGAAGGGCGTAGGGGGTGGGCTTCCCTTCCGGTCCTCGCGCATTGCCCCCTCGAGGGGGCGCCCGAAGGGCGTAGGGGGGCCTCTACGACCTATAGTCGGCGTTGATGCTCACGTACTCATGCGAGAAATCGCAGGTGTACACCGTCTCGGTCACTTTCCCCCGGCCCAGCGAGATGCGCACGGCGATCTCGGCCTGCTTCATCACGCGCTGGCCGTCTTCTTCCCGGTAGTCGGGATTGCGTCCTCCATTCTTCGCCACCCACACGTCGTCCAGCCACAGGTTGACCCGGCCCACATCCAGGTCGTCGATGCCGGCGTAGCCGATGGCCGCCAGGATGCGTCCCAGGTTGGGGTCCGAGGCATAGAACGCGGTCTTGACCAGCGGCGAATGCGCCACCGAATAGGCGACCTTGAGCGCCTCTTCCTGGCTGCCGGCGTCCTCGACCCGGATGGTCATGAACTTGGTCGCCCCTTCGGCGTCGCGCACGATCAGTTGCGCCAGTTTGGTCGCCGCGGCCTTCAGCGTGGCCAGCAGCTCGGGGTAGAGCGGATCCGATTCGGACTCGATGCGCAGGCCGGCGCGGCCGGTCGCGGCGATGATGAAGGAGTCGTTGGTGGAGGTGTCGCCGTCCACCGTGATGCGGTTGAACGAGACGTCGGCGACCTGGCCTGCCATGCGCTTGAGCAGGGCCGGGGCGATGGCGGCGTCGGTGGCCAGGAAGCCCAGCATGGTCGCCATGTTGGGGCGGATCATGCCGGCGCCCTTGCTGATGCCGGTCAGGGTGATCGGGTGGCCGCCGATGTTGGCCCTGCTGGACACGATCTTGGGCAGCGTGTCGGTGGTCATGATGCCGTGCGCGGCCTCGGTCCAGTTGCCGGGCGCCAGCGCCTTGACGGCGGCCGGCAGGCCGGCCTCGATGCGGTCCACCGGCAGCGGCTCCAGGATCACGCCGGTCGAGAAAGGCAGGACCTGGCGCGGATCCAGGCCCAGCAGCTTCGCCAGCGCGTCGCAGGTGGCGCGGGCGGCGGCCAGGCCGGGCTCGCCCGTGCCGGCGTTGGCATTGCCGGTGTTGACGACCATGGCGCGGATGGGCAGCGATTGCGCCAGGTGTTCCTCGCATACCTGCACCGGCGCGGCGCGGAAGCGGTTGCGCGTGAAGACGCCGGCCACGCTGGTGCCTTCGGCCAGCCGGAAAACGGTCAGGTCGCGGCGGCCGGCCTTGCGGATGCCGGCTTCGGTGACGCCGATTTCGACGCCGTCCACCGGGAAGACGAGTTCGGGAGCGGGAATGTGCAGATTGACGGCCATGGCTGTCCTCGCGGAGCGGAAGGAGCGGGGCGCGGCCTGCGCCCCGCCGGATCAGGGATTGAGTTCGGCGAAGGCTTCGCCGGCGATGGCGACGGTACGGGCGATGACGTCGTCGTCGTGGGCGATCGAGACGAAGCCGGCCTCGAACGCCGACGGCGCGAAGCTCACGCCGCGCACCAGCGCGGCGTGGAAGAACTTGTTGAACGCGGCGGTATCCGAGGCCGAGACCTCGGCCAGCGTGGTCGGCACCGTATCGCGGAAGTACAGGCCGAACATGCCGCCCACGTGGTCGGCGCTGAAGGGCACGCCCGCGCTGGCGGCCGCCGCGCGCAGGCCCTGCACCAGCTTGCCGGTTTGGGCTTCCAGCTTTTCGTAGAAGCCCGGCTCGGCCAGCAGGCGCAGGGTGGTCAGGCCCGCGGCCACGGCCACGGGGTTGCCCGACAGCGTGCCGGCCTGGTAGACCCCGCCCAGCGGGGCGATGTGGGCCATGATGTCGCGCCGGCCGCCGAAGGCGCCGATGGGCATGCCGCCGCCGATGACCTTGGCCAGGGTGGTCAGGTCGGGCACGATGCCGGTGCGGCCCTGCACCCCCTGCGGGCCGACGCGAAAGCCGGTCATGACCTCGTCGAAGATCAGCACCGCGCCGTGGCGGGTGCATTGGTCGCGCAGCGCCTGCAGGAAGCCGGTCACGGGCTGGACCAGGTTCATGTTGCCCGCCACGGGCTCGACGATGACACAGGCGATCTCGTCGCCGTACTGCTTGAATGCGGCTTCCACGCCGGCGATGTCGTTGTAGTCCAGCACCAGGGTGTGCGAGGTGAACTCGGGCGGCACGCCGGCCGAGGTCGGGTTGCCGAAGGTCAGCAGGCCCGAGCCGGCCTTCACCAGCAGGCTGTCGGCATGGCCGTGGTAGCACCCCTCGAACTTGATGATCTTGGCCCGGCCGGTGTAGCCGCGGGCCAGCCGGATCGCGCTCATGGTGGCCTCGGTGCCCGAGCTGACCAGGCGCACCTGTTCGATCGAGGGCAGGCGGTGCACGAGCATCTCGGCCAGTTCGATCTCGGCCTCGGTGGGGGCGCCGAACGACAGGCCGTTGACGGCGGCCTCCTGCACGGCCCGGATCACTTCCGGATGGGCGTGGCCCAGGATGGCCGGGCCCCAGGAGCCCACGTAGTCGATGTACTGCTTCTTGTCGGCATCCCAGGTGTAGGGACCGGCGGCGCGTTCGATGAAGGGCGGGGTGCCGCCCACCGAGCGGAAGGCGCGCACCGGCGAATTGACGCCGCCGGGAATGGTGCGGCAGGCGCGTTCGAAGAGTTCTGCGTTGCGGATCATGGTCATGCCTTGGTGGGATTGCCGGCGGGGTCCTCGGCCCAGGCCTGGGCGAAGGCCCGCGCGGCGGCTTCGATGTCGTCGGCGCCGAACAGCGCGGTGATCACGGCCAGCGCGTCGGCGCCCGCCGCCACGGCCAGCCCGGCGTTGGCGGGCGTGATGCCGCCGATCGCCACGATGGCGGGCCGGGTGCCGTCGGGCCGCCGCAGGCCGCGCGCCTCGGTCAGGCAGGACAGCGGGGCGCGCACGGCCGCGGGTTTGGTGGGCGAGTCGAACACGGCGCCGAAGGCCACGTGGTCGGCGCCGGCGGCCAGCGCGGCGCGGGCGCGCCCGGGTTCGTCGTAGCAGGAGGCGCCGATCAGCAGCGCCGGTCCGCCGGCCTGGCGGGCCGGGGCGATGTCGCCGTCCTCGCGACCCAGGTGGACGCCGTCGGCGCCGGCTTCGATGGCCAGCCGCCAGTCGTCGTTGATGATCAGCAGCACGTCCAGGCGGTCGCAGGCGGCGCGCAAGGCGCGCGCCTGTTCCAGCCGCTTGGCCGGCTCGGCCAGCTTGCGGCGCAGCTGCACGGCGCGCAGCCCGCCGCGGGCGGCCGCTTCCACGGCGGCCACCAGCCGGGCGGTGTCGTCCCATTCGGGCGTGATGCCGTACAGGCCGCGCAGGGGGTGGGCCAGGGCCGGATCGGGACTCATGGCGTGGGCTCCTCGGTGGAATCGGGCGCGGCCTCGTCGCCGGCCGCCGCCTGTTCGCCCTGCTTGGCCCAGAAGAAGCGGTCGGGCAGCAGCCGGCCCATGCCGGGCTGGAAGCCCGAGGCCAGCGCCTGCCACGTGTATTCCTGGGCCTCGGCCGTGGCGTCGCGCACGTCCATGCCGCTGGCCAGCAGGGCGGCCAGCGCGGCCGACAGGGTGGGGCCGGCGCCGCGGAAATTGCCGGGCAGCCGGGGCCAGCGGTATTCGCCCGCGGGTTCGGCGGCGTTGTCGCCGCCGCCGCGCAGCGTGTTGACCACGATGTCGCCGGGCTGGTGCAGGCCGGTGGCCAGCACCCAGGCGGCGCCCCGGCGCAGCAGCGCCTGGGCGGCGGTCTCGTCGGCCGAGTCCAGGTCCAGCAGGCCGTCCGCCACCAGTTGCTCCAGCCGCAGGCTGTCGGCCACGACCAGGGTCGCCTGGGGTACCAGCAGTTCGATGGTGGCGGCCATGATTTCCTCGGCCGAGTCCTCGGTTTCGGCGTCGTCCGCGTCCGGGGGATCGGCCCCCAGGTGCAGCACGACCGGCACGGCCGAGTAGTCGGCCAGGATCTCGGCCACGGCCGACACCGCCTCGGCCGAGAATAGCCCGCCGATCTTGAAGGCACGCACCGGCATGTCCTCCAGCAGGCTGCGGGCCTGGTCGTCGATCCATTCGGGCGCGACGGCTTCGCCGTCCTCCAGGCCGGCCGAGTCCTGCACGGTGTAGCCGGTCAGCACGGTCAGCGCATGGCATCCCATGCTGGCACAGGTCAGCAGGTCGGCCTGGATACCCCCGCCGGCGCTGGGGTCGGAGGGGGCGAAGGTCAGAACGAGGGGTGGCGTGGGAGCGGCTGGCAACGAAAAGTCTCGAAAGGCAGGGTCGTCCGGCGGGGATCCGGGCGAGGCCCACGGTGTTTCGGTAAGATGCGAGATTCTAATGGATGCCCGATGGTTCCCGGTTCGCGGGGGCGGGGCTTGGTAAGATTGAACGACGATGCGTACCTGGATGTGTCTGATTTGCGGCTGGATCTACGACGAGGCAGCCGGCCTGCCGGAAGAGGGTATTCCTCCCGGCACCAAGTGGGAAGACGTGCCGCCCAATTGGGTTTGTCCCGAATGCGGCGCCCGCAAGGAAGATTTTGAGATGGTCGAGATCTGACCCGCCCCGGGCGTTTACAATTCAGGTATGAGCGAACGCGCCAATATCGATCTCACGAATCAGTTCCTGATCGCCATGCCCGCCATGGCCGACCCGAACTTTGCCGGCGCGGTCATCTACGTATGCGAACACACCCCCAAGGGGGCGCTGGGCCTGGTCATCAACCGTCCCACCGACCTGACCCTGGCGGGCCTGTTCGAGCGGATCGAGCTGTCGCTGGACGATTCCCCGCAGGCGGAAGCCCCGGTGTTCTTCGGCGGACCGGTCCAGACCGACCGCGGCTTCGTGCTGCACGCCCCGGTGGGCGACTACAACTCCTCCATCAAGGTCGGCGACCTGGCCCTGACCACCTCGCGCGACGTG
This sequence comes from Pigmentiphaga kullae, assembly GCF_004216695.1. Classification (GTDB taxonomy): domain Bacteria; phylum Pseudomonadota; class Gammaproteobacteria; order Burkholderiales; family Burkholderiaceae_B; genus Pigmentiphaga; species Pigmentiphaga kullae. The sequence goes on from NZ_SGXC01000001.1 coordinate 1,970,015, forward strand.
CTGCAGGCGGTGTCCGACGGCCAGGGGCCGGGCAAGCTGCTGGTCACCCTGGGCTACGCGGGGTGGGGCGCGGGCCAGCTCGAGGACGAGATCTCCGAGAACGCCTGGCTCAGCGTGTCGGCGTCGTCCGACATCATCTTCAACGTTCCGCCTGCCGACCGTTTCGACGCCGCGCTGGCGCTGCTGGGCATCGCCCCGATCATGCTGGCGGGCGAAGCCGGCCATGCCTGACGAAACGCTGCTCGCCTTCGACTACGGAACCCAGTTCATCGGCGTTGCCGTCGGCAATACGCTGACCGGCCACGCGCGTCCGCTGGAAGTCATCGCCAACACCACGCGCGAGGCGCGCTTCGGCCGCATCGAGCAATTGCTGAGCGAATGGCAGCCGTCCCGCCTGGTGGTGGGCCTGGCGCTGGACGCCGACGGCGGCGAGCAGCCCATGACGGCCCTGTGCCGGCGTTTCGCCAACCAGTTGAACGGCCGTTACGGGCTGCCCGTGGAACTGGTGGACGAGCGCGGCACCAGCCTGGCCGCCCAGTCCGAGATGGGGGCGGCCGGCCGCGGGCTGCGCGTGGACGCGGTGGCCGCCGCCATCATCCTGCAAAGCTACTTCGACACGCCCCGTTCTCCCTGATCCGAGACTGCCATGAATCCAACCCCTCCCAACCTCGACGCCGAGGCGCTGTATGCGCGGCTGCGCGACGCCGTGCGCCAGTTGCTGGGCACGCTGCCGGCCGACCGCACCCATTTGGTCGGCATCCATTCCGGGGGATCGTGGATAGCCGAGCGGCTGCACCGCGACCTCGGCCTGCCCGAGGCGCCGGGCAAGCTGGACATCAGTTTCTACCGCGACGACTTCGCGCGCATCGGCCTGCATCCCCAGGTCAAGCCTTCCGACATCGCTTTCGACGTGGACGACAAGCACCTGGTCCTGATCGACGACGTGCTCTACACCGGCCGCACCCTGCGCGCGGCCATGAACGAGCTGTTCGACTATGGGCGCCCGGCGTCCATCCGGCTGGCCGTGCTGGTGGACCGGGGCGGGCGCGAGCTGCCCGTGGCGGCCGACTTCGCCGCGGCCACCGTCGACCTGGCGCCGGGACAAAGCCTCGTGCTGTCGCGCGCCGGGGATGCCTTCAAGATCGATTTCGAAACCCTGCCGCCCCAGGAGCCGCACCATGCGTAACCCGCAGCTCAACAGCAACGGCGAACTCACCCACCTGTTGACCGTGGAGGGATTGCCGCGCGCGATCCTGAACCAGATCCTCGACACCGCGGAGTCGTTCGTGCCGCTGGCCGATCGCGAGATCAAGAAAGTGCCGCTGCTGCGCGGCAAGAGCGTGTTCAACCTGTTCTTCGAGAACTCCACGCGCACGCGCACGACGTTCGAGATCGCGGCCAAGCGCCTGTCGGCCGACGTCTACAACCTGAACATCAACGCCTCGTCGGCCAGCAAGGGCGAGTCGCTGCTGGACACCATCAACAACCTGTCGGCCATGCAGGCCGACCTGTTCGTGGTGCGGCACGCCTCCAGCGGCGCGCCGCACCTGATCGCCCAGCACGTGGCGCCCCACGTGCACGTGATCAACGCCGGCGACGGCCGCCACGCGCACCCGACCCAGGGGCTGCTGGACATGTACACCATCCGCCACTACAAGAAGGACTTCACCAAGCTCACGGTGGCGATCGTCGGCGACATCCTGCACTCGCGCGTGGCCCGCTCCGACATCCACGCGCTGACCACGCTGGGCGTGCCCGAGGTGCGGGCCATCGGCCCGCTGACGCTGCTGCCTTCCGGCCTCGAGCAGATGGGCGTGCGCGTGTTCACCGACATGGCCGAAGGCCTCAAGGGCGTGGACGTGATCATCATGCTGCGCCTGCAGAACGAGCGCATGCGCGGCGCGCTGCTGCCCTCGGCGCAGGAATACTTCAAGCACTACGGCCTGACGCAGGAGAAGCTCGCGCTGGCCAAGCCCGATGCGATCGTCATGCATCCCGGACCGATGAACCGCGGCGTGGAGATCGACTCCCCGGTGGCCGACGGCAAGCAGGCCGTCATCCTGAACCAGGTCACGTTCGGCATCGCGGTCCGCATGGCCGTCATGAGCATCGTCGCAGGAGCCTGACCCATGAAAATCCATATCCAGGGCGGCCGCCTGATCGACCCGGCCAACGGCGTGGACGCCGTCAACGACATCTACATCGCCGCGGGGCGCGTGGTCGGCATCGGCCAGGCGCCGGCGGGCTTCGTGCCCAATCGCCTGATCGATGCGCGGGGCCTGGCGGTCCTGCCTGGCCTGGTGGACCTGTCCGCCCGGCTGCGCGAGCCCGGCTTCGAGCACCGCGCCACGCTGGAATCCGAACTGCAGGCGGCGCTGGCCGGCGGCGTGACCAGCCTGGTGCTGCCGCCCGACACCGATCCGGTGCTGGACGAGCCCGGACTGGTCGAGATGCTCAAGCACCGCGCGCGCCAGCTCAACCAGTCGCACGTCTACCCGTTGGGCGCGATGACGGTCGGCCTGAAGGGCGAGATCATCACCGAGATGGCCGAGCTGACCGAGGCCGGCTGCGTGGCGTTCTCGCAGGCCGACGCGCACATCGCCGACACCAACGTGCTGCTGCGCGCCATGCAGTACGCCCGCACCTTCGACTACGCGCTGTGGCTGCGTCCGGAAGACCCGTGGCTGGCCCGCGAAGGCGTGGCCGCCAGCGGCGCCATGGCCTCGCGCCTGGGCCTGGCCGGCATTCCCGAGCAGGCCGAGACCATCGCCCTGCACACGCTGTTCGAACTGCAGCGCGCCACCCGTGCGCGCCTGCACCTGTGCCGCATCTCCAGCGCCGCCGGCATCGAGCTGGTGCGCCGCGCCCGCGCCGAGGGCCTGCCGGTGACCTGCGACGTCAGCGCCCACCACGTGCATCTGACCGACGTCGACATCGGCTACTTCGACGCGCATTGCCGGCTGACGCCGCCGCTGCGCGGCCAGCGCGACCGCGACGCCATCCAGGCCGCCCTGGCGGACGGCACCATCGATGCGATCTGCTCGGACCACACGCCGGTGGACGAGGACTACAAACTGTTGCCCTTCGGCGAGGCCGAGCCCGGCGCCACGGGCCTGGAACTGCTGTTGTCGCTGGCGCTGAAATGGGCCCGCGACACCGATCTGCCTGTCGCGCGCGCGGTGGCGCGGGTCACCAGCGAACCCGCCCGGGTCCTGGGCACCAGGGTGCTGGCCTCGTGCGGGCAACTGGGCGCCGGGGCGCTGGCCGATCTCTGCCTGGTCGACCTGGACGCGCACTGGCTGGTCAGCGAAGACAGCTTGCAAAGCCAGGGCAAGCACACGCCGTTCCTGGGCATGGAGTTGCCCGGCAAGGTCCGCATGACCATCGTCGCCGGTCACGTGGCCTACGAATCGTGTCCCCCCCCTACGCGCTGACGCGCGCCCCCCAGGGGGCGGCACTGGCGGACCGGCAAAGCCGGATCCGCTGTGCCCTGGATCAGAGCGTGCAGCTTCGCACGCGGAGACACTGACGTGATTGCTTGGTTGCGCTTTATTGCCCACCTGCTGCGGTTCTCGCTGCGTTTCCTGCTCGTCACGTTGTGGGTGATATTCGGCCTCATCGTGCTGGCCACGGTGTTCCGGCGGTTCGAGGTGGCACAGCGCGACCGGATCAACAACTGGTGGTCCCGCTGGCTGCTGCGCTGGTGCGGCGTGCGGGTCTATGTCAGCGGCCATCCGCCCGTGGACGGCGCCGCCTTGCTGATCGCCAACCACGTGTCGTGGCTGGACATCTACGCGCTCAGCAGCGTGCGCTGCACCATCTTCGTCGGCAAACAGGAACTGCGTTCCTGGCCGGTGCTGGGCTGGCTGATCGCCGGGGTCGGCACGGTGTTCATCGAACGCGGCAACCGGCGCGCGCTGCATCACGTGGCCCAGGCCATGCGTGAACGGTTCGACCGGGGGCAATTGATCGGACTGTTCCCAGAGGGGACCACCTCCGATGGTTTCGATGTGCTGCCTTTCCACGCCGCCCTGTTCGAACCCGCGCGGCGTGCCGGCGTGCCGGTGCTGCCGGTGGCGCTGCGCTATCTCCATCATGGCGCGCGCAGCACCTTGCCTTCCTATGTGGGCGAGGAAACGCTGATGGGCAATGCCTGGCGGGTACTGGGCTCGACCGGCGTGGCGGTGCAGGTCGTCTACCTGCCGCCCATCACGGCCGAGAACGGCGACGAGGACCACCGCCATGCGATGGCGGCGCGGGTGCGGGAAGCCATACGGGCCGAGGTGCGCTAGGCGGATTGAATACGTCCCCTAGCTTGCCGATGGCCCTGCGTTGCGTTAATGTATTGCAAATGCGATGCATTTGGGGGTTGCCATGAAAACCGCCACGCTTCCCCCCCTGCGGGTAGAGCCGGAACTGCGCGAGGCTGCTGAAAGAGTCCTCGAAGCCGGGGAGAGTTTGTCCAGCTTTGTCGAGCAGGCTGTTCGTTCGGCTGTATCGCGCCGCGAGGCGCAGGCTGCTTTCCTGGCCCGGGCCCTGGCCTCGCGTGACCGGGCGCGGGAGTCGGGGGACTACGCATCGTCGCAAGCCGTATTGGACAAGCTGCAGCAGCGCCTGGAGGCAGCGAAGGTCGACCGGCGCAAGCGGTCTTGATGTACCGCGTTCGTTTCACGCGGGAAGCCGAGCAGGACCTTCTGCGGCTCTATGATTTTGTCCTGGAGAGGGATCCCGATGATCCGGGCCTGGCCGGCCAGGCCTTGGCCGCAATCCGGGATGGCGTCGAGATTCTTGAGCGTTCGCCCTATACCTGCAGAAAAGCGACGCCGCATTCGCCCTACCTGCGCGAACTGCTGATTCCTTTCGGCGGTACGGGTTACGTAGCCCTGTTCGAGATCGATGGGCCTGATTCCGTCACCATCCTTGCCGTACGGCACCAGCGCGAAGACGACTATCACTGAGGCGCCGCCCGCCGCCGCGCGCGTTTGGCCGGAGCGGCGCCATCCTCGCCCGCCGTGGGCACCCGGAACAGCCTGTGCACCAGCGCCCGCACCCACTGCAGCGACGGATCGCGCGCAGTGCTGGCGTGCCACAGCAGGCGCACGTCGTAGGCGGGCGCATAGGGCAGGGTCCATACCTTGAATCCATAGCGCGGCTGGGCGTTGCGCGCATACGTCGTGGGGACGATGGCCAGCATGCGCGAGTTCATGACCATCTCGGGCAGCGCGCCGAAATGGCGTGCCCGCACGGCGATGCGGTCGTCGAGCTTCAGGCGCGTCAGCATTTCGCTGACGCTGTCGTGGAAGGTCGCCGTGGGCGAGGCCACCAGCAGCGATGCGCTCGCCAGTTCGGTGGGGCTGAGCGTCCTGCCCTTGTGTCCGGGCGTGGGCGTCCAGTCCGGCGAAGTGATCGCCACGTAGGGTTCGTGGAACAGCACGTCGGCCTGGATGCCGCGCTGCTTGGGATGCAGGATGCCCAGGCAGAAGTCGATTTCGCGCGCTTCCAGGGCGGCGGCGACGTCGTTGGCGGGCACGGAAATGTTGGTCAGCCGGGAGTGCGGGGCTTCGGTGTGCAGCGCCGCGGCCAGGGTCGGCAGGAAGGTCATTTCGCCCAGGTCGGACATGGAGACCCGCCATTCGACGTGGCTGTGCTGGGGGTCGAAGGCTTCGCGTCCGGTCACCGCGGTTTCCAGGGCGCGCAGCTCGGCTGCGACGGTGGGCGCGATCTGTTCGCAGATGCGGGTGGGCACCAGCCCCTGGGGAGTGCGCAGGAAGAGTTCGTCGTCGAAGAAGTAGCGCAGGCGGGCCAGGGCGTTGCTGGTGGCGGGTTGGGAGAGGGAGAGGAGTTTGCCGGCGGCGGTGACGGAGCGGGTTTGGTGGATGGAGACCAGGACGCGTAGGAGGTTCAGGTCTAGTTGGCGGAAGTTCATGATGGTTTGAGTTCTTGAGACGGCCGGCGGCAGGGGCGCAGGCCATGGGGGCGCAGCGAAGCCGGTCCCGGCGTTGCCGGGACTTCCCGGTGGGTGGGCAGCCGGCGGGGCGGGCACAGAACTCGCGCGGGGACAGTCCCCCGGACTGTCCCTACTGCCGCGCTCAAACAGCTGCGCCCTTGCTTCCCCGCCGACTACCCACCCACCGGCGGCTCCGAATGCGCCCCCATGGCCTGCGCCCCTGCCGCCGGCCTGCGCCATCTGCCTGTGTGATGGTGGTGAGCGTCCTGGATGAGGGGCGGGCGGGTATCCGGGGGCCTTATGGGGATTCTACGGAATATTCAGCGAGCAAATGAAGGGGGCTTACCCCCTTTCATTTGCCCTCGCGCAGTGTCGCCACGTCGCCGGCGGTGACCTGGCCTTCGCGGGTGGACCAGGTGGTGCGCATGTAGTTGGTCAGTTGGGCGACCTCGTCGTCGGTCAGGCGGTGGGCGAAGCCGGGCATCTCGCCGATGCTGGTGCCGTCGGGCAGGCGCTGGGCGGGCAGGCCGTCCAGGATGGAGAGCAGCAGGTTGCGGGGGCTTTCCAGGCGGACGGTGCTGTTGGCGGCCAGGGGGGGCATGCCGGGTGGGTGGCCTTCGCCGTCGACGCCGTGGCAGGCGGCGCAGGTGTTCAGGTAGACGCGCCGGCCGGGGGAGGGGGCGGCGTTGTCGGGCTTGGCTTGCGGGGCGGGGGCGAGCCTGGGGGGCTGGTCGCCCAGCAGGAAGGCGGACATGGCCTTCAGATCGTCGTCGGTCAGGTATTGGGTGCTGTGCAGGATGACGGGGTACATCTCGTCGGCGGCGATGCCCTGGGGCGCGAGGCCGATGCGCAGGAAGCGTTGCAGGTCTTCCGGCGTCCAGCCGCGTTCGGCCAGGGCCTGCGGGGTCAGGGACGGCGCCTCGAAGCGGTTCAGGGTGTAGCCCTGCAGCCAGTCGCCGCGGTGCAGCTGGCCCAGCTTGCCGCGCGGCGTGTGGCATTCGCCGCAGTGGCCCAGCACGTTGGTCAGGTAGCGGCCGCGCACCCATTGCGCCGATTCGCCCTGCGAGGCGGCGGGCAGCGGGTCGTGGTCGACGAACAGCAGGTTCCAGCCCGTCATCAGCACGCGCAGATTGAGCGGGAAGGGGATCTCGGGCTTCTTGTTGGGCTGGGCGCTGGGCCGCACGTTCATCAGGTAGGCGTAGATCAGGTCGGCGTCGGCGCGCGGGATGTCGTGGTAGGCCGTGTACGGCATGGCGGGGTAGAGGTTGCGGCCGTGGGGGGCCTTGCCTTCGGTCAGGGCGCGATGGAATTCGTCGGCGGTCCAGCGGCCGATGCCGTGGTCGGGGTCGGGCGTGATGTTGGTGCCGTACAGCGTGCCGAAGGGCGTTTGCAGCGGGAAGCCGCCGGCGTAGGCGGCGCCGTCGGCGGTCTGGTGGCAGGCCGCGCAATCGGCGGCGCGGGCCAGGTAGCGGCCCAGCTGCAATTGTTCCTGCGTGGCCTGGACCCGCTGCGGCGCGCGGTCGGGCGGCGCGTCGCGGTTGCCCAGGATCGCCGCGGCGATGGCGGCGACGATCAGGACCAGGATGACGAGGGCGACGATGGGACCGCGTCGCCGGGGGGACGGGCGGGTCATCTCAGCTCTCCTTGAGGACGAGGCCAGGGGTGGCGAGGATCACGGCCTTGGCCGCCTCGAAGTAGCGCACGTAGCCGGTACAGCGGCAGATGTGGCGGCCCAGGTGTTCGGTAATCGTTTCTTCCAGCTGGTCGGCGCGCACGGGGTGGGCCTTGAGCCGCTCCATCAGCGCGGTCGCGCCGATCACGAAGCCGGGCGTACAGTAGCCGCACTGGAAACTGTAGTGGTCCAGATAGGCCTGCTGGACGGGGGTGATGGCGATGATCTTCCGCTGGTCGTCGCGCTCGGCCAGGCCTTCTATAGTCCGGATGCGCTTGCCGTTGAAGTAGTGGGCGCCGGTGATGCAGGTGCGGATCTCCTCGGCGCCGCCGGGGCCGTCCAGCAGCACCGTACAGGCATGGCAGACGCCGATGCCGCAGCCCAGACGCGAGCCGGTCAGGCCCAGATACTCGTGCAGGAAGTCGACCATCATTAAGGCGTCGGGCACGTCCATGGGCCCGACCTGCTTGCCGTTGATGGTCAGCGTCAGGGGCGAGGTCGTGATCGTCATGGTTCCAGGACCTCCCGTATTTTTTCCGGCGTGACCGGCAGGTCGGTGAAGCGGTGGCCGATGGCATGCGCGATGCCGTTCACGATGGCGGCGACGATGGGGATCATGACGACTTCCGCGATGCCCTTGGGGGGATCGGTGTCCGAGATGGGCGGCAGGATGTCGCCGGTCTGGCTCCAGACGGCCACGTCATGCGCGCGCGGCAGGTGATAGCGGTCGAAGTTCCAGGTGCCGTTGCCGGGGCCGTCCTCGTACAGCGGCAGGTACTCGTGCAGCGCGTGGCCGATGCCCATCGCGATGCCGCCCTGCAATTGCCCCGACACCAGTTCCTCGACCACCGGCTTGCCGCATTCCAGCACCGAGTGGTGCGACAGCAGCCGCACCTTGCCGCTGGTCGGGTTGACGGCCAGTTCGGCCAGGGCGGCGTTGGCGCTGTAGTAGGTGACGCCGGCGTTGTTGCGCTGGGCCGGCGGATAGAAGACGTTCGATCGCCTGATGACGTCGTAAGGCTGGGGCGAGCGGCTGCCGTCGCCGTAGCGCACGGCCAGGCCGTCCAGCGGCCGTCGGATCTTCTGGCCGCCCACGTCGAAGTCGGCCTCGGCCCACTGCCAGCGGTTGAAGGTATGGCCCACCGCGGCGGTCACGAAGTTCGATTCGTAGGCGGTCTTGACCAGGCGTTCGAGCGGCAGGGGTTCCAGCCCGTTCGCGGTCAGGCCGCGTTCGGTCCAGCGCGCGTCCTCGCGCCGCACCACCAGGGGCGCGGCCTGGCCGCCGCCGATGCCGCGGCTCCAGATCGCCATCGCGGCCGGCCACAGGCCGTGCTCGAACACGACGCGGGCCGTTTCCTTCGTGGCGTGCCCGAAGAAGTAGACCGAGTTGCTGGCGCTGGAAGGCGAAGCGTGGACCGGCGTCCACATCGGGTCGGCGGCCAGCCGGTCCTGCTCTTCCTGCTTGACTGTATAGGTGTCGACGTTGCCGACCATGGGCAGGTCGGACCAGTCGGTGACCGCGGTGCGCACGTCGTCGGCGGGGCGGCCGAACCATTGCGCGCACATCACGGCCTGCGAAGTGCTCATGCCGGTGCCGATCTCGACGCCCGTATGGTGCAGCTCGATGCGTCCCTCCGGTGTCAGCACCACGCGCACGAAGGCGGCCTCGCCGCCGGTGCCGAAGTCCTTCTGCACACAGCCGAAGCCCACGCCATAGCGCTCGTTCGGATGGGCCGCCTCGTAGTCCAGCTTGCGCTGCGCCCGTTCGGTCCACAGCGGGTGGCGGCGCGCGCGCTCGAGCACCTCGTCCACCCGCAGCGCGCCGCCGGCGATGGCGCCCTGGGTGTTCTTCATGCCCGACAGCAGCGCATTGCGGATGCGGAACTCGATCGGGTCGATGCCGAGTTCCCCGGCCATCTCGTCGATCATCATCTCGGTGGCGGCCATGCTTTGCAGCGTGCCGTAGCCGCGCGCCGAGCCGGCGTCGATGGCCCGGGTGGCCTCGGCCACGGCGATCAGGTCGTTCTTGGGGAAGTAATAGACCGACTGTGCGGCGGTGGCGGCCACCATGACCACCGAGGGCGAGAAATTCGAACGCCCGCCGCCGTTGCCCGTGAAGGTGCCCTGGAAGGACTGGAGCTTGCCGGTCTTGCGGTCCACTGCCATCGTGTACTGCATGTCGAAGGCATGGCGCTTGAGCGAGGTCTGGAAATGCTCGAAGCGGTCGACCGCGAAGCGCACCGGATGGCCGTCGCCGTACAGCGCGGCGACCAGGCCGTAGAAAGGCACGTTGCAGTGGTCCTTGGAGCCGTACCCGACCGTGTAGCAGGGGTGCACGAACAGGTGTTCCAGCGGGAAACCGCTGTCGGCCACCATCTTGGCGGCGGCCTCGGCCACTTCCTGCGGCGACTGCGTGGCCAGCACCATGTGCAGCGATCGGGTGGCCGGGTCGTACCAGCAATTCGCGTTGTCCGGCTCGAGCGCGGCGGTGTCGATGGACTGCGTGGTGTAGCGGCGCTTCATCACCAGCCAGTCGGCGGGCGGCGAGGCCAGTTCCGCGCCGATCTGCTCGGCCGCGCGCATGCCGCGCGCATCCAGGCTGTCCTCGGGCTTGCTCGAAGGCCAGATCAGGGTCTTCTTTTCAGTGGGGAAGAGCGGGCTGTCTTTCAGGCTGGAGTAAGCATCCTCGTCGTCCGGCGAGGCGCCGCCCACGCGGACGTACCGGAACACGCCCCAGGGCTCGCGGTCGAGCGGCCCCGTGGCCGCGCCGTAGCGGATGACGTCCCGCGTGGCGCGCAGCCGTCCGCGGGCGAGCTGGTAGCGGGCGAAATCGTGGAAGATCAGGATGGCGACCGCGTGTCCCAGGTAGGCAGGCGTCTTGCCGGCGGGCAGCAGCATGTCGTCGCCGTAGAAGCTGGGGAAGGCCAGCCTGTCGCGGGCCAGGTCCTCGGCCGTGACCACGCGGTCGGGTTTGAGGTCGTCGCCCAGCGACCCCAGGTCGAAGCCTTCGTAGGTCCGGTCGGCCAGCGTGGCGCGAAGGATCAGCGCATGGGACTGCTGCCTGGGCCAGTGCGGCATGTCGGCGGCGCGGATGTCGCGCGCGAAGACCTTGCCGCCCACCACTTTCTCGTGGCCGTCGATGCGAAAGCGGGTGCGGCCGTCGGCCGGGTTCCACTGCGCGCCGCGTAGGATGCGTTCCTCGAACAGGGCGCCGAAGGCGGCGCTGTACAAGGGGGCTATCCACACCGTGACGCCGCCCACCGCGATGGCCTTCAGGAAGCCGCGGCGGGACATGCCGGCGCCGGTGGCGTCCGCGCGGGCCGTCGGGTTCCAGCCAGGATCTTGCTTCACAGCACGCTCCTTGCAGCAAAACCGCAAATGCCATGCTGGCAGCAAAGGATGGATTTATCAATACCGGAAAATGTAGGGAATCACGACACACCGGGCTCGGCATGCATGGATGATCTTTATAGGGATACTACGGGGTATTCACCAAACGAATGTGGAATATACGAATAAACCATTGGCCCGCGGTCCGGTGCAGGAGAAGAATGATGCGCTGACACCAGGCAGAGGAGAACGGGACCATGGCGGAGCGTTCGTTCACGAACGAGGTCGGCAAGCTGAAGCTGGGCGAAGGCGAGGAGTTCCGCGGCGAGGGCATCCTGGCCGTGACCAAGGCCCTGCTGCAGTCCGGCGTGTCGTACGTGGCGGGATACCAGGGGGCGCCGATCTCGCACCTGATGGATGTGCTGACCGACGCGAACGACATCCTGGAAGAACTTGGCGTCCACTTCGAGCACAGCGCCTCCGAGGCGACGGCCACGGCTACGCTGGCGGCCTCGGTCAATTATCCGCTGCGCGGCGCCGTCACCTTCAAGTCCACCGTGGGCACCAACGTGGCCTCGGACGCGCTGGCCAACCTGGCCTCGGGCGGCGTGACCGGCGGCGCGCTGCTGATCGTGGGCGAGGACTACGGCGAAGGCTCGAGCATCATGCAGGAGCGCTCGCACGCCTTCGCGATGAAGTCGCAGGTCTGGCTGCTGGACCCCCGGCCCAACCTGGAAAGCATGGTGGGCGCGGTCGAGCGGGGCTTCGAGCTGTCCGAAGCCAGCAATACGCCGGTCATGCTGCAACTGCGCATCCGCGCCTGTCACGTCCATGGCCGCTTCACGACGCGGGCCAACCGGCGTCCGGCGTTCACGCTCAAGGACGCCATCGAGCACCCCGTGCGCGACGTCGACCGCATCGTGCTGCCGCCGGCCTCCTACCTGCACGAGCACGAGAAGATCGCCAGGCGCTGGCCGGCGGCCGTGCGCTACATCACCCAGCACGGCATGAACGAATTCTTCGGCGCCGACGAGCAGGACATCGGCATCGTCATGCAGGGGGGCATGTACAACGGCGTGCTGCGCGCGCTGGAACTGCTGGGGCTGGCCGACGCTTTCGGCCAGTCGCGGATCCCGCTGTACGTATTGAACGTGACCTATCCCCTGGTGGACGAAGAATTCGTCCGCTTCTGCGCCGGCAAGCGCAGCATCCTGATCGTGGAGGAAGGGCAGCCCGACTACATCGAGCAGGCGGTGCACGCCATCCTGCGGCGCGCCGACCTGAATACGCGGGTCCACGGCAAGGACGTGCTGCCGATGGCGGGGGAATACACCGGCGGCGTGCTGCTCAAGGGGCTGGCGGAGTACGTGCGCCGCTACGAGCCCGGCCTGCTCGAAGGGCGGGCGCTGCCCCGCGCCGCGCGGCCGGCCACGCCCGCGCGCATGCCGGACAATCCCAAGGCCTTCGCCATCCAGCGGGCCTCCGACCAGGTCCAGGGGCGGCCGCCGTCGTTCTGCACCGGCTGTCCGGAACGGCCCATCTTCACCGCCATCAAGCTGGTCGAGCGCGAGCTGGGCCAGCACCACATCAGCTGCGACATCGGTTGCCATCTGTTCTCGGTGCTGCCGCCCTTCAACCTCGGCGCCACCACCATGGGCTACGGCCTGGGGTGGGCCGGCGCCTCGGCGCTGAACACGCGCGAGACCTCGCGCCGCACCATCTCCATCATGGGCGACGGCGGTTTCTGGCACAACGGGCTGACCAGCGGCGTGGGCAACGCCGTGTTCAACGAGACCGACAACGTGCTGCTGGTGGTGGACAACGGCTATTCGGCCGCCACCGGCGGACAGGACGTGCTGTCGTCCAAGGCCGAGAACCCGATACGCAGCACCAACAACCCCATCGAGAACGCCGTGCGCGGGGTGGGCGTGAAGTGGGTGCGGACGGTGACGCGTACCTATGGCGTGGCGCAGATGCGCGACACGCTGCGCGAGGCGCTGACCACGCGGGAGAAGGGGCCGAAGGTGGTGGTGGCGCAGAGCGAATGCATGCTGAACAAGCAGCGCCGCGTGCGTCCGCTGATGCGCAAGGCCATAGGCGAAGGCCGGCGCGTCGTGCGCGAGCGCTTCGGCGTGGATCCCGACACGTGCACCGGCGACCATTCCTGTATCCGTCTGTCCGGCTGCCCTTCGCTGACCATCCGCGACAATCCCGATCCGCTGCGCACCGATCCGGTCGCGGCGGTGGTGGACAGCTGCGTCGGCTGCGGGCTGTGCGGCGAGGTTTCGCACGCCGCCGTGCTGTGCCCGTCGTTCTACCGGGCCGAGATCATCAACAACCCGGGGCGCTGGGACAAGTTCAAGGCGCGGCTCAGGAAGACCGTCATCGGCGCCTTGCAGCGCCGCATCGACCGTCGGCTGGAGGGCTTGGCGGCATGAGCCTCAACCACGACACGGGCGCGCCGCGCGCGCTGACCATCGCCGTGCTGGCCATGGGCGGCGAGGGCGGCGGGGTGCTGGCCGACTGGCTGGTGGACCTGGCCGAGCACAACGGCTACCTGGCCCAGACCACCTCGGTGCCGGGCGTGGCCCAGCGCACCGGCGCCACGGTGTACTACATCGAGATGTTCCGCGAGGCGGACGTGCCGCCGGGCCGGGCCCCGGTCATGGCGCTGGGGCCGGTGCCCGGCGAGGTCGACGTCGTCATCGCGTCCGAGCTGATGGAGGCGGGCCGCGCCTTGCAGCGGGGCCTGGTCGCGGACGACCGCACCACGCTGATCGCGTCCACCCATCGCGTGTATTCCATGACGGAGCGCACGGCGATGGGCGACGACCGGGTCGATTCGGCCGCACTGCTCGAGGGCGGCCAGGTGGCGGCGCGGCGCTTCGTGGCCGCCGACTTCAGCCGCATGGCCGAAGATGCCGGCAGCCCCATCAGCCCGGCGCTGTACGGGGCGCTGGCGGCGACGGGCGCGCTGCCCTTCGGGCGCGAACTGTTCGAGGATGCCATCCGGCGCGGGGGCGTGGGGGTGAAGGCCAGCCTGCAGGCCTTCGCCGCGGGCTTCGACGCCGCCATGGCCGGCCAGGAGACGGTGCTGCACGAGACCCCCGTGCGGCGCGAGGCGGCGGCCGTCGCGCCGGCCGGGGCACCCGCGTCCACGGACCGCCTGCCCGCCGCCGTCGGCCCCCGGCTGGCGGCCGTGCACGAGCGCATGGCGCGCGAGTTCCCGGCCGAGTGCCACGCGGTGCTGCGCGCCGGCCTGGTGCGCGCGGCGGACTACCAGGACGTGGCCTATGCCGGCGAGTACCTGGACCGGCTCGCTCCGCTGCTGGCCGCGCTGCCGGACCGCAGCCCCGCCAGCGTGGAGGTCCTGTCCGAGACCGCACGCCACCTGGCCCTGTGGATGACCTACGAGGACGTGGCGCGGGTGGCCGACCTGAAGACGCGCGGCACGCGCTTCGCCCGCGTGGCCGCCGAGGTGCGCCTGACGCCGGCGCAGCAACTGGACATCAATGAATTCATGCATCCCCGGCTGGAGGAACTGGCCGACGCCATGCCCGCCTGGCTGGGGCGATGGATGATGCGCAGCGCCTTCGCGCGCGCCTGCATCATGCCTTTCACCCGCAAGGGCCGGGTGGTGCGCACCAGTTCGCTGCGCGGCTTCCTGCTGTTGTACGCGGTGGCCGGGCTGCGCGGCATACGCCGCGGGTCGCTGCGCTACCAGGTCGAACGCGAACGCATGGCGCGATGGATGGATACCATCGTCTCGCTGGTTGCGGGCCAGCCGGCGCTGGCCGTGGAAGTGGCGCGCGCGCAGCGGCTGATCAAGGGCTACGGCGACACCCACGTGCGCGGCTGGGGCAATTTCCAGCGCATCATGTCGGCGCTGCCGGCGCTGCGGCAGGCCGCCGACGGCCCCTCGCGCCTGCGGGTGCTGGTCAAGGCGGCCCTGGCGGACGACAGCGGCCGCGCGCTGGAGGAAAGACTCGCGACCGTCTAGGATAAGGCGGCGTTATCAAGCAGCACTTCGTCGGTACAAAAAGAAAGGAGACAACGCATGAAATTTCCGCTCATCAAGGCTGCCGCCGCGCTTCTGGCCTGCGCGGCCATGTCCGCCGGCCCCGCCCAGGCCCAGCAGGCCACGCTGCGCCTGATCTCGGCCTTTCCCGAGAACGGCATCTACGTGCAGCACCTGCAGGCGTGGGTCAAGAAGTTCAATGAAGAAGGCAAGGGCGTGCTGCAGCTCAACTTCCTGGGCGGCCCCAAGACCATGCCCCCGTTCGAGGTGGGCAACGCGGTCAAGACCGGCGTGGTCGACATCGCGCTGAACACCGGCGCCTTCTACACCAACGTGCTGCCCGAGTCCGACTTCCTGAAGCTGAGCGACATCCCGGTCGCCGAGCAGCGCAAGAACGGCGCCTTCGAGGCCATCAACAAGGTCTGGAACGAGAAGGGCAACATGCAGTACCTGGCCCGGATGGTCGAACACCAGCCCTTCCACCTGTACATCAACAAGAAGATCGACAAGCCCGACCTGACGGGCATGAAGATCCGCATCACGCCGGTCTACCGCGAATTCTTCCAGGCCCTGAACGCCAACGTCATCACCACGCCCCCGGGCGAGGTCTACACCGCGCTCGAACGCGGCGTGGTGGACGGCTACGGCTGGCCCATAGGCGGGATCTTCGACCTGAACTGGCAGGAGAAGACCAAGTTCCGCGTTGATCCGGGCTTCTACGACGCCGAGGTCTCGCTGATCATGAACCTGCCGGCCTACAAGAAGCTGACCCCGCCGCAACTGGCCTACCTGAACAAGCAACTGCTGGCGCTGGAGGCGCAGAACGGCTTCTGGGACCGCTACGCCGAAGAGGAAACGGCGCGGCAGGCCAAGGCCGGCATCCAGACCATCAAGTTCGACGACGCCACCGCCAGGCGCTATCGCGACATGGCCTACGACGTGGGCTGGGCCACCGCCGCCAAGCAGAGCCCCGAGGTGGCGGCCCGCTTCAAGTCGCTGCTGTCCCGTCCGGCCGCCGGCAGCCGCCCATGATCGCGCGCGTGTCCGCCGCCTACGGGCGGCTGCTGACGGCGCTCGCCGCCGTGGGATGCGCGCTGCTGCTGGCCATGATGCTGGTCATCGTGGCCGACGTGCTGCTGCGCAACCTCGCCATCGCCGGGCTGCCGCGCGGCCTGGCCTGGAGCAACGAGGTGTCCGAGGCCATGCTGTACCTGATCACGCTGTGCCTGGCGCCCTGGCTGCTGCGCCAGGGCCAGCACATCCGCGTCGACATCGTGCTGCAGGCCATTCCGCGCCGCCTGGCCTGGGGGCTGGAGTGGCTCGGCGACGTCCTGGGCCTGGGGTGCTGCCTGGCGATCGCCTGGTACGGCGCCCAGTCGGCCTGGGCCAGCTACCAGTCGGGCGCCATGAACATCAAGACGCTGGTGACGCCCGAGTGGTGGATGCTGGCGCCGCTGCCCGTGGTGTTCCTGCTGCTGGCGGTGGAAATGCTGTTCCGCATGCACCGTCTGCTGCATGCCGAGGCGGGTCCGCGCAACGAAGCGGTGAGCGCATCATGAGCTGGCAGATCGCGGCCTGGATCCTGCTGGGCGGATCCACGGTGTTGCTGTTCATCGGCATGCCCGTGGCGCTGACCTTCATTTCCATCAACATCATCGGCGCATGGCTGTACATGGGGGGCGAGATCGGGCTGATGCAGCTCGCCCGCAACAGCGTCAGTTCGGTGGCGGCCTTCTCGCTCACGCCCATCCCGCTGTTCGTGCTGATGGGCGAGGTGCTGTTCCACACCGGCCTGGCGCTCAAGGTCATCGACGGCATCGAACGCCTGATCACGCGCGTGCCGGGACGCCTGGCCGTGGTCGCGGTGGTGGCCGGAACGGTGTTCTCGGCCATTTCCGGATCGACCATCGCCACCACCGCCATGCTGGGATCGCTGATGCTGCCCGTCATGCTGTCGCGCGGCTACCATCCGCGCATCGCGACCGGGCCCATCATGGCCATCGGCGCGGTGGACATGCTGATCCCGCCCTCGGCGCTGACCGTGCTGCTGGGCTCGCTGTCGGGCATCTCCATCTCCAAGCTGCTGATAGGCGGGGTGATGCCGGGGATCATCCTGTCGGTGGCCTTCGTGCTGTGGATCGTGGTGCGGGTGCGCATCACGCCGTCCTGGGCGCCGGCGTCCGACACGGGCGAGCGGCGCACCGGCTGGGATCGGTGGAACCTGTTCGTGGCCTACGTGCTGCCCACGCTGTCCATCTTCGGCGTCGTGGTGGGCGCGCTGGCGGCGGGGTGGGCCACGCCCACCGAATGCGCGGCGCTGGGGTCCTTCGCCACCATGCTGCTGGCCGCGCTCTACCGGCGCCTGACCTGGGAGGCCGTGGTCAAGTCGCTCAAGGGAACGGCCGCCATCTCGGGCATGATCCTGTTCATCATCCTGGGGGCCACGACCTTCGCCCAGATCCTGTCGTTCTCGGGCGCGAGCAACGGCCTGGTGGAGACGATCACCGGCCACGGCCTGTCCACCGGCATGATCGTGCTGGGCATGATGCTGATGCTGATCTTCCTGGGCATCTTCGTGGACCAGATCAGCATGATGATGATCACGCTGCCCATCTTCATGCCCATCGTCGGGGTGCTGGGCATCGATCCGGTGTGGTTCGGCGTCATGTTCCTGATCTGCATGCAGCTCGGCCTGCTCCTGCCGCCGCACGGCCTGCTGCTGATGACCATGCGCGGGGTGGCGCCGCCGTCGGTGTCCATGGGCACGATCTTCATCGCGGTGGTGCCCTACGTGGTCATGAGCCTGCTGCTGCTGGGCGCGGTGTTCTTCCTGCCGGGCATCGCCACCTGGCTGCCGAAGATGATTGGCTAGCCTGGGCTGAATCGACATTCATGGCATGCAGATGGTCGACCTCAAGGACAGGGATCGGGTTCTTGAACCGTCCTTGACCGGTGGGGTGGGGCGGCCCGCGGTGGGGCGCAGCGAAGCCGGTCCCGCTGCGCGGGACTTCCCGGAGTTGGCGCGGTTGGCGGGGCGGGCGTGAACTCGCGCGGGGACAGTCCCCCGGACTGTCCCTAAGGCCGCGCTCAGACATGCACGCCCTTGCTTCCCCGCCAACCGCGCCAACTCCGGCGGCTCCGAATGCGCCCCACCGCGGGCCGCCCCACCCCACCGATCAAGGACTACCGACGGTGATGAGAGTTCTCTATCCCATTCAAGAAGAGAAGACCGACCGCACTGAAGCCCGCGGATCTGCGTGGTCAACGGTGCCCCGGACAAGACCGGGTAAAGAACATGAATGTCGATTCCGCCCAAAATTGAATGTGATTTGCATCAAAAATGGGATGATGAGTTCCAGCCATGTGGCTATGCCCGGCCCGGGCTAATCCTTACCATCGCTTCCGTCGCCCCAAGTTCGCGAGGCGCATTGGAGAAAACGATGGAGGCAGCAGAGGCGCTGGTCGACTGGCCCAGCGAAGGCATCACCCGGGTGCCGTTCCAGGTCTTTTCCGACCAGGAGGTCTACGACCGGGAACAGCAGCGGATCTTCCGCGGCCCGGTCTGGCAGTTTCTTTGCATCGAACAGGACATTCCCGAGCCCGGCGACGTGGTCACGTCCTGGATGGGCGAGACGCCGGTGATCGTCGCGCGCGACCACGACGGCCAGGTCAACGCCATGGTCAACCGCTGCGCCCACAAGGGCGCGCTGGTCGCGTTGAAAAGCAAGGACAAGGTCAAAAACCTGACCTGTGTCTACCATGCGTGGTCGTACCGGCTGGACGGCCGGCTGCGGTCCATCGCCTTCCAGAATGGCGTCAACGGCAAGGGCGGCATGCCGGAGGATTTCGACGTCGAGGCCCACCGGCTGCAACCGGTGCGCGTCCAGGTCTTCTGCGGGCTGGTGTTCGGCACGCTGTCGGACGAGACGCCGCCGCTGGACGAGTTCCTGGGCCCGCGCATGGGCGCCTTCATCCAGCGCAACTTCGGCCGGCCGCTGAAGGTGCTGGGCCGGCACAGCCAGATCATCCACAACAACTGGAAGCTGTATGCCGAGAACGTGCGGGATTCCTATCACGCGACGCTGCTGCATACCTTCTACACCACGTTCAAGGTCAACCGGCTGGACATGGACGGAGGCATCATCCTGTCCGACCGCAAGTGGCACCACATCAGCTATTCCAAGCGCGCCACCTTCAACCTCGACAAGGAGTACCTGACGGCCGAGGTGCACTCCGCCAAGTACGGCGCCAAGCACGGCGAATCGGCGCTGGAAGGCCCCGAACTGCTGGACGCCTGGGAGGAGTTCGACGACGGCATCACCCACAGCATCCAGACCGTGTTCCCCAACGTGGTGTTCCAGTTCACGCTCAATTCCCTGGCCATCCGCTTCTTCGTGCCGCAGGGCGTGGACAAGACCGAGCTGAAATGGATATTCCTGGGCTACGAGCGCGACACGCCCGAACAGTCGAAGATGCGCATCATGCAGTCCAACCTGACCGGCGCGGCCGGCCTGGTGGCGCTGGAGGACGGCTGCATCAACGAGTTCGTGCAGCGCGGCACGGTGGGGTCGGGCCGGCGCGCGGCGTTCATCGAGATGGGCGGCCGCGTGGCCGAGTCGAACGAGTCGTCGCGCGCCACCGAGGCTTCCGTGCGGGGGTTCTGGCACGGCTATCGCGACATCATGGGATTCTGACGGAACGCTGATCATGCAGACCACCATACGCACTTCTTCTTCCCCCGCCGTGCGCGAGGACGTCCAGGCCGCGATCGGCAGGCTGATGGCCGACTACGCCCACGCGCTGGACGACGACGAGCTGGAGTCCTGGCCGGACTTCTTCACCGACGACGGCACCTACCGGCTGACCACGCGCGAGAACGTCGCGGCCGGCCTGCCGGTGGGCATCATCCATTGCGAGGGGCGCGGCATGCTGCGCGATCGGGTCGCGGCGCTGCGTACCGCCAACATCTTCGAGCCGCACTGCTACACGCACGTGCTGGGTCCCAGCCGCATCGCCGCGGTGGGCGACGGCAGCTGGCGCGTGCGCTCGAATTTCAGCGTCTATCGCACGTTCGAGACCGGCGAGTCCCGGCTGTACGGGGTCGGCAAGTACCTGGACATCGTCCATGCCCAGGGCGACGGACCCCGCCTGCGGGAGCGCGTGGTCGTGCTGGATTCGCGCTGCGTCGACGTGCTGACCGTCATTCCACTATAACGGGCGCGCCGCGCACCGGAGGAGACACATCATGAAGAAAAGCCTGAGGGCCGCCGGCCTGGCCGCCGCGGCATGGACCGCCTGTATCGCCTCGGCGCAGGCGGCCGACGACACCGATTGGCCGCGGCATGCCGTGCGGCTGATCGTGCCCTACGCGCCGGGCGGCATCGCCGACCAGATGGCGCGCATCACGGCCGAGGCGTTGCAGGCCGCGTTCAACCAGCCCTTCGTCGTCGAGAACAAGCCGGGCGCCAGCGGCAGCCTGGCGACGTCGTACGTGGCCAAGAGCAAGCCCGACGGCTATACGCTGCTGGTGGGCCTGGCCGCGCCCCAGACCCTGAACCAGTTCATCTACAAGCTCGACTACCACGGGCTGAACGATTTCGCGCCGGTGGCGCTGCTCAACACCAATCCGCTGATCCTGGCGGTGCATCCCACGCTGCCGGTCAAGACGGTGGGCGACGTGATCGCCTATGCGCGCAAGTATCCCGGCAAGCTGAACTTCGGCGGCGCCGGCGGCCTGACGCAGTTCGCGGGCGAGGTCTTCAAGTACGACACCAAGACCGACATGGTGCACGTGCCCTACCGGGGCGGCGCGCCGGCCGTGGCGGCCGCCGTGGCCGGCGACGTACAGATGACCTTCGCCAACTACTCCGACGTGCAGCCCTGGATCGAGTCCGGCCGGCTGCGCGCAATCGCCATCACCAGTCCCAAGCGCTATCCGCGCAACCCCGACCTGCCCACCATCGCCGAATCGGGCGTGCCGGGCTTCGGCATGGACGGCTGGACGGGCCTGCTGGCGCCTGCCGGAACGCCGCCCGCCATCGTCCGGAAGATATCGGCGGTGGTGCGCAAGGCGCTGAACGAACCCGCCATGAAAGACAAGCTCGAAGCCATGGGCAGCCCGCCCGGGGACATGTCGCCGGAGGAGTTCCGGACCTTCATGGCTGGCGAGATCAAGCGTTGGCAAGGCTTCGTGGCCGAATCCGGCATCAAGGTGGAATAGACATGGCCAACGAGCGTGAAACGGCCGCGCCGCCGTCCGGACCGCTGATCGCCGCCGCCGACCTGGCCCGCCTGGCCGGCGGCGCGGGGGTGGTCATCCTGGATTGCACCAGCCACCTGCCCACGGAGCGGCGCGACGCGCGCCGCGAGTTCGAGGCGGCGCACATTCCAGGCGCGCGTTTCGTGGACCTGGCCGAGATCAGCGATCCGGCGTCCGGCCTGCCCACGATGCTGCCCCCGGCGGCGCAGTTCGAGGCCGTCATGCGCGGGCTGGGCATCCAGGCGGGGGATCTGGTCGTGGTCTACGACGTCCATGGCATCAGGACCGCGCCGCGCCTGTGGTGGATGTTCCGGGGCTACGGCCACGAGCGGGTGGCGGTGCTGGACGGCGGGTTGCCCGCGTGGCGGGCGGCCGGCGGCGCGGTGGCCTCGGGCCCGGCCGCGCCCGCGCGGGAAGGGGGATGGCGCGCGATGCGCGAGCATGACGCGGTAGCCGATGCCGCCGCGACGCGCGCCGCCGCGGCGCACGCTTCGTCCCAGGTGGTGGACGCGCGCAGCGCCGAGCGCTTCCGGGGCCTGGCGCCCGAGCCGCGGCCGGGGCTGCGGGCCGGCCACATCCCGGGCAGCGTCAACCTGCCCTACGAGCAACTGCTCGATCCGGTCTCGCACGCCTATCTGCCGGACGACCGGCTGGCCGAGGTCATGCGGGCGCATGGGCTGGAGCTGGGGCGCGGTACGAGCTTCGTCTGCTCCTGCGGCTCCGGGGTGTCGGCCTGCGTGCTGGCGCTGGCCCTGCACAAGCTGGGCGAAGGCGACGTGCGGGTCTACGACGGCTCCTGGACCCAATGGGGCAGCGATGCGGCCCTGCCGGTCGAGACCGGGACGGGCATGCCTGTGTCCTGAAGCGCGCCAGGCGTCTATGATGCCGGGTACTTCAACAGAGGAGATGCGGTGATGAACGCGCAGGGCAAGTTCGATGCGGGATCGGGCCTTTACTACACGGCGCAGGGGCCGTCGGCGGGCGAGGCGGTGCTGCTGGTCCATTCGATCATGTCCGACGGGGCCAGCTGGGCGCGGCAGTCGGCCTGGCTGGCACGCACGTACCGGGTGATCGCCATCGACCTGCCGGGCCACGGCCAGGCGCCCGTCGCCGGCGAGGTGACGCTGTCAGGCCTGGCCGATGCGGTTACGCGGCTGGCGGACACGCTCGGCTTCGCGCGCTTCCATTTCATGGGGGTATCGCTGGGCGCCATGATCGGATTCGACCTGGCCACGCGCCATGCGGACCGGCTGGCCAGCCTGGTGGCCTGCGATGCGCCGTCCAGCACGCCGGACAACTACGCGGCGCTGTGGGACGAGCGGATCGCGCGCGCCCGGCGCGAGGGCATGGCGGCGCTGGTGGACGAGACCCTGGCGCGTTGGTTCACGCCGCCCACGCTGGCGGGGGAACCGGCCCTGGTCGCGCAGGTCCGCGAGCAGATCCTGAAGACGCCGGTCGAGGGCTATGCGCATTGCGCGCGGGCGATCAGCCGCTTCGACTATCGCGACGGGCTGGCGCGCAGCCCGGTCAGGGCGACGCTGACGGCGGGCGAGGCCGACGGGGTCATCGTGCCGGCCATGCGCGAGCAGGCGCGGGCGATGCCGCATGCCCAGTGGGTGGAGATCCCCGGCGCCGGCCACCTGCCCCAGCTCGAGAACCCGGCCGCCTTCGAGGCCATGATGGCGGGGCACTTCGGCAAGGCGTAGGGCTTTACGCGTCCTGCGATTTGCGGATGGCGTCCGCCAGGTACTTGAGCATTGCCCGGGTGGCGCGGGGCACGCTGGTGCGCGAGACGATGTAGGCGTTGAGCGGCAGGCGTGGCTCCCACTCGGGCACGATGCGCTTGAGGCGCCCGCCCGGCACGTAGTCGCGGCCCAGGATCTCCGGGATCAGCCCGACGCCGGTTCCGCACGAGACCATCTCGCGCAGCAGCCGGATGCTGTTCACGCGCGCCCGCACCCGGCCCAGCGCCGAGCGCCCCGCGCCCGACGGCACGGTGTTCCACAGGCTTTGCCCGGATTGCAGCTCGGTCACCACCCAGTCGAGCGCGGGCAGCGTGGCCAGGGATATGGGCTGCGGCAGGCCGGCCTCATAGGTGGGGCTGCAATAGAGCCCGTAGCGGATCTCGCCCAGCTTGCGCACCGTCAGCCGCGACGGCTTGGGTTCGCCGAAGGCGATCAGGATGTCCACGCCTTCGCCGATCAGGTCGATGGGACGCGTGGTGGTGTCGACCACGATCTGCAGGTCGTTGTGTTCCAGGGCGAATTCCGAGATGGCCTGGCCCAGCCAAGCGGTGCCGAACTCGATGGGCATTGCGACGTGGAGCGTGCCGGACATGCTGGTGGCGCTGCGGGCGATCTTGCGCGCGATGCTGTCCCGGGCACGCGCGATGTCGGCGCATTCCTGCAGCAGGTCCAGGCCCAGCGCGGTGGGCGAGACCTTGCGCGTATTGCGTTTGAGCAGCATCGCGCCGCAGCTTTTCTCCAGCGCGATCAGGCGGCGGCTGAGCGTGGCGCGCGGCACGCCCAGCTTGTTCGCGGCCGACGTGAGCGAGCCGCTTTCCACCACGGATTGGAACAGCATCAGATCGTCGAGATCGAGTGACAGCTGCATGACGCGGCCTTACCCCTTTAGCGCTATGTCCTATTGCGTATAGGCATGTTAGCGCACGCTACCTAGACTTCGTTCCTATATCCATGGCGGGAGCTGCCCGCTGCGAACGTGGAGCACGACAGCATGGGGCGGGCGATGCGGAAGGAGATGTTCTGGAGCGGCGCGCGCGGAGCCGTTTGCGCGCTGGCGCTCGGACTGGCCTTTTCCGCGGCCTGGGCCCAGGAGCCCGTGCCGGACGCCGAGGTGGGGCAGGTCGCGCAGGAGCGGCTGGCCGACGCCGACACCTTGCTGGCGCTGACCCAGGACGGCGCCATCCTGTATGCGCAGGATCCGGTCAAGCTCAGCGGCTATCAATATTGCAGCCAGGCGGTGGCGCTGGCCGAGCAGGGGGAATTCCGGCAGAGCGTGCGCGCCGCCAGCAAGGCCCTGCACCTGGCCCAGGCCACCAAGGATCCCAACCTGGCCGCGCTGGCCAATCGCGACCTGGCGATCGCCTACAGCTACGCGGGCCGCCTGGACAAGGCGGAGTCCTTCGCGCGCGAGGCGCTGCGGCATACGCCCAAGGAACCCGAGAAGGTCCTGGGCCCGGTGCACAAGGTGCTGGGCGACGTCGAGGCCCGGCGCGGCGACTATCCCGCCGCGATCAAGAGCTACGAGGCGGCCCTGGCCAGCAGTTCGGAACGCTACGCGCCCCTGGTGCGGGTGTCGCTGGTCAATGCGCTGGCCGAGACCGGCGACGCCGCGCGGGCGCGGCAGATGCTGGACGCCACCGCGCAGCCGTCCGATCCGGTCCTGGCCACGCAATGGCAGCGCACGCGCGCGCGGGTCCTCTTGGCCGAGAACCGGCCGCAGGAAGCGGCGGACCTGTACCGTTCGCTCACGACGCGGCAGACCGGCACCGACAGCGGCTACTACCGGTTGTGGGCTTGGGACGGCGTGGCGCGCAGCGAGATGGCGCTGGGCAACAAGCCGGCGGCGGCCGACGCGCTGGGCAAGGCGCTCGACGGCGTGGACGCCGTGCGCGCGCGTTTCCGCAGCGACGAATTCAAGATGGGCCTGTTCTCGGACATGCAATCCGTGTTCGAGCGCGCGATCGGCCTCTACAGCGATCTCGGCAATGCGTCGGCTGCGTTCGAACTGAGCGAACGCAGCCGCAGCCGCGCGCTGCTGGACGCGGTGCGGGGGCGCGGCAGCGTGCCGGATGCCGCCATGGCCACGCTGTCGCTGTCGGGCCTGCAGCAGTCCCTGGCGCCCGACGAACGCGTGATCCAGTTCCATGCCCTGCCCGAGCGCCTCCAGGCATGGATCGTGGGGCCGTCCGAACTGCGGGAAGTGTCCATTCCCATTGGACGCGACGACCTGGCGAAACTGGTCGACGCCTTGCGCGATCTGATCGTCAACGGCAAGCGCGGCGCGGTGGATGGGGCGGCCAAGGTGGGCGAACTGCTGATCGCGCCGCTGGGCATCGCGCCCGGACAGCGGCTGATCGTCGTGCCGCACGGCCCGCTGCACTATCTGCCGTTCCAGGCGCTGCGCCTGAACGGCGCCTACCTGATCGAAAGCCACGCGATGTCGGTGGCGCCGTCGATGAGCATCGCCGTGCAACTGGCGCGTCGCACGCCGCGCGTCTCGCCCACGCTGACCGCCTTCGGCAATCCACGCATCGAGGACCAGTACGACCTGCCCGGCGCGGAGCGCGAGGTGCAGGAACTGGCGCGGCTGTTCCCGCAGAAGAACGTCTACATGGGCACGGCCGCCACCAAGACCCAGTTCAAGGAAGCCGCCGCCCGCGCGCCCCTGATCCACGTGGCCGCCCACGCGCAGGCCGACACCGTGGATCCGCTTTATTCGCGCATCCTGCTGGCCAACGAGGACGGCCGGCAGAGCTTCCTGGAGGCGCGCGAGATCCTGGGGCTGGACATGAACCGCACGGCCCTGGTCACGCTGTCGGCGTGCGAGTCGGGGCTGGGGCGGATCGCGCAGGGCGACGAGGTGCTGGGCTTCACGCGGTCCTTTCTGTCCGCCGGATCCTCCAGCCTGATCGCGTCGTTGTGGCCGGTGTCCGATGATGCGGCGGAGCTGCTGATGAGCACCCTGTACGCCGAACTGGCCAAGGGCAGCGACATCCAGCGGGCGATGCAGGCCGGCCAGCTTGCCGTCCTCAAGCGTAACAAGATGGCGCACCCGTTCTTCTGGGCGCCGTTCAACCTGATCGGGAACTGGCGCCTGACGGTGGAGGGCTGAAGCATGCGGGGTGCCGACAAGACATGGAATCGCCGGGGCATTGCCGCCGCGGCGATGGGGCTGGCGTGCTCGGCCGCGCTGGCGCAGACGCCCGGGCCGCTGGCGCAGGCGCCGTCGCAGCGCCTGCCCGAGCCGCCCGCGCCCGCCGCGCAAGCGGGCTTCCGCTTGCAGCAGGTGAGCTTCACCGGCGCCGCCGCCATACCCGTGGAGGAGTTGCAGGCGCTCGCGGCCGGATATGTGGGGCGCGACGTTTCGCTGTCCGACCTGGAGGCGCTGGCGAGGGACGTGACCGGGCTGTATCGCAGCCGCGGCTACTTCCTGGCCCAGGCGCTGGTGCCGGTGCAGACCGTGCGCGACGGCCGGGTCGAGATCAGCGTGGTCGAGGGGCGCCTGGGCAAGGTGGACATCCAGGTCGCGCCGGACGCGCCGATCTCCGAGGGGCGCATCCGCGCCTACCTCGCGCCGCTGCAGCCGGGCCAGCCGGTCAGCGCGCAAAGCTACGAACGCGCCATGCTGCTGCTGTCCGACCTGCCCGGCATCAAGGTGTCGTCCGGCCTGCAGGAAGGCAGCGAGCCCGGCACGACGGACCTGGTGGTCGAGGTGACCCAGGCGCGGCGCGTGACCTTCGCCTTCGACGCGGACAACCACGGCACGCGCGAATCGGGCCGGGTCCGCGCGGGCGGCACCATGCGCGTGGCCAGCCCGCTGGGCCTGGGCGACAACCTGGACGCCCGCCTCATGATGTCCGAGGGCAATTCGGTGAACTTCGGGCGGCTGGGCTACGAGGCGCCGCTGGGCACGGACGGCCTGCGCCTGGGCGCGGGTATCTCGCGCGTGCGTTATGAGCTGGGACAGCCCTGGTCGCAACTGGGCGCGAAGGGACGGGCCACGGTGGCCGACCTGTCGCTGAACTATCCGGTCATCCGGCAGCGCGGCCAGAACCTGTTCCTGCGCCTGGGCGTGGACCACAAGGAACTGCGCGACGATCTTTCCATGTTCTCGTATTCGGCGCGCAAGAACATCGTGGGCGTTGGGCTGGGGTGGAGCTGGGAGCGGCGCGACGAATTGTTCGGCGGCGGCTACTGGGCCAGCACCGGCACGCTGTACCACGGCCGCCTGGACATCAAGGACGACCTGACGCGCGCGATGGACCAGGGCCCGGCGGGCCACCGGACCGACGGCGGATTCACCAAGCTGACCTGGCAGGTGTCGCGCCTGCAATCCGTGCTGCCGCGCCATAGCTTGTACGTGTCCCTGGGCGGGCAGCTTACCAATGGCAACCTGGATGCGTCCGAGAAGCTGGCGCTGGGCGGGGCCCGCGCCGTGCGCGCCTTTCCGTCCAGCGAACTGCTGGTGGACGAGGGCGTGCTGGGCGTGGTCGAGTGGCGCTGGTCCGCCACCGAGGACCTGACGCCTTACGTGTTCTACGACGTGGGCAAGGGCCGGATGTTCCATACGCCCACCAGCCTGGACACCAACAACACCCGCAGCATGCAGGGCTTCGGCATTGGCGCCGTCTGGTCGCGGCCGGGCGATTTCATGGTGAACGTCTCGCTGGCGTGGCGCCGCAACACCTCGGCGCCGGTCACCGATGGCGGCGATCGCAAGCCCAGGATCTTCGTGCAATTCCAGAAAGTGTTTTAAGGGCCCGGGGGCGGCGGGGGACCGGCGCCCACGGCGCGCGAACCGCGCTCCGGGACCAGGAGAATCACATGAGTGCAGCTAGCCGTTCCTCGCGCAAGGCCCGCGGGCCCGCGTTCCCGGCGCCGGAGGCGCGCTGGAATCCTCGTCCGCTGGCGCTGGCCCTTGCCCTGGTGGGCACCAGCGCGGGCGCCCAGATGCCGACCGGATTCAACCCCGTGCAGGGCAGCGTGCTCGCGCCCGTCACGAGCGGCAATACCATGTCCATCCAGCAGCAGAGCGATCGGGCCATCATCGAGTGGGGCACGTTCTCGATCGGCGCGGGCAATGCGGTCCGCTTCCTGCAGCCCGGCGCCTCCAGCATCGCGCTGAACCGGGTGTTGGGCGGGGACCTGTCGCGGATCTCGGGCGAGCTGTCGGCCAACGGCCGGATCTTCCTGATCAATCCCGCGGGCGTGCTGTTCGGGCAGGGATCGAAGGTGGAAACCGGCGGCCTGGTCGCCTCGACGCTCAACATCAGCAACGCCGACTTCATGGCGGGCCGTTTCCGGTTCGAGCGCGACGACGCCAACAACGCCTCCGTGACGAACCTGGGGACCCTGACCGCGCCGGGATCGACCATCGCCCTGATGGCCGCGACGGTGGTCAACGGCGGCGAAGGGAAGATCGTGGCCGACGGCGGCACCGTGGGGCTGGTGTCGGCCCGCCAGGTGACCCTGGACTTCCAGGGCGATGGCCTGACCACGTTCCGCTTCGCGCCGGACGCCGGCGCCAGCATGGCCGCGGTCAGCAACGAAAGCGGCGCGGTGCTCCAGGCCAACGGCGGCCGGGTGGCGGTGCTGGCCGATTCGACCCAGGTGGCGCAGCGCGTGGTCAACCAGCAGGGCACGATACGCGCGCAATCGCTGACCGCGCGCAATGGCGAGATCATCCTGGGCGCATCCGGCCAGGCCGACGTGACGGTGGGCGGCACGCTGGATGCGTCGGGCGCCGCGGGGACATCGGGAGGTACCATCCGTGTCGAGGCCGGGGGCATCCGGACCGGCTCGGCGCGCCTGGATGCCTCCGGCGACGGCGGCGGCGGAGGCATCGAGCTGGAAGGCCGGCGCGCGATCACGATGGACGCAAGCAGCAGCCTGCATGCGGATGCGCTGGCCTCCGGCCATGGCGGGACCATCGACATCGATGCCCCGGGGCTGCACGCGGCGGGCATCATGACGGCGAATGCCGCGGGCAACGGCGCGGGTGGCGCCGTCACGACGTCGGGCGGCGTGGTCGAGGTCGGGGCGGCCCATGTCTCGGCGGCCGGCGCGGGCAGCGGCGCGAATGGCAAGTGGACGATCGCCTCGCAGGGCGACGTGACCGTGGGCGCCGCGCCGGCGGCACGGCCCGCCACCGAGGTATCCGCGGCCGACGGCGACAGCCGCGTGTCGGGTGGCGCCGTGGGCGAAGCACTGGGGAACCGCACCGACGTGACCGTGGCCGCCACCGGCTTCGCGCTCGACGGCGGCCGGGGGCAGAGCGGCAACGTCGTGTTCGACGGTGACGCGAGTGTGGTCAAGACCCAGGGCGGAACGTCGACCTTGCGCGTGGATGCCATGCGCAACATCGACATGGGGAACGGATCGCGCATCGAATCGCAGGCGGGCGCGCTGAACGTGGAATTCAACGCCGACTCCTCGGGCAAGGCCGCGATGCGCCGGCTGGAGGGCGCCAGCGATTTCGCCGAGGAAAGCGGCGGCAGCATCGACCTGGAAGGCGCCACCATCGCCACCCGGGGCGGGGACCTGCGCCTGTTCGGACAAAGCGATGTCGCCGGCGGCAAGGCCATCGGCGGCACGTCCTTCGTGAACGGCCGGGCGCAGACCCGCCGCACCGGCATCTTCGTGGGCTGGAGCGACGTGTCGCTGTGCGCCGACGATGCCTGCGCGGCGGGCGGCTCGCTGGCGGCGGCGGGGACCGGCATCACCACCGTCGATGCGACCTCCACCCGGGGCGTGGAAGGGGGCGAAGGCGTCGCCTTCAGCGGGACCGGCGTGGCGGCGGGCGGCGACATCTCGATCACCGGCCGTGGCGGCGTGGCGGCGGCAGGCGTACGGATAGACGGGCGCCGCGAAGGCGGCACCCAGCACCCTATGAGCGCCGGGGGCGACATCACCATCGTCGGCACGGCGGCTGACGCCACGCTGGCCAACAATCTTCCCGTGGACACCGCGGAGGCCGGCGTGGCGATCCGGAACACGACCTTGTCGGCGGGCGGCGACGTGACGATAGACGGCAAGGGTTCCAATCTGGATGCGCTGACCCGGTCGCCCGACATCTTCGGCGTGCTCGGCTACGACATCATCGAGGCCATCGATGGCGTGCATATGCTCGATACCCGGGTGCTGGCCGGTCCCCGCCGCGACATCCTGATCACCGGGGCTGCGGGCGGCGACGGCTTGATCATCGATAGCGGATCAGGATCGACCTACTCCGCCATCGCCGCGCGCGGCGTACGCATCGAGAAAAGCGTGGAGGCGCTGGAAGCGCCGGGCGGGACGGCGCCCGACATCGCCACGGACGGCGGGCGCATCCGCATCGCCGGCCGCGACAGCGACATCTGGCTGGCGGGCGAACCGACCAAGGTGGGCGCGACGCTGCAGGTGGATGCCGGCAGCGCGGACGGCCGGGGGGGCAGCGTCGAGGTTACCGGACGCAACGTGGGGGTGCTGGGTGCGACTGCGCTGCTGGCCGATGGCGCTACCGGCGGGGGCGAGGTGACGGTGCAGGCCGAGGCCGTGGCGGCGGTGGACGACTTCGCGCGCGTGCAGGCCAACTCGACCGGCGCCAATGGCGACGGCGGCAAGCTGCTGTTGACGGGGCAGGACGGCCTGCGTGTCCATGGTTCGCTCCAGGCGCGCGGCACGGGCGCGGGGAATGGCGGGCGGATCGAGACTTCCGGCGGCGGCGTGGATGCCAGCGGCGTCCGGATCAACGCCGGGACCGGCACCGGCGCGGCCGGAAACTGGATCGTCGATCCCTACGACGTCCGCATCGTCCACGGCGTGGGACCCGGCGCGCCGGTGGACAGTCCGTTCGAGGCCGTGGCCGACACCACCATCCAGGATTCGAGCATCAACACCGCCCTGGACGCGGGCACGAGCGTGCGCATAGGGACCGGGGCGGGCAGCGGCACGGGCGGCGACATCACCATCGCCAGCGGCGTGGATATCCGCCGCACGACCGGCGCGGCGCCGCTGGAGTTCGCGCTGGACGCCTACCGCGGCATACAGGGCGATTCGTTCAGCATCGTGTCCGAGGCGGGCGCGCTCGACCTGGCGTTCAACAGCAACGCCAGCGGCACTTTGTCGGGCGACCAGTCCATCGCCTTCCAGAATGCGACGCTGACCACCAACGGCGGATCGGTCAGCCTG
Organism: Pigmentiphaga kullae; assembly: GCF_004216695.1. Lineage (GTDB taxonomy): Bacteria > Pseudomonadota > Gammaproteobacteria > Burkholderiales > Burkholderiaceae_B > Pigmentiphaga > Pigmentiphaga kullae. The sequence continues at coordinate 2,001,155 of NZ_SGXC01000001.1, forward strand.
TATGGCCAGAGCGACCCGGTCGCGGGCAGCGCCAGTTCCAACCGCGGGCCGGCCATCCGCCTGGTGGACAGCTTCATCGACACGCGCGTCGGCCAGAGCGATGCCGGCGCCGGCGGGAACGTCGTGCTGCGGGGCGCGGGCGACGGGGTGACCAGCGTGGACATCCAGGGCGGCCGCATCGACGCGGCCACCGGCAGCGTCACGGTGCGCGGCGTTTCTTCCAACTATGGGGAGGGCGTGCAGATAACGTCGGGCGGCAGCGACGACGCCAGCATCACGACCACCGCCGGCAACATCTCCATCGTCGGTATCGGCGGCAGCGATTCGTCGGCGGGCGCGGAAGGCGTCAGGCTGGAGGGGGCGCACGTGCAGTCCGCCAGCGGCGACGTGGATGTGCGCGGATTGGCGCAGGGCGCGGGCACGACCGCCGCCGGCGTGATCCTGGAAGGTTCCTCGTTGGTCGCGCAGGCGGGCCGGGTACGGGTGGCGGGGCAATCCGAAGGCAGCGGCCTGGGCATCGACCTGCAAGGCGGATCGTCCAGCCTGTCGTCGCACGCCATCGACGGCCAGCAAGGCGTGGTCCTGCGGGCCGACAACGACGGCAGTGCCGATGCGATTGCGCTCGAGGCTTCGGTCAGGTCGGGCGTGTCGATCAACCTGCGGCCGGGCGGCGTCGATGCCGCGGGCAACGCCACCGATCATGCCGCCACCCGGATTTCCGTGGGCGGGGCGGGCGGCAACGGGTTCTCGCTGTCGGATGCCGACATGGGGAACCTGGACGCGCCCAATCTCATCATCGGCAGCAATACCCATGCCGCCGACATCTCGGTGGACGGCGCCGTGGCGACGGCCGGCAACCTGACCCTGCAGAACGAAGGGGGCGGGGCGATCGCGATGGGCGGCGGCGTGACGGCCGCCACGCTGGCGCTGCTGGCGGGCGGAAACGTCACCCAGTCGCCCACCGCCGCGATTGCCGCGAATGCGCTGACGGCCCGGTCGGCCACGGGCGACGTCGTGCTGACCCACCCGGGCAATGCCGTGGCCACGGTTTCCGGCGGCGCGGCGGGCGATTTCCGCTACGTCGACGCCGACGGCATCACGATAGGCAGCGTGTCGGCCCTGGGCATGGACGCAGCGACGAACGCGGTGCAGAACCGCACGCAGGATGGCATCTCGGCCGACCGCGCCATCGTGCAGGCCCGTTCCGGGAACGTCACGACCAACGCCGCGATCACCGCGCCGACGGCCATCACGCTGCAGGCGGATGCCGGCGCCATCCAGCTCAACCGGACCCTGGACAGCGGTTCGGTCGCCCTGCTGGCGTCCGGCGCGATCGGCCAGCAGGCGGGCGCCGCCATTACCGCCGGCACGCTGGTCGCCCGTTCGACCGGCGCGGGCGTGACGCTGACGGACGCGGGCAACCGGGCCGGGATCCTGGCGGGCGGCGCGGCCACCGATTTCCGCTATGCGGACGCCGACGGCCTGACCCTGGGGAATGCCTCCGTCGTGGGCCACGACGCCGCGGGCAACGTGCAGACCGTTGCCGTATCGGGCGTCTCGGCCGGCACGGCGCAGATCGCGGCCCGCAAGGGCGACCTGGACGTCGCCGCCGCCGTCTCGGCTGCCGATCTGCTCAGCCTGCAGGCCGATACCGGCGCGATCGGGGTGGGCGCCGCGGTCCAGGGGCGTACGGTGGCGCTGCTGGCCAGCGGCGACATCACGCAGGCCGCCACCGGCGCCATTGCCGGCGACGCACTGCTGGCCCGGTCCACGGCGGGCGACGTCCTGCTGGCGGCGGGGAACAATGACGTGCGCACGCTGGCGGCATCCGCCGCGGGCGACCTGCGCTATCGCGGCAGCGGCGACCTGGCGGTGGCAACGGTGACGGCGGGTGCGCTGGACGCCGTCGGCGCGCCGCAGGCCGTCGCGGCCTCGGGCCTGACGGCCACCGATGCGATCGTGCAGGCGACCACGGGCAACCTGTCGGTCCAGGCGGCTTCAAACGCATCCAACGGGCTGACCTTGCAGGCGGACGCGGGAAGTGTGCAGGTCGGGCAATCGCTGCAGGCGGGAACCGTGGCCCTGCTGGCCCGCGGAGACATCGGCCAACAGGCCGGCGCCGGCATCACGGCGGACACGCTGGCGGTCTGGTCGACGGCCGGGGCGGTGACGCTGACCGCCGCCGGCAACGACGCCGGGGTGTTCGCGGGCAGTGCGGCCACCGAGCTGCGCTACGCGGACGCGAACGCGCTGACCGTCGGCGAGGCCATCGTCGCCACTCAGGATGCGGCGGGCGGGCTGTCGTCATCGACCGTGGCCGGCGCGCAGGCCGGCACGGTGCGGCTCGCGGCGCGGACGGGGAACCTGACGGTCGCCTCGGGCGTGACGGCCACCGATGCCGCCAGCCTGCAGGCCGATGCCGGCGCCGTGGCCGTGAACGCCGCGGTGCGGGCCCGGACCGTGGCATTGCTCGCCACAGGCGACGTGACCGAATCGACCTCCGGCGGCATCGCGGCCGATGCGCTGCTGGCGCGTTCGACCGGCGGCGACGTGCTGCTGGAGAACGGCGGCAACGACGTGCGCGCACTGGCCGGTAGCGCGGCCGGCAGCCTGGGCTATCGCGGCGCCGGCGACCTGGCCGTGACGGCCGTGGCGGCCAGCATGCTCGATGCGGCGGGCGCGCCGCAGGCGGCCTCCGCCTCGGGCGTGACGGCCCAGGATGCGTCCGTGCGGGTCACCTCGGGCAATCTGTCCATCGCCGCCGCATCGGCCGCGGCGGGGGGGCTGTCGTTGCAGGCGGACACCGGCAACGTCGCGCTCGGGCAGTCCGTGCAGGCGGCCACGGTCGCGCTGCTTGCCGGCGGCGACATCGGCCAAAGCGCGTCGGGAACCATCACCGCCGACGGTTTGGCGGCCCGCAGCACCGGCGGCAGCGTCGGCCTGGACCAGGCCTCGAACCGCGTCGGGACGGTGGCGGGCGGGGCCCGCGACGCATTCGCCTATACGGATGCGGACGCCCTGCGCATAGGCGAGGTCACGCTGCCGACCCTGGGATCGGGCGAGGGCGTGCTGGCGGGCGCCGAGCGAGGCATCGCCGCCGCTTCCTCGGTCGTGCGCACCCAGTCCGGCGACCTGACGCTGGATGCGGACGTGACCGGCGGCACCGCCGACCTGGTGGCGGCGGCGCGCTTCCAGAATCCGGACGGCGCCCGCATCGATACCTCCGGGCGCTGGCGCGTGTGGGCCGACACCTGGGAGGGCGAGACGCGCGGCGGCATGGCCGGCTCGGGCACGCTGCCCAACCTGTACGGCCGCGCCTATGGCGCGTCCATCGCCGACGCGGACAACCACTTCATCTACCGGCAACAACCGACGGTGACCGTGACGCTGGACAGCGCAGCGCGGCCGGCCGGCATCGGCAATCCCGCCCTGGGCTACACCCTGGACGGCCTGATCCTGGGCGATACCGGGGCGGGCATCAGCGGCACGGCCGGCTCGGCCGCCAATGCGTCGAGCCCGGCCGGCACCTATGCCGTGACGGCGGCCACACCCTTCGTCTCGGCCGAGGGATATCTCATCAACGTCGTGCCGGGCGTGCTGACCGTGAACAGCTACACCCTGCCCAGCGTGGACCTGCAGCGCGAGATACCGACCACCTATCTGTACGACCGGAACCTGGCCCCCGTGGCCATGTGTTTCGCCACCGGACCGATAGCCGGCGACCGGGTCGAGCAGGCGGGCGACGTGCTGGCCCGGGAATGGTCCCGGGTGCGGACGCGGCCGAACCTGAGCAACTGCGTGTCCACCGATCGCCGGAACGCCTGCTCGGACTTCTAGAGACTGGCCGACCGGGCACCGCGCCCGGCCGGCGTCCAGCGCCCCAGCAGCGCGCGCAGCTTGGCGGGCGCGACCGGCTTGGTCAGCAGCGTGACCGAGGCTTCGCGTATCCGCTGCAGGATGTCCGGCGTGGTCGTGCCCGAGATCATGATGGCGGTGGCGCGCGGCCGCAGCTCCCGCGCCTGCAGCAGCAGCGCGAGTCCGTCGTCGCTGTCGCCCAGTTGCAGGTCGCACAGGATCACGTCGTAGCGCCGGCTCGCGTCGCGCAGTTTGCGCAGCGCGTCGTCGGCGGTGCGCGCCTGGTCCACGCGGCAGTTCCATTGCCGCAGCAGGTGGGCCGTTCCTTCCAGGATGGCCTCGTCGTCGTCGATCAGCAGACAGTCCAGGTCCAGGGAGGTCGCGCCGGCGGCCTCGGGGGCGGCGGCCAGGGGCGCCACGGGCGGTGCATCGGTTGCCGGCAGCAGCAGCGAGAACGTGCTGCCCCGGCGCAGCGCGGACCGCACGCGGATGTCGGTGCGCAGCAGGCGGGCGATGCGGGCGCAGATGGACAGCCCCAGGCCGAAGCCGTTGCGTCGGTCGCGCTGGGGATTGGCGACCTGGTAGAACTCTTCGAAGATGCGCGACTGCTGGATGGGCGCGACGCCTATGCCGTTGTCGCGGACCTCGATCCGCGTGCCGCCGCCGTCGCGCCGCGCGGCCACCAGTACCCGGCCGCCCTCGCTGTGGCGCACGGCGTTGCGCACCAGGTTGTCCAGCACGCGCATGACCAGGCTGGCATCGGTCATGACCGCGCGGCCCCGGTCGCGCCACACCAGGTCCACGCCCGCCTCGCGCGCGATCGCCCCATGCATGGCGTCGAGCTGCTCGAACAGGTCGCGCACGCGCACCGGCGCGTAGGACGGCGACAGCACGTTGGCGTCGAGCCGGGAAATGTCCAGCAGCGCGTCCAGCAGCGCGCTCATGACCTGGGTGCCTTCCTGCAGGCGCTGCATGGCGGGCAACTGCGCCGCGCTGGCGGTGGGCAGCAGGCCGTCGATGAACAGCCCCATCGCATGCACCGGCTGGCGCAGGTCGTGGCTGGCCGTGGCCAGGAAGCGCGTGCGCGAACGCGTGGCCTGCTCGGCCTGCGACAGCCGCGCCAGCGCTTCCCGGGTGGCGGCCTGGATGCGCTCTTCCTGCGACGAATAGGCGTCCTGCAGGCGCTGCGCCATGTGGTCGACGTCGCTGGCCAGGGCGGCGATCTCGTTGCGGCCACAGGGGCCGCAGCGCGCGTCCAGCTTGCCGCCCTGCAGCGACGAGACGGTCGCCGAGATCCGCTTGAGCGGACGGGCGACGGCGCGCGCCATGTGGCGGGCCGACAGCCAGGCCAGCAGCAGGGCCGTGCCGCCTATCAGGCCGCCGGCCAGCATCGAGGCGGCGCGCGCGCTCCGGTGCTCGGCGTCGTCCAGGAACACCCGCACGGTGCCGATGTCCAGCGCCGGTCCGCCGGGGCGGGGGTAGTCGGTCAGGCCGCGCGTGGCGCGCAGGCGCACCGGTTCGGCGAAGGGGCGGGCATGCTTGAGCTTTTCCGATTCGGGGCCGGCCGCGATGGCGATGCCCGTGCCGTTGCCGATCTCGACGCGCGAGGCGATGCCCTTGGCCACCATGTTCTCGGCCAGGTCGCGCAGCGTTTCCACGTCGCCGGCATACAGGCTCAGGTCGCTGGCCACGGCCAGTTGCCGCGCGATCGCCGCGCCGTTGGCGCGGAAGGCCTGCTCCAGCGCATCCAGCCGCTCGTGAGTGAACCACAGCGTCAACGCCACGGCGGCGGTGGCGCAGGGCAGCACCCCCAGTCGTATCAGGTCGCGTTGCAGGCTGTTCGATCGAAGCGCGGCGGGGAGCATGGGAGGCATGTCGGCGCGGAACCCTAGTCCCGGCGCGCCACGGCCGCCGTCAGGACGTCGTCCGGCGGCAGGGCCAGCCCCAGCCGCCTGGCCACGTGCGGGTTGGTGCGCACCGTCAGCCGCCGCGGAGCCTCGACCACGGGCGGACCTGGAGGCGCCTGCTTGAGCCGCACGGTTAGGGCATGGGCCTGTTCGGCCAGTTGCGCGCTGCCGGGCACCAGCGCCGCCAGGGCGCCGGCGCGCACCATGGCCTCGCTGGTGGCGAATACCGGCAGGTTGGCCGTGGCCGCCGATTGCAGCAGCGCCAGGGCCGCCGCGGACGTGGATCCCACCGGGTCGGGCAGCACGAGCAGCGCGTCGCTGGCGGGCACCACGGTCTGCAAGGCGCCGGTCAACGCATTGGCGTCGGGCGCGTCGGCGGCGGCGATGGCCCAGGGGCGGCCGCCGCGCGACGGATGCTGGGCCGGCCAGGTCAGGGCCGCGCTGGCCAGTTCGCGCATCAGCGGTTCGGCCTGGGGCGCGGTCACGACCCCCACCCGGCGCTTGCCGGGCAGCACGGCGTCGATCAGGCTGAGCTGTTCGGCCGCGGCAGGGTCGCGCAGCAGCACGCCTATGGCGCGCTCGGGGCGGCGCAGCGCGGGCAGCGCGCGCAACTCCTCGTATTCCAGGCGGCCCAGCAGGGCCAGCAGGACCGGTTCATTACCGGCGCGCTGGACCACGGCCCGGGCCGCCCTGGGGCCCACGGCGACCAGGACGCCCGGGTCGCCGCTCTCGGCGCGGACCGGCGGCGGCGAAGCCGATGCGCCCGTGTCGGGCAGCATGGAGCCGCGCGCGCTGCGCGTGCGCACGCCGGCCAGGACGGAATCGCCGTCGTCCGCAGAGGACCGCGGCGCGCTCGCCTGCGGTCCGTCGAGCTGGCGCAGCGCGTCCAGCGGCAGGATGTCGACCTTGCCCTGGGTCAGCCGGTGCGAGGCGGCATTGACGCTGCGCAGCTGCGCGGCGAATTCGCCATACTGCTGGCCCGTATCGTCCAGGATGAGGGTCATGTCGGCCGCCCAGGGCGCGGCCAGCGGCGCGGCCAGCCATAGGGCGGCCAACCGGCGCAGGAGCGGCAACAGAGGCGCGGAGAGTCGAAACACGTTGCAAGGATTCGTGGAAGCTGTATCCGCAATCTACGTAAGCCCGGCGCGCGCGGCGATAGGGCAGAGGGCCTATGCCACCGGCCGGCGCGCCGCCGGGCGCGCCAGGCCCGCGCGCGATGGGATAGGCCGCTTGGCATATCGATACGGACCGGGGATTTGCGCACACTATGGCATCCGCCTGTCCACCTTCCTGGAGTGCGCGCCATGAAAACCTCCGTCCGGCCCCGCGTCTTTCCCTCGGGTCCTCTTGCCGCCGCGGCCCTGGCCTGCGCGGCCGCCTTTGCGATCCCGCATGCGGGGCATGCCCAGTCCGGCAACTTCGGCACCGAGACGCCCTCGGTCAACCAGATCATCGACCAGCTCAAGGCCGGCGGCGGCGACGATGCCACCGCCGGCGTGCGCACGCGCGCGCTGCGCCCCGGCGCCTCGTCCCAGGCCACTGCGATGCCCGAGGCCGCGCCGGCCCCCGCCGCGCCCGCCGCCATTTCCATGCAGATCCAGTTCGCGTTCGGCTCGGACCAGATCGCCGAAAGCTCGCGTCGGTCCATCGACAACCTGGCCGCGGCGCTGGCCTCCGATGAACTGAAGGGCCGCATGTTCACCGTGGCGGGCCATACCGACGGCGTGGGGTCGGCCGACTACAACATGCGCCTGTCGCAGCGCCGGGCCGCCTCGGTCAAGACCTATCTGGTGGGCCACGGCGTCGATGCCGCGCGGCTGCGCACGGTGGGCAAGGGCCCGACCGAATTGCTGAATCCGGCCGATCCGCGCGCCGCCGAGAACCGGCGCGTGGAAATCATCGCCACCGGCTCGTAACCGCGCCGGGTTCCGGCGCGCCGCGGGAGGACCGCCATGGCCATGCACGTCGTCAACGGGGCGCTGCTGCAATGCAGCTTCGGCGTGGCGCCTTCGTCCCTGGTGGTGCTGCCCGTCAACAAGATGATGTCCTCGAGCCAGCCGGCGGCCAACATCATGGACCACAAGCCCATGGTCAACATCATGCCCTTCGGCATGTGCGCCAGCCTGGGCAACCCCTCGGTCGCCTCGGCGACCTCCGCCGCCCTGGGCGTGCTCACGCCCATGCCCTGCGTGCCGGCGACCAGTTCTCCCTGGGTACCCGGCTCGCCCACCGTCATGCTGGCCAACCAGCCGGTCCTGAACAACACCTCGACCTGCATGTGCAACTGGGGCGGGGTGATCACCATCACCATGCCGGGGCAGATGACCGAACTCGTGCCTTGACGGAACAGGGACGCCAGGCCCGCCGCTATGCCGCCTCGGTGCCCAGCACGACCTTGCCGACCCGATCGATGTCGGGCTTCTCGGGCCGGATGGCCTCGCTGTCGTCCACCCGGATATTGCTGAAGGGCGCATCGCCGGCGGGCGGTTCATCCTGGTCGCCGGCAAGCAGCGACCTGGCCTTGTCCTCGTCCGCGCCCGTGGCCTTGTCCAGCACGTCCTGCACCCCGTCCTTGCGCGCCCGGTCGACATTGCCGACCTTGTCCTTCATGTCCTTGGCGCTGTTGGCCGGGTCCAGGAAGTTGAACTTGTTGTCGCCCAGCTGGCTGACCGCGTCGTCCATCTTCTTGCCGCTTTCCCTGGCCTGTTCCGTGGCCTCCAGGAGGTTGTCCTTGGTGTGCTTGACGTCCTGGACCACGCCGGTGGCCTGCTTGATCTTGTCGCGCACCGGATTCCAGACGGTCTGCCCCACGGTATCGCCCAGGCCGAAGGCATCGAGCAGCAGGTTGAACAGCGGGAACAGGGTGTTGCGCACCTGCAGGGCCAGCAGCATGGGCAGCCGGCCCAGCCAGATCTCCATGGTCCGGGCATCCTTGCTGAACGCCTGCCCGCGCATCTTCTGCAATTCCCCGCTCAGCTCCTCGACGATGAAGTCGATGATGACGTCCAGGTGGGCGGCGTGCTTGGTCAGGAAATCGCGCAGCAGCTCCGCGCCCTTGTTGAGCAACTGTTGCTTGCCCATGCTGACCTTGCCGAGCTGGGTCTCGCCCTCGGCTTTCTTGTTGTCTCCGGGCGGAGGAAAACCCGCCAGCTTGAACACCAGGTCCACGATCATCTTGCTGAGCGCTTCGCGCGTGGACAGCGCGGTCAGCACGCGCAGGTCGCCGTCGCCGGCGGCCAGCAGCAGGTTGGTGTAGATGCGCTCGAGAATGGCGACCGAGGCCTTGGCGATTTCCCGGACCACCGTATCGACGAAGCCGGGCAGGGGCTGGATGCCGGTGCCCTCGGCGATCGCCCGCGAAATCAGCGCCGGCGCGGGAACGATCTTGTTGAGGTTCTTGAGGTCCGTACGGGGCTCGTTCCAGCGCGTGCCGCCCGAAAGCGTGGCGAAAGCCGCGGCCAGCGCATCGCTGCCGGGGCGCGTGCGTGCGCCGGAGGTCTCCAGCCAGTCGGTCAGCGATTCCTGGGCGCCCTTGGCCTTGTCCTGCGCTTCTTCGATCTTGTCCTGGGCATCGTCGACGGCCTTCTCGGCCTTGCCCAGGGGGTTGTCGGCGTAGGTCTTGGGGGGTTCGGGCGAGGCCGTGCCTTGCGCGCCCGCCGCTTCCTTCTCGAAGAACCAGATGCCGAAGGTGGGTTCGCGGCCGTCCCGTATCGCCGCCACGGAGAAGGCCCGGCAGGCTTCCTCGATACCGGCTTCGTATTCGGCGCGCGCCGCCTGGAACATGGCCTTGTAGGTATCCTGGGCCTTGAACAGGTACTTGGGAATGTCGGCAATGAATCCGCCCACCCCGCCGACGGCCCCCAGCGGCCCGGGCAGGGGCAGCGACGGCAGCCCCGCGCCGCCGCCGGCTCCCGGCTTGAAGGCCGAGGCGCACAGCACGGCAAAGTCGGCGCGCGCCTGGTGCAGGTCCACGCCGGCCTGGTGCAGGGTGGGGTAGTCGATGGATCCGGCGTTCAGTTTGTCGCCGGTGGTCTGGATCTTGACCAGCAGGGGCATGAACTGCTCGGGGCCGACCGCGGCGGATTTCTGGCCGCTGCCCAGCAGCGAGCCGACGGTTTCCATGGCGCCGCCGATCGCGCCTTGCATGTTGGTTTCGAGCACGTGTTTGGCGGCGTCGACGAAGCTGAACAGCAGCATGGTCTCGCGCAGCAGGGCGTCGCGGCAGCCTATGCCGTGTCCTGGCGGTCCCTTGCCGGCGAAGGTGTCGTTCATGTCGCCGTGGACTTTGCCGAAGTGGATGAATTCGATGGGCATGGGGCGGCTGCCGCGGTTTTCATCCGAGGATTGGCTTTCGGAGCCCTGGGCGGTGGGTTTGAGGAAGAGTTTCTGTGGTTGGCCGAGTTTGTCGTTGAGGGCTTCGCGGGCGTAGTAGTACGGTGTGCCATTGGGTACGCCACCGGCGCCGCCGCCGAGTTTGCCGGCGACGTCGTCGATCAGTCCGCCTATGGTCGAGTCTTTTCCTGCGACGCTATCGGCCTTGTCCGCTGCTGTGCCGGCGGCGCTTTCGAGTAGTCCCATCGCTTATTTCTCCTCGGTCGTCGTCGGGGCCTGCATGACGGGAGTTCTTGATCCGGTCTTGTTCGAAGCGGCGGGGCCGCCCAGCCCCTGGGGCGCAGCGGGACCGGCTTCGCTGCGCCAGCCTACCCCTGCCTGCCCCCACCCCACCAGACAAAACCGGATCAAGAACTCAATTCTTCGCGACGATTGAAGATATCCCCTACACATGGAGTTCTTCCAATTTGGCGCGGGTGGCATCATCCGGCTCGCCGGTTGCCTCCAGCCCATACTGGGTCTGGAAACGTTTGAGCGCATCACGCGTGGCGTCGCCGATGCTCCCGCTCTCGCCGCCGCAATCGAACCCGAGGTTCTCCAGCCTGCGCTGCACGCCGGCGGTGTCGCTGACCGGGCGCAGCGCGCCGATGGCGATGTCGTAGACCTCGGCTCCCTCGGACAGCGTCAGCGTGGCGCTGCGCGTCTCGCCCGGGATGGGGTGCTCCAGCTTGCCGTCGCCGTCGGTCACGCCGTGGATCACCTTGTCGCCGAAGACCAGGGTATAGGCTTCCTTGGCGCGGGGTTCGTCCAGCACCGTCAGCCGCAGCTTGAGCTTGGTGGGTTCGCCCTTGCGCGTGAACGTGTGGCGGGCGTCGACCGGCTTGCTGACCGACTTCGTGCCCTTGTCGGGAATGAAGATCTCATCGCCCGGCACGAGCTGGTTGGGGTCCTTGCGCTTGGCGCGCAGGCTGGCGTTGCTGCCGTGGTCCCAGATCGTCTTCCACAGGAAACCGTGGTCCTTGGCGATGCTGGCGATGCTGTCGTTCTCTCCCACCGTGTAGTTGGGCATGGCTTACTCCCAGGCCGAGTCGTCCAGGCCGGGGAAGCTGATCTCGCAGTTCCCCGGGTCGAGGCGGGCCACCCGCGCCACGCCTTCCTGGTCGGTGGAGCGGGTGGCCGTCTTGCCGTTGGGCAGCTTGAACTTCACGCGTTCCCCCGTCACGGGCTGGCCTTCCTCGTCCAGCAACTGGACCTCGATGTAGTGCGTCTTGTCCTTGTTCTCTTCCGACGTCTGGTCGTGCGTCGGCTCGTCGCCGTCCCCGCCGCCCTTGAAGACCTGGCCGGGGTCGGCGTGCGTGGCCAGCGCGGCCTGCATCGCCTGCATGGGGGCCACGAGCGAGGCCGCGCTGCCCGAGGCTGGGCCGCCGCCGCTGTTGATCATCACCATGGGCGCCTGGATGTAGATGCCGCCCGCCGAGATGTCGATGAAGCTGCCGCCGACCTTCAGAGACAGCTTGGCCCCGGCCTCCAGCACCACGTTCATGCCGGCCTTCAGGTAGTAGCTTTGCGAGACGGACTCGCTGTGGCTCTTGAAGGATTCGCCCACGCCGCCGTCCACCTTCACCGATTGCGAGCCCGTGATGGCCACGGCCTGCATGCCGGTGATCTTCAGGTGGTCGTCGCCGCCGATCTCGGCCACGCGGTCCTGCTTGATCTTTTCGTGGCGGTGGCGCTTGATCTCGGTCAGCCGGTCGCGCTCGACCACCAGGTGGTCGTCGTTGCCGATGGCGGTGCGGCGATCGTTCCCCACGCGCACGTCCATGTCCTTCTGGGCGTTCACGAACAGTTGTTCCTCGCCCTTCTTGTCCTCGAAGCGGATCTCGTTGAAGCCTTCGCCGCCCTTGCTCGACATGGTTTTGATGGTGGACTTGGTCTGCTCCGCGGGCAGGGCGTAGGGCGGCATGTTGTCGGCGTTGTAGACGCTGCCCACCACGATGGGCCGGTCGGGGTCGCCGTCCAGGAAGTCGACGATGACCTCCTGGCCGATGCGCGGGATGAACATCGCGCCCCATTGCCTGCCCGCCCAGACCTGGGCCACGCGCAGCCAGCACGAGCTTTTTTCGTTGCGGTGGCTGCGGCGGTCCCAGAAGAAGTGGACCTTGATGCGGCCGTACTCGTCGGTGTAGATCTCTTCGCTCTTGGGGCCCGCGACCACGGCCGTCTGCGGGCCGTTCACGCGGCCGCGCGGCGTGCGCAGCGGCGCGCGGTACGTGACCCGGTGCGGGATCACAGAGATCCGGTTGGCGTAGGTGCTGGCGTCTTCGCCGCCCAAGTCGCCCAGGTTGTTGGTGCCGCTGTGCTCCACCGACACGACCAGGTATTCCTCGTTCATCGCGTCGATGGGGTGGTCTTCCAGTTCGAACACGTAGCCCGGCGTCAGCGTGCGGACGTTGCTGGCGCCGTCCAGCGTCTCGTACTCGACTTCCTCGGCTTCGATCTCCACGCGGGTCAACTGGTCGCCGTCGGCCAGCTCGGCGTAGCCGCCGGGGTGGCGGTAGCGTTCGAACTCGGCGTTGTTGCCCACGCGGATCAGGGAATTGATCGAGACCCGCATGTCGGTGCCGGGCTTGGTGAAGTCGTAGTCGTTGGACACGTAGCGGCCGGTGCGCGAGGCGAACCGGCGCGACAGCCACGAGATGCCGTCGCGCTCTTCCAGCAGAATCTGCTGGTGGAAGGGCAGCGTGGCCGCCTCCAACTTGGGGTTGTTGTCCCGGTTGTCGGTCAGGACCATGATCTCGGCATCCTCCTCGTGGCGGAAGAAGTAGTGGATGCCCGCCCGCTCCAGCAGCCGCGAGATGAAGTTGAAGGTGGTCTCGCGGTACTGGGTGCAATAGACCAGGTCCGGGTAGTCCTCGGTCAGGTGCAGCTCGTAATCCGAGAAGCTGAATTCCTTGAACAGGGCCTCGACGATCCGGGGGATGCTCAGGTTCTGGAAGATGCGCGAATCCTCGTGCAACTGCAGGAACCAGAACCAGGGCACCACGTCGCAGACGTAGCGGGTGCTGTGGTTGTCGCCGTCGTTCTGGCGCGGCTCGCCGGCGCGCTCGAAGCTCGACACCCAGCCGGTCCAGTGGCGCTCGCCGTCCTCGGTGTAGATGCGCAGCGTCACGCGCTGGCCCAGCAGGGCGGAAGGCTTGATGTCCTCCTGTTCCGAGGCCAGCGTCAGGTGGAAGCGAAAGGGCTCGGACAGCCGTTCGTGTCCTTCGAAGCGCTCGACCAGCAGCGCGTCCTCCCCAAGCGGGGTGGCGAGGTCGAACAGGCGTTCGGCGGTGGAGATAGCCATGGCCGTCAGCGGATGGTGTAGGCGAAGCCGCCGTCGGCCCCGATGCCGGCGCCTATGTGGGCGATCGCCTCGGCCGCCCCCATGCGGGCCAGCACCAGATCGGCCACCTCGGGCAAGAGGGTGCCCGTCAGAATGTTGTCGATGTTGCGCGCGCCGGAATCGACCTCGGTGCAGCGCTGCGCGATCGCGTCCACCAGCGCCTCGTCGTACTCGAACGCCGCGGCGTGGTTGGCGCGTATGCGCCGGGCGATCTTGTCCAGCTTCAGCCGCACGATGCGTTTCATGTTCTCGTCGCGCAGCGGGTAGTAGGGCACCAGCGCGCAACGGCCCAGGAACGCGGGCTTGAAGGCTTCCTGCAGGTCGGGCCGCAGCAGGTCCAGCAACTGGTCCACGGGCGGCCGGGTGCGGCCGTTGTCGCTGGCCTGCATGATGACGTCGGTGCCGGCGTTCGAGGTCAGGATGATCAGCGTGTTGCGGAAGTCGATCTCGCGGCCTTCGCCGTCCTCCATGTTGCCCTTGTCGAATACCTGGAAGAACAGTTCCAGCACGTCTGGGTGGGCCTTCTCGATCTCGTCCAGCAGCACGACGCTGTAGGGGCGCCGGCGGACCGCCTCGGTCAGCACGCCGCCCTCTCCGTAGCCCACGTAGCCCGGCGGCGAGCCCTTCAGGCTGGAGACGGTATGGGCCTCCTGGTACTCGGACATGTTGATGGTGATCATGTTGCGCTCGCCGCCGTACAGGATGTCGGCCAGCGCGATGGCGGTCTCGGTCTTGCCCACGCCGCTGGTGCCCACCAGCAGGAACACGCCCTTGGGCTTGTTCGGATCTTCCAGGTTGGCGCGCGAGGTGCGCACGCGCTGGGCGATGGCCTGCAGGGCGTGGTCCTGGCCGATCACGCGTTCGGCCAGCAGGGAGTCCAGCCGGCGCACGGCGTCGATCTCGTCGGCCACCATGCGGCCCACCGGGATGCCGGTCCAACCCGCGATCACTTCCGCCACCGCGCTGCCGTCCACCAGCGCATGGACCATGGGCGCATCGCCCTGGGCCGCGCGCAGCTCGGCGCGCAGCCGGTCGAGTTCCTGCGCGGCGCCGGCACGCTCGGGCGCATCGCCCGGCAGGCTGGCCAGGGCGTCCAGGCGGGTGCCGATCTCGGCCACCAGCTTGCGTTCGGCCTCCCATTTTTCCTTCAGGCGGTCCAGGTCGGACTGCACGCGGGACGTATCGGCCGCGATTTCCTCCAGCCGGGCCGTGTGATCCAGCCCGGTGGCGGCCTCGGTTTCCAGTTGCGTGCGCTCGGTGGCCATGGCCTCCAGCCGGCGCTGGGCATCCTCCACCGCGGCGGGCGTGGCATGCTGGCCAACCGCGATCTTGGCGCAGGCCGTATCCAGCACGCTCACGGCCTTGTCCGGCAGCTGCCGTCCCGCCACGTAGCGCGACGACAGCTTCACCGCATCGGCCACGGCCTCGTCCAGGATGCGCACGCCATGGTGTTTCGCCATGGCCGCCGCCACGCCGCGCAGCATGCCGACGGCCTTGGCGTCGGCGGGTTCCTCTACCTTGATCACCTGGAAGCGGCGGGTCAGCGCGGCATCCTTCTCGAAGTACTTCTTGTATTCGCTCCACGTGGTGGCGGCGATGGTGCGCATCTCGCCCCGGGCCAGGGCCGGCTTGAGCAGGTTGGCCGCATCGTTCTGGCCGGCCGCGCCGCCCGCGCCGATCAGCGTGTGGGCCTCGTCGATGAACATGACGATGGGTTTGGGGCTGCGCTTGACCTCGTCGATCACGCCCTTGAGCCGGTTCTCGAACTCGCCCTTGACGCTGGCGCCCGCCTGCAACAGGCCCAGATCCAGCGACAGAAGCGTCACGCCGCGCAGCACGGGCGGGACGTCGTCGGCCACGATGCGCGCCGCCAGGCCCTCGACCACGGCGGTCTTGCCCACGCCCGGCTCGCCGGTCAGGATGGGGTTGTTCTGGCGCCGCCGCGACAGCACGTCCACCATCAGCCGGATTTCCTCGTCCCGGCCCAGCACCGGGTCCAGGTGGCCGTCGCGCGCCCGCTGCGTCAGGTCGATGCAGAAGCGGTCCAGGTTGGGCGTGGCGCTGGGCTTGCCGCCCGCGCCGTCGGCGGCCGGTGGCTGGTCGGCTGGCGCGCCGGTGTCGCCCAGCGCCAGCGCGTCGCGCGCTTCGGCCGACGCCGCGGCGATGGCGTGGAAGTTCTGTTGCAGCGATTCCAGGTTGATGCCTTGCACCGACTTGATGGCCGGAGCCAGCAGGCGCTTGAGGTCGGCATCGGCCAGCAGCGCGATCAGCAGATGGCCGCTGCGTATCCTGGCTTCGCCGTACTCGACCGACGCGAACACCCAGGCGCGCTCCAGCAGCAGCGGCAGATGGGGCGACAGCGCCGGCGTGCGCGAGTTGCCGGTCTTGAAGGTGTCCAGCGCGCGGTCGAGTTCCTTGCGCGCCTGATCGGGGGGAATGTCGAACTGACGCAGGATGCGCGTGACGTCCGTGTTCTCGGCTTCGAGCAGCTTGTACAGCAGGTGCTCGATCTCGACGTCGTAGTGGGTGCGCGACAGGCACAGGCCGGCCGCGCCTTCCATGGCGCCTTTGCATACGCCGTTCAGGCGTCCCACCAATGCCCGCAGGTTCACCGCCATGACTGGCCTCCCGTTGCGCTGAATTGAAATTCGCAGTCGTCCGCCGGCCGCGCGCCGCGCCGTCCGCCCAGCCAGGTGTTCCAGCCCAGGCGGGCGGCGTCCGTGGCGGCGCCGCCCAGCCGCAGCGGCCGGACTTCGTCGGCACGGACCGCCAGCCGGATGCGCAGGTCCAGCGCCAGCCCGGTCATGAACCGCGCCAGCTCCACCGTGCCGTCCAGCCAGCCCGTCCGCTTGTCGGAGGGCGGAAGCAATTGTTCGAAATGGCGGCGCCGCATCGGCCCCACCCGCAGCCGCAGCGTGCTCTGCCGGTCCCAGAAACGGCTGCCCAACACGCATTGCCGGCCCAGCGCCGCGGCCTGCCGGCCCAGGCGCGTGCGGTCGCCGGCGGGCACGTCCTGCCAGGTGCCGACGCAGCTTTCCACCGTGACCGGTGCGCGCAGGTAGTCGCTCATGACCTGCGCCAGCGATCCGGCGCCGTGCGGCCGCTGCGACAGCAGGCCGGCGTAATAGCCCAGCGCCGCGCCGGGCAGCGGGCGCCGCCGCGCCTGCGACTCGGTCGCACGGCGCGGGAACAGGCTGCCGTACAGATGCGGCGTGCCCATGCCTATCAGGTCGTAGACGTGCCGGTGCACGCCCGATTCGGCATCCGATTCCAGCGCCACTTCGGGCCGATGGCGGGCCCAGGCGCGCCAGAACAATTCGATCAACCGGTGGTTGAACAGGTCCAGGAAATCCTGCGCGGCCGGGTCGCGCGCCTGGCGCAGCGCCATCAGCCACTCGGTGTAGTGGCGGGGCAGGACCCCGGAGGGGCCGGCCAGGCCCATGAAATTCACCCGCATCAACTGCGGTCCGTCGGAGCCGGCCCATGCCGGACGGTCGATGGAGGCGATCTCGTTAGGGGGGAAGAACAGGCCCAGCGTGGTGCCGAAACGCAGGGTGCCGGGGGGAATCGCGTGTGCTCCCGCCGGCACGCCGGCGCCGCGCAGCAGCAGCCGCACGGCCTGGAAGAATCCATACCGCTCCGGATGTGCTTGCAGCAGGGCCAGGTGGCTATGGATGGGGGCGGCCATGTCGCTACACCAGGTGCTGGTCGCCCGAGCGCGGGGCGAAGGTGGCCATGGCGGTCTCGCGCTGCAAGGTCCGCACCGTCAGCCGGGTCCAGGAATTCGCGGTGCAGTACAGCCCGAAGAAGCGGTCGAGCACGCAGGCCAGCAGATACACGCCCGATCCCACGTACTGGTTCTCGTCGAAGGTCAGCGTGATGTCGGTGCCGCGCACGAAGGCCTGGCGGGGCGCCGCGCCCACGCGCGCGACCGACGGCGCGCCGGCCACGTCCACGATGCCGGCGATCTGCTTGCGCAGGCTGGCCGAGTCGGTGAAGTTGTACAGGCTCAGGATTTCCAGCAACGCTTCGCGCCCACCTTCGACGATGGACAGGTGGTTCAGCGCCAGATGGGAGATCAGCCGCCACTGGTTGGCCAGCCGCATGGGCGCGCGCCAGGTGGCGGTGGGCTTCTTCAGCAGCCGCGCGCCGGCAACGGCGCCGGCGTCCTCAAGCTGCAGATTGCTGTCCTCGCCGCCGAAGGGCAGGAGCGCCGGCAGGTCGCGGTTGGTGCAGGTCAGCGTGATGGACAGTGTGTCCACCGATGGCACGCTGGGGTCCATGTCCTTGTCGACCAGCGCGATGCGCATGTCCGTGCCGTCGTCCGAAGGCTGGGCCGACGGCACGCGGCGGGCGATCCAGTAGGTGCCCGGCTCCTGTTCGAGGCCGTGCGCCACCGAGAAGAAAGGCAGGAACTCCCGCACCTGTTCCTGCGACACGCCGCGGGTGTGCCGCCGCACGCCGTCCACCGAATAGACCTCGAGCCCCAGCGGGCGCCGCACGTCGGGAATCACGGGATACTCGTGCAGTTCGTGGGTCAGCCGCACCGGCTCGGCCGGCTGCGAGAAAAGGTTGACGATGGGCGTGCAATGCAGCTTGAAGGTATCGCGGCCCACCGTCTGTTCCAGCCGGCCCAGGCGTTCCTGGCGGCCGAAGGGCGCGATCAGGAAACGTATGTCGATGCCGCGCGCGAAGCGGCGCAGGTCCAGGCCGGCCAGATCCACGAACAGGAATTTCTCCGGCAGGACAAAGTATTCCTGGATCAGCCGGTAGCCCAGGAACGAGCGGGGATCGTAGTCCAGCAAGCCTTCGCTTTCGCCCAGGCCCACCGGGCGCAGGCAGGAGGCAGGCAATTCCAGGGGCTCGACCGCGGGCTGTCCCTCGGCCGCCGCGATCTGCACGCGGCCGGTGCTGTTGAGCAGCAGCTCGTGCAGCGCGTGCACCAGCGGGCTTTCGCCATCCAGGTAGAAGCGCAGCGTATCGACGCCCAGCTTGGCGAAGCTGGCCTGGCCGCGGGTCTCCACGCGCACGCTGATGGTGGCGGCCGTCTCCGCGCCGCGCAGCGCGAAGGCCGAACGCTCGATGGACTCGCAGCGGGCGGCCGTGACCTCCAGCGGCCAGACCTCCACCGGCCAGGCATTGCGGTAGCGCACGGGCTCGCCCTGCACGGGACGCGTCAGCAGCGTGGTGCCGCGCTCGACGCGCTGGGCGCCGCTCAGTTCCGCGCCCGGCGCCAGCAGCAACTGGGCGATGGACATCGAGGGCACCGGCCGCAGGAAGTGCGGATACAGCACCGACAGGAAGGCCTCGGTGATCTGCGGGAAGTCGTCGTCCAGCTTCTTGTGGATGCGCGAGGCGATGAAGGCGAAGGACTCGATCAGCCGCTCGACGTGCGGGTCTTCGTAGACGTCGCCGTCCAGCAGCAGCCGCGCGGCGATCTTGGGATAGCGCGCGGCGAATTCCTTCGAGAGCTTGCGCAGGTGCGTGAGCTCGTCTTCGTAGTAGGGAAGGAGTTCCTCGAGCATGGGCGGGGCGATGCGGCGCGTTGGAGTATGCAGTCTAGGAGGGGACGGCGCCCCGGGCCATTCGCCGAATGGCCTATTACTCGTGGCATCGGGGCGGGCGCCGCGGCGCCCGCTACTCCACGCAGTTGTCCGGATCCGGCACCACGCATTCGGCCAACACCGCCGGGCCGCCCACCGAGCGGGTGCGCACCGCCGCCGTCATGGCCGAGGTCTGGAGGTCGCGCGGAAGCAGCAGCCACATGCGGCCGGTTTCCTTCATGCGCGAGGCACGGTCGCCGGCCGAGGGGCCGAAGCCCCAGAAGTAGTCGGCGCGCACCGTGCCGCGTATGGCGCCGCCGGTATCCTGCGCGAACATCAGCCGATTGACGCTGCCGGCCGTGGGCGACGGGTCGCCGGTGGAAACGAAGACCGGGTAGCCCAGGGGCGTCGTGCGCGGATCCACCGCGATCGAACGGCCCGCCGTCAGCGGCACGCCCAGCGCGCCCAGCGGACCTTGCGGGCCGTCGGGGATCAGGCGAAAGAACACGTAGCTGGGGTCGGGGATGCCGGTTGCCTGCCCGGCCCCGCCCATGGCGGCGGGCGCGGCCGGAGGGCTGTCGCCGGAAGCGGTGGCCGGAGCGGGCGCGGGACTCGCGGCGGGCCGCGCCGGGGCCTTTCCGCCCAGCGCCGCGATAATGGCCGCGACATCGGGATCGGGGGCCGCGGGCCGGCTGGCGGGCGGGGCGGAGGGGGCCGCCGCGGCCACCGGCGTCGCGGCGGCCGGCGCGGGCGTGGCCGGGCGCGCCGGGGATGCGCTGCCGCGCCCCTGCAACGCGGCGATGATGCGCGCCACGTCGGGATCGCGCTGGATGGCCGGGGCGGCGCGCGGGCTCGCCATCGGCTGCGCGGCCGACGAGGTGGCGGCGGCGCTGCTGGCTCCGAGCGCCAGGCCGCGGGTCTTGATCGCGGCGCCGACGGTGGCGGTATCGGCGCTCGATGCCTGGGGCAGGAAAGGATGGCCGTTCTGTTCGCCATAGGCGACGCGCAGGGTCTCGCCGCCGGCCAGCCGGATCTTGCCGGAGCCCTGGATCTGCAGCGAATACAGCGCGTAGGCATCGTTCACCCAGGCCAGCACCTGCGCGTCCAGCGCGCGCCGCTCGATATCCTGGCGCGACCAGTACGGCACGATGCGGCCGCCCTCGGCCCGCACGCGATAACGCTTGTCGCGGATGCCGGGCGTCAGGCCGCCCATGTCCACGTCGTACTGCCGCGCGCCGGGCGACCCGGGGGCGGCGGGGGTCAGGCGCCGGTCGTCCAGCCGCAGCCACTGCCGCTTGCCCGCCGCCGCCACCTGCGCGTCCAGGAACAGCAGGTCGGCCGGCACGCCGTGGACGGGGTAGGGGTAGCGGGAACTGCGCGTGCGGCTGCCTTCCAGCAGCGGCTCGTAGTAGCCGGTGATGACGCCTTCGTCGCTCTGGTCCGGATTCTGCATGGAATAGGCGTGGAAGCGCTGCTCGAAGAAGCGGCGGATGCCGCCGTCGTCGCTGGCCTGGATGCGGCCGGCGGCGGTGCACAGTTCATCCCAGACCGGCTTCCTGCCCAGGGCCAGGCAGCTTTGGCGAAAGGCGCTCAGGCTTTCGCGCGCCGAGTCCGCCGACCAGCCGGGCAGGGCCGAGAACGGCACCGGCTCGAAGCGGGCGTATCGGGTGGCGAAGGGCGTGCCCAGGTCGTCCGGCGGGGTTGGCCCGGGGGCGGGCGCGCCGCTGTCCATGGCGGGAGCGGCGGCCGGCACGGGGCGGGCGGCGCCC
This sequence comes from Pigmentiphaga kullae, assembly GCF_004216695.1. GTDB lineage: Bacteria > Pseudomonadota > Gammaproteobacteria > Burkholderiales > Burkholderiaceae_B > Pigmentiphaga > Pigmentiphaga kullae. Next base: position 2,021,943 of record NZ_SGXC01000001.1, read on the forward strand.
GGGGGCGTGGGCGTGCGTGGCGCCGATGGGGCGGGCGTGGCCGTCGCGGCCGGGGGCACGGCGGGCGCCGGCTGCCGAGTGGTCGGCGCGGTACAGGCGGCCAGCGCCAGCAGGCCGGCACCGGCGGCGGTCGTCATGGACAGCCGGCCCGGCGCGGCCCGCCTTGGCTGGCCCGCTTGAACATGGCTGGTCTCGGGCGTCATGGCGCTTCTCCCGACAGGATCCTGGCCATGCAGTGTGACGCCTGGCCGGCGCCCGTTCCATACCACTTAGGGCCTAAGGCGCGGGCGCTACCGCGAGCCGCTGCCGCTGGTCCTCGTATTCGGCGGCCAGGCGCGCCAGCCGGGCCTGGCGCGCCTGCTCCGACACCCATTGGCCCTGGAGGGCCTGGCGCTGCGAGAGCTGGTATTCCAATCGCAATACCTGGAGCAGCATGCGGTTGTCCGCGGTCGGGAAGCCGGCCAGGCCATGCAGCCGGCTCAGCACCACGCGCTCGGCGTCGGCGCGCGCGCCGGTGCCGTGGCCGTAGCCGCTCAGGAAGGTGCGCACGCGGTCGCGCATCGCGTCCGGAAAACCCCGCTGCATGACGATGGCGCCATGGGGAATCAGATCCGACTCCCAGATGATCTTCAGGCGCGCGGCTTCCTGGGGAAAGTGGGTGCGGAAGCGGTCCAGGTCGGCGGTGTTGTTGGTCGCCACGTCCACGTCGCCGTTGGCCACGGCCAGCGCCGTGCCCTGGTGGCCGTCGACGAGTTCGCTCGGGAAATGGCGTTCGATGGCAATGCCGCGGGGCGCGAAAAGCTGCAGCTGGGGAATGACGTAGCCCGACATCGATTGCGTCTCGCCCATGCCCAGGCGCCACTTGCCGGGCTGGTTCAGGACGTCGTCCAGGGCCTGGATGGGGCCGTCCCTGCGCACGATCAGGACCGAGCGGTAGCCGGGCAGGCCATCCGGCCGCACGACCTGGTTCAGGACCACCATGCCGTACTGCAGCACCGCCTCGAGCGCGAGCTTGCCCGATACGAAGGCCAGGTCCACGCGGTTCTCCTGCATGGCCAGGCGCAGGCCTTCGTACGAGGTGAAGGACAGGGCGACGACGGGGCGGCCCACCGAGGTGCCCATGTCGTCCAGCAGCGGCTTCCAGTCCTGGCGCGACTCCAGCGCGCCGCCCAGGGGCAGCACCCCGAAGCGCAGCGCGGCTTCCTGTGCCCGCGACACACCCGGCAGGACGGCCAGCGCGGCACTGGCGAGCAGCAGCGCGAACGACATCCGGCGAACGAGAAGCTGGGCGAGCGTGTACACGGTGACGGTAGCGTGGATCGGGGCACCGGATCATCGCATCAACCCGTGCGGACAGAAAGCGACGACATATTTAGCAACAGAATCTGCAAGAATCGATTTCGCTTGTCTTGGCGAACGGCGCTATCCACAATCACGAGACTGTCACTTTCCGCCTTCGCATGGCCACGCCGTCGCGTCTCGCCGATCTTTCCCGCCGCTCCGTCGGCAGCGTGCCGCTTGCCGTGCGGCTGATGCTGCTCAGTCTGGTGCCGGCCGCGGTGGCCATTCTGCTGGCGATGTCGGTGCTGGCGCGCCACTACCTGACCGAACTGACCGAACTGACCGAGAACAACGCCCGGGCGGTGGCCCGCCAGGTGGCGACCCTGTCGCGCACGTCGCTGATGCGCATGGACCGCCGGGCGCTGCTCAACGCCGCCCGCGTCGGCAGCCAGCAGCCGGGCGTCAGGCAGGTGCAGATCCGGACACTGGATGGCGAGATCGTCGCGCAGTCGGGCTTCTGGACCAAGCCCACCGATCCGCCGGGGCTGGAGGTGCTCGAACCCATAGATAGCGAAGAGTCGGCGCGCGCCGGCGAAGTCATGGTCGAGTTCGACCTGGACTCCATCGACGCTGCCCGCCGCAACCTGTGGTCCACCCTGGCCGCGCTGCTGGGCGCCTGCCTGCTGGGCGTGGGCATCGCCGGCTGGTGGGCGGCGCGGCGCATCAGCGCCCCCATCCGCAAGCTGGCCGAGGTCGTCGACCGGCTGGGCGAAGGCGACGAGGTCGTGGTCGACACCGGCGCCACCGCCGAGGTCGGCCGCCTGCAGCACGGTTTCAAGGTGGCGGCCCAGGCGCTGGCGGACAGCCGCAGGACCATGGAGAGCCAGATCGTGCAGGCCACCCAGGAACTGGCCCTGAAGAACGCCCAGCTCGAGGCCGCCAACCAGGGCAAGACGCGCCTCCTGGCCGCGGCCAGCCACGACCTGCGCCAGCCCCTGCATGCGCTCACCCTGTTCGCCGATGCCCTGCGCTCGGACGAGACCGATCCGCCGCGCCTGGCCTGCATCGCCTCCATCCAGGAGTGCGTGCATTCGTTGGACCGCCTGTTCTCCGAACTGCTCAACCTGTCGCAGATCGACGCGGGTGCTGTGCGCGTGCAGCGCGCCGTATTCCCGCTGGACCACCTGTTCGACGACATCAGCCGCAACTTCCGCCCGCAGGCCGAAGAGCAGGGACTGCGGCTGGTCGTGCGCAAGACCGACGCGTGGGTCGATTGCGACTATGTCATGCTGTCGCGCATCCTGAACAACCTCGTCAGCAACGCGCTGCGCCACACCACGCAGGGCGGCGTGCTGGTCGGTGCCCGCCGGGAAGCGGGCGGCATGCGCATCGGCGTCTGGGATACCGGGGTGGGCATCGCGCCGGAGCATCAGCAGAAGGTGTTCGAGGAGTTCTACCAGGTCGATGCGTCCAGTTCGCGAGGATCGCGGGGCCTGGGGCTGGGCCTGGCCACGGTGCGCCGCCTGTGCGACCTGCTGGACATGCCGCTGCGGCTGCAATCCCGCGTGGGCCGGGGGACCGTGGTGTCCGTGGTCGCGCCGGCCGCGGCGCCGGCCGAGGCGCCGCCGCCCTGCCCGGCGCAGGGGGCCCAGGTCGATTTCACGGGCATGTTCATGCTCGTGGTCGACGACGAGCCCAACATCCTCGAAGGGCTGTCGCTGGTGCTGCGCAACTGGGGCGCCGAAGTGGCCGTGGCCGAGAGCCGGGCGCAGGTCCTGGCCCTGGCGGGGCAGTGGGCGCGGCCGCCCGACGTGGTGATCACCGACCTGCTGCTGCGCGACGGCGAGAACGGGCTGGAGGTGCTGCGGGCGCTCGACGCCCACCCCGGCATGCACGGCCGCCGCGCGGCGCGCCTGCTGGTCACGGGCGAGACCAAGCCGGACCGGCTGCGCGAGATCGCCGAGGCCGGCATCGCGGTGCTGCACAAGCCGGTGACCAGCGAAGTGCTCAGGCAGGCGCTGGCTGCGGTGCTGCGCGATGCGCGCGGCGACCGCTACTTGACGGCGTAGGCCTGCGTATTGAGCTGCAATACCGCGTCGAACTGCACCTTCTCGCGGTCGGGCCCCAGCGACAGCAGGGCGTCCACCTTGAAGCGCAGCACGCGTTCGTACTGGCGAGGCGGCTCCAGCCCCACCCTGACGCGCGACAGGCGGCTTTCGTGCTGGCTGATGGCCGCCTCCAGCGCGCGCCGTATGCGGTCGCGGTCGTGCGGACTGAGCAGGCTGTAGGACGAGAAATCGGGAATGCCGTAGGTCAGCGAGGACTTGCGGCATTCGGCGTAGGCCTGCGGAATCAGGCGCGCCCCTTCCGAGCGCGTGTTCAACAGCGCTTCCAGGTCGCGCGAGACGGCTTCGCGCAGCGCGTAGATATCGGCGCGGCCGCTGTCGGCCGACGCCGATTCCAGGCGTTCGATCAGGCTCTTCATGGGGGGCGGAGCCCACCCCCTACGCGCTCACGCGGGCCCCCTGGGGGGGCGCGCGTCAGCGCGCAGGGGGGGGACCTCTACACCTTCACGTTCTTCTTCAGGTCCCAGCCGGCGGAGGCGTTACCCGATGATTTCCCGTCGATGCCGATCTTGCTGTAGGTCATCTCGATCTTGCCGAAGCCCAGCGCAACGGCTTCCAGCGGCACGTCCTGCGTGTTGTCCGAGGAGCCGTCGCGGTTGACCGAGGTCACGATCACGTCGGTCAGCTTGTACTCCATGTACTTCTCTTTCTGCCCGCCGGCGCGGTTCAGAGTGATGGTCGCCTTGGGAATCGTGGCCCCGGTGCAGCAGTATTCGAACAGCTTGGGGCTGGCGATGTCCAGGTTGTGCAGGAAGCTGAAGTTCTTCACCTCGACCCGCGCCGACCCGAGGTTGCCCGACGACGATGCGGTGTTCGACTGGGGCTGGGCCGCGCCGAAGCCGTAGTTCTGGATCTCGATCCAGTCCTTGTGCTTCTCGTCCGTGCTTTCTCCCTTGATCCCTTCAAGCTGGATGAATGCATCGAATGCCATGATTCAGACTCCTCGTGGTGAATTAGCGGGCCGATTGCGGAAGTTCGGCCACCAGGCGCAGCGAGACGCTCAGTTCGTCCAGCTGGTAGTGCGGGCGCAGGAAGGCGGCGGCCTTGTAGGCGCCCGGCTTTCCGGGTATCTCGGCCACTTCGATCCGGGCTTCGCGCAGCGGGAACTGAGCCTTGCGTTCCTGCGAGGCCATGTCGTCCAGCAGGACGTACTGCGCGACCCAGTTGTTCAGGTAGGTCTCGACGCTTGCCTTCGAGGCGAAGCTGCCGATCTTGTCGCGCATCATCGTCTTCAGATAGTGCGCGATGCGGCTGACCGCGTAGATGTATTGCAGCTGCGACGACAGCCGGGCATTGGCGTTGGCGGCATCGGTGTTGTATTCCTTGGCCTTCTGCGCCGACTGGGTCGAGAAGAAGGCCGCGTAGTCCGTGCCCTTGCAGTGCACCAGCGGGATAAAGCCCAGGTCCGCCAGTTCCTTCTCGCGCCGGTCGGTGATGGCGATCTCGGTCGGGCACTTCAGCGCGACCTCGCCGTCGTCGGTGGCGAAGGTATGCGTGGGCAGCCCCTCGACCAGTCCGCCGCCCTCCACCCCGCGGATCGCCGCGCACCAGCCGTAGCGGGCGAAGGCATCGGTGATGCGCGCGCCCAGCGAGTATGCGGCGTTGCTCCACAGGTACTTGGAGTGATCCTTGCCGGTCACGTCTTCCTGGTAATTGAAGGCCTCCACCGGCGCGGTGTCGGGGCCGTAGGGCAGGCGCCCCAGCACGTGCGGCATGGCCAGGCCGACGTAGCGCGAATCCTCCGAGGCGCGGAAGGATTTCCACTTGGCGTATTCGACCGTGTCGAAGATCTTGGCCAGGTCCCGGGGCCCAGACAAGTCGGTGAAGCTCTCGAACCCGAACAGCTCGGGCGAGGCGGCCGAGAGGAAGGGCGCATGCGCCGAGGCGGCGATGTGGGACATCTCCTCCAGCAGGTACATGTCCTCGGGATGGCGCGTGAACTCGTAGTCGCCGATCAGCGTCGCGAACGGCGCGCCGCCGAAGGTGCCGTATTCCTCTTCATAGACCTTCTTGAACAGCGCCGACTGGTCGAAGTCCGAGGCGCTCTTCAGGTCCTTCACCAGTTCCTTCTTGCTGGCGTTGAACAGCTTGACCTTCAGCGTGGTGCTGGTCTCCGAGCTGTCGATCAGGTACTTCAACCCGCGCCAACTGCCTTCCAGTTGCTGGAACTCGGGCGCATGCATGACGGCCGACAACTGGTCGGACAGCACCGCGTCCAACTGCGCGATGCGCGCGTCGATGGAGGCGATGGCATCGCGCGAAATCGTGACCTCGCCGTCGGCGATCTGGCTGACCAGCTCGGCAATGAGGTCCCGCGCCCGTTCCTTCTCGGAATCGGAGCGCGCGATGCGGCTTTGCGACAGGATGGAGTCGAGCAGCGAAGCGGACTCGGCTGCGGCGGCAGCGGCGGGCGCCGCGCCTTGTTGTTGGGTGTCGGCCATGGGCGTTCTCCGGTGGCTGCGGTGCGTCAGGCTTCGGGGCTGTCGTCTTTCGCGACTTCCCTGGACAACTGGGCGATCTTGTCGGTGTTTTGCAGCACCTCGCTCAGCAATTCCTCGAACTTGTCGTTGCCCGCCATCTTGTTGCGCAGGTCGGCCAGCTTCTGGCGGGCCTCCAGCAACTTGCGCAGCGGGTCGATCTGCTGCACGAGCTTCTCCGGCTCGAAGTCGGACAGGCTCTTGAAATCCAGCGTCACGCCTATGCGCGAGCCGTCGTTGGACAGCTTGTTGTCCACCTGGTATTGCAGGCGCGGCTTCATGCCCTTGAGCACGTCGTCGAAGTTGTCCTTGTCGACGTTGACGAACTTGCGGTCCTTCAGCCTGGGCAGCGGCTCCTCGGGCTTGCCGCTGAAATCGCCCAGCACGCCGGCGACGAAGGGCAGTTCCTTCTTCTCGATGGCGTCGCCGATCTCCACGTCGTAGGTCAGCTGGACACGCGGCGCGCGGACACGGTCGAGCTTGTGTTGGGTGCTTTCCTTCTTGGCCATGATCGCTCTCCTTGGCGTAGCCGGCGGTCGAACGGGAATGCGGTGCAGTCTAGAAAGCCGGGGCCGGCGGCGGTAGTAGCCAGACGGCCAGACGTGGAGATAGGCCGGAAGGGGTAGGGGGGAGGTGGGACGAAATTGTCCTTGAGGTGCCTTGGCGATGACAGGGATCTATCCGCAAAATCGCCTCGTCCTGCTTGATTTTTGTATCCAATGGGATACTATTAATGAACGCAATCCTTGCAACGAAAGCTTTCGAAAAATGGCTGCACGGCCTGAAGGATCTGCGGGCCAGGGCCCGGATCATCGCCCGGATCCAGGGCGCACGAACCGGGAACTTCGGCAACCATCGCGCGCTTGGTCGCGGAGTCATGGAGATGAAGATCGACGTGGGTCCGGGATATCGGATCTATTACGCGAGGCAAGGGGCGGTGGTCTACCTGTTGCTTTGTGGCGGCGACAAATCGACCCAGGCCAACGACATCAAGACAGCCCACAGAGTGTGGGCTGCAAAAGAGGTGGATCATGAGGCGTGAAATCAGGCCATTCGACGCATCGGAATACCTGGACAGCGAAGAGATGATCGCGGAATATCTCTCCGCCGCCATTGAGGAAGGCCCTGATGTTTTCCTGCTTGCTCTGGGAGACATTGCGAAGGCGGTGGGCATGGCCGAAGTCGCCCAGCGTACCGGCCTGGGGCGAGAAAGCCTGTACAAGTCCCTGGCGCCGGGCTCCAAGCCGCGTTATGAAACCGTCTGGAAGCTGATTCAAGCATTCGGTCTCAAGCTGAAGTTCGAGCCGATGCACGGCTGAGCCCCTCACCCCCGCGGCACCCCTATCCGATCCCGTATCACCCCCAGCACCGAATCGTCGTTCACCACCTCCGCCAGCCATTGATCCAGCGGCATGTCGGCCCAGCTCACCGCGCGTTCCAGCAGGAAGGACACGGGGCTGTGCGGCTCCACGCGCTTGAAGTGGGCGGCGATCTCGCCCAGGGTGCGCAGCAGTTCCGCGCGGGCCTGGAAGTCCACCATCACGCGCGGCACGGTCATCGCAGGCGCGGCCGCGGGCACGGCCTGCACCGCGGGCGCCGGCATCGCGGCAGGCACCGTGGGAACGACGACCGCGGTTTCGCCGGCCTCCTGCCCCTGCCGGGGCGCGATCCCCAGGTTCTGCGCCGCCCGCCCCAGCACCTGGCGCGCACGCTTGAGCCCGTCGCCCAGGTCGGCCAGGCTGGGCGCCTGGCGGCCGAAGCGCTGGTCGACCAGCGCCTGCAAGCGGTCGAAGGCGGCCTGCGCCGCGTCGGCGGCGGCCAGGGTCTCCGACACGAAGCCCGGGCCGCTGCCTTCGATGGCCTTGTCCACCGATTCCCCCGTGGGCTTGCCCGCGTCCAGGGCCTCCTGGTAGGCGGCGGCGTTCTGGCGCGCCAGGTTGTCGACCTCGCGCGAGTCCTGCCAATCGATCAGCGTGACATAAGGCGCGGAAGCGGTCAGCGGCGCCTTCTTCAAGGCCAGGCCGCCATAAACGTTGAACCAGGCCAGCTTGCTGGCGCGTTCCTCCAGGTCGTCGCCGTCGGGCCGCGGATGCAGGCCGTCCCAGTAGGCGTCGAGCAGGCCGTGCAGCACGCCCATCGCGTCCGCGGCGCCGGCCAGTCCGTGGCGGGCGATCAGGGCCTCGCCCAGCCAGACGGCGGCCTGCAGGTCCTTGCTCTGGCTTTGCAGCACCTCGGCCGCCAGGTCGGCGGCGGCCCGCCAGTCGGCGGTCTTGAGTTCGGTCTGCCAGTCGCCCTGCGACAGCGAGGGGTCGTCCGCGCGGCGCGCTTCCCGGATGCGGTCGTAGGTGTCCGAGAACGAGGCGTCCTCGCCGCAGGGGTCGCCCCCGGCGATGGGTTGCATCAGTTCGGCGATATCGATGGCCATGGGAATCTCCAGGTCGTCATTCCAGGATGGAGGTCGGCAGCGCGGCGACCGGCTCGGTCCGGGCGTTCAGGAAGCGCAGCATCTCGTCGGACGGGCGCACGTCCATGAAGACCCGGGCCTCGGTGAAGCCCTGCTGGGCCAGCCGGGCCGACAGCTCCTTCCATTGGATGGGACCGTACGAGGTGCGGAAGTCGGGCAGCCGGAAGGCGTGCGAGCCCGAACGGAAATCGGCGATCAGCGTGGCGAAGCCTTCGGCGCCAGGGTAGATCAGCGTCAGCCGTGGCCCTAGTGTGGGCGGGGGAGCGGCGGCGGGTACGGGTGTGGGCACGGCTCCGGGCGCGGCGCCTGGCGCGGCGGCAGCGGGTGCTTCCGGCGGTACGGGCAGCGAGATGTGCAGGCGCGCCTCGATGCAGCTGTCGGGCGACCAGAACACCTGGGCCGTCGCTTCGGCCAGCGATTCCGCGCGGGTCGATGCCAGGTAGGTGCGCTCGCGGCAGACCACTTCCAGCACCGTACCCTGCGGCCCTTCGCTGGCAGCACCCATGCGCGTGGGCTGCGAGAACTGGAAACTGCCGGCAAGAAAGGGCTTGTTGACCTGGGTCGACAGGATGCGCCGTTCGGCCGCGACCATGCCCTGGTAGGCGGGCGACAGCGGCAGGCCGATGCCGGCGATGCGCGTGGGCGTGCGTTCGCGCTCGGTAATGAAAGGCTGCAGCCAGTCCTTCACGAAGGCCGTCAGCCGGCCCTGTTCGCCGTACAGCGCGTCGACCTGCTCCTTGGGCGGCATGCCGCGCAGCGCGGCGACCACGCTCTCGTTCCAGCGGGCCTGGACGAACTGGCCGGCGCGCTGCACGGTCAGGTACAGCAGCAGCCGCGATGGCCCCTGCACCACGGACCAGGCGGCCAGGTCGTCGCCCTTGAAGACCGCGGCGAACTGTTCCCCCGGCTTGTCCACCGAGGAAAGCAGCGCGGCATAATCGGCCGCCGGCGGCTGAGGCGGCGCGCCCTTGGCGCGGAACAGCTCGGCCGCGACGTCGTAGGCGTCCTGGCCGCTGGCGTCGGCGCGCAGGCGCAGATAGGCGCGCGCGTAGTCCGGACGCTGCGGCCGCAGCACGCGTTCGGTGGTGTCGATTTCGGCCAGCAGCCAGGCGGGGGGCTGGACGGGCTCGGCGCCCCACCATCGGCCGAACATGCCCGCTACGGCACTGGCCAGGAAGCCGCCCAGGGGCCGCCAGGCGCCTAGCCAATCGCTCTTGGCGCGGGCCCAGGTCCGGGTCCAGCGCGTGCCCAGGGGCAGCGCCAGGTCCAGCCCCTGCAGTTCGCGATCGGTGGCGGCGGCCAGCAGCACGTACGGATCCTCGGCCGTTCCCGCGCGCTTGCCCATGGCGTCGAGCTGCGGGCGCCACAGCCGGGTGCCTTCGAAGAACCTGGCCTGGAAACGCCCCCATGCGCGAAAGTACTCGCTGAAGTACTGGGCTCGGAACGTTTCCAGGACAGGCTTGCGCTCGGGGACCGCATCCACGGCGGTGCGCAGCATGGGCGCCAGCACCTCCCGCCAGGCCTGGCGCGTGAAGGCGGCCGAGACCGTGGGCATGGCGGCCGCCTCCACGCCCACGACGCGGTCCGGCGGCAGCCAGAAGGCGGTCAGCGCGATCGGGTCGCGCCGCTGGTCGGCCCAGGCGCGGACGTCCTCCGGGCGCGGCGTATGGGCCGCCAGCAGGCGGGCCAGCAGCGCGCGCAGGCGCTGGGCTTCCGCGTCCAGCGTGGCCGACTGCTGCCAGCGCAGGTAGCCCATGTAGGTGGTGAGCAGGGCGGCGGCGTGTTCGCGATCGGCCCGCGCGTCCTGCTCACCCGAGACAAAAGGGCTGAACAGCCTCGCATCCTGGTCGAATGCCAGGTTGGTCGTGGCCTCCTGCTGGCACGCATCGCTCTGCCGGCGGCAATGGTCCAGCATGCGCAGCCGCTGCGATACCGCCAGCAAGTGTTCCAGCCCCGCCTGGTTGCGCGCCAGGTCGGTCTCGATGATCTGGTCATAGGGAGCCAGGATCAGGTTGGAGAAATCGCGCAGCACCTGTTCCTTCATCCGCTCGATGTCGGAGTCGGCCCGCCGCAGTCCGAATCCCAGGCCGGTCTCGGCGCGCGCCACCTCCAACTGCTCGATGGTCCGGCCGCAGCGGGCCAGCCAGCCTATGCGCGCGGCCGCCACCGCGTCGCTGGGCTCGCGGCAGGCCGTCTGTGTCTGCGCCAGCAGCTTGCCGTCGTCCTGCCGGGCGTTGACGAAACCGTAGCTCAACATGGCCGACAGGCCCAGCATCGCGCCCACGCCCACCGCCGCGATCGCCATCTTGCCGGCATTGCCGCGGAAGCTGGGCGAGGCCAGGGGCTGGTCGGCGGGCAGGAAACGGGTGAAGAGATCGTCCAGGAAACCGCCCGCGGCGCCGCTCTTGCCCGCGGCCGTTTCGGGCGGCGAGCCGGTCAGGAACAGGCCGCGCCAGCGGGGCGTGCGCTGGAAGGGATTGTCTTCCAGCATCAGGCCGACCAGGGTCTCCAGGCCGGGCGCCAGCGCCCGCACGTGCTCGACGAATTCGTAGATGGCGCGCCGTCCGGCCGGCGTGGCCTGGCTGCGCAGCGCGGTGATGCGCAGCGCGTGCAGGCGCTGCACGATGGGCGCGTAGAGTTCCTCGAGCCGGTTCCCGGTGGCCGCGCTGATCTCTTCCGTATCCGACAACCGGTGTCCCACCGCCTGTGCCAGCGCCTGCTCCGGCACGGCGGCGGCGAAGGCGCCGTAGCCGGGCACCCGGTCCAGCCCGGTCACCACCAGGTACACGGGAAGCTGGACCTGCAAGTGCTCCAGGGCCTCGTCCACCAGCCGCCGCAGCCGCATCGCCACCGGCCGCACCGCGTCCGGGCCCGCCAGCAGCGTGCGCGCGCCCATGCACACGACGATGCCGTTCAGCGGCAGCTTGTCGCGTTCGGTGGACAGCAGCATCAGCGCCTGGTACCACAGCCCCCGCTCCACGCGGGCCGAGGCGTCGCACACCGCCGACGGCGGCGTCTCGATGGCGATCATGGACTTGAAGAACCACCATCGCCAATAGCCGTCGGGCTGGGGATCGGGCGGGGGGAAGGGCGAGACCCGGTTGGCCGCGCGCAGCAGGCCGTCCACGCCGGCCTGCTCGTCGCCCACGAACAGCATCCAGGGAATGCGGTAGAGCGGGTCGCGGCCCTTGCCGATCTCGGGCGAACGCTGGATGGCCTGGCGCGCCTGGGCGATGGCGGCGCGCATGCGCTCCAGCGCCACCTTCTCGTCCTCCGGATTGCCCGGACCCAGGTCGCCGATGCGCTTGCGCGCGAAGCCCCGCCGCGAGAACCGCTTCGCACCCGAGGCGAACCACCACAGCACGGCGAAGGCGACCAGGCACAGGGCCAGCACCTGCCAGAACCGGGCCGGCAGGAGCGGCAGCACCAGCGTGGCCACGAGCACGAGCAGCGCGGCGATCACCAGCAGCAGGACCAGCGCGGTGGCCACGCGCACGGCCCGCTTTTTCATGCCGGGCAGGCGTTCCAGCGGCTGGGCGATACGGTCGAGGAAACTCATGGCGTCACCGCTTCGGTTCGGTTTGCAGGAACAGGAAATTCGCGGCCAGCTTGTCGTTGCCCCGGTGCGCGTCCAGGAACTCGCGCAGCTTGGGCAGGTAGGCCGAGGCCGGTTCGTACTCGGGCCGTTCCGCCGTGTACAGCGGCGTGGGCGAACTGACCACGGTGATCAATTCCTGCCCGAATGGCGGCCCGACGATCCAGCCCTCGGGTATCTTCTCGCCCACGTTGAACTGCTCGCCCGCGCGTATCAGCCGGCCGTTCTCCGGCTCGCGCTTGTTGGGGTACAGGTGGATGACCGACCCGTCCACCGTGTAGTAGTCCACGTACAGATAGCCGTCGTAGTCGGCCTGGCCCAGCTTGACCGTGACGCGTTCGCCTTCGGTGAAGCGGTCCGAGTGGCCGGTGGTGGGCGTGACCTGCAAGCCATGCCGGCGGTCGAGGTTGCGCGCGCGGTAAGGCTTGAGCAGCGACACCACCTCGCAATGCGGCCAGATGCGCACCTTGACGTCGAAGGTGGGCGATTTCACGCCCTTGATGCCGGCGGTGTCGGCCTGCACCCGCGCGATGTCCTCGGGGCGCGAGACGAAACCGCTTACCGCGGTCGCGCCGTTCTCGGCCACCTGGGCGCCCAGTTCCGAACACGCGTAGGTCTGCAATTGCCCCTGCACCAGGTCCGCCACCGAAGGACCGGTCTCGCGCGGGCCCGCCACCAGCAGCCACAGCAGATAGCCGATCGGGATCAGCAGCGCCACCGCCGCGCCGGCCTTCAGCAGCAGCTTGTCCCATTGCTTGGGATAGCGCGGCCCCGACGGGTCCTTCATCAGGTAGGGCTGCGGCGTGATGGGTTCCTCGCGCAGCGTGTGCAGGGCCGCGGGCGGCACGGGAAGCTGGCGGCTGTGCAGTTCCTTGAGCTTGCCCAGTTCGCCGGTGTCGCCGGTCTCGAAGTAATACTGGCCGACGAATCCCAGCAGCAGCGCGTGGTAGTAGACCTCGCGCACCTCGTCCTCGTCCGACTTCAGGATGGACAGATGGTGGAAGAACTCGTTGCCGGCATTGTTGGTGTTGAACAGCGCGACCTGCAGCGGCGTGACGCTGTTCCAGTAGGCCGGGTTGCGCGTGATGATCTCGTCGAACCAGGACACCACCGCGAAGCAGGCCGACTCCACGTGCTCGGGCCGCTTGCCGGCCGCCAGCGCCGCCGCCTTCGCCGCGGCGATCAGCCTGCGCGCGTGCTCCTGCACCTCGGCGGCCCCGTTGCCGGCCGTGCCGGCGGCGATCCGCTCGTCCAGCTCCAGCCCGAACGAGAAGACCGGTGAAAAGAAATCCAGCAGGCGTGCCATGGATGACTCCTGGTTGGGCGCTTGTTGCTATTCTTCTGCGCCGACGGGGAACAGCTTGATGACCGTCTCGTCTGCGGGGAGATCGGAAAAGATCGAGATGTTTCGCCGATCCTTGATGAACTGCCAGAACTGGTGCCGGGTATCGATCAGGAAATACGTGGTGTTCGGCGTCTTCTGCGGCAGTTCCTCGGGCGGCACCGGCAGCAGGTCGATCTTCAGGCCGAACAGCGCCGCCTGCAGCAAACGCGGCATTTCCTCGCTCGAGGCGATCTTGCCGGTGCGCTGCAGCCGCTGGGCCAGCTCCATGCCCTGCACCGACGATTCGAAGGCCAGATAGAAGCGGGTCTTGTCCGACGCGAACAGGCTGACCGGCAGGTCGGCCTTGTGGAAACGGCCGTCGTAGGCCAGCGTGATGCCCACTTCGGCGCCCACCGTCAGCGCCTTGATCAGGCTTTCCGCGCGCGCGAAGGCCAGCTTGAAGCAGCGCCGCAGATCGTCGTGGTCATACACCGGCAGCTCGGTTTCCGCGGGGTTGGGTTGCAGCCCCCCGGCGTAGCCGATCTCCTCCGAGAACACCGAGAATTCCGCCACCAGCCGCCGCAGGTCCTGGTACAGCGGCCAGGGCGGCACCATGCCCAGCCGCACGTGTTCCTGCAACAGCGGGATGTAGCGCGCGAAGGTCTGCATCATCAGCACCCGCATCACTTCCTGCGCGCTGGTCGAGGCCGCGCGTATGCCGCGCTGGCGCTTGGCCGAGGCGAAATCCTGGCCGCGCGACACCACCAGGTCGCGCAGCGCGCGCGTCCAGCGCGCCAGGTTAGGCGAGGCGTTCAGCGACACCATCGGCGGCACGTAGTCCTGCGACAGCTTGAAGCGGCCCGGGCCGTTGGGCAGGATCTCGGCGAACTTGCAGGATTCCGCGCTGCCCAGCACCGCCTCGGCATGCTCGTCCAGGCTGCACACGATCCGCGGCTGGCAATCGACGAAATCCACGTCCACCGACGGCGCCTGCGGGTCGAAGGGATCGGCCACGTGCTCCGTGCGCAGCGCATGCCGCGCCGGCAGCAGCGACTTCTGGTCCGGCCCCAGCCCCTGCACCGTCGGATCGCGGGCCAGCACGAGATGAAGCGAGATCGGATCGTTGCCCGCCACCGCCATCTCCAGCAGGCTGCGCTCGGGAACCTGGGCATTGCCCGGCTGCGGCGCGCCGGCCGAGCCGCCGCCCACCCAGTGGCCATCCGCCGTCAGCAGCGCGTAGCGCACGATCCGGACCACCCCGCCCGCCAGCGCCTGCTCGTCCAGCTCCAGCACCTCGAAGCCGCGCGGGTAGGGCGCGTGCAGGCCGTGCAGGGCCCAGCCGTAGGCCCGTGTCCATTCCTCGTGACATTGCAGATGCTGCGGGGCCAGGAACGCGCCCTGGCCCCAGAAAACCTGCTGTCGGTTCAACATTCCCGTGTCCTCCCCATGGCGCGCCGCCGTTTCACAGCGGTTCCGCCACGATCAGGAAGCCGCGCTGCCTCAGGCGTTCCAGCAGCCCGGCGGCCCCCGTCAGATGAATGGCGCCCACGGCCACGAACATGCCGCCTCGTCTCAGCAGCTCGTCCAGCCGGGGCAGCCAGCGTTCGTTGCGCGCCTCGATCAGGCAGCGCCGCGCCCTGTCCTCGATGGGGCGGGCACGCGCGTCCAGCCCCACCATCGCGTCGATCTCGTCCAGCCACGCCGCCAGGTTGCGGTTGCGGTAGTACTCCAGCACCCGGGCCGACTGCTCGCTGAACAGCCACGGCGTCTGCAACCGCTGTTTCAACACCAGCGCCTGCTCGGCCGACGGCACGCAGTCCAGCGCCGCCAATTGCTCGTCCAGCGTTTCCAGATGCTCGGTGCGCAGCTGCATGTCCGCCGCCCAGCGCTCCAGCCGCCGGTCCAGCGTCTGTTCGCCCGCGACCTCGCCGCGCGCCTCCAGTAGCGCCAGCGCGGCCCAGGGTTTCAGGCGATGCAAGAGGGCCGGCGGCACCGCCGGCAGCAGCCGCTGCAGCTCGGCATACGCCTGCGGCCCGATCAGGCCGGGCAGGCCGGCCTGGTCGGCCAGCAGGCGGTAGCGTTCCTTCGAGGCGTCCCAATGGGCGTCATTGGCCACCTCGTTGACCAGGATCCGGGTATGGCTCATCGCCTCCCGCATCACCCCGGTATCCAGCGCCAGTTCGCGGGGGTCGCCGAAATGGATGGTGCCGAAGATGAAATTGACCGACTCGGCCGCCGCGCCGCCCGCCGCGTCCGGGGCCGCCGCAGGCGCCTGCACCCGGAACAGGACGCTGCGCCACTGGCGCCAGGCCTCCACCGGCGGTTCGTCCTCGCGCTGCGCCGCGCCCGGCTGCGCCGACGCGAACGCCGGCACCCCCGCCGCGCAGGCCAGCGCCAGCAACAACGATCGCAGCGCCGACCATAAACCTGGCATGGACCGGCACGGGGGGCGGGAGTGCAGTCCCATGGTCCGCGTCCTCGTAGAAAGTGAAGGCGATTCTTTCAGACGGGATATGTCCGGGCCATATTCCGAGCGGCCTATATCGTTGGTGCAAGCCGCCAGTCCTTGCCTAGCGCGGACGGGCCGACTATCTTTACGGTGTCAGGGATATGGGGGGAATATGAAGATCCTGATTGCTGATGACCACAGGCTGGTCATCGAGGCCGTCAAGGTAAAGCTGGCCGAACTGGGGCCCGACGTCGAATTCAGGATGGCGCTCAAGGTCGAGGACCTGCGGCACGCGGCCACCGACGATCTCGACCTGGCCCTGATCGACCTCACCATGCCCGGCGCCGACGGCTACAGCCACATCGCCGAACTGCGCGAGCGCCTGCCCGCGCTGCCCATCATCGTGCTGTCCGGCGTCGAGGACCCCGACGTCATGCGCGCCGCCATCGACCTGGGCGCCCTGGGCTTCATCCCCAAGGCCTACTCGCCCGACGTCATGCTCTCGGCCGTGCGGCTGGTGCTGGCCGGCGGCGTGTTCGTGCCGCAGATGATGCTGTCCGGCATGTCCCACCAGCCGGCCGGCGTCCCCGTGGCCGCGGCGGACACCGCCGGCGGCGCCCGCTCGACTTCACTGGACCAGTTGCGAGGCCTGCTGACCGAACGGCAGATCGACGTGCTGCGTCTGCTGTCCCAGGGCAAACCCAACAAGCTCATCGCCCGCGACCTGGGCATCAGCGAAGGCACCGTCAAGATCCACCTGGCCGCCATCTTCCGCGCGCTGGACGTGCGCAACCGCACCGAGGCGGTGGTCGCGGCGCGCGGGCTGGCGGGGCTGTAGCGTTCAGGCCAGGCGCTCGGCCATTTCCTTGATCACGTTGTAAACGATGGCGCGCAGGCAGCGAGCCTCGCCGGCGATCACGGCTTGAAGCGCAGGTTGAGCGTGCATTCGATCATTCGCATCGGCCAGGAATGCCTCATACAGCAAGACGGCCGAGTTCACCACGCTGCGCTGTTGAACATCCAGCAGTCTTGTCGACGTGTTTCGGCGAATGCCCAGCGCCGTGCCTGCCTCAATCATCAACGGCCGGTCGATTTCCGCGAATCTTCGAGCATTCAGCAACGGCCAGGCCAACGGCGTCGCATCGGGCCAGTCTCGCCCGTCAAAGGCTGGCGTATCGTAGACCGAGGTACTGACGAGGTCATAGTGCGGAGCCAACTGTACGCCGGAGGCCGACACGAAGAAGCTCAGGTTCTTCAGGTGTGCGTCGCCGTTCCCGGTCAGCATGTTGAAGACCAGCCATGAATAGAGCCGCGTACGCGTGATGGCGGAGCTTCGACACGCGTCGGCCAGGCGCGCGAGATTCTCGAGACTGCCCTGCGCGTACTTGAACGTGCGGTCCAGTCCCAGAAGCTGGCAGGCATCGATGACGTGACGTCGTTCCCAGGCTCCGCTGGTCGAGACGCGGTCGAATCGGTCGATGACATAGACCGGTTCAGGAACGTAGCGTCGCCGTACGGTCGGTACGTCCAACCCCATCCTGGATGCCAACTGCATGACGAACCATTCGTTGGCGACGGAATGCGGATAGGCCGGATCCACGTGTTCTGGTTTCAGGATCTGGAGCGAAGGCAGTGAACCCGATGGCTCATAAAGTTCGTCGTTGTGCAGTACGACGGCAAGCTTGTGCTGCGCTCCGGCCAGGGACATCCGCTTGCTCGACCCATGGGTCAGTGCAACGCGAGGCAACTGGCGGATCCGGCGTGACAGCTCGCTGTCGGGCAGTGGCTTCAGGCCCTCGGGAGTACCGGTGTCCGGTGTGTCACCTGCTTCCAGCGTGACAGAGCCCGCGGATTCCGCACCGTAATAGCCTAGCAACCCGAACGCATCCGCTGCATCGATGTGTGCGTCGGCGGCCAACAAGACGCGCTGGCCTTCTTCCGGCAATAGATTGTCGAAATACCATTGCACCGGACGCTTGCTCGCGCCGTCGATCAACGGTGCACGCTGCAATGGAAGGTGGGGGCTTAATGGATAGCCGCTGCTGTCGGCGTACCAGGCCGCGTCGTACTGGAAGGCCCACAGGCCATCCTGCTCCCAAAGTTCACCGATACGGCGACCGTTGATGCTGGCAATGAGCGTGCGTCTGCTCATGGTCTTTGGGCATCACTTCCGAACGAAGCAGGAAGACGGCCTGCGGTATCTTCCGGTAGATCGAGGATGATTCGGATCCCCAGTCCGTCAAGGACTTGAAAGAGTTTGCCCCACTGCGCGGTTTCGCCGCCACGCTCGATCTTGCCCAAAAAATTCTCGCTTACACCCATGCTTCCAGCGGCATCGTCTTGGCGGATGCCCTGAGCTTTGCGGACAGCACGTACTATCGGGCCAAGGCTGGTTGCGTCGGCGAGCGTAATTTTCATGAAATCCTCACGGTCAAAAGGATTCTTGATCAGTATGCCCAATTTGACAAGAAAATCCTCATGAACTTAAGGATTTTCTATGATGAACTCGGAATTACGGAAAAATCCTTAGGACCGTGAGGATTTTCTACTCCTCCACCCACCTGACAACGTCATCCACCGCCGCCCGCGACGTGCGGAAGCCGTTGGCGGGGTGGCCCGGATCCGCGAAGCCGAACGAAATCCCGCAGACCACCTGGCGATCCTGCCCGATACCGAAGTGCCCGCGGATGAAGCCCGAATACTCCGCCAGCGCGGCCTGCGCGATCGTCGCCACGCCCAGGCTGCGCGCCGCCAGCATGAAATTGCCCACGTAGGCGCCGCAATCCACGGCCCCGTACACGCCCAGCGCCTCGGGCGTGGTAATGATGGCCACGTGCGGCGCGCCGAAGAACCGGAAATTCTCCGCGCCCTGGCGGGCCGAGGCCTCGCGGTCGCCGCGCTGCACGCCCACGCTGTCGTACAGCTGGAAGCCGCATTCCCGCCGCCGCTCGCGGTAGATGCCAGGGTACTCGCGCGGGAACGGGAAATCGGGATGCGCCTGCGGCCGCGACATCACGTGGTCGAACAGGGCCTGCCGGAACCGCTCCGTGCCCGCGCCCGCCGTCACGATCACTTCCCAGGGCTGCGTGTTGCACCAGGAGGCCGTGCGCTGCGTCAGCGCCAGGATGCGCTGGATGGTGTCGCGGGGCAGTTGCTCGGGCAGGAAGCCGCGGCAGCTCCAGCGGTCGTTCAGCAGGCGGGTGAGCGAAGCGTAGTCGTCCGCGTCGTGGGTCATGGAGCGTTTTCCGAATTGGTGTTGCCCGTGTTTCGCGGCATACGGGCGATGCCGTCCATCATACGGCGGCCCTGGCCAGGTACCAGGCCAGCGTCTTCCGCATCGCGCCGTCGAAGTTTTCCTTCGGCTCCCATCCCAGCTCATCGCGCATCCGTGCCGCATCGATGGCATACCGCCAATCATGACCCGGCCGGTCCGCTACGAAACTGATCAGCCGGCGATGCGGCGCGCCCTCGGGATGATGTTCATCCATCAACGCGCATAGCTTCTCGGCCACCTGGATATTGTTCAGCTCGCAGCCGCCGCCGATGTTGTAGGTCTCGCCCGTGCGTCCGTCCCGCAGCACCCGGTCTATGCCGCGGCAATGATCGTCCACATATAGCCAGTCGCGCGAATTGCCGCCGGTGCCGAACACCGGTATGGGCTCGCCCGCCAGGCAGCAGCGGATGATCGTGGGAATGAACTTCTCGTCGTGCTGATAGGGGCCGTAGTTGTTCGAGCAATGCGTCGTCACTACCGGCAGCCCATAAGTGCGGTGATAGGCCCGCACCAGGTGGTCCGAGGCCGCCTTGCTGGCGGAGTAGGGCGAGTTCGGCGCGTACGGCGAGGACTCGGTGAACGGCGCGTCGTCCGGCCCCAGCGAACCGTAGACCTCGTCCGTGGAAATGTGATGGAAACGCCGCCCCTGCACGGAACGGCCCTCGGCCAGCCAGGCCTGCCGCGCCGCCTCCAGCAGCACGAAGGTCCCGTCCACGTTGGTCCGCACGAAATCGCCCGGCCCGCTGATGGACCGGTCCACGTGCGTCTCGGCGGCGAAGTGGACGATGGTATCGACGTCGTGATCGCGCAGCAGCCGATCGACCAGCGCCGCGTCGCAGATGTCGCCGTGGACGAAGACATGGCGGCCGCTGGCGTCGAAACGGGGAAGGATGGCGGGATCCGCCGCGTAGGTCATCAGGTCGAGATTGACCACCCGCACGCCGGGATCGCCGGCCAGCAGACAGGCCACGAAGTTCGAGCCGATGAAGCCGGCGCCGCCCGTGACCAGGACATGCCGGGGAACATGATTCATGCCGCGTCCTTCCATGCGGACAATACCTCTCGCAATCCTGTGCGCCAGTCCGGCGGCGCCAGGCCCAGGACCTCGCGCGCCCGCGTGCCGTCCAGCACCGAATGGCGTGGCCGCCGGGCCGGGGTCGCGTAGTCGCCGCTGTCGATGGCCGCGACCTCGGGTGTCGAATCCAGCAGACCCAATTCGTGCGCCTCGGCCAGAATGGCCTGGGCGAAGCCGTGCCACGTTGTCGCCGGACCGCCTGGGTAGTGATAGGTGCCCCACGGCAGCTCTTCGCCGCCCTGGATGCGCGTGGCCAACTGCAACAAAGCCCCGGCAATGGCGCCCGCGGGCGTAGGCGTGCCCACCTGGTCGGCCACCACGCGCAGCGACCGGCCCTCGCGCGCCAGCCGCAGCATCGTGCGGACGAAATTGTCGCCCTGCGCGCCGAACACCCACGATACCCGCAGCGTCAGATGGCGGGTCAGCGACGCGCGCAACAGCCGTTCCCCCTCCCACTTGCTGCGGCCGTACACATTCAGCGGCCGGGGCTCGTCATCCTCGACGTAGGGAGCGCCCTTGGCCCCATCGAACACATAACAGGTCGACAGATGCAGCAGCGCAGCCCCCCGAGCCGCGCAAGCCTGGGCCAGATGGCCCACCCCGTCCCGGTTAACCGCCAGGGCGAGCGCGGGTTCACGCTCCGCCTTGTCCACCGCTGTATGGGCGGCTGCGTTGATGACGACCTGGGGGCGATGCCCGGCCATGATGCGGTCGGTCGTGGTGGGATCGGTCAGGTCCCACTGCCCGTGATCCAGCCCCACGACCCCAAGGGCCGCTCCTCGGGACACCAGTTCGCGCCCCAACTGCCCGCCTGCTCCCGCCACCAGGATGCTCATGGCGTGCCTGCATGGACCGGCAAACGGTCGCGCGGCAGCTCCGCCAGCAATGGCTGCGCTTCGTCCTTGGCCGACAGCGCGTAGGGCCCGACGTCGGGCCATGCAATGTCCAGCGCGGGATCGTTCCAGCGCACGCCGGTTTCGGCGGCTGGGTCGTAATAGGCCGTGCACTTGTAGACGACCTCGGCCTCGTCCGACAGCACGCAGAAACCGTGTGCGAAGCCCGGAGGAATCCAGACCTGCCGGTGGGTATCGCCATCGATCTCCGTGCCCACCCAGGCCCCGAAACGCGGCGACCCCAAGCGCACGTCCACCGCCACGTCGAAAATCCGGCCCCGCGCCACCCGCACCAGCTTGCCCTGCGCGCCCGGCCACTGGAAATGCAGTCCGCGCAGCACACCGCGCCGCGACAGCGATTGATTCTCCTGCAGGAACTCCGCCTGGATGCCCGCCTGCTCCAGCCAGCTCGCCCGGAACGTTTCCACGAAATACCCGCGCGCATCGCGCCGCACCTCGGGCGCGAACACCAGCACTTCCGGCAGGCGGGTCTCCAGCACGTCCACGATTACCCCTTTTGCCGGCGGGCGATCAGCCCGGTACCTGATACTGCTGGCAGGCCACCTGCACCAGCTTGTGGTCCTCCAGGCGCGCGGCCGTCAATTGCCCGCCCCAGACACAGCCCGTGTCCAGCGACAGCAGGCCCGGACGCTCCAGCAGCCCCAGCGTCGACCAATGCCCGAATACCACCGTGACCGACTCCGTCGCCCGGCCCGGCACGTCGAACCAAGGCATGAACCCGTCCGGCGCATGTTTGGCATTGGCCTTGGCCGCGAACTCCATCGTGCCGTCCGCCGCGCAGAAACGCATCCGCGTCAACGCATTCACGATCACCCGCAGCCGATCCGCGCCCTGCAGCCCGTCATCCCAGGCCGCCGGCTGATTGCCATACATCTGCGCCAGGAAATCCCGCCAGTGGGGCCCGCGCAGCGTTGACTCCACCTCGCCGGCCAGCGCCAGCGTCTGAGCCGCCGTCCAGGCGGGCAGTACGCCCGCGTGAACCATCAGATGTCCCAACTGAAAATGCGCCAACGGCCGATGCCGCAGCCAGGCCAATATGTCGGCGGCATCCGGCGCATCCAGGACCTCCTGGATCGTGTCCGACTTGCCCACCTTGTGCAGCCCGGCCGCCACCGCCAGCAGATGCAAGTCATGATTGCCCAGCACCGCCACCGCGCGTTCGCCCAGCGACATCACCTTGCGCACCGTCGCCAGCGAGGCTGGCCCCCGGTTCACCAGATCACCCGCGAACCAGAACCGCGCATCGGCATCGCCCGCGATCTCCGGCCGCGCAAGCAGCGACTCCAGCGGTGCGCAGCACCCCTGCAAGTCGCCGATCATCCAGATACTCATGTCGTCGCACCCGCCGCCTGACGCCACCGGGCGCGCAGCAGATTGCCGTACTCCATCCCCAGCATCGCCAGCAGCGCGGCACCCAATGCCAGCGCATTCGGCGCCACCGCCGTCACCCAGGCCGGCCAGCGATTCAGCATGCCCACGTTCAGCGCCAACTGATTCAACATGAAAAAGCCCACGCCCAGCAGGATGCCCAGGAAAATCTTCACCCCGATCCCACCGCGCCGCGTCTGCATGAACCCGATCGGCGCGGCGATGGTGATCATCGCCAGAAGCGTGAACGGATAGATCAGCTTTCGCCAGATGGCAACGATCTGCCGGTCGGACGTCAGGTGGTTCTTGTTCAGATACCCCACATAGTCCAGCAGATCCGTGAACGACATCCGCTCCGGCGTCAGCACCCGTGCCAGCAACAGTTCCGGCGTCAACGTCGTCGGCACCGTGCGCTCGGCCTCATGCGTTACTACCACTGGGGCCTCGGTGGCCCGCGTTCCCGCGTGCAGCGCCGATTCCAGCGTCGGGGAAACCGTCGTGATCGCCACGTCATGCAGACGCAGCTCATTCGTCCCGAAACTGCCCGTCTTCGCCTGCGTGATCGACGCCAGCTGCCGCGACGACGTGAAGTCGTACAGCGTCACGTCCGTGGCGCTGCCGCCCGCCTGCATCGTGCCCACATTGATGATGCGCTCACCGCCCGGGGCGTCTTCCTTGAACCAATAGCCGCTGCGCAACACCCCCGACGACCGCCCCCCAGCGCTACCCGTGATTGTCAGCCGCGTCTCGTTCAGCTTGATCTCCGCCGCCGGCGTCAACCACTCGGCCAGCACGATCGCTAGCAGCATCACCGGCACCGACACCAGCCACAGCATCCCCAGTAGCCGCATCCCGCTGACCCCGGATACCCGCAGGATCACCAGTTCGTGCCGCTGCGCCAGCCCCGCCAACGCCAGGATCGCCCCGATCAGCAACCCGATGGGCAGGATGTCGTAGATCCGCGTCGGCAACGCCAGCAGTTCCAGGAACAGCAGGTGGTACAGCTTGAAGCCGCCACGACCCACCTGGTCCAGATCGTCCACCAGGGCGAAGAACGAGAACAACCCCACCAGCGCCATCAGGACGACGGAAGAGGAACGATAGATTTCGGTGGCCAGGTAGCGGCGGGCGGTGTTCACGGCGTATAGGGGAAGGGACAGGCCGTTAGTGTAAAGGATGGCCGGCGCGGGACGGCCGACCCCGCCGCGGCTTACTTCACCTCGAACCCGTGGTACTTCTTGCCCAGCGCGACCGTGGCTTCGAACAGCCCCGTCTTGCTGCCGCAGTCATAACGCTTGCCGTCGTAGCGGTGCGCGAATACCTTGCGCTTGGCCTGCATCAGCGCCGCGATCCCGTCCGTCAACTGGATCTCGCCGCCGGCGCCCTTGCCCAACGTACGCAAGTGATCGAATATCTCGCCTTCCAGAACATAGCGGCCCACCACCGCCAGCGTGGACGGGGCGTCCTCCGGAGCGGGTTTTTCAACCATGTTGAACACCTGGGCGGTCTGCCCCGAAGCGTCCCGCGTGTCGACGATTCCGTACTTCGACGTATCCTGCCGGTCCACGTCCTGCACACCCAACACGCTGCCGCCGTTCGCCAAGGCGGCATCGACAAGCTGCTTTGTAACAGGCACGTCGGCATCGATCAGATCGTCGGCCAGCAGTACCGCGAACGGCTCCTTGCCCACCACCGGCTCGGCGCACAGCACAGCGTGGCCCAGCCCCAGGGGAGCAGGCTGCCTAATATAGATACAGTTCACCGATGGCGGGATGATGTTCTTCACCGTGCGCAGCAACTCGATCTTGTGCTTGGCCACCAGTTCGGCCTCCAGCTCGGGAATCGTGTCGAAGTGATCCTCGATTGCCCGCTTGTTGCGGCCGGTAATGAAGACCATAGTAGAGATCCCTGCCGCTACCGCTTCTTCGACGGCGTACTGGATTAGGGGCTTGTCGATGACGGGCAGCATCTCCTTCGGCATGGCTTTTGTTGCAGGAAGGAAACGCGTGCCCAGGCCGGCAACAGGAAAGACGGCAGTGCGGATGGGTTTCATAGAAGCGACTCGAGAAAGGGTGAGAATGCTGTGTTGCTAGGCATGTTACTCGACTTGCTTCTCGTCCCGGGGGGCAAGGGGGGGCGAAATTGAGCGGGAAGAAAAAGGAAAAAGCGCTTGTTACCGTTGATCAAACTCTCGTAACGGGAGCTATCATTGCCCACACGGGAGACGCAATCAGACGTACGTGAAACCTTCATAGCGGGATGATCGCAAATTTGTTATAGAAATTAAGTGCGATATGGAGGTGTAGGGTTTCATGGTATGTTTGCTCGCCTTTCCTTTTTTCGCGAAACCTAGGGTAAACGCCTATGCTCTACGGGCACCTCCCTCCTCTTGACGCCTATCGTGCACAAAAGTGCTCTAATCCGCTTGGACTTGCCCGTCAACAAACATGTCTGCCGCTTGATTGCGGCTAGCGTGCTGGGCACTGCCTGTGCCCTTTTCGATGGGACTGGGACCGCCCGGGCGCAGGATGCTGCCATGATCGAGGCAGGCAATCAGGAACTGAGAGATGACGTCCAGTGGCTGGTTGATCGAGGGATCATCGGATATGTATCCACTTCAACGTGGCCGATTCCGGTTTCAGCACTGGAGTCAGCCTTAGAAGTTCGCAAAAAGAAGGGCCTGACACGCGCGGATGTGCATGCAATCCTTGCCGTGCGCCGTTACCTGGATGACCAGAAGAGTTTCAATTTCGGGGTCACCACGCAAATCAATACGGATTCCGTGCCGCAGTTGGGGTTTGCGAACCAAAGTCGTGCTGTGGTTACCGGAGGCGTGTACCTGCGCGGGGGGAATGAGACCTTTGCAGGAAAGCTGCAACTTAACGGACTGCTGGATCCCCTCACCAGCAAACAGTCGAAGGCCAACGTGGAAGGGAGCTATGTGTCGGCTCGCTTTCTCGGACAAGCGTTGTATGTCGGCCAGCTCGCGCATTACTGGGGCCCGGGGGTTGACGGAAGCCTGAACTGGGGTAACGCTGGAACGGCTATTCCAGGTATTGGCTTGCAACGAGCCAAGCAAAGTGCCCCGCAAAGCAAGTGGTTGTCGTGGATTGGGCCTTGGGGATACGACATTTTTCTCGGCCAGTTGCAGCATGATACGGCCGTCCCGGATGCCAGAGTGATGAATATGCGTCTCTTCTTTCGGCCGTTTGTGGGGCTGGAACTGGGAGCTTCCCGCTTTATCGAATGGGGAGGCAGCGGGAAAAATAACGGATTCAATGCGATTTGGAATGCCTTGAAGGGGAATTCCAATAATTTGGCGAACGATCCGAGCAATGAGTTGTCTGGCGTTGATTTTAGATACACCATTAACGCAAGGGGCAATCCGCTCACCATTTACGGTCAATTGGCTGGCGAAGACGAGGCAGGCGGAATGCCTTCCCATTTTTTAGCTCAGATGGGAATGCAGTTTAAGCATGCCATAGGAAGCACTCGCCTTCACTGGTATGCGGAGGCTGCAGATACGACCGCTCGACGAGTGTTCGGACTGGGACAAGGGATGATAGGAACAGCCTATCGTCATTCGACGTATAGCAATGGACTGTATCACGACGGAATGCCCATAGGCTACCCGATTGGGGGGTCGGGGCGTTTGGTCTCTGCAGGGGTAACCGTAATTCCTGATGATTTTCGCTATTTTTCCAGATATAAATTCCGGATTCTGCAGGCTGAGGTGAATGAGGCCAGCCAGAAAATCAATCAGGTCTTTCCTGATTCGGCTCGCTGGTATGGTGCGGAGCTTTCCTACAGCTGGCGGCTGCGGCCTGTCAATCTAAAAGCCGGGCTCGTAGTGTTAAGGCGTACCGCAGGGAAGTTTGATAATACGTTCTCTGTGCTTCTTGGAATGGACATCCCTCTGAGCGGCTTTTAGAGGGTTTTTTAAGCGTGTTGATGGTATGTCGTCTGAATTTTCTTCCACCGTTATTCTGGTTTTGTGTACCGGAAATGTTTGCCGGAGCCCAATGGCTGAAGCTCTGCTGCGCTACCACCTCGCCGAGCAAAACCTGAAGGCTACTGTTCTTTCGCGGGGCCTGGCTGCTCCGGTGGGGCGATCTCCTCATGAACATGCGCGCAAAATTGCCGAAGCACGGGGTGTTCCTATTCGATCTGACAAGCGGGCATCGTCAGTTACGGGGGGAGATATGGCCGCAGCTTCCGTGATTTTTGTAATGGATAATGAGCATCGCAGGGATATTCAAAAAAACTATCCAGGATCTGCGGGAAAAACTTTCCTGCTGGGACAGTGGCAGAATTGTGAAATTCTGGATCCGATCGACAAGCCGGAGTCTTTTTTTGAGAGCGTCTGGGCACAGTGTGACGAAGGCGCTCGCGAGTGGGTTGGGCGTTTGAAAAAGGTCGGCATGTTGTCCTAGGCAGATGATGTATTGGAAAGGATCTTTTAATTAAGCCCATGTTAAATGCGTCTGCCTATATGATCTCTCCGTTTTTTCTGAAAAAAATGAAATTCAAGTTTTGGATGAGTTGTGCTGGAGCCTTGCTTGTCAGTGGCTGCGCCCTGGTGCCTGGTCAGTATTTGGGTGTTACGCCAACAATTAATGAGACCGATAAAGATTATGTCTACGATGCTTCGGATGTGCAGTCCGTGGAAGAGCGTGCAGACGTTTTTTCCATCAATCCTACAACCATTGCTGAGCAAATCCAGAAGCGGCAAGAGGTCGATGCCCAGATAAAGGCGCATCAAAGCTCTTTCCGCCAAAGCCCGTCCACGGAGTACCGCGTTGGGGCTCAGGATGTCTTGCTTATAACCGTGTGGAATCATCCCGAGATCAATAATCCGGCGGGCTCTATGAATGCGGCGCTGACGGGGCGGGTGGTCAATGAGGATGGGAGCTTTTTCTTCCCTTATGTAGGAAGGGTTCCCGCTGTAGGCAAGACTGTCGCTGATATCCAGGCCGCCCTCGTCAAGAGCTTGACTAAGGTCTTGGTCGATCCCCAGGTAGACGTATCTGTGCTTCACTATCGGAGTAAGAGAGCGTACATCCTGGGGCAGGTGGAGAAGCCAGGGGTTGTTCCTTTGACTGATGTCCCCATGACGATTGCCGATTTGATTTCGGCTGCTGGTGGACTAAAACCCGAGGCCAATCTGAATTCCGCAACGTTGATGCGTGACAACAAGACGCAGACGATAGATTTGTACGGATTTTATTACAAGGGCGACATATCACAGAACATTCTGCTTAGAGCGGGAGATGTTGTTACCATTCCTGAGAACAGGTATAACAAGGTATTTGTCTTGGGCGAAGTTGGAAAGCCCCAGTCATTGGTCATGCCCCGAGGCAGGTTCAGCTTAGCCGAGGCCATATCGGATGTTGGAGGGTTTGATCCTCTGTCCGCCAATGCCGGCCAGCTTTACGTCATTCGTATGGGGCAAAATGAGCGTCCCCAAATCTGGCATCTTAATGCGGCCAGTCCGGATGCTCTCATGTTGGCGGATCAGTTTGAGTTGGAACCTCGCGACATTGTTTACGTCGATCCTGCCGCGGTGGCTCGATTTAGCCGAGTGCTGAGAAACATACTTCCAACGGCTACTGTGGCCCGTCCCTACATTCAAAACTAAGACCCGATCGTGAAATGAGTGCTGAAAACATTGCTGATGATTCGAATGATCTAAAATTGGCAGATATACTGGATGTTTTGCTTCAGTATATATGGACAATCGTCGCGGTCTTTACTTTTGTCCTTGTCCTAGGGGGAGCCTATGTCGTCCTCGCTCCCCCGGTTTATAGGGCTGACGCTCTGATCCAGGTCGAAGACAACAAGCCCGCCACGTTGACTGGCGTGCAAGCTATTGCCGACGCCTTGGGGACGAGTTCCAGCCCCGTGAGCGGCGAGGTAGAGATTCTCAAATCGCGAGAGGTCGTTCTAAAAGCGATCACTGAAACGGGATCAGACATCAATATCGCGCCCAAGCGTTTCCCTGTCCTGGGGGCGTGGTATGCCCGTAGGAACGATAATATTGATAAAGTGCCGCTAGGCATGAATTCTTACGCGTGGGGCGGGGAATCACTGGCCTTGAGTTTTCTGGAGATTGGAGATGCGCTACTGGGCCATTCTTTCGATTTCGTAACCGCGGAAGATGGCGTTGAGATAAGAGGCGAAGATGGATCTCCGCTTGCCAAGGCCCGAGTTGGTCAGGTTTTTGAGTTCGGCTCTGGTGCAAAAAAGGTTCGGGGAGCCATATCTGCTTTGAAGGCTCGTTCCGGTGTTACGTTTGAAGTAAGAAAGATCCCGCTTACACGGGCATATAAAAGCATCGTAGCCGATTTGAAGGCGGAAGAAGCCACCCGTCAAAGCGGAATTATAAGATTATCTTATGAGAGCAACGATGTCGATTTCGGGAGGAATCTCGTTAACGCTATTGCGAAAGCCTATCTAACTCAGAACGTCGAACGTCGTAGCGCCGAAGCAGATCAGAGCCTGAAATTCCTCAATGGTCAATTGCCTGAAGTTAAAAGGAATGTGGAGCGAGCCGAGAACGCGCTGACTGATTTTCGTACCAAAACCAATACGGTAAGTGTAGAGCGCGAGGCCGACGGCTTGCTGAAGCAGTCTGTTGATGTTGAGAGAAACAGGCTCGAGCTTCAGCTGAAAAGAGACGAGTTTAAGCAACGTTTTAAGTCAGATCATCCGCAGTTGAAAGCAATTGAAGCCCAATTAGGTGAGATGGAGCGCGAAGCCGCCAGGGTGAATGAGCAAGTCAACAAGCTGCCTGCGTCGCAAAGAGACATGCTCAGGTTGCAGCGAGATGCGGAAGTCGGCAATCAGCTGTATATCGCACTTCTGAACAATGTGCAGCAGTTGAGCGTGGCAAAAGCGGGGACAGTTGGGAATGTTCGTGTCGTCGATTACGCTGTTCGAGATGAGACTCCGGTAGCTCCCAATAAACCCGTCGCGATCGCAATTACGATTTTTGCCGGGTTGGTGCTGGGAATCGGAGCGGCGGCAATTGCCCGTGTGCTTCGGCCAACAGTACGGGAAGCGGTGGAGATCGAACGGGCTACTGGACTTGTTTCTTATGCAAGTATCCCCGAGAGCCAGTCGCAAGAGAAACTTGATTCCCATCATAGGGATCGCAAGGGGCGCAAGGCTGTTGTAGAGGGGCGAAGTCAGCTATTGGCTGTGCTGGCTCCCGAGGATCCCGCCATCGAGAGCTTGCGTTCTCTGAGGACAGGACTTGCCTTTGCTCTAATGGGGGTGGAAAACAAAAACATCGTTATCACTGGTGCCACGGCTGGCATAGGAAAGAGCTTTGTGTCGGCAAACCTGAGTGCGCTCCTGGCTGCTAGTGGAAAGCGGGTCTTGCTGATTGATTCAGATATGAGGCGCCCGCAGCTGGGTACCTATTTTGGGTATAAAGAAAAGAAGGGGTTGGCTGAGGTCCTGGCGAAAGCCGCGACCTTTTCGGAAGTCATTTATCACGAAAAACTGCTCGGCGGTGAGTTGGATGTTCTGCCCTCAGGTTCGATTCCTCCCAATCCGGGAGAGTTGTTGCTCACCGAGGGATTCTCGGAATTGATCGAATCTGTACAGTCAAAATATGATTATATAATTTTTGACTCTGCGCCGATCTTGCCGGTTGGCGATACGCTTGCGGTTGCGCGTGTTGCTCACGCTGTGTTCATGGTCGTCAGATCTGAGTACAGTACCGTGGGTGAAGTTCAGGATGCAGTGAAGAAACTCAGCTCGGCCGGTGGTGTGGTCAAGGGATTTATCTTCAATGGTATCAAGAGGAAGCGGATAGCCTACGGCTACAATTATCGCTACTACTACAGCTACGGTTCGAAGTGACATTGGTACTCCTAAGGCCTTAGGGCCTTTTACAATTCAAAATCGTCTCTAGGTCGCTTGTCTGCAATATCGAGATTGCACAAGCGACCTTTCGCTTCTGGAGCGTCGGAAGCCTATAGCGCTCGCGCGGAACGAGAACAAACAGATCCATCCGTGGGAAGGGCTAAATGGAACGCCCATCGAATCCCATCAGGACATCGATTTCCGGTATGGCCATCTTTTCTCGGACGATCCGTCATTGTGTAATTGCGCTTGATGCCTCTCCCCCCTGTTGTTCTAGAATGAAAGTGATGATGGTCGTTCCGCCGGTCGATCGACAATGGGTTCAGCTAGGAGTTTGGGATGGAAAAGTCGAAAAGACGCTTGCTGATTCAATCAGGACTTTCTGCTGCGGCTATGCTTTTTTTTCCGAAAAAGAGTTTGGCCCTTGAAAGAGCGAAGGAGGAGATTTCAGCAAAGGACATCGCATCGGCGAACCGCTCAAGGATTTCCATTTTGGAGTTCATCCCCAAGGATCTGCATGCGAGCATAAAAAACGGAACAAATAGGGAGAATTTGAAGCCTTATATTCAAGCAGCGGTTGATAAATGTATTCAGAACAGCACTGATTTGTATGTGCCCGCTGGATTGTATGTCATCGATCCTTCCGTGGATGGAGCGGTAAGGCTGAACAATCTGTCTCGAGATTCGCAAGGCCTGTACATGATTGGAGAGGGCATAAATAGAACCATCTTTGTCGAAGCCGACGGTGCGACGGAAAGGGGCGGGAGATTCACTAAGATGTTCTACTATTCGATAGACGATACGAAGCTCAAGGGCGGAAGTTTCGTTTTTCAAAAAATGACCTTTGATAAAAATGCTCGCAGCAATCGGTATCCGAAACGTCGATATGGCTATGAGCAAGCTCATACCTTTTGTTGGGCCGGAGGGAGTAGATCTCTTGTAGCTGAAGTAGTTTTTAATAATTGTTCTTTTATAGATCGGGCGGGAGCATGCGTAAACTTCAGCACCTCGCCGACAAAATTCTCCAAGATTTTGGTCACGAACTGTGAGTCATTAGAACACCCAACGGCGGCTAACAAGAGCTGGGGACAAAGGGGGGATTTCGAGTTTCAGTGTGATTGTGAGAACGTAGTGGTGGATAGCTGTCGAGCTATCTACGTTCAAAGTGAGCCCACAGAGCCTAGTGACACAAGTAGGTTGAGGAAAACGACGATACGGAATTCCACCATTGGTGTTGTCGAATATACTGACAGAGGGGGTTTCAGCTATATCGAAGTTTTTGACTCGAAGATACCTCAAAAATTTTTAGTGAGAGGGGTGCACGCAAAGGTCATCAATTCTGAATGGAAAACGAAGGACTATCAATCACCGATAACCTTGCAGGTAACTAATAGTAAAATAAAATTACCGTATGAAAAAGAAAAAAATAGAGTACAGGGGCTTTACATTAGAAATCCTACGAAAGGAGGGTATGCCGTCAGCGCCGTATTTGATAAGTGCAGCTTTGTAATAGATGCGGGGGACGACGCCATCAATCCCAGAGGTTTCGCTCTGATCGGGGCGCCGGCGAAGGAGCAGCAAGCGCCAAAATTCAAATTTGCTGATTGCAATTTTGATTCCAGATTGGAAGGAACTTGCAATGCGTACAGGTGCGGGGTTTGGGAGTTTGACGGAGGAAAAGTTGCAGGAAGGCGTGTTGCGTTCAATGCAGGGGCAGATGAAGGGACCTACTCAGAGTTGATTCTGCAGAATGTCGATTTTTCGAATGTGCATGGATTTTATTTGCATATAAACAAGAATGCATCGAGAAGTTATCGGGTCGTTGTCTCCGGTCGCTATAAAAAAGAAAGTTGGAGAGAAACTAGTTCGGGAAAATATGCGATGGGAAGGGGGGTTGAAAGAAAGTTGGATTTGTACTGATTTTTCTCAACGACTGCACCGGCGTATCAAGATGAAAGGCGCCTGAGTTTTTATCGTTCGATGCTGTACTCGGGGGCATCAAGCGCTTTAGTCAAAGTTGTGTTGATCCAGTGACTTGTTGCCAAAAACGTTGAATAGCGGCTCGATATGGCAAGTGGAGTATAGAGCGGGTCCCGCATGCAGCCCTGCCGGCTGCGCGGAAGCCAGCAGGACATCACCTTAAGAAGCGTCAAGAGGTGTCCCGCGGAGAGAGGAAGCGGCGCGAAACAACGCATTTCTTAAATAGGCCGGGCTGAGAAGAGAGTGATATGTCAGGTCTGCATGTATTGACCCAGTGAAATCCTGCTCACGTCATAATCGAGGAAGTTGACGATGAGCATGAAGATGGAAGAGGACATCAAACGCTGGACAGCCAAGCGCAAGAGCGCGCTGGTGCTGGACATCATTCAGGGCAAGACCACCGTGACCGAGGCGAGCCGGCAGTACGATCTGTCGCCGTCGGAGGTCGAACAGTGGGTCGATGACGGCAAGCGGGGCATGGAGAACGCCCTGAGAGCCAACCCGCAGGACCTGCGCGAACAGTACGAACGCCAGCTCAAGGACATGCAAGAAGCCTATGGCGAGGCGATGCTGGAGCTGCGCGCCAGAAAAAAATTGCAGTCCCTGCTGGGCGAGGACGAGAAGTGATCGAGACGATCCGCCAGGGACTGCAAGCCGACGGCATCACCGTCTCGATCTCCAAGCTGCGCCGCTGGTTCGGCGTGCCGCGCCGCACGGTGTACTACAAGCCGGTGAAGTCCGCGCCCAAGGTTGATCCCAAGCTCGCCGTGCCGATCAAGGCGACGATCGAGGAATCGCCGTCGTTCGGGTACCGGACGGTGGCGCACCTGCTGGGGTTCAACAAGAACACCGTGCAACGCGTGTTCCAACTGATGGGCTGGCAGGTTCGCAAGCGGCCCATAGGCTTCAGGCCCCGCATCCAGGCGCTGCCATCGGTGGCAACGATGCCCAACGAACGCTGATCCACGGATCTGTGCCGGGTATGGGCTGGACGGGACGGCTGGGCAACGCTGGCGCTGGTGATCGACTGCCACACACGTGAGTCGCTTGGCTGACACCTGTCGCGAAGCGGTAGGGCCTGCACGGCGGGTGCTGCACTGGAACACGCTCTGATCGCTCGCTTCGGAACGCTGGGGCGCGTGCCGATGCCGTTTCTGCTGCGCTCGGACAATGGCTTGGTTTTTACCTCGCGCAGCTACACCGCCCTCGTGCGCAGCTACGGCTTGCGCCAGGAGTTCATCACGCCGCACTGCCCTCAGCAGAACGGCATGATCGAACGGGTGATCCGCACGCTCAAGGAATAGTGCGTGCATCGGCACCGCTTCGAGACGATCCAACACGCCAGCCGCGTGATCGGCGATTGGATACGCTTCTACAACGGCCGACGCCCGCACCAGGCGCTTGGCATGAAGACCCCGGCTCAGGCATTTGCATTAGCCGCTTAACCTGAGCAGGTTCTGCTGGGTCAATACAGCGATGCAGAAGTGATCGAGCAAGGTCGGGTGAGTAGGCATGGGCGATGGGTACTCTGGAAGTGCTTCGCCTAGCCAGGGCTCGATGGCTGCCGTTGGAACAAGAAGCGCGTTCGGCGGGCGTCTTGCAAGATGGAATGAAACTTGGCATGTCGTAGCAAGAAGCGGCTGCTAAAGCGGCCACGCCAGCCCTTGGGCCTGCGGAGGAGCCAAGGGCTGGGCGCTGGATTTCATGCACACGCTCTGCATTGCGGACTGCGGTTGGGTAGCGCGGCCAAAGGCATTGTCGTGAGATACATCCAACCGGGAAAACAAACCACAACGCCTTCATCAAGCGGTTCACTTAAACCTATCGGACCAAAGTGCTTGACGCCTATTTGTTGGCCAATCTGGAACAGGTTCAAGCCATCACCGATCAATGATTAGCCGCCGGCGACGAATATCGCCCACATGAGTTCAGAGCGGAGTCCCGCCGAAGCTGTACATGTCTCGGCGAACCAAAGCTTTGAATCTCTATCGGTTGTTGTCTACTTAACTGGAGTGCCACGGACGCTGACGGCTTTGCTCGCGATTTCTGCGGCTATTAGCGATGCACCCGCAAGCGATGGGTGATGATTGTCAAAGTAAAATGAAGTACCGTTCCTTGCGGCGAAACATCTCTCTTTAGTACACAGTAGCTTCGCTGGATCAATAACCTCGACCGAGGGTGGAAGCTGGCTTAACCGCTGCTTGACAAAATTACTTCTCTCGCTCCACCAGTTTATATTGACTCCGGGAATATCTCCCTCCGGTTGTTTGGAGTTAAAAATAAGAAAATCAATGGGCTTTGGAAGCTCCGGAGCCTGCAGAACCAGGAATACGCGCTTGTGTGCGTCGACGAAAGTTTTCAACGTGGCCACGTAGGAACGCCACCGTAGCTCTCTTTCGGATTCAGCAACCTTATTGGGCAAAAGCGGGTATGTTTGGGTGTGGTCCCCGAAAAGCTCGGAGTTGATCCGATAAGCAATAACAACGTTCTTGATCTGAGGGGTGTGAATAATATTCCTGATTGCCAGCTCGGTCCATTCGGAGCACGGGCCGTATCTTCCATCGAGTTGACGCCCATAGGTAGGAAAGCAACCGCTGAATGACAAATGGCGAAGTTTTTCGCCATGAGGCCGCAGCACTTTCGCCATTTCATAGGCCAGTTCGACGGCGTGGCTATCGCCGAATATGGCCCAGGAGAGTTGCCCGTCATAATACTCACATGCGTTCTCCGGCCTTAAATACTGCTTGCCGTCGGTATGGCAATGCTCTCGCTTGGGGCTGAACTTGGCAGTGGAAAGAACAGAGAGCTGCTCCGGCGTTGCTCTGGCTTTGACGAAGCCGTTTGAAAAAAAGCCCGCGACCCCGACGCTGAGGAAAAGGGTAAGACCAAAAATGGAGAACTTGAAAACATCGCCCTTTTTTATTCGTCCCTTGTCTCGAAATGGTTTTTCGACATATTTCCAGGAGAGAACGGAGAGAAACAACGCAAAAAGAATTAGATAAAGGAAGTCGATGGTGTGTGTATTTCCGAAGTGCCATACTCTGAAAAGTGAAAAAAGGGGCTGATGCCAGAGATATAAGCTATAGCTGATTAGGCCTATGAATACCACGGGCCGAAAAGAAAGCAGCCTTCCGACTGTGGTTTGACTATCCGAGAAAAAAATTATGCACGCGGCGCCCACGGTGGGAATGAGTGCATAAACTCCAGGAAATGGGGTGGAATGATTCAGGCGAAAAATGGCGTAAAGGACGAGAAGAAGTCCAATGACTCCACCTCCCTCCCGCATCCATCGAGGAAGAGCCATTTCTTTCGTCAAAATCAAAGATACTATTGACCCAACCAGAAGTTCCCAGGCGCGAGTAGGCAATAAGTAAAACGCTGCATCGGGTGTTGTCGGAATCATCACTTCAGCAAGAAGAAGGCTGAAGGCTAGAAATACAACGAAAAGGATAAGAAGTTTGCGCTTCGTCAGTTTCGACGTGATGATCAGCAGAAGTGGAAAGAGAAGGTAGAAATGTTCTTCTACGGCCAGACTCCATGTGTGCAATAATGGCTTAAGTTCCGAAGCTGTCTCAAAATACCCACTGGTTAGCCAGAACAGAATGTTCGTTGAGAATAAAGACGTTGCTACTAGGCCCTTCGAAAAATCCCTCATGTCCCGCGGCGGCAAAATGAACCAAGCCGCAATGACGCTGAGCACAAGGACAATGAAAAGCGCGGGAAGAATCCTTCTGGCTCGGCGTTCATAAAAGGTAAGCAGGTTGAAGGTGCCGCCTCTAATTTCCTGCAGGATGATAGTGGTGATTAAATAGCCACTAATCACAAAAAAAATATCAACGCCGGTAAACCCTCCGCTGAAAGAGGGAATGCCGGCATGAAAAAATAAGACAGGAAGAACTGCCAGAGCACGAAGGCCGTCAATTTCAGGGCGGTAGCGCACAAAAAAACTCCATCTTGGGGTGTGGCAGTGTTAACTGCCACAAAGATCTTAAGCCGGCTACTTCGCAGGGGAAAGGGTGACGGTATCTCCTGGCAGAGTGCGTTTCTTTCGACGAACACTCGAAGGGAGCTGAACCGTAGAGAGTGCCAGCAGCAACCAGAAAACCGTGAATCGGCTACCGTTGTGCGTCAGGCCGTAAAGCATAGGAGGGACAACAATAGTGAGCAAACCCGTAAATCCATAGTTGTTCCAAGTTTTCTTGAACCAGAAAATCAAAAAAACTATAAATAAAATTCCACCAATCAATCCGTAGTTTGCAAAAAAACTACCGATCGTGCTATGAAGCTCATGGCCAAGGATCTTGCTTACGCCCTCGGAGCCATGTCCGAAGAGAAGTTGGATGGCATCCACGTCAAGCAGAATTCCATATCCTCGCCCTTCCAAGGAGTCATCACTTTGGCTCCCTATGCTGGAGAGTCGGTGGGTAAATTTGTAGTCGTCCAGTTGTCCGGACGTAAAAAGAAAGAAGGAAGCCAGCACTAGAATCGCGCTTAGAAGAAGTCCCAAGAGTATGCCCGCTTTGGATTTGCTCATCCTATAAACAATACTCAAAACTCCGAAAGCACAAGCCACCATCGCTGCTTTCGAGAGAGAGGCAATGGCAAGAAAAACAGCTGTTACTATGAAAGCGAGAAGAATCAGGCGCGAAATCGATCCTCTAAGATACAAGGCTGCAGCCAGAGAAAAAAGGCAGACGGAAAAATACCCGAGCTGATTCGGGTTGTTGAAAGTTCCAATAGATCGCCCGCCTTCGAAGTCGATGGTGGATCCGTAACCCATGAAGAATACTCCGCCAACGGCTATGAGAGCGGCTGCTGCAAGTCCAACCACGCAAAATATCAAATTCTTCGTATCAGATAACCATTGTCGCATCGCTATATATATAAAGCAGGAAAATGCGATATAGAATGCAGGCAAAGTGTTTCGCAACGAGCTCCCCTGAAGAGCGAAAGCACTTTCTCGCAGAGCCACAAAGAAGAAAAGGATTAGAAGAATCAAACCCCCGGCGTCCAGTCTAAGTCCTCTGGACAAGAAGAGGCAAACAGCGCCAGCGAATATGATGAAGTGCGAGGGTTGTACGCCACCGGATCCCCACAGATAAAGAGGGAGCATTATGAGGCCAAGCGTCATCCAGAAAGAGAGGATTCGTCGTAGATTCAACATTGTGTGAGTGGCCTAATCTCCAGACTTTGCCATTAGATTTTGCATGATCTGGAGAACTTGTTTGGCTTGAGAGGGCCTCGAAAATTGAGAGATTACATCCTTTCGAGGAGAGTGCCACTTAAGGGGCTCTCTCTTCATCATCGAGAGGAGGAAGGACTTAACCTTCTGCACATCATTCTCGGCAATCAAGCCGGTAGCTGTGCTGCTCAAAACGCGTCCGATAGCAGAGCCAGGCGGGCTGCCCAAACTTAGGATCGGCTTGCCCATTGCCAAGTACTCAAATAGTTTACCCGTTAAAACTCCGCGCGCCTCGGGGGCTGCACTCTCTATCAATAGGAGGGCCGAAGCTCGTGATTGTGCTTTTAGGGCATCAGGCCTTTGTACCCGACCCATGAGGTTGACGAACGGATGGACGCCGAAGCGATTAATCAACTCATCAAGCCATGAATCGGGTGGGCCATAGAAATCGACGTGAATGTCTCCGGGACTTATCGCACCCTCCTGGTGCAGTTCTGATAGGGCCTGGAACAGAGGGCTCGGGTCGCGGTGCTGTCGATACAGCATGCCCGTGTAGACAAGCCTAGGGGGATCTTCGTGGGTCGGTGCGTCGGGATAGCCAAGATAGTCTTCGGGATCGAAGCCATTTGGAATCACATGGACATGGGAGCACACTAGTGTCTCTAATTGTGCAGCAAGCTCGTCGGATACCGTGATAAAGGCATCTGCTTCTTTCATCGCTCGTCGTTCGATGGCCGCTTCTCTTTTTTGAGCGGTAGGCCCGTAAGAGGCGAGGTGGTTTTGACTCCACAAGTCTCTATAGTCAGCGATCCATTTTAAATGAGGATGTCTGGCTCTTACATGGGAAGCGATGAGATGAGTGGATCTGGGGCCATGAGTGCTGACAATGACGTCGAGGTTCGCGGCAACGCAATCTACTTTTTGACAAGCTGGTGCAATCCAGTAATCTCTGGGATCAAGTACGAGGCCAAGTCTGATCTTCAACCAAGAGTTGAGAGCCCGCCCCAATTTCATGAGTTTTTTTGATTTGCCAAGCACTGAGCCGGTGGGCGGTTTGGTGGATTCAATTTGAAAAACCGTTATTCTAGAGGAAATGGGTAAATGCAGATCTAAAGGCGCGTCAAAAGCTTGTTTTGTTGGAGTGAATACGAAGACTTCTACTCCGTTCTCTTCCGCCCAGTACTTGGCCCAACTGTAAGCGCGAAAAGTACCTATGGCATTGCGTGGCGGCCAGTTGTATGTAATAAGGCCGACTCTCAGGCTCATAGCAGCGCCTCAACAATCTTGGAGGCGGCGTGCCCATCACCATATAGGCCAAATGGATAGATCTCCGGGCTCGGCGATTTTAGGGCAGCTTCAATTCTGTCAGGAGCAGTGCCAACCAGGATGTTGACTCCTGCAGTAACCAGCTCCGTCCACTCCGTTTCGTCTCTTATCGTGATGCACAGTTTGTTGTGGAAATAGGCTTCCTTCTGAACGCCTCCCGAGTCAGTGACGATGGAGGCACAATTCTTCTCCAACCAAGCCATCTCCAGATATCCGACAGGGGGAACGAGCCTGACAGTGGAGGGTAGATTCAAATTAGCTTTCGCCAACACCTGTTTCGTTCGTGGATGGAGCGGCAGGATGATGGGCAAAGGGCTCCGCGCTAATCCTTCGAGGATCGACACCAATCTGCCGATATCGTCGGTGTTTTCAGCTCGATGGATGGTGCAAAGCACGTACTTTTGGGGGGTAAGTGTCATCTGGCGAAACCAGGGGGGCTCCACCGCCTTGGGGGCATAAAATAACGTCGCATCGAGCATGACGTCACCAACCCTCCGTATTGATTGTGGAGGCCTGCCTTCATTCTCCAAGTTTTGCACGGCAGTGTCTGTAGGCGCGAAAAGCAACGTCGAAGCATGATCGGTCAGAATGCGGTTAATTTCTTCGGGCATCTTCCGGTTGAACGAACGGAGGCCTGCTTCAACATGCGCTACGGGTATGTTCAACTTGGCCGAAGCAAGGGCACCTGCCAATGTGGAGTTCGTGTCGCCGTAAACGAGTACCCAGTCGGGAGCCTCCTTTAGCAGGACACCTTCGATTTTCTCCAATTGCCGTCCAGTCATTTCTCCGTGTTTTCCACCTCCAATCGCAAGATTGTAGTGCGGCTTCGGGATGTGCATTTGTTCAAAAAAAATCTCGGACATCTCGGCATCGTAATGTTGGCCGGTATGGACAATGATTTCGGTGATCCCAGGCCGATCGGCGATTTCTCGAGAAACAACCGCCGCTTTGATGAATTGCGGCCGGGCACCAACGACTGTGAGTATTTTCATGATATTCGATTTGCTTTGCTTCGGACGGCTGTTAGAGATATCGTATGGACGAATTTCTAACTAGTTTTCCAATATTTTACAATACAAATCTCGTTCGCCTTCTGTGGAAAACAACGAGTTATGCCAAAGTAAAGTGAAAGTACCCTGTACAGCTCGACATGCATCTTTCAGTGCAGAAAACTTCCGCAGCGCAACGTTTCCTGTACCCAGAT
The DNA here is from genome assembly GCF_004216695.1 of Pigmentiphaga kullae. Lineage (GTDB taxonomy): Bacteria > Pseudomonadota > Gammaproteobacteria > Burkholderiales > Burkholderiaceae_B > Pigmentiphaga > Pigmentiphaga kullae. Next base: position 2,061,854 of record NZ_SGXC01000001.1, read on the forward strand.
TCGCGTAACGCTTTGCTATGACGGTGCATTCCATTGCTACCAATGGGCGTATGCGGAGACCGAGTTGGATCTGATCGACTGGGTCAAATGCTGGATATTCGTGGCATGTTCCGCAACGAAAGCCGGGAAGGTCCGCATAACTGAACGTGCTGTCGTAATCCATTCCGGCATCGGCCCAGGCGCGAAGTGTATATGGATGGGACCAACGCAAAAAATGCATCCGCCCCCCCCACTTTTCTTGGTAAACGGCCTCCTGGTCGCAGACGCTCCACAAGGCTTTTGCTTCCTGGGCGAGGAGTTGAGAGTTTAGGTACGTTTTATAGCTAGGGTGAAGACCAATTTCATGGCCACGCTCGTAGATCCTGCGTATAAGAGATCTTAAGGCTGGATCCGTGATGTTGTAATCAGCATCGAAGTGCTTGTCCGTTCTACCGCAAATGAAATAGAATGCACTTTTCAACCCGTGGGCGTCGGAGACATCCATAATCCATTCAAACGTGTTCATTGGATCCGCACGGTGAAGTGATGTTCTGGAGGCAAACTTGATAAGTGGCGCAGTCAGTGCGCTACGGAAATCTCTTCTTTTTATGATGTCACCCGCTAATACTCGCAGAAAGCCAGCTACATCGGTGAAGGCATATTTACTGGGGCAATCCACATCGTGCGACACTCGGACGGAAAACCGATGAGTTTTCAGTTCAAGTGCAGGCCAAACACGGTGAATGACTTGGCGGAGTATATCAAGCCATTCATCCACGATGGGACGTTCCAGATAGGAGTGCTTGAACGCATGGGAGGCCTTCGCAGGAAAGCGCGAATGATTATCCAAATCCTTTGCATTCACTTCCTCGACGCGGGAGAGCATCCAATAGGTTAGCCCGGGAATATCGTAGTTGACGACATAATGATCCCCTTGGTCTTCCATGATTGGCTTTGCAAGCGGAGTGGGTGACGGGGTAGGGATGGGAAGACCAAGGGGAGAGGAGAAGGATTCGGCTTCCGCACTCCAGACCATGCAGCCGAATTGCGAATCAAATGAGCGAAACTCTGGAACACACTGAGGGAAGATGATGTATCTTTCCGAGCCAGATAAATGTATGCGAATGGTCTCGCCATTCTGTTCCAAAGAAAAACGATGTCCATATCGCTCGAAAAGCAGGGTTTCGAGCCACAAAATAGCAGCTTTGGTAAACTGGTTAAGTCTCATAGGTGACGAATGCTCAAAGACGAAGCTCCATTGCCAGCTATTTCCTCAGATGGCTAGCGCCCTTCCAAAAAGAATGGCGTTACATACCAAAGAGAATCATCTGTTATTCCCATTTTTTTGCCGCGATCTGTAACCTTGCGAGGCATTTTGGGTTGCTCACGTTCCTGACCAATGAGCGAAGCGCCTCTCATCAGCCAGGTGTCGGCGAAATACCGCGCACCCGAAAAGAAAGACTCGCAGTCAGTGGTGGTCGTCGTCCGTAAATACGTTACCCCCAGTTTGACTCGGCACCAGGATAGTACTTGATTAGCGATCTGGATGGTTTTCGCCGGTGTCGTTCCGTAAATATCGTCGACAAATAACCCCCTTCCCTTCCTATGGGAAAGTACACAAACGAAAATATCCGATTCGTGGCCTATCTTTAACATCCAATGCTTTTTATATGGATTATTCCAAAACCTCCACTCGAGATCTCGCCTGGTTCGGGAAGGTGTAACTCCGTAGTTAGCAGAAGCAGAGGCCCACAGGTTGTCGAGGTCAAACTCTGACTGTTGGGGTAGGATTGTTTCAATCGTTAGACCCTGCCAGGATTCTTTGCCGGGAGTGTCCAAAACCGGACCTGGATCGATTGCCAATTTTGGGAGGATTTTCTCTGAAAAAAGGGACAGACTGATCGCTGGCTCGGAGCCGAAATAAACCGTCTGCCAGGCTTGCTCAAAGGTATATCCCAGGGCTTTCCGCAAGCGTAGAGCCGGGGCCGGCCCCGTGGTAGAAAACAGGATGTCGAACTTATCCTGATAATTCGAGAGAAAATCCTTCTCGAGTCTTGGATATAAAATCTTGTCGCGGTACTCCGGCAGCACCATGGTGTTTTCCGTCTTTCCGCCTCTTATCGGCGTGCCACGGAAACAAAAATTCTCCGCCATAACTCCATGGTGGCCAATCAGCTTTGGCTCACTGCCCGGAAGCTCCGCTTCTATTAGCCAGATTTCAGATTCACCCGCCGGCGATTCCAGCCATTGCCATGAGAACTCAGGCAGGCTTCTTTGTATGCCGCTTATTGAAAAGTAAAGAGCGTTTATACGCTCGGCATCGCCGTTCTGGTAGCGCCGGTGGGTGAACTTCATGATGATTAGTTGGAGTCTTTCAGGAAAAAAGATTGAATGGAATTGAGCGTCCTCAACTCATCAACCTCTTCATCAGAGATTTCTCTTCCGAGTTTCTCTTGCAGCTGAAGCACGATATCAAAGAAATCCAAGCTGTCTACCCCGTACTCCCTGAGCTTGGTGTTGGGGTCGATCTTTGCCACGTCGACAGAGGAGGCAACGTTCTTTATTATTTCGCGAATTTCATCGTGACTGATTTGCATTTAAATTTCCTTTCGGTTAAGAATCATTGAGGCCCAGGACAGACCTACGCCGAAACCGGATATGAGTACTCTTTTGGTTTCGGCTCGAGATATTTGTTCTTCAAGTAATAGGGGAATTGAAGAAGAAACGGTGTTGCCTGTCGAATAAAGTTTGTTAATAAAACGATCTTTCACGGCTGGAAACCTGCGAGCGATGGCGTCCAGAATCCCAGCGCTACCCTGGTGAAGACAATAGCTGTCGATATCTGTTTCATTCAAGCCATTTTCTTGCAAAAGCGCTTGAATTTCTTTTGGTATCAAGAGCGCTGCAAAATTGAAGACTTGGCGGCCATTCATGAAAAATTGACCGTCTTTTACCATGATTTGCTCGGCATTTTTACCATCAGATCCCATGCGGGGATTCGATAGGGACCAGTGTCCCTGATTGCTCAAAAGTGTGGCCGTGGCAGCGTCGCCAAAAAGGAGGGTGGTAGCTTTATCTTGCGGGTTGATTATCTTGGAATAGGGGTCCGCGGTAACGAGAATGCCGTTATCAAGATTGCTGGCCTGCATCAAGCTCCTCAGAATATGCAGTCCGTAAACATATCCCGAGCATCCCAGAGAGATATCGAAAACTGGTACGGACGTCGGAAGTCCGAGTTTTGCATGCACGAATGCGGAGGTGTGTGGCAGATGATAGCCGTCGCCATTTTGAGTTACCACCACCAAGGCTCCTACATTACCAGGGCTTAACTGCGTCTTCTCTAGTAGGATGGCCACCGCTTTGGTGGCCAGATCGGACGTTTCCTCATCTTCCGCTTTTCTAGGGAGCCAACGGGCTCCGATTTTATGCAGAACGGAATCCTCCGTTTCTCCAAAGGCCGCCGCTTGAAGGAGATTGTCAATACCCCCCCTAGGTATGTACGATGCAATAGCTTGCAGTCGAATAGTCATGGCGCCCCCACGATGAAGTGAATCTGAGCTACTCGAATATTGTCTATGACGACATCATTGACTGAAAAGCGACCAGGCAAAGCTTTGACCTGCCTGATCGTAAGATTTTCGCGTATGGCTGGCAGCTTTTGTTGTAGATCGATCTTGCCAAAAACCCATTTTCCCTGGGCTGGCTCGTTCAATCTGTAGCTAAGTACTTTCGTAAGTGCTATAACGGCTTCGATGCTTGTGTAGGGGAGAGGCGCCAGCAACATTGCGGAGCGATCTTCGTATGTTGCCGGAGCGACCATAGACTCTTCATCATAAGGTCGACGCTCAAGCAGCTTAGTCGATTTTTCACACAGATAAAAGAGTCTGGTTTCGCCATCTGGTAGCGTTAGGGAGCCTTCGCCAATTTTCTCCTCGGGCGACGGGATATCCCCAATGAGAAGATCACATTGATTATAAGCAAACCGGGTAAAGCTGAGTCGATTGATATAGGCCTTCTCAGATTTGAAGAAAGCTTGTATGACTGCTTCAGCGCTATTAAAGAGGTCTCCGCCTTGTATGTAGTGGCGATTGCCCTTGAATGTTAGATCAAGTGGGATTTTCATATTTTTTCCGCTCTCCGGTTGTAGGTGAACATAATGGCTAGCAGAACCATGTAGTGGGCTGTCAGGGCGGCCGTGTTAATATGAAGATATTGAGAGAATGACCAATTCAATATGTGGGCTGTGTAAACTAGTCCGACGCTCAGGAGCACTAGGATCAGTTGCCAGTAGAAACCGATGTGATTTTTTTCGAAAACGACGTTCATCACAGTAAGACTCGAGACGACGAAGCGGATAAAAAGAAGAGGGCTCATGATTGCGGCATAGGTCCCGGCAATCCGCCACTGTTCACCGAAGACTAAGCTGAATAAGGGTTCCGAGAGAAAGAAAGCCGCTATGAAAATAGGCGCACCAATGAGCGTAAGTCGTTTGACGGTTTTGTTGAATGCAGTCCTCGCATATCCCGTTTTTTGCTTCTCCAGCGTGGCTTCTCGTAAAAAAACCTGCCCAAAAGCAGAAGAAATCAATGTGGCTGGTGTTCCCAGTATGCGCATTGCCATGTTGTAGAAGCCCAAGGTGCTAAGACCAAAGACCATGGGCATAAGGAAGTTAATCGCATTGGTTGCTGAGGTATTAAAAAAGCCGGACCACATGCTATATTTCGGAAAGCTTTGGTAACGTCTTCCTAAAGAGACCGCCCTAGCGCAGGTGATGGCCCCAAAGTCGAAATGTTTTTTTGCATTGCGGTAGAGTTTGAGGTTTGACGTAAGCTGTCCGATCATGCCGCCGGTGATCAGTCCCGCACTTCCTCTAGTCACGAGGCCGAGGCCTAACTGCGTGGCTGTGGAGAAAAGGGATTTGTATAGATTGGCAGCGGCGATGTCTTTGAATTTTCCGATGCGATTGTTTGTGTAGTTAAGCACGTTGAAAATTCCGGTTAGAAGTACTGAAACCGGAATCAAATATAACCAGGGGGCAATGGATTCCGCCTGTAGTAAAACGGCTAGCCACTTGCCAAAAAAAACCACGATGACGAGGAACAAAGCGGAAACAATTACGGCGAGAGCCGCACCAAGAGCCGCTATGTTGATGGCGTCTTCATCCGATTCAGGAAGACCAATGGCTAATTCGTACCTGCCATTGGCAACCGATGCTGCCACGGCAGCGATAGCCAGAAACAGCGCGGCAAGTCCAAAGTCATCCGGCGTATAAAGTCGGGTGAGAATTGGGGATGCGGCTATTGGCAGAGCCTGAGCTATTGCTGAGCCGGACATCAACGTAAGCACATTCCGACGGTAGCTGCTCTCCTTCATTGGAGTATCACAGCACTTTCTTGAGTTGATCAGCAATTTGCTGGATATCGGCTTCCCTAATATATGGGCCAAAAGGCAGGCTCAGCACTTCCTTGGCGACCAAGTCTCCGATAGGAAGGACGACTTGAGAGTCAGCGACTGCAGGCTGCTTGTTGAGTGGGATCGGGTAGTGAATAGCCGTTGGGATACCTGCAGCGGTCAGAGCACGTTGTACCTCGTCGCGTTGTGAAACGCGAATGGTATATTGAGCCCAGGCGCTGACATTATGATCTTCAATGCGAGGAATGGAAGCGACCCCCGCTTGTGTGAGCAACTTGGAGTATAGGGTAGCTGCTTGTTGGCGCTGATCCATTTCGTCACTGAAAATTTCGAGTTTTGCCAGGAGGATCGCCGCCTGCAACGTATCTAGGCGACTGTTTACGCCCACCCGGATATGGTGGTACCGGCGGTCTTGTCCATGACGGGCAATTTGGCGTATCGTCTTGGCTAGATCGTCATCGTTGGTGAAGATGGCCCCCCCGTCTCCGTAGCAGCCGAGTGGTTTGCTGGGAAAGAAGCTGGTGCATGCAATTGTGCTGAGGTTGCAGGAGTACCGGCCTTTATATGTGGCACCAAAACTCTGTGCTGCATCTTCGATAACAGCAAGGTTGTATTTCTCGGCAATTGCGTTGATGGCGTCAAAATCCGCGCACTGGCCATAGAGCGATACCGGAATGATTGCCTTGGTCCGAGGCGTAATCGCCGCTTCGAGTTTTGCCGGGTCTAGGTTATACGTCTTCTCCTCGATGTCGACATAAACCGGCTTTGCTCCTAAAAGAGCACTGGTTTCGGCGGTGGCGATATAAGTGAATCCCGGGGTGATGATCTCATCGCCGGAGGTTACTCCTAAAGCCATCTCGGCTATCTGAAGCGCATCGGTGCCGTTGGCGCAGGTTATGCAATACTTGGAGCCTACGTATTGTGCGAGTTTGTTCTCTAGTTCTTCTACCTCGGGGCCTAGAATATACCGTCCGTGTGCAAGGACCCGATCGATGCCTGCGGTGATTTTTTCCTTGAGGCGCTGTTGCTGGGATTTGAGGTCACAGAATTCGATCATTGCGAAACTTCCTCCTTGCAGAGTTTTCTTTGAGTCAGGATGTAGTGGCTACCGGTATGGGGGCAAATGTACTCGCCTGTGCCTTCCAACGGTAATGGTATCTGCTCGCCGTATTCGCTCATCCATCCGATTTGGCGGGCGGGAACGCCAACCATTAGAGCATAGGCGGGGACATCTTTATTTACCACTGCCCCTGCCCCTATGAAAGCAAATGGTCCAATTGTTATGCCGCAAACGATGGTGCTATTGGCCCCGAGCGTTGCACCTCGACCTACTCGAGTATTTCGGTACTCACTTTTTCGCTCGACTAGGGCGCGAGGGTTGTAAACGTTTGTAAAGACCATGCTAGGGCCGCAAAAAACACCATCGGCCAGTGTCACGTTATCGTACACAGAAACGTTATTTTGTATTTTGCAATGATCGCCTATTTGGGTATTATTTCCGACGAAAACGTTTTGACCTAGAGACACGTTCTTGCCGATTTGTGCGCCGCCGCAGATATGTACAAAGTGCCATATCCGAGACCCTTCCCCGATGCGCGCCCCTTCATCTATCACGGCAGTCGGGTGGACAGTATAATTGCTCCGGTTTGTCATTTGAGAATCCTCATCGCGGCTTCTTCTCCCTGAATTTGCGCGGTTGTCCATTTGCCTCCGTAGATATGCAAGACATTGCCGATACGCTCAAAAGCCCATTCTCGGGTGTTGTTCGACGGATTATTGGCACTTCGTATGAGCGGGCGTATGCCAGAATATGTTTTTGTTATTTCAGTGATGCTTGCCGAGGGCTCTATATAATGATTAAAAATTTTGAGTAGATAACTGATTTCTTCTGGGCTAGCACCAGGGTTAGAAGGGTTGTCCTGCCGAATTTCGGTGGTCCCCACTAATGTCTCGCCCTTGTAAGGTAGGACGAATATGATGCGTTTCTCGTGCGGGACTTGTAAAAAAAGCGCGGTAGGGCAGGGGCGCGCAAGCACGATGTGGCTGCCGCGAACCCAATCCAAGGAGTAGGGTGGCCGGGTGCCGTGTGTGGAACGCAAATCCATCGCCCAAGGGCCGGCCGCATTTACGATTCGATCAAACTGCTCAAGCTCGTCAAAATCGGTTATTGTGTGGCCGGTTACGAGCTGGCCGCCGTCTCCCTGGAATCGCTCGATTACCCATTTCCCCAGAGCGTAGTCGTCCATCTGCGCGTCATAAAATGAATATGCGCCAAGAAGATTGCGCTGAGTCAGCGCGGGCTGCCGCATGAGAACCTGTTTGGGCGTGAGCCAGGATGCTTTTGGAAAGCCGCTACCTGAGGCCAGTAGGTCGTACAATTTTATTCCTGCGCCGACCAGCCAGGTGGGCCGCATTTGACCTTGATACAGGGGCAGGAGCAATTCCAAGGGCGAGCAAAGATGTGGCGCTTGTCGCAGCCATTGGCTGCGAGCTTGCAATGCTTTATGTACCAGGCGAATCTGAAAGGTTTCGAGGTAGCGTAGCCCACCGTGAAGCAGTTTGGAGGAAGCTCGGCTGGTTTCCTCCATCGGCTGCTTTCGTTCAATGAGTGTTACCTTGGCTCCGCGGCGCGCTAGTGACCAGGCTGTGGAAGCCCCAATAATGCCGGCGCCGACAACAGCTATGCGCATTGCTCAATATTCCAAGGGCAGAGCGACTTTGCAGCCATCGCGGGCGGACATATACATGGCGATAAGTAGTTCTAGGCTCTTCAGTCCTTCCCGCCCGTCCGTTTCCGGATGTGCTTCGCCTCGCAAGGTTTGAATGACGTTCTCATAATAAAGCGGATGCCCGAAGCCGTAGACTGACGTAGTGCTGTAGCTTGCTTGCTGGATTTCCGCGTCTTCGGGTCGACTATCGGAAAAATCCCAATGCAGTACTTCGTTTACGGCCACGCCGCCTATTTTAGCCGTACCCTTCTCTCCGATTATGGTAATGCTGCCTTCAAGATTCTTGGGGTATGTGAGCATGGAAACGTTCAAGGTTCCCATTGCTCCGCTGCGCCAGCGAAGGGCAGCCACCCCACTGTCTTCCACTTCGATGTTGCGCACCTGCGTGCCGGTGTATGACATGACACTCTCGACTGGTCCTATTAGCCAATCAAGTAAATCGATATAGTGGCTTGCTTGATTCATGAACGCCCCGCCATCGAATTCCCAGGTGCCTCTCCATTTCGCACTATCATAATAATCCTGAGGGCGGGTCCAGAAAACGTTGACTGCAACGTTATATATCCTGCCAAACCGTTTTTGTTCGACGGCGCGTTTTAAGAGCTGCAGCGTGGCGTTGCGGCGGTTTTGCTTGACAACAAAGAGATAGACGCCGGATTTGTCGCACGTTTCAACCATGCGAAGCCCGTCTTGCCATCTAGTCGCCATCGGCTTTTCAGTCATGACGTGCCTGCCGGTAGGGGCAATCCTGCACGTTTGGGAGGAGTGCAGGCCGCTGGGCGTGGTAAGAATGACGCAGTCAGCGGAGGTATTTTCCAGCAACTCTCCCAACTGGGAGTGGCCCCGGGCGCCAGTTTTTTTTGTTGCATCCTCCAGGGCGGCGGGCGATGTATCACATACATCTACGAGTTCACATTTGTCAGCGTGGCTGGCAATCGCGGAAAAGTGATTTTGAGCAATTCGACCGCATCCAACGAGAGCAAATCGAACTTTTCGGCCTTGAATAGGAGAAACTGTAAACATAGGGGGCTCGCTTAAAGATGCGGTCGGGAGTTTTCAGGGCACAGATCTGGGGGCCAAAGAAGGGCCTATCTGTGCTTAATTCTTTGCTGCTGATAGGTTCAAGTAATGGCTTATGTACCAAGGCATAGCGGCTTCTATGCCGGCTATGACATCATGAGTGGGAACGTATCCGAGAAGTTCACGGGCTTTTGCGATGTCCGCTTGCGAGTGCAGGACATCTCCAGCTCGAAAGTCTCTGTAGATGGGCTGTTGTTCATAGACGATGTCTTTTTCTTTCAAGCCATCTTTGAGGATGGAGAAAAGCTGGTTTAGGGTGGTTTTCCCACCTACCGCAACGTTGTAGACCTCGTTTCTTGCTATTGCTGGGGAGAGTGTTGCCAAGAGATTGGCCTGAATAACGTTGTCTATGAAACAAAAATCCCTGCTTGTTTGTCCGTCACCATTGATATAGATCGCATCGTTGCGGATCATTGAGGCGATCCATTTCGGAATGACAGCAGCATAGGCGCCTTCGGGATCTTGGCGAGGTCCGAATACGTTGAAGTATCGCAACCCGATTGTCTTGAAACCGTAACTTAGAGCGAACACCTCGGCGTATAGCTCGTTTACATACTTCGTGATGGCATACGGAGAAAGGGGCTTCCCAATCCTATGTTCAATCTTGGGAAGATCGGGGTGATCACCATAGGTAGAACTACTCGCCGCATAGACGAAGTTTTTTGCTTGCGCATCGCGCGCGGCGACAAGCATGTTCAAAAACCCATCTATATTGACCGAGTTCGTCAGCAGAGGGTTCTCCAAGCTGCGCGGCACGGAACCCAGGGCCGCTTGGTGGAGCACGTAATCGACGCCGGAGCAGGCTTGTGTGCAGACGTTTAAATCTCGGATGTCGCCTTCAATGAATATAAAGCGTTGCCATTGCTGATTGGATACCCTTTCCCGAATTTCGTCCAGGTTGCGTCGGTGCCCGGTCGAGAAATTGTCGAGTCCGACTACGTCTTGATCCAGCCGTAGAAGGGTTTCAACGAGATTGCTGCCAATGAACCCAGCCGCGCCTGTGACGAGCCATTTTCTTGGCGTAGATTGAATGCGACGAAAAATTTGCTGAGAGAGCATTGTCTAGGACGCGCTTAATGGCATGGTAATGGAAAGGCTTACAGACGCATATCGGCGCTGTGCCGAGGCAGGATGTACTTGAGGTCGTAAAGGACATGTCGCGATTTGGCGAATTCGCGAATCGCTGTCTCTCCCATTTCCTTGAACTCGTCGTGGGCAACAGCCATTATGATCGCGTCATAGGTGTTGGTGGTCGGCTTGTCTATCGGCGTGATGTCATATTCATGCAGAGCCTCATTGGCATCAACCCAGGGGTCATAAACGTCGGCAACTACGTTATATTCCTGTAGTTCTTTTATGATATCCACGACACGGGTGTTGCGAAGATCGGGGCAGTTTTCCTTGAATGTAAGCCCCATCACAAGGACTCGGGAGCCTTCCACCTGGATGCGCCGGCGCAGCATGACCTTGACCAGCTGGGATACGACATAGGCGCCCATGCCATCATTGAGGCGGCGGCCAGCCAGAATGACTTCCGGGTGATAGCCTATGCTTTGGGCCTTATGGGTCAGGTAATAGGGGTCAACTCCTATGCAGTGACCGCCCACGAGGCCTGGGCGGAATGGCAAGAAATTCCATTTCGTACCTGCTGCTTGCAGCACCGCTTCGGTATCGATGCCCATTCTGTTGAAAATGATAGCCAGTTCGTTGATAAGCGCGATGTTGAGATCTCGCTGAGTGTTCTCGATCACTTTTGCTGCTTCGGCTACGCGAATGCTCTCGGCCTTATGGGTGCCGGCAGTAATGATTTCTTGATAAAGGCTATCGACCAGTTCCGCGACGTCGGGTGTCGACCCGGATGTTACTTTCTTGATGGTCGAGACTCGATGCTGTTTGTCGCCGGGATTAATGCGCTCGGGGCTGTAACCGGCAAAAAAATCCATGTTGTAGCGCAGGTTCGAATGCTTTTCCAGAACCGGAACGCAATCTTCCTCGGTCGCCCCAGGGTAGACCGTGGATTCGTAAATGACGATGTCGCCCTTTTTCAGAATCTTGCCGATGGTCTCGGATGCTTTGATCAGTGGCGTCAGGTCGGGTCGTTTGTGGGCATCGATTGGAGTGGGGACAGTGACGATGAACACGTTGCAGTTTTTCAAGACCTGCGGGTCGGCGCTGTATGCGAGCTGAGTGGCGGCCTGCAACTCTTTATTGCTGACCTCGAGAGTGTTGTCGTGGCCGGCCTGAAGCTCGTCGATTCGGGTTGTATTGATATCGAATCCCAGAACGGCTCTTTTCTTGCCGAATTCCACTGCAAGCGGCAGACCTACGTAGCCGAGGCCGATAACTGCGAGCTTAATGTCTGATAGGCGAATTGTCATTTTAGAAATCGAAAAGTTAGAAGTTCAAAATTCGGCTGTTCTGGACAAAATGGGGGCGAGCATCTGGCTGGTCACCTTTTGTGCATCATATTTTTCTTCTGCGAGGCTACGGCTGTTGTGACCATACTGCGCGAATCTTTCTGGATTAAGAATAGCTTGCTCCATCGCATTCGCGAGTTGTTCAGAGTCTCGGGGAGGGACCAGCAGTCCGTTGTAGCCGGGGACGACGGTTTCCCGGCAGCCAGGAGCATCAGTGGTGATAATTGAACGCCCCATCGCCATGGCTTCCAGCACGGTACGGGGGGTACCTTCCCTGTAAGACGGCAGTACGTAGACCGAGGCCTGTGCTATGGCCGGCCGTACGTCATTGAGGGCACCGAGATACTTGATCAGCCCATTTTCCTGCCATACGGAGAGTTCCTGAGGCGAGATGGCCGAGGGGTTGGGGTCTAGAGGTCCCGCAAGCAGGAATTTAGCTTCAGGGTACTTGGCCTTGATGATTCGAGCGGCAGAAACATATTCCCGGACACCTTTATCTGCAACCAGTCGTGCAATCATCAGAAATTCCGACTCGGAGCGCGAGGCGGCGACGCCGAATTCGGACAGATCGACCCCGGAACCGTTGACGACAGAGGTCGAGGCGTCGGGATCCATGATCTTTAACGAAAAAAACGCTTGCTGATCGTCAGGGTTTTGGAAATAAATATGATCAGTCTTGCGCAGGGAGGCGCGATACAGACGACGGGCCAGCTGACCGACGATTTGTCGGCGAAGGCTGAATGAGGCGTCTGTGAAGGCATAGCCGAGCCCAGTTATCAGCGCATAGGTTTGTTTGACACCAGCATGCCTGGCGGCCATGAGTCCATAGACGATAGGTTTGACCGTGTAGGCAATGACCAAGTCAGGCTGGATAGATGAAGCCAGTGCACGTATTCGCCAATAAGTCTGGAGATCCTTTATCGGGTTCAGGCCAGCCCGGGCAAGTGGAACCGAAAAGTAATCCCCGCCAAGTTCTTTAAACCGGGATTTTACGTCATCATCCGGTTCGGCTGCGCAGCCATATACTTGATAGCCATGGTCTGCTAGGCCAACGATGAGCGGCCACCGAAATTTGATGAGGGACGTAGAGAGGCCCCCTATCACAAGGGCCCGTTTTCCTCGCAGTGTGGGTTGAGCGGGCATCGTCGATGTTTATAGAGTGTGTCTGAACTAGCAAGGGGAACTGGCGAGTTTTAGGACTTCCGTGATCGCCGATGCGGACCGGCCGATTTCGTCCTGCGTAAGCGTGGGATGGACCAGAAACATAAGGCTGGTCTCGCCGAGCACCCGAGCGTTTGGTAGAGGAGATGACGGGGCATAGCCAGTTCCCTCGAAGGCCTTCTCGTTATAAACCTCCGAGCAGGACCCTTGATAGCAGGGAATCCCGCGGTGAGCGAGTTCTTCGATAATACGATCCCGAGACCAGCCGGTATTGAGAGATTGAGGGCGGACAAATGCGTACTTCTTGTACATTGCGTGGACAATTTCTTCGCCAGGGATGGGATCGCGAAGGGCGGAATGGTTGGCAATGGTTGCGGATAAAGCCAAAGCGTTGGCTCGCCGCGCATCACCCCAGGCTTTTATCTTGCGCAATTGCAGCCGGCCGAGGACCGCCTGCATCTCCGTCATGCGCCAATTTGTCCCAAATGAATCGTGAACCCAACGGAATCCAGGGGGGTGTTGACGTTCATAGACGGCTTCCCAGGACTTGCCGTGATCCTTATAAGACCACATCCGCGACCACAACGCATGATCATTGGTGGTGACCATGCCGCCTTCTCCGCCGGTAGTCATGATCTTGTCCTGGCAGAATGACCAAGCCCCGATGTGACCGATGCTGCCCACGGGGCGGCCTTTGTATGTGGCGCCGTGAGCCTGGGCGCAATCTTCAATTACGAAGAAATTCTTTTCTTTCGCCAGGGTCATGATGGCGTCCATGTCGCACGGCCAGCCCGCCAAGTGGACGCAGATCACGGCTCGGGTGTTGGGTGTCAGAACCTCGCGGATGGTAGCGGCGGTGATGTTCTGGCTGTCCAAGTCGACGTCGGCGAAGATCGGGCGCGCACCAGCGTTGATGATGCTCGAAACAGACGCAAGGAAGGTGCGTGGGGTGACGATGACGTCATCGCCTGGCCCGATCTCCAGTGCCTTCAAGGCCAGGTCCAGCGCTACCGTGCCGTTGGCCAACGCTATTGCATGTTCGGTATGACACCATACCGCGAACTCCTTTTCGAATTCCCTGCATTCCTGCCCAGTCCAGTAATTGACCTTGTTCGACAGCAGCACTTGTTTAACTGCTTCCGATTCCTCTTCGGTGAAGGACGGCCAGGGAGAAAAAGGTACATTCAGCATGTTTACGTGCTCCTGTTCAAAGCTTTTGCCGGATTGCCCACTGCAGTGATCCCGTCTGGTTGTGGGCTGACGACAACCGCACCCATGCCAATCACGGCGTGAGCGCCGATGGATATCTGCTGGCGAATGCCGGCGTTGGTACCAATCCAGCTGCAAACGCCTACTGTGACCCCTCCTGCGAGGTTGGCCCCGGGGCTAAGGTGGACGCCGTCTGCTATTTGGCAATCGTGGTCCACGGTCGCCCCGGTGTTGATGATGCAAGCGCGGCCGATATGAGCCCCAATATTAACGACCGCTGCCGCGAATATGACGCTGCCGGCCTCGACCCTGGCGTGCCTACTGACCGTGGCGCGTGGATGAATGATGGTGGCCAAGCGGGCTCCCGCTGCAACCAAGGTTTCGCTACTGGAGAGGCGTACTCGATTGACGCCTATACCGACCACGACGCCATCGAACTCCTGGCATTGTCGGAGCAAGGCGGTCTGGCCCCCCAGGATGGGCCAAGGCCCCTTGTTCCTGCTTTCAGGCCATGCGTCATCGAAAAAGACAATCTCCTGCCATTGCTCGCTCGCCTCTGCCGCATCTGCGACGACGCGGCCATGACCGCCAGCGCCCAGTATCGCTAGGCGTTTCATGGGTTATTGCCGCGAAAGCGTTCCATCGTGGCTTGGCCTTCGCCACTGATGCCTTCGCGGATCAGGACTTTACGCATTGTTACCCACAGGATCTTCAGATCGAGCGACAGCGAGTGGTTGTCCACGTACCAGACGTCCAAATCGAATTTCTCGGGCCAAGACAATGCATTACGCCCATTGATCTGCGCCCAACCGGTTACGCCGGGACGGGTTTCGTGGCGTCGCGATTGATACGAGTCGTACAGCGGCAGATATTCCATTAGCAAAGGGCGGGGGCCGACAAGGCTCATGTCTCCCCGAAGGACGTTCCAGAGTTCGGGCAGTTCGTCCAGGCTGGTGCTTCGCAGAAGCCGTCCGAATGAGGTCAGACGCTGCTCATCCGGCAAGGGGCGGCCGTCGAACCCCACGGCGTCGCGCATGGAGCGGAACTTGACCATCTGGAACGGTTTGCCATGCAAGCCCGGGCGGATTTGGCGGAAAAATATCGGTGAGCCAAGCTTCAGCCGGACTGCGATGCATAACAGCAGGATGATCGGGCTGAGTAATAGAAGAGCTATCGCTGCCAGGACAATGTCGAATACTCGTTTTGCCATGAAACTATGTCTTGTGACGAAGGTGCTGGAAACCGTTACGGGTCTGATAGGAACGAAGAGGTTATGCGGGGTGGCCTACGACTACATTCTGTTTGTAGCTTGGTGCGGAAGAGGCATCCCTGTCTTCGCGGGAGGGGATTGTGGCAGGCTCGCTCGCCATTGGCGTGGCCGGTCTATCGCTAAGCAAAGAATATGGTGTGTATTCCGGGACCAGCTTTTGCAGAGCGGTGCGTACGGCTTGGCTGGAGCCGCTCCGGCACGCTGTGTGCAGCGCTTCCAGTAACGGCTCGAGCTGTCCCAGTGTGAGGTAGTGCTCGCGCGAACAGAGAATGCGGGGATGGTCGCTTGCCATGGTGTCTCCGCCGATCAGCAACTCCTCGTACAGTTTTTCGCCTGGCCGCAGACCTATCACCTTGATTTCAATGTGTCCGTTGGGGCTTCCCGGCCCTTTTTCAGTCAGACCAGACAACTGGATCATGGTGCGAGCCAGGTCGATGATCCGAACGGGTTCCCCCATATCCAGCACGAAGACTTCACCACCGCGCGCCATGGCGCCAGCTTGGATGACCAGTTGCGCAGCTTCAGGGATCAGCATGAAGTAGCGGGTCACGTCGGCATGAGTAACCGTCATGGGCCCGCCCCGTCGAATCTGATTGCGGAACAACGGAACAACTGAGCCGGATGAGCCCAGGACGTTACCGAAGCGGACCATGCTGAACACCGTACGATTGTTGGGACGGAGGGCAAAGGCTTGGAAGATCAGTTCTGCGCAGCGTTTGCTGGCGCCCATGACGTTAGGGGGGCGCACTGCCTTGTCGGTCGAAACCAATACGCAAGTGTCGACATTGTTTTGGGCTGCTGCTAGTGCTACAGACCAAGTCCCCATCACATTGTTGCGGATGCCTGCAACCATGTTGTTCTCTACCAGAGGCACGTGCTTGTAGGCCGCGGCATGGTAAATGGTGTTGACTCGATGTTCGCGGACGATGCGGCAGACCAGTTCGTTGTCGCATACGTTTCCCATATAGGCGACCAAGACGGTCGCAGGAAAGCGTTCCCGCAATTCGTGCTCGATTGCATACAGAGCGTATTCGGAGTGGTCTAAGAGTACGAGTTGGGTCGGTTTCTGCGATTCGATCTGGCGACATAGTTCGCTGCCTATGGAGCCACCGGCCCCCGTCACCAATACCGATTTGCCTGTGACGCATTTTGAGAACAGATCACGTCGTGGGGGTACGGGTTTGCGGCCCAACAGGTCTTCTACCTGAACTTCCCGTATTGTGCTCTCCAGGACCTTACCTTCCACCATTTCCGCCATAGTCGGAAGCGTGCGTACTGGAATGCCTAGGGTGGATAGGTGATTGACGATCGTGCGTCGGCGCTCGGGGGATGCTGAGGGGATGGCCAGAATTACTTGCTGTACTTCATACTTGCGCACGATGTCGCTGAGCCGGCTTAGTGCATAGACCTTCAGGCCGCCCACATGCTTGTTGGCCAGGCGCTTATCATCATCGAAGAAGCAGATCGGTGTATAGGCATGGCTGGTTCGCATGGCGACGGCCAACTGGAAGCCGGCTTCGCCGGCACCGTAGATGGCAACCCGAGGCGCGACGATGTGCTTGCGAAGTGGGGTACGCAGTATGTGGCGGGCACCGAAGCGGGAAGTGACTACATACGAGAAAGCAATGAACCAATAAATCAATAGCGTACTGCGGGGAGGGGGGGGCACGTTGAACAATACGCAGGCGATGTAGGTACCGATGGCCAAGACGGCCAGCCCAAAGCCCGTAGAGCGCAGCATGGAGATATCCATGTAGCGCACTACGTTGCGATACAGCCCGCACAAATAGAAAATGGGTATGGCCGCCAGGGCCATGATAATGGGTGCGCTGATTCCGTATCTTTGCAGAATGCCAGCATCACCTAAGCGGAGATAGAAGGCAGCGATGAGGCTGGCGGGAAGAGCGATAGCATCCGCCATGAGCATGACCGCGATCTTTTGCGGCCGGGAAAGGGAAAGAAGAAAGTCGCGTAGTTTCGTCTGCATGATTACCTTGTACCAATCCGATCGCGGGTGACGAATCTGGCCCCCGGGGGATACACACCCCTTCGTGACTCATTCCCCATCGACTGCCCGGCAGGAAGACAGTTGGCACTCGGTAGTGCGGCGGCGGTATTCTGGTTGGCGCGCCGAATTGCGGCAATCCCCGATTTGAGGGATTGCGGAAAGCCGGAGTACGGTCTTTCCAGCGAATTCAGGACGGTCTGAAAGATTAGCATGTCGCGATGCGCCTATCGTAAAAGCTTGCAAAAAGATTGCATCAGTTTGTGCATGCGCGAAATAGGCAATCTCATTTTTGAGAAATGCAAAACGTAGCGATCATTTGCCGGTTGCCGTGATTGCTTCGCCGATTTCCTGCCCCCTCGTTATAGGCCGCGCGGTTCTGGGACGAGCCCGGATTTGTAATATCTACATATATATTGCGAACCCCGGACGCCGGAATGACGATCAAGCCAGGCTGGTAGCCAGCCGGTCCACGCACCGGACCGCCAGCATTTCCTCGTCCGCCTCCACCATCAGGCGTAGCTTGGGTTCGGTGCCCGAAGGCCGGATCAAGACCCGTCCGCGGCCTTGCAGCGTGGCGGAAACCTCCCGGTAGGCCGCGGCCAGGCCCGGGTGGGATTCCCATTCCAGGTCGGGTTGCAGCTTCACGTTCACCAGTTTCTGCGGCAGCAGGTGCAGTTCCGAGGTCAGGGCCGGCAGGCCCTTGCCGCTGCGGCGCATGGCGGCCATGACCTGCAGGGCGGCGATGACGCCGTCGCCGGTGGAGTGGCGGTCCAGGCACAGGATGTGGCCGGAGCTTTCGCCGCCGAACAGCCAGCCCTTGTCCTGCAGGGCTTGCATCACGTTCTTGTCGCCAACGGAGGTGCGGACGAAGGGAACGTCCAGGTCGGCCATGCGGCGCTCGAACGCGTAGTTGGTCATGACGGTGCCCGCCACGCCGGCCACGGGGCCTTGCGTCATGCGGTCGCGCACGACCACGTAGAGCAGTTCGTCGCCGTTGTACATGCGGCCGCTGGCATCGACCATCTGCAGCCGATCGGCGTCGCCGTCCAGGGCAACGCCCAGGTCGGCGCGGTGTTCCTTGACCTTCTCGGCCAGGGTTTCCGGGTGGGTGGCGCCCACTTTTTCGTTGATGTTGAAGCCGTTGGGCTCGCAGCCGATGGTGATGACCGTGGCGCCCAGTTCCCGGAAGACGTTGGGAGCGATGTGGTAGGCGGCGCCGTGGGCGGCGTCGACCACGATGCGCAGGCCGTTCAGGTCCATGTCCGGGGGGAAGCTGGCCTTGCAGAACTCGATGTAGCGGCCGGCGGCGTCGTCCAGGCGCTTGACCCGGCCCAGCCCTTCGGAAGGCGTGCAGCCCATGGGCTGGTCCAGCGCGGCTTCGATGGCCTGTTCGGTCTGGTCGGGGAATTTGCTGCCCTGGGCCGAGAAGAACTTGATGCCGTTGTCGTCGAAGGGGTTGTGCGAGGCGCTGATGACGATGCCGGCGGACAGGCGCAGCGCGCGGGTCAGGTAGGCGACGGCGGGGGTGGGAATGGGGCCGGCCAGGACGACGTCCACGCCGGCGGCGGAAAGGCCGGCTTCCAGCGCGGATTCGAGCATGTAGCCGGAGATGCGGGTGTCCTTGCCGATCAGGACGGACGGGCGGTGCCCGCGCGGGGCCTGGGCCAGGAGGACCTGGCCGGCGGCGTGGCCCAGGCGCAGGGCGAAGGCGGGATTGATGACCGCGCCGCCCACTTTGCCCCGGATGCCATCGGTGCCGAAATATTTAACTTGTGTTGCAGCCATGATTTCTTCCGTGCGTTCTTATTGCCTCATGCTTCTTTGCTTGGTTGACGAGGAAAGCGACGCCTGGCGTTCCTTTTTATCGGAGCACCGGTAGAGACAGGCCGCCATGATTCCCCACTACGGCTTTTATGGAAATCTGCCGTTTAGCCAACGCAAGCCACACGGACGACAGCATAGGCGGGGAAGTATGACACTCCACTTCCGCTATGTAACAAAATACGGGAGATGGTCCCCAGAATGGGGTAATGCCCGGGTGGCCCCACACCGGGCCCCTGGGATGTCAGCGCTTACAATTTGTTACGCTGTTTAACTAATGTTCGGAGATTTGCGGTCTTTGCCCATCTGGGAAAGTCCCCGCGCTGGAGTCATTCCCTGGACCGGTGCAGGACCAGCCACCGGGGGGTGCGAAAGCGCACGATTGCTGTATACAGCCAAGTATAGACAGCTATGAAGGTGGCGAGAAATAGCATTAACACTAGTCCCCGGTCCCAGAACACGGTGGCCGGGACGATGGCGACCAGGCTGAGCGCCCACAGATAAGGGGACGTGACGGCGTTGCGCTGGGTCAGCAAGCGTGCGTTGCGGGTGCCGATGGCCCACCGGATGACCCGCTTGTAGATCAGCATGTGCAGATGCACCCCGTCCGGCATGCTGGGGGACATGCCCCGGAGATATTTCTTTCGATATATGGAAAATAGCGTCTCGAAAATGGGGTAGATGAACAGCAGCGCGGGATACCAGGCCGAGACCACGGGATTGCGGACCACCAGCAGGATGCCCAGTTCGGCCAGCATGAAGCCCAGGAAATACGCGCCGCCGTCGCCCAGGAAAATCAGTCCATAGGGATAGTTCCAGACCAGGAAACCCAGGATGGCGCCGATCATCAGCAGCGAGCCGCCCAGGATCAGGGGGTCGCTGACCTTGAAGGCGACGTAGCCCAGTGAGGCGAACATGGCCAGGGCCGCGGCGGCGGCCAGGCCGTTGAAGCCGTCGATGATGTTGACGGCGTTGACCATCGCGCCCACGCAGACCACGGCGGCCAGGCCGCCCACCACCGGGATGGCCAGCCAGGCGTCGGCCACGGGGATGTCGATGCGCGTGACGGTGGCCTGCAGCAGGACGGCGGCCAGGGCGGCGCCGGCGAATGCGCAAAGCAGGCGGAGGGTCGGGCTGACGCGCTTGGTGAAGTCTTCTGCCAGTCCGATTCCGAACACCACGGCCGAGCACAGCAGCAGCAAGGCAAGGTCGATGGCCAGGGGAAAGTCGCGCGTGGTCAGGGCGGCGACCGCGACCGTACAGCCCGCGACGATGCCAAGACCGCCGATACGGGGCACCGGCCGGACATGGAATTTCTGGACGCCGTCCAGGTCGTGGTCCGCCGCGGCGCTGTCGCGATTGGCGAAGCGCACCATAAGCATGGTCACGAGTAGGGAAACAATGAAACTGATCGTCAGATTGAGCATGCATGCTCGCCGCAGGTGAACGCCGGTCCGCTGCCGGCGCAAAGGATTGTTTAGCCTGTTATTCGTATATCCGACAACCGGGGGTGTGTCACGCGATTCCAGGTATCGCGAGGTATCGCATAATTGTCGCCCCGTTACGCCGGGTTACGTCATACAAGAAAACAGGGTTTTCGTACCTCAACTTCATCTATAGTCCCAGTGAACTTTCCGGGATTTGCACCGGACTATATCGCCTGGAAGGGCGGTGCATGAACATCCAAACAGGTAAGTGAGTGCTGATTGCGCGGCTTGGCCGTGTCTGGCGGACGCATCGCACCATTACGACCCATCGAACGAATCTGAATCAGGAGCATCCCGTGGGGACCAACGTCTCATCTTCACCCGTCGACATCGCCGCTTCCGCCTTCAAGGCCTATGACATCCGGGGCGTGGTTCCGTCGCCGCTCAGCCCGGAGTTCGCCCGCCGCCTGGGCGCGGCGCTGGCGCTGGAAGCGCATCGGGCCGGCGTGCGGCAGGTGGTGGTCGGCCGCGACGGCCGCCTGAGCGGGCCGGATCTGGCGCAGGCGCTGCAGGCCGGCCTGATGGCCGGCGGCATCGACGTGCTGGACGTGGGCATGGTGCCGACGCCGTTGGTCTATTACGCGGCCAACGTCGGCGGCACGGGGTCGGGCGTGGCGATTACCGGCAGCCACAATCCGCCGCAGTACAACGGGTTCAAGATGATGCTGGCCGGCACGACGCTGTACGGCGATGCCATTACCGCGCTGCGCGAGCCCATGGTGAAGAATGCCGGCGGGGATGCGGCCACTCCGGGTTCCCGCAAGGAATGGGATGCCGTGCCGGAGTACCTGCAGCGCATCGTGGGCGACGTGAAGCTGGCCCGCAGGATGAAGATCGCGGTGGACGCGGGCAACGGCGTGGCCGGCCCGGTGGCGGTGCAGTTGTTCAAAGTGCTGGGCTGCGAGGTGGTGGAGCTGTACTGTGACGTGGACGGAACCTTCCCCAACCACCACCCGGATCCGGCCGATCCGCACAACCTGGAAGACCTGGTCCGCTGCCTGGCCGAAACCGATTGCGAGATCGGCCTGGCCTTCGACGGCGACGGCGACCGCCTGGGCGTGGTGACGAAGTCGGGGCAGATCATCTGGCCCGACCGGCAATTGATCCTGTTCGCGCGCGACGTGCTGTCGCGCAATCCGGGCGCTGAGATCATCTACGACGTGAAGTGCAGCCGCTACGTGGCGCAGGAAGTGAAGGCGGCGGGCGGCAAGCCGCTGATGTGGAAGACCGGGCATTCGCTGGTCAAGGCCAAGCTGAAGGAGACCGGCGCGCCGCTGGCGGGCGAGATGAGCGGGCATATCTTCTTCAAGGAGCGCTGGTACGGGTTCGACGATGGCTTGTATACAGGCGCGCGGCTGCTGGAGATCGTGTCCCGCTCGGACAATCCGTCGGCCGTGCTGGAAGCTTTGCCGCAGGCCAGGTCCACGCCCGAGCTGAAGATGGAAACCGCCGAGGGCGAGCAGTTCGAGGTGGTCAAGCGCCTGCAGGAGCAGGGGCAGTTCACCGGCGCGCGCGAGGTGATCACGATCGATGGCGTGCGGGTGGAATATGCGGATGGCTTCGGGCTGGCCCGTGCCTCGAACACGACGCCGGTGGTGGTGCTGCGTTTCGAGGCGGATGACGACGCCGCGCTGGCGCGCATCCAGCAGGATTTCCGCACGCAGTTGCTGCGCGTCGCGCCCGACGCCAAGCTGCCGTTCTAAGGAGGCGAGGCCATGCAGGAAGGGCTCGCACCATTGGCCGGGACGGCCGAGTGGCGCGCCTTCGTCGAGGCCGCTCATCGGGCGGATCGTCGCGCGGGCACGCTGCGGGTGGTGGAAGCCGCCGGTTTGTCGGTGGATTTGAGTACCCAGGCGCAATCGGACGAACTGTCGGCTGCCGGCGCGTCGCTGCTGGCAGCCCGGGATTTCGAGGCCGCGCGTGCGCGCCTGCTGGAAGGCGGCATTGCCAATTGCACGGAAAACCGCGCTGCCTGGCACACCGCGCTGCGCGCGGAAGAGCCGCCCGGGCGGGTGGCGGGCCGGGTGCTGGCCGAGCGCGACCGGGTGCGTGCCTTCGTGCGTCATGTGGATGCCGAAGGGCGCTATGACAGCGTGGTGCACATCGGCATCGGCGGTAGCGACTGGGGCCCCAAGCTGGTGGTGGCCGCGCTGGGCTACGCGGGTACGCGCAGGCAGATGCGCTTCGTGTCCAATATCGATGGCCATGCCATCGAGGCGGGCCTGATCGGGCTGGACCCCAGGCGCACGCTGGTGGTGGTGTCGTCCAAGTCGTTCAACACGACCGAAACGCTGCACAACGCCGACTGTGCGCTGCGCTGGCTGCGCGAGGCCGGCATCGCCGATCCGTGGGAGCAGGTGGTGGCCGTGACGGCCAATCCCGACGCGGCGCGGGACATGGGCGTGGCGCCCGAGCGCACCTTCACGTTCTGGGACTGGGCCGGGGGCCGCTATTCGGTCTGGTCGGCCATCGGGCTGCCGATCGCGCTGGCCTTGGGCGCCGAGGCGCTGGACGGGCTGTTGCAGGGCGCGGCGGCGATGGACGTGCATTTCGCCACGGCGCCGCTGGCCGCGAATGGGCCGGTGCAATTGGCATTGGCTGGATTGGCCAACCGCAACGCGTTCGGCTATGCGTCGCTGAACATTGCGCCCTACGACGCGCGGCTGGTCCATCTCGTGCCCTATCTGCAGCAGCTGGAGATGGAGTCCCTGGGCAAGTCGGTCGACCTCGAGGGGCGGCCGGTCACGGTGCCGACCGGGCCCGTGGTCTGGGGCATGCCGGGCACCGATGGCCAGCACACGTTCTTTCAATGGCTGCACCAGGGGCCGGAAGGCGCCCCGGTGGATTTCATCATCTGCCGCGAGGCGGATCATCCCTATCCGGAGCACCATCGGCTGCTGGTGGCCAATTGCCTGGCCCAGCGCGAGGCGCTGTTGCGCGGCAAATCGGCGTCCGTGCTCGAGGCAGAACTGGCGCCCAAGGAAAGCGACCCGGCGCGCGCGGCCTGGCTGGCGCGCCACAAGATGCATCCCGGCGGCCGGCCGTCCACGCTGATCGTGCTGCCGCGCCTGAGCGCGCATGCGCTGGGGGCGCTGCTGGCGCTGTACGAGCACAAGGTGTTCGTGCAGGGGCTGGTATGGGGCATCAACCCCTACGATCAGTGGGGCGTCGAATACGGCAAGGTCCTGGCCACGGGCATTGCCCGGGAACTGGCCGGCAAGGCGCCGGCTGGCGGCCACGATGCGTCCACCGCGTACTGGGTGGCGCAGTGGGGCAATGGCGGAATGTAGGCCGGCAGGCCTTCAATCCAGCAGCGCGGGGTCCCAGGCGTGGACGACCTGGCGCTGTTCGCCCAGGCCGGGAATGCCCAGCGTGACGACGTCGCCCGCCTTGAGGTAGACCGGGGGCTTTTGTCCCAGCCCGACGCCGGGCGGGGTGCCGGTGGCGATCAGGTCGCCGGGTTCGAGCGTGGTGAAGCGGCTGATGTAGCTGACCAGGAAGTCCACGCCGAAGACCATGTTGCGCGTGCTGCCGTCCTGGCGGCGTTTGCCGTTCACGTCCAGCCATAGGCGCAGGTCCTGCGGGTCCGGCACTTCATCGGCCGTCACCAGCCACGGGCCGATCGGGCCGAAGGTGTCGCAGCCCTTGCCTTTGTCCCATTGGCCGCAGCGCTCGAGCTGGTACTCGCGTTCCGAGACGTCGTTGATGACGCAGAAGCCTGCGATATGCCGGCGGGCATCCGCGGGGTCGACGTAGCGGGCGCGCGTGCTGATGACGATGCCCAGTTCGATTTCCCAATCGGTCTTGGTGGAGTCGCGCGGCATGACGATGGGGTCGTCGGGACCCTGGATGCAGCTATTCCATTTGGCGAACAGCACCGGTTCCTGGGGGACGGGCTGGTTGGACTCGGCCGCGTGATCGCTGTAGTTCAGTCCGACGCAGATGAATTTCCCCGTGCCGCGGTAGGGCGCGCCCAGGCGCGTTCCGGCCGGGACGATGGGCAGGTGCTCGGTGTCCAGCGCGCGCAGGCGGCCGAGCTCGGCCGGAGACAGGGTGGCGTTGGTGATGTCGTCCAGATGCGAGGACAGGTCGCGCATCGTGCCGCGCGCATCCACGAGGCCGGGTTTTTCGCGGCCCTTGGGGCCATGGCGTAGAAGTTTCATGGGTGATGGATGATGGGTTGTGCCGGTGCGGTCAAAGCGCGACGCGCGGAATATGGGCCTGTTCGATGACGCCGGCCCATTTGCGGATTTCCTGGCGCGTCTTGTCTTCCAGTTCCTGTGGCGTGGAACTGGCGGCGATGGCGCCTTGCGCATTCAGCTTTTCCTTGACGGCCGTATCCGACAGGGCAAGCGCGGTTTCGCGGGCGAGGCGATCGACGATGGCGCGCGGCAGGCCGGCGGGGCCTACCAGCGCCGTCCAGGTGTAGGCCTCGAAGCCGGCCATGCCCGATTCGACGAAGGTGGGGACATCGGGCAGCGAAGACAGCCGCTGGTCGGCGCCGATCGCAAGCGCGCGCACCTTGCCGCTTTTGATGTGCTGGTAGGAGGCGAGCGCATTGTCGAACATCACGGAGACCTGTCCGCTGATCAGGTCGGCCAAGGCCAGGCTGCTGCCTTTGTACGGCACGTGCACGATGTCGAGTCCCTGCTGGCTCTTGAGCAGTTCCATCGTCAGGTTCGGCGGGGAGCCCACGCCGGGCGAGGCGTAGTTCAGCTTGCCCGGGTTGGCCTTCACCCATCGAATGAATTCCGCCAGGGTCTTGGCCGGGACCGAGGGATGCACGTTCAGTACCAGCGGCAGGATGGACGTGAGCGAGATCTGCGTGAAATCCTTCAGCGGATCGTAGGGCATGCGTTCGAACAGGCTGATGTTGACCGCATGCGGGCCGTTGCCGGTCAGAAGCAGGGTATAGCCGTCCGCGGGGGCCCGGGCGGCGGCTTCCTGGCCGATGATGCCCGAGGCGCCGGCCCGGTTGTCGACGATGAAGCTCTGGCCCAGCGACGCGGACAGCTTGTCGGCCAGGATGCGGGCGATGATGTCGGTCGCCCCGCCGGCGGGGAAGGGGACGATCATGCGTACCGGCCGATTGGGCCAGCTGTCTTCCTTGGCCTGCGCGGCTTGCATGACGGGGGCGATGGCCGCGGCAGCCGTCAGCCCGAGAAGAGTTCGGCGTTTCATGATGGCGGTTTCCTTGGAGGTTGCGGCGCGGTCCGCGTCAATGCCCGGCAGGGCGATAGAACGGCGCATCGCCCTGGATCGTCGTGCGCCGCATCAGCCGGCGGTAGGTATTGTCGAAGTCGGTGGCCCGGTGCATGGTCGACCGGTTGTCCCAGAAGACGAGATCGCCCGGCTGCCATTTGTGGCGATAGACGAAGGCGGGCTGGGTCGCGAAGTCGCTCAGTTCCACGACTAGGCGCCGGCCGGCATCGTCGTCCATGCCTTCGATGCTGCGGGTCAGGCCTTCGCCGACGTACAGCGCCTGCCGGCCCGTGGAGGGATGGGTGCGCACCAGCGGATGCGCGACGGGCGGCGTCTTGGCTTCTTCTTCCGGCGTGAGCGGCTGGCGGTGGCTCAGGTAGGTGCGGTAGTGCCACGGATAGTCGTGGATGCCGCGCAGGCCGGCCAGGCGCTGCCGTTCTTCGGCGGGAAGCGCGTCGTAGGCGGCGAACATGCTGGCGAACTCCGTATCCGCGCCTTGCGGCGGGCATTCGACCCCGTACAGCAGCGAGCCCATGCTCGGGCGGGGCAGGAACGACATGTCGGAATGCCAGAGCATGCCCGCGCGGTCGGCGCCGATCTTTTCCCCTTTCTCGTTGGTGATGTTGGAAAGAATGGTGACTTCCGGGCAATCGGCCATGTTGAAGCGATTGACCACGTGGCCGATCAGTGGACCGAAGTGCGCGCTGAAGTCGCGGTGGGCGGCGGCGGGCAGGTCCTGGTCCCGGAAGATCACCACGCCGTGCCGTTCCCAGGCGCTGCGGATGTCCGCGACGGCGTCGGCGGGGATCGGCCGGGACAGATCGACGCCCACGATCTGGGCGCCGATGTGCTCGGTGAGCTTGCGGACGGTAAGGCCGCTGGCGGTGCGATAGCTGTCTGCGAAAGTCGTCTCGTCCATCATGTCTCCTCGTTTTGTTTGATTGTCGACAATAAATGGCCGTGATGTCAATCTAGGGGTTTTTACTGAAAATTAAGGGATTAAATGCACATCAGGGTGAATTCGAAGATGCATTCCGATTCATTGTGTTGTCTTGTCGACAATGAACCCGGCGTGCGGCGCTGTCAGGCCGCGAGCACGCTCAACGCATAGGCCAGGTTGTCCTGGACCAGTTTCTGGCCGCAAAGATTGGCGCCGGCATGGTCCTGCCTGCGCAGCGCATCGAGCAACCTGCGCCAGTTGTCCAGCGACTGTTCGCGGCGAGTGGCGGCGGACAGGCCGAGGTTGGTGTAGCGGGCGATCTGCAGCGACATCTGGTTCAGCATGCTGGCCAGTTTCCTGTTGCCGCAGTGTGCGCAGATCAACTGGGCCATGCTGGCGGACAGCGCGGCATGCTCCAGCGCGCGCGCCTGTTCGTCGGTGCCTTCGAGGGCGGCCATGCGGGCCAGCGTATCGTCCAGGCGGCGCAGGTGGGCGTCGGTGCGGGACCGGGCGAAAAGATCGCACGCGACGCCCAGCAGCGCGGCACGGATCTGGTAGATCTCGACCATTTCGTCGTGGCTCAGCGCGGTGACCTTGGCGCCGTGCCGCGGCTGTATGGACACCACGCCGTCGCGTTCGAGAATGCGCAGGGCCTCGCGCACGCTGCTGCGGCTGACCCCGAAGTAGCTTGCCAGCGGGATTTCGCGCAGGCTGGCGCCGGGCGCGATCTCGTTCTTCATGATCGCTTCGGCGATGGCTTCGGCGACCTGTTCGGGCAGGCTCGTGAGATTGGGGGGAGACCGTAGCAGCAGGGAGTCGAGAGCCATGAAGCGATTGCTTGTTGGAGAAGAAAGTGGACAGGCCGTGCGGCCAGCCTGCCTGGGTATTGTCCAATAAATCGGCACCGGCGGGGCCGGTCGAAGCGGTGGTTCTCATTCGGGGCCGATCCGTGCGATTGAGTGCCGGTCCTTCCCTCCGGTTAAAATCCGCCCTTTCCACGCAGCCGGTTTCCCGCCGGCTTCCGTCCGTGCCCCGAATTCTCCTCGTCAAGACCTCGTCCATGGGCGACATCGTCCATGCGCTGCCCGCCGTCTCCGATATCGTCCGCCACATGCCGGACGCGCGGATCGACTGGGTGGCCGAAGAGGCATTCGCCGCCATTCCCGCCCTGCATCCGCGGCTGAACGCCGTCATTCCCGTGGCGCTGCGCCGTTGGCGCAAGGCCTGGTGGTCGGCGTCGGTGAAGGCCGAGCGCGCGGCCTTTCGCAAGCGGCTGCTCGAACATAGGTATGACGCCGTGATCGACATGCAGGGGCTCTGGAAGTCGGCGATGGTGGCGCGCATGGCGAATGGGCCGCTGCACGGCTGCGACCTGCGCTCGGCGCGCGACCCTTTCGCTTCCTTTTTCTACCGTTATCGCTACCGGGTGGTGTTCGAGCAGTCGGCGGTGGTGCGCATGCGGGAACTGGCCGCGTTTTCGTTGGGATACGAGCTGGCTGGGCCGCCGGATTTCGGCATTCGCGCCGAGCCGCCCGCGGGCCTGCCTGCCCGCTATGCCGCGATCATGCCGTCGGCCAGCCGGCCGACCAAGCTGTGGGCCGAGACGTCTTGGCGCACGGTGCTGGAGCGGCTGGCGGTGGCGGGGCATACGCCGCTGGTGTTTGCCGGCACGGAAGACGAGGCGGCCCGGGCGCAGCGCCTGATCGCCGGCATACCCGGTGCCCGGGCGCTGCCGCGCATGGGGCTGGCCGAGGTGGCCGGCGTGCTGGCGGGCGCATCGGTGGTGGTGGGGTTGGACAGTGGGCTGACGCATCTGGCCGGTGCGCTGGGGCGGCCCACCATCGGCATCTATGCGGACTACGATCCGGCGCTGGCGCCGGTGACCGGCTCGGCCTATACGGCCAGCCTGGGCGGGCGCGGGACGCCGCCCTCGTGCGAACAGGTGCTGGCGGCCGTCGGGCAGGCCCTGCCGGCCGAGGCGGCCGTGTCCGGAGCGGTACGTTGATGCGGGGCGCGGTGCTGCAGGCCGTGTATTCGTCGTTGTGGCGGCTGGCCACGCCCTTCCTGTTGTGGCGCATCTGGCGCCGCGCGCGGCGCGAGCCGGTGTATGGCGTCCACCCGGCCCAGCGCTTCGGTTTCTATGGCAGCGGCCGGCATGCGCCGGCGCGCGGCGGGTTCCGGGCCGCGCCGGTCTGGGTGCATGCGGTCAGCCTGGGCGAGACGCGGGCGGCGCAGCCGCTGGTCCGGGCGCTGCTGGATCGTGGCCTGCCGGTGCTGTTGACCCACATGACGGCCACCGGCCGTACCGAAGGGGCGCGCCTGTTCGAGCAGGACATCGTGCAAGGCCGGTTGCGCCAGGTCTGGCTGCCTTACGACATGCCGGGCGCCGTGCACCGCTTCTACCGGTATTTCGCGCCGCGCTGCGGCCTGCTGGTCGAGACCGAGGTCTGGCCCAACCTGGTGGCGGGCGCGCGGCGCTATGCGGTGCCGATCGCCCTGGTCAGCGCGCGGCTGTCGGCCTCGTCGGCACGCAAGACCATGCGGGTGGCCAGTCTGGCGCGCCGCACCTATGGGCGCCTGGATGCGGTGCTGGCGCAAACCCGGGCCGACGCCGAACGGCTGCGGCAGGTGGGGGCGCGCGATCCGCAGGTGGTGGGCAATCTGAAGTTCGACCTGCAACTGCCCTACGACCTGATGCAGGCTGGCGCCGCCTGGCGCCAGCGCCTGGGCCGGCCGGTCATCGCCTGGGCCAGCACGCGCGAGGGCGAGGAAGAGTCCATCCTGGCGGCGCTGCGCGACATGCCCCGCACGAAGGGCGGACAGGCGCCGCTGGCCGTCCTGATTCCCCGGCATCCCCAGCGGTTCGACGAGGTGGCGGCCATGGTGCTGGCCTCGGGCCTGTCCATGCGGCGCCGCTCGTCCATGCCCGGCATGCCGTTCGGTCCGATCGATCAAGACACCGCCGTGCTGCTGGGCGATAGCCTGGGCGAGATGCCTTTCTACTACACCGGCGCCGACGTGGCCATCGTGGGGGGCAGCTTCGCGCCGCTGGGCGGGCAGAACCTGATCGAAGCCGCTGCCTGCGGTGTGCCGGTCATCGTCGGTCCGCATACCTTCAATTTCGCGCAAGCCTCGGAAGATGCGATCGAAGCGGGCGCCGCATTGCGCGCGGACAGCGCCCAGGCGGCCTGGCGGCTCGCGCTGGAACTGATCGACGACGGCGACCGCCGCGCCGGCATGCGCGCCGCCGCGGGCCGGTTCAGCGCCACGCATACCGGCGCGACGCAGCGGGTGATGCGGGCGGTGGGGCCCTGGCTGGGGTGACGCCCATGGAGCTTCGCGTCGTGGCTTGTGTCAGGCCGCTACGGTGATTCCAGCCTGTTGGGCACGTCGAGCCGGACGAACGACGATTTCGACGTGTTGGTCCAGGGCTACCAACGCCTGCATCAGGCGCTCCAGAGAGATGTTCCGTAGCTTGTAGTTGCGGACCTGCGAGATCTTGGGCTGCGTCATGCCGGTGAGCTCGGCCGTTCGCGCCTGGGTGATATGAAGGTCATCGATCAGTCGATTGAGCTTCATTGCCAAAGACGCCTTGGCCGAAAGTTCCCCGGCGTCAGCAAAGCCAAGATCGAACAAGACATTGTCGGTACCGCCTGATGGGGTTCCTGCATCCATGATCATTTCCTCGCATGTCAATGGCTCGCCTGTTCGCGTGCCAGCACGATTTTCCAGCGCTGTACGATCACGGCCACATCGGGTCTAGGCGTTGCAATGCCAGACACCGATTTTTTCTGAAACGCATGCAGCACATGAACGGCGTGTCGGAGGCGGATGGAGTAGACGACGCGGAAGGTGTCGGCACGATGACTTACGGCTCGCCTCTATGCTGCATCCCCGCCGCAGCTTCTTCCAGGCAGGCGATCATCAACTCCGCCCCGGGCGTCAGCCCTCGGTTCCGATTCCATAGCACGCCGCGCGGCCGCATCAGGTGCGGGAAGCTTAGCGGCAGCACCGCCAGCGGTTCCGACGCGTCGGCCGCGACGGCACCGGCCATGACGGCGATGGCGTCGGTGACGTGCAGGTAGGCGCGCGCCAGGTGCGTGGACAGGGTCTCGACGTAGTTGTTGGGCAGTGTCATGCCGTGTTCCTCCAGCGTGCGCTCCAGCGGCGCGCGCAGGATGCTGCCCGCCGGCGGCAGGATCCACGGGTAGGGTTGCAGGTCGGACCATTTCAGGCGCCTGCGGCGGGCCAGCGGGTGCTGGTGCCGCGTCATGAGCTGCACGGGGTCGTCCAGCAGTTCCTTTTCCTCGAAGCCGTCGGCGGCGCTGCGCAGGGGCAGCCGGCCAACCACGAGGTCCACGCGGCCCTGCCAGAGTTCGGGCAGCAGGGTCTGGGCGGTGCCTTCGGTGACCAGCACGTTGGTGTGGGGGGAGCGCTGCTTGAGGATGGCGATGGCCTGCGGAAGCAGCATGGAGGTGGCGGCGGGGAAGGCGCCGATGTGGATCTTGCCCACCGCGCCCGAGCTGAGCGAGTTGAGTTCGTCGCGCGCCTGATGCAGTTCGGTCAGCAGGGTACGGGCATGGCGCACCAGGCATTCGCCGTAGGCCGTGGGGCGCAGGCCCTGGGCGGTGCGGGTGAAAAGCTCCAGGCCCAGGCCTTTCTCGAGTTCGGCCAGGGCCTTGGAGACCGCGGGCACGGTGACGTGCGAGCTTTCGGCCACCTGCTTGAGATTGCCGTGGTCGTACAGCGCGGTGATGAGTCGGAGGTGGCGTGCCTTCAAGTTGATCTGGAGATACCAGTCGATCTGCGTCATGCCGCCCCCCGGGGTAAGGTCCGTTGCCGGTTGTTCAAGC
The DNA here is from genome assembly GCF_004216695.1 of Pigmentiphaga kullae. Lineage (GTDB taxonomy): Bacteria > Pseudomonadota > Gammaproteobacteria > Burkholderiales > Burkholderiaceae_B > Pigmentiphaga > Pigmentiphaga kullae. Next base: position 2,093,422 of record NZ_SGXC01000001.1, read on the forward strand.
GGGGGGATTTTACTCAACCGGCACCGGTGTGCCGCATCAACCCAGCGCGCCGGTGACGTCGTCGAACAATTCGTCCACCGTGAACCGGCGTGGAATGATCTTCTGTTCGTACGACCACTCGATGGCCATCTCCAGGCCCTTGCGGTTGGCTTCCAGGCCCAGCGGCGGCAGGGTCTCCAGCGCGGCGGCCGGGGCAAGCGCGCGGCTTTCCGCGATCATCCGGTAGATCTCGCGCACGGCCTCGGGATGCTTGCGGGTGACGTCCTGGTGGACGGCAAAGACGTGGTTGATGGGCACGACGCCTTCGCGCTGGTACCAGGCTTTGGCGGCCGCGATGGGTTCCGGGACAAGGGTCTGCACCCGCGGGTCCTTGGGCATGTCGTTGCCGAGGATGGCGGCGGCCAGTTCGCCGTTCAGCATCATCTCGGGAATCGACGACCCCTTGGGCAGCATGTGGCAATTGGGCGGGTCGCGGTATTCGGCCAGGTGGGATTCGTCCACGGTGTACCACTCGACCTTGTTGGGATCGACGCCGTATTCGTGCTGCAGGATGCCGCGCACCCACAGGCCGGTGGTTTGCGCATAGGTGCGCACGCCCACCTTCTTGCCTTCGATGTCCTGGGGGTCGAGGTGGCCGAATTCCTTGTTGAAGCCGACGCAATGGTGCTGGAAGCGGCCGACCATGGGCGCGGGCAGGATCACGAACGGCTTGCCGTAGGCCTTGGCCTGGAGGTAGGTGACGATGGCCAGTTCGCCCGCGTCGAAGGCGTTGTCGCGGATCATCGGCTTGAAGCCGTCGTGCGCGGTCTTGGGACCGCAGAAGTCGAGCCGGACGATGTCCGAGGCGACGCGGCCGTCCTTCATCGCCGCGGCCACGGGGGAGTCGGCCAGGTTGGTTTTCAGCGTGACGCGCGTGGCGTGTGCGGTGGTCATGGGGTCAGTCCTTCAGCACAGGGTAGAGCTTCTGCGCGGTGCCGGCCATGATCCAGTGCTGGTCGGCGGCGGGCAGGAAGGCGATGTAGTCCTTGAGAGCCTTGACGATGTCGGCCAGGCTGTCCTCGGCGGCGGGGAAGTTGGAGCCCCAGGCGATGCGGTCGGCGCCGAATTCCCGGACCACGCGGCCGAAGAAGGTCTCGGGGGTGGCCTTGCCGGAATACGCGGACTCGGTGTTGCGGCTGCTGAGCTTGAGGTAGAGGTTCTTGAAGCGGGCCAGGTCGAACAGGTGCTGGGCGCCGGCATAGGGCGGGCCGCTGCTGATGTCCGGCTTCATCATGTGGTCGACGATGGCCAGGGTCTGGGGGAAGGCGGTCAGGAGTTTCTCCAGGGCGGGGATGGCGGCCTTGGTGATCTGCACGCACACGGGAATGCCCAGTTCGCCCGCCAGGCTCCAGGCGGGGTGCAGGGCGGGATCTTCCAGCGTGGGCGCCTGGCCCGGCATGGTGCTACCGGTGGTGAAGACGCGCAGGCCGGCCAGGCCGCGTCCGCGCCAGTAGCGGATCTTCTGCGTGGCGTCGGGGGCGAGCATGTCGACCGAGTAGACGCCGGCGTAGCGCTTGGGCTGCGCGGCGATGGAGTCGGCCACGTAGGAGTTGTCGAAGCCGTAGGTGGTCGAGGAATGGACGATGGCGGCCTTGTCGATGCCGACGGCGTCCATGGCGGCGGCATATTGTTCGAAGGTGACGGGCCGGGTGGCGGACCAGCCCGAACGTTCGCCGCCCAGCGGGTCGAGCGGGTAGCGGGTGGTGTCGGGCGAGATGATGTGCGGATGGATGTCGATCAGGCGTGTGGTCATGGCGGTGTCGAGCAAGGAATAGGTGTCGTCGGGGAGTCGCGCGGGGTCAGACGCCGACGTCGATGAACATGTCGTCGACGGCGTAGCGCTTCTTGAGCAGGCCCTGTTGGTGGCAGTAATTCATCATGGCCTCGATGGACGGCCGGTTGGCCTCGATGCCGTAGGGCAGGGGGTCGCCCACGATGCGGCCCATGGCGCGGTAGTGCTCGTCCTTGTCCGACACCGATTCGCCGGCGGCGAGCTGGCGCAGGTAGATGTTCTTCGAGGCCAGGAAGGCGTCGTACAGGGCCTTGCCCACCCACGGGTGCTTGGCCAGCACGTCGTCCTTGACGGTGATCAGGCCGTGCACGGGATAGATGCCGGTCTTGCGGTACCACTCTGCTTCGAGCCGGTCGGCGTCGGGGAACATTTCGAGGTATTCCGGCGGCTTGATCCGCCCGCCCGCCTGCCAGCCGTCGGCCGGCGCGCCGGCGCGGCCGATGCCGGCGTTGTCGGTGAAGGCGGCCGAGAGGTAGCCGCTGGCCATCAGGTCCACCAGCGATTTGCCGTCCCTGGCCTGTTCGACGTTGGGCGGCAGCTGGAGCGAGGAGACGTGTTCCTCGTCGTCCACCACCCAGGTGATGCGTGCGTTGTCGACGCCGTAGTCGTTGGTCAGGATGCCGCGCGTCCAGATGCCGGTAGTGACCGAATAGGCGCGCACACCCGCGCGCTTGCCTTCGAGGTCGCGCGGTTCGCGGATGCCGGCATCGTCGCGGTAGACCAGGCCGGCATGGTGGAAGCGGCGGAAAATGAATACGGGCAGCGCCTTGAACGGGGCGCCGGCCTCGCGGGCGATCATGTAGGTGGCGGGGGCCATTTCGCAGACGTCGAACTCGACGTCGCGCACCATGCGCCGGAAGGCCGCGATGATGGGCTTGATCTCGACGAAGTCCGGCTGGACGCCGTCGATGGAGACGTCGCCGCGCTTGAGCGCCGCGGTGTGGCCGTAGGTGGCGATGGCGATCTTCAGGGGGAGGGGCTGCTTGGATGTCATGGCTGCTTGGTCGGAGGGAAGGCGGGAATGGTGTGGGAATGTCAGGCGTTTAGCTTGGCCAGATCCTCTGCGCAATCGACGTAAAGGAGGCCGGCGGCTTCCAGGTCCTGGCGCATGTTGGCCACGTCCAGCGACAACTCGCCGGCCAGGTAGCGCTTGCGCGACTTTTCTTCCTTGGCGGTGCGCTGGCGCGCCAGTTCCAGCGTGCGGGCGATCTCCAGGCGGGGTACGACCACCACGCCGTCGTCGTCCGCCACGATGGCGTCGCCCGGGTTCACGTTCATGCCGGCGCATACCACCGGCAGGTTGACGTGGCCCAGCGTGGCCTTGACCGTGCCGCGCGCGGAAATGGCGCGCGACCACACGGGAAAGCGCATCTCGGTCAGGGTGCGCACGTCCCGGCAGCCGGCGTCGATGACCACGCCCAGGACGCCGCGCTTCTTGAGCGAGGTGCAGATCAGGTCGCCGATCATGCCGTCGGTGTTCTCGCACATGACGCCCACCACCAGGATGTCGCCCGGCCGGCATTGCTCGATGGCCGCGTGCAGCATCCAGTTGTCGCCCGGCGCGGTCAGCGCGGTCACGGCGGAACCGGCAATGCTGGCGCCGGCGTAGATGGGGCGCAGGTACGGCGCCATCAGGCCGGCGCGTCCCATGGCCTCGTGCACGGTGGCCACGCCGTGCGTGGCCAGCTCGGCGATGAGGTCCTGCGGGCCGCGCGGGATGTTGCGTACGACGACGTTCTTCATGTTGCTCTCGTTCAGTTGATGGGGATGTTCGCCTTCTCGATCACCGCCTTCCATTTGGCGATGTCGGCCTTCATCAGGGCGCGCGATTCGTCCACGCCCAGGGCGTAGGGTTCGGAATTCATCTCGCGCAGCTTCTGCGCGACTTCGGGCGAATTGACGGCGGCCACGAAGGCCTGGTTCAGCTTGTCGATGATGGCGCGCGGCGTGCCCTGGCGGATCGACACGCCGTTCCACGACGCGACCACGTAGCCGTCCAGGCCGCTTTCGGCGGTGGTCGGCACGTCCGGCAGGTTGGCGTTGCGGCTGTCGGCCGAGATCGCCAGCGCGCGCACCGCGCCGCTCTTGATCGACGACAGCATGGGCGGCACGAAATCGAAGCCCACGTCGATGTCGCCGGAGCGCACGCCGGTCAGCAGCGCGGCGCTGGTCTTGTAGGGAATGGTCTCGGCCTTGATGCCAGCCACCGACTTGAACAGCTCGGCGCCCAGGTGCTGGCTCGAGCCGACGTTGGTGGTGCCCAGGCTCAGCTTGCCGGGGTTGGCCTTGGCGTAGGCGATGAGCTCTTTCAGGTTGTGAAAGCGCGAATCGGGCTTGACCGTCAGGATCAGGTTGAACCTGGACAGCGTGGCGACCTGGGTGAAGTCGTCCACGATGCTGTAGGGCAGGTCCTTGACCAGCGTCTGGGTGATGGCCGTGCCGTTGCCGCCCTGCACGAGCGTGTAGCCGTCGGCGGGGGCCTGCAGGCCGGCCTGGAACGACTGCACGCCGCCCGCGCTGGGCTTGTTGTCGATCACGATCTGCTGGCCCAGGATCTCGCTGACCTTCTGAGTGACCACGCGCGCCGTCAGGTCGCCGATGCCGCCGGGTCCGTAGGGCAGGTACATCCGGATCGGCCGTTCCGGATAGTCGGCCGCGCAGGCCGGAGGGGGGATGCCGGCCGACAGCGCGGCGGTGAACAGCACAACGGGGTACTTCAGCATACGCAATGCGGGGAATGTCACGGCTCGTCTCCTTGTCCCGGCGTTCTGGGGTGCGCCGATGTCGTACTGGCAAGGATGGTTGCATGCGAGGCGCGGCGGGGTCTATTGAGTAAAACTTCCGCGGGGTTGAGCGGATGGTTAAGGCGGCCGCGCGGGACGGCGGGGGTTGAGCGTTTCCTCAAGTCGGCGGAAGCATTACTCAATGGGTGCGCGTGCCTGGCCGCCGGCAGAATGCGGAATGCCTGCGCGGGACTGGTGCCCGACGCAAGCCCACAAGATCCAGGAGACGCTATGCACCCCAGGAATGTTTTCGCCCGGATGGCCGGCGCGGCCGTGCTCGCGCTGGCCGCGGCGGGCGCGTGTGCCCAGGGCCAGTCCTATCCTTCCAAGCCGATCACCATCGTCGTGGCCTTCGGCCCGGGCGGCGCGGGCGATCTCGTCACGCGCAAGATCGCGCAGGCCATGTCGGCGCGCATCGGCCAGCCGGTGGTGGTCGAGAACAAGCCGGGCGCCGGCGCGGCGGCCGCGGCCGTGGCGGTGGCCCAGGCCCGTCCCGATGGCTATACGGCACTGTTGACCGGCAACGGCACGGCCATCAGTTCCGTGCTGTTCAAGAGCCTGCCGTACAGCCTGTCGCGCGACTTCCGGCACGTCTCGTCCGTCGCGTCGTTCGACCTGGCGCTGATCACCGACGGCAATTCGCGCTTCAAGTCGGTGGCCGACGTCATCGCCTACGCCAAGGCGAATTCGGGCAAGCTCAATATCGGGACCTCGCGCATAGGCAGCACGCAGCATCTGGCCGCCGAGCTGTTCAAGTCCATGGCCGGCATCGACGCCGTCAGCGTCCCGTACAAGACCACGGGCGACATGATCGCGGCCGTGCGCGCGGGCGACGTACAGGTGGCGTTCGAAGTGCTGTCGCCCATCCTGGGCCAGTTGTCGGCGGGCAGCGTCAGGGCGATAGGCGTGACCTCCGCCCGGCGCTTTCCGGGCCTGCCGGACGTGCCCACGGTGGCGGAGGGCGGCGTGCCGGGCTTCGAGGCCTCGTCCTGGGCCGGCATCAGCGTGCCGGCGGCCACTCCCGCGCCGGTGGTCGAACGCCTGGCGCGCGAGATCCGCGCGGCGGTCGAGTCGCCCGAGGTCCAGTCCTCGCTGCAAGCCATGGGCTATGTGGCCAGCGCCAGCACGCCGGCCGAGATGACCGCGCGTATCGAGCGCGACGCCGCCAAATGGAAGGCGGTGATCGAGACCGCCGAGATCCCGCTGCAATAGACCGGGCCCCCGATTCCAAGACGCCATCCAGGACAGGCATCGCATGAAGCGCAGAGTCATAGACATCCACCCCCACGTTATCAGCACCGATACCCGCGCCTATCCGCGCGACCCGCTGTGGGGCCGCCCATCGGTCTGGTCGCAGGAGCGGCCGGCCAGCACGGAACAATTGCTGCAGGCCATGGACGAGGCGGGCGTGGCCCGGGCCGCCATCGTGCAGGCATCGACCTGCTACGGCTATGACAACAGCTATGTGGCCGATGCGGTGGCGGCGCATCCCGATCGCTTCACCGGTGTCTTTTCCGTGGACATGCTGGCGGCCGACGCGCCCGCGCGCATGCGCCACTGGGTGGAGCGCGGGTTGACGGGGCTGCGCCTGTTCACCGCGGGCAGCACCGTGGAAGGGCAGGTGTCCGGGCTGGACGATCCGCGCAGCTTTGCCGCGTGGGACTGCGCCGCCGACCTGGGCCTGCCGGTATGCGTGCAGATGCGCATCGCCGGCGTGCCCCAACTGCGCGTGCTGCTGGCGCGCTATCCACGCGTGCCCATCGTGCTCGACCATTTCTTCGCGCTGCCGCTGGACGAGGGGCCGCCCTACGCGTCGGCGCAGGAGCTGTTCCGCCTGGCCGCGCATCCGAACATCCATTTGAAGCTGACCCCGGTCATCCTGGCCAGAGCGCATCTGGGCCAGGCCAGCCCGCAATCCTTCTTCGGGCGCGTACTGGCCGAGTTCGGCGCCTCGCGCATCGCCTGGGGCTCGAACTTCCCCGCCACCGCGGGATCGCTGAAAACCCTCCTGGACGAGGCGCTGCAGGCGCTGGCCTGGGCGGGCGACGACGACCTCGCCTGGATCTTCCACCGGACGGCTGAACGCCTGTATCCGGCATTGCGGGCCGATGCCGGCCCGCCCACGACTCACGACGACAGGAGCAAGGAGTCCGCATGATCATCGATTGCCATGGGCACTACACGACCGCGCCCGAAGCCTTGAACGAGTACCGGCGCCTGCAGGTGTCGGCCTGCGAATGCGGCAAGTGCGAGATCTTCCCGCGCCCCGTCATCTCGGACGACCAGATACGCGAAAGCCTGGAGACCAAGCAATTGCGCATCCAGCGCGAGCGCGGCACCGACCTGACGATCTTCTCGCCGCGCGCGGTCGGCATGGGCCACCACATCGGCGACGAACGGACCAGCAGCGAGTGGGCCATCGTCTGCAATGACCTCATCCATCGCGCCTGCCAGCTGTACCCTGAGAATTTCGCCGGAGTCTGCCAGCTGCCGCAAAGCCCGGGCGTGGAGCCGGCCCGGTGCATACCCGAGCTCGAGCGCTGCGTGAAGGAACTGGGCTTCATCGGCTGCAACCTGAATCCCGATCCCACCGGCGGCTATTGGAAGGATCCGCCGCTGCACGACAAGTGGTGGTATCCGCTGTACGAGAAGATGGTCGAGCTGGACGTGCCGGCCATGATCCACGTAAGCGGCTCCTGCAACCCGCATTTCCACGCGACCGGCGCGCACTACATCAACGGCGACACGACCGCCTTCATGCAGTTCCTGACGTCCTCGCTGTTCAAGGACTTCCCGACGCTGAAGTTCATCATCCCGCACGGCGGCGGCGCGGTGCCCTATCACTGGGGGCGCTATCGCGGACTGGCGCAGGACATGGGCCTGCCGCCGCTCAAGGAACTACTGCTGCAGAACGTGTTCTTCGACACCTGCGTCTATCATCAGCCGGGCATAGACCTGCTGCTGAAGGTGATCCCGCCGGAGAACATCCTGTTCGCGTCCGAGACCGTGGGGGCGGTGCGCGGCGTGGATCCCGAGACCGGCCATCATTTCGACGATACGCGCCGCTACATCGACGCCGCCGTCCTGGGCGAGGCCGACAGGGCGAGCATCTACTCGGGCAATGCCTACCGGGTGTACGGCAGGTTGAAGAACCGCGCCTAGCGCAGCAGCGCGTTGACCTGCCGGACGTCGTCTTCCGTCAGGATGCCGGACGCGGCCTTCAGCCGCAGGCCCGACAGCAGCGCGTCGTAGCGCGCCTTGGCCAGGTCGCGTTCGGTGGAATAGAGCTGCTGCTGGGCGTTCAGCACGTCGATGTTGATGCGCACGCCCACTTCGTAGCCGGTCTTGTTGGCGTCGAGCGCGCTGCGGCTGGACACTTCCGCCGCTTCCAGCGCGCGGACCTGGGCCAGGCCCGCGTTCACGCCCTGGAACGCGATCCGCGTGTTCTGCACGGCGGCGCGGCGGGCGACTTCGAGATCGTTGCGGGCCTTCTCGGACAGCGCGACGGCCTCGTCCACCTTGGAGGTGGTGCCGAAGCCGGCGAAGATGGGTACGGAAACCTGCACGCCCACCGAGCGCGTGGTGTAGAAATCGTTGACCACCGTCTGCCCGACCAGGCCCCGCGTGCGTCCCACGTTGGCCGCCAGGTCGACCGAGGGGTAGTGGCCGCTCTTGGCGATTTCTATGCCGCGCTGGGCGATCTCGCTGTTCAGCGTGGCCTGGGCGACCGCCAGGTTGTTGGCGGCGGCCTGTTCGGTCCAGGCGTCGATCCGGGCCGGCTGCGGCGCCGGCACGTTGACCGAGGGCGGCAGCTTGGCCAGGTCGCCCGCGGGCGTGCCGATGATCTGCTGCAGCGCGCCGATGCGGACCGCGAGGTCGGATTCGGCCTGGATCTCCTGGGCCTGGGCCAGGTCGTAGCGCGCCTGGGCCTCGTAGGTGTCGGTGATGGTGGCCGTGCCGATCTCGAAATTGCGCTTGGCCGATTCGAGCTGTTCCGAGATGGCGATTTTCTGGGCGCCGATGAAGGCCAGGTTGTCCTGCGCCGCCAGCACGTCGAAATAGGCCTGCGCCACCCGCAGGATCAGGTCCTGGCGCCCCTGGGCGAGCTGGGTTTCGCCCACGGCCAGTTGCAGCTTGGATTGTTCGTAGGTGTGCCAGCCCGACCAGCGGAACAGCGGCTGGATCAGTTGCAGCGTATAGGTCTCGTTCGTGTAGGTCACGCCCGGCAGGCGGGTCGTGGAAGCCTCGGCGCGGCTGCCGGTGAGCGAGATGGCGGGCAGCAGCGCGGCGCGCGCCTGGGGCAGCTTTTCAAGCGTGGCGGTATAGGCCGAGCGTACCGACGCGAAGGTCGCGTCGTTGGCCAGGGCCGACTGGTAGGCCTGTTCCAGGTCCAGTGCCGCGACCGCGGGAACGAAAGCGCAGGCGCCGAACAGCGCGCACAGCGTCTGGACGTAGTACGGCCTGGCGCGCATGGGCACGAAGCTCCGCTTAGAACTTGAACTTGGAAACGGTGACGCCGCGCAGGGGCTTGACCAGGGTTTCGAACAGCGAGGTGGTCTCGAAGCTGGCGGCCGTGGTGCGGGTGATGAGCAGGGTGGTCATGACCGGGGCCTGGCCGACGATGATGGCCAGCCGGCCGCCCACGCGCAGCTGGTACTTCAGGCTGTCGGGCACTTCGGGCACCGAGCCGGTGACGAGGATGGCGTCGTATTCGGTCGAACCCCAGCCCTTGCTGCCGTCGCCCACCTGCACGGTGGCGTTGGCGATGCCGGCGCGCTTCAGGTTGGCCTGGGCGAAGGCGGCCAGCTTGGGCAGGATCTCGACCGAGGTGACCGTCTGGGCCTGGCTGGCCAGCAGCGCCGTCTGGTAGCCCGAGCCGGTACCGATCTCGAGCACGCTGTCGGTGGGCTTGAGCGCGAGTTCCTGCAGCAGGCGCGCCTCGACCTTGGGCGCGAGCATGCTTTCGCCGCTGTCGTAGTCGTCGAGCCGTAGCGGGATCTCGGTGTCGGCGAAGGCGAGGGTGCGCAGCGGGGGGGGCACGAATTCTTCGCGCTTCATCTTGAACAGCAGTTCCAGCACCTTGGGGTCGAGGACGTCCCAGGGGCGGATCTGCTGTTCCACCATGTTGAAGCGGGCGTGTTCGACGTCGGGAAGGGAAGCAGCGTTCATGGCAGTACTTGGGCAGGAAACCGTAACAAAACGAACCATTCTAACCGGGTCAGAACGGCTTGGCGACCGTGGTTGCGTGACGGACCTCGGGCGGCTTGGCGAAGTAGCCGCCCACCAGCGCGCGCCAGGCCTGGAAGTCTTCCGAACCCCGGAAGTGGACGGTGTGGTCTTCCAGTGTTTCCCACTGCACCACCAGCAGATAGGCGTTGGGATCCTCCAGCGTCTGGTGCAGTTCCATGCCGTGACAGCCCTTGGCCCGCTGGAAGAGGGGGGCCGCTTCCTGGACGCCGGCCTCGAATTTTTCCTGGGTGCCGGGCTGGATTTCGATGTGCGCGAGTTCGTAGATCATGGTTGGCCTTCCACAGAACGGCCTGCCATGTTACCCGGGTTCGCGCGCGGCGGGCGGACTATACTGGCGGCGTGCGTCGCCCGCGGGGCGGCGCGTTTCGTTTCCAGAGGATCGCCATGTCTGCCGTTCGTCCCATTCCCAAGGCCCTGACCATCGCGGGCGTGGACCCCTCGGGCGGCGCCGGGGTGCTGGCCGACGTCAAGGCCATGAGTGCGCTGGGCGCATACGCCTGCGGCGTCATCGCGGCGCTGACCGCGCAGAACACCCAGGGTGTGACGGGCGTGCTGCCGGTTGATCCCGCCTTCGTCGCGCAGCAGATCGACACCTTGTTCGCCGACGTGCCGGCCGACGCGGTCAAGATCGGCATGCTGGGCAGCCGGCCGGTCACGCAGGTCGTGGGCGAGCGGCTGGCGCACTGGAAGCCGCCGCACGTGGTGCTCGACCCCGTCATGATCGCCAAGAGTGGCGACGCCCTGCTGGCGCGCGACGCCATCGGCGCGCTGCGCGAAGTGCTGATGCCGCAGGTGACGATGATCACGCCCAACCTGCCGGAGGCCGGCGTGCTGCTCGAGCAGCGGCCGGTGGAGACGGTCAAGGAGATGCGGCGCGTGGCCGAGCGGCTGCGCGAACAACTGGCCCACAACGGCCATCGCTGGGTGTTCCTGAAAGGGGGGCACTTGCCGGGCGACATGGCCATCGACCTGCTGCACGACGGCGACCGGATGATCGAGCTGGCCGCACCGCGCATCGAGACCCGCAATACCCACGGCACGGGCTGCACCCTGTCGGCCGCGCTGGCGGCGCTGCTGCCCCAGGCGCAGGACGTGCCCGAGGCGGCACGCCGGGCGAAGCATTACCTGACCGAAGCCATCCGCCATGCGGACCGGCTGGGCGTGGGGTCGGGGAACGGGCCGGTGCATCATTTCCACGGGTGGTGGTAGCGGTAGTTCTGGCGCAGGATAATGATTCAACGTGCGTTTCGTTCTGGATTTATAATATAAGCTACGCCCGTCCTAAGGACGGGCGTAGCTTATATTATATTTAAAGATCTTGCAAGTGTTCGCGTCGCAGGAATGAAAAGGGATAGATCCTGGCTTTATAATGACGTCCTAAGGACGTCATTATAAAGCCAGGACATTATGCACCTATCCAAAGCGGTGCTTCTTTCTTTGGGTGAGCTCGATGGCGCCATCGTTTCACCCTATGTGATCGGTCTGATCCTCTGGCGGCTTTATCGCAGCGGCGAATTCCGTGGCGAATCGCTCGGCCTTGGCAAGATTCATCCTGAAAAGAAGGACGTCGCCCGCGCAATCGACCAACTGGCCAAGGCTGGCGTACTGGATGCCGTGGGGGCGGTCGTTTCACCACGCATGTATGCGCTGTTGGGTCGAACCGCTCTGCAGCCGGCCGAGATCGTCTGCAGCGCCGATCCCTTTTGCTATGTGTCCCATCTGAGCGCCATGGAGCACCATGGCCTGACGGACAGGTTGCCCGCAGTCTTGCACATCACGCGGCCGGCGCCTCGTGCCTGGAGCCGGTTTGCCAGGGAGCGCATGCGCGGCGATTACGGCGAAGACCATGAGATGGCGCTCAAGGCAGGGGTGCCGAGCTTGGCTCGGCCGGTTTTTGCAAAGAAAATCGGTGGCCGGACCGTGATCGAGTTCAACAGCCTGCATTCGGGGGCGTTCAGAATCGTGCGGGGGAGCCCCTTGCGTGTCGCGACCTTGGGGCGCACTTATCTCGACATGCTCGAGCAGCCGGGACTGTGCGGGGGAATGTGGCATGTGTTGACGGTCTTTCGTTCCCATGCGTCCACGAACCTGGCGACGATCGTGGACGAGGTGGAACGGCACGGCAAAGCCATAGACAAGGTCCGGGCAGGCTATATCCTCGAAGAGTTCTGCGGGCTTGCGCATCCGATCTTCGACGAATGGGTTCGTCTGGCGGCCCGAGGAGGGTCGCGCAAGCTCGATCCCAAGGAAGAGTACCGTCCGAATTATTCGGCTCGCTGGTGCTTGTCCTTGAATGTCGACTTTCTGGACGATCCCGATGCGTAGTCTGGCCGAATGGGTGGAAGCGGAGATCGATCCCGTTCGCGGGTTGGTCAGGCAAGGCATGCATGCGGTGATGCTGGCCACGGCTCGGCTCGACGGCAGGTTTCCGGCCATGGTCATGAAAGGGGGGGTATTGATGGCCGTGCGATATGGAAGCGCACGGTTTACGACGGACGTCGATTACTCGACCACTGCCCGTTTGGACGAAATGGATGTGGCCATCTTCGTCGGCGACCTTGCTGCGCGTCTACAGCGGGAAGCGGATGCGCTGGGCTACGACATGGCCTGCCGCATCCAGGGGCATCGGGTCAATCCTCCACGCCCGGAGGCAACGTTTCCCACGCTTCAGGTCAAGGTAGGCGTGGCTCGGTTGAGCAGGGCGCCCGAATTGCGGCGGCTGTTCGCGGGGATGGCTCCGCATGCTTTTTCCATCGACTACAGCTTCAACGAGTGGCCAGCTGCGACCGAAGTGATTGCGGTCGATCAAGGGACGCCTATTCAGGCCTATGACCTGACCGACTTGATCGCGGAAAAATATCGTTCCTTGTTGCAGCAGACAGTGCGCAATCGTACCCGCTATCAGGATGTTTACGATCTGCACTTGCTTTTGTCCACATGCGGCGAAATCGACGGCGTGCTGTGCGCGGCGGTCTTGGCAAAACTCTTGCGTTCGGCCGAGGGCAAGTTGCCGGTGCCGACGGGAATGGAAATGAGGGACGAGGGGCTGATCGCGCGTACTCGCGAACGTTACAGCGAGCTTGAGCAACTGGTTGATGTGCCGCCGCCGTTCACGGTGGCGTACGAGGTGGCCCGAGTTTTCTATGAGGCGCTGCCATGGCCTGGACGGCCGTACCTCTAGACCTCGCAGCGAAAATCAACCAACGGGCGAGTCGGGCGCCGCATTCGCCCCGGGCGCCTGCTCCTGTGCCCGCAGCCGGATCTGCCGGGTAAGCATGGCCATGAAGGCCGCCGCCGCCGGGTTCAGCGGCCGGCGCGGATGGACCACCGACACCACCTGCCGTATCAACCGTGGCGAGACGATGGCGTGCGCCCGCAGGATGCCGGCCCGCAGCCGGTCGTGCACGGCGATGCGCGGCAGGATCGTCGCCAGCTGGTTCTGCTCGACCAGCTTGACCACGGTGACCAGGGAATCGACTTCCAGCGAGGGGGCCAGCTCGACGTTGTCGTGCTGGGCGAAGCTGTCGATGATGTGGCGCAGGCCGTGGCGCCGCGTGGTCAGCACCAGCGACAGGTTCTGTGAGGCGATCTGGCCCAGCGTGAGCCGCGCGGGCAGGTTGCCCGCATGCCGGGTGCCGGTGATCAGCACCAGTTCCTCGTCCACGATGTGGTCCACGCTCAGCGCCAGCGGCCGCCGCGGCTTGTTGATGATGGCGGCGTCGAGCTGTCCGCCGGCCACCCAGTCGCTCAGGGTGGCGCTGTAGCCGTCGGCCACGGTAACCGAGACCTTGGGATGGCTGGCCGAGAACTTGGTCATGGTCTCGGCCAGCACGCCTTCGGTGATGGAGGCGATCAGGCCGATGTTGACGTGGCCCGCGATTTCTCCGTCGTTGCACAGCACTTCGTCGCGGGCCTGCGAGAAGTCGCGCATGATGGGCAGGAACAGCCTGTACATGTGCCGCGCCGTGGCGGTGGGCAGCATGCCCTGGGGGCTGCGCTCGAACAGCCGCTGTCCGACCTCCTGTTCGAGCTTGGAGATCTGCATGCTGAGCGCGGGCTGGACGATGTTCAGCCGGCGCGCGGCTTTCGTGACCGTGCCTTCCTCGAACAGGCAGATGAAGTATTGGATTTGCCGGAATTCCATGCCGAGTCCGTATGTTCAGTTTTTCTGATGGAGATCATAAAAAGCCATGAACGAATGGCGGCAGACAACGATCTCTGTCTGGTGAATTATCGCCGCTCTACACAAGGAGAAAAGCGCATTCGTCTCGTCTTTATATTCAGAAAAATTGATATAGACAATAATTAAATATTAATTGAACTGATTATGACGCGATCTTAGACTTCCGCTCCACAAGAAAGAGAAGTGGAGACGCGATATGACCCGTTCCCCCTTGCGCCTGTCCGCCCTGGCGGTGGTGGCGGCAGCCGGCCTGGCTGTGGTGTCGGCCGGGACCGCCCAGGCGGCCGATGGCTATCCCTCCAAGCCCTTGCGCATCGTCGTGCCCTATCCGACGGGCGGCTTCAATGACACGCTGGGGCGGCTGGTGGCGGCCAAGCTGCACGAGGCCTGGGGCCAGCCCGTGATCGTCGAGAACAAACCGGGCGCGGGCACGCAGATCGGTTCGGCGGCGGTGGCGCGGGCGCCGGCGGATGGCTACACCCTGCTGGTCGTGCAGTTTCCGTTCGCCGCCAACCCCTGGCTGTACAAGCGCCTGCCCTACGACACGGTCAAGGATTTCACGCCGGTGATACTGGCCGGGCGCTCGCCCATGCTGCTGGTCGCGAATGCCGAGTCCAGCCTGCGTTCCGTGGCCGACGTGCTGGCGGCGGCGCGGGCCCGGCCCGGCAGCCTGAACTACGGCACCTCGGGCGACGGTTCCTCCAATCACCTGGCGATGGAGCGTTTCGCCGGCATGACCGGCGTCAAGATGACCTCGGTGCCGTACAAGGGGAGCACGCCGCTCTTGACGGATCTGGCCGGTGGCCAGGTCGGCCTGGCCTTCGACGCCTTTCCGCACGTGCTGCCCTTCATCCAGTCGGGCAGGGTGAAGCCGCTGGCGATCGCCGATGCGCGGCGGTCGGCGCTCATGCCGGAACTGCCCACCGTTGCCGAGGCGGGCGTGCCCGGCTACGAAGTGTCGTCCTGGCACGGATTCGTGGTGCCGGCCGGCACGCCCCGCCCCGTGGTGGACAAGCTCAATGCCCGGATCGAGGCCATTCTGGCCATGGAGGACGTGCGCAAGGTCTTCCAGCAGCAGGGCGTGGTGCCCGATGGCGGCAGCCCGGAGGCGTTCCGCGCCTTCATCGCCGGGCAGATGGACCTCTGGAAACAGGTGGTCCGGCAGGCCGGGATCGTGCCGCAATGAAGGCGGCCGCTCCGCTGGTGGTGCGCGACGTGCAGGCGTGGGCTACCTCGTTTCCGGTTCCCGCCTCCAGCAGCGTGACGCTGGGCGTCGGGCGGGTGATCAAGCGCGATGCCGTGGTGGTCAAGGTGACGACCGAATGCGGGCTGGTGGGATATGGCGAATCGCATCACGGGCGCGCCCACACCACCATCGCCCATTTCGTGAACAGCGCGCTGCGGCCGTTCGTGGTGGGCCGGGACGCGGCCGACGTGAACGGGATCTGGCATCACATCTACATGCGCCAGCTCGCCAGCCATGGCCTGGGCGCCGCCTGCGCGATGGCCATGAGCGGCATCGACATGGCGCTGTGGGATATCCGCGGCAAGGCGGTCGGCTGGCCGCTGCACCGGCTGCTGGGGGGCGCGGCGCGGGCGGTGCCCGCCTATGCCGGAGGCGTGGCGCTGGGCTGGCAGGATCCCGCCGCGCTGGTGGAGGAGGCGCGCCGCCACGTCGAGGCGGGCTACCGCGCGGTGAAGCTGCGGCTGGGCGACAGCGTGGCGCGCGACCTGGCACGCGTGCGCGCCGTGCGCGAGGCGTTCGGCGGCGAGCTGGTCATCCTGGCCGACGCCAATACCGCCTACGGGGTGGACGACGCACGCGCCGCGATGCCGGGGCTGGACGAGCTGGGCGTGGGCTGGCTGGAAGAGCCTTTCCCTGCGCACGACCATCGTAGCTATGCGCAGGCCCGGACCTTCGGGCGGGTGCCGCTGGCGGCGGGCGAGAACCACTACACCCGCTATGAGTTCAGCCGGCTCGTGGACGACGGCGTGGTCACCGTACTGCAGCCCGACCTGTCCAAGGCGGGCGGCATCACCGAGACGCTGCGCATCGCCGCGATGGCCTCGGCCCACAAGCTGCCGGTGCACCTGCACTCGTCGATGACGGGCATCAACCTGGCCGCTTGCGTCCACGTGCTCGCCGCCGTGGACAACGGCGGGTATTTCGAGGCGGACGTCTCGCGCGTGAACCTGTTTCGCGACCGCCTGACGAGCACGCCGTTCGCGATCGGCGACGACGGCTGTGTCCGGCCGCTGGAGGGGCCGGGCCTGGGCGTGGAGGTGGACGAGGACTTCCTGCGCGCCCATCCGGCCATAGAAGGGCCGGCCTACGTATGACGCAGCAATCCATCAAACAGACAAACGGAGACAGGAACATGCACTTCACGACGTGGATCAGGATCGCCGCGGGCGCCGCGGCACTGGCGGCCACCGCGCCCGCCCTGGCGGACCGGGTGGCCGACGCCTACCCGGAAAAGCCCATACGCATCATCGTTCCCTATACGCCGGCCGGCTTCAACGACGCCATGGCGCGCGTGTTCGCGCGCAAGCTGCAGGAAAGCTGGCACCAGCCGGTCATCGTCGAGAACAAGCCGGGCGCGGGCACCATCATCGGGACCGAGCACGGGGTCCGTGCCGAGCCCGACGGCTATACGCTGGTGGTGGTGGGCTTCCCGCTGGTGGCCAACCAGTTCCTGTACAAGAAGCTGCCCTACGATTCGGTCAAGGACGTGGCGCCGGTGATCCTGGGCGCGCGTTCGCCCAACCTGCTGGTGGTCAGCGCGAACTCGGGCATACGCAGCCTGCAGGATCTCGTGGCCGAGGCCCGGCGCCGCCCGGGCAAGCTGAACTACGCGACCGCCGGCAACGGCACCTCGAACCACCTGACCATGGAGTACTTCAAGAGCGTGGCGGGCATCGACCTCGCGCAGGTGCCCTACAAGGGCAGCGCGCCCATGGTGACCGACCTGCTGGGCGGGCAGGTGGACGTGATGTTCGACAACATGCCGCACGTGCTGCCCCACGTGCGCGCGGGCAAGATGCGCGCGCTGGGCATCACCGGCGCGAAGCGCTCGCCGCTCGCGCCCGATCTTCCCACCATCGCCGAGCAGGGCTATCCCGGCTTCGAGGTCGCCGTCTGGTACGGCCTGGGCGCCCCGGCCCGGACGCCACCCGCCATCCTGGCCAAGCTGAACCGGGAACTGAACCGGATCCTGGCGACCGACGAGGTCAGGAAGATTTTCGCCGACCAGGGCGTGGAGCCGCTGGGCGGATCGCTGGAGGATTTCTCGGCCTATTTCAAGGAACAGTCCCAGCGCTGGTCCAAGGTCGTGCACGACGCCAAGGTGTCCCTGGAGTAGCGGAGCCTGGCGCAATTGAAGAGGAAAGGAATCATGACAGGCAAGAACAGGCCCCGGGACATGCGACAGTGGCTGGCGCACCTGGCGCGGACGGACAGGCTCGCGGTCCTGCGCGAGGGCGTGCCGCTCAAGCACACGCTGGCGGCCATGGCCAAGCTGCTGGACGGCCATAAGGCCGCCTATTTCCCGCGCCCCGGCGGCCATGCCATGCCCGTCGTGTCGGGCTTCATGGCGCAGCGCGCCTGGATCGCCGAGGCCCTGGGGGTGGAGTCGGCCGGGCTGCTGGAAGCCTTCCGGACGGCGGCCGAGTCGCCGCTGCCGTGGCGCGAGGTCGAGGCCGGCTCGGCGCCTTGCCAGGAGGTCGTGCTGCGCGACGTCGACCTGCTGGCGCAACTGCCCATTCCCACCCACAGCGAGTTCGACAGCGGCCCGTACATCACCGCCGGCATGGTGATCGCGCGCAATCCCGTCACCGGCGTGCAGAACGTCTCGATCAACCGCATCCAGGTCCATGCGCGCGATCGCATGGCCATCCTGCTGCTGCCGCGTCATCTGCACGCGTTCTACCAGGAGGCGGAGGCGCGCGGCCTGGAGTTGCCGGTGGCCGTGGTGATCGGCGCCGACCCGCTGACGCTGCTGGCGTCGCAGGCGATCACGCCCATCGACTACGACGAGCTGGAGATCGCCGGCGCCCTGCACGGCGAACCGCTCGAAGTCGTCAAGTGCCTGACCAGCGACGTGCGCGTCCCGGCCCGCGCCGAGATCGTGATCGAGGGGCGTCTGCTGCCGGGCGTGCGGGAAGAGGAAGGGCCGTTCGGCGAGTTCCCGCGCTACTACAGCGCCAAGGAAAAACGCGAGGTGATCGCGGTCGATGCCATCACGCACCGGCGCGGTCCCGTCTTCCACACCATCGTGCCGGCCGAACTCGAGCACCTGCTGCTCGGATCCATCCCGCGCGAGGCCACGCTGCTGTCGCACCTGCAGCGCAGCTTTCCCGGCGTGCTGGACGTGCATCTGAGCATGGGCGGGGTGGGGCGCTACCACCTGTTCGTCAAGTTCAGGAAGCGCCGCGAGGGCGAGCCCAAGAACGTGCTGCTGTGTGCGCTGGGGGCGCACTATGATCTCAAGCAGGTGATCGTGGTGGATGACGACGTCGACGTGCACGATCCCAAGCAGGTCGAATGGGCCGTGGCCACGCGCTTCCAGGCCGACCGCGACCTGGTGGTGATAAGCGGTGCCCAGGGCTCGGTGCTCGATCCCTCCACCACCGTGGGTGTGGACGACATCGAGAACCTGCCGCCCGCCCTGCAGGGCATCGGCGCCAAGATGGGGCTGGACGCCACGCGGCCGCTGGCCTATGCGGGCCACATCTTCACCAAGGTCAGGATCCCGGGCGAAGAGGAGATAGACATCGCCGCCCAGATCGTGCCCAATGCCGTGGTCGACTGGGAAACCGGCACGGTCGGTTAGCGACGCGCGAGGAATGGCGATGACTCTGGCTTCCATCCTGTCCACCGGCGATCTGGAACAGGCCGCGCGGCGGCGCCTGCCGCCCAGCGTGTACGGCTATGTCTCGGGCGGCTCGGAAACCGAATGCGCGCTGCGCGGCAATCGCCAGGCTTTCGATGCCTGGCGGTTCGTGCCGCGCTTCCTGGTGGACGTGTCGCGCCGGTCGCAGGCCAGGAGCCTGTTCGGTACGCAATACGCCGCGCCGTTCGGCATCGCCCCCATGGGCGTGGCCGGCATCTGCGGTTTCGACGGCGACCTCGCGATGGCGCGCGCGGCGGCCGAGGCCCGCGTACCCTTCGTGTTGAGCGGCGCCTCGACCACGCCCATGGAGCGCGTGCTGGAACAGGCGCCGGGAAGCTGGTTCCAGGCCTATGTCCCGTCCAACCGGGAACTGATCGGCGCCTTGTTGCAGCGCGCCGAGCGGGCGGGCGTTACGGTGCTGGTGGTGACGGTGGACGTGCCGATCGCCTCGACGCGCGAGGTGGAGCTGCGCAACGGCTTCAGCCTGCCGCTGCGGCTCACGCCGCGGCTGGTGGCCGGCGGCCTGGTCCGTCCCCGCTGGCTGGCGCGGACCTTCCTGAGGACGCTGCTGCGCCAGGGCATCCCGCGGTTCGAGAATTTCTCCGCGGTACGCGGCAACCGCATCATCACCGCGGCGACCGGCGACCATCGCGCCGGCCGCGCCGCCTTGTCGTGGGACGATCTGGCCTGGGTGCGCGAGCGCTGGCGCGGCCGGCTGGTGATCAAGGGCCTGCTGCATCCGGAGGATGCCGGGCGGGCCCAGGCCATCGGCGCCGACGGCCTCATCGTCTCCAACCACGGCGGCCGCCAGCTCGACAGTGCGCTGGCGCCGCTGGATGCCTTGCCCGCCATCGCGGCCGCGGCGCCGCGGCTGGCGATCATGGTCGACAGCGGCTTTCGCCGCGGGACCGACATCCTGAAGGCGCTGGCGCTGGGGGCCGACTTCGTCTTCATCGGCCGTCCCTTTATGTACGGACTCGCCGTGGGCGGCCAGGCGGGCGTCGCCCATGTGCTGGCCCTGCTCAAGCGCGAGATCGACGTCGACCTCGCCCTGCTGGGGTGCGCCGACATCGAGGACCTGGATCGACGATACCTGGTCCGGCCCGGCCCGCCTTCAGCATTCCGCACCCATTCCGGAGATTGTTCATGCAGTTGCTCGACGCCCGCCATCTGATCGATGGACACTGGCAGCCTTCCAACGACGGCCGCACGGCTGCCAGCATCGACCCCGCCACGGGCGAGACCATCGGCACGCTGGCCGACGGCGGTCGCGCCGAGGCGCGGGCGGCCATCGCCGCCGCCCGCCATGCCTTCGACACGACGGCCTGGCCGCAAAGCCCGCGCGTGCGGCAGCAGGTCCTGCTGCAATGGGCCGACCGGCTCGAACGCCGCACGGACCTGGCAGCGCTGCTGACGCGCGAGAACGGCAAGGTGCTGCGCGAAGCGCGCGGCGAGATGGCCGGCGCCATTTCCGAGATCCGCTACTACGCCGGGCTGGCGCGCCACATGCCCGGGCATTTCATGGAAGTGGAGCCCGGAGCCTTCGCGGCCACGCTGCGCGAACCGGCCGGAGTGGCGGGGCTCATCATTCCCTGGAACGCTCCGGTGGTGCTGCTGATCCGGGCGCTTGCGCCGGCGTTGGCAGCCGGATGCACCGTCATTGTCAAACCGGCGATGCAGACTGCGCAGATCACGGCGGCGGTGCTGCACGAACTGGCGCAGGTGCCCGGCCTGCCTTCCGGCGTGCTGAACCTGGTGTGCGAGACCGGCAGCGACGTGGCCAGGGAGCTGGTCGCGTCGCCCGACGTGGACGTGCTGAGCTTCACCGGCTCGAACCTGGTCGGCCAGCACATCATGGCGGCGGCCGCGCCCACGATGAAGAAGCTGTCGCTGGAGCTGGGCGGCAAGTCGTGCTGCCTGGTTTTTCCCGATGCGGACATCGAGGCGACCGCGCGCCAGCTGGCAGCGGCGGCCACCATCATTTCCGGGCAGCAGTGCACGGCCGCGCGGCGCGTGCTGGTCCATGCCTCGCGCCTGGACGAGATGAAGCGTGCCTTGACGCAGGCCCTGTCCGCCATCGTGGTCGGCCCCGGAGCGGACGAGTCCTCGGGCATGGGCCCGCTGATCGACGCGCAGGCGGTACGCACCGTGGACGAGGCGGTCCAGCGCGCGCTGGACGAATGCGACGAAGTCCTGCTGCGCGGTGGCCGGCCGCAGGGGGCGCTGGCCGGCGGCAGCTATCTGACGCCCACGCTGGTCGCGCATCGCGACAGCTCGGCCTTCTTCTGCCAGGAAGAAATCTTCGGCCCCTTCGTGGTGCTCGAGTCCTTCGACGACGAGCGCGAGGCGGTGCGGCGCGCCAATCACACGGTGTACGGGCTGTCCGCCAGCGTCTGGACCGCCGACGGCGACCGCGCATTGCGTGTCGCACGCGCTCTGCGCAACGGCACGGTCTGGATCAACGACCACAACCGCCTGTTCGCCGAGGCGGAAACCGGCGGCTACCGCCAGAGTGGGTTGGGCCGGCTGCATGGCTACGAGGGGCTGGGCGACTTCCTGGAAACCAAGCACATCTACCGCAGCGCCGGCGTGGCTTGAGGCGCGCCCAACGAGATTTCAAGGAACCGACATGAGTGGAACATCCGAGGCACGCAGCGGCGGCCGGATACTGGTGGACGCCCTGCGCACGCACGGCGTGGACACCGCCTTCTGCGTCCCGGGCGAGAGTTTCCTGGCCGTGCTGGACGCGTTGTACGAAGCGCGCGACGCGATACGGCTGGTCGTGTGCCGCCAGGAGGGCGGGGCCGCGCACATGGCCGAGGCCTATGGCAAGCTGACCGGCGAGCCCGGGATCTGCTTCGTGACGCGCGGGCCGGGCGCGACCAATGCCAGCATCGGCATCCATACCGCGCGGCAGGACTCGACGCCGCTGATCGTGTTCGTCGGCCAGGTGGCGCGCGGCGACATGGGGCGAGAAGCCTGGCAGGAGATCGACTTCCGCCACATGTTCGGCACCCAGGCCAAGTGGGTGGAACAGATCGACGATGCACGCCGTATTCCGGAATACGTCAGCCGCGCCTTCCACGTGGCGACCTCGGGCCGCCCCGGTCCGGTGGTACTGGCCCTGCCGGAGGACATGCTGGCGGAGATGGCGGTGGCGCACGACGCTCCGCGCTACCGGCGCATCGCGCAGGCGCCCGCGGCGCGGGATATGGACGATCTGGCGGCCTTGCTGGCCGAGGCCCGCTGGCCCATGATGCTGCTGGGCGGCGGGGGTTGGTCGCGCGCGGCTTGCGAAGACATCGAGCGCTTCGCGCGCGCCTTCGACCTGCCCGTGGCCTGCACCTTCCGGCGGCAGGACCTGTTCGACAACCGCAACGACCGCTACGTGGGCGAGTCGGGCTTGGGCATGGACCCGCGCCTGGCCGGCCGCATCGGGCAGGCCGACCTGATCGTCGCGGTCGGGCCCCGCCTGGGCGAGACCTCCACCAACGGCTATGCGCTGCTGGACGTGCCCCGGCCGCGCCAGAAGCTGGCGCACGTCCATCTGGACGCGGGCGAACTGGGACGCGTCTACAGCGCCGACGTCGCCATCAACGCCGACATGGCGTCCTTCGCCGCGGCGGCCGCTCAACTGGCGCCCGCCGCGCCTCCGGCCTGGGCCGACTGGACGGCGCAGGCCCGCGCGGACTATCTCGACAACCTGCGGCACGCGCCCATGCCTGGCCCCGTGGACCTGGGCGACGTCATGGCCCACCTGCGCGAGGTGCTGCCGCCCGAGTCCATCATCACGAACGGGGCCGGCAACTACACGCTATGGGTGCAGCGCTTCTACCAGTACCGGGGCTGGCGCACGCAGCTCGCGCCCACCAGCGGGACCATGGGCTACGGCGTGCCGGCTGCCATCGCCGCCAAGCTCGTCCACCCCGATCGGCCCGCGGTCTGCTTCGCGGGGGACGGCTGTTTCCTGATGAATTCGCAGGAGATGGCGACGGCGGTCCAGTACGGCGCGAATGCCGTGTTCATCGTGGTGGACAACGGGATGTACGGCAGCATACGCATGCACCAGGAGCGGCACTACCCGGGCCGGGTCCATGGCACCGACCTGCGCAATCCCGATTTCGTCGCGCTGGCGTCGGCCTACGGACTGCACGCCGAGCAGGTCCCGACCACCGCCGATTTCCCCGCCGCGTTCGCCCGGGCGCTGGCGGCGGGCCGGCCGGCCCTGCTGGCGCTGAAGACCGACCCCGACGTGATCTCGCCGCGGGCGACGATCGCCAAGCTGCGGCAAGGGTGACGGGCCGGGCGCGGCTTTATGACTGGATCAGCCCGGTCGTAGGCGAGCTGGGCGATCCGCTGTAGAGCTTCTTGGGCATGCGGCCCGCCAGGAAGGCTTCGCGCCCGGCTTCCACGCCTTTCTTCATCGCGCTGGCCATCAGCACCGGATCCTTGGCCGCTGCGATGGCGGTATTCATCAGCACGCCGTCGCAGCCCAGCTCCATGGCGATCGCCGCATCCGAGGCCGTGCCTACGCCCGCGTCCACGATGATGGGCACGTTGGCCTGGTCGATGATCAGCCGCAGGTTCCACGGATTCAGGATGCCCATGCCCGAGCCGATCAGCGAGGCCAGCGGCATGACGGCGATGCAGCCGATCTCTTCCAGCATGCGCGCCTGGATGGGATCGTCCGTGCAGTACACCATCACCTTGAAACCGTCCTTGACCAGCGTTTCCGCGGCCTTCAGGGTCTCGGGCATGTTCGGGAACAGGGTGTGCGAGTCGCCCAGCACTTCCAGCTTTACCAGGTCATGCCCATCCAGCAGCTCGCGCGCCAGGCGCAGCGTGCGCACGGCATCGTCGGCGGTATAGCAGCCGGCGGTGTTGGGCAGGATGGTGTATTCGCTGGGAGGCAGGTAGTCCAGCAGACTGGGCTCGCCCGCATTCTGGCCGATGTTGGTGCGGCGGATGGCCACCGTCACGATATTGGCGCCGCTGGCGTCGATGGCCGCTTTGGTCTCGTCGAAATCCTTGTACTTGCCGGTGCCCACCAACAGGCGGGAGGAGTAGGTCTTGCCGGCAAGAGTGAATGTGTCTGTCATGGTTGGATCCTAGAGGAATGCCCCCCTACGCGCTCACGCGCGCCCCCGGGGGGCGGCACTGGCGGACTGGCGGAGCCAGATCCGCTGTGCCCGGGGTGAATAGGTGCAGTGTACCCAAGGGGCTTGCATGCCCCGAACCGAACGGGCGGTACGGCTTACGACCTGTGATAGATCTCCGCCCCCTTCTTCACGAACTCCACCGCCTTCTCCTGCATCCCCTTGTTCAGGGCCTCGGCCTCGCTCACGCCCTGCTGCTCGGCGTACTCGCGCACGTCCTGCGTGATCTTCATGCTGCAGAAGTGCGGTCCGCACATCGAGCAGAAGTGGGCCACCTTCATCGAGTCCTTGGGCAGGGTCTCGTCGTGGAACTCCTTGGCGGTGTCCGGATCCAGGCCCAGATTGAACTGGTCGTCCCAGCGGAACTCGAAGCGGGCCTTGGACAGCGCGTTGTCGCGGATCTGCGCGCCGGGGTGGCCCTTGGCGAGGTCGGCGGCGTGGGCGGCGATCTTGTAGGTGATGATGCCGTCCTTGACGTCCTTCTTGTTGGGCAGGCCCAGGTGTTCCTTGGGCGTGACGTAACAGAGCATGGCCGTGCCGTACCAGCCGATCTGCGCGGCGCCTATGCCCGAGGTGATGTGGTCGTAGCCGGGGGCGATGTCGGTGGTCAGGGGGCCCAGCGTGTAGAAGGGCGCTTCATGGCAGTGCTCGAGCTGCAGGTCCATGTTTTCCTTGATCATGTGCATGGGCACATGGCCGGGGCCTTCGATCATGACCTGCACGTCGTGCTTCCAGGCGACCTGGGTCAGCTCGCCCAGGGTGCGCAATTCGGACAGCTGCGCGTCGTCGTTGGCGTCGTAGATCGAGCCGGGACGCAGGCCGTCGCCCAGCGAGAAGCTGACGTCGTAGGCCTTCATGATTTCACAGATTTCCTCGAAGCGCTCGTACAGGAAGCTGTCTTTGTGATGCGCCAGGCACCACTTGGCCATGATGGAGCCGCCGCGCGAGACGATGCCCGTCATGCGCTTGGCGGTCATGGGCACGAAGGGCAGGCGCACGCCGGCGTGGATGGTGAAGTAGTCCACGCCTTGTTCGGCCTGTTCGATCAGCGTGTCGCGGAAGATTTCCCAGGTCAGTTCCTCGGCCTTGCCGTCGACCTTCTCCAGCGCCTGGTAGATGGGCACGGTACCGATGGGCACGGGCGAGTTGCGGATGATCCACTCGCGCGTTTCATGGATGTGCTTGCCGGTCGAAAGATCCATGACCGTGTCGCCGCCCCACCGGATGGACCAGGTCATCTTTTCCACTTCCTCGGCGATGGAGGAGGTGACGGCCGAGTTGCCGATGTTGGCGTTGATCTTGACCAGGAAGTTGCGGCCGATGGCCATCGGCTCGATTTCCGGGTGGTTGATGTTGGCCGGGATGATGGCCCGGCCGCGGGCGACTTCGTCGCGCACGAACTCGGGCGTGATGCGCGCGGGAATCGAGGCGCCGAAGGACTGGCCCGGGTGCTGGCGGCCCAGCAGTTCGGCCAGGCGCTGGCCTTGCGGGCCGCTGGCGCGCAGCGACTCGATGTATTGCTCGCGGCGCAGGTTCTCGCGGATTGCCACGTATTCCATCTCGGGCGTGACGATGCCGCGGCGCGCGTAGTGCATCTGCGTCACGTTGGCGCCGGCCCTGGCGCGGCGCGGGGCGCGGTGCAGGTTGAAGCGCAGTTCGGCCAGCTTGGGGTCGGCCAGGCGTTCGCGGCCGTAGGCGCTGCTGGGGCCGTCGAGCTGTTCCGTATCGCCGCGTTCGGCGATCCAGTTCTCGCGCAGCGGGGCAAGGCCCGAGCGGATGTCGATCTTGACGTCCGGATCGGTGTAGGGGCCGCTGGTGTCGTAGACGGTGATGGGCGGATTCTGTTCGCCGCCGAACATGGTGGGCGTATCGGCCTGCTCGATCTGGCGGAAGGGCACGCGGATATCGGGGCGCGAGCCTTGCTCGTAGATCTTGCGCGACCGGGGCAGCGGCTGGATGGCGGCCTGGTCGACCTGGGCCGTGGCGGCGATGAACTTGGGATTGGCGTTCATGGAAGCTCCAAGAAAAGGTTTCCGGAGCCGAACGAAGGAAGGGATTTTCCGGGTGGCCTCCCGATGATGCCCGTGCACGGACTGGGAGAAGGGCTGTGGGCCGCACGCCGGGAACGCGAGGTTCCGCCGGAAAACGCTCCCTGCATCGGCATTATCCGTACAGGTGCTGAGGGTGTCATCTCAACCCACGCCGAACCGGCGATGAGTACCCCTGCGTCACGGGCGTAAGTATAGGCTGGCGGCGGCCAATGTCCAACGCGCATCGCTTGCGCATTGCACCATCGCGCGTGTCAGGATCGCAGGCCCGGCCTGGCCGACTCGGCCAGCAATCGTTCCTGCACGCGCTGGGCGGTCTCCATGACGTGCTTGCGCATGAGGCGCGCGGCTTCGTCGGCCTGCAGCGATACCGCCGCCTGGAACAGTCTCTCGTGTTCGTTCTCGCGGCCCTTGCGATGCTCGGCCGTGATGCGGGAGTAGCGGCGATAGTAGGTGGAGGCTTCGAACATCTGGTTGCAGTAGTCGATCATCCAGCGCGACCGGCAGCCGGCGATGAGGGCGGTGTGGAAGTCCCGGTGCGCGGCTTCCCACTCGGGATTCTCGCGTGGTCCGGCTTCGCCTTCCAGGTAGCGGTCCAGCCGCGTCAGCCGGTGATAGGCCTGGACCAGCCCCTGGACCCAGGTCTGGTCCGCGTAGTCGATGGAGGCCCGCAGGGCGATGTCGTTGAGCCAGGCGCGGGTGCGCGAGAGCTCTTCCAGATGTGCGCCGCCGAAGTTGGGCACCGCGAAGCCGCGCCGGTCGTGCTGGACGACCAGTCCTTCGCGCGACAACCGCGTCAGCGCCTCCCGCAGCGGGGCAAGGCCGACGTCGTAGCGCTCGCTCAACTGGCGGGTGCCCAGTTTCTGCCCGGGCGCGTAGTGCGCATCCACGATGTCGCGCCGCAGGCGCTCGTAGGTCTGCGAGGCGAGAGTGGCGGGCACGGTGCGGCCGGGGGGAAGGGAGTCGTTGGATTCCAGCATGATGGATCAAGTTTTTATCGATAAATCATACACAGCTTGGGGATCGCACTGGGGCGATGCATGTACGGGTTTCTCCGTGGTTTTGTTTTTCGTCTGTGATCGATAAAAATAGAAAAGAAATATTTTTTATCGATAAAAAAGGAGAGACTATGAAAACGATCCGATGGTGGGGGCTGGCCGCGATGATGGCGCTGGGCCCGCTCGCCCATGGGCAGGCGCCCTATCCGTCGCATCCGATCCGGGTGGTCGTCCCGTTCGGCGCGGGCGGGACGCCGGACACCGTGGCGCGGCAACTGGCCGCCGAGATGGACAAGCGGCTGAAGACCCGCGTGGTGGTGGACAACAAGCCCGGGGCCAATGGCGTGATCGGGGCGGCCGACATGGCCAAGGCCGCGCCCGACGGCTACACCCTGCTGCACGTGACGACCTCGTTCGTCATCAATCCCCATGTCTACAAGAAGCTGCCCTACGACATCGGCAAGGATTTCGTGCCGGTGGCGAACGTGGCGACGGGCACGGGCTATCTGCTGATGGTCAATCCCGCGCTGCCCGTGCGCACGGTGGGGGAGCTGGTGGCTTATGGCCGCAAGGCCGCCAAGCCGATCACCTATTCGTCGCCGGGCATAGGCAATACCCTGCACCTGGCGGGCGAGCTGTTCGCCGCGCGTGCCGGCATGAGCATGCTGCACGTGCCGTACAAGAGCGCGTCGCAGGCGCTGAACGCGGTGGCGGCGGGCGACGTGGACATCATGTTCATTCCGCCGACGATCGCGCTGCCCTACGTCCAGTCCGGCAAGGTGCGTCCGCTGGGCTTCACCGGGGAACAGCGCACGCCCGAGTATCCCGATGCGCCGACCATGGCGCAGGCGGGCGTTGCCGACTTCGTGCTGCCGGCGGCCTGGCAGGGCCTGTTCGCGCCGGCCGGCACGCCGCAGGCGGCGATCGACACGATTGCCGCCACGGTGCGCGACATCGTCGCCCAGCCGGCGTTCGCCAAGATGCTGCGCGACGGCGGCTACGAGCCCGACCCACGCGCCGGCCAGGCCTTCGCCGAACTGGTGCGCGCCGATTCCGCCCGCTATGCGGAAGCCGTCAAGCGTGCCGGCATCGAAGCCCAATGATCCGATGACCCTGACCGAACGAGGAACCAACATGGATGTATTGAACCTGCACGCCGGCGCGACCGAGATCCATCCGCCCGCCGGCTTCCTGCTGCCCGGCGGCAAGCGCATAGGCGTGGTGTTCCGCATGGCTTACGAATGGTGGTCGGACGGCGCGTGGCCCGGTATCGGTCCCATGGGCAATCCGCTCAAGGGCGGCATTCCCGACCTGAACGCGGTCGGCTGGGCCGAGTACGGCCACCGGCGCGGCGTGCATCGCGTGCTCGAGGCGCTGGCCCGCAACGGCGTCCGGGCCTCCATCCTGGTGAGCGGGATCATGGCCGAGCGCTACCCGGACGAGGTCAAGGGCATCGCCCAGGCCGGCCACGACGTCGTCGCGCATTCGTATGCGATGGACGTGATTCCCGCCTATCTGGACGAGGCGCAGGAGCGCGACAACATCCGCCGCACGACCGACCTGATCGCGGCGGCGACGGGCCGGACGCCGCTGGGATGGATCAGCCCGCGCGGCACGCCCAGCCACCGCACGGCGCGCCTGCTGGCGCAGGCCGGCTATCTCTGGCATGGCGACACGCTGAACGACGACATGCCCTACCTGGTCGATTTCGGCGACCACGCGATCGTGGCCGTGCCCGGCACCATGGAAGTGAATGACCTGCCGCTGGTGATGCGCCACGGCCAGCCGCCCAGCGCCATGGTGGACATCTTCGAAGACTGGCTCGACTACGTCCGCAAGTGGGAACGCACGCCGCAGAAGATCGATCCCACGGTGCATGCCCACGTATGCGGACGCCCGGCGGGGATGGCGGCGTTCCAGCGGTTGCTGGAGATCGCCACGGCGGCGGACGACATCTGGATAGGCACGCGCGCCGAGCTTGCGCGGCATCTGATGCAATCCATCGGCCGGCCGGTGCCGGCCCACCAACAGGCATAGGCGGGAAGACTCATGGATCTGCAGATTCGCGGCCGCAAGGCCATCGTGTGCGCGTCCACCCGCGGGCTCGGGCGTGCGTGCGCCGCTTCGCTGGCGAGCGAGGGCGTGCACGTGGTGATCAATGGAAGGTCGCCGGACTCGGCCGCCGCTGCCGCCCGGGAACTGGCCGCCGAAACCGGCGGCGTGGTGCGCGCGGTCGCGGCGGACATCAATACCGATGCGGGCCGCGCGGCGCTGGTGTCGGCCTGCCCGGATGCCGACATTCTGGTGACGAACAACGAGGGGCCGGCGCCCGGACGTTTCGTCGATTGGGAGCGCGAGGACTACCTGCGCGCGATCGAGGCCAACATGCTGGCGCCCGCCCTGCTGATCCGGGCGGTACTGCCCGGTATGCGGGCCAGGCGGTTCGGCCGCATCGTCAACATCACCTCCGCCATGGTGAAGTCGCCCAGCCCGGCCATGGGCTTGTCGACGTCCGCGCGCACCGGCCTGACGGCGTTGTGCAAGGCCATCTCGCGCGAGGTGGTGGCCGACAACGTCACCATCAACAACCTGTTGCCCGAGCGTTTCGACACCGATCGCCAGCGCTTCATGGCCGAGCGCATGGTGCGCGAGCAGGGCCTGAGCTATGAAGAAGCGAGGCAGCGCATCGTCGATACCATCGCAGCCGGCCGGCTGGGGCAGCCGCGGGAGTTCGGCGACGCCTGCGCCTTCCTGTGCAGCGCGCAGGCAGGTTATCTGTCGGGGCAGAACCTGCAACTGGATGGAGGGTCGTATCGCGGCGTGTTCTGAACAGGACCGCCAGCCGGGCCCGCCCGGTTTTCTTCACTGGATCCTGTGATGCGCCGGGCGGCGCGATTTTCGAGAATGCCGACATTGCCTATTCATTCAGTAAGGAGTCGAGCATGTCGAAATCGTTGACCGCACTTTGCGCCGCCTTGATGGCGGCATCGCTGGCCGCCTGCGGGGGCGGCGGCGGTGATGATTCGGGCGGTGGCGGAGGCGGCGGTGGGGGCGGCGGCGACGGCAAGACGCTCAGCGAGAAACAGATCTGGTACGGCCACGAGACGGCGT
The DNA here is from genome assembly GCF_004216695.1 of Pigmentiphaga kullae. GTDB lineage: Bacteria > Pseudomonadota > Gammaproteobacteria > Burkholderiales > Burkholderiaceae_B > Pigmentiphaga > Pigmentiphaga kullae. The sequence goes on from NZ_SGXC01000001.1 coordinate 2,123,674, forward strand.
TCTCGGCCGTGTCCCTGCACCAGGCGTTCGAACCCATGCTCGAGAACGGAATCGTCATTGGCCGGGACGGCACGCCCGAGTGCCTGGACGGCGGGACGGTCTCGGGCGTCTGGACCGATGCGGACGACAGCGGCACCCTGTCGGCCGGGGACTCGGTGGCATTGACCATGAACGACTGTCGCGTGTCCGACAACGGCATTCCGTTCACGGGCAAGGCGACGGTCGATTTCGACCAGGTGGAGGGAGACCTGCTGGAAGAGGAGTCGGACTGGACATTGGCCGCCAGGGTCACGCTGGGCGAGGGCGCGTCCTTCGACGGGACGTCCGCGTCGGGCACGGCTTCCGTGAAGGCGTCCAACGACGTGAGTTCGGCCGAACCCAAGGGGCAGCGCGCCGAGTTCGATATTCCCTCGCTCGTCCTGACCGAGGATGGCGGTGCCGTGACGATGAAGTTCAAGGACTACGCCGTGGCCGTGGCCTACGATCCCGGTACGGATGCCGATACCTATTCGCGCATTTCGTTCTCGGTCGGCGGCTCGGATCCCGTGCTCGGTCCCGATTATGCCTACGATGCGAGCATGACCGAGACGGTTCTCTTCTCGCACGAGGCGGGCGGTTTCCTGGCGGGTGCGTTCGCCACGAAGACCTCGGCCGAGACGATCACCACCCGCTTCCTGGCGGATGGCAACGCGCCGGGCACGGTCACCTTCTCGTCCAGTCTGGGGGGCAGCAAGACGATGAGCTACCGGGAGTTCGACGACTTGTAATCGCCGTCAGTCGCCCGGCGTCAGCAGGCCCAGGTGTCCCATCAGCCGCACCAGGTCCGCCTGCCGCCGGGTCTGGGTCTTGTCGAAAATCGACCGCAGCTGCGTGCGCAGTGTGTTGAGCGAAACGCCCAGGGTTTCGGCAACGGAGGGCAGCGGGTCGTCGTGCCGGGCCAGGTGATGGGCCAGGCGGATTTCCGCCGGCGTCAGCCGGAACAGGGTGCGCAGCAGCGTGCCCCTCGGGGTGGGGCGCCATTGCGGCCCCTGCGCGGCAAGCAGCGCCAGGGCGTCGCCGCCTCGCAGGTCCTGGGTGAGCGGGCATGGCAGGACGATGAGCCGGCCGCCGTCCGGCAACGCGAGCGAGCCGGCCGCTGGCGCCTCGATGCCGTGGCCGCAGGCTCTGTCCAGCAGCCGGCGGATGGGTTGGGGCAGATTGGAAGCGCGGACGCTCAGGGGGCAGTCGGGCTGTTGCAGCCAGATGTCGCCCAGGTGGTTGGACTGCACGATGCCGCCACGCGCGGAACAGACCAGCAAGGGGAAGCCGAGCCGGTCCAGCATGTGCCGCAGCAGCAGCGATTCGGCCTGTTGCTGGCGGAATCGAAGTTGCAGGTGCAAGGTGGTGCGAAGATGAGGCAGTACGGCTTGCATCAGCCGGGTCTCGTCGTCGCTCAGTGGCGAACGGCCGTGCTCTCTTTGCACGGAGAAGGTGTAGATGCGTTCTTCGTCCTGCCCCAGCGGGAGCAGGGCATAGGTGCCCAGGCCGTTCGGTTTCAGGAATTCCTGGTAGAAGGGCTCGCGCTGCAGGCGCGCCCGGCCATGGAATTCGTAGTCCACGTAGATGCGGCCCGCGGCCAGCAGCGCCGATGCGGCCCGGCCAGGATCCAGGTCCTGCATCTCGTTGAAATGCGCGACCATTCCGGGTGGCATGCCGATGAGTTCATCGAGCTCCAGCGAGTCCGTCGGCGTGTGCAGGGCGACCTGCCCGGCGCTGGCCGCACCGAGCGACAGGCTGATGTCACGCAGCGATTGCCTCCAACTGTCCGCCGAAAGTACGCCGTCATAAAGCCGCTCCAGCAACTGGAGCGCTGTCCCGTTCGTGTCCATCTTATATATGAGTTTGTGTATCCAGGCGGACCGCCGTGGCCGCAGATGCCGGGCGGAAGGACTGGGGATGTGTCGAAGGGTAACGGCCACCATAGCCGCAAACGAGAGGCAAGCGCAACTTTTGCGTTCTAGACGGCGCTGCCCAGTTCCCCCAGCCGCGCCGCGATCATATCCACGCAGGCCTGGACGATGGGGTGGGTCTGGTCGACATACTGGCGGCTGGCCTCGTCCGGCGCCTGCCGGCGAACGATGAACAGCGTGATGTGCATGCCCGGGTCGGTGATGGGGCGCGCGACGACCTCGCCCCGCTCCAACTCGCGGACGATGGCGCCCAGGGGCATGACGGCCGCCGCCGCGCCGCGCAGCACCAGGTCGCGCTGGCTGGTGATGGAGTGCGTCTCGCACTGGATGCGGGGCTGCGTGCCTTTCTCGAAGGCGCTGGCTTCGACCAGCCGGCGCGCGACGTCGCGTTCGTTGCCCAGGACCAGTTCGTGCGCCAGCACTTCGTCCATGGCGACGGGGCCGGAGGAAGGCGCCAGATCGGCCCGGACCGTCAGCAGCAGTTGTTCTTTCAGTACCGGGGTGGTCGACAGGCCGGGACGGGGCGCGACCGAATAGGCCAGCGCGGCATCGATGTCCTTGCGCTCGAGCGCATCCACCAGCAGGAAGCTCGGGTTCTCGTACAACTGCAGGTCGATGTGGGGGTACCGGCGCTTCAAGGTCAGCAGCAGGTCCGAGCCGATCAGCAGCATGATGCTGGAGGTCAGCCCCAGGTTGAAGCGCACCGGCGCGGCCTGGTCGGCGCGCCGTACGTCATCCTGGGTCCGCGCGACCAGCTCGAAGATCTGGCGCGACCGTTCCAGCAGCAGGCGGCCGGCCGGCGTCGGATCCACGCCGCGCGAATGCCGCGACAGCAGGGGCACGCCCAGGGCTGCTTCCAACTCGCGCATGTGGGTGCCCAGGGCCGGCTGGGCGATGTGCAGCTGTTCCGCGGCGCGGGTGATGTTTCTCGTCTCCACGACCTTGGCGAAGTATTCGAGTCGCTTCAGCGTGATCATAGGCGGCAGGCATGGGGGATTCCGCCCTATAGTAGGCCGATTCCGCCGCGGCCGGCACCGCGGCGGAAGGTGGCGAGCTATTGGGTGCCGGCCAGCCCCGCGCGCTGGACCATGCCGCCGAACCGGTCGATCTCGCGCCGCATGTAGTCCCCGTACTCGGCCAGGACGCGGCCGTCGGGGACGATGCCCAGGTCGGCCAGTTTGCGCCGCACGTCGGGCTGGGCCACGGCGTGGCGGGCGGCTTCGGCCAGTTTGCGCAGGTGTTCGGGCGGCGTCCCGCGCGGTGCCAGCAGGCCGATGTCGGCGGTGAATACGTAGCCGGGCAGGCCGCTTTCCTCCAGCGTCGGCACGTCGGGCAACTGCGCGACGCGCGCCTTGCTGGTCACGCCCAGCAGCCGCAGGCGGCCCGCCCGCACCAGCCCTTCTATCGAGGGCAGGCCGGCCAGCAGCATGTCGGCCGTCCCCGCCGCGACGGGGGCGGAAGGCTGTTCGCGGAACGGGACGTGCATGATGTCGATGCCGGCCGAGCGCCGGATTTCCTCGAACATGACGTGGTGCAGCGAACCGATGCCTATGGTGCCGTAGGTGAGCTTGCCCGGGGCGGCCTTGGCCTGGGTCACCATTTCCTGGAAGGAGTTGGCCTTCAGCGAGGGGCCGGCCGTCAGGAAGAGCTGGGCCGCGCCCAGGAAGGCGATGGGCTCGAAACTGTCCATGCCCTGGTAGGGCAGCTTCTTGTACAGCGTGGGGTTGATGGTAAGCGGGCTGGAATCGGCCACCAGCAGGGTGTAGCCATCGGGATTGGCCTTGGCCACCGATTCCAGGGCGATGATGCTGCCCGCGCCGGTCTTGTTCTCGACGGCGATGGGCTGCCCCAGCGAGGCGGACATGTGCTGGCCCACCAGGCGCGCGATGACGTCGGGCACGCCGCCGGTGGGCGCGGCCACCACCATCTTGATCGGACGGCTGGGAAACCCGGCGTCGGCATGGCCAGCGGCGGGAGCCATTGCCAGCAGCAGGGCGGCGAATAGAGCTGGCTTTTTCATGTCAGGCCTCCACCGGTTGCGCGATGCGGGAAAGATGGGCGATGACCTCGTCCAGCGGGACGACGTCGCCGTACTTCGCATCCATGTCGAGCAGACTCTGGCGATGGGCCGCGCCGGAGCGGTCGCCCACGGCTTCGGGCGCGACGATGGGGCGGAAGCCGCTCTGCACCGCGTCCACCACCGTCGCCCGCACGCAGCCGCTGGTGGTGCAGCCCGTCACGATGACGGTATCCACGCCTTGCGAGACCAGGCGCGCGGCCAGGTCCGTGCCGGCGAAGCAGCTCGCGTATTTCTTGGACATGATGGAGTCGCCATCCACCGTGTCCAGGCGCGGATCGAGCCGGACGTTGTCGCTGCCTTCCAGCAGGCTGGCCATGCCGCCCATCTTGCGCTGCCAGACGCCGGCGTCCGACAGGTCGGCCCGGTAGCCCACCGTGAAGAAATGAATGGGCGCGCCGATCCGGCGGCATGCGGCGACGAGGCGGTTGGTGGCGAGCACCGCCTGCTTCAGGTCGGCGCCCAGGGGCTGCGCCGGGTCCGTGAAGCCGCGGATCATGTCGACGACGATCAGCGCGCAGTGGCGCCCGAAACCGATGCGGCGCCCGAAGCCCTTTTCCTTGAACAAGGGGTCGTCGATCTGCAAGTCCTGGTCCATTTCTCCTCCATGGAATGTGAACGGCCACTCGGTGGCTCTGGAGGAGAATTGGACCGCGCGGGAGGCGGCCCTGTCCAAGACGGGTTTCGGCTGGAAGCCATACGTGAGGGGTATGGCTGGCGCCGGCGGCTAGAACTTGTAGGTCGCGCTGGCGATGATGCTGCGGCGCGCGCCGTACCAGCAATCCCCGCGCGACAGGCACGTCGCCACGTAGGTCTTGTCGGTCAGGTTGTTCAGGTTGAGCGCGTAGCGCCAGTGGTCGGTCTCGTACGAGACCATGGCGTCGAACAGCGTGACCGAGGGCGTGGTGGGGGCCACGCCGTCGCGGAACGAGCTCATCCAGCGTACCCCGGCACCCAGCGCGAAGCCGTTCACGTCGCCCACGGCGAAGCGCCATTTGCCCCATGCCGCCGCCTGGTGGCGCGGCATGCCTTCGAGCGACTTGTCGAGGTCGATGTAGTTGTAGTGCGCGATCAGGTCGAAGCTGCGGGTGATCGCGCCGCGGTATTCGAGCTCCAGGCCCTTGGTCTTGGTGGCGCCCACCTGGACGGAATAGAGCGGATTGGTCGGGTCGCCCGCCAACTGGTTCTTTTCCTTGAGCTGGTAGACCGAGGCGGTGGCCATGCGCCGGCCGTCGGCCGACTGGTGCTTGACGCCCACTTCCCACTGTTCGCCGCGCAGGGGCTTGAAGCGTGCGCCGCTTTTGTCGGTGCCGGGTACCGGCGTGAAGGATTCGCTGTAGTTGACGTAGGGCGCCAGGCCGTTGTCGGCCACGTACATCACGCCCAGGCGCTTGGTCGTGGCATTGTCCTTCTCGTCGGCGCTGCCGGCCAGTCCGGCCGTGGTGCGGTCGTGGCGGATGCCGGCGGCCACGATCCAGTGCCTGCCTATCTTCATCTGGTCCTGCAGATACAGGCCTGCCTGGCGCAGCGTGTAGCGCGGCTCGTCGGTCAATTCGGGCGGCGTGTAGTTGCCGTAGACCGGATCGTAGGCGTCGATGGTGCCGCCGTCGGCGATGCCGCTGCGCCGGTCGCGGCGGTAGCGGGTCCAGTCGAAGCCCAGCAGGACCTGGTGCTGCACGATACCGGTCTGCAGCTTGCCGGTCAGGTGCTGGTCCAGCGTGTCGATGCGTACCTTGGTGATGGCGTCGTCCGCATAGCGGGCGATGCGGCGCTGGTTGATCGGGTCGGCGGCCCAGCCGCCCGGATCGGTGAACGAGTCCGCATAATGCGTCAGGTAATCCACCTTGTTGTTGGCATGGCGAAAGCCCTGGCTGAAGGACCACTGGTCGTTGAAGCGGTGCTCGAACAGCCAGCCGAACGAGGTGCGGCGCGAATCGTAGCGGTCGTGGCCGGGTTCGCCGATGAAGCGGCTGGTGGGAATCCTGCCGTTGGGGTTGTCGGTGCGCATGCCCGACCACGGCATGAACTGCGCGGTCGAGCCGCTTTCATCCTTCTGCCACAGGCCTTGCAGCGTGAGCGAGGTCGATGCGCTGGGACGCCACGTCAGCGAGGGCATGACCAGGCTGCGGTTGTCCTTCACATGATCGACCTGGGTGTCGGCATCGCGCTTGAGCGCGACGAGCCGGTACAGCCACTGTCCGTCGGCCGTCAGCGGCCCGGTCAGGTCCACCTGCGCCTGCTTGCGGCCGCGGTTGCCCAGTTGTATGCCCGCTTCGCCCTGGAATTCGGCCTGCGGGCGCTTGCTGACCATGTTGATGATGCCGCCGGTGCTGCCCTGGCCGTACAGCATGGCGGCCGGCCCGCGCAGCACCTCCAGGCGCTCCAGCGTGTAGGGTTCGATACGGGTGGTGCTGGTGTAGTAGTCGTAGTGCTGGCGCAGGCCGTCCAGGTACAGGGTGGGCTCGGTGCCGCGTATGCGGACCGAATCGGCGCGCGAGTCGATGCCATAGGCGTCGGACCGCACGCCGGCCGCGTAGCCCAGCGCGTCCTGCAGATTGGTGGCCCCCTGGTCCGTCAACTGGTCGCGCGTGACCACGGTGACCGACTGCGGCGTCTCGTGCAATGGCGTGTCCGTCTTGGTGGCCGTGGCCGAGCGCCTGGCGGCGTAGCCGTAGACGGGGCCGGTGGCGGTCTCGCGCTCGGGGGTGGCTTCGACGCGGATTTCCTGCAAGGTGGCCGGTTCGGTGGTCTGCGCGAGCAGGGCGGCGGGGAGCGCGCCCAGCGCGGCGGCCTGAACAGAGGTGAGATATATCCACCCCGATAACCGCGATAAATCCGAAACAGGCCGGGATGAACCGGGAAATATCGGGAACCTGTTTGAAATAGCGTTGCGAGGGGTGTAATTCAGCCGGGCGGCCGAATCAGTCGAACAGGCGGCCCTGGTTTCGGGCGTGGAGGCGCTGCTGGACGCGGGCGACCATCTTGCGCACCCCGCTCTCGGTCATGCCCGCCAGCCGGGCGAGCGCGCCGTAATCCCCACGAAACTGCCTGTAGAGCGCCTCGTCACGGACCGCGATCCCATAGTGGTAGTCGGCCGGGATCGTGATGACCTGGCCGCGCCAATGCTGGGCCAGGTGGTCGGCGATTGCGACGGCAACCTGCTCAGCCACAGCATCGGCCACCCCGTGCTCGAGGAGCACCTGGCGCGCGTGCGCCATGATGTCGGAGAGCAGCTCGTGGCGCTTGATCTCGGCGGGGGATACGCGCTTAGGCTGTGGGGCTTCCATGTCGCCTCCTACTGGGGCCGCCCCGCCGAGCGGAGCAGCAGCTGGTACTCGTCCTCATGCATGCTCTCGACGTCGATCGATCGCCCCAGGACTTTCTGGGCGGCCGCGTCGATAGCCTTGCGGAGAGCCGCCAATCCGGCGCCACGGGATGAAAACGCGACGCCCAGCGCACCAGCTAGAGCAACGCGTCGGCCGTGGATGATTCGGTCGCGCCACTTCTTGGCCTTCTCGATGCACTTGCTACGCTGCTCCCCGTCCAGCCAGTCGATCGCGGCGATGCCGGTTTCCCGCTGGACCCACGCGGCCAGAGCCGCCTCCGACGCGTCGCGGATGATGCCCAGGCTTGCGAGATCGAGCCATACGGCGCGAAGCTTGCTAGCCGTGGGAGATTGATCCAGCGGCCTCCCCTGACGGCCTCCACTGTCCTTGGAGCGAACCTTGAACCCAGTGCGCTTGAAATGGGCCAGCACCCGCTCCAGCTCTACCGCCGACATCTCGGCCGCGCTGGATTTGCCTGGTCTGGCAGCCGTCGTCGTAGCAGCCTGCAGGGCGGCACGATAGGTGTCCTTGTCCAGTTGCAGCTCGCGGGCGGCAACATGGACAAGGCGGATCAGCTGGAGGCGCCTGTCGGGCACGTTCACGCCGCGCTCCCTGGGCCGAGGATCTTCTCGACGTTGATGCCATCCAAGTACTGCACGAGCTGGCGTGCTTGCTCCGCCGACAGCACCATGGACTTGCGGCCGAGTTCAAGGGTCAGCCGGCCGTTGCTTGCCAGCCCAACGGAGAATGGCCCCTTCTCGGGTATGCCCACTACGCGGCTCCAGAGCTGTCGCGGCACAAGTACTTCGCTGCCATCGCCAAACGTTCCGATCATGGTGTATGCGGTCACTTTGCGGCCATTGGGAGCTGTTACCTGTTCAGCGCGCAGCCTTCCTCCGTCGACCAACCTCTTCAACAGGCTCGAGACAGCCGTGGCTTCCATGGCCATTTCTTCAGCGATCTCGACCGAGCGGATACCCGGCCGGGCGGCGATCATATCCAGGATCTGGTCAGTTTTCGTGGGCATGTCATTCTCCAGAGGAACATGCCGGCGCGCCCAGGGCGGCCTTGATGGCCTCGGTGCGCATCGCCCGGTAAATGACAACGGGATCGTTGCCGCCGGTACGCTCAACATTGATCCGTGCCGCAGCAGCCCCGGCTGCAATCATGGCCGCCGTGATCTCCTCCGCGAAAACCTCGGCAGACTGCGCTGGAGCCACATAGTCCTCGACGATGTCGATGATCTGTCGCAGTGCTTCGTACTTCGGAATGCCCGCCGGTGCGGTGTACTGGCGCACCACCTCCTTGATCTGTGCAATGGCCGCTTCGGCTGCCAAGCTCTTTTCCATCGTGAATCTCCTATGGCTGCTCATCAGTACCGAGCCACCACGCTCGGCAGACCGCCCCACCGGGCGGTTTCGCTTCCCTACGCGTTCACGGCGTCCTTCAGGGCCTTGGTGGCGCTGAACTTCACGGACGTGGAGGCCGGGATCTGAATGGACTCGCCCGTGGCCGGATTCCGGCCCGTGCGCGCGGCGCGCTGGCTAGTCGAAAACTTGCCGACGCCCGGCAGGACGAACTCGGCCCCGCTGGCCAGCGCCTGGGACAGCGTGCCAGCCAGGCTGTCGAGCACAAGCTCGGTGTCCTTGCGCGAGTAGCCGGTTTCGTCGGCGACCTTGGCGATCAATTCTTTTTTGGTGAGGCTCATGTCGATTTCCTTGTGGTTGTGCCGGCGGAGATACCCGGCCGGCTGCGGGTTTAAACGTCGGTAGGGCCTATCTGGACGCGGTCGCCCACGGCGGTGACCGCGTCCATGTAGGCCCGAACGGTCGCCGGATCGCTGGTCAGGACGATCACGGCGCATACGGGTTGTCCGTCTTTCAGGAAGGTCATCGCCACGTCGTCGCTGCCGGCCTCGGCCATTTCGCCGACCAGCGCGCCGAGGCGCGTATTGAAGTAGCTCGGCCAGGGGCGCGTGAGCAGCTCGATCCGCATCTCAGGCTCCCGCGACGTCGAGCGGAATCTGGCGATACCGATCGGTGTCGTCGATGCGCTCGTAGACACGCACGTAGCTCTTGCTGCCCACGATCTGTATCGAGTCGCTGATTGCGCGCATTGCCTCCTGCCAGCGGGCATCCTTGATATCGACACGGCGCAAAGACAACACGCGGCTGGTGCTGAGCTTGCCGGCCTTGTCGACCTCGAACGCGCGATCAACGATCGCCCGCAGTTCGGGGCCAGCCGAGGCCGTCCATTCGTTCAGGCATTCGTCGATCAGAGCCTTGGCGGCCTGGAGACGTTCGTCGAAGACGATCTGGTCGTCCGTAGCGCGCAGAATCTTGATGCGGCCGTCGAACGACAGCAGCGTCACATTGCCCTTGGCGCCGCCCAGATTGATGCCGTACTGCTCGGCGGACATGTCAACGAACGCCTCGATGTCAGCGAACGTGCTTTGTTTCAACGCCTTGAGCTGGCCGGACATCGCGCGGGCCTTTTCCGCAATCTCGCGCACCAGGGCGTCGCGGGCCAGGTCGATCGGCTTGATAGCGTCCACCGGGATCAGTCGACCCTGGCCGTCCTCCATGTAGCCGTCTGGAACGGGTTTGGTCATCGAAGTACTCCTGTCGAAGGTTGAGAATCTGCAGCTCAATGGGCGACCGGCTTGCCGATCTGGAGCTGCTGTAGGCGGTGGCCGGCCAGGTGCCGCAATTGCCGCGAGAGACCCGTTGCATCCCCCGATTCGTACATGTCGATCAGGCCGCTGATCAGGTCCGCCTGGCGTCGAGCGATGACGGTCATTTCGTGCAGCAACGCCGTCGCTTGCAGGCAGGTTTCGTTCAAGCGATCGAGCTCTGCCCGCAGTTCTCGCTCGTCCTGGATGGCGTCGGGATTGGCCAGAGTCGGCCCCTGGGTGATCTGGATGCGTCCGCTCATAGCCCGCTCCCCGTGGCCGACTCGTCGATGCCCACGAAATCGGGCGACGCCGGCCAGCACACATCGACGCCCTCCAGCGATCCGTGCTCAGTACGGTTCATGCCTTCGGCCACCAGGCAGCGAATCGAGATGAACCGGCGCAGCAGCCGCTGCGACTGCCAGTCGTAGGGGTGGACGTCGAGGGTGATGAGCGGGCAGCCGCGATCCATGCGCACCCATTCCCCGTTGATCGTGAAGCCGAGTTCGCGCAGCCGGCGGCCCGCCGCGTTCAGCGCAGACAGTCGAGCGATGAAGTCGGATGTGAAGATGCGCGAGGGGCGCAGGTCGACGGTGTCGGCCTCTACCAGTTGCAGGGTCGTGGTCATGGTCAGAACTCCACTTGCGCGCGAATGGCGGCGGCGATCAGCTCGCCGGTCACCTTTTTCGCGCTGATCCGGGCGGCCTGGTTCAGCGCGATGCTGGCCAGGTTGTTGACCGCGAGCGGGTAGCAGATCGAACGCGTGACAACGCGCCGCCCCTGGCCGCGGCCGACCGTCTGAGATGCCTGCAGGCGGGTGCGCATCTCGTCGAACGCGGTGGCGTCGAAGATGGAATCGGCATCGATCTCGACCCGCTTGAACTTGTGCTTGAGGTACGGCTGCAGCTCGTCATCCAGCGGGCCGAGCGTGGCGATCTCCATGCGCTGGACGACTTCTCGAACTCGCGGATTGCGATCGTCCAGCTTCCAGGCCAGCTCGGTCTGGCCGATCAGCAGGATGGACAGCAGCCGACCGAATCCGCTCTCGGGCTCGAGTTCGTAGAATCGCTTCAGGTGCTTGAGCGTCGGGATGGGCAGGTCGTGGGCCTCCTCGATGACCAGGACATGCCGGTGGCCAGCCTTTGCCGATGACCGCAGCAGCTCATGCACCTGCTCGCTGCGCGACTGCGCGGTTTGGCGCACGATGGCCAGGCGGTCGATGCCGCGAATGATCGCGGACGCGATGTCCTGCGCGCGCATCGTGCGGTTGAACTTGGCGCTTTCGCCGTCCTCGACGCCCAGCACGTAGGGCTCGATCACAGTGATCGGCTCGCGTGTGGTGGAGATCCACTCCTTCAGGTCCCGCTTGATGGTCGTCTTGCCGGCGCCCGACTCCCCCACGACGGCGAGCATGCCGCCGTGCTTGGCGCACTGGCGTACTGCGGCCCGCACGTAGCGGATGTCGTCGGACAGATAGACGTCCTCGGACGACTCCATCTCGTCGGTGAACGGGTCGCGCACGATCTTGAAATGCCGGCGGCATTCCGGGGTCAGGGGTTGCTTTCGGAGTAACATCTTGTGGGGCTCCTCTTCGTCTAAGGGATCAGCCTCGGCCGGCGTGGTATCTGCCAGGACGTCCACGCCGGCTTTCAGCTCGTCGAACAACTGGTTGAACTCGGTGGGCGGCACACCTGCCGCCCGTAGGGCCTTGCGGATCTGCTGCTGTTGCTCGTGCAGCGGTGTTCCGGTCGGCCAGCGGTTGTGATTCACGATCTGAGAGAACGTCGCGGGCGACCAGGTGGCTCCGCCCTGCGACTTGATCAGCATTCCCAGCTTGTTGTAGGAAATCCGGTTATCAGCCAGGACCAGCTTGAGTTTCAGCGACATGGCGCGATGCCTCCTATGCGATGCGCAGCGTTGGGGCACCGACTTCGGGGCGCCGGGGTTGTCGGAATTGCTCGATCAGGGCGTCGACCTGGTCCTCGCGCACACCCTCGGCATACGAGCGACGGAACCAGGCGTTCTCCTCCGGGGTCAGGCTGCGGCGCAACGCATCGACCAGTCGCAGCATGGCGGCATCGGCCGACAACGTTGGGATGACCGCGGCCACGTGCGCGGGCGTGTCGATCTCCTCGCCAACCTTCGGCAGATAGGCCGGCAGCGCAACATCCTCCAGGTGGGAATGCGCGTTCAGCTGGCCGTTGAACGGGACGGCCTTGCGTGACCGCGCCTTCTTGACCTCCTCGACGCTCAGGCCGGGATAGGCGGTCTGATCCAGCACCCGGGCGGCTCGCTCGATGTCGGTCTGCGGCGCGGCCTTGTATTCCTCGCCGATGACGGCGGCCGACAGGCGCTGCTCGTACCGATCGACGTCACGCTCGGGCTCGACGCGATAGACCAGCATCTCGCCGTCGTATCGCGGCACCTTCACCTGGATCGCGTCGTCGCCGTAGGCCAGCGCCTGCACCAGCACCGTGTCGCCGCGGTTGACTCCGGCCAGGCCGCGCAGCGGATAGCTGTTCGCGCTCGCTGCATTCGGGTGCTTGAACGTGATCGTCAGGTCGGGCCGCACCTTGCGCTCCTCCGGCCGACTGGCCATCAGCGCCCGGCAGATGTCGACGGGCCAGAGAATGCGCAGTTGATCGGCGGTGATGGTCTGCCACAGATCCAGGCGGGCACCGACCACTCGCCCATTGCGCCGCAGGCGCGTGTCCTGCTCCGGAATCAGGTTGGCGTTGTACGCATTGGTCCAGGCACTGGCGGCGCGATTGAGCGCGACGACGTCATGCACGGGCTCGAACCGCAGGCGGCTCTCGAATTGGGTCTCGACCAAGTTGTTGCCGTTCTCGACGCCACCCTTGACTCGCGCGTGGCCGGCCTCGTGGGTCTCGTACCGGACATCCAGCGCCTCCAGCAGGTTCAGGATCGGGCCTGCGCGGTTGGCCGAGCCCTTGTCCCACAGCACCAGGTGCGGCACGCCGTGGAACAGCCGCCCGTCCTGCTGGCCCCAGGCGAACATGAGGAAGTCGAACAGGCCGTGCATGTCCTCGCCCGCGGCTTCGGTGTACCAGGGGATGACGACACCGCTCGCGCGGTCGTAGAGCACGTAACGAAAGACCTTGAACTTGACCTTGGCGTAGTTCTCCAGCTTGTTCTTGTAGAACTCGGAGTCGCGCATGATGTATTGCTTGCCACGCAGGTAGTAAACGAGGCACAGCGACGGGTCGATCTCGTGAACATGGTTCGGGTGCAGTGCGCGTAGTCGCTGCACCGTGCTGCCGCTGCGCTGGGCGGCGACATTCAGGCGCCGGTCGCGCATCAGCCGGTTGAGCTGGCTGTTGCTGACGCCGAACGTGACGCCGTTGTTGACCAGGATGCTGCGCGACACCGGCGTGAACATCGTCTGCTTGCCGTTGTCCCGCACTGATTCGCGCTGTGCGGCGCCCAGGGCCTGCAGGGCTTCCGTGGCGACAGACGTTGAGCCCTTGTCGATACGGGCCTTGCGACCCGATGTCCAACCGCAATTCGTCTGCAGCTGTCGGTACACGGTCTGCGGTGAGCAGCCCAGGAACGTCGCGGCACGTTCGATCAACGCGCGGCGGCCGGCTCGGGCTCCCAGGTTATCCAGCTGGGCGGCCACGTCGCGCAGGTAGGTCAGCGAGTCGTGTGCGATCGCCATGACGCTATGCCTCCATGTCGTCATCGCTGCCCCCCTCATCGGAGTCGGCGAGCCGGTGCGATCGGAACTGGTCGATCTCTTGGCCGAACCGGTTGTGCAGATCGGCCTGGACCGCCGCCACGACCTGCGCACTGCGATCGACAGCGTCCACCAACTGCATCAGCACCGTGAGTACCGGTACCGGCAGGTCAACCTGCATTTCAGGGTCGTAGCCGTCGCGGCTGGTCACCTGTTCAGTCCACCACGCATCCAGCGCCGTGGCAGCCTCCAGGTGGCGGCCCAGCGCCTCGTCGACGATGGCCTGGCGCTTGCCGATCTCCTCTTTGAACTCGGCAACCTTGTCTTCCCAGGAGGCGGTGCCCAGTTGCAGTTTCTCCAGCTTGACCTGCAGGCGCTGTTTCTCCTTCGCTGCGTCGGCGGACAGTTTCTCCAGCGCCCGCTGTTCGGCCTTGGCGTCCTCCAGTTCTTTGCCATGGGCTTCCCGCTCCTTGCCATGGCGGACCGCCAGCTCCTGCATGAGGTCCACAACCTCATCCCGGGTCTTGGCCTCTTCGACGGCCCGCCGGATCAGCTCTTGGTCGGGCGCCGGCAGCGCCTTGATCGCGTTGTAGTCGCGCTGATGGAGGCCGATGCGCTCCGCTTGCTCGAACGCCTCCTGGCCCAGGAGCCGATGGTTGGATGCGATCTCGCGCATGCGCCTGTAGCTCTTGCCCAGCTTGGCTTCGCAGAACTCGTCAATACTTTCAAAATGGCGACCGTCGCCACTCTTGGGATTCCGCAGCAACCTCCAAGCCTTTGATTTCTTTACGTTTTCAAATATCTGGATCAAGGCGGAATTGGCGACGGTCGCCACAAAGTCGAGCGCCTCCAGCCGTCCGAGGTCGACTCCGGCCGCGAGGACCTCGTCCATTTCGTCCTGCCGTTGTATGTCGGCGACCGTGCGGACGGCGATGACGTCTTCGACGTATGCCTGTGTGTTCACCTCGGGCAATGGTGCCGCGACGGCGACTTCGGTTTTCTTTCTGGCCACGGTATGTGCTCCTTACGGCAGGCGGGTATAGCGTTGGCGGCGCTCGTCCAGGGCGGTCTGTGCGCGGCCCATGGCGGCGTCGAATGCATGGGCGACCTGGACCAGCTTCGGTCCGAGCAGCCACATATCGGATTGGGTCGGATCGCGTTCGGCCAGGCCGGCGGCCCGCAGGTTCTCCAGCGCGCGTAATGCCGTTGGGGCCGGGATATCGACGGCGGCGGCGACGTCCTTGAGCCGCAACCCTTGGAAATCGCGGGCGGCCAGGGCAAGCATGACTTTCAGCGTGCGCTGGACCTGGTCGCTGACGTAGCGGTCATCGCTCATTTCGACAGTCCCCCGTGTGATACCGTCCAGTTCTTGACACCGGGAACAGCCGTCATGAACAAAGCCGAAAGCGAGCCGCTGACGCTCGAAGAGCGCCTGCAGGTCATGGAAATCCTCGTGGAGGAACTCATTTGGGGGCTCCACCTTGAGGATCTACCGGCCCGGCAGGCGATTGCTCAGAGCCTGTACACAAGGCTCGAAGGGATGCAGCGAGATCAGGCATCCCGTGCTCCAGTGCTAGCCGTTCTATATCGGCACGCAGACTCGCTGTCTGAGCTCGATAGGACTCCGGATTGGCTAAGGCCCGTTCTACGACCCTTTGCACGGCCTGGGGATTCGGACGGATAAGTGCACGCAGGAAATCGCCGTGATCAGCCGTCGTCGGGAACAGAGGATTCGGCACCCACGTAGGTGGGCGCTCGGCGTGCTGAGAGCAGCACTTGGTCATCTGCTCCAGCTTGCGCGCAGCGTGCTCTTGGATCTGCAGGCCCTTACGAACGGCCGCCTGCAGGCAATCGGCCAACGGCCCGGCCGGAATGACGATGGCGCCGTAGCTGGTATGGATCTCGAAGCCGCGCTCCATATCCGGGACCTGCTTCGCCAGTGCATAGAGAATGTCGTCACGGGTCATGACTGGACTCCTAGATCAAGTTGAGGGGTCTCGTGCTGCTGCACGTTGTGGCGATGCCATGCCAGACCTTCCAGGCCTAGCTGAATTGCCGAGATGGTTGAATCCTGGTCCGCGCGGCCCGCGTAGAACTGCAGGAGCGCGCCAACCGCCCCATGCAATTGCTCTTGCAGTGCCTGCATGTCAGCCGCGGTCGCATCGCGGCCGACCGGGAGGTCGATCACGAGTTTTCCGCTGCTTGCGGCCAGCCAGCGAGTCACGAAATTGCATCCGCACGCGTGTTCGTAGACAGGGATCAGATTCGCGGGCATGCGGCCCGTGCTGAGCCACTTGTAGAGGGCGTCATGCGTGACGCCCATGAGATCGGCGATTCGTTCAACCGAGAGCCTGCGCCGCTCGATCGCAAAATCCTTCGCGAGTCGTAGCGCCTCCAGCAAGCTATTCGGTTGAACCGATTTCCAGTTCCTGCGCATGGTTGGACGGTCCCCTCAGCGGCGTTGAATACCGGCGTCCAAACAAAGCCGGGATTTCGACGTGTAGAAAATCATTTCAGCGGGCATAATTGGCATGGCGCTTGTGGATCGGACATGGCCGCATTCACGCGGCTTGACGGTCAGCGCTGGCTTTGAGGCCCAGGGCGACAGCGATTTCGTGCGCCTTGCCGTAATGCCCCTTGTATTGGCCGTTCAGAACGCGGTAGACATCGTTCAAACGGTAGTTGTGCTCGCGAGCGAAGGCCGAGAACGTCCGGCCCTCGCGGCGGAATTTGGCCTTGATTTGGTCAGAGGTCATGCTGGGCTCCTGATCGGATTGACGGTGGAGTGCCAATTTCTCGCGCTGTCCTTGGCCGGAGTTGATGCGATGAAATTGGCAATTTCTTCAACATATTTTGGTGCGGAAATCTGCACCTGTCAACATGGAAGATGCGGATATCTGCGCCATTGGCGCGCGTCTGAAGGCCGAACGAGAACGGCTCGGGCTCACCCAGCCGGCGTTTGCGGATGCTGCTGGTGCCAAGAAGCGAACGCTGATCGATTGGGAAAAGGGCGTCTCGTCCCCAACAGCAGTGCAGCTTTCGGCACTAGCGACGCTTGGGGTCGACGTTCTCTATGTGCTTACAGGAGATTGGGCGACCACTCAGGCGCCAGCGCCGTCTCTTTCTGAAGACGAGATTGCACTGTTGGCGCTATATCGCACGGCCCCGACTGCTGGTAAGGCCGCAGCAGTGGGGGCACTTCGGGGTGCTGTGGCTCATAAAAAGGCCGCCAAGTACTCAGTCGAGGCAGAGCGTCTGGAAATAGGTCAGCTCATCCACGGGCCAGTCAGACAGGACGGACTGACCATCAACGTGGGGAAAAAGAAGAAATGAAGAGGTGGGTGGGGCAAGCAGCACACACGATCGATAACTACAAACCGAATATTCGACAGCACATCCATCTGCGGTTGAAGGGAGACCGGGTCGTGACGGTGTTGGTGTTGGGACCGTCGGATATTGCCGAGCTATGTCCCGCAAAAAAAATGACTGGCGGCGTCGCCTGGCTACAGCTGCCCCTCGCCGAAAGACATAAAAAAAACGGCGGACATGGCGGTAAATTGAGTTCCGCGTGATTCGTTTACTGAATACTTGATGTGGGGGATGGGATGAGCGTCTTTCTCCGTGCAGTGCTCGGAATAGCATTTTCAATGGTGGCGGCTCAAGCCACAGCATTTGAATTCAAGGGTTTTCCCATTGGTGAGAGCCAGGAAGCCTTTCTTCAGCTTCATCATTGGAAATGCACGCCTGTAAAACCACAGCATGGCCCCTATGACGAGATTTGCTTACCAGACTCGTTTCCAGACAAGACCTACATGGGAAAGCCAACTCAATTGCGCGCCTATGTACTGGACGGGCGCGTTGTCAGCATCGAAGTCGACCCGTGGCGGGTGTATTTCAATGAGATCGTTGCCGCGCTGACAGAGAAATATGGGCCTCCCACACTGGACACGTCGATTCCGGATCGACGGAGGGCAAAATGGAAGGATGCCCAGGGCAACTCAATCTCGCTTCTCGAGAAGCTGGTCGGCGAAAACGGTTTCCTGACCATTACCTCGGCCTACGGTGCTGACGAGATCGCCCGCCGCCGTGCGGCGATGGAAGCCGCGAAGAAACGGGACATGTAGGCACGGTCAAGCGGGAGGCGGAAACCGAGATGTCCGAGATCAGCGATGTGGTGCTTGTTGCCCTGATTACAGCGGTGGGGACTTTGGCCGCGGGGATCGTCAGCCAACTCCTGTCAGCACGAGCAGCCAGTAAACAAGTAACCCAACAACAAGAGCGAGAAGAAGCGAGCTGGCGACGCACCGAAGCCAAGGAAAAGGAGGATCGGCAAGCGGCTCTTGTCCAGGAGTTCTGGGGGTATATCTTGCAATCTCAGACTCGAATGCTGAATCAGCGAGATGAGGGGCGACGTTGGCCGCAAACGCCTGCCGAAGAGCTACCGTCCACCGTTGCCGCGCAAGCCTACGCCGTTGCATTGCTCGGGATACCCTCTGTGCGCACCCTGGCCAAGGGGTACTACCGTGCCACCGCCGAGTGCGAAACCCTGGCCGCCAGCTCCGATATTGAGCAAATCGGACGGGCCCTGAACGCTTGGAGAGCTTATTTCGACGCATTGGAAAAAGCGATAATCGAGCTGATGGATCGGGATTGATCAATTCCACGGGAGGGCTCGTAGTACCTTAGCCCTCGTGTCTTTCGGTCGTATTTTTCCCTCGTCCAAAAGACGCCCATAGCGGGCAGCGGCACGATGGCGACGTTCCTTCAGGAGACGTCGCATGTCCGCCAATCTGGTCCCCCCGGTTTATCGCTTCCTCCCACGCCTGACCACCTGGCTGATCCTCTCGATCATCCTGGTCATTGCCATCTACTTGGTATCGCCCGCCCAGTTGCCGGTGGCCCTGTACAAACTGGCGCTGATCAGCCTGGCCGCCGTCGTGGCGTACTGGCTGGATCGTGCGCTGTTCCCCTACGCGAGGCCGGACGGCTACCTCAAGGAAGATTGGCGGTGCGAGCTGGACGGTGGCGGGTGTGAATCCGTCGACTACCCGGTAGCGGATGGCTATGCGCTCGTCTTCTGCGCGGCCATGATCCGTCGTGCTGTCGTCGTCCTCGCTGTCGTCGTGGGCGTTGCGCTGGGCCTGTGATGCGCATCCAGACAGCAGTGCTGTTGCCCCTGATCCTCTGGCTGGGCTGCGCAGCCGCGGCGGATGTTCCGCGCGCGGCCCTGGCGTATCGAGACGATCTGGTGCGCAACGCACGCTACGCCTGGGGTCTGAACGCCCCGGTAGCGACGTTCGCAGGCCAGATTCACCAGGAGAGCACCTGGCGGCCGGATGCGGTATCCGCCGTGGGGGCCCAGGGCCTCGCCCAGTTCATGCCGGCGACCGCCGCCTGGATCTCGCGGCTGTACCCCGCGCTGGCCGAGAACAGGCCCTACAACCCGGCATGGGCGTTGCGCGCCCTCGTAACCTACGACCGCTGGCTGTTCGACCGCATCCGCGCACGCGATGACTGCGAGCGGATGGCCATGGCCCTGTCTGCGTACAACGGCGGCCTCGGCTGGATCAGCCGTGACCAGGCGCTGGCATCGAGTCTGGGGCTCGATCCGCTGGCATGGTTCTCGTCCGTCGAGCGGGTCAACGCAGGCCGCTCGGCGGCGAACTGGCGCGAGAACCGTGCCTATCCCGATCGGATCATTCGCCGCCATCAGCCGCTGTATGCCGCGGCTGGATGGGGGCCGGGGGTATGTCCATGAAATGGATCGCAGGCGTTGTGGTGGTCCTGGCGGTTCTGCTGGGAATCGGGGCCGGGTATGGCCTGGGCCAGCGGGCGGGCTTCGCGCAGGGCAAGCAGGCCGGCAAGGACAGCGTGACCGCGGCCAGCAGCACGAACGTGGTGAACCAGCTCAATACCGTGCTGCGCGGGACCAATGACCTGGTTGCGCGCAGCAATGCTGCCAGCTCGCAACTCAGCAGGCTCCTGGCCGAGGCTGGGCGCATCAACTCTCAATCCACCGAGGAGCTGCGCAATGCGCTCAAGAAAACCGCTGGCGATCGCCTTGGTTGCCGCTATGACGACGACGTCATGCGCCGCCTGGAAGCCTCCCGAATCCGGGCCGCCACCGCCGCCACCTCCGGCACCGCCGCTGGTGTTGCCCGCGGAAATGGCGGTGCCGTGTCCGGAGCCGGCGGCGCCGAGTAGCAACCATGGGGACGACATGACCGAGGCGCTGGATGTGATGTACGGGCTGTATGGCAAATGCGCCGGGATCCACATGGACCTGATCAACTGGCTGGCCACGGAGCAATCACGCCGATGAGCATCGAAGACCTGAGATGGGGCGTTGGCCTGCTTCAGTGGCTGGTGATGGGCGCCATCGCCCTCTACGCGCACTTGATGGGCCGGAATGCGGCCAATGCCGCGGAGGTTGCGGCACTGCGCCAGCAGCTCGCGGCCCTGGAGGAGCACGTGCGGCATCTGCCGGACCAGGAACTGGTCCACGACCTGGCCGGCGACGTGAAGGCGGTCAAGGCGACGCTGGATGCGCTGCGCGAGGCCCTGGTGCCTCTGACGACAACCGTCGACCGCATCAACAACTACCTGCTGAACAACAAGTAACGGGGAACCCCCAATGAGCAAATTCTCGGATTTCCTGCGCGAGGACCAGCGTCTGGTGATCCTGCGGCTGCTGGCCGAGCAGCCCGCCTATCGCGCGAACAGCTCGGTGCTGCGGGCCGCGCTGGAGAGCTTCGGCCACTCGATGTCACGCGATCAGGTCAAGACCGAGCTGCGCTGGCTAGAGGAGCAGGGGCTGCTCGACATCGAGAATCTGGATGTCGTCCTGGTCGCCACGCTGCGGGAGCGCGGCCAGGACGTGGCCACCGGCCGCGCAGTCGCGCCCGGCGTCAAGCGGCCGGGGGCCTGACATGGCCCGTAAGTCGAGCGTCAAGAAGTTGCCGCCGGCCGTCCGCACTCATCTGGAGAAGCTGCTCCGCGAGGACCGGCTGACCCTCAACGAGATGATTGCCGACCTGCGCGACCGTTTTCCGGAAGAAGAGACGCCCAGCCGGTCGGCCGTCCATCGATACCAGGCCAATTTTGCCGAGCTGACCTCCCGCATGCGGGAGATCGAGGAAGGCGCGCGGGCCATGATCGGCGAACTGGGCGAAGGCATCGGCGATCGCGCCGGGGCGCTGCTGGCCCAGGCCGTGACGACGTTGGCCGCCAACGCGGCGCTGTCGGCCCATGGTGACAAGGACGTGTCCATCAAGGAAGTCGCTCAGCTCGCCCGCGCGGCCAAGGCCGCCATGGAGGCCCGCACCATGAGCCTGAAAGAGCGCCGGGCCATTGAACAGGACGCGCGGGAGCGGCTGCAGCGGGAGCAGGAAGCGAACCTGCAGGAGGTGGCCCAGGCCCAGGGCATGGACGCCGACCAGGTCGAGTTCTGGCGCAAGAAAGTCCTCGGGATGGCGTCATGAGCGGCGTTCAGCCGCTATCGAGCACCCAGCGAGTCATCGACTGGGAAGAGCTGCCGGCACGCGTCCGCGAGATCCCGGCCGGATTCAACCCGCTGACCGAGGGCGTACTCATGCGCCACCAGCGGGAGTTCGCAGCCCTGACGGCGTCGATCAAGGTATGCCCGAAGGGGCGCCGGACCGGGATCACTTTCGCCACGGCGCTGGACAAAACCCTCGTCGCCGCCGCCCGCAAGTCCGCCGGCGGGGACAACGTTTACTACATCGGCGATACGAAAGAAAAAGGGCTGGAATTTGTTGGCTATTGCGCCAAGTTCGCCCGTGTCATCGTCCAGGCCCAGGGCGAAGGTGTCTCCAGCATTGAGGAATTCCTGTTCGAGGACCAGGACGACCAGGGTAATACGCGACACATCAACGCCTATCGGATTCGATTTGCCTCCGGTTTCCAGATCTGTGCACTGTCGAGCCGTCCGGCTAACATTCGCGGCCTGCAGGGCCACGTGGTCATCGACGAGGCGGCGTTTCACCCGGACGTGCAGGGTGTGCTCGACGCTGCCATTGCCCTGTTGATCTGGGGCGGCCAGATCACGGTCATTTCGTCCCACAACGGCAAGAAAAACCCGTTCAATCAGTTCGTGAAGGACGTCGAGGCGGGCCGGTACGGGCCGGATGCCATCGTCATGACGGTGACATTCGACGATGCGGTCGCCAACGGCCTGTACGAGCGGGTCTGCATGATGAACGGGACGCCCGCGACTGCCGACGGCAAACGCGACTGGTACATGCGGATCCGAAACGCTTACGGCCCACGGGTGTCGGCCATGCGCGAAGAACTGGACGCCGTTCCCCGGGACGGCAACGGCGTATGTATCCCGAGCGTCTGGATCGAGGCCGCCATGCCGGAGGAACGCCCCGTCCTGCGCTTGACGCTGGATGACTCGTTCACGTCCTGGCTCCCCCCCGTGCGCGAAGCGTGGGTGGCGGACTGGATTGCCAAGGAACTCGACCCGGTGCTAGCCACCTTGGACCGATCGTTGCGCTGGGGCATAGGCATGGACTACGCCCGTCACCGGGATTTCTCGGAAATCGTGCCGCTGGGCGTGACGCGCACGTTGCGCCGGACCTGCCCATTCATCATCGAGCTGCACAAGGTGCCGAGCCGCCAGCAGGAGCAGATCCTCTGGCACGTGCTTCGGTTCCTTGGGCTATTCACTGCGGCGATTGATGCCACAGGCTCAGGCCAGATCATGGCGGAGTACACCGCCGATGAGTTCGGTGCCACCCGAGTCCACCAGGTCACGCTCAATCGTGCGTGGTATGGCGTGTGGATGCCGAAGATGGTGGATCTGTTCGAGGACGGGATGATCGACCTGCCGCGGGACGCCAATATCGAGAGCGATCTGCGCGTAGTCGAGAACGTCGATGGCATCCCCATGGTGCCCGAGGTTCGGACCCGCGACCTGGTCGACGCCGAGCTGCTGCGCCACGGCGATTCCGCGATCGCGCTGTGCCTGGCCAACTACGCCACGCTGAACCTGTCCAGCGCGATCGCGTTTACGCCCATCCCGGTCCCGCCGCGCGGGTTCGACAACGTGGTCGATCGCACCGGCCGCGGCCGAATGCGCGCGCCGGATGACGACATTCCTGAAATCAACCTGCCGGAGCATGGAGCATGGTGACCCCGCAAATCCTGGGGCCGGACGGCCGGCCCATTACGCGTGACATCCTGGAAGAGCCGCAGACCTCGCGCGTAGCGATGCTGCGCCACGAATGGCAGGGGCATCCGACCCGCGGCCTGACGCCGTCCCGACTGGCCCAGATCCTGGACACGGCCGAACAGGGCGACATCGTTGCCCAGTACGAGCTGTTTGAGGACATGGAGGAGAAAGACGCCCATATCGCCAGCGAAATGGGCAAGCGCCGCCGCGCCATCATCCGCGACTATGAGATCCTGCCGCCGCCCAACCCGTCCGCCCGGGAGAAACGGGACGCGAAGCAGCTCGAGGAGATGATGACCGACATCCCCGACTTCGAGGAAACCCTGTTTGATGTCTCGGACGCCATCGGCAAAGGATTTGCCAACCTGGAGCTGGCCTGGCACCGGGTCGAGGGTCTGTGGATCCCCGCATCGATCACCCATCGCCCTCAGAGCTGGTTCAAACTGGCTCGGGGCTACCGGCAGGAGATCCTGCTGCGCAACGGTGGCCAGGGGGAACCCCTGCAGCCCTTCGGTTGGATCACGCACACGCACCGCGCGAAGTCGGGCTACATCGAGCGTGCCGCATTGTTCCGGGTCCTGGTGTGGCCGTATCTGTTCAAAAATTACTCCGTAGGGGATCTGGCAGAGTTCCTGGAGATCTCCGGCATTCCCCTGCGCCTGGGCAGCTACCCGCCCAACGCTTCGGAGGCGGAAAAGGCGACCCTGTTGCGCGCCCTGGTATCGATTGGCCACAACGCCGCCGGGATCATCCCGGAAGGCATGAAGATCGATTTCAAGGATGCCGCCAGCGGGGACCCGGCCGGGTTCGAGCTGATGATCAACTGGTGCGAACGCAGCGAAAGCAAGGCGATCTTGGGTGGCACCCTGACCAGCCAGGCTGACGGCAAGAGCAGCACCAACGCATTAGGCAACGTCCACAACGAGGTCCGGAAGGATCTGCAGGTTTCGGACTGCCGACAGATCTCGTCGACGTTGTCGCGCGATCTGATCTACCCGATGGCGTGGCTGAACGGACTGGCGCCTGGCGGAATCCGCCGCGCCCCGCGCCTGAAACTAACGATCGAGGAGCCAGAGGACATCGGGCAATACGCCGAGTCCCTGCCGAAATTGGTGGGCATGGGGATGCGGATCGGCAGGCAATGGGCGCAGGAGCGACTGAGTATTCCTGAACCGGATGAAGGCGAGGACATTCTGACCGCACCGGCCGCAGCGCCGGCCACCGGGTTGGCGGCGCTGACCGCCCAGCCTGCCCGGCAGCCCGTAGGCGATCCGCCAGCACAGTGGGTGCCCCGAACGTCGCGGGCGGTCGGGCCTGCGGTAACCGACTGGGTCGACCAGATCCGCGGCCTGGTCGAACGTGCCCAGTCGCTCGAGGAGATCCGTGACGGCCTGGATACGCTGTACCCGAACCTGTCGGTGGACGACTATGCGCTGCGCATGGCCCAGGCCCTGACCGCTGCGGCCCTGGCCGGCCGCTACGAGATTCTGCAGGAGGTTGCCGGTGGCGACGGGCGTTAGCTACGGCGCCATGCCGTTTCCCGAGCAGATCGCGTTCTTTCGCCGCAAACTCAATCTCGGGACGACCAGCTACGCTGACATCTACGGCGCCGAGCATGACTGGGCGTTCGTGGTCGCCGGAGCGAATCGGGACGATCTGCTGACCGATTTCCGCCAGGCTGTCGACGCGGTCATCTCCCAAGGCGGAACTCTGGAGCAGTTCCGCCAGGACTTCGATCGCATCGTTGCCACGCACGGTTGGGACTACAACGGCTCGCGCAACTGGCGCAGCAAGGTGATCTACGACGCCAACCTGCGCAGCAGCTATGCCGCCGGGCGCTACCAGCAGCTGCAGGCAGTGAAGGAGCGCCGCCCCTGGTGGCGGTACAACCACTCCGATGCAGTCGAGCATCCTCGTCCGCTGCACCTGGAATGGGACGGCACGGTGTTGCATGCGGATGATCCCTGGTGGGAGACCCACTTCGGCCCGAACGGCTGGGGCTGTCAGTGCTGGGTGTCCGCGCACAACGACCGCGACCTGGCCAGGATGGGCAAGAAAGGGCCGGACACGGCCCCACCCATCAAGTGGGTCGACCAGGTCATCGGCAAGAACAGCGCGACCGGACCGCGGACGGTGCGAGTTCCCGAGGGGGTTGATCCCGGGTGGGCCTACACGCCAGGCCGCGGCCGCTTGCAGTCGGCGATCCCACGCGAGCGGCCCGACGATGCTGGTCCGAGCAGCTCGTCGGGGCCTGGCGTGCCGAACCGTCGCCCATCCGATCCGCTTCCACCTCCCCGCCGATTCAACGCGGAGCAGCTGCTGCCCGCCGGCGGTACGCCGGAGTACTACGTCGAGAACTACCTGCAGGAGTTCGGAGCGACGCTGGACCGGCCCGCCATCGTGCAGGACGTGGTGGGCGAACGCCTGGTCGTCGGAGCGGATCTCTTCCGCGACGTCACGAACGGCGAGTGGAAGGTGCTGAAACGTGGGCGTGAACGCTATTTGCCGCTCCTCGCCCAGGCGCTGCTCGATCCGGACGAGATCTGGGTGCGCATCGAATGGCTCGCCCGTGCGGCCCGCGCGGTCGTGCGGCGGCGCTACCTGGCCCGGTTCCAGATTCAAGGCGAATCGACGCCTGCGCTGGCGGTATTCGAGGTGGGTGCGGACGGCTGGGCTGGGGTGACAACGTTCCAGGCCAATGATGGTGCGTACCTGGAAGCGATGCGACTGGGTGTGCGGTTGTACCGCAGGGATGGAGAGTGAGCGGTGCGGGCCGGGCGCTGCCGCACCCGGCTCCCCCGATCGTAGGATTGGAGGCCCCGGCAGGGGCTGCTCGATCGATGGGCCGCGTGCCCATTTTAGGAGATTTTGATGGCTGGTGCGTTCCTTTCTGTCGATATCGACCTCGATACCCGGGCCGCGGAAGCCGGCCTGGACCGGCAAGCTGCCGCGCTGGAGCACCCGCAGCCGTTGATGGACGACATTGCCCAGTACCTCTACAACAGCTCGCGTGAGCGATTCAGGACACAGCAGGCCCCGGATGGCACCCCGTGGGCGGCACTCAATCCGGAGTATCAGCGACAGAAGTCCAAGAACCAGGACAAGATCCTGACGCTGAATGGCTACCTCAGCGGCACGCTGGTGGCTCAGGCGACAGATGATGAGGCTGTCGTGGGATCGAACCTGGTCTATGCGGCGATCCAGCAGTTCGGCGGGACCATCAAGCCACGCACGGGCCGAGCGCTGCGTGTAGGTGGCCGATTCCTCAGCTCGGTGACGCTCCCGGCGCGCCCATACCTCGGCACATCCGCAGATGACCTCGCTGAGATCAATGACCTGGTCGAGGACTACCTGGCTGCGGCGGCCTCGTGACCCCATTCGGCTAGAGCGCCTCTAGGGCGTTTTTCTGCCCGTTGCCCCCACGTGTACGGCGGCGGCATGCGCGAGCGCCCCTAAACGTTTATAAACGCCTCTGTGGGGCCGTCCGACCCCGACGGCTCCGGGGCAACCCCTGCCGACTGGCGGTGAGTCCCGATCTCCGCCAGAATTCCACCAGCGGGCTGCAACGGCCTGCACGATTTTTCCCGCGGGAAAAATACAGCCGGCTCCCCCCTCGCCAAGATGCGAGGCATGAGCAAACGCCACACCCCTCCGCCTCTACATTCCGTCCTCGGCGCTGCCGTGGCCGCGTGCGCATTTCAGTTGCCGGCGATGTCGAGCGGCCAGGTCGAGATTCAGGTTACGCCTGCGGGCGAGTTCCGGCCGAACGATGGGCGCGAGATGAAAGTGCCGTTCTGGCATATCGACAGCGAACTCGCCGCGCAGGCCATCGCACGATTCAATGCGCGGATCACGCCGCTGGTCATCGACTACGAGCACCAGACGCTCCTGAAGGAGAAGAACGGCCAGCCGGCGCCAGCGGCGGGCTGGTTTCGTGAGCTGCTCTGGCGCGACGGCGAAGGACTCTTCGCCCGCGTGGATCTGACCGCTCTGGCACGGCAGCGTGTCGATGCCAAGGAATATCTCTTCTTCTCGCCGGTTTTCACCTTCGACGAAACCGGCGGCGTCCACGAACTTTTGATGGGCGCCATTACGAACACCCCCGGTATCGACGGCATGCAGCCCATCGCGTTGCGCGACGTCGCTGCGGCCGCGGCTCAATTCGGCCTGGCCAGCCTCACTGCCCTACAGGAGATTCCCATGAACGAACTGCTCAAGCGATTGCTGGAGGCGTTGGGCCTGCCGGCCGACAGCACCGCCGACCAAGCGATCGAGGCCGTCAACGGGCTCAAGTCCAAGACTGCCGCCCCGGCCGAATCCGAAGTCGCCGCGCTGTGCGCCGCGGTGGGCGTGCCCGCCGGTTCGCCCATGACCGCGGTGCTGACGGCCGTCGGCGCGCTGCAAACGCGCGCGGCCGGCGCATCCCCCGACCTGTCTCAGTACGTGCCCCTGGCCACGTTCGAGCAGGTCAAGAACGACCTGGCCGCGCTGAACCAGAAACTGACCAACGGTGAGGTGGACCAGCTGGTCAAGGACGGCCTGGCGACCGGGAAGCTGCTGCCGGCCCAGGAGAAGTGGGCTCGTGACCTGGGCAATACCAACCTGGCCGCGTTGACCTCGTACCTGGACGTCGCCCAGCCGATCCCAGCGCTGGCCGGGACGCAGACCGGCGGCAGGAAGCCGAAGGACGGCGGTGAGGCCGCATCCCAACTCACCACCGACCAACTGGCCATCTGCACCAACATGGGACTGGATCCGGCCGCCTACGCCAAGAACCTGCCTGCCGCCTAACCGCCAGTCCTCCACCACATCGAGAGACAGCCATGACCGCTCTGACAGCAGACCGCAATACCCCGCGCCGCGACGGGGAACTCGTTTCCGACCCCCTCGCCGCCGCCGCGGTGCTCTACGTGGGCGCGATGTACGCCCTGGACAACAGTGGCAACGCCGTCGCGGCCACGGCGGCCGGCAACACCGTCCGGGCCGTAGCCCAGGAACAAGTGTCCCTGGCCGCCGGTGACAGCCGCGTCGAAGGGCGCCGCAGCACGTACCTGTTCGACAACTCGGCGGGAGCCGGCGAGCTGACCCGCGCCGACATCGGCAAGGTGGCCTACGTGGCCGATGACCAGACCGTCAGCAAAACGGGCACCGCGGTGGCCGGCCTGGTGATCGACATCGAGGACGGCCAGGTCTGGGTCGATGTGAGTCAGGCTCCGGTGCTGGCCGCCGCTATCGCTGCGGCTGCCGCCCCCTGATCGCTGGCCATCTCGCAACGTCAATTCAGACTGGAGCAAGCAAAATGGAAATCAACCGCGCCAACCTGCGGAACCTCTTCATCGGCTACCAGACCGCGTTTCAGAACGCGTTCGCCGGTGCCCCGAGCGAGTATCAGCAGATCGCTCTGACCGTGCCAAGCACCACGTCCAAGGAAACCTATCCCTGGCTAGGCAAAACGACGGGCTTTCGGGAGTGGATCGGCGATCGCGTCATCCAGAACCTCGAGCTGCACGACTACACGATCAAGAACAAGCCCTTCGAAAACACGGTAGGCGTAAATCGCGAGGCCATCGAAGACGACAGCTATGGTGTCTTCAGCCCCTTGATGGCGCAGCTGGGACAGGACGCCAAGGAGCACCCCGACACGCTGGTATTCCGCCTGCTAGCGGACGGATTCAACCAGAAGTGCTACGACGGGCAGAACTTCTTCGATACCGACCACCCCGTCAAGGTCGGCAATCGCGAGGTGAGCGTCAGCAACTTCCAGGGCGGCACGGGCACGGCCTGGTACCTGCTGGACCTCACCCGGGTGATCAAACCGATCATCTTCCAGAAGCGGAAGGACTACAACTTCGTGGCGTTGCAGGACGAAACCGACGAAAACGTCTTCATGCGCAAGGAGTACATCTACGGCACCGATGCGCGTGTGAACACTGGGTTCGGCCTCTGGCAGTTGGCTTATGCCAGCAAGGAGCCGCTGGACAGCCAGTCGTTCAACGACGTCTACGCCGCCATGCAGTCCCTCAAAGGCGACAACGGCAACCCGCTGGGCATCCGTCCCAAGCTGTTGCTCGTGCCGCCCTCGCTGCGCGCCGCCGCCCTTGAAGTCGTCAAGGCCGAGCGGAACGCCGCCGGCGCGACCAACATCAACCGCGACGTGGTCGACGTGCTCGCTACACCCCGGCTGGCCTGATACACCCCGAGAGCGCGAAGCAGAACTACTCCACGCGATGGCCTGAAGCGTGAGAGCTGGATGCACCCGCAGCCCTGGCCCTTGTGGGCTGCGGAATCAACAGGAGCAACAGGTGGCAACCAAATCCCCCAGAAAGACCCCGCGCGCGCCCGCAACGAGGGCGAAGCCCGTGGCCACGGTGTCAGCGGCGCAGGTTCGGCCGGTCGACGAGTCGGCCGGAGCCTCGACGAACCAGCCGCAGGTCGACGTGATCATGGTTCGCAGCATCCCGACCACCATCCGGCGCTGTGGTTTCCGGTTTTCCCAGGAACCCTACGGCATCGTGATCTCGGGGCTGACCGACGAACAGCTCGAGCGGCTCGAGAACGACCCAGACCTGGTTACCGAACGCGGGACCATCGACGCGCCGACCGCCGCCGAGCTGGGCGTCGCCGCAGAAACCTCGACCGAGGCGTAAGTGGCCTACATCACGCTGCCCGAACTTGCTGAGCGGCCCGGCCCGCGCGAACTCGCGCAGCTGGGTAGCACCCGCGAGCATGACGTCCGGGACCTCGCGCTCATGGACGCCACGCTGCGCGGCCTGGACCGCAGTGCTTGGTCGCCCGAGGAAATCGCCGACGCGGACGCAGCAGCTGCGCGGATCTCCGATGCGGTGCGCGAAGCGGACGCCCTGATCGACGGATTCCTGGCGCAGCGCTACGTGCTGCCGCTACAGCTACCGCCGACGAGTACTGGCAAGAACGTCGTCACGTCCTGGTCCAGGGCGATCACCCGCTACCTCCTCAACAAGGACCGGGTCACGCAGGAAGCGACGGACCCCGTGGTCCGGGATTACAAGGACGCGCTCCGGCTGCTCCAGCTCGCCGCTGACGGGAAGTTCAGTCTCGGTGAAACCGACCCGATTGCCGGCAGCCGCACCAGTCCCACGGACGTCCGGATCACCGGCGCGCCGAACGCCTTCGGCCGCAAACAGCTGCGGCACTTCCGGTAGGGGGACGCATGGACGTGCGATTCCTCGTCGACCGTCTCAAGGAACGCATCACGCTGCGCGACGTAGCGGAGATCGGCGGCGCCGCAGACCTGGATGCCGCCAGGCGCGGCACGCTGCGACCCCGGTCGATCTACGTTGTGCCGCTGTCGGACCGGCCACGGCAGAGAGGCAATGACCAACTCGGCTGTGCCGGCGGCCGGATAGAGCTGTACGCGGTGTTGCTGGTCGTCGACCAGGTGCGCGATGCAACCGGAGGCGAGGCCCTCGCCGAACTGCCTGCCCTGCGCCGCGCCGTTGCCGGCGCGCTGCGCGGTTGGCAACCCGACCAACATCATGACCCGGTGGAGTTCATGGGTGGCCAACTCGTCCAGTTCACGGGCGATGGACACCTGTGGTGGTCAGACGAATATGGGTGTGTGAATCATGGACCAATCTGAACAGATCACCGACACGACGCCGGCGGTCGCCCCCCTCGTGGAGACGCCAGCGGCCGCGCTGCCCGCTCCGCTGATCGCGGCCCGCCTGATCATTCTCCATCGCGGGGATGGCTCCGTGGTCGAAGTCCAGCCCGGGGGCGAGCTGCCACCTGTCAGCCCTCGGCAACAGGAGCGGCTGCAGCGCGGCGGTGCGATCGTCCCGCCGCCGGTGTCCAACCCGCCGCCCGCTCCCTCCAGTCCGGCCACGCGCCCGTCGCGCCAGCCTGCCCATCAACGCAACATGAAAGGAGCCTAACGTGGCCACCCGTCAATACTGCTGCTTCCTCGGCCGCGGCGTCATCAGTGCCGCCGGCTATGCCGACTACCTGGCCAAGGTCGCCGGCCTTATCCCCCTCGGTAACGCTCCGGTGCTCAATCTGACGGCCACCGAAACCACCGAGACCGTCAAGGATTACACGTCGCCGGCCGGTGGCACCTTCTGCTCGCGCCGAGAAATCGACGCGGTGGCCGTTGCCCTGACGCTGCGCTGCCATTCGCCGCACAACTGGGCGCTGGCCACCAGCGGCAGCGGCTACGACAACACCATCGCCAGCGCTGCGGTCGAGGACGAACCCCACGTGCTGCATCTGGGAGCTGTGGAGCCGCTGACGCACCTGATCGACGACAACATTCCCGTGGTGGTCACCAGTCCGGATGGGGATACAACGTATGTGGCCGGCGTCGACTACATCGTCACGCCGTCCGGATCGATCGAGCACGTGGTCGGCGGCAGTATCCCCGCGCCGACCATCACGACCGGGAAGGGCCAACCGAACATCGCGGTTAGCTACACCCGCCGCGAGCAGAGGTTGATCCAGCTCTACTCGCAGCCGGCGCGCGAGCTGACCCTGCATTTCGACGGGTACAACGTGGCCGAAGGTGGTGCTGACCCCACTCATTTCGACCTGTTCCGAGTGCAGTTCGGCCCGGCCGCCACAGTGAACGTGATCAGCGACAACATCGCCCAGCTCGAGCTGACGGGGAATGTCCTGCGCGATCCGACCCGCCCGCTAGGCACGATCAGCAACCCGTTCAGCCAATACGGCACGCTGAAGATCTGAAATGCCTGCGCAGCACGCCCACGTCGGCCGCGGCCGTGTGCATTTCACGGCGCCGCTGCTGCCCAACGGCGCCGTCGATGCGACGGGCGGTTCCGTGGGCAACAACTGGCCGACCGAACCTGCCACACCCGGGCTCGCGATGCCGCCGGGGCGGTTCATTGGGAACGCGGGTGGGTTGACCATCACGCAGCAGGTGCAGATGCCTCGGGTTGCCGCGTACCCACGACCCGGTCAGCGACGGGGTGGCCCCATCGTGCTCTCAACCGCAGCGACTCTGACGCTGTACGGCCTGGGCGCCGCGAATCTGGCGGACTGTCTGGGCGGGACCTGGTCGGAATCCGTGGGACGAGATATCTCCGACCGGCTCTACGTCGGAAACGCTCCCGTCATCCGAGAGAGCATGCTGTTCTCGAGTGAGCCGATCGACCTGGCGCAGCCGGTGGTTGTCGAACCGAGCTGGACGACGTGGGTTGAGGGTGAGCACTGGGAACGGGCAGCATTCGGCGTCCGGATGCTCAGGGGGTTTTCCGCCCCGTATGGGACTCACGTCGACATCCGCTATCGCAGTGCCAGCGGGACGGACATCATCGAGGGGCACGCGGCGCCTGGCCGCTACGTGGGCATCGTCTACCACGGGGTGAATGCGATCACGCAGCGTCCCGTGCGCGTCGACGCATATCGCACCCAGATCCAGCCGACCCAGTCGCTGGACGTGATCGCCGACAGCATCTCGGCTGTCGCCCTCAACATCAACATCGAGCCGGTGCTGCCGCCATTGAGTGTCCGGCCGCGCTGGTACCGCACAATGAGTGTGACCCATGACTGATCAGCTAGCACGAGGATTGTTCGTCGGGTTCGGCTCGGACACGAACCCATTTGATTCTCCCAACGGCATGGATGAGAACCTGCGCCGCCTCGACGATCACATGGGGCTGTACACGTTGAGCGCGCCGCAGCCGCCTGGTACGTCCTACCCCCTGGATCCGGCCAATGGAGACGGTCAGATTTACTCCGATGGGACCTACGCAACGTTCAACGCCGGGACGTGGAAACACTACGAACCTCGGCGTGGCGTCCGGGCGGGGCTGGTGGGTGGAACGGAGAGCTGGCTGAACACGGGCAGCAGTTGGGAAGCGTTTAGCGTTGTTGACACCGAGCCGGCCGTCGCTGCGGCAACCGCCGCCATCCAGCCGTTGGTCACGCTAGCAACGAATGAGGCGAGCCGCTCAGAGATTGCGCGTGACTCCGCGTTCGCAGTCGCCGCCATCCGCGATTCCGTCCTGGAAGGATTGGACGATGCGACGATCGCGATCGGTGCCAATTTCTCGGTGTTGCTGCCGGATGGCTCGTTGCAGCCCTACCGCAAGGACAGCAACAGCAGCGCCACGCCCATAGGTGAGCCGGTTCAAACAGCATCGCAGGTGAACGC
Organism: Pigmentiphaga kullae; assembly: GCF_004216695.1. Classification (GTDB taxonomy): domain Bacteria; phylum Pseudomonadota; class Gammaproteobacteria; order Burkholderiales; family Burkholderiaceae_B; genus Pigmentiphaga; species Pigmentiphaga kullae. Next base: position 2,156,737 of record NZ_SGXC01000001.1, read on the forward strand.
CGTTCGTGCCGATGTCAACACGCTGAACCAGCGGTTTGCTCGCGCCCAGGTTGCCGTGTGGCGGGGTTCACATCCGGAGGTCGCCGGGGTGCTAGCGCACAATCCGGTGACCGGGCGGCCATTGGTCTACGTCAAATGGAACGGCGAACTCGTCTACCGGGGTGCGGTTTCGCCCGATACGGTGGCCACACTGGCCGACAGTGCGGTGGGCCGAACGCTGAGTTCTATATCGGTCTTGCGGCAGCGGGCTGGCGGCCGGTATATCGCCTTTCAGATTTCCCGCGACTTTCGCGTGATCAATGGCTGGGACACCCTGACCAACCGGCCGATTGGTCAAGGTGCTGGCGGGCAGCTTCCGGAACGCACTCCGTCGACCCCATTGCCAGTGGGGGAGGTCGTGCCGCGCGCCGATGTAGTCCACGATCTGGTTCTAGGTGAATCGCTGTCGGTTGGTGCGCGCGGCATTCCCGTGCTGACCGTAGCCCAACCGTACGCCAATCTGACATTCACGGATGGACCACGATCCGGTCTGGGAGGCCTGACATCGCTGACGCCGCTGGTTGAGAACGATCTCACGCCAGCCCCTGATGCCGGCGTCAACCGCGGGGAAACGCCGTGCAGCGCCGCGAGCAACCGGGTGGTCGAGCTAGCTGCCATCTCGTCGGGCATACCGCCCAGTGCCAACATCCGGCTAGGCAGCACTGCAGGCAAAGGCGGGGCGAAAATCGTAGAGGTGTGGGAGGGGGCCAGCTGGTACGGGCTGACCGAGGCACACATTCAGGCGGGATTCGATCTGGTTACCGCGTTGGCCAAGACCTATGCGATGCATGCGGTTCACATACTGATAGGGGCCAATGACGCGGGTCAAGGGACGACCTATGCCGCGTTCAAGAGCCAGCTGCGCACCTGGCGCGCGTCGGTAGAAGCGACCTATCACACGAAGACGGGCCGCAACAACAAGGTCAAGTTTCTCCTGCAGCAGGAGAGCTATCGGCTCACAACGAATCCAGGTCCTGCGCTGGCCATCTATGACCTGTGCGAGGAGGAGCCCGACAATTTTGCTCTCGTCAGCCCCACGTACCACTGCGCATATGCGTCGGATCAGGTCCATTTGCTGGCGCCGGGCTATATCAAGACTGGCTTGCTGGCCGCGCGGCAGCGACATGCGATCAGCACGCTGGGGGAGCGCCCACGCTGGCTACGACTCAAGTCGGCGTACTCGTCGGGCAACACCACCACCGGTGTGTTCGATGTACCGGTGAAGCCGTTGCGGTTCGACGTTGAAAACCTCGCTCCCACCACGGACTACGGATTCCGGATTGTCGATAACTTCGGACCTGTCACGATCACCGGCCAGTCCATTGTTGACGGCGACAAGGTTCGGTGGACGCATGATCGACCGCTGGAGGCGGGCGCGAAGTTGCGGGCCGGCCTCGACTACCTAGGGTCTGGGCTGATCGTGCTCGAAGGAGCCAGTACCAACCTGCGCGACTCCGAAGACGAGGTGGTTATCGATCATGGCATTGAGCATCGACTGTTTAACGCCTGCCCCCACTTCGAACGCGACATCATCAGAATTTTTCATTGAACGAGGACGATATGGGAACGCTGACACTGATGATTCCTATCGACATGGCCGACGACCCGACCGTGCCGGAATTGTCGCCAGACGATTTCGAACTGATTGGCGCACCTGCTGGTTACGAAGTCGGTTCATATGCACACTGGCAGTTCTACGACCCGGCCAGCGGCCTGGTGGACCCGGTCACCGGCCACGAACTCACGCCAATCTCTACCGCCCCGACCGACAACGATACCCACATCACCATTCCGAACGCTACCGGCAAGGGGATGCGCACCGACTACGCTGATTCAGAGAACCGGCGTTGCACGCTCTGGGGGATCTATCGATTCCCGGACGATGCGTATCTCTACACGCCCTTTGGCAGTTTGGAGGCGTCAGTGGGAGGTGGCATGTACGCGGGACCCGCTAGCTCAGGGGTCCGCAATGTTGGGCTGACATTTCGCGGCACAACCTTCAACAGCACGATCGTCGGAACGGTTCAGCCTGGGCAATGGGTTTTTCTCGCCACGACGGTCAACATGGGCGCGACTCCCACGCGCGCGACCGCGCTGGTTGGGAACAGCTCCAGCGGCTACGACGGTACCGGTTCCGGCTCCTATCTGCCGAAATCCGGTGCGACACCGTTTCTGACCCTGGGGCGGGATACCTATACGAGCACTCAAGGGGGGTCATTCGACTGTGCCGAGTGTGGGATTACCTCGGCACCGCTGACCCTCAATGCGCTCAAGGCACTGCGAGATCGTCGGCGGCTGTTCCTGGAGTCGATCGTGTCCGTCATATAGCCAGACGCCGTTCATCAGTACGACCAACGATTCAGAGTAGGTAAACACAAATGACCAGATCCGTTTTTCAAACCCCAGCTCGACGCGAAATAGCCGGCCGCGCGGTCGATATATTGAAACTCCCATTCGAGGTATTTGACGATGCTCTGACCGTCGGCAACTGGATGCAGGACCGGAGCGACATGTTCGATCTCACAGCCCTGGAGGCGCTCCGGAAGGGCGACCCGGTGCGCGCCGCGCTGGACCGCCTGCTGGCGGCCTGCGTCATGCCGATCGAGGACGACCAGGCGGTAGCGCTGACGGTTGCAGACATCGGCGCCATGCCGATCGCGGCGATCGCCGAGGCCGTCTACGTCGTTCTCGAGGAGAACCTGGATTTTTTTATGGCAACCCTGGCGGCCATCCAGCCGATACAGCAGCGGCTGATGTCGATTGGTTTGCAGTTGCGCAGCAGCTCATCGCTGCCGGTCACGCCAGGGATGATATCCGCCGCTACTCCTACGCCGAACTGATCGGCTATCTCAACGCGATCGCAGCTCAGAATGAACGAAACGCCGAACGCCAGGCAGCGCATACGGCTGTTGCCCTGCATGGCGGCGGCTAGGGTGCTCCATGGCGGCTGATCTCACAGTAGCCCTGCGCGTCCAGGCCAAGCTGGACGATGCACGCAAGGCTGTCCAAAGCCTGAAGGGCGACATTGTCGACCTGGGCCAGGCGGGCCAGCAGGCGACCACCGGCATGGCAAATGGCGCCACGGCGCCGTTCGATGCTGCTGCGAAATCGGCCCGCGATGCCGCCCGGGCGGCGGAGACCGTCGTCGCCACTCAGGAGGACCTGGCCGAGGCCGTCGACCAGGTCACGTCGGCGGAGGAGCGCCGGGCGCGCGCACTCGCTCAGTCGGCGCCGAACGAGGAGCAAGAGCGCAAGGCGCAGGAGTTCAAGAAGAAACAGGCCCAGGCCGCCAACGATGCCGGCGACGCAACGGAGAAAGAGCGCCAGGCCCTGGACCGCCTGGTCGCCATCCTGGATCCGGCCGCTGGCCAGGCCCAGCAGCTCGCCACGGCCCAGGCAACGCTGAACGCCGCCCTCGACAAAGGGGCGATCTCCGCTGATCAGCACACCCGCATGATGGCGCTTGTGCAGCAGCGCTATGCTGGCACGCGGGTTTCGGCTGCCCAGACCGCCGCGGCGATGCGCATGCTGCCGGCGCAGTTCACGGACATCGCGACCTCGATCGTCTCCGGCATGCCGATCTGGATGGTCGCTATCCAGCAGGGCGGCCAGATCAAAGATTCGTTCGGCGGGATCAAGCCTGCGCTGGCAGCCATGCGTGCCGCGATTGGCCCTGCATCTCTCGCGCTGGGTGGCCTGGCGGCCGTCGGCGGCCTGCTGGTGGCGAACATGGTCGCGGCCGAGCGGCGGGCGCTAGCGCTGGCCGTAGCAGTGCAGACGACCGGCAACGCCGCGGGCGCCACGGCCGGTCGTATCGAGGCGGTGGCCGAGCAGGCCAACCGCATCAGCGGGATCAACGAACGTGTGGCGGAGGACGCCGCCGTCGCCATGGTTCAGGCCGGTCGCCTGGGAATGCCGGTCATCGCCAACCTGGTCACAGCGGTGGAAGGCTACGCCAAGGCCACCAAGTCCAGCACCGACGCCGCCGCGGCCAACCTGGCCAAGCTGTTTGTGAACCCGGCCCAGGCCGCCAAGCAGCTCGACGACCAGTTCAACCTGCTGACCGCCGCCGAGCGCCGGCACATCGCGCTGCTGGTGGAACAGGGGCGCACCGAGGAGGCCCAGCTCCAGCTCAGCCAACGCCTGGCCGAGCAGTTCGGCACGGTCCTGCCGCGCAACCTGGGCGTGCTCCAACGCGCCTGGGAGGGGGTAACTGGCGCCATCGGCGGGGCGTTCGCCGCGATGCTGCGGTGGGGCCAGGCCCCCACCCTCGAGAAGCAGATCGAGGCGCAGAAGACCGCGATCGCCAATCTGGAGTCCCAGATCGCCGCAGGCGGCACCCGGGCCGCCCTCAAGCTGCCAGCGATGCTGAAGGCGGCCCAGGAGCAGTTGGCCACGCTGCAGCAGCAACAGGCGACGGAGGCGGCCAAGGCCGACGAGAGCGCGGCCAAGGTAACCAAGGATCGCCGCATCAAGCTGCTGCGCGAGCAGTTCGATGCGGAGACCAAGACGTACCAGACTGGCGCGGAGCAGCTCCAGAAAGAAAAGGAGAAGCTGGACGAGCTGCTCGCCGCCGGCCCCGATGGCGGTGGCATCAGCCAGGCGGAGTACGACGCGCGCCTCAAGGCGATCCGGGACCGGGCGAACAAGGGCACGCCGGCCGGCGACCGCGCTGGCCAGGTGGCCGCAGCGCGGATCAAGGCCGACCTGCAGATCCTGCAGGCCCAGATTCGGGACAGCGACGCCCTGGTGGTGCAGGAACTCGAGCGCGGGCGGATGAGCCTGAACGACGCTTACGCCCGCCGGATCGCGGACATCAACCGCGACTACGACGCCCAGCGCGAGGCTCTGGAGAAGGAACTGACCGCGCCCGGGATGACGTCGTCTCGGAAGATCGAAATCGCTGCCCAGATCAAGGTTCTGGAGCAGTCCAAAGCCGCCGCGAGCCGTGACCTCGACGCCTGGAAGCGGGCCGAAGAGTTGAAATTGGTCAACCTGACGATCCGGCTACGGGTGGACACGGCCGCGATCACGGGGAACTTCGACCGGGCGGCAATCGAGGCGCAGTTGCGGCAGCAATACGCTGCTGATCTCGAGGTTGCAGGCAGGAACGAGGATCCAGCCGCTGCTGCGAAAGACCGCGAACGGATCGAGTTGCTGATCCAGGCCGGCGCCGCCCAGGCCGAGTTCAACAACAAGTTGGCTGAGGCCCAGCGGCTGCAGGCGCAGCTCGCGGTGCTGGAGGAAGCCATCCAGCAGCGTGCCAGCACCGGGGCGATTAGTCAGATCGAGGCGCAAGGGCAGATCAATCACGCCCGCGCCGCCCAGATCCCCATGTTGCAGGCAATCGCCGCGGAGCTGCAACGCGTGCGCGACGCCCTGCCGCCCGGTGCCGCGGCGACTCTCGACAGCATGACGACGAGCCTCGGTACGCTGCAGAACCAGATCGCGGCGACGACTCCCGTTGTCGTCGACCTGGGCACGCGCATGCGCAACACGGTGATTGACGGGCTGGCCGACGCGGCAGGGTCGGCCGTGGCGAATTTCCACAACCTGCGTGACGCGGCGGCGAGCACCCTGAAGCAAATCGCAGGGGACATCGTGCGCAGCGGCATCAAGCAGTTGCTCACGGACGCGTTTACCCCGGGCTCCGCCGGCGGCGGCGGTGGATCGCTGGCCGGGAGCTTGTTCAGCGCGGTGGGGAGCATTTTCGGCTTCGCCCAGGGCGGCCTGATCCGCGGGCCAGGGACGGGGACGAGCGACAGCATCCCGGCCGTGGTCGATGGGTCGCGCCCGATCCGGGTTGCCAACAACGAGTTCATCCAGCCAGAGCGTGCGGTGAATCACTACGGCGTCGGCTTCATGGAGTCGATCCGCACGCTGAAATTCCCCCGGCCGTCCTTTGCGTTCGGCGGCCTGGTCCGCGCGTCGCAAGCGATCGCCAGGTATGCGACGGGTGGTTCGGTCGCGGCATCGAGCGCCGATGCCGCGCCGAACGTCGTCGTCCAGTTCACCAACAACGGCACGCCCAAGCGCATCGCTAGCCAAAGCCAGGAACTGTCTGGCCGGGATCTGGTGCTGGCTGTCGTGCTCGAGGACATCGAGACGGGCGGTCCGATCAGCCGGGGGCTGCCGACCGTTTTCAACCGCGGCGGGGCATGACGTGGCGTACCCAACCTTTCCGGACTACCCGGAGTTCCTGGTCGACAACTACAAGCTGCAGCCGGCGGACAACGTCGATCGCACCGAGTTCGAGGACGGCTATGTCAAACAGGATCCCCTCAATACGCGCCAGCGATACGAGGTGCCCGTGCAGTACCGGCTGCATACGCAGGCCGAGCAGCTCGCCTTCGAATCCTGGCGGCGGCAGGCCCTGCGGTCCGGTGCGCTGCACTTCGAGTGGTACGACCCGGTCTACCACGAGCTGCGCCGGGCCAGGATCGTCGGCGGCACGGTGGAATACACCCCGCTGACGGACCGATTCGACGAATGGACGGTCTCGTTCTCCCTGGAGTACTGGGTCTGACATGGCGCGTCTCAAGTCCTCGCGGTACGTCGAAAATGCCCTGGCGCTGTCGGCCGACGAGGCGCCGATCTACCTGCTCGAGATCTCGCATGTTCTCGTGGCCACGCCGCTGCGATTCGTCAACGACAACCAGGACGTCGTCAGCAACGGCAACAACTACGTCGCCTGCGCGTTCGCGGTGCAGCTGCCGTCCGATCAGGATCGGACGACGCCTCGGGCCAGGCTGTCCATCGATACCCTGGGAGGCGATATCTCGGCGTTCCTCGAGCGCACACACGGCGGCCGGGGCGCGGTCCTCAAGGTGTTGCAGATCCTGCGCAGCCAGCCCGATTTCATCGAAGACGAGTTCGTGCTGGACATGAGCAACGTGGTCGCGGCCGTGCCAACCATCCAGGCCGACCTAGGCTACGACGACGTGCTCAACAAACCCGGTACGCCTTACACCTATCGGCCGGAGACGGCCCCGGGGTTGTTCTGATGCCGCATTGGTCCGATTCCTACATCGATATTCCCCACGCGCAGCGCGACTGCGGCGAGCTTGTGGAGCTGGTGCTGCGCGACGTGTTCGGCCGCGATATGACGTTTCCCCGCAAGCAGTCGTCCAACCTGCTGCACCGCGCGCGCCTGATCACCAAGTACGCCCAGGATTTCGCGCGCCCCGTCGACGCGCCGTTCGATGGGGCCGGCGTGCTGATCCTGGCCAGGGGCCGGGCAGCACACATCGGCCTGTACTGCGCGATCGAGCAGGGGTACATCCTTCACAGCGACGAGTGGTTTGGCGCATCGGTGCGCGAACCCGTCAACCGTCTGGAAAACCGGTATGTCATCCAAGGCTACTACGCCTGGCTCTAAAAAAGCCGGCGTCCTCGAGGCGGTCTATCTGCCGAACCCGCTGATGCCCGCCAGCCGCCGCACGATCACCCGGCTGCTGGGCACCGGCCACGACACAGTGGACAGCGTGGTGCGGCGCCTGGCGCTGCAGGCGACCCCGCTCGAGGTCACGCTGAACGCCAGGTCCATCCCGCGGCGGCGCTGGCCGCGGGTGCGCGTTCGTGCGGGGGATCTGCTGGTCATGCGGCAGGTCGTGCGGGGAACCGGTGCGGGTGAGGCCGCCGCGGCCTCGGCTGTTGCCGCGGGGAAGACCGCAGCCACGGCCGCGGCGATCAATCTGGCCGTGACCTTCGCGGTGAACCTGGCAATCGGCGTGGCGCTGTCGTTCGTCGCGCAAGCGCTGTTCGGCCCGAAGCGCCAGGCGGCCGCGAAGGCCCGCAACGATCCGGCGAACTATTCCCTGGACGGCGGCAGCAACCAGGTGCGCACCTACGGCCCGCTTCCTCTGGTGCTGGGCGAACACCAGGTGTTCCCGGACTACGCGTCGCGGCCATGGTCCGAGAACGTGCCTGACCCGAGCACCACGCACGAGGTGGTCAACAACACCCCGCGCTACGAGTCCCAGACCGCGCCGGCATTCGTCTGGGATGCGATCGCCGACGAGCCTGAGGCGCCCTGGGTCGAGCTGCTGCCGCCCGACATCTCCGGCTACGGGTATTACGGTGATGGCCAAGTCCGTGAATACGAACGGGTGGGCGGGACGGTTACGCAGCCCCATACGTTCGTCACGCGGTACAACCCCGGCGGCCCATTCGAGCACATTGCGACCTACGACAGCTATGCGGCCTGGCAGACCGGTGGCGAATTCCCTGGGCCGCCGCCAACTTGGCACGACCCCGGCACGTATCTCGACATCATCGTTGGTTATGGGTATTACGAGACGTTCAACAGCGAGCGGCTCTGCAGCATATTTAATCTCGGCTTCGGCGACCTGGAGGTCTCGGCGCTGCGCATCGGCTCCTCGCCTCTCGAACAGTACTCCGCGTGGTCCCGGCATGACAGCTGGGTGCCCGCTGGCCAGCTCGATCGCACCCGGCTGACGGGCTACACGACGGACGGCTGGATCGGCGACGATTTCCCGACCAACGTTCAGATCGCGGAGGGCGGAAAACTCGAGCAGCACGAGGGCGTCGACAACGATGGCTGGATCGAGCGCCGCAGTAGCGGGGTGGGCTGCAACTACGTCCAGTTCGACATCGCCGGCCGGCTGTTCCGGTCTGCCGGCGGCGGTATTGAGACGCTCGCCTGCGATTTCGAGGGCCAGTATCGCAAGGTCGGCGACGCGGGCTGGACCGCGTTTCCGTTCTCGATCTCGATCTCGAGCGGCAGCACAACGCCGGTGCGACATACGTTCCGGCACTACATGCCCGAGGTGGCCAACTACGACGTACGCGTGCGACGCCTCACCCCAGACCCGACCGAGGCGAACGACGTCAGCGAGCTGGAGCTGACGCGGATCAAATTCTTTCGCCCCGATCCCGCGCTATACCCCGCCCAGCGGCGCCTGGCGCTGCTGATCAGGGCCTCGGGCCAGCTCAATGGGCGTCTGGAGCGCCTGAGCGCGTTCGTGAGGCCCCGGCATTGGATCTGGGACAGCGCAGCGCCGTGGACGCCAGGGCTCTATCCCGGCGACGGGGCAGCGCCCTGGGTGTGGGGAAACACGACGAACCCCGCCTGGCTCTTCCTCTACTACGCCCGGGGCGGCTTCCTGAACAGCAGCGCGACGCCCGCCTACCTGGGCGGTGGCCAGGGCTGGCTGGATCGGCCCGACCCTACGAACGGCCCCCGCCTGTTCGGCGCCGGCCTGACGAATGACCGGCTGGACTATGCCGCGATCATCGCCTGGGGGCAGTTCTGCCAGGCAAACGGCCTGGAATGCCGCATGGTGGTCATCGAGCAGATGTCCGCCGGGGAGGTTCTGGACGTCATCGCTGGAGCCGGCCGCGCCTCGAAAACCTGGGCGACGGGGCGGCTGGGCGTCGTCTGGGAGGCGCCTGGCCAGCCGACCGTCGGTTCGTTCGGCATGGCCAACATCGTCGCAGGCTCGTTCCAGATCGCGTATGACACCGATGAATCGGTCGACGAGTTCGTGCTGGCCTACACCAACAGCGACGACGACTACGCGGCGGACACGGTGTATTCCCCAGTGCCGGGTGTGCCGCTGCCGGTTAACCAGAAGTCCAGCCCGGCCGGTTACGCCATGCCTCGTAGCCAGGCCCAGCGGCAGAACAACCTGGTCGCGGCGTCCAAGTACTTCCACCGGCGCAGGATCATGTGGCAGAGCGGCTGGGATGCCGCGCTCGTGCAACGCGGCGACATCGTGGCCCTGGCCCACGATCTCACGCAATGGGCGTACAGCGGCCGCCTGGTCGGCCTCGAGGCCGCCGGTGGCCAGATCCGCCGCATCTCGCTGTCGTGCTGGGTCGAGAATCCGTCCGGCGCCGCGACGTTCTACGTCTGGGTGCGGCGGCCGGACAACACCTGGGCCAGCGTGGAGTGTGTCCCGCCAGTCGGCCGGGTACAGGAACTGGACGTGGTCAGCGCGTGGCCGGTGGCCAGCGCGCCGGGCGTGCTGTCGTCGACGTTAGGCACCGAGAACGCTGGCAGCGTGTTCCCGAGGTCAATCCCGGAGGACTGGACGCTGTTCGCTGGCCCGACGCCCACCCCGGGTAAGCGAGTGCGGATCATGGCCATGGAGCCGGGCGAGCGCGGACGCGTCCGGATCACCGCCCGCGACGAATACGAGGAGTACTACCCGTTGGAATATGGCTGGAGCGGCACCCCGGCCATCCCGGCGGACGATGGCCTGGTCGCCCGGGCGTTCAACCCTGCGCTGGCTCCCGCGGCCGCTGGCGCCTGGATGTTGCGGTGGGAGCTGGACAACGCCTATGGCGCCGAGGTAACCGTGGCGGCCAATCATGGGCCGTTCGAACAGGTGCCTATCAGTGGGGCGATCGCCGTGGCGGGCCGGGAGCTGCTGCTACCGGCCTATCCCGCCGGCACCCATCTCGACATCCACGTGCTGCCGAAGGCGGCGGGCACGCCCATCGCGATTGAAGGGGCGACCCTCGAAGCAACGGTTTGAAGACGGGCGACGTGGCCAGGTGCTGGAACACCTGGCCACGCCCCCAGATTGCAGAGCGAGCTGCAAGCCAGGCAAGGCCCGCCACCCTGTACAGAGCGTGCCAAGCCTACCAGAAATATTTCAACCTACGAAATAGGCTTGCAAGAATGAACCCTCAACCGATCATCCCGTGGCTGGGCGGCAAGCGCCGCCTGGCCGACACGCTGCTCACCCGCTTCCCGCCCCATACCTGCTACGTCGAGGTGTTCGCCGGCGGGGCCGCGCTCTATTTCCTGAGGCACCCGGCCGAGGTGGAGGTCATCAACGATGTCAACGGCGAGCTGGTGAACCTGTACCGGGTCGTCAAGCACCACCTCGAGGAGTTCGTCAGGCAGTTCAAATGGTCCCTGGCCAGCCGGGAGATGTTCAAGTGGCTGCAGCTGACCGTGCCGGCGACGCTGACGGACATCCAGCGGGCGGCCAGGTTCTTCTACCTACAGCACAACGCGTTCGGTGGGCGGGTCGAGAGCCAGTCGTGGGGCACTGCGACTACGGCGCCGCCGGTCAACCTGCTTAGGATCGAGGAGAACCTGAGCGCAGCGCATTTGCGCCTGGCCAGCGCCTATATCGAGAACCTGGACTGGCAGGAGTGCATCCAGCGCTACGATCGCCCCCACAGCTTCTTCTACATGGATCCGCCGTACTGGGAGACCGAGGGCTATGGCGTGGCGTTCGCCTGGGAGCAGTACGAGCGCATGGCCGATGTGCTCAGGTCCCTGAAGGGAAAAGCGCTGGTTAGCCTGAACGACCATCCGGACGTCCGGCGGGCGTTCCAGGGGTTCCAGATGGAGGCCGTCGACATCTCGTACACGCTGGCAGTTGGCAAGGCGGCCGACCGGCGCGAGCTGATTATCTACAGCTGGGACCGGGACGCCGAGCCGGCCGGGCTTTTCTAGCGTGGAATTAGGTTACTGGTGGTGAAATCCCTCGACCGGAGATTTATCGCACCAATCGGGCCGCTTATATCGCGCGGCGCTTCAGCGGCCAGGCCCGCGCGGCGCAGTGGGGTGGAGAAGGATGGCATGGGAACGACGTCCGACGTGGGTGGAAATAAATCTTTTAATGATAATTATTATCAATTCTATTTCAATGGGGAAGTTGTAAGAGTCGGATCGTTCGGGACAGCTTGCGAAGGACAAAAAAAGCGGCCTGGAAAGGCCGCTCCGCAGGAATGCGTGGCAAGGCCCGGCGGCTGGGCCGGGCCGGCCGTCATGGCTTGGCGTTGGGGAAGAACAACTGCTGGCCGTCGATCTTGTAGCTGGCGATGGTCTGCTGGCCGGCGGGGGAAATGACCCAGTCGACGAACTTCTGGGCGGCCGCGGCTTTGACGTGCGGATGCTTGGCCGGATTGACCACCATCACCCCATATTGGTTGAACAGGCGTTCGTCCCCTTCCACGAGCACGGCCAGCTTGCCCCGGTTCTTGAAGCTGAGCCAGGTGCCTCGGTCCGACAGCACGTAGGCGCCGGTGGAGGACGCCATGTTCAGCGCGGGGCCCATGCCGCAGCCGCAGGCCCTGTAGCCGCTGCCCTTCTTGTCGTCCAGGCCGGCTTCCTTCCAGTAGCGCAGCTCGGCCGAGTGCGTGCCGCTCTTGTCGCCGCGGGAGATGAACTCGGCGTTTGCCGCCGACAGCTTCTTCAGCGCCTGGACGATGTCCTTGCCCTTGACGCCGGCGGGATCGGCGGCGGGGCCGATCAGCACGAAGTCGTTGTACATGACCGGGTAGCGCTTGACGCCGTAGCCCTCGGCGATGAATTTCTCCTCGGCGGCCTGGTCGTGCACGAACAGCACGTCGGCGTCCCCGCGCCGGCCGGTGTCCAGCGCCTGGCCCGTACCCTGTGCGACCACCTTGATGTCGATGCCGCTGGCCTTCTTGAAGGCCGGCAGCAGGTGGGCGAACAGGCCGGACTGCTCGGTGGACGTGGTCGAGGCCATGACGATGGTCTCGGCCGCCGCGGGCAGGCTGGCCAGGGCGGCGGCCGCGGGCAGCAGGCAGCCCAGGACCAGCGGACGCAGGCGATGGAAGAGCTTCATATTTTTTCTCCTTTGACGAAAAGACCGGCTTCCTCGGGCAGCGGCCCGTTGAAGAAGGCGTGGACGGGAAGGTCCGCCAGCACGCGGCCCCGTTCCAGATAGACCACGCGGCTGGCCAGGCGCTTGACCTGGCCCAGGTTGTGGCTGCTGAACACCATGGTCATGGTGCGTCCCGAGCGCGGCTGCGCGAATTCCTGCATCAAGGCTTCCACCTCGCGCTTGGCGTGCGGATCGAGATTGGCGGTGGGTTCGTCCAGCAGGAGAGCGTCCGCATCCATGGCCCAGGCCTGGGCCAGCGCCACGCGCTGCTGCTGCCCGCCGGACAGCGCCTTGGCGTTGCGGCCGGCCAGTTCGGCCATGTCGACGCGCGCCAGCGCGTCCACCGCGGACTGCCGCGCCTGGCGCCATCCCATGCCTCGCAGCCACAGTCCCAGCGCGACGTTGTTCCGTACCGAGGTGCGCAGCATGTGCGGCCGCTGGAACACCAGGGCCTGCCGGTTGCGCGGCAGGCAGGAGACGGTGCCCGAAGTGGGGGCGAGCAGGCCGTGCAGCACGCGCAGCAGCGTGCTCTTGCCGCTGCCGTTCGTACCGACCAGGGCGACGCGCTCGCCCGCGTGGATGGACAGGTCGACCCCGTGCAGCGCGCGCACCCGCCCGTAGTGCAGATCGACGTCGCGCAGCGAGAACAGGGCCGGCGCAGGGGCTGGCTCCCGCACGTCCGCCGCGGCCGGAATCGCGAGGGCCGGGTCGGCGTCCAGGGGCATGATCGAGGCCACGCGTTTCATGCGGCCGGACCCGGCATGCGCAGCCACGCGGACAGGCCCGCGTCGCGCCGTTCGCGCCAGCGGCGCACCAGCGAGATCAGCGTGTTCAGCAGCAGCACCACGGCCAGCAGCACCATGCCCAGCGCCACGGCCAGGGGCAGGTCGCCCTTGCTGGTCTCGAGCGCGATGGCCGTCGTCATGACCCGCGTGTAGCCCTCGATGTTGCCGCCGACGACCATCACGGCGCCCACTTCCGAGACCGCCCGGCCGAATGCCGCGATGAGGATGGTCAGCAGCGCGAAACGCTCGTCCCAGGTCAGCAGCAGCCCGCGCATGAAGGTGCCCGCGCCCAGCGAACGCAACTGCTCGCCATGGCTGCGGTCGGCATCCTCGACCACCTGCCGCGTCAACGCCATGACCACCGGCAGCACCAGGATGGACTGCGCCACCACCATGGCCTGGAACGAGAACATCCAGCCCAGAAAGCCCAGCGGCCCCGAACGCGACAGCAGCAGGTAGACCAGCAGCCCCACCACGACGGAGGGCAAGGCGAGCATGGTGTTGAGCAGCGTCAGCACGGCCCCCCGTCCCGGGAATCGCGCCACCCCCAGCCATGCCCCCAGCAGCAGCCCGGCGGCACAGGCCAGCAGACAGGCACAGGCACTGACCGCCAGCGACAACCTGACGATGTCGAGCAGGACGGGATCGAGAGAGGTGATGAGGCGCAGCGCTGTGACCGCGCTTTCCGCAAGAGTGTTCATGCCGTCTTCAAATGTGCCGCCCCAGCGTAACGGAGTGGAACAGACGAAGCGATATGAAGTAGTTTGCATAGGCGCCGGACACACCAAGGAAACCGCGGATCTGGCTTTGCCAGTCCGCCGGTTTCGCCCCCTTGAGGGGGCCCACGCAAGCGGGTAGGGGGGGCTATACTCCAGCAGTGCATCAGATCGAGCTTTCCTATACCTTTGGCGTACCGCGCGCCCATGCCGCCTCCATCCGCAATCCGCTGATGGACCTGCTGCATGCCATCCGCGAACAGGGCTCGATCTCGGCCGCCGCCAAGGCCCTGGACCTGTCCTATCGCCACGTATGGGGCGAACTCAAACGCTGGGAGAAACAGCTCGGACACGCGCTGGTGGTCTGGGACAAGGGCCAGCCCGCGCGGCTGACCGAATTCGGCAACAAGCTGCTGTGGGCCGAGCGGCAGGCGCAGGCGCGGTTGGCGCCGCAGATCGGCGCCCTGTATGCCGACCTGGAGCGGGCCTTCGCGGTCGCTTTCGACGACGCGGCCCACGTGGTCGCCCTGCATGCCAGCCACGACGACGCGCTGGCGTCGCTGCGCGAGCACGCCGTGGCCAGCGACAAGCTGCACCTGGACATACGCTTCACCGGCAGCGTCGACGCGATCAAGGCCTTGAACGAAGGCCGGTGCGTGATGGCGGGCTTTCATGCCCCCGCCGATTCTCCGCCGGGCTCGCTGGCCGAGCGCACCTACAAGCCGCTGCTCGAACCCGGCCAGCACAAGATCATCGGCTTCGCGCGACGCAGCCAGGGGCTGATGGTGGCGCGGGGCAACCCGCTGGGCATCGCCTCGCTGGCCGATCTCGCGCGGCCCGACGTGCGTTTCGTGAATCGCCCGCTGGGCACGGGCACGCGCGTGCTGCTGGATGAACTGCTGGCCAGGCAGGCCTTGCCGCCGTCGGCCATCCAGGGCTACGCCCATACCGAGCCGTCGCACACGGCGGTGGCGCACGCGGTCGCCTCGGGCGCCGCGGACGCGGGCCTGGGCATCGAGGTCGCCGCCCGGGCCAGCCGGCTGGATTTCATTCCGCTGGTGTCCGAAAACTATTTCCTGGTGTGCCTGAAGTCCACGCTGGAACTGCCGTCCACGCAAGCCTTGCTGGGCATCCTGCGCAGCGAGGCCTGGCAGCGCAGGCTGGCGGCCATGCCGGGGTACCGGCCGCAGCAAAGCGGCGAGGTGCTGTCGATGCGGCGCGTGCTGCCCTGGTGGAATTTCCGCACGCCCAAGGCCGGCAAGCGCGGCTGAGGCGGTCCGGTCAGGCGTCCTGCGGCGCGGCTCGAACCGGGCGGGGCGCGGTGGCCAGTTCCGGCTGCAGGACCAGCCGCCAGGGCGCCGTATAGCAGAGGAAATGCTTGTTGGTGGCGCGGCCGATCGCGCACAGGCCCAGCCGCTCGGCCAGTTCGAAACCCATCTGCGTGATGCCGCTGCGCGAGACGACGATGGGAATGCCCATCTGCGCCGCCTTGATGATCATCTCGCTGGTAAGCCGGCCCGTGGTGTAGAACACCTTGTCGCGGCCCGCCATCCGGGCCGGGTCCTGCAGCCACATCCATCCGGCGATAGTATCGATGGCATTGTGGCGCCCGACGTCCTCGACGAACATCAGCATGCGCTCGCCCTGGAACAGCGCGCATCCGTGCACGGAGCCGGCGGACTTGTAGGTGGTCTCCTGCTGCCGGATGGCATCCAGCAGGCCGTAGAGCTGGCCCTGGGTGAGCCGTGCGTCGTCGGGCAGGCGGATCTCGTCGATCTCGTCCATCAATCCGCCGAAGACGCTGCCCTGGCCGCAGCCCGTGGTGACCACGCGCTGGGAAGTGCGGGCTTCCAGATCCCGGATGCCGTGGCGTGTCTGCACGGCCGCCGCCTGGACTTCCCAATCGACCGTGACCGCCTCGACCTCGTCGATGGAGCGGACCAGGCGCTGGTTGCGCAGATAGCCCAGCACCAGCAGTTCGGGCATGGCGCCCAGGGTCATCAGCGTGACCAGTTCGCGCTTGTCGACGTAGACGGTCAGCGACCGTTCGGCCGGGATGGAAACCGTGTCGCTCAGGCCATGTTCATTGACGACGGCGATCTCGCGCGTCAGCGGCGCCCGGGCGTCGGTCAGGAAAGGACGGTGGCGGGACGACGCGGTCACTGCTTGGGCGTGGCGGCGTCGGGCGCGGCGGTGTTGTGCGGCGCCTTGGCCGTTTCCGAAGGAGAGTGCGCGCCGGCGGCTTCCAGCGGCTTGGCCTCGGGCGGCGTGTAGACGAACGGGCCCGGATCGGCGCAAGGCGGCGTGGACGCGGGCTCGTGCACGGACTTGCCGGCGGCGCGCGCGCTGGCGAAATAGGCGGCCGCGGTCTTGTTCTGCGCCTGGCAGAGCTTGTAGCCGTCGACCTTGCCGGTCCAGGCGGTACGCGCGGCGGCCTCGGCCGCCTTGGCCTGGGCCTCGGGGCTGGGCGGCGGGAGCTTGGCCATGGCCGCGGTGGAGAAGACGGCCAGCAGCAGCGCGAGAGCGGTTTTCATGCGGAATCTCCTGGTCGAGGCCGACGGGGTCAGGCGTTTGCCGGCCGGGTGTCCGGCTTCTTCTGCGCAGGCTGGGTGCGCTGGGCGGGGATCTTGCCCGCCTGGATGTCGTTGTACCAGAGTTCGTGGTGCTCACGGGCCCAGGCCTCGTCCACGTAGCCGGTCTTCATGGCCTTGTAGGCGCCCTTCATGCCCAGGGTGCCCAGGTAGATGTGGCCCAGGAACATGCACATCATCAGGATGGTCGCCACGGCGTGGACCATGTGGGCGACCTGCATGGTGCCGCGGGTGTAGACCAGGCCGGGGATGACCCGGTCCAGCACCAGCCCGGAGCCGATGACGATGAAGCCCAGGAACAGCACGCCGCCCCAGAACACGAGTTTTTCCCCGGCATTGAAGCGGCCGGTGGGCACGTGCTGGCCGTTGAACAGCCCGCCGCCCTTGCGCAGCCAGACCATGTCGTCGCGCGTGGGCAGGTTGTCGCGGATGAAGGTCAGGAAGACCACCACCAGCGAAACCGCGAACAGCGGGCCCACGAAGTTGTGGGCGGTCTTGAGCAGCCAGGTCATCCAGCCGAACAGGGCGCTGCCCATGATGGGCAGCAGGAAGAACTTGCCGAAGGCCATGATCAGGCCCGAGATCGCCAGTATCACGAATGCGGCGGCATTGACCCAGTGGGCCGCCCGCTCGAAATACGTGAAGCGTTCGATCTTGCGGCCGGTCTCTGCGCCGTGGACGGTCAGCGGGCCCTTGGTGAAATAGAACAGCGCGATGGCCACCAGCACGATCAGCAGCAGCGAGCCGCCGTAGGGGATCAGCCAGTCGTTGCGCACCTGCCGCCAGGCTTCGCCGGCCGAGGTGTATTTCGAGCCGGGGTACTGCACGAAGCGCTGGATCAGCACGCCGGCTTCCGGGGCCTGGCTGTGCGGCAGGCTGCTATAGCCGGGTTGGCCGGAATTGACCAGGCGCCAGTTCGGCGCGTTGTTGCCCGGCTGGACCTTGGCGCGCTCGGCGTTGGTCTGGTCGGCATAGCCCGGATCCTGACTGGCGTCGGGCTTGACCTCGAAGATGTTGGCGCTCTGGATGGCGCCCATCGAGGTGCCGGCGGGGGGCTGCGCGGCATCCGCCGCGAAGCCGGCGGGAGATGCCAGCATGGCGCCGGACAGCGCGAGCGTGGCGAGTAGCGACCGTATCATGGCGACCTCCGGTCAGTTCACCCGGTTGTATTCGTTCTGGCCTTGCTGGGCCCGGGTCTTGAGTTCCTGTTCCCAGCTGTTCCGGTCGCCCGGGGTCCAGCCCGGCGCGGTGAAGGCCGAAACGCCGGTGCCCTTGTACGCGGGCTCGCCGTTCTGGACCTTGCCCTGGTAGAGCGACTGGTCCCGTTCGGTGCAGGCCGCGGTGCCGAAAACGAGCAGGATGGCGAGAAAGACGCTGGCTTTCATCACTTGCCTCCGGTGGTGGTACCGCCCGGCTGGGGATTCTGCGGCGGCTGGCCGGCCTGCTTGGAGCCGTAGGCGGTGCCCCAGCCCCAGACTTCGGCGCCCTTGCCGCGCGCGACGACGCGGGTGCGGAAGATGTCGGCGATCACGTCGCCGTCGCCGCCCAGCAGCGCCTTGGTCGAGCACATCTCGGCACAGGCGGGCAGCTTGCCTTCGGCCAGCCGGTTGCGGCCGTATTTCTTGAACTCTTCCTCGCTGCCATGGGCCTCGGGGCCGCCGGCGCAGAAGGTGCACTTGTCCATCTTGCCGCGCACGCCGAAGGTGCCCTGCGAGGGGAACTGCGGGGCACCGAACGGACAGGCGTACGAGCAATAGCCGCAGCCTATGCAGGTGTCCTTGTTGTGCAGCACCACGCCTTCGTCGGTGTGGTAGAAGCAGTTGACGGGGCAGACCGCCATGCAGGGCGCGTCGCTGCAGTGCATGCAGGCCACCGAGATGGATTTCTCGCCCGGCACGCCGTCGTTCAGCGTGACCACGCGGCGGCGGTTCACGCCCCACGGCACCTCGTGCTCGTTCTTGCAGGCGGTGACGCAGGCATTGCATTCGATGCAGCGCTCCGCATCGCAGATGAACTTCATTCTGGCCATGGCGCGCTCCTTATGCCTTCTCGATGTTGCAGATGGTGGTCTTGGTTTCCTGCATCATGGTGACGCTGTCGTAGCCGTAGGTGGTGCCGGTATTGACCGCCTCGCCGCGCACGATGGGGGCCGCGCCCTCGGGGTAGTAGGCCAGCAGGTCCTTGCCCTGCCAGCGGCCGGCGAAGTGGAAGGGCATGAAGGCGGTGTCCGGTCCGACCCGTTCGGTGACCAGGGCCTGCACGTTGAGCCGCGCGCCGGTGGGCGTGACCACCCAGCAGCGCGAGCCGTTGGTGATGCCGCGCTCGGCCGCCGCCTTCGGGTTGATCTCGACGAAGCTTTCCTGCTGCAGCTCGGCTAGCCAGGGGTTGGAGCGGGTCTCGTCGCCGCCGCCCTCGTATTCGGTCAGGCGGCCGGAGGTCAGGATGATGGGGAATTTCTCGTACAGCTTGTCGTCCACGTTCTTCTGCTGCAGCGACTTGTACAGCGTCGGCAGGCGCCAGAAGGTCTTCATGTCGTCGTGGGTGGGGTACTTGGCGACGAGGTCCGGACGCGTGCCGTAGATCGGTTCGCGGTGCTGCGGGATGGGGTCGGGGAAGTTCCAGACCACCGCGCGCGCCTTGGCGTTGCCGAAGGGGTGGCAGCCGTGGTTCTTCATCACCACGCGGATGATGCCGCCGGACAGGTCGGTCTTCCAGTTCTTGCCCTCGGCCGCGGCCTTCTCGGCGTCGGTCAGTTCGTCCCACCAGCCGAGCTTCTTCATCAGCACGTGGTCGAATTCCGGATAGCCGGTGGGGATGTCGGCGCCCTTGGAGTGCGAGCCGTCCTCGGCCAGCAGGTTGACGCCGTTGCGTTCCACGCCGAAGTTGGCGCGGAAGTTGCCGCCGCCGTCCATGACGTGGCGGGACGTGTCGTACAGGTTGGGCGAGCCGGGGTGCTTGAGCTCGGGCGTGCCGAAGCAGGGCCACGGCAGGCCGAAGTAGTCGCCCTGGATGTCGTAGCCGGTTTCCTTGTCGACCACGCTGCCCTTGGCGCGCAGGGTCTTGACGTCGAAGGCGTGCATCAGCCGCATGTGGGCCTTGAGCCGTTCCGGGCTCTGGCCGGTGTAGCCGATGGTCCAGTTGCTGCGGTTGATCTCGCGCAGGATGTCCTCGATCACGGGCTCGTCCTGGCCCTTGACCTTCTGCATCTTGTAGTTCTTGCACAGTTCGGCGCCGAAGCCGAGTTTCTGCGCGAGCTGGTACATGATCATGTGGTCGGTGCGGCTGTCCCACAGCGGATCGATGACCTTCTCGCGCCATTGCAGCGAGCGGTTCGAGGCGGTACAGGAGCCGCTGGTTTCGAACTGCGTGGCCGCGGGCAGCAGGTAGACTGCGCGGTTGGGGTTCAGGTCTTCGCTCTTGCCGGGCATGGCCGCCATCGCGGCGGTGGCCGACGGGTACGGATCGACCACGACCAGCAGGTCGAGCTTGTCCATGGCCCGCTTCATTTCCAGGCCGCGCGTCTGCGAGTTGGGCGCATGGCCCCAGTAGAAGACGGCGCGCAGGTTGGAGTCCTGGTCGATGACGTCGTTCTTTTCCAGCACGCCGTCTATCCAGCGCGAGACGGTGATGCCCGACTTGGTCATCATCGCGGGCGAGGCGTAGCGGCCCTTGATCCAGTCGTAGTCGACGTCCCAGACCTTGGCGAAGTGGCGCCACGAGCCTTCGGCCAGGCCGTAGTACCCAGGCAGCGAATCGGGGTTGGGGCCGATGTCGGTCGCGCCCTGCACGTTGTCATGCCCGCGGAAGATGTTGGCCCCGCCGCCCGAGACGCCGACGTTGCCCAGCGCGAGCTGCACGATGCAGGAGGCCCGCACCATGGCGTTGCCGATGCTGTGCTGGGTCTGGCCCATGCACCACACCAGCGTGCTGGGGCGGTTCTCGGCCATGGTCTTGGCAACGTTGTAGCAGGTGGCCTCGTCCACGCCGCAGGCGTCCAGGACCTTGTCCGGCGTCCACTTGGCCAGGACGTCGGCCTTGACCTGGTCCATGCCGTAGACGCGGTCGTTGATGTACTTCTTGTCTTCCCAGCCGTTCTTGAAGATGTGATACAGCACGCCGAACAGGAAGGGGATGTCGGTGCCGGAACGGATGCGGACGTAGTGGTCGGCCTTGGCGGCCGTGCGGGTGAAGCGGGGGTCGGCGACGATGACCTTGCAGCCCTTTTCCTTGGCGTGCAGCAGGTGCAGCATGGACACCGGGTGGGCTTCGGCGGCGTTCGAGCCGATGTACAACGCAGCCTTGGAGTTCTGCATGTCGTTGTACGAGTTGGTCATGGCCCCGTAGCCCCAGGTATTGGCTACGCCGGCGACCGTGGTCGAGTGGCAGATGCGCGCCTGGTGGTCGCAGTTGTTGCTGCCCCAGAAGCTCATGAACTTGCGCAGCAGATAGGACTGCTCGTTGTTGTGCTTGGACGAGCCGATCACGTAGACCGAATCCGGGCCGCTTTCCTTGCGCAACTGGAGCATGCGGGCCGAGATTTCCTCGAGCGCGGTGTCCCAGCTGATGCGCTGGTACTTGCCGTCGACCAGCTTCATCGGATAGCGCAGGCGGTGCTCGCCGTGGCCGTGCTCGCGCACCGAGGCGCCCTTGGCGCAGTGCGCGCCCAGGTTGATGGGCGAATCGAACACCGGTTCCTGGCGGACCCAGACGCCGTTCTCGACCACGGCGTCGATCGAACAGCCCACCGAACAGTGCGTACAGACGGTGCGCCTGACTGCGACCTTGCCTTTGCCCATGCCGGCCTTCTGGTCGCCGTCGGCCGCGCCGGCCTTCCGGACCAGGCCGAGCTGCGTGGCGGCGAGCCCCGCGCCCACGCCCAGGCCGGAGCGGCGCAGGAAGGTGCGGCGGTCCATGGTGGGCAGCGCGTGGGCCATGCCGCGGCGCAGGCTGTGGACGAACGAGGAGGAAGCTGCGCCGGAGTCGCCGGCGCCCGTTTTCTTGGTCAGCAACATGCCGTGCTCCGGTGGTTAGACCAGCGTGGACTTGTAGTAGCGCTTGACGTGATCGGTCACGCTGTAGCCGCCGCCCCGTTCGGGGGCGGGCCTGGCGGCTGCCTGGGGAGCCGGGTCGGGGCGCAGCGAGGGCGCGACGGCCGCGCCGACGGCAGCGGCGCCCGCGGTGGCGGCGCCTACGAAGAAGCCCCGGCGGGATAGGTTGGCGGCGGTCTTGGGCATCTCTGTCTCCGTTGGGGCTGGCAGATATGAAGTGTTGTGCATACTGTACCCCCGGTAACCGGTTACAGGCAATGCCGCGGGCCTCTCTGTGCCTCGGGTATACCCTCGACCGTGGCGAGTTCAGGGCAGCATGTCGAAGCCCTGCGCCTCCACGCTGGCGAAGGCCCGCGTGAATTCGCCCAGCGCCGCGTAGAAGCGGGCGCGCGGGTGGGCCGACAGGGCGTCGCACATGGCGGGCACCCACGGCAGCAGGTGATTGCCGAAGAATTTCCGCTGGTTGGCCAGGTGGCACTGGCCGGCGTCGTCCCCGGCGATCAGGTAGCGCATGACCTCGCACAGGTAGGCGATGTGATCCTCGGTCTCGGGCATGGCCGGATCCCGCGCAAGGCCCAGCGCGGCGAGGTCGTTCCGCAGGCCGACCAGCGATTTCTCGTTCAGGAAGCCGTTCAGGTAGTGCGACCCGTACAGGTAGACCTCGGGCTTGCCCAGGCCGCCGAACAGGGTTTCGTATTCGTCGCGCAGCGCCGTGTCGTCGGCGGACTGGGCGGCGGCCACGAGGTCGCGCCACGGGGTTTCCAGGAAGGCGCCCGCCATGGGGGCCTCGGTGGCCGCCGCGCGCAGGCTGGCCGCGAAGGCGGCGTCGGGCGGCGCGTAGAACAGGCGTGCCAGCACGCCATAGAGTTCGGCCCGGGCGATCTCCTCGTCGAGCGAGGCCGAGCCGATGTCGGCGGGGGAGATGGATGCGTTCATAGGTCCGTGATGCGCGTCTGGTTGGCGCCCGAGTACAGGTCGATCACGCGGCAGTCGCCGCACATTTTCAGCCGTTCCAGGCCGGCGCCCTGGAACATCGGATGGCCGCCCAGCCGGGCCAGCATGGCCTCGATCGCCTTCTGCGTGCCGAAGGGCTTGTTGCAGCGCACGCAGTGGTAGGGCGCCGTCTCGTTCAGCACGCGCGCCCGGGCGCGCTCGGCCGTGGGCAGCAGGCGCGGCACCAGGGCCAGCGCGTTCTCGGGACAGGTCTCGACGCACAGGCCGCACTGCACGCAGTTCTTTTCCAGGAAGCGCAACTGCGGCGCGTCCGGGTTGTCGAGCAGGGCGCTGGACGGACAGGCGCCCACGCAGCTCATGCACAGCGTACAGGCGTCCTTGTCGATGGCCAGGCCGCCGATGGGCGAGCCGCTGCCCGGCGGGCCGCCGGGCAGGGCGATCTCGTCCCGCGCGGCGGGGGCATGGGCGATCAGATGGTCCAGCGCGAAGTCCAGCGTGCTGCGTTTCTCGCGCACCATGGCGAAGCGCGCCGGCGCGGCCGGCACGCCGGGGCGGCGCGCCGCCAGTTCGCGCAGCGCCGCGTCCAGCGCCTGCGGTGTATCGGGCCGCAGCAGGTGCAGGTGCGGTCCCGGGTAGCCCAGGCCGTCCAGGATGGCCTGGCCCACCGCGAGTTGCGCGGCCAGGTTGTCCAGGTACTGGGGTGCTTCCTCGGCCGTGGCCAGGATGGCGATTTGCGAGGCGCCCAGCGCGATGGCGCCCAGCCACGCGTCCAGCCCGAGGCTGGCGGTATGCCAGACGGCCAGCGGAATGACGTTGGCGGGCACGCCGTGGAGCCTGCCCAGGCTGGCATCGCGGCCCAGGCGTTCGACCATCGCGCGGCCGGCCTCCTGGCTGTGCACCAGCACGACCGGCGCCTGGCCGCCCGCCCGCGCGTAGGTGGACAGCAGCGTGCGCAGCACCGCGCCCTGGTCCGTCATGCGCGGATAGGCGTAGGTGATCGCGCCGGTCGGGCACGCGGTGGTACAGGCGCCGCAGCCCACGCACAGGTTGGGATTGACCTTGATCTGCTGGCGCGCCTTGTCGCTTTCGATGGCGCGGGCCGAGCAGATGTCTATGCAGGCGCGGCAGCCGATCGTGTCGTTGCGGCTGTGCGCGCACAGCGACTGCTTGTAGTCGAAGAACTTGGGTTTCTCGAATTCGCCGACGAGCTCGCGCAAGCGCAGGAGCGGAGCCGGATCCGCGCCGTTCCAGGCGAAATAGCCTTGCGGCGGCGCATGCTGCTCGAACAGCGTGCGGCCGCCCAGTTCCAGGACCAGGTCGAAGCGCGCTTCCTGCCGTTCGGGGGCGCGGGCGAAGTCGATCGCGCCCGCGGTCGTACAGGATGCCACGCAGGCTCGATGGTCGCGGCAGCGGTCGCGGTCGATCTGGTAGTCGAGGCCGATCGCGCCTTCGGGGCACGCGGCAAGGCAGGCATTGCAGCGCGTGCACAGGTCGAGGTCGATGGGGTTGTCCTGCACCCAGGCCAGGTCGAACGCGCCCAGCCAGCCTTGCAGCGATTCCAGGCGGCCGGCCAGCACGGGATGGCGCCGTTCCTGGCTTGCGCCCGCCGCGCCGGGGCCGCGCGCGAAGATCGTGACGTCGAGCGTGTCGTCCAGCATGGCCGCGGCGCGTTCGGCCTCGTCCAGCGGACCGACGATCAGCAGCCGCCCAGCGCTGCGATAGCCGACGGTGGGAACCGGGTCGGGATCCGGCAGTCGCGCGGCCGTCAGCAGCGCGGCCAGCTTGGGCATGGCCTGCGAGGCGTCGCGGCTCCAGCCTCCGGTTTCACGGATGTTGACGAAGCGCACGGGCGCGACGGCGGCTTCGGTGTGCTCGCCGATCTGGGCGAACAGGCGCTTTTCCTGCGTACAGGCGACGGTGACGGGCGCGCTGCCGCCAACGGCCTGTTGGAAGGCGCCGGCCTCGTGGCGGCAGAGCGTGGAGTGCAGGACCAGCTTTTCGTCCAGCGCCGCGCCGAGCGCGTCGGCGTCCAGGGGCATGGTCTTGTTGCAGTCGCAGATCAGTGTAGGCATGGGCGCTCTGGAGAGCCCGGCTACCTGGAGGAATCGGGCTCGGGAAAGTCGAAATGCGTCTGGCCGTCGCTGGGCGTCTGGCCGGTGGATGCGCCAGACTCTAGCACGGAACCCCGCGCGCGATCATCGGCCGGCGCCTCGCCTGCGGGGTCGTGGCCGGGCGCCGCATCGCCGGTGGGCGGGGCGGGATCGTCCTGGACCAGGGCCAGCACGCGCGCGCTGACCATCTGCCTGAGCGTGGATTCGGGCAGCTTCTCGGGCGAGGAATAATCGTCGATGTAGACGTCCAGCCCGTCCATGACGTTGTAGTGCGGATCGGAGAAAAGCTTCTTGAGCGCGGCCAGCTTGACGTCGGGCTCGACCGCCGGCCGCATGAAGGGCGAGAAATCGGAGTCGTGCGTCAGCGCGGCCAGGTCTTCCCGCGTCGGGGCGGGCGCGGGCTGGCCGGCAGCGTCCGGAGCATGCGCCGCGCGGGCGGGGGCCGTGGTTTCGTCGGCGGAGCGGTCCTGGGCCTGCGCGGATGGCGTGGCGGGTACGACTGGCGCGGCCTCACGCGGGCCTGCCCCGGTTTCGGGCAGGAGGTCGGCGTCGGCGGGCAACTCGTCCACGCCCGCCCGGGACCGCGCCTTGCGCCGCGACCAGCGGCCGAGGAAGCCTTCGCCGTCGTCGTTCATGGCTCTTCGGTGTGCTTGCGCCTGCCGGTGCTGACCGACGCCGGGTTGCCGAAGCGGTCCTGCAGCGGCACGAAGCTGACCGGACGGCGCTTGCGCTTGGGCTCGGCCACGTAGTGCTCCGCCACGAAGGTTCGCAGCCACCCTACGACGTCGTCGGGGGCGGGTACCTGCTCAACGGTTTCCTGCGCGTCCAGCAGGCGGCCCGCGTGGTAGTAGCTGAGGGTGACCAGCTCCGGCCGCGCCAGCGGTTCATCGTCCAGGCCCGCGGTTTCCTCCATGCGCCACATCACGAACCAGCAGGGCGCTTCGGTCGTGGCGTTCAGGTAGTAGCCCTCGGCATCGTCCTTGAACAGCTCGACCGCGAAGCCGGGATGCAGCCAGAGTTCGCCGTGCGCGTCCTTGCGCAGCCGGTGGGGCGCGCCGCCGAACGCCGGTTCGTCGGCCACCACGTCCGCCAGCGTCCACCGCCAGGGCTGCCACCGGCTCATCGGGCCGTGGACGCGCTCCTTGCGCATGATCACGGCGACGTCGATACGGGGAGCCTGGCTGGTCATGGCGGCCTCGGTCAGGAGTCGGCGCTGATGGAGATCGTCGGGAACTTGGACGAGAAGTCCTTGTTCCGGGCGGCGATGGCCACGGCCACCTGGCGCGCGACGGTCTTGTACAGGCCGGCGATCTCGCCGTCGGGGTCGGCCACCACCGAGGGCTTGCCGCTGTCGGCCTGCAAGCGGATGTTGATGTCCAGCGGCAGCGCGCCCAGGTAGGGCGTGTCGTATTCGGCCGCCATCTTCTTGCCGCCCTCGGCGCCGAAGATGTGTTCGACGTGTCCGCACTGGCTGCACACGTGCACGGCCATGTTTTCGACCACGCCCAGGATGGGCACGCCCACCTTCTCGAACATCTTGATGCCCTTGCGCGCGTCCAGCAGCGCGATGTCCTGCGGCGTGGTGACGATGACGGCGCCGGTCATGGGCACGCGCTGGCTGAGCGTGAGCTGGATGTCGCCGGTGCCGGGGGGCATGTCGACGATCAGGTAGTCGAGGTCTTTCCAGTTGGTCTGCCGCAGCAGTTGCTCGAGCGCCTGCACCGCCATCGGGCCGCGCCAGATCATGGCTTCGTCGTGGGCGACCAGGAAGCCGATGGACATGACCTGCACGCCGTAGTTCTCGAGCGGCTCCATGGTCTTGCCGTCGTCGCTGACGGGGCGCGCGTCGATGCCCATCATGAGCGGCTGGCTGGGGCCGTAGATGTCGGCGTCGAGCAGGCCGACGCGCGCGCCTTCGGCCGCCAGCGCCAGCGCCAGGTTGACCGCCGTGGTGCTCTTGCCTACGCCGCCCTTGCCCGAGGCGACGGCGACGATGTTCTTGACGCCCTGCAGCAGCGGCACGCCGCGCTGGACCGCGTGGGCGATGATCTCGCTGCGCACGTTGGCGCTGACGTTGGCGACGCCGGGCACGGTGCGGGCCGCCGCGATCAGCGCGCTGCGCAGGGCGGGGACCTGGCTCTTGGCGGGATAGCCGAGCAGGACGTCGAAGGAGACGTCGCCGCCGTTGATCTCGATGTTCTTGATGGCTCGCGTCGAGACGAAATCCTTGCCGGTGTTGGGATCGACGACGGTTTGCAGGGCCTGGAGCAGGGTTTCGGAAGTGGCCATGGGAAGGGGGCGGACTCGTAAGTGGGACGCTGCGTGTCGCAGGCCGATGAGGGATATTAGACCACCAGCCCGCGGGCGGCGAAATCCGTGGCGCCTCGTCTATACTCAGCCGCATGATCGACAAGGACTCCATTACCGGCCTGATCCTGGCGGGCGGGCGCGGCAGCCGCATGGGCGGCGTCGACAAGGGCCTGCAGAACTACCAGGGCATTCCGATGGCCATGCATGCGCTGCTCAGGCTGGGACCCCAGGTGGGGCAGCTCCTGGTCAACGCCAACCGCAACCTGGCGGCCTACGAGTCCATGGGCGTGCCGGTGTGGCCCGACGCGCTGCCCGACTACGCGGGGCCGCTGGCCGGATTCCTGACCGGGCTCGAGCATTGCGAGACCGAGTACCTGGCCACCGTGCCCTGCGATACCCCCAAGTTTCCCGAGGACCTCGTCGCCCGCCTGGCTGGCGAGCTGTCAGCCGCCTGCGCCGAGATTGCCATGGTGGCCACCCGCCAGGACGGCGCCGTGCGGACCCAGCCGGTGTTCTGCCTGCTGCGGGCGGAACTGCTGGACAGTCTCGTGGCTTTCACCGCCGCGGGGGGGCGCAAGATCGACAAGTGGACCGCCACCCATCGCTGTGTCGAGGTCCTTTTCGACGACCCCGCGGCGTTCGCGGGCGCCAACACGATCGCCGAATTGCAGCAGCTCTGATGCCATGAACGACAAGCCCGCCCCCTCGCTAGAAGAAATCTCGTCCTGTGTCAGCGGCTACGACCCGAACGCGCTGCCGGTCGAGCAGGCCCGCGAATTCATCGCCCGGCTCGTGCCGCGCGTGGAAGGCGTGGAGATGCTGGCGCTGCGCTCGGCGATGGGGCGCGTGCTGGCGCGCGACATCGTGTCCGACATCGACGTGCCGGCCCACGACAACTCGGCCATGGACGGCTACGCGCTCTACGGATCCGATCTGGCCGCCGGCGGCGACACGGTCCTGCAGGTCGTGGGCAGCGGCCTGGCCGGCAACGGCTATGCGGGCAGCGTCGCGCCCGGGCAGTGCGTGCGCATCATGACCGGCGCCACCATGCCCGACGGGCTGGATACCGTGATTCCGCAGGAATTCGTCCGGCAGGACGGCGACCGCGTCGTCGTGCCCGCCGGCGCGGTCAAGACCGGCGAGAACCGCCGGCTGGCGGGCGAGGACCTGGCCCGGGGCGACGTGGCCCTGTCGGCCGGCCGCGTGCTGCGCCCGGCGGACCTGGGCATGCTGGCCTCGCTCGGCCGCGCCGAGGTGCCGGTCTGGCGCCGCCTGCGCGTGGCTTTCTTCTCCACCGGCAACGAATTGCGCTCGATCGGCGAGCCCCTCGATCCGGGCTGCGTGTACGACAGCAACCGCTACACGCTGTGGGGCATGCTCCAGCGGCTGGGCGTCGAGGTGCTCGACATGGGCGTGGTGCGCGACGATCCGCGGGCGCTCGAGTCCGCGTTCCGCGACGCCGCCGCGCAGGCCGACGTGGTCATCACGTCGGGCGGCGTGAGCGTGGGCGAGGCCGACTACACCAAGGCCATCATGGCCAAGCTGGGCGACGTGCTGTTCTGGCGCATCGCCATGCGGCCGGGCCGCCCCATGGCCATCGGCCGCATCGCCACCGGGGGGCGCAGCGCCATCCTGTTCGGCCTGCCCGGCAATCCGGTGGCCGTGATGGTGACCTTCTACGCGCTGGTGCGCGACGCCCTGCTGGCCATGGCCGGCGCGCCGGCCCAGCCGCTGCCCATGCTGCGCGCGGCCAGCGCGGGCGCCATCCGCAAGAAGCCGGGGCGCACCGAATACCAGCGGGGCATCGTCACGCCCGCCGCGGGCGGCGGCTGGGAAGTGCGCATCACCGGTTCGCAGGGGTCGGGCATCCTGCGCAGCATGAGCCAGGCCAACGGCCTGGTCGTGCTGGGGCACGAGCAGGGCAACGTGGCGGCCGGCGACCCGGTCGACGTCCTGCCTTTCGACGGACTGATCTGATGACGCGCGTCCTGGGGCTGGCCGGCTGGAGCGGAGCCGGCAAAACCACCTTGCTGACGAGGCTGATCCCCGCCTTGCGGGAGAAGGGCTATAGCGTGTCCACGCTCAAGCACGCGCACCATTCGTTCGACATCGACAAGCCGGGCAAGGACTCCCATCGCCACCGCGAGGCCGGCGCCGGGGAAGTGCTGGTCGCCTCGGGCAGCCGCTGGGCGCTGATGCACGAACTGCGCGGCCAGGTCGAGCCCCGGCTGGGCGAGCTGCTGAACAAGTTTTCGCCCGTCGACTTCATCCTGGTCGAGGGCTTCAAGCGCGATCCGCACGTCAAGATCGAGATCCACCGCGCCGCCAATGGCAAGCCGTGGCTGTATCCCGACGACGCCAGCATAGGCGCCGTCGTCAGCGACGTGCCCCCCGCCGGCCAGGCGTCGCTGCCTTTCGTCGACCTGGACGACCTTCCCGGCATCGCCAATCTGGTCGTGGATCTGGCCTGGCCCCTCGACCGAACCTTGGCCGCTCTGAGCGCTTAACAGACCTCATTCATCAGCCTGTTGGTTGCCCGGGCACCGCGGATCCGGCTTTGCCGGTCCGCTGGTGCCGCCCCCTGGGGGGCGCGCGTAAGCGCGTAGGGGGGGCCTAGCCTAGTCGTTTGATCAGGGACGAGGTGTCCCAGCGGCTGCCGCCCATCTGCTGCACGTCGGCATAGAACTGGTCGACCAGCGCCGTGACGGGCAGCCGCGCGCCGTTGCTGCGGCTTTCGTCCAGCACCAGGCCCAGGTCCTTGCGCATCCAGTCCACCGCGAAGCCGAAGTCGAACTGGCCGTCCACCATGGTCGCGCCACGGTTCTCCATCTGCCAGCTTTGCGCCGCTCCCTTGGAGATCACGTCCAGGACGAGCTTCATGTCCAGGCCGGCCTTCTGGCCGAACGCGATGCCCTCGGACAGCCCCTGCACCAGTCCGGCGATGCAGATCTGGTTGACCATCTTGGCCAACTGGCCGGCGCCGGGTTCGCCGATCAGGGTGACGGCCCGCGAATAGGCCAGCGCCACGGGTTTCATGCGCTCGAACGCGTCGGCGTCGCCGCCGCACATTACCGTGAGCACGCCGTTGACCGCGCCGGCCTGGCCGCCTGAGACGGGGGCGTCGATGAAGGCGATCTCCTGGTCCAGGGCCGCGGCATGCAGTTCGCGCGCGGCCTTGGCCGAGGCGGTGGTGTGGTCCACCAGCAGCGAGCCGGTCTTCATGCCCGCCAGCGCGCCGTCGGCGCCCAGCACGACGCTGCGCAGGTCGTCGTCGTTGCCCACGCACAGGAAGACCATGTCGGCGTCCTGGGCGGCTTCGCGCGGCGTCGGCGCGTGGCTGCCGCCGAATTCCTGTACCCAGTCGCGGGCCTTGGACGGGGTGCGGTTGTAGACCCGGACCGCATGCCCGGCCTGGGCCAGGTGGCCGGCCATGGGAAAGCCCATGACGCCCAGGCCGATGAAGCTGAGGTTGAGCGGGGAGGTGCTGTCGTAGGTCTTGGTGCCAATCGATGCCATGCTGATTCTCCATTGCCAGAGGCAAGTGTATAGCGTCCCGGATCCCTGTTTCCGGTGGATGGCGACGCGGGGGACGTTCGGAGCGCAGGCAAGAAAAAAGGCGCCCGTGGGCGCCTTTTTTCTTGCAGCCGCCGAAGCGGCTGGTGTCGTCAGTCTTCGACGAAGGTTTCTTCGCGCTTCCTGCGGATGGTGGGCGAGGCCACGATCAGCACCAGGATGACGGCGATGACCAGCAGGGTCGCCGACAGCGGGCGGGTCACGAAGGTCGAGAAGTCACCGCGCGACAGCAGCAGGGCACGGCGGAAGTTCTCTTCCATCATGGGACCCAGCACCAGGCCCAGCAGCAGCGGAGCGCCTTCGCACTTCAGCTTGGACCAGGTGTAGCCGATCAGGCCGAAGGCTGCCGTCATCCAGATATCGAACACGTTGTAGTTCAGCGTGTAGACACCGATCGAGCAGATCAGCAGGATGGCCGGGAACAGGATGGGGTAGGGAACCTTCAGCAGCTTGACCCAGATACCGATCAGCGGCAGGTTCAGGATGACCAGCATCAGGTTGCCGATCCACATCGACACGATCAGGCCCCAGAACAGGTCCGGGTTGCTGGTCATGACCTGGGGACCAGGCTGGATGTTGTGGATGGTCATGGCGCCGACCATCAGGGCCATGATCGCGTTACCCGGGATACCCAGCGTCAGCAGCGGGATGAAGGAGGTTTGCGAGCCGGCGTTGTTGGCCGATTCCGGACCCGCCACGCCGCGGATGTTGCCCTTGCCGAAGCTGGAGGGATCCTTGGCGAGCTTCTTTTCCACCGTGTACGAGGCGAACGAGGACATCACCGCGCCGCCGCCGGGCAGGATGCCCAGGGCCGAGCCGATGGCCGTGCCGCGGATGATGGCGGGGGCGGCTTCCTTCAGGTCGGGCCAGGTGGGATACAGGTGGCCGATCTTGTCCAGGAAGACTTCGCGCTCTTCCTTCTGCTCGACGTTGTTGATGATTTCCGAGAAGCCGAACACACCCATGGCAACCGCGGCGAAGTCGATGCCGTCGGTCAGTTCGGGGATGCCGAACGAGAAGCGGGCCACGCCCGAGTTCACGTCCGTGCCGACCATGCCGATCAAAAGACCCAGCAAGATCATGCAGATGGCCTTGACCAGCGAACCCGACGCCAGCACGACCGCGCCAACCAGGCCCAGGCACATCAGCGAGAAGTATTCGGCGGGACCGAACTGGAAGGCCACTTCGGCCAGCGGGGGCGCGAAGGCGGCGATCAGCAGCGTGCCCACGCAGCCGGCGAAGAACGACCCGATGGCCGCAATGGCCAGCGCCTGTCCGGCGCGGCCGTTCCGCGCCATCTGGTAGCCATCGAGGCAGGTCACCACCGCGGAGGTTTCACCCGGCAGGTTCACCAGGATGGCGGTGGTCGAACCGCCGTACTGGGCGCCGTAGTAGATACCGGCCAGCATGATCAGGCCGGCCACGGGAGGCAGCGCGTAGGTGATGGGCAGCAGCATCGCGATGGTCGGAACGGGACCCAAGCCGGGCAGCACGCCCACCAAGGTGCCGATCAGGCAACCGAGAAATGCGTAGATGATGTTCTGAAACGAAAGCGCCGTTTCAAAACCTAGGGCCAAGTGCTCTAACACTTCCATGGATGGCTTTCCTTAGTTCAAACCGAGAAACGAAGGCCACAGCGGGAAGATCAGACCCAGGCCCACAATGAAGATGAGGTGGACGGCGACCACCAGGCAGATGCCGTTGATGATGGCCGTTTTCCACTTGAATTCGTGGCTGGCCATGCTGGACAGCAGCACGAGCAGGAATGCCGACACGTACACGCCCAGGGGACGCAGCAGGATGCCGAACAGCACCACGTTGCCCAGGATGATGCCCGTGGTCTTGAGATTGAATTTCGCGATCTCCGTGGGTTCAGCCTTGGGCGACAGGGCGGAGATGCCGATGATCGCACCGAGGATCGCCAGGATCACGCCGAGCCAGAACGGGAAGTAGCCCGGCCCCATCTTGGCTGCCGTCCCCATCTGGTACTCGACGGCGAACCCGGCAAAAAATAGCCCGAGGCAGACGAACATCACCCCGGACCAGAAATTTTGTTTTGACTGAATGCGCATTGGAAGTGGGCTCCTATCTGACTTCACTTGCAAGGCCGGCATGTTAGCTCACGCGAAGCGAGCGTGAATAACGAAATTGCTCGCAATGAGTCGGGGTTTTCCCGAAAAATGATGGATCGGCACAACTTTGTGCCAAATTGATCCATAGGACATTCAGACTCCTGTCAGCCTTGACAGCTTTTTCGCATCGAAAGTGTCGTGCCAGACTCCCCCAGGGGCGCAAGGCCCCGCCCAGGACAAGGTTATCAATGAAGGGGGAAGAACAATGAAGTCGATGCACGGGTGGCGCCATGGCCAGGAGCGAGGCAAGTCGCTGACGCCGCGGGAACGCGAAGTCATGGACCTGCTGGTCGAGGGGCGCGCCAACAAGGTGATCGCGGACCGGCTGGGCATATCCATCAGGACGGTGGAGGTCCATCGCGCGCGGGTGCTGGCCAAGCTGGGCGCGCGCAACGCGGTCGAGCTGGTCTGGCGCATGCATACGGACAGGATGGCCGTGGTGGCCGAGATGCAGGGCCTGCGGGTGGCCGAGGGCGGCGCGGATGGCTGGGACCGCCGCGCCGATTGAGCCGGACCCGGGTTCAGTTCAGCTTGGCGCCCGAGACCCTGACGATCTCGGCGTACTTGCGCAGGTCGGACTGCACCAGCGCGGCCAGCGACGCGGGCGTGCCGGGCGCGGCGTCCGAGCCCATGTCGGCCAGGCGCCGGCGCATGTCGGTGCTGCCGAGCGCCTGCGCGTATTCATTATGGAGTTTTTGCACCACGGTTTCAGGCGTGTGCGCCGGCGCGAAGATCCCGAACCACGTTCCCAGGTCGAAGTCCGGCACGCCGGCCTGCATCATGGTCGGCACTTCGGGCAGCAGGCGCGACCGGACCGCCGTGGTGACCGCCAGGGCCTTGAGCTTGCCCGCGGCGATCAGCGGCGAGGCGGCAGCCAGGTTGTCGAACATGAAATCGGTCTGCCCGCTCATCAGCGCCACCTGCGCCGGCGTGGCGCCGGCATAGGGGATATGCGCAGCGAACACGCCGGCGCGGGTCTTCAGGAGTTCCCCGGCCAGGTGCCCGGCGCTGCCGTTGCCGCCCGAGCCCATGTTGAGCTTGCCTGGGTTGCGGCGGGCGTAGCCGATCAGGTCCTGCACGGACTGGATGCCCAGCCTGGCGGACGTGGCGGGGTTCATCACCAGGACGTTGGGCACCGACGCCACGAGCACGATGGGGGCGAAGTCCTTGACCGGATCGTAGGGAATGGACGCAAACAACGCAGGATTGATCGCATGCGTGGCGACGGCCCCCATCACCAGCGTATAGCCGTCCGGCGCCGACTTGGCGACGAGGTCGGCGCCGATATTGCCGCCGGCGCCCGGCCTGTTCTCCACGACCACGGGCTGGCCCAGCGTGGGGCGGACCTTTTCGGCCAGCGCGCGCGCCATGATGTCCAGCGGGCCGCCGGGAGGATACGGGACGACGAAGCGGATGGGGCGCGTGGGATAGGCGGCGTCCTGCGCGGCGGCTGGCCCGGACAGGCAGGCCGCCGCGATCGTCGCGCCGCAGGCGAGCAAGACCCGGCGTCGGTTCATGAGGGATGTTCCTTCAGGATTGCTTGAGCTTGTGGGCGAAGTTCTTGCGCATCTTGGCCACCTTGGGCGCGACCACGAAGGCGCAATAACCCTGGCCGGGATTGCGCAGGAAGTAGTCGCGATGGTAGTCCTCGGCCGGCCAGACGGTGGCGGGCGGCAGCAGTTGGGTCACGATGGGAGCGCCGAATACCTGGCGCGCTTCCAGGTCGGCGATGACCTCGCGCGCAGCCTCTTCCTGGGCCGGGGACTGCCAGAAGATGGCCGAGCGGTACTGCGGCCCGACGTCGTTGCCCTGGCGATCCACGGTGGTCGGGTCGTGCGAGGCGAAGAAGATTTCCAGCAGTTCGTGATAGGTGACGGAAGCGGGATCGTAGGAGACGGTGACGACCTCGATGTGGCCGGTATCGCCGTCGCAGACCTGCTCGTACGTGGGGCGGTCTACATGTCCCCCGGCGTAGCCGGAATCGGCGCGCAGTACGCCCTCGATCTGCTGGAACACGGCTTCGATACACCAGAAGCAGCCACCGCCGAACACGGCTGTCTCGACTTGTGCGGGCATGATCGTCCTCTTGAAGAGAGCCGGCGCCAGGGGCGCCCATGACGATAGTGTATGCGCTCGGGATGAAGCGGCCGTGGGCCGGTCCCTGCGGGCGTCAGTTCTTCAGCGTCAGGATCCACTGAGCCAGCTTGCGCGCCTCGTCGTCGTTGACGGCGTTCTGGGCGGGCATGGGAATGGCGCCCCACTTGCGGAAGCTGCCCTTGCGTATCGAGGCGAACAGTTTGTCGGCCGCTTCGGCGTCCGAGGCATAGCGCTCGGCCACGCTCTGGTAGGAGGGGCCGACGCGCTTGGAGGCAACGTCGTGACAGGCCATGCAGTTCTTGGCCTTGGCGAGATCGAGTCCGGTAGTCTGCGCTCCAGCGGTCGTGTGCAGGGCGGCCAGGGCCACCACCGCGCCCAGGCTGAGGGAACGAATGGACATGAAGGCTTCTCCGTTGAATGCGCAAGGCGCGTACTTTTCGACGCGGCAGAGTATATACAACCGGATCCGGCGTACACCGGATCCGGGGCCGCCTGCGTCGATCTGTCACAGGGGGCCGGGACAAGGGGCGTTATCATCGCCACTGTTCGACAGACACCGTGGCCGGGCAGGCGCCCGGCCTTTCCTTGAAAGGCGCGCGCAAACATGTTGGTTCACCCGCAGTTTTCTCCCATCGCGTTCGAGATCGGACCCCTGGCGGTGCGTTGGTATGGCCTCATGTACCTGGTCGCGTTCCTCCTGGCCTGGACCCTGGGCCGCTGGCGCATCCGCCACGGCAAGACCGCGCTCACGGCACGCGACCTGGACGATCTCCTGTTCTATAGCGTGCTGGGGGTGGTGCTGGGCGGGCGCCTGGGCTATGTCCTGTTCTACAAGCCGGCCTACTACCTGGCGCATCCGCTGGAGATCCTTGCCGTCTGGCACGGCGGCATGTCGTTCCACGGCGGGCTGCTGGGCGTGCTGCTGGTCATGGCTCTGTTCGCGCGGCGCCGCGGCTTCCGCTTCCTGCAGGTGGGCGATTTCGTCGCGACGCTGGTGCCGCTGGGATTGGCCGCGGGGCGCCTGGGTAATTTCATCAACGGCGAATTGTGGGGCCGGGCGACGACCGTGCCCTGGGGCATGGTGTTTCCGCAGGCGGGCGACGGTGTCGCGCGTCATCCCTCGCAGTTGTACGAGGTGGGGTTGGAAGGCCTGGCCCTGTTCGCGCTGGTCTGGCTGTTCGCCAGCAAGCCCCGGCCGGTGGGCCAGGTCAGCGGCGTGTTCCTGATGGGTTATGGATTCTTCCGCTTCATGGTGGAGTACACGCGGGAACCGGACAGCTTCCTCGGCATCCTGGCGGGAGGGCTGAGCATGGGGCAGTGGTTGTCGCTGCCCATGGTGCTGGCGGGACTGGCCCTGTTCGTGTGGGCACGCCGGCCGGCGCCGGCGGCCTGACCGCCGGACCGGCAGGCACCGCCTATTGCAGATAGACCGTGCCGCGCACCGAGACCGACACCGACGACTTGCCGCCTTCCAGCGGCAGGTCGGCCGCCTTGGCTTCCATGGCGGGAGCCGCCATCGCGTAGGCGCGCGGCATGGGCGTGACCGTGCCGCTGCCGCTCAGGTCGAGCTGCTTGACCGCATAGCCCGAGAATCCGAATGCCTTGGCGGCCTGGGTCGCCCGCGTGGTGAAGGCCTTGGCCGCTTCGGCCAGCAGGCGCTGTTCCTCGGCCTCGCGCGCTTCGCGCGACAACGAGAACGACACGTTCGAGACCGCCATCTGGCGGCTCAGTTCGCCGGCCAGCTTGGAGGCGGCGCCGAAGTCCTTGGACTCCAGGATCAGTTCCGCCCGTCCGCGCCAGGTGGTGATGCGGCCGTTGCGGTCGGTGTTGGCCCAGACGTTGTAGTTGCCGCTGCGTGCGGTGACCGCGGTGTTGCGCTTGGCCTCGGCCAGCGTGGCTTCGAGCAGCTGGTTGAGCTGTTGCGACAGCTTGGCCTGGTCATTGCCCTCGATCTCGTTGGCCAGCGTGATGGTCACCTTGTCCTGCGCCACTTCCGAGGTGGCGGCGGCCGACAGCGACAGCGTCGGCCGGTCGGGCTTGGCGGTGTCCGGCGCGGCCTGGGCGACGGCGATGGACGACATCGCGGCCGAGACGGCCAGTGCCGCGCCGCACAGGGCGCGGCGCATGGTGGGAGCGAGGGTGGGGCGGTAAGCCATGGTGTGAGTCCTTGTTCTGATTGATGGAAGGGCTGACCACTTGCACCGCGACCCGGACCGCGGCGCCTGTCAGGCCCCCGTCAGCGCGGTGACGGCCTTGTATAGCATATAGACCGCCAGCAGCATCAACAGGTAAGCGAAGATGCGTTTGAGCGAACGTACCGGCAGCTTGTGCGCGGTATGGGCACCCACCGGTGCCAGCAGCACGCTGGAAACGATCAACACGATCAGCCCCGGCCAATAGACATACCCGAGCATGCCGGGTTGCCCGCTGGGATGCTGCATGCCTGACCAGATGTAACCCGCGGTATTGGCCAGCGCGATGGGGAAACCCAGCGCGGCCGAGGTGGCCACGGCATTGTGCAACGGGACGTTGCACCAGGTCATGAAAGGGACGGAAACAAAACCGCCGCCGGCGCCGACGAGCCCCGACAGGAAGCCGATGCCGGTTCCCGCCGCCGACGTGCCCAGTGTGCCCGGCATCTGGCGGCTGGGCTTGGGCTTCTTGTCCAGCAGCATCTGGATGGCCGAATAGCCGACGAACACCGCGAACACCAGCGCCAGCCAGCCGGTCTTGAGCGCCGAGAATACCGCCCCGCCCGCCAGCAGCCCGCCGATCACCAACCCCGGCGCGAAGCGCGCCACGATCTCCCATCGCACCGCGCCGCGCTTGTGGTGCGCGCGCACGCTGGAGATGGACGTGAACAGGATGGACGCCATCGACGTCGCGATCGCCGCATGTACCACCAGCTCGGGCGGCAGGCGCTGCCACGTGAACAGCATGGTCAGGAAGGGCACCATGATCATGCCCCCGCCTATGCCGAGCAGCCCCGCGGCAAAGCCGGTGCAGGCCCCAAGTACGAGCAAGGCAACGATAAACAATGGATCCATGTTGAAGTCTTGACGATAGTTGGTAAATCGGTGGACGCGTCTCTTCTCCCCAAGACCCGCCCGCTTGTTCTAGTAGTTCTACCGCACCGAAAGAACACTACCTCGGCAACTCCCCCGCCCATCCAGGGCACAGCGGATCCGGCTCCGCCGGTCCGCCGGTGCCGCCCCCTGGGGGGCGCGCGTAAGCGCGTAGGGGGGATAAAAAAACCCGGAGCATAGCGTATATGCTCCGGGTCGGATAGGATCCCCGCCTGTGTCGCTAGGCCGGCATCTTGAACCGGGGTTCAAGGTGGTCGCGGTCAGCCGCGCTTCGGGTTCGTCTGACGGAGAGACGATCACGCCCGCGGGCAATTTCCACAACCTCATGCCATAAGCATGGGTCCAAGAAATATAAGGCCAAACACGAGCACGGCAGGGAAGACTGATCATACGCGTTTGTGCCGCACAGAAAAGTACCGCACAAACATCAAAACTTAAAACAACTTCTCTTGGGCCCCCAGGGCTGCATCGACCATGCGATGCATGTCTTCAATTTTACGCTTGTAGTCGCCGACTGCAAGTCGTGAGTCGGGAGAATTCGCATTCATCAACTCGGCGGCCAATTGCAGCGCCGCCATCACCGCGATGCGCTCGGTGCCCGCCACCTTGCCGCCGGCCTTGATGCGCTGCATGGCCCGGTCGACCATGGTGGCCGCGGTCAGCAGCGCTTCCTTTTCCGAGGGTTCGCAGGCCAGCGGATAATCCTTGCCGAGGATCGTGACGTCAAGACGTTCCATATAGACTCCGAGCGCCCGGGTCGGCGCCTTCTGATCCAGGTGAGGAAGCGTTGTCCGGCGCATCGGCGTCGCCCTCGACTTCCTCGGCGGGGGCTTCTCCGCCGGGCAGGCGCGCCAGCACGCCCTCGACCCGCGATTGCGCGGCGGCCAGCGTATCGCGCAGCACGCGGATGTGCGAATCGCGTTGCGCAAGGCTCTTGCCCAGCGCCACGTTTTCGTCGCGCAGGCTTTGCGTCAGTTCGGTGAGCTGGCGTATGCGGCTGGCGAGAAGGTCGAGATCTTCGATCATGGGCGTATCGTAAACCATCCAGTGCCGGGAATTGTAGCGAACGGCACGCAGCCGGGAACCCGGCCGCCTGCCGCTGTATCAATTGCTTGCAAGCCTCGCAACCGAGGCCGGATGGCCAGGCCCGCCTACAGTTCCAGGTTGTCGATCAGCCGGGTCGTGCCGAGTTTGGCGGCGGCCAGCGCCACCAGCGGTTCACCCTCTTCGACTTCCTCGCGCGTGGGCGGCAGCAGGTCGCGCTGGCGCCGCACCGAAACGTAGTCCACCTTCCAGCCCCGTCCGTCCAGCGTGGCGACGGCCCCGCGCTCGAGCGCGGCGACGTCGTGGTTGCCGCCCCGCAGGTCGGCCTGCACGCGGCGCAGCGTCGCGTACAACTGCGGCGCTTCGGCGCGCTGGTCCGCGCTGAGGTAGCCGTTGCGCGAGGACAGGGCCAGGCCGTCGTCAGCGCGTATCGTCTCCTGCGGCACGATTTCGATCGGCAACTGGAACTGCCGGCACATGGCCCGCACCACCATCAACTGCTGGTAGTCCTTTTTTCCGAACACCGCCACGCGCGGCTGCACACAGGACAGCAGCTTGAGCACGACGGTCGAGACGCCGGCGAAGAAGCCGGGGCGGAACTCGCCTTCCAGGATGCCGCCCAGGTCGTCGGGCGGCTGGACGCGGAAGTTCTGCGGCTCGGGGTACATCTCGCGCTCGTCGGGCGCGAACAGCACGTACACGTTGCGGTCGCGCTCGAGCTTCTCGATGTCGGCGGGCAGTGTGCGCGGGTAGCGGTCGAAATCCTCGTTGGGCCCGAATTGCAGGCGATTGACGAAGATGCTGGCGACGACCGGGTCGCCGTGCTGGCGTGCCGTCTTCATCAAGGCGAGATGGCCTTCGTGCAGGTTGCCCATCGTGGGAACGAAAGAGACCCGGAGCTGGCCGCGCAATTGATCGCGCAATTCTTCGATGGTGTGAACGACCTTCATGGCGTTGGATTCGGTAAGGTGGGCTTGGCGGCCGGCGGGGCGGGCGGCGGGGCCGCGCGCCGGAGCCTCAGTGGGTATGGACGGAAGTGAAGGCGAGGCGCACGTAGATCGGCGCGTACGGCTCGGCCTGGGTGATCTCGAGCAGCGACTCGCGGGCCAGTTCCAGCATGGCGATGAAGTGCACGACGATCACCGGCACGCCGGCGCCGTCCTGCACGCGCTCCATGAAGAGTTCGGTGAACTCCATGTAGCGCACGTTCTGCAGCCGGCGCAGGATCTGGCTCATGTGATCGCGCACGGACAGTTCCTCGCGCGAGATGTGGTGGTGCGCATTGAGCTTGGCGCGCTTGACGATGTCGGCCCACGCGTCGCGCAGTTCCTCGACGTTGACGTCGGGCAGCCGGCGCACGGTGGTCTGTTCCAGCAGCACCTGGGCGCGCACGAAGTCCCGGCCCAGCTGGGGCAAGCGGTCCAGCTTCTGCGCCGCCAGCTTCATCTGCTCGTATTCGAGCAGGCGCCGGACGAGTTCGGCGCGCGGATCCTCGACCTCCTCGTCGGTGTCCGCCTTGCGAACGGGCAGCAGCATGCGCGACTTGATCTCGATCAGCAGCGCCGCCATGAGCAGATACTCGGCCGCCAGTTCCAGGTTGTGCTTGCGGATCTGGTCGACGTACGACAGGTACTGGCGCGTGACTTCCGCCATGGGAATGTCGAGCACGTTGAAGTTCTGCTTGCGGATCAGGTAGAGCAGCAGGTCGAGCGGCCCCTCGAAGGTCTCGAGGAACACCTCGAGCGCATCGGGGGGGATGTACAGGTCCTGGGGCAGCGCGAACAGCGGCTCGCCGTAGAGCCGGGCGATGGCAACGCCGTCGACGACGTCGGGCGTGCTGTCGACCGGGGGTTCAGCCAATGCTGCCAGCCCGTCGTTGGGGGGCGGGGAAGAGCCCATGCGGGAGATGTTCAGTCTTCAGTCTGATAGACATAGGGCTTCTGCGGCACCGTCCCGGCCTTGAAACCTTCGACGAGTTCCGGATCGATGGTCTTGTCCCACAGGCGCGCGCGACCCTGCTTCTGCTCGCTTTCGAGATTGGGGCGCCGCTGCTTCAGGTCCTGCAGGAACTGGGTGATTTCGGATTCGTAACTCTTGGCCATGACTAACCTTTGTTCTGGCATGCCGTGCCGCCGGCGCGTGGGCCGGCGGTCGGAACGTCTTCTGTGCACCCGGGAGTTTACTGCACGCCGGGCCGCGGCGCCGGCCGGACGGTCCCCTGGACGGGTGGCCGGGAGCGATGGGTGGAATTTTCTTTTTTCTGCCGGATTTGGGGAATAATTTTCATATCCTGGCGCGGATGGGACGTAAATTTGCAGTAATTTTGCGGGACTCCGTTGATAAAGTATCCGCAGTTTCCCTACTTTCCGGCAATCCCATGAGCAAATGGTCGTTCACTTCGCATCCCGCCTCCGTGGGCGAGACGTACTTCGAACATCTCGCCGCCTCGTGGGGGTTCGCGTTCCGCATGCTGATGGGGGGGCTGGCGGCCCTGGTCCATGGCCTGTTCCCGTTCCTGTGCGTGCGCACCGGTTCGTCCATCATCAAGAACCTGAACGACAGGATGGTGGTGAACCGGGTCAAGGCCGGCCACGTGCCGGCCTCGCAAGCATCGCAAGCCCGGGCGCGCTAGGGGCGGCGGGCGCGGCCCGCGGCAAGGGCGCGGCCCGCCGTGCCGCCTACCGTACGCGCATGCCCGGCTGGGCGCCCGCCACGGGCTCCAGCACATAGATGCCGGGCTGCGTCTTTTCATCGGCGTGGCTCGCGGCCAGCACCATGCCCTCGGATACACCGAACTTCATCTTGCGCGGCGCGAGGTTGGCCACCAGCACGGTCAGCTTGCCGATCAGGTCTTCCGGCTTGTAGGACGACTTGATGCCGGAGAAAACATTGCGGGTGCGGCCTT
Organism: Pigmentiphaga kullae; assembly: GCF_004216695.1. Lineage (GTDB taxonomy): Bacteria > Pseudomonadota > Gammaproteobacteria > Burkholderiales > Burkholderiaceae_B > Pigmentiphaga > Pigmentiphaga kullae. Next base: position 2,198,742 of record NZ_SGXC01000001.1, read on the forward strand.
CGCCGGCATCCAGCGTCAACCGCAGCAGCTTGTCCGAGCCTTCCACGTATTCGCAATTGACGATACTGGCGATGCGCAGGTCGATCTTGGCGAAGTCGTCGATGGTGATGACGGGCGCGATCTCCTCGCCGCCGGGCGTGGGCGCCAAGGGCGCCGGCGCGGCGGGCGCTTCCAGCAGCGCGTCGAGCAGCTTGGGGTCGACCCGCTGCGCGAGGTGCTTGTAGGGCGCGATGCGCTGCGGCGGCACGACCACGTCGCGCCATTCGAAGTCGCGTCCCAGGCCGAACAGTTCGTGCGCCACCCGCCGCGTCAGCTCGGGCAGGACCGGCGCCAGCATGACCGACAGCGCCTTGAAGCCGATCATGGTGCGCGAGCAGATCTCGTGCAGTTCGCGCTTCCTGTCCGCATCGTCCAGCTGCTTGGCCAGCACCCAGGGCTGGGCCGCGTCGAAGGCCTGGTTGATGCGGTCGGCGGTGGCCATGATCTCGCGGATCGCCTTGCCGAACTCGCGCGCCTCGAAGGCGTTGCGCACGAGGGTGGCCGCGGCGTTGAGCTCGTTCTCGAGTTCGATGGGCGTCCCGCCGTCAAAGCACAGCTGTCCGTCGAAATGCTTGATCAGGAAGTTCGAGGCGCGGCTGGCGATGTTGACGTACTTGCCGACCAGGTCGCTGTTGACGCGGGCGATGAAGTCGTCGGGGTTGAAGTCCATGTCCTCGACGTGGGCGTTGAGCTTGGCCGCGATGTAGTAGCGCAGCCACTCCGGGTTCATGCCGAGGTCGAGGTAGCGCAGCGGCGAGATGCCGGTGCCGCGGCTCTTGGACATCTTCTCGCCGCTGACGGTGATGAAGCCGTGGACGTGCAGGCCGTCGGGCGTCTTGCGCTGCGCGAAGTGCAGCATCGCGGGCCAGAACAGGGCGTGGAAATAGACGATGTCCTTGCCGATGAAGTGGTACTGCTCGGTATCGGACTGCGGGTCGAGCAGCGCATCGAAGTCCAGCCCGGTCTTCTTGCAATAAGCCTTCAGCGAGGCCAGGTAGCCCACCGGCGCGTCGAGCCAGACGTAGAAATACTTGCCCGGCGCGTCGGGGATCTCGATGCCGAAGTACGGCGCGTCGCGCGAGATGTCCCAGTCCGCCAGCCTGCCTTCCTCGCCCAGCCATTCGCGGGTCTTGGCATAGACCTCGGGCTGCAGGCGCGGCGTGCCGTTGCCGTTGACGCTGCCGGTCCATTCCTGCAGGAAGGCGTAGCAGCGCGGGTCGGACAGCTTGAAGAAGAAGTGGTCCGAGCTTTTCAGCACGGGCGTGGCGCCGGTCAGGGTGGAGTACGGGTTGCGCAGGTCGGTGGGGGCGTAGACGGCCCCGCAGACCTCGCAGGAGTCGCCGTACTGGTCCTTGGCGCCGCACTTGGGGCATTCGCCCTTGATGTAGCGGTCGGCCAGGAACATGCCCTTGACCGGGTCGTAGAACTGCTCGATGGTGCGGGTCTCGATCAGGCCGGCGTCGCGCAGTTTCAGGTAGATCTGGCGCGACAGCTCGGTGTTCTCGTCGGTGTCGGTGGAGTGCCAGTGGTCGAACGCGACATGGAAGCCCTGGAGGTACTTCGGGCGTTCCGCGGCGATGCGGGCGACGAGTTCGCGCGGCGTGATGCCCTCGCTTTCCGCCTTGAGCATGATGGGCGCGCCATGGGCGTCGTCGGCGCACACGAAGTGGACCGTATGGCCTTGCATGCGCATGTTGCGGACCCAGATGTCGGCCTGGATGTACTCCATGATGTGGCCGATGTGGAAGGATCCGTTGGCGTAGGGCAGGGCGGTGGTGACGAATAGTGTGCGCGACATGGGGCGGAAACGAGGGGGCGAAGAAAGTATCGAATAAGGGATTTTAGCCGCTGGGGCGGCCGATGGCCGGGCACGGCGCTTGCGTGCGCCGCCGGGCCGCCGTTTTTGCCATACTGGGCGCAAGGAGGCATCCATGTCCATGAACACCGTTTACGCGACCCGGGAACCCGCCCGGGACGAGATCGACGCCCTGGGCGAGCCCACGGTGCTGGAATTCGGCGCGCCCTGGTGCGGGCATTGCCTGGCGGCCCAGCCGCTGATCGAGGCCGCCTTCGAGGGGCACGCCAGGGTCCGGCACCTGAAGGTCGAGGACGGCAAGGGCCGGCCGCTGGGGCGCTCGTTCGGGGTGAAGCTGTGGCCCACGCTCGTGTTCCTGGACCGGGGACGCGAAGTGGCGCGCCTGGTGCGCCCCGGCCAGGCGGGGCAGATACGCGAGGCGCTGGCCCTGATCGACCCGCCGGCCTGAAGGCGGGCGCCGTCAGGCGCGTGCCGCGCGGCCGGCGTTGCGCAGCATGTCGTAGAGCAGGTTGGCGGCCGGGGAAAGCGGCCGCCCATGCTTGGAGATCAGGCCCAGGGTGCGGCTGACGCGTGGCTGCGACAGCGGAATGCCGACCAGGGTCGCGTGCGTGGTCAGAGGCAGGGCCAGTTGCGGGACGGCGGCCACGCCCAGGCCGGCCTCCACCATGCCCAGCAGGGTCAGGATGTGGCTGACCTCGATGGCGGTCTGCGACCGCTTGCCGCTCTTGGCCAGCGCGGCCTCGATCAGCAGGCGGTTGCCGCTGCCCTTGTCGACGGTCATGACGCGTTCCCGCGTCAGGTCCTCCCAGGTGACCGACTTGCGCCGGGCCAGGGGATGGTCCTTGCGCGCGGCCAGCACGAAGTTTTCCTTGAAGATGGCCTTGAAATCGACCTCGGCCTCCTGGGTGCCGATGAAGTTCACGCCGAAATCGGCCCGGCCGGAGATGACGGCGTTCAGGACGGTGTTGGCGCCTTCGTCGATGACGCGCACCCGGATGCGCGGGTGCTTGGCGGTGAAGTCGCGCAGCACCGAGGGCAGGAAGTAATAGGCCACCGATGGTACGCAGGCCACCGTGACGAGGCCGCTCAGTTGCGCCGCGAGGTCGCTCACGCCCAGCATGGCGCTTTCCAGCTCGTCCAGTGCGGCGCGCGACCGTTCGAGGAACACGCGCCCCACATTGGTGAGCGAAACGTGCCGGGTGGTGCGGTCCAGCAGGCGCGCACCAAGAATGGCCTCGAGCTTTTCGATGCGCCGGCTGAGCGCGGGCTGGGAAAGGTGCAGGTCGTCCGCGGCCGCGCGAAAGCTGGAGCGTTCAGCCACCGCGACGAAAGCCTGCAATTCCTGGAGGTCGAAACTAATGCGTGCCATGCATCAAATTATATAAAAAATGCAATTTACTAATGCACAAGCCAGGTGCATCATTTCGTCATGCAAAAAGCCATACCTTGTGTACTGATGCGGGGCGGTACGTCCCGCGGTCCCTATTTTCGCGCCGAATGGCTGCCGCAGGACGTCGCCAAGCGTGATCAGGTGCTGCTGGCCGCCATGGGCTCGCCGCACGAACTCCAGATCGACGGGCTGGGCGGCGCGAACACGCTGACCAGCAAGGTCGCCATCGTGTCGCCCTCGACGCGTCCCGGCTGCGATGTCGACTACCTGTTTGCGCAGGTGTCGGTCGACCGAGCCCTGGTGGACACCCGTCCCAACTGCGGCAACATGCTGTCCGGCGTCGCGCCTTTCGCGATCGACCAGGGCATGGTCGCCGCCAGCGACGGCGAGACCCGCGTGCGGATCTACAATGTCAACACGAATTCGACCATCGACGCCGTGGTGCAGACGCCGGGCGGCAAGACCGAATACGAGGGCGACGCCCGCATCGACGGCGTGCCGGGCACCGGCGCGCCGATCCGGCTGAACTTCCTCGACGCCTGGGGCTCGGTCACGGGCAAGGTGTTTCCCACCGGCAACACCCAGGACGTCATCGACGGCGTGCCCGTCACGTGCATCGACGCGGCCATGCCGCTGATGATCGTGCGTGCGTCGCTGTTGGGCGTGAAGGGCGACGAGACGGCGGTCGAGCTGGATGCCGACAAGGCCATGCTCGAACGGCTGGAGGCGCTGCGCCTGGAAGCCGGCCGGCGCATGGGGCTGGGCGACGTCACGGACAGCGTCATTCCCAAGCCGGTACTGGTCAGCGCGTCGGCGGATGCGGATACGGTGGTGTCGCGGTATTTCACGCCGCACAAGTGCCACCGCTCGCATGCCGTGACCGGCGCTATCGGTGTGGCAACCGCCTTCGTGACTCCGGGCACGGTGGCGTTCGAGCTGGGCGCGCCTCGCGCGGCCGGCATGCATCGCATCGCCGTGGCGCATCCCTCGGGACGCATCGAGGTCGATGTCGAATTGCGCGGCACGGCGCCTTCGATCGAAGTGTGCGGTGCCGGCCTGATTCGCACAGCCCGGAAAATCATGGAAGGGCAGCTTTACATTCCTGCCCGCTTTTTTTAGGACCGCGTCATCCGCCATCGGGCGCTTTCATCGCGCCCGGCGGAAGCCGCTTACGCTTCGGTAGATCCGAAGAACCAAACGGAGACCCTTCAATGCAAGCCTCGTTCCGAGTGCCGGCCATCGCCGCCTTCGTCACTGCCTTTACCCTGTCCCTGGGCGCCGTCAGCGTCCAGGCCGCCTGGCCCGAGCGTCCGATCACCATCGTCGTTCCCACCGCTCCCGGCGGCGGCAACGATGCGTTCGCGCGCGTCATCGCCCAGAAGATGGGCGACAGCCTCAAGCAAAGCGTCGTGGTCGTCAACAAGGCCGGCGCGCAGGGCGCCATCGGCAGCGAGTACGTCGCGCGCGCCCCGGCGGACGGCTACACCATCCTGTTCGGCTACATCGCCACGCACGGCATCAACCCCGCGCTGCAGAAGCTGCGCTACGACCCGGTCAAGGACTTCAAGCCCATCGGCCTGCTGGCCAGCTCGCCCACGCTGCTGGTCGTGTCCTCGGCCTCCGGAATCACCTCGGTCAAGGACCTGATCGAAAAATCCAAGAAGGACCCCAAGGGTCTGAGCTACGCCTCGGCGGGTGCCGGTACCGCGCCGCACGTCACGGCCGAGCTGTTCAAGATGGTGACGGGCGCCAACATGCTGCACGTGCCGTACAAGGGTTCGGCGCCGGCGATGACCGACACGCTGGCCGGCACGACGCAAGTCATGTTCCCCAGCCTGTTCAGTGCCTATCCCCACCTGGCTTCGGGCCGGATCAAGGCCCTGGCCCTGGCCGGCGACAAGCGTTCCGACGTTCTGAAGGACGTGCCGACGCTGGAAGAACTGGGCGTCAAGGGCGTCAGCGTGCCCCAGTGGTATGCGCTGTTCGCGCCGGCCGGCACCGACGATGCCATCGTCGATCGCCTGAACAAGGAACTCAACGCCGCGCTGCATGACCCCGAAGTCATCGCCAAGTTCAAGGAGCAGGGCGCCGAGACGAAGAGCAGCACGCCGCAGGAACTGGGCGAATTCGTGAAGTCGGAAGTGGCTCGCTGGAGGAAGGTGGTGGAAGCGGCGAAGATCACGACTGAATAAGAGGCCCCCCCCTACGCGCTTCGCGCGCCCCCCAGGGGGCGGCACTGGCGGACCGGCGGAGCCGGATCCGCTGTGCCCTCGAGGGGGGCAGAGTCGTTTAGAGGGCGGTGCGGGCGGTGCTTGCACCGCCTTTTTCTTTATCAGGAGGAGATATGAAGAGGACAGTTGCAGCGGTTGCGGTGGTGGTGTCGGGTTGGGCGGTGGCGGCGGTGGCGCAGCCTATCGTGCTGCGCGACATGGGGTCGTTCCATGTCGGCGGCGAGCCTTTCGTGGTGTCGGGCGAGCCGGTGAAGGAGGTGAAGTTCACCGCCAACGGCGTGCCGCTGAAGATCGATCCCAACGGCACCTACATGGTCGGGCAGATGTACGTGCAGTACTTCATCCCCGAGCCCCGCAAGGGCGCGGTGCCGCTCTTGATGTGGCATGGCGGCGGCTTGACGGGGGTGACGTACGAGACGACGCCGGACGGCCGGCCCGGGTGGCTGAACGATTTCCTGCGCAAGGGATGGGCGGTCTACAACTCGGATGCGGTCGAACGCGGCCGCTCGGGGTGGCCGGCCACGGCCAAGCCGGTGTGGAAGGGCGATCCGGTGCTGGTCACCGCGGCCAATGCCTATGAACGCTTCCGCATCGGCGGGGCGGGATCGTGGAGCGAGGATCCGGCGCAGCGCAAGCTCCTGCCCGGCAACCAGTTCCCGGCCGACCAGATCTGGCAGTTCTCGCGGCAATTCGTGCCCCGCTGGATCACGACGGACGAACCGACGCTGAAGGCCTACCTGCAGTTGGTGGACAAGGTATGCCCGTGCGTGCTGCTGGTGCACAGCCAGGCCGGCAAGTTCGGCTTCCAGGCCGCGCAGGCGCGCCCGGACAAGATCCGCGCCGTGGTGGCGGTCGAGCCCGCCGAGGTCGGTGATGAGGACAAGGAAAAGATCGCCGCGCTGAAGTCGGTGCCCGCGCTGATGGTCTACGGCGACTACATCGAACAGGATTCGCGCTGGCCGGCGATCCGCGCCAAGGGGGCGCGCTTCGCTCAGGCGGTCAGGGAGGCCGGGGGCCAGGTGGACGAGGTCGATCTGCCCAAGGTGGGTATCAAGGGCAATTCACACATGGTGATGATGGACAAGAACAACCTCGAAGTGTCCGCGCTGATCAACGAGTGGCTGGCCAAACGCGGGTTGTACCGGTAGGTTGACGACGGCGCGGCCGAAGGCCGCGTGGGGGAGGGCTTTCCTCTTTCCTTTCAGGACAGCTCTCTTACCTCGACGTCGACGATGTCGCTGCGCTTCATGCGGTTGGCGTAGCCGCTGGTGGAGCGGGCGGGAGCCGCCGCCGCGGTGGCGCCCTCCTGGGCGTTGCCGCCGAAGCCCCAGCGGGTTTGCGAGCGCTTCCAGTAGGTATTGGCGACGAAGGGCTTGCCGCGCAGCTTGGCCACGACGTAGACGATGGCCAGGGCGACGGCGGTCGAGGCGAGGAGGATGGCCGCCATGATCATGCCGACCAGGGCGATGCCCGCCACGAAGGCGGTGCGTAGCAATTTGGCGATGGTGTCAGTCATAGATGGTGCGTCGGGCGGGAGCGGCCCGGTAACGGGCGATCAAAGCGTTTGGTCGGCCACGGGGTTGGAAAAGTTCCCGATTTTTGGGTCTTACCCTGTAAATGGGGGTCCCGCGGCCGGGTTCAATAGGGTTCTTCCGGAGTCTCGGCAGGTTCGATACGGGTGGCGATGACCTTGTCGATGCGTTTGCCATCCATATCGACCACTTCGAAGTTCCAGCCCGCCCAGTCGACTTGTTCGCCGGTGTGCGGGATGCGTCCCAGCAGCAGCATCAGCATGCCGGACAGCGTATGGTAAGTGCCCGAATCGCCTTCCGGTAGATGCTGCAAACCCAGCATATCCTCCATCTCGTGCACGTCGAGCAGGCCGTCGAGCAGCCATGAACCGTCCTCGCGCTGCACGGCCGAGGACTCCTCGGGCGCCGTGGACGTATGGAATTCGCCCACGATGGCCTCGAGCACGTCGCGCAGGGTCACCAGGCCCTGTACTTCGCCGTATTCGTCCACGACCAGCGCGGTCTGGGTGTGCGAGTCGCGGAAGTTCTGGACGAGTTCGGTACCGGTCAGCGTCTCGGGCACGTACAGTACCGGGCTCAGCCGGCTGGCGAGATCGAGCGGCTCGCCAGCCATGAGCTGGGCCAGCAGGTCCTTGGCCCGCACGAAGCCGATCACGTCCGACAGGTCTTCCCGCACGACCGGGAAGCGGGAGTAGTGCGAGCTTTCTATCTTCGCCCGCGAGACCTCGAGCGGCGCGTTGACGTCCAGGAAGACGATGTCCGAGCGCGGCACCATGAGCGAGGACAGGCGCCGTTCGTCCAGCCGGAAGACGTTGCGCACCATCAGCTGCTCGGCCTGCTCGAAGATGCCCGCCGTGGCGCCCTGGGCCATCAGCACCTGGATTTCTTCCTCGGTGACGAGCTGGTCGTTGTTTTCCTTGACGCCCATCAGCCTGAGCACCGTATCGGTGGCCAGCGACAGCAGCTTGACGAAGGGCGTGGCAATCCAGGACAGCAGGCGCATGGGCGCGGCGATCAGGCCGGCGATGGTTTCCGCATGCATCTGGCCCAGCCGCTTGGGGACCAGCTCGCCGATGATGATGGACATCAGGGTGATGACGATGACCACCAGCGTCAGCGCGATCGCGCTGGCGGCCTCGGCCAGCGCCGGGAAGTGGTCGCGGATGGCCTCGGCCAGCGGCTTGGCAAGGGCGCCTTCGCCGACGATACCGGTCAGGATGCCGATCGAGGTGATGCCGATCTGGACGGTGGAAAGGAAGCGCGTGGGGTGTTCGGCCAGTTCGAGCGCGGCGCGGGCCTTGGCATCGCCTTCGTCGGCGCGCTGCTGCAGGCGGGATTTGCGGGCGGTGACAACGGCGATCTCGCTCATGGCGAAAATGCCGTTGGCGATGAATAGAATCAGAAGTAAGCCAATTTCCATTTTTTCAGGCGGGTCGGTCAGGCGGGCATTCCCCTTTTTGTTTGGAAAACGCTTGTAACGCCAGCGAAACCGGTCTTATTTGACCGAATTTCCCCCACCTACTGTTATGAAGACCCCGTAGCATAGCCGAGGATGGCCGTATTCCAAATGAGCAATGCTACTTACGGGCGCCGCAGCCCGCGTAAACACATGGAAACAATACTCGTCGCACGATCACGGAACGCGCGCGCGATCCGCTATGCTTGCGTTTGAAAACCAATACAGCGGAAGCGTCATGAGTTTGTCAGTCGAACGGGCCTGCGCGGCCGTGCACACCATGATCGATCCTCTCTCGGGCGCCGGCGGGGCTGGCGCCGCGGTCGCGAACGGAAACGTATTGCCTGCCCCGCGGACGTGATGCGCCTGCCTTTCGCGCCCGTCCTCCTGTGCGCCTTGCTGGCCCAGCCCGCGTTCGCGGCGCGGCCCGAGATCACCATCGACCCGGGGGGCCTGCCGGCCAGTGCCCTGGAGGCCGTCACGCACGCCGTGGACAGCATGGCCGACATGGCCGACGACCAGGATGGCGGCGAAGGCATACGCCTGCGCCGCCGCGCCCGCGAGGCCACGCTGGACGCCCTGGCCACCGAAGGCTATTTCTCGCCCCAGGTCGAACTCGAGGCCGGCACCGACGTGGCCGGCCCGACCTGGGACATCACCATCGTGCCGGGCGAGCGCACCCTGGTCGAGACCGTGGACATCTCCTTCCTGGGCGCGATATCCGGTCCGGAATTCGAAGAGCGCGTCGCCAAGCTGCGGCAGGACTGGGATCTCAAGGAAGGCAGCCCCTTTCGCAACGAGGAATGGGAGACCGCCAAGCGCAATCTGCTGGACACGGCGTCCGAGCGCGACTTCCCGGTGGCCCGCCTGGTCGATACGGCGGCCGACGTGGACGCTGACCGTGCCCGGGCGGCCCTGCACATCAAGCTCGACAGCGGCCCGGCCGTGCGCCTGTCGGGCGTCGAGGTCCGCGGCCTGAAACGTGTGCCCCGGGGGACGGTCGAGCGCTATGTCCGCATCCGTCCGGGCGAGCCCTACGACCGCGACCGCATGGTCGACTGGCAGCAGACGCTCCAGTCCTCGCCGTTCTTCTCGGGCGCCAAGCTCGACATCGACCGCCAGGGCATCGCGCCCAACCATGAAGAGGATCCCGCCCTGATGCCCAAGGGGCTGGAGCCGGACCAGACGCGCACCGAGCGGGCCTACCAGGGTCCCAGCCACCTGACGCTGCCGGTGCTGGCGGACGTGGTCGAGTCGCGCCCCCGCCGCATGAGCGTCGCGCTGGGGGTGGACGATGAGGCCGGACCGCGCATCGAGACCGTCTACCGGCAGAACGTGGTCCTGGGCCAGCCGGTGGAGCTCGAGACCGGGCTGCGGCTGGACCGCCTGCGCAAGCTCGGCTATGCCGACATTCATCTCGCGCCCAACGAGAACGGCTTTCGCGACAGCTTCGGCGTGCTGGCGCAGGACTCGGACGTGCAGGGCCTGCACGTGCGGCGGCTGGCGGTGGGCGCCATCCGCGCCAAGACCTATCCCGCCGGTTTCCAGAGCCGCGTCGAGTACGAGACCCGCTACGGCGCGCGGGTCGCGCACGAAATGATCGACATCGACGGCTACAACTCCTTCACTACCAACACGGCCACCGCCACGGCCGAGATCATCCGCCGCGACGTCAACGACAAGTACGATCCGCGCGAAGGCACGCTGTTCGCGCTGGGAGCCGGCGCAGGTACCGCGCTCGATGCCAGCAATCATTTCAACCGGCTGACCGCGCGCGGCCAGTTCTGGTGGTCGCCCACCAAGCGCGACGTCATCACGGTGCGCGGCGAGGTCGGGCGCCTGTGGGCGCAGGACATCAACCGCGTGCCGGACGATTTCTCGTTCCGCACCGGCGGCGCGCGTTCGGTGCGCGGGTATCGCTACCTGGGCCTGGGGCGCCAGGTGGGCAACGCGGTGCTGGGCGATGCCGTGCTGTTCGTCGCCAGCGTGGAGGCCACGCGTTACTTCGACGACCGGCTGGGCGGGGCGATCTTCGTCGATACCGGCAACGTCGCCTCGCGCTTCTCGGACATGAAGCTGGCGACCGGCGTGGGCGCGGGCCTGCGGGTCCGCACGCCGGCGGGGCCGCTGAGCGTGGACCTGGCCTACGCGCTGCGCGACAAGAACATCCGCCTGCACTTTTCCCTGGGGATCGCATTTTGAACGGGCCCGTCACTCCTTCCCCCAAGCCCGCTCCGCGTCGCCGCCGCTGGCCCTGGGCCGTGGCGGGCGTCTTCGCGCTGGGCGTGGCCGCGGTGGCCGGCGCGGGCGCATGGATCGCGTCCTCGGCCAGCGGCGCGGCCTGGGCCGTGCGCACCGGCGTGCAGCTGGCGGGCGGGTCGGCGCGGCTGGAGGGCGTGCGCGGCTCGCTGCTGGGCGGGCTGGACATCGACACGCTGGAGCTGCGGCTGCCGACGGTGGATGCAGACCTGGAAAAGCTGCGCCTGGACGTCCGGTGGCGTGCGCTGCGCGGCGCGCGGCTGCACGTGTCCGAGCTGTCGGCGCGGCGGGCCAGGCTGAATCTGCGGCCGTCCGACGAACCCAGCACGCCGCTGACTTCGCTGCGGCTGCCGCTTGCCATCGACGTGGACAAGCTGGGGCTCGGCACGCTGGACATCGAGATGGACGGCCAGCGGCTGCCCGCCAGTTTCGACGGCATCGACCTGCGCGCGACTTCATCGGGCGCCGAGCATCGGATCCTGCTGGCCAACCTGCACGTGGCGGCCCCGCAGGCCGAGGCGACGCTGCGGGGCGAAGCCAGCGTCGGCGCCGACGCGCCGTTCCCCGTGAAGCTGGCGCTGCATGCCGGCGGCCGTCAGGCCGCGCACGCCTTCGACCTGGGCGCCTCGGCCACCGGATCGCTGGAGCGCCTGGCCTTCGCCGTGAAGGGCGACGGCGCGGGCGTGGACGTCAATGCCGAAGGGCAGGCGGCGCTGCTGGAGGGGTTTCCGCTGCGCGGGCTCAAGCTGGAACTGCGCGGCATCGATCCCTCGGCCTGGGTGCCCGGCGCGCCGTCCGCCAACCTGGGCCTGACCGCCGACCTGACGGTGGCCGGGGGCGCCGGGCCGGCGCTGCTGCAAGGCCCATTCGCGTTGACCAATTCCACGCCGCGCCCCCTGGACAAGGACGGCGTGCCGGTGGCTGCCGTCTCGGGGCGACTGAGCGCGCCGGTCGAGACTTTCGACGCGCTGGATGTCGCCGGGCTCGTGATCGAGTTCGCGGGCGGCGGGCGCCTGGCGGGCCAGATGGACTGGCGCCGCGATGCCTCGGCCGGCGACGCGGGACGCGTGCAGGGCCGGCTGCAGGCCACCGGCGTCGACGCGTCGCGGCTGCATGGTGCCGCGCTGCCGACCAAGCTGGCGGGAACGCTGGCCTTTTCGGCTGACACGGCAACCCAGTCGCTGACCGCCGACCTGTCCGACCGGTCGCGCAAGGTGCCGCTGGCGCTCAAGCTCGAGGCGGGCTTACGCGACGAGGTCGTGCGCGTGCCGCAGTTCGCGCTGACCGCCGGCGAGGCGCGCGCGACCGGCAAGGGCGAACTGCAGTTGGCCGAGCCGCGCCGCTTTGCCGCCGAGCTGCGGCTGGACCGCTTCGATCCCAGCCACTGGGTGCGCAGCGAGGCCCTGCCGCCGGCCCTGGTCTCGGCGCGGGCCGAGGTGAAAGGGGCCTTGCTGCCCGAACCGGGCGGGACGGCGCAACTGCATATCGAGGACGGCAGCCGCTGGAACGGACAGCCCCTGGGCGGACATGGCGAACTGGTCTTCGCGGGCATGCGCGTCACGCGCGCCGACGCAGCGCTTAACGCCGGCAACAACCGGCTGACGGCCAAGGGCGCGTTCGGGCGTCCGGGCGACAAACTGAATTTCGATGTGGACGCGCCACGCCTGCAGACCTTGTCGTCGTTGCTGAACGGCCGCTTGTCCGCGCGCGGCTCGTTGGGTGAAACGCTGGATGCGCCGGTGCTGGACATGACGCTGGACGCGGGCGAGCTGCAATTGCCCGGCGGCGTGCGCGTGGGCAAGGTCCAGGGCCGCGCGAACCTGGGCGGATCGCCGGTGAACGGCAAGCGTCCGCAGGGCGGGTTCGCGGCCGCGCCGGCCGACCTCGACCTGCGCATCGACAACGTGGCCGTGTCCAGCGCGCCGCAGGCCACGATGAGCCATGGAACCCTGCGCCTGCAGGGCACGATGGCACGGCACGAAGGGGCGGTGGACGCCGAGTTCGTGCCCGCCGACCGGTCGGCGCCGGCCACGCTGGCGGTCCGTTTCGACGGCGGCTGGGGTACGGGTCCGGAACGCGGCGCGCTGCCAGGGTGGCGCGGCAAGGTGGGACAGTTGGAGCTGGCCCGCGCGCCGCTGGGCATGTCGCTCGAAGCGCCGGTGGACCTGAGCTACGTGCCGGCCGCCGCGGCGCCGCAATGGCAATGGGAGGTCGGTTCCGCGGGCATCGCCCTGCGCCTGCCGGGCGGGCAGACCGGCAGGCTGGTCAACGAGGGGGCGCGCGGCGGGGGTGGCCGCTGGGAGTCGCGCGGCCGCGCCGAGGGGCTGGCCTGGGCGCCGGAGATTCTGCTGGAAGCCCTGGGCGGCAAGCCCATTCCGCGCGAGCGCATCATCGTGCTGGATGCCGAGTGGGACATGCGTTTCGCCGGTTCGCTGCAAGGGGCGGCGAACATCCGCCGCCGCTCCGGCGACCTGTGGGTGCCCGGCACGCCGCCGCTGGCGCTGGGCCTGCGCACGCTGGATGCCAGCGTGCGGGCGACGCCGGATGGCAATGCCGGCCATAGCCGCGTCGTGCTGCAAGCCCTGGTCGAGGGCGAGCGCGTGGGCAGCGTGCGGGTGGACGGCGAGGCCGGCGTGGTGGCCCGCGACGGCGCGATCGGCCTGGACCGCGACCGTCCGGCCCAGCTCGAGGCCCAGGTCGACCTGAAGGACCTGAGCTGGGTCAGCCTGTTCATTGGCGACAGCGTCGAGGTGGGCGGCAAGGTGGCGGGCTCGGCGCGCGTGACCCAGTCCGGCGGCCAGTGGCACGCCACCGGCGGGCTGCAGGGCGAAGGCATCCGGGTCGTGCGGCTGGACGATGGGCTCAGGCTTCTGGACGGCAAGCTGAAAGCGACGCTGGAGGATGACCGCATCGTGCTCGAATCCCTGCGCTTTCCCAGCGTGATCCGCGTCAACCCGCGCGATTCGCGGGTGCAGCAGTGGATCAAGAACGAGAGCCAGGGCGGCTGGATGGAGATCAGCGCCGACTGGCGGATGTCGCAGGCCTCGGGCCACGCCACCCTCAAGGCCGAACGCTTCCCCGCCATCCAGCGCGCCGACCGCTTCGTGGCCGGATCCGGACGGGTGGACATGGACATCATCCCGGACCGCATGCGTATCGCGGGCCTGTTCGAGGCCGATACCGGCTGGGTCGACATGGGCACCCAGGCGCCCGCCAAGCTGTCGGACGACGTCTACGTGCGCCGCACCGGCGAGGAACGGCAGAAGAAGACGCTGGGTATCGCCATCGACGTGGGCGCCAAGCTGGGCGAACGCTTCTACCTGCGCGGCTATGGCCTGGACACCGGCATTACCGGCGACCTGCGCATCGTCGGCATGGTGGGAGCCTTGTCCTCGAGCGGCACGGTGCGCACGCGTGGCGGCCGCTTCGATGCCTACGGCCAGACGCTGACGGTGCGCCGCGGCGTGCTGACCTTCCAGGGGCCGATCGACGATCCCTTGCTGGACGTCGTGGCGGTGCGCGTCGGTCCGCGCGTGGAGGCGGGCGTGCGCATCAGCGGCACGGCCCGCCGGCCCCGCATCGCGCTGGTTTCCACGCCCGAGGTCAGCGACGTGGAAAAACTCTCGTGGCTGCTGCTGGGGCGGGGCCCCGACGAAGGCGGGGGCGGCGCCGACGCCACGCTGTTGCTCAGTGCAGCGACTTCGCTGCTGGGACCGCAGGGCAGCGAGCCGATCTCGCGCCAACTGGGCCTGGACGAGATCGGCGTGCGCTCGGGCAACGTGGGCAGCAGCCGCGGCCTCTTGCCGGACCGTACGGTGGCGGGCGACAGTACCTCGTCGGCCTATACCCTGTCGAACAACCAGTTCCTGGTGGTGGGCAAGCGCCTGTCCGACCGGATCTACGCCAGCTTCGAGCAGGCGCTGTCCGGCCGCGACGGCGTGGTCAAGCTCAGCTACCGCCTGAGCAACCGCCTGTCGGCGGTTGCCAAGGGAGGAACGTTGAACGGCCTGGACCTGCTCTATTTCGTGCTGTTCGACGACTGACCGATGAAAGCGCAAGGGCCCGGTAAAACGGGTCCTCGCGTCGTTCAGGGGATGGCCGGCAGCACCCGGCCCCGCACGCTGCCGAAGCCCACGCGCAGCGCACCGCGGCGGGCATGGCCGCGAATCACGACTTCGTCGCCGTCTTGCAGGAAGTCGCGCGTGGCCCCATCGGACAGGGCCAGCGGCCGCTTGCCGTTCTCGGTCAGTTCCAGCAGGCAGCCGCGCGCCTCGGGACTCGGGCCGCTGATGGTGCCCGAACCCATCAGGTCGCCGGTGCGCAGGTTGCAGCCGCTGCTGGTGTGGTGCGCGAGCTGCTGGGCCATGGTCCAGTACAGGTGCCGGAAGTTGCTGCGCGCGATGGTCGTGGACGCGCCGTTCGGCGTGCCGAGTTCGACCGACAGCTCGATGTCGTAGGCATGGCGATCGCCTTCGCGCAGATAGGGCAGCGGTACCGGATCCTGCTCCGGCGCGTCGACGCGAAAGGGCTGGAGCGCGTCCAGCGTGACCACCCATGGCGAGATCGACGTGGCGAACGCCTTGGCCTGGAAGGGGCCGAGGGGAACGTATTCCCAGCGCTGGACGTCGCGCGCGCTCCAGTCGTTCATCAGCACCATGCCGAAGATGCGTCCGGCGGCGGCGTCGGGGTCCAGCCGGCTGCCCAGCGCCGTGCCCGGCCCCACGAAGAAGGCCGTCTCCAGCTCGAAGTCCAGTTGTCGGCACGGCCCCCACTCGGGCGCGCCGCCCGCGACCGGCAGTTGTCCCATGGGACGGTGCACGTCGTGCCCGGACAGCACGACCGAGCTGGCGCGGCCGTTGTAGCCGATGGGCAGGTGCTTCCAGTTGGGCGTGAGCGCGTTGGCCGGATCGCGGAACAGCTTGCCGACGTTGGTGGCGTGGTCCTCCGACGAATAGAAGTCGGTATAGGACGCGACCTCGAACGGCAGGTGCAGCGTGCACGCATCCATGGGCACCAAGGCGCGGGCGCGCAGTTCGGCGTCGTCGCGCAGACGGGCGTCCGAACCGGAAAGCAGGGCCGCCAGCCGGGCCCGCACCGCGTTCCATGCCGGCCGGCCGGCGGCGGCGAAGGCGTTCAGGCTGGCCTGGCCGAACAGCGCCGGTCCCGCGGGCGCGGGCAGCAGCCCGGCACGCTCCAGCACGTGCAGGTCCACCACCCACGAGCCCAGCGCGGCGCCGGCCCGGACCCCGCCCTCGGGCGTGGAGAAGATGCCGTAGGGCAGGTTCTGGATGGGGAAGTCGCTGTCGGGCTCGACGTCGACGAAGGCGCGCAGCGACGCATCGATGATTTCGTACATGGCTGCGCTCAGTTGCCGGTCTTGAGCAGGCCGAGCGACTGGATCAGCGCGCGGTTGGTCTCGTTGTCGCTGGCGAGCCGGCTGGCGAAGGTGGCGCTGTCCAGGTAGTTGACCTGCTGGTAGAGCTGGCCGGCGGCCTTCTGGAACTCGGCCTTTTCCGTGGCGGCGCGGCATGCCTGCTGCAGCCTGTCGCGCGCGGCCTGCGGGACGCCCTGGCTGACGTACAGGCCGTTGCGGGCGATGACCGCGTGCTTGATGCCGAACTCGGTGATGGCGGGCACCTCGGGCAGGCCGGGCAGGCGCTTGTCGCCGTACACCGCCAGGATGCGCAGGTCCTTGCCCACCACCGACGAGACGCCCAGCGCGCCGAAGTCGATGTGGCCGCCCAGAAGCTGGGGGATGACCTGGGCGTCGCCGCGGAAGGCGATCTCGTTGAAGCTCACGTTCGAGGATTTGGCCAGGTTGGCCGTGGCCAGGTGCGGTACCGAGCCGGGGCCGGCGTGGCCGTAGGACAGCTTGCCCGGCTGCTGGCGCGCCTGCTCCAGCAGTTCCTTGACGCTGGCTATGGGCGAGTCCTTGCGCACGGCGATGACGAACGGGTTCTCGAAGATCTGGCAGATCGGCGTGATGCTGTCGGGCTGGTAGGGCAGGCGGCCCATCAGGAAGGGCGCCTGGGTCAGCGGCGAGGAGGGAGAGAACAGCACCGTGTAGCCGTCGGCGCGCGCCGAGGCCACGGCGGCCACCCCTATGGTGCCGCCCGCGCCGTCGCGGTTGTTGATGACGACCTGCGTGGACAGGATCTCGGACAGTTCGCGGCCGAAGGCGCGCGCCATGACATCCACGCTGCCGCCCGCCGAATACGGGACGATGAGTTCGACCGGACGCGACGGGTAGGTCTGCGCGGCGGCCGAACCGCAGATGGCGGCCAGGAGCGGAACGAACAGGATCTTCTTGAACGACATGCTTGGTCTCCTCTTGGAGTGGGGGTTATTGCTGCGGGAGAGCGGGGTCGAACTTGCCGTCGACCAGGACGAACAGCACGCGGGCCGCCTCGTCCGTGCGATTGGTCCAGGCGTGATTGGTGCCACGCTGGATCAGGACTTCGCCGGCCTTGAGGGTGACTTCGGACTCGTCCAGCAGCATGGTGATTTCGCCCGACAGCACGATGGCGTAGTCGATGGTTTCGGTGCGGTGCATGAAGGGATGGCGCTGCTTGCCGCCCTGGCCGGTCAAGGCATGCTGGCCGCCGAACATCGAGAACGCCTGCCTGGCGGCATCCGCATCCACGTCGCGCAGTTCCAGGCCGGACGGCGGGAATTCGATGATGCGCACGACCGTGCCCAGCGCGGGCGGCGCCAGCGATACCGGCCCCAGGGTCGGGTCGGCGCCGTTATCGATGGGGGCGGGAGCCGTGGGCGTCAGCCACAGCTGGGTCAGGTAGTAGCCAGGGCGGCTGGCGTCGTGGCGGACGTTGGGCGCATAGCCGTCTTCCAGCACCACGGCGCGGCCCTGCTGGTCATGGCCGGTTACGACGCGGCGAATCTTTCCGTTCATGGAGTTCCTCATGCGGATGCGCCGGATGGCGCGTGTCAGGGGCTATCATAGGAATTCCCGGTGATTCGGTCAAACGAATGATTTAATCAATCGACTGAAACAAATCCGGGGGCTTTACGGGTAACATAGACTCCCCACCGCCTTCCGGACGCGTTCATGCCCACTCCCGCCGCCGACCCCGCCGAATCCGCCTCCACCCGCGACCGCATCGTGGACGTGGCCGAGCGGCTGTTCGCCGAGCACGGCTACAACGGCGTGTCGCTGCGCACGATCACCGCCACCGCGGGCGTCAACATGGCCGCCGTGCATTACTACTTCCGGACCAAGGAAGGGTTGTTGCGGGCGATCTTCGAGGCGCGGGTGGGCCGGATGAACGACGAGCGCCATGCGCTGCTGCAAGCCTGCGTGCCCGCCGATCCGCAGGCGCGGCCCGAGGTCCGCGCCGTGCTCGAAGCCTTCATCGGGCCCGGCATGCGCGTGGGGCAGACCGAGGAAGGCGCCCGTTTCAACCGGCTGTCCGCCATCTGTTCGGTCGAGCCCGATCCGGCGGTCAAGAACATCGTGTTCGGCGTCCACGACGAGGTGGGCCGGCTGTTCGTCGACATCCTGGCCCGCGCCTGTCCGCACCTGGCGCGCGACGAGCTGTATCTGCGCCTGCAATGCGTGTTCGGCAGCATGATGTACATCCGTGCCGACAATGGCCGCGTCGCCCGGCTGATGCCGGACGTGCGCGCCGCGCCGGTGTCCGCGGCCAGCGTCGACCTGACCCTGGCGCGTCTGCTGGATTTCCTGGCGGCGGGGCTGGCGGCTCCCTCGGGCGTTGCCGCTTCGGACTAGCGAACCGGCGGCAGCTCGAACAGGCCCGCCGGCAGTTGCTCGATGTGCGCCAGGGCACGCTCCAGGCCGACCACGTCGGCGTATTTTGCATGCATGTCGAACAAGGACATCGCGTGGCTCGATTGCGAACGGTCGAAGCAGCCTTCCTCGACCAGCGCCACGCGGTAGTTGCGCGAGAACGCGTCGATCACGCTGGCGCGCACGCAGCCGCTGGTGGTCGCGCCGGTGACGATCAGGCTGTCGGCCTGTAGCAGAGTCAGATAGCTGTCAAGCGGCGTGCCGAAGAACGCGCTGGGTTTCTGCTTGAGGACCACGATGTCCCGTGCTTGCGGCGCGATCTCGGCCACGATGGCATCGCCGTCGGCCTGGGTGCCCGCCGTGACGCTGCGCTCGTGGCTGCGCGTGCTCTTCCAGGCCCAGGCTCCGGCGTCCCAGTTGTCGGGACGCCGTACGCCCGTGGTGTAGATCACCGGCAGCCCCTTGGCGCGTGCCCGTTCGAGCAGCGGCCGGATCGCCGCGATGCCGGCCCAGGCGTCGGCGCCGCACGAGGTGCGCCAGGTCTTGATCGATTCCAGAATAGGAGCGGGCTGGTCGCCGCAGAAGTTGTAGTTGACGTCGATCACCAGCAGGGCGGGCCGGTCGCCGAATCCCTGTTCGGCGCCGAAGCCGCTGGCCGAGATGACTGCCCGGTCGCGCGATGTCAGGAAGGGGTCCCAGATTGCGTTGCTCATGGTTGTCTCCGTGGGACCGTCAATCGAGCTGGATGCCGGCTGCGCGTATCACGTCGCCCCAGCGCTTGCGTTCTTCGTCCAGGTATTGGGCATGGCGGGCCGGTGTGGTGCCCAGCGGTTCGGCGCACAACTGGGTGAGCCTGTCGATCACGGCGGGGTCGCGCATGGCCTCGGCGACCACGGCCGACAACTTGTCGACGATGGCGGGCGGCGTGCCGGGCGGCGCGACCAGGCTGGACGAGGTGGCCGACACGAAGCCAGGCAGGGTGTCCTGCATCGTTGGGGTATCCGGCAGCGACGGGTTGCGCTGCGCGCTGGCCACTGCCAGCGCGCGCAGCTTTCCGGAGCGGACCAGGTTCACTGCGGTGCTGATCTCGGCAAACATCATGTTCACCTGGCCGCCCATCAGGTCGGCCATTGCCGGCCCACTGCCCTTGTAGGGCACGTGCGTCAGCGAGATACCGGCCATGGATTTCAGCATTTCCGCCGTCAGGTGGGAGGTCGTGCCGTTTCCTTGCGAGGCGTAGTTGAGACTGTCCGGATGGCCGCCGGCGTAGTCGATCAATTCCCGCACGGTTTTTGCCGGCACCGAAGGATGCACCACCAGGATATTGGGGCTGGCCGAGATCAGCGAGACGGGCGTGAATCGCTCAGGCTTGAAACCGAGCCTGGAATACAGGCTTTCGTTGATGACCAGGGGCGGTGGGGGCGTGAGCAGCAAGGTGTAGCCGTCGGGTGCGGAGCGGTAGACCAGTTCGGCGCCGACGTTGCCGCCCGCGCCGGGGCGATTGTCGACGATGGCGGGCTGGCCCAGCCTGGCCTGCAGTTTCTCGGCCAGGATGCGTGCGACGACGTCCGTGCCGCCGCCTGGGGCGAAAGGCACAACCAGCCGGATCGGTTTGCTGGGATAGTCGTCGGCACACGCCGGGGCGGCCAGGGCGGCGAAGGCCGTCAGACAGGCGCCGGCGGCATGGAGTCGGTTCATCGGAGGTCTCCTTTCTTATGAGTCTCGGGATCGGCTCACTGTAGTGGCTCATGGAATGAAGATGAAGGCCGTCACGGCAAACTAAGATTGCGGAAAATGCAAACAAGGGAGACAGGCGATGGATCGGTGGGCCGAGGTGGAACTCTTCGTGCAGGCGGTCGAGCACGGCGGCCTGAGCAAGGCAGCCGAGTGTCTGTCGGTTTCGAACGCGACCGCCAGCCGCAAGCTGGCCGCGCTGGAGCGACGCCTGAATGCGCGCCTGGTCGACCGAAGCGCGCGGCGCTTCGTGCTGACTGACGTGGGCGACGCCTTCTATCACCGCAGCAAGGCCATCCTGGCCGAGATGCAGGAAGCCGAGGACGAGGCGAACGCGGTCGCTTCGCGACCGTCGGGCACCTTGCGGGTCACGGGCTCGCTGTCGTTCTGCATGACGCAGTTGGTGCCGCTGCTGTCTTCCTTCGCCAGCGCATACCCTGACATCGATGTGCAGCTCATCGCGGCCAACCGCTATCTGGACCTGATCGACGCCGGCATCGACGTGGCCGTCCGCACCCGCGAATACGAGGCCGATTCCAGCATGACGGTACGCCCGCTCGCGCAGACGCGCCGCATCCTGGCCGCGGCGCCGGCCTATCTGCGCAAATGCGGGGTGCCGCGCAGTACCGAAGACCTGGCTGCACATCGGTTCCTGGTCTACAGCTACTCCCTGCACCCTCACGTGCTGCATCTGTCGCGCGGCGCGACCGCCCGGCGCGTCAGGATCCGCTCGAGCCTGGAGGCCAACGATGCCGTGCTGCTGCGCGCTGCGGCGCTGGAGGGCCAGGGCATCCTGGTGCAGACTGCCTACAGCATCTACGACGACGTGGAGGCCGGACGTCTCGTGCCGGTGCTGGAAGACTGGGATCTGCCGCGGCTGTCGATCAACATCGCCTACCAGACCCGCAAGTACCTGCCGGCCAAGACGAGGGTATTCATCGATTTCCTGACCAGCCATTTCGCGCGCATGGAGTACGAGCGGAAATGGACCGCGGCCAGGATGGCGCCGGCAAATTGCTGAGCGCGTCACAATTCCCGGCAGACCTCGAAGATCAATTCCCGCAGCCAGCGCTGGGACTGGCTGGGATGGGTTCGTTCGTGCCAGAGCTGCGAGACGACGAACTCGCCCAGCGGCAGCGGGTGGGGCGCCATGCGCAGGGGATAGAGGGCGCAGAAAGCCTGGGCGATGCGGCGCGTGACGGTGGCGATCAGGTCGGTGCAGGCCAGCGTGGGGGCGATGGCGAGCATGTGGGGAACCTGGGCGGCGACGTCCCGCGAGATGCCGTGCTGCTGCATCGCGTCCTGCAGCACCCGTTCGCGCGCGCCGTTCTGGCGAGGCATGGCGACGTGCCGCGCCGAGGCGAACTGCCGGGGGCCCAGGGCCTGGCCGTCCAGCGGGTGGCCGATGCGGTGCAGGCAGACGTAGTCGTCCCTGAACAGTTCCTGCCGGTAGATCGGGTAGGTGGCGGTGGCGACCGGCGACAGCACCAGGTCCACCTTGCCCAGCAGCAGCAATTCCTCGGGCATCAGGGGCTCGATCGGATGGATGGCCACCGATACCGACGGCGCCACCGAGGCCAGGCGCCGCATGAGCGCGGGCAGCAGGGTGAAAGTAACGTAGTCCGTGGCCGCGATGTTGAAGTGCATGCGCGCGGCATGCGGCGCGAAGGGCTCGGACGGCGAGGCCAGTCCATTCAGGGCGAGGATGGCGTGGCGCACGCCGGTGGCCATCTCCATGGCCTTGTGGGTGGGGACGACGCCGCGTCCGTTCCGCAGGAACAGCGGGTCGTGGAAGATCTCGCGCAGCTGCGCCAGCCCCTTGCTGACGGCGGACTGGCTGATGTCGATGCGATTGGCGGCGCGGGTCACGTTGCCCTCGGCCAGTACCGCATCGAAAATCATCAGGAGGTGCAGGTCGACGTGCTTGATGTCCATGGGTCCGGGCTTCGTCGGGGCCGCCGGGCGGCCGTCATAATCAAATATTCCACAACGGAATCGAGATAGCCATTCTTGGCCGCAAGGCGCGGCTCGACCAGATGTTCGCTATGGGGCCGCGTGTTCTCCATCCCGCTTCTTCCTTCATCACGCTCGTTCTGCATCGATCTCGCGCATTTTCGCGTCGTGTCCGTTCTCGTTCCATGGCCTCTGCGAGCAGGGCTTCGGGCTCCCCATGGCCGGTCTCCCCGCGTTGACAGTCCCGGCAATTGCTCAGCATGCTGAGAACCTGTCAGTGGCAGTGCATCGCGGTATCAATATTCGCAGAACGAGGGAAAAAGACCAGCATGAAAACCAGGATCAACGGCGACTGGGTGGTGGGATTCCAGGACGGCGGGCATGTGCTTTACCGGCAGGCCTGCGTGGTCTACGACGGCGACCGCATCGTCTACGCGGGAGACGATTACCGGGGCGAGGCAGACCGCGTCATCGAGGCGCCGGGCTGCCTGCTGTCGCCGGGCTTCATCGACACGCACGTGCATTCGGGCCATCGCGCGCTGCACAAGCTGCTGACCGACCACGGCCGGCCGGACCTGTTCGGCCAGCCCTACATGGACGTCACCATTGCCCGGTCGGGCACGCGCATACAGGGCTATCCCAACTACCTGACCAGGGAGCAGGCGCAGGTGGACCCCGGCATCGCCCTGCATGCGGCGTTCACGGTCAGCGAACTGCTGCGCAACGGCGTGACCACCTTCGTCGAGCTGGGCGGGCACGTGATCGTCCAGGAGGCGCTGTGGAGGCAGTGCGAGGCGCTGGGGGTGCGGGGCTACCTGGGACCGGGCTACGACAGCGGCCGCTGGGCCTCGGACGATGACGGCAACCTGACGCGCGTGCCCTATCCCGACGGCGGCCTGCACCTGTTCAACGACGCGGTGGCGTTCATCGAACGGGTCGAGCGCGATCCGAGCGATCTGGTCCACGGCATCCTGGTGCCGCGCGAGGTCGAGAACTGCAGCGTCGACATCCTGCGCCGGACGGTGGCGGCCGCGCGCGACCTGGGCGTGCCGATGGCGACGCACGCGGGCTACAACGTCATCGAGTTCTACGAGACCGTGCGCGAGCACCGCAAGACGCCCATCGAGCTGCTGGACAGCGTGGAGATGCTGACCCCCGCGCTGAACATCGGGCACGCCAACTTCATCTCGGACAGTCCGCGCCTGAACTACTCGGGCGGCAGCGATCTCAAGCGCATGGGGAAGAGCCAGGTCTCGGTGTCCCATTGCCCGATCAACATCGTGCGCCGGGCCCGCGTGCTGGATTCGTGGAAGTCGTATCGCGAGGCCGGGGTGAACATGACGATAGGCAGCGATACCTATCCGCGCGACATGATCATGAACATGCGCACGGCCTCTTACCATGGCAAGGTCATGAGCCACGACCTGACGGCGGCCAGTGCGCAGGAGGTGTTCGAGGCGGCCACGCTGGGCGGCGCCCGGTCGCTGGGCCGCGAGGACCTGGGCCGGCTGGCGCCGGGCGCCAGGGCGGACATCGTCGCCATCAACCTGGGGCGCAAGGACGTGCTGCGCTACGGGCCGATCTGGGACCCGATATGCAGCCTGGTCGAGTGCGGCGTGGGCGACGACGTGGACCTGGTCGTCACCGGCGGCGAGATCCGCATGCGCGACGGCCGCATTCCCGACGTCGACCTGGGCGGCCTGCGGGCCGAGGCCCAGGCCTTCGCGGAAAAGGTATGGGGCCAGGTCCAGGACTGGGACCCGCTGCGGCGCACCGCCCGGATGATGTGCCCGCCTTCTTTTTGTCCCGATTGCGAATAGCCCGGGGGCGCCGCCTGCGGCGCCCGGATCCCATCGTTTCCAAGGATATGTCCATGAAGACCACTCGTTTTTCCCTAGCCCGGGCGAGCCTCCTGCGGGCGGCCGCCTGCGCCGCGGCGGCCTGCCTGGCCGCGCCGGCGTTCGCCCAGGACCATGCCGCCGATGCCTATCCCGAGCGCCCCGTCCGCATCGTCGTGCCCTATGGCGCGGGCGGCGCGGCCGACCTGCTGGCGCGCGTCCTGGCCGAACGCCTGGCGCAGGACTGGGGCCAGCCGGTCATCGTCGAGAACAAGCCCGGCGGGGTGGGGACCATAGGCATCTCGGCCGTGGTCAAGGCCGCGCCCGACGGCTATACGCTGGTGTCCGTGCCGGTGTCGGACCTGGCGGTCAACCCGCATCTGTATCGGAAGCGGCCGTTCGACATCGCCCGCGACCTGGCGCCCGTGGCCCAGGTAGGGGCGGTGCCCAACGTGCTGGTGGTGTCGAACACGCTGGGCGTGGCCGATGCCAGGGCGCTGATCGCCAAGGCCAGGGCCGGGCGCCTGAGCTATTCGTCGCCGGGCATAGGCAGCCAGGCGCACCTGGCCGCCGAGATCTTCGCCGGGCGTGCGGGCGTCAACCTGCTGCACGTGCCCTACAACAGCGTGTCGGCGGCGCTGGCGGACGTGGCCGGCGGCCAGATCGACATGATGATCGCGCAGTTGCCGGCCGCGCTGCCGTTCATCCGCGGGGGGCGGGTCAAGGCGCTGGGTGTGGTCGCGGAACAACGCTCGCCGCTGGTGCCCGAGATGCCGACCTTGAAGGAAACCACCGGGCTTTCCTTCGGCGATGCCGTGTCGTGGTCGGGGCTGATGGCGCCGGCCGCGACTCCGCTGGCGCTGCGCGAGAAGATCGCCCGGGCGGTTACCCGGGCGATGCGGTCGCCCCAGGCGCAGGAACTGCTGGCGCGCCAGGGCACGGTGGGCCTGGGGGGAACGCCGGACGATCTTTCCAGGGCCATCGCCGAGGATTCGCGCAGGTACGGCGAGGTGATCAAGGCGCTCGACATCCGGCTGGACTGAGGGGGCAGGGGGCGGGGACGGCGGGGGGTATTGGGGGTATCCCCAGTCCAGCTACAATTCCCCCTTTCACGTAGACGTCCCCTGACGAGACCCCCGTCCATGAGTATCAAAAGCGACCGCTGGATCCGCCGCGTGGCGGCCGAAGGCATGATCGAGCCATTCGAGCCCGGCCAGGTCCGGGCGCACGACGGCAAGCGCATCGTCAGCTACGGCACGAGCAGCTATGGCTACGACGTGCGCTGCGCCGACGAATTCAAGATCTTCACCAACATCAATTCGACCATCGTCGATCCCAAGGCCTTCGACGAGAAGTCCTTCGTCGACTTCAAGGGCGATGTCTGCATCATCCCGCCCAATTCCTTCGCGCTGGCCCGCACCGTCGAATACTTCCGCATCCCGCGCAGCGTGCTGACCATCTGCCTGGGCAAGAGCACCTATGCGCGCTGCGGGATCATCGTCAACGTCACGCCGCTGGAACCCGAGTGGGAAGGCCACGTGACGCTGGAGTTCTCGAACACCACGCCGCTGCCCGCCAAGATCTACGCGGGCGAGGGCTGCGCCCAGATGCTGTTTCTGGAAAGCGACGAAGTCTGCGAGACTTCGTACCGGGACCGCGGCGGGAAGTACCAGGGCCAGCAGGGCGTGACGCTGCCGCGGACGTAGCCCCCCCCTACGCGCTGACGCGCGCCCCCCAGGGGGCCGACGGCGGGGGACCGGCGGAGCCGGATCCCCCGTGTCGTGGTCTGGGGGGCATTGGCTGGGGCGAGGGTGGTCCTCAAACCGACACTGAATTGTTTTACGCTAGTTGTATGTTTTTTACGCCCGGAGGCGCTGTGCGAGGCAACTTGCTTGCGGCCGGCCGTTTTTCAACCGATTTCCCTGCCGCCACGTGCCCTGCCAGGGCACAGCGGATCTGGCTCCGCCAGTCCGCCGGTGCCGCCCCCTGGGGGGCGCGCGTCAGCGCGTAGGGGGGGACTTCAATGAAATTTCGTTTCCCCATCGTCATCATCGACGAAGATTTTCGTTCCGAGAACGCTTCCGGACTGGGCGTGCGCGCGCTGGCCGCGGCCATCGAGGCCGAGGGCATGGAGGTGCTGGGCGTCACCAGCTACGGCGACCTGTCGTCGTTCGCGCAACAGCAGAGCCGCGCCAGCGCGTTCATCCTGTCGATCGACGACGAGGAATTCGGCGAGGGCATGCCCGAGGACGTGGCCAATGCCGTCAGCAAGCTGCGGGCCTTCATCGGCGAACTGCGCTTTCGCAATGCCGAGATCCCCATCTACCTGTACGGCGAGACCCGCACCTCGCGGCACATCCCGAACGACATCCTGCGCGAGCTGCACGGCTTCATCCACATGTTCGAGGACACGCCGGAGTTCGTGGCCCGCCACATCATCCGCGAAGCCAAGAGCTATCTCGAATCGCTGCCGCCGCCGTTCTTCCGCGAACTGGTCAAGTATGCGCAGGACGGCTCGTATTCCTGGCACTGTCCGGGGCACTCGGGCGGCGTGGCGTTCCTGAAGAGTCCGGTGGGCCAGATGTTCCACCAGTTCTTCGGCGAAAACATGCTGCGCGCCGACGTCTGCAACGCGGTGGACGAACTGGGGCAGCTGCTGGACCACACCGGCCCGGTCGCGGCGTCCGAGCGCAACGCGGCGCGCATCTTCAACGCCGATCACTGCTTCTTCGTGACCAACGGCACGTCCACGTCCAACAAGATCGTCTGGCACGCCAACGTGGCGCCGGGCGACGTGGTGGTGGTGGACCGCAACTGCCACAAGTCCATCCTGCACGCCATCATCATGACGGGCGCGGTGCCGGTGTTCCTGCGGCCCACGCGCAACCACCTGGGCATCATCGGGCCGATTCCGCTGGAGGAGTTCCGCCCCGAGAACATCCAGAAGAAGATCGACGCCAATCCCTTCGCCAAGGACAACGCCGGCCGCAAGCCCCGCATCCTGACCATCACGCAGAGCACCTACGACGGCGTGGTCTACAACGTCGAGATGATCAAGGAACTGCTGGGCAGCAGCATCGATACCCTGCACTTCGACGAGGCCTGGCTGCCGCATGCGGCGTTCCACGAGTTCTACCGGAACATGCACGCCATCGGCAAGGACCGTCCGCGCAGCACCGAGGCGATGGTGTACGCGACCCACTCCACGCACAAGCTGCTGGCCGGCATCTCGCAGGCCTCGCAGATCATCGTGCAGGAATCCGAGACCCGCAGGCTGGACCGCTACGTGTTCAACGAGGCCTACCTGATGCATACGTCGACCTCGCCGCAGTACGCGATCATCGCGTCCTGCGACGTGGCGGCGGCGATGATGGAGCCGCCGGGCGGCACGGCGCTGGTCGAGGAAAGCATTCTCGAGGCGCTGGACTTCCGCCGCGCGATGCGCAAGGTGGAGGCCGAGTTCGGCGCCAGCGACTGGTGGTTCAAGGTCTGGGGCCCGGACAACCTGGTGGCCGACGGCATCGGCGAGCGCGACGACTGGCTGCTCGAGACCGACGCCAACTGGCACGGCTTCGGCGCCCTGGCGCCCGGTTTCAACATGCTCGATCCGATCAAGGCGACCATCGTCACGCCGGGCCTGGATGTGTCGGGCACCTTCGGCCAGACCGGCATTCCCGCTTCCATCGTGACCAAGTTCCTGGCCGAGCACGGCGTGATCGTCGAGAAGACCGGCCTGTATTCGTTCTTCATCATGTTCACCATCGGCATCACCAAGGGCCGCTGGAACACGCTGCTGACCGCGCTGCAGCAGTTCAAGGACGACTACGACAGGAACCAGCCCATGTGGCGCATCCTGCCCGAGTTCTGCCACGACTATCCGCAGTACGAGCAGGTGGGGCTGCGCGACCTGTGCACCCGCATCCACGAGATGTACCGCTCTCACGACGTGGCGCGCCTGACCACCGAGATGTACCTGAGCGACATGGTGCCGGCCATGAAGCCGTCCGAGGCCTTCGCCAAGATGGCGCATCGGGAAATCGAGCGGGTCGACATCGACGACCTGGAGGGACGCGTGACCAGCGTGCTGTTGACGCCTTACCCGCCGGGTATCCCGCTCCTGATCCCGGGTGAACGCTTCAACAGCACCATCGTCAAGTATCTGCAGTTCGCCCGCAAGTTCAACGCCCAGTTCCCGGGCTTCGACACCGACATCCATGGGCTGGTGGAAGAAGTGCTGCCCAACGGCGACATGCGCTTCTACGTGGATTGCGTCAAGGACGCCTGATGGCGGCGGACGGGCCGCGCGACGCGGCCTTCGACGTGGCGGTGATCGGCGCGGGCGCCGCCGGCATGATGTGCGCGGCGGTGGCCGGCCAGCGCGGCCGGCGCGTGGTGCTGATCGACCACGCCCGGCGGCTGGCCGAGAAGATCCGCATCTCGGGCGGGGGGCGGTGCAATTTCACCAACCGCGATGCCGGACCCGCCAACTTCATTTCCGGCAATCCCCACTTCTGCCGCTCGGCGTTGTCGCGCTACACGCCGCGCGATTTCCTGGCGCTGGTGGCGCGCCACCGTATCGCCTGGCACGAGAAGCACCGGGGCCAGCTGTTCTGCGACGAATCCAGCGAGGACATCATCCGCATGCTGCGCGCCGAGTGCGACGCGGGCGGCGTGGCGTGGCGCATGCCTTGCACGGTCGAATCGGTGGAGCGGGGCGATGCGGGTTTCATGCTTCGTACCTCGTCCGGCGCCATCGGCGCCGAACGCGTGGTCATCGCGACCGGCGGGCTGCCCGTCGCGCAGATCGGCGCCTCGGACTTCGGCCTGCGCATCGCGCGGCAGTTCGGCCTGAAGATCGTCGAACCCCGCCCGGCGCTGGTGCCGCTGACCTTCGACGCCGCCTCATGGCAGCCCTTCGTGCCCCTGGCCGGCGTCGCGCTGGAGGTCGACATCCGCACCGGTTCGGGCCGGGGCGCGGCCTCGTTCCGCGAGGACCTGCTGTTCACCCACCGCGGCCTGTCCGGTCCGGCGGTGCTGCAGATATCGAGCTATTGGCAGCCGGGCGAGCCCATCGTGATCGACCTGGCGCCGGACGTGGACCTGGTGGCGGACCTGCTGGCCGCCAAGGCCGGGGGCCGCCAGCACCTGGCCAACGTGCTGGCCGGCATGGTGCCGCGCCGGCTGGCCGAACAGTGGCTGGCCGCGGCGCATCCCGGCCTGGGCGAGCAGCGTATCGCCGACCTGCCCGACAAGGCGCTGCGCCAGGTGGCCGAGGGCATGAAGCGCTGGACCCTGACGCCGTCGGGCACCGAAGGGTACCGGAAGGCCGAGGTCATGCGCGGCGGCGTCGATACCCGCGGCCTGGACCAGCAGACCATGGAAGCCAAGGCCGTCCCCGGCCTGCACTTCATCGGCGAGGTGGTGGACGTGACCGGCTGGCTGGGCGGCTACAACTTCCAGTGGGCCTGGGCGTCCGGCGTGGCCTGCGGCCAGGCGGTCTGATCACGCGTCCGCTGCCGGGGCGGGCAGGCGCATGTCCGGATGGGCATCCAGCCAGGCGGCCAGCGTGCCGCGCGTGCCGCCGCGCCGGACGACGTCCGCCAGCAGCGGCGACAAGGGCGGAACCTCGATGCGCTGACCGGTGTCCAGATTGACGACCGTACCCCTGGCGAAATCGACGTCCAGCCGGTGGCCGGTGCGCAGGGCCGCATCGATGCCGGGCAGGCCGGCCAGGACCGGCACGCCTTTCGAGATCGCGCCGCGCAGCGTCTTGTAGGGCATGGATACGCACAGCACCGACAGGTCCAGCGCCGCCATCGCGATGAAGCCCTGGAAGTGCGGCTTGCCGCAGCCGAAGTTCGCGCCGGCCACGACGATGTCCCCCGGCTCTACCCGCTCGGGGAAGGCCGGGTCCACCATCCTGAGCAGCTCGGGCCGCAAGCGTTGCGGATCGTCGATGCGGCGTATCGCCATCTCGAAGGGGATCAGGCCGTCGTCCAGGGGAATGTCGTCGCCGAACACGTGGCAGCGTCCGACGCGTCGCATCGTGCCGGTCATCGGATGGGCTCCCGTTCTGGCATCAGCGCGCGCGGATCGGCGATGCGGCCAGCCAGCGCCGATGCCGCCACCGTCAAGGGGCTGCCCAGGTAGGCCTGGGCCGTCTTCGCGCCGAAGCGGCCGGCATGGTTGGTGGCGGCTGTGGAAATGGACGTTTCGCCCTCGGCCAGGGGCCCCATCACGCCGCCCGCGCAGGGGCCGCATCCGGGGGGAAGCAGCATCGCACCGGCTTGCTGGAACACCTCCGCGAGTCCGTCGCGGGCCATGCGCAGCGAGGTCTCGACGGTGCCCGGGACGATGAACATGCGCACGTGGTCTGCGATCCGGCGGCCGCGCAGCAGGGCCGCGGCCGCGGCGAAATCCTCGTACATGCCGGATCCGCACGACCCGATGTAGGCGTGGTCCACGTGCCGCCCGGCCGCCTCGTCTACGTCCACGCCCAGATGCGGGCCGCCGGGCAGGGCGACCTGCGGCGCCAGGCCCGCCAGGTCGATGTCGACCTCGGCCTCGACCGGCGCGTCGGCATCGCCGGCGTGAATGGAGCCGTCGCCGGCCGGGGTGAACCAGACGTTGGCGACGCCGATCTCGGTCAGCGAATTGCAAAGGGCCACGCGTTCCGACAGCGGCAGCCCGGCCGCATAGTCGCCGGCGAACTCGATCATGCGGTTGTCGTGCGCCGGCAGCCGGCCGTCGGCGAACAGGCGGGTGACATGGAAGCCGACGTCGCGCGCGGTCAGCGCCGGCCCCGTGGCGCCTTGCAGGCGCACGCGCACGGTCGCGGGGACCTGTTCCCAGACCGAACCGGTGGCCAGCACCGAGACAATTTCCGGTCCGGGCGCGCAGGCCACCGCGCCGACCGCGCCGAAATTCGTGGCGTGCATGTCGTAGCAGGACAGGAACATGCCCGCCCGCACCAGGCCGGCCTCGATGGGGAAGAGATGTCCATGTCCGCCGCGGCCGGCGTCGAAGAAGCGGCCCACGTTCCATTCGCGGGCGATCTGGCGGATGCGGCGGGCGCGCAGGGCCGAGGCCGGGCTGGCGTAGGCCACTTCATGGTCGGTCACGAACATCACGCGTTCGGGGCGGGCGATGCGGCGGTACCCCAGGTTCGACAACTCGTTGTAGGCGGACTCCACGTAGCCGTCGTGGATGATGACCAGTTCGGGTTCCGGCGAAACGATGTCGCCGGGGCGGACGCAGGGCTTGCCGCTGGCGCGCGCGAGGATCTTCTCGGCGCCCGTCTGCGGGATTCTGGAGGCGATACGGTTCATGGGGGCGGTGTCAGGCGGGCTTGCGGGCCATGACGTCGGCGTAGCGGCCGCCTTCGTCGACGATGCGGGCGGCCTCGCGTTCGAAGTCCAGGCGCGCCCGCAGCCGCTCCAGGAAGGGGGCCGCGCCGGCGCGCGGGATGACGACGATGCCGTCGTCGTCGGCGCAGAGGACATCGCCGGCCTGGACCACCCGGCCGCCCACCGACACCGGCACGCCCGTCTCGCCCCGGCGGCCGCCCGACCAGCCGGTGGCGACCGCGCCGCGGGCGAATACGGGAAAGCGTGCGCGGCGTATCTCGGCCAGGTCGCGCACCCGTCCGTTGCTGACGACGCCCGAGACGCCGCGCCGCTGGGCGACGACCGTTCCCGTGCCGCCCCAGGTGCAGGCGTCCGGCGCGGGGCCGACGTCGATCACGATGACCGAGCCCGGCGGCGCTTCATCGGCCGCGCGCACGATCTCGTCGCCGTAGCCTGCGGGGGCGCGCACGGTGTACGCCGGCCCGGTGCACAGCACGCCGGCCACGAGGGCCGACAGCGTGGGCGACATGTGCCCTCCGCGCTCCATGGCTTCATAGGCGGCGGCGGCCGATGCCTGCCGCAGCAGGGCACACAGCGCCGCGACGGCGTCGGTGTCTGGGGACATGGTCATTCCTGGGGGATCCGGGCGGCGGTCACGATGTCTTTCCAGCGCTGCGCGTCCTTGCGCAGGAACTGCGAGAACTCTTCCGGCGTATTGGCCGCGGCGGTGGCGATGTTGGCCTTGGCCAGCCGCTCGCGCATGTCGGGCGAGGTCAGGACCGCCACGATCTCGCGGTTCAGGCGCTGCGTGATCGCGGCCGGCGTTCCGCGGGGGGCCAGCAGGCCGACCCAGCCTTCGATCTCGAAGTCCTTGAGCTCCGGAATGGCGGACTGCGCGGCCGCCGGCACGCCCGGCATCTGCGCGATGGGCGCCAGGCTGGCCACGGCCAGCGGCTTGAGCCGTCCGGAATCCACGTGGGGTTTGCCCGACAACACGGCGTCGAACATGAACTGCACCTGGCCGCCGATGAGGTCGGTCAGCGCCTGCGGACTGCCCTTGTAAGGCACGCCCAGCACGTCGGTTTTCAGCCGGGACAGGAACGCGGCGATGGTCAGATGCTGGATCGTCCCGCTGCCCGCGGTGGCGTAGGTATAGCGTTCGGGGTGGCTGCGCAGTTGCGCCACGAAATCCTCCAGGCTGGCATACGGCGCGTCGGCCCGGACCAGCAGCACCATGGGCGCCACGGCCACCCGCACGATGGGCGAGAAATCGCCCAGGATGTCGAACGGAATCGACTTGTAGATGGCCGGGCTGATGGTGGCCGAGGTGGAGGTCATCAGCAGCGTGTAGCCGTCGGGATCGGACTTGGCCACATAGGCCGCGCCCACCTGTCCGGAGGCGCCGACCTTGTTTTCGACCACCACCGGCTGGCCGAGCCGGGCGGCCAGTTGCTCGCCCAGGAAGCGCGCCGCGACGTCGGACGAATTGCCGGGCGGGAAGGGCGCGATGATGCGGATGGGCTTGGCGGGATAGCCCTGGCCGGCGGCCGGAGCGGCCGCGAGCAGGGCCGCGGCAAGGGCGGACAGCAGGAGTCCGAAGGGGCGTGGACGGTTCATGGCTTGTCTCCAGAAGGTCCGGGCCCGGATGGCCCGGCCGCATCGTGCCGGCCGGTCGCGGGCATCGTGCGGTTTCCATGCCGCGCAGTTTAGGAAGCGTCTGGTGGAACGACAATCGCGATTATTGTTAGGATTAAGAAGATTTTCCGTACAATCTCCTGGTCCGTGAAACCAGGCGAGCGTCCATGGCCAGACCCGGCGATCCGATCTCTTCGGTCAACCTGAAACTGCTGCATACCTTCATGCTCGTGGGCGAGAGCCGCAGCTTCCGTACCGCCGCCGGGCGCGCCCACCGCTCCGGTTCGGCGGTCAGCGGCCAGATCCGCCGCCTGGAAGAGCAATTGGGCGTGCCGCTGTTCCATCGCACCACGCGCCAGGTCACGCTGACGCGCGAAGGCGAACAACTGCTCCAGTGCGTCCGGCGTGCCCTGCAGGAGGTGGAAGGCGGATTGCAGGCGATCCAGGAAGCCGCCGACGTCCAGCGCGGGCGCATCGCGCTGGCCTGCGCGCCCACCATCGCCGGCGCCTACCTGGGCGACGTGCTGGCGGCCTTCCAGGGCCGGTATCCCGGCATCCAGGTCTTCGTGCGCGAGATCACCGCGGCGGCGCTGTTCGAAAGCGTCAGGCAGCGGGAGGTGGATTTCGGCATCAGCGTGATGACCGGTTCGCCCGAGTTCCGCTTCGAGCCCCTGCTGACCGACGAGCTGGTCGCGCTGGTGCCGCGCGCGCTGCTGGACGGCGACCGCAAGACCATCTCGCTCAAGGCGCTGGCGGCCATGCCGCTGCTGGTGCTGGAACAGGGCACCGCGCTGCGCGCCATCGTCGAGGAAGCGATGGCCGCGCAGGGGCTGCAGCTGGCCACGCGCTTCCAGTTCATGCATTCGCAGACGCTGATATCCATGGCGACGGCCGGCCTGGGCGCCGCCATCCTGCCGACGACCGCGCTGCCGCGCACGCTGGGCGCCGGTGTGCAGAAGCTGCGCATCGTCCGTCCCACCCTGGTCCGCAGCATGGCGATCGTGACGCTGCCCGGCCACGCGTTGTCGCCGGCGGCGCTGAAACTCGTGGACATGCTGCGCAGCATCCTGGCCCAGGCCCGGGCCTAATCCAAGGAAATGTTCAAGCGCTTGATGACCTGCCCATACCGGCGCGAATCGGCATCGAGCTGGGCCTGGAATTGCTCGGGCGTCATCGCCAGCGGTTCGTAGGCCAGCTGCATGTAGCGCTCGCGCAGTTCCGGGTCCTGCAGTGCCGTGGCGATGTCGCGGCGGATCCTGGCCGCGATGGCATCGGGAACGCCCCGGGGCGCCAGGATGCCCACCCAGGCGCTGAGCTCGAAACCTTGCGGGCCGCCGGCCTCGCCCATGGTGGGAATCGACTCGAACCCTTGCACCCGCGAAGGCGCCGCGGCCGCCAGCAGCCTGAGCTTGCCCCCCTTGTAGAGCGCGTTCATGCTTCCTATGGTGCCGAATGCCCAGGGTACCTGGCTGCTCGCCACGGCCGTGTAGAGCTGCGACATTTCCTTGTACGCGATGTGCGTCATGGACGTGCCCGCCGCCTGGTCGAGCATGGCGCCTCCCAGATGTCCGGGGCTGCCCACGAACCAGGATCCGTAGTCGATGTTCCCCGGCGCCGCCTTGGCGTCGGCGATCAGGTCGCCCACCCTGCGGTAGCGGCTGTCAGCGGGAACCGCCACGAAGAAATAATTGCGGAACAAGGTCGTGACCGGCGTGAAGTCACGCTTCAGATCGTAGGGAAGCTTGCTGAACAGGTAGGGCTGCGCGGCCATCTGCGCGCTGTCCAGTTGCAGCAGGGTATAGCCGTCGGGCGCGGCGCGCTTGGCGGTTTCGATGGCGATGAAGCCGGCCGCGCCTGGCTTGTTCTCGACCAGTACGGGCTTGCCCCAGGCCTTGGACAGGCGTTCGGTCACCATGCGCAGGTTCACGTCGACGCCGCTGCCGACCGGAAAGGGCGTGACGATGCGCACGGGTCGATCGGGATATTGCGCCGCCGCCTGCGGCACAGCGCAGACCGCCACCAGGGCAATCTGGCAGAGGGCGGCCAGTGGTCGCCAGGCAAGGGGGAACGGGAATGCGGCCATGGCTGTCTCCTCGAATTTTTCATGGGGGAATCGTGCCGCGTCCCGGCACGACGGGTCAAACACCCGTCTCGGTCGTTGAGAATCCCCTGCAAGCCCAGCCTGCTTTCGCGCCGACATCGAGTCAGGCACAATCGAATCCGACGCACCCACGTCCCGCTTACTCGTTCACCAGAAAAGGGGAAACCCCATGATGCTCGCGTTGTTGGGTAGTTCGTTGCAGTCGAAAGCGTTGCGCCGGTGCGCGCGGGGGATGGCCGTCCTGGCCGCCTGCGCGCTGCCGGCCCTGGCCGCCGTCCAGGCGGCGGAAAAGCCGGATTCGTCGTATGTGCCCGACGTTGGCCAGGAAGGCAAGGACGTGGTGTGGGTGCCGACCCCCCAGACCCTGGTCGACAAGATGATGGACATGGCCAAGGCCGCGCCCGGCGATACCCTGATCGACCTGGGCTCGGGCGACGGGCGCCTGGTGATCACCGCCGCCCAGCGCGGCATCAAGGCCCATGGCATCGAATACAACCCCGAGATGGTCGAACTGGCCCGCCGCAACGCCCAGGCGGCCGGGGTGTCCGGCCGCGCCACCTTCGAGAAGGCGGACCTGTTCGAGACCGACCTTTCCCGCGCCACGGTCGTCACGCTGTTCCTGCTGCCCACCATCAACGAGAAGCTGCGGCCGCGCCTGCTGGACCTCAAGCCCGGCACCCGCGTCGTGTCCAACACCTTTCCCATGGGCGACTGGCGGCCCGACGAGCAGGCCACGGTCACCGAGCAATGCCAGACCTGGTGCTCGGCGCTGCTGTGGATCGTGCCCGCCAAGGTCGAAGGCGCGTGGAAACTCGACGGCCGCGAACTGAAGCTCGCCCAGCAGTACCAGCGGCTGAGCGGCACCCTGGATGCCCGGCCCCTCGACGATGCCACCTTGCGCGGCGACGAGATCTCGTTCTCGGTGAACGGGGTACGCTATCGCGGCAAGGTCAATGGCAACACCATGCAAGGCACGCGCGCCGGGGGTAAGCCGGCTTCGTGGTCCGCCGTGCGCGGCTGACGTCCGTCCATCCCGTCCGTCCATTCCGTTACGCAGGAATCCGCATGACCGCGTCCCTCCCCCTGAAACAGACCCCGCTCTTCGCCGAGCATCTGGCCCTGTCCGGCAAGATGATCGACTTCGGCGGCTGGTCCATGCCCGTCTCGTACGGTTCGCAGATCGACGAGCACCATGCCGTCCGGCGCGGCGCGGGCATGTTCGACGTCTCGCACATGCTCAACGTGGACGTGGTGGGCAGCCAGGCGCGGCCCTACCTGCGGCATTTGCTGGCCAACGACGTCGATCGCCTGGCCGAGCCGGGCAGGGCGCTGTATTCCTGCATGCTCAATCCCCAGGCGGGCGTGGTCGACGACCTGATCGTCTACCTGCTGACGCCGGAGCACTACCGGCTGGTGGTCAACGCCGCGTCGGCCGACAAGGACCTGGTGTGGATGGCGCGCGTCGCCCAGGCGGGCGGCTACGACGTGGCGATCGAGCCGCGCCGCGAACTGGCGATGATCGCGGTCCAGGGGCCGCAGGCCCGCGACCGGCTGGCGCAGGCAAGGCCGGCGCTGGGGCGCCTGGCGCGTGGCCTGGCGCCGTTCACGGCCGAAGGGGCCGAGGGCGTGCTGGTGGCGCGGACGGGCTACACCGGCGAGGACGGCGTGGAAGTGGTGCTGCCCGGCGCCGATGCGCCCGCCCTGTGGCGGGACCTGCTGGCGGCGGGCGTCGCGCCCTGCGGCCTGGGGGCGCGCGACACGCTGCGGATCGAGGCCGGCCTGAACCTGTACGGGCAGGACATGGACGAACTGACCCAGCCGGCCGAGGCCGGGCTGGCCTGGACGGTGTCCGACCACGATCCGCAGCGCGACTTCGTCGGGCGCGCGGCGCTGGCCTACGGCCTGAAGTGGCAGTTGCTGGGGCTCAAGCTGCTGGACCGGGGCGTGATGCGCGCCCAGATGGCGGTCGAGACGGCCGAGGGCGCCGGCATGGTCACCAGCGGCACCATGTCGCCCACCCTGGGCACGTCCATCGGTTTCGCCCGCCTGCCGGACAGCGTGTCGCCCGGCGACGCGGCCGAGGTGGAGATTCGCGGCCGGCGCGTGCCGGCGGTGGTCTGCCGGCTGCCCTTCGTGCGGCGCGGCAAGGTGCTCGACAGCGGCGAGCCTTGATCCGCGCCCGCCGTCGCCAAGGTTCACTACAATTCCTCCAGACTCTTCCCCATCACCAGGATCCGCCTCCATGAATCTTCCTTCCGAACTCAAGTACGCCAAGACCCACGAATGGATACGCGCCGACGGCGATCTGCTGGTGGTGGGCATCACCGACCATGCGCAGGACCAGCTGGGCGACCTGGTCTATGTCGGCGACGTCAAGGTCGGGGCCAGGCTCCAGGCCGGCCAGACGGCGGGCGTGGTGGAGTCGGTCAAGGCGGCCTCCGACATCTATGCGCCCGTGGCGGGCGAAATCGTGGCCTTCAACGAAGACCTCTCGGCCAGCCCCGAGCAGCTGAACCAGGCGCCCTACACCGCCTGGATCTTCAAGCTGCGGCCCGACAACATGGCAGACACCGCCGGCCTGCTCGACGCGGCGGGCTACCAGGCCTCGGTCGACGCCGAATGACGCCACCGCCGCGGCCCGTCCGGGCCGCGGCCGGCACCCGCGCGGCGAACGGGTGCGCGCCTCTTAGCCATTCCATCGCAGGCCCACGACAGGACGGGTTCCCATGCTCAAGGCGCTTGAAGACGATGCGGCATTCACGGCCCGCCATATCGGGCCTTCCGATTCCGACCAGGCCGCGATGCTGGCCGTGGTCGGGGCCGACAGCCTGGATGACCTGGTACGCCGCGTGGTGCCGGCGGCCATCCTGGAAACCGCTCCGCTGGACCTGCCGGGCCCGATGACCGAGGCCGGCGCGCTGGCCGGACTCGAGGCCCTGGCGGGGCGCAACATGCTTTTCCGCAGCTATATCGGCCAGGGCTACTACGGCACGCACACGCCGCCGGTCCTCCAGCGCAACATCCTGGAGAACCCGGCCTGGTACACCGCCTATACCCCCTACCAGCCCGAGATATCCCAGGGCCGGCTGCAGGCCCTGCTGGTGTTCCAGACCATGGTGTGCGAGCTGACCGGCCTGGACATCGCCAATGCGTCGCTGCTGGACGAGGCCACCGCGGCCGCCGAGGCCATGACCCTGGCGCGGCGCGGCTCCGCCAGCGACAGCCGGGTGTTTTTCGTGTCCTCGGGCTGCCATCCGCAGACCATCGAGGTGCTGCGCACCCGGGCCTGCGCGCTGGACATCGACGTCGTGGTCGGCGACGAAGCCGCCGGCGTGCCCGCGTGCTTCGGGATCCTGTTGCAGTATCCCTGCAGCACCGGCGAAGTGCGGCGCTACGCGCGGCTGGCCGCCGAGGTGAAGGCGGCCGGCGGCGTGGTCGCGTGCGCGACCGACCTGCTGGCGCTGGCGCTGATCCAGCCGCCGGGCGCCTGGGGGGCGGACATCGCCGTCGGCTCGTCGCAGCGCTTCGGCATCCCGCCCGGATACGGCGGCCCGCACGCCGCGTTCATGGCGTGCCGGGACGAACTCAAGCGCAACCTGCCCGGACGGCTGGTGGGCGTGTCGCGCGATGCCTCGGGCCGGCCGGCGCTGCGGCTGGCGCTGCAAACGCGCGAGCAGCACATCCGCCGCGAGAAGGCCACCTCCAACATCTGCACCTCGCAGGTGCTGCTGGCCGTCATGGCCGCGATGTACGCGGTCTGGCACGGCCCCGATGGCCTCGCGCGCATGGCGGCCCGCGTGCATCGCCAGACGGTGGCGCTGCGCGACGCGCTGGCCCGCCTCGGCATCGAGGCGAGGCATGAATCCTTTTTCGACACGCTGCACTTGCGCACGGGCGACCATACCGCCGCCATCGTCCGCGCGGCCGAGGCGGCGCGCATCAACCTGCGCAAGCTCGACGCGGCGCATCTGGCGGTGTCGCTGGACGAGACCGTGACCGACGCCGACCTGGCGTCCCTGCTGGCGGTGTTCGCCGAAGGCTGCGGCAGGAAGGGCGGTGCGGCCGCGGCCGGCGCGGCCGGGCCGTCCGCGGTCCCGCCGGACCTGGCGCGCGATACGCCGGCGCTGTCCCATCCCGTGTTCCGCTCCATCCGTTCGGAAACCGAGATGCTGCGCTGGCTGCGGCGGCTGTCGGACATGGACCTCGCGCTGGATCGCACCATGATCCCGCTGGGTTCATGCACGATGAAGCTCAACGCCACCGCCGAAATGATGCCGATCACCTGGCCGCGCTTCGCCGCGCTGCATCCGTACGCGCCGGCGTGGCAGGCCGAGGGCTATCGCGAGCTGGTCGCCGGGCTGTCGCGCGCGCTGTGCGAAATCACGGGCTACGACGCCATCAGTTTCCAGCCCAATTCCGGGGCGCAGGGCGAGTACGCCGGCCTGATGGCGGTGCGCGCCTACCATGCCGCGCGCGGCGAATCGGCGCGCGACATCTGCCTGATCCCGGCCTCGGCCCATGGCACCAATCCCGCCTCCGCCCAACTGGCCGGCATGCGCGTCGTGGTGGTGGCGTGCGACCGGCAGGGCAACGTCGACGTCGAGGACCTGCGCCGCAAGGCGGCCGAGGCGGGGCGGGGGCTGGCGGCGCTGATGGTGACCTATCCGTCGACCCATGGCGTGTTCGAGGACGCCATCGGCGAGATCTGCCGCATCGTCCACGACCACGGCGGGCAGGTCTACCTGGACGGCGCCAACATGAATGCCCTGGTCGGCCTGGTCAAGCCCGGCCGCATCGGCGCCGACGTGTCCCACCTGAACCTGCACAAGACCTTCTGCATTCCGCATGGCGGCGGCGGGCCGGGCGTGGGGCCGGTGGCGGTGCGGGCGCACCTGGCGCCGTATCTGCCCGGCGTGGTGGGCGAGGACGGCCGGCTGCCGGCGGGCACGCCCTGCGGCCCCGTGGCCGCCGCGCCGCTGGGGTCGGCGGGCATCCTGCCCATTCCCGCGGCCTACGTGGCGCTGATGGGGGCCGAGGGGCTGCGCAAGGCGACCCAGGTCGCCATCCTGAATGCCAACTACGTGGCCCGCCGGCTGGCCGAACACTATCCCGTCCTGTACACCGGCCGCGGCAGCCACGTGGCGCACGAGTGCATCCTGGACCTGCGGCCCATCAAGCAGCGCTGCGGCATCGACGCCGAGGACGTGGCCAAGCGCCTGATCGACTATGGCTTCCATGCGCCCACGATGAGCTTTCCGGTGGCCGGCACGCTGATGGTGGAGCCGACCGAATCCGAAAGCCGCGCCGAGCTGGATCGCTTCATCGAAGCGATGATCGCCATCCGCGCCGAGATCGCCGAGATCGAAGCAGGGCAGCAGGACCGCGCCGACAACCTGCTCAAGAACGCGCCGCATACCGCCGAGGCGCTGCTGGCGCGGGACTGGCCGCACCCCTATGAGCGCGAGCGCGCGGCCTATCCTGTGCCGTCGCTGCGCGAGCACAAATACTGGCCGCCCGTGGGGCGGGTGGACAACCTGTATGGCGACCGCAACCTGGCCTGCTCGTGCCCGCCCACGAGCGACTATGCCTAGCCGCGATCAGTCCATGGCCACGTGCGGGGCGTCCTCGCCTGCCGCGCGCCGGCGCGAGCGCACGATGGCCAGCAGCGGCACCACGCACAGGGTGGCGATGAACATCAGCTTGAAGGCGTCGACGTAGGCGATCATCGAGGCCTGCTGCGTCACCATCCGGTTCAGCGACTCCAGCGCCGTGGGCGAACTCAGGTCGTAGTTCTGCACCAGCGCGGCGTTGGCCGGATTCATGTGCTCGACCAGCGAGGCATGCACGACCTGGGTATTGCGCGTGACCTGGGCCTGGATCACCGAGATGCCTATGCTGCTGCCGATGTTGCGCATCAGGCTGAAGATGGCCGTGCCGTCGGCCCGCAGTTCGGGGGCCAGCGTGGCGAAGGTGACCGCGCTCAGCGGGACGAATACGAAGCCCAGGCCCACGCCCTGGATGACGCCCGGCCAGACGATGTCGCTTTCGGACAGGACCAGCGTGTAGCCCATCATCTGGTAGAGCGCGACCGCCGACACCAGGAAGCCGGCCAGCAGCATCATGCGCACGTCCATGCGCCCGACCAGCCGTCCCGCGATCAGCATGGCTACCATGGTGCCCACGCCGCTTGGCGCGGTGACCAGGCCGGTGGTGGCCACCGGATAGCCCATCAGTGCCTCCAGCATGGGGGGCAGCAGGGCGCGCGTCGCGTACATCACCGCGCCGATCACGAAGATGAAACAGGTGCCGGTGACGAAATTGCCGTCTTTCAGCAGTTCGTAGCGGAAGAAGGATCCCTTGCCCGCCGTGGCCGTGTGCAGCGCGAAGAAGACGAAGCTGACCAGCGCGACGGCGGCCTCGATGCGTATTTCGAGCGAGCCGAACCAGTCCAGCTGCTGGCCGCGGTCCAGCATGGCCTGCAGCGCCCCGATGGCCAGCGACAGGGTGATGAACCCGAAGAAGTCCAGCGCCTGCCTGGCCGATGGCTTGGAGCGGGGCAGGTAGGTCAGTACGCCGAACAGCGCGAAGGCGCCGATGGGCAGGTTGATCAGGAACACCCAGCGCCAGTTGTAGCTGTCCGTCAGCCAGCCGCCCAGGGTGGGGCCCAGTATCGGCCCCACCATCACGCCCACGCCCCAGATCGCGATGGCCTGCGGCTGCTTGTCGCGCGGATTGATGTCCAGCAGGATGGATTGGGACAACGGCACCAGCGCGGCCCCGAACAGGCCTTGCAGCAGCCGTGCGCCGACGATCTGGGCCAGGGTTTCGGACAGGCCGCACAGCAGCGAGGCCACGGTGAAGCCGCTGACCGCCACCGCCAGCAGGCGCTTGACGCCCAGCCGCGCGGCCAGCCAGCCGGTCAGCGGCGTGGCGATGGCGGCGGCCACGATGTAGGAGGTCAGGACCCAGCTGATTTCGTCCTGGGAGGCGGACAGCGTACCCTGCATGTGGGGCAGCGCGACGTTGGCGATGGTGCTGTCCAGGGTCTGCATCAGCGTGGCCAGCATGATGGACAGGGTGATCATGCGCCGGTTGAGCGGCGCGGCGGGGGTTTGCACGGTAAGCGCCCGGCGGGACTGGAATGATATGTAGGTATATCATATGCTTGCTTACATATTCCCGAACGCGCGGCGATGGGCGACAATAACGCGCGTTCCTCTTGCGGTCTTCCCATGGCGACTCCCTACGACAAGCGCTTCGGTTTCCTGGTGTCCGACATCGGCCGGCTGATGAGCACCGAATTCGATCGCCGGGCGCGCGGGCGGCTGGAGCTCAGCCGCGCGCAGTGCCGCCTGGCCCTGTACCTGTCCTTCCTGGGGCCGATGACGCAGGCGCAACTGGCCGAGACCCTGGATGTCACGCCCATGACCGTCGCCCGCATGCTGGACCGGATGCAGGACGGCGGCTGGGTCACGCGCATGCCGGTGCCCGGCGACAGGCGGGCGTTCCGCGTCGAGGCCACGGCCAAGGCCGAGTCCATGCTGGCGGAGGCGCTGAACGTGGGCGACGAACTGGCCGATTTCGCCCTGCGCGGCCTGACCGAGGCCGAGCAAGGCCAGTTGATAGGATTGCTGCAACGCGTCCGCAACAACATGGCCGCGCCGGACGCGGGGTGATCCATTCGGGGACCGCGCCGGTGCGTATCC
This sequence comes from Pigmentiphaga kullae, assembly GCF_004216695.1. GTDB lineage: Bacteria > Pseudomonadota > Gammaproteobacteria > Burkholderiales > Burkholderiaceae_B > Pigmentiphaga > Pigmentiphaga kullae. The sequence goes on from NZ_SGXC01000001.1 coordinate 2,241,543, forward strand.
GCGGCGAAATGAGAGTGAATTGCAAAAACTGTCGCAGCGCTTAAAATGCTGCACATGCGACATTGGTACGTGTTTCTCGTATTGCTGTTCCTGCCCCTGCAATGGGTGTGGGCGGAGTCCGCCGCGTGCCAGCTCAAGGCGCACGTGGTGGCCAGCTACCAGCACGCCCGTGTCGCGTCCCACCTGCCGGTGGCGGCCGGCCAGGAACTGCGCGAGGCGCCCCAGGTGGGCGCGGCCGTCCGGATCGACATGCCGCGCTGGGAGTTCGAGCTGGACGAGGAATTCGACATCGTCGAGCAGATTTCCGAGCCCGACTGGGGCGACGTGGCGGTGGACGACCTGGTCTGCCGGCCGCCGGCCAACGACAATTCCCACGGGGGCGCCCCGCTCGACCCCCACGAGTTCGACCTTCCCCTGTGCGTCGCGATCGCCGCGCCCGCCCTGGGCGATACGTTGTTCGTCGCTTCGCAGCATCCCCCCGCGCCGGCCCCGGTATTCCGGGCCTACCGGCCGCCGTCGCTGACGGCCTGATCCGCGTCACCCTCGTCTGCGGCGGCTGGTAGCCGCCGCACGCGCCTTGCCGGCGGCCTCGGGCCGCCGCGCGTGTCCGTTCCTACGACCATCATGAAGCCCATCACACTCGTTTTGTCAGTGTGGCTGGCGGGCATGTGTACCCATGCGGCTGCGGCGCAGCCCTACACGCTCGACCAGCTATTGTCCCTAGCCCTGCAGGGCAACAAGGGCGTCGAGGCCGCTTCGGCCGGCGTCGACGTCGCCCGGGCCGGCCTGACCACCGCCAGGGCCTATCCCAATCCCGAGGTGGAATTCACCACGGGGCGCGTTTCCGCGCGCCAGCCCGGCTCCGCCACCGGCGTCGGACAGACGCTGTCCATCACCCAGCGCATCGACCTGCCCAACCAGCGGCGCTTGCGCTACGAGGTCGCCACGGGAACGCTGCGGGCCACCACCGCGAGCCACGAATCGTTCGTCGTGGATCTCGTGGCCAGGGTCAAGCGCGGATTCTACGAAACGCTCCGGCGCGAGGCCGAGTTCTCGGCGGCCCAGGAAGACCTCGCGCTGACCCAGCAGCTGTACAACCGTGCCCAGATCCGGGTCGACGTGGGCGATGCGCCCAAGTACGAGGCCATACGGGTCGGGGCGGAACTGCTCAATGCCCAGAAGAACAACCAGAGCGCGCTGCTGCGCGTGAACCAGGCCAAGTCGTTCCTGCGCCAGCAGGTCGGCGAGATCCTGCCCGCCGGCTTCGCGCTGCAGGGAAGGCTGGGGCGGACATGGTCGCTGGAGCCGCTTGCCAAGCTGCGCGAGACGATGCTGGCGGGCAATGCCGAACTGACCGAATACCGGGCCGCCTTGCAGCGGGCCCGCGCATCGGTCGACTACGAGCGTTCGCTGCGTCTGCCGTCGGTCGCGCTCAAGGCCACGTCCAGCCGCGATCCGGACGTGCGCGATACGCAATTCGGCGTGGTGGTCAGCGTGCCGCTGTGGGATCGCCGGGAGGGCCCGGTCAACGAAGCCGCAGCCGGTGTCATCCGCGCGCGCAGCCAGCTCGAGGCGCGGGAGTTCGAGCTGACCCAGCAACTGGACTCCGCCTACCAGCAGTTCCAGATCGCCGCCTCGCAGGTCGAGGCGCTGGAGTCGGGCATCGTGCGCCAGGCCGAGGCCGCGCTGAACGTGGCAGAGGCCGCGTATCGCTACGGCGAGCGCGGCATCATCGACTATCTCGATGCGCAGCGCGTGCTGCGCACCGCGCGCAACGACCTCATCGCCGCCCAATTCGATCTGCAGATGGCCGCCGTGGAAATCGAGCGGCTGCTGGCCAACTCTTTCGCAGGTGACCCCTCATGATTCCGCGTTCTTCCCGCAAGACTTCCGACGGCGCACGCCGTGTCCCGCCTGCCGCCGGACGGTGGAGCTTCCTGGCGGCATTCTGCCTCGTGCTGGCCGCCTGCGGCGACAAGCCCGCGATCGAGGCCGAGCCGGCCGAAGCGCTCGACCCCAGCATCGTGGTCGCGAGCGAGGCCATGCAGGCCCGCATCCAGGTCGCCCCGATCGCGACCGAGCCGTTCAGCGACGTGCTGCGCGTGGCCGGCCGCATCGATTTCGACCGCCAGCGCATGGCCCGGATCGGCGCACCCGTGACGGGGCGGGTCACCGACATCAACACCACGCTGGGCGCGGCGGTCAAGCCGGGCGACGTGCTGGCGCGGCTGCACAGCACCGAGCTGGGTAGCGCGCAGCTGGCCTACCTGAAGGCCAAGGCCCAGTCCGAACTGCAACAGAACGCCCGCGAGCGGGCTCGCCTGCTGTTCGCCGCCGACGTGATCGGCAAGGCCGAACTGCAGCGGCGCGAGAACGAATACGCGGTGGCCGCGGCCGAGCTGCGCGCCGCGTCCGACCAGTTGAGCGTGCTGGGCATGTCGCCGTCGGCGATCTCCCGCATGGGGAAATCGGGCGAGATCAGTTCCTTCTCGCCTGTGGTGTCCACGCTGCGCGGGTCAGTGGTCGAGTTGAATGTGTCGCCGGGGCAGGTGGTCCAGCCCGCCGACGCGCTGTTTACGGTGGCCGACCTGTCGCGCGTGTGGGCCGTGGCCGAAGTGCCCGAGCAGCAGGCGGACCTGGTGGCGGCGGGCCAGACCGTCGACATCGAGGTGCCGGCGCTGGGCAACCGCAAGATCTCGGGCGAACTGATCTTCGTCGGCCAGGTGGTCGACCCGGCCACGCGCACCGTGCCGGTCAGGACGTCCATCGACAACGCCGACGGCCGGCTCAAGCCGGCCATGCTGGCGACCATGCTGATCGTCAGCCGCCCGACAGAACAGCTCGTGATACCCGCCTCGGCCGTGGTGCGTTTCGAGAACGAAGACCTGGTCTACGTCGAGATCGAACCGGGACGCTTTCGCGCGACCCAGGTACAGATGGGCGCCTCGTACAACGGCAAGCGCGTGGTCGCCTCGGGCCTGAAGGCCGGTGACCGAGTCGTCGTCGAAGGGGCCTTCCACCTCAACAACCAGCGCGCTGGCGTCGATCCGGAGTAACGATCATGCTCGAGAAAATCGTCCGCGCTGCCCTGCAGCAGCGGCTGATCATCGCCGTACTGGCGGTGGTGGCCCTCGTGGTCGGCCTGGACGCCATGCGCAAGATGTCGGTGGATGCCTTCCCGGACGTCACCAACGTCCAGGTCCAGATCGCGACCGACGCCACCGGCCGTTCGCCGGAAGAGGTCGAGCGCTTCGTGACCGTGCCTATCGAGATCGCGATGACAGGCCTGCCCGGACTGCAGGAGATGCGTTCGCTGAACAAGCCTGGACTGTCGCTGATCACCCTGGTCTTCACCGACGCGACCGACGTCTATTTCGCGCGCCAATTGGTGATGGAGCGGCTGATCGAGATCGGCTCGCGCATGCCCACCGGCGTGACGCCCGTGCTCGGGCCCGTGTCCACGGGCCTGGGCGAGGTCTACCAGTACACCCTGGACCGGCCCGATGACGGCGACCGGGAACTGACGCAGAAGGAACTGACGGAACGGCGCATCGTCCAGGACTGGGTGGTGCGTCCGCTGCTGCGGTCCATCCCGCAGGTGGCCGAGATCAATTCGCAGGGCGGCTACGTCAAGCAGTATCAGGTACTGGTCAATCCCGACCGCATGAGCCACTACGGCATCACGCTGCATCAGGTGTACGAAGGGCTGGCGCGCAACAACGCCAACTCGGGCGGGGGCATCCTGCCGCACTACGCCGAGCAGTACCTGATACGCGGCGTGGGCCTGATAGAGAACCTGCAGGACATCGCCAACATCGTGCTGGCCGAGTCCAACGGCACGCCGGTCTATGTGCGCGACGTGGCCGAGGTCGGCATGGGACACGAGGTCCGCTACGGCGCCGTGGTCAAGAACGGCGTGACCGAGTCCGTGGGCGGCATCGTCATGATGATGCGCGGCGGGAACGCCAAGGAGGTGGTGGCGCGCATCAAGCAGCGGGTGGCCGAGATCAACAGCCAGGGCATGCTGCCCGACGGCCTGCAGATCGTGCCCTACTACGATCGCAGCGAACTGGTCGACGCGGCCCTGTGGACCGTGGCCAAGGTGCTGCTGGAAGGCGTCCTGCTGGTCGTCGTCATCCTGTTCCTGTTCCTGGGCGACGTGCGGTCCTCGCTGATCGTCGTGGCGACCCTGGTGCTGACGCCGCTGCTGACCTTCTTCGCGATGAACCGGTTGGGCATCTCGGCCAACCTGATGTCGCTGGGCGGACTGGCGGTCGCCATCGGCCTGATGGTGGACGGTTCCGTGGTGGTGGTGGAAAACGCCTTTGCCCATCTGGGCCACGCCAAGGACAGCGGCGAGAGCAAGGTCCGCATCATCCTCAAGGCGGTGGCCGAGGTGGCGACGCCCGTGGTGTTCGGCATAGGCATCATCATCCTGGTGTTCCTGCCGCTGATGACGCTGCAGGGCATGGAAGGCAAGATGTTCGCGCCGCTGGCCTACACCATCGCCATCGCGCTGGCGATCTCGCTGGTGTTGTCGCTGACGCTGTCGCCGGTGTTGTCGTCCTATCTGCTCAAGGGCGGGGCCGAGCACGATACGCGCATGATCGCCTTCATGAAGCGGCACTACCTGCGGATGCTGGACTGGGTGCTGCGCAACACGAAGAAGACGCTCGTCATGGCGGTGCTGGCCTTTGGCGCCTCGGTGGCCGTGCTGCCCTTCCTGGGCACCTCCTTCATTCCGGAGATGAAGGAGGGATCGATCGTACCGGGCATCAACCGCGTGCCCAACATCTCGCTCGAGGAGTCGATCGAGCTGGAGCGCCAGGCCATGAAGATCGTCATGGGCGTGCCAGGCGTCAAATCGGCGATATCCGGGGTGGGCCGGGGCGAAAGTCCCGCCGATCCGCAGGCGCAGAACGAGTCCACGCCCATCGTCAGTCTCAAGCCGCAGGACGAATGGCCCGAGGGCTGGACCCAGGACACCATCGCCGAGGAGATCCGCAAGCGCCTGGAAGTGATCCCCAGCGCGCAGATCATCATGGCGCAGCCGATTTCCGACCGCGTCGACGAAATGGTCACCGGTGTGCGCTCGGATGTGGCCGTGAAGGTATTCGGCGAGGACCTGGACCGGCTGCTGCAGAAGGCCCAGGAGATCGCGCGGGTGGCCGAGACGGTGCAGGGCGCGCGCGACGTGAGGGTGGATCGCGTCAGCGGCCAGCAGTACCTGTCCATCAATATCGACCGACAGGCCATCGCCCGCTACGGCCTGAATGTGTCGGACGTGCACGATGTGATCGAAGTGGCCATCGCCGGCAAGACCGCCACCGAGATCTACGAAGGCGAGCGCAGGTTCTCGGCGGCCGTGCGCCTGCCCGAGAGCTTCCGCGGCAGCGTGCAGTCCATCCGCCAGATCCTGCTGACCACGCCGCACGGCGTGCGCGTGCCGCTGGAAAGCCTGGCCGCCATCGAAGTGCGCGACGGACCGGCGCAGATCAGCCGCGAAGGCGGCAAGCGGCGCGTGGTGGTCGCCATCAACGTGCAGGACCGCGACCTGGGCGGTTTCGTGGCGGAGCTGCAGCAGACGGTGCAGGGCAAGGTGCAGTTGCCGACCGGCTACTACCTGGAGTGGGGCGGCCAGTTCCAGAACATGGAGCGGGCGCTTGGCCACCTGTCCATCATCGTGCCCGCCACCGTGGCCGCCATCTTCTTCCTGTTGTTCCTGCTGTTCAATTCGGTGCGCTACGCGACGCTGATCATCACCGTGCTGCCGTTCGCCTCCATCGGCGGCATCATCGCCCTGTTCGTGACGGGCGAGTACCTGTCGGTGCCTGCGTCGGTGGGCTTCATCGCGCTGTGGGGCATCGCCGTGCTGAACGGGGTGGTGATGGTGTCCTACATACGCAAGCTGCGGATGGAGGGCAGGCCGCTGGCCGAGGCGGTGGTGGAAGGGGCGACCATGCGTTTCCGCCCGGTCATGATGACCGCCACCGTGGCGATGCTGGGCCTGGTGCCTTTCCTGTTCGCCACGGGGCCCGGGTCCGAAGTGCAGAAGCCGCTTGCGGTGGTGGTGATCGGGGGATTGATCACGTGCACGGCGTTGACGCTGTTGGTGCTGCCGATGCTGTACCGGTGGTTCGACGAAGAGTCGCCCGAGGCATAGACGAATGCAAGGAGAAATCGAATGAAGGAAATCAAGGCGATCATACGGCCGGTGCGCCTGGACGACGTGCGCGAGGCGCTGATGCGCACGCCGGGTTTTCCCGGCATGACCGTCACGCACGTCGAAGGGTGCAGCGCGCCGGGGCGGCACCAGCCGCAGAATCTCAAGGAAGAGCTGCTGGATTTCTCGCCCAAGGTGCGCATCGAGATGGTGGCGGCGGACGAATATGCCGACACCTTGTACGAGGCCCTGAAGCAGGCGGCCACGACCGGCCACGTCGGCGACGGCCTGGTCTGGATGAGCGAGGTGGCGCGCTGCGACTACCTGTGGCAGCCCGGCGGTTGACCCCGGGTATGCCGGCCGGTGCGGTTGTCCGGACAAATTTTTCGTTGTTTTTCTGAGATATGGCAATACCGGCCCCCACCAGGGCCGGTTTTCATATGCGCGCGGGCCGCGCCCGATGGCATGGATATTGCACGGTCCGCCTGCCGTCCGCCGCATCGGCGCGGTGGCCTGCGATGACTGATGTGTCGCAAAGAAAAAACGGAGACAGACATGGACAGGTACGGACGAATCCGATGGTCGTCGCTGGCGGCGGCCGCCTTGTTGCTGGCCGCCTGCGGGGGCGGCGATGGTGATGGCGGAGGTTCGAGTCCGCCACCGGGGCCCGGCGCCCAGGTGCCCGGAGTCAAGGAGCAAGTGGAAATCGTACGGGACCGCCATGGCGTGTCCCATATTTTTGCCCAGAACCAGCGCGACCTGTTCTTCGCCCAGGGCTACAACGCCGCGCGCGACCGCCTCTGGCAGCTGGATCAGTGGCGGCGGCGGGGCGAGGGCAAGATGGCCGAGCAGTTCGGCGCCCGCTTCGTGCCGGCCGACCGCGCGGCGCGCAAGTTCCTGTTCCGCGGCGACGCCGAGGCGGAGTTCGCCAGCTACCATCCGCAGGGCAAGGAAATCCTGACCGCCTTCTCCGACGGCATCAACGCCTACGTCGATGAGGTCAAGGCCGATCCGGCCAAGCTGCCCATCGAGTTCCGCCTGACCGGCACCGAGCCCGGCCGCTGGTCGCCCACCTCGTCGCTGATCCGCATCTACGGCATCACGCGCAACGTCAGCACCGAGATTTCCATGGCGCGCCGCATCGCGGCCGTGGGCCTGCCGACCACGCAGGAACTGACCGACCAGCAGCCGCCCAGGACCCTGCAGGTGCCGGCGGGCCTGGATGTCGGGACCCTGACCACGGCCATCCTGGCCGAGTATCAACTGGCGCGCGGCGGCATGGCGTTCGAGGCCGGCGATTTCCCGCGCAGCCCGCTTGCGCCGCTCGACCGCGAGCGCCTGGCTTCCGCCCTGTCGGCCAGCGGCGGCACGGCCAAGCGCGAGCCCGAGGAACTGCTGGCCCTCCAGCACGAAAGCAACAACTGGACGGTGTCCGGGGACCGCACCGCCTCCGGCAAGCCCATCCTGGCGGGCGATCCGCACCGCGCGATCAGCATGCCTTCGCTGCGCTACATGGTCCACCTGCATGCTCCGGGCTGGAACGTGATCGGCGCCGGCGAGCCGGCGCTGCCGGGCGTGTCGATGGGACACAATGAACGCATCGCCTTCGGCCTGACCATCTTCGCCTACGGCGACGAGGAAGACCTGTACGTCTACGAGACCAATCCGGCCAATCCCGACCAGTACCGCTACAAGGGCGCCTGGGAAACCATGAGGAAGGTGGAGGAAAAAGTGCCCGTGAGGGACCAGGCCGAGCAGACGGTGACGCTCAAGTTCACGCGCCATGGCCCTGTGGTGTACGAGGACGCGGGGGCCAACAAGGCCTACGCCGTGCGCGCCGCCTACCTGGAGTTCCCGGGCACCGCGGCCTACCTGGCCAGCCTGCGGCTGAACCAGGCGAACAACTGGACCGAGTTCAGCGAGGGCATGGCGCGCCATTTCACGCCGGGCGAGAACATGGTCTATGCCGACGTGGACGGCAACATCGGCTGGTTCGGCGGATCGCTGGTGCCGATACGGCCCAACCCGGACTGGACGGGACTGCTGCCGGTGCCGGGCGACGGGCGCTACGAGTGGGCGGGCTATCTGTCCGGCTCATTGCTGCCGCGCATCCTGAATCCCCGCGAGGGCTACTTCGCCACGGCCAACCAGTTCAACGTGCCCGACGACTACGCCTACCGCGACCTGACCAACACCATGGGCTGGGCCGAACCCTATCGCTACGACCGCATCGTCGAGGTGCTCAAGACCTCCACGCGGCATACCGTGCAGGATTCGGCCAAGCTGCAGATCGACGAACTGTCGATCCCGGCGCGCACGCTGGTGCCCATGCTGGCCGGCCTGAACTCCGGCGACGCGGACGTGGCCGATGCCTTGCAGCGCCTGCGCGCCTGGGACTACGTGGCCAGCGTCGACTCCGTGGCCGCTACCATCTTCGAGGCGTGGCTGCCCAAGGTGTCCGCGCAGGTCACCAGTCTGGTCGTGCCCCCGGCGGGCCGTTCGCTGTTCGGGACGCTGTCCAAGCCCGTGGTGTTCGCGCGGCTGGCGGCGCCCGACGCGGTGTTCGGGCCCGATCCGGTGGCGGGGCGCAACGCGCTGCTGCTGGACACGCTGAAGTCGGCCATGGGCGACCTGAAGACGCGGCTGGGCGGCGACGTCTCGGCGTGGAAGTGGGGATCGCTGCACCACATCAAGTTCGACCACGAACTGGCGGCGTTCCTGGATGCCGGCATGGCCGGAGACCTGGCCACCCAGCGCTTCCAGGTCGGCGGCACCGGCGACACCGTCCATCGCGCCTCGTACCGCACGTCGGACTACCGCGTGACCAGCGGCGCATCCTACCGGCAGATCATCGACGTGGCCGATTGGGACAAGTCGCTCGCGATCAACGTGCCGGGGCAGTCCGCCGATCCGGCCAGCCCGTACTACGACAACCTCCTGGAGGCCTGGGCCAAGGGCGACTACTTCCCGATGGTCTATACGCGCGGCGCGATCGACGCGGTGAAGGCCGATTCGTGGACCCTGCGTCCCGTGGCGCGCTGAGGGAGGCGGCGATGCGCAAGCCGATCGTGGTCGCAGCGGTGCTGGTGGCGCTGGCGGCGGCGCTCGCCGCCGGCATGGCCGCGGGCAGCCGTGTCACGCTGCTGGTGCTGGACGTGCCGGACCGGCAGGCCACGCTGCTGGTCAAGCGCAGCGCGTCGCTGGGCATGGGATGGCTGGAGTCCGAAGCCACCCTGTGCCGGCGCCAGCAGCCGGGCTCGCCCCTGCATTCGGTGATGCTGTCGCCGGAGTTCTGCCCGCTGGCCCTGGCGGCGGGCCAGGAAACGCGTGGGGACCGCGTCCTGCTGACCCTGCCCTTCCTGGCCTGGCTGCACGGCCTGGCCGGGCGCGCGCTGGCCTAGGTTCAGGCTACGCCCGCACCCGGTCGTAGGTCACGAAGTCGTAGCCCAGGCCGTCTTCGGGCGGCTGCGCTACGCGCGAGGCCTCGCGCCATTGGCCGGCGGGCAGCGGCGGAAACCAGGCATCGCCCGGCACCTCCGCGTGCACCTCGGTCGCGATCAGCATGTCCGCGCGGTCCAGCGCCGCGGCGTAGATCTGGGCGCCGCCGATCACGAATACCTGCCCGGCGTCCCCGGCCGCGGCCAGGGCCTCCTCCAGCGTGTGCACCACTGTCGCGCCCTCGGCCGCATAGGCCGGGTCGCGTGTGACGACGATATTCTGCCGGCCCGGCAGCGGCCGGCCCAGCGATTCCCAGGTCTTGCGTCCCATGACGATGGGATGGCCGAGCGTGGTGCGCTTGAAGTGCGCCAGGTCGCCGCGCAGGCGCCAGGGCAGGGCGTTGTCGCGTCCGATGACGCGGTTGCTGGCGTAGGCGACGATAAGGATGAGCTGGGCGGGCATGGCGGGAAAGAATCTGGCGTATCCAGCCCGCAATCTAGCATGAACGCCACCGGTCTCCGGTGGCTCGCCGGTTGAGACGGATGGCTGCCAGACCGCGTGATTTCTGATACAACGCAAGGCTGTGGGCCCGGTTCGCGCCGCGGCCGGACCGCAACGACAATCATCCATCACCAATCGACAAGGGAATCATGGGAACGCAGATCGAATTGACCGCTTCAGACGGTGTCACCATTTCCGCCTACCGCGCCGACCCCGCCGGCAAGCCGCGCGGCGGCCTGATCGTGTGCCAGGAGATCTTCGGCGTCAACGTCCATGTCCGCGGCGTGTGCGACCGCTATGCCCAGGAAGGCTACCTGGCCATCGCCCCCGCGTTCTTCGACCGGGTTCAGCCGGGCGTGGAACTGGGCTATGAGCCCGACGACATCGCCAAGGGACGCGAATTGATGCAGAAGGTCTCCATCGACAACGCCCTGAAGGACGTCGCCGCCGCCCTGGCCATCGCCAGCGAGGCGGGCAAGGTCGGCATCGTCGGCTACTGCTGGGGCGGCACCGTGGCATGGGCCGCCGCGGGCCGCCTGGACGGCCTGTCGGCCGCCATTCCCTACTATGGCGGCGGCATCGCCGGCATGGCCGACAAGAAGCCGCGCATCCCGACCATGGCGCACTTCGGCGAGAAAGACCACTCGATTTCGATGGCCGACGTCGAGAAAATCCGCGCCGCCCAGCCCGACGTGATCGTCCACACCTATGCGGCCGGCCACGGCTTCAACTGCGAGATGCGGGGTTCGTACGACAAGCCCAGTGCCGACCTGGCGCTGTCGCGCTCGCTGGAGTTCCTGCGCCAGCACGTGGGCTGACGCGAAACGCCGTCCGGCCGCAGGCTCTGGGGAAAACCGCTCCTAGGCCGGCGCGCCGGACGCAGCGGCTTCCTCCAGGCATTCGATCAGCAGCGTCGTGCTGGGGGACATGGTCCGGTTGAGGTTCCAGGTGATGCCCAATGGGCGCATCAGCTTTGGGAAATTGAAGGGCAGCACCGACACCAGGCCCTGGCGCCGGTAGTGGTGGGCGATGTCGCGCGTCATGGTGGCGATGGCATCGGTTTCCTGCAGATAGGCCAGCACGAACTGCACCGACAGCGCCTCGACGAAATCGGCCGGCATCGGGAAACCGTGCTGCTCGAAGGTGCGTTCCAGCGGTTCGTGCAGCAGTCCCTCGGACGAAGGCAGCACCCAGGGGCAGTGCATGATGTCCGCCCACTCCAGGCGCTTGCGCCGCGCCAGAGGATGACCGGGCCGGGCGATCAGCACCACCGGTTCCTGCGACAGCACCTTGCCGCCCAGTTCGGGCAAGGCGTGCTTCTCGGCCAGGCGTCCGACGATCAGATCCAGTTCGCCCTGAAGCAACTGCGGCAGCAGCCGCTCCATCGTGCCTTCGCGCAACAGGACGTTGGTCCTGGGCGCGCGTTGCTTGAGCAGCGCGACGCTGCGCGGCAGCAGGGCGGGCACGACGTTGGACAGCACGCCGACGCGGATGCGGCCCGTATCGCCGTCCAGCAAGCCCTTGAGTTCGTCCCGCGCCTGGGAAAAATCGTTCAGCAGCCGGCGCGCGTGGCGGATCAGGCATTCCCCGTAGAGCGTCGGCGTCACGCCTTTGGGGGTGCGCTCGAACAGCTTCAGGTCCAGCCCCTTCTCCATCTCGCCCAGCATCTTGGAGACGGCCGGCTGTGTGACGTTGATGTGGGCGGCGACCTTGCCGATGTGGCGCAGCTCGTCCAGCGCCACCAGCAAACGCAGGTGCCGGGGCCGCAATTCGTTCCGTATGTACCAGTCGAGCTGCGTCATGCCTGCTTCCGTCGGACGAAGTGCGGGCGATCTTAGCACCGGGGCGGCCGGCGCCGTATCTGGGTGCGGTGCAGCATTACCCCGGGGTAATGAACCCGTCCGCATTCTTCATTGGACGCCTCCCGGGGCCGATTCCACAATGGCCGCCGATCAACAGCCGGCCGCGCGAAGCACGCAGCCGCGACTTCCGCCCATCCGGGCGCCGCGGCCTGCCGCCGCACGAGGAGACAACCATGGGTCCGTCCCGTCCGTCATCGATGTCCGCTCATTCTTCCGCGCGGCGCGCGGTGCTCGCGGCCGCCGCCGCGCTGGCGCCGCTGCTGGTCGCGCAACCGTGCCTGGTCCAGGGAAGCGACGCGTTTCCATCCAAGCCGCTGCGGCTGGTCGTGCCCTTTGCGCCGGGCGGCGCGGCGGACGTGATCGGGCGTTCGGTGGCCGAGCAGTTGCAGCGCGAGCTGGGCCAGTCGGTGGTGGTGGTCAACCGCGACGGGGCCGGCACCATCGTCGGCGTGAACTATGTGGCGAAGGCGCCCGGCGACGGCTACACGCTGCTGCTGAGCGGCGACGCCGCTACCATCAACACGGCCAGCGGCCGCTCGCTGCCCTACAACTTCCTGCGCGAGCTGACGCCGGTCTCGGTGCTGTTCTCCGGCGCCCAGATCCTGCTGGTCAGCAAGGACAGCCCCTTCAAGACGCTGCAGGACATGGTGTCCTACGCGCGCGCCCACCCCGGCAAGCTGCGCTACGGTAGTTCGGGCATAGGCACCTCCATCCACCTGTCCGAGGCCTCGTTCAACGCCGCGGCCGACATCGAGGCGCTGCACGTGCCCTACCGGGGCGTGGCGCCGGCCATCACCGATCTCATGGGCGGCCAGGTGGACTACGTGATCGCCGGTTCGTCGCTGGCCACGCCGGCCATCCAGAGCGGCCAGTTGCGGGCCCTGGCGATCACCACCGCCAGGCGGTCGCCGATGCTGCCCGACATTCCGACCGCCAGGGAACAGGGCGTGGATGTCGAGACCATGGGGTGGTATGGGCTGTTCGTGCCGGCCACGACGCCGCCGGCGATCGTCGCCAGGTTGAACGCCGCCACGCTGGCGGCGCTCAAGTCGCCGGAACTGTCCGAGCGCTTCAAGTCCATAGGCGGCGAAGCGCGCGGGACCTCGCCGGAAGAGGCGGGCGTTTTCGTCAAGGCCGAGATCCGCAAGTTCTCCGAACTGATGCGCCGGCTCAACATCAAGCTGGATAACTGATCGTGCAGGACATGCCCATGGATAACCCCGCCTGCGAACCTGCCGAAGACACGGTGCTGGTGCGCCGCGAGGGCGCGGTGATGCACGTGTCGCTGAACCGGCTCGATGCCCGCAATGCCCTGAACACGCCGGTGCGCCAGGCGCTGGCTGCGGCGTTCCGGCAGGCCGAGGCCGACCCGGGCGTGAGGGCGGTGCTGGTGACCGGGGAAGGGCGCCATTTCTGCGCCGGCGCGGACATACGCGAACTGCGGGCGCGGACCATGCTGGAAGCCGGGTGGGCGCCGGAGCGCCTGGACACGATGGTCGAGGGTTTGTCCAAGCCGGTGATCGGCGCGCTGCACGGGTACGTGCTGGGAGGCGGACTGGAACTGGCGCTGGCGTTCACCGTGCGGCTGGCCTCCGAGGACTTCCGGGGCGGCTTTCCCGAGGTGAAGCTGGGCATCTTCCCCGCGCTGGGCGGCACGCAGCGCCTGCCGCGGCTGGTGGGGGAAGGGCGGGCACTGGAACTGATGCTGCGCGGCCGCATCGTCGATGCCCACGAGGCACTGGGCATGGGCCTGGTGACCGAGATCGCGCCGGCCGGCGAACTGCGCCAGCGGGGCCTGGCGCTGGCGCAGGAACTGGCCGCGGGGCCGCCGGTGGCGATGCGCGCCATCATGGAGTGCGTCCGCCGCGCGGGCGACCTGGGGCGGGCCGACGGGCTCGACTACGAACGGCGCCTGTTCGGCATCGTCTGCGGCACCGAGGACAAGGCGGAGGGCGTGGCGGCCTGGCTGGAGAAGCGGCCACCGCGCTTCTCGGGCCGCTAGCCGGGCACCAGGACGGAGAACCTAGTCATGAATCTGCAAGGCTTGCTGGAGCCGCGTTCCGTCGCCATCGCGGGGGCGTCGGCCGATCCCTCGAAGCTGTCCGGGATGATCCTGGGCTTTCTGTCGCGCAGCGGTTTCCAGGGGCGGGTCTACCCCATCAATCCCCGCTACGAGACCATCGCCGACATGCCGTGCTATCCGTCGGTCGAGGCCTTGCCCGAAGCGGTCGATCTGCTGGTGTGCGTGGTGCCCATCGCCGCCGCCTTCGATTCGATCGAGGCGGCGGCGCGCCGCGGCGTCCGGTTCTGCGTCCTGATGACGGGCGGCTTCGGCGAGGGGCGCAGCGGCGACGAAGGGCGGGCCCGCCTGGCGCGATTGCAGGACCTGTGCCGCGAGACCGGCATGCACGTGGTCGGGCCCAACACCGTCGGCATGGTCAATTTCCGCAAGCGGCTGCCGCTGACCTTCGCGGACTGGTACGGCCGGGACACCGGCCAGCGCGGCGGCGTGGCCATCGTCACGCACAGCGGCAGCGTGGGCGGCCTGATCTTCTCGTCGCTCCAGCTCAATCGCATAGGCGTGGACTACTGGATAGGCCTGGGCAACGAAGCCACGCTGGAGACGGCCGATTTCATCGCCCACTTCAGCGCCGACCCGGACATCCACACCATCATCTGCTACATGGAAGGGATACGGGACGGGCGCAAGTTCATCGCCGCCGCCGAGGCGGCGCGGCGCACCGGCAAGCGTATCGTCGTGCTCAAGGCCGGCGAGTATCCCGATTCCGTGCGTTCCACGATCGCGCACACCGCCCGCCATCCCACCGACCGCGACGTCTACGCGGGCGTCTTCCGGCAGTTGGGCGTGATCCAGGTGGTGTCGCTGTCGGAACTGAGCTATGTGATGACGCTGCTGACCAGCGTGGGCGACCGGCTGGGGCCGCGCGTGGGCATCATCTCCGCCTCGGGCGGCGCCTGCTCGGTCATCGCCGATCACGTGATCCAGGCGGGGCTGGAGCTGCCCGAACTGCCGCCCGCGTTGCAACAGACGCTGGATCGCGGCATTCCGGTCTACGGCTCGTCCAGCAATCCGGTCGACCTGTCGGCCGACGTGGTGGCGCGCGGGGAAATCCTCGGGCACACGCTGGCGGCGCTGCGCGAGGACGACAGCATCAACGTCTGGATGTTGTTCGGGCGGCCCATCATCGACCGCTACTACCCCATGCTGATCGAGTTCGTGAACGCCACGGGCAAGGCCATGGTGGTGTGCTGCGGCGTGCCGCTGGCGCCCGACGTCCACGCGGCCCTGGCCGAGCACGGCATTGCCGTGCTGCTCGATCCCGAGCTGTGCCTGCGCGCGCTGGCGCGGATCGCCTGCCGTCCGGCCGAAGAACCCGTGCCCGCGCCGCCGCTGCCGGCGCGGACGGCGGACGCACGGGCCGTCCATGGCCGGCAGGCGGGCGAGCTGCTGGCGCGCCACGGGCTGGACGTCTCGGCGTCGGCCGTACCCTGGCTGCGGGTGGAGATCGCGCGGGACAGGGACTTCGGTCCGGTCATCATGGCCAACTGGCTGCCGGCGTACCGGGTCGGCACGCACCGCGTGGTGCGCGCGCTGCCCGCTACCGGCGCGGACCTGCTGGCCCTGGTCGACGACCTGGGGGAACAGTTGCAGGAATGGCCGGCCGAGCCGGTCGATATCGAGGATGCGCTGGCCACCGTGGTAAGGGCCTACGAACAGTCTCCCGGCGTGCATGGACTGGGGGTCGAGTTCGGCGGCGCCGACGGACGGGTGGCGGTCTGCGCGGCGTTCCGGCGCCAGACGCAGGCCGGTTGATCATGGACCAGGCCTACATCGCCGGCGTGGGGGAATTGCCGCAGGGCCGGTCGCCCTTGCCGGACACCATGGCGCTGCATGCGGAGCTGGCCCGCCGCGCGCTCGAGGACGCCGGCATGGAACTGGCGCAGGTGGACGCGGTGCTGACGGTCCCGCCCCGCACCGACCTCTATCTGATCCACGCCGCCGCCCTGGCCGAACACCTGGGCATCGAACCCGCCGTGGCCTGGACCCTGGAAGCCGGCGGCGCGGCGCCCATGGCGATGGTCGAGACCGCGCGCGGCCTGATACGCGGCGGCAGCGCGGCCACGGTCCTGATCGTGGCCGCCGACATGCCGCTGGGCGCCGCGTCGCGGGACGCCTATGTGAAGACCCTGGCCGAGGCGGGGCCGGTGCATCCGGAATGGGAAGTGCCCTACGGTCCCACCGTTCCCGCGATGTTCGCGCTGGTCGCCCGTGCCTATGCGCAGCGCTGGGGCGGCACCGACGAACAACTGGCCGCCGTGGCGGTCCATGACCGGACGGCCGCGGCCGCGCATCCGAACGCGCATCACCGGGAGGCCATCGACGCGGCGGCCCATCGGTCCAGCCGACTGATCGCCGATCCGCTGCGTCTGCTGGACTGCGCGCCGGTGTCCGACGGCGGCGGCGCGCTGGTGGTGACCGGGGTGCCGGGCGCGCGCCGGGTGCCGGTCCGGGGCGCGGGATTCGCCGCCGGCCACATGCATCTGTCGGCGGCCGCATCGCTGACGTCATTCTCGGCCGGCAGGGCGCTCGAGGCGGCATTGCGGCAGGCGGGGGCAGACCGGGACGACATCGACCTGGCGCTGGTCTACGACTGCTTCACGATCGCCATGCTGGTGAACCTGGAGGACCTGGGGCTGGCGGGGCCGGGACGGGCGGGCAGGGGGTTCCTGGACGGCCGTTTCGGCCCGGTGGGCGCGCTGCCCGTGAACACCCACGGCGGCCTGCTGTCGCACGGCCATCCCGCCCGGGCCGGGGGCATCGGCAACGTGGTCGAGGCGGTCGTGCAATTGCGCGGCGAAGCCGGCGCGCGCCAGGCCGGCGAAAGGCGGCTGGCATTGGCGCATGGCATGGGCGGCGTGTTCGCCACGCACGGCGCACTGCTGCTGGGAGCGCCGCGATGATTTCCGTTTCTTCGGGACGGCTGGCGCCGTATCGCGAGGCGGCCGGGCGGGGCGTGCTGCTCTTGCCTCGCTGCGTCGATTGCGGGACGTGGCAATGGCCGCCCCGCGCCGCCTGCCGGCATTGCGGCGGCGCGCCGGACTGGCGCGAGGCCAGCGGCGGCGGGCGTCTGTCGACCTGGAGCGTGGTGACTCGCGCACCGCGGCCTGAATGCCAGGCCGACGTGCCCTACGTCGTGGCCTTCGTCGAGCTGGATGAAGGCGTGCGCCTGTTCACCCGCATCGTCGGCACCGGCGCCGGCGCGCTGCGTACGGGCCTGCGGGTGCGCTGCCGCTTCGCTCCGTCGCCCGAACCGGCCGTATCGATACCCGTATTCGTCGTTGCAGAAGGTTGACATGGATTACCTGATCCCCGCGGAGTTCGTGCAGTTCGCCGATCTGGCGCGCCAGTTCGTGCAGAAGGAGTTGTGGCCCCACGAAGAAGACGTGGAGCGCGCCGACCGCATGCCGCCCGATCTGGCCCGCGGCCTGCGGGCGAAGGCGGTGGAACTGGGCCTGTTCGGCTTCAACATGCCGGAAGAGGCCGGTGGCCCCGGGCTGCCCTATCTGGCGCAGGTCCTGATACGCGAACAACTGGGGCAGGCGAGCGTGGCGCTGGCCGACATGGCGGGCCGTCCGCCCAAGGCCCTGCTGGCCTGCCGCGGCGAGCAGCGCGAACGCCTGCTGGCGCCCGCCGTGCGCGGCGAGCAGGTCTGGGCCTTCGCCCTGACCGAGCCGGGCGCCGGATCGGATGCCGGGGCCATCCGGACCCGCGCGGTCCGCGTCGAAGGCGGCTGGCGCCTGACCGGCACCAAGCATTTCATCTCGCACGGCAACCATGCCGACCGGATCATCGTGATCGCCAAGGCGCGGCGGGGCGACGGCGAAGCGCCGGCCGCCTTCGTGGTGGAGCAAGGCGCGCCGGGTTTCACCGTGGGGCGCGTGCATCGCAAGATGGGATGGCGCGGCTATCCCGTGTGCGAGCTGGTGTTCGACGAGGTGTTCGTGGCCGATGCGAACGTGCTGGGCGAGATCGGCGACGGCCTGCGGCTGGGGCTGGCCAACATCCTGGAGTCGCGCATAGGCGTGGCCGCGCACTGCGTGGGCATGGCCCAGCGCGCCTACGACTACGCGACCGAACACCTGCGCGTGCGGCGGCAGTTCGGGCGGGCGCTGGGCAGCTTCCAGGGCCTGCAATGGATGGTGGCCGAGATGGCGGTGGACATCGAGCAGTCGCGCGCCCTGCTCTATGCGGCGGCGCGCGAGATGGACCGGGGGGTGGACGCCCGCGCGGCGGTTTCCATGGCCAAGCTGTCGGCTACCGAGATGGGGGGCCGGGTGGCGGACCGCGCGCTGCAACTGCTGGGCGGCGCGGGCTACATGGCCGAATCGCCGGTGGAGATGATCTACCGCGATGTCCGCGCCTTTCGCATCGGCGAGGGTACGAGCGAGATCCAGAAGAATCAGATCGCGCGGGCATGCCTGGGCCGGGAGATGTTCGCATGACCGCGGCCGCGAACGGGCCGCTGGCCGACGTGGACGGCTGGACCCTGGGGCGCTTCGCCGACGAGATCGGCGCGCGTTTCGGCGATGGCCTGGCCCTGGTGGCCAGCGACCGGCAGCATGGTCCCGGCCTGCGCCGGTGGACCTACGCGGAACTGGCGCGCGATGCGTGCGCGCTGCAATGGGCGCTGATGCGGCAAGGCGTGCGGCCGGGCGACCGGGTCGGCGTGATGCTGTCGAGCTTTCCGGAATGGGTGCTGTATCTGTTCGCCGTCACGCGGCTGGGGGCGGTGTTCGTTCCGGTCAACCCGCGGTTCCGCGGCCGCGAGCTGCGGCACGTATTGGGCCATTCCGGCGCCCGCGCGCTGATCGCCATGGGCAGCTATCTGGGCCACGACTACGCCGGCCAGATCGCCGAGGCCCGCGCCGATGCGGCGCTGCCGGCGCTGGAGACCGTGATCGGCGTGCATACGGCGCCCGCCGCGGATGCGCGGGACACGGCGGACCTGCTCGAAGCGGGCCGCCGGCGGCTGAGCGAGCGTGGCGCGCCGCCCCGCGCGGACGACGCCGATGCCGTCGCGGCGTTGTTCTACACCTCGGGCACGACCTCGTTCCCCAAGGGCGTGCCGCTGACCCATGCGAACCTGCTGCCGCATTCGGTGCGAGGCGGGCGCTGGCTGGAGCTGGAGCCGGGCGAGGGCGTGCTGACGCTGTACCCGTTCTTCGGGATTTCGGGGGGCGCCAACAAGGTCCTGTCCACGCTGGGCGCCGGCGCGCGGCTGGTCTTCCAGGACAGCTACCGGCCGGACGAAGCGGCCGGGTTGTTGCGCTCGCAGCGCTGCACCGTGATCCATGGCGTGGACGTGCAGGTACGCGAACTGATGGCGGCGTGCCGGCTCCACCCCCCGGGCGGCGAACCCGAACGCCGGGCCACCATCGCCTTCACCGCCGGACTGGACGAGGCGCTGGCGCGCGAGATGGGGCCCGGGCTGGGCATCCACCGTTTCATCCATGCCTACGGCATGACCGAGACCAATCCCATGATCCTGTACAACCGCCTGGACGACGCGTTCGAGGTCAGCGTGAGGGCGGGCGGCCGCGTGGCCGACGGCGTCGAGGTGCGCGTGGTCGACCCCGCTTCCGGCCAGGACAGAGCGGCGGGGCAGGAAGGCGAGATCGTGGTGCGCGGGCCGACGGTCATGCGGGGGTACTACAACGATCCCGAGTCCACCGCCGCGGCGTTTCGAAACGGCTGGTTCCATACCGGCGACCTGGGCGTGCGGACCGCGGACGGCTTCCTGTTCTACGTGGGCCGGCTCAAGGACATGCTGAAGGTGGGCGGTTTCAACGTGGCGCCGCAAGAGGTCGAAGAGCTGCTGCGGACCCACGAGGCTGTCGCCGACGTCGCGGTCGCGGCCGGCAGCGATCCGCGGCTGGGCGAGGTGCCCGTGGCATTCGTCAAGCTGCATCCGGGCATGTCGGCGGGCGCGGATGAACTGATCGCCTGGTGCCGCGTGCGCATCGCCAATTTCAAGACGCCGCGGGCCGTCTATTTCGTCGACGAGCTGCCCTACCATACGGCGGCCAACGGTTCCAAGCTGCAGCGCCACGTCCTGCGCGAGTGGGCGCGCCGGCGCGAAGCCTCTATCCCCTGATCCCCGGAGCAACCATCATGCGCATCTGGCACCAGAGCTTTACCGTACTGCAGGACCTGCCGGCCTACGCCGACGCGCTCAAGCTGCGCATAGGCGAGGTGGTCCGGCCCGATACCGAAGTCGTCCTGCACGGGCAGATACCCGGCACCTATACCAGCGACTATCCGGGCTCGGACCTGGCCTACGGCGTGCTGTACTGGATGCACGGCCTGCAATGGTTGGCCGCGGCGCGCGAGGCGCAGCGGCAGGGCTTCGACGCGATGGTGCTGGCCAGCATCGCCGGCCCGATGGCGCGCGAGATCCGGACCATCGTCGACATCCCCGTGGTCGGCTACGGCGAGGCGGCGTTCAACCTGGCGGGCCTGTACGGCCGGCGCGCCGGCATGTTGTTCTTCATCAAGGAGAGGCTGGACTTCTGGCCCGAGCAGTTGCGCCACTGGGGGCTGGAGAACCGCTTCGCCGGCATCGAGCACGCGGGGGTGTCCTTCAAGGACGTGCTGGCCGGGCACATGGATCCGTCGCGACGCGATGCCGTGGTGGCCCGCATCGTCGAGCAGGGCGAGAAGCTGGTGCGCGAGACCGGGGCCGACGTCATCGTGCCGGGGGAGATGCCGATGAACCTGCTGCTGTCGAAGGCGGGAGTCGACCGGATAGGCGGCGCCACCGTGGTCGACGGGCTGGCCGTCTCGTTCAAGATGGCCGAGATGATGGTGGACCTGCGCCGCCTGAGCGGCATGCGGCCCAGCAACCATGGCTACTTCCACCAGTCGCCGGATCCGCGCCGCTTCGAGCAGGTGTTGCAGTTCTACGGCGTGTCGGATCTCGGCGCCAGGATTCCCGAGTGCTGAACGCGGGACGCGAACAACGATAAAGGAGACCTGTCATGTCGATCGAATGCGTGCGTCCCGCCGGGCGCCACCCACCGCGCCGGCCTTGGGCGGCGCTGGTTGCCGGACTGCTGGTTGCCGGCGGCGCCCTGGCCCAGTCCTATCCGGTCCGTCCGGTCACCGTCATCAATCCCTGGACGCCCGGCGGTCCGGCCGACGCCGTGGCGCGCCCCATCCTGCAGAAGCTGTCCGAACGCCTGGGGCAGCAGTTCGTGGTCGAGAACCGCGCCGGCGCCAACGGCGTGATCGGTTCGGCCATGGTCGCCCGCGCCCGGCCGGACGGCTACACGCTGCTGTTCTCGCACGTGGGGCCGATCACTATCAGCCCGGCGTTGCAGCGCGACATGCCCTACGACCCGGTCAAGGACCTGGCGCCCATCACCCAGGTGGTGTCCGCGCCGCTGGTGCTGGTGGTCCGGCCGCAGCTTCCCATCCACGACCTGGGCGAACTCATCGCCTACGCCAAGGCGCATCCCGGCAAGCTGTCCTATGGGTCGGTGGGGCCGGGCAGCACCACGCACCTGGCGGGGGCGATCCTGGGCAAGAAGGCGGGCGTGGAACTGCTGCACGTGCCGTACAAGGGCGCGGCCCCCGTCATCACGGACATGCTGGGCGGGCAGATCGACATGGCGTTCCTGAACATCTCGGGGGCGGTGGCCTATCTGAAAAGCGGGCAGTTGCGCGGCATCGCGGTCAGCACGCGCCGGCGGTCGGCGCTGCAGCCGGAACTGCCGGCCATTTCCGAGCGGTTTCCGGACTACGAGATCAATTCCTGGTACGGGATGATGGCGCCGGCCGGGACGCCGCAGGCGATCATCGACAAGCTGCAGGGCGAGATCGCCGCCATCGTGAAGCTGCCGGACGTCGCGCGGCAACTGGAGGGGCTGGGGCTGGCGCCGGAAGGCACGACGCCCCGGCGCTATGCCGAGCAGATCCAGGCGGACCTGGCCCGGTGGCGCGAGGGCGTGAAGGCAGCGGGGCTGACGCCGGAGTGACCCTGCCCTAGACGGCCATGGGCGCCGTCAGCGGCGCGTGGTGTTCGTATCCGACCAGCGAGAAGTCGCCCGGCTCCACGCGCTCCAGCCATTCCGGCTCGTACTTGCCGGTGACGGCGTAGTCGGGGATGCGGTCGGACAGGGCCAGCTGCGGCGCGGGGAAGGGCGTGCGGGTCAGTTGTTCCCGCAGCATGGGCAGGTGGTTCTCGTAGATGTGGGCATCGCCCATGAAGTAGCTGAACCAGCGCGGCTGGTAGCCGGTCAGCCGGCCCACCAGGTGCAGCAGCGCGGCGCCCTCGGTCAGGTTGAACGGCGTGCCCAGGCCGATGTCGTTGGACCGGATGTACAGGCACAGCGAGATCTCGCGCGTGGTCGCGTTGGGCAGGAACTGGTAGAGCAGGTGGCAGGGCGGCAGCGCCATTTCCTCGATCTGCGCCCAGTTCCAGCCATGGAACAGGATGCGGCGGTCGCCGGGGTTGCTGTGGATGGTGTCCAGGCACTGGCGCAACTGGTCGACGGCCTTGTAGAGCAGCACCTTGCGCGTGCCGTCTTCGTCGAACTCGGCCACGCGGGCATAGCCGCGGCCCAGTGCGTCCTGCAACCGGGCGGCGCGCGACGCGTCCAGCACCTTGTAGGCCGGCCACTGGCGCCACTGGACGCCGTAGACGGGGCCCAGGTCGTCGTCGCCTTCGCGGTAGGGGTTGGCCAGCCATTGCGCGTTCTCGTTGGCGTTCTGGTCCCAGACCTTGCAGCCCAGCGCGCGGAACTCCGCGGCGCTGCGCGAGGCGCGCAGGAAGCCCACCAGTTCGCCGATGGCGGACTTGAACGCCAGCTTCTTGGTGGTGACGGCGGGGAAGCCCTGCCGCAGGTCGAACCGCAGCGAAGCGCCGGGCAGGCTGAGGGTGCGGATGCCCGTTCTGTTCACTTGCCACGAGCCGTTGTCGAGGACGGATTGGACGAGGTCGAGGTATTGTTTCATGGGCCTGGGCTGCACAGATGCGACGGCCGGGCGAAAGGCGCCCGCCAGCCATGATTATCGCATGTCCCCGGGGGCGGCCAGGTGGCGCGAAGACCGCGCAACCCGGGCCGGGCGTTGCAGGCCGGGGACCCTGGCACGAGTCCTGCATGCGATAGTTACGTCTGTCCGTCCCCCCTGCCGCATCGATGCATTCCGCCTCCATTCCCGATACCCTGCGCCGCCTCTGGGCGCACGACACCTTCGTCTACAGCCTGCGCGTGTTCATCGCCCTGGCCAGCGTCATGGCGCTGTGCTGGTGGCACGACCGGATGGACCTGGTCATCCCGGCGTTCCTGGGCGTCATCGCCTGCGCGCTGGCCGAGACCGACGACAACTGGCGCGGCCGGCTGCTGGCCCAGGTCGTCACGCTGGCCTGCTTCGCCGTGGCGGCCGTCGCGGTCAAGGCGCTGTTCCCCCATCCGTGGCTGTTCTTGGCGGGGATGGTGCTGTCCACGTTCTGCCTGACCATGCTGGGAGCCATCGGCGAGCGCTATCGCGCCATCGGGTATGCGACGCTGATCCTGGCCATCTACACCACCATAGGCGTGGAGCAGGGCCGGGGCGAGGGCGGCTTCTGGCACGAGCCGGCGCTGCTGATGGCCGGCGCGGCCTGGTACGGCCTGCTGTCGGTATTGTGGGCGGCGCTGTTCGTGCACCAGCCGGTGCAGCAGCGGCTGGCGCGGCTGTACGCCGTGCTGGGGGACTACCTGCTGCTGAAGGCGTCGTTGTTCGAGCCGGTGCGCGGCATCGACCTGGAGGCGCGCCGGCTGGAGCTGGCGCAGCTCAACAGCAAGGTGGTGGTGGCGCTGAACGCGGCCAAGGAAAGCATCTTCAGCCGCCTGGGCCAGAGCCGGCCGGGCCGCAAGACGGCCCGTTATCTGCGGCTGTATTTCATCGCGCAGGACGTGCACGAGCGCGCCAGTTCCTCGCATTATCCCTATGACGAACTGGCCGACGCCTTCTTCCACAGCGACATCATGTTCCGCTGCCAGCGGCTGCTGGGCCTGCAAGGGCAGGCCTGCCGCCGGCTGGCGCGGGCGATCCGGATGCGCCAGCCCTTCGATGCCGGCGACGAGGCGCGGCAGGCGCGGGCCGACCTGGACGCCTCGCTGGACTACCTGCGCCGGCAGGGCCGGCCCGAGTGGGCGCGGCTGCTGCGGTCGGTGGGGGCGCTGTCGGCCAACCTGGCGGAGCTGGACCGGCGGCTGGGCAGCGCCAGCAATCCCGACAAGCTGGACGAGCAGCAGCAGGACAACAGCCTGCTGGACCGGTCGCCGCAGTCGGTGGGCGAGGCCTTCGACCGCGTGCGGCTGCAATTGACGCCGGGCGCGCCGGTGTTCCGCTATGCCGTGCGGCTGACGCTGGCGATGGCGGCGGGCTACGGGATGCTGCACCTGGTCCATCCGCAGCAGGGCTACTGGATCGTGCTGACCACGCTGTTCGTCTGCGCGCCCAGCTATGGCGCCACGCGTACCCGGCTGGTGCAGCGGGTGCTGGGCACGGTGCTGGGGCTGCTGGTGGGGTGGGTGCTGTTCAAGCTGTTCTCCAGCCTGCTGGTGCAGGCGCTGTTCGCGGTGGTGGCGGGGGTGGCGTTCTTTGCCACGCGTTCCACCCGCTACATGATCGGCACGGCGGCGATCACGGTGCTGGTGCTGCTGTGTTTCAACCAGATCGGCAACGGCTACGATCTGTTCGTGCCGCGTCTGGTGGATACGTTGATCGGCGCGGGGATCGCGGGGCTGGCTGTGCTGGTGGTGATGCCGGACTGGCAGGGGCGCCGGCTGACGCAGGCGGCGGCCAGGGCGCTGGCCGCGAACAGCCGGTATCTGCGCGAGATCATGATCCAGTACGAGACGGGCAAGCGCGACGACCTGGCCTATCGGCTGGCGCGGCGCAACGCGCACAACGCGGATGCGGCCTTGTCGATGGCGATGTCGAACATGTTGGCCGAGCCGGGGCATTTCCGGCGCGATGCCGACGCGGGGCTGCGCTTCCTGACGTTGTCGCATACCTTGCTGAATTATCTGTCGGGGCTGGGGGCGCATCGGGAAAGCCTGTCGGACCATGCGAGCGATGCGCAGATCGCGCGGATGACGATGGGGGTGATCGACGCGCTGGACGGGATCGCGGCGGGCTTGGCCGGGAAGGGCGGGCTGGCGGCCAGCAGCGAGGAGGAAGGGGCCTTGGCGCGGGCGCTGGAGCAGTTGCCCGAGGACGATGCCGATGACGGGCACCGGTTGGTGCTGACGCAGCTGGGGTTGATCGGGGGCGTGCTGGGACCGCTGCGGAAGGTGGGGAGCCGGCTGGTCCGGTTGGAGAGCCGGGAGGTGGAGGAGGAAGAGGCCGCCGGGGCCGAGGCCCCGGGCGGGGGTGGGCGCTAGTACCCGACGGCCTGGCCGTCGCGGCGGGAGTCCGAGGCGGCGATGTAGCCCTCGTCGCTGCGGTAGATCAGTTGGGCGGTGCCGAAGTCCAGGCTGTGGCGCTCCGAGACCTCGACGGTGTGGCCCAGCTTGCGCAGGCCGTCGACCACGGCGGCGGGGGTGTGGGCTTCCAGGCGGACCTCGCCGGGCTCCACGCGGAAACGCGGGGCGTCGCTCATGGCCTGCGGGTTCTGGCCGAAGGCGCCCAGGCGCACCAGCATCTGCATGTGGCCCTGGGCCTGCATCGAGCCGCCCATGACGCCGAAGGCCATGACGGGCTGGCCGGCGCGGGTGACGAAGCCGGGGATGATGGTGTGCATCGGCTTCTTGGACGGGGCGACGCAGTTGACGTGGCCGGGGCGCAGGTTGAAGCCGATGCCGCGGTTGTGCAGCGAGATGCCGGTGCCGGGGACCACGACGCCCGAGCCGAAGCCCTGGAAGTTGGACTGGATGAACGAGACCATGGTGCCGTCGGCATCGGCGGCGGCCAGGTAGACGGTGCCGCCCAGCTTGGGGGTGCCGGCGGTGGGGGTGCCGGCGCGCGTGGGGTCGATCAGGGCGGCGCGCTGCGCGAGGTAGGCGGGGTCCAGCAGGTCGGCCAGGCCCAGGCGCATGGCGGCGGGGTCGGCGACGTGTTCGTGCAGGTCGGAGAAGGCCAGTTTCATGGCCTCGATCATGGCGTGGTACATGGCGGGGCTGTCCAGGCCCATGCCTTCGAGGTCCAGGCGTTCCAGCATGCCCAGCGCGGCCAGCGCGGCGATGCCCTGGCCGCTGGGGGGGATCTCGTGCAGGGTGTAGCCGCGGAAATCCTGACGCAGGGGTTCGACCCACTGCACTTCGTGGGCGGCCAGGTCGGCCAGGGTCATCGCGCCGCCGGTGCGCTGCGCGAAGTCGACGATTTTCTGCGCCAGCGCGCCGCGGTAGAAGCTGTCGCCGCCGGTCCGGGCGATGTCGGCCAGGGTGTCGGCCTGCTCGGGGAAGCGCCAGCGGTCGCCGGCCCGGGGCGTGCGGCCGTCGCGGAAGAAGGCCTCGGCGAAGCCGGGTTCCCTGGCCAGGTTGGGGGCCTGGCGGGCCCACAGGCGGGCGATCTGCGGCGTGACCTGGAAGCCTTCCCTGGCGTAGTGCAGCGCGGGCTGGAACAGTTGTTCGAAAGGCAGCTTGCCGAAGCGCTCGGACAGCGCGCGCCAGCCGGCGACCTGGCCGGGCACCGTGACGGCGTCCCATCCGGTGACCGGCATGGCCGCGCGGCCGCGGAAGTGGTCCAGGGTCCAGGCGGCGGGCGAGCGGCCGCTGGCATTGATGCCGTGCAGGCGTCCCTCGTGCCAGACGATGGCGAACAGGTCGCCGCCTATGCCGTTCATGACCGGCTCGACCACGGTCAGCACCATGGCGGCCGCCAGCGCGGCATCGACGGCGTTGCCGCCTTCGTACAGCATGCGCAGGCCGGCCTGCGAGGCCAGCGGCTGGCTGGTGCTGACGGCGTTGGCCGCCAGCAGCGGCATCTTCTGCGAGGGATAGGGGAAATTCCAGTCGAAAGGCAGCATGGCGTCGCTTACCGGTAGTCGTCCCGGAGCACAGCATACCAAGGGCCGGGCCGCGGCACTCCACTACAATGGACGCCGTCCGCCGGGCCGCGCCGGCGCGCCATCCGGGGCTTTCGTCGCGGCCGCTTCCTTGTTACCACCATGAACCGTATCCTGCTTCCCCTGTGCGCCGGCCTGCTGGCGCTGGCCGGCACCGCCGCCACGGCCCAGACCTGGCCCGCCAAGCCTGTGCGCATCATCGTCGCCTATCCGCCCGGCGGAGTCAGCGACATCGTGTCGCGCGCCCTGGCCGACAAGCTCGGCGGCCAGCTCGGCACGACCGTCATCGTCGAGAACAAGGCCGGCGCCGGCGGCACCCTGGGCATGGACGCGGTCGCCAAGGCGGCGCCCGACGGCCATACCGTCGGTTTTTCCTCGATCAGCCCGCTGTCCCTGAATCCGCTGCTGGGCCGGGTCAACTACGATCCGTTCAAGGACATTGCGCCGGTCGCCAGCGTGATGTATTCGCCGGTAGTGCTGCTGGGCACGCCGGCGTTCCAGGGCAAGAGCCTGGCCGACGTGGTCGAGCAGGCGCGCAGCCGCCCGGGTGCGCTGCGCTGGGGCACCTCGGGCCTGGCCACGGTCGGCCACATCACGCTGGAGCAGTTCAAGCGCGCGGCCGGCGTGGACATCACCCACATTCCCTACAAGGGCGGCGGCCAGCAGCAGAACGATGCGCTGGGCGGCCAGTTCGAGCTGCTGTCCACCAATCTCGGCCCAGTGCTGAACGGCCACATCAAGGCCGGCAAGCTGCGGCCGCTGGCCGTGGGCGCGCCCGAGCGCATCGATCTGCTGCCCGACGTGCCGACCTTCGCCGAGGCCGGTTTTCCCAAGGCCAACCTGATGTCGGTGTTCGGTGTGTTCGCGCCGGCGGGCACGCCCGAGGCGGTGCTGAACCGGCTGAACGCCGAAATCAACAAGGCGCTGGCGCAGCCGGACCTGCGCGCGCGCCTGGTGGACAGCGACAACGTGCCCACCGGCGGCAGCGCGGCGGCGTTCGCGCGCCTGATCCGCGCCGAGTACGACAACAACCGCGACATCATCCGGCAGGCCGGCATCAAGCTGGAGTAGCGCCGGCCCCCGGTTCGCCTTTCCCGCGCGAACCGGCCTACACTGTCTGCTTCGTCACAGCGGGGCCGGCCTGGCCGGCCCCGCGCCCATTTTTCCTTTTCGTCGTCCATCCATGGCCCAATACGTCTTCACCATGAATCGCGTCGGCAAGATCGTGCCGCCCAAGCGGCAGATCCTGCGCGACATCTCGCTGTCGTTCTTCCCGGGCGCCAAGATCGGCGTGCTGGGCCTGAACGGTTCCGGCAAGTCCACGCTGCTCAAGATCATGGCCGGGGTGGATCAGGACATCGAGGGCGAAGCGCGCCCCATGGCCAACCTGAGCATCGGCTACCTGCCGCAGGAACCCCAGCTGGATCCCGAGCATACCGTGCGCGAGGCGGTCGAGACCGGGCTGGGTGGTGTGTTCACCGCGAAGAAGCGGCTGGACGAGGTCTATGCCGCCTACGCCGAACCCGACGCCGACTTCGATGCGCTGGCCTCCGAGCAGGCCGAGCTCGAGGCCATCATCGCGGCGGGCAGCGGCAGCGGCAACGACGACATCGAGCACCAGCTCGAAATCGCCGCCGATGCCCTGCGCCTGCCGCCCTGGGATGCGGTGGTGGGCCACCTGTCGGGCGGCGAGAAGCGCCGCGTCGCGTTGTGCCGCCTGCTGCTGTCCAAGCCCGACATGCTGCTGCTGGACGAGCCCACCAACCACCTGGACGCGGAAAGCGTGGACTGGCTGGAGCTGTTCCTGCAGAAGTTCCCGGGCACCGTGGTCGCGGTGACCCACGACCGCTACTTCCTGGACAACGCCGCAGAATGGATCCTGGAACTGGACCGGGGCCACGGCATTCCGTGGAAGGGCAACTACAGCTCCTGGCTGGAACAGAAGGAAGACCGCCTCAAGCAGGAAGAGGCCAACGAATCCGCCCGCCAGAAGACCATCAAGAAGGAACTGGAGTGGGTGCGCCAGAATCCCAAGGCGCGCCAGGCCAAGTCCAAGGCGCGTATCGCCCGCTTCGAGGAACTCAGCTCGCACGAATACCAGAAGCGCAACGAGACCTCCGAGATCTTCATTCCCGTGGCCGAGCGCCTGGGCAATGAGGTCATCGAGTTCAAGAACGTCAGCAAGGGCTATGGCGATCGCCTGCTGATCGACGATCTGAGCTTCAAGGTGCCGGCCGGCGCCATCGTCGGCATCATCGGCCCCAACGGCGCCGGCAAGTCGACCCTGTTCCGCATGATCGCCGGCAAGGAGCAGCCCGACAGCGGCGAAGTCGTGCGCGGCGGGACCGTCAAGCTGGCCTACGTCGAGCAGATGCGCGACGCGCTGGAAGACGGCAAGACCGTGTTCGACGCCGTGGCCGACGGCGCCGACATCCTGACGGTGGGGCGCTTCGAGATGTCGTCGCGCGCCTACCTGGGCCGTTTCAACTTCAAGGGCGGGGACCAGAACAAGACCGTCGGCAACCTGTCGGGCGGCGAACGCGGCCGGCTCCACCTGGCCAAGACCCTCCTGGCCGGCGGCAACCTGCTGCTGCTGGACGAACCGTCCAACGACCTGGACGTGGAAACCCTGCGCGCGCTGGAGGACGCCCTGCTGGAGTTCGCCGGCAGCGTCATGGTGATCAGCCACGACCGGTGGTTCCTGGACCGGATCGCCACCCACATCCTGGCCTTCGAGGGCGACTCGCAGGTGGTGTTCTTCGACGGCAACTACCAGGAGTACGAGGCCGACAAGAAACGCCGCCTGGGCGAGGAAGGGGCCAAGCCCAAGCGGGTGCGGTTCAAACCGCTGAAGTAGCGGATGCCCGGGCCTGCGTGGCAGGCCCGGCCTCGCCGTTTGCGGCGCCTGAAGCTCAGAGATCGCCCTCGTCGTCGGACGAGCCGCTCCAGCTTACGCCCGAGGAAGACTCGATCCGGACGTCGCTGGTGCCCGCGGTCGGGCTGCTGAAGGTCGTCGTGATCGTTTCACCGCGCGTCTCCACGGTGTAGCGGCCGGCTATCGAGCCAGGGGTGCTGCCGTCCTTGTCATAGACGGTGACTAGCGGGTCGACCAGCGCCATGCGGTAGTCGAAGGCGCCCAGGGTGACACCTTGTCCGCGATGGGTGAACCCCAGGGCGGTGTAGCGTTCCGTGCCGGTCGCATACAGGAAGTGCGACTTGCTGTCGTACCCGCTGATGGCCTGTTCATAGTCCTTGCCGTCTTCCGTGTAGCGCAGCTTGAAATCGCCGCCGCCGGATTGGCTGACTTCCATGGTCTCCTCGACGTCTTCGATGCCGGCCGAGGCCTCGGGGACGTCGTGGGTGGTCTGCTCGAACCGGACCTGCAGCGTGCCCGACATCGATTCGCTGGCCGACAGCTTCAGTTCCGGGACTTCCAGGGTGAAAACGCCCACGGTGTTGAACGCGTTCAGGATGTCGCCCTGTATCTCCTTTACCGCGATCCTGACCCGCCCGTTCAGCGCATCGCCCAGGCCGCGCGTGGCGCAATCGGTCATGTCTATCGTCAACGAATCCCCGGCGCTGATCTTGCCGTCGCGATCGGCGTCGACGTAGACCGACGTGCGGCTGCCTTGCCCGTCCGCACACGGCTGCGGTTCGTCGGGCATGCCGTCGCCGACGTGGTCGAGCAGGCTGTTGATGAAGCCCATTGCGAAGTAGGGCAGGAACAGGCCCGTTTCGTAGGCGCCGCCAGCGAACAGGCGTAGTTCGGCCTGGCTCATCGGCACGGGAGTGCCGCCACCGCTGTCCTTGCCTGCGTCTCCGTCGCCCCCGCCGCATGCGCCCAGCAGCGTGGTCAGCGCCAGCGCGCCGGCGGTCTTCAATCCTGATTTCATGGTGCCCCCCGATAGAAATGGCTGGAGAGCATCTTGCCTGCGGCAGCCGCGCGGCGCATTGGACTAAAGTCCTGCTTGAAACGAAAGCGGCCCGGAGAAGAGCCGGGCCGCTTGCAGGAGTTGCCTGGAAGCCGGGAGGTCAGAGATCGTCGAAGGCGGAGAAGTCCATCGTCGACGAGACACCCGAGGTCGATTCGATTTTCACCTGCCCCTTGCCGTCATTGGGGACGAAGGTAGTCGTGAAGGTTTCGGCTGCGGTAACCGTCTTGAAGGCTCCCGCATCGGGTTCACCGGTATCGGAGTGTTCCCAGTAGACGAGAGGCGTGGTCATGGTGACGTCGTAGTCGAACGACCCGAGAAGCGGGTCGGTGCCGCTGGTGCCATAGCTGATCGCCGAGAACGTGTTCAGGTCGGTGGCGTAGTCGTAGACGTAGTCGCTGAGATAGTTTTCGATGCGCGTGGCGTAGCTCTTGCCGCCGTCCGAGCGGGCGATGTCCAGTTGCGCGACGGTGGTCTTATACGAGTAGGTATCGTCGTTGTCGCTTGCTGTCCCCTTGCTGTCATGCTTGTAGGCGATGACGACCGTGCCGTCGAGCGTCTCGCTGCCATCCAGCTTGAAGCCCGTTAGAGGGAGGGTCATGGTAACGGCGGAAGAGGTCGCTTCGTCCAGGACGTCGCCGGACACGCCGCTGAACGTGACGGTGACCACGCCGTCCAGCAGCAGGTCTTCGTCTTCAAGATGGCAGTTGTCGAAATCGAAGACTACCTTGTCGCCGTTGCCGATCTTGTGGTCGCCGTTGGTGTCGGTAAGCGTGGCGACGAGTTTGCCCGGAGATGCGCCATCGCATGTGGCGGTGTCCGTCGTGATGTCTTCTGCGGCCGCGTAGCCGACGAAATCGATGGCCAGGTCGGCGATGAAACCCGGGATCTGGGTGACGCCCAACGCCGCATAGACGCTTTCATGGCTGGCCCATTCGAGTTGCTGCTTGGTGTATTTGGCCGGCGGCGTTCCGCCTCCGCCCCCTCCGTTGCCTCCCGAACTGCTCGAGGCGCCATCGCCGCCGCCACAGGCGGCCAGGATGGACAGGGCAAGGATGGAGCCGGCTGTCTTGATTGTGGTGTTCATGTCGGATTCCCCCCGGAAATCGCGCGGATTTGCCGCGCATGTTGTCGATGGATCGAGTATGGGGGTGGGGTTCTTGCAGACGCATCCCCCAAAACGGGGATGCGCAAACGCCGTCAATTTGCCAGATGTCAGCAATCATCCGCCTTGACGATCGGCCCTCGTTCTCCCTAAAATTGAACGTGCTCAAAATTTTGAAAGGCCGCCGCCCAGCGGCACCGGAGACCAAATGAAGATTTGCCGCTACGACGAAGGCCGGATCGGCCTGGTGGAAGGAGACACCGTCTATGACGTGTCGTCCGTGAAAGACCAACTGCCCGCGCTGGCCTGGCCGGTGCCGCCGGGCGACCTGTTCATCGAACGGCTGGGCGAGCTCGTGCCCGCCATCCAGGCCGCCAAGGCCGGCGCCGCCACGCGCCGCCTCGCCGACGTCCGGCTGCTGAGCCCGGTCGCCACGCCGTCCAAGGTCATCGCCGCGCCGCTGAATTACCACGCCCACGTGGACGAGTCGCTGGCCGATGCCCAGATCCACAACAATGTGCACATCGCCCACTACGAGGGTTTCAAGAGCCCGGTCGCCAAATTCGGGGTGTTCCTGAAATCGGCGCAGTCGGTCGTGGGCGCGAGCCAGGGCGTGCGCATCGCCTTTCCGGGGCGGCGCAACGACCACGAGGTCGAGCTGGCGGTGGTGATCGGCAAGCAGGGCAAGGACATCAAGGCCGCCGACGCCATGGCCTACGTGGCGGGCTACTGCATCGGCCTGGACATGACCGTGCGCGGCACGGAAGACCGCAGCTATCGCAAGTCGGCCGACAGCTACACCGTGCTGGGCCCCTGGCTGGTGACGGCGGACGAGATCGCCGATGCGGGCAACCTGGATTTCTCGATCGAGGTCAACGGCGAACCGCGCCAGCGCGCCAATACGCGCGACCTGATCACGGGCATCGCCGAGCTGATCGAGGTGGCCTCGCACGTCTACACCCTGTATCCGGGCGACGTCATCATGACCGGCACGCCCGAGGGCGTGAACACGGTGCAGCCGGGCGACGTCATGCATGCCCGCATCGAGGGCCTGGGCGAGATGGACGTGGCGGTGCGCTGAACGGCAGCGATGCCACAGGGCGGAGGAGACACATGAACGATTCCAGGCAAGCACCGGCGGCCGCCGCGACGCGGGCGGAGCGCGAAGCGTTCTACGCCCGCATCGGCGCCGACAATCTCGCGCCGCTGTGGGAACAGCTGCACAACCTGGTCACGCGCACGCCGCGTTCCGATTGCCAGCCGGCCCACTGGTCGTACGGCAAGGTGCGGCCCTACCTGACCGAGGCGACCTCGCTCATCACCGCCGAGGAAGCCGAGCGCCGGGTGCTCATCCTCGAGAACCCCGGGCTGCGGGGCAAGGCGGCCATCACGACCTCGCTGTACGCCGGCCTGCAGGCCATCCTGCCGGGCGAGGTGGCGCGCGCCCACCGGCACAGCCAGGCCGCGATGCGCCTGATCCTGGAGGGCAGCGGCGCCTATACCTCGGTGGAGGGCGAGAAGACCATCATGCGGCGCGGCGATTTCGTCACCACGCCCTCATGGACCTGGCACGACCACGGCAACGACAGCGACGCCCCGATGATCTGGCTCGACGGCCTGGACGTGCAACTGGTCGCCATGCTGGATGCCAGCTTCGCCGAGGCCTCGTCCGAGGACCGCCAGGAGCTCCGGCGTCCGGTGGGCGACAGCCTGCTGCGCTATGGCAACGGGCTGGCGCCCGTGGACTGGGCGCCGCCGGCCAACCGGGCCTCGCCGCTGTTCTGCTATCCGTACGAGCGCACGCGCGAGTCGCTGCTGGGCATGCAGGCCGCGGGCGCGCCCGATCCGCACCTTGGCTACAAGCTGCGCTACGTGGACCCGCTGACCGGCGGCTCGCCCATGCCGACCATGGGCGCCTACGCGCAGCTGCTGCCCAGGGATTTCTCCACGGCGTCCTATCGCTGCTCGTCGGGCACGGTGTTCACGGTGCTCGAAGGCCGGGTCGAGGCCGTCCTGGACGATCGCGTCTTCGTGGCCGAGCCCAACGACGTCTTCGTCATTCCCAGTTGGACCGCGCATCGGCTGGTGGCGCGGGAACCGTCGGTCCTGTTCAGTTTCTCGGACCGCCCGGTCCAGGAACTGCTGGGCCTGTGGCGCGAAAGCCGGGACTGACCGGCCGCTCCGTATTCGAATCATTCCAGTCATCGTAGAACCGAATCATGCAACAGCATCCTGTCGTCATTTCCGGCGCCGGCCCCGTGGGGCTGGTGGCCGCCCTGTCGCTCGCGCAGAAGGGCGTGGACGTCGTCGTCCTCGAAAGCGAGGACCATATTCCCCAGGACCTTCGGGCCGGTACTTTCCACCCTCCCACGGTCGAGATGCTCGACTCGCTGGGCATAGGCGAGACCCTGCGTTCGCGCGCGCTGCGCGTGCCCGAGTGGCAGATACGCGATCGCAAGGATGGGTTGGTGGCCCAGTTCGACCTGGGCATGATCGCCGACCTGACACCGTATCCCTTCCGCCTGCACGTCGAACAGCACAAGCTGTCGGCCATCGTGGCCGAGGCGCTGCGCGGGCACGGCAACGCGCGCCTGCTGTTCGCGCACGAGTGCGCCGGCTATGAGCAGGACGCCGACGGCGTCACGGTGCAGGTCGCCGGACCCGACGGGCGTCAGGAGATCCGCGCCAGCTACCTGATCGGCGCGGACGGCGCGCGCAGCATCGTGCGCAAGACCATGGACACCGAGTTCGAGGGCTTCACCTGGCCGGAACGCTTCCTGGTGTTCGCCACGCGCTACGACCTGCGCCAGCAGGGCTACACCGGCAATGCCTATATCGCCGATCCGGACGAATGGAGCGCGATCTTCATCCAGCCCCACGACGGGCCGCCGCCGATCTGGCGCATCGCGTTTCCCATCGCCCCGGGCATGGAAGAAGCCGAGGTCCTGGCGCCGGATTTCGTGCAGGGCAAGATCAAGGGTTTCCTGTCTCCTGACCAGGACTATGACATTCCCTACAAGAGCGTCTATCGCGTCCACCAGCGGGTTGCCA
The DNA here is from genome assembly GCF_004216695.1 of Pigmentiphaga kullae. Lineage (GTDB taxonomy): Bacteria > Pseudomonadota > Gammaproteobacteria > Burkholderiales > Burkholderiaceae_B > Pigmentiphaga > Pigmentiphaga kullae. Next base: position 2,276,675 of record NZ_SGXC01000001.1, read on the forward strand.
AGGATTTCCGCGACCGCCGGGTATTCCTGGCGGGCGATGCCGCCCACGTGAACAATCCGCTGGGCGGCATGGGGTTGAACAGTGGCATCCATGACGCGATGAACCTGACCGGCAAGCTGGCCGAGGTCATGCTGCACGGCGCGCCCGACGACCTGCTCGATCGCTACCACCGCCAGCGGCGCACGGTGAACGTGGAATACGTGCAGGCCATCACCATACGCAACAAGCGCCTGCTGGAAGAGCGCGATCCGAAGGTGCGCCAGGAACGCCTGGACGAGTTGCGCGCCACCGTGGCCGACGCCGACGCCCATCGCCAGTACCTGATCAACTCGTCCATGATCGCCAGCGTGAGGCGGGCAAACGAAATCCAATAGCCGGCCGCTGCCGGCCAAGACCCCCATAAAGAACCAGGAGACAAAGCATGCACGATTCCGCAACCCTTACCGGACGCCGGGCGTTCGTCGCCACGCTGGCGGCGGGCGCGTTCGTGCCGGCCCGCCTGATCGCCGCCGGAGACGACCTGGGCCTGGCGGACAAGACCGTCCAGGTGGTCGTACCCTTCACGCCCGGCACCACCCCGGATTTGTGCGCCCGGCTGTTCTCGCCCCGGCTGGCCGAACGGTCCGGCCGCACCTTCGTGGTGGAGAACAAGCCCGGCGCCTCGGGCATCATCGGCCTGGGGGCAGTGGCCAAGGCGGCGCCCGACGGCCACACGATCGCGTTCAGCACGAACACGGCCCTGACGCTACCGCTGGTCTATTCGTCGGTGCCGTTCGACGTCATCGACAGCTTCACGCCCATCGCCATGCTGGGCTCGACCAATTTCGCGCTGTGCGTGCACCCGTCACTGGGCGTGACGACGCTGGCCCAGTTCATCGAGTACGTCCGGCGGCATCCCGGCACGGTCAATTACGGCTCGCCGGGCAAGGGGACTTTCCATCACCTGTGCATGGAGATGCTCGCCGCCCAGCTCGGGTTGAACATGGTGCACGTGCCGTACAAGGGGTCGGCCGGCGCCACGACCGACCTCCTGGCCGGCCACATCAAGGCCATGTTCCAGCCCATGCATGTCGCCGTGCCCATGCAGCAGGAGAAGCGCCTGGTCATCCTGGGCGCCTCCCGGCGCGAACAGGACCCCGTCTACCCCGCGATCCCGCCGCTGGCGAAGGCGGGGCTGCCGAACTACGACGCCGATGCCTGGTACGCGGTCTGGGGGCCCAAGGGGATGAAGGGCGAGCAGGTCGCCCGTTACAACGACGCGTTCAACCGGTTGCTGGAAAACGACGACGTGCGCGGTACCCTGCTCAAACAGGGCGTCACGCCGCGTCCCATGAGCGCGCAGGCGCTGGGGGATGCCTCCAGGGCGGAGCTGGCCAAGTGGCGGGAAGTGGTCAAGGCCGCCAACATCATGCCGGAATAGGCGGTCCGCCACTTCTGATACATTTTGTCGTATAAAAGCAACAGCCCCGGATCTCCGCAAGGAGCCGGGGCTGTGGCGTCGTTGGAAGAGGCCGGCCAGGAGCCGGCCCCGCGGCATCAGCGGCGCTTGCCGACCTGGTCGCCGATCACGCCGCCGATGGCCGCGCCACCCACGGTGCCCAGGATGCCGCCCCCGGTCACGGCCGCACCGGCCACGCCGCCGACGCCGGCGCCGACCACGGTGCTTTTCTGCCGCCCGGACATGCTGTCCCAGCTGGCACACCCCGCTGCCGAGCCCACCAGGGCAGCACCGATCATCAGCTTGGCAATGAGATTCTTGTTCATGAGTGACTCCCTATAGTACGTAGTCGTGTACTGGCGGCATCGACCGTCGCGCCGCAGCTTGGATCAACAGTGACAGATTCGCCCCAGGCTGTCTGTGAACGAACTCGACAAGCATTACACAAAGTAACCCCCGCCGGATGCATCCGGAAGCCTGTCGGGACTCGAATCAAGGGCCGATTGGGCTTATGCTGCAAGGATGAACTGCGCACTTCGGAGATTTTTCGGTGGACGCTGTTGCAACGGAAATGCCCTGGCGGCTCGAGGATATCGACCTGAGCCGCATCGAACGGAACCTGGTCCGGGACGACGAAACGCTGTTCTACCTCTTGTGCAGCGCTTCGTTCATAGAAAGCGGTTCCGATCTTTATACCCGCAATCTGGTGAACTATTACCAGGACGACCAGGATGTGGCTGGCTGGCTGGGCCAGCACTGGGAACAGGAAGAACTGCAGCATGGCCGCGCGCTGCGCGCCTATATCGAACACGTCTGGCCGGAGTTCGACTGGCAGGCCGCGTTCGACAGTTTCTTCGATGAATATTCCCGGCGCTGCACGCTGGAGGAGTTCGAACCCACGCGGGCGCTCGAACTGGCTGCCCGCTGCGTGGTCGAGATGGGCACCGCCACGCTCTATCGCAGCCTGGCCGAGTACGCCGCCGAACCCGTGCTGCGCGAGATCACCACGAACATCCGGACGGACGAGGTCCGCCACTACAAGTACTTCTATCTTTATTTCAACCGCTACAACACGCTGGAAGGAAACGGGCGCGTGAAGGTGCTGGGCGCGCTGGTCCGGCGCCTGCTGGAGATCCGCAACGACGACGCCGAGTGCGCCATCCGCCATGTGTTGAACCATCGCCATCCCGAACATGCGAACGACAAGGCCTGGATCGAGCGCATCAATGCCGATGCCCGGCGCCTGGTCCAGCGCAACGTCAGCGCCGACATGAGCGTGAAGATGTTCCTCAAGCCGCTGAACCTGCCCGCCCGCGTGCTGAACGGCATCGAGCCGCCGCTGGCGCGCATGGTGCACTACGCCTTACGCTGAACGCCGCTGCGCCGGCCGTCCCAGGGTCTCGGCGTGGCGGCCGTGCAGGTAGTTCAGGATTTCATCGGCCCGATCGGCGGGCCAGTTCCAGATGTCCGTCCACGGCACGTACGAGGGGATGGCGAAGTCCCGCTTCAGGCCCGCCACCACCGCGCCGTACGCCGCGTAGCCGAAGCATTCCTCGCGCGCCCGGCCCAGGTCGGCCAGCGCCGCTTCGATGCGGCCGCGCAGGCCGGCGTCGGCGCCGATGGTTCCCGGGGCATGATGGGTGTCGAACAGGCTGGGTTCGCTGTCATCGGAGAACGCGGGCTGGTTCACGGCATCTTTCCTCGGGGCTAGAGTGCGGCAAAGCGTCTGGGCGGCGATCATTTGCGGCTCCTGCCCGGCAGCCAGTCCGAGGGCTTGACCACTTCGCCGTTGGCCGGATCCAGGTACAGCTTGATCTTGGCGCCGTTCTTGTCGAAGCCTTCGACTTCCCAGCAGCCGTCGTCCCGCTCGACCTCGCGCACCTCGTAGCCCAGCGATTCGGCCTTGCGTATGGCCTGGTCGATGGGAATCCAGCGGTCGTGGGGAACGTAGGCGCACTTGTCGGCGGCCTGGGCGGCGGTGGCGTAGGAAGCGGTGGCGGCAAGGGCGATGATCAGGGTGGGCAGCATGCGCATGGCGGTCCTCGTTGGTGTGGGTGGGTGGTCCATGGCTGGCAGAATAGCCACCATGCGCCCCGCCTTCCTGACCGCCGGTGTCAGCGTTTTATCAGCCAGCGACTGTTAGTGTGCCGTCCATGTCTGCAAGCTTCATCCGTTTTCCCCGCCTGTCCGCCATCCTGCTCGCCGCGGTGCTTGCCTGCGCGGCGTCGCCGGCCCTGGCCCGAGACGACCGTTGCAGGCGGGACCAGGACTGCGCGCGGGAGGCGCTGGTGCACGGCGAGATCCGTCCTTTGTCCGAGGTGCTGGGCGTGGTGCGCGACAAGGTGCCGGGCGATATCATTGAGATCGAGCTCGATCGCGAAGACGGCATCTGGGTCTACGAGGTCAAGGTGCTGCCGCCCAGCGGCCGGCGCAAGAAGCTCGAGATCGACGCCCGTACCCTGGAAATCCTGAAGATCAAGTAGACATGCGCATACTGGTAGTCGAAGACGAGCCGCGCATCGCGGCCGACATCCGCACCGGACTGGAGCGCGCGCACTATGCCGTGGACGAGGCGGCCGATGGCGAAACCGCGTGGTTCCGGGCCGGCACCGAGGACTACGACGCCATCGTGCTGGACCTGGGCCTGCCCAAACTGGACGGGCTGACGGTGCTGAAACGCCTGCGCGCGGCGGACATCGCCACCCCCGTGTTGATCCTGACCGCGCGCGACGGCTGGCGGGACAAGGTCGAGGGCATCGACGCCGGCGCCGACGACTACCTGGCCAAGCCCTTCCAGATGGAAGAAATGCTGGCCCGGCTGCGCGCGATCACGCGCCGCGCGGCGGGGCAGTCGTCGGCCATCCTGCGCGCCGGCCCGGTCGAGATCGACACCCGCACCCGGCTGGTCACGGTGCACGGGACCGCGATGACGCTGTCGTCGCTGGAATACCGGCTGCTGGCCTATTTTCTGCACCACCCGGGGCGCGTGCTGTCGCAGAGCGAGCTGATCGAGCACATCTACGAAACCGGCAGCGACCGCGACACCAATGCCATCGAGGCGCTGGTCGCCCGGCTGCGCCGCAAGCTGGGGGTGGACCTGATCGAGACGCGGCGGGGCCACGGCTACCTGATTCCCGACGACGCGCGATGAACCGCCGGTCGCTGCTCGTCCGGCTGGGCTGCGCCGCGGCGCTGATGATCCTGCTGGCGCTGGCGGCGGGGGGCGCGGGGCTCACGCTGATCTTCGATCGCCAGATGGAGCGGCGCGCGGTGGCCGAACTGAGCCTGTACCTGAAGGCGCTGGCCGCGCAGGTCCGCCTGGACGCCGACGGGACGATGGGGCTGGAGGCCACGCCCAGCGATCCGCGCTTCGAACAGCCCTATGGCGGCCTGTACTGGCAGATCGACGGCCCCGGGCGCCAGCAGCTGCGTTCACGCTCGCTGTGGGACGAGGCCCTGCCCACCGTCGATACGCCGCCGGGGCGCCCCCTGCGGGCGCGCTGGATAGACGGGCCGGAGAGATCCCGCCTGCTGTCGGTCGAGCGCACCATCGTCCTGGACGATACCGCCACCGACACGAAGGTCCACCTGCTGGTGGCGCTCGACCGCGCCGACCTGCAGGCCGAACGCCGCTCGTTCCTGAGCCTGCTCGTTCCCTCGCTGGTCGGGCTGGGCCTGCTGCTCATCATCGCCATGGCCGGGTTCATCCATCTGGCGCTGCGGCCTTTCCGCGATCTCCAGGCCCACTTGCAGGCGGTGCGCAGCGGGCACGGCCGCGAGCTGCCGCGCGGCGTGCCCGACGAAGTCCAGCCGGTGGTGGACGAGCTGAACCGGCTGCTGGCCTTCCACGATGCCTCGCTCGAACGCGCGCGCACCCAGGCCGGCGACCTGGCGCATGGCCTGAAGACGCCGCTGGCCGTCATGGGCGCGGCGGCTCGGCGGGCCCGCGACGGTGGCCAGGCGGCGCTGGCCGACGAGATCGACGAGCAGGTCGGCGCCATGCGGCGCCAGGTCGACCGCACGCTGGCCCGCGCCCGCGCCGGCATGGCGGCCGCCCTCGGGTATCGCTCGACGCCGGTGGGCGACGCGGTGAACAAGACCCTGCGCGCGCTGCAGACGCTGCCGGGCGCGCAGTCGCTGGACTGGGACGCCGAGGTCGCCCCGGGGCTCTGCTTCGCGGGCGACGAGGGCGATCTGATGGAAATCCTCGGCAATCTGTTGGACAACGCGCGCAAGTGGGCACACGGCCAGATCCGGCTCGTGGCGCGCGAAGCCGGTGCAAGGGACTGGACGCTGGTCATCGAGGACGACGGCCCGGGGCTGCCCGAGGACGAAGCCCTGCGCATCGAGCGGGGCCGCCGCTGGGACGAGTCCCGCCCGGGCACGGGTTTCGGCCTGGCGATCGCCCGGGATCTGGTCGAGGCCTACCGGGGCGTGATCGGTTTCTCGCGTTCCCCGGATCTGGGCGGCCTTCGTGTTTCCATCACCTTACCAGGCCACCAGAAAAAGGAGTAAGTGGTCGCTTTAATCAATATTCCCGGTATCCGGATTTCATGGACGCGGCTGTCAAGAAAAATCTGATCGATGAGAAATCCTCAATTTGGAGGATTGTCGCCGGGAAGTACGCCTCCTAGGATGCAGATGGCCATCGAGCCATTCCAAGAAAACACCCTGGGGGAATCCAGATGCACCATGTCCTGAAAACCACCGGCGCCGCTGTCGCGCTGGCCCTGCTGGCCGCCTGTGGCGGCAGCGACGATCCCGCCAAGCCCACCTATTCCGAGAAGCAGCTCCAGGAGCTCGCCTTCGATGTGATAGGTATCAGCCTGGGCGTGCCGCAGGTCACGATGTCCGCGGCCGGCCAGGCACTCAGCTTCCTGGACGATGGCGCGCCGAGCGGTCCCCAGCCGTGTGACGACGGCGGCACCTATACGGCCACGCTTACTCGGGCCGGCAGCGGCCCCATCCCGGGCAACGGCGACAAGGTCGACATCCAGTTCGACCGGTGCAATGACGATGACGTGGTGCTGACAGGCAAGACGACTGTCACGTTCAGCGACGTCAGCGGCGACATCTTCGATGACGACGAGCCGGCCGCGGCGACGATGACGTTTCCGTTCCGCGGCATGAAAGTGGACGACGACACCACGCTGGACGGCGATTTCGTGCTGAAGGCGGCTACCACGCCCGGTGGCGCTCCGGACACCGACGACGGCACGAGCACCCTGAAGATCTCGGGCGCGGTCAAGCTGACCGAAAGCGGCGTGTCGATGGAGATCAGCGAGTATGCCTCCGAGTTCAGCACCGACCATGCCACGGACACCGACACGATGACCAAGGTCGACTACCGGGCCAAGGGTTCCCGCTCGCCGCTGGGCGAGTTCGACTACCGGGTGTCGATGACTTCGCCCGTCGTGGCCCGGATCGCTTTCGGCGAGCTGATCAGCGGCGGCCTGCGCGCCAAGACCGACGCCGAGACCGTCGATACGACCATCGCCACTTCGGACAAGGGCGTCACGACGATCTCCGTCAAGTCTTCCTCGGGCAAGAGCACGTCGATCGCCGAGGGCGACCTGTAAACGCAAGGAGCGGACTGGCGGATCTACTCCGCCAGTTGCCGCATCTCCGCGTACAGGTCGCTCTTGCCCTCGAAGCCGATGCCTGGCAGCTCGGGCATGACGATGTGTCCGTTCTGGACCCGCACGCCGTCGGGGAAGCCGCCGTAGGGCTGGAACAGGTCCGGATAGCTTTCGTTGCCGCCCAGCCCCAGCCCGGCGGCGATGTTCAGCGACATCTGGTGCCCGCCATGGGGAATGCAGCGGCGCGGCGACCAGCCGTGCGTGCGCAGCACCTGTAGCGTGCGCTCGTATTCGACCAGGCCGTAGGACAGCGCGCAATCGAACTGCAGCCAGTCGCGGTCCGGCCGCATGCCGCCGTAGCGGATCAGGTTGCGGGCGTCCTGGTGGCTGAACAGATTCTCGCCGGTGGCCATGGGGCCCGGATAGTATTCGGCCAGCGCGGCCTGCAAGGCGTAGTCCAGCGGATCGCCGGCCTCCTCGTACCAGAACAGGGGATAGTCGCGCAGCATCTTCGCGTAGGCGATGGCGGTATCCAGGTCGAAGCGGCCGTTGGCGTCCACCGCCAGCTGCCCGCGGCCCTCGATCTCGGCCAATACCGCTTCGATGCGCCGGCGGTCCTCGTCGATGGAGGCGCCGCCTATCTTCATCTTGACCACGTCGTAGCCGCGCTCCAGGTACGAGCGCATCTCGGCGCGCAGGGCCGACAAATCCTTGCCCGGGTAGTAATAGCCGCCGGCGGCGTAGACGAACACGCGCGGATCGGCCGTCACGCCATGGCGTTCGGCCAGCAGGCGGAACAGGGGCTTGCCTTCGATCTTGGCCACGGCATCCCAGACCGCCATGTCTATCGTGCCTACGGCCACCGAGCGTTCACCGTGCCCGCCGGGTTTTTCGTTGGACATCGCGGCGGCCCAGACGCGGTGCGGATCCAGGTTGGTGCCGGCATCGTTCAGCAGCGACTTCGGATCGGCCTCGAGAATGCGCGGCGCGAAGCGTTCGCGGATCAGTCCGCCCTGGCCGTAGCGGCCATTGGAGTTGAAGCCGTAGCCGATCACCCGCTTGCCGTCGCGCACCGCGTCGGTGACCACGGCCACGAGGCTGCTGGTCATCCTGGAGAAGTCGATGTAGGCGTTGCGGATGGGCGAGGAGATGGGCTTGGTGACTTCGCGGATTTCAAGGATGCGGACGGACATGGATACTCCAGAAGGGCCGGGCGGATGGCCGGCTGCGTGGACGTATCATGCCGTTTGCCGCACGGGGCGGCCAATGCTAGTTTTCTCTTTTTCCATGCTCTGTAAGCATCGGCCATGAACCTGATCTGGCTGGAAGATTTCCTGGTCCTTGCCGAGTGCGGCAACTTCTCGCGTGCGGCCGAGCTGCGGCACATGACCCAGCCGGCCTTCAGCCGCCGCATACGCATGCTGGAGGAATGGCTGGGCGTGACCCTGTTCGACCGGGCCACGCATCCGGTCACCCTGACGGAAACGGGCCTGTGGTTCCGGACCACGGCCCAGGACATGCTGGCGCGCGTGGAGCGCATCCCGGACGAGGCGCGCCGGGTGGCGCAGGCCAGTTCGGCCACGCTGCGCTTCGCGGCCACGCATGCCCTGTCGCTGACCTTCCTGCCCGATTGGCTGCGCGGCCTGGAGTCCGGCCTGAGCCTGGGCCCCATCCAGCTGGTGTCGGACGTCGCCCAGCAGTGCGAGGCGCTGATGACCCAGGGGCGGGCGCAGTTCTTCCTGTGCCACGCCCACGAGCAGGCGCCGGCGCGGCTGGATCCGTCGGCCTATCCGTCGGTCAAGGTGGGCGACGACGTGCTGGTGCCCGTCTGCGCGCCGGACCGGCAGGGCCGGCCGCGTTTCATGCTGGGCGGGGCCTCGGGCAGGCGCGTGCCCATCCTGGCGTACAGCGCGGAGTCGGGCCTGGGCCGCATCGTCCGGGCCGTGCACGGGGCCGCGCTGGCGCGGCTGCGGGCCGACGTGGCGGTAACCGCCCACTTGGCGACGGTGTTGCAGTCGATGGCGCGCAGCGGCCGCGGCGTGGCCTGGCTGCCGGCCAGCCTGGTGGGCGACGAACTGGATCAGGGGAAACTGATGGAGGCGGGAGAGGCGTCCTGGCGCATCGCGCTGGACATCCGCCTGTACCGCCGCGGCGAGGCCGAGCCTGCCGCGGCCGAGGCGTTCTGGCGGGCCGCCGGCGCGGGGGCGCCGGGGCCGCGCGCAAGCGGCGGCGTCAGGTCGCCGAAGGCATCTCGATCTTGACTTCCAGCACTTCCAGGGTGTCCTGGCGTTCCAGGTGCACCTTGATGTCGTCCGGATTGATCTTGACGTACTTCGAGATGACGGCCACCAGCTCTTTCTGCAACTGCGGCAGGTAGTCGGCCGAGGCGCCGGCGCCCGATCGTTCGTGGGCGAGAATGATCTGCAACCGTTCCTTGGCGACGCCGGCCGTCGAAGGCTTTTTCTGTCCTAGGAAAAAGGAGAGCAGCGACATCGATTATTTCCCTCCGAACAGACGCTTGAACAGGCCGGGCTTCTCGTAATCGATGAAACGCAGCGGTTTGTCCTCGCCCAGGTAGCGGTCGACGACGTCCTGGTAGGCCTCGGCCACCGAGGTGCCCTTCAGGTGGATCGCGGGCAGGCCCTGGTTCGAGGCCTGCAGCACGTCTTCGGATTCGGGAATGACGCCGATCAGCTTGATGCGCAGGATGTCCTCGACATCCTTGAGCGACAGCATTTCGCCGTCGGCCACGCGCTTGGCGTTGTAGCGCGTCAGCAGCAGGTGCTCCTTGACGGGGTCTTCGCCGTTGACGGCGCGGCGCGACTTGGCCGACAGGATGCCCAGGATGCGGTCCGAGTCGCGCACCGACGAGACTTCCGGATTGGTCACGACCAGCGCGTCGTCGGCGAAGTAGGCCGCCATCAGCGCGCCGGACTCGATGCCGGCGGGCGAGTCGCAGACGATGTATTCGAAGTCCATCTCTTTCAGGCCTTCCATGACCTTTTCCACGCCTTCCTGCGTCAGCGCGTCCTTGTCGCGCGTTTGCGAGGCCGGCAGGATGTAGAGATTGTCGAGCTGCTTGTCGCGGATCAGGGCCTGGTTCAGGGTGGCTTCGCCCTGGACGACGTTGATCAGGTCGTAGACCACGCGGCGTTCGCAACCCATGATCAGGTCGAGGTTGCGCAGGCCGACGTCGAAGTCGATCACGGCGGTCTTATGGCCGCGCAGTGCCAGTCCTGCCGAGAAGGCGGCGCTGGAGGTGGTCTTGCCGACGCCGCCTTTGCCTGAAGTCACGACAACGATACGTGCCATGGGGAGTGGATCCTTATGAGTTAGATGGGCAACGGTTCGACCAGCAGTTTCTCGCCGTCGAGGCGGATCAGTGCCGGTTTGTCCTGGATGTCGGGGGAAAGGGCCGTGGCCAGCGTCCGGTAGACGCCGGCCACGGCGACCAGCTCGGCTTCGAGCCGGGTGGTGAAGATGCGCGCCTTGGTGTCGCCGCGGGCGCCCGCCATGGCCTTGCCGCGCAGCGGCCCGTAGACGTGGATGTTGCCGTCGGCGATCACCTCGGCGCCGTGGCTGACCACGCCCATGACGATCAGATCGGCATGGCGGGCGTAGACCCGCTGGCCCGAGCGCAGGGGCTTGTCGATGACCATGGTCGGCACGGCGTGCGGCGCCGCGGGCGGCTGCTCGGCCACGGTTTCGGTGGCGGGCGGGGTTTCCGGCTGGCTGGGGGCGGGAGCCGGCGCGGCCTGGGCGGCTGGCGCGGGTTCCGGCTCGGCGGCGGCCTCGGGCTCGGGCGCGGGCGACCGGGCCGGTGCGGCGGGCAGCGACAACAGGGCCAGGCCGGCCTGGCGCGCCGATTCGGCCAGATCCGCCGGAGCCATGATGCCTATGGTCGGCAGGCCGTGCCGCTTCAGGGCCTCGGCCAATTGGTTCCAGTCGAGCGGTTCGGCCAGCCGCGAGGCGTCGATGACCACCGGCTCGTCTTCGAAGAAGCCGGCGGCTTCCTCCATCCGCTGGTCCAGCGCGGCCAGCACGGCCCGGAGGTCGGAGGAATGCAACACCACGCGAATGGCGTAGAGCGAGGTGCTCTTGATATCAAGTACGGGACTGGCTTCCATGGGCGGCGCCGAATGGCGCAAATGCGCAAAGTCCAGATTCTACCGGTACGCGGCGCTTCCTGGGCGTTAGCGGTTGTGTCGAGTGGGAGGGGAAGCCCACCCCCTACCCGCTGACGCGGGCCCCCTCAAGGGGGCGGCGCTGGCGGACCGGCCAAGCCGGATCCGCGGCGCCCTGGGTCTAGTATCAGTTGGGGATCCTCTACTTCCAGGTATCGCGGAGGGTGGTTGTGCGGTTGAAGACCGGGGCCAGGGTGGACGAGTCTTCTCGGTCGGCGACGAAGTAGCCGAAGCGTTCGAACTGGTACGAGGTGCCCGGCGTGCCGTCGGTGCCGGGTTCCAGGTAGCCCTGGATGGTCTCGACCGAGCTGGGGTTCAGGTACTCGATGAAGTCCTTGCCGCCGGCGCTGGGGTTGGCCTCGGTGAACAGGCGGTCGTACAGGCGGATCTCGGCGGGCACGGCGGTGGGGGCGTGCAGCCAGGTGATGTTGCCCTTGACCTTGACGCTGTCCGCGCCGGGCGTGCCGCTCCTGGTGTCGGGCAGGTACTCGGCCTGGACCTCGACCACCTTGCCGGCTTCGTCCTTGACGAAGCCGGTGCACTTGACCACGTAGCCGTACTTGAGCCGCACCATGTTGCCGGGGAACAGGCGGAAGAAGCCCTTGGGCGGGGTTTCCTCGAAGTCTTCCTGTTCGATCCACAGCTCGCGCCCGAACGGGAAGGTCCGCCTGCCCATTTCCGGGTGGTGGGGATGGCGGGGGGCCGAGCATTCCTCGGTCCGGCCTTCCGGATAGTTCGTGATGACCAGCTTGAGCGGCCGCAGCACCGCCACGGTGCGCGGCGCCTTGGGGTCGAGATCGTCGCGCAGCGCCTGTTCCAGCAGCGAATAATCGATCCAGGAATCCGACTTCGAGGCGCCGGTGCGCTCGCACAGCAACTGGATGGCCTCGGGCGTGTAGCCGCGGCGGCGCAGGCCCAGGATGGTGGGCATGCGCGGGTCGTCCCAGCCGCTGACGTGGCCGTCGTTGACCAGTTGCAGCAGCTTGCGCTTGCTGGTGATGATGTAGGTCAGGTTCAGCCGCGCGAACTCGTGCTGGTGGGGCAGGGGCGCCTCCAGCAGGCCCAGCTCGCGCAGGTGGTTCAGCAGCCAGTCGTAGAACGGCCGCTGGTCTTCGAATTCCAGCGTGCAGATGCTGTGGGTGATGCCTTCCAGCGCATCCTCGATGGGATGGGCGTAGGTGTACATCGGGTAGATGCACCACTTGTCGCCGGTGCGATGGTGGGTGGCGTGGCGGATCCGGTACAGCACCGGGTCGCGCAGGTTCATGTTGGGCGAAGCCATGTCGATCTTCGCCCGCAGCGCCATCGAGCCGTCCGGGTGCTTGCCGTCGCGCATCTCGCGCAGGCGGGCCACGGATTCCTCGGGCGGGCGGTCGCGCCACGGCGAATCGGTGCCGGCCTCGGTCAGCGTGCCGCGCATGGCGCGGATTTCCTCGGGGCTCTGTTCGTCCACGTAGGCGTGGCCGGCCATGATCAGCGCCTCGGCCGCCTCGTACATGAAGTCGAAGTAGTCGCTGGCGTGGTAGTAGTGTTCGGTGCCGAACGCCGTCCAGTCGTAGCCCAGCCAGCGCACGGCGTCGACGATGGCGTCGACGTAGCGCTGCTCTTCCTTCTCGGGGTTGGTGTCGTCCAGCCGCAGGTGGCAGACGCCGCCGTAGTCGCGGGCAAGGCCGAAGTTCAGCGCGATGCTCTTGGCATGGCCGATGTGCAGGTAGCCGTTGGGCTCGGGCGGAAAGCGCGTGCGGATGCGGGCCGGATCCAGCGGGGCTCCAGCAAGTTCCGACGCCGATCCGGGATGGCCGGCCCAGTGCTTCTCGGCATACCGCCCGGCGGCCAGGTCGGCCTCGACGATATTGCGCAGGAAATTGGTGGCGGGAGCCGGGGCAGGTTTGTTCGGTGTGGTCATCGTTGTATGGGTTGGACGAAGTGTCCCTGTTTCGATTTTGCCATAACTAGGGTTCCCCCTAGAGGCGGCCGCTTCAAGGACACCGGGTCCACGGTCTTCACCGGCGCCTACGCCGGGGTCAAGGGCAGCCTGACGTCCACCTGCAGGCCGCCGTGCGGCGCCTGCCCGAGGGAGATGCCGCCGCCATGGGCGCGCGCGATGGCGTCGACCAGCGCCAGCCCCAGTCCCACGTTGCCGGTCCGGCTGCGCGCCGCGTCCAGGCGCGAGAAGGGCTGCAGGGCTTCGGCGCGCCGCTCGAGCGGTATGCCCTTGCCGTGGTCCGCCACCGTCAGCAGGGCCTGGCCGTTGGCGGCGGACAGCGCGACGTGTATGGGCGGTGCCCCGTGCTGGAGCGCGTTGTTGATCAGGTTGTCGACCAGCCGCCCCAGTGCGACGGCATCGCCGGCCACCACCACGTCTTCGGCCGTCGAGGTGAGTTCGACCTGGCAGCCGGTGCCCTGCCAGGTGTGCAGCCGTTCCCGCAGCCAGTCGCCCAGGTCGATGGGGGTGAAGTGGTAGGTGGCGCGGTCGGTGCCGCGCACGAAGCCGATGAACTGGTCGACGATGTGCTGCATGTCCTCGGCGTCCTTGCGCAAACCGTCCTTGAGCGCCGGGTCGTCGACCATCTCGGTGCGCAGGCGCATCCTGGACAGCGGGCCCTTGAGGTCGTGCGGCAGGCCCGCCAGCAGCGTGCGGCGCACCGTGTCCGACTCGTTCAGCGCGTCGAGCATGGCGTTGAAGCGTTCGCCCAGGACCTGGGTTTCGTGCGGACCGGCCGGTTCCACCCGCTCCGGCTTGCCGGCCGCCAGGCGGTCGGCCGCATGGGCGAGCGAGGTGATGGGGCGCGTGATGTGCCAGGAGAACCAGGCGGCCAGCAGCAGGATCGCCCCCACCCCGCCCAGCCACATGACGATCAGGGGCGTCTTGACGGGCGGGCTGATGCGTTCCAGCGAAATCACCAGCCAGGACCGCATGAGCGGCTCCTCGTCGTTGCCCAGCCCGGGCGTGAGCGAAATGAACAGGGCGGGTTCGGGGCCGCGCGACAGGGCCACCCGCGAGCCGTCCGCCAACTGGGCGTTCAGGCGCTGGATCAGGCCCCGCATGGCGTGGCGGGGATCGTCGTCGGCCCAGCGCGGGGCCTCGCGCGGACCGCGGCGCTCGGGGCCGAAGCGGAATTCGCCGGACCGGTAGTCGGGCGGCATGCGCCCCCCCGGCAGCGGTTCGAAACGGGGGTGGGCCGGGCGGCCTTCCCGCCGTGGGTGCTCGCCGGGGCGCGGCCGGGGCGGCGCGGGCCGGGAGACCAGCCGCCATTCGCCCTGCGAGGCCGCCGCGACGAAGGCGGCGCGTTCGCTTTCGTCGATCTGCGCGATGGAGGCGCGCAGGGTGCGGATGGTGGTCGCCATGAGGTCCGGCGTGACGTTCTCGAGGACGTTGCGGCGGTAGTGCTCGATGGCCAGGAAGGTCGTGGCCTGCGCGACCAGCACCGCGCCCAGGATCAGCAGGACCAGGCGCGCGCGCAGCGAGCGCGGCATCAGGCGGCTCGCCCAGCCGCGAGGCGCGGGGCTGTTCATGGCTGCGACGGCGAGGCCGGTGCCGGGTCGTCGTTCGGCGTCAGGGGCGAGAAACGGTAGCCGATGCCCCAGACGGTCTGGATCCACTTCGGCTGCTTGGGGTCGTCCTCGATGGCGCGGCGCAGGCGCAGGATGGCGATGTCGATGGCGCGGTCGTTGCGCTCGCCGGCCTCGTCGTCGCGCGCCAGGGCCAGCAGCCGTTCGCGCGACAGCGGCTTGCCCGCGTTGCGCAGCAGGGCTTCGAGCAGATTGAATTCGCCGCCGGTCAGGCGTACCTGTTCGGTGCCGCGGTGCAGCGTACGGGCCTTGGCGTCGAAGATGAAGGGGCCGAACGAGACCGGGGCATCCTTGACCAGCGCCGAGGGGCCGCTCTTGCGCCGCAGCACCGCCTCGATGCGGGCGAGCAGTTCGCGCGGATCGAAGGGTTTGCCCAGATAGTCGTCGGCGCCGGATTCCAGGCCGATGATGCGGTCCACCGTTTCGTCGCGCGCGGTCAGCAGGATCACCGGCAGGTCCTCGCCGCGCTCGCGCAGCCGGCGGCAGGCCTCCGCGCCGTCGCCGCCCGGCAGCATGCGGTCCAGTACCAGCAGCGCGGGGGCGTAGCGGGTGATGCGCGCTTCCAGGTCGGTGGCGTCCGGCGCCAGCAGCGTGTCGTAGCCCTGCTTGTTCAGGTAGTCGGCCAGCAACTGGCGCAGGGCCGGGTCGTCATCGACCACGAGCAGTTTGAGGGCGGATTTTTCCATGGGGGAATGTTCGCGTGGCGGGGCCGGACCCGCAAGCGGCCTGAAATCGGTTGAAACAGATGGGCCCCGCCTCGCAACCGGTCCGAAACGGGTCTGGAACAAGAATGCCCTCACCGCCGCAGTCCGATGCGGTGTCGACAAGGAGTAACGCAATGACCAAGAACGCCCTTCGTACGATCGCGCTGTCGCTGGCCCTGGCTACCGGGGGCGCCGGCGTGCTGCAGGCCGCCCATGCGCAGGCTGCGGGCGACAATACCACGCAGGCCGAACAGAAGCCCGCGCCGGAGCGCCACCGGGGCCCCATGGGGCACCATGGGGCCAAGGGACATCACTTCCGGGGCGGCATGGAGCAGTCGCCGCTGGCCATGCTGGGACACCTGAGGTCCAGGCTGAACCTGACCGATACGCAGCAGAAGCTGTGGGACGCGGCGCAGAACGCCAGCCGTGAAGCCGGACAGGCCATGCGGGCCCAGCGCGAGGAAGGCATCAAGGACCTGCGCACGCAGGTCGCCGCCGGCCCCCTGGACCTGCGCGCCCTGAGCGCCCGGCACGACGCCGAACGCGCGGCCGCCAAGCCCAGGCTGGATGCCGCCCGTGACGCCTGGCTGGCCGCCTACGACTCGCTGGACGGCAAGCAGAAGCAGGTCGTGACCGACGCGGTCAAGAAGCGTCTGGAGCGGGGCGACCGCATGCGCGAGCATCGCCGCCCGGACGCTCCGTCCAAGGGCTGATCCCGGCAGGCAGTGAAACCGGCGCAGCGATGCGCCGGTTTTTTTTCGCCGCGACGAGGTATGTTTCTTGCGAAAGGCGGGTTTGCCGGGCGTTCGCGGACGGCCATGACGGGAGACGGGCATGGTGGTGATCATCATGGGAGTATCGGGCAGCGGCAAGACGACCATAGGCAAGCTGCTGGCCGCCCGTCTGCGCTGCGGCTATTCGGACGCGGACGAGTTCCATCCCCGGGCCAACATCGAGAAGATGTCCCGCGGGGAGGCGCTGGGCGATGCCGACCGGGAGCCATGGCTGCGGGCCATGCGCGCCGCCATCCAGACCGTCCTGGCCGGCGGCCGCACCCACGTATTCAGTTGTTCCGCCCTGCGCGAGCGCTATCGCGACGCGCTGGCCCGTCCCGGCGACGACGTCGTGTTCGTCCATCTGGACGTGTCCTACGAGACGGTCATGCAGCGGCTGGCGCGCCGCCGGGGGCATTTCTTCGATCCCGCCCTGGCGCGCAGCCAGTTCCAGACGCTGGAGGCGCCCCGGCGGGGCATCGTGGTCGATGCCGAGCGCACGCCTGGGGAGATCGTCGATCGCATCGTCGCGGACCTGGCCCGGGGGCGGGAACCGGCCGCCCACTGAGTCCTTCTTGTCCCGGTTCGGGCCGGCCCGGCTTCGGTACCCAGCCGACTTCGCTAAAATCCCCCTTTGATCGGCGCCCCGCCCGAACCTGCCAGAGATGTCCATGCCCAAGCCCGATACGCTGTTGGCGCATGCCGGACGCGCTCCCGAAGCCTATGCCGGCATGGTCAACACGCCCGTCTTCCGCACTTCCACCGTCATCCACCCCACGATCGAGTCGTACGAGGCGCCGCGCGACCTGATGAAGAAACCGGTCAGCTACGGCCGCCATGGCACGCCCACCACCTTCGCCTTCGAAGAGGCCGTGGCCAGGCTCGAGGGGGCGCACCAGGCGGTGGCCACGCCCAACGGGCTGTCGGCCATCGTCGTGGCCCTGCTGGCGGTCCTGAAGCCGGGCCAGCACCTGCTGGTGGCAGATTCGGCCTATTCGCCGGCGCGCGGCTTCTGCGACCGCAGGCTCGTCCCGCTGGGCATCGAGGTCGAATACTACGATCCGCTCATCGGCGCCGGCATTGCCGGCCTGCTGCGCGAGAACACCGGCGCGGTGTTCTGCGAATCCCCGGGTTCGCTCACCTTCGAAATGCAGGACATCCCCGCCATCGCGGCGGCGGCCCACGCGCGCGACATCCCGGTGCTGGCCGACAATACCTGGGTCACGCCGTATTTCGCGTCGCCGTTCGAACTGGGCGTGGACATCTCCATCCACGCCGGCACCAAGTACATCGGCGGCCATTCCGACCTGATGATAGGCGTGGTCGCCACCAACGAGCGCTACTGGAAGCCGGTGCGCCAGACGGTGTACGACTACGCCTACAGCGTCAGTCCCGACGACTGCTACCAGGCCCTGCGCGGCCTGCGCACACTGGGCGTGCGCCTGCGCCAGCACGAGCGCAACGCGCTGCAGGTGGCGCGCTGGCTCGAAGCCCAGCCCGAAGTGTCGCGGGTGCTGTATCCGGCGCTGGAAAGCGACCCGGGCCATGCGCTCTGGAAGCGCGATTACCGGGGCGCCTCGGGGCTGTTCTCGGTGGTGCTCAAGCCGGTCGACGACGCCGCGCTGGCGCGTTTCGTCAATGGCCTGAAGCTGTTCGGCATCGGTTCGAGCTGGGGCGGCTTCGAAAGCCTGATCACGGTCGTGCACGCCGCGGCCTATCGCACGGCCACCCGCTGGCAGCCCGAGGGGCCCGCCGTGCGGCTGCACATCGGCCTGGAGGATCCGGCCGACCTGATCGCCGACCTGCGCCAGGGACTGGACCTGCTGCAGGACGGCAAGGCCGCGGCGCATGGCTGACGGCGGCGCGCTGGAGGTACTGAGCCGGGTTTTCGGCTACGACCAGTTCCGTGGACCGCAGCAGGAGATCGTCGAGCATGTGATCGGCGGCGGCGATGCGCTGGTGCTGATGCCCACCGGCGCCGGCAAGTCCCTGTGCTACCAGGTGCCGGCGCTGGTCCGCAGCGGAACGGGGGTGGTCGTCTCGCCCCTGATCGCGCTGATGCAGGACCAGGTCGATGCCTTGACCGAACTGGGCGTGCGGGCCGCCTTCCTCAATTCCACGCAGGATTTCGCCCGCGTGCGCGAGGTCGAGCGCGCCTTCGTGGATGGCGAGCTTGATCTGCTGTACGTGGCGCCCGAGCGCCTGCTGACCGACCGCTGCCTGTCCCTGCTCGAGCGCGGCCGCATCGCCCTGTTCGCGATCGACGAGGCCCACTGCGTGTCGCAGTGGGGCCACGATTTCCGGCCGGAATACCTGGGCCTGTCCGCGCTGCACGAGCGCTGGCCGGACGTGCCCCGCATCGCGCTCACGGCCACCGCCACCCAGGCGACGCGGGTCGAGATCGCCCAGCGGCTGGGGCTGGAGGACGCGCAGCATTTCGTGTCCAGCTTCGATCGCCCCAATATCCGCTACCGCATCGTCGAAAAAAACGATCCGCGCCGCCAGTTGCTCGATTTCCTGAAGCAGGAGCACGCGGGCGATTCCGGCATCGTCTATTGCCTGTCGCGCGCCAAGGTCGAGGAAACTGCCGAGGCCCTGCGGGCCCAGGGCATCGATGCCATGCCGTACCACGCCGGGCTGGATGCCGCCACGCGGGCCGCCAACCAGGCGCGCTTCCTGCGCGAGGACGGCGTGGTCATGGTGGCTACCATTGCCTTCGGCATGGGCATCGACAAGCCCGACGTGCGCTTCGTCGCCCACCTGGATCTGCCGAAGTCGGTGGAAGGCTACTACCAGGAAACCGGCCGCGCCGGCCGCGACGGCCTGCCGGCCACGGCCTGGATGGCCTATGGCTTGCAGGACGTCGTGCAGCAGCGCCGCATGATCGACGAGTCCACCGGCGATGAAGCCTACAAGCGCCGCTCGGCCTCTATGCTGGAAGCGATGCTGGGGCTGTGCGAGACGGTGGAGTGCCGGCGCGTTAGGCTGTTGCAGTATTTCGGGCAGGCCTCGCAGGCCTGCGGCAATTGCGACACCTGCCTCGAACCGCCGCAGGCCTGGGACGGCACCGAAGCGGCGCAGAAGATCCTGTCGGCGGTCTACCGGCTGTGGAAGGAGCGCGGCCAGCGTTTCGGCGCCGGGCACGTCATCGACATCCTGCGCGGCAAGCGCAACGAAAAGGTCGAGCAGCACCGGCACGACGAACTCAGCGTGTTCGGCATAGGCGCGGACCTGAGCGAGAAGGACTGGCGCAACGTGCTGCGCCAGTTGATCGCGCAAAGCCTGCTGACGGTGGACCACGAGGCCTTCGGCACGCTGGCCCTGACCGAGGGCAGCCGCAGCGTGCTCAAGGGCGAGCGCACGCTGATGCTGCGGCGCGAGCCCGCCAAGCCGGCCCGCGCGCGCGAAAGCTCGCGGGCGCGTTCCGCCGTCACCCTGCCGCCCGAGGCCGAGGCGCTGTTCACCGCGCTGCGCACCTGGCGCGGCGAAGTGGCGCGCAGCCACGGCGTGCCGGCGTATGTCATCTTCCACGACGCGACGCTGCGGGAAATCGCCTTGGCGCGGCCGGACTCGCTTACCGAGCTGGGGGCGATCAGCGGGGTGGGGGCGCGCAAGCTCGAGGCCTATGGCCAGGAGATTCTGGAACGGGTCGAGAGGTTCTGATCCGCTGTCAACCTAGGCTGACTCGACATTCATTTTCTTTATCCGGTCTTGTCCGGGGCGCCCGCCCCACCGACCAAGGGCGGATCAAGAACTCCATCCTGCAATTGATGAAACGCCCTGGCATCCTTAGACATCATGAATGTCGATTCAGCCTAGCGAGCCGGCACGGTCCAGAAGTAGATCCGCTTGTTGTCCACCGTCAATGTCTGTTCCGGCTCCCAGTCGCCCATGTCGAACGCGTGCGAGACGATGCGGGTGCCGGGCTTGAGCGCGAGCAGGGTGGGCCGCAGCTTGAGGTTGAGATGGGGCAGCAGGTAGAGGGTGATGACGGTGGCGGGGCTCAGGTCCTGTTCGAACAGGTCGCCGTGGATGAAACGGACCTTATCGGTGACCTGCTGGCTGCGCGCGTTGGCGTTGGCCTCGCTGATGCGCTGGGGGTCCAGGTCTATGCCCACGCCGCGCGTGCCGAAGCGCCTGGCCGCGGTGACCGGGATGCGGCCGTCGCCCGAGCCCAGGTCGTACAGGACGTCGCTGGGGCCCACCTTGGCCACCTGCAGCATGGCGTCCACCACCGGTTGGGGCGTGGGCACGTAGATCACGTCGGGGGTGCGGGGAACGGGCTTGGCGGTGCCGAAGGACTGGGCCCAGGCGGGGGCGGCCGCGGCGGCGGCGAGGGTGGTCAGGCAGAACTGGCGGCGGTTCATGGCTGCAAGGCTCCTGGAAGTTGGACGGATCAGGATGCGGGGGGTGTGCCGCCCCGGGGCTGGGTCAGCATCAGCAGCGCGCCGACGCCCAGCACGGCCACGCCCACCAGGGCGCCGACGCCGGTGTGGCGCAGGCTGGCATAGAACAGGTAGCCGCTGGTGGCGATGAACAGCAGCGGCGTCAGCGGATAGAGCGGCACGCGGAAGGGGCGGTGGGCGCCGGGGTCTTTGCGCCGCAGTACGAACAGCGCCACGCCGCTCAGCACGAAGAACAGCCAGAACACCGGCGCGGTGTATTCGACCATGGTGGCGAAGCCGCTGCGGGTGAAGGCCCCCAGCGCGACCAGCGCCAGCGAGATGGCCGCCTGGACCCACAGGGCGTTGACCGGCGTGTTCCATTGCGGATGCCATTTGGCCAGCATCGAGAAGGCCGGCGTGTCCTGGCCGAAGGCATAGGTGGTGCGCGCGGCGGTCAGGATGGTGGCGTTGGCCGAGGTCAGCGCCGAGATCGCGATCAGCAGCGCGATCAGCTGCGCGCCCGGTTCGCCCAGCGCCCGCCGCATCATGTCGGCGGCGACGGCCGACGAAGCCCCCATGCCGTCCTGGCCCAGCACGTTCAGGTAGGCCAGGTTGACCAGCAGGTACAGCAGGGTGATCAGCGCCAGGCTCCAGAACAGCGCCCGCGGCAGGGTCCTTCCCGGACCGGAGGCTTCGGCCGAGATGTAGGCGGCCTCGTTCCAGCCGCCGTAAGTCAGCATCACGAAGATCAGGACCAGGCCCCAGTTGGCGACGCCCGGGGCGGGCGCGGCCGGGGCGGCCGGCGCCGCATCGGGGGCGAACAGCAGGCCCACCGAGATGATCAGCACGACCCCGCCCACTTCCAGGGCCGTCAGCAGGTTCTGCGTCCACTTGCCGGTGCTCAGGCCCGCCACGTTGACCAGGGTCAGCACGACGATGATCGCGGCGGCGTAGATGGCCGGCGAAGCCGGCCCGAGATTGACGATCTGCGAGGCGTAGTCGCCGAAGATGTAGCCGAGCAGGGCGATCGAGCCGGTGGGGATGACGGTCAGGCGGGCCCACGCGAACAGAAAGGACAGCCGGGTGCCGAAGGCGCGCCGCAGGTAGTGGTAGTCGCCGCCGGCGTGCGGGTAGGTGCTGGCCAGTTCCGCGTAGCACAGCGCGCCGGCGACGGAGATCATGCCGCCCACGACCCAGGCCATCATCATTGCGGTCGGGGATCCGGCGTGCATCGCCACCAGCGACGGCGCGCTGAAGATGCCGGCCCCGATGACGATGCCCACGACCAGCGCCATGATGTCCAGCGTGCCCAGCAGGGGGCGCGTGGCGGGCTTGGCGGCGGCATCCGGATTGGACGCATGCGGGGGCGATGCGGGAAACGCGTTGCTCATGACGGGAGGGTCCTCGATGCAGGGGCAGGGGTGCGTGATCGTCCAGCGGCGGCAAGCGGCGCGCCCGGCGGCGGCGCGCGGGCGGAAAACTTACAAGTTCCTGAAAGTACCGGCGAAAGCCGA
This sequence comes from Pigmentiphaga kullae, assembly GCF_004216695.1. Taxonomy (GTDB): domain Bacteria; phylum Pseudomonadota; class Gammaproteobacteria; order Burkholderiales; family Burkholderiaceae_B; genus Pigmentiphaga; species Pigmentiphaga kullae. The sequence goes on from NZ_SGXC01000001.1 coordinate 2,298,825, forward strand.
CGGCGGTCAAGCCCCCGGAGGCGGCGCGGCGCGGTTGCGGTCGAGCTGGTCGCGCACCATGGTGCGGAAGTCGCTGGGCGATGCGCCCGCATGCTTGGTAAAAAAGCGCGAGAAATAGCTGGGGTCGGAAAAACCCAGCGTAAGGGCGATTTCCTTCACGCTCAGCGACGAATAGGCAAGGTCGCGGCGCGCCTCGGTCAGCAGGCGGTCGTTGATGACGCCCAGGGCCGACAGGCCCAGTTCGTCGCGGCAGATGCGGTTCAACTGCGTGGGCGTGATGCCCAGGCGTTCGGCGTAATAGGCGATGTCGCGCTGTTCGCGGAAGCTGCGGTTCAGCAGGGTCTTGAAGCGGTGCAGGTGCATGACGCCGCGCGAGCTGCGCCGGCCGGGCCGGGGGCCCGCCAGCGTGGCGACCTTGCGCGCCAGCAGGACCAGCACGGTGCCCAGCAGCGATTCGAGCAGGGCCAGCCGCCAGGCGTGGGTCTCGTCGTACTCGGCCAGCAGCAGCTCGATCGATTGCGCGAAGGGTGCATAGGCCGCTTCCTCGGGATCGAACGGGACGTGGCGCGGCGCCTGGAAATGGGGAAACAGGTCCGCGTGGTGCGCCAGCAGGCTTTCCATCTGCTGCGTGACGATGGTGATGACCGCGCCGTCTATGTCCTCGGAAAAGCGAAAGCCGTGCGCGTGCAGGGCGGGCACGAACAGGGAGCACGGACCGTGGACCGTGAAGCGGCGGTCGTCGAACTGGATCTCGGCGGTGCCTGACCGTATGTACAGAATTTGCACGAACAGGTCGTGGCGGTGCAGTTTGATCTCCCAGTCGTACAGGCGGCTGCGCTGCGGGATGGATTCGCAATGCAGGCTTTCCGGAACGAGGTTCTTGCCGTGTTCTCCATACAGGGCATAGGTGGGGACGATGCTTTTCATGGCCACGGTTCCTGGCGCCGAAGATGTTCGGATTATCCATGAAGATGTCTCCATAATCTATCGCGCGCCGACGACCCGGCTCTTAAGATGCCTGGAAGTCAGAACCCATGCAGGAGACACGCCATGAGGGTCCAAGTCGCAATCATCGGGTCCGGTCCGGCCGGGCTTTTCCTCGGGCAGATCCTTTCCCGGGCAGGCATCGAAACGCTGATCATCGAGCAGCGCAGCAAGGAATACGTGCTCGGCCGCATCCGCGCGGGCGTCCTGGAGCAGGGCACGGTCGACCTGCTGGACGAGATCGGCGCCGGCCGCCGCATGCACGAGCAGGGCCTGGTGCACGACGGCATCGAACTGTGCTTCGACGGCCAGCGCCACCGCATCGATCTGAAGGCGCTGTCGGGCGGCAAGAGCGTCATGGTCTACGGCCAGACCGAAGTCACCCACGACCTGATGGACGCCCGCGAGGCGGCCGGCTATGCGTCGGTCTACGAGGCCGAGCAGGTTCGCGTGCACGACTTCGACACCGATCATCCCAAGGTCACCTACCGCAAGGATGGCGTCGAGCACGTGGTGGAGTGCGACTTCATCGCCGGCTGCGACGGCTTCCACGGCGTGAGCCGGGCCAGCGTGCCGGCTTCGGCCATCAAGACCTACGAGAAGATCTATCCCTTCGGCTGGCTGGGCATTCTGTCCGAGACGCCGCCGGTGTCGGACGAGCTGATCTACTCGAACCACGAGCGCGGCTTCGCGCTATGCAGCATGCGTTCGCACACGCGCAGCCGCTACTACGTGCAATGCCCGCTGGACGACAAGGTCGAGAACTGGTCCGACGAACGGTTCTGGGACGAACTGCGCAGCCGGCTGGACGCCGAGGCGGCCGCATCGCTGGTGACCGGTCCGTCGATAGAGAAAAGCATTGCGCCGCTGCGCAGCTTCGTGGCCGAGCCCATGCGCTTCGGCCGGTTGTTCCTGGCCGGCGACGCCGCCCACATCGTCCCGCCCACGGGCGCCAAGGGCCTGAACCTGGCGGTCTCGGACGTGCGCTATCTGTCCGATGCCATCATCCGCCACTACGGCGGCGACCGGCAGGGCATCGACACGTACTCCGAACGTTGCCTGGACCGGGTCTGGAAGGCCGTCCGCTTCTCGTGGTGGATGACCTCGCTGATGCACAAGTTCCCGGAGAACGGGGACTTCGGTCAGAAGATCCAGCATGCCGAACTGGGCTACCTGGTCGGTTCCGAAGCCGCCTCCACAGCCCTTGCGGAAAACTACGTCGGCTTGCCGTATTGAGCTCCCCCCTACGCCCTTCGGGCGCCCCCCAGGGGGCGATGCGGGTGGACCGGCGGAGCCGGATCCACCGCATCCTGGGTCTGCGTAAGGGTGTCTCGGTGCGGAGCACCGCATGCTTGCTTTGATCCTGGGCGCCGCGGATCCGGCTTTGCCGGTTCGCCAGCGCCGCCCCTCGAGGGGCGCGGCCATAGGCCGCGTGGGGTGGGCTTTCCTTCCGGTCCGCTAGCGCCGCCCCCTGGGGGGCGCCCGAAGGGCGTAGGGGGTGGGCTTCCCCTCAGCGCGTAGGGGGGGCTTCTAGCGGCCGCCTAAACCTTTCCATCTCTTGAGGCGGTCGGAGTGGATGCCGAAGAGGTCCAGGGTGCGCAGCACGGTGTGGTTGACGATGTCGTCGACGCTCTGGGCGCCTGAATAGAAGGCGGGGACGGGGGGGAAGACGACGCCGCCCATTTCGGTGACGGCCACCATGTTGCGCAGGTGGGCGAGGTTCAGGGGGGCTTCGCGGGTCAGGAGCACGAGGCGGCGGCGTTCTTTCAGGACGACGTCGGCGGCGCGGGTGATCAGGTTGTCGGCGTAGGCGTGGGCCACGGCCGCCAGGGTCTTCATCGAGGTGGGGGCGATGACCATGCCGGCGGTCAGGAACGAACCGCTGGCGATGGCGGCGCCGACGTCGCCGGGGTGGTAGACCACGTCGGCGAGCGATGCCAGGTCCTTGCGGCCCAGTCCGTGTTCGTGCATGGTGTTGAGCACGCCGGCCTCGGACACGACCAGATGGCTTTCCCAGTCGGGCAGTTCGCGCAGCGCCTCGAGCAGGCGCAGGCCGTAGATGGAGCCGCTGGCTCCGGTGATGGCGATGATCAGGCGTTGGCGCGGACGATCGGCCGGCGGTTGGGTCATGGGGTGGTGTCTCCTCGTCGTTCGGCGCCCCGCGTCACCGCTGTGTCACGCGGGGCCGGCATAATTGTACGTTGGGTGATTGCGTCGCGAGTACAAGAAGAATGAGGGTCGTGTTCCGCCGGCCGCGGGTGTGTGGGCTCCTGCTGGCCGGTTTCCTGGCTGTGCCGGCCATGGCGCAGGAATCTCCGCCGGTCCGGGCGGAGGACTTCGCCATCCATGCCCAATCGACCTACGTCTGGCAGCGCAAGCCCTCGTTCGCCTCTGCGTACGAGGGGGAGAACTCGCTGTCGGGAACCCGCGCAAAGAGCTATTCGCTGACGGCCACCGTGGACCTGGGCGCCAGGCTGTGGGAGGGTGCCGAGGTCCATTTCAACGGCGAAGGCGCGCAAGGCATCGCGTTCTCCGGCCTGCATGGCCTGGGCGGCCTGCCCAACGGCGAACTGGCCAAGACGGCTGGCTCGGACATGGTCTTCTACCGTGCCCGCGCCTTCCTGCGGCAGACCTGGGGACTGGGCGGCGGACGCGAGGCGGTCGAGCCGGACATGAACCAGCTCGCCGGCTTCGCCGACAAGCGGCGCATCGTGCTGACGGCGGGCAACATCTCGGTGCTGGACGTGTTCGACGGGGTGTCGGTCAGCCATGACCCCCGCACGCAGTTCATGAACTGGGCCTTCATGGCCCATGGCAGCTACGACTATGCCGCCGATGCCCGGGGCTACACCTGGGGTGCGGCGCTGGAGTACATCGATGACGGCTGGGCGGTGCGCGCCGGCCGCTTCATGCAGCCCCGGGAGTCCAACGGCCTGCCGCTGGACCGGCGGCTGGGCCGCCACCATGGCGACCAGGTCGAGTTCGAGAAATCCTACGCCGTGCTGGATCGGCCCGGCACGCTGCGCGTGCTGGCTTTCCGCAACAAGGCGAACATGGGGAGCTACGACGACGCGCTGGTGGCGGCGCGGGGCGGGACGCCCGAACTGGCGGCGGTGCGCAAGGAACGAACCAAGCTGGGGATGGGGGTGAGCCTGGAGCAGGCCCTGACCGACAGCGCCACGGCCTTTCTCCGCCTGAACTGGGCCGACGGCAAGACCGAAACCTATGCCTTCACCGAAATCGACCGCTCGGTCTCGGGCGGCGTGGCGTTCGACGGCGTGGCCTGGGGGCGGGCGGGCGACACCGCGGGCGTGGCGGCCGCGGTCAACGCGCTCAGCGCCTCCCACCGCGAATACCTGCGCCGTGGCGGGCTGGGCGCCTTTCTGGGCGACGGCACGCTGAACTACGGGCCCGAGCAGATCGCCGAAGCCTATTACAGCTGGCGCCCCTTGAAGCGGCTGTGGATCACCGCGGATGCGCAATACATCCGGCATCCGGGCTACAACCGCGACCGGGGACCGGCCAAGGTGTTCGCGCTGCGCCTGCACACCGAATTCTGAGGCGCCGCGCGCGTCCTTGTCATTCCGGCTGGATGTTGGCCTTGTCGATCACGGCCTTCCAGGCCTGCGCCTCCTGCTTGATGCGCGCGGCGAACTCCGCCGGGGTGCTGCCTATGGGCGTGACGCCGATGTCGGTGTACTGCTTGCGGATGGCGGGATCCTTCAGGACCTCGCGCAGCGCGCGCGAGAACTTGTCGATGATCTGCGGATCGGTGCCCACCGGCGCGGCCAGTCCCCACCAGTTGCCCGTGACCAGGCCCGGCAGGCCCTGCTCGGCCGTGGTCGGCACCGACGGCAGCATGGCCAGGCGCTCGCCGTCGGCCACGGCGATGGCGCGCAGTCTGCCGCTGGCCACGTGGCCGGCCACCGAGCTGAGCGCGGTCACGTAAAGCTGGATCTCGCCCGCCATCAGCGCCTGGACGGCGGGCGGCGAGCCCCGGTAGGGAACGTGGGTCAGCTGCACGTTGGCGAGCTGGCTGTACAGCTCGGCCGCGAGGTGGGGCGGGGTGCCGTTGCCGGGCGAGCCGAAGTTCAGCTTGCCGGGGTTCTTCTTCGCCTCGGCGGTCAGATCGGACAGGGTGCGGATCTCGGGCGAGCCATTGACCACCAGCACGGACGGGCCGTTGCTCAGCAGGGACACGGGCACCAGGTCCTTGGTCGGATCGAAGCGCATGCCCTTGAACAGATACTGGTTGGTGACGAAGTTGTTGGTCGCGCCCAGCAGGAAGGTGTAGCCGTCCGGAGTGGCGCGTACCACTTCGTCGGCGCCGATGTTGCCCGAGGCCCCGCTCTTGTTGTCGATCAGGATGCGCACGCCGAACTGCTTCTCCAGTTGCAGCTGGACGAAGCGCAGGGTGATGTCGCCGGTGTTGCCGGGCGCGTAGGGAACCACCACGCGTATCGGGCGCGAGGGCCAGGCATCGGCCGCCACGGCGGCGGTCGAGGCCAGGACGCAGGCGGCGGCGATGCTGGCGACCGCCAGCCGGCGGGCCGGGAACGGAACGGATTTCATGGGCAAGCTCCTTCAGGGGGTGGGGCGACGATGTGGCCGTCGACCACCGTCAACAGGGAATGCAGCGTGGCGATCTCGTCCTCGGCGCAGGTCAGCGGATCGGCGTTCAATACCGCCAGGTCGGCCAGCTTGCCGGGCTCGATCGAACCTCGGGTGTCTTCGTCGAATGTCAGCCAGGCGCCGCCCCGCGTGGCGATGTCCAGCGCTTCCTGCCGGCTCAGCGCCTGGCCGGGGGCCACCCGGCCGCCGCCGCGGCTGCGGCGCGCGACCGCGTGCCAGATGGGGCCGAACAGCGAAACGGGCAGGTTGTCGCTGCCGAACGCCACCGCCACCCCGGCCTCGCGCAGGCGGCGCAGCGGCACGATGTCGTCCTGGCCGGCGGCGCCGCGGCGCTGCATCCAGAGATCGCCGTCCTTGTAGATGTGGCGGTTGGTATGCGTGGTCAGCACCAGGCCGAGGTCGCGTATCCGGGCCAGGGTGTCGGCGTCGATCACCGGCTGGTGGCCGAGTACCCAGCGCTGGCCGTCGATGGGGTGCAGGCGGTGGGCCTGTTCGAACAGGGGCAGCAGGTCGGGCCAGATGCCCGCCACGCGGATGCCGGCGCGGGCGGCCTCGGCCAGCAGCGGCGCCAGCGTGTCGGCATCCAGGGCCGCGCCCGCCTGGAAGCCGGCCCAGCCGGTACAGGGGTGGTTGCCGGCCCGCAGCATGTTGTTAAGCGGATCCTTGTCGATCTCGGCATACAGGCCCTGCACCCGCAGCATGTCGTCGCCCCGGCCGCGGCGCGCCAGCCAGGCGCTCCATTCGCGCAGCAACTCCAGCGCCTGTCCTTCGCCACGGGGTCCCCAATAGGGGCTCAGGACCAGGGTGGACCGCACGGTCGACGCCCCCTGGCCGCGGACCGTCTCATAGGCGTCGATGACTTCGCCGGCCACGCCGTGTCCTTCGAACACGGCGGTGGTGCCGTAGCGGTTGTATTCGGCCATCGCGTGCCGCAGGCCGCTGGCGCGCTGTTCGGCGGAGAAGCCGGGGGCCGCGCGCATCAGGGTGTGTTCGACGATGGGTACCAGCGTGCGCTCGACGAACCGGCCGGTGGGGCGCCCGGCGGCATCGCGTTCGATGTCGACGTCGGGCGAGGGCGAGGCCGTGGCCGGCGTCACGCCCGCCAGCGCCAGGGCGCGGCTGTTGGCCACCGAGACCAGCGGCGCGCGGTTGCGCCAGTATCCCCAGATGGGCCGGATGTAGACGGGATGGTCGGGGCTGACCCGGTCCAGGTCGTCGCGGGTGGGGTAGGGGCCGTTGGCCAGCGCGTCGTCGGGTTCGGGATATTCGGGCGGCCGGCCGACCGGCTGGGTCACGATCCAGGTTCCCGGCGGCGCCTTGGCGACTTCGGCGGAAATGATGTCCAGGACGTCGTCGCGCGTGCGCGCGCCGGCCAGGCTGGGCAGGTGGCGCCGCAGGCCCTCGCGGTCCATGTGGGCGTGGCCGTCGGTCAGCCCCGGCAGCACCGCCTTGCCGCCCAGGTCCACGCGCCGCGCATCGGGGCCGGCCATGGCGAGCACGTCGTCATCGCGGCCCACGGCGGCGATGTGGCGGCCGCGGATGGCGACGGCCGGGGCGATGTCGCCGCGGTCGTTGCAGGTGATGATCTTGCCTCGGTGAAGGACCAGGGTGGACGGCACGGCCGGATGGCTCCTGCGGTAAGCGTTCCGGCAAATCTAGCAGAGTCGACTAATTGTAAAAATTGAAATATTCATATAGATTCATAGTGATTTCCAATACTTCACCGGCGGATCCGCACGATGTCGATCTCCCTGCGCCAACTCGAGGCCTTCGTCGCGGTGTGCAACGAAGGCAATTTCAGCAAGGCGGCCCAGCGCATCCATATTTCCCAGTCGGGCCTGAGCATCCTGATTCGTGAACTGGAACAGAGCCTGGAGTGCCGGCTGTTCGACCGCAGCACACGCCAGGTCAGCCTGACCGACGCCGGGCGCGAGTTCCGGGTGCCGGCGGCCCGCCTGCTGGCCGACCTGTCGGCGGCGGTCGGCAACGTCAAGGGGCTGGCCTCGCGCCAGCATGGCCACGTGACGGTGGCCGCGCCGCCGCTGCTGATGTCGCGTCTGGTGGTGGGCATCGCCGCGCGGTTCCGCAGCGCCTATCCGCACATCGCGCTGACGCTGCGCGACATCCCCTCGGAAGCCATTCCCGCGGGCATCGCCTCGGCCGACATCGACCTGGGCCTGGGCATGCTGCCGGCGGATCGCGACGAATACCTGGCCGAAGCCCTGGTGGAGGGGCCGCTGGTGGCGCTGCTGCCTCGCGACCATTCGCTGGCGCGCCGCCGCCATCTGAAGTGGGCGGACCTGGCGGCGACGCCCCTGGTCGCGCTCACGCCGGAAAATTCCTTCCGCCAATTCCTGGACGGATGTTTCGCCCGCCTGGACCTGCAGCCGCGGATCGCCGTCGAGGTCGTCCAGTTGAGCACCGTCATCAGCCTGGTGGAGGCCGGGTTCGGCGCCGCCATCATGCCGCCCTATGGCGCGCTGGTCCCGGGCGAAGGCAACTCGGTGGTCCGGCCGCTGCGCGATCCCGTGGTCCGCTCCGACATCGCGTTGATACGCGACCGCTTCCGTTCGCCCTCGGCCGCGGCGGCGGCCTTCATCGAGGTGGCGCGCGATGTCGTCGCGGGACGTTCCCGGCCCCTGCGCGTTACGTAACGCTCCTGCGTATGGTACGTAACGTTTCGGCTCCGCGGCCCGGTCGCGGGACCGGGAATCGGTGTGACTATCGCACCGAAGGAACATCTTCGGATTGCCGATATCCCGTTTGTTTTCAACGTTTCCGCCGCTTCGCGAGCCTTGGTTTCAAGGTCCGCGCAGGCCCGTGCCGCATAGGTCCGAAGCCGATGGCATAGCTTTTGCTCGAAGCTCCCGCAAACGTGTTTTCCAGCAGCGACCGATTCCCCATCCGGCGGATCGCGGCACTGGTGGGATACCTATCCGTGGGGGCTGAAATTGAACAAGACCTATCGCACCGTGTGGAGCCAGAGGCTCGGATGTTGGGTGGCGGTTGCCGAGACCGCGCGTGCCAGGGGTAAGGGCGGCGCCGCCAAGGCCGGCGCGCTTGCCGTGGCGCTGATGGCAGGCGCCTGGGCGGCGCCGGCGGCGGCCGACGGCATGCACGGCGTGCCGGGCCTGTCGAACGCGCGGCTGACCGATGGCGCCGCGGTGGGCGTGATGAGCCAGCTGCTGCAGGCCACGACCAATGCGGCGCCCAGCATCGCCCCCGTGGCGTCGGCCGTGCAGCAGGGCGTTTCGCAGACCGCGGCGGCCCTGGCCGGCATCGGTTCGCCCATGTTGCCGCCGGCCTCGGCATTGCAGCAGGTACCCATTGCCGAAGCCGTGCCGTCGCTGCCCGTGGTCAGCGAGGTGCTGGCCGCCGCGCCGGTTCCCGCCGCGGTCCAGGCCATCGCCGCCGCGCCCGCCGCGGTGACGAAGAAGGTCGCCTCGGCGCTGCCGGGCAAGGTCGGCACCGCCGTCGAGTCGGTCCCCGCCAAGCTGGCCGAGGTGCTGGCTTCCGCGCCGGTCGACAAGAGCCGGAATGCCGCCTCGCCCGTCGATGGCGCCGTCGCTTCGGCGGCGTCGCTGGGGTCGGTCGCCACGCTGTCCAACAGCGTGCCGGCTTCGCCCATGTCGCCGTTGAGCGGCAACGGTACGCTGGGCATCCTGCCGACCGGAGGCTCGCTGTTCCCCAGCAGCTCCAACCGTCAGACCATGGCGGTTGCCGCCTCGTCGGGCTCGGAGCCGCCGCCGCTCAATCCACCCGCGCCCACCGGCCTGGTGATCGGCACGGCCGGCCTGCTGGGCGGCGTCGGGCAGGGCCTGCAGCCGTTGACGATGAGCCTGTTCGGCCAGAAGGAAGCGTGGATGCGCTCCGGCGCGCTGAGCGTGAACCGCGAGAACATCAACGCCCGCTTCAGCGTGGTCAACGTGCTGGGCATTCCCATCCTGGACCTGGCGCCGGTCACAGGCACGCTGCAAGGCACGCTGGGCGGTTCGCTGCCCGAACAGAAGCTCACCCTGCTGGGCGGCGTGACCTCGGGCAACTACATCACCAACATCAATTCCGGCCTGACCTACAACAATGGCCTGCTGCTGCCGGGCACGCAGCCGCCGTCGTGGGTGGACAAGAACAACTGCCTGAACGTGCTGGGCCTGGCCGGCGCCACCTGCTGGGACATTCCCGCGGCGCAGAACAATCAGGTGCTGATCGGCGACGGCGCTTCGGCCAACGGTTCGCAGGAAGTCGTGATCGGCACCAACGCCAAGCACATCCTGCCCAACGAGGACGCCGGGACGATCTTCACCGATCCCAACATGCCGGGCGTGCCCGACACCAACTACGCGGCGCGCAAGGGCCACTCGGTCCTGATCGGCGACAGCACCTACGGCAACGCCAACGGCCAGACCATCGTCGGCGCTAGCGCGTCGTCGACCGTGGCGGGCGGCGTCGCGCTGGGCTTCCAGTCCGTGTCTGACCGCGAAGGCGGCGGCAAGGAATTGTTCTCCAACGCTGCGGTGCCGGTGCGCGGCGCGGTGTCCGTGGGTTCGGCGGGCAACGAGCGGCAGATCATCAACGTGGCGGGCGGCACGGCCGATACCGATGCCGTCAACGTGCGCCAGCTCAAGGCCGTGTCCGACCAGATCGATAACGTCGATGTCAACTCGGTCAAGTACGACGACGCTACCCGCGGCAAGGTGACGCTGGCCGGCGCCGGCGGCACGGTCGTGACCAACGTCAAGGCCGGCGCCGTGAACGCGACCAGCACCGACGCGGTGAACGGCTCGCAGTTGAACGACACCAATACCAACATTACCAACGTCGACAATCGCGTGACGAACGTGGACAACCGCGTCACCAACATCGACAACAGCGGCACCAAGTACTTCAAGGCGAACTCCACCCTGGCGGCCGCCTCGGCCGCCGGCGCGGACAGCGTGGCCGCCGGCGGCGCGTCCGTGGCCTCGGCCGCCAATGCCGTGGCGCTGGGCAATGGCGCCAATGCCAGCATGGCCAACAGCGTTGCGCTGGGCGCCGGTTCGACCACGACCGTGGGCGCGCAGGCCGACTATGTCGCCTATGCGTTGACCGCACGGCAAGCTTCGGCGGGCGAAGTCTCGGTGGGCAGCGCCGGCGCCACGCGCCGCATCACCAACGTGTCGGCGGGCAGCGCCGACAACGACGCGGCCAACATCGCGCAATTGAAGGCGGTGGACAACCGCATCGGCGACGTGGACAAGCTGGCGGTGAAGTACGACGACGACACCAAGACCAAGATCACGCTGAATCCGGGCGGCACCGGCACGGTGATCTCGAACGTCGCCAAGGGGGCGGTCACCTCGACCAGCACCGAGGCGATCAACGGTTCGCAATTGTGGGGATGGACTCAGGACGAGACCAACGTCATGAGCAACCTGAGCCTGTACAAGCGCATCAACGACATCAGCGTCGACACCAAGTACTTCAAGGCCAATTCGACCCTGGACGGGGCCCAGGCCGTCGGCGCGAACAGCGTCGCGGCGGGTCCGGCTGCGGTGGCCAACGGCGCGAGCAGCGTGGCGGTCGGCAACGGCGCGACCACGGCCACCGACAACAGCGTGGCCATGGGCGGCGCCTCGACGGCCTCCGGAGCGGCTTCGACGGCGGTGGGTTCCGATGCCAAGGCCACCGGCGCGCAGTCGACGGCGATGGGTTCCGGCTCGGCCGCCAGCGGCGCCAACGCGACCGCCGTAGGGTCGGGCTCGAAGGCCACCGGTACGGATTCGACCGCCATCGGCGCCAATTCCGAGGCCAAGGCGAACAACAGCGTCGCGCTGGGTGCGGGTTCGGTGGCCGACCGCGACAACACCGTATCGGTGGGTGCCGCGGGCAAGGAGCGCCAGATCACCAACGTGGCGCGCGGCACGGAGGATACCGACGCCGTCAACTACGCGCAGTTGAAGGAAGTCTCGGGCGACGTCACCAATATCAAGAAGGACGTGACGAACATCCAGGAAGGCAAGGACGGCATGTTCCAGATCGAGAACTCGCTCGCGCGGGACAAGCCCAAGCCCACCGGCAAGGATTCGGTGGCCGGCGGCGCGGGCGCGGTGGCCGAAGGCGCGGCGGCGACGGCGGTCGGCAATGCCTCCATCGCCAAGGGCGAGAACTCGACGGCGGTCGGCAATTCGGCGCAGGCGCTGGGCGCCAACTCGACGGTGGTGGGCAATTCCGCGCTGGCTTCCGGCGCCAACGCCTCGGCCTTCGGCACCGGCGCCAAGGCCGAGGGCAGCGGCAGCATGGCCATGGGCAACGGCGCGCAGACGGGCGCGGCGGCCACCAATTCGGTCGCGATCGGCAATCAGGCCAATGCCGCCCAGAGCAACACCGTCGCGCTGGGCAACAACGCCCAGGCCACGGTGGCCAACAGCATGGCGCTGGGCACCGGGGCGCAGGCCAGCGGCGCCAACAGCGTGGCCCTGGGCACGAACTCGGTGGCGAACCGGCCCAACGTGGTGTCGGTGGGCGCGGCGGGCCAGGAGCGGCAGATCGTCAACGTGGGAGACGGCACCGCGGATACGGATGCCGTCAACCTGCGGCAGTTGCGCAGCGCCACCTCGGACTTCACCAGCAGCATCAGCAGCGTGCGCGACGACCTGCGCAAGGTCGAGCGCAACGCCAACGCCGGCGCGGCCTCGGCCATGGCGGTGGCGGGCCTGCCGCAGGCGTACACCCCGGGACGCAGCATGGCCTCGGCGGCCGCCAGCCATTATCTCGGACAGTCCGCCATTGCCGTGGGGCTGTCCACCATTTCCGAGAATGGCCGCTGGGTCTACAAGATTGCCGGCAACGTCAATTCGCAGGGCAAGGTGGGCGCCGTCATCGGCGCGGGTTACCAGTGGTAGCGCGCATGAACGAATCATCGGAGGTCAGGATGCAAGAAAAGAACCCCCATGCCCGCCGCGCCGGCCAGGCCGGCAGGCGTCTCGCGCTGCTGACCGCATGCGTGGTTTCGCTGGCCGTGATGAGCGGCTGCTCGATGTTCCGCAGCTCGAAGGAGCCCGCCTCGCCGGCGCCGTCCTCGGCGGCCGCGGCGAACGGGTCCGCGGTGGAGTTCCCGGCCCGCGAATCCGCGTCGCTGAAGGAAGGCACATTCGTCAACCTGGACAATCTCAGGCAGATGATCCCGGGCATGACCAAGCCGCAGGTCTACGACCTGCTGGGCCCTCCGCACTTCAGCGAGGGCGTGTTCGGCGTGCGCACCTGGAACTACATCTTCAATTTCCGCACCGGCAACGGCAACGAGTTCATCACCTGCCAGTACCAGTTGCGTTTCAACAAGGACATGCAGACCGAGGCCGGCAACTGGAACCGGCGCGAGTGCGCGGACTTCGTATTCCCGCGCCCGGTGGCCGCGCCGCCGCCTCCGCCGCCGCCCGCGCCCGTGCCGGTCAAGCCGGCTCCCAGGCAGATCACGCTGGGCGCCGACGCGCTGTTCGCGTTCGACAAGTCCGACCTGGCCAGCATCTCGCCCGAGGGGCGCCGCCGCCTGAATGAGATCGGCAAGGAACTGCGCAGCGTGGACGTCGAGCGGGTGCGCGTGATCGGCCATGCCGACCGGCTGGGCAGCGCGAGCTACAACGACAGGCTGTCGCGCCAGCGGGCCGCCACGGTGGTGACTTACCTGGTCAATTCCGGCGTGCCGTCCAATCTGATCAGTTCGGACGGCAGGGGTTCGCGCGAACCGGTGGTGCAGTGCGACCAGCGCAACCGCAACGAGCTGATCGCCTGCCTGGCGCCGAATCGCCGGGTGGTCATCGAGATCCAGGGCAAGGCCGGTTCGTCGTGAGCCGGTCCGCGCCGCCCCCGGGGGCGGCGCGGAACCTCGGCTTACAGTGCGCATTTCGTTTGTCTGGCGGACGTCTCCGAGTTAGGATTACCCCTTATCGATCTCCCGCAACGCGCGCCCCGCAAGGCGCTTTCGGGAGCGCGCGCGGCGCGTGGGGGGGCCTTCCGGAGACACGCATGTCCGCATTCACTTCCCTTACCGAAAACTTTGCCGTGGCGCCCCAGCTGGCTCCCGATGACATGGCGGCCGTCGCGGCGGCCGGTTTCAAGAGCGTCATCAACAACCGGCCCGACTTCGAAGGTGGCCCGGCCCAGCCCTCCAGCCAGCAGATGGAGGCCGCGGCGCAGGCGGCGGGGCTGAACTACGTCCACCAGCCGGTCAACGGCGCGAACATCCAGCCCGGCGACGTTTCCACCTTCGCGTCGCTGCTCAAGACGCTGCCGGGGCCGGTCCTGGCCTTCTGCCGCAGCGGGGCGCGATCGACCAAGCTGTTCATGTCGGCCAGCAATTCCCTCTGACCGGACCGCGACGTGGCTTTCACGCTGGCGGGTGCGGTCGACGGCATCAAGCGGCGGCGCAAGCCGCTGGTGCGTATTCTCATCGTCCTGCTGGCGCTGTGGCTGCTGTTCCTGGCCCTGACCGCCTGGGGCATTCCGCGGCTGGTCCGCAGCGTGGCGCTGGCGCAGGTGCCGGAGGTTCTGGGCCGCACGGCCCGCATGGGCGAGGTCTCGTTCAATCCCTTCAAGCTGCGCCTGCGTGTCCATGATTTCGCCATCCTCGACCGGGCCGGCGCCAATCCGGATTTCTCGGTCGAGCAGGTCGAGGTCAATGCCTCGATCTCGTCGCTGTTCCGGTTCGCGCCGGTGGTGGACGGGCTGGCGATCACCGCGCCGCGCGTTTCGCTGGTGCGCGAAGGGCCGCAGCGCTTCAACATCAGCGACATCCTCGAGCGGCTGGCCGCCAAGCCCTCGGAAGACGGCCCACCGCCCCGCTTTTCGCTGAACAACCTCAAGCTGGACGGCGGCGAGATCACCATCGACGACAAGGTCACGGGCCGCCAGCATACGGTGCGCGACCTGCAGGTGGGCATTCCTTTCCTGTCCACGCTGGCCTATGCCACCGACATCGACGTGCAGCCCCGGCTGTCGGCGCTGGTCAACGGCAGTCCGTTCAACCTGGAGGGCACCGCGCGGCCCTTCGATACGCCGCGCACGTCCTCGCTGCATCTCAAGATCGACGACCTGGGGCTGGATGCGCTGGCCGATGCCGTGCCGGGCGCGGTGCCGGTGGTGCTCAAGCATGCGCGGCTCGACAGCGATGCCCAACTGGTGTTCGAGGAGGGCGGCTCGGCGGCGCCCAAGGTGCGCCTGGAGGGCAGCGCCACCGTGCGCGAGGTGGACGTGCGCGACCAGGGCGATGCCGCGCTGCTGGCGTTCAAGAGCCTGGCGCTGGAGAAATTCGCGCTGGAGCCGCTGGCGCGCCGTTTCCAGGCCGAACGCATCGTTCTGGCCGGCCCGTCGATCCATGCCAGCCGCTCGGCCGACGGGCGCGTGAACCTGGCCGAGGTGGCCGCGCGTTTCCAGCAGCCGGCGACACCTGCCCCCGCGGCCGCGCCGCCGCAGCCGCCCGCCAGCGCCGCTCCGGCGCCTTCGTCCCCGCAGCCTTCCACGCCCGCCGCGCCGGCCCCCGCACAGGCCGATGCCTGGCATGTGTCGGTGGGAACCGTGGCGTTGCAGGACGGCGAGCTTGCCTGGCACGATGAGCAGGACCGTTTCGATTACCGCATCTCCGAGTTCGCGGCCGAGTTGCGCGGCCTGAACCTGCCCGCCGCGCAGGACCAGGCCACGCCGCTGACCGTGGCCGCGCGCGTGGGCGAGGCCGGGCGCCTGGACGTGAGCGGCCCGATCCGCCTCCAGCCTTTCTCGGCGGACCTCGATCTCAAGCTGGATGCGCTGGCGCTGCCCGCGCTGGCGCCGCTGTGGAAACCCTATCTGGCGCTGCGCATCGACGACGGTTCGCTGGGCGCGGCGGCCAAGCTGCACGTCGAGCAGGGCGAATCCCTGGCGGTGCGCTGGAGCGACGGCAGCGTCGCGCTGCGCAAGCTGGCCGCGGCGCCCGTTTCGGACAAGGCCTCCAGTCTGAAACTGGAATCGCTGGAGGTGGGCGGCCTGGCGGGCGACCTGGCGGCACGCACGGCGCGGATCGAGCGCATCGCCATCGACGGCCTGGCCCTGGCGGCCACCCGGTCGGCCTCGTCGGCCGTGAGCTGGGCGGACATCGCGGTTCCCGCCGCGCCCCGCGCCCGGTCCGCCGGCAAGCCGGCCCCGGCTTCTTCGGCGCCCGCCCAGGCCGCGTGGAAGGTGACCGCCGGCACGCTGTCGGTGGCCAAGAGCTCGCTGCGGCTGACGGACGAATCCGTGTCGCCCCGTGTGGCGCTGCGCCTGGACGGCTTGCAGATGGAGGCGCGCAATGTCGGTTCCGACCTGCGCGCCCCCGTCGATTTCTCGCTGCGCTCGTCCGTCCAGGGCCGCGGCACCGCCGACATCAAGGGCACGGTCGTGCCCGAGCCGCTTGCGGTCAAGGCCCAGGTGCGCGCCGACCGGCTCGACCTGACCGCGCTGGCCCCCTACCTGGCCGAGCGGCTCAACGCCACCGTCAAGAGCGTCGTGGCGGGCGCCAACGGCAGGCTGGAATTCGCGGCAGCCACCGGCAGGCAGCCGCAGCGCGCGGTCTGGACCGGCGCCGCCGAGGTTTCCAACCTGGATCTGGTCGACAAGCTCAACGCGGCGGATTTCCTGAAATGGAAGCGGTTGGCGTTCAAGCGCCTGAACGTGGTCAGCGCGGGCGAGACGCTCAAGGCCGACCTGGGCGACATCTCGCTGGAGGACTTCTTCGCGCGCGTGATCCTGAGCGAGCAGGGGCGGCTGAACCTGTCGCAACTGATCGTCCAGCCGGGCGAAGAGGCCGGGTCCATCACGGCCGAAAAGCCAGCGGAACCGGCCGCGAAGGGGGAAAGCAAACCCGGGGAAAGCAAACCCGCGGTTGCCCAGCCGGCCAAGGAAGCCAGTGCCGCCCCGGAGGCGGGCGGCATGCCGCGCGACATCCGTGTGGGCGCGGTGCAGCTGGCGCGGGGCCACATCAATTTCACCGACAACTTCGTCAAGCCCAACTATCGCGCCAACCTGACCGACATCGCCGGCAGCATCTCGGCCGTGTCATCGGCCGACAGCCAGCCGGCCGACGTGCAGGTGACGGCCAAGGTGGACGGCGACGCGCCGGTGGATATCACCGGCAAGCTCCATCCTTTCGGGCCGCGGCTGTACACGGACATCCATGCCAGCGCCAAGGGCGTGGAGCTGCCGGCGCTGACGCCCTACGCGGCCAAGTACGCCGGCTATGCCATCGAGCGCGGCAAGCTGTCGATGGACGTGCATTATCTGATCCAGGACGGCAAGCTCCAGGCCACCAACAAGATCTTCCTCGACCAGCTCACCTTCGGCGAACGCGTCGACAGTCCCGACGCCCTGAAGCTGCCGGTGCTGCTGGCGGTGTCGCTGCTCAAGAACAGCCGGGGCGAGATCGACATCGAGCTGCCCATCTCGGGGTCGCTGGACGATCCGCAGTTCTCGGTGGGCGGCATCATCTTCCGCGCGCTGGTCAACCTGATCGTGCGCGCCGTGACGGCGCCGTTCTCGCTGCTGGCCTCGGCCTTCGGCTCGGGCGAGGAACTGTCCCACATCGACTTCGCGCCGGGCCGCGCCGTGCTCGACGACGATGCGCGCAAGCGCATCGAGACGCTGGTCAAGGCGCTGAACGACCGCCCGGCGTTGAAGCTGGACGTGGCCGGCCGGGCCAACCCATCGGTGGACACCGACGGCCTGCGCAAGGCGGGTGTCGAGGCCCTGATCCGCGCCCAGCAGCGCGAAGACCTGCGCAAGAAGGGCGACGACGGCGACGCGAAGGACCTGCCGCCCCTGGACGCCGCGCAGCGGGCCCGCTACCTGGAAAGCGCCTACAAGGCCGCCAAGATCGACAAGCCGCGCAACATGATCGGGCTTGCCAAGTCCTTGCCCGGGCCAGAGATGGAATCGCTGCTGGCCGCCAGCGTGAACGTGGGGCCCGAGCAGTTGCGCGAACTGGCCGTACGGCGCGCGCAGGCCGTGATGGCCGTGCTGCGCGAAGCCAAGCTGGGCGAGCGGGCCTTCGTGGTTGCGCCCAAGGTCGAGGCCAAGGCCGCCGAGGGCGCGAAGCAGACGGGGGTGGATTTCAGCTTGAAGTAGGCCCCCCCCTACGCGCTTCGCGCGCCCCCCAGGGGGCGAAACCGGCGGACTGGCGGAGCCAGATCCGCGGTTTCCTGGGTCTGGTGCTGTTGTCTTGGTTTGTGGCATCTGTGCTTCGCTGGCTGGATTTGGGGTTTGTTTTGTTCTTAATCTGGATATAAGATATCTAGATTGAGGCGTTGCCTTGCTTCCTGTCGAGTTATTCATCATGACGCGTAGCTCTTCTTCGTCCGCCAGTGCCTTGCCGGGGCAGGGGCTGGGATCGGTTGCCATTCTTGCGCTGGGGACGTTCGCGGTAGGGACGGATGCGTTCATCGTGTCGGGGTTCCTGCCGTCGATCGCGCAGTCGTTGCAGGCGTCGAATTCCCTGACAGGGTTGTCGGTCACGGTGTTCGCGGGGACTTATGCGCTGTTGGCGCCGGTGCTGGCGACGGTCACGGCGCCGTGGGCGCGTAATCGGGTGCTGGTGGGGGCGCTGGTGGTGCTGGCGGTGGCCAATCTGCTGTCGGCGCTGGCGCCGGATATCTGGACGCTGTTGGCCAGCCGTGCGTTGGCTGCCGTGGGGGCGGCGGCCTATACGCCGACGGCGACGGCGGCGGGTGGGGCGCTGGTGCGGCCGGAGTTGCGGGCGCGGGCGTTTTCGCTGGTCACGGGCGGGTTGACGGTGGCGACGGCGCTGGGCGTGCCGCTGGGCAACCTGGTCAGCCAGTGGTTCGGCTGGCGCACGGCGCTGGGCATGGTGGCCGCGCTGGCGGGGCTGGCCTGTGCGGGCGTGGCGTTGATCATGCCTTCCCTGCCGGGCCAGCCGCGTTCGTCGCTGCGCGCGCGCCTGGCGGTGCTGCGCCGGCCGGCGGTGGCCTGGGTGCTGCCGCTCACGGTGGTCGGCATGACGGCCTGCTACATTGTCTATGCCTATAGCGTGCCCGCGTTGCAGGCCCTGGGGATCGCCGACGGGCGCATCGGCATGATGCTGCTCTGCTATGGCGTCGGAGCGGTGCTGGGCAATCTGCTTGCCGGTTACGCGACCGATCGCTGGGGCCCCACGCCGGTGTCGGTCACCGCCTATGTGGCCATGGCGGCGTCATTCGGGATCATGGCGTGGCTGGCCGTGGCCGGCGCCGGGCATGACGTGGCGGTGGGGCTGCTGGTGCTGGTCTGGGGCATGAGCAGCTGGGGGCAGACGCCGCCGCAGCAACTTCGCCTGACCAACGCCGCGCCGCAGGAGGCGCCGCTGGTGGTGGCGCTCAATGCCTCCTGCATCTACCTGGGCATCGCCCTGGGGACCGCGCTGGGCGCGGGTCTGCTGGCGCATGGGGCGGTGCTGGGGTTTGCCGTGTCGGCGCTGGCGGCCCTGGCCGCGCTGGGGTTCGTCGCCGGCCTGGCCAGGCACGAGGGCGCCCGCGCGCGCTAGCCTGCCGCGCTTTCGTCCGTGGCCGCGTCGCCGCCTTGCAGGCGCAGCCACACCCGCCGCATGCTGAAGTCGTCGGGGTCTACGTCGATGTGGAACCCCAGCCTGCCCATCAGTGTCAGCATCGGCCGGTTGTTGCCCAGCACCACCCCCTCGATCATGGCCAGTCCCTGCCTGCGCGCCGCGTCCACCAGCGTCGTCATGAGCTGGATGCCCAGCCCGCGGCGCTGCCACGCATCGCCGATGACCAGCGCGTACTCGGCGCTTTCGCCGTCGGCGTTCAGCAGGTAGCGCGCCACGCCGATGACGGTCTCGCGCAGCTCGCCGGGGTGGTCGGGGTCGGTTTCCCAGACCGTCGCCACCAGGGCCAGTTCGCGGTGGTAGTCGACCTGGGTGTAGCGCGCCAGCGTCCGCGGCGAGAGTTCGCGCATGAACGAGATGAAACGCATGTAGCGGGTGTGTTCGGACAACTGGCGGGTGAAGTCCTGCAGCGGCGCGGCGTCCTCGGGCCGGATGGGGCGGATGGTGTAGGGCGAGCCGTCCTTGAACTGCAGGTGCCGGACCAGGCGGGCGGGGTAGGGGTGGATGGCCATGTGGGCGTAGCCGCCCAGCCCCGCGTCGGCCTCGCCCGCGGTCTCGCGCGTAAGGGTGATGCGGGTGTCGGCCGCGACGACCCGGTCGCCGTCGATCATGACGGGGTCGATGTCGATGGTCTCGATGTCGGGCAGCGCGCAGACGATTTCGGAGATGCGGACCAGCACGTCCTCGAGCGCGTCGAGGGCGCGCGGCGAGAGCTGGCCCGCCAGCGCGTAGCGCCAGACCGGCGAGCGTTCCATCAGGCGGCGTGCCAGGAAGCCGTTGAGCGGCGGCAGTTCCAGGCTGCGGTTGGAGGGGCTTTCGCTGCGCGAACGCGCGGACCCGAAGCGGATCACCGGTCCGAACAACGCGTCGCGCGCCACGCCCATGGAGACCTTGGCCGATCCGGGGGGGCCGGCCATGGCTTCCACCGTGATGCCTTCGATGTAGGCCTGCGGCGCGGCGGCGTGGGCGTTCGCCAGCATGCGCTGGTACGCCGTGACGAGTTCGGTGCTGTTGCGGATGTCCAGGTGCACGCCCCGCACGGCCGACTTGCGCACCACGTCGGGCGAGTCGATCTTGATGGCCACGGGAAAGCCGATCTGCTGCGCGGCGATCACCGCCTCGGCCGGCGTGCGGGCAAGCAGGACCTGGACCACCGGGATGTGGAAGGCCGCCAGCAGCGCCTTGCTCTCGGGTTCGGTCAGGGTCAGCCGGCCCTCCCTGCGCGCGCCGTCGAGCAGGATGCGCGCGCCGGCCAGGTCGGGTTCCTGGCCGGGCGGCTCGGGCGGCGGGGTCTGCAGCAGCAACTGCTGGTTGTAGTGATAGGTGGCCAGATTGCCGAAGGCGTCCACCGCGGCCTCGGGCGTGCGGAAGGAGGGCGAGCCGGCATCGTCCAGGATGCGGCGCAGCGGCCGCATGGCGGCGTCGCCCATGAAGCAGGTGATGACCGGCTTCGGGGCCTTGGGGGCGCTGGCGGCCAGGGCCTGCGCCACCGCGCGCATGTCGGCCTCGGGGTCGGGCGAGAGCACGGCCAGCACGCCGTCCACGCCGGCGTCGGCGACGATGGCCTGCACGGCCCGCGCGCAGGCCTGCGGATCGGGCGCCGAGAACTCGACCACGGGGTTGTCGGTCCAGGCATTGGCGCTGAGGGTGTCCGCCAGTTGCCGGCGCGTGTCTTCGCTCAGTTCCGCGCGCATGACCGGCCGGCCCGGTCCCAACTGGTCGAGCGCCAGTTGCGCCGGACCGCTGCCGTTGGCCAGCACCGCGATGCGCCGGCCGCTGGGCAGTTTGGCGAAGCCCAGCGCCTTGACCGCCGAGAACAGTTGCACGAAATAGCGGACCCGCACCGCGCCGGCGCGCCGCAGCGCGGCGTCGAAGACCATGTCGGACGGGACGGTGGGCGGCCCCGGCGGCAAGGCGCAGGCCGCCTCGTCCGCGGCCAGCGGCCGCACGCTGGTGCGCTCGCGGCCCGCGTGTCCGGCCTTGAGCACCACCACCGGCTTGACGCTGGCGGCGGCGCGGATCGCGCTCATGAACTCGCGGGCGTCGCGCACGTCCTCCAGGTAGAGCGCGATGCTGTCGGTGCGCGCGTCGGCCACCAGGAAGTCCAGCACGCGGGGGACGTCCAGCGCCGCTTCGCTGCCCAGGGACACGACGGTCGAGAAGCCGGTCCGGTTGTCGTCGGCCCAGTCCATGACCACCGCCATGATGGAACGCGACTGCGTGACCAGGGCGACGCGGCCCGAGCGCCCCAGCGAGGGATGCACGCTGGCGTTGAGGCCGGCGTGCGGCCGTTGCAGCCCGAAGCTGTGCGGCCCCAGCAGCACGCAGTCGTGGTCCGAGGCCCAGGCGCGGCAGAAATCGTTGTCCTCGAGCGACGGCTCGTGCGTGAGCACCGCCACTGCCCGCGGCCGGGCCGGCGCCAGCGTCTCCAGCGTGGTCCGCAGCGCCTCGCGGGGGACGGACACCACCGCCAGATCGGGCCGTTCGGCCGCCTGCGCCAGTTCCGCGGGCAGCGCGCAGGCCTGCCGCTCGTCCAGCCGCAGTTCGGTGGTGCGGGCGCGCAGCGCGGCGGGCAGGGATGCCATCAGCGGCAGCGGGCGGTCGCTGACGGCGATCAGCGAGCGGGGATCGAACAGCGGGGACAGGGCGTGCTGGGACATGGCCCTCCTTTTTGGATGAGGACGCGGCGGTGCGCGGCGGCCCTCGGGGGCCGCACGGTCTCGCTGCCATACAATACTACCCCGGTCAGTCGACCCTCGCGCGCTTCGCGCGCCCAGTATTCACCTCAGCACGAGAGCCGTTTTCCTATGAGCACCGATTCCTCGTCGTCCGGCCGCAATCCCGCGGTCCGTACCCGCTTCGCGCCGTCGCCCACCGGCTTCCTGCACCTGGGCGGCGCACGCACCGCGCTGTTCTCGTGGGCGTTCGCGCGCCATCATGGCGGCACTTTCGTGCTGCGGATCGAGGACACCGACCTGGAGCGTTCCACCCCCGAAGCGGTGCAGGCCATCCTGGACGGCATGGCGTGGCTGGCGCTCGAGCACGACGAAGGCCCGTTCTACCAGATGCGGCGCATGGACCGCTATCGCGAGGTGCTGGCGGGCATGCTGGCCGCGGGGTCGGCCTACTACTGCTACTGCTCGCCCGACGAACTCGAAGCCATGCGCGAGCGCGCCCGCGCCGAAGGGCGCAAGCCGCGCTACGACGGCACCTGGCGGCCCGAGCCGGGCAAGGCCCTGCCGCCGGTGCCCGAGGGCCGCAAGCCCGTCGTGCGCTTCCGCAACCCGCTGGACGGCGACGTCACCTGGAACGACCTGGTCAAGGGGCCCATCACCATCGCCAACGCCGAACTGGACGACCTGATCATCGCCCGGCCCGACGGCACGCCCACCTACAACTTCTGCGTGGTGGTGGACGACTGGGACATGGGCATCACCCACGTCATCCGCGGCGACGACCACGTCAACAACACGCCGCGCCAGATCAACATCCTGCAGGCCCTGGGCGCCACGCTGCCGGAATACGGCCACGTGCCCATGATCCTGGGGCCGGACGGCGAAAAACTGTCCAAGCGCCATGGCGCGGTCAGCGTCATGCAGTACGACGACCAGGGCTACCTGCCGGAAGCCATGATCAACTATCTCGCGCGCCTGGGCTGGAGCCACGGCGACGACGAGATCTTCACGCGCGAGCAGCTGGTCGAGTGGTTCGATACCCGCAGCCTGTCGAAGTCCGCCGCGCAATGGGATCCGAAGAAGCTCAACTGGGTCAACGCCCACTACATCAAGCAGAGCGCCGATGCCGACCTGGCCGCGCGCGTTGCGCCGCGCATCGCCAGGCGGGGCGGGGCGGTCGAGGGCGTGGACCTGCCGGCCATCATGGCGCTGCTCAAGGAGCGGGCCGAAACGCTCGAGCAACTGGCCGACGATGCCATGCTGTTCTGCGGCGAATTCGATGCCGCCGCCACGCCGCCTGAACTGGTCGCGCAGCACCTGACCGACGCTGCGCGCGCCATCCTGCGCGACTTCGCGCAGGAGGCCGGCTCGATCGAATGGACCCGTGAGCAGATCGCGGCGCTGATGAAGGCCACCCTGGCCAAGCATGGCGTCAAGATGCCGGCGCTCGGGATACCGCTGCGGGTGGCCGTGACGGGGCGGGCGCAGACGCCGGCCATCGATGCGGTCCTGTCACTGCTCGGTCGCGAGAAAGTGCTGGCCCGCTTGCACGCGGTTTAAAAACCGTGCATAATCTCGCTTCTTCGCAGGACGGGGGTATAGCTCAGCTGGGAGAGCGCTTGCATGGCATGCAAGAGGTCAGCGGTTCGATCCCGCTTACCTCCACCAGTCCGGGAAGAAGTTGTTGCAGTACTGTAGTTCCGGGTCCCCTTCGTCTAGAGGCCTAGGACATCACCCTTTCACGGTGAGTACAGGGGTTCGAATCCCCTAGGGGACGCCAACCGCCACAGGTTGGCAGCAGTAAAAAAACGCCGCTGCGGAGCGGTAGTTCAGTTGGTTAGAATACCGGCCTGTCACGCCGGGGGTCGCGGGTTCGAGTCCCGTCCGCTCCGCCAAGAATCAGAAAGCCCTGCTAAATTCCCGTGTTTAGCAGGGCTTTTGCTTTTCTGTCCCGGCATTCTTGGGAGCCCATCAAGCTTTCGAGTCTTGGATTTTGGTACCAAAAAGATGTTCCGGGGAGAGTTCGTCGGACTCAATGGTGGGGCCGACTTCTACGCGTCGGATGTTCCCGGCCTCGTTCGCGAAGGGAAGGCATCGCTCAAGGTCTTTCTCGACATATGTGAGGAGCGTGGCATTGAGCCGCGTAAGCACTTTTCAGGGAAATTCAATCTGCGTGTTTCCGCGAAGGTACACGAAGCCGCGAGCATTGCCGCGGCGGCGGAGGGCGAAAGCCTCAATCAATGGATTGCGAAGACCATCGAAGAGGCTGTGTCCACGCATTGAGAACATGGGTGAGATGCTTGGGTTCGAGTGCCGCCCTGCTTGGACCCGCAAGCAAAAATATGGCTATAATCCAGATCCCGCTTGAAAAAATTTCCGCGGGCATCCACCCAGATGGATGGCAGTACGCAGTGGGGGTATAGCTCAGCTGGGAGAGCGCTTGCATGGCATGCAAGAGGTCAGCGGTTCGATCCCGCTTACCTCCACCACAAAGCAGTTCCAGGTCCCCTTCGTCTAGAGGCCTAGGACATCACCCTTTCACGGTGAGTACAGGGGTTCGAATCCCCTAGGGGACGCCAATCGCCCAGGTTGGCAGCAGTAAAAAACGCCGCTGCGGAGCGGTAGTTCAGTTGGTTAGAATACCGGCCTGTCACGCCGGGGGTCGCGGGTTCGAGTCCCGTCCGCTCCGCCACTTCGGAACAACAGTGGGCACTCCGCCCGCCGCCGTTCCTACGCCGTTAGGGGTGAGCACGCGTAGCAGGTTGCTCTTTGAGCCCATGTCCGGACTTCCTCGCGATCGACCTCCACGTTGGGCCATGGTCGCGGTGAGACCACAACGTTTATCGTAGTGCTACAGCGTAGACATAGTCTCATCTTCATCGGCGTGCCCCGCCATTCCGCCATTCGCCGCCGTTTCGACTTTTGAGCCGTCGCCGCTACGCTCGGCTGCTGAATGATGGCTTGTGGGACTTGGCCTAAGGCAGCCCGACGCAGACATCTGCCGTTGCCCCACGAGGCAGGCGTAATATGCTCCCCACCTGATGGAGATGGAAATGGAGATCCGAGCGGGCCTTCCAATAATCGGCTTTGAGGACGCCGCCGCCTTCGGCACTTGGCTGGCGGCGGAACCGAGGACTTCGAGGGGGTTGTGGCTAAAACTCGCCAAAAAGGGCGCGGCGGTTACCAGTCTCTCGAAAGCGGAAGCAATCGACGCGGCGCTTTGCCATGGCTGGATCGACGGCCAGCTCGACAAGTATGACGAGGAGAGCTGGCTAGTTCGCTTCACGCCGCGCAAGCGCGCAAGCAAATGGTCCGAGGTCAATCGGACCCGCGCTGTGGAGTTGATCAAGCAGGGTCAGATGCAGTCCACTGGCTTGGCCGAGGTGCAGGCCGCCAAGGCCGACGGTCGGTGGGATGCTGCTTATGCGCCCGCGAGCTCCGCGCAGGTGCCGCCCGATCTGCAGGCCGCGCTCGATGCCGCGCCCCGGGCCGCAGAGTTCTTCGCGACTTTGAAAGGTGCGAACCGCTACGCGATCCTCTATCGCGTCAGCACGGCGAAAAGGTCCGAAACGCGCGCCAAGCGTATCGCTGATTTCGTCGAGATGCTCCAACGCGGCGAGACGGTTCATGGCTAGTCCAGTACCCCTCGTTCGATTGGCGCATGTGGCGTAGCCCGCCAAGGAATTCCAAGGGTTAGTGCGCTAGCAGCCACTAGCCTTTTTGTTTGGGCGTTGGTCATGGCTTTTGCCGCCTCGCGGAGCCGGGCATGCGATTTGCGGAATACCGCTTCCATACCCAAAGACCAAAGAGGTGATGCCATGAAATGCTCGAGTTCCACTCGCAACACGCTGCTCGCCGTCCTGTTGGCGGCTGCCACGCCACTCGCCATCGCGCAGACCAGCTCGCCCAACCAGACGAGCCAGGATGCCAGGACCGACATGGGCCCATCCACCGGCTCGTCCGGCAAGCCCCTGCCCGCGGGCCAGGGGAAGAACAGTCCGCAGCCCGAGTCCACGAAGCGGACCGGGCCCGTCGAGCACGGAAGCCGCAGCGACATGGGGCCGTCCAGCGGAGCCTCGGGCAAGCCCTTGCCCGCCGGCCGCGGCGGCTCGGACGCGGCTCAGCCTTCCGGCGACCGCACCCGGCCCGGCGGCAACGACCGGGAATCCCGGACTGACATGGGGCCGTCGTCGGGCGCGTCGGGCAAGCAGGTTCCTTCGCCTGACAGCGGCTCGCCGCCGGGAGGCTCGATGCAGCGATGAGTCGCGGAAACTGGCGCCCGCCTTCGCTGGCGGGCGCCGGCTGCCAGCGGGGCGTATGTCGATTCGTCGGCGAATGATGTCGATTGATCGTTCCTGGTTGACAATTGCCACACCCACTTCCAATATCCGCGACGTCCATGCGTGCCCCGTATGACGGCTGCCGATGCGGCGGGCCGTGCGGGAGCGGGCGTCAACCAGCGGAGTGTCCCCGACCATGCAATTCCCCATCGACCCGGCCGATCTGCAGCGCCGCAGGCTTTTCAAGTTCACCGCGTCGGCGCTGGCCGTGCAGGCGGTGGCCGCGTGCGGGGGCGATGCCCATGCCGCCGATGGCAATGCCAGCGACGCGGTTCTCAAGGCGGTGGCCGATTTCGGCGCGCTGGCGCCCGAAGGCACGCACTGCCTGGTGCGGGCCGACGTGCCCGATGCTTCGTGGAGCGCAAGCTACAACCCCGACCGGCAACTGTTCATCGGCAGCGCGATCAAGACCTTCATCCTGGGCCAGTTCGTGATCGACGCGGAAACGTCGTACAACGGCATTTCCGGGAACATGCCGCAGACCATCGGCGACGAGGTCCGCTCGCCCGGCAGCCCCGTATTCGTCGATCTGAACGGCACGCTGCCCGCCAAGTACGCGCTGGAGGCGATGATCGCCCACAGCGACAACACCGCCACCGACATGGCCTATGCCGCCGTGGGGGCGGACCGGGTGCGGCAGCTGATAGCCCGGGCGGGGCTGACGCGCACCCGGATCCCGGATTCGACACGCCGCCTGTTCTCGTACCTGGCCGGGGCGCCCGACGGCGTGGACCTGGGCTGGGAGGCCTTGATGGCGGAGCTGGCGAAGCCTTCGCTGCCGAATGCGCGGCAGGCGATCAACGACAGGCAGTCGATGCTCAGCACGGCCACCGAGCTGGTGGCGTGGTACCGGCAATCGCTGTCGGGCAAGTTCTTCACCCAGCCGGCGACCCTGACGGAGTACAAGCGGATACTGGCGATGGCCGACGCGATCTCGCTGGTGGTGCCGGCGGACATCATCGCGTATGGCAAGGGCGGCAGCATCGACTGGCTGGACTTCCACACCATCAGCTTTCCCGGCCAGATGATCGTCGACCGGGTGCCGGTCACGTTCTGCTTCACCTACAACTGGCGCGGCCCGGAAACCAGCACGGGCGCGCCTTTCCAGGCGTTCGTGAAGGCCGTGCGCCCGGTGTTGCAGGCGTGCGTGGACGCCATCCGCAAATAGCGCCGCAAGAGGCCAGCCATGGACAGCGACGCGCCCTTCGAGACCCTGGAGCGCGACCAGTGCGCGCCGGCTCCGGCGCTGGGGACCTGGGTCCACCAGGTTGCCCTGGCCCTGATGAGCCGGCCCCAGGACGAGGCCATTTTCCTTGCCCTGCAGGCGCTGGGAACGCTGGCTCAGGTCGATCGCGCATGGATGTTCGAATACGATGCGCGCGCCCTGCGCTTTCGCAACACCCATGAATGGTGCCGGTCCGGCATCACCTCCCATGTGAGCGATCTCCAGGATGCGCCGGTCACGATGATCGCGTGGCTGCATCGCGCCCTGAGCCAGCGGCGCGCCGTCATGATCCATGACGTGGCGCGCATGCCGCGCGCGGCAAGGTCGGTGCAGGCGGAAATGCTGCGCCAGCAGGATCGCAGCGTGCTGAGCGTGCCCGTGTTCCATGAAGGCCGCCTGCGCGCCTGCATAGGCTTCGATGCGACGCGCGCGCCGGTGCGCTGGCAGCCGGCGCAGGCGCTGGGCCTGTTCCTGTGCGCGGACCTGGTCGCGCAGGCCCGCTATGGCGGCACGGAAACCGAGCGCAGCCGGGCGCGGGCGCAGCTCTACGAGCCCCTGCTTTACCTGCGGCTGGGGCACGGAACCCGCGGACTGGCCCCGGCGGACATCCTGGGCGTGCGCTCGGCGCGCGATTATTCCCAGATCTGGCTGGCGGGCGGCGGTTCGGTCCGGGACATGCGGCCCCTGTCCGCCTGGGCGGCGCTGCTGCCGCAGGAGAGCTTCATGCGCATCCACCGTACGGCGCTGGTCAACCTGGGGCACGTCAAGGCGCTGGAGCGGGGCGCTTCGATGCCGTGGACCGTCCAGTTGCGCGGCCTGGGTCAACCCTGGTCGGTGTCGCGGCCCTATCGCCAGGCGCTGCGCGCCAGGCTGGGAGTCTGAAGCGCAGGGCGGGCGCGCATCTTGCTGAGGGGCAGGCAGGCCTTGCCAAGGCCGCTTCCTTCGCTATCGAGGAGAACGCCATGCTCACCACAATAATTCTGATCATCCTGCTGCTGGCGCTGATCGGCGCCTTTCCCGCATGGCCCCATGCTGCCAACTGGGGATACGGACCCTCGGGCATCATCGGGGTGATCCTGGTCGTGCTGATCGTCCTGCTGTTGATGGGAAGGATATAGGCCTGGACGGTGCGGGGGCGCTCAGCGGCGGTCTGCGCCGCCCTGGCGCTCCCGCCAGTTGCGCCGCATGAGAATGAACGTGAACGAGGTGGACCAGCCGATCAGGATCAGGCCCACCAGGGGTTCCACCGAGGCCAGCAGGCGCAGCGGCCCGGTGGGAAAGATGTCGCCCAGGCTCTGGGTGGTGAAGGTTTCCAGTCCGAAGTAGATGTAGGCCAGTGGGCCCGCGCTGGCCGCGCCGGTCAGGTGCCCCAGTCCCAGCCATTCCGCGCCTATCCAGTAACCGGCGCCGAACAGCAGGCCTTCCAGGCAATGGGCGGCGATGATGGCGCAGATCAGCACGCCTATGTTCGCCCGCCCGCTCCAGCGCCGCGGATGGATGGAGGAAATGAAGCGCAAGGCTTCGTAGTGCAGGGCGACGGTACCGATGGAGAAGACCACGGTCAGGCCGATGGCCATGAAATAGTGCGCCGGCATCGTTTCTTTGTCAGGACTTGTTGCGGGTATGGGGCGATTATTGCAGTTGTAGCACCCCCCGGGCGGGCCGCCGCGCGCGTGGGCGCCGTGGAATGCTACGCTTGATGGCCTCAAGAAGAAGGAGAACGTCCATGAAACGGACCTGGAAAATCCTGCTCGCGGCGGTCGTGGTGCAGGGGCTGGCGGCCTGCGCCCAGCAGGGCGGCGCGGCCGGCGGCTCAGGCGCCAAGACCGATGCCTCGATCCTGACGGCCTATCACTGGCGCCTGCAGCAGGCGCTGAACGCGACCGGCGCGCCCCAGCCCGATGCGGTGAACACCCACGGCGGCCAGGCGCTGCAACTGACCTTCGCCGGCGAGCGCGTGGCCGTGGCCGGCCTGTGCAATACGCTGGGCGGCGGCTACCGCGTCGATGGCGGGCGGATGTCCATCACGCAGATGGTCGGCACCCTGCGCATGTGTCCCGACCAGGCCTTGATGAAATACGAGCGGGACGTGGCCGAGCGGCTGCCGACGGTGTCGGGCTGGGAGATCCTGGGCGGTGCCGCGCGGCCTGACGCGGCGGCGCAGCCCGCCCTGAAGCTGACCTTCGCCGACGGCAGCCAATGGCGGCTGGCCGGTACGCCCACCGACCAGACGCGCTACGGCTCGGCGGGCGAGACCATGTTCCTGGAGGTGGCGCCCGACCTGGTGCCGTGCAGCCATCCCCTGATCCCCAACATGAAGTGCATGCGGGTGCGCACGGTCAGCTACGACGGCGCCGGCATCAAGCAGGGCTACGGCGATTGGGAAGCCTTCTACGGCAACATCCAGGGCTATACCCACTCGGCCGGCGTGCGCAACGTGCTGCGGATCAAGCGCTATACCGTCGCCAACCCGCCGGCCGACGCCTCGCGCTACGCCTACGTGCTGGACATGACCGTGGAAAGCGAGCAGGTGTCGGGGCGCTGAGCCCCGGCCGGCGTTTCATCCCAGGCGCCGCGCGGCGTCCAGGGCCAGGCCCGTTCCTATGCTGCCGAACGTGTCTCCCTGGACCGCGCGCGCCGCGGGCAGCAGCGACGCCACCCGATTGCGCAGCAGCGGCACGCTGCTCGATCCTCCCGTGAAGAACACCGTATCGACCGCGTGCGCGGCAATGCCGGCGGTGTCCAGCAGTCCCGCGATCGTCCCGCCTATCCGGTCCACCAGGTGTTCGATGGCGGCATCCAGGTCGGCGCGCGTCGCCACCTGGACCAGCCCGGGCTCGACGCGGCCCAGGTCCATCCGGGCCTCGGGCTCGGCGGCCAGCGCGATCTTCGCTTCCTCGACCTGGAAGGCCACCCAGTGGCCCGCGCGTTCCTTGACCAGTTCCAGCAGCCGGGCAAGCTTGTCTTTCTCTGCCGATTCGTGGAACAGCTCGGCCAGCATGGTGGCAGACTTGCGGGCATAGACCTGGTTGATGGTGTGCCACGATGCCAGGTTGAAGTAGGGTGTCGACGGCATCTCCTTGCCGCTGGCCAGGCGGCTGCCCAATCCCAGCAGCGGCATCACGGTGCGCAGGCTCAGGTACTTGTCGAAGTCGGTGCCGCCGATGTGGACCCCGCCGTTGGCCAGGATGTCGTCGCGCCGGTCGGCATTGGCGGCGCGCGCGGGATTCAGGCGTATCAGCGTGAAGTCCGACGTGCCGCCGCCGATGTCCACCACCAGCACCAGTTCCTCGCCGGTGATCTGCGATTCATAGTCGAAGGCGGCCGCCATCGGCTCGTACTGGAATTCGACGTGGCGAAAGCCGACCTCGCGGGCGATGTCGGCCAGCGTCTCCTGCGCCTTGGCGTCCGCGCGCGGATCGTCGTCGATGAAGAAGACGGGGCGGCCGAATACCGCCTGGTCGAAAGTCCTGCCGGCCGCGCGCTCGGCGCGCCGCTTGAGCTCGCCGATGAAGCGGGAGAGCAGCAGACGGAACGGCAGCGCCCGGCCCTGGACCTCGGTGTGGCCTTCCATCAGCGGGGTGCCCAGCAGGCTTTTCAGCGCCCGCATCAGCCGGCCGTCATAGCCTTCCAGGTAGTCCCGGACCGCCGCGCGGCCGAAACTGGTCTCGATGTCCTCGGCGTGGAAGAAGACCGCGGACGGAAAGGTCGGCTGGCCGTCTTCCAGCGCCAGCAGGGAGGGGGCGGCGGGCCGGTGCCAGCCGACGGTGGAGTTGGACGTCCCGAAATCGACGCCGCATGCGTTTGAGATCATGA
Source organism: Pigmentiphaga kullae (assembly GCF_004216695.1). Taxonomy (GTDB): domain Bacteria; phylum Pseudomonadota; class Gammaproteobacteria; order Burkholderiales; family Burkholderiaceae_B; genus Pigmentiphaga; species Pigmentiphaga kullae. The sequence goes on from NZ_SGXC01000001.1 coordinate 2,330,091, forward strand.
AGGGAAAGGGAAAAAGCGCCGCGGCCCCGGAGGGGGCTGCCTTTCGGTCGCGAAGTGGGGCAGCGACGGGAAACGCAGATCGATATGCGGTCTTGGCATGGCCCGCTGGGGCGGGCCGGTGTTAAAACGTGGAACGACGCCATTGTATGCGCAGCCACGGACTGTGCCCCGCCCCCTGCATGGTCCTCGTCCACAGGAGCCTTTCGCATGTCATTCAAAAGCCTGGTCGCGGTAGTTGGAATGTCGCTGGCCGCCGCGGGGTGCGCCGTCGCGCCCGCCGGCGAAGACGCCGCGCTGAAGCAGGCCATCGCCAGCCCGGCGCGTACGCCGGCGTTCGCCGCCCGCGATGCCGCCCGCAAGCCTTACGAGGTGCTGCATTTCTTCGAACTGCGGCCGGACGCCACCGTGGTCGAGATCTCGCCCGGGGCCGGCTACTGGACCGAGATCCTCGCGCCGTACCTGAAGCCGCGCGGGACCTACTATGCGGCCCAGTATCCGCAGGACGGCGGCGGACGCGCCTACTACCAGGAGTACTACCGGAATTTCCGCGCCAAGCTGGACGCCAATCCGGCCCTGTACGACCGGGTCCGGGTGACGGCCTTCGGCAAGGGCCGCTACGACATCGCTCCGCCTGGCAGCGCCGACATCGTGCTGACCTTCCGCAACCTGCACAACTGGATGAACGACGGCTATGCCGAGGAGGTGCTGGCCGCCTTCTACCGCGCCCTCAAGCCCGGCGGCATCCTGGGCATCGAGGCCCACCGCGGCCGGACCGACAGGCCCCAGGACCCGCGCGCGGCCGACGGTTACGTGCGGCAGGACTACGCGATACGGCTCGCGCAGCAGGCGGGCTTTGTCTTCGTCGGCAGTTCGGAGGCGCTGGCCAATCCCAGGGATACCAAGGATCACCCGGCGGGAGTCTGGACGCTGCCGCCCACCTTCCGGCTGGGCGACAAGGACCGCGAACGCTACGCCGCGATCGGGGAAGCCGACGGGTTCCTGCTGAAATTCCGCAAACCCTAGGTCTTGGACGCCGGCAGCCGGGCGTAGCAGTGCTTGCAGATGGCAGCGGCGGGATGCACGTACTTGCCGCAGCTCGGGCACTGCTTGCCATGCTTTTCACGGGCGATTTCGCGCGCCTTCGCCCGTTGGCGAGCCTTGACCACGAGGACCCCTACGCAGATGGCAGCGATGATGGCAATGAAAACAATCATGCTCTTCCCGTTGTAATTGCGCGAACGAGTATAGGGGCCGTGTGTTATCGGAAGTTTGCAGGATGTCTCAATTGTTAGAAAGAGCCCATTTCTTTTTTCTGCGAAAAGCGCGTCGAGCGGGCGGGGGAAATTGCTCCAGGAGCAACAAAGGCGCCTGAACAGTGGCTGAATGAGGGATGAAACTTGCGGGGAAACCCGGAACGAAGGCCGTGTGGCCGAGGACGAACGGCTCGCTTGCTAGCGAACGGATACACATGGCGGGAGCATGGCCGGCCATGATGGCCGAGTTACATTTTCCGGAGCGAGGCCTCGGGAATAGGTAACCGCGGAACCGGGGCGCGGGATGCTGGCCGCTCAGCCCCGCCAATAGCCGCCCGCCTCGATGGCGCGGCGCACGTCCTCGGGCACCTCGATGGGCCGCATGGTGTGCATGTCGATGAACACCAGGACCAGCGCGGCGCGCAGGCGCACCGGCTGGTCGTCGCCGGCGCGGCTCAGTTCGATGGCGATCTTCAGCGAGGTGCGTCCGACGCCGTCGATCCGCAGCGCCGAGACGATGTCCTCCCCCAGCCGGCTGGGGGCCAGGAAATCGACCTGCAGGTTGACGATGGGGATGGCGATGTGCCGTTCGCCGTGCAGCGCCGCGAAGCCGGTGCCCAGGCCGTGCCGGAGCCAGTGTTCGACGGTGTCGTTCAGGATCTCGACATAGCGCGGATAGAACACGATGCCGGCGGGGTCGCAGTGCTTGAAGCCGATCTCGACCGGCATGACATGGATGGTTACCATGCGGTTTCCTCGATGGATGGAACGGGCGGGCGCGGGGGGGGGGGGGGCCGCGGCCCTCAATTAGACCTCATGCCCGGGCTCCCCGCGCGGCAGGCTCGATGCCGGAGAGTTGCCGGGCGAGCTGCTCGCCGCTGTCGTCGGCCAGCGCGGCCTCGCGCAGGCTGGCCACGGTGCGCGCGGCATCGCCGCGGCCGCGCAGGGCGGGCAGCATGGCAATGATCTTGCGGTAGCTGCCCAGGCCGCGCGCGTGGGTGTCGCCGTAGCCCTTGATCAGCCGCGGGCATTCGGCGATTTCGCAGGCCAGGTCGTAGTCCTCGGACGCGTGCCGCGCGACGAGGTCCAGCCAGTCCCGCATGCCGGCGGTCTCCCGCTCCTGCCGCAGCGACCGTGGCCGCAGCCGCTTGAAAGACGCGACGCCGTACAGCAGCAGGAAGCCACGCAGGCTCGACGTGCGCACGATGCGGCCGCGGCGGGTAGCGCGAGCCAGCAGCGGGCCGGCCCAGCGCGAGTCCAGCAGCCATCGCCCCAGGCCGGCCGGCAGCATGTCGGCGATTTCCTCCGGACGGGGGTGGAAGAATTCGTTGATGCGCAGCATCTGTCCGGCACGGGCGCCGTGCTGCTGCCGGACACGGTCGAAACGGGTCGCGCGGATCTTCAGTTCGGCGACGCGCACCGTGTCCTCGTAGGTCATCCACAGGGCGAGATAGCGCGCGGTCTCGCGCAGCAGGCGGGCGGCCGGGTCGACGTTCCGGACGGCGTCCACGAGGGGCCGCAGCCGGTCGAGGTACAGGGCGGCGTAGGCCGGGTCCTGGTAGTCGGCGGTGCGGACGATGCCCGCCCGCAGGATCTCCTTGAGCCGGGCGGGAAACTCCCGGTCGATGCGGGCGTCCAGCGGCGCGAGCCGGGCGTCGATGGCGGCGCCGGTCGTCTGTGGCGCCGAGGTGGGCGCGGGGGCGTCGGCATGGGCGCGGAAGCCCGCGTCGAAGGCCAGGAGGCTGGCGGCCACGCCTATCCCGCCGCGCTCGATGGCGGCCTCGAAGTCTTGCCGGTCCCAGGGCAGCGCGCCGGTGGCGGCCAGCGCGCCGAACAGGGTCGCGCTGATCACGCTGCCGCTGCGTTCGGCCAGGGCCGAATAGTCGCGGCAGACGAATTCGAGGGCGGCCGCGCGTCCCGCCTCGTACAGCGATGCATAGTCCTTGCGCCCGTCGCCCATGGCCATCTTCTCGGGCAGGGCGTAGACGCGGTTCGACGAGGCGATCAGCACCGTCCGGTCCGGGGTCACGAGCCCGCGCTGCACTGCCCGGGCCGCCTCCATCAGCTCGGAGGCGATCACCACGTCCACGTCGCCCGGGACGGGCATCAGGCCGAGCACGGGCGTGCGTGTCCGGTCGCGGGGGCCGGGCAGGACCTCCACGTAGTAGATCGTGGCGCCGGTGCGCTGCGCGACGCCGGGCACGGATGTGGACTGGGCGTGGAAGCCCGCGTGTTCGGCCGTGGCCACGATCCAGTCGGCCAGCACCCCGCCGCCTTCCCCGCCCATGGCGAGGATGGCGATCTTGATGGGGCGCGGGGTTGCCTCAAGCGGCATGGCGGTACTCCTGCTTGGCAAGGCGGCGCTGCAGGAAGCCGATGATCTTTCCGGCCAGGCGCGCGCCCAGGGTTTCGAGGCGGGTGGGGTTGGTCACCACGTCGGCCCGGTAGAACGACGGGCACAACACGGCGGCGTGCGAGACCTCGCCGCACAGGCCGCAGCCCACGCAGCTGGGCAGCACGGTGGCGACCGGGTCGCGGCGCAGCGGGTCGGGGTTGTCCTTGATCGACAGCGAGGGGCAGCCGGACAGGCGGATGCACGAGTGGTCGCCGGTGCAGGTGTCGTGGTCGACGCCGAACTGTTCCTTGACGACCCGCCGGCCTTCCCTGGCCATCTGGCGTTGTCGGGGCTTGATCCGCCGCTGTTTGTTCAGCATGCATTCGGACTGGGCGATCACGACCTTGGGACCGGGTTCGTCGGACGTCAGCGCCTCGTCCAGGACCGACTGCATCTGCTGGAGGTCGTAGGTATGGGTGACGGTGCGGACCCAATCGACGCCCACGCCCCGCACCGCGGCCTCGATGCCGTGGCGGGTGGAGCGGGTGGGCGTGTCGGCCGAGGACGAGAGGATGTCCTGGCCGCCGGTCGCCGCCGAGTAGCCGTTGTCGACGATGATCGTGACGTTGTTGCTGCGGTTGAAGACGGCGTTGCCGATGCCGGAGGTCAGGCCGTTGTGCCAGAAGCCGCCGTCGCCCATGATGCTGACGGTGCGCCGGTCGGTCTCGCCGGTGTTCAGGGCCGCCGCGCCGGCGGCGCCCAGCCCGTAGCCCATCGAGGTCGCGCCGATGTCGAACGGGGCAAGCGCGGCGAACTGGTGGCAGCCGATGTCGGCGCTGACGTAGTGCTTGCCGATGCGGCGCTCCACCATCTTCATCGCGGTGAAGATGGGGCGTTCCGGACAGCCGGTGCAGAAGGAGGGCGGCCGCGGCAGCACCTCGTCCACCTTCTCCAATGCGACGCCGGGCATGGACGGCACGATGGGCGGGATCCTGGGCTCCAGCATCCGGGCCACGCCCTCGGGCAGCGGCCGCCGCCCGGCCAGCTCGGGAGCGTGGCGTTCGAGGAAGCGGCGCAGTCCCTTCATCACGACCCGGGGCGTGTATTCCCCGGCGCGCGGCAGGATGTCCTTGCCGTGCAGCACGGTCGCGACGCCGGCGCGGCGCAGGATGGTATGCAGCGCCTGTTCGATGAACTCGGGCTGCCCTTCCTCCAGCATCAGCACCGCATCCTTGCCCTGGCAGAAGTCCAGCACCTCGTCTTCCACGACGGGATAGACGACGTTCAAGACATAGATGGGTATGGCGGTGTCGCCGTAGATGTTGGCCAGCCCCATCAGCTCCAATACCCGCATCAGGGTGTTGTACAGGCCGCCCTGGACGATGATGCCCACATGGCGGGCCTCGCCGTCGAAGCATTCGTTCAGGCCGTGCGCGCGCACGAAATCCTCGGCCGCTTTCCAGCGCCGGGTGATCTTCTCGTGTTCGTGCACGAAGGTGGCGGGGGCCAGGGCCATCCGTTCCACGTCGCGCCGCGGCTGCTCGACGGCGTCCTTCAGCGAGAACGCGGGGCGCTTGTTGTCGGTGGTGGCGAAGCGGCCGTGGGCGTGACAGGCGCGGATGCGCAGCGTCAGCATCACGGGCGTGTTGCTGGCCTCGGACAGTTCGAAGCTCTGCTGCACGGCGCGCACCAGCGAAGGCAGGTTGGGGCGGGGGTCCAGCAGCCACATCTGCGACTTCATCGCGAAGGCGTGGGAACGTTCCTGGATGATGCTGGACCCTTCCCCGTAGTCCTCGCCCAGGATGATGAGCGCGCCGCCGGTCACGCCGCCCGAGGCGAGGTTGGACAGCGCGTCCGAGGCCACGTTGGTGCCGACGGTGGACTTGAAGGTGATGGCGCCGCGCAGCGGGTAGTGGACCGAGGCCCCCAGCATGGCGGCCGCCGTCGCCTCGCTGGCGCTGCTTTCGAAGTGCACGCCCAGCTCGTCCAGGATTTCGCTGGCATCGGCCAGGACGTCCATGAGATGGGAGACGGGCGAGCCCTGGTAGCCGCCGACGTACGAGACGCCGGACTGCAGCAGGGCCTTGGTCACGGCCAGGATGCCTTCGCCTTCGAACTCCTGGCCTGCGCCCAGGCGCAGCTTCGTGACTTCCTGCTTGAATGATCGCTCTGCCATAAGCGTTCCGGAAAAAAGATGAAAGGGACCCCGGCGGCCGTCGACGGACGGCCACCATGGGGGAAGAAGGAGCGGGGGACGCGCGCGGTGCGCGGGAAATGTCTCTTCCCTAGAACCTCGTGGGCAGCCAGGTGGCGATCGCGGGCCAGAAGAAGATCGCCACCAGCAGCAGCATCGTCATCGCCACGTAGGGCGTGACCGCCTTGAAGATGTCGGTCATCCGGACTTCGGCCGGCGCCACGCCGCGCATCGTCATCAGCAGCATGCCGTGCGGGGGCAGCAGGAGGCCCAGCTGCATGCAGATCAGGTACATGATGCCGAACCACACCGTATCGATGCCCAGCTGGTTGACGATGGGCATGAACACCGGCAGCGTGATCATCATCATGGAGATCTGCTCCACGAACAGACCCAGGAAGATCAACAGCGCCAGCATGCCCGCGACGATGGCCAGCGGGGACAGCCCCGTGCCCGTCACCGTCTGCACCAGCCCGTTGGTCGCGCCCGAGAAGCTCAGTATCTGAGAGAAGGTGGTGGCGCCCAGAATGATGAACAGGATCATGGCCGAGATCACCAGCGTGCCCTTGAGCGCGGCGAACAGCCGGGCCGGCGTCAGCGCCCGGTAGCAGGCGGTGACCAGGATGGTCGCCATCGAGCCCAGCGCGGCCGACTCCGTGGGCGTCGCCCAGCCGGCGATCATCGAGCCGACCACCACGCCGAAGATCGTTGCCAGCGGCAGCACGTAGACCAGGAAGGGCCGCACGCGCTCCCAGCCCCGGTGTTCGTCCAGCGGGCCGTTGGGCGCGATGGCGGGCCGCAGGCTGGCGCGGACCACGATGTAGGCGATGAACGACAGGCTCAGGATGAAGCCGGGCGTCACGCCCCCCACCAGCAGCTTGGAGATCGAGATGCCGGACAGCGAACCCAGCAGCACGGTGATGGCCGAGGGCGGGATCAGCATGTCGACCGCGCCGATGGCCATGATGGGGCCGCAGGCCATGGTCGGGTGATAGCCGCGCTGGAGCATGAGCGGCAGCATCAGGCTGCCCAGCATGGCCGTGGTGGCGATGGTGGAGCCCGAGATGGCCGAGAAAATGGTTCCGGCCACGACCGCGACCACGGCCAGACGCGCCGGCATGCGGCGGATCAGGCGTTCGATGCCGTCGATCACCTTGAGCGCGACGCCGGTATGGAACAGGACCTCGCCCATCAGGACGAACAGCGGAATGGGCGTGAGCGAGAAGCTGGTAATGGAGGCCGAGCCGTTGCGCACCAACTGGCCCAGGCCGGGCTCGCCGCCCAGGAACAGCAGCGCCCCGGCCAGGTTGACGACCAGGAAGGAGAAGGCCACGGGCAGGCCCAGGAACAGCAGGGCGGTGGAGCCGCCGAACAGCAGCAGCGAGGCTTGTTGCCAGGTCATGGGCGCCTCCTAGCTGGCCGACACGGCGTCGTGCCGCGGCCGGTGTTCGGCCTTGCGCAGCCGGTCCATGCGGAACAGGAACTCGACCGACAACAGGGAGAAACTCAGCACCCAGGGGGCCGTCGCCCACCATTCCGGCGTCACCAGGGTCTTGGTGATCATGCCTCCGCCCAGGTAGCTTTCATGCGTGACCAGCCAGCCGTGGTAGGCCAGGGCGACGCTGCAGGCGAAGCCGAGCAGGTCGGCCGCCCATTCGCAGGCCCAGCCGGCGCGCGCCGGCAAGGCCTGCAGCAGGATGTCGACGCGGATGTGCTGGCCCTGGCGCAGCAGCCAGGGCGCGGCCAGCATGGTCATGGCGGACAGCATCGTCTCCGAGATCTCGTTGCTCCAGGACAGGTCGGCCAGGCCGGTGTTGCGGGTGAACACGTCGGCGCAGATCATGACGGTCATCGCCAGCAGGATCAGGCAGGCCAGCGAGAAGCAGAGATAGAGCAACTGCCCGTAGGCGCGTGAAATCGTCTGCATGGCGGATCAGGGGCGCGAGAACAGCGACTTCAGCCTGGCCGCGTGCGTGGGGCTGACCTCGGCCATGCGTTTCCAGGCGGCATCGTGGGCGGCATCCAGCAGCTTGCGGCTGTCTTCCGGCGACAGGGCGATGGTCTTGACCCCCGCCTCGGCCTGCCGCTTGCTCTCGGCCGCGACCTCGTCCTTGTAGGTGGCGTTCTGCTCCTCGGCCCAGGCGAACTGCTTCTGGAGGAAATCGCGCTGGGCCTGCGTCAGGTTCTTCCAGGACGACAGGTTCATCAGGATGCCGTTCTCCGAGCCGTAGAAGCCGGGGTCCACGCGGTACTTGGTCTTTTCCTGCCAGCCCAGGTCGAAGATGCCGGCGATGGGCCAGCCGTAGCCGTCCACCACGCCGCGTTCCAGGGCGGTGTAGAGTTCGCCCGGCGCGGTCTGCACCACGGTGCTGCCCAGGCTCAGGAACAGGTCCCGGTAGACCGGCGTGATGCGCATTTTCTGGCCCTTGAGGTCGCCGGTGAAGCCCTTGTTGGTGTAGATGTGATAGGGCACGCCGTCGCTGAGCCGGGCGAGGTAGGCCAGGCCCTTGGGCGCCAGCAGCGTGTTCATGTAGTCGATGGCGCCGTTCGCGCGCAGTTCCCGGGTCGTCAGGTCGGTGTAGGACATGGCGATGGCCTCGGGCACGATGTTGGTGTAGAAGACGCCCGTCACGTTGGCCAGATCGACCACCTTGTTGCGCACGGCGTTGCCCACCTCGAACGGCGGGATGGCCTTGGGGCCGCCGATGTAGTTGATCTGCACCAGGCCCTTGCCCTCCTGGTTGACCTTCTCCACGAAGCGCTCGAAGTGGCGGGAGAAGAAGGTCTTCTCGTCGAAGGAACTGACGGCGCGCAGGGTGACCTGCTGGGCCTGGCCCAGGGCCGGCGCGGCCAGACAGGCGAGCGCGGCGGCCGCGAGGAGGGCGCGGCGCTTTCCTTGCGGGGAACGGGGACCGGGGTTGACGAGGGACCTGAGCATGTTGTCTCCATTGCCGGCTTCTTTCGCGGAGCGCGGGCCCGCGAGGGCGGCGGTACGGGGTTGGATGGATGGGATGGCGAGGCGGACCGAGGTTAGAGGGCGGCCGCGAGACCCGTCAACGCGATTTCCTGCGGCATGCGATGAATTCTTTTCATGCACGCCGCTGGTGCGCCCGCATGGCGCGATCGATGCCAAAATGCCGGTGCGCGCCATGCGCATTCCCGGACGACTTTCGCGATACCGCCATGGAATTGAAGCAACTCAGAGCGCTGCAGGCCATCGCCGACACCGGCAGTTTCGGCGAGGCGGCGGCCCAGCTCGGCCTGACCCAGTCGGCGCTCAGCCACCAGGTGCGCCATCTCGAGGCCGAACTGGACGAAACCCTGCTGATCCGGGCCCGGCCCAAGGTCTATCCTTCCCCGGCGGGGCTGGCGGTGCTGGCCTCGGCGCAGAAGATACGCGCCGAGATCATGGCGCTGGAAGCGCGCTTCGCGCGCTCCAAGACCGGACCGGTCACGGGGACGCTGCGCATCGCGGCCACCACGCTGTCCATCGTCTACGTGCTGGGCGACCTGTGCGAAGCCTTCATCGAGAAGTATCCGGGCATCGAACTGATCTTCACCGCCACCGAAAGCGCCGAGGCCGCCGTCAGGCGGGTGCAGGTCGGGACGGCCGACGTGGCGTTCGGTCCGCTGGCCGAAGGCAGCAGCCAGATGGTTCGGGTGGCGCTGGGCAGCACCGAGCACGCGTTCATCGTCCGCAGCGGCCATCCGCTGGCCAAGCGGGGAACCGTCTCGCTGGACCAGCTGCGGGAGTTTCCGTTCGTCCTGTTCCAGCCGGGCAGCGGTACGCGGGCCATCACCGATGAACTGTTCCTGCCGGACGGCGGCTATCCGTCCATCCTGACCGAGTCCAACGACGCGCAGTTCATCAAGCGCATCGTCTCGATCAGTTCCGGCGTCGCGCTCATGCCGGTCTACGCGCTGGCCGACGAGGTGGCCAGCCGCCGGCTGAGCCTGCTGCGCTGCGCGGGCCGGCCCATCCTGGTCGATATCGGCATCGTCCACAAGAAGAACGTGCTGATGAATTCGATCGAGCTGTTCAAGTCATTGTGCCTGGACCAGCGCGGACCGTCGCCCATCGGCATCACCATCGAGAACGCGCGCAGCCTGCCGTTCGCCAGGTACTGAGCCGGGAGGCGCGCGCGCCCGCTCAGGCCAGCGGCCCCACGCGCAGGCCTTCCTCGTCCAGCCAGCGCGAGAAGGCCGGGCCGGCCAGCACCCGGTATTCCGCCACGCGCTGCCCGCCGGGAGGATCGTCGGGCACCGGGGCGACGGCCGGATGGCACATCAGCACGTCCCGGTCGCCCGCGTGCCGCAGCCAGTTGCGCACCAGTGCGGCATAGTGCTGTTCTCCGCCCTGGAAACCGTACACGCCCAGCAGGCGGGCATTGGTCCGCATGCCATGGCCGTGCGCCAGGCGGGCCAGCCCGGCGGCGCCCAGCGCGGCGATCACGTGCGCCTTCAGGCGCGGCGGGTGCGGCATGCCGGGCAGGGACGCGGCGCGCGTGGCGCGCAGCCACGGCGGGGCGTCGCCATAACGCCGCGCCAGCAGCGCGACCAGGCGGGCGCGGATGTGGGGCAACTGGTGCACGTGCTGGTGGCCGTCGACGTAGTCGGGCGGGCGGCCGAAGGCCCGTTCGAAGGCGTCGAACTGCCGGGCGAGCCTTGCGTCGATCCAGCCACCGTCGAGCAGGCCCGCATAGGCGCGGGCAATCAGCGCGGACAGGGACAGCCGCTCGGCGGGCGTGTCAGGAAAGGCCGTGAAGTCCACATGCAGGCCGGTCTCGATGCCCGAGCCGGCCAGCAGCCCGGCATGGGCGCCGAAGCTGGGGCCCAGCGTCATGCAGCTGGCGGCGCTGACGCGCCCGTGCGCGGCCAGGGCCAGGATGGCCAGGTCGACCGATGCGTCCATGCCGAAGTCGTCCGCACACACGACGATCCGCCTGCCGGATAATGGCGTTCCGTTCATCACGTATCCGTTGGATGGCTCTTCATGCGCCTGCTTGCCGGACAGATCCTCCGCTTCGTCGCCGTCGGCTGCCTGGCCGCCGCGACCCACTGGGTCGTGGCCGTGGCCTGCGTCGAAATGCTGGGCCTCGCGCCTCTGCGGGCCAACGTGGTGGGCTGGCTGGCCGCTTTCTGCGTGTCGTTCGCGGGCCATCTGCTGTTCACATTCCGGCATCCGCTGCATGCGTGGCAGCACGCCGCGGCGAGATTCTTTCTCGTATCCGCGGGCGGCTTCGCAGTCAACGAAATGGCCTATGCCTGGCTGCTCCATGTGTCCTCGGTGCGGTATGACGTCTTGCTGGCAGCGGTGTTGGCGGGGATTGCCGTGGGTACCTTCATTGCAAGCCGGCTATGGGCGTTTCGCCGCACGCCTGGCGCATGAGCCCGTCGCCGGCCTCGACCAGCCATACCCGGCTGCGGTCTTCGCTCAGCACGGGCTGCCGGTTCGCCAGGAATGGCTTGCGCGCGGCGTCGTCGGCGCCGCCCCAGATCCAGTAGCGTTCCCCGGCGGGCGCCGCGCACAGGCGTTCGCGCAGCAGCCGGTCCGACAGCAGCACCTGCTGGCCCTGGACCGGGTCGAAATGCGAGGCGTCGTACAGTTCCTTGCGCCAGTTGTCGCGCAAGGGAATCTGCGGGTCCAGCCAGTCGTCCACGACCCACATGGGGGCGGGGGAGCGGGAATAAAGCTGTAGCTGGAAGGGGTACTCGTGCAGCGCGACCAGCGTGTCGCCGGGCCGCAGCCGCGTGCCGATATCGGTGGCCAGGGACTTGGGCGCCTGGTGCGAATAGGCGGCGGCCGCGGCCATCGCCGCGCCGCACAGCGTGGCGGCGCCGATGACGGACAGCGGGAACAGGCGCCGCCAGCGCAGGCCGCGGCCGCCGCGCCGGACCGACATGACGACCTCGGCCAGCAGGAAGGCGAAGGCGGGCAGCGCCGGCACGATGTAGCCGATGAGCTTGGAACTGGGGATGGAAAAGAAGGCCAGGATCACGGCCAGCCAGACCAGCATCAGCCGTCGCAGTCCGCCGTCGGGCGTGCTCCAGAAGCGCTTGTCGAACAGGCCGGCCGCCCAGGCCGACCAGGGCAGCGCCAGCGCGGCAAGCACCGGCAGGTAGAACCAGGCCGGCTGTACGTTGTTGAAGCCGCCGGCGGAGAAGCGCTCGAACTGCTGGTAGATGAAGAAGTAGTGGAAGAACTCCGGATAGCGCAGCTGCATCAGCCAGAACCACGGCACCGCCACGGCCAGGAAGACGCCGATGGCGGGCGGCCACAGCAGGACGAGCAGGTCTTTCCAGCGGCGCGCCGACGCCACCCATAGCACCAGCACGGCCGCCGGCAGCGCGACGCCTATCAGGCCCTTGGCCAGCACGGCCAGGCCGGCCAGTACCGCGCAGGCCAGCATCATGCCGCGGGGCGAGGCGTCTTCGCGGGCGCGCAGCAGCGCTTCGGCGCCGGCCAGGATGCACAGGGAGATCAGGCTGGCCACCAGCATGTCCAGGTTGGCGAACTGCGCGGCGCCGTAGAAGAAGGGCAGGGTGACCAGGATCAGCGTGGCGACCGCGGCGGTGCCGGCGTCGCGCCGCCGGCGCACGAACAGGTACAGGCCCGCCGCCGCCAGCCAGGCCGCCAGGACCGAGGGCAGGCGCGCCGCGAACTCGTTCAGTCCGAACACCGAGAACGAGGCCTCGGCCAGCCAGTAGAACAGCGGCGGCTTGTGGAAATAGGGCATGCCGTTCAACAGCGGCACGGCATGGGAGTGGCTGCGCAACATTTCCCACGCCACACCGGCATAGCGCCCCTCGTCGGGCAGCATCAGCGGCCGCACCCAGGACAGCATGGCGAGCCAGGCCGCGATGGCGGCGAAGAACAGGCTGGTTTTTTTCATCGCCGGGCCGCCCCAAGATGAAAACGCCCCCTTGGGGGCAGCGCCGCCGCGCGGCGGCAAGCGTGGGGGCCGTTTTTCATCGCATGCCTGCGCGGCGGCTGCGAGTCCCCGTGCCTCGGCGCGAACGCACCACGTACAGCGGCCGGCCCTTGACCTCGTCGAAGATGCGGGCGACGTACTCGCCCACGATGCCCAGCGAGATCAGGTTCAGGCCGGCGAAGAACAGCAGCGCGGCGACGATGGTCGTCCAGCCCGCCACGATGTTCCCCTTGACCAGGTATTCGCCCACCACGTAGCAGCCATAGGCGATGGACAGCGTGGCGAAGAGCCCGCCCACGAGGCTGGCCATGCGCAGCGGCCAGGTGGTGAACGCGGTCAGCCCGTCCAGGGCCAGGCGCCCCAGTTGCAGCGGCCGGAAGTGGCTGCTGCCGTGGGCGCGGTCGCCCGGGACGTAGGGCAGCGGTTCTGCCTTGAAGCCTACCCACGCGTAGAGGCCCTTCATGAAGCGGGTGCGTTCGGGCAGGGCGATCAGGGCATCCACGACGCGGCGATCCATCAGCCGGAAATCGCCGGCATGCGCGGGAACGTCGACGCGTCCGTGCGAGCTCAGCAGCCGGTAGAACAGGCGCGAGCCCAGGCGCTTGAGCGCCGGCTCGTCGTCGCGATGGCTGCGCACGGCATAGACCATGTCGGCGCCGGCGCTCCACCGGGCGAGCATCCGGTCGATCAGTTCGGGCGAATGCTGCAGGTCGGCGTCCATGCTGATGACGACGTCGCCGTCCGCCGCTTCCAGGCCGGCACTGAGCGCGGCCTCCTTGCCGAAGTTGCGCGACAGCTGCAGGTAGCGGAAACCGGGAACCTGGCTCCAGCGGGCCATGAGCTCGGGTGTCTCGTCGGTGCTGCCGTCGTCGACCACGATGATCTCCCAGCTTCGGCACAGCGTGTCGAGGCGGGTCCGCAAGAGGGGGAGAAGCTCGCGCAGGTTGCGGGCTTCGTTCAGGCAGGGCAGCACACAGCTGACGTGGACGTCGTGGAAGGTGCCGTCCCGGACTGCGGCCGCCTCGGGGCGAGGCAGGACCACGCCGGGCAGCGCCGGACCGAAGCCATCCAGATCGTGTTGGACATCCATGGAACACTCGGAACGAACGACGGAAACGGCGCCAGTATGGTCGGGCGCGCGTCGAATTTTCGTTGAAGGGATGTCGAGTTTCCGTGGCCCGGATCGTTCAGCGGAACGTCAGTTTTCGGGCGTCCCGTAGGTGCGCTCCCCGCGTTCGGCGATCACCTCCAGCAGGGTGCCGGTGAACGCTTCCAGGACCGCCGGCTGTTCCCGTCCGCGCTTGGTGATGAGGTGAAAGCCCAGGGACAGCACGGGGTCGGTCAGCAGCGCGGTGACGACCGGCACGTCGGGCCCGACCGGCGCGGCGAAGGAGGGAATGATGGTGGGACCGACGCCGGCCGCCGCCATGCCGATCAGCGACTCCAGGTTGTTCATGCGGATGCCGCCTTCCGGGCGCAGGCGTTTCGACGCCGCCTTGCGCTTGTCGATCAGTTGCTGGAGTTCCGAGGTGGGGTGCAGCTCGACGAAGGGCACGTCGGGCAGATCGTCCCAGCGTATGCGCCGGGGCCTGCCCTGCGCCTTCAGCCGCAGCGGGGCGTTGCGGCATTCCAGGTACAGGAAGTCGAATTCGAACAGCGGGCGCCGCGAGACCTCGGGCACGTGCCGGGGGAAGATGCCCAGCCCGCAGTCGAGTTCCCCGCTGCGCACGCGGCGTTCGACCTCGGGCTTGGGCAGGTCGAACACGTGCAGGTCCAGCGTGGGCTGGGCAACGCGCAGCTTCATGTACACGTGCGGCATCACGCTGGCGGAGAATATGGGCGTGGCGCCCACGCGCAGCGTGCGCCGCCGTTCTTCCGAGAGCTGGCTGAGGACGGGCGCGATGGTTTCCACTTCGTCCACGACGTGCTGGGCCACGGGTACCAGCCGCTGGCCGGCCGCGGTCAGGTGGACCGAGCGGGTCGTCCGCTCGAACAGCCGGCATGCCAGCTGGCCCTCCATGTCCTGCATCATCAGGCTCAGGCCGGGCTGGCTGATGTGCATCTGCTCCGCCGCGCGCGTGAAGCTGCGCGTATGCACCACGGAAAGGAAAGCCTTGAAATGCCGGATCGAGAGATTCATAAGTAATGTAAATCAATAGATATAAGAGATATATTAGACAAATTAAACGGCTGTTCCTAGAATTTCCCGCAAGCAAGCACAGATGCACCCGCCGGCCAGACCGGACGGGGCGACGGGAGACGAGGCGATGAACGAGGCGACAGCCAAGCGGCGGCAATTCCGCGAACTACTGGCCAGGGACGAACTGCTGGTCATGCCCGGAGGCTTCAGTCCCCTGCTGGCCCGCATCGCGCAGGATGCCGGGTTCGAAAGCTATTTCATCGCCGGTTCGCAGCTGTGCGCGTTCCTGTATGGATACCCCGACACCGGCGTGATGGGCATGCGCGACGTGGTCGACCATGCGCGGCACGTCGCGGCCCGGACCGACATCCCTATCTTCCTCGACTTCGACACCGGTTTCGGCAACGCGGTCAATGTCTGGTACGCGGTGCAGGAGGCGGTGCGGGCCGGCGTGGCGGGCTTGCAGATCGAGGACCAGGAAGCGCCCAAGAAGTCCGGGACCAGCGCGGGCCGCCGCTGCATTCCGGTGGACGAGGCCGTGGGCAAGTACCGCGCGGCCGTCGCCGCCCGCGACGAGATCGACCGGGAGTTCGTGGTGTGCGCGCGCTGCGACGCGCTCGGGGCCGCCGGCGAGACCTTCGAGTCCGCGCTGAACCGCTGCGTCGCCTATGCCGAGCAGGGCGGCGTGGACCTGGTCTGGCTCAATTCAGTGCAAAGCCGCGAGCAGTTGAAGATCGCCTGCCGCGAGATCCCCGTGCCGGTGCTGACCATCTGGGGCGGGCAGGGCCCGGCGCCCACGCTGGAGGAATACCGCGAGCTGGGCCTGCGGGTGGTGCTGTATCCGACCATCGCCGCGTCCTCCGGGATGCAGGCCGCCTGGCGCGTGCTGCACGATTTCCGCCGGCGCGGCCAGGCCGCGCTGGCCGACTGGGCCGCCCAGGTCCATGCCTGCCCGGACGGGCCGGCGGACTACAAGACCCTGTCGGGCATTCCGAAAGTGATGGAACTCGAACGCCGGTTCCTGGCCGAGGACAGCCGTCCCGACTATGAAAGCACCTGGGGCCACGGCGGCACGCTGGAGCAGAGCGGCAGGCAGCCCCCGAAGTGACCGGGGCCGGCGTGGCCGGCCCTCCCTTCTTCCTTCCTGGAAACGAACATGGATCGACGTCAATTATTGAAGGTCGCGGGCGGAGCCTTGCTCGCACCGACCGTGGCGCGCGGCGACACCTATCCCGGCCGGCCCATCCTGCTGCAGGTGCCGTTTCCTCCGGGCGGCGCGGCCGACGTGATGGCGCGGCTGGTCGCGCGCAAGATGAGCGAATCGCTGGGCCAGCCGGTGGCGGTCGAGAACAAGCCCGGCGCGGGCGGCATCATCGGCGCGGCGGCGGTGGCCCGCGCGGCGCCGGATGGCTATACCTTGCTGCTGTCCACCACCAGCACCCACTCGCTGGCGGCCGCCATCAAGTCCTCGCTGCCCTACGATCCGGAGAAGAGCTTCGCGCCCATCGTCGAGATCGCCAACGGCAAGAGCGTGCTGCTGGTATCCAGCGCTTCGGGCATCCAGGACGTGGCCTCGCTGGTCAAGCTGATGAAAAGCCGCGGCGCCGGCAACAATTTCGGCTCGGCCGGCGTGGGCACCCTGGCGCACCTGAACGGCGAAGCCTTCAAGCGCGCCGCCGGCGTCGAGATGACGCACATTCCCTACAAGGGCATGTCGCTGGCCGTGCAGGACCTGATAGGCGGCCAGCTGACGATGATGTTCGACAGCGCCGTGTCCGCGCTGGCGGTGCTCAAGGGCGGGCGCATCCGCGCGCTGGCCGTGGCCGGGCGCAAGCGTACGCCGGTGCTGCCGGACGTGCCGACGCTGATCGAGGCCGGCGTGCCGGGCTTCGACATGGAAGCCTATTTCGGCCTGTGGGCACCGGCGGGCACGCCCGCGCCCATCGTCGAGCGGCTCAACGGCGTGCTCAACGCCGCGATCGCCTCGCCCGACCTGCGCACCGAGATCACCAACCTGGCGGCCGACCCCGCGGGCGGCACCAGCGCGGCCTTCGCCGAGCGCGTCGCGCGCGACCGGCGCAAGTGGAAACAGATCATCGCCGACGCGGGCATCGCCCCCGAATGATGCACCGCCCCATTCTTTCTTTCAGGAGCTTCCGTTGAGCAACACCTCGTTCCATCCCATCGCCCGCCGTCTCTACACGGCACTGGTCCTGCCGTTGAGGGACGACCTCGGCATCGACGAGCCGGGCCTGCGCCGGCTGGTGCGCTATTACCTGCAACAGCCGAGGTTCGCCGCCGAGGGGGGCCTCATCGCCAACCCGGAGGCGGGCGAAGCCTTCTACCTGACCCGCGAGGAGAAGCGGCGAGTGCTGGAAATCGTGATGGAGGAAGCCGCGGGCAGGATGCCGGTGCTGGCCGGCACCTTTGCCTGGACCACGGCGGAAACCGTGCAGACGGCGCTGGACGCGAAGGCGCTGGGCGTCCAGGGCATCTTCGTGGTGCCGCCGGCCGGTTCCATGGACGTGGCCATCGCCTGGGACTCGGTCCGCTATCCGGAGGTCTGGCTGGACCAGATCAAGGCGCAGGACGCGGCCGTGGACCTGCCCATCTTCACCCACCCGATCACCAACGCGTCGCAGCCATGGGGGCTGGGCCTGCCGCTGGAGCCCACGCTGAAATTCTGCCGCGAGGTGCCCAACATCGTGGGCTGGAAGACCACCTACGCCTACCAGGGGCATCGCATCCTGGCGCGGGCCATGCGCGAGCAGGCGCCCGGCGTCGCGCTGCTGTGCTCGAGCGCGCATTTCTTCCACGAGTACCTGGCCAGCGGCAATTTCGACGGCACCATCAGCGGTTCGTGGAACTATGCGCTGGAGCCCATGCTGGACCACATCGAGGCGATGCGCGCGAACGACCTCGTCGCCGCCCGCCGCATCTGGGACGCGGGCCTGGCGCGCCTGCACGAATACATCTACGCCGAGCCGGGCCGGCTGCACGTGCGCTACAAGATCGCGACCTGGCTGCGCGGCCTGATCGAGTCGCCGCGCATGCGTCCGCCCATGCCCGAGCCGCGCGCCGAGGAGATCCGGCGTATCGAGCAGCTGCTGCGCGGCGCCGGGATCGAGGTGGCGCGCGAACCGGCGCAAATGGCCGCCGCGGGGAGGCAGGCATGACGGGCGCGCGCCGCATCGCGGCGCTGGCGCTGGCCGCGCTGCTGCCGATGGCGGCCCTGCATGCGCAGGAATATCCGGGCAAGCCCGTCAAGATCGTGGTGCCGTTTCCGCCGGGCGGCTCGACCGACGTGGCGGCCCGTATCCTGGCGGCCAAGCTGGCCGAAGGGTTCCGGCAGCCGGTCTACGTCGAGAACAAGCCCGGCGCGGGCACCACCATAGGCGCCGCGTATGTCGCCTCCTCGGCGCCCGACGGCTACACCTTGTACGTGACCGGGCCGATCACCCATGCCAGTTCGCAGGCGCTGTACAAGAAGCTGCCCTACGACGCGCTGCGCGGTTTCGCGCCGGTCGGCAACATGACCGTGTCCCCGTTCATCGTGGTGGTCCATCCCGCCTCGCCGGCGAAGTCGCTGAAGGACCTGCTGGAGGCCGCGCGCAGGCAGCCTGGGCGGCTGAGCTATGCCTCCAGCGGCAACGGCGCCGCGCCGCACCTGGTGACCGAGATCATCGCGCGCGCCGCCGGGGTGTCGTTCACGCACGTGCCCTTCAAGGGCGTGGGGCCGGCGGTGATCGCGCTGCTGGGCAACCAGGTGGATTTCATGATCGCCGACGTCGCCGTCGTGCCGCAGATACGCGAAGGCAAGCTGCGTGCGCTGGCGCTGACCACGGCGGCCGAATCGCCGCTGGTGCCGGGCGTGCCTTCGATGGTGCAGGCCGGTATGCCGGGCGTCGACGTGCCCAGCGGGCTGGCCCTGTTCGCGCCGGCGGGAACGCCGGAGGCGGTCGTCGCGCGCATCAATGCGGAGATGAACCGCGCGTTGCAGGACGCGGACGTCAGGCAGAAATTCGCCATGCAGGGCTTCGAGATCCAGACCGGCACGCCGGCCGATCTGGCGGCGATGATGGCGCGCGAGGTCGAGCGCTACGGGCAGGTCGTGCGGCAGACGGGCATCAGCATCGATTGACGCGGACCGCGCTGGCGGATCAGGCGCGGCGCAGGCAGGCCAGCGCCGCGGCCGACAGCAGCAGGGCGGCCCCGCCGTAGATCAGCACGGCGGGCGCGGCCGGCAGCAGCAGGCCGGCCAGCATGGGCCCCGTGCCCGCGCCGATGTCGCGCCAGACCGCGCGCGAGGCGAGTGCCTGGATGCGTTCGTGGCCGGGATGGCGATGCGCCACGATGGGGGCCAGCAGCGGCAGTTGCAGGGCGCGCAGCACGACGATGAGGAAGGCGCAGGCCCACAGCCAGCCGGCGCCGAAACCGACCAGGGCGGCCGAGGTGGCCAGCGACAGCACGACCAGCATGCGTTCTGCGCCCAGGCGGTCGGCGATGCGGCCGCCCAGCGGACTGAGCAGGATCTCGGACAGGTAGCGCAGCGCCATCAGCACGCCGGCGGCCAGCAGGGCCCAGTCGGGCAGCGCATCCTGCGCCAGCAGCGACAGGCCGATGATGAACAGGCCGTCCAGCGTCAGCCCTTCCATGAAGGACCAGGCATCCAGGCTGCCCGGCGGCCGTATCCGGCGCGCGAGCTGCGGCGCGCTCCGGGGCCGGTTGTGGGCGGGCAGGCGGCGCGCCAGCGGCAGGGCCAGCAGGGCCAGGGCGGCCAGGATGAAGAAGATGAAGCGCGGTCCGGCCAGGTCCGCCAGCCACGCGCCTGCCGGCAGCGCCAGCATGGGGCCCGCGGCGATCAGGGCGCGCGAGCGGCCGGTGCGCTGTGCCGATCCGGACAGGCTGGCGGTGGCCAGCGCCAGGGTGGACAGGTTCAGCGCCGCGTAGGACAGGCCCCACAGCAGCCGGACGGCCAGCAGCAGCCAGAAGCCCGGGAACAGCGCATAGCCCAGCGCGCAGCAGGCCGAGGCCAGCGCCGCCAGCGTGCAGACGGCGCGATCGCCGCGCTCGGCGTACAGCCTCGCGACCCAGCCATAGCCCGCGATCCGCACCAGCCGGTTGGCGGCCAGCAGGATGCCGGCCTGGGCCAGGCTGACGCCGAACTGTTGGGCGTGGACGGGGAGCAGCAGGTAGAGGACGGTGTCGGCGGGCAGGCACAGGCCCAGGACGATGGAGGCATCGCGCGAGTGGCGATCGGCGGTGGAAGCGTCGGGATCGGACATAGGCCGACATGGTGACGGTGGCGTGACAGCGCGACAAACGATTTAAACTGGCGCCACACGTGAGAAAATTGCACGCATGGTCCATCGCCCTCCGCCTCTCAATGCCGTCCGGGCTTTCGTCGCCGCCGCCCGCCATCTCAGCTTCACCCGCGCCGGACAGGAGCTGGGCGTGACCCATGGCGCGATCAGCCGCCAGGTCCGGCAACTGGAGGACTACCTGGGCGTCGAGCTGTTCGAACGCCGGACCCGGCAGATCGTCCTGACGGCGGCGGGCGCGCAGTTCCTGGCCGACACCGCGCCCGCGTTGGCCAGCATCTCGGCTGCCGCCGACGTCTTCGTCGGGCGCGGCGCGCCGCGGGTGGTCCGGATCAACGTGCGTCCTAGCTTCGCCGTGCGCTGGCTGATTCCGCGCCTGCCGGATTTCGTGGCTCGCCATCCTCAGGTCAAGCCGGAAGTCGTGACCAGCACCCTGGCGCCGGAGAGGGCGCTCGAAAGCTTCGACGTGGCCGTCCGGCGCGGGCGCCGCGGCTGGCCGCCTTCGATCGAGGCGCGCGCCTTCATGCAGGACGAGGGACTGGTGGTGGCCGCGCCCGAACTGCTGCGCGAGCGGCCGGTGGAGCGCCTCGCGGACCTGGCGGGACACGTCCTGCTGTATTCGCGTTCGCGCCGGTCCGACTGGGAAGCCTGGTTCACGCAGGTCGGCCGGCCGCGCGCGCGCCAGCAGCAGACGCTGCAGTTCGACCACCTGCATTTCGTGATGCAGGCGGCGTTGGACGGCTTGGGGCTGGCGCTGGCCCCGGTCTCGCTGCTGGGCCACGACCTGGCCAGGGGGCGCCTGGCGGCGCCCCTGCCCGACCTGCGGCTGGGGCTGGACCGCTACTACTACGGCGTGGCGCCGGACGCCGGACCGCCCGCGCAGTTGTTCATCGAATGGCTGCGCGAGGTGGCGCAGGCCGAGACGCGGCAATTGCTGAAGCTGGCGGGCGCCGCCAGCTGAGCGGACCGCTCAGGCGCGCGCGACCTCGCTGTCGATCTTGATCGTGGTGGTGGTCATCAGCTTGTGCACGGGGCAGCGGTCGGCCACGGCGTGCAGCTCCGCCACCTGTTCGTCGGTCAGGTCGCCGCTCAGCAGCAGGCGGGCGGTCAGCCGGTATTCGCCGCGCCGCTCGTCCTTGTCGTCGCGCACGATTTCCACGTCGACGCCATCCAGGGGAATGTTCTTGCCCTTGGCGTAGACCATCAGCGTCAGCGCCTTGCAGCCGCCCAGCGCGGCATCGAAATAATCATGGGGAGACGGGCCCTCGCCCTTGGGGGCGGGCATGTCCAGGGGCACGTCGTGCGCGCCCAGGGAGATGGTGTAGCGCATGCCGCCGGGCATGTTCGATTTGACGTGTACGCTCATGATTGCTCCGTTGCCGGGGAGGCGAGTGGGGATTCGGGCGTCTCGCGGTAGGCCCGCCAGGCGTCGTGGCCGCCCAGCAGCGCCCAGGTGTTGGTATAGCCGGCCGCGCGCAGCTTGGTCGCCAGCATGGCCGCCGAGACTTCGTTGGGACAGGCGCAGTACACCACGATGTCGGTGTCGTAGGGGCCGAGCTCCAGGCCGTCGAGCGGTGCGTGCACGTCCACCGCGATGGCGCCCGGCAGGGGATCGTCGGGCCGGGGCCGCACGTCCAGCAAGACCGGCCGGCGGCCCGCGCGTTCCCAGGAGGCCAGTTCGTCCACCGGGAGGCGGGGCACGGTGCGCAGGTATTTGACGACGCGCCACCGCTGCACCAGCCGATAGGCGATGTACAGCGCCAGCAGGGTGCCCAGGAACAGGAGGCCCATCTGGCCGTACTGGTCGATGGCCTGCAGGATGTCGGCCACCACGGGATGGAAGACTGCGCCCAGCAGCACCGCCGAGCCGCCCCAGATCAGCGTGCCGGCGATCTCGTAGCCGACGAAGGTGCGATAGGGCGCGCGGGTCAGGCCGGCCATCACGGTGCTCAGGGCGCCCGCGCCGGGCAGGAACTTGGCCACCAGCAGCAGGCGCGGCCCCACCTGGAGATACCGGCTCTGGGTCTGGCGTATGCAGGAGTCCTGCGACAGGGAGATGCGGCAGATGGTGCTGAGCAGCCGCGCGCCGTGGCGCTGTCCGGCCGCGTACCAGGCGCTGTCGGCGATCAGGCTGGCCGCCACGGTGCCGGCCAGGATCAGCGGCCATGAGAGCTGGTCCTGCGCGGCCAGCGCGCCGGCCACGACCAGCAGGGGATAGGCGGGTATGGGCAGCCCCGCCTGTTCCAGCAGCACGTTGAAGAAGACCAGCCATGCTCCATAGAGCACGAGCAGCGTCTGTAGATCGGCCAAGTGGGCCTCCCGGATGAGTTCTCTAGGAGAGGATAGGGGCGCTCGCGGCCGAAACAAGCCCACGGGCCGTGGGGGATTTCGCCCCGCGCCGACCCACCTTACCACAGGCCACGGGCGGCTTTCCCGGCCGCCCGCCGGTTCATTCGGCCGTGATGTGCGCCGCCTTCACTACGTCCGCCCAGCGCTGGGCGTCCTTGGCGACGAGCTTGCCGAATTCGGCCGGCGAGGAGGTGGCCGGCACCATGCCCTGCGCCTCGAATGCGGAAGCGGTGGCGGGCGATTGCAGCGCCTGCGAGATCTCCTTGTTCATGCGGGCGATGATCTCGGGCGGCGTGCCCTTGGGCGCGAAGACGCCGTACCACATGTCCACATTGCCGCCCTTGATGCCCGCTTCTTCCAGGGTGGGGACGCCGGGCAACTGGGCCAGGCGTTTCGCGCTGCCGGTGGCGATGGCCTTGAGCTTGCCGCCCTTGATCTGCGGCAGGGCCACGTGCACGGGCAGGAACATCGCGTCTATGCGTCCGCCCAGGATGTCGGTGACGGCGCCCGCCGTGCCCTTGTAGGGCACGTGCATCATCTGGGCTCCGGTCTGTTGCAGGAACAGCGCCATGGACAGGTGGTGGGGCGTGCCCACGCCGGGGGTCGCGTAGGTCAGCTTGCCGGGCTCGGCCTTGGCCGCGGCCACCAGTTCGGCCACGGTCGCGGGCTTGCGCGAGGCGGGCGACACCAGCAGCAGCGTGCCCCACGAGGTCAGCGCCACGGGATCGAAGTCGGCCACCGGGTCGTAGGGCAGCGACTTGTACAGGCTGCGGTTCATGACCAGGGTATTGACCTGCACCATGAAGGTGTAGCCGTCGGGCGCGGCGCGGGCGGCGCGTTCGCTGCCGATGTTGCCGCTGGCGCCGGCCACGTTCTCGACCACGATGGGCTGGCCCAGGGTCTTGCCGAGCTGGGTGGAGAGCTGGCGGGCGACGAGGTCGATGCCGGTGGCGGGAGTGTAGGGGACGATGAAAGTGATGGGGCGGTCGGGCCAGGCGTAGGCGCTGGCGCACGAGCAGGCCAGGGCAAGGGCGCCCAGCGCGCGCAGGGGTCTAAGCATCTCGATGTCTCCTTGATATGGTCTCCTGCCAGTATGCGGAAAGCGATATGCTTTGGAAAATGAATTTTTGTTCTCATCCATATCCAGCGCGATATGGCTGGGATGACCCCTTCGTTTCCGGTGTTCGCCCATGGATTGGACCCATCGCCTGCGGCTGCGCAACCTCCAGATGCTGCTCAGCCTTGCCCAGACCCGCAACATCAGCCATTCGGCCGCCGCGCTCAACACCACGCAGCCCGCGCTGTCCAAGTGGCTGCGCGAACTGGAGGACGACCTCGGGCTGCCGCTGTTCGAGCGGCATGCGCGCGGGCTGCGGCCCACGTCCTACGGCGAGGCGCTGATCGCCCATGCCCGGCGCATCGAGGCCCAGCTGGACCGTGCCCACAGCGACATGGAAGCCATGCGCGAAGGGGGCAGCGGGCAGGTGCTGATCGGCACCTCGGGCGCGGCGGCGCCGGACACGGTTCCCCTGGCGATGCTGGCGCTGCTGCGGCGCATGCCGCAGGCCCGGATCCGGGTGGTGGAAAGCACGATGGACCAGTTGATGGGGCAATTGGCGCAGGGGGAACTGGATATCGTCGTGGGCCGCTCCGCCCCTGAACTGCACGATCCCGCCATCCGGTCCGAGGCGCTATACCTGGAGCCCATCCATTTCGTGGCGCGGCCGTTGCACCCGTTGTTCGAGGGCGGCGAGCCGACGTGGGACGCGGTGATGGGCCATCGATGGATTCTGTGGCCCCGGGGCACGCCGATACGCAACGCGCTGGATTCGGCGCTGGCGGCGGCGGGGCGGGATCTGCCGGTCGATTACGTGGAGTCGAATTCGGCCACGCTGAACATGACCCTGCTGGCCCACAGCGACATGGTGGGCGTGGCGTCGCACCGGGCGGCGATGCGGCTGGTGACGATGAACGCGGTGCGGATCGTGCCGCTGCGGCTGTCAGGGTTCGGGTCGGTGGAAATGTATTGGCGCAATGACGGATTGCGGCCGGCGGGGGTGGAGGTGGCGTTGGAGTGTCTGAGGGAAGTGGTCAGGGGGCAGGGGGATTCCTGACTCGGCGGGCGCCGCTAGGCGGCGCTTCGCGCCGCGAGCGTGCGCACCAGCCCATGCACGGCGTGCATGGCCGGGGTGGGTACGCCCAACAGGTCGCCGATCGCCGATACCGCGCCGCTCAGCGATTCGTGTTCCAGCGGCCGGCCCTGTTCCAGGTCCTGCAGCATCGAGAATCGGACCTGTCCCAGGGGCCGCCCGCGTTCCAGCCGGGCCCGGGGCATTTCGCCGGTGTCCAGGCCGAGCGCTGCTCCTACCGCGATGGCCTCGCTCATCAAGGTTTGCAGCAGCGCATGGACGTCGGGGTCGGCCAACATGCGGTCGAGCGTGGCCCGAGTCAATGCGCTGACCGGGTTGAAGGCGGCATTGCCGATCAACTTGAGCCAGATCTCGCGCCGGATGTCCGTGGTCAGGCTGCAGGCGAAACCGGCATGCGACAACAGCGTTTGCAGGGTTCGTCCGCGTGGCGACAGGCTGCCGTCCGGTTCTCCCAGGTGCAGTTCCCAGCGGCCGGTGTGTTGCACCACTCCCGGTGCCGCAAGGTAGGCGGTGGGATACACCACGCAGCCCAGGATCTGGCGTCTGGGCAGGGCGGCGTCGATGCGCCCGCCAGGGTCGAGATTGTCGAGCCTGGTTCCGGCCAGGCGGCCTTCGAAGCCCGAGAAGAACCACCACGGGACGCCGTTCATGGCCGGCACCACTACGGTGGACGGACCGACGAGCGGGGAGAGGGCGGGCAGCGCGGCGGCCAGGCCGCAGGTCTTGACGGCCACGATCACCGCGTCTTGCACACCCAGTTCTTCGCCTCGGGCCGCGGCATGCACGGGACCATTCCAGTCGCCCTGGGCACTGCGCACCGTCAGCCCGCCGCGGCAAATGGCCTGGAGATGGGCGCCGCGCGCCACGATCGAAACGGACTGGCCGGCCTGGGCCAGGCGTCCGGCGATCAGTCCCCCGATCGCGCCGGCACCGAATACACAGAGTTTCATGCGCTTTAGCCCAGCACGTCGGCCTGTTCGGCCAATACCTTGTCCACCAGCGGTTGCAGGCCGAACCATCCGGCCTTGGGCGAACCCACCTGCTTGCGGGTCATCAGGGCCGTGGCCTCGTCCACTTCGATGGGCCGGCCGGCGGCAGTGGCCCGCAAGACTTGCTCGCACGAGCGCTCCATGCGCAGGAACCAGGACACGGCTTCTTCCACCGTCTGTCCAACGGTAAAGAGACCGTGATTGCGGCAGATCACCGCCTTGCCAGGTCCGAGGGCGCGGGCGATGGACTCTCCCTCCGACAACTCGGAGGCGATGCCGTTGTAGGCCTGCATGACGGCGTGGTCCTGGTAGAAGGCACAGGCCTCCTGGGTAATAGGGGGGATCGGCTTGCCCAGCGACGCGTAAGTGGTGCCGTACAACGAATGCGAATGGGCGGCCGCCACTACGTCGGGCCGTGCGCGATGAATGCGCGAATGAATGGAGAAGGCCGCGGCGTTGACCGGATGACGGCCTTCGACGATACGGCCGTCGTGGTCCACCAGGACCAGGTCCGACACCTTGACTCGGCTGAAGTGCAGGGCCAGCGGGTTTACCCAGAAGTGGTCGGGCAGGACGGGGTCGCGGCAACTGATGTGTCCGGCGATGCCGGCGTCGAAGCCATGCATGGAGAAAATGCGCAGACAGGCAGCCAGCCGCTGCTTGCGATGCAGGCGTTCGGCGTGCGGGTCGTCGAAGCGCGGCGGCTCCGGTATGGTGAGTCCCTCGGGCCGGACTTCGAGCAACATGCCGGGCTGCGGGGCAGGGGCGTTCATGGCGGACTCCTTATTCGGGCTTGATGTTGGCGGTCTGGATGACCTTGGTGAAACGCTCCCCTTCGGTCTGGATGACTCGCGACAGCGCCGCCGGTCCATTGTCGGCCGGTCCGATGCCGAGCGCGCGGCCGCCGGCATCGATGCCCAGGGTTTCGAGCTTGCCTTTCACGTCGGGCAGTTCGACGATGCGCGCCACCTCGCGTTGTACCTTGGCGACCACGTCGGGCGGGGTGCCGCTGGGCGTGAACAGCGCGATCCAGCCGGCGAAGTCGTAGCCCGGCACGCCGGATTCGGTCATGGTTGGCACGTCAGGCATCAGCGACCACCGCTGCGCCGTGCTGACGGCCAGCGCTCGCGCCTTGCCGGCTTTCATCTGCGTGATGACCGGAGCCGGATCGAGGAACAGCATCTGCACATCGCCGGAGGTCAGCGCGGTCAGCGCCTGCACGCTTCCCTTGTAGGGAATGTGGGTGACTTCCACGCCGGCCGTCTGCTTGAACATCTCGCCCGCGAGTTGGAACAGGGTCGAAGCCGAGCTGTAGTTGAGCGACTCGGTCCTGGCAGCGGCGATCAATTCCGATACGGTCTTGACCTTCATCGACGGCTGCACCGCCAGGACGAGCGGAAAGCTTCCCATGATGGCGATGGGCGCGAAGTCGCGTTTCGCGTCATAGGGCAGGGCCTTGTAGATCACGGGATTGATCGTCATGGCGCTGCTGGCTCCCACCAGCAGCGTGTGGCCGTCAGGGGCGGCGCGTGCCACCGATTCGGTGGCGATGATGGTGCTCGCGCCGGGCTTGTTGACCACCACCACGGGCTGGCCCCAGGCCTGCTGCAGGTGCTGGGCCACCATGCGTGCCAGGATGTCGGTGCTGCCGCCCGGAGGAAAGCCCAGCACGATCTGGATGGGCTTGCTCGGGTAGGTATCGGCCGGGGCTGCGCCCGCCGGGAGGGCCAGACAGGCCAATGACATGACAGCGGTGCGCATCCGCGCCAGGTGGGTTCTGCGGTTCATTTGTCGCCTCCTTTTCGTTGCGGCGGGGGCTCGATGCGTGCGTGGCGCATCGTCATGGCCCATGGGGATTGCGCTGCTTCCTACAAGTTGTAGAAATCGAGTTTGGCGTTCAGATAGTCGTTCAGCAGCAGGACCTTCTTGCGCACGATGCGCCAGGACCCACCCACCAGTTGCCAGTCGTGTTCCTGGCGGCCGAAGTAGATCTCGACCTCTTTTTCCTTGGGTAGGAATTGCTGGGTTGTCCAGTTCGACCGCAGCTTGAGCAGGGTGGGGCCCGAACCTTCGGCCAGGCGTATGTTGGTGACGGCGTGCTGGGTGCGAGGCAGCACCGCCGAGGCCACCGAGCGCCGCGACTGCACGCGCCATACCCGGTCTTCCAGGCCGGCCCGGGTGCGGTAGTAGATCAGGGAAAGCTCGGCGCGCGGGTCGCTGGTGGGTTCGTCTTCGTTGCGCCAGGCGGGCACCCAGTACTCCGCGTCCGGCGTGAAAAGGGCCAGCCAGTCGTCCCAGCGGCGTTCGTCCAGCAGCGCGGCCTCGCGGTACAGCAGCGCAGCGCCCAGGATGGAGTCGGAACTCATCGTCCGCCCTCCCGGCCGGTGGCCTTTGCCACCGCATCGTCGTTGGCCCCCTTGACCATCAACCGCCTCCATTCGCGGTAGCCCGAATGGAATACGGTTTCGTCCTGAATGGCGACGTCGCCGTACTGGCTGGTGGCCGGTTCGATGCCGAGCTGCTTCGCCAGCGCGTTGGCGCCGCGCCGCACGCTGGTCATCCCGCGCGCATAGCCCTGGGTCCAGCCCACGTCCTGGGCCCGGTAGCCGGTCTGGCAGTCTTCGTAGCAAGTGGTGTCGTCCGGCGTCGCCAGTCCCGAGCTGTTGAAGAAATCCTCGAACTGCCGCAATCGCAACTCGCGCGCTTCGGGCGGTTCGCCCTTGGGCGCGATGACGTAGCTGCGCATCTCGGTGCGATCCACCGCCAGGGGGCGCAGCACCCGCAACTGCAACGAGGCGTTCTCGGCGAACTGGACGTTGGGGAACAGCACCACGTTGCGTGTGTCGAGCATCAGGCCGGCACGCGTCTCGCCCACCCGCTGCCGCAGTTCATCGACGAGTCCATAGAGCGGGCGGATCTGGGGCAGGGGATTGCGGGTCCAGACCGCCGCATGGCCGTTGCCGAACGTGAAGCCGCCGCGCTGCCGGTAGGCCGCGAAATCGATGGTCGCCAACTGGTTCTGCGACTCTCCGGATTGGCGCTGCTTGACGATCTTCATGAAGCTGGGGTGCACCGAGGTCAGGTGGTAGCCATCCAGGGCGTTGTCCAACTGCATCTTCCAGTTGCCCTTGTACACATAGGTGGACGAACCCGGGAGCAACTCGATGCCATGGGGGCTCTGATCCAGTATCAGGTCCAGGAAGAAGCGCGTGTCGCCCAGGTGCTCTTCCAGCGGCGGCACGTCGGCGCCAAGGCTGCCGAACATCAGGCCGCGGTACGAAGCAAAGCGCGCCACCGGTACCAGATCGTGGTCTTCGCGTTCGAAGGCTTCGCTATAGCCGCCATCCTTATGGTCCTTGATGCTGGCGCAGCGGCCGTTGCTGTGGAACGTCCAGGCGTGGTAGGCGCATACGTGGACCCGCGCGTTA
This sequence comes from Pigmentiphaga kullae, assembly GCF_004216695.1. Lineage (GTDB taxonomy): Bacteria > Pseudomonadota > Gammaproteobacteria > Burkholderiales > Burkholderiaceae_B > Pigmentiphaga > Pigmentiphaga kullae. The sequence goes on from NZ_SGXC01000001.1 coordinate 2,359,182, forward strand.
CCGCGCTCGCGCTGCGTCAACACGGCGCCGCGATGACGGCAGGTATTCAGGAAGGCCCCCACCTTGCCGTCGCCGTCGCGCATCACCAGTACGGGCTGGCGGCCGATCCATGTGGCGAGGTAGTCGTGCGGCCGCGCGATCTGGTCCTCGATGCCCAGGAAGACCCACGTGCGCTCGAAGATGTATCGCATCTCGAGCGCAAATATGGCGGGGTCGCGGTAGACGTCGCGGTGCACCGTGAAGATGCCTTGGTCGGGGTCGTCGACAACGCAGCCTGCCAGCGCCTCTGCGAGCATGCTTGCCTCCTTTTTGTTATATAATATATAATGATGTTCGTTATTTAATAACGATGATAGGCAGCATGGATGCACGCCGATATGCCGACTAACCCTGAGAAACACGCCGCCGGCGCCCGCAAGATTCAGTCGCTCGAGGTGGGATTCCGCCTGGTGCGCGCCGTCGAGGAAGCGGGCCGGGCGCTATCCTTGAAGGAAGTGGCCCAGCAGGCCGGCATGGTGCGCAGCAATGCCCACCTGTATCTGTCCACCTTCGTGGAGCTGGGCGTCCTGGCGCGCGACGGCAATGGCCACTACCTGTTGGGGCCGTATGCCCTGCAACTGGGACTGGCTGCGCTGAAGAAATCGAACGTGGTCGACGTTACCGATGTCCCCATGCGCAGCTTGCACGCCGCCACCGGGCATCACGTGCATCTCTCCATCTGGGGCAACTATGGGCCTACCGTCGTCAAGAACCTGGAGGGAGCGTGCCCGGTGCCGGTGCCGGTGCGCATAGGTTTCGTGGTGCCGCTGTGCTCGTCGGCGACCGGGCTGGTGTTCCTGGCGCATCAGAGTCCGGCGCTGACCGGGCCCTTCGTGGCCAAGGAACGTGCCGGTGTGTCTCGGGACGCCGACTTCGCTGCCCGCCTGCAGGCCGTACATGATCAGGGGTACGCCATGACCGAGGCCGAGTTCTATGCCGATGCGGGATGCTGCGCGCTGGCGGCTCCCATTTTCGACCACACGGGGCACATTTGCGGGGCGCTGGCCGTGCTGGACCTGTCGGCGCGCATGGGCTCGGCGCAACGGGTGGAAAGCTTGGCGCTGCTCAGGCAGGCGGTGCAAGCCACGCAGGGGATGCTGGGCTATCGGCAGGAATGAGCAGGGCCCCGGATGCCGACGTGCGGCGTCCGGGGCCCCTGATGTGCCGGCCGTGGGTCAGCGGGCGGGCGCGGCGGCCTTCTTTTCTTTCTCTTCTTTCACGCGGTAGACCAGGACGGCGACGTGGGCCAGGGACAGGACCTTGGCGGTGACGCTGCCCAGCAGCAGGCGCGAGAGGCCGCTGCGGCCGTGGCTGCCGATGAAGATCAGGTCGCAGCCGGTTTCGGCGGCGGCCTGGACGATGCCGTCGGCGACGTTGAAGTTGGAGACGGACAGCGCGGTGCTCTTGACGCCGGCGGTGTCGGCGCGGCTGGTGACGGCGTCCAGGTACTTGGCGGCCTGTTCGGCCGAGGCCTTCTCGTAGGCGTCGTCGGTGATCGCGTAGGCGGCGGCCATGCCGTCGAAGCCGATGGTGGCGGCGAAGGGCTGGGTGACGTGCAGGGCCACGATTTCGGCGTTCACCGAGCGGGCGAAGCTGACGCCGGCGTTGGCGGCCTGGGCGGACAGCGGCGAGCCATCGGTGGGGATCAGGATTTTCTTGAACATGACGTTTTCTCCTTGAAGATCACGAAGATGACCGCTCGAACGCCGGTGCGGTGCGCGGGCGTTTTCGTTACCGCGCAGTACACCACATCTTGGGCGGCTGTGTCTTGATCGGCATCAAGCCAGTACCTTGCGCAGGAAGGCCGAGATGTCCCCGAGTTCCGGCGCACAGACCGAATGGGGCATGGGGTAGGCATGCCATTCGACGTCGTAGCCTTCCTGCCGCAGCAGGTCGCGCGAGGCCGTGGCACGGTCGAGCATGACGATGGGGTCGGCGGTGCCGTGGCCCATGAAGATGGGCGTGCCGGCGTTGGCGGGGCTGCGTTCCGCGGCGAAGGTGGCGGCCAGGGGCAGGTAGCCGGACAGGGCCACCAGGCCGGCGAGTTTGTCGCGCAGGCGCAGCCCGGTGTGCAGGGTCATCGCGCAGCCCTGCGAGAAGCCGGCCAGCACGATGTGTTCGGTGGCGATGCCGCGCTGGTTTTCGCGCGCGATCAGGTTTTCGACCAGGCGCTGCGAGGCGCGGATGCCGGCATCGTCCTCGCGCCGGACGAGGTCGCTGACGATGATGTCGTACCAGGCGCGCATGGCCATGCCGCCGTTGATGGTCACGGGCTGCACGGTGGCGTGCGGGAAGACGAAGCGCACGGGTGGCAGGCCGTGCAGGTCCAGTTCGGGGACGATGGGCTCGAAGTCGTGGCCGTCGGCGCCCAGGCCGTGCAGCCAGATCACGGCGCGGGTGGGATTCGGGCCGGTTTCGGCCTGGACGCAGTCGAGCAGGGTATCGGTCATGGCGTTCTCGATGAAGGAGGGTGCCGGCGCTCAGGGCGCGGGACGGATCGCCGTCTTGGGGCGGAACGCCTTGCACACGGTCTCGTCGGTTTCGACGTAGGGGCCTTCGATGAGCTGGATGCAATAGGGGACGGCGGCGAAGATGCCGGGCACCGCCAGCTTGCCGTCGGCCTCGCGCAGTCCTTCCAGGGTCTCGCGGATGGCCTTGGGCTGTCCGGGCAGGTTGATGATGAGGGCGGCGCCGTCCGCCGCCGACGCGCCGCGTTCGCGGATGACGGCGACCTGGCGCGACAGGATGGCGGTGGGTACGAAGCGCAGCGAGATCTGGCGCATCTGTTCGCCGAAGCCGGGCATTTCCTTCGTGGCCACCGCCAGCGTGGCCTCGGGCGTGACGTCGCGCCGCGCCGGGCCGGTGCCGCCGGTGGTCAGGATCAGGTCGCAGCCCACTTCGTCGCACAGTTCCGTGAGCGTGGCGGAGATGGCCGGCGCGTCGTCGGCGATCAGCCGCTCGACGTAGCGCACCGGCGTGCGCAGGGCGCCGTCCAGCCAGGCCTTGAGCGAGGGGATGCCTTCGTCGGCGTAGACCCCGCTGGAGGCGCGGTCGCTGATGGACACCAGGCCGCACAGCAGTTCGTCGGGATGGTTGCGCACGAGGCGCTTGGCGGAAGTGGTCATGGCGGCGGTGGGATCAGTGTTCGTCTTCGTCGCCGTCGGGGGACGGCGACCCGGCATCGGGGGCGGCCTGCAGCCGCTTGATTTCCTGGAACAGCGCGCGATAGTGCTTGCGCTGCGGCTCGCGCCCGGGCAGCAGGGCGGCGTTGGCGGCCTGTTCCTTGCGGGCGCCGCGTATCAGCGCCCGCAGGGGCTGTGCCTGGGCGTGCGGGTACAGGTCCATGAAGCCCGTGAAGTGTTCGTCGCTGGCCAGCAGGCGGTCGCGCCACAGTTCGAGCTGGTGGAACGCGGCGATCTGTTCCATGGATTCGCCGTCCCACTCGGCCAGCATGGCCTGGATGGGCTCGACGTGCGCTTCGCGCATCAGCTTGCCGACGTACTGCAGCTGCCGGCGCTTGCCTTCGTGGGAGGTGATGCGCTGGGCCTCGCGTATGGCGTCGTACAGGCGTTCGGCCAGGGGCAGTTGCCGCAGCTTGGCGTCGGGCAGCCCGACCAGGCGTTCCCCCAAGTCCTGCAGGGCGGCCATCTGCCGCTTGAGCTGCGACTTGCTGGGGGACTGGTATTCGCCGTCCGGATCGGCTTCTTGCACCGGGACCAGGGGCGATGGACTACGTTTGGAGCGGGACATGGAAAATGGCGTGCTTCGACGGTAAGAAGGCTGACACCAGCTATCATAAAGCCTTGCCTTCCTGCCCGGGCCGCCTTGCCCGCATGTCCGGGCCGCCTCCTTCCCGAAGAAACTCCATGGCCACTTCCCCGTCCCGCAAGAAAACGACCGCCGCGCCCACCCGTCCCGCGCTCGATACCGACCCCGCCGCGTTCCGCCAGTTGATCGAACGGGTGCTGGACGAATCCAGGCGCGTCGGCGCCACCGACGCCGCGGCCGAGGTGTCCGAAAGCCAGGGGCTGGCCGTGTCGGTGCGCCGGGGCTCGCTGGAAACCGTCGAACAGACGCGCGACCGGTCGCTGGACATCACCGTGTACGTGGGGCAGCGCCGGGGCTCGGCCTCGACCTCGGACTTCTCGGACCAGGCGGTGCGCGACACCGTCCAGGCCGCCTTCCACATCGCCAGCCACACCGCCGAGGATCCGGCCGCGGGCTTGCCCGACGCCGACCTGCTGGCCACCGAATTCCCCGACCTGGACCTCTACCACCCGTGGAACCTGCCGGCCGAGGCGGCAGCCGAACTGGCGCTGCAGGCCGAGCGCGCGGCCCTGTCCACCGACAGGCGCATCGCCAACTCCGACGGCGCGTCCGTGTCCTCGTACGAAGGGCACTTCGTGATGGGGAACACCCGGGGCTTCCTGAACGGCTACCCGTATTCGCGGCATTCGCTGTCGGTATCGCCCATCGCGGGGCGTGGCAACAACATGCAGCGCGACGACTGGTACACCAGCGACCGCGACTGGGCCCGGCTGGCCGATCCCGTCAGCGTCGGCCGCTACGCCGCCGAACGCGCGCTGTCGCGGCTGTCCGCGCGCCGCATTCCCACCGGCAGGTATCCGGTGCTGTTCGAGGCGCCCCTGGCCTGCGGCCTGCTGGGCTCGCTCACGCAGGCCCTGAGCGGCGGGGCGCTGTACCGCAAATCCAGCTTCCTGGTCGACAGCCTGGGCCGGCAGGTCTTTCCCGCGCACATCGACGTGCTCGAAGATCCCACCATCAAGGGGGCCCAGGGCAGCGGCGCGTTCGACGACGAAGGCGTGCGCACGCAGGCGCGCAAGGTCGTCGACGGCGGCGTGGTCCAGGGCTATTTCCTGTCCAGCTACACGGCGCGCAAGCTCGGCATGGCCACGACCGGCAATGCCGGCGGCTCGCACAACCTGGTACTGGCCTCGCGCAAGACGCGCCGCGGCGACGATTTCCGCGCCATGCTGCGCAAGCTGGGCACCGGCCTCCTGGTGACCGAGCTGATCGGGCAGGGCATCAACTACGTGACCGGCGACTATTCCCGCGGCGCGTTCGGCTACTGGGTCGAGAACGGCGAGATCCAGCATGCCGTGCAGGAGATCACCATCGCCGGCAACCTGAAGGACATGTTCGGCGGCATCGCCGCGGTGGGGGCGGACACGCTTACGCGCGGCACCAAGACGACCGGGTCCATCCTGTTGCCGGAGATGTCGATCGCCGGACGCTGAAGGTCTTGCCGCCGGAGCGGGGCCGTCCGGCGTTTCGTGCGCCAGTCATCGGGGAAAGCCTATGAACGCAAAGTCTGTGCATCGCATCGTCATCGCCGGCGGCGGCGCGGGTGGGCTCGAACTGGCCGTGCGCCTGGGACGCCGCCACGGTCCCGAGCACGTCACGCTGATCGACGCCACGCCCTTCCACATCTGGAAGCCCTCGCTGCACGAGGTCGCCGCGGGCACGGTGGACATCCACCGCGACGGGCTTTCCTACGCGATGCTGGCGCACGACAACGGTTTTCGCTTCGTGCTGGGAGAAATCCAGGACGTCGACCGCCAGGCGCGCGACGTGCGGGTGGCGGCGCTGCGCGACGCCGACGGCACCATCATCCTGCCCGAACGCAACGTGCCCTACGACACGCTGGTGCTGGCCGTGGGCAGCCTGGGCAATTTCTTCAACACGCCGGGCGCCGACCGGTATGCGATCTCGCTCGACACAACGGATGCGGCCGAGCGTTTCCGGCTCGCGCTGCTCAAGGCCATGGCGCGCGCCTCGGCCGGCATCGACGAGGCCACGCCGGGCGTCGTCAACGTGGTGATCGTGGGCGGGGGCGCCACCGGCGTGGAGCTGGCCGCCGAACTGCACGAGGCGGGCAATACGATCTCGGCCTACGGCCTGCCCGGCATGACGCGGCAGAACCTGCGCATCACGCTGATCGAGGGCGGGCCGCGCATACTCGGACCGCTGCCCGAGCGCGTCGCCAAGGCGGCCGAAGAACTGCTGGTGGAGCGGGGCGTGGCGGTGGTGGCCGACTGCCGCGTGTCCGAGGTCACGCCGCATACCGTGGTGGCTCAGGACAAGGTGTTCGACGCCGATCTGTGCGTCTGGGCGGCGGGCATCAAGGCGCCGTCGCTGCTGTCGCGGCTGGGGCTGCCGCTGAACCCGATGCAGCAGGTCCAGGTGGACGAGACGCTGCGTACCCAGGATCCCGACATCTACGCCCTGGGCGATTGCGCCGCGGCGCCGTGGCGCGAGACCGGCAAGACCGTGCCCGCGCGTGCCCAGGCCGCGCACCAGCAGGCATCGTATCTGCTGCCGCTGCTGTCCGCCCGCATACGCGGCGAGTCGGCGTTCGCGGAGCCGTTCCGCTTCCGCGATTTCGGTTCGCTGGTGTCCATCGGCCATGCCGAGGGCGTGGGCAGCCTGATGGGTAATCTTTCCGGCCGCAAGCTGCTGGTGGAAGGATGGATCGCCCGCATGATGTACGCCGGCACGCACTGGTCCCACTACGCCGCGGTACTGGGCTGGTGGGGCGCCAGCGTGCGCTCGCTCAGCCGCTTCCTGAGCCGCCGTTCGCAGCCCCGCGTCAAGCTGCACTAGGCCCGCCAGTCGTCCTCCAGCCCAGGGTTTGTCCCTGTCCCGGGTTTCATTGACAGCCAAAATTTGCATGATAAAGTCATGTAAATCGTCATGACCCACCCAGTGGCTGGAACGACATGAAACTCAGAATCGATGCCCATCCCGACCCCATGATGGGGCTGGTTCCCCTGTTCACCGCCATCGACGCCGGCCTGTTCGCCAAGCGCGGCATCGAACCCGTGTTCGTGCAGCGGTCGGCGGTGCAGGCCATCGAGGACATGCGCGCCGACCGCATGGATCTGACCTTCTCCGGCCCCACGCTCACCATCATGGCGCGCGAACGGTTCGGCCTGCCGTCCCGCTTCGTCTCGGCCGCCGCGCTGCGCGGTACCTATGCCGGGCGCAGCGCCGATTTCATGAATCTCATCGCCCGCCACGACGTGGTGATCGAGCGGCCCTCGGACTTCGAAGGCAAGCGCCTGGGCGCTTTCGCGCTGGACGGAGGCATCACCCATTCGGCGCCGCTGCACCTGTTCAACCAGCACGGCGTCGACGTCTCGCGCGTGCAGTGGGTGCCCATGCCCTTCCACAAGATGCCCGACGCGCTGGCCGCGGGCGAGATCGACGTCGCCATCTGCGTCGAGCCGCTGGTCACCCTGATGCTCAGGCGCGGCCTGGGCCGCGCGGTGGACGAGGTGCTGGGCGAGGGCTCGCTGGCGATGGCCAGCACGGGTAATCCGTCGCTGGTGTCGAACTGGTGGACCACGCAGGCGGCCTGCGCGCGCAATCCGGAACTGTTCGCCGCCACGGCCGATGCGCTGGCCGAGGCCGTGGGCGTCGTGTACGCCGATCCGTCGGCCGCGCTCGATGCAATGGCCCGCCATACCAGCCAGGATTCCGCGCTGCTGCGCGAGATCGGATTCAAGACCACGCTTTTCCATCCCTTCGGCATGGACGATCCCGAGGTCAAGGCCATGTACCGCGGCTGGGTGACCGTGCTGCGCGGCGCCGGCCTGCTCGACCACGACATCGACGTGGAGCAGTTCTTCTGAGTTTCGGAGCCGCCGCGCGCGGATGGGTGTTTGTCACTATCGGGAGATCGTCATGAAGCAGTCCGATTCCAGGGTTCGCCGCGCGCTCTTGTTCTGCGCGGCATTGGCCTGTGCGCAGCCGGGCCTGGCCGGCGCCCAGCCGTCCGCCGCCGCGCCCGAGAAGGCCGTCATGTTCATCGGTTGGCGGGCCGAGGCCGAGTGGGGTGGTTTCTTCCAGGCCGTGGCCAAGGGCATCTACCGCAAGCACGGGCTGGACGTCGAGATCCGCCTGGGCAATCCGCAAAGTAATCCCACGCCCATGCTGCTGGCCGGGCGCGTGGATTTCACGGCGGGCAGCAGCGGCACCTCGCTCAACGCGGCGCGCGAGGGCGCGCCCCTGATGTCGGTGGCCGCGATCTTCCAGAAGGACCCGCGGGTGCTGATCGCCCACCCCAACCAGGGCGTGGACAGGATCGAGCAGATCAAGGACCGCACGGTGCTGGTGGGCGCGCTGGGCATGGCGACCTTCTGGCCCTACCTGCGCGGGCGCTTCGGCTTCACCGACGACCAGGTCAAGCCCTATACCTTTTCGCTGGCGCCGTTCCTGGCCGACAAGAAGGTGGTGCAGCAGGGGCTCATCACCAACGAACCGCTGGCGCTGAAGAAGGCCGGGGTCGAGAATCCGGTGTCCTTCCTGCTGGCGGACTATGGCTGGGATCCCTACATGACGACCATCGTCACCACCCGCGACAACGTCGAGAAGCGGCCGCAGTTCGTGCAGAAGTTCGTCGATGCGTCCATCGAGGGCTGGTACAGCTACCTGTACGACGATCCGTCGGCCGGCAATGAGCTGATCAAGCGCAACAATCCCGAGATGACCGACGAGCAGATCGCCTTCGCGATCAGCGCGATGAAGGAACGCGGCCTGATCGATTCCGGCGATGCGAAGCGGCTGGGAATCGGCGCGATGACCGACGCGCGCTGGGACCATTTCTACCAGTCCATGGTGGACGTGGGCGTGCTGCCCAAGGGCCTGGACGTACGCAAGGCCTACACCTTGAGGTTCGTCAACAAGAAGGTCGGCATGCGATGACTGAAACGGCCATGGATATCGACCGGGTGCTGGAACTGCGGAACATCTCCAAGCGCTTCGGCAACGGTACGCTGGCGGTCGAGAACCTCGGCCTGTCGCTGGCGCGGGGAAGCTTCGTCAGCCTGCTCGGACCCTCGGGCTGCGGCAAGAGCACGGTGCTGCGCATGATCGCCGGACTGTCCGAGCCCACCTCCGGCGATGTCGTGCGGCAGGGGACCAAAGGGGCGATCGGCTTCGTCTTCCAGGAGCCCACGCTGATGCCGTGGGAGACGGCGCTGTCCAACACCACGCTGCCGCTGGACCTGGCGGGCGTGCCGCGCGACGAGGCCCGGCGTCGCGCCGCCGAGGCGCTCGATAAGGTCGGGTTGAAGGGATTCGAGGATGCCCTGCCGCGCGAGCTGTCCGGCGGCATGAAGATGCGCGTCTCCATCGCCCGGGCCATCGTGACCCGGCCACAGGTGCTGCTGCTGGACGAGCCCTTCGCGGCGCTGGACGAGATCACGCGGTTCAAGCTGAACAACGACCTGCTGCGGCTGTGGCAGGACCAGCGCTTCACCGCCGTGTTCGTCACGCATTCGGTGTTCGAGTCGGTGTACCTGTCCCAGCGGGTGATCGTCATGGCCGCGCGGCCGGGGCGGCTCCATGCCGATCTTGCCATTTCTCCCGACGCCGAACGCGGCGAGTCGTTCCGCACCTCGGCCGAATACGCGCACCTGTGCAGGCAGGCCTCGGAAGCCCTCGAAAAGGCGATGAACGCATGAACTCCAAGCTCCGTACCGCGCGCATCGTCCTGCCCGTCGTCATGGGCGTGCTGTGCCTGGTGGCCTGGGAGGCGATCGTGCGCGGCCTGCGCATCTCGCCCCACATCCTGCCCGGTCCGGCCGACATCGGCCGGGCGCTGGTCGAGGATTGGCCGCTGCTGTCGGCGGCGCTGTGGGTCACGCTGAAGATCACCGCGTCGGCCTTCGTCAGCGCCGTGCTGGTGGGCGGCGCCATCGCCATCCTGTTCAGCCTGTCCAAGTGGATAGAGCTGACCTTCTTTCCCTATGCGGTCATCATGCAGGTCACGCCGGTGGTCGCCATCGCGCCGCTGCTGATCATCTGGGTGGACAACGTCCAGGTGGCGCTGCTGATCTGCGCGTGGCTGGTGGCCTTCTTTCCCATCCTGTCGAACAGCATCGTCGGCCTGAACAGCGCGGACCACAACCTGCGCGACCTGTTCCGGCTCTACGGCGCCACGCCTGGCCAGACGCTGCGCCGGCTGCGCATCCCGTCGGCCATGCCGTACTTCCTGGCGGGCGTGCGCATCTCCGGCGGCCTGTCGCTGATCGGCGCGGTGGTGGCGGAATTCGTAGCCGGGGCGGGCGGGCAGGGTTCGGGGCTGGCCTATCGCATCCTGGAGGCCGGCTACCAGTTGAAGACGCCGCGCATGTTCGCGGCCCTGCTGATGATTTCCTGCACCGGCGTGCTGATCTTCCTGGCGACCTCGTGGGGGTCGCAGCGCATCCTGCGGCGCTGGCACGAAAGCGCCATGGAGCGCGAATCTTGAAATCGCTGGCCGCGGAGCTCGAACGGGCGGCGGGCGCCTACGTTCTGAGCGGCGCGCGGGTGCCCGTGGCGCTGCTGCCCGCCGAGCTGGCCGGACTGGGCGACGGGCAGGGCTTGGCGGACGTGGACCTGGCGGTCGAAGGAGGGCGCCTGAGCGCGGTCGCGCCCGCCCGGACGCTGCAGGGCGCTGCGGGGCCGGACCTGGCCGGCCGGCAGGTCTGGCCGGCCTTCCATGATCTGCACACCCACCTGGACAAGACGCATACGCTGGCGCGCGCGCCCAACGCCGACGGCACGCTGCCGGGCGCGGTCAAGGCCGTGATGGCCGACCACGCGCGCTGGCGTCCGGGCGAGCTGGATGCGCGCGCCGACTTCGCCCTGCGCTGCGCCTGGGCGCACGGCACGGCCGGCCTGCGCACGCACCTGGACGCGGCGGGGCCGCAGGCGCGCATGGCCTGGGACACCATGCTCGCCCTGCGCGAGCGATGGAGGTCCCGGGTGCGGGTGCAGATGGTGGCCATGGCGCCCATGGAAACCTATCTGGGCGACGGCGCCGAGGACTTCGTGCGCCGGGTGGCCGAGACCGGCGGCGTACTGGGCGGCGTGACGCGCATGCCGGGGCTGCCGCCGCCCGCCGCGCGGCAGCGCCTGGGGTTGGCCCTGGATGCGCTGTTGGACTGGGCCGTGCGCTACGGCCTGGACGTGGACCTGCACGTGGACGAATCCTGCGAACCCGAGGCGGACTCCCTGCTGGAGGTCGCGCGGCGGACCCAGGCGCGCGGACTGGGCGGGCGGGTCGTATGCGGCCATTGCTGCAGCCTGGCCGTACAGGCGGACGAAACCCGCGAGCGTGTGCTGGATGCCTGCCGCGACGCGGGCCTGGCCATCGTCAGCCTGCCGCTGGTCAATCTGTTCCTGCAGGACCGGGCGCCGGGCCGCACGCCCAGGCTGCGCGGGTTGCCGCCGCTGCAGGAAATCTCGGCCCGTGGCATTGCCGTGGCGTTATCGAGCGACAATTGCGCAGATGCGTTTCATGCCTACGGAGACTACGACATGCTGGAAGTATTCCGCGAAGCCGTGCGCAACGGCCACCTGGACAGCCACGCCGGCGACTGGTCCGCCAGCGTGACGGCGACTCCCGCGGCCTTGATGCGCCAGGGAGGATCGGGGCGGCTCGAACCGGGCGAAATGGCGGACTTCGTGATTTTCGACGCTGGGGGCATTTCCCGGCTGCTGGCCCGGCCCCAGTCCGACCGCCTGGTCGTGCGGGAAGGCCGGCTCCTGGCCGTGTCGCCGCCGTCCTTCGACGAACTCGACGCGGCGCTGGCGCGCGCGGGTACGGAGTAGGCCATGGCGCGATCCTCATCGGCGAACCCGCCGCGCCGGCCCGGTCAGGCCCAGGCCTTTCCGGAGGGCGGCCTGCTGGCGCCGCGAGTCAGTACCCTGAGCAAGGCGCTCACCCGCAGCGCCGTTCAGTTCGCCAAGGCGCAGTACGGCCTGTCCCAGGTGGAATGGCAGGTGGTCACCCTGTTGGGCGTGTTCCAGCCGGTGTCCATACGGGAACTGGCCTATCACGCCATGCTCGATGCCGCGCAGATCAGCCGCGCGGTGTCGGCGCTGGTGGCGCGGGGCGACGTCAACCGCGCGCGCAGCGCGCGCGACAGCCGCGAGGCGGAACTGTCGCTGACGCCGCAGGGGCTGGCCATGCACGCGGAACTGACCGCCGCCGCCCAGGCCCGGAACCGGCACGTGCTCGATGGGCATTCCGCGGCCGACATGGCCCGGTTTTTCACCATGCTGGACAGCTTCATCGCGCGGGCCAGGCAGCTCAGCGACCAGGAATGAAGCGGGCGGGTGGCCGGCTTGCCGGCCGGTCCCTACAATAGCCTCCACTTCATTTCCCCGACGGAGTTCCCGCATGGACGCACGCGACGCAATGGCCGGCCGCCCCGGCGGGCGCAACCTGATCACCGACGTCGCCGGCCTGCGGGTGGGGCAGGCGCACGATGCGCGGGCCTGCACCGGCGTCACCGTGATCCTGCCGGACGAGCGGGCCATGGCCGCGGTGGACATCCGCGGCGGCGGGCCGGGTACGCGCGAGACCGATACCCTGGGCGCATCCAATCTCGTGCGTTCGGTCGATGCCATCGTACTGTCCGGCGGTTCGGTCTACGGCCTGGCCAGCGGCGACGGCGTGGCCGCGTGGCTGGGAGCGCAGGGCCGCGGCTTCACGCTGCTGCGCCAGCCCGGCGTGCCGCCTTCGCCCATCGTGCCGACCGCGGTGCTGTACGATCTGGCCAACGGCGGCGACAAGCAATGGGGCGAGACGCCGCCCTATCGCGACCTGGCCATGCGGGCTGCCCGGAGTGTCCAGTCCGGTTTCGACCTGGGCACGCATGGCGCGGGTTTCGGCGCCTCGGCGGGTTCGCTCAAGGGAGGGCTGGGGTCCGCGTCCTACGTCACGCACGACGGCATGACGGTGGGCGCCATCGTGGCCTGCAACAGCTTCGGCTCGGTCGTGGCGCCGCAAGGCCGGCGTTTCTGGGCTGGAGCCTTCGAGATCGGCGAGGAGTTCGGCGGCCTGGGGCCGGCCGATACCCGGGCCGAGGGCGAGAACTGGGAATTCGCCAAGCTCGATCCCCAGCCCCGCGCCAACACCACCATCGCCTGCATCGCCACCGACGTCGCGCTGTCGCCCGACGAACTGCAGCGCGTGGCGACCATGGCGCAGGACGGACTGGCCCGGGCCATCCGCCCCATCCACGCGCCGTTCGACGGCGATACGGTGTTCGCGATCTCGACCGGTCGGCGCGAGGCGCCGGCGATGGAAGGGCCGGTGGACCCGCGGCCCTTCATCGTCTGCCGGCTGGGCGCGCTGGCCGCCGACGTGCTGGCCCGCGCCATCGCGCGCGGCGTGTACAGCGCCGTCACGCCCGAAGGAATGACGACGCCCGCGTGGTCCAGCCTGTGACGCGCGCCGGACCCGGTCCGCGTCCCGGCGCGGGGTCTACCGGGTCCAGTGACCCGATTTCCCGCCTTTCTTCTCCATCAGCCGCACGTCGGTCATGACCATGCCCCGGTCCGCCGCCTTGCACATGTCGTAGATCGTCAGCAGCGCGACGTTGACGGCGATCAGCGCCTCCATCTCGACGCCGGTGCCGCCCACGGTCTCGGCGCGCACGGTGCAGTGCACGGCGCCGGCTTCGTCGTCCAGGGCGAAGTCACAGGCCACGTGCGTCAGCGGAATCGGGTGGCACAGCGGAATCAGGTCCGAGGTCTTCTTGGCGCCCATGATGGCGGCGATGCGGGCGATGCCCAGTACGTCGCCTTTCTTGGCGTTGCCGTCGCGGATCAGGGCCAGCGTGGCCGGCTGCATGCGTATCGTGCCGGCGGCGACGGCCACGCGCGCGGTGGCCGGCTTGGCGCCCACGTCCACCATGTGGGCCTGTCCGGCCGCGTCGAAGTGGGTCAGGGGGGATTGCGCCATCATGCGTCTCCGGTGGCGATGGGCGAGCCGGGGCGGCTGCTCCATTCGCTCCACGAGCCGGGGTACAGCGCCGCCCCGGACAGGCCCGCCACTTCCATGGCAAGCAGGTTGTGGCAGGCGGTGACGCCGGAGCCGCACTGGCTGATGACCCGGTCGGCGGGCGTGCCGCCCAGCACCGCCTCGAACTCGGACCGCAACTGGGCGGCGGGCTTGAAGCGTCCGTCGGGCTGGAGGTTGTCGCGCAGGAAGCGGTTGGCGGCGCCGGGGATGTGGCCGCCCACGGCATCCAGGGTCTCGTTCTGGCCACGGAAGCGGTCGGGGGCGCGGGCATCGACGACCAGGCGCGGGGCTGGCGCGTCCAGGTTGGCCCGCACGTCCTCGTAGGTAGTGGTCGCCACCAGCGGCGGCCGCAGCGTGAACGTGCCGGGCGCCGGCGCGGCGGGCTGGCCGGACTCCAGCGGGTAGCCCGCCTCGCGCCAGGCCGCCAGGCCGCCGTCCAGCACCGCGGCGGCCTCGTGGCCCGCCCAGCGCAGCAGCCACCAGAGGCGTGCGGCCATGGCGCCGCCGGCGGTGTCATAGCACACCACCTGGGTGGCGCCCGAGACGCCCAGGCGGGCCATCAGGCCGGCGAAGTCCTCGCGCCGGGGCAGGGGGTGGCGGCCGTTGTCGCCGGTCTTGGCGCCGCTCAGGTCGCGGTCCAGGTGGACGTAGCGGGCGCCGGGAATATGCGCGGCCGCGTGGGCGCGCTCGCCCGCGCCGGTGTCCGCCAGGTCGAAGCTGCAATCGCACACGACGGCCGGCGAGGAGGATTGCAGCAGCGCGTGCAGCGCCTGCGCGGAAATCAGGGTGCTGATGCTCATGGCATGTCCTGTAAGCGTTGCCATGCGGCCGGTCTGGCTCCGGCCGGCATTGGTAAATTTTTCACGTTTCGCCTGGGAAGCGGGAACCCGTCGCCCAAGCTGGCTATCATACCGGTATGCCGAATTCCGAACGTTCCCCGTCGCTGCGCCGCAAGGCCGCCGCGCTGCTGCTTCCGGCCCTGTTGGCGGCGGCCGCGCCGGCGCTGGCGCCCGCCCAGCCGGTGGGGCTGCCCGACCTGGGCGATTCGGCGGCGCAGGAGCTTTCCCCCAGGCTGGAACAGCGGCTGGGCGACGCCATCATGATGGAATCCCTGCGCGATCCGGCCTATATCGACGATCCGGACCTGCTCCAGTACCTGACCGGCATGGCGCGCCAGTTGTCGGCCCATGCGCCCGTGGGCACGCCCAACATCAACGTGTTCGCGGTGCGCGACCCCAGCATCAACGCGTTCGCGATGCCGGGCGGCTACATAGGCGTGCATACCGGGCTGGTGGTGGCCGCGCAGTCCGAGTCCGAACTGGCCGGCGTGCTGGCGCACGAAATCGGCCACGTGGTGCAGCGGCATATCGCCCGGGGCCTGGTGCAGCAGAAGCAGGACACGCTGATCATGGTGGCGGCCCTGCTGGCGGCGCTGGTGGCGGCGCGCGGCAATTCGCAGGCGCCCGAGGCGGCGATGGCCTTCGGCCAGGCGGCGGCCATCAATTCGCAACTGGGCTTCTCGCGCGAGGCCGAGCGCGAAGCCGACCGTACCGGGTTCCAGATGCTGGAGGCAGCCAACTACAACGTCAACGGCATGGCCTCGTTCTTCGGCCGCCTGATGCAGGCGTCGGGGCTGAACGAGCGGACCGGCCAGGCTTTCACCCGCACCCACCCGCTGTCCATCGAGCGTATGTCCGACATGCAGAACCGGGCGCGCGGCGTGGTGATCCACGACCGTCCGAGCTCCTCGGACTTCTATTTCGTGCGCGCCAAGATGCGCATGCTGCAGGCCAACAGCGGGCAGGACACCCTCGAGGCCATCCGCTATTTCGAGAACCGTACCACCGAGGCCCAGGGCATCGAGCGGTCCGCGGCCTACTACGGCATGGCCCTGGGCTACGTGCGCCAGCGTCAGTACGACAAGGCCAACGACGCGTACCTGGCCGCCACGTCCGGCGCACGCACCCATTTCATGCTCGAGCACCTGGCCATCGACCTGGCGCTGGCCCGCAACGACACGCAGCAGGCCATAAGCCTGGCGCGCAGCGCCGTCGCGCGGTGGCCCGAGCAGCGCGGCCTGGCCATGGCGATGGCCGAATCGCTGCAGCGCGCCGGCCGCAACCAGGAGGCGGTCGATTTCCTGAAGGAACAGATGCTCAAGTGGAGCGACGAGCCCCGCTTCTACCAGATGGCCGCGGTCAGCTATTCGCGGCTGGGCAGCGCCGTGAACGAGCGCCGCAACATGGCCGACTACTACGCGATGACCGGCGCCTTGCCGGCCGCGGTCGAGCAGTTGCAGCAGGCGCGCGCGGCCTCGAAAGACTTCTACGAGCAGTCGCAGATCGATGCCAAGGTGCGCGAATACCAGCGCCGGCTGAAGGAAGAGCGCGACCTGCTCAAGCGTTTCCAGAGTTGAGCGATGCCGTCCGCCAGGACGGCATTTTTACGCCTGCCCGGCTTTTATTTTTACGCCTGCCCGGCTTTTTTTTGCGCCATTTATATACTCGGCTTCCTATAGTGGAGGCGTCGAAACTTCCTGCGTTTCCACGCCATGGCGCCCAGATCCCCTGCCGTCCTGCCACGACCGCGAGCCGTCGAACGGCCGATGCCCAATGCCGCGGTCGACCGTGTGCTGATAGTCCTGAGAGTCGATTCCTGCCATGCCGCGCTGGCCAGGCAGGTGCTGCATGCGTGCCTGGGCGACAGGATTTCGCTCTACTCCATACGCGACGATCACCGCACCGGACGCTGCACATTCCAGGTGAGGCTTCGATGCTGCTCGGTCGATACGCTGATGAGCGCCATCATGGCTGGCCTGCCCGAGGCCGAGTTCGGGGCGATACGTGCGGGCGCGCGGGCCTTCGAGCAATGAGCCCCTCGACGTTTCAAGGGCTCTGGCTGCCGCTGGTGACCCCCTTGCGGGACGGTTTCATCGACCTGCATGCCCTGCGTCTCCTGGCTGGCACGTATGCCGAAGCAGGCCTCGATGGCTTCGTCTTGTTCGGATCCACGGGCGAGGGCAGCCTGATCTCGGAGCAGGAGAAGATACTGGGCGTCCGGGCCGTGCGCGAGGCCGCGCCGGGGCTGCCGCTGGTGATCGGGGCGGGCGGGGTCGATACCCTGGACCTCTGCGCGGCGCTGCGGCGCATGGCGCCGCTGCGCCCCGAGGGCTGGCTGGTGCCTCCGCCCTACTATCTGCGGCCCGCGCCGGCCGGCATCGCCTGGCACTACCGGAAGGTGGCGCAGGCCGCGGGAGGGGTGCCCGTGATCGCGTATGACGTCCCGGCGCGCACCGGCTGCAGGATGTCCGGAGAGACCGTCGGCGCATTGCTTCGGGACGGCGATTGCGCCGCGATCAAGATGTGCGACCCCGCTGCGCTGTCGGACTGCAATGTTCAAGGGGTCGCGCCGCTGCTGTGCGGCGACGACGCCTGTTTCCTGGATCATTTCCTGCTTGGCGGCGCGGGAGCGGTGACGGCCGCGGCGCATATCCGGCCGGATCTTTTCGCTGCCGTCATGGCGTTGGCGCGGTCGGGCAGGGAGGCCGCCGCGCGTCGATTGTTCGACCCCATGCGTGCGGTGATCGACCTGGTTTTCGCCGAGCCCAATCCGGCTCCGTTGAAGCATTTTCTTGCCGGGCAGGGATTGATTGCACACGAGCTGCGTCTGCCGATGACGCCGGCCGGAGACGAACTGGGCCAGCGACTGGTCGCGGCGGTGGCTCGCCTGCCCACGCCCGAGACCGTCAGGATGCATCGGGACATCCCGCTAGGGGCGGGGAGCGGGCCGGTCGACGAACCCGAATGCGTCGCTGGCGGGCACCCGCAGCCGCTCCAGGGGCGCGGTGGCCGGAATCAGGGGCGGATAGGCCACGAGGATTGAGTCGGAGGCCGCCGGTTCCGGCCCCGGGGCGGCCAGCCAGCCGGGCGCCGCATCGAGCAGCGGCTGGCCGGACGCCAGCGTCATGCGTTCCAGCACCTCCGGCAGGTGGCGATCCTCGACCATGGCGGGGCCGTGTTCGGTCGCGGCGTAGAGCCTGCCTTCGGCGTCCAGCGCCCACCTGTCCACCCGGGACACCATCTGGCCGGCATGGGTCGCCAGGGTGCCGGCCGCATCCGCCTGGCGCAGGATCAGCGGTGCCGCGTCCAGCCTGACGAACACGCGCTGCGGGCCGTTCTGGAAGAACCAGCGCCCCTGTTCGTCGTGCGCGTAGTTGCGCCCGATGAAGGCCAGGATCCCGATGTTGGAAATGGAGACGCCCGGCCCGCCCGCCAGGGCATCGCCGGCGGGATGCAGGCGCCAGCGGCCCCGCGCATCCAGCGACAACCAGCCATAGGCGTCCGGCACATCGGGCCAGCGCGCCATGGCGGCAAGGACATCGCTATCCATGCCCCGCCAGCCACGACTGCGGCGTGATCTGCCGGGGATCCGTGCGCAGCTCCAGCAGCGCCGGGCGGCCGGCCGCCCGGGCGCGCTCGAACGCGGCGGGGAAGGCATCGGCGCTTTCCACCCGTTCGGCGTGGGCGCCGAACGACAGGGCCAGCGCGACGAAATCGGGGTTGCGCAGGTCGGTGGCGCTGACCCGGCCGGGGAAGCGCTTTTCCTGGTGCATGCGGATGGTGCCGTACATGCCGTTGTTGACGACGATGACGACCACGGGGGAATCGAACTGCAGCGCGGTGGCCAGTTCCTGGGGATACATCAGGAAGCAGCCGTCGCCCGACACGCAGACCACGGTGCGGTCGGGGTGGCGCAGCTTGGCGGCTATCGCCGCGGGCAGGCCGTAGCCCATGGCGCCGCAGGTGGGGGCGATTTCCGTGCGCGGCTGGCGGTAGCGGTAGAACCGGTGCAGCCACACCGCGTAGTTGCCGGCGCCGTTGGCAATGATGGCGTCGTCGGGCAGGGTGCGGTCCAGATGGGCGATGACCTGGCCCAGGTCGATGCCGCGGGCCTCGGCATGCGGCGCCGGCACGACCTGGTAGCGCGCGTGCAGTTCGCCGGCCCGGCGGGTCCAGTCGTCCCAGGCGCGCGAGGCCGGGGCTTCCAGGCCGCGCAGCAGGGCGGCGGCGGGCGCGGCCGCCGACTGGATGGCCAGGTCGGGTTGGTAGACGCGGCCCAGCTCGGCCGCGTCGGCGTGCAGATGGATCAGTTTCTGGGCGGGGCGAGGCGGCGTCAGCAGCGTGTAGCCGCCGGTGGCGATTTCTCCCAGCCGCGTGCCCACGGCCAGGATGAGGTCGGCATCGCGCACCAGCGCAGCCAGTTCGGGGTTCATGCCCAGGCTCAGGTGGCCGGCGTACTGGGGCAGGCGGTTGTCGAAGATGTCCTGGCGGCGGAAGGCGCAGGCCACGGGCAGGTTCCAGGCCTGGACGAAGGCGGAGAAATCCGAGGCGGCGCGTTCGCTCCAGTTCGATCCGCCCAGCAGGACCAGCGGACGGCGGGCCTGGACCAGCATCTCGCGCAGGCGCGGGGCCGCATCGGGATCGGGGCCGCTGGCGGCCGTCGGGGCGACCGCGGCGGGGGCGGACGGGCAGGCGGCGCTCAGCACGTCCTCGGGCAGGGCCACCACCACCGGGCCGGGGCGGCCGGAGGTGGCGCAGGCGAAGGCCCGCGCCACGAGTTCGGGAATGCGCGTGGCATCGTCGACGCTGACGACCCACTTGGCGATGCCGCCGAACATGGACGGGTAGTCGATTTCCTGGAAGGCTTCGCGGCCCAGCTCGCGCGTGGGGACCTGGCCGACGAACAGGATCAGCGGCGTCGAGTCCTGCTGGGCGATGTGCACGCCTATGCTGGCGTGGGTGGCGCCCGGGCCGCGCGTGACGAAGCAGATGCCCGGCCGTCCGGTCAGCTTGCCGTCGGCTTCGGCCATGTTGGCGGCGGCGCCTTCGTGCTTGGCGACGACGACGTCGATGTCGGCGTGGGCGTGCAGGGCATCGAGCACGTCCAGGTAGCTTTCGCCGGGGACGCAGAAGACGCGGTCGACGCCGTTGGCGGTCAGCGCGTCGACCAGGAGGCGGCCGCCGGTGGTGGTGGAAGCGTTGGAAACCGTGGAATTCGAGGCCATGGAAGCATCCGTGTGGTTTTCCCCATTGTCGAAGAAAACGCCAGGGATGTCAGCGGGGGCTTGCCCCGATGGGGGAACGGGCCCTAGCGTCCGGTCCGGAAGAAATCCGCCAGCCTGCGCGGCAGCCAGTTCAGGTTGCTCGGGAAGCTTCCCGTGGGAAAGCCCGCGTGGCCGCCCTGCTCGGGCTGGTGCAGGACCACGTGGCCGGACGCCTGCTCGGGCGTGGGCAGGTAGCGGCCGGGCAGAAAGGGGTCGTTGCGCGCATTGAGCACCAGCGTCGGGATGGCGATGTCCATCAGCAGGGGCTTGCTGGAGGCGCGCGTCCAGTAGTCGGCGACGTCGCGAAAGCCGTGCGTGGGCGCGGTGTAGGCGTCGTCGAATTCGTACAGGTCGCGCGCGTTGGCCACGCGCAGCACGTCTATGGTGCCGGGGAAGCGCTGCGCCTTCTGGAGTGTCTTGGACTTCAGCGTGCGCAGGAACATGTGGGTGTAGATCCGGCGGTTGATCAGCCCGGTGCCCAGCGTGCGTCCGCCGGCCATCAGGTCGACCGGCGCCGAGACGCCCGCCGCCGCCGCGAGCCAGCCGGCGGTGCCGCCGGCCTCGCCCAGGTATTTCAGCAGCGCGTTGCCGCCCAGCGAAATGCCGGCGGCGTGCCAGCGCATCTGCGGCAGGCGCTGCCGCACGGCGTCCAGCATGAAGCCGACGTCGGCGGAGTCGCCCGAGTGGTAGGCGCGGGGCAGGCGGTTCGGTTCGCCCGAGCAGCCGCGGAAGTGCGGCACGACGACGGTCCAGCCGCGGGCCCGGAAATACTGCGAGATGGCCTGCGCATAGTGGCTGGCGCTGCTGCCTTCCAGTCCGTGGAACAGCACGAGGCCGTTGCGCGAGGCGGCGGCGGTGCCGGCTGTCTCGGCCAGCCGCGCGAACAGGTCGGGGCCGACGCCCGTGTCGGGTCCGAGGCCGGGAGCCGTCCAGTCGAAGTCGATGAAATCGCCGTCGGGCGTGTCCACCCGTTCGCGCTGGAACGAGGCGTGATGGTGCGACGAGAGCTGCGACGCGAAGATGGTCTGGCTATGTCCTTCGGGCAACCATGCGGGAGTGGGGCAGGGGGTCGTGTCCAGGTAAGCGGGCATGCGGGATGGGCGGGCGACTCAATGCAGGAGGTCGGGAACGTCCTGGAGCTCGGTCGGACCGAGGTCGGCAGGGGCTTGCGACGAGTGGTGCAGGACCAGCCGCCAGCCTGTGGGACCTTTATGGAAGACATTGGTTGCATAGCAGTTGACGAGCTGCTTGCCCTGGGAGGTGTCGACCACGAGCTGTTCGACCACGGTGTGGACCGAACTCATCATGCTTTGCACGGCGTGGACGCGCGTGGGCCGTATCGGCACCGGGGAGCTGCCCAGGATCTCGCGCCACGATTCCATCACGGCGTCGTGCCCGATCAGCCGCGGCCCGCCCGGATGGATGCAGACGATGTCCTCGTCGTCGGCCCAGACCGCCATCAGCTGGGCGAGGTCGCCTTGCTCCAGGGCGTCGTAGAACGCCTGCTCGGCTTCTTCGGAGGTGGCGAACAGCGGCGCGCCGCGGGATTTGAGCACCATTACGCGAATACGATCGTCTTGTGGCCGTTCAGCAGGATGCGATGCTCGACGTGCCAGCGGACGGCGCGCGCCAGCACCAGGCATTCGACGTCGCGGCCGACCTGGGTCAGGGTTTCCGGAGACATGCTGTGGTCCACGCGGGCGATGTCCTGTTCGATGATGGGGCCTTCGTCGAGATCGGGCGTGACGTAGTGGGCGGTGGCGCCGATCAGCTTCACGCCGCGGTCGTGCGCCTGGTAGTACGGGCGCGCGCCCTTGAAGCTGGGCAGGAAGCTGTGGTGGATATTGATCGCGCGGCCGGCCAGCGCCCGGCACATCTCGGGCGACAGGATCTGCATGTAGCGGGCCAGCACGACCAGGTCGACGTTCTCGCGCTCGGCGATCTGCAGCACCTGGCGCTCTTGCTGTTCCTTGCCGCCCTGCGCCACCGGCAGGTGGTAGAAGGGCACGCCGTACGAGGCGGACAGCAGCGCGAAGTCGGGGTGGTTGGAGACCACCGCGGGAATGTCGATGGGCAGCTGCCCGCTCTTGGCGCGGAACAGCAGGTCGTTCAGGCAGTGGCCGTGCTTGCTGACCATCAGCAGCACGCGCGCGCGCCGGTGCGGGTCGCGGATCTGCCACTGCATGGAGAAGCGCTCGCCCACGGCGGCGAATTCCTTGCGCACGGTGTCGGCGTCCAGGCCGTCCGGAGCCGTGAAGTGCACGCGCAGGAAGAACAGCCGGGTGTCCTCGTCCCCGAACTGCTGCGAGTCCAGGATGTTGCAGCCGCGCTCGAACAGGAATCCCGACACGTGGTACACGATGCCGGTCGTATCGGGGCAGGCGAGCGTCAGGATGTAATCGTTGTGCTGCACGGGGAGGTCCTGTGAATAAAAAGCAAACCCCGGCGGACCGGGGCAGCGTCAGCTATGTCCCCCTTTCGTGGGCACAGCGGATCCGGCTTTGCCGGTCCGCCAGTGCCGCCCCCTGGGGGGCGCACGTCAGTGCGTAGGGAGGGGGCCCTTCAAACGGTATTCGGCGCCACAGTACGGGCACTTCGCTTCGCCCGTCGTGCCGATGTCCAGGAACACCTTGGGATGCATGTTCCAGAGCGGAGTCTGCGGCCCCGGGCACGAAAGCGGAAGCGCGTCGGCATCGACTTCGATGATGGCGTTGGCGGCTTCGGTGGTCATGGCCGTTCCTCCCGATCAGACGTGCGTGAGCCAGTGGCCGTACTTGGCGTTGCGGCCCGCGACCAGATCGAAGAAGGCCTGCTGCAGGCGCGCCGTGACCGGGCCGCACTGGCCGGCGCCGATCTTGCGGCGATCCAGTTCGCGGATGGGCGTGACTTCCGCCGCCGTGCCGGTGAAGAAGGCTTCGTCGGCGATGTAGATGTCGTCGCGCGTCAGGCGCTTGGTGACGACCTTGATGCCCAGGTCGGCGGCCAGGCTGTGGATGGTCGAGCGCGTGATGCCGGTCAGGGCCGAGGCGATCTCGGGCTCGATCAGCACGCCGTCCTTGACGATGAAGACGTTCTCGCCCGAGCCTTCGGCCACGAAGCCTTCGGTGTCGAGCAGCAGGGCCTCGTCGTAGCCGTCCTCGGTGGCTTCCAGGTTCGCCAGGATGGAGTTGGCGTAGGTGGAGGCCAGCTTGGCGCGGGGCATGGTCACGTTGACGTGGTGGCGGGCATAGGACGAGGTCTTGACCCGGATGCCCTTCTGCAGGGCTTCGGCGCCCAGGTAGGCACCCCATTCCCAGGCGGCGACGGCCACGTGGACCTTGGCGCCCTTGGGCGAGACGCCCATCTTTTCCGAACCGTAGAACGCGATGGGACGCAGGTAGCAGGATTCCAGCTTGTTGACGCGGACCACTTCCTTCTGCGCTTCCATCAGGATTTCCCGGCTGTACGGGATCTGCATCTGGTAGATGTGGGCGGAATTGACCAGGCGGTCGGTGTGTTCCTTGAGCCGGAAGATCGAGGTTCCGATGTCGGTCTTGTACGCGCGCACACCCTCGAATACCGCCAACCCGTAGTGCAGAGAGTGTGTGAGCACATGGGTGTTGGCTTCACGCCAGGGCACGAGCTTGCCGTCGTACCAGATGAAGCCGTCGCGGTCTGACATCGACATGATGAGGATCTCCGAAATGAACCAGATATTGTACCAATCTGCGACGGGATCCAGCGGCAAAGCGGGCGCGCAGGAATCCGCGCCCGATGCTTCCCGGGAATCCAGGGAGATTCGGGTAATCACTTACAATAGCTGTAAGCCGTCACTTTACTCCTTCCCGGCCCGCCGCCGGGAGCCAGCCGCCGTTCCCCCATCCCCATGTCCGCCATGCGTCCGTCCGCCGCAGTGCCCGGCCTTTCCCCGCAGGAACGCAGGGCGGCCATCGTCGCGGGCCTGAAGGCGCTGGCGCCCACCACGGTCGCCATCGGCGTCTGGGGCATGGTCAGCGGCGTGGCCATGGTCAAGATCGGCCTGAGCCAGTCCCTGGCCCTGGCGATGACCTTCCTGGTGTACGCGGGCTCGGCCCAGCTGGCTGCGCTGCCGCTGATCGTGGCGGGGGCGCCGGTATGGCTGGTGTTCGCCGCCGGCTGCGTGGTCAACCTGAGATTCGTGATCTTCGCGGCGGCGCTGCATCCGTATTTCCGCCGCTTCTCCCGCTGGCGCCGCCTGGGGCTGGGCTTCCTGACGAGCGACATCGGCTTCGTGCTGTTCATGCCCCGCTACGGCGACGCGGCCGTCAAGGGCACGCCCGAGCAGACCTGGTTCTTCCTGGGCTCGGCCCTGGGCAACTGGGTGACCTGGCAGGTGTGCTCGGTGGCCGGCATCCTGCTGGGCGCGGTGGTGCCGCAGTCCTGGTCGCTGGAATTCGCCGCGGTGCTGGCGCTGATCGCCATCGTGGTGCCCATGGTCGCGAGCTGGCCGGTGGCCGCGGCCGTGGGGGCGGCGTCCCTGGCCGGATGGGCGGGGCAGCCGCTGCCGTTGCGGCTGGGGCTGGTCCTGGCGGTGGTGGCGGGGGTCTGGGCCGGCGTGGCCACGGAGCGGGCGCTGGAGCGCCGCAAGGGGGTCGGGGCATGAGTCCGTCCACGCTGCCGCCGGTGTCCGATTCGCTCTATGTCTGGCTGGTCATCATCGCGCTGGCGCTGTGCACCGTGCTTACGCGCGCCGGCTTTCTGCTGCTGGGCGACAACGTGCCCCTGCCCGAAGGCGTCAGGCGGGCGCTGCGCTACGCGCCCGCCGCCGCGCTGGCGGCCGTGATCGTGCCGGACCTGCTGCCCTGGGCGCCGGGCAGCCTGCCGGTGTTCGACTGGCGCGCCCTGGCCGCCGTGACCGCGGTGGGGGTCATGGTGGCCACCCGCAACACGATCGCGATGATAGGCGCGGGCATGGCCACGCTGTGGCTGCTGAGGTGGCTGGCGGGCTGAGCGCCCGCGCCCCTTTTTCTTTCATTCGGCCTGGATGTTGCGCTGGACCACGACCGCGCGCAGCCGCCGGATGTCGTTCTCGACCCGCGCCTGGAATTCGTCGGGCGTGGAGGCCTTGGGCGAGCCGCCCCAGTCGACCAGTTGCTGGTGTACGGCGGGCGTATCCAGCACTGCGCGCAGTTCGCGGTTCAGGCGCGCGACCACGTCGGCCGGCGTGCCGGCGGGCGCGGCGATGCCCAGCCACGATTCGAAGACGACGGCGGGCAGCGTGTCGGCCACGCTCGGCACGCCGGGCAGCGCCTGCACGCCCTTGGGCGCGGTGGTCGCCAGCAGGCGCACGCGCTGGGACTTGAACAGCGGCGCGGTGTTGGTCATCGTGTCGATCATGACGTCCACGCGGCCGGCCAGCAGCTCGGTCATCGGGCCGGCGCCGCCCTTGAAGGGCACGTGCAGCGCGCTGCCGCCGCTTTCGGCCATGATCCATTCGCCCACCAGGTGCATGGCGGTGCCGACGCCGACCGAGGTGTAGGTGTAGCGGTCCTTTTCGGTCTTGATGCGGCGGACGAAGTCGTCGAAGGACTTGATCGGCGACGACGGCGCCACGGCCAGCGTCAACGGATACGTCGTGATCGTGGAGACCCAGCTGAAACCCTTGACCGGCTCGAAGGGCAGGTCCTTGCGCATGGCGGCATTGGTGCCGTGGCCGCTGGTCATCAGCACCAGCGTGTAGCCGTCGGGCTCGCTCTTGGCGACCTGGGCCGAGGCGATGTTGCCGCCGTCGCCGGCGCGGTTCTCGACGATGACGGGCTGGCCGATCCGCTCGGACAGCGCCTTGCCGACCAGCCGGGCCACGACGTCGCTGCCGCCTCCGGCCGCGAAGCCGACCAGCAGCTTGATGGGCCGGTTCGGGTAGGTGTTCTGCGCGTGCGCGGGGCAGGCCAGTACCGCGGCCAGGATGCCCGCCGCGGCGAGGGCATGGCGGCGGCCGGTGATTTTCTTGTGCATGGTGGGTCTCCTCTTCGTCCCCGTTTTCGTGCGGCCCCGTCGGGGGCGCGCGTGAGGCCGCTCAGTCCGCCGTCTGCAGGAGGGCGGAAATCTCGCGGCTTTTCTGTTGCAGCACGGCCCCCAGGGCCGCGCCGTTGAGGAACTCGCCCCGCTGTTTCGAGCAGACCAGCGAGATCGTTCCTATGACTTCGTCCTCGGCCATCACGGGCACGCCGTAGCCGATGACGTCGGGATCCAGCCCGGCGTGGCTGATGGCGTATCCCGCCTTGCGTATGGCCTTCAGGCCGGCCCAGGTGGCGTTCCAGGCCTGCTCGCCGGCGCCGGGGTGGATCTGCTCGAACAGGCTGCGCACGCGCGCCCGCGGCCAGAACGCCAGCACCGACAGCGACGGCGCGCCGCGGAACCAGGGCAGGCTCTTGCCCCGCATGTAGGTCAGTTCCAGCGGTTCGACGCCGGCTTCGTGCGCCACGTTCAGCAGGTGCTCGCCGTAGACGTTGGAAAGCAGCACGTGGCAGCCGGTTTCCTGGGCCAGGCCGCGCAGGATGGGTTGGGCGGCGCGGGTGACGGGGTCGGTCTCGCGGATCAGGGCCTCGAGTTCGACCACCCGCGCGCCCACCACGTAGATACCGCGCGGCAGCCGTATCAGCAATCCGGCCGCGCACAGTTCCTTGACGTAGCGGTAGGTGGACGAGGGCGTGAAGCCGAAGTGGCTGGCCAGGTCGTCCACCGTCCAGGCATACCGGTCGTGCGTATAGGCATCGAGCAGCGTCAGCATGCGGCCCAGGCTGGATGCGCTTTCCGTCATGCGGGCGCCTGCTCCACGCCCATGCGCCGGGCCATGTCGGCCCGCCACGCCTGGCGGCTGCGGAAGCCGGGCAGGGCGCGCGCGTGCCGCTCGGCCCAGGCCATGAGTTCGGCCGGCGGCAGCTCGATGGGCATGGGGACGCGCATGGGCTGCGAGACGTACCAGGGCGTGTCGATGTACAGCTCGAGCCGGTTGCCTTCCGGGTCGCGGCAGTACAGCGACAGCGCGTTGCCGTGCGTGACCGGCGCCAGTTCCGCGACGCCGGCGTCCACCAGGCGGCGGTGGTAGCGCTGCAGGGTTTCCAGCGAGTCGGCCATCAGCGACAACTGGTTGATGACGTTGAAACGGACATCGGCGGGCCGCCCCGATACCAGCACGATCTGGTGGTGGACGTCCGGATCGCGGCTGGTGAACACGAGTTCGATCGGGCCGTGGGGGCCGTCGAGCATGCCCCGGTCGGTGATCGTGAAGTCCAGCACTTGCGAATAGAAATCGGCCATCCGCTGGATATCGGTGACGAAGATGCCGACGTGGCTGAAGGAAAGACCGGGTCTTTGGGTCATGATGAAAAATACGGCCTGATGTGCGGCGAATAATCGCCATTAAAAATAGAGTTTTTTGCATATTACGTAAAAAACTCAAAAATAAGACCTGTGTGAAACCCTAGGTGGAGTGGAAAGCGGGCAGGCGGCCGCGTGCCGCTTCCCAGGGGAAAGCGGCAGCAGACAGGGAGAGGGAAAGGAAAAGGCGGGGGCGGCAAAACCCCCGGGGGGATCAGGAACGGGGGCCCAGCACCTGTTCCCACAGTTCGATCACGGCGGCGCGTTCGGCGGTCAGCGCGTCCTGCGGCACGCGCGCCTTCTCCACGTCCTGCAGGCGCAGCGCGTGCTGCTCGCGCCGCAGCGTGCGATAGGCGTCGCCCACCCGCCGCGCCAGGTCGGCGGGGATCAGGCCCGCTTCGGCGGCCAGGCGCAGCAGCGCGATGTTGCCCAGGTTCTGCACCAGGATCTCGTGTTCGCGGGCATGCAGCAGGACCAGGTATTGGGTGACGAACTCGACGTCCACCATGCCGCCCGGATCGTGCTTGAGGTCGAAGTCCGGCGTGCGGTTGGGATGGCCTTCGCCGATCTTGCGGCGCATGGCGATGACTTCGTCGGCCAGTTGGCGGGCATCGCGCGGCATCAGCAGCACCTCGCGCCGGATGCGCTCGAACTGCCGGCCCACTTCGGGGTCGCCGGCGGCGAAGCGGGCGCGCGTGATGGCCTGGTGTTCCCAGGGCCAGGCGTGTTCCTTCTGGTAGCGCTCGAAGGCCTCGGTCGAGATCACCATCAGCCCGGCCTGGCCGTCGGGGCGCAGGCGCAGGTCCACTTCGTACAGGCGTCCCGAGGCGGTCATGGAACCGAGCCACGACAGGATGCGCTGGCCGAAGCGGGCGTAGATTTCGCCGGCGTCCTCGCGCGGGTCGTCGAACAGGAACACCAGGTCGAGGTCCGAGGCGTAGCCCAGTTCCTTGCCGCCGTGCTTGCCGTAGGCGATGACCGCGAAATGCGCGGGAGTGCGGCCTTCGTCCCTGGATACGCTGTACCAGACGCGCTTGAGGGTTTCCGCGAGCATGATGTCGGCGACCATGGACAGGTAGTCGCCCAGCCGCTCGACCGTCAACTGGCCTTCCAGGTCCTGCGCCAGCAGATGAAAGCCCCATTGGCGCTGCGTGTCGCGCATCAGGTTCATCTGCCGCTCGACGTCGGGCGCGCCGGTGCCGTCGATCACGCAGGCATCCAGTTCGTCGCTCAGCTTGCGGGCCATGGCGGGCAGGTCGGGCTCGACCATGAGCGTGCGCCAGTCCAGCAGTTCGTCCAGCAGCAGCGGATGCCGGGTCAGGTAGCCCGCGGCCCAGTCGCTGGCCGCGAAGATGCGGGCCACGCGGGCCAGTGTGTCGGGGTACTCGGCCAGCAGCGCCATGTAGGCGCTGCGCTGCGCGATGTGCTCGATCAGCCCGAACATGCGGACCAGCGCGGCGGCGGGCGCCTTGGTGCCGGCGCAGGCGTCCACCGCCGCCGGCAGCAGGGCCGCCAGGCGCCGCCGGCTGTTGTCGGGCAGGCTGCGTATGCGAGGGCTGTCGAGCAGCGCGGCGGCGCGCGGCAGCAGGCTGTCGGCCTCGGCCGGCAGGGTTGCGCGTATGCGTTCGACCAACTGGTCCTCGGGGTCGCCGGCCCCGCGGCCGTCGTGGGCCTGTTCGCCGTCGTTCTGGCCGAACACGCCCCGGAAGGTGGTCTCGACGAACTCCCGGTGCGCGGTCAGCGTGCGCTCGAAGGCGGCGGGGTCGTCGAAACCCAATGCGCGGGCCAGTTCGGCGCGCCGCTCGTCGTCCCGGGGCAGCAGGTGGGTCTGCTGGTCCTCGCGGTATTGCAGGGCATGCTCGACCCGCCGCAGGAAGCGGTAGGCGGCCTCCAGGCGTTCGGCATCCTCCGGCCGGACCAGGCCGGCCTCGCGTTCGGCGTGCAGCGCGGCCAGCAGGCCGCGTTCCTGCAGCGTCGGCGCGCGGCCGCCGCGTATCAACTGCGAGAGCTGGACCACGAACTCGATCTCGCGGATGCCGCCTTCGCCCAGCTTGACGTTGTCGGCCTGCGTGGCCTGTTCGCCCGTGCCGTTGTACGAGCGGCGGTTCCAGTCCTCGCGTATGCGCTCGCGCAGCGCGCGCAGCGCCGCCAGCGCGTCGAAGTCGAAATACTTGCGGTAGACGAATGGGCGCCGCAGCGCTTCCAGTTGCGCCGCCTGGGCGGCGGGGTCGCTGCCCTCGAAGGCCTGGGCCTCGATGCGGCGCGCCTTCAGCCATGCATAGCGCTCCCATTCCCGGCCCTGCGAGATCAGGTAGTTCTCGAAGGCGTCCAGGCTCCAGGCCAGCGGTCCGGCGTCGCCGTCGGGCCGCAGCCGCAGGTCGGTGCGGAATACGTGGCCGTCGGCGTCGATCTCGGAGATGACCGGCATCATGCGCCGTGTCAGCCTGCCGTAGAACTCATGGTGGGAAATGGGCCGGCGGCCGTCGGTCTCGCCCTCGTCGCCGTACAGCATGACCAGGTCGATGTCGGACGAGACGTTCAGTTCCTCGCCGCCCAGCTTGCCCATGCCCACGATCAGCATTTCCTGGGGCAGGCCGGAGCCGGCCTCGCGCGGGATCCCGTGCACCTCGGCCAGTTCGGCCGCGACGCTGCGATAGGCCTGCTCGATGGCCAGGTCGGCGAGCCGGGTCATCGCGCCCACGACTTCCTCCAGCGGCGCGAGGCCCGCCAGGTCGCGCGCCATGACGGCGCAGAACACGCGCTCGCGCAGCCTGCGCAGCACCGCGCGGCAGTCGGCCACCGGCAGCGGGCCGGCCGCCGGCGCGCCCCGGGCCGCGCGCAATTCGTCGAACCAGGCCGACAGGGCCACGGCGTCGACCGGCCGCGTCACCGCGTCGGCCAGCCACCGCCCGTAGTCGGGCTGGGCGTCTATGCGTCGGCGCAGGTGGCCCGACCAGGAAAGCGCGGGAGTGAGCAGCGAGGTATCTGTCATGGCGAAAGTTGTGGCAGTGCGTTACAGAATTGTGCGCCGCGAAGAAGTTTTGCGCATAAGCCAGCATAAGACATGCGGGGCGGTATAAGCTTCCATTTTCCCATTCCTCCACCCAGGCCATCGCGGCCGCTTCGACGGAACGACTGCGTTTCGCCGTTTCTTCGTGCATATCGACCTAGCTTATCTCTATCGCCTTGTCGTGCGGCCCCTGGTCTGGGTGATCCTGGCCGCCTATTTCCTGTTCGCGGTTGCCCTGGTGGTCGTGCGCTATGCCGTGCTTCCCGCCATCGACGACTACCGGCCGGGCATCGAGCGCATGGTCGGCCGGGCGATCGGGGCCTCGGTCACCATCGGCAGGATCGACGCCGAATGGCTGGGCCTGCATCCCAGCTTCGAACTGTCCTCGGTCCAGGTCTCGGATGCCTCCGGCCAGCCCGGGCTCAGCCTGCCCCGCGTGTCGGCCATCCTGTCATGGCGCAGCCTGCTGGTGCTGGAGCCGCGCCTGCTGCGCCTGCAGCTCGACGCACCGGAACTCGATGCGCGCCGGGACGCCCAGGGGCGCTACTGGGTCGCCGGCTGGGAAGTCGACCCCCAGGCCCGGGGCGGATCGCGCGAAGGCCTGGACTGGCTGCTGGCCCAGCGCGAGGTGGTCGTGCGCGGCGCCCGCCTGCGCTGGAACGATGCCCTGCGGGAAGCCCCGCCGCTGGAAATCGGCAACGTGGCCTTCGTGATGCACAACAGCGGGCGCCACCATCGCGCCGCGCTCAGGGCCGAGCCGCCCGCCGCGCTGGGGGCCATGCTGGACGTGCGCGCGGACTTCACCCATGGCTGGTTCACGCTGGATGCCGCCGATCCGCAGCAATGGCGGGGATCGCTGTACGCGGCGCTGGATCGCGTCGATCTGGCGGGATGGCGGCCCTGGCTGGACCTGCCGGGCGAGGCCTCGCGGGGCACGGGCACGCTGCGGACCTGGGTGGACTACGACCGCGGACACGTCCGCGCCGGCACCGCGCAACTGGCCTTGCGCGACCTGAGCGTGCGGCTCGGGCCGGAACTGCCGCCGCTGGACGTGGCCAGCCTGGCCGGCCGGGCCGAACTGGCGCCGGTGGCCGGCGGCGGCTATAAGCTGGACCTGGCCGGACTGGATGCGACGACCGCCGACGGCCTGGCGCTGCACCCCCAGCGGCTGGCCGCCACCTGGACCCCGGGACGCCAGGGCACGCCGCCGGCCACGCAGATCGAGGCGGACGGGTTCGACCTCGCCACGGGCCTGCACCTGGCGGATCGCCTGCCCCTGCCCGGTACGGCGCGCGAGAAGCTGGCCGAGCTGCGGCCCGAGGGCCGGATCGAGGCGTTGCGGCTGGGCTGGCAGGGGGCGCCCACGCAGCCCGAGTCGGTATCGGGCCGCGCGACATTCTCGGGGCTGTCGATCGCGGCGGCGCCGGAGCCGGCGGTCAACGACGGCAACCATCCGCAGCGGCCGGGTTTCGCCAACCTGCGGGGCAGCATCGAGGTGGACGCACAGGGCGGACGCATCGACGTGCAGGCGCGCGACGCCGTCCTGCGCTTTCCGGGCGTGTTCGCCGAGCCCGACCTGCCCATGGACGTCTTCAACGCGCGGGCCGCGGCGCGCAAGGGGACCGACGGCGCCTGGACGGTCGACGTCGAGCACCTGGATTTCAGCCGCCGGGGCGTGGAGGGCAGTTTCAGCGGCAGCTGGAGCAGCCATGGCCGCAGTCCCGCCGGGACCCTGGACCTGCGGGGCACGCTGGCGCGCGCCGACGTGCGCGAGGTCTACCGCTACATCCCCATCGTGGTCGGCGCGGATGTCCGGACCTGGCTCCAGCACGCGCTGGTCTCGGGGCAGGCCGAGAACGTGGCGGTGCGCGTGCGCGGCGACCTGGACACTTTCCCGTACGGAACGGACAAGTCCGGGGAGTTCCGGGTGGCGGGCAAGGTCAGGGGCGTGACCCTGGACTACCTGCCCGAGCCCCTGGCCGAGGGCGACTTCTGGCCCCGGCTGGAAGATCTCGTGGGGGATCTCGTGTTCGACCGCGTTTCCATGGGCGTGGACGTCCGTTCCGGCCGCGTGCGGGTCGACCGCTCGACCACCGTGGCCATGGGGCGCACGCGCGCCTCCATCGCCAACCTCGAGCATGGGCCGCTGCTGGAGATCGATGGCGAGACGCGCGGGGCCGCGCCGGCGTTCCTGGCCTTCGTCAAGCGCTCGCCCGTGGGCCGCATGATAGGCGGCGCGCTGGACGATGCCTCGGCGAGCGGCAATTTCGTGGTGCCCTTGTCGCTGCGCATACCGCTCGACCATCATGAGGCCGATCCCGCCCAGGCCGAGGTGCAGGTCAAGGGCGAGGTCCGGCTGTCGGGCAACGATTTCGCGCTGGCGCCCGCCGTGCCGCCGTTCTCGCGGCTGACCGGGACGGTGGCGTTCGACCAGCATGGCATCGCCCTGCGCAACGTGGCGGGCACGGCCCTGGACGGCCCGCTGAGACTGTCCGGCGGCCCGCAGCCGGACGGTACCGACCTGCTGCGGGCCGAGGGCACCGCATCGGCCGCGGCGCTGGATTTCTGGTGGAAGGCCCCCGGCATGGCACGGCTGTCCGGCCGCACGGCCTACAAGGCCTCGGTCCGGATCCCGCCCGGCAAGATGCCCACGGTGCTGGTGGAGTCCGATCTGGTGGGGCTGGCCGCCGACCTGCCCGCGCCGCTGGGCAAGACGGCCCAGGAGGCGCGCCCGTCGCGGCTGGAATGGAGCGGCACCGCCGCCACGGCCGAGAAGCCCAGGATGGACTGGTTCGCCGGCAGCGTGGGGCCCGCGGTCAACCTGCACGTCGAGCGCGACTACGCCGCCGACGGCGCCGTGGCCGCCACGCGCGGCGCCATCGGCGTCAACCGCGCCGCCACGATCAGCGGTGCGGGGCTGAGCGTGAGCGCCTCGCTGCCCGAGGTGGACGTGGACAGCCTGCGCAAGGTCGCGGCGGAGTTCGAACCGCCCCGGGACGCGGCGGCGGAATCCGGCCAGGGGGGCGGCGCGGGCGTGCCGCTCAACCGCGTCAGCCTGTCGACGCCGGTGCTGCGCGTGCATGGCCGCCAGCTCGACAAGGTCGCGCTGTTCGCCGTGCGGCAGGAGACCGGCGGCAATGCCAACTGGCGCGCCGATGTCGAATCGGCCCAGCTGGCCGGCCGCCTGTCGTGGGCCGAAACCCGCGGCGGCGACGGGCCCAACCGCCTGAGCGCGCGGCTGTCGCGGCTGGTGGTCGACAGCGAGACCGAGGACGCGGATCGCGGCGGCGCGCTGGACGAATCCGCCGCGGACGATCAGGACGTGCCGGAAATCGATCTGGTGGCCGAGCACTTCGAGTTGTTCGGCAAGGCCCTGGGGCGGTTGGAGGTGCTGGCCCAGAGCTCGGACCGGGGCCGCGAGTGGCGGCTGCGCCGGTTGAACGTGAAGAACCCGGACGCCGAACTGGACGGATCGGGCGTCTGGAAACTGGAGGCCGGCGCCCGCCCCGGCGGGCGGCGCGCGATGTCGCTCGACGCGGTGCTCAAGCTGGCCGATACCGGCAAGTTCCTGGAGCGCATGGGCGTGCACGGCACCATGGCCGGCGGCTCGGGCAGCATGTCGGCCCAGGTGTCGTGGCGGGGCCTGCCCTATACGCTGGACCTGGCCAGCCTGTCCGGCAAGGTCGAGCTGTCGCTGGACAAGGGCCAGTTCCTGAAGGCCGAGCCGGGCATCGCCAAGCTGCTGGGCGTGCTGTCGCTGCAATCGCTGCCGCGCCGGGTGACGCTGGATTTCCGCGACATCTTCAGCGAAGGTTTCGCCTACGACACGATACGGGCGCACGCATCCATCGCCGACGGCGTGGCCCATACCGACGATTTCAAGATGAATGGCGTGAACGCCACCGTGGTCATCGCCGGCGATGCCGACCTGGCGCGCGAGACCCAGCGCCTGCAGGTGGTGGTGGTGCCCAAGCTCGATGCCGGCGCCGCCTCGCTGCTGTACGGGCTGGCGGTCAATCCGGCCGTGGGTCTGGGCGTTTTTCTGACGCAGTTGCTGCTGAAGGATCCGCTGTCCAAGGTCCTGGCCTACCAGTACGAGGTCACGGGTACCTGGACGGATCCGCAGGTAGCCAAGGTCGGCAGCGCCAAGGTCGACGCGGCGGGCAAGGAAGCGGCGCCGCCGGTGGCCGAGCCGGCGGCGCCCCCGCCGTGATTCTGCGCGACAATAGCGGCATGCCCGTGCAACACACAGCCAGGAACCCCCGCCCATGACAGTTTCCGACGCCGCCGTGCGCGTGGCGGCCATCCAGATGGTTTCGACCCCGGACGTGGAGCGCAATCTGGCCGATGCCGAGGTCCTGATCGCCGAAGCCGCCGGCCGTGGCGCCAACCTGGTGGCCCTGCCCGAGTATTTCTGTTTCATGGGGCGCAGCGACCGCGAGAAAGTGGCCATCCGCGAACGCGAGGGGCACGGGCCGGTCCAGGCGTTCCTGGCCGCCCAGGCGCGCCGGCACGGCATCTACCTGGCGGGGGGAACCCTGCCGCTGGAGTGCCCGGATCCCGACCGGGTCTACAACACCGCCTTTGTCTACGGTCCCGATGGCGCGGCGCTGGCGCGCTACGACAAGATCCACCTGTTCAATTTCCGCCGCGGCGCCGAGTCCTACGACGAGGCGCTGAGCATCCGGCCGGGCGCCTCGCCCGTGGGCTTCGACGCGGCCTGGGGGCGGGTCGGCCTGTCCACCTGCTACGACCTGCGGTTTCCCGAGCTGTACCGGGCGCTGGGGCAGGTGGACTTGATTTTGGTGCCGGCCGCCTTCACCTACACCACAGGCCAGGCGCATTGGGAAATCCTGCTGCGCGCCCGCGCGATAGAAAACCAGTGCTACGTGCTGGCGCCGGCGCAGGGCGGCACGCATCCCAACGGGCGCCGGACCTGGGGCCACGCGATGCTGGTCGACCCCTGGGGGACGGTGCAGTCCGTGCTGCCCGAGGGCCCGGGCGTGATCGACGGCCTGCTGGACCCCGCCCGCATCGCCGAGGTGCGCGCCGCGCTGCCTGCGCTGCGCCATCGTGTACTGTAGACCCCGTGGCGCCCGCCGCGTTTCGCAACGATTTCCTGATTACCCATCCATGCAACTCGTAGAACCGAACATCCAGTCCCTGGCCATCGCCAAATCCCTGCTCCTGGACCCCTGGGGCCTGGACGAGGCGGATCTGTCCCGCGCGCTGGGCGAGATCTTCGCCCACAAGGTCGACTATGCCGACCTGTACTTCCAGTACACCCGCAGCGAAGGCTGGAGCCTGGAGGAAGGCATCGTCAAGACCGGCAGCTTCTCCATCGAGCAGGGCGTGGGCGTGCGCGCGCTCAGCGGCGAGAAGACCGCGTTCGCCTATTCGGACTCGCTGTCCCGGGATGCCCTGCTGTCGTCGGCGCGCGCGGTGCGCACCATCGCGCGGCAGGGTGCCGGCCGCGTCAAGGTCGCCAGCGGCTATCGGCCCACCGAGGGGCGCTCGCTTTACCTGCCGCAGGATCCGCTGGTCTCGCTGCCGGCCCCGGACAAGGTCGCGCTGCTCGAGCGCGTGGAACGGATGGCGCGGGCCAAGGATAGGCGGGTGGTGCAGGTCATGGCCGGCCTGGGCGCCGAATACGACGTCGTCCTGGTGGCCGGCAGCGACGGCCGCATGGCCGCCGACGTGCGGCCGCTGGTGCGGCTGTCCCTGACCGTGATCGTCGAGCAGGACGGGCGGCGCGAGGTGGGCCACGGCGGTGGCGGCGGGCGTACCGGCTTCGACTATTTCAGCGACGAGCTGCTGCAGCAGTACGTGGACCATGCCGTGCACGAGGCGCTGGTCAACCTCGAGGCGCGTCCGGCGCCGGCGGGCGAGATGACCGTGGTGCTGGGCTCGGGTTGGCCGGGCATCCTGCTGCACGAGGCCGTGGGCCACGGGCTGGAAGGCGACTTCAACCGCAAGGGGTCGAGCGTGTTCTCCGGCCGCGTCGGCGAACGCGTGGCATCCAAGGGCGTGACGGTGGTCGACGACGGCACCATCCCCGGCCGCCGGGGGTCGCTCAACATCGACGACGAAGGCAACGTCTCGCAGCGCAACGTGCTGATCGAGGACGGCATCCTGCGCGGCTACATGCAGGACTCGCTGAACGCGCGGCTGATGAAGACGGCGGTGACCGGCAACGGCCGGCGCGAATCGTTCGCCCACCTGCCCATGCCGCGCATGACCAACACCTACATGCTGGCCGGCGACAAGGACCCCGAGGAAATCGTGCGCTCGGTCAAGCGCGGCCTGTATGCGGTCAACTTCGGCGGCGGCCAGGTGGACATCACCAACGGCAAGTTCGTCTTCTCGACTTCCGAGGCCTACATGATCGAGGACGGCCGGATCACCTATCCGGTCAAGGGCGCGACGTTGATCGGCAACGGCCCGGACGCCATGACCCGGGTCGGCATGATCGGCAACGACATGAAGCTAGATTCCGGCGTGGGCACCTGCGGCAAGGACGGGCAAAGCGTGCCGGTCGGCGTCGGGCAGCCCACGCTGCGGATGGAAGGGCTGACGGTGGGCGGCACCG
The DNA here is from genome assembly GCF_004216695.1 of Pigmentiphaga kullae. Taxonomy (GTDB): domain Bacteria; phylum Pseudomonadota; class Gammaproteobacteria; order Burkholderiales; family Burkholderiaceae_B; genus Pigmentiphaga; species Pigmentiphaga kullae. Next base: position 2,396,083 of record NZ_SGXC01000001.1, read on the forward strand.
CCTGAGCAGCCGCGCCTGGGGCAAGCCCGGCGGCGGCCGAGCTTTCCACTGGGAGAAAAGTCGGGAAATGTCGATGGACAGCCTGATGCGCGGGTTCGTATATTTTTCGCGAACCGCACGCAGCCGCATGTCGCCGCTGCGCCCATCACCCGCTTTTCTCGTCCCGCCGCCATGTTTCTCGATCCCGAGACCGCACCCGGTTTCAAGCGCAGCCTGTTCAACGCCATCGTCGCGCCGCGGCCGATAGGCTGGATCAGCTCCCTGAGCGCCACGGGGGTGGCCAATCTCGCCCCGTTCTCGCATTTCAACCTTGTCTCCACCGCGCCGCCGGTGCTGATCTTCTCGTGCAACGCGGCGGGCGATCGTCCCGAAAAAGACACGCTGGCCAACGTCCGCGCCACCGGGGAATTCGTCGCCAACCTGGTCACCTGGGACCTGCGCGAGGCGATGAACCAGACTTCGCTGAACGTGCCGCATGGCACCGACGAATTCGCGTTGGCGGGGCTGGAGAAGCTCCCCAGCGTCAAAGTGCGTCCGCCCCGCGTGGGCGCCTCGCCAGCCCATCTCGAATGCACCCTGCTGCGCATCGTCGAGATCGAACCCGAGCGGCCCGGCGAGACCCGCAGTTCGGTGGTGTTCGGCCGCATCGTCGGCGTGCACCTGGACGAGGCGTTCATGACGCCGCAAGGCCATTTCGACGTGGCCCGCACGCGTCCGCTGACGCGCCTGGGCGGCTCGCAGTATTCCTCCGTCGGCGAACTGGTCGAGTTGACCCGCCCCAACCCTCCGCTCAACTGAACGACACGCTACGAATCCAGCCATGGCAAGCGATAACGACTCCACGGTGCTGCACGACGCAGACCTGATCGACCTGGACACCACGCAGCCGGCCGCGGGCCGGCGCATCGGCCGCGCCCAGAACTTCTCGGTCGAATGGATAGACAGCACCCAGCCCCATGTGGCCCGCAGCGAGCACGAACTGCTGCTGTTGCTGCCGGGCGCGGGGGCCCACATCGAGTACGAAGGGGGGCGGGCCGATGCGCCCGGGCGTTCGCTGTGCATCGTGCCGGCCGGCAGCTGCACGATCACGCTGGATGCGCCGGGCCCCGGCATCCTGATCGCCAGTTCGCGCCCGGACCTGCGGGAGCAGGACTACCTGAACGCCGTGGAGCACGACCCGCGCATCGTCGCCTCGACGCCGGCCTTCCGCCGCGTGCGCAAGGCGGGCGAGCTGGTCGTCGTTCCCGTCGACGACATCATTCCGCCGCCCGACAAGAAGCGCCTGAAGATGCTGCAGACCGACACCCTCAGCATCAACTGGGTCGAGTACGACGGCCCGCGCGACCGCACCCAACTCAGCCCCCACAGCCATTCGCGCTTCGAGCAGGGCTCGCTGGCCATCGAAGGCAAGTTCGTGCACCACCTGCGCACGCCGTGGGGCAGCGACGCGACGCGCTGGCGCGACGACATGCATCTGCAGGCCGACCCGCGCACGCTGCTGGTGATCCCGGTCAACCTGGTCCACACCACGGAAGGCGTCGGTCCGGGCTACCACCTGCTGATCGACGTGTTTTCACCGCCCCGGCGCGATTTCATCGCGCACCACTGGATCTGCAACTCGGCCGACTACGAGGATCCGGCCGCCGGCGCCTGAGGGGCGCCGCACCCATAACGATTCATTCCAGGAGACATCCATGTACCGTTCCGAGCTTTCGGCGGCGCGCGCCTGCCCGCGCGCCGTCCGTACCGCCGCGCGCCTGCTGGGCGCCGTTCTCGCGTTGCTGGCCGCCGCGCCGTCGCAGGCCCAGGGTACGTATCCCAGCCAGCCCGTGACCATGCTGATCGGCTATCCGCCCGGCGCCATCGTCGATACCGTCGCGCGCCAGTTGTCGAGCGTGTTGGGCCCCATGCTGGGCCAGACCGTCGTGCCCGAGAACAAGGGCGGCGCGGCGGGCCTGGTCGGCGCCAACCTGGCCTCCAAGGCCAGGCCCGACGGCCACACCATCCTGTTCACCGCCTATACCTCGCTGCAGATCGCCGCGGCCACCAACCAGGGGCTCAGCTTCGATCCGGTCAATGGCCTGCTGCCGGTGGCCTCGGTGGGGCGGCCGACCACGCTGCTGCTGGTGCGCGCCGATTTTCCGGCCAGGACCTTCGAGGAGTTCGTGGCGCTGGTCAAGAGCAGGCCGGGCATCTACAACTTCGGCACCAGCGGCATAGGCTCGCCCAATCATTTCGCGCTGGAGCACCTGAACGCCGCCTTCGGCCTGAAGATGACCGCGGTGCCGTACAAGGGCGCGGCCCAGATGCTGACCGACATGCTGGGCGGCCGGGTGCAGGCCATCTTCAGCTCGTCGTCGCTGGCCGCCGGCCATTTGCAAAGCGGTACCGTGCGGGCGCTGGCCATCGGCTCGCCCGATCCCAGCCCGGCCTTTCCCAAGCTGCCGGTGATCGCCCGCAGCGGCGCGCCGGGCTTCAACGCCAGCGGCGCATTGGGGGTGTTCGCCCCGCCCTCCACGCCGCCCGAGGTGGTCGAGCGGCTCAATACGGCCATCAATGCCGCGCTCGGCGATCCGGCGGTCCGGAGCAAGCTGGGGGAAGAGGGGATCATCCTGGACGTGCAGAGTGCGGCGGCCTTCGGCAAGAAGTATCGTGGCGAGGCGCAGGACATCGCCGGTTTCATCCAGCGCCATCAGTTGCGCATCCAGTAAAACCAGGGGACCGACATGCCGCATCTGTGGATGGAGTATTCCGACAACCTGGAGTCGCACGTCGATGTCGACGCGCTGCTCGACGACGTGCACCGCGAGGTGGCGGCCGATGGCGTTTTTCCGCTGGCGGGGCTGCGCACCCGCGCGGTGCCGGTCCGGCGCTACCGCATCGCCGACGCCCATCCCGACAACGTCTTCGTGCATTTCGTCCTGCGCACCTTGCCCGGCCGGGATCCGGAGGTGAAAAAGGCGTCGACCGACCGCCTGTTCGCAGCCATCCTCGCGCGGTTCAAGCCCTTGTCCGACCGCTTGCCGATCGCGGTCTCCATGCATGTGGAAGAGGCTTCCCCCGACCTGGGCTATCGCCTGAGCACCTACCGCCAGCACATGGCTGCGCGTGCCGACGGGGCGCGGCCGGCATGACCCGGCCGCATCCGGATGCGCCGGACGAACGTGCCCGCGGCGGTATCCGCAGCGTGGAGCGGGCGATCGAGCTGTTGCAGGCCCTGAACCGGCAGTCGGTATCGAGCATCGACGATCTGCACCGGCGCACGGGCATACCCAAGTCCACGATCGCGCGGCTGCTGCGCACGTTCGAAGCCAGGGGACTGGTGGCGCAATCGGTGCGGTTCGGCGCGTATTACCTCGCTTCGGGCGTGGCGTCGCTGTGCTGCGGCTACAACCACCAGCCGCAGGTGATCGAGGTGGCCACGCCGGTGTGCGACGCGCTGACGCGCGAATTCAAGTGGCCGGTCACGCTGGCGCTGCTGGACGTCGACGCGATGGTCGTGCGCTACAGTACCATTCCGCAATCGCCGTTGTCGCTGCTGCATTCGTCGATCAACCTGCGGCGCAGCCTGGTGGGGCGGGCGCTGGGCCTGGCCTACCTCGCGTTCTGCGATCCTCAGGAGCGCGAGTTCATCCTGGACGTGGTTCGCCGCACGGGCCGCGAGGAAGACGCGCTGGCGCATGACCCGCAGGGGCTGGAGCGGCTGCTGGACGAGACCCGCCGGCAGGGCTATGCCCTGCGCGTGCCGGAGCTCAGCCAGCAGTCCTGCACGCTGGCGGTTCCGGTTTTTCACCGCGGCGGCGTTGCCGCCACGCTGGGCCTGACCTGGTTCTCTTCGGTGATGACGTCGACCGAGGCGGTGGACCGCTATCTGGCCAGGCTGGTCGAATCGGCCGACCGGGTTGCCGGCGCATTGGGCCGGCTCAAGCCGGATCCCGTCTAGCGGACTAGGGTTTTCAGAGCGGAGCGTCGCTGGTTGACGATTCGATCGACGTTCCCACGTAGAACAACAGGATGGACAAGGCCTGCTCCTTGTCTTCTTCACTCAGGCTCTCGGTGAACGCGTCCACATCGGCCTGCACCGCGGCGTCGATGCCGATCAGCAGGGCGACGCCGGCCTCGGTGACCGTCACCCGCGTCTCTCGCTTGTCCTCGCCTTCCCGGCTGCGGATCGCGTAGCCGTTGTCGACCAGCACGCGCACCAGGCTGGAAGCGAATGCCTGGGAAATGTCGAGGCGGTCCGCGACATCCTTGACGCGCAGGCTCTTGCCCTGGCTGCCGTAGATCTGGATCAGCGCCTGATGCGCGAGCGGATCGATACGGGCACGCTTGGCCCGTTCCTCGACCATGCGGAACACCTTGCGCAGCAGGTAGCGTGCGTTGGCGACACCCTGGAAGTAGACGTGCTTGTCCTTTCTGGAACGGGACCGGATCGTTGCCTGGCGGCGCTTCTCCAGTCTGTGTGCGTCTATGGTGTCTGGCACCTTCGGGTCTCCTTCTCGACTTCGATGGCGGCGTCGCGCGTGGCGAATCGGCCTGCGCCGCCATTGTAATCAGCCCTGCCTTTTCTCGCATTTATATTAGTTAACTAAACTAGTTGACAAATATATGTTGACGTAACTAGGATGCCGGAAACGGTTCGATGGAACCGTTGAAACGCCGACGACGGAGCCGTGCATGAGTTGCGACGCGAACGATTTCAGGTCGGGCATGAGGCGCCTGGCCGCCGGGGTGACCGTGATCACCACGTGCCTGGAAGGACAGCTTACCGGCATGACGGCCACCGCCGTCTGCTCCCTGTCGGCATCGCCCCCCCGGCTGCTCGCCTGCGTCAACCTGCGCGGGGCCACCTACCGCTTCGCCAGCGCCAGCCGCCGCATGGCGGTGAACGTGCTGGCGCTGCACCAGGAACAGGTGGCGCGCGATTTTTCCAGCGCGGACAAGTGCCTGGACAAGCTCTTCGCCGATGCCGACTGGCGCGATGCCGACGGACTGCCCGTGCTGGGCAATGCCGCGGCGGTGTTCGAGTGCTTGGTCGAACAGATGCTGGTCATGGATACCCATGCTGTGCTGATCGGGTCGGTCGCGCGCGTCCATGTCCCGGATGCGGCGGCTCCGCTGTTGTACGTCGACGGCGCCTATGCCGCGCCAGTCGCACCTTCCTTCATTTCCACGAACGATCGCGTCATTCGGAGAACCGCATGAACATGCTTGTCTCGAGGTCGCCGGCCACGTCCGGTGGCTTGCGTACCGGGGCCGACTACATGGATGCCATACGCGCCGACGGGCGTACCGTTTACTACAACGGCGAAATCGTCCGAGATGTGACCCGGCACCCTGCTTTCCGCGGAGCGATTGCCTCGGTGGCATCGCTCTACGACCTGGCCGCGCACCCCGGCAACCGCGAGCGGATGACGTACGAGGTCGACGCCTCGGGCCGCCGGGCGCTGCACTGTTACCGCGTGCCTCGGTCGGTGGAAGACCTGCGGGCCGCGCGCGGCATGTCCGCGGTCTGGGCCGAGGCGACCTGCGGACTGATGGGCCGAACGCCGGATCACGTGGCGGGATTCCTGTCGGGATTCGCCGCCAAGCCGTCGCTGTTCGCCGCTGGGGGAGAGGCATACGCCGGCAACGTCCAGCGTTTCTTCCAGTTCGCCCGCGATCGGCATCTTTATGTGTCCTACGCCATCGTGCCGCCGCAGATCGATCGCAGCAAACCGGCGCACCAGCAGTCCGATCCGACCTTGTACGCGGGTGTCGTCGCCGAGCGGGACGATGGCATCGTTCTCAAGGGAGCACAGCAACTGGCCACGGGAGCCGTGCTGTCTGACTATGTCTATGTGAGTTGCATCCATCCCCTTCAGCCAGGGGACGAGAACCACGCGTTCGGCGTAGTCATCCCCATGAACGCTCCCGGGTTGAAGGTCTACAGCCGCAAGTCCTTCGCCCAGGCTGGCGACGCGCGCGACTACCCGCTGTCCGCCCGTTTCGACGAAACCGACGCGTTGCTGGTGCTCGACGATGTGTTCGTACCCTGGGAGCACGTATTCATTCACCGGAACCTGGACGTGTGCTGGAACCAGTGGTGGAAGACCCCCGCGCATTCCTATGGCAACTACCAGGCCCAGGTGCGCTATGCGACCAAGCTGCGCTTTCTGTTGGGACTGGCCAAGCGGGTGACCGAGATCACCGGCGTCGGTTCCATGCCGCCCGTGCGCGTGCAACTGGGCGAACTGGCCGCCCATGCCACGGTGGTCGAGCTGATGATCGACGCGCAGGAGACGCGGGCCACGATCGACGACGAAGGCGTGGTCTGGCCCGCGAAGTCCGCACTGTATGCGGTCATGTCGCTGCAGGGCGAACTGAATTCCCGCATGGTCGACATGTTGAGAGAGCTATCGGGTGGTTCGATGATCATGTTGCCGCCGTCGCTGGCCGACTTCGATCATCCCGACGCGGCGCGTGACCTGGAACGGTACATCGCGTCGCCCGGTTATCCCGCGCGTGACCGGGTGGCGCTGTTGAAGATGGCCTGGGACTTGATCGGCAGCGAATTCGCTGGCCGCCATCAGCAGTACGAGAAGTTCTACGGCGGCGCGTCCTTCCTGGTCAAGCAGAACATGTTCCGGACCTACGATTTCGATGCGGCCACGTCGCTGGTCGATCGGGCGCTTGCCGGCGTCGCACTTCCGGCCGACCGTGCCGCGGCTTGAACCGCCGGCCCTTATCTGGAGATATCCATGGGTGAACGTTTCGACAAAGGCCTGGCCGTGCGCAAGCAGGTGCTGGGAGAGGCGCCGGTGGCGCAGCGGGTGAGCTCGGCGCAAGGCGAGCTGAACGCGGACTTGCAGCAATACCTGACAGAGTTCGCCTGGGGGGACATATGGTCGCGCCGACAGCTCAGCCTGCGCGACCGCAGCCTGGCGACCATCGCCATGCTTGCCGCGCAAAACCGGCCCACCGAGTTGAAGACGCACATCGGCGGAGCCATCAACAACGGCATGACGATGGAGGAAGTGGCCGAGGTATTCCTGCATGCGGCCGTCTATTGCGGCTTTCCGGCGGCGATGACCTGCATGCGGCTGGCCAGGGAGGTAGCGGCCGCCCGCGAGGGGGCGCCGGGCTAGCGCATTGTCCAGGCTTCTTGTGTAGTCGGAGCGGGCGGGGCCCGCATTTGATTGGGGATGATCATGGCCTTACCAGAGTTCAAGAAAGTCTTTGCCCACGAGGTGCCCGTCATCGACTTGTCAGTCCTGAAGTCCGGCGACCCGGCGGTGTACCGCGACATCGCTCATCGCATTGCCGAGGCCTCGCACACCATGGGGTTCTTCTACGTCGTCAATCACGGCATGCCCGCGAGCCGTATCGACGCGATGTTCGACGTGGCCAGGCGATTCTTCGCGTTGCCCCTGGAAGAGAAGATGGCGATCCGGCTGGCGCTGTCCGACAAATATCGCGGCTATCTGCCGTTCAAGATGATGGGCGCGGATCCGAGTCTGAAGGGCAACCTGCACGAGGCCTTTCAGATCCATACCGAGTTGCCGCCGGATCATCCGGCCGTATTGGCGGGCAAGCCTCTTCATGGCGCCAACCAGTGGCCGGCATCCCTGCCCGAGCTCAAGGTTGCGATGCTCGATTACTTCCGCGACATGTCGGCGCTGTCGCAGACGTTTCTGCGTATGTTCGCGGTCGGCCTTGACCTGCCGCCGGATTCGTTCACCCGCTATTTCCAGTGCCCCATGATGCAACTGCGCATCATGCATTATCCGCCCCAGGAACCCACGGAGTCGGGCGATCACCTGGGCACCCGGCCCCACACGGATTCCGGGGCTTTCACCTTCCTTGCCCAGGACGAGGTCGGCGGCCTGGAAATCCTCAGCCCGGCGGGCGACTGGATCACCGTCCCGCCGCTGCGCGGCAGCTTCGTGATGAACATCGGCGAAATGATGAAGATCTGGACCGATGGCATGTATGCCGCCACGCCGCACCGCGTCATCAATCGCTACGGCCTGGAACGCTACTCCATGCCTTTCTTCGCCACGCCGGATTTCGATGCGGTGATCACGCCGCTGCTGTCCAACCCGGACCGGGAGAAGGCTGCCGAGATGCCCCGGTTCGCCACTTCGGTGGCCGGGGATCGTCCGATCACTTGCGGCGAGATCCTGACATATCTGTATGGCCGTATCTGGCCGTCGACCAAGGTGCAGCGCGTCGATGCCTAAAGGGCAGGGACAGGGACAAACCAACTACGGAGTGTGTCGCATCATGAAGAGCGTCAAATGGGCAGGGTTGTTCGCTGTACTGTTCTCTCTCGGTGGGCCGGCGGCGGCGCAGGACACGTATCCGGCGCGGCCGGTTCAACTGATCTATCCCTTTGGCAGCGGCGGAACGGACTCGTTGTTCCGGGTGTTCGCCATGGCGATGAGGAAGATCGGCGGAGAGCAATTCGTCTACATCAATCGCGAAGGAGCCTCCGGCGCGATCGGCGCCGCCTCGGTGGCCCGGGCGCAGCCCGATGGCTACACATTGATGATCGGTCCTTCCATCGTCATGACGAACCTGCCTTATACGCAGAAGGACCTGTCCTACACGTTCGATTCCTTCGACTTCGTCTGCCAACTCAACGTCAATGCCTTCGTGCTTGCGGTACGCGCCGATTCTCCCTACAAGAAATTGGAGGATCTGGTCGAAGCGGCGCGCAAGCAGCCGGGGAAATTCAACTATGGGCATTCCGGAACCTATACCGACGTCCATCTCAACATGCTGACCTTGGCCAGGCAGGCGGGCATACAGGTGCAGGACATCGCCTATCGCGGCGACGGCCCCAATCTGCTGCGGCTGTTGGCCGGCGATCTGGAGTTCACCATCAACTCGGTGGTGTCGGTGGCGTCCCGCAACGATGTCCGGCCCCTGGCGGTGTTCTGGGACCGCCGGCATCCCGCGCTGCCCGACGTGCCTTCCGTGGTCGAGCTGGGCTATGCCAATTTCTTCACCGGCTACCAGGGGCTGTATGCCCCGCGCGAGACGCCCAAGCCGGTGATCGCCAAGCTCGAGAGCATGTGCATCAAGGCGGTGCAGACCGAGGAATACCAGACGGCGGCTCAGAAACAAGGCGCGGCGGTGGTGCCCATGAGAAGCGCCGCCTTTGCCGCCGAGGCGCGCAAGAGCTACGAAACCAAGGGTTCGTTGTTCGCCGAGCTGGGGGTCAAGCCTCAATGAGGAAATAGGGGTATTCCAGAGGACGGCATCGTTCTTCTCGCAGGGATCGTTGACTAAAGGCAATAAAATAGGTAATTTGAGTACCATATTTTAGTCATTGCTTTTTAGGTGGTATTTGGTGGCCGTGGATCATGGCCGCCAGCAACGATTCTCTCCCTGGAGAAACTCATGCGTCTGTCTGGATGGTGGGTTCGTGGCGGTATCGCGTGTGTGTTCGCCGCCGCCTTCGGCACCGGGATGGCGGCCGACACCGCCTACCCGGACAAGCCTGTGCGGTTGGTGGTGCCATATCCGCCGGGCGGGTCGCTGGATATCATCGGCAGGGTGCTGGCGCAGAAGCTCACCAGCAGCCTGGGGCAATCGGTGGTCGTCGAGAACCGCTCCGGCGCCTCGGGAGCAATCGGAACCCAGGCAGTCGCCAAGTCGAGTCCGGATGGCTACATGCTATTGATGGGATCGCCCACTCCGATCTCCATTCTTCCCAACATTTCCCCGGCCATCCAGTACGACGCGAGCCACGATCTGGCGCCGGTCGGACTGGTGGCGACCGGTCCCCACGTTCTTGTCATCAACAGCCGTACGCCGGCTCGCGATGTCCGCGAGTTCGTTGCCTATGCCAGAAAGCAGGGACGGCCGGTGAGCTTCGGGACTTTCCTGGGATCGCCGCAGGATCTCGCGGGATATCTCTTCGCGAGGGACACGGGGCTTTCGCTGCAGCGAGTCTCTTACAGAGGCAGCGGCCCCGCGCTCAACGACCTGGCCAGTGGAGTGATCCAGTTCATGGTCGTCGAACTGGCTGCCGCGCTCCCGTTCGTCGAGAGCGGCCATGTGCGGGCCATCGGCATTGCCGCGGACAAGCGCAGTCCGGTGCTGCCCGACCTGCCTACCGTTGCGGAACAAGGATTGCCCGGGATCGAGAGCGGGGGGTGGTTTGGCGTGTTCGCAAGAGCGGGAACGCCCGAGCCCGTGCTCGACAAACTGTCACGCTCGCTGCAACAGGCCGTGGCTGATCCGGAAGTACGCGCCAGGCTGGCCAGCGTAGGGGTGACTGCGGCCACGAGCACGCGGCCGGAGTTCGCGGCCCATGTCGCCCGGGAAGGCGAACGATGGCGCAAGGCGGTGGCCGAGTTCGGCATCAAGCCTTCCGAGTGAATCACTTCATTGCTGGAGTCCGTTCATGTCCGAAATCTACGAGCAACCGATTACTCATCCGGCCGCCTGGGTACGTGCCGATCTGGATATCTCCGGAGTCTGGACGCACCGTCTCGATGCGGACGACGTCGCCGAACTGGATACCGCGTTACGTGGCGTCAACCGCATGGGCCTGGATCTGGCGCACATCGGCCGCGATCGGTTCCCGCTACCCCGCCTGGCCGAGCGGCTCTCCGCCTGGGCCGACGAAATCGAACGCGGCCGCGGTTTCGTGTTGGTCCAGGGTTTTCCCGCCCAGGCATACACGCCGCAGGACGTGGAGAAGATTTTCTGGGGGCTGGGATGTTACCTGGGGCAGCCTGTCACCCAGAACCCCAGGGGGGAGTTGATGGGCCACGTCATGGACTACGGTCGTAAGTTCGGAGGGCTGGACGTTCGAGGTTATGAAACCAACGCGCATCTGCCATTCCATACGGACGGGTGCGATCTGGTGGGATTGATGTGCCTGAGAAAGGCAAAAGCCGGCGGGTTGAGCAGCATCGTCAGCGCGCTTGCGGTGCACAACGAAATACAGGCGCACCATCCGGAGTTCCTGCCGGTGCTGTATCGAGGGTTCCACTACATCAAGCGCGAGGCTGCCATGACCGACGATCCGGTCACCGCCTCTCGCGTGCCCGTGTTCGGGCAGACGGACGGCATCGTCAGCTGCCGCTACATCCGTGCGCAGATCGAAGCCGCCTGTGCCCGTACCGGTACCTCCCTGTCCGCATTGGAGCAGGAAGCGCTCGATTGCGTGGACCAACTGGCCGCCGATCCCCGGTTGCATGTGGACATGGACTTGCAGCCGGGCGACATGCAACTGTGCAATAACTACACCATCCTCCACTCCCGGACGGATTTCGAGGACTGGGATGAGCCGGATCGGCGGCGGCATATGTTGCGGCTCTGGCTCAGCAGCCGCAACAGGCGGCGATTGGCGCCCGATTTTCCTCAGCACAACGGCTATGGCTTCGGGCAGATCGCCGAAGTGGCATTCGGTGGATGACGCCGGGTTTCTCGACTTTCCCATGCGAGCGTGACATGTTCCTGAGACGACCGATCCTGAGCGCCATCATTGTCTTGGCCGGCGCCGCGGCAACTGCTCCCGCAACGTGTGCGGAAAGCTATCCCAGCCGTCCGATCCGCCTGATCGTTCCTTATGCGCCGGGCGGTCCCGTCGACGTGATCGGCCGGCTGGTAGCCCAGGCCTTGGGAGAGAGCGTGGAACACAACGTCTACGTGGACAACCGGCCGGGCGGTTCCGGGACGGTGGGCACGCTCGCCGCCATCCATGCGCAAGCGGACGGCTACACGCTCCTGATCGGATCGACCGCGACCATCTCCATCCTGCCTTCACTCAAGGCCAATGTCGGCTACGACCCGTTGCGCGACCTGATCCCCATCAGCGTCGTTGCCACGGGGGTCCATATCTTTGCCGTCAATCCCAAGGTACCGGCCGACGACATGAAATCGTTCGTCGCATATGCCCGCTCGCAATCCGTACCGCTTGCCGCGGCCGCTGGAGGGGCGGGAACGCCGGACGACCTGGCGCTCTATCTGCTCGAGAGAGAGGCGGGCATCGCGCTCTCGCATATTCCGTACAAGGGAACGGGCCCGGCCATCGCCGACGTCGCCGCCGGGCACGTACCGGTCATTGCGGCCGATGCCTCGGCGCTTCTGCCTTTTCTCGAGGCCGGCCGCTTGAAGCCTCTGGGTATCGCCGCGATGCAGCGCAACCCCCTGGTTCCTAACGTGCCCACGCTCGATGAACAGGGGCTCAAAGGCGTCCAGAGCGGTGGCTGGTTCGGTGTCTTTGCCCCGGCGGGGACGCCCCCGGGCATCGTCCATGGTCTTTCCACCAGGCTGGCTGCCCAGTTGTCCAAGCCCGCCGTGCAAGCACGTCTGCAGGCGGCCGGTGTGCTGCCCGTCATTACCGACGCTTCGTCGGCCAAGGTTCGGGTGCAGCAGGAGACGGAAAAATGGCGCTCGCTGATCCGCAGCGCCAACGTGCGCGTGGACTGAGCGGCTAGGCCGCGCTGGCCAGTTCCCGCTCGGATACGCCATCGACCAGGACCACGCGGCAGCGGGTCACAGGTTGACGGATCGCTTTCGCTTCCGCGTATTCGGGGGAGTTCCACCAGCGCATGGCATGCTCGACCGAATCGAACTCGGTAACCACCATGCGGCGTACGTCTCCACTACCTTCCAGCAGCCTGGGGTCACCGCCACGTACCAGGTAGCGTCCCCCGTATTTCTGCTTGGACAGCGCGACCAGATGCAGATAGCGCTGCATCGGGCCGGTATCCAGCCATTCGATTTCACTGATCAGATAGCAGGCCATGTTCAGGCTCCTTGCGAGTCGATGGGGATCATGGAGGCGGTCAATCTGCGCGCTGGCGGTCCAGGCTGGGCCAGATGCGCTGCCACACCTTGCCCAGGATTTCGCCGCAGCTCAGGTCCTGGCCGCGGGCAATGGTGTTGTGCAGGACGGGTTCGTTGAATTCCCCATCGTTCTTGATCTGCGGCTCGATGCGAACGTCGTGGTCCGGCATCAGAAAGTAGGGGACGGAATAGCGTTCCAATCCTGAGCGGTTCACCACGCGGTGCGGCGTGGCAAGGAAGAGGCCGTCGCTCCACAACTTCATCATTTCGCCCAGGTTGATGACGAAGCTGCCGGAAATGGGGGGAACGGCGATCCACTCGCCGCTGCGGCCCAGGATCTCGAGTCCCCCGGTTTCGTCCTGGGAAAGAATGGTGAAGGCGCCATTGTCCGTATGCGGGCGCACGCCTATGTGTTCGCCGGAGTCTGTCGGTGGCTGAGGGGGGTAATGAAGCAGCCTGACCATGGTCATGGGGTCCGAGAAGTACCGGCGCAGCCGGCCTTCCTCCAGTCCCAGTCCTTGTTCGAAGACAGACAGCATCCGATAGGCCAGTGCATCGACTTGCGTGTAGTAGCGCAGCAGTGTTTCGCGGAACCCGGGGAGGTCGGCCGGCCATTGGTTGGGGCCGCGCAGCGGCAGGTTCTCCGGATAGTCCGCATCGCGTTCCAGGTAGAAGTGGAAGGCTTCGTGGATGTTGCCTTTCAGGGCGGGATCGTCGCCCAGCGTTTTCATCGGCAGGTAGCCCCGATAGTCGCGCGATCCGGCCATGGCGACTGCCTGCTTGTGTTCGGCGGGAAGGGCGAAGAAGCGGCGTGCCGCGTCGAATGGGGCCCGCATGTCGGCCGGCGAGAGGCCGTGATTGACGACATAGAAGAATCCGATGTCGCGACAGACCGTTGCCATGCGTTCGGCCAGCAGCGCCTTCTCGTGCGAGGAGCCGACATGCATGGCGGCCAGGTCGACGACTGGCACTTCGGAAACGGATATTTGCTTGGACGCGGGCAAGGCCATCGTAGTCTCCCTTCGAATGGATTTTTTATCGTACTTTAAAACCATACTTTAGTGCAATAAAAATGATCGAGTACCCATGCCGAAGCAATGCCGGGCGGTTTTACAAAATAATTTACTAGAGTAAGGTATTTTGGTATTTAATTTAAGGATGGAATTAGTTGGTGAATGGGGTGATCATGAACGTTCGGAACCTTGTTCTTCTTTCCTTTCTGGTCATGGTCGCGATGGCGGCCGTGCCGGGACGGTCCGCCGCTGCCGAGCCGTATCCTGCCGCGCCTGTAAGGCTCATCGTTCCATTTCCTCCCGGCGGGCCGGTCGATTCCGTGGGCAGGCTGCTTGCCGGCAAGCTCGGCGCAGAGCTTGGGCAGTCGGTCTATGTCGACAACAAGGGCGGTGCCGGCGGCGGCATCGGCGCCCAAGCGGCCGCTTCGGCCGAGCCGAACGGCTATACGCTGCTGCTGGGGTCCACGGCGACCATTTCCATCCTGCCGCTGATCAATTCCAGCGTGCGCTACGATCCCGACCGCGATTTCACGGCCCTGGCGATCGCCGCGACGGGGGTCCAGATCTTCGTGGTGAATGAGAAGGTCCCGGTGCGCGACATTCCAGGATTGGTGGCCTACGCGAAAAGTAGCAAACGTCCCCTCAGCGCCGCGACCGGAGGGAGCGCCAACCCGTTCTTCATCGCCATGTTCGAGAAAGAGGCGGGGGTCGAGTTCCTGCACGTCCCGTACAAAGGCACGGGGCCCAGCCTGGCCGATGTGGCCGCGGGGCACGTTGCGTTCACCGTGGCCGATACCTCGGCGGTCATCCCTTTGGTCAAGGCGGGCCAGGTCCGGGCCCTGGGCATCTCATCCTTGCAGCGCAGCCCGCTGGCGCCGGACATTCCAACGATTGCGGAACAAGGGTTTCCAGGATTCGAAGCAGGGGGCTGGTTCGGGTTGTTCGCGCCCCGGGGCCTGCCCGCCAACGTACAGCGGCGATTGGTCGATGCCCTGGCCAAGGTCGCGAGCGATCGCGACATGAACGAGCAACTGTTGCGCCTGGGGCTGACGCCGTCATGGAGCGTGGGCGAGGACGCCGCACGCAATGTGCGCAAAGAGAATGGGCGCCTGCGTAGCGTGGCCGCCACCATGAACATGCAGCCGCAGTAGGCGCGGCGATGGGGGAAACATCGATGGTCCATGGCGCTGGCATGGCTCCTCGCCTGCAGGCAGGCAACCGTGTCCATGGAGTCTCGGTCGGGGTGCCGCATCCTGCGCTGGTGCAGATGTGCGGCTACGCCGGCTACGACTTCGTCGTACTGGACAATGAGCACGGGCCGGCCAGCATCGAGACGACGGGCGAGGCGATTCGCGCCGCCCTGGGCGTGGGCCTGGTCCCCATTGTCCGCACGTTCGAGCCGGATATTTCCCGCCTGCTCGACGCGGGGGCCGGTGGTATCCAGGTCCCCCTGGTGGAAACTCCGGAACAGGCAGAGCGGATCGTGCGGGCATGCCGCTACCCCCCGGCGGGGGGACGATCGGTCGCGTTCTCCACTCCCGCCGCGCACTACGGTTTTGCCGACAGGCAAGGGCACATCGAGTCCTCGAACAGAGGCATCGCCGTGGTGCTCATGATCGAAACGGCGGCGGCCATGGAGCGCCTGGGCGAGATCCTGGCGGTGCCGGGCGTGGATGCGGTGTGTATCGGCCCGACGGACATGTCCTACTCGTTGGGCGTTCCCGGCGACGGCCGGCACCCCAAGGTCGTTGCCGCCGTGGCCGAGTGTGTGGGCGCGTGCAGGCAAGCGGGCATCGCAGTGGGGGCAAATGCGTTCTCGCAGGCCGAATACGGCGAGCACGTGGCGATGGGAATGACCTACCACACCGTGATGATGACGATGCTGCTCGGCAAGACCTTGCGCGAAAGACTCGTCGCCATGCGCGGTGCCGCTTCCGATTCCTAGGCGCGGCACCGCATCGGGTCAGATCGGGAAAACGATGGAGCCGGGAACAAGGTTCGTGTCGTGAATCACGAGGCGGTGCGCGAGCCGTATTTCGCCATCCCAATGTATGCGGTCGGCGTACCGGCCAGCCACCAGGAGTTGCGTGGACTTGCCCTCGATGGTCTCCAGGACCGCGAAGTTCGCGGAAGCGACGAAGCTGCCGCGTTCTTCCCGCACCCGCATGTTGGAGATCAGGTGCCGCCATGCGCGGGGAGCGTAGACGTTCAGGTTCGCGCTGGCGTGGGCCCTGTCCTTGAGCATGCCCATGCCTTTGCAGTACATCAGGCCAAGCGGAAGATTGCGGTCGTGATTCTCCCTGGAAAGGATGCGATAGACGCCTTCCCGGGTGAAAAATCCGGGCCACTCCGCCAGCGAGCCGCCATCGATGGCGTCCGCGTAGTCAAGGTAGATGCGGTCGAAAATCTGTTGCTGGGTGGGCGCGCTCATAGATCCATCACCTTGCGATATCCTTCATAGAAGGCACGTATGGCGACCTCGGTCACCATATGGTCGGTCTCTGTCTCGGCTCCCAGCCCGCCCATTTCGACGATCCCCGCCTCGTCGGGCGCATTGGCGCGTATGCCGTCCTGGATGCGGGCCACGATTTCACTGTCATCCATCGATACCAGGCCGCCGGGGCCCATCAGGTTGGCCTGGCGCAGCCGGCGTTCGGTCATTTCGTCGCTGTCGGACATGTAGCCGAAGAACGTCCAGTGCAATTCGAAGGCATCCGGTCCGCAGGGGACGATCTGCCGGCAGGCCAGCGTGTTGGACTGCTGTTGCAGGATGAGATTGGGCCAGATCGTATGCATGACCACTGTTTCGTCGCCCGGGAACTCCTTCTGCGAGTCGAGCAACTCGGGGCCGCTGAGCGATAGCTTCGCGTTGAAGGATCGCATTTGCGACGTGCCATCGTTGAGTTCCTGCCTGCCGCGGCGCGAGGCGAGCGCGGTGTGCAGCTTGGATTCGTCCGTGATCACGCGCGACGGATTGTCCACCCTGAACAAGCCGAAGGTGACGAAAAAGACATGCAGCAGACTGGCGTGATAGGGGTCCTTGATGTTTTCCAGCATCAGCTTCCAGTTGCCGGCGATCTTCTGTCGCAGGTAGCCGAGCAGCCGTAGCGGCCGGCCATCGAACACGCGATCGTAGAAGCCCAGGATCGCGGGGCCGAGATACTCTTCGAAAGGCGGTGGATCCTCGCTCCAACTGGCGAAGATGGCGCCGCCGCGTGTATGCACAGCCAGGCGGCGCAACGACACGGACCCAGTGCGGAAGGATTCGGGCATGCCGCCCTTGCCCTGTACGCCCCGCTTGAACGGCACGCCGCGCAATTGACCTTCCAGGTCGTAGACCCATTGATGGTACGGGCACATGAAATCCTGCACCTTGCCCGATTGGGATTGGCACAGCTCGACGCCGCGATGCGCGCATCGATTGGCCAAGACTCGTACCTGGCCATCCTTGCCGCGCACGACCAGAACGGATTGTTCGCCAAGCGTGGTCTTCTTGTAGCTGCCCGTTTCCGGGATCTCGCATTCCAGCCCGACGTAGCTCCATGTCGGACCGTTGAAGATGCGTGCCAGCTCCCGCTCGTAGACGCGCCTGTCGGTATAGACCCAGTACGGGACGCGCCCTGGTTCCTGGGGCCACGCGAGCAATGGTCGTTCGTGAATGTTCATCGTTCCGGATTCCCGTGGTGGGGCCGTGCGTCTAGCCCGGCTTATATGTGCTCAATATACCTTACTTAAGTAAAGTATAAAAGTGCGAAGAAAGAAAAGCGGACAGTGTTCGGCCACCCAGAGGCACTAGGGGTTCCAGGTAAGTGTTTTTGATAAACTACCAAAGGCAAGTTTCTTGCGCCTGCCGAGGTATCCGCCTGGTGGCTGAAATAATCAAGAGGACGACACATGGCAGGAAAGCGCGCCGCTACGAAAGAAGGTTTGCGTTTCGTCAAATGGGTGGATACCAATCATGGCTTCCACTCGTACGAATTCCACGACTACATGCAGAGCGTGGCGGCTGCTCGCTACGTCATCAGGCGCGTCCAGCGCATCATCGACGATTGCGTCCGCAAGCACGGACTGGAGCCATTGGAGCAACAGGCCCTGGTGCAGATCTATGGAGCACCCGAGCAGCGCCTGCCGATCGGACAGGTGGCCGAACGGCTGGACATCTCCTCGTCGGCGCTGGCCTCCAGGCTGGTCACCAAGCTCGAAGACAGCGGCTATGTGCGCCGCGTACCTTCCGAAGAGGATCGCCGAGCTACGTGGGCGTGCACGACGCCTGCGGGAGTGGAGATCCTGCACGCCATCGTCGATGATCTGCATCGTGAAGTGCAGTATTTCCATGGCAAGCTGTCCGAAACCGACCAGCGGGCAGCCATGGAGATCTTCGCCTTCTACGCGGGTTTCGGACTCGACCTGAGCTGAGAGGCCGGCTCAGCCTACTGCGTACATGGTCTGCGCGCTCAGAGCGGTGTCCAGGCGGTTGGCGTGCGGCACAGCCCGGATCTGCCGCATATAGCGCTTGCAGGCAACGATCAGCCCCGCATGGGATTCGGCCATGCGCCGAGCCGCGGTTTCGGCCGCCTGCGCCAGTTCGGCCGCGGGATGCATGCGCGAAGCAATGCCCAGGGCCACGGCCTCCGCAGCATCCACCGAGCGGCCGGTCATGACCATTTCCATCAGGTGCTTGGGGTGGAGGTGGTCGACCAGTTCGGCCAGCACGAACATGGGAGGGATCCCATGGGGAACTTCATCCAGCGTGAAACTCGCATCGTCGGCCGCCAGGCAGATATCCGAGCGCAGGGCGATACCGACCCCGAAGCCCAGCGCGCGGCCATGGACGGCCGAGAGGGTCAACCCGGCAAAGTCGGACAGCGCACGGTAGAACGCGGCGACGGGGCGGAAGGCATCGAAGGGGGCGACCGGCGAACTCTGTTCGCTTCGCTCGCGGCCCAGGCAGAAATCCGCGCCCTGACCCGATATCAGGATCACGCCCGTCCTGCCGCTTTCCTGGCGCAGCAGATCGGTCATCGCGCGAAGCATGTCCAGGCTCACGCGATTGCCGGCCTGGGGGCGCTCGAACCGCAAGTGGCCCCAACCCTGCTGTGATGTGTAGATGAAACCTTGTTCCCTGCTGCCGATGGTGTTCTCTGGCATGGCATGTCCCGGTCGAGGCCGAACGATGAAGGGGCTCAGCGCGACTGCGCCAGGACCCATTGCGCAATTTCGAAGATGTGCTGATCGCGGTGCTGGGCGCCCATCAATTGCAGCCCCAGAGGCATGCCGTCATCGGCAAGGATGGGAAGGGAGACCGAAGGTGCGCCCAGCACCGACGCCGAGACGTTGAAGATCGGATCGCCTGTCCATTGGATGCCCCGCGGCGCGGCGCCGGGGGCGCTCAAGGTGATGAAGGCGTCGACCTCGCCCGCGATGGCCTCGAACTGCGCCCGCAGCGCTGCTCGTTGCGCGAGGCAGGCGCGGTAGCCTTCCAGACCCAACGCGGCCGCGCGTTCCATGCGATCGTGGACCAAGGGGCTCAGGCCGAGTTTGTCCCGGTACATGGCGCTGTTGGCGGGCCAGCGGGATTCGAAGCCGAAAATGCTGAGTCCCAGTTCACGGATATCGGCCAAGGCGGTTTCCAGTGCCTGGACACGCGCGTCGTCGTGGCGCGATAGGATGCGCACCCCCAGCCGGCCAAGCATATCCACGCGGGCCATCAATGCCTCGCGGGCCTGGGCGGTCGCGCTGTCCCAGCCCGGCGTCTCGAACAGAACCAACGCGGCCGGCCGGGCCGACCCGCTCAGCGCGGCCGTGCCGACCAGGCCCATGGCGCCGGGATCGCCCCCGGCCCGTTCCACGATGGCATGGGCCGTGGCCCACATGTCCTCCAGGCTGGCCCCGATGACGCCGATGCAGCTATGGCTCTGATAATCGTGGCTGCCGCCGCGATTGATGCCGCCGACCGTGGGTTTGTAGCCGAACGCGCCGCAGAAGCTGGAAGGACGGATGATCGAGCCCATCACCTGGGTTCCCAGAGCGGTGGGCACGATGCCCGCACCGACCGCGGCGGCGGATCCGGCGCTGGAGCCGCCCGAGGTGCGTTCGTAGTCGTGCGGATTGCGGGTGTCGGTCGGATAGCTGCCGGCGTATTCGGTCGTCTTGGTCTTGCCCAGGATGACGGCTCCTGCGTCCCTGAGCGCGAATACCGCAGCGGCATCGCGTCCCGATCGCCAGTCGTCGTAGGTGGGCGAGCCCATCATCGTGGGGAGATCGAAGGTCTCGATCACGTCCTTGATGCCTATTGGCATGCCGTCGATCGGCGACAGCGGCGCGCCGGCCTTCCAGCGCCTGGATGCCATGTCGGCGGCGATCCTGGCCCTGGGGATGGCCAGCGAGGCAAAGGAGCGCAACCGGGGTTCCACTTCCTCCAGGCGCGCGATTGTCCGCTCCAGGTAATCGCGCGGCGTGTCGGTGCCCTGGCGGAATTTCTTCGTTTCTGCTTGATAGGGTGTCAGCATGGCCTAAATATTTAACTTAAGTACGTTATGTACGATAAATATTTAGACCGCTTCCGTCAACAGGAGAAACGTCGGGCGCCGGGCCTCAGGCAACACCCGAAGCAGGCAGCCGCCCAGGCAACCGATCGTCGGGCCGCTCGCTCAGCATGTCCAGCAATTCCCGCCGCCGGCCCGCGTAGCCCGGATCGTCGAACAGGTTGTCCATCTCGTCGGGATCGTCGGCCAGGTTGTACATCTCGCCCGCGCCGCTGCCCTGTTCGTGCGTGAGCTTCCAGTCGCGGGTGCGTACCGTGCGCAGCTTCAGCTCCACGCCGCAGCGCGAGGCCGCCACGTCCCATTCGCTCAACGCGTAGTCCCGGCCGGCGTCCGCGCCTTCCAGCAGCGGCCGCAGGCTGCGGCCGTGCTGCGGCCCCAGCGCGGCGGCGTTCGCGTAGTCGGCCATCGTGGCCGCGAGGTCCAGCGTCGAGACCGGGTCGCGTACCTGCACGCCGGCCCGCACGCCCGGGCCGCGCGCCACCATCGCCACGCGCAGCAGGCCTTCGTAGGCCATGGGTCCCTTGAGCATCAGCCCATGGTCGCCCAGCCATTCGCCATGGTCCGAGGTGAAGACGACCAGCGTGTCCTGGTCCAGCCCGTATTCGTGCAAGGCTTTCAGGATGCGGCCCACCTGGTGGTCCACCAGCGAGATCATCCCGTAGTAGTTGGCGATGATGTTGCGCAACTGGGCATCGGGCTGGGTCGGGATGCGCGAGAAGTTCTGCCGCAGCGCCTGGACTTCGGCGCTGCCCACCGGCCGGCTTTCCATGCTGGCGCGGTGCCACCAGGGGCGGCGGTCGTAGTCGGTGGTGCGATGCCGGGGCAGGTCCACGTCGTCCGGATGGTGCAGCCGGGACCAGGGTTCGGGGCAGTCGAAGGGGTGGTGCGGATCGGGGAACGAGGCCCACAGGCAGAAGGGCTCGTCGCGGTGCGCGCGCAGGTAGTCGATGGTCTGGTCGCCGATCCAGGTCGAGTTGTGCCAGGCCACGGGCAGGGCCGAGTTGAAGGTCTGCGGCGCGCCGCTGGGTGGACCCAGGTCGGTCTGGTAGAGGCGGTTGCGCATTTCCCCCAAGCCGTCGCCGTAGTGCCAGCGCGAGTGGTGCAGGCCGCCGGGCAGCGGCGTGGGCAGCCAGTAGTTGTGGCCTTCGACGACCAGTTCCACGTGGCCGAAGCCCATGTAGGGACCCGACCAGTCGGGCCCCAGTTCGGCCTCGGTGTGCTGGCACTCGGGCCGGCCGGTGCGGGCGAAGGTGTGGTGCGTGGAGAAATGCGCTTTGCCGATGAAGCCCGTGGCGTATCCCGCCGCCGACAGGCTGCCGGCGAAGCCGGCTTCGCCGGTGCGCTCGTCCAGGTCGATGCCGTTGTCGCAGACGCCATGGGTCAGCGGCAGCAGGCCGGTCAGGATGGACGCCCGCGACGGCTGGCACACCAGATTGGGGGTGATGCACGACGAGAAGTGCGTGCCGGTGCGGGCCAGCTCGTCGATGTGGGGCGTCTTCACGCGCCGTCCGGCAAAACCCAGGCAGTCGCCCCGGTGCTGGTCGGTGGTGATGAGCAGGATGTTGGGGCGCTTCATGGTTTGTTCTGCTGACTCTTGATCTTGGCGATGACGGGGGCGAGGCGGCGGGTGTCCGCGCCGATGCGCTCGCGCAGCTCGCGCGGGCCGCCTTCGCCCGCGGCCAGGCCCTGGGCCTGCAGCTTGTCGCGCACCTGAGGGTCGCGCAGTACCGACCGGACCGACGCGGTCAGCTTGTCGATCACCGCGGGCGGCGTGCCGGCGGGCGCGAACAGGCCGAACCAGCTGTCGAAGGTGAAGCCCTTCACCTTGTCCTTGAGCATGGGCAGATCAGGCAGATCGGGGATGGGCGTGGCGGCCGTGTTGGCCAGCCCTTGCACCTTGCCGCCCCGCACCGGCTGGATGGCCGTGCTGGCGGCCAGGAACATCATGTCGATGTGCCCGCCCATCACGTCCACGAAACCCTGCGGCGCCGCCTTGTACGGCACGTGCTTGAACGACACGCCGGCCTCCTGCTCGAACAGCGCCATGCCCAGGTGGTGGGTGGAACCTTCGCCGCCGCTGGCATAGGTGATCGTGTCGGGGCGGGCGCGCGCCTGGGCCAGCAGTTGTTCGACCGACTTGAACGGGGCCGTGGGCGAGGCCACCAGCACATAGCGCAGGGTGGACAGCGTGGCGACCGGTTCCAGGTCCTTCTGCGGCTGGTAGGGCATCTTCTCCATCAGGAAAGGCACCGCGGCGAACGAGGCGTCGATGCCCAGCAGCAGGGTATAGCCGTCGGGCGCGGCCTTGATCACCGCCTGGGTGCCGATGATGGTGGCGCCGCCGGGCTTGTTCTCGACGATGATCGGCACGTTCCACTGCTTGCCGAGCTGCTCGGCCACCAGCCTGCCCACCATGTCGGCGGCGCCGCCGGGCACCGAGGGCACGACCAGCGTGACGGGGCGGTCGGGATAGGCGGCCTGGGCACCGGCCGAGAAGGCAAGGGCGGCCACGAGGCCGGTCGCGGATTTCAGCATGGTTGTCTCCTTCGACACGCCCGTTCCTGGCGGCGGACGTTTCATCTGCGGCAGATGATGGCCGATCTCGATCATTGCGGTCCAATGATATATTTGGCCATTCTCATATCAGAACTGGTATGTAATGTCAGACGCTCCCGAGGCCGCGCTGCGCGCGGACTGGTTCCTGCGCGGCCGGCTGCGGCTGCGCCACCTGCGCCTGCTGGTGGTGATGGACGACGTGCGCAACGTGGGCGAGGCCGCGCGCCGCATGGCCACCACCCAGCCGGCGGTCTCCCGGATGCTGGCCGAGCTCGAGGAGATGGTCGGGGCCAGGCTGTTCGAGCGCACCTCGAAGGGGACCTTTCCGACCGTGCATGGCGCCTCGATGATCCGGCACGCGCGCTGGGTGCTGGGCGACCTCGAACGCATGGGGCGGGAATGGTCCGAGCCCGGCGGCCTGGGCATCGAGACCCTGAGCATGGGCATCAATTCCTCGTCCGCGGCCTTCCTGGTCCCGCGCATGCTGCTGCGGCTCGAGCGCCGGGCGGCGGGCATCAACGTGCTGGTGCGCGAAGGTTCGATCGAGGCGCTGCTGCCCGATCTCCAGACCCGCAAGCTGGACCTGGTGGTGGCGCGGCTGGGGGCGGGAACGGCCGGCGCCGGACTCGCCACGCGCATCCTGTGCGAAGAACCGATGTGCGTGTGCGGGTCGGCCAGCCACCCGCTGGCGGCCAGGAAGCGGCCGTCCTGGAAGGACCTGGCGGCCTACCCGTGGATCCTCCCGCCGCGCGGCAGTCCGGTGCGGGCCGGGCTGGACATGCTGTTCCAGCGCGAGGACGTCCGGCCGGCCTCGCGGGTGGAATCGGCCTCGGTGCTGAACAACATGGTCCTGATGGACAACAGCCAGGCCTTGTCGGTAATGCCGCGCGCGGTGGCCGCCTATCATGCGCGCCGCCACGCGCTGGCGATCCTGGCGGTGGAACTGCCTCCGGTGTTCGGCCCCATCGGCGTGATACGCCACGACAGCCTGGAGCCTTCGCCCGCCATGCGGGCACTGATCGAATGCCTGGAGGAAGAGGCCCGGGCCCTGGCGCAGTCGCCCTGAGGCGATGCGCGTCCGCGGCAATCTGCGATATCATGGCTCTGGCATATACATACACGCTTGTCTGTAAATGCCTTCTTGCCCAATCCGCCCGCGGCGGAAGCGGACAGACCCCTTCATGCCCGACTATTCCGATCCTCGCGCCGACACGTCGCTGAAGCTGTGCGAACACTGCGATGCCGCGTTTCGCCGGATCCGGCTCGACCCGGGCGAGCGGGCCTATTGCCCGCGCTGCGGAACCGAACTGTACCGGAACAACGACCGGCGCTACGGGGCCCTGCTGCCGGTGGTGCTGGCCAGCCTGATCGTCTTCATCTGCTGCAACGCCTTTCCCATCGTCACGATGGAGATCCAGGGCGTGAGCACGCGCACCACCGTCTGGGGCGCGGTCCGGGTGCTGGCGCTGGAGGACATGCTGTCGGTCTCGACCCTGGTCTTCGTCACGACCATCCTGATGCCGCTGGTCGAACTGGGCCTGCTGGCCTACCTGCTGGTGCCGCTGTGGCTGGGCCGGATCCCGGTCGGCTTCGGCCCGGTGGTGCGCCTGATCCGGCTGGGCCGGCCCTGGGGCATGATCGAAGTCTTCATGCTGGGCATCGTGGCCTCGCTGGTGAAGCTGTCCGCCATGGCGACGGTGATTCCCGGCGTGGCGCTGTGGGCGTTCGGGGCGCTGACCGTGCTGCTGGCGGTCGTGGTCAGCTTCGATCCCGCCGACCTGTGGGAGCATGCCGAGGCCATCGAGGCCGGCTACCCGCTTGCCGCGGAGGATCGGCCATGAGCCCGGTGCGCACGGCGGCGCAGGCGGGCGTGATGGAGTGCCCGCAGTGCTCGGCCATCCATCCCCGCCGGCGCGGCGGCACCGCGTGCGACCGCTGCGGCGCGGCGCTGCACCTGCGCAAGCCCGACAGCCTGCACCGCACCTGGGCCTTCCTGCTGGCCGCGATGGCGCTGTACCTGCCGGCCAACATCCTGCCCATCATGACCACCGGCACGCTGCTGGGCTCGCAGACCAACACCATCCTGAGCGGCGTCGTCTACCTGTGGGAGGACGGCTCCTATTTCGTCGCCGCCGTGGTCTTCTGCGCCAGCATCGTCATTCCCATCTTCAAGCTCGCGGTATTGCTGATGCTCGTCGTCACGGTCCAGGTCCGCTCGACCTGGCGGCCGGTCGAACGCACCCGCCTGTACGGCATGGTCGAAGCCGTCGGGCGCTGGTCCATGGTGGACGTGTTCGTGGTCGCGCTGCTGGCCTCGCTGGTGCGCCTGGACGCGCTGGCCACCGTCCGGCCCGAGCCGGGCGCGATCGCGTTCGGCGCGGTGGTGGTGCTGACCATGCTTGCCTCGATGAGCTTCGATCCTCGCCTTATCTGGGACCCCATAGACGCCCATGACAAACAAGCCTGATATCCCTTCCGACGCGACGCCGGGCGAACCGGCGCGCCGCCGCCCCAGCCGGTGGCTGCCGTCGCTGGTCTGGCTGATTCCCATCGTCGCGGCCATCGCCGGCCTCTCGTTCGCGGTCAACAGCTGGTATGCCCGCGGGCCCACCATCGACATCACCTTCCGCTCGGCCGAAGGCATCGAGGCGGGCAAGACCAAGGTCCGCTACAAGGACGTGGACATCGGCCTGGTGAAATCCATCGAGCTCGCGAAGGACCGGTCGCACGTCATCGTCGAAGTCGAGCTGACCTCCAACGCCTCCAGCTTCGCCGTCGAAGACAGCCGCTTCTGGGTGGTCAAGCCGCGCATCGCCGCCAGCGGCGTCAGCGGCCTGGGCACGCTGCTGTCGGGCGCCTACATAGGCGTGGATGCGGGACGCTCGCAGGAACGCGAGGACTCGTTCACGGGCCTGGAGGTACCGCCCATCGTGACCGCCGACACGCCGGGCAAGCAGTTCGTGCTGCACGCCGGCGACCTGGGGTCGCTCGACATCGGTTCGCCGGTGTATTTCCGCCGCGTCAACGTGGGCCAGGTCGTGGCCTATGACCTGGACCAGGACGGCAAGGGCGTGACCGTGCGCGTGTTCGTCCGCTCGCCCTACGACAGCTTCGTCACGACCAGCACCCGGTTCTGGCATTCCAGCGGCGTCAACCTCAAGGTCGACGCCGACGGCCTGAAGCTGCAGACCGAATCGATCTCCACCGTGCTGCTGGGCGGCGTCTCGTTCATCGACTCGCCCCATCTGCCGCCGGGGCAGCCGGCGCAGGACGACGCCGTGTACCAGCTTGCCGGCAACCAGGACGACGCGCTCAAGGTCGAGGACGGTCCGCCGACCAGCGCGGTGATGTATTTCGAACAGTCGGTCCGGGGTCTATCGCCCGGCGCGCCGGTCGACTTCCGCGGGGTCGTCATCGGCGCCGTCCGCTCGATCGGCATCGAGTTCGACCGGTCCACCAATTCCTTCCGCCTGCCGGTGGTGGTGGACTTCTATCCCTCGCGCCTGGGCCTGCGCCGGTCCGGAGAGCCGGGCGCGCTGAATGCCGATGAAGAGCGCCGGCTGATGGACGTGCTGGTCCGCCGCGGCATGCGCGCCCAGCTGCGCAACGGCAATCTGCTGACCGGGCAGATGTATGTCGCCATCGACTTCTTCAAGGGCGTGCCGATGCCCGCCAGCATGGGCCGCAGCCAGGGCCTGGACGAGTTCCCGACGATACCGGGCGCCTTCGACGAATTGCAGGGCAAGCTGGCCGACATCGTGGACAAGATCGGCAAGGTGCCGTTCGACGCCATCGGCCGCGACCTGACGGCGGCGCTGGCCGGCATGCGCGAGACCATGGCGTCGGCCGACAAGCTGGTGAAACGGCTGGACGGGCAGGTCGCCCCGGAGATCGTGGCGACCATGGAAGACGCGCGCAAGACGCTCAAGGCCGCCGAAGGCACGTTCTCGGCCGATGCTCCCATGCAGCAGGACCTGCGGCGCGCGTTGCAGGAGCTGATGCGCACCGCCAATTCGCTGCGCCAGTTGACCGACTATCTGGAAGAGAACCCGCAGTCTCTGCTGCGCGGAAAGCCCAAGGAAGAACGATGAAGACACACGCGCTGGCCGTGGCGGTGCTGGCCGCCGGACTGTCGGGATGCGCCGCGCCGCCGGCGCCCGACGTCTACACGCTGCAGGTCCCGTCGGGGGAAGCGGCAGCGGTGCCCTCGGCCGGACCGGCCATGGTGATCGACCTGGCTCCCGTGGCGCTGCCCGAGCGCCTGCGCCGCCGCCAGATCGTGCTGCGCGAGGATGGCGCGAAGCTGCAGATGCTGGAAGGGCAGCGGTGGTCCGCCACGCTGGGGGACGAGTTGCAGGATGCCTTGTCCTCGGCGCTCCAGGGCCGGCTGCATGCGGTGGACGTGGCCAAGGGCGGCGTGGCGGGCAAGCCCGCCTATCGCATCAACGTCGAGTTCTCGCGCCTGGACGCGCGCCTGGGCGGACCGGTCGAGGCCACGGTGGCGTGGTCGGTCAAACCGTCGGCGGGTGGCGCGGGGCAGGTCTGCCTGGGCCGCTTCGAGCAGGCCGCGGCCGGTGGGTCGGTCGCCGACGTGGTGGCGGCCCACCAGGGCCTGGTCGCCCTGGTGGCCGATGCCATCGCCGCCAGCGTACGCGCGGTGCCGGGCGGCGGCCGGGCGCCGTACTGCGCGGCGAGATAGGGCCGGCGAACCGGCCCGGGGCCTCAGGCGATCGTCCTGGCCTTGCGCACGCTGTCGATCAGCGAGCTGCGCAGCAGGAACTGGCGGTGCCGCTGCGGATCGTCGGCGATCCTGCGGATGTCGTCCAGCGCCTGCGCGCGCACGGCGGGGTCCTTTTCCTCCAGGCGCTTCTTGTTGTTCACCGTCTGCTGCTGCACGAATTCGATGTTCATCTGCCGGCGCCGGCGCTCGTAGCGATCGAAGACCGACGCGTCTTCCTCGCCCCGTTCGACCGCGGTCAGCATGTCCACCAGCTCCATGGCATCGTGGATGCCGCAGTTCAGCCCCAGGCCGCCGATGGGATTGTTGACGTGCGCGGCGTCTCCCGCCAGGAACACCCGGCCCTGCCGGAAGCGCGCCGCCACGCGCTGGTGGACGCGGTAGATGTTACGGTGCAGCACCTCGTAGGGTTCGGTCCTGGGGAACACGTGGGCAAGGCGGCGGGCCACCGCGGCATCGCTCAGGGCCTCTTCGTCGGTCTCGTCCACGCCAGATGGAAACACCGCGCGCCAGCGCCCCTGCATGTCGTCCCCCGAGATCTTGAACAGGTTGGTCCAGGCATCGGGGTGGGCGAGATAGTTGCGGTAGCAGCAGCCCATCAGGCGCTCGAAGTCGTCCTTGACCGTGATGACGATGAAGCGCTCGGGCCAGGTCATGCCTTCGAACGGGATGTCCAGCGCCTTGCGCAGCGCGCTGCGGCCGCCGTCGGCCGCGATCACGTAGTCGGCCTCGATGCGCACCGGCCCGTCGGGTGCCTGCGCGGTCAGGGTCACGCCGTCGTCGGTCTGCGCGACCGCCGTGATGCGATGCTCGAAGTGGACCGACGCGTCGGCGCAGGTGCGCAGCTTCTCGATGCCCATGTTGCCGAGCTTGTGCTGCTCGGTCTGCACGACGAAGGGGTAGGGCGTCTCGTCCTTCAGGATCTCGTGGTCGAACTGGGCGACCATTTTC
Organism: Pigmentiphaga kullae; assembly: GCF_004216695.1. Taxonomy (GTDB): domain Bacteria; phylum Pseudomonadota; class Gammaproteobacteria; order Burkholderiales; family Burkholderiaceae_B; genus Pigmentiphaga; species Pigmentiphaga kullae. Next base: position 2,424,678 of record NZ_SGXC01000001.1, read on the forward strand.
TGCGCGGCCTGGTCCCAGAACTGGAAGTAGCGCGCCGTCAGGCCTTCCTTGACGAAGCGGTCGATCAGCCCCACGCGGGCGATCATCTCCAGGGTCGAGCTATGGGTGGTGGCGGCGCGGGGGCTGTCGTCCACGCGCGACTCGGCCTCGTACAACGAGACCCGGAAGCCTTGCTGCACGGCGGCCAGCGCCGCGACGACGCCGACCGGTCCGGCGCCGACGATGGCGATGTGCTTGCTCATTCAATGGCCTCCGGTGGAGTAGTCCTGGGGAATGTCGCAGCGGGCGACGCGGACGGGGCGGTTGCCGGCCGGGGTGTTGCGGCTCTTGCCGACGAAACGCGGAACGCCGTCGGTCACGACGGCCGCCACGGCAGCGATGTCGCCGTTACGCAGGGCATCCAGCGGATCGTCCTTGGACCCGCCCACGCAGGCATCCAGCAGGACCACGTCGGCATCCTTGCCCGGCTTCAGGAAGCCGCTGTTGATGCCGTAGACCCGGGCGTTGTTGCCGGTGGCCGCCGCGATGGCCCATTCCACCGGCATGTCGGTCAGGCTGGCCAGGTGGGTGATCGTGTACATCATGCCGAGCGGCATGATGCCGCTGCCGGTGGGCGTGTCGGTGGCGATCAGGAAGCGGTCGAACTGGTCGGCCTTGCGCACCATGTCGCCCAGCATGAGCGTGGTGCGCAGGTTGCCCGCGGTGCAGACCTGCAGCGCGATTTCCGACTCGTGCACCATCTTGGGGAAGCCCTCGTCGGGCATGGCCACGGGGCCGCCGTTGACGTGGAACGAGACATGCGGGTTCATGGCGATCAGGTGCTCGGCCCAGATGCCCGACGACCCGGGTATGGACGAGCCGCCGGTATGCACGGTGGTGATCATGCCGTGCTTGCGCGCCCAGCCTATGGCCTGCACGTAGTCGTACGGGGTCTTGACCGCGCCGAAGCCGGCCTTGGCCAGCCACACGCCCTGTGCGGCGATGTCGGCGAAGTCCTGTTCCACCAGGCCCGGTTCGATGATGATGGAGCCGGCGTACACGCGCATGCCGCCCGGGCGGTAGTCCTGGAAGCAGCGCTGGGCGGCCACCGCCAGCGCCTTCACGCCGGCCGGGTCCTTGGGGCGGCCGGGCGTGTGCACTTCCGAGGCGGTGATGCCGGTGGTGACCCCGCCGTGCACGTAGCTTTCCAGGAAGCCCACGGTCTTCTGCCGCGGCGTGTAGTCGCCGAAGGTGTTGTGCACCTGCGAGTCGATCAGGCCGGGGATGGCGGTGGTGCCGGCGGCGTCGATGACCACGTCGGCGCCCTCGACTTCCGCGGAGCTTAGCGTGCCGACCTTGGCGATCAGTCCGTCCTGCATCAGGATGGCGTCGCCCGAGGCGTAGGGCTCGCGCCATTCGCCGGTCAGTATCCGGCCCAGGTTGACGATGGCGAGTTTCATCGTGCGCTCCTTAAACGAGTCCGTCCTTGCCCTGCACGTCCCGCAGCCGCAGGCCGCCCACGCGGGCGTTGAGCCGCTCGCGGTTGGAGACGGCGAACACCAGCGCGATTTCGTCGGGCAGGGGGCCGTCGGCGAAATACAGCGTCATGGCGTTATAGAGCGAGCGCACGTACAGCGCATCCTTGGAGGCGAGCGGCACGTCCAGCACCGTGCCCGGGCCGCCTATCTTGGTCACCGACGAAATCCAGGCCTTGCCGCCGCCGATCTCCTTGCGCAGCGGTTCGGCCGACGCCGTCGTCAGCAGCGCGTTGGCGTGTTCCTGTTCGCCGCCCAGCCCGACGACGCCGGCCTTGCCGTACGACAGGATGGGGTGGTCGCCGTAGGCCGCGCGTAGCCGGGCGGCCATGCGGGCGCCCAGTTCGGGGCTGGCCTCGATCATGGGCGACAGGTCTTCCACGTACCGGCCGGCGTAGGGGTTTTCCACGAAGGCCACGATGGCCGCCTTGCGCAGCGATTCGTCGGCGGGCCGGCCGGCTTCCTCGAGCTTCTCTTCCACGATCGCCTGCCACCTGCGTACTTTCAATTGCATGTGTCGCTCCTGACGTCAGCCACCCTCGGCGAGGGTTTCAAATTCTTGTTGAACCGAATGTTTGACGATATTATTGTCATACAATCATAAAGTCAATGAAGGTCAGGAGGACGCCATGCGCGGACGCGCCATTCTGTTCTCGGAGATGAAGCCGGCCCCCGAGTGGGAAGAGAAGTTCAACCGCTGGTACGACACCGAACACATCCCCATCCGCATGGGCCTGCGCGGTTTCGTCAGCGCCCAGCGGTATGCGGCGCCCGAGCGCAACTACCTGGCCGTCTATGAAATGGACGATCTGGCCGCGCTGCGCACCGTCGCCTACCAGGCCATCAAGCAGCACCCTTCCGAGGAAACGGCCTGGATGCTGCGCAACGTGACCGGATTCACGCGCTACCTGTGCGAGGAAATCGGCAGCGCCGGCGACGCCTCGGCCGAAGCGCTCGATGCCCCGGTGCTGTATGCCGTCTGGTTCAACGTGCCGGAGGAACACCTGGCTGATTTCGATGCCTGGTACGAACAGGACCACGTGCCGTTGCTGCTGGAGTGCCCGCAGTGGCGCGCGGTGCGGCGCTTCCACGTCAAGGACGGCGAGCCGGGCCGCTACAACCGGCTGGCGCTGCACTACCTGGACGACGCCGGGGCGCTGGAGTCGCCGGCCCGCGCCAAGGCGCGCGCCACGCCCTGGCGCGCGCGCCTGGCCGACCAGCCCTGGTTCAAGGGGGCCTACGACCTGTTCGACCGCCGCCAGGCCCGGCAACTGCCGCCGCTGTGACCGGAGACGACACCATGGACCTGAAGATATCTCCGCGCTCGGTGCAACAGGAAACGGTGCGCCTGGTCCGCGAAGCCATCACCAGCGGCTACTTCAAGCCGGGCGAGCGGCTGGTCGAGGCCAAGCTGTGCAGCCTGCTGGGCGTCAGCCGCACCTCCGTGCGCGAGGCGCTGCGGGTGCTGGCGACGGAAAAACTGATCACCATCGTGCCTAACAAAGGGCCGTCGGTGGCCGAACTGAGCTGGGAAGAAGCCGAGAGCATCTATCACCTGCGCGCGCTGCTCGAAGGCGAGGCCGCGGCGCTGGCGGCCGGGCGCGTCAAGCCGGACGACCTGCGCCGCATGCGCGGGGCGCTCGACACCTTTGCCGCCGCCGTCGACCGGCAGGACTGGAAGACGCGCATCTCGGCCACGGCGGATTTCTATGAAGTGATCATCCAATGCTGCGGGAACGCGGTCATGGGCGAGGTGCTGCACGGCCTCTTGACACGCATCAACTTCCTGCGGGCCCGGACCATGGCCAGCCCCGGCCGCGCCAAGCACAGCGTGCGCGAGCTCGAGGCCATCTATGACGCGTTGGAGAAAGGCGACGCCCGCGTGGCGCGCGCCGTGGCCGTGGCGCACGTGAAGGCGGCCGAGGCCGAAGCGCGCGACGTCTACCGGGAAATGAATCACGCAGCCTGATTTTTCAACCACGTACGTCGGGGATGGGCATGAAAATGAAGTGGCGATCTTTTGCAGGGATTCTTCTTTCGTTGGCCACGGCGGGCACCGCGCACGCGGCATGGCCCGAGCGCGCGATCACGCTGGTCGTGCCGTTCGCCGCCGGCGGCAACACCGACAGCATCGCGCGGATCACCGCCGAATGGCTGACCGCCAGGCTCAAGCAGACGGTGGTGGTCGACAACCGGCCCGGCGCCAATGGCGCGATCGCCGCCGATTACGTGGCGCGGGCCAAGCCCGACGGCTACACCTTGTTCATGGCGACGGCGCCGCAGATGGCCATCGTGCCGTACCTGCAGAAGGTACGCTACGACCCGATCAAGGATTTCGCGCCGGTGTCGATCGTGGCGACCAACGAGTTCGCGCTGGCGGTGCATCCGAGCTTCGCGGCCAAGACGCTGCCCGAGCTGGTGTCCTACGTGAAGGCGCATCCCGGCCAGGTGGCGTATGCCTCGGCGGGCAGCGGGTCGGTCAGCCATTTGACGATGGCGATGTTCGTCAAGCGCGCGGAATTGTCGATGATCCATGCGCCGTATCGCGGCGGCGCGCCGGCGATCGCCGACGTGGTGGGCGGGCAGGTGCCGATGTATTTCGCGAACGTGGCCGAGGTGCTGCCTTATTCGACGACGAACCGGCTGCGCATCGTGGCGACCTCCGGCACCAAGCCCTCCGCCGACCTGCCGGGTGTCAAGACCGTTGCCGAGCAGGGCTATCCGGGTTTCACGACCGAGACCTGGAACGGCGTGGCGGCCCCGGCCGGCACGCCGGCCGAGATCGTCAACAAGATCGCCGATTCCCTGGCCGAGGCGGGCCGGAATGCCGAGTTCGGCGCCAAGCTCGCCGCCATCGGCGTCAGCGTGCTGTGCAATACGCCCGAGGAGTTCGCCAGGAAGCTGGTGGCGGACAACAAGTTGTGGTCCGCGGCGGTGAAGGAATCGGGCGCGTCGCTGGATTGAGCCGGCCCGCTACTCGGGCTTGATGCCCGCGGCGCGGATGACCCGGGTCCAGCGCCCGATTTCCTCGCCGATGTAGGCGCTGAAGGCTTCGGGCGTCGAGGGTACGGGCTCGGCGCCGAAGCGGGCCAGTTGCTCGCGGGTCTCCGCCGTGGAAAATCCCTTCTGCAGGATGGCGTTCAACTGCCTGACGACCTCCGGCGGCATGCCCGCCGGACCGACCACGCCGAACCAGGCCGGGCTGTCGATCTGAGGGAATCCGCCTTCTCCCATCGAGGGGACGTCGGGCAGCAGGGGCGAGCGCTGCTTGCGCGTGACGGCGATGGCCTTGATGCGGCCCGTGGGCAGATACTGCATGGCCGTGCTGAACGAGGTCTCGATGAACAGCATGACGTCGCCGGCCAGCAGGCCTTGCGCTGCCGGCGTGGTGCCGCGGTAGGGCACGTGCGTCAGCGAGATGCCGGCTGCGTGGTTCAGGGACTCGCCCACCATGTGGCCGACCGAGCCGATGCCGGCGGACGCGTAGGTGACCTTGCCGGGGTTCTGCCTGGCATAGGCGACCAGGCCGGGCAGGTCTTTGAAGGGAGCGTCGCGGGTCGCCAGGATGATGCCGCTGGTGGCCGAGGCGTTGCCGATGGGCGTGAAATCCTTTTGCGCGTCGAACGGCATTTTGGCCATCAGGCCCGGATTGATGCCGAAGCTGCTGATGGTGCCCATGCCTATCGTGTAGCCGTCCGGCGCCGCCTTGGCGATGACGTCCGTGCCCGCCACGCCGCCCGCGCCGCTGCGGTTGTCGACCACGACGGGCTGCCCCAGTTGGTCGCTGATCATCCGGGCCAGCAGGCGGGCGGTCTGGTCGGCGGGGCCGCCGGCCGCCATGGGAACGATGAAGCGAATGGGCCGGTCGGGGTAGGTGGCGCTGGCGCCGCTGGCGGCCAGCGCCAGCGCGATGCCCGCAAGAATGCGTCGGGTAAAGGTCATGATGCTTGTCTCCTGGATGGTTATGACGGCGCGTATCACGCCTGTTCGTATTCGCTGACGAACTTGATGTTCAGGTAGCCCTCTATGCCCTCGCTGCCGCATTCGGCGCCGAAGCCGCTGGCCTTGATCCCGCCGAACGGAACCTCGGGCGTGCTGCTGGCATTGGCGGCGCCGAAGGCAAAGGAGTTGATCGCGACCATGCCGGCTTCCAGCCGCCGCGACAGGCGGTTGGCCCAGAGCGTCGAGTTGGTGAAGGCATAGGCCGCCAGCCCCACCGGCAGCCGGTTGGCTTCGGCCAGGACTTGCTCGACGTCGTCGAAGGCATTGATGGGAACGACGGGGCCGAAGGGCTCTTCGTTCATGACCAGCGCGCCGGTCGGCACATCGGTCAGAACGGTGGGCTCCCAGAAGTAGCCCGGCCGGTCCAGCCGTTTGCCGCCGCATCGCAGCGTGGCGCCGTGCGCCAATGCATCGTCGACGCAGTGCCGCATCGCGCCCAGCCTGCGTTCGTGCGCGAGCGGTCCCATGTCGACGCCGGGAGAAAAGCCGTCGCCGATGGCCAGCGCCCGGGTCTCGGCAACGAAGGCTTCGACGAAGGGTTCGTAGAGCTTGCGGTGGATGAAGAAGCGGCTCGGGTTTACGCAGCCCTGTGCCGAGTTGCGGAACTTGCGCAGGACCGACGCGCGCACCAGGCCCGCCAGGTCGCGGACGTCGTCCATGACGATGACGGGGGCGTGGCCGCCGAGTTCCATGACCGTGCGCTTGAGGTGCCGGCCCGACAGTTCCGCCAGCTTGCGGCCGACGGCGGTCGAGCCGGTGAACGAGATGCCCCGGATGGCAGGCGAGGCGATCAACTGGCTGGAGATGCGGTCGGGCGCGCCGTAGACCAGATTGAGCACGCCGTCGGGTAGCCCCGCGTCGGAGAAGGCCCTGACCAGTTCCATGGTCGAAGCCGGGGTTTCTTCCGCGCCCTTGAGCACGCAGGTGCAGCCGGCCGCCAGGATGGCGCAGACCTTCTTCATGGGAATCACGGCGGGGTAGTTCCAGGTCGTGAACGCGGCGATGGGGCCCATGGGCTCGCGCGCCGAGACCTGGCGGTGCCCGAGGTCGCGGGCCGGAATGGTCCGGCCATAGACGCGGCGCCCTTCCTCGGCATGCCAGATGAGCATGTCGGGCAGATGGACGACTTCCTGGCGCGCCTGGTTCAAGGGCTTGCCCTGTTCCAGGGTCATCAGCCGCGCGATGCGCTCGACGCGGTCGCGCAGCACTTCCCCGGTGCGGAACAGGATCTTCGCGCGGTCGTAGGCGGACATGTCCCGCCATGCCGGAAAGCTGCGCTCCGCGGCGCGGGCCGCGCGCTCGACGTCGGCCTCGGACGCCACGGGCAACTGGCCGAGCACGGCCTCGGTGGCGGGATTGATGACCGGCAGCGTCTCGCGCCCCTGGCCGTCCAGCCATTGGCCATCGATCAGCAGCCTGAGCGGGGTGTATTCCATCGTGTCTCCTTGCTTGCGGAAAGCCGTCGCTGACGGCCCGTTCTTGAATATCGATTATTTTTAAATCATCGATATTTTGCTCATTATCGTTTTTCAGGTCAACAACTGGCTAAAATCCCGGGATCCCATTCCGCCCCGCCCGCCTCATGACAAGACAGATCCCGATCGGCTCCGAGCCCGCCCCCGAACGAGGCCGGGCCACGCTGGCGACATCGCTGGTGGAACGCTTGCGGCAGGAAGTGCTGTCGGGGGAACTGTTGCCGGGGCAGAGGATCCGGCTGGAGGAATTGCGCGACCGCTACGGCGTCAGCCTGAGTCCGCTGCGCGAGGCGGTGTCCCGCCTGGGGTCCGAGGGCTTGCTGCTGATCGAAGACCAGCGCGGCGTGCGTGTGGCGCCGGTGTCCGCCGAGAACCTGGCCGAGGTGGTCGAGTTGCGCGCAGACCTGGAGCCCAAGGCCCTGCGCGACTCCATCCTGCATGCCGACGAGGAATGGGAAGTCCGGATCACCGGCACGCTGATGCAGCTATCGCGCCAGGAGAAGACCGACAACGGGCAGCAGCGGGTGGAGCGCTGGGAACGCCTGCACCGGCAACTGCACATGAGCCTGATTTCGGCCTGCCGCATGCCATTGCTGCTGCAGTTCTGTTCCATGCTGAATGACCGGGGCGACCGCTACCGGCGGCTGTTCCTGGCCAACCGCACGGTGGACCAGCGCGTCGTGCTGGAACATCACCAACTGGTCGAGGCCTGCCTGGAGCGCGACGCCGACAAGGCCTGCGGCCTGCTGCGGGCTCATATCGAAGGCGCCGCCGTCTACGTCTACGAGGCGTTGGCCCGGCAGGACCACGATTAGGACCCGCTCAGAACTGCTCGTCGGGCCGCAGGTAGCGCCATTGCCCCGGCGGCAGGTCGCCCAGCGTCACGCCGCCGATGCGCACGCGCTTCAGGCCCACCACTTTCAGGCCGACCAGTTCGCACATGCGGCGGATCTGGCGTTTCTTGCCCTCGCGCAGCGTGAAGGACAACTGGTCGTCGTTCTGCCAGCGCACCACGGCCGGCCGCAGCGGCTTGCCGTCCAGCGACAGGCCGTGGTTGAGCCGCTTCAGGTCGGCGTCGGGCAGGCGTCCCGGGCGCGTGTACTGGACGCGGACCAGGTATTCCTTGTCGACGGTGGAGTCTTCGCCGATCAGGTGCTTGGCGATGCGGCCGTCCTGGGTCAGTACCAGGAGCCCGACCGAGTCGATGTCCAGCCGTCCGGCCGGCACCAGGCTGCGCAACTGGCTGGGTTGGAAGCGGGTGGGCGAGCGGTCGCCGGTCCAGCGGGTGCTGGCCTTGACCAGGGTCACGGCCGGCTGGTAGCCGTCTTCGGCCTGGCCGCTGACGTAGCCGACCGGCTTGTTCAGCAGGATCGTGACCCGTTGCGCCTGCTCGGCGCTGGCCTGGCGTTCGATGGTGATCTTCTGGCCGGGCAGCACCTTGCTGCCCAGCACCGAGACCACCGCGCCGTCCACGCGCACCCAGCCACGGCTGATCCATTCGTCCGCCTCCCGGCGGGAGCAGAGTCCCAGTTCGGACATGCGTTTGGACAGGCGGACGGGTTCGGACATGCTGGCCACGGGAAAGAATCGATGCGGAGGCGCTAGTGTAGTGGATGGGCCGGGGCCGCCGCCCGCCGGGTTAAGCTTGCGCCTTTGCCCGGCTGCTTCCCGCGATTCCCCGCCATGAGCGACATCGATCCCATTCTTTTCCCGAACGACGACCGTGCCCAGGCCGAGGCGGCCATCGCCGCCATGGACGCCGCCACCGTCCGCCACGAGGCCGAGCATGCCGGTACGCGCGTCGTCTGGCGTTCGGCCGGGCAGGGAAGTCCGCTGGTGCTGCTGCACGGCGGGCATGGCAGTTGGCGGCACTGGATACGCAACCTCGGGGCGCTCGCGCTGCGCCATACCGTATGGGTGCCGGACATGCCGTCGTTCGGCGAATCCGGCACGCTGACATCGCCCGCCGACCTGAACCATCTGGTGGCGACCACGGCGGCGACGCTGGACCAGCTCGTGGGGGCCGAAACGCCGATCGACCTGGCCGGTTTCTCGTTCGGCGGCCTGTGCGCGGCCCATCTGGCCGCCCGGCGCGGGCACGTGGCGCGCCTGGCCCTGCTGGGCGCCGCCGGCCACGGTACGCCGCGCCGGCAGAAGGCCGCGATGGTCAACTGGCGGCTGGCAAGCGGCGAGGCGGCCCTGGTCGAGGACCTGCGCCACAACCTGCGCGCCCTGATGCTGCACGACGAACGCAGCATCGACGCGCTGGCCGTCGCGGTGCACCGCCAGGCCTGCGAGGCCACGCGCTTTCGCAGCAAGGCCCTGTCGCAGAGCAGTCCCACCAAAGGCATCCTGGACGGCTTTTCCATGCCCATCCTGTTCGCCTGGGGCGAGCACGACGTGACCGCGCATCCGGATCGGGTGGGGCCGTGGTGGGTCGACGGCCGGCCCGAGCGCCAGTGGCGCGTGGTTCCCGATGCCGGGCACTGGGTGCAGTTCGAGCAGGCGGAGGCGACGAACCGGATGCTGCTGGAGTTCTTCGGCCGAGGATGAATGGAGGCGCCCTCAGCGCCCGGCCAGCAGCGGATACGGATTGATGGCGCCTCCGGCCGCATAGATGCCGTAGTGCAGGTGCGTGGGCGTGCCGAGCGCGTTGCCGCTGTTGCCCACGTAGCCCAGCGGCATCCCGGCCTGGATGCGCTGCCCCGGCCGCAGGTCGGCATAGCGTTCCAGGTGGGCGTAGTAGTGCATCTGCCGGCCCGGGCCCATGACCCAGACCGTGTTCCCGCCCAGCGTGTTGGGGCCGATCCGGGTCACGATGCCTTCCGTGGCCGACAGTACGGCGGTGTTGCGGCGGGCGAAGATATCTATGCCTTCGTGGCGCCGGCCGTCGGCGCGCGGGGCGTTCCAGGTGTCCCGCAGGTCGCGCGGCCGCACGCCCTCGACCGGCACGGGCAGGCGCGCCGGGGCCGGCATGGTCGCCAGGCGCAGTCCGTACAGGGGGATTTCCAGGGCGGGCCGGACGACGGGCCAGCCCAGCCACAGCGCCGCGGCCGCCAGCGCCCAGAAAAGCAGGCGGTGGCGCCGCCGGCGTGGCGGACCCCACGAGGAAGAGGCATGTGTGGCCATGGTTGCACGCCGTCCGCAAGAACGGTGCCCGCTGCTTGCCGAAGCGGCCGGCGCCTGCTACGATATATTTTATGAACTACGCTTCCACGTATTTTTACTTTTACTTTTTTGGATTTCCAAAGCCGCTGGCGGAGGAAAGGAAGCGTCGTATCTAACGGATTCCTGCCCCAAAAAAGCCGCCAGCGTCCTGGCGGCTTTTTTTGTGCCTGGACGAAACGGTGGGGCAAACCCCCCAAGACATGTACACCAGACATCATTGAAATCCAGGAGAGGATCGTGTCCCACAACACCGACGACTTGCGCATTCGAGAAATCAAGGAGCTGGCTCCGCCTTCGCACCTGATGCGCGAGTTTCCCTGCACCACCAACGTCTCGGAGACGGTCTACTCCACCCGGCAGGCGCTGCACCGCATCCTGCACGGCATGGACGACCGCCTCGTGGTGGTGATCGGGCCGTGTTCCATCCACGACACCAAGGCCGCCCTGGAATACGCCTCCCGCCTGAAGGCCGAGCGCGACCGCTTCGCCGGCGAACTCGAGATCGTGATGCGGGTGTACTTCGAGAAGCCCCGCACCACGGTGGGCTGGAAGGGCCTGATCAACGATCCCGACCTGGACGGCAGCTTCAACATCAACAAGGGCCTGCGCACCGCCCGCCAACTGCTGCTGGAGATCAACGCCCTCGGCTTGCCTGCGGGGTGTGAATATCTGGACATGATCACGCCCCAGTACATCGCCGACCTCGTCTCCTGGGGGGCCATCGGCGCGCGCACCACGGAAAGCCAGGTCCACCGCGAACTGGCGTCCGGCCTGTCGTGTCCGGTGGGCTTCAAGAACGGGACCGACGGCAACATCCGCATCGCGGTCGATGCGATCAAGGCGGCGTCCCAGCCTCACCATTTCCTGTCGGTGACCAAGGGCGGCGTGTCGGCCATCGTGTCCACCAACGGCAACGAGGACTGCCACGTCATCCTGCGCGGCGGCAAGGCCCCCAACTATGACGCGGCCAGCGTGGAAGCCGCCGCCCAGGACATGGCCAAGGCCGGCCTGGCGCAGCGCGTGATGATCGATGCCAGCCACGCCAACAGCAGCAAGAAGCCCGAGAACCAGCCCCAGGTGCTGGACGACGTGGCGCGCCAGATGGAAGCGGGCGACAACCGCATCGTCGGCGTGATGGTGGAAAGCCACCTGGTGGCCGGCCGCCAGGACCTGGTTCCCGGCAAGCCGCTGGTCTACGGCCAGAGCATCACCGATGGCTGCATCGACTGGGATGTCTCGGTGCAGGTGCTCGAACGCCTGGCGCAGGCGGTGCAGGCGCGGCGGCTGGTGGCGACCAGCAGCGGCAAGTAACAGGCCCCGGGGCTAGCCGCCCCGGGTGCGGCCCGAGCGCCACAGGACTTCCGGCGTGCCGGCGTCCTGGTTGATGGCGCGGGCCAGCACGAACAGCAGGTCCGACAGGCGGTTCAGGTATTGCCGCACCGGCGCGTGGACGGTTTCGACGCGGGCCAGCGCCACCACAGCGCGCTCGGCCCGTCGGCACACGGTGCGGGCCACGTGGGCCAGGGCCGCCGGCCGGCTCCCGCCGGGCAGCACGAATTCGCGCAGCGGCGGCAGCCGGGCGTTGTAGTCGGCCAGCAGGCCGTCCAGGTGCGCCACGCGCGCTTCCGCCAGCAGGGCCTGTCCGGGCATGCTGAGTTCCCCCCCCAGGTCGAACAGGTCGTGCTGGATGTCCAGCAGGTCGTGCGCGATGTCCTGCGGCAGGGCCTCCGTCGCCAGCAGGCCCAGCGCGCTGTTCAGTTCGTCCACGTCGCCGATGGCCGCGATGCGCGGCGAGTCCTTGGCCACCCGCGGCCCGGTCGCCAGGCCGGTGGTGCCGTCGTCGCCGGTGCGCGTGGCGATCACGCTCAATCGATGTCCCATGAATGCTCCATGATCAGGGTGCTTCCGTTTTCTTTCTTTTCAACTGGCCGGGCGAGTAGCCGTAGAACTGCCTGAATGCGTGGGAATAGGCGCCTTCGCTGGAATAGCCCAGCTCGACGGCGATGTCGAGCATGCGGCGGCCCAGGCTGTGCAGCTCGATCGCGCGGGTCATGCGGGCATGGTTGCGCCATTGCTGGAACGACAGTCCGGTCAGCCTGACGAAGATGCGCTGCATCGTCTTTTCGCTGGCCCCGGCCTGCGCTGCCCATTCGGCTAGCGTCCGTCCGTCGGACGGGTCCGCCTCCAGCGCCCGGCAGACCATGGCGATGCGCGCGTCGTCGGGAATGGGAAGGCCGGCGGCCACGCGCGGCGCCCGGCGGATCTCGTCCAGGATGCCCTGGATTTTCCAGTGGCGCGACGGCGCGTCGGCGCCCGAGGCATCCCAGCGCCCCGCGTCGAAGATCAGTTCCCTGAGCAAGGGGCTGATGTCCGTCACGGAAAAGGCCGGTTCGGCATACACGGCCGCGTCGACATAGACGCTGTGATACCGGTAGGGGCGCTCCATCAGCACCGCGTGGGGAAGGTCGGGCGGGATCCAGGCGGCGCGGCTGGGGCCGAGCCGGACCAGGTGATGTTCGGTCTGGAGGAGCGTTGCGCCGCGTTCGGGATACAGCAATTGGCCGCAGGCGTGCGTGTGCAGCGAGGTTTCGCCCGCCTGGCCTTCGCGCACGACGACGCGCAGCGGCTCGCCCGCCATGTCCACGGACAGGGGCACGGGCAATGCATTCATATGTCGGTTCTTCGCCGAAAACTGACGGTTTCTCGCCAGTGGGGAGGGCGGGCGATTCCTATAGTGCCGGGAATTCCACGGAGGAACGTCATGTTGAAAATCACTCGCCGGCGGTTGGGCGCGGCCTTGGCCGCCGCGGGGGTCGTCTGGAGCGCGGCCGGCTACGCGCAACGCTATCCGGAAAAGCCTATCACTATCGTGGTCGCCTATCCACCGGGCAGCGACACCGACGTCATGGCGCGCCTGTACGCCGAGAAGCTCGCTCCCCGCGCCGGGCAGCCCGTGCTGGTGGTCAACCGCGCCGGCGCGTCGGGCATGCTGGGCAGCAGCCACGTGGCGCACGCGGCGCCGGACGGCCATACCCTGCTGTTCGCGCCCTCGACCTTCGCCACGGCGCCGCTGGTGCTCAGGCAGGCCGGCGCCGCCGGCTACGATCCCGTGACGGACTTCAAGCCCGTCATCCAGATGACGACCTCGTCGCTGCTGCTGGTCGCCCATCCCGGTTCGGGCTTCAGGACGCTGGGCGACATCGTCGAGGCTTCGCGCCGCGGCCAGCGGATCTCCTATGGCACCTCGGGATCCGGGTCGCCCATGCACATCGTGGGCGAATGGCTGAACCGATCGGCGGGGACGGGATTGCAGCACATTCCCTACAAGGGCGTCGCGCCGTCGGTGACGGATGTCGTGGCGGGCCACATTCCGGTCGCGCTTGTGACGATCGGGCCGGTCAGGCAGTATCTCAAGGCCGGCAAGCTGACGGCCATCGCGGTGGCGGATCCCGACCGCACGCCGTTCCTGCCGGACGTGCCGTCCATTGCCGAATCCGGGTATCCCGAGGTGCGCCTGCGCGCCTGGAACGCGTTCTTCGCGCCGGCGGGCACGCCGGCGCCGGTGGTGGCGTGGTTGAACGACAAGCTGGGACAGGTGCTCGCGCTGCCCGACGTGGTGGAGGCGCTGGCGGCGATGTCCGCCGTGCCGGCGGGTGGCTCGCCCGGCAGGCTCGGGGCGCAGGTGGCCGCCGACTACCGGCAACTGGGGCGGCTGATCGACGAATTGAAGATACAGGCCGATTGACGGCCGGCAATGGTTCCATCTTTCCAGGAGGCTTTGTGGCGACCCGAACCACCCAGACCGCTTCGCATTGGGGCGTCTACGACGTCGTGACCGACGAACACGGCGCCATCGTCGACACCGTGCCGTTCCATGCCGACCCGCACCCGGCCAGCTTCGTGCGGGGCCTGCCCGAGATCGTGCGCGGGCCTCTGCGCATCGACCAGCCCTACGTGCGGGCCGGCTATCTGCGCCACCGCAACGGCCAGGGGCGCGGCGGCGACGAGTTCGTGCCCGTCGGCTGGGACCGGGCCCTGGACCTGGTCGCCGACGAACTGGCGCGGGTCAAGGCCGAGCACGGCAACGAGGCGATCTACGGCGGCTCGTATGGCTGGGCCAGCGCCGGCCGGCTGCACCACGGGCCCAGCGTGCTCAAGCGTTTCCTGGGGCTGCACGGCGGCTACGTGGACAAGCGCGGCAACCACAGCTTCGGGGCCGCGCTGGGCATCATGCCCTATGTCCTGGGGCGCTCGGACATCACCAATCTCGTGGCATCGTGGCCGGAGGTCATGGCCTCGACCGAACTGATGGTGATGTTCGGCGGCGCCGCCCTGAAGAACACCCAGCTCGATCCCGGCGGCGCCGTGGTGCACGACAACCCCGACTGGTACCGGCATGCCGGGGGCAGCGGGCCGTTGTTCGTGACCATCAGCCCCTCGCGCGCGGACCAGCCGCCCGCGTCCCGCTCGGAGTGGATGCCCATCCGGCCGCATACCGATACCGCGATGATGCTGGGCATCGCCCATACGCTGGCCACCGAAGGCCTGCACGACCGGGAGTTCCTGGCGCGCCATTGCGAAGGCTACGAGCGTTTCGAGTCCTATCTGCTGGGCCGCGAGGGCGGGCCGCCCCGCGGCGCCGACTGGGCGGCGGCCATCACCGGCGTGCCGGCCGGCGAGATCCGCGCGCTGGCCCGCAGGATGGCGGCCAGCCGCACCATGGTGAACCTGAGCTGGTCGGTGCAGCGCGCCGACCACGGCGAGCAGCCGGTGTGGATGCTGGTCACCCTGGCCGCGATGCTGGGGCAGATCGGGCTGCCCGGCGGTGGCTTCAGTATCGGCTTCGGCGCGGTCAACGGCATGATGGCGCCGCGCGTCGAGGGCATGCCGCGCCCGACGCTGCCGCTCGGGCCCAACGCGATCAAGACCTATGTGCCGGTGGGCCGCATCGCCGACATGCTGCTGCACCCCGGCAGGCAGATCGAGTGCTTCGGCCGGGCCATCACCTTCCCGGACATCCGCCTGGTCTATTCCATAGGCGGCAACCCCTTCCATCACAACACCAACCTGAATCGCTTCCTGCGCGCCTGGCAGGCGCCGGAAACGGTCATCGTCCACGAACCTTGGTGGAATCCCGCCGCCCGGCATGCCGACATCGTGCTGCCGGCGACCACCACCATGGAGCGCAACGACATCCTGGCGCACGAGAACTCCCCGTACTGGCTGGCCATGCGGCAGGTGATCCCGCCGGTGGGGCAGGCGCGCAACGACTTCGACATCCTGGCCGAGGTAGCGGGACGGCTGGGTTTCGAGGCGTCCTATACCGAAGGACGCGACGAGATGGGCTGGCTGCGCCACATGTACGAAGTGGCGGCCGCCAAGGCGCGGGAGGCGGGCTACGCGCCGCCCGGGTTCGATGCGTTCTGGCAGGCGGGGCAGTTCGCCTTTCCGCAGCCCGAGGCCGGCAGCATCCTGCTGGAGGACTTTCGGCGCGATCCCGGCGCCCATCCGCTGGCCACGCCCTCGGGCAGAATAGAAATCCATTCGCGCACGATCGAAGGCTACGGCTACGCCGACTGCCCGGCCCATCCCGCGTGGCTGGAGCCGGCCGAGTGGCTGGGCGGCGAGCGGGCCGCGCGTTATCCGCTGCATCTTCTGTCCAACCAGCCGGCCACCCGGCTGCACAGCCAGCTCGATCCGGCGCAGGCCAGCCGCGCCAGCAAGGTCGCCGGGCGCGAGCCCATTTCCCTGCATCCCGGCGACGCGGCGGCGCGGGGCATCCGGGAAGGCGACGTGGTCCGCGTGTTCAACGACCGCGGGGCCTTCCTGGCGGGGGCCGTGCTGGCCGGGCACCTGGTGCCGGGCGTCGCCCAGATCGCCACCGGCGCCTGGTACGACCCGCTGCGGGGCGGCGAGTCCGGCTCGCTGGACAAGCACGGCAACCCGAACATGGTGACGCTGGACAAGGGCACGTCGAGCCTGACGCAGGGCTCGATGGCGCAGACCGCGCTGGTCGAGATCGAGCGCTTCGACGACGCGCCGCCGGTCACCGCTTTCGAGCCGCCGGCGGTGCGGCGGGCCTGATCGGGGCCGGGGCAGGGCGTAGAATCGGGGGATCCACCCTTAGGCTGTCGATTCATGAATGCCCCCGCTTTAGCCCCCTCCCTGCGCCGTCCGGTGCCCCAGGCCTGTCTCGATGCGCTGGCCGCCCGTTTCGGCGACCGCCTGTCGCTGAACGCGTCCGTGCGGGAACACCACGGCCGCGACGAATCCCCCTATCCGGCCGTGCCGCCCGACGCCGTGGTGTTCGCCGAGAGCACCGATGACGTGGTGGCGGCGGTCCAGGCCTGCGCCGCGCATGGCGTGCCGCTGATCGCCTACGGGTCGGGTTCGTCGCTGGAAGGGCATGTGCTGGCGGTCGAAGGCGGCATCACGCTGGACGTGTCCCGCATGAACCGGGTCCTGTCGGTCAATCCCGACGACCTGACCGTTACCGTGCAGGCCGGCGTCACGCGCAAGCAGCTCAACAACGAGATCCGCGATACCGGACTGTTCTTTCCCATCGATCCGGGCGCCGACGCCTCGCTGGGCGGCATGGCCGCCACGCGGGCGTCCGGGACCAACGCGGTGCGCTACGGCACCATGCGCGACAACATCGTGTCCCTGACGGTGGTCACGGCCCAGGGCAAGGTCATCCGCACGGCGCGGCGCGCCAAGAAGTCCTCGGCCGGCTACGACCTGACCCGTCTTTTCATCGGCAGCGAAGGCACGCTGGGCATCATCACCGAGGTCACGGTGCGCCTGTATCCCCAGCCCGAGGCGGTGTCGGCGGCGGTCTGCAACTTCCCCAGCGTGGACGCGGCCGTGGCGGCGGTCATCCAGACCATACAGATGGGCGTTCCGGTCGCCCGGGTCGAACTGCTGGACACCGCCACCGTGCGCGCGCTGAATCTCTACAGCAAGCTGACCCTGCGCGAGACGCCGCTGCTGCTGTTCGAGTTCCACGGCAGCCCGGCGGGGGTCGAGGAGCAGGCCACGACGGTGCAGGAGATCACGCGCGAGCACGGCGGCATGGATTTCGAATGGGCCGTGCATCCCGAGGACCGCAACCGCCTCTGGGCCGCGCGCCACAACGCGTACTTCGCGACCCTGCAACTTCGTCCAGGTGCCCGCGCCTCCAGCACCGACGTCTGCGTGCCCATTTCCCGGCTGGCCGACTGCATCCGGGAAACCAACGCCGACCTGGCCCGGGCCAGCTTCCCGACCTGCGTGGTCGGACACGTGGGCGACGGCAATTTCCACGTGCAGATGCTGCTGGACCCGGACAGCGAAGCCGAATGGACCGAAGCCGAGACCATCAACCGCCGCATGGTCCGGCGCGCCCTGGACATGGACGGTACCTGCACCGGCGAACACGGGGTGGGATTGCACAAGATGCAATTCCTGGCCGAGGAGCATGGCGAAGACGCGCTGGCGCTGATGCGGCAGGTGAAGCAGGCCTTCGATCCGTTGAATATTCTCAATCCCGGGAAGATATTGCCCCCCCCTACGCGCTGACGCGCGCCCCCCAGGGGGCCGACGGCGGTGGACCGGCGGAGCCGGATCCACCGTGTCGTGGTCTGGGTGGGGTTGTCTTGGTGCGGAGCATCGCATACTTGCTTTGATCCTGGGCGCTGCGGATCCGGCTTTGCCGGTCCGCCAGCGCCGCCCTTGAGGGGCGCGGCCATAGGCCGCGTGGGGTGGGCTTCCCTTCCAGTCCGCCGGTTTCGCCCCCTTGAGGGGGCCCGCGTAGCGGGTAGGGGGTGGGCTTCCCTTAGGGCGTAGGGGGGGGTAATACCACTATTGGGGAAGGCGGGGGCAGGCTATCTTCAGAAGTTACTGGAGATGTGCATGAACGCCCCAACAGAAATCGGGCTGGACCCGATCGCGACCGAGCGCCAGGTAGAGGTGGTGCAGGCATTGCGCGATGTGCTTCCCAACTACTGCGTGCTGTTCAGGGAAGAAGACACGCGTCCCTACGAATGCGACGGCCTGTCGCTGTTTCGCCAGGTGCCCATGGTCGTGGTCCTGCCCGAGACCGAGGAGCAGGTGCGGCAGGTCTTGCGCCTGTGCAAGCGGATGAGCGTGCCGGTGGTGGCGCGCGGCGCGGGGACCGGGTTGTCGGGTGGGGCGACGCCGCATGCCGAGGGCGTGCTGCTGGGCCTGGCGAAGTTCAACCGCATCATCCAGGTCGATCCCGAGGCGCGCCAGGCGGTGGTGCAGCCGGGCGTGCGCAACCTGGCCATTTCCGAGGCCGCGGCGCCCCACGGGCTGTATTACGCGCCCGATCCCTCCAGCCAGATCGCCTGCACCATAGGCGGCAACGTGGCCGAGAACTCGGGCGGCGTGCATTGCCTGAAGTACGGCCTGACGGTGCACAACGTGCTGGCGGCGCGCGTGGTCACGATGGACGGCGAGGTGCTGGAGCTCGGTTCGTCGGCGCTGGACGAACCCGGCCTGGACCTGCTGTCCATCATCGTCGGCTCCGAGGGCATGCTGGGCATCGTGACCGAGGTCACGGTCAGGCTCATCCCGCGTCCGGCCGTGGCGCGGATGGTCATGGCCAGTTTCGCGTCGGTCGAGGCGGCCGGCGATGCGGTGGCGCGGGTCATCGCCGCCGGCATCATTCCCGCCGGACTCGAGATGATGGACCGGCGCGCCGTGCACATGGTGGAGCCCTTCGTGTGCGCGGGCTACGACCTCGATGCCGAGGCCATCCTGCTGTGCGAATCGGACGGCACCGAAGAGGAAGTGGCCGACGAGATCTGCCGGGTCGAATCGCTGTTCGCCCAATGCGGCGCGACGCGCCTGCAGGTTTCCTGTTCCGAGGCCGAGCGGCTGCTGTTCTGGGCGGGCCGCAAGAATGCCTTTCCGGCGGCGGGCCGGATTTCTCCCGACTATTACTGCATGGACGGAACCATCCCGCGCCGCTTCCTGGGACGCGTGCTGTCGGCCATCGCCGAGATGGAGCACAAGTACGGCCTGCGCTGCGCGAACGTGTTCCATGCCGGCGACGGCAACCTGCATCCGCTCATCCTGTTCGATGCCAACGACATCGACGAGGTCGAACGGGCCGAGCGCTTCGGCGCCGAGATCCTGGAGCTGTGCGTCGAGGTCGGCGGCACGATCACCGGCGAGCACGGGGTGGGGGCCGAGAAGATCGACCAGATGTGCGTGCAGTTCGCGCGCGAGGAACTGGACGTCTTCTTCGGCATCAAGCACGCCTTCGACGCGACCGGCCTGCTCAATCCCGGCAAGGCCATCCCCACGCTGGCCCGGTGCAACGAATACGGACGCCGGCACGTGCACCGCGATGCCATCCGCTTTCCTGAAATCCCCCGCTTCTGATCCTCATCCAATGGACGTTCTGTTATCCGATCTTCGCGCCCGCGTGCTGATGGCCCATGTGGGCCGCAAGTCGCTGTACATCCGCGGCGGCGGCACCAAAGGTTTCTACGGGCTGCCGGTGGACCACGATGCCGTGCTCGACCTGTTGCCCTATGCGGGAGTCATCGACTACCAGCCCAGCGAACTGGTGCTGAGCGCCAGGGCGGGCACGCCCCTTGCGCAGGTGGAGGAGATGCTGGCGGAGCAGGGCCAGATGCTGGCCTTCGAGCCGCCGCATTTCGCGGCCGGCGCGACGCTGGGCGGCTGCATCGCGACGGCGCTGGCCGGACCCCGCCGGGCCAGCGCCGGTTCGGTCGGCGACTTCGTGCTGGGCCTGCGCCTGCTGGATGCCCAAGGGCGCGTGCTGCGTTTCGGCGGCGAGGTCATGAAGAACGTGGCGGGCTACGACGTGTCCCGCCTCGTGGCCGGTTCGCTGGGCACGCTGGGCGCGATCCTGGAGGTGTCGCTGAAGGTGCTGCCCCGGCCCGCCTGCGAGACCACGCTGCGTTTCGAGATGGACGAGGCGACGGCGCTGAGCCGGATGAACGCCTGGGGCGGGCAGGCGCTGCCGGTCAGCGCCACGGCCTGGAGCGCCGGCGACGGCGCCGGGTGCCTGACCGTGCGCCTGTCTGGAGCCGAGGCCGCGATCGCCGCGGCGCGCGCGGCGCTGGGCGGCGAGGCGCTGGCCGACGAGGAGGCCCAGGCATGGTGGCGATCGCTGCGCGACCATACGCATCCTTTCCTGGCCGTGCGTTCGCTGTGGCGGTTGTCGGTGCCTTCGGTGACCCGGCCGCTGGGCCTGGGCCCCACGCTGATCGAATGGGGCGGCGCGCAGCGATGGCTGTGCGGCCCGCAGTCGGCCCAGCGCGTGCGCCAGGCCGCCGCGCTGGCGGGCGGGCATGCCACGCTGTTTCGCGCCGCGTCGGCGGACGAGGCGCGGGCATCGGGTGTGTTCCATCCGCTGGCCACGCCCGTGGCCGCCATCCACCGGCGCTTGAAAAACGAATTCGATCCGGAAGGGGTGCTCAATCCCGGCCGCATGTATCCCGACCTCTAGATACGCATCACCCATTCCATGCAGACACGGCTGACGGAGTCGATCAAGGACACCCCCGATGGCAGGCAGGCCGAGGCCATCCTGCGCAAGTGCGTGCATTGCGGATTCTGTACCGCCACTTGCCCCACCTATCAGGTGCTGGGCGACGAGCTGGACAGCCCGCGCGGCCGCATCTACCTGATCAAGCAGATGCTGGAGGGCGGCGAGGTCACGGCCAGCACACAGCTGCATCTGGACCGCTGCCTGACCTGCCGCAATTGCGAGACGACCTGTCCGTCCGGCGTGGAGTACGGGCAGTTGATCGACATCGGCCGCCGCATGGTCGAGACGCGCGTGGAGCGGGCGCCCGGCGACCAGCTCAAGCGCGCGGTGCTGGGCAGGACGATGGCCACGCCGGCCTTCGGGCTGGCCATGAGGCTGGGGCAGGCGCTGCGCCCGCTGCTGCCGTCCGCGCTGGCGGCCAAGGTGCCGCCGCGGCGGCCGGCGGGTCCGGTGCCGCGCCGCCGCCACGAGCGCCAGGTGCTGATGCTGGCGGGCTGCGTGCAGCCTTCCATGATGCCGGCCATCGACGCGGCCACCCTGCGCGTGCTCGATGCCGTGGGGATCTCGGCATCGGTCGCGGCCGGTTCGGGCTGCTGCGGGGCGGCGCGTTTCCACCTGAACCAGCAGGCGGCGGCGCTGGCGCAGATGCGCGCCAACATCGACGCCTGGTGGGCCGACATCGACGCCGGCCGGATCGAAGCCATCGTGATGAACGCCTCGGGCTGCGGCGCCACGGTGCGTGAATATGCGCACCACCTGCGCGACGATCCGGCCTATGCCGGCCGGGCGGCTCGGGTGTCGGGCATGGTGCGCGACATCGCGGAGGTCCTGGCGCCGCACGCGGGCGAACTCGCGCCGCGCCTGGCCGGCCGGCTGGCCGCGCGGCCGGTCTTCCATCCGCCGTGCACGCTCCAGCATTGGCAGGGCTTGAGGCCGCTGGTCGAACGCCTGCTGGCGGACCTGGGTTTCGCGCTCCGGCCGTTCGCCGAAAGCCATCTGTGCTGCGGATCGGCGGGGACCTACTCGGTGCTGCAGCCGGAGATCGCCGGCGAACTGCGCGACCGCAAGCTGGCCGAGCTGGACAAGGCCGATCCCGATCTCATCCTGTCGGCGAACGTCGGCTGCCTGGCGCATTTGCAGGCAGGCACCGCGACCCCCGTCATGCACTGGATCGAAGCGGTCGACGCCGCGCTGTCCGGCAGCCGCGTCAGCGGCTAGCGGGCCGCGCCCACATCAGCCGCAGTTCGTCCAGCAGCTTGACGGCCGGCTGCGGAAGAATGCCCTTGGTGCGGCGGAACACCATCAGCCGGCGTTGCAGGGCCGCGCCGGGCATGGACAGGACATCGACCAGCCCGGCGCCGCGCTCGGCCTCGAACATGGGGTGCGGCATCCAGCTCAGGAAGCCGGCGTGGGCCACCATGCTCTTGATGGCGATGATCGAGCGCGTCTCGACCACGATGTCGGGCGGGGGCAGGCCGCGCGCGGCGAACAGGTGCATCAGTTCGTCGAACGGCGCGGTGCCGCGCGGCGGCAGCACCCACTTGTGGCCCTGCGTGTCTTCCAGCCGCAGCCGCGCGCGCTTGCGCAGCGGATGCGCGGCCGCGGCGATGACCTGGCTGGTGTCCTGCCATTCGCAGTCGGGGATGACGCAGATGTCGGTGGTATTGGGCATCGACACCCCGATGGCGAGGTCGATGTCGTGGGTCAGCAGCGCGTCGGTCAGCAAGTCGCCCACCCCTTCGACCAGATGCACTTGCAGGTTCGGCCACTGGGCCAGCACGCGCCCGATGGCCATGGGCAGCACGAGGCTGACCGCGCTGGCCACCGCGCCGACGCGTATGGTGCCGCGCGACAGGCCGCGCAGCGCGTCGATCTCCTCGGTGGCCTGCTCGGCCTCGCGCTGCAGCAGCGTGGCATGGGGCAGCAGGGCCTGGCCGAAGCTGGTCAGCATCATGCCGGTGGCGTAGCGCTCGAACAGCGGGGCGCCGACCTGGTCTTCCAGGCGGCGGATGGTGCGGCTCAGGGCGGGCTGGGTGATGTTGAGCGTTTGCGCCGCGCGCCCCAGCGTGCCGTGCTGGACCACGGCCAGAAAGGCGTTGAGCTGGCGTATGTCGAAGGTCATGCCAAAAGGTAATGACTTTTTCCTGAAAAAGCAATGTTCAGGCAAGGGTACGCTCGCCATACTCTCGGAATTCGCCGGGCTCCAGCCCGCACCCACCCCAACGCGGAGACGACCCCCATGACCACCGTCCGCGAAGCCGTGCTCGACCTGCTGCGCGCCTTCGACATGACCACCATCTTCGGCAACCCGGGATCCACCGAGCTGCCGCTGTTCCTGGATTTCCCCAGCGACTTCGACTACGTGCTGGGGCTGCACGAAGGCGTGGTGGTCGCCATGGCCGACGGCTACGCGCAGGCCCGCCGCAACGCTTCGTTCATCAACCTGCATTCGGCGGCGGGCGTGGGCAACGCGATGGGCACCATCTTCACCGCCTACAAGAACCGCACGCCGCTGGTCATCACCGCCGGCCAGCAGTCGCGCTCGATCCTGCCCTTCGATCCCTTCCTGCATTCGGCGCAGGCCACCGAGCTGCCCAAGCCCTACGTGAAGTGGAGCTGCGAGCCGGCGCGGGCCGAGGACGTGCCGCTGGCGATCGCGCGCGGCTACTACATCGCCATGCAGCCGCCCTGCGGGCCGGTGCTGATCTCGGTGCCCGCGGATGACTGGTCGCGCGAGTGCGAGCCGGTCCAAGCGCGCCGCGTCGGCAAGCTGCTGCGGCCCGATCCCGAGATCATGACCGAGATCGCCGGCGCGCTGGACGCGGCGCGGCGTCCGGCCTTCGTCATCGGCGCCGCCGTCGACCGCGACGGCGCCTGGGACGACGTGGTGCAACTGGCCGAGCGCCACAAGGCCGGAGTGTGGGTCGCGCCCATGTCGGGCCGCTGCGGCTTCCCCGAGGACCATCGCCAGTTCATGGGCTTCCTGCCCGCCATCCGCGAGAAGATCGTCTCGATGCTGGGCGGCTACGACTGCATCTTCGTGATCGGCGCGCCGGCCTTCACCTACCACGTCGAGGGCTTCGGGCCGCATCTGCCGTCCGGCGCGAAGCTGGTCCAGCTTACCGACGACCCGCAGGTCGCGGCCTGGGCGCCGGTGGGCACCGCGGCGGTGGGCAGCATCAGCCTGGGGGTGCGCGAACTGCTGGCGCGGACGTCGCCGCCGGTCCGCGAACTGCCGGCCCCGCGGGCGCCGCTGCCGCGCGCCGAGCCGTCCTCGCCCATGTCGGTCGCCTATGTGCTGCAGACGCTGGCCGAGGTGCGCGATCCCGCCTCCATCGTGGTCGAGGAGTCGCCCAGCGCGCGGCCGGTCATGCACAAGTATCTGCCCATGCTGCAAAGCGAGACCTTCTACACCATGTGCAGCGGCGGCCTGGGCTACAGCATGCCGGCCGCCGTGGGCGTCGCGCTGGCCAAGCCGCAAAGCAAGGTCATCGGCCTGATCGGCGACGGCTCCAGCATGTACTCCATCCAGGCGCTGTGGACCGCGGCGCAGCTCAAGCTGCCGATCACCTTCGTGATCCTGAACAACCGGCGCTATGCTGCCCTGACGGAGTTCGCCCCCACCTTCGGCTTCAAGCCCGAGGACCCGCTGGCCGGCACCGACCTGCCCGATCTCGACTTCGTGTCGCTGGCGCGCGGGCATGCCTGCCAAGGCATCCGGGTGTCGGACCCCGCCAGGCTGGCCGATGTGCTGCGCGAGGCGCTGGCATCGCCGGTGCCCATCCTGGTGGACGTGGAAATCGCCTGAGTCCGCCGTCCCCATCCCCATTCTTCCAGAGCAGGAGACTGACATGAAAACCCTGACCATGCTGATCGACGGCCAATCGGCCGAGGCCACCGGCAAGGCGACCTTCGAGCGCCGCAATCCGCTCGACGGCTCGGTCGCGACCCGGGCACCGGCCGCCACCCCCGAGGACATGACCAAGGCGGTCGACGCCGCCGCGCGCGCGTTCACGAGCTGGCGCGAGACCGGCCCGGGCGAGCGCCGGGCGCTGCTGCTCAAGGCCGCCCAGGCGCTCGAAGCCAAGGCGCCGGCCTTCATCGAGGCGATGGCCGCCGAGACCGGCGCGTCGGCCATGTGGGCCGGCTTCAACGTCCACCTGGCGGCGGGCATGCTGCAAGAGGCCGCCGCGCTGACCACCCAGATCAGCGGCGAGGTCATCCCGTCCGACGTGCCGGGCAGCCTGGCCATGGCCGTGCGCCAGGGCGCCGGCGTGGTGCTGGGCATCGCGCCGTGGAATGCGCCCGTGATCCTGGGCGTCCGATCGGTGGCCGTGCCGCTGGCTTGCGGCAACACGGTCGTGTTCAAGGGATCCGAGCTGTGCCCGGCCACCCATGGCCTGATCGTCGAGGCGCTGAACGAAGCGGGCTTTCCCGCGGGCGTGGTCAACTTCGTCACCAACGCCCCGGCGGATGCCGGCGCGGTGGTCGAGGCCGCCGTCTCGCATCCCGCCGTGCGCCGGGTGAACTTCACCGGTTCGACCCGCGTGGGCAAGATCATCGCGCAGACCTGCGCCAAGTACCTCAAGCCGGTCGTGCTGGAGCTGGGCGGCAAGGCGCCGCTGGTGATCCTGGACGACGCCGACCTGGACGCGGCCGTCAGCGCCGCCGCCTTCGGCGCCTTCGCCAACTCGGGCCAGATCTGCATGTCCACCGAGCGCATCATCGTCGACGAGAAGATCGCCGACGAATTCATCGCGCGCTTCGGCGCCAAGGCCAGGTCGCTGCCGCTGCAGGATCCGCGCAAGGGACCCGCGGTCCTGGGATCGGTGGTCGACATGGCTACCGTCGAACGCTGCAACGCCATGATCGACGACGCGCTGGCCAAGGGCGCGGTGCTGGTGTGCGGCGGCAAGGCCGAGAACACGCTCATGCCCGCCACCATCCTGGACCGCGTCACGCCCGACATGCGCATCTACGGCGAAGAGTCCTTCGGGCCGGTCAAGGCGGTGGTGCGGGTCGACGGCGTCGAGGCCGCCATCGACAGCGCCAACGACACCGAGTACGGCCTGTCCTCGGCCGTGTTCGGGCGCGACGTGGCGCGCGCCATGCAGGTGGCCAAGCGCATCGAGTCGGGCATCTGCCACGTCAACGGCCCCACCGTGCACGACGAGGCGCAGATGCCGTTCGGCGGCGTCAAGGCCAGCGGCATCGGACGCTTCGGCGGCAACGCCGGCATCCACGAGTTCACCGAGCTGCGCTGGATCACCGTGCAGACCACGCCTCGACACTACCCGTTCTGATCGCCCCGCGCCGGCCGCACGCCGCGGCCGGACGCAGTGCGGGGACCCGTGTTCGTTCATGACAAAACAGGAGACAGACATGAACCATCAAGCAGGCAAGCCGGCCTTCGCGGCCAGATGGAGCGCGCTGGCGCTGGGATGCGCGGTGGCCTTCGGGGCCATGGCGCAGTCCTATCCGACCAAGCCCGTGAAGGTCGTGGTCAACTTCCCGCCGGGCGGCGCCGCCGACCAGATCGCGCGCGCCATCACCGGTCCCTTGCAAGAGGTGCTGGGCCAGCCCGTGGTGGTCGAGAACAAGGGCGGGGCGGGGGGCAACATCGGCGGCGAGGCGGTGGCCCGCTCGGCGCCGGACGGCTACACCCTGCTGATGAGCTCCGGCGGCATGGTTTCGGTCAACCCGTACATCTATCCCAAGATGTCCTTCGACCCCATCAAGGATCTCGCGCCGGTGGCCGCGGCCGCCAAGGTCAAGGTGTTCCTGGTGGTCAAGCCGGGCAAGCTGCCCACCGACGTCAAGTCGTTCATCGGCTACCTGAAGGCCAACCCCGGCAAGCTGACCTACGGCACGCCGGGCAACGGCAGCTCGCCCCACCTGGCGGCCGAAATGTTCCAGAGCCAGGCCGGCGTGAGCGCCGTCCACGTCCCGTACCGCGGCGCCGCGCCCGCGCTGGTGGACCTGCTGGCCGGACAGATCGACTTCGCCTTCGACCCGGGCATCGCCATGCAGCACGTGCAATCGGGCAAGCTCAACATGCTGGCCGTGGGCAGCATGACGCGTTCGCCCATGTTCCCCAACGTGCCCACGCTGGACGAGGCCGGCCTGAAGGGCTTCGATGCCGATACCGTGTTCGGGTTCTACGCGCCCGCCGGCACGCCCAAGGACATCGTCGCCAGGCTCAATACCGAGATCAACAAGATCGTGAGCACGCCCGCCTTCCGCGAGCGCCTGGTGGCCCTGGGCGGCGATCCCGCGCCCATGACGCCCGAGCAGTTCCACGAACGGGCCGAATACGATGCCAAGCGCTTCGGCGCCATCATCCGGGACCGCAAGATCGTGGGCGATTGATCGTCTCTTACGCGCCCGGCCAGGCCGGGCGCGGTGGGGTGGGCAACACCCCGGGGGCGTCATGGATCTTCTTGATTATTAAATAATAACAAGTATCATTATCATTAAGATCCATAAAAACGGGGCGGGCGATTCTCCATGGATGCCGTCAATACTTCACCGTCGCCTCAGTCCATGTCGACGCTGTACCGCGAGAACCAGCGGTGGCTGCAGGACTGGCTGCGGCGCAAGCTGGGCGATACGCACATGGCCGCCGATTTCGCCCAGGACACCTTCCTGCGGATATTGGCGGGCGTCGCCAAAGGGCAGTCGCCGGTGCTGCATGAACCGCGCCACTACCTCGTCACCATCGCCAACCGCGTCATGGTCGACCATTTCCGGCGCCAGGCGCTGGAGCGGGCATGGCTGGACGCGCTGGCGCTCGCTCCCGAGCCCGTCCAGTTCTCGCCCGAGACGCAATTGGCCGCGATCGAAACGCTTTGCGAGATCGATGCGATGCTGCAAGGATTGGGCGCGAAGCCACGGCAGGCGTTCCTGATGTCGCAGCTCGAGGGGCTGGGCTACGCCGAGATCGCCCTGCGTCTGGAGGTTACGGTAAGTTCCGTCAAGAAGTACATGGCGCGGGCGACGGAGCAATGCCTGCTCTTCCTGGTGCGGGCCGGCGAGTTCGCCGCGTGACGGCCGCCGGCCCGGGTGCCGTTTCCGCCCCCCGTCTCCTGGCGCTGCGCGAAGCCGCGCAATGGCATGCGCAATTGTGCGCCGAACCGCTGGACGCCGTGCAGCGCGAACGGTGGGTCCGATGGCGCGATGGCAATGCCGACAACCAGTGGGCCTGGGACCAGCTCGAACGGCTGCAACGCCGCCTGGGCAGCGTGCCGGGCAAGATGTCGGCGGCGGCGCTGGAGCTGGCCGGATCACGGGCAAGCAGCCGCCGGGCGGTGCTGCGGGGCCTGGGCGGGTTTGCCATGTTGGGCGGGGGGCTGCTGGTGGTCCGTCGCTCGGTCTTTCCCGGCGTCGGCTACCAGGCGGCCAAGGGCGAGATTCTCCCCCTCGTGCTCGAGGACGGCACGCGACTGGTCCTCGACAGCCAGGCCGCCGTCGACGTCCGTTTCGACGCTACCCAGCGCCTGGTCTGGCTGCATGCCGGCAACGTGCTGGTCGAGACGGCGGCCGATCCGGCTCGGCGTCCGTTCCGGGTTGGAACGGTCCATGGCCTGGCAACCTCGGTCGGGACACGCTACACCGTCCGGCTGGAGGCGCACGCCACCCGCGTCGCCGTGCTCGAACATGCGGTTCTGCTGCGTTCCGCCCAGGCATCCGCGCCGTCGCGCCTGATCCGGGCGGGGCAGGAGGCCGTCATGTCGGCGCGGGAGGTCGAGGCGGTGATGCAGGCCGATCCCGCGCGGGCGCTGTGGGCCAAGGGCGTGCTGGTCGTTTCCGACTGGCCGCTGGCCGAGGTGGTGGCGGAGCTGGCCCGCTACCGGCCCGGCTGGCTGGGCTGCGACCCCGCTGTCGCCGGCTATCGGGTGTCCGGCTCGTTTCCCCTGAAAGACAGCGATGCCGCGCTGGCAGCCCTGCGGCGCACCTTTCCGGTGGAGATCCAGCGGCGGACCCGCTACTGGACGCGCATCGTCCGCCGCTAGCGGACCGCGACATTTTTTTCCGGGCGATTGTCCTTTTGGGCGCGTTCGTTCGACTCCCTATCAGGAGCACGAATTCCACGAACGTCTTGGCCAAAGGATGACCATGTTGCAGGGCTGCGTGTGCGCTTGCCGGCGCACTGTCGCGCGTCGATTGTTATGGGGCTTGATGCTGGCGGCCAGCCTGCCGGCGATGTTGCAGGCGGGCGCCGCCGCGGCGACCGAGGCGCGCTACTACGAGGTGCCGGCCGGGCCGCTGGGGGCGGCGCTCAGCCAGTTCGCCGGCATGGCGGGCGTCGTGCTGTCGTTCGATGCTTCCTGGCTGGCCGGCATGCGCAGCCCCGGCCTGCGCGGGACGTTCACGGTGCAGCAGGGCTTCAACACCTTGCTGGAGGCCAGCGGCTTCGAGACCGCCCACGATGCCGGCATCTATTCCCTGCGGCGCAGTTCGATGGGTCAGTCGATGCTGCCGACCATCACGGTCGAGGGCATGCGCGAGCAGGATCCCAAGGACGAGGTCTACCGGACCGCAGGCTCGCGCAGCGTGCTGACCCGCGAAGACATCGAGCGCAATCGCGGTACGTCGGTGGGCGACATCTTTCGCGGCACGCCCGGCGTGCTGGTGGGCGAGCTTCGCAACAGCGGCGGGCTGGACATCAACATCCGCGGCATGCAGGGCCAGGGACGGGTGCCGGTCCTGGTGGATGGCGCGCGCCAGGAGACCACGGTGTATCGGGGATATTCCGGCGCGGTCTCGCGCAGCTACATCGACCCCGACCTGATCGGCGGCATCCAGATCGACAAGGGGCCGACCCTGTCGGCCGAAGGCACCGGCGCCACCGGCGGACTCGTCAGCATGCGGACCATCAAGGCCGAGGACATCGTCCGGCCCGGCCAGGACTTCGGCCTGCGCGTGCGCGGGCAGGCGATCGGCAACAACAGCGGCTCGCCCGTGGCAGCCGATACGCCGGCCGGGCTGTATACCGGCGGCACGCTGGGCGTTGCGCCGGTCTATCGGACCGATTGCGTGACGCCCGCCGCCTGCTCCGGGCGATACGCCCTGCCCGAGGAATGGGGCAACCCCGAGGGGCTGGACAGGCCCGGCACCTTCCGGCCCAAGAGCTATGCCGGCAGCCTGGCCATCGCCAGGCGCTGGGAGAAATTCGATCTGGTCGCGGCCTATGCGCAACGCGAGCAAGGCAATTATTACGCCGGCGCGCACGGTCCCTCGGCTTGGGTCGATGTCTCGAACCGGCGCAGATTGCCGTTCTATACCGAGGTTCGCCCCGAGATCCGCGGGGCCTCGTATTTCCAGGCCGGCGAACGCATTCCCGGCACCAACTATGAAAGCAAGTCCGCGTTGCTCAAAGGCACGTTCTACCTGCCGGACGACCAGGAACTCGAACTGAGCTACCTGCGCTACCGCAGCGTGTACAGCGAGATCATGCCCTCGCAGATCATTCGCTTCGCCAACTTCGCGCCGATCACGCAGCCGCGCAACAGCGACGTCACCGTCGATACCTACACCAGCCGCTACCACTGGAATCCGGCCGGTATGCCCCTGCTGGACCTGCGCGCCAATCTTTGGCACACCCGCACCCGCGCCACCAACAACAGTCCCAGCGCGACCCAGCCCGATCTCTACAACAACGAGCGCGAGAAGTACCGGCGCTGGGGGCTGACCCTGGAGAACACCTCCAGCCTGGATCATCGCGCCTGGGGCGAAAGCCAGTTGCGCTATGGCCTGGCCGGGCAATGGGAGGATGTCGGCACCACGCCCTTGACGCCGGACTTCCGGGGGCTGGCGGGGCGGCAGGGCAGCCGCGACGAATACAGCGCGTTCGTGGCCTGGCTGTACAAGCCCGTGGAAACCGTGGCCCTGGACGTGGGCGTGCGCCATACCCGCTTCAAGTCGCATGACGACAAGCCCATCACGGTCTACGACCCGCAGAGCCCGAACTGCGTGGATGCCGATGGCGATGGCGCCTGCGATCCGCTGCCCAACCGCAACAAGCAAAGCGGCACCGCGCCGGTCATCAGCCTGAGCTGGGAACCGGGCAAGCACGGTCTGCAGTTCTACGGCCGCTATGCCGAGGCCTACCGCATGCCCAGCCTGTTCGAGAGCACCTCCGGCTTTTCGTTCGATGCCGCGCCCGACGTCATCCTCAAGCCAGAACACACCAGGAGCAAGGAAGTCGGCGTCAACTATCTCAAGGACGGCATCCTGGCTGGCCGCGACAGATTGCGCCTGAAGCTGGCCTACTTTCGCAACCACACCAAGGACTACCTGACGCGTACGACGCCCAACCTGTGGGAAGAGGGCGGCGCGGGCGGCGAGCTGAGCCAGGCCTCCAACTTCACCATGCGCAACATCGACAGCGCGACCTTCAACGGGCTGGAGCTGTCGGGTTCGTACGACCTGGGCGTGGTGTTCACGCAATTCGGCGCCACCAAGTACAACAAGATCGAGATCTGCCATACCGGCAGCTATCGGGCCGAGCGCTGCAACGACTACGGCATCGCCGGCAGCTACATCAACAACATGGTGCCGCCCAAGTGGCACGGCAGCATCACCCTGGGGGCGCGCCTGCTGGACTACCGGCTCGTACTGGGCGTGCGCGGCACCTTCATGGGCCAGCGTACCAATGCGCCGCAATACAACGACGACACCCACCGCAGCTTCCTGTCCATCGTGCCCTGGCATGCCTACCGGGTGTTCGATCTGTTCGCCAGCTATCGGGTCAACGACCGCGTCAGCATCGATTTCAACCTCGACAACATCACCGACCGCTATTACCTCGACGCCCTGAGCCTGGGACTGATTCCCGCGCCGGGCCGTACGGCTCGGGTAAGCGTGACCTTGAGGTACTGAGACCTTGGATATTCCATTCAACCACCAGAGGGTTCCACAGCCATGATTCTTTCCTTGCGCAACCTCAGGGCAGGGCTGGCGGGCATCGCCGTCATGCTGCTTGCCGCATGCGGCGGCGGAGATGGCGGCGGCGATGCCGGCTCCGGCGCCGCCCGGCCCACCGCGGTGGCCACCGCCGACCGGACCAGCGTGCCCATCGGCACGGCCGTCACGCTCGATGGCAGCGCCAGCACCACGCCCAACGGCGGCACGCTGCGCTATGCGTGGACCTTGTCGGCCAAACCCGAGGGCAGCGGCGCGGTGTTGTCCGGCAACGCCACCGCCAAGCCGACCTTGACCCCCGATCTTCCGGGCGACTACGCGGCCGATCTGATCGTCAGCGACGGCACTTCCAGCGGCAGCGCGCGCGTCACGATCACGGCGACCAGCGTCAATCCGCTGGCAGTGGTCATCCCCGCGGAACAGACGGTATTGCGTGGCGCCACCGTCGTGCTGGACGGCAGCCACAGTCTTGCACCCACCGGCGGGGCCGTGGGCGAGCTGCGGTATCAATGGACCCTGATCGAGCAACCCGACAATGAGCTGATCACCGCCCTGAAAGACGCGACCACCGCGAAGGCCAGTTTTCTTGCAGACCGCGTCGGCATCTACCGAGCCAGCCTCGTCGTGCGCCATGGAGACAAGACCAGCGAGCCGGCCGACGTCAGGATCGCCGTCAATACCGGCAACAGCCTGCCGGTCGTTTCCATCGCCGCGCCGGCGGATGCCGCGTACGACCGCAACGGCTACCTGGTCTTTGCCGGCACGCTGCGCCGGCCCGTGGTGCTCGACGGCAGCGGCAGCAAGGATCCCGACGGCGATGCGCTGGGCTACCGCTGGCGGTTCCCGGCCACCGCCGCCATTCCGGTCGGCAGCAAGGCCGCGATCGTCAACGCCGATAGCGCCAAGGCCGAGTTCGTCCCCGATGTCGTCGGCAAGTACACCTTCGACTTCATGGCCTACGACGGACACGCCGCCACCACGCAGCGCGTGATCGTGAACGTCTCGAAAGCCGCGGACGATACCGTCAATACAGCACCGGTCGCCGGCATCTCGGGCACCGGCGAATGCGAGCTCGGCGGCACCTCCATCTACTATCCCTATTGCACGATCGCCGCCTATGCCTCCTACGATCCCGAAGGCGATCCGCTGACCTACCAGTGGACCTACTGGAACCAGGCCAGCCCGGGCGAGCGGCTGACGTCGACGGCCAGCTCCGTGGTGCTGGATGGCAGCAAGACGGGCAACTGGCGGTTCGAGCTCGTCGTCAGCGACGGCAAGCTGGACAGCGCGGTCGCGGACTATGCGCTCAGCATCAAGACGGGCGCCAATGTCGCACCGGTGGCCAGCGCCAGGGTGGACGTGGCCAAGGTACTGGTCGGCCAGGCCATCACCTTCGACGGCAGCGCCAGCTCCGACAAGAACGGCGACCAGCTTTTCTACACCTGGACCCTGGAGCGCCCGGCCGGCAGCAGCGCCGTGCTGACGCAAAGCCAGAACGATCCAACGGCCAGCGTGGTGGCCGATAGGCCCGGCCCGTACATCGCCTTTCTGCAGGTCAAGGATTCCAAGGGAGCGATCAGCAACCGGGTGGGGGCGACCACCAGCGCCAGCGCCTTCGCCAAGGTGGGCAACAACCCGCCGGTGCTGACGCGCCTTTCGCTTCAGAATCACTACATCTGGTATCCGAACGGCAATGGCGGCCTGGATAGCGGAACCACGCCGGGCCAGCCGGTGATCGCCGAGTCCGCCCCGATGTTTATCACCTCGAACGTCCAATATATGTTCGACCCGGATCAGGACTCGCCGCTGTACTACGACATTTCTGTCGTCAAGCAGCCCGAAGGCGCCAGCTTCCCTTCCTATTCGTGCTCGACGGCGGCCGGGGAAAGGTGCCATCCCAATGGCAGCAGCCTCGACCTCGTGGTACCCGGCGACTACGTGGTGGAAGCCAGGATCAGCGACGGGGTTGCCGTTTCGGAACCCAAGCGCGTGGCTTTCACGGTCATCAGGGGGCGCGAGAACTATCCGACGCTATTGCTGGAGCGGCTCCCGGCCAATGACCGCGATTCGGACGTGGACGGCAACATCCAGTTGTTCTTCCCCTTCACGGCTGCCGCGAATGCGCGCTTCAGCAACGTCCAGCCGGTGGAAAGCGGCGCCACGTCATTGGCCGTCGAACGCTTTCGCCTGACGGCCTTCGACCGCGACTACACCATCGTGGACCTGGGCACGTCCACGGTGGTCGAGGGCTACCAGCCCGTCTTCAACGGTCTTCGGAACAACCAGGTGATTCGCAAGGGCGACTCGGTGGAGTTTTCCCTGGAGCGTCCGCCCATCGCCAATGAAGCAGGGCTCCATGCCGCATGGACGGCGTTGGGCAATACGGCCGAGGGCAATGCGGAGGGAGCGCGCCTGCAAAGGATCGTGGATGCCTATCAGTTCACGTGGTCTTTCCGGGTCGCGGAAAAGGAAGGCTACACCTTGCATCGGGGGCCGCTCAATTGAACGTTCGCGGCCGGTTGGAGAGGCCGCGGCCCGGCGGGCGCCGGGCCGCCTGTCCGCGGCATTCCGCCACGGGCGTCCCGTGTGCCTGGCACACATCGAAGGAGTGATGATCATGAAGCAAGCACTGATTGCACTGGCCATTCTCGCCGTCTCCGGCGCGGCGCAGGCGCAGACCTACGAGGTCGTGAGCGACAAGGCGGGCGTGGTGAACCTCGTCAACCTCGGCCCCACCACCGTGGGTGGATTCCATGGTCCGATCGGCGCACCGGGCATCGCGGCCGCCGGCACCAGCGACTACATCAGCCTGCAAAGCATCGAGTCGTTCACCCACGTCTCCGCGCTGGACCAGACCCTGGCCGGCACCAGCACCAACTGGGTCTTCACCTACCATCAGTTGGCGCCCGGCTTCATCCATACCGAGCCGGAACACGAGGGCGAGGAACCGCTGGCGGTCGGCCTGGACGGCATCAAGATTCCCGGCCTGGCTAAGAGCGTCTATTTCGGCATCGCCAGCGCGGACTCCGCCACGCCGGGCCTGGTGGACCACCAGGCATGGTACGTGGGCGACAAGAAGGACCGGGTCCTGCCGTCGTCGTCGACCGACTACGTGGGCGTGGCCTTGGTGGCCACCCCGAGCACCGCCGTCAACGCACCGAGCGTGCTGCCTGGCCAGTTGACGGTGTCGTCGGGCGCCACATCCATTTCGGGGCAATTCACCGCGGGGAGCGGCACAGGCAAGAAAACGCTGGAAATCGCGGCCACCGGCGGCGCGGTTTTCAGCGGAACCGCCAAGTACTACGTGGGGACGACCGCACCGGGCGCGACGAACGGTACCAGCCAGGGCCAATTCTTCGGTGATGCCGGCGCGAGCGCCAGCGCGCTGGCGGGGGTTGCCAGCGGCACGTATCTCGGCACGGGCTATGTCGCTTCTTTCGGCGCGCGCCAGAAATAAGCGGTACCCGTCTTCCCTGATGTCCACCAAAAAAGAAGCCGCCGCCTGACAAGGCGATGCGCGGTTTCTCCAGGCCCCGCCTACGGATGGGGCCTGGTCGACTTGTATCGCGCCGGCCCCATGACAGTTTCATTTCCTCGCTCTCTCTGCTGGATCGCATGGCTGTGGTGCCTGGGCCTGGGCACCGCCTGGGCCCAGCAAGACACGGCTGACCGGCTCTGGCAGGGGGCCGAGCAGCAATCCCGGCAAATCCGCCGCCAGGCGGTCCCGTCCCGACCCGATGGCCAGGGAAGCTGGGTCCACGAGTCCATGCTGTCGGCCTGGCAGGTTCCCGAAGCCCGGGTAGGGCAGCTCACGCTCGCCATCCTGAACGCCGTCAACCAGCACGACTGGTTCGGTGCGGACCGGCTGCTGCGCCAGTACCGACAGGTTCCCAGGCACGATCCGGCACTGTTCACGTTCGTCGAGGCCAGCCGCCTGGCGGCACTGGGCGATCATGCCGACGCCATCGACCGCTACCGCCAGGTGCTGCAGGCCAATCCCTTGTTCACCCGAGGCGACCTGGACCTGGCGCGCGTGCTGTTCGTCGACAATCGCTTGCGCGATGCGCAGGAGATCTTCCAGCGGCTGCAGGCCCGGCCGCTTCCTCCGGAAATCGAACGGCACATAGCCGACTATCTCGCGGCCATCGAGCAGCGCACACGCATGCGGATCACGCTGTCCCTGTCGGCGGTACGCGAGGACAATCTGAACAATGCCTCGACGATCGTGGACCCGTGCGCATTGCGGTTCCTCGACGCCTGCTTCGAGAACGTGCCGGGTCGCAAGGTCGCCGACACCGGCGCCTATTTTGAAGGCACTCTCAACAAGCTATGGCCGCTGGCGGGCAACCACGCCTTTATGCTGCGCAGCCTCAACTATGGCAACCGCTATCGGCACGAAGACGATTACGGCAACCTCGCATCGACCACCTACCTCGGTTACCAGTACGGGTCGGCGCGCAATCAGTTCCAGTTCCTGCCGCTGTTCGAATACGACCGCGAAGGCGGGCTCAAGGCTTACCACGCCTTCGGTTTTCGAACCAGCATCAGCCGGCAGTTCAGCCCGCGCGCGATGCTTGAAGCCAGCTACGAGACCAAGCGTCGCCATTTCGCGCAGCGGCTGGAAAGCCTGGAAGGCGACTTTCGCAGCATAGGGCTGTTCGGACAGTACGTCATCCGCCCCGATCTGCTGGTGTACGGCAGCCTGGTCTGGCGCGAGAGCGGGGCGCGCCTGGGGATTTTCGCCTACCGCGAAAAGAGCGCGCGTCTGGGAATCTACAAATCGTTCGGCGGCAAGGTGGCCGTCAACATGGCCTACGGCTACCGCCAGCGGCAGGCGGACGAGGCTGTCGCGCTGTTCGAGAAGCGCCAGCGCGACCACGAGGGCAGCCTGTACGTGAACGTATCGCTACCCGGCTACGCCTGGCACGGGATGACGCCCACCCTGAGCTACGAGTACCGCAAGAATCGCAGCAGCATCCCGCACCTTCATACCTACGAGAAGAACCGCCTCACGCTGGGCTTCACCAAGGTTTTTTGACGACCCCGCAAGGAATACCACATCATGAAGACCCGACTCCGACACCTGTTCTTCCCGTGTCTGCTCCCGTTGCTGCTGGGGGGCTGCCTGTCCACCGCCCACGTCCGCGCCGTGCCGGACGAGAAGCGCCCGCAGGTCATCAGCCATGCCGAAGGCCTGGCGCGCGACCGGCAAGCCATCCTGGCGATGGCGGGCGAGTACCGGGTCAGCTTCAATTTCGAGGAAAGCGATCCCGCGCCTGGCTACGAGCCCAGGCGGCGCTACCGCAGCGGCGCCTACGAGATGGTGCTGGTGGCCGACGACCAGGGCGACCGCATCGTGCTCCAGCACCTGCTGGTGCATCGCACCGCCGGTTTCGTGGTCAAGCACTGGCGCCAGGATTGGCGCTATCAGGCGCCGGCGCGGCTGGAATTCACCGAGAACCAGACCTGGCGCCTGCGTCCCATCGACCCGGCCGTCACCAAGGGAGCCTGGACGCAGTGCGTCTACGAGGTCAGCGATGCGCCGCGCTACTGCGGCACCGGCAAGTGGACCTACGAGAACGACGTGCCGACCTGGACCTCGGATGCCGGGTGGAGGCCGTTGCCCCGCCGCGAATACACCCAGCGCAGCGACTACAACGCGCTGGGCATCGTCAACACGCATCGCATCACGGCCGAGGGCTGGCTGCACGAACAGGCGAACCGCAAGGTGGTGCGCGAAGGCGAGCGGGAACGCGCGACGCTGGTGAACGAGACCGGCGTCAACGACTATCGCCGCATCACCGGCTTCAACTTCGGCACCGGCTATGCCTACTGGGACAATACGTCGGATTACTGGCGCCGCATACGCGCCGAATGGAGCCGGCGCATCGCCCAGGGGCAGGGCGTCAGGCTGAACTATCCGGTCGATGGCATGAAGATGATCATGAACATGTACATCCAGTCCCAGCAGGCGAACAACGGCGTCGCGATCGGCGATGCGGACATCCGCGAACTGTTCGACCCCTGGGTCTCGGCGCCGTAGCCTTTCGCGGGCAGGTGGCCGCCCGCTCGTTCAGGCGTACAGCCGTTCCCGCTCCACCGGCTGGACGCGCGGGCGGCTGGCGGCCACGCCGGCGTTCAATTCGCGCACGCTGGCGTGCAGCCGGTCGGCGATCTCCGCCGAGAGCTGGTAGCCGGTCACGGCATCGCCCGATATCTGCGCATCGGCGGCGAAGACCGCGCTCAGGATATGGCGCGCGCCCAGCGCGTTCAGCACGGGCCGCAGGGCATAGTCCACGGCCAGCAGGTGGGCCGGCGAGCCTCCCGTGGCCAGCGGCAGGACGATCTTGCCTTGCAGCGCGGTCTGGGGAAGCAGGTCCAGGAAGGTCTTCAGGATCCCGCTGTAGGCGGCCTTGTAGATGGGCGTGGCGATGACCACGGCATCTGCCGAAGCCAGGGGCCGGAGCGCTGCGGCGATGCGGGTGTCGGCGGTATCGGCCGCCAGCAGGGCCTGGGCGGGCAGGTCGCGCACGTTCAGCGTGCGGGTCGCGTAGCCCGCCTGTTCCAGGTGCGCGTCCAGGGTGTGGGCCAGCAGGGTGGAACGCGAGACGGCCGAGGGGCTGCCGGTAATGGTCAGGATCGAGTACATGGCGGGCTGCCGAATGTCGAGGCTGTCACCATAAGCCCGCGGGCCCCGGAACCCAACCAAGAAATTCGCATTTGCTCAGAAGCTGGACGCACAAGCGGTGCGTTCATACCGGGAGCCATAAGCGTCTTCCCAAAAATTCGTTGACCGAACCCGGCGCCGCGCATAACCTAACCTTGATTCGCACAGGTTGTCCATATTGCGAACAATCGATCGAGGGTATCGGAATGCAGAAAGCGGTCAGGATGATGAAGAGAATGACGGTGGGCGCAACGGCTGTTCTGGCTCTCGTGGCGGGCCAGGCCTTTGCGCAGGGGTTCCCCGTCAAGCCGGTGCGGATCGTCGCGCCCTATGTGCCCGGCGGCACGGTGGATGCACTGTCGCGCGCGCTTGCCGCGCAGTTGTCCGAAGAGTTCGGCCAGCAGGTGGTGGTCGAGAACCGGGCGGGGGCCTCCGGCAACATCGGCGCCGAATATGTCGCCGGTGCCGAGCCCGATGGCCACGTGCTGCTGCTGACGGCCAGCACGGTCATCGTCAATCCGCTCGTGATGAAAGAGAAGCAGCGCTTCGACCTGCACAAGAACTTCACGCCCATCGGCATGGTGGCCAGCACGCCGCTGGTCTTCGTCGTCTCGCCGCAAAGCGGCATCGACAACGTGGGCGACTTCATCAAGCAGGCCAAGGCGCATCCGGACAAGATCAACTTCGGCGTCGGCGGCTTCGGCTCCGGCGGCCACCTGGCCATGGAGACCTTCAACGTCCGCGCGGGCACGTCGATCCCCATGGTGATCTACAAGGGATCGGCCCCGGCGCTGACCGACATCGTGGGCGGCCAGTTGAGCGCGATCATGGATCCCGTGCTGACAACCTTGCCTTTCGTCAGCACCGGCCGCCTGAAGGCCATCGCCGTGACGGGCGAGCGCCGCAGCGCGCTGCTGCCTTCGGTACCCACCCTGGGCGAGGCGGGAGTGCCGAACATGGACTTCGTCTCGTGGTACGGCATGTGGGGGCCCGCCGGCATACCGGAAGCCGTGTCCAGGCGCATCCAGGCCGGCCTGACCAAGGTACTGGGGTCGCCCCAGTTCAAGTCGTGGCTGGACAAGCAGGGGATGGTGGCCGGCACGGTCACGGGCAAGCAGTTCGGCGACTACGTCCTGCAGGAAAGCAAGAAGTACGCGCAGGCCGTCGCGGACGCGAAGATCGAACCCAAGTGAACGCGACGGAGAAAGCAAGGGTGGCCGGACGCAAGAAAACTTTCCACGGCGTGTCCGTGGGGATCCTGATGGTCAAGACCGGGTTTCGCCGCCTGCCGGGCGACGTCGGCCATGCGGGTACCTGGGACTTCCCGGTGCAGTACCGCGTCGTCGAAGGCGCGACGCCGGACAAGATGATGGCGCTCGAGTCCTCGGGGCTGCTGGACGAGTTCAAGGCCGCCGCGCTGGACCTGGTTGCCGGCGGCGTAGACGGCATCGCGACGACCTGCGGTTTCCTGGCCTTGTACCAGCGGGAACTGACGGCGGCCTGCGGCGTGCCGGTGGCCTCCAGCAGCCTGCTGCAGGTGCCGTTGGCGCATCGCCTGATCGCGCCGGACAAGCGGGTGGGGATACTGACCTTCAGCCGCGAGAGCCTGCATGCCTCGCATCTCGAGGCGGTGGGCGTGGCGGCCGACACGCCGGTGGAAGGCATGCCGGCCGATTCGGTGTTCGTCACGGCCATCAAGTCGGGCGATACCGTGCCGCGGTTCGAGGCCATGCGCGCCGAAGTGCTGCAGGCGGCGGAGCGCCTGCTGGGCAGCCATCCCGACGTCGGCGCCATCGTGTCCGAATGCGCCAACATGACGCCGTTCAGCGCCGACATCGCCGAACGCTTCGGCATCCCGGTGTTCGACGGCGTGTCGCTGATCAACTGGTTCCAGGCGGGCCTGCGGCCGCGCCGTTATCCGCAGGCCTGACGCGCGCGCGGCGTCAGCCGTGCTGCAGCGCGGCCGAGACGTTCTCGCAGGCCCGGTACAGGTGCTGCGCCAGCGAGGAGTCCGTGTCCAGGCAGTCGTCCAGGTCCAGGCCGGAGACGACGATGGCGCCCAGCGCCGCCGGACCCCGTCCATGGAAGGGGCAGGCGAGCGAGGCGAGCCCGCGCTTGTATTGCCCGACGGTGGCGCAGAATCCGCCCGCCTGGCGTATCTTGCGCAGCGTGGGGCGGACCTTGTCGTAACGGGCCTGGCCCAGCGTGGCCAGGCACAGATCATCGGGATACGTGGACAGGATGGATTTGCCGCTGGCGCAGTCGTCGATGGGGAACTGGTTGCCGATGTCGATGATGACGTTCATGGGCGTGCGCGGCGTCCAGATGCGTTCGACGATGATGACGCGGTCGCGCGCCGGCACCGATATCGAAACCAGCGCCGAACGTCCGTGCAGGACTTTTTCCTGCAGCTCGACCGCGTAGGGCAGCGCCGCGCGCCGCACGTTGAGCCGGCTGGCATGCGCCGTGGCGAACAGCAGGCACTCGGGGCCCAGCGCATAGACGCCGTCGTCGGCCGTGACCATGTCCCAATGCACGAGTGTCTTGAGCAGGCGATGGACGGTGGTCCGTTCTATGCCCGTGCGGCGGGACAGGTCCAGCGCCGTGGCGCCCTGCGGCGTGCTGGCCAGTTCGCGCAGCACGATGAAGGCGCGGTCTACGGATTGCACCCGCCCGGTGCCTTCGGCGTCCGGCGGGCGGTGTTCTGGCGTCATCTGCAAGGCTAGGGCCTGTTCACGCTAAAGGGGGGCAGTCTTGGCGGGCGGCGATCGCGTCCTGGATCTTCCTGGTCAACACTTTACCGTAATGGGAGCGCGGCAGGGCGTCCATGAATACCAGGCGCTTGGGGCGCTTGTGCGCGGACAGACGTTCCCGGCAGAAGGCCGCCAGTTCATCGCCGCCCGGATGGGTGCCGGGCCGCGCGACGACGGCCGCGGCGACGATCTCTCCCCATTCGGGATCCGCGATGCCGACGACGGCTGCCTCGAGAATGCAAGGGTGGCTGCACAGCACCTGCTCCACCTCGGCCGGCTGCACCGACTTGCCGCCCGTGCGGATGATGGCCTTGGCCCGCCCCTGGATGCGCAGTCGCCCCTGGTCATCGAGGCAGCCCAGGTCGCCGGTATGGAACCACCCTCCGTCCAGGACGGCCGCCGTCAGTCCGGGCTGGTTCCAATAGCCGCGCATGACGTGGGCGCCGCGTATCAGCACCTCGCCGACCGTGCCCGCGGGCAGGGGAGCCCGGCCGTCGCCGATGGCGACTTCGGCACGGTCGGTCGTGGGGCCGACCAGGCCGAGCGTGCCGGCCGGATCGGCCAGCAGTTCGGAGGCGGCGGGCGGCGGCCGGTAGCAGGTCCACGGCGCTTCGGTCAGGCCGTAGATGACGGAGAAGACGGGGCCGAAGGCGGCCACCGCCTGTTCGAACAGTTCCGGCGGCATCGCGGCGGCGCCGATTTCGATGCACGACAGCGTGTCGAGGCCGGTGCGCTCCTCGGGCAAGGCCCGCAGGATGCGGACCAGGTGCGTCGGGACCAGCGAGGTGCAGGTCGGCCGGTAGCGCGCCACCAGGTCGAGAAAACGCCGGGGCTCGAAGTGGGCGCCGAGAATCAGCGTGCCGCCTTGCAGCAGATGGGCCAGCAGCGAAATCGCCGCGATCGGCCAGAGCGGGCGCACGTTCAGCATCCGGTCGCCCGTCCACGGCCGGCGCGCCGCCACGATGTTGTGAAGGGCCGCGCAATAGCTGCCGTGCGTGTGCACCACGGCCTTGGGCAGGCCGGTGGTGCCGCCCGTGTAGTTCAGCGCGGCGATCCAGTCCGGCTCGCACGCGACG
This sequence comes from Pigmentiphaga kullae, assembly GCF_004216695.1. Taxonomy (GTDB): domain Bacteria; phylum Pseudomonadota; class Gammaproteobacteria; order Burkholderiales; family Burkholderiaceae_B; genus Pigmentiphaga; species Pigmentiphaga kullae. The sequence continues at coordinate 2,466,781 of NZ_SGXC01000001.1, forward strand.
GGTGGCGGCGCGCCGGGCGGGATCGGGCCGGCGGCGTCGGCAAGACTGTCCAGCGGACGGGCCTCGATGCCGCCGGCCGCCAAGTCCGGGCGCAAGGCTTGCACCCGGTCGGCCTGGGAGGGGCAGTACAGCAACAGCCTGGCGCCGGCGTCGCGCAATTGGGCAAGCTGCTCGGCCGGATCCAGGGCGGGGTCCAGCGATACCCGGACGCGGCCCGCGCTCATGACGCCATAGTCCGCGAACAGGAAGTCCGGCGTGGCATCCCCCAGCAGCGCGACACGGTCGCCCGGCCGGGTGCCGCAAGCCGCGAGCAGCCGGCGCGAGAAGGCGAACACTTCGTCCACCAACTCCGGAAAGCCATAGCGCCGGCCGCTGTCCGCGTCGATCACGGCGCAGCGGTCGGGCCAGGCCCGGCGGGCTTGTTCGAGAAGCGCAGGGAGGGTCATGGCGTCGAATGGGAAAAGGTATGTTCATAATAAACACAAGTTGTGCTCTATACAAACTCTTCCTAAAATCGCCCAGGATGTGCCCCGCAACCGGGGCACGGCGGAGCAACCGATGAGCATCGAATTCGAAGGCATGGGCGACGGCGTGTTCGTCGTCACGCTGAACCGTCCGGAGCGGCTCAACGCGCTGGATGCCGCGCATAAACAGGCGCTGGCCGACATATGGCGGCAGGCCGAGGCGCGTGACGAGGTGCGGGCCCTGGTGATGCGGGGGGCAGGCCCGCGGGCATTCTCGGCCGGTTCGGATTTCAAGGCGATGAAAGAGACCGGCGGCACCGTCGGTACCGACGTCCTGGCCAATGCGATTCCGTCCGTGGGCGTGGAGCTCACCAAGCCCGTGGTCGCCGCCTTGCACGGCTATGTCATCGGCTTCGGCCTGACGCTGGCCATCCATTGCGATCTGCGCATTGCCGGCCCCGACGCGCGCCTGTCCTTCCCCGAGGTCGAACACGGCATGCTGTCCGGCATCAGCGACATCACGTTGCCGGGCCTGGTGGGCGAAGCGGCTGCGCTCGAGATCATGCTGACCGGCCGGGCCTACTCGGCCGAAGAAGCGCAGGCGATCCGCCTGGTGAACCGGATCGCCGCCGATCCCTATGCCGAGGCGCTGGCGCTGGCGCGCACGCTGGCGGGCAACTCCTTCCACGCCAACCGCCTGACCAAGCGATTGGTGCTGGCCGAGCGCCGCGCCACCATCGTCCGGCATATCCAGGAGGTTGCCCAGGCCCGCCTGGACATCGCCGAGTCCAGCCGCCATGCGTCCATTCTCGACGCCGCCGGCGCGCAACCCCGCGCCCGCCTGGATTGACCGATGCAGGCGAGCGAAGCGGCGGTCCCCTTGTCCGGCCCAGACTGGTATCTCCGCGTCATGGCCCGGCCGGCCGAATCGCACTGGGTCATGGCGGAAGGCGCGCGCCTGCACTACCTGGCCTGGGGGCTCGAGCACGCCCACAAGCCCGGTCTGTTGTTCGTGCATGGCTATCGCGCGCATGCCCGCTATTGGGATTTCATCGCCCCGTATTTCACCGACGCTTTCCGGGTCGTGGCCATGGACCTGTCGGGCATGGGCGACAGCGGCCATCGCTCTGCCTACACGGCCCGGGGCTTTGCCGCCGACATCGGCGCCGTGATCGAGCATGCGGCGCTGGGGCCGGCGGTCGTGGTGGGACACAGTTTCGGCGGCGCGCGGGCCCTGCGCGCCGCCGCGGATTTTCCCGACAGGATCCGGCACGTCGTGGCGGTGGACAGCATCTGTCGCTTTGCCGACAGTCCGCCCAGCCATGCCGCGCCGCCCCGGCGTCCCAGGCTCGACCCGTATCCGGACTTCGCCAGCGCGCGGGCCCGTTACCGGCTGACGCCGCCGCAGCCCTGCGACAACGGGTTCCTGGTCGATCACGTCGCCCATCATTCCCTCAGGCGGCAGCAGGGCGGCTGGCTGTGGAAATTCGATCCCCACCTGCCGCCGGGACCGCATGAGGCGGACATGTCGGGCCTGCTGGCCGGCCTGGATATACCCGTGGACTATGTGCGTGGGGAGTTCAGCAGCGTCATCCGGCAGGAGGATGCCGAGCGCACCGTGGCTCATCTCAGGCATGGGCGCGGGCCTGTGGTCGTGCCACAGGCCTACCACTATCTGATGCTGGACCAGCCGGTGGCGCTGGTCGCCGTCCTGCGCGCGCTGATCGGCGGTGCGGTTCTCAGCGGTTGACGGTCATGGCACTATGGGGGAGCTGAAGCGATCCATCGTGGTCGCCTGCAGGAACCCGCAATCTTGAAAAGGATGTTGCCATGATTAGCGCTGCCCAGTGCCGAGCCGCACGTGCCCTGATCGAGTGGTCCCGCGAACAATTGTCCGAGGCTTCCGGCATCGACGTCGATGTCATCCGGGATTTCGAGTATCGAACCCGTCAACCCGGCGACCCGGTTCGTCAGCAGTTGCAGGAGGCCCTGGAACAGGCCGGGGCGGTGTTCCTGGCCGAGAACGGGGCGGGCGAAGGGGTGCGCCTGAAGTTCAACCGAAGGGCGGTCCAGGCCATACGGCGCTGGGAAACCGAAGGCGGCACGGCGGGCGAGGACGACGTCTGATCCCGCCAGGGGATGGCGGAATCCCGGCGGCGGGGCGCGCCCGCCGCGAGATTCCGGCCAATCAGTCCACCGGACCTACTCCACGGCCTTGACCATGTCCTCGACGACCTTCTTCGCGTCGCCGAACACCATCATGGTCTTGTCCAGGTAGAACAGTTCGTTGTCCAGGCCGGCGTAGCCCGCCGCCATCGACCGCTTGTTGACGATGATGGTGCGCGCCTTGTAGGCCTCGAGGATGGGCATGCCCGCGATGGGCGACTTGGGATCGTTCTTCGCGGCGGGGTTCACCACGTCGTTGGCGCCCAGCACCAGCACCACGTCGACCTGGCCGAACTCGGAGTTGATGTCCTCCATTTCGAATACCTGGTCATAGGGAACTTCGGCTTCCGCCAGCAGCACGTTCATGTGCCCCGGCATGCGGCCGGCCACCGGATGGATCGCGTACTTCACGTTCACGCCCTTCTCGGTCAGCTTGGTGGTGAGTTCCTTCAGCGCATGCTGCGCGCGCGCCACGGCCAGGCCGTAGCCGGGCACGATCACCACGGTCTCGGCATTGGTCAGCATGAAGGACGCGTCGTCGGGGCTGCCCGACTTGACGCTGCGCTGCTGTTGTTCGCCCGCCGCGCCGGCCGCCGAGGCGTCGCCGCCGAAGCCGCCCAGGATCACGTTGAAGAACGACCGGTTCATCGCCTTGCACATGATGTAGGACAGGATCGCGCCCGACGAGCCCACCAGCGACCCGGCGATGATCAGCATGGGGTTGTTGAGCGAGAAGCCGATGCCGGCCGCCGCCCATCCGGAGTAGCTGTTGAGCATCGACACCACGACGGGCATGTCGGCGCCGCCGATGGGGATGATGATGAGCACGCCCAGCACGAAGGCGATCGCCGTCATGATGACGAACGGCGTCCAGTCCTGGGTGGCCGCGAACCAGATGCCGCATCCGATCATGACGAGGGCCAGCAGCAGGTTCAGCATGTGCTGGCCGGCGAACACCACCGGCGCGCCGCGGAACACGCGCAGCTTGTAGCGGCCCGACAGCTTGCCGAAGGCGATGACCGACCCGGAGAAGGTGATCGCGCCCACGAAGGTGCCGATGAACAGCTCGATGCGGTTGCCGGTGGGAATGGGGATGCCTGGATCGGCGATGCCGAAGGCATGCGGTTCGGCCACCGCCGCGATGGCGATGAACACCGCGGCCAGGCCGATCATGCTGTGCATGAAGGCGACCAGCTCGGGCATCTTGGTCATTTCCACGCGCTTGGCCATGATGGTGCCGGCGGTGCCGCCCACCAGCAGGCCCAGCACGACCCAGCCCAGGCCGGCCAGGGGTTCGGCGGCGAGCTTGCCGATCAGGGCGGCGGTGGTCAGCACGGCGATGGCCATGCCGACCATGCCGAAGGTATTGCCCATGCGCGAGGTCGTGGGGTGCGACAGGCCCTTGAGCGCCTGGATGAAGCACACCGAGGCGATCAGGTAGAGCAGGGTGACGACGTTGAGCGATAGCATCAGCGGGCCTCCTGCTTGGCGGCGTCGGCCGGGGCGGCCTTGGGCTTCTTGCGGAACATCTCGAGCATGCGCCGCGTGACCAGGAAGCCGCCGAACACGTTGACCGCGGCCAGCGCGACGGCCAGCACGCCCATGGTCTTGCCCAGGCCGGTGTCGGTCAGCGCCGCGGCCAGCATGGCGCCGACGATGATGATGGCGGAGATGGCGTTGGTGACGGCCATCAGCGGGGTGTGCAGGGCCGGCGTGACGTTCCAGACCACGTGGTAGCCCACGTAGATGGCCAGCACGAAGATGATGAGGTTGATGATGGTATGGTCGATGAGTTCCATTACTTGTTCCTCAGCACGCGGTTGGCGTCGCACACCATGCAGGCGGCAACGATCTCGTCTTCGCGCTGGATGGCGGGAGCGCCGTCCAGGGCGACCACCAGCTTCAGGAAGTCCAGCAGGTTGCGGGCATACAGGGCGGACGCGTCGGTCGCCACCTGCGCGGCGAGGTTGGTGTAGCCGACGATCTTCACGCCGTGCGCCTCGACCACCTGGTCGGGCCGGGACAGCGGGCAGTTGCCGCCGCGTTCCACGGCCAGGTCGACGATGACCGAACCCGGTTTCATGCCGGCCACGGTTTCCTCGCTGACCAGCACGGGCGCGGGGCGGCCCGGAATCAGCGCGGTCGTGATGACGATGTCGGCCTGCTTGCAGCGTTCGGCCACCAGCGCCGCCTGGCGCGCCATCCACGCCGCCGGCATGGGGCGCGCGTAGCCGCCCACGCCCTGGGCGATCTCGCGTTCCTCGTCGGTCTCGTAGGGCACGTCGATGAACTTGGCGCCCAGCGATTCGATCTGCTCCTTGGCGGCGGGACGCACGTCCGAGGCCTCGACCACCGCGCCGAGCCGCTTGGCGGTGGCGATGGCCTGCAACCCCGCCACGCCCGCGCCCAGCACGACGACGCGCGCGGCCTTGACGGTGCCGGCGGCGGTCATCAGCATGGGCATGAAGCGGCCGTAGTGGTCGGCCGCGACGATGACCGCCTTATAGCCCGCGATGTTGGCCTGCGAGGACAGCACGTCCAGGCTCTGCGCGCGCGTGATGCGCGGCGCGGCCTCGAGCGAGAAGCCGGTCACGCCGGTGGCGGCGAGTTTCTCCAGGCCTTGCGCGTCGAAGGGGTTGAGCATGCCCAGCAGGATCTGGCCCGCGCGCAGCAGCGCGAGTTCGGACTCCTGCGGGGCCTGGACCTTCAGCACCAGTTCTGCCTGCGCGTAGACCTGCGCGGCATCGGGCAGCAGCGTGGCGCCCGCGGCGGCGTAGGCTTCGTCGGGGAAGCTGGCCTGCCGCCCGGCGCCGGCCTGCACCAGCACCTGGTTGCCGCCTGCCGACAGTTTTTTCACGGTTTCCGGCGTTGCGGCAACACGTGTCTCCCCCGGCCGGATTTCAGTCGGGACCCCAATCTTCATGAGATTCTCCTCGTTGCGTTGTGGCGGTCGAACACAAGGGCGTTGCCGTCTTGCGCGGCCTGTGGCGATTCCCCTCGCGTCGCCCGGAGCATCCTAGCATGCCCCGTCAAATCGGCCGCTCGGGCCGGCACGGCACGGCACGCAATTCTCCTCTGGTTGACGGGTTGTATGATAACCGGGCAATATGCTTGCTTCGATGTTTTCCCACCGCTTTCGTCACCGCATGTCATCCACTCCCTTGCGCAGCAGCAACCTGGCCGAACAGCTCAGCGAAGTGCTCGCCACGCAGATCGTGTCGGGCGAACGCGAAGCCGGCAGCCGCCTGCCCACCGAAGAACGCCTGGCCGCAGATTTCGGCGTCAGCCGAACCGTGGTGCGCGAGGCCATCGCGCGCCTGAAGTCCGACGGCCTGGTCACCACCCGCCAGGGGCTGGGCGCCTTCGTCGCGGCCACGCCCGCGGGCCGGCCGTTCCGCATCGATGGCGAGCGGCAGGAGGCGAACGCCATCGTGCAACAGGTGTTCGAACTGCGCATAGGCGTGGAGACCGAGGCCGCGGCCCTGGCCGCCGCCCGCGCCACCGCGGCTCAGGTCAAGGACATCCGCCAGGCGCTCAAGATCCTGAACCAGGCCAGCCAGCGTGGCGGCGACGGGGTCGAGGAAGACATCCTGTTCCACCGGGCCATCGCGCGCGCCGCCAACAACCCGGTCTACGACGATTTCTTCGGATTCCTGGAACGCCATACCCGCAACCAGCTCTCCATCAGCCGCCGCAATTGCGAGCAGGCAGGCTGGCTGGCCGACATCACGATGGAACACGAGGCCATCTACGAGGCCATCGCCGCGCACGATCCAGCCGCCGCCCGGCAGGCCGCCCATGCCCACATGAGCAACGCCATGGCCCGCCTGCAACGCATCCAATCTCATTGACCCAAGGAAGAGAGACATGTCCGCACCTCCCCGCCTGCAAGGCCTGCTTGCCCCGGTCGTCACGCCGTTCCAGCCCGACATGCTGCCCGATGCCGACCGCTTCGCTCGCCATTGCCAGTGGCTGCTCGACAGCGGCTGCGCCGGCCTGGCCATCTTCGGCACCAACAGCGAGGCCAACTCGCTGTCGGCCACCGAGAAGATCGAATTGATGGGCAAGCTCGTCGCCGACGGCATCCCCGGCGCCAAGCTGATGCCCGGCACCGGCGCGTGCTCGGTGCCCGAGGCCTCGCAACTGACCGCCGCCGCCGTCAAGCATGGCGCGGCCGGCGTGCTGATGCTGCCGCCGTTCTTCTACAAGGGCGTGCCCGACGAAGGCCTGTTCCGCTACTACAGCCAGGTCATCGAGAACGTCGGCGACTCGGCGCTGCGCGTCTACCTGTATCACATCCCGCCGGTGTCGCAGGTGCCGATCTCGCTGCCGCTGATCGAGCGCCTGATCAAGGCCTATCCCGACACCGTCGTGGGCCTGAAGGATTCGTCGGGCGACTGGAACTACTCCAAGTCCGTCATCGACGCCTTCGCCTCGACCGGCTTCGACGTCTTCCCCGCCAGCGAAACGCTGCTGCTGCGCGGCCTGCGCGCGGGCGGCAAGGGCTGCATCACTGCCACCGGCAACATCAACCCCGGTCCCATCAGCCAGCTCTACGCCAACTGGCAGGGCCCCGACGCCGAAGCCCTGCAGCAGAAGGTCACCCAGACCCGCGAACTGGTGCAGAAGTACTCGATGATCCCGGCGCTCAAGGCGGTCATCTCTTATTTCGCGCAAGACCAGGCCTGGCGCGCCGTGCGTCCGCCGTTGACCGAGCTGCCGGGGGAGCAGGAAGCGGAGCTGATCGGCAAGCTGGAGGAACTGGGCTTCGACATGCCGGGGTTGAGAGAAGACTGAATCGCCGTCCACGAATGGGTGTCCCCTCGCTGCTGGAGCCGGTTCTACAGCAGCCTGGCGTGTTCGTGAACGAACCGTAGCAGCAGGTCGGTGGCCGGCGCGGTGTCGTCGAGCCGCCAGACGACCTTGATCTCGTCCTGCGCGGCCGCGGTCGAGAGCGGCAGGACGCTGATGTCTCCCGCCTTGACATAGTCGCGGACGTAGGCGGTCGGCATGATTCCCAGCATGCTGTTCGCGCGCAGCAACGACGTGTTGACCGACAGCGCGATCGACTCGACCGAACCGTTCCCCGGCCGGATGCCTTGCGCATGGAAAATCCGTTCCAGCAGGATGGCGGTGGACGAACCCTGGATCGGCAGTATCCAGGGCAGGCCATCCGCGTCGCGCCACTGCACGCTTCGTCTCGTCGCCAGGGCATGGCCGGGGCCGCACACGATGGCGAGCGGATCTTTCATGATCACGCGCTGCTCGAAGCGGGGGGACAGCCGGTGCTCCGTATCACGGGCCAGGATGATGTCCAGCGTGCCGTCCGCCAGCAAGGGCGCCAGTTCGGCGAACCGGCCCTCGCGCAGCCGGATCGTCGTCCCCGGAAACCTCGCGCGCAGATCGCGCACCAGCGCGGGCAGAAAAAAAGGCGCCACGGTGGGGACCGCGCCGATGCCGATCTGCTCGGCGGCGCCGGCGAGCAACTCGATGAGCTCGATCCGCGTCCGTTCTATCTGATCCAGCACTTGGCGGGCATGGCGGGCCAGCAGCGTGCCGGTCGGGGTGAACTCCACCCGGTTGCCGACGCGCCGAAGAATTTTCTCTTCCAGGTCCCCTTCCATTTCCGCGATCTGCTTCGAGATCGCGGGGGGCGTGACGTTGAGCAGGCTGGCCACGCGGCGTAGCTGCTTGAGATCGTCGATGGCCGCGATCAGGCGTATCTGGCTCATGCGGAGCCGTGTCCGGAAGAATCTTTCGATCGCCTCGGATTTCATCTGTCGTCCGTCCTGGCGTTGCGGTTGAGTTTTATCTCAACTGTTATATATCAAAATTCAATTTTATTGAGTTATTTCTCAACCTATCATGCCGGCATGTTAGTCAGACCTGGACATTCGACATGCCTTTGAAAGCGGAAGAGAACGAACTGTTGACGCGTACCGGGCCGGGTACGCCCATGGGTACCCTGCTGCGCCAGTATTGGATACCGGCGATCCGGTCGGGCGCGCTGGAGCGGGATGGCGCGCCTGTGCGCGTGCGTCTTTTCAATGAGGACTTCGTCGCTTTCCGGGGGACGGACGGCCGCGTTGGATTGCTGGACGAGGCCTGTCCGCACCGGGGCGTGTCGATGGCGCTGGCGCGCAACGAGGAAAACGGCCTGCGGTGCATTTTCCACGGCTGGAAATTCGACACCGCGGGGCGTCTGGTCGATGCACCCTGTGAGCCCGAGGCGCGCCGTGAACGCTTCTGCGCGAGCGTGCGGGTCAGCCAATACGCGGTGCGGGAAGCGGGCCGCGTGGTCTGGGTCTACCTGGGACAGGGCGAAGCGCCGCCATTCCCGGATTTCCTGTTCAACACCCTGCCTGCGGAACAGGTGTGCATCCGGCGCGGCGTGGTTCCGTACAACTGGATGCAAGGCGTGGAGGCTCACATCGATTCGTCCCACGTGGCATTCCTGCACCGCGGTTTCCTGGGTGAGGAAGGTCCCATCGAGACGAGCACCCGCGACAATCTTGCCATGATGATGCAGGATACGACGCCGAAGTTCGAAATGAACGATACGCCCTACGGCTTGCAGGAAGCGGCGTTGCGCGGCCTGGACGATGGTTCGGTCTATGCCCGCATCCGCGAGATCGTCATGCCGTTCTACACCTTCATCCCCGGTCCCGAAGAAGGCCCCTTCAGCGCCCGGATCAGCGTGCCGATCGACGACGAGACCAGCGCGGAGTGGTACATCCTCTATCACCCGACCCGACCGCTGTCCGAGGAAGCGATCACGACGCTGTTCCATGGAACCGCCGACGATCCGGACAACTTCGCCGCCAATCTCGGCCAGCCGGAACACCTGTGGGGCCAGGATCGCGCCGCGATGAAGAACGGGCATTTCAGCGGGCTTACCACCAACCTGTCGTTCGAGGATTTCGTCGTCCAGTCGTCGATGGGCAAGCGGGTCGACCGGACCAAAGAGCAACTGGGGTCGGCCGACATCATCATCGTCAAGGTGCGCCGGCTTTTTCTCGAGGCCTTGAAGCGGCTGGGCACCGGCGAAGCGCCGTGGCGTACCGGCTTCGACTATGCGTCGATCCACGCCAGGTCGGTTTCCTTCGACGGTTCGGAGGTGGACTGGCGCGCATTTACCATGAAGGAGACTGTATGAAAACGAGTTTCAGCCTGCGGCGCCATGTCGCCTGGATCGTCGTCGCCTGTAGTTGCGTGGCGACGGGCGCCGCCATCGCGGCCGATGCCGACAAATTCCCGTCGCGTCCGGTCAAGATCGTCGTCCCGACCGCGCCCGGCGGATCGATCGACACGACCGCGCGCATTCTTGCCGAGAAGCTACTCGAGGTCTGGGGCCAGCCGGTGGTCGTGGAGAACCGGCCCGGCGCGTCGATGATGATCGGGGCCGAAGCGGTCGCGCGCGCCCAGCCGGACGGCTATACCTTGATGGTGGTCCACGACGGCGCCATGGCCATCAATCCGGCTGTCTACAAGACGCTGCGCTACCAACCCGGCAAGGACTTCGTCTCGATTTCGCTGATCAACAGCATTCCGCTCGTGCTGCTGGCCAATCCGTCCCTGAAGGCGAACACGGCCAAGGACCTGATCACTCTTGCCAGGCAACGGCCGGGCGCCTTGAATCATGCCAATGGCGGCCCGGGAACCTTGCTGCCGTCCCAGTTGTTCAAGGCCATGGCCGGCATCGAGTATCTCGAGGTTCCCTACAAGGGGGCTGCGCTGGCGCTTGCCAGTACGATCGCGGGGGATACGCAGATCACCATCGCCGATCTGGCCAGCGCCAGCGGCTTCATCAAGAGCGGCCGGCTGCGTCCGATCGGGATCGCTTCTTCCGAACGGAGCCGGGCGTTTCCGGATCTGCCGACCATTGCCGAAGAGGGCGTGGCCGGATACCAGGCAGACATGTGGGTCGGCGCATTCGCCCCTGTTGGTACGCCCCAGGCCATCGTCGACAAGATCGGTCAGGACATCCGCCGCGTGCTGGAGGAGCCGGCCGTCAGGACGAAGATGGAAGCGCTCTACATGACACCGGTCGGGTCGACGGGCGCCGAACTTGCCTCGATCATGGCGCGCGACACGCTTCGCTGGTCCAAATTGGCCAAGGAGCGGAACCTCGAGATAGAGCAGTAGTGGCGAAGCGGGGCGCGGCCGCCTTGCGCGCCGTTGCCTCACCTGTTTCTTCAACGATCCCTTCATGAACAGCAGCTCACTCCTTACGGTACTGGTTCACGCCATCCGCCTTGAAGCGCAGGGCATCATCAGTGTCGAGTTCCGCTCGCCCACGGGCGAAGAACTGCCTGCCTTCGCCGCGGGCTCCCACATCGACCTGCATCTGCCCAACGGCCTGGTGCGCAGCTATTCGCTGTTCAACTCGCCCGAAGAGCGGCATCGCTACGTGGTGGGCGTGCTGAACGACCGTAACAGTCGCGGCGGTTCGCGCTTCGTGCACGAGCAGCTGCGCGTGGGCTCGACCATCAAGATCGCGCCGCCGCGCAACAACTTCGAGCTGGACGAGTCGGCGGCCAAGTCGGTGCTGCTGGCCGGCGGCATCGGCGTGACGCCCATCTTCTGCATGTACAACCGCCTGCGCGCCATCGGCAAGCCGGTGGAACTGGTTTATTGCGCGCGCACCAAGAGCGAGGCGGCGTTCGTCGACGAGCTGGTGGCCTCGGGCGGCAAGGTCACGACGCGCTTCGACGACCAGGCGGGCGGTCCGCCCAACCTGCGCGAGCTGCTCGGTTCGCAGCCTGCCGACACGCACTTCTATTGCTGTGGTCCCACGCCCATGCTGGATGCCTTCGAGGCCACCTGCAAGGAACTGGGCTACCAGAACGTGCATATCGAGCGTTTCGCCGCCGCCGGCGAAGTCACGGCGGCGCAGGAGGGCAGCTACCAGGTCGAACTGGCCAAGTCGGGCAAGACCATCGACGTGCCGGCCTGCATGGCGCTGCTCGATGCGCTGCTTGAAGCGGGTATCGACGCCGACTACAGCTGCCGCGAAGGGGTGTGCGGCGCGTGCGAAACCGCGGTGCTGGAAGGCACGCCCGATCACCGCGATTCGGTGCTGACCGAGCGCGAGCGGGAATCGAACAAGACCATGATGGTCTGCGTGTCGGGCTGCAAGGGCAGCAAGCTGGTACTGGATATCTAGCCGCGCCCCCGCGCCCCGAAGGGGGTCAGCAAATGATCCCGCCCCCCAGGCAGACTTCGCCGTCGTACAGAACGGCGGATTGCCCGGGAGTGACGGCCCATTGATGCTCGGGGAAACTCAGTTCGAAGGTTTCGCCGCCGGCGGCGGCGAGCATCGCGGGGGCGTCGGGCTGGCGGTAGCGCGTCTTGGCGCCATAGCTGCCCGGCGCCGGCGGCTCGCCCGCCACCCACGAGGCCTGCTGGGCCCGCAAGCTATCGGCCAGCAGCCAGGGATGATCGTGGCCTTGCACGATATACAGCGTATTGCTTGCCAGATCCTTGCGCGCCACGTACCAGGCGTCGGCGGTGCCGTCTTCCTGCTGCCGGCCCTTGACGCCGCCTATGCCCAGGCCTTTGCGCTGGCCCAGCGTGTAGAAGGACAGGCCCACGTGCTGGCCCAGCACCTGGCCCTCGGGCGTGCGGATCGGTCCCGGCTGGGTGGGCAGGTAGCGGTTCAGGAATTCGCGGAAAGGCCGCTCGCCGATGAAGCAGATGCCGGTCGAGTCCTTCTTGGCGGCATTGGACAGACCCAGTTCGTGCGCGATGCGCCGCACCTCGGTCTTGCGGATCTCGCCCAGCGGAAAGACCGTGCGCGACAGTTGCGCCTGGTTCAGCCTATGCAGGAAATAGCTCTGGTCCTTGGTGTGGTCCAGGGCCTTGAGCAACTGGTGACGCCCGGCCTGCGGCCCCGACTCCACACGGCGCACGCGCGCGTAGTGGCCGGTGGCGATGTGTTCGGCGCCCATGCGCATGGCATGGTCCAGGAAGGCCTTGAACTTGATCTCGGCGTTGCACAGCACGTCGGGATTGGGCGTGCGGCCGGCCGAATACTCGCGCAGGAATTCGGCGAACACGCGGTCCTTGTATTCGGCGGCGAAGTTGACCGCCTCGATGTCGATGCCGATGACGTCGGCCACGCTGGCGGCATCCAGCCAGTCCTGGCGGGTCGAGCAGTACTCGGAATCGTCGTCGTCTTCCCAGTTCTTCATGAAGAGGCCGACCACCTCGTAGCCCTGCTGTTTCAGCAGCCAGGCGCTGACCGACGAATCCACGCCGCCGGACATGCCCACTACGATGCGTCCCTTACTGCTTGCCATGATGCGTATCCACGATTGCCGTATGTGTGTAGAGCGCGTCCAGCGCCAGCCACGGCCGGCCCGACGCCCGCGCGCGCAGATAGTCGTCCACGCAGCGCATGACCAGCGGACTGCGGTGCTCGGCCTGCCGGGCGCGCAGTTCGTCGGCGGAGATCCAGAACGCGCGGCGTATGCCTTCGTCCAGGGCGCGGCCGGGAATCGGCTGGCCTGCCTCGCCCACGAAGGCGAAGCGCAGGAAAGTCGGCGCATCGGCGGCTTCGGGGCGCCACAGGTACGTGCCCAGCCATCCCGACGGTACGAAGGGATGCGCGGTCTCTTCCAGGGTTTCGCGCCTGACGGCGCACTCGAGCGACTCGCCGGCTTCGAGGTGGCCAGCCGGCTGGTTCAGCCTGACGCCGTCGTCGGTGTCTTCCTCGATGACCAGAAACTTGCCGTCGCGCTCGATCACGGCGGCGACGGTGACTCGGGGCGTCCAGACCATGGAGGGTACTCGTTCGGATCCATGGGGGATTTTATCAAAGGGGGGGCGCCGGCGCGGCGGACTATCCCTCGAAGGCCTCGGGGTCATCCAGCACGATCCGCGCGGTCTTCTGGTAGTGCTCGGTCAGCAGTTCGACGGCCCGATCGGCGTCGCCCGCCGTGATGGCTTCCATCAAGGTTTCGTGTTCGGCCTGGATCGGACGGTCCGGGAAGATCTTCTGCACCGACAACTGGCGATAGCGGTACAACTGGTCCGCCAGTTGTTCGCAGAAGCCGATCAGCCAGCGCGACCCGCATCCGCCTATCAGCGCCCGGTGGAAGGCCCGGTGGCGCTGTTCCCATTCCGGGTTGGCCTCGAAGCGGTCGTCCCGCAGCGAGCGCGGCGTCTTGGACAGGCGGTGGAAGGCCAGGACCAGGTCCTCTTCCCATTGCGCGGAGCCGGATGCCATGGACTTGCGCAGGGCGATCTCTTCCAGCCAGCAGCGGGTGTTGGTGATCTCGACCAGGTCGGCGGGGCTGACCGCCGCCACGGCGAAGCCGCGCTGGTCGCGCTGCTCCACCAGGCCATCGGCGGTCAGCCGGTTCAGCGCCTCGCGCACGGGGGTCTGGCCGGCGCCGTAGTGGTGGCCGAGGAATTCGATCTGCAGCTTGCGCCCGGGCGGCAGCAACCGGCCCGCCAGCAGATCGGCGCGCATGCGGTCGTACAGCGTGGTGGCCTGGGTGGCGGCGGGGGCGCCGGGGTCGGCCGGTGGGGCGGGGGTCTTGGCCACGAAAACTCCATGAGGCCCGTTGCGGGGCAGCCGTGCGGGGTGCCGGCCCGGTGGATTTTATATGAAAGTGTATAAAACGCCGCATGAATGGAAAATATGTATAAAAAATTGCCTTCCTGAAAAATGTATATAAAATGGCGGAACCAAAGGAATAACCGCCCCGCGGGGCCGGCGTCTTTGCGCGTGCAGGCACGTGCGTTTTCACCCCACTATCGGAGTTAGAGATGAAATTCGTGAGTTTCCGCAAGGATGGCGCCGTGCGCCTGGGCGTCCTGGCCGATGACGGCATCATCGACCTGAACCAGGCCCAGCCGCAGGTCCCGGCGGACCTGGGCGCCGCGCTGCAGGCCGGCGTCGACCTCCAGGCCGCCGCCAAGGCCGCCATCGCGTCGTCGGCTCCGCGCCTGCCGGCCGACTCCATCGCCTACGCCCCCGTGGTGCCCCGTCCCGGCAAGATCATCTGCCTGGGCCTGAACTATTTCGACCATGCCAAGGAAGGCGGCCGCGACAAGCCCGAATACCCCTGGTTCTTCTTCCGCGGCGCCACCTCGCTGCTGGCCCATGGCGAACCCACGGTGCGTCCGCGCGTGTCCGACAAGTTCGACTACGAAGCCGAACTGGCCGTGGTGATCGGCAAGGCCGGCCGCCACGTCAAGCGCGACCAGGCCATGGACCTCGTGTTCGGCTATGCCTGCTTCAACGACATCTCGGTGCGCGACTACCAGAAGCGCACGCCGCAGTGGACCATCGGCAAGAACTTCGACGCCACGGGCGCCTTCGGTCCGCACCTGGTCACCGCCGACGAACTGCCGGCCGCCGCCAAGGGCTTGTCGATCAAGTGCCGCCTGAACGGCCAGGTCATGCAGGACGCCAACACCAGCGACATGATCTTCGACATTCCCGAGACCATCGAGCTGCTGACCGAAGTGCTGACCCTGGAGCCGGGCGACGTGATCGTCATGGGCACGCCTGCCGGCGTGGGCCAGGCGCGCAATCCGCAGGTCTGGATGAAGCCGGGCGACGTGGTGGAAATCGAGATCGAGAAGGTCGGCCTGCTGCGCAACCCGGTAACGGCTGAAGCCTGATATCCGTTTCTTCCGGCCGGACGGCCGGAAGGGAAGCGAGGGGTAGGTGGCCGCCGTCAGGAAGCGGCCTGGGTCTGGGGCAGCATGGCCTCGAAGGATTCGGCCTGGGCCATGGGCCAGTACTTCCGGTAGACCTCGTAGGGCGGCGTGCCGGCCAGCAGCTCGCCGCGCTTCAGGAAGGGGAAGAGGCTGGCCAGCAGCTTGACTTCGTTGCCCGAGATCCGGCGCACGATGTGCTCCGGGCTGAGCTTGGACGGATGGTCCATGCCCGCCGCCGACACCAGTTCGCTCAACGCGCGCAGGGTATTGCGGTGGAAGTTGTAGACCCGCTCGGCCTTGTCCGGCACGACCAGGGCCTTCTGCCGCAGCGGATCCTGCGTGGTGACGCCGGTGGGGCAGCGGTCGGTGTGGCAGGCCTGCGCCTGGATGCAACCCAGCGAGAACATGAAGCCGCGCGCGCTGTTGCACCAGTCGGCGCCCAGCGCCAGCGTGCGCGCGACGTCGAAGGCGGTGATGATCTTGCCCGAGGCGCCTATCCGTATCCGGTCGCGCAGGTTCACGCCGACCAGGGTGTTGTGGACCAGCAGCAGGCCGTCCTGCAGCGGCACGCCGACGTGGTCGGTGAATTCCACCGGCGCCGCGCCGGTCCCGCCTTCGGCGCCGTCCACCACGATGAAGTCCGGCGTGATGCCGGTCTGCAGCATGGCCTTGACGATGGCGAACCATTCCCAGGGGTGCCCCACGCACAGCTTGAAGCCCACGGGCTTGCCGCCCGAGAGCCGGCGCAGGCGCGCCACGAACTGCATCAGGCCGATGGGCGTGGAGAACGCGCCGTGGCGCGAGGGCGAGTTGCAGTCCACCCCCACCAGCACGCCACGCGCCTCGGCGATCTCGGGCGTGACCTTGGCACCCGGCAGGATGCCGCCGTGGCCCGGCTTGGCGCCTTGCGAGAGCTTGATCTCTATCATGCGCACCTGCGGCGAGGTGGCGTTGGCCACGAAGGCTTCCTCGCTGAAACCGCCGTCGGCGTCGCGGCAGCCGAAATAGCCGGACCCGATGTTCCAGACCAGGTCGCCGCCCGGCGCCCGGTGATAGCGGCTGATGCCGCCTTCGCCGGTATCGTGGGCGAAATTGCCCTTGCGGGCGCCGGTGTTGAGCGCTGTCACCGCGTTGGCGGACAGGGCGCCGAAACTCATGGCCGAGATATTGAAGATCGAGGCGCTGTAGGGCTGGGTACAGTCCGGCCCGCCCACGGTCACGCGGAAATCGAAGTTCTCGATGTGCACCGGGGCCATCGAGTGGTTGATCCATTCGTAGCGCCGTTCGTACACGTCTTCCTGGGTGCCGAACGGGCGCTTGTCGATGTCCTGCTTGGCGCGCTGGTAGACGATGGAGCGCTGGTTGCGCGAGAACGGCGCGGCCTTGGTGTCGTCTTCGAAGAAGTACTGGCGCAGTTCGGGACGGATGAACTCGAACAGGAAGCGCAGGTTGCCCAGGATGGGATAGTTGCGGCGGATGGCGTGCTTGCGCTGCAGGAGGTCGAAGATTCCCAGCGCCAGCAGCGCCGCGAATATCAGCGCCGGGATCCCCCAGTCGGCGTCGTCCGCGGCCAGCAGGCCGAATACCACGGTGCCCAGGACGGCCAGCCATAGCGTGGTGTATCGGGGGGCAAACCAGGACATGCGCGACTCCTTGGGGCTGAAACGGAGTCAAGCATAGCAGCGCGGGACGGCGGGGCCGGGATCAGCCCTGGCGCGGATCGGTGTCGGCGAAGGAGGGGCGCTGCGCCAGCTTCTCGGCCAGGCGGGCCAGGTTCGGGTGGCCGTCGCGCCAGTCGCGCTCGGGATAGCGGAAGTCCAGGTAGCCCAGCGCACAGCCGACCGCGACGTCGGCCAGCGTGTAGCTGTTGCCGGCGCAGAAGGGTTTTTCGCCCAGGCCGGTTTCCATGGCTTCCACAGCGGCGTCGATCTTGCCCTGCTGGCGCGCGATCCAGCTCTCGCTGCGCAGCGCCTCGGGGCGCTGGGTGTATTCGGCGCGTATCAGCACGGCGGCATCCAGCAGGCCGTCGGCCAGGGCTTCCCAGCACTTGACCTCGGAGCGCTCGCGGCCCGACGGGGGCAGCAGCCGGCACACGGGCGTGATCGTGTCCAGGTATTCGACGATGACCCGGGAATCGAAGACCGCGCCGCCGTCCTCCATGATCAGGCAGGGGACCTTGCCGAGCGGGTTGGAGTCCTGGATGCGGGTGTCCGCCGCCCACACGTTTTCCTGTTCGAACTGGTAGTCGAGCTTCTTGTCTGCCAGGACGATGCGGACTTTGCGGACGAAGGGGCTGGCCAACGAGCCGATAAGTTTCATAGGGCGAGAGCCGGATGGTCCTAAAATCAGGGCCGGCCGGCGGGCATGGATGGGCCGCGGAGTATACCATCCGGACCCGTCCCCGGATAAGGTGCGGTGCTACAATTTCTTTTTACTTTCAAGCGCTTATGAAGACTTCCGACCAGCTGACCCCCCTCAATGCATTGTCGCCGCTGGACGGCCGCTATGCCAGCCGCGGCGCGCTCCTGCGCCCGCTCTTGTCCGAAGCCGGCTTCATGCATCACCGGGTGCAGGTCGAGGTCGCGTGGCTGGTGGCGCTGTCCGACGCGGGACTGCCCGAATTGCAACCCTTCTCCGTCGCCGCGCGCCAGCGCCTGGCGGAACTGGTGGCGGAATTCTCCGAATCCGACGCCGCCCGCATCAAGGACATCGAACGCACCACCAACCATGACGTGAAGGCGGTGGAGTACTGGCTGAAGGAAAAGGTGGCCGACAACGCCGAGCTGTCCGCCGCGGCCGAGTTCATCCACTTCGCCTGCACCTCCGAAGACATCAACAACACCTCGCACGCGCTGATGCTGCGTGCCGCCCGCGACCAGGCCCTCGTGCCCTCGCTGCGCAAGGTCTACGACAAGCTGGCGGCCCTAGCCGAGCAGCATGCCGACCAGCCGCTGCTGTCGCGCACCCACGGCCAACCCGCCAGCCCCACCACCATGGGCAAGGAGTTCGCCAACATGGCGGCGCGCCTGGGCCGGGCCATCGCCGAGATCGAACGCGTCGAACCGCTGGCCAAGCTCAACGGCGCCACCGGCAACTTCAACGCCCACCTGTCGGCCTATCCCGAGATCGACTGGGAAGCCTTCAGCGCCAAGGTGCTGCAGGGCCTGGGCCTGACGCAGAACCGCCACACCATCCAGATCGAGCCGCACGACTGGATGGCCACGCTGTTCGACGCCGTGGCGCGCGCCAACGTGATCCTGCTCGACGTGAACCGCGACATCTGGGGCTACATCGCGCTGGGCTACTTCAAGCAGCGCCTGAAGGAAGGCGAGATCGGCTCGTCCACGATGCCGCACAAGGTCAACCCCATCGACTTCGAGAATTCCGAAGGCAACCTGGGGCTGGCCAACGCCACGCTGCGCCACCTGGCCGACAAGCTGCCGGTGTCCCGCTGGCAGCGCGACCTGACCGACTCCACCGTGCTGCGCAACCTGGGCGTGGCCTTCGGCTACTGCCTGGTGGCCTACGATGCCTGCCTGCGCGGGCTCGACAAGCTGGAGATCAACGGCGCGGCCATCGACGCCGACCTGGACGCCTGCTGGGAAGTGCTGGCCGAACCCGTGCAGACCGTCATGCGGCGCTACGGCCTGCCGCAGCCCTACGAGCAGTTGAAGGCCCTGACCCGCGGCAAGGGCATCAGCGAAGAGGCGCTGCGCGAGTTCATCCTGGGGCTGGAGCTGCCCGACGAGCCCAAGGTCCGGTTGCTGGCGATGACGCCGCGCAACTACATCGGCCTGGCGGCCAAGCTGGCGCGCGAGCTGTAGCAAGGCAACCCGCCGGATGTGGGCGCCGGCGCCCACATCCCGGGAACCCTGGCGCGCCGCGCGCATCGAACACGTTGGAATCGTTGTCCGACCGGTCTGTCGTCCGGTAGATCCTCCCCCCTGTCCGTCCTACCCAGGAGCCCCTGATGAAGAGACTTTTGCGCGTACTGTCCGTCGCCTGTATCGCCGCCGCCCCCATGCTGCTGCCCGCCACGGCCGCCGCCCAGTTCGCCAAGCCCGAGGACGCCGTCAAGTATCGCCAATCGGCGCTTACCGTCATGTCCAGCCACTTCGGCCGCATCGCGCCGGTCGTGCGGGGGCAGCAGCCCTACGATGCGGCGCAGGTGAAGGCCGACGTGGCCATCGTCGCCATGATGTCCAAGCTGCCCTGGAGCGCGTTCGGCCCGGGAACGGAAGGCGGCGGCGCCAAACCCGCGGTCTGGTCCGACAACGCCAGGTTCAAGCAGGGCCAGGAGCGTCTGCACGGCGACATCGACAAGCTGGTGGCGGCGGCCGACACCGGCGATCTGGCCCAGGTGCGGACCGCGTACGGCGCGGTTGCCGCCAGCTGCAAGGCCTGTCACGACAATTTCCGGAACCGGTAATCGATCGAAATAGGTTTCAGGGCTTGTAAGCCCGTTGTTTCAAAAAAAAGCCAGGTCCACCCTGGCTTTTTTCGTTTCCGGGCGGTCGAATACCTGTGTATTCCCGCTCATGGGGGGCCCATCATGGCTTCCGTATCGAAAATCGTCTTGTGCATGGCCGCCGCCTTTTCCACCGTGGCCGGCCTGCCTGTTCCCGTCGCGGCCCAGCCCACGGCATCGACGCGCAACGGCGTCGCGCAGCCCGCGGAACTCGAACAACTGGTGGCGCCCATCGCGCTGTATCCGGATGCGCTGCTGTCGCAGATCCTGATGGCGTCCACCTATCCGCTGGAGGTGGTCGAGGCCGCCCGCTGGCAGAAGGACCATCCCAGCGTGACGGGCGCGGACCTGGAGGGCGCGATGCAGAACCAGGACTGGGATCCCAGCGTCAAGTCGCTGGTCGCCTTCCCCAACGTGCTGGACATGATGAACGAACGCCTGAGCTGGACCACCCGGCTGGGCGATGTCTTCCTGTCGCAGCAGGATGCGCTGATGGACCAGGTCCAGGTGCTGCGGTCGCGGGCCCAGGCGGCCGGCAACCTGAGCTCGGGGTCGGAGCAGACGGTCACCACCGTGCCGGCCTCGGGCGGCACCACCGTCATCCGCATCGAGCCCACGCGCCCGGACGTGGTCTACGTGCCGGTCTACAACCCCACGGTCGTCTACGGGCCGTGGCTGTATCCGGCCTACACGCCGTTCTACTGGTACCCGCCGGGCTACGTGGCCGCCGGCGTGGTGTTCTCGTTCGGCGTGGGCCTGTTCATCGGGCATGCGCTGTGGGGCGGCTACGACTGGCACGCGCACCGGGTCAACGTCGTCAACATCTATAACTACAACAACTTCAACCGCACGCGGTTCAGCCACGTCGACTGGCGGCATGACCCCTACCACCGCCGCAACGTGGGCTATGGCGATCCTGGGCGCGGCCGCCAGTTCTACGGCGGCGATCCGGCCGGGCATTTCGCCGCGCGCGAGGCGTATCGCGCCCGGGCCGATGCCTGGCGGCGCGACCTGCCCAATATCGACCGCGCATCGCTGCGCGACCCGGGCAGGGATTTCGGCAGCCGCTTCGACGGCGGCCACGGCAGCCGGTTCGACGGTGGCCAGGGCAGCCGCTTCGACGGCGGGCGGCCGGGAGCGGCGGGCGACCGCGGCACGCCCGGCAGCCGTTTCGATGGACCGGGAAGCGGCCCCAGGGCCGATGGCGGCCGGGGCCGCGAGACGGGTAACCCGGGCGCGATGCCGGGCCGCGTGCCCGGTGGCGGCGCGGGGATGCCGGGAGCCGAGGGTGGACGCGGGCAGGGGCCCCAGGCGTCGCGTCCGGGCCAGGACGGCCCGCGCGGCGCCGCGGGCATGCCCTCGCGTCCGTCCGGTGGCCGGGAATGGGCCGGTGGCCGTGGCGAAGGCGGCGGAGTCCAGGCGGGGCCCGGCGCGGGCCGGGGCTGGAGCGGTCCGCAGGGCGGCCGCGAGTTCAGCGGTGGACGTGACTTCGGCGGTGGACGCGACTTCGGCCGCGCGGGCGGAGGCGGCCATGGCGGTGAAGGCCGTGGCGGCGGCAGCGTGGGCATGGCCGGCGGCGGCGGAGGTGGTGGCGGCCATCACGGCGGCCGCTGACCGCTAGGGCCTGTGCTAGCCTCCTTTTAGCGGGAACAGACCCTGGGGCCCGGCGCGAATCAGAACATGGCGGCGGGCCGCAGCGACACGATGCCGTAGACCACCGCGGCGGCCGCGGCCGCGATGACCAGCGCGAGCAGGCGGGTGCCCGCGGTATCGCGGGCGGAGTCGGCGCCGGCGGCGAATTCCTCGGCCGGAGCGTCGCCGGTGATCATGGCGCGGGTCAGCTTCTGCTTCTTCGCGACGCGATACCAGACGATCGCCAGGACGTGCAGCCCGACCAGGATCAGGATGGGCAGTTCGTCCAGCTTGTGCAGCCCGGTCAGCCGGTCCGACCAATCCTTGCCGACCAGGCCGGCCAGCGGTCCTTCCGTGAAGATGTCGTCGTTGGCGAACAGCCCCGTGACGGCCTGGTAGCCCAGCAGCAGGATCATGGCCACCGCCGACAGCGCCCCCAGCGGATTGTGGCCGGGCGTGCGCGGCATGGCGCCCCCCAGGTAGGCGGCGATGGCCCGCGGTCCGCGCACGAAGCGCGCGAAGCGGGCATGGCTGCTGCCCACGAATCCCCAGACGATGCGGAACAGGATCAGCCCCAGCACGGCGTAGCCGAACAGCAGATGGTATTCGGTCCAGAGCCCGCCGACCTTGATGGTGACGAAGGCCCCGATCACACAGATGACGAGCAGCCAGTGGAAGAGGCGGGTGGGAAGGTCCCAGACGCGGATCTTGCTTGGGTTGGACATGGGGCAGCCACCGAGGAAGCGGGAGAGTGGCTATTGTGCCATCGGTGCCTGGATGCGCGGTGCCGGTCCGCGCCGGTCGATCAGGGGGTGGACGGCCTGGGCGTGTCGCAGCAGCGTCTCGTCTTCGCCCGGCCCGCCCACCAGTTGCACGCCCACCGGCAGGCCGCGCGGGGACCAGTCCGTCGGCAGGTGGACAGCGGGCCAGCCCAGCACCGACCAGATCCGGTTGAAGGTCGAGTCGCCGGTATGATGCAGGCCCGCCGGCGCTTCGCCGACCGCGCTGGGAGTCAGGATGACGTCGGCCTCCCGCATCCGGGCATCGAGCGTGGCGCGTGCCTCGCGCACCTGGTGCCTGGCCTCCTGGTACTGGCTGGCGCTGACCGCGCGTCCCGCCTCGATCGCCTTCAGCATGGTCGGGCTCAATTCGCGGCCTTGCGTGCGGATGACCGGCAGCAGCGTGCGGGCCAGCTCGTGCAGCATGATGCGGCGGTGGCATTCGGCCAGCGCGGGCAGGAGGCCGGCCAGCGGCGCTTCCACGACCGCGCAGCCCACCCCGCGCAGCGCGGCGGACGCATCGTCCAGCGCCCGCCGTGCCTCGGGGGCCAGCGGCCCCAGCTCCGTGGCGTCCAGGCGCCAGACGCGCAAGCCGTTCCCGGGGGGGCGGGGCGCCAGGTCCTGCCACGGCAGCAGGACGCTCCCGGCCAGGATGGCGTCCGCCACGGATCGGGCGAACCAGCCCAGGCAATCCAGGCTGTCGGCCACCGGGGCGACGCCGGCCGAGGGCACCGCGTTCAGCGAGGTCTTGACGCCCACCACGCCGCAATAGGCCGCGGGCCGGATGATCGACCCGCCGGTCTGCGTGCCCAGCGCCAGCGGCACCATGCCGGCGGCCACCGCCGCGGCCGAGCCGCTGGACGACCCGCCGGGGGTATGGCCGGGCACGTGCGGATTGCGCGTCGGGCCGGGGTGGGAGAAGGCCAGTTCGGCGGTCACCGTCTTGCCGACCGGCACGGCGCCGGCCGTCCGCAGCAACTCGACGCAGGCC
Organism: Pigmentiphaga kullae; assembly: GCF_004216695.1. Taxonomy (GTDB): domain Bacteria; phylum Pseudomonadota; class Gammaproteobacteria; order Burkholderiales; family Burkholderiaceae_B; genus Pigmentiphaga; species Pigmentiphaga kullae. The sequence goes on from NZ_SGXC01000001.1 coordinate 2,489,956, forward strand.
GCGCTGCGGGGCGCCGGGGCCGCAGCGCCGGGCAGGCCGAGTCCGGTCGGCATGCCTTCGACGTCGATGATGTCCTTCACGCCCACGGGGACGCCCAGCAGGGGGAGGGCAGGATGGGCGGGAGGCAGGCCGTCGCGATAGGCGAGTTCGACCCGGCGGGGCTCGAACCAGCTCCACGCGCTCAGGGCCGGTTCGAGGCAGGCGTGCCGCTCCAGCACACTGCGGGAGATGTCGGCCGGGGCCAAGGCGCCGTCGCGCAGGCGGGCGGCGATCTCGCCGGCCGACAGTCGGAAATAGTCCAGGTGTCGCATGGCCGCCAGTATGCGTGGGGCCGGCCCCCGGGCAGACGTGAATTTTTTTCGCGCCCCCCGCGCCGATTCGTCGTTTGCCCGGCCCGCCGGGACGGCCCAGACTTGCCCCGCAAGGAGGAAAGCCATGCAGACATTTTCCGATCAACTGGGGCTGCGCTGCGTACTGATGCGCGGCGGCACGTCCAAGGGGCCGTTTTTCCTGGCGGACGACCTGCCGCCGGCCGGACCGCGGCGCGACGCCGCGCTGCTCAGGCTGATGGGGGCCCTGGAGCCGCGGCGCATAGACGGCATAGGCGGCATCGATTCGCTTACCAACAAGGTCGCGATCATTTCGCGCAGCACCCGGCCGGACGTGGACGTGGACTATCTGTTCGCCCAGATCTGCGTCCACAAGAACACCATCGACTACTCGGTGAACTGCGGCAACATGCTGGCCGCCGTCGGCCCGTTCGCCATCGACGAGGGCCTGGTCGCGGCCGCCGGGGGCGCTTCCACCGAAGTCGCCATCTTCAACGTCAACACCGGCAAGCGCATCGTCGCCACCGTGCGGACCCGGGACGGCCGCGCCGTCTATGCGGGCGAAGCGGCCATCGACGGCGTGGCCGGCACCGCCGCGCCGGTCTGGCTGCGCTTCTGCGACGTGGCCGGCGCCAAGACCGGCAGGCTGCTGCCCACGGGGCAGGCCATCGAAACGCTGGAAGGCGTGCGCGTGAGCTGCGTGGACGCGGCCGTGCCCATGGCCATCGTCGAAGCCGCCGAGCTGGGCATGACCGGCTACGAGACCGCCGACGAGATCAACGCCCGCGACGATCTGCTGGCCCGCGTCGAGCGCGTGCGCTGCGCGGCCGGCCGGGCGATGGGGCTGGGCGACGTCTCGCGGCTGGAGATGCCCAAGCTGGTGACCGTGGCGCGACCCGTGGCGGGAGGTACCATCAGTGCCCGGTATTTCATGCCCTACACCTGCCATACCTCGTTCGCCGTGACCGGCGCGGTGTGCCTGGCGGCGGCCGTGCAGGTGCCGGGGTCCGTGGCCGCGCGGATCGCTGGTCGGGCAGATGCGGGCGAGGTCGCCATCGAGCACCCCGCGGGCACGCTGCGCGTGGGGATCGACGCGGGCCAGGGCGACGCCGGTACGCAGATCCGTTCGGCCAGCCTGCTTCGCACCGCCCGGCGCCTGTACGCCGGTATCGTCTATTTTCCGGAGGCGACGCTGGAAGCGCCCGCCGCCGAGCCTGCAAGGGAAGTGCTCGCATGAAATCGTTCCGTGTCCTTCTGATCGCCGGCCTTGCGCTGGCGGGCCCGTACGCCGCGCAGGCGGCCGATGCCTACCCGGCCGGGCCCATCCGGCTGGTGGTGCCTTTCCCCGCCGGCGGCGGCACCGACATCCTGGCGCGCGAACTCGCGCGTGAGCTGGACCAGCAATGGCACCAGCCCGTCATCGTCGAGAACCGTCCCGGCGCGGGCGGCGCCATCGGCGCGGCGGCGGTGGCCGCGGCCAAGGCCGACGGCTACACCATGCTGATGACCACCGCGGGCGTCTCGGCCATCAATCCCAGTCTGTACAAGTCGCTGCCCTACGATCCCGAGAAGCAGTTCACGCCGGTCAGCCGCGTGGCCTCGACCGTGTTCGGCGTGCTGGTGCATCCGTCGCTGGGGGTGAACTCCATCGGCGAGCTGATCGCGCTGGCCAGGAGCAAGCCGGGCATGCTGACCTTCGGATCGGCGGGCAACGGCGCCGCGGGGCACCTGCCCGGCGAACTGTTCAAGTCCATGGCGCGGATCGACATCCGCCACGTTCCCTACCGCGGCACCAGCCCGGCGCTGAACGACCTGCTGGGCGGCCAGATATCCATGATGTTCGCCATCCTGGGGCCGGCCACGCCCTACATCAAGTCGGGCCGGGTCAAGCTGCTGGCCACCACCGGCGCCGCGCGCGCGGCAAGCTTTCCCGATGTACCCACGGTGACCGAGGCCGGGCTGCCCGGCTACGTGGCCGACGAGTGGTGGGGCGTCGCGGCGCCCCGGGCCACGCCGGCCGACGTGGTGCGCAAGTGGAACACGGCGATGCGGGCCTACGTGGCCAGGCCGGCCGTGCGACAGAAGCTGATCGAGAACGGCTACGAGCCCGCGTCCGACACGGTGGATGCTTTCTCGGCCCTGATCGCCTCGGACAAGGTCAAGTGGGGCAAGGTGGTGCGCGACGCCTCGGTCAGCATCGACTAGGCGGCCTGCGACAACAGCGCTTCCAGCAGGCGCGACACCGCGGGCGTGGGGACCACGCCGGGATCCACCACCAGGCGCAGTTCGAAGCTGGCCCAGTCGTCGGCCAGCGGCACCTGCCGGATGTTGGCCGGCACGTGCCAGTCGGCGGGCGCGGCGGGCACCACGGCCACGCCCAGCCCCGCGCTGACCAGCGAGAATACCGCGGGGAAGCTGGTCACCTGGGTGGATACGGCGGCCGGGTGCGGCGTGCCCGGGCCGTCCTGGCCCGAGAACTGCGCCAGCGCGCTGCCGGCCGAGCGTGCGATGTGCGGGAACCGCAGCGTTTCTTCGTAGAACACGGCGTCCCGCCCGGCCAGCTCATGGCCGGCGGGCACCGCCAGGACCAGCGGCGTGCGCGTATAGGGCAGGCTTTGCAGATGCTCCGCCTGGGCGCCGGCGTGGGCGATGCCGAGATCGACCGACCCGTTGGCCACCGCCTCCAGCACCGCCGCGCTCGTGGCTTCCCGCACCGAGATGCGGATGCCGGGGTATTGCGCCGAGAACCGGGCCATCAGGTCGGCCAGCCCCGCGCACATGCCCGAGGTGTTGGAGGCGATCCTGACGGTGCCCGAGGTGCCGTCGGCGAACCCCGCCAGGTCCTGCTGCAAGCCCTGCAATTGCTCCAGCACCCGTTCGGTGCGCCGCGCCACCGCCTGGCCGGCGGCGGTCAGGCGCGCGCCCTCCGGCCGCCGGGTCAAAAGGGCGATGCCCAATTGGGATTCCAGCTCCAGGATGCGCTTGCTGGCGGCCGAGGCCGTCAGGTGGATGGTCTCGGCCGCGCGCGCCACGCTGCCGGTTTCATCGACCTTGCGCAGCAGTTGCAGGGTCAGCAGATCGAATCGCGGATTCATGGAAGTGCTCCGTCGGGTCGGATGGCCCGATGACAAACAAAAACGCCCGGCGGAGCCGGGCGCTTCGGGACGTCGTCTGGGACGGCGCGGGCGTCAGCCCACGACTTCGCCGGTATCCTTCTTGGCCGGCTTGACCAGGTCCTCGCGCTTGACGCCCAGCCACATGGCGATGGCGGCCGCCACGAACACGGACGAGTAGATGCCGAACCAGATGCCGATGGTCAGCGCCAGCGCGAAATAATGCAGCGACGGGCCGCCGAAGATCAGCATCGCGATCACCATCATCTGCGTCGATCCGTGAGTGATGATGGTACGCGAGATGGTGGCCGTGATGGCGCTGTCGATCACTTCCCGCACCGAGGCCTTGCGCTGCTTGCGGAAGTTTTCCCGGATCCGGTCCATGATGACCACCGATTCGTTCACCGAGTAGCCCAGCACCGCCAGCACCGCCGCCAGCACCGGCAGCGAGAACTCCCACTGGAAGAACGCGAAGAAACCCAGGATGATGACCACGTCGTGCAGGTTGGCCACCACGCCCGCCACGGCGAATTTCCACTCGAAGCGGAACGCCAGGTAGATCATGATGCCGACCACCACGAACAGCAGCGCCAGCAGGCCGTCGTGGGCCAGTTCCTTGCCGATCTGCGGGCCGACGTATTCGACGCGGCGCAGTTCGACGGCGGGGTCGGTGGCCTTCAAGGCCTCGATGACCTCGTTGCTCTGCTGGGTCGAGGTCTTGCCCTCGACGTTGGGCAGCCGGATCATCACGTCGCGCGAGGTGCCGAAGTTCTGCACCTGGAAGTCGCTGTAGCCCTTCTGCGAGATGGTGCCGCGCACCTTGTCCAGTTCCACCGCCTGCGGGTAGGCCACCTCCATGACCGTGCCGCCGGTGAACTCGATGGACAGGTGAAAGCCCTTGGTGGCGATGAAGAACACCGCCGCCAGGAACGTGACCAGACTGATGAGGTTCAGCACCAGCGCGTGGCGCATGAACGGGATGGTCTTGTGGATGCGGAAGAATTCCATGTTGCTCAGACCTCTTTGGGTTTCCAGACCTGGCCAATCGACAGCTTGGCGAGTTTCTTGCGGCGGCCGTACCAGAGGTTGGCGAGCGCGCGGGCGCCGACCACGGCGGAGAACATCGAGGTCAGGATCCCGATGGTGTGGACGATGGCGAAGCCCCGCACCGGACCCGACCCGAAGGCCAGCAGCGCCACCGCCGCGATCAGCGTGGTGACGTTGGAGTCCAGGATGGTGCCCCAGGCCCGCTCGAAGCCGAGGTGGATGGCCTGCTGGGGCGCGGCGCCGGCCCGCAGTTCCTCGCGTATCCGCTCATTGATGAGCACGTTGGCGTCGATCGCCATGCCCAGCGTGAGCGCGATGGCCGCGATGCCCGGCAGGGTCAGCGTGGCCTGCAGCATGGACAGCAGCGCGATCAGCAGCAGCAGGTTGACCGCCAGCGCGATCACCGAGAACACGCCGAAGAGCCCGTAGTACAGGATGATGAAGATGGCGATCGCGGCGAAGCCGTAGACCACCGAGTGGAAGCCCTTCTGGATGTTGTCGGCGCCCAGGCTGGGGCCGATGGTGCGTTCCTCGATGATGTCCATGGGCGCGGCCAGCGAACCGGCGCGCAGCAGCAGGGCGGTGTCGTTGGCCTCGACCGTGGTCATGCTGCCGGAGATCTGCACGCGGCCGCCGCTGATCTCGGTGCGGATCACCGGCGCGGTCACGACCTCGCCCTTGCCCTTCTCGAACAGCAGGATGGCCATGCGCTTGCCCACGTTGTCGCGGGTCACGTCGCGGAAGATGCGGGCGCCCTTGGCGTCCAGCGTCAGGTGCACGGCGGGCTGCTGGGTCTGGCCGTCGAAGCCGGCCTGGGCGTCCTGCAGGTTCTCGCCGGTCAGCACGATCTGGCGGCGTACCAGCACCGGCCGGCCGTCGCGGTCGGTGTAGCGTTCCAGGCCGAAGGGCACGGTGCCGCTGGCCAGCGCGCTGGTGGCTTCCGGCGAATCGTCCACCATGCGCACTTCCAGCGTGGCCGTGCGGCCCAGGATGTCCTTGGCCTTGGCCACGTCCTGCACGCCCGGCAGCTGGACCACGATGCGGTCGGCGCCTTGCTGCTGGATGACCGGCTCGGCCACGCCCAGTTCGTTGATACGGTTGTGCAGCGTCGTGATGTTCTGGCGCAGCGCGTTGTCCTGGGCGGTCTTGATGGCCTGCGGGGTCAGCGCGCCGGTCAGCTTGAAGTCGCCGCCGGCGTCCTGGTCGCTCAGCTGCAGGTCGGGCAGGCTGGTGCGCAGCACGTCGCGCGCAGCATCGCGGGTGGCGGCGTCGCGGAACTTGATCTCGATGCTCTGGCCGACGCGGTCGATGCCGTTGTGGCGGATGTTCTTGTCGCGCAGCAGCGAGCGCACGTCGCCGGTCATGGCGTCGTAGCGCTTGGTCAGTGCGCCCTTCATGTCCACCTGCAGCAGGAAGTGCACGCCGCCGCGCAGGTCCAGGCCCAGGTACATGGGCAGCGCGTGCAAGGCGCGCAGCCAGGCGGGCGAGGCCGACAGCAGGTTCAGCGCGACCACGTAGCTGGGGTCGGACGAATCGGGATTCAGCGATTTCTCGAGCAGGTCGCGCGCGCGCAACTGCTGGTCCGGGGTGTTCAGCCGCACCCGCACCGTGCCCACCGGGCCGTTCTGCTCGAAGTACAGGCCGGTGTTGGAGATGCCTGCGGCCTGCAGGGTCTGGTCCACCCGCTCCATCATGGAGTTGTCGACCTTGACGGTCGCCTTGGCGCTGGAGACCTGGACGGCGGGGGATTCGCCGAAGAAGTTCGGCAAGGTGTAGACGAAGCCGATCACGACCACCACGGCGATCATGATGTACTTCCAGAGAGGATAGCGATTCATCGGTAATCAAACCTCGGAAGGCTGGCGCATCGGCGCCGGTGCCCGCGGCGGGCCCGGCCGCAGAACGCGAAAAAGGGGCGGCGCCTGGCGCCAGCCCCCGGCAGTGCATCGATGCCGCGCGGGCGGCATGGACGCGAGCGCCTGGCTTACAGAGCCTTGATGGTGCCCTTGGGCAGGACGGTCTGGACCGCGGTCTTCTGGACCAGGACTTCCACCGCCTTGTCGCCCTCGCGCGAGATTTCCACCGAGACGTAGGTATCGTTGACCTGGACGACCTTGCCCAGGATGCCGCCGGCGGTGACGACTTCGTCGCCCTTGGCCAGGGCGGCGACCATGTTCTTGTGCTCCTTCTGGCGCTTCATCTGAGGACGGATCATCAGGAAATAGAGGATCACGAACATCAGGACGATGGGCAGCATCCCCATCAGGGCGCCTTCGCCTCCGGCCGCAGGAGCTTGCGCCAGGACATTGGCGAGCGCGTTGGATGTCAGCATTTCTTCTCCAGAATCAATGACTTGCGTCGAAAATAACTCAAAATTGTAGCCCAGCCCGCCCAGGGCGGAACCGGGCCTCTTTTAGGGATAACCCCGGCCGGATCCGCCATGCTGACCAGTGGCCGCGAGCTCCTGGTTGGCCACGGCGGGGCCGGGAGGTGCAATTCTAGACGCCACGCGCCCGGTTGGCGGCGAATTCCGCGCGCCAGGCGGCGAAAACGCCGCCGGCGATGGCATCGCGCATTTCCTGCATCAATTGCAGGTAATAGTGGAGGTTGTGGATCGTATTGAGCCGCGCCCCCAGGATCTCGTTCGACCTGAACAGGTGGTGCAGGTACGAGCGGGAGAAGTTCTGACACGTATAGCAGCCGCAGGTTTCATCCAGCGGACGGGTATCGTCGCGGTAGCGCGCGTTGCGGATCTTGACGTCGCCGTAGCGGGTGAACAGCCAGCCGTTGCGGGCGTTGCGCGTGGGCATCACGCAGTCGAACATGTCCACCCCGGCGGCCACGCCGTCCACCAGGTCCTCGGGCGTGCCCACGCCCATCAGGTAGCGGGGGGCGTCCTGCGGCAGCCGGGGCGCCACGTGGGCCAGGATGCGCAGCATGTCTTCCTTGGGCTCGCCCACCGACAGCCCGCCGATGGCGTAGCCGTGGAAGCCGATGTCCGTGAGGCCAGCCAGCGATTCGTCGCGCAGGGCCTCGTACATTCCGCCCTGGACGATGCCGAACAGCGCATTGGGGTTCTCCAGCGCGTCGAACTCGTTGCGCGAGCGGCGCGCCCAGCGCAGCGACATGCGCATCGAGGTGGCCGCCTCGTCCACGGTGGCCGGCCGGCCGTCGATGGCGTAGGGCGTGCATTCGTCGAACACCATCGCGATGTCCGAATTCAGGCTGCGCTGGATGCGCATCGATTCCTCGGGCGTGAGCATCAGCCGCGCGCCGTCGATGGGCGAGGCGAAGCGCACGCCTTCCTCGGTGATCTTGCGCAGGCCCTCCAGGCTGAACACCTGGAAGCCGCCCGAGTCCGTCAGGATGGGTTTGTGCCACTGCATGAAGCCGTGCAGGCCGCCGTGGGCGTCGATGATCTGCGTGCCCGGCCGCAGCCAGAGGTGGAAGGTGTTGCCCAGCACGATCTGCGCGCCCACCTCGTCCAGCTCGTAGGGCGCCATGGCCTTGACCGTGCCGTAGGTGCCCACCGGCATGAAGATGGGCGTCTCGACCACGCCATGGTTCAGCGTCACGCGCCCGCGGCGCGCCTGGCCTTCGGTGGCCAGGAGTTCGAATTTGAGTCCGTTCATCGTTCTATAAACATCGCGTCGCCGTAGCTGAAGAAGCGGTAGCGCTGGGCCACGGCGTGGGCATAGGCGCGGCGGATGGGGTCCATGCCCGCGAACGCCGAGATCAGCATCATCAGCGTCGACTTGGGCAGGTGGAAATTGGTGACCAGCGCGTCCACCGCGCGGAACTCGAAGCCCGGCGTGATGAACAGGCGCGTGTCGCCGCGCGTCTCGCGCAGCGGCCAGTGGGTGGCGGCGGCCGATTCCAGGGCCCGCACGCTGGTCGTGCCCACGGCGACCACCCGGCCGCCGGCGGCGCGGGCCTGCGCGATGGCGTCCACGGTGGCCTGGGGCAGCGTATACAGCTCGCTGTGCATGACGTGCTCGGACAGCTTGTCCACCCGCACTGGCAGGAAGGTGCCGGCGCCCACGTGCAGCGTCACGAAGGCCGTGCGCACGCCCTGGGCGCGCAGCGTGGCCAGCAGTGCGTCGTCGAAATGCAGCCCCGCCGTGGGGGCGGCCACCGCGCCGGGTTCCCGGGCGTAGACCGTCTGGTAGCGGGCGTCGTCGCCGGTGTCCGGCGTGTGCGTGATGTAGGGGGGCAGCGGCGTCTGGCCGTGCTCGGCCAGCAGCTCCAGCACGGGGCCGGGAAACCGCAGGTCGAACAGATCGCCCTGGCGGCCCAGCATGGTCACGTCGAAGGCCCCCGCCAGGCGGATGACCGCGCCGGACTTGGGCGACTTGCTGGCGCGCAGGTGCACCAGCGCGCGGTCGGGTTCGGTGATGCGCTCGACCAGCACCTCCACCTTGCCGCCGCTGCTCTTTTCGCCGAAAAGGCGCGCCTTGATCACCCGCGTGTCATTGAAGACAAGCAGGTCGTGCGGGCGCAGCAGGCCGGGCAGATCGGCAAACCGGCGGTCGTGCAGCCCGCCTTGCGCATCCAGGTGGAGGAGGCGGCTGGCGGTGCGGTCGGCGGCGGGGGTCTGGGCGATCAGCTCGGGCGGAAGTTCGTAGTCGAAATCGTCGAGAGTGAGATCTGGCACGGGTAAGACAGGGTTGGGAAAGCGCACGGCAACCCACCATCATAGCCTGGAATCGCCGTCCCCCCGGCCGGCTCCCGCCGTCCGCGCCTCCTTCCCGAGCCAGTCCCGGAACAGCCTGACGACCTCGCGCTTGGAGGCGGGCTCGTTGCTGACGATGTGGTAGCTGGACGCCAGCCGGACCTCCAGCGGGAAGGGCGCCACCAGCCGCCCGGTCGCCAGGTCCAGGCGGGCCAGTTCCTTGGTGGTCGCGACCACGCCCTTGCAGGCGACGGCGGCCTCCATGGCGGGGATGGAGTGCCAGAAGTGGGGGCCGCGCGAGGTGTCGATGCCCGTCACGCCGGCTTTTTCCAGCCACATGTCCCAGAACGACGGCCCTTCGTACAGCACGCCGCGATCGTCGTGGAGCAGCACGTGGCGGCGCAGGTCGTCGGGCTCGCGCAGGGGGTCGTCGCCTTCGAGCAGGGCGGGGCTGCACAGCGGGGTGACGGTCAGCGGCATCAACTGGTCGACCCGCATGCCCGGGTAGCCGCCGTTGCCGAACACGATCAGCACGTCGACCTCGTCCACCCAGCCCATCACGCTGGCGACGTCGCCACGCGGCCCGCGCGGCAGGCGCGAGAACTGCCGCACCCGGGTGGAGACGCGCACGTCGATGTCGGGGCAGGCGGTCACGAAGCGATGCAGGCGAGGCATCAGCCAGTTGGAGATGAAGGACGGCGGCGCGCCGACCTCGAGCACGTCGGCCCCGCGATGGTCGCGCAGCCGCCCGACCGCCTGGCGCAGGCAGTCGAAGCCTTCTTCCAGCTTGGGAAAGAAGATCTCGGCGCTGGCGGTCAGTTCGATGCCGCGATGGACGCGGCGGAAAAGGCGCACGCCCAGCATGTCCTCCAGGATCTGGATCTGGTGGCTGACGGCGGCCGGCGTGACGTTCAGTTCCTCGGCCGCTTTCTTCAGGCTGCGGTGGCGGGCGGCCGACTCGAAGGCCCGGAGCGCGGTCAGCGGGGGCAGCGTATGGCTCATTTTTTCAGATTAGTTTTTCTAACTTCATGAGGGAAGATAATTCGTGTGACAGCCCTGGGGGTGCTCCCTATAGTAGTCCGTAAATCAGAGGGGCCTATCCGGCGCCAGAACGATACTCCGGATGCATCAAGTTAGTGCGTCTAATCTGAAAACCACCCAGGACACGCCATGCCCGATATCCAGATCCTCAACCCCGCTGGCCTTGGTACCCCGCTTGCCCAGTATTCCCAGGTGGCCCGCGTCAAGGCCTCGGAGTTCGTCTTCATCGCCGGGCAGGTGGCGACCGACCAGCACGGGAACACCGTTGGCGCGGGCGACTTCGACGCCCAGTGCGTGCAGGTCTTCCGCAACATCGACATCGCGCTGAAGGAAGTGGGCGCCACCTGGCAGAACGTGCTGCAGTTCACGACCTACCTGGTGCATTCGCAGGACATCCCCCGGCTGGGCGCCTACCGCGAGCGTGCCTTTCCGGGCATGTTCGGCACCCGGGCCTATCCGACCAACACCTTGCTGATGATCGATCGCCTGGTGCGCGAGGATCTGCTGATCGAAGTGCAGGCGGTCGCGGCGCTATGAACTCCTGTTTGCGCGAGGGCGGGTTCGAGCTGGACGGCATCCCGGTGCGCTACGTCGAAGGGGGCGTCGGCCTGCCGCTGCTGCTGTTGCACGGCTCGGGGGCGGGCGCGTCCAGCCATGGCAACTGGCAGCGCGTGCTGCCGCGGCTGGCCGAGCGGCACCACGTGCACGCGATGGACCTGATCGGCTTCGGCCGGTCCGGCGCCAAGCCAGCCGGACCGCATTTCGACTATGCCCTGTGGCTGCGCCAGTGCCGCGAAATGATCGCGCGCATGCCGGGCGAACGGATAGGCGTGATCGGGCATTCCCTGTCCGGCACCCTGGCCCTGCGTCTGGCTGCCCGCGAGCCGCGCGTGGCGCGCGTGCTGACGACGGCGACCATGGGCGCGTCGTTCGCCGCCAACCCCGCCACGCAAACCGCCTGGAGCTTTCCCGGCGACCGCGAGGCGCTGAAGCGGGCCTCGCGCCTGCTGGTGCACGATCCGGCGCTGATCGACGAGGCCTATCTGGACGGCCGCGAACGCATCCTGCGCGAGGGCGACCACGGCCGGCGCTTCGAACAGATGTTCGCGGGCGACAAGCAGCGCTTCATCGATGACGTGGCGCTGACCGCGGATGAACTGGCCGCTATCGGCTGCGAGGTATTGATGCTGCACGGCCGCGACGATCGCGGTTTCCCCGCCGACGCCTTGACGCTGCCCATGTCGCGTTCCATCGCCCGGGCCGACGTGCACCTGCTGAGCCGCTGCGGCCATTCGGTCGCCTTCGAGTGGCCGGAGAAGTTCCTGGCGCTGGCCGTGCCGTTCTTCGCCGGGGGGGCGCATGGGTGAGCCGGCCTACATCCTGAAGGGCCAGGTGATCGACGGCACGCTGGATGCGCCCATCGCGCGCGGCGCGGTCGTGACGCAGGGCGAAGAGATCGCGTGGGTGGGCGAGGAGGCCGCCTTGCCCCCGAGCTACGCGCGGTCCGGCGCCCAGGTGATCGATCTTCCCGGCCGCAGCATCCTTCCCGGCCTGGTCGACGGGCACATCCACATCTCCTTCGGCGAGGCGCGCTCCGAAGAGGAGCTCGCGCTGTACACGCCGGTGGAGTTCCGGACGCTGAAGGCGGTGTGGAACGCGAAGAAGGTGCTGCAGGCGGGGGTGACGAGCGCTTTCGATGCCGCCACCACGTTCAACATCGCGCAATCGGTGCGCGATGCGATCGACAGCGGTATGTTCGAGGGGCCCCGGCTCGCGGTGTCGGGGCGGCAGCTGACCTCCCACCAGGGGCTGGAGGATTCCTTCCCCAACTGGATGGAGTTTCCGCCGGGGCAGGCGGGCGTGCTGATCCGCAGCCGCGACGAACTGGTCGAGCAGATCCGCTACCAGGTCAAGGACGGCGTCGATGCCATCAAGGTGTCGGGATCGAACGATTCCTTCATCACCCCCGATTCGCTCGACGGCTCGGCCTTCACCTATGACGAGTACCGGATCGTGGCCGACGAGGCCCACCGGCTCGGCCGCATGTGCACGGTGCATGCGCGTTCCCGCGATGCCGTGGCCGATGCCGCGCGCGCCGGCTTCGACGTGATCTTCCATGCGTCGTTCATCGACGACGAAGGCATCGATCTGTGCCTGCGCAACGGCTGCGTGATCGTGCCGACGCTGCCCTTGCTGGTCAACGCGATCGAGGCCACGGGCGGGTCGGCCAATCCGGCCAATGCCGGGTTCCAGCGCGAGGTCGACGCGGCGCTGACCAACCTGGGGCGCGCCAGCCGTGCCGGCGTCCCGCTGGTGCCCGGCTCGGAAAGCGGCTGGTCGCCGGTGCCCTACGGCCAGTGGCACGCCCGCGAGATGCAGATATTCGTGGACGACCTGGGCCTGTCGCCCGGGCAGGCCCTGCATGCGGGCACGCTGGGCGCCACGCGCCTGTTCCGCCGCTTCGGCGGGCGGGTCGGCAAGCTCGAGGCCGGGCGCTACGCCGACATCATCGTGGTCGACGGCGATCCGCTGGCCGACATCGGGCTGCTGCAGAAACCGTCGCGCTTCGACCTCATCCTGAAGGCCGGCCGCCCGGTGGACCGCACGCCGCCCGCGCCGCGCAGGCCGATGCACTACGAGCGGCACAAGATGTTCCTGAACGGCATTTTCCATTACGACCAGGAAGCCGGCCGCGGCGTCCTGCGGCGCTGACCCTTCTTCATTCTTCAGCAGGAAACTCGATGACGTACAGCAAAGAGCAACTCGCCGGCCTGGTCCAGGCGGATCGCGTGCACCGGGCCTATTACACCGATCCGGCCGTGTTCGAGGCCGAGATGGCCAAGGTATTCGGCAAGGTGTGGGTCTACGTGGGCCACGACAGCCTGGTGCCCGACCCGGGCGACTATTACTGCACGACGCTGGCCGGCCAGCCGGTGGTGCTGAGCCGCCACGAGAGCGGTTCGGTGCACGTGCTGTACAACCGCTGCGGCCATCGCGGCGCCAAGGTGCTGTCGCGCACGCGCGGCAACGCGCGCGTGTTCTCGTGCATGTATCACGGCTGGGCATTCCGCCCCAATGGCGAGCTGGCGGGCGTGCCCATGCGGGCCGACTTCCCCGAGGAGGCGCTGCGCGAGCCACGCGCGGGCATGGAGCCGCTGCCGCGCGTCGACAGCTATCGCGGCTTCGTGTTCGCCTCGCTCGACCCTGGCGTGATGCCGCTGCTCGATTTCCTGGGCGAGGCGCGCAAGGGCATCGACGAACTGGTGGACCGCTCGCCCGAAGGCCGGGTCGAGTTCGCCGCCGGCTGTCATCGCTACCACTTTCGCGGCAACTGGAAGCTGCAGATGGACAACATGGCCGACACCTACCATCCCGCGGCGGCCCACGGCTCGACCGTCGGGCCGGACGGCCGCCAGTTCCAGCGGCGTGCCGGCGACCAGGGCGGCGCGGCCCTGTTCTTCGCGCCCAACGGCGAAGCGGTGGTGTCGCAGCTGGGCGTGCGCGGCTTCCCGCATGGCCACAGTTCGGAACAATCCCTGTTCGACAAGGAGCAGGCCGGCGGCGTCTGGGACGACTACCGCGCCCTGATGGTCGCGCGCCATGGCGAGGAACGCACCGCCGACATTCTGAAGAACCGCCGGCACAGCCTGACGCTGTTCCCGACATTGGACATCCTGATCGCCCAGACCTCGGTGCGCGTGGTCAAGCCCATCGCGGTGGACCTGACCGAGGTCGAGATCTGGCCGGTCAGGCTGGCGGGCGCGCCGGCCGTGATTTCGGACGACCTGGTCAAGTACGTCAACATGACCCACTCCGCGTCGTCGTTCATCCAGACCGACGATCTCGAAGCCTTCGAGCGTTGCCAGGAAGGACTGAAGGCACAGGGCAGCGACTGGGTGCTGGTCGCGCGCGGCATGGGCGCCGAGGTCGACGAAGGCGACGGCGTGCTGTTCGGCGCGCGTTCGAGCGAAGTCGGCCAGCGCGCCAAGCACTATGCCTGGCGCGACCTGATGAGCGCCTGATTCCACCAGAGAGCCACCATGAACACGCTAGCAAGACTTACCCCCGCCGCGCACGCCGCGCCGTCCCTGGACACCCTGCGCGACTTCGTCGAACACGAGGCCGACCTGCTCGACAGCCGCCGCTTCGACGACTGGCTGGACCTGTACAGCGACGACGCCGTGTACTGGGTGCCGGCCGCGCAGGACCAGGCCGACTGGATCAGCCACGTGTCGCTCTACTATGACGAGAAGCACACCATGAAGACGCGCGTGGCGCGGCTCAAGCACCCGATGATCCATTGCCAGGACCCGCCTTCCACGACGGTGCGCGTGCTGTCGAACTTCGGTCTGGAAGCCGCCGACGGCGACCGTTTCCGCGTCCGCAGCAAATTCATCATGCTGGAGGACCGGCCCGGCGCCGACCGCCGCGTGTATGGCGGTCGCTATCTGCACACGCTGCGGCTCGACGGCGCGCATTTGAAAATCGTCCAGAAGTGCGTGCGGCTCACCAACTGCGACCAGAGCTTCCCGCAACTGACCCAGCCGTTCTAAGGATGCGCGTCGGCGCTCTTGCCCATGGAGGTTCACGATGAAATCCCTGTTGCGCATCGGCCGCGTGCTGGCCTGTATGTCGATCCTGGCGTCCGCGGCCCCGGCCGTCCAGGCCGATGACTATCCGACCCGCCCCGTGCGGATGATCGTGCCGTACGCCCCCGGCGGCGCGCCGGACGTGCTGGCGCGCTCGCTGGCGCCGGGCTTGTCGGAGTTCTTCAAGCAACAGTTCGTGATCGAGAACCGGCCCGGCGCGGGCGGCATCGGCGCGGCCGAAAGCGTGGTCCGCGCCGCCCCGGACGGCCACGTGCTGTTCTTCTCCGACATCCAGCAGCTTGCGATCAACCCCTACCTGTTCGCGAAGCTGCCGTATGCCGCCGACAAGGACTTCACGCCCGTGACCCTGGCCGCGACCATTCCGCTCTACATCGCCGTGCAGTCGTCGCTGAACGTGCACAACCTGGCCGAGCTCGTCGCCCTGGCCAAGGCCCGGCCGGGCGCGTTGACCTACGGATCGTCGGGCATAGGCAGCATCCACCACATCGCCATGGAATCGATGCTGCACGGCCTTGGCATCAACGTCGTGCACGTGCCGTACAAGGGGTCGGGGCAGTCGGTGCCCGCCTTCATGGGGGGCGAGACCTCCCTGGTGATCGCCGCCTATCCGGCGCTGGAACAATACGTCAGGACCGGCAAGGCGCGATTCATCGCCGTCACCACGCTCGACCGTCCGGCCATGACGCCCGACATCCCGGCCGTGTCCGAAACCGTGCCCGGCTACGACTTCAGTTCCGAGATGGGCATCGTGGTGCCGGCGGGTACGCCGCAGACCGTGGTGCAGCGGCTCTCGGCCGCGGTGGCGCGGGCGCTCAAGCAGCCCGATACCGTCGTCCGCCTGAAAGCCATGGGCGCCACCGCCATCGGCAGCAGCCCCGACGGCTATGCCGCCAACATCCGCAACAACCTCGACAAGTTCGGCAAAGCGGTCAAGCTGGCCGACATCACCCCCAACTGAACGCGTCCATACGGAGAGTTTCCTTGAAGCTGTTGAGATACGGCCCGCCGGGCCTGGAGCGGCCCGGCCTGCTCGACGCCGGCGGCGCGATCCGCGACCTGTCCGGCCTGCTGGCCGACATCGGGCCCGACACCCTGTCGCCGGCCGCCCTGCAAGCGCTGGCTGCGCTCGATCCGCAGCGCCTGCCCATGGTGGACGGCGCGCCGCGCCTGGGCACGCCCTGGCGCGGCATCGGCAAATTCGTCGCGGTCGGGCTGAACTACGGGCGCCATGCGGCCGAGGCCGGCATGGCCATCCCGGCCGAACCCACGCTGTTCTGCAAATGGACCAGCTGCATCTCGGGCCCGGACGACGACATCGTCATTCCGACCGGCTGCACCCGTGTCGACTGGGAAGTGGAACTGGGCATCGTCATCGGCAGCCGCGCGCGGGCCGTCGACGAGGCCGGCGCCCTGCGCCACGTGGCCGGCTACTGCCTGGCCAACGACGTGTCCGAGCGCCAATACCAGATCGACCGTGGCGGCGGCCAGTGGGGCAAGGGCAAGGGCTTCGACAGCTTCGGCCCGCTGGGGCCCTACCTGGTCACGGCGGACGAAGTGCCCGACCCGCAGGACCTGGAACTGTGGCTGGAACTCAATGGCGAACGCCGGCAGACGGGGCACACCGGCGACATGATCTTCTCCTGCGCCAGACTGGTCAGCGAGTGCAGCCGCGTCATGACGCTGGAACCCGGCGACGTCATCATCACCGGTACCCCGGCCGGGGTGGGGATGGGGGCCCGCCCGCCGCGCTACCTGGAAGCGGGTGACGTGGTCACGCTGGGCGGCGGCGTGCTGGGAACCCAGACACAGCGGGTCGTTGCGGCGGGCTGAGGGGCGAACCCCCAGCGCGGCCGCGGGCGGGGCGCGTCAGTCCTGGCGGCTGGTCACTTCCACCAGGTGATAGCCGAACTGGGTCTTGACCGGGCCCTGGACGACGTTGACGGGGGCGCTGAACACCACCTTGTCGAACTCCGGCACCATCTGGCCGGGACCGAAGGTGCCCAGGTCGCCGCCTTGGGCGCGCGAGGGGCAGCTGGAATGCTCGCGCGCGACCTGCGCGAAGTCGGCGCCGCCTTCGATGGCGGCTTTCAGTTCGTTGCACTGGGCCTCGGTGGAGACCAGGATGTGGCGGGCGCTTGCATGGGCCATGATTTGCTCCTTGGTAAGAGCAAGCAGAGTACCGCAAATTACGGGTATAATTTATGGCTCCCTTCCTTTCGGCCCTTCGCGCCGGAAGAACCTGCCCGAGTGGTGAAATTGGTAGACGCAGGGGACTCAAAATCCCCCGCCGCAAGGCGTGCCGGTTCGATTCCGGCCTCGGGCACCATCTAAAAATCTTCTGATGATTCAAGCCATTAGAAGATGTCCCAGTACAAACCCCGCACCGGGGGATTTTCCTAAAATTGTGGTCAGGTACAGTTTCGGTACAGTGATGCGGCGCTAGCCTCATACCGGAGTACGCATGGCTACGATCGTTAAGACTTCCTCGGGCACTTGGAAATCCCACATCCGCAAGACTGGCTAGCTAGCAGCCACGGCCAAGACGTTCGGCACAAAGCGGGACGCCAAAGACTAGACACGCCGGACCGAAGACGAAATGGTGCGCGGCGTATACACCCAGCGGGCGCCCGCCGAGCGCATGACCGTCGAAGCGGCGCTGACCCGCTACCTCAAGGAAGTCACGCCGACCAAGCGGGCTTCGACCCAAGCCGGCGAACACAAGAAAGCACAGGTCATCATCCGCCATCTTGACAAGTACTCGCTGGCCGCCCTGAACGCCGAGATCGTGGCGCAGTTCCGGGACATGCGACTGGCGGGCGACCCGGACAAGAATGGCAAGCTACGGCCTCGCAGTAACAACACGGTACGCTTGGAACTGGCCCTGCTAGGCCACCTGTTCATCGTCGCGATCAAGGAATGGGGCATCGGCCTGCTCTTCGATCTCGTGTCCAACATTCGCCGCCCGGCCCCGGCTTGGGCCGCAACCGGCGCTTGACTCCTGAAGAGCAGAACCGTCTGCTGCAAGCCGTCGATAAACATTCGAACCCGATGTTCGGCTGGATCGTCCGTATTGCCGTCCAGACTGGCATGCGACTGTCTGAGATTGCGACGCTGCGCATTCGGCAAGCGGACATCGAGCGGCGCGTCGTTCGGCTGGAGCACACCAGGAACTCTTCGCCCCGCACCGTCCCGTTGACTGCCGAGGCAACGCGCGTTTTCACCGAGGCACTTGCCAACCCCTTGCGCCCAGCCGAAACCGAACTGGTGTTTTTCGGCGAACCCGGCCGGGATGGCATACGACGCCCCTACCTGTTCGACAAAGCGTAGACCGATGCCAAGCGGGTAGCGGGCCTTGAAGACTTCCGCTTTCACGACCTGCGGCACGAGGCTGTCAGCCGGTTCGTGGAAGCCGGCTTGAGCGATCAGGAGGTATCGGCCATCAGCGGCCACAAGTCGATGCAGATGCTCAAGCGCTATACGCACCTGCGGGCCGAAGACCTGGTGCAGAAGCTTGACCGCCTTGCGCGTCGCGCGCCGTCCACTTCTAAACAACGGAGTGAGGCCGACTCCCAAACAGAGAACAACGCATAATCGCTCCATCGCGTTGCCATAATGAATAACCGATTGTCTTAACCTACGGAGGAAGCTAGTTTTGCATACCGCTATCAAGATCGTCGCCATCAGCAGCCTTGCCCTTACCCTTGCCGCGTGCGGCAGCGCAAAAGACGCCAACAAGAGCAACTTCAGCAAGGCCATACAGGCATACCTGGACACTCAAAACGGCCTATGCGCTGCGATTCCTGCTAAGGGCGTGCCGTTCACCCTGGCGAATCAAGACATGCTGGGCGGTCAGAGCAAGAAGCGCGCCGACGCGCTGGTCGATGCCGGGCTGCTGAAGAAGCGAGACACCGAAGTCAAAGCCATGTTTGGCAACAAGATGGAGCCGGCCACCGAGTACCAAATCACTGACACCGGCAAGAAATTCCTCGTCGCCAATGGTGCCAATACGATGGCTGGACAAGATGCCTTCTGCACCGGCAAGTACACCGTTGTGGAAGTGAGCAACTTCACTGAACCCAGCGACATGATGGGCGTAAAGCTGTCGCAGGTGAACTACCGCTATAAGGTAGAAGGTGCAGATGACTGGACCAAATCGGAAAGCATGCGTGCCAATTACAAGAATTTTGCAGAACAGACTCAGGGAGATATACAGGGTAAGGCGGCTGTCATCCTGACCAACGATGGATGGATGCACGAGCGCCTGTTCAAGCGCGGATAATAACCCTGAGCCAGCTGTAGAACGAAAGGCCTTTCACCTGGAGTGAAGGGCCTTCTCTTTGGGGCTACGCCAATCTGCGAGGCGGTTGGGGGTCGCGGAACCACCCAAACTGGTCAGTGAATGATTCATATGGAAATAAGCACATAACACCTTAATTAAGCCGACCCGCGAAGCGGGTTCGGCTTGAATAAATTGTTAGGCTGCATCTCGTGACCTTTCGATAGCTGCGATTGATTGAGCTACGTCGCTGCGGGAAGTAAATGCGCCGGACCAGGCTTCCTTGAACCATGCGTTTAATGCACCAATGTCGGTGCGGAAGCCAGTGATTAGCTTGCGCCTTGCGTAGGAATGCAGCGTTTGATCCTTGATGACGAATCTCAGCCGAACGAACACAGACTCATATGCTACGTAGATACTCATTGCCCAGAGAAGAGGAATGAATGCAATGTTGTAGATGACCGGTAGTATGAAATCACGCAACGTATCTAGATGGGCGATTGTGTCAAAGCTTGTTAGAACCTTATAGCTTTCAAATACCAGAAATCCTAGGCCCATGACAATCAAAACTCCGTTGAGAAATTTGTGGGCGGGGGCATATTTATCATCGCTTTGTGCTACGGCCAGCAAGCCGCCCAGCAGCGCTGTAAATGGAACAAAGATGAGCTCGCCAAGCAGTGGAAGCTTGAAAAGATTGATAAAGAAATCTAGAAGCAGAGATAACTTGAAGTTCTTCGCAACAGCGGTTTTAAGCAAACTTGGATTTCTGCTGATTTCAGGGGTGTCCGCGAGAGCCGGAATACCGGCGACAACGAGCCATAGTGCCGTGATCTTGAATTGCTTGAGCGTCCACAAATCAAAGTGACGCAATATTACCGTCACGGCCACCAGATATGCTATTGCGAGAAAGAAAGCTATTACGATTGGGCGAGCAGTCGCCGCCGAAAGTACGCTTCCGAAGCTCTTGCGTACGCCTGGCTTTGTCAGGCACCAAACAATAAAAATACCGAGCCAAATCGCTGTTGCGAGTTCCCGTGAATCCAAACTTTTGAGGATTTCGATCACTTTCTATGCGACCTGACGAACAAGCCAAGCTGCCGCCGAAGGCGCTCGGCTTGAGCTAATGGTGAGGTAAATGCGGTGAACGTGCATTTTCTAGTCTTCAGGATGTTGTGGATCCCCAAGTCCAGTCTTGCCCTCCCACAACAACGAAAATCTCAGAGCGCAAGCCGCGAGCCTTGAAAGCGGCCTGCACCTTCGTGCGAACATGGTCTCGAACAGATGCTGCGCTCTCGCCGTTGTATGAGCCAAGAACCGTTGTTGTAGGAATAACAGTTTCACCTCCACTGCTATTTGCCTGTGCGCGCTTGAGGCCGAGCGCTTCAAGATCAGAATATGCATTTTGATAGTCCGTGCTGGATGCATTTTTCAGGTCAAAAGTGCAAACGACTCCGTAAGCCATTGATTTTTCCTTTTATTGAAACCCACTTGCACTGGGGTAAACCTAACGCACAAGGTATGCGGCTTGCGTAGCAAGTCCGCTTGACCGCCGGGTTAGGTGTTGGGACCTTCAACCCGGCGGGACGAAACTGAATGATAGCTGTAGGCGCTATGCTTGAGAAAGCCGCGACGCTTCAAGCCAAAACCTTTGCGCGAAGCGAATGAAACTGACCGAAAAAGCTAAGAGTTGAGAAGGTGCGGAGCGTGCCCGGACTTGCACCAGGATATGCGGTTATGAGCCGTACGACTCTACTGTCACAGCCTCCGCGAAAAATCTTCCACTGTCTCTTAAAACCTCAAGATCTACGGATGCCAGGACTGTCCGCTCTTGGCCGAACTCGGCCTTATGTCTTCCTGAGCGAAGCAACCCCACCTACGCGGCGACCGAGTGGCGCGCAAGATCGTCAGGTCCTCGCGCTGGCTGCTATTGCGCAATCTCGAAAAAGTCACGCGAGAAACCTTCCCCGGAAATCGGTGATGAAGCTTTTCTTTTGCCCTAACTGATCACTTCTCTCATCTGCCCGTATGTCGGCCTTTAAAGGCTACGCGATGTATTCCAGAGGTGGCAGAATGAAATTAGCGTGGCCACCACTTAAGCGTGTGCAAATCCAGCAACGTGAACCGCCCCGCATCCTGCCATCCACCTGTATCGATGTAGTAAACGTTGCCAAGCTGTGCAGGCTTGCGCAGCGTCATATGTCCATGGACTACCGCACGTACATTGCGGACAGGCTGGGAATACTGCATTCGATAGCGGTCTACGGACCATAGGCAGGCATCCTCATCCTCCGGGCTGAAAGTAGCGCCATGAATGGCCTGCCAATCGTCATAGGGGAAGTCGGCGTGAACCATACCCACTACACCACTCGGCGTTTCCACCTCGATAGCCAGCGGCAAGGCACTCAAGCAGGCCGCAATGCGTTCACGAACATCGCCGGCACAGGCATCCAACCATCCGCCGCCGTGGGCGCGATGATCAACGTCCGGAATCGGATTGCCCATCGCCCGTCGCCACGTCATCAGGTCGTGATTCCCACAGATCGCGTGAAACCACGGGCGCTCCAACCATTTCAGAACATCGGCTGACTCAGGGCCTCGGTCCACAAGGTTAGGGGCGAGACTGGCTGGCGGCATCGCCTTTGACGCTGTGACATTCAGGAGCATGGCGCAGGGTATTGGCAACGTGGTGAATCCTAAGACGACTCGCCGCGATATGCAGTCGGGCATGATGGTTACTGCTGGCCGAACCAACCACATGATTGCAGGCAACACCATGTGGAACCCAGCCTATCGGCAACACGTCTTGCAGAACATGGGCAAGAACTGGGGACCGGCAACGGGCGGCTCCGTGAACGGTAAGTGATGTGCATGTTACGTCCGCATCGGCCTCGCCATCAGCGAGGCCTTTTCATTTACGGCCGCACATATCTCCGCGCTACGCTTGGGCAACCCCTTCGGTTGCATCCCGCGTCCGTTCTTGCCGGACTGGCCGCGGGGGCAGGCCCAGCGGCTTCGCCTTGTTCCCCCCCCCCCCCTCCCCCCCGGCCGACAGGCAGCATGGCTTCCAGAGGCATCAAGGGTGAAGGCTTCGCCCGGGATTCTCACCCGTTCCCTGCGCTGCGCTTCGGGCTGCGGCTTCCGGTCCCGCCCTTGACACCTCTTCCGGCCAAACGACGTCAGTAGCAATGCCGTCGAGCGAATGGCGGGTCAAGGGGTTGGTGCGGCCCGCAGCCCACAGGGCGAGGACACGGCCCCTTGACGCGGCAGGAGCGCCCCACGCTATGCCCAGGGGCAGGAGTTCCGGGCCAAAGGCCCGCAACCCCTGCTCCCGAGGCTCCCGCCGGCGAGGGTGGAGAGTCCAGAGAGGCAAAGCCTCTTTGGAAACTACGATGCAGGCGAGTACGCGGCCAACACAGGCGATCCATAGCAAATAAAACAAGACAATTTCAGCGTACCGCCCTGGAGGTTGCGTGTACCTAAACCAAAATACCCGTACCTCTTGTAAAATCGCGTTACCTACAGCAAGGGGACACCATGGCTGGCAAAGGTAAATGCGGGTTACAGCCCCACAAAACCATATCAGATGCCGAACGCGGTCGACGCCAATCGGCTGTTAACTACGCGCGGGCCTCCGTCGGTCTAGAAGGTTTCTCGCTCAGTGAAGCAGATGAGGCCCACGCCCAGCGTTTCATAGATGCTCAGATCAGCCTGCAAGAGTTTGTGCAGCCGCGCGCTGACGCGTTAACGCTCCCAAAGTCTTCGTCATGACGAAGAAATTTAGGATTTGGGGACTAGTGCAGGATAGGCTGTCGCCGGTTTTTGTAATACCTATGCAACTCCGTATTCAGATGAGACGAATCTCTTGCGGAGGCGGTGATTAAGAATTGGCAGCTTTCAGCCATTACCGGACATTCCTCCAGCGGCTGCTGAGGGTTCGCCTGATCGAAGCCGTGATCGGTTTAAATTTGCAGATACGATGGTCTGGTCGACACCAACTTATTGCGGAATGTGGCACATCTACACGTGGCTGCCCAACACGCAGGCACTATTACCTTAAATAGGGCAAGCATCGCCAGGAAGGGAAAATGGCTTCACCTGTATTCATCAGAGACGTTGAAGACGTCCTTGCCTTGCGAGGTCTTGAGACGCCCGACCTTGCGTTGCTTCAAGCGACACACCAAAGCTACCGCGCCCTGCTTCTCCAGCCTTCGGGACCAATCTACGCAGACAGCCAGCGAATTGGGCACTTAGACTTGGCCGCCGCAGCCGCCCGGGCGGACAGCTTCCTTGAGTTGGCTGCACAGCGCGGCGACCAACTTGTGGTCACACCTGAGTACTTTCTCCCCGTGAGCTCTCTCGAAAAGGCTGCGCAGGGTGGCCCCTTTCCCGCAGAAGGCGCTCTTTGGGTGCTTGGATGCGAAAGCATGACCCCCGCAAGGCTCGAGAGCTTCAAGGCTGACTGCGCTGGCCATTGCGACGTCATCTACGAAGAAGACCCATTTCCAGCGGTGCAGGGCAACTACTTCGACCCCGTGGCGTACTGCTTTGTCACCCTTGACTCGGAGAAGATGCTCAAACGAGTCGTTTTATTTCAGTTCAAGACCGCGCCATCCCGGGACGACCATGGATTTGAAAACAAGCAATTGCGCTGCGGCCGCGCCATCTACCGCTTCCAGGGGAAAGACGGCTATATCAAGCTTTCCACCATCATCTGTTCCGACGCGCTAGACCTTGGCGAGGACGCTGACGCCAACAAGAAGCTGTCAGACAGAACTATCCTCATCCACATCCAGCTAAACCCGAAGCCGAAGCACACCGACTACCGCAGGTATCGGAACGAGGTATTCAGACGCAGTCCGGTCACGACCGACTGCGACGTCCTATGCTTGAACTGGGCGCAGAACGTCGTCCAATATGATTCACCCAACCATGGGCCGCACGCTTGGAAAAATGAGAGCGGCTCAGCCTGGTATGTCCCTGAGCGTCGCTGCTCGGTAAAAGACGACGAGGTTGCCAGCAATGAAGCCAAGGGCCTTTACTACACTTGGCATGAGAAGAAGCGCCACGTCCTGCACTTCCACTACGACGAGGCCGTTTTCGCGCTGACAGTCCCCAAAGTTCTTCAGGTTGGTCCGGCGGTCCACGACGTGCTCATCGGACCACAACTTGATACGCGGTTCGTCTGGGATGCAGACGCCGGGACATGGCTGAAAAGCACAAGCTGTCCGGAGACTGGGTGGGCCGAAATCATCAACGCCGACCCGGAAGTCACCGCAGCGTTCCAAAGCCTTCAGGACGTCGCGAACCGGCTGAATATCGAGCGAGCGATCTCACTTTCCTGTGGTCCTCATAGCATGAAGGAGCAGTGGCATCGCGTGGACAACCTGGACGTGTGCCGTATCCCCGAGTCGGAAGTCATCGCCCGCGCCACTCTCCAGCTCGATCGCGACGTCGCCGCCACGCGAGAACGTCAACAGCGCATAAGTCGTGTCACAGTGCTTGGCCACATCCTTCAAACTGCCCCGCTTCCGGCACAGATAAAAGACCTCGGCGGCGGAGGGGCCTTCATCGCTTGGTCTCCCGATTCACCCAACACCAACGTCTTTAAGGCCGGCGTGCGCCCTGCCCTGGTGGCCTATCTCGGGGAGAACCCGTCGATGGATATGGTCAAGAGAGTTTGCGAAAGCGCTTTCGAACTCCTTCGCAGAGAAAACAAGGATCACAAGAACCGCGTGGCCATCTGCTATCGCACGGTGACTGGCGTCACGAAGTTCGCTGATATCAAACAACAAACTGACATTACATATGATGGAAGCAGCATGGCGTCCATCACAGGAGGACAGTGACATGCCTGAGATGCACGCTGCGCGTGAAGCGCTGACTCATCTTCTCGTCGAGCTTCACGACGTTGACGATTCGGTTGTCCGTGGCGAAAAGAAGCTCGGCGAGCAGACCTATGCGGTTGCCTACGTCGACTTCGCTGATGAGGTCGTTGAACGTTCGCTGCATCTCCGCAACTTCCAGGAGCGCATTCTTGCTGATGACTTCTTCGACTCGCCGGGCGACCTACGCTGGAACAAGTACCTCTACATCATCGCAGGCCCGAACTCCAGGAAGAATCCTCAGTTTTCCGCAGCCAAGGCCATAATCGAAGCAGACAAGGACTACGCTCGTAAACGCGTCATCTCCGAGGCGGACCTTGAATCCCTGCTGGGAGGGGCGAAGCTGTTCGAGACCGCTGAGTGCGGCGATGCCTACGACGTACTGTCGGATTGGCGCCAACGACTAGCAGCGGGGCAGCTCGAGCTCTTACTTGACTGCGTCACCCCTCGCACCGGAGTTGTGGAAAAGATTGCCCAACGCAGAGCAGGTGTGGCCCCAGACGAGCGGCAGAGGGGAAAGGAACTGCATGCTGCCGACGTGCCGCTGTCGGCCTCAAAGCTGTTGAGTTTGGAAGTTGCGCAGTTCCGTCCGGTACATGACGGTAAAAGCTACTCTTTCGGCGACGTTACCCTAATCGTCGGCGCGAACGGTACGGGAAAAACGTCGCTACTCGAGGCCATCGAGCATTTCTACTGTGGGAACACCCGCAGAAGTAAGTCCGTCGGCTTGGTTCGTCTCAAAGGAAAGCTGTTGCCAACCTCAGGTGGCAGCACCATCGAACTTCGATCGACGTCTGACGGACCTCGCATAAAGTCTCGTTGCCTCGCTTGGTACAACCGCAAGGAGCACAGCGTCGATGCGATTGTTGATAGTTTCTCGCTGTACAACTTTCTCGACACGGACGCCGCATATCGCCTGTCCGCCAACCTGAAGCCGGCGGACGTCACTGCCGAGTTGAGCCGGTTGCTGGTCGGCTCGTCAGCTGCTACGACCTTCGACTATCTAGAGAAGATTCGTGCAGACGTCGATAAAGCATGGGACAAAACCCAACGCCGGGCTAGTGAATTGCAGGCAGAGTTAGCTGTCTTCGAAAAGCGGTTGAAGGAGTTGCAAAGCAAGCCATCCACAGCGAAGACTCTGACGGATGCCTATCGCTCTGCGCTTGCGGCCATTGCTTGGAAGAGACGTTCCGAAGCCGACGCACCCATGTCAAAAGAAGGTCAAGAGCTTCTGGCGGCCCTGTCACTCGTACAAGCCCTCACCTCTCTGGGACCAGCAGCTCGGTCCCTTAAAGATATCGAACATCGCTTCACGCAACTGGAGGCTGCGGTTGGCAGAGCCAAGCCGCTCGATGCGCAGCTTGCGGGTCTGACGAATCAAGAGAAGGGACTTGTCACGAAGATTGAACAACTGGACGCCAACATCAGCCATCTCGACCGCTGGATTGCCTACGAGACTGCGGGATTCCATGACGTGCGCAAGCGGTATCAGTCAGCACGAAGGGTCTCGGAACAGCTGGCCACTCGTCTCGGCGGAATGATCGCCGGTGACCTGCCGCAGATCCCGCCTCAGTATGCTTCCCTGCCTCTTCAAGATGCATTGCGCGCCGCGGTCGAAGCGTCCACGGCTGCTGAATTGAGATTCACCCGTGCTAAGCAAGCGCTCGACCTTCACGGCAGGGCGGCATCGGCCCGCGCTACCACGGCAGCGAAGCTGAAAGATGCCGCTAAGGAGGCACTCAAATCGTCCGAGAACCCTGACATGTGCCCGGTGTGTCGCACGGTGCATGCCAGCGGCGCTCTGATGCATCTCATCGAAGAGCTCACCTCCGGATCAGAGACCTCTCTTGAGGTACAGAGTCTGGCTGAGTCATTGCGTCTCGCCGAACAAGAAGCCAACGAAGCGAGGAGATCTGCGGCTGGCGTTGAGTTCTACCAGAAGAACGCGGCATTATTAGAGTTGAAAGGGTCTACTCCCAAGGAAGCGCTTGAAGAGCTCGTTGGACTGAGGGAACGCGCCAGCCAGGCACAGCTGGAGCTGCAACGCATTACTCGAGAAGGGCAGGACCTGCGCAATGCTGGCTTCTCAAGCAACGAGGCTGACTTGGTCTGGAGCCGAATTGTCGGGCTGTTCGAGCCTGACTTGCACAGCCTCACCGTAGACGTCGCGTCTGCGGAGCGGCTACGTCAGTCGGATGCGTTGGAAGAAGCTCGAAAGACGCTCGACGAGTGCCGTCGAAACATAGATACTCTCACTCAGGCCATTTCGAGCGTTTCGCGGGCCATGGACGTTGATGGCTGGGTCACGCAAATCCCGCACATCGGGTCGTTCGCTTCACTTGTGGCGCTACAGGACGAGTTCACTGCTGTCGCGAAGAATTCGGAGGATCTTCGAGCATACCTCGAGGTGGGTAACGAGGTCCCGCTCGCCGAGGTACAAGCACGCATCGCTGCCGTAGCCTCCGCCTTCAAGCAAGCTGATGAAGCGTCACGCAGCGATTCAGAGATTTCGACCGAACAGCGAAATCTGCCATCCAAGATTGAGAGTTATAAACGGGATTTGGGGAAGGCTCGAAGCGAAGAGACAGCGCTGCACGAAGCAGGCAAAATCTTGGACGACCTTTTAGAGAACGCTTCGCTGGAAAACGCCACGAGGGAGGCACTCGATGCAATCGGTGCGCAAATCAATGAAGTGTTCTCGCGAATCCATTCGCCTCAAGAATACGAATATGTCGGTAGCCCAGACGTTCTTCTCCAGACTGCAGATAGTCATGAAGCTCGCTCGCTGGCTCAGGTCAGCACGGGGCAACGCGCCGCATTCGCGCTATCAATATTCCTTGCTAGAAATCGCACAGCTACGTCCGCGCCTCCGGTCTTGCTAATCGACGATCCAATTGCGCACATCGACGACCTGAATTCTCTGTCCTTCCTAGATTACCTGCGTGACCTTGCCGTAAACTCGGGAAGGCAAATCTTCTTTGCCACCGCAGACACTCGAGTCGCATCGCTGTTTTCAAAGAAATTTAGCTTTATGGGGGAATCTTTCAAGACCATCAACTTGGTTCGCGAACCGAAGTTGGAGGTGGCCTCCCCACAGGGCTAACACTGCGTTGTCCCTAGACTAATTTTGGAACGAAATTTAGGTCAGTCTAAGTTGTCGGACCTAGAACTACTGGAGACTGCCTACGTCCAGTACATCACTCGGCTGTACGCCTTGCGTCCCAACTTGCCTTCAAATTCATAAGAAAAGTTGATGCGACGATGTTGGCATCGGTTACGAGTGAACCAATAGCAGCTTCCTGCCAAAGACCCAAGGACCGCTAAGCCGTCATTCGGCATTGTCTAGAGCACATCCGAACTTTTCCTCGGGTCGAGTGCGGTCAGTTGCGGTGGCCTTCCCTCGTCAACACTGTACCGAAATTTCAGTACAGTATAAGTACAGTGACCAGTTCTCACCAATTAAGTAAAAATACGCTAACCTACTGATTCTAAATTGGTTTTACCTATTTCACCCTACGCTAGAATTCGCCCCATTTCCCTGTAGAAACACTGTAAATCACCGACTCAAAATCCCCCGCCGCAAGGCGTGCCGGTTCGATTCCGGCCCCGGGGCACCACGGATACATCGGCCATCACACTCCTGGCGCCAACCGCCGATGCTGTCCTATCGCAAGCGCGGCGACACATGGCGCACAGAGATCATGCGTCAAGGTCGCCGCGAAACCGTCGCCTTTCCGACCAAGCGTGAGGTCCAGGAATCGGCCACCAGGCGCGATTCCCTGGCCGATCTGGCGGCATGGCGTGCCCGCCGGATAGCGGGGACTCCGGCAACTAGTAGCTCATGCCTCCGTGCAGCTGTAGCGCCCCCGGGGAGCAGTCAGCAGTTCCCCTTTTTCGCTTGGCCCGGAGGACAGAAACCGCCTCCACCCCCACCTCCACGGCTCATCCCTGGATCGACGATCACTGCTCCATCAGGCGTGTACACGGCACAGGCAGTCAATGTCGAGGCAAGAAAAACGAGAGCGGCTACTAGCTTCATGGAATTTCCTATGGATGCGGGAAGTGGAGTTTATTGCGCTCGGGCGTCGTCGAGATTTTATGTTGGTAACAAATCCCAGCGACAGCGCAAGCCAGACAGAAGGAGCATGATCCAACGAGCGCTGATCGATATTCGGGCCGTCGCCGGAGACGCCATACATGTTCCCGCGCACCCTGATCAGCACCTGCGTGCTGCTGGCACCTGCTGCCTGCGGCGGCTCCGGTTGTCAGACCGCAATCATCTCCCGCACCCCTTGCGCATCCATGTCCGCACCCAGCCCGTTGGCCACGATTTCCCCCCGGTTCATCACCCAGTACCGGTCCGCGATCGCCTTTGCGAAGTCGTAATACTGCTCGACCAGCAGCACCGTCAGTCCCATTTCGTCGACGAGGCGGCGCAGGGTCCTGCCGATCTCCTGGATGATCGAGGGCTGGATGCCTTCCGTGGGTTCGTCCAGGATCAAAAGCTGCGGCTCGCTCATCAGGGCGCGGCCGATGGCCAGTTGCTGTTGCTGGCCGCCCGAGAGATCCCCGCCGCGCCGGGCCCGCATGTCCTTGAGTACCGGGAACAGCGCGTAGATGTGCTCGGGCACGCCGGCGGGCGCCCTGCGGCTGGCCGCCCCGACCAGCAGGTTTTCCTCGACCGTCAGGCGCGGGAAGATGTCGCGCCCCTGGGGCACGTAGGCGAGGCCGCGGGCGACGCGTTCGTAGGTGGGCAGCTTGGTGAAGGGCTGGCCGTGCCAGGCGATGGTGCCGCTTTTGGCCGGCACGACGCCCATCAGGCAGCGCAGCAGGGTGGTCTTGCCGACGCCGTTGCGGCCGAGCAGCACGGTCAGCTTGCCGTCGGGCACGGTCATGGAGACGTCGCGCAGGATGTGGCTGCCGCCGTAGAACTGGTTCAATCCTTCAATGTTCAGCATCGTCTGTTTCCCGCAAGATCAGCGTCCCAGATAGGACTCGATGACGGCTTCGTCCCGTTTCACGTGGTCCAGGGAGCCTTCGGCCAGCACGCGGCCTTCGGCCATGACCGTCACGCGGCCGGTTGCGCCGGCCAGCGCGGCGACGAATTCCATGTCGTGTTCGACCACCATCATGGAGCAGGTGCCGCGCAGGCGGTTCAGCAGCACGGCCAGTTCCATGGTTTCGTCGTCGGTCATGCCGGCGGCGGGTTCGTCCAGCAAGAGCAGGGCCGGTTGCTGCATCAGCAGCATGCCGATCTCGAGCCGCTGCTTCTGGCCATGCGAGAGTTCGCCCGCGAGCCGGCGCGCATCGCTCTCCAGGCGTATCACTTCCAGCGTGTGTTCGATCCGGGCCTGGGCCGGGCGGTCCAGGCGCGCGCGCAGCGACGCCCACCAGCGCTTGTCCGCCTTCATCGCGAGCTCCAGGTTTTCCCATACCGGGTGCTGTTCGAACACGGTGGGTTTCTGGAATTTGCGGCCGATGCCGGTCTGGGCGATCTGCGGTTCGTTCAGGCGGGTAAGGTCGATGCTCTGGCCCAGGTAGACCTTGCCGGAGTCAGGCGAGGTCTTGCCGGTGATGACGTCCATCATCGTCGTCTTGCCCGCGCCGTTGGGGCCGATCACGCATCGCAGTTCCCCGGCGTCGACCGTCAGGGAAAGCTTGTTCAATGCGCGGAAGCCGCCGAAGCTGACCGTCACGTCTTCCAGGTAGAGGATGGTGCCGTGCGACACGTCGATGGCGTTGGGCTGGACCACGTGTCCCAGGGCGGGGGCCCCCGACAGGGCGGGCCGGTCGAGGCCGTCGCCGAGTCCCGGCGCGCCGCGTGGCGCCGGTGCCTTCGCGCGGTCAGTTGCTGGATGCGTGTCCATCAGTGCTTGCTCCGCTTGAAGACGTTTTCGATCAGGCCCATGATGCCGCGCGGCAGCAGCAGCGGCACCAGCACGAAGATCAGACCAAGGAAGAACAGCCAGTATTCGGGGAAGTTGGCGGTGAAGAAGCTTTTGGCGCCATTGACCGTGAAGGCGCCGAGGATGGGGCCGATCAGCGTTCCGCGCCCGCCGACCGCGACCCAGATCGCCATTTCGATGGAGTTGCCGGGCGACATTTCCCCGGGGTTGATGATGCCGACCTGGGGCACGTACAGGGCGCCCGCGATGCCGCACAGCATGGCCGATACGGTCCACACGAACAGTTTGTAGCCCAGCGGGTTGTAGCCCAGGAACATCAGCCGGGTCTCGCCGTCGCGCACCGCGGTGACGACGCGGCCGAGCTTGGAGGTGACGATGGCGCGCGCGGCGATGAACGCGAGCACGAGGGTGGCGAACGTCAGCAGGAAGAGGGCGGTGCGGGTGCCGGGGTGGGTGATGGCGAAGCCGGCGATGCGCTTGAAGTCGGTGAAGCCGTTGTTGCCGCCGAATCCGGTCTCGTTGCGGTAGAACAGCAGCATCGCGGCGAAGGTCAGGGCCTGGGTGATGATGGACAGGTACACGCCCTTGACGCGCGAGCGGAACGTGAAGAAGCCGAATATCCAGGCGACGGCCGCGGGTACCAGCACCACCAGCAGCAGTGCGTATCCCAGGTGCTGGGTGCCTTCCCAGTACCAGGGCAGGGCTTGCCAGTTCAGGGACACCATGAAGTCGGGCAGTTCGCTGCCGTATACGCCGTCGCTGCCGATGGCGCGCATCAGGTACATGCCGATCGCGTAGCCGCCCAGCGCGAAGAACAGCGCGTGCCCCAGGCTCAGCACGCCGCAGTAGCCCCAGACGAGGTCCAGCGCGAGCGCCCCGATGGCGTAGCACATGAACTTGCCGGCCAGCGTCATCGCGTAGGCGGACAGGTGGAAGGCGCTCGTCTCGGGCACCACCAGCGCGCCGACCGGCACGCCTATGCCCACCGCGAGGCTCAGGGCCAGCAGCGCCAGCCAGGCGTTGCGCGAGAGCAGCGCGGGGCGCGGCGGCAGGCCCAGCGCCCGGGCGGTGTCCTGGCGGGCGGCGGGGGGGATTCCGGGCATCGTCGATATCGTGACAGCCATGTCAGGCCTCCGCGCTGCGGCCCTTCAGGGCGAACAGGCCCTGCGGACGTTTCTGGATGAAGAGGACGATCAGCACGAGCACGGCGATCTTGGCGAGCACGGCGCCCCAGAACGGTTCGATCGCCTTGCTGACGAGACCCAGTCCGAAGCCGCCGATGACCGTGCCGGCGATCTGGCCGACTCCGCCCAGCACCACGGCCATGAAGGAGTCGATGATGTAGCTCTGGCCCAGGTCGGGCCCGACGTTGCCGATCTGCGATAGCGCGCAGCCCCCCAGACCGGCGATGCCGGCGCCGAACGCGAACGCATAGGCATCCACGCGCGCGGTTCGCACGCCGACGCAGGCGGCCATCCGGCGGTTCTGCGTGACCGCGCGCACGAACAGGCCCAGGCGCGTTCGCGTCAGCACGGCCCAGGCCAGCGCGACCACCGCCAGCGAAAACGCAAGAATCGCGATCCGGTTGTAGGGCAGGATCAGGCTTTGCATGACGGTCACGCCCCCGCTCATCCATGAAGGGTTTTCCACCTGGACGTTCTGTGCGCCGAAGATCATGCGCGTGCCCTGGATCAGGATCAGGCTGATGCCGAAGGTGGTCAGCAGCGTCTCCAGCGGCCGGCCATACAGGTGCTTGAGGACCAGGCGTTCGATGGCCGCGCCGCCGAGCGCCGCCGCCATGAACGCGACCGGCACCGCCACCAGGGGATACCAGTCGAAGGCCGCGGGCGCGTAGCGCTGGAACAGTGTCTGCACGACGTAGGTCGCGTAGGCGCCGATCATCAGGAATTCGCCGTGTGCCATGTTGATGACGCCGATCAGTCCATAGGTGATCGCCAGGCCCAGCGCGGCCAGCAGCAGCACGCTGCCGAGCGACAGGCCGGCGAAGAGCGTGCCGGCGATCCGGCCGCGGCGCTCGATGCCGTCCAGCGTGTCGAGCCCTTGCTGGGCGACGGCCCGTACCTGCGGGTCGGGTTCCTGCCATGCGCCGGTCGCCGATTTGGCCGTCAGCGGGCGCAGCAGTTCGTACATGCCCGGATCCTTGCGGGCGGCGACGAGCTTGACCGCTTCGAGCCGGGTCGCGGCATCCGGGGCGTGCAGCGCGGTCATCGACCATAGCGTGTCGAGGCGCTGCTTCAGGGCGGGATCGGCTTCCCGCGCGCGCGCGGCGTCGATCAGGGGCTTCATCGACGGATCCGGATTCTTCAGCAGCGCGTCGATCGCCGCGCCGCGCGCGGCGGCATCGGGCGATGCGAGCTGCAGGCCGGCCAGCGCGCCGGCGACTTTCGCGCGCAGCAGATTGTTCAGCGTGACAGGCTGCGCGGCATCGGCCACGTCCTGGCCGACCGGCCCGCCGGTCGCCGCGTCGCGGGTGGTCTCGTCCGACCGGATCAACACCTGCCCCGCGTCGGTGGCCAGCGCGTTGTCGTCGGAAAGTGCCTGGAGCAGCGCGAACGAGGGCTCGTCGCGGGTCTCGATCAGTTTGTCGATCGCAGTCAGCTTGGCATCGAAGTCGTCACCGCCCAGCGGAGCGACGTCGGCCGCGTTTAGGGCGAAGGCCGCCGGGCCGGGGCACGCGAGCGCCGCCGAGACGGCCACGGCACGCAGGTATGGGCGCAGGTTCATGTAAGCGGGATCGGGTTGAACAAGGGCGGAAATCCGCCGGGACGCGGCAACCGCGCCGCGCCCCGGCCATCGGGCTCAAGCCAGGCGCGGCAGCCCGGGAAGCGCGCCGACTACATCCGGTTTGCCCTGGTTGCCGGGGATGTAGGGGCTCCACGGCTGGGCGCGCACCGGCGCCTTGGTGCGCCAGACGACGTTGAACTGGCCGTCCGCGCGCACTTCGCCGATCATCACCGGCTTGCGCAGGTGGTGGTTGCCGTCCATCTCCAGCGTGAAGCCCGAGGGGGCGGCGAACTTCTGGCCTATCATCGCGGCGCGCACCTTGTCGACGTCGGTGCTCTTGGCCTTCTCGACCGCCTGCTTCCACATGTGAAGGCCGACGTAGGTGGCCTCCATCGGATCGTTGGTCACGCGCTTCGCGCCGCCCGGCAGGTTGTTCTTCTTCACCCAGTCCGCGAACATTTCCCTGAACTTCGTGTTCTCCGGATTGCGCAGCGACATGAAGTAGTTCCACGCGGCCAGGTTGCCGACCAGCGGCTTGGTGTCGATGCCGCGCAGTTCTTCCTCGCCCACCGAGAACGCCACGACGGGCACGTCGGCCGCCTTCAGGCCCTGGTTGCCGAGTTCCTTGTAGAACGGCACGTTCGAGTCGCCGTTGATCGTGGAGATGACGCAGGTCTTGCCGCCGCGAGCGAAGGCCTTGATGTTCGCGACGATGGTCTGGTAGTCGCTGTGGCCGAACGGCGTATAGACCTCCTGGATGTCGGCGTCCTGCACGCCCTTCGATTGCAGGAAGGCCCGCAGGATCTTGTTGGTCGTGCGCGGGTAGACGTAGTCGGTGCCCAGCAGGAAGAAGCGCTTGGCGCCGCCGCCTTCCGCGCTCATCAGGTATTCGGTCGCGGGGATGGCCTGCTGGTTGGGCGCGGCGCCGGTGTAGAACACGTTGCGCGACATCTCCTCGCCCTCGTACTGCACCGGATAGAAAAGCAGGCCGTTCAGCTCTTCGAACACGGGCAGCACGGACTTGCGCGATACCGACGTCCAGCATCCGAACACGGCGGCGACCTTGTCCTGCGAAATCAACTGGCGCGCCTTTTCCGCGAAGAGCGGCCAGTTCGAGGCCGGATCGACCACGACCGGTTCGATTTTCCGGCCCATCACCCCACCCGCCGCGTTGATCTGGGCGATCGTCATCAGCGCCGTGTCTTTCAGCGACGTTTCCGAGATCGCCATCGTGCCCGACAGCGAATGCAGGATGCCCACCTTGATCGGCCCTTTGTTCGCACCCTGCGCGAATGCGGAAGGGAGTCTGCCGGCGATTCCCGCCAGGCCCGCTGCCGATGCGACCTTCAGAAACTCACGCTTTTTCATTGATCGTCCTTGGAAGTGGAAGGTTGTATTTCGTCTTGGATACAAGACGGCATTGAAGATGCAACTTCCGGGCCAGCGGATGGGCCGCGCGCTCGGCCTTGGGAAGAAGAGATGCGACGGGCCGTGCGTGCCTGGCCGTGACTGATGTCGGTGCGTGGCGGCGCCATGCTGGTGCGCCCCGCACGCATCCCGGGAGATTCAGGCTTGCTCGCGCGACGCGTAGCGCTCGCGGGCGGTCTGCATCATGTACAGCGTGATGCGCTTGACTTCGGCCTGGCTCTCGGCGATGTGCGCGCGGATCATCCGCTGGGCGAGCGCGGCGTCGTCCTTGCCGATGGCCTCGAGGATTTCCGCGTGTTCGTCGTACGTGGCGGCCACGCGCGGCGGCTTCGTGAAGTCGAGGCGGCGGATGATGCGTATGCGTTCGGCCACGTCCGTGTGCATCCGCGCCAGCTCGAGGTTGCCGGTCGCGGCGACCAGCCCCGCGTGGAAGCCCTCGTCGAGCGCCGCCGCCTTGGCCGGGTCGTGCTCGCGCATTGCCGGCGGCACGCACCAGATCTCCCGCAGCGGATCGAGCTGCGCCGTCTGGCGTCCGGCGACGATGCGGCCGATTGCCGTCGTTTCCATCATCACGCGGATCTCGTACAGGTCTTCGAAGTATTTGAAGTCGAAGGTCCGTACCTGCCAGCCGCTCTTGAAGTGTACGTCCACGTAGCCCTCGCGCAGCAGCCAGAACAGCGCCTGCCGCACCGGCGTGCGGCTGACCTGCATGCGCGCGGCGACGTCGCCTTCGCTGAACTTGTCGCCGGGCAGCAATCGGAAGTCGAAGATGTCCGCCTTCAAGCGGGCGTAGATCTGTGTCGCGAGGTTGTTCGCGTTCTGCGCCGGCTCGCCCGGCGCGCGGTTGTCCGCCATACGGAATTCCAGGAATGGTTATGGGGCGGCGGTCATGCCAGCGACACCAGGGGATCGCCGGCGCTGATCATCATGCCGGGGCGGCAGTGCAGGCTCTTGACCAGGCCGTCGTGCGGCGCGGAGATGTGGAATTCCATCTTCATCGCCTCCAGGATCAGCAGCGAGTCTCCCGCCTTCACGGCTGCCCCGGGCTCGACGAGCAGCTTCCAGACGTTGCCCGTGATGTCGGCGGCAACGATCGAGCCCGTCGGGTCTTCGTGCACAACGGCGTCGTCCGGGCCGCCTTCGGCGGCGCCAACCGCGTCGGACTGGGTTGCCCAGCGGGCGACTTCCGCGTCGAACGCCTGTTTCTGGGTGGCCCGGAGCACCGCCAGCTCCGGTTCGATCCGCGCCAGGAAGGCGTTGTATTCACCGAGATCGAAGATCTCTTCCTCGATGCGCACGCCCTGGCGGCCCTCCCGGAAGTCGCTGCGCAGCCGGTCCAGTTCGACCTCGGTAACGGGGTAGAAGCGGACCTGGTCGAAGAAGCGCAGCAGCCATGGCTTGCCATCGACGAATGCTTCGTTCTTGAGGAATTTGTTCCAGATCGGCAGTGTCCGTCCCACCAGCTGGTATCCGCCGGGCGAGTCCATGCCGTATATGCACATGTACACGCCGCCGATGCCGACCGTGCCTTCGGCCGTGTAGGTGCGCGCGGGGTTGTACTTCGAGGTCAGCAGGCGGTGGCGCGGGTCCACCGGTACCGCGCAGGGGGCGCCCAGGTAGACGTCTCCCAGGCCCAGCACCATGTAGCTCGTCTGATAGATCGTATCGCGCACGTCCCCGGCCGAGCCCAGGCCGTTGATGCGCCGGATGAACTCGGTGTTGCTGGGCAGCCATGGCGCGGTGTCGCGCACCGACTGCCGGTAGCGCGCCACCGCGTCCAGCGTCGCCGAATCCTCGTAGGCCATGGGCAGGTACACCACCCGGCTCGGCACCTTCATCGTCGAGATGCCGGCCAGCGTTGCGTCGGTCGCCGCCAGCGCATCGACCAGCGCCCGCTGGCCGATGATCCGGCTGTCGTAGCGCACCTGCAGGGATCGCACGCCCGGCGACAGTTCGAGCACGCCGGCCAGGCCGTCCGCCTTGAGCGCCTCCATCAGCGCGTGGACGCGGAATCGCAGGTTCAGGTCGAGCACGTTGTCGCCGTACTCGACCAGGATGTACTTGTCGCCGGCCTGCCGGAAGACGGTCTTGGGCCTTTCGCCCAGCGCGGGCGCCTCGAACAGGATGGGCGAGCCGCGGTGCGCGGAAAACGCCGGGGCATCGATCGATGCCGCATTCCAGTCGCGGATGAAGGCATCCTGCCGCCGCTCCAGCGCGAGCGCCTCGTCGAACGACATCTCGCGAAAGCGGATGCGGTCGCCGGGCTTGACCTGCCCGACCTTCCACAGCTCGGCCTTGGCGATCGTGACCGGGCAGACGAAGCCGCCCAGGCTCGGGCCGTCGCGCGTGAGGATGACCGGCATGTCGCCCGTGAAGTTGATGCTGCCGATCGCGTATTCGCAATCATGGATGTTCGACGGATGCAGGCCGGCTTCCCCGCCGTCCGAGCGCGTCCACTCGGGCTTGGGACCATTGAGCCGGATGCCCAGGCGGTTCGAGTTGTAATGGACTTCCCATTGGCTGGCGAAGAACGTCTCGATCGACTCCGGCTTGAAGAAATCGGGGGCGCCGTGCGGGCCGTACAGGACGCCGATCTCCCATTCCCGCCCGTAGGCGGGCACCAGAGCGGACGGTAGCGGAGCGGGGGCATGGATGGGCGCCAGGTCCGCGGTCGCGGCCAGCGCCGGATCGGCAATCGGCAGCACGTCGGCCGGACGCAGCGGGCGCCCGGCATGGCCGCCGAACTGGCCGAGCGCGAACGTGGACCGGCTGCCCAGGTACAGCGGTACGTCCAGGCCGTTGCGCACGGCCAGGTAGGTCCGGCAGCCGCTCTTGGCCTTGCCTATCTTCAGGGTCTGTCCGGCCCGGACGGTGACCGGCGCCCAGAATTCGACCGGCAAGCCATCGAGTTGCGCATCCGTGGGCGCGCCGGTAAGCGCGATCACGGTGTCGCCGTGGAAGCGCAGCGTCGGGCCGAGCACCGTCGCCTCGATGCCGGCCGCCTTTTCGTCGTTGCCCACGATGCGGTTGGCCAGACGGAAGGCCCAGTCGTCCATCGGACCCGACGGTGGCACGCCGATGTCCCAGTAGCCCACGCGCCCGGGGTAGTCCTGGACGGTCGTGTACGTGCCGGCGTCGATCACCTCGACGACCGACGGGCGGTAGGCGAAGCCGTCCAGATAGCGGGTCGAGACATCGCCGTCGCGGAACCCCTGGCTTGCGACGATCTTGCGCAGGTAGTCGAGGTTCGTCGCGATGCCGCAGAGGCGGGTCGCGTCGAGCGCGCGCGCCATCGCCGCGATGGCGGCGGGCCGGTCGGCCCCGTGCGCGATCAGCTTGGCGATCATGGGATCGTAGTGGGCCGATACCTCGGTGCCGGTTTCCACCCAGCCGTCCACCCGGATGCCGGGCGGAAAGCTGACTTCGGTCAGGGTGCCGGGACTGGGCGAGAAGTTGCGCAGCGGGTTCTCGGCGTAGATGCGCACCTCGATCGATGCCCCCTTGGGCGTGATCGGCCGGTCCAGCGCGGGGGGCGTGCCGGCGGCGGTCAGTATCATCCACTCGACGAGGTCGATGCCGGTCACGCTCTCGGTGATCGCATGCTCGACCTGGAGCCGCGTGTTGACTTCGAGGAAGTAGAACGCCTGCTGCGCGGCATCGTAGATGAACTCGACCGTGCCGGCCGAGCGGTAGCCCACGGAGCGGCCCAGGCTTTCCGCCGCGGCCAGCAGCCTGCCGCGCACCTGGGCGGGCAGATCCGGCGCGGGCGTTTCCTCGACCACTTTCTGGTTGCGCCGCTGCAGCGAGCAGTCCCGCTCGCCCAGCGCGACCACGTTGCCGTTGCCGTCCCCGAAGATCTGCACCTCGACGTGACGGGCGCGGTCGACGAAGCGCTCGACGAATACGCCGCCGTTCGCGAAGAACGATTGGCCCAGCCGCTGCACGGACTCGAAGGCGGCGAGCAGCTCGGTGTCGTCGTCGCAGCGCGTCAGTCCGATGCCTCCGCCGCCCGCCGTGCTCTTGAGCATGACCGGATAGCCTATGGCCTGGGCGGCGGCGCGCGCGCTGTCGGCATCGGCCAGCAGGCCCGAGCCGGGCGTGAGCGGAACGCCGGCCTGCCGGGCCAGTTCGCGCGCCGCGTGCTTCAGGCCGAATTGCTCCATCTGCCGCGAGGTGGGGCCGACGAACGCGATGCCTTCGGCCTCGCACCGGGCGGCGAATTCGGCGTTCTCGGACAGGAAGCCGTAGCCGGGAATGATGGCCTGCGCGCCGGTCTGCCTGGCCGCCGCGATGATCAGGTCGGCGCGCAGGTAGCTTTCGGCGGCGGTGTTGCCGCCCAGCGGCACGGCCACGTCGGCCGCCGAGACGTGCAGGCTGTTGCGGTCCGCGTCGGAATAGACCGCCACCGAACGGACGTTCATCCGCTTGAGCGTGCGTGCGATGCGGCAGGCGATTTCGCCTCGATTGGCGATCAGTACGGTATCGAACATGAGGGCTCCGGATTCAGGAACGTGACGGCTCGGTGTCTTGGCGCCGACTGTCGAGGTAATTCGCCCAGCCGCCGAATTCGGTGATGTCACTGGCGTCGTTCAGGGCGTAGGGTTCGCAGATGAAGCCCTTGACCTGCCGGCCGTCGGCCAGGGTCAGCGTGCCGATGCCCAGTGGCGCCGGAACGCCCGCGACGAACGAGCCGAATGCCGCCGCCGGAACGTCCCAGAGTTCCACCCGTATCGGCTTGCCCTGACCCGCGCGCGCGAGGCCGGGCTTGGGCGGCGTCGTGTTGGCCAGCGCATAGAGCCGATAGTCGGCGGCGGTCGTGGTCGCCTCGACGAAGCGGGCCGCCCGCGAGGTCAGTTCGTGGTTCAGGGGCATGCCGCGCAGATGGGCGCCGACCACCGCGACGCGGATAGCCTCGTCCGCCGGGGCGACGTCCGCGGCCCGCGCCGTGGCGGGTTCATCCGGGACAAGCGGCAGCCCCGTCG
Source organism: Pigmentiphaga kullae (assembly GCF_004216695.1). Classification (GTDB taxonomy): domain Bacteria; phylum Pseudomonadota; class Gammaproteobacteria; order Burkholderiales; family Burkholderiaceae_B; genus Pigmentiphaga; species Pigmentiphaga kullae. Next base: position 2,529,987 of record NZ_SGXC01000001.1, read on the forward strand.
CGCCGCGCGTCAAGCCGGTCGCCTTGTGCCACGACGCGGCGAAGCCGGCCAGGGCCTTTTCGCGCCAGGCGTCGCCGATCAGGGTGATGCCGAACGGCAGTCCGTCTTCGCGCAGGTTCGCCGGCACCGCGATGGCGCTCCAGTCGAGCAGGTTGACGAAATTCGTGTACTTGCCCAGGTTGCTGTTCAGGCGTATCGGATCGGCCAGCAGTTCGGCGATCCGGTAGTGGGTCGGCGCGGTGGGAACCAGCAGCGCGTCGAACTGCGCCAGCAGCGCATCGGCCCGGCGTTTCAGGTCCGCGAGCCGGTAGATGCCGTCGAAGGCATCGGCGGCGGAGAAATCGCGCGCCTTGAAGATGACGTCGCGAACGACGGGATGCATGTCGGCTTCGTGCTCCGCCGCGAAGGCGCGGATGGCCGCATACCGTTCCGCCACCCAGGGGCCGTCGTAGAGCAGCGCGGCCACCTCGTCCAATACCGAGAAGTCGACCGGCACGCACGTCGCGCCGCGCGCCTCGATGTGCGCGACCGCGGCCTTGAAGGCTTGCTCGGACAGGGCGTCGCCGAAGAATTCGGGGTCCGCCGGGATGGCGAAGCGCGGGGTGCCGGGAACCCGCCACGTCAGCGCGGCAGCGGGCGCCTGCCGCGAGAGCCCATCGGCCAGGTCCAGCGATGCGGCGACCTCGTGGACCCGCACCGCATCTTCCACGGTCGTCGAGAACACCGACACGCAGTCGAGCGTCCGGCACGCCGGCACGACGCCGGTGTTGCTGAACGCGCCTCGCGTCGGCTTGAGCCCGACGATGTTGTTCAGCCCGGCGGGCACCCGGCCCGAGCCGGCGGTGTCGGTTCCCAGCGAGAACGGAACGATGCCCCGCGCCACGACGCTGGCCGAGCCGGAGCTCGATCCGCCCGAGATGTATTCGGCATCGAAGGCATTCGTCGGTATGCCATAGGGCGAACGCACGCCCACCAGCCCCGTCGCGAACTGGTCGAGATTGGTCTTGCCGATCAGTATTGCGCCGGCCTGCGCGAGCCGCGCGATCAGCGTCGCGTTCGCCGCCGGCGTGTAGGCGAACGCCGGGCAGCCCGCGGTGGTCGCGAATCCGGCGGCATCGATGTTGTCCTTGGCCGCGTACGGCACACCGTACAGCGGCAGCTTCCCGATGTTTCCGCCGACCGACCGCAGCCGGTTGTCGAGCGCCGACAACTGCGCCTGAAGCGCCTGCTGGCTGGCGATCGAAATCCAGGCCGGATCCGGCCCGGCCAGGGATTCCAGCAACTCGCCAAGCAAGCGTGCCGGCTGGGCGCCGGCCCGGTATGCGTCGAGCCAGTCGGAAATCGTCCATCCGCGCATCTGGTATTCCCTCTTGTGTACAAGTTCGGATGAACCTATTCAAGAGCCGTGCCAGGCAGGAAAACCGCGGGGATCCGGTGGGTGCGCGGCCGCGATGCCCGGCCGCGCACAGGAGTGGCGCGCCAGCGCGCTCGACTCGGGGGCGCGCGCGCCCGGTAATGGTGCGGCGGGCCGGATGGCCGGGGCTGGGATAATGCGGGCCATGAAAATGACGATTTCGACGATTCGGTATCTGGCAGGCATCGCGGCCTTCGCCTTGCCATGGGCCACTTACGCGCAGGTCTGCACTGTCACGTCCGTTCACGACGGCGACACCATGCGCCTGCTATGTCCTTCGCAGAAGAAAAGCGCGCCGGTGCGCCTGGAGCGGATCGATGCGCCGGAGATCGGCCAGGCCGCGGGGATCGCCTCGCGCGATTTCCTGCGGGCGTTGTGCCCGGTGGGCACGCAGGCCAGGCTGTCGCGGCATGGCCGTGATCGCTATGGCCGGACGCTGGGCGACGTCGATTGCGGCCATGGCAGCGTGCAGGAAACGATGCTGCGGCACGGCTACGCCTGGGTCTATCCCACGTTCACGGCGGAACGCGCGCTGGTGGATATGCAGGGGGAGGCGAAGGCGGGGCGCCGCGGCCTGTGGGCCTTGCCGGCGCCCGTCGCGCCGTGGGAGTACCGCAAGCGGGGCCGCGATCTCTAGGGCCTGTGCGAGCCTCCCTTTAGTGTGAACAGGCCCTAGGCCGCCACCTCGAACGCCGGGTGATACGCCACCGTTCCTCCACCCGCTCCAGGCGTGAACCGGATTACCTGGAAGTATTCCGGCGGCACGCCTGGCAGCACGAAGTCGGGATCGGCCCGGAACCCGAAGCGGCCGTAGTATTCCGGCTCGCCCAGCACCACGCATCCCGCCGCGTGGCGCGCGCGCAGCGTATCGAGCGCATGCGCGACCAGATGCCCGCCCATGCCCTTGCCCTGGTGTCCGGGGGCGACGGCCAGCGGACCAAGGCCGTACCAGCCGGGCGTGCCGTCGGACAGCGCCACGGGAGACAGGGCCACATGGCCCACCACCTGTCCATCCGCTTGCGCCACGAGCGAAACGGCCAGCGCGCCGGCTTCGCGCAGGGCGTCGACGATTTTCGCCTCGGTGCCGCTGGCATGCGGCGCGGTGGCGAAGGCGAGGGTGATCATGTGCGCGATGGCCGCGGCGTCGTCCGGCTGTTCAGGGCGTATCGACATGGGTAGGGGGGCTCATGGGTAGGGGGGGCTCATGGGTAGAGGGGCTGTCATCCGAGCTACGGAATATAAGGCAGTTCGACAGGCGGCGTGTCCGTGACTTAGGTTGCATGCGAACTAATTTTCTGGGAAAATAGTTCGCATGCAACCTAATTCCGCGACCCCTCCCCAGCTCGACGAGCACGTCCGGGCCCGCTTCGGCCGGCTGGTCGGCGCGGTCTACCGCAAGTGGCGCCGGGTGGTCGACCAGCATTTCAAGGAAATGGGGCTGACGGACGCCACGCGCGCGCCGCTGCTGGCCCTGTACGAATCCCGTGAACCGGTGGTGCGCCAGAAGGATCTGGCCGAGACGCTGTCGCTGGAGAAGTCGTCGCTGGTCCGCATCCTGTCGCAGTTGCGCGAACTGGGCCTGATCGAGTGGGAAGCGGCGGAGGACGACCGCCGCGCGAAGGCCATCCGCCTGACTTCCCACGGGCGCGCCCTGGCCGAACGGATCGTGGCCAAGAGCCTGGAAATCGAAGCCAGCCTGCTGGACGACCTGACCGCGCAGGAACTGCGCATCACCCGCCAGGCCCTGGAAAAGATCGCGCGCCGGTTCGACACGCTGTAGAAAGGCCCTCGATGACCCCCGCGCATCCGCCCATTGCCCCTTCCGTCCGGGCGCCCTTGTGGCTTCTGGTGCTGGTGACGCTCAGCGGCACGATGGCCATGCACATCTTCATGCCGGCCCTGCCGCTGGCCGGCGCCGACCTGGGCGCGAGCCCGGCCGGCATGCAGCAGACCATTACGCTGTACGTGGTGGGGCTGGCGTTCGGGCAACTGATCTACGGGCCGGTGTCGGACACCATCGGGCGCCGGCCCACGCTGCTGCTGGGCCTGGGCATTTATCTGGCGGCGAGCGTGTTCGCGCTGTTCGCGCCCACGCTCGAATGGCTGCTGGCCGCCCGCCTGGCGCAGGCCCTGGGCGGCGCGGCGGGCATTACGCTGGGTCGCTCCATCGTCCGCGACATCTCCACGTCCGAGCGGGCCACCAAGGATCTGGCGCTGCTGAACCTGTTGACGCTGGTGGGGCCGGGGCTCTCGCCCATCCTGGGGTCGTACCTGGCCGACAGCTTTGGCTGGCGGGCGATCTATGTCTTCCTGGTGTGCATGGCGACCGCGATGGTGCTGTGCGCCTGGCGGCTGCTGCCCGAGACCAACCTGAACCGCTCGCCGCTGGCCTTCGGCAAGATCGCGCGGGACTACGGCCATCTGGCCGGCAACCGGCGGTTCCTGGGGTTCATGGTGGGCGGGGCCTGTTCCAGCACGGCGCTTTATCCCTATCTGGCCACGGCGCCCTACATCGTACACGGACAGCTGGGCCTGCCCATCTCGCAGATCGGCTGGTTCGCGGCGATCACCATCGTGGGGGCCAGCCTGGGTTCGGCCACGACCCGGCGGCTGGTGGGGCGGTTGAACACGGAGCTGTTCCTTTACATGGGCGCGGGGCTCAGCCTGGCCATGGCCGTGGTGTTCCTGGGTGTGCAGGCCATGGGCTGGCTGAACGTGCCGGTGCTGATCGCCATCACTTTCGTGCTGACCATGGGGTGCGGCATGGCCAGTCCGGCGGGGCTGTCGCGAGCCCTGTCCTCGGCCCCGGGGCTGACGGGTTCGGCGGCGGGCCTGTACGGGTTCGGGCAGATGGCGGCCGGCGCGCTGGGCACCAAGCTCGTCGGCTATGGGGCGGATCCGGCCATCTCCTGCGCGGTGGTGCAGATCTTCCTGACGGTGATGGCGCTGGGGGCCTTCCGGATCGCGGTCGGTGGACGGCGCGGGGACGGCGGCGAAGCTCAGGGGCGCGACGCGCCCTGAAGAAAGAAATCGAAGGCGCGCGCGAACTCCCTGCGCAGCGAAGCCTTCGGGTCCTCCAGCCAGGCCATCAGGGCCGACAGATACAGGAAATGCAGGTAGTTGGCCAGGCGTCCGGGCGATTCGCCGTTGCGGATTTCTCCGGCCTGCTGCGCCGCGTGGATCAGCGCCGCGTACGCGGCGACCATGTCGGAGGAGGCCTGCCCGCCCGCCCCGTCGCGCACCTGCTGGAAGCGGAAGCGGATATAGGGCGCGGCGTACGGCCGATGTTCCTCCCACCACCGGGCCGAGGCGTCCAGGATCGCCGCGACGCGGGACGCGAAGGCCTTGCGCTTCATGACCGCCTGCATCAGCGGTGCCAGGTCCCGGGCCAGGCGCGCGTGCATCCATTCGGCAAGCACGGCTTCCTTGACCGCGAAGTGGTTGTATAGCGTTCCCCGCACGACACCCGCCTCGACGGCGATCTGTTCCATCGTCACGGCCTCGTAGCCGTGGCGTTCGAACAGCCCGCCCGCCACGGTCGCGATGTGGTCGCGCGTGCGCTGGCGCTTGGAGGGAAGGGCGGACTTGGTCATGAAGGAATTATACAGTGTAGAATTTTGTACATTGTCTAATTTTTGCGGGCAAGGAGGCAGTGCCATGGGAAGGTCGATACGGTCGGCGGTGGTCATCGGCGCGGGCTTGTCGGGCCTGGCGGCCAGCGTGGCGCTGGCCCGGCGGGGCATCGATGTCGTGCTGGCCGAAGCCGGCGAGGCGGCGGGGGGCTGCTGCTCCACCGTCGGCGAACAGGGGTTCACCTTCAACAACGGCGCCGTGTACGTGGCGGTTCCTTCATTGTTGAGATCGGGTTTCGCGCGGCTGGGCATGGATCTGGACCGGGAGGCCGAACTGGTCGCCATCGCGCGTCCACATGCGACGCATCTGGATGACGGCACGGTGGTACGGCTGGCCGGCGTGGAGGATTCCCTGGTCGAGGGCGACGAGGCACGAACGGCCATGCTGCGGGACGGTCTGGGCGAACTGCGGCACCGCTGGGCGCCGATCTATCGCACGCTGGTCCGGGAAGTGCTGCCGTTCGAGCCGGCCCTGGCCAGGACGCTGGGGCGGCTGTGGCGCTACCTGCCCACGCTGTCGGGGCGGGCCGATCGCCTCATCGCCGGGCGTTTCCCGGATGCCGGGCTGCAGGCCGCCGTCGCGTCCACCTTGCTGTATACGGGCATGGGCCCGGAACGGCTGCCCGCCACGCAGATCATCGGGCTGGTGGCCCTGCTGGAAGAGGGCTTCCATCTTCCCCGGGGCGGGATGGGGGCCATCAGCCAGGCGTTGTACCGCGCGGCGGAGCGTCATGGCGTGCGCATCCTGTGCGGCCGGCCGGTCGAGCGTATCGCGGTGGCTGGCGGCGTGGCGCGCGGCATCATGCTTGCGGGTGGGGAGCGCATCCAGGCCGATTGCGTGATCGCCGCCTGCTCGGGCTTCGACGTGGTCAATCGCCTGCTGCCCGCCGAGGCGGTTCCGCGGGCGCTGGCGCGGCGCGCGCGCCGTGCGCCGCTGTCCCATCGCGCGATATCGATCCAGCTGGGGGGCTCCGTCGCCGCCAGGCCGGACGCGTTCATCGTCAACCACGTGCCGGCGATGCGCGAGCAGGGGCGGCTGCATGTGTCGTCGCCGGATGCGCCGCGCTGGCTGGCGTACACCTGCCCCACGCAGGTCTTGCCGGATCTGGCGCCGCCGGGCCGGTCCATCCTGGAGCTGTACGCGCCGGCCACCGGCATTGCCTCGGCCCACGACTGGACGCCCGACATGACCCGGTCGACCGTGGACCGCTATCTGGAGGCCATGCGGCGGTGCGTGCCGGGGCTGGAGATCGACGCCGTCCGTGTGCTGGATCCGCAGGACTTCGCCCGCCAGCGGTATTTGTACGAGGGGGCGCTGTATGGCGTGGCGCCCGGCGCATCGCCGGACCGCTTCTTTCCACACCGCGCGCCGCTGTCCGGCCTGTATCTGGCCGGGCAGACCACGTTCCCGGGCTATGGCGTGCCGTCCGCCGTCCTGTCGGGCATCCAGGCGGCCGAGGCTGCCATGGGGGACGAGGCGGCGCGGATCTGAGGCGCGGACGTCAGCAGCCGTCCAGCCAGTCGCCGACGACCTGGCGCGCCACGCGTTCGAGTTCGGCGCCGTGGCGCGCCGCATCCCGCCGGATGGCGGCGACGTCGATCCGGTGCGCCGCCAGTTCGCAGGCATGGCCGATCAGCCAGCGTTCGATGTGCGAGGCCTGGGCTTCCAGGTGGAATTGCAGGCCCAGCAGGCGGGGTCCCAGGGAGAAGGCCTGGTTGGGAAAGCCGGGCGTCTGCGCCAGTCTAGCGGCGCCGGGCGGGATGTCGAACTGGTCGCCGTGCCAGTGCAGCACGGGCACCTGTCCGATGCCGCGCAGCACCGAGTGCTGCCCTTCGTCGGTAAGGGCAAGCGGCGCATGGCCGATCTCGACGCGTCCGGTGGGCTTGACGTCCGCCCCCAGCGCCTTGGCCATCAATTGCGCGCCCAGGCAGATGCCCAGGGTCGGCCGGTCCTGTTTCAGCCGTTCGGCAATGGCCGCCAGCTCCGCTTCAAGGAAAGGATAGCGGTCCGTTTCATAGACGCCGATCGGGCCGCCCAGGATCACGGCCAGGTCGGCCGCGGCCAGCGGGCCGGGATCGATCGCATCGACGCCGGCTTCCAGGTAGCGCACGCCGTAGCCTCGCTCGGCCAGCAGCGGGGCCAGCGTGCCCAGGTCTTCGAAGGCGACGTGGCGGACAACCAGGGCTTGACGGTTCATCTTCGGGGACTCCGGTTCGGCGTTCAGGGATGGGGCGGCAGCAGCAGTTCGGCGCAATTTGCGCGCTGCGTTTCCCGCAGCGCCGACAGGACGTCATCGGCGGCTCGCCGCGCCGCTGTTTCGATAGTCGCGCCTGCCAGCAGGTGCGCGGCCAGCGAAGCGGTGAAGAGATCCCCGGTGCCCTTGGGCGTCAGGGCCAGTCGGGGATGAACGATGGTCGTCGTGCCGGCGCGGGTCACGACCAGGATCTTCATGTCGTCCGGGGTCCAGGTCGCGGGCGCCGCGCTGGTGACGACCACCCATTCGGTATTGCCCGTCAGCAACTGGCGCGCGGCGCGGATGGCGTCGTCGATGCCGTCCACGGGCAGGCCGGTCAGTTGCGCGAGTTCGAAGCCGTTGGGCGTCAGGCCGCGAGCCTGGCCGACCAGGTGGTCGCGGTAGGCGTCGACCAGCGACGGGTCGACGTAGATGCCGTGGTCGTGGTCGCCGATGACCGTGTCGACGATCAGCATGAGGTCCGGGTGGTCCGGCCGTATCCTGTCCAGCCACCGGCCCAGCGCCTGGGCCTGCGCGGCGTTGCCCAGGAAGCCCACGACCACGGCGCGCAGCCGGTGCAGCGCGTCGCGGGCCACGAGGTCGTCCAGGTAGCCCTGGAACCAGTCCAGCGGCAGGGCGCCGCCATGCATCGTGGGGTAGTGGGGCGTATTGCTGAGCACGACGGTGGGGACGGCGGCCACATGCAGGCCGGCGCGGCATAGCCTGGGCACCGCGACGGAATTGCCGACGCGGCCGTAGACGACCTGGGACATGATGGAGAGCACGTCCAGCGGGAGCGGGCCGGGATTGTTCATGATGCGGGCTCCGGGTCGGCGGCGGGCCAGTAGTAGGCGTCCGGCGTGCTGCGGGCGCCGAAGATGGCCTGGCCCACGCGCACCACGGTCGCGCCTTCCTCGATGGCGATCTCGTAGTCGCCCGACATGCCCATGGACAACTCGTCCAGGCCGATGCCGGCCGGCGCGTCCTGCCGCAGGCGGTCGCGCAGCGTGCGCAGCAGCACGAAGCACCGCCGGACCCGTTCGGTTTCGGCGGAGAACAGGGCCAGGGTCATCAACCCGCGCACGCGCAGGGCGGAAAAGGCAGGCATTGCGCGCAGGAAGTCCTCGACATCGTCCGGATGCAGGCCGTACTTGCTGGCCTCGCCCGAGGTGTTGACCTGCACGAACACGTCCAGCGCGCGGCCCTCGGCTTGCAGCCGGCGGTCCAGCGCCTCGGCCACCCTCAGGCTGTCCAGCGCCTGGAACTCGGCGGCGAAGCGCGCCACCAGCTTGGCCTTGTTGGTCTGCAGGTGGCCGATGATGGACCACTTCAGGTCGGCCAGGTCGGACATCGCTTCCCACTTGCGCGCCGCTTCCTGCAGCTTGTTCTCGCCCAGGAAGCGGCAGCCGGCGTCATAGGCCAGCCGGATGCGCGCTTCGTCCACGGTCTTGCTGACCGGCAGCAGCCGCACGCCGGCCGGGTCGCGGCCGGCGCGCCGGCAGGCCGTGGCGATGCGTTCGCGCACCGTGGCCAGGTTGCGCCGGAAATCCTCGACCGAGGTGGCCTGGGGCCAGCGGCCATGCTGGTCGTGCTGGGTGGGGGTATCGGCCCCGGGGGCTTCGCTGTCCGCGCTCATGTCCGGCTCGTTGGTTTTGTCCTATGCCAAAAGAGTATCATGTTCGGGCACGACTACAGGAGTCCGACATGTCCCGACCCAAGGTCCATACCGTGGAAGCGCCGCCGCTGCAGGTGGACGAGTGGCTCAATGTCTGCGCCCCCGTCGATCTGGCCGGCCTGCGGGGAAAGGTGGTGTTGTTATACGCCTTCCAGATGCTGTGCCCGGCCTGCCTGGCGCATGGCCTGCCGCAGGCCGAGCGCGTGCATCGCATGTTCCGCGAGGACGACGTGGCCGTGATCGGCCTGCATACGGTGTTCGAGCACCATGACGTGACGGGGCCGGCCGCGCTGCGGGCGTTCACGCAGGAATATCGCTGGAGCTTCCCCATCGGCATCGACCGTCCCGCGCCGGACGGCAACATTCCGATGACGATGCGGGACTATGCCCTGGGCGGCACGCCCAGCCTGGTGCTGCTGGACCGCAGGGGGCACATCCGCCTGCATCACCTGGGCAGCATCGACGACCTGGCCCTGGGCTCGGCCATCGGCCGATTGCTGGAAGAGGGCGCGGCGCGGGGCGAAGGTGGCGCCGGTCCGACCGCGAACGGACCGGCGGATGCGGGATGCGGTCCGGAGGCCTGCGTGGCGCCGGCGCCCTAGCCGAGGCAGTGTCGCAGGTCCGAGGCGAGACGCCGGCACTGCGCCGGCTCGATCCCGGAAAGCGTGATACGCAGCCCCGGCACGGCATCGCGCACCCCGAAGGCCTGCCCGTGGCGCACCAGCCAGCCCCGCCGGGCCAGCGCCCGGGCGACCGCCTGGTCATCGGTGGCCAACGGTACCCACAGATTGAGTCCGTCCCCGCCGGCCAGGCAGGCGATGCCCTGTCCGTCCAGCGCGTCTTCCAGGCGCTTCCTGCGCAAGGCATAGTCCTTGCCGGCGCGCCTCATCAGCCGTGCCGCCTCGGGGCTGCCCAGCGTGGTCTCCGCCATGTCCTGCAGCAGGTGGCTGACCCAGTTCGTGCCCGATGCCAGGCGCAGGCGCAACTGCCGGGAGGTCGCTTCGTCGCTTGCCACCAGCGCCATCCGGATGTCGGGCCCCAGTGCCTTGGTGAGCGAGCGCACCAGCGCCCAGCGCCGGGGGCCCGCCGGCAGCACCGAATGGTAGGCGGCGTTCGACAGCAGGGCGAAATGGTCGTCCAGGATCACGACGGCGTGAGGGTGCTTGGCCAGCACGCGCGACAAGGCCCGCGCCCGCCGCGCGCTCAGGTTGCAGCCCGTGGGGTTGTGCGCCCGGGGCGTCAGGATGACCGCCCGGGCGCCCTTGGCCAGCGCGGCATCCAGGGCCTGGGCTTGCATGCCCTCGGCATCGACCGGCACGCCGGCCGCCTGCAGGCCGGCCACGCGCAGCAGGTTGATGCTGCTCAGGAAGCAGGGGTTCTCCACGGCGACCTTGTCGCCCGGGACCAGCAGGGCGCCCAGCAGGCGTTCGATGGCATCGACCGCGCCATGGGCCAGGTCGACCTCGAACGAGGCCGGGCAGTCCGGGGCGAACCAGGCACGGGCGCGCGCCTCCAGCCCCGCGTTGATCAACGGTTCGCCGTAGAGCCGGGGCCGGTAGGGCCTGGCGCGCAGCGCGGCGGACAGGTCCGGCAGCCAGGCCGGGTTGGGGTTGCCGCTGGCCAGGTCCACCAGCGGCGAATCGGGCAGCGCGCCTTCCTGTTCGCCGGGGCCCTGGCCGCGTATGGTCGTTCCGCGCCGCCCCTGCGCGGTGGCGATGCCCGCCGCCACCAGGCGCTTGTACGCGGCGGCCACGGTATTGCGGTTGACGTCCAGCTGCGCCGCCAGTTCGCGCACGGGCGGCAGGCCCTGGCCGGGCAGGAGCTGCTGGGCCTGGACCTGCGCGCGAACGCTGTCGAAGATCTCGGCCGCGCTCTTTCCTCGTATTCTCATGTCGTCCTAGGACAATGTCGGTGCGCTAGTTTGACACGTTGCCGCCGCCGGCGTCGCGCGCAGGGTGGCGGCCCAGAACAGCAGCGCGAGCGCGCCGATGCCCGCGCCCATCAGGCAGACGCCGTTCCAGCCCGCGCGGGCATAGACCAGGGTCGAGATGGACGAGCCGGCCGCGCTGCCGATGGAATAGAACACCATGTAGGCGGCGGTCAGGCGGTTCTGCGCTTCCGGCCGCACGCGGTAGATCATGCCCTGGTTGGTGACGTGCGCCGCCTGCAGGCCGAAGTCGATCACCAGCACGCCCAGGACCAGCCACAGGATGGAGTGCGGCAGCATCGAGATCGGCAGCCACGCGGCCAGCATCAGCGCGAGCGCGATGCCGGTCGTGCGCTGGCCATGTCCGCGGTCGGCCCAGCGGCCGGCCCGGGCGGCGCCCAGCGCGCCGGCGGCGCCGGCCAGCCCGAATAGGCCGACTTCCGTGTGGGACAGCGAAAAGGGCGGCGCGGCCAGTGGCAGCACCATGGGCGCGAGCAGCGTGGTGATGTCGGCGAAGATCAGCATCGCGATGACGGCGCGGATGCGCAGCACCGGTTCCTTGAGGAACAGCGTGAACACCGAGGCGATCAGGCGCGGATAGGAGATCCGCGGCCCGGTGCGCCCCTGGCGAGGCAGGGCCTTGTAGAGCAGCCCGGCGATCACCAGCGTCAGCGCGGCCGACACCAGATAGACCGTCCGCCATCCCGACAGGTCGGTCAAGAGGCCCGCGGCCGTCCGCGCCAGCAGGATGCCAAGCACGATGCCGCTGGTGACCACGCCCACGACCTGGCCCCGTTCCCCGGGCCGGGCCAGGGTGGCGGCATAGGCGACCAGCGCCTGCGTGACGACCGCGAGCAGGCCCACCGCCGCCATGGACGCGAGCAGCATGGCCGCGGTCGACGACAACCCCACGCAGGCCAGGGCCAGCACGGAAAGCAGCGACTGCCCGACGATGAGTTTGCGGCGATCGAGCAGGTCGCCCAGCGGCACCAGCAGGACCAGGCCCAGCCCGTACCCGAGCTGGGTCGCGCCCACGATGAGCCCGGCCACCGCGCGGGACAGGCCGAGATCGTCGGCCATGACGTCCAGCAGGGGGTGGGCGAAATAGGCGTTGGCGACGGCCAGGCCGCTGGCGACCGCGAAGAGCAGCGTGACGGGACGCGTGAGCGGCGATGGCGCCGCGCCTGTTGTGGAACCCATGTTCAAGACTCCCGAATAATTTGGTTTTATTACGCAACCGTTCGGAAGGATAAGATTTTAAGTTTTATAATGCAACTTAAAATTCGATGGAGTGCGGGCCATGGTTGGACGAAAAAGCCTGAAGGGGGATTACTGCCCCAGCGCCCGGTCGCTGGACGTGATCGGCGACTGGTGGTCGCTGTTGATCGTGCGCGACGCGTTCGACGGCCTGACGCGTTTCAGCGAATTCCAGAAGAGCCTGGGCATCGCGAAGAACATCCTGACCGAGCGCCTGCGCACCCTGGTGTCGCGCGGCATCCTGGAGGCCGTCCCGGTGGGGGATAGCGGCGCGCGGATGGAGTACCGCCTGACGGCCGTGGGCCGGGACCTGTTCCCGGTGATGGTCGCCCTGCGCCAGTTCGGCGAGCGGCATCTGTTCAAGCCGGGCGAGGCGCATTCGGAACTGGTCGATCGCGAGACCGGCCTGCCGGTCCGTCTCGACATCCGTACGCCGGACGGGCGGTCGGTGGGGCCGGACGATACGGTGCTGCTCAAGGTGCCCGAGGAATAGCGCGCGGTATCGGCTCGTTCACGCGAATCGCCTGGCGCCCGCCACGCATCCCACCGCCCCCAGCGTCGCGGCCACCATGGTGCCGCTGACCGATTCGTGCAGGAACAGCGCGGCCAGTCCCAGGCCCAGGAAGGGTTGCAGCAATTGCAATTGCCCGACCGCCGCGATGCCCCCCTGCGCCAGACCCCGGTACCAGAACACGAAGCCGATCAACATGCTGAACAACGACACGTAGGCCAGGCCGAACCAGGCCGGCGCGCCCACGTGGTCGAAGGACACGGGGCGGGCCAGCAGCGCCATGGGCAGCATGACGGGCAGGGACAGCACCAGCGCCCAGCTGATGACCTGCCAGCCGCCCAGCCGGCGCGAGAGGCGTGCGCCTTCCGCGTAGCCCAGGCCGCACACGACGATGGCGGCCAGCATCAGCAGGTCGCCGCGCAGCGATGCGCCGATGCCGCCCAGGGCGGCGTGGCCGGCCACGAACACGCTGCCCAGCAGCGAGAACAGCCAGAATGCCGGACGGGGGCGTTCGCCGCCGCGCAATACGCCGAAGATCGCGGTGCACAGCGGCAGCAGTCCCAGAAACACGATGGAATGCGCGGACGAGACGTGCCGCAGCGCCAGCGCGGTCAACAGCGGAAAGCCCACCACCACGCCCAGGGCCACCACGGCCAGTGCCGGCAGGTCAACCAGGGCCGGACGGCGCTCGCGGAAGGCCAGCAGCAGCATCCCGCCCAGCACGGCGGCAATGGCCGCCCGCGCGCCGGTCAGGAACATCGGATCCAGGTCCATGACCGCGGCCCGCGTGGCCGGCAGCGAGCCGGCGAAAATCACCACGCCTATCAATCCGTTGATCCATCCGTTCGTCGTCTTGTTCATGTGCCACCTGTGCATGGGGCTCTAAGTAGAGCATGGGCGGGTATCCGGGCCCAGATACGGTCCAGTACAATTCAAGATAACTGTTATGGATATTGGATCGGTACAGTCGGGGGTGTCATGAAGGGACAGGGAACGCGCATCGACGCCGTGATGGAAACGATCCGCTCCAGGATCGCCTCGCGCGCCTATCCGCCGGGGGCACGGCTGCCCTCGGTGCGCGCGCAGGCCCAGGCCATGCGGCTGTCGGTCTCGACCGTGGTCGAGGCCTACGAGCGGCTGGCGGCCGAAGGCGCCATCCGGTCCCGTCCGGGTTCGGGGTTCTACGTGTCCGGGCCGGCGGCGCCCCTGGCCCTGTCGGAAATCGGTCCGAAGCTGGACCGGGAAGTCGACCCGCTGTGGATATCGCGCCAGTCGCTGGAGACCGGCGATGCCGTGCCCAAGCCCGGCTGCGGCTGGCTGCCTCCCGCATGGATGTACGAGGACGGCATGCGCCGGGCGTTGCGGGCCATGGCGCGCGCCGACGCGCCCGTGCTGGCGGACTACGGCACGCCGCTGGGCCTGCCGCCGCTGCGCCAGCTGCTTGCCCGCAGGATGGCCGCCACCGGCATCGAGGCAGCGCCCGAGCAGATCATGCTGACCGACTCGGGTACGCAGGCCATCGACCTCATCTGCCGTTTCCTGCTGGAGCCGGGCGACACCGTACTGGTCGACGATCCGTGCTACTTCAATTTCCATGCCTTGCTGAAGGCGCACCGGGCCAAGGCCGTGGGGATTCCCTACACGCCGAACGGACCGGATGTCGCGGCTTTCGAGGCCGCGCTGCGGGAACATGCGCCCCGGCTCTACATCACCAATTCCGCCATCCACAATCCCACGGGGGCGACGCTGTCGCCCGTGACGGCGCACCGGCTGCTGAAGCTGGCCGACGGCTCGGGGCTGGTCATCGTCGAGGACGACATCTTCGCCGATTTCGAGACGGCGCCGGCCCCCCGGCTGGCCGCCTTCGATGGCCTGGATCGCGTGATCCACATCGGCAGTTTCTCCAAGACCGTCTCGGCTTCGCTGCGCTGCGGCTACGTGGCCGCGCGGGCCGACTGGATCGACAACCTGGTCGACCTGAAGATCGCCACGACCTTCGGCAACGGACACCTGGCGGCCTCGGTCCTGCTTGCCGCGCTGACCCACAGCGGCTATCGCAAGCACATGGAGGAGGTCCGGCATAGGCTGGCCGAGGCGATGGACAAGACCGTCGCGCGGCTGAGAACCCTGGACATCCAGCCCTGGCTCGTCCCGCCCGCGGGCATGTTCGTCTGGTGCCGCCTGCCCGATGGCGTGGATGCCGCCGACATCGCGCGTTCGTGCCTGAAAGACGACGTGGTGCTGGCGCCGGGCAATGCGTTCAGCCAGTCGCGCAGCGCCGCGGGTTTCCTGCGCTTCAACGTTTCGCAATCGGGCGACGGCAGGATCTTCCAGGTGCTGGCGCGCGCGCTGGAGGCGTGGGGCGCCTAGCGCGAAGGTGCGGTCTCCGGCATTTTCCACAGGACGGGCAGCACCGCCAGCGCGACCAGTGCGATCATCGCGCCCGGCGCGGCCGTCCAGCCCGTGGCCTGGACCAGCCATTGCGCCAGGAAAGGCGTCAGCCCTCCGAACAGCGCGGTGGCCGCGGTCGCGCCCAGCGCCAGTCCGCTCAGGCGGCCTTCGCCGGGAAACTGCTCGGCCGTGGCGGGAGCGCCCACGGCACTGACGCCGCCGGCGACCAGCGCCAGCGCGATCGCGCCCAGCGCGACCTGCACGGTCGTGCCGTGCGCCATGTAGGTGAACATGAACAAGGGCAGGGCCGCGCCCAGGGCCGCCAGTCCCATCAGCATGCGCCGGCGTCCCAGTCGGTCCGACAGCGCGCCGGCCGCGGGCGTGACCACGATGACGGCCACGGCGGCGACGGTCGACAGCCAGAGCGATTCGGCTTCCGCGCGGCCGCCGGCCGAGGTCAGGAACGCGGGCACGTAGGTGATGCCGACGTAATAGGTGATGGAGCCCAGCGCCGAGATCGCGAAGGTCCGCAGCACGGCTGCGCGATGATGGGTGAGCGTGTGCAGGATGGGCGAGGCGGGTATGGTGCCCTGGCGCCGCTGCCTTTCGAAGTCCGGCGATTCCTGCATGGCCGAGCGCGCGATCCAGATGCTGCCCGCCAGGGCCGCGCCGACGAAGAAGGGAATGCGCCATCCCCAGGCGTCGAGTCGGGGGGGGGCGAGCAGGGCGACGGTCGCGGCCGAGACCGCCACCGCCAGCAGCGCGCCGACTTCGCTGGCGGCTGACGCGAGCGACGTGACCAGGCCCCGGCGGCCGGGCGGCGCGCCTTCCAGCAGGTAGGCCACCACGCTGGTGTATTCGCCGCCCACCGAGAACGCCATCAGGCAGCGCAGCAGGAGCAGCAGCACGCCGGCGGTGGCGCCCAGGCTGCCGTAGGCGGGCAGCAGCGCGGTCGCCAGCATGGCGGCCGTCATCAGCGCCATGGACAGCAGCAGTGTCCGGCGACGGCCGAAGCGGTCGCCGATATGGCCGAACACCAGGGCGCCCAGGGGCCGCATGAAGTACGAGACGGCGAAGCCGGCCAGGGTGGCCAGCAGCGACAGGTCGCCTCCGCCGAAGAAGACGCGGGACAGGACCGTCGCGAAGTACAGGTACAGCGTGAAGTCGTACCACTCGACGATCGTCGACAGGGCGGCGATCGTCAGGGATCCGCGCGAGATCGCGGTGGCGGGAGTGGGGCTGCTGGCCGCCGCCGGCATGTCAGGAAAGAGGGATCGTGGCCATGTTCCCTGGAATGATATAGGGATGGCCGGCTCCTGGAAACGCCGGACGTGTCTCGCTTCAGCCTAGCGCGTCACTACCGCGAACGCTCCTTCCTTGTCGACCCTGGCCCAGTAGGCCGACTTCGTGGCGTCATAGCCCACGGCCGCGGCGCACGAGGCGTCGACGTCGGCCGGCAGCGCGGACAGGAACGCGGCCTGGTAGGGCAGCTTGCTGATGCACGAAGCCGGCGCCAGCGCGATCCACTTGCCGTTCGCGTCGCGGCGCGCCAGCGTGGTCGCGCCTGCGTCGGCACCCTCGGGCAGCGCGAACTCCAGCACGTAGGCGTCGCCGCTCTGGTCGGCGCTGAGTTCCCACTGGCGCGTGGCGTGGGCCGGCAACCGCACCGGCAGCTTGCCGCTTTCCGAGCCGTCGCCGTAGCTGCCCGGCAGGCCCGTCGCGGTCGTGATGTCCTTGGCGCGTCCCCAGGGATCGATGTAGGTGCCGGTCTGCCCCGCGATGCCGCTGACCCACAGCACGTCGGACACCGTGTCCTTGCCGCGCTTCCGCCAGTTCAGCGCCACCAGTTTCTTCAGGTCGATGGTGGTGGCGCGGACCTCGATCTCCTCGTCGCCGGTGCCCTCGTTCACCAGCCGCGCGCGCCGGCTGTTGTTCAGGTTGCGGCTGAAGCTCTCGTCGCTGATGAACATGTAGCGGTACATCATGGACAGCATTTCCATGTTGCTGCCGGCATAGGAATAGCCCGGCGTGGCGCTCATGCCGCGGGTGCGGGTGTCGTAGCGGTTGAAGCTGCGGTTGGTGCCGTCCAGCAGGCGCGCGCGATGGCCGCTGGCCGAGGCGCAGTAGCTGGTGCGGTAGGACGGGTCGTAGGCGCTGTTGCGCTGGATGTCCGCGGGCACGCTGCCGGGGAACACGACCTTTTCGCAGCGCTGCGTGGAGCGCACGAAACGGTCCAGCAGTTTCCACTGCGGCGTGGCGAGTTCCTTGGGGCCGTCCTCGTTGCGGGCGACCGAATGGGTGGCGAAGTAGGAGCGGTAGTCCAGCATGCCGCCCTGGATGGTGAAGATCGAGGCGTTGGCGTCGACGAAGCCGGTGTCCTCGTGCTGCACCTTGTGCATCAGCACGTTCTGGATGCGCTCGTGTTCGCCGAAGCGGGTCTCGTAGCCCTTGTAGGCCGAATCGCCCGAGATGATCTGCTGGAAGCCCAGGTCGGAATCGTCGCGGATGAGGCTGCGCGCATAGTGATGCTCGTGGCCCGAGACATAGATCACGTCGTGCTCGGCGAACAGCTTGCGGTACTTGTCGTAGGCCTCGCGGAACCTGACGTCGTTGACGATGGCCAGGCTGCCGTCGACGAGGTTCTCGCGCACCAGCCCGTAGCGGTTGCCGGCGAAGGAGTTGTGGGTCTGCAGGATGATGTGGTCGACCTTGCCGCGGTGCTCCTTGACCATGCTTTCCACGAAATCGTAGGCCCGCTCCAGCCAGCCGTACGAGATGTTGATGAACAGCACGTTGTCGCGCACCAGCGCGTAGTTCTTGTAGGCCGAACCGGGCATGTGCTGCGCGTCGGCGGGGATGAAGCCCTCCACCGTGTCGTACCAGTCCTGGTCTATGCCCTTGGGGTCGTGGTTGCCCATGATGGGCAGAATGGTCATCCTGCCCTTGTACTGCTCGGCCAGGCCGCGCCACAGCGCGTATTCGGCCGGCGTGCCGTTCTCCACCAGGTCGCCCACCGCCAGGACCACGTTGACGCCCGATCTGGCGTACAGGTCCAGGATGGCCTTCATGGGATGC
Source organism: Pigmentiphaga kullae (assembly GCF_004216695.1). Lineage (GTDB taxonomy): Bacteria > Pseudomonadota > Gammaproteobacteria > Burkholderiales > Burkholderiaceae_B > Pigmentiphaga > Pigmentiphaga kullae. Next base: position 2,548,103 of record NZ_SGXC01000001.1, read on the forward strand.
AGGGCGACGCCGGAATCGCCGCCCTGGGTGTCGGGCAGGATGCCGACACGCAGCGTGGGCGTGACGGGATCGGTCGGCGTGCCCGGGCCGCCAGGCGTACCGGGATCGGTCGAAGCGGAGCCGTCTCCACCTCCGCCGCAGGCGGCCAGCGTGGACAGCACGGCGAGCGCCAGGGCGGCGGCCGCCCCGCGCCCGGTCTTGGCGATACTCTTGGCGATACGTATGGACATCGTTTGTTCCCCCGAAAGCGGCGCAGATTAGGGGGTCGATATGACCGCGTCATTGCTGCGGATGCGGGGTTTTGCCGGACAGGGTAAAAACACACTGGCGCCGATGCGGCGCCCGGCCCGGCGTTGCGGAAGAGGCCGGATTCCATCCAGGAGGGGGATGTCAGTGAAGCTGAAAGACCGAGTAGCCATCATCACGGGGGCCGCCGCCGGCATCGGCCGGGCCACCGCATGGAAATTCGCCGGCGAGGGCGCCACGGTGATCCTGTGCGACCGGGCGGCCGACGCCGCGCGCGAGCAGGCCAGGGCCCTGCGGGAAGCCGGCCACCAGGCCGAGGCCCATGCGCTGGACGTGACCGACCGCGAAGGGATAGACGCGGTGGTCGCCGCCATCAAGGCCAGGTTCCACCGCATAGACATCCTGGTCAATAACGCGGGCATCACGCAGGATGCCCGGCTGGCGCGCATGACCGAACAGCAGTTCGACCAGGTCATCGACGTGAACCTGAAGGGCGTGTTCAATTGCACCCAGGCGGTCGTCGACACCATGCTGGCGCAGCAGCGCGGCGTCATCCTGAATGCGTCGAGCGTGGTCGGCCTGTACGGGAATTTCGGGCAGACCAACTACGCGGCCAGCAAGTTCGGCGTGATCGGCTTCACCAAGACCTGGGCCCGCGAACTGGGTCCCAAGGGGATACGGGTGAACGCGGTCTGTCCGGGCTTCGTCGAGACCGACATCCTCAAGAGCATGCCGGAGAAGGTGCTGGACGGTTTCCGGACCGCCTGCTGGATGAGGCGGCTGGGGGCGCCGGAGGAAATCGCCAGCGTATACGCCTTTCTGGCTTCCGATGACGCGAGCTACGTCAATGGCGTGGCGTTGGAGGTGTCGGGAGGCATGTCCGTCTAGCTTGTGGCCGGCGGTCTATATCACACCTACGTCGTTCGCATAATTGCGAATAAAGGGAGGATGCTGTAACGTGTTTAGCAATTAGAATCAATTGCCAAGCGCTTGTATGAGCTATTACAGCGAGACAGAAAGGCCAGGACTCAAGCGATTCCTGCGTGTCCTCGTCGCTTTCCTGGCCGTGTGTTTCCTGAACGCCGCGATCCTGCGCCTTGCCTGCCATGCCGGCGGTGTGCCGGAGTCCCGGCTGCTGTCCAGCTTTGCCGTGGGGTGCCTGTAAGGGCAACGGGCCGTCGTGGCCGTGCTAGCGCACGGCGTGGTCATTCCTGGCCGAATCTCGTCTTCTTCTCTTGCGCTCGACGCTATATACCACCAGCAGCGCACAGGCCAGCCAGACCAGCAGAACTTCCAGAAGCATGGGTTTCATCCAACATCGAAGTTAGGGCGAATGCCCTGCGATGATAGTGGGTGCTTCCATATCCTGCCAATTGATTAAACCAAATGCAGCAATAGGGTTTGCCTTGATTGCCTGCGCCCGTTCCAGGGTTTGCCCCTCATTTGAGTGATGTGACGGTTCTGCCGTAACGATATTCTGGGACCTGGGCGGTTTCCGCCCAGGTTTCCCGGTTTGTTCGCCTGGCCGATTCGACATCATGGATATCCCGTCTTTCCCCCGTTTTCGCGTATTGCGCGGCGTGGCCGTGCTGGCTGCCGCGGGTTGTTGCTGGCCGGCATCGGCCGCCGATTCCGGCGCACTGTTCCGCCAGCTCGGCCAGATGATCGAACAGACCGGCCGGGTCATTGCCGAGGACCAGCGCCGCCAGGAAGAGCAGGAGCAGCGCGCCGCCGAGAATGCCCGCCGCGAGCGGGAGCAGCAGGCGCAGCGGGAGCGCGAGGCCGCGGCGCGGCAGCGGCAGCAGCAGGAGGCGGTCCGGCAGGAACAGGAGCAGGCCTTGCAGGCGCTGGCGCCTCCGCCCGAATACCAGGGCCGCATCGTGATCCACAAGCGCCTGCTCGGCATGCAGGAAACGGGCAATGCCCGGCCCGATTTCGACATCACGGCGCGCAGCACCACCAGCATCTCTCCCGATGGCGCTTGGCTGGCCTTCGAGGCGACGGACGGGCGGATCATGCTGCGCGATACGGCCACGGGCAAGGACCGGGCGGTGCCGACGCGCGTGCCGTCAGGCCAGTCTTCCCGCACGCTGAGCTTCGTCGGCAACGAGGCGCTGCTGGTCAGCGAGCTGAAGAACGGTTCCGAACTGGTCGACCTGCAAGGCAATTCGCTGCGCACGCTGCCGCCTGGCGGGTATTTCCCGTGGCCGAAGGAGGTGGGCGGACGCCACGTCGTCGAGCACTTGCGGATGACCGATTTCGACAAGGGGCGGCGCTGCCTGGGGGTGAGCTACTACGACGCCAGGGGAGCCGAGTTGGGAGGCGTGTCGGTGGACGATGCCGACGCCTGCGCCGCCCGCATCGACGACCAGGGCCGGCAGGAGTTCTTCGCGCAGAAGGACGGCGTGGTCAGCTATTACGTCAATGGCGCCAAGGCCGGCGAGTTCCGTGGGGACGACCGGCGGCCGGCGGACCAGTACAAGCGCCTGGACTACCGCTGGATAGGCAACACGCCCTATGCCTATTCCGAGATGGGCGACTGGAGCAGCCCGTCGCATCGGTTGCGGATCTGGGACGTGGCCCACGGCAGGATGCTGTGCGAGCTGCCCGGCCATGTCGCCGGGATACCGTATGCCGACAAGCGGGGCAATGTCCTGACGGCACAGCCGCCCGTCAGGGTGAACCTGCCCGATTGTTCGATGGCGCGCGTCAGCAACGGCAACGAGCGGCTGCTGGGCTGGGGAGAAAACGCCTACCTGCACGACGAGCAGACCGGCAAGGTCGACGTCTTGGATCCGTCGACGTGGCAGCGCCGCATCACGTTGCAGACGCTGCACCGCCAGTCTCCGCAGGACCGGTCGTTCTCCGGCGTGTTCCAGGAGCTGCCGGGCCACCCGGACCAGGTGCTGGTGACGTCGTATGCGACCGAGTCCCGGATACCCGCGCAGTTGTTTGACACGAAGACGGGCCAGTTGCTGCGCACCTTGCCGGCAGGGCGGTTCCAGTCGGGCTTCATCATCCAGCAGGACCTGCTGACCGGCCAGTCGTACAACTGGCGCACCCGTCTCTGGCGGTTCGCCCACGACGACTCGGGCAAGCCGGCCGCGGCGTTCCTGGCCGCGTTGAAGAAGGACAGGTTCGAGACCTCGGCCGAGTACCAGAAGCGGCTGGCCACGCTGACGCTGCCGCATGCGATGAAGGTCGCGCTGCGGGACTACGACGCCGACCGGGGCATGTTCATCGGCTCCTGGCGCAACGTGCCGGTCATGGTGCCGCTGCCGCCGGCGCAGGCCCGGCAATTCGCCGACGCGAAGGAAATGAGCGTGACGGGCGAGCTGCGCGCGATTGACGAGGATTACCTGGAACTGCGCAATGCCAGCGTGACCACGCCGGCCGGGCAGACGGTGAAGCTGGTGCTGCCCGACGGCCCCGCGCCCAAGGCGCAGCCCAGGCCGCAGGCGGCGGGCGCGCGCGATGGCGGCGCGGCGCAGGCAAGTTCCGGGGCCGCGGCGGCACGGGCTTCCAGCGGCCAGGGCGGTGGTGGGCGCTGCACGGGGACGATGGCGCACCTCGCCCCGCAGCTGCGGCCCTATACCAACCCCCTCCTGGCCGAGGTCCGCAAGGAAGCCTTGCAGATGGATGTCGCCTCGACGCTGGCCAAGGTGAAGGCCGGCGGCGGCAATGCCGAGGTGCTGCGCCAGCAGGCCGAACAGTCCGACCAGGCGGCGCGCGATTCGGCCACCACCGCCAACCAGAGCGACGGCGGCGGCAACAGCATCGCCAGGGCCGACAACGGCACCTTGCCGTTGAACTGGCCGTGCGAGGGCATTCATTCGTCGGCCGTCTGCAACTACGTCATGATGCGCTGGCAGGCCCTGCTGACGCGAGAGATCGCCAGCCTGTACGCCACCTGCCAGGGGGGCTGAGGCCGGCCACGGGCCGTGGTCAGGCTTCCCCGTAGCCGCCGCCGCCCGGCGTCTCGATCTCGACCCGGTCGCCCGCCTGCAACTCCGCGCGATCCGCGTGGTCCAGCGGTTCGACCCGTCCGTCGGCGCGCAGCACGCGGGCCAGGCCCGGCGCGCCGGGTTGTCCGCCGCGCAGCCCGAAAGCGGGATGGTGCCAGCCGTTGGCCAGCAGCGAAACCGTCATCGGTTCCATGAAGCGCAGCGTGCGCACGCCGCCGTCGCCGCCGCGCCAGCGGCCGTCGCCGCCCGAGCCGTGGCGGATCTCGTAGCGCTCCAGCCGCACCGGGAAGCGCAGCTCCAGCACTTCCGGGTCCGTCAGGCGGGAGTTGGTCATGTGGGTCTGGACCACCGACGTGCCGTCGAAACCGCCGGCCAGGTCGCCGGCTTCGTCGAAGCGGCCGCCCGCGCCCGAGCCGCCCGAGATGGTCTCGTAATACTGGTGGCGGGCATTGCCGAAGGTCAGGTTGTTCATGGTCGGCTGGCTGCTGGCCATGATGCCCAGCGCGCCGTACAGCGCATTGGTGACGCAGGTCGAGGTCTCGACGTTGCCGGCCACGACGGCGGCCGGATAGCGCGGGTTCAGCATCGAGCCTTCGGGAACCACGATGGTGAGCGGTTTCAGGCCGCCCGCGTTCATGGGGATGTCCTCGTCCAGCAGGGTGCGGAACACGTACAGGACGGCGGCCGAGGTGACGGCGCGCGGGGCGTTGAAGTTGTTGGGCAGTTGCTTAGAGGTGCCGGTGAAGTCCAACGTGGCGCTGCGGGTGGCGTGGTCCACCGTGACGGCCACCCGGACCTGGGCGCCGTTGTCCAGCGACACCGTGAAGCGTCCGTCGCGCAGGCGGCTGATGGCCCGGCGCACGGATTCCTCGGCGTTGTCCTGCACGTGGCCCATGTACGCCTGCACGACGGCCAGGCCGAAGTAGCGCACCATGGCCATGAGCTCCTCGCGGCCCTTCTCGTTGGCGGCCACCTGGGCGCGCAGGTCGGCGATGTTCTGGTCGATGTTGCGCGCCGGATGCCGCGCGGCGGCCAGCAGTTGCCGCATCTCGGACTCGCGCAGGTGGCCGTCGCGCACCAGCAGGAAGCTGGTGATGAGCACGCCCTCGTCGTCGATGGTGCGCGAGTCCGGCGGCATGGAACCCGGCGTCAGGCCGCCGATGTCGGCGTGGTGGCCGCGCGAGCCCACGTAGAACAGCACGCGGGTGCCGGCCTCGTCGAAGATGGGGGTGATGACCGTGACGTCCGGAAGGTGGGTGCCGCCGGCATAGGGATCGTTGAGCACGTAGGCATCGCCGGGCCGCAGCGTGCCCTGGGTGCTGTCGATGACGGCCCGCACGCTGGCGCCCATGGACCCCAAATGGACGGGGATGTGGGGCGCGTTGGCGACCAGGTCTCCCCGCGCGTCGAAGATCGCGCACGAGAAGTCCAGGCGCTCCTTGATGTTGACCGAGTGCGCGGTGTTCTGCAGGCGCCAGCCCATCTGTTCGGCGATGGACATGAACAGGTTGTTGAAGATCTCCAGCATCACCGGGTCGGCCTGCGTGCCGACGGCGCGGCGTTCGGGCCGGGGCATGGCGCGTTCGAGCACGATGTCGCCGTTCGCGGTCGCGGTGGCGCGCCAGCCGGGATCGACCACGGTGGTCGCGTTGGCGTCGGTGATGATGGCGGGGCCCGCGATGACGTCGCCGGCGCGCAGGTCGGCGGCCGCGTAAAGGGGGCTGTCCTGCCAGGCGCCGGCATGGATGGCGGCGCTGTCGCGGGCCTGCAGCCGCGTGCCGGCCTCGCGCGCGGGGCGGTCGAACCAGGCGGCGCGCGCGCTCTGGGGGCCTTCCTCGGCGGTGGCTTCGGCCATCACGGAGTCGATCACCAGCGCGCGGCCGGGCATCAGAAAGGCGAAGCGCTGCCGATAGGCGCGCTCGAACTCCGCCAGCATGGCCGGGGTCTCGCCCAGCGGGACCGGCAGCGCGGTGTCGGTGCCCTCGTAGCGCAGGTAAGCCCGCTCGGCAACGCGTATGTCGGCCGCCTCGCAGCCCTGGGCCTGCAACTCGGCCTTGGCCGCGGCGCCCAGTTCGTCCAGCACCCGGCGCGCCTCGGCGCGGCCGTCGGGGTCGAAGCGGCGCTCCACCGAGCGTTCCCGCACGGCGGTGGCGACGGCCAGGCCCATGCCATAGGCGGACAGCACGCCGGCCAGCGGGTGGATCAGCACGCGCGGCATGGCCAGCGCGTCCGCCACGGCGCAGGCATGCTGGCCGCCGGCGCCGCCGAAGGTGGTCAGGGTGTAGCGGGTGATGTCGTAGCCGCGCTGTACGGAAATCAGCTTGATCGCGTTGGCCATGTTGGTGACCGCGATCTCCAGGAAGCCGTGGGCCAGCGCCTCGGGCGTGGTGGGGCGGCCGCTGGCGCGCTCGACCTCGCGGGCCAGTTCGGCGAAGCGCGCGCGGACCACCTCGGCGTCCAGCCGCTGGTTGCCGTCGGGGCCGAACACCGCGGGAAAGTGGGCGGGCTGGATGCGGCCCAACATGACGTTGGCGTCGGTGACGGTCAGCGGGCCGCCGCGCCGATAGCAGGCGGGGCCGGGGTCGGCGCCGGCCGATTCCGGGCCCACGCGCAGGCGTGTGCCGTCGAAGCGCAGGATGGATCCGCCGCCGGCGGCCACCGTGTGGATGCTCATCATGGGCGCGCGCAGCCGCACGCCCGCCACCAGCGTATCGAAGGTGCGCTCGTATTCGCCGGCATAGTGGGATACGTCGGTCGAGGTGCCGCCCATGTCGAAGCCGATGATCCGGTCGAAGCCGGCGGCGGCCGACACGCCGGCCATGCCGACGATGCCGCCCGCCGGGCCCGACAGGACGGAGTCCTTGCCCTGGAAGGCGCGGGCGTCGGTCAGGCCGCCGCTCGATTGCATGAACTGCAGGCGCACGCCGGGGAGGGCGGACGAGACGCGGTCGACGTAGCGGCGCAGCACGGGCGACAGGTAGGCGTCCACCACGGTGGTATCGCCGCGCGCGACGAAGCGGATCAGCGGCGAGACGGCATGCGAGGCGGAGACCTGCGCATAGCCGAGTTCGCGCGCGATCGCCGCCAGCCGCAGTTCGTGCGCCGGGTTGCGGTAGCCGTGCATGAGCGCGATGGCGATGGACTGGTAGCCTTGCGATCGGCCCTCGGCCAGGGCCGCCCGGGCCTGCGCCTCGTCCAGTCCGGCCACGACGGCGCCGTCAGCGGCCAGGCGTTCGTCGATCTCGACCACGTGGCTGGCGAGCTGTTCGGGCAGGATGATCTCGCGGTCGAACAGGCGCGGCCGGTTCTGGTAGGCGATGCGCAGGGCGTCGCGAAAGCCCCGGGTGACGGCCAGCAGCACGCGCTCGCCCTTGCGTTCCAGCAGCGCGTTGGTGGCGACCGTGGTGCCCATGCGCACGACCTCGATGCGATCGGCAGGCACGGGTTCGCCCGGAGCCAGCTCCAGCAGGCGGCGTATGCCTTCGACGGCGGCGTCGTCGTAGCGGCCGGGGTTCTCGGACAGCAGCTTGGCGGTTGCCAGCGAGCCGTCGGGACGGCGTCCGATCACGTCGGTGAAGGTGCCGCCGCGGTCTATCCAGAATTCCCAGCGGGCGTCGTCGGCGGGAGAGGGAGAGGCAGTGTTCATAGCGATGAGGCCGCGCGGGCGGCCTGGTCATAAAGGCCCGACAGCATGCGCAGGCGCCGGGCCACGTCGGACAGGGAAGCGCCGTCGGCCAGTTCGCCCTCGACGCTGGCAAGCAGGCAGCGGCCCCGGACGGCGCGGAAGCGGTCGATCAGCGCCGCGCCTTCGTCGGTGGTGGCGTAGAGCACTTCCTTGCCGCTTTTTTCGCCGCGCACCAGGCCCAGGCCGGCCAGCTTCTTCAGCGAATAGTTGATGACGTGCGTGTCTTCGTAGTTGAGGGTGAAGCAGATGTCGGCCAGCTTCTTGCCCCGCTCCCGGTGGTGGACGTGGTGCAGCACCAGCACGTCCGTGACCGCGAGATCGGCCGTGCCGGCGGCCGCCATGCAGCGCACCACCCAGCGGCTGAACGCGTTGTGGGCGATGATCAGCCCGAACTCGAGTTCGGACAGCTCCGCGTGCGGGCCCGTGGCCAGGTGCGCCGAGGACAGGATGCGCAGGCGTTCGCCGGCATCGTCCGGCGCGTCGCCGCGCCGGCGGTCATTCGTCATCGTCGTCGTCCTCGCCGGCGAACAGGCGTTCCTTGGGCGGTGCGATCTCGGTCACCAGGTCGCGCACCAGCGGTTTGTTGGGCAGGGGTTCGACCGTGTGCGAGCTGCCGGGTTCGAGCTTGGCCAGACAGGCGTACACGACCTTGCCGTCCAGGCGCATCATGCATTCCTTGCAGGCATTGGCGTTGATGCAGGCATAGCGGAAGGCCAGCGTGTCGTCCTGGTGCGCGCGCACCCAGCGCAGCGCGTCCAGCAGCGAGGCGGCCGCCTGGGGCGGCACGTCGTATTCGGCGACGCGGGACTCGGCGTCGGGGCCGGCGCGCCGGATCTTCAGGTGGATGGAGTCGTTGGGCGATGTCATGCGATGTCCTCCTGCGCGGTCTCGAGGCGCTGGACGGGCTGCGTGGCCAGCGTCCAGTTGCCGTCGCGCCATGCGATGGTCTGGTTCAGCGTCCAGGCGTCTTCCTGCCCGGGATGGTCTTCGCGCTGGTGGGCGCCCCGGCTTTCGCGCCGCGCCAGCGCGCAGCGCGTCACGGCCTGCGCCACCAGCAGCATGTTGCGCAGGTCCAGCGTGTCCAGCCGCACGGGATCCTGCGGCCCGCCGCCCGGCAGGCCGTCGCCGGCCCGCGTCCGCAGCGCGTCCAGTTCGCTCAGCGCGTGCTGCAGGCCTTCCTCGGTGCGGAAAGGGCCGACGTGGGTTTGCATCAGCGCCTGCAATTCCTCGATCAGCGCCGCGGCATTGAGCCCGTCCGGTTCGCCGTGGCTCGGCGCGAGCCGCTGCAGCCAGGGGTGGGCCAGGGCCTCGAGTTCTTGCAGCGAGGGCGGCGGCGGGCAGTCGGCGGCGGCGACGCGGCCGGCCCGCAGCCCGAAGGCGATCGCTTCGGTAATGGCGTTGCCCGACAGCCGGTTGGCGCCGTTGGCGCCGCCCACGGCCTCGCCCGCGGCATACAGGCCGGGCACGTCGGTGGCGAGGTCGGTGTCCACCCGGATGCCGCCCATGTGATAGTGGGCGATGGGCGCCACTTCTATCATCTGCTTGGTCAGGTCGATGCCCGCCTTGGCCAGCTTGTTGATGATGGGGCCGAACGCCGCGCGCAGCGTGTCTTCCGGCACGTGGCGGAAACTCAGCCAGGCGCCGCCGGACGGCGTGCCGCGGCCGGCCTCGACTTCCTTCAGGATGGCGTAGGTCGCGGCGTCGCGGGTGGTGGTGTAGCCCTGGCCCTCGGCGGCGTTGCCGTAGCGTTCGACGAATTCCTCGCCCTGGTTGTTCAGCAGCTTGCCGCCCAGCTTGTAGCGGAAGGGATCCCACATGATGGGGTCGAAGCCGACCAGGCGCGGCGCCAGGTGGCCGATGGGGAAGAACTGCACGAACTCCATGTCGATCAGCCGGGCGCCCGCGCGCAGGGCCAGCGCGAAACCGTCGCCGCCCATGTTGAGCGAGGCGCTGTTGCGGCGGTAGAGGCGCGTCAGGCCGCCGGTGGCGATGATGGTGGCTCCGGCGCGTATCAGGACCGGATCGCCGGTGCCCAGGTGCAGCGCCACCGCGCCGACGACGCGGCCGTTCTTGCGCAGAAGTTCCACCACCAGCAGGTCGCCCACGCGCCGCACGCCGGCTTCGCGCGCGGCCTGCGCGCGCAGGGTCTTGGCCACCGCCGGGCCGGTGTTCAGGTAGTCCACGTAGACGCAGCGGGGGCGGTCGTGGCCGGGGGCGCGGGTCTGCGCCATCCGCTCGCCGTCGCGGGCCCAGCCCACGCCCCAGCGGTCCAGCAGGCGGATCGCGTCCACGCCTTCCTCGCACAGCAGCCGGGCCAGCGGCTCGCTGCACAGGCCGCGGCCGGCCGCCAGCGTGTCGCGCAGGTGATGCTGCCAGTGGTCGGGCCCTTGCTCGCCCAGGGCGGCGGCCACGGTCATCTGGGCCATGATGGTGGCGCCGCCGCGCCCGATCAGGCTGCGGTCGGCCAGCAGCGCGCGCTTGCCGGCCTGGGACGCGGCGATGGCCGCGCTCATGCCGGCACCGCCGGCGCCTATCACCAGCACGTCGGTTTCCAGCGTGTGCAGGTTGGGATGGGACATGTTCATTCTCCGTTGGGGGGCGGCGCCCCCTCCAATTCCCGGGCCGGGGCCTCGGCGCCCAGGTAGGCCTGCTGCACGGCGGGGTCCGCCGCGAGGTCGGCGGCCCGGCCTTGCAGCACGACGTGGCCGTGCTGCAGCACATAGGCGCGGTCGGCCAGTTCCAGCGCGATGCGGGCATTCTGTTCGACCAGCAGGATGGTCTGCCCGGAGGCCTTCCAGCGGAACAGCACCTCGTAGACGGCGTCGACGAATTTCGGCGACAGGCCCATCGACGGCTCGTCGATGCAGACCAGCCGCCCGCGCCGCAGCCACGCGCGGCCCAGGGCCAGCATCTGCTGTTCCCCGCCCGACAGCGTGCCGGCCAGTTGGCCGCGGCGCTCGGCCAGGCGCGGGAAGGCCTGGAACACTTCGTCGAGGTCGGCGGCCACGGCGGCCTTGTCGTGGCGTCGCGGGTAGGCGCCCAGCAGCAGGTTCTCGCGTACCGTCATGTCGGGGAAGACGCGGCGTCCCTCGGGCACGCTGGCTACGCCGAGGTCGATGACCTCGGCGGGCGCGAGGCCCTGGATCTCGCGGCCGTCCAGCAGGACGCGGCCGCTGGACGGGCGGGCCAGGCCCAGCACCGATTTCAGCGTCGTCGACTTGCCCGAGGCATTGCCGCCCAGCACGGAAACCACTTCTCCGGCCTGGACGCGAAGGCTGACGCCGAACAGGGCCTGGACGGCGCCGTAGTGGACGTCGACCGCGTCCAGTTGCAGCAAGGGGGTGGAAGAGGGCAGCTCAGCCAAGATGGGCATCCGAGTTGACCGGCCGCCTGCGGGCGCGGCCGAGATAGGCTTCGACGACTTCGGGATGGTCCAGGGCCTCGGCCGGTGTGCCGGTGGCCAGTATCCGCCCCTGGTTCAGGACGATGGCGTGGCCGGCGATGCGGCGGACCAGCGACAGCTTGTGCTCGACGACCAGGATGCCGAGCTGCGGCTGTTCCGCGCGCAGCGCCAGCAACAGGTCGGTGAGCTCGGCGGTTTCGCTGGGGTTCATGCCGGCCGCCGGCTCGTCGAACAGCACGAAGCGCGGCCGGGCCGCCAGCACGCGCGCCAGTTCCAGGCGGCGGCGGTTCGCGTACGAAAGGCTGTAGGCCGGCTGGTCGCGCCGGGGCCAGAGCCGTTCGCCGAAGCGTTGCAGGGCCGCGCGGGCGCGTTCATGCGCCTCGGCGCGGCGGCGGCGCCAGGCCGGCAGGCCGAGCAGTTCGCCGGCGATCTCGGTCAGCGGATCGACCAGCCGCGCGGATCCCGTGCGGCGCAGCAGCCCGGCCTGGGTGCCCAGCATCACGCTGTCCCACACGCTCAGGGCGGGGAACACGCGCGAGGTCTGGAAGCTGCGGCCCAGGCCCAGCCGGGCGATGCGCTCGGGGGCCAGTCCGTCTATGCGGCGGCCGTCCAGGAAGACATGTCCCGACGAAGGTTTCTCGACCCCGCTCAGCAACTGGATCAGGGTCGACTTGCCGGCGCCGTTGGGGCCCACCAGCGCCACGGTCTGGCCCGGGGCGACGGCGAAGCTGACGTCGTCCACCGCCTTGACGCCGCGGAAATGGCGGCTCAGGCGCTCCACCCGCAGTCCTCGTTGTTCATCGCGAGTCGTCATATCAGTCGTTCATGGCAAAGAGGAGTCCGTTGCGACGCGTGTTTCGATCGAGGGCACAGCGGATCCGGCTTTGCCGGTCCGCCAGTGCCGCCCCCTTGAGGGGGCGCGCGTAGCGCGTAGGGGGTGGGTTTCATCTTGCTCCCAGCAGGCCATGGGGGCGCAGGCGCAGCATGAGCAGCAGCGCCAGGCCGTAGGCCACCATGCGCCATTCGGCGAAGGGCCGCAGCAGTTCGGGCAGCAGGGTCAGCGCGAAGCCGGCCAGCGCCGCGCCGGTCAGGTTGCCCAGGCCGCCCAGCACCGCGATGGTCAGCAGCAGGATGGAGGCGCTGACGGTGAAGCTCTCGGGGCTGACCACGCTCTGCACATAGGCGAACAGGCCGCCCGCCAGGCCCGCCAGCAGGCCGGAACAGGCGAAGCCCACGAGCAGGTAGCGGCGCACCGGCAGTCCGGCGGTGTGGGCGGCCAGCCTGTCCTCGCGTATGCCGCGCCAGGCCCGGCCCACGCCGGAGTCCAGCAGGCGCTGGGCCAGAAACAGGGCGATTCCGGCCACGGCCGCCACCAGCCAGAACTTGCCGGCCAGGCTCGACAGCGGCAGTCCGCCCAGCAGCGCCAGCCTGGGCGCAGGGATGCCGATGAAGCCCATGGGGCCGCGCGTGACGTCCAGCCAGCTCATGAACACCAGATAGCCGATCTGCCCGACGGCCAGCGTGCCCAGCGCGGCGGTGTGGCCGCTGAGCTTGAGCAGGGGCAGGGCGGCCACCACGGCCACACAGGCGGTGACCGCGGCGGCGCCGATCAGCGCGGCTTCTGCCGGCCAGCCGAGATTGCGGGCCAGCAGCCCCACCGCGTAGGCGCCCACGCCGTAGAAGGCGGTGTGCCCGATGGACAGCACGCCCAGCGCGCCGGAGACCAGCGTGACGCTGGCCACCAGCAGCGCGAAGATCATGGCGTAGACCACGGCTTGCAGGAAATAGGCGTTCTGCGTGAGCGCCGGCAGCAGTGCCAGCACGGCCGCCACGGCCAGGAAGCCCCAGGGCGGGAGTTCCCAGGCGCGCACGGCGCCGCGCTGGCTGGAGGACGAAGCCAGCACGCTGGTGGTCGGCATGGCGCCCGCCGCGCCGCTGGCGCCGCCCAGCGCGTCCAGGCGCCGGTCGCCCAGCAGCCCGTGCGGCCGGAACACCAGGAAGACCAGCACCAGGCAGAACGCCACCAGGTCGCGCGATCCTTCTCCGATGTAGGCGCTGGCCAGGGTCTCGACCACGCCCAGCAGCAGGCCGCCCAGCACCGCTCCCGGCGTGCTGGTCAAGCCGCCCAGCAGCGCTGCCGCGAAGCCTTTCAGGCCGAAGGGCAGCCCCATCTGCGGGAACACGCTCTTGAAATAGAGCGCGACCAGTACGCCGCTCAGGGCGCCCAGCGCGCCGGCCAGGGCGAAGGCCAGTTGCCGCACGCTGCCGGTGCGCACGCCCAGTTGCGCCGCGGCGTCGCGATCCTGCGCGGTGGCGCGCAGTGCGCGGCCCCACCACGAGCGCGACAGGAACAGCGTCAGGGCCAGCGTGGCCAGCGCCCCGAAACCGAAGATCAGCAGGTCGGTGCTGGTGATGTAGGCGTTGCCGAAGTAGTAGGTGGCTTCGTCGAACGACAGCGGGAAGGATTGGCTCTCGGGCGACCAGATGATCTCGGCCAGTTGCTCGATGATCAGGCTGATCGCCAGCGTGGACAGCACGGGGGCGATATAGGGCGCGTTCTCCAGGGGCCGCAGCGCCACCCGTTCGAGCAGCATGCCCAGCAGTGCGACGATGAGCACCGAGCCGGTGGCCGCGACGGGCAGCGGCAGTTGCAGCACGGCCACGCCGGTGAAGGCGATGAAGGCGCCCAGCATGAACAGCGCGCCCTGCGCGAAATTGATCAGATTGGAAACGCCGAACACCAGCGAAAAGCCGAGCGCGATCAGGGCGTAGACCTGGCCGATGGCCAGGCCGTTCAGAATCTGGCTGGCGAATAATTCGAGCATGGGAGTGAGTGCGGTGGCCGGAAAAGGCTGCGCCGGCCGCGCCGTGAGGCGGGCCGGCGGCAGGCGCTGAAGGAAATTACTTGTTCAGTTGGAATTCGCCGTTGCGTATCACCAGGAAAGTGGGTGCCTTGCGGACGTTGCCGTTCTCGTACTTGGTCACGCCGGTGACGCCCTCGTAGGCGGGGCCGCCCGCCAGTTCGTCGCGCACGCTCTGCCCGGTCAGCGGCTTGCCCGACTGCACGACGCGGCGGATGGCGGCCACGCCCACGCCGGCCGCGTCATAGGCCAGCGCGGCGAACTGGTCTGGCGTACGGTTGTACTTGGCGCGGTAGGCGTCGACGAAGGCCTTCTTGGACGGATCGCCGGCGAAGAAGATGCTGTGGACGACCACGCCCTCGGCGGCCTTGCCCGCCAGTTCGATGAACTTGGGCGAGGTCAGCGGCACGCCGCCGCCCACCGGGATGTCGACGCCGGCCTGGCGTAGTTGCTGGATGAAGATCGAGGCTTCCTGATAGGGCAGGGCCAGGAAGACGCCGTCGGGCTTGAGCGACTTGATCTTGCTGACCAGCGGCCGGAAGTCCCGGGCGTTGGGCATCACGGCCTCGGTCAGCAGCACCTTGCCGCCGTCCTTCTCGATCGCGGCCGAGGTGGCCTTGACGGTGAACAGGCCCCAGTCGTCCTGCGAGTACGGGATGACGATGCGGCTGGCCTTGAGCTGCTTGTGGATGGTGTCGGCGTTGTACTGGGCCAGCACGTCGTCGGTATTGTTCTGCCGGAACTGGTAGGGGCTTTGCTTGCTGAAGTCCGGGTGCGACGAGGTGGGGCTGATCTGCGCGATCCTGGCCTCGGTGAAGATGGGCGCCGCCGCCAGCGACGCCGTGGTCGACCAGGAGCCGATGGCCAGCACCACGCCGGGCGTGGCCACGATCTTGCGCGCCACGGTGGCCGCTTCCTGCGGCGAATTGCGGTCGTCCTCGACCACCAGCCTGACCGGCCGGCCGTTGACGCCGCCGTCGGCATTGACCTTGTCCAGATACAGCTCGACGGCGTTCTTGAAGCTCGCGCCGTACTCGGCGAAGTTGCCGGACAGGTGGGTGAACAGGCCGATGGTGATCGGGGATTCCGCGGCCAGTGCGGGGGCGGACAACAGGCCGGAGGCTGCGGTGGCCGCCAGCAGGCGGCGGAAGGGGAGTCGCGTCGGCACGTCGGTTCTCGGTCGATGGTGGGGAAACGGCGCCGCGACGCGAAGGCCGGCGGGGCCGTGGATCGACGTAAACGTTATGCTTTCGTCAACAAAACATCAACGTATTATTGCTAATAAGCTTATAAGGTTCATAGGAGCTCCGCGCCGGCCCGTGTCCGTACCGGGCCAGCCAGGCCGGCGCGATCGTGCTGCCGGGCTACAGCAGCGACTGCCCGTACTCCAGCACCTGGTCGCAGACCTTTTCGGTGATCTGCTGCTTGAGCCCGCCGCCGCCCAGTTCCACCTTCTGTCCGCTGTTGCCGCCCAGGATGCCGCTCAGGCCTTCGCGATAGCCGGGATCGGACTGGGCCTGCTGTTCGCCGCCCAGCTTGCCGAGCAGCTTGTCCTTGACGGACGAGGCGCCGCCGCCCAGGTAGTTGTTCTTGGCGCAATAGCTCAGGATGCCGGTGATGTTGCCGGTGCCGACCGATCCCAGCGATGGCATGGAGGCGCCGCCCAGTCCCCCCAGCAGTGAGCCCCCGCCGCCCGACGATTGCTGGCCGCCGCCGCCCAGCGCACCCTTGACGGAATCCAGGAGCTGGGCCTGGGCGGTGGAAGCCGCGAGGAAGAGGCCCAGGGCAATGGCGGCGAGACGGGGGGCAGTGGTCGACATGTTTGATCTCCTTTGACGGCGTGGATGGTCCGGCAAGGGCCGGGGGCCCGTCGCCGGATGCCGCTCAAGCGTATACCAGGACGGTGGCGCGAACCAGTTGCCGATACCGATGCTGACAACAGGTTGCCGATCCCGATCCTGACAGGCGGCTGACATGCCGCATTTCCGGGATCGAGCCCCGTGCTCTACACTCGTCGGGCCCGCCCGAGCCACCCTCCGCAACGGATTCCGCATCGTGTCTTCCGCCGCATCACGTTCCTCGCGTCCCCTCGTCATTGCCTCGGTGATGGCCTCCATGTTCATGATCGCCATCGAGGCGACCATCGTGGCGACCGCCATGCCGCAGATCGCCGGGGACCTGGGCGGGCTGAAGCTGTACAGCTGGGTGTTCGCGTCGTTCCTGCTGACCCAGACCGCGATGACCGTGGTTTTCGGCAAGCTGTCCGACATCTACGGCCGCAAGCCGATGATGCTGGCCGGCATCGCCGCGTTCCTGCTGGGTTCGGTGCTGGCGGGCTTCGCCTGGTCCATGCCGTCGATGATCGTGTTCCGGCTCATCCAGGGCATAGGCGCGGGCGCCATACAGCCCGTGGGTATGACCATCGTGGCGGACCTGTATCCGGTGCGCGAGCGCGGCAAGGTCCAGGGGTATCTGGCCAGCGTGTGGGCGATCTCCGGCGTGCTGGGCCCCATGCTGGGCGCGCTGATCATCCACCAGTTCTCGTGGGCGTGGATCTTCTGGATGAACGTGCCGCTGGGCCTGCTGGCCACGGCGGGCTTCGTGTTCTTCCTGCACGAGCAGCGCGAGCGGCGGCCGATGTCCATCGACGTGACCGGCGCCGCGCTGTTCACGGCCACCGTGGCGGCGCTGATGATCGCCCTGACCGATGCCGGCGACGGCCTGGCCTCGCGCGCGTGGATGGCCGCGGGCGCGTTCGTCGTCTGCCTGGTCCTGTTCGTGCTGCAGGAGCGGCGCGCCGAGCATCCCGTCGTGTCCTTCGCGTTGTGGAGCCGGCGCCCGGTGGCCGCCGCGAACGTCGCGATGCTGCTGGGGAGCATGGTCATCATGGGGCTGACGACCTTCCTGCCCATGTATGTGCAGAGCGTGCAGCACCGCACGCCGGTCGTGGCGGGGCTGGCGCTGACCATGATCATGGTGGGCTGGCCGCTGGGCTCCACCGTGGCGGCCAAGGTGTTTCCCCGCTACGGCCTGCGGCCCATGCTGCTGCTGGGCAGCGTGCTCGTGCCGATCGGGGCCTGTGCGTTCCTGCTGCTGCGGCCGGACAATTCGCCCGTGCTGGCGGGGGCGGGCTCGCTGATCGTGGGCCTGGGCATGGGCTTCTTGGGCGTCTGTTCGCTGGTGCTGATCCAGGAGATCGTGGATGTGTCCGACCGCGGCAGCGCGACGGCTTCCAACATCTTCGCGCGCAACCTGGGCAGCACCCTGGGGGCCACCGCGCTGGGCGCGGTATTCAACTTCGGGCTGGCCCGCTCGACCAGCGACTCGCCTATCTCCTCCGAACAGCTCAAGCACGCGCTGGAGTCCGCCAGCGCGAACCCCGTCATCCAGGCAGCCATGCAGGATTCGCTGCACATGACGTTCTGGGCCGTGCTGGTCATCGCGCTGCTGGTCATGGCGGCCACGGTCTGGATTCCCCCCACTTCCGTGGGCCGTGTCAGCCGCTCCGCGGCCAAGATGTAAGCGTCGGCATCGCCGCCGGCGGCCCGTATCGGCGCCGGGGGCGTCGGCGGTCTTGTGTCCTCGGTCCCGACGCAGCGGCACATCGGGCTCGTCCATGCCTTGCAGGCGCGCCGAGCGGCGCGCGGATGTTACGGCCTGTGAGGCCCGTGGCGCTTTCTCGCATACATACGGCAACCCGGCGCACCGCGCGGTTTTGGCAGGATGGTGGCACCAGGAACCCCATTTGGAGATTGCCATGAAACGAAGCTACATCCCCGCCGTGGGCGCCTGCCTGATCGCGATGGCGTCGGCCGCGATGGCGCAGGCCCCGCAACAGGCGCCCGCGCCCGATCCCACGCAAGGCGCGATGCCCGCGCAGCCCCAGCCCGCGGCCAACGTGTCGGACGATCAACTGCGCAAGTTCGTGAGCGCCGCGCAGAAGGTGGCCATGATTTCGCAGGAGTACACGCCCAGGCTCAACGCCGCGACGGACGCCGCATCGCAGCAGCAGGTGCACAAGGAGGCCGACGACAAGATGGTCGACGCCGTGCACCGCGAAGGCCTGACGGTGGACGAGTTCAACGGCATCGGCCAGGCCGTGGAGCAGAATCCCAACCTGGCCCAGCGCGCGCGCGACATGGCCAAGTAAGGCGCATCGCGGGCAGGCGCCCGCGATGCGCACAAACGGTCAACCGAACAGCTTGTTGGCGGTGCGGGCGACCAGTTCGCCCTGGAAGCGCGCGCCCGCGAGATCGGCCGCCGAAGGCTGGCGCGAGCCATCGCCGCCGGCGATGGTGGTCGCGCCGTAGGGCGCGCCGCCCACGATCTCGGTCAGGGTCATCTGGCCCTGGTAGCTGTACGGCAGGCCCACCACCACCATGCCGAAATGCAGCAGGTTGGTGATGATGGAGAACAGCGTCGTCTCCTGCCCGCCATGCTGCGTGGCGGTGGAGGCGAAGGCCGCGCCCACTTTCCCGTTCAGGGCTCCACGCGCCCACAGACCGCCGGTCTGGTCCAGGAAGGCGGCCATCTGCGAGGACATGCGTCCGTAGCGCGTACCGGTGCCGATGACGATGGCATCGTAGTTTTCCAGGTCGGCCACCGTGGCCACGGGCGCGGCCTGGTCCAGCTTGTAGTGGGCATTCTTCGCGACGTCGGGCGGCACGGTTTCCGGCACGCGCTTGATGTCCACCTGGGCGCCGGCGCCGCGCGCCCCCTCGGCGACGGCCTCGGCCATTTTCTCGATGTGGCCGTATGACGAGTAATAGAGAACCAGGACCTTGCTCATGGAACCTCCTTGGGGTGCCGCGCGGGCGATCCAGGCATTCATCCCATACGCCCGGCCGGCGCGCAAGCGGAAGATGTGTAATGAAGTGTTGCGCCGACCTCAGGGTTTGAAGGCGCCGATGAAGATGGCCGGATCCACCCGCGCGTCGTTCAGGCTGACGTTCCAGTGCAGATGGGGGCCGGTGGCGCGGCCGGTCGATCCGACCCGTCCGACTTCCTCGCCGCGCGCGACGTCCTGGCCCACGCGCACGCCGATCCCGGACAGGTGGCAGAACATGCTGATGAAGCCCTGGCCATGGTCCACGAACACGGTCTTGCCATTGAAGAAATAGTCGCCCACCAGGACCACGCGCCCCGCGGCGGGCGCCTTGACCGGCGTGCCGGCGGGCACGGCGAAGTCCAGGCCGGAGTGGGGGTTGCGGGGTTCGCCGTTGAAGAAGCGCTGCAATCCGAAGGGGCTGGACAGCCGGCCGCCGGCCACCGGGCGATCCAGCATGACGTTGCTGGGGCCCTGCGGGCGGAAGGCGCGGTAGGCGGCCAGTTGTTCGGCGGTTTCCTTCTCGATGCGCGCGAGGTCGGCCGGATCGGGATTGACCTGGCGCTTGTTCTTGAGCTTGATGTGCTGGGCGACGTAGGTCTTGGTTCCGACCTGGAAGTCCAGCGTGCGCGTGCCCGCTTCTTCCTGTACCGCCAGGCGCTGCGTGCCCGGCCTGGTGCCGAGCGGAATGCCGACGACCGCGATCCACTGTCCGCCGTCGTCGCGCAGGACCATCGTCCTGCGGTCGAGATAGGTCGCCACGGGGGCGGTGGGGCCGTCCCCCAGCGGAACGACCGCCACGCCGCCGGGAACGGGCTTGTTCAGCAGGCGGGTGATGAAGCTTTCGGCATGGACGGGAGCAGCGGCGCACAGGGCGGCCGCCCACAGCAGGTGGCGGACAAGGAGGGCGGGCATGGGAGGCGGACGGAGAGACATCGCCCCAAGCGTACAGGCTCCCGCCCTTTCCCCGCAAACACGCCCGCTAGCCGGCGTCGAGTTCCCGGTAGTGGCGGAAGATGCCGTCGCCCCAGGGCAGGCGCCGCCCGCTTGCCAGGTAGGCCCGCAGTTCCGGCAGGCCGCCCACGCGCGCGTGCAGCGCCATGACGCCCGGGTAATCGCGCGCGAGCGTGGCCATCCGCCGGGGGAAGGCGTACAGCAGGCCGTCGACCAGGTGGTAGAGCGAGAGATCGGCATAGGTCCAGCGGTCGCCCCCGCCGATCCAGTCGCCGCGGCGGGCCAGCACGCGTTCGAAGTAGCCCAGGAACTTGGGCATGCGCTGGCCGCGGAAATCGCCCGCGCGCCGCAGTGCCTCCGCTTTCTGTTCGTCGTAGTAAAGGCCGGAGGCGATGGGGTGATGGACGTCGTGGGCCTCGGCCACCATGTCGGCGATGGTCAGCTGGATCTGGTTGATCCACAGCCGTCCCGCCAGGTCGGCCGGCGCGAGGCCGTGGCGTTCGCCCAGGAACAGCAGGATGTTGGCCGTCTGGGAAATCGTCATGTCGCCGGCCACCAGGTAGGGCGGCGCGAAGGGCGGGCTGTCGCGGTCGGCGGTCATGTCGGCCACCAGGTCCGAGGCCTGCACGCCGGGCTCGCGCGCGCATTCCCGGTAGGGGATGCCGCCGGCTTCCAGCGCCAGCCGGACGAATTCGCCGCGTCCGGGTATGCCGTTCCAGTACCAGAACTCGTAGGTCATGCGGGCTCCTTCGTGTCTAGAACTCCAGGCAGATCTTGCCGAAATGGGCGTGGGCCGCCTCGTGGCGGAAGGCGTCGGCGATTTGTTCCAGCGGGAAGCGGCGGTCGATCACCGGGTGCAGGTCGATGGCTTCCAGGGCGCGCACCATCTCCTGCTGCTGCCGGCGGCTGCCCACGATCAGGCCTTGCAGGCGCGCCTGTTTGGCCATCAGCGCCGCGGTGGGGATCTCGCCGCTGCCGCCGGTCAGCACGCCGATCAGCGAGATGTGCCCTGCTATGCGCACGGCCTTGATTGACTGCGCCAGCGTGCCCGGGCCGCCGACCTCGATGACGTGGTCCACGCCGCCGCCGGTCAGCTTGCGCACCGTGTCGCCCCACTCCGGATCGTCGCGGTAGTTGATGACGTGATCGGCGCCCAGGGCGCGGGCGCGCGCCAGCTTCTCGTCCGACGACGAGGTGATGATGACGGACGCGCCCATGGCCTTGGCCAGCTGCAGCGCGAAGATGGAGACGCCGCCCGTGCCCAGCGCCAGCACCGTGTCGCCCGCCTTGAGCCGGTCGTCGCCCACCAGCGCGCGCCAGGCAGTCAGCCCGGCCGTGGTCAGCGTGGCAGATTCGGCATGATCGAGGTGGCGCGGCGCGCGCGTGAACCAGGTCGCCGGGCGGACGATGGCCTCGCGCGCGTAGCCGTCCACGCCGTCGCCGGGCACCGTGGAGAAGTTGCCGACCCGGGCCTCGCCGTCCAGCCAGTGGGGAAAGAAGGTCGAGACCACGTGGTCGCCTTCGGCGAACTCCTCGACGCCCCGGCCCACCTGCTCGACCACGCCGGCGCCGTCCGCCATCGGGATGCGGCCGAAGTACCGCTCGTCCGTGCGCAGCGCGACGAGATAGTCGTGGTAGTTCAGCGAACTGGCGTGTAGGCGCACGCGGATTTCGCCGGCGGCGGGCGCGCCGGGGTCGGGCAGGTCGATCGATTGGAGGTGGTCGAGCCCGCCTGGGGCTCCGAGCGCAATGGCTTTCATGACGGGTTCTCCTGGCAGGATGCGGCGCGGGTTCGTATAAAATAACGCCGGGTGCTGCCGCTGTACATGCGGGAGCAGGTTCTGGGCATCGGTCGGGCCGCCGGTGCAGCATCGCCTTTGGATGATCTGCATGAACCGACACGCCCCGCGCCGACCCGTTCCGCGCGCCCAGGACCTTGCCGCCCGAGCCCTGCTCACGCTGGAAAGATTCCTTCACATCGAAGCCGTCAGCGGCATCGTGCTGCTGGCCGCGGCCGCCCTCGCCCTGGTCTGGGCCAATTCCTCCTACGCTTCCGGCTACCACGCCCTGTGGCACGCGCCGCTCACCTTCGGCGTGGGCAGCTACGTCGTTTCGCAGTCCCTGCATTTCTGGATCAACGACGCGCTGATGACCGTGTTCTTTCTCGTGGTCGGCATGGAGATACGGCGCGAGATCCATGAGGGCGCGCTGGCCAGCCTGGCCCAGGCGGCGCTGCCGCTGGCGGCCGCGCTGGGCGGCGTGGCGGTGCCGGCGCTGATCTATCTCGCGTTCAACGGCCAGGCGCCGCAAAGCCAGGGCTGGGCCGTGCCCACCGCCACCGACATCGCGTTCGCGGTCGGCGTGCTGGCGCTGCTGGGCCGGTCCATTCCCGGCAGCGTGCGCATCTTCCTGCTGGCGCTGGCGATCATCGACGACATCGTCGCCGTCCTGATCATCGCGATGTTCTATTCGGGCGGCCTGGACTACACCGGATTGCTCGTGGCCGCCGTGGGCATCCTGATGGTGCTGGCCCTGCAGCGCATGGGGGTGGGGACGGCCTACGCCTATGTGCTGCCCGGCGCGGTGCTGTGGATCGGCCTGTTGCAGACGGGGGCGCATCCCACGCTGGCGGGCGTCGTGCTGGGCCTGATGACGCCGGTGCTGCCCGCGCCGCGTCACGAGCACCCACTGGACATCGTGCGCCGCGCGGCGGATTTCCTGGTGCGCGCGGGTGCCGCCGACACCGATGGCACGGCGGAGCAGGCGCGGCGGCTGCGGTGGGCGCAGCGCGAGCTGCTGGCGCCCGTGACGCGGGTGCAGATGGCCCTGCACCCGTGGGTGGCCTATGTCGTCATGCCGCTGTTCGCCCTGGCCAACGCCGGCGTCACGCTGGACGGCGTGGACCTGTCGGCGTCCTCGTCGCAGGCCGTCATGCTGGGCGTGGCGGTGGCGCTGGTGGCAGGCAAGCCGCTGGGCGTCGTCGCGGCCAGCTGGATCGCGGTGCGGCTGGGATGGTGCAGGCTGCCGCCCGGCGCCACGTGGAGCGGGGTCGCGCTGGTGGGATTGCTGGCGGGCATAGGCTTCACGATGTCCATCTTCATCGCCAACCTGGCGTTCGGCGACGAGAACCTGCTGGGGGCGGCGAAGCTGGGCGTGCTGACGGCATCGGCCGTGGCCGCCACGGCGGGGCTGGCGTGGGGCGCCGTGCTGGCCGCCAGGCAACGGCGCAAGGCGGTGTCGGCACCGGAGGCGGGCGAGGCCTGAGGCCGGCGGGACGTCAGGTCTCGAAGTCCACCAGTTCGTCGCCGTCGTTCACCGCATCGCCGACCGCGAAGCGGAAGGCCTTTACCCGTCCGTCGGCCGGGGCGCCGATGGTGTGTTCCATCTTCATCGCCTCGAGCACCAGCAGCGGCGTGCCGGCGGCCACCCGTGCGCCGGGCGCCACCAGGTGGGCGGCCATCCGGCCCGGCATGGGCGCGGCCAGCCCGGTGCCGGCGTCCTGGCCTTGCTCCCAGGCCAGCAGCGGATCGACCAGCGTGAAGGTCCAGGTCCCGCCGTCGCCGTACACGATGCGGCGGGCACCGTCCCGGTAGACGTCCGCGCGCAGCGTGCGATCGGGCAGCACCGCCTCCAGCCGGGAGCCTTCGCCGCGCAGGCCGACGGCAACGGTCGAGCCCTCCAGCCCGGCGATCATTCCTGCGGGCGCGGACGTGATCGAGATCTCGCGGCGATGGTCGCCGCACGAGAACAGGAATACCGTGGCGGCGTCCGCGTTCAGGCGCCAGCCGTCCGCGTGCCATGGCGAGCCGGCCGGCGCCGCCTCGGCGACATGCCGCATCTGCGCCAGCGCGGCCAGCAGCCACGCCTCGCGCGGCGGCGCGGCGTCAGGCGCGAACAGCTTGTCATGCTCGCGTTCGATCAGGCCGGTGTCCAGATCCGCCCGGTCGAACGAGGGCGTGGCGACCAGCCGCGACAGGAAGGCGAGATTGGTGGGCAGGCCCACGATGCGGCAGGCGGACAAGGCCTGCCGCATGCGGGCCAGGGCCTCGCGCCGGTCGGCGCCGTGGACGACGAGCTTGGCGATCATCGGGTCGTAGTGGGGCGTGATGGTGTCGCCTTGGTCGACGCCGGCGTCCAGCCGCAGCCAGGGGGCGGCGGGAGGGGGCACGAAATATCGCAGCCGGCCGGCCGCGGGCAGGAAGCCCTGCCCGGGATCCTCGGCGTACAGGCGAGCTTCCAGCGCATGGCCGGACGGGGCCGGCGGCCGAAGGTCCTGCGGCAGGGGTTCGCCGCTGGCCACGCGCAACTGCCATTCGACCAGGTCGAGCCCGGTGATCATTTCGGTGACCGGATGCTCGACCTGCAGCCGTGTGTTCATCTCCATGAAATAGAAGCCGCCGTCCGGGTCGACGATGAACTCCACCGTGCCGGCGCCCACGTAGCCCACGGCGCGCGCGGCATCGATGGCGGCCCGGCCCATGGCCTCGCGCCGGCCGGCGGCCATGCCCGGCGCGGGCGCCTCTTCCAGCACCTTCTGATGGCGGCGCTGGACCGAGCAGTCGCGCTCGAACAGATGGACCATGTTGCCGTGGCGGTCGCCGAAGACCTGGATCTCGATGTGGCGCGGACGAAGGACGTAGCGTTCGACCAGCATGCGATCGTCGCCGAAGGCCGCGGCGGCCTCCCGCTTGCAGGCGGCCAGCGCCGCATCGAAGTCCTCGTCCCGGTCGACGCGGCGCATGCCCTTGCCGCCGCCTCCCGCACTGGCCTTGATCAGTACCGGATAGCCGATGCGGGCGGCTTCGCGGGCCAGCAGCGCGGGGTCCTGGTCGCTGCCGTGGTAGCCCGGGGTAAGCGGCACGCCGGCCTGTTCCATCAGGGCCTTGGCGGCGGACTTGGACCCCATCGCACGGATCGCGTCGGCGGGCGGCCCGATGAAGACCAGGCCCGCACGCTCGCAGGCCTCGGCGAAGGCGGCGTTCTCGGACAGGAAGCCGTAGCCCGGGTGGACCGCCCGCGCGCCGCTGGCCAGCGCGGCCTCGACCAGCGCGTCCGCGCGCAGATAGGAGTCCCGCGCCGGCGCGGGACCGATGCGCCGGGCCTCGTCGGCCTGTCGGACGTGCCGCGCGCCGGCATCGGCGTCCGAATACACCGCCACGGTCGCCACGCCCATCCGCCGGGCCGTGGCCATGATCCGGCAGGCGATTTCCCCGCGATTGGCGATCAGGATCTTGTCGAACACGATGGGCTTTCCTTTCAGGCAACTACATCCGGAACAGGCCGAAGCGGGTTTGTTCCACGGGGGCGCTCAGCGCCGCCGCCAGCGACAGGCCCAGCACGCGCCGCGTCTGCGCCGGATCGATGATGCCGTCGTCCCACAGCCTGGCCGTGGCGTAATAGGGATGGCCCTGGGTCTCGTACTGTTGGCGGATGGGCGCCTTGAAGGCTTCCTCTTCCTCCTCGCTCCAAGCCTCGCCGCGCGACTGCTCGGTGTCGCGCCGCACCGTCGCCAGGACCGAGGCGGCCTGTTCTCCGCCCATGACGCCGATGCGGGCGTTGGGCCACATCCACAGGAAGCGGGGGCCGTAGGCGCGCCCGCACATGCCGTAGTTGCCCGCGCCGAAGCTGCCGCCGATGATGACGGTCAGCTTGGGCACCCGGGCGGTGGCGACCGCGGTCACCATCTTGGCGCCGTCCTTGGCGATGCCGCCGTTCTCGTACTTGCGTCCCACCATGAAGCCGCTGATGTTCTGCAGGAAGATCAGCGGGATCGCCCGCTGGGCGCACAGCTCGATGAAGTGGGTGCCTTTCTGCGCCGATTCCGAGAACAGGATGCCGTTGTTCGCGACGATGCCCACGGGCATGCCGTACAGGCGCGCGAAGCCGGTGAACAGGGTGGGGCCGTAGCGCGCCTTGAACTCGTCGTAGCGCGACCCGTCCACCAGCCGGGCGACGATGTCCCGCACGTCGTAGGGTTTGCGGACGTCCTGCGGCACGATGCCGTACAGTTCCCCGGGGTCGTGAACGGGTTCGTCGCCCTCGGCCAGCGCGGGCGCGGCGGGACGGTTCAGGTTGCCGACGATGCCGCGCGCCAGGTGCAGCGCATGGGCGTCGTTCTCGGCCAGGTGGTCGGCCACGCCCGAGACGCGGGTGTGCACGTCGCCGCCGCCCAGGTCCTCGGCGCTGACGATCTCTCCGGTCGCGGCCTTCACCAGCGGCGGGCCGCCCAGGAAGATGGTGCCCTGGCCCCGCACGATGATGGTTTCATCGCTCATGGCGGGTACGTAGGCGCCGCCGGCGGTGCACGACCCCATCACCACCGAGATCTGCGCGATGCCCTGGGCCGACATGTTGGCCTGGTTGTAGAAGATGCGGCCGAAGTGTTCGCGGTCGGGGAAGACCTCGTCCTGCAGCGGCAGGTAGGCGCCGCCGGAGTCCACCAGGTAGAGGCAGGGCAGGTGGTTCGCCTGGGCGATCTCCTGGGCCCGCAGGTGTTTCTTCACGGTCATGGGGTAGTAGGTGCCGCCCTTGACCGTGGCGTCGTTGGCCACGACCATGCAGGCCACGCCGTGGATGCGGCCGACGCCCGCGATCAGGCCGGCGCAGGGGGCTTCGTCGCCGTACAGGCCCAGAGCGGCCAGTTGGCCGATTTCCAGGAAGGGGGAACCGGGATCCAGCAACAGGCGGATGCGCTCGCGCGGCAGCAGCTTGCCGCGCGCCGCGTGGCGGGCGCGGGCGGCGTCCCCGCCGCCTTGCGCGACCTGCGCGGCCCGCGCGCGCAGGTCCGCCACGAGGCGGCGCATGGCATCGGCATTGGCCTGGAATTCCGGGGAACGGGTATCCAGCCGGCTGGGGTGGGCATGCATGGCCTGGCTCCTGGGCGAAGGGGTCAGCGGGTTTCGGCGAAGAGTTCCCTGCCTATCAGCATGCGCCGGATCTCGCTGGTGCCCGCGCCGATCTCGTACAGCTTGGCGTCGCGCCACAGGCGGCCCGTTGGATAGTCGTTGACGTAGCCGTTGCCCCCCAGCGCCTGGATGGCTTCGCCGGCCATCCAGGTGGCCTTCTCGGCCGCGTACAGGATGGCGCCGGCGGCATCCTTGCGCAGCGAGCGGCCGTGGCCGGGCTTGTCGCAGCTGCGCGCCACCGCGTAGACGTAGGCGCGGCAGGCCTGCCAGGTGGTGTACATGTCGGCCAGTTTTCCCTGCATCAGCTGGAACTCGCCCACGCTCTGTCCGAACTGCTTGCGCTCGTGCACGTAGGGCAGCACGACGTCCATGCAGGCCGCCATGATGCCCAGCGGTCCGCCGGCAAGCACCGCGCGTTCGTAGTCCAGTCCGCTCATCAGCACGCCCACGCCGTTGCCGACGCCGCCCAGCACGTTTTCCTCGGGGACCTCGCAGTCGTCGAAGAACACGGGATAGGTGTTGGAGCCGCGCATGCCGAGCTTGTCGAGCTTCTGGCCGAAGGTCAGGCCGGGGAAGCCTTTCTCGACGATGAAGGCGGTGATGCCGCGCGGTCCGGCCTCGGGGTCGGTCTTGGCGTACACGATCAGGATGTCGGCGTCGCCGCCATTGGTGATCCACATCTTCGAGCCGTTCAGCACGAAGCGCCCGCTCTTGCGCGTGGCCCGCAGGCGCATGGATACCACGTCCGAGCCGGATGTCGTCTCGCTCATCGCCAGCGCGCCCACGTGATCCCCGGCGACCAGCGGCGGCAGGTGGCGTGCCTTCTGCCCGGGCGTGCCATGCCGGTGCAACTGGTTGATGCAAAGATTGGAGTGTGCCCCGTAGGACAGGCCCACCGCGGCCGATGCCCGCGATAGTTCTTCCATGGTCACCACATGCGCCAGATAGCCCAGCGCGATGCCGCCGTAGTCGTCGCCCACCGTCATGCCGTGCAGCCCGAGCTCGCCCATTTTTTTCCACAGGTCGCGGGGGAAAGTGTTGTCCTTGTCGATGGCCGCGGCGCGCGGCTCGATCTCGTTGGCGGCGAAGCTGCGGACCACCTCGCGCAGCATCTCGATGGTGTCGTTCACGCCGAAATCCAGGGAAGGCAGCGGGATCATGGAAAGTCTCCGATTCTTGTCTTGCTGCGGAAAGGAAGGCGTCAGGCCACGGCGTGAGGGGCCTGATGGTCCTGCGGCGAGGCCGAGCCGGTGGGCGCGGCGTACTGCGCCAGCAGGCGTTCCTGCTTGATGCGGGCAATGCGTGCGTTTTCCTCCTTGACGTGTCCGAAGCCCCGTACTTCCTGGGGAAGCCTGGCCAGTTCCAGTGCCAGGGGCAGGCGTTCGGGGGTAAGCGTGGCGACGAGCTGGCGCATCAGGGCCTCGTAGCCGCCGATCGCCGCGCGCTCGGCGCGCCGTTCGGGCAGGTAGCCGAAGGGATCGAGCGGCGTGCCGCGCAGCCCGCGGGCGCGCGCCAGCCATTTGTAGGCGGTCAGCATCCATGGGCCATAGGTCTGTTTGACCAGATGGCCGTGCGCGTCGCGGCGGGCGAACAGCGGCGGCGCCAGGTGGAAGCGCAGGCGGTAGTCGCCTTCGAACTGACGCGCGACGCGCTCGGCGAAACCCGTCTCGACGAACAGCCGGGCAACTTCGTACTCGTCCTTGTAGGCCATGAGCTTGTAGAGGCTGACCGCGACCGTGCGCGCCAGCCGGTTGCCGGCGATCCGTTCTTCCTCCAGGGCGGCGATCTCGCGCACGAAGGTCTCGTAGCGGGCGGCATAGGCGGCGTTCTGGTAGCGGGCGAGCCGCTGCGTGCGGTCGACCAGCAGCGCATCCAGCGAGTACGGGCGCGGCGGCATCACCACCACCGTGCCGGGCCGCTTGAGCCCGGCGGCGACGCTGGCCGCCTGCAGGTCCAGCGCCGCCTGCCGGCCCCACGCGAACGCGGCCTTGTTCATTTCCACGGCCGCCGCGTTCAGCTCGATCGCCCGCATCAGGGAATCCTCGCGCAGGGGGATCCAGCCCTTTTGCCACGCGTAGCCGAGCATGAAGACGTTGGTGGCGATCGCGTCGCCCAGGAGGCCGGTGGCGATCTCGGTGGCGTCCACCGCCTCGGTCTGCCAGGCCGCTTCGCGCACGCGCTGCAGCATGGCCTCGGGCGAGGCGTGCCAGTCGGGATCCTGGGTGAAGGCGCCAGTGGGCGACACGTCCAGGTTCAGCGCCGCGCGGGTGCGCGTCGTGGCCATCATGTCGATGGCGTCCTGGCCGCAGGCGACCATCAGATCGCAGCCCAGCACGACATCGGCCTGGGCGGAGGGAACCCGGGTGGCATGCAGCGCGGCGGGGGTGGCGGCCAGCCGCACGTGCGACATCACCGCGCCACCTTTCTGCGCCAGTCCGGCCATGTCCAGCACGATGACGCCCTTGCCTTCGAGGTGGGCGGCGATGCCCATCAGCGCGCCTATCGTGACCACGCCCGTGCCGCCCACGCCGGTCACGACGATGTTCCAGGCCTGTTCCAGGCCGGGCAGGGCTGGCGCCGGCAGGTCTCGCGGCGGCGTGGCCTGTCGCGCCGCGGGCTTGCGCAACGCGCCGCCCTCGACCGTGACGAAGCTGGGGCAGAACCCCTTCACGCACGAGAAATCCTTGTTGCAGGAGCTCTGGTCGATGGTGCGCTTGCGGCCCAGCGGGGTCTCCAGCGGCAGGATGGACACGCAGTTGGACTGCACGCCGCAATCGCCGCATCCCTCGCAGACCTCCTCGTTGATGAGCACGCGGCGGGGCGGGTCGGCCAGCTTGCCGCGTTTGCGGCGGCGGCGTTTCTCGGCGGCGCAGGTCTGCACGTAGACGATGACCGACACCCCGGGTTTCTCGCGCAGTTCGCGCTGGATGTCGTCCATGCGGTCGCGATGGCTGATGGCGATGCCCGCCGGCAGGCCAGGAAGCTCGCGCAGCGCGTCGGGCTCCTCGCTCACGAGGTGGATGTGGGGTACGCCCTCGGCCACCATCTGCTGCAGGATCTGCGGCACCGTGGGCGCGCCCTCGACCGGCTGTCCGCCGGTCATGGCGACCGCGTCGTTGACGAGGATCTTGTAGGTGATGTTCACGCCCGCCGCCAGCGCGGCCCGGATGGCCAGGGAGCCGGAGTGCGTGTAGGTGCCGTCGCCGAGGTTGGCGAAGATGTGGGGCGTGTCGGTGAAGAATGCCTGGCCTATCCAGGTCGCGCCTTCGCCGCCCATCTGCGTGAAGGTCTCGGTATGGCGGTTCATCCACTGCGCCATGTAGTGGCAGCCTATGCCGGCGACCGCGCGCGAGCCCTCGGGCACCTTGGTGGACGTGTTGTGCGGGCAACCCGAACAGAAGTAGGGCAGGCGCTGCGGCGCGCCGGGCACTGCGCGGGTGCAGCCCTCGGGCGGCTTGCGTGCGGCCAGGTAGGGCAAGGCGCGCGCGTCCAGGGCGTCGCGGCCGATCACCTTGGCGATGCGCGAGGCGATCACGCCGGCGATGGCGGCCGGCGTCAGTTCGCCGTTGGGCGACAGCAGGATGCCGTCGTGCGGCACGTGCACCCATTCGCCGGTCTCGTCGTACTTGCCGACCACGCGCGGCCGCGCGGATATGGACGCGTTGTAGAGATGCTCCTTGATCTGGTATTCGATGATCTGGCGCTTTTCCTCGACCACCAGGATCTCGTCCAGGCCCTCGGCGAATTCGCAGATGCACTCGGGCTCCAGCGGCCAGGACACGCCTATCTTCAGCAGCCGCAGTCCCATGGCGCGGGCGGCCGCCTCGTCGATGCCCATCATGGCCAGGGCCTCGCGCACGTCCAGGTAGCTCTTGCCGGTGGTCACGATGCCCAGCCTGGCGCGCGGGACGTGCCAGTCCTGGCGGTTCAGGCCGTTCTGGCGCACGTATTCCAGCAGCGCGTACAGGCGCTCACGCTGCAGGCGATTCTCCTGCTCCAGCGGCGGATCCGGCCAGCGGATGTGGAAACCGCCCTCCGGAATGGGATAGGTATCGGGCACGCGGATGTTCACCGCCATGGGATCGATGTCCATGGAGGTGGACGACTCCACGGTGTCGCTGACGACCTTCAGTCCCACCCAGCAGCCCGAATAGCGCGACATCGCATAGCCGTGCAGGCCGAACTCGATCAGCTCGCGCACGCCGGCCGGGTTCAGGACCGGGATCATGGCCGCGATGAACGCGTGTTCGCTCTGGTGGGGCAGGGTGGACGATTTGCAGGCGTGGTCGTCGCCGGCCACCAGCACCACGCCGCCATGCCGCGAACAGCCGGCGATGTTGCCGTGCTTGAACACGTCGCCGCAGCGGTCCACGCCGGGGCCCTTGCCGTACCACAGCGCGTACACGCCGTCGGTGGTGGCCCGGGCGTCCAGGCTGACCATCTGCGTGCCCCAGACCGCGGTGGCTGCCAGTTCCTCGTTGAGTCCCGGCACGAACTTGATGCGGTGGGCTTCCAGGTGGCGGGCGGCCTTCCACATCTCCAGGTCCACCGACCCGAGCGGCGAGCCCCGGTAGCCCGAGACGAAGCCCGCGGTGTTCAGCCCGGCCGCTTCATCGCGCTGCTTCTGCGCCAGCATCAGGCGCACCAGCGCCTGCGTTCCGGTCATGTAGACGCGGCCGCGCGGCCGTGTGTACTTGTCGTCCAGGGTCAGGACGGTCTCGACGGGTTGTGCGCTCATGATGCACTCGCAGTCCAGGGTTGGGCGCGCAAGGGGGTAGCGCGGATCCAGCCGGCCGCGCGGGGCGGCCGATGGTGTCCGCATGGCGCCTTGAAGGCCCGGTCGGATGGACGGGCCGCGTAACGGCGAAGGGCGTAGGCGATGGGGGAAGGGAAGAAGCGGCGACGCGGCGCGAGCCGACACATGGTCGCTCGGCCCGGATGGGCGGGCCGGCAGGAGCATGCGCTGTGCGAGCCTTCGCGTTCATACCGTCGGTCGGCGCGGCCCGGTGGGGCGGGCCGGCTTTCCTCCTCCTGTGCGGTACGGGGCCGCATGTAGAAGGTGCGTGATGAGCACAACATACCACGACGGCAGGTGCTTAAGCTTATTTCTTTTAGTTGTTAAGTGATGCAAAAACATTTAAATACAATATATAGAACCTGCTCGATATCACTCGAGGTTCTGAACACCATGAAACGTTTCTTCGCATCGGCCGCGCTCGCGCTCGCGCTCGGCCTCGCCTCGGCCTCTCTCCAGACGGCAGCCGCCGCGCCGCTGGAGATCGGCTATCTGCCCATCCTGCCCGACGCGCAACTGTTCATCGCGCGCGAGCAGGGGGCGCTGCCGGCCGAGGGCGGGCCGCCCAAGCTGGTCCAGTTCCAGAGCGGGCCCGCGCTGGTACAGGCCCTGCTGGCAGGCCAGCTCGACATCGCCTACGTCGGCATCGGCCCGGCCCTGGTGGCGCGCGGCAAAGGCGCCGACATCAAGGTCGTCGCCTCCAACATCGTCGAGCAGGTCAGCTTCGTCGCCATGGGCGACCTCGCGCCCTATTTCGCCTCGGGCGATCCCGCCACGGCCTTCTCCCGCTTCGCCAAGGACAAAGGCCGGCAGCCCGTCATCGCCAGCTATCCGCGGGGGGCGGTGCCCGAAGCGGCCCTGCAATACTGGCTGCGCAACCGTATCAAGGTCGATCCCGCGTCCTTCAAGCTGATCTACCAGGGCGAGGCGCAGATGCAGCAGACCCTGCTGACCGGCGCGGTGGACGGTGCCGTCATCCTCGAACCCACCGTGACCACCGTCCTGACCCGCGCACCCAAGGCCCGCGTCGTCGCGCGCGGCTCCGACCTGTTCCCGCGCCAGCCGGGCGCGGTGCTGCTGGTGCGCGAGAAGCTGATCAACGAGAAACCCGAACTGGTGAAGTCGCTGGTGGCCGCCCACGTCGCGGCGACCAGGCTGCTGGACACCGATCCGGCCAAGGCCGCGCCGCTGGTGCAGAAGTACGTGGGCGGCGGCCGCCTGCCGGTGGACCTGGTCGAGAAGTCGATCCGCAATTCCAAGGGCCAGTTCGAGGCCGACCCCAACGCCATCGTGCCGGCCACGCTGGTGTTGCAGAAGTTCCAGTCCGACACCGGCACGCTGGAAGGACCGGCGGTGGACGTGGCCAAGCTGTTCGACACGCGTTTCTATGACGCCGTCGCCGGCAAGCGATAGGCCCGCGCGTCGTCCATGATGGTCAAGAATCCCGGATGGCCGGTGCGCGCCGCCTACGGCGTGGCGGGTATCGTCGTCTTCGTGCTGCTGTGGAAGGCGGCGGGCGTGTTCCGCTGGGTCAATCCCGGCACGCTGCCCGATCCGTTCGCGCTGCCCGATGCGCTGGCGCAGGAATGGACTTCGGGGCGCCTGCTGCCCGCCGTCGGCTCCAGCCTCATCCACTACTTCTGGGGCCTGGCGCTGGGCACCCTGTCGGGCATCGCCGTCGGCCTGGCCGCGGCCACGATACGGCGCTTCGACCTGTTTCAGGCCTATCTGGCCCGCGTGCTGCGGCCCATTCCGCCGCTGGCCTGGGTGGTGTTCGCCATCGCGTGGTTCAAGGTCAGCCATGCCGGCGCCGCTTTCGTCATCGCCATCGGCGTGTTCTGGGTGAACTATTTCGCCACCTACAGCGCGGTCCGCAACATCGATCCCCGCTTCTATGAACTGGCGCGCAGCTTCGGGCAGGGCAGCTACTGGCGGCGCGCCGTCAGCATCACGCTGCCGGCCATCGCGCCGGGCACGCTGGCGGGCGTGCGCACCGGCATCGGCCAGGCATGGATGACGCTGATCGCGGCCGAGCTGCTGGGCGTGCCCGGCATGGGGCAGGAGATGAATGCCGCCGCCGGCGTGGGCGCCTACGAGGCGGTCGTCGTCTACATGCTGGCCATATCGCTGGTCTACGCCATTTGCGACCTGGGTTACGCGTGGCTGGAGAAAAAGGTGCTGTCGTGGCGGCCGTAATCGAATTCGATCGTTTCTCGTATACCCATCCGGGCGCGCCCGGCCCGGTCATCCAGGACCTGTCGCTGGACATAGGGAAGGGCGAGTTCCTGGCCGTGGTCGGCGGCTCGGGCGTGGGCAAGTCCACGCTGCTGCGCACCGCCGCCGGCCTGATCGCGCCATCGGCGGGACAGATGCATTTCCGCCTGCCGCAGCGCGCGGGCCGCCGCCGCCGCGCCGTGGTGTTCCAGGATGGCCGGCTGCTGCCCTGGCGCACCGTGGCCGGCAATGTGGCCTACGGCCTGGAGACCCTGGACGTCGATGCCGCCGAGAAGCGCGGCCGGGTGGACGAGGCGCTGCGGATGACGGGGCTGGCCGAGTTCGCCGACCGCTGGCCGCACCAGTTGTCCGGCGGCCAGGCACAGCGCGTGGGCATTGCGCGCGCGCTGGCGGTCAAGCCCGACATCCTATTGATGGACGAGCCCTTCAGCGCGGTGGACGCGTTGACGCGCCGCCACCTGCAGGCCGAACTGATGCGCATCTGGCAGGCCACGCACGCGGCGATCATGTTCGTGACCCACGACATCGACGAGGCGGTGTTCCTGGCCGACCGCGTCGTGGTGCTGGGGGGACGGCCCGCGAACGTGGCCGAGAATCTGGTGATCGACCTGCCGAGGCCGCGCGATCGCGGCCATGCCGACTTCGGCCGCCATGTGGCTCATCTGTCGGCGCAATTGGGAGTGGACTGATCATGGCCGTCGTCAAACTCGTCGTTCACGCGCCCACGCCCGCCGCGCTGGAGCGGGGCCGGCGCAACGTCGCCAACCTGCTCAAGGCCGACGGCCAGGCCCAGGTCGAACTGGTGGCCAACGCCGGTGCCGTCGCAGCGGCCCTGGGGCAGCCGGACGCTACCGACATCCATCTGCGCCTTTGCGGGAACACGCTGGCGGCCAACGGGCTGACGGCGCCGGCCGGCATCGCCGTGGTCGAGGCCGCGGTGCTGCACATCGCGCGCAGGCAGGCCGAGGGTTGGGCCTACATGCGGGCCTGACGTCTTGGCGTCAGCCGGTCCTGGGTTGATTCGACATTTGTGTTCTTGACCCGGTCTTGTCCGGGGCGCCGGGGCCGGGCGGCCGGTGAGGCGCAGCGAAGCCGGTCCCGCTGCGCGGGACTACCCGGTGGGGACCGGGTGGACGGGGCGGGCGCAGAACTCGGGCCGGGGTAGCCCACTGGGCTACCCCGAAGGCCGCCCTCAAACAGCTGCGCCCTTGCTTCCCCGTCCACCCGGTCCCCACCGGCGGCTCCGAATGCGCCTCACCGGCCGCCCGGCCCCGGCGCCCCGGACAAGACCTGCACCGCTGGTCGCGTAGATTCATGGACTCCAGTACGGTCGTCTTGTTCAATGAGAGAAAGAACTCTCGCCGTCTCTGGATC
The DNA here is from genome assembly GCF_004216695.1 of Pigmentiphaga kullae. Classification (GTDB taxonomy): domain Bacteria; phylum Pseudomonadota; class Gammaproteobacteria; order Burkholderiales; family Burkholderiaceae_B; genus Pigmentiphaga; species Pigmentiphaga kullae. The sequence continues at coordinate 2,583,351 of NZ_SGXC01000001.1, forward strand.
TGCGATCGTTACTCATCACTGCCGTAGTTCTTGATCGGTGGGGTGGCCCGCGTTGGGGCGCATTCGGAGCCGCCGGTGAGGGCGGGCTTGGCGGGGAAGCAAGGGCGCAGCTGTTTGAGGGCGGCAGTAGGCACAGTCCGGGGGACTGTGCCCGCCCGAGTTCTGCGCCCGCCCCGCCAAGCCTGCCCTCACCGGGAAGTCCCGCACCAGCGGGACCGGCTTCGCTGCGCCCCAACGCGGGCCACCCCACCGATCAAGAACGGGTCAAGAACGCAATCCCCGCCACTGAGGACGCCCTCTGGATGCCACGAATAGCGATTCAGCCTACCCCATCATCATCAGGCTGGCGTTGCCGCCGGCCGCGGCGGTGTTGATGCTGACCGACCGCTCGACCAGCAGGCGTTCGAGCGGAATGGCGGCGTCCCCCGGCGCGAGGTCGATCACCGGCACGAGCGGGCCCTCCCGGCGGGCGAGCTGCCGCAGGATGGATTTCAGCCGGTTGCCCATGGCATAGACGAGGACCGCATCGAATGGCGAGGCGGCGGGATCGGCCACGGCCACGTGGGCGGCGAGATCCGCCGGCAGCGACGCGTGCAGCGCGGCCGCTTCGTGGCCGGCCTGCCACAGCGCGTCATTGCCCGTGGCCAGCGCCGCGGCCAGCTGGGCCAGCAGGTCGGAGGCTTCGTCCGCGATGCACAGCACCCTGCCGCGCGGCCGCAGCGCGTAGACGTCGAGCTGCCCGGTAGGGCCGGGCAGGGTGGCCGCGGCGGTCTCGGGTAGTCGCGCGGCGTAGGCCGCGCAGCGGTCGGCCAGTTCCGCCATGCCCTGCTCCCGGGCCCAGTCCCACAGGATGGCAAGCGGCCGGGCGGGTCGGGCGGGTTGCAGCCACGCGGGCGCCGGCGGATGCGAGGCCAGCGCGCGTATCGCGATGTCCGGCGGCGCCGCCGACAGCAGGCGCGGCAGATACAGCGGCCCGCCCGCCTTGGGGCCGGTGCCCGACAGGCCTTCGCCGCCGAAGGGCTGCACGCCGACGACCGCGCCTATCATGTTGCGGTTCACGTAGATGTTGCCCACGCGCGCCCGGCCCAGCACCAGCGCGACGGTGTCGTCGATGCGGGTATGCAGGCCCAGCGTGAGCCCGTAGCCCAGCGCATTCACCTCGTCCAGCAGGCGGTCGAGATGCCGTCCCGCGAAGCGCACCACGTGCAGGACCGGTCCGAATACTTCCCGGCGCAACTGGTCCGGCCGTTCGAGTTCGATCAGCGTGGGGGCGACGAAGCAGCCGTGCCGGCACTCGTCCGTATCCAGGCGGCCGGCGCGGAATACCGGATGGCCGGCGTCGCGCATGGCGGCGATGTGCCGCTCGATGTCGTCGCGCGCGGTTTCGTCTATGACAGGCCCGGCATCGGTCTCCAGGCAGTCGGGCCGGCCGGTGCGGTATTCGTCCATCGCGCCGCGCAGCATGGCCAGCATCCGGTCGGCGATGTCCTCCTGCAGGCACAGCAGGCGCAGGGCCGAGCATCGCTGGCCGGCGCTGTCGAACGCCGATTCCAGCACGTCGGCGACCAACTGTTCGGGCAGGGCCGACGAATCGACGATCATGGCGTTCAATCCGCCGGTCTCCGCGATCAGCGGGATGCTTCGGCCGCCGGCGCCCAGCCGCTCGGCCAGGACGCGGCGCATGTCGCGCGCCACCGCGACCGAGCCGGTGAACAGCACGCCCTGCACGCGCTGGTCGGCGACCAGGCCGGCGCCGACGGATTCGCCGCGTCCGGGCAGCATTTGCAGCGCGCCCGGCGGGACCCCCGCGGCGCGCAGGATGCGCACGGCCTCGGCGGCGATCAGCGGTGTCTGTTCCGCCGGCTTGGCCACCACCGTATTACCGGTCGCCAGCGCGGCGGCCACCTGCCCGGTGAAGATGGACAGCGGGAAATTCCAGGGGCTGATGCAGGCCACGATGCCCAGCGGCCGGTGCAGCGCGGCGTCGAATCCCTCGGTGGCGCGCGCGGCGTAGTAGCGCAGGAAATCGACGGTTTCGCGGACTTCGCCGAAGGCGTTGGGTAAGGTCTTGCCGGCCTCGCGCACCATCAGCGCCGCGAGCGCCTCGCGTTCCTCTTCCATGCCATCGGCGGCGCGGCGCAGGATGGCCGCGCGCTCGGCCGGCGCCGTGTCGCGCCAGAGGCGGGCGGCATGGGCGGCGCGGACCAGCGCGAGTTCGAGATCGGCCGGCGAGGCTTCCTGCACGTGGCCGACGAGGTCGCCGCGATGGGCCGGGTTGCGGACGTCCAGGCGCGGCCCGGGTGCCGCCTCGTCGTCCAGCAGGGGGCGGGCGAGCCAGGTTCGGGCGGCCGCGCCCGCCAGCCGGTGGGACAGCCGCAGCAGGCCGGCTTCGTCGGACCAGTCCATCCCGCGCGAGTTGGCGCGCTCGGCGCCGTACAGATCGGGCGGCAGGGGGATGCGGGGATCGGGCGCGCCGACGGGGCCGCCCCCCGCGCCAATGTCGCGCGCGGCCGAGACCGGGTCCACGATGACCGCTTCCAGCGGCAGGTCGCGGTCGGCCACGCGATGGACGAACGAGGTGTTCGCGCCGTTCTCGAGCAGGCGGCGCACCAGATAGGCCAGCAGCGTATCGTGCGGGCCGACCGGCGCGTAGATGCGGCAGGGGCGGTCCAGGCCGCCCGTGCCCACGACCTGGTCGTACAGCGGCTCGCCCATGCCGTGCAGGCATTGGAACTCGTATTGTCCGGGCCGGAAATCCGCGGGCCCGGCCAGGTGGTAGATGGCTGCCAGGGTATGGGCGTTGTGGGTCGCGAACTGCGGGAAGACCGCGTCGGGCGCGGCGAGCAGCTTGCGTGCGCAAGCCAGGTAGGCGATGTCGGTGTGGGGCTTGCGTGTATAGACCGGATAGTCCGGCACGCCCTGGACCTGGGCGAGCTTGACCTCGCTGTCCCAGTACGCGCCCTTGACCAGGCGGACCATGAGCCGGTGGCCGCTGCGGCGGGCCAGGGCGGCCAGATGGTCGATCAGCCGCAGGCTGCGCTTCTGGTAGGCCTGGACGACGAATCCCAGGCCGTTCCACCCCGCCAGGTCCGATTCCCCGCACAGGCGTTCGAGCAGGTCCAGCGACAGGTCCAGGCGCGCGGCTTCTTCCGCGTCGATGTTGATGCCCATGCCGTAGCCGCGCGCCGCGCGAGCCAGGGACAGCAGGCGCGGATAGAGTTCGCTTTGCACCCGTGTCCGCTGGCTTCGTGCGTAGCGCGGATGCAGGGCCGACAGTTTGATCGAGATGCCGGGAGCCTCGTAGGGCGTGCCGCCCTGGCACGAGGCGCCGATGCGGTGGATCGCCTGGTCGTAGGCGGCGGCGTAGCGCAGGGCGTCGGCCCCGGTCATGGCCGCCTCGCCCAGCATGTCGTAGGAATGTGTGTAGCCGCGCGCCACCTGCGCGCGCGAGCGGTCCAGCGCCTGCTCCACCGTGCGGCCCGCGACGAACTGATCGCCCAGCAGGCGCATGGCGGCATCGACGGCCCGGCGCACCAGCGGTTCGCCGCCTTTCTCGATCAGGCCGGCCAGCGCCGCCTGCGGGCCCGATCCCTGGTGCGCGGCATACAGCCGGCCGGTCAGCAGCAGGCCCCAGACGGCGGCGTTGACGAACAGCGACGGGCTGTGTCCCAGGTGGGCCGACCATCGGCCCTTGCTGATCTTGTCGCGGATCAGCGCGTCCTGCGTGGCCGCATCCGGTATGCGCAGGACCGATTCCGCCAGGCACATCAACGCGATGCCTTCCTCGGACGAGAGCGAGAATTCCTGCAGCAGCATCTGCGCCAGGCCCTCGGTAGCCGGGAGCCGCGCCTGGTCGCGCAGCGTGGAAGCCAGCCGCCACGCCAGCTCCATGACCGGCCCGCTGTCGGGCGGCGGTTCGATCGCGTCCAGCAGGCGCCCGACCATGTCGTGTTCCGCCCGCCGCGTGTCCGCGGTGATGGCCGCGCGTTCGCCGGTCTGCGGCGCGAGGCCCGGCGAGAAGGTCTCGAAGGGGATGGGGCAGGGAGTCGTCGACTGCATGGATGCCCTCCTGGCGCGGTGCGGCGTGCGGCAGGATCCAGTCTAGCCCATGGGCGGGATGGCTTGCAGCGTCGCGAGGTCCAGCAGCGTGAAGCGGCCGTCCTGCATCCATCCTCCGGTGTCGATGTGGTGGACGTTGCCCAGCACGACCGGATCCTCCACGGGCGTGTGGCCCACGACCAGCGCGCGCAGTCCGGCGACGCCGTCGGCGTTCTCGCCCTGCAGCCGGTCGCGCGACCACATCGCGCGATCCCGCGCGGCGCGCCACAGCCGCAGCGACCAGACGAGCCGGCTCCAGTCCCGCACCGGGCTGTCCGCATGCACGATGCCCACGGGTCCCGCCGGCGTTTCGATCTCCCTGGCCAGCGGCAGGCGCGCGAAAGCCTCGGCGTAGACCGGGCGCCGCGCGAGGGGCTGCGTCACGAACCAGGCTCCGCCGTTGGCGATGTAGCTGGTCTGGTCGACGGGGTTGCCCTTGGCGTAGCGTATCGCGATGTCTTCATGATTGCCGCGCACCGCATGGAACCAGGGAAGTGCCAGCCAGTCCAGCACCTGTTCGGATTCCGGTCCCCGGTCGACCAGGTCGCCCACGCTGAAGAGCCGGTCGACGGCGGGGTCGAAGCGCGCGCGGTCCAGGGCGGCCCGCAGCCGCGTGAAATGGCCATGGATGTCCCCGACCGCGATGTCGCGGCCGAGGCGGTTGGCTTCATGGCGGACGAGAAGAGCGCTCATGGGATTCCGTTGGCGGAAACCCCATGATAGGCCGTTACGGCGATCCCGGCGCCTGCCCGCATGCCAGGTTGGCGGGTATGGCCACGTCCATCAGGCGCGGGTTGGGCAGGTTCAGGTTGCGCATGATCTCGACATACTCGGCCTGCGTCTTGCCGGCCAGGCGCGGGTTGTGCCGCTTTTCCTCGCCGATGCTGGAGGCGGTCCAGCCCTTGTAGTCGTGCGCCGGGTAGACCGTGGTGTCGTCGGGCAGCGCGAACAGCCGGTCGACGATGGAGTGCCAGGACAGTCCGGCATCGCCCGCCTGGAAGTCGGTGCGGCCGGTGCTGCGGATCAGCAGCACGTCGCCGGTGAAGACGGCGCGGGGCGTGGCCGGCTCCAGCACGAAGCTGAAGGACTCGTCGGTGTGCCCGGGGGTATACAGGGCCTGCAGCGTCATGCCGTCCACGCGCAGCAGTTCGCCGTCGCGCACCTGGCGCGAGACGCATTCGGCGCGCGAGCGCTCGCCCATGATGGTGGTGCAGGCGGTGGCGTCTCGCAGGTCGCCCAATGCGGTGATGTGGTCGGCGTGGGTGTGGGTGTCGATGGCGTGGACCAGGCGCAGGTCCAGCTCGCGTATGGCCTGCAGGTAGTGCTGCAGGCGTTCCTTGACCGGATCGATGATCAGCGCCTCGCCCCCGAGGCGGGATGCCAGGAGATAGGTGTAGGTGCTGGAGTCGGGCTCGAAGAACTGGCGGAAGATCATATATTTCTTGAAGAAATAAGCAAATTTCTATATGGAATATATGTTAGACATTCACGTGCCGGCCGTCAAAGCCCGCCGGGGGACGGCGGCAGCAGCCCCATGCGCCGCTTCGCCCGGTGCGCCGAGCCGTTGCGCACGGCCCAGCGCAGCACCGGCGCGACGCCGTCGATCGCGATGCCGGCCGCGCGGACCCGCCAGGCGGGGCGCCGCAATTCCAGCATGTCGGCGGCCCAGTCGGGAAGCAGGGCCGTGCCGGCCTCCATCATGAACCGGCTCACCGGCCGCGCCAGCGGACTGACTGCCGGGGGATGGGACAACAGGATGCGGGCGATCTCGCGGGTGCGGTCGTCGCACACCAGCTGCGGGCGCATGCGCGCCAGATAGGCCGCCACTTCCGCGCGTGACCGGGGGACTTCGCGCGCGCCCAGGCGCAGCGCGATCAGCGCGATCTCGTCGTAGTAGCGGTCCTGCTCGGCGCCCGACAGCGCGGGGTTGCGATGGCGCAGGTGCGCCGCCAGGAAGTTGCTGACCTCGGCCACGTGGACCCAGGTCAGCAGGTCGGGGTCGTCGGCCGCGTAGGGGCGGCCGTCGGGCGCCGTGCCGCGCACCTGTTCGTGGATGCCGCGCACGCGCGCGATCAGCCGTTCGGCGTCCGCCGTGGCGGCGTAGGTGGTGCCCGAGATGAACTGGCCGGTGCGGCGCAGGCGGCCCAGCATGTCCTGGCGGAAATTGGAGTGGTCCCAGACGCCGGCCAGCGCCAGCGGATGCAGCATCTGCATGAGCAGCGCGGCGATGCCGCCGATCAGCATGGAGGTGAAATCCCCGTGCACTTTCCAGCAGGCCGAGTCGGGGCCGAACAGGCCGGGGTCGCCGCGCGGATGCTCGAAGTCGATGCCGCCCAGCGCCAGTCCGGTCAGGCCCAGGACCTGGGCCTCGATGTGCCTGCGTATCATGCCCGGCCCCGCATGGGCTGTAGCGACGGGGCGTTGCGCTGCATGAGGTCGCACAGGTGCTCGGCCGCCGGAGTCATGGGCATTTCCGCGCGGCGGATCAGCACGATGTCGGGCGCGGGCAGGCTTTCGCGCACGGCGATCACCTGCAGCGAATCGCGCGTCAGGTCGAATTCCCGCCATTGCACCGGCAGCAGCGCGAGCAGGTCGCTGTTGGCCAGCGCGACCATCATCGACAGCGCGGTGCGGGCCTGGAGCGCCACGCGTGGCGCGGGCAGGCCGTATTCCTGGAACAGCCGCGCCAGGTCGTCCTGATTGTCGTAGTCGGTCGAGGGCAGGGCCCATTCGGCGCCGGCCAGCGCCTTGAGCGAACGCGAGCGCGCCAGCGGATGCCCCTTGCGGCAGACCACGGCGCGGGTGTTGGAGAACAGCGTCTGGACGATGAAGCCGGCCGGCACGGTGCCGGGCGCGGCGCCCAGGTAGAAGTCGATGGCGCCGCTGCGCAACTGCGATTCGAGGTCGGGGAACAGGCCTTCGATGAGCTGCAGGTAGACCTGGGGATAGCGCCGCCGGAAGGCGGGCAGGGCGCGGGGCAGCAGGCCCATGTGCGGCATGATGGACAGGCCGGCGATGACCGTGCCGGCGCCCGAACCCTGGGCCTGCGCCAGTTCGTCGCGCGCCCGGCGCAGTTCGTTGACCATGCCGCGTGCGCGTTCGTGGAACAGCCGGCCGAGCGGCGTCAGCACCATGCCGCGCGCCTGGCGTTCGAACAGCGGTGTGCCCAGTTCTTTTTCCAGGCCGCGCACGCTGCGGGTAAGCAGCGGCTGCGCCACGCCCAGCCGGCGGGCGGCGGCGCGCAGCCCGCCGTGTTCGACGATGGCTACGAGGTCCCGCAGCTGATTGAGTTTCATGGATATCAAAATCGAATCACTCGTGGGATTTTGACATCTTGTCCGTAGCACCGCCACTTTTCTACAGTCACCTCGCGTCCACCACAAAAACTTGATAGCACGCGCAGGAGACAAGCATGCAACGCATCATGGCCTTGGGCCGGCATGGCCGGCTGCTGGCATGGGCGGCAGGGTTCGCCGTCGCCCTGTCGTCGGTTCCGGATTCACGGGCCCAGACCTGGCCCGCCAAGCCGGTCAGGATGATCGTACCGTTCCCGCCCGGGGCCGCCCCCGACGTCGTGGCGAGGTTGATCGCCGACCGGCTCTCGCACGGCTGGGGGCAGCCGGTGTATGTCGAGAACAAGCCCGGCGCCGGCGGTATTCCGGGCATGTCCACGCTGGCCCGATCCGGCGCCGACGGTTACACGGTGGGCTTCGTGCCCGCGGCGGCGGCGGTGCTCACGCCCTTGCTCTACAAGCAGCCGCAGTACGACATGGACCGCGACATCGTGCCCGTGGCCGCGGTGGGCACCAGCCCCATGATGGTGGTGGTGCCGGGCTCGTCGGGCATCCGTTCCATGGCGGATCTGGCCAAGGAAGGAAAGGCCCGGCCGGGCACCTTGAACTTCGCCGCGGCGCAGGCCGGATCGGTGCCGCACCTGACCGGCGAAATGCTGGCGCGAGCCGGCGGATTCCAGCTTTTCACCGTACCCTACGCCGGCTCGCCCGCCGCCATCAACGCGGTGCTGGCGGGCGAGGCGGCGCTGACCATCGATGGCATCCCCGCCCTGGTCCAGCACGTCAAGGCCGGCAAGATGCGCGCCCTGGCGGTGACCTCGCCGCGGCGGCTGCCGGGCCTGGAGTCGGTGCCCACGGTGGCCGAGACCCTGCCGGGGTTCGAATCGCTGGGGTGGTTCGCGCTGTTCGCGCCCACCGGGACGCCCGCCGCGGTCGTCGAACGCATCAACGCCGACATCAACCGCCTGCTGGACGACAAGGAACTGGTCTCGCGCCTGGCGGACCTGGGGGTCTATCCCATGCACGGCAGCGCGGCCGATCTCCAGGCCTTCGTGCGGGGCCAGCAGGCGGTCTGGAAGAACACGGTGCAGGAACTGGCGATCCAGCCCCAGTAGGCCTGGCCATCCAATCAACCACGATGGAAATGCAGATGAACGATAGAAGAAAAGCCCTGGTCACCGGCGGGGCGACCGGCATCGGCCGCAGCGCGGTCCTGGCCCTGGCGCGCGCCGGCTACGACGTGGCGATCAACTACGCCTCCAGCGGCAAGGCCGCCGGCGACGTCGCCAGCGAAGCGGCCGCCCTGGGGGCCCGCACCATGCTGCTCCCGTGCGACGTGGCCGACGACGCGGCGGTGCGCCAGATGATGCGCGCCGTCGACGAACGGTTCGGGCGCCTGGATGCGCTGGTCAACAACGCCGGCACCACCGCGGCCTGGAAAGTCCGGGACCTGGAAAGCCTGGGCATGGGCGAATGGGACCGCACCTTCGCGGTGAACGTGCGGGGTCTCTTCCAGGTCACGCGCGCCGCGGTGCCGCTGCTCAGGAAGGGCACGGACCCGGCCATCGTCAACACGGCCAGCATCGTCGGCCTGCGGCCCGGGCCCCAGCCTTTGCCCTATGCCGCCAGCAAGGCGGCGGTCGTGAACCTGACCAAGACGCTGGCCTGGAACCTGGGGCCGGACATCCGGGTGAACGCCGTCGCGCCGGGTTGGATGGAGGGCGACTGGATGCAGCGCATGCTGGGCGAGAAGTACGGCGACCTCATGGGCAAGCGCGCCCGCGCCACGCCGCTGCGCCGCTGCGTGACCGCCGACGACGTGGCCGAAACCATGCTGAACCTGCTGCAATCGAACCGCTTCGTCACCGGCGAGATCGTCGTGATCGACGGCGGCTACACCAGCTCGACCTGAGGAAGCGCCATGCTCGAAGGATTCGTCCCCTTTCCGCCCGAGTTCGCCCGCCGCTACCGCGAGCGGGGATACTGGCAGGACCGCTCGCTGGCCCAGGAGTTCGCGCAGGTCTTCGCGCGGTATGCCGACCGGGTGGCGCTGATCGACGGCGACCGCAGCCATACCTACGCCGACCTGGACCGGCTCAGCGACAACCTGGCGCTGCACCTGCTGGCGCTGGGGCTGCGCCCGCTGGACCGCGTCGTGCCCACGCTGCCGAACGTGGCCGAGTTCGTGATCCTGTACTTCGCGCTGCAAAAGATCGGCGCCATTCCCATCGCCGCGCTGGTCACCCATCGCTACCAGGAGATCAGCCAGTTCGTCGGGCTGTCGCAGGCGCGCTGCTGCGTCTATCCGGTGTCGCAGGGCGACTTCGTCTTCGGCCCTGTCGTCGATCGCATACAGCACGAGAACGAGTGCCTGCGGCTTCGGCTGGTGCTGGGCCCGGCGGGGCCGGGGGAACATTCGCTGGCTGAGCTGATCGAGACGCCGGCCCCCGGCGACCGGGCGGCCCTGCGCGACATCCGCATCGATCCCGAGGATCCCTGCATCTTCCAGCTGTCGGGCGGCACCACCGGAATTCCCAAGCTGATCCCGCGCACCAGCAACGACTACGCCTACAACTCCAAGGTCGCGGCGGAAGTGACTCGGGTGGACGGCGATTCGGTGCTGCTGCTGGTGCTGCCCATCGCGCACAACCTGCCATTGGCGTGTCCCGGCATACAGGGTTTCCTGCTCAACGGCGCCAGGGTTGTGCTGCACGCGAACACCCGTCCGGCCGAGATGTTCGCGCTGATCGAGAAACACCGCGTGACGCACCTGAAGGTGGTGCCTGCGCTGCTGATCCGTCTGATCAACGATCCGGACATCGGGCGCTACGACCTGTCTTCGCTGCGGCTGATCCAGAGCGGCGGCCAGCGCATGCAGCCCGAGGTCCGCTCGCGCACCCGCCGCCTGATTCCCACCGCGCTGGTGCAGGAGAACTTCGGCATGTCGGAAGGTGTGCTGATGTTCGTGCGCCACGACGACCCCGAGGACGTGCTGATGGAAACCTGCGGCCGACCGGTCTGCCCCGACGACGAGGTTCGGCTGATCGATGACGAGGGGCGCGAGGTCGGGCCGGGCGAGGTGGGAGAACTGTCCTGCCGCGGCCCCTACACGCTGCGGGGCTACTTCGGCGTGCCCGAGTACAACGCGAGACAGTTCACGCCCGATGGCTTCTACCGGTCCGGGGACTTGATGCGCAGGCATCCCTCGGGCAACTACATCGTCGAAGGCCGCAAGAAGGACCTGATCAACCGTGGCGGCGAGAAGATCAGCGCGGAAGAGATCGAGAACCTGATACTCATGCATCCCGCCGTGCAGAACGTGGCCTGCGTTCCCATGCCGGACCCCGACATGGGCGAACGGATGTGCGCGTGCGTGGTGCTGAGGGCGGGCGCGTCGCTGACGCTGCCGGAGCTGGTGGCCTTCCTGAAGGCGCGCGAGATCGCCAAGTTCAAGCTGCCCGAGCGGCTGGAGGTCCTGGACGACTTCCCGGTGTCCACCTTCGGCAAGGTGTCGAAGAAATCCCTGGCCGAGATGGTGACGGCCAGGGCGGCCGCAGCCTGAAAGAAGGAGAGACGCGACCATGCGCATCATCGATTTGCACTGCTATCCGGGCACGCAGACCTGGATCGACGCCCAGGGACCCTACGTCGAGGCCCTGGCCACCTACTGGAAGCGGAACTGGGTCGGCAAGCCCGAGGACGAGGTCGTGGCCGAGTTCGCCGCCGCCGGGGTGGACGCCTGCCTGGTCGCGCTGGACCTGGAGACCACCGTGGCCACGCCGCCGTGCACCAACGAATACGTGCACGGGATGTGGAAACGCCATCCCGACCGCATCATCCAGTGCTGGGGGGCGCTGGAGCCCGCCAAGGGCGAGATCGCGATACGCCAGGCCCGCAGGGCGGTGCGCGAGCTGGGCTTCATGGGTTTTCATTTCCATCCCATCATGCAGCACTTCGCGGTCAACGATACGCGCTACTACCCGCTGTTCGAGGAAATCGCCTCGCTGGGCGCGGCCGTGATGATAGACGTCGGCACCACCGGCATGGGGGCCGGCCTGCCGGGCGGAATGGGGGCGCGCATACGCCATGCCCATCCGGCCGCCATCGATGACCTGGCGGCCGATTTTCCCAAGCTGAAGATCATCATGGCGCACCCCGGCTGGCCCTGGGTGGACGAGACCACCGCGGTGGCCCTGCACAAGGGCAACGTCTATTGGGAGATGTCGGGCTGGGCGCCCAGGCATTTCCCGGGCAATCTCAAGGTCGACATCCGCGGCCGCCTGCAGGACAAGATCATGTTCGGCAGCGACTATCCCAGCCTGCCGTACGCGCGCATCCTGAAGGAATGGCAGGAGCTGGACTACAGCGACGCCGTGATGGAGAAGGTCATGCATGGCAACGCGGCGCGCGTGCTGGGACTGTAGGCCGGCGGGCATGCTTTCTGCTGGAAGAGGGCGTTTCAGGAGATAGACATGAAGCGTTCCATTACGGCAAGCATCCTGCTCAGCCTCGGCATGGTCCTGGCGGCGCCGCCGGCCTTGGCCCAGGGCGGGTCGGGAACCAGCACCGGCCAGAAGAGCGGCAACAGCCAGAGCGGCGGCAGCAATGCGTCTGGCGGTTCCAGTTCCGACAGCCCGACCCGGGGCAGCACGAACAGCGGGCCGTCCGGCTCGTCGGGCAATGCCCAGGGCAGCGGTTCTTCCCCCGGCAAGCAGGGGCAGGGCACCGACGGTGCAGGCTATCCGGGCAGCACGACCCAGGGCGGCGCGCAGAACCAGCCGCCCAACCGGGGGGCCACGGGTTCCGGCTCCGGCGGGCGCGATCCGTCGACGGGAACGGAGTCCTCGGGCGCGGGAGATCGCTCCGGCTCGCGCAACAGCGGCAGCGGGCTGTTGCGTTAGGGCTGCGACCAGCCGCCGCAGGCATGCAAGGGCGCGAGCGGCTACAATGCCGGAATGCGCCGCCTGTTCATCCTGCTGCTGCTTGCCTTCCTGCCGTTCCAGTTCACCTGGGCAGCGGCGGCGGCCTATTGCCAGCACGAGACCGGCACCGTGGCCCAGGTCCACTTCGGCCACCATGAACACGTCCACCAGGACACCGGCGACAAGGGCGATGCCAAGAAGTCCGTGCACCCCGATTGCGTGGTCTGCCACATGATCGCGCTGCAGGCCGTGCTGGCCGGCACGCCGGACCTGCCCAAGGCCGGCATCGCCCACGCCCACCCCCCCACGCCGCCCGCCTTCCTGGCGGCGGCGCCCGTCTCGCTGCCCGAACGCCCCCAGTGGCGCGCGCTCGCCTAGCCGGCGAGACGCAGCCGTTCCACCCGCTACCTTCGTCTCGCCGAATTCACGGAACCGTTTTCCAGGTGCAATTCGATGCGCAGACTTCTATGGCCGCTCGGGCTGGCGGCCGTCTTGTCCAGCCCCATGGCCGCGGCCCAGCCGCGGCCCGATCCCGTTCCCATTCTTGACCAGGTGCCCGCCGCCGGCGGTCCGCTGACCCTGGAGTCCGCGCTGGCCATGGCCGCCGCGGGCAACCCGGCGCTGGCGGCCGCCGCCAAGGAGGCCGAAGCCTTGCAGGGCGGCGTCGTGCAGGCGCGGGTCCTGCCCAATCCCGACATCGCCTTCGCCGTGGAAGACACGCGGCGCGATTCGCGCACCACCAGCGTGGAACTGGGCATACCCATCGAGCTTGGCGGCAAGCGTTCGGCGCGCATCCTGGCGGCCGAGCGGGCGCAGACCGTCGCGGTGGCCGAATTCACGCGGGCCCGGGCGGAGTTGCGCGCGGCCACGGTGGCCGCCTTTTTCGATCTGCTGATCGCGCAGGAAGGGGTGGCGCTGGCCAATGGGTCGGCGCAGGTGGCGGCCCGGGCGGCGGACATCGCCTCCAGACGGGTGGCCGCCGGCAAGGTCCCGCCGCTGGAAGAGACCCGGGCCCGCGTCGAGCGGGCCAATGCCGACCTCGAGGTCGAGACGGCGCAGGCGCGCATGCAGGAGGCAAGGCGGGCGCTGGGGTCGTTGTGGGGCGAGCCCGATCCGCGTTTCGGCCAAGCCGTGGGCAGCCTGGACGTACTGCCTGCGCGCGCGCCGGTCGATGCGCTGCTGCGGGAGCTGGAGCAGGCGCCCGAACTGGCGGCGCACCGGCTGGAGATCGAGCGCCGCGATGCCGTGGTCGGCGTCGAGCGCAGCAAGCGCTATCCGGACGTGCGCCTGACGGCGGGCACGCAGCGCAACAACGAACTGGGCCGCAACCAGACCCTGCTGGGCGTGTCGATTCCGCTGCCGCTGTTCGACCGCAACCAGGGCAATCTGTACGAGGCCACGGTGCGGGCCGATCAGGCGCGCGACGTGCATCGCGCCATGCAGGTCAGGCTGGCCCACGAGCTGCGGCAGGCATCCGCGCAACTGGAGCTGGCGCGCAAGAATGCCGACACGCTGCGCGGCGCGGTGCTGCCCGGCGCGCGCGAAGCCTATGAAGCCGCCACCCGCGGGTTCGAGGCCGGCAAGTCCGGCTTCCTCGACGTCCTGGATGCGCAGCGCACGCTGTTCCAGGCCCGCATCCGTTATCTGGCCGTGCTGGCCGACACCTACCAGGCCGCCATCGCGATCGACCGCGTGCTGGGCCGTTGAAGGAATCCTTCATGTCGACGACGAACAAACAAAAGGCCGCGATGGCGGCCATCGTGATCGCGGGCGCGCTGGCGGTGGCCGGCGTGCTGTTCTGGCCCGCGCCGCACGGCGAGGGCGACGGCCACGGCCATGGCGGCGAGGCGTCGGCCGGCGCGCCCGCCGACGAACATGCCGATGAAGGCGTGGTGAAGCTGAGCGAGGCCCAGGTCCAGGCGGCCGGCATCCGCACGGCCGAGGCCGGTCCGGGAGTGCTGCGGCCGACCCGCGAATTTCCGGGCGAGATACGTTTCAACGAGGATCGCACGGCCCACGTCGTGCCCCGGCTGGCCGGCATCGTCGAGCGCGTGTCGGCGGACCTGGGCCAGCAGGTGCGCAAGGGCCAGGTGCTGGCCGTGATCGCCAGCACCTCGCTGTCGGACCTGCGCAGCGAACTGCTGGCCGCGCGCAAGCGCGAGGACCTGGCCGAGGAAACCTTCGTGCGGGAAAAGAAGCTGTGGGAAGAGCGTGTGTCCGCCGAGCAGGACTATCTGCAGGCGCGCACCGCGCGCGAAGAAGCCAGGATCGCGGTGCGGAACGCCGCGCAGAAGCTCCAGGCCGTGGGCGCGGCGGGTCCGGCCCCCGCGCTGAACCAGTATGAGCTGCGCGCGCCGTTCGATGGCACGGTGGTCGAGAAGCACATGGCCATGGGCGAGGCGGTGGGCGATACCACGGCCGTGTTCACCATCGCCGACCTGGGCACGGTGTGGGCCGAGTTCATCGTCGCCCCGCAGGATCTCTCGGCCGTGCGCGTCGGCGAGAAGGTCAGCATTTCCTCGTCCGCCCTGAACGAGACGGCCGAGGGGGCGGTGTCCTACGTCGGCCCGCTGCTGGGTGCGCAGACCCGCACCGCCACCGCCCGCGTCACGCTGGCCAATCCCGGCATGGCCTGGCGCCCGGGGCTCTTCATTACCGTCAAGGTGCTGCGCGGGGAAGAGCCCGTGGCCCTGGCCGTACCGGCCGATGCCATCCAGACCGTGGGCGATGACAGCGTGGTGTTCACCGTCGTGCCCGGCGGCTTCAAGGCGCAGCCGGTGAAGACCGGCCGCCGTGACGGCCTGCGGGTGGAGGTGCTGGAGGGCCTGGCCCCCGGCGCGCGCTATGCCGAGACCAATACCTTCACGCTCAAGGCCGAGCTGGGCAAGGCCAGCGCCGAGCACACCCACTAGACCCGCCAGACAGGAAGACTCTCATGTTCGAACGGATCATCCGGTTCGCCATCGAGCAACGATGGCTGGTCATGCTGGCGGTATTCGGCGTGGCCGCGCTGGGCTTCTACAACTTCACCCGCCTGTCGATCGACGCGGTGCCCGACATCACCAACGTCCAGGTGCAGATCAACACTTCCGCGCCGGGCTATTCGCCGCTGGAGACCGAACAGCGCATCACCTATCCCGTCGAGACCACCATGGCGGGGCTGCCCGGCCTCGCGCAGACGCGGTCGCTGTCGCGCTACGGCCTGTCGCAGGTAACGGTCATCT
The DNA here is from genome assembly GCF_004216695.1 of Pigmentiphaga kullae. GTDB lineage: Bacteria > Pseudomonadota > Gammaproteobacteria > Burkholderiales > Burkholderiaceae_B > Pigmentiphaga > Pigmentiphaga kullae. The sequence goes on from NZ_SGXC01000001.1 coordinate 2,598,888, forward strand.
TCCGCGACGGCACCGACATCCACTTCGCCCGCCAACTGGTCAACCAGCGCATCCAGGAGGCGCGCGAGTCCCTGCCGGCCGGCGTCACGCCCACGCTGGGACCGATCTCGACCGGACTGGGGGAGATCTACATGTGGACGGTCGAGGCCGAACCGGGCGCGCGCAAGCCGGACGGCGGCTCCTACACCCTGGCCGACCTGCGCGAGATCCAGGACTGGGTCGTCCGCCCGCAACTGCGGACGGTGCCGGGCGTGACCGACGTCAACACCATAGGGGGCTACGCGAAGGAATATCTCGTCGCGCCCAATCTGGAGCGCATGGCGGCCCACGGCCTGACGCTGGCGGACGTGGTGACCGCGCTGGACCGCAACAACGTCAACGTCGGGGCCGGCTACATCGAGCGGGGCGGCGAGCAGTATCTGGTGCGCGCGCCCGGGCAGGTCGGATCGCTGGAGGACATCCGCGAGGTGATCGTCAGCCAGGCCCAGGGCCAGCCCATACGCGTGCGCGATATCGCCGACGTGCAGATGGGCCGCGAACTGCGCACCGGCGCCGCCACAGAGAACGGCAGGGAAGTGGTGCTGGGCACCGTGTTCATGCTGATAGGCGAGAACAGCCGCGCGGTGTCGCGGGCCGTGGACGAGCGGCTGGCGGCCATCAACAAGACCCTGCCGCCGGGCGTGAAGACCGTGACGGTGTATGACCGCACCACGCTGGTCGACAAGGCCATCGCCACGGTCAGGAAAAACCTGCTGGAAGGCGCGATCCTCGTCATCGTCGTGCTGTTCCTGTTCCTGGGCAACATCCGGGCGGCTCTCATCACGGCCATGGTCATCCCCCTGTCCATGCTGTTCACTTTCACGGGCATGGTGTCCTACAAGGTCAGCGCCAACCTGATGAGTCTGGGGGCACTGGACTTCGGCATCATCGTCGACGGCGCCGTGGTCATCGTCGAGAACTGCGTGCGGCGGATCGCCCATGCCCAGGCCGCGGCGGGCCGGACGCTGACGCGCGCCGAGCGTTTTGCCGAGGTGTTCGAGGCGTCGAAGGAAGCGCGGCGGCCGCTGATCTTCGGCCAGCTCATCATCATGATCGTCTACCTGCCGATCTTCGCCCTGACGGGCGTGGAAGGGAAGATGTTCCATCCCATGGCGATCACGGTGGTGCTGGCGCTGCTGGGCGCCATGATCCTGTCGATCACCTTCGTGCCGGCCGCGGTGGCGCTGCTGCTGAACGGCCGCGTGCAGGAAAAGGAGAACCGCCTGATGGCCGGCGCGCGCCGGCTGTACGAGCCGCTGCTGAGCCGTTCGCTGGCCAACACGCCGGTGGTGCTGACCTTCGGCGCGGTGGCCGTGGCCCTGGCGCTGGCCGTGGCGACGCGGCTGGGGGCGGAGTTCATCCCCAGCCTGGACGAGGGCGACCTGGCGGTGCAGGTGCTGCGGATTCCCGGCACCAGCCTGACCCAGGCCATCGCGATGCAGGAGGAGCTGGAGCGGCAGGTCGCCAAGGTGCCCGAGGTGGAACGGGTGTTCGCCAAGATCGGGACGGCCGAGATCGCCTCCGATCCCATGCCGCCCAACATCGCCGACACCTACGTCATGCTCAAGCCGCTGGATGCCTGGCCGCAGCCGCGCCGCTCCCACGACGACGTGGTGGCCGCCATCCGGAAGGTGGTGGAAGGCGTGCCCGGCAACAACTACGAGTTCACGCAGCCCATCCAGATGCGCTTCAACGAGCTGATCTCGGGCGTGCGCAGCGACGTCGCCGTGAAGATTTTCGGCGACGACATGGCGCAGCTGGAACGCACGGCGGCCGAGGTCGTGGCGGTCATGGCGCGCCTGCCGGGGGCCGACTCGGTCAAGGCCGAACAGACCGCCGGCCTGCCCATGCTGACCATCGAGGTCGACCGGCAGAAGGCCGCGCGCTATGGCGTGAGCCTGGCCGAGGTGCAGGAAACCATCGCCACGGCGGTGGGGGGGCGCGAGGCGGGCATCTTCTTCCAGGGCGACCGGCGGTTCGACATCCTGGTGCGGCTGCCCGACGACGTGCGGGGCGACATCGAGGCCCTCAAGCGCCTGCCGGTGGCGTTGCCCCGAGGCGAGGGCCAGGCGCGCGTGGCTTTCGTGCCGCTGGCCGAGCTGGCCCGCTTCGAACTGGCGCCCGGTCCCAACCAGATCAGCCGCGAAGACGGCAAACGCCGCATCGTGGTCAGCGCCAACGTGCGCGGCCGCGACCTGGGCTCGTTCGTGTCCGACGCCCAGGACAGCATCGAGGCGTCGGTGCGTATTCCGCCCGGCTACTGGACGGCCTGGGGCGGCACCTTCGAACAACTGCAGTCCGCCACCGAGCGGCTGCAATGGGTCGTGCCGATCTCGCTGCTGCTGGTCTTCGCGCTGCTGTTCGCCATGTTCGGCAACCTGCGCGACGGCTTGATCGTGTTCACCGGCATCCCCTTCGCGCTGACCGGCGGCATGCTGGCGCTGTGGCTGCGTGGCATCCCGCTGTCCATTTCCGCGGCCGTCGGCTTCATCGCGCTCTCCGGGGTGGCGGTGCTGAACGGCCTGGTGATGCTGTCCTTCATCCGCTCGCTCAGGGCGGAAGGCCGTCCGCTGGACGAGGCGGTCCGCCTGGGGGCCGCCACGCGCCTGCGGCCGGTGCTCATGACCGCGCTGGTCGCATCGCTGGGCTTCGTGCCCATGGCGCTGGCGACCGGGACCGGGGCGGAGGTGCAGCGGCCGCTCGCGACGGTGGTCATAGGCGGCATCATCTCGTCCACCGCCCTGACTCTGCTGGTCCTGCCCACGCTTTACCGGCTGGCCTACCGCCGGCAGGCGCGTGGGCAGGAAAAATAAATGATGCATGACATCTATTGAATAAATTATAGGCATCATTTATTATTCGCCCTCCATGCACAGGAGGGCGACATGCCCCGCGTATCGCGACAGCAGGCCGAGAAGAACCGCGCCGCCATCGAGGAAGCCTCGGCGCGCCTGATCCGGGAACAGGGGATCAAGGGGGTCAGCGTGGCCGACCTCATGGCGGCGGCCGGACTGACCCACGGAGGCTTCTACGGACACTTCGAATCCAAGGACGCGCTGGCCGCCGCCGCCTGCGCCAAGGCCTTCGCCACGTCGCTGGAGCGCTGGCGGGAGCGGACCGCCTGCGCGGCCGACGCCGCCGCCGCGCTGCGTTTCATCGTCGAGGCCTATCTGTCGCCGAAGGCGCGCGACAACGCCGGCGGCAGTTGCCCGGCGGCCTCGCTGGCGGTGGACGTGGCGCGGGAACCCGCCGGCAAGCCGGTGCACCAGAGCTACGTCGACGGCATCCATGGGCTGGTTGCCTCGCTGGCCGCGCTGCGCGACAGCGGCGACGTGGCCGCGGACCGCGAGCGGGCATTGGTCGAGCTGTCCCTGATGGTGGGCGCGCTGCTGATGGCGCGCGCCACGGCGGCCGATCCCATTTCCGACCAGATCCTGGGCGCGGCCCGCCGGCACCTGCTGCCCGAAGACGATTCCCCTTTCACGCCCTGACAGGACCGCACCGTGTTCGCCCATCCCGTATCGCGCTGGCTGGCCCGGCGAGGCATCCATTTTTCCTGGGTCATGGTGGCGCTGGCCTTCCTGACCATGTTGTCGTCTTCGGCGGCGCTGGGCCTGCCCGGCGCCTTCCTGCAGCCGCTGTCGCGCGAATTCGGCTGGAACGTCGACCAGATCTCGTCGGCGCTGGCGCTGCGCTTCGCGCTGTTCGGACTGATGGGGCCGTTCTCCGCCATCCTGATGGAACGCTACGGCCTGCGCCGCATCATGTGCACGGCCATGGTTCTGGTGGCCTCAGGACTGCTGCTGGCCACGCGCATGTCCGAGGTCTGGCACCTGGTGGCCTTGTGGGGGCTGCTGCTGGGGTTCGGCACCGGACTGACGGCCGTGGTGCTGGGCGCGGTGGTCGCCACGCGCTGGTTCGACCAGAGGCGCGGGCTGGTGCTGGGCCTGCTGACGGCCAGCGCGGCCACGGGGCAATTGGTGTTCCTGCCGGCCGCGGCGTGGCTGATCGAACATGTGGGCTGGCGCATGGCGGTGGCGCCCGTGGTCGCATGCTGCCTGGCCGTGGCGGTGCTGGCGTTCCTGCTGGTGCGCGACCGTCCGCAGGACCTCGGCCTCGTGCCCTATGGCGCGGATCCGCACGCCCCGGTGGCCGCGCCCGCCATGCCCCGCCCGTCGTTCCTGGCGCCGCTCCAGGTGCTGCGCGGCGTCTCCGGCAACCGGACGTTCTGGGTCTTGTTCGGCACCTTCTTCGTCTGCGGCCTGAGCACCAACGGCCTGATCCAGACGCATTTCATCTCGCTGTGCGGAGACTTCGGGCTGGCCGCGCTGCCGGCCGCCTCGGTGCTGGCGATGATGGGCGCGTTCGATTTCGTCGGCACCATACTCTCGGGCTGGCTGTCCGACCGCTACGACAATCGCAAGCTGCTGTTCTGGTACTACGGCCTGCGCGGCCTGTCGCTGTTCTGGCTGCCGCACTCGGAGTTCACGCTGTACGGCCTGTCGCTGTTCGCGATGTTCTACGGGCTGGACTGGATCGCCACCGTGCCGCCCACGGTCAAGCTGGCGGCGGCCGAGTTCGGCAAGGAGAAGGCGGGCATGGTGTTCGGCTGGGTATTCGCCGGCCACCAGATCGGCGGCGCGATCGCGGCGTACGGCGCGGGATTGGTCCGCACGCAGATGCTGACCTATACGCCGGCCCTGTATGCCGCGGGCGCGGCGTGCGTGGTGGCCGCGCTGATCGTTTTCCTGATTCGCCGGCGGGCGCCCATGCCCGCGCCCGCCGCTGCGCGGTCCACCTGACGGAGCCGGCCGCATGTCCATCGATCCGCGTACGCGCCGCCTCATCGAGGCCCCCATCGTTCCCACGCTGCTGCGGCTGGCGGTGCCCAACACGCTGGTACTGGCTGCCCAGGCCAGCGCGGGCATCATCGAGACCTATTTCGTCGGCAAGCTCGGCACCGACGCGCTGGCCGGCGTGGCCCTGGTGTTCCCGACCGTCATGCTGATGCAGATGCTGTCCGGCGGCGCGGTGGGGGGCGGTATTTCCTCGTCGATCGCCCGGGCGCTGGGAGGCGGCCGGCGCGAGGATGCCGATGCGCTGGTCCACCACGCGATCGTGGTGGGATTGCTCTTCAGCCTGTTCTTCACGGTGGCCGGGCTGGCTGGCGGCCGCTGGCTGTACGGGAGCATGGGCGGCTCGGGCGGTTCGCTCGAGGCGGCGCTGGAGTATTCGCGCTGGATCTTCGGCGGCTCGGCGCTGGTGTGGCTGTTCAATTCGCTGGCGTCGGTCGTGCGCGGCACTGGCAACATGAGCCTGCCAGCGGCGGTCACCTGCGCGGGGACGGCGATGCTGGTGCCGTTGTCGCCCCTGCTCATCTTCGGCTGGGGACCGGTGCCGGGCCTGGGCGTGGCCGGCGGAGCCATTGCGCTGTTGGTCTACTATGCCGCGGGCAGCGTCGCGCTGCTGGCCTTTCTTTGTTCGGGCCGCGGCATCGTCCGCCTGTCCTGGAAGGGCTGGGCGCTGCGCTGGCCGTTTTTCCGCGACATCCTCCGCGTGGGACTGGTCGCAGCGGTTTCCACGGTGGCGATCAACATCGCCATCAGCATCGCCACCGCGCTGACCGGCCATTTCGGCCCGGCCGCCATCGCGGGCTACGGTACCGGCTCTCGCCTGGAATACCTGCTCGTGCCCCTGGTATTCGGCCTGGGCGGTCCGATGGTCGCCATGGTGGGCGCGGCGATGGGGGCGGGCCGGCACGACCGGGCGCTGCGCATCGCCTGGGTCGGCGCGGGATGCGCCTTCGTCGTGGCTGAGGCCATAGGCCTGGCGGCGGCATCTTTCCCTCATGCCTGGCTGTCGATGTTCGGCGCCGAGCCCGACATGCTGGCCACCGGATCGCTCTATCTGCGCATCGTGGGGCCCGTCTATGGATTTTTCGGCGCGGGACTGGCGCTCTACTTCGCATCGCAGGGCGCGGGGCGGCTGCTGTGGCCGGTGACAGGCAGCGTCGTGCGCCTGGCCCTGAGCGCGATCGGCGGGATGGCCGCGATCGCGGCAGGGATGGGGCTGGCGGGAGTCTTCGCGGCCCAGGCGCTGGCGCTGGTGGTCTATGGCGCCATCAATGCGGGCGCCATTGCGCGTGGCGCATGGTTTGGCGGACGGCGCCGTATCGCGCGAAGAAGCTGCAAAGCTGGTGCCCCAGAAAGTCCTCGCCCGTGTCGAAGTGGGCCATGATGGACATGTGGTTGTGGCGAGGCAGCATGAGGAACTGGTTCGCCCGGTGCCCGCAGGCCCGCAGGCGGTGGAAGAATTCCGCGCCGTAGACGTCCAGCAGCGGATTCTCGTATTCGGCGATCGCCACGAAAAGCGGAATGGCGTCCGGCGCCGCCATGCTGACCGGGGACAGCGCCTCGTACCGGCTCTGGTCGTTGCCGAAGTACGCCCGCACTCCGGCGGCGTTGGGATTGGCCGGCAGCGCATCGGCGCGCAGCCGGCCGGACAGGATGGCCGCCGCCCGCAGCCCCTCGCCCCGATAGGGCAGTTGCGGGTCCAGGACATGGTGGGCGACGTGGGTGCCGCCCGCGCTGTGTCCGATCGCGAACATCCTGCCGGGGTCGCCGCCGTATGCGCCGACGTTCGCCCGCAGCCATGCCAGCGCGCGTCCGAGATCGTCGGCGCCGCCGGGGTAGGGCGCGCCCGGTGCGAGCCGGTACTCCAGGTTGACACCCAGGTAGCCTTGGCGGGCGAACCAGGTGGGTACGTTCGCATAGACGCGCGGGGCGATGTCCTTGTCCCCCCGCACGTAGGCGCCGCCATGCATGAACACCACGACGGGCAGGGGGCCGTTCGACTCCGGGCTTCGGTAGATGTCCAGGACGTGGCGCGGGTCGGGGCCGTAGGAGAGGCCGCGCGTGCAGGCCGGGCCGGGGGCGGCCGCCGTCGCGTCCAGCAAGGGGGCGTAGGCATCCAGCACCTGGTCCCGGTGAGTCCGGATATCGTCGCCCCAGATCGGGCCGATGCGCGCCAGCAGCGCGTCCACCTGGGCCGCGTTCATAGCGCGGCCAGCCGCGGCTGGCGCGGCGTCCTGGGGCGCGGACCCGGGGGCGGGGCCAGCACCGCGCACATGACGAATTCCACCACGGCGCGCCAATGGTTGATCATCGACGCGGTGGAGTCGGCCTTGTCCTTGGGCCACAGGGTGCGGATGTTCGAGGACACGTTGAAGAAGTGCACGCAGGCGCCCATGATGTTGACCGCCGCATGGCCCGGGTCCTGCTGCCGGAACGAGCCGTCCGCCACGCCGCGCTCGAGGATGTCGGCCAGCGTCCGGTACAGCTTGCCGCCGTTGCGGCTGTAGAACGCCCCATCGTTCTGGATGTTCTCCAGCGCGAACAGCGGGCCCAGGTGGGGCTTGGCGACCATCTGCTGCAGCAGCCTTTCGACGAAGGCCTGCAGCGCGTCGACCGGCGGAAGCCTGCGCAGGGAATTGAAGTCCATGCCCTGTTCGCGGTCCTGGAACACGCGGTCGAGCACCGCCTGGTACAGGGCTTCCTTGGTGTCGAAGTAGTAATGGATCATCGCCTTGGTGACGCCGCTGCCCGCGGCGATTTCCTCGGTGCGGGTGCTGCGCAGCCCGTCGCGGGCGAAGATCTTCTCGGCCGAGTCGAGTATCGCGCTGCGGGTGGCGACGCTGTCGCGCACGGCCTTGCGCGGGGCGGGGGCGGCCTTCTGGCGGGGTGACGGAGTGCGTGATGCCATGGAGGATTCTTTGCGAAGGGGGCGGCCAACGGCGTTCATAGTATCGCGACGGCCTCGATCTCGATCAGGCATCCGGGCGTGACCAGGGACGAGACCTGCACCGTGGAACTGGCGGGCAGGGGGTCGGCGAAGACTTCGCGGCGGATGGCGGAATAATCCGCGTAGCCGTCCAGCGTCGTCAGGAAGGCCGTGATCTTGACCACGTCGGCCAGCGAGCCGCCCGCCTCGCGCAGCAGCGCATCCATGTTGGCGAAGATCTCGCGGGCCTGCCGGCCAAGGTCGCCGGGATGATGGGCGTGTTCCGGGTCGGCCCGCGCCAGTTGGCCCGACACGAAAATCATGCGCTTGCCGCCGGCCACGTCCAGCGCCTGGGAGTAGGGGCGGCCCGAGGGGCCCAGAGGGGTCTTGGTGATCATGCTGGTCTCCCTGTTTTAAATAACTATCTGGTTGGTTAATTCTAGGCATGGCGTGTCGGACATGTCAAAGACCATGGCTCGAAGAATCTTCTTGACATGACTTCCTGATGATTTCTAGACTACTAACTAATCAGTTGGTTAGTTATGGAAAAACGGAATCACAAGGAGCCAAGATGTCCGCACAGCCGTCGTCTTTCATTCCCGTCACCGGCTTTCCCGGAATCCGCGAGCAGCGGTTTCCGCTGAACCTGGGCGAGATGCTGCCCCGCGTCGAGCGCATCTGGACCGTCGCCAAGGGATCGAACTGGGATCCGGTCACGGACATCCCCTGGAGCCAGCTGGACCTGGGCAAGTACACCGAGGAAGAACTGTACGCCGCCCGGGTGTTCTGGAGCCGGCGCGCCTGGAGCGAGTACACCGGCCTGGCCGAATCGCCCACCGTGCTGCTGCGGTTCGCCTTCGAGGGCGACCGGCCCGGCATGATCAAGCTGGCCCTGGCGACCAAGTTCATGGACGAGGCCAAGCACATCGAGGCCTCGTACATGATGGCCGAAAAGCTGGGCGGCTACCTGGCCGAGCCGCCGGAAGGGGCGCCGCGCAAGCGGCTGGTGGCGGGCCTGCGCGAACGCGGCATGAATCCGGACTACACCCCCGAGGCCGTGCTGGCGTGCTGGCATTGCGTCAGCGAATATTTCGCGGTCGAGATCTTCCGCGTCCGCTACCACCACACCACCGATCCCGTCGCGCGGGCGGTCCTGGGCCGCATCCTGGCCGACGAGGTCCGCCACATCGGCATGGGCTGGGAGTACCTGGCGTATCGCCTGCCGCAGGTCTCGGACGAGGTGCGCGAGAACGTCAGGGCGGCCATGATCGATGTGATCGAGAATATCGAGCTGGGCGGGTTCCACTCGTCGTCCAACGTCAACGAGGAGCAGGACCTGTTCGCCCGGCTCGACCTTGTCGTGGCCAAGGCCGGCCTGGGGGCGGCGCCTCCCGACATCGAGCACGAGGCCTTCGTGTCGACGCTGGCCGAGATCCGGAGCAAGGCGGCCCAACTGGGCATAGACCTGCCCGAATATACGTTGTGAACCGTGCCGGCCGCGCCCGCGGGCGGCGGCCGGCCGTCGATGCCGACGTCTCGCGCGCTGTCCACCGGCTCTTGAGGATACGACCATGATACGCACCCTATGCATGCAAGCGGCAATCGGGATCTCGATCACCTGTATGGCCTTGCCCGGCGCACGGGCGCAGCCCTATCCCGACCGGCCGATCCGCTTCATCGTGCCGTTCGCGCCGGGCGGCACCGCCGACGTGCTGACGCGGGCGCTGGCCCAGAAGCTCGGCCAGCGGCTGGGCCAACCCGTGATCGTGGAGAACCGGCCGGGGGCCAGCACCGCGATCGGCGTCAAGCACGCCGCAATGGCCGCGCCCGACGGCTACACCATCCTGTATGGCGGCGTCAGCTCCCAGGTCATGAACCCGCTCATCAACCGGGTGGACTTCGATCCGGTCAAGGACTTCACGCCCATCTCGCTGGTGAACTCGCTGCCCCTGGTGCTGGTGGTCCATCCTTCGCTGCCGGCAGCGGATTTCTCGCAGTTCCTGGCGCTGGCGAAGTCGCGCGCCCAGCCCATCACCTATGCGTCGGCCGGGGCGGGCACGTCCAATCACCTGGCGGGGGAACTGCTCAAGACCGCCGCGCGCATTCCGCTGCTGCACGTCCCGTACAAGAGCAGCGCGCCGGCCCTGAACGACCTGCTGGGCGGCCACGTCGACGCCATGTTCGACCTGGTGCTGACTTCGGCTCCGCAGGCCAGGCTGGGCAAGGTGCGCCCGCTCGCCATCACCAGCGCGCGGCGCAGTTCCTTGCTGCCCGACGTTCCCACCCTGCGCGAGCTGGGACTGCCCGAGGGCGAGGTCGACGTCTGGACCGGCGTGTTCGGCCCCGCGGGCATGCCGCCGGCCATCGTCGCGCGCCTGCACGACGAGATCGACGCCATCCTGCGGCTGCCGGAGGTCCAGCAGCAGTTCGCGTCGCTGGGAGCCCTGGCCGAGCCCAGTACGCCGGAGCAGTTGGGAGCGCTGCTGCGATCCGAACTGGCGAAGTGGAAGCGGGTGGTCCGGGAGGCCAGGATAGGCGCGGACTGAACGCCGCTGCATGTCCATTCCCTTTTCAGGGAATCAGGGTTTCCCTTAGGAACGCAGCGCTCGAGCCTCCCGCTATCATGTATTTACCCTACCTATGGGTGGCACTTGTTTTGCATCGGTTGCAGTCTCGTGACACCTTTGACGGGACCGGTGCCGCCCGTGGGTTACAACCACCCGGGAGACCCGCACATGCACCGCCGTTCCTTTCTGACCAAGGCAACCGTGGGCGCCGCCGCTGGCGGCGTGACGTTGGCAGCCCCAGTATTCGCCCAGGACGCGCCCACCGTGACCTGGCGCCTTGCCTCGAGTTTTCCGCGCAGCGCCGACGCCATCTACAGCGGCGGCGAAGCCGTGGCCAAGTACGTGTCCGAGGCCACGGGCGGGAAGTTCACGATCCGCGCCTTTCCGGCCGGGGAAATCGTGCCCGCGCTGCAGGTGCTCGACAGCGTGCAGAACGGCACCATCGAATGCGGCCATAGCGCCTCCTACTATTACTACGGCAAGGATCCCACGCTCAGCTTCGACGCGGCGGTGCCGTTCGGGCTCAATACGCGCCAGATGAACGCCTGGATGCGCCATGGCGACGGCCTGAAACTGCTGCGCGAGGTCTTCAAGAAATACAACGTCGTCAACTTCCCCTGCGGTTATACCGGCACCCAGATGGGCGGCTGGTTCCGCAAGGAGATCAAGTCGGTCGAGGACCTGAAGGGGCTGAAGTTCCGCGTCAGCGCCTTCGCCGGTGCCGTGCTGTCGCGCCTGGGCGTGGTGCCGCAGCAGATCGCCGGCGGCGACATCTATCCGGCGCTGGAGAAGGGCACCATCGACGCGGCCGAATGGATCGGCCCCTACGACGACGAGAAGCTGGGGTTCCACAAGGTCGCCAAGAACTACTACTACCCGGGCTGGTGGGAAGGCACGCTGCAGGTGTCGCTGTACGTCAACCAGGACGCCTACAACAAGCTGCCCAAGCAATACCAGGCCGTGCTGGACCAGGCGTGCGCGGCGGCCACCAACGACATGATCGCCAAGTACGACGCCGAGAACCCGGCGGCGCTGCGCCGGCTGATCTCGCAGGGCGCGCAGTTGCGGGCCTTCCCGAAATCGGTCATGGACGCCTGCTACGCCGAGGCCAACAAGGTGTATGCCGAGATGAGCGCCAAGAGCCCCGAGTTCAAGAAGGTCTATGACAGCATGGTCGCCTTCCGCGGCAACGTGTTGCCATGGTTCCGGGTGGCCGAGGGCAACTTCGACGGCTACATGTCCACCATCCGCAAATAAAGGGAAGCAGCGTGGCGCTACCTACCAGGTTCCCCGCCACGCACCGGAAACAGGACTCGTCCGCCTGGCCTCGCGCCAGGCGTTTTTCATTCAGCATCGGTCCACAACCATGAATGCTCTTCTCGCCTTCTCCCGCCTGGTCGACGCGCTGAACCAGTTCGTCGGCAAGGCCGTCACCTGGTTGACCCTGGTGGTGGTGCTCGTCAGCGCGGGCAACGCCGTCGTGCGCAAGGTATTCCACACCAGCTCGAACGCCTGGCTGGAACTGCAGTGGTACCTGTTCGGCGCCATCTTCCTGCTGGCCGCGGGCTACACCTTGTTGAAGAACGAACACGTGCGCGTGGACATCGTCGCGCAGAAGCTGCCGCAGCGTACCCAGATCTGGATAGAGATCCTGGGGGTCGTGCTGTTCCTGATGCCGGCGTGCGTGCTGATCATGTGGCTGTCCTGGCCCGTGTTCGTCGATTCATTCGTCACCGACGAGCAGTCCTCCAATCCGGGCGGGCTGGTGCGCTGGCCCGTCAAGCTGCTGATTCCGGTCGGCTTCTTCCTGCTGGTGCTGGCGGGCCTGTCGCACCTGATCAAGTGCGTGGCCTTCCTGATGGGCAAGGGGCCCGATCCGCGCGAGCGGGACCGGGGCAAGACCGCCGAGGAAGAGCTGGCCGAGGAAATCGCCCGCGAGGCGCAGGCCCGCGAGGCCGCCGCCCATGGCAGCACGCAGGGAGGCCGCTGATGATCGACTTCCTGATCGCGAACCTGGCGCCGATCATGTTCGCCAACCTGGTGGTCTTTCTGCTGCTGGGATTCCCGGTGGCCTTCGCGCTGGCCGCCAACGGCATGCTGTACGCGCTGATCGGCATCGAACTGGGCCTCTTGACGCCGGTACTGTTCCAGGCGCTGCCGCAGCGGGTGTTCGGCATCATCGCCAACGATTCGCTGCTGGCGGTGCCTTTCTTCACCCTGATGGGGCTGGTGCTGGAGCGCTCCGGCATGGCCGAGGACCTGCTAGAGACCATCGGGCAACTGTTCGGGTCCCTGCGCGGCGGGCTGGCCATCGCCGTGGTATTCGTCGGCGCGATGCTGGCGGCGACCACGGGCGTGGTGTCGGCCTCGGTCATTTCCATGGGGCTGATCTCGCTGCCCATCATGCTGCGCTACGGCTACGACCGCAGGCTGGCCTCGGGCGTGATCGCGGCCTCGGGCACGCTGTCGCAGATCATCCCGCCCTCGCTGGTGCTGATCATCCTGGCCGACCAGCTGGGCCGGTCGATCGGCGACATGTACCGGGGCGCGATGCTGCCCGGCTTCCTGCTGGCCGGCGCCTACGTCGTGTACGTGGTGCTGGCGTCGCTGTTCCGGCCGGCCAGCGCGCCGGCCCTGCCCGAGGAGGCCCGGCGTTTCCAGGAACCCAACGGGACGCGCGGCGGCCGCTCGCTGCTGGTGCTGATGCTCGTCTCGGCGGGAATCGCCGCGCTGGTCGGCGATTATCTCGAACACGACACCGCGCCGGTGGACGAGCGCATCGTGCTGACCATGCTGATCTGGGGCGTGTCGGCCTTCGTCATCGCGCTGGCCAACAAGGTGTTGCGGCTGGGGTGGCTGTCGGCGCTGGCCGAGCGGGTCACCTTCGTGATGATCCCGCCGCTGTTCCTGATCTTCCTGGTGCTGGGGACCATCTTCATCGGCGTGGCCACGCCCACCGAGGGCGGCGCGATGGGGGCGGTGGGGGCCATCGCGATGGCGCTCATCCGCAAGCGCCTGTCGCTGAACCTGCTCAAGCAGGCCATGGACACCACGACCAAGCTGTCCTGCTTCGTGGTGTTCATCCTGATCGGTTCCACCGTGTTCGGCCTGACCTTCCGCGCCGTCAGCGGCGACCTGTGGGTCGAACACCTGCTGACTTCGGTGCCCGGCGGCCAATGGGGTTTCCTGATCGTCGTCAGCGTGCTGACCTTCGTGCTGGCCTTCTTCCTGGACTTTTTCGAGCTGGCCTTCATCATCGTGCCGCTGCTGGGGCCGGTGGCCGAGAAGATGGGCATAGACCTGATCTGGTTCGGCGTGCTGCTGGCGGTCAACATGCAGACGTCGTTCATGCATCCGCCCTTCGGTTTCGCGCTGTTCTACCTGCGCTCGGTGGCGCCCAAGGAGGACTACCTGGACAAGGTCACGGGCAAGCGTATCGCCAAGGTGACCACCGGCCAGATCTACTGGGGCTCCATCCCCTTCATCGTCATCCAGTTGCTGATGGTGGCCATCGTGATGCTGGTGCCGGGGCTGGTGATGCACTACAAGGGCGACCAGGCCGTGGTGGATCCGGGCAGCGTCAAGATCGAGGTGGACAGCACGTACGGCGAAAGCTACGGAGGCGGGGGCGTCTACGGCGAAGAGCCCGCGCAAGGGCAGGGGCAGGGACAGGAGAGCAAGGACCCGAACGCCGACTTCAAGTAGCGCGTTGCGCCGCGGCGGCGATCTCCTGGGTCACCGCGGCGGCGCAGTGGCGCACCAGTTCGGCATAGCCTTCCTCGTTCACCAGCTTCTCGCGCCTTTTCTCGTAGACCAGGGTGGTGGCGCCAACGACGTGGCGCCCATCGTTGAAGATGGGCGCCGCGATGCCGATGACGCCCGGGTCGATTTCCTCGCGCGAGACGTAGTGGCCATCCTTGCGTATGCGCTTGTAGTGCCGGGCGAAGGACGGCCAGTCGCCGGCGATGGCCCGCACCTCGGCATCGGCCTTGTGGCGCTCGTACAGCCGCTTCAGGCGCGCTGTCTGGAGGTTGGCCAGGATCACCGCCGAGGCGGCGCCCTTGAACAGCGGCATCAGGTGGCCGCGGTCCAGGCTCATGGGCGTGAGTTCGCCCGCGAGTTCGTGGTGGCTGTGCACGATCTCGTCGCCGTAGATGTTGCACAGCACGACCGTCATGGCCGTGCGCTGGGCCAGTTCGCGCATGCTGGCGCGGCTGGCCAGCAGGATGGGCTCGGACCGCCGGATGCGGTAGTCGAGCTCGATGATCTTCGCGCCCAGCGCGTAGCGCCCGGCGATCTTCGCCAAGAGGCCGGTCTCGCACAGTTGCTTGACGTAGCGGAAGGCGGTGGGCCGGGAAACTTCGAGCAGGTCGGCGATTTCCTCGGCCGCCAGCGTGATCCTGGCTTCGGAGAAGAGGTCCAGGACCTGGAGGACTTTGGCGAACTGGGACATGGCGGGATCGATGTACCTCGGTATTCGGCGCGCCGGCCATGCCGGCCGGCGCGCTCGCAGGCATGATGGTAATCAATCCCGCGCCGGCCCGCCCGGTCAGCGGGGAGCGGCGGCCGGGGCCTCGAAGTCCGCCGCGATCTTGCGGCGGGTCCAGTCGATGATGGTGTCCATGCACTGCGCGAGTTCCCGGGGCTGGCCCAGGTAGTAGTGGGTCGCGCCATGGATCTGCACGAATTCCTTGTCCGGGGTGCCGAGCGCGGCATGGATCAGGGGGTTGTGCGTGGCGGGCACGGCGTCGTCCGCCTCGTTCTCGATCTGCAGGACGGGAACCCGGCGTATCCGCGCGGCGTTCACGGGGCCCTTGATGTTGGAGTGGTCGTAGGACCATTGCGACAGCCAGCTGCGCAGCGTGCTGAAGCGGGCCAGGCCGGCGGGCCCGGAGTTGACCACGCGCGGGTCGCCCAGGTAGCACCAGTTCGGCTTGCGGCCGTTGGGGTCCACCGCGGGATCGAGCCAGCGCACGTCGCACATGGTGCGATGGACCACGAAGCCGCGTTCGCGCTCGCCCGACGACGAACGCTTGAGCCGGTCCAGCGTATCGAGCACCCACGCGCTGATGCGGCGATTGCGCGCCAGCTGCTCCGCTCGGAAGCGCGCCACGAAGTCCTGCGCGTAGGGAGGCCGATTGGGGCAGTCGGGGGCGTAGATGTCGAGTTCGAGGTCGCGGTCCTCGGGGTCCAGCTCGTTGCGGACCGAAGGGTCCAGCCATTCGGTCAGGGTTTCCGGCCGGCTCAGGTGGGCGGCGATGAAGATGATGCCGTCCGCCGGCGTCAGGCCCGCCTGTGTCAGGTCATAGGGATCGCCCGCGGGCGTATGCGTGATCGAGGGCGCCTCGGCCTGGGCCTCGTAGAACAGCGACAGCGCGCCGCCGCCCGACCATCCGACCAGCACCACTTTTTCGTAGCCCAGTTCTTCGCGCGCGTAGCGCATGTAGGCGCCCAGGTCGGCCGCCACCTTTTCCATGATCAGGGCCGAATCGTTCTTGGCGTAGCGGCTGCCGGCGCACAGCACGTGCATGCCCGACTCGGCCAGCGCCACGGGCATGGGCAGCAGTTGCAGCGTCGAGGCCGGATGCATGAACAGGAACACGACCTTGGACGGCACGTCGCGGGGCACCAGGCGCTGGCCCTCGAGCACGGTATAGCCCTGGCTGCCGTTGAAGCCGTAGGTTTCCACCATTTCGACCGGCTCGCGGAATTGCAGGATGACGGGAATGCGGTCGAAGGCGTGCTTGGACGGCGTGGACATGACGCGGGTTTCCTTGTGGGTTGCGGGGCGGGCGGTTAGCGGTGGGCGGCCAGGGGCCGGGTGCGGACCCAGTCCGCCAGTTCGGCATGGGCCGAGGCCTTGAATTCGTCGAGCCGGGCGGGGGGCGCGGTGCGCGTGGTCAGTTCGAGCCGGATGCCGTTGGGATCGAAGAAGTAGATGGACCGGACGAAGCCGTGGTCCGTCACTCCCAGTACCTCGACGCCGTCCGCCTCCAGCCGGGCGCGGGCCGCGTGGAGCTCGGCCTCGGATTCGACCTGCAGCGCGATGTGGTTGACCCAGTCCGGGGTATTGGCCGAGGGCAGGGCCGCCTGGCCGTCGCCCAGGTCGAAGAAGGCCATGTAGGAACCGTCCCGCATCTCGAAGAAGATGTGGACGTAGGGGCAGTATTCGCCGGTGCTGGGCACGTGGTCGGCACGGATCACGTGCGCGAGCGGCAGGCCCAGGAGGTCTTCGTAGAAGTGGCGGGTTTCCTCGGCATCCCTGCACCGGTAGGCGTAGTGATGCAGGCCTTGTATGGGAACGAGCGCTGCCATGGTGTCTCCTTGCTCCCCGGGCCGGCCGGTGCCGGGCAGGGACTGTCGATGATGTGGCAGCGATTTTGGACTAAATTTATAAAAGTATCAATATCAGATACTTTTAATTTAAATATGGTGTTAAGGGTTCGATAAAAATTATCAATAATTTCTGTTTTTGCAAAACAAAAGCCGCCCCCTGGGGCGGCTGCGGGAAGGCCGGGGCGGTCCGTCGCGGACCGCGCCGGGGTCAGAGGAAGGAAGGCCGGGCCTTCAGCGCGGCCGGGCTGTAGCCGGCGACTTTCTTGTAGTTGTCGGAGATGGCTTGCAGCTCGGCCTGCGAAACGATGGGTTCGAGCTGTTCGAATCGCTTGCCGCCCGTGCGCTCGAAGACCTCGCGCAGGATGGCGTCGGGCGGATTCGTGCGGTTGGTCAGCACCACCTGGGTGGTCGCCGCGACCCGGGCCTTGTCGTAGTCCTGCAAGGCGTCCATGGTCAGGCCGCGCTGCTTCAACTGGCCCGCCAGATAGCGCGCGTCGATGATGGCCTGGCCCGCGCCGTTCGACCCACGCGGCACCATGGGGTGGGCGGCGTCGCCCAGCAGCGTCAGGCGGCCCTGGGTCCAGGTGGGCAGCGGATCCTGGTCCACCATCGGATATTCCAGGATGGAGTCCGAGGACCGGATCAGGGCGGGAACGTCCAGCCAATCGAAATGCCAGTTCTCGAAGGCGGGCAGGAAGTCTTCCAGCCTGCCGGGCCGGCTCCAGTCGCGGATGGCCGGGTTGGGGTCGGTGATCTCCGCCACCCAGTTGATCAACTGGCCGCCCTTGCCGTCGACGTCGTTGCGGATGGGATAGATCACCATCTTGCCCACGTCCAGCCAGCCCGCGCGCACCATGCTGGCCTCGCTCAGGAACGGTTTCCATACCGCGGTCCCGCGCCACATGTTGACGCCCGAATAGCGCGGCGCGCCTTCCTGCGGATAAAGCTGCTTGCGCAGGGCCGAGTGCACGCCGTCGCAGGCGATCAGCAGGCGGGCCTGCACGTCGGGCAGGCGTTCGCCCTCGGGCGAGACGAAATGCGCGGTGATCGAGTCGGCGTCCTGCGTGGCGCCGGTGCAGCGGTGGCCGCAGACCACGGCGTCCGGGCCCAGGCGCTGCTTGACGGCGTCGAACAGCACGGTCTGCAGGTCGCCCCGGTGGATGGAGTATTGCGGCCAGTCGAAGCCGGCGGCCAGGCCCGCGGCTTCGCGGAATACGAACTGTCCGTGTTCGTTGAAGAAGATCGATTCGCGCGTGCGCACGCCCACCTTGTCCAGTTCGGGCAGCAGCCCCAGCTCGGACAGCTCGCGCGCCGCGTGGGGCAGGACGTTGATGCCCACGCCCAGCGGCCGCAGCTCGGGCGCGGCCTCGTAGATGCGGCAGGCGATGCCGGCCTGGTGGAGACTCAGGGCCAGCGTCAGCCCGCCTATTCCGGCGCCGATGATGACCACGTCCTCTTTGCTGCTCATGTTCGCACCCTCGTGAAGAACTTTCTCGCGGATCCCCGACCGGGAACCGCTGGTGCTGGTATTAGGCGCCAGAACGTATTATTTTTGAAGTTTAGATATGATATGAATACATATTAGAGTTTTATGAATCTCTCATTGCGCCAGTTACAGGTGTTCCTGCACGTCGCGCGTATCGGCAATTTCACTCGTGCCGCCGAGAAGGCCCACATGACGCAGGCCGGGCTGAGCATCATGATCCGCGAGATGGAAAAGCAGCTCGATTGCCGGCTGTTCGACCGCACGACCCGCATGGTGGTGCTGACCGACGCCGGCCGCGACCTGCTGCCGGTGGCGCAGCGGGTGGTGGGCGACCTGGAAGAGGTGGTGTCCAAGCTGGGCGTGGCCGGCCGGCGCGCGCGCCAGACGCTGCGCATCGCCGCCACGCCGCTGATCTCGTCCAACATCCTGCCTCGGGTGTTCCAGCTGTTCAAGCAATCCCACCCGCACGTGGAGCTGCGGCTGGCCGATACCGACCTGCCGCAGGTCGAAGCGCTGGTGGCCGGCGGCGAGGCCGACATCGGGCTGGGGTTCTTCTTCAAGACGATGGCGGGGCTGGACCGGGCGCCGGTGGGCAAGTTCCGGCTGATGCGCGTGGCGCCCACCGAGGGGGCGCCGGGCCGGCCGGTGGGCACGGCCGCCTGGGCCAGCCTGCGCGACGTGCCGTTGATCGGCCTGCCGCCGGCCAATCCCATCCAGCGGCTGATCGAACCGCACCTGGAGAAGATCGGGCGTGGCAACGAGGACCGGCCCAGCTTCAATTTCTTCGAGACCCTGATCTCCATGGTCGAGGCAGGGCTGGGCACGGCCGTCATCCCCACCTTTGCCCTGGTGGCCTGCCACCGGCACCGGGTGGCGACCGACCTGCTGACCAAGCCGGCCGTCAGCCTGGACCTCTATCAGGTGACGCGGCGCGGTTTCAAGGTGCCGCCCGTCATGGAGGACTTCCGCGCGACCCTGATGGAGGCGCTGCCGGCCGTCGGCGGGTAGGGCAGGCCGCCCGGCTCGCAAGGCCCGGGCGGATGCGATAATCCGCCAGGTTCGCGCGTCGGTCCTGGCGCGCAGGAAAAGGAGATGGCCCACCGGCCCCGCATATGTTGCTGCAAGTGATTTATCTGGTCGCGATCACCGCCGAGGCCGCCTCGGGCGCGATCATGGGCATGAGACGCCGCATGGACCTGTTCGGGGTCTGCGTCGTCGGCACGGTCACGGCCCTGGGCGGCGGCTCCATCCGCGACGTGCTGCTCGGCCACTATCCGCTGGGCTGGGTGGCCCATCCCGAATATCTCTTCTTCACCGTGGGCGCGGCCCTGGCCGCGGCGCTCCTGGTCCGCTACATGCACCGGGTGCGCATGGCCTTCCTGTTGCTGGACGCGCTGGGGCTGGTCGCCTTCGCCGTGATCGGCTGCGACGTCGCCGCGGCGGCGGGCGCGCATCCGGCCATCGTGGTGCTGATGGGCATGGTGACGGGCATATGCGGCGGGCTGTTGCGCGACATTCTCTGCAATCAGGTGCCGCTGGTCCTGCGCCGCGACCTGTACGCCTCCGTCGCGCTGGCGACGGGCACCCTGTACGTGCTGCTGCAGCGCTACGGCATCGGGCACGATCAGGCCACGGCCGTCGCGCTGGTCGCCGGCTTCCTGTTCCGCATGGTGGCGATCCGCTGGAGCCTGACCCTGCCCGTCTTCACGACCCGAACGCCTCCCGAACATTGAAGGAACGTCCTCGATGAGCCAGACCTCTTTGCAGTACCGTACCTTCCTGCTCCTGCTGGTGCTGGTCACGCTGGCGTTCGGCTGGCTGCTGTGGCCGTTCTTCGGGGCGGTGTTCTGGGGGGCCATCCTGGCCATCATCTTCTTCCCGATGCAACGGCGGCTGGTGACGGCGTTCGGCGGCCGCAGCAACCTGGCGGCGCTGGCCACGCTGGGGGTGTGCGTGCTCATCGTCATCATTCCCGTGTCGCTGATCGCGGGCGCCATCGTCAGCCAGGGCGCCGGGCTGTACGAGCAGATCAAGGCCGGCGACATCGACTTCCGCGCATACCTGGACCAGGCCATGACGGCCCTGCCGTCCACCGCCCGGGGCCTGCTGGAGAAATTCGGCCTCGTCGACGTGAACAGCGTCCAGGACAAGCTGGCCCAGATGGCCACCCGGGGCAGCCAGTTCTTCGCCACCCAGGCGCTGAACATCGGCCAGAACACGTTCCAGTTCGTCATCAGCCTGGGCGTGATGCTGTACCTGCTGTTCTTCCTGCTGCGCGACGGACCCGTCCTGTCGGCGCGGGTCCGCCAGGCCCTGCCGCTGACCGAGGAACACAAGCGCCACCTGTTCCGCAAGTTCATCGCGGTCGTGCGCGCCACGGTCAAGGGCAACATCGTGGTGGCCATCACCCAGGGCGTGCTGGGCGGCCTGATCTTCTGGATCCTGGACATCAAGGGCGCGCTGCTGTGGAGCGTCGTCATGGCCTTCCTGTCGCTGCTGCCGGCGGTGGGGGCGGGACTGATCTGGGGCCCGGTCGCCATCTATTTCCTGCTGACCGGCGCCGTGCTGCAGGGGGTCATCCTGACGCTGTACGGCATCCTGGTGATCGGCCTGGTCGACAAC
Source organism: Pigmentiphaga kullae (assembly GCF_004216695.1). GTDB lineage: Bacteria > Pseudomonadota > Gammaproteobacteria > Burkholderiales > Burkholderiaceae_B > Pigmentiphaga > Pigmentiphaga kullae. The sequence goes on from NZ_SGXC01000001.1 coordinate 2,619,717, forward strand.
GTGCTGCGCCCCATCCTGGTCGGCAAGGACACCCGCATGCCGGATTACGTGATCCTGATCTCGACCCTGGGCGGCATGGCGCTGTTCGGCATCAACGGTTTCGTGATCGGCCCGCTGATCGCCGCGCTGTTCATGGCGGTCTGGGACCTGTTCTCGTCGATAGACGGCCCGCCTTCGGCCGACGGGAACTGATTCCTTCCCGCGCCGGCCGTTGCGGAATTCCGGAACGGCCGGCGGCCCGCGTGGCGGAATTCTGGCCGCCCCCTCCGTTCCCGCTTTTCCTTCCCTCTTGAAAATGCCAATGAAAACAGGCTCTTGCCGCGCGATCGCGCGGCAAGGCCGCGTTGGCATGAGTGTTGCTAAATCTCCGTCGCTGTAACGAGAAGATTCAAGACACCCGACAGGAGGAGACAGGAATGAGACCCGAGACAGAACGCGGGCGGCGCGCGCGCGCCCATGGATATGGCGTGGGCCGGCTGGCCTTGGCGGCGGGTACCGCCGCGGTGCTGGCCGCTGCCTGCGGAGGCGATGACGGGGATGGCGGATCGCCCCCGGGGCCGCCGCCCGCGCCGGCCCTCAAACTGAGCACGGTGTCCTCGCTGCCGGACTACGTCACGGGCGACGACGCGCTGGTGCGGCTGGAAGTGCCGGTCGGCGTCAGCGGCACGCCGGAGGTCATGCTGGGCAAGAGCGACGTGTCACGCGCCTTCACCCAGGTCGGCGACCGCACCTGGCAGGGGCTGGTGCGCGGCATGACGCTGGGCGAGAACACGTTGCGCGCCCAGGTGGGCGATTCGACCGCCACGCTGGTGGTCACGAACTATCCCATCACCGGGCCGATGCTTTCCGGCCCGCACCAGAAGCCCTTCCTGTGCACGACGACCAGCTTCGGCCGGCTGGGCGGCGGTACCCTGGACGGTCCCTTCGGCGAACATTGCTCCACCAACACGCGGGTCGACTACTTCTACCGGAACAAGTCGGGGGGCAACAGCCGCTGGAATACGCCCACGGCCTATCCGGTCGACATGACCTATATCACCATCGACGAGGGCAAGCCGACCGAGCGCACGGTGCCGTATCTCGTGCGGCTGGAGACGGGAACCATCAACCGCGGCATCTACCAGTCGGCGATGCTGCACGATCCGCTCAACGATGGCGAGATCGGACCCAACAAGCGCTCGAAGGCCTGGAACGGCAAGCTGATGTATCCGCTGGGAGGCGGCTGCCAGGGCGGCTGGTATACGCAGGGCGCGACCTTCGGCACCCTGATCGTCGACGAGTGGATGAAGCAGGGCTATGCGGCCGTCACCTCCACGCTGAACATCTTCGGCTCGAACTGCAACGACCTGCTATCGTCCGAGACCGTGGCGATGACCAAAGAGCGCTTCATCGAGGCCTACGGCGCGCCGGTCTACACGATAGGCACGGGCGGCTCGGGCGGCGCCTACCAGAGCTTCCAGACTTCCGACAACTATCCGGGCCTGTTCGACGGCATCATCGTGAACATGGTGTTCCCGGACGTGACCTCGGCGACGCTGTTCAAGGTTTTCGACTCGCGGCTGCTGAACAACTACTTCAATCGCGCGGGCGGGCTGGCCTATTCCGACGAGAAGAAGAAGGCGATCTCCGGCTACCTGCAGGTCGGCAACATCGCCAACATGAGCGGCAGCGCCGGCCGGCTGGATCCGGTGGTCTCGTTCCCGGCGGGCTTCGAGGAAAGCCGGAAGTACCACCCCGTCAACAACCAGGGCGGCAGCCGGGCCACCGTATATGACCATACGGTGAACGTCTACGGCAAGGACAGCCGGGGGTTCGCGCTGCGGCCGATCGACAACGTCGGCGTGCAGTACGGCCTGAAGGCGCTGAACGACGGCGTCATCACGGTGGACGAGTTCCTGGACCTGAACGCCAACATCGGCGGCCTGGACGTGGACCTGAAGCCCACGGCGGCGCGCACGGCGGGCGACATCGACGCCATCCGCCGCGCCTACCAGTCGGGCCGCATCACCCACGGCGGGGGCGGCCTGGCCTCGACCGCCGTCCTGGAGCACCGCGACTACTTCGACAACGCGGTGAACGGCGACATCCACAACAAGATCCATTCGTACTCGGTGCGCGAGCGCCTGAAGGCGGCCAACGGGCATTTCGACAACCACGTCATGCTCGGACCGGGCCGGGTGGGCGACAACCTGCTGCAGCTCATGGACCAGTGGCTGATGGGCGTGGTGGGCGACACCTCCGACCAGCCCAGGTCGCGCAAGGTCGTCTCGCACAAGCCCGCGGGGCTGGCCGATGCCTGCTGGGACGGCGACGGCAACAAGATCGTCGAGCCGTCCACGGCCTTCGGGGACGGGCGCTGCAACCAGCTCTACCCGGCGGGCACCACGCCGCGCCTGGTAGCCGGCGAACCGTTGGCCGACAACATCGTCAAGTGCCAGCTCAAGGCGGTGGATCCGGCCGACTACAAGGCCACGCTGAACGCCGGCCAGTTGGAGCGTCTGCGCCAGATCTTCCCCGGCGGCGTGTGCGACTGGAGCAAGCCCGGCGTGGAGCAGCAGCCGCTCAAGGGCACGTGGCTCTCGTTCGGCCCGTCCCCCAAGAACCAATTGTTCGACGTCACCCGTCCTTAAGGAGCAAGACATGAAGTTTCTTTCCACGCTATCGCTGGGTGTCCTGGCGGCTCTGGCCGCGCCGGCCCAGGCGCAGGATTTCCCCGGCAGCGCGCCCATCGTCGCCGTCGTGCCGTTCGCCGCGGGCGGCCCCACCGACAAGGTGGCGCGCGACGTGACGGCGGTCATGGCCAGGCACCTGAAGGGCCAGATCGTGATCGAGAACGTCGGCGGCGCGGGCGGCACCATAGGCGCGAAGAAGGTCGCCACCGCGCGCAACGACGGCCATACGGTGCTGATCCACCACATCGGCATGTCCACCGCGCCGGCACTGTACCGCCAACTGGGCTTCGATCCGCTCAAGGACTTCGAGATGATCGGCGAGATCGCCGACGTGCCGATGGTGCTGCTGGGCACCAAGAACCTGCCGCCGGACAACTTCAAGGACCTGCTGCCCTACATCAAGGCCAATTCCAGCAAGCTGTTCCTGGCCAATGCCGGCATCGGATCGGCCTCGCACCTGTGCGGCCTCCTGTTCATGAGCACCATAGGCACGCAGCTGGGTACGGTGCCCTACAAGGGGACCGCGCCGGCGCTGACCGACCTCATCGGCGGCCAGGTGAACCTGATGTGCGACCAGACCACCAACGTCGCCGGACAGATCAAGGCCGGCGTGGTCAAGCCCTACGTCGCGATGCAGTCCGCGCGCATCGATGCCTTCAAGGATATCCCCGCCGCGGCCGAGCAGGGGCTGCCGGGCATCGAGGTCAAGATCTGGCACGCGATGTATGCGCCCAAGGGGACGCCGCCGGCGGTGGTCGAGAAGCTCTCGGCCGCGTTGCAGGCGGCGGTCGAGGATCCCGTGTTCCGCGGCAAGATGGCGGAGCTGGGCGCGCAGGCGGCGACCGGCGAGCGGGCCCGGCCCGAGTCGCTGCGCAAGCATCTGGGCAACGAGATCGCCAAGTGGACGCCCGTGATCCGGGCGGCTGGCGTCTACGCCGACTAGGCGGCAGGGGAGCTTGCGCCATCCGTGGCGCAAGCTCCGATGTCTTTCCTGGCTTGCCTGGGATAAATTGCGGACACTAGAACGACAATCATGGATGGGGACTTGAGCGTCAATCCGCCTGCCCGCGGTTTTTCCAAGCGCCGCCTGGCGTGGGGCGGCGCCTGTCTGTTTGCCGCCGTGCTGGCGGTGATGCTGGCCTACATCTGGGGCGAGCGCACCGGCATCCAGGTGCTGCGACAGGGTGTCGAGCACCGGCTGGACATCTATGCCGGCGGGGTGCAGAGCGAGCTGACCCGCTACGATTACCTGCCGGGCATCCTGTCCCTGAACAAGGACGTGATCTCGCTGTTGCAGGATCCCGCCAACCCCGAGCGCATCGCCCGGGTCAACCTGTACCTGGAAACGGTCAACCGGAAAGCCGGATCCTCCGAGATCTACGTGATGAACATGGAGGGGCTGACGCTGGCCGCGAGCAACTGGAACCGCCCGCCCAGCTTCGTCGGCCGCAATTTCTCGTACCGGCCTTACTTCATCGACGCGGCCAAGGGGCTGCCGGGCCGCTTCTACGGCATCGGCACAGTCAGCCAGTCGCCGGGTTACTACTTTTCGTACGGCATCTATCACGACGGCAGGATGCTGGGCGTGGCGGCGCTGAAGGTCGATCTGGACAAGCTCGACGACGCATGGCTGCGCGCCGATGAGAAAGTGGTGGTGGTGGACGAGAACGGCGTGATCTTCCTGACCTCGGTGCCGGGCTGGAAATTCAAGACGCTGGCGCCGCTGTCGTCGCATACGCTGCAGAAGCTGGCGGTGACCCGCCAGTACCATCGCGCCGGCTCGCTCGAACCGCTGGGCATGGCCGAGGTGGGCAAACAGCCCGAGGGCGTGCGCATCGTGCAGTTCACCAGCGAGGCGGCGCACGAAGGCGAGGGCGGCAACTTCCTCGTGCCGTCCTACCTGGTCCAGAGCCGCCAGATACCGGGCACGCAATGGAAGCTGATGGCCTTGTCCAACATGGCGCCCATCCATGCGCGCGCCCGCAATATGGCCATCGCCGTGGCGCTGGCCATGGGGTTCCTGGCCATCTTGGGCCTGTATCTCCAGCAGCGGCGGCGAGCCATCGCGCAGAGCATGGCGGCCAGCGCGGCCTTGCGGCGCGCGCACGACGAGCTCGAACGCAAGGTGGCGGCGCGCACGCAGGCGCTGAGCAACGCCAACCGCCATCTGCAGACCGAGATCGCCGAACGCCGGCGCGCCGAGGAGGTCCTGAAGTCCACCATGGATGAGCTGGTGCAGGCGGGCAAGATGGCGGCGCTGGGCCAGATGGCCGCGGGTATCACGCATGAGCTGAACCAGCCGCTGGCCGCGCTGCGCACGCTGGCCGACAATGCCACGGTGCTGATGCAGCGGGGTCGGCAGGCCGACGCCGAAGAGAACCTGACCCTGATCGGGCAACTGATCGCCCGCATGGGCAAGATCACCGGCCAGTTGAAGAAGTTCGCGCGCAAGTCGCCGGCCCTGCTCAAGCCGACCTCGATCGCGGTGGCCGTGGCCGATGCCTGTTTCCTGCTCGAGCAGCGGCTGCGGCAGGAGCGGATCGAACTGTGCCTGAGCGTGCCGGAAGACGCCTGCGCCTATTGCGACGGCAACCGGCTGGAACAGATCCTGGTCAACCTGCTGGGCAATGCCATCGACGCGATGGCGCGCAGCGGCGTGCGGCGCCTGGAGGTGTCGGTCAGGGAAACGGGGGGGTGGGTCGTCATTTCGGTACTGGACAGCGGGCCGGGCATTCCGGACGAGGTCATGCGCCGGCTGTTCGAACCCTTTTTCACGACCAAGGAGCAAGGGGTGGGATTGGGCCTGGGGCTGGCAATCTCGGCAGGTATCGTGCGCGATTTCGGCGGCAGCCTGCGCGCCTGCAACCGGGAAGGGGGCGGGGCGGAATTCGTGCTGCAGCTGCGGCCGGCGAAGTTGGAGGAGACCATGGATGCATGAAGGATTGACAGTACTGTTCGTCGAGGACGACCCGGCGGTCAGGCTGGGCGGCAAGCAGGCGTTGCAACTGGCCGGCCTGGAGGTCAAGGCGTTCGAATCGGCCGAGCAGGCGATCAAGCAGATCGTGCCCGGGTTCCCCGGCGTGCTGGTGACGGACGTGAAGATGTCCGGCATGGACGGCATGGAACTGCTGCGCCGCGCGCTGGAGATCGACCCCTGCCTGCCGGTGATCCTGGTGACCGGCCACGGCGACATCTCGATGGCGGTGCAGGCCATGCGCCTGGGCGCCTACGATTTCATCGAGAAGCCCTTTTCGTCCGAGCACCTGAGCGAGGTCGTGCAGCGGGCGCTGGAGAAGCGCGGGCTGACGCTGGAAGTGCAGTCCCTGCGGCGGCAGCTGGACAATCGCATGGCCATCGAGAGCGCGCTGCTGGGCCGTTCGCCGGCCATGGTGGCCTTGAGAAAGGTGGTGCAGGACCTGGCCGACACCGACGCCGACGTCCTGGTGGTGGGCGAAACCGGCACCGGCAAGGAACTGGTGGCCCGGTGCCTGCACGACCACAGCCGGCGGCACGATCGCCATTTCTCGGCGTTGAACTGCGGCGGCATGCCCGAGACGCTGTTCGAGAGCGAAGTGTTCGGCCACGAGGCCGGCGCGTTCACCGGCGCGGCCAAGCGGCGCATCGGCAAGATCGAGTACGCGCGCGGAGGCACGCTGTTCCTGGACGAAATCGAGACCATGCCCATGGTGCTGCAGATCAAGCTATTGCGCACCTTGCAGGAACGGGTGTTCGAGCGGCTGGGCTCGAACGAGCCTCAGCCCATGGATTGCCGGGTGGTGGCCGCCACCAAGACCGATCTGCTGGCCGAGTCGGAGCGCGGCGCGTTCCGGCCGGACCTGTACTACCGGCTCAGCGTCGCGGTGCTGGAAATCCCGCCGCTGCGCGAACGGCGCGAGGACATCCCCCTGCTGTTCGAGCACTTCATCCTGCAGGCGGCCCTGCGCTACGGGCGCGAGGCGCCGGTGCTGTCGGGTTCCCAGTTGCAGTCGCTGATGGCGCACCACTGGCCGGGCAACGTGCGCGAGCTGCGCAACGTGGCCGACCGCTTCGTGCTGGGGCTGGCCAAGGACGGGCTGGCGGGCGCGGCGGCCAGCGTGAAGCGGTCCCTGGAGGAACAGATGACCAGCTTCGAACGCCTGCTGATCGAGGATGCGCTGAAGAACTGTTCGGGCCGCACGGCGGCGGCCAGCGAGATGCTGGGCCTGCCGCGCAAGACGCTGTACGACAAGATGCACAGGCTGGGCCTGAGCACCGACGACTTCAAACAGGCGTAAGGGCGCCCACCAGGCGCGGTCCGCTGGGCGGCCGCTTGCCGGCCGATGCCGGCGGCTCGGGAATCAGGACGTAGCGTCCGCCTTCCTGGGCCGCGGTATAGCCGGTGCCGCGCAGCAGGGTGTCCAGTCCGTCCTGGATGGTGTAGCGGCCCGTCAGCCCGGGCGTCGTCAGGCCCGCCACCAGGGCCGGATCGAACGACAGCCGTATGCCCGCCTGGCGGGCATATTTTTCGAGCGCGGGGCGCAGGTCGCCGCTGGAAATGGCGAAGTCCTGCCGGTGTTCGGCCGAGGCCGTCGGGCCGGCCTGTGCGTGCGGCATGCCGGGCAGGGCCAGCAGCCAGCCTATCGACAGGGCCACGGGTACCGCCACGAGCAGCGATTTGCCCGGAACGTTGAACGTCCGCCGTTTGGCGCGGCGGGGCCGCAGGGGGATCACTTGGCACGTCATACGAGTCTCCTGTTGCGGGACTGCGCCGTGGCGCGACCTGCTTGTAATTGTTCGATGACGCCCCTAGCGTAGCACGCCGCGCCCCATCTAGCTGGCGACCCGCACGACCAGCTTGCCGAAGTTGTGGCCCTGCAGCAGGCCCATGAAGGCAGCGGGGGCGTTTTCCAGGCCTTCCACCACGTCTTCCCGGTACTTGATGCGCCCGTCGGCGATCCAGTCCGACATCTGGCGCGAGAACTCCCGGTAGAGCGGGCCATACCAGTCGGAGACGATGAAGCCCTGGATGCGCAGGCTCTTGGTCAGCGCCAGCCGCATCAGCATGGGCAGGCGGTCCGGGGCTTCCACGCCGGGCACGGCGTTGTATTGCGAGATCAGGCCGCACAGCGGAATGCGGGCATGGCGGTTGAGCAGCGGCAGCACCGCATCGAACACGGCGCCGCCCACGCTCTCGAAATAGACGTCGATGCCGTTGGGGCTGGCCGCCGCCAGCCGTTGGGCGAGGTTGGCCGCGCGATGGTCCACGCAGGCATCGAAGCCCAGTTCGCGGACCGCATGGTCGCACTTGTCCGGTCCGCCGGCGATGCCGACCACGCGGCAGCCGTGCAGCCGCGCGAGCTGTCCCACCACCGATCCGACGGCCCCGGTCGCGGCGGCCACGGCCACCGTCTCGCCGGCCTTGGGCGTGCCGATCTGCATCAGGCCCACGTAGGCGGTGAATCCGGGCATGCCCAGCACGCCCAGGGACCAGGAAGGGTGGGCGAGGTCCGGCGGCAGGCGGGTGAGGCCCTTGCCCGACGACAGCGCGTAGTCCTGCCACCCGCTGGCGGCCAGGACCAGGTCGCCGGCGGCGAAGTCCGGGTGGCGCGACTCGGCCACGCGGCACACCGTGCCGCCCAGCATGACGTCGCCGACCTCCAGCGGCTTTGCATACGAAGCGGCGTCGCTCATGCGGCCGCGCATGTAGGGGTCGAGCGAAAGATAGAGCGTGCGCAGCAGTACCTGGCCGTCCGCCGGGCCGGGCACGGCCTGGGTGTCCAGGCGGAAATCCTCGGGCGCCGGTATTCCGGCGGGGCGCCTGGCCATGACGATGCGGCGGTTCATGGGCGCGGACGGGGGCATCTCGTTCTCCTGGCGGTCGTGGTCGGGCACGTCTCGTGCTGATCGGTGAAGTTCCACCCGTAGTGGTGGATCGGATCAACGATAAGCCGTTCGGAGCATTTATGAAACCTTCGTCCAGCAAGCCCTCCGGGCCGGCCGTCCGGCCCGCCCCCGAACCGGAGCGGGAGCCCGCCGAGACCGATCTCAAGCGCGAACAAACGGCCCGGCAGAACGATCGGAATATCTCCGCCGACGACCTGGGCCGCGCGCCCCGGTCGAACAAGTTGTCGGGCAGTGGCATCGACGTGGCGGGGCCCGGCGGAAAATAGCCGGCCGCCGCCGCGCCGTCAGGGTGCGCGTGTCCGGTCCAGTTTCAGCAGCGGGACCAGCGCCAACCGGTCGCGCAGGATGCGGTGGACCTCGTGGTCGTACTCGGCGCCGCCGCCGTCGAGCAGTTCGTACAGTGTCTGGTCGTCGGCCGCGCTGCCCAGGAATTGCCAGCGTTCCACGACGTGTATGACGCGGGCCTCGCGTATCCCCACCGGACCGTCGTAGGGCCAGTGCGTGTCGCCGGCCAGGGCCGGTGAGCGCGCACGCCGGTTGTGCAGCGGCGCCAGGGCCCGCAGCAGCCGGTTCTCGTGCAGCAGGGCGCCGATCGCGCCGCCCGTCTCCAGCCATTCGATATGCCGCACCTGTTCGGCCAGGCGCCGCGCCTTGGCCGATTTCCAGCCGCCTGGCTGGAAGTGGGACAGCACCTTGTCGCGCAACCGGGCGGCCCGGCCGACATACAGGGCCTGGTTGTTCACGTCGCGAAAGACATAGACGCCATGGGTGTCGGGCAGCAGCCGCGGCAGCGACGGATCCAGATACTCGGGCCATGGCACGCGGCCGGCCAGCGCATCGACGAGTTCGGTGACGTGGTCCGCGGGGAACTCGCGATGGATGTCCTGCCAGAAGTGCCACAGCAGCCGCGCGTCGTCGAGCGCGCGGTGGCGTGCGTGCACCTGCAGCCCGTGGCGGGCGATGAGCGCGTCCAGGCTGTGGCTGCGGTACTGCGGATAGAGCTTGCGCGACAGGCGGACGGTGCACAGGACGTCGGGCCGGAAGGGGCGCTCCAGGCGATCGAACTCCTCGCGCAGGAAGCCGTGGTCGAAGCGGGCGTTGTGGGCGATGAACAGGTAGCCGTCCAGGCGCCGGGCGATGTCGTCGGCCAGGGCCTCGAAGGACGGGGCGCCGGCCACCATCGCGTCCGTGATGCCGGTCAGCGATTGGATGGCGGGAGGAATGGGGCGGCCGGGGTGGACCAGGCTGCTCCATTCGCGCATGCCGTCGGCATCCACCTGGACGATGCCGATTTCGGTGATGCGGTCGCTGCGCGGCGTCGTGCCCGTGGTTTCCAGGTCGACGAAGGCCAGGCGGGGAGGATGCATGGGAACGGGTGGAGAAGAAGCAGCCTCTATTTAACCAGAGCGCGCCTGTCCGGGCCGCGCGCGGCCCCGGTCCCGTCTCCCGGCCGGCTTACTATATGAGGTAGATAGTCGACAAGGAGACTTCCCGATGGCCGCATCCTCATGGCGCCGCGAATGGCTGTCCAAGCCTCTGTTCCGCTGGGCCTCGCGGGCGCTGCCGACCATGTCGGACACCGAGCGCGAGGCGATCGAGGCGGGGGACGTGTGGTGGGACGCCGACCTGTTCACCGGCAATCCGGAGTGGCGCCGCCTGCTGGACATGCCGCCGGCCAGGCTCAGCGATGAAGAACGCGCGTTCCTGGAAGGGCCGGTGGCCGAGCTGTGCGCCATGGTCGACGACTGGCGGGTCAACTGGGAATTGCATGACCTGCCGCCCGACATCTGGGCCTTCCTGAAGGCGCGCAAGTTCTTCGGCATGATCATCCCGCGCAAGTACGGCGGCCTGGGATTCTCGGCCTATGCGCATTCCGAGGTCGTGCGGCGGATCTCGACCCGGTCGCTGACGGCGGCGGTCACGGTCATGGTGCCCAATTCCCTGGGCCCGGGCGAACTGCTGCTGCATTTCGGCACCGACGCCCAGCGCGAGCACTGGCTGCCGCGGCTGGCGGACGGCCGCGACATTCCGTGCTTCGGGCTGACCAGCCCCGAGGCGGGGTCGGACGCCGCGTCCATGGTGGACCATGGCGTGGTCTGCAAGGGGATGTGGCAGGGGCGCGAGGTGCTGGGCATGCGGGTGACCTGGCACAAGCGATACATCACGCTGGGGCCGGTCGCGACCGTGCTCGGGCTGGCGTTCAAGCTGCGCGACCCCGACGGGCTGCTGGGCGAGCGCGAGGACATCGGCATCACCGTCGCGCTGGTGCCCACCGACACGCCGGGAGTGGAGATCGGCCGGCGCCACCTGCCGGCGATGCAGGTGTTCCAGAACGGCCCGAACCAGGGCAAGGACGTGTTCATTCCCATGGAAGCCGTCATCGGCGGCGCCGAACGGGTGGGGCAGGGCTGGCAGATGCTGATGACGGCACTGGCGGCGGGCAGGGGCATTTCCCTGCCTTCGCTGGCGGCGGCCTCGTGCGTGTTCTCGGCGCATACCAGCGGCGCCTATGCGCGGGTGCGCCAGCAGTTCGGCATTCCGATCGGCAGGTTCGAGGGCGTGCAGGAGAAGCTCGGCCGGATGGCCGCGCTGGCCTACCAGGTGGATGCCGCGCGCCGCCTGACCTGCGCCGCGCTGGACGCGGGCCACAAGCCCGCCGTGATCTCGGCCATCATGAAATACCACGCCACCGAGCGCATGCGCATCGCGGTGAACGACGCCATGGACATCCATGCGGGCAAGGCGGTGATCGACGGCCCGCGCAACTACCTGTCCAACGTCTACCGCGCCATTCCCATCGGCATCACGGTCGAGGGCGCCAATATCCTGACACGGTGCCTGATCGTCTTCGGCCAGGGAGCGATCCGGGCGCATCCGTTCCTGATGCGCGAGATGGCGGCGCTGGCCGACAGCGATCCGGCCCGGGGCCTGGAGGAGTTCGACCGTACCTTCTGGCGCCATGCCGGCCACGCCGTGGGCAACGCGCTGCGCACCTTCGGCCGCGCCTGGACCGGCGGCCGGTTCGCGCCGGCGCCGCGCTCGGCCGGTCCGGTCGCCCCGTATTACCGCGCGCTGGGCCGCTATGCCTCGGCATTCGCGCTGGTGGCCGACGTGACGCTGGCGACGCTGGGCGGGGCGCTCAAACGCAAGGAAATGTTGTCTGCGCGGCTGGGCGACATCCTGGCCGAACTGTACCTGCTGTCCGCCGTTCTCAAGCGCTGGCACGACGAAGGGCGCCAGCCCGACGACCTGCCGCTGGTGCAGTGGTGCATGGAAAGCGGTTTGGCCTCCATCGAGGCGAGCCTGGACGCCGTGCTGGCCAACCTGCCCGCGCGGGCGGCCGCGGGACTGCTGCGCGTGATCTGCCTGCCTCTGGGCGTGCGCCGGCGCGGCCCGGCGGATACGGTGACCGTGGCCTGCGCCGAGCGGCTGCTGGAGCCGTCGCCCGCGCGCGATCGGCTGTTGCCGGGCCTGGCCAAGCCGCGCCCGGGCGAGGCGCTGGACCGGCTGGCGCAGGCCTTCGCGCTGGCGGCGCGCGCCGCGCCGGTCCTGGACGGCCTGCGCCATGCCGGCATCCGCGACTGGCGCGAAGGCGTGCGCGCCGGCAAGGTGGACGCGGCCCAGGCTTCGATGCTCGAAGACCTGGAGCGCGCCGTTGCCGACGTCGTCGAGGTGGACAGTTTCGACCCCGCGGAACTGGCCGGAAAGCGCGTGGCGCAAGGCTGAACGCCAGTTTTTCACGTTTCAGCGGGATGTCAGCGGAATCGAAGCGGATAAGGGTAATTTCGGAGCCGTTGACATCGAAATCCAGGGGCCGCAGGGTTGACATCCGTAGTCTTTCTGACTAGAATGATTTGAGTTGAAATCATTGCTCTACATTCATTTGTGGGCAGTGATTTTTTTTCACTACGCACTTTCGATTTCCTGGACATGGACCACATCGGCTCGGCTGCGGACACGGGCGTCAACTACAACCTGCGCATCCTGCGGGCCTTGCGCCGCATCACGCGCAACATCGCGCTGCATTCCAAGCAACTGGCTGCCTGCAGCCACATCACCGCGCCGCAACTGGTCTGTCTCCTGGCCGTGATCGAGTCGGGGCCGCTCACGGCCACCGCCATCAGCCGTGAAATCTCGGTCAGTCCGAGCACGGTCGTCGGCATCCTCGACCGGCTGGAGGAAAAGGGCTGGATCAAGCGGGAGCGCAGCAGGGAAGACCGCCGCACGGTCCTGGTGTCGGCCACCGACGCTGGCCGCGAGGTGGCCAGCCAGGCGCCTTCGCCGCTGCAGAAAACGCTGGCCGACGCCCTGGGCGCGCTGCCGGAACTGGAACAGGCCACGATCACGCTCTCGCTCGAGCGCATCGTCAGCCTGATGGAGCACCCCGGTTCGGACACCTCGCCCATCCTGGACATCAATGCATCGGATACGTCTCCGGAGTCGGGCCTGGCGGTTTGATCCCGGAGCCATCAACCCAGTGCGTCGCCGCGGGGCGGCGGCGTACGAAACATAGGAGGGTCGGAGTCTGAAAGCGATCGACGATACGCTCATCCAACCCGCGGTCTTCAATCCGGCGCTGGAGAATTTCGATCTCCGGCCCCCTGAAATCGAAGATGCCGCGGACATCCAGCGACTCATACAGGAATCGCCGCCGCTGGATGTCAATTCCACCTACGCCTACCTTCTTCTGTGCCGGCACTTTCGCGATACCTGCGTAGTGGCCACCCGGCAAGGGCAATTGGCAGGGTTTGTTTCTGCCTACCTCCCGCCCAAGCAATCCAACGTGTTGTTCGTCTGGCAGGTTGCGGTCCATCCCATGGCACGCGGCCACCGCCTGGGCCAACGCATGCTCGAGCACCTGCTGGCCAGGCCGCTGCCGCAGCCCATACACAGCATCGAAACCACCGTGTCCCCATCCAACCAGCCGTCGCGGCGCATGTTCGCGGCGCTGGCGCAGGATCGCGGCGCCCAGTGCGTGGAGCAGCCCATGTTTCCGCCCGAATTGTTCGGCCAGGCCGAGCACGAGGACGAACGGCTGCTGCGCATCGGCCCGTTCCAGTAAGGCCGGATGCCCCTCGTATCCGTCCCGGTCCGTCCGGGTCCGCCTATACGTCTTTCACGCTTCTAGAAGCAAAACAGGAGGGAAAAACCATGGATCTCAAGATCTTCGACCGCCTCGAATCGGAAGTCCGCGGCTACATACGCTCGTTTCCGGTCGTTTTCAGCAAGGCCAAGGGCTCGTTGCTGTTCGACGAAGAGGGCAGGCAGTACATCGACCTGTTTGCCGGCGCCGGCACGCTGAACTATGGCCACAACAACCCCGTGCTGAAACAGCCCCTGCTGGACTACGTCCAGGCGGACGGCGTGGTGCACGGCCTGGACATGGCCACGTCGGCCAAGAAGAATTTCCTGGAAGCGTTCGAGCGGCTGGTCCTGAAGCCGCGCGGCATGAAGTACACGCTGCAGTTCACCGGCCCCACCGGCACCAACGCCGTGGAAGCCGCCCTGAAGCTGGCCCGCCGCGTCAAGCAGCGCCCGAACATCGTTTCCTTCACCCACGGTTTCCACGGCGTGAGCGCCGGTTCGCTGTCGGCCACGGCCAACGCCAAGTACCGCGAGGCCGCCGGGGTGAGCCTGGGCAACACCACCTTCATCCCCTACGACGGCTACTTCGGCCCGGACGTGGACACCATGGCGTACTTCGAGCGCATGCTGGAAGACCGCAGCAGCGGCATGGACACCCCGGCGGCGGTGATCGTCGAGACCGTGCAGGGCGAAGGCGGCGTGAACGTGGCCACGCTGCGCTGGCTGCAGGAACTGCAGCGCCTGTGCCGCCGCCACGACATGCTGCTCATCGTCGACGACATCCAGGTCGGCTGCGGCCGTACCGGCACCTTCTTCAGCTTCGAGTCGGCCGGCATCCAGCCGGACATCGTCACGCTGTCGAAGTCCCTGAGCGGCTTCGGCCTGCCCATGGCCATGGTGCTGATCAAGCCCGAGCTGGACATCTGGAAGCCCGGCGAGCACAACGGCACCTTCCGCGGCAACAACCTGGCCTTCGTGACCGCGCAGCAGGCGCTCGAGCACTACTGGAGCGACGACGCCTTCACCCGCGAGATCCAGGCCAAGGAAACGCTGGTGCGCGACTGGCTGGAGAACATGGTCCACAGCCATCCGGAGGCGGACCTGTCGGTGCGCGGCCGCGGCCTGATCCAGGGCCTGGTCAGCGGCGTGCCCGGACTGGCCAACAAGATCGCGGCCCAGGCGTTCAAGGGCGGGGTGGTCATCGAGACCTCCGGCGCCAACGACGAAGTGCTCAAGCTCCTGCCCGCGCTGACCATCGAGGAAGGGCAGCTGCGGCAGGCGCTGGAAGTGCTGGACCGCGCGGTGGCCGAGGTCGTGGCCGCCGAGCAGCTGGCCCAGAAGCAATCGAATGCCCGTGTATTGAAATTTGGAGGAAAGGGACGATGATCGTACGCGACATCAAGGACATCGCAGGCACCGAGAACGAGGTGTCCACGCCGACCTGGACCAGCCGCCGCGTGCTGCTGAAGAAGGACGGCATGGGGTTCTCGTTCCACGAGACCATCATCCATCCCGGCACCGAGACCCACATCTGGTACAAGAACCACGTGGAGGCCGTCTGGTGCATCGAGGGCGACGGCGAGATCGAGACCGTCGCCGACGGCAAGGTCTACAAGCTCGGCCCGGGCGTGGTCTACGCGCTCAACGACAACGACGAGCACTATCTGCGCGGCGGCAAGGAGCCGCTGCGCGTCATCTGCGTCTTCAATCCGCCGCTGACCGGCCAGGAAGTGCACGACGCCGACGGCGTCTATCCCCTGGACGAAGCGAAGGTCGCCTGACGGCCAGACCGCGGCAAGGGGCCGAGCCCGCCGGCGGGCGGGGCGGCCCCCCATGAGAAAAGGAGGACAACCATGATTACTCCCGCACGCGATATCTATTCCTCGCGCGCCGACCGCGCAGCCGGCATCGTGCAGCGGCGCGACCCCGTGGTGTACGGCAGCGCCAAGGTGGAGCCGGGCTCGGGCCTGGATGCCGAACAACTGAGCGGCTACGAGCGCAACGGCTACATCCTGCTGAAGAATTTCTTCTCGGCGCAGGAAACGCAGGCCCTGAAGCGCGAGGTCGAACGGCTGGTGCGCGATCCGGCCATCCGCCGCCGCGAGGAAGCCATCACCGAGAAGGGCACCGACGTCGTCCGGTCGGTGTTCATGGTCCACAAGCTGAGCAAGCTGCTCGGCCGGATGTCCCAGGACATGCGGTTGGCCAATATCGCCAGGCAGATCCTGGGTTCCGACGTCTATATCCATCAGTCGCGCGCCAACATGAAGCCGGGCTTCAAGGGCAAGGAGTTCTACTGGCACTCGGACTTCGAGACCTGGCACGTGGAAGACGGCATGCCGGCCATGCGGGCGCTGAGCTGCTCGGTGCTGCTGACCGACAACGACGCCAGCAACGGGCCGCTGATGGTGGTGCCCGGCTCGCACCGGCAGTTCGTCTCGTGCGTGGGCGAGACCCCGCAGGACCACTACAAGCAGTCGCTGAAGAAGCAGGAATACGGCGTGCCCGACCCCGTCAGCCTGCAACTGCTGGTGGACCAGGGCGGCATCGACGTGCTGTCGGCGCCCGCCGGTTCGGTCGTGTTTTTCGACTGCAACATCATGCACGGCTCGAACAGCAACATCTCGCCCTATCCGCGATCGAACGTGTTCATGGTGTATAACAGCGTGGAAAATACCCTGAACCCCCCCAGGTACGGCCTGAATCCGCGGCCGGAGTTCATCGCCACGCGCGAAAGCTTCGCGCCCATCCAGGCGGTGGAGCCCGGCTACCTGCGGTCGGTCTGACGCCGCGCCGTCGGTCCGACCCGCAAGGGCGCCTTCGGGCGCCCTTGCGGCAGGAGGCGGCGCCGGACCGGTACGGCCGGGATCGGGTATAAACGCACCTGGCCGTCTGCGGCCGCTTCCTAGGACACCCGAGTTATGCAACGCATCATGCTTCGCGCCAAGATTCACCGTGTCGCGGTGACTCAGGCCGATCTGAACTATGAAGGCTCGTGCGGAATCGACGAAGATTTCCTCGATGCCGCCGGCATGAAAGAGTACGAGCGCATCGAGCTCTACAACATCAACAACGGCGAGCGCTTCTCCACCTACATCATCAAGGGCAAGCGCGGCAGCGGCGAGATCTCGCTGAACGGCGCGGCCGCCCGGCGCGCCCACGTGGGCGACCTGATGATCATCTGCACCTACGGCCCCATGACGGACGCCGAAGCGGCCGAGCACAAGCCCATCGTGGTCCTGGTCGACGAGAACAACCGCATCAAAGAAGTGATCCGGAAGTCCTGAGCCTGCCGGTGCGCCGATGCAGGCCGATCTGCTGCTCTTTCTTTCCCTGTCGGTGGGCGTGACCATCGCCCCCGGCCCGGACAACCTCCAGGTACTCGCCCGTTCCCTCAGCCAGGGCCGCGCCGCCGGCATCGCCGCCGCGCTGGGCTTCGCTTCGGGCTGTCTGTTCCACACCACCCTGGCCGTGCTGGGCGTGGCGGCGCTGCTCAAGGCGTCGCCCATGGCGTTCGACGCCATCCGCCTGGCCGGCGCCGCCTACCTGATGTGGCTGGCGGTGCAGGTGCTGCGCAGCCGGGGCGGCTTCTCGCCCACGGGCGGCCCGCCGCCGCTCGGCTTCGCGCGCATCTTCGGCCAGAGCGTGCTGGCCAACATGCTGAACCCCAAGGTCACGCTGTTCTTCGTGGTCTTCCTGCCCCAGTTCGTCAATCCCTGGGTCGGGCATCCCGATTGGCAGATGCTGTGGCTGGGGGTGATCTTCATGATCCAGGCGGCGGTGGTGTTCTGCCTGATCGCCTGGTTCGCCGGCCTGCTGGGGCAGTTGCTCCGGCGCCGCCCCCAGGTGGGCGTGTGGCTGGACCGGCTGGCGGGCCTCATTTTCCTGTTCCTGGCGGTACGCATCGTGTGGGAGTAGGACGCCCTGCGGCGAACCACTCATCCAGGGCATGCCGCACGGTGGGATGGCGCAGGCGCACACGCAATTCGTCCACCAGGCGGCGGTTGTCCAGGCGCCGGGATTCCTGCATGAAGGACCACATCGCCGGGCTGACCGCGGCGCGAACCTGCGCCGCCGGCAGGCTGGGCGGCCGGGGCAGGCCGGCGGCGTCGGCGACGGCGTCGAAGTAGTCGCCCATCTTCAGGTCCTGGCCGTCGGCGGCATGCACGATGCGCTGCGGCCGGCCACGATACAGGGCCGCTTCCAAGGCGCGGGCGAGATCGCCGATCTCGATATGGTTGGTGTAGACGTCTTCACCGGGAGCCAGGCGCGGCAGGCCGGTACGCAGCCTCTCCAGCGGCAGCCGGTCGCGGCCGTAGATACCGGGGATACGCAGCACGATGGCGCGCCAGGAGGCCAGGCCCAGGTGCGCCTGGCGGGCGCGCGCCGGGCCGGGAGAGCGCCAGGCGGCCTCGGCCGCCACCCGGCGCCGGCCCCGGGGCGAGGCGGGGCGCACGGGCGCCGTCTCGGACAGCCTGCGGCCTCGCGCATCGCCATAGACGCCGGTCGTGCTGGCATAGACCACCGTGATGGGCCTGGTCGCCCGGGCCAGGGCGCCGCTGCGCGGTTTGGCTACAATGGCGGCATGCCGGATTTGCCGTGGGCCAGGGCCCATCGCGGCCGGCCTGGCGCGCGCCTTCGAGGCCGGTCGCCGCAGGACGGCAGCCAGCCGGCGCGAGCGCGGATCGCCTTCGCCCTGCCCGGGTGGAGGAGCCAGCACCAGGATGTCGGCGGCCAGTCCGCGCAGGCGGGCCAGTTGCCGCGGGCAGTCCAGGTTGCCCAGCAGCGGAACGGCGCCCGCGGCGCGCAGCTCGGGCAGCCGCCCGGGGCTGGACGTCAGCGCGAAGACCCGCTTGCGGCCCGCCAGCCGCTCCAGGACGTGCATGCCCGTGTCGCCGCAGCCTACGATCAAAAGGCGTGGGCGACCCAGGCGCGCGGCATGCGCGGGCTGCGGGATATTCATCGTATTTCCATCGTTTTCATAGGATCCAGGTGATGAGTCATCAGGTCACCGTTCTGCCCAGCGGTCATCGGTTCACGGTCGAACAGGGCCAGACCGTGCTCGATGCGGCGCTGCAGGCAGGCGTAATGTTGCCCTATAGCTGCAAGAATGGGGCATGTTCGTCGTGCAAGGGCAAGCTGGTCGCGGGCGAGATCGAGCTCGGACCCCACCAGGCCCAGACGCTGACGCCCGAGGAGGCCGAACTGGGCCTGACCCTGTTCTGCGTGGCGCGCCCGCTGACCGACCTCACCATCGAGGCGCGCGAGGTCATGGGCATCGCCGACATTCCCATCCGCAAGATGCCCTGCCGCGTCCAGGGCCTGGCCGAGGCGGCGCCCGATGTGCGCATCGTCCGCCTGCAGCTGCCGGCCACCGAGCAGCTGCGTTTCAACGCCGGGCAGTACGTCGAGATCATCATGAAGGATGGCCGGCGCCGCTCGTACTCCATGGCCAACGCGCCCCACGAGGAAGGCGGGCTGGTGCTGCACATCCGCCACCTGCCCGGCGGGGCGTTCACCGACCACGTGTTCGGCGCGGGCGCGACCCAGTTGAAGGAGCGCGACATCCTGCGCTTCGAGGGGCCGTTCGGTTCGTTCTTCCTGCGCGAGGACAGCCACAAGCCCATCGTCATGGTGGCCAGCGGCACCGGCTTCGCGCCCATCAGGGCGATGGTCGAGCACATGATCTACAAGGACATGTGCCGCCCGGTCCACCTGTACTGGGGCGGCCGCCGCCCGCGCGACCTGTACATGGACGAGGCCGCCCGGGAATGGGCCCGTATCCGCCCCGACTTCCGCTACGTGCCCGTGGTGTCGGACGCGCTGCCCGAGGACGCCTGGACCGGCCGCACGGGCTTCGTGCACCAGGCGGTGATGGCCGACCTGCCCGATCTGTCCGGCCACCAGGTATACGCCTGCGGGGCTCCCATCGTGGTGGAATCGGCGCATAGGGATTTTGTACAACAGTGCGGACTGCCCGATGACGAGTTTTATGCGGACTCTTTCACGTCCGAGGCAGACATCGCCCGCAACACGGTGTAATGTTTATCGACCCGCCGCGTCGGCGGGTTTTCCATTTTCCGCCCCCCGGGCACGCAAGGAGTTTGAGTCATGGAATTCGGCCAGTTCAACGTCAACGCCCTCATGGAGATCACGCAGCGCCCGGACCTCGTGTTCGTCCGAGGGCAGGGGTCGTGGCTGGAGGACCATGCAGGCAAGCGATACCTCGATTTCATCCAGGGCTGGGCGGTCAACTGCCTGGGACACTGCCCGCCGGAAATCGTCAAGGCGGTGCAGGCGCAGGCGGGCCTGCTGCTGAACCCGTCGCCGGCCTTCTACAATCTGCCGTCGATCGAACTGGCCACGCGCCTGACCGAGGCCTCGTGCTTCGACCGCGTGTTCTTCGCCAACAGCGGCGCCGAGGCCAACGAAGGCGCGATCAAGCTCGCGCGCAAGTGGGGCCAGGTCCACAAGCAGGGCGCCTTCAAGATCATCACCTTCAACCACAGCTTCCATGGCCGCACGCTGGCGACCATGTCGGCCTCGGGCAAGCCGGGCTGGAGCACGATCTTCGCGCCCCAGGTCGACGGCTTCCCCAAGGCGGAGCTGAATGACCTGGCATCGGTCGAGGCCCTGGTCGACGACCAGACCGTGGCCATCATGCTGGAGCCGGTGCAGGGCGAGGGCGGCGTCATTCCCGCGTCCACCGAGTTCATGCAGAACCTGCGCAAGCTGGCCGACGCCCGCAAGCTGCTGCTGATCGTGGACGAAGTGCAGACCGGCATGGGCCGCACCGGCACGATGTTCGCCTACGAGCAGGCAGGCGTGCGCCCCGACATCATGACGCTGGGCAAGGGCATAGGCGGCGGCGCGCCGCTGGCCGCGATGCTGGCGCGTGAAGAGGTCTGCGTGTTCAAGCACGGCGACCAGGGCGGCACCTACAACGGCAACCCGCTCATGACGGCCATCGGCGTGGCGGTGTTCGACGCGCTGGCCGCCCCGGGCTTCATGGAAGGCGTGCGCGAGCGCGGACAGTATTTGTCGCGGGGGCTGGTGGAACTGGCCGCCAAGTGGGGCATGCCCGGCGAACGCGGCAACGGCTTGCTGCGCGCGCTGATCATGGACCGCGAGGACGGCCCCGCCATCGTCGAGCGCGCCCGCACGCTCGAACCCAACGGCCTGCTGCTGAACGCGCCGCGCGGCAACCTGCTGCGCTTCATGCCCGCGCTGAACGTGACCACGGACGAGATCGACCAGATGCTCGAACAGCTCGACGGCATCATCGCCGCCGTGCGCAAGTAGTCCCGGCGCCCGGGCAGCCGGGCCGCCGCCGTCACGCGCAGCCCCTCGCTTCGTTCCGGAGCGGGGGGCTTTTTCATGGATGAATGTTAGGGTAATCAACTAGTTGATTAACCAACTTTCTTGCCACAGAATCGCCCTCACTGCAAAAAATTCGCCACGAGACGAGGAGCAGGAGACATGAGGAAGCTGATAGGCGGGGCCATCGCGGCCGCGGCCGTGTTCTGTGCCGCCCAGGCGCAGGCGGCGACGATCAAGGTGGGCGTCATCGGGCCGTTCTCGGGGCCGTTCGCCCATTACGGCAAGCTCTACAAGGACAGCGTGGAGGCCTACCTGGCGAGCCAGGGCGGCAAGTTCGGCGGCCACGAGGTACAGGTGCTGTATCGCGACAACGGCGGCCCCAATCCCAGCGGGACGCGGGCGCTGGCGCAGGAGCTGATCGTCAAGGACAAGGTCGATTACCTGGGCGGCTTCGTCTTCACGCCCAATGCGATGGCGGTGGCGCCGCTCATCACGCAATCGAAGACGCCCACGGTCATCTTCAACGCCGCGACGTCCGACATCACCGAGAAGTCGCCTTACTTCATCCGTACCTCGTACACCCTCTGGCAGGTGACGGTTCCCGCCGCGCGCTGGGCCCACAAGCAGGGCAAGCGCAAGATGGTCACGGCGGTGACGGACTACGCGCCCGGCGTCGATGCCGAGACGGCTTTCAAAGCCGAGTTCGCCAAGCTTGGCGGCGCGGTGGTCGAGTCCATCCGCATGCCCATCAGCACCACCGATTTCGCGCCTTTCGTGCAGCGGATCAAGGCCAGCGGCGCACAGGGCGTCTATGTCTTCCTGCCCGGCGGGCCGCCCAACCTGGGGTTCGTGAAGGCCTACAACGAGAACGGGCTGCGCGCGGCCGGCATCGATTTCCTGGGGTCGGCCGAGACCGATGAATTCGACCTGCAGAAGTTCGGCGACGCGGCGCTGGGCCTGACCACCGCGTTCCACTACTCGGCCGCGCACGACTCCGATGCCAACCGCAAGTTCGTCCAGGCGCTACGCGGGCAGAGCAAGGATGCGATCGCGAACTACGCATCGGTGGGCGCCTGGGACGGGATGGCCGTCATCCACAAGATGGTCGAGGCCACCGGTGGCAAGCGAGACGGCGCGGCGGCGATCGAGGCGGCCCGCAAGCTGTCCTGGGAAAGCCCGCGCGGACCCGTGTCCATCGACCCGGCCACGCGCCACGTGACCCAGAACGTCTACCTGCGCAAGGTCGAGCGCAGCGGCGGCGAACTGATCAACAGGGAAGTCGAGAACTTCGGGCCGCAGCCGGACTTCGGGTTCAGGAAGTAGGGCGCCGCCGCCATGCAGATCCTCGCCAATATCCTGATCGACGGAATTTCCTACGGCATGGTGCTGTTCATCATCTCCGTGGGGCTTTCCATCACGCTGGGACTGATGCGCTTCATCAATCTGGCCCACGGCGCCTTCGCGATGACCGGCGGCTACCTGGCCGCCTGGTTCGTGCGCATCCAGTCCTGGGACTTTGCCGCGGGCGTCGCCGCCGCCGTCGTGTTGACGGCGGCGCTGGGGGCGGTGCTCGAAGCCGTCGTCCTGCGGCGCCTGTATCGCCGCTCGGAGCTCGACCAGGTGCTGTTCACCATCGGCCTGGCCTTCGTGTTCGTGGCCGCCACCAATCTCGTGTTCGGTCCCCAGGTGCAACTGATTCCTCTGCCGCCGTGGCTGGCCGGCTCGGTCGACCTGGGGATGCGCACGCTGCCCATGCAGCGCGTGCTGGTCATCGCCATGGGCGTGGCGGTGGCGCTGCTGTGCGGCCTGGTGGTCGCGCGTTCGCGCTTCGGCGTGTGGCTGCGGGCAGCGGTCGACAACAAGGATGCGGCGGCGGCGCTGGGCATCAATATACGCCTGGTCAGCGGACTGACCTTCGCCGCCGGCTGCGGGCTGGCGGCGCTGGGCGGCGTGCTGGGCGCGGAGCTGATGCCGCTCGAACCCTACTATGCCCTCAAGTACCTCGTCCTGGTGCTGGTGGTCGTGGCGGTGGGCGGCATGGGCAGCATCGCCGGCACGCTGGCCGCGGCGCTGCTGCTGGGCGTGATCGAGACCGCCAGCAAGTATCTGGCCTCGGAATACGGCAGCCTGTTCTTCTTCGTCGCCATGATCCTCGTGCTGTCGGCGCGGCCCCAGGGCCTGCTCAGGAGAGCCGCATGAATCGCGCGGGCATCGAACGCGCCCTGGCGCCGTCGTCGCCGCTGCGGCATTGCGTCGTCATCGCCGGCATTGGCCTGTGCGGCCTGCTGCTGCCCGACCAGTGGCCGCTGCTGGCGCGCATCGCGGTGATGGCCTTGTTCGTCCTGTCGCTGGACCTGGTGGTGGGCATCGCGGGGCTGGCCACGCTGGGCCACGTGGCATTCTTCGGCATGGGCGCCTACGCGGCCGGCATCGTCGCGCTGCGCTGGACCGCCGATCCGCTGCTGGGGCTGGCGGCGGGCGCGGCGGCCGGCGCGGCGACGGCCGCGGTCTCGGGCCTGCTGGTCCTGCGCTACCAGGGCTTCACGTTCCTGATGTTGACGGTGGCCGTCGCGCAGATCCTGCACAGCCTGGCCAACAAGCTGCGCGGCTGGACAGGCGGGGACGACGGGTTGTCGGGCTTCGCCATCGATCCCGTCCTGGGTGTCGCGCCTTTCGACCTGGAAGGCAAGGTCGCCTATCTGTACGCGCTGGCGGTGCTGGTGGGCAGCTACCACGTCGTCAAGCACATCGTCGACTCGCCCTTCGGCCTGTCGGTGCGGGGCATCCACCAGTGCCGCCCGCGCATGCCCGCGCTGGGTACGCCGGTGGCGCGCCAGTTGTGGAAGATCTATGTGATCGCGGGCCTGTTCGCGGGCATGGCGGGCGCGGTGTCGGCGCAGATCAGCGGCATCGTGGGGCTGGACAGCCTCGGTTTCTCGCTGTCGGCCGAGGCGCTCGTGATGCTGATACTGGGCGGGGCCGGGCGGCTGTACGGCGCGCTGGTCGGCGCCGCGATCTTCATGGTCCTGCACCACACCGCCTCGTCGATCAATCCCTACCACTGGCTGTTCGTCATCGGCGGCCTGCTGATGGTGATCGTGCTCGTGCCGCGCGAGTCGCTGGCCTCATGGCTGCGGGCGATCCCGCGGCCATGGGCGAACGGCGCGCGGGCAGGCCGGCGGGAGGCCGCATGACGCTCAGCATACGCAAGCTCGACAAGTCCTTCGGCGGCCTGCACGTGACGCGTTCGGTGTCCTTCGACCTGGGCCGCGGCGAACGCGTGGCCCTGATCGGTCCCAACGGCGCGGGCAAGACGACGCTGGTCAATCTGATCTCGGGCACGCTCAAGCCCGGCGGCGGCGAGGTCCTGCTGGAGGGGCGGCGCCTGACGCATCTTTCGCAGGCCCGACGGGTGGCCTGCGGCCTGGCCCGCACCTTCCAGATCACCACGCTGCCGGCGCACATGCCGGTGCTGAACCAGGTCGAAATGGCCATCCACGCGCGCCTGGGCATGGCGCACCGGTGGTGGCGCCCGTTCAGCGCCTGCCGCGAGGTCCGCGACGAGGCCTGGTCCATCCTGGAGCGCCTGGCCTTGGAACCGGCGGCGGCGCAGGCTCCCAGCGGCCTGGCCTATGGCGAGCAGCGCCTGGTGGAGATGGCCCTGGCGCTGGCGCTGCGGCCCGCGGTGCTGATGCTGGACGAACCCATGGCCGGCGTGCCTCGCGGGGAAGGGCGCACCGTGCTGCGGGCGCTGGAGGACCTGCCCGGCAGTCTTTCCATCCTGATGATCGAGCACGACATGGACCTGGTCTTCAGTTTCGCGCAGCGCATCATCGTGCTGGCCGAGGGGCGCATCATGGCCGAGGGCACGCCGGACGAGATCCGCCGCCATCCCGAGGTGCGGGCGGCCTACCTGGGAGCGAAGTCATGAACCCGGGCGGCGCTCCCCTGCTGGAATTGCAGGGCGTGGTGGCGGGCTACGGCCCGGTCACGGTGCTCGACGGCCTTGCGCTGGCGGTGGAGGCGGGCAGCCTGACCGCGCTGCTGGGCCGCAACGGCGTGGGCAAGTCCACCACCCTGAAGGCCGTCATGGGCCTGGCCCAGGTCAAGGCGGGACGCATCCTGTTCGAGGGGCGCGACATCACGCACTGCCGGCCGGACGAACGCGCCGGCCTGGGCCTGGGCTACGTCCCCCAGACCCGCGACATCTTTGCCTCCCTGTCGGTGGAGGAGAACCTGGTGGCGGGCCTGAAACGCTTTCCCGCCGGCGATCTCGACCAGGCCTACGCGCTTTTCCCGCGCCTGCGCGAGCGCCGGCGCAACCGGGGCAACCAGTTGTCGGGCGGCGAGCAGCAGATGCTGTCGGTGGCCCGGGCGCTGCTGGGGCGCCCGCGCCTGCTGCTGCTGGACGAGCCGCTGGAGGGGCTGGCGCCGGTGATCTGCCAGGAACTGCTGGAAGCCTTCCGCCGGCTGGCGGCCCAGGGCGGACCCACCATGCTGATCGTCGAGCAGCAGGTGCACGAGGTCCTGGCCTTCGCCCGCCAGGGCGTCATCCTGGAGCGCGGCAGCGTGGTCCACCAGGGCGACTGCGCGCAATTGCGGACCCGCGACGACATTCTCGATCGTTACCTGGGCATGGCCGTCGCGTGACGGCCATGTCCCGAACCCCACCCGTGAGGCGAACATGAGCGATATAGCCGCCGATATTCCCGTGGTCGATTTCGACCCGTTCAGCGACGAGTTCCTGACCGATCCCTACGACTACCACCGCCGGATGCGGGATGCAGGCCCGGTGGTGCATATTCCCAAATACGGCATCCTGGCAGTGGCCCGGCACGCCGAGGTTCACGGCGTGCTGAACGACTGGCAGACCTTCATTTCGTCGGCGGGCGTCGGGCTGGCCAATTTCCGCACGGAAAAGCCGTTCCGCCCGCCCAGCCTGATCCTGGAGGCCGATCCGCCGCAGCACACCCGCTCGCGCACGGTGCTGGGCCGCATCCTGTCGCCAAGAACGGTGCAGCAGATCCGCCCGCAGTTCCAGGCGGTGGCCGAGGCGCTGATCGACCGGCTGCTGGAGAAGGGCACGATAGACGGCGTCAAGGAGCTGGGCGAGGCCTATCCCCTGAAGGTCTTCCCGGACGCGGTCGGCCTGACCGAAGACGGGCGCGAGAACCTGCTGGCCTATGGCGACATGGTGTTCAATGCCTTCGGCCCCCGCAATCAGTTGCTGATCAACGCCGCCAAGCGGGTCGAGCCGCTGACGGACTGGATCATGACCAACTGCCAGCGCCAGCACCTGCGGCCGGGCGGTTTCGGCGACCAGATCTACCAGGCGGTCGAGACCGGCGAGCTGACCGAGACCGAGGCGCCGATGCTGGTGCGCTCGTTCCTGTCCGCGGGCGTCGACACCACGGTCAACGGCATCGGCAACGCGCTGTGGTGCCTGGCGAACCACCCGGACCAATGGGACAAGCTGCACGCCAATCCCGCGCTGGCGCGCCAGGCCTTCGAGGAATCGCTGCGATTCGAGGCGGCGGTGCAGACTTTCTTCCGCACCGCCAGCCGCGATTGCGAACTGGCGGGCGTGCCCATCCGCTCGGATACCAAGATGCTGACCTTCCTGGCCTCGGCCAACCGCGATCCGCGCCAGTGGCAGGACCCCGACGTGTTCGACATCGAGCGCCGGGCCACCGGCCACATGACCTTCGGCTCGGGCCTGCACGGCTGCGTGGGGCAGGCGGTGGCACGGCTGGAAGGCGAACTGATCCTCTCGACGCTGGCCCGCCGCGTGCGCCGCATCGAGCCGCTGGGGCCGCCCACGCGGCGCCTGAACAACACGCTCAGGGCGCTGGCGAGCCTGCCCTTGAAACTCCACGCAGCATGAAGGAAGGATGTATGCCCGAAGTTCACCTGATCCAGCCCGACGGCCAGCGTGTCACCCTGGACGTGCCGGTGGGCACCAGCATCATGCAGGCGGCGGTGTCGGCCGGCGTGGCAGGCATCGTCGCCGAATGCGGCGGTTCGTGCATGTGCGCGACCTGCCATGTCTACGTCGAGGAGGCGGCCCTGGCGCGGCTGCCGCCCATGCTGTCCACCGAGAGCGAAATGCTGGAGTGCACGGCCGGCGAGCGCCGTTCCAACAGCCGCCTGAGCTGCCAAGTTAAAATGACCGAAGACTTGGCCGGGCTGTCGTTCACGCTGCCGGAGAGCCAATAACCCCTTATCCACGCACGCCACCCGTGCCCGAGGCATGACCGCCAGACAACGAGAACGTCCGACGCGCACCGACGCGCTGCAGGGCCCCGCCGTCGATCTCGACCGCTATACCCCCGCGTACTTCACCTTCATCGCCAACAAGCTGGCGCGCGGCGCGTCCAAGCACTACCTCGAGACCTACGGCATCGGCATCGAGACCTGGCGGATCATGGTCATGCTGGCGATCGAGGGTAAGGTCACCGCGCAGCGCGTGTGCCAGCTCATCGGCATGGACAAGGCCTCGGTCAGCCGCACCTTCAAGAGCATGCATGCGCAGGGCCTGGTTTCGTTCAGTTCCGACGACCACGACGGCCGGCTGCGCCATGCCACGTTCACGCCCCGGGGGCGCGAGATGCACGACAGCATCATGAAGTTCGCGCTCAACCGCGAACAGGCGTTCCTGTCGGTGCTCGCGCCCGGCGAGGTCGACGTGTTGATCGACCTGCTGCGGCGCCTGCATGAAAACCTGCCCATGGTCGATGCCACATCCGACGCCTTCATGGAAAACCAGCGAGCCCGGGGGCTGGTCCCGCCCCGCGGCCCGCGCCGACGCAAGGTAACCACCCCATGACCCGACTCGTTATCGTGGGCGGCGGGCACGCCGCCGCGCAGCTGGCCGCCTCGCTGGCGGAAAAGCAGTTTCCCGGCAGCATCGTCCTGGTCAGCGACGAACCCGAGATCCCGTATCACCGGCCGCCGCTGTCCAAGACCCTGATCAAGGACCCGGAGGCGCCGCTGCCCGAGCTGCGCGGTGCGTCCTTCTACGAGCAGGCCGGCATCACGCTGAAGCTGGGCACCCGCGCGCTGGCCATCGACCGGGCCGGCAAGCGCCTGCGGCTGTCGTCGGTCGCGGGGCAGGAAGACCTGCCCTACGACCATCTGGTGCTGGCCACCGGCGCATGCGTGCGCGAGTTGCCGCAGGCGCCGGTGGGAACGCCCGGCGTGCATTATCTGCGAACTTACGCCCAGGCCCGGGCCCTGCGCGACGCGCTGCCTGGTGCCCGGCGGGTGGTGGTGCTGGGCGGCGGCTTCATCGGGCTGGAGATTGCGGCCACCGCACGCCACCTGGGCAAGGAAGTGACGGTGTTCGAATCCATGCCGCGCCTGCTGACGCGGTCGGTGTCGCCGGAGATCTCGTCCTTCCTGCTTGAGACGCATCGCGGCGCGGGCGTGGACATACGCCTGGGCAGTACGGTCGATGGCCTGGAGATGGCGCGGGGCAGGGCGGTGGGCGTGGTCTCGGGCGGCGCGGTCGTTCCCGCGGACATCATCATCGCCGGCATAGGCGCGACCCCCAACGTGGACCTGGCGCGCGACGCCGGCCTGGCCTGCGACAACGGCATCGTGGTCGATGCCACTCTGGCCACCGGGGACCCGGCCATTTCCGCCATCGGCGACTGCACGTCCTTCCCGCATCCGGCCTGGCCGCAGCCGCTGCGGCTGGAATCGGTGCAGAACGCCAACGACCAGGCCCGCACCCTGGCGGCCCGGCTGTGCGGCGATCCCCAGCCCTATACGGCCGTGCCCTGGTTCTGGTCCGACCAGGGCGAGGCGCGTCTGCAGATCACCGGTTTGTGGCGCCCGGGCTACGAGAGCATCGTGCGGCCGGCGGCGCGCGGCAACGGATTCTCGGTGCTGCACTTCGAGGGCGACGCGCTGCGGGCCATCGAGTCGGTCAACTCGCCCGTGGACCAGATGACGGCCCGCAAGCTCATGCAGGCCGGGCTCTCGCCCGCCAAGGGCACGGCGGCGGATCCCGCCGTGCCGCTGAAGGCCTGAGACCGCGCTCCGGCCGAACTCCTCCGGCCGGGGTGCGGGGGCGATACACTTACGCTTTCCGCCGCCTGCCGGGGCGGCGCCGCGGCGGGCATGGCCCGCCAGGCACGAGGAGCAAGAATGAGAGTTGTCGTATTAGGTAGCGGTATCATCGGCACGTCCAGCGCATGGTGGCTGCGCCAGTCCGGCCACGACGTCACGGTGATCGACCGCCAGCCTGGTCCGGCGCAGGAAACCAGTTTCGCTAACGGCTGCCAGATCTCGGTTTCGTATGCCGAGCCCTGGGCTAATCCGCAGGCCCCGCTCAAGCTGGCGCGCTGGCTGCTGCAGGGCGATGCGCCGCTGCTGTTCCGGCTGCACGCCGACTGGCACCAATGGCTGTGGTGCCTGGCCTTCCTGCGCGAATGCCTGCCCGGCCGGCTGCCGCGCAACGTACGGGCCCTGGTCAACATGGCGGCCTACAGCCGCCAGACCCTGCAGGCCATGCGAGCCGAACTGGGCATCCCTTACGATCATCTCGAGAAAGGGATCATCAATTTCTATCGGGATCCGGCCGAGTTCGACGCATCGCAGAAAGCGGCCGACCTGATGCGCGAATACGGCGTCGACCGGCGCATCCTCAGCACCGAGGAACTGGTTGCGCTGGAGCCGGCGCTGGCGCCGCAAAGCCATCGCATCGTCGGCGCCGACTACACCGCGGCCGACGAAAGCGGCGACGTCTATCAATTCACCACCGCGCTGGCCGGGAAGGCCGCCGCGGCCGGCGTGGAATTCCGTTTCTCCACCCAGGTCACGCGCCTGCTGGACGAGGGCGGGTGGGTCAAGGCGGTGGAAACCATCGATGCCCATGGCCGCTACGCCAAGGTCCAGGGCGACGTATTCGTGGCCGCGCTGGGCAGCTTCACGCCGGATCTGGTACGCCCGCTGGGCGTGCCCTGCATGGTCTATCCGGCCAAAGGTTATTCGGCGACATACCCCGTTACGGATTCCACCCGGGCCCCCACGGTCAGCCTGACGGACAGCGCCCATAAGGTGGTATTTTCGCGGCTGGGCGACAGGCTGAGAGTCGCGGGGACCGCGGAACTCAGCGGCTATTCCCGCGCTCTGAACACGGTGCGCTGCGAAGCGCTCACCACCCTGACGCGGGAGCTCTTTCCGGGCGCGCTGGACTTCGACCAGGTGTCGTACTGGTCGGGCTTGCGTCCGGCCACCCCGTCGAACGTACCCCTGATCGGACGTACGCGCGTGCCCAACCTGTACCTGAACACCGGGCATGGCACCTTGGGGTGGACCATGGGTTGCGGGTCGGGGAAGGCCCTGGCCGATCTGATAAGCGGCCGCCGGCCGCAGGTGGATTTTCCCTTTTTGTGAGTGTGTCTCTTGAGCTTGACCATGTTTTCGGAGAACGGATCGATGCAGCCGACTAAGCGCTGGTTGAATTGGGGTGTGTCGGTGCTCGCGGCCAGCTTCCTGGCCATGGGCGGCCTGGGCACGGCGGCGGCGCAGGGCGCCAAGAAGGGCAACGCCAAGCCGGCGGCCAAGTCCGCGCCGGCCAAGAAGTCCGCGTCGGGAGCCGCCAAGGCCGCGGGCGCGGCCGGCGCCGCCGGTGCCGCCGCCGCGATGGCCGCGCCTTCCGGTCCGATCGAGTTGCAGGTGTGGCATACCCTGAACGCGCAGCAGGCCGCGGAGTTCGATTCGCTGGTGCAGCGCTTCAACGAACAGCGGCACGGCTTCACGGTCAAGGTCACTGCCAAGCCCTCGGTCGAGGCGCTGATCGAGGACGGCACGGCCGCCGTGCGCGCCCGCCACGCTCCGCACCTGGTCGAGCTGCCCGACAACCGTTCGCCCGAGTTCATCGCGCGGCAGGGCGCCATCCTGCCCATGTATGAACTGCTGGCCAAGTATCCGATCAAGGACCTGCGCTGGTTCCTGCCGCAGACCACCGCCGGCATGAGCGACGCCAAGGGCCGCCTGCTGGCGCTGCCCTGGATGGCCGACATCCCCATTTATCTCTACAACCGCGACCTGTACCGGCGCGCCGGCCTGGATCCCGATGCGCCGCCGCGCACTTGGCGCGACATGCAGGCGCACCTGATCGCGCTGCTGCAGAACGGCGTCAACTGTCCCTACGCCACCAGCTGGCAGACCTGGGTGCACGTGGAAAACCTCTCGGCCATGCACAACTCGGCCTACGCCACCCGCAACAACGGCCTGGACGGTCCCAACGGCGCCCAGCTGCTGGCCAACGACCTGCTGCATGTCCGCCACTTGGCGCTGATGATGAGCTGGGTCCGCAGCCACCTGTTCCCCGTGCGTACCGACCAGGACCAGGGCGACGCCGCGTTCGCGTCCGGCGAATGCGCCGTACTGACCAGCGGCAGCAGCGCGCTGGCCCAGGTGCAGGGCAAGGCGGCATTTTCGTACGGCGTCGCGCCGCTGCCCTATTACGAGGAAGAGGCGGCGCGTCCCAGCACGCCGTTCGTGGGCGGTTCCGCGTTCTGGGCGCTGGGCGGCCATTCCACCGCCGAACAGAAGGCGCTGGCCACCTTCATCGCCTACCTGGCCACGCCGGTGGTGGCGGCCGAATGGCACCAGAAGACCGGCTTCCTGCCGCTGACCGAAGCGGCCTACCGCGCTTCCGAGGTGTCCTTCTACAAGAACATCCCCGGCGCCGAGAGCGTGGTGCGGGCCATGGCCAACCCGCCCGCCAAGTTCACGCGGGGCTTTCGCCTGAACAACTACGATCGCGTGACCGACATCATCAACAGCGAACTGAATGCCGTCTGGAATGGCGTCAAGCCGCCCAAGCAGGGCCTGGACGACGCCGTGGCGCGGTCGTCGTCGGTGATGAGCGCGAAGAAATGACAGCGGGGGATGGCGCCGCTTCCACCAGGACCTGGCCCTATCCCCGCGTGGTGGCCCATCGGGGCGGGGGGCGGCTGGCCCCCGAGAACACCCTGGCGGGCATGCAGGAAGCCCATGCCCGCCGTGTCGGCGGCGTCGAGTTCGACGTCATGCTCGCCGCCGATGGCATTCCCATCCTCATGCACGACACCCAACTCGGGCGCACAGTGCCCGGCGTGGGCGACGTCGGCGCGTTCGCGTCCACCGACCTGGCGCGCATGGACGCGGGCGGCTGGTTCGATCCGCGCTTCCAGGGCGAGCCCGTGCCCAGCCTGGAAGACATCGTGCAATGGCTGCGCCGCCACGGCATGTGGATGAACATCGAGATCAAGCCCATGCCTGGCCACGACGTGGATACCGGGCACGTGGTGGGGCAGATGGTGCAGGACCTGTACGCCGGCGCCGTCGATCCGGCCGGATTGCCGCTGTTCTCGTCGTTTTCCGCCAAGGCCCTGGGCGCCGCCCGCGAGGCCGCTCCCGGTATCCCCCGCGGCCTGCTGGTGGAAGAAGTGCCGCCAGACTGGCAAGCACGCCTCGGCGCCCTGGATTGCGTATCCCTGCATTGCCGGCACGACCTGCTCGACGCCGGGATGGCCCGCCGCATCAAGGCCGCCGGTTACGGCCTCATGTGCTATACGGTCAACGATCCCGCGCGGGCGCGCGAACTTTTCTCATGGGGCGTGGACGCCCTGTGCACCGATCGCTACGACTTGATCGGCGCCGACTTCCGCTGACGCGGTCAGATCTCCACCACCAGTTCCGGATCGAATTCCTCGTTCTCGCCCGGGTAGCCGCCCGGGTTCGCCACCACGCGCGCCTGGCCGATGCGATAGTCGAAACAGGTGTGGGTATGGCCGTGTATCCATAGATCGGCCTTGGCCGCCAAGTCGTCCAGGTTGGACGAGAAGGCCGGCGACAACTGGTTGCCCTTGTACTGCTGCGGCACCGAACGTTCGCTGGGCGCGTGGTGGGTGACGACCACCGTGCGGCCGGAATAGGGGGTCTCGAGCTGTTCGCCCAGCCAGGCGCGCGAGGCCTGGTGCAGGGCAATGCAGGCCGTCGGCGTGAACCTGCCCTGGTCGGTCTCGATGCAGGTGAAATCGGGCATCACGCGCACGGCCATGGCCTGCGCCAGTTCGTCGCCGGGCGATCCATACAGCGCGAAATCGGCCCATAGCGTGGCGCCCAGGAAGCGCACGCCGTCCAGCTCCACCGCCTCGTTCTGCAGCAAGTGCACGCCGTGCCGGCGGGCGGTCTCGCGCATCTTGCGGTCCAGCCTGCCCATGTGGGAGGCATAGAACTCGTGGTTGCCCGGCACGTAGATGACCGGCGTCCCGCCGAAGTGCCGGCCGGCCCATTCGATGCCGAGGTCGTGCGTATGGATGTCGCCGGCCAGCACGACCAGATCGGCGTCGACCTCGGGCAGCGGGCGGTTGCCGTTGAAGTGTTCGTGGTGGAGATCGGAGAGGACTCTTATGCGCATGGGACAAATGCGACCTTACGTACGTGGTTCACACGCTACTCGCACCCTATCACCTGCGGCACGATGCAGCCCTGGACGCGGCCTGGGCCGCGACGCTTTGCCAAGGGTTCATTATGCATCCGTGCCGTATCGCCGTCTCTGTCGCAGCCTCGTTAGTCTGCGGAGCCGTCACAGCTCAAGTCCTGCCGGCCGCACCCGCTGGCGTTGATGGCGCCTTCGATTTCTCCTATCGCATCGCGGGCGACAAACGCGTCGCGCCCGTGCAGGTTTTCGACGACGGGCGGCAGACCTATCTGCAATTCCGGGTCGGGCAGGTGCTGCCCGCCGTCTTCAGCGTGGGGCCTCAGGGCGAACGGTTGGCACCCGTGGCCTGGCAGGGCGGATACGCGGTGGTGGCCGGCACGGCCCGCGAGTACCTGCTGCGGATAGGCGAGGTCGTGGCGCGGGCGCAGTATCACGGACACGGTGCCCGGCTCGCGGCCGATGGGTTCAGCCGCGGGGAGGGATATCCGTCCGGGTCGGACGAGCCGTCGTTCGCCGCCATGAAGCCGCTTGAGCCCGCGCGCACGCATGTCGCCGCGCCCGGTGCAGGACGCGCTTCCGTCGTGGATCCCGTTTCCGTCCGTCGCGCTCCGTACGATGCCACGCCGGCCGACCGGACCATGCGCCAGGCCTTGCGTCGCTGGGCCACGGCGGCCGGCTGGACGTTCGAGCCCGAACACTGGACGGTCGACGTCGACATCCCGCTGGCCGGGTCGGCCAACCTGGGTAGCGACTTCAAGACGGCCGTGCGCGAATTGCTGGCTTCCACCGAACTGTCCGCCCATCCCTTGCAGCCATGCTTCTATTCGAATCGCGTGCTGCGCGTGGTGCCCCATGCCGAGTCGTGCGACCGTACCAGCGCGCCAGCAGGACGCCAGGGATAGGCCATGGTCAAGATTCGTGGCGCCTGCCCGCTCCTGCTTGTTGCTCTCGTCACGTCGGGCTGCGGACAGCTCGACGCCATGCGCCGCATCGACGCCGATGCGGCGCGCGCCGCCGACAACATCGCGGCCGCCCGCATTCCGTTCCAGCAGGCCGTGGCGGGCGAGCGCGAGCGAGTACGGGCGCAGGAGGTGGGCCGTCCGTGGCTGGCGGGCCGGCCCCAGCCGCTGTCGCGCGAGGTCACGCTGCCCGAGGCGCTCCGGGCCTCGGTCGAGACCGCCTTGATGTTCCCTGGCGGCCGGGTCGATCTGTCCACGCTGGGCGAGCAGATCGCACTGGCCACCGGCATACAGGTACGCGTGCGGCCGGAGGCCCTGCTGCCCCAGGAAGCCTTTCTGCCGCGCCTGGCCCTGGCCCAGGCGGCGGTCGCGGGGCCGGCGGCCGCCGCCCAGGTCAGCCTGCCGACGGGCCTGCATCCGCTGCCCCGCCTGCTGGACATGGCCGCCAACCGGCTGGGCGTCCATTGGAAGTACGAGGCCGGCGCCATCGTGTTCTTCCGCACGGATACCCGGGTATTCAACGTTCGTGCGCTCACGCTCAAGGCCTCCGCGGCGGCCAGCCTGGGACGCGCGGCGGGCGGCAGCGCCGGCGCCTTCGAAAGCACCTCGTCCACGCGCATCGAGTCCGGCGGCAGCGATGCACTGGGCGCGGTCAAGGCCAAGCTCGAACCCTTTCTGACCCGTGCCGGTACCCTGGTGGCCAATGGGGATGCCTCCGGGCTCATCGTCGTCACCGACACGCCCGAGGCGCTGGACCGCGTCGCGGCGTTCCTGGAACGCGAGAACAAGGCCTTGACCCGGCGCGTACGACTGATGTTCGAAGAGATCGAGCTGGTGGCCAGGAATCAGACCGAGCAGGGCATAGACTGGAACCTGATCTATCGCCGTACGCGGGATGCCGCGCAAGCGGGCTCGCCGGCGTCGCTGGTGTCGGACGCGGCGGGATCGGGCCTGGGCCTGTCCATCGCCGGCGGACGCTGGGACGGCTCGGCGGTGGTGCTGAAGGCCTTGAGCGAGATCGCCACCATCACCCGCCATACCACGGTGCCGTTGCAGACCCTGAACCGGCGGCCGGTCACGCATGCTGTGCGCACGACTTTCACCTACATCGACCAGGTGCAGGTCACCACCGTGGCATCGTCGGCGGGAACGTCCACCGCCCCGTCGGTCACGCAGAAGGAGGAAACCGTCGGATCCTTCCTGACCGTGATCCCGGATGCGCAGGACGACGGCCAGATCCTGCTGACCATCGCCTACGACAACACCGTCGCCCAGCCGCTCAAGACGCTGACCTTCGGTGCCAGCGGCAACCAGGTGCAGTTGCAGCAGAAGACCGTGGACGGCATGGGGACCGTGCAACAGGTCGAACTGCGGCCCGGGCAGCCCGTGCTGGTCTCGGGCTTCGAGCGGTCGCAGGACCAATACGACAAGCGCAGGCTGGACGAGGGCGCATCGATGCTGCTGGGCGGTTCGGGCAAGACCGCGCGCGAGCGCCGCAACACGGTCGTGCTCATCACCGCGCAGGTCGAGGAAGGCTTCTGATCCGCCATGAACGACTACGTCCTGCTTCGATTCGACGGCGACGAACGCGTGTTGGTCCTGGGCATGCGCTGGCACACCATCCTGGGCAGCAGGCTGGGCCAGCGCGCGCGGCAGAAGGCCCGGGAAGCGAAAGCATCGCACCATGCCCATGCGCCGGGTTCGGAGGCCGTCGGCGTGATCCGGCTGAACCGGGCCGACCGCGGTCTGGCGGACCAGCTTCACAGCGGGGCGCTGGCCTTCGCGTCGGATCACAGGCAGGGCGTCGTCGCCTTGCGGGCGGAACTGCCGGACGGGCGCATCTGGGTGGTGGCCGTCCAGGGCGGCAAGGTCCTCACGCATTCCGATCGCGTCCACGACAGCGCCGCCGATGCCCAGGCGGCCCTGGACGGTCTGATGGCGCATCACGGCGACGAACTCGTCATCCTGGATGCGGATCCCGGCGATCTTGGCGAGGCCTCGCTGCCGGCTTTTCTGGGAGATGCCTCGGACGCCTGCCGGCTCCAGCCGTGCGGCTGGAGCATGCCGGCCATTCCGCGGCCGCTGGTCGTCGCGGCGCTGGGATGCGCCGCGGCATTCCTGCTGCGCAGCGGCTGGGACTGGTATCGCCATCAGGAAGGAGGCAGCACGCCCGCGCAGCCCGGTATCGACCCCGAGGCGGCCTGGGCCCAAGTGTACGAGGCCTTGCGCCAACGGATACGCCTGCATGCCGAAAGCGACGGGCTGGCCGTGCTGGATGCGTTGGCCGACCTGCCCGCCGAGGTGGGCGGATGGAGGCTGTCTTCCGCGCAGTGCTCGCGCGGCACGGAGCAGGGATGGACCTGCCGGGCCCGGTACGACCGGCGCCATCGGTTGGCCACCAATGCCAGTTTTCTCGGGGCGCGTCCGTCGGGCTGGAGCGAGACGTGGCAGCCCATGGATGCCGTGGTGGCCCGGTTCGCCGTCGCCGATGGCGCGCAGCCGCTGGAGCCGTCGCGGCTCATGAGCCGGGCCGAGCACGACGGCAAGACCATCACCGCGCTGCAACAGGTCCTGCCGCTGATGTCGGGTGCGACGCTGGGGGAAACGGTGCCCGTGCGGCTGGAGCCTCCGCGCGACGAGTACGGGGCCGCCATGGCCGCGCCGCCATCGATGCCGGCGGTGTCCGAGCGGCCACTGGTCCTGGAAGGACCGCTGCGGTCGATGTTCCTGATACCGGGGCTGCTGGCGAACCAGGTCGAATGGCGTGCGGTGTCGCTCACCGTGGATGCGGCGGCCGAACTTTCCTTGAACCGGAGCCGGCTCATGGCCGGCATGTCTGGAGTCCTCTATGCGCGCGACTAAGCGAAAACTGCGGTTCTGCGTGGCCGTCCTGTCCATGTTCCGTACCCCGGTGGACGCCGCCGAAGGCGAGCTGGACAAGGTGCGCGAGATGCTGCGCATCGATACGGCGCGCGCCCTGGCCGCGGAACGTGCCCGCCAGGCACCCGTTGCCAAGCCAGCCGCTGCCCCGGCCCGTCGCGGCGACCGGGTCGTGCTGACTTCCCTGTATGGAACGAAGGGCACCTTGAACGCGATCGTGCAGGTCAATGGCGAGTCCCGGTTCTATCGTCAGGGCGACGAGCTGCCCCGCGGTGCCACGGACACGGCTGGAGAGTATCGACTGCAGCGCATCGATGATGGCTGCGTCTACCTGCGCAAGGGGGCCTCGGTACGGTCGGCCTGCATCCTGCCGTCCGCGCCGGGAGCCTGGGTGGCGGCGGAGCCGTCCAGCGCCGCGCCCATGCCCGCGATGCCGCCGATTTTCGTGCCTCCCTTGGGAGGCCGGCCGTGAGCCCGCTGGTCTGGGGGCGATCGGTCGTGGCGCTGCTGGCCGGCAACCGCCTGAGCGCGTCGGGCGCGGCCGTGGTGTCTTGCCCAGAGGGACGGGACGAAGCGTGTCCCGCGAGCGGCGAGGTGCCTGCGGCGTTGGTCGCGCGCATGGATGGCCGCGATCAGCTCGCCCGGATGACGCCCGCCTTCAAGCGCGTGCTTCGCGCCGGGTTCGACGTCGGCAACCTGCTGGACAAGCTCTGTCCAGTCGAACTGGAGGATGGCCGGGTAGCCTTGTTCACCGTCGACGACTATGCGCGCAGCGAGCAGATCGAGGAGTTCGAACGCATGGTACGGGCGCGGGGCCGGACCCTGGCCAGTCCCGCGCGCATCGTGGTGCCGGCGACACTATTGCTGTCCATCGTGCGCGGACAGATCACGGGGGACGCCCTGCGTTCGCGTCGCCGGGTGCTGCTCGATCCGGTCAAGAGCGCCATGGCGTCGGCGTTCCATGACATCGTCGCCTGGGGCGCGCGCCATGGCGCCAGCGACATCCACGTCAACCTGCGGGCGGCCCATCCGGAATCCGAGATCCGCTACACCCTGGGGGGCCGATACGTGATGCCGGAACGGTTCCGCGGCATGCAGACCAGCACGCTGCGCGAGGTGCTGGCCGTCGCCTATATGGACATACAGGGCGGCAACGGCGCCGTCTTCGATCCCATGATCGAGCAGCAGGGCAGCATCCTGCATGACGTGGAAGGCGTGTCGTTCATGCTGCGCTGGGCCTCGCTGGCTACCGACGCGGGCGCCTCGGTCACCATGCGGCTGCTGCGGATGGACATGCGCGAGCAGCCGCCGGATTTCGCCCGGCTCGGCTATCTGCCTTCGCAGATCCGGATCCTGGAGCGCGCGCTGGTCGCCGAAGGCGGCGCGATCGTGCTCGCGGGGGTGGTGGGGTCCGGCAAGTCGACCACCATCGCTTCGATGATGTCCCGCATTCCGCCCACCCGCAAGGTCATCACGCTCGAAGACCCGGTCGAATATCTCATTCCCAACGCGCTCCAGAACAGCGTCAGCCGATCGCTGGACGGCGCGGTCTCCAACGAGTTCGACGCCAAGCTCAAGACCATCAAGCGGTCCGCCATGAACGACCTGCTCATCGGCGAGATACGCGACCGTTCCACGGGCCGGGCCTTCATGGACCTCGCCAGTTCGGGCAGCAACCTGTACACGACGACGCACGCGGGCGGCGCGGCGCTGATCCCGGATCGTCTGGCCTCGGATTTCATCGGCGTCTCCCGCCGGCTGCTGGCAACGCCCGGGATACTGAAGCTGCTCGTCTACCAGACACTGCTGCCGGTGCTGTGCCGGCACTGCGCCTTGCCGCTGACCGCCCTGTTCGAGCGCGAAGGCGCGGCCGCGGGGGCGGGCCCGGGGCCCGACCACTGGCGACGCTATGCCGACCGGCTGCACGCCCTGTACGCGCTGGATATCGCGGCGCTGAGGGCGCGCAACCCCGATGGATGCCCATCCTGCCGGCAGGGCACCCTGGTCGAGCTGCACGGCTACGCGGGCCGCACCGTCGCCGCCGAGATGATCGACCCTTCCGTTGACGACGGCTTCCTGAGGCTGGTGCGCGATGCGGACACGCTGGCGCTGCGCGACTACTTCCGGTTCCAGCGCCGCAGCGCGTTCGACCATGCCGACATGGCCGGCAAGACGGCGATGGAGTGCGCGATCTACAAGGCCTCGCAAGGTCTGGTCGATCCGCGCGACATCGAGCCCCGGTTCGTCAGTTTCGAGACCGTCGAGCTGCGCGGGAACCGGGTTGCGCGAGGAGCGTCCGGACGCCGGCGGCCGCGCAGGCTGGCATCCGGCCGGGTGCCGGCGCCCATCGGACGCGGCTGCGCATGAGCTCCTTTCGCGAACGCGTGCGCGTCGCCTGGTGCGCGGCGCGGTTCCGGGCGGGGCGCGCCGACTACTACGACTATCTGGCCGATGTCATGGAGGCCAGCAGCGGCCGCAAGACGCTGCGCGACATCTTCCTGGACGATGCCCGGCGCTACGCGGGCCACGCGCGAGGCATGCTGTCGGCCTATTGGGCCGCGCGCTACCAGAACGTCGGAGGTGATCTTCACGAGACCCTGCGCGCGACCCTGCCGGACGATGACCTGAGCCTGCTTCGGATGGCCCAGCGAGGAGGCGCCGGTGCGCTCGAACAGACCTTGCGCGATGTGGCGGCGGTGACGCGGCTGGCGGATGACACCCGGCGCACGCTGGCCGCCACCTTGTCGGCGGCGCTTGCCGCCGTGCTGGTTTCGTTCGGGATGATCGTTGCCGTGCCGCTGTTCACGGTGCCGCGCCTGAAACGTGCGTTCGGCGCCGTTCCCGACGAATTCCTGGGCAGCCTGACCCGGCGGCTCTATGCCTTTGCCGAGTTCGTCCACGGCAACCTGTTCGTCTGCGCGCTGGCACTGGGCCTCGTCATTTATTTCGTGGCCTGGTCCCTGCCCAATCTCACCGGTCCTGTCCGCCGCGTGCTGGACCGGCATTTCGTCTGGCGCCTTTATCGGGACCTGCAGGGCATACGCTTCCTGGCTTCGCTGGCGACCATGGTCAAGCGCCGCGGCAACGTCAGCACGGCGCTGCGCGAGGCCCTGGAGCTGCAGGTGGAAGGCGCCAATCCATGGCGGCGCTGGCATCTGGAAAGAATGATCGCCAACATCGACGACGGCCGCGTGGGCAGCGCCACGTTCGATACCGGCATCGTCGAGCCCGAAACCCTGTGGTTCCTGGCCGACCTGATCGCGGCGCGCGGCATGGACAGCGCCCTGCAGCAGACGCGTGTGCGCCTGGAAGCGCGCTCGCTGCGGCAGGTGGCCAGGAGGGCGATGGCGGCCCGCTGGGTGCTGCTGCTGGCCGCCGTCGGCGTCGCGCTGTCGCTGGTCTTCTGGCATGTCGGCGTCGTCAACGAAATGCGCTCCGCCTTGACCAACTATTACTCCAGCCGATGAGGTATCACGCATGTCCCGCTTTCTCCACGCTCGTCCCGGCCGCCAGCAGGGTTTCACCCTGGTCGAGGTCGCCATCGTCGCCGCCATCGTCCTGATCGCCGCCGTCATCGGCATTCCCGCCATCAATGGCTACATCATCGAGAACAAGGTGCCGGCGGTGGGCCAGGAGCTGCACCGCTTCATCGCGCGGACCAAGGTTTCCGGCCAGGGGCTGGGCAACACACCTTATACAGGCATAGGCATTGTCCAGCTCGCCCATGCCCTGCGCAGCAGCAGCGTCATCACGGTTGCCGGAGCCGGTGCGACGGCCACGGTCCGGCACGGTCTGGGCGCGACGGACGGCCGTGTCGTGCTTGCCGCCGATACCATCACCACCTCCGGCGACGCCTTCGGGCTGACGCTGGACAAGGTCAACGAAGCGGCATGCCCTTCGCTGGCCGCGGTCATGCAGCGGGTGTCCGAGCGGATCGTCATCAACGGCATCACGGTCAAGCAGCCTGGCACCGGCGGCGCCGCGGGAACCTACAACGCCACGGGCGCCGAGGCCGCGTGCACCAGCGGCGACACGAACTCCTTTTCGTTCACCGCACGCTAGGGCCTTCCATGTCGCATGCTCAGGCCGTGCGCCTGCCGGTTGCCTTCGCGGCGCGCCAACGGGGATGGACCCTGATCGAACTGGCCATCGTCGCCAGTATCGCCATGGTGCTCGCCGTGCTGGCGGGTGGCCGCCTGATCCGGGAGGTGGATGATGCGGCGGCCCAGGCCACGGGCACATATCTGCTCGCGATAAAGGGGGCCATGGACGGCTATCTGGTCCGGCACTACGACACGCTGGCCGACGGCGCGGCCGTCGCCGGTGTGGCGCATCCGCTCGCGCCCACGCTGGACGAACTGCGGGAGGCCGGCATGCTGCAGCGCGGATTTCCGGACCGCACGCCGTTCAACCAGGCTGTCGCCATCCGCATCGAACGCAGCGGCGGTTGCCCGGGAACGGGATGCAGGATGGATGCCCTGATTCACACCGCCACGCCGCTGCGCGCGCAGGGGGCGCTCGAACCGGATCCCGGCGTCCTGGCCCAGGTCGTCATGGCCACCGGGGGATACGGTGCTGCGGCCTACCCGGACCAACCGGCCGTGCTGCGTGGCGCGACCTACGCGGTTCCCAATCCGCTGGGCGCGGCGGCGGGAGTCGTGGGCGCCCAGGCAAGCCTGGATACCACCTTGTTCCAGCAGTTCGTCCGCATGCGGGACAGCCGCAACCCTGACCTGCAAGGCGGTCTGGATGTGCGAGGCGCGGTACGGCTGCACGATTCCCTGGCCTTGCGCGGCGCGGCCGGCGATTGCTTGACCGCAACGAGCACCGGCGTGCTGACGGTGCAATGCGCCGGCGTGCTGCAGACCCGGACAGGCCTGTTCCGTGCCGACGACGGCAGCGTCGTCCGCATCGACCCCGCCTCGGGCATCGTCGCCAGCCAGCGCATCCGGGCCGCCGCCGGCTTGTCCACCCATAGAGGATCGATCTTCGACGCCGCGGATGCGCAGCCCACGCTGCGCGTGACCGCGGGCCAGATGATCGTCGCGACGGGAGCGGGCCTTGCGCTTACGGTGGCCGGCCGCGACCTCGTCGGGCATGCCGGCGTGTCCGCCGACAGGCTGGGCCTCAGGGAGGTGGCCACGGCCAATGCCCCCTGCATGTCCCGGGTATCGACCGAGGCCGGCGCCAACGCGGAGTTCGCCCGTACTTCCGCCGGCGGTCTCCTGGTATGCGCCGGCGGCACATGGCGCGAGCTTGCCGCCCTGGCTTCGGCGGGCACCGCCTGCGCTCCCAATGGCGCCTTTGCCACCGACTCCGGCTCGGGCACCGGCCT
The DNA here is from genome assembly GCF_004216695.1 of Pigmentiphaga kullae. Lineage (GTDB taxonomy): Bacteria > Pseudomonadota > Gammaproteobacteria > Burkholderiales > Burkholderiaceae_B > Pigmentiphaga > Pigmentiphaga kullae. Next base: position 2,662,293 of record NZ_SGXC01000001.1, read on the forward strand.
CGTTTGCCGCCTGGGGGTCTGGATGCGCGCCGACGACCTCCTGTCCAGCTATGTCATGACCGGCAGCCAGATCGTCTCTTCCGGCGAAACGGTACAGAAGCCTGTCTGTGGACGGCTCGGCACCGCTGCCGGTACGCCGCTCATCTACCTGCTGCCTCAGATCGAGTCGTCCACGGCGTCGTCGTTCACCCGCAAGGCCGTGGACGCCGGAGCGGGGTGGTTGGTGCAATTGCTGGACTACGACGGGGCGGTTCTTGGTGGCCCGGCCAGGGCCATCGCCCAGGTCTATTGCAAATACTGAGGGGGGGGGAATGAAGCGAATCGTGTTTCTGGGAGCAGGGTGTGCTCTGGTCTGGTTGAATGCAGGCGCGCAACCGGCGCCACCGCAGATGCGGACGCCCTGGGTGGACTCCACGCACATAACGGGGGTGGCGGCGCGGGTGATGCCGGACCGCCCGGTCGCGCCTCCGCCTGATCCACCCGCGGAGCCGCGCGCGCCTGCAACCATTCAAGAACTGCTCGATCGCATGGCCGGTGCGGAACTCTACTTCCGCGAGGTGTGGGACAGCCGGAGCGGGTGGAACGAACTGCCATCCATGATCCGCGTAGCGGTAGGCAGTTCAGGGGCGGAAGTCCAGGCTCACAATCAATGGCAAAACAACTGGCACAGGTTGTGCGTGTTGACACCCTGGACCACCCGGTGCGAGGCCGGCGCAGGATATACCGGCGCCGCGCTGGTACTGGAGATGACTCACTATGCGATCAGGGTCTCGGGCGCCTATTGCAACGCCGGGTACTACGGCGGCGCATCGGCCTGGGCCCAGTACACCTGGGAAAGCTACCGCGCGGGGCACGGCGCCTTTTCCAACCAGAACCGGCATTTGCAGCCGGTGAACAACGGATACTCGGGCTATTTCTTCCAGAACGGCAGTTTCCAGTCATCCTGCTACTACGAGATGCCGGGCTAGGGCCTGTTCACACTAAAAGGTGCCCTGGCACGGGCCCGGTGTCGTGGACCGTGGAACCGTCCGCGCCGGGGCTCCCACCCATGCGCAGGCGTGGACCGGCTGTTCGTCAGGGGTGCGGAGGGCGCGGCGATCTTTGGAGAAAGTGATGGCAATAACAGTAACCTCGAGCGGAGATGGCTATGTCGCCAATAACCTGCCTGAGCGTATCTATGAATCAACGGCCACGGCGCATATCGCCGCGCTTCAATTTGCCAGGGAGGGGACTGTCAATACGACCGGGCTGATCTCGCGACGCGAAGACCTGGCGAGGCAACGTTTCGCAAGTGGGCTTGAGCGCCAGGAGGTTGGGGAGAGCCGGCCCCCCAAGAGAGGAGGGAGGCCGCCTGGCAAGGCAGCGGAAGCGGAGGCCAAGTTTCTGGCTGGAGTTCCCAGTGACATCTGGGAACAGGCCAAAAAAATGGCTAAAGAGGGCGATTTGCCGGCAGGGATATATTTCGAGCCCCACGGCGAGGGTAAGCCGGGCCGCTATTTGTTCAAGAGAGTGACCAAGGACGTGAGCGAGATCAAGGGTTTTTCCGAGGGAGGCCGCGGGGCGGAGATGGCCAGAACGTTGGCAATCGCGGCAAAACTGATGCACGAAGCAGAGCATGGCGCTTTGCAGCATAGGAGGAGAGTGAAGCCCGCACCGGAGTTGCCCTCGCAGTCCCTTTATAATTGACGATTCGATATTTATCCGGGGATGCAAACGGGTGCAGTTGGCGATTCATCCCCCTACCTGCGTGCAGCGATGAAATCCGCCGAGATCCGTCAGAAATTCCTTCAATTCTTCGAGTCCAAGGGCCACACCGTGGTGCCGTCCTCGTCGTTGGTGCCAGCCAACGATCCGACCCTGCTCTTCACCAATTCGGGCATGGTCCAGTTCAAGGACGTCTTCCTGGGCAACGAAGTGCGCCCCTACAAGCGCGCGACCTCGTCGCAGCGCAGCGTGCGCGCCGGCGGCAAGCACAATGACCTGGAAAACGTGGGCTACACGGCCCGGCACCACACGTTTTTCGAGATGCTGGGCAATTTCAGCTTCGGCGACTACTTCAAGCGAGACGCCATCCACTACGCCTGGGAACTGCTGACCACGGTCTACAAGCTGCCCAAGGAAAAACTGTGGGTCACGGTCTACCAGGAGGACGACGAGGCCTACGGCATCTGGCAGAACGAGATCGGCGTGCCGGCCGAGCGCATCGTCCGCATCGGCGACAACAAGGGCGCGCGCTACGCCTCCGACAACTTCTGGCAAATGGCGGATACAGGCCCCTGCGGCCCGTGCTCGGAAATCTTCTACGACCACGGCCCCGAAATCTGGGGCGGCCCCCCGGGATCGCCCGAGGAAGACGGCGACCGCTACATCGAGATCTGGAACCTGGTGTTCATGCAGTTCGATCGCGATGCCTCGGGCACCCTGAACCCGCTGCCCAAGCCCTGCGTGGACACGGGCATGGGCCTGGAGCGGATCGCCGCGGTGCTGCAGCACGTGCACTCGAACTATGAAATCGACCTGTTCCAGAACCTGATCAAGGCCGCGGCACGCGAAACCGGCTGTACCGACCTGGCGAACAATTCGCTGAAGGTTATCGCCGATCACATCCGCGCCTGCTCGTTCCTGATCGTGGATGGCGTGATCCCGGGCAACGAAGGCCGCGGCTACGTGCTGCGCCGTATCATCCGCCGCGCGCTGCGCCACGGCTACAAGCTGGGCCAGACCAAGCCGTTCTTCCATCGCATCGTCAAGGACCTGGTGGCCGAGATGGGCGAGGCCTATCCCGAGCTGGCCAAGGCCGAGGCGCGGGTGGAGCAGGTGCTGCGCCAGGAGGAAGAGCGTTTCGGCGAAACGCTGGAGCACGGCATGAAGATCCTGGACGGCGCGCTGGCCGCGTTGAAGCCGGGCGCCGCGCTGGACGGCGAGACGCTGTTCAACCTGTACGACACCTACGGCTTCCCGGTGGACCTGACGGCCGATATCTGCCGCGAACGCAACGTGGACGTGGACATGGACGGCTTCGAGGCCGCGATGACCCGCCAGCGCGAGCAGGCCCGCGCCGCGGGCAAGTTCAAGATGGCCGCCGGCCTGTCGTACGACGGCGCCAAGACGGTGTTCGAGGGCTATACGCACCTGGCCGCGCAAGGCAAGGTCACGGCCCTGTACGTGGACGGCGCGTCGGTGCCGCGCATCGAGGCCGGCCAGGCCGCGGTGGTGGTCCTGGACCGCACGCCGTTCTACGCCGAGTCGGGCGGGCAGGTGGGCGATGCCGGCGTGCTGGTGCAGGGCGCGGTGCGTTTCGATGTGGAAGACACGCAGAAGATCCAGGCCGACGTGTTCGGCCATCATGGCAAGCTGGTGTCGGGTTCGCTGGCGGTGGGCGACACGGTCGATGCCCAGGTGGACGAAGTCCGCCGCGCGCGCACGATGCGCAACCACTCGGCCACGCACCTGATGCACAAGGCGCTGCGCCAGGTGCTGGGCGAGCACGTGCAGCAGAAGGGCTCGCTGGTGGACCCGGACAAGACCCGCTTCGATTTCGCCCACGATGCGCCCATGAACGCCGAGCAGATCGCGCAGGTGGAAGCCATCGTCAACCGCGAGGTGCTGGGCAACACGCCGGTGCAGGCGCAGCTGATGGCCTACGACGATGCCGTCAAGGGCGGCGCGATGGCGCTGTTCGGCGAAAAGTACGGCGACGAAGTCCGGGTGCTGGACATCGGTTTCTCGCGCGAGCTGTGTGGCGGCACGCACGTGGGCCGCACGGGCGACATCGGCCTGTTCAAGATCGTGAGCGAGGGCGGCGTGGCCGCCGGCGTGCGGCGGGTCGAGGCCATCACCGGCGACAACAGCCTGTCCTATCTGCAGAGCCTGAACGCCACGCTGGCCTCGGCCGCGGGAGCGCTGAAAGTGCAGCCTGGCGACCTGCCGGCGCGCATCGGCCAGGTGCAGGACCAGTTGAAGAGCCTGGAAAAGGAAATCGCCCAGTTGAAGAGCAAGCTGGCCAGCAGCGCCGGCAATGACCTGGCGGCCTCGGCGGTCGAGATCAAGGGCGTGAAGGTGCTGGCCGCCAAGCTGGACGGCGTCGATCCCAAGTCGCTGCGCGAGACCGTGGACCAGCTCAAGAACAAGCTGAAGTCCGCTGCCATCGTGCTGGCCGCCGTCGACGGCGGCAAGGTCAGCCTGGTGGCCGGCGCCACGGCCGACGTGTCCGGCAAGGTCAAGGCCGGCGACCTGGTCAATTTCGTGGCCCAGCAGGTGGGCGGCAAGGGCGGCGGCCGGCCCGACATGGCGATGGCCGGCGGCACGGATCCCTCGGGTCTGCAGCAGGCGCTCGCCAGCGTGCAGGGCTGGGTCGAAGGCCGCCTGTGAGCGGCGTGGCGGGAGAAGGCGCAATGAATACCGAACCGGTGGCGTTCGACCTGGAGGTGGATGCCAAGGGGCTCAAGTGTCCCTTGCCCATCCTGCGCGCCAAGAAGGCGCTGGCGACGCTCGAGAGCGGACAGGTGCTGAAGGTCGTGGCCACCGACAAGGGGTCGGTGCGCGATTTCCAGGCCTTTTCCAAGCAGACCGGCAACGAACTGCTGGCGCAGGAAGATGACGGCGAAGTGTTCGTCCATTACATGAAACGTCGCTGACGGATCGCTCGGCGTTTTCCCCGCCCGGCGGCACTGAACCTGCCGCCGGGCGGCGTGTCATACCGCAGCCGGCGTCCGCTGGCGCAACCGTTCTCCCCCAAGGTGACCCCCATGCGGCTACCGTCATTGCGTTGGCTTCTGGTCCTGGCGCTGCTCGTCGCGGGCGGCTTGGCGGCAATGGCCATGCGCGACCGCGCCGCACGGCCGGTCGTGACCGGACCGATCAACACCATCGTGTCCTTCGGCGACAGCCTGAGCGATGTCGGCACCTACAATCCCGGGACGGCCCATCCCGACCCGGCCACGCGCAGCGCGACGGGGCAGCGGTTCACGACCAAGCCCGGAGAAGTCTGGGTGGAAGTCGTGGCCGATGCGCTGGGCCTGCCGGTCAAGCCCAACCAGCAGGTCGATTTCGGCCCGCGCGGGCAGGGTGGCCGTATCGTGGACCTGGGTGGCAACGGCTATGCGCAGGGCGGCGCCCATATCGAGACCGACGCCGAGACGGCGCCGGCCCCGGACGGCATCCCGGCCGATGGCGGCCTCCAGGGCGAAACCGCCATTTCCATCAAGACGCAGATCGACCGCTACCTGGCCGCGCACAAAGGCTTCGACGGGACGGAACTGGTGCTGGTGCAGGGCGGCGGCAACGATTTCCTCGATGCTTTCCAGGCCCTGGGGGAAACCGAGCCCGAACCCGCTTCCGACGCCGACGACCGGATGGAGGCGCTGGTCCGGGCCAAGGCGGCCGCCATGGTGACCCAGCTCAAGCGATTGTCCGCGGCGGGAGCCAAGCGGATCGTATACGTCAACCTTCCCGACCTGGGCATGTTGCCCTTCATCCGCAATACCGAGCTGGAAGACCTGGCCACCGACGTGTCCGAGGGCTACAACGAACTCGTGGCCGGGGGGCTGTCGGGCACGGGCGTGCAGGTGTTCGATCTGGCCGGCCTGATCGACGATGCCGTCGACGACCCCGCCGCGGTGGGCCTGACCGTGACCGACAAGCCCGCCTGCACCAATTACGATGCGTCGCAGGGCGAGGTGGATGCACTGCTGTGCACCCCCGCAACGCTGGTGGAGCCGGATGCCGACCAGCATTACCTGTTTGCGGACTCCATGCATCCGACCACGGCCGGGCACCGGCTATGGGGCGAGAAAGTGGCGGCGTTCATCCATGATCGCTTTGGCGCGGTGGTCAAGCCGATACGCGTGGCCAGGGAGACGACGGCTCGCTGAGCCTGCCTGGGAGGCCCCTGGGCAGAGGAGGGTGCAGGGGCCAAGGACATCATATTCTCTGGGCTTTCGGCGCATGCTGGCGCAGCGACGCCACCATGCGAGTCTGCCACCCTGGACCCGTGCGTTTCCATTGATCCAGCACGTCGGGGGGAAGCCTCAGGCTGATGGCCACTGTGGCAGCGGCCGATTTCGGGCGCCCCCGCCTGAGCACCTTGTTGCCATCGCGCAGTTCCGCCCGTTCGAACCATTCGTCCGGAAGTTCAGGGGCATCATCGGGGTCGACCCACTTGCTTCCAGTATCTTTTCTGTTCCCGTTCATTGGCTTTCCTGAAACTGATGATGCGTCGGCTGTTGCCGCGCAGTGTCCAGACGGCGACTACGAGGCGTTCGTCCAGGAGGCCGAGCGTGATGTACCGGCATTCGCGATAGTCGCGGCGCTCGTCGGGTAGAGTGAGATGGAACCCGATGAAGATTTTTCCCGCATGCCGCATGTCCAGTCCACGTTCGATCAAGGTCGTGGTACGTTTCGCTGCATCGTAGGTGATCCGCATTTATTGTATATACGTTAATTCGAAAAAAGCAAGAGGCTGCTCCAGTATCTACAGGGCGATGCGGAAAGATAATTTGAGGAAATGCGGACGGACAGATTGGTCCGCCGCTGAACCCAGAGCTTTTTGTTTCGAGCGCAATGAAAAAAACGACCCAGTGGGTCGCTTTTTTCATGCTCGGCGCTGAGGCCGGTCTACCCCAGTTTCACCCGCTGCTCCCGCACCTTGTCCAGCGTGTCGCTGAACTGGGCCAGCCGGGCGCGTTCCTGCTCCACCACGGCTGCCGGGGCGCGGTCGACGAAGCTGGCGTTGCCCAGCTTGCCGTTGGCCTTGGCGATCTCGCCTTCCAGGCGGGCGATTTCCTTGTCCAGGCGGACTTTCTCGGCGGCCACGTCGACCTCGATGTGCAGCATCAGGTGGGCGTCGCCCACCACCTGCACGGGGGCGCCGACGACGTCGGGCAACCGGTCGACCACCTTGACCTCGGTCAGCCGGGCCAGGGCCGCCAGGTAGGGCGCATTGCGCTCGAGCGCGGCGCGGTTGCCGGTGGCGTTCAGCGGCGCCTTCTGCGAGGGCGGCACGTTCATTTCGCCGCGCAGCGCGCGCACGGCGTCGACCTGGGCCTTGAGTTCGGCCATCGCGGCTTCGGCCGCTTCGTCGATCTTTTCGGCCTGGGCGGCGGGGTAGGGCTGTACGCCTACGCTGGTGGATTCGTCGGCACGGCGCTTGCCGGCCGCCACCGAAACCTTCTGCCAGAGTTCTTCCGTGATGAACGGGATGACGGGGTGGGCCAGCCGCAGCACGGTTTCCAGCACGCGGATCAGGGTCTGGCGGGTGCCGCGCTGCTCGGCCTCGCTGCCGTTCTGCAGCTGGACCTTGGCCAGTTCCAGGTACCAATCGCAGTATTCGTCCCAGACGAAGCGGTACAGCGCGGTGGAGATGTTGTCGAAGCGGTAGTCGTCGAAGCCCTTGGCGACCTCGGCCTCGGTGCGCTGCAGCTGGCTGACGATCCACTTGTCGAACACCGACAGTTCCACCGTGGCGCCTGCCTCCACGCCGCAGTCCTTGCCTTCGACGTTCATCAGCACGAAGCGGGTGGCGTTCCACAGCTTGTTGCAGAAGTTGCGGTAGCCCTCGCAGCGCTTCAGGTCGAAGTTGATGTTGCGGCCCAGCGTGGCGTAGGCGGCCATGGTGAAGCGCAGCGCGTCGGCGCCGAAGGCCGGAATGCCCTCGGGGAATTCCTTGCGGGTCTTCTTGGCGATGCTTTCCGCCTGCCGGGGGTTCATCAGGCCGGTGGTGCGCTTGGCCAGGAGGTCGTCCAGGCCGATGCCGTCGATCAGGTCGACCGGGTCCAGGGTGTTGCCCTTGGACTTGCTCATCTTCTGGCCTTCGGCGTCGCGGATCAGTCCGTGCATGTAGACGTGCCGGAACGGAACCTGGCCGGTGAAGTGGGTGGTCATCATGACCATCCGGGCGACCCAGAAGAAGATGATGTCGAAGCCGGTGACCAGCACGGACGAGGGCAGATAGCGCGCCAGGTCGGGCGTCTGTTCGGGCCAGCCCAGCGTGGTGAACGGCACCAGCGCCGACGAGAACCAGGTGTCCAGCACGTCCGGGTCGCGGGCCAGCGAGCCGGTGTAGCCGGCGGCGGTGGCCTTGTCGCGCGCTTCCTGCTCGTTGCGGGCCACGAAGATGCGGCCGTCGTCGGCGTACCAGGCGGGGATCTGGTGGCCCCACCACAGCTGGCGCGAGATGCACCAGTCCTGGATGTTGTTGAGCCACTGGTTGTAGGTGGTGGTCCAGTTCTCGGGGTAGAACTTGACGCGGCCGTCGGCCACGACTTCCAGCGCCACGTCGGTGATCGACTTGCCGGGGTGGTGGGTGCCCTCGGGCGCCGGCTTGCTCATGGCGACGAACCACTGGTCGGTCAGCATGGGCTCGATGATGGCGTTGGTGCGGTCGCCGCGCGGCACCATCAGCTTGTGCTTCTTGACCTCGGCCAGCAGGCCCTGGGCGTCGAGGTCGGCCACGATGCGGGTACGGGCCTCGAAACGGTCCAGCCCGCGGTAGGTCTCGGGCGCCTCGTCGTTGATGTGGCCGTCCAGCGTCAGAATGGAGATCATGGGCAGGCTGTGGCGCTGGCCTACCGCGTAGTCGTTGAAATCGTGCGCGGGCGTGACCTTGACCGCGCCGGTGCCGAATTCGCGGTCCACGTAGTCGTCGGCGATGACGGGGATCAGGCGGCCGGTCAGCGGCAGGCGGACCTGCTTGCCGATCAGGGCCTGGTAGCGTTCATCCTCCGGATGCACCATGACGGCGACGTCGCCCAGCATGGTCTCGGGACGGGTCGTGGCCACGACGATGGCGGCGTCGCTGCCGTCCACCGGGTAGCGGATGTGCCACAGATGGCCGTCTTCTTCCTCGCTGATCACTTCCAGGTCGCTGACGGCGGTCAGCAGCTTGGGGTCCCAGTTGACCAGCCGCTTGCCCCGGTAGATCAGGCCCTGCTCGTACAGCCGCGTGAAGACCTCGGCCACGCCGCGCGACATGTCCTCGTTCATGGTGAAGTATTCGCGCGTCCAGTCGGGCGAGGTGCCCAGCCGGCGCATCTGGCCGGTGATGGTGCCGCCGGAGTGCTGCTTCCATTCCCAGACCTTCTCGACGAACTTGTCGCGGCCCAGGTCGTGGCGGCTGACCTTCTGCGCGTCGAGCTGGCGCTCGACGACGATCTGCGTGGCGATGCCGGCGTGGTCGGTGCCCGGCACCCACAGCGTGTCGAACCCGCGCATGCGGTGGTAGCGCGTCAGGCCATCCATGATGGTCTGGTTGAAGGCGTGGCCCATGTGCAGCGTGCCGGTCACGTTGGGCGGCGGCAGCTGGATGGTGAAGGCCTGGCCGTTGTCGGGGCCCTGGACGTGTACCCCGGCCTTGAAGTCCCCCCGTTGCTCCCACAGCGGATACCAGCGCGCCTCGATGGCGGCCGGCTCGAAGCTCTTGGGCAGTTCGTCGGTCTCGGTCTGAGATTGGGGAGAGGCTGAGGTCATCGGTGTTCCGGAAATACGTCGGTCGGGCGTGCGGCGATGCGCAGCAGGCGCCAAACCTGTGATTTTAGTGGATTCTGCGGCGGCTGGCGGCGGCCTGCCGGGGCTTCAGCGCGGGGGAAGGGGCTTGCTCTCGACGGCGGCGCGCCGTATCAGTTCCTTCTGGACGGCCTCGTCCACCAGCCGGCCGAGTTCTTCGCGCAGGTTGTAGGCGATGTCTTCCAGGGCGCGGGCGGCCGCCACTTCCAGCGAGGCCCGCATGCGCGTTTTCAACAGGGGCTCCACCCGGTCGAGCAGGTCCTGCAGGATGGCGGCGCGCAGCGTCTCGATGCCATCTTCGTCAGTCGGCCCTGGCGCGGGGGCGGCCGGCGCCGCCGGGGCGGGCCAGGAGGGGGAGGGCGGCGGAGGCGCCGCTTCGGCCTTCCGGACCGGCTGCGGCAGGTCCAGGACTTCGGTCAGGAGCGGGATGCCCGCATCGTCGCGCGGGGGGAAAGGGGCTTGCATATCGGCTCAGGGCATCTGGTGGCGCGACACGTCGTGCCGCACGATGTTGTGGCCGCATTCCTGGTAGAAGCGCCAGCGCGCCCGCGCCGCCTCGCGGTCGGCGGGGTCGTTGGTGACGACTTCGATGACGCGCTGGAAGCGGGTGTAGATGGGCGGCCAGGCGTCGTCCAGGTTCAGCAGCCAGTCGTGGTGAGGCGTGGGCGCGTCCGAGGCGGTCAGCACGATGGGCGTGTCGGCCGCCAGCGGATCGTTGACGCGGACGTGGGGGATGAAGGAGATGTCGTCCAGCGCCCAGAGCATCTGATCGAAGGCGTTCAGGCGCCCCGTGTCGCGGCAGTACACCACCAGCCGGTGCCCCGCCTGGTGGCGGCGGGTGGCGATCTGGCAGGCGGTGCGCAGCCGGTCGGGGGCGCTGAAGGCGAAGTCGATTTCGGTCATGGGCGGGACGGCGTCAGACCAGGGACAGCAGGTACTGGGCCAGCAGCGGGACGGGGCGGCCGGTCGCGCCCTTGTCCTTGCCGCTGCGCCAGGCCGTGCCGGCGATGTCCAGGTGCGCCCAGCGGTAGCCCTTGGCGTAGCGCGACAGGAAGCACGCGGCGGTGACGGCGCCGGCCGGCGGACCGCCTATGTTGGCCATGTCGGCGAAGTTGGACTTGAGCTGTTCCTGGTAGTCGTCGTCCAGCGGCAGGCGCCAGACCGGGTCCAGCGCCTGGCGCGACAGGCTGGTCAGCGTGTCGGCCAGGGCGTCGTCGGAGGTGAACAGGCCCGTGTTGACGTGGCCCAGCGCCGTGACGCACGCGCCGGTAAGCGTGGCGATGTCGATGACGGTGGACGGCTTGAAGCGTTCCACGTAGGTCAGGGCGTCGCACAGGATCAGCCGGCCCTCGGCGTCGGTGTTCAGGATCTCGACCGTCTGGCCGGACATGGTGGTGACCACGTCGCCCGGCTTGTTGGCGCGGCCGCTGGGCAGGTTCTCGCACGCGGGCACGACGCCGATCACGTCCAGCGGCAGGCCCAGCTCGGCCACGGTGCGCAGCGTGCCGAACACGCTGGCGGCGCCGCACATGTCGTATTTCATTTCGTCCATGCCGGCGGCCGGCTTGAGCGAGATGCCGCCCGCATCGAACGTGATGCCCTTGCCGACCAGCACGACCGGGCCGTTGGCGCCCGTCTTGCCGCGTCCCGCGGGTTTCTGCCTGGCGCCTTCATAGCGCAGCACGATGAACTTCGGCGGCTCGTCGGATCCGCGCGCCACGGACAGGAAGGACCCCATCTTCAGCGCCTCGATCTGCTTGCGGTCCAGCACCTCGACCTTGAGCTTGTGCGACTTGCCCAGCTTCTTGGCGGTCTCGCCCAGGTAGGTGGGGGTGCAGACGTTGCCGGGCAGGTTGCCCAGGTCGCGCGCGAGCGACATGCCGTTGGCGATGGCGCTGCCTTCGCGCAGGCCGGCCTCGGCCTCCTTGGCCTCGGACCGCTCGACCGCCAGGACCAGGCGCGCCAGCTTGGGACGGCTGACGGCGTCGCGCTTGCCGAAGGTGGCGTCGAAGCGGTAGGTGACCTCGCCCGCCGCGATCGCGGCCAGCCGCGCGCGGGTGCGCACGTCGGCCGACTGCATGGGGACGGCGGCCAGCGCCGACACGGTCTCGGTCACGCCCAGCGCCGCGGCGGCGGCCAGCGCGGCGCGATGGGCGGAGGCCAGCGCCTTGGGCGAGAAGGCCTCCTGCGGGCCCAGTCCGGCCAGCACGACCCGCTGGGCCGCCACGCCGGGCAGGGACCTCAGCACCAGCGTTTCGCCCGTCTTGCCCTTGAAGTCGGTCTTGACGGCGGCGCGCACCGCGCCCTTGGCCGCCCGATCGACGGCATCGGCCGCCTGCGTCAGCACGCCGTCGGCGTGCACGCCGACCACCAGCGCGGCGGTCTTGATTTTCTCGGGGGCGGAGGTCTGTGTGCTAAAGTCCATGCGCGATTCTTCCTGTATGTAGTCGCGAGATTGTCAATTATCCCGCAGATGCGGGCCCCTCGCACAGGCCAGTACCGTGTCCCTGTTCCAGCGCTCCGTCAAAGACGAACTGACCAGCCATGCCAGCGTCGTATTCTCCACGCTCGTGGTCGTATGGATCAGCGTGCTGCTGGTGCGCCTGCTGGGCGAAGCGGCGGCCGGCCGCATCGGCGCCGACGTGGTCACGGGCATCGCCGCGTTCTCGTCCATCAACGCCCTGCCCACCATCATCGCGGTCTCGGTGTTCATCGCCGTGCTGACCACGGTCACCCGCAATTACCGCGAATCCGAGATGGTGGTCTGGTTCTCCAGCGGCCTGAGCCTGACCGACTGGTTCAGGCCCATTCTCCGCTTCGCCATTCCGTCGGCGGTACTGATCGCGACGCTGACCCTGGCGGCCTCGCCCTGGGCCCAGAAGCAGATCGCCGAATACCGCCAGCGCTACGAGCAGCGTTCCGACGTCTCCAAGGTCACGCCGGGCCAGTTCCTGGAGTCCAGCGGAATCGACCGCGTGTTCTACGTGGAGTCGGCCAACGACGCCGTGGACCGGGTCAACAATGTGTTCGCGCGCTGGATAGAGAACGGCCGGCTCAACGTGCTGGTCTCGGGCGGGGGCATGCTGGAAGACCAGCCCAACGGCGACCGCTTCATGGTCCTGGAGTCCGGCCATCGCTACGAGTTCGTGCCCGGCACCCCGCAGTTCCGGCTGATGAGTTTCGAGAAATACGGCGTGCGCATGGAAAGCAAGGGCCCGCCTTCCTCGGACGACCTGTCCACCAAGGCGCGCTCGACCATGCAGTTGCTGCGCGAAGGCGGGCAGGGCGCCTCCGGCGAATTGCTCTGGCGCGTCAGCATGCCGCTGCTGGCCATCAACCTGGCGCTGCTGGCCATTCCGCTGGGCGCGGTGAATCCGCGGCTGGGCCGCTCGGGCGACGTCGTGATCGCGCTGCTGGTGGCGCTGTTCTACCTGAACATGGTCAACCTGGCCAAGGCGTGGGTGAACAACGGCAGGGTGGATTTCTTCGTCGCCCTGGTCGGCCTGCATGGCGCCGTCGCCGCGCTGACGGCGCTCCTGATGTATTTCCGCCTCAGGGTGAAGGCCCCGAAAGGGGCCTAGCGTGGGAGTCCGCATGGCGGTTGTGCGGCCGCCATGCTGCGAAATCCGACTATGCTAATTACTAAATATAATAAATAGCTCGTCGTATATTACATTATGATCTATGGGTTGCCACGACCCTGCCTCCGGGTTGGATGGCAGATCCATAGTGAACCGCACCATGAACCTGCAGCAATTCAAATTCGTCCGGGAAACCGTGCGCCGCGACTTCAATCTGACGGAAGCCGCGAGGATGCTCTACACGTCCCAGCCCGGGGTGTCCAAGGCCATCATCGAGCTGGAAGACGAACTCGGCGTGAAGATCTTCGAGCGCCACGGCAAGCGCATCAAGGGGCTCACCAAGCCCGGCCTGGCCGTCTCGCAGATCGTCGACCGCATCATGCGCGAGGTCGACAACCTCAAGAAGGTCAGCGACGAATACGCGCGCCGCGACGAGGGCGGCCTGACCATCGCGTGCACGCACACCCAGGCCCGGTATGCCCTGCCGCAGGTCATTCCCGCCTTCCGCAAGCTGTTTCCCAAGGTCCACCTGTCGCTGATCCAGGGCAGTCCGGGCCAGTTGGCCGACATGGTGCTGAACGAGCAGGCCGACCTGGCGGTCGCGACCGAGGCGCTGGCCCTGACGCCCGGCATGGTCACGCTGCCCTGCTATACCTGGGAGCACGTGGTGGTGGTCACCCCGGATCACCCCCTGGCCCAGCTGACGTCGTCTCAGGCGAAGAAGCTGACGCTGGAGCAGCTCGCGCAGTATCCCATCATCACCTATGACCGCGCCTTCGCCGGCCGCAGCGCGATCGACCAGGCCTTCGGGTCGCAGGACGTCCATCCGGACTTCGTGCTCGAGGCCATCGACGCCGATGTCATCAAGACCTACGTGGAACTGGGGCTGGGGGTAGGGATCATCGCCGGGGTCGCCTACGACCCCCGGCGCGACACCGGGCTGGTGGGGCTCCCCGTGGGGCGTCTGTTCGGCATGCATACCAGCCGCATAGGCGTGAAGTCCGGCACTTTCCTGCGGGACTATGTGTACACCTTCGTCGAGCTGCTGGCGCCCAGCCTGACGCGCGAGGTCGTCCAGGATGCGATCAAGCCGTCGGACCAGGGCTGACAGAGTTTTCCTATCTCCGGAGCGATGTCGATCAGCTTAATCAAATGATAATTCATATCATTCTTGTTGACTCTATAACGAGAATGATTATCATTTGTCGAAAGCAATCGACATCACGGAGATCGTCATGGCAGTCAGCGCAGTCGTGGTCGGGGCCGACCGGCTAGGCAACATTCCGGACCTCCTCAAGGGCCACAACATCGCCATCACCCACCACATCAGCGGGCGGGATCCGGCGCACCAGAAGAAGACGCTGCAACTGCCGTCGGGCACGGAGTTGCTGATACTGCTGACGGACTTCCTGGGCCACAACGTGATGAAGGCCTTCCGCCAGGCCGCCCAGCGTTCGGGCATACAGGTGGTGGCCTGCCGCCGGTCGGTGTGTTCGATGCAGCAGGCGCTCGAGAACTGTGGATTGTGCGGCGCGGAGGCGGGCGCGCCGTGCGCGCGCGCCGCGCAGGAGGAGGTCAGCGTGAAGCTGATTCCGAGGAAGCCAGGCGGCGGGCGCCGTTGAAGCGCTTCTTCCAGTAGGCCATGTCCATGCTTTCGACGCGCACGACCCCTCCCGACGAGGGGGAGTGCACGAAGCGGCCGTCGCCCAGGTAGATACCCACGTGCGAGAACTTGCGGCGCAGGGTGTTGTAGAACACGAGGTCGCCGGGTTGCAGGTCGCCGATGTCGATGGGGTCGCCGACCCGGCTGATTTCCTCGGCCCGGCGCGGCAGTTGCAGGCCCAGGACTTCGCGGCTGACGTAGGTCACCAGCCCGCTGCAGTCGAAGCCCGCCTCGGGCGACGAACCGCCCAGGCGGTAACGCACACCCAGATAATTCAAGGCATAGGCCGCCAGCTCTGCCTGGCCGCCCATGCCGGCGCCGGCCTTGTCGTCCTGCCATTGGCCCGACAGGATCTTTTCGGGATCCAGCGGCTCGGTGCGGGACGGCAGGGGGGAAATGCTGTCTTTCCAGGATGGAACGGGATGGCTGGGCAGACTGTAGCGCGCCACGCGCTTGGCGGGCGTGTCGACAGCGGCCGAGGAACCGTTCTGGGAGGAGGGCGGCGATTGCGTGGCGCAGCCGGCCAGCACCGCGGACCCCACCAGCAGGGCCAGCTTCCCACCCGCTTTCCGGACCTTCGCCCCCCCGGCCGGGAATTGCGGCCGGGATGCAGGGAGGCGGAGGTGAAAGCGGGCCTTTTTCATTCGTATAGGGGGATGCCGGGCACAAGATGATACAAAAGTGGCGCTAAGATACCTCTTTGACGGCGCCCAGGTCAATGCACTTGTGCGTGCAAAGCTATAAATCCGGCATGGGGACGCCCTACAATCCCCGTTTTTCCCCAACGAGGATTCCGCTCCATGAAGACCAAGCACGTCCTGACCGCCGACGACGTCAAGAAGATCCTGGCCGCCGCCGAAGCCGAGGCGCTCGCCAACAAGTGGGCCGTTTCCATCGCCGTGGTCGATGACGGCGGCCACCTGCTGGGCCTCCTGCGGCTGGATGGCGCCCCCGCCATCTCGGCCCACATCGCCCCCTCCAAGGCCCACACGGCCGCGCTGGGACGCCGCGAATCCAAGGTCTACGAAGACGTCGTCAACAACGGCCGTACCTCGTTCCTGTCCGTGCCCACCATCCATGGCATGCTGGAAGGCGGCGTGCCGGTCGTGGTCGAGGGCGAGACCATCGCCGCGGTCGGCGTATCGGGCGTGAAGTCCAACGAAGACGCGCAGATCGCCCGCGCGGGCATCGCGGCGCTCGGCGTCTGAGCGCGCCAGCCGGGTTGGCCGCCGTGTCCGGGCCGTCCATGCGCGGCGCCCTGAATCCGGGCGTGCGCCGGCGCGAAGTCTTCGCCTGGGCGCTCTATGACTTCGCCAACTCCGGCTACACGACGGTCGTCCTGACGGCCGTCTTCAATGCCTATTTCGTCGGCGTGGTGGCGGGCAATGCCCACTGGGCCACGCTGGCGTGGACGGCGACCCTGTCGCTGTCCTACCTGATCGTGATGCTGGCCATGCCGGGCCTGGGCGCCTGGGCCGATGCCCAGGCCGCCAAGAAGCGGCTGCTGGCGGCCAGCACCGTCGGCTGCGTGGCGGCCACGGCCGCCCTGGCGCTTGCCGGGCCTGGCGGCTTCTGGATCGCGGTGCCCGCGATCATCCTCTCCAACGTCTGCTACAGCGTGGGCGAATCTGTCGTCGCCGCCTTCCTGCCCGAACTCGCCAGGCCCCAGTACCTGGGCCGCGTTTCCGGCTGGGGGTGGAGCTTCGGCTACGTGGGCGGCATGCTGACCCTGGGATTGTCGCTGGCGGTCGTGATCGCGGCGCAGGCCGCGGGCCGGCCCGCCACCGACTTCGTGCCCTGGACCATGCTGGTCACCGCCGCGGTCTTCGCCCTGGCCGCCATCCCTGTCTTCCTGTTCCTGCGCGAGCGCGCCCAGCCCGCCCGCGCGGCTGGCGGGCGGCCCGGCTTCATGCCGGTCATGCGCCAACTCGCGGCCTCGTGGCGCGACTCGCGGGCCTTCCCCGATTTCCGCCGGCTGCTGGTCTGCGGCGTCTTCTACCAGGCAGGCATCGCCGTTGTCATCACGCTGGCCGCCGTCTACGCCGAGCAGGTCATGAAATTCGGCCAGACGCAGATCATGACGCTGGTGTTCCTGGTCAACATCGCGGCGGCCGCCGGCGCCTTCGCCTTCGGCTTCGTCGAGGACCGCATCGGCCACCAGCGGGCCCTGGCCGCCACGCTGGCGGGTTGGATCGCGATGGTACTGATCGCCTTCTTCGCCACCAGCCAGGGCGGCTTCTGGGTGGCAGCCACCATCGCGGGCCTGTGCATGGGATCCAGCCAGAGCGCGGGGCGGGCGATGACCGGCGCCCTGGCACCGGCCTCCCGCCTGGCCGAATTCTTCGCGCTGTGGACCTTCGCCACCCGGCTCGCGTCCATCATCGGCCCGCTGACCTACGGCCTTGTGACCTGGGCCACCCAGGGCAACCACCGCCTGGGCATCCTGTCCACCGGACTGTTCTTCGTGATCGGATTGGCGGTGCTGCGGCACGTCGACATGGCCCGCGGCGTGAGGCGGGGCCACGAGGCCGAAGGGCTCAAGCCTTCAGGTAGTTGAGCAGGCCGAGCACCAGGGCGGTCGCTGGTACCGCCGAGGCGGCATACCACTTGACGTAGCCGATTTCGCGCCCGACCGAATCGATCTTGGTGTCGAGCCGGCTTTCCATGGCGCGCATTTCGCCGCGCAGGGTTTCTAGGTTTGCATCCACTTTGCGGTCGAGAGCATGTATGTCCCGCTGCAGGCTCTCGATGTCCCGCCGCATGCCTTCCTGCCCATAGTCGATTTTCGCATCCATAGCGGAGTCTCCACCTCGCCGTTACCCGCAGTTGCCAGGGCACAGCGGATCCGGCTCCGCCGGTCCGCCAGTGCCGCCCCCTGGGGGGCGCGCGTAAGCGCGTAGGGGGGGGTCAAGCCATTTCAGCGATCTTGACCTTCCACGTCTTCGGCCCGGTTTCATGCACCGACGTGCCGTTGGCGTCCACGGCCACCGTCACGGGCATGTCCTGCACGTCGAACTCATAGATGGCTTCCATGCCCAGGTCCTCGAAGCCCACGACCTTGGCGCCGCGGATGGCCTTGGACACCAGGTAGGCCGAACCGCCTACGGCCATCAGGTAGGCCGACTTGTGCTTGCGGATGGACTCGATGGCGACGGGACCCCGCTCGGCCTTGCCGATCATCGAGATCAGGCCGGTCTGCTCCAGCATCATGTCGGTGAACTTGTCCATGCGCGTGGCGGTGGTGGGGCCGGCCGGGCCGACGACCTCGTCGCGCACCGGATCGACCGGACCGACGTAGTAGATGACGCGGTTGGTGAAGTCCACCGGCAGCTTCTCGCCGCGCGCCAGCATGTCCTGGATGCGCTTGTGGGCGGCGTCGCGGCCGGTCAGCATCTTGCCCGACAGCAGCAGGGTCTGGCCCGGCTGCCACGAGGCGACTTCTTCCTTGGTCAGCGTGTCCAGGTTGACGCGCGTGGACTTGTTGTAGTCCGGCGCCCAGTGCACGTCGGGCCACTCGTCCAGCGACGGCGGGGTCAGGATGGCCGCGCCCGAGCCGTCCAGCACGAAGTGCGCGTGGCGGGTGGCGGCGCAGTTGGGAATCATGGCCACGGGCTTGGAGGCGGCGTGGGTCGGGAACATGCTGATCTTGACGTCCAGCACGGTCGTCAGGCCGCCCAGGCCCTGGGCGCCGATGCCCAGCGCGTTGACCTTCTCGTACAGTTCGATGCGCAGCTCTTCCAGCTTGTTGCCGGGGCCGCGCTCGAGCAGTTCGTACATGTCGATGTCTTCCATCAGCGACTGCTTGGCCATCAGCATGGCCTTCTCGGCCGTGCCGCCGATGCCGATGCCCAGCATGCCCGGCGGGCACCAGCCGGCGCCCATCAGGGGCACGGTCTTGAGCACCCAGTCCACCAGCGAGTCGCTGGGGTTGAGCATGGCGAACTTGGTCTTGTTTTCGGAGCCGCCGCCCTTGGCCGCGACCTGCACGTCCACGGTATTGCCGGGAACCAGTTCCACGCTCAGCACACAGGGCGTGTTGTCGCGGGTGTTCTTGCGCTCGAACTGCGGATCGGCCAGCACCGAGGCGCGCAGTTTGTTGTCCGGGTTCAGGTAGCCGCGCCGCACGCCTTCGTCGCACAGCTCCTGCAGGGTGCGCCGGGTGTCGAAGCGCACGTCCATGCCGATCTTCATGAACACGTTGACGATGCCCGTGTCCTGGCAGATGGGGCGCTTGCCCTCGGCGCACATGCGCGAGTTGGTCAGGATCTGGGCGATCGCGTCCTTGGCCGCCGGATTCTGCTCGCGCTCGTAGGCGCGGGCCAGGTGGCGGATGTAGTCGACGGGGTGGTAGTAGCTGATGAACTGGATCGAGTCGGCGATCGACTGGATCAGGTCTTCTTCCTTGATGACGGTAGTCATGGGCGCTCCGAAAAGAGAAGGGTGGGGCGCTGGCATGCCGCCGCGCCAGGAGGTTGTGGCCGTGCTGTCAGTGTCCGTGGGCGTCCTGCTTGAGCATCGGCGCCATGAGGCGGTCGCAATAGGCGATCGCCATCGCGGACAGCAGGAAGGCCAGGTGGATGCCGGCCTGCGCCAGGATGGTCTTGGCGTCGTAGTGCGCGGCGTTGATGAAGGTCTTGAGCAGATGGATGGACGAGATGCCGATGATGGCGGTGCCCAGCTTCACCTTCAGGACCGAGGCGTTGACGTGGGACAGCCATTCCGGCTGGTCGGGATGGCCTTCCAGGTGCAGCCGCGAGACGAAGGTTTCGTAGCCGCCCACGATGACCATGATGAGCAGGTTGGAAATCATCACCACGTCGATCAGCCCCAGCACCACCAGCATGATGGTGGTCTCGGTCAGCTTGGTGGGCGGTGCGGCGGGCGCGGCGCCGGGCACGACCGGCATCACGGCCTCGGCCAGCATGGCAATGGCCTCCTTGTTGCCGAAGGCCGCTTCGATCAGGTGCACCAGCTCGACCCAGAAATGGTAGACGTACACCCCCTGGGCGACGATCAGACCAAGGTAGAGCGGCAACTGGAGCCACCGGCTCATGAAGATGAGCTTGGGCAGCGGGCGCAGGGGTTCCGTCCGGGAAAGCCCCGGTGGCATGAGAGGGGAAGACATGTTTTCCAGGTAGGCTGGGGCGCGCAGAATAACGGTTTGGCGGGAATTGTATGCCAAGAGGAAGGACCACCCCCTACGCGCTTCGCGCGCCCCCTCAAGGGGGCGGCACTGGCGGACCGGCGGAGCCGGATCCGCTGTGCCCTGGGTGGGTTTGTTGCAGTGCAGCGCGTACGGACCACCGGCTTTCGGTAACCTATGGGTATCCGCTCCCTATCACTTCCATCAAAGGACGCAAGGCGATGTCTACCATCGATTCAGTGCTGACCGAGACGCGTGTTTTCCAACCCTCGGCGGAGTTCGTCAAGCAGGCGAACGTTCCCGGCATGGCCGCCTACCAGGCCCTGTGCGACGAGGCCGAGCGCGACTTCGAGGGGTTCTGGGCGCGGCTGGCGCGTGAAACCCTGCAATGGAGCAAGCCGTTCACGCGGACGCTGGACGAGAGCAATGCCCCTTTCTACAAGTGGTTCGACGACGGCGAGCTGAACGTCTCGTACAACTGCCTGGACGTCAACCTGGCCAACGGCAACGCCGACAAGGTCGCCATCATCTTCGAGAGCGATGACGGCACCGTCACCAAGGTCACCTACCGCGAACTGCATGCCCGCGTGGGGCGCTTCGCCAACGGCATCAAGGCCCTGGGCTACAAGAAGGGCGACCGCTCCATCATCTACATGCCCATGTCCATCGAGGCCGTGGTCGCCATGCAGGCATGCGCCCGCCTCGGCATCACCCACTCCGTGGTGTTCGGCGGCTTCTCGGCCAAGAGCCTGCAGGAGCGCATCGTCGACGTGGGCGCGACGCTGGTCATCACCGCCGACGAGCAGGTGCGAGGCGGCAAGACCATCCCGCTCAAGCCCGCGGTGGAAGAAGCCTTCGCCATGGGCGGCTGCGAGGCGGTCAAGAACGTCGTCGTCTATCGCCGCACCGGCGGCAAGGTGGCCTGGACCGAAGGCCGCGACCTGTGGATGCACGACGTCGAGAAGGGCCAGTCCGACCAGTGCGAGCCGGTCCAGGTCGAGGCCGAACACCCGCTGTTCGTGCTCTACACCTCGGGTTCCACCGGCAAACCCAAGGGCGTCCAGCATGCCTCGGCGGGCTACCTGCTGTGGGCCGCGCTGACCATGAAATGGACCTTCGACCTCAAGCCGTCCGACGTCTACTGGTGCACGGCCGACGTCGGCTGGGTGACCGGACACACCTACATCGCCTACGGCCCGCTGGCCGTGGGCGCGACCCAGATCGTGTTCGAGGGCGTGCCCACCTATCCGAACGCCGGCCGCTTCTGGGAGACCATCCAGAAGCACGGCTGCACCATCTTCTATACCGCGCCCACCGCCATCCGCTCGCTGATCAAGGCGGCCGAGGCCAGCCCCGACCATCATCCGAAGAAATACGACCTGTCCAGCCTGCGCGTCATCGGATCGGTGGGCGAGCCCATCAATCCGGAAGCCTGGATGTGGTACTACAACAATGTCGGCGGCGAACGGTGCCCGGTGGTCGACACCTGGTGGCAGACCGAGACCGGCGGCCACATGATCACCCCGCTGCCGGGGGCCACCGGCCTGAAGCCCGGATCCTGCACCCTGCCGCTGCCGGGCATCATGGCCGCCATCGTGGACGAGACCGGCGAGGACGTCGAACTCGGCAAGGGCGGCTTCCTGGTGGTCAAGCGTCCGTGGCCGGCCATGATCCGCACCATCTGGGGCGACCCCGAGCGCTTCAAGAAAAGCTACTACCCCGAGGAACTGGGCGGTACCTGCTACCTGGCCGGCGACGGCGCCAATCGGGATACCGACGGCTACTTCTGGATCATGGGCCGCATCGACGACGTCCTGAACGTCTCGGGACACCGCCTGGGAACCATGGAAGTGGAATCGGCGCTGGTGGCCCACCCCATGGTGGCGGAAGCCGCCGTGGTGGGGCGCCCGGACGACCTGACCGGCGAGGCCGTGGTTGCCTTCGTGGTGCTCAAGCGGGCCCGGCCCGACGACGCCGAGGCTGCCGAGATCGCCAAGGAACTGCGCAACTGGGTCGCCAAGGAAATCGGCCCCATCGCCAAGCCCAAGGAAATCCGCTTCGGCGACAACCTGCCCAAGACCCGCTCGGGCAAGATCATGCGCCGCCTGCTGCGGGTGGTCGCCCAGGGCGAATCGGTCACGCAGGACGTCTCCACGCTGGAGAACCCGGCCATCCTGGAGCAGTTGGGCAAGGCGCTCTGATTGTCGTAGAATGCACAGCCTTGGTGCATTTGTATCCAAAGCTGTGGTGCGCACCGCACCATAATAGGGGTCAATCCCTAGTGTCACAGTCCAATTGCGGGCGCAGAATATCGTTATGCAGTGGAGGAGACAAAACCCCTGCAGTCTTTAGAAAAGCAAAACGCCCGCGCGGCCGACGACCTAGAGCGTCGGCCGCCGTGGCAATAACGGCAAGGCGCAGCGGTCTCCTCCATTCTCGCCAAATCGTTCGATCTGGTGCCGGTTCACTCCCCATTCTGGTTCCCGTCTTGCCGCGTGGCACGGTTTTGTGCATTGCAATGTGCCATGCTGAACGCTTTTGCTCGGCCTTGTGGCGGGGCTTGGCTGCGTGGCCCGCAATCTGGTATTATTGCGGGCTCTTCTGCCCAGCCTCTTGGGTAGCAAGGACAGGTGGCCGAGTGGTTGAAGGCGCACGCCTGGAACGCGTGTATATGTGAAAGCGTATCGTGGGTTCGAATCCCACCCTGTCCGCCAAAAACATCAAAAACCCCTTGATTCTACTGAAGAATTAAGGGGTTTTTTGTTGCCACTATCAAAACGACTATCAAAATAAACGTGGGTTCAACTGGAATGCAGCGGCTCTTATCGGACGGTCTGTGTTACAATATTGTTACATATGCAGGACTGTTGTTCTCGCAGCCCTAACGTTCCTGATCCTTGGAAACAAGGATGCTCATGGGAACTCCAAGAGCAGAAGCGATCCGTGAAATGTTCCGGATCGAGATGTTCCTCTCGGCTCGCTCCACTGAACTGATGTAGTTCACGTGGAGGTCGGCGGCCTCTGCCACTCGCTCCTGCGTCAAGTTTTTTTCCAAGCGGATGCGCCGCATGTTCTTCGCGAACAGTTGCTGCGCATCCAACTCATTCGTTGGGTTAGTCATGCTCGGAGTTTTTCCGAGCGGCTCGCCCTAAACCACACACTTTAAGTTTGGTTTGCGTAAAATCGCCTTGTAACCAAACTTATAGTGTGTTTTTTGTGGAGAGGTAGGCAATGAAGCATTCAACTGTCGTGGCTTTAGCTGTCGTCGCGGTCATAGCAATCATCGTGTTTGCGCGAGATTTCTATCGAAAGAACCTGTGTGAAGAACAGTACGGTTCGAAGACTTGCGTTCTGTATGACCACGACCTGGAGAAGATCCAGATTCTGCGAGAGATGTGGCAGCGATAAGCCTCACACCCCATGGACAAAACGGAGTTCACATGATCAATCGGAAGTCTGGAGTCACTGGCCTGATGCTCTTGGCGTCTTTGGCTCTGAGCGGGCAGGGTGCTGCTCAGGACGGGCTCGGGCCGCTCAGCTCGCTCGAATCGATTAAGACCCCAATGGGCGTCTTGACCATCTCGGATGGGCTGCTTGCCCTAGATGGGAAGGTAATTCCTAAATCTCTTAAGACAACGGGTGTACCTGAGCTCGCTGCTCACTACCCGTCGCCTGGCGTGTCTCAAGTGCTAGTGAACTACTACGGTGGGAACGCTTGCCCGGCTCTATTCGAATGGGTCACTGTTCGAGCGAATGCGATCACCAAGAGTGAGCAATTCGGCACTTGTACAGACTTAGTGAATGTCACCCAAGGTGCCGGCCTGTTCGTTGTCGACATGGACGGCCATGGTGTGACCGTGAAGTATGAGTTCGACGGGGACAAGCTGACTGAGACGACGTTCAAGGCGCGAGAGGGGCGACCAGAGGTCAAGGTCAGTCAGTCTGCTCTGGTCTATTCGACGGGGAAGCAAACACCTCCCGCAGTGGTCAAGGCCGGCGAGGGGACCGCCAAAGGGAAACCTGTGGCGCCAGCGGCTATGCCTCCAAAGTTGGGCTCGAAGGTGAAGTCAGAGTCGGGTCGAACTTATCAGGTGATTCAGCAGCCCAACCGTTATGCATCGATCAAGGTGGAAACGCCAAAGGCCCAGGACCTGTATATCAACTTCAACGATCGTCAGAATCTATTGCCGTTTGGTGCGCCGCCAAATGACTACATTTTCGACATCGAGATAGTCGTCATACGGAGCCAGCCGCAGCGCGACTATCTTCTGCTTCGATATAACCTGGGAGAGCCTCCTTGCGGCGATTATGTCTATGCTGTTGTCATGAACGACCATGCTGGGCAATGGTCATTGACTAGCAAAATCACGGGTTTCTGCACCAAAGCGAACCGCTTTTTTGTGGAGAGGGGGAAGGGCGGCGAGAGAGGGGACACCTACACCGTTGATCAGTACACAATCGGATTCGAAAACGGCGAGACCAAAACGGGACAGTTTTCGGTGGGAAGTAAGAGGGGGGAGTTTTAGTTCTCGCATTGCGTGGGCTACCGGGTTGGACTGATGAAGAGCACGCCCGGTAGTCACGTGTCCCGCATTCTCTTATCACGCTTAATATGTACACTTCCTCACCTATCTTTATAGGACGCGAAACATGGTTCAGAAAAGTTATCAAGCCCTACAGTCGGAGATCAAAAAGCTGCAGCAGAAGGCAGACTCCCTCCGTCTAAAGCAACGACAGCCAGTCGTCGAGTCCATTCTGAGATCAATGGAGGAATATTCGATATCCATTGATGAACTCAAGGCAGCTCTGACCCAGCGAGGATCGAGACGTAAAGCCCGCGTTAACAGTGTGGCCTCTAAGAGAGCAAATGCGGTAGCAGCCAAATACCGAAATCAAGAGACCGGTGAAACATGGACCGGCCGTGGCAAGCCGCCGCGGTGGCTGGCCGCAGTTGAGGCAAGTGGAGTCGGTCGTGAGCGCTTTTTGATCAGCAACTGAGATTAGATAGGCGACTTGGGTCGAGGCGGTCGTAGACGGTAGTGATGCCATTCGCCTACGCTGCGTGACCTGCGTAGACAGACTGCCGGCTATGTCCGCTTTGGGCCATAAGCAGTCAGCCGCGAAGCCTGTCTGGCCTGCTGCTTCAGGCTGGTTCATGCTTTGGCGAGTAGTGTCTGCACATATACACAGCGGACGGAAATACGCAGTCTTAATTGGTTGGTTGAAATCGCAAGCCTTAACGGCGCATGGACTGTACTTCGAGTCCTACGCTCAATCCATATAGTTGAAGAGCGCGGGCTCCCCGTCCCAAGCACTGTATAGATGCCTCCCATCCCAGTAGCTAATGTGGCCGCTCTCATCCACGGTGCGCTCAGCTCGCCGTACGGTCTCGGCGCAGTGGCACCCAAGGGCATCGACGCCGAACGACGGCACCTCCGTCCCCATCTGTCCATAGCCATCGTGTGTCACCGTGCGATTAGGTAGAGACATCAACAACGCAGCGTGTTTGGTCTCTTTAAGGAGCAACGCGAAGGTGTTATGGATCATGTTGTACCCCCAGGTCGCGTGCAACACCTTTGAGTCGACAGCTAGCGACATCTGATAGAGCAGACGCTCGACGTTACCCTTAGAAACGAGCAAAGACTTGTCTTTGACGATGCCGTTTGCCGCTGTAGCGCACCATTGCGCGACGTCTGCATTCGTGGCGAGTTCAATAATATTTCCTGCTCGAGCTGCAAATCGCCTTGCACTCGGGAGGTATGAGGAGGTCGTGACAAATAACCCTTTAGGCGCTTTATCGACGGCCATGACACCTCGGAGCGCAGCAACGGCGTCAAGTTCAATCTTGCGGTGTGGCGCATACCGTTTGGCCTGAACTAGCGTCAGAACGTCACCCAATGGATCCCGTTGCCAAAGGCGGATGTCGACTCCACCGTCCCCGGAGCCCGGCCCCAATTCTGTGGTGAATCCCTGGTTCTGAAAGACTCTGCTTAGAAGGATCTCAAAAGCGCGCGGGCTGAGGCGGTGAAAATGATCTGGATTGGACGCGAAGTGGGCATAAAGCTCCTCGTAGACGTCTCCGGCATCCGGTTGGATCAGCGAGCAGACCCACTGCCAATGGAAATACGACTCAAAAGCCGCATTTAGTGCCTCGTCGTTTGCGAAGAAGTAATAGGTATACCCGTTCTGGTTTTCACAGGAAAAACCCAGTGAGGCGATGAACTCGTGGAACGGAGGGGCGGCCACCTCAATATCTTCATCCAGGACACGCGCTAGGTCTCCATCACTATACAGAACAGTCACCACGGCGGGAGAGCTAGGCTCTCCACCTACGTGCCGAAGAAAATCTTTGAAGCCGCTGTCTAGCCAGAGGTCACGCTCTTCGGCCCACTTTTGTATGGCTGCTTCAAGCCTTGATATCTCCTGTGCCAACTGAATATCTGCATACCCGACGTTCATTGAGTTATTCCTTGGCTGGAGCTTGTAAGTGTAGCGCGCGCGAAAGTTAGCAGTGGATCAATAACTAAATTTCCTAGCGCTGCTTGCCAAATGTTAACAAAACGACCATGCACAATCCTTACCGCCCAATCCGGGCGAGGCAGAATCCTCTACGCAGCAGACGCCAATAGTCGAGCCCCGGACGACTGCAATGGGTCGGGTAGCGACCGTCCGTAGGGTGCACACTCAATCTCCCTTCGCCTGAAAGGAGAATGTCATGAAATCCGAGAATGTCGCCGTTAGCCGTCGAGTGCCATGGAACAAGGGCAAACTCGATGTTCAATCTCGCAATCAATAGCAAGCTTCGAGCTTGCGATCTCACACGATTGCAAGTGCAGGACGTCCGTCACGGAAGCCACGTGGCCGTGAGGACCACTGTCATGCAGCAGAAGACCCAGCGGTCGGTCCAGTTCGAGACTACGTCACCGCATCTGTCGACCCGGCAATACGCCCGGATAGTGCATCGCTGGGTCGCGTCAATTGGTCTGGACGATACTGCATACGCTACCCACACCATGCGCCGCACAAAAGCTTCGCTGATCTACCGGCGAACGAAGAATCTTCGGGCGGTGCAGCTGCTGCTCGGGCATACAAAGCTGGAAAGCACGGTTCGCTATCTCGGCATCAAGTTCGACGATGCCCTGGAGATGGCAGAGCAAACCGAGGTTCGATGTACCTTGGCCGGCGAGCGACCGCTCGCCGGCCAGAGCAGCCGGTGATCATCGGTCAAGAGTCGTTATCCAACGTAGAAGTGAGCGGCCTGCGGTATGTCGCACAGATCCGATCGACTGCCGGGTTAGAAGGGCAAATTAACGAAAGGCCCCTGTCATTTACTTTTTGGAGGATTGCTGGATTTGCTAGGTTTGAGGGATGATGTGTTCCCTGGTGTGGTTTTGTTATCACGACGGCGCTGATCCGGTTTCCCTGTTGATTTTGCTATCGGCTTTGGTCCTGGTTTAAGTGCCATGAATGCTCTCCTTTGTGATTTAAAAATTTCAGTGTGCGAATACCTTCTAACTTGGTTTCAGGAAACAGCCCGCACGAGTGCTGGCTGAAGTTACGTTCCCTCACTTTACCCATGAACGGCGGTGCGGGCGATCGGGTTTTCACGTATGGACGAAGATTCTGAGCGCCTGCTGTCGGCCTGCAAAGCAGGCGCTTGCAAGTGGAGGGCGGGGGTGGCCGCAATGGGTCGATAGCGGCCATTGGCTAACTAGCGACAATGTGTAGTTATCGATAGTTAGGTCCGCTTTCGGCCAAGTGCAGTCGTCCGTCCAGAATTTCATTCATCTGTGTTGTAAGCAGGCAGAGCGGTATTGCGAAAAATGGCGCGCTTCACCAATATCATGCTCTAGCCAACGGAGACAGTCGTGCCAACTGAACGTGTATTTCGCAAGCCGGAGAGCTTTGAGGCTGAGCGTTTGAGTCGCGACGCGATCCGTCCGTTTCTAGAAAGCCGAGGATTCGCAGTGCTGTCCGACGAGCGAATCGTGCGAGGGGTTTCGCAGGCTCAGGTTGTTACCGCGCGATCCGAAGCGGGGGAAACGATCAAGATGCGGGTGCGGCTTTGCTGGCGGCATCGCGGTCCGGACGACCTTCGTTTTTCGGCTACCCAGTTGCGAGCGGACCTCATTGACAATGACTGGGATAAAACGCTCGACCAGCTCGTCAATCGTGATGTGAAAATCGGCATCTCACATGCGCTCATCTTCCAGCGCGTCGGCGAGACTGTTCCTTACGCAGCGCTTGTACCAATCGATCAGCTGGGTTTGATCTGGCGTCGTCAGGCGGAAGTAAGCGAGGAATTGATCGAAGCCGGACGCTTAGGACGAACCACGAAGAACCACGCAAAAAACGGCTCGAGTCCCACGGTGTATCTAATGGACAGCCGACACGAAGACGCGCATTTCGTGCCTGATGTGCTCTGGCAATGGCCGGGCGTGCAGGATCTCGTCAAGATGGGTGACGTGAAACTGCGCGCGCCCATGACACGTGGGACGATCTCTACGCGCCCGATCCTTCGGATTATGGAAGTGATGGGGCAAGTGAGCGGGCCGTGATGCGATCCGAAGTGAAGCGCGATCCTCGTGTCCGGGCCGACGTCGTCAAGCGCGCGGATGGCAAGTGTGAACGCTCGACGTGCGAAGCGATCGCGCGATACAAGGGCTTTCTCGACGTTCATCACATCCTTGGCGTCAGGAATAGCGATCGCGTCTGGAATTGCGTCGCACTCTGCCCAAGCTGTCATCGTGACGCGCATTTCGCACCCGAACGCGACGTGATTAATGACACGCTTCTGGACTTCGCTTCCCGTTTCAGGAAATGACCGTCCGGCATAGGCGACACCAGTCCTGCACGTTCTTCTCGACAATCCCTTTCTCTTGGCCGGCTGTCCGGTTGCAGAATTCGGGGTCGAATAGGTAGTGGCGCACCTCGGCCTATAACGGACGTTTGCCTCTGAGGTAGGTAGTTGAAGACTACTGTACTAGATATCTTCGAACACCGCGTTAATGCGATCGAAATCGAAAACGCCCCGTTCTCGGGGCGTGTCCGGTAGGCAGAGCTTCTCGCGGCTTGTGGCGGTGAACCAGCGAAGCCCGTATTAGGCCATGGTAGCCCTAGTAGCAGGGGCCAACACGCGCTCAAACTCCCGCACCTCTTCAACGACAAACGCCAGATGATGGCTAGTGTCGTACGCGATCCATTTTCCATGACCGTTCTTTACGGGCAGGCCGTTGCTGCAATTGGCAATCACCCGATCGCCCCAGCTGAAGTCCGGCAGAAACTCTTTCGAGTTGACGATTTCAGTCGCAACCGCTGGCATCTGCAATTCCCAACCTTCCGAAGCCGAGTGGCCACGCGAGACAAGGAACGCCTTGTCGCACGTATAACGAATCTTTGTGTTGGCATTAGGATTACGAATGGCATCATTCGACCCAGGACCGCGCACACCGTAGTCACCGAACACCAACGGAATACCACTGAATTCAGTACGGAGCGCCTGCCACAGCAGCATCTCCTTGCGAATCACTTTCGCAGTGCTGTCCTTCTTTTTAACTGCCAAGTCTACAGACTTGGGCATCGACGATCCTGCAGTGGCGATGTACCGGAACCCGTACCCACTGAGCAATTTCAGCACGCGGGTTGCATCGCTGATAATGTCGATGAGAGTCTTACTCGTCAGGTCGCCAAGATCAAGCAGCACAGCGCACTGCGCCGGACTCAACTGCATATCCTCCAGCATCTCCTGCATGCGGTCGTAGAAGACATCCGGCTCTGCTGCATCCTCAACCGCACTGGCCTCGAGACGGAAACACACGTAGGGAGCGCCGGACAGATCGTGGCCGCGCATCGCAAGCTGGTAGAACGGATCGTCCCAACGGTCGTATCCCACCACCGGCGCCACAGTGACACCCCGAGTCTTCAGGCCGGCATAGAGGTAAGCCATCACGTGCTCGCCGGTTTCAACCGTGGTGTCAGGCACCCAGTTGAAGGCGTCGGCAAGCACCACGTCACCCTGCCAAGATTTGGCAATGCTCTCAGCGACCTCATCCAGGTAGTCCGACTTTGGCGTCAAACTATTCTGGTACTTCTTCGTCTTCTGTCGACTCTCGCTGATGATAGGAACATCGAAGAGCGGGTGGATGACCGCAGCGTACGCTGCGTCCATGTACTTGGATGCTTCATACTCGCTCGTCAGAGACTTGAGAATCGGGAGATAAATCGGAGCCATGTCACACCTCACTCGAAGACGGAAAGAACGAACTAACCTGCTGCTGCCCGACCAGATCAGAAAACACAGTGTAGTTGCTGGTCTCCTTTCGGAGTCTGCCGGCAACGATGGCCGGGTGTATCCGAAGCTCCCGAGCTAGCTTTTCGATCGTGTCCCTACTGGGGGAAAGATACGCCTCGCTCCGCCGCCACTTGACCCTCGGAATGAAAGCTTCGCGTGCTAACCGGTTCGCCTCAGCTTCTCGCCGATCTTCGGACGACGAATCCAAGTCGTCTAAAAAAGCCTCGTCGTTACCGACGTGTTTCCACACGTGCGCAACCTCATGTACCAACGTGAACCAGAAGTTGTCCAATCTGTCATATCGCAAAGTCAACCCAACGATGGGAGTGGAATCTACGTCTCTCAACGCAGCGCCATCGAGTTGAGTGCCCTTGAGATGAGGTTCGATCACCACGGCGATCCCGTGACGCTCCAAGAACTCGACCGCCAAAAGTGGGCCTCGTTCCGACCAACTCAGTTGGGCGAGCTCACGCAGGAAGCCTGCATTCAGCTTCTCGGGCTCAAAGGGTCCCAGTCTCGGCTTCTTGGCGCGCGCCTGCTGAATCACGCGAGCTAGCCATGCGTAGAGCGCATATCTAGTCGTCGGAGAAGCGGCTTCTCCGGCGATGCTACGGCGGAACGCAGCCGCTCCAAACTCGAGCCCGGCGTCCTCGATGAACCCCTTCACCACCTCCTCGACACCAGTTTTCGCTCTTACGGACAAGTCCGACAGCCACCCGCGACGAGCCATCTCCTTGAAGGGAAACTTCGACCAATCCACATCCGCCTTGCCCGGCGCGGCGTGATCTTCTGGAACGGACAGCCCAACCAGCGTCTCAGCCGAGATGCCGAGCCCGATGGATAGTGCCCGAATCATCTGGACCGTAAGCGGACGCTTTCGCCCCAGCACCTCGGACACACGGCTGCGAGTCCCAAAATACTGGACGAGATCGGCTTGTTTAAGCCCCTTTTCCTGCATGCGGAAAAGGATGGCGTCAACGGGGTCGGGCGCTTCAATTGGAAACTTGCTGTTTTCGTATGCCTCGATCAGGACGGTAAGAAGTTCAAGCCGGTCGCTATCCACGGAACCCACTGCGGGCTGGCGCGCCATAAGCTCCTGTACCTCCCGCAGGTAGGCGAGGTGCTGCTCCTCGGTGCGGATAACCTTAGCGTCCATAGTGATTGTCAATATTGTTCATTTCAAGGATCAAAACTGTGCCCTGTGCGAAAGCGACCTGAAGCCGCAACCAGTACCCACTGGCTCCGATCGGGAAGAGAAAGTAGCCACCCGGCCTCGTCCTCACGTTCGGAAACTGTTCAGTAACATCCTCTGGCCGCCGCCAGTGTGCGTGGGCCACCTCCGAGCACCAGCCGCAGAGCCAGCGATCGACGTCTTCAGTCCCATGTTTCAGCTTGTCCCGACCAATTAGCTTCATATGTTTTGTTCTCTATTTGGGAACATTTTAGCGAAAGAAAGTGGTAATGTAAATGGTCCCAATTTGGGAATTGGCAGCCAAGCCTGCCGCTCTGGGGACGGGCAACGTGACGCGATTAGCCCATAACAAACATGCAATGCTCAACAGGTATGGTCAGATCCACTTCTGCCTGCTTGCTTCTGCCCCGCCCTCCGCTACTGAACGAAAGCCGACGTAACCAGCGATAACTACACATTGTCGCTGGTTAGCCAACGGCCGCTATCGACCCAAAGCGCAAGTTCGATGTGGAACACCCGACGGCTGCTTCGCAGAGGACGTAGGTGGCCAACGTCGCTCTTCCACCTACCTGGCAGCAGTTTTCCGACAGGGTTTCAAGGGGAACAGCCGACAGAAAATCCGCTGTCAACGATAACCAGTCAAAATCGTTGTTGTCACTATTGGTAATATAAATGCCTTTTCCCTGGGCGCATGAAGCATCTGCTTAGTACTGGCGCCCTGCGACGTTCTAGTTGAAAGGTGCCTCAATGCCAGACGCGGGTCCCGTCATTCCAGTCTCCGGGGACATCACACTTCGATTTATAGAGTTGTGCCAGTTCCGGCGCCTTGGCAAGATTCAGCTGGACGTCGATAAGAAGACCACCATTTTGGTCGGCGCGAACAACAGCGGGAAAACCTCAGTACTCGCCGCTCTACGTCACTTCCTCGCGGATGGTTCCCCATTTGGGGCCTTCGACCTCAGCCTCTCGCGATGGCCAACGTTGCGAGCTCTTGGCAAGGCATGGGAGGCGCTGGCGGAAGACCCCTTAACCATGTCAGGAGACGAGGAGCAGTGGAAGCAGCAGCTTCAGACCCTCCTGTCGGCCATGCCGACGTTGGACCTCTGGTTTGATGCGGAGGCGGGCATGTACCACTACGTCGCACCATTTCTTTCCAAGCTAAGTTGGAAAGGCGGTGCCGTCGGTATCCGGCTGCGCTTGGAGCCGGCGTCGACTGTTGAAGAGCTCAAGCAACTCGCTTGGACATATCACATGGCGCGCGAACCCGTGAAGGATATGGGCGCGGACTCGTTGGCCTGGCCCATAGACCTTTTGGACTTTTGGCTCCGTGAGCCTTCGAAACTCGGCCAGGTTCGCGCATACAAGCTCGATGCAGAAAACAACCCGATAACGGGCTTCGAGACCTACGTCCCCCAGGCGCTTGCGGCAGACGCTAATACTATTGAACGGAAGCATTTGTCCAAGGTAATTCGGGTGGACTTTGTTGCCGCTCAGCGTGGGCTGGGCAGCGAAGAAGCTGAGTTGCGGTCCGCATCCGGTCCTCATCGAGTTGGGATGTTCTCCAACCAACTCCTCAAGTTCGCCCGCCAGCACTTGAACGTCGCCAGCACAGGGCATGGCCACCGAGCGGATCTCATCAAAGCCGTGGCGGAGGCGCAGAGAGACCTTGACAAGAAGATCCACGAAGCCATTGCCGATTCGGTTGAGGAAGTGAAGGCGCTTGGCTATCCAGGTCTGCACGACCCCCAAGAGATTCGCTTTCGCACGCGCATCCAGACGGCTGACCTGCTAGACCATGGAACTGCAGTCCAGTACAGCATGCAGAAGGAGTCGCTCGAAGAACTCCTCCCTGAATACTCCATCGGACTCGGCTACCAGAACCTTCAGTCCCTCAGCTACCAGTTGGTGTCATTCAAGGCCGCCAGGCTCAAACCGGAAAAGGGTTCTCCTGTGCCCGTTCACCTTGTGATGATTGAAGAGCCTGAGGCGCACCTTCATGTCCAAGTACAGCGCATCTTTCCCGACAAGGCGCACAAGCTCATCAGCCCGTCGGGGGCAGACGCATCCGCCCTCAAGAGCCAGCTACTCATCAGCACCCACTCGAGCCATCTCGCACACGCCGAGGACTTCGATCGCCTCCGGTATGTCCGGCGCATTGCTAAGAGCGCCGCGAGCCCAATGCCGACGACCGAAGTGGTCAATCTTGGGCAGGTCTTTGGTGACGACAAGAAGACACGTCAGTTCGCAGAGCGGTACTTCCGCGTCCAACACACCGACTTGCTGTTTGCCAATGCAGCCATCTTCGTGGAAGGCGTTGCAGAGCGCATGCTCGTCCCTCTCTTCATAGAGCGGGATTTCAAGGAGCTGAACAGTCGGTATGTGTCCTTCCTTGATATCGGAGGGAGCCATGCCCACCGACTCAAGCCACTCGTCGAGAAGCTCCGGATTCCCACCGTCATCATCACCGACGTCGACCCTTGCGAGGAACAGGACGGCAAACCCAAGAAGAACGGGGAGCCAACCAAGAAGCTGGTTGCGGTTGCAAACACTGGTCAAGCCGGCCTCCATTGCGGCAACCCGACGCTCCGTGCGTGGCACCCGAAGCTCCAGAAGCTTGATGACTTCAAGAATCCGACCGACGCTCAACTGGTATGGAGCGAGACTGCAGAATGCCTCGTGCGATTCGCCTGGCAGCTGCCGGTTGCTGAAGCGGACGGCAGTTGGCCCAGCTCTTTTGAAGACTCTCTCGTTCTTACGAACATGCCTTGGTTCAAGGGCCTTATGGAAGAGAAGGTCGATGATGATGGCGTGGAGATCGAGCCGCCAACCGGTGCGCTTGGCTCTGTGGCCAAAGCAGCGGCCGATGCCGGAAGCTTTGCTGAGATGGTCGCGGCGCTCCATACGGTAATGCACAGCTCGCTCAACAAAGGCGAGTTTGCCGCAAGCATCTTCGAGAAGCTGTCCTCTGATGAACCAGTTGCCTGCCCGAAGTACATCGCAGATGCCTTGGCCTGGCTACAGGCGCAGCTTGAGCCCAGCAAGGAACTGGCGGCATGAGCGCGGTTCCCATCTCTGCCGACAACGAGCGCGATGCAGGGGTTGTCGAGGAAATCTGCGGCTATCTCACTGAGGAGCCGCCGCGCAACTACTTCCTCTTTGCCGGTGCCGGGTCTGGAAAGACGCGTACCTTGGTCGAGGTGCTGCGTCGAATGACAGGTGTTGTGCAGCACGAAAAGGGCGGACAGCTCGCCCGACGACTGCGAATGTATGGTCGCTCGATACGCGTTGTCACATATACGAAGAACGCTGTCGCGGTCATCAAAGGGCGCCTCGGGGACAACGACTTGGTGGGCGTCTCCACAATCCACGCGTTCTGCTGGGAGCTCATCCGCGGATTCAACGATGACATCCGCGCAGCGCTCGTCGCGGTCAAGCAAGCTCAACTCGAAAAGGAAACGGCAGAAGCGGCGGCCAAACCGAAGGGAATTACTCCAGCGAAGCAGCGAGACTTAGATGAAATCAAGGCAGACATCGAGGCATTCGAGCTGACAGATGTGTTCATCTACCACCCGGACCGCGAGACGCATGGTGCTGGCGCGCTCGCCCACAAGCACGTGCTGGACGCAACAGCTTGGTTGCTGCGGCACAGGACTACGCTGCAGACCATTCTGAAAGACCGCCACCCCATCATTCTTATCGATGAGTCGCAAGACACGATGAAGGGTATGCTGGATGCCTTGATGAGCTTCGCGGAGCCGAGGGGTAGCGGCCTCACTCTCGGACTGCTTGGCGACCATCGGCAGCGCATCTATACCGATGGTCACTCGGACCTTCCAAGCCTAGTTCCGCCGAGCTGGGCGACGCCAGAGCTGCAAATGAACCATCGCAGTCAGCGTCGAATCGTCACGCTCATCAACAGAATCTGGGAAGCAGAGCTTGAGGGCCGAACGCAGCCCGTGAACGGCGTCGAACAGCATCCGCGAACGGAGAAGGCAGGCGGGGTGGTTCGACTCTTCATCGGCGACACATCGCGTTCGCCGGAGGACAAGGTCGCCGGCGAACGCTGGTGCGCAGATCAGATGCGGCAAGCGAGCGGGTCTGATGCCTGGAGCCAAGGCCAGTATCAGCTGCTTGCTCTGGAGCACAAGCTCGTCGCAACTCGTGGTTCGTTCCTTGACGCGTACCGTGCCATGGTCTTGATCGACCCAAATTCGGCCGCGCCTACGGGGAGCGGCGAGAACAAGGGGCCCACGGCTGTGCAGATGCTTTTGAATGAGCTCGCGCAATTGGAGGCCTGCGTTGGCGCCGATGGTGCCATAGACGAGTTCAAGGCCACCGAAGTCTTTCGCAGCTTCGGTCGTCTGGAGAGCATGCCAGAGAACGCGGCTGAGCGCGCGAGGCGTTCTGATGAGATACTTCAGGCCATATCCGCCTTCGCTGCCGCCAGCGCAAATCCTGGAGCCACTGTTGAACAAGTTCTCGCGCCGGTCTTGGGCGCAAACTTGTTCGAGGTCGACCATCGTCTTTCAGAGGCCTTTGCCGATAAGTCTCCTGCGCCACCAGCTCCAGCCAAAGGTGAGGAGGAGTCCAAGAAGGACCGCATGCGTCGGGGCTGGTGTGGGCTGTTCGCCACCCCATGGAGTCAACTGCAGAAGTACCGCATTTACCTTGCGGGAAATTCGGTGCTCGCCACTCACCAGGTCGTCAAAGGCTCAGAGTTCCTTCACGTCATGGTCGTGATGGACGATAAGCTGGCCGGCGGCAATCAGATTTCATACGACAAAATTTTTGGGGGCGTCCAGCTCAGTAAATCAGACTGGGAGAATGTGGGGAAAGGTAAGGAGACCACCATCGACCGGACCTTGCGCCTCCTGTATGTCACCTGCAGCCGAGCTCAGGAATCGCTGGCCCTCGTGCTTTGGTCCTCTGACCCCGCGGCTGCGCTAAACAGAATCACCGGGAGCGATTGGTTCTCGGACGGTGAGTTTGCAGCGATTCAGTAGCCCGTTGTGAGATCCATCAGCTATCGGCCAAACTTAAGTCCTTGGCGGTGCGGCCGACCAAGGCATGTAAGTCTGTACTGGCGTTTGCTGGCATTGGCTTGTCGCAGTTGAACGGCTACTCCTGGCCGGAAGCGGTCAGACGGGAGGGGGCCTACAAATCACGAATAGAGTGGAGTGGCTTACCGCACTTCTCAATCGAAGGTGCAGGCCTACTCAGTAAAACGGCCCGCTAGAGCTGGCGTAGGAGAGAGGTTTGGCCGAGCGAACCTATGGCCAAAGTCGGGGCGTTCTTCCGCACGCGCAACAACGTCATTCCCGTGCCGGATGACTCGCTAGCAGCCGCCGCCGAGATCAAGGGTGACCGGATGGGCGCTCAGATACCAGCTTCGATTTGGTTTCCGCATGCCAGCGCCGATGTACCGCTGCGCGAGATGAAGATCCATGCAGAGCAATATGGCGTTGTTTTAACGCTGCCGAACCTGCCGCGCTCCGCAAGTGTCTGGCCACCCTGGGAAGGCGAGGAATAGCAGTAACCGGTTCTTGTCTGACCGAGGCGGCCACGCATACAGGCTCAGATTTGTCTCCAATTGAGGTCAGGCGTCGCGTTCGATCCCAAATGTCGACACGGATCATGCACTCGGCGGCGCGCCATCTTCCATTGGTGCATCGGACTTCGGTGTAAGGTGCACTGACCAATGACCGCCGTCCTCCTGGTGCGGGATGAGCAGGTCGTACGTCTTAACCATGTTCAGCAGCCCCGAGTGACCGTAGGTTTGCGGCGAGAACGATGGGTCGGTGCGTTTGAGGTACTGACCCAGCGCGCCCAAGCCCACCTTGCCTTCTGACGTGTCGCTGGCCAACAGCGACACAGCTTCGACCAAGAAGCGCGGCCTTCGCTTTACCGCTGGCTTCGCCTGCTCGGGTTTGGCTGAGTCAGGCTTTGCGAGGTCGATGCTCTTCGGGGCGAATTCGGCAGCGGGTTTCGCGGGCGCCTCGGGCTGGGTCCATTCGAAGAACTGATCGCTGGCATGGCGCAACGCGTCGGGTGTCTTGGGCTCGCCCACGATGCAGACCGTGGCTCCGCGTTCACGCAGTTTCCGACACAGGTAGGCGAAATCCGAGTCGCTGGTGACTAGGCAGAAAGTGTCGGCACGGCCATCGAACAGGGCCTCCAGCGCGTCCAACGCCAGGGCGATGTCCGCCGTGTTCTTGCCGGCCGCATATTGATACTGCAGGCATGGTGTGAAGGCCAGGTGTACTAAGGCTTCCTGCCATTTGTGGGCCAGCGTGCTCTGGTTGCCATAGCCACGGCGCAGGACCACCCGACCGAATTGGGCCACCATGCGCAGGGCGTGCTCAAGGATGTCGGGCGAAACGTTGTCGCAATCGACCAAAACGGCTACGCGGGTTTCGACGGTGTTCGAGGGGGAGTTCATACTAAGCTCTGTATTTCTTGTTGAACGTTCCCAGACAGTAATGGATTAGAAGGGCTCCGGCCATATGGGTAACGCCCAGTCGCGCCATCGTGCGTTGCGTCTGACCACCTTCGGCGTCTCGTGCTGTCAGGCTCCCATCGGTCCCTCACTGCGTTTGGCTGACGCCTCTGGTTAAATTGCGCTACCCCCCCGGACGCTGCGCTCGCCGTGAAGACTGGAAGTATGCAGATTACCAATGTGGGCACTGGCTCTGCCCTGAGCGATGACGCGGTGAGCCTTGTCAGCGAACTGCCCGTAGGGGTTCCAACGAACCCCTACGGGCCGAGTTTGTTGAGGGCTAGAACAGGGGGCGAACCATCTTACGACCGACCTGCATGAGCTGCTTCTCGACAGGCGGCGCGTCAGCCAGGTGTGCATCCACGGGGTAGGGCTTCTTCTTGCGGCGAGGGATGCTAGGCGAACTCAAGGTCTTATTCGCGCGTGCATTTGAAGATGCGCGCACCTTGCTTTTGGTGGCGCCGCGATTACCCGGCTTGGTCTCGCCAGCATCCGTTTCCTCGCCGCGAGCCGCGCGTTTCGCAAGCCGTTGCGCCTTCATCGCCATCTGGTCCGCGATAAGGGCGTGTTCGTTCTCCCGATCCTCGGCGGTGACCTTGACGTCTTCCAAGTCGATCAACCGGCCCTTCGCAGTGGGTTTAGCCTTGGTCTTCGTCTTCGGCGAGTACGCGCGTTTGGCCACGACAACCCACGCTGGAGTCGGGGCAATCTTCGCCGGGCAAAGCTTTTCCAGGAGCGGGATGCGGTGTTCGTCGGAATGCGGAACACGTAGATCAATGCCGCGCTTGCGGAAGCTCGCGAGTTTCTTCTTTGTGCTCGACGCCGAGTACATGCTCTTCATCGGGATTGTGGAGTGGTGGGCAACCAGGAAGCGGAGTTCCGACCCGTTCAGGTCTTTCCAATGTTCCAGATCCAACGGACCGGACAACACGTCCAGCAATTCCATGTGTTCGAAGTGCTGTGCGTACACCTCGCGCACGGTCTGGCGGGTCCAGTCATCGGCGTCCGAGAGGTGAAGGTGCCGCAGCCGTTCTGCCATCAGGCGCACCTCGACACGCAGGATGTTCATCGAGTCTTTCGCCAGCTGAAGCAGCACCGGATCGGTCGTGCGAATCTTGCGATGGCGGTTCACGAGCTGCGGGCCCTTCGCATAGCTGGCCACCGTGAACTGGCGACCGCCCTGCGGCTTGTAATAGACCGAGCCATGGTAGACGGTGAGCATGGGGTCGCGTTCGACAAGCTGGCGTGCCATCTGCTTAAGGACGTCTTGCACTTCATCGACGCTGTCTAAACGGAAGTTTGCCGCGATGTCCACGCGCAAGAGGGTTTTCGGTGCCGACCGCAGCTGCTTGATTTTCGTGTTGTCGAACCCCAGCTTCTTGCCCACGATATTGATCATTGCGCGAAGGCACACCTTGAGATCCTCGCCAGTGTAAGCGTTCTGGCCGTAGAAGTAGGCGTGGGGGCTTCCTTCGATGATCAGTTGCCCGTTCTTGTCGTGTTCGATCTGCATGCTGGATGCGTGTTCGCCGCGAAAGCGCAGGAAGTCGCTGCCACGGGCTTCGCTTTCGTTATTGGTTCCGCTGGCGGCGCGGTACTTGAGCCCATCGATACGGCCATCGTAGGCGACGCCAAAACGGATCGTGTCGATTTGCAGGTGGTTCTTCGGAATGATGAAAGCCATGGTGTTCCCTTATTAATATCAGGATGCATACATACATTTATGCATCACATTGCATGTAGTTACGGTGCCTCACTGCGGGGGCAGAAAGCCGCCGGTTCTGCACGTCCGAGGTTCTGTGCGGCGGCGTGCTGACGTTTTGAACCGGCGAAGATCTGACCCCCTGCGGGCAAAATTTGCTTCGTGTATTGCAAGCGGCGAACGCAGGTGGCTGGCCGCCCAGCGCACAGGCTTTATTTACGTTGTTGGATTTTTTGGCAGATCCATTCCTGAACTTCATGCTGCAGCCAGCGCACGCATTTGGGTCCCAGCGGCACGGGCTTGGGGAAGGCGCCCTGCGACCCGAGTTCGTAGATAGAAGAGCGGCTGAGTCCCGTCATCGTCTCGACCGCGCTGCGACGCAGAAGAACAAGTTGGTTGTGCTGCGGGGCAGCGTTGGTAATGCCGCTTGCTCCGGGGGGAAGATGGTGCGTCATCGGTGTCCCTGTAAGTGCTGGCACGGAATGCGCCGGCAAGGACTGAATGATGACTTTTGCCCCGATAATTTACTGCGGGAGTTATCTATTCGGCCTTTGAAGTGGCTCCGGGAATTGGTCAAAAATTAACGCCCGGAATTCTTCTTCTGCGATGACCTGCTGTAGGAAGTCGCCTGCACTGGTAATACCGCAGTCAGTCAGGTGTATGGTGACCGCGGCTGTCTGACTGGGTTACGCTCTCCAGTTTCCAGGCGACAAGGACATGACGTGGGGCGCAAGAGAAAGGCAATTGATCCAAAGGAAGTTTTTTCCGATGGACTTGATGACGCGGCATATGCCGGATTCGAAAGCTGGTCTAACAGCCATTGGGCATGGGAATTCTTGCGACGGAATCCTGCTTTTCAAGACGCCTGCAACCGCGTGAGGTCAGCGAGCCGTCGAGATAGAAACGTACTGCGCGCAGAGGTGGCACGCCAGTTCTTCATCCGGCGGTACATGCACTTTCGTCATGACTACGTTAACCATGATCCGCGTTCTCCGATGTTCGTGCGTGTCCGCGGCTACTCTTCCAAGATGCTAACTAAGCCCACAAAGATTTCGGTGACGTTGCAGCCAGATCAGTTCTTGGTCCTGTTTGACATTAGGCAGATGCGATACAGCGTGCGAGCCCTGAATGCGCAACTTGCAGAGGCAAAGAGGCAAATGAGCGTTCTGATAAGCCATCACGTGTCGGAGGGCTCTGCGCCGGCCATGAGAGATGAACCCGCAGGAGTTGTCCAGTCGCGTGGTCGGGGTGAAGCGAAGACTTGGCTAGGTTGGTTGCGAATGCTGGACGCAAAATCTCATGGGGTCAAAAACGATCGTGCTTATCGTTCCATTTTTCCGGGAAAGTGCTTGGGGAAGGATACGATGAAGATACAGCAAGCCTATTCAGACGAGTGGAAGAGTGCGTCTTCATACGCATCAGAGCGCTATCTTCAGATTGGGATGCGCGACAAGGTGGATCTCAAGCTGGGCCTACCTAAAGTGGTTGAAAGTTTAGACCAAGCCTTCACTCGGATGTCGCATGGTAAGCCCCCAGAGAATTTCACCCCTTTTTAACGCGCTGAATTCAATTTTGATCTCGCGGGCTGATCCGGCCTGCGCGTGCCGTCGACATGACAAGAATGTAATTGCCATCTCGCTCCTCGTCTGCTTGAATCGTCGACCATACCGTTCGTCGCGGGCGAACGAGCCGGCAGGCGTCGATTGCCGAGATATCTTCTTCCTTTCGGTCCCTCATGCTACCCATCGGATTCACCCCTCATCCAGGCACCACGACCTATTTGTTGTGGATAGTCGGCGGCATGCTCGTAGGGGGGCTGTGTGTGGCGTATCTGGAATGGAAGCGTAGACGAAGCAATGCGCGGCGGCGTTCTGAACGTCTCGGTCGGCGGCGCAAGGGACGATCAAAGAAAAGGCCATGATCTATTGAAGGCCTGCCGCTGGAATCTGCGCCGCGTCACAGAAAATTCATCAAAAAGGCGAAGTCGGGACAGCGTATCGGCCGGTGCGTGAGCATTGATGTAGCGATCCGATCGGTCACGTAGCGTGATGCTCACGAGTAGGAAAGAGCAAGCTTATCTGCCGATAGTAGACGCACTGTTCGCGAGGTAAATGGATGCGACGGTTGTCGTCAGCGTTGCAGGCTTTCATGACGACTACAAGGCGGTCGGTCTACGTGTAGCGGCCGCGCTGTCAGTGGGTATCAAGCGCGCGTGCGGTACGCCGGGAAGGGCGCCTGTCCGAGCGTCCTGAGCGGCTTTCATTAACATTTGTGCAACGTGGTGTCCCCAAACTCGCCGCAAAGTTTTTGGGGAGAATCACCACTATGTTGAACACGAAAGCGCTTGGCGCTCTGATTACGACTTGTCTGGTAGCGGGTTGCTCCAGCGACAGTGACAAGACCAGTACAACGCCACCTCCGTCCGAAGCTCCGACGAAGAATGTTCTCTTCTTCCTCGGGGATGGAATGGGGATCACCACTCTCACCGCGGCACGCATCTACAAAGTCGGTGAGGACGGCAACCTGACAATCGACCAACTACCTGAAACCGCGTTCGT
Organism: Pigmentiphaga kullae; assembly: GCF_004216695.1. Classification (GTDB taxonomy): domain Bacteria; phylum Pseudomonadota; class Gammaproteobacteria; order Burkholderiales; family Burkholderiaceae_B; genus Pigmentiphaga; species Pigmentiphaga kullae. Next base: position 2,704,420 of record NZ_SGXC01000001.1, read on the forward strand.
GCACACGTACTCGAACGATGCTCAGGTCACCGACAGCGCACCGTCGATGGCGGCCTATATGACCGGCGTGAAGATGAACAATGAAGTCATCTCCATGAGCGCGGATACGAAGGCGACGGACGCCAGCGGAAAGCCGTATCACACCAACTTCGATGCGACGTGTCCGAGCGGCAATGGCACGCCGGTGGAAACCCTGCTCGAGATGATGAAGGGCAAGGGATATGGAACCGGCGTCGTCACGAGCACGCGTGTTACCCATGCGACACCCGCGACGACGTATGCGCACGTCTGTCATCGCGACGCAGAGAACACGATCGCGGCTGCGTTGGTGCCGGGGGGCGTCGGGTATAACGCCAAGCTTGGCGACGGTATCGACGTTATCTTCGGTGGCGGTACTGACTACTTCATCCCCAAGGAAGACGGCGGGAAGCGCAACGACAAGCGGAATCTGGTCAACGAACTCAAGTCGAAGTATTCGTTCGCGGGCAACCGTACCGAGTTCGACAAACTTCCTGTCGACGGCAGCAGAATCGCCGGCCTTTTTACCAAGAGCCATATGGCGTATGACCTCGATCGCGACGCAGCCAAAGAGCCCAGCTTGGGCGACATGACAGCCAAAGCGATCGATGTCCTTTCCGCGAAAAAGAAGGGGTTCTTTCTGATGGTGGAAGGCGGTCGGATCGACCATGCGTTGCACGCCACCAATGCCCGGCGTGCGCTGCAGGATACGGTCGCGTTCGACGATGCGATCAAGGTTGCGTTGGACAAAATGCAGCAGGTGGATCCTGGCTTGAAGAACACCTTGTTGGTGGTGACGGCAGATCACGACCATACGTTGCAGATGAACGGCTATGCCGCGCGGACAGGAAAGACCGAGCCGGGCAGTCCGGGCGTGCTGGGCCTGGTGAAGAATTATGTTGGAGCCGCCGTGCCTAGCACGGATGTCGATGGCAACCCTTACACCATCATTGGATTCGGCAATGGCCCCCGGCGTCTCGACACACGCGGGCCGATCGATGCGACGGAACTGGAGGACAAGAACTTCCGCCAGGAAGCCGTGATTCCGATGGATCCGGGCAGCGATTCCGAGACGCACGGCGGAGCTGATGTGTTCCTCGGCGCGCAAGGAGCAGGAGCCGAACAATTCTCTGGCGCACTCCTGAATACCGACGTGTTCGGTCTCATTCGCAAGGCGATCGATCTGTAGGGCGGCCGCCAAGCTTGATCATTGACGAACACAAAGGAAATATCACATGACTATCAAATTGAAGCGTGCGCGCCTGGCTGCACTCGTGGTAACGGCCCTCACGACGGGCTCGGCCCAGGCGGCGGGTGAGGCCAAGAACATCATCTTCTTTCTAGGCGACGGGATGGGGCCGGTAACGGTGACCGCGGCGCGCATCTACAAGGGTGAGAAGCAGCTCGCGGCCAAACCCGGATCCTTGATCACCTCGGAGCGGGCGGAGTTGGCCATGCAGTCGCTTTCCCAGGCTGCACGGATCAAGACGTACTCGCTGGACGGGCAGACCACAGACAGCGCGCCGTCGATGGCGGCGTACATGACCGGCGTCAAAATGCGGAACGAGGTCATCTCCATGTCGGCCGAGACCACTGCTGTCGACGCTTCCGGCGCGCAGTACGTCACGGGGGAAGACTCGCGATGCCCTGCGAGCAACGGCACCCCGGCAGAGACTCTGCTTGAACTGGCGAAGGCTAACGGCCGATCTGTTGGCGCGGTGTCCACCACACGAGTGGGTCATGCCACACCGGCCACCACCTATGCGCATGTTTGCAACCGGAATGCCTACAACACCATTGCCGAGCAATCGACGCCTGGGCATGCCCGCTACAACACCAAACTGCTCGATGGGATCGATGTACTCATGGGCGGGGGGCAACGCAATTACCTTCCACGCTCGGTCAACCCGAGCAGCCGTCGAACGGACGACGTCAATCTGGTCTCGATGTTCCAGGCGAAGGGTTACGCGTACGTAGACAGTGGCACCAGTCTGCGTTCGTTGAACACGGCGGGAACGACAAAGCTGCTGGGGCTGTTCTCGCAAAGCGAAATGGCATACGAGCTGGACCGAGTGAAGCCGGCCTTGGGATACGACCAGCCTAGCCTGGGCGAGATGACGCAAAAGGCGCTGGAGGTATTGAGCAAGAACAGCAAGGGATTCTTCTTGATGGTAGAGGGTGGACGCATCGATCACGCTTTGCACGGTACCAATGCCAAGCGCGCGCTCGAAGACACGCTGGCGTTCGATCAGGCTATCCAAACGGCGTTGGACTTCATGAATCAGAAAGACCCAGGGCTGGCCAACACATTGGTGGTTGTGACGGCGGACCATGATCATGCGATGGCATTCAACGGCTATCCTAAGATCGGGAACCCGATCCTGGGAACCGTCAAGGGCTATGGCGACGGTAGCACCGCGCTTGCAGCGGACGGGAAGCCTTATACGACTCTCGTCTTCGGAAATGGCGGCCGACCGAACAGCAGTGCATCGAGCCAAGTCAATGCCGAGGACGGCAACAAGCGCTGGATTGCTCCCGCGCGTGGTGCATCGCGCGAGGATTTGACGGGTGTCAACACACAGGACGACAACTACCTGCAGGAAGTGGGAATCGTGTTGGGCACACCTGGGGCAGAGACACACGGCGGCGGCGACGTGATGCTGTTTGCCGGAGGCGCGGGTGCGAAGATATTCAAGGGCACGATCGATAACACGAAAGTTTTCGGCAAAGTCCGAGAGGCGGCGGGTCTGTGATGGTTGGGCAGGAGTCACCGATGAAGTGGTTGGCGTGGGTCCTGCTCGTCCTTGCACCGATGGGGGCGTCCGCACAGGATACCCCAGCGCCCGATCTGAACCTGAAGGTTCAGCGTCAGAGTACGACTATCGGGCGCGATGGTGTGCAAAGGGAGAGCCGATACACAGATCGGGTATACCGCCGCTCAGGCATGGTTTGGACTGAACGCGATTTCCCGGCGGCGCTCGGGGCATCTGACACCCATGGCCATGAAGCGCGTCAGCAGGGCGAGCATGCCGGTCATGCGCACTCGAGCACCGTTGGTTCGCCGGTATGGGTGCAGCAAGCGGCGGATGGAAAAATCGAGGTCCGGATGGTGTGGCGCCAACAGCGCAAGGTTCTGGCTATCGACGAGGCACACTATGGCAATGTCGGCTACGGCGGGTCGTGGAATGTGGCGTACTGGCTGGTCGATCCGGGTAGCCTGGCCCGTATGGAGAAGGCGGGACCGGTGAGCGGTGGCGTACAACGTTACCGCTTGAGGCAAGGAGAGTCATCGATCACCGTCGACTGGGACGTAGCCGCGCAGTACGCGCGTCAGATCGAGAGCCGTGGGCCGCATGGATTGACCGTCAGTCGTATGACGGCGGTCTCGGTCCCCGCACCCAAGGTCCTGCCCTGGAAAGCGATCGAGGGCTATGAACAAGGCGACTACTCGGATCTCCTCGATTAGCCAGTCGAATGAGGAGGAGGTTTACCGCGGCCGCAATGCGGCCGCGCCCAGCGCCAGCATTTCCAGGCAGGTCAGGGTCGAGCTGCACAGGGGGCTGCCGTTGGCGCGTGCGTCGGGCAGAACGATTGTTTCTGCGCAGGCCCGCGTCAGCACGTGGCGCGGCTGCTCCGTCATGATGATCGTTGGAATGCCCAGTCTGATTGCTTCGTTCATGGCGGCAGCCAACTCTCGATGGCTGCTATCTCGAATGGCAAGTATCAGGGCGTCGCCAGCAGCCAGCATGATGAGCTCGTCCTCCAGTGCCGGCCCTGTCCCGATGATCGGATAAGCGGGTATTCCGTGTCGGACGAAGAGCCAGGCGCCGTATTGCGCCATGATGGCTGAAGCGCCACGCCCCATGATGCCGATTCGCTTGGCGTTTGTGAGTAGGGCGGTAGAGCGCGCGAGTGCCAGCCGGGTCGAAGGCTGTGCAAGTCGGCGCAACGATTGCTGGGACTCATCCAACACATAGTCCACTACGCGGTCGACATCCGCGCGCGTGGTGAGCAGTCCTGTGTCTACCGTTTGGTCAGGGTTGTTGTGCCCGATGGCTGAGGCTTGAAGCTCCAATTTCAGATAGGGAAGTCCTTCGTAGCCGAGTTTTTGAATGGTACGTATGACGGTAGCATCCGAGACACCCGCAAGACGTGCAATCTCCTCAGCGGAAGCGTTCAGCAGCGCGCCCGGGTGGTCGGCCATGAAATCGCACACTCGCTGCATACTGGGAGTGAGGTCGGGTCCGCGAAGGCGTATGCGCTCCTTGAGCTTGCAATTTGCCGTTTCGCCTTCAGGCTGCCGCTTGAGCTTGTCAGAGGTGGATGTCACAAAGAAAGATTAGAAAATTTTGGGGCAGGGCGGCACTCACTGATCCGAGAGGCGAGTGAGGTCTTCAACGATGAACCAGGGACAATTGCGATTGTGGGCGGCCAGTACTCTGACAACGTCCCGTCGGTACAGACTCGTCGGCTCCGGGAACAGATAGATGGATCGCGTCCAGCTCGATGAACCGGCGCGGCTAGTTGGAGCGTTCTCGAATGCAACCTCGTCATCCAATTGAAGGCGGATCCATTGCAGAATGCCGACGCATTTGCCATCTCCGGTGACCGGTATGTCGAATATCTTGGTCTCGCCCGGCCAGGAGGCCTGGCTTTGGAAATCGAAAGAGAATGCGGCGAGGGGGTCGCTAAGCAGCTGGACGGGCAAGTCTTCGCGAACCAGAGGTTGACGTTTTGGAACGATGGCATTGAAGGCGCGAAGATCGAATTCGCAGACGTCGGCCACAAACAGGTTGTCGCACAGCGCGTCTCCTCCTACTAGCGCGATCATGATGTTCGCCGATTGTGGGATGACCTGCGTCTGTGGCGACAGCAGCCGGCGCTTCGCATCCTCGATGCTGCTCAGAACGTGTTCGCCTAGTAGTTCACTGGAAAAAATCTCGGAGACAAAGACGTCGGGGGAGCGAGGAAGGTGTTCTCCAACTACCATTTCCTGGGAGTGCTTGGGGACCACTTGCACGGTTGCGCTGTATCCGTTGCTTCGTATGACCTCGGTCGCCGCCTGCGCGACGATCTGGTCCGCTTCGCAGGTCACCACCGTTTCGGCACCGTACCTGGCGGCCATCATGGCAAGCAGGCCGGATCCGGTACCGATCTCGAAGACCACGGAGCCCGGCCTCACTGCTCGGTTCAAGGCGTTTTGGTAAGCGCGGTTGCGGGCGACATCGTTCATCATTGGGACGTGCCACAGCGGAACGGTGCGTAGTGCCAGATCGGCTAGCGCCCGATGGGCGGGGATGAACGTCGGAGACGCGTCCAGCGCGGCGCGATAGTGGGATCGTGCTTCGTCGACGTTGTCTTTTTGCTCCAGAAGCGTGCCGAGGTTGTAGTGCGACTGAGCGCTACCCGGCATATGGCGGGCAGCGCTTCGATACGAAGCAATGGCTTCATCGACACGGTGTTGGCGCTGCAACAGCCAAGCCAGATTGTGGTGGGCCATGGCAAGCCCGGGGTCTAGCGATAGCGCGGTGCGCAGACTGTGCTCGGCGTCCGAATACTGGCCGCTCTCGTGCTGCGCGAGACCGAGATTGCTCCAGTTGTGGGCAGAGTCAGGAGCCAGGTCGAGGGCCTCGGAGTAGCTGCGTATCGCGTCGTCCAGGCGGCCCACAGAGCTGTACGCGCTGCCGAGATTGGCGTGAACGTGGGGAAGACGAGGTGCTGCTGCCAGTGCTGCTTCGTAGATGGCGATGGCGTCATCGAAGCGGCCACTGCTGTGAAGAATAGTTGCGCGACGGAAATATGCCTCTGCAACAACCGTACTGTGAGGGTTCGCGCCCGTGGCGAGACAGCACTGCTTGCTCTTTCTCCCACTACCGCATGGGCAGGGAGCATTACGACCCGTCGCTTGCATACTTGCCATCGTGCTTTATCAGGCGACAGACATTACCTGTTCGACGATAACGGCTGGCTTGCGATCGAATGACAATTTTGTAATCAGCGCGGCAGCAACGTTGTCATCCGATTCCAGGCGGCGAGTCGAAACTGACCGCGCCGCCTGGATTGCCTTGCCTAGTTGGCATACAGCTCTTGCATACGCCGCTTTTCGTCTGCGCTGATGTTACGCAGCTCTTCCCGAACCTGTTCACGGGTCTTGCCTTGCGTTGGCTTCTGGCTCAAGCTAGCAGCCTGAGGGGTGCCGCTCAGCGCCGAGCGCTGCGGTTGAGCATCGTGATTCGCCGCGAAGAAGAAGCGTTCGTTATAGACATCATCGTGATAGGCCGAGTTGGCGAGTGCAATGCCGGGGGCGGCGATGACGAGCGTAGCGATGAGTGCGGTGATCGAGCGGTTCATGGTGAAACTCCTGTTGTGGTGGTCTGTAGGAGTCACTTTAGGCGTGATGCGCCGACGCGCCGCTGGCCGAATGATGACAATTTTGCAATCTGAGGGTGGCGTGACTCCTTGTCTTCCGAGCAAGTCGCTGATGGCTCGCGTGACTGCGGTCGTCGTCATTCTCCTACTGCTGGCGCGAGGTGTCTTGGGCTCTGTCGCTGGGCTTTGCGAGCACGATATCCGCGAGGCGACCCATCAGCGTCACCATCTTGGTCATCACGTCGACAACCACACGGTTACCGAGGCATCGCCTTCGTCGGTCGGGCACGAATGCAGCTTGTGCCATGCGGTGTCAGCTGCTGCCTTGATCGGTCCAATTGCTCCGGTTGCCAGTCTGCCACTCGTTTTCATCCCATATCCTCTGCTGTTCCCCAGCTACCGTTCCGTTGATCTTCCAGCGCCGGAACGCCCCAAGTGGCGTTGAGCCTGCTTGCGTTTCGGCGGTGAGCTCTGCTCGCCTTCTTTAACGCCGTGTGGGCGTTCTCCTCGTTCCAGCAACGTTCGACCTCTCCCGGCCTCTGACCTGGAGCGTGCGTTTGCGCGGATCGTCAGCGATGCGAGACCTTGACTACACGGCCTGCTTGGGCTCGATCAAATGGTCAATTCATGGCAGCTTCGTGCCGCGCGGAGCATGGCGCGCCGTCGGGATGGGGCGATATTGCCTCCGGTGTCTACCGAACTGCTCTACCTTCTTTTGAGTGTGTACTTCGCGTTGTGGGCGAATCAGGTTTTCTGGGAGAAGTTCCTCGAAGCCGCAGGTTTGAGCCTGACGGCAGCGCCGCGAGTCACCGTAGGCCTTTTCGTGGTGTTGGTGGGGGTGCACTGGCTACTTATGCTGTGCTTTGTCCCTCGGATTCTTGCTAAGCCAGTGGGAATCTCATTGTTGATCGTTACGCCCTTCGCGGTTTATTTCATGCGTGAATTCGGCGTGTACTTCGACAAGTCGATGCTCCGGAACGTCGTAGAAACCGACACCAGGGAGGCCCGCGAACTACTGGGAAATATCATCCTCTGGCTTCAGGTGTGTCTGTACGGCGTTGTCCCCGCAGCGGTCTTCGCTTTGTGGCCACAGTCGCCGGCGCGGGGTACTGCATTGGCCCTCTTTCACCGTGCGGGTTGGGCCGTAGCGTGTGTTGTGATCGTCGGGTTGGCGATGTGGTCGATCTCCGCCATTGCGGTCCCGGTCTTTCGCGACAAGAGGGAGTTGCGCTACCTGGTGACGCCGGCAAACTATCTCGTCTCGGTTGCGAGAGTGCTGGGCGAGCAAACCTACGAGCCCGAGGTATTGGAGCCGATTGCCAGCGACGCCATCCGTGGGGAAGCGGCAAGCAATCGCCGTCCGCGCGTGTTTGTCGTGATCGTGGGCGAGACGGTTCGAGCGGCGAATTGGGGATTGAACGGCTATCGGCGTCAGACCACGCCTCAGTTGCAGAGGCGGGATGTTTATAATTTTCCGGATGTCGAGAGTTGTGGCACGAGCACCGCGGTTTCTCTGCCATGCATGTTCTCGCTTTCCGGTAGACGCCAGCACGACGAGGCTGTCATCCGTCGAAGCGAATCCGTGCTCCATGTCCTGCAGCGGACAGGTGTCGATACGCTTTGGCGAGACAACCAGTCAGGCTGCAAAGGTGTGTGCAGAGGACTCCCTTTCGAATCCATGGCCAGTCTTGGCGCATGTCCTGCGGGCTTGTGTTACGACGAGAGCCTGCTGGATGGGCTTGTTGATCGCATTGGCTCGTCGCAGCGCGACTTCGTCGTGGTGCTGCATATGATGGGTAATCACGGCCCTCGCTACTATTTGCGATATCCACCGGCATTTCAGCGCTGGGCGCCCGTGTGTACTACAGCCAATCTGGCGCAGTGCTCGAGGGAATCCATCGTCAACGCCTATGACAACGGTGTGGCCTACGCCGACCATGTCGTGGCGAGAGCGATCGACATGTTGGTAAACCTGGACAGTCACGATGCCGGATTGCTATTTGTCTCTGATCACGGAGAGTCGCTCGGCGAGAACAATGTCTATCTTCACGGGCTGCCCCACCTGATTGCGCCGGCGTTTCAGAAAAAGGTGCCGCAAGTGCTGTGGCTGTCTCCAGCCTTGAAGAAAAGCCTGAATGTGGATATGGCGTGCCTGGACGGGATCAGCAGACAGCCGACTTCACACGACAGTCTGTCGCATCTCCTGCTAGGCATGATGAACATCAAGACTGAGCGCTACGAGCCAAGCCTTGATTTCCTCGGAGGATGTTCGAAGCGCTGACAAAAGCGCTCAGGCTTGTCGATAAGCAAGAAGACGCAAGGCATTGACGACAACCAACAGCGTGGACCCTTCGTGGACCGCCACTGCCGCGCCGATTCCCAAGCCCATGATCGTTGCCGGCACAAGGATTGCGACGATACCCAGGCTCACGAATACATTCTGGCGAATGACTGACTTGGTGTGGCGGCTGAGGCCCACGGCGAACGGAAGGGTTCTCAGATTGTCAGACATGAGCGCCACGTCCGCCGTTTCCAAGGCAACATCCGAGCCCGCTGCGCCCATGGCGATGCCTACCGTGGCATTTGCCATGGCCGGTGCATCGTTGACGCCGTCGCCTACCATGGCAACCTTGGTCTGCTCGCGGATCTTGCGTATTGCTTCGACTTTGTCCTCGGGCATCAGGTTGCCCCAGGCTTCGTCCAGCCCGACGTCTTTCGCTACCGCCTGGGCCACGTTCGTGTGGTCGCCGGAGATCATGATCATGCGGGTAATGCCGAGTTCGCGCAGTTGCTGCAATGTCTCGCGCGCGCCCTCGCGCGGCGTATCGAGCAATCCAACAGCACCCAGGTCCCGGGAACCTTTGCGGACGGCCATGCTCGTTCTGCCCGCCTCACGGAGCTGATCGATGGCATTCCGCGTTGACGCACCGAGGGCGGGTACGTCCAGTGCACCAAACATTTCCGCTTTGCCGATCCATACCGGTTCTCCATCCAGCTCGGCGGATACGCCGCGTCCGATCAGGTTCTCTAGCTTGCTCGCGACGGGAAGGTCGCGGCCACCCAAGCGCTCCCGGCCATCTCGCGCGATCGCTGCCGCAAGGGGGTGGTCGCTCAAGGATTCGACGGCGACGGCAACTGACAGCAACTCGTCTTCGCTGACTCCCTCGGCCGGAAGCACATCCGTGATTCGTGGTCGTCCCTCGGTCAGGGTCCCTGTTTTGTCGAAGGCCATGGCATTGAGCGAACCCAACTCCTCCAATGGTGCACCGCCTTTGATGAGTATGCCCCCGCGGGCAGCGCGCGCGATGCCAGAAAGGACCGCGCTGGGTGTGGCAATCGCCAACGCGCATGGGCTGGCAGCCACCAGAACGGCCATGGCACGGTAGAAGCTATCGCGGAAGGGCTCGTCGACAACGACCCAGGCGAATAGCAGGATAAAGGCGAGCAGTAGAACGGCCGGAACGAAAACTCGCTCGAACTTGTCCGTGAACCGCTGGGTGGGGGATTTTCGAGTTTCCGCCTCGCTGACCATCTTGACGACGCGAGCAAGCGCGGAGTCGCCAGACTTGCGCGTCACTTCTATTTCTATGGCGCCTCCCCCGTTTATCGTTCCTGCGAAAACGCGGGATGCGGCATCGACCGTGTCCGGCTTGGCACGCGCAAGTGTCGCGTCCGGGACTGGGCGTTTGTCGACGGGAATGCTCTCACCAGTCACTGGTGCCTGATTGACGCTCGAGTAGCCCATTAGCAAGAAGCCGTCGGCAGGAAGCCGTTCGTTCGGTCGAACCAGTACATTGTCTCCGATGACGAGGTCTTCCACCCGGATTTCCTCGGTGCGTCCAAGGCGTCGAACGGTGGCGGTATCGGGAGCCAGTTCGGCCAGCGCCTCGATCGCACGCTTTGCTCGGCCCATGGCGTAGTGCTCCAGCGCATGCCCGAGGCTGAACAGAAATAGCAGGAGGGCACCTTCCGCCCACGACCCCAGGGCTGCCGCACCCGCGGCAGCGACCAGCATCAGCGTATCGATCTCGAATCGCTTCAGCCGAAGGTTGTCGATGGCCTCGCGCAGTGTGTAAAACCCGCCGAGTAGATATGCGAGGATGTAGCAGGCTAAAGGAAGCCACGAAGGAGTGTTCGTAGAGAACTTCTCAATGGCGACACCGAGCCCCATCATCGCACCGCAGCTCAATGCAAAGATCATCTCCGTGTTTGGACCGAGCAGGCCGCCGTGTTCGTGCTTGTGGTCGCCGCCTTCCTCGTCGGTACCGTGCTGATGTCCTGGGGACCCGTGTCCTGCAGGGCGGGCAGACGGATTCTCCTTTCGCGTGATTCCCATCTGCGACATGGTGTCGAGGAGGTGTTGTTCGGAGGTCGCTTCACGGTCGAACTCGACCAGCACTTCTCCGCTCGCACTGGCTGACGCTTCGATGACGCCCGGTACAGTGCGAAGGCGCTCTGACAGCGTGTCTGCCCGTCGCTGGTGGCTGATGCCGTCGACCTGCCATTGGACGTGTCCAAATCGAGCGCTGATGCCGGCACCGGCAGCGCGTACGAGTTCCCGGATCCTGGATAGCGGCAAGACAGCGGCATCGTAGTGAATGCACAACTGAGCGGGTGCGGATCCCTGCGCTGACTTGACGTGTGCTTTTTCCACCCCGGCACGAGCCTGAAGCTCATTGATGAGGCGCTGTACGCAAGCGTCAGCCTCGCTAAGAATGTTCGGCAGAACCAGGGGAATATCAAGGCTGAGCTTGTCCGTCATGTCTTGGCGCCTCGGTAGTGAGATGACGCCAGTATAGGGAGGTGAGAGCGGTTTGATGAGGGTTTGATATTCGTCGCCGATAATGAGGCAAAATCGAAACCTGTCCGCGTTCGCACTGTCCTCCAGCATGAAAGATTTTCTGCTCTCGCTTCACGCCCGCTTGCCTCGATGGGCGGATAACTGGTTAGATGCGCTGGTCGTCGCGTTTCAGATCGGTGCCATCGTTTTCGCGGCCTGGGTGGTCGCGCGACTCGCACGCCACCTGGTTGCGAGACTGACCGCTACCTATGCTTTGCCCGCAAAGGTGGCGCTTCTGTCGCGCCGCGTGTTGGCATTCATCGTCTACGGCGGTGCACTCTTATGGTCGTTGGAGCGCCTAGGCGTGTCCGGAATGGCGTTGTGGGCCGCTTTTACGGGCTTCGCCACGGTGGCCGCCGTGGCGTTCTTCGCCGCCTGGAGCGTTCTTTCGAACTTGTTTTGTGCGCTGCTGATTTTTACAACTCGTACGTTTCGGGCGGGAGACCTGGTGGAATTGCTCGAGTCGGGGGACAAGCCGGGTTTGCGTGGACGAGTGGTAGATATCAACTTGGTGTACACCACTTTGCTGGAAAGCGGAGACCAGACCAACGGCACAACGCTTCAGCTACCCAACAGTCTGTTTTTCCAGCGGGCATTGCGCCGTTGGCATGGCGCTGCCGAGGCGGGGAACCCTCCTGCCATAGAGATCCACCGCTCTGGTCCGTGACCGTTGCAGCAGGGACACGGCAGTGTCCCCAAACAGTTGTTGACCCTGTAGCTGCTTCAGGGTTTTAAATGGCTTTCAGCGAGTTAGTCCGCTCGTTGAAATTCGTTGATGCAGCGCGGAAAATGACAGAAATGTCATCAAACTGTTTGTCAGTTGCGTTGCCGGTCTCCAGTAAACTTGCAGCCATGCGCCGACTATTCGTCCTCCTTCTTATTCTGCTAGTGCCCTTCCAGGCTACCTGGGCGGTATCGGCACGATATTGCGAGCACGAGGCCGAGCAGGTGGTGTCTTCCCACTTCGGACATCACAAGCATGTTCATATGGGCGAGGATGTCGAGCAGGCTGACGGTGGCTGGTCGCACGCGGATTGCATGGTGTGCCACCTGGTTGCCAGCCACGCGGTTTTCCCCGTCTTGTCTCTTGCCCCGGCTGGATCTGTCACGGTCGCATTGACCGCTCCTGCCAACTGGTTGCCTCTATCGGGTCCAGTGTCTCAACCTGAACGGCCACAGTGGCCGCCTCTCGTCTAGTTACTCGGCGAGACGTTCCTCCTTTTTCCTGTCTCGCCGAATTTCCCGACATTGTTTCAGGTGAAATTCGATGCGATCCTTAGTACTGTGGTTGGCGCTGGTCGCCAACCCCATCGTGCCTGCCTTGGCACAACCATTCTCCAGTGCGCCTCCTGCCGTTGCTGCCGAGCCCGCAGCTCCGCTGACGCTCGATGTCGCGCTCGCACTGAGCGCCAGTCAGAACGCAGCCTTGCAGGCCGCGGCGAAAGAAGTCGATGCGCTCGACGGCAGCATTACGCAGGCAGGGCTGTTACCCAACCCCGAGCTATCCCTCAGTATGGAGGATACGCGCAGGGAGACGCGGACTACCGCTGCACAGATCGGCATTCCGATCGAGCTGGGTGGTAAGCGGACGGCCCGAGTGGTGGCTGCTCAGCGGGCTCAGAACGTTGCCGTCGCGAATCTGACGTTGGCCCGCGCCAACGTTCGTGCGGCGACAGTCGGCGCCTTTTTCGAGGTGCTGATTGCGCAGGAAGGTGTGGAGTTGGCGCAAGCTTCCTATGGTGTTGCGCAGAAGGCGACCGACATTGCCAAGCGCCGCGTGGCGTCCGGCAAGGTGCCGCCGTTGGAAGAGACCCGCGCCACTGTCGAACAGGGCAACGCCGAACTTGCATTGACTGACGCGCGGGCTCGTCTCGAGGGGGCGCGTCGATTCCTGGTCGCGCTCTGGGGTGGCAGCGAGCCGGCATTTATCCGTGCGGTTGGCGATCTCGAGCAATTGCCGGATCGTGGACCCGTTGATGTGCTGTTGAGAGACCTGGGTAGCGCGCCCGAGCTTGTTGCTGGAAGGCTGGAGATCGAGCGTCGAAAGGCGGTAGTCGATGTGGAGCGTTCCAAGCAATATCCCGACGTGACGATATCGGCCGGTAGTCAGCGGAGCAACGATCTTGGCAGGAATCAGACGCTGATCGGCGTGTCGATCCCGTTGCCGTTCTTCAACCGGAACCAAGGCAATCTCTACGAGGCCAAGGTGCGGGCTGACCAAGCGCAGGACCAGTACCGCTCTGTCGAGATAGCGATGCGCAACGAGCTTTCCCAGGCGGCAATTCGTCTGTCGCAGGCAAGAGCCGGAGCGCAGATGTTGCGGAATACCTTGCTTCCAGGGGCTCAGCAGGCCTACGACGTCGCGACGAAGGGATTCGAAGCAGGCAAGTTCAGCTTTATCGATGTGCTCGACGCTCAGCGCACCTTGTTCCAGTCTCGAATTCGCTATCTGACCACACTGGCCGATTCCTATCAGGCTGCCATCGTTATCGACCGAGTGCTCGGTCGCTAAGGAACGTATATGTCGATCACCAAGAAACAGACCATCGTCGCGGCAGCCATCGTGGCTGCAGGCGGACTCGCCATGTTCGGAATTTTCTATCCGTGGGGCTCCCATGACGCTGGCGATGGCCACGGCCACGGGCAAGAGGGCGAGAAGAGTGCCGAGTCTAAAGAGGAGGGCCATGACGATGAAGGCGTCATCAAACTCACGGCAGAGCAAATCACTCAGAGCGATATTCAGGTCGCGATCGCCGCGCCGGGCACGGTGGCGTCTTCCACGCGCTTTCCTGGAGAGATCCGATTCAATGCCGATCGGCTGGCGCATGTCGTGCCGCGCGTGGCAGGCATTGTCGAAGCTGTCTCCGCCGATCTGGGGCAGACGGTCAAAGGTGGGCAAGTCCTGGCCACGATCGTAAGCGCGAATCTGTCTGATTTGCGGAGTGCGCTGACTACTGCCCAGCGGCGCGCAGAGCTCGCCGATCAAACCTACAAGCGCGAGGAGCGTCTGTGGAATGAAAAGGTCTCGGCCGAGCAAGAGTTTCTTCAGGCAAAGACTGCCCGTGAAGAGGCCAGCATCGCAGTCCAGAACGCCCGTCAGAAGCTGGCGGCTGTCGGCGCCGGCGCTGCGGCTTCCGGCCTGAATCAATACGCGCTGAGAGCGCCTTTCGAGGGTGTCGTCATCGCCAAGCACATGACCTTGGGCGAAGCGGTCAACGAAACAGACCAAGCGTTCACCATTGCCGATCTGCGAACTGTCTGGGCTGAGTTTATCGTTGCGCCCAAGGATCTGCCGGTAGTCGCGGTAGGCGAGAAAGTCCGCATTTCGACCAGCGCCTTCTCGCAGACGACTGAAGGAACCGTAGGTTACGTCGGGCCTTTGATAGGGGATCAGACCAGGACCGCTACCGCCAGGGTAACGCTGGAGAATCCGGGGTCGCTGTGGCGTCCCGGGCTGTTTATTACGGCCGAAGTCATGGCGAAGCCGCAACCCGTGGCTATCGCTGTGCCAGCGACCGCGATTCAAACTGTCGATAACTCAAGCACGATTTTCCTCGCCGTTCCTGAAGGCTTCAAGGCTCAAAAGGTGCAGACCGGACGCACGGACGGTACCTCTGTCGAGGTGACGGGAGGATTGGAGCCGGGGCAGCGATATGCGGCCACGAATACTTTCACGCTCAAGGCTGAGCTCGGAAAGAGCGAGGCGGAACACGCCCACTGAACGTCGCCAAGATTGTAAGGCGTTGAACGTACCTCCAGGCTCTTTCAGGAAGAATCATGTTTGAGAAAATTATTCGTTTTGCCATCGAACAGCGATGGCTGGTCATGCTCGCCGTCATCGGGCTGATCGGTGTTGGTGCCTACAACTACACGCGTCTGTCCATCGATGCCGTGCCTGACATTACCAACGTTCAGGTGCAGATCAACACGGCCGCTTCGGGATACTCGCCGCTGGAGACCGAACAGCGCATCACCTTCCCGGTCGAAACTGCCATGGCGGGGTTGCCGAATCTCGAGCAGACACGCTCCTTGTCTCGCTACGGTCTGTCTCAGGTCACGGTGATCTTTAAAGACGGAACTGACATCTACTTCGCCCGTCAACTGGTCAACCAACGTATCCAGGAGGCTGCGGCGTCTTTGCCAGCCGGTGTCACTCCGACGATGGGGCCGATTTCCACCGGCCTGGGCGAGATCTACATGTGGACGGTGGAGGCTGAGCCCGGTGCTAAGAAGGCTGACGGATCCGAGTACACACTGACGGATCTGCGAGAGGTCCAGGACTGGATCATCCGTCCGCAGTTGCGAACCGTGCCTGGAGTAACCGAGATCAACACGATCGGTGGCTACGACAAAGAGTATGTCGTGTCACCCAATCTCGAAAGGCTCGCGGCTTACGGGCTGACCCTCGCCAATGTGGTCGCCGCCCTCGAGACCAACAACGTCAACGTGGGCGCAGGCTATATCGAGCGAGGAGGGGAGCAATACCTCGTCCGCGCACCTGGCCAGGTCGCCTCGATCGAGGATATTCGCGACATTATCGTCAGTAGCGTGGGCGGGCAGCCCATTCGTGTCCGAGACCTGGGGGAGGTGGGCATCGGCAAGGAACTGCGTACCGGCGCCGCCACCGAGAACGGTCGTGAAGTCGTTCTGGGTACTGTGTTCATGCTGATCGGCGAGAACAGTCGCTCGGTCGCTCAGGCTGTCAACGTGCGCCTGGCCAGCATCAACAAAACACTTCCGCCCGGCGTTAAGGCGATTACCGTTTACGATCGCACCACGCTTGTCGACAAGGCGATTGCCACCGTCAAGAAGAACCTGGTCGAGGGAGCCGCGCTCGTTATTGTTGTGCTGTTTCTGTTCCTCGGCAACATACGCGCGGCGCTAATCACCGCGATGGTGATTCCCCTGTCGATGCTGTTCACCTTTACAGGGATGGTAACTTACAAGGTCAGCGCCAACTTGATGAGTCTCGGGGCGCTCGATTTCGGGATTATCGTGGACGGTGCGGTCGTGATTGTCGAGAACTGCGTTCGTCGGCTGGCCCACGCGCAAGCGAGTCAGGGGCGGTTGCTGACGAGGTCGGAGCGCTTCCGCGAGGTGTTCGAGGCCGCGCGCGAAGCGCGTCGACCGCTAATATTCGGCCAGTTGATCATCATGATCGTGTACCTGCCCATCTTCGCGCTCAGCGGCGTGGAAGGGAAGATGTTCCATCCGATGGCGATCACCGTGGTGTTGGCGCTGCTGGGAGCGATGATTCTGTCGATCACCTTCGTCCCCGCCGCGGTCGCTCTGGTTTTGAACAAGAAGGTGGAAGAGAAGGAAAACCGCCTGATGTCGTGGGCTCGTCGTGGCTACGAGCCGATGCTGTCGTGGACGCAAGCCAACCCGTTGATCGTGCTTGTATTCGCCGGCGTTGCCATCGTGCTTTCCATGGCCTTGACCACGAAGCTAGGCGCGGAGTTCATCCCGAACCTGAACGAAGGGGACATCGCTGTTCAAGCGTTGCGTGTGCCGGGTACCAGTCTGACCCAGTCAGTGGCTATGCAGCAACTGCTCGAGAAGAATATCAAGAAGGTTCCCGAGGTTGACCGGGTTTTTGCACGCGTGGGGACAGCCGAGGTCGCCGCCGACCCGATGCCTCCGAACGCGGCGGATACCTACATCATCATGAAGCCGCTCGCGGACTGGCCAAAGCCGAAGCGATCTCATGACCAAGTGCTCGCAGCTATTCAGGAAATTGTTGCGCAGGTGCCTGGCAACAACTATGAGTTCACGCAGCCAATCCAGATGCGGTTCAATGAGTTGATCTCGGGGGTACGATCGGACGTAGCGGTCAAGATATTCGGGGATGACATGGCGCAGCTCGAGCGTTCGGCGGCGGAGGTCGTTGGTGTGCTGTCCAAGGTCGCTGGCTCCGAATCGGTAAAGGCAGAGCAAACGACAGGTCTTCCGATGTTGACGATTTCGGTCGACAGGCAGAAGGCGGCCCGGTATGGCGTCAGTATGGTGGAAGTTCAGGAAACAATCGCTACTGCAGTAGGCGGGCGCGAAGCAGGCATTTTCTTCCAGGGCGATCGTCGATTCGACGTTCTGGTACGTCTGCCTGATGAGGTGCGCAGTGACATTGAAACACTGAAGCGCCTTCCTGTCGCGCTGCCCAAGAGCGGCGATGCGCGCACCGCATTTGTTCCGTTGTCGGAACTGGCGCTGTTTGATCTGTCGCCGGGGCCCAACCAGATCAGTCGCGAAGACGGAAAGCGACGCATCGTGGTCAGCGCCAATGTCCGAGGTCGGGATCTCACTTCGTTCGTGACCGAGGCTCAAGATCGAATCGAGGCTTCTGTTCGCTTGCCTGCAGGGTACTGGTCGACGTGGGGCGGGACGTTCGAGCAACTGCAATCCGCGACGGCTAGATTGCAGATTGTGGTGCCGGTCGCTCTGTTGTTGGTGTTTGTCCTGCTGTTCGCGATGTTCAGGAACGTCAAGGACGGGCTCATCGTATTTACCGGCATCCCTTTCGCGCTCACCGGAGGCATCCTGTCCTTGTGGCTGAGAGGAATACCGTTGTCGATTTCCGCCGCTGTTGGCTTTATCGCGCTGTCAGGCGTGGCGGTGCTCAATGGCCTGGTGATGCTGTCCTTCATCCGCTCGTTGCGTGCTGAAGGCGCGACGCTCGATGACGCGGTTCATACCGGGGCCTTGACTAGACTGAGGCCGGTGTTGATGACGGCACTGGTCGCTTCGCTCGGCTTTGTGCCGATGGCATTGGCGACGGGAACCGGCGCCGAAGTCCAGCGCCCGTTGGCGACGGTAGTGATTGGAGGCATCGTTTCTTCAACTGCGCTGACGCTGTTGGTGCTGCCGTTGCTGTACCGGCTGGTACATCGAAATGAGCGTGATGGGGATCGTGCCGATGCGGCTAATCAGGAGGTGATGGCCTAGGCAGGGCTATGTGTGTAGTACGCCTCGGCGGCTTGCCTCCGAGGCGGAATATTGCTTGATTGCCGAAACATGACGCCGGGATCTCTTTGACGAATTCTTGATAATTCGTTGATCTTGATTTGGTGTAGCTCTCGCTACACTCCCCGGATCCGAATATATCGAACAGGAGGTTCTCTGCTGAGAACTTGGATCTGCGCGCACTCGCGTTTGACGAGCAGCTACCTGGTAGGCGCGGCTGGCGCCACAGGTGTGCATTGGCTGACGATGTTTTTATTAGTTGTTTGTTCGGTCAACCCCGTCGTCGCCACTTCCATTGGCGCTGTGGCGGGAGCCTTCGTCAACTTCGTATGGCAGCGCACGGTAACTTTTGCCAGCACTGGCGCCGCTTCAACGCATGCACTGCATTACGCCTTATTAGTGTGTGCCAGCTGGTCGTTTAATTCAACGATTTTCAAATGGGTACTCGACAATTTGCCGACGAATGTTGCCTCGGCGCAACTCCTAACTACCGCGCTCGTAGCCGTTTTCAACTTCTTGATGACGAGATGGATTCTACGGTCATGAGCAGTGTGTCTTCGCCTGCCGCTGTGCCGACGCCGCCTGTGCTGACGATCATCATTCCGGTATTTAACGAACTCGCCGTGCTGCCGGTCTGCCTTGCTCGACTCCGGAGCGTACTCGAGGTGCTCGCGGTCTCGTATGAGCTTCTGTTTGTCGACGATGGCAGCAAGGACGGAACCGCCGCCTATCTGGACCGAACAGCCATGGCGCTGGGGGCTATGCGAGTCATCCATCTATCGCGCAACTTCGGCAAAGAGGCCGCGATGACCGCTGGGCTCGACCATGCTCATGGCGAGGCGGTAATCATTCTGGACGCTGATCTGCAAGATCCTCCGGAACTGATCCCCGACATGGTCAAAGCCTGGAAGGAGGGGGCAGATGTCGTGGTTATGCGTCGTCGGACGCGAATGGGAGATACATGGCTCAAGCGGGTGTCGGCGCATATCTACTACCGAATCCTGAACCGGTTGAGCGAGGTTGAAATACCTCCCGATACTGGTGACTTCCGGTTGCTGAGCCGACGTGCTGTCGTCGCGATGCGAAAAATCCCGGAGCGGGGTCGCTACATGAAGGGACTGTTTGCATGGATAGGCATGCCGACAACCACCATTCTGTACGACCGCGCGCCACGGGTCGCCGGCCGCAGCAAGTGGGGCCTGCACAATCTTGCCAAGCTTGGCTTCGACGGCATCACGTCGTTCTCGCTCAGTCCGCTTCGCATTGCTTCGATCACCGGCACCATCATTCTGGCAATCGGCTGTGCACTTGGGCTGCTGGTTGTCGCCCGTATTCTCCTATACGACGAATCGATGTCAGTGCCTCTTGCACTCGTTGCGCTGGTGACTTTCCTGGCTGGACTTCAGCTCTCCACGATCGGGGTGCTCGGTGCATACGTGGGCAGAATCCATACCGAAATCAAGCAGCGCCCCGTCTATCTGGTGCAGGACATCGTCGAGAGACAAACAGATACGCAGCCGTCGCCACGTCCGAATTGAAGCCATGTCATCCACTACTCGACTGTTTGTTGTCCTACTCGGTGCGGCTGTCGGCGTCCGACTTCTTGCAATGTATCTCTTGCCTTTCATTGATACATCGGAGCCACGGTATGCGGAGATTGCCCGCCTGATGGTGGAGACAGGAAATTGGGTAACGCCCTGGTTCTCGCCTGACGTTCCGTTCTGGGGAAAACCACCGCTGTCATTTTGGGCCCAGGCAGCCAGTTTTAGCGCGTTCGGCATCACCGAGATCGCAGGAAGATTGCCCTCGCTAATCGCCGCCGTATTGACCGGGGCACTGACGTTCGCCTATTTGCGCATCACCACTGGTTTGGCCGGCGCCATGTTGGCAGCCTGGATTCTGGCTACGTCACTTCTTTCATTTGTTGCTGCTGGCGCCGTTCTGACGGACCCCTTTCTGGCGCTTGGTACTACGCTGAGCATGGTGTCTTTCAGGCTGGCTTTGCAGGGGCGTGGCCGGTGCTGGGGGTACGGATTCTTTCTGGGCATCGCCGTTGGCTTGCTGGCCAAAGGGCCGCTTGTCCTGGCTCTGACCGGAGGACCCCTGCTGGCCTGGCTTTGTGTCTCCCGCGGACACTGGCGGTCGCTGGCCAAGCTGCCATGGGTGAGCGGCTTGCTGTTGACGGCGGTGCTGGTGCTGCCTTGGTATGTCATGGCGGAGATCCGCACGCCGGGCTTCGTTCAGTACTTTGTCGTCGGTGAGCACCTACTGAGATTCATCGAGCCAGGATGGAAGGGTGATCTTTATGGTTCTGCCCATCTAAAGCCTTTCGGCGCGATCTGGTGGAACTGGGCGATGGCCGCATTCCCATGGAGTTTGTTGCCGCTAGTGGGAGTGATAGGTCTGGTGCGTGAGCGCCAAGCACTTGACCAAGTGCGGACTCGTATGACAGATGAGGTGAAGTACCTTGCGGCGTGGGCGCTGTTTCCCATGCTCTTCTTCACATTCGCGCACAATATTCTGTGGACTTACGTGCTGCCTGGGCTGCCTGCGTTTGCGATGCTTTGTGCCATGTATGTCCGGGCGAAAGGATGGTCCCTCTCAAGCAAAGGCATCGTCGCGGCCGGTGCACTCGTTCCGAGTGTTTGTTTGGTGCTGAGCCTGGTTGTGCATGATTCGACCAACCGCGTGAAGACAGAGCGCGAACTGATCGGATATGCACAGAGCCGTGGCGCCGGGGCGTATGCGCGCCTGGTCTACGTGAATGATCGGCCCTTTTCTGCGCGTTTCTATTCGGCGGGTAGGGCGGAAAGGGTCGAGCTAAGTGATCTCGCCGCCGAATTGGCCCGCTCGCGCCTGCCTGTCAATCTCGCCGTTCCGCGATCGGCTTTTGCCGAGTTCTCTCGACTGGTCCCCGATGGATGGAGAGTTGTCTACGAGAACAAGCGGTATTTCCTGGTCGTATTTACGCCCCCTGACGCGGGCCGATCGTCCAGCAAGTTTGCCCCGATTCACGTTCTTGCCCCGTGATATGGAACGCTTGACACGCCTGCTTATCGTCGAAGACCAATTGCCGCTGGCCGAGAACATCATGGAGTACCTGGGGGAGGAGCGCTATGCCCTGGACTTTGCCTATGATGGGTTGACAGCGCTTCATTTGCTCAGCGTGAACCAGTATGACGTCATCGTTCTTGATGTGATGCTGCCCGCTTTGTCCGGACTCGAGCTATGCCGGCGAGTACGTTCGGAGCTCGGCTCTTTCACTCCAATCATCTTGGTGACGGCTAGATCGGAGATGGAGGACAAAATGGAAGGCTTCGACAGCGGGGCTGACGACTACCTTGTCAAGCCTTTCGACCTGCGTGAACTCAAGGCTCGCATTGAAGCCTTACATCGACGTTCCTCTGGACGAAAGAAAGTAGTCCGTGCCGGGGTGCTGGCCTTCGACCAGGGAACGTTGATCTTGTCCCTGGACAGCGGTCCGAGCGTCGAGTTGGGGTCCAGCGGTGCAATGATTTTCGAGACCTTGATCAAGTGCTATCCAAACTTCGTGAGCTATGAGGATTTGATGGCTGAATTGTCCGGAAAGTCTCGAGAAGTCGATTCGAACACGTTGCGAACCCACGTTTACAACTTGCGGCGTTTGCTGAAACTCACAACGGGAGCGGATTTGATTCGAACCGTAAGAGGAAGAGGCTACCGACTGGTGCAGCCTGGAGAAGAGTGAAATGAACCGCTCCATATCAACACGGATTCAATGGCTGGTCGCCTTGGTCTCGGCCTTCTGTCTGACTACGGTGGTCTTGGTGTCGCTGCTCGCTCACGATGGCGTCGAGCGCGCCATGCTTGGTACTGACCTCATGCAGACCCAGGAGGCGCTCGTGAGCGCGGCATCGAGAAACGTGCCGATGCAGTGGTCGGCGCCGGGGATGCTGGCGCTTTATGTGCCGACGGGGACTGTCGATCAGGTCGCGGTTCCCGAACTGTTCAGGGGGCTGACTGCACCTTTCTCGGACGACGTGTCCGTGGATGGGAAAACCTATCTCGCTGCCATTTCACAGGTGGACGGGGGTATGTTCTACATCGCTAGAGACATTACCCTCTTTGAGAATGAAATGAGGTTGATGGAACGGGCGGTGTGGGGAGTCAGCGTTCTTATCCTGATTGTCGCGCTGGTTTTGACGCGAATCGGCGTGGTTCGTCTGGTCAGACCAATTCGTGTACTCGCCACATTGATCGACCGGACCAAGCCCAGTGCGTCGATAGACAGAGTCCCGACCGAATTCCATGACTCGGCACTCAATTCGATAGCTGAGAACTTCAACTTGTTCCTACGCGAGTTGGAGGCTTATATCGACCGAGAGCGAACGCTACTACGCTTGGCCAGCCACGAATTGCGGACGCCAATCGCAGTGGTGACGGGGGCGCTCAATGTCATGCGTGATCGCGGCGCGTTGGGGGAAGCTGACTTGAGGACTTTGACACGCGCGCAGCGAGCAGCCCAGGAAATGGCGGGCAATCTCGAAGTTGTCCTGAAGGCTGGGCGTAGAGAAGAGATTCCGACAAGAGAAGAGCGCTTCTCCGTGAGCGAGTTACTGAACGAGGCGCTCCTGGACCTGACGAGTGTTGACTCGAGTGTCGCGAGAATCTCCTTGATCGAGAAGAATGCAGTCACCGCATTGGCGGATAGAACACTGGTCAAAATGCTGCTGCTGAATATTCTGCAGAACGCTCTAAGGCATACCGCGGGCGCCGTCGAAGTGGTGGTGACATCGAGTTTCTTGGAGGTCCGCGATCAGGGGAAGGGCCTCGATGGCAGTCGGCTCGATCTCTTGGCAGGGTCTGGCGCCGACGATCTCTGGAACAAACGCCAGTCTTCGGGTCTAGGGCTTATCGTGGTCAGCATTCTTGCCGAAAGACTCGGGTGGCCCATTCGCGTGTCTAGAAGAAGGCCGGAAGGAACGGCAATACAACTGGTCTTCGCCGAAAGCATCGTCAACGTACTTCCCGTATCGCTTTGATGGCTTGAATCAGCTACGCAGTCGATCAGGTTCTGAGTCCGAGTCTCCCATGATTTCGCCCGCTTTTACGCGCCAGAAGCTCGCGACACACAGTGTTGCTGCATGGCTTCCCTCGCTCCTTCTTGGCGCGCTATCTCTTCTGTTCATCGTGCAAGGGTATGACGGCAAGCGAGTGGGCCAGGTGATGGTGCTGTTGCTGCCCTTTGTGGTCTGGCTGGCTTGGCCGGTCCGCAGTGCCTGGCTGCACTGGCTGCGCGCCGGCATTGTCTGGTTGGCCACGGTCGGCTTCATGCTTGATGCGGTTGCAAGGTCCTACCTGACTGCCACCTATCAGGCGGCTCCCGATAGCAGTTTGGTGTTGGGGGCCATCGCAAACACCAATGTGCGTGAGGGGGGGGAGTACCTGTCGTCGTATTGGCCAACGCTGCTGCCGGCTGCACTGGTCGTGCTTGTCGCAGCCCTGGTAGTGGCGGGTTTGGTGGCGCTTGGCCGGCGTTCGGCGGGCCGTTCCCGTTGGGCGCGTGTTGTGCTGGTGTCCCTATTACTGGTCGGAACGGCCGCGCATGCCAGCAAGCCATGGCGGCGTCTCCAGCCCGTGGCATTTTGGGTTAACTGGAACCTGTCCGTCCAACAACTGCGCGCGGACTGGGCCGACATGCAAGACGATCGCGATGCAGCCTTGGCCCGTGCTAAGGCGGTTCAGCCCGTTGTTTCTCGGCCTGGCCCGGCTACGGTTGTTCTGGTGATCTCTGATAGCGTCAATCGCGACAATCTTTCGCTTTACGGCTATGCACGGGCCACCACACCGCGACTGATGGTTCAGCAACGTGAGTTGGGCGACAGCATGGTAGTGATGCGCCACGCTTGGTCGGTCGACGCCAGTACATTACCGTCGCTGACTAACATGTTTTCGTTTGGACGCGCCGCCGGCGACGAGTCGCAGCACTTGCTGGCACTGGCCCGACAGGCCGGCTACAAGACCTGGTGGATCAGTAATCACGACGATGTTGCGATCGAGCATCAGCATGGTCGACTGGCTGATGTGGTTGATTTCGTCAATCGTGAGCCTGGCCGAATCACCCGATCGCTGGATGAGGAGATACTGGACTGCGTCCAGGAGGCGCTCGACGATCCCGCCGACACCAAATTCATCGTCGTGCATCTTCTCGGTGCGCATCCGCATTACGAGAAGCGATTCCCCCTGGGAGACAACCCGTTCGACGACGAGGTGGACGCCGTGGAGGCGGGCATGATGCAACAGAAGCGGGCGAGCTGGGTACGGCGTTCCAGGCATGCGTACGATGCCGCACTGCTGTATCACGATACGATCGTTTCACGGTTGTTGGACCAGACACGGGCAGCGGGTGAGGACCGGTCCAACGAGTACCTGGCGTGGATGTATCTGTCTGATCACGGTCAGGAGGTCGGACACGGCGGGAACCTGGTTGGGCATAGCCCCGGTACGCCGGCAGGCTATCGTATTCCGGCAATCGTCTGGCGCAATGCTTTGGCGAGTGCGCCGGCTACGGAGACGGCGCTGCGTCCCTTTCGCGCAGATTGGACAGGATGGACTGTCGCGGACCTGTTGCACCTGAGTTGGGCCGGCAAGGAGTACTCCCGGAGCGTTCTCTCAACCACCTATAAGTGGGTGGAGCCAGTTATCCCGGTGGAGGGCGTCAGCTTCAACGAGTAGAAGCGTGGCCCGGACGCGACGAATTTTCTGAGTTCTCGGCATCGTGTCGCTGGTTTGGAACGCGCAGCCCAATAGCGGTAACCGTGCCGGAGGATCGAGCAATGGGGGTGCCGCCGTGCATGCGTGCAATGGCGGCAACGATGGACAGGCCGAGGCCGTGGTTGCGTTGTCCTGTCGCACCATTCGGGGCATCGCCACGGTAAAAACGCTGAAAAATGCGCTCCAGCTTGGCGGCACTGATTGCGTTGCCGGTGTTCTCGACTTCGATAGTCGAGGAAGTGTCGTTCCCCGACAGCCTGAGCAGCACGACAGTTCCCGCGGCGGCATGCCGCATCGCGTTCTCGATCAGATTGGAGATCGCGCGTTTCAGCAGCGACACGTCATACTCGCCGGCGACGTCGCCTACCGCGGAGACTGTGAGGCCTGCCTCTTCCAGTGTCGCCTCGTAATAGACCAGCACATCACGCAGCTCATTCAACAAGCTGTCGGAGTGGACTCGCCGGGCTTCCTCTCCCCGGTCTGCCTGAGCGAGGAAGAGCATATCTCCCACTATGGTTGTCATTCGATCCAATTCTTCGAGATTGGACTCCAACGTATCGCGCAAAGACGGATCCGTAGCGCCACCAAGGAGGGCGAGTTCACTGCTCGCTGTCATGTTGGCAAGGGGGGTGCGCAATTCGTGAGCGACGTCCGCGCTGAATCCTTTTTGCTGCTCGTAAGCTTGATCAAGACGCAATAGCAGTGCATTGAACTGTTCGATCAATGGCTGAAGTTCAACCGGTTGCGAAGAGCCATCTAATTGCGAATGAAGTCGCCGACCGGGAATCGACTGCATTTGCGAGACAAGGTGGCTGACCGGTGCCAAGCCGCGTTTGACCAGGAAGAAACTGAACGCAGATACGACTGAGGCGCTGCCCAAGGCAACGACAAGAAGTGTGGCGGCAAGCTGCTGCAGCAGTTGATCGTCTCGTTGGGTGGCGACTGAGAGAACGGCCGTAGTTAGGACATTCTCGGAAGCAGCAGTATTCAGCGAGAAGCGATGGGAACGTTTGGCCCCTGCCACTGCCGAGCGACTCGCGTAGATCATGTTGCCGCGAGTGTCCGTGAGCGCTAGCGAGATGTCTGTTCGGTCGCCAAAAAGGTCATCCAACTTGTGATTAAAAAGCGGGGCTTGCTCTGGCTGGCTATGTTCTGAGGACAGGTGTCTGACGAGTCGTTCATACTGAAAAAGCTGACTCTTCTGACGATCGTCAAGTTGGATCGCTGTTGCAACGTAGACAACGATGCTGACTATTGCCAAGCCACAAAATGTCAACAGAGCTAGGCGATAGGAAAGTCGCTTCCCCAGCGAGTGACCCTTACTCAGGCGTGGCATGTCGATCTTCGAGAATGTAGCCGACGCCGCGCACGGTATGCAGCAAGGGCTTGGAGAAGGGGGCATCCAGCTTGAGTCTCAGGCGGCGTATCGCGACTTCGACCACATTCGTTTCGGTGTCGAAGTTGATGTTCCAGACCTGTTCGGAGATGAAAGTCCTGGTGAGAGCTCGGCCGCGATGTTCCAGGAACAGCTTCAGGAGCGCGAATTCTTTCGGGCTCAGGTCAAGGATCTCGGCACTTCGACGGGCCCGATGCTTCACCAAGTCAACTTCGAGGTCAGCCAGCTTCAGGATGGTTTCCGATGCCGTGGCCGAGCTTGCCTGTCCACGGCGCAATAATGCCTCGACGCGGGCGATGAGTTCGGAGAACGAGAAAGGCTTGGTCAGGTAGTCATCGGCGCCTGCCCGCAGTCCCTTGACGCGATCGTCGACATCGCTCTTGGCCGTCAGCATCAGAACCGGCGTTTTTCGGGTCTTGCGCAGAACCTGAAGGATTGAAAAGCCGTCCAGACCCGGCAGCATCCAGTCGAGAATGATCAAGTCGTAGTCGAACTCGACGGCCAAGTGGAGCCCGTCGAGCCCGGTGCTGGCAACGTCCACCTGGTACCCCTCTTCCTGAAGGCCCCGGGCCAGATAGGCGGCTAGCTTGGATTCGTCTTCGACAACGAGTAGCTTCATTTGAGAACTTGTTGGTTGATACGCACAACGTTCGAGTTGTGGTCGATGGGCTGACGGGCACGCGTTCTGGGAGAGAGGCGTTACCCACTCAGAGCGGTGGTCAATCTTCAGCTTCATGGTGGACTTCTTGATTCTTGCAAAGGAGTACCCCTTGTCTGACCGCGGATCCATGATAGAAAAGCGACCGTAACCGCCCACTGTCGGGAACATTACATTTATGTCATCTGATCTCTGGAAAACATGATGGTCGTTCTTTCGTAACTGCTAAGGCCCGGTCGGGCATGTGGCCTGTTCGTTCGTATTGCTGGCCGGCCTGGGCGGGCACATTATCTACGAAGCGGCTCGGGGCGATGCCCAGGGCGATACCGAGAGCGCGCGAAAGGGCGGGCTGGTTTCCTTGGCGATTACGGGGCTTGCCACCAGCATCGATGCCATGGAGGTCGGAGTGGGACTGGCCTTCGTGGACGTCAACATCTTCGTTGTCGCTGCGGTGATCGGGTTATGCACCTGTGTGATGGTGACGATCGGGATCCTGGCGGGGCGGGCGTTGAGTGCCTTGGTCGGGAAGCGCGCTGAGATGATGGGTGGGGTGGTTCTCATTGGTGTCGGTGCGACGATTCTCTATGAACACTTGCGCGCACCTGCTCTGGTCTAGGCGTTGCGGGATCTGGTCTTGTTCCCACCGCGAGTTACGACTGTGCTGGAGATGGTCGATGAAAGTGACCTGCGGAGGCTCGGTGGCCATAGGTATCTACTTTCGACCATGGATATCGACTCTCCGTAGCCGACGATGATGTGATCGAGCAGACGGACGTCCAGAATTGCCAGGCATTTGCCTGGTGCATGCTCTGAGACTGCTTGCTCGCGCTTTACGCGGTGCCAAGCGTCTGCCGCAGTTGCCTGGCCTCCCGGGTCAGTTCGATTCGCAGCGCCTGCAACGGGCCCTCGATGGCCCGGCTGCGGGACACTATGAGCGAAATGGGCGGCAGCGGCGTTCCGAGTTGAATCGGCAGGATGCTGATGCTGCGCAGTTGTTTGTAGCGATGCGCGGCGGACGTCGGCGATGCCGTGATCAGGCCGCCTTGCTCGACCAGGCTCAGGTTGGACAGGAAGTTGGACGCGTGGGACGAGATGGTATCCCAACAGTGGAACTGGATCCTTGTCACGGTCGTGGGCGACGAAGTCATCGGGGTACTTCAACTCACGCTGATCCCAGGGTTGTCACGCAGCGGGACGAAACGAGCCCAGATCGAGGGGGTCAGGGTGAAGACGTCGGCTCGAGGGCAATCTGTCGGCAAATCTCTCATGCAATTCGCGCTGGCCATATCGAGAGAGCACGGCTGCGGCTTGGTGCAGCTGACTACGGACAAACGGCGCCCCGACGCCAAGCGCTTCTACGAGTCATTGGGATTCGAGGCGACACATGAAGGAATGAAACTTGTGTGGTGATCGCCTACTACAAGCCAGCGTGCGTGAGGTCCTCGCCGAAGATCGGTTCGTCGTAGTGTTCGAGTCCAAGCATCCTGATCTTTTTGCCCCGCATCTTGACGCATTCATCGATAAAGACATCGAGAGAACGAAGGTTCGCGTCCGCACGATGGACCAGACCTCCTTCTTGAACAATACGCCCGCTGTTCAGCCGCAGTCCATGGAGGATGCCAGCGTCGATTTCGCGGCGGACTGCGAAAATCGGCATCAGCGCGACGGCACCCAGACTCATTCTCAGTAGCCGCTTGGCATACTCGACGTCATTCAATTCAGCCATGATCTGCGGATAGTCATTGTTGCTGCCGAAGACCTGATCGGACATCAGCCGCTGACCCGTTTTCTCCTCGAAGCGGATGAATGGCCACTCACGCAACTGGTCGATGCTTACGATGCGTCTGCGCGCAAGCGGATGCGCCCTGCCAACGACAAAAACCTGTTCGACGCTGACCATCGGGGTCGAGATCAGATTGGGATTGGTCTGGGGAAATACGGCGAAGCCGACATCGACGGATCGTTGAAGGACTCGAGTGACCGAGTCGTCCGTCTGCTCCGTGGCGTGAAAAATCAGGTTCACGCCCCGGTGCTCTGTCACGAACTCTTCAATGAGGTCGCCGTAGACGTAGGCAATGGAAATGTTGGATCCGGCAATGCGCAATGTGCCGGTCAGCTTGGCTTCCGGCGACTTGTTGAACTCATCTTTGATCTCGCCGATTTCGGCAAAGATTTTTTCGATTGAGGTCAGCAGTCGAAGACCCGCTGGGGTTGCATAGGTCTTCGGTCTTGCACGTACCAACAATGGCTCGCCAAGCTCATCTTCAAGAGTTCCGATCTGATGACTCAATGCGGACTTGGTGAGGTTGAGCTGCTTAGCTGCGGTTTGAAAGCTTCCAACCCGCGCAATCAGGCGTAACGCTTCCAGTTGCCGTAACTCCAATTCATTCTCCCGCGGACCTGGTACTGACGCAATGGTGCGTGGCCCGAATTATACGGGTGCCTCTGAGTGTCGGGCGAGTCCAAACCGGCTTCGGTACGCGACCGCGAGCCAATGTTCGGTCGAAAAGCGTTTCTTCAGTTGATCCCGGCGGTGAGGCGTCGCGGCTGCGTCTTCTGCGATCGAGCGAGTTGTGGACGCTTATCTCGCGCCACTCTTGGCCCTAGGGATAGCACCTATACAAAGCACTGGAGCTCTCGAATAAAGTTGCGCCAATTGTTCAAATTAATTCATCTTAATAAATAGATGATCAAATAATTTTTGACTTAACGGGTTGTGGGCTTGTTAGCACCTCAGCCGAGCTTGGGGATTTCAATGGCAAAGACAACTAAAGAGTTCGTGACCTACTGGGGGCCGTCCATCGCTGATTGGGGCAACGGCCCCGATAAGCGCTTCGTCATCGAGCGTGACGAGGAGTTGCTGAAGAACGGCACCGACGGCGGCCGCAAGATGGAGAAGATCTCGTTGAATGACATCTTCACCGAAGATGTGGTGACGGGCGTTGACATGCAGAACGGATTTTTGCCGCTGGTTCTCTTTGCCAACGAAGACCTCATCATCGAGGTCGCGAACTGCGACTGCGAGCAAGGCGGCTGGCATCGGAATATGGGTGCCGATGAATGGGCGTTTCAGTACAAGGGGTCCAGAACGATCCGCTCGGAGACTGGGCCCGTGACGATCAATGAAGGTGAAATGACGGTCATCCCGCGCGGTGTCGCTCACCAGAATGTCGGACACGGACCGAATATCGAGATCACGATCTACTCCAAAAAGCCACTTGTGCGTTTGTGCCCGACCGAGCCAGAGCGCGCGCGCGAGCGTATGCGCATCAAAGATGGCAAGCCGTTGGTGCCACCTGTGACGTTGGACCAGCCGTTCGACGAGTGAGGTGAGTGGGCGAGGGGCGTCTTGATCGCGATGTGCGGATCGTGACGTCTTGACGTCCCTTAATTGACTTCAATGGGGTCTCCAATGGATCAACTGTTTTTCGAGCCTGGCCTCGTCACAACGAGAGAGGGACTTCAAGCGCTAGGGCTAGCCCACAACCCGATGACTGCGCTTGTCGTGCCCCGACCGATTGGCTGGATAAGCACGCGCAGTGTTGATGGCGTTCCCAACATCGCTCCGTTCTCGTTCTCGAACATGGTTTCCCAGAATCCTCCGATGGTCATGTTCTGTGCCAACGCGGTGCATGAGGAGGGCGGGGATAAGGATTCGCTGAAGAACGCGCGGGAGACGGGGGAGTTTGTCTATAACCTTGCCACCTTCGACTTGCGAGAGCAGATGAACGAGAGTTCTGCGACGCTCAGCCGTCATGTGAACGAGTTCGAGCATGCGGGTTTGACGGAAGCCGAGTGCCGGTATGTCAGTGCCCCACGAATTCTCGAGTCGCCGGTGTCGCTGGAGTGCAAGGTCGCAAAGATCGTGGATCTTCCGCGTACAAGCGAAGCAGGGCTACCCAATACCATGACTATCGGGCGAGTGGTGGGGGTTCATCTCCATAAGAGCCTGATCAGGGACGGGTTGGTAGACACGCTCGGCGTCATGCCCCTTGCTCGGTTGGGTTACCTCGACTACGGCACATGCGGCAATGTCTTCGTGATGGACCGTCCGGCCAGCCCGGGCCCTGTCTTGCGGAGTTGCTGATGTCTGCCCAATTCATCATCGAGCAGTTGATGCACGGTGTCGGCTACGGGCTGATGCTGTTTTTGATGGCGGCTGGTCTCACGCTGGTGTTCGGCATCATGGACACGTTGAATCTTTCGCACGGCTCGCTGTTCATGGTTGGTGCCTACATCTCATCAACCGTGCACCAGTACATGCACTCGTTCGTCCTCGCCGTGGCAGTTGCCGTGATCGGAACGATGCTGCTGGCCGCCGTGCTCGAGCGGATATTGTTCCGTCGCCTCTATGCCGCCGACCATCTGGTGCAAGTCGTGGCAACCGTCGGAGTGATATTCGTGGCGGATAGCCTCGTCATGATGATTTGGGGTGAAGCGCCGTTGATGGCATCGACTCCCCATGCCTTGTCCGGCCCGCTTTATCTCACCGAAGATTGGCCGTATCCGTCATATCGCTTCGTTGTGCTGGCGGCTGGCCTCGGCGTAGCCGGCCTGCTGTATGTACTGGTGAACCATACCAGACTGGGAATGCTGGTCAGGGCGGGCGCATCCAACCGTCAGATGGCGGAACTCATGGGACTACGTGTCAAGCGGGTGTTCATGGTCGTGTTCGTGTTGGGCGCAGCGCTGGCCGGCCTTGCTGGATCCTTGATGGCGCCCATCAGTGCCGTTCAGGTGGGCATGGGAGAGGGAATCATGATCCCGGCATTTGCGGTGATTGTGATCGGCGGCATCGGGTCGATGCGGGGTGCCTTGATTGCTGCGCTTCTTGTGGGCGTTGTGGAGGCGCTCGGAAAAATCTTGGGGCCTCCAACGCTCAAGCTTTGGTTGTCGCCAGCGGTCGTGGCCGACGTTCTACCTTCGTTGACGAGCATGTTGATGTTCCTGTTGATGATAGGCGTACTCATGTTCAAGCCTCGGGGGTTGTTCCCCGCCCGTGGATAAGCGGAGCAATCGCAAGATGGACCTCAGTTTTGAAAGCAGAGCCGCTCGGACAGGGCGGGGCATCGCTGTGAAACGGCGCGAGCAAAGTCTCGGTGCCTATGGCGCAGTCGTAGCGCTGGTGGTGTTGGCTGTACTGCCGTGGGTACTGCAGGCGCTGGACGCCGACTATTACCTGGGGTTCGCCAGGCGAGTTCTGATTATTTCTCTGGCGGTCGTCAGCTTGAATCTGCTTATCGGCTACGGTGGTCTGGTGGCATTGGGGCACGCAGGATTCATGGGGGCAGGTGCCTATACGGTGGCGGCGCTGACCCATGCCGGACATCTGTCGGGGTGGTTGATACTCGCCATCGTGGTTGTGGTCAGCGCCGTGTTATCAGCAGTGATCGGCCTGGTCTCGCTACGTACTCGAGGCGTTTACTTCATCATGGTCAGCATGGCTTGCGCGCAGTTGCTGTATTACCTTGCAATCGCGTTGCGCGTGTATGGAAGCGAGGACGGATATACCTTGCCAGAGCCGTTGCAGTTCGGCTTCGGATGGACGACCGCCGATGAAAGCATCTACTACCTCATCGTGCTGGGCATTGCGGCCGTGAGCTTTGCAGGGCTGTCGCATTTGCTGAACTCCCGATTCGGCATCGCTCTGCGCGCTGTGAGAGAGAACGAACAACGGATGGTTGCGCTGGGCTTCCCGGTCAGAACCATTCAGCTCTGGGCATTCATCGTGGCAGGAACCCTTGCAGGTCTGGCGGGTGCCCTCCTGATCGGTCACAACGGCTTTGTGACGCCTTCTCTGTTGAACTGGAGCCAATCCGCAAACCTGGTAGTGATGCTTGTTCTCGGTGGCATAGGCTACCGCTGGGGGGGCGTGGTGGGCGCAACGGTGTGGCTGGTTCTCGAAGAAGTGCTGCGGCAAATGACGACACATTGGCATTGGCCGCTTGGGCTGATCCTGATCGGGATCGTTCTGATCGCGCCTCGGGGTCTGTGCTCTTTGTTGCCCAAGGCATTTGTGGAGAAGCAGCATGGCTGACCCCTTGCTCAAAGCCGCCCATCTGCATAAGCGCTTCCAGGCCCTACTTGCAACCGACGACGTCTCTTTGGATGTGATGCCCGGTGAGATTCATGCATTGATCGGTCCCAATGGCGCCGGTAAGAGCACATTGGTGAACCTCCTGGCCGGCGGGCTGAAGCCTGATTCCGGAACAATCGAGCTGCAAGGTGTGCGCATCGATAGCATGGCGCCCCATCACCGAGTTCATGCAGGGTTGTCTCGGTGTTTCCAAGTAAGCAGCGTCTTCCGCAACTCGACGGTGCGGGAGAACTTGATGACCGCGGTGCAGGCTGTCTCGTCAATGCCATTGAGACCCTGGGGCGCGCGGCACACCCGCTATCTTGAGCTCACCGATCGGGTTGTAGAGCTCGCGGCACAAACCGGCCTTGAGGGCAGCCTGGATATGATCGCCGGCACGCTGCCGCATGGCGCTCAGCGGCAACTGGATGTTGCGCTAGCGCTAGCCTCTCGTCCGAAGGTCTTACTGCTTGATGAGCCAATGGCAGGCATGGGACCGGATGAATCCGAACGCATGGGGAACCTGATCGATCGGCTCAGGGGCGAGATGGGAATTCTCTTGATCGAGCATGACATGACCGCGGTCTTTCGCCTTGCCGATCGAATCACGGTCCTGGTCAACGGACGCGTCCTGGCCAGCGGGAAGACGGATGCCATCCGCAATAACGCCGAGGTGCGTGCGGTCTATCTCGGGACAGAGGAGGAAGCATGAGCCACGACGATCTTCTCCGGTGCGAGCGATTGGAGGCACGGTACGGGGCCAGTCAAGTACTGTTTGGAATCGATTTCAACGTTCGCCGTGGCGAAGTGGTCGCGTTGCTCGGTCGCAATGGCATGGGCAAGAGCACGGCGATCAAGAGCATTCTAGGCTTGCTGCGGACCATCGACGGACAAATCTACTTCGATGGCCAGCGCGTCGACACCTTGAGCATGGACGTCATAGCCCGTCTTGGCATCGCCATCGTTCCGGAGGGAAGACAGTGTTTCCCAAATCTTACCGTTCATGAACATTTGATCGCGTTTGCACGTCACTCTGCTGGAGCGGAAAAGGGCAGGCGTTCGGTCTGGTCTCCCGACAGGTTGTACGCCCTGTTCCCCCGTCTGGCAGAGCGCAAAAAAAATCTGGGCGGGCAGCTCTCCGGTGGAGAACAACAGATGCTGGCGATCGGTCGCGCGTTGTCCACGCACCCCAAGCTCTTGATTCTCGACGAGGCCACCGAGGGCCTGGCACCGCTCATCCGAGAACAGATATGGGATTGCCTTCATTTGCTCCGCAAGGAGGGGCAAACCACGCTCGTTGTGGACAAGTACGTAGATCGACTTCTCACCGTCGCGGATCGTCACCTGATCTTGGAGCGGGGAAGAATTGTCTGGCAAGGGAACTCAACAGAGCTCTCCGCCGATCGAGACCTCTGGACCCGCTATTTGGCGCTCTGAGTTACGCAAGGTCGGTACGTCAAACCAATCAAACATAAGGTAGGCCGAAATGAAAATCAAGAAACTCACGCTGACGGTTCTCTGTTCTGCTCTTCTGATCGGTGGCTCTGCCGTGCAAGCGGCGGACAAGATCAAAGTCGGTCTGCTGACGACGCTCTCCGGATCCAACGCCGTGCTGGGCGTAGACGTCCGAGATGGATTCAACCTTGGTATCAAGCACAGTGGCGACCGGCTGGGAAATCTTCCTGTCGACTTGAGCATCTTGGACGATCAGTTGAACCCGGAAAGCGGTCGTCAGGCCGCCGAGCGCTTCATCAAGCGGGATCGCGTGGATGTGATGACCGGAGTGGTAGCTGCCAGCGTCCTGTTGCCGATACTTCCAGGCATTCTCGCCAGCGACACCATTTATCTGAGTACGAACACCGGGCCCGCAGACTATGCCGGCGCGAAGTGCAACAAGAACTTCTTCGCCGTGGCCTGGCAGAACGAAGATATCCCGCGAGCGATGGGTGTCTATGCAACGTCCAAGAAAATCGAGCGCGTTGCGATCATTGCCCCCAACTATCCCGGCGGGCGCGAGTCGCTGACAGGCTTCAAGAACGGATACGGCGGCAAGATCGTCGAAGAGATATACACCAAGCTCAACCAGCTCGACTTCGCCTCCGAATTGACCACACTGCGTTCGCTTAAGCCCGATGCCGTGTTCTTCTTCCTGCCTGGTGGCATGGGAGTCAACTTCATCAAGCAATTCCATGCGTCTGGCCTCAGCAAGGAGGTCGCGCTGCTTGCTCCGGGATTTTCTGCAGACATGGATACCATTCGCGCCGTTGGCGACAGCATGGTCGGACTGCACAACGCATCGCAGTGGGCAGCGGACCTCGACAACGAGGCTAACAAGCGATTCGTTGCCGACTTTACCAAGACCTACGGCCGGGCTCCAACCATGTACGCCTCGCAAGGATATGACGCTGCTCGTCTCATCGACAGCGCTGTGCGGGCAGTGGGGGGGAAGATCGAGGATCGCGCTGCGTTGCGGGCGGCGTTGAACAAGGCTGACTTCAAGTCGGTCAGAGGCAGCTTCCGCTTCAACCGGAACCAGTTTCCGATTCAAGACATCTACACCCGGGTAGTGGTGAAAGACGAAGCCGGGCAAATCGGGAACAAGCTGGTCGGGACAATCGTGAAGAACAACGAGGATACGTTCGTTAAAGAATGCTCGATGAAGTAGGCGGACGGGAGGGATTTTTGCCCGTAATGAATCAAGAAATTTTGGACTCAGACAATGACGCAGGCGGCAAAGACAGGCAGCGATCACTTGAAGGCGCTGCAAGATGGACGTTGGATCTCGATCAACGGTGAAGTGGTCTCCAATCATATCGAGCACCCGGCGTTCCGGGCGGCAGTTAAGACGGCCGCAGACCTGTATGACTTCAGTTCTGCGTCGCCCAACCTCGAGAAAATGACGTTTCGATCGCCGACGTCGGGACGGGCAGTGAGCAGGGCTTGGCAACTTCCCACCACCTACCAGGAACTGGTGGAGCGTCGCCAAGCGCTTGAACAGATCGCCTGCAACACCTCTGGATGGGTGGGTAGAACGCCTGATCACGTGGCGTCCACGCTGTCGGCGATGGTGATGGGTATTGACCTGTTTGAGCGTCATGGCGTGAAGCGGGCCAGTGCTCTGCAAGAGTACTTCACGTGGGCGCGTGACAACGACATCTGGGCGGGCTATGCGATCGTTCCTCCACAGACCGATCGTCAGCCACCGGCCAGGCAGGGCGACTTTATTAATGCCTCTGTCTGCGATGAAGATAGCGAGGGCATCACGATCAAGGGGGCTCGTCAGTTGGCCACGGGCCTGCCCATGGCGCAAGAGCTTCTGTTGGGCGCTGTCCAGCCGCTCAAGCCGGGTGACGAGCGGGCAAGCTTCACCGCCATGGTGCCTGTCAATGCGAAGGGCGTGAAGCTGATGTCTCGTAAGTCTTACGAGCAGCTCGCCGGGTCGACGTTCGACTATCCCCTCTCGTCACGGTTCGACGAGAACGACACGGTCGTTTATTGCGATGAAGTCAAGATTCCCTGGGATCGGGTGTTTGTGCACAACGATATACAGATGGCCAGGGCACAGTGGTTCGACATTCCGGTCATGGCTTATCAGAACTACCCCGCGCAGATTCGCTTGAGTGTGAAGCTTCGCTTTTTGCTGGGGCTCGCGTATCGGATGGCTCAGGAAAACGGCTTGTTGGCCTTACCGCCGGTTATGGAGACACTGGGACAGATGGCCGCGGAGGTGAATGTCGTTCAAGGCATGATCACTGCCATGGAAACGAACGGCGTTCAGTACGGGAAGTACTTCATTCCCAACTCCAGCATTCAGTACAGCGCGATGGTGTATTCGCAGTCTCTTTATCCAGCCTTCATCGCCCGGATGCGAGAGCTTGCCGGCGGGTCGATGTTGAGCCTGCCGTCATCCGTTGCGGATTTCACCAGTTCTGCAACGGCCGAGTACGTCGAACGTACCCATGGAACGGCGAAACGTTCCGCCGTGGATCGGGTCAAGCTCTTCAATCTTGGCTGGGATGCCATTGGTTCCGAGTTCGCCTCGCGCCATGCTCAGTACGAGATCTTCTATTCGGGACCGGCCTTCGGTAACCGTATCCGCAATTACTCCGCTTACGACTGGGGCCAGGCCACCACGTTGGTTGACAACTTCCTGTCGTCCTACGACGGTCCGGCAGGGCCGGTCCTGGGCGCCTGATCTACATAGCAAGGATTCCTCATGCATTTCTTTTTTCCAGACAACTATCGCTGGTCGTACAACACGCTGCTGGCATTCTCCGCCGGAGCCGAAATCGGCGATTTCGGGACCATCCTGCCGGAACTGAGCAAGAACGTCGGCGACGACGAGGCCTGGCGAGACGGCTGGCTTGCGCTCGCGCATGTTCTCGAAGCACGCGCGCAAGGCAAGACCGGGATTACCCGCTCCGAGGACATGTTCCTAGCCAGCCTCTATCACACGATCTCCGAGCACTTCATCAACCCGAATGATCCGCGGCGACTCGAGGGTTACCACGAGGTGCTGCGGTGCTTTGAGCAGGCGCGGGCCGCTGCACCGTTCAAGATGGAGCGTGTACTGGTCCCTTTCGAGGGCACCACGCTGCCGGCGTACTTCATGCCGGCCATCGGTCGGACGGGACCCCGTCCCACGTCAATCTTCGTGTGTGGACTGGATACTACGAAAGAATTGTGGTTCTTGCGTGCACGTGAGCAGTTCGCGCTGCGCGGCGTGAACTGCCTTTTCCTGGATACCCCAGGGGTGGGGGAGGCGTTGCGTTTGCAGAAGCTCTACACCCGGCATGACTACGAGCGCCCGGTCGGCGCGGCCATCGATTACCTGCTGACCCGGCCCGAAGTGGACGCTGCCCGCATCGGACTGGTCGGAAGCAGTCTCGGCGGCTATTACGCGGCCAGAGCAGCGGCTTTCGAGCCCCGTCTGAGAGCGACCATCGCCTGGGGTGCGATCTACGACTATCACCGTGTGTGGGTACAGCGCATGGCCGGTAACGGCGCGTCAGCCGCTCCGACTTTCCAGCTCATGTTCATCACGGGAAAGAGCACCATGGAGGCCGCCATCGAGCACGTGTCGCAGTTCAAGATCGCCGGCTTTGCAGATCGGATAACCCAGCCGTTCCTGATCATGCACGGTGCAGAGGACCTCCAGGTACCACTTTCAGACGCCCAGTCTATGTATGAGTCCGTGGCTAGTGAAGACAAAGAGCTGGTGATCTTCGATGGAAAGAATGGAGGAGCCGCTCACACGCAGTTCGACAACCATCGGCCGGCATTGCATTACGCGGCGGACTGGATGCAGCAGAAGCTTGCATGA
The DNA here is from genome assembly GCF_004216695.1 of Pigmentiphaga kullae. GTDB lineage: Bacteria > Pseudomonadota > Gammaproteobacteria > Burkholderiales > Burkholderiaceae_B > Pigmentiphaga > Pigmentiphaga kullae. The sequence continues at coordinate 2,742,813 of NZ_SGXC01000001.1, forward strand.
GCGGAGCAGCGGGCGGCGGAGTGTGCCGTTGCCTGCTGCGGTTATTCGTCTGGACTCCGGGGCAGGCAGGGCGGTCGATAGGTCACTTCCTGCGTTCCAGACGTTTTCGAGAGGTGATTGCAATGAGCGAAAGCACAGAATTCGATACCCGTACCTTGCGTAATGCGCTGGGGCATTTCGCCACGGGCGTCGCTCTGGTTACTGCCAGGGTCGACGGCGTTCGCCTGGCCGCCACGGTCAGCTCGTTCAACTCGGTGTCCCTGAGTCCCCCCCTTGTACTGTTCAGCCTGGCGAGATCGGCACTCAGCTTCGACATGTGGCGTCGTGCCGAAAAGTTCGCCGTCATGGTGCTGTCAAGTGAGCAGGCTGAGATATCGAGCCGGTTCGCAAGGGCTGGAAGCGATAAATGGCAGGATGTCGAAGTCGTTCCTGGTATCAATGGATCGCCTTTGGTAGCGGGCGCACTCGCGTGCTTCGAGTGTGGGGTCTATGCGCGCTATGACGGAGGCGACCACGAGATCATCGTCGGACGTGTAGAACACTTTGAGACCCGTGGCGCTTCCCGCGCGGATCCGTTGATTTTTTTCAGCGGCGCCTATCGCAGTCTTGCCATGGGCATGGAGCACTCGACGTCGTGACGATCCGACCGTATGTCTGAATCGGAGCCGAGCAGGCTGCCGGGCGTCACGCCTGCACTGATCATTCTGCTGGCAATCAATCTGCGCCCCGCGCTCACAAGCGTCGGCCCTTTGATTGAAGACATCCGAGCCTCTACGGGAATCTCGGTGTCGGAGGCGGGCGTGATCAGCAGCCTGCCTCTTGTCGTTTTTGGAGTCTTTGCGCCATTGGCGCATCTACAAAAGCGCATTGGCGCTGAACGGCTAGTCGTCGCGGCGCTATTGCTGCTCATTGTGGGACTGCTCGTGCGGTCGTTTGGCTCCGCGTTAGGGCTGTTCGCGGGAACCATTGTGTTTGCTGCCGGCATTGCCGTGTGCAATGTGGTGGTTCCTGCTTTGATCAAACGGGACTTCCCGAGCCGCATTCAAAGCATGACGACGGTCTACGCTTTTACGCTTGGCGTCAGCGCCGCCGTCGCGTCTGGATTGTCTGCTCCGATTGCGCACGCGCTGCCGGGAGGTTGGCAGACTGCGCTAGCGATCTGGTGTGCGCCAGCATTGGTGGCCGCGTACTTTTGGGGCCTTCAGATTCCCGGTCCGGACGTGGCAACTGCCAACGCTCGATCAGGATCAGATACGCAGCGGCTACCCGTCTGGCATTCACCCGTGGCCTGGTTCGTGGCCGCGTTTATGGGGCTGCAATCACTGAGCTTCTACGCCGCAATCGCATGGTTTCCCAGCTTTTTACTGCATGAAGGATACGCGCCGATCGAGGCTGGGGCGCTGGTCACCCTTCTCCAGGTTGCGGGGCTTGTCTCCAGCGTGGGTGCTCCGCAGATACTTAAGCGTCTCGCGAACCAGTCGAGCATTGCATGTCTCGCATCTGCAGCCATGGTCAGTGCGCTGCTCGGCATGATGTCGATGCCGAAGATGGCGGTTCTGTGGATGATCCTATTTGGGGCTGGGGTGGGTTGCTCCATGGTGCTTGCTCTCGCGTTCATCGGCCTGCGCAGCGAGAGTCATGGAGAAGCTGCTTCGCTCTCGGTCATGACCCAGTCGCTGGGGTACTTGCTGGCGGCGGTCGGTCCGCTTTTGCTCGGTGTGTCTTACGACCATACCGGAGGTTGGGCGGTTCCGCTGGCGACCCTCGCGGCGTTGGCAGTGCTACAGGCGGTTGTCGGGGTCGCAGCAGGGAGAGCGCGGACGCTTTTCGGAAGTTGAGCTTTCCGAGACGCTTACTGTTACTTGCCACAAGTTGGACGCGCTCTCGGGATACCCCTCATTTCTCCTGTATGGACTTTGAAATAGAGTGACCATGATGTCAATAATTATTAAACTTGAATTAGATTTGGTTTATTAAATTTTAACAAAATAGCGTTGGGCATATCCAGGTAGAGACGGTCCGTCTCGACTGAAGTCGACGCCCAGTCCAAGAGGAAGATGATGGCCTTTCTGAAGAATTGTTGGTATCTGGCAGCCTGGGATCATGAAATACAAGCGTCAGCGATCCTGGCTCGGAAAATTCTTGATCAGCCGATCGCGTTCTACAGGGATGAGGCAGGGGCTGTCGTTGCACTACACGATCGCTGTCCCCATCGCTTCGCGCCTCTTAGCAAGGGCAAGCTGGAGGGAGGCGCAGTGCATTGCGGCTATCACGGGCTGGGCTTTGCCAGTACAGGTAAGTGCATCGTCAACCCACATGGCCCCATCGGCAACAACTTGTCCGTGCCATCGTATCCCACCAAGGAGAAGTACAGAGGTATCTGGATCTGGATGGGAGATCCCGTGCTTGCCGAGGGTACCGAGCCTCCCTGTCTGCCTTTCTTCGAGGACATCGTTGACTCTGCATATAGCAATGGATATCTCCGAGGCGAAGCGCATTACATGTTGTTTGTCGACAATGTTCTCGACCTGACGCATACCGACTACCTGCATCCGGACACGCTCGGCGGAGGCTCCTACACACGCACGCGAGCCACAGTCACCGAGCATGACAAGGGTATGTCGCTGCACTGGCATTGCTGGAACGAGGTGCCCCAGCCGATTCAGCGGATGAATGGGTTGACCGCGGAGCGTGTCGACTCGTGGACCGAGATCGAATGGAGTGCGCCAAGCATTATGACGATCCGGAACGGCGCGGTCCCTGCGGGGACCCCCGTCGATGAGGGAAAAAGCTTTCTAGTGGCTCATATCATGACGCCGGAAACGGAGGCGTCGACGCATTACTTCTTCGCGGCGACACGTGATTTCGCTCGCGACGATGCAGAGGTGAACTCAAAGATCGCGGCCAACCGGGCAAAGATATTTTCTTTGGAAGATCTACCCATGATCGAGGCACAGCAAGCGCGCATGAAGGGGCAGGAGTTCTGGTCACTCAAGCCGGCGCTGTTGCGAAGCGATGAAGGGGCTGTGCGGGTGAGACGCAGGCTTGACGAGATGATCCGCATGGAGGCGGAAGCAGCAGCTCGATAGGCGAATGACGGATATGACAACGGGGGAAAACAAGGTGGGTTCGTTCAAGGCTTTTGCACTCGGATTTGTGATGCTCGCAGGTGTAGATATGTGGGGCGGCAGCGTGCTTGCCGTGGAACCGACCAAACCCATTCGAATCGTTGTTCCTTTTGCGCCGGGAGGAAGTATAGACACGATTCCTCGTCTGATCGGAGAGCGTCTGTCGCCATTGCTTGGTGTACCGGTGATCGTGGAGAACAGACCGGGGGCGGGCGGTAATATTGGCGCGGAGCTCGTTTACCGCGCGCCGCCAGATGGCTCGACGTTCCTTGCCACGCCGATGCCTCTATTGGCGGTGAATCCTCACTTGTATTCGTCGCTGAGATTCGAACCGCTGAAGTTCGAACCCGTTACGGTGGTGACCAGGTATCCCATTGTTCTTCTTGCCCGGCAGTCGCTCGGCGTGTCGGATATCGGCGAACTGCTCGACTTCGCCCGAAAGAACCCGGGCAAACTTTCGTATGCTTCTCAGGGCGATGGGGCCGTTGGGCACGTCGTGTTCGAGAAGTTCCAGCACGATGCGAAGATCCAGGCCGTTCATGTTCCCTACAAAGGGAACGGTCCGGCTTTGAGCGACCTCATGGCAGGGCATGTCGACCTGATGTTCTCTGATCTGATCGCCGGTATGCCCGCCATCCAGAGCGGAAGGGTCAAGATGCTGGCTGTGGCCGGCGAGACCAGACTCACCGCTTACCCCAACGTTCAGACCATCGCGGAGACCTTGCCGGGATTCGTGACAACCTCTTGGATAGGTATCGTTGCGCCGCCTAAAACACCGGAGGCGATCACTGAACGAGTCGCGACCGCGCTCAAAGCTGTTCTGGGAGACCCGGCAATCACCAGCTATCTGGAAAAGCTGTATGCGGCGCCCGCAGGTGAAGGACGGCAGGCCATGCGAGTTGAACTTGACTCTGCCTCACGCGTTTGGGCCGATGTCGTGCGTCGGGCAAATATCAGGCTCGAGTGAGCGGCAGTCGGGAACATGATTGCAATGGTTGTAGGTAGCAAGTTGGCATGTCGGGAGATGATGTTGAGTCGCAGCAAGAATGTGGGAATAGTGGGTGCGGGAATTGGTGGGCTGACCGCGGCAATAGCCCTGCGCCAATTCGGGCACGACGTAACGGTTTTCGAGCAGGCAAAGAAGCCGTCGGAGATTGGCGCCGGCATCATCGTCGGGCCGAATGCGGTGAAAGTCCTTCGGGCGCTAGACCTAGGTAGCGAACTTGATCGCATCGCGGTCGAGCCCGGCAAGCATAGACTGCGAAACTGGAAGACTGGTCGCATCATGTTCGATCAACCTATGGGTGAATCCTTCCGTGAGAGGTTCGGAGCAGGTTATCTCCAAGTACATAGGGCAGACCTCATCGAGATCCTGGTTCGCAAACTTCCGGCCGATCGAGTATGTCTCAGTTCGCGCGCGGCATCCGTTCGCCAAGACAGCAGCGCTGCGGCTTTAGTGCTCGAGAATGGCAAGGAGCTGGAGTTCGACATGCTCGTCGGCGCTGACGGGATCAAGTCCGCGGTTCGCTCGAGCTTGTTCGGATTGGAGTCACCTCGCTTCACAGGCAACGTATGCTGGCGGGGCACGGTGCCGAGTGAAGACGTACCCCAAGGGGTGTTCTCTTCTGATATCCACGTCTGGGTGGGGCCAGGCGGTCACGTGGTGAACTACTATATTCGCGGCGGGAAGCTGATGAACTTCATCGCGATCCATCAAGCCGACGATTGGAGCGCAGAGTCTTGGTCATTCGATGCCGATCGCGAGGAGCTGGCGCGGCGTTACGCGGACTGGCATCCCGCGCTCGCCGCCATGTTCGAGCGTGCCACAGCATGTTCCAAATGGGCGCTCTTCGACCGTGATCCTATGTCTCGCTGGAGTGAGGGGCGCGTAACGCTGCTGGGCGATGCCGCGCACCCCATGCTGCCTTATCTTGCTCAAGGCGCGGCGATGGCAATGGAGGACGGCATCGTTCTGGCCAAGCTGATCACTCGCGAGGTCGATATCGTGCCAGCCCTCCAACGTTACGAGAAGATCAGATTGCCCAGGACGACGAGAACCCAGTTGGGCGCTCGAGCTCGGGCGAAGCAGAATCACATGACGTCGCCTGTTGCGCGGCTGATGCGGGACATCGGGCTCGGCTTGAGACGCACGTTTCGCCCGTCATCCACTTCGTACAACGTCGAGTGGTTGTACGAATATGATGCGGCGCTTGCTGTTGATTGAGTGCGCCTTTTAATCCAGAGCGTCGTCTCGTCGGTTTGGGAGTTGCCGCAGATTCTGAGGGTCTGATGGCGCATGTCGTGAAAGGCCAGATGACAGCATAGACGATCAACCCCGGCGCAAACGCTGTAGCGGCGTATGACCTGCCGCGCGACTTACACAACAACTGTCTCTCTGTAATTTGCCATGTCAAATTTCTCCAAAGAACGTCGCGCCGCGCTTTTGGCTGGCCTTTGTGCACTATCAGCGGTCCCCTCGGTGCGTGCGGCACAGAATGTGTGGCCCACCAAGCCACTGCGCATCATCGTTGGCTTTCCCGCCGGCTCTGCGCCCGACATGCAAGCCCGTCTGATTGCAGATCCGTTGGCGCGCATTCTTGGCCAACCCGTAGTCATCGAGAATAAACCGGGAGCCAGCGGCAACATAGGCGCCGATATGACTGCGAAAGCCCGGGATGGGCACACCATTGGCGTGATAGGAAACGGGCCGCTAACCAGCTCGCAGTTCTTGTATGACAGGTTGCCGTACAACCCACGTAGAGATCTCGCGCCGGTAGGGACAATTGGTCTGGCTCCTCTTGTGTGGGTGGCCTCTGCCCAAAGCGCTTCGCCTCGGGAATTTATCCAGTGGGCTCGCGAAAGACAAGATCGTACTACATACGGCTCCATTGGCTCAGGATCGGGCAGCCATCTCGGAATGGAAGTCGTCAACGACGCGCTCGGTCTAAAGGCAAGACACATTCCTTATAACGGCGGACCCCCGGTAGTCAATGCGCTGCTCGGTTCCCAGGTGGACATGGCGCTATTGCCGGGGTCAAGTGTGCTTCCCCTCATCAGGCAGGGGAAGTTGTACGCGATAGGCGTGACGTCGGCTGAACGCTCGCCATCGGCGCCGGAACTCCTGTCGATGCGAGAGCTGGGTGCGCCTCTCGTAAACGTCGAGGTATGGAACGCGATTATGGCTCCCGCAACTCTGCCACCCGCTCATCAAGAGCAGTTGGCGGCGGCGCTTGCGAAAGTTTTGGGCACGGAGGTCGTGATGCAGAAATTATCCGAGTTCGGTTGGCAAGTCGGCAGCGCGAAGCCACAGGAGTTGGCCCAACGGATTGACAGCGATACGGTGCTCTATGGCGAGTTGATCCAGCGCTTAGGGGTCAAGCTCGACTAGAACGTTGTCGGAAGGCTGCCATATGGCAGCGCTGACGTGGGCTCGATCATGCAATTCAAATGAGGGAAAGCCTTAAGCTGGAAGCGATGCCACTTAGCGGAAGTCATCGCGCGCGCAAAGTTGCCGAATGCGTGGCACCAGTGCGCGTCCGTTGCTCTCATCGAGAGCAGTGCATTACTGCAGCTTGACGCCAGTGGTCTTGATTACGTCAGCCCAGCGGGTCACCTCTTCATCGATGAACCTCTTGGCCTCTGAGCCGTTGACCATCATTGACTCAGCACCCTGCGAAAGTAGGCGTTGTTTGAATTCGTTTGGAACACTATCGTATGCCCCGGTACGCACACCAAATGATTCGACCCGTGGCACGAGGAGCGGTTTGATCTCAACAGACTTGATTCTCATTACTTTCCTAAGCGAAAGATGGTTGTAACTCGTCCGTGACGAGCCTAGCGAGCCTCCTGCGATCCAAAACAATTTCATCCTCACTACTTGGATCCAAGTAGTGAGGATCACATGTTGGTTGTCAGTAGGTTGCGTCCCTGTGTTAAGTATGCTGCCGTTGGGGCAGCACCCATCATTAAGTTCGCTCTACTGTTGAGTAGGCCGCCGAGCAAGCGTCTCAAGCTCACTCCTCATATGGATCAACTACGGTCCCAGCGTCATTGATAAGGCGGCCTCTTGCCTATTTCAACATCCACCGTCGAGGTACTCGAGCGTGGTGTGGAGATGCTTGCACACATGTGAAATTCCGCAAACAAACTCCAGTTTCTTGCCCATGTGTGAAGTTCTCCACTTAGTTCTTCAAGAGCATCACCCGGTTCTCTAGACTTCGTCGAATCAATTGCCGCGACGACGGTGCGCTACGAGGGTCACTATGCTGAGTATCAAAGACAACGAAGAACTTACCCGCGTCGGCCCGGGTACGTTGATGGGGGATCTGTTTCGACGGTTCTGGCTGCCGGCCTTGCTGTCTCGTGAGCTTCCTGAGAGCGACGGAGTGCCGGTTCGACTCCGCATCCTGGGGGAGGACCTTATTGCGTTCCGCAACTCCAGTGGAAGCGTTGGAATTATCGGGGCTTACTGTTCGCACAGGCGTGCGCCGTTGTTCTTCGGAAGAAATGAAGAGGAGGGGATACGGTGTCCTTACCACGGCTGGAAGTTCGGCGTTGATGGCAAGTGCATGGAGGCGCCGAACGCAGGCGAACGCGATGGAGAAGGACTGCGTTCGCGTTTGAGTATTTCCGGGTATCCGACGCGGGAGCAAGGCGGTTTGGTGTGGGTCTACATGGGCCCCCCGGAGAGCACACCGGACATGCCAAGTTTCGAATGGTTGGGCCTGCCTTCAGAGCACGTGCATGTATCCCGGTGGTTGCAGCGCTCCAATTTCATGCAAGGCGTGGAAGGGGAAATCGATTCCTCTCACATTAGCTTCTTGCATAAGGAGTACGCGGACGTCGGCAACAACAAGAGCGTGCGTATCGCAAGCGCTGACGGTGCCCCGCACGTTGCGATCAAGGAGACGCCGTATGGTTTTATGAGCGGCGCGCGGCGTAGTCTCGACAACCGTCACTACTGGCGAGTCACGCACTGGTTGCTTCCAACATACAGCGCGGTACCGAGGTCGACCGGTACTAACTTTACCGTGGGTGGGGGGCGGATTTGGGTTCCTGTTGACGACGACAATGTTACGACATTCGCGGTCTCGTATCGGGTGGATGCATCTCTCAGCAGTCGAGAGTTGGGGCTCATTGAAAGTGGAAAGGGCTTTCCTCCCAGGGCCACGCGAACTACTGTGACTTTGGCTGGGGGGCAGCGGATCGATACGTTCTTGCCTGACGCCAATATCGACAATGACTACCTCGTCGACCGAAATCACCAGAAGTTCATGAACTTCACTGGTATCTGGGGGGCGAATGAACAAGACCGCTCACTTCAGGAATCCATGCAGCGCGGTGCGCTGGGGCAAACCGTGGACAGGTCTATCGAACATCTTGTTGCGGCCGACGCGGCGATTGTCGCTGCCCGCAGACGGCTACTCAAGGTTGCTCGGGATCTGAGGGCGGAATCCATTAGTCCTGTTCCCCCTGGTGATACGTATGCGGTAAGAGCACTCAGCGAGTTCTCTGAATACGACGACTTTAATTCTTTCGTCTCGCAGTTCGGACAAGTCATGCGCGCTCCTGTGCACAATGGCGGCAACCAATGAGCGACCCCAAAACGGTTCCCCCGCTACGGGTAGGTGTCATCGGCTTGGGCATTGCTGGTGCCGCGATGGTGCCCGCACTTTGCGATCACCCCCGGGCAGTGCTGGCGGGAGCTGCAGACGTCAATGCAGAGCTACGGCGGCGCTTCACGTCTGATAAAGGATTGCCAGCGGTCGACAACGCTCTGGATCTGATAGGACGGGACGAAGTCGACGCCGTCTACATCGCGACGCCGCATCAGTTCCACCTCGAGCACGCGGTCGAGGCGGCCCGTCGCGGGAAACACATCATCGTCGAGAAGCCGATGGCACTCTCGTTGGATGATTGCGACGTCATGGAGCAGGAAGCACGCCGCAACAATGTCGTGATGATCGTGGGCCATACCCATGGCTTCGATCTTCCGGTTTTGCGAATGCGGCAAGCGACGACTTCCGGAGAATACGGACGGCTGTCGATGCTTTCAATGTGGAACTACACCAACTTCCTTTACCGTCCTCGAAGAGAGGAGGAACTGGATACGAGCAAAGGCGGGGGAGTGCTGTTCAATCAATTGCCGCATCAGGTCGATGTGGCCAGAACTATCGCTGACTCTCCGGTACGAAGCGTACGCGCATCGACGGCGATCCTTGATCCTCGCAGACCAACAGAAGGTAGCTATACGGTCTTCATCGACTTTGAGTCGGGTGTCACGGCAAGCCTGGTCTATAGCGGTTACGACCACTTTGATAGCGATGAGTTGCATCAGTGGATCAGCTCGAGCGGAAAGCCCAAGAAGCCTCAGCATGGCAAGGCGCGAAAAGCTTGGGAAGGACTGGCCGACGCGAAAGATGAGCTTGAACTGCGGCAACGCGAGTATGGCTATGGAGGCGCCTTCCTGGCGGGAGAGTCGCGGTATCAGCCCCATTTCGGTCTGATGGTCGTGAGTTGTCAGAACGCCGACCTCAAAATTGCGCCCGATGGCATCGCGGTTTACTCGGATGAGGGGATGACGACCTTGCCGCTGGTTGGAGGGCAGGATGGTCGAACGAATGTCATCGATGAGCTGTGTGCCGCCGTTCTCGATGATGTCAGGCCGTTGCACGACGGTGCCTTTGCTCGAGAGACGCTGAGAGTCTGCCTCGCAGTTCATGAGTCGGCGCGCCAGCGCCGGGAGATCTCCATCGCCGATCTGCAGCGCCGACATGTCAGTCAATAACCTCAATCATCCCTCAGGGAAATCGGCAGCCATGAACCGAATCATCGTCTGTATCTTTGCAATGATAGCTGTCCCGGGGGCTTGCTTGGCGCAGGCCTGGCCAGATCGCAGTGTGCGCATCATCGTCCCTTACAGCGCCGGTTCGGTGGTGGACAGCCTCGCCCGCGTGCTGTTCAACAAGGTCGGAGAAAACACAGGCCAAACTTTCATTGTCGATAACCGACCCGGTGCGAGCGCGATGCTTGGAACCGGTGTTGTTGCCCGGGCCAAGCCAGACGGAAGCACGCTGGTCTTTGCAGCAGCGGGCCCGCTGAACGTGAACGCGCTTCTCTTCAAGAAGATGCCCTATGACCCATTTCAAGATTTGACCCCGGTGTGTAGCGTGGCACAAGGTCAATTGGTGCTGCTGGTTAGCGAGTCGGTGAAAGCCAAGAACATGAAGGAGCTGCTCGCGGAAGTCCGAGCCAATGGAGCCAAGATGGCGTATGGCTCATCTGGGATCGGCACCCAGGCTCATCTGGCGATGGCCGACATAACGAGGGATACGGAAATCGTACACATCCCGTTCAGTGGATCGCCTCAGACAGTGTCCGGACTCATCAGTAACAACATTCAAATGGCGCTGCTTCCGATTGAAATGGCAGCGGCGGCCAGTCGAGCCCACGGCCTTCGCGCTATCGCTACCTTGGGAGCAAATCGCGGCAGCTGGATGCCAGACATCCCAACTTTCAAGGAAGCTGGCGTGAATCTAAGTGCCAATGGCTGGATGGGAGTGGCCGCGCCTGGAAAAACGCCGTCCGCGGTGGTGGAACAGATCTACAAGCATATTGCCGTCGCACTGAAGGACCAGCGGGTAATCGACGGTTTTCGCCAGATCGGCTACGACGTCCTGGTACGCAACCCGACTGAGTTCCGGGACTTTCTGCTCGCCGACTATCGGGAGTGGGAGCCGCTGATCAAGAGAAACAACATCGCACTGCAGTAGACAATCGCGCCAACCCATCTCTGGCGTGTTGCGTACTGCCGGAATTCATGAAGCGTAGAAAGGAGACGAGTGTGAATAAGACGATCGCCTGTTTGGCCGCAGTACTAATTCTGCCCGGTCCGCTGTTCGCTCAGGCGTGGCCCGAGAGAGCAGTTCGAGTTGTCGTTCCGTACAGTGCCGGCTCGACGCCCGATGGCCTCGCCCGGACGCTCTTCAGCAAGGTCAGCGAGAACACGGGGCAGACTTTCATTGTCGACAATCGTCCGGGTGCTAGTGCCATGGTGGGTACGAACATGGTGGCGAAGGCTAAACCCGATGGTCATACGTTGGTGTTCGCGTCGTCGGGGCCGATGGATGTCAATACGCTCCTCTTCAAGGAGATGCCCTATGACCCATTCAATGATTTGAAGCCGATTACGCTGGCTGCGCATGGACACACGGTGCTGGTGGTCAGCAATTCGGTCAAGGCTCAAGATGCCAAAGGCTTGCTGCAAGAGGTCGCCGCCAACGGCTCAAAGTATGCATATGGGACATCGGGTGTCGGTAGCGGGCAGCATCTGTCTCTGGCCGATTTATTCTCACGCGGTGGGGCCGACGTCGTGCACGTACCCTTCGGGGGCATCCCCCAAGTCGTCGCCGCACTGATCAGCGACAACATTCAAATCGCGGCGCTTCCAGTCCAGACAGCCGTCACGATGATCCAGGCGCACCGCTTGAGGGCAATCGCAGCTTTCGGCTCGGAGCGCGCCATCCAATTGCCCGATCTTCCCACTCTGAAAGAGCAGGGCGTCGATTTCAGCACCATTGGATGGATGGGCGTTGCGACAACGGCAAGAACGCCGCCCGCTGTCGCCAATGCCATTCACGCCCAGATTGCGAAGGCACTTCAGGACTCTGAAGTCGGCAATGGATTCAGGAAGCAGGGTTTCGAACCGGCCATACAGAGCCAGGATGAATTTCGGAAATTCATGTTGGGCGAGGTTGAGCGGTGGAGGCCGGTCATCAAGCGCAACAGCATCATGCTGCAGTAGCGCTGAAGCTCACTGTGCAATCTGTCTCATTATCTCAAATCAGGATCGAACATGTACAAAGGCAAGCTGGTCATTGACGCGCATGGGCATATCTCGACGCCACCCCATTTTCGCGCGTTTGCCATGAACCTCATGTCATTGCGTACCACGAAGTACGACTTGGCGATTCCGGAAGCTGCCATGGCGGCAGCTCAGGAACGCCACTTGAGCATGATGGACGAAAGAAATATCGATGTGCAGTTGCTGTCACCCCGGCCCGTGGCAATGATGCATTGGGAGCGTCCCTTTGTTGTGGAGAAGTGGACCAAAACAACCAATGACCTTATTGCTTCGCAGTGCAGGCTGCATCCGAAGCGGTTCGTAGGTATCGCACAACTGCCGCAGAATGCCCACCAGCCGGTGACTGCGGCTCTTCCGGAACTCGAGCGTTGTATCAAGGACCTCGGCTTCGTTGGTGCCATCGTTAATCCGGATCCCGGCGGCGATCGCACCACGCCAGGGATGGACAACGAGTACTGGTTTCCTTTGTATGAGAAGGCCGAGGAGCTCGATGCAACCTTGGTTGTGCATCCGTCCCTGACACGCGATCCGCGCGTTGAGCGCATCCCGCACTCTTACCAGTACAACAACCTCACCGAGGAAGCACTCGCGGTACAGTTGCTCGAATACAGCGATGTGTTCCAGCGACACCCGAAGCTGCGTGTCGTTGTATGCCACTGCGGCGGTGCGTTACGTCGGATGCTGGATCATGGCGGTCCCATGAACGCCCTGGCTGCGGAACATGGCGAGGACAGCCTTGTACGTCCCAGCGGTCAACAGGCGGGAGGCCAGGTGGGACAGAGCTTCGGACGGGTAGAGGATGCGAAGCCCGATCTCAGCAAGAATCTGTTCTTCGATACGTGTGCCTACGATCCATACTTCTTGGGTACCGCAATCAGACAGCGTGGCGCGAATCGGATGGTGTTCGGCACAGAGGTGCCAGGCTCAGGCTCCGGCGTTCTCAATCCGGAAACGGGTAAACCCAGCGATGATGTGCTCGCAATGCTCGATCACTTCGACTTCCTCAATGATGACGATCGGGTGAAGATGGTGCACGACAACGTTCGCCGGGCCTTCCCGCTTCTTGAGCGCGTGTTCTTCTAGCATCGATGACATCATGGCAGAAATCGTACTTGGCATCGCCAGTTCCCACGGCCCCATGCTATCAACGCCGCCGGAAAAATGGGGGCAGAGAGTGGAGGCCGACAAGGCGGAACTCCACCACGCGTACCGGGGCAGTACCTACTCTTTCGATGGGCTCTCCCGATTGAGGCGTTCGGAGGGGCTGGAAGAGCAGATCCGCCCCGAGGTCTGGCAGTCGCGACACAGCGCCTGCCAAGCTGCCATTGCCAATCTGGCCGAGGTTTTCCATCGAGCGAATCCCGATATCGCGATCATCGTTGGCAATGACCAGATGGAGCTATTTACCGACGCGAATATTCCGGCGTTCGCAATGTACTGGGGCGAAACCATACTGAACCACGAACCGAAGCGCGATCCAAGCAAGCCCAGGGCGCCTGGGCTGGACGTGGCAATGCGCGGTCGAATCCCGGAAGGTGGTGCCGAGTATCCGGGGCATGGTGAACTCGCAAGGCATTTGATTCTGTCAGCGATGAGAGACGGGTTCGATGTGGCTGCTCTGAAGGAGTTTCCGCAGTTGACTCAGACAGTGCCTCATGCCTACGGATTCGTTTACCGGCAGATCATGCGCGACAACGTTGTGCCCTCGGTGCCTGTGTTCACCAATACGTTTTATCCGCCCAATCAGCCCACCGCTCAGCGCTGCAGCGAGCTCGGCTACTCTCTGGCTCGAGCCATCGAGTCATGGCCTGGCGACGAACGCGTCGCACTGATCGCCTCAGGCGGCCTGAGCCATTTCGTGATTGATGAAGAGATCGATCGGCTTGTGATCGAGAGCATCAAGGACGGCGATCTGTCATCCCTGCAAGCGTTGCCAGAGACTCACTTCCAGTCCGGTACTTCCGAGATCAAGAACTGGATACCTGTTATGGCTGCCATGTCTCAACAGGGCCTCCGAGGCAAGCTGGTCGACTATGTCCCGTGCTATCGCTCCGAAGCTGGAACAGGAAACGCAATGGGCTTTGCATACTGGAGCAAGGAAGCCTGACGTAGGGAGAGCGCGAACGCTGCAGCGCTATTCCTCGGTCCTTTCGACGGGTGCTGCTGCGCAGTCCTGCTACAACCGCGCGAGCGCCGACTTGGGTCATCTGACGAATCCTTTAATCAGAAGCAATCATGAACAGTTCTGCGCGAACGACCGTTGTCGTTCACGCCATTCGCCTAGAGGCGGAAGGCATCGTCAGTGTTGAATTACGAGCCGTCCTTGGCGAATCCCTACCGCGGTTCTCGGCTGGTGCGCATCTTGATCTCCACCTACCCAATGACATGGTCCGCAGCTACTCGTTGTGCAGTAGCCCTGCAGACCGCAGCCGATATGTCGTTGGGGTGATGAATGACCGCAAGAGTCGGGGCGGATCGCGCTACATCCACGAGCACCTGCGCGTGGGATCCAGAATCGATATTTCGGGTCCGCGCAACCATTTCGAGCTGGACGAGGGGGCCAAAAGTTCAGTGCTGGTGGCAGGTGGAATTGGCGTTACGCCCATCCTTTGCATGTTCGATAGGCTCCGCGACATCGGCAGACCGGTTGAACTGATCTACTGCGCGAGATCCAGGAGGGTCGCCGCCTTCGTGACTGAGCTTTCCATGTCCGACTCACCCGTTACTCTGCACTTCGATGATGAGACGGGGCATGCTGCCAGACTGCCTGAACTGTTGAAAGGTCGGGACAGTGACGCACATTACTACTGCTGCGGCCCTGCGCCGATGTTGGAGGCCTTCGAGGCAGCTTGCCGAGATCTCGGCTACGCGAACGTTCACATCGAGCGGTTCGCCGCCGCAGACGAGGTCGAGTCGAGTCAGAAGAGTGGGTACGACGTTCACCTGAAGCAGTCTGGGAGAACTTTGAATGTCTTTCCTGGCATCGTACTTCTCGACGCGTTGCTGGATGTCGGCATCGATCTTCCCTACAGCTGCCGGGAAGGCATATGCGGTGCATGTGAGGTGAAGGTTCTGGAGGGCACTCCCGATCATCGCGACTTCATACTGAGTGAGCGAGAGCGAACCGATGGCAAGGTCATGATGCCGTGCGTCTCAGGGTGCAGGGGAGCCGCTCTGACGTTGGACCTCTGAGAGCACCAATTATTTTCTCTGTATATGCAAGCGGTCCAAAATGAATTGACCCCTGTCCCCGGCAGACAAGATGATGAATCGGCGTATCAACTGCGCACAATGCGTGGCAAAAAGTTTATCTGATGAGCTCGGCACAATCGCGAGTTCGCTTGGATGACGACTCTATAAATCACTTGCTTGGGGGTAGGTATGGTTCGATGTGCTGTCGTGGCTGTGCTGGCAGGGTTCGCTTGTAGCGCCGGCGCTCAAAGCGTCACGTTGTACGGAATGGTCGATGCGGGCGTCATCATCGACAAACTTGATGGAGCACCGACTCGCGCGGGTGTCGACAGCGGTTTGTATGCTCCGTCCCGCTTTGGTATGCGGGGGGTAGAAAGCCTGGGCGGCGCCACGAGCGCGTTCTTCACCCTGGAGAATGGCTTCTCCACCGACTCAGGTATGGCAGGGAATGGCGGCCGCCTGTTTGGGCGCGAAGCTCATGTCGGATTGCGCAATCCGGGTTGGGGGGCTATATGGCTGGGCAGGACAACCAATCTGGGGCAGAAATGGA
Organism: Pigmentiphaga kullae; assembly: GCF_004216695.1. Lineage (GTDB taxonomy): Bacteria > Pseudomonadota > Gammaproteobacteria > Burkholderiales > Burkholderiaceae_B > Pigmentiphaga > Pigmentiphaga kullae. The sequence continues at coordinate 2,758,546 of NZ_SGXC01000001.1, forward strand.
CACCGACGATCGTCAGCCCGTTCGGTCTCAGTTTCATCCTTAGCGGTGTCTACTCAACCTTCGCGTTTGACGAAGCGCCATTCGGTAGTGGCAGGGTCGATAACTCTGTCTACTACGAGACGCCGGCCATGAAAGGTTTGCAGTTCAGCGGCGGATATAGCTTTTCCGTCAACGGTAGCGAGGTGCCAGGTGCAGCAAACAATGTGCGCTCGCTGGACTTGGCCGCTAGATATACATCCGGGAGTCTCAGCGCTGTGGCCAATTATCTCCATAGCAAACAAGGGAGCGGTGGGGCCAGAGACCCGAAGTCGATCATAGTTGGCGCTTCCTATGACTTTGGCCTGTTGCGATTGCATGGTGGATACAATCGCATTCAAGATGCGGTAACCCAGCCGAGTGGGAGTGCGATCGGGAATACTGGATGGCTAACAGCAGCGCGCAATGACGACAACGCTTACTCGATGGGAGTGTCGGCGCCAGTTGGGAAGGGACGCGTGATGGCCGGTGTACAGTGGCTCACATCTGCGGACGTGAGGATAGCCGCTGTTGGCTATACCTACAGCCTCTCAAAGAGAACGATGCTTTATTCGTTCTTTGCTCACAACAAGACGCAGAATTTCACGGTATCCAAAGACGAAAAGCGGCAGCAGCTGGCTCTCGGAGTCTGGCATTCCTTCTGAAGGGGCGGAAGCGTCGAGCCATTATGGGAGAAATATGTAGGTAGTTTTCCCACGTGGAATTGCGCAACTAGAGTGCCGTGGCGTAGTCGCGAAACTTCACTTGCGAGCGTAGGCGGCTTCGCCACGGTGTAATCAGGACTCACGGACGCTGCATGCTGCAATTGGCAACCGGTCGCCCGTTTGTGAAGGAGCAATCATGATCGCGCGCACCGCAGACCGGGCCCTGTTGATATTCGAAACCTTCGCGGAGCGACTCGAACCTCTGACGTTGTCCGAGCTTTCGCGTGCGGTCCAGATGCCAATTTCCACCACGGCAAAGCTGATCAAGACGTTAATAGCAAGGGGTTATCTCTACGAGGTCAACTGTCGAAAGGCTTATTACCCAACCTCCAGGTGGCTGCAAAAGGCGAAGCTGATTTCCTCGGCAGACAGAACCGTCGAGCGATTTCAGCCATTCTTGCAGGAGCTTCGCGATGAGACAGGAGAGACGGCGTTGCTTGCCAAACGTTTGGGCGTGCAAATCATCTATCTCGGTATTTCCGAGAGCGCCAAGGATATCCGCTACAGCGGGCAAGTCGGCGATATCAAGGAATTCTGGCGTACGGCTAGCGGGCCGGCAATGCTCGCCGCGATGCCTCTGGTTGCGCGATTGGAGACCATTGCTCGCCTGAACGAGCGGCAAAAGATGCTTGCCTCCGCGAGCGACGGATCCATTCTTGCTTCGGTAAACGAAGGGCTGACGAGGAAATGGTGGCTGAGGCGGGGGGAGGGAGCGTCCGACGTCATGTCTATCTCCTCGACTATCGAGATGGATGACCCCCTCGCATTTGTTGTGGTGGGGCCTGTATCACGTATTGAGCCCCGTTTGAACGAAATGGTGAAGACTCTTCTGCGGGTATGCGCGGGGGCCGATCGGATGTTCTAGCACTGCCTGGCCGGCGGAGCCGTCAGTCAAGCCACTAGGCATCTTTGTCGCGATGCCAACGTTGGTCAGAAGTCGTAGATTTCAAGCGTACGTTCTCCCTCTCGTAAGCGAGCCATCACATTCGCCTCTTTGATCTCTCGGGCTAGAGAGTCGTCGATCACCTGCCTGGCGGATACCCGAGGGATCGCTACGACCCCGTCTGCGTCGCCAACGATCAGGTCGCCAGCTTCAATGACAATGTCGCCCATCATCAGGGGATAATTAATCCAACCCCTTGCCCCAATATCTTTACCGGTACCCCTCATGCACAGCCCGCGTGCAGCAACAGGAAAGCTCGAGGTTGCCAAAGTGGCACCATCGCGTACGCAACCATCAATCACCAACCCGCCTAAGCCGCGAGCTGTCGCGGCGCAAGACATGATCTCACCCCAATAGCCGTAATCGAAGCCGTAGCTGACATGAACGACAAGAATGTCTCCAGGCTTCGCAACGTAGAGCGCCCTGTGCAACCACAGGTTGTCGCCGCTCGGCGAGTGGACGGTCAAGGCCGGGCCGCAGATTTTCATACCTGTTGCCACTGGCTTTATCTCAGGAGGGAGCACGCCAATGCGTCCAGCCGCTTCATGAAGGGTAGATGCCGGCAACCCTCGAGCTGCCTCGATCAGTACAGTGTCGACACGTTGTATGTCGTTCTTTATCGTTGGCCCGGAAGGGCGGGCGAGTTCTGCATGGAATGCGTATGTATTCATTACTTCTCCCGGGTTTGCAGCGAGTGGTAGCGGTACTGCGCGCGCGCCTCTCGTAGACTCATTCCGTTTCGAACTGCCGTACGGATAGCGTCTTCGGATTCCTGGATCGATTCTGCCGCCTCCAGGACTGCTTCTTCATGCTCACGTGCTATGACAACAACCCCATCGGCATCGCCCCGAATCAAGTCGCCCGGACAAACGCGGACGTTGCCAATGTTGACGGGTACGCCTGTCGCCTCGACTTGCACCCGATCCTTACCTGTACGCATCCAACTATCCCGGCTGTAAACGGGGTAGCCGAGTTCGAGGCAGAGCGAGACATCGCGGTTGACGCCATCGATAACCGTGCCGGCGACACCCCGACGCGAGGCGACTTCCGTCAGAATGTCGCCCCACACTGTTGCATCGGAACGACCGCCGTTGTCGAGAACGACCACGCTACCGGGCTCGATATCGTCGATGTAGTCACCGACTGTGCCTGCGGGCGAGGCCGCGGGTCCGTAAAGCAGAGTCCAGGCGCGGCCAGTGATCCGGAACGCCGTTGATCGCGGTTTGATGCCTTGGCACTGTCCGTTCAAACCCAGGCGATCAAGTGCATCGCTGAGCGTCGCGGTGTCTAGGCGTTCGGCGCGAACCACATTCTGATCAGTCATCTTTCTCCCTCCAATTTCTAGCGCAACATATGTTCATAATCCGCACCCATCACCTGCCCGATAGGTTGGCTCGACAACAAGGACTTGGTCATCGCGGCTTCGCGCCCTGCGATCATCTCGGCAGCGTCGAGTACGGGCGCGATTTGTCCCGCAGGAATGAACGCTACCCCGCTGGCGTCAGCGACGACGTAATCCCCGGGGGCTACCGTGACTTCATCGATGCAGATAGGCTGGTTGGTATATGCCTCAACGACGCGGCTACGCGCAGTTCTGGCCGTTGATCCGCGTGCGAAGACGGGAAAATCGTAAGCGCGCGCCTCGTCAAGGTCACGCACTAGGCCATCAGAAATAACGCCGGCAATGCCACGTAGCTTTGCCCCCAGCGTGAGAATTCCTCCCCAGCTGCCTGCGGTGATCCCGGTTCGCTGCTCAACGACGATCACATCGCCGGAAGAGGCGGCTTCTATGGCAGTCGCACCGAGGTGTTTCGGTGTTGCTGATGCTTCGCGCTGATCAGCCGCTGCGACCAATTTCACGGTCACCACCCGGCCAGCAATGCGCTTGTCGGTTGCCAAGCGGCCGAGGCTGCTTACGCTGGCCGGTAGACCTAGTTTGTCGAGTGCATCGGAAACGGCACAACAGTCCAGTCGTCCCAGCCTCAAGAGGTAGTCATCGTCTCCAAGTTCTTTTGGCACAGCATTCCTCTCCAATAGTCACCACGATCGGTTTCGGTTCGCAACCCGTTGGAGCCAATACTAGGGAATGAACAACATTTTAAAAAGCGATATTTTTCGATAAGATTCTATCTACTTATAGAATGTATTGCGGGCTCTGAATGACGTTCAAACAGTTGGAAGCGATTTACTGGATCGTTCAACTCGGCGGGTTTGCCGCCGCCGCGCGGAAACTGAACACCACCCAGTCGGCAGTTTCCAAAAGGGTGCAGGAGCTCGAGATGGAGTACGGCGCTGAGTTGTTCGATCGCGCTCAGCGGACCGCCCGTCTTACCGGTCGAGGCGAAGACATGTATACGCTTGCGAAAGAGATGCTGGCGCGTAGAGACAGCGCCATCGAGCAGTTCACCTATCCCGAGACTATTAGGCGCCGCGTTCGGATCGGCGTCACCGAGCTCAGTGCGATGACGTGGCTCCCTCGTTGGGTGAGGCTCGTCCAGCTGCACTATCCCAAAGTCACACTCGAGCCCGTCGTCGATCTCAGTATTGTCTTGAGGGATAAGTTGATGGCGGACGAAATCGACTTCGCAGTGGTCTCAGATGTGTTAGCCGACAGGAGATTCGCCTATCAACCTGTGGGCGTAGTAGAGAATGCGTGGATGTGCAAGAGGGGACTTGCGCCAACGAAGCAGCCGATCGCCATGCAGGAGCTAGCGACTTACACACTCCTCATCCAGGGAAACAAGTCCGGGACAGGGTTGGTCTATGAGCGTTGGTTCAAGTCCTTGGCCCTTGTGCCAAGCGACGTGATCGTTAGCGACAGCGTAATCGCCCTGATGGGGATGACGGTCTCCGGGCTCGGCATCAGCTACTTGCCACGCCGGTGCTTTGCTCAATGGATCGAAGAGGGCGCTCTTGACGTTCTCAGAACGAAGCCGTCCCCCCCGCCAATACGGTACGTAGCGATGCGTCGGGTTTCGAACCGGAGCGCATTGACGGCATCGCTCATGGAGCTAACGCGACAGACATGTGACTTCTCGCGCATTTTTCAGGTGGATCGGTAGGTGAATGGCATGGACCGGGTTCAGCGTGCGTCCAACCTGCCTGCTTTCGCTCTCAACCGTCCAGCTCCGACCGTACTCAGCGGTCAAGCACCAGTGTTGGCGTATTGTGTGCCACCTGGGGGGGGCGCCTGTCACTAAAACGTGCGCTTGACCTCGGTGTTCTGCAACGCTTTGTCCTCTATTTGAATCGTTGAGTGTATCAAGCCGAAACTTGTTCTCAACGCATCGCGCGCTGCAGCGAGCGTCGTCTGCGCGGACGCCATGTCTGCGACTACGAGATGACCGCTCATCGCATCAGCACCAGATGTGATCGTCCAAACGTGGAGATCGTGTATTGCGATCACCCCTGGAATATCGAGCAGCGCCTTTTCAAGCAATGTCATGTCAATTTCCGGTGGTGTGCCCTCCATGAGAATGTGGGTCGCCTGCTTCAGCAAAATCCATGTGCGCGGAACAATTAGTAGTCCTATACCTGCCCCGATAATCGGATCTGCAAGCTGCCAGCCGGTTATAACCACTACGAGTGCTGCAACAATTACGCCGAGGGAACCAAGCATGTCTGCAAGCACCTCGAAGTAAGCACCTTTGACGTTAAGGCTCTCCGCGGAGCCCGTGGACAGTAACTTCATACTGATCAGGTTCACGCTTAAGCCCACAACAGCAACGACTAACATCGGCCATCCCACCACATCCGGTGGGTCTAGAAATCGCTGGTAGGCTTCATAGACAATATAAATCGTCAGAAGCAACAGAACCACGGCGTTGATCAACGCTGACAGTACTTCCGTACGTACATAGCCGAACGTGTTTCGCGGTGTCCTTGGTCGCTGCGAAAAGCGAATCGCGATTAAAGCCAGCGCTAAGCCGCCTGCGTCCGTCATCATGTGCGCTGCGTCTGCTAGCAGTGCGAGGCTATTTGTCCACAAACCGCCAACAATTTCCACTGCCATGAAGGTTGTTGTTAGCAATAGAGCGACGGATAGGCGGCTTTTGTGTCGACCCGCTGCGGTTAGAGTTACTTCGTTCTGTGAACTGCTTGCGGGCACATCGACCTCTTTCATTCTCTTGTCCCGTAGCCTTTATCTATCAATGGAATGCGCGCGCGTCTTAGCCTCGGCTTGGTCAGAATGTAGGCTGCCAAGTAGACCGACAAATAAAGGTTGTCACCTGGCTTGTGAACCAGTAAAAGCAACCGCCTTGCCACAAGACGAACAGAACTTGGAGTGGGCTGCAATAGGTGCGTTGCACTCTGGACACGTTGCTTCGAGCAGTCCAAAGCGCTGGCCGCAATTGGCGCAAAAGTGGCTGGTGGACGCGTTGTCGGAGCGGCAGTTAGGGCAAACTAACAAGCGCTGAACCGCGGTTGGTGTTGAGTGATCGGTCTCATACCCATGCCCACGCGAGTTTTTTTTATGGTGTCCCTCATACTCGCCAGTCCGGCGGCCAAGAAGACGGTCGAGAAAATGGGATCCCATGTAATCTCCTAACGCGAAATCAGCGGTTTGTTATAGGTAATAGAGGTTACGCCAATGCTGGCGAATTATTACTGAGAAGATTTAGCAACACCCTACGTTCTGATCAAATTTTTACTTTCGCACAGAACTATCTTAGTCTTAAAATTGCCTTGGCAGAGGGACGTAACGTCATTTGTGAAATACTAATGGTCAGGCTCACGCCGTTAGTTGGTGCATCTTTTTAAGTAATGCTACACCGGTTGTTGTCAATGTTCTGTCAATTTTCTATCAATATGGTGGATGGATTTCCATGATGAGATTTGCGGCGCTGGACTGGATGGAAGTGGCTTCGCATCTAATCGACTTAGCGATCGCATACGCTTTGGCGCTGCCTATTGGATGGGATCGCGAAGGCCAAGAGCGAAGTGCTGGCTTAAGGACGTTTCCGCTGGTTGCGATCGCCGCCTGTGGCTTCGTACTGATCGCTATCCGGGTGTTGGGTGAAACCTCGATCGGACAAGCTCGTATCCTCGAAGGGTTGATTACCGGCGTGGGATTTATCGGCGGTGGCGCAATTCTCAAACGGGGATTTCATGCTTCCGGCACTGCGACGGCAGCAAGCTTATGGGCGACTGGAGCGCTAGGAGGCGCTGTTGGCTACGGTTTGTACGATATTGCGGTCGTGCTGAGCGTAGTGACTTTTGCAACTTTACGTTCTCTCTCTCAATTTAAGCAGATGGTAAGAGCTCAAAAATAGTAAAAAGTGGCCGCTAATGAACCGCTATGACGGGATCAAGAGTGCCTTCGTGGTGTGAGGTTTCCAGCGAATGCGAGGGCGCCGACGTCGTGTTCTCGATGGTTGATTAGCTTCTCACTTGTGTCTGGTTGACACTATTCACGGTCAACGCAATTTACCCCTTCCGAGCCTCATTCTAAGTTGGGCCGCTGGGCGCACCGGCGCTGATTTCGAAGTTGAACGCCTGCGTGCAATCCGGCAGTCCGCGTGCGGGTCGATGCGAGTCGATGGTGGGAGCGCGAGGGGGCTGTTAACGCTTGATTGGGCGGGCGCTGTCGATCGACTCTGAGGCGTCTACCGAGCCAACTGTTTCCACCATTGAGAATGCCGAGGCCTGTGTCCGTTATCCGATAAACGTGCACGGGGGGGGCGCGATGAAGCGCCGAGTCAGCGGATGCGGATCAAGTATGAGCGATATAACCGGGCCGTCGCGCGTAGCGGTTATTTTCACGATAATTTTTCTAATTCGTGCTTGGCGACCGAACTTCCGGTAAAGCACCGTCTTTCAATGCAAGGTTTTCAGGGGCCGGTTTGTTGTTTGCTGATCTCCAAGTCTCTGTCAGTTGGAGTAGGATGCGAGCCTGGTTATCAACGAGGCCGGCACGGCCATAGGCGCGAAGTCCTCTTGTGCTTAGAGAGTTCTGATTTGAATTTAATAATTCGATGGCCGCAATGTGATACGCAATTTCACGTAATACTATGAGTATCGGAGCCATAGCGGGTAGCGGAAGGTCTTTAGTAAGAAATATGCGGAACGTCTCTTGAATATCGCGCAGACGTTCTATATGAATTGGATGTTGCCCCTCGGAAATCTTTTTTGCATAGCTTTTCATTGAAGCGGCTGCTCCCGCTGTGGCGTCAGCGCACACTTGCAGTAGCTCATGTTGAAGTTGGCGACGGCTTTCCGCCATCGCATTCGTATTTGTTTGAACCTGATGTTGGATGCTAATCCAAGCCACTCCTACAGCACCGACCGTCACGATCATATGTACCCAAGCGGCCCATTCAACGGAATCGTTCACAGGCCAGCCATGGATGAGTAGAGTCATAAGAGGTGCGACTATTACTAAACCGACTATAGTAGGAAGCAACGTATACATGATTCTCACGGAGATCGGATGACCCACTAATAGGCATTTATGCGGTAGCTTTAATCAACGTAGCCACCTTCCGCCATCGAAGCTGATGCGCCGTAGCCGACAATGACGTGATCAAGTAGGCGAACGTCGAGAATTTCTAATCCTTCAGAAAGCTTGCGCGTTAACGCTATACCTGCGTGGCTCGGTCTTAGCTTGCCTGAGGGGTGATTGTGAGCCACTACGACGTTTGTTGCTCTACTGCTCAATACAGATTCTAATAGGTGGCGCGGATAGACCGCTTCCTGGTTCACCGTACCTTCTGACAGTACGACCCACCCTAGCAGCCGTGGTCGAGTGTCAAGCAAGACGGCTAGAAATACTTCGTTGGCTAGTCATGCGAGCTTGGCCTGCGAAACGTCCGACAAGCGTCGGCGAATCCATTGTTGCTCCCTTTGGTCGGAGCGACAAGATGGCAGTGCGCGATGCGGCTACGATCTCATTGGCTGTCGCTAAGCGTAATCCACTCGCCTCTGATACGAATAGTTGATCAGTTCTGTCGGCGAGATTGTGTTTTTCATCCATGATTGACAAGCTCGTGCAGATGGGATGACCTTAGCCAGTCCATCTGCTTTGATATGGTGATCGGGAAATGGCTGCTGCCGGAATGGCGCGGCCGGGAAACGAAGACTTGAAGCTAGGGAAGCGGTTCGTGCAAAGGCTTATGCACCGGCGAAGCTAGACCAGGCTTCCATCAGTTCCGCACGCTTCTGAAGAAGGTCCCCCCGCGCGTAGGCCGCTTCAGTTTTATTGCGCAATGTGTGGGCCAACGCAGCTTCCGCTAGTTCGCGCGGGAATGATGTGGTCTCACCAACCCAATCCCGAAAGGTCGATCTAAAGCCATGTGCTGTGAGGTCGTCTCGGCCCATCCGTTTCAGCAACTGTAGAAGTGCCATGTTCGAAAGGGGCTTTCCAGCTTTGCCACCCTCAAAAACGAAAGCAGTGGTTGAGATCGTCTTCTGTTTTTCGAGTAAGGTCAGAGCCGCTAGTGAAAGAGGTACTCGATGTTCTTGGCCTGCCTTCATCCGCAAAGCTGGAATCGTCCAAGTTTTGGACTCGAAGTCAACCTCGTCCCAGGTCGCTTCGATCGTCTCGGAGGTTCTCGTTGCAGTCAGAATCAGTAGTTCCAGGGCGCGTGCTGCGTTGCCGTTAAGTTCCCGCAGCTTCTTCATGAAGGAGGTCAGCTCCTGGTAGGGTAGAGCTGGATGGTGTTCGACCTTCTGGACTTTGGACCGCTTGGGTAGCAGATGATCAAGATGGCCTTTCCAGCGTGCGGGGTTCTCGCCTTGTCTATATCCGCGAACCGCAGCCCAGTCGAGCACGGCTTCAATCCGACCCCGAAGCCGGCTAGCGGTTTCGGTCTTGGTTGCCCAAATTGGCTCTACCGCCTTCATCACCAGAGTCGTGTCGATTTTTGAAGCGGGCAGCTTTCCAAATACAGGCGAGGCATACGTGTTCAACGTACTTTGCCATTGAGCCGCATGCTTTTCGCTCTTCCAGGCTCTCTCGTGCGTAGCGATGTAGGCAGTTGCACACTCGTCAAAAGTTTTGCTGTGGAGTTCAAGAAGTTGCTCGGTATGCTTGGCAGCGCTTTTCGACTCGAGAGGATCTTCGCCTGCGAGCAATTGCCTGCGGCACTCCAGGGCTTTGGTTCTCGCTTCCGCCAGTGACACGAGATGGGTAGGCCCAAGGCCCATACCGCGCGCCTTGCCTTTTTTCATATAACGAAATAGCCACGACTTAACTCCGGCAGCGGTGACCTGTAGATACAGGCCATTGCCGTCGCTGTACAAGCCGGGCTTCGACTGCCTGGTCACTCCCAGGCTGTTCAGTCGATTTGTGGTGCGTGTCATGTTCACTCCAACTATCAAAACAACTATCAAATTGATGCTTGCTTTGACAGGATTGCTGTGGATCAGCAGGGAATGAAAATATTATAACATATTGAATTTATTGGGTATTTTTGTTTTTCTGGAACGTGGTGGAATTTAGTTCGAATGACACCCTGTCCGCCAAGGACACCGCAATGGTTAGCGCCCGTTGCCCAAAAAGCCGCTTCTCCCCAGGGAAAGCGGCTTTTTCTTTGCCCGCCGTCGCCTGGCGTGAGCCAAAGTGTTGCGCCTGAATGAGAAGCCCGGTGATGCTTGGTTCGTCAGATCGATCGCTGATTCACGCGCTTCGATAGTTCCTCCGCACTCTCTTTCCGTTCGCTGTATCGATCCACCAGGTAGTCCCGAACACCGCGTGTGAGCAGCGTGAACTTCATCAGTTCCTCCATGACATCCACCACGCGGTCGTAGTAGCTCGACGGCTGCATGCGTCCTGCCTCGTCGAACTCCAGGAAGGCCTTGGGCACCGAAGACTGGTTGGGAATCGTGAGCATCCGCATCCAGCGCCCCAGGAGCCGCATCTGGTTGACGGCATTGAACGATTGCGAGCCGCCCGATACCTCCATGACCGCCAGCGTTTTGCCCTGTGTAGGACGGACGGCGCCGAGGGATAGAGGGATCCAATCGATTTGGGCCTTCATGATGCCGGTCATCGCGCCGTGGCGCTCCGGCGAGACCCAGACCATGCCGTCGGCCCATTGGACGAGATCGCGCAGCTCTTGGACCTTGGCGTCGGAGTCCGGTACGCTGTCCGGAAGGGGAAGTCCGACAGGGTTGAAAATCCGGGTCTCTCCGCCCAGGGCCTGGAGGAGCCGGCCGGCTTCTTGAGCCAGAAGCCGGCTGTATGACCGTTGACGAACGGAGCCATATAGCACCAGGAATCTGGGCGGTTGCCCTGACCGCGACGAGGGGAACTGAAACTGGCCCAGCTCCGGACGAGTGAAAAGCGTTTCGTCAATATTCGGCAAGTCTGGCCAACGTTCAGACACGACGGCCCTCCGCATCCACGACGACCTGGCCGTCTTCCTTCGTGTACGCCCCTTGCTGTGGACGAGGCAGGATGTCCAGCACTGCTTCGGACGGCCGGCACAGGCGGGTGCCGAGCGGCGTCACCACGAAAGGCCGGTTCATCAGGATCGGATGCTTACCGATGAAGTCGAGCAACTGTTCGTCGGTCCACTTTGGGTCGTCCAGGCCCAGCTCGTCGTAGGGTGTGCCCTTGACGCGCAACGCCTCCCGGACTGTCAGTTCCGCGTCGGAGATCAGCCGAGCGAGCGTTTCGCGCGACGGTGGTTCGTTCAGGTATTCGATAACGGTGGGTTCTTCGCCGCTGTTGCGGATCATGGCGAGCGTGTTGCGCGACGTGCCGCAAGCCGGGTTGTGATAGATGGTGACGTTGCTCATGGGAGCGGTCCAGGTGGGATGTTAGGCACGCTCGTACCAGTTACGGGACCGGTTGACGACGCGCACCACCAGCAGCATGACGGGAACTTCGATCAGCACGCCTACCACGGTCGCCAATGCAGCGCCGGACTGGAAGCCGAACAGGGCGATCGCGGCCGCCACGGCCAGCTCGAAGAAATTTGATGCGCCGATGAGGGCGGAGGGGCAGGCGATGTCGTGTTTCTCGCCGACACGCCGGTTGAGCCAGTAGGCCAGGCTGGAGTTGAAGAAGACCTGGATCAGGATGGGGACGGCCAGCATGGCGATGACCAGCGGTTGCTGGATGATGGCTTGGCCCTGGAACGCGAACAGCAGGACCAGCGTCAGTAGCAGGGCCGCGATGGACAGCGGGCCGATGCGGGCCATGGCGCGCTCGAAGGCGGCTTGGCCCCGCTTGAGCAGCGCGCGCCGCCAGAGCTGCGACAGGAGCACGGGGATGACGATGTAGAGCACGACCGAAGTCAGCAAGGTATCCCAGGGTACGGTGATGGACGAGATTCCCAGCAGCAGGCCGACGATGGGCGCGAACGCAAACACCATGATGGCGTCGTTCAGCGCTACTTGCGAAAGCGTGAACACGGGATCGCCGCCGGTGAGTCGGCTCCAGACGAACACCATCGCGGTGCAGGGCGCGGCGGCCAGCAGGATCAAGCCGGCGATGTAGCTGTCGAGCTGGTCCTGCGGCAGCCAGGGGGCGAATACCTGCCGCACGAACAGCCAGCCCAGGAAGGCCATGGAAAAGGGCTTGACCGCCCAGTTGACGAACAGGGTGACGCCGATGCCGCGCCAGTGCCGGCGCACCTGGCCCAACGCAGCGAAATCCACCTTGACCAACATCGGGATCACCATGATCCAGATGAGCAGGCCCACGGGCAGGTTGACCTGGGCGACCTCCATGTGTCCGATCGCTTGGAAGATGCCGGGGGCGATCTGGCCTGCTGCGATACCGATGACGATGCACAGCAGCACCCAGACGGTGAGGTAGCGCTCGAAAATGCTCATTGAAGGCGCCGGTGTGGCACATCCCAGCGCGGGATTCTGCGCAGACATGCCAGCCCCTTACCGCTTGCCGATGCTCTGCAGCTCGTGCTGCAAAGACATACCGTCCAGCTTCTGGATCGGCAGCGCCAGGAATAGCTCGATGCGGCGTTTGAGCGCGATGGCTGCATCGTGGAAGGCCTTGCGCTGTTCATCATCCCCTTCCACCGCGGCGGGGTCGGGCACGCCCCAATGGGCCGATACCGGCTTGCCCGGCCAGATCGGGCAAACCTCTCCCGCCGCGTTGTCGCAGACGGTGAAGATGAAATCGAGCGGCGGGGCATCGGCACGCGCAAATTCGTCCCAGTTCTTGCTGCGATATCCCGTGGTCGGCAAAGCCAGGCGCTCCAAGGTAACCAGTGCCTGTGGGTGCACTTCGCCTTTGGGGTGGCTGCCGGCCGAGTATGCGCGGAAGCGTCCCTTGCCCAGTCCGTTGAGCAAGCCTTCAGCCAGGATGGATCGAGCCGAATTGCCGGTGCAGATGAACAGAACGTTGTAGGCCTTGTTTTCCATGGGGGTCTCGCGAGCGCAGTTCATTGGGAAATCAACATGCGGTGCATGCGTCGGCGCCGGAGATTTCACAGGCGGCGCCCTGGCAGCAGTGTTCGGTCAAATAGCCGAGCAGCCCGTTCATCTGGGCGAAGTCGGCGCGATAGATCAGGTTGCGCCCCTGTTGCTCCACGGTCACCAGGCCAGCGTGCGCCAACTCTTTCAGGTGAAAGGACAGGGTATTGCGGGCGACCTGGAGCTGGTCTGCCAGGGTGCTTGGCGTCAGTCCGGCCGGCCCTGCCACGACCAGGGCGCGAAAGGTTCGCAGCCGTTGGGCATGGGCCAAGGCGGAGAGCGCATTGATGGCTTGGATCTCGTTCATTATTCTACGATACAACATTCATTGAATTATTGTGTGAATAATATGTTGCAGGTTTTGGAAAGCGGAACGGTGCCAGTTGCGTCAGGTGAACGGCTGAAGTTTCACTTGACGGACATGATGATCGTTGAAGCAATTGTGGAGAATGCGCCGGGCGCAACCGCAGGCCCTTTGATTTCATCGGGAACTCAAAGGGCCTTGATTTTTACGCTTTTCTGCAACTCATTTCGCGCTACGCGCAGACGTTGGCAGCCATTGCCACTTTCCCGCGCTCTAACGGGGTGCTCCCAACCTGCGCGACAGTTCGTCGGCCGTATTGCGCAGCGCTTCTTCGAATTGGGCAACGGCTGTGTCGTCGGGCTCTGGCCCGAGAGTGGTGATCGCGGCGCACAGTTGCCGCATTTGATCGAACACCGGCGCCGATGCCGCGGAAAATCCGCCGCTCATGGCTGAGTCGGTGCGCGCGATTCCGTCGCGCCGGACGTCTTTCGCAATATCGACGATGGTTGCGTCGCGTATCCGTGCGTCGAAGTTTCCGGCCAGGCTGACACTGGACGACCGCTCCTGCTCCACGAGCTGTCCCGTCTGCTCGGCGGGGAGCCACGACAGGAATACGCGCCCGGTGGCGGTGCTGAGTAGAGGCAGCACATGTCCGACGCGTACTCCCATGGGGCCGTATTCGTCGCCGTCGATCTTGAAAACGATGGTCGGTCCGCGGTTGCCCCATACAGCCAGGAATACCGAGTGGCGCGTCTGCGTGCGCAATTGACTGAGAAGGTCCTTGGCTCGTTCGACCAGGCTGGACTGTCGTAGCGCCGCGGAGCCGAGTTGCACGGCGAAGGGGCCGAGCCCGTAGCGGCCGGTAGCCGCGTCCCGCTCGACGACCCCTTCATGCAGGAAGCTCGCCAGGTAGAGATGCGCATTGCTGGCAGGCATGCCTACCCCTACAGCGATGTCCCGCAGAAGCAGTTTTTCCTGTGCCTGTTCCAAGAGCCGAAGAATCCGGAATCCGACTTCGATGGATTTGATGCGGCGCGGCTCCCGCGTAGTCGATTCGTCGTCCATGAGGGCAGTGTGTGGCGTGTGTCTTGACATGCCAAGTTTAGCTCGTACAATAAATTTATACTTAGTATTATTAATTTATACATTGTATAAATTCGTGGAATGAACCGCGACCATTTCCCCAAGAGGATGGAGACATGAGGAAATTCCCTCGCCGTGGAGCGTGGCTGCTGATGTTTGCCATAGGGGGCGGGCATGCTGCCGCGACCTATCCCGAGCGTCCTTTGCGAATCGTCGTGCCGTTCGCGCCCGGTGGCGTTGCGGATGCGACAGCGCGGTTGATAGCCGCAGAAATGTCGGAAGAGCTCGGGCAATCGGTCGTCGTCGAGAATCGTGCAGGGGGGGCCGCCATCATAGGAACCACCCTGGTCGCCAAGGCACCGGCGGACGGCTATACCTTGTTGCTGGGCAGCACCAACATTTCAACCAATCCTGCGCTGTACAAGAAACTTCCCTACGACGTGGACAAGGAACTGACCCCGGTGGCGCTGGCGGTGGTGGTGCCCGGGGTGATCGTCACGCATCCCTCGGTCCCTGCCCGCAACCTGCCTGACCTCGTCCAATACGCGCGCCGAAATCCGGACAAGTTGAGCTATTCGTCGGTGGGGCTTGGAAGTTTCTCGCACCTGGCTGTCGAGCGGCTCGCCCAGCAGACCTCAACCAAGGTGGTACACGTTCCCTATAAGGGCTACGCCCCGGCCATCATGTCGGTGATCAGCGGCGAGACCCATTTCCTGATCAGCGATCTGCAGGGAGCCTTGCCGTATATCAAGGCCGGCAAGCTCAATGCGATGGCGGTGACAGGCAACAAACGTCTTGCCGTTCTGCCCGATGTCGCGACGGCTCAAGAGGCCGGCCTCAAGGATTACGAGGCGGTGGGATGGCTGGGCATCATGGCTCCGGCGGGTACTCCGCAACCCGTGATTGCAAGATTGAATGCAATCGTGAACAAGGCCATGCGCAGGCAGGACGTGTCCCAACGTTACCTCGAGCAGGGCTCGGAAACCTTCGACGGCAGCCCGCAGGACTTTCGCCGCTTCCTTGACGAGAACCGCCGCGGTTGGGAGCAGGTGATTCGCGCCGGCGGCATCACCGTCGATGCTTCCTGAACGGGACGGCTCATACCCTTCGAATCGGCCTGGCGACACTTTTCATCATCAAAGGATTTTCCATGCACATGTCTTCCATCTCCCGAGCGCCGAGGGTGGCCCTGGTCGGGGCTGGGATCGGCGGCCTGACCGCGGCGGCAGCCTTGCATCAGCGAGGCTTCGAAGTCTCGGTCTATGAGCGGGCTTCGCACCTCGGCGAGGTGGGGGCGGGATTGCAGATGGCGCCGAATGCGGTGAAGGTGTTGCGCGCGCTGGGCGTAGAAGAGGCTTTCGGACGCTTTGCCCCGGAGCCGTCCGTGCGTCTGTCCATCAAGTGGGACGACGGCACCGTGCGAGACCGCGTGCCATTGCCCGCGGCCATGCGGGCGCAATATGGCGCGAGCTATCACACCGCGCACCGGGCGGATCTTCACTCGCTATTGGCCAGCCTTGTGCCCGAAGGGACCATCCACACCGACGCGGAGTGCGCATCGGTCGAAAACACGAAGTCAGGGGCGGTAATCTCCTTGACGGATGGCCGGCAAGTCGAGGCCGATGTGGTGGTTGGCGCCGACGGTATTCACTCTCGGGTCGCGAGGTGTCTTTTCGGCGAACGCGAGGCGCGCTTCACGCACCAGATTTGCTGGCGCATCATTCTTCCCATGCAAGCATTGCGCGATGCGTCGGCGTCGCTGCCAGTCCCTCTGGATGGTTCCGAATATACGGGCTGGCTCGGGCCAACGGGGCATGTTCTTTTCTATCCGCTGCGCAAGGGAGAACTGCTCAACATTTTTGCCGGCCGAGTGGCCAAGGACGATTGGGCGGAAGAGAACTGGGCCGTGCCCAGCCGTATCGACGATATGCTGAAAGCCTATGCGGGTTGGCATCCGGGTATGCTCGATGTGATGTCGCGCGCGCAGGAAGTCTACAAGTGGGGAATCCGGGATCGTGACCCGTTGCAGGAATGGGGGCGTGGTCGGATCACATTGCTGGGCGATGCCGCGCATCCGATGATGCCGACGCTCGCACAAGGGGCCGCCGTCTCGATGGAGGACGGCTACGCCCTGGCGCATTTTCTCGACTACGGACGCGGCGATCTGGACAGCGCGCTGCTGGCTTATCAGCGCGAACGCCAACCGCGAGCCGCAAAGGTACAACTGCAGGCCCGCGATCAATTCCGCAATAACCAGTTGACGCCACCCCCGCCGCCGCTGCCGGTGGATTGGATCTATGGCTACGACGTTGCGAAGCTGCCTGTTTGAGATTTGCCAGAGTGCCGGCGTCTGGCACCCGCCAAAGCCATGGGCTTCATGAAGACGGCGCGCGGTGGAGCATCGTGCCCGGCCGCGCCGCGCTGACCGTCGCCAGGATGGACTCGAATGCCTCGTGCGTCTGGTGCATCGCCGACGGCGAGGCCGGGTCGATCCACAGATAGCTGTAGTAATACATGCCCAGCAGCGCCTTGAGCCGGAAGCGCGAGTACGGCGCGAAGACGCCGGTCTTTTCGCCTTCGATCAGCGTTTCCTTCCAGATCCTCTCGTAGCTGGCATGCAACGCCAGCACCGCCTGGCGCCGGTCGTCGCTCAGGGACAGGGTTTCCCGGAAGCAGACGGCCAGTTCGTCGCGATGGGCGCCGATGACGTCGATGAGTTCGGCGCCCAGGCGCCGCAGCCGCAGCGCCGGGTCGGCGATCTCGGCCTTGGCCAGCTTGGCCTGCTGGAGCAGCTTGGCCATGTAGCGCCGGCATATTTCCTCCAGCAAGTCCTCCTTGCTGGGGAAGTAGTGGTAGAACGCCCCGCGGCTGAGGCTCAGCGCCGCGCACAGTTCGCTCATGCCCACGGCATGGAACCCTCGATGGGCGAAAAGCGCCGCCGCGCCGGCCAATATCCGATCGCGGTTGGCGGCCAGCTCTTCCGTTTTCCTGTTCACCACGATGGTTGTGGGCGCACTGCCTTGTCGATATCAGCGGGAATTGTAATGGGAGCCGGGGTGGGCGCGGCTCGCCGGCTCATGTACACTCCGCATGGCAGACCGACCGATCGGTCGGTCTGTGGGATTTGAAGGGCTGGGATCGGTGGGATCCGGACGAGACAAGGAGGGAGCATGAATAGTCGAGACAACGCAGGCAGTGCGCTGGCGGAGCCGGTCGAGGCGGCTGCCGGCGGCAGGCGGCAGTTCCTGGCGCGGAGCACCGCGGTGGCCACCTCGCTGGCGACCATGGCGCTGTCGGAGTCGGCCATGGCCCAATCGGGCGCGACCGCGGCCGCGCCGGACGTAGCGAAGAAGAATCTGCCGCCGAATGTGCCGGCATGGACGAAATCCCTGGGCGCGCCCACGGCCTCGCCCTACGGGGTACCGTCGAAGTTCGAGACGGAGGCGACAAGAAAGCTGTACCCGGGCCTCAAGGAGCCGATGTCCGCCTACAGCACGACGCCGCTACAGGAACTGGATGGCACCATCACCCCCAATGGGCTGTTCTATGAACGGCACCATGCGGGCGTTCCGGAAATCGACCCGCGTCAGCACCGCCTGATGATCCACGGGTTGGTGAAGAATCCGATGATCTTCGAGGTGCAGGAGCTGCGGCAGTTTCCCAGTGAAAGCCATGTCTATTTCCTGGAGTGTTCGGGGAACCCTTCGTTCCTGCCGCCTTACGGAAAGACCGCGGCCGAGGTGGCCGGCCTCGTCAGCTGCGCGGAGTGGACGGGGGTTCCGCTCAAGACGCTCTTGAATCGCGCGGGCCTGGATCCGAAGGCGAAATGGATCGTGGCCGAAGGCGCCGATGGCGCCGCCATGACACGCAGCATTCCGATCGAGAAGTGCCTGGACGATGTGCTCATCGCCTACAGCCAGAACGGCGAGCGCCTACGTCCGGAGCAGGGCTACCCCATCCGGCTTTTCGTGCCGGGTTTCGAGGGGAACATGAGCATCAAGTGGCTGCGTCGCCTGCACGTGACGGACCAGCCGGGCTATACGCGGGAAGAAACGGCCAAGTACACGGATTTGATGGGCGACGGCCGCGCGCGCAAGTTCTCGTTCGT
Source organism: Pigmentiphaga kullae (assembly GCF_004216695.1). Lineage (GTDB taxonomy): Bacteria > Pseudomonadota > Gammaproteobacteria > Burkholderiales > Burkholderiaceae_B > Pigmentiphaga > Pigmentiphaga kullae. The sequence goes on from NZ_SGXC01000001.1 coordinate 2,777,106, forward strand.
CATGGAGTGCAAGTCGATCATCACGTCTCCCTCGGGCACGCATCGCCTGACTCGCAAGGGGACGCACGAGATGCGGGGAATCGCCTGGAGCGGCCGTGGAAAGATCACGGGTGTCGATGTGTCCATCGATGGCGGCAACAGCTGGTATCCCGCCACTTTGCAGGAGCCGGTGCGTTCGAAGGCGTTGACGGCGTTCCGGGCGCCCTTCGAGTGGAACGGCAAGGAACTGGTGATCATGAGCCGGGCGATGGACGAAACCGGCTACGTGCAGCCCACGCTGGAGCAGCTCATCTCGGTCAGGGGGAAGGTTTCCTTCTACCACAACAACTCGGTTCAACCATGGCGGATCGCCGCCAGCGGGGAGGTGACCAATGGACGCGCGTAACGCCATCATCGCCGCGGCCCTCGGGTTTTGCGCGGCGCTGGCCCCGGCCGCGAGCCAGGCCGGCTATGAAAACCTCGGCCGGCACTTGAGCAAGGAAGAGCTTGCCGGCTGGGACATAGACGTGTCGGTGGACGGCAAGGGGCTGCCACGCGGAAAGGGAACCGTGGCCCAGGGGGAAAAGGTCTACCAGGCCATGTGCGTGGCCTGCCATGGCGTGAAGCTGGAGGGAGGGCTGGGGCCCGCGCTGGCCGGCGGCGTGGGCAGCCTGACCACCGACAAGCCGCTCAAGACCATCGGTAGCTATTGGCCCTACGCCACCACGCTGTTCGATTACATCCGCCGGGCGATGCCGTTCCAGGCTCCCCAGTCGATGTCCAGCGACGACGTCTACAGCGTGACGGCCTACCTGTTGCACAAGAATGGCATCCTGCCGGCGAACGCCACGGTGGACGCCGGCAGCCTGGCCAAGGTCAAGATGCCCAATCGCGACAACTTCTATGTCGACGACCGCCCCGACGTGAAGGGCGTCCGTTGCATGAAGGACTGTCTCTCGAAGAAATAGGCCAGGCCTCATCGACCACGGCCGGCGCTCGCGGTATTCGAGGACATCCGGGGCGCCGCCGTCCTCATTCCATATCTCATCACCCCCACGACGCATAGCAGGGCGATGAGCGCCCCGCCCAGCGCGACCAGCGCCCGGCCCAGGGGGCCCAGCACCTTGCCGGAGTGGACCGGATACTGCCAGACCAGGAACCGGTCCACCGGCGTGCCGCTGGCATAGCCGAAGCGTCCTGCCAGTTCCCCGGTCCTGTCGTCGATGAAGACCTGTTCGTAGCGCACGCGCAGGGCGGATTCGCGCAGATCCTTTTCCTTGAACGCGACCCGGTACATGCCGCGCGAGGCCAGGTGTCCGAAGTACCAGGGCTCGTAGTCCCGGGTGCCTTCCGGCAGCAGTGCCCGCGCCAGGACGACGCTCTGCAGGGGGCTGATGGGAGGCGCCGGAGAGGGCGCCGACACCGGTGCCCGCGTCGCGACCGGATGCGGGCTGACCGGGCCGAACAGGCTGGCGATGGGCTTGAACACTTCGTTGCCCAGGCCGAGGTAGATGCCGGTGAAGGCGATGGGCAGGGCCACCGCCAGCGTCCACAGGCCGATGGTCCGGTGCAGGTCGTTCACCAGCTTCAGCCCGCGCGCGCCGGGGCTCATGCGCCAGGCGGCCCGCCATGGCCGCCCCCCACGGGTGGGCAAGGTCAGGTACACACCCGCCAGCGAGATGAGCAGCCAGGCGACGCTGACCCATCCAAGCAGCCGGCCGCCCCATGGGCCGGGCAGCGCCAGGTTCCGGTGGAAGCGGTTGAGCCAGGGCATCAAGTGGGCGCGATCCCAGTTCCAGGCGCCCCATTTGCGCGTGCCCAGGATGCGGCCGGACGCGGGGTCGACGAACAGGCGGTCGAAGCCGACGGCGGCGCCGGGCCGGGCCTCGACCTGGACTTCGCTGGCCTGGCCCGGCGGCGTGTCCAGCGGCAGCTGCGTCACCCGGATGCGGCCGTCCTGCGATTCGATCCGCGCCAGCAGCGTGTCGAAGGGCAGGGCGGGGCGCGTGTCGCCGGTCTTGAACAGCGCGGGATTCAGCCACGCATCCAGTTCGTGCTCGAAGGCGATCAGGCTGCCCGTCAGGGCGGTGATCGCGACGAACAGGGCGATGGCCAGGCCGCACCAGCGGTGCAGCCCGCGAAGAAACGCCTTCATCGCGCTACCAGGTGTGGGCGTAGCTGATTCTCAGGACCGTGCCGGCCGCGGGCAGGTGGCTGGTGTTGTTGTTGCTGCGCAGGAGCTGGCTGTAGAGCGGGTAATAGTGGCGGTTGAACAGGTTCTCGATGCCCAGCGAGACCCGGTTCTTGGCGTCGATGCGCCAGTGGCTGACCAGATCCACCGTGGTGTAGCCCTTGGCATCGTAGCGTCCGAAGCTGTTCTGGCCGTTCAGGCGGTAGTCCCGGGACGCGTACGAGGTCATCTGGATCCGGTGGCTCCAGCTGCCGTTGGGGCGGTACTCGGCATAGGCGGTCAGTTTCAGCGGCGGGATCCGGAAGCCGGTCATGTCCTGATAGGCGATGGCGTTCTGGGGAAGCTCGCGGCCTTTCATCCACGTGAAGCTGCCGCCCGCGCTCCAGCGGTCGTCGTCGCTGAAGTAGTCCAGGCTGGCTTCCACGCCATGGATCTTTTCCTTGGTCCGGAGCAGGGTCAGTCCGTTGTTGAAGCTTTGCACCGCTCCCAGATCGGACCGCGACTGGAAGACGCTCAGGCTGGTCCGCAGGTTTTCGAAGCGCCCGCGCCAGCCGAGTTCGTAGGTATCCGTCTTGATGGGCTTCAGGTTGGAGTTGCCGATATTGAAGCTGGGCGAGGCATTGCGCAGCACGACGCCGATGTCGGGCAGCTCGAAGCCCTGGCTGTACGAGGCATAGAACTCCTGGCCCTTGACCGGGGTGAAGACCGTGCCCAGGTTGAAGGTCCAGGCGCCGTAGTTCACCGCGCCTCCGGCCACCGACTGGGGGTTGGCGACGCGCGACTGCGACAGGGGCGTGAAGTCGTCGAAGCTGGCCCGGGAGCGCTCGTAGCGGGCGCCGCCCTCGATGGACCAGCGGTCGTTGAACTTGTGCTGTGCCTGGGCGAAGGCGCCCAGGCTGCGCGTCGTGAGCGGCGGCATGTACATCAGGCGGCCGGTCTTCCTGAAGACCAGGCCGCCGCTGGCGTCATAGGCCGCGGGGTCGAAGATGTCGAGCGGCATGTCGGTCCGCTCGTGGTTGAAGTCCGCGCCCCAGACCAGCAGGGTGTTCCGGTCCTGGCCCAGGGGCGTTTTCACCGTCAACCGTCCGCCGAAGACCTTCGAATTCTGCATGGCCTGGTCGACGTTGCCGCCGCGCACGGGAACGGCGCGCGCGTCGAACGGCGAGAAGCGCGTGAAGAAATCGCGGTAGTAGAGCTGCGCGGCCAGCGTGCTGCCCGCCACGTTCCTGTTTTCGTAGTCCAGCCCCAGTATGGTGTTCTGGATCTGGTTCTGCTTGTCGAGCTGGAGCCCCTTGATGGACTTGGCCGGCACGGACCCGGGGGGCAGCTTGGCCACCGACGGGTCCGAGGCGTACTTCGTGTCCTGCCGGGCGTCGTAGCGGCTGGCCGACAGTTGCAGCCGCTGGTCCTCGGCCAGCTTGAATCCCACCTTGGCCGAGGCGTTGTAGATGTTGGCGTCGAACATGTCGCCCTGGCTGGGCTCCGGGGCGATGCGATGGCCGTCCCCGTCGTACGAGCCGCCCACGTGGCGTGCGCCCAGGCTGACGGAGTAGTCGACCACGTCGCCGCCGCCCGACAGGTAGTGCTGCACCTCGCCGCCCAGCCCCGCGCCGCCCAGCCGCGACAAGGGCGTCACGCCGCTGACGATGGTCTCGGCCTTGGTTTCGCCCGAGGGGCGCTTGGTGCGGATGGAGACGATGCCGCCGGCGGCGCCGCTGCCATAGATGGCGCTGCTGCCCCGAAGCACCTCGATCTGTTCGATGTCGGCGGGATTGATGTTGGCGAGGTTCCGGGACGAATCGCGATTGGTGTTCAGCGGAACGCCATCGACCAGTACCAGCATGTTCCGGCCGCGCAGGGTCTGGCCGTAGTCCGTGATGGTGTGGCTGGAATCGGCCATGCCGGGGACGGCCTTGCTCAGCATCGTCGCCAGGCTGTCGGAACCCTGGCGCAACTGCTGGATTTCCTCGCCTTCCAGCACCGTGACCTGCCTGGCGGGCGCCGTGAGGTTGTTCTGCGTGCGCGCACTGACGGTGACGGTGGCGAGTTCCGTCGTTTCGGTGGCGGCCGCTGCCGTCTCGGCCGCCCGCACGCCAGGGACGGGCTCCAGGGCGTAGTTGCCTTCCCCCATCCGCCGCAACCGCAGGCCGCTCTGCTCCAGCAGCCGCGCGAAACCGTCCTCGACGGAGAACGAGCCGGACAGGCCCGGGGTGGCCATCCCGCGCAATTGGGCCGAATCGACGCTGAGGTTGACGCCGGCCTGGGCCGCGAACTGCATCAGGGCGGGCGCCAGCGGCCCCGCGGGAATGCGATAGGCCTTCTGGACCTGGCCGGCGGCGGGCGCGGCGGCCAGCGCGGACGGTCCATGGAAGGCCAGGACGCTCATGCCGAGGACGGCGGCAAGGCGGCGCGGAGCGGGGCGCGGGTGGCGGGCGCGGTGTTGGGGCATGTCGTGGAATCCTCGTGGCTGTCGTGGCCCGTTGCAGGCAGGCTCAGTGGATATGACAGGCGAGATCCAAAAACCGGACAGAGATCTAGCGGCGGGCCACCCTGACCCAGTAGCGGGTCCGTTCTTCCGTCCGCACGGGCAGCGTGCGGGTCAGGAGATCCAGGATGCGGGAGGTGTCGTTCAATTGGAAGCTGCCGGAGACCCGCAGGTCCGCGGCATCCGGGGCGCACTGCAGGATGCCGGGCCGGTAGCGGGCCAGTTCGGCCAGGAAGTCCTCGAGCCGCATGTCTTGCGCATAGAGCACGCCCTGGGTCCAGGCGTCCGCTGCGGGCGCAAGCGCCGCCACGGGGCGGACCGCCTGGCTGTCGAATTCGGCGCGTTCTCCGGCCTGGACGATGGTGCCCCGCGTCGACCGGGCGGGGGCTATCCTGACCGCTCCGTCCAGCACCGCAAGCGTGGTGCCCTGGCCGTGCGTCCGGACCAGGAAGCGGGTGCCCAGGGCCTGCATCTCCCCATCGTCGGTCTGGACGATGAAGGGTTGGTCCGCGTATCGGGCCGGATGCGCGGTCTCGACCAGGATCTCCCCGGCGTGCAGGCGCACCCGCCGGGATGCGCCATCGAAGTTCGCGCTGAGGGCCGAGGCCGTGTTCAGCAGGATGCTGCTGCCATCGGCCAGCGTGACCGACCGCCGTTCCCCGGTGGCGGTCCTGAAGTCGGCATTCCAGGCTTGCCAGGGAAGGCGGCGATACGCCAGCCAGCCCAGCGCTGGCGCGCCGATGGCCAGCGCGGCGGTCTTGAGGAAATGCCGGCGGCTGGCCGTGCGGCGGGGCCTGTCCAGCACGGCCATGCCCATCGGGGCGGGCAGCGCGTTCATCCGTTCCTTCAGGCGTTCGGCCTGTTGCCAGACGTGTTCGTGGATGGAGCTCTGGCCGCGCCAGCGCAGCAGCTCCGCGTGTTCCGATTCGCTGAAATCGGAAGCGTGCCGGCGCGCGAGCCAGTGCGCGGCTTCGTCGAGGATGCGCGCGTCGACGGCGGTCATGTTCCGCTGGCCAGCATGACTTGCAGGCACTGCCTGAAGCCCTGTGCCATGTAGCGCGTGACCGTGCGCACGCTGACCTGCATGTGCGCGGCGATTTCCTCGTAGGACAGGCCTTCCAGCTGGGACAGCAGGAAGGCCGTGCGGGCCTTGGCAGGCAGTTCGTCCAGCAGCGCGTCCAGTTCCTCCAGCGTTTCCAGCAGGATCGCCCGGGCCTCTACCGACGGCACGGTGTTCTCGGGCAAGAGGTGCAGGGATGCCAGGTAGGCCTGTTGCAGCGACTGGCGTTCGAGGTGGTTGACGACCAGGCGCTTGGCCACGGTCGTCAGGTAGGCCCGGGGTTCACGGATGTCCTGGATGGCCTGCGTCCTGGCGCCTGCCCAGATGCGGGTGAAGGTGTCCTGGGCGATGTCCGCGGCGTCGGAGCGATTGCCAAGCTTTCTTTGCAGCCAGGCAACCAGCCACTGGCTGTGCTGGGTGTAGATGCCGCCGAGCGCTTGACTGGCGGCACTGTCGGCAGGTCGGGACACGCGTTCCCCTTACAGGGTCAAGGAAATTCTCCTATTTTTGCATAAAATGATATCGATTCGCATTATTGTTCTTGCAGGGCGGCCAGCAAGGCCGCGGGGGCTATACTCCCCGGCGGAAAAAAGAACCGTAATAAAACGGTTCCCACTGGGGGAGCAGCCATGACGGCTGGAATTTTCGCCATCGTCAGCCTCTTGACCGTGTTCGCTTCATTCCTGTCGGGCGTGTTCGGCATGGCGGGCGGCATGGTGCTGATGGGCGCCTTGCTGTTGCTGATGCCGGTCACGGCTGCGATGGTCGTGCAAAGCGTGGCCTTGCTGGCGTCGAACGTCTGGCGCGCGGTCCTGTGGCGCGCCCATACCGATTGGCGGATCGTGGGGCGGTTCGCCATGGGGGCCGCCGTCGCGTTCGCGCTGATGTTCAGCGTCCGGTTCGTTCCCAGCCGCAGCCTGGCGCTGATCGTCCTGGGGCTGAGTCCCTTCATCGCGCTGGCCGTGCCGGCCCGCCTGGCGCCTCAGGCCGAGCGGCGCATGGCGGCCGAGATATGCGGCTTCGTGTGCCAGGTGATGCATCTGCTGAGCGGCGTCACGGGTCCGCTGCTGGATATCTTCTTCGTGCGTTCGACCTCCATGGACCGCCGGACCGTGGTGGCGACGAAGGCGACGTGCCAGGTGCTGGGGCACACCTCGAAGCTGGCGTATTTCGGCGGCGCGCTGGGCGCGGCGGAGCTGTCGGCGCAGTGGTGGCACTGGGTGGTGCTGATCGGATGCGCCGTCGCCGGCACGTCATTGAGCCGGGCCGTGCTGGAACGCATCACCGACGCGCAGTTCCGTCGCTGGACCCGGACGATCGTGCTGGGCATCGGAACCGTCTATCTGATCCAGGGCGTGGCTTCCATGATGTAGCCGGTGGCGCGCCGCCGTCGTCCTAGTCTGCTTCCACCATGAAGCCGTCGAAGAACCCCGCCAGTTCCGCGTGGGCATCCAGCGGCAGCACGTGCGCCACGTACTGGTCGGGCCGCACGATCACCACGCAGCCGCGCCGGCGGTCGATGCCGCGCAGGTCGAAGATGTCCTGGCCGGTTTTCAGGTCGGGGCAGAACATCTTTTCGTAGTCGATCAGTCCGTAGCGTCCCTTGCGCGGCAGCAGGAAGGCCGGCATGGCCTCGAGCGCCAGCGCGCGGTGGGCTTGCTGGAAGACCGCGCGCACGTCGATCACGGCGTCGGCGTCGGCGCCCGCGGGCGTGTATTTCCTGACGGGCGAGTGTTCGGATTCGCCCAGGAAGCGGCACAGTTCGCCGATGGCCGAGGACGACGCGGCGGGGTCCGCGGCATCGGCGAAGGCGAATACGCGCCAGCGGCCGTCGGCCTTGACCGCGTGGCCCAGGTGCATGGGCTTGGCATCGGCCAGCCGGATGACCGGGGCGGAATGGAAGCGCATGCCGATGACGAGGCCGAGCGCCAGTTCCTGATGGGTGGGTTCGGCGCTGATGACGGACGGGTAGTAGCGGGTTTCGGTGCCGGCGGTGAAGCGCCCCTGCTTGACGAAATAGCGCTGGAACTCGGCCGGGTCGATGCCTTCGCTGTCGTCCCTGGAAGGATCCTTGGGGGCGGCGCTGAACATCTTGGCGAACTCGCGATCGAAGTCGATCAGTTCCTTGGCGACGGTCTGGCGTTCCTTGGAGTAAGTGTGCAGGATCTGCGGCGTGCTCTGGCCGCGCAGCACGGCGGCGAGTTTCCAGCCCAGGTTGAAGCCGTCCTGCATCGAGACGTTCATGCCCTGGCCCGCCTTGGGGCTGTGGGTGTGGCAGGCGTCGCCGGCGATGAAGACGCGCGGCAGGCGGGCGTGCTCTTCCTGTTCGGGCACGTCGTCGAATTTGTCGCACAGGCGCTGGCCGATCTCGTACACGGACCACCAGGCGACCTCCTTCACGTCCAGGGTGTAGGGGTGCAGGATGCGCTGGGCGGCGGCGATCAGGCGGTCGGAGGTGATCTGCCGGCTGGCGACGCGCTCGTTCTCGTTCAGTTTGTCGAGTTCGATGTACAGGCGCACCAGATAGCCGCCCTCGCGCGGGATGATCAGCACGCTGCCTTCGCTGGCAGAATGGATGGCCGACTTGATGCGGATGTCGGGGAAGTCGGTGATGGCCAGCACGTCCATCACGCCCCAGGCCTGGTTGGCCGATTCGCCGTGCAGCGCGCGGCCCAGCGACTTGCGCACCGCGCTGTGGGCGCCGTCGCAGCCGACCGCGAAGCGGGCGCGCACGGTCTCGATCTGGCCCTCGTGTCCCGGGTCGGTGCGTTCGAAGCGCGCCGTGACCGGGTGGGTGGGGGCGCCGCCGGCCGGGGCTTGCGCCACGGCCAGGTCCAGCAGGCGGCGCGAGTAGTGGGGTTCGAGCCGGGATGGCGCGTTGCGCATGACGTCCAGGTAGAAGTCGTGGACGCGGGCCTGGTTCAGGATCACGTGAGGGAACTCGGACAGCCCGTCCTCGGTGTCCTGGATACGGCCGCTGCGCGCGATGCGGTCGCGCTGTGCGTCGTCGGGTTTCCAGAACGAGGTCTCGTTCACCCAATAGGCTTCCTTCAGCACGCGCTGGCTGAAGTCGAAGGCCTCGAACATTTCGACCGTCCGACAGGCGATGCCGTCGGCTTGGCCCAGGCGCAGCGGCCCGGGCTTTTGTTCGACGATGCAGGTCTTCAGGTCGGGAAAGGCCGCCAGCTGCGTGGCCAGGGTCAGGCCGGTGGGGCCGCTGCCCACGATCAGGATGTCGACCTCGCCCGGCAGCGCGTCGGCGCGCGGGGCTGCGCCTTGCCCGGCGGGTTCGGAGATGTCGGGGTCGCCGGGTTTGAACCCGTTCAGGTGGAATTGCATGGCTAGTCCGATCCGGCCGGGTGTTACATCTTGCGCCGCAGCACGATGGGCTTGCCGCCGTAGGCGCGCTTGCTCATCCAGGCGGCCAGCGCCGCGTCCAGGTAGTCGGCATGGCCGGGGAACCATTGGAACAGGTGCATGGCGAAGTCGTGCACCAGCGCCACGTCGGCCTGTCCGCTCAGGAACAGTTCGCGTACCTCGCGGGTGGACTTCATCACGGCCTCGTGTTCCTGCACGTGGCAGTCGGACGGCGGAAACTCGGTGGTGCGCATCCACTCTTCTTCCTGGCCGAAGTGCGATTTGACGTGTTCCTCGAACGCATCCAGCGCCGCTGGCGCGGAGTCCTGGGTACAGGTCAGCAGACGGAAGGCGACGTCGTAGAACTCCTTGTGCGACTCGTCCATGGGATGGAATCCGAGCAGCCGGGCATCGGACCAAAGGAAGCTGGTGTCGCTTTCCGGGCGAGGAGCGCTGTCGTCGCGCAAAGTCGGTTCTTGCTTCATGGGGCTTCTAGGTGGTTTCGACAAGCAGGTGGACATGGTACCCCGCTTTTGCGGGCAGCCGGGGCGGCGAAGCCTCCCGCCCGGCTGCCCGGCCGTCAGGCCGCAACGGTGCCCATCAGTTCTTCCTTGCGCGCCGCCATCATGTCGGCCGCTTCCCGCAGATCGATCTTCTTGTTGACGATCTTGGGAAACAGTTCCTCTTCTTCTTCCTTGACGTGATGGTTGATGTATTCGCACAAGACCGTGACCTTGGCGTCGTACATCTCGTCGGCGGGGCGCATGGCCTGAATCTGCGCGATCAGGTCCTTGGCGCTGGCGTGCTCGACGATGGCTTCGTCCAGCAGGTCGGCGAAGGGCTGGCCGCCTTCCCGCCGCACCAGGGGGTAGAAGATTTCCTCTTCCAGCATGGTATGGATGGTCAATTCCTTACAGACCGTCTGGGCGATTTCTTCCTTTTCGGCGCCGGATCCGGCTTCCTTGAATTGCTTGAACAGCTTTTTGGCGTTGCGATGGTCGTCCAGCAGCAGGCTCAGGGCGGCCTTTTGCGGGGCGGGCAGGGTCGATTTGTTCATGGGAATTTCTCCAGAGTGCCCCTCTCACCGAGGTGAGAACCCTTAGCAATCGCCATGCCCGGCTATTCGCGGAATACGCTGGCGGCCATCGCCCGCAGCCATTTGCAGCCGGCATCGCGGTGGTAGCGTTCGTGCCAGTACTGGCGCACGAGGTAGGACGGCAGCTCGAACGGCACCGCCAGGTAGCGGATGGTTCCATGGGCGGCCAGCAGGCGCGCCAGGTGGATGGGGGCCAGCGCGAGCAGGTCGGTCCTGGCGACGATTTCTTCCAGGCCCAGGAACGAGGGCACCCACAAGGCCGTCTTGCGGGCGATGCCGGCGTCGTCGATCGCCTTGTCCAGCAGCCAGTGGGCCGTGCCGGTGGTCATGACGGCCACGTGGGACTCGGACAGGAATTGCGACTTCGTCAGCCTGGACTTGACGCGCGGATGGCCGGCGCGGACCAGGCAGACGTAGTGTTCGCTGAACAGCGTCTGCTGGTGGAAGCCCGCCTGCATGCTGGTCGTGTAGCCCATGGCCAGGTCGGCATCGCCTGTTTCCAGGCGGCGCGGCGTGTCCGGGTCCAGGTCCCGCACTTCCAGGCGCACGTGGGGCGCGACGTCGGCCAGGCGGTTGAGCAGGCGGGCCAGGACGACCATCTGGCCGGTGTTGGTCATGCAGATGCGGAACACCCGGTCGGACGTTGCGGGGTCGAAGTCCGGCTCCCGGCCTTCGCGGCCGTCGAACAGGGCCAGCGCGCCTTGCAGCGCCGGTGTCAGCGAGGCCGCCCGGGGCGTGGGCACCATGCCGGCGGACGTGCGCACGAACAGCGGATCCTTGAAGTGCCGGCGCAGCCTGCCCAGGCGGATGCTGACCGAAGGCTGGCTCAGGCCCAGTTCATCGGCCGTGGCCGACACCGTGCCGGTCCGGCCCAGCGATTGCAAAAGGCGCAGGTCGGTCAGGTCGAGTTTGCTCATGGGCACCGTCGGGTCGGGAACAGGGTATTGTATTTTTAAATACAGCGAATAAATTCTAGTCGATTGACGCAATAGTGCGGCATGCCTAGTCTTCCTGCCTGACATTCCCGCAAGGAGACACACATGCTGCTTTGCCGCTTCGACGCGAACCGGCTCGGACTGGTGGAAGGGGATCGGGTCCGCGACGTCACGCCCGCCCTGGCCATACTGCCCGCCCACACCTACCCGCTGCCGTCTTTCGACCCGCTGATCGCCAACCTGGACGCGGTACAGCGATGCATACGCGATCTGTTGCCCGGGGCGCCCAGCGTGCCGCTCAAGGACGTGTCCCTGTTGAGTCCGGTGGCCAGTCCCGGGAAGATCGTCGCGGCGCCGGTCAACTACCTGAAGCACCTGGACGAAGCCCGGGGCGACGCGCAAATCCACCACCGCAACCAGGTCGGCGAAATCCAGCGTGTGGGCCTGTTCCTGAAGGCCACCAGTTCCCTGGTCGGTCCGGCCGCGGGCGTCGCGCTCAAGCATCCCGACCGCCGCAACGACCACGAAGCCGAGGTCGTGGTCGTCATCGGCCGGCGCGGCCGCGACATTCCCGCCGCGCGCGCCCACGAGTACATCGCGGGCTATTGCGTGGGGCTGGACATGACCACCCGTGGGCCGGAGGAGCGCAGCCTGCGCAAATCCATCGACACCTACTCGGTCCTGGGGCCGTGGATGGCGACGCCGGACGAAGTGCCGGACCCGGCCAACCTGGATTTCTGGCTGACCGTGAACGGCCAGCCGCGCCAGCGGGCCAATACCCGGGATCTCGTGCTGGGGATTCCCGAGCTGATCGAGCTGGCCTCGTCGTTCTATACGCTGCATCCCGGCGACCTGTTGTACACGGGGACGCCGGAAGGCGTTGGGCCGGTCGAGGCGGGCGACGTCATCGACGTCGAGGTGGCGGGCGTGGGCCGGATGACGGTGGCCGTGCGCCAGGCGCAGGCGGGAGACCCGGCATGAGCGCGGACGATACTTCCCGGGTCCTGGTGTCGGGCGGCGGCATAGGCGGCCTGGCGGCGGCGCTGGCGCTGGCGCGCGCCGGACGCCCGGCGACGGTGTTCGAGCAGACCGAGACCTTCAAGGAAATCGGCGCCGGCATCCAGCTGGGCCCCAACGCCTTCCATACTTTCGATGCGCTGGGCATCACCGACAAGGTGAACCGGCTGGCTTCGTTTCCCGACGACATCGTCGCGATGGACGCGCTGTCCGGCGAACGGCTGGTGCAATTGCCTGTCGCCCGCCTGTTTCCGCAGCGCTTCGGCCGGCCCTACGGACTGATCCACCGTGCGGACCTGCATGCGATCCTGCTGGAAGCCTGCCGGGAAAGCGGGCGCGTCACGCTGCATGCCGCCACCAAGGTGCAGGACCACGAGGAAACGCCGGATGGCGTCGTGGTCCGTACCCATCAAGGGCAAACGTACTCCGGCGCGGCGCTGATCGGCGCCGACGGGCTCTGGTCCACCCTCCGCGCGGGCATCGTGGGCGACGGCAAGCCCCGCGTCTCGGGCCACATCGCCTACCGCGCGGTGCTGCGCGCCGACGAGGTGCCGGACAGCAACCGGCTGAACGCCATGGTGGTGTGGATGGGGCCCAAGTATCACCTGGTCCACTATCCCTTGCGGGGCAACGAGCTGTTCAACCTGGTGGCGGTGTTCCACAGCGATCGCTACGAGGACGGCTGGGACACCTACGGCGACCCGGAGGAACTGCACCTGCGCTTCCAGGGCGCGCATCCCCTGGTCCTGGGCATGCTCGAGAAGATCGAATCCTGGCGCATGTGGGTGTTGTGCGACCGCGAGCCGGTGGCCAACTGGAGCAAGGGGCGGGTCACGCTGCTGGGCGATGCCGCGCATCCGATGCTGCAATACCTGGCGCAGGGCGCCTGCATGGCCATGGAAGACGCCGTGTGCCTGGCCGGCAAGGTGCAGGCCCACCGGGGCGACATGGCCGCCGCGTTCCTGGACTACCAGCAGGCACGCTACCTGCGCACCGCCCGCACGCAGTTGACGGCGCGGCTCTACGGCCATGCCTACCACGCCGCGGGCGCCACGCGCGACCTGCGCAATGCGTTCCTGGGCGCCAGGACGGCGGAGCAGACCATGGAAAGCATGGCCTGGATGTACGACCCGAAGGAGATTCCGCGATGACGGACGACATGCGCGCGCGGCGCGAGGCGTTCTACGGCCGCATCGACGCCAGCCATTGCACGCCGCTGTGGGAAGTGCTGCACGGCCTGATCACCCCTACGCCGTCCACGCCCTGCCAGCCTTGCCATTGGCCTTGGGAAACCATGTGGCCTTACCTGCGGGACGCGGGCGGCCTGATCAGCGCAGAAGAGGCCGAGCGCCGGGTCCTGGTGCTGGAGAACCCGGGGTTGCGCGGGCGGTCCCGCATCACGCACAGCCTGTATGCGGGGCTGCAGCTCATCCTGCCCGGCGAGGTGGCGCCGCCGCATCGCCACTCGCAGTCGGCCATGCGTTTCGTCCTGCAGGGCAAGGGCGCCTATACGGCGGTGGACGGACGCCGGATCGCGATGGAGGAGGGGGACTTCGTCATCACCCCGTCGTGGGCCTTCCATGACCACGGCAATCCTTCCGACGAGCCCATGGTCTGGCTGGACGGGCTGGACGTGCCCATCGTGGAACTGTTCGACGCGCAATTCATGGAGAAGGGCGAGGCCGCGCCGTCGGGGCAGGGCGGCGATGGCGCGGACAACCTGGCGGCCTTCGGCGCGACGATGAAGCCGGTGGGTTTCGAGCCGGCCAGCCGGACCTCGCCGCTGTGCTGGTACCCGTACGCGCGCAGCCGCGAGGCCTTGCTGGCCTTCGCGCGGTCGCAGGCGCCGCATCCGTGCTGGGGCCACAAGCTGCAATACGTCAACCCCGTCACCGGCGGGTGGCCCATGCCGACCATGGGTACGTTCCTGCAGTACCTGCCGGCCGGTTTCGACGGCGCGGCCTATCGTTCGACCGACGCCACCGTCTATGCCGTGCGGGAAGGCAGCGGGACGTGCCGCATAGGCGGACGGGAACTGCGCTTTGGCCAGCGCGACGTGTTCGTCTGCCCGTCATGGATGCCCTACACCCTGCATGCGGATGCCGATACCGTCCTGTTCAGTTTCTCGGACCGGCCGGCGCAGCAGAGCCTGGACATCTGGCGCGAGCAGGCGGGCTGAGGGCCGCGGTCACATCGCGACCGCGGCGCGTTCGAACAAGGTGGACAGATAGGCCGCCGCCGGCGTCAAGGGTACGCCGGCGCGCGAGATCTGCACGATGTCCGGGCCCTCGATGTGCTCGCGCACCGGGATGGCCTCGATCACCCCTTCGAACAGGCGGGCCTGCAGCCACTGCCGCGGCAGCATGGCGAGCGCATCGGTCGAGCTGAGCAGCGCCGCCACGCCCACCATGGATTCGGCCTGGGTCATGGGCACCGGCGGGGGCAGCCCCTGGCTGGCGAAGGCATCCTCGAACTCCGCTTCCACCCGTTCGCGCACGCCCGTCAGGACCCAGTCCTCGCCGACCAGTTCGGCCAGGCTGGTGGCATGGCGCCGGGGGTGGCCCTTGCGGCCCACGACCACCCGCTCGTTGTGGAACAGCAGGTCGACCTTGTAGCCGTCGCCGATGGGGCGCGCGGGCCGGGGGCCGATGAAGAAATCCAGGGTGCCGTCCTGCAGGCGGCCTTCCAGCATGGAGAAGAAGCCTTCCATCATGCGCAGCCGCACGCCGGGATATTTCTTGCGAAAGCCCTGGTGCGCCTGGGCCGCCATGACCAGCCAGACCGCGCTGGACAGGCCCACGGTGACGGTGCCCGACGGGGTGCCCAGCAGCTGGGCCACTTCCTCGCGCCCGCGCTGGAGTTCGGCCATGGCGGCGTGCGCGCGGCCGTAGAAGGCCTGGCCGATGGGGGTCAGCACCACGCCGCGCGCGTGCCGCTCCAGCAAGGGCGTGCCCAGTTCGCCTTCCAGTTCGCGCAGGCTGCGGGTCAGGGCGGGCTGGGCCAGGCCCAATGCCCGCGCGGCGCCGCGCACGCTGTGCGCGTCGGCGATGGCGACGAAGTCGCGCAGGTGGTGTAGTTTCATGTCGATAACGCCTAGGTATCGATGGGAGGATTTTGCCATCTTTCTGTAAGCACTGACCTTACCTAGACTCGTCTCCCACAACAAGTACCCCATCACGGAGACCAACGATGACCCTATCCCGATTCGCGGCGGCGCTGTTCTGCGTCATGGCCTTGCAGCCCCTGGCCGCCGGCGCGGCGCAGCCGGATGCCTTTCCCACCCGGCCCGTGCGGCTGCTGAGCCCGTTCCCGGCGGGCAGCGGTCCCGACGCCGTGGCCCGCATGGTGGGCGAGCAATTGTCCAAGGACTGGGGTCAGGCCGTGGTGGTGGAA
Source organism: Pigmentiphaga kullae (assembly GCF_004216695.1). Lineage (GTDB taxonomy): Bacteria > Pseudomonadota > Gammaproteobacteria > Burkholderiales > Burkholderiaceae_B > Pigmentiphaga > Pigmentiphaga kullae. The sequence goes on from NZ_SGXC01000001.1 coordinate 2,792,619, forward strand.
CCCCGGCCCGGCGGCAACGGCTTCATCTCGATGGAGGCGGTGCGCCGCGCGGCCCCCACCGGCTACGACCTGGGCGTGGTCGACGTGGGGCACATGGCCATCAACCCCAGCCTGTTCCGCAAGCTGCCCTACGACCCCGTCAAGGACTATGTGCCGGTCGGCGGGTTGTACCGGACCTCGTTCTTCGTGGTGGTCTCGGGCGGCAGCCCGATCAAGTCGGTGCCGGAGCTGATCGCGGCGGCGCAGGCTTCGCCGGGCAAGGTGACGTACGGCTCGTGGGCGGTCGGCAGTCCCGGCCACCTGGGCGCGGCGCAGGTCGAGGCGGCCACGGGCACGCAGATGCTGCACGTGCCGTTCAAGGACACCGCGCAACTGTATGCGGCCGTGGCCAACGGCGAGGTGACCTGGGCACTGGGGTCGTACGCCACCGCCGGGGCCCTGATCCAGGCCGGCAAGCTGCGCGTGCTGGCGGTGGCCGACGGGGCCCGGTCGTCGGCGCTGCCCGACGTGCCCACGCTGGAGGAGGCCGGCGGCCCCCGGGGCGTGGATGCGTCCACCTGGGTGGCCCTGGTGGCGCCGGCAGGCACGCCGGCCGAGCGGGTCGAGGCGGTCTCGCGCGCGGTGCGCGCGGCGCTGGACGTGCCCGAGGTCAAGACCAAGATGGCCACGTTCGGATTCGTGCCCGCCGCCGTTCCCGGCGCGACGGTGTCCGAGTGGATGCGCAAGGACACGCCCCGCTATGCCGAGATGGTACGGCGCACGGGGGCGACGACGGACTGAAGGACGCTTCATCGTGAATACCATGCAGACAGAAGTCGCCATCGTCGGCGGCGGTCCGGCCGGCCTGATGCTGGCGATCGAACTCGGGTGCCGGGACATTCCCTGCGTCCTGCTGGAGGAAGATGCCGATCCGCCGGCCTTTCCCAAGGCCAACGCGACCTCGGCCCGGACCATGGAGCACTATCGCCGGCGCGGCTTTTCCGACGAAATCCGGGCCCTGGGCCTGCCGCCGGACTACCCCCAGGACGTGGTCTATTGCACGCAGCTGGCGGAGTATGAACTGGCGCGCTTCAGGATTCCGAGCCGGGGCGACGCGGCGCGGCGCAGCGAGGCCGGCGGTCATGCCTCGGGCAATGCCGGCGACTACGGCAGCGATGCATGGCCCACGCCCGAACTGCCGCACCGCGTGCAGCAGATGCTGATCGAGCCCGTGCTGCGCCGGCGCGCTGCCGCCTATCCGAGCGTGCGGTTGTGCCTGGGCCAGCGCGCGGTTGCCGTCGAACAGGACGACCAGGGCGTTACCGCCGTGGTCGAGCCCGAAGGAGGCGGCCAGGCGTGGCGGCTGGAAGCGCGCTATCTGGTCGGGTGCGACGGCCCCCGCAGCCTGGTGCGCAAGTCGCTGGGCGTGGCCTATTCGGGGCAGGGCAGCGAACAGCGCGACTTCTTCGGCGGCCAGATGCTGTCCATCTATTTCCGGTCCAGGAGTCTCTATGAAGCAATCGGCAAGCAGCACGCCTGGCAGTACTGGGCCGTGAACGCGCGCCAGCGCGGCCTGCTGATCGCCGTGGACGGCATCGAGACTTTTCTGTTGGCCGTCCAGCTGGCGCCGGGGCAGGAACCCGCCGACATCGACGCGGTCGCCACCGCGCATGCCGTGGTGGGCAGGGAATTCGACTTCGAACTGATCGACCGCCTGCCGTGGGTGGCCGGCTATACGCTGGTGGCGGACCGGATGGGCGCGGGCCGCGTGTTCCTGGCGGGCGACGCCGCGCACCTTTTCACGCCCACGGGTGGGATGGGCTACAACACCTCGATCGACGACGTGGTGAACCTGGGCTGGAAGCTGGCTGCCGTGATCCAGGGCGCTGCGCCGCCCGCGCTGCTGGACAGCTACGAGCGCGAGCGCCGGCCCATGGCGCTGCGCAATACGGCCTTCGCGCGCCGCATGGCGGACAGCATCGGCAACCTGCGCGCCGGCGCCGACATCGAGGCGGCCGGCGAGGCCGGGGTCCAGGCGCGCGCCGAACTCGGCCGCCGCCTGGCCGTGCACGTGGCCAGCGAGTTCAATATCCCCGGCCTGCAACTGGGCGTGCGCTACCTGGACAGCCCCATCGTCGCGGCCGAGTCCGGCCCCGCGCCGCAAGACGATCCGAATCGCTACGAACCGCTGGCCTTGCCGGGGTCGCGCGCGCCGCATGCCGTCGTGCGCGGCAAGGTGTTGTTCGACTTGTTCGGACGCGACTTCACGCTGCTTGCCTTCGGCGTGCTGCCGGCCGCCGAGCGCGAGGCGTGGCACGGTGTGGCGGACGAGTACGGCATGGGCCTGGAAGTGCTGGAGATCGACGATGCCGCCGCGCGAATGCTTTATGGCGCGGAGCGCGTATTGATCCGGCCGGATCATCACATCGCCTGGCGGGGCGGCGCGGGAGCCGATGCCCGATCGCCGATGGCCCGGGCGACGGGGAGGAGGGCGGAGCAAGCCGGTTCCCTATAACTGTTCGTCGAATACGGTATTAGACGGTCGTTTCAGCGCTCATTAGAGTGTTCGCCAGCAGAAGACACTGACGGAGACACAATGATGACGATGAGACACGACAATCGCCGCCGGATGGCGCTGCGTGCCGCGCTGGGATTGGCGGCCGCGCTGGCCGGACAGGCCTGCATGGCGCAGGCCTACCCTTCCAAGCCCATCAAGATGGTGATTCCCTATACCCCGGGCGGCTCGATCGACACCGTGGGCAGGCTGGTCGCCGAACAACTGCAGAAACAACTGGGCCAGCCCATCGTGATCGAGAACCACGCGGGCGCCTCGGGCCTGATCGGTTCGGCGGCGGTCCAGCGCGCCAAGGCGGATGGCTATACGCTGCTGTTCAATGCTTCCAGCCAGGTCTACATGCCGCTGGTGGTGGCCAAGCCTACCTACGACGCGCAGAAGGATTTCACGCCTGTGGCACAGATCGGCTATGTCCCTCTGGTCGTGGCGGTGAACAACGATGTGCCGGCCAAGACGCTGGGCGAGCTTGCGCAGTTGGCGAAAACGTCGCCGGGAAAGTACACCTGGGCGACCTCGGGCCTGGGAACGACAAGCCATCTGAGCGAGGAGATGGTCAATCGCGCGCTGAAGCTGGACATGGAAATCATTGCCTACAAGGGCGCGGTCCCGCAGTTGACCGACGTGGTGGGCGGGCACGTCTCGGCGGCGATATCGCCCATGCCGGGCGTTCATCCCTTCGTCGCCGGCGGGCGCCTGCGCGCCATTGCGGTGACGAGCAAGAACCGCGTGGCCCAGATGCCCGACGTGCCGACCGTGGCCGAAAGCGGCATTCCCGATTTCGAGGTGTTGTCCTGGTACGGGATATGGGGGCCGGCCGGCATGCCCGCGGACGTGGTCGCGACGCTGAACCGGGAAGTGGCGCGGGCCGTCGGAACGGCGGGGCTGAAAGCTCGCTTCAACGATCTGTCCTTCGTTCCCACGCAGTCCTCGCCCGAGGAGTTTCGCGCCATGATCCGCAAGGACATCGAGTCCATCGGCAAGGCGGTGAAAGAAGCCAACATCAAAATTTCCTTCTGAACGGCACGCCTTGCAAGATACCGCCATGATTACTCGTACCGTTGCATCGTGGGTGGCCGGCCTGGCACCTTCGATGGTGCCCGAGGACGTCCGCATGACCTTGCGGCTGCTGGGGCTGGACACATTCGGCGCGGCCCTGGCCGGTGCGGACCTGCCCTGGACGCGAGCGATCCGGGACTGGGCCGTCGCCGGCGGCGCCGCCGGCGCGGACGGGGCTACCGTGTGGGGAACGCGGAGGCGCCTGCGCGCCGCCGACGCCGCCCTGGTCAATGGCGCGGCCGCGCATGCCTACGAACTCGACGACTTCCACAACGCGAAGCTGCACCTGGGCGCAGTCATGCTGCCTACCGTGTTCGCAGTGGGAGAAGCGCGGGGGGCCAGCATGCAGCGCATGGAAGTCGCGCTAGCCGCCGGCTACGAGGTTGCCATCCGGTCTTCGTTGGCGCTGGTCCCGGCTCATGCCCGCCTGCGGGGGTGGCACCTGACTGCCGTGTGCGGCCCCCTGGGGGCGGCCGCGGCGGCAGCCGTGATCCTGGGCCTGGACGCCGAACGCACGGCCTGGGCGCTGGGGTTGGCCGGTACGCAGTCCGGCGGGCTGTACGCCTTCTCGGTCGACGGAACCGATAGCAAGCGGTTTCATCCGGGGCGGGCGGCGCACGCGGGCGTCATGTCCGCCGAGATGGCCGGGCTCGGCCTGACGGGCCCGGCTTCGTTGTACGAAGCAGAGGACGGCGGATGGCTGCGCGCATTCAGCGACTGCCCGGAGCCGGCCCAGTTGACGCTGGCGCTGGGAGACCGCTGGCACGCACGGGAGACCAACTTCAAGCCTTATGGCTGCTGTGGCAGCGTTCATCCCCATGTCGATGCCGCGCTGGCGCTGCGGGAGCGATGGCGACAGGGGGCGCGCGTTCGCGCCGGCATGGCGTCGGTCGTCGACGTGCAATGTGGATACCCCTATGTTCCCGGTACCGCCCTGAATGCGCAGATGAGCGCCCGCTACGCGCTGGCTGTCGCGCTGCTGGATGGCGCGGTGTTGCCGGATCAGTTCTCGCCCCGGCACTTGAACGATCCCCTGATCGTCGACCTCGCGAACCGCATCGACATCGTAAGGGACCCGGATCTGGATGCGCGTTATCCCCGGGAGTTCTGCGGTTGGGTCGAAGTGGATACCGATACGGGACCGGTGCGTGTGGACGTGGACAATCCGTCCGGCGGAGCGGGCAATCCCGGCAGGGCCGATGGCATACGAAGCAAGTTCGAGGCGCTGACGCATCCGCGCCTGGGGCCGGAGCGAGCGGCGTTCATCGCGCGGCGTTTCATCGGATTTGGCGAAACTCCGATCGACGAGATGCTGTCGACGGCTGCGGACTGACGCCATCATGTTCGAGTACTTCGGTGACGATCCGGCGCACCAGCGTCGACGCCGTCCGCTCCAGCCAGACCGCATTGATGGTTACCTGCCTGGAGGTGTCGTCCACGTGAACGAACCGCACGCCGGGAAAGTGGGTGCGGGCGAACGACGCGGGGACCAGGGCGATGCCCAGTCCCATGCCGACCATCTGCAGCATGGTGAACGGATGCCGAGCGGTGTGGGCGATCTGCGGATTGAATCCCGCCGCCAGGCATGCCGTGACCAGCGAGTCCGCCAGGCTGGGCGTGTGGGCGCGGGAGAACGCGATGAGCGGACGCCCGGCCAGGTCCGCCATCGTGAGTTTCGCGAGCCCCGCCAGGGCGTCGTCCTCGCGCATGGCGGCGGCGTAAGGCTCGGAGAACAGCGGCGTACTGCGCAATCCCCGGACGAGGGGGGCCGCATGGATGAAACCGATGTCCAGTCGTTCCTCGGCAACCATGCGTATCTGTTCCTTGGACTCCATGTCGGAGACCAGGATCTCGACCTGGGGAAAGCGGGCGCGTATCCGCTCGACGACGTCGGGCATCACGTTGAAGGCCGCGGAGGTCGCCATGCCCAGCCGCAGGACTCCCGTGTCCCCCCGGGCAGTGCGCAAGGTGCTGTTGACCGCGACGTTCAAGTGTTCCAGGACCTTGCGGGCCTCCAGCAGGAAGACCCGGCCCGCGTCGGTGAGTTTGACCTCGCGCCGATTCCTGAAGAGCAGCTCGATGCCCAGTTCTTCTTCCAGCGACTTGATGTGCTGGGACAGAGGAGGTTGGGAGATGTGCAGTTTTTCGGCGGCGCGCGTGAAACTCAGTTCTTCGGCCACCGTGACGAAGTAGCGGATTTGTCGAATGTCCATGCGTGGCCTCCCTCAGCCGTTCGAGACAAGTGTGGAGATGGCGCCAGTCGCCGTCGGCTGTTTGATTTATCTATTTTTCGTAGAGTGACATGATCACACAAGAGCAGAATCGCATTGAGGAAATTCGCCGCCGGTCTACCGAATCGCTTCGATGCCAGACCACCCGCCATGTCGTGGCGCGGGATAGTGAGATAGCGATAGAAGTGTTCGCGAGGGGGCAGGGGCCGCTCGTTGTATTGTTGCCTTCGCTGGGGCGTGGCGCCGAGGACATGGCCGAGCTGGCCGAGCCGCTGGCGGCGCGCGGCTTGCGAACCCTGTGTCCCGAGCCGAGGGGAAATGGCGGCAGCACCGGCCCCTTGGAAGGCAAGACCCTGCACGACTGGGCTGGTGACATCGCCGCGGTGATCGAGCGCGAGTCCGCGGGTTCCGCCATCCTGATCGGCCATGCTCATGGCAACTGGATCGCCCGGACCGTGGCGAGTGATTTCCCCCATCTGGTCAAGGGCTTGATCCTGCTTGCCGGCTCAGCCGGCAAGGTGCCGCGGGGAGTGGACGCGGTGCCGATTCCGCCGGACATACGCGCATCGATCGAAGGCAGCGCGGATCCGGATCTGCCCGATGCGCAGCGGCTGGAGCATCTGCGGCGAGTCTTCTTCGCGCCAGGCAGCGATCCCACGCCATGGCTGACCGGCTTCAACCGGCAACTGATGGCCATGCAGACGCTCGCGCAGCGGCGAACGCCCGTGGAGGAGTTCTTCGCGGGCGGCAGCGCGCCCATACTGAACGTACAGGCCGAATTCGATGTGGTGGCTCCCCCCCGCTATGCGAACGTGCTGCGGGACGAGCTGGGAGAACGGGTCACCAACCTCACCATTCGCGATGCCGGCCATGCGCTTTTGCCCGAGCAGCCTCACGCCGTGCTGCAAGCGATCCTGGACTATCTGCGGGAGCGCTTCGGCCTGGCGCTCTGAGCTGACCGCCGCCAAGCGCGTCAGGGCGCGAACGCATAGTCTTCGACCGCTGCGCGTATGTCCGCGGCCAGGGACAGCAGCGGGGCGGCCAGGGACTTCGCGGTGCTGGCCAGGGGTTCGCTGGTCGACGTGCTGACATTGAGCGCGTAGACGTCGTGGCCGATCCGCAGCGGCGTCGCCACGGCCACCACTTCGGGTTGCCATGCCGCGGCACAGTAGCTTCGCAGGCGTACGCTGTTCCCGGCTTCGCCGATTTCCCGGGCCAGGGCCGGCCAGTTCCGGCCGCGCCGCCGCTTGAACGCTTCCAGCAGGGGCTTGAGTTCCGCTTCGTTCAGCGTCGCCAGATACGCGCGCCCCAGCGAGGTCAGCTCCATCGGCACGCGCTGCCCCGATACGACGTGCCGCAAGGCCGCGCGGCGCGCATAGCGTATCGATTCCAGGTAAACCATCTCGTCGCGGTCCGGCGCCGCCAGCCCCACATTGATTCTGTGCGTTTCCGCCAAGGCACGCATCCTGGGCGCGGCCAGCTGCAGCACGCGCGACCCGGTACGCATCGCGTGCGCCAGGCTGAGTACGGCGGGGGCGAGGCGGTATGCCCGGCTGGTGTCGTCGAATTGCAGCACGCCGCTGCGGACGAGTGTCTGAGTCAGGCGGCTGACGGTGGACTTCGACAGTCCGCTGCGCTCGGCCAGTTCGGCATTTCCCAGAGTGGCCGACCCTTGCCGGAATGCTCTCAGGATTTCGATGCCTCGTTCAAGGGAACGGTTGTTGGGAGATCGTCCCGGCTTGCGTGGACCTTCCATGAAGTCTCCGATTCACCTCATAAGTTTGCGCGATTTTGTTCCATTCAGTGGAATTTAGCAACTGCGCGCCAGCGAGATGGAACCTAAGCTTGCGTCTATCGAGACAGCCCTTGAGGCGAGCGTCGGGGAACGCTTCGGCACAGGCGAAAGGGCACAACAGGAGACGAAGATGTCGTATTCATTCGGGAGCTGGACCGCGCGGCGACATGTGCTGGCGGGAATGTTGGCAGGCATGCTGGTGGTTCAAGGGGCCTGGGCCGTCTATCCGGAACGCCCCATCCGGCTGGTCGTCCCCTTCACTCCTGGCGGAGGGACGGACCTGATCGCGCGCACCCTGGGCGCCGAGATGAGCAAGGACCTGGGCAAGTCGGTCGTGGTGGAGAACAAGCCGGGCGCGGGCACGATGATCGGCACGGACGCCGTGGCCAAGAGCCCGGCGGATGGCTACACGATCCTGATCGCATCGTTCGCCCATGCGGTCAATCCCAGCCTGCAGCCAAAGCTGCCGTATGCGCATGCCACGGCCTTCGCGCCGATCATCCTGATCGGCTCGGGGCCCAATGTGCTGGTCGTTCGGGCCGAGAGCCCCTACAAGTCGGTCGGCGAACTGATCGCGGCCGCCAAGGCGAACCCAGGCAAACTGACTTATGCATCGCAGGGAATCGGGACCTCGGCTCACCTGGCCGGCGAGATGTTCAGCAATCTTGCCAAGGTAGAGCTGACTCATGTGCCTTACAAGGGGGCGGGTCCGGCGATCACGGACGTGCTTGGCGGGCAGGTGGACATGATGTTCGGTACGGCGGCCGCCACCTCGGGCTTCGTCGAAAGCGGCAAATTCCGCGCGCTGGCGGTGACGAGCGCCAGGCCGTCGCCTTCCTTCGAAGGCGTGGCGCCGCTGGGCGAAACGGTGCCCGGCTACATGGTCGAGAGCTGGTACGGACTGTATGCGCCGGCCGGGACGCCGCCCGAGATCATCGATCGTCTCAACCAGGCGGCCAGGCATGCCGCCAGAAGCCCCGAGTTCCGGGAGAAGGTGGAAAAGGAGGGGCTCGGGATCCGCGCGGGCGATCCGGCTGAACTCGAATCCTACGTGGCAGCCGAAGAGAAGCGGTGGCGCAAGGTCGTCCAGGAAAACCGCATCAAGCCAAACTGAGCAGCCGCTGGCTGCGCCCAACGAAGCTGGAAGCATCATGACGTATTCATTGATAAATCTGCAGGTCGACGCCTCGGTCGCGACGCTTACGCTGGATCGGCCCGAGAAGCGCAATGCCATCAGCGATGCCATGCGTACCGAACTGATCGACGCGCTGGAACACGTGGCCGCCGATCGCAGCATTCGCGCGCTGGTGTTGACCGGAGCTGGAAAGGGGTTCTGCGCCGGAGGCGATATCGCCGGCATGGAGCAGCGAATGAACGCCCCGACAGGGGAAATCGGCTTCAACGGCTGGCATCGCCAGCAGCGCGTGCATCACGCGCAGGCCTTGCTCCACACCATGCCCAAGCCTACGATTGCCGCGGTCAACGGCGCGGCCTCCGGCTTGGGGGCGGACACCGCCCTGGCATGCGATTTCATCATCGCCAGCGAGTGGGCCAACTTTTCGTGGTCCTACATTCATCGGGGCATCGTGCCCGATGGCGGAGGCATGTATTTCCTTCCCCGGCGCGTGGGCCTGCCGATGGCCAAGTCGCTGATTTTCAGCGGGCGCAAGATTGGCGTGGACGAAGCGGCGAAGCTGGGCATCGTCGACAGGACGACTTCGGCCGAGACGCTGGTGGCCGATGCGCGTGCCTGGGCGGCCGAGATGAGTCAGGGCTCGGCGACGGCGCTCGCCTTGACCAAGACCATTCTCAATCAGACCTTCGAACTGTCCGCCGATCAGGTCTTCGCCCAAGGCAGTCAGGCCCAGGGTATCTGCTACACAAGCAGCGAGCATCGGGAGGCCGTCGAGAGATTCCTCGGCCGGGGAGCAGGCACCACCAAGGAGCAGTCGTGATGGATGCCATCTCCCGCCTTCTCCGCCCGCGCAGCGTCGCGGTAATCGGTGCTTCTGCCGATGCCGGCAAGACCTCGGGCCGTCCTGTTGCCTATCTGCTCAAGCATGGTTACGACGGCCGCATTCTTCCGGTCAACCCGAGAGTCGGTCAGATCGGAAACCTGCCGTGCTATGCCGACGTCTCCGCCCTGCCAGAGGTACCCGACGTGGGTATCGTCCTGCTCGGCGCGGAGCGCGCGCATCTCGCGGTTCGTGAGCTGGCGGAGCGGGGCGCCGCGGCCGCCATCGTGCTGGCAAGCGGTTATACCGAAACCGGCGGCGAGGGGGCGCGGCGCCAGGCTCAGTTGCTGGAAGCCGCGGGCGCCATGCGTATTCTCGGACCGAATACCATCGGGCTGGTCAACCTGACCGATCGTATCGTGCTGTCGGCCACCGGGGCGCTGGAGATGGACCATTTCCCCGTCGGATCGGTCGGCGTGGTGTCGCAGAGCGGCGGCATCCTGGGCGCGCTGCTGTCGCGCGCCAGCGCACGTGGCATAGGCCTGTCGAAGCTGATCTCGACCAGCAACGAGGTCGACCTGGAGCTGGCCGACTTTGTCGACCATCTTGCCGATGACGAGGCCACTCGCGTGATCGCCTTGTACGTGGAGACGATCAGGAATCCCGAGAAGTTCCGGGCGGCGGCGCTGAAGGCGGCCCGCGCCGGCAAGCCGGTGGTCGCGTTCAAGATCGGCCGCTCGGAAGCGGGCGCGCAGGCGGCGGTGTCGCACACCGGGGCCATGGCGGGAGCCGACCGGATGTACGACGCGTTCTTCAGCCAAGTGGGCGTGATACGGGCTCAGACCTTCAGCGACCTGCTGGACATTCCCGCAGCGCTGGCCACGGGCAGGCGTCTGGCCGGCAACAGGGTGGCCATCCTGACTTCGACCGGGGGCGCGGGAACGCTGGTATCCGACGAACTCGGCATGGCGGGCTTCGAGACCCCCGTGCCCGACGACCGGACCGCCGCGGCGCTCCGGTCCTTGCAAACCGGCGACCATGCAGTGCTGGATCGCAATCCCATCGACGTTACGCTGGCCGGTTTGAAGCCGGAGTTGTTGAAGGGGGCGATCAATGCGTTGCAAGCCAGCCCTAGCTATGACGCGCTGGTCGTCATCGTCGGCTCGTCCAGCCTGGCCATGCCGGAACTCATGGCGGGCGCCATCCAGGAGTGCCTACCCAACTCGACCAAGCCCGTGATCGCCTATGTGAGTCCGCATGCGCCGGCCGTGGGGCGGATATTGACCCGCCATGGGGTGCCGGCGTTTGCCGCCGCGGAGAGTTGCCGCGCGGCACTGCGCGGCATGTTGCGGGTCGGCCAGTGGCGGGGCGATCCGGGGCCGGAGGATGAAGACCGCGAGCCGGTCGCGGTCGATGCCCTGCCCGTCGGAGCGCTGGACGAGCATCAAGCCAAGCAGTTGTTCGCCCGATTCGGTATTCCGGGGGTGCGCGAGTCGGTCGTCGCCAGCCCGGCGCAGGCTGACCAGGCCGCTTCGGCGCTGGGTGCGCGCGTGGTGCTGAAGATGCTTTCCAGCCAGATCACGCACAAGAGCGACGTTGGCGGGGTGGCGGTCAATCTGGCCCCGGAGGCCGTGGGCGAGCGCCTGGAGGCGATGGCGGCGGAAGTCGAGGCGCGCGCCGGGGTTCGGCCTGACCGTTATCTGGTGCAGGAAATGGTGGGAGGGGGCGTGGAACTCATCCTGGGCATGCGTCGCGATGCGTTGGGAAGCGCCATTCTTCTGGGCATGGGCGGCGTCACCGCCGAACTCTTCAACGATACGAGCATCCGCATGCTGGCGCCGGGCAAGGGACTCGCTCGCCAAGAGGCCGATGCCATGGTTCGGGAGTTGAAGAGCTGGCCGCTGCTGGATGGCTATCGGGGCCGGCCGAAGGCCGATGTCGATGGCCTGTTGGACGCCATCGTGGCCTTCTCGTGGATGGTGGCTCAATTGGGGGACAGGTTGATCGAGGCCGAGATCAATCCGGTGTTCGTGCTGCCGCAGGGGCAGGGCGTCAGAGCGGCCGACGGTGTCGCCGTCTTGGCCTGAGCGGCCGGGACGGCAACCAGAACACGAAAAATAACGACACGGAGGAGTACACCTTGAGGACTGCGACGTACCTGACCGGCCTTGTGCTGTTTGCGGCATCGGTGCCGTGCCTTGCACAGGATTTTCCCACGCGCCCGCTGCGTGTGGTCGTTCCCTTTCCCGCGGGCGGCGGCACCGACGCGCTGGCCAGGGCGTTGGGCGAGGGCATGGGCAAGGAGCTGGGCCAGCCGGTGATCGTGCTCAACAAACCTGGCGCGGGCACCGTCATAGGCAATGACATGGTGGCCAAGAGTCCACCCGACGGATATACGATACTGCTGACCACGAGCGCGGTGGCGATCGTTCCCAGCCTCGTGCCGCAATTGCCGTATGCCGCCGACACGGCATTCGCCCCCATCGCCCTGATCGGCCGTGCGCCCAACGTCATGGTCACTCGTATGACCAGTCCGCTGGCCTCCGGCGAGGAAGTGATCAGGCAGGCGAGGGCCACGCCCGGCAAGCTCAACTACGGCTCGGCCGGCAATGGCACCTCCACGCATCTGTCTGCTGAGCTGCTGAAGACGACCGCCGACATTTCAATGACGCATATCCCGTACCGGGGAGCGACTCCAGTCATCGCGGATGTGCTGGCGGGCCAGATCGATATCGCGTTCGGCACGCTGCCCAGCGTGGCGCCGTCCATCGCGAGCGGGTCCCTGAAGCCCCTGGCCGTGACGAGCGCCCGCCGTTCCCCATTGCTGCCGGACGTGCCCACGCTGGCAGAGTCCGGGGTGCCCGGCTTCGAGGCCGACGTCTGGTACGGGCTGCTGGCGCCGGCGGGGACTCCCTCGGCAATCGTTGCGCGGTTGCATGAGGCGGCGCGGCGGGCGGCTGATGCCGAGGCGTTCCGCAAGCGAGCCAGAAGCGAAGGCATGCTCCTCACCCTCGATGGCCCGGAGGCGACCGCGCGCGTCATCCGCGCAGAGCAGGTGAAGTGGGCGCAGGTCGTCCGGGCGCAGGGCGTACGGGCGGAATGAACCGCGGGGTCAGGCCGGCGGCGTCTCGAGCGGGGGCTCGACTCCGCCCTTTACCATGCATGACGCGGCTTCCGCGGTCTGGAGATATCGAACCCAATGCTCGCCCGTTTCCCGCGCGAGGGCAATGATCTCGGTGGTCTTCTGAAGCTCGGCCGGCAGTGGACCCAGGACGGCGATGCCAGGCACGCCGAGCAACTCGGCCAATTGCTGAAAACCGATCTCGGCTTCTCCTTCGGCCAATGCCTGTCCCACCGACCGGCCTTCGATCAGGCGCAGCTTATGGGCCGTCTGTTCGCGTATGCCCAGGGCATTCAGGAGCGGCCCTGAAACGTACGCGCCGCTTCCGGCAGCCGAATGCGCAATCGAGCCAACTCCCAGCAGGACATCGCGCAGCCTTTCCGGGGAAGATATGTCCGGCCGCGCTGAACTGCCAGGCACCGCTATTGCGATCGGCGATCGGAAGGCGGTGGCTCGCGTCGACCAGATATCCGGGGCCATGTCCAGGGCAGCAGTGGGAAGCAGCGCCACATCGGGCTGTTGTCCGGCGCGTAGGCGATTGACCAATGTATCGGCCGAGGGTCCCGCCACGGGATTCAACGTCAAGGTGGCCGTGATGCCGGTCGCGTTCCGGAATTGCTCGGCGAGCTGCTGCAAGGCCAGTTGGAAAGCCTCCGGCGCAAAAATGGAGATCGTCTGGTGGTCGGTGCGCATGGTCTCTTGGCAGGAGTGAATCAAACGAGAAGTATCCGGGAACCTGCCATCTCGAGACCATCGTCACGTTCCGGACAGTGGAATTGAATCAAGCGTGGACAGAAACGAAACCCCCTTCAAGTAGTTCCATCCAGTGAAATTGATGTGATGCTTGTTCTGCCATCGGGTCGTAGAGTTCGGCCTACAAGGACACGCAAGGGCTGCCGCGGTCTAGAAAGAAACTATGGAAGGGACAGACGATGGAAAAAAATCATGGCGGTTTTCATGGGATCAAGCCTTTTTTCTGCGGCGCCTTGGCGTTGGCGCTACCGATCTGCGCGGCTGCGGCTGCCCAGGGGCCAGCCGCGAACTATCCCGAGCGCGCGGTCAAGCTTATCGTCCCCTTCCCCCCGGGAGGTCCCAACGATACGTCTTCGCGTGTTTTTGCCTCCCATCTGGCCAATGTACTCAAGCGCTCCGTCTATGTTGAGAACGTCGCTGGCGCGAATGGTCGAATAGGCTCGAAAACCGCGGCGAAGGCCAGCCCCGACGGCTATTCGCTCTTGGTGGGCAGCACGAACCTGAACGTGGTGCTGCCGGCATTGAACAAGAATCTTGACTACGACCCCGTAAAGGACTTTATTCCGATTGCAGCGTTTTCGTCCGATTCCCTGATCATGGCGGTTTCGCCAGGCCTTCCGGTCAACTCGGTTCAAGAGTTCGTTTCATACGCCAAGGCGAAGCCAGGAAAGATCAGCGCAGGTGGCGCTTCGGGAATCGCGCCGCACTTCGCCATTGAAATGTTCAAGCAACTGACGGCAACGGATATTTTGTTCGTCCCCTACAAGGGAGGCGGTCCGGCAATCCTGGACCTGATCGGGGGGCATATCCAGATGACCTTCAACAACAAGTCCGCGCTGCTGCCATACATCCAGTCCGGAAAGGTCAAGGCCATAGCCGTGACGGGAACGCGCCGGCAGGCCGAGATCCCGAATGTGCCCACGATGGATGAAGTGGGCTTGGCGGGCATGCCGTCGACCAGCTACTACGGCCTGATGGCGCCAGCCGGTACGCCGCCGGAGATCGTCGAAAAGCTCAAGCGGGCCGTGGCCACCGTATCGAAGTCCGCCGAGGCCCGTGCCGCGTTCGCCAACCTGGGCGTCGATCCTGACGTGAGCGACATCGACTTCGGTGCCGTACTCGCCAGGCAACGAGTGGAGTGGGAGAGCATCGTGGCAAGAACTGGAATCAAAGCGGAGTAACCGCCGTGGTTCCGCGGAATCAACGTGTCATCAAGCAGCAAGGGAGAATGCGGATGCCGCAACGTGGTAGAGATTTTGTGCTGGTACATGGCGCGGGGCATGGCGGATGGGCGTGGTCGCGGGTCCGGGACATCTTGACTGCAGCCGGGCATCGCGTCTTCACGCCGACATTGACTGGCTTGGGCGATCGGTGTCATCTGCTTTCAAAGGAGGTGGTGCTCGACACTCACATCATGGATGTCGCAAATCTCTTCGAATGGGAAGACATCAGCGATGCGATTCTCGTCGGGCATTCCTATGGCGGATGGGTCATATCCGGAGCTGCGGAGCGAGTCGAGAGTCGATTGGCCGCGATAGCGTTCGTTGACGCGTTCTTGCCACGGGATGGTCAGCGTGGCTACGACCTGACGACACCGGTGCAGCAGGCGGCGATCGACGAGGCCGTGGCGAGCGGCGACGTCGCCCGGCCCGGTCCAACTGGCGCCGGGTTGAAAATCCAGAGCCCCGCGGATATCGCGTGGGTGAATGCCAGGATCACGCCTCAGCCTCTTGGCGTTTCATTGCAGCCGGTCAAGCTGACCGGGGCGCGGGAGCGGGTGAAACGGAAGCTCTATGTGCGTACCCCGGAGTTTCCGCAGCCGGTATTCGACCAGGCTTACGAATCATGCAAGGCGGATCCTGGGTGGCAGACCCTCGTCATGCATGGCTGTGGTCATGATCCGATGATCGACAAGCCCATGGAGCTGTCCGAGGCGCTAATCGGCTTGACGGGGTGATCCCCAAGGTCTGGGGAAAGTGATTGTTTCCAGGAGAGAGTCGTATGTCCGCAATCAGGACTTTAGCCAACCATGCCGCCGAGTATGTCCATTCATCCCTGGATGCCGAGGTCGTGCACCATGCCAAGCGGGCAGTCATAGATTGGTACGCCTCGCTGTTTCCCGGACTTGCCACTCCGCCGGTGCGGATGCTGGAGCGGGTGCTGGCGGACGACCTGGGCCGCGGTCGCGCCCGCATCGCGGGTGGACGAGCCGCGACGCCCAGGGCCGCGGCCCTGTACTTGGGCACTGCCGCGCATGCCGCCGAGATCGACGACAGTTTCCGCGATGCGATGTATCACCCCGGAGCGGCGACGATCGCCGCCGCGCATGCGGCATCGACTTCCGTTGGGGCAAGCGGGTTGGATTTTCTCCGTTCCGTCGTGCTGGGGTACGAGCTCTCCACTCGTATCGGCGTGATCCTGGGGCGGGACCACTACAAGTATTGGCACAGTACCGGTACGGTCGGCGGCTTTGGCGCGGCAGGCGCAGCGGGTTCGGCCTTCAAACTCGACGCGGACCGGTTTTCGCACGCGTTGGCCACCGTTGGAACATTCGCCGCCGGCCTTCAGCAGGCGTTTCGTTCCGACTCGATGTCCAAGCCGTTTCACGCGGGGCGCGCGGCTGAAGCGGGGCTCTTCGCGGCACAACTGGCGGCCGAGGGCGTTACCGGAAGCGAAAGCATTCTTGACGGCGACGCGGGCATCGGGGTTGCGATGAGCGCAAACCCCGACTGGAGCGCAATCGGCCAGTCGCTGGGCAGGGAGTTCCACATTACCCGCCTGACATTCAAGAACCATATCGGATGCGGGCACACCTTTGCCGCGATCGACGCCGCGCTGGCATTGCGCGAGCGCTTCCAACGGCAAGCCGAGGAGATCGTTTCGGTAAGCGTGTCGACGTACCGTCCGGCTGTGGACATCGCGTGCTACATGAATCCCTCGACCGAGAATGAAGCGAAGTTCAGCTTGCGGTTCGTCGTCGCTACCGCGCTGGTGCACGGCAGCGTCCGCCTCGCCGCCTACGATCCGGCGCGCTTGCGCGACCCGCAGGTCAGAGCGCTGATGGAGAAGATCGAGGTGCACGTCGACGACGAGCTTGACAGGAACTTCCCAGGCAAGCGCTCCGCGCGCGTCCGGCTCACGACATCGCAAGGAACGGTCATCGAGCACTATCAGGCGGATAGAAAGGGAGATCCCGAGTGCCCGCTATCGGATTCGGAGCTTTCCGAAAAATTCATCGAATTGGCGAGCCCGGCCTTGGGAGACCGCGGAGCCAGGACCCTGCTTGAGGAATTGTGGTCGCTGGAGAATCGCGAAGCCGCGCCCCGGATCGGATAGGCGGACATTCCGAAGGAATGTTCGCAACCCCTCGACCGCTCGGTTCCCACCGGGCAGGTCCCCATTATCAAGGAGACAGAAAAGTGAACCGTTTACGTGCCCACAGTCCGATTCGCCGCCAAGTGCTGCAATGGCTGCCCACGGCTGCCTGGCTTGCCGCCCCGGGCTGGGCGCAGGCCGGGGCAGTCGGCGAACTGCCTCGTCCCGCTCTTCCCAGTTATCGCTTCGTCGTCGGGTTCGGCGCGGGGGGCATTCCCGATGCCGCGGCTCGTCTCATCGCCGCCTCGCTCTCCGAGCGCTGGGGGCTGACCGCCGTGGTCGAGAACAAGACCGGGGTGGGCGGCACGCTGGCGGCGCGGGCCGTGCTGGCCGCGCCGGCCGATGGCGGCACGCTCCTGAGCGTATCGCCCGCCCATGCCACGGCCCCGGCCGTCTTCAGCAACGTGGGCTACGACACGCTGCGCGACTTCGCTCCCGTTACGTTGATTGGCGACGGGCCCGCGCTGATCGTGGCGCCGCACAACCTGCCGGCAAGGAGCCTGGCCGAGATGGTGGCGCAGGGCAGGTCCCGGCCCGGCTCGCTAAGCTACTCGTCGGCGGGCGTCGGGAGCAGTTCGCACTTCGCCGCCGCCCTGTTCTGCCAACAGGCAGGTATCGACGCGGTAAACATCCCGTACAAGAGCGTCGGCGAGGCGATTGCTGAGGTCGTTGCGGGTCGCGTGCAGTTTCACATTGCCCCCTATGTTTCCGCGGCCGGCCTGGTGAAGGACGGCAGGGTGAGGGCGCTCGCCGTGACGGGTTCCCGCCGCGTTTCCGACATGCCCGACGTGCCGACCGCCGCCGAAGCCGGTGTGCCTGGCTACGAATGGAGCTTCTGGTACGGGCTGTTGGTGTCCGCGCGTACGCCTGCCGCCGTGGTGACGCAGTTGAACAAGGACATGACCGGGATACTTGGGCTGCCGAAAGTGCGGCAACAGCTCGAGGCCATGGGCGTGACGGTGGCGGCTGGTGGGCCGAACGAGTTCCGAAGCCTGCTGGAAGCCGAGGTGGCGAAGTACGCGCGTATCGCCAAGGCGGCCAACATAGTTCCGCAGTGACCTGGTATCGACGAAGCCAGTCCCGAATAAGTGTCAGTCGTTTTTCGTATTGGCGTCCAATTTGCGCCGAGCGTAAGGTTCCCAGTCAGCGTTCCCATAAAACGACTAGACAACGGAGCCTTCATGAGTGTCGAACTGGCGTGTTTTCCTCGATTGATCCCGCAGGTCTGTCTAAGCTTCTGCATCGGCGTGGCAACTCCCTCCTATGCACAGCAGAGCTCCGAGTTTCCGATCAGGGCCGTGCATTGGGTCGTCCCGTGGGGGCCGGGCAGCACGACCGACCTGCTTGCCCGGTTGCTTGCGGCCGACTTGCCCCAGGCGCTGAGAACGCCGGTCATCGTCGAGAACAAGTCCGGCGCGGACGGGAATATCGGTGCGTCCTATGTCGCTTCGAGCAAGCCGGATGGCTACACGCTCATGCTCGGTACTGCCAGCACGAACGCCGTCAATGTCGTCTTGAACCAGAACCTGAAGTATGACCCGCAGCGAGATTTTCGCGCCGTGGCCATGATAGGGGACATACCCAACGTCCTGGTGGTCAGCCAAAAGACTGGGGCGAAAAGCTTGAAGGAGTTCATTGAAGGCTCTCGAGGCAGGACGAGGAGCTTCGCTTCGACGGGCGTGGGCGGAACTGTCCATCTCTCGGGCGAACTATTCAAGTCCGTGACGAAGCTGGACCTTGTCCATGTTCCCTACCGAGATGGATCGACATTGCTGTCGGACTTGCTGACCGGCCGCGTCGACATGATGTTCTGCAACATTCCACTATGTTTCAAGCACATCGAGGCGGGAAGTCTGATTCCGCTCGGGGTGACCTCCGCCAGGCGTGTTCCCGTGCTGCCCAACGTCCCGACCATCGCGGAGCAAGGCTTTCCGGGGTTCGATGTGGTCGGGTGGTATGGGGTCTTTGCGCCAAAAGGTGTGCCGGACAGCGTGGCTGAGGTGCTGAGTCGCGGATTCGACCAGACCCTCCGGTCTCCAAAGGTCAGGAGCGCGCTTGCCGACATAGGCGTGACACCCCGTCATCAGACGGCGCGTGAAATCGACAACTTTGTCGCGACGGAACGGGTCAGGTGGGCCAGGCTGATAGCCGAGGAAGGGATCAAATGATCGAGCCATCGATGGCCGGGGAATCCAGAGCCGAGGATGAGGTGTGTTTCTGGTCGTTGAGCCGGCTGCTGGAGGCCTTCCAGCATGGGGAGCTTTCAAGAGCGGAGGCGGTTCAGGCTTGCCAGGCGCAGGCGGCGATGCATGATGAACGTCTGGGCGCTTTCATCGCGACGTACTGGGAGTCCGCGCGGAGGGCTGCGAACCGGCTGTCCGGCGATCCGAAAGGTGTCCTGGAGGGCGTCCCATTCTCGCTGAAAGACAATATTGATGTCCAGGGGCTGCCCACGACTTGTCATTCCATGTCGCGCCGGGATGCAATCGCCAGCGACAACAGCGACGTTGCAGATTCCTTGCGCAACGCGGGCGCAATCCTGGTTGGGAAGAACAGTCTGCACGAGCTTGCAACGGGTGGACCTTCGCTGGATCTTCCCTGGCCGCCGGCACGGAATCCCTGGAACTCCGATCTGCATCCTGGTGGATCCTCCAGCGGATCGGGAGTGGCCGTCGCGAGCGGCATGGCCTACTTTTCCCTGGGTACGGATACGGGCGGCTCGGTGCGCCATCCGGCGAGCGCCTGCGGAGTCTACGGATTCAAGCCGTCGTACGGGGCGGTCTCGACCAGGGGTATCGTCCCGCTATCGAAAAGTTGCGATCATGTGGGGGTGCTGACGCGGTCGGCAGTGGATCTTCCTCACCTCATGCGGGCCATTTCCACGTCGTCTGTTCAAGCGCACGCCTATCGCATCCCGGCGGCAGGTTCGACGATGAATGGCTTGCGAGGCCTGGTGGTCGGCGTCATCGATGAGTTCTCGGACGACCCCGGAGGCGTCGATCCGGCATTCGCCACGGCGCTGGAGGCTCTCATCCGAGGCCTGGCTTCCGAAGGAGCCGCTATCAGGAAAGTGACGGTTCCGCCGCTTGGTCGGTTCATCGCTTGTTCGAAAAGCATCGTTTATGGTGAAGCGTATGCCTATCACGGCCTTGAAATTGACCTGCACCCATCGATGTTTGGGCAGAGAACGCGTGACCGTATCGGTCAGGGACGGAGCTTGGCGGCCAGTGATTACATTCTTGCGAAGCAAGAGCAAGATGAACTGAGGAGCAGTTTGTCGGAAGCGCTTGACGAAGTCGACGTTGCTGTTTCTCTGTCCAGCTTTGGTTTCCCATGCCGAATCGACGATCCGGTTGCGATCCGCGCGTCGTACGACCGCCAGGCGCGAGTCCCTTTCAGTCTGACCGGACTGCCCTCCGCGAGCATTCCCGTTGGCGTGAACGGTACTGGATTGCCGATAGGCCTGTCCGTCTCGGCAGGGTTGGGACGGGATGTGGGGTTGGTTGCCGCCCTGATTGCGATTGAACACGCGGGACTGTCCGGCTATAGAGTCCCGTTGACCGTGAGGTCGTCACAGGGCAAAGGAAGTAGTTCCATCTAGTGGAAGTGATGTGTTGTCCCTCTCCAGCGTCGGGCATATTCTCGACGCAAGGCTGCGCCTGATGTGCGCACCGCCACAGTAGCCCGTCAAGAGGCTCGCGATTCGAGAAACAGCCATTCGGAGACTCCCGTGTTCAACCTTGCACGCGCTGCGTCCGCGCAGCGTTCAACCCCTTTCGGATTCAAGCCTCTAGCCCGTCTGACGCTTGTCGGCGTGCTTGCCGTGGGAGCATTGCCAGCCAGCGCCCTGGACGCCTATCCATCGCGTCCAATCAGGGTGCTGGTCGGCTTTCCCGCTGGCGGCACCAATGACGTGGTGACCAGACTGGTCACGAACGCGATCGAAAAGAAGACCGGTTGGCACTTCGTTGTCGAGAATCGCACGGGCGCGGGAAGCAACGTGGCCATGGAAGCTCTTGCGGCCGCGGCGCCGGATGGCTATACGATTCTGGTCAATACCCCGGGTGTGGTCATCAATCCCAGTCTTTACAGCAAGGTCCGATACCAATGGGATAAGTTCGAACCCATCGGCCTGATCGGCGAGGCGCCTCTGGTGTTGCTTGCCAATCCCAAGCTTCCGGTCCACGACATCGCCGGGTTGCAGGCGCACGCGAAGACGCAGCCCGACACGCTCAAGTTCGCAAGTTCGGGGAACGGCAGTTCATCGCACCTGGCCATGGATCTGCTTCGCTCCATGAGCAATCTGAATTATCTGCACGTGCCCTATCGGGGCAGTGGGCAGGCGATGGCCGACACGATGGCCGGCTTGACCGATTTGACCATGCAACCGATTACCAACGGTCTGGAGCCGATTCGCTCCGGGCGGTTGAAGGCGCTGGCCCAGACGGGGCAGAGCCGTGCCGCCGTGCTGCGCGATGTTCCCACGATGGCGGAGAGCGGCGTGCGCAACTATGCGGTGTCGACCTGGTATGTGGCGCTTGCCCCGGAAAAGACGCCCAAGGTCGTGACCAGCAGATTGCAGGCGGCCCTGGACAATGCGCTGCGGACTCCCGAGTTGCAGGCCCAGCTTGAACAAGTCGGCGTCCAGGCGCTGTTCGGAGGGAGCGCGGAGGCGTCCAGGCTGATGCATCAGGAATACGCGAAATGGTCCAAGCTCATTTCCGCGATCGGCACGCGCGTGGACTGATCGCCGCGCCATTCTTCATCTTTTCAGAATTCCGCAATGGTCACTAGTTTCCAGGGTCAAAGGCCGTATTCCGGCCGTGTGATGTCGCACAACATGAAGTTGCTCTCTCATCATGAGCTCGAGGGCTTCGGTGGTCTGGGCGAGGGTATTGCCATCCAGTTGGCGGACGACGGGAGACGGATACTGTGGATGGCTCACGAAGCCGCTCCGAAGGATTTCTCGGGCGTGGACGTCAGCGATCCGCGAAACCCGCGCTTGATCGTTCAGACGGAATTGCCGCATATGAAGGTGCGCGCGAATTCGCTCGACGTCGTCGGCAATCTGATGGTGGTGGCGCGTCAGGTCAAGGAAGCCGGCCTGAAGCCCGCGGGTTTCGACGTGTTCGACATCAGCAAGCCGGAGGCTCCCCGCCTGCTTTCGCATTTCGATTGTTCGGGACCGTGGTCCCGTGGCGTGCATGCGGTATGGTTCGTTGATGGCAAGACCGTGCACATGGCTTCGGGGGCGCCCGACTTCCAGCCTCGCAATCCGAAGGACGATCAGTTCTATCGGATCGTGGACGTGTCCGATCCGACGAAGCCCCGGGAAGTCGGCCGATGGTGGTACCCGGGGACCCGGGAAGGCGACGACGCGCCCTCGCCGGGGAGATTGCCCGCGCTTTTTGACAACGGATTCCGCGCGCACAACACCAATGTCTTTCCGCAGCGTCCGGACCGTGCATACGTCGGGTATATCGACGGCGGCGCAATTGTGTTGGATATTTCCGATCTGTCGGATATTCGTTTGGTATCGCATTGGAACCACTCGCCGCCGTTCAATGGCTTCACGCATACCGTGCTGCCGTTGTTCGACCGCGATCTGTGGGTCGTCACCGACGAGGCGGTGAAGAACGACGCGACGGACTGGCCGAAGCTGGTGTGGATGGTAGACGCGCGCCTGGAGAGCAATCCAGTTCCCATCTCGACCTTTCCCGCACCGCCTTACGAGACGTTCGCCAAACGAGGCGGCTTCTCGGGAGCCCACAATCTGCACGAGAATCTGCCGCTTCCGTGCTCATTCCAGTCGCAGACGCATCTTGTCGGTACCTTTTTCAACGCCGGGGTCAGGGTCTACGATGCCACCAACCCCTACCAGGTGGAGGAAGTCGCGTATTTCGTTCCGGCGACGCCGCCTCTGGCGCCCAGGGGCGCGATCCAGCTCAATGATGTATATGTGGACGAACGGCGGGTGATCTACACGGTTGACCGCTACAACGGCGGCCTTTACATCCTGGAAGCGAATTTCTGATCCCATGGCGACGACCGATCACGATCCGCTGGCGGGAAAAATCCCCATCACCTTGATCACCGGCTCGCTCGGGGCAGGCAAGACTACGCTGGTCCGGCATCTTCTTTCGCATCCGGACACGGGGAGAGCGGCGGTCGTCATCAACGAGATAGGGGAAATAGGTATCGACGACGATCTGGTCCGCGCGTCGTCCGAGAGCGTGAGTTTGATGGCCAATGGCTGCCTTTGTTGCGCCGTGCGCACCGATTTGCAGGAGACGCTTCGAGAATTGATCGGAGACCGGCGCGCAGGGGCGATTCCGGATTTCGATCGCGTGATCGTGGAGACGACGGGATTGGCCGATCCGGGGCCCGTGATACAGACGCTCATCACCGACTCCATGTTGAACGCGCGCTATCGCCTCGATGGTGTGGTGACGCTGGTCGATGCGGTCAATGCATTCGACCAGCTCGCTTCGTCGCCCGAAACCGAGCGTCAGATTGCCCTTGCCGACAGGATCTTCATCACGAAGAAGGATCTCTCCGATCCGGCTTCCTTGGCCAGTTTGACGCCAATGATCCGCGCGATCAACGCACAAGCCCGAATTCGCTTCTGCAACATGGGGCAGATTCATCCCTCCGATCTGACCGGCATCGGCCTGGACAGCGCTCGGGTGGGCGAGCGTCCGCAGCAATTCCTGCGAGATCTTGGCTTCGATCCGGAGCGGGATGCCGAAGCCGAGGCCGAGGCCCCTTATCTTGGCCATCGCTTGGTCGGCCGGCACGATCCCCTTGTCAAGACGTTGTCTGTCCGCTTCGAGCAACCGTTCTCCTGGCCCGCCTTTTCCGCGGCGATGGAAATGCTCATTGGCCTGCGCGGGAAGGATCTGCTCCGGGTCAAGGGAATCGTCAACGTCGAAGGTAGCCCGGTCGTGGTTCAGGGGGTCGGTCACATATTCCACGACCCTGTCACGCTGGACCGCTGGCCGGGCGCGGATACCACGTCGCGTATCGTTTTCATCGCGCGGGGCATGGATATCGGATCTCTCAGGGGCGTCTTCGAGGCCGCCCGAAATCTGGGTTTCGGCCACGCCTTCTGATCGGGCGCGGATGGATTGAGAGTATTACTTCCAATGGAAATCATGAGCAAACTCGAGCGGGCAGGAGCCCCCACCATCCACTACGCCATCGATGGCGAACGGGGGCCTTGGCTGATCCTTTCGCATTCGCTTGGCTGTGACGTTTCGATGTGGGATCCGCAGATGCCGGCATTGACTCAATGCTATAGGGTGCTGCGATACGACACCCGCGGGCATGGAGCCAGCATGGCGGGGCAGGCGCCGTACACACTGGACCAGTTGGCCGACGATGCCGCCGATCTCATGGATCACCTGGGTATCGGAAAGGCCGCCTGGATCGGATTTTCGATGGGGGGAATGATCGGCCAGACATTCGCGCTCAAGTACCCGGAGCGCGTGCAGGCGCTTGTATTGGCGGATACCACGAGCCAACACGACGCCACGCCGCAAGCGGTCTGGGACGAGCGTATCCGCGTCGCTCGCGAGCAAGGCGTACAAGCTCTCGTGCAACCCGCGATCGGACGCTGGTTCACCCAGCGCTTCCGCGACGACAATCCTGGCGTCGTGGCCGAGGTGGCGGCGACGATCGGTGCTACTTCGGTTGAGGGTTGGACTGGCTGCTGCGCAGCCATTGCGACCGTGCATACGACGGAGTTGCTTCCCCGGATTCAATGTCCCGTGCTCGTGATCGTCGGGGAGCACGATATCGGTACACCGCTTGCCGCTTCGCTTGAAATGCACAGGAACCTTCCGAGTTCGACGCTTGTCGTGATCGCGGATGCCGCGCACATGACCTGCATAGAGCAGCCCGGACGATTCAACCGCGCCTTGCGCATGTTTCTCGACGCATGCGCATCTCGGTAGCCGCGGCCGGATTAGCGACGCAAGGCGTGCCGGGGGTATTGCAAGGTCAGCCGGTGCCCGTCATGCTGTCTCTCTTGAAGGCCATTCGTGGCGACAGAGGAAACGGATATGCCGCGGCAGTCGATCGAGCGGACCGGAACACAGAGCATCGGCCGGGCCGCGGCAATGTTGAGAGTGGTGGCCGAGCACAACTCGGCGGGGCTCAGGCTGGTGGAGTTGTCGGAACTGTTGTCGCTCGAGCGGCCGACGGTGCATCGTATTGCCAGGTCCCTGGTTGCGGAGGGACTGCTTTTTCAGGATGAGTCGCGCCGCTATCATCTCGGCCACGGAGCAGTCGCTCTGGGGTTGGCGGCATCGAAGACCTTCAACCTGCGTGAGATCACCCAGCCTATCCTTGAACGGATGGCGAGGGAAACAGGCGATACGTTCTACCTGAATCAGCGTATCGGTTCGGAGGCGGTGTGCCTTATCCGGACCGACGGCGCGTGTCCGATCAAGATTTATTCGGTTGGCGTAGGGGACCGCCGTCCCTTGGGGGTCGGGGCGGGCGGCCTGGCCATTCTCAGCGCGATGGGCGAAGCCGAACGGGAGTCCCTGCTCCTGTCGGTCCAATCGCAGCTCGGCAACTACAAAGGGCTGACGCTGAGTACCCTGCGCAGGTTCATCCGGAGGACACATGCCTTGGGCTATGCCTTGCACGATGTGCATGGCTTTGCAGGCATCCAGGCAATAGGCGTGGCGATCATCAGTCCGCGCTCCGGGCCCGTTGCCGCAGTCAGCGTGGCTTCCGTGGCAAGCTGTCTAACCATCAAGAGGACCCAGGAGCTCGTGGACCTTTTGCGTGAAAGCGCCAGGCAGATCGAACGCTTGACCGAGAACTACTATTGGTAGCGGCCAAGGGTTGACTGCCGCCAACCCTGTTTCAGAGCGAATCCCCGGTTCCCAGGATGACGGTCGTTCCAGCGGAATAGACAACGCCGTTGCCGTGCACGAGCGCCGTCTGACAGTCCTCGACCTGGGCCGGGCCGCGCTCTCCGCGCAACTGCCGTACCGCTTCGATCAATAGAAAGATGCCATACATTCCGGGATGGCAGTAAGACAGGCCTCCGCCATTGGTGTTGATCTTGAGGGAGCTGTCCGTTCCTGTCGCTTGATCGACGAAGCATGGACCGCCTTCGCCTTTCGGGCAGAATCCCAGATCCTCCAGGAACATGATCGGGTTGATGGTAAAGGCGTCGTAAAGACCGAGTACGCCGATGTCGGACGGACCGAGGCCGGCCATTTCGAAGGCCTTCGGGCCGGAGAACGCGGCGGGCGTTACGGTCACATCCGGCATGCTCGAAATGGAGTGGTGGCTGAGGCACTCGCCCGAACCCAGGACGAAGACGGGGGGCTTGGCCAATGTGCGGGCTCTGGCGGCGGATGTGACGATCAATGCGCCTCCTCCGTCCGTGACCAGGCATATGTCGCGGACGGTGAATGGATGGCTGACCATCTTCGCGTTCAATACGTCCTCTATCGTCAGCGGCTCCCTATGCCAGGCCTGCGGGTTCAACCCCGCCCAGCGGCGCGCCTCGACCGCGACCGCGGCGAGCTGCTCGCGCGTGGTCCCATAAAGGTGCATGTGGCGCGATGCCGACAGCGCGTAGGCGCTCGACGGAAGAAAGGGGCGATAGGGCGTCTCGTAGGGATTGCTTTCTCTGGGGCTGGCCTGGGCCCTGCCTACGGAGCGCTGAGTGCTTCCATAGGCAATCAGCGCCACGTTGCAAAGACCCGCCTCGATCGCGGCCTGAGCGCGTATCAGATGCGATTGGAACGAGGTTCCGCCGATGTGCGTTCCATCCTGGTATCGAGGCCGGATGCCGAGATATTCGCGCAGTTGGAGCGTGGGGTTGCGCATCTGGCTGGCTGCGCCGAACAGGCCGTCGATATCCCCGAGCTTCAACCCACAGTCGGCCAAGGCCCGGACCGTGGCCTGAGCCATCAGATCCGCCGGACTCATTCCTTCCGCGACCTTTCCAAGATCGGATTCGGCGGCGCCGACAATCGCAATGCTGCCCCGTTGCAAGGCGCTCATCGGACTTCCTCCAGTGGAAAGAAGACGGGAAGCGGCGCGGCGTGGCCGTCGATCTGCAGCATCCTGACCTTGACTCTCATGCCTATCTGCACGGCCAGAGGAGGAACGCCGTCGACCCGGCTCATCATGCGGAAACCTTCGTCCAGGTCGATGAGCGCCACGTTGTGAGATGCCTGTCCATCGCGGAAAACGACAGTCGATGCGTAGACCGTTCCCCGCCCGCCGCTGATTCTCCATTCGAGATCCGAGCCTGTCTCAGGGCCGGCGACCCTCGGGTAGAAAACCGGCTTTCCTGTGACTGTGCACACCTGGTAGGGAAGTTCGCCGTCCTTGCAGTGCCGGACGAATGTCGCGTAGGGAGACTCATCGAGTCGTGCCGCCGTGGGCAGCGAGGCGCCGTTCATTGCCACGAGTGCGTATCTGCCGAAAAATCGGCCTTGTGTCTGCTGGCCGTTGTCGAGGGTGACGCCGCTTTCAGGGCGGAAGCTCGAGCGGATTTTTCTCATGTGTTCGAGTGTCGTCAGGTTTGTCGGGGTCAATCGGGCCGAATGCCCGCTGCATGGATCATCGAACGCCATTTCCCTATCTCGGTGATCAGGTAGCGAGAGGCTTCGTCGCGTGAATTTCCGATGGCTGTCAAGCCGTTCTCGCGCAGCGTCTTCTGAACATTGGGTTGCTGCAGGACTTGACGGCCAGCCTCGTTGATTTTTTCCACGATCTCGGCGGGCGTACCGGCGGGGGCGAAAAGCGCGTACCAGGTTCCGATGTCCGGCACGTCGATGCCTGTTTCACGCAAGGTTGGAACATCGGGTAGAACTGGCGAGCGTTCGGATGTCGTGACCGCCAGGGCGACCAGGGAGCCGTCCTTGATGTAGGGAAGAACGGGAATGGGGCTGACGCAGTAGAAGTGGACCCGGCCGCTGAGCAGATCCGTCGTCGGCTGGGACGCTCCTTTGTAAGGGACGTGCAGCATGGAGATGCCCGTCGCGTGCTTGATGCTTTCGACGGTGAGGTGTCCGGGGGCGCCGTTTCCCGAGGATGCGTACGAAAATTTGTTCGGATTTTCCCTGGCGGCCCTGACGAGCGATCGCATGTCCTTGATGCCCTGCGCCGCGGAGGTGACGCATACCAGGGGCGACGTTGCCAGGACGACCGCGGGGGTCAGGCTTTTTACCGAATCGTAGGGCAGCTTGCTCAGCAGGCTTGCGTTGATGGCGTGCGTCACGCCGCCTAGAAGAAGCGTGGAGCCGTTCGGCGCGGCACGCACGACGTAGTCCGTGCCGATGACTTGTCCCGCGCCCGGTCGATTGTCCACATAGAACGTCTGCTTGAATACCTCTCCCAGACCCTGCGCAATGACGCGGCCGAGCGTGTCGTTCGCGCCGCCTGCGGCATAGGGAACGACGATCCTCACCGCTTCGCTGGGATAGGTAGACGCATGGACATCAGGAATGACGACGGAGAGCGTGGCTAAGCAGGCCGCGAGCCGGAGGGTTGACTGCGCATGTTTACTCCAAGTGTCTATCGTCTGTTTCATGGTTGTCGTCTCCACGTATTGATCGAACGGGCCTGGCCGCCAGCCGTCGTATGCGAGAGGCGATTCTGATCGAACAAGCTCATCCAAAAGTTCCACAATGTGGCCTGTCGGGGAATTCATTACTGGGGAAAACCAGGACTCGTTTTCGGTGTGAAAGAGCGTCCACATTGTGGATAACGAACGCACTGTTGCGTCTATAGAATTCATTCCGCTGCGCGAATTGGCCGAGCGTTGTGCTCCAGGGCGCGAGAGGGGAATACATGAATCAAGAAGTAGACGCAGCGCTGGCGTCGCTGACCCGGGCGGTTGCCGACATCTCCTACGGAAGTCTCTCCCACTCCACCGTTCAAGCTTGTATATCCAGAATCGTGGATGTCCTGGGGTGCGCAATGGCTGCCTGGCCAGAACCCATCTGCGGGGCAGCCAGGGCTCTGGCCAGACGGGCGCTTCCGGCCGAAGGCGGCGCCAGGATACTCGGAACCCGCGACCATGCCTTGGCCGAACTGGCAGCCTTCGCCAACTGCATGGCCGCCAGATACATGGATGGCAACGATACGTATCTCGGGGGCGGCGGACATCCAAGCGACGTGGTGCCGGCGGTGCTTGCCGTCGCGGACGCCGAGCGCCGCACGGGACGCGAGGCGATTGCCGCCGTGGTGGCCGCCTATGAGGCCTATGAGACCATTTTTCAGCTGACTCAGACTCGGGAGACCGGTTGGGACCATACGCTCTATACGGCTGTCGGCAGCGCCGCCGGCGCCGCGAAGTTGCTGGGGCTCGACAGGCAGAGCACCGCGCAGGCTCTGTCCATTGCGATGACGGCGAATCACGGGATGATCGTGACCCGCCGCGGGGAACTGTCGTCGTGGAAGGGGAGCGCCGCGCCTTATGCC
The DNA here is from genome assembly GCF_004216695.1 of Pigmentiphaga kullae. GTDB lineage: Bacteria > Pseudomonadota > Gammaproteobacteria > Burkholderiales > Burkholderiaceae_B > Pigmentiphaga > Pigmentiphaga kullae. Next base: position 2,821,921 of record NZ_SGXC01000001.1, read on the forward strand.
GCCCGGGACGGGGTGTTCTGCGCCTATCTGGCGCGGGCGGGTTTCGAAGGGCCGGCACGGCCGTTCTCGGGAGCCGCCGGTATGCAGGATCACTTCGGCGTCCGGGACTGGCCTCGCGGTGAGCGCGGCGAGGGTGCAGGCCACGCCGTGGAGCGTTCCCATCTCAAGCCCTATCTGTGCTACTACCACGCGCAGACCGCCATCGAACTGGCCACGCGGCTCGCGGCGAACGTCCGTCACGATGAAATCGAGAAGGTCGTCGTCCACGTCTACGAGGCCAAGGGCCTTTCCGAACGGGATCCCGGGAAATGGCGGCCGGCCACGCGAGCATCGGCCGATCACAGCATTCCCTACATCGTTTCGGCCGTTCTGGTCGATGGCGTTTTCACCGACGCGGCGTTTGATCGGGAACGGCTGGTCGACACGCGCATTCATGCCGTGGCCGACAAACTGGAGCTTCGCGCAGATCCTGCGTTTTCCCTGGGGTTTCCGGAAACGTCCCCTTGCCGCATCGAGATCGTTACGAGGGACGGACGGACCTTGGCCGAGGAAGCGCGGTATCCCCGTGGCCACCTGCTGAATCCGCTGGCCCCGGATGAGATCCATGCCAAGTTTCTATCGCTGGCTACCCGGACCTTGCCGGAGCGACAGGCCCGAGAAGCGTTGGGGTTGCTGCTCGGTATCGACCAGTTGCCGTCCGTCGACACCATTTTCGATGCGCTGGTGGTGGAAGAGCCCGCGATACGTCCGCTGTCCGAGGAGACGCCATGAATTGGGAATTCGAGCGTTTGTACGGTCCCTGCGAGATCCCGCTTACCGAAGGACCGGTCTGGGACGGCGGGAAGCTGCTGTTCACGCACATCCGAGCAGGCCTCATCCTGAAGTACGAACCGGGAACGGGGAGCGTGGACATCTGGAGGTCGGGAACCAACCAGATCAATGGTCTGGCTTATGACACGAACGGCGCGCTTTTCGGCTGTTGTTCCGGGGGCCGCTCCATTGTGAAGCTGGCCGCAGACGGGAGCGCGCAGACTGATGTGATTACTTCCCTCGATGGGCGGCGCCTCAATACGCCCAATGATCTCGCCATTGCCAGGGATGGGACCATCTGGTTCTCTGATCCCTGGAATCCAGCAGGGAATCTGCCTGATGGGGAGGTGGAGGAGCTTGGCCATATGTCGGTGCTCAGTGCCCGACCTCACGAGGATGGAATCTACCAGGTTCGCAGGGCTACGTTCGATACGACCAAACCGAACGGCGTGCTGCTGTCGGCCGACGAGCGGACCTTGTACGTCGCGGAGAGTCATTTCGAGCGTGGGCGCGTCCGAGAGCTGAGGGCATATCCGATTCTGGCGTCCGGGGCGCTGGGCGACTACGAGACGCTGTTTACCTGGGGCGAAGACGACCGCGGCGTCCATCGGGGCATAGACGGAATGTGCCTGGACGAAGACGGGAACATTCTTGCCTGCGCGGGGTGGGCGCAGGCGGGGAGCGGTCCGATGATCTATGTCTTTTCACCCGAGGGGCGTGTTCTCGAGACGCATCGGGTTCCCGCTCAGATGCCGACGAATCTTTGTTTCGGCGGAGAAGACATGTGCACCTTGTTCGTGACCTCGATGCAGGGGCATCTATTCAAGGTCCGAACGAACCGGCGGGGTAGGTTGCCGCATGCATAACGACCAGCGGCCATAGAGATGGTGGGGTGCGCTGCCGAGCATCCCCGGAAACAAGCCATGAAGCAGGAGCGAGGCATGTTGCAAAGACGAGCACCGCTGGATGTCTTACGTCTGTACCCAGCGCACGATTACACGTTGTATGGTGCATTGAAGAGCCGGGAGTCCCGCCGCCAGGCGGAGCTTTTCCTGGAGTTTGAAGGAGTCGTGCATTCCCATGCCGGATTCCTGCGAACCGTCGACAGGCTCGCCCGTGGCTTGTTCGAGCGGGGGGTGCGAGATGGCGACCGGGTGGCGATCGTGGCCCGCAATCATGCGGCCCACGTCTTGCTGCTTTTTGCGTTGACCAGGATCAACGCAACGCTCGTTCCGTTGAACCCGGAGGCCGGCTTGGAAAGCCTGCGCTACATGCTGGAAAAAAGCCGGGTTTCGGGGGCATTCGTCACCGCGGAAACCCTGCCGGCGGTGTCGGATGCCGTCCGTGGTCTTCAGGCCTGCCCATGGCTGGTCCGTATCGACGGGGCGGACGACGGCGGAGCGATGTGGCAGGCGCTCATGTCGGCGCGCGGGAACGGCGAGCTGCCCGTTCCCAGGTCGGATGCGACCTGCCTGATCATTTTTACTTCCGGAACCACGGGTTTTCCAAAAGGCGTCATGCATAGCCAGCGGAACTTCCTGCTTGCCGGCGAGGCGAACGTGGCGCGCTTGTGGCTGCAGCCCGAGGACAGAGTGCTGACCATTCTTCCGTTGTTTCATACCAATGCGCTGTTCTATTCATTGACGGGTGCGCTGGCGGCGGGCGCTGGCGTGCTGCTGCAGTCCAGGTTCTCGGCATCCCGTTTCTGGGATGTCGCGGCGGAATCCAGGGCGACGACAGTCAACGTCATCGAATCGGTGGGCCGCATCCTGCGAGCCCGCCCTCGCCACGAGTTTCGCGGGGATCACGTACTCGAGTCCGTGTACGGCGCGCGTGCCGACGTGCAGGAGTGCTTTCGCGTCGAGTTTGGCATTTCGCGGCTGGTGAGCGGGTTCGGCATGACGGAGATTCCGGGCGTCTGCTGCACGCCGTGGGTGGGACCCGATAAGACCGGATCCATGGGGCTGCTTGGCGAGCATCCCGATCCTGACGTGAAATGGGCAACGGCGCGTATCGTCGACGAACAGGGAAACGATGTTCCCGACGGTGTTCCAGGCGAGTTCTGGGTGAAGCATCCGGCGGTGATGCAGGGCTACTTCGACGAACCCGGGCAGACGCGCGAATCGTTCGAAGGGGAGTGGTTCAAGACGGGAGATCTCGTCAAGAGAGATATCGACGGCTACTACTGGTTCGTGGGCCGCCGGAAGGATGTCATTCGCCGCAGAGGAGAGAACATCTCGGGGCAGGAGATCGACCGGGTGCTTGCTTCCCATCCCCTGGTCTACGAGGCGGCGGCGATTGCCGCGCCGTCGGAATGGGGAGAGGACGAGATTCTCGTATGCGTGGCCAAACGGCAAGGCGCCGAAGTCTCGGCATGGGATGTGCTGGACTGGTGCAGAGAGCGGCTTCCCGCGTTCAAGGTGCCGCGCTATATCTGGATGACCGACGAGCTTCCCTACACTCCCACGCACAAGGTCGCGAAGCAGAAGCTGCGGGAGGATCTTGCCCGGATCATGGCGGCGGCCGTGGACGTCGAACGGGATGCTCCTGCTTCGTCCGCGCCGGAGCAAACTTCGGGCGCCGGCCCGGTAGTCGTCGTCGGGAGCGGCATGGCCGGTATCGCAGCCGCGCTGGAGGCCCGCACATCCGGGGCGCAGGTCGTGCTTTTCGAGAAGTTCGAGCCAGCCGTCGCGGGGGGCAACACGCGTGTCTGTGGCGGCGCCTTTCTTGCGCCGTCCGGGCAGGGCGCCGATGCGGAAAAGGCGTTCGTGGAGTCCCTGGCCGAGTGCACGCATGGCGAGGGCAACGTTCAGCTTTTCGAAGTGCTTGCACGGCATGCGCTGCCATCTATTCGCTGGATCCAGGATCTCGGCGCCGAGTTCCTGCCCGCGTACCCGTGTTCTCCGCCCTATCGCTGCAGTGTGCATCCCTTGGCGCCGGGGCAGTTCGTTGGCATGCCAGCGCTGGTCTCCAGGTTGCACGCGGCCCTGGAAGCCGCCGGCGTGTCGGTGCGGTTCCAGACCGAGGTGTTGGAGATCATCGTGGACGATGGCGGCGCGGTCCGTGGGGTGGAGATCAGGGATGCCCAGGGGAAAAAACGACGCGAAAAGGCGAGCGCGGTCATCCTGGCGGGGGGCGGTTACGCGGGCAACAAGGCGTGGCTGAAGCAGTGGGTGGGGGAAGGGGCTGACGCCCTGATGGTGAGAGGCGTTGATACGGCTCAAGGAGAAGCGATCGACCTGGCTGCTCGCGCCGGTGCGAGCGTGGCTCGCATGGAAGGGCTCGCCTCCCTGCATGTGGCCGCCGTTTGTCCGGAGCTTCCTGGAGGCGGTAACCCGTCCAGGGCCATTCCCTATGCGATTGCGGTCAATGCCAGGGGCGAGCGCTATGTGGACGAGTCAAAAGGCTATGTCGCGAACGGGAAGGCCGCCTTGCGGCAGCCGCAACAGCGGGTCTCGGTCATCGTGGACAGCGCGATGCTGGAGCTGCCCGGCGTCGAGACCGCATTGAAGACCTATGGGAACATGGGGCTGCCAGTGGCGCGCGCCGACACCGTCGATGAGCTGGCCGTGCAGATAGGCGTGCAGCCCGCCGGACTCAAGGCGACTATTCAGCAGTTCAATGCCGCGATCGATGGCACGGCCGCCATGTCGGCGGAGCCGCCCAAGACTGCGTGGGCGTGGCCCATCGCACACCCGCCGTTCTTCGCCTTCTCGCCTTTGCAGCCCGCGATCACCCTTACGTTCGGGGGGGTGGAAATCGATGTGTCCGCACGGGTGCGGAACAGGGACGGATCGTGCATCCAGGGCTTGTATGCGGCGGGCGAGATGGCCGGATGTCTGTTCCGCCATGACTACCTGGGAGGAGCCTCGTTGACCAACTGCCTGGTCATGGGCCGCATCGCCGGCAGAGAGGCTGCGAGCTACGCCGCGCGTTTGAACAGCAGTATCGGCCAATGGGCAAGGAAACCATGACCACGACGAAAGAGAAGACCATGCCGCAGCTGACACAGCAGCTCGCCACGTTCATTGCATCGAAGAAGCCGGACGACCTGCCACCTCGTGTCATCGAGCGATCCAAGAAGATTCTTACGGATACTTCGGGTGTCATGCTCGCGGGGCTGGGCAGCGACTTGTGCGCGCCATTGTGGGCCTATGCCGAATCGGCCCGCTCGGCCGACGGCGTCGTCGTTCCAGGAACCGCCAGGCGCTATGGCGGCGAAATGGCGGCGTTCGTCTGCGGAACGTTGGCCGCCGCGCTCGACTTCGATGATGTCGTCGCTATCATGCCCGGTCATCCGAGTGCGATCATTCTGGGCGCGGCGATTTGCGAGATGCAGCGGAGTCGTGTCACCGGACTGGACCTGGTGGCCGCGCATGCGGTCGGGATCGAGGTCGGAGGTCGTCTGGGGCAGGGCATCACCAAAGGCCACTATGACCGTGGGTTCCATGGAACCGGATCGCTGGGAGTTTTCTCGGGTGTGGCCACGGTCGCCAGCCTCCGGCGGCTGGACGAGGGGACGACGTGCGCGGCCCTGGGGATAGCTGCCTCGATGTCCAGCAGTATCCGGCGCAATTTCGGAACGATGACCAAGCCCGTGCACAGCGGATGGGCGGCAAGGAGTGCGATTGCCGCGGTCAACATGGCGGAGGCGGGGTTCTCCGCCGCATCCGATGCCTTGGAAGGGAGCGCGGGTTTTTTCGAAGCATATGGGACGCCGGAGTCGGACCCGTCGTCGGTCGCGGGGACCTTGGCGGCCCCCTGGATCATCGAAGAGCCGGGGGTGGGACTCAGAAAGTTCGCGTGCTACAACGCGCTTCAGCGGGGCATGTTCGCGGTCCTCGAGGTGCGAAGGCAGCTGGGTCTGGATGGGTCTTCGCTGCGCGGCCTCACATGCCGGATGCCTCCAGGGGGGATGCAAAGCGCGGTCTTCCCGGAACCCCTGACGGGACTGCAGGGAAAATTCAGCCTGGAGTACGTGTTGGCGGCCGGCGTGCTGGATGGCGGCTACTCGTTGGGTACCTTCAGCGACGAAGCCGTGGCGCGCCCCGGGATCAAGGCCTTGCTTGGGCGCATCAGGGCCTGGGAGGACGAGGCGTGCGCCGATCCCGATCCGTTGGCCGAGGGCGGGGAGCTTCCCGGCGGCAAGGGCGTCGTCGAGGTGGAGGCCGAAGACGTTTCAGGCAAGCGGGCCGTCCATCGCATCACGATTCATCCCGGGCATCCGTCGCGGGAACTCTCATGGGGCGATCTGCGCGAGAAGTTCCTTGACTGCACCGCGTACGGGGGGATCAGCCGGGAGGGGGCGGAAAGGTTGTTTGCCTTCCTTCGGCAACTGGAGCTGTCCGACGATATGGGGTCCTTCTGGAGGGACGTGCGCTAAGGCGCGCGTGATGCGCGCCTGCCGCTTTCAAGCCTCGGTGTTGTGAATGAAGTCCGGCGGCACGTCCGGCCCCCACTGATACAGACTGTCCTCGGGCGGAAAGTCCCCCGATGGCCATTCACGCCCGGCCGAGATGTAGTCGATGTCGGCCGAGAACTCGCAGTACGAGCCCCACGGGTCGCGCACGTAGTGGAAGAAGTTCGAGCCCAGCACGTGCCGGCCCGTTCCCCAACCGCGCGTGTAGCCCGCGGCGGCCATCTGCGCCGCCCCCTGGCCGACCTGGTCGATGCTGGCCACGTCCCAGGCCGCGTGATGCCAGCCGCGCGCCGAACTCCGCGCGAAGGCGACCAGATGATGATCGCAGCCGTGCGGCGCATGGGTGAAGGCGATGCCTTCGCCGGAACGGTCGGACAGCCGCAGGCCCAGCGTCTTTTCATAGAAAGCCAGCGCACGCGAGACGTCGGGCGTGAACAGCAGTACGTGGGACAGGCGGCGCGGGCGGACCTGCGCGACCTGGCTGCGGAAGCGGGCGCCGCGCGCGTCGGCTTGCACGTGGATATCGTCCAGCGGGCTCTTGGCGTCCGGCGTGATCTTGGGGCCGGCCTTGACCTGGATCAGGTTGCCGTCCATGTCGTGGAACCAGATGCCTTCGGCGGTGGCGCGCGGCGCGTCGGTGGCCGCCGCGACGCCGGCCTGGTCCAGGCGGGCGCGGATGGCCGCCAGGTCGTCGGCATAGCAGTTGAAGCTGAGGTAGGCCAGCGCCTTGCGCGGGCCCGCATGGATGCGCGCCGAGACGTGCCCGTCCCGCGCCCGCAGCGCCAGGCCATCGCCTTCGGCTTCGACCGCGAGGCCGAAGGCTTCGTGGAAATGGCGGGCCACGGCCAGGTCCGGTACCGTCAGCGCGTAATGGTCGATGGAATGCACCGCGGCTTGCCGGGTGCCCGCGCCATGCTGGGTCTGTATGCTCATGGGTCTCCTCCGTCGTGCGGCCGTGGCCGGACGTTCAGGCTTCGTCGGCGATCGGGTTGCGCAGGGTGGCGAAGCCGGTCACCGATATTTCGCAGACATCGCCGGCGCGCATCAGCAGCTTGGGCGTGCGGGCCCAGCCTATGCCGGCGGGCGTGCCGGTGACGATGACGTCGCTGGGTTCCAGCGTGATCGCCTCGCTGATGACGCTGATCAGCGTGGGGATGTCGAAGATCATGTCGTCGGTGCTGGCCGACTGGACCACTTCGCCGTTCAGGCGCGTTTCCAGGCGCAGGCCGCGCGCCGCGGGCGGCACTTCGCTGGCGGTGACCAGTTCCGGACCGAAGGCGCCGGTGGCGTCGAAGTTCTTGCCCACCGTCCATTGCGGGGACAGGAACTGGTATTCGCGCACCGAGCCGTCGTTGAACAGGGCATAGCCGGCAATGCAGTCGAGCGCGTCTTCCTTCCTGATGTGCCGGCCCCCGCGCTTGAGAATCACCGCCAGTTCGCCCTCGAAGTCCAGGGAGTCGGACACGCGCGGGCGGACGATGGGTTGGCCATGGCCGACCAGGCTGGTGTCGTAGCGGGGGAAGATGGTGGGGTAGGCGGGCTGCTCGTACTTGCTTTCCTTGGTGTGGTCGGCGTAGTTCAGGCCGATGCAGAAGATCTTGGCCGGATGCTCGACGACGGGCAGGTAGGCGACGTCGGCCTCGTCCACCAGTTTGCCGCCGCCGTGGGTGCCGGCGTAGGTTTCGAGGTCGGTGCCGGCGGCCAGCAGGGATTCGATCGATTCCTCGCCCAGGATCCGGATCTTGTTGCCCTCGCGGGTGCCGAGGTATTTATTGCCGTCGTGGAGGAAGCGGACGTAGCGCATCGGGGATTCCTGTCTCTGTTGTAGGGGCGTGCGGGAAGAATGAGCACGCCCTTGTGCCCGATGCAAGCGTAAAGGGGGAAAGCGATGGGGAAAAGATAGCGGGTTTTCTCCACCGATGCCTGCCAGGTATCGGTGGCCGTTGAGGGCCAGAATGCGCACGGGGCCTGCCGGCGCATCGTCGATGACGCCGGCAGGCCCCGTCAGGCAAGCGGGGAAGCGCGGCTTACAGCCCCCGTGCCTTCAGTTGCGCATCCAGGCGCGGATAGACCCGGCGCGCGTTCAGCTCGAACACCTTGCGCTTGTCTTCGGCCGGGATGTCCAGCGCGTCGATGTAGCGCTTGGTATCATCGAAGTAGAAACCCGTCTGCGGGTCGATGCCGCGCACCGCGCCCACCATTTCCGAGCCGAACAGGATGTTGTCGACGTCGATGACCTCGAACATCAGGTCGATGCCGGGCTGGTGGTAGACGCAGGTGTCGAAGTAGACGTTCTTCATCACGTGCTCGGCCAGCGGCGGGCGCTTGAGCATGTCGGCCAGTCCGCGGTAGCGGCCCCAGTGGTAGGGCACGGCGCCGCCGCCATGGGGGATGATGAAGCGCAGCGTCGGGAAGTCGCGGAACAGGTCGCCTTCGATGAACTGCATGAAGGCGATGGTGTCGGCGGCCAGGTAGTAGGCGCCGGTGGCGTGCATCGCGCAGTTGCACGAACCCGAGACGTGGATCATGGCCGGTACGTCCAGCTCGACCATCTTTTCGAAGAACGGGTACCACGAACGGTCGGTCAGCGGCGGGGCGCTGAAGCTGCCGCCCGAGGGATCGGGGTTGAGGTTGCAGCCGACGAAGCCCAGTTCGGTGACGCAGCGCTCGAGTTCGGCGATGGAGCTGGCGATGGAGACGCCGGGCGATTGCGGCAGCTGGCAGACGCCGATGAAGGTCTCGGGGTACAGGTCGACGACGCGCTTGATCAGGTCGTTCGAGCGGCGGGCCCAGACCTGGCTGACGTTCTCGTTGCCGACGTGGGGCTCCATGGCGGAGGCGCGCGGCGAGAAGATGGTCATGTCGGCGCCGCGTTCACGCAGGAGGCGCAGCTGGTTCTGCTCGATGGTCTCGCGGATCTGGTCGTCGGAGATATCGGGATAGGCGGGGTCGATGTCGCCGCCGGCCTTGAAGTTGGCCTTCTGCTGGTCGCGCCATTGGTTGTGGGCGGCAGGCGAGGTCGTGTAGTGACCGTGGCAATCGATGATCATGCTGCGCAATTCCTGTGTGACGAAGGATGGCGTCGGCCGGGGCCGCGGGGCCATCGATGGGGGAGAATCCGGGCAGCCCGGGGGCCGCATACGCAACGCACGATTGTAGCCGCTTGCCCTGGCGCGATACCCGCTGTTTTCCGCATTTCTGCTTTTCGTGTTTGCGCGGCCGGGCGGGCCGCCGGCGGGTTTCAGTGCCGCGCCACCAGCGCCGCGCGCAGCCGTTCGCGTTCGTCGGGCGCGGCCTCGACCAGATAGCGGATGTCGCCCGCGACGGCGGCGGCCACGGGCAGTCCGTCGCGGTACAGAACGCGATTGCCCGCCAGCGCGGGAATCTTTTCGCCGGGCAGCAGCACGCCCGCCAGGTTCAGCGGATCGGCGGCGCAGACGCAGGCCAGTTCGCCGCCGGGCTCGCGGCGACGGATGCCGCGCAGCAGCGGAATGGCCTCGGGCAGCGCGAACTGTTCGCCCGCCAGACCGGCCACGAAGCGGCCGCCCCGTACGTCGCCGCGGGCCTCCAGGCGGTGGAGCACGGGCAGCAGTTCGCGCCACGGCGGCAGCCATCGCGCCTCGCGTTCCAGCAGGCGCCAGAACACGACGCCGTAGCGGCGCAAGAGGACCTGGGCGATGTGTTCCAGGACTTGCGGGTCCGTGCGCTGGCGCTTGCCGGGCGCCACGGGTGCGGGGGCGGCGGGCCGGCGCAGCAGCGCCCAGCGGCCGGCCTGGTCCATCTGGTTCAGGGCCGTGCCGTGGCGCGAGCGCCGCCGCTGGTGGGCGGTGCGTTGGGACGCGGGGACCAGCAGCGCGCGCAGGCCGGCGTAGCTGTCGGCGTTGGCGGCGCCCGCCGCGACCAGTTCGCCCAGCGCGGTCTCCAGTTCGTTGGGCAGCAGCCGGGTGTCGCCCAGCAACTCGTCGAAGAACATGGCGCCATGGCTGGCCAGCGCGTCATGGGCCCGCTGCGCGCGCGGCGACAGCTCGGCCTGGTGGTCCGGTGGCACCAGTGCCTGCCAGGGGCCCAGATGGCGTCGCGGCAGCAGCACCATGGGGGTGGCGCGAACCGGGCTGGCCGCGGCCTTGCCCTGGCCGGCCAGGCGCATCCAGACAGCCTTGCCGGCCTGGCTCAGGTCGTCCAGCCAGCCGGGGGAATAGGCCTCCAGCCGCGCCGGCAGGATGTCCGCTTCCCAGGCGCCGGCGGCGGCCTCGTAGCCCTCCAACTGGTCGATGACCTGCGGCAGCGAGCCGGGGCCGTGCAGCCGGGCCTCCGGCGCGACGTGCTGCCATTCCAGCAGGAAGCGCATGAAGTCCTGCCGCTCGACCGGTTCGATCTCGCGGCGCAGGCGCTTGATGGTGTAGCGGTGGATGCGGGCCAGCAGGTGCCGTTCGCACCATTCTTCCCCCCGCGCCTGCGGATGGAAGCGGCCGCGCATGACGTAACCTTCGGCTTCCAGCCGGGCCAGCGCCACGGCCACGTCGGCCTCGGGCAGCAGGAGATCCGCGGCGATGCGCGGCAGCTCGAGCGGGCCGAATCCGGTCAGCCGCGCGCGCACGACTTCGACCAGGGCGGCCTCGGCTTCCCACGGTTCGTCGCAGCCGGCGGGCGGGGCGATGTCCGGTTCGGCGCGGGCGTCCGGGTAAAGCGCGCGCACGCAGGCCAGGCGCTCGACCGGCACCCACAGGGCGGCGTCCGGCCGCACGCGCAGCCGCGTTGCCCGGCCTTCCCGGGCCAGGGGGTCCAGCCAGCCGAGCCAGCCGTCGTTGGCCGCCGCCTCGGCCTCGGTCACGCAGGCCAGGCTGGCCAGGGCTTCCTGCATTTCATCGGTGCCGCGCACGTCGGGCCAGGCTTCGGCGGCCACCGCTTCGATGGCGCCGGCGTCCAGGGCGCCCAGGTCGTCCGCCGACTCGGGGTCGGTCCAGCGGCGCGCCATCACGGCCTGCGTGCGGCGTTCCTCCAGCGGCGCATCGTCCAGGAAGGCGTAGGGCCGCGCGCTTAGTATCTCCATGGCCAGGGGCGACGGGGTGGGCAGGTCGCGCGCCACCAACTCGACCTGCTGCTTCTCGATCCGGCGCAGCAGGCCGAGCCAGCCTTCGGCGTCCATCGCCTCGTGCAGGCAGTCGCCGATGGTCTGCGCGACCAGCGGATGGTCGGGAATCTCGCGTTCCCCGACCACGTTCTCCAGGCAGGCGGCCTGGTCGGGGAAGACCGCGGCCAGCAGGTCGTCGCTTTTCATGCGCTGTAATTGCGGCGCGACCTTGCGACCGCCGACGTAGCGCGGCAGCGCCAGCGCGGTGGTGGCGTTCCAGCGCCAGCGCACGTTGAACAGCGGCGCGTCCAGCAAGGCCTGCACCAGCAGGTGCTCGGCCGTGTTCGAGCGCAGGTAGCGCCAGACTTCGTCCAGCGGGAAGCTGTGGCTGGTGGACAGCGACAGCACGATGGCGTCCTCGGTGGCCGCGGCCTGCAGCTCGAAGTTGAAGCTGCGGCAGAAGCGCTTGCGCAGGGCCAGGCCCCATGCGCGGTTGAGCCGGCTGCCGAAAGGGGAGTGCACCACCAGCTGCATGCCGCCCGATTCGTCGAAGAAGCGTTCCATGACCAGGGTGTCATGGGTGGGCAGCCGGCCCAGCGCCGCCTTCGCGCGGGCCAGGTATTCGACGATCTGGCGCGCCGCCGACGCGTTCAGGCCGATCTCGTCCATCAGCGCCTGGATGGCGCCCTCGATGTCGGGCGCAGCCTGACCCGGGCGCGCCAGCAGTCGGTCGACCCGGGCGCGCAGGCGCGAGACGCCGGTCGACAGTTCGTCGCTGCGGCCGGGCGCCTCGCCCAGCCAGAACGGGATGCTGGGGGCGGCGCCGTGCGCGTCCTCGACACGGACGCGGCCGGCTTCCACGCGCAGGATGCGGTAGGACGTATTTCCCAGCTGGAAGACGTCGCCGGCCAGGCTTTCGACCGCGAAGTCCTCGTTGACCGTGCCCACCATCAGGCCCTGCGGCTCCAGCAGCACGGTGTAGTCGGCGTTGTCGGGAATGGTGCCGCCCGAGGTGACCGCGGTCAGCTTGCTGCCGCGCCGGCCGCGCAGGGCGCCCGCGACCAGGTCGCGGTGCAGGTAGGCCGCGCGCACGCCCTGGCGGCCGGTATAGCCCTCGGCCAGCATGCGCAGCACGGCGTCGAAAGCCGGGCGCTCCAGGTCCGCATAGGGCGCCGCGCGCCGCACCAGCGCGTACAGCGCTTCCTCGCTCCACTCCTGGCAGGCCACCTCGGCCACCAGTTGCTGGGCCAGCACGTCCAGCGGCGCGACAGGCACGTGCAGGGCGTCCAGTTCGTCGCGCCGCACGCAGTCCAGCAGGGCCGCGCATTCGATCAGCTCGTCGCGCGAGGTGGGGAACAGGCGCCCCTTGGGAATCCCGCCCACGTGGTGGCCCGAGCGGCCCACCCGCTGCAGGAAGGCCGAGATCGTGCGCGGCGAACCGACCTGGCAGACCAGGTCCACGTCGCCGATGTCTATGCCCAGCTCGAGCGAGGCGGTGGCGATCAGCACGCGCAGTTCGCCGCGCTTGAGCCGCTGCTCGGCATCGAGCCGGTGTTCCTTGGCCAGGCTGCCGTGGTGGGCGGCCACCGCTGCCTCGCCCAGGCGCTCGGCCAGGTGGCGGGCGGCCCGCTCGGCCATGCGGCGGGTGTTGACGAAGACCAGCGTGGTGCGGTGCTGCGCTACCAACTCCGCCATGCGGTCGTACACCCGGTCCCAGACGTCGGTGGCCATGACGGCCTCCAGCGGCACGGGGGGCAGTTCCAGGTCCAGGTCGCGGCGCCGCGCATGGCCGATGTCGACGATCTCGCAGGCGTCGGCGTGGGCGGGGCCGGCCAGGAAGCGCGCCACGGCCGACAGCGGCTTCTGCGTGGCCGACAGTCCGATGCGCACGGGCCGTCTGCCGCACAGCGCATCCAGCCGTTCCAGCGTCAGGGCCAGGTGGCTGCCCCGCTTGTTGCCCGCCATGGCGTGGATCTCGTCCACGATCACGCTGCGCACGTCGGCCAGCATGCGGCGTCCGCTGTCCGAACCCAGCAACACGTACAGCGACTCGGGCGTGGTCACCAGGATGTGGGGCGGGCGCTTGCGCATCGCCTGCCTGGCCTGGGCCTCGGTGTCGCCGGTGCGCACGGCGGTGCGGATGCCGGGATCGGGCAGGCCCAGGCGCTGCAGTTCCGCGGCGATGCCTTCGAGCGGCGCCTGCAGGTTGATGCGGATGTCGTTGGACAGCGCCTTCAGCGGCGAGACGTACACCACCATGGTGGCGTCCGGCAGCACGCCGCCGGCATCCACCCCCATCCGTACCAGTTCGTCGATGGCGGCCAGGAAGGCGGTCAGGGTCTTGCCCGAACCGGTGGGGGCGGCCACCAGCGTCGAGCGGCCGGCGCGGATGTGCGGCCAGGCGCGGCGCTGGGCCTCCGTGGCCGAGCCGAATGCCTGGCGGAACCACGCGGCCACGGCGGGGTGGAAGCCGTGCAGCGCGTCGACGGGATGGCGGGCGATGGTCATGCCCGACTATATGGGGGCGGCGCCGCGCATCGCAACCTGGGGCCATGACGTGGTCCATGGCCATCGTTACCGCGCAGCCTCCCTAGAAAACCCTAACTGTTTATAAAAACATACTATATGTGTGTTAGAGTGCGCGCAGGAGTCGTGAGCCGGCATGAACCGGCCGCGGCGGGCGACCCAGAACATCGTCAGGAGACACAAGCATGAAAGGCGTCCTTTTCCCCACGCGGCTCGCGCTCGCCGTGACGTTGGCGTTGGCGGCCGCGACGGCCCAGGGCCAGGCGGCGGGCAAGGCGGAGGGCGGCTATCCGTCCCGGCCCGTCAGGATCGTCGTGCCGTATACCCCGGGCACGAGCGCCGACACGCTGTCGCGCCTGTTGTCCGAGAAGCTGGCGGCGCGGCTGGGCCAGAGCGTGGTGGTCGAGAACAAGCCCGGCGCGGCGGCCGCCATCGGCACGGCCTATGTGGCCAAGGCCGCGCCCGACGGCTACACGCTCATGATGTCCCTGAACACGCACGTCATCACGCCGGCCTCGCGCAAGACACCCTACGACCCGGTCAGGGATTTCGCGCCCATCGGGCAGATCGCCTCGGGCCAGATGCTGGTGCTGACGCATCCGTCCGTGCCGGCCAAGACCTTTCCGGAGTTCGTCGCCTACCTGAAGAAAATGGGCGACGAGGTCAGCTACAGTTCGCCGGGCCCGGGCTCGACCACCCATCTGTATTCCCTGGTGCTGCAGGACATGCTGGGAACGAAGATGCGCCACATCCCGGCCAATGGCATGGGCGTGGCGGCCATGGACGTCATGCAGAACAGCTCGACCATGCTGATCAGCACGGTCGAGGCCTCGCGCGCGAACGTGGCATCGGGCAAACTCAAGCCCATGGCGCAGACCGGCAAGCTGCGCTCGCAGCTGGTACCCGACCTGCCCACCGTGGCCGAGTCGGGCTACCCCGACTACGACCTGTCGATCTGGGTGGGCATGTACGCGCCGGCGGGTACGCCCAAGGCCATCGTCCAGCGCCTGCATGACGAGATCGGCGCCATCATGGGCGCGCCGCAGATGCGCAAGGACCTGCTGGAGAAGGGCTACGACGTCGTGCTGACTTCGCCCGAGGAATTCGCCGAGCTGAACCGCAAGGAATTCGCGCGCTGGAAGGACGTGGTCGCGCGCCACGGCCTGCAAGGGGAATAGGTCCTAGCGCGCCCTGCGCGTGGGCCGGCGCGGGGCGCGCGCGGCGACGATGGCGTCCAGCCCCGCGAACGCATAGGTCTTCAGGTGCGCGGCCAGGTCCGCCGCCGGCTGCTGGAACAGCGCCTGGATGGGGCTGTTCATGTCGCGATGGACGATCAGCAGCACCATGCAGGGCGCCATGACGCTCAGCACGCAGCGGGTCAGCGCCGGGTCCCCCGCGGGGATGCCGGTGATCTCGCCGATGATGGCGCTGATGAGCCCGAATTTCGGCAGCGCCTCGGTATCGATGATGCCGGCCAGGTGGGGCGAGGGCGCCAGCACCTCGCGCGCCCACAGGCGGATGTGCCAGCTGTCGGCATTGAGCAGGCTGGCGGTCAGGCCATCCAGGAAAATTTCCAGCTTGTGCCGTGGGGGCTGAGCGCTGTGCGCCAGCCGCGTCAGATAGTCCAGGCTGACCAAGTGTTTGTGGACTTCCTTCAATAAAGCCAGGTAGAGGCCGTCGCGGCTGCCGAAATGGTAGTTGACCGCGGCCATGTTGCATTGCGCCCGCTCGCAGATGGCTTTGCTGGTGGTGTCCGCGTAGCCCCGTTCGGCGAACAGTTGCCCGGCCGTCTCCAGGATGCGGGCGCGGGTGGCTTCGCCATCCGTGCGCGGCGCGCGGACGGGTATCGACGAACGGGACGTGACGGCCATGCGGAAAGGCGCCGGAAAGGGCGCGCAAGTGGACACGTAAAAATCATACATCAAATTGAAATTTGAGTTATATAATTTGCCGACCGACGGTTTCCAAAGGGCGGCGGCGATGAAGAAGGTGCTGGCAGGTGGCGTGCTGGTAGCGGTGGTGCTGGCGGGGGCGGCGTGGTATGCCTTGCGCCCCGCGCCCGCCCGGGATGGCCTGACGCTCTACGGCAACGTCGATATCCGGCAGGTGGCGCTGGCGTTCGACGGCAGCGACAGGGTGGCCCGGATGCGGGTCGAGGAAGGCGACCGTGTCAAGGCCGGCGACGTCCTGGCGGTGCTGGATGATCGTTCGCTGCGTTTGCAGGAGGCCCAGGCCCGCGCGCGTATCGCCGTGCAGGAGCAGGCGCTGCTGCGGCTGCGCAACGGCACCCGGCCCGAGGAAGTGGCCCAGGCGCAGGCGCAGGTGGCGTCGGCCCAGGCGGAAGCCGAACTGGCGCAGCAGCAACTGGCGCGCCTCCGTGGCATCGCCGCGAACACCGGCGGACGCGGGGTCAGCCAGCAGGACCTGGACAATGCCGAGTCGCGCCTGCGGGTGGCGCGCGCGCAATGGGACAATCGCAGCAAAGGGCTGCAACTGGCGCGTGTCGGACCGCGCAAGGAAGACATCGCGCAGGCCGAGGCGCAACTGGAGGTCTCGCGGGCCGAGCTGGCGCTGATCGCCTACCGCCTGGAACAGACCGAATTGAAGGCGCCGACCGACGCCGTCGTGCGCGCCCGGCTGCTGGAACCCGGCGACATGGCCTCGCCCCAGCGTCCCGCCTACACGCTGGCGGTGACCGATCCCAAATGGGTGCGCGTCTATGTGTCGGAGCCGCAGCTGGGGCGCGTCAGGCCGGGCATGGCGGCCGATGTCTTCACCGACAGCCAGCCCGACCGGCCCATCGCCGGACGTATCGGCTACATCTCGTCGGTGGCCGAATTCACGCCCAGGAACGTACAGACCGAGGAACTGCGGACCAGCCTGGTCTACGAGATGCGCGTGCTGGTGGACGACCCGCAGGACCGGCTGCGGCTGGGCATGCCGGCCACCGTGCGCATCGCGCCGGACCGGCAGGGCGACGGAGCGCCGGCCAGATGAGCGAAGCCGCCGTCGTCGTGGCGCGCGACGTGCGCAAGCGTTTTCCCGCCGCGCGCGGGGGACGCGAGACCGTGGCGCTGGACGGCATCTCGCTGGACGCGCCCGCCGGCGCGCTGACCGCGCTGGTCGGGCCGGACGGGGCGGGCAAGACGACCCTGCTGCGGCTGGTCGCCGGCCTGATGAAGCCGGAGGGATCGCTGCGGGTGCTGGACGTCGATGTCGCCGCGGATCCGCAGGCGGTGCAGAATCGCATCAGCTACATGCCCCAGCGATTCGGCCTGTACGAGGACCTGAGCGTGCAGGAGAACCTGGACCTGTACGCGGACCTGCACGGCGTGTCCCGGGAACAACGGCGCGGGCGCTATGCCCGCCTGCTGGAGATGACCGATCTCGGCCGCTTCACCGCCCGCCCCGCGGGCAAGCTGTCGGGCGGCATGAAGCAGAAGCTGGGGCTGGCCTGCACGCTGGTCCGGTCGCCGGAACTGCTGCTGCTGGACGAGCCCACGGTGGGCGTGGACCCCTTGTCGCGCCGGGAGCTGTGGCAGATCGTCCAGCAATTGGTCGACGACGAGCGCCTGTCCGTCATCGTCAGCACCACCTACCTGGACGAAGCCGAACGCTGTGCCCGGGTGTTTGTGCTGCATGAGGGCAGGCTGCTGGCGCAGGGCCGGCCCGAGGACATCCGCCGTCCGGCGCAGGGGCTGTGCTTCGTGGCGTCGCCGCCGCCGGGCGAGCCGGCGCGGCTGTTGCAGGCGCGCCTGCTCGACGACACGGACCGCATCATCGATGCCGTGCCCCAAGGTGGCGAGGTGCGGGTGATCCGCCGCCAGGCGCAGCGGAAGGAAACCGCGCAACAGCCGGGGCACGCGCGGGCCTGGCGGCCGGCCGAGGCCCGGCTGGAAGACGGCTTCATGGTGCTGCTGCGGGAACGCCAGCCGAAGGCGGGCGCGGCGGCGCCGTCGACTGCGCCGTACGCGCAGGCCGCCAGCGATGAGCCCATCATCGAGGTCCGTGACCTGGTGCGCAAGTTCGGCGATTTCGTCGCCGTGGACCGCACCAGCTTCACGGTGAACAAGGGCGAGATATTCGGACTGCTCGGCCCCAACGGCGCGGGCAAGACGACGACCTTCCGCATGCTGTGCGGCCTGCTGCCCGCCAGCAGCGGTTTCCTGCGGGTGGCGGGCGTGGACCTGCGGACCGCGCCCGCGCGGGCCCGGCGCCGGGTCGGCTACGTGTCGCAGCGGTTCGCGCTGTACGGCAACCTGAGCGTGATGGAAAACCTGACGTTCTTCGGCAGCGCCTACGGCCTGCACGGCGAGCGCCTGCGCGCGCGCATCGCGGCGGTGCTGGCGCAGTTCGGCCTGGAGGCCCAGGCGCAGGCGGCCAGCGGGCGCCTGCCTGGTGGCTACCGGCAGCGGCTGGCGATGGCGGTCGGCCTGCTGCACGAGCCCGACATCCTGTTCCTGGACGAACCCACCAGCGGCGCCGATGCGCTGGCGCGGCGCGAGTTCTGGCGCCGGATCACGACGCTGGCCGCCGACGGCACGACCATCGTCGTGACCACGCACTTCATGGAAGAGGCGGAGTACTGCGACCGCATCGTCATCCAGGATGCCGGGCGGCTGCTGGCGTTGGGCACGCCGCAGCAGGTGCGTAGGCAGGCGGGCGAGACGGACGCGCATCGCATGAACATGGAAGAGGCGTTCATCGGCATCGTCGAGCGTGGCCGCAAGCGCGAGACCGCGGAGGCCCAGGCATGAGCGCATCCTTTTCCAGCGGTTTCTGGCGTCGCCTGGTCTCGCTGACCCGCAAGGAGGTGCGCCAGTTGCTGCGCGACCGCGCCAACCTGATGATGGGCATCGCGCTGCCCATCGTCCTGATCCTGATCTTCGGCTATGGGCTGTCGCTGGACGTGAAGAACGCGCCCGTGGCGGTGGTGCTGGACGATGCCTCGCCGGTCGCGCGCGACGTGGTGGCAGGACTGTCCACGCCGGGATACCTGGCGCCGCGCGTGGTCGGGTCGGCGCACGAGGCCTACGCCCTGATGCGCGCCCGGGAGGTGGACGCCGCCGTGCTGGTGCCGGCGGACTTCTCGCGGCGGCTGGCCGCCGGCGATGCGCAGGTGCAGGTCCTGCTGCAAGGCGCGGACGCCAGCCGCGCGACGATGATACGCGGCTACGTCGTCGGCGCGCTGGCGTCGTGGAGCCAGAAACGGGCCGACCGCGGCGAGGCCGCGCGGCCGGCCATGGGCCAGGTCCAGGCGGTCGACCGCATGTGGTTCAACGCCGCCAACGACAGCACCTGGTATCTGGTGCCGGGGCTGATCGTGCTCATCATGACGCTGGTCGGGGCCTTCCTGACCGCGCTCGTCATGGCGCGCGAATGGGAGCGGGGCACGCTGGAGTCGCTGTTCGTCACGCCGGTGCGGCCGGTGGAAGTGCTGCTGGCCAAGATCATTCCCTATTTCTGCGTGGGGATGATAGGGCTGGCACTGTGCCTGGCCGCGGCGGCCTTCCTGTTCCACGTGCCCATGTACGGATCGCTGCCGGTCCTGCTGCTTAGCGCCATGCTCTATCTGTTCGTCGCGCTGGGCATCGGCCTGGTGATCTCGTCGGTGACCCGCAACCAGTTCCTGGCCAGCCAGGTGGCCCTGATCGCGAGCTTCCTGCCGGCCCTGATGCTGTCCGGATTCATGTTCGACCTGCGCAACGTACCCACGGCCATACGGGTCATCGGACAGATCCTGCCGGCCACCTATTTCATGGAATTGATAAAGTCGCTGTTCCTGGCCGGCAACAACTGGCCGCTGATCGCCAGGAACTGCGCCATCCTGGCGGCCTACGCCGTCGTGCTGCTGGGCGCGGCGCGGCTGGTCACGCGCAAGAGGCTGGATTGAGCATGGACGCCTTCATCGACTTCTGGCAGCGCCTGGTCCAGCTGTGCCGCAAGGAATTGCTGGCCATCCTGAAGGACCCCGCCAACCGGGCCATCCTGGTCGTTCCCGCCTTGCTCCAGAGTTTCGTGTTCGGCTATGCCGCGACCTACAACCTGACGAACGTGCCGTACGCCGTGCTGGACCAGAGCCAGGGCGCGGCGTCGGCCCGGCTGCTGGCGCGCCTGGACGGCACCGGGGTCTTCCACCGCGTCGCCACGCTGACCGCGCCCCGCGATATCGCGCGCGTGGTGGACGCCGGCGACGCGCTGCTGGTCCTGCAATTCGGACCGGACTTCGAGGCCCGCCTGGCTCAGGGCCGGAATGCCCCTTTGCAGCTCATCCTGGATGGCCGCAACTCGACCACCGCGGGCCAGGCGTCGGCCCACGTCGCCGAGATCGTGGCGGCCTACAACGCCGAGCTGCGCGGCGGCGGCATGCCGGTTACCGCCGTGCCGCGCGTCTGGTACAACCCCAACCTCGAGACGCGCTGGAACATCATGCCGGCCCTGATCGCCGCGCTCAGCATGATGCAGACCCTGATGCTGACCGCGCTCTCGGTCGCGCGCGAGCGCGAGCAGGGCACGTTCGACCAGTTGCTGGTGACGCCCTACACGCCCATGGAGATCATGCTGGGGAAGGCCGTGCCTCCGGTCCTGATCGGCCTGGTGCAGTCGTCCATCATCCTGTGCGTCGCGCTGTTTTGGTTCCGCATTCCCATGGCCGGATCGCTCGCGACGCTGTACGCGGGCCTGGCGATCTTCACCGTGGCCTGCGTGGGGATAGGGCTGTCCATCTCCGCGGTCTCGGTCAACATGCAGCAGGCCATGCTCTACACCTTCGTGCTGATCATGCCGCTCATGCTGCTGTCGGGCCTGGCCACGCCGGTGCGCAACATGCCCGACGCGCTGCAGTTCGCGACCCTGGCCAATCCGCTGCGCTTTGCCATCGATCTCGTGCAGCGGGTGTACCTGGAGGGCGCCGGGCTGCTGTCGTTGTGGCGCAACCTCGTGCCCATGTTCGTCCTGGGCGCGGTCACGCTGCCGCTGGCGGCGTGGCTGTTTCGCCATCGTCTGGTTTGACTGGAGGCAAGCATGGCATGCGATCCCATCCGCCGGCCCGGGGCCCGTCCCTTCCTGCAAGCGGCCGTGCTCGCGTCGGTCCTGGCCGGCTGCGCGGCCGTGGGCCCGGATTTCCTGGCGCCCACGGCCGCGCAGCCGGCCGATTGGGACAGCTGGCGCAGCGGTCCAGACAGCCTGCGCGATCCCATCTCCACGGCGGCGCCGCCGGACCGCTGGTGGGAGTCCTTCCACGATGCGCGGCTGGACGCGCTGCTGGACCAGGCGCGCGAGGCCAGTCCGGACCTGCGCACCGCGGCGCTGCGCTTCGCCCAGAGCCGGCTCATGCGGCAGACCGTGGCCGCGCAGCGGGGGCCGGACGTGGGCCTGTCGGCGGGCGTGTCGCGCCAGCGCCAGAGCGAGTACGGCGCCGGCACCCGCATGCTCGACGCCATTGCGCCGAACAACCGTGAGCAGCTCGTCTCGGTGCTGAGCGATCCGTTCACGCTGTACCAGGCGGGCTTCGATGCGTCCTGGGAAATCGACTTGTGGGGACGGGTCGCGCGATCGATCGAGGCGGCCGAGGCCGACGTGGACGCGTCGGCGGCGGCGACGGCGCAGGCGCGGCTGTCGGTGGCGAGCGAGATCGCCCGCAATTATTTCGAGCTGCGCGGCGCCCAGACGCAGTTGCGGTGGCTGCAAGAGGACATCGCCACGGCCCAGGCGTCCCAGGACATCCTGCGGGCGCGGCGGGACGGCGGGCAGATCGACGCGCTGGACGTATCGCGGCAGGAGGCGCTGCTGGCCGACCTGAGCGGGCGGCTGGCACCCCTGCGCGCACAGGAGGCCGCGGCGGCCAACCGCATCGGACTCCTGGTCGGCCAGCCGCCCGGCGCGCTGCGGGACGTGCTGAGCGAAGCGCGGGACGCGGATGCCGCCATGCCAGATCTGGCGCTGGGGCTGCCTTCCCAGGTGGCGCTGCGCCGGCCCGACATACGCGCGGCCGAGGCCCGGCTGCACGCGGCCACGGCCGACATCGGCATCGCCACGGCCGACCTGTATCCGCGCATCGTGCTGGGCGCGAGCTTCGGCTACGAGTCGTTCAAGGACGGCAAGTTCGGCGAATGGGGCAGCCGGCGCTGGTCGGTCGGACCCAGCCTGTCGCTGCCGCTGTTCGACCAGGGGCGCCGCCGCAGCACCGTGGCGCTGCGCGAACTGGCGCAGCAGGAGGCGGCGGTGTCCTACCAGCAGACGGTACTGCGTGCGTGGCAGGAAATCGACGATGCCTTGACCGGTTATGCCGCCGAACGCCGGCGCAATCTGGAATTGCAGCGCAAGCTGCGCGCGAGCGGCGACGCCCTCGACCTGGCCCGGGCACGCCACGCCGGCGGGCTGACCGATTTTCTGCCGGAGCTCGACGCCCGGCGGACCCTGTTGCAGGCCAGGCGCGACCTCGCGCAAAGCGACAGCCAGCTGCGGATCGGGCTGGTCGCGGTCTACAAGGCCATAGGCGGGGGCGGGCAGGTCGCGCCGCGGGCTCCAGGCTCCTGATCGCGACATCTGTTACGAATCCGCGAGCCCGCGCCCCGCCTGCTTTCCGGCCCGGCGGCAGGGTGCTGCCTTTCCATCCCCTATTGCCAGATGCCGCCTGCCGCCTTAATTTGGAGCCATCGGGGCGCCCCGAGCAAGGACAAGGACCATGATCTATCGCAAACCGTCCAATGCCATGTGGATCGACGCGGTCAGGCTGCTGGAGCAGGCGGACAACCTGCACCGCCAGTTCTTCCGTCCGGGCCACGGCGGCCCCCAGGGGCCCACCTGGGAGCCCCCCATCGACATCTTCGAGACCGGCCGCGCCTTGTCGGTGCTGGTCGCGCTGCCCGGCGTCGCGCCCGACCAGGTCCAGGTGCTGATCGACGGTGCGATGCTGACCGTGGTGGGCGAGCGCCCCTTGCCCGCGCCGGCCGAGGCCCACATCCGCCGCATAGAAATTCCCTACGGCCGCTTCGAGCGGCGCATCGCGCTGCCGCCGGGCGCCTTCGAAATCCGGGAACACAGGATGGTGGATGGCTGCCTCCTGCTGACCCTGCTCAGACTGGGATAGACCGGCGGCACGCCGCAACTCGAACCGGGGACAGGTAAGAAGCCATGGCAAACGAATTTCGAGACCAACAATCGGGGCAGGAACGGCAGGAGGCGCAGGGCGCTCAGCCCGCGAACCAGGGGCCCGCGCCGTCGATCGCGCTGCCGTCGGACGCGCTGACGCTGATCCCGGTGCGCAATCTCGTGCTTTTCCCGGGATTGGTGGCGCCTATTTCCATCGGCCGCGACAGCACCGTGCGCGGCGCGCAGGAAGCCGCGCGGGCCAGCCGCCAGGTCGGGGTGGTGCTGCAGCGCGACGCGGAGGCCGAGGAACTGGGCGACGGCGACCTCCATCCCATGGGGACCGTGGCCAACGTGATGCGCTACGTGACCACGCCCGACGGCACGCATCACGTCATCTGCCAGGGCGTGCAGCGTTTCCGCATCATCGAACTGCTGCAGGGCTATCCGTTCATGGTGGCGCGGGTCCAGCGCTTCGAGGATCCCGAGATCATGACCTCGGACATCGAGGCGCGCCTGATCCAGCTCAAGGCGCGCGCGCTGGACATCCTGCAACTGCTGCCGCAGGCGCCGGCGGAACTGGCCGGCTCGATCCAGAACATGACATCGGCGCCGCTGCTGACGGATTTCATCGCCGGGCTGATGGAGATCAAGCCCGAGGAAAAGCAGGACGTGCTCGAGACCGTGGACGTCGTGGCCCGGGCCGACAAGGTGCTGGCTCTGATGATGCACCAGATCGAGGTGCTGCGCATCAGCCGCGACATCGACCAGCAGACCAAGGCGCGCTTCGAGGATCGCCAGCGCGAGGTGATGCTGCGCGAGCAGCTCAAGACCATCCAGCAGGAACTGGGCGAGACCGAGGGCAACGGCGCCGAACTGGCGGAGCTGGGCGAGCGCATCGCCCAGGCAGGAATGCCGGAAGAGGCCGAGAAGCAGGCGCGCAAGGAACTCAAGCGGCTCGAGGGCATACCCGAGGCATCGGGCGAATATTCGATGATCCGCACCTACCTGGACTGGCTGATCGAGCTGCCCTGGTCGGTGTCCACCGAGGACCGCATCGACATCGCCGAAGCCCGCCGCATCCTGGACGAGGACCACTACGGGCTCGACAAGATCAAGCGCCGCATCCTGGAATACCTGGCCGTGCGCAAGCTCAATCCCACCGGCAAGAGCCCGGTGCTGTGCTTCTCGGGGCCGCCGGGGGTGGGCAAGACTTCGCTGGGCCAGAGCATCGCCAAGGCCACAGGACGCAAGTTCGTGCGGCTGAGCCTGGGCGGCGTGCACGACGAGGCCGAGATACGCGGCCATCGGCGCACCTACATCGGCGCGCTGCCGGGCAACGTGATCCAGGCCATTCACAAGGCGGGTTCCAACAACTGCGTGATGATGCTGGACGAGGTGGACAAGCTGGGCGCCAGCGCGCAGGGCGATCCCGCCGCCGCGCTGCTGGAGGTGCTCGATCCCGAGCAGCACGACACTTTCCGCGACAACTACCTGGGCGTGCCGTTCGATCTTTCCAAGGTCCTGTTCATCGCGACGGCCAACGTGCTCGACGGCATCCCCGGTCCGCTGCGCGACCGCATGGAGATCATCACGCTGCCGGGCTACACCGAGGAAGAGAAGGCCCAGATCGCGCGCCGCTACCTGGTGCCGCGCCAGCTCGAGGCCAATGGCCTGACGCCCGCGCAAAGCGAGATCACCGACGCGGCCATCCACGAGGTGATCAACGGCTATACCCGCGAGGCGGGCGTGCGCAATCTCGAGCGGGAAATCGGCAGCACCTTCCGCCATGCCGCCATGAGCGTGGCCGAAGGGACCGCGCAGCACGTGCGCATCGACGTGGACGAGGTGCACGCGATCCTGGGCGCGCCGCGCTTCGAAAGCGAGATCGCCATGCGCACCGGCATGCCGGGCGTGGCCACGGGCCTCGCCTGGACGCCGGTCGGAGGCGACATCCTGTTCATCGAGGCCAGCCGCACGCCGGGCAGCGGCAGGCTGATCCTGACCGGGCAACTGGGCGAGGTGATGCGCGAAAGCGTGCAGGCGGCCCTGACGCTGCTCAAGGGCCGGGCGGCTTCGATGAACGTCGATCCCGCGCTGTTCGAGCACAACGACATCCATGTCCACGTGCCCGCGGGCGCGATTCCCAAGGACGGCCCCAGCGCCGGGGTGGCCATGTTCGTCGCGCTGACCTCGCTGATGACCGACAAGCCGGTCCCCGCGGACCGGGCGATGACGGGCGAGATCAGCCTGCGCGGGCTGGTGCTGCCGGTCGGGGGCATCAAGGAAAAGGTACTGGCCGCGTTGCGGGCCGGCATCAAGACCGTGCTGTTGCCGGCGCGCAACCGCAAGGACGTCGACGACATTCCCGAAGAATCGCGCAAGCAGCTCCAGTTCATTTTCCTGGAGACGGTCGAGGATGCGATCCGCGCGGTGACGCCGGCGGAAAAGCAGGGGGAGACCGTCGCCGGTTGATGGCCGGATGGTCATTCGTCGGCTGGGAATGTCGATTCGTCCGCCGGGGTTGCGGTGTCGGGATCCTGACAAATAAGATCGTTCGCGTACGACAAACGCACGGTTTCGGTCGTTTGCCGAGTTCTCGCGCATGGGACCTGTACGCATATGACGACGTCTCCGTATTTGCCGACCCCGGCCGCCGCCGGCGGCTTCATCCGCCCGCTGTTCCGGCCCAATCTCGTGGCGGCGGCCGTGCTTGCCGCCCTGTCGTCGCTGGCCGGGACCGTGCAGGCCCAGGTCGTCCACGACTACCGGGGCACGGATGGCTCCTGCTGCCATGACCACAACGGTTCGGACGGCAGCAACGGTACCGATTTCGTCGGGGCGTCCGATTCGTCGCTGAACGTCTCGATCGGCACTGGCACCGCGGTCTTCGTGGACGTGAGCGGCGGCCATGGCGGCAACGGCGAAGGCTCCACCGATCCGGACGATACGAACTACAACCACTGGGGGGGCAACGGCGGGCAAGGCGCGACGCTGGGCTACGACCTGCTGTACAGCACCCTGCGCAGCGGCGAAATCGGGCTGCGCGCCGCCTCGCACGGCGGCAATGGCGGCAGGTGGGCGATCCAGAGCGGAGGGCGGCGCTACGGCGATGCCGGAGACGGCCACGACGCGGGTGTCGTGGTCTCGGGCACGGGGATCACCGCCGGGGTCTACGGCATATGGGTCGATTCCCTGGGCGGTGTGGGCCAGGAGCCCTCGATCCGGGACGCCCTGCCGTCCGGCGATTCCGGACGCGGCGGCAATGCGGGCGCGGCCAGCGTGACCCTGAGCTACGGATCGTCCGTAACGGTGTCCGGCAGCACGGGGCAGTCGGAGACCGCCGGCATACTGGCCCAGTCCGTGGGGGGCCAGGGCGGGGACGGCTTTCACGGCGGCGTTGGCGGCGGGCACAGCACGGCGGGGCAGGGCGGCGATACCGGCGACGTCAGCGTCAGCATCGACGACAGCAGTTCCGTCACCACCAACGGCACGGGCACGGCAGGCGTGATCGCGCGTACCCAGGGCGGCCAGGGCGGAGGCGCGGAAGGCGGCGAGCAGGGTACGCCGGCCCAGGACGTGCGCGCCAATCGAGGCGGGAACGCCGGACACGTGACGGTCTCGAACGCGGGCGCCATCACGACGCGCGGCACGTCGTCCGCCGCCATCCTGGCCAGCAGTCTGGGCGGCAGAGGGGGGGATGGCGGCGCCGGATCCTGGTCGTCCGGGCACGACGGCGGCGACGGCGGCTCGGCCAGCGGCGTCTCGATCACCAATTCGGGCCGGATCGCCACCTACGGCGATTACTCCAACGGCATCCAGGTCCGGGTCGCCGGCGGCGACGGCGGCAAGGGCGGGGACGGCGGCCTGTCGGGCCACAGCGGCAGCGGCGGCGCCGGCGGCGGCGTGGGCGCGCTGGCCTACGACATCACCAACAGCGGTTCCATCGCCATCGCCGGCGCGGGGGCCGAAGACGACGACGGGACCACGGGCACGGGTTCCTTCGGCATCGTCGCCCAGGCGTCCGGAGGCCAGGGCGGCGACGGCGCGCAGGCCGCGGGGTGGTTCGTCGTGGGCGGCAACGGCGGCGGCGGAGGCAATGGCGGCGCCGGCCGCGTGACCAACACCGGCAGCATCTCCACCACGCGCGACCAGAGCGGCGCGGTGATCATGCAGAGCGCCGGCGGTGGCGGCGGGGTGGGTGGCGATGCCGACAGCACCGGCCTGATCGTATCGATGGCGGTGGGCGGCCGGGGCGGTGTCGCCGGCGATGGCGGCGAACTCTCGCTGACGTCGTCCGGACGGATTTCCACGCAGGGCGCCGGCTCCACCGGCGTGATGCTGCAAAGCATAGGCGGTGGCGGTGGGCACGGCGGGTCGGCCAAGGCGGCCTCGGTGGGCGTGCTGGCCGGGGTCGCGCTTTCCACCGGCGGAGACGGCGGGGCGGGCGGCGCGGGTGGGCATGTCGACATCGAGCTCGATCCGGGCAGCTCGGTCGCGACCGCGGGCGCCGTCAGCAGCGCGGTGGTCGGCCGGTCGGTCGGGGGCGGAGGCGGCAACGGCGCCTTCGCGGAGTCCGTGCAGGCGACCATCGCGCCGGAACTGGGGCCGGACATCCCGTCGGGCACGGCCAGCATCCACGTCACCGTGGGGGGCCGCGGCGGTTCGGCGGGCAACGCCGGAGAGGTCGACATCGACAACGCCGGCACGGTGGCCACCACCGGACACGAGAGCCACGGCATCTTCGCGCAAAGCAGCGGCGGCGGAGGCGGCAACGGCGGCGTGGCGGCCGCGCCGCTGCGGCCGACGACCATAGGCGCATCCAGCTTCACCATCAGCTACGGCGTCACGACCGGCGGCGAGGGCGGCAGCGGCGGACACGGCGGCGCGGTCTCGGTGCACAACCGGGGCGGCGGCGCGATCACCACCACCGGTGACCATGCCATCGCCGTGCTGGCGCAAAGCGTGGGCGGCGGGGGCGGCAACGGCGGCCTCGTCCAGCAGGAGACCGAGCGTTCGTTCGAACCCGTGGTCAGCTCGCCCACGGCATTCCTGGAGACGCTGACCAAGGTTTCCGAATGGCTGGAGGAGGCGCCTCACTCGATCTCGTTCGGCGGCCTGAGCTACGCGCTCGATGCCCGGGTCGGCGGCAACGGCGGCAGTGGCGGCAACGGCGGCAACGTCACGATCGCCAACGACGGCGCCATCGCGACCCACGGCCTGGCGTCGGCGGGCATCGTCGCGCAAAGCGTCGCCGGCAGCGGCGGGCGGTCCGGCGCCATCGGTTCGGCGGGCGCGTCCAGCCTGTTGTCCGCCATCGACACCCTGCTGAAGGCCGCCAACGAAGGCGTCAGCAACGTGGTCTCGCTGGCGCCCTCGATAGGCACCAATCTGGCGGTGGGCGGGAATGCCGGCGACGGCGGGCAGGGGGGCGCGGTGCAGGTGACCAATACCGGGACGGTTTCGACCACCGGCAAGGCCGCGTCCGCCATCCTGGCGCAGAGCGTGGGCGGCGGCGGGGGCGTGGGCACGGTATCGGAGCAGGACCTGGCCGAACTGGCGAAAGCGCATGGTGGCGACCAGGCCGCCGAGATCCTGGAGAAGATCAACAAGATCGCCGAACTGCTGGCGTCCAAGGGCATGTCCCTGACCCGCAACATCAACGTGACCGTGGGGGGCGGCGGAGGGGGCGGCGGCAATGGCGGCCTGGCCACCGTCGACGCCAGTGCGGCGGGCAGCGTGGTGACGACGATGGGCGACCATGCGCCCGGCATCGTGGCGCAAAGCGTGGGCGGGGGCGGCGGCAAGGCCGAGGTGTCCAGCTTCCTGGCCGGAGCCGGCGGGCTGCTTACCCCGGCGGGACAGACGGGCGCGCCGCTGACGATCACGATGGGGGGCAACCGGACCTTGTCGGGTTTCGTTTCGGAGGCGGCGGTGATGAGCGGCGGCGGTGCCTCGGTCACGACGGGGCAGGTTCGCACGCAGGGCGACGACGCGCCGGCGGTGATCGCCCAGAGCGTAAGCGGCGGTGGGGGACTGGCCTCGATCAGCATGGACGGCCTGGATGCCGCGGGGCTGGCTGCCGGGAGCACGGCACAGGCGCCGGTGGTTTCGCTGGGCGGGAAGATCGGTGTGGTGGGCGGGTTCTCGATTCCCCCCATCGACGCCGGCGACGCGACGGTCACTACGACCGGCGGCAACATCGTCACGTCCGGCGTGCTGTCCCATGGCGTGATGGCCCAGAGCGTGGGCGGCGGGGGCGGCGCGGCGACGCTGGCCAGCAGCGCGGCGGCGGCGCCGCTGCTGGCGCCGGCGCAGGTGACGCTGGGAATGGATGCGTCGAACCAGGAGGCCATACGGACCGACGGCGGACACGTTGCCGTGACCACCGGCAAGTATGACGAAGGCGCGAGCACGATCGTCCACACGGTGGTCCAGACCTCCGGCGACCTGGCCTTCGGCGTGCTGGCGCAGAGCGTGGGCGCGGGGGGCGGATACGTGGGCCTGCTCAGTGGCGGACAGGCCCAGGCACCTGCCAGCGTCGCGCTGGGGGCGCTGGGCGGCGCGACCGGAGATGGAGGCCAGGTCGATGCGCACGTGGTGGCCAACAGTTCCGTCAATACCCGGGGCAGGAATGCCGTGGGCGTGCTGGCGCAGAGCGTGGGCGGCGGGGGTGGGATGGCCGGCCTGTCGACGCGAGCGGGAAGCACGACGCTGGCCGCACCGGCGTCGCAGGGCTCGGGCGCGGGGGGCGCGGTCAACGTGAACGTCGAAGGTTCCGTGCTGACCGAAGGCGCGGGCGCCATCGGCGTGCTGGCGCAGAGCGTGGGCGGGGGCGGAGGCCTGGCCGGGGACTTTTCCTCGGTCAGCTACGACGACAACCTGGTCAAGACCGTCGACGTGGCGGGGGGCGGCGGCAATGGCGGCGCGGTCGACGTGCAGGTGGGAGTGATGGTGGCCACGCAGGGCCGGAATGCGCCGGCCATCGCCGCGCTCAGCCTGGGCGGCGGCGCCGTCTTCTCGGAAGCGGGCATCCAGGTGCGAGGCAGCGGCGGCGGAGCGGGCAGTGCCGGCGGCGCGATCAACATCGGGCTGGGCACGGGGTCGCTGGTCACCGCGCAGGGCGGCGGCGCGCCGGCCATCCTGGCGGTAAGCGCCGGCAGCGCGGCGCAGAACAGTGGCGGTGCCGTCACGATCGGCGTGGGCGCGTCGTCGGCCGTGTACGCGGACCTGGCCGGCGGTACGGCGATCCGGACGATCACCGACAACGCCACCACGGTCTCCAACCAGGGCCTGATTTCCGGCGCGACCGCGATCGATGCGTCCGGCCGGGTGGCCGTGGACAACTACGGCCTGTTCATCGGCAGCGTCACGAGCGGCGACGCTGCCCACGGCTCCTTCGTCAATCACCCGGGGGCGGTGCTGGCCAGCGGCCAGCGGCTGGATGCCTCCCTGGTCAACCAGGGCGTGTTCAACCCGGGCGGTCCGGTCGACCAGCACGGCGCGTACCAGACGACGTTCATGCAGGGGTTCACGCAGGCGCCGGGAGGCGTCTTCCAGGCCGACGTCGATTTCAGCGCGGGCGGGCTGGCCGACGTGATCGGCGTGAGCGGGCCGGCGCAGCTCGGCGGCAGCCTGCTCGTGCTGGGCCGCAACCTGGCCGGCGGCCAGCCCATGCTGATCGCCCAGTTCGACGTCACGCCCACGGGCGCGTTCAATCCTGCCGGGCAATCGCCGGTCGTCAACTACGACGTGTCGCTGACCGGCGACGGCCAGCTGTGGGTCACGCCCAAGGCGAATTTCCGTCCGCAGAACCTGGGCCTGACCGCGAACCAGGCCAGCATCGCCGGCTACCTGCAAACCCTGTGGGACCGTGGCGACCGCGGCCTGACGACGCTGTTCGATCCCTTTGCCCGGCTGGAAGGCACGGATGCCTACGTGAAGGCGCTGGGCGCAGTAGCCTCCGACGCGGCGCTTAGCCGCGCGAGCAACCGCACCTACGAACTGCACTCGGCGCTGGACCGGATGATGAGCTGTCCCTACTTCAGCGATCAAAGCGTCCAGCTGGCCGAGGGCGAATGCGCATGGGCGCGTGTGATAGGCGGCCGCTTCGACCGTTCGGCGTCCGCCGACGGCGCGGGCTACGACAACCGGCAGACCACGGTTCAGTTCGGTGTGCAGCGCCAACTGGCGCCGGACTGGTTCCTGGGGGCCTCGGCCAGCTACAGCCGCACCAACACCTATTCCGCGGACAACACCGTGCGCATCGCCAGCGACAGTTTCCATGCCGGCCTGGCGCTGAAGCGGCAGATCGGGGCCTGGCAGTTCGCCGGCGCGCTGATGGGCGGCTACGAGGAGTCGGACCAGGCGCGAAGCATCGTGCTGCCGGGCATGGCCGCGCGGGCGACCAGCAAGCCCGATTCCTACCAGTTGGCGGCGCGCGCCCGGGCCGCCTATCAGTTCTCGTTCGGCGACTGGTACGCCAAGCCGTATGCGGACCTGGACCTTATCTACGATCGCACGCCCGGCTACAGGGAGTCGGGGGCGGGACCCTTCGATCTGGTCCACGACGCCAGCGACCGGTGGAGCGCGGTGCTGACACCCAGCATCGAGTTCGGCGGCAAGGTCAGTATGGGCAAGGCGGTCGCGCGTCCCTATCTCGCGCTGGGCGTGGGGGTGGTGGCGGGGCGCAAGGTGTCGACCGATGTGCGGCTGGCGGTGGCGCCGCAGGATGCGTTCACGCTGTCGACGCGTGTGCCGGGAGTATTCGGCAGCGCGACGGCCGGTGTCGAGGTGATGTCGGCCGATGCGTGGTCGCTGCGGGCGGAGTACGGGATCCAGGCGGGCCAGCACCTGGTGGCGCAGACGGCCAGCTTGAAGCTGGGTGTGCGGTTCTAGGGCGGCGCCTAAAGCAACGTCTGCCCGCCGTCGATCACGATGGTCGAGCCGGTCACGAACGCCGAGGCATCGGAGGCCAGCCAGACCACGATCTCCTTCAATTCCTCGGGACGCCCGATCCGGCCCAGCGGTACGTTCCTGACGAAGGCGGCGTGCCTGGCCGGATCGCTCATCTCCGCTTCGGTCAGCGGCGTCAGGAAGCGTCCCGGCGCCAGGGTGTTGACGCGGATGCCTTGCGGCGCCCACTCCATGGCCAGCGCGCGCGAGAAGTTGATCATGGCCGCCTTGGCCGCGCTATAGGGGGAATTGTTGGGCCGGCCGCGCAGCCCGGCGGCCGAGGCGATGTTGATGATGGAGCCGCGGCCTTGCGCGTGCATGACCCGACCCGCCGCGCGGCAGACATAGAAGGTCGAATCCAGGTTGGCGCCGATCAGGCGCTTCCATTCGTCGTCGGCCAGTTCCAGCACGGGCTTGCGCTGGCTGCCCCCGGCCGAGTGCACCAGGATGTCCAGCGTGCCGAATTCATCGAGCACGGCCGCGACGGCGCGATCGACCTGGGCGGAGTCGGTCGCGTCGGCGGCCAGCGGCAGCGCGCGGGCGCCGGTCGCGCGGATTTCCTCGCAGGCCGCCTCGACGTCGCGTGCCGTGCGCGCCAGCAGCGCCACGTTGGCGCCGGCCTGCGCCAGCCCCATCGCGATGGCCCGGCCCAGGCCCTTGCCGGCGCCCGTCACCAGCGCGGTGCGGCCGTCCAGCCGCATGGTGTCCCACAGGGAAGCGTTCATGGGCGGATCCTAGTTGAAGACGATGTGGGCCTGCTTGATGACGTCGGTCCAGCGCGCCAGGTCGCGTTTCAGGAAGTCCGCGGCCTGTTCCGGCGTGCCTCCGACGATCTCGGCGCCGAGGTCCTTCAGGCGCTGGCGGATGTCCGGCTGCTGGAGCCCGGCGTTGACCGCCTCGTTCAGCTTGTCCACGACCTTGCGCGGGGTGCCGGCGGGCGCGAACATCATGTACCAGGCGCCGATCTCGTAGCCCTTCAATCCCGCCTCGTCCACGGTCGGGACCTGGGGCAGCAGGGCCGAGCGCGAGCGGGACGTGACCGCGAGCGCGCGCAGCTGGCCGCCGTTGATCAGGGGCAGCAGCGCGGGCATGTTCTCGAAGGCGAGCTGGACGCGGCCGCCCACCAGGTCGACCAGCGCCGGCGCCGTGCCCTTGTACGGCACGTGGGTCATGTCCACGTGGCCCATCAGCTTGAACAGTTCGCCGCCCAGGTGCGACGACGAGCCGTTGCCGACGGACGAGAAGGCCAGCTTGCCGGGATGGGCCTTGGCGTAGGCCAGCAGTTCGGGCACGGACTTGACCGGCAGCGACGGATTGACCACGAGCACGTTGGGGACGATGGCCACGAAGGCAATGGGCACCAGGTCCTTGATGGGGTCGTAGCGCAGGTCAGGGAACATGCTGGGCGCCGTGGAGTACGACGGCATGCTGCCCAGCGTGATCGTGTAGCCGTCCGCGGGCGATTGGGCGACGTGGGCGGTGCCTATCGTGCCCGAGGCGCCGGGACGGTTCTCGATCACCACGGGCTGGCCGAAGCGCTGCGAGATGACCTGGCCCAGCGCGCGGGCCAGGATGTCGTTGGCGCCGCCGGGCGTCCAAGCGCTGATCAGGCGGATGGGCTTGGTGGGGTAGTCCTGGGCGGCGGCGCAGGCCGCGGCCGCCATGAGGCCGGCGGCGGCCGCGATGCGTAGGGTGGATTTCATGGGGAGTCCTGTCGCGTGGGGGCGGTCACGCCGGCGTGATTTCGAAGGTGCACAAGGTCTCGACCGGCGCGGTGTAGATCAGGTCCGGCACGCTCAGGCTGGCGCGCGCCATGGCGGCGCGTTCCGGGCCGAAGACTTCGACGAACAGGTCGGAGGCGCCGTTGGAGACGTAGGGGGCGCGCTCGAAACCCGGCGCGCCGTTCACGTAGACCACCAGTTGCACGACGCGCACGATGCGATCGAGATCCTTCAGTACCGCCTTGGCCTGGGCCAGGTGGTTGATGGCGCACAGCCGGGCCGACTGGTAGGCCTCTTCCACCGTGACCTTGTCGCCGACCTTGCCCAGGTAGGGGAAGTCGCCGTTGGTATGGCCCAGGGTGCCCTGGCAGAAGAACAAGCCGCCGGCGGCCACGCCGGGGACCAGGGCCGGGTTGGCCTTGATGACCGGGGCGTCGGGCAGCGTGATGCCCAGTTCCTTCAGGCGGGTTTCGATGGCGGACATGGTGCTTGCTTCCTTGTCATTCGAGAGAGAGGTTGGCGGCCTTGATGGCGTCGCGCCAGTAGGTGAATTCGGAACGCCAGAACCGGTCGAGTTCGGCGGTGTTCATGGGCGAGGGGACGGCGCCGAGCTCCTTGAGCTTGGCCACCGTCTCGGGGTCGCGCGCGGCGGCCAGCACGGCCGACTCCAGGCGGGCGAGCACGGCGGGCGGCACGCCCGCTCGGGTGAAGATCGAGATCCAGCTCGAATTCTTGAACGCGGGCAGGCCGGATTCGGCGATGGTCGGCACGTCGGGCAGCACGGCGATGCGTTCTTCCGTGGTCACGCCCAGGGCCGTGACCTGTCCGGCCTTGATCAGGCTGATCGGACCGGTGACGTTGTCGAACACGGCGGTGATGTTGCCGGCCAGCAGGTCCTGGATGGCGGGCGCGGCGCCCTTGTACGGCACGTGCGTCATCTGGATGCCGGCCATCTTGGCCAGCAGTTCGCCCGACAGGTGCTGCACGCCGCCGGCGCCGCCCGTGCCGAAGGTCACCTTGCCGGGGTTGGCCTTGGCCCAGGCGATGAATTCCTGCAGATTGCGCGCGGGCACGTTCTTGTTCAGGATGATCACGTTGGGCAGCTTGCCCACCATGGCGACCGGCTGCAGGTCCTTGACGGGATCGTATTGCAGGTTCTTCTGCGTCAGCGGATTGATGACCGCGGTGGTCACGATGTTCACCAGCACCGTGTAGCCGTCGGGTTCGGCGCGCGCCACTTCGGTGGTGCCGATGGCGCCCGAGGCGCCGGGACGATTGATGACGACCACGGGCTTGCCGAGTTCGACGGACATCTTCTGCGCGATCAGCCGGCCCACGACGTCGGTCGAGCCGCCGGGCGCGAAGCCGATCACCAGCTTCAGGGGCCGGTCGGGAAAGGGCGCCTGCGCCAGGGCGGGCGTGCCGCCGCAGGCCAGCGTCGAAAGCGCGGCGGCCAGCAGGGCGCGCCGGGTGAGGGGGTGGCGGGTGCTCATGGAAACCTCCGGGGTGGGAAGGAGATCAGCGCCGGATGGCGGCGCGCACGTGGGCGATGGCTTCCTGGCGCGTGCCTATCCAGATGTCGTCGGCGGCCTTGGCCTTCTCGATCAGTTGCTCGAACACATGGATGCCGGTGATGCGGCCGAACACGTGGGCATGGATGGACGGGTCGATGCGCACGGCGCCCTTCTCCCGCGTGCGCACGTAGTCCAGCCAGTCGTCGAACATCTCGACCATCATCCGCGGCGAATTACCGTAGCGGATGTACATGGGCGTGTCGTTCAACTCCATGCCGCCGGGGAAGGCGGCGATCTCGCGGTCGCCGAACCGGACCAGGTAAGGCAGGTCGTCGTTCATGGTGTCGCCATGCCATTCGTAGCCGGCCTCGGCCAGCATGCGCGCGGTGCGCGGGCTGGGCGTGGCGCGCGGGCTGATCCAGCCCTGCGGCCGGCGGCCGGTGGCTTTTTCGAACAGCGCCGTGGTGCGCGCCAGGTTGGCGCGTTCCTGTTCCTCGTCCAGGTAGGCGGGGATCACGTCCATGCCGTACGAATGGGCGACGATTTCATGCCCGGCATCGGCGATGCGGCGCACCACTTCGGGATAGCGCTCGGCCAGCACGCCGCAGATGATCATCGTGCTGCGGATGTCGTGCTGTTCCAGGATGTCCAGGATGCGGTGGATGCCGCGCCGCATGCCGTATTCCACCCACCCCAGCGCGTTCAGGTCCGGCACGCCGGGCTTGAGCGGATTGCCCATCGGCCCCAGCGATGGCCAGGCGCCGTCCGACCACCCTTCGCAGGCGACACGGAAGAACACGGCGATGCGCTTGCCGCCGGGCCAGAGGAAATCGGGAGGCAGGAGGTATTCCTGGCCTCCGGCATGGACGTCTAGGGTGGGTGCGGGCATGGGGCGGTCCTTGCGATGGGAAGGGAGGCGGGCAGGCGGATCAGACTTCCGCCACGCATTCGATCTCGAGCAGGAAGTCCTTGCGCGGCAGGCGGGCCTCGACGGTGGTGCGGGCGGGCCATTGCATGGGGTCGTTGCCGAAGAACTCGCGATAGACCTCGTTCATCTCGTCGAAGTCGGCCCGGCGGTCCAGGAAGATGTTGACCTTGACCACCTTCTCCAGGCTGGAGCCGGCCTCTTCCAGGATGTTCTTCAGGTTGGTCAGGCATTGGCGCATCTGGGCCGGAAAGTCGCCCTTGGCCAATTGCATCTCGCCGAAGTAGGCGGGGCAGCCCGACACGAAGACGAGGTTGCCGGTGCGCACGGCATGGGCGTGCGGCGCCTTGGTGCGGGTGACGTTGGGGCTGTAGATGACGGTCTTGGCCATGGCGGGAAATCTCCGTGTTCGGTGGTTCAGGGGTTGAGGAGTCGGCGGGCGCGGGGCCCGTCGCGAAAAGGTGGTCGTTGTCCTTCAGGTGGCGCGGCTGCCTGCACCCATGGGCGCGAGGAAGCCGGCGTCCAGTTCGTCCAGCGTGTTGACGCCCAGCATGGCCATGCCGCGGTCCACTTCGTCGCCCAGCAGCCGGACGGCATGGCGCACGCCCGCACCACCGGCCACCGCCATCGCGTAATTGAAGGGCCGGCCCACGAACACGCAGCGGGCGCCCAGCGCCAGCGCCTTGAGCACGTCGGTGCCGCGGCGCACGCCGCCGTCCATCATGACCGCCAGGCCGCCCGCCGCCTCGACGATGGCGGGCAGGACGCGCAGCGGCGACACCGCGCCGTCCAGTTGCCGGCCGCCGTGGTTGGACACGATGACGCCGTCCACGCCCTGTTCGCGGGCGCGCGCGGCATCGACGGGGTGCAGGATGCCCTTGAGCACCAGGTGCCCTTGCCAGCGCCGGCGGATGCGGGCCACGTGTTCCCAGTTCAGGTGGTCGCGCGCGGTGAAGTCGCGCATGACGCGGGCGGACAGGATGGGGGCGCCGCGGGAGGCGAACGAGTTCTCGAAATGCGGCATGCCGTGCCGGGCCAGCGTGCGCAGGAAGGTGCCGCACAGCCAGCGCGGATGGCTCACGCCGTCCCAGGCCAGCCGCAGGCTGGGACGCAGCGGCGTGGAGAAACCCGTGCGCAGGTTGTTCTCGCGATTGGCCATGACCGGGATGTCCACGGTCAGCACCAGGGTGCGGTAGCCGGCCTGCGCCACGCGGTCGATCAGCGGATCGATGCGCGTCACGTCGCCGGGCAGATAGGCCTGGAACCAGGTGCCCGGCGCGTGGCGGGCGACGTCTTCGAGCGGGATCAGCGAGCTGCCGCTCATGATCGACGGCATGTCGGCCTCGGCGGCGCCGGCGGCCAGCACGATGTCGCCCCGGTAGGCCGACAGCGCGTTGATGCCCATGGGGGCGATGCCGAAGGGACGCGCATAGCGCGTGCCGAACAGCGTGATGGACTGGCTGCGCCGGGACACGTCGACCAGGGTACGGGGAACGAATCCGTATTCGGCGAAGGCCGAGGCGTTGTCGCGCAGCGAGCTGTTGCGCTCGGCGGCGCCGGCGACGTAGCCGAAGATGGGGCGGGGCAGGCGCCGCCGAGCCAGTTCCTCGAAGTCGTCCAGGCACAGGGCCTCGCGCAGGATGCGCGGCTCGTCCAGTCCGGCCGGCCGCGAGGACGGCCGGGCCGGGGCGGCATCCAGCGGCGGAGACGTAGGTGTGGGATCGGCGTTGGCGCTCATCGGGATCGCGGCGTGCGGAAGTTCCAGTCGACGCCACTCTACGGACGCCAGTTGTATGAAGAAAGCGATAAAATTCCAATAAGCCATTTCGCTTTTTCGAAACTAGATCCGCCCTCCCTGCCATGACGCTCAAGCAACTCGAGGCCTTCTACTGGGCGGCCACCTGCGCCAGCTTCGCCATCGCGGCCGAGCGGCTGCACCTGTCCATTTCCTCGCTGTCCAAGCGCATCAACGAACTCGAACAGTCGCTGGGCGTGGGCCTGTTCGACCGTTCCGGCCACAAGGCGGAACTGAGCGAGGCCGGGCGCAGGCTGGTTCCCCGGGCGTGGAATCTGTTGCAGGAAGCCGAAGCCGTGCGGCGCTGCGTGGCGGTGGATACCGGCCTGGCCGGCCGGTGCCGGATCGGCGTGGGAGAACTGACGGCGCTGACCTGGCTGCCCCGGCTGCTGAAGCTGGCCCGGAAAGAGCATCCCGACCTGGTGGTCGAGCCCATGGTGGAGGTAGGAGCCGCGCTGGAGCACGGGCTGGAAAGCGGCCAGCTCGATTGCGCCGTGATCGCGGGCCGTTCGCCCCGGCCGGACATCTGCTCCGAACGGATAGGCGAGGCCCGCTTCTCGTGGGTGATCGCGTCGGACACCGAACCCGGTGCGAACGCGATGAGCGACCGTCTGCTGGACGCCTATCCCCTGATCACGCTGGCGCTGGGCGCCGGCACCACGCGGCTGCTGGACGACTGGCTGAACGACAGCGGACTGGATGTCCGCCAGCGCCTGATCTGCAACAACTGGGGCGCGATCGCCGGCCTGGTCAGCGAAGGCGTGGGCGTGGGGATGCTGCCCGCCGCCTGGGCCGCCGAGCTGGCCCGGCGCGGCCGCATACGCGTGCTCAAGAGTTCGCCCGCGCTGGGGCCCTTGCCCTATTCGTTCCGCTGGCGGCGGGACGATACGCGGCCGGTGGTGCCTGGCATGCTGGCCATCGCCCGCCAGGCCATCGACTTTTCGGCACGGAACCGGCTGCTGTAGGACGGCGCCTAGTCGAGCTTGATGTTCGCGTCGCGGACCAGCTTCGCGTTGAGTTTCAGGTCCTTCGCGATCAGCGCGCCCAGCTGAGACGGGGCGCCGGGGGCGACGTCAAAGCCCATGCCGCCCAGCGTGGTCCGAGTGGAGGAAGCCTCCAGCGACCCGTTGATCGCCTGGTTCAGGTATGCGACCACCGCGGCCGGCGTGCCGGCGGGGGCGAGCACGCCGTACCACGAGTTGGTCTCGAAATCCGGATAGCCCTGTTCGGCGATGGTGGGCAGGTCGGGCGCCAGCGCGGAGCGCGTCCTGGACGTGACGCCATAGCCGCGCAGCTTGCCGTTGGCCAGGTAGGGCAGCATGTCGGGCAGGTTGTTGATCATCAGGTCCACCTGTCCGCCCAGGATGTCGGTCAGCGCCGGCACGCCGCCCTTGTAGGGCACGTGCAGGATGTCCACGCCCGCCATCTGCTTGAGCATCTCGCCCGCCAGGTGGGCCGAGGTACCCGTGCCGAACGAGGCATAGGTCAGCTTGCCAGGGTGCCGCCTGGCATAGGCGATCAACTGCGGCAGCGTCTTGGGCTCGAGCCCGGGCCGGCCCACCAGGATGTTGGCGGTGGCGCCCAGCAGGGCGACCGGCGTGAAGCCGTGCTCGGTGTCGTAGGGCAGCTTGGCGTACAGCGAGGGATTGATGGTGAAGCTGTTGGCCACCGTGACCAGCGTGTAGCCGTCGGGGGCGGACTTCGCCACCTGGTCGACGGCGATGACCGTGCCCGCGCCGGGTTTGTTCTCGATGACCAGGGTCTGGCCGAACCGGCCCTGCATGCCTTGCGCGACGGCGCGCACCACCTGGTCCATGGTGCCGCCCGGCGGGAAAGGCACCAGCCAGCGCACCGGGCGGGCGGGGTAGGACTGGGCGTGGGCGGGCATCGCGGGCAGCAGCGCGCAGCCTGCCGCGCCGGCCATCGTCTGTAGGGCCTGGCGTCTATCCATGAGTGCGTATCCTTTCGAGCAAGGGAAGGTGGGCCCCGCTTCGTGCCGGAGGCTCGCGGGTGTCGGCAAAAGTATCGGGAGATCGGCGCCGGGCGGCAATCGCCCCAGCGGATACACTCTGTTCTCGCCGCGAGAACGGATGTCCCCATGCTGCACCTTGCCCATATCGATTTCCACGCCCCGTCGGCCGAAGTCGGCCCGCTGCTGATCGGCGTGACCCTGCTGGTGGACGGCGTGGGCGGACGCATCGTGGAGGCCGAGGCCTACGACAGGGAAGATCCCGCCTCGCACAGCTTCTCGGGGCCGACGCCGCGCAACGCCTCGATGTTCGGCGAACCGGGCAGGGCCTATGTCTACCGCTCGTACGGCATTCACTGGTGCCTGAACCTGGTCTGCCGCGAATCCGGCCATGGCGCGGGGGTGCTGATACGCGCGCTGGAACCGACCCATGGCCTGGACGTCATGCGCGCGCGGCGCGGCGTGCAGGACCCAAGGCTGCTGTGCTCGGGGCCGGGGCGTGTGGGACAGGCCCTGGGCATCGATCGCGGCTTCGACGGCATGCGGCTCGATCGCCCGCCGTTCGAACTGGTGGCGCGCGAGGGCGAGCCGGACATCGCCGTCGGTCCGCGCATCGGCATCTCGAAGGCGCTGGACGTGCCGTGGCGTTTCGGCATGGCCGGCTCGCGCTTCCTGAGCAAGCCGTTTCCCCGGCGTTGAACCGCCGTGCGCCGCGGCCCATAGAAAAAGCCGAAGGCGGGTTCCCGATTTTCG
The DNA here is from genome assembly GCF_004216695.1 of Pigmentiphaga kullae. GTDB lineage: Bacteria > Pseudomonadota > Gammaproteobacteria > Burkholderiales > Burkholderiaceae_B > Pigmentiphaga > Pigmentiphaga kullae. Next base: position 2,862,469 of record NZ_SGXC01000001.1, read on the forward strand.
AATTGTTGCGGGGGGCGGGCGCGGCCACAATCGCGTTCATCCGGCATTCATGCCCATAACCCATAACGGAGACCCGCCATGCGCGCACGCATACTTGCCGCGGCGCTGGCCTGCTGCCTCGTTCCGGCAGCAAGCCAGGCCGCCCCGGCCGATACCTATCCCGACCGTCCGATCCGGCTCGTCGTGCCCTATGCCGCCGGCGGCGGCGTCGACCTGCTGGCCAGGAAATTCGCCGAGGCGCTGGGCAGCCAGGTGGGGCAGAGCGTGTTCGTCGAGAACAAGGTGGGCGCGGGCGGCACGCTGGGCGCGGTGTCGGTCTCGCAGGCCAAGGCGGACGGCTACACGCTGCTGTTCGGCGGCTCGCCCATGATCACGAACAAGCTGATCAATCCCGCCGTGGGCGTGGACGTGCTGAAGAGCCTGGCGCCCGTGTCGCTGATCAACATGAACCCCTTCGTGCTGGCCGTGGCGGGAACCTCGCCCTATCGGTCGATCCAGGACATCCTGGCGGCCGCGCGCCAGTCCCCGGGCAAGCTGAACTTCGCCTCGGGTGGCGTGGGCACGGGCTCGCACCTGGCGGGCGCCGCGCTGGCCACGGCCACCGGCATCGACGTGGTCCACGTGCCCTATCGCGGCTCGGTGGACCTCGTGCCTTCACTGCTGGGCGGGCAGACGCAGTTCTGTTTTCCCGTCGTGACGGCGGCGCTGCCGCAGGTCGAGTCGGGCGCCGTGCGCGTGCTGGGCGTGACCTCGGCCAGGCGCCTGCCCATCCTTCCCGGCGTGCCGACGCTGAAGGAAGCGCTGGGCAACGACGACACGGTGATCGAGTCGTGGAACGGCGTCTGGGGACCGGCGGGCATGCCCGCGGACATCGTGGCCAAGCTGAACCGCTCGATCCACGAGACCTTCAAGCGCGGCGACCTGAACGCGTTCTTCGACAAGAACGGATCGCCGGTCGAGCTGTCGCCCACGGCGGACGATTTCGCCGACTTCCTCACGAAGGAAACCGCCAAGTTCTCGCGCATCGTGCGCGCTTCCAAGATCGTTCAATTCTAGGCTCCATCCCATGAACCAAGCTTTCCTGCCGCTGGCGGGCGTGCGCGTGCTGGACTTCTCGCACGTCATCGCCGGCCCCCTGGCAACCTTCTACCTGGCCCAGATGGGCGCCGACGTCGTCAAGATCGAGAAACCCGCCGGCGGCGACGTGCTGCGCCGGTCCGAGCGCGGGCCGTCGGCCTTCCTTTCGCTCAATGGCGGCAAGCGCTGCGTGGCGCTGGACTTCCGCACCGAAGAAGGACGCGCCGAGGTCCTGGCGATGGCGCGCGAGGCCGACGTGTTCGTGGACAACTTCCGGCCTGGATCGCTGGAGCGGCACGGGCTGGGCTATGAAGCGATCCGCGAGGTCAATCCGCGCATCGTCTATTGCTCGATCTCGGGCTTTGGCCGGACCGGGCCCTGGGCCGACCGGCCGGCCTACGACCACGTGGTGCAGGCCATGACGGGGATGGCGATGATGGGCGGCGTCGAAGGCGACGACCCCATCAAGACCGGCTTTCCGGTCGTGGACGCGGCCACGGGCATGCTCGGGGCGCTGGCCATCGTCAGCGCCCTGCACCAGCGCAATCGCGACGGCCGCAGCATCCTGCTCGACGTGTCCATGGCGGCGGCGTCCATGCAGCTGATGTACAGCTATGCGGTCGAGGCCCTGACCAAGGGCGTGTCGCCGCGCCGGGTCGGCAACCAGGGCTATTCGGGCAGCCCCGCCGCCGATTTTTTCCAGGCGCGCGACGGTTGGATCGCGCTGGGCGCCAATACGCCCGCGCAGTTCTCCCGCCTGCTGGAGGTGTTGGACCTGGGCGAATTGGCCACCGATCCGGCTTTGTTCGATGGAGCGGCCGAGCCCGGCGAACAGGTTTCCTTTCTCCGGGCCAAGGACCCCATGCTGCTCAAGTCGCGCCTGCGGGAACGGATAGCAGGATGGGACGCGGCGCGGCTCGAACAGCGGCTGGCGCAGGCGGGCGTGCCGGCGTCCAAGGTCCGGTCGGTGGCGGAATTCGCCGCCGACGCCGTGGCCAGCGGCGCGCTGGAGCCGGTGGTGATCAAGGATGGCGAGGACAGCGCGGTGGTGCCGGGACTGGGGTTCCGCGCCTGGGCGTGATCCGCGTTCAGGTCGTCCGTCCGGCCATTTGCCGGGCCGCCCAGACCACGGCCTGGCGCAGCGGTTCGACGCCGGGCAACTGCATCACGGGCTGGCGCGCCAGGAAGGCCAGCCGGCTGACGGGGATATCGTCGGCAATGGGCAGGATGTGCACACGGCCCATCTCGGCATAGTGGCGGACCGGCGACGACGGCGCGAAGGTCAGCATGCGGGTGGCCGCCACGACTTCCAGATTCGTGTGATAGGGGAAGGATTCGACGCGGGGCTCCGGCGGCACCAGGCCGGCCCCCAGGAACACGCGCTCGAGCACCCGGCGGGCCTGGGATGCCTTGGGCGGGACGATCCATTCCTGGTTCGCCAGATCGCCCAGCCGCAGCGAGGCATGCTGCGCGAGCGGATGGTCCGTCGCGCAGGCGAACAGCCGGCTTTCCTCGTGCAGGGGTTCGATGTGCAGGTCGGTCAGGTGGCCGCCCTGCACGGGTAGCTCGTCCAGGTGGCAGATCGCGCAATCGATCTCGCTGCGGTCCAGGCCGCCGTACAGCACGTTGATGCCGCCATGCGTGATGGCGATGCGGGGCAGGGTGCCGGTGGCTTCCATCCGCGCCATGGCCTGCGGCAGCAGCCAGGCGTCGAGCAGCGGCAGGACGCCGACGCGCACCAGCGGCGTGCTGCCCAGGACCACGCTTTCCAGCGCCGTGTCGAACGAGGCCAGCGCGATGCGCAGTTGCCGCAGCGCCAGGCTGCCGGCGTCGGTCAGGCTGCCCCCGCGCGCGCTGCGCTCGATCAGCGTGGTGCCGAAGACTTCCTCCAGCGTCTGTACCATGCTCGTCACGGTGGGCTGGCTCAGGTGCAGGGCCTGCGCCACCGCGGCCAGCGAATGGTGTTCGGCCACCAGTTCCAGCAGGCGCAGGTGCTTGATGCGTAGCTGGTCGCTGCGGTTGCGTCTGCTGTCGGTGTTCACGGCGTCTCGTGGAAAGGCTCAGGACGCCCGCATGGGCAGCCCCAGTTTGTCCATCAGGGTCTTGGCGTTGCGTGGCGCTTCCACCTTGGCGTCGTTGTCGAAGTAGCAGTACACGTGGCGCCCCGTGGCACGGCGCGGCGCCTTGCCGTCGATGCGGCGGGCGCCGCGCGGTTCGCCGCCGCGCGCCCAGGCCCGGATGCGCCGGGCCCAGTCGTCCAGCGCCGTGTCGGTGTAGCCGCTGACGTACAGCTCCTGGTCGCCGTGCAGGCGGATGTAGACGAAATCGGCGGTGACGTCTTCGCGATACGGCCACTTGCCGGCCGTGTCCGCCACCACCAGCGCCATGCCGTAGTGCCGCAGCATGTCGGTGAAGGCCGGGTCGATGAAACTGTCGTGGCGGATCTCGACCGCGTGCTTCAGATCGCGCGGCAGGGCCTTGAAGAAGGCTTCGAATCGCGCCGGATCGAAACGCATGCTGGGCGGGAACTGCCACAGGATGGGACCCAGCTTGTCCTTGAGCTCGAAGATGCCCGAAGCCAGGAAGTTGGCCAGCGGCCGCTCGACTTCCTTGAGACGCAGGATGTGGGTCATGTAGCGCGGCGCCTTCACGCTGAACAGGAAACCCTTGGGGGTATCCGCATGCCAGCGCGCGTAGCGTTCCGGCGTCTGCAGCGCATAGAACGAACCGTTCAGCTCTATGGTCGAGAACTCGCGCGAGGCGTAGGCCAGCTCCAGCCGCTGCGGCAGGTCGTCCGGATAGAACACGCCCCGCCAGGGAGGGTAGCGCCAGCCGGAGATGCCCACGCGCATGTCGCCCATGGCTTCATGGACCGCCGGGCAGGCTGCGGTCGCCCTGGCCCAGCGGCAACTGCATCATGACGGTATCGACCCAGCGGCCATGCTTGAAGCCGACGCTGCGCAGCACGCCGGCGTGCTCGAACCCGACCTTGCGGTGCAGGGCGATGGAGGCGGCGTTGCCGCTGTTGCCGATGACGGCCACCATCTGGCGCCACGGCCCGTTCTGGCAGCGCGCGATCAGTTCCCGCAGCAGGGCGATCCCGATGCCGCGCCCGCCAGTGCCGTCGGCGACGTAGACGGAGTTTTCTATGGTGTGGCGGTAGGCGGGCCGCGGTCGGTAGCTGCCGGCATAGCTGTAGCCGACGACCACGCCGTCCTGTTCGGCCACCAGGTAGGGCAGGCCCTGCCCGAGCACGGCGGCGCGGCGGGCGCGCATCTCTTCCACCGTGGGCGGGACTTCCTCGAAGCTGGCGATGCCGTTCAGGACATGGAAGGCATAAATGGCCTGGATGGCAACCAGGTCGGCGTCGCAGGCGTCGCGGACGACGAGCGCGGGCGAAGGAAGGGCGGAAGGGCTGGACATGGCGATGGACGTTCCTGGGGGCCGGCTGCGGCCGGGCGCAAGCCATTACTTTACCCAAGAACGCCGCCGCCCCGCATGGGGGCGGCGCCATCGCCGGTCAGTTCTTGGTGGCGTACAGGTAGATCTCGGTGCGGCGGTTGGCGGCGCGGCCTTCCACCGTGTCGTTGCTGGCGATCGGGTCGTTGGGGCCGCGGCCTTCGGTGGTCAGGCGCGCGGGCGAGACGCCCTTGTTCGCCAGGTAGTTGGCCACCGCCTGCGCACGGTTCTGCGACAGGGTCTGGTTGAGCGACATCTGGCCGGTGTTGTCGGTGTGGCCGACGGCCTTGGCGCGCAGCTCGGGGTGCTCGTTCAGGGTCTTGGCGACGCTGTCCAGCACGGGTAGCAGGGCGGGCTTGAGCGCGTAGCTGCCGGTGTCGAACGAGACGCTGCTGGGCACGTTGACCTTCAGCGAGCCGTCGTTCTGCTCGGTCATGTCGATGCCCAGGTCCTTGGAACCGGACTTCTCGACGTCCTGCTTGACGGTCTTCCAGTTGTAGCCGACCAGCCCGCCCGCCACGGCGCCCAGGCCGGCGCCGATGGCCGCGCCCTTGGAGTTGCCCAGCAGCGCCCCCAGCCCGGCTCCCAGGGCGGCTCCGCCGCCGGCGCCGATGGCCGTGTTGGTGTGCTGCTGGTTGGCGCAACCGGCGACGAAGACGCCAAGCGCCGCGACCAGGGCAATTTTGGAGAGAGTGTTGGTTTTCATGTTGACCTCCTGGAGTGGACTGGGCAAGGGCGTCGTTATGTATTCACGACGCTTTAGCCTGGCTGATGTTAGCCCTTCCATGTGACCGGGAAACGCAACATTTTGTACGTTTTGAGGATGGTTTACATTCCAGCGCCGGCGTTCAGCCGGCGGCGCGGCACTGGTTGCGCACGAAGTGCCGGATGCGGTCCATGGCGTGCAGGGACGCGGGGGAATCCGGCTCGACGGTGATGAACATGTGGGGTTCGTCGTCGTATTTCAGGACGTCGATCGCTCCGCCTGCCCGTCGGTACTGTTCGCCGAAGGCATCGGCACGGAAATGGTCGACGTTGGCGTCGGCCGTGCCCTGTATCAGCAGCATGGGCGGCAGGTGGCGGGCCTCGCCGCGCTCGACGATCAGGTGCGGGTTGTCCCGTTCCATGGCGGTTTCGCCAGTCCAGAAGGCGTGGTGCGCGTCCAACAACTGCGAGAGGCGGCGATCGCGGGCCATCCGGTAGCGCGCCAGTGGGTCGAGGATGGGCCAGCAGGCTGCCACGTAGCCGACCAGCGGCGCGGGGGCCGGCGCCGTCGTGCCGGGCGCGCCCCCCAGCAACGCGTTCAGCATCAGCAGGTGGCCGCCGCTGGACGTTCCCAGGCCGCCCACCCATTCGGCCCGGCTGCCCAGTTCGCCCGCGTGCCGGCGGGCCCAGTCCAGGCCGGCGTGGACGTCGGCGAAGGTGACGTCGGCCGCCGCCTGCGGCGGCATGCGGAAATCCAGCGCGAAAGTGGCGATGCCCTCGTCGGCCAGCGCCTCGTGCATGGAGGCGTTGTTCAGGCGGTTGCCGCGGATCCAGGCGCCGCCGTGCACGTCGACCAACAGGGGGACGGGGGCGTGGCAGCGGGGACGGTAAAGGCGCCCTGGCAGCGCCTGGCCGTCGAAGGCGGGGAACTCCAGGTCTTGAACGTCGAATCCGGACATGGGCGGGGCTCGCCCGGTAGGGCGGACGTCCTGTTTGATCGTTACGGCCCGATCTTCGCACACTTGGCGTTTTTCCGTCTTTCCCTGGGGCGTGCGCTGGGAGCGACGGCCGGCTGCAACAGCCAGGTTACGTTTGCATTCGCGGTTTTGACGTATATCCGGCAGAATGGCTGTGCTTGCCGCGGCGGGCCACGACCCTTCCCCGGAAGCTGCTTGCCGGCAAGCTCACTCAAGGAGAGAGAGCATGAAACGTCGTCAGTTCCTCTACGCCACCGCCACCGCCGGCCTGCTGGTTGCCGCGGGTTGTACCACCACCGATCCCAACAAGAGCGGCGACAGCTCGCCCGCCGCCAAGCGCAGCCGGATCGATTCCGGGGTCAACGAAACGCTGAACCGGCTCTATTCCACGGTCAACGGTTCGCGCGAGCTGGGCAACAAGGCCCGCGGCATCCTGGTATTCCCCAGCGTGATCAATGCCGGCTTCATCGTCGGCGGCGAGTACGGCGAAGGCGCCCTGCGCGAGGGCGGACGCACCACCGGCTACTACAGCACCGCCAGCGGCTCGTTCGGCTTCCAGGCCGGGGCGCAGTCCAAGGCGCTGGTGTTCATGTTCATGAACCAGGCCGAGCTCGACCGCTTCAAGTCCAGCAAGGGCTGGACCGCGGGTGTGGATGGATCGGTGGCCGTGGTCAAGGCGGGCGTCAATGCCGGCATCGACACCAACACCGCCCGCGCCCCCGTCGTGGCGTTCGCGCTGACCAACGCGGGTCTGATGGCCGGCCTGACGGTCGAGGGCACCAAGATTTCCAAGCTGGACCTGTAGCGTTTGTTCTGGCCGGCGGACGGGGATGACCTTCCTGTCCGTCGCGGGATCCTCGCATTGCCGGTGCGGGGCAGCCCCCGGAAACTGGCGGCACCTTCGCGGACGGCCGGGCACGGCGCCCGGCGCGCGAGGGTGGAGTCCCGCCCATGTCTCTTCCCCTTTTCTCCGCCCGGCGGCGTCGGCAGCGCGGCCAGTCCATGGTGGAGTACGTCGTCATCGTCGCGCTCGTGGCCGTGGCCGCGATCGCCGTCTACCAGCTGTTCGGGCAGGTGGTCCGTTCCCAGACGGCCGCCATGGCGCGAGAACTGGCGGGCGAGGATGGTTCGGCCGAATCGCGCGCCGCCCAGACCGCGGCCAAGGGCGCCCGGTCCCAGACTTCGGCGCGTTCGCTCAAGTCCTTCACCGGCAATGCCGCCCAGGCGGGCGCGAACTAGATGCGCGCCGCGGATCGCTCGCAGGCCGGACAGGCACTGGTGCTGGCGGTGGCGCTGCTCGCCGCGGCGGCCGCGGGGCTGGTGCAGTTCTTCAACGGCGGGCAACTGCTGCGCGAGAAGGTCCGGCTGACCCGCGCGCTGGACGCGGCGGCCTATAGCGGCGCGCTGGTCCAGGCCCGGAGCCTGAATTTTCTTGCCTATGCCAATCGCGCGCTGGTGGCCCACCAGGTGGGCATGGCGCATGCCATCACGCTGGCCTCGTGGGCCCGGTTCGGCGATACGCAGGCCCGCCGGCTGGCGTCTTCCAATCCACCCGCCAGCCTGATCGGCGGCCTGTTCGGCGCCGCGCATGGCCGGGCCTACCGGAGCGCCGCAGGCGCGGCCGGCAGAGGCGTCGCCGCGGGCTGGGAGGACGGCGCGCTGGCGCGGGCCTTCGCCGAACACGATCGCGTCGTGCACGACGTCCTGGTGCGTGCACAGGCGGCCGTGCAGCAATCGCTGGCCGATGTCCGCATGCGGACGATGCAGGCCGTGTTGGCGGCCCACGATGACGACGGCGCGACGCGTCTGGACGCGGCCCTGCTGGCCGATACGCTGCCGGGGTTCGTGGTGCGGCACGGAGGCGCCTCCCGGGTCCGGCTCAAGGGCATGGTGGAGGAGGCCAATGCGCACTACGGGTTCCTTGCGCCGCGCGATCACGACCGTCGCAGCCTGTTGCCAACGGAATGGCGATGCCCCTGGCTGCGGCACGAGCTGCGGCGCCGGGGCGCGACTTCGCTCATGGGGCTGGACGCCTGGCGGTCGGTGGATACGCTGTCTTTCCATGCGCTGCGGTCCAATCGATGGATAGGCTGCTACTACCGCGAATATCCCATGGGCTGGGGCAGCGCCAAGAGCGATGCCTCGCTGGCGGACGACGATCTGCCGCACGTGGACGAGCCTCCCGAGGATTTCTCCGACCAGGATTTCTGGCGCTGGGTGCGTGGGCATACCGACTGGAACCTGCTGGATGGCGCGGCCAATCCGCTTGCCAATTCGTTCGCGCTGTCGCAAGGCGTGGCGTGGCAGGGCAGGGGGATGCCGTCGTTCGCCGGGATCGCCGGCAAGCGGGCCGCCGAGCCGACCCTGCGCTTCGCGGTCAGGGCCACGCGCGCCGCGGGCGGGTTGGCCGCTGTCAGCGCCGCGTCGACCTACTATCGCCGGCCCGTGGCGCGCGCCGATGGGAGGGCGGAACCGCCCAGCCTGTTCATGCCTTACTGGCAGGCCGGCCTGAGCCCCGTCGTGGCGGCGGAACGCCAGCAGGCATGGCGCCGGCAGGGGGCGCCGCGGTGATCGCGCGCATCGATCGCCAGGGCGGCCAGGCCGTGGCCGAAGCCCTGCTCGCGCTGGGCGGGCTCGGGGCGTTGTGGGTACTGGGCTCGGCCCTGGGGCGATTGCAGGACCTCGCGCTGCAGACCGAGTTCGCGGGGCGTCATCTTGCCTTCGTCGTGGCGCAGGAGGCGCCGCGGGACGTCCGCGAGCGAACGCAGGCCTATTTCTTCCAGCCTGAACGCCATCGCTGGCGCAACCACGATGGTTCCGCGCTGCTGCCCGACCAGCCTGGGCGGTTTTCCACGGAGGTCCGGCAAGCCGCCGGCCAGTTGCCCGAGCAGGCACAGCCCGGGGGTACTGCCGAGCCGGCGCGCATGCTCAGGGGGGAATTGCTGCCGGCGTATCCGGGGCTGGTGGCGGGGCGGGTGTCGGTGCGACCCGATCTTGCGCCGGTGGCCAAGTTGGGCGGGTGGCGAGCCGAGGCACGGCTGTCCAGCAGGTTCGCAATCCTTGCGGATGCCGGCCATGCCCGGGACGACGGGGATGTCCAGGCGCGCATCGCCCGCGCGCCCAGGGCATGGAGCGACGCCGCGCGGCGCACGGAGCAGGCGGGCCGGGCCTTGTCGGCGATGTCGCGCGTCGACCGGCCCTGGGGCCGTCCGCCGCCGCAGTTCGATTGGCTCTCGGCCTGGAAGGGGCTGCTGCCGGCGGATCTTGCGGGAGACGCTCGATGACGGGAAGGGGGCGGTGCCGCCCGCCGGTGCGCGGCTGCGTCGTGCTTGCCATGGGCCTGCTATGGAGCCACGCGGCAGCGGCCCAGCCCAGCATGCCGCCCGGTGCGGTGGACCGGGGCTGGGGAGGCCGCGTGCGCGTGAACGGCGTGCGCATGGACATCCGCTTGTTCGAGATCCGGCAGGCTCCGCTCGAGGTCGCCGACGGTGTGGCGCGGCAGCCCGGCCTGGACCCCTGGGTGCTGCCCTTGTCCGATGGCGTGATGCTGAGCGGCGTCCGGGACGGCCGTCCCTGGCTGATGCAGCTTCGCCGGTCCACGTCCGGCACGACGCACGGCGTCCTGGCTGTCGGCCTCGATGCCAAGGCGGGGATGCGCGCCTTGCCCGCCGAATGGATGCCGCCGGGCGCAACGCTGCTGCTGGATCTGCAGACCCGGGACGAGCGGGGGAAGGTGGCTCACCAGCTTTACGCCCATGCGGCCGACAGCGCGACCTTCTCCCGGCTGCTGCAAGCCCGGTTGACCGCGCTCGGATGGCGCGCCGGGCCCGGCGGTGGGCTGATGGAGTGGCGCCGCGCGCGGCGGGTATTGCAGCTCGTGGTGGTGGCACGGGAACAGGGAAGCGGCCTGCTCGCGGTCGAGATCGAGACGGGCGAATGAAGGAGCCAAGAATCATGATCGTGGCCGGCAGGGCCCGGGGCGCGCGCGGGCAGCGCGGGCAATCCGCGGTGGAATATCTGGTCGTGGCCATGCTGCTGGCCGGCGTGGCCGGCGCGGGCTGGTTCGGCGAAGGGGGAGGCTTGCTGGCGTGGCTGCTCGACGCCCTGCGAGGTTTCCACCAGCGTTTCGCCGCTTCGCTGGCCCTGCCGCTATGACGCCCCGCCTGCCCCGTTTGCGCGTGGACCGGAAATGGTGGGTGCTGGCGGTGGCGCTGGCCGCCGGAGGCCTGGCCGCATGGCTGGGCCAGCGCCAGATCCAGGGGCGCATCGATGCCATCGAGGCCGGAGCGCGCGCGTCGCGCGTCGCGCTGGTGGTGGCCGCGACCGACCTCGATGCCGGCCGGCGCCTGTCGGCGGACCTGGTGGCGGTGCGCGAGATGCCGGCCGAGTGGGCGCCGTCCGGCGCCATCGAACCCGACCGGTTCGGCGATTTCGACGGCGGCGTGCTGGCCCACCGTGTACGGGCCGGCGAACCGCTGCTGCCCCTGCACCTGGAGGCAGGGCGCGCGGCCCCGCTGGCCGAGCGCCTGGGCGAGGGGCGCCGGGCGGTGACCATACCGGTGGACGAGATCAGTTCGGTGTCGGGCCTGGTGCAACCCGGAGATCTCATCGACCTGTACGTTTCCTTCGATCATCGTGGCAAGCGGACGACCATGCCCCTGCTGCAACGGATGCGCGTGCTGGCCACGGGACACCAGACCGAGACGCCGGGAGCCGGGGGCGAAGCGCCGCGCGGCGCGTTCTCCACCGTGACGCTGGATGCGGCGCCGGAAGAGGCGGTCAAGCTCATCATCGCTCGCGATGGCGGTGTCCTGACCGCCATGCTGCGCCGTCCGGGAGACGGCAGCCCGGCTCCCGGACGCGTGACGGGCGGGCTGGCTTCCTTGCTGGGGCTGGGAGACGGCGAGCCGCCCGAGCCGCGCCGGCAGACGGGTGCAACGATCATCTATGGCGACCGGGCACCGCGCCGCATTCCGGGGCTGGCGGAGTCCGGGGCGGAGCAGGGGGGCCAGCCATGAGAGCGGCCGTGGTGAAGCGGGTCGTGCGAGGAGGCCTCGGCATCGCGTTTGCCGTGCTGGACGGCGGGGCGCGGGCCGCGGGGACGGCCGCCGCCGACTGGCCGGCCTGGCTCGAGCAAGAGGCAGTGCCGACGCCGGCACCGCCTTTCCCCGCCGGCCAGGATCTCCCGGACGTCGAGATGTACATAGGCGAGACCCAGGTGTTCCCGGCGCCGGGCGTGGGGCGGGTGGCCGTGGGCAATGGCCGCGTCATCAACGCCGCCACGGCCGACGACCGGGAGGTGGTGGTGTTCGCCAATGCGGCCGGCACCTCGTCGCTGGTCATCTGGGACCGCGACGGCGCGATGCGGCGCATGCGTATCACCGTGGTGCCGGGGCAGTCCTCGCGGGTGCAGCGCGAGATCGAAGCCTTTCTCGCCGGCATGCCTTCGGTCCGCAGCCGGCTCGTCGGCGACAAGGTCATCGTGGAAGGCGACGACCTGAGCGACGCCGATCAGGCGCGCATCGCGCTGCTGGCCCGCCGTTATCCGCAGGTCGTCGATTTCACCGGACGGCTCGGCTGGGAACGCATGGTGATGATGGACGTCAAGGTGGTCGAGATGCCGCGCTCGCGGCTGCGCGAACTGGGGGTGCGCTGGGACGGCGCCAGCACCGGCGGCCTGAACGCGGGCCTGGCCTGGGACGCCGCGGTGGGGCGGCCCTTGCGGGCGGCCGCCGGCGACGCCGGGCAGCGGCCCGGGGGCGGCCCCGTCGCGCTGCCGTTCCCGGCCACGTCCCCCGCGGGATACCTGGGCATGAACGCCCTGTTGTCCGCGCGCATCCAGGCCATGGCCCAGAGCGGCGAGGCGGTCATCCTGGCCCAGCCGCAGCTGTCGGCGCGCAGCGGCTCCACCGCGCGCTTCCTTGCGGGCGGGGAAGTGCCCTATGCGACGGTGGACAGGAACGGCGCGTCGAACACCACCTTCAAGCCCTACGGCGTCACGCTGGAGATCGCGCCCCGGGTCGATGCCGGCGGCACGGTGCGGTCCGTCATCGACGTCGAGGTCAGCGCCGTGGATCCGTCCGTGACGACCACGGGCGGCCCCGCGCTCAAGGTCCGCAGGACCGCCACGGAGTTCAACGTGCGTTCGGGCGAGACGCTGGTGCTGAGCGGCTTCCTGTCGCGCGAGCAGTCCCAGGACCTGGACGGCTTGCCCGGCCTGTCCAGCCTGCCCATCCTCGGGCCGCTGTTCGGCTCGCGCAGATTCCAGAGGCGCGAGACCGAACTGGCCATCTTCGTGACCCCGACCGTCGTCACCCAGCGCAATCCCGATCTGCTGGAACGCATCGACCGCGGGCATCGGGTGCTGGACCAGACCTTCGGGCCGGAGCGGCTGAACGTGCCCGTGCGGCCCGACGTATCTTTCATGGAGCGATGATGCTGGAGGTGGAAATCCTGACCGACGAGGGCCATGGGACCTCGCTGAGCGTGGCGTCGCCCGCGGTGATCGGGCGCGGCGACGTATGCGAGATCCGCCTGCGCCACTGGCGGGTCGCGCGCAGGCATGCCCGGCTGGACGAGCGGATCGAAGGCGTATTCGTGGAAGACCTGGGGTCGCTGGGCGGCACCTTGGTCAACGGCCGCCGCATCCTGCAATACGGACCGCTGTTGCCCGAGGACGAGATCGTCGTCGGCGCCGTGATGTTGCGCGTGCGGTCCATGGGGGCTTCGGGGAAAGATGTCTCGCGGGAAGGCGGTCCGCCCGCGCCCGTGTCGGCGGGCATGCCGGCCCCCCCGGCCGCCCGGTCCGCGGCGGTCCACTCCCACGAGGCGGCGATGGTCGAATGGCGGCGCCGGCTGCATGCGCGCCTGCTGGAGGCCCTGGACCTGCGCCGCCGGGATGTGTCCGCGATGAGCGACGCGGCCTTGCGGCAGGAGGCTGACCGGCTGCTGGAGGCGCTGGTGCAGGATGCCGATGCCGAGATCCCCGCGGGCCTGGACCGCGGCACGCTGCGCCGGCAGGTGGTGGACGAGGCGGTCGGGCTGGGACCGCTGGAGTCCTTGCTGGCCGATCCGGACATTTCCGAGATCATGGTCAACCGGCACGATGAGCTTTATGTCGAACGCGGCGGCGTCCTGCGCCGGCATCCGGCGGTGTTCAGCAGCGACCAGTCGGTCCTGGGGGTGATCGAGCGCATCGTCTCGCCGCTGGGGCGTCGCATCGACGAGAGCTCGCCCATGGTCGACGCCAGGCTGCGCGACGGCTCGCGGGTGAACGCGATCATCGCGCCGCTGGCGTTGAAGGGGCCGGCCCTGACCATCCGCAAGTTTCCCTCCCGCCGCCTGCGGATGACGGACATGGTGGAAGGCGGTTCGCTGGATGCGCACATGGCGGGGTTCCTGAGACTGTGCGTGGAGCGGCGCAAGAACGTCATCGTTTCGGGCGGTACCGGCTCGGGCAAGACGACGCTGCTCAACATCCTGTCGAATTTCATTCCGCCGGCAGAGCGCGTCATCACCATCGAGGATGCCGCCGAACTGCGCCTGGCGCACGAGCACCTGGTCGCGCTGGAGGCGCGGCCTGCCAACCTGGAGGGGCGGGGCGCGGTTTCTATCCGCGACCTGGTGCGCAACGCGCTGCGCATGCGGCCCGACCGCATCGTCGTGGGCGAGTGCCGGGGTGCCGAGGCATTGGACATGCTGCAGGCGATGAACACCGGCCACGAGGGTTCGTTGACGACGTTGCATGCCAACACGCCGCGCGACGCGATGTCGCGGCTCGAGACCCTGGTGCTGATGGCGGGCATGGACCTGCCGCTGGCCGCCATACGCGAGCAGATCGCCTCGGCGGTCGACATCGTGGTCCAACAGGGCCGCAGCGCCGCCGGGCAGCGGCGGGTGACCGCCATCGTCGAGGTCAGCGGTATCGAGAGCGGCCGCATCCAGCTGCAGGAGCTGTTCCGCTTCGAGCGGCCGGATGCCGGCGCGTCCGACGGCGCCGGGTACTTCCAGGGCTGCGAACTGATGCCCAGTTTCCTGGACGAATGGCGGGCTGGCGGCGTGGCCATTTCCCCGCAATGGTTCTGCGAGCGCACGCCGGCGCCGGACGGGCCCAGGAGCCTGGCATGAACGCCATCGACGCGGCCATCGCCGGCGCGGTACTGGTTTGCGTGTCGCTGCTGGTGTGGATCGCCTGCGGACTGGTGCGTGACAGCATCGCGCGCTACCGGGCGGTGTTCACCGAGACCGCGCGCGTCCGCATGAGCGAGTTCTTCCTGTTCGTCGACGTGAACCAGCTGTGGGTGGCGCACGTGGCGGTGATCGGCGTGCTGGCCGCCGCCTGCGGGTGGTTCGCGCAAAGCTGGGGCTTCGCCCTTGCCGGGGCGGCGGCCGGGGCATGGCTGCCGCGCCAGGCCGCCCGCCATCTGCGCACGCGCCGCATGCGCAGGTTCGATGCGCAACTGCCCGATGCGCTGCTGGCCCTGGCCAGCGCCTTGCGGGCCGGCGCCAGCCTGCAGGCCGGCCTGCGCCAGATCGCGGCCGAAAGCGAGGCGCCGCTGGCACAGGAGTTCACGCTGCTGATGCGCGAGCAGCGCTTCGGCGTCGGCATGGACCAGTCGCTGGCGAACCTGCATGCGCGCATGCCCACCGAAGCGGCCAGCCTGGTTGCGTCGGCGCTGCGGATCGCCGCCGACACCGGCGGCAACCTGGCCGAGACGCTGGAGCGCATAGGCGCGACCGTGCGCGCACGGCTGCACATGGAGGGGCGGGTACGGGCATTGACGGCCCAGGGCCGGCTGCAGGCCAGGGTGGTGGGGGCGCTGCCCTGGCTGCTGCTGGCCGCGCTGCACCGCCTGGAGCCCGAGGCCATGGAGCGCCTGTGGACCACTCCCGAGGGATGGGCCGTGCTGGTCCTGGTCGCGGCGCTGGACATCCTCGGGCTGTGGATGATTGCCCGCATCGTCCGGATCGACATATGAAGCGCGAGCGGGAATCCCCCGAGGGAACCGGCGCTCCCACGAGGCCGGCGTGGGCATGACCGCGCTGCTGATCGGCGTGGCCGTGGCGGCCCTGGCGGCACTGGCCTGCCTGCTGGTCATCGATCCGCCCGCCTTGCCTGACCGGACGGCCGAGGCGCCGCCGCGCGCGTTCCGGTTGGCCTGGCCCCTGGTCTCGGCGGCCGCCCACTACGGCCGGCGCTGGCTGTCGTGGCAGCGCCGCCGCCGCATCGAGTCCCGGCTGGTCCAGGCCGGACTGCGCCACGGCCTGGCACCCGTGCACATCGTGGGAGCGCAGGTGCTGTGTGCCTGCGCAGGCGGACTGGCCGCCGCGCTGCTGGCGGCTACGTGGGCCGGCTTTCCCGCCCTGGCCGCATGGGGCGGGGCCGGCGCGGCGGCGGGCGCGGCCTATCCGAGCCTCTGGCTGCGCGACCGGATGCGCCGCAGGCGGCGGGATATCCTGCGGGCCCTGCCGTTCGTGCTGGACATGACGACCCTGTGCGTCGAGGCCGGCCTGCACGCGGGCGCGGCCCTGCAACAGGCGGTTCAGAAGGGGCCGCCCGGACCGCTGCGCGACGAACTGCGCCGCGTGCTGGGCGACGTGCGCACCGGCGTGCCGCGCACGCGCGCGCTCAAGGACATGGCCGACCGCCTGGATATCCCCGAGATACGCGCCTGGACCGGCACGCTGGCCCAGGCCGACGCGCT
Source organism: Pigmentiphaga kullae (assembly GCF_004216695.1). Taxonomy (GTDB): domain Bacteria; phylum Pseudomonadota; class Gammaproteobacteria; order Burkholderiales; family Burkholderiaceae_B; genus Pigmentiphaga; species Pigmentiphaga kullae. The sequence continues at coordinate 2,878,391 of NZ_SGXC01000001.1, forward strand.
GGGCATGAACCTCGCGCCCATCCTGCGTGCGCAGTCCGACCAGCGGCGCGCCGAACGCTTTCTGCGCGCCGAGCGCCTGGCGCTGGAGGCGCCGGTCAGGATGCTGCTGCCCCTGATCGCCTGCATCTTCCCGTGTTCCTTCGTCGTGATCGGTTTTCCGATCGCGGTCAAGCTCATGGACACGGGCTGGTAGCGGCATGGGCTGGCGCCGCGCGACCTCTTGCCAGGACCGTTTGCGGGGATGGCTGGGGCAGGCCCCGCCCGGGCCGGGCGACGGCCTGTGGATCGTGCCTTGCCGGGCCGTACACACCGTCGGCATGGCCTGGCCCATCGACGCCGTTTTCGTGGACAAGCGGGGCCGGGTACTGCGCATCGTGCCGGCATTGCGCCCGGGAAGGGCGGCCTGCTGCTGGCGCGCGTGGGGCGTGTTGGAACTGGCGGCCGGGGAAGCCGCAAGGCTGGGATGGAAGCAGGGGGAAAGAATGAGCCGGAACCGCGTATCGACCCGCCAGCGGTCCGGCGCATGAGACGGGTGCGGCGAGTGCCGCACCCTAGGGCGTCAGCCGCGCGTCTCGTCCAGCACGCGCTGCGCTTCCTCGCGCACGCGGGCCGGGGCGGTGCCGCCGATGTGCGACCGCGATGCCACCGAGCCTTCCAGCGTCAGCACGGCATGGATGTCCTCGCCCACCAGGGGGTGGAAGGCGCGCAGCTCGTCCACCGACAGGTCGGCCAGGTCGCAGCCGCGTTCCACGCAGGCGCGCACGGCCAGCGCGACCGCTTCGTGGGCGTCGCGGAAGGGCACGCCCTTCTTGACCAGGTAGTCGGCCAGGTCGGTGGCGGTGGAGAAGCCTTGCAGCGCGGCGGCGCGCATGGCGTCCGGCTTGACCTGGATGCCGCCGGCCATGTCGACGAAGATGCGCAGGGTGTCGCGCACGGTGTCGGCGGTGTCGAACAGGCCTTCCTTGTCTTCCTGGTTGTCCTTGTTGTAGGCCAGGGGCTGTCCCTTCATCAGGGTCAGCAGCGCCACCAGGTGGCCGTTGACGCGGCCGGTCTTGCCGCGCGCCAGTTCCGGCACGTCGGGGTTTTTCTTCTGCGGCATGATGGAACTGCCGGTGCAGAAGCGGTCGGCCAGGTCGATGAAGCCCACGCGCGGGCTCATCCACAGCACCAGTTCTTCCGACAGGCGCGAGATGTGCGTCATGACCAGCGCGCCGGCGGCGCAGAACTCGATCGCGAAGTCGCGGTCGGACACGGCGTCCAGCGAGTTGCGGCACACGCCGTCGAAGCCCAGCGTGCGGGCCACGCGTTCGCGGTCGATGGGGTAGGACGTGCCGGCCAGCGCGGCGGCGCCCAGCGGCAGGCGGTTGACCCGCTTGCGGCAGTCGGCCAGGCGCTCGGCGTCGCGGCCGAACATTTCGGCATAGGCCAGCAGGTGGTGGCCGAAGGTGACGGGCTGCGCGACCTGCAGGTGGGTGAAGCCGGGCAGGATGGTGTCGGCGTGCTGCAGCGCGAGCGTGGCCAGCGCGTGGCGCAGCTGGCGCAGCAGGTCGGTCAGCGTGTCGATCTCGGCGCGCAGCCACAGCCGGATGTCGGTGGCGACCTGGTCGTTGCGCGAGCGGCCGGTGTGCAGGCGCTTGCCGGCGTCGCCCACCAGTTCGGTCAGGCGGCGCTCGATGTTCAGGTGGACGTCTTCCAGGTCGAGCAGCCACTCGAAGCGGCCGGCGTCGATCTCGGTCTCGATGGCGGCCATGCCGCGGCGGATGTCGGCAAGGTCCTGCTGGGTCAGGATGCCGACGGCGTGCAGCATGTCGGCATGCGCCAGCGAACCTTGGATGTCGAACTTGGCCAGGCGTTTGTCGAAGTCCACCGAAGCGGTGTACCGTTTGACGAGGTCGGACACCGGCTCGGAGAACCGGGCTGACCAGGCTTCGGCCTTCTTGGCGAACTGGTCTTGGGGGCGGGGGTCGGTCGATTTGGACATGGCGCGGATTATAAAGCGGGTTATGGCGGTTACTGTATCGGGAACGGGCTCGCCCGGAGTGTTGGTCGTGGGGCGGGACGCGGCGTTCTGCCGCCGCCTGTCGGCGCAGCTCAGGGCGCTGGCCAGGCGTTTGCCGCTGCATCTCTTGCCGCCCGCCGTGGGCGCCGACCCGGCGCGGCGGGCGGATCCGGTTCCCGGCGTGGCGCTGCTCGACCTGGGCCTGCCAGACGCCCAGGGATACGCGCTGGCGCGGGCCTGGGAACGGTCGGGTCCCCGGCTGGTACTGCTCCTGCCCTCGCTGGACAGCCTTCCCCAGGCACGGCAACTGCGTGCGGCCGACCTGCTGGTGCCGCCCATACGCATCGACCGGCTGGAACAGGCGCTGCGGCGCGCGCTGGGCGCCGCAGACACCTCCGGCGCCCTGATGGCCCAGGGGCGCGAGGGCACGGTAGCGGTGCCGGTGGACGAGGTGCTCTACCTGCGCGCCGACGGCAAGTACGTCAACCTGCGCACCCGCCAGGGCGAATTCCTGACCGATCGCGCCCTGGCCGACTTGTCGCGCGCCTTCCCCGAACGCTTCGTCCAGGTCCATCGCAACGCGCTGGTGGCCCGCTCGGCCATTGCCGGCGCGCGCCTTGTCACCCCGGAACTTACCGGGGGGGATGCCGATCCCTATTGGGAACTGCTGCTGCATGGCGTGCCCGACCGTATCGCGGTGGCGCGCCGGCGCTGGCCGCTGGTGCGGCGCTGTCTGCCGCAAGGCCGGGCGGCCCCGTCCTTTTCCCCGGAGGCGATTTGACCGATACCGCCGTCGAACTGATCGACGACCTGGGCACCCTCGATCCGGCCGCCTGGGATGCCCTGGCCGCCGGCAACCCCTTCGTCTCCCACGCCTACCTGCACGGCCTGCAGGCCACCGGCTGCGCCGTCCGGCGCACGGGCTGGCAGCCCACCTGCCTGGTGCTGCGGCGGGCGGGCGAACTGGTGGGTGCCATGCCGCTGTACGTGAAGTCCCATTCCCGCGGCGAATACGTGTTCGACCAGGCCTGGGCGGAAGCCTTCGAGCGCCATGGCCTGCCGTACTACCCCAAGCTGCTGTGCGCCGTGCCGTTCACGCCCGTGGGCGGTCCGCGGCTGCTGGCGGCGGCCCACGAGGACCGGGTGCTGCTGGCCCGTGCCGCGATCGAGGTCGCGCGGCAGGCGGGCGTCTCGTCGCTGCACGTGCTGTTTCCCCGCGACGAGGATCTGCGGGCGCTGCGCGAGGCGGGCTACATGCTGCGCGAGGGAGTCCAGTTCCATTGGCGCAACGACGGCTACGCCAGCTTCGACGCCTTCCTGGGCGCCATGAACCACGACAAGCGCAAGAAAATCCGCCAGGACCGCAAGAAGGTCGAGCAGGCGGGCATACGCTTCCGGCACCTGCGCGGCGCGGCCATCTCCGCCGACGACCTGGCTTTCTTCTACCGCTGCTACGCCGCCACCTATGCCAATCATTGGTCCTCGCCCTACCTGAAGCCGGCCTTCTTCGAGGCACTGCACGCGGCCATGCCCGAGGCGCTGCTGCTGGTCATGGCCGAACGGCAGGGCGAACCGGTCGCCTGCGCGTTGAACGTGGCCGCCGGCGACACCCTGTACGGCCGCTACTGGGGCTGCGTGGACTTCGTATCGGGCCTGCACTTCGAGACCTGCTACCTGCAGGCGATCGACTATTGCATCGCCCACGGCATCGCCCATTTCGAGGGCGGCGCCCAGGGCGTGCACAAGATGTCGCGCGGCCTCCTGCCGGTGCCCACCTGGTCGGCGCACTGGGTGGCCGACGAACGCTTCGCCGCCGCCATCGCCGATTTCCTGGACCGCGAGACCCGCGGCATGAACCGGTACCTGGACGAACTGGAGTCGCACACGCCCTTCAAGGCTCCGGCCGGCTGACCGGGGCAGGGCGGTGGCCGGGACGCCGGCGGGCCATCGGCCTTATGATGTGAGCTACTCCTTGGCACTGACTTACACGATGAAAGGCAATTTCTTCAACCTCTACGCGCACGGATTCGCGCGGGTGGCCGTGGGCGTGCCCCGCTGCCGGGTGGCCGATCCCGCGTTCAACGCGGCGCAGACGCTGGACCTGGCGCGGCAGGCGGCGGCGCAGGGGGCGGCGCTGGTGGCGTTTCCCGAGCTGGGTATTTCCGCCTACACCTGCGACGACCTGTTCCACCAGGGGGCGCTGCTGGAGGCCTGCGAACGGGCGCTGGGCGACATCGTGGCCGGGTCCGCCGCGCTGCCCGCCGCGCTCATCGTGGGGCTGCCGCTAAGGGTGAACCATTCCCTGTTCAACTGCGCCGTGGTGGTGGCGCGGGGACGCATCCTGGGCGTCGTGCCCAAGACCTACCTGCCCAACTACGGCGAGTTCTACGAAGCGCGCCAGTTCACCTCCGGCGACTGCACGGTGGCCACCCAGGTCGAACTGGCCGGCCAGCGGGCGCCTTTCGGGCCGGCCCAGCTGTTCGAGGTGGCCGACGTGCCGGGGCTGCGCTTTCACGTGGAAATCTGCGAGGACGTGTGGGTGCCCATCCCGCCGTCGTCGTTCGCGGCGCTGGCGGGGGCCAGCGTGCTGGTGAACCTGTCGGCGTCGAACATCGTGGTGGGCAAGTCGGGATACCGCCACCAACTGGTCAGCCAGCAGTCGGCGCGCTGCCTGGCCGCCTACCTGTACACCTCGGCGGGGCGGGGCGAATCGTCCACCGACCTGGCCTGGGACGGCCAGTCCATCATCTACGAGAACGGCGAGCTGCTGGCCGAGTCCGGCCGTTTCCTGGACGATTCGCACCTGATCCTGGCCGACGTCGATCTCGAGCGCCTGTCGCACGAGCGCATGCGACAGACGACGTTCGGCCAGTCGGTGCTGCGCCACAAGGCCGAGGCCGAGCGCTTCCAGACCGTGGCCTTCGAGATCGGCCTGGCCGCGGACCAGCCCCTGGCGCTGCGGCGCCGGGTCGAGCGCTTCCCCTACGTGCCGGCCGACCGCCGGCGCCGCGACGAACGCTGCGACGAGGTCTACAACATCCAGGTCCAGGCGCTGGTGCAGCGGCTCTCGGCCATAGGCATGGACAAGGTGGTGATCGGCGTGTCCGGGGGACTGGACTCGACCCATGCGCTGCTGGTCTGCGCCAAGGCCATGGACCGCCTGAACCTGCCGCGCGCGAACATCATCGGCGTGACCATGCCGGGCTTCGCCACCAGCGAACGTACCCTGCAGCAGGCACGCGCGCTGATGCGCGTGGTCGGCTGCACGGCCATGGAGATCGACATCCGGCCCAGCTGCGCGCAGATGCTCCAGGACATCGGGCACCCGTACGCCTCGGGCCAGGAGGTCTACGACATCACCTTCGAGAACGTGCAGGCCGGCGAGCGCACCAGCCACCTGTTCCGGCTGGCCAATTTCCACAACGCCATCGTGATCGGCACCGGCGACCTGAGCGAATTGGCGCTGGGTTGGTGCACCTATGGCGTGGGCGACCACATGTCGCACTACAACGTCAACGCCAGCGTGCCCAAGACCCTGATCACCCACCTGGTGCGCTGGGTGGCCGAGACGGGCAAGGTGGGCGACGGCAGCCAGGTGCTGCTGGACATCCTGGGCACCGAGATCAGTCCCGAGCTGGTGCCGGGCAAGACCGACGGCGCGCCCGCGCAGCGGACCGAACAGTTCATCGGGCCCTACGAGCTGCAGGACTTCAACCTGTACTACATCCTGCGCTATGGCTTCGCGCCCTCGAAGGTCGCTTTCCTGGCGCTGGCGGCCTGGCACGACCGCGAGCGCGGCGACTGGCCCGAGGAAGCGCACGTGCCGCGCAACCAGTACGAGCTGGCTGCCATCAAGCGCAACCTGGGCATCTTCGTGCACCGGTTCTTCAAGACCAGCCAGTTCAAGCGTTCGTGCGTGCCCAACGCGCCCAAGGTCGGCTCGGGCGGCTCGCTGTCGCCGCGCGGCGACTGGCGCGCGCCCAGCGATTCGGAAGAGGTCGTCTGGAAGGCCGACCTCGCGAACATTCCCGATGCCCCACCGCACGGCTGAGGGCGGGCGCCCGGCCGGCTACAATCCCGATCATCGCATCTTCGCCATTTCCGCCAGCGTTTCCACAAAGGTCCAGCCATGAAGCAAGTCACCGCCATCATCAAACCGTTCAAGCTCGACGAGGTGCGCGAAGCGCTGGCCCAGGTCGGCGTCAATGGTCTGACCGTGACGGAGGTCAAGGGCTTCGGCCGCCAGAAGGGCCATACCGAGCTCTATCGCGGCGCCGAATACGTGGTGGACTTCCTGCCCAAGATCCGCATCGAACTGGTGATCGCCGACGAACTGGTCGACCAGGCCGTGGAAGCCATCATCCGCGTGGCGCGCACGGGCAAGATCGGCGACGGCAAGATCTTCGTCACGCCCGTCGAACAGGTCATCCGCATCCGCACCGGCGAGACCGGCGAAGCCGCGGTCTGACCGGCCGGGCGGCGGCCGCCGCCCGTTGCGTCCGCCATATATTTCTCACAAGAATAAAGAAATGATGAATATATGGTTTGATGACATATGTGGATTTGTTACGTTTACGTCTCTCGCATCCACATAGTCAGAAGAAGGACGCCGTTTCATGTTCAAGAAGATCATCGTGCTCGCGGCCACGTCGGCCGCGCTGCTCACGGCAGTGACGGGGACGGCGCAAGCCCAGGACAAACCGCTGCTGAACGCCTCGTACGACGTTGCCCGCGAGGTGTTCGCCGCGGTCAATCCCAAGTTCCAGGCGTATTGGAAGGCCAAGAGCGGCCACGACGTCAAGATCGACCAGTCGTTCGCCGGCACCTCGCGCCAGGCGCAGGACATCATCCAGGGCAAGAAGGTCGACGTCGTGACCTTCAACCAGGTGCCCGACGTCGACATCCTGGCCCAGCGCGGATTGCTGCGCAAGGACTGGCAGAAGGCTTTCCCGAACAACAGCTCGCCGTACTACAGCACCATCGCCTTCCTGGTGCGCAAGGGCAATCCCAAGAACGTCAAGAACTGGGACGACCTGGTGCGCGACGACGTCAAGCTGGTGTTCCCGAACCCCAAGACCTCGGGCAACGCGCGCTACACCTACCTGGGCGCCTGGCTGTACGCCAACGAGAAGTTCGGCGGCGACCAGGAGAAGATCAAGCAGTTCGTCGGCAAGGTACTGCACAACGTCGTCAACTTTCCCACCGGCGGGCGCGGCGCGACCGTGGCGTTCGCGCAGAACGGGCAGGGCGACGTGCTGCTGACCTTCGAGTCGGAAGTGATCAACATCGCCAAGGGCGAGGAATTCAAGGCGGGCGGCTATGAAGTCGTCGTGCCGCCGGTGTCCGTGCTGGCCGAGTTCCCGGTGGCCGTGGTGGACAAGGTCGTGGACGAGAAGGGCACCCGCCAGCTCGCCACCGAATACCTGAACTACCAGTACACCCGCGAGATCCAGCTGCTGCTGACCACCTTCAATTACCGGGTCAACCACCCCGACGTCGCCAAGGTCGTGGCCGACCGCTATTCCAAGGTGCGCCTGATCGATCCGACCAAGGTGCTGGGTTCCTGGGACGACATCACCAAAAACCACTTCGGTTCCAACGGCGTGCTGGACCAGTTGCTGGCCAAGCGCTGATCGTGGCGGCACCGGTCTCCGGGCCGGTGCCGTACAATCCTTCCCGGCAAGGCGCGGCCACCCCGCAGGGGGGCCGCGCTTCGTCGCTTCCGCCCCGATCCCGCCGCCTACGCCGTGAATCCGTCCTTCCGATTTTTCCGCCGTCCGCCGGTCCTGCCCGGCTTCGTGCCGAGCTTTGGCTTCTCGGTGCTGTTCCTCAGCCTGGTCATCCTGGTGCCCGTGTCGGCCCTGCTGCTGTACGTCGGCGACATGACCTGGGCCCAATACTGGCGGGCCATCTCCGATCCCCGCGTGGTGCAGAGCTACAAGGTCACGGTGTCGGGGGCGTTCTACTCGACCGTCATCGTGACCGGGATAGGCTTCGTGCTGGCATGGATCGTCTCGCGCTACGATTTTCCCGGCCGGCGGCTGATCGATGCGCTGGTCGACCTGCCGTTCGCCCTGCCCACGGCGGTGGCCGGCATCACGCTATCGGCGCTGTTCGTGCCCAACGGCTGGCTGGGGCGCTGGTTCGAGCCGCTGGGCATCAAGATTTCGTATGCCTACCCCGGGCTGGTGGTGGCCATGATCTTCACCAGCCTGCCGTTCATCGTGCGCTCGCTGCAGCCCGTACTGGAAGACCTCGAGCCCGAGTTCGAGGAAGCCGCTTCCACGCTGGGCGCCACGCGCTGGCAGACCTTCTGGCGCGTACTGCTGCCCAGCCTGGTGCCGGCGCTGATCTCCGGCGCCTCGCAGGCCTTCATCCGCAGCCTGGGCGAGTTCGGAGCGGTCATCATGATCGCCGGCAACATCCCGTTCCAGACCGAGATCACGTCGCTGATGATCTTCGTGCGCCTGCAGGAGTTCGACTATCCCGCCGCGGCCGCCATCGCCTCGGTGGTGCTGATCGCCTCGCTGCTGCTGCTGTTCCTCTTGCAGGTCGTCCAGGGACGACTGCTCCGCCGCACCTGACACGATTGCCATGACCAACAAACGGCCCACTCTCGTCCATCAATGGTTGCTGATCGCGCTGGGCATCGTGCTGACGGTGCTGATCCTGGTCGTGCCGCTGGCGCTGATCTTCTCGCAGGCGCTGTCGGGCGGCTGGAGCCTGCTGGCCCAGAACCTGGACGAAGACTTCATGAAGCACGCGATCGGCCTGACCGTGCTGACCACGCTGGCGACGGTGCCGATCAACCTGGTGTTCGGCATCCTGCTGGCCTGGTGCGTGACCCACTACGATTTCTTCGGCCGGCGGCTGCTGACCACCCTGGTCGACATCCCCTACGCGACCTCGCCCGTGGTGGCGGGCCTGTGTTACCTGGTCGTCTACGGGCTGGAAAGCACGCTGGGCAAGTGGCTGTACAGCCACGACATCCAGCTGATGTTCGCCTGGCCCGGCATCATCATGGTGACGGTGTTCGTGACCTCGCCCTACGTGGCCCGCATCCTGATCCCGCTGATGCAGGCCCAGGGCGCCGACGAGGAAATCGCGGCGCTGTCGCTGGGCGCGTCCGGCTGGCAGATCTTCCGGCGCGTGACCCTGCCCAACATCAAGTGGGCGCTGCTGTACGGCATCGTCATCACCAATGCCCGGGCGGTGGGCGAGTTCGGCGCGGTGTCGGTGGTGTCCGGCACCATCATGAACCAGACCCTGACGCTGCCTTTGCTGGTCGAACAGCTCAACAACGACTACAAGACCGCCGCCGCCTTCACGGCCGCGGCGCTGCTGGCCTGCATGGCCATGCTGACGCTGCTGCTCAAGACCATCATGGAGTGGCGCCAGAAGCGGCGCGACGATACGCCGGCGCATTTCTCGCCCGAGGCGATGACCAAGCGCTGACGGGAAAAGGGGTCAGGCCGGCCGGTCCGGGCCCCGCAGCAGCACCAGCACCACGCCCGAACCGCCGTCGTTGGCACGGGCCTCGACGAAGGCCAGCACTTCTTCCTTCTGCACCAGCCAGCGCCGCACTTTTTCCTTCAGGATGGGCGTGCGGTTCTTCGATCCCAGCCCCTTGCCATGGATGATGCGCACGCAGCGCATCTCCTGTTTCACGCAGGCGCGCAGGAATTCCCCCAGCGCCTCGCGGGCCTCTTCCACCCGGTGGCCGTGCAGGTCGAGCTGGGCCTGCACCGTCCACTGGCCGCGCCGCAGCTTGCGCACGATGTCCTGTCCCAGGCCGGTGCGGCGGTAGGACAGCGTGTCGTCGGTATCGATCAGCCAGTCGGCGCCGTAGTCGTCGGAAATGGATTCCCGCAGCACCTCGGATTCGTCTTCCCAGCGCTTGTAGGGCAGGGGAGCGGGCGCGACCGGCGAGGGATCGACCCTGCCCGTGTCCTTCAGCGGCACCACCCCGCCGACCAGCGCCCGAAACTCGACCGCCGCCCGCCGGGCTTCCTCCGCCCGCCGCCGAGCCTCCCGCTCAGCGGCCTCCGCCGCCAGCCGCTGCTCCTGCAACTCCCGCTGCAACGCTTTCAGACCTGAGAGGCCGCTACTGCTACTGGATTTGCCCATTTCAGCCCCTTTACTGTCCCATCGCCCGCCAGCCTATGTTTACTCCAGGATGCGGTGGATCCGGCTTTGCCGGTCCACCCGCATCGCCCCCTGGGGGGCGCGCGTAAGCGCGTAGGGGGGGCTGACTACACCATTTCGCCGTCCAACCAGCGCTGGGCGTCCAGGGCCGCCATGCACCCGGTGCCGGCGCTGGTGATGGCCTGGCGGTACACGTGGTCCTGCACGTCGCCGGCGGCGAACACGCCGGGGACCGAGGTCATCGTGGCCAGCCCGTTCAGGCCGCTGCGGGTGATGATGTAGTCGTCCTTCATTTCCACCTGGCCCTTGAAGATGCCGGTGTTGGGCTGGTGGCCGATGGCGATGAAGACGCCGGTGACGGCGATGTCCTCGGTCTGGCCGGTCTGGTTGTCGCGCAGCCGCGCCCCGGTCACGCCCGAATCGTCGCCCAGCACTTCCTGCAGCTCGTTGAAGAGCTTCAGGATCACGCGGCCTTCCTGGACCTTCTCGTTGAGCTTGTCGACCATGATGGGCTCGGCGCGGAATTTGTCGCGGCGGTGGATCAGGGTGACGGTGCGGCAGATGTTGGCCAGGTACAACGCTTCTTCCACGGCGGTGTTGCCGCCGCCGACCACGGCGACGTCCTGGTTCTTGTAGAAGAACCCGTCGCAGGTCGCGCAGCCCGAGACGCCGCGGCCCTTGTAGTTTTCTTCCGACGGCAGGCCCAGGTACTTGGCCGAGGCGCCGGTGGCGATGACCAGCGCGTCGCAGGTGTAGGTGCCCGAGTCGCCGACCAGCTTGAACGGCCGCTGGTCCAGGTGCGCGGTATGGATGTGGTCGAAGACGATGTCGGTATTGAAACGCTCGGCATGCTGCTGGAAGCGCTGCATCAGCTCCGGCCCCTGCACGCCGTTCACGTCGGCGGGCCAGTTGTCCACCTCGGTCGTCGTCATCAACTGGCCACCCTGTTCGACACCGGTGATCAGCATGGGCGAGAGGTTGGCCCGGGCGGCGTAGACGGCGGCGGTATACCCGGCCGGCCCCGACCCGAGGACGAGGACTTTGGCGTGTTTGTCTTGGCTCATGATCTCAACAATTTCCTGGCGCCGAGCGCCCGATTTGCAACCGTCATCATAGGTGATCCCGTCCCCTCGCGTTTTCAACCCTGGAGCCTGCCGGGGACGGGGCGAACGGAATTGTATATTTCTATGGCTGCGATAGCCCCGGGGAGCTTGATCGGGCGCCGGCCACTTATAATCAGCCCATGGCACGTACCGCTACCGCGGGGAATACCCGCAATTCGCAGAACACCGGCAATTCGACCGGTGCCTTGCCCGGCCGCCTGTCCCGCCTGTTCCGCGAGGCGCGCTGGATCCTGTTCGCCGCCCTGGCCGTCTATCTGACCCTGGTGCTGGCCACCTACAACTCGGGCGATCCGGGGTGGTCGCACGCCGTGCAGATCGACCATGTCCACAACAGCGGGGGCCGCTTCGGCGCCTGGCTGGCCGACCTCATCCTGTTCCTGATCGGTGCCTCGGCCTGGTGGTTCGTCGTGCTGTTGTTGCAGCGCGTCTACGCCAGCTACCTGCGCCTGGCCCACCAGTTCCTGCGCGGCGGCTCCGAATCCGACGTGCCCCAGCGGGTGCGCTGGGAACAGGGCCTGGGCTTTTTCGCCCTCATGGTCGGCTCGGTGGGCCTCGAGGCGCTGCGCCTGCGGTCCTTCGGCGAATCCCTGCCGCACGGCAGCGGCGGCATGATAGGCGAGAGCATCGCCAAGTACGCCTCGTCCTCGTTCGGCTATACCGGCGCGACCTTGCTGCTGCTGGTCCTGTTCGCCATCGGCGCCAGCCTGTTCTTCGGCTTCTCGTGGCTGGTGGTGGCCGAGAAGATCGGCTCCTGGCTGGAACTGGGGCTGCGCGGCATCCGGAATTCCTGGCAGGCCCGCGAGGACCGCAAGGTGGGCGAGGTGGCCGTGCAGGCCCGCGCCGAGGTCGTGGTGGCCAAGCAGGAAAAGCTGGTCCACGAACAGCCCGTGCGCATCGAGCCGGCGGTTACCGTGGTGCCCAAGTCCGAACGCGTCGAGAAGGAAAAGCAGCAGGCACTGTTCGCCGAGATCACCGACAGCCAGTTGCCGCCGCTCAGCCTGCTCGATCCGCCGCCGCCGGCCCAGGAAACCGTTTCCACCGAGACCCTGGAGTTCACCTCGCGCCTGATCGAGAAGAAGCTGGCCGACTTCGGCGTCCAGGTTTCCGTGGTCACCGCGCAGCCCGGCCCGGTCATCACCCGCTACGAGATCGAGCCGGCGGTGGGCGTCAAGGGCAGCCAGATCGTCAACCTGGCCAAGGACCTGGCGCGGGCGCTTAGCCTGGTCAGCATCCGGGTGGTCGAGACCATCCCCGGCAAGAACCTGATGGGCCTGGAGCTGCCCAACCTGCGGCGCCAGACCGTCAAGCTGTCCGAGATCCTGGGGTCGCAGACCTACCATGGCAGCTCGTCGGTGCTGACCATGGCGCTGGGCAAGGACATCGCCGGCAAGCCCGTGGTGGCCGACCTGGCCAAGATGCCCCACCTGCTGGTGGCGGGCACGACCGGTTCCGGCAAGTCGGTGGGGATCAACGCCATGATCCTGTCGCTGCTGTACAAGGCCGATCCCACCCAGGTGCGCCTGATCCTGATCGATCCGAAGATGCTCGAAATGAGCGTCTACGAGGGTATCCCGCACCTGCTGGCGCCGGTCGTGACCGATATGCGCCAGGCCGCCAACGCGCTGAACTGGTGCGTGGCCGAGATGGACAAGCGCTATCGGCTGATGAGCAAGATGGGCGTGCGCAACCTGGCCGGCTACAACACCAAGATCCACGACGCCATCAAGCGCGAGGAACCCATCCCCAATCCGTTCTCGCTCACGCCCGATTCGCCCGAGCCGCTCCAGCCGCTGCCCATGGTGGTGGTGGTCATCGACGAGCTGGCCGACCTGATGATGGTGGTGGGCAAGAAGATCGAGGAGCTGATCGCCCGCCTGGCGCAGAAGGCCCGCGCCGCCGGCATCCACCTGATCCTGGCCACCCAGCGGCCCAGCGTGGACGTGATCACCGGCCTGATCAAGGCCAACATCCCGACCCGGATCTCGTTCCAGGTCTCGTCCAAGGTCGATTCGCGCACCATCCTCGACCAGATGGGCGCCGAAGCCCTGCTGGGCCAGGGCGACATGCTGTATATGCCGCCGGGCTCGGGCCTGCCCACCCGCGTCCACGGAGCCTTCGTCACCGACGACGAAGTGCACCGGGTGGTCGAGCAGTTGAAGGCGCAGGGCGAACCCAACTACGAGGAAGGCATCCTGGAAGGCTCCATCGAGGGCGAGACCGGCGATGGCTTGAGCAGCGTGACCGGCATGGGGGACGCCGAATCCGACCCCATGTACGACCAGGCGGTGGAAGTGGTGCTCAAGCACCGCCGCGCCTCGATATCCCTGGTGCAGCGCCACCTGCGCATCGGTTACAACCGTGCCGCCCGCTTACTCGAACAGATGGAGCGTTCGGGTATGGTTTCCGCCATGCAGTCCAACGGCAACCGGGAAATCCTTGCCCCCGCCAGCCAGGACGAATGACCGGTCCTGCCGCGCTGCGCTACGGAGAGTCCCCCATGATGTTCGTTTCCAAGACCACCGCCTTCCTGGCCCGCGCCGCCGCCGGCGCCGGCCTGGCCGCGGCCCTGGCCCTGCCGGGCGCCGCGCTGGCGGGCGCCATCGACCAGTTGCACGCCTTCGCAAGCAACACCCAGTCCGCGCGCGGCAGCTTCTCGCAAGTCACGCGCGGGTCCTCGGGGCAGGCGGCGCCGGCGCAGTCCGGCAGCTTCTCGTTCCAGCGCCCCGGGCGCTTCCGCTGGGAAGTGGCCAAGCCCTATGAACAACTGATTGTCTCGGATGGCAAGCAGTTGTTTCAGTACGACCCCGACCTGAGCCAGGTCACGGTGCGCGACGTGGGCGAGGCCATCGGTTCCTCGCCGGCGCAGATCCTGTTCGGATCGGGATCGCTGGAGCAGTCCTTCAACGTGGCCGAGCAGCCCGAGCGCGACGGCCTGCAGTGGCTGCGCGCCACGCCCAGGACGCCCGACGCGGGTTTCTCGCGCGTGGACATCGCCTTCAAGGACGGCCTGCCGGCGCGCCTGGAATTGCTGGACGCCTTTGGCCAGACCACCGCCATTACCTTCAGCGGCATCGCCCGCAATCCGCAACTGCCGCAGGACAGCTTCCGCTTCAAGGCGCCCGCCGGCGTGGACGTGGTGCGCATGGGCGGACAGGCGCCGGCCGGCGGCCGCTGATTCGCGTTCTTTCCACCCATGTCCGACCTGTTCCCCGACGATACGCCCCCGGCCGCCAAGGTGCCCGACGCCGCCGCGCCGCTGGCCGAGCGGCTGCGGCCGCGCACGCTGGACGAGGTCGTCGGGCAGAGCCATCTCTTGGGGCCGGGCAAGCCGCTGCGCGTGGCCTTCCAGTCGGGGCGGCCGCACTCGATGATCTTCTGGGGGCCGCCGGGCGTGGGCAAGACCACGCTGGCGCGCCTGATGGCCAACTCCTTCGACGCCCAGTTCATCGCGATATCGGCCGTGCTGGGCGGAGTCAAGGACATCCGCGACGCGGTGGTCGCGGCCCAGGCGGCGCAGTTGAAGGGGCGCCGCACCATCCTGTTCGTCGATGAAGTACACCGCTTCAACAAGGCCCAGCAGGATGCCTTCCTGCCTTACGTGGAAAGCGGGCTGTTCACCTTCATCGGCGCCACCACCGAGAACCCCTCGTTCGAGGTCAATTCGGCCCTGCTGTCGCGGGCACGGGTCTACGTGCTGCAATCGCTCAGCGCCGAGGAACTGCGGCTGCTGATCGCCAAGGCCATCGCCATGCTGGGCGACATCGAGTTCGACGAGGCCTCGCAGGAACAACTGGCGGCCTGGGCTGATGGCGATGCCCGCCGCGTCATCAACGCGGTCGAGGTGGTGGCCGATTCGGCGCGCGGGGCGGGGCGCACGCAGGTCGACGCCGAATGGCTGGAGACCGCGCTGTCGCAGAACCTGCGCCGCTTCGACAAGGGCGGCGACGCCTTCTACGACCAGATCAGCGCCCTGCACAAGGCCGTGCGCGGCTCGGATCCGGACGGGTCGCTGTACTGGTTCTGCCGCATGCTGGATGGCGGCGCGGATCCGCGCTACCTCTCGCGCCGCCTGATCCGCATGGCGGTCGAGGACATCGGCCTGGCCGATCCGCGCGCGCTGGACATCGCCACCTCGGGGGCCGACGTGTACGAGCGCCTGGGATCGCCCGAAGGCGAACTGGCGCTGGCCCAGGCCGTGGTCTACCTGGCCTGCGCCGCCAAGTCCAACGCCGTCTACAACGCCTACAACATGGCCAGGCGCTTTGCCGCCGACAACGGCAGCGCGCCCGTGCCCATGCACCTGCGCAACGCGCCCACCAAGCTGCTCAAGCAACTGGGGCACGGCAAGCAGTACCGCTACGCGCACGACGAGCCGCACGCCTACGCGGCCGGGGTCGATTACTTCCCGGACGGCCTGCGCGCCAAGTTCTACCAGCCCACCGACCGCGGGCTGGAAGCCAAGATCGGCCAGAAGCTCGCCTTCCTGCGCGAGCTCGACAAGGAAGCGAAGAAGGGTTAGGCGGCCGCGCCGCCGCAGGCGAAATGCGGCCGCAGCGACGGCGGCATCCCCCGCACCCGGCGCCGGTACTCCGACGGCGTCCAGCCCGTGTTGCTTTTCATGAAGCGCGTGAAGTGGGGCGGGGCGCTGAAGCCCAGATCGTAGGTGATCTCGAAGATGCTTTTCGCTTCGCCGGCCAGCAGCGCGAAGGCGGCGTCCAGGCGTCGCATGTTGTAGTAGGCCCGGGGCGTCATCCGCGTCGCGCGCCGGAACAGGGTATAGAAATAGCGCTCGGACACGCCGTAGGTATCCGCGCCGCGCCGGAACGCGGCGAAATCCTCCAGGTCGCGCAACTGGCCGGCACGGGCGTCGCGGCCCACGCGTTCCTCCAGGCTGCTGGCCTGGACCGCCGTGTCGCGGGATACGTCGCGCGTCCGGTTCTCCAGCGAACGGGCCACGGCCGCCTGGTACAGCGTCCGGACGCCCTGCGACACCGCTCGCGGGTCGGGGCCGGCGCGGAACAGTTCCGCCACCAGTTGCATGGCATCGGCGCGCAGCGGGCCGGGCAGGGTGATCATGTCGACCGGATCGTCGTCCCCGGCATGGCCGACGGGCCCGGCGCTGTCGTTCAACAGCGGCGAGGCCTTGATCAGGATGGACCCGACCTGGCCAGGATGCCGCGCGCGCCCCGGCGCGGGAGGGATGGCATAGGTCTGCCGGGGGTGGATGACCAGCGCGCGGAACGGATCCAGGCGGTGCGAGCCGCCGTTCAGGCGAACGGGCAAGGGTTCCTGGTGCATGTTCACCAGCACCTGCACGCAGTCGCGGGCGTGGTCCGCCAGTTCGACGCCCGACGCCATGACCGAGACCCGGCCGTAGTCCCCGCCGCAATAGCAAAGGTGGGGCGAATCGTGGGCGTCAGTTGGGATCGACAATATTCTTCTCCTTCGCCACCTTCGACCACAGGGCCTTCTCGGTCTGCACGACGTGTTCGAGGCTGGTCCGCCGCGTGTCCGGGACTTCGGCGCCCCACGAGGCGACGAGCTTGCGCAGGTCGTCGTCGCCCGCGGCGGCGGTGATCTGCGAGGACAGCGCATCCAGTATATCGGCGGGCAGGCCGGCCGGGCCGAACAGCGCGATCCAGGAAGAGATGGCGGGTACGCCGCGCAGCTTCTTCTCGGTCAGGGTCGGTACCGCCGGCAGCTCCGGACTGCGCGTCGCGGTGCTGACCGCCAGCGCGTCCAGCTTGCCGATCCTGATCTGCGGCAGCGCCGTCACCAGCGAAATGATGGCGATGTCCACGTCGCCCGCCAGCAGGGCCTGCAACTGGCGCGCGCCCGAGGCGTAGGGAATGTGGACCATGTCGATGCCGGCCGAGGTCTTGATCATCTCGCCCAGGAAGTGCATGCCCGAGCCCACGCCGGGGGAGGCGTAGTTGAGTTTCTTCCGGCTGTCGCGGGCGCCTTCCAGGAATTTGTCGAAGTCGGCGTAGGCGCCCGCGCGCGAGACGATGACGTAGGGCGTGGCGACCAATTGCGCGATGGGCTGCAGGTCGGTGCCCGGATCGACGTTGCCCGGACGCAGCGCCCAGGAGGTCGTGACCGAGGTGCCCGTGGCCAGTAGCGTGTAGCCGTCGCGGGCGGCGTTCTTCACGTGCCGGGCCGCGACTTCGCCGCCCGCGCCCTGCTGAATCTCGACCACGACGGGCTGCTTCAGGCGTTCCGACAGTTCCTTGGCGAACAGGCGCGTGGAGTTGGCGGGGAAACCGTCGCTCCAGGCCATCACCACCTTGATGGGGCGGCTGGGATAGGGCTGGGCGGCGGCCGGCTGGGGCTGCCCCAGCGCAAGCAGGGCGGCGGCCACCCAGGCGTGAGGGCGGGTCTGGAGAAGGCGGAGCGGCACCACTTGTCGTTGTCTCCTGGCGGTTGATCGGATCGGGGCCGTATGGGGCGATTTCATTCTAGGAGCCGCTGTCGCGGCGGGCTTACCCTGGACTGAACAGGCGGGCAGCATTTACCCCCAGTTCGTTGTCCCGACCGGCTGTTCAGCGGGCGGTAACGCGCCAGGCCGGGCGCTCGCCAACAATGCTCGGGCCGTTTCCAACAACATGCCAATGACTTTTCCAACTATGGATATGACTCACGTATCGGTCCGCGGCGGACACGCATTCGAACCGGACTTCGTGCAGGCCGAGGAACTGCTGGCCCGCCCGAACGACGACAGGCTGTTCGTCGATGTCCGCCTGGGCGACCCGGACATCGAATACCGCTCGTACCGCGACGGCCACATCTTCGGTGCCGTCCATGGGCAGATCCGCGATGCATTCGCGGCGGAGCCCACGCCGGGCAGCGGGAACCTGCCGCTGCCCGGCCTCGGGCAACTGGCCGCCACGCTGCGCAACTGGGGGGTGGGTCCGGATACCGAAATCGTCGTCTACGGCCCGACCCCGGCGCTGGCTGCCCGCGGCTGGTGGGTGCTGCGCTGGGCCGGGCTTGCCAGGGTGCTCCTGCTCGATGGCGGACTGAAGGCCTGGATTGCCGCCGGCGGCGCGCTGGCGCGCGGCGACGAACCCCGGCGGCGCCAGTTGCCTGACGAGCTGCCTCTGGCCGGCGGGCATCTGCCGCAGATCGAGGTGGGCGAGGTCGAGCGGCTTTCCGGCGATGCCGTGCTGGTCGACGCACGGGACGAGGCGTCCTATCTGGCCGGCCATATCCCCGGCGCGCGGCATCTGGCCGCGTCCGAGTTCTGGACCCCGTCGGGCCGGCTCAGGCCAGCCGGGGAACGCGCGCGGCTGCTGGCCCAGGCCGGCGTCGAGCCCGGCGGCGAGGCCGTGGTGTACTGCGGCGGCGGCGTCCTGTCGGCCCTGGTCGCCATGGCCATGGCCGAGGCCGGCGTCCGGCCCCGGCTGTACGTCGGATCGTGGTCCGAGTGGAACAAGGATCCGGAACGCATGCGCCGCAGCGCGGTGGGAGAAGATGCATGAACGGAGCCATGGCACAGGTCGACGTCGCCATCTGCGGCGGTGGCCCCGTCGGCCTCGCGCTGGCCTATCTGCTGGGCCGGGAAGGGCTGCGCGTCGCGCTGTTCGAGAAGCGCCCCAGCACCACCGTGTTGCCCAAGGGCCAGTACGTCCATGCATCCACTGCCGAGCTCTACCGGCAATGGGGCGTCTGGGAACTGCTGGAAGGCAAGGGGTGGTCCATTCCCCGCTCCAACGGCCAGGGCTTCTACGTGCGCATCGCCCAGGGGCCCGTGGCCGACGTCCGGTCCTCGCTGGGCACCGATGCGGAATACGAACATAAATGGGCGCAGCTCGCGCCCGTCTATCCGCGCAAGGTCCCGGCTTCGGATTACGAGGCCGCGCTGCGCCACCAGGCGGCCGCCTGGCAAAGCGTCGCGCTGCACTTCGGCACCCAGGTGGTGGACGTCGAGGACCAGGGCAGCGCGGTGCGGCTGGCCGTCAAGGAGCTCGAGTCGGGCGCATTGCGGGAGGTGGGGGCGCGCTACCTCGTGGCCTGCGACGGCGCCCGCAGCTTCGTGCGCAACCGTATCGGCCGGGGCGAGGACCATGGCCCGACCTTCGGCAACCAGGTGCTGGCCGAGTTTCGCGCCGACCTGGACGATACCCTGGGGCGCGACGGCTACTTCCACTCCTTCGTGCTGGATCCGCGCCATGCCGGCTGGTTCGGCAGCAAGCATCCGGACACCGGGCTGTGGCGCTACAGCTTCCGCCACGACGAGGATACGCTGCCCGACACCGCCGCGCTGCTCGAACGGATACGCGGCGCGCTGGGCATGCCGGACCTGCCCGTCGAGATCGTTCGCGTCTACCGCTTCGACTACACCACGGGCCTGCTGCGCAAGTGGCGCGAGGGCAATGTCCTGTTCGCGGGCGACGCGGCCCATTGGCATTCGCCCTGGGGTGGCTTCGGCGCCAACACCGGCGTGCAGGACGCCAACAATCTGGCGTGGAAGCTGGGCCTGGTGCTGCGCGGCGCCGCGCCCGACACGCTGCTCGACACCTACGAGGTCGAGCGCAAGGGCAAGGCGCTGCTTACCGTCAAGGCGGCCACCTACAACTCGCTCAACTTCCAGGCCATCGCGGCGGCCATCGCCGTGGGCGAGCCCGGCGTCAGCCTGCACGGGACCTTCAGCCCGCAAGCCGTCGCCTTCCTGCGCGAATGCGTCGCGCCGCACGGCGACAACAGCGTGCTGCACACCGGCTTCCAGCTGGGCACGGTCTACGACTCCGCCGCCGTGATCCGCGACGGCGACGAGCCGCCGCGCGCCACCCTCGAGCACTACGAGGAAAGCACCGTGCCCGGCGTGCGCGCCCCCCACGTCTGGCTGTACGACTCCGCCGGCCGCCGGCTGTCCACCGTCGACCTGTGGGGCACCGCCTTTTCGCTGGTCGTGCAGCGCGATGCCCAGGCCTGGACCCAGGCTGCCCGCGCCGTGGGCCGGGAACTGGGCGTGGCCCTGCGCGTCGTGCACATCGGCGCCGGCGGCCACTACCGGGCCGACGAGCCCAAGTTCGGCCGGCTGTATCCCGTGGCCGACGGCGGCGCCGTGCTGGTGCGGCCCGACGGATTCGTCGCGCGCCGCCTGCCGGCACAGGCCGAGGGCGCCGCCGGGCCGGCGCTGCGCGACACTCTCCGGCGCCTGCTGACCCTGGAGCCGGACACCCGGGCGGCAGCGAGCCTGCCCGGGCAGGAGGCCCCCGTGGGGTGAAGGCGGGCCGGGGAGGCTAAAATCGGAATACCCCGGCCGGGCGGCCTCCTGCGCCGCCCGCCGGGGCGACCTTTTTCCCCCTCTCAACACGGCTTTTTCCCATGCTCGATATCGCTCTGCTGCGCAAAGACACCCAGGCGGTGGCCGCCCGGCTCAAGGACCGGGGCTACACGCTAGACCTCGACGGCTTCAACTCGCTCGAGTCGCGGCGCAAGTCGGTGCAGACGGAGACCGAAACCCTGCAGGCCCGCCGCAACGCGCTGGCCAAGCAGATCGGCATGCTCAAGGCCAAGGGCGAGGACGCCTCCGCCGTGCTGGCCGAATCCCAGGCCATTCCCGCCCGCCTGAAGGCGCTCGAGGAAGACCTGGCCGGCATCCAGCGCGACCTGCAGGACCTGCTGCTGGCCGTGCCCAACCTGCCGCACGCCAGCGTACCCAACGGCGCCTCCAGCGACGACAACGTCGAGGTGCGCCGCTGGAGCCGCGACGGCAACGACCCCGCGCCGCTGCCCTTCGAGGCCAGGGACCACGTCGCCCTGGGCGAACCGCTGGGCCTGGACTTCGAGACCGCGGTCAAGCTGTCCGGCTCGCGCTTCACCCTGATGCGCGGCCCCATCGCCCGCCTGCACCGCGCCCTGGCGCAATTCATGCTGGACGTCCAGACCGGCGAGCACGGCTACACCGAGTGCTACACGCCCTACATCGTCAACACCGCCACCCTGGTCGGCACCGGCCAGTTGCCCAAGTTCAAGGACGACATGTTCTGGGTCACCAAGGGCGGGGAATCGGTCGACGAGAACGGCGAAGCCGTGCCGCGCGAAGACCTCTACCTGATCTCCACCTCCGAGATCACCCTGACCAACACCGTGCGCGGCGAGATCGTCAACGCCGAATCGCTGCCCATCAAGCTGACCGCCCACACCCCGTGCTTTCGCTCCGAGGCCGGCAGCGCCGGCCGCGACACCCGCGGCATGATCCGCCAGCACCAGTTCGACAAGGTCGAGATGGTGCAGATCGTCCACCCCGAGCGTTCCTACGACGCGCTGGAAGAAATGGTCGGCCACGCCGAAGCCGTGCTGCGCAAGCTCGGCCTGCCCTACCGCGTCGTCCTGCTCTGCACCGGAGACATGGGCTTCGGCGCCGCCAAGACCTACGACCTGGAAGTCTGGCTGCCGGCGCAGGCCGCGTATCGCGAGATTTCTTCCGTGTCCAACTGTGAGGCCTTCCAGGCCCGCCGCCTCCAGGCGCGCTTCCGCAACGCTCAGGGCAAGCCCGAACTGCTGCATACGCTCAACGGTTCCGGACTGGCCGTGGGGCGGGCGCTGGTCGCGGTTTTGGAGAACTACCAGCAGGCCGACGGCAGCATCGTGGTGCCCGAGGCCCTGCGGCCCTACATGGGCGGGGTCGAGCGACTCACTCCGTAACATTCGTCGCCTGCCTGATCCTCCGGGGTGCGTTACGGTTGAAAAACCTACATCCCGGAGGAGCCAGCCATGTTGAAGTGGGCACTGATCTTTTTCGTGGTTTCCATCATCGCCGCGCTGTTCGGATTCACCGGCATCGCCGCCGGCGCCGCCGCCATCGCCAAGTTCCTGTTCTTCCTGTTCCTGATCCTGTTCGTGATCTTCCTGGTGCTGGGGCTCACGGTGTACAAGAAAATCACGGATTAGCGACGGCAGGACACAGCGCGAATTTCTGTGCTATAGTTGCGGGCTGTTGTCTGGTTCCGGCCACGGGCCAGGCAAGCACTGAAAGGTGCACGGAGAGGTGGCAGAGTGGTCGAATGTACCTGACTCGAAATCAGGCGTACGGTAACCCCGTACCGTGGGTTCGAATCCCACCCTCTCCGCCAGTCTTGCAATGACCCCTTGATTTCACCGATCAAGGGGTTTTTTGTTGCCGCGATCAAGATAATCGCGGCTTCAAGCGGCTATCAACCAAACCGATAGCGCCCCTGATCATCACGCGCAATCGTGCGCCGGGAGGCGATGTCTTCCAGACCGCGGACAAGCTCGCGCCCATCCCGAGTTCCAACCGCGGTCATAAGCTCCGCGAAAAACTTGGGGCCGCTCTCCAGCGCAGCCTCCAGGGAAGCATGGCTCGAAGCCCCGAACCGTGGGGGATGCGGAACTTCATGCTCGATAGGACGCCTGGCTCCAGGCGCCAGCCACGGCAGCGTCAAGTCGAATCCGGTCTTGTCGGTCGTTCGAGAACCTTCCAGCGAAGGATCCAATGGAACCGTCCTCAACCCGCTTTGGACGACCAAGTCCCTGCTCGCCTGAAAACGCGTCGCCAGCGCCCACTCCATCTGGGCGTCGGAATAGATATCGATGTCCGGGTCGACGACGAACACATTCTTGACGTTGCCCAGGCAGCCGAATGCGGCGGCGATGGCATTGCGCGCTTCGCCCGGGACGCGTTGCTGCAACGCGATGCGGACGTTGAACGATCCCCCCGCCGCGGGGGGCGCGTAGACCGCCCGCACTTCGCGCACGGCGGACTCGAGCGCTTTCCACACGAGGACCTCCGTGCGCAGGGAGCAAAGCTGCGCCGTATCCGTGCAGTGCATGCTCGGTCCGCCGATGGAGGAGGTTTGGAAGATGGCGTCCCGGCGATGGGTGATGGCGGTCAAATGGAAGAGCGGATTGCGTTTTACCGCTCCGTAGTAGCCGAGGAACTCGCCGAACGGACCTTCGGGTTCCACATGGCCGCGCTCGTCGAAATAGCCTTCGAGGATGAACTGGGCATCGGCGGGCACCATCAGATCGTTGGTGACGCACTTGACGACGCCCAAAGGCTGGGCCCGCAAGGCCGCGATCAGCGCCAGCTCGTCGCCGGGGAAGCGAAGCGTGGCGGCGAGTTGATCGATGGGATGGCTGCCGATGGCGAACGCCACCGGCGTGCGCTCGCCGCGTTCCGCGCGTGCCATGTAGATGGCGCGCAAATCGGAAGGCGCGACCAGATCCACGCCCGCCGACCGGCGGCCGCGCAGCATGAGGCGGCGCATGCCCACGTTCGTATGCCCGGCGGAGGGATCGTGGACGAAGTCCACCGACGCCGATATGTACGGCGCGCCGTCGAACTCATGCTGCAGATGCACCGGCAGGGCGGTCAAGTCGCATTCGTCGCCGGTCAGCACGACCTCCTGCACCGGGGCGTGCGCGCGCGGCACTTCCACCAGCTCGCCCGGCTTGCGCAGCCGCGCGAGCACCTCGGACAACACCTTGTCCGCCGTGGTACCGAAGGCGGCGGCCAGGCGGGCCCGGCTGCCCGCGACGTTGCCGCACAAGGGGAAGCTGCTGCCTTCGATGTTCTCGAACCATGCCGCGCGCGGATTGCCGTCCAGGCGGGCGGCGACATCGGCAAGCGCGGCAGGCGCGGCATGCCGTTCAAGCTCGTCGCCGGACAACGACGCAAGAAAGGTACGCAGGCCGAATCGTTGTAGATCGGGGCGGCTCTCTGAGCGGGAAACGGGCGCGTTCATATTTCTCCTCCTTGGCGCGATGAATATTTGTAAATTTACTTTATATAAAATATGCTTATATTAATCTCGACAACAGAGAAACGCCACGACCATCCGCAGATGGCAGCGCAACCGCGGCGCGTATGAAGCGCCCGCTTTGCCCCTAGGAGGAGACGACATGAAGACACGCTTTGGAACAAGAGCCAGGATCTGGCTGGCCCTGGCTGCCGCGGTGCTGGCGCCGGCTGCCGCGTCCGCCCAGGACCAGGCCGGCCGGTATCCGGACCGCATGATCAAGCTCATCGTGCCCTATACGCCCGGCGGCCTGGTGGACACGTTCACCCGCACCCTGGCCGAAGACATGGCCGGCCGGCTGGGGCAGCCCGTCGTCGTGGAGAACCGCCCCGGCGCCAACCAGGCCATCGGGGCCAACGCCGCCGCCCGCGCTGCGCCCGATGGCTACACCCTGTTCGTCAGCTCGCAAACCGGCATGATCCTGAACCCGCTGACGACCAAGGGGCTGCTCGTGGATCCGGCGAAGGATTTCACGCCCATCGCCACGATGTTCTCCACCCCTTTCTATCTCGTGGTCAACAGTTCCGTGCCGGTGAAAACCGTCCAGGAACTGATCGCGCTGGCGAAATCCAAACCCGGCAAACTCACCTACGGTTCCTTGGGCCGCGGCGGCACCCACCATCTGGCGGGCGAAATGCTCACGCGCCGTACCGGCACGAATATCCTGCACGTGCCGTACAAGGGCAGCGCCCCGGCCATGAACGACTTGTTGGGCGGTCAGATCGACATGATGTTCGAGGGCGGCACCTCGACGCTTCCCTACGTCCAGTCCGGCCGGCTGCGCGCCCTGGCCTCCACCGGCAAAACGCGCAGCGAAGCCATGCCCGATCTGCCGGCGCTGAACGAAATCATTCCCGGGTTCTCGATGACGGTCTGGATCGGCCTGGTTGCGCCGACCGGCATCCCCCAGCCGATCGCGGACAAGCTGAACGCCGCCGTGCAGGCCATGCTGAAACTGCCTTCCACGCACGAGAAGTTCGCGCCCGTTGGCATAGAAATGATGCCCGGCTCGCAAGCCGATTTCGCCAGGTTGATCCAATCGGATATTCCGACCTGGTCCAAGATCGTTCAGGACGCGGGCATAGAACCGCAGTAGATCTCCCGCCTGACACGCCATCCGACCGCCGCATCGAGCCTGCTTCCGGTTCCGATGCGGTAAAGTCGCTCGATGCTTCGGATGGAGAGTTTGATGAACCCGAGAATGTCCCGCTACGCGTCAGCCTGCGCCGCCTTGCTTGCCTGCGCAAGCATGCTGGCTGTTTCGGCTGCGCAAGCCTGCACCCGCTTTGTCTATCTCGGCGCCGGCGGCCATGT
The DNA here is from genome assembly GCF_004216695.1 of Pigmentiphaga kullae. Lineage (GTDB taxonomy): Bacteria > Pseudomonadota > Gammaproteobacteria > Burkholderiales > Burkholderiaceae_B > Pigmentiphaga > Pigmentiphaga kullae. The sequence goes on from NZ_SGXC01000001.1 coordinate 2,903,740, forward strand.
CGTCACGGCGCGTTCGATGGACTGGAAGGTCGACGTCGGTACCAACCTGTGGGTGTTCCCGCGCGGCATGAGGCGATCCGGCGAAGCCGGCCCGAATTCCATTCAATGGACCTCGAAGTACGGAAGCGTCATCGCCTCGGGCTATGACATCTCGACAACGGACGGCATGAACGAAGCGGGGCTGGTGGCCAATGTCCTGTGGCTGGTCGAGTCCTCCTACCCCGCCTACGACGGCAAGACGCCCGGCCTGACGCTCGCTGCCTGGGCGCAATACGCGCTCGACAACTTCGCCACCGTCCAGGAGGCGGTCGACACCTTGGCGAAAGAGCCTTTCACCGTCGTGACCGACAACGTCCCCGGCGAGGCCCGCCTGGCGACCTTGCACCTCTCGCTCTCGGACGCCAGCGGCGACAGCGCCATCATCGAGTACATCGACGGCAAGCAGGTCATCCACCACAGCCGCGACTACCAGGTCATGACCAACTCGCCGACCTTCGACAAACAACTGGCGATGGAGGAATACTGGAAGCAGATCGGCGGGACGGTCATGCTGCCCGGCACGAACCGGGCTTCCGACCGGTTTGCCCGGGCGGCGTTCTACGTCAACGCGATTCCCAAGACGGAAGATCCGCTGGAGACGATCGCCAGTGTCTTCAGCGTCATCCGCAACGTCTCGGTGCCCCTGGGCATCACCACGCCGGACCAGCCCAATATTTCCTCGACCCGCTGGCGCACCGTCGCCGACCACAAGCACAAGCGCTATTTCTTCGAGTCGGCGCTGACGCCCAATATCTTCTGGGTCGATCTGACGAAGCTGGATTTCTCGCGCGAAACCGGACGGGTGATGAAGCTCGACCTCGGCCCGAATCAGGCGAACATCTATTCAGGCATGGCCAACGGCGGATTCAAGCAGGCGGCGCCTTTCAAGTTCCTCGGGATCTGAATCGATCAGCCTCATTTCGACCGCCCATAACAAACAAGCCCTCTTGCGAGGGCTTGTCGTCTTTGAACCTACGCCGTCACCAACCGGCGTATGCCAAGAATCACAGCGGGGTGATCTTGGTCGCCTGGGGACCCTTGGGGCCTTGGCCGGCGATAAAGCTGACGCGCTGGTTTTCCTGCAGCGACTTGTAGCCGTCGCCCTGGATTTCGGAGAAATGCGCGAACAGGTCCTTGCCGCCGTTGTCCGGCATGATGAAGCCGAAGCCCTTTTCCGAGTTGAACCACTTGACGATACCGGTTTCCATAATTGTTTCCTTGATGGAGAGATGGGCTCATGCCCGGGACGAGACGATCAAGGAGGGACTAGAACAATTTATGGCGCACTGGTGGATCGCACACAACCGCAGGAATCGCAACGCTTGAAGATCTGCATACACTATCGGGCCTGCGGCGCTTGCCGTCAAGGCGTATTGTGTGACAGGGAGGGGGCTACGGGGGCGGATATGCAATTATTCTTCCGAAACCGCCATTTTCCCTCGCTCCGATGCTCCAGCCCCAGGCTCTTCGCTACTTCGCCGAGGTCGTCCGCACCGGCTCCCTGCGCCGGGCGTCCGAACTCTTTTTCGTCGCCCCCAGCGCCATCAGTCGCCAGATCGTGAACCTGGAGCAGGAACTGGGCGCGCCGCTGTTCGAGCGCTCGCCGCGCGGCATGCTGCCCACCGAGGCGGGCAGCATGCTGTTCGAATTCGTCTGCGACAGCGACCACCGCATCGAGCGCATCCGCTCCGATCTCCACGACTTGACCGACCTGCGACGAGGCACGGTCCGGCTGGCGGTGATCGAGGCCGTGACCGGGGACTTCCTGCCAGGGCTGATGACGCGCTTCAGTGCCGCGTATCCGGGCATCGATTTCCAGGTGGAAGTCTGCGGCACGCACCAGATCGCCGACCGGGTGGTCGACGAATCGGCCGAGATCGGGCTGGCGTTCGACGTGCTCAGCCGCGAGGACCTGGTGCTGCAGGGCCGGCTGGCGCAGCCCTTGCAGGTGATCTGCCGTCCGTCCCATCCGCTGGCGCGCCGCAAATCGCTGCGCATGACGGATCTTGCCGGCGAGCGGATGGTGTTGCCCGACGAGACCTTCGGCACCCGCTATCTGATCGATCACGCCGCCGCGCGCGCCGGCGTCGCGCTGTCGGTGCACTGCGTGGCCAATTCGCTGCAATTGCTCAAGACGCTGGTGGCGGGTTCGGACGTGATCTCGTGCATGCCGCCGCTGACGTTCGCGCACGAAGAAGCGGCCGGATTGTTGGCGGGGGTGCCGGTTTCGGACAAGTCATGCCGGCAGGCCAGCCTGGACATCATCACGGCGCGGCACCACAAGCTCTCGGCTGCGGCGCGGGCCTTTCTGGAGCCGCTGCTCGAGATGTGCAAAGGGCGGTGATCTCATTCTAGGTGTTCTGTTTTTCAGAACGCTGCCATCACCTGGTACTCGCTTCCGTGTGTCAGTCCTGCCGCGTTTAATGAAAGCACTTTCATGGAACGCCTGGAGCCTGCCGCATGACCTTAGAGAAAATCCTGTCTCCCTATGACGGCAGCGTCGTGGGCGAAATGCCGGTTGCCAGCGCCGCCGACGTGGAGCGGGCCATGGTCCGGGCGCAGCGCGCCTTCGAGATCATGCGCAAGCTGCCGCGTTTCGCGCGCGCCGACATCCTGGCGCGGGCGGCGGAGTTGCTGAAGGCGCGGCGCGACGAGTTCGTGCGTACCATCGCCGCCGAGGCGGGCAAGCCGCTGTATGACGCCCGCGGCGAGGTGTCGCGGGCGATCTTCAACCTGACCAACGCGGCCGCGGAGGCCCGGCTCCAGCATGGCGACGAGGTGCCGCTGGACGCGGATGCCGGGGTGTTCGAGTACCAGACCACGGACGCCGATGGCCGTCCGGCCTCGCTGGCGGACCTGGACCACGCGGCGCTGGCGTCGATGCGCCGCCGTGTGGGAATCGCGCGCCGCTTTCCGATCGGGACCATTCTGGCCATTGCGCCCTTCAATTTCCCACTGAATCTGGTGATGCACAAGGTCGCCCCGGCGATCGCGGTCGGCAACAGCGTGGTGCTCAAGCCGGCGCCGCAGACGCCGCTTACCGCGCTGCTGCTGCAGAAGCTGCTGGCCGACGCCGGGCTGCCCGAAGGCGCGCTGGAGGTCGTCCATTGCCCGGTGGATGTTGCCGAAACCATGGTGCGTGACGAGCGCTTCGCGATGGTCACTTTCACCGGCAGCGCCAAAGTGGGTTGGCACATCAAGGCTATCGCGGGCCGCAAGAAGGTGGCGCTGGAGCTGGGCGGCAACGGCACGGTGATCGTGGCCGAGGATGCCGACCTGGACCTGGCCGCCGCGCGCTGCGTGCGGGGCGGGGTGGTGTATGGCGGCCAGTACTGCATAGGGGTGCAGCGCATCCTGGTGCAGGAGTCGGTGGCCGATGCCTTCATCGAGAAGCTGGTCGCGAAGGTCAAGGCCTGCCGCGTGGGCAATCCGATGGAAGAGGGCGTCGACGTCGGCCCTGTCATCGACGAAAACTCGGCCCGGCGCATCCAGTCGTGGGTGGACGAGGCCGTGGCCCAGGGCGCGCGCGTGCTGGCGGGCGGGTCGCGCGAACGCGCGGTGGTGATGCCGACGGTGCTGACCGACACCCGACCCGGCATGAAGGTGGAGGATGAGGAGATATTCGGGCCCGTCGTCACTGTGAACCGTTACCGGGATTTCGACCAGGCGGTGCGGCGTGCCGCCGATTCGAAGTACGGATTGCAGGGCGGCATCTTCACGCAGGATCTGCGCCGCGCCTTCCGCGCGATCGAGGATTGGGAGGTCGGCGGCCTGATGATCAACGACGTGCCGATCTACCGCATCGACAACATGCCCTTCGGCGGGTGGAAGGAGTCGGGCACCGGCCGCGAAGGTACGCGCTACGCCATGGACGAGATGTCCGAGATCCGCCTGATGGTCATCAACTACGCCTGATCCTTTCCCTTGCCGCACTGACGCCAGGAGCCTGTCCATGAAACGCTTGACCGTATTCTGCTGGATCGCCGCCTTCTCCGTGCTGTCGGGCACCGCCCGCGCCGACACCTATCCGTCCAAGCCCATCAAGATGCTGGTGCCGTTCCCGGCTGGCGGCACGGTGGATTTCTTCGCCCGCACGGTGGGCCCTCGGCTGGCCGAGGCGCTGGGCCAGCCGGTGCTGATCGAGAACCGCTCGGGCGCGGGCGGCAACATCGCCGTCGAGGCGGTGGCCAAGTCGCCCGCCGATGGCTACACGCTGTTGATGGGGTCCGAGATCGTCTCGATCAACATCACGCTGTACGAGAAGCTGGGCTACGACCCGGAGAAGGACCTGGCGCCGGTGGTGCTGGTGGGTACCGTGCCCAACATCCTGCTGGTCAGCCCTTCGCTGCCGGTCAAGTCCACGCAGGAACTGATCGCCTACGCCAAGTCAGGCAAGAAGATGTCGTATGCGTCCACCGGCCTGGGCACCTCCAGCCAGTTGTCGTCCGAGCTGTTCAAGTCGGTGGCGGGGATCGACGTGCTGCACGTGCCGTACAAGGGCGGGGCGCCGGCCATCGTCGATCTGGCCGGCGGCCAGGTCGAGATGATGTTCGTGAATATGCCCACCGGGCTGCCCATGGTCAAGGGCGGCAAGGTGCGCATTCTGGCGGTGACCAGCGCGCAGCGCGCGCCGCAGGTGCCGGACGTGCCCACCATCGCCGAGACCCTGCCGGGCTTCGAGACCTCGGCCTGGTCCGCCCTCTACGCGCCCGCCGGCACGCCCAAGCCGGTGATCGACAAGCTCAACGCCGCCATGGTGAAGATCCTGCAAATGCCCGATGTGAAGGCCGCGCTGGCCGAGCAGGGCGCCGTGCCGGCCGGAGGCACGCCGCAAGCGCTGGGCGATTTCACGAAGTCCGAGATCGTCAAATGGGAAAAGATCATCAAGGCGTCCGGCGCCAAGATATAGTCCATCGATCCACCCGCGCCACGAGGCCCCGCATGCCCCAACCCTCCATCCGCATCGCCGTCGGCGACTACGACCGTACCCGCGCCCTGGTCGACGGCAGCGTCGGCGTCCAGGGCTTCGAGACCCGGTTCGCCACCGGCGACCTCGAGACCATCTTCTCGCAGGCCTTCCAGACCGCCGAGTACGAGGTCACCGAGCTGTCGTTCAGCAATTTCCTGATCGCCAGCGTGCGCGGCGGCTGCCCTTATATGGCCCTGCCGATCTTCCCGTCGCGCTCGTTCCGCCACTCGGCCATCTACGTGCGCGCCGGCATTGCCACGCCGGCCGACCTGGGCGGCAAGCGCATCGGCCTGCGCGAGTATTCCAACACGGTGGCGCTGGTCGCGCGCGGCATGCTGTCGGACGAGTACGGTTTCGATCCGGGTAGCTGCGAGTGGTTCGCCGGCGACGTGGACCACGTGGAGCGGGACACGATCGATTCGCGCAACTGGCCCAAGGGGGTGAGGATTCAGGCCGCGCAGGGCCGCACGCTGTCGTCGATGATGGAGGCCGGCCAGCTCGATGCGCTGATCGCCTACACGCCGCCGACGGCCTTCGGGCGCGCCGGCGTGGGCCGCCTGTTCCCCGACTGGCGCGACGTGGAAAAGGACTACTACGCGCGCACGCGGCGTTTTCCCATCATGCACGTGATCGCGCTGCGGCGCGACGTGGCCGAGGCCAACCCGCACCTGCCCAGGGCGCTGCTGGCCGCCTTCGACCAGGCCAAGCGGGTGGCGCAGGATCGCCTGGCCATCCACCAGGCGCTGCCCATCATGCTGCCGTGGATGCAGGCCGAGGCCGAAAGCACGCAGGCGCTGATGGGACAGGACTTCTGGCCCTACGGTTTCGAGGCCAACCGCGACATGATCGAGACGCAGATCCGCTGGTCGCACGAGCAGGGCCTGATCCCGCGCCGGCCGGCCGCCGAGGAGTTGTTCCCGGGCTGGTAAACCTTCGCCGGCCGACGATCTCGCACCACTATTAGTCTCCCGCATACAGGGAATGACCGCCTTCTATTGGACGCCGGCCAATAGGAGCGCCTATCTTTCGTCTCCAACAGGCGGCGCATGCCGCCCCCAAAAGCATCCACCGAAGTGGAGCAGGAGACGACATGAGCCGGAACCGGCGGCCGATACGCAGCGGCATGGGCCGCAGCACCCCCGAACGCATTTTCGTCCAGGGCCTGGATCTGGCCCGGGACATCATCGGCACTCTCAATTTCGGCGACATGGCGTACCTGGAGCTGACCGGGCGCCTGCCCGACGCGCGGCAATCCCGGGTATTCAACGCCATTCTCGTCACCCTGGTCGAACATGGCATGACGCCCATGGCCATCGTCGCGCGGCTGACCTACCTGGGGGCGCCGGAGTCCCTGCAGTCCGCGGTGGCCGCGGGGCTGTGCGGGATGGGAACCACTTTCGCCGGTACAGCCGAAGGCGCGGCACGGATGCTGGAATCCGCCTGGGCCGCTACGCCGGAGGGCTCGCCAGAAGAGCTTGCGCGTGGCGTGGTCGCGGATTTCCGGAACCGCAGGCAGTCCGTCCCGGGTATCGGCCACAACCTGCACAAACCCGTTGATCCGCGCACGGGCCGCCTGTTCCAGGTCGCGGCAGAAGAAGGTTATTCCGGACGGTATGTCGACCTGATGCGCGCCATCGGCCAGGAAGCCGAGGCGGTTTACGGCAAAAGCCTGCCCGTCAATGCCACCGGCGCCATCGGCGCGCTGTGCTGCGAGCTGGGGATCTCCTGGCGCGCGGCGCGTGGCATCGCGGTTATGGGCCGGGCGGTGGGGCTGGTCGGCCATCTGGTCGAGGAGCAGGCGCACCCGGTAGCCGCCGAGATCTGGCTGCGCACCGAGGAAGAGGCTGGCGAACACGACACGCCGCCCGCGGGCGGACGACAAGGAGGGTGACATGCGGCGACTATCGATGCGATGGCTGGCGGTTGCGGTGGCGGGCCTGGCCTGCTTGGGGATGTCCACCGCGCATGCGGAGTGGCCGGACAAGCCCATCCGCTTCATCGTGCCTTATCCGGCGGGGGGCGGTACCGACATCGTGGCGCGCGCCGTCGGCAAGAAGATGGCGGAGAACCTGGGCCAGCCCGTCATCGTCGAGAATCGGCCCGGGGCCAGCACCATCATCGGGACCGAGGCGGTGGCCCGGGCCGAGGGGGACGGCTACACGATCGGCCTGGTGACGGATTCCCACGCGTTGAATCCCATCTTCTTCGGCCAGAAGCTGTCCTACGACTCGGTCAAGGATTTCGCGCCGGTCAGCCAACTGGTCTTCGTGCCTTTCATCCTGGTGGCCAATCCCAAGGCGCAGGTCTCCACCGTGCAGGAGTTGATCGCCGCCGCCAAGGCCCGGCCCGGGAAGATCACCTATGCCTCCATCGGGAACGGCACGCCGCACTATCTGGCCATGGAGTGGGTGAAGGCGCTGGCCGACATCGATCTGACCCATGTTCCCTACAAGGGGGTCGCCCCGGCCCTGGCCGATGTGGTGGGCGGGCAGGTGGACGTGATGTTCACCGGCATGTCCTCGGGGGTGCCGCACGTGCGTTCGGGCCGGCTCAAGGGGCTGGCCGTCTCGGGCAAGGAGCGGTCGGCGATCGCGCCGGAGATCCCCACCGTGGCCGAGTCGGGCCTGAAGGAGTTCTCCTTCATGACCTGGTACGGGGTGGTGGCGCCGGCGTCCACGCCGCCGGGGATCGTGGGGCGCCTGAGCAAGGAGATCCGCAAGGCGCTGGAGAGCCCCGAGGTCAAGGACCAGTTCGTGAAGCTGGGCGTGGAGGGGGCGCCGTCCACGCCGGAGGAGTTCGGTGCTTTCCTGCAACGGGAATCGGCGCACTACCAGCACATCATCAAGTTGACCGGCGCAAAGGGCGAATAGTGGAATTGACTCAGGAACAACGGCTGATCCGGGATACCGTCCATGCACTGGCCAGCGAACGGTTCGCGCCGGGCGCGGCGGCGGCCGACCGGCAGTATCGGCCGCCGCTCGACAATCTGAAGGTGCTGGCCGGGCACGGCTATACCGGCATCTTCCTGCCCGAATGCTATGGCGGGACAGGATTGGGGCTGCTCGAGACCGTGCTGGTGGTGGAGCAACTGGCGCGGTCCTGCGCCAATACGGCCATGCTGTATTCCTGCACTGACGGCGCGACGCCGCGCGCCATCCTGCACATCGGATCAGAACCGCTCAGGCAGCGCTACCTGCCTGCCTTCGCCAAGGCGGAGCGGTATGCGGCCTGGAGCATGTCGGAAGCGAATGCGGGCTCCGACGTGGGCAATGTGCAGACCCGCGCCGTCGGCGATGGCCAGCATTACGTGATCAATGGCAGCAAGCTCTGGTGCACCGCCGCCCAGGTGGCGGACGTGTTCCTGGTGCTGGTGCGGCTGACCGACGAGCCCGGCATGAAGGGCGTGGGGGCGGTGCTGGTCGAGCGCGGCACGCCCGGGTTTTCGGTGGGCAAGCATCTGGACCTGCTGGGGCTGCGCGGGACGGGCATGGCCGAACTGGTCTTCCAGGACTGCCGCGTGCCGGCCGAGAACCTGCTCCTGCCGGCGGGACGGATGAAGGACTTGCTGCAGGTGCTGGATGCCGACCGCATCACCGGCAACCCGCCCATCTGCCTGGGGCTGGCCCAGGCGGCGCTGGGCCATGCCGTCCAGCATCTGAAGGACCGTGCCCAGTTCGGCCGCCCGCTTGCGGAGAACCAGGGGTTGCAGTGGAAGCTGGCCGACATGGCGATGGATATCGAGGCGGCGCGCGCGCTGGTGTACGGGGCCGCGCAGGCCATCGACCAGGGGCGGCAGTCGGTGGCGCAGGTTTCCATCGCCAAGATCTATGCCAACGAGATGGCGGTGCGCGTGACCAACCAGGCCATGCAGCTTGCCGGCGCATACGGGCTGTCGGAGGAGTATCCCTTCGAGCGCTACTTCCGCGACGCGCGCGGCATGTCCATTGGCTACGGAACCACCGAGATCCATAGAAATTCCATCGCGCGGGAACTGCTCAAGGGCAGCTACCTCGTCTGACGACTGAGGCGCATGAGGACCATGATGTCAGAAGCAAAGACCACCATCGACGCCGGCGACGGGCGCGGTTTCGCCGCCTATGTCAGTCGGCCGGGGAAACCGAACGGCCATGCTGTGATCGTGCTGCAGGAGATATTCGGCGTGACCGACGCGATACGCGGCGTCGCCGATCGCTATGCGGCCGAAGGCTATCTCGCGCTGGCGCCCGATCTCTATTGGCGCATCGAGCCGGGCGTCGAGCTGAGCCATTCGAAGGCCGACATCGAGCGCGCGTTCCAGTATCTGGAGCGGTTCGACGAGGAGGCGGGCCTGGCCGACATCGGCAGGGTTGCGGCGCACATCCGTGCCATGCCGGGATTCCGGGGCCGCGTGGCGGTGGTGGGCCTGTGCCTGGGAGGAAAGCTGGCATTCCGCTGCGCCGCCAGACTGGAGGTCGATGCGGCGGCCGTGTTCTATGGCGTGGGGGTGGAGGACCATCTGGACGAGGCGGCCGCCTTGCGCTGCCCGGTGGTGCTGCACTACGGCGACCAGGACCGCTACGCGTCCGCCGAGGCGCAGGCCCGCATCGAGGCCGCGCTGCCGCCCGCGGCAGGCGGAGGTTTTCACCGCTATCCCGGGGTCGGGCACGGTTTCTATACGCGCGGCGACCTGGAGGCGGCGGCGCTGGCCCACGAGCGGACCACGGCATTCCTGCGGACCGCGCTGGGGGCGGGCAATCGATGAAAGTCCTTCAAGGGATCCGGGTGCTCGACCTGGGAAATTTCATTACCGCTCCGCTGGCCGGCATGTCGCTGGCCGAACTGGGAGCGGATGTCGTCAAGGTCGAGCGGCCCGGCGGCGACCCGTTTCGCGCATTCAAGGGGGGGCTCTACAGTCCCCAGTTCCAGGCGCACAACCGGAACAAGCGCAGTCTGGCGCTGGACTACGCCCGCCCCGAGGGGCTGGCCGTGCTGGACAAGCTGGTCGAGGATGCCGACGTGCTGCTCCTGAACATGCGTCCGGGGGTGGAAGAGCGGCTGGGCCTGGGCGCCGAGCGTCTGCGCCGGCTCAATCCCCGCCTGGTCTATTGCGCCATCACGGGCTTCGGCGCCAGCGGCCCCTATGCGGGCCGGCCGGCCTACGACAACGTGGGGCAGGCCGTCTCGGGATGGTTGTCCATGTTCCACCGCGGCGAGGACCCGCGGGTGGCCGGCCCCGCGGTATCCGATGCCGTGACGGGCATCTACGCCTGCCTGGGGATCCTGGGCGCCCTGGTGGAGCGGGCATCGACCGGCCTGGGGCGCAAGGTCGAGGTCAACATGCTCGAAGCCATGATCGCCATGGCCTGCGAGCCGCTGGGTTCGATGCTGGCGACCGGCCGGCCGCCCAGCCTGTACGGCCGGGCGGCCATGTCGCAGTCGTACATCCTGACCTGCCGCGACGGGCGCCGCATTGCGCTGCATCTTTCGTCGCCCGACAAGTTCTGGCGCGGCCTGGTCCAGGCGATCGACCGCCCGGACCTGCTCGCGGCCTATCCGGCGCGCCACGACCGCGTGGAACGCTACGACGAGCTGGCGCGCACGCTGGCCGAGGCGTTCGCACAGAGGGAGCGGGAGCACTGGCTGCCCCGGCTCGAGGCCCATGACGTTCCGTTCACGCCGGAACGGACGCTGGACGAACTGGACGAGGATCCGCAGGTGCGCCACCTGGACGTCTTCTACACGCAGCAGCATCCGCGCCACGGCACGTTGCGCGCCGCGCATCGCGCGATTCGTTACGACGGCGACCACGACAGCAATTTCCTGCCTCCGCCCGACCTGGGCGAGCACACGGAGGAAGTCTTGCGGGAGGCCGGTTTTTCCGAAGCCGCCATGACCGAGCTCAGGCAGGCCCGAATCATCTGATGCGGATTGTTCCGCACGAAGGAGATGGCGATGAAGTTGGCACGCTTGACGGGAGCGCTGTGTGCGCTGGGCCTGGCGGTTGCCGCCGGCCAGGCCGGCGCGGCGGGGTGGCCGGATCGGCCGGTACGCATCGTCGTCTCGTCGGGGGCGGGCGGAACCGCCGACATTGTCGCCCGCCTGCTGGCGCAAAAACTGGAGGCGGCCTTCGGCCAGCCGTTCATCGTCGAGAACAGGCCGGGGGCGGGCGGGCATGTGGGCGCGGCCCAGGTGGCCCGTTCGCCGGCGGACGGCTACGTATGGCTGATGAGCGGTAGTCCGACGCACTCCGTCGGGCCGCACCTGTACAAGAACCTTCCGTATGACCCGATGCGCGACGTGCCGCCCGCCGCCATGGTGGCCATCGCGCCGAACCTGCTGGTCGTCAACCGCGAGCTGCCCGTGCGATCGGTGGCGGAACTCGTCGCGCTGGCGCGCGAGAAGCCCGATGCGCTGACCTATTCGTCGGCCGGCAACGGCACGTCGGGACACCTGGCGGGAGCCCTGCTGCAGAGCATGGCCGGGGTTCGCTTCAAGCACGTGCCGTACAAGACCGGACCGGACGCGGTGACGAGTGTCATCGCCGGCGACGTGTCCATGACCTTCTTTACCGTGCCCGCTGTGATGAAGCAGGTGCAGGCGGGCCGCTTGCATGCGCTGGCCGTGACGTCCAGCGCACGGACGTCGCTCGCCCCCGATCTGCCGACCGTGGCCGAGGCTGGCTATCCGGGATTCGATGTGCTGGGCTGGTACGCCCTGTTCGCGCCCAAGGATACGCCCGCGCAGATCGTCGACCGCCTGAGTGCGCAGGTCGAACGCATCCTGGCCCAGGCCGACGTGCATGAAAGACTCCAGCAACTGGGCGCGGAACCGCACTACCTCGATGCCAAAGACCTGACCGCCTACGTCGCGGCCGAATCCCCGAAGTGGAAGACGCTGATCGAGGCGTCGGGCGCGCGGGTGGACTGATGGCCGAAAGCAGCCAGGCCGAGCGCATCGTGCGCTGGGATGTGTTCGTCCGCAGCCTTGCCTATGGACGCGAAGTCCGCTGGAGCGACATGACCGAGGCGGCCGCGCAGTTCGTGATCCTGCGCATCGAGACCGAGTCCGGCGCGGCGGGGGCGGCCGAGGTCGTCGTCAAGCCGACATGGGTCGGCGCCACGGCCGCCAGCCTCGTCGCCACGCTGCGCGAGGTGTTCGAGCCCTTGGTCCGGCAAACGGGATTGGCAGGCCCGCAGACATTGCGCGGCGTGCTCGACTCCATCCCGGGAAACACCGTCGCCAAGGCGTTGATCGACAACGCATGCTGGGACTGGGAAGCGTCCCGCCAGGGCCGGCCATTGTGGCGGATGTGGCAAGGGCGGTCCGAGGTCGAAGTGTCCTGGGCCGTTACCCGGCAGGCGCCCGACGCCATGGCGCGCGAGGCCGCCGACATGGTGGAGGCCCATGGCTTCCGGACCCTGAAGATCAAGGGAGGGCAGGGGCTGCATCTGGACCGGGCCAGCCTGGCGGCGGTACGCCGGGCACTGGGCGATGCCACGCGCCTGTATGTGGATGCCAATGGCGCCTATCCGTTCGAAGAGGCCGCGGACTACGTGCGGGCCATGGCGCAGGAAGGCGTGGCGGTCGTGGAAGATCCTTCGCCGCTGTCCCCGGATGGCGCGTTCGAAGCCCTGCAACGGGAGGCGGGCCTGCCGCTGCTGGTCGATTTCGGCATGATCACGACGCGGGACGCCCGGCTTTTCCTGGAGCGCGGCGCCGGCATGCTGAGCGCGAAGCCGGGACGCTTCGGCCTTTCCGATGCGCAGGCGATGCGCGATCTTGCCGCCCGGGCGCAGGCCGGCACGGTAGCGGGTCTCATGGGCGAGAGCGCGATGGGCACATGGAGCGGCCTGCAGTTCGCCGCGACCCTGCCGCCGGGTTCGCTGCCGGCCGAACTGAGCTGGTTCCTGTCCATGCGGGAACAGTATGTCGGAGACGTGCCGGCGATCCTCGATGGCGTGGTGGCCCTGCCCGAGACACCGTCCGTTGCCGAACTCGTGGATTGGGACGCGATGAAGGATTTCAGGGTGCCGTCATGAGCCATGTCCGGATGAGCATGCGCGCCATCGCCTATGACGAGCTGGCCGTGGGCGAGCGCTACGAGGGAAGCGCCCGCACGTTGACGCAGACCGATCTTTCCCTGGCCTGCATGCTGAGCGGAGACTGGCACCCCATACACGCCGATGTCGAGTTCTGCCGTGCCGCCGGCATGCCGGGACCGATGTTCCAGGGCCCCTACGGCATCCTGCTGGCCATGGGCATGGCGACGCAACTGCCCGTATTCGCGGATCCCGTCGTCGGCGCGACCGGCGTGGCCGAGTGGCGATACCGGCGGCCGTTGCGGGTGGGGGACACGGTGCATGTCAGGGCGACGATCAATGGCAAGCGGATGACATCCGACGGACAGCGGGCCATCGTCGACAGACGCTTCGAGCTGCTCGGCCCGGATGGGGAGCTGTTTCAGGAAGGATATGGAGGAACCATGCTGCGGCTTGCATCCAGGGGGGAACAACCATGATTCTCGGCGACATCGTCGACCACAACGCACGCTGCCTGCGCGATCGTCCGGCGTTTCTCTTCGAAGGCCGCGCCGTGACGCACGGAGAGTTCGGGCAAAGGGTGCGGCGGCTCGGCAACGCGCTGCTCGCCCTGGGCCTGGAGCGGGGCGATCGCATCGCGATCCTGGCCCAGAATTGCCCCGAGTACATGGAGCTGTATTGTGTGGCCGGGATGTGCGGGTTCATCGCGGTCGGGATGAACTACCGGCTGTCGGCGGCGGATCAGGCCGCCATCCTGCGCGATTGCGCTCCCGCCCTGCTGGTCTACGATCAGGAATACGAGGACCGGGTGCGCGAACTGCGCACGGCATTGCCGGCGCACGCCCGGACCATGAAACTGGGCGGCGATGCGGGCGAGGCGGGCTACGAGGCCGCCATCGCTCGCGCGGACGCCGCGCCGCCGCCATTGCGCGCGCGGGACGACGACACGGCTTTCCTGATCTATACCAGCGGCACCACCGGAGCGGCCAAGGGGGTCATGCTGGGCAATGCCGGCCAGGTGGAGCAGGCCCGCATGCTGGCGTTGTCGCACGGCGCGCAGCCCACGGATCGCATGCTCATCGTCATGCCCGCCTACCACATAGGGGGCACCACCGAACTGCTCAGCTACCTGGCCTGCGGCGCGACGATCGTTCTGCACCGCCGGTTCGACGCGCGCGAGATCCTGGAGAGCATGGCGCGCCATCGCGTGACGGCCGCCCACTTCGCGCCGATCATGATCCAGGCCCTGTTGGACGAGCAGGAAAGGCAGGCCGTGGATCTGTCCAGCCTGCAGACGGTCTGCTATGCCTCCGCGCCGATGTCGGTGGCGCTGTCCCGGCGGGCGCATCGCGCGCTTGGCCGGATCTTCATGCAGGTCTACGGGATGACCGAGCACGGGCCCGGCACCGCTCTTCTGAAGCACCAGCACGAACCGGAGGGAGACTCGGCGCAGGCCGCCCGCATGGCGTCGGCCGGCCAGCCGATACCGGGCGTGGCGATCAGGATCGTCGACGAACAGGGCCGGGAACTGGAGCAGGGCCGGATCGGCGAAATCGCCATGCGCTCGGCCGCCATCATGCAGGGCTACTGGGGCAAGCCGGCGGAGACCGCGGCGGCGCTGGACGGCGGATGGATGAAGACGGGCGATCTGGGCTACTTCGACGAGGACCACTACCTGTTCATCGTCGACCGCAAGAAGGACATGATCATCTCCGGCGGCGAGAACATCTATTCGCGGGAAGTGGAGGAGGCCTTGCTGCTTCATCCCGCGGTCCTGGAGGCGGCGGTGATCGGCGTGCCCGACGAGAAGTGGGGTGAATCGGTCAAGGCTTTCGTCGCCCTGAAGGCGGGCGGACAGACCGACGAGCGCGCGCTGATCGAACATTGCCGCCAGTGGCTCGCCAGCTACAAGAAGCCGCGCAGCATCGAATTCATGGCCGCGCTGCCGCGCCTGCCGAGCACGAACAAGATCGACAAGAAGGCATTGCGCGCGCCGTACTGGGCAAACAAGGCCAGGCAGGTCGCCTGAGCAGACAGACCAAGGAGACGAGCATGAACGTACGCAGGATTCTTGCGGGCATTGCCGCGCTGGCAGGGTGCGCGGCGGCCGGAGCTGTACAGGGAGAGGCGTTTCCCGCCAGGATGGTACGCATCGTCGTGCCTTTCACCGCCGGCGGCCTGGCGGATGTCGTGGCGCGGGGAGTCGCGCAGGAACTGACGACGCGCTGGTCGCAGCCGGTCATCGTCGAGAACAGGCCCGGCGCCAACACCATCATCGCCGCCGAGCACGTGGCCCGGGCGGCGCCCGATGGCTACACGCTGCTGATGGCCAACGATCCGACGCTCTCCTCCAATCAGTATCTCTACCGCAAGCTTTCCTACGATCCGGTCAAGGATTTCGTGCCGGTGATCAATCTCGTGCAGACGCGGGAGATTCTGCTGGCCAGCAGGAAGTCCGGACTCGCCAGCGTGGAGGAACTGGTGGCGCGCGCCAAGGCGCGTCCGGGAGAGACGACCTACGGCTCGTATGGCGTGGGAAGCAAGGCTCAGCTGGACGCCGAGACCTTTTCCTCGCTGGCGGGCATCCGGATGAATCACGTGCCCTACAAGGGCGTCGCCGACGTCATGGCCGCCCTGGTTGGCGGCCAGATCGACGTGGCGTGGGTGGGCGTGCCGCCATCCATTCCCATGGTCGAGGGCGACAAGGTCCGGCTGCTGGCGGTCGCAGCGCCGCAGCGGATAGCAGCCTTTCCCGGCGCGCCGACTTTCGCGGAGCTGGGGTTTCCGAAAATGGTCTCGCAAGCCTGGTTCGGACTGGTCGCGCCCAGGGGGACGCCCGACGGCGTCGTGAGCAGGATCGCCGCCGACGTGTCGGCCGTGGTTTCGCAGCCGGCCTTCCTGGACAAGTACGTGACGGGTGTCGGGCTCGAGCCGTGGAACCAGGGGCCGCGTGAGTTCGGGCGTTTCCTGGCGCGGGACCGGGCCGAGTACGAGGCGAGCATCCGCAACGCCAAGGTGAAACTGGACTAGCTGGAGAAGACCGATGGATTTCGAGCTGGAACCGGAGCTGCGCATGCTGCGCGACGCCGTGCGCCGTTTCGTGGAAAGGGAGTTGTTGCCGCTGGAAGGCCGCTACGCCAACGAACATGACATTCCCGACGACATCCGGCAGCGGCTGCAGGACAAGGCCAGGGACCTGGGCTTCTGGGCCTTCGACCTGCCTGAAGAGGTGGGAGGCGGCGGGGTTGGCGTGGTCGGCATGTGTGTCGTGTTCGAGGAACTGGCACGGTGCAACGTCCCCTCGTTTCGCGCCCCCACCGTCCTGACGCCTTATCTGGGGCCGGTATTGTTCCATGGCAGCCAGGAGCAGAAGGAGGAATACCTGCTGCCCGTCGCCCGGGGAGAGAAGCGCACCTGCTTTGCGCTGACCGAGCCGGGGGCGGGGTCGGATCCTTCCGGCATGCGGACGACCGCGGTCGCCGACGGCGATCACTTCGTCATCAACGGCGCCAAGATCTTCATCACCGGCGCCGACAAGGCGGATTTCGCGCAGGTGTTCGCGCGCACCGTCAAGGATGGACAGGAGCTGGGCATCAGCTGCTTCCTGGTCGATCGGGACACGCCGGGCATGCGGCTGGGCCAGAGCTTCGAGCTGATGTCGCCGGACCGGCCATGGGAACTGCTGTTCGACAATGTCCGGGTCCCGGCAAGCCGGATGGTGGGCGCGGCGGGCCAGGGCTGGGAGCTGGCGCGCGAGTTTCTCGACATGGGCCGCCTTGTCCACGGCCCGAAAGCGCTGGGCCGCGCGCAGCGGGCCCTGGACATGGCGATCGCCTATGCCAATGAGCGCAGCACGTTCGGGCAGCCCCTGGCCCGGCGCCAGGCCATCCAGTGGATGATCGCCGATTCCCTGGTGGAGCTCCATGCCGCCAGGTCCATGGTGCTGCATGCGGCATGGAGGGCCGACCGCGGACTCGACTATCATCTCGAGGCGTCCGCGGTGAAGCTCTACGCGGACGAAATGTTGATACGCGTCGTCGACCGGGCCATCCAGATCCACGGCGGCCTGGGGTTGTCCCGCGAATTGCCGCTGGAACTCATGTATCGAGATGCGCGCAGCCGCACCATTACCGAGGGTTCTTCCGAAATGCAGAGGATGATCATTGCGTCGGGAGCGCTGTCCGGCCGGTACGGAGTCAATCGCTTCGAGACTTGAACAGGCCGTGTTGCCGCCAGCGATCGATCGCGTTTCACGGAGGGCGGCAATGAACATCGAAAGCATCGATCTGAACCTGCTGGTGGCTTTCGACGCGATGATGCAGGAGCGCAACGTTACCCGGGCCGGGTTGCGGGTGGGCTTGTCCCAGCCATCGATGAGCCATGCCCTGACTCGCTTGCGGCACTTGTGCGGCGATCCGCTGTTCGTCCGCGTCAAGGCCGGAATGGAGCCCACGCCGTTCGCGCAGCGCATCGCCCCCAGCGTGCGCGCGGGGCTGGCCATCATGCGCGCGGGACTGGAAGAGGCCGTGGCGTTCGATCCGGCGCGGTCCGAGCGGATCTTCCAGATCCTGTTGAGCGACATCGGCGAAGTGGTCTACCTGCCGCGCCTGATGCAGCATCTGAAGAAGGTGGCGCCGGGCGTCGGACTTCGCATCCTGCAACTGCCGCGCGAGAGCTACCGTGAAGCGCTGGAATCCGGGGATGCCGACCTCGCGGTGGGGTTTCTGCCTGGATTGAGCGCGGGTTTCTACCAGCAGCGCCTGTTCAGCGATCGCCATGTCTGTCTGTTGAGGTCGGACCACCCTCGCATCGGCGCGTCGCTCGGCCTCCAGAGCTTCAGCGATGAATCGCACATCATGATCGAGCCGGCGGGGACACGGTACAGCCGCGCCTCGCTGCATTCCTCGACCACGACGCTGATCGAGCAATACCTGGAGAAGAACGGGCTGCGCCGCCACATCGCGCTGCGCGTGCCGCATTTCACCATCGTGCCCGAGATCCTGGCCGCCACCGAACTGCTGGTGGTCATCCCCGGTACCGTGGCGCGCCTCATGATGCCCTGGCGTCACGTCAAGATGCTGCCGCTGCCTTTCGAAGTGCCGGAATTCGAGGTCAAGCAGTTCTGGCATGAGCGCAGCCACCAGGATGCCGGCACCCGCTGGCTGCGCGGCGTTTTCGCGGAGTTGTTCCTGGAGAAGGGCCCGCACTTGCCGTGATTGTCCGATCGGGTACGCGGAAAAGTGCAAGCTTCCTTGCATCTATGCAGCGTGACGCCTCGCCGCTCCAGGCATAAGGTTCTGTCCAGCCTTCCCGGCCATGACCAGAACCTGAATTGGAGAGACACATGGGGCACCCCTCTGCCTTGCCGACCATCCGGCAGTTGCACGTATTCGAACGAGAAATCCTGAGCGAGGCAGGGCAGGGCGCCAGTCAGCCCTCCCGCCATGTCGTCGCGGCGGCGGTCTTCAAGAACCCCTATGCCGGACGGGGCGCGGCCACGACGGAAGACCTGGATCACCTGGTGGACATCTCGACCGAGATCGGCGCGCTGCTGACCGAGCGGGTGCTGGCGCGGTTCGCGGGCCAGGAGCTACCCCGCGCCTATGGCAAGGCCATCATCGTCGGCATGAACGGCGAGTCCGAGCACGGCGCTGCCATGATCCACCCCCGGCTCGGGCTGTCGATGCGCAAGGGGCTGGGCGCGGGCCCGGCGCTGATTCCCGGCAACGCCAAGGTCGCGTCCGCCGGGGCGTCGATCGACGTGGTGTTCGGCGGTGCCGAGGATGCCTGGGACTATGACGCCATGGACGGGATCGTGGTATCTGTTCCGGGCGCGCCCCTGCCCGACGAACTGGTGCTTTTCGTCGGCTTCGGCACGGTCCGGATCAATGCCCGGGTCAGGGGCGCCAGCGCCGAGCAGGTCGCCAGGCTCGTGGCCGACATCAGGAAGTAAAGGAGCGTATCCCACCGGTGCAGCCCGCGCAGACGGGTCAGGCACCGGACCACCAAAGGAGACAACATGAATCGCGAGGAATCCGGCATCACCGTCAGGCTGGCGCGCTGCGCCATGGCTGCGCTGTTCGTCCTGGGCACGGGGCATGCCCTGGCCAAGGACACCGTCAAGATCGCTTTCATCGGACCGCTGACCGGCGGCGTGTCGTCCACCGGCCTGGGCGGCAGGAACTCCGCCCAGCTCGCGGTGGACCAGCACAACGCCGATCCGTCCCGGAAGTACCGGGTGGAACTGGTCAAGCTGGACGATGAATGCAAGCCGAACGTGGGCGTGCAGGTCGTGACCCGGGCGGCCACCGATCGTTCCATCATCGGCGCCGTCGCCCACTATTGCTCGGCGGTCGCGATCGTGACCGTGGACACCTTTCATCGCTTCGGCCTGCCCATGGTGGTGTGGGGCGCGGTCCTGCCCGAGATCACCTACGGCAACAACCACAAGGAAATCCATCGCGTCAACGGAACGATGATCAACGAAGGCAAGCTGGCGGCCGAGTACGTGCACAAGGCCGGCTTCAAGCGGGTAGCGGTCATCTACGACACGACCGACTATGGCAAGGGTCAGAGCGTGCACTTCACGGAGTTCCTGAAGCAGTACCCCGACGTGACGGTGACCGGATCCTACGGCGTCGACGTGACCCAGCAGGATTTCTCGGCGGAGCTGACGGCGGCCGCCGGCGGCAAGCCGGACGTGATCTGGTTCGGCGGGCTGACGCCGCAGGGTGTGGCGATCCGGGCGCAGATGCAGCGCATCGGCATCTCGACGCCCTTCATCGGCGTGTCGGGCATCCTGAACGAAGGCTTCATCGCCGGCGTGGGGCCCAAGGTGGCCGAAGGGGTCGTGTCCTTCCACAACGGCGCGCCGATCGACAAGTACGCCAAGGGCAAGGAGTTCCTGGCGGCCTACCGCGCCGCGGGCTTCAAGGAGGAGCCGGACGCCTACGGCCCCTTCGCCTACAGCGCGGCCCAGCTGTTGATGGATGCGATCGAGAAGGTGGGGCCGAACCGCGCGAAGGTGCGCGAGGCGCTGAACGCCACGCGCAACTACGACAGCCTGGTCGGCGTCATCAACTTCGACGACCACCGCCAGAACATCACCAACGCCCACCAGTACGTGGTGCAGGACGGGAAGTGGGTGTACTGGCCCGATAGCAAGTACGCCAAGGAGGCGAAGTAGCGCGTCCCCCGATCAACCGGAACAGGCAGGCGCAAGACATGGAAATCTCGTTCGCTTTCCAGCATCTGGTCAATTTCCTGATGCTGGGCTTGATCTACTCGATCGTCGCCGTGGGCTTCTCGCTGTACTTCGGCGTGGTCGACGTCGTCCAGTTCGCGCACGGCGACGTGGTGGCCTTGGGCGGGTACGCCGGCCTGGCCGGCATTCTGCTGGCCGTTGCCGCGGGGGCCACGGGCCTGGGTCCCGTCCTGGGCATGATCGTGCTGGCGGTGCTGGCCACCGGCGCGGCCGGCGCGCTGATCGGGCGCTACCTGGTCATGCCGCTGCGGCAGGCGTCGCCGATCAACGTCCTGCTCATCACGCTGATGACCGGCACAGCGATCCGCGAGGCGCTGCGGCTGTTCGTGCCCGGTGGCTCCAATCCCAGCCCGTTCCCCATGGTGCTGCCCGACCAGCTGCTGACGCTCGGCGGCGTCAGCCTGCGCGTCAGCAGCCTGATCATCATGGCCGCGGGCGTGCTGGCCATATTCGGCACGCACTTCCTGCTGAGCCGCACGCGGCTGGGGCTGGCGGTGCGCGGCGTTGCGCAGGACGAAGAGACCGCGCGCTTCATGGGCATCGACTTCAAGCAGGTGGTGATTCTGACCTTCGTGCTGGGGTCGTGCCTGGGCGCGCTGGCCGGCATCATGTCCGGCCTCTACTACCGCCAGGTCATGTTCAACATGGGGCTGATGCTGGGCGTGATCGGCTTCTGCGCGGCGGTGGTCGGCGGGTTGGGCAGCCTGATGGGCGCGGTGGTCGGCGGTTTCCTGTTCTCCGGCCTGCAGATCTTCGCGACGGTGGCGCTGCCCATTCCCAGCGCCTACAAGGACGTCTTCGCCTTCACCATGATGATCTGCATCATCGCCGTCCGCCCGACGGGGTTGTTGCGGGAACGCTTCGAGGAGCGGGTATGAGCCACCAGCTTTCGGCCCGGAAAGTCGAGAAAACCGACTGGCCCCTGCCGGGTTCCCAGGCGCTCGCCTCGCGGTTCGACCGCCGGGCCGGGGCGTTTGTCCTGATGGCCGTCGCGGGCGTGTTCGTGCTGGCCTGCATCCTGGCCCTGGAGTCGGAGCTTGCCCTGGCCGGCACGCTGGTGGCGGCCGGGGGACTCTGGTGGTGGGGCCTGCGCGCCGGGATCATCGCCGAGGCGGGGGCGTTCTCGGACCGGCGCCCATGGGCCGCCCGGATGGTCGTCGCCGGGGCCGCGACGGTTCTCTTGATCGCCTTCCACGGCGAACACTACGCGCTGCTGATGATCTCCACCGTGCTGCTGTTCGCGGCGGCCTGCGCCGGCATCAACATCCAGACCGGCCTGGCCGGTCTGGCCAATTTCGCGGGCGCGGCCTTTTTCGCCTGTGGCGGCTATACGCTGGCGGTGTTGGCCAAGAGCACGGCGCTGCCGCATTTCCTGGCCATCCTGGCAGGCGGCGTGGCGGCCGCCGCGATTGGCGCGGTCCTGCTGCTGCCGGTGCTTCGCACACGCGGCTACTACTCGGCCCTGGTCACGATCGCCTTCGGCATTCTGTGCAGCTCCTTCCTGCAGGTCAACGAGCAACTGGGCGGCGCGCAGGGCCTGCAGGTTCCGCCCTTGACGATACTGGGCTGGGACATGGGCAGCGGCTTCGAGGTGGCGGGGCGCGAGGTGTCCTTCTACTTCGCCTATGGCCTGCTCGCGCTGGCGGTCTTCCTGCTGTCGTCGCTGGTGGCCCATGCGATCGAGTGGTCGGCGATAGGCGTGAACCTGGACGCCACGCGCAGCGACGAGCTGGTCGGCTCGACCTTCGGCATCAATCCGCAGCGCTGGAAGATCACGGCCTTCCTGCTCGGCAATGTCCTGATCGGCATCGCCGGCGCGGTGTATGCCGGGCTGACCAGCTTCGTCAGTCCGGCCGGCGCGACCTTCGAGCAGTCGCTGCTGCTGATTTCGATCGTTATCCTGGGCGGCATCGGCAACAGCTGGGGATCGCTGATCGCCGCGGTGCTCGTGATCCTGTTGCCCGAGAAGCTGCACTCTCTGCAGGAGTACCGGGTGCTGATCTTTTCGGTGTTCGTCGTCGCCGTCCTGCTGTTCCGTCCCAAGGGCCTGGTGCCGCGCCGGATGCGCGATTTCTCGGTGATGAAGGAACGCTCATGAACGACCGCACCCTGGTTTGCAGCGACGTGACCATGCGCTTCGGTGGCCTGGTGGCCCTGGATGCCTTCAGCCTGGAGGTGCGCCCGGGAGAGGTGGTGGGATTGCTGGGGCCGAACGGATCCGGCAAGACGACCTTCTTCAACGTCGTGACCGGCCTCTACAAACCCGCCTCGGGCGCCATCCGCTTCGGCGACCAGGACCTGTTCCGCAAGGCGCCCAGCGAGATCAATCACGCCGGGATTGCGCGCAGCTTCCAGCGCTGCCGGCTGATGCTGGAACTGTCGGTGTTCGACAACCTGTTGGTGGGCGCGCACAACCGGCTGCCCAACGGCTTGTTCCGCACGTTGTTCGGACGCAAGGCGGCGCTGCGGTCCATCGCCGCCTTCATGGGCGCGGCGCGGGATTTGTGCGCCCGCTTCAACCCCCACATCGCCGACCGCCTGTTCGAGCCCGCGGGCAGCTTCAACATGATCGACCGGCGGCGCATCGAACTGTGCCGCGCGCTGCTGGGCGAACCCAGGCTCCTGCTGCTGGACGAACCCTCGGCCGGGATGACGCACGACGAGACCTTCCGGCTGATGGACGACGTCACCGGTTTCCAGCGAGAGTCGCCGGAGCTGTCCATCGTGCTGATCGAGCACGAGATGCAGGTCATCGAGCGGGTCAGCCAGCGGTGCGTGGTCCTGAACTTCGGGAAGAAGATCTGCGAGGGCAGCTATCGCACCGTGGTCGCCGATCCCCAGGTCCGCAAGGCGTATCTTGGAGAGGATGCATGAACGGCCAGCTCCTGGAGGTGGAAGACCTCGTCGTGGGATACGGCAGCGCGAACGTCCTGGACGGCGTTTCGGTCCGGGCCGGGGAAGGCCGGATCACCTGCCTGCTCGGGGCCAATGGCGTGGGCAAGAGCACGCTGATCAAGGCCATCTTCGGACTCGTCCCGGTCCGCCGGGGCAGGATCCGGTTCCGCGGGCACGACATCACGGGATGGGACACCCACCGCATCGTCGCCCAGGGGCTGGCGGCCATCCCGGAGGGCAACCGCGTCTTTCCGCGCATGTCCGTGCTCGACAACCTGATGGCCGGCGCCTACCTGGAGCGGTCTCCCGCGAAAATCGCCGCCCGCCTGGAGCGGGTCATGGCCTTGTTCCCCCGGCTGGCCGAACGGCGCAATCAGTTCGCCGGCACCTTGTCGGGGGGCGAACGCTCGATGCTGTCGATAGGGCGGGGCCTGATGAGCAATCCGCGGCTGCTGGTCATCGACGAACCGTCGCTGGGTTTGTCGCCCTTGTTCGTCAAGGAGAATTTCAGGCTGATCCGCGAGCTGTGCTGCGACGACTGCGCGATCCTGCTGGTGGAGCAGAACGTGAAGCAGACGCTGGAGGTTTCGCACTATGGCTATGTGATCTCCCAGGGCATCGTCGCCGTCGAGGGAACGGGCGAGCGCCTGCGCGGCAGCGCCGAGGTCGGCAACGCCTATTTCGGGGCCGAGGCCGCGGCGCATTGACAGGAGTCCCGCAGGGCGTCTGATAACATGAGGCCGCTACTTCCTGTCGTGCCTCGTGCTTGCAGCCGCCTCCATCGAGCGCAAGGCACACGAGCCGGTTTGCCTGGTGGCTGCCAGGCATCCGGGAATGCTATGCATGAGACCATGGCCACCAAGTCTTTCTCATTCGAGCAGCTCGGCTGGGATCAGCTGCGTGCCCTGCTCGAGGTCGCCCGGGGCGGTTCGCTGGAGTCGGCCGCCAGGCGCCTGGGCGTGGACCAGTCCACGGTCAGCCGCCGGCTGGCGCAGGTCGAGTACAGCGCCGGCTCCGCGCTGTTCAAGCGCGACCGCAAGGGCTTGCAGCTCACTCCCATGGGGCGCGACGTGCTGGTCCGGCTGGAACGCATGGAAGCCATGCTCCACGAGATCCAGGGCATCACCGCGCAGGGGCAGTCGGTCAGCGGACGCGTCCTGATCGCCTCGATGGAAGGCGTGGGCGCGCTGCTCATCGCCCGCGCCGCGAAGGCCCTGCTGGACAGGCACCCGGGGCTCGAGGTCCATCTCGTGACCACGTCCAATTTCGTCGATGTCGCCCGGCGCGAAGCCGACATCTTCGTCAGTTTCTTCGAACCGCCTTCCGCGTCCCTGACCACGCACGGGGTGGCCCAGGTGCCGTTCCATCTCTACGCCAGTCCCGCGTACCTGGGGGAGCGCGTGATTGCCGGTCCCGAAGATCTGGCCGACGATCTCTTCATCGGCTACATCGACGACCCGATGTACCTGCCCGCCGCGCGCTGGCTGGAGAGCATCATCGAGAAGCCCAGGATAGGCTTCCGGGCGACCAGCATGTTCTCGCAGATGTTCGCTGCGCAGGAGGGGCTGGGCATCGTGATGCTGCCTTCCTACGCCAACGCGGAGTCGCTGGGGCTGGTCAAGATCATCGAGGACCGGTATTCCGAGGTGCCGCTGTTCGCCAGCGTGCAGCGCGACATGCAGTATCTGCCGCATATCCGGGTGGTGTTCGAGACGATCGCGGCGTATCTGCAGGACAGGATAGAGACGGCCTCTGCCTAGAATCCCAGCGCCACCGCCAGCCCCCCGCCCACCACTCCGATTCCCGCCACGCCCGCGACCAGCACGGCCAGTTCCACCGGCCTGAACGACTTCGCCACCATCGCCAGCGACGGCAGGCTGATGGGCGGCAGGGTCATGATCAGCGCGGCGGCGGGGCCGGCGGCCATGCCCAGCGACAGCATCGCCTGCACGATGGGGACTTCGCCGGCGGTGGGGATGACGAACAGCATGCCGGCCACGGCCAGGCCGACGATCCACAGCACGCTGTTGTCCACGCCGGCGCCGACTTCCGGGAACAGCCAGGCGCGCGCGGCGCCCAGCAGCAGGACCAGCACGATGTACTCGGGCAGCAGGCGCAGCGTCATGCGGGCCAGGATGCGCATCCAGCGCCGGAAGACGTGCGCGTCTTCCAGGTCCGCGCCGCCCGCGGCCTGCATGGCTTGCATCTGCGCGCCGTCGAAGGTGCCGGCGCGGCCCCGGCTCATGCGGTTGAGCAGCCAGCCCAGGCCGAACACCATCACCACGCCCAGCCCCAGGCGCAGGCCCATCCAGTGCCAGCCCAGCACGAAGCCCATGAAGATCAGCGTGGCGGGGTTGAGCACGGTATTGCCCAGCCAGAACGCGGCCGCGCTGCCGGGCGCGGCCTGGCACTTGCGCAGTCCGGCCACAACCGGCGCGGCGCAGCAGGTGCACATCATGCCGGGCAGGGAAAGCAGGCCGCCGGCCACGACGCTACCCAGGCCGGTGCCGCCCAGCATGCGCAATATCCAGGCGCGCGGCAGCAGGGCCTGCACGCCCGACCCCAGCAGCAGGCCCAGCACCATGGCCTTCCAGATCGCCAGGCCGTAGGCCACCGCGTAGTCGAGCGCCGCCTGCATGGACGGCGCGGGCGGGGCGGACTGCTTGCCCATCAGGATGGACTGGCCGATGGAGTGCGTGTCGGCCGCCACGAAAGCGCGGTCGTAATAGGGCGACCACTTCACGTAGAAGAGGCCGGCGATCGCGATCAGCGCGAACACCGCGATGGCCCAGGCGGGGTGGGGGGCGGGGCGTGTGGAGGCGTGGGTACTCATGAGGGGGGGGGGGGCGCAAGGTGCCGATGTTGGCGAAGAGGCACTATTTTAGTGGCTGCGCGAATCTTCCCTTTTGGCGGCCACGATTCCCGATCGAGTCGGTGGCCTACCATTTTTACAAATAGTCATCGGAACTGCAACTATTGACGTTACGGGCGAACCGATGCAGTCCGGTAGACAAAATCACTTACAATCGCCGGCTGTGCGAGCCCCGGGGAAGCCCCCGCCAACCCTTGCGCCGCAACGTCGTTCCAGCCCGTGATCGCATGGGCTTTTTTATTGGGCGCGGCCATCACCGCGCAGGAAACGCGACCCGCCATGATGACCGTCTTGGGATGTATCGTCTACAGCCACAATCCCTGGCTGGTGCTCCTCGCGGTCCTGATCTGCTGCGCGGGCTCCTGGGTAACGGTCCGGCTGTTCCAGCGCGCGGCGGGCACCTCGGGCGTGCAGCGCCTGGGATGGCATGTCCTGACGGCGGTGGCGGCAGGCGCCGCAATCTGGTGCACGCACTTCATCGCCATGATCGGTTTCGAGCCTGGGGTGCCGATCGCCTTCGATCCCGTGCTGACCGTGCTGTCGCTGCTGGTGGCCGTGGTCGGCGCCGCGCCGGGCTTCGCGCTCGCCTGCAGCCGGCGCCTGAGGTACGCGCCCGCCCTGGGCGGCGCGGTGGTGGGCGTTGCGATCGTGCTCATGCACTACACCGGCATGATGGCGTACCGGGTGCAGGGCATCGTGTCGTGGGACATGGGCTATCTGGTGGCGTCGGTCGTGATCTCCGTCGTCTTCGCGGCGCTGGCGCTGCAAGCCGCGGCGCGCCTCGATCGTCCCGGCATGCGGTATGCCGCCGGCGGATTGCTGGGGCTGGCCATCGCCGGCCTGCACTTCACCGGCATGACGGCGTTCCGGGTCTCGCCCATGCTGGTCGACGGCGTCTTCTCGCAGCCCCAGGCGCTGCAGGCGCTGGGCCTGGCGGTGGCCGGCGTGGCGCTGGTGATCGTGGGCGCCGGCGTGGCCAGCTATCTGATCGACGACAGCGTGCGCTCGGAATCGCTGGAGCAGTTGCGCCACATGGCGCTGACCGACAGCCTGACGGAACTGCCCAACCGCAGCAGTTTCAACGATCGCCTGGACAACGAGATCTACCTGGCCGACCAGACGGGCGGACGCATCGCGCTGGTGGGCATCGACCTGAATCGCTTCAAGGAAATCAACGACCTGCACGGCCACGCCGCGGGCGACCGGGTCCTGGTGGTGCTGGCCCAGCGGATGCGCAGCCTGCTGCAGGAAGGCGAGTTCGTCGCGCGGCTGGGCGGCGACGAGTTCGTGGCCATCCACCGCATGCGCGAGGGCTCACTGCTCGATTTCCTGTCGCGGCTGGAAACCTCGCTGTTCGCCCCCATCCAGGTCGGGGACTGGGAAGCCGTGCCGGGCGCCAGCCTGGGCGTGGCGATCTATCCCGACGACGCCCGCGACAAGAGCATGCTGATCGGCAATACCGACCTGGCGATGTACCGCGCGAAGTCGGACATGCTGAAGAACGTCTGCTTCTACGAGCCGTCGATGGACGAGGCGATCCGCGCCCGGCGCACGCTGGCCAGCGAGCTGCGCGAGGCGCTCGAAAGCGGCCAGCTCGATATCCACTACCAGGTGCAGACCGCCGTCGAGAGCCGCGAGATCCGAGGCTACGAGGCCTTGCTGCGCTGGCTGCATCCCCGGCGCGGCTACGTTCCGCCCGTCGAATTCATTCCCCTGGCCGAAGAAAACGGCCTCATCCTGCAACTGGGAGAATGGGTGCTCAGGAACGCGTGCTCGCGCGCCGCTTCGTGGGATCCGCCCTACAAGGTGGCGGTCAACCTGTCGCGCGCGCAGTTCGCCCACGCCGACCTGCCGACGCTGATCCAGGAGGTGCTGGCCGACACCGGGCTGCCGCCGGAGCGGCTGGAGCTCGAGCTGACCGAGTCCACGCTGTTCGCGGACCGCGAGCGCTCGCTGCACATGCTGCGCGAAATCAAGGCCCTGGGCGTCAGCATCGCGCTGGACGATTTCGGCACCGGCTATTCTTCGCTCGAGACGCTGCGCACTTTCCCGTTCGACAAGATCAAGCTGGACTGCTCGTTCGTGAGCGAGGTCGAGTCCAGCCCGCAGGCCCGCGCCATCGTGCGCGCGGTCCTGGCGCTGGGCAAGAGCCTGGACATCCCGGTGCTGGCCGAAGGCATCGAGACCCAGGGCCAGTTGTCGCTGCTTCGCAACGAGGGCTGCGACGAAGCGCAGGGCTACCTGCTCGGCCGTCCCGCGCCGCTGCGCCAGATCGTCGACAGCGGCCAGCTATCCCTGGCCACCGCGGCTGACAAGCTGGTGCACCCTTAGGAAAGAACCGGCTGACCGGACAGCGGACGGCAATGCCCGGCGGTTGCGGGTATCCTTGCGGCAGGCCAGGCAGCGCGCCGTGGCGGCACGAATCAAGGCAAGGGGACACAATTGGCTGGGCAACGCATCGGCAACTGGTATTTCGGCTGGACCATCGTGGCGGCGGCCACGGTGCTGACGCTGCTGACCGTCGGCATGCGCATGGGCATCGGCCCGTTCTTCCTTCCCATCACCGAAGACCTGGGCTTCAGCCGCAGCATGCTGGCCGGCATGGTCGCCATCGGCATGCTCTGCTATGGCCTGGCCATGCCGCTGGCCGGCTATCTCGTGGCCGCGCGCGGCACGCGCTTCGTGCTGCTGACGGGTATGGCGGTGGTGGTGGTTTCATCCATCGCCACGGTGCTGGCGCGCCATCCGCTGGCGTTCTTCCTGGCGTTCGGGGTGGGGCAGTCGGTGGGGCTGGGGCTGACCAGTCCGGTGGCGCTCACGCCCATCCTGACTCGCTGGTTCACGCGGCAGCGCGGCATGGCGCTGTTCTTTCTTTCCACCGGATCGATGGCGGGCATCGCGCTGATGACGCCGGTGTTCACCTCGTTCATCGCCTGGCTGGGCTGGCGCACGACCATGCTGGTCTTCGCGGCGGCCTTCGCCCTGTTCACGGTGCCCGCCGCGCTGCTGATCTTCCGCGACAACGCCCCGCCCGAGTCCGACCTGCGTCCCGAGGACGTGGCGGCCCGGGCCGCCGCCAAGGCCGCGCAGCCCGGACCGGCCGCGGCCAGCCTGCGCGTGGGCGACGCGCTGCGCTCGGCGCCTTTCTGGCAGATTGCGCTGGGCCTGTTCGCCTGTGGTTTCAGCATGAACCTGCTGGGGTCGCACGGCGTGCCCATGCTGATGGACCACGGCTTCGACGCGATGACCAGCGCGCTGGGCATCGGCCTGATCGGCGCGGTGGCCGTGTTCAGCACGCTGGTGCTGGGACGCCTGGCCGACGTGCTGCCCCGGCGCGACATCCTGGCCACGATCTATCTCGTGCGCGGCCTGGGGTTCTTCGCGCTGGTCGTGGTCGGCACGCATTGGGAGCTGTACACCGCCGCTACGCTGGGCGGCATCGTCTGGTCGGGCAGCATTGCCCTGTCGTCCGCCTTGCTGGCCGATGTCTACGGCGTGAAGCTGGTGGGCATCCTGTACGGCTGGGCCTATCTGGGGCACCAGTTCGGCGGCATGATCAGCTCGTGGCTGGGCGGCTGGGGCTACGAGACCTTCGGCACGCACTGGGTGTCGTTCGGCGCGGCCGGCACGCTGCTGGTGGCGGCCGCGCTGCTGTCCATGCGCCTGCCCCGGCGCGCGACGCTGATGGCGCCGCGCGCCGTGCCGGCGGGCTGAGGAAGCTTGCCGCCGGCGGCATCGGGCGTCAGTTCACCGAGACGTTGAACTCCTTGATCAGCTTGGCCCACTCGCCGGCCTCGCGCTGCATGGACTGCCCGAAGGCATCCGCGCTCACGAAGGCCGGCTCCAGCCCCTGGTTGCGCAGCCATGCCGTCACCTCGGGGTCGCGCAGGACCGTCTGGATGTCGGCGTGCAGCTTGTCGATCACCGGCCGCGGCGTGCCGGCCGGCGCCAGGATGCCGAACCAGCCGCCTTCGCGCAGGCGGGGGAAGCCCAGCTCGGTGAAGGTCGGGACCTCCGGCAGGACCTTCGAACGCTTGGGCGCCAGCAACGCCAGGGCGCGCACCTTGCCTTCGCGGATATGCGGCAGGGCGGTGCCGACCGAATTGAAGCTCGATTCCACGTGTCCTCCCAACAGGTCGCCCAGCGACAGCGCTTCGCCCTTGTAGGGCACCGGCAGCACTTCCATGCCGGCTCCCTGGCCGAGGATCAGGCTGTAGAAATGAAAGCTCGAGCCGTTGCCGAAGTTGCCCACGCCCAGCGGCTTGCCGCGCGTCTTCACGCCTTCGACCAGTTGCGCCAGCGTCTTGTAGGGGGAATCGGCGCGCACCACGAAGACGGTTTCCGTGTCGACCAGTTGCGCCACGGGGGTGAAGTCCTTGATGGGGTCGTAGGGCGTTTCGGGGTAGAGCAGCTTGACCATGCCGTGCGAGACGAAGGTCGACAGCAGGGTATAGCCGTCCGGGGCGGCGCGGGCGACGATTTCCGCGCCTATCCGCGTCGTGCCGCCGGGGCGGTTCTCGACCACGACCGGCTGTTTCCATTTCTTGTTCAGATGGTCCGCGAGCAGCCGGGTGATCCGATCGGGGCTGCTGCCCGGCGGTCCGGGCAGCACGATGCGGACCGCCTTGTCGGGCCAGGACTGAGCCTGGGCCTGGGCGGGAGCGGCGGCGACGGCCAGGGCGCATGCCCAGGTCAGGTGGAACCAGCGATGCTTCATGGGGTGTCTCCTCTGTGGTGTTCGTCGTGCAATCAATGGTGGCGCAGGAAGCCGTGGACGCTGCGGTTGAACCGGTCCGGGGCTTCGAGCTTGAGCAGGTGGCCGCAACCCGCGAACGTTTCGAGCGTCGCGCCATCCAGGGCGCCACGCAGGCGTTCGGCGTGTTCGCCGGGCGGTGCGACGCGGTCTTCCCCGCCCGCCAGGATCAACGTGGGCACATGGACGGCGCCGGCCAGGGCAAGCGCATCGCAGTCGAACAGCATGTGCGTGGCCTGTGCCAGTCCCGCCGGATGCACCGCCGCCTGCAGTTCGCCGAAGCGCCGGACCACCAACGGGTCCGGGGCGGGGCCTAGCAAGCGGGGGGCGCGTTCCTCGGGTGTCTGGGCCCTGGCCTCGGGCGCAAGCCTTTCGGCCATGCGCCGGGCGCGTTCGTCCGGGGGAAGATGGGCGTAGCCCCGGGTAGGCACTGAAAGCACCATTGCCCGCGTCCGCGCCGGATACCGCCCGGCGAAGGCCTGGGCGATCAAGGTGCCCCAGGAACTGGCGACCAGATGCACGCGGTCCAGGGATAAGGCGTCCAGCAGCTCGGCAAGCGCCGCGGCGTAGGCGTGTACGTCCGGCTTCGGGAAGGCGAGCGGCGTGCTGGCGCCGAAGCCGGGGGCATTCCACGCAAGCAGCCGCCACTGCGCGGACAGGCCCGCCAGCTGCGCGCGATAGCCGGCCGAGCTCGACCCGATGCCGTGCAGCAGCAGGACCGCATCGGCGCCGGGTCCCGTGTCGCGGTATTCCAGGGTGCTTCCTGAAGACAGACGCGCGTGCCGCAGCGGCGGCAGGTCCGATTCGAGCAGGCGCCGGTCCACGGCTGACAGGATGGGCATCGGATCAGGCCTCCGCGGCGAGAGGGGTGGCCAGCGCGGGCAGCACGGACTCCGCCATCAGTGCCGTCGAGCGCAAGGATTCGGCAAGGGTTAGGTCGCCGAAGGCGAGACGGCAGACGAAATAGTTGATGCCGGCCTGGTCCGCCGCCTCGGCGATCCAGTCCCGGACCGTGGCGGGCGAGCCGGCGATGCCCAGGCCGGCGCGCTGCGCGTCGTCGAAGTTGTCGGGGAAGGACAGTGTCCGGGGCAGGGTCCCGTGCTTGACCCACAGATGCATCAGGTGCGTGTACCAGCGCCGGTATGCGCGCCGGGCGGCGTCCATCGCCTGCGCGTCGGTGTCGGCCACGACCACGTGCCGGCTCATGCCCAGGCTGGGCACGGCATCGGCGGCGTGGCCCAGTTCCTGCCAGTGGAGGCGATATTGGTCGGTAATGGCGCGGACCTGCGTGGCGGGACCGTTGCAGACGATGTTGATCGCGTTGGCCGCGGTCCACTGCGTGGCGGCCGGCGTGCCGGCGCCATACCAGATCGGGGGCGTGGGCCGTTGCAGGCACTGCATTTCCACCGGTACGTCGCGCAGGTCGAAGTGCCGGCCCTGGAAATTCACGACAGGCTGGGTCAGCCCCTGCATGATGATCTGGTAGGACTCGTGGTAGATGCCCTGCGACTGTTCGGGGTCGACGCCGTAGTAGCCCAGTTCGTAGGGCGAGATGCCGCGTCCGAAACCGACTTCGAGCCTGCCGCGGCTCAACTGGTCCAGCATGCAGATTTCTTCCATGACCCGCAGGGGATGGTGCATGCCCAGGGTATAGACCAGCGGGCCGAAGCGCAGCCTGCGGGTGCGCTGGGCGACGGCGGACAGATAGACGCTGGGCGACGGCGCGATGCCCAGGGGCGTCGAGTGGTGCTCGGCGACATGATAGGCATGGAAACCGCCCCGGTCGTAGGCTTCGGTCAGGATCAGCCTTTCTTCGTACTGCTGGGCGAGGGGGACGGTACCGCGGTCCATATGGTCGAAAACGGCGAACTTCATGGGACTTCCCTTGTAGGCGTTGAAAGCGGGGCCGGCTCGAACCGGCGGCGAGGGGGAACGGGCCCTAGCGGGCGTACAGCTGGAACACGGTGCCCGCGGGATCCGCGGCGGTGACGATCCGGCCATGGCTGCCCATGTCGCGTTGATCGAGTACCCGCCCGCCATGGGCCAGGACCTGGGCGCGGACTGCGTCCAGGTCGTCGCAGGCGAACACGAGTACCGCGCCGCGTGCATCGGGCGGGGCTTCCTGCGGCGCCGCCAGGGCGAAGCGGGAGGCGCCGGCCTGGAACTCCGCCCAGCGGGAGCCGTCGGCGAAACGCGGAGCCAGTCCCAGCGCATCGCGGTAGAAGGCGCTCAGGGTGGCCATGTCGCTTGCGACGTGGTAGCCCATGCGTATGGAAGAAACGGTCATCGGTCTTGTCTCCAGATGGATATCAGGCGGCGCTGAACAGGCCGCTTTTGTAGAGCAGGGACAGATCGTCCCGGTCGGTCATGCCGACGATCTCGCCGATATAGAGCGTGTGGGTGCCGCCGTCGACGGCCTGGACCACCCTGCATTCGAACGTGGCCAGCGCATCGCGCAGCAGCGGCGCGCCGGTCTCGCCCTCGGTCCAGTCGCCGGTCTCGAAGCGCGCGCCCGGCGCGCCCGACGGCGAGGAGAAGGCGTGCGCGACGTCCGCCTGGCCATGGCTGAGGTAATTGACGCCGAAGTACCCCGCCAGTCCGATGGCGTCATGCGCCCGGACCCGTTTGTTCACGCATACCAGCAATTGCGGAGGCTCGGCGCTGACGCTGCAAACGGCGGTGGCGGTCAGCCCCCGGCGTTCGCCCCGATGGGCGGCGCTGATGACCGTGACGGGGGCGGGAACCCGCCGCATGGCCGTCTTGAAGGCAACTGAGTCGGACATACCCATGAGGGCGGCTCCTATATTCAATATTATTGAATAATTTGATATTGTTAAATTTATCGTAGAGGGCGCGGCCGTATCCTGTCAAGAGGAGGACCGGAGGCAGAGGGGGCGGCAGGTACAATCGCGCCACGCTCGGCCCCACGCGGCGCGCGTTTCCTGATCGGTCTATCGGATCCATGACACCCATGAAGGCAGGCACCGTCCCGGCACCCGGCCCAGGGCCTCGGGGCATCCAATCCCTGGAAATCGGCTATCGCATCCTGGTGGCGATCCAGATGGGCCCCGGCGCGGTGGCCTTGAAAGACATCGCGGCGCGCGCCGACATCACCGCCAGCGCGGCCCACAACTATCTCGCCAGCTTCGTGCGGGTCGGCATGGTCAAGAGCGACGGCCGCGGCCTGTACCGGCTGGGTCCCAGCCTGGCGGCGCTCGGCATGACCGCCGCCCGCGACGTCGATCACTTCGAATTGGTGCGCGAGGCCGCCGTCGCGCTCAGCGAGGAAACCGGCCTGGGGGTGGCGGTGGTCATCTGGAGCAACGGTCCGGTGATCCTGGTCAACCAGTCGGCGGTGCGCGGCCGGGTCTTCGAACTGCGCAACGGTCCGGTCGAAATGCTGCACACGGCCGCCGGCCATGTGTTCGCGGCGCATCTGGCCGACCGGGCGGTGCTGCCCGTGCTCAAGAGGGAGTTGGAGGCGAGTGGGCTGGCGCCCACGCCGCAGGAGGTCGAGGCCAGGCTGGCGGCCATTCGCGCCCCCGTACTGGAGCGAGGGTATTCGGTGGTGGAGTTGCGTGCCTTGCCGACTTATCTGGCCGTCAGCGTGCCCGTGTGGAACGTGCACGGCGAGGTTGCCTACGGCTTGACGATCACGTCGCCGATGTCGCTGCTGGACACGAGCAGGGACAGCGCCCAGGTCCGGGCGCTGCGAGAAAAGGGAAGGGCGTTGTCGCGCCTTCTAGGCGCGCCGGCCAGTCTCTGGGCCGAATGAACGCGCGCGCCGGGGACTCGCCCCGGCACGGCTTGCGAAACGACGGGTGGCCGCTTACAGGTTGGCGGGGTATTCGCCCGGGCCGCCGGCGCGGTTGGCCGCGTTGTATTCGTTGCGTTCCTGCCGGACCTGCGCGCGGTCGACCGGCTTGCCGGCTTGTTGGAAGGTCTGGTCGGGGAAGCCTTCCTGGCCGTAGACGATGCCGCCGTTGGCCTTGGCCTGCGCCAGTTCCTCAAGGACCTGGGCGCGGGTCAGCTGGGACGTGGTCGAGATGGCGGGGGGCGGGAAATCGTTGCCGTAGTTGTTGCCCTGGTCGGCATGGGCGGCGGCGCCGAACAGAGTAGCGGCGATCACGGCGGTGTAGGCAATGGCTTTCATGGCATATCTCCAAAGTATGGGGGTCGGGCGGCTGGACGTCGTGTCAACCGCCGTGCTTTGAAGATGGGCGCGCAAGAATCCTTTTAAATACCGAAGATCTGGAAATGACTTTTCCAGTTTCACCAACAATCGGCTGGGCCGAAGGCCGGCGGGCCGCCGGCTAGAGGGACAGCATCTCTTCGCCCTTGCGCGGCGCCGCGGTGTCGCGGGGATCGCCCCGTTCCGGTGCGGAAGCACAGGAGATCCGGTCGCGTCCCTGCCGCTTGGCGGCGTACAGCAGGATGTCGGTCCGGGCGAAAAGTTCGTAGAGCGGCTCGTCCACCCGGGACTGGGCGATGCCGAAGCTGGCCGTGACGGAAAAATCGCCTCGGGGTATTTCCAGCCGCGTCGTCGCCAGTTGCGCGCGTATGCGTTCGGCCACCTGGACCGCCCCGGCCGCCGGGGTGCCCGGCATCAGGATCGCGAACTCGTCGCCACCCAGCCGCCAGGCCATGTCGCCGGTACGGGTGCAGTCGCGGATGATCCTGCCCATCTCGGCCAGCGTCGCGTCGCCCGCGGCGTGGCCATAGGTGTCGTTGATGGCCTTGAAGGTGTCCAGGTCCAGCAGCACCAGGCTGAACGGATAGTCCGGATGCCGCTGCGGGCGGCCCAGGCTCAAGTCTTCGAAGTTGCGGCGGTTCTTCAGCTGGGTGAGCGGGTCGGTGACGCGTTCGTGCTTGAGCGGCGTGATGATGTCGGACAGCGCGCTGGCGAAAAGCGACCCGCCCAGCGTCAGGACGAGAGCGGCTGGAGGAAGGGCCTGCAGCCAGGCGTTGGGCTGCACGAATGCGCCGGCCTGGACCGCGGTCGAGCCCGCGACCCACGAAATGCCCAGGAACAGGCAGGCGGAAACGAGCGGAAGCATCCAGTACAGGACCTGGTCGGCCGCGCCGCCCCGGCGCAGCGCGCCCAGCCGCATCCAGGTCAGGAGCAGCAGCGCGCCCAGGCCGACGCCCAGCGTGTAGGCGAACGCGGGGACGTCGTGCTGCATGATGTGGAAATGCAGCAGCAGGACCAGGATGGCGATGCCCAGCGCACCCAGCGGCGATCCGTCGGCATCGATGCCGCAGCGTGCGAGCAGGCCGCGGGCAAGCAGCAGCGCGCTGCCCACGTAGAGCACGGCGGCGGCCAGGTCGTCGCCCGTCACATCGGCCTGATCGAAGATGCGCAGCAGCGTGCCGGCGGCGTATACGGCAAAGGCGGCGGCGTACAGCAGCAGATAGGCGCGCGGCCGCTCGTGGGCCCACAGGCAGGCGAAGCCCAGCGCGAACAGCAGGCACATCGCGGGATTGCCGAGCGCCAGGGCCTGGCTGGCGGTAAGTGGCAGGGACGAGTCCAATTTGGCAC
The DNA here is from genome assembly GCF_004216695.1 of Pigmentiphaga kullae. Lineage (GTDB taxonomy): Bacteria > Pseudomonadota > Gammaproteobacteria > Burkholderiales > Burkholderiaceae_B > Pigmentiphaga > Pigmentiphaga kullae. The sequence goes on from NZ_SGXC01000001.1 coordinate 2,940,089, forward strand.
TCCTGAACGACCCGGTCTATGGAGCCTTGCCGGGACAGGTAGCCGTATCTTAGGAAGCAGCGTCCGGAAATGAAACTGCTTGTAAAGAATCGTTCACGTTTGCGGGCGCGATGCGCCAAGGCGTTCAGCCGGCGAAACGGTAACCGACGCCGACCTCCGTCAGCAGGTAGGCGGGCTGGGCCGGGTCGGCCTCGAGCTTCTGCCTGAGATGGCCCATGTAGATGCGCAGGTAATGGTTGTTGCCGACGTAGGCCGGCCCCCACACCTCGCGCAGGAGTTCGCGGTGCGTCAGCACCTTGCCGCGATGCGCCGCCAGGGTGGCGAGCAGGCGATATTCGCGGTTGGTCAGGTGCACGGCCTCGCCGCGGCGGGTCACGGCGCGCCGGGCGAAGTCCAGGGTGACCTCGCCGAAGTGGATTTCCGCGGGCTGGCCGGTTCCCCCGCGGCCGTGCCGGCGCAGCAGGACGCGCACCCGCGCCAGGAGTTCGCCCACGCCGAAGGGCTTGCTCAGGTAGTCGTCGGCGCCGGCGTCCAGCGCGCCGATCTTGTCGCTTTCGGCATCTCGGGCCGACAGCACCAGCACCGGCACCTCGGTCCAGCCGCGCAGTTCGCGGATCAATGTCATGCCGTCCGCATCGGGCAGGCCCAGGTCCAGGATGACCAGGTCGGGGTGCCGGGTGCCGGCCTCGATCAGCCCGCGCTGCACGGTCTCGGCCTCGAATATCGCGGCGCCTTCGCCTTCCAGGGCGGTGCGCACGAAGCGGCGGATGGCCGCGTCGTCCTCGATGATCAGGATGTTGGGTCGGTAGTCGAACATGGCGTGTCCGGTTCGGGATGGATGGCCGGCGGCGTGCCCAAGGGCAGGGTGAACGCGAAACGCGCGCCGCGCCCGCCCGGCGCGGCTTCCAGCCGGATGTCGCCGCCGTGGGCGCGGACGATGGCCTGGCAGACGGCCAGGCCCAGGCCCACGCCCGGGGTGGACGATTCGCGCTCGCCGCGGGCGAACTTGTCGAAGATGCGATCCGCGGCGTCCGGCGGCACGCCCGGGCCGTCGTCGGTCACCAGGGTGGCAAGCTGGCCGCCGCGGATTTCGGCGTCGATGCGCAGGGTACTGGACTCGGGGGTGTACTTGATGGCGTTCTCGAGCAGGTTGCACAGCACGCGTTCGATCAGGACGCCGTCGCATTCCACCAGCGGCAGGTCGGACAGGCGGCCCACGGCGACGCGCCGCTGGCCCAGGGCGTCGCGCATGTAGGCCAGCGCCGATCCGACCAGTTCCTCGATGGATTGCCATTCGCGGTGCAGCGGTGCATCGCCGCTTTGCAGCCGGGCCATGTCGAGGATGTTGTCCACCATGGCGTGCATGCGGCGCGCCTGCACCGTCAGGCCGTGCAGCGCGTCGCGCACCGCGCGCGGCAGTTCCGGATGCTGCCGCTGCAAGGTCTCGGAGGTGCCGACCAGGCTGGTCAGCGGCGTGCGCAGATCGTGCGAGACGGCGGCCAGCAGCGAGTTGCGCAGCTTCTCGGACTCGACGTTCAACAGCGCGTGCTGGGCGACTTCCACATAGTGCAGGCGTTCCAGCGCGATGGCCACCAGCGTGCCGTAGGCCGCCATCTGCCGGCGGCTTTCCGCGTCGTCCAGATCGGGACGGCCGCCGCAGGCGATCGCCAGCACGCCCCGCGTGCGCATCGAGGCCTGCAGGGGCAGGTAGTAGAAGGCGCTGGTGGACAGCGTGGCCGTGCCGGCGCCGGCGGGCTGCCCGTGATCGTAGGCCCACTGCGCCAGGGCCGGCTCCAGCCCCGTGGAGGCATCGGCCGCGGCCGCGGGCAGCAGACGGTCGGCGGTGTCCAGGACGTACAGCACGCAGTGGGTGTCGAAGGCCGCGCGGACATACGAGGACGTGGCTTCGACGATCTGTTCCGGCTGCAGCGCCGACGACAGCTCGCGCGCGAATTCGTACAGCCCGTGCGCCTCGGCCTCGCGGCGGACCGAGGTTTCGGCCTGCAGGCGCAGCCCTGCGGTCAGTTGCCCGACCACGAGTCCCGCGGCCAGCAGGACGAGGAAGGTCAGCGCGTATTGGATGTCGGAGATCGCGAAGGACCACAGGGGCTGGACGAACAGGAAATCGAACAGGCCGACGCTGACCAGCGAGGCCAGGGCGGCCGGCCCGCGACCGTGGCGCAGCGCCACCCCGATCACCGCCAGCAGGAACAGCATGACGATGTTGGTCTGGTGCAGTACCGGGAAGGCGAGCGAGGACAGCGCGGCCGCGGCGCCGCAATACACCAGCGCCCAGAGATAGGCCGGCAGGCGGGAGACGCCGCGCGGCTCCCGTTCGCCGGCCCGAGCCGTTGCCGCCGAGCGCGCCGGCGCGGGCAGGGGCGGCGCGGCGATGCGAATCACGTCGATCTCCGGGCAATTGGCCGCCAGCAGGTCGGCGAAGCTGTGGCGGTGCCAGATCCAGCCGGGCGCCAGCAGGCGCGACAGCAGGCCCGACAACGACAGGCGCAGGCGCCGCAGGCCGCCCGGCGCGGTGCGGCCCAGCACGACCTTGGTGATGTTGTGGCGCCGCGCATAGCGCACCACGGCCTCGACCAGATCGGTGCCGCCCAGGACTTCGGTGCGTGCGCCCAGCGACTCGGCATGCGCCAGCACACGCCGCAGGGTGTCGTGCCGGGAGGCCGGCTGGGGCTGGACGCGCAGGCTCTCGATGGTGACCACGTGCAATTCGCAATCGAGCTGCTGGGCAAGGCGATGCGCGTTGCGCACCACGTGGCCGGCGTCGTCGGCCGCGACGCAGGCCAGGACGGCCTCCCGGGTGCGCCAGATATCCGTGATGGCCCGGTCCAGCCGGTAGGCCTGCACGTCGTCGTCCACATGTTCCGCGGTGCGCCGCAGGGCCAGTTCGCGCAGCGCGATCAGGTTGCCCTTGCGGAAGAAATGGCCGGCGGCGTGCCGGGCCTGCTCGGGCAGGTACACCTTGCCCTGGCGCAGGCGGCGCAGCAGCTCGTCGGCCGAGGTGTCGACCAGGATGATTTCGTCGGCGTCGTCGAACACGGCGTCGGGCACGGTCTCCCGTATCCGCACGCCGGTGATGCCGCCCACCGCCTCGTTCAGGCTGTCCAGATGCTGCACGTTCAGCGTGGTCCAGACGTCGATGCCGGCCGCGAGCAATTCGTGCACGTCCTGCCATCGCTTGTCGTGGCGCGAGCCAGGGACGTTCGAGTGGGCCAGCTCGTCCACCAGCACCAGGGCGGGCCGCCGTGCCAGCGCGCCGTCCAGGTCGAACTCTTTCAGCGTGCGTTCGCGGTAGCGGATCTCGGCCAGGGGCAGCGTGGCGATGCCGGCCAGCAGGGCCATCGTTTCCTTGCGCCCGTGCGTCTCGACGACGCCGGCCACCACGTCGGCGCCTTGCTCCATCCGGTGGCGCGCCGCCTCCAGCATGGCGTAGGTCTTGCCGACGCCGGCCGAGGCGCCGAAATAGATGCGCAGCCTGCCGCGCGAGGCAGGCCGCCCGGCGGCATCGAGGTTCCTGAGCAGGGTATCGGGATCGGGACGGCCGGGGGCGGCGGATGCCATGTATGGGGTCTGGGCGTGGACGGCGGATCAGGGGCGGGGCAGCCGGTCCAGCGCGAGGTTGAGCTGGAGTACGTTTACCACGGGTTCGCCCAGTATGCCGATGAATGGCCGCTCCGTATGCCCGGCGATCAGTTTTTCCACTTCGTCCATGGGCAGGCCGCGCTCGCGCGCCACGCGCCCTGCCTGGTAGCGCGCCCCCGCCACGCTGATGTGGGGATCCAGGCCGCTGCCCGAGGCGGCGACCAGGTCCACCGGAATGGGGGCGGCGTTGCCGGGGTCGGCCTGCCGCAGCGCCAGCGCGCGCTCGCTGGCCAGGCGCGCCAGTTCGGGATTGCGCGGTCCGAGGTTGGAGCCGCCGGAAGCTTGCGCGTTGTACGGGCGGTCCGCGGTGGCCGAGGGGCGGCCCCAGAAATAGCGGGGCGAGGTGAACGACTGGCCGATCAGTGTCGAGCCGACCGTCGTTTCCCCCGACTGGACGAGCGATCCGGCCGCCTGGTCCGCGAAGGCCAGCCGGGCCAGGGCGGTGGTGGCCAGCGGATAGAGCAGGCCGGTAACGACCGAGAGCGCCGCGAACACGGCCAGGGCGGGCCGCAGCACGCGTTGCCGGGCGGGAGAGGTAGCAGGGGTCATGAGAGTCTCCGATAATCGGGAGGATCAGGCGAGTCCGGCCGCGGCCAGGATCATGTCGATCAGCTTGATGCCGGCGAAGGGCACCAGCAGGCCGCCCAGTCCGTAGATCAGCAGGTTGCGGCGCAACAGCGCGGCCGCGCCCAGCGGCCGGTAGCGCACGCCCTTCAGGGCCAGCGGGATCAGCACGATGATGATGAGCGCATTGAAGACCACGGCCGACAGGATGGCCGACGACGGCGAAGCCAGCCGCATGACGTTCAGCGCCGCCAGTTGTGGGTAGACGCCGGCGAAGGCCGCCGGAATGATCGCGAAATACTTGGCCACGTCGTTGGCGATGCTGAAGGTGGTCAGCGCGCCGCGCGTCATCAGCATCTGCTTGCCGGTCTCGACCACTTCGATCAGCTTGGTAGGATCCGAGTCCAGGTCGACCATGTTGCCGGCTTCCTTGGCGGCCTGGGTGCCGGAATTCATCGCCACCGCCACGTCGGCCTGCGCCAGCGCGGGGGCATCGTTGGTGCCGTCTCCCGTCATGGCCACCAGCCGGCCGTCGGCCTGGTAGCGGCGGATCAGCGCCAGCTTGGCCTCGGGCGTGGCCTGCGCCAGGAAATCGTCCACGCCGGCCTCGGCGGCGATGGCCGCCGCCGTGAGCTTGTTGTCGCCGGTGATCATCACTGTCTTGATGCCCATGCGGCGCAGTTCTCCGAACCGTTCCCGCATGCCGGGCTTGACGATGTCCTTGAGCTCGACCACGCCCAGCGCGGCGCGGCCGTCGCACACCACCAGCGGCGTGCTGCCGCGCCGGCCCGCGTCGTCCGCCGCGCGCGCCACGGCTTCGGGCAGCGTGGCGCCCTGTTCGGCCAGCCAGGCCTGCATCGCGTCGACCGCGCCCTTGCGCACGCGGCGGTCCGCCAGGTCCACGCCGCTCATGCGGGTATGGGCCGAGAACGGCACGAATACTGCACCGGCGGCCGCCTCGGGCGCCTGGCCCAACTGGCGGGCCGCCAGCGCGGCGATGCTGCGGCCTTCGGGCGTCTCGTCGGCCTGCGAGGCCAGGCAGGCGGCGCGCGCCAGGACGTCGGCCGCCACGCCGGGCGCCGGGTGGAAGGCGCTGGCCTGGCGGTTGCCGAAGGTGATGGTGCCGGTCTTGTCCAGCAGCAGCACGTCGACGTCGCCGGCCGCCTCCACGGCCCGGCCCGAGGTGGCGATCACGTTGGCGCGCATCATGCGGCTCATGCCGGCCACGCCTATGGCCGAAAGCAGGCCGCCGATGGTGGTCGGGATCAGGCAGACCAGCAGCGCGACCAGCGCGGTGATGGCGATGGCCGTGCCCTGGCCGGCGGCGGAAATGGCGAAGAACGAGAAGGGCAGCAGCGTTGCGACGACCAGCAGGAAGACCAGCGTCAGGCCCACCAGCAGGATGTTCAGCGCGATCTCGTTCGGCGTCTTCTGGCGCCGCGCGCTTTCCACCATCGCGATCATGCGGTCCAGGAAGCTCTCGCCGGGGTTGGCCGCGACCTGCACGATGATCCAGTCCGACAGCACGCGCGTGCCGCCCGTCACCGACGAGAAGTCGCCGCCGGCCTCGCGTATGACCGGCGCCGATTCGCCGGTGATGGCGCTTTCGTCCACCGAGGCGATGCCGGCGATGATCTCGCCGTCGCCCGGGATGGTGCCGCCGGCCTCGACCAGCACGATGTCGCCCTTGCGCAGGCTGCCGGACGGACGTTCCGTCACGTGGCCGCGATAGGCCTCGGCCGTGGCGGGCGTACCGGCCGGCACGCCCTGCACGACCCGCGCGACCACGGTGGTGCGCAGCCCGCGCAGCGCGGCCGCCTGCTGCTTGCCGCGCCCTTCGGCCAGCGCCTCGGCGAAGTTGGCGAACAGCACGGTGAACCACAGCCAGGCGGAGACGGCGAACATGAAGCCGGTGTCGGCATCCGCGTGGCCGAACAGGCCGGCGATCCACAGCAGGGTGGTCAGCATGCTGCCCACGTACACGGTGAACATCACCGGATTGCGGACCTGGGTCGAGGGCCGCAGCTTGAGCAGGCTCTCTTTCAGGGCCGTGCCGAGCGGAATGCCCGACAGCGCGCGCCGGGCGGGGGCCGCGGCGGCGGGGTGGGGAAGGGAAGGTTCCAGATGCGTAGACATGACGATGCCCGTCCAGGCGTTCAGGGTTGCAGGTGTTCCGCCACCGGCCCCAGGGCCAGCGCGGGAATGTAGGTCAGCGCGCCCACCATCAGCACGGCGCCGATCAACAGCACGACGAACAGCGGCCCGGTGGTGGGCATGGTGCCCGGGCCCGCGGGGATGCGCCGCTTGGAGGCCAGCGATCCGGCCAGGGCCAGCACCGGCACGATGATCCCGAAGCGGCCGCACCACATCGCCAGGGCCAGCAGCACGTTGTAGAAGGGCGTGTTGGCGGACAGGCCGGCGAAGGCGCTGCCGTTGTTGTTGGCGGCCGAGGACAGCGCGTACAGCACTTCCGAGAAACCGTGGGCGCCCGGATTGAATATCCCCGCCTGCCCGTCGGGCAGCGACACGGCCACCGCCGTGCCCAGCAGCACCAGCAGCGGCGTGGCCAGCAGCACGATGGCCACCATCTTCATGTCGTGGCTTTCGATCTTCTTGCCCAGGTATTCGGGCGTGCGGCCTATCATCAGGCCGGCGATGAACACGCCGGTGATGGCGAACACCAGCATGCCGTACAGGCCGGAGCCGACGCCGCCGAACACCACTTCGCCCAACTGCATCAGCAGCAGAGGCGAGAAACCGCCCATCGCCGTCAACGAATCGTGCATCGTGTTGACCGCGCCGCAGGAGGCCGCCGTCGTGACCACCGCGAACAGGGCGCTGGCGGCGATGCCGAACCGGCTTTCCTTGCCTTCCAGGTTCCCCCCGGCCGACAGCGCGGAGGGCGCGGCGTCGATGCCCGGCTGCGCCAGCATGGGGTTGGCGTGTTGTTCGAAGTAGCCGGTGGCGAGCACGAACAGCACGAACAGCACCGTCATCGCGGCCAGGATCGCCGCGCCCTGGGCGCGGCTGCCCACCAGTTCCCCGAAAGCCATGCACAGCGCGGCGGGGATCAGGAAGATCGCCAGCATCTCCAGGAAATTGCTGGCCGCCGTGGGGTTTTCGAAGGGGTGCGCCGAATTCGCGTTGAAGAAGCCGCCGCCGTTCGTGCCCAGCAGCTTGATGGCTTCCTGCGAGGCCACCGGCCCCATGGGCAGGGTCTGCGACGCGCCCTCCAGCGTATGCACGGTCTGGTAGGCGTCGAAGTTCTGGATCACGCCCTGGCTGACCAGGAACAACGCCAGCAGCAGCGACAGGGGCAGCAGCACGTACAGCGTCGAGCGCACCAGATCGGCCCAGAAGTTGCCGACCGTGCCCGCGCTGTGCCGCGCCAGTCCGCGCATCAGCGCGAACAGCACGGCGATGCCGGTGGCCGCGGACACGAAGTTCTGCACGCCCAGGCCCAGCATCTGGGTCAGGTAGCTCATGGTCGTCTCGCCCGCGTAGCCTTGCCAGTTCGTGTTGGTGACGAAGCTCACCGCCGTGTTCAGGGCCGAGTCCGGCGCCACCGCTCCCAGCGCGGCGGGGTTCAGCGGCAGCCATCCCTGCATGCGTTGCAGGGCATACAGGGCGACCAGGCCGACCAGGTTGAAGGCCACGGCGGCCACGGCATAGGCCTTCCAGCCGGTTTCCAGGGCCGGGTCGATGCCGGCAAGCCGGTAGATGAGGCGTTCGGCCGGGCGGCCCCAGGCGGTCCATCGCGACGGGCCGCCATCCATGGCGAGGCGGATGTAGCGGCCCAGGAAGGGCGCGATCGCCAGGAGGACCGCGAGATAAAGCGCCAACAGAAGAAGCAGCTTGGTATCCATCAGAATTTCTCCGCCTTGAACAGGGCGGCGAGCAGATAGACGAACAGGGCCGCGGCCGCCACGGCGCCGGCCAGGTGCAGCCAGGTCATGGCGTTTCTCCTGGCGACAGCGCCGCGCAGAACTGAATCAGCCCGATGGTCGCGCGCGCGATGACGACCAGGCCCAACAGGTAGATGAGATCCATTTTTTCCCGCCGATGCGGACTCCTCGATGGGCGGGGACGGCCTTTTCGTCCCCATGCCCGACGTCTGCCAGCGTAAGGAGACGGGCGTAAAAACGGGGTATAGCTTGGGCGGGCGGGTATAAAAATGGCGTAAAAATCGCCGCGGGCGGGGTCGCGTTAAGCTATCGCCCATGACCAATGCGGGGATCGCCATCCCCACGCGCCGAGGAATATCGTGTTTACCGGAATCATCCAGGGCACCGCCCAGATCGCCGCCATGAACGACCGCGAGGGCCTGCGCACCTTCACGCTCGAGTTCCCGCCGGGCTTCTGCCAGGACCTGGCCATAGGCGCCAGCGTCTCGGTGGACGGCGTCTGCCTGACGGTTACCGGCATCGCCAGCCCCACGGCCGCCTCGTTCGACGTCATGCTGCAGAGCCTGAACATCACCACGCTGTCCGAATACGGCGTGGGCTCGCGCATCAACGTCGAACGCGCCGCCAAGGATGGCGCCGAGATCGGCGGCCACCCGCTGTCCGGCCACGTCGACTTCACCACCACCATCGCCGGCATTCGCAGTTCCGACACGAACCGCGTCATGCGCTTCACCATTCCCGAGGCCTTCCGCAAGTACATCTTCGCCAAGGGCTATATCGCCATCAATGGCGCCAGCCTGACCGTGGCCGAGGTCAACCGGACCGAGGGCTGGTTCGAGGTCTGGCTGATTCCCGAGACGCGGCGCATGACCACGTTCGAGCAAAAGCAGGTGGGCGACCGCCTCAACATCGAGATCGAGCGCGGCACCCAGGTGGTGGTCGACACCGTGCGCGAGACCGTGCAGGAAAGCCTCGGCAAGCTCCAGCCGCTGCTGGAGGCCGTGCTGAAAGAGCGCGGAATCGAGCTCGAAGACCTGTTCCCCGCGCCCAAGTCGCTGAAGTAGCCGGTTCCCGGGGCCGCGCCCCCGGGTTTGCGAGGGTTGCGGTCCTGTTCGCGGCTGGTATTATTTACCTACCGTTCGGTAAATAAATGCGATCGCCATGTCCACGCCCGCTTCCCGCCCCGCTCCCCGGCGCCGCCAGGGCCGCCCGCCCGTGGTGGCCGACGCGCGCGAGCGCATCCTGCTGGAAGCCTCGAAGCTGTTCGCGCAAAGCGGCTACGAAAGCAGCTCCATCGGCGAGCTGGCCGCCGCCATCGGTGTCTCCAAGCCGGCCATCTATCACTACTTCGCCACCAAGCAGGACATCTACGACGCCATCATCCTCCAGGCGCTGCAAGGCCTGACCGATGCCGTCGTGCCGGCGGTGAACGCCCAGCCGGCCCCGCTGGACAAGCTGCGCGTCTTCATGACGGCGCATGCCGCCTACCTGGAACGCAACTACTGGAGCTTCGTCGCCATGCTGGTGGGCTTCAGCGGCATGAGCCCCAGCTACCGCGACGACGCCGCGCGGTTGCGCGACGCCTACGAGCGGCTGCTGCGCCGGATCCTGGAGCAGGGCGCGCGCGAAGGCGTGTTCCGGCCGGGGCAGGTCGTGACCTCGGGCCGCGCCGTGCTGTCGCTGCTCAACTGGATGGCGCGCTGGTTCAAGCCCGGCCACGGCAGCACGGCCGAACAGATCGCGCTCGACTATTTCGAACTTCTATCCGCCGGCCTGTGCGTCAGGCCGGCCGCCACTTCCTAATGGGGACTGTCATGTCGTTGGATGCCGATACCTTGAAGTTGCTGATCGAGGCCACGCGCACGTTCGTGGCCGAGCGCCTGGTTCCGCTCGAGGCCGAAGTGGCCGAAACCGGCGTGATCCCGCCGCAGGTGCGCGAGGAGATGCAGGCGCTGGGACTGTTCGGCCTGTCCATCGCGCCGGAGTACGGCGGGCTGGGCCTGAACATGGAAGAAGAAGTGCTGATCGCGATGGAACTGGGCCGCACGTCGCCCGCCTTCCGTTCCCTGGCCGGCACCAACATCGGCATCGGCTCGCAGGCCATCGTGCTGGCGGGCACCGCCGAGCAGCGCAATCATTACCTGCCGCGCCTGGCCAGCGGCGAACTGGTCGGATCGTTCGCGCTGACCGAACCGGACGCGGGGTCGGACGCCCTGTCGCTGCGGACCTCGGCGCGCCGCGACGGCGATCACTACGTCCTGAACGGCACCAAGCGCTTCATCACCAACGCCCCCATCGCCGGCTTGTACACCGTCATGGCCCGCACGGGCGAAGGGCGCGGATCGGGCGCGATCTCGTGTTTCCTGGTCGAGGCCGGCACGCCCGGCATCACGCTGGGCAAGCCGGACCGCAAGATGGGCCAGGCCGGTTCCTTGACCTGCGACATCGTGTTCGACGACTGCCGCGTGCCCGCCAGCGCCTTGCTGGGCGGGGAAGAGGGAAACGGCTTTCGCACGGCCATGCGCGTGCTGGACAAGGGCCGTCTGCACATCTCGGCCGTCTGCGTCGGCATGGCCGAGCGGCTGATCGCCGAATCCGTGCGCTACGCCACTGAACGCAGGCAGTTCGGCCAGGCCATCGCCGACTTCCAGTTGATCCAGGCCATGATCGCGGACAGCCAGACCGAAGCCTACGCCGCCCGCACCATGGTGCTGGACGCGGCCCGCAAGCGCGACCGGGGCGAGTCGACGACGCTGGAGGCCTCCTGCTGCAAGCTGTTCTCCACCGAGATGGTGGGGCGGGTGGCCGACCGCGCCGTGCAGATCCACGGCGGATCGGGCTACATTGCCGAGTATGCGGTCGAACGCTTCTATCGCGACGTCCGCCTGTTCCGCCTGTACGAGGGAACCTCGCAAATACAGCAGCTCGTCATCGCGCGCGAAACCATCAAGGCATACACGGCCTGAGGGCCGCCAAGGGAGGCAGGGATAAATGGCACGGATCAATAGCGTGGGGATAGTGGGCGCGGGCGCCATGGGGCGGGGCATCGCCCAGATCGCCGCCCAGGCCGGGCTGAGCGTCTATCTGTACGACACCGCCCAGGCGGCGCTCGCGTCGGCGCGCGACAGCCTGCGCGACACCTGGGACAAGCTGGTGCAGAAGGGCCGGCTGGACGCGCCCCGGGCCGAGGCGGCGCTGCAGGCGCTGACCCTGTGCGAGGACCTGGCGCAGCTGCGCGACTGCGATCTCGTGGTCGAGGCCATCGTCGAACGGCTGGATGCCAAGCAGGGGCTGTTCCGGCAACTGGAGGACATCGTCGGCGAGGCCTGCATCCTGGCCTCGAACACCTCGTCGCTGTCCATCACAGCGATCGCCGCGGCGTGCCGGCTGCCGGCGCGCGTGGCGGGCTACCATTTCTTCAACCCCGTGCCGTTGATGAAGGTGGTGGAAGTCATCGACGGCCTGCGCAGCGACCCGGCGGTGGGCGACGCGCTGACGGAGCTGGCGCGCCGCATGGGGCATACGCCCGTGCGCGCCAAGGACATGCCCGGCTTCATCGTCAACCACGCCGGCCGGGGCCTGAATACCGAGGGACTGCGGCTGCTGCAGGAGGGCGTGGCCGACTGCGCCCAGGTCGATGCCATCATGACCGGCCAGGCCGGGTTCAGGATGGGGCCCTTCGAACTGATGGACCTGACCGGCCTGGACGTCTCGCATCCCGTGATGGAGTCGATCTACCGCCAGTTCTTCGACGAGCCGCGCTTTCGGCCGTCGCCGCTGACCACGGTGCGCCTGGCCGGCGGACTGCTGGGCCGCAAGACCGGCCAGGGCTTCTATGCCTATGTCGACGGCAAGAAGCAGATCGCGCCCGAGGCGCCGCCGCCGTCGGTCGCGCATATGCCCGAGGTCTGGGTGTCGCCGGCGCGCCCCGAGGGCCGGGCCGAGGTGGTCGAGCTGCTGGAGCGCCTGGGCGCGCGGGTGCAGCAGGGCGACCGCCCTGGCGACGATGCCCTGATCGTGGTCACTCCCCTGGGCGAGGATGCCACCACGGCGGCCTGCGACCAGGGCCTGGATGCCCGCCGCACGGTGGCCGTGGACATCCTGCACGGCCTGCCGGAAGGGCGCCGCCGCACGCTCATGGCCACGCCGCTGACCGCGCAGGCGTGGCGGGACGCCGCCGTGGCGCGCTTCTCCAGCGACGGCGCGCCGGTGACGCTGGTGCAGGATTCGCCCGGCTTCGTCGCCCAGCGCATCGTCGCCACCATCGTCAACATCGCCTGCGAGATCGCCCAGCAGGGCATCGCCACGCCCGAGGACATCGACCGCGCCGTCACGCTGGGCCTGGGCTACCCCAAGGGGCCGCTGGCCATGGGCGACGCGCTGGGCGCCGCCCGCATCGTCGAGATCCTGCGCAACATCGTGCGGGTGACCGGCGACATGCGCTATCGACCCAGCCTGTGGCTGCAGCGCCGGGCCCAATTGGGGATGTCGCTGCTCGAGCGCTAGGTTCTGCGCGCGGCTACGAAAGAGATCGGCGGGGACGGCGCCATATCTTCTAAAATGCGGCGCTGTTTGATGGAGGATGTAATGGGACTCTTCATGGACCCCCGCCGGCAGCCCGAGGACACGCGCAGCAGCTATGCCCGCCGTCGCGCGCCGTGGCTGGTGCTGGTGGCGATCGGCTGCAGCGCCTACGTGTTGTCCAGGGGCTACCCCAGCTATACCGGCTGGCTGGCGATGATGGTGACCTGGGTGGCGGCCGTGCTGGCCATCACCACCGCCGACTGGAGCGACTTGCGCAGGAAATGAGACGCCCTTGACTGTCGCCAGCCAACACCCCCTGGCGGCCGAGCTGGTCGCGGTGCTCGTCGCCGCCACCGATGCCGAGCCGCTGGTCCTGACCACGCACGATGGACGCATGCTGCCGTCCGGCCCCTTCGAATCAGGCCATCGTTCGCTGCAGGCCGGCCTGCGCGCCTGGGTGGAGGAGCAGACGCACCACCCGCTGGGCTACGTCGAGCAGCTCTATACCTTCGCCGACCGCGACCGCACCGAGCAGAAAACCGAGCAGCGCGTCATTTCCATCAGCTACCTGGCCCTGACGCGGCAGGGGCCGGTTTCCGGCGCCGATGCCGCCTGGCACGGCTGGTACCGCTATTTCCCCTGGGAAGACCGGCGCGCGCCGTCGGCCGAGCTGGGAGAACTGATCGATAGTGCCTTGCGCGAATGGTGCCGGGCGGGGGCCGATGCCGCCCAGCGCCGGACCCGGCAGCAGCGGGCCGAGGTCTGCTTCGGCCTGGACGGCCGTGCCTGGAACGAGGAACTGGTCCTGCAACGCTACGAACTCCTGTTCGAGGCGGGGCTGGTGCACGAAGCCATCCGCCGCGCCGGCAGGACCGGGTTGCCGCACCTGGGCCAGCCCATGCGGCACGACCATCGCCGCATCCTGGCTACCGGCATCGCGCGCCTGCGGGCCAAGATCAAGTACCGCCCCGTGGTGTTCGAACTGATGCCGCCGGCCTTCACCTTGCTGCAATTGCAGCAGGCCGTCGAGGCGCTGGCCGGGCGGTCGCTGCATAAGCAGAACTTCCGCCGCTTCATCGAGCAGCAGCAACTGGTCGAGGAAACCGGCGCCCAATCCACCGAGACGCCGGGGCGCCCGGCCAAACTCTTCCGGTTCCGCGGCGACGTGATGCTGGAGCGCGCACTGAGCGGCAGCAAGCTCCCGCTGGTTCGCGGAAACTAAGCGACCGGAACGTATCTTTCAGGTTTCCACGTATTGACAGCCCTTATGCTCATACTTAGCATAACGAAGACGGCTAGAGCCGCGATTTTTTTCAACGGAAAATACTCAGAATGAGCATATATAAGTCCGGCGCCCACGGCAGAGGCGCCCAGGAAGCGTGGGACGTCGCGCCGTTGCCTTCGGTCATGATCGAACCCCTGGTGCGCGCCACCTTGCTGGAAGACCTGGGCCGGGCGGGCGACCTGACCACGAACGCCATCGTGCCCGCCGGACATCGCGGCCGGACCGCCATGGTGGCCCGCCAGCCCGGCGTGGTCGCCGGCACGGACGTGGCGCGCCTGGCGTTCGGCCTGATCGATCCGGACATACGCGTCGACGTGCGCAAGCCCGACGGCAGCCGTATCCAGCCGGGAGACGTCATTGCGGTGGTGGAGGGCAATTCGCGCGCCATGCTGACGGCCGAACGTACCGCGCTCAATTTCATGTGCCATATGAGCGGCATTGCGTCGGCGACGGCCTCCGTGGTCGACGCCATTGGCGATGCCCGGTCGCGCGTGGTGTGCACCCGCAAGACCATGCCGGGGATGCGCATCGTGCAGAAATATGCGGTCCGGGTGGGCGGCGGCTCCAATCATCGCTTCGGCCTGGACGACGCGGTGCTGATCAAGGACAACCACGTGGCGATCGCCGGCAGTGTCGCCGAGGCGGTGCGGCGTGCGCGGGCCGGCGTGGGGCACCTGGTGATGATAGAACTGGAAGTCGACACGCTGGAACAACTGGACGAGGCGCTGGAACTGAAGGTGGACGCCATCCTGCTGGACAACATGAGCGTCGAGACCATGACCGAGGCGGTGCGCCGCGTGGACGGCCGCGCGGTGACCGAGGCCTCGGGGCGCATCACGCCCCAGACCGCGCCGGCCGTGGCGCGCACCGGCGTGGACCTGATCTCCATCGGCTGGCTGACGCACAGCGTGGGCGTGCTGGACATCGGGCTGGATCACACGCCCGCGTAGTCGCTATATATAGGGAAGGAAGCCACAGGGACGGCTTTCTTCCCTTTCACGGGGGCCGAGTTGCACACGCCAGAAAAACCGTGCTATAGTCTCTTTCTCGACGCAAACAACGCAACCGCAGCGGCAACAGGCGCAGGGCAGCGGGAAGTGCGAAGAGTGAGGAAGGCAGTTTCAGCGGCGGTTACGCATAAGCGGGCGCAGCGAAGCAGTTGACCAAAAGAAGGGGCCTTGCGGCAGGGTGGTAGTGCAGCAGGGGTCTGACGAATCGAAATTAGCAGCGCTAACGACGATTTGACAGACGTAAAA
>NZ_SGXC01000002.1 GCF_004216695.1 Pigmentiphaga kullae
CTTGCGCGACAGGCAGAACTTGCACTGGCGGCACTCGGGCGTGTAGAGGGGGATGACGTGGTCGCCCTTCTTCAGGGTCGAGACGCCCGGGCCGGCATCGACCACGATGCCGGCGCCCTCGTGGCCGAGGATGGCGGGGAACAGGCCCTCGGGGTCGGCGCCCGACAGGGTGTAGTAGTCGGTGTGGCAGATGCCGGTGGCCTTGACTTCGATCAGCACTTCGCCGGCGCGCGGACCTTCCAGGTCCACTTCTTCGATGGTCAGGGGCGCGCCTGCCTTCCAGGCGATCGCGGCTTTGGTCTTCATGGGCTGCTCCTTTAGCGGCGTATGCGGCGGCAATATAGCCGCGCGTGCGTGGGCAGCGGGCGTCTCGCCCGGAGGATGGCCGCCGTCCGCCGCAAATTGGCCGAAATGGATCTCTCGGCCGTTTGCGGACGCTTCGGTCAGTCGGCGCGGATGCCGAGTTCGCCGATGATCCGGCCCAGCCGTCGGTGGTCGGCCGCGACCAGTTCCTTGAGGCGGGAGGGAGGGCCGCCCACCGGTTCGGCCGCGAAGTGCTTCAGCGTCTCGATCACGTCCGGCATGCGCAGGATCTCGTTCAGGTGGCGGTTGAGCAGCGCCACCACATGGTCGGGGGTGCCCCTGGGCGCGAAGAACCCGTGCCAGGCGCCCACCGCGACCTCGGGGTAGCCGGACTCGGCGATCGTCGGCACCTGGGGCAGGAACGACGAGCGGGCCGGATCGGTGACGGCGAGGGCGGTGACCTTGCCCGCCTGCAGGTACTGCGCGACGGTGCCCAGGGTGACGTAGCCCAGCGGCACATGGCCGCCTATTATCTGGGCCGCCACGTTGGCGCGGTAAGGCACGTGCTGGATGCCGATGCCGGCGGCGCGGTTCAGCCATTCGCCGGCGATGTGCATGGGGGATCCCGGGCCGGGCGTGCCGAAGGACAGTTGCCGTCCGCCGCGCGCGGCGTCCACCGCGTCGGCCAGGGTCTTGAAGCCGGTGGCGGGGTTGGCCACCAGGATCAACGGGCAGATCGACGTCTGGACGATGGGGGCGAAGTCGTTCAGCACGTCGTAGGTCAGGGCCTCGGGCTTCATGACCAGAGGCGCGGTGGCCACGGTGTTGGGCGCGAACAGCAGGGTATGGCCGTCCGGCGCGGCCTGGCTGACGTGGCGGCTGCCTATGGTGCCGGCCGCGCCCGGGCGGTTCAGGACCACCACCGGCTGCTTGAGGCGGGCCGACAGCTTGGCCGCGTAAAGACGCGCCATGGCGTCCGTGTCGCCGGTCGGGGCGTAGGCCACCACCAGGGTGATGGCCCGCGAGGGATAGCTTTCCTGCGCGCCGGCGGCCCAGGCCGCCGCCATGGCTAGCGCCGCCGCGCCGAATTGCCTGCGATGCACGTTCATGCTTGCTCCTTGGCTTTGCGGACGCCGGTGGGCGGGCGCGAGGGTCGTTTCAGCCTAAGGTAATGCGGAGCAAGAAATATGTAAATACATTAAATATCAGAGTTTGTTCTGATATGAGTTCAATATAAATACATGTAAATGCATTTTATAGCCGCTTGATGAACACCTGGCTGTTGCGGCTGCGGTCGTAGTGCGCCTGCTTGTCCTTGGGCAGGTCGGCCACGCTGCCCTGGGCGAAGCCGCGCTTGATGAACCAGTGCGCGGTGCGCGTGGTCAGCACGAACAGCCGCGTGATGCCCGCCGCCCGGGCGCGGCTTTCGATGTGGCGCAGGAGCTTGTCGCCTTCGCCCGTGCCCTGCCACTGCGGGTTGACGGTCAGCGCGGCCATCTCGGCCATCTTTTCCTCGGGGTAGGTGTAGAGCGCCGCACAGCCGTAGATGACGCCGTCGTGTTCGCTGACCGAGAATTTCTCGACGTCGCGCTCGATGCTGCCGCGGCCGCGGCGCACCAGCGTGCCGTCCACTTCCAGCGGCTCGATCAGGTGCAGGATCGCGCCGACGTCGTCGATGGTGGCCGGGCGCAGGTCGTCCAGCGTGTCTTCCACGACCATGGTGCCCACGCCGTCGTGGGTGAAGACCTCCAGCAGCACGCCGCCGTCCAGGTCAAAGGGCACGAGATGCGCGCGCGCCACGCCCAGCTTGACCGCGCGCGAGGCGTGCTTGAGCACCACGGCCGTGCCCGCGTCCACGTCGCCCTGGGAGATCAGGGCATCGGCGTCTTCGCGCGCCAGCTCGGTGTCGACGTTGCCCTCCTTGTCCTGGATGGCGGGGGCGTCGGTCAGGAAGATCAGCTTTTCGGCGCGCAGGGCCACGGCCACGGCGGTGCCGACGTCTTCCATGGAAAGGTTGAAGGCCTCGCCGGTGGGCGAGAAGCCCAGCGGCGACAGCAGCGTGATGGATCCCTGGCCCAGCGCCAGGTTCAGGGCCTCGGCGTCGACCTTGCGCACCTGGCCGGTATGGCGGTAATCGACGCCGTCGATGACGCCGACCGGCCGGGCGGTGATGAAATTGCCCGAGATGACCCGGATGTGGGAATGGGACATGGGCGTGTTGGGCAGGCCCTGGCTGAACGCCGCCTCGATGTCCAGGCGGATTTCGCCGGCCGCTTCCTTGGCGCATTCCAGCGCGGCGGCGTCGGTCATCTGCAGGCCACGGCCGAACTGGAAGGGGATGCCCTTGAGCCGGAGCTGCTCGTTGACCTGGGGGCGCGAGCCGTGGACCAGCACCAGGCGTATGCCCAGGGCGCTGAGCAGCGAGAGGTCCTGGATAAGGACGTTCAGGGCGCCGGCCTGGACGAGTTCGCCGCCGAAAGCCACCACGAAGATCTTGCCGCGGAAGGCGTGGACATAGGGCGCCACCTCGCGGAACCATTGCACGAACCGGGCGTGCAGGTCGGAGGGGGCAGGATCGGGGTCGGGAGGTTGTGCGGCTGCGTTCATCCCAAAATTATAATGATGGGTTAACCCAAGTTCTTCTCATGGTCGCACAATCCAGCAAGAATGTGCCTTTGGCACGACGGCGCAACCCGGTTCCGCCCATTACCTACCCCGAAGACCTGCCCGTCAGCGGCCGGCGAGACGAGATCGCGCGCGCCCTGGCGGCGCACCAGGTCATCATCGTCAGCGGCGAGACCGGGTCGGGCAAGACCACCCAGTTGCCCAAGATCTGCCTGGACGCCGGACGTGGCGTGGCCGGCATGATCGGCCACACCCAGCCGCGGCGCCTGGCGGCGACCTCGGTGGCGCGCCGGATCGCCGAGGAGCTGGGCACGCCGCTGGGCGAGGTGGTGGGCTATCAGGTCCGCTTCAACGACCGCACGGCCCCCGGGGCCTCGGTCAAGCTCATGACCGACGGCATCCTGCTGGCCGAGTCGCAGCGCGACCCGTGGCTGCGCGCCTACGACACGCTCATCATCGACGAGGCGCACGAGCGCAGCCTGAACATCGATTTCCTGTTGGGCTACCTGCGCCAGCTGCTGGCGCGGCGGCCGGATTTGAAACTGATCATTACGTCGGCAACCATAGACGCGGAACGCTTCGCCCGGCATTTCAGCCTGCCCGGCCAGCCCGAGGTGCCGGTCATCAATGTCTCGGGGCGCCTGTATCCGGTGGAGGTGCGCTACCGGCCGGTGGATACCCGCGGCATGCAGGCCAGCGACGCCGACGAGCAGCCGGCCAGGAAGCCCGAGCGGACGCGCGAGAAGGAGAACCTGTCCCGCGACGAGGAACGCGACCTGATCGACGCCATCGTCGATGCCGTGGACGAGTGCGCCCGCCACGGCGCCGGCGACGTGCTGGTGTTCCTGCCCGGCGAGCGCGAGATCCGCGAGGCGGCCGAGGCCCTGCGCAAGCACCATCCGCCCGGTACCGAGGTGCTGCCGCTGTTCGCCCGGCTGTCGCAGGCCGAGCAGGAACGGGTCTTTCATCCCAAGGGCAGCGGCCGCCGCGTCGTCCTGGCCACCAACGTGGCCGAGACCTCGCTGACGGTGCCCGGCATACGGTTCGTGGTCGACACCGGGCTGGTCCGGATGAAGCGCTATTCGTGGCGCAACAAGGTCGAACAGCTGCGCATCGAGCCGGTCAGCCAGGCCTCGGCCAACCAGCGGGCAGGCCGCTGCGGCCGTATCGGGCCGGGCGTGTGCATCCGGCTGTACGAAGACACCGACTACGCCGCGCGCCAGCCGTTTACCGACCCGGAGATCCTGCGCTCGTCGCTGGCCAGCGTCATCCTGCGCATGAAGTCGCTGAAGCTGGACGACATCGAGCAGTTCCCCTTCGTCGAGGCGCCGCCGGGGCGGGCCGTGGCCGACGGCTACCACCTGCTGCAGGAACTGGGCGCGATCGACGAGGACAACGCACTGACGCCCGTGGGGCGGGAACTGGCGCGGCTGCCCGTGGACCCTCGCATCGGCCGCATGATCCTGGCGGCGCGCGACCAGTCCTGCCTGAGCGAGGTGCTGATCATCGCGGCCGCGCTGTCGGTGCAGGACCCGCGCGACCGGCCCATGGACGCGCAGGAGGCGGCCGACCAGGCCCATGCCAAGTTCGCCGACGAGCGGTCGGAGTTCATGGCCTTCCTGAAGCTGTGGAAGTGGTTCAACGAGGCGGTCGAGCACAAGCAGTCGCAGCGCAAGCTGGTGGAGAACCTGCGCCAGAACTTCCTGTCGCCGGTGCGCATGCGCGAATGGCGCGACGTGCATTCGCAACTGGCCGCGGTCGTGGGCGAGCATGGCTGGCGCCTGAACCAGACCGAGGCCACGCTGGAACAGATCCATCTGGCGCTGCTTTCCGGGCTGCTGGGCAACATCGGCTACAAGTCCGACGAGGAAGCCCAGTACCTGGGCGCGCGCGGCATACGCTTCTTCATCCATCCGGGTTCCCGGCTGGCGAAGAAGGCGGGGCGATGGGTCGTGGCGGCCGAACTGGTCGAGACCTCGCGCCTGTTCGCGCGCTGCATCGCGCGCATCGACCCGACGTGGATCGAACGCGTGGGCGGCCACCTGCTGCGCAAGAACTGGTCCGATCCGCGCTGGGAGAAAAAGGAAGGCCGCGTGGTCGCCAACGAGCGGGCGACGTTGTACGGGCTGACCGTCTACGCCGGCCGCCGGATCGACTATGGACGCATCGATGCCCGTCAGGCGCGCGAGCTGTTCATACGCGAGGCGCTGGTCACCGGCGAACTCGACAGCCGGCTGCCCTTCATCGCGCACAACCGCAAATTGGTGGCCGAGATCGAGAAGCTCGAGCACAAGTCGCGCCGGCCCGACATCCTGGTCGATGAGGACTTGATCTTCGCGTTCTACGATCGGCAGGTGCCGACCGACGTGAACCGGGTCGTGACGCTGGAGAAGTGGTACCAGGAAGAAGCGCGCAAGTCGGGCGACAAGCTGCTGTTCCTGTCGCGCGACGAGCTGATGCGACACGAGGCCGCGGGCGTCACGACCGAGGTGTTTCCCAAGAAGCTGTCGCTGCACGGGATCGACATGGCGCTCGACTACCACTTCGAGCCCGGTTCGCCGCGCGACGGGGTGACGCTGTCGGTGCCGCTGTTCGCGCTGAACCAGCTCGATCCGGCGCGCTGCGAGTGGCTGGTGCCGGGCATGCTGAAGGAGAAGGTCCATCTGCTGCTGAAGTCGCTGCCGCAGAAGCTGCGCCGGCACTGCGTGCCGCTGCCCGAGTACGCGGCGGGCTTCTACGACCGGTGGTTCGAGCAGGCGCAGAAGCCGGACCGCGGGCTGGTCGAGGCGCTGATCGCCGACGTGCGCGAGCGGACCACGGTGCAACTGGCGCCGTCGGACTTCAAGCAGGAGACGCTGCCTGCGCACCTGTCCATGAACTTCCGCGTGGTGGACGAGTACGGCCGCATGCTGGACATGAGCCGCAACCTGTCGCACCTGAAGGCGCAACTGGGGCGCGAGGCGCAGGCCACGTTCCAGCAGGTGGCCGCGCGCGACAAGGAAGTGGCGCAGGCGCTGGCGCACGAGAACCTGACGGATTGGACCTTCGGGCCCTTGCCGGAGCTGATGGAGATCAAGCGCGGCGGCCTGTCGGTGATCGGCTATCCCGCGCTGGTCGATCGCGGCGCGCACTGCGACCTGGACGTGTTCGACGATCCGGACGAGGCCGCGCGCCATCACCGCGCGGGGCTGCTGCGGCTGTTCCGGCTGCAGTTGAAGGAACAGGTCAAGTTCCTGGAGAAGAACCTGACCGGCATGACGCAGATGAGCATGCTCTACATGCCCCTGGGCACGCAGGAGGAACTGCGCGACCAGATCGTTGACGCGGCGCTGGCGCAGGCCTGCCTGGCCGATCCGTGGCCCTCGGACGCGGCATCGTTCGCCCAGCGGCGCACGGAAGGCAAGGGCAGGGTGGGACTGCTGGCGCAGGAAATCGCGCGCCTGGTGGCTGCGGTGCTGACGGAATGGGCCGCGGCGCAGCGCAAGCTGCCGCAGGCCAAGCCGCATGCCGCGGCCCATGCGGACATCGAGCAGCAGATGCGCGGGCTGATGGGAAAGTGGTTCGTGCGCGAGACGCCGTTCTCGCAGTTGTCGCATTTTCCGCGGTATTTCAAGGCGGTCCAGGCGCGGATCGACAAGCTGCGCGCGGATCCGGCGCGCGATGCGCGCCTGCTGGCGGACCTGAATCAGCTGCTGGTGCCCTACCAGCGGGCCCGGGCGGCGCGCAAGGGGGTGCCGGATGGGAAGCTGGACGAGTTCCGGTGGATGTTGGAGGAACTGCGGGTGGCCTTGTTCGCGCAGGAGTTGCGCACGCCCATGCCGGTTTCGGTCAAGCGGCTGCAGAAGAGCTGGGAGGCGTTGAACCGCTAGGGTTCTTCAGACGGCCGTGTCCGGGCGTTCCTGCAGGAGGGATCAGGTCAGGCTGCGTCGCAGCTCCGGCGCCCCCGGCAGGTTGGGCGGGGGGCTGTCGGTCTGCAGGCTTTCGAGCAGGCGTTCCAGGTGGCCGATGTGCGGCAGCATGGGGCCGTAGAACAGGGTCTGGTTGCCGTTCTGGATCAGGAGGGTGGGGAAGTCCTCGATGTCCTGGTCGTCGAGGAGGTCGGGATGTTCCTCGACGTCCACCCACAGGAAGACGTGGTCTTCGAAGCGGCTGGACAGGTCTTCGAACTTGGGCAGGTATTCGCGGCAGGTGCCGCACCATGCCGCGCACAGGCAGGCCACCAGGATGGTCTGCGGATCGTCGAGGCGCCGCGAGAGATCGCTGGCGCCGGTGTCGGGAAGATGGACGGCCATGATGCGAGGAAGTAGGGAGTTGTAGCCATTATGCCTGTGCCATGCGTCATACTTGCAACCGTGGCTGAATTCCCGGAGCTCCGATGACTTCTTCTCCTGTCGAACGCGGTGACGCCAGCGCCGGCCTGCAAGGCGTGGGACTGGCCTTCGGGCGCGCGGTGGTGTCCCAGTTCCGCGGCCCCATGCTGCTGGCGCTGCTGCTGCCGTTCCTGGTCGCCCTGGTGGGCGCCGTGGTGTTGATCTGGCTGTTCTGGACGCCGCTGACCGAGTGGCTGCAAGGAACCCTGTTCTCGCTGCCGCTGATGGGGCAGATCGACGGCATGCTGGTGGCGATCGGCATCGCGTCGCTGAAGCTGTGGCTGATTCCCGTCGTGGCGACGCTGATCCTGTTGCCGCTGTCGGGCATATTGGGGCTGGTCGTGGCGGCGGTGCTGATCATGCCGCTGGTGCTGCGCAACCTGGAACAGAACGACTATCCGGGTCTGCAGCGGCGCGGCCGCAACGCCACGGTGGCCAGCGTCTGGAACGCGGTGTGGGTGACCACGCTGTTCGTGCTGGGGTGGCTGTTGACCATGCCGCTGTGGCTGCTGCCGCCGCTGGCGGTGCTGTTGCCGATCGCGTGGTGGGCCTTCGCCTTCACCCGCATGCTGCGGCTCGACGCCATGATCGAGCATGCTTCGCCGGAAGAACGGCGCATCCTGATGGCACGGCACAATCGCGGCTTCTGGGGGCTGGGGCTGATCTGCTCGCTGCTCAACCTGCTGCCGCCGGCCTGGTTCCTGCTGCCGGTGTTTTCCGCGCTCCTGTTCTCGCACTTCGCACTCGAGGCGCTGCGCCGCTTGCGCAGCGAAACCACGCCATGAACGACACTGCCGTTTCCCATCGCCGTATCGGCCTGATCATCATCGGCGACGAGATCCTCTCGGGCCGTCGCCAGGACAAGCATTTTTCCAAGATCGTGGAGCTGCTGGGCGCGCGCGGCCTGCGGCTGTCGTGGGCGCAGTTCCTGGGCGATGATCGCGAGGAGCTGGTCGCCGCGCTGCGGCGCAGCTTCGCGAGCGGCGACGTGGTGTTCTCGTGCGGCGGCATAGGCGCGACGCCCGACGACCACACGCGCCAGGCGGCCGCGGCCGCGCTGGACCTGCCGCTGGCGCTGCACGACGAGGCCCGCGAGCTGATCACGCAGCGCTGCGCGGAAACCGCCGCGCAGGGGTCTGGCACGGCCGACATGACGGCGCCGGACAACCTGCGGCGCCTGCAGATGGGCGAGTTTCCGGTGGGCAGCGAGATCGTGCCCAATCCATACAACAAGATCCCGGGGTTCTTCATCCGCGACCATACCTTCGTGCCGGGTTTCCCGGTGATGGCGTGGCCGATGATCGAATGGACGCTGGACCACCGCTACGCGGGGCTGCACCACGCGGTGCCGCACGTGGAGCACTCGTTCATGGTGTTCGAACTGGCCGAGTCCAGCATCGCCCCCGTGATGGAAGCCATCGAGCGGCGCTGGCCGGGCGTGAAGGTGTTCAGCCTGCCCAGCATGGGCGAGGGCAAGCGGCGCCACATCGAACTGGGCGTCAAGGGCGACCCCGACAGCGCGGCACAGGCCCTGGCCATGCTGCGCGACGAAGCCCGCCGCCTGGGCGGCGTCTTCGCCGCCGCATCAACCTAAAAAACAAAAAAGCGGAGAACGAACACCGTTCTTCGCTTTTTTACCCAGGGCACAGCGGATCCGGCTCCGCCGGTCCGCCAGTGCCGCCCCCTACGGGGCCCGGTGCCGGGCCGCCCCAAGGCGGGCCCCGGCCCCCCAGGGGGGCTGCCGCGTAGCGGCTGGGGGCTCACCATGCCGGGCGCGCGAAGCGCGTAGGGGGTGGTCCTCCCTGAGACTGCAGTCTTTAGACTGCAGTCTTTCGAGCGCGAGTCGTCTTGCCGGTTTCGGCGGCGGCCTTGAACGTCGCGTTGGCGGCGGCGCTCAGGTTGGACTCGGCCAGCTCGGCAGCCTGCTTGGCGGCCTTGTTCACCGATTCGTAGGCCGAGGTGGCGGTGGCCAGCGAGGACTTCAGCAGGGCCAGGGCGCTTTCCGAGCCGGCCGGGGCGTTCTTGGCCAGTTGCTCGACCACGTCCGACAGCTGGCGCTGTTGTTCGGCGATCTGGGCTTCGCCCAGGCGGGTGAATTCGTTCTGCACGCCGGAGACGATGTCGTACACGTGCTTGCTGTAGGCCAGCGCCTTTTCGGCGTTGGGCTGGGCCAGCGCGGAGACGAACGCCAGCGCTTCCTGGCCGTCCTTCAGCGCGAAGGCTTCCTGGGCCTTCAGCGAGGCCTCTTCGAACGTGGCTTTGGTCACCTTGAGGTGCAGGTCGACCAGCTTCTCGAAGCCGGCGAAGGCGGTGTTCTGCGCGGCGAGCAGGGCGTCGAAGGCGGCTTTTTGGGTGGCCAGGGCGCGTTCGGGGGTGGCAAACATAGGGGGCTCCTTGAGGACTGTCTACACGAGGCGACCGGGAAACAAGGGGAGTACGCCCCAAAAAGCCCGATCCTGGTGCACGCACCGTATCGCGGTAAGCGTCTTTGCTGCAATGCACAAAACGTATTTTAAGGACGTATGGTCGAAAGTCAAGCTGCTCCGGCCGCGAATGTGTTGCGTTGCGCCACATTTTTTTGGTGCGATGCGCGATGCAGGGGCCCTTCGCGCGCCCCTGCATGGTGCGAGGCGTGGCACGGCGGCTACACTTCCCGACTGATCCGATCCGAAAGGCCGCCGTCGTGGGTTCCCCGCTGCCATCACGCCTGATTTCCCCATTCTTCGTCCTGATCTGGAGCACCGGCTTCGTCGTCGCCCGCTACGGCCTGCCCTACGCCGAACCCCTGACTTTTCTTTCGATGCGCTTCGCCGGCGTGCTGGCGGTACTGGCGCCGTTCAGCATCGGCGCCGGCATCGCCTGGCCGAGCCGGCGCCAGGGTATCCACATGGCGGTGGCCGGGGTGCTGCTGCAGGCCGGCTACCTGGGGGGCGTCTGGATCGCCATCCACCTGGGCATGGGGGCGGGCCTGGCGGCGCTGGTGGTGGGGCTGCAGCCACTGCTGACCGCAGTGGCCGGCCGCTGGATGGGCGAGCCGCCCTCCGCGCGGCAGTGGGCCGGGCTGGTCCTGGGATTCGTGGGCGTGGCCCTGGTGGTGGGCAACCGCATCGGCACGCTGGGCCTGACGTGGCAGGCCCTGGCCTTCGCGGTGGCGGCGCTGCTCTCCATCACTGCCGGTACGGTCTATCAGCGGCGCTTCTGTCCCGGGGTGGACCTGCGGGCCGGGCTGCTGTTGCAGTTCGGCGCCTCGCTGGCCGTGGTGCTGCCGGCGGCCTGGTGGTTCGAGACCATGGCGGTGCAGTGGACCTGGGCGCTGGCGGGCGCCTGGGCGTGGTCGGTCTTCGCGCTGTCGATAGGCGCCATCTGCCTGTTGTTCCTGTTGATCCGGCGCGGCGCGGCCACGCGCGTGGCGAGCCTGATGTATCTCACCCCGGCGGTGACGGCGCTGATGGCCTGGGCCGCCTTCGACGAACCGCTGACGGCGACCATGGTGGCCGGCATGGCGCTGTCGGCCTTCGCGGTGGCCTGGGCTCAGGGGAAACGATAGGCGAAACCGTCACGGCTTCGTGGTTTCCATCCCTTAAACTCGTCTCACCGCCGCGGGAATTGTCGGCTCGCGGCGCACCTATTCAACGAGGCAGGAGATAAAAGAATGGCTATCCACAAGAAAGCTGTGTCCGTGGCGATCGGGGCCGCGGCCCTGGCCAGCGCGGCCGTCCTCGCACCTACGCAGGCGATGGCGCAGGGCTATCCCACCCGCCCGGTCACGATGATCGTGCCGTTCGCCGCCGGCGGTCCCACCGACGTGGTGGCGCGTTCGCTGGCCGAGGCCATGCGCAAGTCGCTGGGCCAGACCGTGGTGGTCGAGAACGTCGGCGGGGCCGGTGGCACCATCGGCACCGCCCGCGTGGCCAAGGCGCCGAACGACGGCTATACGGTGCTGCTGATGCACATCGGCTTCTCGACCGCGCCCGCGCTGTACCGCAAGCTGAGCTACGACCAGGCCCATGACTTCCAGCCGGTCGGGCTGACCGTCGACGTGCCCATGACCCTGATCGCGCGCGAGAACTTCCCGGCCGCCAACATCAAGGAATTCCTGACCTACGTGAAGGCGAACGCCGGCAAGCTGTCGATGGCCAACGCCGGCATCGGCTCGGCGTCGCATCTGTGCGGCCTGATGTTCATGAGCACGATAGGCTCGGAGTTCCAGACCATTCCCTACAAGGGAACCGCGCCGGCCATGAACGACCTGCTGGGCAAGCAGGTGGACTTCATGTGCGACCAGACCACCAACACCACCGGGCAGATCAAGGCCGGCAAGGTCAAGGCCTACGCGGTCACCAGCAAGACCCGCGTGCCCAGCCTGCCGGACCTGCCGACGCTGGACGAGTCGGGCCTGAAGGACTTCTCGGTGGGCATCTGGCACGGCCTGTGGGCGCCCAAGGGCACCTCGCCCGAGATCGTCGCCAAGCTCCAGGCCTCGCTGCAGGCCGGTTTGGACGATCCCGCGTTCAAGCAGCGCATGACCGAACTGGGCGCCATCGTGCTGAACGACAAGGCCACGCCGGCGGCGCTCGACACGCTGGTCAAGTCCGAAACCGCCAAGTGGGGCGCGGTCATCAAGAAGGCCGGCGTCTACGCCGACTGACCCCGCCATTCGCGACTGCGGGGGCGGCTGTCCCAGGGGACGCCGCCCCCATTTCATGGTGTTTTTTGTAATTTTTGCCGTGGTATTTAAATAACGACTTAAAAAGTGCGCGCTAAGTCGTTCATTTAATGGAGATTTTTGGCTCGAAATCTGATATGCTGCGGCGCCTGGGCTGAGTCGTTACCGGAGGAAACATGGCGCGCATCAGAAAGAGGATTCTGTCGGTTTCATTGATGTGCGCGCTAACCGCCGGGCTGGTCCTGCCCGCCGCTGCTCCCGTCGCCTACGCGGCCACCACGACCAAGAGCGCCAAGGCCAAGCCGGCCAAGAAGGCCACGGCCGCCAAGGCCAAGCCCACCAAGTCCGCCAAGGCTGCCAAGACCGCCTCCGCCAAGAAGCGCGCCGCCAAGGCGGCACCCAGGAAGGCCGTCGCCGCCGCCAGCATCCGCCATGCTTCCTATGCGCCCTCCGCCGCGCTCGAGGACGCCGACGGCAATCTGTCGCTGCGTTCCAGCGTGGCTTTCGTGCAGGACCTGAATTCCTCCGACGTCCTGTTCGCCAAGAACGAGGGCGCGGTCGCTCCCATCGCCTCCATCACCAAGCTGATGACCGCGCTGGTCGTGGTCGATGCCGGCCTGCCGCTGGACGAGATGATCGAGATCACGACCGACGACATCGACACGCACAAGTTCACGCATTCCCGCCTGTCGGTGGGTACGCGCCTGTCGCGGGCCGACATGCTGCACCTGGCGCTGATGTCTTCCGAGAACCGCGCCGCCAACGCGCTGGGCCGCAACTATCCCGGGGGCCTGCCGGCGTTCGTGCAGGCCATGAACGCGAAGGCCGTGGCGCTGGGCATGCAGGATACCCATTACGTCGAGCCCACCGGCCTGTCGAGCGAGAACGTCTCCAGCGCCCGCGACCTGGTGCGCCTGATGCGCGAAGGTTCGCAGCGTCCGCTGATCCGCCAGTACACGACCGATACCGAGTACTCCGTCGAGGTCGCCGGCCGGCACCAGACCTTCCGCAACACCAACCGCCTGGTGGCGCGTTCCGACTGGAACATCATCGTGTCCAAGACCGGTTTCATCAACGAAGCCGGGCGCTGCCTGGTCATGCTGGCCAACATCGGCGGCCGCGACATGGCCATCGTGCTGCTCGATTCGGTCGGTTCGCTCACGCGCACGGCCGATGCCCAGCGCATCCGCCAGTGGGTCCAGCGAGAGATCGGCGCGTTGTAGGCCGCCGTTTCTCCAAGCCCCGACAACGCCGCGCTTGCGCGGCGTTTGTTTTTTCGCGCGCCTTCAGGGTGCGGCGGGCGCGAACCTGTCCTCATACAGGGCGCGCAGCCAGTCGATGAATACCCGCACGCGCGGGGACAACTGGCGGTGCGACGGGTAGAGCACCGACAGCGGCAGGTCCGGGCTGGGCCATTCGGCCAGGACCTCCACCAGCCGTCCGTCCCGCAGTTCGTCCAGGACATGGAAGCGCGGCAACTGGATCAGGCCGCAGCCGCGCAGCGCGCAGGTCACGTAGTTCTCGGCATCGTTCACCGACATCCAGCCTCCCAGCGCATAGCTGCGGACCTGGCCGTCGATCACCAGTTCCAGCGGGTAGTCGGCCGTGCCCTGGCTGGCGAAGAATCGCACGGCCTGATGCCCCGCCAGATCGTCCGGATGGCGCGGCGTGCCGAAGCGGGCCAGGTAGGCGGGGCTGGCGCAGACGACCTGGGGCATGACGGCCAGCGGCCGGGCGACCAGGGACGAATCGCGCGGGCGGCCCGCGCGTATCACGCAATCGACGCCTTCGCGGACCAGGTCGACCAGCCGGTCGCCGCTGCTGACGACGAGGTCGATGCCCGGATAGCGATCGCGGAACCCGTCTATGCTGGGCAGGACGATGCGGGTCGCGTGCGTGCCGTGCATGTCCACGCGCAGGACGCCGCGCGGATTCGACGCCACATGCCGCAGCGAGGACTCGGCCTCGTCCAGCTCGCTCAGCACGTGCACGCAGCGCTCATAGAAGGCCTGGCCATCCAGTGTCGGACGGACATGGCGCGTGGTGCGTTCGAGCAGGCGCGTCGCCAGCCTGGCTTCCAGCTCCTTGATGGCGTGGGTGGCGGTGGCCCGGGGAATGTCGAGCGCCATCGCGGCCCGGCTGAAGCTGCCCAGTTCCACGATGCGGGTGAACAGTTGGAGCGATTCGAAGCGGTCCACGGGGATTGTTGTCTGTCATTGAATTGATATGCCAATTTAGCAGGGTTTATCTCAATTCAATAAACAAGAAGAATGCTCGCCATACTTTCTTCTTTTTCATCGCCGGGCCGCCCCAAGATGAAAGCGCCCCCTTGGGGGGGGGCAGCGCCGCCGCGAAGCGGCAAGCGTGGGGGCATTTTCATATCAGGAAAACTCATGAGTACGGACATCACGAAAACCGCCATCGTCACCGGAGGTTCGCGAGGCATCGGCCACGCCATTGCCCGCAGGCTGGCGGCCGATGGCTACGCGGTGGTCGTCAACTACGCGGGCAATGCCGCCAAGGCGCAGGAAACCGTGGCCGCGATCCAGGCCGCCGGCGGCCGGGCGCTGGCGGTCCAGGGGGACGTGGGGCGCGAAGAGGACGTGGCCGCGCTGTTCGCCAGCGCCCGGCAGGCCTATGGCCGGATCGACGTCGTGGTCAACAGCGCGGGCGTCATGCCGATGGCGCCGATCGCTCCGGCCAGCCTGGCCGATTTCGACAGGGTGATCGCCACGAACCTGCGCGGCGCCTTCCTGGTGCTGGCACAGGCCGCCGCGCACGTGGGCGAGGGCGGGCGCATCATCGCGCTTTCCACCAGCGTCATCGCCCGCGCCTTCCCGTCCTACGGCCCCTACATCGCCTCCAAGGCGGGGGTCGAGGGGCTGGTGCGGGTGCTGGCGAACGAACTGCGCGGGCGAAGCGTCACGGTCAACGCGGTGGCGCCGGGACCGGTCGGCACCGAGCTGTTCTTCAATGGCAAGACGGCCGAGCAGATCGACCAGATCGCGCGGCTGGCGCCGCTGGAGCGCCTGGGCACGCCGGAGGAGATCGCCGCCGCGGTGTCCTTTCTCGCGGGCCCGGATGGCGGCTGGGTGAATGGGCAGGTGTTGCGGGCCAACGGCGGCTTTGCCTGAGGCGGGCCGGCGCCGCGCCAGCCCCTCCGGTCAGGCGGCCGATACCGCGTGCGACGGCTCGTAGCCCAGGGCGTCGGAGATCTGGCCCGCGGTGTCCACCAGGGCATCGATCCAGCCGTCCTGCATGCGGTCCGCCGGCGCCGAGATCGACAGGCCGGCAATCAGCTTGCCCGTGTCGTCATGGACGCCGGCCGCGATGCAGCGCACGCCCATTTCCAGTTCCTCGTTGTCGCGGGCATAGCCCTTGGCGCGTACCTGGTCCAGTTCGCGTTCGAGCTTGGCCAGGTCGGTCAGGCTGTTGGCGGTATGGCCGTGCAAGCCGGTGCGCAGCGCATAGGCGCGTATCAATCGGGCATCGTCGGCCGACAGGAACAGCTTGCCGGTGGAGGTCAGGTGCAGCGGGGCGCGGCCGCCGATGGCGCGCACCACCTGCATGCCCGAGCGTTCGCTGTAGGCACGGTCGATGTAGACGATCTCGTCGCCCTGGCGCACCGAAAGGTTGACGGTCTGGCCGGTCAGGCGATGCAGCATGCGCATGGGCGTGATGGCGGCGTCGCGCACGTTCAGCCGGCCCTTGACCAGGTGGCCCAGTTCCAGCAGCCGCATGCCCAGGCTGTACATGCCGCTGTCGACGCGGTCGACGTAGCGGCCGGCGACCAGGTCGTTCAGGATGCGGTGGGCCGTGGACGGGTGCAGGCCGGTGGCCTGGGCCAGCTCCTTCAGGCTGACAGGATCGGGATGTTCGGCCAGGGCGTCGAGCAGGTGCATGGTGCGTTCCAGCACCTGGATGGCGATCTGCGGCGCGGGTGCCGCGGACGGGGCGATCATGGCCGCGTCGGGGGTCGTGACTCTTGGCATTGTCGTGGTGAGTCTCTACGCGATGAAGCTAGTTTATCCCATATGGTGAAATTTCATAGTTCCATTACACCGCAGATGGGTGGCCTTTCTGCATTGCAGCAGGCCATTTCTTATAGGTTCAGTATAACGCCAATGCAATGAATTTCCGCGACGCAACATCCCCCGTTGTCATACAAGGCACACGGGGATAACCCGAGGCTAGCGTCGAGCCCGCGAAACGGCCGCCAGGCAGTCCCCGACCAGCGCCGGCCCGCGATAGATGAGACCGGTGTAGAGCTGGACCGCGTCCGCGCCCGCCGCGAGCTTCTCGGCCGCGTGGCGGCCTTCCAGGATGCCGCCCACGCCGATGATGGCCAGCGCGCCGCCGGCCTGGCGCCGCAGGCGTTCGACCACCCGCAGCGACATTTCCCGTACCGGCGTGCCGGACAGGCCGCCGGCTTCGCCCGCATGGGGCAGGCCCTGGACGGCATCGCGGGACAGCGTGGTATTGGTGGCGATGACGCCGTCGATGCCATGGCGGGGCAGCAGGTCGGCGATGGCGTCGATCTGGCCTTCGTCCAGGTCCGGCGCGATCTTGACCGCCAGCGGCACGCGGCGGCCGTGCCGGGCCGCCAGGGTGTCCCGGGCCTGGTCGAGCTGGCGCAGCAGGCCGGACAGCTCGTCGGCGCCTTGCAGGCTGCGCAGGTTCTGGGTGTTGGGCGACGAGATGTTGATGGCGACGTAGTCGGCATGCGGATACACCGCCTCGAGCCCGGCCAGATAGTCGTCGGCCGCCTTGTCGATGGGCGTGTCGGCGTTCTTGCCTATGTTCAGTCCCAGGATGCCGCCGCGCGCGCGATAGCCGCTGCGCTGGACGTTGGCCAGGAACACGGCCAGTCCGTCGTTGTTGAAGCCCATGCGGTTGATCAGCGCCTCGGCGCGCGGCAGGCGGAACAGGCGGGGCAGCGGGTTGCCGGGCTGGGGCCGGGGCGTGACCGTGCCGATTTCCATGAAGCCGAAGCCCAGGCTGCCCAGTGCGTCGATATGCCCGCCGTTCTTGTCCAGGCCGGCGGCCAGGCCGACCGCGTTGGGCAGCGTCAGGCCCATGACGGTGACGGGGCGGTCCGGCACGCGGGCGGGACGCGTCCATCCCATGTCGTACACGCGTTGCAGCGTGGACAGGGTCAGGGCATGGGCGGTTTCGGGTTCCAGGGCGAACAGGGCTGGACGCAGCAGCGGATAGGCTTGAAAAAACGCGGACATCAGGCGGATGGGGGTCAGGAGGTGGAGGACGGCGCATCGTCGGGATGGCCGTGGCGGGTGGAGGCGTGCAGGCGGCTGGTATCGATGACGGCCGGCGCGGCGGGCTGGGCGGCCGGCGGGCCGGCGTACTCGCGCCATTCGCCGTTGACCAGCATTTCCAGCGGCCGGAAGTTCACCTTGTAGGCCATCTTCGGGCTTTGTTCTATCCAGTATCCCAGATAGAGATGAGGCAGCTCCAGCAGTCGGCATTGCTCGAGCTGCCAGAGTATGTTCCAGGTGCCCAGGCTGCCCTTCATGTCGGGATCGAAGAAGGTATAGACCGACGACAGGCCGTCGGACAGCACGTCCATGATGGACACCATGCGCAGGCACCCCTGCCGGTCGCGGAATTCGACCAGGCGGGTGTTGACGCGGCTCTGGAGCAGGAACTGGGCGTACTGCTCGCGGCTGTCCTGGTCCATGCCGCCGCCGCGGTGGCGGGTCGACTGGTAGCGCTGGTAGAGCGCGTAGTGTTCGGACGAATAGGCCAGTTCGGCCACGAAGACCTGCAGGTCGGCATGGCGCTTCCAGGTGCGGGCCTGGGTGCGGTTGGGCAGGAAGCGGTCCACCGGCACCCGCACCGGCACGCAGGCGCGGCAGCCGTCGCAGTGGGGCCGGTAGGTGAACACGCCGCTGCGGCGAAATCCCATGCGCACCAGCTCGGAATAGACGTCGGCGTTGATCAGGTGGCTGGGCGTGGCCACCTGCGAGCGCGCCATCCGGTCGCCCAGATAGCTGCACGGGTAGGGGGCGGTCGCGTAGAACTGCAGCGCGGCGAAGGGGAGTTCTCGAAGATGCGTCATGCGCGGTTCAGCCGGGATCGGCCGCAGCGTGGGGTGCGTCCAGATCGACGATCTCGCCGTCGTGGCGCAGCCTGCCCGACCGCCACGGAAGCTCGGGCATCCGGGTGAATTTTACAATCAGCTGCTGGAATTGCGCGCGGGCAATCGTCGTGCCCCCCAGCGAGGCCAGATGGCGCGTGTCCTGCTGGCAGTCGATCATCTC
Source organism: Pigmentiphaga kullae (assembly GCF_004216695.1). Classification (GTDB taxonomy): domain Bacteria; phylum Pseudomonadota; class Gammaproteobacteria; order Burkholderiales; family Burkholderiaceae_B; genus Pigmentiphaga; species Pigmentiphaga kullae. Next base: position 18,243 of record NZ_SGXC01000002.1, read on the forward strand.
CACGCCGTGGCGGCGCAGGAAGCGTACCAGGTAGGCCAGGGCGATCTTGGAACCGTCGGCCACCCGGGTGAACATCGATTCCCCGTAGAACATCCGGCCCAGGCTGACGCCGTACAGGCCGCCCATCAGTTCGCCGTCGATCCAGGTTTCCACCGAATGCACCTGGCCGTGCCGGTGCCAGAGCCGATAGGCCCGCTGCATGGGCAGGGTGATCCAGGTGGCGGGGCGCTCGTCGCTGCGCGGCGCCGCGCAGGCGCGCATGACGTCGTCGAACGCCGTGTCCACCCTGACCTCGATGGCGGGGTCGCGTTCGACCTGCCGCAGTTTCTTGCGCAGCGAGTGCGAAGGCGAGAAGCGGTCGGTGAACAGCACCATGCGCGGGTCCGGGCTCCACCACAGGATGGGTTCGCCCGGCAGGTACCACGGGAAGGCGCCGTGCGCGTACGCGGCGCGCAGCCGTTCGACGGACAGGTCGGCGCCCACGGCCAGCAGGCCCGGGGGATCCTCGAGCGCGTCGTCGAGCGGCGGGAAGGGCGTGTCCGGCTCCAGCAGGGCCGGCATGCGTGGACGCGGGGGGCTCAAGGGGCGGGCGTGGAGACCGCGGGAACCGGTTCGGGGCCGCGCAGCAGGGTGTCGCTGTGGATCTGGAACACGCCGCGCTCCCGGTCGGCGAAGAACAGCCTGAGCGCGGTCGAGACCGAGCGGAAGGCCAGGTCGTCCCACGGGATCTCGTCCTCGTCGAACAGGCGGGCTTCCAGGCTTTCGGGGCCCGGCTCGAATTCGACGTCGGTCAGGCGCGCGAGATAGAAGATGTGGACCTGGTCCACGTGGGGAATGTCCAGCACCGCGAACAGCGGCCCCATCTCGATACGGGCGCCGGCTTCTTCCTGGGTCTCGCGGGCGGCGCCCTGGGCGGTGGTCTCGCCCAGCTCCATGAAGCCGGCGGGCAGGGTCCAGTAGCCATGGCGCGGCTCGATCGCCCGGCGGCACAGCAGCACCTGTTTTTCCCAGACGGGAATGGTCCCCAGGACCATGCGCGGATTCTGGTAGTGGATCGCGCCGCAGTGGTCGCACAGATCGCGTTCGCGGTTGTCGTCGTCGGGGATGCGGCGGGTCAGCAGGTTGCCGCATTGGGAGCAGTAGCGCTGGGAGCGCGGAGCCGGGAAGTACGTGAGGGCGCGTGCGGAAGCGGTCATGGCTGGTCCAGGGGGCGGAGGCGGCGCTGCGCCCCGGCGGTTGCGGAGATCCGGGAGGTCCGTCAAGTATACGAGAGGTCGCCGGGCGAGGCGGGCTGGCGTTCGCAGCCCACCGCATAGACCACCGAGCGGAAGAACTGGTTCGCCGGGTCCCCGGCCACGCGCGAGTGCCAGTACTGGTGCACGTCGATGGACGGGATGCGCAGCGGCAGCCGGACTTTCTTGATGGGCGCGATGGGCCGGAACAGGTGGTAGACCTCGTCGGGAATGATGGCGATCAGGTCGCTGGCCGCCACGATGAAGGGAATCGCGGCCACGTGCTCGGTGGTCAGCCGCACCTGGCTCTGCACGCCGTGCCTGCGCAACTGGTCGTTGATCCATGCGAAGGTGATGGGCACGGACGGGGACTGGACCTGCGGCGTGCGCCCGAATTCGCGCAGGGTCATGGTGTCGCCGATGCGGGGGTGGTCGCGGCGGGCGACGCAGACGTAGGCGCGGCGGTAGAGATGCTGGCGCAGCAGGGCGTCGTGCGGGCGCGAGACATGGCCGGCGACGACGTCCAGTTCGCCCGATTCCAGCGCCGCGGCCATGGTGTCGGGCGATACCTGCGTGGGAGCGAGGCGGGCAAGGGGGGCAACCTCGGCCAGGCGCTTCATCAGCTTGGGCACCAGCACGATGGCGCCGATCTCGTTGACGCCGATGCGGAATTCCCGGTCCGTCACGGCGGGATCGAAGCGGGCCAGCCCGGCGATCTCGGTTTCCACGATGCGCAGCACCCGCGCGGCAGGTTCGGCCAGCCGCTGGGCGAAGGGCGTGGGGGCCATGCGGTTGCCCACGCGGACGAACAGCGGATCGGCGAAGCGCTTGCGCATGCGGTCGAGGTGGTAGCTCAGCGCCGACTGGGTCAGGCCCAGCCGCCGGGCGGCGCGGGTGACGGTGCCGTCCTCGATCAGCGCCAGCACTGCCCGCAGGTCGGCGATCTGGGGATCCTGGTTATCTGGATTATTCATAACCTATATCAAGGTAATGATCTTTCCAGAGCTTCGCCGAATGCCTAAGCTGCTGTCAATTCAAGAACACAGGAAGGAGACGGCATGGCGGGCGAGACGCTGCTGGAAACCGACGTGCTGGTGATCGGAGCGGGTCCCGTGGGACTGGCGCTGGCCATCGAGCTGGGCATGCAGGGAAGGCGCTGCCTGGTGGTGGAGCAGCACGACCGGGTGGGACTCGCGCCCCGCGCCAAGACCACCAACGTGCGTTCGCGCGAACTGATGCGGCGCTGGGGCGTGGCCGGCGAATTGGCACGGGTCGCCCCCTTCGGCGTCGACTATCCGTCCAACGTGGTGTTCGCGACCCGGCTGGCCGGCCGCGAACTGGCGCGGTTCGCCAATGCGTTCTATTGCTCGCCGCTGCGCGACGAGCGTTTTCCCGAGCACGCGCAGTGGGTGCCCCAATACAAGGTCGAGGAAGTGCTGCGCGACCATGCCGAGCGCCTGCCCGGCGTGCAGGTGCGCTTCTCGACCCGGCTCGAGGATTTTTCGCAGTCGGACCGGGGCGTCGAGGCGGTGCTGGCGGGCCCGGACGGACCGCTGCGCGTGCGGGCCGCCTACATGGCTGGCGCGGACGGCGCCCGCAGCACCGTGCGCGCGCGGCTGGACATCCGGATGGAGGGCGTGTCGCCGCTTTCCCATCACCGCAACATCATCTTCCACGCGCCGGGTCTGGCCGGCATGCACGGGCTGGGGCCGGCCGTCATGTACTGGCTGGTCAATCCGGAAGCGCCGGCGGTCGTCGCGCCGCTGGACGGCAACGACATGTGGACCTTCGGCTACGCCCGCCGCGACGGCGAGGAGCCGGCCATCGAGGGCTTGATGCGCGCCGCGCTGGGCCTGGACATCCCGATCGATATCCGTCATCGAGACGAATGGACCGCGCATCGCCTGATCGCCACGCGCTACCGCGAGGGCAGGGTGTTCCTGGCCGGCGATGCCTGCCACCTGCACCCACCTTTCGGCGGCCACGGCATGAACATGGGCATCGGCGACGCCGTCGACCTGGGCTGGAAGTTGGCCGCGGCGCTGGATGGCTGGGGCGGCCCGGCGCTGCTGGACAGCTACGAGGCGGAGCGCCGCCAGGTGCATCGCCGGGTGGTGGACGAGGCCGTGCACAACCTGTCGCACAGCTCCGGCAGCTTGTGGCGCGAGGGCCTGGAGGCCGACGGGCCGGCTGGGGATGCCGCGCGGCGGGAGGCGGAGCAGGCCATCCTCGTTTCCAAGCGCCAGGAGTTCGATTCGCTGGGCGTGGTGCTGGGCAGCCGCTACGAGCGGTCTCCGGTGCTGGCTCACGAGCCGGACGGGGCGGACGAGCCGTGGGATTCGACGCGCTATGTGCAGACCGCGCGCCCGGGATGCCGCGCGCCGCATGCGTGGCTGGCGCCGGGCAGGGAGCGCGGGGCGTCGTTGTTCGACCATTTCGCCTTCCGCGGGATGACGCTGCTCGCTACCCGCCCGGCCGCGCAGGACGCGGCGCGGGCGCTGGCCGCCCAGGCGGCGGGCGCGGGCATCCCGCTGACGGTGGTCGCCCCGCCCGCCGAAGGCTTGCGCGAGCTGTACGGCGCCGACCTGGCCCTGATCCGGCCGGACCAGTACGTCGCATGGCGGGGCGACGATCCACAGGAAGGCTCGGCGGCGCTGGAGCTCGCGGCGGGACGCATCGCAGTCCACGCTTGAGCGCCGGCCCGGCGCCATTACACAAGAAACCACCCAGGAGACAGACACATGAAGACATCACGACGCACATGGATCGCCGCCGGCCTCGCGCTGGCGGCCTGCCTGGCCGGTACGGCCCAAGCGGCCGCCTGGCCGACCCGCCCGGTGCGGCTGGTCCTGCCCGGGGCGGCCGGAACGGCGCCCGACATCATGGCCCGGCTGCTGGGCGACAAGCTGTCCAGGATCTGGGGCCAGCCCGTCATCGTCGAGAACAAGCCCGGCGCCGGCGGCCTGGTCGGACTGGCGGCGGTGAAGTCGGCCGAACGCGACGACCACATGTTCGTGTTCACCCCGGCGTCGGTACTGACGCTTACGCCCTACATGTACAAGAGCTCGCAGGTCGACATCGTGCGCGACTTCCAGCCCGTGGCCATGGTGGGCATCAGCCCCATGATGGCGGCGGTCAGCGCCTCGTCGCCCGCCAACACGCTGGCCGACGTGCTGGCCATGGCGCGCCGCCAGCCCGACAGCTTCGTGGTGTCGACCACGTTCCTGTATTCGGTGCCCAATCTCGCGGTGGACATGCTGTCGCGTGCCGCCGGCGTGCCGCTGCGCGCCGTGCCTTTCTCCAGCAGTTCCCAGAGCATCTCGGCCGTGGTCGGCGGCGACGCCCAGATGCTGATCGACGGCGTGCCGCCCATCGAGCCCATGATCAAGGGCGGCCGGCTCAAGCCCGTCGTGATGTTCTCCGAAGGGCGGGTGCCCAATCGTCCCGACCTGCCCGCGGCGTCCGAGACCTATCCCTCGCTGGTCATCAACGGCTGGTTCGCGGTCGTCGCGCCGCAAGGCACGGGCAAGCCGGCCATCGAGCGCATCAACCGCGACCTGGCCGCCGTGCTGGCCGAACGCGACGTGGTCGACAAGCTCGATACCCTGGGCGTCTACCCCAAGCCCATGTCGGTGGAGGCGTTCGGCAACTACTGGCGGGACGAGCGTGCGCGCTGGGAGAAGGTGCTGCGCGACGTGAACGCCCAGCCGGTGCAGCAATAGGAGGCCGGCGTGAGGACAGGACTGGAAGCGGCCTACATCGGCCTGGACAGCACGGCGCCGGCGGCCCTGGGCGACTACCTGACCGAGGTCGTGGGCCTGATGCCCGGCGAGGCTGCCGCAGACGGCGCCGCCACCTGGCGGGTCGATGGCAAGGCCCAGCGGGTATGGGTGCGCAAGGGCGAGCGCAACGATGCCGCCTGCATGGGCTTCGAGGCGGGCGACGCGCAGGTATACGACCGCGTGCTGGGACGGCTGTCGGCACAGGGGTGGCGCATGAGGGCCGGCACGGCGGATGAGCGCGCGGCCCGGCGCGTGCGGGACCTGACCGTGGTCCAGACCCCTTGGGGCATCCCGCTGGAGCTGGTGACGGGGCTGGAAGAGGCGGCAACGCCCTTCGCGAGCCCCCACTTTCCCGAGGGATTCGTCACGGCGGGGCAGGGCTTCGGCCACTTCGTCTTCGCCGTGGGCAGCGCCGAGGAATACGACTCGGCCCGCCGCTTCGCCATCGACGGCCTGGGGCTGGTCCTGTCGGACTGGCTGCGGCTGCCCATGGGGGCGATCGAAATGCACGTCTCCTTCTTTCACTGCAACCCGCGCCACCATTCGCTGGCCATCGCCTATCTGCCCCGGCCCGAGGTTCCGCAGCGCCTGCACCACATCAACTTCGAGGTCGCGCACGTGCGCAGCGTGGGCCTGGCCTACGACCGCGCGCTGCGTGCCGGCACGCCGCTCGCCAACACGCTGGGCCAGCACGCCAACGATGGCATGGTCAGTTTCTACAGCCTGGGCCCCGACGGCTGGCGTGTCGAGATCGGCGCCACCGGCCGCACAGTGGGCGAGGACTGGAACGACGTGCGCGAATACGACCGCATCAGCGACTGGGGCCACCTGCCGCCCGATGCGCTGGCGCAGGCCCTGGCAGGACCATCTTCTTCCGCTTGAACAAGGAACCCATGAAACTCGTCACTTTCTCCCATCGCGGCAGGACGTCCATCGGCAAGGTCGAGGGTACGCGCGTGATCGACCTCGCGGCCGCCGACCCGGCGCTGCCCGCCACCATGCGCGGCCTGCTCGCCGGCGGGCGCGCGCTGCTGCAGCGCGCGCGCGACGTCGATCCCGAGCGCGCGCCGGCGTACCCGCTGGCCGACGTCAGGCTGGAGGCGCCCGTGCCCGATCCGGCCAAATACCTCGCCATCGGCATGAACTACGGCAAGCACGTGGTCGAGGCCAGGCGCGCCGGCGTGGACGTGCCCGACAGCCAGGTCTGGTTCAACAAACAGGTCAGCTGCATCAACGGCCCCTACGACCCGGTGCACATGCCGCGAGTGTCCGACAAGCTCGACTACGAAGCCGAGCTGGGCGTGGTGATCGGCACCCGCTGCCGCCACGTCCCGGCGGAGCAGGCCAGGGAAGTCATCGCCGGCTATCTCGTCTGCAACGACGTGTCGGTGCGCGACTGGCAGCGGCGCTCGGCCACCATGACCCTGGGCAAGTCCTTCAACACCACGGGCCCCATCGGACCCTGGATCGTCACCGACGACGAAGTGCCCGATCCGCTGGCGCTGACCCTGCGCATGCGCATCAACGGCGAGGTGCGCCAGGAAGCCCGGACCGGCGAGATGATCTACAGCATCTACGACCAGATCGCCTACCTGTCCACCGTCATGACGCTGGAGCCCGGCGACATCCTGGCCACCGGCACGCCCTCGGGCGTCGGCGCCGCCATGGATCCGCCTGCCTTCCTCAAGATCGGCGACGTGATGCGCGTCGAGATCGACGGCATCGGCCACATCGAAAACCGCGTCGTCGCCGAGCCGGCGTAACGCCTGCCCAGGAGCCTCTTCGTGCCCAGAAAAGTCATCATCACCTGCGCCGTCACCGGATCGGTGCACACCCCCAGCATGTCGCCGCACCTGCCCATCACGCCCGACCAGATCGCCGAGCAGGCGGTGGACGCGGCGCGCGCCGGCGCGGCCATCCTGCACCTGCACGCCCGCCACGCGGCCGACGGCAGGCCCGCCTTCGAGCCCGCGGTCTACCGCCAATTCCTGCCGCGTATCCACGCCCAGACCGACGCCGTCATCAACATCACCACCGGCGGCTCGCACACCATGACGCTCGAACAGCGGCTGGCCGGAGCCATCGACGCTTCGGCGGAAATGGCCTCGTGCAACATGGGGTCGATGAATTTCGCGCTGTTCCCCGTGCTGGACAAGATGAAGGACTTCACCTTCCCGTGGGAGCGCGAGCACCTGGAGAAGACCCGCAACGCCATCTTCCGCAACACCTTCGGCGACATCGAAACCATTTTCGAACACCTGGGCAGGGCGCACGGCACCCGCTTCGAATTCGAGTGCTACGACGTCGGCCACCTGTACAACCTCAAGCACTTCGTCGACCGGGGACTGGTACAGGGTCCGATCTTCCTGCAATTCGTGCTGGGCGTGCTGGGCGGCATAGGCGCCGATCCCGAGAACCTCGTGCACATGAAACGCATCGCCGACAAGCTGTTCGGCGACAGCTACCAATGGTCCGTCCTGGCCGCCGGCCGCCACCAGATGCCGCTGGTCACCCAGGCCGCGCTGATGGGCGGCAACGTGCGGGTCGGGCTGGAGGATTCGCTGTCCATCGGGCCGGGCGAGATGGCCACCTCCAACGCCCAGCAGGTGGGCAAGATACGCGGGATCCTGGAGTCCTTCGGCTTCGGGATCGCGACGCCGGACGAGGCGCGCGAGATGCTGGGGTTGAAGGGGAGGGGGAAGGTGGCGCTGGCGGCGTAAAGCACGGTCATGCGAGTACGTGTATAATCTTTCTTCTCAGACGCGGGGTGGAGCAGTCTGGCAGCTCGTCGGGCTCATAACCCGAAGGTCACAGGTTCAAATCCTGTCCCCGCAACCAAATAGAAAACGGCCTCGATCGCATTGCGACGAGGCCGTTTTGCTTTGCACCTTCCGTTCAAGGGTGTTTGCTCAAGAACCTCCCCTGCCATTAATGCCACAGACCCAGGTCTAGCCCGGAGGTCTGTCACCGTGGCGATGAGACAAAAATCAGCATATTGAAGGCGACCATTGGTCATCTTTTTTGCTGACCATGTAATCTTTTTTGTTTACTCTTGTCATAGATCGACAAACGCGGGGATGAGGGGAAAGTTAACGAGTTCCGGCGATGGTTAGCTGCCCAGGGCGCCACCTTCAAGGAAGGCGCCGGTCACACAAAGGTGTACTACCAGGGCAAGCAGACCACTCTGCCAAGGCACCCAAGCCAGGAGCTTGGGGAAGGGCTGAGAAAGGCGATTCTCAAGCAACTGGGGATCAAGTAATTGAGGGGCCGCAAGGGACTTCCCAAACGCATTTCACCGCACCACCGAACGCAAACGCAAAGAGGTAATCAGATGCGCTACGCCGCTCGAATCGAACCGGATGGCAACGTTTTCATGGTGTCGTTCCGCGACATCCCCGAAGCTCTGACGGCTGCGGATACCCGCGAGGAAGCCGAGGCTGCAGCGGCCGATGCATTGCGCACGGCCATGGACTTCTATTTCGAGGATCGGCGGGCCGTACCCCTGCCGTCCAAGGCCCAGGCCGGTGAGGTCCTGGTTGAACTACCTGCCAGCCTGTGGGCAAAGGTCCTGTTGCTCAACGAAATGGTCCGCCAGGACGTAGCGCCGGTGGAACTGGCGCGCCGGCTGGGAACGCGCAAGCAGGAAGTCACCCGCATCATGGACCTGGGCCATGCCACCAAGATCGATACCATTGCTGCCGCGCTTGCCAGCCTAGGGCGAGAGCTGAGCTTGTCGGTGCGTTAACAAGCAGGTGAAAGAGATCGTCGGCCGGAGGCGGCGTGGCGCGGGCAAAGAGCTGCCCCGCACGCAGCGGAGGATATCGACGCCGAGGGCGCGTTTGGTTGAGGGATGCAAAGCAAAACGGCCTCGTCGCAATGCGATCGAGGCCGTTTTCTATTTGGTTGCGGGGACAGGATTTGAACCTGTGACCTTCGGGTTATGAGCCCGACGAGCTGCCAGACTGCTCCACCCCGCGTCTGAGAAAAAGATTATATCCCTGTCATCTTTCCAATGCAAACTGGAGCATGGGAAGGTGCCTTCACGCGCGTTCTCCGTCTTCCCCTGCACGCGAAGAAGAAAGATCCGCGATCCGCTGCGCCCATGCCGGTGCAGGCTGCGCGCGGAAGAATGCCGTGTGCCCGGCCAGGTGCTCCGCGGCTTCCTCCAGCCAGCACGCGGCGGGCACGGCGGCGCAGGTGGCCGCCGCACGGGCCCGGTTGGCGTAGTTGCGCAGTGTTGCGCCGGCATCGTGCGGCGTGGCCAGCGGTTTGCTCATGGCGTGCAGGGCCAGGCCTATCCATGGCGCTTCCGGCGCCTCGGGCCGCCGGTCGAGCAAATGGCCCATGCGCGCCAGCGCGTGGCCCAAGGACAGTGCCGCCAGCGCGCCGTCGGCGGTGGGGGCTTCCGTGCCGGAGCGCGCGATCAGTGCCAGGATCAGGAAGCGCAGGCGGGCCAGGTGGCGCGCCGCGCGCGTGGGCGTGCCTGCCCGCTGCGCGATGGCGGCGATCTCGGCGCGGATGGCGCGATGGATGTGTCGGCGGCGGCGCAGGGTGGTCATCGGGATCAGCCACCGGTAGGCGGCGTAGCTGCAGGCGATGCCGGCCAGCAGCATGAGTTCGACCGTGAGCAGTGCCATCGGTTCGGCGGGCTCGGCATTGACGGGCTGCGCCAGCACCGCGAACAGCATGTTGAAGGCCAGGCCGATGAAGGCCGTGCCGCGATGCGCCTGGGCCGTGGCGGCGGCCAGGATGAGGGGCGAGGCCAGGGCCAGCGACAGCCAGGGGTGGGGTACGACGGGTGCGACGCCCACGCGCCAGACGAAGGCCGCGACTGCGGCCGCGGAGGCACCGGCCAATACGCGCCGCATGAGCGGCACCGGTTCGTCGACCGAGGCAAACAAGGCGGTGAAGATGCATGCGCCCAGCATGAAGTAGCGCAGGGGTTCCCAACCGGATGCCAGCCATGCTCCCGCCGCGAGCGCCGAGATGGCCACGCCGCGCCACGCGGCGATGCGCACGCCGGCGATGTCCGCATGGGCGGCGGTGGACGAGGGGGCGGGCTCCGGCAGCGTTGCCGCCATGTTCCGGTAGCTCGCGGTGATGGCCGCCAGCGCCTGTTCGAATTCGTCCAGGCAGGTGTCGAACAGCGGATCGGCGCCGCGCAGGCGGCGGGTCGCTGTGCGGACGATGGCCAGCGAGGATCCGCGTCCGGCCTGGATGGTCTCGGCCAAGTCGTCCAGGCTGGCCCGCAACTGCTCCAGGTCTTCCGCGTGGTTCGGGGCCAGCGCCTGCGCGTGCAGTCGCAGCGCCGGCATGATGGCGATCAGGTCGAGCAGTCCCGCCAGCAGGCCGCGCATGGGTTTGAGCCGGCGCCGCTGGGACAGCGAGCCGGCCGTCGTGTCCTCGGCGGTGGCCTCCAGTCCGGCCAGCGCCGCTACGAGCTTGCGCTCGCGTGACGGAGTGTCGGGAAGCCCGCCAGGCCCGAGCAGGCGGGCGGCATGGCCCAGCGTCGCGCAGAGCAGGTCGCGGGTCTTCTCCAGCAGGGCGGTCGCGGGAGAGGGCGGGTTCCACAACGCGATGACGAGCAGCGAGGCGGCGATACCTATCAGATTGTCGAGCATGCGCGCCGCCGCGAAGGCGGCCGTGTCGAGCGGCGTGCCGGCCGTCAGCACGACGATGACGGCGGTGGTCAGTCCGCACAGGGCCGCGCCGTAGGCGCGCTGGTGCCGCAGCAGATTGCTGGCGCCGCAGCACAGCCCCATCCATACGCACAGCGCGGTCAGCAGCAGGGCCGGGGCGCCGCCTGTCAGCGCGGTCAGCCCGACGGCAGCCAGGGCTCCGGCCAGTGTACCGAGCAACTGCATCAGGCTGCGCTCGAGCAGCAGTCCGCGCGTGGGTTGGCCGATCATCCAGACGGCCATGGCCGCCCACCAGGGGTTGGCGATGGAGAAGGCGGTCGCGGCCGCCATGGCCAGTATCGAGGCGGCGGCCAGCCTCAGCGCGAAGCTGCGCGAGGCGGGGTGGCGAAGAGCGGGAAAGAGGAGAAAAGGCTGGATGTGCATCGATGGCCCGTTGAAACTGAGCCTCCTCCAGCTCTGCCGGATCGTGGTGTCCGGCTTTGCGGTGCCGTCCGGGCGGACCGCGGGACGATTATAGAGGCTCGGGCCCCATCGTCCTATTTCAGCGTCTGGCGTGGACCAGGCGGGGCCTCAGACCTCGGACAGCACGATGCAGTCGCGGCCCCGGCGCTTGGCCTCGAGCAAGGCCGCGTCCGCCCGCTCGACGGTGTCGGAATAGTGTTCGCCGTGGCGATAGGCGCTGATGCCCACGCTGGCGCTGATGGATTGGCCGACGTCCGGCGCGCCGGCGTGTTCGCGGATGCGCGTGCAGACCCGCTGCGACAGCGCCTGCGCCGACACCAGGGTGGTGCCGGGCATGATCATCATGAATTCCTCGCCGCCCCAGCGCCCGCACAGGTCGTACTCGCGCAGAGAGCTTTGCAGGATGCGGCCCACTTCGATCAGGGCGCGGTCGCCGGCGGCATGTCCGAGCGTATCGTTGATGCGCTTGAAGTGGTCGATGTCCAGCATGGCGATGGTGTACGGCTGGCCCGAGCGCGACGCGCGCTGGCTTTCTTCCTTCAGCCGGTGCATCAGGTGCCGGCGGTTGGCCAGGCCGGTCAGGACGTCGCGGTTGGAGGCGTCGCTCAGGGCGACGTTCAGGTCCTGCATCATGCGTTGGTAGTGGTCGGAGATGCGGGCCAGCTTCTCCAGTTTGCGCAATTGTTTCTGGAAGCGCTCGTCCAGGTCGTTCTCGCGCTCCTTGGCCAGGGTCTGGTAGCCGTCGGAGATGTGGGTGACCCGATCGAGCCGGGTCGTCTGGTCGAGGAAGGCGCGCCAGATTTCGTCCAGGGCCGCGCGCAGCGGGTGGTCCTGGTACTCCGGCTGGGCCAGCAACTGCTCGATGCGCCGGCCGAGGTCCTCGATGTCGCGTTTCATGGTCGTGAAGGTCAGTCGTGGGCGACGATGGCAAAAGGAAAACTGCAGTCTTCCTTGAATTCCTCGGCCAGTTCGGCCACCCGTTCGTTACGCCTATCGTAATGCCAGTTGACCGAAACCGGGTGGCCGCCGCCATGCGCGTCCTCCAGCAGGTCGAAGACGTCCATGATGGCGCGGACGCTGCTGGTGTTCAGGTAGAGCAGGTGCAGCTCCAGCGACAGCGGACGCCTGGCCTCGGCCAGGAAGCGTTCGACCCAGTCGATCACCTGGTTGAACAGGTCGAAGGAGTTTTCCGGGTAGGAATCGCCGGTCATGGTCAGGACGCCGGCGTCCCAGTCGCCGGAAATGGCGGGGGTGGACTGGCTGCCTGTAATCGTGAGGTTGCTCATGATGCTGGTACTCGTTTGCTAGATGACGGCGCTCAGGCTGAAGAACGCCCGGCCCGCGTCGATTTCCTGCAGCGAGGCGCTGAGCGGCTCGCTGGCCTTGCGGGCGATGTCGATCAGGCCCAGCCCCGAGCCGCTGCTGGCCCCCGCGTCGCGTGGCTTGCGCAGTTGTTCCTTGTAGCTGGCCTTGAGCTGGGCCTTGTCCTGCCGGGCCAGGATGTTGATCCGTTCGAGCAGCGAATGGCCGTCGGCGATTTCCACCACATTCCCGGCCGACACGACGTGGCGGCCGTCTTCCTTGTTGGCCACGATGACGGTGGCCATCGCTTCGTGCTCGGCATAGCCCTGGGCGCTGGCATAGTGCCGGATGTTCTGCGTCATTTCGATGTATGCGCCGAAAACGTCCATGGCCGCCGAGGGCTGCACCTGCTCCGCCTGCAGGTAGTTGCGCAGCGCATTGCCGATTTCCTCGATCAGGCTGCGCGAGATGGGGCCGTTGAAACACAGCATGATGCGGTCGCGGGTGAAGCTTTCGCGCATGGCGAAAAGGTCGATCGAATCCATCATGACTCCGCGCTAAGGTTGGCCTGCTCGAACTTGAATGACAAGACGGTGATATCGTCGCGCTGCGGTTGGCGGCCCTGGTAGTCTACCAATGCCTGGGTGACGGCGTGGGCCTGCTGGTCGAGCGGGAGCCCGGCCACCGACTGCAGCAGGTCGACCAGGCGGCGATTTCCGAAACTGAAGCCATGTTCCCCTCCGGATTGGTCCAGCAGGCCATCGGTGACGAGGTAGAACGTGCGATCGGCCAGGGGCAGCGTGACGTTGGCATATTCCCCGACGCGCTTTTCCCCCAGGGCGCGGCGGGCGCCCTTGTATTCCTCGACGGCGTCGCCGCTGCTGGCGTAGAGCGTCATTTTCGCGCCGGCGAAGCGCAACTGTCCAGCATGCCGGTCCACGTAGACCAGGGCCGCGTCCATGTTGGTGGCCAGGGCGCGCGGCAGTTCGGCGTCGCTCAGCATGGCCCGCATGGCCGCGTCGGTGCGGGTCAGGATGGCCGCGGGATCGCCCGGACCGGCCTCGGAAATGGCGTGGTCGATGGCGGCGCGGGCCAGCATGGTCATCAGCGCGCCCGCCACGCCGTGGCCGGCGCAATCGACCACGCCCAGCAGGCAGTTGTCGCCATCGGCCCGGAACACGTAGAAATCGCCGCCCACCACGTCGCGGGGCTTCCACAGCACGAAATGGTGCCGCCCCAGGGACTGCACCAGCTGCCGGTCGGGCAGGATCGCGCGCTGGATCAGGCTGGCGTAGTCGATGGAGTCGTCGATGGTCTTGTGGGTGGCGGCCATGCGCTCGTTGGCTTCTTCCAGCGCCTGGGTGCGCTCGCGCACCCGCTGTTCCAGCTCGGCGGTATGCGAGCGGACTTTCTCGGCCATGACCCCGAAGGCCCGGCTCAGTTCGCCGATTTCGTCGCTGCCGCCTTCGGGCAGGGTGACGTCGTAGCGGCCGGCCGAAATCGCCTGGGCCGTGTGCTGCAGCCGGCGCAGGGGCGCCAGCATCAGCCGGTCGACCGCGTAGCCGAAGCCCAGGAGCAGCAGGAACAGCACGGCGGCCAGCGCCAGCAGCGCCGGCACCAGCCACTGGTAGTTGACGATGCGGGCGATGCCCAGGTCCACCGACGTCAGGACGTACCACCGCAGCTCGGGCAGATAGACCAGCGCGACGGCCGACTTCGCGCCGTTCAGCGTGGCGAACAGCGGAATGGCGTTGCCGGGGGTGGCCAGGGCGTCGGCCATGGCCTGCTGCAGCCGGGTGCGCTCGGCATCGCGGGCCACCAGCCCCTGGACCGTGCGCTGGGCGGTTTCCTCGGCGGTCATGGATTTGAAGGCGATGCGGGTGGCGTCGGGGTGGACCTGGATGTTGCCCTGGCGGTCGAAGATGATGGTGGTCACGCCCGGCTCCACGCCCTCCATGAAGCCCTTCAGGAAGGTGGTCAGGTCCAGGCCCGTGCCTATCATGCCCAGCCGTTCCTCGCCGTCGCGCACCTGCACGTTGAACCAGAACTTGGTCACGCCCAGGACGTGGTTGACGTCGATCTGCAGGTCGTAGGGCGCGCTGTCCTGCATGGTCGAAAAGAACCACGCGTCCTTGGGTTCGGAACGTTTCAGTGTGTAGCGGGGCGTTTCGACCGTGGGACCCTTGTCGTCGTTGTAATAGTAGGACGGCGTGCCGTCGATGACGAAATAGGAATGGTCGCGGAAATCGTGCTGGTAGCCGCGGGCTTCCCGGAAGAAGCGGCTGCGTTTGTCGGGATTGGCCGGGTCGCGCATCCAGTCCAGGGTCAGGGTCGAGCTGGCCATGCGCTGGGCCAGCGCCAGTTCGCGCATGACCGGGGCCAGCAGCTTCTGCTCGCTCAGCAGCGTGTGGTTGCGGGCGTAGGCAACGCCGAAATACTCGCGCACGGCATTGATGCCCTGCCAGGCCAGCAGTGCCGCCGGCACCAGTGCCACGGCGCAGGCGAACAGGAGTGCCAGCAGCGATTTACCCCTCAGACCCAGCATGGCCATGCGGATTTCCTTGACAAGCGCGACATGCCGATCCGGCAAAGCCGCGATTGTGCCGGGCGCGCGCGGCTCATGCAACGAAACGTTGCGCCGCAGCCCGCAGGCGGGGTGGGGCTTATGCATCGCATTACCCGGAGCGCAGTGGACGCGCGCGGCCATTGGGCCTAGAGTCAAGGATCGCGATGCGCGAATCGGTCGCCGCCAGGGCCTGGGGACGACCGCTGGTTCAGACTATCGGAGACAGGCTTATGACCACGGAGCTTGCCAGAGAAGTCCGGCCCGCCGTGCTGGACGGCGCCGTTCGCTTCACCGCCCGGTTCGAGGGCCGCAAATCCCAGGAGTTCGAAATTTCCGCCGATGTGCTGCGCGAGCACTTCGGCGCCTCGGACGCGTCCGCCGACGCGCTGCTGGCCGCTTTCCACCGGGGCCGGCACGAGATCCTGACCGCGGCGGCGGAAACTCTCGGCACGCCCACCAGCGGAATCGTCCAACTGGGCACGGGCGACTTCCGCGCCTAGCCGCCGGCCTGGCGCCGGTTCTTTTTCATCACGACGATGGCCGCGCCGCGGCCCGCCTGCGCGCGGCCGTCGCCAGCACGATGCCGCTCGCGATGAGGCCGATGCCCGCCAGGTGGAAGGGATGGACCCGCTCGCCCAGGAACACGACCGCCAGCAGCGTGCCGAAGACCGGCATCAGGTGGATGAACAGGCTGGCGGGCCCCGCGCCTATCAGTTCCACGCCGCGGTTGTAGAAGAAATTGGCGACGATGCCGGGCAGCAGGATCACGTAGGCGATGGCCAGCGTGCTGGGCAGGCCGGTTTCGATGCGCGCGCCCTGCGCATGCTCGTACAGGTACAGGGGCAGCAGCATCAGCGTGCCCATCAGGAAGGTGACGGTCAGCAGGCTGAGCGGGTGGATGGCCGGGCGGCGGGCCAGCAGGGTGGTGTACAGGCCCCAGACCGCGACCGCGGCGACGATCCAGGCGTCGCCGGGATTGAGCGCGAAGGCCAGCAGGTCCTGCGGCCGGCCGCGGGTGGCGATGGCGGCGATGCCCGCCAGGGAAATGGCCACGCCGGCCATCTGGGCCAGGGTGGCGCGCTGGCCCAGCAGCAGGAACGAGAACAGCAGCGTCACCATGGGGATGGCCGACTGCATCAGCAGCGCGTTGACCGCGGACGTCTCGCGCAGGCCGATGTAGACCAGCGTGTTGAAGCCGGCTATGCCCAGCAGCGACAGCAGGAGCAGGATGGGCACGTGCCGCCTGATGACCGGCAGGTCGGCCCGCCAATGCCGGCGCGTCAGCACCAGCAGGATCAGCGTGCCGCCGGCCCAGCGCCAGAAGGCCAGCGCGACGGGCGGAACGGTGCCGCCCGCCGCGCGTCCCACGATGAAGTTGCCCGACCAGAACAGCACGGTGGTGATGAGGAGGAAATAGGCGGAGTTCCAGAGTCGGGAGGCAGGCATGGGGTGGAGGGCCAGGGTTGATCGTGCGGGGCCGGTTTGCCCGGAGGCTTGTGACAAGCGCGTGCAGACGCTACACTAAGAACCGCTGCAGGGGCTTGCGCCCGCGCCGACAAGGCGCGGCCGGTCTTGCCGGTGGTCACGAACCCGGCTCCCAAACGCTCCCGCATCATCACAGGCCGGTTCAGCATAACGTAGAACTCCGCCAGCTCGCCCTGAAGGTCGGGCCGGTCGTCCAGGCCACATGCTCTAAGAATCAGAACCCGTATTGGGAACCATACGGATTACGCCCGTTTGATCACACGCTCATGAACACCAGCGAGGCAAGGCTCGTGCTGGAGACTGCGCTCTTGTGCGCGCAGGAACCGTTGCAATTGTCGGAACTGCGCAAGCTGTTCGCCGACGAGGTCGGCAACGATACGCTACGCGGCCTGTTGCAGGACATACACCAGTCATGGGCCGAGCGCGGCATCGAGCTCGTTGCGCTGGCCAGCGGCTGGCGGTTCCAGAGCCGGCCCGCCATGCGGCCCTATCTCGAACGCCTCAATCCCGAGCGGCCGCCGAAGTATTCGCGCGCCGTCATGGAAACGCTGGCGATCGTGGCCTACAGGCAGCCCGTCACGCGCGGCGACATCGAGGAAATCCGCGGCGTGACCGTGTCCTCGCAGGTCATCAAGACCCTCGAGGATCGTGGCTGGATCGAGGTCATCGGCCATCGCGACGCGCCCGGCCGGCCGGCGCTGTTCGGCACCACGCGCCATTTCCTGGACGACCTGGGGCTGAAGGCGCTGGACGAGCTGCCGCCGCTGGAGTCGGCCGAGTCCGTCGCCGCGCTGAGCGGATTGGACGGGTCAGGGGACCTGTCCCTGGCGGTAGAAGGGGCCGAGCAGGACATCCCGGTCGAAGCCGATGCCGCCGCCAATGACGACGCGGCCGCCGAGGCGGTCGTCATTGACGAGGCTGCTCCCATCGAAGAAGTGGCGGTCGTCGATGAAACGGCGGTCGTCGAAGAAGTGCAGGTGGTCGAGGACGCCGTCGTTGCCGAGGGCGCCGAACCCGGCGACACCTGGGCGGACGAGGACATCGCCGCCGAGGCCGTCGCGGACGAACCCGCCGGCCACGAGGAAACCGATATGCAAGCGCCCGACGCCGAGCCGGCGCCTGGCGTCGAGGACGAGGAGTCCTCGGTTACGAAGACAAGCAACCAAGACCATACATGAACGAAACCACGCACGATATGCCTCCCGCCGAAAGCGTGGAGGCGTCCGCTCCGTTGGAGTCCGGTGCGCCCGCGCAGGAAAAGGCCCGGGGCCGGCGCAATTTGCGTACGCCTTTCCGCCGCCGCAGGCCGGCCGATGAAGCCGCGCCGGAGGGCGGCGCCCCCGCCGAAGCGCCTGCCGCCGAAGGCGAGCAGGCCACCTTGTTCCCCGCCGAAGCCAAGCCGCCGCGGCGCAAGCCGCGCGAAGCGAAGGGATCCCAGGACGCCAAGGGCCCCCGGGGGGGCAAGGGTCCCAAGCCGCAACAGCAGCGGCGCGGCGGCCAGAAGCGCCGCGAGGCGGGAGTCCAGGCCGATGCCGAAGGCGCCCAGCTGGCGCTGCCCGAGCCGAGTCCCGAGGAACTGCGCGCGGCCGAGAAAGAGGCCGACCAGGCGCTGTCCTTCCTCGACAAGGCTCCCGACCTCAAGCGCCGCCTGGGCAAGTACCTGTCCAGCGAGGCCGTCATGCCCAAGCTGCACAAGGTGCTGGCCGACGCCGGCATCGGCTCGCGGCGGGAAATGGAAGAGCTGATCGTGGCCGGCCGCGTGTCGGTCAACGGCGAACCCGCCCACATCGGCCAGCGCGTGGCGCCCAACGACCAGGTCCGCGTCAATGGCAAGCTGGTGCAGCGGCGCCACACCACGCGTCCGCCGCGGGTCGTGCTCTACCACAAGCCCGCGGGCGAGATCGTCACCCAGGACGACCCCGAGGGCCGCGCGACGGTGTTCTCGCGGCTGCCCAAGATCAAGAACGGCAAGTGGCTGTCCATCGGCCGCCTGGACCTGAATACCGAAGGCCTGCTGATCTTCACGACTTCCGGCGACCTGGCCAACCGCCTCATGCATCCCCGCTACGGGCAGGAACGCGAGTATGCCGTGCGCGTGCTGGGCGAGATGACCGACGAGCAGCGCCGGGCGCTGGTCGAAGGCGTGCAGCTGGACGACGGCATGGCCGCGTTCGGCTCCCTGGACTACCTGGGCGGCGACGGCAGCAACCGCTGGTATCGCGTCACGCTGCAGGAAGGCCGCAACCGCGAAGTGCGGCGCATGTTCGAGTCGCAGGGCGTGGTGGTGAGCCGCCTGCTGCGCACCCGTTTCGGCGATGTGTCCCTGCCGCGCGGCCTGCGCCGTGGGCGGTGGGAAGAGCTCGATCCCTCGCTGGTGACCGCCCTGCAGGTCCAGCTGGGCCTGGTCCGCGCGGACGACGAGGAAGGCGGCCGCCGGGGCCGGCGCAGCGCGCAGCCCGTGTCGCACGAGGCGGCGCTGCCGCCGGGCTTCGGTACGCTGGAGCAGAACGGCATGCACGGCGCCCGCGTCGGCCGCAAGGGCCGCATCCAGGGCGGCAAGGCCGCGATGCCGGGCGTGGCGCAAAGCTTTCCCTCCGACCCGTATGGCACGGGCCAGAGCTTCGCGGGTGGGCTGCCCAACGGACACCCTCACGGCGGCGGCGAGCGCGCCGGGGGACCCGGCGGGCGCAAGCACGGGAAGAAAGGCCCGGGCCGCCCGGGAGGCCGGCCCGAGGGCCGCAAGTCCGAGGCCGGCGCAGGTGCCGGCGGCCGGGCCCAGCGCGGCCGGCCCGCCAAGGGGGGCAATGGCGGCAACGGTCCGAAGGCGGGCAAGGGCGCCGGACGTGGTACGGGCGAGGAGCGCCAGCCCCGTGGCGCCTCGGCGCACGAATCCCACCTGGGATTCCTGGGCGGGGCGAACGGACGGGCACGCCGGGGGCGCGGTTAGGCCGGCTCCTGTGGCGCGGTGGCCATTGACTTGAAAAAATGGTCGATTTGGCTTACCATCTACAGGCTAGACACCGCGTTTAGGGTTCAGTGCGCGAACAGGGCACTTTTCGAGCCGGTCTCCACCTTGCGCGATGGCTGTCCCCCCGATGTTTCAGTGGGCGGCTGGTGTGTATAGGGCAGGAGGGTTCTCCGGTTGAAAGGCGGCTTGCGGCATTCGTGCCCAAAGGCTGGTCCCCGGTTGAGTCCTCCGACAACAGAACAGGCGGTCGTTCGGATCATGCGGCGCGTAAGCGCGCAATCCGGACGATGTCGCAAAATGGGCTGGGCCGTGCAGCCCATTTTTTTTTGGTTTTCCGGTTCGTGTCCGTCGGATCCCCGGCCTGTGCCGGGCGACGGGCCACGGCCGATACACGGCGGCATGCCAGGCATGCCGTTCACGAACGAGGGCGCATAACGAGGCATGGCAGATCTTTTTCAGCTTACCGAGCAATCCCTGGCGGGCCTGGGGGTTGAACTGGTCGACGTGGAACGCGCCGGGCAGGGGCTGCTGCGTGTCACGATAGATCGCGAAGGCGGGGTGCGCATCGAGGACTGCGAAGCGGTCTCCCGTCAGCTGTCGCGGGTCTACGAGGTCGAGAACATCGACTACGCGCGACTGGAAGTCGGGTCGCCGGGCACCGACCGTCCGCTGCGCACCGCCAGGGACTTCGCCCGGTTCGCCGGCGAGCGCGCGCAGATCAAGCTGCGCCTGCCGTTCGAGGGACGCAAGGTTTTCGCCGGCACGCTGGTCGTGCCGGACGCCGATCCGGCCGTACGGGCGGATGGGGCGGACAAGGGCGCCGAACCCGAGACGTTCGGCATCGAATTCGAAGCAAAGGAAGGGGATATCCAGGTACTGCGGTTCACGCTCGACGAGATCGAGCGGGCCAAGCTGGATCCGGTTCTGAATTTCAGGGGCAAAAAGCGATGAGCCGCGAGATTCTGTTGTTGGTGGACGCGCTGGCGCGCGAGAAGAACGTCACGCGCGACGTGGTGTTCGGTGCTCTCGAGAGCGCGCTGGCCTCCGCCATGAAGAAGCTCTACAAAGAGGATGTCGACATTCGTGTCGCAATCGACCGCGAGACGGGCGACCATGAGGCGTTCCGCCGCTGGCTGGTCGTGCCCGACGAGGCCGGCCTGCAGATGCCCGACCAGCAGACGCTGCTGTCGGAAGCGCGCGAAGTCGTCCCCAACATCGAACTGGACGACTACGTCGAAGAGCCGCTCGAACCCATCGAGTTCGGCCGCATCGGCGCCCAGGCCGCCAAGCAGGTCATCCTGCAGCGGATCCGCGACGCCGAGCGCGAACAGCTGCTGAACGACTTCCTGGAGCGCGGCGAGTCCATCGTGTCCGGCACCATCAAGCGCATGGACAAGGGCGACGCCATCGTCGAGATCGGCAAGGTCGAGGCGCGCCTGCCGCGTTCGGAAATGATCCCGAAGGAAAACCTGCGCGTGGGCGACCGCGTGCGCGCCTACCTGAAGGGCATCGACCGCCAGGCCCGCGGCCAGCAGATCATCCTGTCGCGCGCCACGCCGCTGTTCATCGCCCAGCTGTTCGAGAACGAAGTGCCCGAGATCGAGCAGGGCCTGCTCGAACTCAAGGGCGCGGCCCGGGATCCCGGCGTGCGCGCCAAGATCGCCGTGGTCGCCCACGATCGCCGCATCGACCCGATCGGCACCTGCGTCGGCATGCGCGGTTCGCGCGTGCAGGCGGTGCGCAACGAGTTGGGCGGCGAGCAGGTCGATATCGTGCTATGGTCCGAGGATCCTGCGCAGTTCGTGATCGGCGCGCTGGCGCCGGCCAACGTCCAGTCCATCGTGGTCGACGAAGACCGCCATGCCATGGACGTGGTGGTCGACGAGGACAACCTGGCGATCGCCATCGGCCGCAGCGGCCAGAACGTGCGCCTGGCGTCCGAGCTGACCGGCTGGCAGATCAACATCATGACGCCTGACGAAAGCCAGGCCAAGCAGGAGCAGGAGCACAGCTCCCTGCGCGAAACCTTCATGTCCAAGCTGGACGTCGACCAGGAAGTGGCCGACATCCTGATCGAGGAAGGCTTCACGGGCCTGGAGGAAATCGCCTACGTGCCGATCCAGGAACTGCTGGAGATCGAAGCCTTCGACGAGGACACGATCAACGAACTGCGCAATCGTGCCCGCAATGCCTTGCTGACCGAGGCCATCGCGCAGGAAGAACGGGTCGAGACCGCGCAGGATCTGCTGAGTCTGGAAGGCGTGACGCCCGAGCTGGCCGCCAAGCTGGCGGAAGGCCAGGTGCTTACGCGCGACGACCTGGCGGACCTGTCCGTCGACGAACTGATCGAGTTGACCGGCATCGATGAAGAGCAGGCCAAGCAGCTCATCGTCCGTGCGCGCGCGCACTGGTTCGAGCAGGCTTGAGTTTGCCCATACCGTCGATCAGCCACACCGGGGAAGAGAAACGAATGTCGAGTAACACTGTCGCCCAGTTCGCAACCGAGCTGAAATTGCCCGCCAACGTACTGCTGGAGCAGCTGCGCGCCGCGGGTGTAAGCATCAAGTCGGTCGACGATACCGTCACCGAAAGCGACAAGGCACAACTGCTCGAATCGTTGCGCCGTGCCCATGGTGCGTCCGAGGACCGCAAGAAGATCACGGTCACCCGCAAGCAGACCTCCGAGATCAAGCAGGCCGATGCCACCGGCAAGGCCCGCACGATCCAGGTCGAGGTGCGCAAGAAGCGCGTCTTCATCAAGCGCGACGCCGGCGACGGCGCCGAACTGGAAGCCGGCCAGGCCCGCCCCGAGGACGAGGTTCGCACCAGCCAGGTGGAAGCCGAGGCCCGGGAAGCCGAGCGCCTCGAGCGCGAGCGCCAGGAGGCGCAGGAACGCGAGCGCGCCGAAGCCGAGGAACGCGAACGCCGCGAGGCCGAAGCGCGCCTGCGCGAAGCCGAGGAACAGGCCCGCCTGGCCGCCGAGCGCGCGGCCAGGGAAGCCGAGGAAGCCGCGGCCGAAGCCGAGAAAGCCAAGCGCGCCGCCGCCGAGGCGGCAGCAGCCCAATCTACCCACCCTGCCGTGCCCGAGGGAGGGGCTGCAGTGAGCGATGTCGTAGCAAGCCAGGCTGCGACGAGCGCCGAGGCGGCGCGCGTCAAGGCCGAAGAAGCCCGCAAGAAGGCGGATGAAATGCGCAAGGCCGATGCCAAGGCCGCGGAAGCGCGCGACAAGGCGCGCCGTGCCGCCGAGGCCGAGGCCGCCGCGCTGCGCGAGATGCTGAGCCGTCCGCGCAACAAGGTCCTGCATGCCCCGCAACCGGCGCCCGCGCCGGCTGCCGCCCCGACGGCGCCGATCGCCGGCACGCTGCACAAGCCGGCCGCGAAGGCCGCCGCAGGCCAGGACAACAAGGCTGCCGCCGCGCCGGCCGCCAAGAAGGACGACAACAAGGCCGCGCCGGGCAAGAAGGTCCTGAAGGCCGGGGCCGTCGCCTCGACCTGGTCCGACGATGCCTCGCGCAAGAAGGGCCTGAAGACCCGCGGCGACGCGACCGCCGGCGCGAGCCGCGACGGTTGGCGCGGCGGTGGCCGCGGTGGCCGCAACCGCCACCAGGACCAGAAGGCGCAGCAGGTGGTCGAGAACATCGTGCGCGAAGTGCACGTGCCCGAGACCATTTCGGTGGCCGACCTGGCCCACAAGATGGCGGTCAAGGCGGCCGAGGTCATCAAGGTCCTGATGAAGATGGGCCAGATGGTCACCATCAACCAGGTTCTGGACCAGGAAACGGCGATGATCGTGGTCGAGGAACTCGGCCACACCGCGATCGCGGCCAAGCTGGACGACCCCGAGGCCTTCCTGGACCAGGCGCCGGCCACGGACGCCGTGGAAATGCCGCGCGCGCCGGTCGTGACCGTCATGGGCCACGTCGACCACGGCAAGACCTCGCTGCTGGACTACATCCGCCGCGCCAAGGTCGCCTCGGGCGAAGCGGGCGGGATCACGCAACACATCGGCGCCTACCACGTGGAAACCGAGCGTGGCGTGGTCACCTTCCTGGATACCCCGGGCCACGAGGCGTTCACGGCCATGCGGGCGCGCGGCGCCCAGGCCACGGACATCGTGATCCTGGTGGTGGCGGCCGACGACGGCGTCATGCCCCAGACCAAGGAAGCCATCCACCATGCCAAGGCGGCGGGCGTGCCCATCGTCGTGGCGATCAACAAGATCGACAAACCCGAAAGCAACCCCGACCGCGTCAAGCAGGAACTGGTGGCCGAGGAAGTCGTGCCGGAAGAATACGGCGGCGATTCGCCCTTCGTGCCCGTGTCGGCCAAGACCGGCGCAGGCATCGACGAGCTGCTCGAGCAGGTGCTGCTGCAGGCCGAAGTCCTGGAACTGAAGGCGCCGGTCGACGCGCCGGCCAAGGGCCTGGTCATCGAAGCCAAGCTGGACAAGGGCCGCGGCCCGGTCGCGACCATCCTGGTCCAGAGCGGCACGCTCAAGCGTGGCGACGCGGTACTGGCCGGCGCGAGCTTCGGCCGGGTGCGCGCGATGCTGGACGAGGTGGGCAAGCCGATCGCCGAAGCCGGTCCGTCCATCCCGGTCGAGATCCAGGGCCTGACCGAGGTCCCGGCCGCCGGCGACGAACTGATGGTGCTGAGCGACGAGCGCAAGGCGCGCGAGATCGCGCTGTTCCGCCAGGGCAAGTTCCGCGACGTCAAGCTGGCCCGCCAGCAGGCAGCCAAGCTCGAGTCGCTGTTCGACAACATGGGCGAGGGCGTGCAGACGCTGGCGCTCATCGTCAAGACCGACGTCCAGGGTTCGCAGGAAGCGCTGGTCCAGGCGCTGACCAAGCTGTCCACCGACGAGGTGCGCGTGCAGGTCGTGCACGCGGCGGTCGGCGGCGTGTCGGAAAGCGACATCAACCTGGCCATCGCCTCGAAGGCGGTCGTCATCGGCTTCAACGTGCGGGCCGATGCCAGCGCCAAGAAGCTGGCCGAGAACAACGGCATCGACGTGCGCTACTACAACATCATCTACGACGCCGTGGATGACGTGAAGTCGGCCATGTCGGGCATGCTGGCCCCCGAGAAGCGCGAGGAGGTCATCGGCCTGGTCGAGATCCGCGAGGTCTACAACGTGTCCCGCATCGGCAACATCGCGGGCTGCATGGTGCTCGACGGCGTGGTCCGCCGCAATTCGCAGGTCCGCCTGCTGCGCAACAACGTGGTCCAGTGGACCGGCGAGGTCGATTCGCTGCGCCGCTTCAAGGACGACGTGCGCGAGGTCAAATCCGGCTTCGATTGCGGTATCACGCTGCGCAACAACAACGACATCGCGATCGGCGACCAGCTCGAGGTGTTCGAAGTGAAGGAAGTGGCGCGTACCCTGTAAGGGGCACGTGCAGGCAGATGAGTCGTCACAGGCAGAAGAAGCTCCCCGGCGGCCGCAACCAGCGGCTCGCCGACCAGATCCAGAAGGACCTGGCCGAGATGATCCAGCGCGAGGTCGATACGGCCCGCGCCGGTCTGGTCACGCTTACGGGCGTGGACCTGACGCCCGACTACGCCCATGCCAAGGTGTATTTCACCGTCATGGGCGCCGAGCCGTCCGAGGCCGAAACCGCGCTGAACGAGAAGGCGGGCTGGCTGCATTCGCTGTTGTTCAAGCGGCTGCACATCCACACCGTTCCCACGCTGCATTTCTTCCACGACCGCCAGATGTCGCGCGGCATGGAAATGAACCGGCTGATCGCCCAGGCCAACACGCCGGGCGTCCTGGCCGACGAACTGACCGAATCCGGCCATACCGGCCAGGACGAGCGCGAGGGTATCGCGCCGGCAGAACCGTCCGCTCCTGACGACGACCGCGCGTAAGCCGCGCCGCGTCCTTTTTTTCCGACGATTGCGATGGCTTCCCGACGCGGGCGTGCGCTGGATGGTGTGTTGTTGCTGGACAAACCCGAGGGCTTGTCCAGCAATCATGCCTTGCAGCGCGCCCGGCGCATACTGGATGCGCGCAAGGCGGGGCATACCGGGACGCTGGATCCGTTCGCGACAGGATTGATGGTGCTGTGCTTCGGCGAGGCGACCAAGTTCTCCGGCGGGATGTTCGACGCGGACAAGAGCTATACCGCCACGCTGGCGCTGGGCGAGGAAACCGACAGCGGCGACCGTACCGGGGTGCCGGTCGGCTTCCCCGGCCAGGATCCCGAGGCTGCCGTGGACGAGACGCGGATGCTCGATGTGTTGTCACGCTTCGTCGGCAGGATTTCGCAGGTGCCGCCCATGTATTCGGCGCTCAAGCGCGACGGCAGGCCCTTGTACGAATATGCGCGCGAGGGCGTCGAGCTCGAGCGCGAGCCCAGGCAGGTCACGATCCACGGGCTGCGGCTGTTGTCGCTGTCCGGACGGTCGGCGACGATAGACGTGGCGTGCAGCAAGGGCACCTACGTCCGCACGCTGGCGCAGGACGTCGGCCGGGCGCTGGGATGCGGCGCGCACCTGACGGCGCTGCGGCGCACGCGCACGGCGGGGTTCGACCTGGCCCAGGCCTGGACGCTGGAGCGGCTGGAAGCCCTGGCCGATCCGGCCGGCGCGCTGCTGCCGATGGAGTCGCTGCTGGCCGACCTGCCGGTCGTGCGGCTGGATGCCGCGGCGGCCGGGCGCTTCATGCAGGGACGCAAGGAAAGAATGGCCGCCGGCGAGGCAACCGGCACGGCGGCCGCCGAGACAGATGCAGGCAAGGTCCGGGTTGCCGGACCGGACGGTGGATTCCTGGGAACGGCTCGCTGCGAGGACGGCTGGCTGCAGCCCGACAGATTGATTTCATTCAAGGAAACGACATGACACGCGCATTGCGCAACGTGGCGATCATCGCCCACGTGGACCATGGCAAGACGACCCTGGTGGACCAGCTGCTGCGGCAGGCCGGCACCTTCCGCGAGAACGAGCAGATAGCCGAACGGGTCATGGACTCGAACGACATCGAGAAGGAGCGTGGCATCACGATCCTGGCCAAGAACTGCGCGGTGGAATACGAAGGCACGCACATCAACATCGTGGATACCCCGGGGCACGCCGACTTCGGCGGCGAGGTCGAGCGGGTGCTGTCCATGGTGGACGGCGTGCTGCTGCTGGTCGACGCGGTCGAGGGCCCGATGCCCCAGACCCGCTTCGTGACCCGCAAGGCGCTGGCCCTGGGCCTCAAGCCCATCGTCGTGATCAACAAGATCGACCGCCCGGGCGCCCGTCCGGACTGGGTCATCAACCAGACCTTCGACCTGTTCGACAAGCTGGGCGCCAGCGAAGAGCAGCTCGATTTCCCGGTGGTCTACGCGTCGGGCCTGAACGGCTACGCGGGCCTGACCGAGGAAGTGCGCAGCGGCGACATGAAGCCGCTGTTCGACGTGATCCTGGACAAGGTGCCGGTGCGCAACGACGATGCCGACGGTCCGCTGCAACTGCAGATCGTGTCGCTGGACTATTCCAGCTACGTCGGCAAGATCGGCGTGGGCCGCATCACCCGCGGGCGCGTGCGTCCGCTGCAGGACGTGGTGATCAAGTTCGGTCCCGAAGGCAACCCCATCAAGGGCCGCGTCAACCAGGTGCTGAAGTTCCGTGGCCTGGAGCGCGAGATCGTTCCCGAGGCGCAGGCCGGCGACATCGTCCTGATCAACGGTATCGACGAACTGGGCATCGGCTGCACGGTGTGCGCGCCCGAGGCGCCCGAGGCGCTGCCCATGATCAAGGTCGACGAGCCGACGCTGACCATGAACTTCTGCGTGAACACCTCGCCGCTGGCCGGCCGCGAAGGCAAGTTCGTGACCAGCCGCCAACTGCGCGACCGCCTGGACCGCGAACTCAAGTCCAACGTGGCGCTGCGCGTGCGCGATACCGGCGACGACACCGTGTTCGAGGTGTCGGGCCGGGGCGAACTGCACCTGACCATCCTGCTGGAGAATATGCGCCGCGAAGGCTACGAACTGGCCGTCTCGCGCCCGCGCGTGGTCTTCAAGGACATCGACGGCGTCAAGTGCGAGCCGTTCGAACTGCTGACGGTGGACGTCGAGGACGGCCACCAGGGTTCGGTCATGGAAGAGCTGGGCCGCCGCAAGGGCGAACTGCTGGACATGGCCTCGGACGGCAAGGGCCGCACCCGCCTGGAATACCGCATTCCCGCCCGCGGCCTGATCGGCTTCCAGGGCGAGTTCATGACGCTGACGCGCGGCACCGGCCTGATCAGCCACGTGTTCGATGAATACGCGCCGGTGCGCGACGGCACCCTGGGCGAGCGCCACAATGGCGTGCTGATCAGCCAGGAAGACGGCGATGCCGTGGCCTACGCGCTGTGGAAGCTGCAGGATCGCGGCCGCATGTTCGTCTCGCCCGGCGAGGCCCTGTACGAAGGCATGATCATCGGCATCCACAGCCGCGACAACGATCTGGTGGTCAACCCGATCAAGGGCAAGCAGCTGACCAACGTCCGTGCCTCGGGCACGGACGAGGCCGTGCGCCTGGTCCCGCCCATCCAGCTGACGCTGGAGTACGCGGTGGAGTTCATCGCCGACGACGAACTGGTCGAGATCACGCCCAAGAACATCCGGCTGCGCAAGTTGCACCTGAAAGAGCACGACCGCAAGCGCGCCAGCCGCGAAGCCGCCTGACGGGCCGTCGGCAAGGCCAGGGAAAAGGGGAGCGTAAGCTCCCTTTTTTCATGTTTGTCGGCTGGCCCGGCTCCGTGTTCCGCCATACAGATCCCGCCGGGCATGCCGTTAATGGCTTGAGTGAGTTTTCGTCGCCGCGCCGGGGCGCCATGCCCCGGCGGGTCGCGTGCAAGGGGATCGAATGAGCGCGGTAATGCATGACACGAGTGGTTTTTCCGGCGGCGAGACACGTCCCGTCCCGGCTTCCCTGACGGCCCGGTCGTCGCTGAAGGGCCGGCTGGCGGCGCTGGTGGCCCTGGCGGTGGTGCTGCTGCTGGCGGTCCAGGGGGGGTCCGTCTACAACGAGCGGCAATTGCTGCTCGAGGCCAAGAAATCGGAGATCCTGACCGTCGCCCAGGGGGCCTGGGGGATCGTCAATCACTTCCAGGAACTGCAGCAGAAGGGCCAGTTGACCCAGCAGCAGGCCCAGGAAGCCGCCAAGGCCGCGCTGCAGGGTTTTCGCTACGGCGGCAGCAACGGCAAGACCGAATACATCTTCGTCACCGACGAGCAGGGCGTCATCGTGATGAACGGCGGCAATCCCGCGCTGGCCGGCTCCAACGCCATCACCCGCTCGGGCGACAAGCGCGATCCGGGCGTGGCCATGCAGGAGCGCCTGGCCGCCATGCGCGAAGGGGGCGGGCAGAGCACCATGCGCATCCTGTTCGCCCGGCCCGGCGAAACGGAACCCGTGCCCAAGCTGAACATCTATAAGCATTTCCAGCCCTGGAACTGGGTGATCGGCACCGGCGTGTACATCGACGACCTGGACGAGGTCATCTCGCGCCAGCTCGTCACCGGCATCGGCACGGCGCTGGTGCTGGCGGTGGTCCTGCTGCTGGCCAGCGGCCTCATCGCCCGCGGCGTCATCCGCCAGATCGGCGGCGAGCCGCGTGCCGTGCTCGACATCATGCGCCGCGCCGCCGGCGGCGATCTCAGCCAGAAGCTGCCGGATGCCGAGCCGGGCAGCCTGCTGGACGGCTTCGCCAGGATGTCGGAGTCCGTGCGCAACCTGATCTCGCGCGTCCGCGAGGAAGCGGCCACCATGAAGCGCGACGCCCATCGCATCGCCGAATCGGTGAACCAGGTCTCCACCGCGGCGGTCCAGCAGAGCGACGCAACGTCGTCGATGGCTGCGGCGGTCGAGGAACTGACGGTGTCGGTGGCCCACATCTCCGATGCGGCCAGCCAGACCCAGCACAATTCCGAGGGCGTGGCCGAGAAATGCCGCGATGGCGAGACCCGCGTCATGAGCGCGGCCGAAAGCATGAAGCGCATCGCCAGCGCGGTGGGCGAGGCCTCGCACAAGATCCGCGGCCTGGAGGAAAGGGCGGTGCAGATCAACTCCATCGCCGCCTCGATCAAGGAGATCGCCGGCCAGACCAACCTGCTGGCCCTGAACGCGGCCATCGAGGCCGCCCGGGCCGGCGAGCAGGGCCGGGGCTTCAGCGTGGTGGCGGACGAGGTCCGCAAGCTGGCCGAGCGCACGTCGTCGGCCACGGTGGAGATCGAGGAAATGGTCAGCGCGGTCCAGCGCGAGACGGCCGAATCCACCGTGACGATGGAGCACATCCTGCCCATGGTGGCCGAGGGCACCAGCCTAGCGGACGAAGTGGCGGTGTCGCTGCGCGAAATCAGCTCCAGCGCGGACACCTCGCTCGAGCGCGTGCGCGAAGTGGCGCACGCGACCAAGGAGCAATCGGCGGCCAGCACCTCGATCGCTCAGCAGGTCGAGAGCATTGCCCAGATGGTCGAGGAAACCACGGCCGCCATGGGCGAGACGGCCCGGTCGGCCGAGGAAATGCGCGAGATGGCCGAGCGGCTGGACCGGATGGTGGGGATGTTCCGGGTCTAGCCGGCCTTGGACCCCAGCCGCGCCAGGGCCTCGCCGGTGACGCGCACGATGCGCCACTCGGGCAGCACGTCGGCGCCCATGGCCTGGTAGAAATCGATGGCGGGCTGGTTCCAGTCCAGCACGCTCCACTCGAAGCGGCCGCAGCGGCGCTCGACCGCCAGCGCGGCCAGGGCGCGCAGCAACCGCTTGCCCAGCCCCCGGCCCCGCTGGTCGGGGTGCACGTAGAGATCCTCCAGGTACAGGCCCCGGCGGCCGAGGAAGGTGGAGTAATTGTGGAAGAAGAGGGCGTAGCCCACCACGCCGCCTTCCACGTCCGCCACCAGGCATTCCGCGGCCGGATGCGGCCCGAACAAGGCGTCCCGCAGGTCCTCGTCGCGGGCCAGGAACAGATGGGTCAGGTTCTCGTATTCCGCCAGTCCGCGCATCAGGGCGAGGATGGGCGCGACGTCCTGCGGCCGCGCCGGCCGGACCGTGGCGTGCACGCTCGCTGGACTACCCTCCTGTCGCTCCGCGACATCCTGCCCGAGGGAGGCCGCGCGCCCTTCGGGCGGCCGGGCGGGCGCGCTCATATCCCGCCCAGGCACACGTACTTCATCTCGAGGTAATCGTCGATGCCGTAGACCGAACCTTCGCGGCCCAGGCCCGACTGCTTGACGCCGCCGAAGGGGGCGACCTCGTTCGAGATCAGGCCGGTGTTGACGCCGACCATGCCGTATTCCAGCGCCTCGGCCACGCGGAAGATGCGGCCGATGTCGCGGCTGTAGAAGTACGAGGCGAGCCCGAACTCGGTGTCGTTGGCCAGGCGGATGACGTCGGCCTCGTCGCGGAAACGGACCACGGGAGCGACCGGCCCGAAGGTTTCCTCGCGCATGCACAGCATATCCTCGGACACGTCGGCCAGCACCGTGGGTTCGTAGAAGCGGCCGCCCAGCGCATGTCGCTTGCCGCCCGCCAGGATCCGCGCGCCCTTGCCCACGGCGTCCTGCACGTGCTGGTCGACCTTGGCGATGGCGGCCTCGTCGATCAGGGGGCCCTGGGCGACGCCGGCGTCGAAGCCGCTGCCCACCTTCAGGCCGCCGGTACGCTCGGCCAGCTTGCGCACGAAGGCATCGTAGATGCTGTCGTGCACGTAGAAGCGGTTGGTGCAGACGCAGGTCTGTCCGGCGTTGCGGTACTTGGAGGCGATGGCACCGTCCACGGCGGCGTCCAGGTCGGCGTCTTCAAAGACGATGAAGGGGGCCAGGCCGCCCAGCTCCAGCGATAGCTTCTTGATGGTGGGCGCGCTTTGCTGCATCAGGATGCGGCCCACCGGCGTGGAGCCGGTGAAGGTGAGCTTGCGCACCACCGGGCTCGCGCACAGCGCCTTGCCGGCGGCGATGGAGCGTTCGCTGTCGGCCGTCACGATGTTCAGCACGCCCGCGGGCAGGCCGGCGCGGTGCGCCAGTTCCGCCAGGGCCAGCGCGGACAGCGGGGTTTGCTCGGCGGGCTTGAGCACCATGGTGCAGCCCGCGGCCAGCGCGGGACCGGCCTTGCGGGTGATCATGGCCAGCGGGAAATTCCATGGCGTGATGGCCGCGCACACGCCTATGGGCTCGCGCAGCACCAGCATCCGCGTGCCGGCGGCCACCGGCGCCAGCGTGTCGCCGGCGATGCGTTTGCCCTGTTCGGCGAACCACTCGACGAACGAGGCGGCATAGGCGACCTCGCCCTTGGCCTCGGCCAGCGGCTTGCCCTGTTCCAGCGTCATCAGCGCGGCCAGGTCGTCGGCATGCGCCAGGATCAGTTCGAACCAGCGCCGCAGGATGGCGGCGCGGTCCTTGGCGGTGCGGGCGCGCCACGGACCGAACGCCGCCTGGGCCGCGGCGATGGCTTCCTCGGCCTGCGAGCCGTCCAGGTCGGCGACGCGGGCCAGCGTCCCGCCGTCGGCCGGATTGTCGACCGCGAAAGTGGCGCCGTCACGGGCGTCCACCCATGCGCCGCCTATGTAGGCCTGGTTTCTGAAAAGACGGGAATCCGCCAGCTGGGGCGGGGCGACAGGGCGATCCATGGACTCGTCTCCGGGCGTGGGGCTCCGTTCTGGAGCATCTCGTCCATTCTAGCGGATGGCCGCCTGCCTCTAGGGGGACCGGGGCTGTCCCTCGGGCGTCTTGGGGGCCGGCGCAGCGGCTTCGCCCTGCGGCGCCGGCGCGGTGGATGGCATGTACTGTTCCAGCAGCGCGAAGAAGCGGCTGTAGAAGTCGTCCGAGGCGATGGTCTCGCTGCCGGTCTTGACCATGGAGTCGTCCGACGAAGTGAAGGGCATGGACACGGAGCCCAGCAGTCCGACGCCGACACTGGCCGAGTTGTTGGTCTTCTTCAGCGCGAAGGTCGATTCGACCGCGTTGACGAAGGCGATCGACCGCGTGGTCCCGCCATGGTCGGGTTCGCAGACCAGACGGAAGGTGATCTCCTTGTAGTTGTCGCCGCTCTGGAACTGTTTGTGTCCTTCCAGCGAGCGCGGGCCCGCGTCGGCCAGCGTGTACCCCTGGCTCAGCAGCGAACGCTTGCCGGCCTCGCACACCATTTCCGGCGCCTTCGGATAGCCGCGCGAGTAGGTGTCGGTGCGGGCGAATTCGTTGCGGGTGTAGGCCAGCGGGTCGCTGGAGTGGGAACAACCGGCGGCCAGTGCGCCGGCCGTGGTCGCGCACACGGCGAACAGCCGAAGGCGGGAGACGAACATCATCGCGTACCTCCTGTACAAGCCCGGCGCGCGAGGGTCGCAAGATCCATTCCCAGGGTCCACGGGGCGCCGGCGGACGATATTGACAAGCCGCGGCGCGTCGGGTGAAGATGCAAACCGTAACAAGCGGGGGCCGTCAGGCCCCCGTTGATTGTACGGTCGCCGCGGCGCTTCGCATCTGGCGCGACCCGTTCTGCTCACAGCGCCCGCAGTGGTGAGCATTGGTCTCTGGCAGGAAGGGCATGGAAGCCTACATCCTTGATTGGGCCAATCTGCTGCTGCGTTGGCTGCACATCATCACCGGCATCGCCTGGATCGGATCTTCGTTCTACTTCGTCTGGCTCGACAACAGCCTGATGAAACCGCAGGATCCCGAACTGATCGAGAAGGGCGTATCGGGCGAACTCTGGGCCGTGCACGGCGGCGGCTTCTACAATCCGCAGAAGTACCTCGTCGCCCCCAAGCGCCTGCCCGAGCACCTGCACTGGTTCTACTGGGAAAGCTATTCCACCTGGATGTCGGGCTTCGCGCTGCTGGTGGCGCTGTACCTGTTCAACGCCCGGACCTATCTGATCGACCGCAGCGTGTTCGACTGGGGCCCCGTGGCCGCGGTGGTGGCGGCGCTGTGCTTCCTGGTGGTGGGCTGGCTGGTGTACGACATCATCTGCCGCGTCGCGGGCACCGACGAGCGCGCGGACCGCAAGGTCGGCATCGCGGTGGCGCTGTTCGTGGCGGCCTCCGCGTGGCTGGCCTGTCATTTGTTCGCTGGGCGCGCGGCCTTCCTGATCGTGGGGGCCATGATCGCCACCATCATGAGCGCCAACGTGCTCATGGTCATCATTCCGGGGCAGCGCAAGGTCGTCGCCGCCATGCGCGCGGGCGAGCCGGTCGATCCCATCCACGGCAAGCTGGGCAAGCAGCGCAGCGTCCACAACACCTACTTCACGCTGCCGGTGCTGTTCGCCATGCTGTCGAACCACTACAGCATGGTCTATTCCGCCCCCCACAACTGGGTGGTGCTGATCGCCATGATGCTGGCGGGCGCCCTGATCCGCCAGTTCTTCGTGCTGCGCCACAGGGGCATCACCAACCCCTGGTATCCGGCGGCGGGCATCGCGCTGTTGTTGGGCGTGGCCGTGGCGATCGCGCCGCCCGGCTTGGACAAGGCCGCCGCGCCGTCGGCGCCGCTGGGCGCCCAGGACATCGGACAGGTCCGGCAGGTCGTGGCGCAGCGGTGCCTGGCGTGCCACAACGCCCAGCTCGCGAACAAGGGCATACAGCTGCAAACCCCCGAGTTGCTCAAATCGCACGCGCAGGCGATCTACCAGCAGGCCGTGGTGCAGAAGACCATGCCGCTGAACAACGCCACGGGCATGACCGACGACGAGCGGGCCCTGCTGGCGCGCTGGTTCCAGGAGGGTGCGCCGGTACACTGACGTGGCCTGGGGATCGGAGGGGAAGAAGGGGGCTGCCGCGCAGCCCCTTTTCTCTCGTCGTCGGTGCTAAGATTGTATGCGGTAGGTTGTTTTTGTAGACAATTTCCGTATCGATACCATCCTCGCACAAGGTTCCCAGATGACGGACAAAGGACCCGGCAAGACGCTTTCGCAGACCGTGGCGGATCAACTGGCCGAAGAAATCGTGCGCGGCCGCTTCCAGCCTGGCGAACGCCTGGACGAACAATCCATCGCCACCCGCTTCAACGTTTCGCGCAGCCCGGTCAGGGACGCGCTGCGCCAACTGGCATCGACCCGGCTGGTCGAGTATTTGCCGCGGCGAGGTTTCTCCGTGGCGGTCATGGCCGAGTCCGACCTCGATGGCCTGTTCGAGGCCTCCGGCGAGGTCGAGGCGCTGTGCGCCAAGCTGTGCGCGCTGCGGGCGGCACCCAGCGACCGCAAGCGGATCGAATTCATTCACCAGCAGGCGGCCGATGCGGTGGCGCGCGGGGATTCCCAGGCCTATGCCGCCCTGAACGAGGAATTCCACGCGCTGATCTATGCGGGTGCGCGCAACAAGACCTTGCAGGAAATCGCGCTGGGGCTGCGCCAGCGGCTGGCGCCGTTCCGCGCGCAGGGCTTCTTCGTGGCCGAGAACCGGCTGCAGCATTCCCACGTCGAGTACGAAGCCCTGGTCAAGGCCCTGCTCGAGCACGACGGCGACGCCGCGGCGCTGGCCATGCACAGCCATGCGGCCAATTCCGCGATGAACGTCCTGCAGCACTTCGGCAGCGAGCGGCGTCCTTCCGCCTCGGCCGCCTGAACTTCCCTTCGGCTGTTCGTCCTGAACGCCATGTTTCCCCTTCACTGCCTGGCGAGGGCGCTCCATACCCCGGGGCGGCCTTGTTCTGGCCCCTGTTTTCCCATCTCCCGCCATCCGGCACCGCTTCCTTCGCGTTTCTCCCTATGCGCATTTTCTTGACCGTTTTGCGTGCTGGAAAATAAAATTGCACACAATTTATGGAAAGTGAATGCAAAGCTGTACCGGATTTCATCAACAAAGGAGTTGTGGAATGTCCTGGATTGCCCTTGCCACTTACCGCCGGTCCGACCGGCTGGCGCCCGCCCTGGTCCTGGATCAGCGCCTGTATGACCTGGATGCCGCCCTGGCGGCGGGATTGCCGGCCTTGCCCGAAGCCTGCCGCGGCGGCGTCGCCGACATGCTGGCGGCCTGGCCGCAAACCGCCCCCTGGCTGCGCGAGGCGGGCCCGGCGGCCGAGCGCCTGGCCGCCTCGGGCGCGATCCGTCCGGTGCCCGCCGGTGAACATACGGTCGCCGCCCCCTACGTGCCGCAGCGCATCTTCTGCGCCGCGTCCAACTACGCGTCCCATGCCAACGAGATGGGCACCGTGCTGGCCGCCAAGTCCCAGAGCAAGCCCTACATGTTCCTGAAGCTGTCGAACACCGTGGTGGGCGATGGCGACGTGGTCCAGCTTCCGCCGGAAACGGTCATGCTGGACTGGGAAGTGGAACTGGCGGCCGTCATCGGCACGCGGTGCCGCCGCGTGACGGCCGAGCGGGCGCTGGAGCACGTCGCCTGCTACACCATCCTGAACGACGTGTCGGCGCGCGACCTGAACGTGCGCTCCGACTATCCCTTCAAGCATGACTGGTTCCAGGGCAAGTGCCACGACACGTTCGCGCCGCTGGGCCCGTGGCTGGTGCCGTCCTGGCAGATTCCCGATCCCCAGGCCGTGCAGCTCAGGCTGGACGTCAATGGCGAGCCCATGCAGCAGGACAGCACCGCCAACATGATCTGGACCGTTCGCGAGCAGATCGCGTACCTGTCCACCATCGTCACGCTGGAGCCGGGCGACGTCGTGGCCACCGGTACGCCCACCGGCGTGGGCATGGGGCGGGGCATCTACCTGAAGGCCGGCGACACCATGGTCGCCTCCGTCGACGGCATCGGCCGTCTGTCCAACCAGGTGCAGGCCGAAAAGGTCTGAGCGCGCCGGGTAGTCGTGGTCATTCGCTGTACGACGTATGGAGAAGAAGACATGCAACCCTGCAAGCAAGGTTTCGCGGCGTGGGGCCGGGCACTGGGCCTGGCCGCGCTGATCGGCTGGGCAAGCGCGGCGCACACCCAGGAGAAGGTCGCCTACAACATGGCCTGGCTGCCCCAGGGCAGTTCCGTGGGCGTGATCGTCGCGCAGGAACTCGGGTACTTCAAGGAAGCGGGCCTGGACGTCAGCATCCAGCGCGGCTATGGCGGCAACCGCACCGCCAACGAGCTGGACCAGGGGCAATACGAGTTCGGCTACGTCGATCCCATCAGCCTGGTCCTGAACCGGTCCAACGGCGGCAAGATCCGCATGGTGGGCGCGCTCAACACGCGCTGGCCGGCCGGCATCTGCTTCGATACCCGGCGGCACAAGCCCAAGTCGCCCGCCGACATGAAGGGGCTGACGCTGGGCGGGGGCTCGGCCTCGCCGGTCCACAACGTGGTGCCGGCATGGCTGGAGCTGAACGGCCAGCCGCGCGACAGCATCCGGCTGCTGCGCATGGACCCGGCCGTCGTCGATGCCTCGCTGATCGAAGGGCGCATCGACCTGGCCGAATGCTGGCGCGCCAGCAACCGCGCCGTCACGCAGAAACAGGCCGACGCTGCCGGCGTGCCGCTGGGCTGGATCGAGTACGGCGACTTCGGCCTGGATGCCTACGGCAGCGGTTTCGCCGCCAGCGAGGACACCATCCGCAAGCGGCCCGACATGGTGCGCAAGTTCCTGAAGGCTTCCTACCGCGGCTATGAATATGCCTTCGCCAATCCCGAGCGGGCGGCCGATCTCATGGTCAAGATGTTCCCCGTCACCGACCGGGGCGTGGCCCTGGCCCAGATCCGCGACATGGCGGACCTGCTGGTCGATCCGCAGGCCAGGGACAAGGGGCTGGGCTACCTGCGCGACGATCGCATGCGTTCGACGGTGCAGTTCGTCGACAAGGCCTTCGGCCTGAACGGCAAGGTCAAGCCGCAGGACACCTATACCAACGATCTGCTGAAGTAGGAGGCAAGCATGGCGACTCGACCTTGCCCGCGCAGGCTGGGGCACGTCGTACTGAACGTGCGCGATCTCGCGGCCTCGGTGCGCTTCTACACCGACATCGTCGGGCTGGAGATCTCGGACTACATCGAGGATCAGATGGCGTTCCTGCGTTGCGGCCACGATCACCACGATCTCGCGCTGGCGCAGATTCCCACCGATGGCTCCTTGCGCGAGGCCACCTATGCGCCGGGACGCCCGGGCATGGAGCATTTCTCGTACGAGCTGGGTTCCCTGGCGGAGATCGAGGAAGCGGCGCGCTACCTGCAGGAGCAGGGCGTCGAGATCGTGCGCGGCATAGGCAAGCACGGGCCGGGCGAGAACCTGTTCCTGGTGTTCAAGGATCCCGACGGCAACTACTGCGAGTTCTACGCGGAAATGGTGCAGGTCACGCCCGAGCAGCCGCATGTCGCGCGGGTGTGGCGGAACGATCTCGCGGCCTTCGATCAATGGCATTTTTCCCGCTTCGTCGTGCCGGCCCCCGATTGGGGGCCCCGGGGCGGCGGGGAGCAGGAGGGGCAGGCATGAACGCGCACGTACAACCCACCACGCTGCCCACCGCCGAGCGGCGCGCGCTGCGGCTGCTGCCTTCCGGCGAGACCTGGCGCCGCGTGATCGATCCCGCGGTGTTGTGCCTGCTGCTGGCCCTGCTGTGGGAGCGCGCCGTCGACATGTTCGGCATCAAGCCCTACCTGTTGCCGCCGCTGTCCAAGGTGCTGGAAAGCCTGTGGACCCATCGCGCCGCGCTGGTCGTGCAATCCTGGGTCACGACCCAGGAGGTGCTGGCCGGCTTCGCGATGGCGGTCATCGGCGGCATCGCGCTGGGATTGGCCATCCATGCGATGCCCCTGCTGCGGCGGGCGCTGTATCCGCTGGTCGTGGTGTTCCAGGGGCTGCCCAAGATCGCGCTGGCGCCGCTGATGGTGATCTGGTTCGGCTACGGGGCGGCCTCCAAGATCCTGATGGCCTTCCTGTTCGCCTTCTTCCCGGTCGTGATCGCGACCATGGGCGGACTGGCCGGCACGCCCGCCCACCTGATCGAGCACTTCAAGGCCATCCGCGCGCCGGCCTGGACCACGTTCCGCCGCCTGTACGTGCCGGCGGCGCTGCCCTCCATCATGGACGGGTGCCGCTCGGCGATGCCGCTGGCGGTCATCGGCGCCATCGTGGGCGAGTTCGTGGGTTCGGACAGCGGCCTGGGCCACCTGATCCTCGAGGCCAACGCCAATGGCCGGACCGACTATCTGTTCGCCGCCCTCATCGTCGTGTCGGCCGTGGCCGGCCTGCTGTATCTCTTGGTCGAACTGGCGGCCAAGCGCATCTGGTGGCGAGGCTTCTGAGCCTCGCATCCATCTCACATCTTTCAGGAGCATTTCGCATGGCCAAGCTACGTCACATCGCCCTTGCCGTTCCCGATCCCGAGAAGGCCGCCAAGTTCTACAGCGAGGTATTCGGGCTGGAGATCGTCGAACCCACGCATTCGCCGCTGGCCGACGGCGTGTACCTGTCGGACGGCACGATCTGCCTCGCGCTGCTGAACTACAAGACCGACGATGCCGCCGGCCGCGACCGGGGCAAGGACTGGGTGGGCACCCACCACTTCGGCTTCTGGGTGGACGACCTGGACGAGCAGCGGCGCCGCATCGAAGAGCATGGCGGCACCTTCTTCATGGACTTGCCGCACGACAAGAAAAGCCTCTACTACGAGATGAAATTCCGCGACCTGGACGGCGTCGTGTTCGACATCTCGGAAGGGGGCTGGGTCGGGGCGCGCAAGTGAGAGCCGCGGCCATGACGGGCGGGGACGCGGGAGCCGTGCGGACCGAGACCGCCATCCAGGTCGAGCGGACCGCCAAGACGTTCCGTTCGCGCAACGGCGTGCGGGCGCTCGACCAGGTCGATTTCTCCATCTCGCGCGGGGAATTCGTTTCCATCCTGGGGCCGAGCGGCTGTGGCAAGAGCACGCTGCTGCGTATCGTCGCGGGCCTGATCCAACCCGACGCGGGAGGAGAGGTCCGGGTGTTCGGGCACGCCCAGACGCGCATGTCCAGCGACGTGGGGGTGGTGTTCCAGACCCACAACATGCTGCCCTGGGAAACGGTGGAGGCCAACATCCGGCTGGCGGCCGAGGTGGCGGGCGTGGCGCCCGCCGAGATCGACCGCCGGGTGGAGCAGATCCTGCCGGTGCTCAAGCTGGAGCGGTTCCGCCGCAACCATCCGCACGAACTGTCGGGCGGCATGCGCCAGCGCGCGGCCCTGGGGCAGATCCTGATCACGCATCCCAAGGTGCTGCTGCTGGACGAGCCTTTCGGCGCGCTGGACGCGCTGACGCGCGACCAGTTGAACGTCGAGCTGCTGCGGCTCTGGCAGGAGATGCGACAGACGGTGCTGCTGATCACGCACAGCATCGCGGAAGCCGTCTTCCTGTCCGACCGGGTGCTGGTCATGAGCGAAAGTCCGGGGCGCATCGTCGAGGACATGCGGATAGACCTGCCGCGTCCACGCGACCCGCGCACCACCAAGGAACAAGCCGCCTTCGGGCAATACGTCGGCCGCCTGGGCCGCCTCATGGGCGTTGGCGACTGAGATCGTCCTACACGGGAGTTCACATGCAGATTTCGAAGTTCCACGGCGTCGTGCCGGCCATGGCCACGCCTTTCACCCGCGACCATCGCCTGGACGAGGCCAGGGTGGGCGAACTGATCGAGGGCTATATCCGGGCCGGGGTGCACGGCATCTCGGTGGCGGGCAGCCAGGGCGAATTCTTCGCGCTGGATACCGACGAGCACATCCGGCTGCTGGAGCTGTCGGTGCGGGCCATCGACGGCCGCGTGCCGCTGTACGCCGGCACGGGCGGCGCGACCACGCGCAAGTCCATCGAACTGACCAAGGCGGCCGAGGCCCTGGGCGTGGACCTGGCGCTGGTCATCACGCCGTACTTCGCGCAGCCGTCGCAGGACGAACTGGTGGCGCACTACACGGCGGTCGCCCGCGCCACCCGCCTGCCGGTCATGCTGTACAACAATCCGCCGCGCACCAGCGTGAACGTGCAGCCGGCCACGCTGGCGCGCTGCATGCGCGCGGCCGACAACATCGTGGGGATGAAGGATTCCTGCGGCGACCTGACCCAGTCGGTGGAGTACCTGCTGACGGCGCCGCGTCCCGCGCTGCTGTTTTCCGGGCGCGATACGGTGGCGCTGGCCATGATGTTCCACGGCGGGCAGGGCACGATTTCGCCGGCGGCCAACGTCTTTCCCGAACTGATGGTGCGCATGTACGACGCGCTGAAGGCAGGCAACCACGACGAGGCGCTGCGCATCTCCAACGTGTTCGCGCCGCTGCGCGCGGCCTGGGCCTGGGGATCGTTCCCGGTGGTCATCAAGGAGGCCATGGCGCTGGCCGGCCGCGATGCCGGTCCGGCGCGTCCGCCCATCGCCGGCCTGGGCGAGAAGGTCCGCGCGGATCTGGCCGCGGTGGTGGAGCGGATCCGGGCGGCGACCTAGAGGAACAGGCGCAGGTAGGGGGGCGCCGAGCCCGAATGAATGGCCCCGGGGCGCGAAGTCCGCACGTCCGGGGCCGAGGGTAAAGCGTCGTCAATCAGTGCGCGGCGTTCAGGCCAGCGGCTTGAAGCGGTACAGCTTCTCGGGGTTCTCGACCAGCAGTTTGCGGCGCAGGGCGGGGTCCGGGCAGAAGTCCAGCATCAGGTCGACCAGTTCGCCGTCGTTGGGCATGTCCTTCGAGATGTTCGGGTGCGGCCAGTCGGTGCCCCACAGCACGCGGTCCGGCGCGGCTTCGATCAGCCGGGCGGCGAAGGGCGCGGCGTCGGCGAAGGGGCGCTTGCCCACGGACACGCGCTCGCCGCCGCAGACCTTGACCCAGGCCAGCGGGTTCTTCATCAGTTCCAGCAGGGCGCGGAAGGGTTCCTGGTCCAGGCCCTTGGCGGCCTGCACGCGGCCCATGTGGTCGATCACGAAGGGCACGTTGATGCGGTTGATGCGGTCGCTGTAGGTCAGGATGTCCTGCGCGTCCAGGTGCAGCACGACGTGCCAGCCCAGGCCGTCCAGGCGTTCGATGGTCTTGTCGAAGACTTCCAGGTCGGGTGCGCCGCCCAGGTGCTGCACGAAGTTGAAACGCACTGCGCGCACGCCGCCGGCGTCCATGTCGGCCAGTTGCTCGTCGGTCTCGGAGCCATTGACGATGGCCACGCCCAGGTAGCGGCCCTCGCTGCGGGCGATGGCGTCGAGCATGGCGGTGTTGTCGTCGCCGTGGCAGCTCGCCTGCACGATGACCGCGCGGTCCAGGCCCAGGAAGTCATGCAGCTGGCGCAGGCGCTCGAACGGGGCGTCGGGCGGCGTGTAGCTGCGGTCGGGCGCGTAGGGGAACTTGTCGGCGGGGCCGAAGACGTGGCAGTGGGCATCGCACGCGCCGGCCGGCAGGGCCTCGCGCGGTTTGATGGGATTGGGATCGGGTGCGGCGCAGGTTTTCATGGTTCAGCTTCAGGGTTCGGGGACTGCCGCGGCAAGCCGCGGCGGGGTCCGGTGGAGACGGGTCTCCCCCAGGGGGCGGTCTCAGCCGTTCAGTTCGTCCAGCGAGTCGACGTAGCGCAGGCCGGCCTCGGCCAGCTTGGGGCGCATGTTGTAGATGTCCAGGCCGAGGTCGCCGGCGGCCAGGCGGGCGCGCTTGCCTTCCTCTTCCTGCACGCGCTTGTCGGCCTTCTGGATGACGGTGGCGACCTGGGCATTGGGCACGATGGCCACGCCGTCGTCGTCGGCCACGATGGCATCGCCCGGGTTGACCAGGGCGCCGCCGCAGACGATGGGCACGTTGACCGAGCCGATGGTGGCCTTGACGGTGCCGCGGGCGTTGATGGCCTTGGACCAGACGGGAAAGCCCATCGCGGTCAGGGTGGCCACGTCGCGCACGCCGGCGTCGATCACCAGGCCGCGCACGCCGCGCGCCTTGAGCGAGGTGGCGAGCAGGTCGCCGAACATGCCGTCGGCGTTCTCGGTGGTGCAGGCCACGACCAGGATGTCGCCCGGCGAGCACTGCTCGACCGCGACGTGCAGCATCCAGTTGTCGCCCGGCTGCGCCAGCACCGTCACAGCGGGTCCGGCAATCGACGCGCCCGCGTAGATCGGACGCATATAAGGCCGCATCAGGCCGACGCTGCGCCCCTGCGCCTCATGCACCGTGGCCACGCCCTGCGCAGCC
Source organism: Pigmentiphaga kullae (assembly GCF_004216695.1). Lineage (GTDB taxonomy): Bacteria > Pseudomonadota > Gammaproteobacteria > Burkholderiales > Burkholderiaceae_B > Pigmentiphaga > Pigmentiphaga kullae. Next base: position 60,700 of record NZ_SGXC01000002.1, read on the forward strand.
AGCTTCTCGGCCGCGCCCTCGGGCAGCGCCGGCTTCTTTCGTACGACTACACCCAGCATTCTTTTCTCCAGCGATCAAAGCACATCGAATTGTGGACCACGACCACTCAGCCAGCCCTAGCAACAAAACGCCAGTCTCCGCCAGCCCGGTAGTACCCCAGGGCACAGCGGATCCGGCTCCGCCGGTCCGCCAGTGCCGCCCCCCTGGGGGGGCGCGCGTCAGCGCGTAGGGGGGGTTACTGTTTTTCTATCTTGGCGGTGTCGATCACCTTGCTCCACTTCGCGATCTCGGCCACCAGGAAGTCCTGGAACTCCTTGGGCGTGTTGGTCTGCGGAATCATGCCGACGTCGACCAGCTTCTTGTTGATGGCCGGATCCTTGACCACTTCGCGCACGGCGGCGTTCAGCTTGTCGACGATGGCGGGCGGCGTGCCGGCGGGCGCGGCGAAGCCGTTCCACGAGACGGCCGTGTAGCCCGGCACGGTCTCGGCGATGGTCGGGGTGTCGGGGAACAGCTGGCCGCGCTTGACCGAGCCCACGCCCAGCACGCGCAGGCTGCCGCCCTTGATGTTGCCGATCACGGCCGGCACGGTCTCGAACATGACCTGCACGCTCTTGCCCTTGACGGCGCTCAGCACCTCGCCGCTGGACTTGAACGGAATGGTGGGCACGTCCAGGCCGGCCATGGAGCGGAACATCTCGGCCGACAGGTGCTGCGTGCTGCCCACGCCGATGGTGCCGAGGTTGAAGTGCTGCGGATCCTTCTTGGCCGCGGCGATGGCGTCGGCAACGGTGTGCAGCGGGCTGTTCTGGTCCACCGCCATGACGATGTCGAACGAACCGACCATCGAGACCATCGCGAGCTGCTTGACCGGATCGTAGGGCAGCGACTTGAACAGCGAGGGGCTGACCGCCTGCTGGTTGCTGACCAGGAAGAGCGTGTGGCCGTCGGGCGTGGCGCGCGTCACGGTGACGGCGCCGGTGATGCCGCCGGCGCTGGGCATGTTCTCGACCACGACCGGCTTGCCGAACTTCTCGGCCAGGCCCTGGGCCACGATGCGGGCGGTGACGTCGGCGACGCCGCCGGGTCCGAAGGGCACGATCAGGCGCAGCGGCTTGGTGGGGAATTCCTGGGCCTGGGCGCCGGCGGCGATCAGGGTGGCGGTGGCGCCGAGACACAGGCGCGCGAGCAGGGTACGGATCATTGTCGTCCTCAAATCGTTGGAGGGGGTGGCGACGGGTCGCCTGCCCGCCTTCTGGTCATGCAGGGCGCCCAAGGACGCCATGCAGTCAGCTTGCCATTTTGACCCGGAAACTCCCATTGGAAACCACAAATCAGAACTAGCTGTTATGCTTAAAAAACATGAATCGGGGCTTTCCATGGACTTGAAACAACTCGAATGCTTCGTGCGAGTCGTCGAGTTCGGCAGCGTTACCCGGGCCGCGATCACCCTCAATCTATCGCAACCCGTGGTCAGCCGCCACGTGCGGCAGCTCGAGGTCGAACTCAAGGAACACCTGCTCGAACGCAATGGCCGCGGCGTCATCCCCACCGATGCCGGCAAGCGGCTGCTGGAGCGTGGGCGCGGCATCCTGCACCAGGTGCGCCTGGCCAGGCAGGAAATCGAGGACCTGCGCGGCTCGCCCGCAGGCAAGGTGGTGGTGGGCATGCCGCCTAGCGTGGGCAAGTCGCTGACGGTGGACCTGGTCAGCGATTTCCGCGCCGGGTTCCCGCGTGCCTCGCTGGGCGTGGTCGAGGCCCTGACGGTCTCCATGTACGAATGGCTGCTGCTGGGGCGCCTGGACTTCGCGCTGCTGTACAACCCGCCCGTCACGCAGCAGGCGGCCTACGAGCACGTCTGGTCCGAAGACCTGTACCTGATCGGCAGCCGGGGGCTGGACGGCAAGCCCATGCCGGCCAGCGTCAAGATGCGCGAGCTGGCGAACTATCCGTTGATCACGCCGGGGCAGCCCAATGCCATCCGCAACCTGCTGGACGTGCAGTGCGCGCGCCTGGGCGTGCCCCTCTCGGTCGCGCTCGAGGTCGATGCCATCGAGTCCCTGCTGGATCTGGTGGACCGGGGCATGGGCTATGCGGTGCTGTCGCGCAATGCCATCTACGGCCGCGCCCATCGTCCCAACCTGCATGCGTCCCGCATCGTCTCGCCATCGCTCACCAGCCAGCTGGTGATCGCGACGGTATCGCAGCGGCCGCTGACGCGCCTGGCCCAGGCCACCATCGACCTGATCCGCAAGCGCATCCAGGGCGGCGTCCTGGCCGGCGACGGGAAGCGCGACGCACCCCGGGGCAGGGCGTGACCAGTTGTGAGCGGGCGGCGTGGCCGTGTTGCGACGCCGCATCGCCGCCGCCATAATCAGGCCATGTCCTGGAGGCGGCAAGCGATGGATTCCCCGATGAACAGGCAGGCGCCCACGGTGGCGCTGCAGCCTGCCCCGCGTTGTACCCTGGTCATCTTCGGCGCGACCGGCGACATGACCGGCCGCCTGCTGATCCCGGCGCTGTACAACCTGGCGCGTTTCAATCTGCTGAACGCCGACTTCCGCGTCATCGGCGTCGGCCATCGCAAGCTGGACGACGACGAGTTCCGGGGCGGGCTGAAGCATTCGATGGAACAGGTCGTCGCCTCGCGGGGTGGGCCGGCCGCCGGCTTCGATGCCCAGGCCTGGGACTGGCTGATGGGCCGCACGTCCTTCCTGATGGGAGATTTCGAGGGCGAGCAGACCTATGCCCAGCTCGCCACGATGCTGGCGCCCGAGCCGGGCGGCGTCATCTTCTATTTCGCCACCGCTCCCACGTTCTTCCAGTCCATCGCGCGCCACCTGCACGATGCGGGGCTGCTGAAGCAGGGCCACGGCCGCTGGCGCCGCGTGGTGATCGAGAAGCCGTTCGGCCGCGACCTGCCTTCCGCGCGCGAGCTGAACAAGCAGCTGACGCGGGTCGTGCACGAGAACCAGATCTTCCGCATCGACCATTTCCTGGGCAAGGAAACGGTGCAGAACATCCTGGTGTCCCGCTTCGCCAACAGCGTGTTCGAAAGCAACTGGAACCGGCTGTACATCGACCACGTCCAGATCACGGCGGCCGAGGCGATCGGCGTGGAGCGCCGCTCGCAGTTCTACGAGCAGACCGGGGCGCTGCGCGACATGGTGCCCAACCACCTGTTCCAGCTGTTGGCCATGGTGGCGATGGAGCCGCCCAATTCCTTCGATGCCGATGCCGTGCGCACCGAGAAGGAAAAGCTGCTGGACGCCATCCGCATCCAGACGCCGGACGAGGCGCTGCAGAACAGCGTGCGCGGCCAGTACCGAGCAGGTGTGGTCGGCGGCCAGTCCATGCGCGGCTATCGCGAGGAGGAGGGCGTGGCGCCGGACAGCCGGACCGAGACCTACGTGGCGCTGAAGCTGGGCATCGACAACTGGCGCTGGGGCGGCGTGCCGTTCTACCTGCGCACCGGCAAGGCGCTGGCGCGGCGCCAGACGCAGATCGTCATTGCCTTCAAGGATGCCGGCCATGCACTGTTCCGCCAGAGCGCGCAGGAAAAGCCGCCATCCAATTCGCTGGTGTTGCAGATCCAGCCCGACGAGGGGCTGTTCTTCCACATGAAGGCCAAGGTGCCGGGCTCGAAGATCCGCATCGCGCCGGTCAGCATGGATTTCCGCTACGCGGACCATTTCATGACCGGCCACAGTTCGGGCTACGAAACCCTGATCTACGACTGCATGGTGGGCGACGCGACGCTGTTCCAGCGGGCGGCCGACATCGAGCTGGGCTGGGAGGCGGTGATGCCGTTCCTGCAAGCCTGGGAAGACGGCGGCGAGATCCATCCCTACCGCGCCGGCAGCCAGGGGCCGGTGCAGGCGGACGTGCTGCTGGCCCGCGACGGGCGCCAGTGGCTGCCGCTGGAATAGGGGCTGGACCGGGAACGCTTCTTGCGGCGCGGGGCCGCATGAACACCGAGATCGATGGCAAGAGGCAAGGCGGCCCGGGCGGGCTGACGTTCCGCGTCCTGACCGTGAATGTCCACAAGGGATTCAATTTTTTCAATCGCCGCTTCATCCTGCATGACCTGCGGGAGGCGGTGCGCAGCGTGGCGGCCGACATGGTGTTCCTGCAGGAAGTGCTGGGCACGCATGCCAGGCATTCGCTGCGGTTCGCCGACTGGCCCGCGACGCCGCAGTACGAGTTCCTGGCAGATACCATCTGGACGGACTTCGCCTACGGGCGCAACGCGGTCTATCCGGACGGCCACCACGGCAACGCGGTGCTGTCCAAGTTTCCCATCGTGCGCTACGAGAACCGCGACGTTTCCATCGGCGGGCCGGAGCGGCGCGGCCTGTTGCATTGCGTGGTCCGGGCGCCGGGAACTGGCGGCGACATCCATGCGATATGCGTGCACCTGGGATTGCAGGAGCGCCATCGCGTGCGCCAACTGCAACTGCTGTGCCACCTGGTGGAGAAGGAGATTCCCGCCGATGCGCCGCTGGTGGTGGCCGGCGATTTCAACGACTGGCGCCGGCGTGCCGGCCGGGTCCTGGACGGCTGCGCCGGGTTGCGTGAAGTGCATGCCCATGCTAACGGACGGCTGGTCCGCACTTTCCCCGCGTGGTGTCCGGTCCTGCCGCTCGATCGCATCTATGTGCGCGGCGCGCGCGACCACTGGCCCATGCGCCTGGGACGCCGGCCCTGGACGTCGTTGTCGGACCATGCGCCGCTGGCGGCGGAGATCGCGCTGTGAGCGGGCCGTCCCGAGGCAGCGGCGGCCGCCCGCGCCGGCCCCCGGCCAGTTCGCAATGGATGTCCGGCAACGCGGTGTCGCTGCTGGAGAACGGCGAAGCCTTCTTTCCCCGCGTGTTCGAGGTGATCCGGCGGGCCCGCCGCGAAGTGCTGCTCGAGACTTTCATCCTGTTCGAGGACAAGGTCGGGACCGCGTTGCGCGACGTATTGCTGGAGGCCGCCCGGCGCGGCGTCTTCGTGTCGGTGCTGGTGGATGGCTACGGTTCGGTGGACCTGTCGGAAGCGTTCCTGGCGGACCTGATCGCCGCTGGCGTGCAAGTCCGGGTATTCGATCCGCGTCCCAAGCTGCTGGGCATGCGCACCAACGTTTTCCGGCGCATGCATCGCAAGCTGCTGATCGTCGACGGCGAGACGGCCTTCGTCGGCGGCATCAATTTCTCGGCCGATCATCTCGCGGATTTCGGCCCGGGCGCCAAGCAGGACTATGCCATCGAAGTGCGCGGCCCCATCGTCGCGCGCCTGCGCACGTTCGTTCGCACGGGAGAGCTCAGGCGCAGCCAGCCGGGAGGCCGGCCGGAGGCGGATGCCGAGCGCGTGGGCGACGCGGACTGCCTGTTCGTGGTGCGCGACAACGACTCGCACCGGACGGACATCGAGCAGCACTACCGCATCGCCATCCGCGCCGCCCGCCATGACTTGACCATCGCCAACGCGTATTTCTTTCCCGGCTACCGCGTGTTGCGCGACCTGCGCCATGCCGCGCGCCGCGGGGTGCGCGTGCGGCTGATCCTGCAGGGGGAGCCCGACATGCCCATCGTCAAGGTGGGGGCACGCATGCTGCACGACTATCTGCTGGATGCCGGCGTGCGGATCTACGAGTATTGCGAGCGGCCGCTGCATGGCAAGGTGGCCGTGGCCGACGACGACTGGTCCACGGTGGGATCGAGCAATCTCGACCCGCTCAGCCTGTCGCTGAACCTGGAGGCCAACCTCGTCATCCGCGATCAGCGGTTCAACCAGGCGTTGCGCGAGCGGCTGGACACGCTGGTCGGCAGGTACTGCCGCGAGGTGACGGCCGTTGCATCGCACCGGCGGCCGATATGGCGCGCGGCGGCCTCGTTCGTGGCCTTCCATTTCCTGCGGCGCTTCCCCGCCTGGGCGGGCTGGCTGCCTGCGCACACCCCCAGACTGGAGAAGGTCGAGGCGCCCCGGCGGCGCCCGGCCGAATCCCCCGATGCCCACACTCGCCAAACCGGATAGGCGCCGCGCGTCCTCGACCGCCCGGGGCCGCCGCCGTTCATGGTGGTGGTGGGGCCGGCACGCGCTCACGCTGGTCTTCATCGCCGTGGTGGCGCTGCTGCTGGCCGAGCAGGTCAGCAAGATCGATTGGGGCAAGGTCCTGCAATCGCTGCGGGGATACACGGCCTGGACCCTGGGCGCGGCGGCGGGCCTGACCGTGCTCAGCCATCTCTTGTTCGGCGGCTTCGACCAGCTCGGCAGACGCTACGTGGGCCACGCGCTGCGCCCGGCGCAGGTCGCGGTGGTGGCGGGCATCTGCTATGCGTTCACGCTGAACATGGGGGCCCTGGTCGGCGGCGTCGCCTTTCGCTACCGGCTGTATTCCCGGCTGGGGCTGGCGGCGCCGGACATCACCAAGGTCTACGCGCTGAGCGTGCTGAGCAACTGGCTGGGCTATCTGATACTGCTGGGAGCGCTGCTGCTCGCGGGCGCGGTGCGCGTGCCGCCGGGATGGGGAATACCGGCCGGCTTCCTGCCCGTGCTGGGCGTGGCGTGCTGGGCGCTGGTGGCGGGGTACGGGGCGATGTGCGCGGGGGTGGGACGCCGCCGCTTCGTGCTGAAGGGCGTGTCCATCGAGTGGCCGGGATGGCGGATGGCGCTGGTGCAGGGCGCGATGTCGATCGCCAACTGGCTGGTCATGGGGCTGATCGTCCATCTGTTCATGGGAGGGCGGGTGGACTATGCCGCCGTCCTGGGCGTGATGCTGCTGAGCGCGGTGGCCGGGGCGCTGACGCACGTGCCGGCGGGGCTGGGTGTGCTCGAGGCCGTGTTCCTGACGATGCTGGCGGGCCGACTGCCCGCCTATGAGATCCTGGCCGCGCTGCTGGCCTATCGCGCGATCTACTACCTGTGTCCGCTGGTGCCGGCGGTGGCGGCGTACGCCGTGCTCGAGGCCCGGGCGCGCCGTTAGCGCACGCTAGGCGCGCGCGCCCCGCACGATCTTGGCCAGCAGTTCGCCCAGGATCTGCCGTTCTCCCTGGGACAGCGGCGCGAGGATGTCTTCCTCCATGCCGTGCGACAGGCGCTCGGCCTCGAGCGCGAGCCGGCGGCCCTCGGCGGTCAGCACCACGTGGTGGGCGCGCCTGTCGGTGTCGCTGCGCTCGCGCGACAGCAGCCCGCGCTCCTGCAGGCGGTCCAGGACCAGCGCTAGGCGCGGCGCGGACAGCGACAGGCTGCGGCACAGGTTCTGCTGGTTGGCCTTGTCGTTGTAGGCCAGCAGCACCAGGATGGCGAACTCCACGGGCCGCAGGTCCAGGTCCTTCATGCTCGAGAAGAAGGCCTTCTGCAGCTTGACGTGCGCGAGCGAGGTCTGGAAGCCCAGCAGGTGGGAAAGGCGGGAGTGGTCCAGTTCGGATTTGGCCGGTCGCGGCGAGGAGGTGGTGCGCGGCGGGGTCTTGGGCATGTGGTGGCGGGTGCGAGTCGATGCGTGGGCGCTTAGGCGTTTTTCTCGAGGCGGCCCAGTGACAAAAAAAGGGCCGCCGCGAGGGCGGCCCAGTCCAGTGCCACAACATACCACGCGGGGCGGCCGTGCGCCGCCCGGACTTCAGAAGCTGTGCCGCATGCCCAGCATCACGCCGGTCTGGTTCAGGCCGTTGGGAAGACCAGCCAAGGCCTGGCCGCCGCTGACCGAGAGGTTGGCGTTTTTGTTGTTGTCCATGTAGCCCACCAGGCCGTAGACCGCCGTGCGCTTGGAGAGCGAATAGGTCGCGCGCACCGTGGCCAGCGTGGAGCGGGCATCGGTGGTCTTGTTCTTCAGGTGCGCCACCTGGCCGTCCAGGGTCCAGGCCGGCGACAGCGCGTACGAGGCGCCCAGGTAGTACAGATTGGCTTCCGAGCGGGTGGCCGCGCGCGTGATGCGGCCGATCCAGCCGCCGCCTATCTTCAGGTCGCCGAAGCGGTAGTAGCCGTTGAGCACGGTACGCGTGTCGGAGGTGTCGCTGCTGGACAGGCCGCCGGCGGCGCCGGTGCCGCCGCGCAGTTGGTCGTAGGCGGCGGCGACGCCGCCCGGGCCCAGGTCGTACTTGAGCAGCGCGGTGACCTGGCGGCAGGCCTTGCGGTCGCCCGGGACTTCGCCCGCGCAATTGGTGGCGGCCGGGCCGCCGCTGGCCGCGACATCCCGGCCGAAGCTGTAGGTGGCGCCCACAGTCAGGCCCGAGAAGGTGCCGCGATAGCCGATGGCGTTGTCCGAACGCGTATTGGGGATGTAGTTGTCCAGCGATCCCAGGCCGTACACCGCCGGCCCCATGACGTCGGAGTCGAGCAGGGCGAAGAACGTCATGTTGGACTGGCGGCCCAGCGTGACCGTGCCCCAGTTGCCCGACAACCCGACCCATGCCGCGCGGCCGAACAGGCGTCCGCCCTGGCCCGACACGCCGGTATCCACGCCGAAGCCGCTTTCCAGGGTGAAGAGCGCCTTCAGGCCGTTGCCCAGGTCTTCCGTGCCGCGCAGGCCCCAGCGCGAGGGCATGAGCCCGCCGGTGTTGCTGGGCATGCGCCAGGTCGCGTCGCCTTGCGCGTTGGCGTGGTTCACGTATTCGATGCCCGTATCGAGTATGCCGTACAGCGTCACGTTCTGGGCGTGTGCGCCGGTGGCGGCCAGCGCGAGGGCGCTGGCCAGCAGGATGCGTTTCATGTGTCTCCGTCCCCTGGTTCTGGGTTGATTTGTTTAACAATGATAAATATTAATTTTGTTAAGTAATTAGGGGCTTACCCGTATCGGATTGCAACAAGCACGAATTGTTCGCATTCCACGCTGTCCATGCAGACTCCCCCTACATTGCGCCCGCCACGCCCGTGTCCACCACTTCCCCCTACGCTTGCGCCCCGCCGCCCGCCTCGTCCCGCCGCTGGGAACTGGACGCGCTGCGCGGACTGATGCTGGTGCTGATGACGTCCACGCATCTGCCGACCTGGTTCTCGATACCGGCGGGCCAGCCTTTCGGCTTCGTCTCGGCGGCGGAAGGCTTCGTCTTCCTGTCGGCCTACATGGCGGGGCTGGTGTACACCCAGCGCGCCGTGCGCGACGGCATTCCCGCGATGCGCCGCGCGTTCCTGCGGCGCGCCCTGGTCATCTATGCCTGCCAGGCGGCGTGCCTGCTCTTCCTGTTCACGGTCATCGCCGCGCTGGGCATGAAATTCCACCAGCCCGCCGCGAACAACCTCATGTCGTTCTACCTGCATGCGCCGCTGACCGGCCTGTGGACCGGGCTGCTGATGATCTACAACCCGCCGCTGCTGGACATCCTGCCGGTCTACATCGTGTTCATGCTGGCAAGCCCGTGGATCCTCAGCCATGTCCTGCAGGGAGGATGGAAAACGGTGATGGGGGCGAGCATCGCGTTGTGGGGCGCGGCCCAGTTCGGCTTGTCGCGCGCGCTGTACGACGGCCTGGTGGCGATGACCGGGCTGCCGGTGCCGTTCCGCGAGACCGGATCGTTCGAGACTTTCGCCTGGCAATTGCTGTGGGTGCTCGGCCTGTGCCTGGGCGCCTATCACGCGCGGGTGCCGTCCGAGCGCCGCTTCGTGTTCCGTCCGTGGCTGGTCAGGGCAGCGGTGGGCGTCGTCATCCTTTTCTTCGTCTGGCGCCACCTGACCGGGTTGGAACCCTTTCCCCAGGGCGATCCGCTCAACCTGTGGTTCGACAAGTGGCACGTGGGGCCGCTGCGGCTGCTGGACTTCCTGGCGCTGGTCGTGGTGCTGCTGCACGGCGGCGGCTGGCTGACCCGTCATCTACCGCGCATGCGGCTGCTGGAAACGCTGGGCGCCGCGTCGCTGCCGGTCTTCTGCGCCCATCTGGTCATCGTGCTGGTCGCGCTGGCCGTGGTGGGCGAAAGCCATCCGGGCAGGCCGCTCTGGTTCGATCCGCTGATGTTCGGGCTGAGCATCGCCGCGATGTATGTCGTGGCCAGGCTGGTGCGCATGTTCGGTTCCGGGCCGGGAGCCGGCAGGGGCCGGCGGGCGGACGCGGCCGCTCGCGCCGGCGGGACCGGGGCGACGCTGAGCGTGGGGACGGGGCCGGGCTAGGGGGAAAGCGGAGCTAGCGTACGTGGCGCGAAATGACCGACGTCCAGAGCGCGTAGCCGGCGTCGTTCAGGTGCAGCGCATCGCTGCGGAACAGCTCGGCACGGGGCATGCCGTCGGCCGTCAGCATGGGAGTGAAGACGTCGATGTAGTCGGCGTTGGGCACGCTTTCCGTGTAGGCCTGGATCAACGCGTTGGTGGCGCGGGCCTGCGGGATCAGCGAATAGCGCGCCGGGCTCGGCTTGATCGAGATGTAGGCGATCCGTGTTTCAGGCAGCGCCTGGCGGACGCCTTCGACGAACACCGTGAAGCTGTCCAGGATTTCGCGCGGCGAGCGGCCCTCGGCCAGGTCGTTGTCGCCGGCGTAGACGAGGACGATGCGGGGCTGGTAGGGAACGACCAGCCGGGTCAGGTGGCGCGCGCAGTCGATCATGCGCGAGCCGCCGAAGCCGCGTTTGAGGACGGGCAGGTCCTTGAACCGGGTTTCGAGGTCGTTCCACAGGCGTATGGATGAACTGCCTATGAACAGGATGCCGCCGGGAGCCGGCGCATGCAGGCGGTCGGCCTGGTCGAACGCGGCGAAGCTGGCCGCCCATTGCGTGTCGGCGACGGCCGGCGCGCTGCCTGCCGGGTCGGCCGCGCAGGCGTTGCCCGCCGCGAGCAGCAGGGCGAGAACGGCGTGGCGGGACCTCATGGGGCGTGCGGAAACAGCGCGGCGACGAAACATCCATCATACCGGCAGCCGCATGCGGCCAGCCGCGAAATTGTTGCCGTGTGGCGCCGACCGCCACAAGCCTGGCACGAATGTAAACTTTTGCTAGCGCCGCGGACCTCTTCGTAAATCCTGCACTCCAATGGACTAGGATCAAGAGACGGACTCCTGGAGGCCAGTCATGAACCAAGTCGTCGAACACGCCGCCGTTCAATACTTCCTGAAATCCCGCGTGCACGATCTGCCGGAGGGACAGTTCCGAGGCTATGTCGAGGTCAAGGCCCGCTCCGGCAAGGACATGCTGGACAGCCGGCTGAAGTATTGCCCGCTGATACGCGGCACCTGGAACGAGGCCATCGAGGATGCCGAGCGCCTGGCGCAAGGCATGCGCGCCGCCGATTACCAGGACGGGGAATGCTTCGTCTTTTCCACGCGCGGCGCCAGCAGTTTCGATGCGCTGATGAACATGTTCGGCAGCGCGCGCTGATCCGGCCTAGCCGTTGATGATTTCCCCGCCGTTGGGGTGCAGGACCTGCCCGGTCATGTAGCTGGCGTCGTCCGACGCCAGGAAGACGTAGCAGGGGGCCACTTCCTCCGGCTGGCCGGGACGCTTCATGGGCACCTGCGACCCGAAGGTCGAGACCTCCTCGGCGCTGAACGAAGCGGGAATCAGGGGCGTCCAGATGGGCCCCGGCGCCACCGCGTTGACGCGTATGCCGCGCTCGACCACCGCCGACGACAGCGACCGCGTGAAGGCGACGATCGCCCCCTTGGTGGCGGCGTAGTCGATCAGATGCGAGCTGCCGCGATAGGCGGTGACCGACGTGGTGTTGACGATGGCGCCGCCGGACGCCATGTGCGGCAGGGCTTCCCGGCTCAGGTTGAACATGCCGAAGAAGTTCGTGCGGAAGGTCCGCTCCAGCTGGGCGCTGTCGATGTCCTCCAGCGCCTGGCGCGGATGCTGCTCGCCGGCGTTGTTGACGAGGACGTCGATACGGCCGAACTCTTCCATGGCGCGCCGCACGACTTCGCGGCAGTGCGATTCGCTGCCGAGATCCCCGGCCATGCCCACGCAGCGTCGGCCCGCCTGGGTTACCAGCCGCCGGGTCTCCTCGGCGTCGGCGGTCTCGTCCAGGTAGGTGAACAGGATGTCCGCGCCTTCCTTGGCGAAGGCCACCGCCACCGCGCGGCCGATGCCGCTGTCCCCGCCGGTGACGATGGCGCAGCGCCCCTCCAGCTTGCCCGCGGCCCGGTAGTCCGGGCCCGTCGACCGGGGTTCAGGGTGCATGTCGCCCTGCATGCCGGGTTGCCGGGGTTGTTGCTGCGGGGGCAGGGTCTGCGGGTTGGATTTGCCTGGCATCGTCGTTCTCCCATGAAAGAAAAGAAGCGGAGCGACGATTCCAGCAACTTGCGTGCCGCGGCCCTAGCGTGGCGCCGCGAATGCCTCGGGGCTTTCGTACTGCACGTCCAGCAGTTCGAATACCTGCATGGCCAGCGCCACGCAGGCGTTGGTGAGCTGCCAGGGAAGCGCGGCGGGGATGCGGTCCTGCAACAGCAGCTTGGTCGCCGCGAGGTGGGGAATGGGATCCAGCAGGCGATGGCCGAAGGCGCCGAGCAGCTCGTCCGTGGAGGCCTGCGCCAGGCGCCGGGCCGGTTCGTCCGCCGGCCATTGCGAGGGCAGCCCCCAGGCGCGCGGCATCCATTCCAGGTCGCGCAGTACCGTGCGCATGTCTTCGTGCGAATCGCGGAAGGGCAGCAGGACCAGATCCGCCAGGTTGGCGAGATGGCTGTCGGTATCCGAGCGGTTGCCGCCGCCGTCGATGACGCCGAACCAGTCGCCGACGTCGTTCAGCGTGGCGACGACCTTGGCCAGATTGCCGGCCTCGCGGGCGTCGAAAGGCAGGTAGAGGCGGTGTTCCTTGGAAAGGCGTTCACGCTCGAGGTCGGTCAGCACGCACACCACGCGTTTGCCCAGCAGCGCCATGCCATGCGAGATCATGTGCGACAACGTGGTCTTGCCGGTACCTCCCTTGTTTCCCAGCACGCATACGATCTGGGCCATGACCTCCCCTGGGCGGGCACGGGCGCAGGCCGTGCCTGGCCGCCAGTATGGCCGGTGCGCGGCCGTGCCGAAAGCGTAAATAGCGGGAGATAGACCCGGTTGTTCGGCGCCGGGGGCCGCGCCGCGGGCTCAGGCGGCGCGGCGCTCCGCCGCGTTGGCCACGACCTGCCAGGCGGCGTCGATCAGGGCGGGATCGTTGGCGGCCAGCAGGCGGTTGTCGGACAGCATCTGGCGCCAGCGGCGGGCGCCGCCCTGCGTGTTGAACAGGCCCAGCATGTGGCGGACCACCGAGCGCAGCGGCACGCCGCGGGCCACCTGGCCGCCGGCGTAGTCCATCATGGCCCGCACCACGGCTTCGTCGTCGGGAATGGGCGCGTGCGGCCACAGCAGGCGGGACAGCTCGGACAGCACGCGGGGCCGGTGATAGGCCTCGCGCCCGAGCATGACGCCGTCCAGTTCGCCGCCGCCGTGGCCGATGTGCGCCAGCGCGGCCGGCCCGGTCAGCCCGCCGTTGAGCACGATCAGGGCGTGAGGGAAGTCGCGCTTGAGCTGGCGCGCCACGTCGTAGCGCAGCGGCGGGATCTCGCGGTTTTCCTTGGGCGACAGGCCCTTGAGCACGGCGTTGCGGGCATGGACGATGAAGACCTCGCAACCCGCTTCGTGCACGGTGCCGACGAAGTCGCGCACGAACCCATAGGAATCGTCGTAGTCCAGGCCGATGCGGTGCTTGACCGTGACCGGGATGCCGACCGCGTCGCGCATGGCCTTCACGCAATCGGCCACCAGCTCCGGCGTGGACATCAGGCAGGCGCCGAACGCGCCTTTCTGCACCCGGTCCGACGGGCAGCCGCAGTTCAGGTTGATTTCGTCGTAGCCCCAGTCCTGGCCGGCGCGGGCCGCGCGCGCCAGGGCCTCCGGTTCGTTGCCGCCCAGTTGCAGCGCGACCGGGTGCTCGGCGCGGTCGAAATCGAGGTGCCGGGCGGCGTCGCCGTAGATGATCGCGCCGGTGGCGATCATTTCGGTGTACAGGCGGGCATGCGGGGACAGCAGCCGATGGAAGTAGCGGCAGTGGCGGTCGGTCCAGTCGATCATGGGGGCGACACACAGCTCCCAGCCGCCAAGTCGTTGATTTGAAAGCATAATGCCGCAATCATAACCCGCCGTGCGGCTTAACCGATATCATTGCCGTCACGTTTAGACCCGGAGATCTCCTTCATGCGCACGCAATTCCTCGCCGCCACGCTGATGCTGGCCGCCTCGCTGGGCACGGCCCATGCCGCCAATCTCAGCTTTCTGAACGAGTCCATCCTGCTGCGTATACCCAAGGCCCAGGTCTCCGAGTTCTCGACCGAGGTCGGACGCGTGCTGAACGACGTGGCCGACGGCCAGCAATCCAGCTGGGCCAGCAAGCCCGTGCGGGCGCGCCAGGTGCCGGTCAACGTCACGTTCGCACCCAGGAACACCACGCGTACCAGCAAGGGCCAGACCTGCCGCTTCCTGGCGGCCGACGTGGCCCAGGGCACGGCGAAAGAGAACTGGGGATTCTGGTTCTGCAAGCAGGAGAACGGCGCCTGGCGCGCCAGCGCGAGGTAAGCCGGCACGCGCATGCCGCGGCGCCCGCGCGCCGCTATTCCAGCTTGAGCCCCAGCCGCTTGATCACCTCGCCCCAGCGGCGCGTGTCGGTTTCGATGCGTGCCGCCATCTCGGCCGGCGAGCCGCCCGTGGCGTCCCAGCCCTGCGCCGCCAGCCTGGCCCGCACCGGGGCCGACCGCAGGATGGCGTTGATCTCTTTCGCCAGCATGGCCGCCACCGGCGCCGGCGTGGCGCGCGGCGCGTAGGCGCCTATCCACAGCTCCGCGGCAAAGCCCGGCAGGCCCGCGGCCTGGGCGACGGTCGGCACCCCCGGCGCCAGCGGCGAAGGCTGCGCCGACGTGACGCCCAGCACGCGCACCTTGCCCGCCTTGGCCTGTTCGATGGCCCCCGAGGGCGCCATGAACCCCGCCTGGATCTGCCCGCTCATCACGGCCATGGTGACCTGGGGGAAGCCCTGGTAGGGGACGTGCATCATCCGGATGCCCGCTTCCTGCGCGAACAGCTCGCCCGTCAGGTGCGAACCCGAACCCACACCCACCGACCCGTACGAGATTTCCTTGTGATGGGCGCGTGCGTCGTCCACCAGCTCGCGCAGCGTGGCATAGGGCAGCTTGGGGTCGATGACCAGGATCTGCGGGCTGACCGCGGCCAGGGACAACGGCTGCAGGTCCCGGGCGACGTCGTAGGGCAGGTTGGGATAGAGCAGGGCGGAGGTGGTCAGCGGACCGTGCGCGGTCACGCCGAAGGTATGGCCGTCGGTGGCGCGCGCCACCAGGTCGACGCCTATGTTGCCGGCGGCGCCGGGCTTGTTCTCGACGATGACCGGCTTGCCCAGCTTCTGCGACAGCGGCTCGGCGATCAGCCGGGCCACCGTGTCGGGCGAGGTGCCGGCGGGAAAGCCCACGACGAGCTTGACCGGCTGGGTGGGCCAGGGGGCGTCGGCGCCGCGCGCCATTCCCGTGGCGAGCAGAGTGCCCGACAGGACGGCGAAGGCGAACAGCGTGCGCCGACGCGGCGCGGAACGTAGCGAAAGGCAGGGCATGGATGTCTCCTGTTCTTGGATGGATGAAGGACGGGCGGGGACGTCAGGTTTGCAGGGCCACGGCGGTGGGCAGGATCTGGGCCATGCGGCGTATGCCCGCTTCGGCGGCCTCGCCCAGTTCGAACTCGAAATTGCCGAGCAGCGCGCGCAGCGCCGCGGGTGCCGAGGCCAGGCCGTGGCGCGCGCAGTGGCGTTCGATGGCCTGGTCCGGCTGGCCGGCGTACCGGGACAAGGAGGCCGCCAGGCCGGCGCGCAGCGGTTCCAGCGCGTCGTCCGCCAGGTCCCGGCGGCGGACCCACACCGCCGAGACCACCGGGGTGCCTTGCCACTCCCACCATTCCCGCCCCAGGTCGTGGACGTGCGGGAAACGCCCCCGCGCCGCTTCCTCGACCGCCTGGTCCTGGATCAGCAACCGCGGCATGGAGGGGTCGGCGGGCTGGCCGCGCCGCCAGCGGCCGATGCGCAGCCCGTACTTTTCGGTCAGGATGGCATGCAGCACCCGCAGCGACGTGGCGGTCTCGTCGCAGATCGCGATGTCCGCGCCGTCCAGTTCATGGATGGGGCGCGGCGAGAACAGCAGCACGCTGCCCGCGCGCTGGCGGTAGGCCAGGCCCAGCCCGCCCAGGCGCGGCCACTGGTCGCCGCGCGCCAGCCAGTCCACGGTGGCCATGGGCGTGGCGTCCAGCAGGCCGGCATCCGCCATGGCCAGGACCGTGCTGGACACGCAGGGCACGCGCCGCACGGGCCAGTCCTCGCTGTCGACGTAGAACGGAATCCAGGGCACCGACTGGAAATGCCCGACGCGCAGGCCGGCCTCACGCATAGTGGACGTAGGCATAGCCGCGATGCATCAGCCGCTGGCCGCCCTGGTAGTCCGCGGGCGAGGCCGAGTGCAGCGAGGCGCGGTTGTCCCAGAAGACCAGGTCGCCGACCTGCCATTTGTGGCGGTAGACCGCCTCGGGGCGGGTCGCGTGGGCGACCAGTTCCGCGGACAGCCGCTGCGCTTGCTCGTCGGAATAGCCGCTGATGCCCCGGACCAGGGTCGGGCTGATGAAATACAGCGGGCGGCCGGTTACCGGATGGCGCTGCACCAGTTCGTGTTCCCGGTCCGGCCACTTGGCGCGGTCGGCTTCCGACAGGGGCTGGGCCGAGCCGGGGTTGCGGGCCAAGAGGTAGTCGTTGTGCTGGTTGAAGTTGTGGACCACGGTCCTGCCGTCGATGCGGGCCTTCAGGTCCGCCGGCAGCGTTTCGTAGGCCCTGCCCATGCTGGCGAACAGCGTGTCGCCCCCGACTTGCGGCGTCATCACGCAGTACAGCATCGTGACCCCGTCGACGTGCTGGTCGCTGGCCGTGTCGCTGTGCCACAGGTTGCCGTAGCGGTCCAGGAAGGCCGACGGCGTACCGTCGGGATGCCGGGTGTTGCCCACGCGGCCGATCTCGGGCGTGCCCGGCACGTGGAACTCCTTGCGCTGCGAGATCTTGGGCGTGCCGAAGCGGCGCAGCAGCCCGGCCTGCGCGGGCGCGGCCAGCGATTGCCCGCGCACGACGACGACGGAATGGCGGTGATAGGCGTCCAGCAGCGACTGGAACTGCTCGTCGTCCAGGGGGTGGCTGAGGTCGCAACCCAGGACTTCCACCCCCACGTCGGGGTGGAGGGGGCGCAAGGCAAGCGGCATGGCGGGGTCTCCGGAAAAGTTCTTGACGTGCCGCCACCTTAATCCTCATTCTATTTCTATAGAATCCACCAAAAAGCGCGATCATTATTCGCGAAAACAGAGAGGTCATGGACACCATCGTCAATTTCCGGACCTTCATCGCCGTGGCGCAGGCCGGCAGCTTCTCCAAGGCGGCGCGCCAACTGGGCATCGCCGCGTCCGTGGTGACCAAGCGCATCGACCAGCTCGAATGGCGCGCCCGAACCCGGTTGTTCGAGCGCAGCACCCGCCGCCTGGCCCTGACCGACGAAGGCCAGCGCCTGTTGCCGGTGGCGCGGCGCATCGTCCACGACGTCGAGGACGCGTTCGGCAGCGCGCTGGGCCACGCGCACGAACTGGAGGGGCACCTGCGCATCAAGGTGCCGACTTCGCTGACCGCCACGTGCCTGGGCGATGCGCTGGGGCGTTTCCTGGAGGTCCATCCCAAGCTCAGCATGGACGTGGTGGTGATCGACCGGCCCGTGAACCCCATCCAGGAAGGCTTCGACATCGTGGTCGGCATGCTGCCGGCCTCGTACGACGGCGTGCTCGAGGCCGGGCTGTGCCCGCTGCCGCGCATGGCGGTGGCGGCGCCGTCCTATCTGGCCGCGCGCGGCCGTCCCGCGCATCCCACGGATCTGGCGAGGCACGCGCTGTTGAATTTCCAGCCCACGGGGCCGGTCTGGACTTTCCAGGGGCCGAACGGGCCGATCGCGGTCGAGGTGACGCCGCGCCTGAGCACCAACGACGGACACGTGCTGCTCAATTCGGTGCTGCGGGGCAATGGCATCACGATCCTGTCGGCCTATATCGTCGACGGCGCGCTGGGCCGGGGCGAACTGGTCCGGGTGCTGGAGGACTTCGCCATCCCCGAATACTGGATACGGGCCCTGGTACCCCACAGCCGGGCCCACCTGGGCCGGGTACAGGCCCTGCTGTCCTGGCTCAGGAATGAATTCACGCCGCTGCCGCCCTGGGCGCGGCACGAAAGTTGCGGCTTGCCGGCCTCCTCGTGAAGGAGTTCGCCATGCCCCAGCATCCCGCTTCCCCACCCAGCCCCCGCCAGGCGGACGACCAGCCGCGCCAGCAGCAGCGCAGCCACGGCGATACGCAGAATCGCACCAAGAAGGACGGCCATACCGACCAGATCGGCACCGGCGGCAACCAGACCTCGCAGCGCCAGCGGGGCGGCGGCGCCCGGCGCACCTAGGGCAGGATCTTGCCCGGGTTCATCAAGCCGTCGGGATCCAGCGCCTGCTTGATCCGCCGCATGAGGCTCAGGGCCACCGGGCTCTTGTAGCGGGCCAGTTCGCCGCGCTTGAGCTGGCCGATGCCGTGTTCCGCGCTGATCGACCCGCCGTGAGCGTGCACGCTGTCGTGCACCAGGCGGTAGACCTCGTCCTGGCGCAGCAGGAAATCGGCTGCGGCGATGGCCGGCGGCCGGCTGACGTTGTAGTGCAGGTTGCCGTCGCCCAGGTGGCCGAAGGTGACGTGGCGCACGCCGGGTATGGCCGCCTGCAGCAGGGCGTCGGTCGCGGCCACGAAGGCGGGGATGCGCGAGGCAGGGACCGAGATGTCGTGCTTGATGTTCTTGCCTTCCCAGGACTGGGCGGCGGAGATGCTCTCGCGCAGGTGCCACAGCGCGCGGCTTTGCGCCAGGCTGGCGGCGACCGCGGCGTCCTGGGCCAGTCCTTGTTCCAGCGCCTGTTGCAGGACCCCGTGGAAGCGTTCCTGGGCGTGCGCCGCGCTTTCGCTGTCGGACACCTCGAGCAGCGCATACCAGGGCGTGGGGCCCAGCGGCAGCTTCTGGTCGGGGAAGGCGCGGGTCACCACGTCCAGGCTGGCATGGGACATGACCTCGAAGCCGGTCAGGGCCGCGCCGAACCCGGCGCGGGCCAGGCCCAGCAGGGCCACGGCGGATTCCAGCGAGGGTAGGGCGACCAGGGCGGTGCATTGCGCCACCGGCAGCGGATAGAGCCGCAGCGTGGCGGCGGTGATGATGCCCAGCGTGCCTTCGCTGCCTATGTACAGGTCGCGCAGGTCGTAGCCGGTGTTGTCCTTGCGCAGGCCGCGCAGGCCGTCCCAGATATCGCCGTCGGCGGTGACCACCTCCAGCCCCAGCGCCAGTTCGCGCGCGTTGCCATAGCGCAGGACCTGGGTGCCGCCGGCATTGGTCGCCAGGTTGCCGCCCACGGTGCAACTGCCTTCCGAGGCCAGGCTGAGCGGAAAGAGCCGCCCGGCCTCGCGCGCCCAGTCCTGCACGGTCTGGAGCACGCAGCCGGCCTCGACCGTGATGGTGTCGTCGTCGGTGTCGAGGGCGCGCAGCCGGTCCAGGCGCCGCGTCGACACCACGACGGCGCGGCCTTCGGCGTCGGGCGTGGCGCCGCCCGCCAGGCCGGTGTTGCCGCCCTGCGGGACGATGGGGGCGCCGTGCCTGCGGCACAGGCGTACGACGCCCGCGACCTCGTCGGCCGTGCCGGGCCGGACCACCGCCAGCGCCGCTCCGGTGTAGCGGCCGCGCCAGTCGGTCAGGTAGGGAGCTGCGTCCTGGCCGGTCAGCACCTGGCCGGCCCCCAGCAGGTTCGCGAGTTCGGTCAGCAGATCCATGCCGGTTGCCTCCTGGCGGCGGTCAGCCCGCCTGTTTGTCCGCCGCCTTGGCGGCCTTGCGGGCGGCCTGCGCGGCGCGCTTGGCCGGCCGCACGTACAGCACGGCGCACCAGAAGAAGACCGTGGTCAGCGCGACCTCGGCCCAGGCCACGTACGCCGACGGCGCCGGATCGGTGGTCGCGCGCACCACGCCTTCCATGAAGTAGAGCAGGATCAGCATCGATGCCCACTGGTAGGTGTACAGGTTGCCGCGCAGCACGCCGCGCAGCGGCAGCAGCAGCGGCAGCGCCTTGAGCGCCAGCAGCGAGCCTGGCCGCAGCGGCGCCAGCACGGTTTCCCAGGCGATGCACAGCACGATCAGGGCCAGCAGCGAGACCGAGGCGACCAGGCGCAGCCGCGGGTTGAGGTCGACGGGGGAAGCGTTCATCGGGCGGGGGCCTGGCGGCCGGTGTGGAGTTCGAGGGCGGTGCGGGCCAGGCGTGTGCCGAGGACCTCGGCCAGCCGGGTTTCGTCGCGCTGCATGGGCAGGCTGTTGTCGACGCCGGCCACGTGCGAGGCGCCATACGGCGTGCCGCCGTGGCGCGTGGCCATCAGCGCGGGTTCGGTGAAGGGCAGGCCGACCAGCAGCATGCCGTGATGCAGCAGCGGCAGCATCATGCTGAGCAGCGTGCTTTCCTGGCCGCCGTGCATAGATCCGGTGGACGTGAAGACCGCCGCCGGCTTGCCCGCCAGGCTTCCCGCCAGCCACTGCTGGGTGGTATGGTCGATGAAGTGCTTCATGGGGGCGGCCATGTTGCCGAAGCGGGTGGGGGATCCCAGCGCCAGGCCCGCGCATTCCTCCAGGTCCGCCGGTTCGACGTAGGGCGGGCCGCTGTCGGGAATGGCGGGGGCCGTGGCCTCGCACACGGCCGAGACCGGCGGAACCGTGCGCAGCCGCGCCCGCGCGCCGGGCACGCGCTCCACGCCCAGCGCGATGTGCTCGGCCAACTGGCGTGTCGCGCCGTGCCGGCTGTAGTACAAGATCAGAATATCCATAGGCCCGTATTATCCCTCGACATGGTCCAGAAAGCTCCCGAGCCCGATACTTCTTCCACGCCGCCTCCGCCTTCGGGTGCCGCTTCCATCCAGGCGCGCGCGGTCGCGCTGCGCCGCAGCCTGCTCGCCAACGAGTCCTGGCCGGTGCGCGTGGGACGGCTCCTGCGGTTCGCGTTGCAGCGCGCGGCCGACGAGCGCATCACCCAGGTCGCCTCCAGCCTGACCTTCACCTCGGTGCTGTCGATGGTGCCGCTGCTGGCGGTGGCGCTGGCGCTGTTCACCGCCTTTCCGCTGTTCCGCGAGTTCCAGGGGGCGCTGGAGCAATTCCTGATCACCAACCTGATGCCGCCGTCGGTGGCGGACAACATCATGGAGTACCTGAACCAGTTCGCGCAGAAGGCGAGCCGGTTGACCGCGGTGGGCGGCATCTTCCTGATGATCACGGCCGTGTCGCTGATGCTGACCATCGACAAGGCGCTGAACGAGATCTGGCACGTGCGCAAGGGCAGGCCCCTGCCGCAGCGGGTGCTGATCTACTGGGCCACGCTGACGCTCGGGCCGGTGTTGATCGGCGCCAGCCTGTGGGCCACGTCCTTCCTGGCCCGCGAGTCCATGGGCCTGGTGGGGGACGTCCCCGCGCCCATCGGCGTGCTGCTGTCCTTCATCCCGCTGATCCTGACGGGCCTGGCCTTCGGCGCGCTGTTCATGGTGGTGCCCAACCGGCACGTCGAGGCGCGCGACGCGATGACCGGCGGCTTCGCGGCGGCCATCGTGCTCGAAATCATGAAGTCGGGCTTCGCGTTCTACCTCACGCGCTTTCCCACCTACACCGTGCTGTACGGCGCCTTCGCCACGCTGCCGATCTTCCTGATGTGGATCTACATGTCGTGGCTGGTGACGCTGTTCGGCGCCACGCTGGCGGCCAGCCTGCCGCTGATCCGCATGGGACGCTGGGAAACCGTGCGGCGGCCGGGGCGGCCGTTCGTCGATGCCTTGTCCATCCTGCGCGCGCTGTCGTCGGTGCGCGACCGCAACCCGCCGGGCCTGAGCACGCTGTCGCTGCGCAGCCGGCTGAACCTGCACCACGACGAATTGATGGTGGTGCTCGACACCCTGTCCAGCATCGGCTATATCGCCCGCATCGGCGATGCCGGCGCCGCCCGCGAGCGCTGGGCCATGGTGTGCGATCCCACGGTGGCCACCCTGGCGCCGGTGGTGGACCGGCTGCTGCTGGACCGGGCGCCGCTGGCCGACGATCCCATGCTGCTGCACGCGGTGAACGCCGCCTGGGAAAGCGGTTCGGTCACCATCGCCGAGGCCCTCAAGCAGCGGCCCGAGGACGTCGAGGCCGAACTGGCGCTGGATCGCGAGCTGGAGCTGGAGCCGGACCGCGAAGAAGAGGAAGCCCAGGCCGAGGACGAGGCGGCCGAGGGCGTCCAGGAGGAGCGGCTGCGCCGCCTGCGCGCCTCGTGATCCGGCGCGGCCCGCGCCGGCCGCGCCGTCAGTCCAGCCGCCAGTACACGCCGCCCATGCCGCAGCGCATGGGCACCGAGGGTACGTAGAACACCGTTTCTGCGCGCGCGTTGCCGCACATGCCGGCCGCGCCCATGGCCACCACCCAGGCCAGCAGCTCCGCCGCGCCGCCATCCCCGCCGGTCAGCAGTTTCTCGAAGGTCAGCTCGCGCTTGACCCGCTCGGCGTTGCCTTCCTCCATCAAGGCCAGGAACCAGCGGTCGAACTCCTCGTGCACGGTGAAGTAATCCTTGCCGCCGGGATCGTGCGACAGGCCGCCCGTGCCCATGATGACCACACGCTCGTCGGACGGGAAGGCCTGGACGATGCGCGCGATCGTCTCGCCCACCGCATGGCAGTGCGCCGCGGAGGGCACCGGCGGCACGATGGGATTCATGTGGATGGGAATGAAGCGCACGTCGTAGCGCGGAAACAGGAACTTCAGGGGTACCGACCAGTTGTCGTCGAACAGCAGCTTGTCGGCGAACGCGTGGTTGATGCCCGCCCTGGCCGATTCGCGCACCAGCGCGCGGGCCATGTCGCGGTGGCCGCGTACCGTGTAGTCCGGCACGTTCAGCCAGTCGCGGAACCACGGCGCCGGCCCGGCCCATTGTTCGCCTATGCCCACGCAGAAGTCCGGAATGTTGTCCAGCGAGAAGTTCAGCAGGTGGTCGTTGGCGATGCCGATGACCACGTCGGGCCGCACTTCGTCCATCAGTTTCTGGAATTGCGCGTAGCCGTCCAGCACGCCGTCCTGCTCGTGCTGGGGCGCCTTGTCTATCCAGCCGGTGACGCCGGGGGCGTGCGCCACGCCCAGGGTTGCGACGATCTTTGCCATGCTTGTTCTCCGGATCAGTCCTGCGATGCGATGCCCATTTTTTCAGCGTACAGGCGCGCCGCGTCGCTGTCGTTGTGATTGCGCGAGCCGCCCTTGAACAGCCGCGATATCTGCGGCAGGAAGTAGGGGTGCACGCCCATGGCGCCCAGCGCCTCGATGTCCATGTCGCGCCACGCGCGCTTTTCCTCGTCCGAAAGGCCGTACGCGGTCATGGATGCCTCGATGTCCTGCTTGAAGGCGAGGTACTTCTGTTCGTCGCGCCGCAGTTCGAACACCATGCGGTTCGATGGCAGGGTCTTGTCGGTGTCTCGGATTCCCATGTCGGCTCCTTGTTCGTTGAAAACGATAAGTCGTTCATTCGGCCGCGGCAACATTCAGCCAGCGGTCGAGTATCTCGGGCGATGCCCGCAGTTCCTCGCTCGAGGACCGGTGCACGACGCGGCCGCGGTCCAGGATCATGGCGGTCGAGGCCATGGCCAGGGCGATGACCGGATGCTGTTCGACCACGATGGTGGTCATGCCTTCCTGCGTGTGCAGGGCGATGATGGCGGCGCCCAGTTCCTCGACGACGATGGGGGCCAGGCCCTCCATGGGTTCGTCCAGCAGGAGCAGGCGCGGGTTGGTCATGAGCGCGCGGCCGACGGCCAGCATCTGCTGTTCTCCGCCGGACAGTTCGTTGCCCAGGTTGCCGCGCCGCTCGCGCAGCCGCGGGAACAGGCCATAGACCCGGTCCAGCGTCCACGGGCCGCGGCATGCGACCACGGTCAGGTTTTCCTCGACGGTCAGCGACGCGAACACTTCGCGCTCTTGCGGGACCCAGCCCAGGCCCGCCCGCGAGCGCTGGCAGGCGTCCAGCCGGGCGATGTCGCGGCCCTGCCAGAGCAGGCGTCCGGCTGTCTGGCGCGTATTGCCCATCAAGGTTTCGAGCAGGGTGGTCTTGCCCACGCCATTGCGGCCGAGCACCGCCAGGCTATCGCCGGCGCCCAGGCAGAACGAAAGGTCGTCCAGCACCATCGCGTCGCCGTAGCCGGCGCGCACGTGCTCCAGTTGCAGCAGGACGGGTGCGCTCGCGCTCATGCCGCCTCCAGGGGCGCCGCCTGGCCGAGGTAGGCCTCGCGCACGCGGGGGTCGCGGGCGATTTCCCCGGGCTGGCCGGTGGCGATGAGGCGGCCGGCCACGAGCACCGAGATGCGCTGCGCGAAGCGGAAGACGAGGTTCATGTCGTGTTCGATCAGGAGAATGGCGATGTCCGGGGGCAGCTGGTCCAGGACCGCGAAGACGTGGCGGCTGTCGGCGGCCGAGACGCCGGCCGCCGGTTCGTCCAGCAGCAGCACCTTGGGCTTGCGCGCCAGGGCGAGCGCGATTTCCACCAGCCGCTGCCGGCCGTAGGCGAGCTGGCGGGCGGGCCGGTGCGCATCCTGTGCCAGGCCGATGCGTTCGAGCAGTTCCCAGGCCTCGCTGGCCGCCGGCTCATGCCGGCGCAGGGAACCGAACAGCGAGCGTACGGCGCCGGTGCGCGCCAGCACGACCAGCGTGACGGCCTCCAGCACGGTCATGTCCAGGAACAGCGTATTGATCTGGAAGGTGCGCACCAGCCCCAGGTCCACCCGCTTGTCGGGCGGCGCCGCCGTCACGTCCGCGCCGTCCAGCAGGACGCGGCCCGAGGTCGGGCGCAGCATGCCGGTCAGCAGGTTGATGAAAGTCGTCTTGCCGGCGCCGTTCGGGCCGATCAGCGCATGCCGGTCGCCGGGCGCGAGAGACAGATTGACGTTGTCGGTCGCCACCAGCGCACCGAAGCGCTTGCACAGGTCCACGGTCTGGATCATCGTTGCTCCCCTCTTTGCGCCAGGCGACGGGCGAGCCGCGCGGCGGTGCCCATGATGCCGCCGCGCGCGAAGAATATCGTGAGCACCAGCAGCAGGCCGAGCCAGAAATGCCAGTAGGCGGGGCTGATGCCGGACAGCAGGTCGCGGCCCACGACGAAGACCAGCGCGCCGATGAAGCCGCCGTACAGATAGCCCACGCCGCCCAGCGCGGCGATGATCAGAATGTCGGCCGAGCGCCCGAAGCCGAGCGCATCGATGGTGATGAACTGTGTGATCTGCGTCGTCAACGCGCCCGCGATGCCCGCCACCGCCGCCGAGGCGGTGTAGGAGATCGCCAGCGTGCGACCGTCGTCGATACCC
This sequence comes from Pigmentiphaga kullae, assembly GCF_004216695.1. GTDB lineage: Bacteria > Pseudomonadota > Gammaproteobacteria > Burkholderiales > Burkholderiaceae_B > Pigmentiphaga > Pigmentiphaga kullae. The sequence goes on from NZ_SGXC01000002.1 coordinate 86,055, forward strand.
ACGGCCAGCGCGCGGCGGCGGTTCATGCGCGTGGCATGCAGCGACAGGCCGTAGGGCGAATTGACCAGCCTGCGCACCAGGAACAGCGTGACGAAGGCCACGACGGCCGCGTACACATAGGCGGTCGACCCCATGAGGTCGAACGGGAAGAGGCCGAGCAGCGGCGTGAACTCGATGCCTTGCAGGCCGTCGATGCCGCCGGTGACCGCCGTGGCCTTGTTGGCGGCTTCGTACAGCACGAGGCCGATGGCCAGCGTCACCATGAGCCGGCTCAGGTCGGTGCCGCGCACGACCAGCCGGCTGCCGAGCGCGCCCGCGCAGGCCGCGACGGCGGCGGCGACGGCCAGCGCCGAGACCGGTTCGTGCCAGCCGTACTTGCCGAGCCAGCCGGCGGTGAACGCACCCACGCCGAAGAACGCGGCATGGCCCAGGGTGACGATGCCCGCGTAGCCGAGCAGCATGTCGAGCGACAGCGCGAAGATGCCGGTGACCAGCACTTGCGCGCCCAGGCTGCGGTGATCGGGAAAGGCGAAGAACGCGGCGATGATCAGCGCCCAGAATACGAGCTCGGGCGCGCGCCAGCGCGCGCGGTCCAGCAGCGGACTGCCGTTCATGCGGCCCTCCTGCGTGCGAACAGGCTGTAGAGGCCTTGCGGCCGATAAAGCAGGACCGCCGCCATCAGCACATAGATCATGAATGCGCCGAACTCGGGCACGTAGTATTTGCTGCCGATGTCGCAGATGCCCAGCAGCATGGCGGCGAAGAAGGTGCCGTTGACCGAGCCGGCGCCGCCCAGCACCACCACGAGCAGGCACAGCACCAGCGTACGCGTGGCGAAGGCCGGATCCAGGCCCAGCACCTCGGCCCCGAGCGCGCCGCCCAGCGCGGCCAGCCCGCTGCCGATGGCGAACGCGATCATGAAGACGCGCTTGACCGGTATGCCCATCGAGGCCGCGATGCGCTGGTTGTCGACCGAGGCGCGGATCATCGCGCCCAGGCGGGTCGAGTCGAGCCCCCAGTTCAGCAGGGCAAGCAGGGCCATGCCCGTGCCGAGCAGCATCAACCGATACTTGGAGACGCTCAGGTCGCCCAGGTACCAGCGGCCGTCCAGGTACTCGGGCACCCGCACCGCCTGTTGCGACGGCCCCCAGAAATAGTGGACGATGCCGCCGGCCATCAGCATGAGCCCGAAGGTCAGGAGGCTCTGGTCGAGCGCCGTCGCGCGGTAGAAGGGCGCATAGATCACGCGTTCCAGCACCAGGCTGGCCAGGGCGATCGCCACGACCACCGCCGCCACCGACGCGAAGAACGGCCAGGCCAGCTGGTTGACCAGCGAAACGAGGAAGTAGCCGCCGAACATGGCGACGGCGGTATGCGCGAGATTGACGAAACCCATCAATCCCAGCGTGATGGACAACCCGAGCGCGATCACGAACAGCATGGCGCCGTACGACGTTCCATCGATGATCACGCCGACGAAATCGGTCAGCATGCGGACTCCTTGGTTAGCGGGCCTTGACGGCCTCGATCTTGTCGAACTCGACGTTGTAGAGTTCGCCCCCGACTTTCTGCACCTTGCGGATGTAGATGTCCTGCACGATGTCGCGCGTGGCGGGGTCGATCGAGATCGGGCCGCGCGGGCTGTCGAGCTTGAGCCCCTTCATCGCCGCGACGAGCTTGTCGCCGTCGGTATCGCCGCCCGTCTTCCTGACCGCGGCGTAGATCACGGCCATGGCGTCGTAGGCGCCCACGCCGATGAAATTGGGCCGCTTGCGCCCCTGGTCCCGGACCGCCTTGACGAAGGCGCGGTTCAGGTCGGAGTCGTGCGCGGCCGAGTAATGGTGCGCGGTGACGGTATCCAGCGCGACGTCGCCGATGGCCGGCAGCGAGTCGTCGTCGACCAGGTCGCCGGTGCCGATCAGGCGAATGCCGGCCTGCTTGAAACCGCGTTCGTTGTAGGCCTTCATGAAGGCAATGGCGGCTTCGCTGCCCGGCACGAACACGAAAATGGCGTCGGCGCGCGCATCGCGGGCCCGCTGCAGGAACGGCGCGAACTCCATGCCGCTGACGGGCATGCGTATTTCGCCCGCCATCTGGCCGCCGGCGGCGGTGAACGCGTCCTTGAAGGCCTGGGCCGCGTCGTGGCCGGGGCCGTAGTCGGACACGAGCGAGAACACGCGCTTGATGCCGTTCCTGGCTGCCCACGTGGCCATGGGCGCGGAGGTCTGTCCGAGCGTGAACGCCGTGCGCACGATGTAGGGCGACTTCTCGGTGACGATGGCCGTGGCCGCGAGCGCGATCATCGGCGTCTTGGCCGCGGTGGCGATGGGCGCTGCGGCCAGGGCGTTGGGCGTGAAGTTGAAGCCCACCAGCGCATCGACCTTGTCGCGCGTGACGAGCTCCTGCGCGTAGCGGCGCGCGTTCTCGGGGGAAATGCCGCCGGTGTCGCGCAGGACGAGTTCGACCTTGCGGCCGGCCACGGTGTCGCCGTTGAGCTTCATGTAGGCGCGCATCGCGCTTTCGATGGACTGGCCGGCCGAGGCATAGGTGCCGGAGAACTCGGTGACGACGCCGATCTTAAGGGGTTTGTCGGCGGCGTGCGCGGGAGCGTACGCCGCCGCGGCGGCCAGGGCGCAGGATGCCAGGCGGGAACGAAGACGAAGTTTCATGATTCGGGCTGCTCCTTTCAGGTGTGGACGCGGGGCGCGGCGCCGCGGTTGCGAAGGCCGATCTGCTCGAACATCGCCGCCAGCAGCGGGCCGCCGGGCCGGTTGAGCTCGTCGATGATGGAAAAGTGGTCGTGGTCCTTCATGGGCACAAAGCGCGCGGGGTAGCCCGCGGCGGCCCAGGCGCGCGCATAGCCGGCGGACTGCTCGACGAATTCGGGCAGCTCTTTTTCGCCCACCGCGCAGATCAAGGGGCAGGCGGCGCGCGGCAGGTGCAGCAGGGGGCTGTTGCGCGCCGCGCCTGGCGCGTCCAGGCGCAGCCATTCGTTCATGAACGACTCGGCCATGGGCCGCATGTCGAAGATTCCGCTGACCGTCGTGACGCCCTTGACGAGATCGGCCGGCAGGCCCTGCTCGGCCCAATCGGTGGCCGCCGCCATGCCGGCCAGGTGGCCGCCCGCGGAATTGCCGCAAAGAAAGATGCGATCGGGGTCGCCGCCGAACGAGGCCGCCTGGCGATGGACCCACGCCACGCCCCGGCGCACGGACGCGACCATGTCGTCCACGCTGGCGGCGGGCGCCAGGGGGTATTCCATGGAGATCCAGATGGCGCCCGCCGGCCCGAAAGCCTGGGCGGGAAAGCCGCGGTCGGACTTGCTCGAACCCTTCCATGCGCCGCCGTGCAGGTAGATCACCACGGGGGCGTGGGGGGCGTCCGCCAGATAGACGTCCAGCGTTTGCGCGGTTCCTTCGCCGTAGGCGAGGTCGAGCCGGGTCGGCCGCTGCTCGCGCGTGAGCCGGCTTGCCTCGGCGTAGCGTTGCAGGTGGGCGCGGAAGTCGGGGACCGTGGCCTCGATGTCGTAGGGAGCGGGACGTTCGTTCATGCGGGTCTCGTGGTGATGCGGTTCGAAGAAAAATTCGCGGGGGCGAGCCAGTCGCCGGGGTCGTGCTGCCGGCCGGACAGGCCCTGCTGGAAGTGATAGCGGGCGAAGGCCCGCAGCAGTTCGCGGTTGGCGTCCAGGCCGTAGGGCCAGTAGTCCTCGCCCATCAGGTCCACGGTGCGCTGGTATTCCGCCGCGACCCAGGGCAGGGTGGCGGCAAGCTGGCAGACGTCCCGGATATCCTGGAGGGCCATGCGCCGGGCGGCCTCGAAGCCTTGGCAGACCGCTTCGGCCAGCCATGGATGGCGTTCGTGCAACTGGCGCCGCAGTCCCAGCAGATGCATGATGGGAAAGAAGCCGGTGCGCCGGTAGTAGTCCTGCTCGACCCCTTGAGAATCCGGGAACAGGCGGACCACGGCGTCCCGTCCGGGGCCGAAGCTGGACGGCACCTTGGCGCCGATGACCGCGTCGATGTCCCCTCGGGCCAGCATCGCGGACAAGTCCCGGTCCGGCAGGGCGCGGATGGGAACGCCCGGGATGGCGGTGGCGGCGGCCGGACCCGGTTCGCCGGCCTCCATGGCGGCCTCCACCCACTGCATCTCGCGGGGTTGGACGCCGTGGTCGTGGTCCAGGAAAGCCCGGATCCAGACGTTGGCCGTCGTCTTGTAGTCCGGCGTTCCGATGATCCTGCCGCGCAGGTCTGACGGAGAGCGGATGCCCTTGCCCGCATGCACGTAGATGCCGCTGTGCCGGAAGGCCCGCGAAGGGAAGACCGGCAGCGCGACATAGGCCGGGTTTCCCGCATCCAGCGACCGCAGGTAGCCGCTCAGGGACAGCTCGGTCAGGTCGAATTCGGCCGCCTTCGCGCGCGCGAAGGCGGCCTCGGGGTGCAGCGTCGTCGCCCGCAGGGCGACGCCTTCGATGGCGACCCGCCCGTCGATCAGCGGCCGCGTCCGGTCATAGGCGGCGCAGGCAAGCGTCAGCGTCAGCATGGTCGGAGCGCGGCCAGGATCATTTCGCGATCCCCGCGTCGGCGATCACCTTTCTCCACCGGGTCGCCTCGGCGTCGATCAGCGACGAGAACTGCGCGCGGCTGGTGTTGCCGGTCAGCATGCCCATTTCCGCATAGCGCTTGCGCACTTCCGGGTCGGCCAGCGCCTGCCGCGCGGCGGCGTTGAGCTTGTCCAGCACCGCCGGGTCCGTTCCCTTGGGCGCGGCCAGGCCTATCCAGCTGCCTGTCTGGAGGGCGCCGTAGCCCGCCTCCGCGGTGGTCGGCACGTTGGGCAGGATGTCGAGCCGCTCGTTGGCCGCGACCGCGATGGGCTGGATGGTGCCGGCCTTGAGCGGACCCGCGATGGGGCCCGCGGTGTAGAAAGCCACGTTCACGTCGTTGCGCAGCAAGGCCAGCACGACTGGGGGCGAGCCGTTGAACGGGACGTGGGTCATCGAGACGTTGGCCAGGTTGGCGAAGAATTCGGCCGCGAGGTGGGGCGGGGTGCCGATGCCGGGCGAGCCGAAGTTCACCTTGCCCGGACGTTCCTTCGCGTACGCCGCCAACTCGCGCAGGCTGCGGGCCGGGACGGCGGGATTGACGACCACGATCGTCGGCGCGTTGCTGATCAGCGCGATGGGATCGAACGCCGTCAGCGGGTCGAATGTCATGTCGCGATAGAGATACTGGTTGGTCGCGAAATTGTTCACCGCTCCCAGCAGCAGCGTATAGCCGTCGGGCGCGGCGCGCGCCACGTCCGCTGCGCCCAGGTTGCCGGAGGCGCCGGGCTTGTTTTCGATGACGAGCGGTTGCCCGAGCTGTTTCTCCATCAGCGGCGCGATCAGGCGGAAGCTGACGTCTCCCAGTCCGCCCGCGCCGTAGGGGTTGACGATGCGTATGGGCCGGGAAGGATAGGCATTGCTCTGCGCCCAGGCTGCGCCATGGGCGGCCAGGGGCAGCAGTACGAGGGAATATCGGGCAAGGCGATGGTGGAACGGCTTCATGGAATCTCTCCTGGAGTGACGTTTCTCCTTACCGGTGGGGCGCGCCGCAGGCACGATGCCTGCCGGCGCGCCACGCCTTTTGCTCCGCCTGTCAGGGCTCGCCGTAGAAGGCGGCCGCATTGTCGTAGAGGAACTTGCGCTTCTGGTCCTTGGTGAGATCCTGGCGCTCGATGATCTCCATCGCGGCGTTGTCCCGCCCTTCGCCATGAGGGAAATCCGAGGAATAAAGAAGCTGGCCGTCGCCCAGCAGCTTGAGTTCGTGCGCCAGCATGGCGTCGCTGGATTCGGGGCCCAGGTAGATGCGTCCCGATTTCACCAGGTCGTCCACTTCGCTCTTGGGCAGCATGCTGGGGTCGGCCATCCGGCCCTTGTTGACTTCGGCGTACTGCTTCATGCGCCCGACCGAATAGAAGATCCATTCGCCGCCGAACTCCAGGAACGCGACCTTCAGGCTGGGATACTTGTCCAGCATGCCGTGGCCGGCCATGGCCATGAAGGCCAGTTGCGCGGGCATGGCCTTGCCGATCATGTTGGCATCCTGGATCGACTCGCACAGTTGCGCCAGCGGCGGAAAGCTCATGGCCATGTGCACGCACAGGGGCAGCCCGGTGCGCGAGAATTCGTTCCAGATCGGCTCGAAGCTCGGATGCGACAGCATGCGGTCGCCCACGGTCCCGAACACCACGGCGGCGGCCGCGCCCATGGCGACCATTTCCTTCATGGCCAGCCGGGCCTGCTCGGCGTCCCGCATGGGCAGCAGGCCCACCCAGCGCAGGCGCTTGGCCGCGTCCCGGCAGCGCGTGCCGATGTAGCGGTTGTAGGCCCGGAAGAGTTCGCCTTCCAGCGTGGCGTCCGCGGCGATGGTCGCGTAGATGGTGCTGGGGAACAGGACCTGGACGTCGATGCCGAGCTTGTCCATGGCGGTGAGCCGGTCGGCGACGTCGCCCATCGTGACACAGCCGACAGGCAGGGAGAATGCGGTGAAATCGCCTGCCCGCGCGCGGTTGGCGCCGTACTCCTCCAGCACCATGCCGGGGGTGTTGGCAGCGTGCGTGCCGGGTCCGAACGGATGCGGCTCGATGCGGCCGTCCACCAGCCACCCCGTGCCCCAGTTGCCGAGTTCATGGCCGTCGCCGAACTTGACCGGCCGCGGACGCCGCAGCCAATACTGTTTGGGAAGGGTTTCCCACATTTCCGGGGTCATTAGAACGTGGGCATCTGCGTCATAAATCTTGAATCCTTCAAGCATGTTCAGTCCTTTCACGTAATGATGGGGAAAGCAGCAGGGCACTGATATCACTGGGGCGGGCAAGGTCCTCCTTCGGCAATGGCAACAGTCAACCCGGCAGGCCCATCAGCCGCAGCGCGGCCTGGGACAGGGCGGAGCCGGGGTCGTTCAACCGGGTCACGATTTCGTAGTGGTTCGTGGCGGGCAGCAGCATCAGCTCCACCTGCTTGTCCTGCTCCTGTGCGGCGCGGACGAAGTCGCGCGCCTGGCGCTGGAACTCCGGGCTTTCGCGGTCGCCGACCGCGACGACCGCGGGACAGTTCAGGCGGGACAGGTGCCGGATGGGGCTGTAGCGCTCGATCTCGTCCGGCTGGAGCTTCACGTAGCCGCTGCGCGCGCTGAGCATGACCGGATGCAGGTCGTACATGCCGCTGATCAGCAGCGCGCTCTTGATCAGGTCGGCGGGCAGGTGCAGGGACTCCCAGTCCGTGGTCGCCAGGACCGCAGCCATGTGGGCGCCGGACGAGTGGCCCGACAGGTGGATGCGGTCGGGGTCGCCGCCGAAGCGGGAGGCCTTGGCGCGGATCCAGGCCAGCGCACGGCGGGTCTGGGCAATCATGTCGGGCAGGCGCACCTCGGGAATCAGCGAAAAATCCAGCACCACCAATACGCCGCCCGCGGGGACCAGCGTGCGCGCCAGGAAGGATTCGTCGTCCTTGCTGAGGTTGCGCCAGCCGCCGCCGTGCACGTGCACGTGGATGGGCGCGCCTTGTTGCTGCGCCGGAAAGATGTCCAGCGTCTCGTGGGGGCCGGGGCCATAGGGAACGTGCCGGTGATGCGGATATTCGTCGCGGGCGCCGGCGCTGGCCTGCGCGTACCAGGCCAGCATGGCGTCCCGGTTGTCGGCCCAGGCGCGCTGGTCGTAGGCGCGATCCAGTTCTTCCTGCGTGTAGTCCAGGTAGACCCGCCGGGGCGAGGTCTGCCAATGGGACGCGAGCGTGTCCAGCCGGGTGACGTCGCCCAGCAGGAAGCGGACGTTGTTCAGCGTGGCGTCGTGCGCGGGCTGCGTGTGCGACGCCACGCAATCCTCGGGCACCACGCAGTGAAAGCCCAGCGCGTTCGCGTGGCGCAGCGTGGCTTCGACGCAGATGTTGGTCTGGACGCCCGCGAAGACCAGGGTACGGATGCCGCGGGCGCGCAGTGCATGTTCAAGGGCGGTGCCGACGAAGCCGTCGTAGCTGTTCTTTTCCAGCACCGGTTCGCCGGGCAGGGGCTGCACGCCGTACCAGTCGTAGCCCCAGGTGTCGCGGTCGCAGCAGACGTCGGTGATGCCTTGCTCGGCCAGCTTGGTGCGCATGGACGCGGGCAGCAGGTCGGGCCGGTAGCAGGCGCGCAGCCAGAAGACGGGGAGACCATGTCCGCGCGCGGAATCGAGCAGGGACTGGAGCCGGGGCACGATGGCGCAGCACGCTGCGATGTCCTTGCCGATGACACGTTCGACATAGCCGCCGGGGGCGCAGAAATCGTTCTGCATGTCGATCACCAGCACGGCCGTGTGGGCAGCGTCCACCCGGGCCGCCAGGGAAAGGAGGGGCTGCGCATCCGATAAATCGCGATAGGCGTCGGCTTTCAATTCCTTCTCCATAATCGATGATCTTTTTATTTTCGATTTTTGTGTGATTTTTAGGAATAATCGATTATCTGTCAATAGATAGTTGATTTGAGCCGCGTGTTACGATGGATCAAAAGACGAGGAGCATGATGAAACTGGCATCGGTGGTGCCGGCTGGACAGCCGGCTCCGAGCACGGGACAGAATTTCGCGAGCACGATTGCGACCCGGTTGCGCAACGACATCGTGTCCGGCAGACGTCCCCCGGGCGCCAGGCTTTCCATCGAGGAACTCAAGGGGGACTTCGGCGTCAGCCTTTCCCCCCTGCGCGAGGCGCTGGCCAGGCTGGCCACCGAGGGCTTCGTGGTCAACGAAGACAAGAAAGGCTTCAAGGTCGCGCCGGTATCGCGCGAGAACCTGCTCGAGGTGGCGAAACTACAGTCCACGCTCGAGCCCATGGCGCTGCGCGAGTCCATCCGGCACGGCACCCGCGACTGGGAGGACGGCATCGTCCTGACCCACCACCGGCTCACGCGCTACGAGCGTCCGGAACAGAAGGACGGCGGGGGCGTCGACGAATGGGAAGCGCATCACCGCGAGTTCCACCTGGCGCTGCTGGCGGCCTGCCGCATGCCGCTGGCGCTGATGGTGTGCGATTCGCTGCAGCATTTCAGCGCGCGCTACCGGCGCCTGTTCCTGGCCTACAAGCCCTTCGACCGCGACGTTGCCCAGGAGCACCGTTCGCTGGTGGACGCGACGCTGGACCGCAAGGAAGACCTGGCCGCGGAGATCCTGGCCGAGCACATCGAACGAACAGCTCGAAACATCCTGGCGGCGCTGGATGCGGGGGGTGTGGCGGCGGCGAGTTGAAGCGTGTTTCGAGGCGCGCTAGGATAGCTACATGGCCATGCACGAGCCGATATATTCCCCAGATCCGACCCCATAAACAGAACCGGCGTGCGTGGCTGAGGAGGCCGTCATGATCAAAGTCAGTGAAATCCTGCGCGTCAAGGGCGACGCGCTTTATACCGCCAGTCCCGATACCCCGGTCGGGCAGGTCGTCGATACGATGGCCCTGCAAGACATCGGCTCGCTGGTCATCATGGAGTTCGGCGAGCTGGTGGGGATGCTCACCTTCCGCGAAATCATCCGGCACCTGCAGGCCAATGGCGGCTCCCTGGGCACCACCACGATACGGTCGATCATGGACGACGCGCCGGTCACGGTGTCGCCCAACACCGAAGTCAACGAGGTGCGGCGCCTGATGCTCGACAAGCACGCCCGCTACATCCCCGTCATGGACGGCCGCATGCTGCTGGGGGTGATCTCGTTCTATGACGTCGCCAAGGCCGTGCTCGAGGCCCAGGGCTTCGAGAACCGCATGCTCAAGGCCTACATCCGCGACTGGCCCGGCGAGCAGCGCGAGACGGAAGCTCTGTAACCCCCCTACGCGCTGACGCGCGCCCCCCAGGGGGCGAAACCGGCGGACTGGCGAAGCCAGATTCGCGGTTTCCTGGGTCTAGTACCAGCCTCTTGGGTTGGATCACGGTTGCTACCGCTGGCAGCCAGCGGTAGCAACGGAGCTACACCCCAAGATAACGGTACCAGACCCAGGATGCGGTGGATCCGGCTTTGCCGGTCCACCCGCATCGCCCCCTGGGGGGCGCGCGTCAGCGCGTAGGGGGGGACACCATCCTAGGGCTACAATGGCTCATCCCTACCGGAGCCCAGATTCCATGCCAGGCAGCACCCTCGGAGAACTCTTCTGCGTTACCAATTTCGGTGAATCCCACGGGCCGGCCGTCGGCTGTGTGATCGACGGCTGTCCCCCGGGAATGGCGTTGACCGAGGCCGATATCCAGGTCGAGCTCGATCGCCGGCGTCCCGGCACGTCGCGCCATGTCACCCAGCGGCAGGAACCCGACCAGGTCGAGATCCTGTCCGGCGTCTACGAGGGCAAGACCACCGGCACGCCCATCGCGCTGCTGATCCGCAACCAGGACGCGCGCAGCAAGGACTACAGCAACATCGCTGAAACCTTCCGCCCCGGCCACGCCGACTACACCTACTGGCACAAGTTCGGCATCCGCGATCCGCGCGGCGGCGGCCGTTCGTCGGCCCGCCTGACGGCGCCCACCGTGGCGGCCGGCGCGGTGGCCAAGAAGTGGCTGGCCGAACGCTACGGCGTGCGCGTGCGCGGCTACATGAGCCAGCTGGGCGACATCGAGATTCCGTTCGAGGACTGGGACGCGGTCCATACCAATCCGTTCTACGCGGCCGGCAGCAGCCGCGTGGCCGAGCTCGAGGCCTACATGGACCAGTTGCGGCGCGACGGCGACTCGGTGGGCGCGCGCATCGAAGTGGTGGCCGAGAACGTGCCGGTGGGCCTGGGCGAGCCGGTGTACGGCCGCCTGGATGCCGACATCGCCTACGCCATGATGGGCCTGAACGCGGTGAAGGCGGTCGAGATCGGCGCCGGTTTCCACAGCGTGGAGCAGCGCGGCACCGAGCACGGAGACGAACTGACGCCGGAAGGTTTCCTGTCGAACAACGCCGGCGGCATCCTGGGCGGCATCGCCACCGGGCAGCCGATCACGGTGTCGCTGGGCATCAAGCCCACCTCCAGTATCCGCAGTCCCCGCCGGTCCATCGACAAGCAGGGCGCGCCCACCGTGGTCGAGACCCACGGGCGCCACGATCCCTGCGTGGGTATCCGCGCCACGCCCATCGCCGAGGCGCTGCTGGCCCTGGTGCTGGCCGACCATGCGCTGCGCCATCGCGCGCAATGCGCCGACGTGTCGGTCGAGACGCCTCGCCTGGGCCAGGCGCGCGGATAAAGAAAGTAACAGGGGTTTTGGGGCAAAATTGCCGCCTTGGCGTTCTTGTCTTGGGGGCTGCATGAAAAAGACCAAACGTTCTCCTGTCTTCCGCCGCGCCGCGATGGCCGCGGCGGCCTTGGCGCTGGTGGCCGCGGCCGGCTGCGAGTCGGTCAATACCACCCAGGGCGGCACGATAGGCATCGACCGCACGCAGCGCATGTCCAGCCTGGTGTCCGAGCAGCAACTGGACCAGCAGGCCGTCCAGCTCTATCAGCAGACGCTGTCGGGCGCGCGCAGCAAGGGGCAGCTCAACACGAACGCCTCGCAGCTCGCCCGGGTGCGGACGATTTCCCAGCGCCTGATCGCGCAGGTGGGGGTGTTCCGGCCCGATGCCACGAAGTGGAAGTGGGAAGTCAACGTCATCGACGACAAGGAAGTGAACGCCTGGTGCATGCCGGGCGGGAAGATCGCGGTCTATACCGGGCTGATCAATACGGTCAAGCCGACGGACGACGAATTGGCCGCGGTGCTGGGCCACGAGATCGCCCATGCGCTGCGCGAGCACGCGCGCGAGCGGGCGTCCGAACAGATGGCGACGAGCATGGGCCTGAGCGTGCTGGCGGCGATCACGGGGTCGCAGGCGAGTTCGGACCTGGGCGGGGCGCTGGCCAACGTGATGTTCGGGCTGCCGAACAGCCGCTTGCACGAGACGGAAGCGGACCGGATGGGGGTGGAGCTGGCGGCCCGGGCGGGGTATGACCCGCGGGCGGCGGTGACGCTGTGGACGAAGATGGGGCAGGTCGGCGGTTCCGCGCCGCCCGAAATCCTGTCCACCCACCCGTCGGCCGAATCCCGTATCGCGGACCTGAAACAGGCTTCCGAGAAGGTGTTGCCGCTGTACCAGCAGGCTCGACGCTAGCGTCCTTAAAGCGGCCGTGGCGGGGAGTAAAAACCCCCATCGCCGCCAGCCCGTTGTTACCCAGGATGCGGAGGATCCGGCTCCGCCGGTCCTCCCGCATCGCCCCTGGGGGCGCGCGCAAGCGCGTAGGGGGGGCTTAATATACAATCAAGAGTTCCCTATCCCTGAGCGGGTCCGTCGAGGCTGGTCCTCGCGCCTGAGCGACGCCGAGAGGCGCCGAGCCGTGCGGCTGTTCATGAGCCCGTTCACTTTTTGGCCGGAATCTCATGCCTCAGACCCTTTACGACAAGCTGTGGGACGCCCACGTCGTCCATCAGGAAGAAGACGGTACCTGTCTGATCTACATCGATCGCCACCTGGTCCACGAAGTGACCAGCCCGCAGGCGTTCGAAGGGCTGAAGCTGGCCGGTCGTCCGGTCTGGCGCATCAGCGCCAACCTGGCGGTGGCCGACCATAACGTGCCCACGCACAACCGCGACCAGGGCATTGCCGATCCGGTCTCGCGCCTGCAGGTCGATACGCTGGACGCCAATTGCCAGGACTACGGCATCGTCGAGTTCGACATGGGCGATCGCCGCCAGGGCATCGTGCACGTGATCGGGCCCGAGCAGGGCGCCACCCTGCCGGGCATGACCGTGGTCTGCGGCGATTCGCATACCAGCACGCACGGGGCCGTGGCCGCGATGGCCTTCGGCATCGGTACGTCCGAGGTCGAACACGCGCTGGCCACGCAGACGCTGCTGGTCAAGAAGAACAAGAACATGCAGGTGCGGGTCGAGGGCAAGCTGCCCGCCGGCTGCACCGCCAAGGACCTGGTCCTGCACGTGATCGGCAAGATCGGCACGGCGGGCGGTACGGGGCATGCCATCGAGTTCGCCGGCAGCACGATCCGCGACCTGTCGGTCGAAGGCCGCATGACCATCTGCAACATGGCCATCGAGGCCGGCGCGCGCGTCGGGCTGGTGGCGGTGGACGAGAAGACCATCGAGTATTTCCGCGACCGTCCCTACGGCCCCAAGGGCGAGGCCTGGGACCGGGCGGTGGCGTACTGGAACACGCTGCATTCGGACGAGGGCGCGCATTTCGACCGTGTGGTCGAGATCGACGCGGCCGAGATCCAGCCGCAGGTCACCTGGGGCACCTCGCCCGAGATGGTGCTGCCGGTGGGCGCCAACGTGCCGGATCCGGCCAGCGAGACGGACGAGACCCGCCGTTCGGGCGTGGCGCGCGCGCTGGAGTACATGGGCCTGACGGCCAACATGCCGATCACCGACATCAGGATCGACAAGGTCTTCATCGGTTCGTGCACCAACTCCCGCATCGAGGATTTCCGTGCCGCCGCGGCGGTACTGCGCGGCAAGCGCGTGGCATCCAATGTCAAGCTGGCGCTGGCGGTGCCCGGTTCGGGCCTGGTCAAGGCGCAGGCCGAGCAGGAAGGCCTGGACAAGGTCTTCATCGAGGCCGGTTTCGAGTGGCGCGATCCCGGCTGCTCGATGTGCCTGGCGATGAACGACGACCGCCTGGAACCCGGCGAGCGCTGCGCCTCGACCTCGAACCGCAATTTCGAGGGCCGGCAGGGCGCGGGCGGCCGCACCCACCTGGTGAGTCCCGCGATGGCGGCGGCCGCCGCCGTGGCCGGTCATTTCGTCGACGTTCGCAAGGTCAACTAAGGTAGAGCATCATGCAAGCATTCACCACTCACGAAGGCCTGGTGGCGCCGCTGGACCGCGAGAACGTCGACACGGACCAGATCATCCCCAAGCAATTCCTGAAGTCCATCCATCGCAGCGGCTTCGGCCCCAACCTGTTCGACGCCTGGCGCTACCTGGACGAAGGCCAGCCCGGCATGGACAACAGCAAGCGGCCGCTGAACCCGGACTTCGTGCTGAACCAGCCGCGCTACCAGGGAGCCTCCATCCTGCTGGCGCGCAAGAACTTCGGCTGCGGCTCGAGCCGCGAGCACGCGCCGTGGGCGTTGGACCAGTACGGTTTCCGCGCGGTGATCGCGCCTTCGTTCGCAGACATCTTCTTCAACAACTGCTTCAAGAACGGCGTGCTGCCCATCGTGCTGTCGGAAGCCGACGTGGACAGCCTGTTCCAGGAAGTGGAGGGCAAGGAAGGCTATCGCCTGACCATCGACCTGGACCGCCAGGTCGTGGCAACGCCATCCGGCCGCGAACTGTCGTTCAGCGTCGACAGCTTCCGCAAGTACTGCATGCTGAACGGCCTGGACGAGATCGGCCTGACGCTGCGCCACGCGGACAAGATCAAGGCCTTCGAACAGAAGCGGCTCGCCACCCAGCCCTGGCTGGATGTTCCTGAGTTGCGCGGCAGCCAGGCCAGCCGCTGACACCGTAATTCCGCCGGCCTCCACGGGCCGGCCCCGACCCTGAATCAAGAGCCACAATGACACAACATATCGCAGTGCTGCCGGGAGACGGCATCGGTCCCGAAATCGTCGAACAAGCCGTGCGCGTGCTGACCGCGCTGGGCGAGACGTTCACGCTCGACACCCAGCCGGTGGGCGGCGCTGCGTACGAGGCGGCGGGCCACCCGCTGCCGCCGGCCACGCTGGACCTGGCCAGGAAGGCCGATGCGGTGCTGTTCGGCTCGGTGGGCGACTGGAAGTACGACAAGCTCGAGCGCGCGCTGCGTCCCGAGCAGGCCATCCTGGGCCTGCGCAAGAGCCTGGGCCTGTTCGCCAACCTGCGCCCGGCCATCCTGTATCCCGAGCTGGCCAATGCCTCGTCGCTCAAGCCCGAGGTGGTGTCGGGGCTGGACATCCTGATCATCCGCGAACTGACCGGCGACATCTATTTCGGCCAGCCCCGCGGCGTGCGCACGGCCCCGGACGGCGCGTTCGCGGGCCAGCGCGAGGGCTTCGACACGATGCGCTATGCCGAGCCGGAAATCCGCCGCATCGCGCACGTGGCCTTCCAGACCGCCCGCAAGCGCCGCGGAAAGTTGTGCAGCGTCGACAAATCCAACGTGCTCGAGACCTTCCAGTTCTGGAAGGACATCGTCACCGAGGTCGGCAAGGAGTATCCTGACGTGGAACTCAGCCACATGTACGTGGACAACGCCGCCATGCAACTGGTGCGCGCACCCAAGCAATTCGACGTGATCGTGACAGGCAACATGTTCGGCGACATCCTTTCCGACCAGGCTTCCATGCTGACGGGCTCCATCGGCATGCTGCCGTCCGCCTCGCTGAACGAGACGGGCAAGGGCCTGTACGAGCCCAGCCACGGCTCGGCGCCCGACATCGCGGGCAAGGACATCGCCAATCCGCTGGCGACCATCCTCTCGGCCGCGATGATGCTGCGCTATTCGCTCGACAAGGCGGCCCAGGCCGACCGGATCGAGGCAGCCGTCAAGAAAGTGCTGGAGCAGGGCTTGCGCACGGCCGACATCTACGAAGAAGGCACGACTAAGGTCGGCACTGCCGAGATGGGCAGTGCCGTGATCAAAGCTCTGTAACCAGCCTGCGTGTCGCGCCCCCCGGGTGTGATGCGCCCGGCAAAACAGTTTCAATCTGGACTACTTGTTAGGGGTGTGTAAATGAAAGCAGTTGGTCTGGTCGGCTGGCGCGGCATGGTCGGTTCCGTGCTCATGCAGCGCATGCGCGACGAAAACGATTTCTCGCTGATCGAGCCGGTGTTCTTCTCCACCAGCAACGCCGGCGGCGCGGCGCCCTCGTGGGCGCAGGGCGCCGGTCCGTTGCAGAACGCGTTCGACATCGAGGCGCTCAAGAAGCTGCCCATCATCGTCACGGCGCAGGGCGGCGACTACACCACCGAGGTCTATCCCAAGCTGCGCGCCGCAGGCTGGGACGGCATCTGGATCGACGCGGCCAGCACGCTGCGGATGAAGGACGATGCCATCATCGTGCTCGACCCGGTCAACCGCAAGGTGATCGACGAGGCGCTGAAGAAGGGCGTCAGGAACTACATCGGCGGCAACTGCACGGTCAGCTGCATGCTGATGGGCCTGGGGGGCCTGTTCGAGCACGACCTGATCGACTGGATGACCAGCATGACCTACCAGGCCGCCTCCGGCGGCGGCGCGCAGCACATGCGCGAGCTGCTGACCCAGTTCGGCCTGCTCAACGCCACGGTGTCAGGCCTGCTGGCCGATCCGGCCTCGGCCATCCTGGAAATCGACCGCACCGTGCTTGCCAAGCAGCAGGACGGGTCGCTGCCGCAGGAACACTTCGGCGTGCCGCTGGCGGGCAACCTGATCCCCTGGATCGACAAGGATCTGGGCAATGGCGTGTCGCGCGAGGAATGGAAGGGCGGCGCCGAGACCAACAAGATCCTGGGCCGCGGCGAGGGCTTCGGCTCGTCGCCCATTCCCATCGACGGTCTGTGCGTGCGCATCGGTGCGATGCGCTGCCACAGCCAGGCGCTGACCATCAAGCTCAAGAAGGACGTGCCGCTGGACGAGATCGAGGGCATGCTGCGCGAGAACAACCAATGGGCCAAGGTCGTTCCCAACACGCGCGAGGCGTCGATGCAGTCGCTTACGCCCGTGGCCGTCACGGGTACCCTGGACATCCCGGTCGGCCGCATGCGCAAGCTGGCGATGGGCCCCGAGTACCTGAGCGCCTTCACCGTGGGCGACCAGTTGCTGTGGGGCGCGGCCGAGCCGCTGCGCCGCATGCTGCGCATCGCCCTGGGCGAACTCTGATACTCGGGCTTGCATCAGAACGTACCTGAGCTTGCGACGGTAAGTCTCTGATGCTACAAGGAGGCCCGGCGGGCGGCGACCTGCCGGGTTGACCAACCGCCAGGCTATTCGCGGGGGCTTTTGCGCATGGGATTAGGATGAACGGACTTTCCGACCGAGAGACAGGCCGTCCGGCCTTGATATACAAGCGTCCGCGCGCGGGCGGTCCATCGGCGGGACTGCTGGCGCTGGGATTGGCGGCCGGAGCCGTATCGGCGGCGCAGGCCGCCGACCTGGGGGCGCTGAAAGTCCTGTCCGCATCCGGCGAGCCCCTGCGGGCCGAGATCACCGTCAATGCCGCGACGCCGCAGGAAGCCGCCACGCTGAAGGCGGCCGTCGCGCCGCGGGACGTCTACCGCCAGACCCAGCTCGAATACAGCGAGGCGCTGGCCAACCTGACCCTGCGTATCGAAGACCGCCCCGACGGGCGCAAGGTGGTCAGCATCGCCTCGGCGGCGCCGCTGGACGTCCATGTGCTGGACCTGCTGGTGGAGCTGACCTGGAACATGGGCCGCTTCATCCGCCAGTACACCTTCATCCTGGACGTGCCGGCGCCCAAGGCGCAGGCGGCCGAGACGCAGTCCACGCCCGCCGCGCTGGAGGTCAAGCCCGGCGATACCCTGTTCGGCATCGCGGGCCGCCTCAAGCCCGAAGGCGCATCGATCTACCAGACCCTGGCGGCGCTGCTGCGCGCCAATCCCCAGGCCTTCGTCGACGGCAACATGAACCGGCTGCGCGCCGGCGCGTCGCTGTCCGTGCCCGGCGCGGACGACGTGGGCGCGATCGACGCGGCGCAGGCCGCGGCGCTGTTCGCCAGCCAGGCAGAAGCCTTCGAGGCCTATCGCCAACGCGTTGCCGGCGGGGCCCGGCAGGTGCCGGCCGGCGCGGCCACGGGCGGGGCGGAGTCGCGGGGCGACATCGCGTCCTCGGCCGGATCGCAGGCGGAATCCGGCGCGAAAGAGGGTGATGCCCTCAAGCTTTCCAGCGGCGGCCAGGAAACGGCCGCCGGCGGCGAGCAGACCACGCGCGACCGTCTGGAAGAAGAGCGCGACGCCACCGCCAGGGCCATGCGCGAGGCGCAGGAGCGGGTCGAGGCCTTGCAGGGCAACGTCGAGGCCATGCGCGGCCTGCTCGAGGCACAGAACGAAACACTGGCGAAGATGGAGCAGCAGGCCCGCGACCGCGCGGCCGATGCCATGGGCGGCCAGCCGGCGCCGGCGGCCGGCGACACGGCCGCCCGGCCGGATGCCGCCGCGCCCGCGGCCCCGGCGCAAGCGCCGGGCGAGCCGCCCACGAATGCCGCCGTGCCGGCCGAGCCCGCCGAAGCCGCGCCGGCCGGCGCTCCCGAGACCAAGCCATCCCTGACCGCTTCGGTGGCCGACAAGGTCCGCGACCATAGCGTGGCGGTGCTGGGCGCCATCGTCGCCGTGCTGGCGGCCCTGCTCGGCGCCTTCGCGCTGCGCCGCCGCTCGGCCCGCGCCGAACAGGAAGAGGCGCGCGAGGCGGCCCGCATCGAGGACGAGAACGCCAGCGAAGAGGCCGACGCGCTGCCGTCGGCAGCGGGCGCGCCGGTCAACCACCTGCGCGACTGGGACGACATTCCGCCGTTTCCCATTCCCGACGAGCTGCCGCCGCGCGTGGAAGGCGAACCCGACGACTACCCGGACGACGACGAGCCCGAGGATGCCGGCCGTCCCGCGGCCGTTCCGAAGGCTGCCGCGGCGGCCTTCGGACTGGACCTGAACCTGGACGCCCCCGCGCCGGCGCAGGACGAGACCGGGCCCGCCTCCGCCACCGGCATCGACCTGGACACGGACCTGGACGCGCCGGCCGGCATGGCCGCCAAGCTGGACCTGGCCAAGGCCTACGCCGACATGGGCGATCGCGCCGGCGCGCGCGAGCTGCTGGAAGAGGTCCTGCGCGACGGCGACGCGGACCAGCGCGAACGGGCGCGGGCGCTGCTCGCCTCCTGGTAGGATCGCCGGGCATGCCGCGCATCGCGCTGGGGCTGAGCTACGACGGCTCCCCCTGGCTGGGCTGGCAGACCCAGCCGCACCGGCGAACCGTGCAGGACCGGCTGGAGTCGGCCCTGGCCGCTTTCGTCGGCCAGCCGGTGGCCACCCTCTGCGCCGGCCGCACCGACACCGGCGTTCATGCCGCGCAGCAGATCGTGCATCTGGACACCTCGGTGCTGCGTCCCGAGCAAGCCTGGGTCCGCGGCGTGAACGCACATCTGCCGCCCAGCATCGCGGTGCGCTGGGCGCGCGAGGTGCCCGCCGACTTCCACGCCCGGTTCTCGGCGCGCTCGCGTTCCTATGTCTACCTGCTGCTGGACGATCCCGTGCGCTCACCGCTGTGGACGGGCCGCGCGGGCTGGAGCTTCCGTCCCCTGGACCTGGAGGCGATGCGGGCGGGAGCGGTCCATCTGCTGGGCGAGCACGATTTCAGCAGCTTCCGGTCGTCCGAGTGCCAGGCGGCCTCGCCCGTGCGCACGATGCACGAACTCGGCATCGAGCGGCGCGGCAGGCTGGTGGTCTTCACCTTGCGCGCCAATGCCTTCCTGCATCACATGGTCCGCAACATCGTGGGGGCGCTGGTGTACGTGGGGCAGGGCAGGCAGTCCGCCGACTGGATGCCCGCACTGCTGGCCGAGCGCAACCGGACCAAGGCGGCGCCCACCTTCTCGCCCGACGGCCTCTACCTGACGGCCGTGGGCTATCCCGGCGACTACGGCCTGCCGTCCACCGACGCCACCGACGAGATCAGGCTGGGGCGCTGATCCGCCGGGCGTCCGGCCGGCTTCCTAGCGGCAGCTGTAGTTCGCGCCGTCGGTGACGGAACCGCTGCCCTTGTAGGTGGCCTTCTGCGGATGGACGCAGATCGGCATGCTGACGCTGGCGTCGGCGGACTTCAACATCAGCGGGCCCGGCTGTGTGCCTTTCTCCACCCAGGCGACCAGGGCGTCGAAGAACTGGTTGGCCGCGGGCAGCGGCACGGTGTTGGCCGTGGCGGCCGGCCCCGCGCTGCCGCTGACGGTGCCCACGCCGGCGCAGTGGCCCATGCCCGGGACCAGGTACAGGCGGTTGAAGGCCTGGACGGCGTCCATGCCGCCCATCTTGTCGGCCACGCGAGCGAGGTAGTTCAGCGAACCGGCGGGTGTGATCAACTGGTCGGCCAGCCCGTGGTAGCTGATGACCTTGCCGCCGCCGTCGCGCAGCCGCGTCAGGTCCGGATTGTCGGTGTTGATGTGGCCGAAGGCCGCCTGTAGCGCGACGCCCCGGTCATAGGCGTTGGCCAGGTCGGCGTAGCTCATGTCCTTCCATTTGTCCGTGCCATTGCCGGTCGCGTTGGTGAAGGACGGGGTCGCGTAGCTTGGATTCTGCAACTCCAGGGCAACCATGTCGGTGGCGATGGTGAACGGCCGGGCGACCGGAGGCGTGCCGGAGGAGCCGGCCAGGCCGCCGAGATCCGTGCCGCGCGTCAGGCCCCACCAGAGCTGCTTGCTGGCCAGCGTGGCGGCGCTGGCGTTGTCCGCCTGCGGGTCGGGGGCGCTGCCGTCGGCGGTCTGGCCGTACCAGATCTTGTTGATGGTCCGGGCCTAGGCCAGCGAGACGCAGGCGGCATCGGTGCTGGTGCCGACCACGCCGTTGCCGGCCACGCCCGCGCACAGCGCCGAGGCGTCGCGCGTCGGATCGTAGCGGCACTGGCTGGTGTCGGGAATGAAGCCCAGGTGCTGGCCGCCCACGGTGTCGCAGGCGCTGACCGCGGCGGCGCTGACGCGGCGCAGCTTGTCGGCGGCGATCGGGCCGCCCAGGTCGCGCTGCATCGCCACCTGCGGATAGAGTTCGTTGGTGATGAAGCGGGTCCAGTTGAAGGCGGGGGCGCCATTCAGGTAGCCATCGTAATCGTCCGGATGTTCCTGGGCGATCTTGTAGCCCTGGCGTCCGCCGGTGGAGCAGCCTTCCCAGTAGGCGTACTGCTGCGGCTTGCCGTAGTAGGCCTCGACCAGCGCCTTGGTCTTGACCGCGAGTTCGTGCAGGCTGCGTTCGGCGAAATCCGCCCATAGCGCGCTGTTGATCGTGCCGTCTTCCTTCATCGCGAACGACCCGTTGCCCGCGATGGCATGGCCGGTGTCGGTGCTGCCGACCGCATAGCCCAGGGCCGCGGTGGCGGCGGCGCCGGCGTTGCCGATCTGGGTGGCCGAGGCCTGGCTGCCGCCGGCCCAGCCGCCACCGCCCAGGTTGCGGATGCGCTGGTTCCAGTTGGCGGGCGTGGGCAACCAGACCTCGATGCCGATGCCGGGCGAGGTGGACGGCGCATCCGCCGTGCCCGGATTGCCCGGGCCGACCACCATCTTGACCAGGCACACATCCTGGGTGGCCTTGGCGGGCGCGGGCGAGGCCGGCGTACCCGCCAGGGCCAGCGCGTCGCCCTGCCTGAAGGCCTTGGCCAGGACCACCTGGGTGTTCGCGTCCGGCTTGAAGGCGGCCTTCATGCTGTCGTCGCAGCTGAGCGTGGCCGCGGGCGGCGGCGGGGGCGGGGCGGGCGGATCGTCGCTGCCGCCACAGGCGCCCAGGGCGGCCAGCAGGCCCGCGGCCCAGGTGCGCGGCGGCAGGCTGGCGAATGGACGAGGCAAGGGAGAGGAATGCTGCTTCAGGCGTGCCATGGTGATCTCCTCGGCGGGCAGCCAGGCTGCCCTCTTTCTTATGGGTGGAACCGCAGGCAGACGAACGTTTATGCAAAATAGTTCTTGTTTTTGTGGCGCAATCATGAATAGTTGTGCATGAATCATCAATTTAGGGCTTGTACCTAGCGCGGCGGGGAAGCGGCCGGAAAGTGGGGCAAGCGCGGGGCGGTATGATGGCGGGATGTCCCGTACCCGTATCAAGATCTGCGGCCTGACCCGCGAACAGGACGTCGCCGCCGCCGTCGGCGCGGGCGCCGACGCCATCGGCCTGGTGTTCTACCCTCCCAGCCGGCGCGCGCTGGCGCCAGCGCGCGCGGCCGAGCTGCGGCGCCTCGTCCCGCCGTTCGTCGACGTGGTCGCCTTGTTCGTCAACGCGTCCGAGGCGCAGATCCAGGACGTGCTGGACGTGGTCCGGCCCGACCTGCTCCAGTTCCATGGCGACGAGACGCCGGAACAATGCGAACGCCACGGCCAGCGCTACCTGCGTGCCTTCCGCGTGGGCGGGCCGGGCATGGAAACATCGCAGGCTTTGCTAAAATCCTGCCTACAGTACGGTTCCGCCGCAGGCTGGCTGTTCGACAGCCATTCCGACGGCTACGGCGGTAGCGGGAGAGCGTTCGATTGGTCTCTGGTCAGCAGCGAAAGCGCGCGTCCGGTCGTTTTATCTGGTGGGTTGCATGCCGGAAATGTGGCGGCAGCCATTGAGTCCGTGCGCCCGTTCGCTGTCGACGTAAGCAGCGGCGTGGAAGAATCGCCAGGCATCAAATCCGCCGACAAGATCGCCGAATTCGTGGCGCAGGTGCGGCGAGCCGACGGCGCCTGACGCCGCATTCCCCCAATCCTTCCGGCGCGCGCCAGGCGCGCGGGCCGGGCTTCATAGCCGGGACCATCCCAGTGAAAACCTACGACTTCCCCGATGCGAGGGGCCATTTCGGCCCATATGGCGGCGTGTTCGTCGCCGAGACGCTCATGCACGCGCTGGACGAACTGCGCCAGAACTATGCGCGCTACCAGCACGATCCCGATTTCGTCGCCGAGTTCAACTACGAACTCGAGCACTTCGTGGGCCGCCCCAGCCCCGTCTACCACGCCAGGCGCTGGTCCGAGGAACTGGGCGGCGCGCAGATCTGGTTCAAGCGGGAAGACCTGAACCACACCGGCGCGCACAAGGTGAACAACTGCATCGGACAGGCGCTGCTGGCCCGCCGCATGGGCAAGCGCCGCGTGATCGCCGAGACCGGCGCCGGCCAGCACGGCGTGGCGACCGCCACCGTCGCGGCCCGCTACGGCATGGAGTGCGTGGTCTACATGGGCAGCGAGGACGTCAAGCGGCAGGCCGCCAACGTCTACCGGATGAAGCTGCTGGGCGCGACCGTCGTGCCCGTGGATTCGGGCTCGCGCACGCTCAAGGACGCGCTGAACGAAGCCATGCGCGACTGGGTGACCAACGTCGAGGACACCTTCTACATCATCGGCACGGTGGCCGGTCCCCACCCGTATCCGATGATGGTGCGCGACTTCCAGACCGTCATCGGCAACGAGTGCCTGGTGCAGATGCCCAAGGCCGCCGGGCGCCAGCCCGACGTCGTGATCGCGGCGGTGGGCGGCGGCTCGAACGCCATGGGCATCTTCCATCCCTACCTGCCGTACGAGGACGTCGCGCTGGTGGGCGTGGAGGCCGCCGGCGAAGGCATGGAGACGGGCCGCCACGCGGCCTCGCTGGCCGGCGGGGCGCCGGGCGTGCTGCACGGCAACCGCACCTACGTGCTGCAGGACGAGAACGGGCAGGTGATCGACACCCATTCGATCTCGGCCGGCCTGGATTATCCGGGCGTGGGTCCCGAGCATGCGTGGCTGATGGACAGCGGCCGGGCGACCTATGTGGGCGTGACGGACGACGAGGCCCTGGCGGCCTTCCATCACTGCTGCCGGATCGAGGGCATCATCCCGGCGCTGGAGTCGTCCCATGCCATCGCGCATGCGGTCCGGCTGGCGCCCACGCTGCCCAAGGACAAGATCCTGCTGGTCAACCTTTCCGGACGTGGCGACAAGGACATGCATACCGTCGCCGAACGTTCGGGCATCGCGCTCTGAGGGCGGTCTCCATGTCGTCATCCTCCCGTATCGCCGCCGCGTTCGCGCGCCGTGCCGCCGCCCCGGGCGCCTGCGCCCTGATCCCCTACGTCACCGCCGGCTATCCCACGCCGGCCAGCACGGTTCCCATCATGCACGCGCTGGTGGCCGCCGGCGCCGACGTGCTGGAGCTGGGCGTGCCGTTCTCCGATCCCATGGCCGACGGCCCGGTCATCCAGCGTTCCAGCCAGCATGCGCTGGAGCAGGGCGTGGGCCTGCGCGACGTGCTGGCCATGGTCAAGGAATTCCGCCGCACCGACAGCCAGACGCCGGTGGTGCTGATGGGCTATGCCAACCCCGTCGAGCGCATGGGCCAGGCCGCCTTCGCCGCCGCCGCGCAGGAAGCCGGCGTGGACGGCTGCCTGGTGGTGGACTATCCGCCCGAGGAAGCCGGCGAGTTCGGCGCCCTGCTGGAAGGGCATGGCATCGACCCCATCTTCCTGCTGGCGCCGACCACCACCGATGAGCGCATCCAGGCCGTGGCCCGGGTCGCGCGCGGCTACGTGTACTACGTCTCGCTCAAGGGCGTGACCGGCGCCGGCCACCTGGACGTCCAGGACGTCTCGCGCCGGCTGGCGCACATCCGGCAGTTCGTCTCGCTGCCGGTGGGCGTGGGCTTCGGCATCCGCGACGGCCAGAGCGCCCGGGCGCTGGGCGCCGAGGCCGACGCCGTGGTCATCGGCACCCGGCTGATCCAGGAAATCGACGCCGCCTCGCAAGGCACCCCCCCGGAACGACAGCCCGAAATCTGCGCTCGCGCAGCCGGGGCATGGTTGCGTACAATCCGGGGGGCGCTAGATGCCCCGCCTCCGGGCGGGGCCTCCCAAGAATCAAGGAAATCCGCATGAGCTGGATAGAAAAACTGCTCCCTCCCCGTATCAAGACCACCGACGGCTCGGCCCGCCGCGTGCCGGAGGGCCTGTGGGTCAAGTGCCCGTCGTGCGAGTCGGTGCTGTACCGCGACGATCTCGTCAAGAACCTGAACGTGTGCCCCAAGTGCGAGCACCACATGCGCATCGGCGCGCGCCAGCGCATCGACGCGCTGCTGGACGCCGAAGGCCGCTACGAGATCGGCATCGGCACGCTGCCGGTGGACAGCCTGAAGTTCAAGGACACCAAGAAATATCCCGACCGCCTGCAGGACGCCATGGCGCAAACCGGCGAGACCGATGCGCTGGTGGTCATGGGCGGCGCCATGCATACGCTGCCGGTGGTGGTGGCCTGCTTCGAGTTCGAATTCATGGCGGGCTCCATGGGCTCGGTCGTGGGCGAGCGCTTCGTGCGCGGCGCCCAGGCCGCCATCGAGCAGAAGGTGCCGTTCATCTGCGTGACCGCCTCGGGCGGCGCGCGCATGCAGGAAGGCCTGCTGTCGCTGATGCAGATGGCCAAGACCACCGCCGCGCTGACGCTGTTGTCCTCGCGCAAGCTGCCTTTCATCAGCGTGCTGTCCGACCCCACCATGGGCGGCGTGTCGGCCAGCTTCGCGTTCATGGGCGACGTCGTGATCGCCGAGCCCAAGGCGCTGGTCGGCTTCGCCGGCCCGCGCGTGATCGAGCAGACCGTGCGCGAGAAACTGCCCGAAGGCTTCCAGCGTGCCGAGTTCCTGCTCGAGAAGGGCGCCATCGACATGATCGTCGACCGCCGCAAGATGCGCGAGGAAATCGCGCGCCTGCTGGCATTGCTGACCCAGCAGCCGGCGGACGCCGTGGCCTGAGGCGGAGAAGGGAACTGCGGCTAGCCTGCAACGCGGCCTGTCATCGGACGTATGCAGATGTAACGAGTTTGTTATAGTCGAAGTTTCCTTTCCCTCTTCACGCGGGGGACCGCATCCTGCCCCCACGGGCAGACGATCTAGACGGCGTCCGCGCGAAGCATCACAGGCAGCCGATCAGATGAAAAAAACCGCCCTAGCCGCCGCGCTTCTCGCCCTTGCTTCCTTCTCGGCCCATGGGGCCGACCCCACCGGCGGTTTCGCCAACGGCGGCTGGAGCGCCCAGTACGGCGTGGTCGACGGCAACCATCGCGCCACGCTCAACTACGAGACTTCGCCGCTCTGGCACATGAAACTCGGCTCGACCCGCCTGGAAGTGGTGGGCGAACTGGGCGGCTCGTACTGGTGGACCTCGAGCGCGCTGCCGGGCTACGCCCGCCGCATGTGGCAGCTCAACGCCATTCCCATGTTCCGCTGGTGGCCCACCGAACGCTTCTACATCGAAGGCGGCATCGGCGCCACCGCCGTCAGCGAGACCAAGTTCCACGACAAGGACATCAGCTCGACCTTCCAGTTCGGCGACCACATCGGCGCCGGCTTCAAGCTGGCCGACAACATGCGCCTGGGCCTGCGCGTGTCGCACTTCTCCAATGGCGGCATGAAGAAGCCCAACCAGGGCCTGAACCAAGTCCAGCTGAACTTTGCCATGGGGTTTTAGCCCCCCCTACGCGCTTCGCGCGCCCCCCCAGGGGGCGATGCGCGTGGACCGGCGGAGCCGGATCCACCGCATCCTGGGGTACCAACGGGCTGGCGGAGAACGGCGATACTGCCTGGCAGCCGCTTGGGCTCAATAAAAACGGCCTTGCATATGATGCGAGGCCGCTCTTGTATCCGCGATCGGATCAGGCCCAGGGCGCAGCGGATCCGGCTTTGCCGGTCCGCCAGTGCCGCCCCTTGAGGGGTGCGGCCATGGGCCGCGTGGGGTGGGCTTCCCTTCCGGTCCACTCGCATCGCCCCCTGGGGGGCGCGCGAAGCGCGTAGGGGGGGGCTCCATCACCCGCCGATGTAGCTCATTTCTATGCGGCCGGAGCGGGGCGTGTCGGCGGAGCGGCGTTCGGAGTAGTTGTCGGTGCGGGCCTGCCAGATGCGGGCGATGGCGGTGGCCAGTTGTTCGTCGCTGGCGCCGCAGCGCAACAGGGTGCGCAGGTCGTAGCCCTGGTCGGCGAACAGGCACAGGTAGAGCTGGCCTTCGGTGGACAGGCGGGCGCGGGTACAGGATGAACAGAAGGCCTGGGTGACGCTGGAGATGACGCCCACTTCGCCGCCGCCGTCGCGATAGCGCCAGCGCTGGGCGACTTCGCCGGCATAGTGCGGCTCCAGGGTTTCGAGCGGCCAGCGGGCGCCCAGGCGGCGCAGGATGTCGGCAGAGGGCACGACTTCATCCATCTTCCAGCCGTTGGAGGCGCCCACGTCCATGTACTCGATGAAGCGCAGGGTGTGGCCGGAGTGGCGGAAGTGCTCGGCCATGGGCTCGATCTGGTCGTCGTTGAGGCCCTTCTTGACCACCATGTTGACCTTGATGGGCCCCAGGCCTGCCTCGGCCGCGGCATCGATGCCGTGCAGCACGTCGGCAACGGCGAAGTCGACGTCGTTCATGCGGCGAAAGACCGTGTCGTCCAGCGCGTCCAGGCTGACGGTGACCCGGTTCAGGCCGGCGTCGGCCAGGGCGCGCGCCTTGCGCGCCAGCAGCGACGCGTTGGTGGTCAGGGTCAGGTCGAGCGGCTTGCCCGATGGCGTGCGCAGCTCGGCCAGCCGGGCAACCAGGGTCTCGATATTCTTGCGCAGCAGCGGTTCGCCGCCGGTCAGGCGGACCTTCTCGACGCCGTGGGCCACGAACAGCCGCGCCAGCCGCACGATTTCCTCGAAGCTGAGCAGGGCGTCGTGGGGCAGGTAGGGGTAGTCCTTGCCGAAGACTTCCTTGGGCATGCAGTACACGCAGCGGAAGTTGCAGCGGTCGGTGACGGAGATGCGCAGGTCGTGCAGCATCCTGCCGCGCGTGTCCGCCAGTTGGCCGGAGGGCGCGATGAGGTCACTGGCGGCCACGGGAACGGGGCGGCGCGCGCGGTAATCGGTCAGCAGGATGGTTTTTTCGGTCACGGTGCGAAGGGCGGCAACAGGGGCGGGACTGGCCCGCCGTGTTCTGTAATACTACCCCATGGCACGGGAGGGTTGTGCCGCATCACTGCGCCTGAGATCAGAGCGAGGGCCCGAGGGTGGACAGCACGTCCTCGATGCTCTGGGCGCACGCCAGGTAGTCTTGCGTGGCCTGGCACCGCGGGTCGTAGTCAAGCACGCTCTGGTTGAAGGCAAGGGCTTCGCTGACCGACTGGTCCTGATGGATGACGCCGACCACGCGCTTGCCGAAGTCGGCGCGCATGACCTGCAGCACGTCGCGCGCGAGTTGCCGCGAGTTGTCGACCTGGTTGACCACGAATACGTGGTTGATGAAGTCGGGCCGCGTGACGCAGTAGGTCTGGACCAGGCCTTCCATCATCGGAAGCGTGGCATAGGAAGCGGCGTCGGGCAGCGTCACGATGACGCTCAGCTGCGCCGCCGACAAGGCGGTGCGCATGTAGATCGAAGGGCCCGGGGGCGTGTCCAGCACGACCACGTCCTCGGTGCCCAGGCCCAAGCTCTGGAGGTTGCGGGTCAGCCAGTCGGCGTGCACTTCCAGGTGGTGCTCGAAGGCCCGCCGGTCGTCCTCGTTGACGGCCCCGTAAGGCAGGACGACGACGCCGGATGAACTGGAGAAGCGGATGTCGCGCCAGTCCTGCCTGGCCAGCGTCGCCCGGGACGTGCCCGTGATGCGCTGGGGATCGTCGCCGAAATGCAGGTGCAAGGCGTTCTGGGGGTCGAGATCGATGGCGAGCACGTTGCGGCCGCCCTGCCGCAGGGCCGCGCAGAGGTTCGCGGCGGCCGTGGTCTTGCCGACGCCGCCCTTGGCGGAAACGACAGCAATAATCTTCACAGTCGATTCAAACGTTCGAGGAGGGATTCGCTTTTCTTGCCGGCCGGGGGTTGCGGGGCAGGTCGGGCCAGGCGGGTGAAGAGCGCTTGCAACTGGGGTTCCGGTCCCTGCTCAGGAGCCATGCGGGCATCGGTCGTGGAGACGCCGACGCCGGCGCGCGGAGCGGTGGGAGGAGGCGATGCCGGCGAGGGGGACAGATGGGGCTCGATGCGCCCCGCCGGCGACGGGACCGGTTCGGCGGCAGGCGGCGCGGCAACCGGCCGGGCGGCCGCGGGCAGGACGGCCGGCTGCGGTGCCTGCGGAAGGTCTCCGGGGACAGGCGCTTCCACGGGGGGAAGGCGTGCAGCCTGGTCCGCCTCGATCGAGGCCAGTAGCGGCCAGCGCTCGCGTGACTGGCGGGCTTCGTTGGCGCGACTGATCTCCTGGTACTGGCCAGGCTGGCCGCCGAAGTGCCGGAACAGGTTGGCGATGTCGTCGGATTCTTTCATGTGTTTCCCATTGATCCGTTTGAGAGCATAGGGGATTGCCGGGGGGGTTCGTACTGGAGGCAACAGTTGTTAACATTGTAACGGGCGAACCCGTGCTTGCAGCCTATGCGTCCCGTAATGTTCCCATGCCAATTATCGGGTGAAGTCTAATGTTGGCGTTTACTAACTTGCCGCGAAAGGCGCGCATCTGGCGCCGGATGACCGGGCGGGCCGCATGGGGCGCGGTTTCGCTTTTGCGATGATCGCCTGTGTGCGATGATCATGTATCACGGCTCCGTGTGCCTGGCGCCGATGACGGACTAGCGGTATATCGATTAAAAGAAGCTTGATGTTTGTTCGATTTTTCCATGTCGCCGATGCCTAGAAGGTCCAAGCCCGCCGAGGCCGTACGACAGTTCGCCAATGTCAGCGAACGGGCCATGTTGTTGCGCGAACTGGGTGTGCTGATCGGCGAGCGCCGGCGCGCCGCCGTCATGGCGCTGGCCTTGCCCTCCGATGCCGCTCCCCACCAGCGTGACGAGATCCTGGGCAAGATCCGCCGTTTCATCCGGGCGGACGACCTGCTTTGCATGCTCGATGACGCCAGCCTGATCATCGTGTTGCGCGACGTCAACGACAAGTCGGGCGCGATAGGCGCCGCCCAGCGGCTGTTCCAGCGGTCCTCGCTGTTGCAGATACTGGGCGCCAGCCAGGGGGCCTCGCTGGCCGCCTTCGGCATCGTCATGCTGCCCAGCGACCTGCCCCAGCCCTCCAACGTGCTGCTGCGCGCCCAGCAGGCGGCCCGCTACGCGCTGCGCACCCGCGCGCGCTGGGTGTGCTGGAACGACGGTCCCGAGGACCTGGACGGCAGGCTGATGTCGCGCGAAGACACGCTGGTCACCGAGGTCATGCAGGGCCTGGACCGCGGCGAGTTCGAACTGTTCTACCAGCCTCAGCTCGAGATGCGGACCGGCCGGGTGCGGGGCGTCGAGGCCCTGGTGCGCTGGCATCGCAAGGGCACCCTGGTCATGCCCAACGACTTCGTGCCCGAGGTCGAGGCGGCGGGGCTCAGTTCCGCGCTGGGCATGTGGGTGCTCAAGCGCGCCTGCCAGCAACTGGCCCAATGGCGCGAGGAAGGCGTGTTCTGTGCCCAGGTGGCCGTCAATCTCAGCGCAGCCCAGTTGCAGGGGGACCTGGCCGAGAGCGTGGGCAGGATCCTGGAGGAATACGGCATCGAACCGGGCAGGCTGGAGATCGAGCTGACCGAGTCGGCCGAGATCCCCGATCCGGAAGCCGCCGGCGCCATCACCCGGCGGCTGGGGGAAATGGGGGTGGGCTTCAGCCTGGACGACTTCGGCAGCGGATATTCCAATTTCCTGCGGCTGCGCTCGGCGCAGTTCGCGGCCGTCAAGCTGGACCGGCAGTTCGTGGCCGGGATGCTGGACAACACCTACGACAAGGAAATGCTGCGCACGGTCATCCAGTTCTGTCGCTCGGTCGAGATCCAGACC
This sequence comes from Pigmentiphaga kullae, assembly GCF_004216695.1. Taxonomy (GTDB): domain Bacteria; phylum Pseudomonadota; class Gammaproteobacteria; order Burkholderiales; family Burkholderiaceae_B; genus Pigmentiphaga; species Pigmentiphaga kullae. The sequence continues at coordinate 116,439 of NZ_SGXC01000002.1, forward strand.
ATCGCCGAAGGCGTCGAGACGCCGCAGCAACTGGAGGCGCTCCGGCAATTGGGCTGCGATGCCTGGCAGGGGTTCCTGTGCTCGCCGCCCATGGAGGGCGATGCCGTCACCGACTTCCTGCGCCATGCCGACGCCCGCCAGGGCGTCGCGGTCACGCTTTAGCGCGGCCGGTCACAGTAGCGTGGCGGCCAGCCTCGCCTGGTTCTTGCCGCTGCGCTTGGCCTCATACATCGCGTTGTCGGCCGCCTGCACCAGGCTGTCGCGGCTGGTGCCGTGATGCATGGCGATCGCCGCGCCGATGCTGGCGCCGACATGGGCCGTGAATGCCGTGCCGTTGCTGGTCAGCCGGTAGGGCGCGCGCAGGATCTCGCACAAGTCGACGCATTTCTGCTGGATGGCGGCGGCGTCGGCGGCCTTGCACAGCAGGACGCCGAATTCGTCGCCGCCCAGGCGGGCCACGACGTCCTCGGCGCGCAGCGCGGACCGCAGTCGCAGCGAAAAAGCCTGCAACAGCATGTCGCCGGCCTGGTGGCCGTGGCCGTCGTTGACCTGCTTGAAACCGTCGATGTCCACGTACAGCAGCGCGAACAATTCCTCGTGCCGCTGGGCGCGGCTCAGGAAGCGGTCCAGGGTCTCGATGAACAAGGCCCGGTTCGGCAGCCCCGTCAACTGGTCGTGCGTGGCCTGGTGGCGCATCTGTTCCTCGATGCGCCGCCGTTCGGCGATCTCCACCTGCAACTGCTGGTTGCGCTGTTCCAGCGTGGACAGCGCCTGCGCCAGCCGCTGGCGGCCGGTTTCCAGTTCCAGGAAGACCTTGACCTTGGACAGCAGGATCGAGTCGTTGACCGGCTTGGCGATGTAGTCCACGGCGCCGCTGCGATACCCCTTCAACTGGTTCAGGTCGTCGGCGAAGGCGGCCGTGACGAAGATGACGGGCGTATCGCGATTGAGCGGCTCGTTGGACAAGAGGGCGGCGACCTCGTAGCCGTCCATCTCCGGCATGTTGACGTCGAGCAGGATGAGCGCGAAGCGCTGGTCCAGGCAAAGCGCCAGCGCTTCGTTGCCCGAGGTGACCGTGACCAGCTCGGCATCGATCTGCGCCAGCAGCTTGCGCATGGCGAACAGGTTGGCCGGCGTGTCGTCCACGATCAGGATCTTGGGAGTGGGCAGGTCGGTCTTCAAGATAGGCACATCCGGTTGAGTTCACTCGCGATGTCGGCGAGCGCGAGGCAATGGTCGGCGCCCGCCAGGGAAAGCGCCGCTTCTGGCATGCTGGAGGCTTCCGCTTCCTCCGGGTCCTGCACCAGTGCGATGCCCGCCCGCTGCCGCACGCAGCGCAATCCGCGCGCGCCGTCGTCGTTGGCGCCGGTCAGGATCACGCCGGCCATGCGGTGGCGGTAGGCCTCGGCGGCCGATTCGAACAGCACGTCGATGCTGGGTCGCACGAAGCAGACCTTGGGGTCGACATTCAAATAGAAATATTGGTCGCGCCCGATCAGCAGATGATAGCCCGGCGGCGCGACATGGAGCACACCCGGCAGCACCGGCGCGCGCTCCTGCGCTTCCTGCACGGGCATGGGGGTGTCGCGGGCGAGCAACTGGCACAGGGAATCGGCATCGGCCGAGGCCGTGTGGATGACGACGACGAACGCGGTGCGGGGGCAGGGGGCCAGGGCGCGCAGCAGGACTTGCAGGGCCCGCAACCCGCCGGTGGAACAGCCGATGGCCACCAGTTCCATCGCATGCCTCCGTCAGGTTGCCCGCACCGACCGGAATATCCGCGCCGGGCCGTCCACCGTGGCGAAGCTGGAGGCGGCCGAGGCCAGCGCGAGGTTTTCCTTGGTGCCCAGGCACAGGAAGCCGCCGCGCACCAGGCTGTCGGCGAACAGGGCCAGCGTGCGGTCCTGCAAGGCGTTGTTGAAGTAGATCAGCACGTTGCGGCACAGGATCAGGTGGGCTTCGCAGAACACGCCGTCGATGGCCAGGTTGTGGTTGGCGAACACCACGTTGCGGCACAGCGATTCGTCCAGCTTCACCAGGTCGTAGCGCGCATGATAGTAGTCGGCCAGCGTGCGGGTGCCGCCCGCCTGCTGGTAGCGCAGCGAGGCCGCACGCGCCTCGCGCACGGGGAAGATGCCCTCCCGGGCACGCGCCAGCGCGGCGTCGGAGAAATCGGTGGCATAGATCTGGCTGCGGTCGTACAGCCCGGCTTCCTCGAGCAGGATGGCGAGCGAATAGACTTCCTCGCCATGGGCGCACCCCGCCTGCCAGATGTTGATACTGGGATACGAGGCCAGGGTCGGGAACACCTTGGTGCGCAGCGCCTCGAACACGAAGGGGTCGCGGAACATTTCAGAGACCGGCACCGACAGCCCGTCGATCACCTGGGGCATGAAGGAGGCATCGCGCAGCATGCGCGAGGTGAGCTCGCCGATGTGCGCGAGGCCGTGCTGGCGGACCAGCCCCTGCACGCGCCGCTTGAGCGAGGGGCGCGCGTACTGGCTCAGGTCGTAGCCGTGGCGCCGCCGCAGGGCTTCGACGAACAGGTCCAGCTCGATTTCGTCCAGGTCGGGTTCCATGGCGTTCCAGGCGGGCCTAGCGGTGCAGCCATACTCGCATCATAGACAGCAGCTTGGGAATGTCCACCGGTTTCGGCAGGTAGTCGTTGGCGCCCGAGGCCAGGCTTTTCTCGCGGTCGCCCTGCATGGCCTTGGCTGTCAGCGAGATGATGGGCAGGTGCGCGTGGCGCGGGTTCTTGCGGATCTCCTGCGTGGCCTCGTAGCCGTCCATGACCGGCATCATGACGTCCATCAGGACCAGTTCGATGTCGGGGTTCTCTTCCAACTGCCGCAGGGCCTTGCTGCCGTCCTGCGCCATCAGGACTTCCATGCCGCGGCCGCGCAGCGCCTTGGACAGGGCGAACAGGTTGCGCATGTCGTCGTCCACCATCAGGACCTTGCGGCCGTGCAGGTCGTCGTCGCTGCCCGAGGCCGGCGCCGCGGGCCGCAGCCGCACGCTGTGCAGGAACAGGCTGACTTCGTCCAGCAGCCGTTCCGACGAATGCGCGCCCTTGATCACCACGCTGTCGGTGTGCGAGCGTATCCGCAGCTGGTCTTCGCGCGACAGTTCGCGCGCGGAATACACCACGACCGGCGGGCGCGGTTCGACGGCGGACAGCCGTTCAAGGAAGTCGAAGCCGGAGATGCCGGGCAGGCCCAGGTCCAGCACGACGCAGTCGAAGGTCTCGCCGCGCAGCAAGGCCAGCGCTTCCTCGGCCGAGCCGGCCTCCGAGATCTCGACGGGCTGGGACGACAGCAGGGTCCGCACCGAGGTGCGGGAGGCCGGATCGTCGTCGATGATCAGCAGCCGCCGGGCCTGGCCTTCGGCCGGCAGCATCAGGCGGTCGATGGCGCCGTTGAGCGCGTCGGCCGACACCGGCTTGGTCAGGTAGCCGGCGGCGCCGGAGTCCCGCGTGCGCGCCGGTTCGTCCAGCGCCGAAACGATGTGCACGGGGACGTGGCGCAGGCCGGGCTCGGCCTTGAGCCGTTCCAGGACGGTCCAGCCGTCCATGTCGGGCAGCATCAGGTCCAGGATGATGCCGGTGGGATGATGCTGGCGGGCCAGTTGCAGGCCGGCTTCGCCGCCATGGGCCACCAGGGCCGAGCAGCCCTTGCGCCGGATCATGTCGGCCAGGACGCGCGCGAAGGCCGGATCGTCCTCGATGACGAGGATGGTGGTGTCGCGGTGGGCCGCCGGATCGGCAAGCGGCGTGTCCGGCAGCGTCGTCGTGGCATTGCTGGCCGCCGGGGCGGCCTCGACCGGGGGCGCCGGTTCGGCCGCGCCGGGCTGGAGTTGCGGCAGCACCACCGTGAAGACGCTGCCCTGCCCGGGTTCGCTGCGCAACTGGATGTCGCCATGGTGCAGGCGCGCGAGACGCCGCGAAATCGCCAACCCCAGGCCCGTTCCGCCGAACTGGCGGCTGGTGCCGGCGTCGAGCTGTTCGAAGGCGCCGAAGACCTGCGTGAATTTCTCGGGCGGGATGCCGATGCCGGTGTCGTGCACCTCGATCGAGACGGAGCGGCCGGCCGGAAAGCCGGGAAGGTCGGCGGCGGGGCGCCGCAGCACCAGCCGGACCTCGCCCGACTGGGTGAACTTGAAGGCGTTGCCCAGCAGATTGGTCACGATCTGTTCGAGCTTGCCGCCGTCGGCCTGCACCGCGGGGGGCAGCGTATCGCCGATCTCGACGGCGAAGCGCAGGCCCTTGTCGCGCGCCACGTGGTCGAACTGTCGCTTGAGCCGGGCGGCGAAGCCGCGCAGGTCGACCGGTTCGAGCGACAGTTCCATCTTCCCCGCCTCGATCTTGGACAGGTCCAGGATGTCGTTGATGAGGCGCAGCAGGTTGGTCCCGCCTTCGTGGATGATGCGGGCCGATTCGATCTGGTCCTCGTTCAGGTTGCCTTCGCGGTTCTCGGCCAGGTCGTTGGACAGGATCAGCAGGCTGTTGAGCGGCGTGCGCAGCTCGTGCGACATGTTGGCCAGGAAGTCGGACTTGTACTGGCTGGCGCGGGCCAGCGCGTCTGCCTTGTCGGCCGTTTCCCGCTGCAGGGCCTCCAGCAGCGTCTTCTGCTGGTTGAGGATTTCCGACTGCTGGCGCAATTCCTCGTTCGAGGCCTGCAGTTCCTCCTGCTGCGTGCGCAGCTCCTCCTCGGAAGTGCGCAGTTCGGCGGCCTGGCTTTGCGTGCGTTCCAGCAGCTCCCGGGTATGCACCGAGCGCGTGATGTTCTCCAGCGACAAGGCCACCACGGGCAACAGGGTTTCCAGCAGGCGATGGCGGCGGGCATCCAGGGGCCCCATCAGGCCGAGTTCGATGACGGCCAGGACGTGTTCCATCGACAGGACGGGAATCAGCATCAGGCGGGGAGGCACGGCTTCGCCCAGTCCGGACCGCATGCGCAGGTAGTGGCCGGGCACGGCGTCGAGCTCGATGACCCGGGCCTCGCGGGCGCACTGGCCGACCAGGCCTTCTCCCATCCTGAATGGCTGGGGCCCATTCGCGGCATCGGGCTGGTAGCCGTAGTGTCCGACCGGATGCAGCATGTCGTCCTCGCCGCGCAGGTGGAACAGCGCCACGCCCGCGCCCAGTTCGGGGCTGAGCTGCGACAGCAGCGCCTGCGCGAATTCGGTGTGCGAGGAGGCGCGCTGCAGGCGGTCGGCGACCGTTCCCACGCAGTGGCCCACCCAGTTCTGGTCCGAGATGTCGATGGCCATCTGCTTGAATTCGGTCAAGGCCCTGGAGATGGTGCCGATCTCGTCGCGCCGGTCGAGCTGGGGCGTCTCGACGGCATGGTCGTGCCGCGCCAGCCGCTCCATGAGCCCGCTCATCAGGCGCAAGGGCTGTGTCACGAGCGTCGCCGACAGCCGCAGGGCCGCCACGCCGCACAGCGCCGCCAGCAGGAGCGTGCCCCAGAGCAGCCACTCGCGTTGCGATTCGGACCGCTGCAGGGCGTGTTCGCGTTCTTCCAGCTGCCGGCGTGCATAGGCGCCGAAGCCGTCCAGTTCCGTGACGATGGCGGGCGTGGTGACCGGCGCGCGCGCGGTGAGCTGCGGCAGGAGCCGCTCGCGCCGGGAGGCGGCGTCGGCGGGAGCTTCCTTGGCCAGCTGCCGCAGTTCAGTCAGGACCTGCTGTTCGACGTTGCTGCGCCACGTGGCGTCCAGGTTGCGGACGTTGTCCAGGCGAGTGCCTTGCGTGGCGTCGTCATGGATCTGCTGCTCGAGATGGTCGAGGTGCTGCGAGATCGCGGCGTTGGCGGCATCCAGCGTCCTGGTGTCGGGTTCGCTCGAACTGAGCAGCAACTGCCGCAGTTCGGACTGCCGCTGGTACAGCACGCGGTTGGTCTGCTCGACCTCGCGCAGCAGGTTGACCGTGGTGCTGAACGCGGCCCGGTTCTGCTTTTCCTGCTCCAGGACCAGCGACGTGCCGATGCTGGAGACGATGAACAGGGTCAGCAGCGAGCCCACCAGCAGGGATACCTTGCCGGTCAGCGGGATGTTCCCCAGCCATGAGTTCTCGAGGGTCTTCTTGCTGAGCATGGAGGGGATATCCCGTAGGGCAGGCCAAGCCGCCATTCTAGGCGTTGCGGCCGGAACCGGGCAGCTTTGTGGTGATTTTGCGGCACCGCCAGGGCACGCGTCCGTTTAGTGCGCCGTGGGCCAGCAGCCCGACCAGCAGCCCCCAAAACGCGCCGCCTATGCCGAACATCGTGATATTGGCGGCGGATGCCAGGAAGGTGATCAGCGAAGCCTCGCGCGTCCTGGGCTCGGCCAGGGCGGCGGCCAGGCTGCCGCCTATGGTGCCCAGCAGCGCCAGGCCCGCCAGCGTGGTGATGAAGGTGGCGGGGAAGGCCATGAAGACGGCGGCCAGCGTCACGCCGAACACGCCGACGAGGATGTAGAACACGCCAGCCGCGATCCCGGCGACCCAGCGCCTGGACGGGTCTTCGTGCGCTTCCCGGCCGGTGCAGATCGCCGCCGTGATCGCGGCGATGTTGACGGCGTGCGAGCCGAACGGTGCCATCAGCAGCGATCCCAGCCCGGTGGCCGTCACGACGGGGTTGGCGCTGGTCTTGAAGCCGTCGTTGCGCAGCACGAGCATGCCGGGCATGTATTGGCCGGTCAGTGTGATCAGGAACAGCGGCAGCGCGACGCTCAGCAGGGCGTTCAGCGAGAACGCCGGCATCGTCGGGACGGGGGCCGCCAATGTCAACGCCAGTCCGGACAGGTCGACGCGGCCCTGCGCGAGCAGGAACGCCAGCCCCAGCACGAGAATGCCCACCACGGCGTAGCGAGCTGTGTAGCGCTTGAGCGCCACGTAGGCGACGATCAGCAGCGCGGCCAGCCACGGGTCGACACTCAGCCCCCCGAATGCCTGGATGCCGAACTGCAGCAGGATGCCCGCCAGCAGTCCGGCCGCCACGCCGGGCGGGATCAGCCGTATCACCTTTTCGAAGCAGCCGGACACGCCCAGCACGACGAAGGTGGCGGCCGATATCAGGTAGGCGCCCACTGCTTCCGCGTAAGGCGTGGTGGCCAGGGCCGTGACGAGAAAGGCGGCGGCCGGCGTGGACCAGGCGGTGATGATGGGCTCGCGGTACATCCAGCTCAAGAGGCAACCCGTCACTCCGACGCCGATCGATACCGACCATACCCAGGAGGCGGTCAGCTCCGGGCTCAGGCCGGCGGCACGGGCCGCCTGGAACACCAGGATGAAGGTGCCGCCATAGTTGACGATGACCGAGATCAGGCCGGCCACGATGGGATGGAGGAGGTCGCTCCAGCGCAGGGACGAAGCGGGGCGGGTGGAGGGCAGGGCCGGCATGGGATTCCTGAAGGCTAGGGTTGGGCCGATACGGCAAGTTTTTTTATAGCCTTAGAATGGTTGGTTGTTCCCCGCCATTTTTTGGTACAGGTGCCGGCCAATTGTTCAAGCATGCCCAGCTCGAATCCGTGAAGGCCTGGATCGGCGATCCCGCGCACGCCGCCTTGCCCCTGCATGCGCGCATCCACCGCGCGGTCCGGCAACTAGTCCTGGACGGCACGCTCGAGGCGGGCCGGCCCTTGCCGGCATCGCGCGCCCTGGCACGCTCGCTGGGCGTGTCCCGCGACACGGTCGAGGCGGCCTATGGCCAGTTGCACGTGGAAGGCTTCATCGACCGGCGGGTGGGCAGCGGCAGCTTCGTGTCGGAACGGGCGCAGCGCGGGCCGCGGCGCGCCGCGCCGCGCGCGGGCGCCCCGCGGGAGGTCTTGCGCCTGAGCCGGCGCGGCGGCGCCATGTTCGAAGGCGGCGGCGTGCGCGATTTCCTGGTCACCCGCCCGTTCGCGCCCGGCGTACCGGAGACGCGCGGTTTCCCGCTGCAGACCTGGGAGCGGCTGGGGCGGCAGGTGTTGAAGGAGCACGGTCCCGAGGTGCTGCGGCACAGCCCGCCGCAGGGCATGGAGCAGTTGCGCCGGGCCATCGCGGACTATGTCAACCTGGAGCGCGGCGCGCGGGCCACGGCCGAGCGGGTGCTGGTACTGACCAGTTCCCAGCAGGCGCTGACCTTGTGCGCCAACGTGCTGCTCGATCCGGGCGACCGGATCTTCATCGAGGATCCCGTCTACCATGGGGCGCGCAAGGCCTTCGAGGCGGCCGGCCTGGCATGCGCGCCGGTCCCCCTGGATGCCGACGGCATGCGGGTGGACCTGTTGTGCGAGGCGCCGCAGGCCGCCCGGGCCGTGTTCCTCACGCCATCGCATCAATTCCCGACGGGGACGACGCTGGCGCTGGACCGCCGGCTGGCCGTCATCGAATGGGCCAGGCGGCAGCGGGCCTGGATCATCGAGGACGACTACGACAGCGAGTTCCATTACGCCGGCCGCCCCACGGCCTGCGTCCAGGGGCTCGATCCGCACGAGCGGACGATCTATATCGGCACCTTCACCAAGTCTCTGTTTCCCGGGCTGCGCATCGGCTACATGATCCTGCCGCCGCCGCTCGTGGCGCCGATGACGGTGGCGCGCACCTTGCTGGACGGCCATAGCGCGCCGCTGCCGCAGCTCACGTTGGCGCGCTTCATCGAGGGCGGGCATTTCGGCGCGCATGTGCGCACCATGCGCGCCGTCTATGCCGAGCGGCGCGACGTGCTGGCGCGACTGGTGCGCAGGCACCTGGCCGAGTTCGTCGAGCCGCTGGTACCGGCGGGAGGCATGCAGATGCCGTGTGTCTTCGTCCGCGACCTGCCCGAGCGGGCAGTGGTGGACGCGGCGCGGCGGGCCGAGATCGACCTGCTCGGCCTGACGGCGCTGCACGCATCGGACAGGCATGAGGCCGGCTTCCTGATGGGGTTCGCCGCCTATGCGCCGAACGAGCTGGGCGCCGCGGTCAGGAAGCTTGCGCAGGTACTGCGTTCCCTGGCCTGAGGCCGGGTTCAAGGCAAAAAAAATGCCGCACGCGAACGTGCGGCATCGGGACGGCCCGGCTGCGTGATCAGTGACGCAGGTCGGGACGGGTTTCCACCTGCACCAGCGCCTCGGACGTCACCTGCGCGCGGATGCGCGGCTCGCGGCCCAGGCGGACCGGCGCGGCGGCCGGCGCGGTCTGGCGGGAGGCGGCCAGCTTGGCGCTGTCCGTTTCCACCCACTGCATGCCGGCCTGCTCGACCACGCGCACGAGTTCGTCGTGCGACGCGGCGGCCTGCGGCACCACGATCTGGGCCGGCGTATCCAGGATGGAGGCCGTTTGCGGGGCCGGGGCTGGGGCCACGGGCGCGGGCACGTCGGCCTGGGCTTGCACGGCAACCGGTTCGGGCTGCGCGGCGGGTTCCTCGGCCTGGGGGGCGGGTGCGCTCTCGGCCTCGACCGGCAGGACCGGTTCGACCGGGACCGCGGCGGCCTGCTGGACGGGGGCCTCGGCGACAACGGCGGCGGGCGCGGGTTCCTCGGCCGGCTGCGGGATGGCCACGGGGGCGGGTTCCTCGGCCTGGGGGGCGGCTTGCGGCGCCGGCTGGGCTTCCTGGACGGGCTCGGCCGGCACGTGCACGACTTCCGCCACCACGGGGGCCGGCGTGTCGATCGGCAGGGCCTCCGCCGTGATCAGGATGGGCTCGGACACCACGGCCAGCGGCTCGGCCGGGGCGGACGCCGGAACGCCGTCCTCGTCGTCGGCCGACTCGTCGTCCTGCAGGCCATCTTCGCCCAGGGCCGCTCCGCCTTCGCCCTGACGGCGGCCACGGCGGCCGCGACGGCGGCGGCGCTTGCGTTCCGGTTCGCCATCGGCGCCATCGGCGGCGGCGAGCTGTTCTTCTTCCTGGACCCCTTGCGGCTCGGCGCCCACCGGCACTTCCGGCACGACGGGAGCTGCGGGAGCGGCGACAGGCGCGAGTGCCTCGCCGGCCACGACGGCAGCGGCGGCAACGGTCGAACCGGCGGCTTCATCGGCCGGCAGGTCTTCGCGGCGTCCTCCGCGGCGGCCGCGGCGGTTGCGGTTGCGGGTGTCGCCCGACTGCTGCTCGGCATCGTCGGCGACAGGCGCGGCGGCGACGGGGCGCTGCTGCTCTTCCTGCCTGGGCGCGCGGGCGCGGTCGTCGCGGCGGCCGTCGCGGCGCTGGCCGCGCGAATCGCGGGCTTCCCTGCGGCCTTCCTCGCCGTCCTGGCGCTCGCGGTCATCGGGGCGCGCCTCGCGATTGTCGCGGCGGCCGCGGTTGTTGCCGCCCTGGGCGGTGCGGCGGCGGTTGCGATGGGCGTCGCGTTCCTCGCGCGATTCTTCCTTGCGCGGGCGGGCGGCCGGCTCGGCCGGCTGGGCGGGGCTGCCCTTGAGCCAGCCGAACAGGCGCGACACCAGGGCGGAGAAGCCGCCGGCGGCCGGTGCCGCGGCGGGCTGGGCCTTGGCGCTGGGCGCGGGCGTGGACGAGACGGGGGCCGGCTGGGCGGGGGTGATGCCCTTGACGATGGCCTCGGGACGGGCCTTGACCTCGTGTTCCTGCGCGGAATAGGCGAGGTTGGTCTCGGGGGCCTCGGCCAGCTCGAAGCTTGCCTTGGCGCTTTCCAGCCTGGGATCGTCGTGCCGCAGGCGCTCGATGCGATGGTGCGGCGTTTCCAGGTGCTTGTTGGGGATGAGGATGACGTTGACCTTCGAGCGCGCCTCCATCTTGGCGATGTCGGTGCGCTTTTCGTTCAGCAGGAAGGTAGCCACTTCCACCGGCACCTGTGCGTGCACGGCGGCGGTGTTTTCCTTCATGGACTCTTCCTGGATCAGGCGCAGCACCTGCAGCGCGCTGGACTCGGTGTCGCGGATGACGCCGGTGCCGTTGCAGCGCGGGCAGGTGATGTGCGAGCCCTCGTTCAGCGCCGGGCGCAGCCGCTGGCGCGACAGCTCCATCAGGCCGAAGCGGGAGATCTTGCCCATCTGCACGCGGGCGCGGTCGAAATGGAGGGCTTCGCGCAGGCGCTGCTCGACGGCGCGCTGGTTCTTGCCGTCTTCCATGTCGATGAAGTCGATGACGATCAGGCCGCCCAGGTCGCGCAGGCGCAACTGGCGGGCCACTTCGTCGGCCGCTTCCAGGTTGGTGCGCAGCGCGGTTTCCTCGATGTCGCTGCCCTTGGTGGCGCGGGCCGAGTTGACGTCCACCGCGACCAGGGCCTCGGTGTGGTCGATCACCACCGCGCCGCCCGAGGGCAGGGGCACCGTGCGGGCGTAGGCGGTCTCGATCTGGTGTTCGATCTGGAAGCGCGAGAACAGGGGCACGTCGTCGCGGTAGCGTTTCACCCGCTGGACGTTGTCCGGCATGACCACGCTCATGAAGGCGCAGGCCTGGTCGGCGATGTCGTCGGTGTCGATCAGGATCTCGCCGATGTCGGGCGAGAAGTAATCGCGGATGGCCCGGATGACCAGGCTCGATTCCAGGTAGATCAGGATGGGGCCGGCGTTCTCGCGGGCGGCGCCGTCGATGGCCGTCCAGAGCTGCATCAGGTAGGACAGGTCCCACTGCAGTTCTTCGACGTTGCGGCCGATGCCCGCGGTGCGGGCGATGATGCTCATGCCCTGCGGAACCTGGAGCTGCTCCATGGTTTCACGCAGTTCCTGGCGGTCTTCGCCCTCGACGCGGCGCGACACGCCGCCGCCGCGGGGGTTGTTGGGCATCAGCACCAGATAGCGGCCGGCCAGCGAGATGAACGTGGTCAGGGCCGCGCCCTTGTTGCCGCGCTCTTCCTTCTCGACCTGGACGATGAGTTCCTGGCCTTCGCGCAGCACGTCCTGGATGCGGGCGCTGCGGACGTCCACGCCTTCCTTGAAGTAGGTGCGGGCGATTTCCTTGAAGGGAAGGAAACCGTGGCGTTCCTCGCCATAGTTGACGAAGCAGGCTTCCAGGCTGGGTTCGATGCGGGTGACGACGCCCTTGTAGATGTTGCCTTTGCGTTGTTCGCGGCCGGCGGTTTCGATGTCGAGGTCGATGAGCTTCTGCCCGTCGACGATGGCAACGCGCAGTTCTTCCTGGTGCGTTGCGTTGAACAGCATGCGCTTCATGTATGAAGGTCTCCGTGGTCGTGCGCGCCGAAAAACCGGCGCGCAGCCTCGGGCCGTCGGGAAGATGCGCGGTGCGCGGAGCGAGTGGAGGAAACCGGTGCGCGAAAAGCCGCACCCCGCGGACTCAGGTCACGATGACCGGCCGGGTGGGAATGCGCAAGGTCGGGAAAGAGCGCAGGCACCGTGGATGCCGCGGCCACCGCCCACTGACCGCGGTTTGCGGTGGGGGCGACGGACGGTTGCGGTATCGAAAGCAGTGGTATTCACGGTATTTGCGAGCCAGACAGACTCGCCTCTTGGGCGAGCCTTTGCGTATACGACGACGGTTTCTTTGTACTTGCGTCCGCGGGCGCATATCCGTCGTCGCGCGGTTGGGCTTCGGGTTCGAAGCCATTGCGGCGCGGCGAGCGGGCGACCATGACGGCCCGGAAGAATCCGGCGGGCGGGACGGGTACAATTCCGGCACACTTTGCGACCTGTCCTGACCCGGCGGCGTGCTGCAAAGGCTGCACGGCTTGCCGCGAAACATTCAGCGGCAGGCGGCAGCCCGATAGGGAACGCGGCCTGGATACGGAAAGGTCTCGCGCACATCTGGCGGAAACGCCGCATAAAAGCGCGTCTCGACGCCGGAAGCGCGGTTCAGGGACACAACGTGTACGTCAACCCTGTGCTCCAACCCGCCTGATTCGATCAGGCTTCAGGATTATATGTCGCTACCATTGTTGCGCAAAGCGAAATCCACGCCTGGCCAGGGCCGCCCGGCCAGAAACCCCGAACCGGCGGCGGCTCCCGCCGTGCGCCTGGTCGAAGTGGACGAGGCGCACGACGGCCAGCGGCTGGACAATTTCCTGCTGCGGCTGTGCAAGGGCGTGCCCAAGAGCCACCTGTACAAGGCCATCCGGGGCGGCCAGGTCCGGGTCAACCGGGGGCGGGTGCCGGTGGACCACCGGATCGCCGCCGGCGACCTGGTGCGGGTGCCGCCGTTCCGGCTGCCCGAGGCGCCGGTGCGCTTCGTGCCCCCCGGCGAATTCCCCATCGTGTTCGAGGACGACGCGCTGCTGGCGATCGACAAGCCGGCGGGCGTGGCGGTGCATGGCGGCAGCGGCGTCGATTTCGGCGTCATCGAGCAGTTGCGGCGGGCGCGACCCGAGGCGCGCTTCCTGGAACTGGTGCACCGGCTCGACCGTGACACCTCGGGGCTGCTGCTGGTGGCAAAGAAGCGCAGCGCCCTGGTCGGCCTGCACGAATCGCTGCGCAACGGGCTGTGGAACAAGCATTACCTGGTGCTGGTCGCGGGCGACTGGGTCAACGACCGCCAGCACGTGCGCAAGCCGCTCACCAAGTGGTCCACCCAGTCGGGCGAGCGCCGCGTGAAGGTCGATCCCGACGGTCAGCCGGCCCACACCATTTTCACCCTGAAGCGGCGCTACGGCCTGTATTCCCTGCTGGACGCCGAACTCAAGACCGGCCGCACCCACCAGATCCGGGTGCACGTGACCAGTTGCGGGTTTCCCATCGTGGGCGACGACAAGTACGGCGACGACCACGCCAACGCGGCGGCGGCCGGGCGCGGGTTCCGCAGGATGTTCCTGCACGCCCATACCCTGGCCGTCCCGCACCCGCTGACCGGCGAGTCCCTGGCGCTGGAGGCCCACCTGCCCGAAGATTGCGTCAAATTCCTACAGCAACTGGAACATCCATGACTTCACCCCTCCCGGGCTATTCGCTGATCGTGTTCGACTGGGACGGCACCCTGATGGACTCGACGCCGACCATCATCGCCGCCATCCAGTCCGCCTGTCGCGACCTCGGGCTGCCGGTGCCGCCCGACGAGGCGGCCGCCTGGGTCATCGGCCTGAGCCTGCAGGATGCGCTGATGGCCGCCGTTCCCACGCTGGCGCAAGACCAGGTCCAGGCCTTCGTCGCGCGCTACCGCTTCCACTACCTGACTCGCGATCCGCAACTGCGCCTTTTCGCCGGCGCCGAGCAGATGCTGGCGCGCCTGGCCGCACGCGGCGCGCGCCTGGCGGTGGCCACGGGCAAGAGCCGCGTCGGCCTGGAGCGGGCCCTGGACGCCACCGGCATCCGCCGGTACTTCGACACCACCCGCTGTGCCGACGAGACCTTCTCCAAGCCCAACCCGGCCATGCTGTTCGAGATCATGCGCGAACTGGGCGCCGATCCGGCCTCGGCCGTCATGGTGGGCGACACTTCGCACGACCTGCAGATGGCCCGCAATGCCGGGATCCATGGCGTGGGCGTGACCTACGGGGCGCATGCCGTGGACGAGCTGGCGGGGTGCGCCCCGCAGACGCTGGCCGGCAGCATCGCCGAGCTGGACGACTGGCTGCATGGCCGCATCGCGGCCCGGGCAGCCTAGGGCCCGGCTCCTGTGTCCGCTGTCGCCGCGCCGCGACTTGCCCTATCCTAGCGATTGCCTATCTCGACCTTCGACCTTTCTTTCATAGCGAGCTGTCTTCATGTCCCAGGATGCCTATTCCTCCCCGCCCGATGCTTCGTCCCGCGCCCCGGGGGAATGGGAGCGCGATGTGCTCGAGAAGCTGGTGTTCGCGTCGCTCAAGGAGCAGCGCGCCCGGCGGCGCTGGACCATCTTCTTCCGGCTGCTGATGCTGGCCATCGTGGTCCTGCTGGTACTGGCCGCCACCGGCGTGCTGTTCCGCGGGTCGGGCTCGGGCACGCCCGATCCGCATACCGCGCTGATCGAACTGGACGGGGTCATCGATGCCCAGGGCGAGGCCAGCGCAGACAAGATCAACGCGGCGCTGCAGGCCGCCTTCGATGACGCCAACGCCAAGGGCGTGGTCCTGCGCATCAACAGCCCGGGCGGCAGCCCGGTCCAGGCCGGCATGATCTTCGACGAGATCCGCCGCCTGCGCGCCCAGAACCCGGACAAGCCCGTGTACGCGGTGGTCGAGGAAATCTGCGCCTCCGGCGGCTACTACGTCGCCGCCGCGGCCGACAAGATCTACGTCAACAAGGCCAGCGTGGTCGGCTCCATCGGCGTCATCATGGAAGGCTTCGGCTTCACGGGCCTGATGGACAAGGTAGGGGTCGAACGGCGCCTGGTCGTGTCCGGCGAGAACAAGGCGCTGCTGGATCCGTTCTCGCCCGCCAACCCTGGACAGCAGGCCCATGCGCAGGCGCTGGTGCAGGAAATCTTCCAGCAGTTCGTCGGCGCGGTGCGGGAAGGGCGCGGCGAGCGCCTGCATGAAACGCCGGACATGTTCACCGGGCTGATCTGGACGGGCGCCAAGAGCGTCGAACTGGGCCTGACCGACGAACTGGGCACGGTGGACGGCGTGGCGCGCGACGTCATCCAGGCCGACACGGTGGTGGACTACACGGTGCGCGAGAACTTCGCCGAGCGGGTCGCCAAGCGCGTGGGCGTGTCCTTCGGCGCCGGGCTGGCCAAGGCCGGCCTGGGGGGCGCCGGCGGCTTCTGGCACTGGAAGTAAAGGGCCGCCCCGGCGGTCCGGGCACCCGGCGCGGCGCCCTCAGCGCCGCAGTTGTCCCAGGATGGTGCGCCGGATCTCGCCGAAACGTGGATCGGCGCGATCGCGAGGGCGAGGCAGGTCGACCCGGGTCGCGCCGACGACGCGGCCGGGGCGGGGCGCCATGACCGCGATGGTGTCGCTCAGGTAGACCGCTTCCTCCACGTCGTGGGTCACCACGATCACCGTTACCCGCCGCTGCGACCAGATGCGCAGCAATTCCTCCTGCAGGTGGACGCGCGTCAGCGAATCCAGGGCGCCGAAGGGTTCGTCCATCAGCAGTATTTCCGGTTCCGAGACCAGCGCGCGGGCGATCGCGGCGCGCTGGGCCATGCCGCCCGACAACTGGTGCGGATGGGCCTTGGCGAAGGCGGACAGCCCAACCAGTTCCAGCATCGCCGCCACGCGGCGTTCGCGGTCGCGCGGATCGAGGTCCAGGCTGTCCAGCCCCAGCGCGACGTTGCCGGCGATGTTCAGCCAGGGAAAGAGACGATGGTCCTGGAACACCATGCCGCGTTCGATGCCGGGCCCGGCGATGGGCCGGCCGTCGATCAGGATCTCGCCGTCGAAGGCCGCGTCCAGGCCGGCCACCAGGCGCAGCAGCGTCGACTTGCCGCAGCCGGAGGCGCCCACGATGCTCAGGAATTCGCCGTGCCGCAGGTCCAGGTTGATACGCTCCAGGACCGGCAGCGGCTGGTCGTCCACGGTGTATTGCTTGCCCACGCGGCGCAGAGACAGCGCGTACGAAGCGGGCGGGGCAAGGGAAGGGGAGGAGGTCGTCATTCAGCGGTCCCGCCAGGTGATGATGCGTGAAAAGACATGGCGCGAGGCCCGGTTGCAGGCATAGCCCACCAGTGCCAGCGCGACGACGCCTGCCAGCACCAGGTCCATGCGGAACAGTTCGCGCGCGGCCACCAGGAACGCGCCCAGGCCGCGTCCGACGCCGATCGCATATTCGGCGCCCACGGTGCCTATCCAGGCCGTCAGCAGCGCGATCTCCAGGCCGATCAGGATGGCGGGCAGCGCGGCGGGCAGGACCATCTTCGTCACTCGCCGCCATGGCCGCAGCCTGAGCACGGCCGCGGTTTCCCAGTAGGCGGGGGAGATGGCCCGCACGCCCTGTTCGGTGTTCAGGAAGGCGGGGAAGAAGGCCGACAGCGAGATGAAGACCACCTTGGCGACCTCGCCCGTGCCGAACCACGCGGTCAGCAGCGGAATCCACGCGAACAGCGCGATCTGGCGCAGGCCGTGCAGCGTGGGAGCGATTGCGCGCTGGAGCGGGCGCGACAGCCCCAGGGCCACGCCCAGCGCGACGCCCGCGCAGGCGCCCAACGCGACGCCCGCGGTGGCCCGCGCCAGGCTGGCGGCCAGCGCCGCCCAGACCTGCCGCCCGTCCGGATCCACGAACGGCGACGACAGGACCTGGTGCAGCGGAACCAGCAGCGGGGTGCGCACGAAACCGGTGTCGACCACGGCTAGCCACAGCAGCACCAGGGCGGCGGGCAGGACGGCGCCGCGCCGCACGCGGGGCGCAAGGCGCGAGAGAGCGGCCAGCGGCCCTGACCAGGCGGCGTCAGCCATGGGAGGGCACCTTGCGGTTCAGCGCCTGCTCGATGGCCAGCAGCACGCGATCCAGCGCGAAGCCCGCCAAGCCCACCACGATCATGCCGACGATCACGATATCGGTCTGGAACTGCTTGCGGCCCCACACCATCATGTAGCCGATGCCCTCGGTGGCGGCCAGCATCTCGACCACGATCAGGGCGATGAACGCGTGGCCCAGGCCCAGCCGCACGCCGCTGAAGACCGGGCCCAGGCTGGCGGGCGCGATCACCCGGATGAAGCGGGTCCAGGGCCGCAGGCGCAGCACCCGCGCGGTTTCGAGATGGGCCTTGGGAATGTCGCGTATGCCCTGGGCGGTATTGATGACGATGGGCACGAAGACCGCCTTGGCGATGATCAGGATTTTCAGCGTTTCGGCAATGCCGAAGACCAGGATCAGGATGGGTATCCAGCCGATGGACGGAATGGCGAACAGCGCGCGCAGCAGCGGGTCGAGATAGTCGCGCACGGTGTCCGAGACCCCCAGCGCGATGCCGGTGGCCAGGCCCAGCGCGGCGCCCAGCAGGAAGCCCATGCCGATGCGGTGCAGGCTGACGGCGAAGTTCGCGGCGATGTCGCCGTTCTCCAGCAGTTCCACGAAACTGGTCCATACTAGCTCCGGGGCCGGCAGGATCTGCGGTGCCATCCATGCCTGCGAGGCGGCCAACTGCCAGGCGCACAGCGCCAGGGCCGGCAGCAGCAGGGGCAGCAGCGCGGCGCGCCAGGCCCGCGGCGCACGGGGCCGGGGCGTGGAGACGGGGACGGCGAGCGTGTCCAGGCGGGCGTCGGTATGGGAGCTCATGGCGGTCGCTCCCGTCAGCCTTCCAGCGGCTTGCCGTTGGCGTCACGCCGCGGCCAGGTTCCCTGCAGGCCGAGCTGGTCCAGCGCCTGGTCGACGTACCTGGGCAGGAACCATTGCTGGAGGTCGATGCCCGAGCGTATCAGTTTCTGCTCCTGGCTGAAGGCGACGGCGTCGCGGTACTGGGAGACGAAGAACGCGTCGATGCGAGGATTGAAGATGTCCTTGAGCGCCACCCCCGCGTACTCGTCGCGCAGCGCCTGGTAGGGCACGCCGGAACGGGTCCAGATCTGCAGGGCTTCCTCGCGGTTTTCCTCATGGCCCAGCCACTCCGCCGCGCGCACCAGCCCGCGCACCACGCGCTGCGTGGCCTCGGGATAGCGCTGCTCGAACGACTCGGTGACCGTGATCGCGCCGAAGCCGGCCGCCTTGGGGCCGATGTCGTGCGAGCTGTAGAAGACCTTGGCCAGGCCCTTGTCGCGCAGCGACAGCAGCACGCTCGACCCGATCACCGCGTCCACGCTGCCCGCCGTGAGCGCCGCCAACTGGTCGGCGGTGGCAAGGTCGAGCAGAGTCACGTCCCTGAGGGTCAGGCCGTTTCCTTCCAGGGCCTTCAGGAAGGCCCAGTGCAGCACCGTACCCTTGGCGACGGCCACCCGCCTGCCCTTGAGGTCCTTGAACGACTTGACGGGCAGGTCGGGCCGCGCCACGCCGAAGATGGTGGTGTAGCCGTACGAGGTCACGATGCGCGTGGGCAGCCCGTTGGCGCGGCCGACGATGTTGGGCAGCGAGCCGTATTGGGCGAAATCCAGCCGCTTGTTGGCGATGGCCTCGTTGATGGCCGGCCCCGTGCCGGTGAAGTACTCGAAGCTCAGCTTGACCGGCGTGCCCTTGAATTCATCGGCGATGAACCCCTTGCCCTGCGCGATCGCCAGGACCGCCAGCCCGTAGGGCTTGCCGAATCCCTGTCCGAACCCGCCGAACCGCACCTGCTCGGGCCAGCCCTGCGCCTGCGCGCCCGCCGCCACCAATCCCGACACCACCACCGCCGCCGCATAACGAATGAACCGCATATTCCTACCCTTTTAAAAGACAATGTTCTTAGTTGCCAGGGCGCCGCGGATCCGGCTCCGCCGGTCCGCCGGCGCCGCCCCACGGGGCCCGGTGCCGGGCCGCCCCAAGGCGGGCCCCGGCCCCCTTGGGGGGCTGCCGCGTAGCGGCTGGGGGCTCACCATGCCGGGCGCGCGTAAGCGCGTAGGGGGGGGGGCTATTCTTCAATGAGCGCGCATCAGCAGTTCGAAGCTGCTGTCATGCCGCGCCGTCGCGGTGCGCCCGGCTCCCCAGCCGATCGCGGCGCGGTAGCTGCCCATCAGGGGCCGCGCCGCGGCTTCCTCGACCGCCTGCGCGGAGTCCGCCGACGGCGCCACGTACAGGGCGTCCACCGGGCAGTACAGCTCGCACATGAAGCAGGTCTGGCAATCGGACTGGCGGGCGATGCGCGGCGGGCCGCCGGCAACGAGGTCGAAGACGTTGGTGGGGCAGGCGTGCACGCAGATGTTGCAGGCGGTGCAGCGCTCGGCGCTGACGATCTCGATCATGCCGCCACCTTGCCCGCGTAGGCGCCCGGGGTCGCGGGCGTCGAGACGGCCTGCGTGCGCACCCAGACCTCGTCCAGTCCGCCGCTGACCAGCCGATGGTGCTGGGAGGGGTCGACGGCCGCGTGTTCGGCGCGCCGGTGCATGCCGCGCGTTTCGGTGCGTCGCAGGGCGCTGCGATACATCCAGCGCGAGGTTGCCAGCATGGCCGCCGCTTCGCGGGCGCGCACCCACTGCGCGCCCGCGCCCGCGGGGCGTCCGTGGCGCACGCGGACCCACAGCGCATCCAGCCGTCGCAGCGAGTCCTCCAGCAGCGGTCCGCTGCGCGTCCAGTTGCGTTCGGTGGGAAACACCTCGGCCTGCACCGCGCGGATGACCGTGTCCGCGTCCCAGGGGGCGGACGGATTGCCGCCCAGCCCGGCGACGCCGGCGCGATGGACGTTGCGATGGCCGAAGGCGCGCGCCTCGCGGGCGAAGCGGGCGGCGCCGGCGCCGGCCCAGAAGCCCGAGGACATGGCCCACGCGGCGTTGTGGCTGCCGCCGCCGGTGAAGGCACCGCAGATCAGTTCGCGCGTGGCGGCGTCGCCCGCGGCATACAGCCCGGCCACCGTCGTGGCGCAGTCGTCGCCGACCACGTGCAGGCCGCCGGTGCCGCGCACCGTGCCCTCCAGGCGCAGCGTGACGGGGAAGTGCTGGGTGAAGGGATCGATACCCTGCCGGTCGAAGGGGACGAAGAAGTTGGGCTGCGCGGTGCGCATCCAGGCCCGGATGGACGCGTCGGCGCGGTCCAGGCAGGCGTAGACGGGCTGGGTCGCCAGGGTCCTGGCGATGACGCCGCGTCCGCGCGACGAACCCGCCCCTTCGATGCGTTGCCCGTCGCGGTCGTAGAACGTCGCCCAGTTGTAGAACAGGGACTTGGTGACCGACGCGAAGGCGGGCCCGAGACCGTAGGCGTTGGAGAATTCCATGCCCGACAGTTCCGCGCCGGCCTCGGCCCCGAGCAGGTAGCCGTCGCCGGTCAGGACGTTGCAGCCCAGCGCACGGCTAAGGAAGGCGCAGCCGCCCGTGGCCAGCACCACCGCGCCCGCGCGGGCCACCCACGTCGCGCCCGTCTGGCGGTTGATGCCGAAGGCGCCGCAGACCGTGCCATGTTCATCCACCAGCAGTTCCAGCACCGGACTATGGTCGAGGATGCGCGCGCCCGCCTGCTTGGCCGCCTTGCGCATCAGGCGCATGTAGTCCGGACCCTGCAGCGAGGTCCGGTGCAACTGGCCGTGTTCGTCCAGGGGGAAGGGATAGCCCCATTCCGTCAGGGTCTCGATGTTGTTCCAGGTCTGCTCGAGCACGCGGTCCATCCAGGCGTGCTCGGCCAGGAAGCCGCCCATCTCCAGGCGGCTGGCCTTGGCCTTTTCGCGTGCGGCGGCATCGCGCGGGACGTGCCAGACTCCGGTGCCGGACGGTGCGGTGGCGCCGGATGTGCCGCAGTATCCCTTGTCCGCGAGCAGCACGCGCGCGCCGCGCGCGGCCGCGCCCACGGCGGCCCACGTGCCGGCCGGACCGCCTCCTATGATCAGCACATCGGCATCGTGCCGGACCGAGGCTTCGGTGCCGGACAGGGGGTGCAAATCGCGTACCGCCATATTCGTCTCTCCTGGAACCGGCCATGGGCCGGAGTGCGGGGGACCGCAGCGGGGAGAGGAACGCCTTCGCCCGCATGCCGGTCATGCATGTCCAGGGATGCTAGAGACGGAAGGCTGGCCGCCCAACGATTTGTTTCGCGCTTGGTTATCCGTTTATCGCATGTGTTGCCGGCGCTAAGCCTTGGCCAGGAACAGGAACAGCGTGGGCTGCTTGTCCAGGTCGGGCGGTGGCTGGCGCTTCCAGTCCGCGACGCTGTGCGTGCGCACCCATTCGCGCTCGGTCGTCAGGGCGCGGGCCACGCACAGCAGGGTCGCCGGCCGCAGCGTGGCCAGCATCGTCGCGAACATGGCGCCGTTGCGGTAGGGCGTCTCGATCAGGATCTGGGTCTGGTTGTGCCGGGCCGAGGCCTGCTCCCATTCCCGCAGTTGACGCGCGCGCTCGCCTGCGTCCACCGGGGCGTAGCCGTGGAAGGCGAAACGCTGGCCGTCGAGGCCGCTGGCCATGAGGCCGAGCAGGATGGAAGAGGGGCCCACCCAGGGCTGCACGCGTATGCCCATGGCGTGCGCGGCACGGGCCACGCGCGCACCGGGATCGGCCACCGCCGGGCAGCCGGCCTCGGAAACCAGGCCGATCTCGCCGCCCGCCGCGATGGGCTTGAGCCAGGCCGCGATGTCGCGGTCGTCGGTGCGGGCATCCAGGGTGTGGATGGTGATCTCCTGGATCGGCCTCACGGTGCCGATGGCCTTCAGGAAGGCGCGCGCGGTCTTGGCGTTCTCGGCGATGTAGGTGTCCAGCCGGCCGGCCAGGGCGCGGGCCTCGGCGGGCAGCCAGCGCTCGGGCGGGGCGTCGCCGAGCGAGACGGGAACCAGATGCAGGATGCCGGAGGGTTTCATGCGCGGGGCTCCTCGAGCGCGTCCAGCGGGTCCATCCCGAAGCCGGCCAGCAGCCGGGTCAGGGCGATCAGCGGCAGGCCGATCAGGGCGGTGGGGTCGTCGCTTTCTATCCGCTCCATCAGCGCGATGCCCAGGGCCTCGGCCTTGGCGCTGCCGGCCGTGTCGTAGGGGCGCTCGGCGTGCAGGTAGGCGCGCAGCGCCCGGTCGGACAATTCGCGCAGCATGCAGCGCGTGGTCACGACGGCGCTGGCGGGGCGGTGGCCGTCATCCACGGCCACCGCCGTGTGGAAGGCGACCGTGCGGCCGCGCATGGCCCGCAATTGCGCGAGCGCCTGCTGGAAGCCGCCGGGCTTGCCGATGGGAGCGCCGTCCACCGTCGCGACCTGGTCCGAGCCGATCACCAGCGCGCCGGGATGGGCCTGGCTCACGGCGCGGGCCTTGGCCAGGGCCAGGCGCAGCGCGAGGTCCCGGGGAGCTTCGCCCGGGGCCGGTGTCTCGTCCACGCCGGGCGCGGCCACGGAAAAGGGAAGCCGCAGGCGTTCGAGCAATTCGCGGCGGTAGGGGGAGGTCGAGGCGAGGATCAGGGACCGCGCCGTGGTTTCAGGGCTGGGCATGGTGGGATAAGTGTTTGACTTGTTTGACTCTTTTCGGGTTTTCACGCTATTATCCAACGTTTTCCCGAGCTTCTTTTCCTTTCCGGGTATGTCTGCACGGACTGCATGGGCGGGACTGCATGGACGTTTCGGAAAGCAGGCAAAAGAAAGCACGGTGGAAAAACATGCAAGGCGGCAGGTCGTGAAAGACTCCAGCGAATCCGGCGCGGTGCGCCACATCGATGCGTTCGAGTTCGTCCGGCTCGGACGGTCGCTCGAAGGCAGCGCGCCGCTCGCGCGTTTCGTTCGCTTGCTGGACGGCTTGCCCGAGCAGGATCCTTCGGCGGTGGTGCGCTGGTCGGCCCAGGCCGATCGCGGTCCGTTGGGTGAACCCCTGATCCGGCTCGCGGTCGAAACGGTCCTGACCGTGCAGTGCCAGCGTTGCCTGGGGCCGCTGGCGATGCCCATCGAATCCGAGGTCGCGTTGCAGCTGGTCGAAACCGAGGCCGAGCTCGACGATCCGGATACGTTCGACGAGTCCGACCTGGAAGAGCTCGATGCGGGGCAGGATTTCGAGAAAGTGCTGGGGTCGCGCCGATTCGATCTGTTCGAACAGGTCGAGGACGAACTGATCCTGAGCGTGCCGTACGTGCCCCGGCACGATGTCTGTCCCGATGGCGGGGACGGGCCCTCGGGCGATGCGCCCGAGAAAAAGCCGTCGCCGTTCGCGGTGCTGGCCGGGCTGAAGGGCTCGGCGGGCGATGTCGGCAAATAAGCGACATATTTTGTGTATAGTCGCAGCGGGCCGGGCAAAGGGGTATTTGATTCCCCGGTTTGGCGCGATGCGGACGAGTAAGCGATCGTTGCAAGCGTTTTCGTAGTAGTTTGGGTTTTTGGACGGCGTTTCGGGCAAGCCTGCGCAGACCGCCGTCATCATTCGAGAAAGCAGGTTTTAGAACTCGCGGCGGTCACGCGTAGGCATCTGGCTTACAATGCGCGCCGTTCCTAGGAGTCCAGTCACATGGCCGTTCAGCAAAACAAAAAGTCGCCCTCCAAGCGTGGCATGCACCGTGCCCACGATTTCCTGACCAATCCCCCGGTCGCCGTCGAGCCGACCACGGGCGAGACGCACCTGCGTCACCACATCAGCCCCAACGGCATCTACCGCGGTCGCAAAGTCCTCAAGACCAAGAACGACGAGTGATACCGAACGGCCCCGGGCAGTCCCTTGCACTGGGGTCGTTTACTCAGGGGTGGAATGCGGACGCCGCGAGGCCTGAAGGTCGGCGCTCCTCCCCTGGGCACTTGCGGAATGGTTTTTCCGGTCTTGTCTGTCCCGCCGAACCAGGTTTGCCGATGACCGATACAGCTTGCGTCTGTAGAAGGCCTGGCAGCCGTCGCGCGCGCGGACAGGCGTTTCTGCGTCCATGGCTATGATCCGTATCGCGATCGATTGCATGGGAGGCGATTTCGGCCTGCCCGTGACGATTCCTGCTGCCCTGGCGTTCTCCGACCGCCACCCGGGCGCCGAGCTCCTGCTCGTCGGCCTGGCCGACCAGATCGAAGCCCGCCTGGCACAGGCCAAGGCCTCTCCCGCCCAGCGGGAGCGGCTGCGCATCGTGCCCGCGACCGAAGTCGTCACCATGGACGACAAGGTCGAGGTCGCGCTGCGCCGCAAGAAAGATTCCTCCATGCGCATTGCCGCCGAACTCGTGCGCGACGGCCAGGCCGACGCCTGCGTCTCGGCGGGCAATACCGGCGCATGGATGGCCATCTCCCGCTACGTGCTCAAGACGCTGGACGGCATCGACCGTCCCGCCATCGCCAAGGCCATTCCCAACCAGTCGGGCGGCATGACCGTCATCCTGGACCTGGGCGCCAATGTCGATTGCACGGCCGAGCACCTGCTGCAGTTCGCCATCATGGGTTCGGCGCTGGTGTCCAGCGTCGGCCACCGCGAGCGGCCCTCCGTGGGCCTGCTCAATATCGGCGAGGAAGCGATCAAGGGCAACGACGTGGTCAAGCAGGCCGCCGAATTGCTGCGCCGCAGCGCATTGAACTTCCACGGCAACGTCGAGGGCAACGACATTTTCAAGGGCACCGTGGACGTCGTCGTCTGCGATGGCTTTGTTGGTAACATCGTCCTCAAGTCTTCCGAGGGCCTGGCCAAGATGCTGGGCGTCTTCATCAAGGAAGAATTCAAGAGAAACCTGTTCACGCTGTTGATGGGCGCCATCGCCACGCCGGTGCTGAACCGCTTCCGCCAGCGCGTGGACCCGCGCCGCTACAACGGAGCGGCGCTGCTGGGGTTGCGCGGCGTCGTCATCAAGAGCCATGGTTCCGCCGATACCTACGCGTTCGAATGGGCCTTGCAGGACGCCTACGACGCGGTCGAAAGCGGCTTGCTCGGCCGGACTGCGCAAACCATCGCGCAGATCACGAGCGTGCCGGCCGGCGGGACCGAGCATGAGGCCGGCCTCGAGCCGTCCTCGCACGGAGATATTGCATGAGTGCAACAACGGCGCATCCGTCCAGCAGCCCGGCTCCCGCGGCATGGTCGAGAATCGTCGGTTCGGGCAGTTGCCTGCCCGAGCGCGTGGTCAGCAATGACGAGCTGGCGGCCGAACTGGCCCAGCGCGGCGTCCAGACGTCCGATGCCTGGATCGTCGAGCGCACCGGCATCCGCCAGCGCCACATCGCCGAGCGCGGCGTCACCTCCAGCGACCTCGGCACGGAGGCCGCGCGGCGCGCGCTGCAGGACGCCGGGGTCGACGCGGCGGACCTCGATCTCATCATCGTCGCGACCTCGACGCCCGATTTCGTGTTTCCCAGCACGGCCTGCCTGATCCAGGCCAGGCTCGGCGCCTCGCGCGCCGCGGCCTTCGACGTCCAGGCCGTATGCACGGGCTTCATCTACGCGTTGACCACCGCCGACAGCTTCATGCGCGCCGGCCGGGCCCGCAAGGCCCTGGTCATCGGCACCGAAGTCTTCTCGCGCATTCTCGACTGGAACGACCGGTCGACCTGCGTGCTGTTCGGCGACGGCGCCGGCGCCGTGGTGCTCGAGGCTTCGCCCGAGCCGGGCGTGATGGCCGCCAAGCTGCATGCCGACGGCAGCCAGACCAAGATCCTGTGCGCCGCCGGCAACGTGGCCTATGGCGAGGTGACCGGCGATCCCTTCCTGCGGATGGAGGGGCAGGCGGTCTTCAAGCAGGCCGTCACGGTGCTCGACCGCGTGGCGCAGGAAGTGATGGAGGAAGCGGGCGTGCCGCTGTCCGACCTGGACTGGCTCATCCCCCACCAGGCCAACGTACGCATCATCAACGCCACCGCCAAGCGCCTCGGCATCCCGCTCGAACGCGTGGTGTCCACGGTGGACCTGCATGCCAACACCTCGGCGGCCAGCGTGCCGCTGGCCCTGGACGCCGCCCGCCGCGATGGCCGCGTCAAGCGGGGCGACCTGGTGATGCTGCAGGGCGTGGGCGGCGGATTCACGTGGGGCGCCGTGCTGGCGCGCATGTGAGTCCGGTAGGAAAACAGAACAAGCGGGGCTTTACCCATGACTAAAATCGCATTCGTCTTTCCCGGCCAGGGCTCGCAGTCGGTCGGCATGCTCGACGGCTTCGCGGGCAATGCGTCGGTGGCCGACGTCGTGGCCCGTGCCGGCGCCGCCCTGGGCGAGGACCTGGGCGGCCTGATGGCCAACGGCCCGGCCGAACAACTGAACCTGACCACCTACACCCAGCCGGTCATGCTGACCGCCGGCGTGGCGGCCTATGCCGCCTGGCAGGCGGCGGGCGGACCGGCTCCCGCGGTCGTCGCCGGGCACAGCCTGGGCGAATACGCGGCGCTGGTCGCCGCCGGTTCGCTCACGCTGGAAGATGCCGTGCGGCTGGTCCGCATCCGCGCCGACGCCATGCAGTCCGCGGTCCCCGTGGGGCAGGGGGGCATGGCGGCCATCCTGGGCCTGAGCGACGACCAGGTGCGTGCCGCCTGCGCCGCGGCGGCCCAGGGCGAGGTGGTCGAGCCGGTGAACTTCAATGCCCCGGCGCAGGTGGTGATCGCCGGCAACAAGGCCGCCGTCGAGCGCGCCTGCGAAGCCGCCAAGCAGGCGGGCGCCAAGCGCGCGCTGCCGCTGCCGGTTTCGGCTCCTTTCCATTCCAGCCTGATGCAGCCGGCCGCCCAGACCCTGGCCAAGGCGCTGGAAGCCATCGACATCCAGTCGCCCCATATCCCCGTGTTGAACAACGTGGACGTGGCCGCGCCGACACAGCCGGCGGCGATCGCCGACGCGCTGGTCCGCCAGGCCTGGCATCCGGTACGATGGGTGGAAACCATACAGCTGATGCAATCCCAGGGGATTACCCATGTCGTCGAGTGCGGGCCGGGCAAGGTGCTGACCGGCCTGGCCAAGCGCATCGCCC
Organism: Pigmentiphaga kullae; assembly: GCF_004216695.1. Lineage (GTDB taxonomy): Bacteria > Pseudomonadota > Gammaproteobacteria > Burkholderiales > Burkholderiaceae_B > Pigmentiphaga > Pigmentiphaga kullae. The sequence continues at coordinate 143,556 of NZ_SGXC01000002.1, forward strand.
CCGGCCTGACGGCCCTGGCGGTGACTGACGAGGCATCGCTTCAAGCCGCCTTGGAGGCTACCGCCTCCAAGGCGGCTTGAAGAGGCCCCCCCTTACGCGCTTCGCGCGCCCCCCAGGGGGCGGCACTGGCGGACCGGCGGAGCCGGATCCGCTGTGCCCTGGCAAAGGCGGGGGAGGGGGCGGTAGCCCGGGTTGGATGGATAGTCCGGGGCGCTGGGGCGCGCCGGGGTGAGATAAGGAAAAATCATGGAATTGCAAGGCAAGGTCGCCCTGGTGACGGGCGCGTCGCGGGGGATAGGCAAGGCGATCGCGGCGGAATTGGCGGCGCGGGGTGCGCTGGTGGTCGGGACCGCCACGACCCAGGCCGGCGCCGACACCATCACCGAGGCGCTGGGCGGGTTTCCCGCCAAGGGGCGTGGCGTGGTGTTGCAGGTGAACGACGCCGCGGCTGTGGACGCCCTGGTGGACGAAATTGGCAAGGTCGACGGCGGCCTGCACATTTTGGTCAACAACGCCGGCATCACCCGGGATACACTCGCGATGCGCATGAAGGACGAGGATTGGTCGGCGGTGATCGATACCAATCTGACGGCGGTGTTCCGCCTGTCTCGCGCCGTCATGAGGGGGATGATGAAGGCCAAATGGGGCCGCATCATCAACGTGACCTCGGTGGTGGGGGCCAGCGGCAACGCCGGCCAGGCGAACTACGCCGCCGCCAAGGCCGGGGTGGCCGGAATGACCCGCGCGCTGGCGCGGGAGCTGGGCAGTCGCAATATCACCGTCAACTGCGTGGCGCCGGGTTTCATCGACACCGACATGACCCGCGCCCTGGGGGACGAGCAGACCGGTGCCCTGCTGGGACAGATCCCGCTGGGCCGCCTGGGCCGTCCCGAGGACATCGCCCACAGCGTCGCCTTCCTGGCGTCGCCGGGGGCCGGATATGTAACCGGCGCCACCTTGCATGTCAACGGTGGCATGTACATGAATTGATTTCCGCGTATTGCAACCGCGATATGCATTCGTCCGGCCGGGCCGCTTTAGACAGGCGAGCTTGGCTATAATTCAGTTAGATATAGACCCTTTTGGAGGATCTCCATGGATAGCATCGAACAGCGCGTCAAGAAGATCGTCGCTGAGCAACTCGGCGTCAACGAAGCCGAGATCAAGAACGAATCTTCTTTTGTCGACGACCTCGGTGCCGATTCGCTCGATATGGTGGAACTCGTCATGGCGCTCGAAGACGAGTTCGAGACCGAGATTCCCGACGAGGAAGCCGAGAAGATCACGACCGTGCAGCAAGCCATCGACTACGTTGGCGCGCACATCAAGAAGTAAATCGTTTTCGTGCGATGACGCAGGCGGCTCATCGGCCGCCTTCGTTTTTTAAGTTCGGCGCGGCCATGCGCGACCTTGCCGGAGTCAACGGCGGGAGGGCAGCTGCCGGATTCGCTTTTTCTCCGCGCACTTGAGGAGTAGTCAGTGAAGCGACGCGTCGTCATCACCGGTCTCGGTATCGTTTCCCCTGTGGGCAATGACATCGCCTCCGCATGGGACAACATCGTCAACGGCCGTTCAGGCATAGACCGCATCACCCGCTTCGATCCCACCGATTTCAACTGCCATATCGCCGGTGAAGTCAAAGGATTCGACGCGAGCCAGTTCGTGCCCGCCAAGGAAGTGCGCCAGATGGATACCTTCATCCATTACGGCATCGCGGCCGGCGTGCAGGCCTTGAAGGACAGCGGGCTTGAAATCACCGATGCCAACGCCGAGCGCGTCGGCGTCATCGTCGGCTCGGGTATCGGCGGCCTGCCCCGCATCGAGGAAACCGAGGCCGATTATCTGCAGCGCGGTGCGCGCCGCATTTCGCCCTATTTCGTCCCGGCGTCGCTGATCAACCTGATCTCGGGCCAGTTGTCGATCCGCTTCGGCATGAAGGGACCCAGCTACGCCGTGGTATCGGCGTGCACCACCGGCCTGCACAGCATCGGTGACGCCGCGCGCCTGATCGAGTACGGCGATGCCGACGTCATGCTGGCCGGCGGCGCCGAGTCCACCGTGTCGCCGCTGGGCATCGGCGGCTTTGCCGCCATGCGTGCCCTGTCCACCCGCAACGACGATCCCAAGACGGCCTCGCGGCCCTGGGACCGCGATCGCGACGGCTTCGTGCTGGGCGAGGGCGCGGGCGTGCTGGTGCTCGAGGAATACGAACACGCCAAGAAGCGCGGCGCGCGCATCTATGGCGAATTCGCCGGCTATGGCATGAGTTCCGACGCCCACCACATCACGGCGCCCGACCGCGAAGGTCCCTGCCGCGGCATGGTCAACGCGCTGCGCAACGGCGGGATCAACAAGGAAGAGGTCCACTACGTCAATGCCCACGGCACCTCGACGCCGCTGGGGGACAAGAACGAGACCGAGGCCCTGAAGCTGGCCTTCGGCGACCATGCCAGGCAGATCGTGGTCAGCTCGACCAAGTCCATGACGGGCCACCTGCTGGGCGCCGCTGGCGGCATCGAAGCCGTGTTCACGACGCTGGCCGTCTACAACCAGATCGCTCCGCCCACCATCAACATCTTCAATCAGGACCCCGAGTGCGATCTCGACTACTGCGCCAACCAGGCGCGGCAGATGAAGATCGACGTCGCGCTGTCGAACTCCTTCGGGTTCGGCGGTACCAACGGCACGATGATCGTGCGCAAGGTCTGATATTGAGCGATATCGGGGCGGCACCCTCCGGCCTGTCCATGCTGGCGCCTCTGCGGCCTTCGCGCCGCGCCGGCCTGCTGGGGCATTGCATCGCCCTGGCAGCGGGATGGGCCGCGGCCGCCGGCACCTGGTTCGCGCTGGCCGGCTCGCCGCTGGCCTGGGCGGCGGCCCCGGCTACCGGCCTGGGCCTGGCGCTGGGCGCCATCGGCTGCCAGCGCCGGGCGCGCCTGCCGTTTCGCGCGCTTGCCGTCGACGCCGGCGGCAACTGGTCGCTGGCCGACCGGCAGGGTTGGCGGCGTTTCCGGCCGCATCGCATCTGGGGCTCTCCCCTGGGCTGGCTGACGCTGCAAGGAGATCTCGCGCCGCCGCCGGGACGGCTCCAGCCGTCCGCGCGGGCGACGCTCACCGTGTGGGCCGACAGCCTGGATGTCGGGCAATGGCGGCAGTTGCGCCTGGCCGTCGCCTGGACCGAGCAGCGGGGCGAAGGCCTGCTGGTCGCGCCCCAGGCTCGTGATCCCCGCCTGGGGACCCCGGCATGACGAGCGAACGCGAGATCGACGCCGAGCTTGTCGCCCGCGTGCAGCGGGGCGACAAGAAGGCGTTCGAGCTGTTGATGCTGAAGTATCAGCGCAAGATCCTGCGCCTGTTGTCGCGTTTCATCCGCGACCCCAGCGAGATCGAAGACGTCGCCCAGGAGGCCTTCATCAAGGCCTATCGCGCGCTTCCGCAGTTTCGCGGAGAAAGCGCCTTCTACACCTGGCTCTACCGTATCGCGATCAATACCGCCAAGAACCATCTGGTGGCTTCGGGCCGGCGTCCCAGCTCGCCGTCCGAATATGAGAACGAGGACGGTGAAACTTTCGACGAAACCGACAACCTAAGCGATATCAACACGCCAGAATCCATGATGGCGACGCGCGAAATTGCCGAAACGGTCAATTTGGCGATCGAGGCTCTTCCCGAAGAGCTGCGAACGGCTATCGTGTTGCGCGAGATTGAAGGAATGAGCTATGAGGACATCGCCCAGTCGATGGGATGTCCCATAGGCACCGTGCGATCCCGGATTTTTCGGGCGCGCGAGGCGATTGCGGCCCGGTTGCGGCCTCTGCTGGATACCCAGGATGACAAGCGTTGGTAGCCAGGGGAGAGCAGGGCGGCATGAATTTTGGGCAAAATGGCAGGTAACCGGGCAATCGGCAGCCCCGGAGGTTATGGAAATGCAGGTGACATCGCATCGGAACGAGTCCGTCGGTTTCGGCCAGGAAGCGGCCGCGTCTGCGCAGGACGAACTGGACGGGTTGAGTCAGGCCCGTGTCGAGGAATGGCTGTCGGCCTACATGGACGGCGAGCTCGCCGACGAGGCCGATGAAGCGGGAGCGGCCGTGTCCGCCTACCTGGCAACGGGTGGGGGCCGCGCCGACTGGGATCTGTACCATCTGGTCGGCGACGTGGTGCGCACGCCGGAACTGGCGCTGCCCGTGTCGTCCGGCTTCCACCAGCGCTTCCTCGAGGCGCTCGAACACGAGGCGCCCATCGTCGCGGCGCCCCGGCGGACGATCTCCCGCCGGTTCATGACGCGCTATGGCTTTCCCGGCCTGGCCGCCGCGGCCGCCGTCGCCTCGGTCACCTGGATCGCCCAGCCCTATTTCGGCGGACAGGGCGCACCGGTCGAGTTTTCCGCCAGCGCCCAGCCGGCCGCCGCGCAGTCCATCGTCCAGGTTGCCGCGCCGTCCGCCCGCCGGGCCGAGCCGGCCGTCGACGTTTCGCTGGGCGAGTACCTCGAGGCCCACCGGCAGATTGCCGGCCGGAGCGCCATCCGGCAGGTGTCGGCCACCTCTTTCGAATCCGCCGCAGGGCAACGTTGAAGGAAGGTCTCGTGTCGGAGGTTAGTCGTTCGGCCGTGGTGTGGTCCACGCGTTCCCTGGCGTTCGCCATGTTGTGCCTGGTGACGATCGCGTCTCAGGCGCAGTCCCCGGCCCCCGCGGCCCCGGCCGATGGCACCGGCTTGTTGCAGCGCATCCAGGCCTCGGCCAGGGAACTCAATTATTCGGGCGTCTTCGCGTATCAGCAGGGCGCTTCGATGCAATCCTCCCGCATCACCCATGTCTACGACGGCAAGAGCGAGCACGAGCGGCTCGAACTGCTCGATGGCCAGCCCCTGGAGTTCCTGCGCAAGGACGACGAGATCCAGTGCCTGCTGCCGCAGAAGCGCGCGATACTGATCGAGACCCGCACCGCCCGCGACCGTTTTCCCGGCCTGATGATAGGCGGCCCGGAGCAACTGGGCGAACACTACGACGTCAGCGTCGAAGCCCAGCCCGAACGCGTGGCCGACCGCGATTGCCAGGTCATCACCCTGCGCCCCCGGGACGGCGACCGCTATGGTTACCGGCTGTGCGCCGACAGCAGTTCCGGGCTGCTGCTGCGGGCCCAGACCCTGTCTCCCGAGGACGACGTGGTCGAGCAGGTTGCCTTCATCGCATTGCAGGTAGGGGCGGACGTCGACCGCAAGCAGCTCAAGCCGCGCTGGAAGACCGAGGGCTGGCGCGTGGTGCGCACGCAGCTCAAGCCGGTCAAGCTGGCCGATCTCGGCTGGAAGGTGGGAGAGCCGATGGGTTTCCACAGGATGATGGAAGTCCAGCGCTCGATGGGCGGCAAGCCCGACGTCAAGCAGGTCATGCTTTCGGATGGCCTGGCGGCGATCTCCGTCTTCATCGAACCCTATAGCGAATCGCATCCCAGGCAGGTCGGACCGGGCGCCCGCGGCGCCATCAACGTGGTCGGGCGCCGCCTGGGCGACCATTGGATCACGGTGCTGGGCGAGGCGCCCCTCGGCACGATCCAGCAGATCGCCGATTCGATAAGCTATACGCCGGTGGCCGCGCGCAAGCCCTGAGCGCCGCCGGTTCGTGCCCTTTTCTCTACCCGGAGCTTACATGTCAGTCTTCCATGGTGCTGCGTGCTATCCGCATCCAATGAAACGGGTGTGCTCGACCCTGGGCACCGCGTTGCTGCTCGCCCTGTTCGCCGCGCTGCTGCTGGTGGCGGCCCAGCCGGCGGCCCAGGCGCAGACCCGCGCCTTGCCCGATTTCACCGATCTGGTGGCCAAGGCCGATCCGGCCGTGGTCAACATCCGCACCACCGCCCGGGCCGTGGCGCGCGGCCCCTATGGCGGCGGGGGTGGCCAGGATCCCTACGAACTCTTCCGCTGGTTCTTCGGACCCGATTTCGTGCCGCCCGGCCGGGGGCCGCGGCAGCCGACCCCGCCTGGCAACAATGACGAGGGCCAGGAAGTGCCGCGCGGCGTGGGATCGGGATTCTTCATCTCGGCCGACGGCTATATCCTGACCAATCACCACGTCGTCAACGGCGCCGACGACATCTACGTCACGCTGACGGACCGGCGCGAGTTCAAGGCCAAGGTCATCGGCTCGGACGAGCGCACCGACGTGGCCCTGATCAAGGTCGAGGCCGCCGGCATGACCCCGCTCAAGCCCGGCGATCCCACCCAGCTGCGCAAGGGCGAGTGGGTGCTGGCCATCGGCTCGCCGTTCGGGCTCGACTCCACCGTCACCGCGGGCATCGTCAGCGCCACGGGCCGGGATACGGGCGACTACCTGCCGTTCATCCAGACCGACGTGGCGGTCAATCCCGGCAATTCCGGCGGTCCGCTGCTGAACATGCGCGGCGAGGTGGTGGGCATCAATTCGCAGATCATCTCCCGCAGCGGCGGTTTCATGGGCATCTCGCTGGCCATCCCCATCGACGAGGCCATGCGCGTTGCCGACCAGCTGCGTTCCAGCGGACGGGTCATCCGCGGCCGCATCGGCGTGCAGATCGGCGAAGTCAGCAAGGAGGTCGCCGATGCCATCGGGCTGGGCCGCACGGCCGGCGCCTCGGTGGGCATGGTCGAGCCGGGCAGCCCCGCCGAGAAGGCCGGGATCGAGCCGGGCGACGTCATCCTGAAGTTCAACGGCAAGACCATCGAACGCTCGTCCGACCTGCCGCGCACGGTGGGCGAGACCAAGCCGGGCACCAAGGCCACGATCCAGGTCTGGCGGCGCGGCGGCACGCGCGACCTGTCCATCACCGTGGGCGAGCTGGAACCCGACAAGGCCGCCGCCGCCCGCCAGGACGAGGGTGGCGGCCAGGCCCAGAAGACCAACGTGCTGGGCCTGGTGGTGTCCGACCTGCCGGCAGCCCGCCGCCGCGAGCTGCGGGTCCGGGGCGGGGTGCAGGTGGACGCCGCCGACGGCCCCGCCGCGCGGGCCGGCATCCGCCAGGGAGACGTCATCCTGGCCCTGGACAATACCGAAATCACCGGCGCGTCGCAGTTCAACGGGCTGGTGGCCAAGATCGACCGGAGCAAGGTCCATGGCGTGCTGGTCCGGCGCGACGACCTGACCCAGTGGGTGCCGATACGGCCCACGCGGTAGTCGGGCAGACATTCGCGCTCGGCGGTAAAATGCCGGGTCGCGACATATCTATCAGGCAGGCCGTGCGGGAACGTCCCGCACGGCTGATACAGGCGGGGCGCGTTGCGCCCCCTTTTTTTGCAAATCCCCAAGGGCACCGCGGACCCGGCTTCGCCGGTCCGTCAGTGCCGCCCCCTTGAGGGGGCGCGCGCAGCGCGTAGGGGGTGGGCTTACTACTTGGACCGCATGCAGCACATTCGCAATTTCTCCATCATTGCCCACATCGACCACGGCAAATCGACGCTTGCCGACCGCATCATCCACCGCTGCGGGGGCTTGTCGGATCGGGAAATGGAGGCCCAGGTACTCGACTCGATGGACATCGAGCGCGAGCGCGGCATCACGATCAAGGCCCAGACCGCCGCGCTGCACTACCAGGCGCGGGACGGCAAGACCTACAACCTGAACCTGATCGACACCCCGGGGCACGTGGACTTCTCGTACGAAGTCAGCCGCTCGCTGTCGGCCTGCGAGGGTGCGCTGCTGGTGGTCGATGCCTCCCAGGGCGTGGAGGCGCAGACCGTCGCGAACTGCTACACGGCCATCGAACTGGGCGTCGAGGTCGTGCCGGTGCTGAACAAGATGGACCTGCCGCAGGCCGATCCGGAGACCGCCAAGCAGGAGATCGAGGAGGTCATCGGGATCCCCGCGGATGACGCCATCCCGGCCAGCGCCAAGACCGGCATGGGGATCGACGACATCCTGGAAGCCGTCATCGCCCGCATCCCGCCGCCCGAGGGCGATGCCGCCCAGCCGCTGCAGGCGCTCATCATCGATTCGTGGTTCGACAACTACGTGGGTGTGGTGATGCTGGTGCGCGTGGTCAACGGCGTGCTCAAGCCCAAGGAAAAGCTGCTGCTGATGGCCACGGGGGCCGCGCACCTGTGCGAACAGGTCGGCGTGTTCACGCCCAAGTCCGAGGCCCGCACGCACCTGTCGGCGGGCGAGGTGGGCTTCGTCATCGCCGGCATCAAGGAACTCAAGCACGCGAAGGTCGGCGACACCATCACCCACGCGTCAAAACCGGCCGCCACGCCCTTGCCGGGGTTCAAGGAAGTCAAGCCGCAGGTGTTCGCCGGCCTGTATCCGGTCGAATCCAGCGAATACGATTCGCTGCGCGACTCGCTGGAAAAGCTCAAGCTCAACGACGCCGCGCTGATGTACGACCCCGAAGTGTCGCAGGCGCTGGGCTTCGGATTCCGCTGCGGCTTCCTGGGGCTGCTGCACATGGAAATCGTGCAGGAGCGGCTCGAGCGCGAGTTCGACATGGACCTCATCACCACCGCGCCGTCGGTGGTCTACGAGGTCGAGCTGCGCGACGGCTCGGTGGTCATGGTCGACAGCCCGTCCAAGATGCCCGAGGTGGGCAAGATCGCCGACGTGCGCGAGCCCATCGTCACGGTCACGCTGTTCATGCCGCAGGAGTACGTGGGGCCGGTCATCACCCTGTGCACGGCCAAGCGCGGCATCCAGATCAACATGGCCTACCACGGCCGCCAGGTCCACCTGACCTACGAGATCCCGCTGGCCGAGATCGTCCTGGACTTCTTCGACAAGCTGAAGTCCGTGTCCCGGGGCTATGCCTCGATGGACTACGAGTTCAAGGAGTACCGCAGCGCCGACGTGGTGCGGGTCGACCTGCTGATCAACGGCGACAAGGTCGACGCGCTGTCGCTCATCGTGCATCGGGCCAATGCCCGAGCCCGCGGACGGGACGTGACCGCCCGCATGCGCGAGCTGATCCCCCGCCAGATGTACGACGTGGCCATCCAGGCCGCGATCGGCGCCGAGGTGATCGCGCGCGAGAACGTCAAGGCCTTGCGCAAGAACGTGCTGGCCAAGTGCTACGGCGGGGACATCTCCCGCAAGAAGAAGCTGCTCGAAAAGCAGAAGGCCGGCAAGAAGCGCATGAAGCAGGTCGGCAGCGTCGAGATTCCGCAAGAGGCTTTCCTGGCCATTCTGCAGGTGGAGGACAAATGAACCGCGGTGTTGTGAACCATATCGAGGGGAAGGGGGCATGAGCCTGAATTTCGCGCTGATCCTGTTCGTGCTGCTGGTCGTGACCGGCATCGTCTGGGCCTTCGACCGCGTGTCCCTGCGCCCGCAGCGTACCGCCCGCATGGCCCGCGCCGCCGCCGAGTTCGACGCCGGGCGCGCCCAGTCGGTGCGCGCCGCCAGCGGCGAGACCGAAGTCGCGCGCCAGCGCCAGGAAGCGGTGGACCGCGCCGGCAAGATGCCTTGGTGGGTGGAGTACTCGGTCAGCTTCTTCCCGGTCATCCTGTTCGTGTTCGTGCTGCGCTCGTTCGTGGTCGAGCCGTTCCGCATCCCGTCGGGTTCGATGATGCCCACGCTGCAGATCGGCGATCTCATCCTGGTCAACAAGTTTTCGTACGGCCTGCGCCTGCCCATCGTGGACAAGAAGGTCGTGCCGCTGGGCGACCCGCAGCGCGGCGACGTCGTCGTCTTCCGCTACCCGGTGGATCCGCAGGTCGACTACATCAAGCGCGTGATCGGCGTGCCCGGCGACGAAGTGGCCTACCTGAACAAGCGGCTGACCATCAATGGCCAGGAAGTACCCATGAAGAAGGCAGGGGAATACTTCGACCCCGACCGAGTGTCCTATGCCGCGCTATATAACGAGAATATAAAAGGCGTAGAGCATCAGATCTTGATAGATGAGCGACGTTCGCCGGAAATCGATCCGTTTGGCGGCTTTCCGAACCGCGATGCCTGCGACTATTCCCGCGAGGGCGTGCGTTGCAAAGTGCCCGCAGGCAATTATTTCGTCATGGGCGATAATCGGGATAACAGCGCGGACAGCCGGTATTGGGGTTTCGTGCCGGATTCGAATATCGTGGGCAAGGCGTTTTTCGTCTGGATGAATTTCGGGGACCTGAAACGGATTGGCCGCTTCCATTGATGTCTTGCGCCATGCGCCGCACCGCATGAACTCGTCGCCTACCTCCGCCTGTCGCACCCCACTGCAAGCGCCCGCCGCGCGTAGGGGGGAGCCATGACCCTCGAGACCAGCCTCGCCTACAACTTCAAGAACAAGAGCCTCCTGGAGCAGGCGCTGACGCATCGCAGCCATAGCAGCCGGCACAACGAACGCCTGGAGTTCCTGGGCGACAGCGTGCTGAATTGCGCGATCGCGTCCCTGCTGTATGACCGCTTCGCCCGCATCGACGAAGGCGATCTGTCCCGCCTGCGGGCAAACCTGGTCAAGCAGGCGTCGCTGGCGGACATCGCGCAGCGGGTGGAGCTGTCGCGCTTCCTGCGGCTGGGCGAAGGCGAGCTGAAAAGCGGCGGTTTCCGCCGGCCGTCCATCCTGGCCGACACGCTCGAGGCCATCTTCGGCGCCATCTTCATGGATGGCGGCTTCGACGCGGCCAGCGCGGTGATTGCCCGCCTCTACAAGCCCGTGCTCGAGACCGTCGATCCGAAGACGCTGGGCAAGGACGCTAAGACGTTGCTGCAGGAATACCTGCAGGGCCGCAAGATCGCGCTGCCGGTCTATACGGTGGTGGCCACGCATGGCGCGGCCCACAGCCAGGAATTCGAGGTCGAGTGCGCCATTCCCAAGCTGGATGTGCAGGTGGTCGGCATAGGCGGCAGCCGCCGCGCCGCCGAGCAGGCGGCCGCCAAGCAGGCGCTGGAGGCGGCGCTGGCCGCCAACCCGACGCCCGCCAAGCGCTCGCCGCGCGCGCGCAAGACGGCCCAGTTGTCGCTGCCGGTGGCCGTGGCGCAGGAAGTGCCGGACGAGCCCGTCACCGCCGCCAAGGCAGAGGCGGGCGCCGTTGCGGTCCCGGCCAAGGCTCCCGCGACCGAAGCGCCGGTCGCCAAGATCACCTCCATCCAGGCGGCCGAAGGCAAGGCCCCGGTCCCGGCGGCCGTCCCCCGCAAAGAACCCCAGGCGGCACCTCCGGTGCCGCAGCCCGTGGGCGAGACCCTGTCCGCCTCGGGACAGCCCGCCGTCAAGAAATGACCATGTCTTCTGATTCCTCCGCCGCCAGCCGTTGCGGTTTCGTCGCCATCGTCGGCCGGCCCAACGTGGGCAAGTCGACCCTGCTGAACGCGCTGATCGGCGCCAAGGTCAGCATCGTCTCGCGCAAGGCGCAGACCACGCGCCACCGCATCCACGGCGTCTTCACGCGTGGTCCCGAGCAATTCGTGTTCGTCGACACGCCCGGTTTCCAGACCCGCCACGGCGGCGCGATGAACCGCATGATGAACCGGGTGGTAACCCAGGCGCTGGCCGACGTGGACGTCGTGGTGCACGTGGTCGAGGCCGGCAAGTGGTCCGAGGGCGATGCCAACCTGCTGCCGCTGCTGCCGGCGCGGGCGCGGCGCATCCTGGCCGTGAACAAGACCGACCTGCTCAAGGACCGCGACGCGCTGTTTCCCTACGTGACGCGCCTCATGGCGCTGCATCCCTACGATGCCGTGGTGCCGGTCAGTGCCGCCAAGTCGCGCCAGCTCGACCATCTGCTGGACGAGATCGCCAAGGGCCTGCCCGAAGGCGAGCCCATGTTCGAGGAAGACACCCTGACCGACCGGCCGGTGCGCTTCATTGCCAGCGAACTCATCCGCGAGAAGATCTTCCGCCTGGTCGGCGACGAGCTGCCCTACGGCTCCACCGTGGTCATCGAGCAATGGGAAGAGCAGCCCCGCGTGACCCGCATCGCTGCCTGCGTGATCGTCGACCGCGACAGCCACCGGCCCATCCTGCTGGGCACGGGCGGCGAACGGATGAAGCGCATCGCCACCGAGGCCAGGCAGGACATCGCCAAGCTGATCGACAAGCCGGTGCACCTGGAAATCTACGTGAAGGTGCGCAAGGGCTGGGCCGAGCGCGAAAGCGCGCTGCGCGACCTGGGTTATGAGTAATTCCCGGGATCCCGTGGCGCCGGACGAGATCTTGCCCGACGCCGCAGGATCGCTGTTCCGGCGGACGCCCCTGGCGGCCGCTCCCGCGCCGGCCAGGCAGGCGCGCCCGCGCGGCCGCGGGAACCGGGTGGACGATGTTCCCGCCTTCCTGATCCACAGCTATCCCTATCGCGAAACCTCGCTGATCCTGGACGTATTCACGCGTTCCCACGGGCGGCTGGCGCTGGTGGCCAAGGGCGCGAAGCGGCCGCATTCGGCGCTGCGGCCGGTGCTGATCGCCTTCCAGCGGCTGAGCCTGTCCTGGAGCGGCGCTGGCGAGATCAAGACCCTGGTGCGGGCCGAGTGGTCCGGGGCCCCGCAGCGCCTGCAGGGCGCGGCAGCCATGTCGGGCTGGTACCTGAACGAACTGCTGTTGCGCCTGCTGGGGCGCGACGATCCCCACGAGTCCCTGTACGACGCCTATGTCGACGCGCTGGCCCGCCTGGCCGCGCATCCCCGGCTGTCCAGCGCCTTGCGGGAGTTCGAATGGCGGCTGCTGTGCGAAATCGGCTATGGCTTCGATCCGGCGGCCACGGGTGCCGACGAGCCGGTGCGGGCGGGGGGGCGCTACCGTGTTCCGCTGGAGGCGGGACCGGAGCTGGAAGAGCCCGAGACCCCGCAACTGGGCACGCCCATCACCGGCGAATCGCTGCTGGCACTGGCCGCGGGCCGCTTCGACGATGTGGCCGCCGAGCCCGAGCTGCGCCGCTTGCTGCGAGAGCGGCTGGACTATCATATGAATGGCCGGCCGATGGCGACGCGGCAGGTCCTGCGCGACCTGAGGAGTTATCCCCCCCTGCGCGCTGACGCGCGCCCCCCGGGGGGCGATGCGGGTGGACCGGCGGAGCCGGATCCAACGTATCCCGGAAAACCGCCGATTGACAGGTGAGGGGGCTGAATGGATGGAGTTGTTGGATATCTATGATTGATCTGGGCGTCAATATCGACCACGTGGCGACGCTGCGGCAGCAGCGGCACGTGTCCTATCCCGATCCGGTCCGGGCCGCGCTGGTGGCCGAGGAAGCCGGGGCGGATCTGATCACGCTGCATCTGCGCGAGGACCGCCGGCATATCCAGGATGCCGACGTCGAGAGCCTGCGCGGCAAGCTGCGCACGCGCATGAACCTGGAGTGCGCGATCACGGCGGAGATGCTGGAGATCGCCTGCCGGATCCGGCCGCAGGATGTCTGCCTGGTGCCCGAGAAGCGCCAGGAACTGACCACCGAAGGCGGGCTGGACGTGCTGGGCCATTTCGACGACGTGCAGGCCGCCGTGTCGAGGCTGCACGATGCCGGCATCCGGGTGTCGCTGTTCATCGATCCACAGTCTGACCAGATCGAGGCGGCCGCCCGTACGGGCGCGACCGTGATCGAACTGCACACCGGCGCGTACGCCGAGGCCGTGGCGGATGCGGCGCAGCGCGAGCTGGCGCGCATCCGGGACGCGGTGGCGGTCGGGCTCAGACAGGGCCTGCGGGTCAACGCGGGCCATGGATTGCACTACGACAACGTGCAGCCGGTCGCGGCCCTGGACGGCATCGCCGAGTTGAACATCGGCCACGCCATCATCGCCCAGTCCGTGTTCTGCGGCCTGGAGGCGGCGGTGCGCGAGATGAAGGCCCTGATGGTGACCGCGCGCGCCGGCGCGGCCCAGAGGCCGGCGCATTGATGCCCGAGTCGCCGCGCGACGGCGCGCTGCCCGCCCTGGCCGGCATCGGCATCGACCTGCTGCGGGTCGAGCGCATCGAGCAGGCCCTGGCCCGCCGCGGCGACCGCTTCGCGCAGAAGATCCTGGGCGCCGAGGAATTCGCGAAGTTCACCGCGCGCAGGAACCGCGACCCGCAGCGCGGCGTGCGTTTCCTGGCCACCCGCTTTGCCGCCAAGGAGGCCTTTTCCAAGGCCGTGGGACTGGGCATGCGCATGCCCATGACCTGGCGCCGCATGCAGACGCTCAACGCTCCCGGCGGACGGCCCATCGTGGTGCTGGCCGAACCGCTCAAGACCTGGTACGAGGCGCGCTTCGGCGCCGCCCACGTGTCGCTGACCGACGAACACGACATGGTCGCCGCCTACGTCATCGTCGAGACGCGGCGCCCGTGACGCATCCCATCATGACTGCATCCCTTGCTTCCTCGTTTGCCCCCGGCCCCGTGATGGTGGACGTGGCGGGTTTCGAACTGACCGCCGCCGAGGCCGGGCGGCTGCGCCATCCGCTGGTGGGCGGGGCGATCCTGTTCGCCCGCAATTTCCGCGACCGGGCGCAACTGGCCCGGCTGACCGCCGACATCCATGCCGCGCGCGGCGAGCCGCTGCTGATCGCCGTCGATCACGAGGGCGGACGGGTCCAGCGTTTCCGCAGCGACGGCTTCACCGCGCTGCCGCCCATGCGCGCCCTGGGCCGCCTGTGGGAAAGCGATCCGCTCGAAGCCATGCGCGTGGCGACCGATACGGGCCGCGTGCTGGCCGCCGAACTGCGGGCCTGCGGCGTGGACCTGAGCTTCACGCCGGTGCTGGACCTGGATTTCGGCGAAAGCCGCGTCATCCGCGACCGCTCCTTCCACCGCGATCCGCGCGTGGTGGCCATGCTGGCCCGGGCGCTGATCCAGGGGCTGGCGCTGGCCGGCATGTCCGCCTGCGGCAAGCATTTCCCCGGCCACGGTTTCGCCGCGGCCGATTCCCACTACGAGATCCCGGTGGACGACCGTTCGCTGGACGAGGTGCTGGACGAGGACGCGCAACCCTATCGCTGGCTGGGCGACGCCATCCTGGGCGCGGTGATGCCGGCCCACGTGATCTATCCCAAGGTCGACAAGTCGCCCGCCGGGTTCTCGCGCAAATGGGTGACGACCGTGCTGCGCAAGCGCCTGCAGTACGGCGGCGTGGTGTTCTCCGACGATCTCACGATGGAAGGCGCCGCGGTGGCGGGCGACATCCATGGCCGGGCGATGGCCGCGCTGCGCGCGGGCTGCGACATGGTGCTGGTCTGCAACCGGCCCGATCTGGCGGACGACCTGCTGGGCCGGCTCGACTGGGCCCAGGATCCGGCCTCGGTGGCGCGCATCCGTGCGCTCAAGCCGAAATTCGCCGCCCCGGACTGGCAGGCGCTGACGGCCGATCCGGCCTACCGCAAGGCCCGCAAGGCGGTCCAGGCGCTGGCGCGGGCCGGCGCCTGAGGGAAGGGCGGGACATGGCCGGCCGCAAGAAGGACGAGACCCAGGCCCCGGAGATGCCGGCGCAGCCGGACGCGCCCGAGGCGCTCCAGGCCGCGCCCGCGCCGGCAGCCCTGGAAGACGCTCCGGAGCCCTTCGACATCAAGTCCTTCCTGGCGCAGCTTCCGCACCTGCCGGGCGTGTACCGGCACATCAACGCGGAAGGCGAGGTGATGTACGTCGGCAAGGCGCGCGATCTGAAGAAGCGCGTGTCTTCGTATTTCCAGAAGCAGGTCGGCAGCCCGCGCATCGCGCACATGCTGGCCCGGGTGACGCGCGTCGAGGTCACCGTGACGCGCTCCGAGGCCGAGGCCCTGCTGCTGGAAAACAACCTGATCAAGTCGCTGGCGCCGCGCTACAACATCCTGTTCCGCGACGACAAGTCCTACCCCTACCTGAAGGTCAGCGGCCACGCTTTCCCGCGCATCGCCTACTACCGTGGGGCCACCGACCGCGCCAACCAGTATTTCGGCCCGTTTCCCAACGTGTGGGCGGTGCGCGAAAGCATACAGATCCTGCAGAAGGTCTTCCGCCTGCGCACCTGCGAGGACACCGTCTTCGCCAACCGCTCGCGGCCCTGTCTGCTCTACCAGATCCATCGCTGTTCCGGCCCCTGCGTGGGCCTGGTCTCGCCCGAGGACTACGCGCGGGACGTGGACCGCGCCACGCAGTTCCTGCGCGGCCAGACCCAGGCCGTGCTGACGGATATCGAGAAGCGGATGTTCTCCGCGTCGCAGGAGATGCGCTTCGAGGAAGCGGCCGTCCTGCGCGACCAGTTGTCGGCGCTGTCCCGCGTGCTGCACCAGCAGACCATGGAAGGGGGCAGCGGCGATACCGACGTGATCGCGGTCGACATGCAGGGGGGCAAGGTCTGCGTGAACCTGGCGATGATACGGGGCGGGCGCCACCTGGGGGACAAGGCTTTCTTCCCCACGCACACCGACGGCGATTCGCCGGCCGAGGTGCTGGAGGCCTTCATGTCCCAGCACTACATCGACCGTGCCCTGCCGGGCACCATCGTGGTGTCGCATCCCTTGCCCGATGCCGACCTGGTGGCGATGCTGGCGGAGCAGGCCGGATCGAAGGTCAATCTGGTCAAGCAGCCGCAGGGCGTGCGCAAGAGCTGGCTCGAACAGGCCAGGAAGAACGCCGAACTGGCGCTGGCGCGCGTGCTGGCCGAGGCCGGGTCGCAGCAGGCGCGCACCGCCGCGCTGGCCCAGGTGCTGGGCATAGACGCCGACGAGGCCGCGCTGGAAACCCTGCGCATGGAGTGCTTCGACATCAGCCACACGGCGGGCGAGGCGACGCAGGCCTCGTGCGTGGTCTATCACCACCACGCGATGCAGCCCAAGGAGTATCGTCGCTACAATATCGACGACATCACCGGTGGCGACGACTATGCGGCCATGCGGCAGGTGCTGACCCGTCGCTACGAGAAAATCGCCGATGGGGGCGGGATCATGCCCGACGTCGTGCTGATCGACGGCGGCAAGGGGCAGGTCGAAATCGCCCGCCAGGTGTTCGCCGAACTCGGGCTGGACATCGGCCTGCTGGTCGGCGTCGCCAAGGGGGAAGGGCGCAAGGTCGGCCTGGAAACGCTGATCTTCGCCGACGGCCGCGAGCCGCTGGCGCTGGGGGGCGAGTCCGCCGCATTGATGCTGGTCGCGCAGATCCGCGACGAGGCACACCGGTTCGCCATCACCGGCATGCGGGCGCGGCGGGCCAAGACCCGCAACGTGTCGCGGCTGGAGGAAATCGAGGGCGTCGGCGCCAAGCGCCGGCAGCGTCTGCTGGCGCGCTTCGGCGGCCTGCGCGGCGTGGTCTCGGCCAGCGTGGAGGACCTGGCGTCCGTCGAGGGCATCTCCCTGGAGCTGGCCGAGCGCATCCACCGGCAATTGCACTAGGGCCTGTCCACAGCCAGCCTTCCCGAGAACTTTTCCCCGTAGCCTGTTAGCATTCGACCATGCCTCTGAACCTGCCGATTATCCTGACCTGGGTACGGATCGCGATGATCCCGCTGGTCGTCAGCGTGTACTACGTACCGGAGCATGTGCTGCCCACGGCCGTGCGCGATGCGGTGGCCACGGGCATGTTCATCTTCGCCGCGCTGACGGACTGGCTGGACGGCTGGCTGGCGCGGCGGCTGAACCAGACTTCATCGTTCGGCGCCTTCCTGGACCCCGTGGCCGACAAGCTCATGGTCAGCGCGGCGTTGCTCGTGCTGCTGAACCTGGGGCGGGTCGACGCCATGATCGCCCTGGTCATCATCGGCCGCGAGATCACCATTTCGGCCCTGCGCGAGTGGATGGCCAAGATCGGCGCCAGCACCAGCGTTGCCGTGCACTGGCTGGGCAAGTTCAAGACCGCGGCGCAGATGACCGCCATCCCCTGCCTGCTGTATGGCGGACGGGTATTCGGCATCGACGTGCTGTGGTGGGGATCGCGGCTGATCGAGATCGCCGCCGTGCTGACGGTGTGGTCGATGATGTATTACCTGCAGCGGGCCTGGCCGGTCATCCGGCGGTCAACGTAGGGCGCCGGTACAGGCAGAATTGGCGGCGCAGGCCGCAAAGCAAGAAGCAGGAGACGACGTGCAGCAAGTATTGGCCGCCCCCGGGATGAAGTTCGCCCGGCGCAGGCTCGACTGGAAAGTCATCGGACTGGTGGGAATCGCCCATGCCAGCTCCCATTTCTTCCAACTGGTGATTCCTTCGCTGTTCGCGCCGCTGGCGACGGAGTTCGGACTGGGGTTCGCCGAACTGGGCGTCCTGGTCGCGGTGTTCTATGCGATCTCGGGCGTGGGCCAGGCCAGCTCCGGCTTCGTGGTGGACCGGGCGGGCGCGCGCCCCGTCCTGTGGTTCGGCCTGGCCTGCTTCGTCGCGGCGGGCCTGCTGCTGGGACTGGCCAGCAGCTACGGCTGGCTGATGGCGGCAGCCGTGGTGGCCGGCATCGGCAACTCGGTCTTCCACCCCGTCGATTTCTCCATCCTCAACCGGCGCGTCAGCAGCCCCCGCCTGGGGCACGCCTTCAGCGCGCACGGCATCACCGGCAACCTGGGCTGGGCCACCACGCCGATATTCATCACGACGCTCACCCACCTGTTCAACTGGCGCGTCGCCGCCTTCGGCGCGGGCCTGCTGGTGGCGATCATCCTGACCATGACGGTGGTGGGCCGGCGCCTGCTGGCGGTGGAGGCGGCGCGCCGGCCGGTCCGCGGGCGCCGCCTGGAAGCGGCTCCGGCGGGCACCTCGCTGGGGGCGCTGCTGGCCAATCCCGTGGTCTGGGGCGCCTTCCTGTTCTTCATGTTCTCGTCCGTCGCGATCTCGGCGGTCCAGAACTACACCATCCCCATCCTGGGATCCATCTACGGCATCTCCAGCGTGACCGCCAGCACCGCGCTGTCCGGCTACATGGTGGCCGGTGCCTGCGGCATGGTGCTGGGAGGTTTCCTGGTTTCCAGCGGGCCCCACAGCGAGCGCATCGTCGGTATGTCCTTCGTGGCGGCCGGCGCGCTGCTGGCGCTGCTGGCCATGGGCTGGCTGCCGATGGCGGCGGCGGTACCCTGCGTGGCCCTGGCGGGGCTGTGCGCGGGCGTCGCCGGCCCGTCGCGGGACATGCTGGTGCGCCGCGTCACGCCGCGCGGCGCCACGGGTTCGGTCTACGGGCTGGTCTATTCCGGCATGGACACGGGCTCGGCGCTGGCGCCGCTCGCCTTCGGCGTCATGCTGGACGCCGGTCTGCGCCAGGGACCCTATCTGGGCGCGTTTCTTGCGTTCTGCCTGGCGGCCTTCTTTGCCGCGCTGATCGCCGCCAAGGCCCGGCGCGCGCACTGACGGGCCCCACGCCCACCGGAAGAGGGGCTTCCCCCGCCTGCGGCGGGCTTCCCGGCCTTCCCCTCTTTGTGGTCGCAAAACCGACTGAAACATGTTGCACATGCCAAACTCGCATGGTTGTGACATTCTTTTCAATTAGAAAAGATTTACGGGGCGATAGTCCCTGGCACGCGGCCTATAAATGATGTATTTAAATCACTTTAGAACGGTGTAAAGAACCAGGAAAAAAACTCCGGCATGCTCGGCCCGAACCAGGCCGTCACGCATGAACCGTAAGCCGGGAGTCGACCGGGAGGCAAGCCCGGCGGGCCTTCCCACGATGCGACTCCCTTCAGATTTCTATTGCGCGGCATCCCAGAAGCTATGCGATCTTCGCTTTCTTTGTACCTGTTGGGGCCCCTGGCCATGGAGAGCGCGGATGGACCGCTTTCCATCCGTTACAACAAGGCGAGAGCGTTGCTGGCGTACCTGGCGCTGGAGGGGGGCTTCCACACGCGCGAGGCGCTCGCCTTCCTGCTCTGGCCCGACGCCAGCGTGCAGGCGGGCCGCGAAAACCTGCGGCGCATGCTGTTCCTGCTGAAGGACGCGCTCAAGCCCGATGCCATCGAAAGCAGCCGCGACGTGCTGCGGCTGCGGGCCGAGGCCGGGCTGTGGACCGACGTAGGGGCCTTTACCTCCGTCCTGGACAGCGAGCAGCGCGCCCTGGCCATGGGCGCGGTCATCGATGCCGAACGCATCGCCCACGCGGTGGCGCTGTATCGCGGCGAGTTCCTCCAGGGGCTGGAGCTGGACGATGCGCCCGATTTCGGCAATTGGGTGCAGATGCGACGCGAGCAGTATCACCAGCGCTATCTCCAGGCCCTGGGAATGCTGGTCGAAAGCCACGAGCGGGAGGGGAACCTTCAAGCGGGCATCGAATGCGCCGAGCAATGGGTGGCCGTGGCGCCGCTGGACGACGCGGCCTGGCACCAGATGCTGCGCCTGCTGGTGAAGGCAGGCCAGCTGGACCGGGCAAGACGGGAATTCCAGCGCTACCGCCACCTGCTCGACATGGAGCTGGGCACCACGCCGGACGCCGCCGTGGCGGCGCTGCTGGAGGCGCCCGCCGCGGGTCGCGAGGCCGGTACGCGCCGGCAGGCGCCGCTGGGAGAGCGGCGCCAATTGACCGTGCTGTCGTGCGAGTTCGAGGTGACCGGAGAGCCGGAGGACATCGCCGAGGTCCAGCGCCAGTTGATGGGTTGTTGCGAACCGACGCTGCGGGCCGCGGGCGCCCACGTGGTGCGCATGCCCAGCGGCCTGCTGGGTTATTTCGGCTATCCCTTCGCGCAAGAAGATGCCGCGCGGCGCGCCGTGACGGCGGCGCTGCTTTGCCACAACAGCATCTGGTCGCGGCAGTGGGGCGACGAATCGACCAACCTGCCGGTGCGCGCTGCCCTGGGCGTGCATACCGGCATCGCCATCAGTTCCACCGAGAACGACGTGCCCGACGCCGGCGGCATGGTGTCGCGCCTGGCCTTCCAGCTTGGCGCCCTGGCCGGAGGGGCCGGCGTGGCCGTGAGCGATGTCACCCTGCACCTGTTGGGCGATGGATACAGCACCGAACCGGCGGGACAGCTGACCGACCGTTCCCGCGGGGTCGAAGTGGAGGTGTTCCTGGTCAGCGGCCAATGTTCCCCGCAACGGCCGGAAGCGGCGCGCGCGTTCTGCGGGCGGGACGAGGAAATGGCGCGGCTGGTCGACGCGTATCACCGTGGAGGGGGCTACGTCGGCCTGGTGCGCGGCGAGGCCGGACTCGGCAAGTCCTTCCTGGTCGAGCATTTCTGCGACACGCTGCAGGTCGAGCGCGTGGTCCTGCAATGCTCGTCCGAGCTCAGGCAGATGCCCTACCATCCCTTCGTGCGCTGGATGCGCGCCTGGCGCGAGCGCCTGGCCGCCGATCAGCCGGGCCTGCCCGAAAGCGCGGAGCGCATACTCGACGCGATCAGCGAGCGCATGCTGGCCGGCGCGCAGATGGGCACGCCAGGCCCCGGCGGCGTGGACGAAATCGGCCCCCTGTGCCATGAGCTGCTGCGCGTGATGGTGCCGCCGGGCGGCGTGGTCTGCTTCGACGACGTGCATTGGGCCGACCCGTCCACGCGCGACGTCCTGGCGCTGCTGGTGGAGCGTCCCCTGCCGGACAGGATGCTGCTGATCACCGCCCGGCCCGAGTTCGTGCCGCCCTGGAAGCATTCGGTCGAGGTCGACCAGCTCGACCTCGGGCCCATGGACGATTTCGCGGTCGTCGACCTGGTCCATGCGGTGGCCGAGGGCAAGGACATCGACGCGGACCTGCTGCGCGACATCATCAAGCTTTCCGAAGGGATACCGCTGTACGCCGAGGAACTGACGCGCGACGTGCTGGCGGAGCGGCGCGATCCCGTCGCGCCCTGGTCGCTGCCGGCCTCGCTGCAGGACCTGCTGATGTCCCGCATCGACAGCGTGGGCAGGGCGCGCCACGTTGCGCAGTTCGCCTCGGTCGTGGGGGGCGACTTCACGCTGGACCTGCTGGCCGAAGCCACGGGCGAGCCGCGCGCCGAACTGGCCGAGGCGCTTGCCATCATGCTGCGCCAGAACATCATCGTGCGCTGCGACGAGAAGGCCTACGCCTTCCGCCACGCCCTGCTGCGCGAGGCGGCCTATCAGTCGCAGACCCGGGTGGCGCGCGTCCAGGCGCACGCGCGCCTGGCCCGGCGGCTCGAATCGAGCCTGGCCGAGGGCAATCCCGAGGTGCTGGCCTGGCACTACTCCGGCGCCGGCAGCCGCGCGCCGGCGGTCAAGTACCTGCTGGAGGCGGCACGCAAGGCGGCCGCGCAGTGCGCCTACCGCGAGGCCGTCAGCTACTACCGCAGCGCCCTGGAATGGTTCGAGCGCCAGGGCGAGGGCATAGACGCCATCATGGAGGAATTGCGCATCCGGATGGAATTCGGCATCCAGTTGTGCGCGCTCTACGGCTTCGGTTCCGAGCAGGCGGTGGAGACTTTCCGGTCGGCGCTGACCCTGGCGCAGCCGCTGGGCGACGATCCCCGGCTGTTCCCGATCTATTGGGGGCTGTGGACCAGCGCCAGCTCGTGGGCCAACTTCTCGATGACGTTGACGCTGGCGGAAACGCTGCTGCGGATGGCGGTCGCGGCCGAGGATCCCAATCTGCTGTCGCACGCGTACTATGCGCGGGGCTACAGCTATTTCTTCCTGGGGCGCTTCGCCGAGGCGGTGGCGGATCTCGAACACGGCGCCAAGGCCTACCAGCCCCAGCATGCCAACCTGGTCCTGGGCGAGGATGCCCGCGTCACCAACCTGGCCGTCCTGTCCATCGCCTGCTGGCACACCGGCCGGATCGAGGAGGCCTTGCAGGCCTCGCGCGAATCGGTGGCCCATGCGCGCCGGATCGGCCACCGCTATTCGCTGCTGTACGCGCTGGTGTCGGCCACCGAGCTGCATCGCCTGAACCGCGAGGTCGACGATGTCGCCACCCTGTCGTCCGAGGCGCTGCAGATCGCGCGCGAGATGGGAACGCCATTGTGGGCCGTCTGCGCCGAGACCAGCGAGGCCTGGGTCAAGGCCGTGCGCGGCGATGCTTCGGCGCTGGGGGAGATGGCCTCGTGCGTCCAGCGGATTCCCGCCATCATGAAGGGCATCGCGCCGCTGCTGGTCGCGCGCTGGACCGACGCGTGCGACCTGGTCGAGGACGTGGGCGCGGGGCTCGACGCCACGGCGCACGGGCTGCGCGAGGTCACGCAGACCCAGGCCCGCTACGTGCAGTCCGAATTCGAGCGCATCCGGGGCAAGCAGCTGTTCCGCCAGGGGCAGCCGGCCAGCGTGTTCCGGCCCTGGCTGGAGCGGGCGCTGGCCACCGCCTGCGCGCTGGACTCTCCGCCGCTGGCGCTGCGCGCGCTGACCAACCTGGTGCGCTATGCCTGCCCCATCCCCAGTTCCGACCACATGGCCCTGATGGCCCGCATGATGGCGCGCGTGCAGGGCGGCGAGCGGCTGTGGGAGGTCCGCGCCGCGCGCGGCCTGCTGTCCCGCTATGGGGCGCAGATGGCCCATTCCCTGCGTTGACGGTGTCCCGCCGCCCCGGCCGCGCGGGCCCGATATTCACGTCAGCCATACCCGGTATGGCTGGGCCTGCGTAGACACCCGAAGGCCTCGTCTCTACCTTAGACACATGTCCGGCAGGACGCCGGCGCGCCATCCGGCCGCGCCCGCATCCCCGCCGCCGTTCACGCAATCCGGAGAACGATACATGAGTCGGAAGTGGTCCCCGCAGCAACTGGTCGATGCCGAGCTGGGCACGGTCAGCCGAGAAGTCTACGTCAATCAGGACATTTTCCAGGAAGAGCTGGAACAGATCTTCTCCCGCGCCTGGCTGTTCGTCGGGCACGAGAGCATGGTGCCCAATCCCGACGATTACTTCGTCAGCCGGATGGGCAACGATTCGGTCATCCTGACCCGCGACCGCCAGGGCCAGCTCCAGGTCCTGCTCAACAGCTGCCTGCACCGCGGCATGCGGCTGTGCCGCTACGACCAGGGCAACAACCGCACCTTCACCTGTCCCTATCACGGCTGGAGCTATTCCACCGACGGCAAGCTGGTCGAGCGGGCCGGCGAACTGGTGGGCGTGCCGGGTTTCAAGACCCACTACTACGGCGAACTGGACAAGAAGAACTGGGGCCTGAAGTCGGTGGCCAAGCTGGTCAACTACAAGGGCACGATCTGGGCGACCTGGGACGAAAACGCGCCATCGTTCGAAGCGTACCTGGGCGACATGAAGCTGTACCTGGACTTCGCCCTGGACCATCGCGACGGCAGCCCGGGCGGGTCGGAGATGATAGGCGGCGTGCAGAAGTGGCGCATTCCCTGCAACTGGAAGACCGCGGCCGAGAACTTCAACGCCGATCTCTATCATGACATCAGCCACCGCTCGGTGGATGTCGTGGGCATCGGGCCCGGCGGCAAGGGCCGGCGCGACCCCACGCCGAACCGGGTGTCGATTTCCTTCAAGGACCTGGGGCACGGGCTGGTCGGGCGCGCGCCGTACTACGAGGAAAATCCCTATACGCCCATCTTCGCCAACTATCCCGAGGTGGAGCAGTACTACCGCAAGGTGTACGAGGAACGCGAGAAGAATCTGGCCGGCACCATGCGCGTGCTGCACAGCGTGGGCACCGTGTTTCCCAACATGGCCGTGCACGGCCGCCAGCCGCGCACCATCGCGGTGTTCCATCCGGTCAGCGCGACCGAGACCGAGATGTGGCGCATCTATCTCGTGGACAAGGACGCCCCGCAGGAGGTGAAGGACGCGGCGCGCGCCTATTACCTGCGCTACTCGGGCCCGGGCGGCATGACCGAGTCCGACGACATGGAGAACTGGTGCTACGCCACCGAGTCGAGCACCGGCACCATCGCCCGCACGCTGCACTACAACTACCAGATGGGCATCGGGCACGCCAAGCCGGTCCCGGGCCTGCGCGGCGCGGTGACCACGGGCGAGTTCACCGAAGAGAACAACCGGAACTATTACGCGAGATGGGCGCAGTTCATGGAAGGGCGCTCGTGGGACGACCTCATGCCCACCTACGACGAATAAGCGGAGCGCGCCATGACCGACACTCACCTGAATCCCGACCACGCCTTCCTGCTGCGCGAGGTCGAACAGTTCTTCTACCGCGAGGCCGATCTGCTGGACGAGCGCCGCTTCGACGAATGGCTGACCCTGCTGCACGAGGACATCCGCTACTGGATGCCCATCGCGCGCAACGTCAGGCGCGACAACCGCGAGCGCGAACGTACCCGGGAGGGCGTGGAGGCCGCGTGGTTCGACGAGGGCCTGACGACCCTGCGCCAGCGGGTCGAGCAGATCAACACCGGCATGCACTGGGCCGAGGAGCCCGCTTCGCGCACTTCGCACCTGCTGACCAACGTACGCATCCTGGAGACGTCCGGCGCCGGGTTGGACGAGGAAATTCGGACGCGTTCGCGTTTCATCGTCTACCAGAACCGCCTGGACACCGAGGTCGCCTGGTTCGTCGGCAAGCGCAACGACACGCTGCGCCGCACGGAAACGGGCTGGAAGGTCCTGCGGCGCGAGATCCTGCTGGACCAGACCGTGCTGCTGGGCAAGGCGTTGACCGTCTTCTTCTGACTGGGGGTATCGAAACATGGATCGTCGAGATGTGCTGAAGATGCTGGCGGGCGCCGCGGCGCTGGGCGGCTGCCCCGCGTGGGCCCAGGACGGTTTCCCGTCGCGCATGATGAAGGTCGTGGTCGCCTACCCGCCGGGAGGCGTGACCGACATTGCCGGGCGGCTGATGGCGGAAATCCTGAGCAAGGAGTTCGGCAAGCCCGCCATCGTCGAGAACAAGGGCGGCGGCACGGGCACGATCGCCCAGCAATATGTGCTGCAACAGCCGCACGACGGCCACGTCCTGCTGTCGGGCGGCCTGGGCGGCCTGATCCTGCCCGTCATCCTGAATCCCAATCTGCCGGTGGACCCCCAGGCCAGTTTCACGCCGGTGGCACAGGTGGCGGAATTCGTCAACGTGCTGCTGGTGGGGCGCGATGTGAAGGCGCGCAACGTGAGCGAACTGATCGAGTACGCCAAGGCCAACCCCGGCAAGCTGAACTACGCCACCAACGGCGTGGGCACTTCGGCCCATTTCACTTCGGAGCTGTTCAACCTCCAGGCCGGCACCAAGGTGATCCACATTCCGTACCGGTCCAGCGGCGAGGTCATCTCGGGCCTGCGCAATGGCGATGTGCACATGGCGTTTGCCAACGCGCCCGCCGTCAACGCCCTGGTCAAGGCCGGCACGCTGCGCGCCATCGCGGTGTCCAGCGCGCGGCGCACCAAGGAACTGCCCGACGTGCCGACCATGCTGGAGTCGGGCATGCCGGACTTCGTCGTGACCAGCTGGCTTGGCGCCTACGCGGCCGCCGGCACGCCGCCCGACGTCATCCGCAAACTGGGCGAGGTCATCGTGCGCGGCGCGCAGCAGCCCGAGAACGTGCAGCGCTTCGAGACCGTGGGCTTCCAGGTGGCGACCAAGGATGCCGCCGCCTATGCCGCCTTCAACCGGGCCGAACTGGCGCGGTGGAAGGAAGTGGCGCGGCTGGCGAATATCCGCGCCGAAGGGTGAAGCATGAGCGGACACAACGCGCTGAATCTGATCGACATCAAGCCGGGAGCCCGGCTGCGGACCAACGAGGGCGCCGTCGTCGAACTGATCGAGAACCCGCAGGACGGGGTCTGGCTGATCTGCCGCTACGTGGAGCACCCGTCCGAACCGGAGCTGGTCGGCGATGACGAACGGACCGTGTTCGCGCAGGACATCGTCGACATGGCCGATGGCCATCAACAAGGAGAAGGGTCGTGACCGCTAGCTGGACCGACAGGAAGAACGCGGCCTGTCCGCGGGGCGTGGGCCTGGTGACCGAAATCTATGCCACGCAGGCGTCGGGCAGCGAGCTGACCGACGAGGCGGGCCGCCGCTACATCGATTTCGCCGGCGGCATAGGCGTGCTGAACGTCGGCCATCGTCATCCCCGGGTCGAGACCGCCATCGTCGAGCAGGCGCGGCGCTTCACGCATACCTGCTACCAGGTGGTGCCCTACGCTTCCTACGTGACGCTGGCCGAGCGCCTGAACGCGCTGGTGCCGGGCGACTTCGCGAAGAAGACGGTTTTCTTCACCACCGGGGCGGAAGCGGTGGAGAACGCGGTCAAGATCGCCCGCGCGGCCACCGGCAGGACCGCCATCATCGGTTTTACCGGCGCTTTCCATGGACGCACGATGATGGGCCTGGCACTGACCGGCAAGGTTGCGCCCTACAAGACCGGCTTCGGTCCGTTCCCGGGGGACGTCTACCGCGTGCCGTTCCCGTCCGCCGATACGCCGGAGGCGGTGGCCCGTTCCCTGGCCGCGCTGGAGGACCTGCTGCGCTACGACGTCGAGGCCGCGCGCGTGGCGGCCATCGTGATCGAGCCGGTGCAGGGCGAGGGCGGTTTCCTGCCCGCGCCGCCGGCGCTGATGCGCGGCCTGCGCGCGCTGTGCGACCGGCACGGCATGCTGCTGATCGCCGACGAGATCCAGTGCGGCATGGGGCGTACCGGCGCGATGTTCGCGATGGAGCATTTCGGCGTGGCGGCCGACCTGACCACGGTGGCCAAGAGCCTGGCCGGCGGCATGCCGCTGTCGGCGGTGGTCGGGCGCGCCGAGGTCATGGACGCCGTGGCGCCTGGCGGCCTGGGCAGCACCTATGCCGGCGCGCCGCTGGCGGTGGCTGCCGCGCATGCCGTGCTGGATGTGTTCGAACAGGAAAACCTGCTCGAGGCCGGCAACCGGCTGGCCCGCGCGATGCGCGAGCGGCTGGAGGCGGCGCGCGCCCGGCATCGCTGCATCGGCCAGGTGCGCGGCCTCGGGCCCATGCTGGCCATGGAGCTGCTGGACGAGCAGGGGCGGCCGTCGGCGGCGCTGGCCCAGGCCGTGCGCGAGCATGCGCTGGCGCGTGGGCTGATCCTGCTGGTTTGCGGCAGCCACGGCAACGTGATCCGTTTCCTGTTTCCGCTCAATACCCCCATGCCCTTGTTCGAACAGGGTCTGGACATCATCGACGCGGCGCTGGCCGAGGCGACGCGGCAGGAGCTGGTGGCATGAACGCTTCCCCACGGCAGACCGGCGCCGAATGGCTGCTGCGCAGCGCCGCCGCCTCGGGCATCGAGGTCTGTTTCGCCAACCCCGGCACGACCGAACTACCCTTCGTCGGCGCGATGGATGCCGTGCCGCAGGTGCGGCCCGTCCTGTGCGCCTTCGAGGGCGTATGCTCGGGCGCGGCCGACGGCTACTACCGCATGCGCGGCACGCCCGCGATGACGCTGACCCATCTCGGGCCGGGCTTCGCCAACGCCATCGCCAACCTGCACAACGCCCGCCGCGCCGGCTCATCGGTCTACAACGTGATCGGCGAACACATGTCGTGGCATGTGGAGGCCGACCCGCCGCTGGCCAGCGACATCGAATCGCTGGCGCGGCCCGTGTCGGCCGGCGTCTACCGGGCCGATTCGCCGGCCTCGCTGGTGATGTCGGCACGCCAGTCGCTGGCCAACGCGATGGCGCCGAAGGGGGGCATCCACACCCTGATCCTGCCCATGGACCTGCAGGCGACGACGATGGACGAACCCGTCTTCGCCGCCCGCGTGGCGGACGCGCCGGCGGTGCTGGAGGCCGGCCTGGTCGAACAGGTGGCGGCCCATGTCGCCGCGGGCAGGAAGACCTTGCTGCTGCTGGGTGGAGACGCCCTGCACGAACCGGCGCTGATGGAGGCGCTGCGGTTCCGCGACCTGGCCAACGTCGAGGTCGTGGGCGAGACCTTTCCCGCGCGCAGCGAACACGGCGGCGGCCTGCCGGCCATTCGCCGCTTCAATCCCGCGGCCGAACAGGCCCATGCCTATCTGCTGGGTTTCGAACTCGTGGCGCTGGTCGGCGCCCGGCGTCCGGTGGCGTTCTTCGGCGTGGAGGGCTATCCCAGCTATCTGGGCGATCCGGCGCGCATGGTCGAGCTGTGTCAGGAAGGGCGGGGCGGCGCCGCTACGCTGGCGGAGCTGGCCGACGTGCTGAAGCTGGCCCGGCGCGGTCTGGAGCCGGTCGAACGCGTGACCGACCAGGACCTGGGCGAGAGCCTGACGCCCGAGAGCGCGGCTCGGGTGGTGGCCGCCTGGCTGCCGGACCAGGCCATCATCTCGGCCGAGGGCAAGACCCTGGCCTTTCCCTTCAACGCCATTGCCGCGCGGACCTCTCGCCATGCCAGCATCGTGCTGACGGGCGGCGCGATCGGGCAGGGCATTCCGGCCGCGTTCGGCGCCGCCATCGCCGCGCCGGAGCGCAAGGTCGTGGGCCTGCAATCGGACGGCAGCGCGCTTTACACGGTGCAGGCCCTGTGGTCGATGGCGCGCGAGAACGTGGACGCGACCATCCTCATCGCCTCCAACCGCCGCTACAACATCCTGATCGACGAGATGCGCCGCAACGGCTACGAGCTTTCCTCGCCGCCGGTACGCGACCTGCTGCAACTGTCGCGTCCCGAGCTGGACTGGCTGGGCATGGCCGCGGGCTTCGGCGTGCAGGCCGAACGCGCGACGACGGTAAGCGAACTGCGACGGTCGTTCCGGCGGGCCATGGCCGAGCGCGGGCCGCGCCTGATCGAGGTCATGCTGCCTTGAGCGGCGCCAGCCACGGAAGAATCGACGACATGCATGCGAACTACATAGCGGGGCAATGGCTGGAAGGCGAGGGCGCCACGCGCGACATCAATCCTTCCGACGTGACAGACCTGGTCGGTGAATATGCGCACGCCACGCCGGCGCAGGTGGATCGGGCGATAGGCGCGGCGCGCGACGCCGCCGGGCGGTGGGGCCTGGCCAGCGCCACGCAGCGCGCCGAATGCCTGGATGCCATCGGCATCGAACTCTTGCGGCGCAAGGACGAACTGGGCCGGCTGCTGGCCCGCGAAGAGGGCAAGACCCTGCCCGAGGCCGTGGGCGAGGCGGCGCGCGCGGCCGCCATCTTCCGCTTCTTCGCCGGCGAGGCGCTGCGGTTGCGCGGCGACCGGCTGCCCCAGGCCCGGGCCGGCGTGGACGTGGAGGTCACGCGCGAACCCGTGGGCGTCGTGGGGTTGATCACGCCGTGGAATTTTCCGCTGGCCATCCCGGCCTGGAAGATCGCCCCGGCGCTGGCGTATGGCAACGCGGTGGTCTTCAAGCCGGCCGACCTGGTGCCCGGCAGCGCGTGGGCGTTGGCCGAGATCATCAGCCGCGCCGGGCTGCCCGAGGGCGTCTTCAATCTCGTGATGGGGCGCGGCAGCGTGGTGGGACAGGCCATGCTGGACGATGCGCGCATAGACGCGCTGAGCTTCACCGGATCGGTGGCGACCGGCAGGCAGGTGGCGCAGGCCGCCACGCGCCGGTTCGCCAAGGTGCAGATGGAAATGGGCGGCAAGAATCCGCTGGTCGTGCTGGACGACGCCGACCTGGCCCAGGCCGTCGAATGCGCTGTGCAGGGATCCTTTTTCTCGACCGGGCAGCGTTGCACCGCGTCCAGCCGGCTGATCGTCCAGCGCGGCATCCACGACCGTTTCGTGCGGGCGATGAAGGCGCGCATGGCCGCGCTGCGCGTGGATGACGCGCTGGCGCCGGGCACCGACATCGGCCCGGTGGTGGATGCGCGCCAGTTGCAGCAGGACGAGGAATACCTGCGCATCGGCCGGGACGAGGGAGCCACGCTGGCCTGCGGCGGCCGGCGGGTGGCGCGCGCCAAGGACGGCCACTATCTGGAGCCGGCGCTGTTCACCGACTGCCGCAACGACATGCGCATCTGCCGCGAGGAAATCTTCGGGCCGGTCGCGGCGGTGATCCCGGTGGCGGACTACGACGAAGCGCTGGCGCTGGCCAACGAGACCGAATTCGGCCTGTCGGCGGGCATCTGCACGACCTCGCTCAAGCACGCCACGCATTTCAAGCGGCACGCCCAGGCCGGCATGGTGATGGTGAACTGCCCGACGGCGGGGGTGGATCCGCATGCGCCGTTCGGCGGCCGCAAGGGATCGAGCTACGGTCCGCGCGAGCAGGGGACCTACGCGGCCGAGTTCTATACCACCGTGAAGACGGCGTATACCCTGGCCTGAGCAACCGCCGTGCGGCCGGCCTCGCGGCCGGCTCCACGGGTCAGCGGGCGACCATGGCCTCGATTTCCAGCAGCCATCCGGGATTCACCAGCCCCGCCACCTGATAGACCATGCGCGCCGGATGACCGTCGGGCTGGCCGGCGAAGAAGTCGGCATAGCCGGCGTTGAAGCCTTCGAAGTCCATCCGGTTGCCCTTGTCCGGGTCGGCCACCAGGCAGGCGCGGATATGGACCACGTTGCGCATGGACATATCCAGGCCCCGCAGGATGCCGTCCAGCCGCTCGAGCGTGCTGCGGGTCTGCGTACGCGTGTCGCCATAGGCCTGGCGGCTGTCGGCGGGCGCGGCGGGGTCCACGACGGTGGGCATCTGGCCGCTGAGGTAGTAGGTGGTGGCGCCGGGCGGCACGCCCACCGCGCGGCTGATGGGGGACTTGCCCTGGGGCACGGGGATGTGGATGAAGTCGGCATGCGGCATGGTGGAACGGCTCCTTGGAAAAAACAATGATGACTCCAACAAATATGATTATACTATAATCATATCCGTGGAGCAGACGATGAATCCTGTGCTGGAGCACCTTTGCGCGCATCGAAGCGAGCGCGATTTTTCCGCCCGTCCGGTGGATGACGAGACGCTGGCCGCGGTGTTCGAGGCCACGCGCCGGGCGCCCACCTGGAACAACGCGCAGAACGTGTCCTGGGTCACCGTGCGCGACCCGCGGACCAAGGCCGCGCTGGCGCGATGCAGCGGCAATCAGGCCTGGATAGAACGCGCGCCGGTGTTCGTCGTGCTGTTGATGGACTTCCACAAGACCGAGCTGGCGGCCGGCCGCCATGGCCGCCGCCAGCTCGTCCTGGACAACGTCAACAGCGTGCTGATCGGCGCGCTGGACACGGGCATCCTGATGGGGACGATGATGGCGGCCGCGCGCGCCGCCGGATTGGGGGTCTGCCCCATCGGCGGCGTGCGGCGCGGCATGGACGAGGCCATCGAATTGCTGCGCCTGCCGCGCCTGGTTGCGCCGCTGGCGGGCGTCTGCCTGGGATATCCGCATGCGGCATCGAAGGTCCGCAAGCCGCGCATGGCGCTGGAGGCAAGCTGGCATCCGGAAGCCTACGACCGCGAGCGGGTGGCGGAGGCCATCGATGCGATGGACGCGGACATGGACGGCTACTCGCGCGGGCTGGGGCGCGAAGGCGCCCAGAACTGGTCGGATGCGGTGTCCAGCCGCTACGCCGCCGATGCCTATGGCGGCGTCGGCCCGGCGCTGCGCCGGCAGGGGTTCTGCTTCGAATGGGAGGAGGGAGTCTAATGCTATTATCGTATAAAGGAGACTCCGATGGCCCTGCTCAAAGACGCGCCGGAGCCCGTGCGCGCCGAACCCAACCTGACCGAACGCATCACGCGGATGCTGATGGACGAGATCACCGGCGGGCAGTACCAGCTGGGCGAGGTTCTGCCGCCCGAGCAGGTGATCGCCGACCGGCTGGGCGTGTCCCGCACGGTTCTGCGCGAGGCCGTCTCGCGCCTGAAGGCCGAAGGCATCGTCAGCAGCAAGCAGGGGCGCGGCCTGGCGGTGATCGCGAACACGCCCCTGTCGGTGCTGCGCCTGCATGCCGCCAGCGACGAGGACGTCGAGCAGATCCTGGGCATCGTCGAACTGCGCCGGGGATTCGAGATCGAAGCGGCGGCGCTGGCCGCCGAGCGGCGCACCCCGGAGGACCTGGCCGAGATGCGCGCCGCGCTGGACGAGATGGGCAAGGCCGTCGCCAGCGGCGAGATCGCGCGCGGCGTGGATGCGGATCTGCGCTTCCACCGGGCGGTGGCGCGCGCCACCCGCAATCGCAACTACATCATGTTCTTCGATTTCCTGGCGGTCCTGCTGCGCAAGAACCTGGATGTCTCGCGCAGCCGCTCGGCCAAGGTGTCCGGGCGCGGAGCCGCGGCGCAGAAGGAGCACACGCGGCTGCTGGCCGCGATCGAGAAGGGCGATCCGGAGGCGGCGCGGCAGTGCGCGCGCATCCACGTCGAGAACACCGAGTCGCGCCTGCGCGGCGCGATCCAGGAAAAACCCGCCCGCTGACCCGGCCCGGCTGCGCCGGGCCGCTTTCCGCCATTCATTCCATTCCCGCCTGTGTCCGCGCGTCCGTGCGCGGCCACGGGCGTCGTTCGTCCGTCTGACCCGGAGAAGTGCCATGCCGCAATCCTTACCTACTGTCATCGTTAGCGCTCCCGTGCCGCCCGACTTGCGCGCGGCCATCGAGGCGGCCTGCCGGATCGTCGACGTTCCCACGGGCCAGCGGCTGGACGAGGCGGTATCCGCCGCCGACCGCGCCGTGGCGCGCGGCGTGCTGTGCACGGTGCGCACCCCGGTGGACGCCGCCACGCTGGAGGCGCTGCCGGCCGTCGCGGTGGTGTCCAACTTCGCCGTGGGCTATGACAACATCGACGTGCCGCGCGCCACGAAGGGAGGCGTGCTGGTCTGCAATACGCCGGGCGTGCTCGATCGCGCGGTGGCCGACCTGACGATGGGCTTCGTGATCTGCCTGGCCCGGGACATGGTGGAAGGCGACGCCTACGTGCGCCGGGGCGCCTGGCTGCGGGGGCCCGCGCCGCTGACCTCGGACCTGGCGGGCAAGACGCTGGGACTGCTGGGAATGGGCCGCATCGGCCGCATGGTGGCCCGGCGCGCGCAGGCTTTCGACATGCGGGTGATCTATCACAACCGCAACCGCGACACGGCGTCCGAGGAAGAGGGGCTGGCCGCCTACCGCACGCGCGACGAACTGTTGGCCGAGTCCGATTTCCTGAGCGTGCACGTTCCCCTGTCGGCCGAGACGCGCGGCTCGGTGGGCATGCGCGAGTTCGAGGCCATGAAGCCGTCGGCCTATCTGATCAATACCGCGCGCGGGCCGGTGGTGGACGAGGCCGCGCTGATCCAGGCGCTGCGGGAAGGCCATATTGCGGGCGCCGGGCTGGACGTGATGGAGCGCGAGCCGCTCGACCCGGCCAGTCCGTTGTGCGCGCTGTCCAATGTGGTGCTGCAGGCGCATGCGGGCAGCGCCACGGTGGAGACGCGGCGCGCGATGATGGAACTGGCGGTGACCAACCTGCTCGATGCCCTGGGGGGACGGCAGCCGCTTGCCATGGTGAATCCCGCGGTGCGCGACGGCATGGGGGCGGCCCATGCATGACGAGCCGCCCAAAGGCCTGGACCGGGGCCTGACCCATTACGGCGACACCGAGTTCGCGCGTTTCCTGCGCCGCTCGTTCGCCCTGTCCATGGGACACCCGCGCGAGGCGCTGGCGCGGCCCGTCATCGGCATCGCGCATCCCGGCGGCGAGTTCAACAACTGCCACCGGCATTTTCCCGAGCTGGTCCAGGCGGTCAAGCGCGGCGTGCTGGCCGCGGGCGGACTGCCCATGGAGTTTCCCAGCATCTCGCTGGGCGAGCCGTTCCTGCATCCGACCAGCATGATGTTCCGTAACCTGATGTCCATGGACGTGGAAGAGATGATCCGTGCCCAGCCCATGGACGCGGTGGTGCTGGTGGGCGGCTGCGACAAGACCGTGCCGGCCCAGTTGATGGGGGCGCTGTCGGCCGGATGCCCAGCCATCCAGCTGGTGGGCGGGCCCATGATGACGGGTCGCCACCGCGGCGAGCGCCTGGGCGCCTGTACCGACTGCCGGCGCCATTGGGGCCGCTACCGCGCTGGCGCGATCGACGCCGGCGAGATCGGCGCGATCGAAGGCAAGCTGGCGACCACGGCGGGGACCTGCGCGGTCATGGGCACGGCCAGCACCATGGCCTGCGTGGCCGAGGCGCTGGGCATGATGCTGCCGCACACGGCGGCGATCCCTGCGGTCCACGCCGATCGCCTGCGGGCCGCCGAAGCTTCGGGCGCGCAGGCCGTGTGGCTGGCGCGCGCAGGCCTGCGGCCGGACGCCATCGTGACCGGCAAGGCCGTGGACAACGCGCTGCGGGTGTTGCTGGCGATCAGCGGATCGACCAACGCGGTCCTGCATCTGACGGCAATCGCCGGACGGCTGGGGTTGCCGGTGGACGCAGCCCGGTTGAACCGGCTGTCGGCGGAGACGCCGGTCCTGGTCGATCTCAAGCCCACCGGTTCGCATTACATGGAGGATCTGTACGCGGCCGGCGGCGTGCAGGCCATCCTGCGCGAATTGCGCGATCTGCTGCACCTGGACTGCCTGACCGTGACCGGCCGCACGGTGGGCGAGCTGCTGGACGAACAGCGCGAGGCCTGGGTGGATCGCGCGGTGATCCGCCCGCGCGTCGAACCGCTCAAGCCCGAGGGCGGGCTGCTGGCGCTGTCCGGCTCGCTCGCGCCCAACGGCGCGCTGATCAAGCGCGCGGCGGCGGACGAGGCGCTGTTCGAGCACACCGGCAGGGCGGTGGTCTTCGACACCCTGGAGGACATGGCCGAGCGGCTCGATGCCGAGGATCTGGACGTACGGCCCGACGACGTGCTGGTGCTGCGCAACGCCGGGCCGCTGGCGGCCGCCATGCCCGAGGCGGGCTACATCCCCATCCCGGCCAAGCTGGCGCGGCAGGGCGTGCGCGACATGGTGCGCATCTCGGACGCCAGGATGAGCGGCACCGCCTATGGCACGGTGGTGCTGCACGTCTCGCCCGAGGCCGCGGCGGGCGGGCCCCTGGCCCTGGTCAGGAACGGCGACCGGATCCGCCTGTCGGTGGCGCGGCGCACGATCGACCTGCTGGTGGACCAAGCCGAGCTGGAGTGCCGCCGCGCCGCCTGGACGCCCGTGCGGCCTGCGGCGCAGCGCGGCTACCAATGGCTGTATCAGCGGCACGTGATGCAGGCCGAACATGGATGCGACTTCGATTTCCTGCGCGCGCAGGCGCGCCCCGACGATGCCGGCGACGGCCGGCAAGGAGACCCCGCATGACCGGAACCGTGTTTGCCCAACCCCTGGCGCAGTTGCCGGGCATCCTGCCCGAGATCGCGATCGACGCCGTCCCCGCCGACGAGCGCGTCTGGGTCCCGCAGGCGCCCAACGTCTGGTTCCGCCCGCTGTTCTTCAACACGCTGGGCGGCGGCTGGTGCAACCTGCTGCGGGTGCGGCGCTCGGGCGTCCTGAGCCGGCACATCCATCCCGCGCCGGTGTTCGGCTACGTCATCAAGGGCTCCTGGCGTTACCTGGAGCACGACTGGGTGGCCTCGGCCGGCCGCTTCGTGTTCGAGCCGCCGGGCGAGATCCATACCCTGATGGTGGACGCCGACGCCGAGCACGACGAAATGATCACCTTCTTCAACGTCAGCGGCGCCATGGTCTACCTGGACGAGCAGGGCATGCAGATCGGCTACGAGGACGTGTTCAGCAAGATCGAGATGTGCAGGCGCCACTATCGAGAAGCGGGGCTGGGCGACGACTACGTGCGGCAGTTCATCCGCTAGCCGCTCCAGGGGTCGCAGGAATTTCTTCATATCGCATCGAGGGACTTATGGATCGTCGAACAGCATTGAAGGCGGCGGGCGGCGTGGCGGCCCTGTCGTGGACCCCGGCGCTGCGGGCGCAGGAGAAATATCCGTCCCGTCCCGTGCGCATCGTGGTGCAGTATCCGCCCGGGGGCGTGACCGACGTGGCGGCCCGCCTGGTCGGCGAGGTGCTGACCCGCAAGTACGGACAGCCCACGGTCATCGAAAACCGGCCGGGGGCAAGCGGCATCATCGGCCAGCAGTACGTCGCCGGCCTGCCTCCAGATGGCTACACGCTCATCACCGGTGGCCTGGGCGGCAACGTGATCCCGCCGGTCACGGTGCGCAACCTGCCCCTGGATGTGGTGCGGTCGTTCGTCCCCATCGCGCAGGTGGCGGAGTTCGTCAACATCCTGGTCGTCCCGCAGCATCATCCCGCCACCTCGGTGCGCGAGCTGATCGCGCATGCCAGGCGTTCGCCCAAGCCGCTCAGCTACGGTTCGAACGGGCTGGGCACCTCGGTGCACCTGACCAGCGAATTGTTCGCCTCGACCGCCGGCATCGACCTCATGCACGTGCCCTACAAGGGCAGCAACGAGGCGTTGGTCGACACGGTGAACGGCAACCTGGATTTCTGTTTTTCCAATCTGCCGCCGGTGGTGCCCCTGCTCAAGAGCGGCAAGCTGCGCGCGCTGGCGGTGACCAGTTCGTATCGCATCCGGCAACTGCCCGAGGTGCCCACCATGGCCGAGGCGGGCGTGCAGGACTTCGTCGTCACGAGCTGGCTGGGCATCTACGGTCCGGCGAAGATGCCGGCCGCCATCGTCGGTCAATTGGGGCGGGACATCGCGGACGGCCTGCGCCAGCCCGACATGACCGCCCGGCTGGAGGCGGCCGCCTTCGAACCGCGGCCGCTGGATTCGGTGGCGTTCGCACGGGTGAACCAGTCGGAACTGACGCGCTGGGACGCCATCGCCAGGCGTTCGAAGGTGGCGCTGGAATTCGGCCAGTAGGGCCGCCGGACCCTGCATTGTCTATTCGGGAACCGGCGGATATAGTCATGCTGCCATGGACATCAACAAGCTCGACCTGAACCTCCTGCTGGTCTTCGAGGCGCTCTATCTCGAGCGCAACGTGACGCGCGCGGGGGAACGCGTGGGCCTGTCCCAGCCGTCCATGAGCAACGCCCTGCTGCGTTTGCGCAACCAATGCAACGACCCGCTGTTCGTGCGCACGCAGGGCGGCATGGAACCCACTTCCTATGCGTCCGAGCTGGCCGGCAGCGTGCTGCGGGCACTGGAACTGGTGCGCAACGGCTTCGAACAGGCCAGCGGGTTCGACCCGGCTTCCAGCCAGCGCAGCTTCACGCTGCTGATGTCCGATTTTTCCCAGTTCCTGGTGCTGCCGCAGCTGGTGGCGCGCTTCAAGTCGTCGGCGCCGGGCATCAGCCTGGAGGTCAGCAGCCTCAGCCGCGAACACTACCGGGCGGCCCTGGAAAACGGCGACGCCGACCTGGCCGTCGGCAATCTGCAGGAACTGCAGAGCGGCTTCTACCAGCAAGGCCTGTTCGTCGACCAGCATGTCTGCGTGATGGGCAACGGTTTTCGCAAGGCGGCCGAGGCGATCACGCTGGACGAATACCTCGCGGCGCGGCACCTGGTGGTAACGGCCAACAAGACCGACCTGCAGATCGAAAAGGAACTGGGCAAGCAGGGGCACCGGCGCGAGGTGGCGCTGCGCGTGCCCAATTACCTGGTGCTGCCCAAGATCCTGGCGCAGACGGACCTGATCGTCACGGTGCCCGAGGTCATCGCCCAGGCCATTACCGACGATGCCGCCGGAGCGACCTGGTCGCGGCTGCCGTTCCAGACCCCTCATACGCACATGCGCCAGTTCTGGCATGCGCGCTACCACCATGACAGCGCCAACACCTGGCTGCGCCGGCAGATCGCCGACCTGCACATAGGCGCCAGCCTGCGCAAGGTGGGTGCCGGCCCGACGCCGCCGGCCTGCTCCGAGGCGGCGTGAACGGCCTCGCGGCTATTGCGCCAGCGCCACCAGGTGGCCCCAGTTCAGCCGCGATTGCAGATGGAAGTAGGTCATGGCCAGCCAGCCCTTGCGCATCCATGCGGTGGCCGTGGCGTCGGGCAACTGGTCGAAGCGGCTCTCGTCCACGACCAGGAAGCCGTCCAGCGTGACACGCTCGCCGCCTTGCAGGTCCACGGCCACCTGGCGGGGGATCAGCAGGTTCTCGGCCCGCAGGGCCGCGACATAGTCGCGCGTCATGGCCAGGCCGGCCTGGAGCTCTCCCAGGAACTGCAGCATTTCCCCGACCACGGGAGCAGGCTGTCCGCCCTCGAACAGGGGCTGGGCATCGGCGGCGGCGCTGCGCAGGTGCTCGGCGTCTTCGTCCACGCACAGCGCGTAGCGCTGGCTGGCCGGGTCTTCCTGCAGGATGAACGGATAGCGCCGCAGGTGGGCGGGAATGTAGCGGCTGGGCCGCCAACGCCCGGCGGCGTCCACCATCAGGTTCTGCGCGTTGCGCAGGCCCAGCACCGCCATGGGCATCTGCTCGTCGCCGGCGAACACGATGGGCAGGTCCCGCGCGGCCATCGCGAACTCCGTGGCCACCAGCGGCACCGCGGTCTGGCCGCGCGCGAAGGCGTAGCCGGCCTGGCGGTCGAACCGCAGATGGGCGTGGCGCTGCGGATCCAGCGCGCGGGCCTGGGCGAACATGGGGGCGTTGGCGCCCGCCTGGGGGGAAGTGGTCATCGATGTCCTGCTAGCAATGGGGGCCGGCCAGGCGCCGCAGCGCCGGCATGTCGAGGATCTCGACCTGCTTTTGCTGGATGCGCAGCACGCCGGACTTGGCGAAGCGCGAGAACAGCCGGCTCACCGTCTCGAGGGTCAGCCCGAGGAAGTTGCCGATTTCCTCGCGGCTCATGCGCAGCACGAAGGCCGACGAGGAATAGCCGCGCGCGGCCAGGCGTTCCGACAGGCTGACCAGGAACACGGCCAGCCGCTCTTCGGCGCGCATGGTACCCAGCGACAGCAGCATCTGCTGGTCCTGTTCGATCTCGCGGCTCATCAGCCGCATGAGCTGGCGCTGCAGCGACGGCAGGTGGTTGGCCAGCGAGGACAGGTCGCGCACCGGGATCACGCAGACCTCGCTGTCCTCCAGCGCGATGGCGGTCGAGGCATGACTGCTGCGGCCCAGGGCGTCCAGCCCCACGATCTCGCCGGGCAGGTGAAAGCCGGTGATCTGCTGGCGCCCGTCGGCCAGTTCGAGATAGGTCTTCAGGGTGCCGAAGCGGATGCCGTAGACGGCGTCCAGGCCGTCTTCGAAGCGAAAGAGGGATTCGCCCCGGGCCAGCCGCACGCGCTGCTGCACCAGTTCGTCCATCCGGCCGGCGTCCTCGGCGGCCATGCCCACGGGCAGGCAGAACTGTCCCAGCCCGCAGGTCGAGCAGCGTACGGAGTCTAGGGTAACTGGAATGCGTTTGGTCATGGCTTGTCTTGGTTCTGGGCCGGCGGCGGCCTGGGCGGGCACCGGTCCGGGAGGGCTAGGGCAGGCGCTTGGCGTAGCTTTGCCGCAGCATGTCGATGAAGACGCGGACGCGCAGCGGCAGATGCTTGCGCTGAGGATACACGGCGTAGATGGCGTTGGGGGGCGCGGCGAATTCGTCGAGCACCGTCACCAGCCGGCCTTCCCTGAGGTCGTCCTCGATTTCCCACAGCGATCGCCATGCCAGCCCCCGTCCGTCCAGCGTCCAGGCATGGAGCACGGCGCCGTCGGTGCACTCCAGCGTACCCGATACGCGCTGCGGTGTCGTCTTGCCGTCCAGGGTGAAGAGCCAGCCGCGCGCCTGGTTGACGCCGGTGCCGAAGGACAGGCAGTTGTGGCGCGCCAGGTCGGTGGGGTGCTGCGGGGTGCCGTGCCGGCGCAGGTAGGCGGGCGCGGCGACCACCATGCGGCGGTTGTCGGCCAGGCGCACGCTGACCATGCTGGAGTCGGCCAGGTCGCCGATGCGGATGGCGCAGTCATAACCTTCGTTGACCAGGTCCACCAGCCGGTCGCTCAGGTCCAGCGTCACGGTGATGCCGGGGTAGGCATCCAGCAGCCGCGGCAGCAGGGGGGCGACGTGGCGTCGGCCGAAGCCGCCCGGCGCGGTGACGCGGAAGTGTCCCTTGGGATGCTCGCCGCCTGCCGCCACGCTGTTCTCGGCGTTCTCCAGCGTCTGCAGGATCTGCTGGCATTCCTCGAAGAATTCCGTGCCCTCGGCGCTGAGCGAGATCTTGCGCGTGGTGCGGATCAGCAGCTTGACGCCCAGCCGGGCTTCCAGCGCGTCGATGCGCCGGCCGATGACGGCGGGGGCGACGCCTTCGCTGCGGGCCGCGGCCGACAGGCTCCCGCGTACGACGGCCGAGACGAAGGATTCGATCTGCTTGAAGCGGTCCATGGGACGGGCGCGGGTGATTTATGCAAAATAGTAAATAATTTGCGCCCGATTTTAGCCCATCCCTAAAAACCGAAGGCGGCGCCGGCGTATCAGGCCTGGGGATCGCGTTGCAGGACGCGGATCAACTGGTCGATGTCCAGCGGCTTGGTCAGGTGGAATGCAAAGCCGGCGTCCAGGCAGCGGCGCACGTCGGATTCCATGCCATAGCCCGTGAGCGCAACCGCGATCTGGTCGGGCTGGGGAGCGTAGCGGCGCAGCACGTCGATGCCATCGCCGTCGGGCAGCCCCATGTCGCTGACCAGGACGTCGTAGCGCCTGGCGTCGACACAGCGGCAGGCCGCCGCCACGTTTTCCGCGACCTCGACCTCGTAGCCGTATTCGGTCAGCAGGAACTGCATGGCCTCGGCGGTATCGATGTTGTCCTCGACCAGCAGGATGCTGGCGGGGCGGACCAGGGGAGCGGACACGGGCAGGGTCTCCTCGGCAGGGGCGTGCAGGGCGCCGCTGGCAGGGTCGTCCAGCGTCAGCGTGAAGGTCGTGCCCTTGCCCTGGCCGTCGCTGCGCACGCCCAGTGTGCCGCCATGGCGCTGCGCCAGCGAGCTGGCGATGGCCAGCCCCAGGCCCAGGCCGCCGCGCGACTGGGCGGCGTCTTCCTCGCCCTGGTCGAAGGCATCGAAGATGCGCTTGAGGGCCTGCGGGGGAATGCCTATGCCCGTGTCCGCGACGTCGACGGCGATCTTGCCCGGTACCGGCTGGTAGACGGTGACGCGTATCTCGCCGCCGCGGGGCGTGAATTTGATGGCATTTTTCAGCAGGTTCCAGACGATCTGCTGCAGGCGGGCCGGATCCGCCTGTACGATCACCGGATAGGGCAGGGGCGTGTAGTGCAGCTCGATGTGGCGGGCGGCGGCTTCCTCGCGGAAGATCTCGGCGATCCCGTTCAGGATGCCCACGAGGTCGGTGGGTTCCAGGCGCAGGCTCAGCTTGTCGTTGACGATCTTGGAGATGTCGAGCAGGTCGTCAATCAGACGGGCCTCGACCTCTACGTTGCGCTTGATCAGTTCGACGCTGCGGCGGCATTCGGGGGCCAGGTCCTGGCGCAGGTCCAGCGCCTGCGCCGCCGCGTAGATGGGGCCCAGCGGGGTGCGCAGCTCGTGCGACAGCACCGCCAGGAAGCGGTCCTTGGCGCGGTTGGCGGCCTCGGCCTGTTCCTTGGCCACCTGCAGCAGGTCGGCCGCGACGCGGCTGTCGGTCATGTCGCGCACGATGCGCGAAAAACCGCGCACGGCGCCGCCGTTGCCGAATATGGCCGTGGTCACCACCGAGGCGTAGAAGGTGGCGCCGTTCTTGCGCATCAGCCAGCGTTCCTCGGCCAGGCTGTTGCCGGTGCCGATGTCGGCGAGCTGCTGGCGCAGCGAGTCTGCTTCGGGCTGGCCCGGCTCGGGAGGCAGGTTGAACATGTCGCCGGGGCGTCCGATCACCTCTTCGGCAGGATAGCCGAACAGCCATTCCGAGGCGCGGTTCCAGCTTTCTATCGTGCCTTCCAGCGACAGGGTTGCCACCGAGTAATCGCGCAGCGCGTCGATCAGCTGCCCGAAATAGGTTTCGCTCTCGCGCAGCCGGCGCTCGGCATCGTGCCGGGACCGCCGCTCGCGGGCCTCGTCCAGGGCCCGCCTCACGACGATGGGCAGGCGTTCCAGGCGCTGCTTGAGCACGTAGTCGGTGGCGCCTTCCTTCAACATGTCGACCGCGTGTTCCTCGCCCAGCACGCCGGAGACGAAGATGAAGGGCAGGGCGGTGGGGTGGCTGCGCGCGATCCGCAGCGCCTCGCTGCCGGGAAAGCCCGGCATGTGGAAATCGGACAGCACGAGGTCGAAGTTCCCGTCGTCCAGGGCCCGGGTGAAGTCGGCCTCGTTGTTGACGATGACGCTCTCCACGCTGAGTCCCGAGATAGACAGGCGTTCCAGGGTCAGTTCCGCATCGTGGGGATCGTCCTCGGCAAGCAGGACGCGCATGGCGGGCGGGTTCACGTGGGCAGGCTCCGGGAATCGCGGTCGCCGCGGCCGGCGGAACGGCGCAGCGAGCCGGGAGGGGGCTCGTTCAACACCGCCCAGAATACGCCCAGTTCTCCGATCGCGCGCACGAAATCCGGGAAATTCACCGGCTTGACCACGTAGGCGTTGACACCCAGGTCGTAGGCGCGCACCAGGTCGCTTTCCTCGCTGGACGAGGTCAGCATGACCACGGGCACGTTCTGCAGCCCGCGGTCCTCGCGTATGAGCTGGAGCAGTTCCAGTCCGTCCATCTTGGGCAGCTTCAGGTCCAGCAGGATGACCGCGGGGTTGCCGGCAGGCCGGTCCTGATGATGGCCGCGCCGGAACAGGTAGTCGGCGGCCTCCTCGCCGTCGCGCGCGACCACCACGTCGTTGGCGAGCTGGCTTCTTTCG
This sequence comes from Pigmentiphaga kullae, assembly GCF_004216695.1. Lineage (GTDB taxonomy): Bacteria > Pseudomonadota > Gammaproteobacteria > Burkholderiales > Burkholderiaceae_B > Pigmentiphaga > Pigmentiphaga kullae. The sequence goes on from NZ_SGXC01000002.1 coordinate 186,788, forward strand.
AGCGCGATCAGGGTCAGTTCGAGGTCCTGGGGGCTGTCTTCGACCAGCAGAATGGGCTTGAGCATGACGGGGATCTCACTCCTTCATGTCGGCCGCGGTCGCGGCAGGGGGTTGGGCGTCGGGCAGGAACAGATAGAAGGTCGCCCCGTGTCCCGGGCTTCCTTCGGCCCACACGCGGCCGCCGTGGCGTTCGACGATGCGGCGGACATTGGCCAGGCCGATGCCCGTGCCCTCGAATTCTTCCATGCGGTGCAGACGCTGGAATACGCCGAATAGTTTGCCGACGTATTTCATGTCGAAGCCCACGCCATTGTCGCGCACATGGATGACGTGGCCGCCGTGGCGGGGTTCGGCGGAGATTTCGATCACCGCGGGGGCCCGGCCGCGCGTGTACTTGATGGCGTTGGACAACAGATTTCGCAGCGCCAGGTGCATGTAGGCGGCGTCGGCGTGGACGGACGGCAGATCGCCCATGATCCATTCCACCTGGCGGCCGTCCAGGTCGGGAGCGAGTTCGCGGCGTATCTGCTCGAGCACCTGCGCCAGATCCACCTGCGAGGGCCGCAGGGCCGAGCGGCCCATCTGCGAGAAGGTCAGCAGGGCATCGACCAGCCTGCCGGCGAAGCGCGCCGAATCGCCGATGTTGTCGAGATAGCGCGCGCCGCGGTCCGACAGATGGGCGCCTTCGTACTCGCGCAGCAGGTCGGCGTAGCCTGCGATATGGCGCAGCGGCGCGCGCAGGTCGTGCGAGACGCTGTACGAGAAGGCTTCGAGTTCCTGGTTGGTGCGGCCCAGTTCGTCGGCCAGGCCGGCGAGTTCCTCGGCCTTGCGCAGCACCACGCCGGTGATGGCGGTGCGCAGCTCCGCCGCGCTTTCCAGTTCGCAGGGCTCCCACGGGCGGGCGCGGCCGCGCGCCCATTCCGGCCGGAACCAGAGCACGTAGTTGGCGTGCAGCTCCGAGATCGGCAAGGCCAGCACGCCGCAGGCCACGTCGCGCAGCGAGGCGAACTCGGGCACCGCCTCGGGCAGGCAGGCGGTATGGAAGAGCGCCGTGTCGCCGGCGCGCGCCAGCCGGGCCGCCAGCGCCTGCACGGCCCGGTGGCCGGGCGTCCGGCCGAAGGTCAGGCAGTCGTTGCCATGCACGATGGCCGCGCCGCCCGCGTCCGCGAAGGCCAGCAGCGGGGCCGGCACGCTGGCCAGCCCGGCAGGGACGCTGTCGTGCCGGGACATGGCGGCCAGCAGCAGGCCCATCAGGCGCTGCAGTTCGTGGCGCCGGTCCGCTTCGGCCTGGGCCTGGCGGGCGCCGATCTGCAGCGCGACGACCTGCACGAGCAGGTCGCATTGGGCGCGGACGGCCTGCGGCATGGCCCGGGGCTGGGCGTGATGGCAGGCGATCATGCCCCACAGCCGGCCCTGCGACATCAGCGGCAGCGACATGGCCGCGCGGGCGCCCACGTCCTCCAGGCAGTGCAGCATGGCAGGCGGCGCCGCGCGCAAGCCTGCCAGGCTCAGGTCCGTGCAGGCGCCCGTATCGGGGTTGCGCGCCGGTTCCAGCGGCGAGGGCTTGCTGCCGGTATCCGGGATGTAGCTCAGGCGCTGGGCCCGGTCGCCGCGGTCCGTCTCGGGGGGCTGTTCGGCGGCGGGAAAATGCCGGCCCAGCAGCGAGACGTAGCCGCGGCCGCGCCGCTCGGCGTTGACCCGGCCATGGCCGTCGGGATCGAGTGCGTAGGCGATCACGCGTCCGAAGCCCGTCATCCTGCGGATGCGTTCGACCGCCAGTTCGCACAGCTCGTCGGCGGTCACGCATTGATGGGCGCGGTCGACGAAATCGCCCAGGTCGGACGGCCGGGCCGGCGGCGCTGCGGGTTCGAACTCGGCCACGATCGATCCGCCGTAGCGGTGGACCACCAGGTCGAAGCGGCCGTCCACGGCGACGAAGGCCACCGTGCCCAGATGGTGGGGCGTGCGTTCGGCCTGGGTCGCGGCGCGCAGCCGTTCGTGGAAGCGGCTGCCGGCGGGACGCACCAGCTGCGACAGCTTCTGGCCCAGCAACACGGCCGGGGCCGCGTGCAGGTGCTGCCGCACGGATGCGCTGGCCTGCAGGATCGTGCCGCGGGCACGGTCGAGCACGAGCAGGAAGCCGTGGGGCTGGATGCCGGGCGACGGGGGAGGGGGCCCGCTCGCACGCGTGGCCGGAAGGTCCTTGCCGGACGCGGGGCTCGGGAGGCGCATCTGGTTCGGGATAGAAGAGAGCGAATCCCGATAGTATGCCCGCCCCTGTGCGCGCCCCGCGCGTCGGCCGGATTATGTAGCGATACTTACAGCACGTCTCAATTCGGAGACGTACGGGCCTCAGGTGCCCTGGTTGCCCCGGTGGGCCCAGGCCGTGGTGCGTTTCTCCACCAGCGCGAACAGCTCGTACATGGCCATGGCCATCACGCCTATCACCATCAGGCCGGAGAAGGCCAGCGGCATCTTCATGGCCGAGCCGGCCGACACCAGCAGGTAGCCGATGCCCTCGTTCGAGGCCGCCATCTCGGATACGGTCGAGCCGACGAAAGCCAGCGTGATCGCCACTTTCAACGAAGCGTAGAAATACGGCAGCGACCGTGGCAGCCCGACCTTGAGCAGCACGTCCATGCGCTTGGCGCCCAGCACCCGCAGCACGTCCTCGAGCTCGGGTTCGAGCGTGGCCAGCCCGGTGGCGATGTTGACCATGATGGGAAAGAACGAGATCAGGAAGGCGGTCAGCACGGCGGGGCCGATGCCGATGCCGAACCACACCACCAGCACCGGCACGAAGGCCGCCTTGGGCAGGGCGTTGAAGGCCGTCATCAGGGGGTACACGGCGGTGTAGGCCAGGCGCGAGCTGCCGATGACGAAGCCCAGCACCACGCCCACCACGATGGAGATGCCGAAGCCGGCCATCGTGACCCAGAAGGTGCGCCAGGCATGCATGGCGATGACCGGCGCGTAGTCGATGGTGGCCTGCAGGATCTGCGAAGGGCTGGGGAAGATGAACTCGGATACCTCGAAGACCCGGCAGATGATCTCCCACAGGATGATGACGGCGATCAGCAGCGTGATCGGGGCGAGGCGTTCGGCGAATTTGTTGTTCATCGGGCGAGTCGGCGTGAGGAGGCTGGAAAGTGCGCGGGGCGCCGGTCAATGTCCGATCTGGGTGCGCAGTTCCAGCACCAGCGTGTTGAAGTCGTCGGTGTAGGTGGTCTCGAGTTCCCGGGGCCGGGGCAGTTCTATTTCCCGGCGCGACATGATGCGGCCGGGGCGCTTGCTCATGACGTACACCGTGTCGGCCAGGAACACGGCTTCGCGCAGGTCGTGGGTGACCAGCACCACATTGAAGCGCCGTGCGCTCCAGAGATCGCGCAGTACGCACCACAGCTCTTCGCGCGTGAACGCGTCGAGCGCGCCGAAAGGCTCGTCCAGCATCAGCATCTCGGGTTCGTGGATGAGCGCCCGGCACAACGACGCGCGCTGCTGCATGCCGCCCGACAGTTCCCACGGGAACTTGTGCTCGTAGCCGTCCAGTCCGACGGTTGCCAGCAGGGCCCGCGCGCGTTCGGTGTACTCGGCGCGCCGAGCCCGGAAGCTGGAGCGGTAGGGTTCGACGATCTCCAGCGGCAGCAGGACGTTGTCGAGCGTGGTGCGCCAGGGCAGCAGGTTGGGGGCCTGGAACGCCATGCCCACGATCTTGAGGGGGCCGGTGACCTTGTTGCCGCCCACGGTCACGGTGCCGCGGGTGGGCGACTTCAGGCCGGTCGTCAGCTTCATGAAGGTGGACTTGCCGCAGCCCGAGGGGCCGACGATGGCCACGAACTCGCCCTTGCCTATGGAAAGGCTGATGTCCTCGACCGCGTATTCGCCCGCCCGCTCCTGGGCCGCGTTGTAGGCCAGCGAGACCCGCTGGAAATCGACGAAGGCCGTCATGTCACTTGCCGCGCAGCACGGAAGCCGTCAGCGACTTCTCGGGCAGGAACGAACGGTCGAACGCCGCGTCGGGATTGACCGATGTCTTGGTGCCGTAGGTGCGGGTGACCTGGGCCGCCATCAGCGCCATGCGGGCCGGGTTGATGTCGCCGAAGCCGTCGGCGCGCGCATCGGGCGTGTCGATGGCGGTCTGGATGGCCAGCCGCAGGCGCTTGAGCTCCAGCGGCGTATCGATGATGCCGTCCCGTTCCTTCACGGTGGCGATCGAGGCGGCCGGGTCCGCCAGCACGTCGCGCGTGGCCTTGGCCACCGCGCGCAGGAAGCCCTTGACGGCTTCCGGATGGGTCCTGGCGAAGTTGCGGTCGGCGATGATGGCGTTGCCGTACAGCTTCACGCCGTATTCGGGGTAGGACATGATGGCGATGTCCTGGTCCTTGACGCCGCGCGCGTTCAGGTTCAAGAGCGAGGTGAAGTAGAAGCCGGTGATCGCGTCGACGTCGCCGCGCGCGAGCATGGTCTCGCGCAGCGCCGGATCCATGCTGACCCAGGTGACCTTGGCATCGTCGATCTTGTTGGCCTGGGCGAAGATGGGGAAGGAGCGGCGTCCGCCGTCGAACGAGGGCGAGCCCAGCTTCTTGCCTTCGAGATCCTTGGGCGTCTTGATGCCGCTTTTCTTGAGCGAGAACACCGCCGCCGGCGTGTTGTTGTAGATCATCATGACGCCGGTGGGCTGGTTGGGCGCGCCGGGGTTGTTGCCCTGGAACTCCATCAGCGCCGCCAGGTCGGCGAAGCCCATTTCGTACGAACCCGAGGCCACCCGGTTCACAGCCGCGCCCGAGCCGCTGCCGGCGTCGATGGTCACGTCCAGCTTCTCCTGCTTGAAATAGCCTTTCTTGGCCGCGACCAGGAAAATCGCGCTGGGACCCTCGAAACGCCAGTCGAGCTGGAAGCGGATCTTGGTCTCCTGGGCGTGGGCGGCGGGAGCGGCCCACGCCGTGGCCAGGGACAGCGCCAGACCGGCGAGCACGGCACGGCGACCCGGAGTGCGAAGTGTCGTTTTCATGCTGAGGTTTCCTCGGGTGAGTGGGGACGGTTGTGCCGTCCTGGGTTTTGTGGGGAGAATACATCCCGGTTTCGCACCCCAACAATGCGAGGTAAACCCGCATTGGTGCGGCGTTTCACCGGTTTGGGGCGTGCCGGTTTCCAGTCGTATCAAAAGCAGGATCCATGCCTGTTTTCTTGCACCGCGAAGGTTCCCATGTGCCAATTGCTAGGCATGAACGGCAACACGCCGACCGACATCGTCTTCAGCTTCACCGGCTTCGCCACCCGCGCGGGGCGTACCGGCGAGCACGTGGACGGCTGGGGCATCGCTTTTTTCGAGGGAGCGGGGGTGCGCCACTTCGTGGACCACGAACCGGCCCTGCTGTCGCCGGTGGCGGACCTGATCCGGCACTACCCGATCAAGTCGCGTAACGTCATCGCGCACATCCGCAAGGCGACCGTGGGGCGCGTGGCGCTGGAGAACTGCCATCCGTTCGTGCGCGAGCTGTGGGGGCGCTACTGGGTGTTCGCCCACAACGGCGACCTGGTGAACTATCTGCCGGCGCTGGACGGCCCCTATCGGCCGGTGGGCGACACCGACAGCGAGCGGGCCTTCTGCTGGATGCTGCAATGCCTGCGGGCGCGCTTCGCCTGCCATCCGGGCGTCGAGGCACTGGCCGACGCGCTGGGCGAACTGAGCGCGGGAATCGCCGCGCACGGCACCTTCAATTTCATGCTGTCGGACGGCGAGGCCTTGTACGTCCATTGCTCCACGCGCCTGCACTACCTGGTGCGCCAGCACCCCTTCGCCACCGCCAGCCTGTCCGACGACGAGGTCAGCGTGGATTTCGCCCAGGTGACCACGCCCGACGACCGCATCGCGGTCATCGTGACCGAGCCCCTGACCACCAACGAGGTGTGGCGCCGCTTCGAGCCGGGCGAACTGATGGTGTTCGTCGACGGCGCGCCGGTGCTGGCGCGCCTGGTCAGCGGCTGAGGGCGGCGCGGCGGCCCGCTACGAGGCGGCCGCCATCTGTTCCAGGAAGTCCAGCATCAGTTCGCCGGCCAGCTGGGCGTCGTCGGCCGTCATGGTTTCGAGCGGGTTGTGGCTGATGCCGCCGTTGCCGCAGCGGGTGAACAGCATGGTGATGGACGTGGCCTCGGCCAGCTTCATGGCGTCGTGGCCGGCGCCCGACGGCAGCTCGAAGGCGGGCAGGCCGCGGTCGGCGATGGCACGGGACCACATGGCCATCTGCTCGCGGGCGCAGGGCGCGGCGGCGGCGCGCATCAGTTCCTCGGTCGCGACCGAGATGCCGCGCCGCGAACAGATGGCCGAGACCTCGCGTTCGATGTCCGCCAGGGCGGCGTCGCGCACGGCGTTGTCGGCGGCCCGCAGGTCCAGCGACAGGGTGCAGGCGCCGGGGATGACGTTCACCGATCCGTGGGGCACGTTCAATATCCCCACCGTGCCGACCAGCGACGGCGCCTGGGCGCAGCGCCGCTCCACCGCCAGCACGATCTCGGCCGCGGCGCAGGCGGCGTCGCGGCGCATGTCCATGGGCGTGGTGCCGGCGTGGCTGGCCACGCCGCCCAGGGTCATGAGCCGCCGCACGCTGCCGGCGATGGAGGTGACCACGCCCACGGGCAGGTTGCGTTCCAGCAGTACCGGACCCTGCTCGATGTGGATCTCGAAGTAGTGCCGCAGGCGGGCCGCCTCGGCCGCCGCCCTGCCCAGCTGTTCCGGGTCGAGTCCCGCGAGCTGCATGGCCTCGCGCATGCTGACGTCGGACGCGTCCAGGGCGTCCAGCAGGCTGGGGTCGAAGCGGCCGATGTAGGCCGACGAGCCCAGGAAGGTGCTGCCGTAGCGCACGCCTTCCTCTTCGGCGAAGGCCACCACGTCCAGGTCGAAGGGCAGGCGGCGGTTGCGCCGCTTCAGGTCGGCCACCACGGCGATGGGCAGCAGGACCCCCAGGCGGCCGTCGTACTTGCCGCCGTTGCGCACCGTGTCGTAGTGGCTGCCGGTGGCCACCAGCGGCGGCTGGGCCGCCGTGGGGGCGGCCCGGTAGCGGCCCACGACGTTCCCGGCCGCATCCTGGTAGACCGAGTCGAAGCCCGCCTCCAGCATCCAGGACTGGATGCGGGCCGCCACCGCGCGGTGGGCGGCGGACAGGTAGGTGCAGGTCAGGTGGTCGGGCGAATCGGAATAGCCGGCCAGCGCCTCGGCCCAGCCCATGACCGTGTCGCCGTAGGGGCGCGTCAGCGACAGCCGGTCCGCCAGGCGGATCTCGGCGATGCGGTCGATCTGCCGCAAGGCTTCGGCGAATTCCTGGTCGGGCGCGTGGCGCAGCCGGCGCTCCAGGGCGGCGATGATGTCGTAGCGGCTCAGGCCGGCGCCGGTCGGGCCGCGCACGGCGATGATGAAGGGAAAGCCGAAGCGGCTGTTGTAGGCCGCGTTCAGCTGTTGCAGCAGCTCGAATTCCTCGGGCGAACACTGGGTGAGTCCGGCGCGCGCCTGTTCGCCGGCCGAATCCTCGGTCAGCTGGCCCGCCACGGCGGCGCGGCCGGCCAGTTCGGGGTGGGCGCGGATCAGCGCCAGCTGTTCGTCCCGGCTGGCCTGCCGCACGGTCTGCGCCAGGGCATACTTGAGCGCGGCGGCCGAGGCGAAGGGGCGCCGGGCCAGCGTCCGTTCCAGCACCCAGGGGCTGTGCTCGTACAGTCCGTCCAGGAACTGGACGAAGCGGACGGGATCGGCGGTATTCAGGACGTCGAGCGTGAGCGAGGCGGTCATGGCGGGGATCAGGAGGCGGAGCCGGCGGCCGGCGTGTACGGGTGTTCTTGCTTCCAGTGGCGGGCGATGTCGACGCGGCGGCACACCCAGACATCCTGGTGCTTCTCGACGTGGTCCAGGAAGCGCTGCAGGGCCGTGAAGCGGCCGGGCCGGCCCAGCAGCCGGCAATGCATGCCCACCGACATCATGCGGGGCTTGTCGGCGCCTTCCGTGTACAGCACGTCGAAGGTGTCGCGCAGGTAGTGGAAGAAATGATCGGCGGTGTTGAACCCCTGCGGCGTCGCGAAGCGCATGTCGTTGGCGTCCAGCGTGTAGGGCACGATCAGGTGGGGCTTGCGCGCGCCCGAAGAGGTCTCGACTTCGGTCCAGAAGGGCAGGTCGTCGCCGTAGTAGTCGCTGTCGTACAGGTAGTCGCCCTGTTCGACCAGCAGGCGGCGGGTGTTGGGGCTGTCGCGTCCCGTGTACCAGCCCAGCGGCCAGGCGCCGTCTGTCAGCCGGCGCAGGATTTCCGTGCCGCGGTGCATGTGTTCGCGCTCGGTGGCCTCGTCCACGTTCTGATAGTGGACCCAGCGCCAGCCGTGGCAGGCGATCTCGTGGCCATGCTCGAGGAAGGCCGCCGTGGCTTCCAGGTTGCGCTCGAGCGCCATGGCGCAGCCGAACACAGTGAGGGGCAGGCGGCGTCGCTCGAACTCGTTCAGGATGCGCCAGACGCCCGCGCGCGAACCGTATTCGTAGATGGAGTCCATGCTCATGTGCCGCGCCGGGTACGCGGCCGCGCCCACGATCTCTGACAGGAACTGCTCGGAGGCGGCGTCGCCGTGCAGGACGTGGTTCTCGGCGCCTTCCTCGTAGTTCAGCACGAACTGCACGGCCACGCGGGCGCGATTGGGCCAGCGGGCGTCGGGAAGATGGCGGCCGTAGCCGATCATGTCGCGGGGATATGCTGTCATGGCGCGGGCAACGAATCAGGAGTGGACACGGAACGGACACGCATGGGCATTCTCCCATGCCGGGCGGCGGAGCCGTGGGCGGGGATGTGGCCGCTAGCGAAACTATATACACTTTTGTCCTCGCGCCGGACGACGCGCGCCGCGCCATTGCGTTCCATCAAAGGATCCCCATGGGAAAGCTGACCACCCACGTTCTCGATACCGCCCATGGCTGCCCGGCCGCGGGCATGCGGATAGAGCTCTTCCGCATGGACGACGGCCAGGCGGTCCTGCTGCGGCAACTGTCCACCAATGCCGACGGGCGCGTGGACGGGGCCCTGCTCGAAGCCGACGAGCTGGTCGCCGCCGCCTACCGTCTGGTGTTCGAGGCTGGCGACTATTTCGCCGCGCGCGGGCTGGCGCTGCCCGAGCCGCGCTTCGTCGATCGCGTCGCGCTGGACTTCGGCATCGCGCAGCCCGGCCAGCACTACCACGTGCCGCTGTTGGTCAGCCCCTGGAGCTGGAGTACGTATCGGGGGAGCTGAAGGCCGGGGCGCGCACGCAGGCGGCGATCTGTTCGCGCAGCCAGCGCACGGGTCCGTCGCGCCGCGCCCGCGGGTGCCACAGCAGGTAGTACTGCAATGACGGCAGCGGGATGGGCAGCGTCGTCACCGAGACCGGCAGCGAGCTGGCGAAGAAGTCGGTGAAGCGCCGGCCGGTGGTCAGCAGCAGGTCGGTCTGCGTCAGGACATAGGGAATCAGGCTGAACACGGGACATTCGAGCGCGATGTGGCGCGCGTGTCCCTGTCGCGCAAGCATGGCGTCCACCGTGCTGCGCAGGCCGGGCCGCATCGCCGTGGGCGCGGCGTGGCGCGCCTGCAGATAGGCCTGCGCGGTCAGGCTGCGGCGCGCCAGGGGATGGTGGCTGCCCATCATCACCACCAGTTCGTCTTCCATCAGCGGCAGCCGGTGCAACTGCGCCGGCGGGTCGGGCCAGTTGGCGATGACCAGGTCCAGGCGGCCGTCGCCCAGTTTCTGCGCGTAGTCCAGGTCGTCCGTCAGCGGGTGCACGCTTAGCGCCAGCGCGGGCGCGGCGGTGCGCAGCCGGCCGGCCAGGCGCGGCAGCAGCATGGGATCGAGATAGTCCGGCGCGGCCAGGTGCAGCGTGCCGCGCGCCTTGCGCGGATCGAACTCGTCCGGTGGCGCCAGGAAGTGCTCGGCCTGGGCCAGCATTTCCCGCGCCGGGGTCTCCAGCGACAGGGCGGTGGCGGTGGGCACGACGCCGCCCGGTCCGCGCACGAACAGCAGGTCGCCGGTCAGGCGGCGCAGCCGGGCCAGCCGGCCCGACAACTGGGGCTGGCCCATGCCCAGCCGTATCGCGGCGCGCGAAACGTGCAGCGTGTCCAGCAGCGTGACGAAGGCCTGGATGTCGGTCAGGCTCAGGCGGGACAGGTCGGTGCTGCCCGGGGCTGCGGCGGGCGGGGAGGCGGGCATGGCGGTCACCGGAAAATCATTCATAAAAATGAATAATGCTCATCTTCCAATGAAGATGACAAGCCCCGCCAGGGCGCGTATGTTTCGGATATGGTCCCTGGCGTGCCGCGACGGACGCGGCGGGCGTACTCCTGGCTGAGCGACATGGTTGCCGATCTTTCCTCCCCCGATACGCCGCCGGAGCTGCGGGTTCGCCCCGTGCGCTTCTGGCATGGCCCCAGGCTGGTCGAACTGGGCGGCTTGCCGCCCGCCCTCACGGTGCTGGAATGGCTGAGGGAACAGGCTGGCTGCCATGCCGCCAAGGAAGGCTGCGCCGAAGGCGACTGCGGCGCCTGTACCGTGGCGGTGACCGACCTGGACGTCGCCGGCAATCTTCGCGTTCGCGCCATCAACGCCTGCATCCAGCCGGTGGCGGCGCTGGACGGCAAGCTGCTGGCGACGGCCGGCGACATCGGCGAACCCGGAGCCCTGCATCCGGTGCAGGCGGCCATGGTCGCACACCATGGTTCGCAGTGCGGGTTTTGCACGCCGGGCATCGTGATGTCGCTGTACGCCATGTACGAGGGCCGGCGGCTGGCGGACGACGCGGCGGTATGCCGCGAAGACGCGGTGCGGGCCCTGTCCGGCAACCTGTGCCGGTGCACGGGGTACCGCCCCATCCTGGATGCGGCGCAGGCGATGTGCGCTCCCGGTTGGCAGGGCGAGACGGCCGACGGGATGCGCGAGCGCCTGGCCCAGGTGGCGCCCGGTCCGCAAGCCTGGACGCCGGGGGAAACAGCCCAGGGTTTCGACGGCCATGCGCGCGGACGCTTCCTGGCGCCCCGCACGCTGGCGCAACTGGCGGCGCTGCGCGCGGCCCATCCGGACAGCCGCATCGTGGCCGGCGCGACCGACGTGGGGCTGTGGGTGACCAAACATCATCGCGCGTTGGGCGACGTACTGTGGATAGGCGGCGTGTCCGAGCTGGCCGCGATCGATCGCATCGGCCGGGACCCGCTGGCATCGTCGCGCTGGGACGGCGAGGTTCCGTGCCTGGAGATCGGCGCGGCCGTCAGCGTCGAGGATGCCTGGCGGGCGCTGACGCAGCATTTTGCCGCCTGTGCCGATTATTTCGACCGCTTCGCGTCGGTGCCGGTGCGCAACAGCGCCACGCTGGCCGGCAACGTCGCGAACGGTTCGCCCATCGGCGACACCGCGCCGCTGCTGATCGCGCTGGGCGGTTCGATAGTGCTGCACCGGCAGGGCCGGGAACGCGTCCTGCCGTTGACCGATTTCTATCACGGCTACCAGAAGAACGACCTGCGTCCCGGCGAGTTCATCCGCGCCGTGCGCGTACCGCTGCCGGGCGCCGATGTCGCGGTCCATGCCTGGAAGCTGTCCAAGCGGATCGAGCAGGACATCAGCGCGGTGGCGCTGGCCACGGCGCTGCGCGTGCAAGGTGGCCGCATCGTCGCCGCCGGCGTGGGCGTGGGCGGCATGGCCGCCGTGTCCAGCCGCGCCACGCGGACGGAACAGGCGCTGCTGGGCCTGCGGGTGGACGTGCCCGCCGCGTCGCTGCGCGACAGTGCCGGCATGCGGGCGGCCTGGCAGGCCATGCACGACGAATTCGATCCCCTGGACGACCTGCGCGCCAGCGCGGCCTATCGGCGCCAGGCCGCGGCCAACCTGCTGCTGCGGTCCTGCCTGCAGCTGGCACGGCAGGCGCCGGCGACGCGCCTGGGCGAACTCGCGGCGATACAAGCATGAACGCGCCCGACCATCCCGGCATCCTGAACGTCGAGGCCGAGCCGCAGGCCTGCGGCGTGGCGGCGCCGCACGAGGCGGCGCACCTGCACGTCAGCGGCCGTGCGCTGTACGTGGACGACGTGCCCGAGCCGCGCGGCACCCTGTTCGTCGCCCCCGTGCTGTCCAGGGTCGCGCACGGGCGGCTGAAAAGCGTGGATGCCTCGGCCGCGCTGGCGATGCCCGGCGTGCGCCGGGTCGTGACCGCGGCCGACCTGCCCGCCGCCAACGTGGTGGGGGCGGGGCACGACGAGCCCATCCTGCCCGCGGAGCTGATCGAATACCTGGGCCAGCCGGTGGCGCTGGTCGTCGCCACCGGCGCCAAGGCGGCGCGCGTGGCCGCGCGCGCGGTGCGGATGGAGGTCGAGCCGCTGCCGGCCATCCTGACGATTGCCCAGGCGCTGGAGGCCGAGTCCTGGGTGCTTGCGCCGGTGCATCTGGTCCAGGGCGACGTCGAGGCCGCCATGGCCGCCGCGCCGCACCGCCTGCAAGGCGAATTCGCGATGGGCGGCCAGGAACAGTTCTATCTGGAAGGACAGGTCGCGCTGGCGATGCCGGGCGAAGACGGCACGATGAAGGTACTGTCGTCCACCCAGCATCCGGGCGAGGTGCAGCACTGGGTGGCCGACGCGCTGGGCGTGCCGGCCCATTCGGTGCAGGTCGAATGCCGCCGCATGGGCGGCGGGTTCGGCGGCAAGGAAACCCAGGCCGGCCACATCGCGGTGTGGGCCGCGGTGGCGGCGCGCCTTGCCGGGGCGCCGTGCAAGTTGCGGCTCGACCGCGACGACGATTTCCTGATCACCGGCAAGCGCCATCCTTTCCTCGGGCGCTGGACGGTGGGTTTCGACGGCCAGGGCCGCATCCTGGCCATCGACCTGGTACAGGCGGCGGCCTGCGGCTTTTCGGCCGACCTGTCGGGGCCGATCGCCGACCGTGCCATCTTCCATGCCGACAACGCCTACTACCTGCCGGCGGCCGCCATCCACAGCTATCGCTGCAAGACCCATACCCAGTCCCATACGGCCTTCCGGGGTTTCGGCGGCCCCCAGGGCGTGGGCATGATCGAGGCGGCCCTGGACGACATCGCCCGCCACCTCGGGCTGGATCCGCTGGCCGTGCGCCGTCTCAACCTGTATGGCGATGCGCCCCGCGACCGCACGCCCTACGGCATGCAGGTCGCGGACAACATCCTGCCCGCGCTGATCGAGCGGCTGGAAGCCGACTGCGGCTATGCCGGGCGACGCGAGGCCATCGCGCGCTGGAACGCCGCCAGCCCGGTGATCAAGCGCGGCCTGGCCCTGACGCCGGTGAAGTTCGGCATCTCGTTCACGGCCACCATGTTCAACCAGGCCGGCGCGCTGGTGAACGTCTATACCGACGGTTCGGTCACGGTGAACCACGGCGGGACCGAGATGGGGCAGGGGCTGCACACCAAGGTGTGCCAGGTCGTGGCCGACACCCTGGGCGTGCCGCTGGCGTGGGTGCGCATCACCGCCACCGATACCGGCCGGGTGCCCAATGCCTCGGCCACCGCCGCTTCCAGCGGCACCGACCTGAATGGCCGGGCGGCCGAGTTCGCGGCGCGCGAAGTGCGCGACCGCCTGCGCGCCTATGTGGCCGCCTCGCGCGGACTGGACGTGGCGCAGGTATCCATACGCGGCGGCAAGGTGCTCGTGCCCGGGGCCGAACTCGATTTCGTCGCCGTGGCCAAGGCGGCCTACGCCGCCCGCGTGTCGCTGTGGTCGGACGGCTACTACGCCACGCCCAAGATCCACTACGACCACAAGACCATGCGCGGCCGTCCGTTCTACTACTTCGCCTACGGCGCGGCGGCCACCGAGGTCGCGGTCGATACCCTGACCGGCGAGACGCGCGTGCTGCGTGTGGACATCCTGCACGACGTGGGCCGGTCCATCAATCCGGCCATCGACCTGGGCCAGATCGAAGGCGGCTTCGTGCAGGGCGTGGGCTGGCTGACTTCCGAGGAGCTGGTCTGGAAGCCGGACGGCTCGCTGGCCACGCATGCGCCGTCCACCTACAAGATCCCGACCTCGGGCGACGTGCCGGCCGACTTTCGCGTCGCCCTTTGGCCCGAGCCCAACCGCGAGGACAATGTCTACGGCTCCAAGGCCGTGGGCGAGCCGCCTTTCATGCTGGGCTTCGCCGCGTTCTTCGCCATACGCGACGCGGTGGCGGCGGCCCGGCGCGAACAGGGGCGCGCCCCGCTCGTGCCCTTGTCGGCGCCCGCCACGCCCGAGGCCGTGCTGCGGGCCGTGGCGCAATGACGCATACCGCGCTGCTGCCCCAGGAGCTGGCCGATTTCGCCCGCGCGGCGCGCGGCCGGGCCGTGTGCCTGGTCCGTGTGCTGGAGGTGCGGGGCAGCGCCCCGCGCGGCACCGACGCGGCGCTGCTGATCGGCGCCGAGGGCTTTGCCGGCACCATAGGCGGCGGCCACCTGGAATACGAAGCCATCGCGCATGCGCGGTCGCTGCTGCGGCAGGCCGAGGCGGGCGGGAACGGCGCCGAGGCCGCGCAGACGCGCCGCTTCGCGCTCGGCCCCTCGCTTGGCCAGTGTTGCGGCGGCAGCGTGGAGCTGCGCTTCTCGGTGCTGGCGGATGCGGCCGATGCCTTGCCGCGGCTGCAAGGGCTGGAGGCCCGGCCGCACGAACTCTGGCTGTATGGCGCCGGACACGTGGCGCGGGCGCTGGTGCACGTCATGCTGCCGCTGCCGTTCCGGATACGGTGGCTGGACACCCGCGAGAACGTCTTCCCCCAGCCGCTGCCCGGACAGGTCGAGACGGTACAGACCGACGACCTCGCGGCCGAAGTCGCCGACGCCGCGCCGGGCGTCATGCACCTGGTCATGACGCACAGCCACGCGCTGGATTTCGATATCGTGCGCGCGGTGCTGGCGCGTGGCGACGCCGCCTATTGCGGACTGATCGGCTCGGCCACCAAGCGCGCTACCTTCGAGCGACGCCTGCGCGCGCGGGGCCTGGCCGAAGCCGGTATCGGAACGCTGGTGTGTCCGGTCGGGCTGCCGGCGATCGCGGGCAAGCTGCCAGGGGTCATCGCGGTCTCGGTGGCCGCGCAACTGCTGCTGGCCGCGCAGGGGCGGGCTTGAAGTTCTAGTCGCCCGCCTCGATGGCGAACAGCAGCGTGCTCAGCATGGCGGCCAGCTTGTCCGCCTCCTGGCGGCCGAGGGGCCGCAGCAGTTCCGCCATCGCCTCGAAGTGGCGGGCGATGGCCTCGTCGGCCAGCGCCTTGCCCTCGGGCGTGAGCCGCACGATCACGCCGCGGCGATCGTTGGGATCCGGTTCGCGCACCACCAGCCCGCGCGCTTGCACGCGGTCGATGCGGTTGGTGACCGCGCCCGAGGTCAGCAGCGACACCTTGATCAGGTCCGAAGGCTTGAGCGCGAACTCCGGGCCGCAGCGGCGCAGCGTGACGATCAGGCTGAAGGTCTCCCAGGTCAGCCCCATGGGCGCCAGCCATTCTTCGGCGTGTCGCACCATGTGCGTGGACAGGCGCGACAGGCGGCCGATGATGCCCAGTGGCCAGGGGTCGAGATCGGGACGTTCGCGCTTCCAGTCGTCCAGCAGTTGCTGGACGGAGTCGCGCCGCGGAGAAGGGGGAGACGCAGGGGGCAAGGGATTGACTCTCGATGCCGTTTCGGTTGCGTCGAACTCTATCACGAGCCGCGCGGACGCCGGCGCGCACGGCGGATTCACGCCGGCGGCAGGTGGCTCAGGTCCACATAGCGGGCCGGGTCGTCCAGCGCCACGGCCTGGCCGGCGTGCCTGTTGCGCAGCGCCAGCACGGTGGCGATGCCGGCCATGCGGGGACGCAGGTCGCGGATGAGGCCGGTGGCGGGGGCCAGCAGCACGTCGCGGGCGCGCTCGCTCAACGCCGGACCGAGATCCGGCGCGTGCTCGCGCAGCAGGGCGGCGGCGCGCGGTCCGGTGTCCGGCCGGACCAGCCAGTCCAGCGAGGCGCGGTAGGCGCGCGCGAACGCCTTGAGCGTATCGCCCGATGCGGCGGCCCAGGCGCGTCGGCAGAAGGCGGCCGACCCCATGTAGTCGTCCAGCCAGTCCGCGCCCGGCAGGATGCGGCAGCCGGCTTCATGTGCCAGCAGTTCGTAGGGCGTGCGCAGCAGCGTGGCCGCGTGCCGGCCCGCCAGCAGGGCCGCATAGCGCTGGCTGGTGCCGCCGGCGGGCACGATCTCCACTTCATCGGCCGCGATGCCGTGCGTGGCCAGCAGCTCGCGCAGCACGAAGGCAAAGCCGGTGGACAGCGCGTCCACCGACAGGGTCCGGCCGCGCAGGTCGTCGTAGCCTCGGATGCCGGGCGCCGCGACCAGGCTCAGAAAGCCCCGGTCGCCGCCCAGGAAGGCCACCAGGTCTGGGCGGGTGCCGGGGATGCGGGCATGGCCTTCCTGGTAGGCCACGAGATTGTCGATGCCGGCGATGGCGACCTGGACGTCGTCGTGCAGCAGGCCTTCGACCAGTTCGGCCGAGCCGCCGACGTAACGCAGCTCGATGGGCACCCCCTGGCCTGCGAAGAAGCCCTGGTCGATGCCGGCCCACAGGGGCAGGTTCCATCCGCCGTCGAACACGGCCACGCGCAGGGAATCGATCGCCATGACGGGCCTTAGTTGACGGCGGCGCCGGAGGCGCGGACCACGGGGCCCCAGCGGTCGATCTCGCTGCGGATCAGGCGCTCGAACGCCTCCGGCGGGCCGCCCAGGATTTCCATGCCCTGGCCCTCGAGCTTCTCGCGCACCGCCGGCTCCCGCAGGGTTTCCTGCAACGCGCGGTTGAGTTTGTCGACCACGGGCTGCGGCGTGCCGGCCGGCGCCACGAGGCCGAACCAGGCCGAGACGTCGAAGCCCGGCAGGCCTTGTTCGGCGATGGGGGAAACGTCCGGCAGGCTGGCCAGCCGCCGGGCCGAAGTCAGTCCCAGCGCGCGCAACTGGCCGGCCTGGATCTGGCCGGCGGCGACCGGGACGCTGAGAAAGGTCATGGCCACGTCGCCCGCCAGCACCGCGTTCATGCTTTGCGGCGCGCTCTTGTAGGGCACGTGCATCAGCTTGATGCCGGCCTGCGACGCGAACATCTCGCCGGCCAGATGCTGCGAGGTGCCGCTGCCGCCGGACGAGTACGCCAGGTCCGGCGTCTTGCGGGCGGCGGCGACGAGATCGGCAATGGAGCGTATGGGCGACTTGGCCGCCACCACCAGCACGTTGGGATTGGAGGCCACCGTGCCGATGGGCTTGAAGTCCTTGACGGGATCGAAGGGCATGCGGGCATACAGCCAGGGGTTGATGCCGTGCGTGCTGATCGAGGCCAGCAGCAGCGTATGGCCGTCGGCGGGCGCCTTGGCGACCAGTTCGCCGGCGATGTTGCCGCCCGCGCCCGGCCGGTTGTCGACGACGACGGTGTGCCCCAGGCGGCGGGACAGATCCACGCCGATGATGCGGGACAGGATGTCGGCCGAGGAGCCCGGGCCGCTGGTGACGACCAGCGTGACGTTCCTGCTGGGATAGGTGTCCGCGTGGGCGGCAAGGCAGAGCGAGCTGATGCAGAAAGCGAGCAAGGCGCGGTGTGGCATGGAAGTCTCCTGGGTGGCACGGGGGCGGGAGGGGGGATCAGACCACGGCGATGGCCTGGATTTCGACCACGATGCCCGGGCGGGCGAAATGCGACACCGTGATCAGGGTACTGGCGGGAAAACCGGTGCTGCCGAGCAGCTCGGCGCGGATGTCGACGAAGCGGTCGCCGTGCCGGGGATCGTCGATGAACACGGTCATCCAGACCAGGTTGCGCAGGTCCGCCTCGCAGCGGGCCAGGGTTCCCTGGATCAGCGAGAAGCAGGCCCGCACCTGGGCTTCGAACTGGCCGGAGATGTCGCGGCCCTGCGCGTCCTCGGTGGTGGTCTGCCCCGCCAGCCAGATGGTGCGGCCGCCTTCCGAGACGACGGCGGGCGAAAAGGCGCGTTGCTGCTGGTAAGGGGTGCCTTCTAGGCGGGTGATCCTGGCTTGCACGATGCATGTCCTGTGGAAGGGTGGAACGTGCAGTTATCTTATCATTAAGAATCTTAATGTAAAGATATTTATGGCGCGTCGGACATTGCGCTTTATGCTTTGAAGGTACGCCTGCGTCCATCGGCGCAGGACGGCGGTATTGCCGCGACACGCAAAAGGAACCCATCGAGATGGCACAGGCTACGACGTATACGGATACCCAGCTCTTCATCGACGGCAAGTGGAGGGAGGCCGCCGACGGCAAGACCCTTGCCGTGGTCAACCCCGCGACCGGCAAGGAAATCGGCCGCGTGGCCCACGCCAGCCGGGCCGACCTGGAGCAGGCCGTCGAGGCGGCGCAGCGCGGCTTCGCCACCTGGAACGGCATGACCGCCGCCAAGCGCAGCGAGATCATGCGCAAGGCCGCCGGGCTGATGCGCGAGCGCGCGGACGAGATCGCGCCGCTGATGACCCAGGAGAACGGCAAGCCGCTGGCCGAAGCCAGGGGCGAGACGCTGGCCGCCGCCGACATCATCGAGTGGTTCGCCGAGGAAGGCTTCCGGGTGTACGGCCGTATCGTGCCCTCGCGCGGCAGCCTGGCGCAGCGCCAGATGGTGCTCAAGGACCCGGTCGGGCCGGTGGCGGCGTTCACGCCGTGGAACTTCCCGATCAATCAGGTGGTGCGCAAGCTGGCGCCGGCATTGGCCGCCGGCTGCTCGGTGGTGGTCAAGGCACCCGAGGAAACCCCCGCCGCGCCGGCCGCACTGATCCGCGCCTTCCAGGATGCCGGCCTGCCGCCGGGCGTCCTGGGGCTGGTGTATGGCGATCCGGCCGAGATCTCGGGGTTCCTGATCCCGCATCCGGCCATCCGCAAGATCACGTTCACGGGCTCGACCGCGGTCGGCAAGCAGCTCGCCGGGTTGGCGGGCCAGCACATGAAGCGCGTGACCATGGAGCTGGGCGGCCATGCGCCGGTCATCGTCTGCGAGGACGCGGACGTCGCCCTGGCGGTGAAGTCCGCCGGCGGCGCCAAGTTCCGCAACGCCGGCCAGGTCTGCATCTCGCCGACCCGCTTCCTGGTCCATGAAAGCGTGCGCGCCGAATTCGCCGCCGAGCTGGCGAAGTGGGCGCAGGGCCTGCGCGTCGCCGACGGCCTGGCCGAGGGCACGCAGATGGGCCCGCTGGCCAATCCCCGCCGCCTGACGGCCATGTCCAGCTTCCTGGACGATGCGGTCCAGAAGGGCGCGCAGGTGCTGGCCGGCGGCAAGCGCATCGGCGAGGTCGGCAATTTCTGGGAACCCACCGTGCTGGCCGACGTGCCGCTCGATGCCCGCATCTTCAACGACGAGCCCTTCGGACCGGTTGCCGCCATCCGAGCCTTCAACACGTTGGACGAGGCGATTGCCGAGGCCAACCGGCTGTCGTACGGCCTGGCCGGCTACGCCTTCACGAGCTCGCTGAAGAACGCCGACTTGATTGCCCGCAAGGTCGAGGTCGGCATGCTGTTCGTTAACATGCCGGCCATTCCGACGGCCGAGATGCCGTTCGGCGGGATCAAGGATTCGGGCTTCGGCTCGGAAGGCGGCCCGGAGGCGGTCGAGGCCTACCTGAACACGCGCGCCGTCAGCGTGATGAACGTCTAGGGCCTGAGGCGCCCGCGCGGACCGCCTCTCAGGCCAGGATGGCGTCCAGTTCTTCCTGTACGCCCAGCCAGGCCTCCTCGGTCTCGCCCAGCCGTTTCTGCAGGTCCCCATGCTCGGCCAGCACGCGGCGGCACTCGTCCCGGCGGGCATCGTCGTACAAGCCGGGGTCGGCGATGAGCTGGTCCAGTTCGCGCTTGCGCGCCTCCAGCTTCTGCATGTCCTCTTCCAGCTTCTTGAGCCGGGTTTCCAGCGGCTTGCGCAGGGTCGACAGGCGCTGCCGGCTCTCGGCCTCGAGCCGCCGCTGGGTCTTGCGGTCGACACCGCTCTCGGCGGACGTGGCGGTGGCCGACGAGGCGGCCGCGTTGCCGCCCTGGCGGTTGGCCAGCCAGTCGCGGTAGTCCTCCAGGTCGCCGTCGAACTCGTGCACGCCGCCGTCGGCGACGATCCAGAAGCTGTCCACGGTGGTCCGCAGCAGATGGCGGTCGTGCGAGACCAGCAGCATGGTGCCTTCGAACTCGGCCAGCGCCTCGGTCAGCGCCTCGCGGGTGTCGACGTCCAGGTGGTTGCTGGGTTCGTCCAGCAGCAACAGGTTGGGTTTCTTCCAGACCACCAGCGCCAGCGCCAGACGGGCTTTCTCGCCGCCCGACATGGGGCCGACCTTGGCCAGCGCGAAGTCGCCCGAGAAGCCGAAGCCGCCCAGGTAGTTGCGCAGGTCCTGTTCGCGCGCCTCGGGGGCCAGGCGGGCCAGGTGCAGCAAGGGCGTGGCCTCGGCATCCAGCATGTCGAGCTGGTGCTGGGCGAAGTAGCCGACGGCCAGGCCGCGGGCCTCCTTGCGCTCGCCGCCCAGCGGGGCGATTTCGCCCGCCAGGGTCTTGACCAGCGTACTCTTGCCCGCGCCGTTGGCGCCCAGGATGCCCACCCGCGCGCCGGCGCGCACCGACAGCTTGACGCCGTCCAGGATGGGGGCGGCGGGATAGCCCGCGCGCACGCCATCCAGCGACAGCAGGGGGTCGGGCATGTGGTCGGGCGAGGGGATGCTGATGTCGATGCCCGCGGCCGCGCGCATGGGCGCCAGCACCTGCATCCGCGCCAGCGCCTTGACCCGGCTCTGGGCCTGCTTGGCTTTGCTGGCCTTGGCCTTGAAGCGGTCGATGAAGCTTTGCAGGTGGGCGGCTTCGCGCTGCTGCTTGTCGTAGGCGATCTGGTTCTGCCGCAGGCGCTCGGCGCGCTGGGTCAGGAAGTCCTCGTAGCCGCCCTTATAGCGCACCAGCTTGGCCTGGTCGAAATGCAGGATGGTCCGGGCCACCGCGTCCAGGAACTCGGTGTCGTGCGAGATCACCAGCACGGTGCCGGGATAGGCCGCCAGCCAGCGTTCCAGCCACAGCATGGCGTCCAGGTCCAGGTGGTTGGTGGGCTCGTCCAGCAGCAGCAGATCGGACGGCGCCATCAGGGCGCGCGCCAGATTCAGGCGCATGCGCCAGCCGCCCGAGAAGCTCGCCACCGGCTGGCGGAATTCCCCTTGCGAGAAGCCCAGGCCGACCAGCAGTTGCTCGGCGCGCGACTGCGCCGAGAACGCGCCGGCGTCGGCCAGTTCCGCTTCCAACTCGGCCAGGCGCAGGCCCTCGCGATCGGCATCGACCGCGGCGCGCTCGGCCTGCAGGCGGCGCAGGCGCGTGTCGCCGTCGATGACGAATTCCAGCGCCTCGCGGTCGGTCTCGTGGATTTCCTGCGCAATCGACGCGATGCGCCAACTGGCCGGAATGTCCAGGTTGCCGGCGTCGGGTTCCAGGTGTCCGTTCAACAGCGCGAACAGCGTGGATTTGCCCGCGCCGTTGGGGCCCACGATGCCGACGCGTTCGCCGGGGTGGACCACGAAGTCGGCGCCGTCCAGCAGCACCTTGGTGCCGCGCCGAAGCGTAATGCCCGATGCTCGTATCACTGAGGGGGCCGCCTTGTTTCGACGCCCGCCCGCGCCGACAGGCAAAATCGCCGTGCTTCATCAGTCGGGTTGTACCCCAGGAAACCGCGGATCTGGCTCCGCCAGTCCGCCGGTTTCGCCCCGGGGACCCGGTGCCGGGCCGCCCCAAGGCGGGTCCCAGCCCCTATGGGGGGCTGCCGCGTAGCGGCTGGGGGTCCACCATAGGGGGCGCGCGACAGCGCGTAGGGGGGGGCCTTCATACTAATTGGTCCTGCCTGAGCAGCAACACTTTGTCGTCGCCGCCGGAGGTGCTTAGCCAGACCGGGTCGAGATGGGGAAAGGCCTGTTCGAAATAGCGCTTCTCGTGGCCCAGCTCCAGCACCAGGATGCCCTCGGGCTGCAGGAACTCGGCCGCCTGGGCCAGCAGCGGCCGGATCAGGTCCATGCCGTCCGCGCCCCCGGCCAGCGCCAGGCTGGGCTCGTGGCGGTACTCCGCCGGCAGCGCGTTCATGGAGTCGGTGTTGACGTAAGGCGGATTGCACAGGATCAGGTCGTACTGCGCGGGGGGCAGCGCCTCGAACAGGTTCGACTGGTGCAGCGCCACGCGGTCCTGCAGGCCGTAGTCGTCCACGTTGATGCGGGCCACGTCCAGCGCGTCCTTCGAGATGTCCACCGCGTCGACCTGCGCGTGCGGGAAGGTTTCCGCCGCGGCGATGGCCAGGCATCCGGAACCGGTGCACATGTCCAGCGCCCATTCGACCGCGTAGGGATCGTCGATCCACGGCGCCAGGCCGTCGTCCAGCAGCTCGGCGATGTACGAGCGCGGCACGATGACCCGCTCGTCCACGTAGAACCGGCGGCCGCGCAGCCAGGCTTCGTTGGTCAGGTAGGGGGCGGGCAGGCGCTCGTCGATGCGGCGGTCGATGATGGCCAGCACGGCCTCGCGTTCGCCGTCGAGCACGGCGGCATCGACGAAGGGCTCGAGCCGGTCGATGGGCAGGTGCAGCGTGTGCAGGACCAGGTAGACGGCTTCGTCGTAGACGTCGAGCGTGCCGTGGCCCAGCGCGATGCCGGCGGCGTTGAAGCGGCTCACGGCATAGCGGATCAGGTCGCGGACGGTGCGCAGGGGATGGGATGTCATCGGAGCAAGGCTTCCAGCGTGCGCCGGTAGATGTTTTTCAAGGGCTCCAGGCTGTCCACGGCGATGCACTCGTTGACCTTGTGGATGGTCGCGTTGACCGGACCGAATTCGACCACCTGGGGACAGATCCGCGCGATGAAGCGGCCGTCCGAGGTGCCGCCGGTGGTCGAGAGTTCGGCCTCGATGCCCAGTTCCGCCGCGATGGCCTCGGACAGCGCGGTGCACAGCGTGCCGCGCGGGGTCAGGAAGGGCAGGCCGGAGACCGACCATTCGATGCCGTATTCGAGTCCGTGGCGATCGAGGATGTCGTGGACGCGGGTCTTCAGCGTCTCGACCGTGCTGGCGGTGGAGAAGCGG
The DNA here is from genome assembly GCF_004216695.1 of Pigmentiphaga kullae. GTDB lineage: Bacteria > Pseudomonadota > Gammaproteobacteria > Burkholderiales > Burkholderiaceae_B > Pigmentiphaga > Pigmentiphaga kullae. Next base: position 209,854 of record NZ_SGXC01000002.1, read on the forward strand.
AAGTTGAAGTCGATCACCGCTTCCCCGGGCACGACGTTGGTGGCGCCGGTGCCGCTGTGGAAGTTGGAGATCTGGAACGTGGTGGGCGGGAAATATTCGTTGCCGCGGTCCCATTCGGCGGCGGCCAGTTCCGCCAGCGCGGGCGCGGCCTGGTGGATGGGGTTGCGGGCTTTTTCGGGATAGGCCACGTGGCCTTGTATGCCCTTGACCGTCAGGCGGCCCGAGACCGAGCCGCGGCGGCCGTTCTTGATGGTGTCGCCCAACTGGGCGGACGAGGTGGGCTCGCCCACGATGCAGTAGTCGGGCGTTTCGCCGCGCGCGGCCAGCATGTCGCAGACCTTGACCGTTCCATGGACGGCTGGGCCTTCCTCGTCGGAGGTGATCAGCAGGCCGATCGAACCGGGGTGCTCGGGATGGTGCGCGACGAACTCCTCGGCCGCCACCAGGAAGGCGGCGATCGAGCTTTTCATGTCGGCCGCGCCGCGGCCGTACAGCATGCCGTCGATCACGGTAGGCACGAAGGGGTCGGTGTTCCAGTGTTCACGCGGGCCGGCGGGCACGACGTCGGTGTGGCCGGCGAACACCACCAGCGGGCCCGCGCTGCCGCGCCGCGCCCAGAAGTTGACCACGCCGCCGCCTTCGACGGTTTCGCAGGCGAAGCCCAGGGCGGTCAGCCGGTCGATCAGCAGGGCCTGGCAGCCCTCGTCGACGGGAGTGACCGAAGGCCGGCGGATGAGGTCTTCGACCAGGGAGAGAACGGAGGTGGTCATGTTGGACGCGGCGGGAAAGTCGTGGAGTCAGGCGCGCAGCAGGTCGTTGATGCTGGTCTTGGCGCGGGTCTGCGCATCGACGCGCTTGACGATCACGGCGCAGTTCAGGCTGTACTTGCCGTCGGCCGAAGGCAGGCTGCCGGGCACGACCACCGAGCCCGAGGGCACGCGGCCGTAGGTGATCTCGCCGGTTTCGCGGTTGTAGATCTTGGTGCTCTGGCCGATGAACACGCCCATGGACAGGACCGAGTTTTCCTCGATGATCACGCCTTCGACGACTTCCGAGCGGGCGCCGATGAAGCAGTTGTCTTCGATGATGGTGGGGTTGGCCTGCAGCGGCTCGAGCACGCCGCCGATGCCCACGCCGCCCGACAGGTGGACGTTCTTGCCGATCTGCGCGCACGAGCCCACGGTGGCCCAGGTGTCGACCATGGTGCCTTCGTCGACGTAGGCGCCGATGTTCACGTAAGAGGGCATCAGCACCGCGTTGCGGGCAATGAACGAGCCTCGGCGGGCGGCGGCGGGCGGCACGACGCGGAAGCCGCCCTGCTTGAAGTCCTCGGCGCTGTAGCCGGCGAACTTGCTGGGCACCTTGTCGTAGAACTGCAGGGCGCTGCCCGGGCCGGTGCCCATCACGACGTTGTCCTCCAGGCGGAAGGACAGCAGCACGGCCTTCTTGATCCATTGGTGGACGGTCCAGTCGCCGTTCTGTTTCTCGGCCACGCGCAGCTCGCCCTTGTCCAGCCCGGCAAGGACGTGCTCGACGGCTTCGCGGACGGCGGCGGGGGCTGCGGCGGGCGACAGCGAGGCGCGGTCTTCCCAGGCTTGTTCGATGATGGTCTTGAGATCTTGGCTCATGCTCGGATATCCAATAAGAGGACCCCCCCTACGCGCTTGCGCGCGCCCCCCGAGGGGGCGGCACTGGCGGACCGGCGGAGCCGGATCCGCTGTGCCCTGGGTAGCGGGGTGTGTTTACATGCGGTATGGGTGTTCGTTTATACGATGCGGGTCGGGGGCAGCGAGCGGGCGTAGCGGGCCAGGCGGTGGGCCGCCTCGACGCATTCGTCCAGGGGCGCCACCAGCGCCAGGCGCAGGCGGTTGGCGCCGGGGTTGCCCGCCGGGGTCTCGCGCGCGAGGTAGCTGCCCGGCAGGGCGGTGACGTTTTCCCGGGCCAGCAGGCCGCGGGTGAACTCGGCATCGTCGATGGGCGTGCGCGGCCAGAGGTAGAACGAGGCCTGCGGGCGCTGGATGTCCATCGCATCCTGCAGGATGGGCAGCACCGCGTCGAATTTCTCGCGGTACATGCGCCGGTTCTCGCGCACGTGTTCCTCGTCGTTCCAGGCCGCGACGCTGGCGGCCGACACCACGTCGCTCATGGCGCTGCCATGGTAGGTGCGGTACAGCAGGAACTGCGCCAGCAGCCTGGCGTCGCCCGCCACGAAACCCGAGCGCATGCCGGGCACGTTCGAGCGCTTGGACAGGCTGGAGAACACCACGATGTTGTGGAAGTCGCCGCGGCCCAGGCGGTGAGCGGCTTCCAGCGCGCCCAGCGGCGGTTCGGCCTCGTCCAGGTAGATCTCGGAATAGCACTCGTCCGAGGCGATGATGAAGCCATACTTGTCGGCCTGCTCGAACAGGTACTTCCATTCGTCCAGGTCCATGACGTTGCCCGCCGGGTTGCCCGGCGAGCAGACGTAGACCAGCCGGGTCTCGCGCCATTCGGCGGGCGAGACCGATGCCCAGTCGCAGCCGAAGTTGCGCGCCGGGTCGGCGTTGACGAAGGTGGGGCGGGCGCCGGCCAGCAGGGCTGCGCCTTCGTATATCTGGTAGAACGGATTGGGGCACAGCACGCGGGGCTGCTGCGCGCCGTCGATCACCACCTGCGCGAAGGCGAACAGGGCCTCGCGCGAGCCCAGCACGGGCAGCACCTGCCTGTCGGGATCGATGGCCGGCAGCCCGTAGCGCCGTTCCAGCCATCCGGCGATGGCGGCGCGCAGCGCGGGCGAGCCCTTGGTCGGGGGATAGCCGGACAACCCGGACAGGTTCTGCCGGATGGCGTCCTCGATGAAAGCCGGCGTGGCGTGCTTGGGCTCGCCGATGGACAGGCTGACGGGGCGCAGGCTGGCGGGCGGCACGATATCGGCGTACAGCGCGCGCAGTTTTTCGAAGGGATAGGGCTGGAGCAGCCCGAGGCGAGGATTCATGGCCGCGATTGTAACCTCGGGCCCGCCATTTTGCCTTGGGGCGGCCCGGCGGCAAGAAGCGCCCCCTCGGGGGACAGCGCGGCCGCGCAGCGGCATTTCCCGCCGGCCGTCCTAGCGGGCGTGCCTGGGCCCCGGCGCCAGATCCCCGCAGGGTTGCGTGAAGGAGTAGCCCACGCCCCGGACGGCCTCCAGGGGCAGGGTGATGCCGTGCCGCTGCGCCTTGCGGCGCAGCCGGCTCACCAGGACCGCGACGTTGTGCAGCTGGCGCTCGCCGTCCTTGGCCGAGACTGCCTGCCACTGGGCAAAGGTCAGGGTGCGGTTGCGCTCGCTGAAAAGGTGGCTGACGAACTGCCATTCGGTCAGCGTCAGCGGCAGGCTGCGGCCCTCCGGGCTCGTCAGGCGGCGCGGCGGGGTGGACAGGAGCCACAGCGCCGGTGTCGGCGCTTCCGGCGGCGGCTCGGACAGGCGAGGCCTGGCCAGGGCGAGGTGGCGACGCATGGCGCGCAGGATGGGCAGCAATTCCATGTTCGGGTCCGCGCCCAGCACCTGGACGTCCACCTGCGGCTTGTCGGCCGCCTGGCCGGGCTCGGGCGGGATGTAGACCAGGCGGGTCAGCGGGTAGCTGTCGAACGCGGTCGCGCGCGCCGCGTCGGCCAGCACCACGGGGTTCTTGCCCGCGCGCAGCAGCGCATGCACTTCCTGCGAACTGGTGCAGACGTAGACGCTGAAGCCGGCGCGCATCAGCTCGTCCGCGATTTCGTAATCGCGGCCGGTCTCCCCGAGCAGGACGGCGACTTCTGGCGTGTGGGTTTCTATCATTGCGGGTAAGAAGGCGTTGCGGGATTGCAATCGCAATCTATCCCAACGTTTTGGAGAGGATGATCAATAACGGTAAACAGGCGCCCGGAATGGCCGAAAGCCCGCGCGGCAAGCGAAAACAATGCTTGGCGGACCGGTCGGGCCGGGGCCCGCGGGCGGGAGAAGGGGCCCCCCGGGCCTTTTCGGAGACTCGGGTTACAATCCGGTTTCTGATGTGCGACCGTGGCGAAATTGGTAGACGCAACAGGTTTAGGTCCTGTCGGGAGAAATCCTGTGGAGGTTCGATTCCTCTCGGTCGCACCACAAGTTTGAACAACCCTGGCGGTGTCCGGCCGCAGCCGGCAAGGCGGCTTCCGGAGCCTCCGCGCGGCGCTGCGGCGCCGCATGGGGGCTGTGGCACAATTCGCGAATGCCCGGATCGATCTCTGGTTGCGGTGCCTCTCGCGGCGCGGGTGTCCGGTTCTGTCGATTACACATACTCAATATAGGTTTTTGCATGCAGCCTGTGGTTGAAACCCTGTCGGGGCTTGAGCGCCGCGTTGATCTTTCCGTGCCGGTGGCCGACATCGAAAAAGAAGTCGAATCGCGCCTCAAGCGCCTGGCCCGCACCGCCAAGATGCCGGGGTTCCGTCCCGGCAAGGTCCCGCTGCCCATGCTGGCCCGTACCTACGGTCCCGAAGTGCGCATGGAAGTGCTGAACGCCAAGATCGGCGACGCCCTGGAAAAGGTCGTGGCCGAGTCCAAGCTGCGCCTGGCGGGTTCGCCGTCGGTCGAGCCCAAGACCGAAGGCGTGGCCGACGACGTGGTCGCCTTCAGCGCCACCTTCGAGGTCTACCCGGAAGTCGCCATTCCCGACCTGTCGGCCCTGGAAATCACCAGCGCCAAGAGCGAAGTGGGTGATGCCGAGGTCGACCGCACCGTCGACATCCTGCGCAAGCAGCGCGTGACCTTCGAAGAGCGCGAAGGCCGCGCCGCGGGCGACGACGACCGCGTGACGCTGGACTTCGCCGGCACCATCGACGGCGTCGCGTTCCAGGGCGGCACCGCCCAGGACTTCCCGTTCGTGCTCGGCCAGGGCCGCATGCTGCCCGAGTTCGAGGCCGCCGCGCGCGGCATGAAGGCCGGCGAGACCAAGGTGTTCCCGCTGGCGTTCCCGGCCGACTACGGCTCGGCCGAAGTGGCCGGCAAGACCGCCGAGTTCACCATCACGATCAAGAAGGTGGAAGAGGGCGTGCTGCCCCAGGTCGACGCCGAGTTCGCCAAGCAGCTGGGCCAGGCCGAAGGCGACGTCGAGAAGCTGCGCGCCGACATCCGCGCCAACCTCGAGCGCGAAGTGCGCAGCCGCACCCAGGCCCGCACCAAGTCGAGCGTGATGGATGCGCTGGCCAAGGCGGCCACCTTCGACATTCCCAAGGCCCTGGTCAACGACGACACCGAGCGCCGCATCGAGGCCGCCCGCGAGGACCTGCGCCAGCGCGGCGTGCCCAACGCCGACAAGCTGCCGATCCCGGCCGAGGCCTTCGCCTCGGAATCCGAGCGCCGCGTGCGCCTGGGCCTGCTGGTGTCGGAACTGGTCAAGGTCGAGAATCTCAAGGCCAAGCCGGACCAGATCCGCGCCCGCATCGAGGACTTCGCCCAGAGCTACGAGAAGCCCGAGGAAGTCGTGCGCTACTATCTGACGGACAAGTCGCGCCTGGCCGAGATCGAGGCCATCGTGCTCGAGGACAACGTCGTCCAGCACGTGCTGTCCAAGGCCCAGGTCAAGGACGAGCAAGTCTCCTTCGATGAATTGATGGGAACTGCCTGATGCAACGCTTCGTAGATTTCTACGCATCCATGTACGGGGCCGAGTCGCTCGGCCCCAAGGCCCTCGGCTATGTGCCGATGGTGATCGAACAGTCCGGCCGGGGCGAGCGTGCGTACGACATCTACTCGCGTCTGCTGAAAGAGCGGATCATCTTCCTGGTCGGGCCGGTGGCCGATGCCACCGCCAACCTGATCGTGGCCCAGCTCCTGTTCCTGGAGTCGGAAAACCCCGAGAAGGACATCTCGCTGTACATCAATTCGCCCGGCGGATCGGTGTACGCGGGCATGGCCATCTATGACACGATGCAGTTCGTCAAGCCCGACGTGGCCACGCTCTGCACCGGCCTGGCCGCCAGCATGGGCGCGTTCCTGCTGGCCGCCGGCGCCAAGGGCAAGCGGATCTCGCTGCCCAACTCCCGCATCATGATCCACCAGCCTTCGGGCGGGGCCCAGGGCCAGGCGACCGACATCGAGATCCATGCGCGCGAGATCCTGTACCTGCGCGAGCGCCTGAACCGGATCCTGGCCGAGAACACCGGCCAGCCGATCGAACGCATCGCGGTGGACACCGAGCGCGACAATTTCATGTCGGCGGCCGATGCGCTATCGTATGGCTTGATCGACAAAGTCTTCAGCAGTCGTACCGAACAGGGTTGAGCATGTCGGAAAAGAAAGGGTCGAACGAAAAGCTGCTCTATTGCTCGTTTTGCGGCAAGAGCCAGCATGAGGTTCGCAAGCTGATCGCCGGACCGTCGGTGTTCATTTGCGATGAGTGCATCGACCTGTGCAACGACATCATCCGTGACGAAGTGGCCGCCGACGTCAAGACCGGCGCCAAGTCCGAACTGCCCACGCCGGCCGAGATCAAGGAGATCCTCGACCAGTACGTGATCGGCCAGACCCGGGCCAAGCGGATCCTGTCGGTGGCGGTGTACAACCACTACAAGCGCATCCGTCATGCCGGCGGCAAGACGGACGACGTCGAGCTGTCCAAGAGCAACATCCTGCTGATCGGACCCACGGGTTCGGGCAAGACGCTGCTGGCCCAGACGCTGGCCCGCCTGCTGAACGTGCCGTTCGTGATCGCCGACGCCACCACGCTGACCGAAGCCGGCTACGTGGGCGAGGACGTCGAGAACATCATCCAGAAGCTGCTGCAGAACTGCAACTACGATGTGGAAAAGGCCCAGCGCGGCATCGTCTACATCGACGAGATCGACAAGATCTCGCGCAAGGCCGACAACCCGTCCATTACCCGCGACGTGTCGGGCGAAGGCGTGCAGCAGGCCCTGCTCAAGCTGATCGAAGGCACCGTCGCCTCGGTTCCGCCGCAGGGCGGCCGCAAGCATCCGAACCAGGATTTCGTGCAGATCGACACGACCAACATCCTGTTCATCTGCGGCGGCGCGTTCGACGGACTGGAAAAAGTCATCCGCGGCCGTACCGAGAAGTCCGGCATCGGCTTCGGCGCCTCGGTCAAGGCGGAATCGGAACGCTCGGTCAGCGCGCTGTTCGGCGAAGTCGAGCCCGAGGACCTGATCAAGTTCGGCCTCATCCCCGAACTGGTCGGCCGCCTGCCCGTCGTGGCGACGCTGGACGAGCTGAACGAGGAAGCCCTGATCCAGATCCTGGTCGAGCCCAAGAACGCCCTGGTCAAGCAGTTCCAGAAGCTGCTGGCCATGGAAGGCGCCGAACTGGACGTCCGGCCCCAGGCCCTCCTGGCCATCGCCGAAAAAGCGCTCAAGCGCAAGACCGGCGCCCGCGGCCTGCGCTCCATCATCGAAGCCGCGCTGCTCGACACGATGTACGAACTGCCCACCCAGGGCAACGTCGTCAAGGTCGTCCTGGACGAAAACGCCATCACCGGCGAAGGCATCCCCCTCCTGATCTACGGCGACAAGCCCAAGGTCGCCAATAAGTAGAGGATCCCCCTACGCGCTGACGCGCGCCCCCCAGGGGGCGATGCGGGTGGACCGGAAGGGAAGCCCACCCCCAAGCGGCCTTCGGCCGCTCCCCCTCAAGGGGGCGGCACTGGCGGACCGGCAAAGCCGGATCCGTGGTGCCCTGGGTTGGGAGCGACAGGGAAATGAAGACGGCCTTGCGTACGAGCAAGGCCGTCTTCTTTTTCAATCCAACCGGATGCCGGGCAGTATCGCCAGTCCCCCGCCAGCCCGTTGTTACCCCAGGATGCGGTGGATCCGGCTCCGCCGGTCCACCCGCATCGCCCCCTGGGGGGCGCGCGTCAGCGCGTAGGGGGGAGCTCCATATGCTACATTGGGCCATGGCGTGCAAATCAATGGCCTGTGGGCGAATGATGACTCTGCGCCACTCTTCGGGTTCATACGCTTTTCCCGGGCGTGACGTGCGGGAAAAGGGCATGCGCCCGGCAGTTCCAGCAGACCACGTTGCCCGCCGACGCTTGAAATCCACGCTTACGCCCTCATCCTGATTGCATTCAAATTCGAGGACGAATCATGTCTGCGAGCCAGATACTCCCTCCCGAACCGATCGAGTTGCCGCTGCTTCCGCTGCGCGACGTGGTCGTATTTCCTCACATGGTCATCCCGCTGTTCGTGGGGAGGCCCAAGTCCATCAAGGCGCTGGAAGCCGCGATGGAAGCCGGCAAGAGCATCATGCTGGTGGCCCAGAAGTCGGCCGCCAAGGATGAGCCCTCGGCCGACGACATCTACGAGATCGGCTGCCTGGCCAGCATCCTGCAGATGCTCAAGCTGCCCGACGGCACCGTCAAGGTGCTGGTCGAGGGGGCCCAGCGCGCCCGCATCACCCGCATCGACGACCTGGGCGCGCATTTTGCCTGCGAACTCGTGCCCATCGATCCCGACAGGGGCCAGGGCTCGGAAACCGAGGCCCTGCGGCGCGCGATCGTGTCGCAGTTCGACCAGTACGTCAAACTGAACAAGAAGATCCCGCCCGAGATCCTGACCTCGCTGTCGGGCATCGACGAGCCCGGCCGGCTGGCCGACACCATCGCGGCGCACCTGCCGCTCAAGCTGGAGCAGAAGCAGAAGATGCTCGAGGTGTTTTCCACCTCCGAGCGCCTGGAAGCGCTGCTGGCGCAGCTCGAGACCGAGATCGACATTCTCCAAGTGGAGAAGCGCATCCGCGGCCGCGTCAAGAAGCAGATGGAGAAGAGCCAGCGCGAGTACTACCTGAACGAGCAGGTCAAGGCCATCCAGAAGGAACTGGGCGAAGGCGAGGACGGCGCCGACTTCGAGGAGCTCGAGAAGAAGATCATCGCCGCCCACATGCCCAAGGAGGCCAAGAAGAAGGCCGATGCCGAGCTCAAGAAGCTCAAGCTGATGTCGCCCATGTCGGCCGAGGCCACCGTGGTGCGCAACTACATCGACACGCTGGTCGGCCTGCCGTGGAAGAAGAAGAGCAAGGTAAACAATTCCCTGCCGCACGCGGAAGAGGTGCTCAACGACGACCACTATGGCCTGGACAAGGTCAAGGAACGCATCCTTGAATACCTTGCCGTGCAACAGCGCGTGGACAAGGTCAAGGCGCCCATCCTGTGCCTGGTCGGCCCTCCGGGCGTGGGCAAGACCTCGCTCGGCCAGTCGATCGCCAAGGCGACCAACCGCAAGTTCGTGCGGATGGCGCTGGGCGGCGTGCGCGACGAGTCCGAGATCCGCGGCCACCGCCGTACCTACATCGGTTCGATGCCGGGCAAGATCCTGCAGAACCTGTCGAAGGTCGGCGCGCGTAATCCGCTCTTCCTGCTCGACGAAGTCGACAAGATGGGCATGGATTTCCGCGGCGACCCGGCGTCGGCGCTGCTCGAGGTGCTGGATCCCGAACAGAACCACACCTTCCAGGACCACTATGTCGAGGTCGATTTCGATCTGTCCGACGTGATGTTCGTGGCGACCAGCAACACGCTGAACATTCCGCCGGCGCTGCTGGACCGGATGGAGGTGATCCGCCTGTCGGGCTACACCGAAGACGAGAAGGTGCACATCGCCATGCAGCATCTGCTGCCCAAGCAGATGAAGAACAACGGGTTGAAGGGCGAAGAACTCAAGGTCGAGGAATCGGCCCTGCGCGACATCGTGCGCTACTACACCCGCGAGGCGGGCGTGCGCGCGCTGGAACGCGAGGTCAGCAAGATCTGCCGCAAGGTGGTCAAGGGCCTGCTGCTCAAGGGCGACAAGCAACAGGTGGTCGTCACGGCGGACAACCTGAACGATTACCTGGGCGTGCGTCGCTACACCTTCGGCGTGGCCGAGAAGGAAAACCAGATCGGCCAGGTGACCGGGCTGGCCTGGACCGAAGTGGGCGGCGACCTGCTGACGATCGAAGTGGCGGTCATGCCGGGCAAGGGCGCGATCCAGCGCACCGGTTCGCTGGGCGACGTCATGAAGGAGTCGGTCGAGGCCGCGCGCTCGGTGGTGCGTTCGCGCGCTCGCCGGCTGGGCATCGATCACGCGGTGTTCGAAAAGAAGGACATGCACGTGCACGTGCCCGAGGGCGCCACGCCCAAGGACGGTCCGTCCGCGGGCGCGGCGATCACCACGGCCATCGTTTCCTCGTTGACGGGCATCCCCGTGCGCGCCGACGTGGCGATGACCGGCGAGATCACGCTGCGCGGCGAGGTCCTGCCGATCGGCGGCCTGAAGGAAAAGCTGCTGGCCGCGCATCGGGGCGGTATCAAGACCGTGCTGATTCCGGAAGAGAACGCCAAGGACCTGGCGGAGATCCCGGATACGGTCAAGAACCACCTCGAGATCGTGCCGGTCCGCTGGATCGACCGGGTGCTCGAACTCGCGCTGGAGCGGCTGCCCGAGGCCTTGCCCGAAGAGGAGGCCGCGAAGGCCGAGACCAAGGTCGAGGCCCATGTGGCTGCCGAAGGTGGAGCTGCCACGGACCCTGTCATGAAGCACTGATCCCGAGGTCCGGGTCATGGAAGAGGGCACGCAAGTGCCCTCTTTTTTTTCGTCACATGCGGAAACATGAGGTTTTACGCGGTTTTCCAGCGGGTTTCCCTTGACACGACTTTCTGCCCAAGGATTAAATAGCCGTCTGCGTTTCGTACCGGCAAGAGCAGCTCCGCGCGGTACGTCGCTCTTCGGGGGTGCCCCTTGCGGACTCGCATCGGGACCAAAAATTTTTTCCACAGATAGACCTTGTGAGGGGCCTAATGAACAAGACCGAGCTTATCGACCACATCGCCAAGCAAGCCGACATTTCCAAGGCGGCTGCCGGCCGTTCGCTGGATGCGCTGGTGGGAGCGGTGAAAACGACGCTCAAGAAGGGCGGCACGGTGACGCTGGTCGGTTTCGGCACTTTCGCGGTGAGCGCTCGCGCGGCCCGCACCGGCCGTAACCCGCGTACCGGCGAAGCCATCAAGATCAAGAAAGCCAAGGTGCCGAAATTCCGTCCGGGCAAGGCGCTGAAAGACGCCGTCAACTAAGGCGCAGGCACTTCGTGACGAGAAACCCTGGTTTGGCGCCAGGGTTTTTTTTCGTCCCTAGCTTGCCGGTCCCAACGCGTGATACGTCCGCGAAAAATAGAACAGGCCGGCCAGTGCTTCTCCCGTGCGCAAGCCCTGGACCTCGCAGAACATGACCGTGTGTGTGCCTTGCCGCATCGTGTCGACGATGCGGCAGTCGAACGCGACCATCGCGCCGTCCAGGACCGGGGAACCCGTTTCCAGGCGGCTCCATGCGCCTTGCGCGAACCGGCCGTCCATGTCCCCGCCGCCGCTGAACCGGCGCGACAGGGTTTCGTGGCCGGCGGCCAGCGTGTTGACGCACAGCACGCCGTTGGCCAGCGTCGCGTCGTGGGCCGACGAGCGTCGGTTCAGGCACACCAGCAGCATGGGCGGATCGTCGGTCACGCTGCAGACGGCCGAGGCTGTCAAACCGACGCGGCCCGCTGGGCCCGCGCTGGTGACGATGTGCACCGAGGCGCCCAGACGGGCCATGGCGGCGCGATAGGCGCTGCCGTCGGGGTGGGGGACCGAAGCAGGATGCGAGGTCATGGCGGGCTTCTCCTGCGGTCTCAGTCCAGGTGGGCGACGACACGGCACGACAGTCCCGTCGAGCCCTGGAAGCCGGTCCATCCCGTGCAGACCAGAAACGCCCGGTCGCCGGCCTGGGCGTGCAGTCTGCCCACATTGGCCAGGTTTTCGATGACGTAGCCGCCGCGGCTGCCCACGATGCGGTCCGCGGTGTTGTGTTCGGGCCCGGGCCGCATGCCGGGAAAGTCCAGGCCGATGAAGCCGGTGTCGCGCTCGGCCAGGTGCTGGACCAGGTCCCACGAGAATTTCGGCTGGTTCTGGTAGTAGGGGCGGGAGCCGTAGACGTGGCGGTCCAGGTGGCCGGTATGGAAAATGAGGAAGTCGCCGGCCTGGAACTCACGGCCGGCCAGGACCGCAAGGCCGATTTCTTCGCCGGCGTCCCGCGCGTCGATCAAGAGGCCCCGCCGCATGCAGTAGTGGGCGGGCGGGAAGGCCTGGCCGCCGTAGACGTCGAGATGGGTGCCGATGTGGCCGCGCGACATGTAGCTGTCGGGGTCGGCGCTGGCTTTGGCGATAATGGGGTCCTGGATGTCGATGGAAAGCGTGAGGTCGATGTACATGGAGGGCTCCGGTGGATGACGACTGCATCATCGACCGGCGCCGTTTCGCGCGCCGCCGCATCTCGGCCAGATTTCATTGAGGATCGGACATGTCCGGCATCGTCGCCCCGCAGCGGTTTCCCCTGCGCATCGTGGTCAGGGAGGGGCGTTCGGCGCACGCCGCCATGCATAGCCACGAGGTCGGGCAACTGCTTTATCCCGAGCAGGGGTCGACGCTGCTGGAGACCCGGCAGCGGGTGATACGGCTTGCGCCGGACCGGGCGGCGTGGATCCCACGCGGGGTGCCGCACGCCGTGCTGATGGACCGCAGCTTCCGGTATCACAGCGTTTACGTCGAGCCGGACTTCTACGACGCGGAACGCTGCATGGTCGTCTGCGTGCGGCCGCTGCTGCGGGAACTGATCCTGGATGCGGCCAGCTGGGATCCGGATGGAGGCGGGGGCGAACAGAGCCTGCGCAAGGCGCGCGTGCTGGCTGACGAGCTGGCGTCGGCACCCTGGACGGAGCCGGGCATACAGATCCCCGCCGATCCGCGCATCGCGCCCATCTGCCGCGCGTTGGAACAGGACCCGGCCGACAATCGTTCGCTGGGGGCGTGGGCGCGCATGGCCAGTGCCAGCGAGAAGACCATCCAGCGCGGGTTCGTGGCCCATACCGGCATGTCCTTCCAGCAATGGCGCAACTACGTACGGATGACCCGGGCGGCCGAACTGCATGCACAGGGTTGGCGGCAACTGGATATCGCGCTGGCGGTGGGGTATGCGACCGAGGGCGCGTATGCGCAGGCATTCAAGATGTTCTACGGCTATCCGCCCAGCCGGCTGCCGCGGGGCGGCTGATGCAGGTGCCCGGGCAATCCGCTACAATACGCGCCGAGTCACGAGTCGTATCGCAGAGGGTGCTTAGCTCAGTTGGTAGAGCGGCGCCCTTACAAGGCGTAGGTCACAGGTTCGACCCCTGTAGCACCCACCACTCTGTCGAAGCGCACACGTGTCGGGATCAAGGGCTTGGAGTCATCCAGGCCCTTTTTCTTTGGCGCTTGCTTTCTTTGATGCCTGCTTCGCCGCATGCGCCATGCATTTTCGGGTTTTCGCTATTGACATTCATTATGCTCATATTTAGCATAAGTCCCGTCGATATTTTTTTGCTCAAAAAATGCTCAATATGAGCATAAATGGACGGATGACGGGATGAACCAGACGCTGCTTCGCACTTTCGATTTCGATTCGCCCACGGCCGCCGGCGGCGCGTGCTCGGTGGGGCAGGCCTGGGCCAAGGTGCCCGAGGACTTGCCGGGTCATCGGCGGGACGAACTGAAGGCGCGCATCCGGGCGCTGCTCCAGCGCGAGAACGCGGTGCTGGTCGCGCATTACTACGTGGATGCCGAATTGCAGGAACTGGCCGACGAGACGGGCGGCTGCGTCGCGGATTCCCTGGAGATGGCGCGCTTCGGCCGCGACCACGCGGCCAGCACGCTGGTGGTGGCGGGGGTGCGCTTCATGGGGGAAACGGCCAAGATCCTCAGCCCCGAGAAGCGCGTGCTGATGCCCGACCTGGACGCCACCTGCTCGTTGGACCTGGGCTGTCCCCTGGACGAGTTCTCGGCCTTCTGCGATGCCCATCCCGACCGCACCGTGGTGGTCTACGCCAATACCAGCGCGGCCGTGAAGGCGCGGGCGGACTGGGCCGTGACCTCGGCCATCGCGCTGGACATCGTCGCCGACCTGCACGCCCGCGGGGAAAAGATCCTGTGGGCGCCCGACCGCCACCTGGGCGCCTATGTCCAGTCGCAGACCGGCGCCGACATGCTGCTGTGGCAGGGGTCGTGCCTGGTGCACGACGAGTTCAAGGGCATCGAGCTCGAACTGCTGCGGGCGGAATACCCGCAGGCCAAGGTGCTGGTGCATCCGGAGTCGCCGCCCGCCGTCGTGTCCCAGGCCGACGTGGTGGGCTCGACCGCGCAGATGATCAAGGCCGCGCGCGAACTCGACGCCACGCATTTCATCGTGGCCACCGACCAGGGCCTGTTGCACAAGATGCGGCTGGCCGCTCCCGGCAAGGTTTTCATCGCGGCGCCGACGGCGGGGGGAAGCGCGACCTGCAAGAGCTGCGCGCATTGTCCGTGGATGGCCATGAACGGGCTGGAAAATCTGGCCGGATGCCTGGAGCGGGGCGCGGGCGAAATCCTGCTGGATCCGGCGCTGGGGCGGCAGGCGCGCCGGCCGATCGACCGCATGCTGGATTTCGCCGCCCGCCGCGACCGCCGGGTCCAGGCCAGCGGCGACCTGGCGCGCGACGCAGCACTGTTTTCCGCGGTCGGTCCGGCGTAGTCCGCGCCGGCCGCGCAAGGCGTCGAGCCCCAGGCGCCATGCTAGAATCGGCTCGACACTAATGGGTGCCCATCGGCCTTGAGCCTGTGGGCATTTTGCTTGTATGGCCGTCGTGCCGCTGGCATCCGACCGGAGTATTCGCGCATGTTTGACATCATCCGTAACCACCGCCGCTGGATGCAGTTCGTCCTGCTGCTGCTGATCCTGCCGTCGTTCGTCTTCGTCGGCATCCAGGGCTACTCCAGCTTCATGGAAGGCGACAAGTCGCTGGCCAAGGTGGCGGGCGAAACCGTGACGCAGCAGGAGTTCGACGCGGCCTCGCGCAGCCGGCTCGACCAGCTGCGCGGCATGATGGGCGCGCAGTTCGATTCGCAGGCCTTCGATACGCCGGCGATGCGCCAGGCGGTGCTGGACGAGATCATCAACACCCGCCTGATCGCCGCCGAGGCCACCAAGAACCATTTCTCGGCTTCCGACGAACAGCTCCGCGCCACCATCCAGGCGATTCCCGCCGTGCAGGAAGACGGCAAGTTCAGCAACGCCCGCTACCGCGACGCGCTGGCAGCCCAGGGCATGACCCCGGTCATGTTCGAGGCGCAACTGCGGCGCGACCTGGCCCTGCAGCAGGTGCTGGGGCCGGTGGCGCAATCGACCACCATGCCGGACGCCGTCATGGACCGCCTGGTGGCCGCGGCGACCGAGCGCCGCAGCATCCAGACCCTGCGGGTGGCCGCGGCGGACTATCGCGCCAAGGTCAGCGTCGGCGACGACGAGGTGAAGGCCTATTACGAGGCCAACCGCGCCCGCTTCGAAGTGCCGGAACGCGTCGATGCCCAGTACGTGGTGCTGGACCAGGGCGCATCGACCTCGGGCATGGCGGTGTCCGAGGACGACGTCAAGGGCTACTACGAGCAGAACAAGGGCCGCTACGGCCAGGAAGAGCAGCGCCGGGCCAGCCACATCCTGATCACGGTCGATGGCGGCGCCAGCGAAGCCGTGCGCGAGGAAGCGCGTAAGAAGGCGCAATCCCTGGACGACCAGGCCAAGGCGCCCAAGGCCGATTTCGCCAAGCTGGCGCGCGAGAATTCGCAGGATCCCGGCTCGGCGGCCAAGGGCGGCGACCTGGACTGGTTCGGCCGCGGCATGATGGTCAAGCCTTTCGAGGATGCCGCCTTCGCGCTGAAAGAGGGCGAGGTGTCGGGCGTCGTGGCGACCGACTACGGCTTCCACGTCATCAAGCTGACCGGCATCCGTCCGGCCGTGGTCAAGCCCCTGGCCGAGGTCCGCGCCCAGATCGTCGAGGAAATCAAGCAGCAGCAGGCCGCCCGCCGTTTCGCCGAGGCCGCCGAGCAGTTCACGAACCTGGTGTACGAGCAGAGCGACACGCTCGAACCCGCGGCGCAGAAGTTCGGCCTGAAGATCCAGGAGGCCCAGGGCGTCACGCGCGGCGGGCTGCAGGGCAACGACGTCATGGGCAATCCCAAGGTGGCGCAGGCCTTGTTCTCGGACGAGGTGCTGCGCGAGAAGCGCAACTCGGGCGTGATCGAACTCGGCCCGAACCGCCTGGCGGCGGTGCGCGTGGTCAAGCATGTGCCGGCGTCGGTGCAGCCCCTGGCCGACGTGTCGAGCGCCATCCGCACGCAACTGACGCAGGACAAGGCGCTCGACCTGGCCCGCGCGGCGGGCGAGGAGCGCCTGAAGGCCCTTCAGGCCAAGGATTCCAGCCAGGGTTTCGGCGCCGCCGTCACCGTGGCGCGCAATGCGCCGCAGGGTGTCGCCCCGGCGCTGCTGAACGCGGTCATGAAGGCGCCGGCCGACAAGCTGCCGGCGTTCGTGGGCACGATCGCCGGCGACGACTACGTCATCGCCCGGATCTCCAAGGTCGAGGCCGCGCCCAAGCCCGACGCCGCCGCGATCGCCGGCGAGAAGTCGATGATGGAACGCCGCTGGGCGCAGGCCGAGCAACTGGCGGTGTTGCAGACGCTGCGCGAGAAGTACAAGGTCACGGTCTCGCCCGAAGGCACGGCCCTGACCACCGCCGCGCCGGCCGCCGAGCGCTGAGGCCGCGGGCCGGCCTCCAGGCCGGCCGTGTCAGGACTTGCCGGTGGCCAGCAGCGGTTCCAGGCGGGGCCAGACGTTGTCCAGCAGGCGCGGCTGCGCCTGCGCCGTGGGATGCAGGCGATCGGGCTGGAACAGCTCGATGTGCTGGGCGACGCCGTCCAGCAGGAAGGGCAGCAGGGCCGCCTGCTGTTCCTTGGCCACCGTGGCGAACAATTGCTGGAAGCGCTGCGTATAGTCGCGGCCGTAGTTGGGCGGGATCTGCATGCCCACCAGCAACACGCGCGCGCCGGCCTGGCGCGACGCCTGCACCATCTTGTTCAGGTTCTGCTCGGTCATCTGCAGGGACAGCCCGCGCAGCGCATCGTTGGATCCCAGTTCGATCACCACCACGCCCGGCCGATGGCGCGCGAGCAGCGCCGGCAGCCTGCTGACGCCGCCGCTGGTGGTGTCGCCGCTGATGCTGGCGTTGACCACGCGGTAGTCGAACTTGCGTTCGCGCAGGCGGGCCTCGAGCAGCGCCACCCATCCCGTTCCGCGCGGCAGGCCGTACTCCGCCGACAGGCTGTCGCCCAGCACCAGCAGGGCGGGCGAGGAACTCGCGGCGGGAGCGGCGGTCTGTGCCAGGGCGGCCGGCACAAGGCCGCACAGCGCGGCCGCGCACAGCGTGCCCGCGAACAGGCGCCGGACGGCATCGTGCGGGGTACGGGCAGCGTCCTGGGGCGGCTGCGACGAGCGAGGCTTTATCATGTCTTTCCTTTCTTCCAGCGATTCAATCATGACGGGACCGACCCGATCCGCCGCGAGCCAGCCCGCGGACACGCCTGCCGCCCAGCCGGCCATTGCCGTGCGATCGCTGACCAGGCGGGTGGCCGATTCGAGCGGCGAGCTCGCCATTCTCGACGCGGTCGATTTTACGGTGGCCTTCGGAGAGACCGTCGCCATCACGGGGAGTTCGGGGTCGGGCAAGTCGACGCTGCTGGGCCTGCTGGCCGGGCTGGACGTGCCGACCTCCGGATCGGTGCACCTGGCCGGCCGCGACCTGTTCGCGCTGGACGAGGACCAGCGGGCCAGCCTGCGGGCGCGCCACGTGGGCTTCGTCTTCCAGTCGTTCCAGTTGCTGCCCCACCTGACCGCGCTCGAGAACGTCATGCTGCCGCTGGAATTGGCGGGCCGCGATGCGCGCGTCGCGGCCACGGCCATGCTGGAGCGGGTGGGCCTGGGCGCGCGCCTGCGCCATTATCCGCGGACCCTGTCGGGCGGGGAGCAGCAGCGGGTGTCCCTGGCGCGGGCCTTCGTGGTGGAGCCGGAGCTGCTGTTCGCCGACGAGCCTACGGGCAGCCTGGATTCGGCCACCGGCGAAGCCGTCATCGACCTGATGTTCGAACTGCACCGCGAACGGGGCACGACCTTGCTGCTGGTTACGCACGACGCCAAGCTGGCGCAGCGATGCGCGCGCCAACTGGTGGTGGCGGGCGGGCGCCTGGTGCATGATTCGGCCAGCGACGTTTCCTGAGCTGAACGCCCGCCGCGCGGGTCAGTGTCCGCCGCGATTGCGCAGGTCGCGCGCGGCGGGCGCGATTTCGCTGGCGGTCAGTCCGATGGGGCCGGTGCCGCGCGCCACGAGATCGTCGGCGGCGGCGCCGTGCAGCCAGACCCCGGCCCGCGCGGCTTCGCCCGCGTCCAGTCCCTGCGCCAGCAGCGCCCCCAGCATGCCGGCCAGCACGTCGCCGGTGCCGGCGGTGGCCAGCCCGGCATTGCCGCTGTCGTTGATGCTCCAGGCGCCGTGCGGCCCGCACACGATGCTGCCCGCGCCTTTCAGGACCACCCAGGCGCGATAGCGGGCGGCCAGTTCGCGGGCGGCCTCGATGCGGTCCGCCTGCACGTCGTCGGTCGAGAGGCCCAGCATGCGCGCGGCTTCGCGTGGATGCGGGGTCAGGATCGCGGGGCCGCTGCGGGCGGCCAGGGTACGGGCCAGGTCGGGCAGCGTGCCCAGCAGGACCAGCGCGTCGGCGTCCAGCACCAGGGGAGCCGAGGCGGGCGCTTCGGCCAGCAGGCGGCCGAGCCAGCGCTGGGCGCCGGTATCGATGCCCAGGCCGCAGCCCGCGACCCAGCCGCTCACGCCCAGTTGCGCGGCATGATCCAGCAGCCCTTCGGCATCGCGCAGCATGAGCTCGGGATGCTGCGGGTCGCAGGGCAGTGCGAGCGGGGCGGCTTCGGCCAGCCCGACCAGGATCTTGCCCGCCCCGCCGTACAGGGCCGCGCGGGCGGCCAGCAAGGCCGCGCCGGTCATGCCGGGCGCGCCGGCCAGGATGGCCAGCGTGCCGAAGCTGCCTTTGTGGCTGTCCTGCCGCCGGGGGCGGAACAGTGCCGGGCAGTCGGCCTGCCTGACTAGCAGGCCGCCATGGGGCAGGCCGGCATGGCGGCCGACGTCGCTTTCCAGTTCCAGGTCGGCGACGCTGACCGTGCCGGCATGGTCGCGGCCGGCACGCGTGTGGAGTCCGGGCTTGTCGGCGATGAAAGTCAGGGTGTGGTGGGCGACCACCGCCCCCGGCTGTGCGCTTCCGGTGTCCGTGTCGAGCCCGCTGGGCGTATCCAGGGCCAGGACGGAAGATCCCTGTCGCGCGGCCCAGGCCGCCCACCGCTGCGCCGGCTCGGGCAGGGGGCGCGACAGGCCGATGCCGAACAGCGCGTCGACGACAAGCGTGCGCGACGGATCGGGCAGGTCGAGGGTGTCGGGTTCGCCGGCCTGCACCAGGCCAGCGGGCAGTTCCCGCCAGGCCTGTTCGGCGTCGGGCGGCCGCTTGCCGGCCGGCAGCGCCCAGACGCGCACCCGGTGGCCGGCCTGGTGCAGCAGCGCGGCCAGCATGAAGCCGTCGCCGCCGTTGTTGCCGGGGCCGCACAGCAGCTCGACCCGGTGTCCGGGCCAGCGTTCGGCGATGAACGCCGCCGCCGCGCCGGCCGCGCGCCGCATCAGGGCATGGGGCGGCAGCGCGGCCTGCGCCTCGCGTTCGATCAGCCTGATGGCGGGGGTGCGCAGCAACCGGCGCGGATGGAGGTCCATGCGCTAATTCTTGCGCGCGTAGCGGCCGATGTCCAACCCGTCCAGTTCGATCTCCGGCGTCCGGCCGGCGACAAGGTCGGCCACGATGCGTCCCGTGCCCGCCGCCATGCTCCATCCCTGCGAACCATGGCCGACGTTCAGGTACAGCCCGGGCAGCCGGGTGGGGCCGAGTATGGGCGGGCCGTCCGGCGTCATGGGCCGGGTGCCGGCCCACCAGGTCGCGCGCGAGAAATCCAGCATGCCGGGCATCCAGTCCTGGGCCGCCCTGACCAGCGTGCGCAGGGCCTTGTCGCGCAAGGCCGGACCGCGCCAGCCCAGCTCGGCCGTGCCGGCGACGCGCAAACGCTGGCCGAGCGGCGTCACGGTTACGCGATAGGTCTCGTCCACGAAGGCGCGGCGCGGACCGATGACGTCGTTGCGCAGGGGAAGGTTGGCGGCATAGCCGCGCACCGGGTAGATCGGCACGCGCACGCCCAGCCGGGCCAGCAAGGTCCCGGCGTCGCTGCCCGAGGCCACCACGACCGCCTGCGCGGACAGCGTGCGGCCGTCCTGCAGATGCACGCCGGCGACGATGCCGCCCGCATTCTGCACGGGCTGGGCGACGGCGTTGAACAGGAACTCGACGCCGCTGCGCTCGCATTCTGCCGCCAGCAGCCGGGCGAACAGCGGGCAGTTGCCCGACTCGTCGTCGGGGTAATGGATGGCGCCGGCCAGCGGCGTGCCGACGTGCACCGCGTCCTGCAGGTGGACGTCCATCGCGGTGGCTTCCTCGGCGCTCAGCAGCCGGTGGGCGATGCCGCTTTCCTGGAGGACCTGGCGGGTGACCTGCGTCGCGTCCACGTCGCGCGGGGTGCGCAGCAGTTGCAGGTAGCCGATCCGGCGCTCGTACTCGAAACCGTATTCCTCGCGCAGCGCGGCCAGCTGGGCGCGGCTGTAGCGGGCCACGCGCTGCATCGCGCGCTTGTTGGCCGCATAGCGTTCCGCCCGGCACTGGCCCAGCCATTTCACCAGCCATTTCCACAGCGCCGGGTCCAGCGAGGCGCGCAGCGCCACCGGGGCCTCGCTTTTGAACAGGTGGGCCAGCACGCGGCCCGGCATGCCCGGGGCGGCCCACGGGGCGGCGTAGTCGGCGGCCAGGATGCCCGCGTTGCCGAAGCTCGATTCCTGGGCGACGCCGCTGCGTCGATCCACGACGGTGACCTGCATGCCGTGCCGGTTGAGCCAATAGGCGGTGCATACACCGATGATGCCGGCACCGATCACAATCACACGCATGGGGTCTGTCGCTTCTTCTGGTCGAGCCCGTCTTCCCGCCGGAAAGCGAGGGCATTCCGGGGAACGGGCACCGGATTTTAAGCGGGGAGGGCGGGTATTCGCTCGTGGTTTTTCCCGATTCCCCGGTACGAAGTAAAATCACGGCTAGTCACGCGCTTTCCTCGCGTTTTCTCCCTCATTTCCTCGGCTTCCCAGCTCGCTTATCGTGGCCTCCATCCTGCGCCTCTCCGGCCCCCTTGCCCTTTCCTCGTTCCGCCGCGACCGCCTGTTGCGCCGACTCCAGGCCCTGAATGCCTCGGTGGCGGATGTCTCGGCCCGGTTCGTGCATTTCGTCGCCGTGGAGGGCGACCTGGCCGCGGATGACCGCCAGCGCCTGGAGGGCCTGCTGCGCTACGGCGATCCGGCCCCCGAGGCCCAGCAAGGGCTGGAGCTGCTGGTCGTGCCGCGCCTGGGCACCGTCTCGCCCTGGGCCAGCAAGGCCACCGACATCGCGCACAACTGCGGGCTGGCGCAGGTGCGCAGGATAGAACGGGCCGTCGCGTACACGGTGATCCCGAAGCGGGGGCTGCTGGGCGCCAAATCGCTGTCGGCGGACGACCTGGCCGCGCTGGCCGGCGCGCTGCACGACCGCATGACCGAGACCGTGGTCGATGGCGCCTTCGACGGCGCCCCGCTGTTCGCGACCCTGGCCGGCAGGCCCATGCAGACCGTGCCCCTGCTGGCCGAAGGCGCGCCGGCCCTGGTGGCGGCCAACCGCAGCATGGGACTGGCGCTGTCCGACGACGAGATCGATTACCTGGTCGAGGCCTTCAACGGCCTGGGGCGGAATCCGACCGACGTCGAGCTGATGATGTTCGCCCAGGCCAACAGCGAGCACTGCCGCCACAAGATCTTCAACGCCCAGTGGGTGATAGACGGCCAGAGGCAGTCCGAGACCCTGTTCGGCATGATCCGCGCCACGCACAAGGCACAGCCGGAAGGCACCGTGGTGGCCTATTCCGACAACGCCGCCGTCATGGCCGGGGGCAGGGCGGAGCGCTTCCACGTGCAGCCCGGTACCGACGGCCAGGTGTACGGACGCCGCGAGGCGACGGTCCACACCCTGATGAAGGTCGAGACCCACAACCACCCCACGGCCATCTCGCCTTTCCCCGGCGCCTCGACCGGCGCGGGCGGCGAGATCCGCGACGAAGGCGCGACCGGCCGCGGCTCCAAGCCCAAGGCGGGCCTGACCGGCTTCACGGTGTCGCACCTGCGTTTCGACGACGCCATCGAGCCCTGGGAGCATGACGGCCACGGCGCGCCCGACCGCATCGCCTCGCCCCTGTCCATCATGATCGAAGGCCCCATAGGCGGGGCCGCGTTCAACAACGAATTCGGCCGGCCCAACCTGCTGGGCTATTTCCGTACCTTCGAGCAGACCGCGGGCGGCGTGCGCTGGGGCTACCACAAGCCCATCATGATCGCCGGCGGCCTGGGCAGCATCGACGACGGCCTGACCCACAAGAACGACCTGCCGCCAGGCTCGCTGCTGATCCAGCTGGGCGGACCCGGCATGCGCATCGGCATGGGCGGCGGCGCCGCCTCCAGCATGGGCGTGGGCAGCAATACCGCCGACCTGGACTTCGATTCCGTCCAGCGCGGCAACCCCGAGATCGAGCGCCGGGCGCAGGAAGTCATCGACCGCTGCTGGCAGCTCGGCGCCGACAATCCCATCCAGTCCATCCACGACGTGGGCGCGGGCGGCCTCTCGAATGCCTTCCCCGAACTGGTGGACGGCGCCGGGCGCGGCGCCATATTCGACCTGCGCAACGTCCAGCTCGAAGAGTCGGGCCTGTCGCCGGCCGAGATCTGGTGCAATGAATCGCAGGAGCGCTACGTGCTGGCCATCCTGCCGCAGGACCTCGAGCGCTTCGACGCGCTGGCGCGTCGCGAGCGCTGCCCCTATGCGGTCGTGGGCGTAGCCACCGAGCAGCGCCAATTGCGCGTGGTCGACGGCGAAGGCTTTTCGGCGGGCGACGTGGCCGCAGCCGACTGGGCCCGGACCTCGCGTCCGGTGGACGTGCCGGTCGACGTCATCCTGGGCAAGCCGCCCCGCATGGAGCGCGACGTCGCGCGCCAGCCGGGCGCGGGCGAATCGCTGGACGTGGTCGGTCTGGACCTGGACGACGTGGCCCTGCGCGTGCTGCGCCACCCCACGGTCGCCAACAAGACCTTCCTGATCACCATCGGCGACCGGACCGTGGGCGGCCTGTCCTCGCGCGACCAGATGGTCGGCCCGTGGCAGGTGCCGGTGGCCGACTGCGCGGTCACGCTGGCCGACTACAGCGGCACGCGCGGCGAAGCCATGGCCATGGGCGAACGCACTCCGCTGGCCGTCATCGACGCCCCGGCCTCGGGCCGCATGGCCGTGGCCGAAGCCATCACCAACCTGGTGGCGGCCTCCGTGGTCCGTATCGAAGACGTCAAGATGTCCGCCAACTGGATGGCCGCCTGCGGCGAGCCCGGCCAGGACGCGGCGCTGTACGACACCGTCAGCGCGGTCAGCGAACTGTGCCGGCGCGTCGGGCTGTCCATCCCCGTGGGCAAGGATTCGCTGTCCATGCGCACGGCCTGGGACGAGAACGGCGAACCGCGCCGCGTGGTGGCGCCGGTGTCGCTCATCGTTACCGCCTTCGCGCCGGTGGACGACGTACGCAAGACCCTGACCCCGCAACTGCGCACCGACCAGGGCGACACGACCCTGATCCTGGTCGATCTGGGGCGCGGCAAGCACCGCCTGGGCGGTTCCGTGCTGGCCCAGGTCATCGGCCAGGTCGGCCAGCAGGCGCCCGACATCGATGCCCCCGACGACCTGCGCGCCTTCTTCGCCGCGATCCGCACCCTGGCCGACAGCGGCGTGATCCTGGCCTACCACGACCGTTCCGACGGCGGATTGTTCGCCACGCTGTGCGAAATGGCCTTTGCCGGCCATACCGGCCTGTCGATCAACCTGGACATGCTTACCCTGGATCCGTATGCGTCGGACTGGGGCGATTTCAAGATCCGGCCGGAACAGGTCGCCGTGCAGCGCGACGAACTGACGATCAAGGCGTTGTTCTCCGAAGAGGCGGGGGCCGTCATCCAGGTGCCCGCTGCCAGCCGCGACGCGGTGATGGAAGTACTGCGCGGCGCCGGACTGTCGGCCCACTCGCACGTGATCGGCGAACCCAACGGCCGCGACGAGATCGAGTTCTACCGCGACGCCCGCAGGATCTGGGGCAAGCCGCGCGCCGAACTCGGCAAGGCCTGGAGCGAGGTCAGCCGCCGCATCATGACGCTGCGCGACAACCCCGACTGCGCGCAGGCCGAATTCGACCTGTGGGACGACGTCGCCAATCCCGGCCTGTCGCCCAAGGTCGATTTCGACCCGCAGGAAGACATCGCCGCCCCCATGATCGCCACCGGCGCGCGCCCGCGCATGGCCATCCTGCGCGAACAGGGCTGCAACAGCCAGGTCGAGATGGCCTATGCCTTCGACCGCGCCGGCTTCGAGTCCTGGGACGTGCACATGACCGACCTGCTGAGCGGACGCATCGACCTGTCCAGCTTCAAGGGACTGGTCGCCGTCGGCGGCTTCAGCTACGGCGACGTGCTGGGCGCCGGCGAAGGCTGGGCCAAGACCATCCAGTACAACGCGGTGCTGGCCGACATGTTCGCGGCCTACTTCGGCCGCGGCGACACCTTCGCGCTGGGCGTGTGCAACGGCTGCCAGATGCTGGCGGCGCTGGCCCCCATGATCCCGGGCGCCCAGGACTGGCCGCGCTTCACGCGCAACCGCTCGGAAAAGTTCGAGGCCCGCTTCTCGCTGGTCGAGATCCCCGAGTCGCCGTCCATCTTCTTCGACGGGATGGCCGGCTCGCGCATGCCCATCGCCGTTTCCCACGGCGAAGGCTATGCCGACTTCTCGCAGCAGGGCAGGACCGACGCGGCGCTGGCCGCCATGCGTTTCGTCGATCACGCCGGCAAGCCGACCGAGGTCTATCCCTACAACCCCAACGGCAGCGCCGGCGGCCTGGCCGGCGTCACCACGGCGGACGGCCGCTTCACCGCCCTGATGCCGCACCCCGAGCGGGTGTTCCGCAACGTGCAAATGTCGTGGAGTCCTGCCTCGTGGGGCGAACGCGACAGCGGCGGCGAGTTCTCGCCGTGGATGCGCATGTTCCGCAACGCGCGCCGCTGGACGACATGAACCGCGGCAAATAAAAACCCCGGGCAAGGCCCGGGGTGCGAGGGCTGGCAGCCTGGGCTGCCGGCATGGGGGCCGCCTAGCGGCCCTTTTTCTTAGAAGCGGTGCTGCAGGCCGACGGCGAGTTGGCGATAGGTCATATCGCGGTTCTCGTCGAAGTTGCGCACGTCGTTGTCGGCGAAGAACGCATACAGGTTGGTGCGCTTGGACAGATCGTAGGTGTAGCCGACGGCCCAGCCGTTCACCTTGGACTTGGTGGCCTTTTGCCAGGCGGCGTACAGCTTGCCGGGGCCGATCGGGGCGCTGGCACCGATGGTGTAGGCACTGTCGCTGGAGAACTGGCCGCCCGTCGCTACCACGCCGTTGTAGCCGTTCAGGAAGGCGGGGGTGATGTTGTTGGCCTTGGCGTAACCGGCGTGGATGGCGGCGACGCCGAAGTCGTACGATGCACCGACGGTCAGGTTGCGGAAGGTCTTGGTGCCAGGCAGCGGCGATTCCACTTGCTGGTACGTCAATACGCCTTTGATTGGCCCATTGTCGTACTTCAGGCCGGCATCGATCATGCGGTTGTTCTTGCCGCTTTCCGGTACTTCGCTTTCGCCGCTCGGGCTGGCGAAGGCGTTGAAGCTGTAACCGACACCGGCCTGGATGCCGTAGAACGAGGGGCTGTAGTAGTAGACCGAGTTGTTGACCCGGCCGCCGCCCATCACGGCGTCGTTATAGGCGAAGGTGCTGCCGATGCTGGCGGTGCTGAAGCTCAGGCCGAACGGGTTGGCGATGCCAGCAGCCCACATGAAGGCCAGGTTGGTGGTGCGGCCCAGAGTCAGGCGGCCGGCTTGGGCGCTTTCGAGACCGACGAAGGCGTAGCGGCCGAACAGGCGGCCGTGGGTTTGTTGGCCGTTATCCACCGTGAAGCCGTTTTCCAGGGTGAAGATGGCCTTCAGGCCATTGCCCAAGTCTTCCGAACCGCGCATACCGAAGCGGGATTGGCTCATCAGGCCGCTATCGATACCTTTGACGGACTGGCCATCGCGCTTGGCGTAGTTGAAGCCCGCATCGACCAGGCCGTACAGCGTAACGGAGCTCTGTGCGTGAGCGGCGCCGGCAAAGCCTGCCAGCAGGGCGGTCGCGAGTAGGGTTTTTTTCATTTACTTGGTCTCCAGCTGAAAAACACTCGACAAGTTGGCTGACGTCCCGGCGGGGTCGGTCCGAGACCGGCTCCTTCGGCGCGCAGTCGCCGTCTGATTCCGATTTCCAGGCCATGCTGCTTAGGCTGCGAAGAAATCTGAAGAAATTTCACCAGAAAGGATTAAGAGTGCCAACTGTTAAATCTGGTGCGATATTCAGTGATGTTGCGATTCCGTCTAAACCAATTGGTCTTGTCGTTGTTCGCGCAACAGGAAAAGGGGGGTGTTACATCCGGCAACGTAAGAACGCGGAGAGCACCATCGTGACCGGAGCGGCAAAGAAAAACCCCGCACAAGGCGGGGTTCATGCTTGTTCGCGTCGGGGCCGAGGCCCCGTCGATACCGGCTAAACCGGTATCAAGTGCTTAGAAGCGGTGTTGCAGGCCCAGAGCGAACTGGCGGTTGCTCAGGTCCTTCTTGGCGGCGAAATCACGGACTTCACCCTCGACGAAGAAGGCGTACAGGTTGGTGCGCTTCGACAGGTCGTAGGTATAGCCGATAGCCCAGTTGTTGGACTTGGACTTGGTCGCCTTTTGGTAGGCAGCGTAGGCCTTGCCGGGTCCCAGAGGAGCGCTCAGGCCGATCGTGTAGGCGTTGTCCTTGGTGAAGTCGGCGGACGTGGCGTTGATGGCGCCGTTGTAGCCAGCGACAGTGCGGATGCCCTTGGCGTTGGCGTAGCCAGCGTACACAGCCACGACGCCGAAGTCGTAGTTGGCACCCAGCGTCAGGTTCTTGAACTTGCCGTTGTTGGCGGTCAGCTGCGACGGGTTCAGGTACTGGTACGTCAGCACGGCCTTCAGGGGACCGTTGTCATACTTCAAGCCCAGGTCGATCAGGCGATCGTTGTTCTTGTTGCCGGCGACTTCCGTGTCGGGGTTCGACTGGAAGCTGTAACCGATGGCGCCTTGGAAGCCGGAGAAGTTGGGCGAGTAGTAGTAGATCGAGTTGTTGACACGACCCAGGCCCAGATCGGCGTCGTTGTAGCCGAAGGTGCTGCCGACGGTGGCGCTGCTGAAGCTCAGGCCGAAGGGGTTGACGATGCCGGCGGCCCACATGAAGGCCAGGTTCGTCGTGCGGCCCAGGGTCAGGCGGCCAGCGGAGGCGCTTTCCAGGCCGACGAAGGCGTAGCGGCCGAACAGGCGGCCTTGGGTTTGTTGGCCGTTGTCAACGGTGAAGCCGTTTTCCAGGGTGAAAATGGCCTTCAGACCACCGCCGATGTCTTCCGAACCACGGATACCCCAGCGCGACTGGCCTTGCAGACCGCTGTCGATACCCATGCGGCTCTTGTTGCCTTCGAGCTTGGTGTAGTTGAAGCCAGCGTCAACCAAACCATACAGCGTGACGTTGCTTTGCGCTTGAGCGGCACCTGCGAAGCCAGCCAGCAGCGCGGCGGCAAGAAGGGTCTTCTTCATTTAAATAGGTCTCCAGCGGAGTGAGTAACTCGATAAGCCGAAGGGACGAGTCGGAAGACAGCATTGCTGCCGCTTTCCCCCAAGACAAGCCCCCCGTCTTGCTCATGATTTCTACGCGATGTACTTGCTGTGAAGAAATCTCGAAGAATTTCACCAGAAAGCCCCTGGGGTGCCAATAGTTAATTCCCTTGCAATAAAAATGTGTTGTGCTTTGCTCTAAGGTTTTGTTACCTAATTGCAACCTCGGAGGGGGGCGGCATGACGAATGTCCAGCGTTGCCGGGGCGGAGGCAAGAAAAATGCCCCGTAACTCACGCCTGTAGGCACTGGTTTTACGGGGCATCAGGTTCAACCCAGGGAAACCCTGATTGTTGAAAATTTAATTATCGGGACAGCGTTTTTTGTTGGTTGAATCCAACAAACTTACTGGATCTTGGCCTTTTCGCGCAGGCTGGTCTGGAAATCACGCAGCTTGGTCTGGCGCAGGGATTCCTCGATTTGCGGGCGCAGCTGCTCCAGCGGGGGGAATTGGACCGGGCGCACGTCGTCCAGGCGGATCACGTGCCAGCCGAACTGGGTCTGCACCGGCGCTTCCGTGGTCTGGCCCTTCTGCAGCGCGGCCAGCGCGTCGGCGAACGGCTTGACGTAGGTGCTGGAGGGCGCCCAGTCCAGGCTGCCGCCGTTGGCGGCCGAGCCGGGGTCCTTGGATTGCTTGGCGAGGTCCTCGAACTTCGCTCCCTTCTTCAGCTGGGCGATGATGTCCTTGGCCTGGGCCTCGCTTTCGACCAGGATGTGGCGGGCCTGGTATTCCTTGTCGCCCTGGGCGCTCTTGACGCGGTCGTACTCGGCCTGGATGTCCTGCGGCGAGACCGGGTTCTTGGCCAGGAAGTCGTTGAACAGGCCGCGGATCAGCACGCTCTGGCGGGTCAGGTCGATTTCGGCCTGGACTTCGGGCTGCTTGGCGACGCCGCGCTTGTCGGCTTCCTGCAGGAAGATTTCACGGTTGATCAGTTCTTCCCGGATCTGCTCGCGCAACTGGGGGGAGTCGGGCTGGCCCTGCTTGGTCAGCAGCTTGACGAATTGGTCCACGCGCGACGAGGGGATGGCCTTGCCGTTGACCACGGCGGCATTCTGCGCAAAAACCGGAGCGGCCAGGGTCAGCGCGGCAGCCATCATCAAAACACGCTTCATGTATGGAAGTCCTTGAAGGTAGAGGGGGAGTGAGGTCGGTTGAAAAGACCGGGCTCAAGAGGTTGGTGCGGAATCTTCTTCTGGTGTCAGCGCCTGGAGCGCCAGCGCGTGGATGTGCGCCGGCATCAAGTCTGCCAATCGATCATACACCAGCCTATGCCTGGCTACCCGGTTGAGCCCGGCGAAACGGGGCGAAACAATGCGTAGCCGGAAGTGTCCGGCGCCGCCGGCCGCGCCGGCATGCCCGGCATGCAGGTGGGATTCGTCCTGCACGTCCAGGGTGATGGGGTCGAGGGGCTGCAGGCGCTGCCGGATCCCCGCGATGCGGTCGGCGTTCATGAACGTTCGGCCCCGGCGTCGGTTTCGCGCTTGGCAATGTCCGCGGTGGAGGCTTCCTGGGCGGGCTTCATGTGGCGGCCGAGGTAGAGCGATTGCAGCACGACGAATACCAGCAGCAGGCCGAAGATGCCGAACACCTTGAAGCTGACCCAGGTTTCGGTGGGCCAGTTGTAGGCGACGTACAGGTTCAGGCCGCCCACCGCGGCGAAGAAGGTCACCCAGGCCAGGTTGAGCCGGCTCCAGACCGGGTCGGGCAACTGGATCTGCGCGCCCAGCATGCTGCGCAGGAAATTGCGCTTGAACAGCCACTGGCCGCCGCCCAGCACCGCCGCGAACAGCCAGTAGAGCACCGTGGGCTTCCACTTGATGAAGACTTCGTCGTGCAGGAACAGCGTGGCGCCCCCGAACACCACGATGATGGTCAGGTTGATCCAGTGCATGGGCTCGATCTTTCGGCGCCGCACCAGCAGCCAGACGATCTGCAGCACGCTGGCCGCCATGGCCACGCCGGTCGCGACATAGATGTCGGCGAACTTGTATGCGGCAAAGAAAAGAACCAGGGGGAAAAGATCGAAAAGTAATTTCATCGAATCGTCGAAAAGAAAACACGCCAGAGTGGGACAGTAAAACCACCCCACCGTTCACCCTACAGCCGCAGCTTAACCCGGCTTACCAAGATCCAGGATGCGGTGGATCCGGCTTCGCCGGTCCACCCGCATCGCCCCCTTGAGGGGGCGCCCGAAGGGCGTGGGGGATGGGTTTCCCTTCCGGTCCACCCGCATCGCCCCCTTGGGGGGCGCACGAAGCGCGTAGGGGGGATCCCCTACACCGGTTCGAACTTCAACGAGACCGAATTGATGCAATAACGCAGCCCGGTCGGCGGCGGACCGTCCTCGAAGACGTGTCCCAGGTGGGCGTCGCAGACGTTGCACAGGATCTCGGTGCGGACCATGCCATGGGTGGTGTCGAGTTCCTCGCGCACGTTGTCGGGATCCAGGGGGGCGAAGTAGCTGGGCCAGCCGCAGGCCGAGTCGAACTTGGTGTCCGAGGCGAACAGCGGCGTGCCGCAGGCCACGCAGCGGTAGATGCCGGGCTCGCGATGATCCCAGTACTGGCCGGTGAACGCGCGCTCGGTCGCCTTCTCGCGTGCCACGGCGTATTGCATGGGCGTGAGCAGGGTGCGCCATTCGGCATCGGATTTCGTGACTTTGGGCCGGTCGGACATGGTCTACCTCATGAAGAACAACTGACTTGCAGTGCGCCCGCCCAGTCGGGCGGCACGCGGGCATAGCTTTCATGGCCGGGGCGTTCGGTATAGGGATCGCGCAAGAGCCGCATCAGGCGGTCGATCTCGCCGGAGTCCCGTTCCTTCGCGGCGCGGATCGCCAGCTCGGCCAGGTGGTTGCGCAGCACGTACAGCGGATTGACGCGGTTCATGGCCGCCGCGCGTTCGGCATCGGCCCGCCCGTCCTGCGCGAGGCGGGCGCGATAGGTGGCGAGCCAGGCGCGGGCGGCTTCGCGGTCGGCATACAGGTCCTCGAAGGTCTCGATGCCCGGGGCCGGCGGGGTGTCGCCGGCGCTGGCCACGGCGGCCAGGCGCCGGAAGCTCAAGGTGAAGTCGGCGCGGTTCTGGTGCATGACGGACCACAGGCCGTTCAGCAGTTCCTCGTCGCCGGCCTGCCATTGCGCCAGGCCGAGCTTGGCGGCCATCCTGTCGTGGAAGGCGGCCAGGAAGGCGCCTTCGTAGCCGGCCAGCACGGCGCGCAGCGCGTCCTCGTCCTGCACCAGCGGCATCAGCGCGCCGGCCAGGCGGTACAGGTTCCAGTGCCCGACGGCGGGCTGGGCGTCCCACGCGTAGCGTCCGGCCGTGTCGGAATGATTGCAGACGTGGTGGGCGTCGAAGCCGTCCATGAATCCATAGGGGCCATAGTCCAGCGTCAGCCCCAGGATGGACATGTTGTCGGTGTTCATGACGCCATGGCAGAAGCCCACGGCCTGCCAGTCCGCCATCAGCGCGGCGGTCTTGCGCGTGACCGCGGCCAGCAGCCGCAGATAGGGGCCGGCGTCGGTGTCGGCGACACCGGCCGGGGCGGGCCGGCAGTCGGGATAGAAGCGGTCGATCACGTAGTCGGCCAGGATGCGCAGCAGGTCGGGGCGCTCGCGGCTGGCCCAGTGCTCGAACGAACCGAAGCGCACGAAGCTGGGCGACATGCGGGTGACGATGGCGGCGGTCTCGACCGTTTCGCGGATGACCGGGTCGTCGGAAGCGATCAGCGCCAGCGCGCGCGTGGTCGGGATGCCCAGGCCATGCATGGCTTCCGAAGCGAGGTACTCGCGCACCGACGAACGCAGCACGGCCTTGCCGTCGCCCATGCGCGAATAGGGCGTCAGGCCCGATCCCTTGAGCTGCAGTTCCCAACTGCCGTCGGGGCCGGCCGCTTCGCCCAGCAGCAGCGCGCGGCCGTCGCCCAACTGTCCGGCCCAGACGCCGAATTGATGGCCGCTGTAGACCGCGGCCAGCGGCGAGCCGCCCGGCAGCGGGCTGGCGCCCGAGAACACGGACAGGAACTCGGGCGTGGCCAGCGCTTCGGGCGCGAGGCCGATCAGGGCGGCGGCCTCGGGGTTGGCATGCACCAGCCAGGGGTCGTCCAGGGGCTGGGGCGACACCCGTGAGTAGAATGCGTCCGGCAGGGCGGCGAACGAGTTGTCGGTACGCAGGGACTGGAGAGTGCTGGCGAGCTTCACGACGTTGGAACGGTGATTGGCGGTCCGGCCTCACGCCGGGTATCGATCAAGGTTAACCTATTTGCCGTCGTTTTCTTGTTTCCCCTTTCCCTGGCGGGGCTGCCGCCGCGGCCGCGCGCGCCGCTCGGAGTATTTGTTTGGACGGGCTCATCGTTTCGCTGCTGAACGGCCTCAGTTACGGGCTGCTGCTTTTCATGCTTTCGGCCGGGCTGACGCTGATCTTCAGCATGATGGGCATCATCAACTTCGCGCATGCCAGTTTCTACATGCTGGGGGCCTATGCCGCCCATGCCGTGGCCGGCGCGCTGTCGCCGGCGCTGACAGCGGGCGCGGCATTCTGGGTGGCCCTGTTCATCGCGCCGGTGCTGGTCGGGCTGGCGGGCACCGCGGTCGAGCGGCTGGCGCTGCGCCGCCTGCGCGGGCGGGGGCACGTGGCGGAACTGCTGTTCACGTTCGCGCTCGCCATGGTCATCGCCGAACTGGTGCAACTGGCCTGGGGCCGCTCCGCCGTGCCCTACCGCATGCCGGCGGCCTGGGGCGAGCCGCTGTTCAGCCTGGGCGGGCACGCCTTTCCCTTGCATCGCCTGGTGGTCGCGCTGGCCGCGGGCCTGATGCTGGCGGCATTGTGGTGGGGACTGACGCGGACGCGAACCGGCCTGGTCGTCCGCGCGGCGCTCAGCCATCCGGCCATGGCGCAGGCGCTGGGGCACGACGTGCCCCGTGTGTTCATGCTGGTGTTCGGCGCCGGCTGCCTGCTGGCCGGGATGGCCGGCGCGATAGGCGGCAGCGTGTTCGTGACCGAGCCGGGCATGGCCCAGGCGCTGGGGCCCATCGTCTTCGTCGTGACGGTGGTGGGCGGGCTGGGGTCGCTGGCGGGAGCGTTCTGGGCCAGCCTGCTGATCGGGGTGCTGCAAACCCTGGCGGTGGGCTCGGCCTGGTCCCTGGCCGCGCCGGCAACCTGGCTGGGTGCGGCCGATGCGGCGCGGGCGCTGGCGGCCTGGCCCTTGTCGCGCGTCGCGCCGGTGCTGCCTTATCTGTTGATGGTGGCGGTGCTGGTCTGGCGGCCGCGCGGACTCATGGGCGTGCGCGAAACATGAGCCCGCGTGCCGATGGCAAGCGGCTCCTGGCCTGCGTAGCGGCGGGGCTGGCGATGCTGGCGCTGGCGCCGCTGTGCTTGGGCAGCGGCTTCCAGCTGGGCCTGATGTCGCAGATGTGCGCGATGGCGCTGTTCGCGCTGTCGTACAACCTGCTGCTGGGGCAGACGGGGATGCTGTCGTTCGGACATGCCGTCTACGCGGGACTGGGCGGGTATGCCGTCATCCACCTCCTGCGGGGGATGGATGGCGGACTGTTTGTCTTTCCGACCGTGCTGCTGCCCGTGGCCGGCGGCGTGGCGGGGGCGGGATTCGCCGCGCTGATCGGGTATCCGACCACCCGCCGCGGCGGCACGTCCTTCGCGATGATCTCGCTGGCGGTAGGCGAACTGGTCCATGCCGCCGCCGGCATGCTGCCGGACTGGTTCGGCGGGGAAGGCGGGTTGGCGGCCGACCGCACGGCCGGCCCGGCGTTCGTCGTGGGCCTGTGGCCGGGATGGAGTCTGGGACCCGATCTCCATGTCTATTATCTGACCGCGGCATGGACGGTCGCCGGCGCCCTCGCCATCCATGCGCTGGGCCGCACGCCGCTGCTCAAGCTTGCCAATGCCGTCCGCGACAATCCGCAGCGCGTGGCCTTCATCGGCTACGACCCGCACCGCGTCCGCTATCTGATGCTGACCCTGTCGGGATTCTTCGCCGGCGTGGCGGGCGGGCTGATGGCGCTGAACCTGGAGATCGCCAGCGCCGACAGCCTGGGCGCGTTGCGATCGGGAGCGGTGTTGCTGGCGGTGGTGGTCGGCGGCAGCGGCCTGTTCCTGGGGCCCGTGGCCGGCGCGGTGGTGGTGACGTTCTTCTCGGTCGAGCTGTCGCGTCATACCGGGGCCTGGCAGTTGTACCTGGGGCTCGCCTTTGCCGCCGTCGTGCTGGCTTTGCCCGGTGGATTGGCCGGTGGCATCCGCGATGCGGCGCGGCTGGTGGCGCGCGGCGAATTCGCGCACTGGCTGCGCGCCAGGGCAGGGACGATCGCCGGCGCGTTGATCGGCATCGCCGGGCTGAGCCTGGCCATCGAGCTGGCCTATGGCCGCGTCCACGACGCGGGCGGGCCGGGGATGGTCTCATGGTTCGGGCTGGCGCTGGATCCGTCCGCGCCGCTGCCGTGGAGCGCGGCCGGCGTGCTGTCGGTGCTGGGCGCGGCCGGCCTGTTCCTGGGGCGGGACCGGCGCAGGCCGGTGCCATCGTCGGAGCGATGCGATGGGTGAAGGGCGGGACAAGGCCGGCATCGACGCCTTGACGCTGGAAGGCGTGGGCAAGCGTTACGGCGAGGTCCAGGTGCTCGACGACGTGAGCCTGCGCGTCGCCACGGGCGAGTTCCACGCGCTGATCGGTCCCAACGGAGCGGGCAAGTCCAGCCTGTTCAACGTGATCTCGGGCCTGACTCCGCCCTCGGCAGGCAGGGTGCGCCTGCGGGGCCGCGACGTCACGGGGCTGCCGGCGCATCGCATGGCCCGGCTGGGCCTGTCGCGCAGCTTCCAGGTGGCCAATGTGTTCGGCCGCATGTCGGTGTTCGACAACCTGCGCTGCGCCGCCATGCGCAGGGGCGGCCTGGGCTATCAATGGTGGTGCGCGCTGGATCGCGGGCGCGGCGTGGCTCGGCGGGCGCACCAGGTCATGGCGCAACTCGACCTGGAGCGGCGCGCGGCGCTGCCCGCGGGCGAACTGAGCTACGCGGAACAGCGCGCGCTGGAGCTGGGCATGGTGCTGGCGACCGAGGCACGCGTCGTCCTGCTGGACGAGCCGACGGCCGGGATGAGCCGGGCCGAGACCGCGCGCATGATGGAGCTGATACGCGGCACCTGCCGCGGGAGGACGGTGCTGATCGTCGAGCATGACATGCAGGTCGTCTTCGGCCTGTCCGATCGTATTTCGGTCATGGTCCAGGGGCGCTTGATCGCCACCGGCGAACCGGAACACATCCGGGCGGATCCGGCGGTGCGCCAGGCCTACCTGGGCGGGCTCATGCAGGAGCCGGAATGAGCGCCTTGCTGGAGCTCCACGGCGTCCATGCCTGGTACGGCCGGGCCCACGTGCTGCAAGGCGTGGACATGCACGTGGCGCCGGGCGAGATCGTCGCGCTGCTGGGCCGCAATGGCGCCGGCCGCTCCACGCTGGCCCGCGCCGTCATGGGGCTGGTCGAGCGGCGCGGCCGCATGCTTTGGCGCGGCCGGGACATAGGCGGGCTGCGCACGTTCGAGATCGCGCGGATGGGCGTCGGCTACGTGCCCGAAAGCCGGGACATCTTCCC
This sequence comes from Pigmentiphaga kullae, assembly GCF_004216695.1. GTDB lineage: Bacteria > Pseudomonadota > Gammaproteobacteria > Burkholderiales > Burkholderiaceae_B > Pigmentiphaga > Pigmentiphaga kullae. Next base: position 245,283 of record NZ_SGXC01000002.1, read on the forward strand.
CGGCATGACGGTCGAGCAGAATCTGATGCTGGGGCAGAAGGCCGCCACGGCGGGGCGCTGGACGATCGCCGACATCTATCGGCTTTTTCCGCCGCTGGCGCGACGGGCCGGCGTGCAGGCACAGCACCTGTCGGGAGGCGAGCAGCAGATGCTGGCCCTGGGCCGCACGCTGATGGGCGATCCGGTCTTGATGCTGGTGGACGAACCCGCCGAGGGGCTGGCGCCGCAGGTCGTGGCGCAACTGGCCGCCTGCCTGGACGAACTGCGCCGCCAGGGCATGGCCATCCTGCTGATCGAACAGAAGCTGGACTTCGCCCTGGACGTCGCCGATCGCGTGTATGTGCTGGGACACGGCGCCGTGGTGTTCGCCGGGACGCCGGCTGCCTTGCGCGCGGCCGAACCGGTCAGGCGCGAGTGGATCGAACTCTAGGCAGCGGGAACTGAACTGGAGCCGGCGGCCGGGCTCAAGCGCGCCATGATGCCTGCGAGGCGCCCAGCGGGCCGGCGGGAATGTCCCAGGCCATGGGGGCGCCGGCGACGGTCAGCGGCGCCTTGACGCGCCGCGCCCGGCCCCAGGCGGTCATCTCCGAGGGCATGGTGCAGTCGTCGCGGGCTTCGGGAGCGAGCGGCGCGGCGTCGGCGTTTGCGACCCCCTGCACCAGCAGGGCCGCCGTGCGTGCCAGCGATGCGCGGAACTCGCCGCCGCAGCCGGTGCGCACGCGCTCGGTCAGACCACGTATCGCCGCGGTGGCGAGCAGGTAGCCCGTGGTGTGGTCCAGGGCCTGCACCGGCAGCGGTGTGGGTTTGTCCCGGCCCAGTTTGCGCATGCCCGCATCGGCGATGCCGCAGCTCATCTGCACCAGGCTGTCGAACCCGCGGCGCGCCTTCCAGGGACCGGTCCATCCGTAGGCGTCCAGCGACACGTCGACCAGCCCCGGATTGATGCGGCGCCGCTGTTCGGCGTCGAAACCCAGGGCGCCCAACGCATCCGAACGATAGCCATGCACCAGCACGTCGGCATCGCGCAGCAGTTGGCGGAACAGGCGCCGGCCTTCGGTGGAGCGAAGGTCGATGCGGCCGCAGCGTTTGCCCAGCGTCAGTTCGGGCGCGGCGACCGGTTCGTCCCAGGCCGGGGGATCCAGCCGCAGAACCTCGGCGCCGTAGCCCGCCAGGAAGCGGGTGGCCACCGGCCCCGCGATGATGCGGGTCAGGTCCAGCACGCGTACGCCTTGCAGCGGGCGTGCGGGAGGGCCGGCCCAGGTGGGCGCGGGGGCGGCCGATGCCGGCGTGCGCCACAGCAGCGGTTCGATCGACACGGCGGCGCCTTGCGGATGGGCGGCCCAGGCTTCCTGGGTGCGCATCTGCGCGGCGCAGCCCTTCGCTTCGACGATTGCGTTTTCCAGGTCCAGCGCGTTCCATGCGGCCACCGCCTGTGCCACGCTGTCGTGGCTGCCGTGGCAGCCCAGCACGCGCAGGATGGCGTCGCGGTGGTGCGGCGCGTTGGCATGCAGCCGTATCCAGCCGTCGGCGGCCGCATAGTCGCCGGTGACGGGGTCGCGCGCCGGCGGCAGCTTCCAGCCCACCGGCCGCAGCGACGTGTCGAACCAGAACGAGGCCAGCCGCCGGTCGACCGCGACGGCGGGCAGGCTGCCGTGTCGCTGCCCGATCAGCTCGGCAACGGCCAGCCCAGCCGCGCCGACTGCGGCGGCCGCCAGGTCCGTGACCGGAAAGATGGACGGCAGGCTGCCCGCTCCGAGCCAGGCGACGTCGGCGGGAAGCGCGGCGCTTCCCGCCGCGTTCCAGATGGCGCGCAGGTAGCCGTCGCAGACGCCCCCCGCGCCGCCGTCCAGGTCGCGCCGCATGTCACAGCACCTCGGCCGCGTAGTCGGCCAGCCGCGAGCGCTCGCCCCGCTGCAGGGTCACGTGCCCAGAATGCGGCCAGCCCTTGAAGCGGTCCACCACGTAGGTCAGGCCCGAACTGCCCTCGGTCAGGTAGGGTGTGTCGATCTGCGCGATGTTGCCCAGGCAGACCACCTTGGTGCCCGGGCCGGCGCGGGTGATCAGGGTCTTCATCTGCTTGGGCGTGAGGTTCTGCGCCTCGTCGATGATCAGGAACTTGTTCAGGAAGGTGCGGCCGCGCATGAAGTTCAGCGACTTGACCTTCACCCGCGAGCGGATGAGGTCCATGGTCGCGGCGCGCCCCCAGTCCCCGCCATGGCCGCTGTCGCCGTCGCCCATGTTCAGCACGTCCAGATTGTCTTCCAGCGCGCCCATCCAGGGCAGCATCTTCTCTTCCTCGGTGCCCGGCAGGAAGCCGATGTCCTCGCCTACGGGCACCGTGACCCGGGTCATGATGATTTCCGTGTAGCGCTTGGTTTCCAGCACCTGCGTCAGGCCCGCGGCCAGCGCCAGCAGCGTCTTGCCGGTGCCCGCCTGGCCCAGCAGCGAGATGAAGTCGCAGTCCGGGTTCATCAGCAGGTTGAGCGCGAAGTTCTGTTCGCGGTTGCGCGCGGTGATGCCCCAGACGCTGTTCTTGCTGTGGGTGTATTCGCGCAGGGTCTGGAGCACGGCGGTCTTGCCGCTGACTTCCTTGACCTGGGCGTACAAGGGCATGCTGCCTTCGAAATAGACGAACTGGTTGACGGCGAACTGCGCGCACAGTGGTCCGGTGATGCGGTAGAAGGTGCTGCCGCCTTGCTGCCAGGACTCCATGCCTTTGCTGTGCTTGTCCCAGAAGTCGTCGGGCAGTTGCTGCACGCCGGTATAGAGCAGGTCGGAGTCTTCCAGGACCTGGTCATTGAAGTAGTCCTCGGCCGGCAGCCCCAGGGCGCGGGCCTTGACGCGCATGTTGATGTCCTTGGACACCAGCGCGACCTCGCGGTCGGGGAAGCGCTCCTGCAGGGCGCGCACCACGCCCAGGATCTGGTTGTCGGCCTTGCCGGCGGGCAGGCCAGACGGCAGCGAGGCCGACAGCAGGGTCGTCTGCAGGTACAGCCGGCCCATCGCGTCGCGGTTGCCGAGCTTGTCGAGCGGAATGCCGGCCTCCATGTCGCCGATGTCGCTGACCAGTTCGTCCAGCGAGCGGCTGACCTGGCGGGCGTTGCGCGCCACTTCGGACATGCCTTTCTTGTGGTTGTCCAGCTCTTCCAGCGTGATCATCGGCAGGAAGATGTCGTGTTCCTCGAAGCGGAACAGCGAGCTCGGGTCGTGCATGAGCACGTTGGTGTCGAGCACGAACAGCTTGGCGGCTTCCGGCCCGGCAGATTTCGCCTTGCGCCTGGGCGCGGGCTTGGCCACGGCCTTGCCGGTGGCGGCGGGGACCGGGGCGGGCGCGGGCTGCGGCGCGCGCGCGACGATGGGCGCCTCTGCCTGGGGCGCGGGCGTCAGCAGAGTGCCTGCCTTGGATTTGGCGCTCGTCTTGCGGGCCGTCCTGGCGGGGGCGGCCTGGATGCCTTCCAACTGGGGCTGGACGTCGGGGAGGTCGGGGGAGGAGGGCGGTCGGGGTTCGGCTTCGGTACGTTTGCCGCGGGCTGCGGGGCGCGCTGGTTCACCCGAGGGGAAGGACAGGATTGCTGCGGGCCGGGTGGGCATCTTGGGAAGCGGCATGAGCGCGGATCTCCTCAGTAGGGAAGCTCAACGATACTGCATCCTCCATTGCATATATCGTACGCCTGCCGGCGTACGACACATGCGCAGGAAGAAAGACGAACTCATTCAGGCCAGCCCGCGCACGGCGTCGAGCACGGCGTCGACGTGGCCGGGGACTGTCACGCCGCGCCACTCCTGGCGCAGCTTGCCCTGCGCGTCGATCAGGAACGTGCTGCGCTCGATGCCGCGCACCTGCTTGCCATACATGTTCTTCATTTTCATGACGCCGTACAGCTCGCACAGCGTTTCGTCCGGGTCGGCCACCAGCGGGAACGGAAAGCCCTGCTTTTCCTTGAACTTCTGGTGCGAGGCCAGCGTGTCGCGCGAGACGCCCAGGATCTCGGCGCCGGCGGCCTGGAACTCGGCATAGCGGTCGCGGAAGTTCTGGCCTTCGGTCGTGCAGCCGGGCGTGTTGTCGCGCGGGTAGAAATACATGACGACGATGCGGCCCTTCAGGTCTTTCAGCGACAGGTCGCCGTCGGTGCTGGGAGCGGTGAAGGCGGGGGCGGCCCGCCCGATGGCAGTGCTCATGCGTGGGACTCCGGGAATGGGTGGGGAAGGCGGGAAGGGCGGCGCATCATTCAGGCCGGGATCAGCGCGGCCACGACGCGGCGCCCCTCGGCCATCAGGATGTTGTAGGTTCGCGCGGCCGCCTGGGTGTCCATCATCTCGACGCCCACGCCGGCCTTCAGCAACGGGCGCAGCAGCGAAGGGGGCAGGAAGCGCTGGCGGGCGCCGGTGCCGATCAGGACGACCTCGGGCTGCGGGGCCGCGCCCGGCCGCGCCACGTGTTCCATGGCGGCGGCATCGACGTCTTCGAAAGAGGAAACGGGCCAGGCGGCGACATCGCCCTCGGGGCCGAACACGACGGCGTGTTCGAAACGGACGCGGTTGACTTCGACGTATCCGTCACCGTAGGCGGTCACGGTATTCAGCGCCGAGGCAGGATCGGAATGCAACTTCAAATGGTCGGCTCCGGAACGGCGGGAGGATAGGCAGACTATACGCTTGCCGGCGGCCGGGGCGGATGCGCGAACGCCACAATTTCCTCCCGGCTGTGGTCCGTCCATTATAAATGTCCTTACTCCCACGGGTTTTCCCTCCCGCCCCCCAGAGTCCGTTACACTGGAGGATTGCCAGCCCCAGCCGTGGCCGGCGATTCCCGCCCCCCTGCGCAGCACACTGCCGCATCCCGCCTCCTTCCGGCGGCGCCGACGCGGCGGGCCGGAGCGCGCCAAAGCCGGGGCGGGGAAGTTTTCGAAGAACCCTGTATTGCCCGGAAACACAATGGAACCCATCCGAGTAGGCCTCCTGGGCCTGGGCGTCGTAGGCGGCGGCACTTTCAAGGTCCTCGCCCGCAACGCCGAAGAAATCGCCCGCCGCGCCGGCCGCCACATCGTCGCGACCAAGGTCTCGGCCCGCGATGTCGCCAAGGCCAAGTCCCGCGTCGGCGAAGCCGCCGAAGTCGTCGCCGACCCGTTCCAGATCGTCCGCGATCCCGAGATCGACATCGTGGTCGAACTGATAGGCGGCGACACCCTGGCCCGCGAACTCGTCCTGGAAGCCATTGCCCACGGCAAGCACGTCGTCACCGCCAACAAGGCGCTGCTGGCCAAGCACGGCAACGAGATCTTCGCCCGCGCCAGTGAACAGGGCGTCATGGTCGCCTTCGAAGCGGCCGTGGCCGGCGGCATTCCCATCATCAAGGCCATCCGCGAAGGTCTGTCGGCCAATCAGATCGAATGGGTGGCCGGCATCATCAACGGCACCACCAACTTCATCCTGACCGAGATGCGGGCCCGCGGCCTGCCGTTTTCGGAGGTGCTGGCCGAGGCGCAGCGTCTGGGCTATGCCGAGGCCGACCCGACCTTCGACATCGAAGGCGTGGATGCCGCGCACAAACTCACGCTGCTGTCGTCCATCGCGTTCGGCGTGCCCATCCGCTTCGACAAGGCCCACATCGAAGGCATTTCCCAACTGGCGCAGGAAGACATCCGCTATGCCGAGGAACTCGGCTACCGCATCAAGCTGCTGGGCATCACCAAGGCGCGTCCCGAGGGCATCGAGCTGCGCGTGCACCCGACCCTGATCGCCGCCCAGCGCGTGATGGCCAACGTGGAAGGGGCGATGAACGCGGTCATGGTCAAGGGCGACGCCGTGGGCGCGACCCTGTACTACGGCCAGGGCGCGGGCGAGGAGCCCACAGCCTCGGCGGTGGTCGCCGACCTGGTGGACGTGACGCGCCTGCACACGGCCGATCCCGAGCACCGTGTGCCGCACCTGGCCTTCCAGCCGGATGCCATCACCGACCGCCCCATGCTGTCGATCGAGGACATCACCACGTCGTACTACCTGCGGCTGGCGGCGACCGACCAGCCGGGCGTGCTGGCCGACATCACGCGCATCCTGGCCGACGCCTCGATCTCCATCGTGTCCATGATCCAGAAGCCGCGCGAGGACGCCACCCAGGCGGACATCATCTTCCTGACCCACGAGGCGCTGGAGCGCAACGTCAACGCCGCCATCGCCCGCATCGAGGCGCTGCCCACCGTGGTGTCGACGGTCACGCGCCTGCGCATCGAGAACCTGGCCTAGGACGTAGCATGAAATACCTTTCGACCCGCGGCGGCATGGCCCCGCAACCGTTCACCGACGTCCTGCTGGAAGGGCTGGCGCCCGACGGCGGCCTGGCGGTGCCGGAGTCCATTCCGCAGGTCACGCCCGAGCAGCTCCAGGCGTGGCGCGCGCTGTCGTATGCCGACCTGGCCTACGAAGTGCTCAAGCTGTTCATCACCGACATTCCCGAGCAGGACCTGCGCGAACTGACGCGCAAGACCTACCGTCCCGAGGTGTTCGGCGGCGAGGTCATCGTGCCGCTCAAGCCGCTCAAGCAGGGCGTCGCGCTGCTGGGCCTGTCAGAAGGGCCGACCCTGGCCTTCAAGGACATGGCCATGCAGTTCCTGGGCAACCTGTTCGAGTACGTGCTGGCGCGCCGCGGCACCACGCTGAACATCCTGGGCGCCACCTCGGGCGACACGGGGTCGGCCGCCGAATACGCGATGCGTGGCAAGAAGGGCGTGGCGGTGTTCATGCTGTCGCCCGCCGGCCGCATGAGCGCCTTCCAGCGCGCGCAGATGTATTCGCTGCAGGATGCCAACATCCACAACCTGGCCGTGCACGGCGTGTTCGACGACTGCCAGGACATCGTCAAGGCGGTCAGCGGCGACCTGGCGTTCAAGACCAGGCATCGCATCGGCGCGGTCAACTCCATCAACTGGGCGCGCATCGCCGCCCAGGTGGTGTACTACTTCCATGGCTGGCGGCTGGCTACCGAAGGCGCGGCCGATCCCATGGCCCAGGTGTCGTTCGCGGTGCCCTCGGGCAACTTCGGCAACATCCTGGCCGGCCACGTCGCCCGCAGCATGGGCCTGCCCATCCGCCGCCTGGTACTGGCCACCAACGAGAACAACGTGCTCGAGGAATTCTTCCGCACCGGCATCTACCGCCCGCGCGCCTCGAGCGAAACCTACGAGACCTCCAGTCCCTCCATGGACATCTCGAAGGCGTCGAACTTCGAGCGTTTCGTGTACGACCTGCTGGGCCGCGACCCCGCGCGCCTGAAGGCGCTGTGGGACGAGCTGGCGGCGCAGGGCTCGTTCGACCTGTCGGCCTACAAGCCGCAGTTCGCACAGTACGGTTTCGTCTCGGGCACCAGCAGCCATGCCGACCGGCTGGCCACGATCCGCCAGGTCCATGCCGAGACCGGCGTAGTCATCGATCCGCATACCGCCGACGGCGTCAAGGTGGCGCTGCCTTTCGTCGAGCCGGGCGTGCCCATGCTGGTGCTGGAGACCGCGCTGCCGGTGAAGTTCTCGGCCACCATCGAGGAAGCCCTGGGGCAGCCGGCGCCGCGTCCGGCGGGATTCGAGAACATCGAGCAACTGCCGCAGCGCGTGCAGACCGTGAGCGGCGACGTGCAGGCCATCAAGGACCTGATTGCCGCCCAGGCCGTCTGACGGCGGTGTCGAGTATGTGCGGCGCGCCGCGGGGCGGGCCGCGAAGGAGTCGAATGTGAAGCCCGGTTCGAACTTGCTTTCCCTGGACGAGGCCCTGGAGATTCTGCTGGCGGTCGCGCCGCTGGGCCGGCCCGCCGAACAGGTCGAGTTGGCGCGGGCCGCGGGCCGTATCCTGGCCGCGGACGTGACTGCATCGATCAACGTGCCGGCCGCCGATAATTCGGCGATGGACGGCTATGCGGTGCGCACGGCCGATGCCGCGCTGTTCGGCGCCGGCATGCCCGTGTCGCAGCGCATTCCGGCGGGATCCGTGCCGCAGCCGCTGGCCGCCGGCACCGCCGCGCGCATCTTCACCGGCGCGGAAATCCCCGAAGGCGCCGATGCCGTCGTGATGCAGGAAGAGGCCGAGGTCCGGGACGACCGCGTGGCGTTCGCCAAGCCGGTCGAAGCGGGCGCCTGGGTGCGCGCCAAGGGCTGCGACATCAAGGCCGGCAGCCGCATCCTGCGGGCCGGGACGCGCCTGCGGGCGCAGGACGTGGGCCTGGCCGCCTCGGTGGGCGTGCCGCGCCTGCCGGTGCAGCCCCGGTTGCGCGTGGCCACGCTGTCCACGGGCGACGAACTGGTCGCGCCGGGCGAACCGCTGCCTGCCGGCAAGATCTACAACTCCAATCGCTACCTGCTGCAAGGCATGCTGGCGGCGCTGCCGGTCGAGCATGCCGATCTGGGCGCGGTGCAGGACAGTTTCGAGGCGACGCGCGAGGCCTTGCGCAACGCGGCTCGCGACAACGATCTGATCATCACCACCGGCGGGGTGTCGGTGGGCGAGGAAGACCACGTCAAGCCGGCGGTCGAGTCGCTGGGGCGGCTGGACATGTGGAGCCTTTCCATCAAGCCCGGCAAGCCGCTGGCCTTCGGCCGCCTGCGCCGCGACGATGGCACCGAGGCGGTCTTCATCGGGCTGCCCGGCAACCCCGTGTCGAGCTTCCTGACCTTCGGCCTGCTGGTCAAGCCGCTGCTGCTCAAGCTGGCCGGCGCGCACGCCGCGGTGCCCTTGCGGACCGCCATGCGCGCCGATTTCGACTGGCCCAAGGCGGACCGCCGGCGCGAGTTCCTGCGGGTGCGACGCAACGCGCAGGGCGGGCTCGATCTGTTTCCCAATCAGTTGTCGGCGGTGTTGACCTCGACGGTCTGGGGCGACGGCGTGATCGACAATCCGGGTGGACAGACGATCCGGAAAGGCGATACGGTATCTTTCATCAGCTACGCCGAATTGCTGGGCTGAGCCATGAACGTCGACATCCTGTATTTCGCATCGCTGCGCGAAGCGCTGGGCCGGGAAAAGGAAGCGGCCGAACTGCCCGAGACGGTGCGCACCGTGGGCGAGTTGCGGCTGTGGCTGGCCGGGCGCGGCGGCGCCTGGGCCGCGGCGCTGGCGCCCGAGCGCGCCGTGCGCGCCGCGCGCAACCACACCATGGTGCAGCCCGCCGAGCCCTTGCAGGCCGGCGACGAGGTCGCTTTTTTCCCTCCTGTCACCGGTGGTTGAAATGTCCATCAGCGTCCAGACTTCCGATTTCGACGCCGGCGCGGAAATCGCCGCGCTGCGGGCCGATCCCTCGGTGGGCGCCGTGGTCAGCTTCGTCGGCACCGTGCGCGACATCAACGAAGGCGACAGCGTTTCGACGCTCACGCTCGAGCACTATCCCGGCATGACCGAGAAAGCGCTGGCCGACATCGTCCGGCAGGCGCGGGAACGCTGGACGCTGCACGCGGTACGGGTCATCCATCGCGTCGGCACGCTGCGCGCGCTGGACCAGATCGTTTTCGTGGGCGTGGCGGGCCGGCATCGGGGCACGTGCTTCGCGGCCTGCGAGTTCATCATGGACTATCTGAAGACGCAGGCGCCGTTCTGGAAGAAGGAAGCCACCGGTCAGGGCGACCGCTGGGTCGAGGCCCGCGACTCCGACGACGAGGCGGCCAGGCGCTGGGAAGCCGGCCAGGACTGAGCCGTTTCGCGGTTCAGCGTATGCCCTGCGTGTCGGCCAGCAGGCGCCCGGCGTGCAGACCGCTGCGGACGGCGCCTTCCAGCGTGCCTGGGTAGCCCGTATCCGTCCAGTCCCCGCACAGCGCCAGCCTCGGCCAGACCGTGGCATTGCCCGGCCGCGCCAGGTCAGGTTCGGCGGCAAAGGTCGCGCGCTTGTCGATCAGCAATTCCCAGTGCTCCACCTGCGGCAGGCCGCTTGCGCCCGTGCCCGACAACTGTTCCCGCAACTGGTCGAGCAGGCCCGCCGCGCAGGCGGCACGGTCCCGGCCCTCGAAGGCCGACGCCGCGCTGACCACCACCGCGAGCTCTCCGTGGGCAGTATCGTGGCCGAGCAGGGCTCTTCGATCGAACACCCACTGGCCCAGGTGGCCGCGCGCGGGGTCCTCGGTCAGCATCAGCATCGGAAAGGCAAGCCGGAAGGGCGCCGCGAGCCGTACGGTCAGCGTGGCGATGGGCAGGTGGCGAAAGGCGCGCAGCGCCCGCTGGACCGCGGTCATCTCCGGGTGCGGCGGCAGCAGGCGCGCCGCGATGCCGGGGGGAACGGCCAGCACGGCCGCCGCGTAGGGTTCGCCGTCGACGCGGACCTGCTCGTCCTCCACGGCCACTTCCCGGACCGCATGGCCGGGCCGCAGATCGTGCCGGGCCGCGGCCGCGCGAGGCCACAGGCTGGACAGGTCGCATCGCGGCAGCAGCAGGTCGCTGTGGCTGCGCGGCGCGTCCAGGCTGTCGCGCAGCACGGCGGCGAACAGGCGGGCGCAGGCCTGTTCCGGAGGGGTGTTGAGCGCGGCCAGGCACAACGGGCGCCATAGCCGGATGATGATTTCTTCCGGCTGGTTCCAGACGGCAAGCAGGTGCGCGACCGTGGGCGAGCCGCCTGCCTGAGCGAACGTTTCGCCCTGGCCGGCCGCCAGCCACTTTTGCCTGCGCAGCCCCAGCACGAAGCGCAGCGCCGCCCAGCGCGCGCCGGCGCTCAGGCCGCGTACGCCCAGCAGCGCGGCCGCGCCGTGCAGCGGCGAGGGCAGGCGCGGGGCGCGCAGCGCGAAGCGCCCGTCGGCCGAGGCCAGCCGCAGCGGGGCGCGCAGCAGCAGGGTGTCGGGATCCTGGCCGAGTTCGCGCATCAATGCAAGGGTATCGGTGTAGGCGCCCAGCAGCAGGTGCTGGCCATTGTCCAGCGGCGCGGCGAACGCGTTATCGCCAGCGCGGGAGGCGACGGTGCGCGCGCGGCCGCCCACCTCGCGGGCCGCCTCGTACACGGTGACCGCATAGCCGCGGCTGGCCAGCGCGTGAGCGGCAGCCAGGCCCGCCCACCCTGCGCCGACCACCGCCGCGCGCGGCGCGCCGTTCAGCCCCCGATCTGGCGCCACAGGGTCCGGCCGCCGGTCACGTAGGTCTTCCATGCCAGCCAGAGCTTGCGCAGCGGCGTCAGGGAAATGCGCTGGTGCAGCACCTGATAGTCCGAGCGTTCGATCTCTTCCAGCAGCGCATGGTAGATGGCGGCCATCATCAGGCCCGGGCGCTGGGGCCGCCGGTCCTCGGCCGGCAGCAGCGCCAAGGCCTCGCGGTAGGCGCGCCGCGCCCGCTCGCACTGGAAGCGCATCAGGGCCGAGAAATTGTCGGAATAGCGGCCGTTCAGGATGTCGGCCGCCTTGACGTCGAACTGCTGCAGTTCGTTGACCGGCAGGTAGATGCGGCCCTTGCGGGCGTCGTCGCCGACGTCGCGGATGATGTTGGTGAGCTGGAACGCCAGGCCCAGGCGGTCGGCGTAGGCCAGCGTCCGCGCGTCGGCGTAGCCGAAGATGCTCGCCGACAGTTCGCCCACGACGCCGGCCGCCCGGCGGCAGTAACGCTGCAGCGCGGGATAGTCCAGGTAGCGCGTCTGGTCCAGGTCCATCTCCATGCCGTCCACGATCTCCAGCAGGCGGTCCCGGGTGATGCCGCAGGCGGTCAAATGGGGGGCGAGGGCCTGGGTGACGGGATGCTCGGGCCTGCCGTCGAACAGGCGCTCGATCTCGGTCCGCCACCACGCCAGCTTCAGGCGCGCGACCGAGGAGTCGCTGGCTTCGTCCACCGTGTCGTCCAGCTGGCGGCACAGCGCGTACAGCGCGGTGATGGCGCGCCGGCGCTCGGGCGGCAGGAACAGGAAGCTGTAGTAAAAACTGGAGCCGCTCTGCGCGGCCTTCTCCTGGCAGTACTGGTCAGGCGTCATGATGGGGTGGGGATGGGGGCCTGGCCTGCGGCATGCGCAGCGCGCGCCAGGCAAGCTTCAGCCACTCGGTTTTCTTCAGGACCGGGCGGGCCCGGAAGACGTCGTACCCGCCGGTTTCGATGCGTTCCAGGATGCGCAGTCCACCCTGGACGACCAGGCGCAGTTCCCAGCCGATGCGGCCCGGCAGGGCCCGCGCCAGCGGTGCCCCGGAGTGTAGCAGCGCCCGGGCCCGCGCGACCTCGAAGGCCATCAGCGCGCGCCATGCAGGCGAGCAGTTGCCCGCCGCGATGTCGGCCTCGGTCACGCCATGGCGCGCGAGGTCCTCCTGAGGAATATAGACCCGGAGCTTGTCCCGGTCCACGGCTACGTCCTGCCAGAAGTTGGTCAGTTGCAGCCCGGTGCAGATCGCGTCCGACCAGGCCAGGTTGCGCGGCGTGGCGGCTTCGTACAGGTGCAGCATCAGTTCGCCCACGGGATCGGCCGAGCGGTGGCAGTAGTCCCGCAGGGCCGAAAAGTCCGCGTAGCGCTTGACGGCCACATCCTGGGCGAAGGCCGACAGCAGGCGCCGGAAGGGGGCGAGCGGCAGGCGGTGCCGGGCGACGGTGGCCGCCAGCGGGACGAAGATGTCGGCCAGTTCGTCCGGCGGGGCCGGTTGCGCGTGGGCGCCTTTCTCGATCCAGTCCAGCCCTGCGCCGAAGCGCGCCAGAGCGGCCAGGCGTTCCTGGTCGGACGCGTCCCCCTCGTCCGCGATGTCGTCGGCGGCGCGCGCGTAGCGGTAGATGTCCAGCACCGCCGTCCGCAGGCGTGGGGGCAGCAGCAGCGAAGCGACGGGGAAGTTTTCGTAGTGACCGGCGGCGGACATGGCTAGGGTCTGTTCACACTAAAAGGAGGCTCGCACAGGCCGGGAATGGGCCGGCAGGCTAGGCGCAAGCGCCGCGGCGTGGTTGATCCACGCAAGGTGCTTGCAACAACGCCTGCCGGCCCATTCCCGGCCTGCCCGTAGGGTGCCCACCCAAAGGCACCCCTGACTGCGTTGCGAATGCTCGTCGTGGTCCCGCCACGACTGCGCTTCGCGCCTTGCCAGGCGCGCCTCTGGGTGGGCATGCGAGCCTCCTTTTAGTGTGAACAGACCCTGGACCTCGGAATTCCGGCGCCGATGATACCGGTTCGCCGCGACGGCGGCGTGGACAGGGATGTCCTGCGCGTCTCGCGCTCAAGGGCTACACTTTCTCTTTGCCATCCCGGCGCGCCACGCCGGTCCTCTTCCGCGCCATGCCCCGTCCCATCTTCGCCCGCATTTCACGCCACGCGCTTTCCCACAACCTGGATGCCGTCCGCCGCCGGCTCGATGCCGCGCGCGGCCAGGGCGGCACGGCCAGGATCTGGGCCGTCATCAAGGCCAACGCCTACGGCCATGGCATCGAACGCGCCGTGGCCGGATTCGCGCGGGCCGACGGCCTGGCCATGCTGGACCTTGCCGAGGCCGTACGCTGCCGCGAAGCTGGGTGGACCGGGCCCATCCTGCTCCTGGAAGGCATTTTCGAGGCGGCCGACCTGGACGCGGTCGGCCGGTACGGCCTGACCACGGCCGTGCATCATCCGGACCAGCTGGCGCTGCTGCGCCAGTCCCGGATGCCGCGCCCCGTGGACGTCTTCCTCAAGCTCAACAGCGGCATGAACCGCCTGGGCTTTGCCCCGGACGCCTATGCCGGCGCGCATGCTGAACTGGCGGCCCTGCAGGCGGCCGGCAGGCTGGGCCAGGTCGGCCACATGACCCATTTCTCCACGGCCGATACGGCAGAGGGAATCTCCGCCCAGCTGGAGGTGTTCCGCCGCGCCACGGCCGGCCTGCCCGGGCCGGTCAGCCTGTGCAACTCGGCGGCCAGCCTGCGCTACCCGGAAGTGGCGGGGGACTGGGCGCGGCCCGGCATCGCGCTCTATGGCGCCACCCCCTTCGCCGACGAAAGCGCGGCCTCGCTGGGGCTCTTGCCGGCCATGGCGCTGAAATCGCGCATCATCGGCACCCAGGCGCTGCGCGCCGGCGATGCCGTCGGCTATGGCGGCATGTACCGGGCCGAGGGCCCGATGCGCGTAGGCGTGGTCGCGTGCGGCTATGCCGACGGCTATCCGCGCCATGCCCCCACCGGCACGCCGGTGGTCGTGGCCGGCGTGCGCACCCGGCTGCTGGGGCGCGTCTCCATGGACATGCTGGCGGTCGACCTGCAGCCCGTGCCGCAGGCGCAGGCCGGCGCGCCGGTCACGTTGTGGGGCGACGAGGGATTGTCGGTGGACGACGTGGCCACGGCCGCCGGCACCATCGGCTACGAGCTGCTGTGCGCGGTCGCCCCGCGCGTGCCCATGCATTTCGAGGAGTGACCATGGCCAAGGCCAAGACCGTCTACGTCTGCGCCGAGTGCGGCGGCACCGCGCCCAAGTGGCAGGGCAAGTGCCCCCATTGCGGCGGCTGGAACACGCTGGAGGAAACTGTGGCGGCGGCCAGCACCGGCGCCGCGGCCGGGCACCGCTACGCGCCGCTGGCGGGCAGTACGCCGGTGCGCAAGCTGGCCGAGATCGAGGCGCGCGAGATGCCGCGCTTTCCCACCGGCATCGACGAATTCGACCGCGTGCTGGGCGGCGGCATGGTGGCCGGCGCGGTGGTGCTGATCGGCGGCGACCCGGGCATAGGCAAGTCGACGCTGCTATTGCAGGCGCTGGCCTCGCTGTCGGCCAGCCGCCGGGTCCTGTACGTGACGGGCGAGGAGTCCGGCGACCAGGTGGCGCTGCGGGCGCGCCGGCTGGGGCTGGATACCGGCAACGTCGACCTGCTGGCCGAGATCCGCCTGGAAGCCATCCAGGCGGCGCTGGCGGAAAACACGCCCGAAGTGGCCGTGATCGACTCCATCCAGACGCTGTATTCCGAGCAGCTCAACTCGGCGCCCGGCTCGGTGGCCCAGGTGCGCGAGTGCGCGGCCCAGCTCACGCGCACGGCCAAGCAGACCGGTGTGACCATCGTCATGATCGGCCACGTCACTAAGGAAGGGGCGTTGGCCGGGCCCCGCGTGCTCGAGCACATCGTCGACACCGTGCTGTACTTCGAAGGCGACACCCACTCGTCCTTCCGGCTGGTGCGCGCCTTCAAGAACCGTTTCGGCGCGGTCAACGAACTGGGCGTCTTCGCGATGACCGATCGCGGCCTGAAAGGGGTCGCCAATCCGTCCGCGCTGTTCCTGTCCCAGCATCAGCAGCAGGTGTCCGGCTCGTGCGTCATGGTCACGCAGGAAGGCACCCGTCCGCTGCTGGTCGAGATCCAGGCCCTGGTGGACTCGGCCAACGCGCCCAATCCGCGCCGCCTGTCGGTGGGGCTGGAGGGCAACCGGCTGGCCATGCTGCTGGCGGTGCTGCACCGGCACGCAGGCACCGCGGCCTTCGACCAGGACGTCTTCGTCAATGCCGTGGGCGGTGTCCGTATCACCGAGCCCGCGGCCGACCTGCCGGTGCTGCTGGCCATCGTGTCCTCCATGCGCAACCGGCCCCTGCCGCGCGGCCTGGTGGCCTTCGGGGAAGTGGGCCTGGCCGGGGAAATCCGCCCGGCGCCGCGCGGCCAGGAGCGCCTGCGCGAAGCGGCCAAGCTGGGCTTCAGCGTGGCGCTGATTCCCAAGGCCAACGCCCCGCGCCAGCCCATCGAGGGCATGGAAGTCTGGGCCGTGGACCGGCTGGACGAAGCGCTGGACCGGCTGCGAGGCTAGCCGCCGGGTGGTATAACCTTCTATCCCCCTGCGCAATGTAGGGGGATTGAAACCGTTCGAATCGACCTCACATCCAAGGTATCCGGGCCCGGCGCCCCCACTCATTGGCGTGAAAAACAATGCGAATCGACCGACTCACCACCAAGTTCCAGCAGGCCCTGGCCGATGCCCAGAGCCTGGCTGCGCGCAACGACAATCCCTATATCGAACCCCTGCACGTCCTGGCGGCGCTGCTGGCCGACGCCGAGAGCGGCGCGGGCAGCCTGCTGGCCCGCGCCGGCGTGGCCGTCAGCAAGCTGACCCCCGAGGTCAACGCCGCCATCGGCCGCCTGTCGCAGGTCCAGGGCAGCGACGCCAACGTCCAGATCAGCCGCGATCTCCAGTCTCTGTTCAACAAGATCGACAAGGAAGCGGCCAATCGCGGCGACACCTACATCGCCAGCGAACTCTTCCTGCTGGCCCTGGCCGACGACAAGGGCGAGGCCGGCCGCCTGCTGCGCGAGGCCGGCCTGCAGCGCAAGGCGCTGGCGACCGCCATCGACGCCGTGCGCGGCGGCGCGCCGGTCGATTCGCAGGAGGGCGAAAGCAACCGCGAGTCGCTGAAGAAATACACCCTGGACCTGACCGAACGGGCCCGGCAGGGCAAGCTCGACCCGGTGATCGGGCGCGACGACGAGATCCGCCGCACCATCCAGATCCTGCAGCGCCGCACCAAGAACAACCCCGTGCTGATCGGCGAGCCCGGCGTGGGCAAGACCGCCATCGTCGAGGGCCTGGCCCAGCGCATCGTCAACGACGAGGTGCCCGAGTCCCTGAAGGGCAAGCGGGTGCTGTCGCTAGACATGGCGGGCCTGCTGGCGGGCGCCAAGTTCCGCGGCGAGTTCGAGGAACGCCTGAAGGCCGTGCTCAAGGAACTTGCGCAGGACGAGGGCCAGAACATCGTCTTCATCGACGAACTCCACACCATGGTCGGCGCGGGCAAGGCCGAGGGCGCCATGGATGCCGGCAACATGCTCAAGCCGGCGCTGGCGCGCGGCGAACTGCACTGCATAGGCGCGACCACGCTGGACGAGTACCGCAAGTACATCGAGAAGGACGCCGCGCTCGAGCGCCGCTTCCAGAAAGTGCTGGTGGGCGAGCCGTCGGTCGAGGCCACCATCGCCATCCTGCGCGGCCTGCAGGAACGCTATGAACTGCACCACGGCGTGGACATCACCGACCCGGCCATCGTCGCCGCGGCCGAGTTGTCCAACCGCTACATCACCGACCGTTTTCTGCCGGACAAGGCCATCGACCTCATCGACGAGGCCGCCGCGCGCATCCGCATGGAAATCGACTCCAAGCCGGAGGTCATGGACAAGCTCGACCGCCGCATGATCCAGCTCAAGATCGAGCGAGAGGCGGTCAAGAAGGAAACCGACGAGGCTTCCCAGCGCCGCCTGCAACTGCTCGAGGAAGAGTTGGGCAAGCTCGAGCGCGAATACAACGACTACGAGGAAGTCTGGAAGGCCGAGAAGGCCGCCGTCCAGGGCGCCCAGTCGATCAAGGAAGAGATCGAGAAGGTGCGCGCCGAGATGGGCGAGCTGCAGCGCAAGGGCCAGTTCGACAAGCTGGCCGAGCTGCAGTACGGCAAGCTGCCCGAGCTGGAGGCCCGCCTGAAGTCCGCGGAAGGCAACGAGAAGGCGGCCGAGGCGGAAAAACCCAAGCTGCTGCGCACCGAAGTCGGCGCCGAGGAAATCGCCGAGGTCGTCTCGCGCGCGACGGGCATTCCCGTCTCCAAGATGCTGCAGGGCGAACGCTCCAAGCTGCTGCACATGGAAGAGAAGCTGCACGAGCGCGTGATCGGCCAGGACGAGGCCGTGCGACTGGTGTCCGACGCCATCCGCCGTTCGCGCGCCGGGCTGTCCGACCCGCAGCGGCCCTATGGCTCGTTCCTGTTCCTGGGGCCCACCGGCGTGGGCAAGACCGAACTGACCAAGGCGCTGGCCGGGTTCCTGTTCGATGCCGACGACCACATGGTGCGCATCGACATGAGCGAATTCATGGAGAAGCACTCGGTGGCCCGCCTGATCGGCGCGCCGCCGGGATACGTCGGCTATGAAGAGGGCGGCTACCTGACCGAGGCCGTGCGGCGCAAGCCGTACAGCGTGATCCTGCTCGACGAGGTCGAGAAGGCCCACCCGGACGTCTTCAACGTGCTGCTGCAGGTGCTGGACGACGGGCGGCTGACCGACGGACAGGGACGCACCGTTGACTTCCGCAACACGGTCATCGTCATGACGTCCAACCTGGCCTCGCAGCAGATCCAGGCCATGGCCGGACAGCAGTACGACGTGATCAAGGCCGTGGTGTGGGACGAGATCAAGCAGCACTTCCGTCCGGAGTTCCTGAACCGGATCGACGAGGTCGTGGTGTTCCACGGGCTGGATGCCAAGCACATCGAGTCCATCGCGCGGGTGCAGTTGCAGCGCCTGGGCGAGCGGCTGGCGAAGATGGACATGCGGCTGGAGGTCTCGGACGAGGCCATCGCCCAGATCGCGCGTGCCGGCTTCGATCCCGTGTTCGGCGCGCGGCCGTTGAAGCGCGCGATCCAGCAGGAGATCGAGAACCCCGTGGCCAAGCTGATCCTGGAAGGCAGGTTCGGTCCGAAGGACGTGGTGCCCGTGGACTGGAGCGAAGGGCACTTCGTCTTTACCCGGACCCTGCAGTAATCGCTCGACCCTCGAGCGCCGCGCCGGTTCGCCGGTGCGGCGCTTTGCTGGGCGGGCGTCGATTTGACATGTAAGTTTTTTATTTGCTATAGTTCTTTTCTCGCGGCAAAAAACGCAGCGAGAAAAAGAAAAGCAGTAAAAACGCGGGAATAGCTCAGTTGGTAGAGCGCAACCTTGCCAAGGTTGAGGTCGCGAGTTCGAGACTCGTTTCCCGCTCCAAGTTTTGATCTACAGACTTCCACTGACGTCTGTAAGTCATTGAAATTAGGGGCTTCGGCCCCTTTTTTCATTCCAGCCAAAGCCACGGAAATCCACCGACAGCCAGCGTTTTT
Organism: Pigmentiphaga kullae; assembly: GCF_004216695.1. Lineage (GTDB taxonomy): Bacteria > Pseudomonadota > Gammaproteobacteria > Burkholderiales > Burkholderiaceae_B > Pigmentiphaga > Pigmentiphaga kullae. The sequence goes on from NZ_SGXC01000002.1 coordinate 263,983, forward strand.
GAGGCCAAAATTGAGGCCAGAGAATGCGGGTGGTGCCGGTTCCGGGTTGTTGCTGGGGTTGGATCGGGATGACCAGCAGCATTGAGCCTAAGTCTCACGACTTAGGAGTTTGATGATGGCACTCTCTGATCTGACCGTGCGGCAAGCCAAGGCCGCCAAGAAAACCTACAGCATCCCCGATACCGATGGCCTCGGCCTGGTGGTCGCCCCCACCGGCGGCAAATCGTGGCACCTGCGCTACTACTGGCTCGGCAAGCAAAAACGCATATCCCTGGGCAACTATCCCGAGATCGGCCTGCGCGAAGCCCGCACCTTGCGCGACGAAGCCAGGGCGCTCCTGGCCCAAGGCATCAACCCCCACACCGACCGCAAGCAGAAACGGCATGCGGTCAAGCTGGCCTCGGACTACACATTCAAGGCAGTCTTCGATGCTTGGGTCGAGCACCGCGCCAAGGAACTCAAGGAAGGCCGGAACAGCACACTGTCGCAGATCAAGCGGATCTTCGAGAAAGACGTGCTGCCCAGCCTCAAGCAGATGTCGATCTATGACATTCGCAGGCCGCAACTCCTGGGCGTCCTGGCGCGGATCGAGAAGCGCGAGGCCTTCACCACTGCCGAAAAGGTCCGGACCTGGCTGGGGCAGCTATTCCGCTATGCGCTCGTCATCGTCGAGGGCATGGAGGCCAATCCGGCCACGGACCTGGACGTAGTGGCCGAGCCCAAGCCCGCGGTGACCCATAACCCCTACCTGCACCTGCCCGAGCTTCCCGAGTTCCTCCAGAAGCTCAGGCTCTACAACCCGCGCGGCTGGCAAACCCAGCTCGGTATCCGCCTGCTGTTCTTGACCGGCGTGCGCACCGGCGAACTGCGGCTGGCGACCCCGGATCAGTTCGACCTCGACCGTGGGCTTTGGATCATCCCCCCGCAGATCGTCAAGCAGCTTCAGGACGAGATGCGCAAAGCGGGGAAGCGGCCGCAGGACGTACCGCCCTACATCGTGCCGCTGTCCCTTCAGGCCATCGAGATCGTGCGCTACCTCCTGGGGGTGATGCGGCCCGCCCAGCGCCACCTGCTGACGCACCGCAGCGAACTCAAGAAGCGCATCAGCGAGAACACGCTCAACGCCGCCTTGAAGCGGATGGGCTACGAGGACAAACTGACCGGCCACGGTATTCGTGGAACCATCTCGACGGCACTCAACGAGATCGGCTATCCCAAGATTTGGGTGGACGCGCAGCTTTCGCATTCCGACCCAAACAAGGTGAGTTCGGCCTACAACCACGCCAAGTACGTGGAACCGCGCCGCCGGATGATGCAGGACTGGGCCGACCGCCTCGACTTGCTCGAACAGGGCCAAGTCGAAGCGGCCAGCGCGCACCTCACTATCCACATCGAGGGCGTACCGGCCATGGCGGAGGAGGACAAGCCCGACGCCATCGTTGCAGCTTCCTCTGCGCCTCCCGTTCCGCCGGTGGTGGCCACCCCCATCGTCGTGACGCCGAACGAAGGGGGCATCACCTTCCAACGGTTGTCGCAGGTGCCGCCATCCCCGACTCATGCGCCAGAACCCGAGGTGTCGGCCATCCAGCGCGAGCGCGAGGAAATGCTGGCCATCTACGAATCGCCGAGCAGTCTGCCGGTGCCCCTGTTCGGCAAGTTGGCTGGAAAGTCCAAGGACCAGATCAACCGCGAGTTGAAGGCGGGCAAGCTGCTCTCCATCAGCCTGGGCAACCGGGGGCAGCGAGTTCCCGATTGGCAACTGGTGCCGCTCAAACACAAGCTGGCCCAGGTGCTCATGCGCCAGTACCCCCAGGCGGATTCATGGGAGCTTTACCGCATGCTGACCCAGCCACATCCCGACCTGGGTGACCGCGCGGCCATCGACATCGTGACGCCAAGCAATCTGGGCATGGTGGTACAGATCATCGCAGGCAGCGAGCCACATGCGAATGCTCCCGAGGTCGTACCGCCGCGGCCTATCTCCGAAGAGGTGCGCCAGAGTGTTCGCCGGCTGATGGAGAGCGCTGTCGCCTTGGACGGCGCATAGGGTTACAGCCCTCGCGGGGGCCTTACGGCCCCCGCGCTACATCTGCACCGCCTGCATGAGTTCGCTCAGCACGCTGTGCGGGAGCGAAGGACACGGCGCCGGTATGCGCCGTCGAGAAATCGAGCAGACGATCATGCATGTCCAGCAGATCGCCGGACGCCTGGCGTCTGCACATCAGGGAACGCTCAGCGCGGGCGCGCTATCGGGTATTCGATTGGACTGCACTATCCTTGGCTACCTGCATCGCTCTGCGCTCGAACCGCTCAGAAACCGCGTTAGTTCGTCCTTTGAGGCGCTGCAGATGAGTCACGACCTCGTAGGGCCCCTCGGCCAGCGGCCGGGCGGTGATCCCCCATGCATCAGCGCGCTCGATGCGCGATTGCGCGGTGATCCCGACACCATAGCCAGCGCCGACCCATAGCGCCAACATGTCGAACGAGGTCACATGCTGGACGCTCTGCCGGCTTAAAGACGGGAGGGATGACAGCCGCTGATCCAGTAGTGAGCAGCTTTCTGCCGGCCAGCGAAACACGGGGTAGTCCAAAAGTTCGGCGATCGTAAGCTTTGTCTGGGCGAGCAAGGGGGACCACAATGGCATGGCAACAGCGATGTTCTCGATCCACAAGGGTTGGCTTTTCAGAGACGGAGCGCTTACGGCCCGAAGCGACATTCCTGCGTCGTAACGACCTTCATCAATGCCCGTCACCAGGTCGTCACTTGATGTCTCAAAGAACGCGATAGTGATTTCCGGCTCTTCCGCGCGTTGCAGGGCGAGAAGCGAGGAGAAGCATGAGGATGGCACCCCAGGTGCTATCGCAAGCCTGAGATGGGGAAACTGGCTGGTGGCATCATGCATGCGAGCCCCCAAAAAGTGTTCTGGCCGAGTAGGTGAACTTGCATCGTGGTCAAGAGTGAAGTTTAACGCCGTTATCTTTAACGTGGTTAATTTTGGCAGATTGTTTGACGCTTCTGCTAATGCAGAAATCAACCATTCAGCCAGGCCGTCCTTCTGGCACAACAACGTATGAATCCGCAGCGGCGACAGCTTTCGGACAGGCCGTGCGCGCTGCGCGCGTCGCACAAGGAGTCGCGCAAGACGAGTTCGCATCTCGGGCAGGCATTTCGCGCTCGCACATGGGCAAGATCGAGCGTGGAGAGCACGTGCCCACGCTGCCCCTCATACTGAAAATTTCAGTAGCACTTGGGATAAGCGCGGCTGAATTGATGGCGGCCACCGAGCGCAATCTTCGTGCCGAAACCGATCTTTGAGGGTGTCTGCCAGCGGGGCCTTCAGCCGCTCGCAGAGTCACGTAGGCGAACGATGAACCGCTCCAGCGAAGCCGACAAATCACTGCTGTCGGCCCGCAGCAAGTAAGTCGTGATGACGGCTGAATCGATGGCCAGGGGACGGATCACCACGTCCGGGCGTTGGCAAACCGGAATCTTGCTCGCCGCGAGAAAGCCGATACCGTAACCAGCACCGACCAAGGTGAGCATCATGTCCAGCGAGGACACCTCCTCGACGACGTTCAACTTGTGCTCAAGCACCTGCAGCAGTCGTGTCAGTTCCCGGCAGTAGCCCTCGCACGCATGGGGATCGCACAAGACCAGTGGATGGATCCCGACTTCTTGGAGCGGGACCTTTTTGTGGGCGAGCAGTGCGTGCCGTGCCGGCACGGCAATGACCAATGGATCTCGCCAGATGGGCTCAGCCCGTATGTCGTCGCCGACGTCGGCCGTATGCGCGAATCCGATCATGAAATCCCCGGACCGCAGGCCGCGCAACTGCTCGGCCAGCGGAACCTCGGACAGCCGTATCTCGATCTCCGGCTCCTCCGCGCGGCACCGGGCCAGAAATGCCGACAGGCGAGCATCGATTGCCCCGTCGGAAATCGCGATGCGCAGACTGCCTCGCAAACCTGCTGCCACGGCCTGGGCGTTTTCGCGTGCCTGTTCGAGCACGGTGAACAATCTGCGGATATCTTGAAGAAAGACAACACCCGCCGACGTCAGCACGGTTCCACGGCGGTTCCGGTCGAACAGCACGACCCCTAGCTCGTCCTCCAGTTCTTTGATGGCACGGGACAAGGGGGGCTGTTCGATGTGCAGGCGCTCGGCGGCGCGCGTGAAATGCAACTCTTCAGCCAGGGCCATGAAATAGCGCAGATGTCGTAATTCCATGGTCTCAGCCCCCCCATGCCGAACCGGCAGTCGCGTGCTACGCCCGTATGTAGATCCATCCCGCTTGCTGCATGCGCGCCATCTCGATAACAGCAGGCCCGTCCAGTACTTCGAGCGGCTCTCTGTTGTCCCTGCCGATCCGCGAAAGTGTGTTCGGGCATACCCAGGTGAGCGCGTCGAGGTCGGAAGGTGCCGTGTCCAGGGCGGCGGCGACGGCTTGCGCGTTCGCAACGATGCGCACATCGGCATCGGGCGCCGCGCGCTTGAGATTGGTTGCATTGCTTCGCGCACGCTCAAAGGCTTCTGCCGTCGGTGCGTGGAGGATCACTTTCAATGTGGGGCGCTGGGTGTCTTGGGTCATGGTCGGTCGGTGGTGCAGTCAGAAGGGTTGTTCACGGGCGCATCTGCTGGGATGCGGATTTCAAGGCGCTTTGCAGCATCTCCTCGATGGAGGGGTGGTAGTACGGCATGGCCAGCAGATCGTTGACGGTCTGCTTCGCCTGGATCGCCCAAGCGATCAGGTGCGCCAGGTGCTCGCCTTGCGTCAGGAGCATGCTGGCACCGAGCAAGGCGCCTGAGCCGGGGTCGGCATAGATGTGCAGCAGGTTTTCCGGAGCACCAAGAATCTTGGAGCGCCCGTTGCCGCTGCCTTCCGCGGTGCCGACGACCGCGCCTTCCTGCACCGCCGCCTCGTAGGTCATGCCGACTGCGCACGCATCCGGGTCGGTGAACAGGATCGTGATCGGCACGCGCCGGGATGCGCCCGGCCAACTTTCGCCGCGCAAGCTCGCCAGTGCGGCTTGCGCTGCCATCTGACCCTCGTCCGCGGCCTCGTGCATCAGAGGGCGATCCGGCTGCACATCGCCTGCGAAGAAAATCGGCACCTGGGACGGCCCGCAGGCCTGCATGGTCGCGGGGTCGATGCTCGGTCGGCCAGCCTGATCCAAGGAGATGCCGGCCGCGGCGAGATCGAGCGCCTCGGTATTGGGTTGTCGTCCCGTCACGACGAGAAGCCGATCCACGAGCGCGTCGCGCTCGCCGGCGCGCATGCGCACCTGGTCGCCTTCAAGGCTGACTTCGACGGCGGCGCCCAACCACATCGGCAACTCGGTCTCGAACCTGGCGATCGCCCGCTCCAGGACATCGGGGTCCTGGATGCCGCCGATGGCGTCTTTCTGGTCTGCCGCGACCACCTGCACATCCAAGCGAGACAGGGCCAGGCCGAGTTCCAGCCCGATGGCGCCCAGTCCCAGGATTCCCATCCGTGCGGGCAGGACGCCCAGGTCGAACAGGGTATCGGTGGTCAGGATGCGGGAGGCAACGCCGTCGAGCGCTTTGGGGACCACCGGGCGAGAGCCCGTCGCCACGATGAAGGCGCTGGCCTCGATCCGTTGTTCACCTGCCTGCAAGATGCCCGGCGCGACGAAGCGCGCTTCGGCCATGATCAGGCTCTCGCCAGCCGCCTTGCGCGTGCGCTCCGCGGCGGCGCCGGCCAGCGCATCCCTGGTCTGGCGGGCGTGGGACCATAAGGCCTGCGGCCCTTGGGTCGATGGCGTGGCGCTCGCTGCCAGTGCCTTGGCGACCTTCCAGTGCATGCCGGCATGCAGGGCCGCCTTCGAGGGCATGCATCCGACGCGCGCGCAGGTCGTCCCCAATGGCCCCCGATCGATCAGAACCACCTGTTTGCCTGTCGCTTTCAGCGCATGGAATGCGGTGCTGCCAGCGGTTCCCGCGCCAATGATGGCGACATCTACTTTCCTTGTCTGCATTGAATTTTCCCGTCCACAATCAATTAATCGAACATCGGACCTCTAGCCAACATTGCGCATGAGCATGAGGGCCGCCACGGCCACGCAGGTGATCGAAAACACCCGCTGGAGCATCTTTGAGGGAATCCTGCGTGCCAGAACACGGCCGAGCGACATGCCCACGAGCGCCGTGAGAACGAATGTCCAGGCGGGCGCGGTGAGCGTCATGCCATGACTCCACGCGATGAACACGGTTACAGCGGACAGCAGCGCGATCACCATGAGCGAGGTCGCGACGATGCTGTGCATGCGCAGCTCGCTGAAATGCGCCAGAGCCGGGACGATGATGAATCCGCCGCCCACCCCCAACATGCCCGTGGCCAAACCGGAGACGATGCCGATGCTCCCCAGCGTGGTCGCTGTTCGCACGTTCCAGACGAAGCGGCCGGTGTCCTTGGAGATCTTGCAGACCCGGGCTGGCTCGTCAGCCAGATCGTCCTGCGTCTGGCTGCCGCGAGATGACATGAACATCCGGTAGGCCACCACGAGCATGATGGCGACGAAGATCAGGTTCAGCCATCGAGGCGAAAGCCAGTGGGCAAACTGCACGCCCAGCGGAGCCGTCACGGCGCCGGCAGCCGCCAACATCATCGCTGCCTTGTACCGAACTACCCCCTGGCGCAAGCCCTGCAAAGCGCCCAGGGTCGCCGCTGCTCCCACGGCGAGCAGCGCCACGGGCGCGGCCTGACGGATGTCCATGCCCAGGCCGAACACCAGCGCCGGCACCGCGAAGATGCCGCCGCCGGCGCCAGTCAATCCCAGCACGGCTCCGATGATGAGGCCCAGCACTCCACCCGTCAGCGAGAGCATAGTGAATGATCCTTTGTGCAATTTCCGTTGAGCAGCCTGAGATGCGGGCTGAGAGAAGCGGCCATCAGGTTCGGCGCCTGGGCGGCTGGTTCAGCGCGGCCCCAGCACTTCACCCAATTGCGCCCCTCGCGGCATGCCGTTGTACTTCTTGAGGATCCCATTGGGGCCGCGTACAACGATGCCGGGCGTCCCCCGGAAGCCGGTGCTCGCCATGAGTGCCAGGTTGTCATCGAGGATCTTGCGCACATCGGCAGGCACGCTCTTGGCTGGCGTAATCCCGCCCTGGCCAAACTGCCGCTCGTTCGTCAACAACGCCGCACTCCGGTCAGGCGCGCCAAGAATGGCCGCGGCTTTGGCCGGGCTGTCATCCTTGATGATGCCTACCAGAATGTGCCGCAACTGGACCTTGCCGGAATCCACCCAGGGGCGTGCAGCTTCCCAGAAGGCGTTGCAATAGGGGCAGTTGGCATCGCTGAAGGTGTAGATGACGCGCGGCGCATCTGCCTTGCCGTCCAGCACCCAGGTGGACGACTGCAGCTGCGACCATTCCTTGTCGCTGACCGGCTTGGCGGCCAGCTTTTCCAGGTCCGCTTCGTCCATTGGCTCGCCCTTGGCGTTCAGGCGAGTTCCCACGATGGCATTGCCATCGCTCGTGATGTACACGGCAATGGGCCGGTCACCCGCGACGGCAGCGAAGGCGCGCAGACCGCCGCCGACCTTGAATTCCTGCGTGACGGTCAGGCCCTGACCTTCCAGCGCCTTGAGGACGGCCGGCTTGTCAGCCGTCTCTGCCTTGCTGCAGCCGGTGACCACCATGAAGCTGGCGGCCAGCAGGAACGAAATGTGCGAGCGTTGTGCAAACATGGTTACTCCTTGTCTGTCTTGATCTGTTGGGCTGGCGCGAATCGGCGCGACACCGTGTGTTTGAGGCTGGCCATCGTGAGTTCGCCCAGATGGGTATCCACCAGGCGTCCTTGCTCATCGAAGAACAAGGTGGTGGGCAGGCCTCGCGATGCGACGGCCTGCATGGTCTGGGAAGCGGGGTCGAGCAGCACATCCTTGAGATGCAGGCGTTCGCTCTCAAGAAAGGCGCGGGCTTGCTGGGCGCTCTCTCCCTGGTTGACCATGACAAAAGCGATATCGGGATACTGCGCTTGTGCCTGCTCGAACACCGGCATCTCGCGACGGCATGGTGGACACCACGACGCCCAGAGGTTGAGCACGACGGGCCGCCCAGCATAGGAATTCAGGACGACTGGCTGTTCATCGAGCGTTGCGAGCGTCAACGCTGGCAACGGCGGTGCCGAGCGCTGCAGCAGAGCCAGTACGCCCCCGGTAGCAAACCAGGCTGCGAGTCCGACCGCAACTCCCGCCAATACAGGCCGGCGCAATGCCCGAACCGCACGGGTGCGCCACCAGATGAGCGCCAGCGCTGCCAGGACACCGACCCACCACGAAAAGCCTTGGTCGCCAATGGAAATCATGGACATCGGCGACTGCGCGTACTCTTCCCACCATTGCGCGATGTAGCCGAGGCGAGCCGCCACAAACCCCACAAAAGCGGCGTCCAGCAACATTCCGCCGGCCGCCTTGTACGGAGAGTCGGGCAACCGCTTGGCAACCATGCGCGCCACCGCCCAGGCCAGCAGGACGGCCAGGAAGACGGCAACGACTTGGACGGAGAACGGACCTACGCTGATCATCAGGAACCTGCCTTGTCCAAGCGCACCAGGAAGGCGCGGGCATCGATCTCACCGACGACGCGCAGGTCCCGGCGTTCCGTACCGTCCGGGCCAACCAGAATGAGCGTGGGCGGCCCCATGACACCCCAATGCTTGAGCAAGGCCTGATCGGTCGCATCATTGCGCGTCACATCTGGTCGCACGACCTGCATCCGGGCCAGGCGGGACGCGACGGCGGGGTCGCCGAATACGTTGCGTTCGATCACATGGCAACTGACGCACCAGTCGGCGTAGAAGTCGATCAGGGTCCATTGGCCGCGCGAAGCGGCCTGTGCCAAATGCGCATCCACGTCCTCGACCGATTTCGCCTGCAGGTAAGCGACGCCGCCCGCCGCCGGTGCTGGCGAAGTCGAACCACCGCGCAGGTGGGCCAGCGGCTGCAATGCCGATTCGCCGCCAGAGGCCGCGCCGACCAGCATCAGGATGGACCACAAGCCGGCGAAGACGGCGCCGGACCGCAGCGACCATGCCAGCCGATGCTTCGCTGCCACGGCCTGGCCCCACGCGATCAGGCCAATCGCCACCGACAAGACCCATGCGCCCCACAGAACCAGGCTGACCGTGCCGGGCAGGAAGCGCGTCAGCATCATCACGGCCATGCCCACCATGACGTAGCCGAATGCCACGCGCACGCGGTCCATCCACGCGCCAGGCCGTGGCAGGACCCGGGCACCGAACACGGCGATGGCCAGCAGGGGCAGTCCCATGCCCAAACCCAGCGCGAACAAGGCCATGCCACCGTAGACCGCGCTGCCGGTCTGCCCGATGTACAGCAATGCGCCTGCCAATGGAGCGGTCATGCAAGGCCCGACCAGAAGCGCCGAGAGGAAGCCCAGCGCCGCCGCGCCGGAGATGCTCCCGCCCGAGCGATCTCTACCGGCGGATTCGACCCGATTGATCAGCGCCGAGGGCATCTGCAGCTCGAACAGGCCGAACAGTGAACTCGCCAGGACCAGGAACAAGGCTGCAAACGCTCCGAGCAGCCAAGGCGATTGCAGTGTGGCTTGCAGGTTGGCCCCGGCCAAGCCAGCGGCCACGCCCACCGCGGCGTAGGTGCCCGCCATCGCCAGGACATAGGACAGAGAGAGGAAGAAAGCCCGCCGCGGCTTGGCCTGGCTGCCGACGACCATGGTGGAGACGATGGGGATCATCGGGAGCGAGCATGGTGTGAAAGCGAGCAGCAAGCCGAAGCCAAAAAACAGCAGTGTTCCCCACACGGGGCCCAATGCTGCTAGGCGCTGCGCTGCCGCTTGATCCTCTGCCACCTCGGTAGCTCCGCCCAAGCTGACTGTGTTGGTGGAGGTCAAAGCCGAACTCCGCTGTACGGAGTCATTGCCGGTCGGGGATGTGCCGGCCACCACTGCCGGCAATGCCACATTCATGGTCTGCGGCGGATAGCAGATACCTGCCTCCGCGCACCCTTGCCAATGCAGTGTCAGCGGGCCGGGGGCGGTGGCGGGAAAGCGCAGATTGAGGGCATCGCCCGTATAGATTTCCGTATCGCCAAAGAATTCGTCGTGTTTGGCTGTTCCTGCCGGAAGCGTCAGGCTGACTTCATGGCCCTGCGCATCGACCAACTTGATGGCATGGCGATAAACGTAGTAGCCATCGGCAACGTGTCCAGCGGCCGAGAACGAATCGCCCTGCTGCTGCACAGCGTCCAGCTTGAGAACTTCGGCAACGTCCAGAAATTGCCGCTCGCTGCGGCCCCAGGAGGGAAAAAGGCCGTCCGCCCACGCACTGCCGACCGCACAACCACACAGGAGAAAGATCGCTACGATGCGCCGATAAAAAGCCAAATCCGAGTCCTCCAAGCAAAGCTGCCTGGATCATGCGATGACCCGATTAAGCGAAACTAAAGGTCCCCCCAATGGCCCGTGGGGGACGGGGATGCCATCAAGGCTTTGCGCTTGGCTCTGGTGATCGACCATGGGCGAGTTCCGCCTGCTCCGTCCGGGCCCGTTCAATCCCGGCCGCGACGACTTTCGCCGCCTCGGAATCGGGGGGCATCATCCCGAGCAGCTTCTCCCAGTGCGCGATGGCCGTTTGATAGTCCCGGCGCTGCACCGCAGCAGCGCCGGCCAGAGTCAGAGGCAGGGCTGCATTGGGATCGAGCGACAAGGCGCGCTCAAGCAGACGAGTGGGCTCTCCCTCAAAACCGGAGCCACGGATTCTGGACAGCGACTCCGCGTACTCCGCCAACGCCTGTGGATCGTTCTGGACCAGCTCATTGGCGTGGGTGAAGGCATTGACGGCTTGCTCATGATCGCCGAAGTAACGGTAGGAACGCGCCAGCATGAGCCAGCCTCCAGGATCATCGGGGTGCTGGGCCAGCCGTGCCTGAAGAGAGGCCACCATTGCTTGCACATCGGTTTGCGTCGTCATGCTCGCGCTGCGAACCTGTGACGGGTCCGTGGCGGCCGGATTTCCCAGGTACGAATAGGTGAGCGCTGTCGCGATCGGCAGCAGAATGGCGACAGTGATCGCTGCCCGCTTGCTTCCAGCAGGCGGCCCCAATTTCAACGGAGGAGCAGCAGTTTCATTCAGCGCTCGCCGCTGAAGATCAGATCTTGCATCGGCCAATTCATTGGCCGACAACGTGCCATTGATGTGGTCTCTCTCCAACTCCGCCCATTGATCGCGCAGTACCGCGACGTTCACGCTTTCAGGGGCAACTTGGTCGCTCGCACCATGTCCCCCTCGCCAGAGAACGAAAGAAAGCCATATCGAGACGCCTCCCACGAGCACCGACGCCAGAGTCAGGAAAACGATGCTCATGTTTCGTCCAGTACATTGTGTGGCGGAGCCAGCAGCGCGTCCGCGTGTCTGCGCTCCTCTTCATTGAGTGCAGCATGCTTCGGCTTGCGGTTTCGGCTGCGCAGATTCATGACCAAGACCACAATGCCCAAGGCAAGCACCACGAACGGGCCAAACCAAAGCAACATCGTTGTCGGCTTCAAGGGCGGGCGATAGAGCACGAAATCGCCGTATCGCTCGACCATATAAGTCCGGATGTCGTCATCGCTCTTGCCGGCACGGATCTGCTCGCGGATCTGTTGGCGCAAGTCAGCGGCAAGATCGGCCTGCGAAGCTGCAATCGATTCATTCTGGCAAACCAGGCAACGTAACTCGGATGCAATGCCCAGCATTCGGTCCTCGGCCGCTTGGTCGCTGGCCCAGACCGGAGCCGTGAACAGAAAGAAAAACAATGCCACCCGCCAGAGAATCATTTCTCAAGCTCCCGCACCAGCGGCAGCAGCTCGCCGCGCATTTCCCCCGCGTCAATCGCCCCGGTGTGCTTGTAGCGAATGATGCCTGCCTTATCGATCACATAGGTTTCCGGCACGCCGTACACCCCGAAGTCGATGCCGACCGCCCCATGCGCATCGGAGACCGTCGTTTCAAAGGCATTGCCATTGCGCCGTAGCCAGGCGATGGCGTTCTGGGGCGTGTCCTTGTAGTTCATGCCGACCACCGAAACAGCATGCCTGCTGGCCAATTCGGTGATGACAGGATGCTCCTCAAGACAGGGCGCGCACCAGGAAGCCCACACGTTCAGTACCCAAACTTTCCCGATCATGCTCTCGGATGAGAAGGTCAGGTCCGGAGCTTGCAGTTGCGGAAGGCTGAAGCGCGGCGCGGGCTTGTTGATCAAGGGCGATGGCACCTCGCTGGGCTTGAGCGTCAGGCCCACTGCGAGGAACGACACCAAGACAAGGAATCCGAGCAGCGGCCATAGGAAACGGTTCATGATGCGGCCTCGGGCAATGGCGGAGCGACGTGTTGACGGCGAGGCTTCAGACGGTATCGACGATCGCTGATGGCCAAGCCACCGCCAAGCGCCATCAGGATGCAGCCGATCCAGATCCAGTCAACGAATGGCTTGTGGTAGACACGAACGCTCCAAACACCGTCGCCGAGCGGTTCGCCGAGCGCCGCGTAGACGTGGCGCAGTCCGTTTGCATCGATCGCCACCTCGGTCATCGGCATCTGCGAGGCCGGGTAATTGCGCTTTTCCGGATGCAGCCGACGCAAGACCTTGCCGTCGCGCGACAGTTCGATATCGCCTATCTGCGCCACGTAGTTGGGCCCCCGCGTGCTTCTGACGCCGATCAAAGTGAGGTCGTAGCCGCCGATGCTGACGGACTCGCCCTGGGCCAATCGAACGTCTCGCTCGGTCTCATACCCACTGACGATGGTCACGCCAGTCACGAATACCGCGATGCCCAGATGCGCCATATGCATCCCAAGCCAACTGCGTGGCTGGGCACGCAACCCGCCGCGGGTGGCGCGCATTCGGCCGAAGATGCCCGTCACCACCGACACCGCAATCCACGTGGCGAGCATCAAGCCCAACGCCGCAGAAGCTGACCAGTGCCCCAGCACGAACGGGGCGGTCAGGCCCACCAGGGGTGCAGCAATCATCGGCACGCGCAACTGCCTGAAGATGGCACCGAACTGGGCGGCCTTCCAATTGGCGGCGGGTCCTACCGCAATCAGAAGCAACGCGGGGATCATCAATGGCACGAACACCGCATTGAAGTATGGCGGCCCCACGGAGAGCTTGCCCAGGCCCAGCGCATCGACGAGCAGTGGGTACAGCGTACCGAGCGCGACAGCGCCGGCAGTGACGACCAACAGCACATTGTTGACCAGCAGCAAGGACTCCCTGGAGACCATGTCGAACCGTCCTCCCATGCCGACCTTAGGGGCTCGCCATGCGAACAAAGCGAGCGACGTGCCCACAATGACCGTCAGCAGAATCAGAATGAATAACCCGCGTCGCGGATCGGTGGCAAATGCATGCACAGAAGTCAGTACGCCCGAGCGCACCAGAAAGGCACCCAAAAGCGAGCAAGAAAATGCGCCGATCGAGAGCAGCACCGTCCAGTTCTTGAAACTGGCCCGCTTTTCCGTCACCGCCAAAGAGTGGATCAAGGCGGTGCCCACCAGCCAGGGGATGAACGACGAGTTCTCGACCGGGTCCCAAAACCACCAGCCCCCCCAGCCCAACTCGTAGTAGGCCCACCAACTCCCCAAGGCGATTCCGACCGTCAGATTTGCCCAGGCTGCGGTGGCCCAGGGACGAGACCAGCGTGCCCACGTCGAGTCCAGTTGTCCGGCAAGCAATGCAGCAATCGCGAATGCGAAGGCCACCGAAAATCCGACGTACCCCATGTAAAGCAGCGGTGGATGAAAGATCAAGCCGATATCCTGCAGGAGCGGATTCAGATCCCATCCATCTTGCGGTACCGGGAAAAGTCGCTCGAAGGGATTGGAGGTCAACAGGACGAACAGCAGGAAGCCGGCCGTCACCAGGCCGAGCACGCCCAGAACGCGCGCCACCATGGCATCCGGAAGCTGTTTCGACAACCGGCTGACCGCATAGGCCCAGCCGGTCTGCATCAGCAGCCAGAGCAGGAGCGAACCCTCATGTCCGCCCCAGACCGCGGCCATTCTGTAGCCCAGCGGGAGCTGAGAATTGGAGTTTTGAGCGACGTAGGCGACCGAGTAGTCCTTCGCGACAAAGGCCCAGGTGAGCGCGGCAAAACCGACCATCACCAACAGGAATTGAGCGCGTGCAGCGGGGCGGGCGAACGCGATCCAGGTGAGGTTGGCTCGCGCCGCGCCGGCCAGGGCAAGAACACCTTGAGCGAGTGCCACGAACAAGGCAGCGATGAGGGCGAGGTGGCCGATTTCTGGAATCATGGGTCAAGGCTTCCTTGAAGCCGGCTTCTTCTGGACTTCGTCCAGCGCATGCTGGGCCTCGGGCGGCATGTAGTTCTCGTCGTGCTTGGCCAGCACCTCCTCGGCGCGAAAGAGGCCGGCACTGTCCAGCCGTCCTTGAACAACCACCCCTTTTCCTTCACTGAACAGGTCAGGCAAGATGCCCGAATACGTGACCGGGATTGCTTTGACCGTATCGGTGATGACGAACTGCACGGCAAGCTCACCACGCTGGCGCTTCAGACTACCTCGTTCCACCATGCCGCCGACTCGAAAGGTGCGCTCCAGTGGTGCCTCCCCGGCACTGACCTGCGAGGGCGTGAAGAAGAACACAAGGTTGCTCTGAAAGGCATTGAGCACCAGCGCGGTGGCGATGCCGAGGGCGGATAGCCCGGCGACGATGAGTGCGATGCGTCTATTTCGTGGCTTCACGCCGCGCCTCCTTGCCCAGCAATTCCGACTGGATGCGCCATAGCGCTGCTCGGCGCCGGCGCCGGAGCATTCGGCATTCAGTCCAGAGCAACACCACCGTCGTCAGGACGGATCCCCAAACGTACACGCCATATCCGCCCATCGCCAGGAACTCACCCACACTGGCCCAGTTCATCGCTTCACCTCCTCGATGTCCTGCAGCCAGCCGGCGTGATGTTCGCGTTCCAGGATGATGCAGCGCACACGCGCCAGCGCCGCCGCAGCCGTGTAAGCCCAGGCCGCAAGAACCATGATCAGCATGCCCAACAACATGACCGTCGCCATGGAGGGCGAACGAGTCAGCGATACCGAGGCGCCCTGGTGCAAGGTGTTCCACCACTGCACGGAGAAATAGATCACAGGGATGTTCACCACGCCGACCAGTGCCAGCACGGCGCCTGCCCGGTCGGCACGGCGACGATCTTCGATCGCCGACTGGAGTGCGATGAAACCGATGTACAGAAACAGCAGGACTAGTTCAGAGGTCAGCCGCGCATCCCAGACCCACCAGGTTCCCCACATCGGCTTTCCCCACAAGGCGCCGGTCCACAGAGAAAGGAAGGTGAACAGTGCACCCGTGGGGGCCAGCGCCGAGGCCATCATTGCCGACAGGCGGCTGTTGAACACCAGGCCAATGCCGGCCCAGAACGCCATCGCCAGATAGATGACCATGGACATCCATGAAACCGGCACGTGCAGGAAGATGATGCGATACCCCTCTCCCTGCTGGGCGTCGGTGGGTGCCAAGAAGAACCCCACATAGACGCCCGCGAGCGACAGCGCCGCGGCGGTCACGCCGAGCCAAGGGACGAGCTTCCCCGCGAGTGGGTAGAACGCCTTGGGAGATGAAAACTTGAACCAGTTGACCATACGCTTCGCTCCTCAGTACTCCAGTGCGATGCGCAGCGATGCACTCGCTGCGAATGGCGTGAAGAACGCCGCCAAGACGAACACGGCGGCGAGCAAAGAGAGGTTGGCCGACGCTCCCTGACCGATGATCGACGCATCGACCGCGCCGGCACCGAAGATCAGCACCGGGATGTAGAGCGGCAGCACCAGCACAGCAACGAGGACACCCCCTGCGCGTACGCCCAGCGTCAGCCCCGCGCCGACGGCGCCGATGAGGCTGAGCACCGGCGTACCGATAACGAGCGATGCGGTCAAAATCCAGAGGGACAAGGCAGGCAGGTCGAACTGCAATGCCAGCGCGGGCGCAAGCAAGGCCAAGGGCAAACCGGACAACAGCCAATGCGCCGCGATCTTGCCGACGACCAACATGGCCAACGGCGCTGGCGACAGCATCATCTGCTCCAGCGTGCCATCGGCGTGATCCTGCTCGAACAGGCGATTGAGCGAAAGCATGCTGGCCAGCAACGCCGATACCCACAGGACGCCCGGAGCGATCCGTCGGAGCATTTCGCGCTCGGGGCCGATACCCAATGGAAACAGACTGACGACCACGACAAAGAAGCAAAGAGGTATCAGCGCGTCTGACCTTCGGAGCAAGGCGAGCTTCAAGTCCCGGCGCATCACGACAAATACCGGATTGGCAACGAGGGGCCGGCTCATGCCCCCATCCGGACGGTCTGAGAAGTTTTCAAGGCCAGCTCCTGGTGACTCGTCAGAACGACCATGCCGCCGCGTGACTGGTGCCGATGGATCAGTTCACCAAGCCATCGCGCACCGAATTGGTCCAGCGCTGTGGAGGGCTCATCGAGAATCCACAACTTCCTCCTGTAGAGGAGCAATCGAGCCAGGCTTGCACGACGCTTTTGGCCTTGTGACAACATCCGGAACGGCAAGTGCCTGTGCTCGGCCAAGCCAACTTCGTCCAACGCTGATTCCACGCATTCCGTGGTGACCGGCTCACCAGCGATGGCGGCCGCGGCAAGCAGGTTGTCCAAGGCATTCAGGTCTTCTTTGAGTCCAATGCCATGGCCGTTGTAAACCAGTTCGCGTTGGTATTCACTCCACTGGTTGCGCAGCGGCTTTCCTTTCCACAAGACTCTGCCAGCAGCAGGCGTAGCGAACCCTGCAAGCGTTCGCAATAGCGTGGTCTTCCCGCTGCCGTTCTCGCCGTGCACCGACAGGCACTCGCCCGGCACGATCCGGAAAGTCAAATGGTCAAACAGGCGGCGCTCCCCGCGAACGCCCGCGAGATCGAGAGCTTCAAGCATGGGCCGGGTCATAGTTCATGCACATGGGCATCCCTGGAAGGTGCGCCCTCAAGGGGCAATCTTCAAAATCATGTCTTCTCCCGATTAACTGAGAATTAGCGGGAACTTGCGTCCTACCTTGCTGTCATTTCTGGCCTAACATGAGCGTGTCAAACAAGCAAATTCAGGTTGGTAGGCGCCATGCGAATACTGTTGGTGGAAGACGACAAACTGATCGGACGGGGGATCGTGGCCGGTCTGCACAAGCACGGCATCGCGGTGCATCACGTCGGCACCGCAGAAGAAGCCGAAGCCACGCATGCGGAAGACACCTTCCATGCCCTGGTGCTCGATCTCGGGCTGCCTGACCGGGACGGCATGGAGTTGCTGGCCAGCATGCGGGCCGTCGAACCTCAATTGCCCGTCCTGATCCTCACGGCGCGGGACGCCATCGAACACAGGCTCAAAGGGCTGCATGAAGGTGCCGACGACTACATGATCAAACCGTTCGACCTGCGTGAACTCGCAGCCCGGTTGCATGCGCTGGTCAGACGCACGCAAGGCCGTGCGGCCCAGGTCATCTCGGCCGGTCCCCTGCGGCTGGAGCCGGAGAGCGGGCTGGCCTGGTTCCAGGGCGAGCCCGTCTCCTTGTCGCGCCGCGAGGTCGATCTGCTGGCCCATCTCGCCAACGCCGATGGCCGGTGGGTCCCGCCCGACATGCTCAACGAGCGCTTGTACGGCCTCGGGGAAGAGATCGGCAGCAACGCGCTGAATGTGCATATCCACAACATCCGCCGCAAGCTCGGCGCCGAAGCCATCGAGACGGTCCGTGGGCTCGGCTATCGGCTGGGCTGGAGGCTTGCATCATGAGCCTGCGGCTGCGCGCCGTTCTGATCGCCGGCATTTCGCTGTTGGTTCTGTGGGGCGCTGCCGCCGGCTGGATGATGCGCGGCGTTCATTCCAATCTCGACCGGACCCTCGACGGTCGTCTTGCCATGTCGGCACGCATGGTGTCGGGGCTTCTTGAACGCGCCGCGCTGGCTCCGAATGCAGCGTCCAACGACTTCACCGAGGCGGTGCGCGTCAGCGGCAAGGAGGGCATCGCATGCGAAATCCGGTCTTTGCAGGGAGAGATCCTGGCACGAACGACCACCGGACCTCACTCGGAGTTCGAGTCACTGCCGGCCGGCTTCAGCACGCGGGACGTTTTGGGACATCAGTGGAGGGTCTACGTTCTTCGTGCCAATGGCTACCAGATCACGACGGCGGATCGCGTGGATCAGCGGGATATGCTGATCAACGAATTGCTAAGCGTGGCTGGCGTGCCCTTCTTGATTGCCTTCCTGGGCGGCCTGGCTGCCCTTTGGATCGGCATCGGACGGGGGCTCGCCCCCCTGGAGGCTCTGTCGCAGCAATTGCGCGACAAACACGCGGACGACACGTCCCCGATCGCCGTCAACCATTCACCCTCGGAACTGCGCCCGGTTCTGGACGCAATGAATGGGCTTCTCAAGCGCCTGGCACGGACACTCGCCAGCCAACGGGCATTCACCGACGCCGCGGCGCACGAGCTGCGCACGCCGTTGACCGTGATCGATACGCACCTGCAGGTGGCCCGGATCAGTGAAGGCGACGAGGTGGCGTCCTCTCTTTCCAGTGCAGAGGAAGGCGTGAAGCGGCTGAGGCGCACCTTGGACCAGATGATGATACTGGCCCGCGCCGAGACGTCTGCCGACAAGGCGGATGGTTGCACTTCGGTGGTCGCTTCCGTCGGCGGCGTGCTGGAACAGTGGAAGGCCGCAGAAAAAGAGCGCTTGTCGTTGAACGTCAGCGGCGAGGACATCGGAACCCCGGTGCCCAAGTCGATGCTGGAAACGGCGGTTCGCAATCTGGTTGACAACGCGATGCGCTATTCGCCGCGAGATACGGCCATCGAGGTGGGCGTGTTCCTGGATCCGAATGCACAGCAGTGTGTGATTAGCGTGTCGGACCGTGGCCCCGGGCTGACTGCCGAGCAGGCATGCCAAATTGGCCAACGTTTCTGGCGCGGTGATCAGGGCCGAAAGAGCAAGGACGGGGCGGGCCTGGGCATTTCGATCGTTCGGGCCATTGCAGAGAGATTTGGTGGGGCCCTGAATCTCGAACCCCGGGAAGGCGGAGGCCTGGTTGCGAAATTTCTCGTGCCCACCGACCCCGCACCCAAAAAAGGTCAAGCTAGGCCTGCAGGGCGTGGCTTGGATTCAAAACCGTAGGTTCGGACCCTGCCAGGGATAGCGCGGTCACAGCCAATGGACGCAGGCGTGCTGATGTGGTTCGCCTTCGTTCGATCCAGCGCCTGACTTCGGAGTAGGCATCCGCCAGGGATCAGGCGCATGGCGGTGCTCGTGCGGCTGCCGCTCTTGCGACTACCGTGGGGTCGGGCGCCGTACGAGAGCAGCCAATACTATCCCTACCAGCAACAGGACCGGCTGGTCGCCATAGCGAACATACGGCGTCAGGCCGCTCATGCCTTGTACGGTCGCGGACAACACGCCCGGCCGATGTGGCGGCAGAGCGGCAACGACCCGTCCTTTCGGATCGATCGAGGCCGTGATGCCTGTATTCGTGGAGGTCACCATAGGCCGAGCGGTCTCGATGCTGCGCAACCGCCCGATCTGCAGATGCTGGCGAAGCGCCCAGGTCTGGCCGAACCAAGCGAGGTTGCTCAAGTTCACGAGCACGCTCGCGCCGGGTCCTGCGCCTGGGGTCGGCAGGAGCGACGGGAGCAGCTCGGAACCGAAAACATCCTCGTAGCAAATGTTGAACGCCAAATGCTGATCATTCACCGAGAATGGTCTCTGGACCGGGGCTCCACGATCGAAGTCACCCAGCGGCATTTTCAGCATCCGCGTGAACCACTCGAACCCAGCCGGTACATATTCGCCCCAGGGCACGAGGTGGTGCTTGTCGTAGCGTAGCGGCACGGAGGCGTCGACAAGCTGCTGCAACGGCGTGCCGGAGTCGAAGCCGATGGCGCTGTTGGTGTAGCGCGAACTGCCGTCGGCCGCCATGCTGTGCAAAGGGACGCCCATCGCGATCGTGCTGCGCTGGTTCGCCGCTACGTCGAGCCAGGTTTTCCAAATCATCGGGTCGAGCTGGTCTTGGAATACGGGCACGACGGTCTCTGGCAAGACGATCAGGTCCGGATGCGGCTCTCCGGGGCCCGGTGGCTGTGCGGCCAGCCGCAAGTGACTGGCGATGCCGTCTTCAAGCAGGGTCGGGTCGAACTTCTGCGATTGATCGATGTTTCCCTGCACTAGCCTCAGATGCAGCGGCTCGCCTTCGGCCGTCGACCAATCGAGGCGAGTAAGTGTCCATCCCGTGGCGATCAGGATCAGCACCGTCGCCAGCAAAGACACGTTCGAGCGCATGGAAGCCGCGGCCGGACGCGACAGGAACGCCACGGTCCCCGAGGCGCACGCCGCGAGCAGCGCGACGCCATGCACGCCCAGCAACGGCGCCCAGCCGACCAAGGGGCTGTCCACATGGGCGTAGCCAATGTTCAGCCACGGAAAGCCCGAGAACAGCACGCCGCGCAGCCATTCCGAGGCGGCCCAGACAGCTGACCAGACCAGCACTTGTGACAGCGCTGCTCCCCGCCGAGTGCGAGACTGCAGCCACTTGCTGATCGCGCAGGCAAGAGCGGGAAACAGCGCGAGAAAGGCAGACAGCGCCACGACGCTCGCACCGGCCAGTGGCGCGGACAAACCACCGTAGTCATGGATGCTGATGAACAGCCAGTACAAGCCGACCGCAAAATTGACGAAGCCGAACGCCCATCCGCGAAGGAATGCCTGCCGGCCGCGCTCGGCGGCAAAGCTGGCGCGTGCCAGCACCGCCAGCGCGAGGATTTGAACGATGGGCAGCGACCACTGGGGCAACGGATCCGGGGCGAACGTCAACGCATGTGCGCTACCGGCAAACGCCAAGGTCGCGGCATTTCGCCACCGCGCAAGCCTGCTCACAGCCTGAGCATTCCAGTGCTCCTTTCAGGACGCAGCCGGCTTGGCCTGCATCGACTTGTCACAGACGACGCGGCCCTGCAGCAGCCTGCAGGTGTTCAGGAGCACCGACGCGCTGCTGGCCAGCATGGCGAGCGCGGCGGCAAAGGGCGTCACGCCTGCTTCGAACAGCACGACAATCACGGCGAGGTTGTACACGACGGAAAATGCGAGATTCTGCCGGACGATGCGATCAAACTTGCGAGCCAACTCACGGGTCTCGACGACAGCGCCCACGCTGCCGTGCGCGATCACCACCCCGGCTGCGGAAACAGCCACGGAACTCGATCCTGGGATGGCGATTCCGCAGGCTGCCTGGGCCAGGACCAGGCCATCGTTGGCGCCGTCGCCCACGAATGCGACAGGCGCTGGGCTCTTTGCCACGATGTCGGCTTTTTCTTCCGGAGAGCAATCGGCCTCGACCCGGTCGAAGTCTATGCCCAGGTCAGCCGTCAGGCGTTCGGACGCTGCGCTGGAATCCCCGGTCAGCAACCAGAGTTTCAATCCCTGCGCACGTAACCGCTGCAGTGACGAACGGGCGTCGTCGCGAGGGGCATCCTGCAGACGCAAGGAGCCGAGCCAATCCCGGCCATTGGCTACGTGTACCAGCCCTGGCAGGCCATCTTCCGGCGGCATGCCCTCGACTCCCGCGGCGAGCAGCCAATGCCTTTCACCCACCCACACGGTCTCGCCGCCGGGGACATGCATCGTCACGCCTTTCGCGCACGCCGTCACCTGGCATCCGTCGGGCTCGCACGCGCTGCTCATTCCAGACTGCCGGGCCGCGAGGACCACCGCGTGTGCAATGGGGTGCGCGACGCCGGCCTCGGCCCTTGCCGCAAGGTCGATGAGGTCCTGTTCGGCCCCCCCGTGCCGCGTCTGGATGCTGACGATACGCATCTGACCGCACGTCAATGTGCCGGTCTTGTCGAACGCCATGATCCTTGCCCTGGCGAGCGCTTCGACGCTCGCGGAGTCTCTCAGGAGGACGCCGCGCCGCGCGGCCTCGCGGCAGGTAAAGGCGTAGGCCAGCGGCATCGCCAGACCGACCGCGCAAGGGCAGGCTGCGACCAGAAGGCTCAGCGCACCGAGCAACGCCTGGTCTGCGCTTGAGCCGTTCCACAGGTAATGGACGAAGGCGAGCAGAGATGCCGTCACCACGACCGGGAGCAGTATCCGGACGAAGCGCTCGGCCGTCTCGGACAACGACGAACGAGCGCCAAACAGCTCAAGCATGCGCAGGCCGAGCACGTCCAATCGTCGGTCCCCCGCACCGGCGGTCACGTGGACCGTCAGAGGTCCGCGCAGGTTCACGGACCCGGCGAAGACCCGTTCGCCAGGCTGAACGCTGCGAGGCGCGGACTCGCCTTGCAGCAGCGAGAGATCGACGGCCGACTGTCCCGCTACGACGATGCCATCGACCGCGATGCGCTCGTTGGCGCGTATCAAAACGGTATCACCGGGCGCGAGCTCTGCCAGCAGGACGGTGCTCTCGGCCTTTTCGCCGCCGGCAGAAGTCAGCTTCGTCGCGGTTTCCGGCGCAAGGCTGCGCAATGCTTGTACGGCAAGTCCGCTCTCCTGCCGGGCATGGATTTCGATCAATCTTCCGATCAGCAGAAAAGTGATCAACATGGTGGCGGCGTCGGTGTAAATCGCCACGGACCCCATGGCCAGGGACCCGACCGACACAAAGAGGGAGCCAAGGACAGCAACAGAGGCAAAGACGTCCATCCCTGCGATCCCGGCGCGCAGCGAACGGGCGGCGGCGCGGTAGAAATCCCACGCCGAATATCCGACGACGGGAAGGCTTGCTACGACGCTGGCCCAGGCGATGACGAGCGCCGCCGCCTCGTCGGCGTTCAGGTAAAGCACCCATGAGCCCAGCATGCTCCACATCCCGAAGACGACCGCGACGGTCAACTGCAAGCGGATCTTCCTGGCCTGCCGCTGCAGGGCCGCTTCCAGCTCGTCGCTGCCTTTCAACGGGGACAGTGCGTAGCCCAGACCCTCGGCCTTTCGCAGCAGCAAGGGGAAGTCGATCGACTCCGGGACCCAGGTCACCAGCGCCGAACCGGAGGTGAAATTCACCGTCGCCGAGACCACGCCGGGCACACGCTGCAGGACGCGCTGCAAGGCCATCGCACAGCTCACGCACCAAAGCCCGTCTACGAAAAACACCATCCGGCCCGCCACACGGGCCTGCTCATAGTCGAAATCCCCACCGGAACTACGGTCCGCTCTTGGCATCCGTTCCAACCCCAAGCAGTTTTCCGCCCACGACCTTCCCGTAGTAGCTTTGCTCACCTTCGTGGTATTTCTCCAGCGCCTCAGCCACGGTTCCGGTCTGGCGTGTGTCCTTGGGGCGTTCGTGGCTGTTGATGAATGCCGCCACGTCCCAGGCCTCCTGTTCTGTCAGACTGTATGGCTTTCCAAGCGGCATGTTCGCCCAGATAAAGCCCGCTGCAGTATCGATGCGGGCCATGCCGGCGCCCCAGTTGTACGACTCGGGTCCCCAAAGCGGGGGAAATCTCATCTTGCCGTTTTCCTCCCGCGTGCCCTGTCCATCAGGACCATGGCACAGTGCGCAATTTTGTTGATAGACCGCCAGACCTCGGCCCACGTCGTAGTCGTCCTTTGGTTTCGGCACCTTGGGATAGAGCGCTCCGCGCGGCTTGTTGCCGGCGGGCAGCCCATCGGCCATCCAGGCCATATAGGTCATGAGATCGCGGTACACATCGCTGCCAGCGGGCGGCGGTTTCCCGGAGGACGACGCCTGGGCGTTCATCGAATAGGTGAAACAGCCCATGATCCGGTCTTCGAGCGTGCTGATGGTCCCGGTCTTGCTGCGAAAAGCGGGGTAGGACGCATAGGCCGCCCACATCGGTGCGGCATTCTCTCGCCGTCCCGAGTCGAGGTGGCAGTTCGCGCAGGCCAGCGAATTGCCCACGTGGTCTTTGACCATGGCGCCAGTGTCGGTGAAGATTTTCATTCCTCGCCGGATGGCATCGCCATAGGGTCCTTTCGGAATGTCATCCTCCGCAGGCGGGAGGTAGTAGCCGTCCGCACCGACGGGCATACCGGGCGGAGACGCCTTGGCGTCTTTTGCGTAGGCCTTGCGAGCAGCTTCCATATCTGCTCTCGAATAGGGCGCGGCCGAAGGAATCGTGACCGTTTTGCCGCTGATCGCGCTGTACAGATACCCCATCACGCCGCTCTCGTAGACGCCGTAACCTGCCGAAAACAGCAGGAGACCCAGCGCCGCAGCATAACCGGCACGCCGGAGTGTCCCCGTGTGCGCAGAGCGGCGATCACCGTTGTTCGTCATGATTGCCTCCTTTGCTGCCCGGACGCAAAGATCCGAAATACTGAGCCACATCGCGCATGTCTTGGTCCGACATGCGCGACGCGATGTCATCCATCAAGGATTGCGGCGAATTGTGGCGATGGCCGCCTTTCCATGAGACCAACTGGTGGAAGATGTACTCGGGCTGCTGACCCGCCAGCGCAGGGAAATGGCCGCCGACACCCTCACCCTGCTGGCCATGACAGGTCACGCACGCCGGGATATCCTTTTTCCAGTCGCCCGTTCGGCTCAGTGCCTCTCCACGCGCCGCGTCTCCGCCCAGATCGACGGGCGGCCCGGCAACGTGCGGCAGCGCAGCGTAATAGGCCGAGACTTGCCCGATCTCCTCGGCGCTCATTGCACTGGCCACGTACCGCATGGACTCGTTGGGGCGGCTTCCGGTAGCGAAGTCGTGGAGTTGCTTCGCGATGTAGGCTTCGGACAGGCCGGCCAGCGCGGGCGTCAGCCCCGCGCCAGCACCGTGGTCGCCGTGACATGACGCGCAGGCCCAGACGATGTCGTTGCCCTGAAAGACGAGCACCGGCGCGTCATCGGGAACTGCGGGCGCCTGCTGCTTCGGCGCAACGGTCCCGCCAATCGCCGCCCCGCGATTCGGCGCCAGGTCGGCGATGTAGCTCAAAGCGCCCCAGATCGCCAGCGCCAGGAAGATGGCCAGCACAAACAAGGGAATGGGACGCGATTGCTCCCAGGGGTCGAATGTCGGGTCTACGTCTTGAACACGACGCCCCTTGCCGCTCAGCTCGGATTTCATCTCGCCCCTCATTGACGCGGGCCCTTCTGAGTTTTCGGATCGTAGCCACGATCACGCAATGTCGCCTCTTTGGCGCTGACGGGGTAGGAACGGTCCAGGCTCAACAGGTACGCGACCAGGTCGAGCGCCTCCTGTCGGGCCACCACCACTTTCCCGTCCGCGGGACGGTACTCCTGCGGCAACTTGACCACGACCTCGCCGGGCGCGGCCTTCTCCTTGACCTCGAAGAGGAAGGGGTACGAAGGCATGATGCTCCAGTCGAAGATGGCCCTGGGCTGGTACAGGTGGGTCAATTGCCAGTCCCGGCTCGGCAGGCGCACCCCGACATTCAGCAAATCGGGGCCGGTGCGCATCGTCCCGAGCAGTTGGGGAGCGTCGTAGGCGTAGTCGCCCGGCGTGGACGGCCTTCCCCAGCCCCGGGCCTGATCCGCCAGCGTCTGGCCACTCGAACGAGGCTGCTGGCTGTGACAGTAGACACAGCCATTGGCCACGTACTGCGCACGGCCTCTTAGCTGTTCGATCGTGTAGTTCTGCAACTGCGCAGGTGCCTGGACCGTACGGACCTGCAGGCCGGGGAGCACCACGAGCATGACGGTCGCGAACACCAAGATTCCGACAGCGCCGACGAACAATGGAATCAGCCGGTTCATGCGTCACCTCGCCGTTTCGACCAGAGTAGGGCCATCGCATGGAAGGCAAAGACGAAGTGTCCCAGCGTCATCATGCCGCCGCCCACCGATCGACCTTCGAGATACGGCACGATGTTGCGGGTGATGTCAGCGAAACTGGTCTGTGGATCGAGCAGCGACATGCCTTGCAGGAAACCGCCGATGGTCAATGACAGGAAATAGATCAGAAAACCCAGGACCGTCAGCCAATAGTGGATGGCGATGAGTCGCGGACAGGGCCAGTTCTTGCCCGTCAGGTAGGGCAAGAGATAGTAGAAGGCGCCGAACAGCACGATGGAGACGAATGCGTAAGCTCCCAGGTGCGCATGCCCCACCGTGTAGTGCGTGAAGTGGGTGATCGAGTTGATGGCCCGTACAGCCTCCAGCGATCCCTGGAAGGATGCGGCCGTGTACATCAATGCGCCCGTGGACACGAAGCGCAGCGCCATGGACTCCTTGAACGCCCAGAAATTCTGCGCGACCGTCACGTGCTGATTGATCGCCACCGCGATGACAGGAATGAACATCATGACGCTGTGCACGATCGACAGCGTGACCACCCACGTCGGCACGGGCCCACCGATCAGGTGATGAATACCCACCTGGCTGTAGAACAAGGCAAGGCCCCAGAAGCCCAGCAGCGAAACGCTATACGAATAGATCGGCTTGCCGATGATCTTGGGAATCAGGTAATAGGCAGCACCCAGCCCCAGCGGTGTCAGCCAGAGGCCAAGCACGTTATGCGCGAACCACCAGTTGGTGGTGGCTTGCTGCACGCCTGAATGCAGGCCCGGGATATTCGCGATGAAGAACAGAATGGGGAACCATGCCAGTCCCGCGAGGTAGTACCAGCCGCTGACGTAGATGTGGTGAACGTTGCGTTTTCGGGTCGTCGCGATGGCGGACCATGCGATGAAGAAGCCGCCGAGGGCCAGGACGATGTCGATCTGCCATGGGATTTCGAGCCACTCCAGGCCGTCGCTCCATCCATTGGCAATGGCAATGGCACCGGCCGCCACGCCGAGGGCCCACAGCACCGCGCCCACCATCGCCATTGCGGGCCTTCGCAGGGGCGTATGAAACATGCGAGGGATGATCCAGAGCGCGACCGCTATGCCCCCTGTGGACAGCCAGCCGTACGCGACCAGATTCAGATGGACGGTGCGCGCGCGCCCGAAGGTGGTGAACGCCTGACTCGCCAGCCAGTCGGGCCAGTGCAACTTCAGCGAGGCGATCATCCCGAACAGCGAGCCAACGATCAGGAACAGGAAGGAAGCGATGGACAGGACCAGTACGACGTTCCGACCCGGGGCGTCGACGCCGGCACGCAAGGCGTCGAATCGATGCTCGGCCGCCCCTTCATCGAATGAAGATGGATCATCCGGGGAGCCGGCCTCGCCCTCCAGAAATATGGTCGAAGCCTCCTTCTTTCCCGCATGGATCTGGCGCGTCACGATGGACCAGATCAACGCGCCCAGAGCCGCCAGCGAGACGATAAAGCTCAGAGCAAGGAGAAACCCTAGGCTTTCATTCATGGGCGCTCCAGAAATGGCGCGCAACCATCCGAATTGGTTCCGATGCCAACCACTGGTGTTGGCGATAGTGTTCCATCAGGGCTTGCCTCAGCATTGTTTTTATGAATGTCGCATGTGAATCACGGGAATGATGGTCAGCCTCGATTAAGCGAAAGTTAAGAGTGTTTTTCGAGGTGCCCCGCGCTCTTTGACCGTGGACTGTCTGGATGGCGAGATCCAAATACAGTCGGCCCGGATATTCGAATCGTCGTGACGCGAAGGTCTCGGCCGCCTCGCGGCAGACACCGGCGCTGCGCCTGGGGTCAGCATCGGCAGGGGGCGGGACGATCGCTTGTTCGCCTAGTGCCAGGAAATCACAGTGGACGCACGTATCCGTTATAACCACCCGCATCCCGAAGGACAGTCTCCCCTGGCAGGGATAGCCGCTGTTGAGGCTCGGAGGGCCGAATGCCGCTCCTCCTTTCGCCCGCACTATGAGCGTCGGTTTCCCATGTCCCGGCGATGACGCATGCGGCGGCTCACCCGTCCGAGAGGACAGGATGCGCGAGCCATTCGCGGCCCTTGAGCATGCCGTCCCAATAGACCGGCGGCAGGATGCGTTCCTTCAGCAGCCACGCCAGCGATGACGGCCGCTTGCCGTCGATGAACCATTTCGGAAACGAAGGCGCCAGCTTGCCGCCGTAGGCAAATTCCGCCAGCACGATCTTGCCGCGCTCGACAGTGAGCGGGCAGGAGCCATAGCCGTCATAGCTGGCCAGGCGCGTGGACCCGCTCCGGGCGGCGAGCAGGTTGTGCGCGACCACCGGCGCCTGCTTGCGTGCGGCCGCAGCAGTCTTGGCATTGGTGGTGTTGGTGCAGTCGCCGAGTGCGAAGACGTTGGCGTACTTCTTGTGGCGCAGGCTCGACGGGTCCACGTCCACCCAGCCCGCAGCGTCCGCCAGCGGGCTCACTCGGATGAAGTCCGGCGCCTTCTGTGGCGGCACGGCGTGCAGCAGGTCAAATGGACGGGTGACGCGCTCCTTGGTGCCGTCGGCGTTCGTGCGGATGAAGGTGGCTTCATGCGCTGCGCCATCGACGGCCACGAGCTGGTTGCTGAATTGCAGATCGATGCCATAAGCCTTCACGTACTCCATGAGCGCGGGCACGTAGTCCGGCACGCCGAAGAGCACGCCTCCCGCGTTGCAGAACTCGATGTGGATGTTCTTGAGCACGCCCTGCCGCTTCCAGTGATCGGCCGAGAGGTACATCGCCTTCTGCGGCGCACCCGCGCATTTGATGGGCATGGGCGGCTGCGTGAACAGGGCCTGGCCGCTCTTGAGGTTCTGCACCAGTTCCCAGGTGTAGGGCGCGAGGTCGTAGCGGTAGTTGGAGGTGACGCCGTTGCGGCCCAGTGTTTCAGGTAGGCCCTCGATGCCGTTCCAGTCGAGTTTCAGGCCCGGGCAGACCACGAGCTGCTGGTACTTGACGACGCGGCAGCCATCGAGCACGAGGGCGTCGCGCTCGGGCTCGAACGCGGCGACGGCCATCTTGATCCACTTGACGCCGCGCGGAAGCACGCTCGCCATCGTGCGCGCCGTGTGCGCAGGCGGAAAGATGCCCGCGCCCACCATCGTCCACCCCGGCTGGTAGTAGTGCACATCCGCCGGGTCGATGACGGCGATGTCCGCGTCCGGCTTGCGCGCGAGCAGGCTGGACGCCACCGCGATGCCCGCCGCGCCCGCGCCGACGATCACGATGTCATGCGTGGCGTCCACGACTTCGGTGGGTGTGCGCCCGCCGTTGGCGATGCGCCGGGCCACGCCGGACAGGTCGTAGCCGGCACCGCGCGCGGCTTCGAGGATGGAGGCCAACGGCTGACGCTGCGCCTGGCTCAGCGCCCACAGCGTGGCCGAGCGCGTGCCGGTGCGGCAGTAGGCGAACACCGGGCCGGGCAGTTGCGTCATCAGCGTCCCGAAGGCCTGGGCCTGCTGGTCGGTCACTTTGCCGGACTCGACGGGCAGGTAGGTCGCCGCCATACCCAGTGACTGGGCGGCCTGCTCGATTTCGCTGAAGCCGGGCTGATCGCCCGCTTCTCCATCGGGCCGATTGCAGATCACCGAGCGGTAGCCAGCCTCGGCGATGGCCTGCAGGTCGGTGGCAGCGATCTGGCCGCTGACGGCCAGTCCCTGGTCCAAGGCTTTGATGTCCATGAGGGTCTCCTGCCCGGAAATTGTCCTTTCAGCCGGTCGGTGCCGCTCTCAGAGGGCATCGATGGGAATCTTGAGGTAGTGGACGCCGTTGGATTCGGCAGGCGGCAACTCGCCGGCCCGCATGTTCACCTGCACGGAGGGCAGCAGAAGCACGGGCATCGCCAGCGTGGCGTCGCGCTGCTCGCGCGTGGCCGCGAAGTCATCCTCGCTGATGCCGTCACGCACATGGATGTTGTGCGCACGCTCCTCGGCCACGGTGGTCTTCCATTGAAGCTCGCGCCCCCCGGGGCGGTAGTCGTGGCACATGTAGAGCACGGTCTCCGGCGGCAGCGACAGCACGCGGCCGATCGAGCGGAACAGTGTGCGCGCGTCGCCACCCGGAAAGTCGCAACGCGCCGTGCCATAGTCGGGCATGAACAGCGTGTCGCCCACGAAGGCTGCGGCAGGCGCTTCAGGTGTGGCGTTGTCCTGGACCAGATAGGTCATGCAAGCGGGCGTATGGCCGGGGGTATGCATGGCCCGCACCTGCAGCGTGCCGAGCATGAAGGTCTCGCCGTCGTCGAACAGACGATCAAACTGCCGGCCGTCACGCGCGAAGGCCGGCTCGGCGTTGAAGAGCTGGCCGAACACCTGCTGTACGGTACGGATGTTCGCCCCAATGCCGGTTCGGCCGCCCAGGCACGAATGGAGATACGGCGCGGCGCTCAGGTGATCTGCGTGCACATGCGTCTCCAGAATCCACTGGACGCTCGCCCCCAGTTCCCGCACGCGCTCGGCCATGCGGTCCGCGCCGGCGCGCGAGGTGCGGCCGGATTTAGGATCGTAGCCGAGCACGCTGTCGATGATGGCGCACTGACCGCTTTTCGTGTCCAGCACGATGTAGCTGAAGGTGCTGGTGTCCTCGTCAAAGAAGGGTTCGATCTTCACGGTGTCTTTGCCTCGCTGAATGTATGACCCGTCTGTTGTCGCCCAAGCTCCCTTGATCGGATGTTTGTGGGTCGTTCTCACATGCCAGATGGTGTCCGGGTCGAATTAACTCAAAATTAAAAACTTGCCGTCGCATGTTCTTGCCGACCGGCGGCCGAGTGAAGAAATCGCTTCCCCACCCGTAGACTCAGCCGGCCAGCGCGCGGCGGTTCCAGGGCATGCGCATCAGCACGCGCGCGAGCCCACAGAACCCCGAGACACCGGCGAAGACCAGCCCCGCGCCCACGAAGCCCGAAAGCACATGGAACCATGGCGAAATCGTGGCGCCCAGCACGGCACCCAGCACGATCAAGGACCCCGCAACAATCTGCACCTGCCGTTGCAGCTCCAGGGGTTGAGAGGCGTCCGCCACGACGGGCAGGCCGGCCTTCTTCCAGGCGTCCAGCCCGCCTTCAAGCACGTAGGCCTCGCAGGCCGTGCATGCCCCCAGCGTCGGGGCGTTCACCCGCGTCCGGTTGCCCGAGCGGCAGTGGAAGATGATTGCCGAAGCGCCGTCGAGCGGCAGGCCGCCGCTTCGCAAGCGGTCCATCGGCACATGGCGTGCCTGCGCGATGCGCTCACGGGCATGTTCGTCCGCCGCACGGATGTCCACCAGAACGGCACCCTGGTTCATGAGTTCGCTGGCAGCTTGGGGCGAGATGGATTTCAGGGACATGGCAATGGCCTCCGAGGGTGGATCAGGGACAGAAGATGGCCTTGAGCGTGGCGATGAGCTTGGCCACGTCGGGGTTGTCGATACGGTAGTGCAGGGTCTGCGACTCTCGCCGATAGGTCACCAGGCCTTCCTCGCGCATCTTGGCCAGGTGCTGGGACAAGGCGGACTGGCTCAGCGCCACGTTTTCGTGCAGGGCACCGACGGTCATCTCGCCATGCTCGATCAGCAGGCAGAGAACGAGCAGGCGATGCTCATTGCCGACCGTCCGCAGCATGGCCGCAGCCTTGGCCGCGCCGTCCTGTAGAAACGACTGGTCTTTCTTGTCAACCATCATGGCAGCTTGTATTTAACATGTATCTAATTTAGCATAAGCTAATAAAATATCAAGGCACTTCCTCGAAGGCAGGAAGTGCGGCAGGTCTTCCTGCCGGTGTTCTCATGCTGCGGCGTGGGTTCGCCTGACACCTCATTCCTGATTCGTTCATGACGCCACCTGCTTCGCTGCCACCGCCCGCTGCGACAGATGCCCGCCGCAATGTGGGCCTGCTGATGGCCGCCCAATCGCTGGGCGGCGCCGCGCCACCCATCATCATTTCGCTGGGCGGCATCGTGGGTCAGATGCTGGCCAGCAACCCTTCGCTGGCCACACTGCCGGTCAGCCTCTACAACCTGGGGCTGGCGCTGTCGACCATCCCTGCGGCCCTGCTGATGCGTCGTCTGGGCCGGCGCGCGGCCTATGCGTTGGGGGCGCTGCTGGGTTCGGTGTCCGGGCTCATCGCCGCATTGGGCGTCCTGTGGGGCAGTTTCGAGACCTTCTGCGTGGGCACGGCGATGGCTGGCTTCTACGGCGCGTGCGTGCAGAGCTACCGCTTCGCGGCCAGCGATGCGGTGCCGCCGCCGCAGCGCGCCACCGTCATCTCGCGCATCATGATCGGCGGCCTGATCGCCGCGGTCATCGGCCCGCAGGTCGTCATCTGGACGCGCGACGCCTGGCCCATGGCGCCGTTCGCTGGCAGCTTCCTCGGGCAGGCGGGCCTGGCGCTGCTGGCCTTGCCGCTGCTGCTGATGCTGCGCATGCCGCCGCCCCAGGCGTCCGCCGTCGTGGGCGCGGCGCGCCCGCTGGCAGTGATCGCGCGCAGTCCAGGCTTCGTCGTGGCCGTCACGGCGGGCATCGTGTCCTACGGCCTGATGGCTTTCATCATGACGGCCGCGCCGATGGCCATGGTGGGTTGCGGCCACACCGTGGGCGAGGCGGCGCTGGGCATCCAGTGGCACGTGCTCGCCATGTTTGCGCCGAGCTTCTTCACCGGCCACCTGATCGCGCGTTTCGGCAAGACCGCCATCACGGCGTGCGGACTGGTGTTGATCGGCACCTCTGGCCTGCTGGCCCTGGCCGGCCTCGAACTTCTGCACTTCTGGGGCTCGCTGATCCTGCTGGGCGTGGGCTGGAATTTCGGCTTCATCGGCGCCACGGCGCTGGTGACCGACTGCTACACCGCGCCCGAGCGCGCCAAGGTGCAGGCACTCAACGATTTCCTGGTGTTCGGCACCGTGGCCGTCGCCTCGTTCGGGTCGGGCCGGCTGCTGAACACCTCGGGCTGGGAAACCATCAACGGCCTGATGCTGCCCCTCATCGCGCTCGTGCTGGCCCTGCTGGGTTGGCTGGCTTGGCGCAACCGCCGGCAGTCGGCGGCGGCCGCTGCGCCATGAAGCCGTCTGGGTCCGGTCGAGCGTGCGGGTCAACCCGGTTTCATATTCGATGTTCCAAAACCATGAGGAGTTCGCGATGACGACAAGTTACCGGCAACTGACGCAGGACGTGGTGGCTCACCTGGCGCCCCTGCACAAGGGAGTGCCGCAGGTCATGAAGAGTTTTGGTGAGATGGGCAAGGCAGCGATCGCCGACGGCGCACTCGACGCCAAGACGAAAGAGCTGATCGCGTTGGCGATCGGCGTGGCCGCGCGGTGCGATGGCTGCATCGGCTTTCATGCCAAGGCATTGGTCAAGCTCGGCGCGACGGCTGCGGAGGTCCATGAGGCCCTGGGCGTGGCCATCTATATGGGAGGGGGTCCGTCGGCGATGTACGCATCGAACGCGGTGGCCGCCTTCAACGAGTTCGCGGCGCTGTCCAGCATTCCGGGCGCGCCGGCCAGCGCCCCGTAGCCTGGGCCCGGTCCGTCGTGCGGCGCCGCGGACCGCCTGCATCCGGTGCCAGAGCTTTGCACCCTCCAACTCGCATCCCCACAGTCGCTGTTTATCACAAGGACCTAGCCATGCAGACCACCGACTTCGTTGCGACCATTTTTGACGGAAGAAGCAATCCCAACAAGGTGACCGTGACCTTCATCATGGCGCTCAACGCGCTGCTCAAGGGACATACG
This sequence comes from Pigmentiphaga kullae, assembly GCF_004216695.1. Taxonomy (GTDB): domain Bacteria; phylum Pseudomonadota; class Gammaproteobacteria; order Burkholderiales; family Burkholderiaceae_B; genus Pigmentiphaga; species Pigmentiphaga kullae. Next base: position 297,496 of record NZ_SGXC01000002.1, read on the forward strand.
GCGACCATCATCCTGATGGTGGAAGCCGTGGAACTGGGACAACCCGGCGCGGCCGCTGGATTGGACATCGGCAAGCCTTTCGAACCCGTTGCCGATCTGCTGGAGAAATTCTTGGAAAAGGGAGGTCGCATTGCCATCTGCGGCTCGTGCATGATCCACAACGGTATGACCGCCGCGCAGATGGACCCGCGTTTTAGCGTCATCAACGCACCCGATGTGGTGGAGTTGCTGATGGGCGCCAGGGGGTCCTTGCAAGTGACCTGAGCCCAGCCATGACGCGGTCGCGCATCGCTGGCCGAGGCCGGTAGCGCGCGTCTTGAAGATCAAGCATTCAGTTGGACCTTGTGCGCCTTCTTGTTCACGAAATCGCCCAGGCGCTCCTGCACATCGTCACCCTGCTGGATCATGGCCATCACCAGCCCCTCGGTGAACAGCCCGTCCGTGGCCGACATGTCGGCGATGCGGCTGATGGCGCTGACGATGGCGTAGTTTGAAAGGGGCGCATTGCCCGCGATCTTCTTTGCGAGGGTCAGGGCGAACTCGGGTGCGGGCGTGTCGCCTTTCGCGATGTCGCATACGTAGTGGGCCAAACCCAGTTCGCGGCCCTCCCGCGCATCGAGGACCCGTCCGGTGAGCATCATCTCCACCATGCGAGGGGCGGAGATGATCCGCGCAGTGCGCACCGTGGCGCCGCCGCCCGTGAAGATGCCTCGGGTGCCCTCGGGCAGTGCGAAGAAGGTGCGGCTGTCGGCAACGCGCACGTGGGCTGCGCTGGCCAGTTCCAGCCCGCCGCCCACGACCGCTCCCTGCAGGCAGGCGACCACGGGAATGCCGCCATGCTGGATCTTGTCGAACGCGCGGTGCCAGCCCTGGCAGACGCGCATGAACTCGACGCCGCTGCGTGCCTTGTCGTGATGTTCCTTGAGGTCCAGGCCGGCACAGAAGTGATCGCCCTTGGCCGTCAGGAGGATGGCCCGGATGTGGCTGGGCACCGCTGAGAAATAGGCGTCGATGGCGGCGATCGCTTCCTCATTGAGCGCGTTGCGCTTGTGCGCCATGTTGAGCGTGACGATGCCGATGTTGTCTTGTTCGGAGGTCAGCAGAATGGGCTCGGACATGAAGTTCTCCTTGCAGTGGGTCATGAACATGGTGGTCTGCGGCGGGCAGGTCGATATGCTCGGTCCGGCAGGCATCGGCCGCCTCGCCGCTGCGGTGACGGCATGGCCCGCACTGAAGCGGACCATCCGTTCAAGGCCGAGGATCTATGCCAATGTTGCCAATTCTTGCGCACTGAGCCTGGCCTGGGCGCGAAGTGCAGAGAGACCGCCGGAATCGCGGTCGAACCTCGCAGCCGATACTATTGAGGGGCCTTTACCTTTTCCATGCCCGTAGATTACTTACCGGGGATGCTGGGCTCAATTGCCAATAGCGCCGTGAAATTTGCAAAAACTGACAATCTCGTCAGGCCGCCAAGAGGACTTCCTGCGAGCCCAAATGCCGTCGCGGCGGCCACGGTCTCATGCGATCTGGTGGAGGACCTGCTGCGCAGCCTGCGCTCGCTGTGCTCGGACCAGGCCCTGGATCGCTGCCTGCAGCAGGCCGGCATCGTGAAGGCATTCATCAGCCACCCCGGCTCGCGTCTGACGCACGATCAACTGGTCGGGCTGTACCGACGAAGCGCCGCTGCCACCGGCGATGAAATGATGGGACTGTGGAGCCGGCCCATACGGACCGGCGCTTTGAAGTACATCGTCCGAGCGGTCATGGACGCGCCAAGCATCGAGGTAGCGCTGTATCGCTTCACGCAGGTCTGGAACCTGCTGCTGGACGACTACAGGCTGAGTCTCACGAAGGCAGACGCCTCCTTGCGCTTGGAACTTGTCCCGCGGTCTTCCAAAGCGGGGGGGAACCGATTCGGGCACGCACTGATGCTGAAGCTGACGCACGGCATCGTGTCATGGCTCGCCGGCCGAGAGGTCCCGGTGCGCAGTGTGGCCTTCGCTTTTCCACGCCCATCATTTGCAGCCGACTATTCGATCCTGTTTCCGGCCCCGATCGATTTCTGCGGACCCCTCTCTCAGATCACCTTTCACGCCGAACTCGCAAAGGTCCGGCCGAAACGCAGCGCGTCCGACGCGCGCAGCTTCCTGGAGCGGGCGCCGCGCGACTGGATTTTCACCTCCTACCACCAGCACGCCCTCCGGCTGAAGGTGCGTGAGCTGCTGCATGTGGATCTCGGACGGACGCTGGACGATGTTTCCAGCCGGCTGCACATGTCCTCGCGGACATTGATGCGCAAGCTGCAGCAGGAAGGGCTGTCGTTCCAGGGCATCAAGGATGAGTTGCGCAGGGATCTGGCCATCCTCCACCTTGTGCGCAACGACAGCTCACTGGAGGAGATATCCGATGCTTTGGGCTTCAGTGCCCCTGCCGTCTTCCACCGCGCGTTCCGCCACTGGACGGGTATGACCCCCGGACGATACCGGGCGGCGCAGCAGGGCATTTCCCATGGGGTTACGCTCTGACCTGTGCACCGAAGAGCGGGCATCCGGACCGCGCCCACTGGATATCCTCATTTCGCAGCCAGCGAGACTTCACGCCCCGCCTCCTCGTTGAAGAGGCACAAGTAGGGGTTGTTGGGCGGCACTCGCTCGAACAACGCACCGGGCTGCGTCAACAGGTAGCCGTGCAACTGCCGCGATTTGCGCGGCCCTGAGACGTGACAAGTCCAGATGTTCAGGCCGCTGGCCTGCTTGCGGTGCGCGGCCAGCTTCTCGAAGCGCTTTTGTGCCCACTGCCACGGCTCCAGTTTTTCCTGGCGGGCAATGGCTGCCAACTGCGGATGCTCTTGAGCGTATCGCTGGAACACTCCTGGGCTGACCAAGTATGCGGTATCGCTGACGGTATGCACGAGTGCCTTCGCGTCATTGATGATGAGCCGACGCGAGGCAATCCCCTGTTTCAGCCATGCCATGAAGTGCTCGCCAGATGGCTGCACCGTTGTCGCTGCTGGTGTGGCCGCGGGCGCCGGTGATGAGGGTGAAGATGCCACGATCGATGGTGGTGGTGCTTCAGGGCGTGTGGCAGAGAGTTCGGTGGGGATGGTTGACTCATCCTGCTGTGTGGCGGACGAATCGCCCATTCCTACCATCGTCAGCAGATCCTCCATGACGTCGGGCATGGCCTCAGCCAGGGGGGCGATAATTGGGTCAGCAGCGCTGCCGCCTTCCCATGGCGGCGATTCCTGACCTCCTGGGGTCGGTTTCGCCGCGACCTCCGGCGACGATGCCGCAGCGGCGTGCTTCTCGACAGGTGACGTGTCGATCGCTACCGTCCCGGCGAACGGCGCCGGTCGCTCGCCAGCCTCCCAGATCAGCGCAGGTGCGAGGCGCAGCAGCGTGAATGAGTGGGTCCAGCCGGCGTTGCTGGTCACGGTCGCCCGCCAGACCGCCTTCCCGTCCAGTGTGGGCTGCAACATGCCGTGGTCCTGCAGCACGTTGAAGACGGCGGTGTTGTTCGCAGGGATGCCATCGATGCCCTGCGATAACAGGTGCGCGCGCAGCTTGTCCGAGACCGTCTTGCTCACCAGCCACAAGGCATCCTCGGTGAGCCAGCCATCGGAGGCCTCGGGCTGATTCAACTTCAACTCTTCCTTGAGCAGGTAGCGCAACCCGTCAAGCAGCTTGCGTTGCAGCGCGTGCTTGGGCGCGGCCATGGCGCGCGCCGGATCGCCGCCCAGTTCCTGGGCCACGGAGGCGCGGTCGGCCTGCACCACGAGTTCGCCCAGCACACCGGCATGCTCGTACTGGCCGGCCAGGACGTAGAGCAGCGGTCCCCACAGGTCGCGATAGTCACTGAGCCAGTCCAGGAGTTGGGTGTCCAGCAGTTGGCGGTAGAGCAAGCCCGTCGCCGCGCTGTGCAGGCGGTATTCGCGATCGTCGCGGTAGCGGAAGCGGTACGGCTGGTGCAGCGGACCGTACCACGGGTGCCACAGCGAGCCATCGGCCAGTTCGACGTGCAGATCGACGGCGATCTTGCCGATGTCGTGCAACAACGCGGCATAGGCGACCGCAGCAGTCCAGGCTTCAGCCTGCGCAGCTTGGTCCTCGGGGCTTGCGCCGATGGGAAGCAGATGGGACTGCCGCAGCTTGAGGGCATAGGCAACGATCTCCAGGCCATGGTCGAGCATCCCGCCCGGGTACGCATGATGATGCGATTCGGAAGCCGGGAAGGCCTGAACCAGTTCGGCGTAGCGCTCCAGCGGCGCGCGGTACAGGACGGCGAACTGCTTGCGCGACAGAGACGTGCGCTGCCAGATGTGCTCCAGCAGCTTCTGCCGACGCGGGGTGGCCAGCAGCGATGCGGCCGACTCGGGCCGCATCAACCCTTTCGGGAGGTCGGATGCGGGTGGTGGCGTTGGAGCGGTAGCGACCGCGGGCCGTTTTCGCTGGAACAGGGAAAGCATGTGGGTGTCCTGATGACGGGCCGATCGGGAGGCCTTTTGGCCTTTTCGAGGTAGGGCCTTTCCCCTTGCACCCCGTTCCCTTGCCATTTCGGCCCTCTGGCCTTTCACCGTTTCGGTATAGCGGGGCACGGGATGCGATTCCAGCGTCAATGGGGAACTCGGTGGAATGGATTGGACGGCGAGCCGGTGCTGGTCGCGCTCTATGCTGAGTGGACGCCGCTTCCGCCGGGCAGGTTCTCGAAAGGCGACAAAGTTGACAAAAGCGACAATAGAGACTAGAGTGAATCCTGTCTCAAACCTGCCTGGGAGATCACCATGCCCAATGCCATTGAATTCATTGCCGATCGCCTGCCGCGCGTCACGGTGGAGGATGTGCGCCGCTTCGCGGATACCGTCGAAATCCGGGATGCGCCGGCTTTCGCGGCCGAGTTGCAGGCTTTCATTCACGAGCGCGTGGAGGCGGTGAAGCTGCCCGCCAACTTGGACGGAGAGACGGTGGGGCAGGCCCTGGCACGCAAGGCGGCCGCGCTGCGCACCGAAACGCGCTGGGCACCGACTGAAACCGACGTCCAGCGAGGCCGCGCCGTGTTGCTGGAAGCCTTCAACCAGCCGCATAACCTGCCGATCCCCGAGTACGCCAAGCTGGCGGACAAGTCGCGCCAGCAGATCTACAAGGACATCCTCGCCCGTCGGCTGTTGGCGCTGAACGTGGGGCCGCGCGGTCAGAAGCTGCCCGACTGGCAGCTCGACCCGGTAAAGCAGCAGTTGACCCAAACCGTGCTTCAGGAGGTCGAGGGCATCGACCCCTGGACGATCTACCGCGCGCTGTCCGAACCGCTCGAAGGCTTGGGCGGCCGCTCGCCGGTGGATGCGGTGACGCACAGCACGATCGATGACGTGGCCGATGCCGTGTTCAACGTACTGGGCGTTCAGGTGCATTGAAGCGAGATCGCCATGAGCCACGAGCTGCCTTCGTTCCTGATCGATGCCGGTGAACTGCTCCAGCATGTGAGCCGCGTCGTCTATCGGGGCAGCCCGCTGTACTATGGCCGCAGCAGCACCAATCGCTACGATGACCCGGCGCGGGCCTACGGCGTGCTCTACCTGGGGCGCGACCTGCCCACGGCGCTGATGGAGTCGGTGTTTCATAAGCACCAGTGGCTTGCGGACACGAAGCGCTCGATCGCGCTGAAAGAAGTCCAGGCCCGGATGGTGCGCGCAGTAGGCGTGATGGACGATGTGCTCTTGGCCGACCTCACGGCGCCGGGCGTCATGGCGGGCTACTTCGGCCTGAACCTGGAGCAGTTGGCCAGCCGCGACTACACGCACACGCAGCAAGTGTCCGCCCAGGTGCATGCAATTCTCGGAGACGACGGCCAAGCGCTGTTCGACGGGGTGCTCTATCCGTCGCGCAACAACTATCCCGCCAAGAGCATCGCCCTGTTCGAGCGTGCGGCAGCAAAGGTAGGCGTTGTCGATGACATCGACCTGGTGGACCATGTGGACTGGCCGCACTTCGTTGCCACGTATCGCGTCGACGTGGAGCCTGACCCCGGCCCGGTGGAACCGGATGACGAAGCGTCATGAAGCACTTTGAAGCCCGCAGCAGAATGAAATGGACCAAATTGGAATAGGCATCCCTCAGTAGCAGGAGACGACCATGAGCACCACGACCCGCATCAGCACTGCGGAACGCCTCGGCCGCGCCCTTGGCCGCGGGTGGCGCGCCTATGCGCGCAGCGAACGTCGGGCGTCGAACTGGTTGGTGTCCAAGGGTGTGCCGTTGGCTGCCGCCGCCGCGCTGCTGTGGGCCGGCAAACTGGCTGTCCTGGGGCTGCTGCTCTACGTTGCTTTCTGGCTGGCGTTGCTGCTGGTCGCGCTGGTGTTTGTGGCCCGGGGGCACGATACCGTCGAATGGGAGCCGCCCGAACCAGAGTGGCGGCACGGGCACGCCGGTTTTGGCCTCTATACCCACGATGAGTATCGGATAGATTCACATGATCCATCTGATGAGACCTAGCGAAGAAGCAAGGCACTACTTCCTCTTGCTGGGTGTCGATGCCCACTTCATAGCGCCGCCAAAGGCCATGTCGGCGGCTTTGCCGCCGGCCGCTTTGGCGCCTGCCGTACCAGCAGCAAGCCCTTGCAACATGCCCCCCACGGCGTAGCCCGCCCATCCCAAGGCGGTTACCCAGAACAAGGGCAGCACGATGAACATCGTCGCCATGACGAAATTCAACAGCATGTCTCCGAAGGCATTGTTGAGGCCCATGACCGGATCGAAATTCGTATGCGGCCGGTTCCATCCCCAGCCCCATCCGTAGAGCGCGTCCAGAATGGTGCTGTCGATCCAGCGCGCGAGTTGGAACCAGAAATCCACGAAGAACAGCGCAAACTGCACCACGCTGACCGTCACGAGTGTTTTCAGGTTGTAGGTGCTAACCATGAGCACCACCGGAATGCAGACAACCAGCGCCATCTTCAAGAGCGCCAGCACCATCGGAAGAGCCTGGCGCATTGCATCCATGGAGGGGAAGTAGCCCAGCGAGCCTACCGCCAGTCCTACGTCGGCCGCCGCCCGGGTGATGATGTTTGGGTCGGTCATTTCGATCTGGCCACCGTAGTCCGTATAGACGCTGCCTTGGTTCAGCTTCTGCTGTCGCGGTGACGCGATCGCGCGGATCACCGAATCGTCCACCTCGGCACGGCTCAGGAAGCCAGCCCAGCCCGCCAGGCGATTGAGCAGGCTCGGGTCCACCTGACCCAGCAAGCGTGCCCGCAGTCCATTGCTGCCATCGGCCCACCATTGCCTGCAGGTCGGATAGCCGCCGCCGCTGGCCACCTGCGCAAGCCCTGCGTCGCGCGTGCTGTCATAGGGCCAGTCCTCGCGCGGGGTGCTGGAACGGTATGTGTCGTAGTAGCCGTTCGTGTCCGTGAAGAAGCGTGAGCCGATCCAGGTTACGTCGTGCAGCTGCTGCTCATCGAGTTGAGGCCGCTGCATGAACAATTTCGCCCGCGCAGCCCCATAGCAATCCCGCGAGAAATCCGCTACTTCCTGAGCCAACACTGGGTCGTCAATGCGAGTCGCGTCGATCTCCATGCGCATCTGCCGCAGGTCCGTGCCGCACGGGATCGCTGCCACTGAAGCGCCCGTGACGGCGCGCGAGAGCGCGTGCATGAACGCCCACCACACCGGCACCTTCGCCGACTGGTTGTTGATGGTGCTGAAAGATTGCGACCAGCCGGTATTCGAGGGCTGCGGCACACTGACCTGGCATTGCGCCGAGCGCGAGCTGTCGTACTGGATGGTGTTGAGGTCCACGTCGATGAACGGGATGCCCGCGAACATCACCACCACGATGGCGACGAAGACCCGGTTCTCGATGCGGGCGGCGCTCAGCACGCCTTTATTGCCCTCGTCGGCGCCTTCTGCACGGGCCTTCAACCACTCCTGCACGATGATCGCCACGAAAGGCAGCGCGAAGACGCCGCTGGATACCAGCACGGCCCAGATGCCGTTGTTGACGATCCAGGACACCAGCGTAAGGTAATACTCCAGGTAGTCGGTCGTGAACAGAGTCATGGCCCGAATCTCCTCTCAGCCCTGCATCAACAGGCTGGCTTCCAGCGCCACGATGGCGACGACGCCTGCGATCTCGGTGCGCACCAGGCGGTGCCGCGCCTGGGCGTCGTCCTCACGTACCAGCAGCCGGCGGCGCATCCAGATCCACCCGTACACCGTCGCCCCGTATAGACACAGCCGCCACACGAATAAGTAACCCGCAGCGGCGGCGAGCCACCGCTCCCAGCCGGCAACGCTGCCGACCAGGTAGATGCCGGCGATGTTGGCCGCGACCGCGGCGGCAACGATCAGCACCGTCCACAGCAGCGCCTTCGCCGCGCGCCGGCTGAACAGCCAGCGCAAGGGGCGCCAAGTCATGCGCGCCGCGCTCATGGCCTGGCTCCTGGATTGCCCTTCTGCAACTGGTCGAGGCGGTCGGGTACCGGATCACCCTCGTAGATGCCGCGCGAGCCTGCCGCGCGCGTACCGTGCCGCTGGATGATGGCCATCGGTGAGTTGTTTGCCAGCTCGCGCCGAAGCTCCAGCTCCGTCTTCAGGTTGCGGATCTCCCGGTCGAGCGTGTCGCTCTCGTGGTTCACGGCCTTGACCGCGAGTTCGTTGGCTGCGACGTTGGGCTCCTTCTTGCCCGTGAGCAGCGTGCGCTGGAGCAGCAGCGCTTTTTCCAGCACCGACGACAGCGCCACCTCCGACGCGAGGCGCCGCGCCAGAAGGTCCTGGTCCGGCTCGTCGCGCAGCGCCTCGATCACGCCACGCGTGATTGGCAGCGACGTGCTGCCAGCCTCGCGCAGGTTCTCAAAGGTGGTAGTGCGCGTGCCGGAAACCAGCTCCTGAAGGACCTCCAGCTTCGCCTCGTACTCTTCCTGGATCAGCGGCGTCAGCCCGACGCCGGGCACCGTCTCGGTCTTGGTGCAGGAGTCGCAGGTGCGCTGCACCTGCTCTCCGAGGACCCGCGTGGCCCATTCGGTCGCCTGCTGCGGCGACGTCCAGGTCTGGCAGGACAGGCTCGCACAACTGGCGGACGCGATGGAGGATGTGTCCGTCACGCCACGACCGTTGACCAGGTTGTAGCCCGCGCGGGTGACGTCGCCGACCACCCGGATGGCGGACTGGCCTGCGCCACCAGCATTGCTGCCACCCACCCAGGGCACGCCGTCGTTGCCGCGGCGCGTCTCGGCCTGCTCGACGGCCGACACGGCATCGTTGCTGCCAACCGCGTCACGCAAGGCCATGCCTTCGGCCATCTGGCTCCAGCCAAGCTGGCCACCCGCTGTCTCGGCCATCTTCTCCGCCATGGCGCGGCACGTCAGCTTGGAGCGGTCGAAGTCCAGCCGCGCCTGCAGCACGCCGTTGGTCAGCAGGTTGTACAGGCCCGGATCGGCGCGCTGAATGATCAGCGCCGGCAGGGACGCTACCGCGCTGGTGGCGCTCTGGATTACGTTGCTCATGATCTGCTGAAAGCCGTTCGTGATGCCGTTGAGCTGATTGCGCAGCGTGGTCTGGATGCTCATGTCGCCGCAGATCAGGTTGCTGTTCCACCCCACACCGACCCCGATGGAGCGCATGCCGGCCGCGCGGCCCATGGACACCGCGCTGCCGCCGCCGATCGAGTACATGACGTCATCGCCAATGACGGGGCCGCTGTTCTGGTATCCGACCTGTGCCCACGCCAGGCCGCAGACCAGGGCGAGCGTGCCGGCCAGTGCCGTCGGGCGCAGCAGGCGGCACGCCTTGGTGGACAGGTTCTTCGGTTCAGGACGCTTCATCGTGGCACCTCAGAGGAAATCGACGCTGCCGAGGAACACCTGGCCCCGGCGTTCGCAGCACGCATACGGACGCCACAGCGCCCACGCGTAGTCGCCTTGCTGGGCTTGGGTCAGCGTGCCGCTGTGGGGGAACACCACGCAGGTGTTCGACAGGCGCGGCGTCAGTTCCTGCCACTTGCCGGTCGAGGCATCACCTTCCATCAGCGCGCCGGCCGGCCAGTAGCCATCACGCGCGTTGGCGAGCAGCGGCTGGTACACGTGCAACTGCCCGCGCCGCGTGACGACGTCACCGGCGCGCTGAGCCACGACCGCCCCGGATTTGTGGTCGTCGGTCTGGTGCAGGAAGCCGCCGCGCGGATAGACATTGCCCCAGAGGTTCATCGTGGTGCGCGCACCGACCTCGCGCCGGCCCGGGATCAGCGCCTCCGGGTAGGCCATCTCGGGCACGTTGTAGCGCCAGGCCAGCGTGTCCAAGGTGCTGAGCAGATACGGCATGAAGGCCGTTCCCGCGCCTTGGCAAAAATAGCCCGAGGACGAGGCGAACTGGTTGAACACCTCGCCGCCGGGATGGCCGATGACATCGGCGTTCTTGAATTTGGCGAGGTTGTTTTCGTGGTCTTCGTTGGTGGTGCCGTCGCCGCCTGCCTGGGCCGAGGCGTTCGGCATGCTCATCGCTCGCACTTCGACCCAGGGGTTCTCTCCGGTGTTGCTGTAGCTGGAGACGACCGCATCGGGGACGTAGTGCCGGACCTTGGTGGACGTGCGCACCGAGCAGCCGCCATAGGTGCAATACAGCCAGTAGCAGATGCCCACCACCCGGTACTCCAGGCAGTCCGGCGACATGACGGAGGACACGATGGTGACGGTGTTCAGGGCGTAGCTGCCCGTGGCGCTGACCAGCAGCAGCGAGGCCACGGCGACGCGCAGGCGGCGCAGCAGGTCGAATGGGCGATAGGTCACGGTTGCCTCCTCCGGTGCTGCTCGATGCAGGACACGGCCCGGGCCACGTCAGGCTCGCCATAGACCACATAGCGTTGGTCCACCACGACGGCCGGGATGGTCGTGACACCCAAACTCCATGCGTCGGTGATGCCCTGGTAGGCGGTGCCAATGCGGCGCTGAAGGTCGGTGCCGCCTTGGTTCAGGCGTTGCCGGACGATGGCTGCTGCGCGCTCGGGGTCGGCTGGCAGATCTGCGGAAAGCTCTGCTTCGAGCCCGGATGCCCGGTCCAGCTCGATCAGCCGCTCGCCGCCCATGGTCTTGACCGGGTGGCGGCTGTCGGTGACGACCACCACGTCGGCGGCGAACGCGGCCGGGCTGAATGCCGCGAACGACGCCGGCAGCACGATGGCCAGGCCAAGGGTTCGCCAGCCTGGTGCGAACCGGGTAAAAGCTCCTGGCATGTCTTGCACCCCGGAAGTTGATCAGGGCCATAGTCAAACGCCGAACCCCATGCGGCCCCAACAAACAATGCGCATCGCGGCCACCCCGCATACCTGCTTGTGTCGCCGCGCAGAAAAATGCGGAGGCCGAAGCCTCCGCGCTGATCAACGAAGCAGTACAACCCTTACAGCAGGCCGGACTCCGCAAAGGAGAACGGGGCACCCTGGCCGACGATGATGTGGTCCAGTACCCGCACATCGATGAGCGCCAGCGCGGCCTGCAGTTGCTGGGTCAGCATGCGATCCGCGCTCGACGGCTCGGAAATGCCCGAGGGGTGCTGGTGCGCGAAGACCACCGCGGCCGCATTCAACTGCAGAACACGCTGCACAACGACACGCGGATAGACCGAAGTCGCGTTGATCGTGCCCCTGAACAGCGGCTCGTAGGCCAGTACCTGGTGCATGCTGTCCAGGAACACAGCGACGAATATTTCGTTGGGCTCGGCCACCAGCTTCACGCGCAGGTAGTCGCGCACGGCCGTGGGGTCGAGGAGTTTCGGACCCGCTTTGAAAACCCGCTTCTCCAGCAGCGCAATGGCTTGCTGGATGATCCAGTCCTCGTGCTGGGCAGCGATGGCGGAAAGCGACTCCAGGCAGGAGTCATTGACGACGAAAGACATGGCGAACCTCCAAATGGTGAGATCGGAGGGCGCGCGCCCGGGGAGGGCAAGCCCTCCTGGGGAACGAACAAGGTGCATCCATCACCGCGGTGGCGGTGATCGTTCGCGGCCAGGATGCGAGGCGAACGGGTTGCGGTCAGCGCAGCGGACTGCGCCGTAGCCTTGAAGACCGGGGCTACCTGGGCATGTCGCCGACGACGTCGGCAGGCATTTCCGATGTGGGTATGGCGGCGGGATCGCCGGCCGCGAGCATGTCCATGGCCGACAGCAAGGCATCGCCCTCGATCGGGCCCTGCAGCAGGATCGCCTTGCCGGTTTCGCGATCGTGCAGCCGCAGCGATGGCGTGGCGATCACGCCGCTGTTCGTGGCTTCCGCCGTCTGGGCGCGGATCGGTGCATCGGGCCGCTCGCTCGCCAGACACTGCTCGATCGCTGGAGTGAGGTCGGGGTAGCGCAGCCCTTCAGGCAAGCCCTGGCCGTCGCTCCGCGTGTGGGCATAGACCCATTCGACGGCCTGCCAAAAGGCGGCATGGCTGCCGGCTTCGCCCGCGCATTCCGCCAGGCGCGCTTCGGCGGACGCGGCTGGCTCATGCGCGGCCAACGGCAGGTGGTGCCATTGCAAGGTCACGTCCGCATTGCCGGCCACCCAACGCTTGAGCACTGGAAAATAGGACCGGCAGAACGGGCATTCGAGGTCCGCGTAGAGCGTCAGCGTGAAACGCCCTTCCGGATTGCCCATCTGCCACGGAGGCCGAGCCACCTGCGTGTCGCTGACTGGCGCCGAAGTCTGAGGTGTGGACCCGCCTGGCGAACGTGACACGAGCCAGATCAGCAGCAGCGCAACCAGCACCGCGGCCAATGCCCAGGGCCAGCGGAACTGCCAGCGCCGACGACGGAACGCCTGGACCTGCATCGGAATGGATGGGCGTTTCTGTTCCATGGCGTTCTCCGGTGTACGGCAGATTCAGGGCAGGTCCAGGGCCGGCGACTCGATGCCGCGTGCCCGGTCGATCTTCTCGGCCACCTTGAAGGCGGCATCCAACTCGCTGACGCCGTGCTGCTGCATGAGCTGGTAGCGCTCGGCCTTCTCTTCGGGTTCGGTCTGCGCGAGCGCGAGATACAGGCTCGGCGGCACGGCGCGGAAGAGCACCTCCATGCTCTTGGAGAGGATGACGCCCTCGGTGAACTTGCCCGCTTCCTTGCGTGCCGAGAGCATCAGCGCTTTCTGCGCTTGGCTCAGTTCGCGGAACCGCGCGATCTTCTCCACTTCATCGGGGGGCATCGACAGGCAGATCCACCACTCGATCATGTTGAGCATCGGCTCCGCGGCGCGCGGTAGGTCGTCAATATTTTGTGTAGCTAGCCAGTACCAGGCCCCCAGCTTGCGCCACATTTTTGTAATTTTCACGGTATACGGCGCGAGCAGCGGGTTCTTGGTGATCACGTGGCCTTCGTCGGTCACGTTGATGATCGGGCGGCCGAGATACTGGTCACGCTCCGCGATGTTGTTCACCGTGCTGATGAGGCTGATGTACGCGATCGAGAGCTGCGCGTTGTAGCCCTCGCGGGCGTAGGTCGCCAGATCGACCAGCGTGATGTCGGCCTCGGGCCACGGCGTGCCGTCGCGGTCGAACATCTCGCCGTCCGTGCCTTGGCAGAACATGTCCATCGCGTCCGCCATCTCCAGCAGCCGCACGCGCCGCATCTCGGGCAACGTCGGGTCCTGGCCGCGGGTGCGCAGCGCATTGCGCACATCGCGCGTGAGCACAGTGCGCTTCTCTGCCACGCAATGTTCGGCCGCGTCGAGGATGCACTGGCGGATCAGCGAGCGGTCGGCCCGCGTCATCCGCGCTTCTTCCTTGTCTTCGCCGCCCGTGATCATCAGCCGTGCCGTGATCTCCAGCTCGCCCAGCACGTCGCGCTGCTCGTCCGCCTCCATGGCCGAGGCATCCGGTGGCAGGTCTTCGTCCAGTGCATCGGCATCGAGCGTCTGCACGTCGCTGGGCGTTTCGATCAGCCGGCGTGCGTCGGCGAACGGCGCCAGGCTGATGCCCGAGCCGGGTGCCAGCTTGACCCGGTTCACGGTCAGCCCCAGGCGCCTGGCGAAGTCGCTGAACAAGCCGAAGCTGTTGCCGGCTTCCACGATGAAGAGGCGCGGCCGATAGATCGCGGTGACCTGGTTCAGCAGGTTGTTGAGCGTGGCGCTCTTGCCCGAGCCCGTGGGACCGAACAGGAACAGATGGGCATTCATCTGCCGATCCAACCTGTTCAAGGGGTCAAACGTAATCGGGCCGCCTCCGCGATTGAACATCGTGATGCCGGGGTGCCCCGTGCCCTGGGCGCGGCCCCACACCGGCGACAGGTTCGCCGCGTGCTGGGCGAACATCAGTTGCGTGTACCACCGGCGCCGGTCCTTGCCGGGGTTGTAGCAGCACGGCAGCCAGCGCAGGTAGCTGTTGAGCGGCGCCACCTCGTCGTCCTCGCGCACCGGCTGCAGGCCGGCGTTGAGCATCACGTTCGCGAGGTCCAGGCCGCGCCGATCCAGTTCCGCCTCGTCGCGCCCGCGTAGGTAGAACGCCAGAGTGCCCCGGTAGAGCTTGTGCGCGCTGCCGATCAGGGAGCGGGCTTCATGCACGTCCTTGAGCGTCTGCTCCGACGCCAGCGTCTCGCCCACAGCTTTCTTCGCCAGATGGTTGAGGTCCGATTCGAGGACGTCCTGCGGCGTGGCCACCATGGTGAGACACATCAAGGTGTCCTCGGGCATCTGATCGAATAGCGTGTTGATCGCGTCTCCCTTGCGGGTCTCGCCGGTCAGGTGCCCGGTGCCGGGCGGCATGCGCAGCCGGTCGGTGATCAGCACGCGGTGCGGCATGCCGTCGAAGTACCAGGCCCCTTGCGCCACGTCCGAGCGCGGCTGCCCAAAGAACAGCCGCTGGCTGAAATCCCGCCCGCTCGCCAACTCGATCTCGCCGGCCTCGCTTTCCTCGGTACTGTCCGGATAGCGCGCCAACGCGTAGAAGCGCTCCCGGTCCTCCACCCCAGGGCCGAGCAGCGTGGGGCGCGGGTTGAACCATCGCAGCAGCCAGTCGTGAACGTCCGCTGCAACCATGCGCCGGGCCTGGATGCCGGCGTTCGCCAGGCCGCCGCATAGGCGGTCGCAGACGATGCCCAGCATCTGCTCGGGTGTCTGGCCGCGGCGGTTTGCCTGTCCCTGTCCGCTCGCGCGGCGGTACACCACCATGCGCACACGCCGCGTCTGCCCGCGCCAGCGCAGCCGCGTAACCACCGTGTCCTCGAACAGGCCGCCGGGCTTGGCCACAGCGCGCAGGTGGTGGCCGAAGAAGCGCAAGTAGAACTCGGTGAACGCCGAGCCGCGCGCACGTGGCTGCACGTAATCGCGCAAGGTCTGCATGTACTGGTCGAAGCTCGGTTCGTCCTGGGCATAGAGCTGGAGCACCCACGGGTTCTCGTCCAGTTCATCGAAACTGTCCTGAAGCGCGTTTTCCAGGGCGTCGCGGGCATGCGCGAGCCAGCCGGGTTCCCGGCCTTCGGTGCCCAGCGGCACCAGTTCGTAGAACGCCGCCACCGATTGGCCATCCTCCAGGAGCATCGATTTCGACCCGGGCAAGAACTCCACCCAGGGCAGCAGTTCCACGAAGGACGGCGCAACGTCGTACAGCGCCTGCTCGTCGGCCACGGTCGCTGGCTTGCGGCCGTGGACTGCCGAACCGGGTTCGGGGATGCCGGCCTGGCGCAAGGCCTCGACGTGGCGCTGCCAGCTGTCCGGCTGCTCATCGCTAGCCGGGCTACTGGAGCCGGCGCCGGCCAGCTTCGGCCATGGGAGTTTCCACCGCATCAGTAGTCCTCCACGCGCTCGCCCGGCATCGCGTACTGGATGCGCTGGTAGAGCGGGAAGACGGTCGTGTAGCCGGGCACCGGCACGGGATCGGTGCCGGCCAGATGCGGGTACACGTACATCACGAGATCGGGATTGGGCAGGCGCTGGAACTGGCGGTGGACCTCATTGCGCGCGGTGCGCGTGTAGCGCATCTGCTCGACAGGTGCGGCCTGCACGTCGGCGTCGGTCAGGGGCCGACGCAGGCTCTGGCGCGCATCGAGCAGCTGGCGGCCGGCGTTCCGTCCGGCTGCGCCACCGCCGTCGCCGGCCTCCTGCTGCCAGATGTCCATCATCGTGCGGTCACCGTGGGTCAGCAGCTTTTCCTTGCTGGTGGCGCAGCCGCCGAGCACCGCGACGGCGAGGGCCAGCACCAGGCCCTTAATCGAGTTCGAGAGCATGGCTTTCTCCTGCGCGGTGATCGACCTTGCGGCCTTCGGGATCGAAGTCGATGGCGAGCGGTTTTTCGAGGTGGACGGCGACCTTGGCGCCGGGCTGCACATAGACGGCGGCGAACGCCTGGCCGTAGAGCTTGTTGACCCAGGCCGACATGTCCCGGACACCGCCCGCGAGAATCTGGCCGACCGCTTCCTGGCCGGTGATGCCCACGGTGCCGATGGAGCCGTCCGAGCCGACATAGGACATGCGGCCGCTGTCGCTCTCGATGAGCGAGGCCACGCCGGCACCGGCCGCGGTGATCAGGGCCTGCGAGCCGAGGTACTGCTGGGCGTTGCTGCGCCGCTCGCCGCTGACGCAGGGGATGCCGTGCGGGTCGCTGATCCAGCCCAAGCCGTCGCGTTGCTGGTTGTTCTGCTGGTTGCCCTCGCGGTCTTCGGGGATCGTGCGGATCGTGCCGTCGTTGAAGACGAACGTGATGCTGCGCACCTGGCCGCGCACGCACGAAAGCGTCCAGTCGCCCGATGCGGTGCCGCTGAACACGGCGCCGGCCACGTCGGGAATGTCGATGCCATTGGCGGTCAGGTTGTCCGGCCCGACCAGGACTTTGAACGGATAGGGATCGTTGACCGTGCCGTCGATCGGCACGCGGCCGATCAGCGCGGTCATGGCGACCGAACCCATGAGCGTGGAGTTGGTCGGCACGGTATAGACCGGCTTGGCACTCTTGACCCCAGAGGCGCGGGCGCCCGCGTTGGCCACGGTTTCCGCGGTGGTTTCGAGCGTGCTCTGCGCCGGGCCGAAGCTCGTGGGGAAGCTCATTCCGCCGCTCGCGCCACGACCGCCGTTGCGCCCCTCGGCGGGCTTTGCGTCGTCCGGCTCGACCCACCGCACGCCGCCCTCCATGCCGGCCTCGTCGCCGCCCTGCAGCCCCAGGCCCACGGGCAGGTCCGCATGGCCGCCGCCGCGCCCGCCGATGCTGTCCAGGCGCCGCTGCAGGTCGGCGAGCAGCCCTTCGGTCTGCTGGCGCGCGCTGGCCGCCTGCTCCTGGTCGCGGCGCAGGTTGGACCGCTCGGATTCGAGCGCCGAGTTGATGCGCTGGTCGATGGAGTTCTCGCGCTGGCGCAGTCGCTGGTTCTCTTCACGCTGCGACTTGTTGTCCGAGAGCGCGGTCTGAAGCTCGGTGCGCAACTGCTTCACTTGGGCAACGAGCGTCGCCACGGTGTCGCGCGGGGTGTCGCCTTCGATGCCCAGCGCCTTCATTTCCTCGGGCGTGAGCTGGGCGCCGTTGTCCGCCGCGGGTGGCGCCGTGCTGCCTCCACCCGAGAACAGCCGGATACCGACGAACAGCACCAGGATGGCGACAGGGATCATCAGCCACTTGAGCAGGCCGTTACTGCGCATGGCGGGCCTCCTTGGCGTTCTCGTCGCCGTCCGGCTGCGGCAGATGCACGGCAGGGTCGAAGCGGTGAATCGCCGGCAGCAGCGACTGCGCGAGGCCGCGGCCGCCCGTGACCAGGTAGAGGACGGTCGTGTCCTCGGGCGTGCCGCGCGGGCCCAGCGCCTCGTGCTGGAAGGTGGCGGTGAGGAAATCGCCTTGCAGCACGCGCGGGTCGAGCGCGACCCAGTCGGCGCCGGT
The DNA here is from genome assembly GCF_004216695.1 of Pigmentiphaga kullae. Lineage (GTDB taxonomy): Bacteria > Pseudomonadota > Gammaproteobacteria > Burkholderiales > Burkholderiaceae_B > Pigmentiphaga > Pigmentiphaga kullae. The sequence continues at coordinate 315,299 of NZ_SGXC01000002.1, forward strand.
GTTGGTAAGGCGCACGGCAGTCACCCATTGGTCTTCCAGGCGCCACGACGCGAGCGCGACCGCGCGCACCGGCAGCGTTGGCATCAGTGTGTCCAGGTCGAGGTCGCGGGGCAGGTTGACCCGCATGACGCCCGGAAGCGGCTCGACGGTGCGCAGCGGTGCGTAGAGGTTCTGCGCGGCGAAGCGCGTCAGCACGACAGGGACCGGAGTTTCGCGCCGCGCGGTCCGCGCACCTGCCTGGCCCTGGGCGCGTGCCGGGGCCTCGGCACTGTCGGCCTGCTCGCCATAGCGTCCCGGTGCGCTGTCACCCTCGACGATGCGCACCGGCTCCAGCTCGGCTTCCCCGTCCTTGGGCGGTTCGGCTGCGATGTCCAGCAGGATCAGCGCGCCCGTGTCGGCGTCCTGCAGTTGCAACCGCGTGGGCTCGATCGGCTCGCTGGCGCGCAGGTACACCGCGCCACCCGCACTCTGCACGCGCAGGCGTTCGCCCACGCCCGCGGGCACGCCCACGCGCACGTTCCGGTCGATGAACACGATGCGTTCCTGACCGACCTTCAGCGGCACTGCCAGTGGCATGCGTTCCCAACGCAGGATCTCCACCGCCTGGGCGACGGGTGCCGCGGCCACGGCCAGTAGCCCCAGCAGCGCGAGTACAGGATGCTTCATGGGGTGTTTCCTCCTTGAGGCGCTTGCGGAGACAGGCCACTCGACGCCGGGCGCGCCGGCTCCGGTGCACTGATGCGCTGGGGCGCGCCTTCGTAGCAGTCCAGCGCCAGGCCGAACGGGTTGCGGGCGGGATCGACGTCCACCCGCGTGACCTTGATCGGATAACGCACCAGGGCGCGCTTGACCTGCTCGGCGCCGTAGTACTCGTCCGCCGTGATGTCCAGCGTCACCACCCAGTCGCGATCGGACACGGTGCGCACGCGCGCCGTGGGGTCGTCGCCATAGCCGCGGCCGGGAATCTCGTAGATGCCGCGCACGCGCTGGCGTAGCTCGCCGGTGGAGCGGCGGTAGTCGTAGTCCGCGCGAAGGAAGGCCTGGCAGGACGGGGTGAGGTACGGCGAGAGCGTGTGGAGGTTGCGCGAGTAGTCTTCTTCGCCATTGGTCGGCCAGCGGTTCAGCGTCTGGAACACGTAGAACGTGAACGCATAGACCGATTCGGGCGGCACTTCCCACCACTTGCGGGTACTGCCAGAGCGCAGGTCGGGCGGGACGTGGATGGTCAGGTCGCGCGGCGCGCTCCACCAGCCGCCGCCCATGACCAGGGCGACAATGACCAGCGCGCCCGCGCCCAGGCGCAAGGTCTTGATGTGCGCCTGCAGGTGGGCGATCTCGTTCTTGAAGCGACTCATCGCATGCTCCTGCGGGTGGACCAGAAGCCCGAGCGCGAGATCAGCACGTGGCCGCCCACCCAGCCGGCCATCAGCGGATGGCCCGTTGCGATGCGCCACTGCAACTGCCGATAAAGCCAGGTGTCGGGGCGCCCACGCTTGAGGCGGCGCAGGATGCCGCCGCCGATGAACACGCCCAAGGCCACGCCCAGGACAACGAACGTCGGTGCGATGGCGATCGTGCGGAACACCCACGAAAGCGGCGCGCCGACCAGCAGGCCGGCGGCGCCGGACAGGCCGCAGCAGATCCACAGCTCGTCGGCGGTGAGGCCGCGCACGACAACGGGATGGCGGTTGAGCCGGTGCGGAAGGAACGTGACCGTCCCGTCCGCACGGACGTGCTGCTGCTCGGACATACCGGCCTCGCCTTACAGGATGCCCGTGGCTTCGGTGAGCAGCCAGATGCCGATCACGAGCAACACGGCGCCGATGGCGACCGTGAGGCCGAATTGGCCCCACGTCTTGCGGCCGGTGTGGATCTCCGCGTAGGTTCCGTAGGCGTGGTAGCAGACGCCGATGAACATCGACGCCACCACCAGCAGGGCCACGAGCATGATGATGTCGTAGCCGTAGTTGCGGATCGTCTCCATGATGCCGTTGCCGGTGCCGCGCGTCGGGTTCTCCAACTGCGGCAGGCCTTGCGCGAACGACAGCGCGGGCAGCGCGGCGGCGCCCAGGGCCATGGCGGCGCGCTGGGCGAGACGGGAAGTGAGGATGCGGTTGTGCATGGTCGGGCCTTTCAGGTCAGGACAGAAGGAAGAAACTCAGGACGAGGTACATCGCGACGAAGCGGATGCAGACGCCGAGGAACTGGCGCTGGTTGAGGCGGCTCTCGGACCACCCCACGTAGGCCGTTCGGATGGCCCAGACGCCCCACACGAGCAGGACCGCGAACACGACGCCGACCAGGACGGTCGCCATTGCGGAAGGCGCGATGCCGCTGTTGGCTTGAAATGCCGAGACCTGGGCGCCGTTCATTGCTTGCCCCCCGCAGTCGTCGCCGGCAGCGGCTCGGCCGCCCGCTCGGTGCGGTAGTCGCCGGCCAGTTCGGAGGGGTCGCGCGGCTGAGCGCGCGATGGCGTCAGGTGAAACTGGATGCCGGCGCGAACGCGCGCCAGGTCAGCCAGCAGCCGCGGGTAGTCGAAGTGGTAGCGCTCGCCCGGCTGGATGGGGGCATGCGCGGCGCTGTCCGCGACGGTGCGCTCCAGCGCGTCGAGCTGGCGCAGTGCGGCGACCAGCTCCTGGCGCTGTGCCGGAGACTCGGCCAAGGCCATCTGGGACTGACCCAGCAGGAGGGCCGTCACGAGAAAAGTGGGCACGCCGCGATGCGCGGCGCGCAGCCAGATCGAAGCCACCATCGCGCCATTCCTGTGTGATCAGCAATGGGGTGATCGTGGAGATCAGGGCTGTTTTAGGCCGCAAACAATAGGAACTGGCGGACGACCGGATTGGGCATACCGCGAGCGAACCTACAAAAGCCCGGGTGGAGTTTCGATTATTGCGTTTTTCGAGTGTTTCGAATATGATCGGCTCTGCAACCGTTTTCGCTTAGGAGCTACCCATGACCACCGCCACTGCCCAATCCAAGATGACCCTTCCCGCCGCGGGAGAGGTTAAGGCAGCCGTCCAGGGTCAACGTGCCTTGGCGGCTTACCTCGCAACCCAGTTCGAGACGCAGCACATCCAGATCTTTGATGACCACAAACAGGCTCATCAGGTGGAACTGCCTACCTCGGCTTTACGCCTGCTGGTCGACATCCTGGCCGAGTTGGCCGATGGCAATGCAGTAAAGGTGGTGCCCGTCCATGCAGAGCTGACGACCCAAGAGGCGGCGGACTTGCTCAACGTGTCCCGTCCCCATTTCGTCAAGCTGCTAGAAGATGGGGTGTTGGCATTTCATCGCACCGGCAAGCACCGCAGGGTGAGGTTCGCCGATCTGATGCAGTACAAGGAAGCGCGCGAGCGCGCCAGTGAGCAGGCGATGGCCGAACTCGCTCAGCAGTCGCAAGAGTTGGGAATGGGATACGAATGAGGCATTCCCCATTCACCGCCGTCTACGACGCGTGCGTTCTATATCCCGCGCCACTGCGGGATTTCCTGATGTGGCTCGGCCTGTCTGGCCGCTTCCGGGCGCGGTGGAGCCAAGCCATTCATGAGGAGTGGAAACGCAATCTGTTGATCAACCGCCCCGATCTCACCCGGGTTCAGGTCGACAGGACGTCGGATCTCATGGACAGGGCCATTCCGGACGGCTTGGTGGAGGGCTACGAAGCGCTCGTGGCAGGCCTGACATTACCCGATCCGAACGATCGGCACGTCCTGGCTGCGGCGATTCGCTGCGGTGCGAGCGTGATTGTGACGTTCAACGAACGTGATTTCCCGAACGATCTGCTGGCTCCGTACGGCATCGAATCGCAGCACCCCGATGAGTTTGTGGACAACCTGCTGGATCTGGATGCGGCCGCCGTAGTGTCGGCTGCGCAGCGCCAGCGTGCCCAACTCAAGCATCCGCCGATCGATGTGGACCGCTATCTCGAAATCCTGCTGCGCCAAGGCCTTGTGCAAACGACCAAGGTGCTGGCGACCTATCGCACCATTCTCTGACCCGCCGAGAGCCACGGATGACCAAGAATCCTTCATCAGACGCCACTTTGCCGAAAGGCATCCATCGAAGCTGGAAGCTGCCGGATAAGTCGCTGGGTGACTTGTGGGATTCGATCGTGATGGACGAAGCCATCAAAAAACAGTTGCTGTCACAAGCGATCGTCAACTTCACGGTGCGCCCCAAGGTGGAGCGCACGGTACTCCCCCTGCACGGCGTGATCTTGTTGGTCGGCCCGCCGGGGACTGGGAAGACCTCCTTGGCACGGGGCTTGGCGCATCGTGTGGCCGAATCTTTTTCTTCTGCGAAGTTTCGATTGCTGGAAGTGGAGCCTCACACGCTGACGAGCTCTGCAATGGGAAAGACTCAACGCGCCGTGGCAGACCTGTTCTCGCAATCGATCGCAGAATCCGCAGCGGCGGGCCCGACGATCGTCCTTCTGGACGAGGTCGAAACGCTTGCGGCTGATCGAGCGAAGCTCAGCCTGGAAGCCAACCCGGTTGATGTGCACCGGGCCACCGACGCGGTGTTGGTGCAGTTGGACATGTTGGCCGAACGCAACCCGCATCTGCTGTTCGTGGCCACCAGCAACTTCCCACAGGCCGTCGACAGTGCCTTCCTATCTCGTTGCGACATGGTGATGGAGGTGCCACTGCCCGGCAAGGATGCCTGCAAGCAGATCCTAGTGGACTGCCTGAATGGCCTGGCAAAGACATTTCCGGGGATTGGCAAGCTTTCCTCGGCTCACCAGTTCGACGCGTGCGCTGGCGAGTGCGTCGGATTGGATGGTCGGGCCATTCGCAAGGTCGTAGCCAACGCCCTCGCGGCCGACCCGCAAGTGGCTATCGATCCGAACAAGCTTTCCGTAGAGCACTTGCGCAGTGCGATACGACAGGCAAAGCAAATGCGCCTTCAAGGAGGGAAGCAAAAATGACCACCGTTGTCAGCCGGACGTTTCGCAGCTCGCCGCACCGCGATGCGTTGCAGACATGGGATGCCATTGTCGAACTGCTCACTCAGGGCAAGGACGGCACGGCTCGCTCTGAACTCAGGGCCGTGACGGGCGTGGCCGCCAGCTTGATCGCCGACCAGGCACCCAAGAGCGCGCCCATCGTTGCGACATGCGATGGACCACGGACCAGGATCTACTGCCTCTTCGACGAAGACGCGATCTATGGTGATGATGCCAACGAAGAAGTCTTGGGGTTCGAGCCGTTGAAGGGAGACTGGGGAGTCTCGCTGCCGTGTCCGAAGGAGCAGCTCGGCTGGGTGCAAAGCGCGCTCAAAAAGCACAGTTCTCGCATCATTGCACGGGACTTGAGCCAAGGAATTGCCACGCAGGCGCAGGCCGATGCTGGGCAAGCGCTGTCGCTCGACCTCGGAGGTTTCCTCAAGTCATGAGCACCGTCGCCACCTACTCGTACACGCACTCGGTTACCTATGTGACCGACAACATCCTCAAGAGCTTGAAAGACATCATCCTGCTCAGTGGGCTGGACCCTGAGCACTTTGCGGATCGCTGGGAGAGCAATACCCGAGCCATCAAGACGTGGCTCGGGACCGGTGATCTGCGCAAGGTGATTCTGGAGATCTACAACCCGGCAACCGACAAGCTCGTGACCCGATGGGATATCGACATCGTGTATGGGTGGTCCGATGGCGACGGCAGCTTCTGGACAGATACCGAGCAGTTGAAGTACGCGATCAAGAAAGCTGGGCTGCTGCCATCGCAGGCCAAGTACAAGTTAATGCTCGATACAAAGCCAGGGCGACCTGATGTGGAGGGATGGAGCAAAGGAAGTTATCGCTCGACGGATGGAATGGTCAAGCAGAGCCTAGGCTCGACTGTCGAACACAGCGGCCTGGCGGGTCAGGCCGGATATTGGAGGCAACGCTGATGCTGTCGATCGATGAAGCTTTTCGCAAGTTCAAGTCGCGTCTGGAACTCAACGAACGCGAACAGAAGAATGCCTCGCAACGCCAGAACGAAGTGCGGGACTACCTGCAGACCAAGTTCGGCATTGCGCGCAGCTTCCTGACCGGTTCCTATGCTCGATACACGAAGACGAAGCCGCTCAAGGATATCGACATCTTCTTCGTGCTGAAGGACTCGGAGAAGCATTACCACGGCAAGGCCGCATCGGTAGTGCTGGATGATTTCCACTCTGCATTGGTGGAGAAATACGGTTCGGCGGCCGTGCGCAAACAGGCGCGCTCGATCAACGTGGATTTCGGTGTTCACATCGACGCGGAGGACAACACGGACTACCGGGTGGTCAGCGTGGATGCGGTGCCCGCATTCGATACCGGCGACCAGTATGAGATCCCCGATACGGCGTCCGGAAAGTGGATCAAGACGGACCCGGAGATCCATAAGGACAAGGCGACCGCAGCGCACCAAGCCTATGGCAATGAGTGGAAAGGTCTCGTGCGCATGGTGAAGTACTGGAACAACAATCCCAAGCACGGCGATCTGAAGCCGGTGAAGCCCTCGTTCCTGATCGAGGTAATGGCCCTTGAGTGTCTTTACGGCGGCTGGGGAGGATCGTTCGATCGCGAGATCCAGTCGTTCTTTGCCACGCTTGCCGATCGAGTTCATGACGAGTGGCCGGATCCCGCCGGACTTGGCCCGGCGATCAGCAACGATATGGATGCCGCGCGCAAGCAGCGCGCGCAGCAGCTGCTGTTCCAGGCGAGCCAAGACGCAAGCATCGCCATCGACCACGCGCGTCGTGGTCGCAATATCGAAGCGCTTCGCGCCTGGCGCGCACTGTTTGGCCCCAAGTTCCCACTGTCCTGATTCCATCGGCTTCCATACACGTCCCATCGAGGTACAGCATGTCCCAGTGGTCGCTTTCCCAGCTCCTGTCGTCCCTGCATGAGGACATCCAGCAGCGCTTGTCCGTAGTACGCAAGACCTTCGGTCACCCGGGTACGAAGGGGGATGCGAGCGAGAACGTCTGGATCGACATGCTGGATACCTATCTGCCCAAACGGTACCAGGCGGCCAAGGCGCATGTGGTGGACAGCCTGGGGAACTTCAGCCAGCAGATCGATGTGGTGGTGTTTGATCGGCAATATTCGCCTTTTATCTTCACCTACGAGAACGAGACGATCATTCCAGCCGAAAGCGTGTACGCCGTTTTCGAGGCCAAGCAGACGGCTGACGCGGGGCTTGTGGCCTATGCCCAGGAGAAGGTCGCCAGTGTGCGCAGGCTGCACCGCACGAGCCTGCCGATCCCGCACGCTGGCGGGACCTACCCAGCGAAGCCGTTGATTCCGATTCTGGGTGGCTTGCTCACCTTCGAGAGCGAATGGAGTCCTGCATTGGGTCCATCCATGGACAAGGCGCTGAACGCAAACCTCACCGAGGGGCGTCTGGACATCGGATGCGTTGCCGCCCACGGGCACTTTTTCTATGACCAAGCCAGCGGCGCGTACAGCTACACCAACGAAAACAAGCCGGCGACCGCGTTTCTTTTCAAGCTGATCGCGCAGCTTCAGTTCAGTGGAACGGTCCCCATGATCGATGTGGAGGCTTACGGTCAGTGGTTGACCAAGTGAGGGGGCGCTGTGGCAAGCATACGTTCGGAGTACCACCGGTTCCTGGCGCACTTGGCGCAGCGGCACGTGCACGACGACGTGCGCCGGCTGGCGCACCTGGTGCTCGATCACCTGCAGCCACTGGCCGAGGTCGGTGCTGCACGCCGGGGGCGCTCCACGCGCTTGGCGCCGCTGGCCATCGCGCATCTGGCGCAGATGCCTGTCGCCTACGACGGGGACGCGCGCGGCCCCGAAAACGGGCCGGCGCTCGGGCGACTGCACCAGCTCGAAGTCGGGCCGTTTCGAGGATTCATGCGGCAGGAGACGTTCGACCTCAGCCATGACATCACCTTGGTCTACGGTGCCAACGGCACCGGCAAGAGCAGCTTCTGCGAAGCCTTGGAAGTGGCGATGCTCGGTTCGATCAGCGAAGCGCAGGCCAAGCGGGTCGACCAGCGGACGTACTGCAACAACGCTCGCCTGCGCCGCCACGTCGCGCCAGTCCTGTCGTCTACGGCGGCGGGCGAAGCGCAGGCCGTCCAGCCCGACGAAGCTGAGTATCGCTTCTGCTTCATCGAGAAGAACCGCCTCGACGATTTCGCCCGAATCGCCGCGCGGACCCCGAGCGATCAGCGCCAGCTCATCGCCACCCTGTTCGGCGTGGACCAGTTCAGCGAGTTCGTGCGCGGCTTCAACCCCTCGCTCGATCAGGACCTGATGCTTGCCGGCGTGCAGGCGGCGCAGCTGGCGCAGCGTCGCCTGCGGTTGGCGAACTCCGAACAGACCATCGCCGCCTACCCGCAGAAGATCGCAGCGGTCGAGGGCCTGGAACAAGCTTTGGCGCAGCGCATGTCACCTGGCGCGACCTATCAAGCCTGCGTGGACTGGCTGCTGGGTACGCCGCAGCAGCAAGGACGGCTACCGTATGTCCAGGCTCAGCTGGACGCCAACCCGCCTGCCATTCACGAGGTGACCCAGGCCCGCCTGCAAGCGTTGCTGGCAGAGGCCTACCGCGTCCAGGGACTGTGGCAAGCGTCTTCCGCGCAACTCGCGGCCCGCGCGGGCGAGGTGTCGTACGCGAAGCTCTACGAGGCCGTGCAAGCGTTGGCGGACGGGGCGACCGCGTGTCCGGCATGTGGAACCGGACTGGCCGCTGTGGCACAGGACCCGTTCGCCAGGGCGCGAATGGGCCTGGAGCAGCTCGCGCAACTGGCCGTCCTGCAGCAGCAAGAGGCCGGGCATCGGACGCAGTTGAGCGAGGCGGTCCGAGCGCTGTGGGACGAAATGCGCCGCGTGGTGGCGGCGGCTGGGGTCGCTTGTCCTGCCGAATCGCAGGCCGCGGGCCTGCCACTGCTGCCTCCCACGTCGGCGGGCAATTGGCTCGGCGGCTGGGTGAATGGGGACCAGCGCGCCTGGCAAGCCCTCTTACGGATCGCACAGATCATCGAAGGCTTCGACGCGCAGGCGCGCGACGTGCATGCCCAGCGCGGCGCGATGGCCCAGGAGCGGGACCGCCTGCAACAGCATCAGCTGGAGATCGAACGGCTGCGGACCATGCGCACGACTGCGGATCAGGAGCTGGCGGCCGCCCGCCAAACCGTGGCCCAATTCGACGACGCGAACCGCGGCCTGATCCAGGCGGCCACGGACGAAATGCCGGTGGTGGTGCACCATCAGCGGGTCAAGGCCGCCTACGACGGCTTCCTACCCGAGATTCAGGCATACCTGACCGCTCTGCCGGGGGTTCTGCTACAGGGGCTGGGAGACCAAGCCCGCCATCTCTACAACGCATTCAACCGGGCCGATCCGCCCGGCGATCTGCTGCACGCGCTGTGGTTGCCCGTGGCCGAGAACGGCAAGATCGAGGTGGAGTTCGCCGGCGAGCCGGGCGTGCGCTACGACGCGTTGATCGTCTTCAGCGAAGGGCACATCAAATGCTTGGGTCTGGCGATTCTGCTTGCCAAGAACCTCGCGCAGGGCTGCCCCGTGGTCATCTTCGATGACGTCGTCAATGCGATAGACGACGACCATCGCGATGGCATCTGGCGTACCTTCTTCGAGGACGGTTTGCTCCACGGCAAGCAGGTTATCCTCACCTCGCACGCAGAGGAGTTCCTGCACCGCATCCAGCAGGAGTTGGGCGTGCGCCGCGCCGCGGCCATCAAGCGCTACAAGTTTCTCCCGCATCAGGGAGAGCACGAACTGCGGGTCGACAGCGACCCGCCAGCGAAGAACTATGTTCTTCTGGCCCAGCAGGCGTTGGCGGCTGACGAGAAACGCGAGGCACTGCGCCAGGCCCGGCCGGCGCTGGAGAGTCTGACGGACCGCCTGTGGACGTGGCTGGGTCGGCGGGCGGACGGCCGGATCGACATCAAGCTGAGCGGGCCCCGCGCGCCTTGGGAGCTGAACAATAAATGCACCAAGTTGCGGTCGGCCGTCGAGCGTATCGCGGCGCAACATGCGGGTGCGCCGGATGCCGTAGGGGCGTTGGTCAGGCTGCTCAATGTCAGCGGTACGAGTATTGAATGGGGTTACCTCAATAGCGGTGTGCACGACGCTCAGCGCGATCATGAGTTCGATCGGGCGACGGTAAGAACGGTCGTCGAGGCGGTTACGGCGTTGGATGCTGCTCTTGATACCCTGCAGAACCGATGAACGGCACACGGCTTTGCAGAGCAGTGCCGCCCGTGTCACCTCATAAGTACTTCTTGAAGCTGCCTGCGGTCAGGCTGACTGCCATCCCCAGCAACGCCGCGCTGGGCAGCAGGATGACCAGAGGATGCACCGCTATGGGCAGTGCGAGATAGGTGACCCAAGGCAGCACGGCCAACGGCATCAGGCTGGCCTTCGCGCGGTGGTAGATGAAGCCGGATTCGCGGCCCGCGCCGAACCGGCGCACATCCCGTCGCACCAGGCCGTCGATCAGGCCGACGAATGCTGCAGTGAGGATCAGCGGCAGCGTGAGTACCAGGACCAGCAGGCGCACCAGGAAGGTGAGCGTCGTGAAGGCCGCAGCGATCAGGTAGCTTTCGGCCCAGACATAGACTTGGCTGATGTAGTAGCGGAAGTTGCGGCTCTGCCCGTGGCTGGCCGCGCGGGCGCGCTCGGCGGTCTGGCTCATGCGCTCCAGCAACCCCGAGCGCACGAACACCCACTCGTACCCGGTATCCACCAGCTCGTGCGCCGTGCGCCCGGGCTCCTGCACCACCACGCTGCGCGTGAAGTGGTTGGACAGGTGCCCGAGTTCGTACTGCAGCATCTGCTGGGAGTGGCGCCAGCCCTGGTCCTTCCAGAACAGGTGCATGCCGACGCACTCCACCACGATCGAGAACAGCAGCGAGCCGATGAGCACCCCGAGCAGCCGGAACGGCAAGGTGATGGTGCCGACGATCAGCCCCTGGCGCTGGTTCTGCTCCCGCTGCGCGGTCGAGGCGGCATCCTTCATGGTGCGGCCTCGCCGGTGCTGTCGTCGGCGCCGGTGGCCACCGCGTCAGGCTCGGCTGGAGCGGCGTCATCCAGCAGGTCGTCGGGCAAGGCTGCATGCGGCAAGGCTGCGGAACTGGTGAACTCCCACCACTGCGTGGCCTCGCTGTAGCTCTGGCGCATATACCCGGCCAGTTGCTGCAAGTCCGTCGGCATCACTTCATCGGGGTCTGGCGCCGGAAGCGGCATGCGCACCTTCCAAAGCTGGCCGCCCTGCAGCAGCGCGAAGCATTGGCCCTTGGGCAGACCGACGACGTGTGACGGCTCGATCATCGGCACGCTGGCCATGCTGATGCGGTCCTGGGTGTTCGACGTGAAGTCCGTCGCGCCGCGGATGTCTGAGCTGTCCGTCGCGCCCGAGACGATGGTGGTCGTATAGACCTCGACCTTCGGCAACTGCCTCGTCAGCAGTTCCGCGGTGGCCGTCTCGCGCACGCGCAACATGAATAAATTGTTGAAATTCCCGATCACTTGGCCGGCCTTCGCGCGGTTGCCGATGCGGGCCTCGATGTCCGAAAGCGTTTGCGTGTAGGCGGTGACTTGCAGGCCCGCGCCACCGCCCTTGTTGATGAGCGGAATGAACTCGTCACCCATCAATTCATTGAACTCGTCCGCATGCACGTTGATCGGCACGCGCGCACCAGCCGATGCGCCCGGCAGGCCATCGTCGATTCCGTGCTTGTAGATGTGCCCAGCCACCGAGACGAGATCGCTGAACATCGAGTTGCCGACCGCTGCGGCGACCTCCGCATCGGACAGCGCGTCCAAGCCGACATAGACGACGGCGCGCTTCCTGATCACCTGCATCCAGTCGAAGATCGGGCGCGGGTCGGCCAGGTCGGAGTAGTTCGGCGCCAGGAGCTGGGCGATCTTGCCGCTCGTGAGCTTTTCCAGCAGCGGCAGCAGCGATGCAACGATCTTGTCGAAGTAGGTCTTGTCGTAGCGCACCGCCGAGCGCAGGCCATCGAGCACAGGGTCGTAGTTGCGCGCCTGGGAGAGGTATTGCTCCAGCGCCACCACACGCTTCTCGCGCCCGATCATGTTCCTTGGGATGTTCTTCTCGTTGAGCTTGGCCTCGATCTGGACGATCACCTCCCAGGCCTTGGGCTCCGTCTTGGCAAAGTAGTGCTGGGCGTACTCAATGAACAGCGCGTCGATGTTGATGACGTGGCGCTGGATCAGCATGTAGTCCGGGCGCTGCCCCAGTTCCACCAGGGCGCGGGCGATGATGTTCACGAAGCGCCATGCGAACTCGCGGAACGCCGCGCTGTTGCCTTCGCCGGAGAGCTGCCCCGCGATGCGTGTCGCCACTTCCGAGATCCGACCGAAGCGGCCCACGGCGTTGTAGCGGGCGCTGATTTCCGGCCAGCCCAAGTGGAAGATGTAGAACTCGCCTTCGCGGCCAGCGCGCTGGGCTTCGACGTACATCCGTTTCAAGAGATCGGCATCCCCCTTGGGGTCGATGACGATGACGACCTCATGCTCGCCGGCAGCATTCCTGCGACGGATGTCCTGCGTGACGAACAACTCGGCCAGGCGCGTCTTGCCCACCCGCGTGGTGCCCAGCACCAGCGAGTGCCCGACGCGCTCGCCCAGCGGCAGGCTGACGTCCACTTCGTCGGGCTCGATGCCGTGCAGCCTTGGCAGGCCGCCGACAGGCGGCAACGGGCGCACGGGGTTGAAAGGCGCGTCCCAGCCGGTGAGCTTCGGCAGGCGCGAGAGCGGCAATGGCGCGAACTCCAGCCGTTCCTCCAGGCGCCTGGTCAGCCGGTAGGCCGGCGTCGGCTCGACGTAGCGGCGGAACTCGGGCCGGTACGTCTGCATCAGCCGATGCGTGTGCTTCTGCTCCCAGAGAAAGCCGCGCCCCACGAATAGGCGCTGCTGGCTGACCGGCACGTCCTTGCTGGTCATCACGTAACGCGGCAGACGGCGGATGTTGCGCCGGTAGCGCAGGATGATGCGGGCATCGCGGTAGCGGATCGCGCCGTAGGCGCCGAACGCCAAGGCGCTGCCGATGCCCATGGCCGGGCTCAGCGCGAGCGACCATGGGGCCACCAGGCACAGAAACGCGGCGCCTGCACACGCCGCGACGGTGTATAGCTCCACCGCTGGGCGTAGCAGAACCTCGACCGGCTGTTTGCCCGACATGGCTTCATTGCTCGATGCCGGTGGCCGTGATCAGCGCCGGGTAGTGCCGCAGGCCCAGGCGATCGGCCAGGTCGTCGCCGGCCACGGGCGCGAGCGGCACGCCCGGCACCAGGGCGCGCAGCCGCGCCAGGCCCTGCGCGGTCTCGACGTTGACGACCAGGCCGACCGCGCCACGTTCGCGCAAAGCGGCGGCGCGGCGCTGCAACCAGGCCCGGGAAGCCTCGTCGTCGCCGATGACCACGAACGGCCGCAGGCCGGGCGCTTCGATCACCCGTCGCGCGACGGTGCCGGGCGTGAGCTTGGCGCTGCGCACCGGCAGCATCGCGGCTTCGTCCGCCCGTGTGGCAGGAACCTGGGGCGTCGGGATGGACGGCCGCGCCGGTGCGTTGGCGCGCGGCTGGAGATTCAGGGCTTCGTAGTACGGCAATGCCGACGTGCCGCCACGGTCCTCGACAACGATCAGTGGCTCGCCGGCACGCGAGGCCAGCGGCAGGCCTGACAGCAGCATGAGTAGGCCCGTGAACGCGAGATGGGCGGGATGGGGTTTCGTCATGGGGAGGTCTCCTGGCGCGCCGCGAGGACCGCGGCGGCTGGTCGCGTGCCCTGCACGCGGGCAAGGTGGCGCGACACGCTGCGCCGATAGCGGGCGGCGGGCTCGCCGCCTGCGGGGCGGTGGTAGCGGCCGATCGCCAGCAGCCAGTCCTCGCCGGGGGTGTGCTGCTCCTTCAGGATCTCGGCGGCAACGGCCAGGTTGCGATACGGATCCAGCAGGTCGCACGCGCCGGTAAAGCGGTGCTTGTGGTAGCCGAGGTTGATCTGGCCCAGGCCCGCATCAATGCGCGTGTGCGGCGTGGCGCGCATCGCCTGCTGCAGGCCAGCGCAGGCGTCGGCGCGCGTGGCGAAGCGGCGCGACTGGCCGGCGACGTTGAGGGACCACGGCCACGGCACCAGGCGCCCGTTGCGCCGGATGCCGCTCTCCTGCAAGGCCACGGCGTAGAGCACGGTCGAGGGGATGCCTGCGCGCTGGGCGGCAAGCTGGTAAGCCGGTGGCGGAACCTCCTGGGCCAGGGCGGCAACGGCATACAGGCCGGCAGTGAGCACCAGTGCGCGCAGGGGCATGGCTACGGCTGGCGCTGCCATTGGCCGTTCACTTCGCGCACGGCGGCGGGCAGATCGCCGGGCAGGCCCAGTGACAGCCAGCGGCCGCCGTCGTGGTTGAGCGTGATGCTGCCGGCGCGCACGCGCGCCGGGTCGATCTGCGCGCGCTTGGCCCAGTCGCGGATGCGCGCGTCATCCTGGCGGCTGCCCACCATGTACAGGTCGAACTCCGCGCCCGAGGATTGCAGGCGCTGCACGAGCTGTCCGCAGGCTGCGCAGCCGTCCTTGACGAACACCGCCATGCGGCCGCTGCCGCGCAAGGGACTGCTGGATGGGCCGGCGCCCGGCTTGTCGTCGGGCAGGTTCACGCGCTGCATCCCCGGATTCAGGCGCTGCCAGGCCTCGTCGTAGGCGCGCTGGTAGGCGAGCAGCTTCTCGACGCGGCGCGCTTCCACCTGCACCTGCAGTTCCGCATAGCGGCGCCGTTCTTCGTCCGTGCGAGCTTCGATGCCCAGGGCGGACAGCGGGTCCAGGTTGGGCGAGTAGATACCCAGCGGCCCATCCATCAGCTCGCGGTAGCGTGCCCATTCTTGTGGCTGCAAGCCCCATTCGGTTGCCACCCGGTCGTCCAGCACGCGGGCGGCCAGCGGGCGCTCCTGGCTCTGTGCGTTGCGCGCCGAGGTCGTTGCGGGCTGCTGCGCCCAGGCGGGCCATTGCGACGACGCCACCAGGACCGCGAAAAGGAGGATCGACGGCTTCATGGGGTGCTCCGGTCAGGGAATCGCCACGCGGCGGGTCTGGTTGCCGGCCTGGAACACTGCGGTGTTGCCCTCGATCGCCTGCAGGCGCCACGGGCCGACCGCATCCCCGGGCAGCAGCACCTGAAGTTGGGCGGGCGTGAAGTCCCCGATGCTCGGCGCGACGGACACGCTGCGCTGGCCGGCGCGCAGTTCGGCGCCGACGACGCGGAATGGCAGCGGCGGCAGCTCGGTCTTGGAGGCGGCGGACGTGCGCGATGCGCGCCGCTGGGCGGGTGCGGTGGCACGCGCGGCGGCTTGGCGCGCCTTGATCTGCTCGACCTCCGCGCGCAGCGCCTGGAGGTCGTCGGCCGCTGCGTAGCCACTGAGAGATTTCTCGACCTGGGCCGCGCGTGCTTCCAGAATCTGGCGGGTGTCTTTGAGGTCAGCGTCCGTCGCGACGGCCGGGCGCTGCTGGATGGCCTCGATCGTCTCGGCCAAGCCAGTTGCCTGCGCTTCCAGGCGTTGCAGGCGGGAATCCAGCCGCTCCTGGTCGGCCTGGTCGCTGAGGGCCTGGTAGCCCAGGGCCGCCAAGACGCTGAGGAAGATCAACCAGAGCCACATCAGGCTCTGCACCACCACGGCGGCGGTCGATCGCTGGGCAGGTTGCGGGGCGTTCATGGCTGGCCTCCCGAAACCATGGGTGCCAGCGGGAACGTCTGCACCGCCTCGGTGGCGGGTGGCTCGGATGGGGACTCGGCGACCGCGCGATCGCCGGGCCGCTCGAAGCAGATTTGCCGTGCGCGGTCATCCGCGTGCAGTTCCCAGGCCGGGCCAGCCAGCGTGAGCAGCGCATCGCGCAAGGTCATGGGGCCGAGGTGCAGGTGTACCGCCGGCAACGGCAGCGCGTACAGCTCGATCACGGCATGCGCGGTCTGGCACAGGCCATAGCCGCTGCGTTTGAGCACGTGCCGAAGCCCATCCCCGACCGTGGCGCGGGCATCCTCGGGCATGGACACGTCGATGGTCTGCAACAACAGGTCGCGCTGCGCCGCCATGGGTGCCAGTTCGACCAGTGTGTAGCGGGCGTAGCGCACGACCGGGATGTACTCGGAAGCCTCGGGTTCAGGCGCGGCCAAGACTTCCGCGATGGTGTCGGGCGCGACCGGCGCAGTCGTCGTCGCGCAGCCACCGGCCAGCACCGACCACAGCAGGCCGAGAAATCCCGCCAGAAGGCGGCGTTCGGGATAGTGAAACCACGGTGGAGAGGGGCACATAGCTCGGCGTCCTGAAACATCCAGCCCTCACCATCGCCGCTCAGGCCGCGAGCGGCAGCAAACAATGCGAACCAGGCAGCGTCCGATTTACCGGGAGCGGCAAAAAAAACGGCCCCGAAGGGCCGTAAGTGGAACGTGTCATGCGGCGACAAGCTGCCGGGCCAGTGCGACCTCGACGGAATCACCGTCCTGGTTCAGGACATCGAGCCCGGATTCGGGCACGTCGCCCGAGGTGGACTGCGAGACCATGATCTTCTTGGCCATCAGCTCCAGGCAGGTCATCTGCGAGGAACCGGCGTAGCCGAGGTAGATCACACGCACGGGCTGCTTCTGCCCGATGCGCCAGGAGCGGCGTGCCGCCTGCTGGAGCGAGTACACGTTGTAGCCCGACTGCATGAACACGATCGTCGGGAACTCCAACAGGTCCAGCCCCGTCTTGACCAACTCGGGGTTGGTGATGAGCACGTCGATGCCACGGTCCAGTTGCTCGGCGATCCAGTCTTCGCGGCGGCTGGCATCCACGCTCGCGCGCAGCACCGCCACCTTGAAGCCTTCCTGCTCCAGCAACACCTTCAGGCGCGACGTGGTGTCGCGCGTGCCGGTATAGACCGTGTAGGCCAGGACCTTGCGGCCCTGCGCCTTCTCCTCTTTGCAGATGTCGATCAGCTCACGCTCCTTGGGGCTGATCTCGAACTCGTTGAACTGAGCCGGGACAAACGCCAAGGTGTTGCGCGTGCGCGGATGCACCACGGTCTCCGACCGGAAGCAGCAATCCGGCCAGGCCAGCAGCACGTTGAGGACCACACCCAGCAAGGTCGTATCGCGTCGCGCCAGAGCCTGTTTCAGCTCCGCGGTCAGCCGACCCGCCAGATCGCGGTAGGCCGCGGCTTGCGCCGTGTCCATCGCGACTTCACGGAACTCCTCGTCATACGGCGGCAGGACGTTGCCACCGATGTCCTTGAGCTTGAGAAAGATCGTGAACGGCAGGATGCAGCGCAGCACGCCCTTGGGGCCAAACCCCGGGGCCTTGACCGTGCGCACCGATACCTTGGTGCCCTTGGCCGTCTTGTGCGCCGTGCCGGTGCTCTCGGAGTAGATGTCCTTCAACACCCCGTGATCGCGCATGAACGCCATCGCAGCCGAGGTCATGCTGCCGCTCGTGGTCGGGCGGTAGCCGTCTTCGATCATCCGCCCCGGAAGGGCTCGGAACAGCAGGTGGAACAGGTCGTCCCCGTAGCCGCCCATCAACGTGCCGGTCAGCAGCAAGGTCTTGCGAGCCTTCGCCGCCAGCACGCCCATGGCCTGGCCCTGGGCACTGCCCCCGTTCTTGTACTCATGTGCCTCATCGGCGATGAGCAGGTCGAACGTGCCTTGCGGCAGGTAGCGTTTGATGAACTCGGACGGCTGATAGCCGCCCTCGCCAAAGCCGAACTCCATGTTGGCCATCGCACGTTCCATGCGCGTGGCCTGACGGTCGGAAAACACCAGCTCGCCGTTGCCATCCATGAGGTTGATGAACTCATGGATGTTGTCGCCGAGCATCGACGCCAGGAACCCGTCACCGAACTTTTGCATCAGCTTCTGCGCGGTGACCTCTCCGATGGTCGGTATGCGCTTTAAGGCTTTGAGCACGGCCGAGGACTGGTCGCTGCCGGACAGACTGCGCGGGCGGATCAGTGTCCACAGGGGCGCGGCGCAGTGGCCGCACTTCCTGCGGCACTCCTCGGCTTGGAGCGCGATCGGGTTGACCGGCTCGCCGTCGAGGTCGGTGATGACCGTGCCGCAGTCCGGGCAGGCCGCCACGTCGCCGTGGCGGGTGCGCCGCGTGGTGAAGACAGGCTTCCAGTGAAAGCCCATCCGCATCCTGACGCGCCCCAGGACGAAGAACTCCTGGCCCGTGGGCTGCACGCCCAACTGCTCGCGCAGCTTGATGAGCTTGACGAGCGTATCCGGCCCGTTGAGTACCCACACCTTGGCACCGGCCACCGTCTCCTGGATCTCGCGCCGCCACTTGTAAACCAGGTGGGGCGGCGACAGCACCAGAGTGCGGCGATAGCCTTCGGCGTTGAGCACGGCGGCCGTGGCAATGCCGACGGTCGTCTTGCCGCAGCCCATCTCGCCATTGACGATCGCAGCACGTTCGCCACGGTCGATCAGCAGCTCGGCGGCGGCGTGGACGACTTCGGCCTGGGCTGGGAACAGCTTGCGCTTGAGGCTGGCGACCACCAGTTGCCGGTGCGCCTGCGGTTGGCCGGTATAGACCGGCGGATTAGCGCTGTTGAGGGCGTCGAGTAGTTCGTCGCCGAACTCGCCGACAAAATCCTGAAGGCTCAGGGTCAGAGGGGAAGATTCCGCGTCGAGCAGTTCGCCCTGTACGGGCGCGGATTCAGCGGCAGTGGTTTCGAGATCGAGGGACATGGTGATGCTCCAAAGAAAAATGGGGCATGCACCACCCCCAGCGGGGCAATGGCATGCCCCGTGGTGGGAAGAGAATCGACGCGTGGCTGAGGGTGGTTGAAGGTGCTGGCCTGGGCGGCCCGCAGGTGAACCGTGCTCAGTCTTCGGACGGAAGCACGATGACGGTTGCGCAGCGCTGCGAATCGGTGACGATGCGAATGGCGAGCCCCGGATGGATCACGTAGTGCGATTCCAGCGACGCGCCCGATTGAAGCGCGCTGCTGTTCGTCTGCCATTGCTGGATGTTGACGTCGCCCCAGTCGCCACGGGTGTGGCGCCTGAAGTACGGGATCGGGTCCAGGCGACCCGCGCGGACCAGGCGGTCTACACCTCTGCTGAAGATGAGCGCCCCGATGGGGAACGCCAGCCGCTGGCAGTAGGTTTCGATGCGATGCGATGCCATGGGCTCCTCCTTGATGAGTCATTGAGCCACGACACCCCTGCCGGAGTGAAGTGGCTCCGTCAGGTGGATGAGGATGACGATGTGGGGCCTCAGATCAGGTCCCGCTCTTCGGGAAGCTGGACCACCGTGGTCTGGTGGTCCTCGCTGGTCTTGACGATCAGCGCCAGGTCCGGCGTGATCCTGAACTGCGAGATCATTAGGTTGTCCTGTTGGATCGCCACGTCGTTGGCTTGGCGTGTGGCCTCATCGATCTCGCCCCAGTCCCCGCGCACATGGCGCTGGACATAGGCCAAGGGGTCGATCAGGCCTCGCCGGGCCAGCCAATGCACCTTCTCGCTCAACTTCAACGTACTCGGTGCGAACAACGGTTGCTTGTGCGGCGCAGGCCGCTTGAACGGATTGGGGATCATGGTGTTTCTCCTTCGAGTTGGTACAGCAGGACGGCAGCGCGTCCGGTGGATCAGCGAATGGTCAACACCTCGCCCCGTGTCGCGGAGCCAGGTGTCATGTCCCACGCGCGGATGACGGGAACGAACTTGTCGGTGAGGATGCGGGTCTCGGCGATGGAGCCGTCTTCGCGTTCGGTGAACTCCCGCTGGAGCGTCTTGTCCTTGTGGGTGTCACCTTTGACGACGAGCACGCGCCCGGTCTTGGAGCGCACAACCCCCGAGATCGCACCCGCGGCCAGAGCCAGGGCGAGATGCCAGCGGGACAAGGCCCGCGCCGGTGGACGCAGCGATTGCTGCGCAGCCCCCAGGTGCGTGTCCTGCGATGGCCACAAGCCTTGCAGCCTGCCAACCTCATCGGCGAACTGCTCGGGCTCCATCGTCACGCGGAAGAAATGCTCTGGCTCGGCCGGGCTGGCGGGGACGATGTACGGCAGGAACGGCCACTCGCTCGGCAGTTCCTCGGCTTCGACTTCGCCTTGCCCTACCTGCAACAGCAGATTGCGCACGGCCTTGACGCCATCGGGCACCTGCTCGCGCTGGCGCACCCGGCGTCCGAAGATCACCACCTGCTTGAACTGCGTCTCCACCGCTCGGTAGATGCGCAGGTCCGTGTAGTGGCGCGTCAGCCAGCCGACCAACTCCGCGTCGAGCACGTAGCCGGGGACGATGAAAACCAGCACGCCGCCGTATTGCAGCAGCGAGAGCGTGCGCTGGTAGAACAGCTTTTCAAGGCGGGCACGGCCCTGGCCCTGATAGCCGATGTTGCCGTTGACGTCCTTGGACAGGTCCCCATACGGCGGGTTGAGCCAGAGCAGCCCGAAGGACTGCTTGGAGACCATCGTGTCCATCAGGTCCGCGTGCAGGCAGTGATCGACCAGGCCGCGGGCATGGCGCGCCCGCTCCGCGTCGAACTCGACGGCGAACGCCTTTGCCTGCTCGCGCCCGAGGGCATGGGCGGCTTCGGCGATCGCCACGCCTTCGCCGGCGCAGGGATCGAGGATGCACATCGGCCCGTCGCTGGGCATCAGTGCGTTGAGCGCTCTTTCGAGCGTGGGTTCGTCGGTCGGGAAATATCCGTTCTTGACGAAATTGCGGGCGAGCCGCGGGAACATGAGGGCCATGGAAGTCTCCTGGTTGGCGGGGATGAAACACGGAAGTACGCCAAGGCGTGCCTCCGAGGGTGGGTCAAGCCGCTACCGCTTCCGGCGTCCAAATCTTGGCCGGATACGGATAGGCGGTGAGCGCGTCGCTGCGGATCAGGGAGCCGAGCGCCAGGGTCAGCGCCGGCACGTCGATGGCGAGCCGATGGCCTTCCAGCGGCCCGAGGGCGAACGGAAGGCGGGCCAGCATCTCGCGGGTTTGCAGCAGTTCCAGCACGGTCTCGCGCCAGTGATCGAGCAGCGGCAACGGGCAGGTGTCCCGCACCAGCATCCACAGGCGGTCAAGCCTGTGGGCGCTGTCGCGTGGCAGCAGTGCCAATGCGCTGGCGTTGGCCTTGTCGGGCTTGACGCAGCGCCGGTCGAACAGCCACACGTTGGACAGCGAGCCGAACAGCGTCCGCCGGTACGCGCGCGTGATGCGCTTTTCCAGGCGATCGACGTTGCCGATGAATACCGGGACGCTGCCGCCCTGGTCGGTGATGACGTGGAACTGGTCCAGTCCCTGCTCGTCGCGCCCGAGGGTCAGGCGAGCGAGGAACTGCTGGACGGCGGTGTCCCGCGCCCAGATGGACAGGAAGATCAGGTTGCCCTGGTCATCGCCGACGCAGGCGTCGGCCATCACGTCCGGGCATTCGTCGATGCGGTACAGCGTGGAAGAAGTGTTTGCGGGCATGGTGGTGTCCTCGGATGAACGGGAACAGCACCGCCCGCTGGGGCAAGTACTGCCCCAGGGGGTGGAAGAAAACCGCTCAGTCCGGCTCGAACTGCCGGGTGTGCGGGTTGAAGTGAAGCGGCTCGTCCGCCGAAGTGATCGGCGTGAAGCCTTCCAGGTAGATGTTGTTGAGGTACTGGTCGCGGTAGGTCAGTGCCTGCCGTGCCTGGTCCTCGGTGAGGCCGTTGTCGATGAAGTACGCCAGCATTTCCTCGTCGGAGGACACTTCGTCGTTGGACAAACTCCCTTCAACGAGTGCCAGCAACGAGGGCGGAAGCGTTGCCAGGATCGGGTCCATGTCGGTTCCTCCTGGCTCAGGCCATCGACGCCGCGGCGGATGCCGCGGATGCCGTGGGTGTGCGCCGCCGGGCGTGGTAGGCGCGAACGCCTGCACGCCAGTCGGCGGACTGCTCCGGTGCGAGGTCCAGATAGGACAGCGGGCACGTGTAGTAGTACGGGTGCATGGACTCGTCCAAGGACTTGTAGCCCCACTGGCCGCCGCTTCGTTCAAGCAGATCGCAGCGGATGTAGCGCAGGGACTGGCCCGGTGCGAGATCACGATGCACGCCTTCGACCTTGGCGGTCACTTCGGCGACGGACCACAGCACGTTGCCGCGCAGGGTGTGAGCGATGACCTTGACGCTGGCGCGCTCGGTCTCTTGCGGTGCGATCAGTTCCGCGATCAGTTCGGACCGCGATTGGTTTGAGAAATACCAGCCCATGAGAGGCCTCCTCGAAAAGTTGAGCTGAAGGCCTCCCCGTGGGGAAGAACCCCCAGCGGGTGATGGAATGCCGCATCTGCGGCGAAGGAACCTATGCGTCGCCCTCAATCCCAGTCGTCATCGTCTCGATCACAACCGGCCGGGCAGTAGCCGAACTCGATCCCGTGCGAGCAATAGCCATGCTCCGCATTCCAGTCCTGGGTTTCCTGCCGTTCGGCAGGTGTTGCGTAGTCCCATTCCTGGGCCGCGATTTCGAGAGCCTGAGCACGTTGCTCATCCGGCAAACGATTGGCCTGTGCGTCGATCGCCGAACTGAAGAGCGTCACGTAGTGGTCGTAGGACAAGCCGCAACCGCGCTGGGCGTGTGCGGCGGCCGCTTTGCAAAGGTCCCGCCACGCGGGTTCATCCAGCGTTGAACGCGGGGTATCGCAAGCGATGGTGGACATGATGGAGACCTCCAGAAAATGGCCAGGGCCTCCCCCGCATGGGAAAGGAACCCCGGCGGGTGGATGAAGAACACCGCGCATGCGGCGTCTGCGATCACGCAGGTTTTGGTTCGGCCTGGCGGCTCCACTCCTGCGTCTTGAAGTCCAGCGCGTAGCCCAGCTCGCCCAGGCGGGCGATCTGCGCGCGCAGGGTGCGGCGGTCGATGGTCGAATCCAGTTTCACGGACTCGCCCAGCGGCCACAGCAGGCCGAAGAGCGCGGCGTCACCGTCTTCGGTGCTGCCGGGGGCAGCGGCCGTAGCAGGCGGTGGCGCATCCACGCCGAAGGGCGTGGTATCGACCAGCGGGTCCGCGGACGCCTGCACGGGTGCGGGCTTGGCGGGCCTGGACGCTTTGGTGGGCTTGGCCGGCGTTGCCGCAGGCTGCGCCCCTTGCTCTTCATCGAGCGGATCGACGTCCTGGGTGGCGAAGCTGCGGGCTTCGTCGCGGCTGAGTTTGTCGATGCCGTTGAGCGTCATGCCGTCGAGGCTGGCACGGATCTCGAACCGCATGCCGCCGCCGACCGGATAGGACTTCGGGAAGATGTACCTGATGATGAATTCCCCGTCGTACTTGCCTTCGGGGTACTGCTCCAGCTCCGGGTCTTTGACCTCGAAAGTACCGAGGTGCGTCGCGAGGCGGCCAACCGTGAACGGGCCGTTCTTGCCGCGGATGGTACGCAGCGTGAGCTGGCCGGGGACGACGATGGGCGCAACAGATTTCTCGGAAGCCGATGGGGTTGCCATGATGGTTCTCCTGATGATGAATGACGGGCCGCCGACGGCACCCGGTGGATGAGAGGAAATGGCCTCGCCCGAGGTGGGCGAGGTCCGCGTGGCATCACGCCTTGAGCTGGCGCATGCCTTCGGCCAGCAGCCACAACGCCCGGTTCAGGCGCAGGTTCTGGTCGATGCCTTGCACCGGACGGGTGCGCTGATTGCGGCCGTTGGCCGTGCGTCCGTTCAGGCCCCCTTTGACTAGGTTCTCCTGGACGCGGTTGAAGACGGCCCACAGGTCGTTCTTGCGGTCGTCCCATCGCCGAGGGGCCAGCAGTTGGCTCTCGGTGACAGGCGTGGACTTGGCCGGATCGTCGTACTTGAGTGCGAGCGCAGAGTTCGCAAAGACCTCCGCTTCGCCCTCATCGAGGGTGATGGTGCGCATCGCATCGCGCGCGTTATGCACGCGCTCGAAACCTTCGAGGACTCCGTAGGCACCTTCGATCACCTGGCTGGCCACGTCGCCCTTGTGGGGAACGCGGATGTCTGCGGTGGTGTCACCGCAAACCAGGCCGTTGTGGCAGACGAACCGGAACATGCCGGCGAGCATCTGATAGCTGCTCGTGCCGTCATGGCTGTTGAGCAGGATGATCTCGTTCGCCTCGTCGCCGTTGATCTGGCTTGCATGGCGAAGTCGGATGAGGTGCTTCGTGTACTCGCGCCGGTCTTCGTTGCGCACGCGCGTCTGACACACCATGAAGGGCTCGAAGCCCTCCTGGCGCAGCTTGGTCAGCACGGTCGAGGTCGGTATGTAGGCATACCGATCGGACCGGCTCCCATGTGGAGCGTCGGCGAAGATCGACGGAACGACGGCACGAATGCGGTCGTCCGAGAGTGGGCGATCAGAGCGCAGGATCGGGGATTGCGGAGCAAAGCGGGATACCAGAGACATGGCTGATCTCCTTTGAGAAATTCGACAACCGCGTGGCCGTGAGACCACGCGGAACTCGGGGGATGAAATGCGCAAGCACGCGTCCTGGGGACGCGGCGTACGTGGGGAGGAAAAGCGACAAGGCCCCGTGAGAGGCCGTGCCGGATCAGAACGAAGCAGCCAATGCCGGCTCCTGCTCCTGGACTTGCGCCTCGGGCTCGCGCTCGGCGGGCTCGGTGGCCGTGTCGATGGCATCGTCGGCTTCGGACGCGGATGCGTCTTCGGCCGGCGGCGCCTCGGCTTGCGCCTGGCTCGTCGGATAGACCTGGGTGCCGTCGATCTTGATGAGACCGATGTGGACCAGCGTCGATTCCAGGCTGGCGGCCGGTTCCCCGGCGTGCTCACCCTTGGTGCGGATGTACGGATCGATCTTCATGTCGTTCAGACGGAAGGCGATCAGCACCTTGCGGTCACCCTCGACGGCCTGAACGCACCGGCGAACCAGGTGCTCGGCTTCCGGGGTGGCGACGATGGTGTCGAAGTACCGATACTCCGGTTCATCGACAGGCCCGGCCAGTGCCGCGACGGTGCAAGAGAGGAACGAGTCGCCAGCTTTTGGGGTGACGTCCTTCACACGATTGAGATAGCCGATGCCGCGGGTGATCAACTCGTGCTGCTCGATCGAAGCCAGTTCGGCCCGGTCGATCAGTTCGGCCTTGAGCAGTCGCGCCTTGAGGGACGCGGCGGCCTGACCCTTCTGCTCACCCTTGTCGCGGATGTACACATCGCCCCACAGGTCACCGAGGCGAAAGCGCACCAGCGGGCGCTGCTTGGGATCGTCAACGCCGATGTAGCGCTGAACGAGCTTCTTGGCCTCGGCACCCGAGACCTTGACGTCGAAGTAGCGGTAGCTGGGGTCCCGGGCGGGGCCGACCAGCGCGGCGATGGTGCATGCCAGGAAAGGCTGCGCACGGCGGCCGCCCCGGACGGGCACTTCACGGACACGCTGGATGTAGCCGATGCCCGAGGTGTGGAGGTCGAAATACGATTTCTCGTTGGACGTGGTGTTCATGGTGAATCTCCATTGGGATGAAGCGGAGACACACCGGCCCACGCATGCGGGGAAGGTGCGTGACCCCGCGGTGGGTTGATAAGGCGAAAGCATCCGCCACCAGAGGCTGGTGGCCGCTCGCGGAAGGATGCGGTGCGAGCTGGCTCGGTCACGCAGTGGGAACTGCGCCGCAACCTCGAAGACCGATGGTTGCCTGGCATGTCGCTGACGACGTCAGCAGGCATGGGGCCAGCATGGCGGGGCCTCGCGCGCGCGGCAGCAATCAATCGGCACCCGGGCGCTTCCCTTTGTCCGCGCCACCCGGCGCCTGTCACAGGCACTTGGCGCCGCGCAGGTGCTCGGGGGTATCGGCGCGCGGACGGCCGGGACGGCTCCAGGCGCCGCCACCGCGCGCGCCGATCAGCCGCCAGCCGGCGGCGCGCAGGCTGGCGCCACCTTCGTCGGGCATGGTGTAGGTGAGCAGGCGTATGTAGCCCAGCGCCCTTGCCGCCTGCCAGGCCGCGCCGTAGAGCTTGCTGCAGGCGCTGGGTGTGCCGTCGGTGCACAGCCGCGTGACTTCCAGCGTCCAGGTGCCGCGCGACCGGGCGGCCGACAATGGCCACGCCGTGGATCAGGTCGCTGTCGCTCAGCGTGACGGCCAGGGCGAACTTCGCGCCCTGGACCGGGCGGTGGTGGCGATGGTGCGACAGAACGAATGCATTGGCCGTGCGCAGCGACACCGGTAGGAGGTGCAGCCTCGGCGAGGTCGATGGCGTGTTCATGCGGTTGTCTCCGGTGGCATGCCGGCGTTGTGGCCGGCGGGGCGTGCCTCGGCGGCTGGAGACAAACGCGCACGCGCGGCGATGGCGGCGGTGCGAACAAAAGAAGGCCCCCGATGCGGGGGCTGCGAGGCGGTTGCCGCGTCAGGCGGGAGGCACCACTGCTAAGGACAGGTGCGTGGCGGTGGCGGAAAGCACGAGATCGTCCGCCGAGTGCTGGAGGCGCGTGAACAGGCCGTCCTTCGGGTCGAAATACTCCGCGAAGTCATCGCCGCCCAGCTCGCGGCCGGCGAGGTGCCACCAGTCATCGAACGGGTCGGTGTCCGGGTTGCATCCGACGGCGTAGGCGAGCAGTGCCTGGCGCCCATCCGGGCGACGCTCCCCACGCTCGGCGAGGAAGTACACGCCCTGATCCTTGACCAGGACAATGCGGCACTGATTGGGGACGTCTCAGAAAACGGAAAAAATCGTACGCTAAGCCGGTTGCAGCGGTCGTAGCGGCCTGAACTTGCCCGCGCCGATCTTGGCGCTGCTGCGCCAGAGGTAATCGCCGGTCAGGTTGATGTGCTCCCAGCCCAGCGGCGACAGGTACTGCAACAGGGCGTCATCGACAGTCTGGCCGTGACCGCGTAAGGCGTTTGAGGCCCGTTCCAGATAGACCGTGTTCCACAACACTATGGCCGCCGTCACCAGGTTGAGGCCGCTGGCCCGGTAGCGCTGCTGCTCGAAACTGCGGTCGCGGATTTCGCCCAGCCGGTTGAAGAACACGGCGCGGGCTAGCGCGTTGCGGGCTTCGCCCTTGTTCAGTCCGGCATGCACGCGGCGGCGCAGCTCGACGCTTTGCAGCCAGTCCAGGATGAACAGCGTTCGCTCGATGCGGCCCAGCTCGCGCAGCGCCACGGCCAGGCCGTTCTGGCGCGGGTAGCTGCCGAGTTTCCTGAGCATCAGCGAGGCCGTCACCGTGCCCTGCTTGATCGAGGTGGCCAGCCGCACCTTGGCGTTGATCGCCTTGCCGGACGCCTGGAACTGCTGCTGATGCTTGTGCTTGGCAGCGTTGAACAGCTTGCCCAGGATGCGGTCGTGCAGGTCGATGATTTCGTCGGTGACGGTGGCCATGCCCTCGATGGCGAGCGCACCAGGGTCGCGTAGCGGCGCTGTGCCTCGAACTTGGCCAGATCGGCGGGCGTCATCTGGCCGCCTTCGCGGGCGATCTTGAGCAGGCGGTTCTGGTGCACCGACCGCTCGATGCCGGAAGGCAGGTCGAGCGCCTGCCAGGCTTTGAGGCGCTCGAT
Source organism: Pigmentiphaga kullae (assembly GCF_004216695.1). Lineage (GTDB taxonomy): Bacteria > Pseudomonadota > Gammaproteobacteria > Burkholderiales > Burkholderiaceae_B > Pigmentiphaga > Pigmentiphaga kullae. The sequence goes on from NZ_SGXC01000002.1 coordinate 342,737, forward strand.
GTGTTCGAGTATGTGGCGCGAGTTCGGCTTGACGGGCGACTGGCGCAGCCAGGCCAGCCAGGTCGTCTTGCCGTTGTCGTGGCGCTTGAGCAGATCGTCGAGGCGGTGCCGGTGGGTGGCCGACAGGGGATCGGACAAGGCCGCGTAGATGCGGCGGTTGGCGCGGCTGTAGGCGTTCATCGAACACCTCCCTTTTCCTCATCCGGCGCAACAGGACAGTTGCTTCACGTCCTTGTTGAAGGTCTGCGCCGCGAGCTTCAGTCCCTCGACCATGGTCAGGTAGGGGAACAACTGGTCGGCCAGCTCCTGCACGGTCATCCGGTGGCGGATCGCCAGCGCGGCCGTCTGGATCAGTTCGCCCGCTTCCGGCGCGACCGCCTGTACGCCGATCAGCCGCCCTGAGCCAGCTTCCGCCACCAGCTTGATGAAGCCGCGCGTGTCGAAGTTGGCGAGCGCCCTCGGCACGTTGTCGAGCGTCAGCAGCCGGCTGTCGGTCTCGATGCCGTCGTGGTGCGCTTCCGCCTCGCTGTAGCCCACGGTCGCCACCTGCGGATCGGTGAACACCACCGCCGGCATCGCCGTCAGGTCCAGCGCCGCGTCGCCGCCGGTCATGTTGATCGCGGCGCGCGTGCCGGCCGCCGCCGCCACATAGACGAACTGCGGCTGGTCGGTGCAGTCGCCGGCAGCAAAGATGTGCGGTGCGCTCGTGCGCATGGCGCGGTCGATGACGATGGCTCCCTGCGCATTGACTTCGACGCCTGCCGCTTCAAGGTTCAGGCTGCGCGTGTTCGGCGCGCGACCGGTGGCGACCAGCAGCTTGTCGGCGCGCACTTCCCCCTGCCCGGTGGTGAGCACGAATTCCCCGCCCGCATAGGCAACGTGGCTCGCCTGGGTGTGGTCCAGCACCTCGATGCCCTCGGCGCGGAAGGCGTCTGTTACGGCTTCCCCGATGGCCGGGTCTTCTCGGAAGAACAGCGTGCTGCGCGCCAGGATCGTGACCTGGCTGCCCAGCCGGGCGAAGGCTTGCGCCAACTCGACCGCCACCACGGAGGAACCAATCACGGCCAGCCGCTCGGGGAGCGAGCTGCTTTCCAGCGCCTCGGTGGAGGTCCAGTGGGGTGTGTCCGCAAGGCCCGGGATTGGCGGAAGCGCCGGGCTCGCGCCGGTGGCAATCAGGCAGCGGTCGAAGTTCACCTCGTGCGTGCCGCCGTCAGCGGTCGCCACGGTCAGCGTGCGCGTGTCCCTGAACCGGGCCTCGCCGCGCAGCACGGTGATGGCCGGAGTGCTTGCCAGGATGCCTTCGTACTTGGCATGGCGCAGCTCCTCGACGCGGCCTTGTTGCTGGGCCAGCAGCCGCTCGCGCAGTACAGCGGGCGCTGCGGCCGGCAGGCCAGCATCGAACGGGCTTTCGCGGCGCAGGTGGACGATGTGCGCGGCGCGGATCATGATCTTGGACGGCACGCAGCCGACATTGACGCAGGTGCCGCCGATGGTGCCGCGCTCGATCAGCGTGACGCGGGCGCCTTGCTCCACGGCCTTCAAGGCAGCCGCCATCGCCGCGCCGCCGCTGCCTATCACAGCCACGTGCAGCGCTTGTTCACCGCCAACATGCTTCGTTTCGCCACCGAGCCAGCCCAGCGCCTTGTCTAGCAGGCCGGCAGGCTTGTTCGGCGTGTCGGTAAGCCGTGCGCGATAGCCGAGCGTGGCCACTGCGGCAACCAGCGGGGCCACGCTCACGCCTGCATCCGCCTCGATTTCGGCCTGCCGCTGCGGATAGGACACCGAGGCCGCGCGCACGCCGGGCACGTTCGTCAAAGCCTGCTGGACGTGCTCGGCGCACGACGTGCAGGTCATGCCTTCGATGTGGAGGGTGATCGCCTCGGCCATGATTACGCCCTCACTGCTTGACGCTGGACGGGTAACCCGCGTTTGCGGTGGCCTTGGTCAAGGCGTCGGCATTGGTCTTGGCCTCGTCGAAGGTGACGACGGCCTCCCGCTTCTCGAAGCTGACTTCGGCCTTCTCGACGCCGGCGACCTTGGACAGAGCCGTCTTGACCGTGATCGGGCACGCGGCGCAGGTCATGCCGGGCACCGACAGGGTGACGGTCTTGGTGGCAGCCCAGGCGGGCGCGCTTAGAGCGGCGGCCAGGGCGATGAGGGTGGTGAGGGTGGTGAGTTTCTTCATGGTGATCTCCTTTCAGTAGAACAGCGGCAGGACGTAGGGAAACGCGAGGGCAACCAGAACCAGGGCGGCCACGATCCAGAAGATCACCTTGTAGGCAGTCCGCACTTGGGGCACGGCGCAAACGTCGCCGGGCTTGCAGGCATGGGCTGGTCGGAAGATGCTGCGCCAGGCGAAGAACAGCGCGATGAGCGCTGCGCCGATGAAGATCGGCCGATACGGCTCCAGCACGGTCAGGTTGCCGATCCACGCGCCAGAGAAGCCGAGCGCGACCAGGACAAGGGGGCCGAGGCAGCAGGCCGAGGCGAGGACGGCCGCGACGCCGCCGGTCGCCAGTGCGCCGCAGCCGTTCTTGGGTTCCGACATAAGGTTCTCCTTCCGGGACTTCGCTTGATGCTGTAACGTTACTTCCGTAGTCAACTACGGAGTCAAGCGCCATGGAGAACGCTCAAGAGAATCTGACCATCGGGGCCTTCGCCAAGGCAGCCCGGGTCAACGTGGAGACGATCCGCTTCTATCAGCTCAAGGGCTTGCTACCCCAGCCGGAGCGGCCCTACGGTCGCATCCGCCGCTACGGGCAGGCGGACGTGGCGCGGGTGAAGTTCGTGAAGTCAGCCCAGCGCCTGGGATTCAGCCTGGATGAAGTCGGCCAGCTCCTGAAACTGGAGGACGGCACCCATTGCAGCGAGGCGGCCGAACTGGCTGCTCACCGGCTGGCCGATGTGCGCGCACGCATGGCGGACCTCACGCGGATGGAAGAGGCCCTGTCGACGCTAGTGAGAGAGTGCAACGCGCACCATGGCAATGTTTCCTGCCCGTTGATCGCAGCTTTGCATTGCTGCTAAAGGGCCCACTTCGGCTCTTAGCGTACGATTTTTTTCCGTTTTCTGAGACGACCCCTGATTGGCGATGGCTTCGGTCAGCACGGGGCGCAGGTCAGCGCCTTTGAATCGCAGTGACATGGATGAAATCTCCTGTGTGGAAGAATGAGAAAGGCCTCCATCCGATGGGATGAAGGGCCTGTAGTGCACGCGGCCGGAACGGCTGGAACGCCGTGGCGGATGCCTCGGGTCAGCCGCAGGACCGCCCGGTTTCGCTGCGGGGCGTCATGCCGGGACGGCCTGGCGCTTGCGGGCCGCTTTCGCGTCGAGGATGCTCACGTCGATCTGGCGCCAGCGCCCGTCGTCGATGAGCCTCTCCAGCACTTCGCCGAGCATGTCGAAATACACCTCGTCGTGCCGATCGACCAGTTCGACCGATTCACCGTTCTGACGGTGCAGTTCCACCACGTAGGTGTCTCCGCCGCGGTCGTAGAGGATCGTCACCCGGCCCTCGAACTTCGCGGTCGAGACCGTGAAGCTGATCGCCGGCGGGGTCTCGATGATCTTGGAGGGCGTGGGATCGACCCAGGTGAAGTCGCGGGCACCGGCATCCACCAGCATGTGGGTGATGCGCCGGAAGCGATCGGGGGCCGGCATCTCCTCCAACTGCTCGATGAGCTGGCCCAACTCCATGCACTGCGGCGTGGGAATGGGCAGCTTGGCCGGCGCCGAGCCGAGGATGTGCCTCGTGATGGTGTACGGCGTGCCGTCCGAAGTCTCCTCGGTGATGACCTCCGGCGTGTCCGCGCGCAGTCCGTCGAAGCGACGACGGGCATAGGGTTGGACATGCACCTTGGCGCCTTCGGCAGGAACCGTGGTCACCAGGCTGGGATCGAGCACCGCGAACTCGGAAGGCTTGAGCTTGACGACGATGGCATCGTCGGTCGCGGCGACCACCTTGCCGTCGAAGGGTTGGGGGTCGATGGCGAAGCCCAGCGTTGAGGACAGCGGCTGATCATCGAACACGCGGTACTTGAACGACCGCACGTTGCGGGGCACATGGCCTGCGACCAGCGAAGGCATCATGGATTTGATGAGGGAACGATCCATGGGGAAACTCCTTGAGGAAAAACAAGGGATTCCCCGCCCGCAAGGGAGAGGTCCCTTGTGGGTGGCGTGGATGGACGCGGTAGGTCCGTAGGAAGAAACGACCAGCACGGTTTCCCGCGCTTGCAGCCTCGAAGGTCTCGACTGCCTGGGCATGTGCCGGCAACGCCGACGAACATGGGGCAAGCATGGCCCTGGGGCGGTCTGCCTGCCCGCAGGAAACGGCACCGCACCACAACCGTTTTCCTGTGCTGCGGGCAAGAAAAAGCCCCTCGAAAGGGGCTGGAGGAATCAGGCTTGGTACACGAAGTAGTGCTCGCGCTGACGCGGAAAGAACACGTGTTTCCACGTGTCGCCGCTTGTGTTGCCACCGTCGAAGACGACCATTTCGTAGTCGTCCACGTCGGTGTCCACCAGGTCGGCGCTGGCGATATGGCGCATGTGCAGCGTGCCGCTCATGCGCTCGAATACCAGGATCTGGCCGATGGCATCTTCCTGGCTCATGGCGTTGACGCAGGCTCCGAGTTGGTGCTCGAAGTCGGATGCGGGTGTGATGAGGTCGGGGAACATGGGATCGCTCCTGTGAAAGTGCGCCGGCCCGGCTCTCTGGCGGGAGACCGGGCCGGCATGCGGTGAGGACAAGGAAGGCCGGGGATGTGTGTGGCAGCTATTCGCCGGCCAGCGATAGGCCCGGCAACACGGGTGCGTCGGCATCGAGGATGAGGATGCGCACGTCGGCCTGGCCGGCCAGTTCAAGGATCTGTGCCAGCTCGTCCGGCATGCCCTTGCTGCGGTGCTCCTGCCGAAGCTGCTCGGCGGCGATCCCCTCGACGTCCTGCAGGTGCTGGTCCGTCCAGGGCGTGGAGATCAGCTTGACGCCGATCGCCGGGCTGTAGGGAATCCGGAACGCGATGAACAAAAAGGCCTCCGGCGTCGCGAGGTCAGCCAGGTTGGCCAGGTACTGGCCGGTTTCGCGGCTGATGTGCGCGCTGCTGATTTCCCAGCACCGGCTGTAGTAGCCGGTCTCGAAGCTCAACCGCTGCACGACTTCCCGTGCGGCCTCGGCCGAATAGGTGTCGCCAATGTGGACGGGGCGGCCGTCGAAGTCGTCGCCGTGGATCGCGTACACCACGGCACCCACCATGCCTTCGCCGCTGCCCCCTTCAGCCGCGTCGCATTCGGCGATCAGTGCGGCGCCGACAGGTTCGGTGCCAGTCCTGACCACCGCGAAGTCGCTGGTGATGATGCAAGGAGAAGAAACCAGCGCCGCGTCGCAGAGGTGCTGCTGGCTCGGGTGGATGTTTCGCCAAACATGCGGGCTTCCGTCCTCGTAGCTGATGGACAGCGTGCGGACGATTTTCAGATTCCAGTAGCCGCGTAGAAAGGGATTGGGATTCTGGGACATGGGATTTCTCCAACAGAATAATGATGGAGCAAATCCCCGCCACCGGGAATTGACCCCGGTGGGTGGAAAGAAAGGAAACAGCGTCAGGTGACGCTGATCGTTGGCGTTTGGGCCAATCGCTCGGCGACGCGCCGGCGCAAATTCATGCGGAATGGCTCGTCGCTGACGCCCGCCAGCAGATTGATGGTCTCCAGCGCGATCAGGGCCGAAGCCTCTTCGATGTCGGCGGCCACAATGGTCTTGCGCAATTGGTCGCCGAGCTGGAGGGCCTGGGAGGAGGAGCTGATGAAGCGGACCTCGCGGCTCAGGTAGCAGCCGTTGCCGCCGAACTCGAACAGCCGCGGCTTGCTGCAGTACCAGCAGCCCTCGAACTGGATGGCGGTCAGGTGGTGCCCGTCATCGAACCGGGTGGCGATCAGAAACAATGCGTCGAGATCGGCGGTGTCCTCGAACGAATGACGGTCGATCAAGTTCCCCAGCTCTTCGTCCTCATCGGCACGGAAGTGCACGGCGAGCAGTTCGAGCAGCGGCGGGATCGACAGCCCTTCGTCGTCCGGCATCGGAATACCGAGTTGCGTGGCCAGGTCTTCCAGGCCATCGAGCACGTCCGGCCATTGCGGATTGGTGGTCTCGGCGATCTGGGCGATGTAGGCCTGCCCGTTGCCGGGGTGGCTCTCGTCCAGCGCGAAGGCGCCGAACAGCGCCTGGATGACGGGCGTCACACGGTCGAGCACGAGAACGCCGGTGGCTTCGTAGTAGTTGTTGGCCATGAAGGCTCCTTTCGATGAATGAACGGAGCCAGCCCTTGCGGACGATGGCATCCGCAGGGGAAACCGCCTGATGCCGGATGGCGCTGGGCGGGGAGAAAACGCGAGGGACATGGCCTCGAACGAGGCGCATGTCCCTCATGGGGTCCCGTGAACGCAGTGATGAAGGTGTGCCAGGGACCGGCTCACCAACCGCTGTAGTTCAGCAGCAGGTCGGCGATCACCTGGCGACGTTGCAGATCGAGACCATCGAAGTCCGACAGTCCTTGGAAGTGGCAGCGCTTGAGCATGGCACCGCCCTCGCGCGCGTTGTAGAAGCTGAACATGGCGGACAGGAACATGCGTTCCCCGCTGCTCAGGACGCCGAGTGCGTCGTTGGCACGCAGCATGTCGGGACGCAGATCCCACTTGCTCTTTGCCTGGTTCAGGCCTTCGCGCGTGCCGTCGCCAAACCATTGCGGGCCTGCGATCTCGACGCCGCGCTTCCAGACCTCGAAGAAGGCTTGGGGCGCGGCGGCGAAATGCTGCTCTTCCCGCATGATCTGATCGACGACTTCCTGGGGCAAAAGCTGGTTCATGACGTGGTTCCTCCAGTTGGATCAGGGTGTGGCGAGCTGGGACCAGCCGCCTCTTTCGAGGGCACGTTGAGCCGCGGCATAGCTGCGGAAGTACTGGCAGGATTCCCGCGAAACGGGACCTTCTGTATCGCGCGTGCCGATGTAGTGGCCGGCGGCGCTATGCAGGATTTCGAGCGGCAGGAACTTGCCGCAATGGATCAAGGCCAACTGGCCGAAAGAGGCTTGCTGGGACATGGACGGGCTCCTTGGAAAAAGCGGGGCCTCGTCCCTCACGGGATGGCAGCTCCCGCACGCGGTTGAGAAAAAAGCATCGGCGTCACGGGTGACGCGCGTCCGCAGACTCGATGCGATGGCGGACTGGCGGGTAGCGCGGAAAGAATCCGCGGCAGCCTGGAAACTCTGGCTGCTGGCATGGTGCTGACGAATCAGCGACACATGCGGGCAGCTTCATGCGCGAGGCGAGCCGCGTCAGCCGGAAATCGGCATTTGCAACAGCCCCGATTGGCGAACGCGGAAAAAAGAAAGCCCCGCAATAAGTGCGGGGCTGTCAGGAGGATGAGGCGAAACTGGGTCAGCGAGGCCTGTCGCCCAGTACATGCTGCTTCCACAGGGCGAATGCCTCGTCCGGTCCCAGCTCTGCGAGGATGACGATGGGCTGGCCCCGACGGGCACGCAGCGATGCGAAATACGCTGGCCGGTCGGCGATGGCGTTGAGCTTGATGCCCTTTAGGAACAGCAACTGGCGGGGGCGAACTTTGGTGGTAACGCAGGCATGATTGCGCTTGTTTGGGGCAAAAGGGCCAGCGAAGCGGGCGGACACGGCCAGAAAACCGCGACGAACTACTTGTACTTGCCAGGCGAGGCGAACGGGTGACATCAGCATATCGCTATGCGGTAAAGAAGACCGTCCTAAAGCTTGCAGGATCCCGGCATAGCTTCATCATCACCTCTCCGTGACGGCTCATTGGAACGAAAAAGGCCAGCATCGCCGTGATGGACTTTCATAATTGCCAGGTCAACTGGCTTGCGTGCTGTTTATTCACAGCAAGGCATTGCGACGTCGTTGCAGCAATCGCCGCCATCGCAACAGGGCGTTGCAGCAAAAGCGGCGGTGGGCGCTAGCATGAGGGCCAAGCCGCGGCCGCTCATGCTGGGGGCCGTTCTCTTCAGATTGGTGTCCTGCACCGTGTGCATTGCGAATTTCCGGATCGTCCCAATGTCACTGGGACTCCTTTGTGGCGGCCGGGTTCTCCACGCTCATGAACGACTGGGCCACCAGCGCGATCGCCCCGCCCACGATGGCCATGTCAGCGATGTTGAAGGCGGGCCAGTGCCAGCCGTGCAGGTGAAAGTCGATGTAGTCGATAACGTGCCCGCGCGTGGCGCGGTCGAACGCGTTGCCCAATGCGCCGCCCAGAATGAGGCTGTACGAAAGGCCTTCCGTTTTGCGCAGCGGCCGGGAGAGCAGCCATGCGAGCCATGCCGATATTGCGAACGCGATCGCCAGAAAAAACCACCGCTGCCAGCCGCCCGCGCCAGCAAGGAAGCTGAACGCCGCGCCGGGATTGAGAGCGTGAACTAGGTTGAAGAATGACGCCACCTCGTGCGACCAACCCAAGGGAGTTGTCGCGTCAATGTAGCTCTTAGCTGCCTGATCGCCGGCGAATATAACGATCGCGAGTGAGTACCACTGCGTCTTGCGAAGAGATGGTTCATCCATTGTTCATGCCGCCTTGAACTTCAGGAGGCGCAGCCCATTGACGACAACCAAAAGACTTGCCCCCATGTCAGCGAACACAGCCATCCACATGGTGGCATGCCCTGTGAACGTCAACGCAAGGAACACCGCCTTGATGCCAAGGGCCAGAACGATGTTCTGCGTGAGGATCGCCGCAGTGCTACGCGACAGCCGGATGAAGGCGGGGATCTTGCGCAGGTCGTCGTCCATCAGGGCGACGTCGGCTGTTTCGATCGCGGTGTCGGTGCCGGCCGCGCCCATGGCGAAGCCGATGTCGGCACGGGCGAGCGCGGGCGAATCGTTGATGCCGTCGCCCACCATGCCCACCTGGCCCTCGCCGCCGACCAGGCTTTCGATGGTCTTGAGCTTGTCTTCGGGCAGTTGGTCACCACGGGCTTCAGAGATTCCGACCTGGGCAGCGATGGCCGCGGCCGTGTGCTGGTTGTCCCCCGTCAGCATCAGCGTGCGCACACCCAGCGCCTGCAGGTCGGCCACCGCCTCACGGCTGGTTTCCTTCACGGTGTCGGCCACTGCAAAAATGCCGAGCACGGTCGCATCGTCCATCAGCAGGATCGCTGTCTTGCCTTGGCGCTCCAGGGTCTCCAGCCGAGCCTGGAGCGTCGCTTCGCTCAGGCCCAGCTCCTGGGCGAGCCTGTGGTTGCCCATGTGCAACATGCGCCCGGCGACGCGGCCGCGCACGCCGCGGCCAGGCAGCGCCGCGAAGTCGTCGACCTCGTGCAGCGCGATGCCGTCACGGTTCGCCTTGCGGGCGATGGCCTGAGACACAGGATGGTCCGAGCGTGCCGCGAGGCTTGCGGCCCAGGCGGCAACTTCCTGCGCCTCGCCGATCAGCGGCACGAAGTCGGTCTGCTCGGGCTTGCCATGTGTGAGTGTGCCGGTCTTGTCCAGGGCCAACGCCTTGAGCTTGCGCCCGCCCTCCAGGTAGACGCCACCCTTGATCAGGATGCCGCGTCGGGCGGCAGCGGCCAAGCCGCTGACGATGGTGACCGGCGTGGAGATGACCAGAGCGCAGGGGCAGGCGATCACCAGCAGTACCAGGGCCTTGTAGACCCAGTCAAACCATGCGCCGCCGAAGGCGAGCGGCGGCACGACGGCAACCAGCACGGACACCGCGAACACCGCCGGCGTGTAGACGCGGGCGAACTGGTCGACGAAGCGCTGCGTGGGCGCACGGCTGCCCTGCGCGGACTCCACGGCATGGATGATGCGCGCGAGCGTCGAGTCGCTGGCGCCTGCGGTCACCTTGTATTCGAAAGAGCCGGTCTCATTGATGGTTCCGGCGAAGACCTGGTCACCTTCGGCCTTCTCGACGGGCAGGCTCTCGCCGGTGATGGGCGCCTGGTTGATGGCCGATCGACCCGAGGTGATCAGGCCGTCCAGTGCGATGCGCTCGCCAGGACGCACGCGGACCACCGCGCCCTTTGCGACCTCCTTGGCCGGCAGCTCTGTCCATGAGCCATCGGCCTGCCGCACGGTCGCGGTCTCGGGCGCCAAGTCCATCAGCCCCCGAATGGCGTTGCGGGCGCGGTCCAGCGACTTCGCCTCGATCACTTCCGCCAACGCGAACAGGAACATGACCATGGCGGCCTCCGGCCAGTGGCCGATCGCCATGCCGCCGGTGACCGCGATGGCCATCAGGGCGTTCATGTTCAGGTTGAGGTTCTTCAGCGCGATCCAGCCCTTCTTGTAGGTGCTGAGGCCGCCGGTGAAGATCGAAACCAGTGCCAGCACGATCACGGCCCAATGATTGCCGTCGTTGACCCAGTACACGCCTTCGGCGGCCACCGCCGCAACGCCCGAAACCGCCATCGGCCACCAATTGGTCTTGTGCGCGGCCACCGGGGCATCGCGCGGCTCATCAGTCCTCTGGACCTCGGCTTCCATGCCCAGCGATTCGATGGCTTCGACTGCCGGCTTGATCGCGTCGGGTGTGTGCCGAACCGTGAGCGTGCGCTGCATCAGGTTGAAATCCATTCCCTGCACGCCCGGCATGCCTTGCAGCTTGCCGCGGATCAGACTTTCCTCGGTCGGACAGTCCATCTTCGCGATGCGAAGTACCGTGGTGGCTGTCTGCATGTCCTGCCGCGCAGCCTGCATTCCAATGGAAGCAAGCGCCTTCTCGATCGGCGCTGAGGTCGCCAGCGTGTGCTGGACTCCCAGCACACGCTGCATCAGATTGAAGTCGAGCGCGGTCACACCCGGCAGCTTGCCCAGCCGGTCGCGGATCAGCGCTTCTTCCGTCGGGCAATCCATGTTCTCGATCCGGTACGTCACCCGCTCGCCGATCGGCGGCGCGGAAACGGCAGCGGTTGGTTGCTGCTGCAGGGCCGAGGATGGGATCACAGCCGCGGCTTCGATCGGCCCCGTGTGGCCGAAGGTCTGCTCCTTGGCGCGCATGCCGATCGAGGCCAGGACCTGCTCCATCTGCGCGCGTGCCTGAGCGAGGTGTTTCACCGACAGGGTGCGCTCAGCGAGGTCGAAGTCGAGGTCCTGAATTCCCTCGACTGCCCCGAGGTGCGAGCGGATGAGTTTCTCCTCGCTCGGGCAGTCCATGTTCTCGATGCGGTAGGTGGTCGACACGGCGGCGTCTCGGACAGCCTGAGCCTTCATGCCCACCGAATTCAGCGCTTGCTCCAAGGCATCGGCCGAGACTTCGCGGTGCGAAATGGTCAACAAACGCTGCGGAAGATCGAACAGGAGCCGCTCGACACCGGGCATGCCCTCCAGCGTTCGCCGCACCAGTGCTTCCTCATTGCGGCAATCCATGTTGCTCACGTGGAAAACGGTGGTTTCAGTGCTGGCCTGCTCACTGGCGCACGCCGTCTGTTGGCCATTGCCGCCGGAGCAGGCGCATGGGCTGGAAGGTTCTTTGTTCATAGATCGCTCTTCATTGACAAGGTTTTCCCCGGATGCCATCATTAGAAAACCTCTAGTAGATATAGAGTCAAGTTTTTTATAGGAAGCAACCATGATGCGGATCGGTGAACTGGGCAAGAAGGCAGATTGCTTGGTGCAGACCGTGCGCTTTTACGAGTCAGAAGGCTTGCTGCCCGAGCCTGCACGTAGCGAGGGCAACTTCAGGCTCTATGACGAAGTCCATTTGCAGCGCTTGCTGTTCATCCGCCGCTGCCGGGCGAAGGACATGACGCTGGATGAGATCCGTCAACTGCTGAACTTACGGGATCGGCCAGAGTTGGGCTGCGGCGAGGTGAACGCGCTGGTCGACGCTCATATCGCGCAAGTGCGGACCAAGATGAAGGAATTGCGCGCCTTGGAGCGCGAGTTAATGGATCTGCGACGCTCCTGCGATAGCGCCCGAACCTCGCGCGAGTGCGGCATTCTCAACAGCTTGGCCGAGCCCGCCTGAAGCTCGAGCGTGTCATCGGTGCTGGAAGTGATCGGGTCCAGTTCTGAGAGCCACGTGCCGCGCTCCATCATGCGAAAGCGCGCGATTCTGACGTTTTGAGACGGCGTGCGACCGAGGGCGTGGCCCACAGGAGCCAGCGCGAGCCGGACGACCTGCGCGCCGCAATCTCCGCCACCTTACGGGTTCTCCAGGCCAGACCGAGCATCGCGGCGTGGCTGCGCAGGTGCAGGTGCAGGCCAAGGTAGCAGTGCGCCACGACGCGGCCCGACTCATGGGCACGCCACGCAACTCGCGATCGCTTCGCAAGAAGCCGCAAGGCCCGACTCGCGCAAGAATGCGACGTGGGCAAGATCGTATAGCCAGCAGCGCAAGCGTTTGCCGCTGCTGGCCGGCTCCGGAAGGGATAGACAAGCTGCGGGCCGTAGTCCATTGGAAAGTCCATCTTTCTTGAGTGTCACTCTTTGGCGCCCAGCGTGTGCTTTTGCGACCGGAAAGCGCTGAACAAGTGGCCCCCGGGCATCCAGAAATCGCCGTAGTTGACTTGGGCGTCTTCGTGCTCACGCTTGTGATGCCAGCGATGGGCTTCAGCCACCCCGATCAACAATCCCAACGGCCCGACCCGGTATCCCAGATTGGAGTGCTGGAAGGCCAGATGCACGACCAAGAAGCCGAGCCATGCGCCGACGGCCAACCACAGCTTGGAACGCCGCTACTGGCTCAACGGGGAGTGGAAAGGCCGCCCGCCCTCTAGCAAGGCGGCACAAGCGAGCGCGACGATCACTGTGAGTAGCTCCGTCGGAAAAGACGGCCGGCCGGTCGCGAGCTCGCCGAAGAGCACAACCGCAGTGGCGCCACGGATCAGTGGATAGCAGCCATACCGGATGACAGTCGCAATGAAGGGGGCGCATTGGTGCTCATCTGTTCTGTCCTAAAGCTCTGACTGGATTGGAAAACCTTCTAGCTACGGTAGAGTCAAGGGCGTCCGGGAAGACCCTGTGGCAAGTTCGTTGCATCTGCGCCTTGACTCTCCAGCCGCTACAGGCTTCAGCATCCATCGATTTGGAAGGAACAATGCATGGCTGAAAACCACAGAAATCACGAAAACGACGAGTTGGGCCGCCTAGATGCGAGCGATGCGAAGGACCGAAAGATTCTTCTGACTGTGTTGCTGATCAACCTGACGCAGTCCGCCGCCGGCATTGCCCTTGGCATCTGGGCTGGCTCTACGGCGCTGATGGGCGCCGGGTTGGACAACCTCGCCGATGCGTCGGTCTATGCGGTTAGCCTGTATGCCGTCGGTCGTGCGGCAACGGTCAAGGTGGGCGCGGCCCGCTTGTCGGGTTTCTTGCTAATCGGCCTGGCCGCGCTGCTGCTGTTGGAAGTCCTACGCCGCTTCGCTGGAGGGGAAGAGCCTGTCGGCCCAGCCATGATGGCCATGGCCGCGCTGAACGCGGCTTTGAACCTAGTGTGCCTCAGACTACTGCGCCGCCATCGCGGGGAAGATGTGAACTTCAAGGCGTCAGCGATCTTTACCAGCAACGACTCCATCGTCAATGGTGCGATTGTGCTGTCCGGGGTGCTGGTGATGGGGTTCGGGTCGAACATCCCGGATCTGGTGCTGGGCGTCATCGTGGCCGCAATCGCAGCGAATGGGGGGCGGGAAATCCTGCGCGAAGCATCGGAAACAGCTCGCCGTAAGGCGGGCACATAAGGCATGTTTTCGCCCAGTTCATCCCGAGGTTTACCTCTGCAAAAGAGGTAGTCCAGCCTTTGGGCTACGGCCTCGGCTGCAGCCGAGCGTACCATTGGCGATGGCCGCGCGATAGGCGGGCATGCCGTTCTCGACCTCCGTCTGCCGTACAGCAGCGGTGCGCAAGGTTGAGGGTGCATGTCGTCTCTCCTGTTCGTGTGGCCCAGGCCAATGGCCGGGCCGGGACGTTGATGGGCAGGAGAATGGCGCCGAAGGCCCAACGGCCTTCGGCTCGGGAGAAAAGAGGAACCACCCGTGGGCTGATTGGCAGGCCCGGTCGTCGCTAGAACCGTCTGCTCATCAAGCAATCACACCCGGCCCATGTCGTGGCTGGGGCCGGCATCGTCTGGCGCACATCCGCGCACAAAGGGAGCCCGTTTTTGCACCGGCGGGCACCGGCACCGATTACCGCTGACCACGAAGGGTCTCCCGGTGGCTCGTGCAGCCTGGCAAGCCACCGGGAGACCCTTCGCAGAGGGCGGAAGAAACGCAGATCAACAGAACGCGCGTGGTGCGGCTCGCAGAGAAGCTACCTTCAGGTCCCGCGGCCGGGGACGGCTGGGCGGGACGCGCACACGGATCAAGAAGGCGTTGCGCGCTGGGCGTCCCGCAGGGCATGCGGCGGAGTGCGGGACAGGGGCCACGCCGCCGAAGGCGGGCACGGCTCACGGGGAACGGGGGCGGTCAGGAGCCTTTGCGGCCGCTACGGCGCGGGCGCGAGGCGCCGCGCTTGGAGCTGCCGGATTCGACTGGCAGCGTGCCTTTGCAGTCCGGGTAGCGGCTGCACGACCAGAACGGGCCGCTCTTGCCGCTGCGCTGGCGCGTGGGTGCGCCGCACTGCGGGCATGCCGGCCCTTGGGGAACCTTGATGGACAGGGAGGCGCTGCCGTACTGCGCAATCAACTGCGAAATCCACGCGGCCTGCTTGCCGATGAACACGTCCAGGGTGAGCTGTCCGGCCTCGATCATGTCGAGCGCCTGTTCCCAGACGGCGGTGGTGCCAGGGTCGGCAATCGCCGCAGGCACGGCATCGATCAAAGTGAAAGCCGCATCCGAGGCGCGGATGGCGCGCCCCTTCTTCACGAGGTAGCCGCGAGCGATCAGGCCGCCGATGATGTTGGCCCGCGTCGCTTCGGTGCCGATGCCAACCGTATCCTTGAGCTTCTGCTTCAGGCGGGGATCGGACACCAGCTTGGCGACGCCTTTCATGGACTTGACCAACTCGCCTTGCGTGTACGGTTTGGGCGGCAGCGTCTTGAGTGCCTTGAGATCGACGTCGGCCACCTGGCATGCCAGGCCCTCATACAGTTTCGGCAGCGCGGGCAGCACCTGGGCGCGGACCGCAGTATCGCCCTCGCCATCACCGTCTTCGGCCTGCGGCTCGGCGAGCACCTGGCGCCAACCCGGGATGACAACCTGCTTGCCCGTGGCCGCCAGGTTCTGCCCCCCGCACGAAAACTTGGCCACAGTGCGGTCGAACTCGTGGTGAGGGAGGAACTGCGCCAGGTAATGCGACCGGATGAGCCTGTACACGGCCAGTTCCTTCTCGCTCATGGCGGAGAGCTTCGCCGGTTCGAGCGTCGGGATGATGCCGTGGTGCGCCGTGACCTTGCCATCGTTCCAGGCGCGCGAGCGCTGCGAGCGGTCGAGCTGGCCCATGATCGAGCGCAGCGAGGGATCGGTCTTGAGCAGGCTGTCGAGAACGGTGGGCACTTCGGCAAACATGCTCTCGGGCAGGTAGCCGGAGTCCGAGCGGGGGTACGTCGTGGCCTTGTGCGTCTCGTACAGGGCTTGGGCAATCTCCAAGGTTTCCTGCACGTCCAGCCCAAGCTGCTTGGAACACACTTCCTGCAAGGTGCCCAGGTCGAACGGCAGCGGCGGGCCTTCGCGGACACGCTCAGTCTCCACCGACACGACGTGGGCACTGCCCGCAGCGCGGATCTGCTGCATGGTCTGCTGTGCGACCGGCTGCCGCAGGCAGCGGCCTGCGTCGTCGGTGCACGCATCGGGTGGAACCCATTGCGCGGCGAAAGTCGAACCGCCTGCGAACAGGGACACGGCGATGGCCCAGTATGGTACGGACACGAAGCGCGCGATCTCGCGGTCGCGGTCCACAACGAGCTTGAGCGTCGGGGTCTGTACGCGGCCGACCGACAGCACGCCGTCGTAACCCGCCTGTCGCCCCAGCACCGTGAACAGCCGGCTCAGGTTCATGCCCACGAGCCAATCCGCACGGGAGCGCGCCAGCGCCGAGTGGTACATCGAAAGCGTCTCGGCCGAAGGCCGCAGCTTGCCCAGTGCCGCCCGAATGGACGCATCGTTGAGCGCCGACAGCCACAGGCGTTCGATGGGGCCGCGGTAGCCGCAAAGCTCCACGATCTCGCGGGCGATCAATTCGCCCTCGCGGTCGGCATCGGTGGCGATAACCAGGTGAGTCGCCTTCGCCAAGAGCGCCTTGACGACCTTGAATTGCGTGGCGGTCTTCGGTTTGACCTCGACCCGCCAGTGCTGGGGAATGATGGGCAACTGCTCAACGGACCATCGTTTGAGCTGCTCGTCGTAGGCCTCGGGCGGCGCCGCCTCCACGAGATGGCCGATGCACCAGGTGACCGTGACGCCGGAACCGTTGAGGCAGCCTTCACCGCGCTGCGTGGCGCCGAGAATCCGGCCAATGTCTTTGCCCTGGGAGGGCTTCTCGCACAAGAACAGCCGCATATCCGTCCATCCCGATTCCTGTTGTTCATGGAGTTGCTGGGATCGAGGATGCCGAGCGCAGCCCCTGGCAGCAGCAAACAAGCCGCATGCGGCAGCGACCGCTTTCACGCCGATGAAATGGCGAGTGCGGGGAAGGTGCGTGGCCGGAAGTGTGCGGGCCGAGAGCCGCGATTTCCGGGAGCGCGCGTGGAACTCGGTGGACGTTGGTGGAGCTATCCCCTGGGGATAATTCGCAGCGCATGGAGGGCGGCGAAGCACTGCGGCAGCCGCCCTCCATGCCCGATCACTTCCTGCGCTTGGTCTCTTTCGGCGCCGTCGATTCCTGGGTGGCCTGGGGCTTCGGCTCTGCCTCCTGTGGCTTCGGGCTGAGGGCCACAGACTCGATGCGGTACGGCAGGATGCCGACACTGCGCGCGTTGACCTGCCAAGTCTCACGCGGCTGATCTTCGTTGTCCGTCCAGGGGTCGCGCTCCATGCGGCCGACGACCAGCACCCGCATGCCCTTCTGGTAGAGCTGCTGCCAGCGGTCGGCGTCGTGGTGCCAGAGTTCCACCGGCGCCCAGAAGCCGCCGCGGTCCTCGAACTCGCCGCCCTTGGTGGGGACGGGGTTGTCGAAGTACACGTTCAGCCGGAGCAACCGGCGAGGATCGTCGTTGCCATTGGGGAATTCGCGGTACTCGGGAGGCGATCCGATGTTGCCCTCGCCGATGAATTGTGTGCTCATGTTGGAATCTCCGTGGTGGTTGAAATACCCGTGCCTCGTTGGGCTCGGGCGCGTGCTCGGATGGCAGGCGCAATCACCGATCGCGCACTGCGGCAGGAACGGACGCGAGCCGGCGCAGGTAGGTGTTGTCCGCCTGCGCGGCCTTGCTGGCGCATTCCTGTGCTTGCCTGCCCAGGGTGTGCAGCAGGCTGATCTGCATGTTCAGCATGACGCGCTGCAGTTCGATCTCGTGCAGGTCGTGCAGCAGGTTGACCGGCGTGCTGGGGCTCGCCATCAGCTCCTGCCACAACGCCACGCCCATGGCCGATCGATCGTGCTTGCGCCAGCGAAGAAAGGTCGTGCCTGCGCCAGTGGTCTGCTGGGCCAGCTCGACGGGAAGCAGGTGGAAGGGATGCCCGCACGCCTGTGGCAGCACCTGTCGCTGCGCCAGGGCAATCAACTCGTCGCGCATGGCGAAGCACTGGCTGGCCCAGGCCTCGAAGTCCCCTTTACCTTTAAAAGGCTTTAAAAGGCCTTTTAGAGAGGCCGCGTGTTCCAGCCGCATGAAGGCTGGCTGTTCCAGACGACGGAAGTAGCGCGGTTCGCGGTTCGGGTCGCTCATGCCGGTTCGTCCTCGCCGGCGGCTGTGGACTTGGCCTCGGCCGAATCGGCGGCAGCGCCTTCGTCGGTGGGAGATGCGGCTGCGGCAGCGCTATCACCACGCTGTTGCAGACCACGGCGCACGACGGGCGGCGCAAACTTCGAGCGGCGCATGCCTTCGAGCACGTCCTGCGGCAGTTCGCCGAACTTCTCCAATGCTGCCCGAGCTGCGGCGTTCTTGGCCGCGAAGTCGTCGCGGGTGCAGCCCGAGTAGCGGTATTGCTGGGCCAGGCTGAACAGGCTGCGCAGCGCGTGGGCACCTTCGTTGAGCCAGCGCTCCAACGTCGAGCGATCGATCAGCGCGGTGTGGTGGGCGAGGATCAGCTTGCGGGCGATGTCGTCGTAGTCGGCCAGCAGATAGACGGCGGCAAAGCCGAGCTGCGCGTTCACGAACAAGGGGAGCTTCACCGGCTGCACGTTGAGGTTCTCACCCAGGCTCAACGCCGCAGGCACGCCGGCCAGTGCCTGGTCAACCTGCTCGCGCAGCGATTGCAACGTGGTCCTGGTCTGGTCGAGCTTTTCCTCGATGCGCAACATCCACCAGTCGCTGTACGGGTCGTCCTGCTCCGAGCCGCGCTTCATCTTGTTCATCACGGCGATGTAGCCGTTCAGGCCGACGATGCCGGGTCGCCCCTCGGCGGCGGCGCGGCCATGCCAGATGCGCGAGGCGTGGTGGGTGTGCAGCGTCAGCGACATCGCGCTGCGCAGGGAGCCGAGGTTGAGTTGCAATGGTTCGTTGCTGGTTGCCATGGTGATCGCTCGCTGGTGGACAGGGAGCCGCCAGCATCCGCATGCAGCGGAAGGCAGTCAGTCAACAAACCGAAATGAGCCGACCCCCGGTTCTGTGCGCGCTGGCGGCGCAGCGCGCAACGGTCCCCTGGGGACCGCTCCGCAGATGGGCACTCACATCGGCGTTCCCGTCCTCGGTTGTTGACGGTATGCGTGCTGCACCGCACGTCGCGCTGCCGTTCGACACGATCCTTCGCCGCGCAGCCGTCCCCAGGGGACCGTTCCGTTGAGCGCCATGGAGGTCTGCTTCATGGTCTTGCATGCGCTCTACTCAGGTTTTGCGCAGCATGTCGCGCCGTCGCCCGGCGCTTCACCGCACAGCCGTCCCCAGGGGACCGTTTCTGCCGACCGCCATGGAGATCTACTTCACGGCTTTGACAAGCCCTGTGCTCAGGATTTGCGCAGCAGATCGCGCAGGCGCTCGATGTGCTGCCGGGCCACCTCGGGCGGCACGACGTTGCGCGGCGGCTCGGTTGGTGGCGCTCGCGCCGCCGATGGTGTTGGCGGTGCCGGGCCGGTCTGCTTGGCCCAGGCATTGAACTCGCCGCGCATGGCGCGCTGGATGATGCCGAACAGATAACCGGCGGGGTTGCGGATGCCATGCTTGCCGCACCGTGCGGCCCATTCGTCCAGCACGGCCTGCCGCAGGGCAGCGTCCACCTGCTGCAACGCCATCTTGGCTCCGGCCTGCTGTTCCGCCTTCAGTTCCGCGAAGCGCTTGGGCCATTGCAGGTCGCCCAGCGCACGCGCCTGCGCGGTAGTACGTACTTCATCAATACGACTACTACGTACTGTACGGTCCTGCTTCGAATTCCGAAGAGCGCCGTCTGGCGCGGGTTTCGGCCCTGCTTCGGATTCCGAAGATGGGCGATCGCCATTCCGAAGAAGGCTCGCGGGCCCTTCTTCGGAATCGTGGACCGCATCCTCCTGTGGATAACTTTCGGAGGCGGTGATGCCCTGGTCGGCCAGGCGCTCGGCGAGCACTTGCAGCCGCGACGGCAAGGTGCGTCCGGACAGCATCGGGTCGTCCGCGATCTCCTGGAGGGTGTTGAGTCCCACCACCTGGACGGCCTTGGCCGAATGCCCCAGCGACTGGCTGACCAGGGCCAGGTAGTCGGCGTCGAGTTGCATCGCCTCGAACGGCGTCAGCGGTTCGTCGTGCAGGACGTAGAGGTTGCCGAGGATGCGACCGGTCTTGGGGTCGCGCCGTCGTCGCACGAGGCTCAGCCAGCGCGTCAGGCGCAGCAGCGTCAGCGCCCGCGCCACGGTCTCATGGGAGGCCTGGCCTGCGCAGGGCATCGACGCCAGCCAGGGGCGCAACTGCTCATAGGTGGGAAATGCCGTGACGCCATCGTCGTTGAGCATCAATCGGAACACCTGCCAGGCGTTGCGCTCCAGCGGTGTCAGGCGGCGGTCGAGGAACAGCCGCCGCGGCACGCTCTCGTGCCGATTGCCACTGAACAGGAAGGCGTCGCCGGACGTAGGAGGCGTGGGCGTTGGAGCAGGCAGGGACGCGGGAGCGCCAGAGCTGGACTTGGGCGCGAGGTCCTTCAGCGCAGCGTCGAACAGGTCGGCGAGTGCGATGGGGCCAGGGCGCTGGGCTCGTGGGGCGGTGTCGTCCACGGCCATGGCCTAGCCCAATCCCTGATCGACCCAGTTCCTGATCGCGGCCCAGACCACCGAGAGCGGCAGCGACATGCCCTCGGCCAGGTCCATGGCCGCATCGAGAATCGAGGTCTCGTCCTCCAGATCGACGTTCCTGCTGCTGGTCACGGCTTTCCATTGCCGCCACAGTTCGGTGTCCTGGGTCTCGTCCAGGACGGGGTGGCGCCCCTTGCGCTTGGGCAGGCCGAGGATCTCCCGCCGCAGGGCGACTTCCTGATGGGTCAGGCCATAGAAGCGGCTGACCATCTCCGTGCTGGCCCCCAGCCGCAGCATGCGATCGACCGTGGCGATTTCCTTCTCCACGTCCTGTGCCTGGTTGAGCAGGCGCTGCAGCACTTCGCGGTTGACCGTGACCGAGCACCACGAGACGCTGGCGTTGGCCAGCACGCTGATCAGCGCGGGGTGCTTGAGCGCATCCAGCTCGGCCTCGCCGAAGCCCATGGCCTTGCAGCGGCGCAGTTGGCCGTTGCGAAGGTCATACAGCGCCTGGGCAATCACGGCCTGGTTGAGCGGATGCGATGTGGACATGCGGCCTCCCTCGCTCACGTCCCGGGCGCCGTGGTGCCGGCTTCCAGGTCCAGCAGACGCCGGGCGAGGCGCAGCAGCCGAAAGAGCTTGACCAACGCCGTGTCGCTCAAGCGCCTTGCGCCGCTGCCATGGCCTTGGCTCTGGCCGTGCAACAGGGTCGGCAGGTCGGCGGCGAGCTGCGCGCCGTCCAGGCCCGCTTCGGCGACGGGCTGACCCGTCAGGGAAGTGAGCAGCGTCAGCACCGCGCGGCCGAGCGGCGACGGGGCTTGGCCGCGGGCGCGGCACGCAAACCCGATGCCATCGGCGCGATCCTCGATGCACTCGTCCAGGCCTGCCTCCCCGGCGATCTCGCGCGCGAACTGCGCGATGTGGATGCGCAGCCGATCGGGCGTGTCCAGGCCGGCGTCGATGTACCAGACGTCGGAGATCGGATAGAGTCCGCCGGCTTGCACCGGGATGGACTGCAGCACGCTCGCCGAGAAGTCGGGCGGCAGCGCATCGCCCAACTGGTCGGCGACCATGCGCTGGATCGATTGGAGCCGTTCTGTCGTCGGTGCTGGCGAGACGATGTGCTCGCGAAGCAGATCGCCCGGTGCGGCCGGCTGGCTTCCCGTGGCCGCTTCGCCAACCGCCGTGTCGTCGTGGCGCAAGGTGGGCTCGGACGCCGGAGGGCTGGCGGGTGGAGGACCGGCCGCCGCTGCAGGCGTGGCGATGGACGATGCTGCGCCCGGCGGAGTCGGCGTGCCGGCGGTGGGCGAAGGCAACGCCGGCTGCGCCGCAGGTGGCGTCGGGTCACTGACCAGCGCCCGGTGGCGGCTTTCCGATTCGGTCAGGTCCAGCGCCAGCACGTCGTAGCCGATGCCCAGCAGCTCGGACATCTGGCCGATCAGCTCGTCTTGCACGCGCTGCGGCGCGAACTCGTCGCCCTGCGTGTCGAACTGCGCCAGCACCTCCTGAAAGAAACTGTCGAAGTCCAGCGGCAGCGAACGGTCCTTGGCGTAGTGCTCCCAGGTGCGTTTGCAGGCCGTGCGCATGACCGACAGCCGCTCGACCTGGTGGCGCCCCAGGCCGCCATAGAGCACAGTGGGAATGGCGGGCAGCAGGTAGCGCACCGCGTCGGCCATGCGGGTGATGTGCGACCGCTGGACGGGGAAGCCATCGGCCGCCAGGCGGCGGGCCAGTTCCGACTGGCTCAGGGCGGCGCCGCTCTCCTGCTCGTAGAACTCCCGTGCTTTCTCGACGCCGAGCGCGCGCTCGATGAACGTGAGGCCGCCGCGCAGTTCGTTCTCGGCAAGATGCCCGGTCAGCGCGACGATTTCACCGCGCTCCGGCCATGGTCGGAACAGGCACGATATGCGGAAGAAGCGTTCTTCCTTGGTCTCCGACCAGAGTTCGCGCAGGATCGCCAGTCGCGTGTTGCCGCCGTTGCGGATGATGTAGTGGTCCTCGCCGGGCCTGCGCGTGATGGCCGGCGCCGCGTCCAGGCCGCGCTCGCGGATGGATGCCTTGATTTCCTCGTAAGCCGGGTTGCGCTTCATGCGCGGGTCATGGTCGTAGGGCCGCAACTGGTCCAGCGTCACGACCATGGGCGTGTCCGCGATCGGGTCGCTCAAGGCCGTAGCCGCTGGGCCGCTGCGCTCGAAGCCGGCCGCGAGCAGCTTGCCTGCCATGTCCTGCGAGGTCATGTCAGCCATGGCCGCACCCCTCGCAGTCCCCACGACCGCCGGCCGGCGCCATGCGGGCCTCTCGCTCGGCGCGGCGGATCTGCGCACGGGCGTTCAATTCGGCCCGGTGGTCACTCGCTGTCGAACTCGTGTAGATCGCCGCGCAGCCGGCCTTGGTGAACTTGAGGTGCCCGCCCGGCGTGCGCTTGACGTGCCAGCCCTCACCGACCGCGAACTCGATCAGGGCGCGCAGCCGCTTGTGGCCGCGGGCCAGCTCATGTGCGTTCGCCATGGGGCCTCCCAGGATCAAGAGGTCGCTGCGGGCGGCCGGATACTTGAGCCAGTCGGTCCTGCCATTGCGGGAACAACTCGCTGGCGAGCGCGCGCATCGTGTCGAGCGCGGCAGGGGCGACTCTGCCGGGCGGCTGGCGGTGCTCGACCCGATGCACCGGCAGGCCGCGCGTTGCGGCACGTGGATACGCTTCTATGGCCGGCACGTCGGTGGCGAGCACGCGGATGCCGGCGCTGTCCTGGAACAGGTCGCGCAAGGCCTGCTGGATCAGCCGTGCGTTGGCGGACACCGGGTGGACGCGGTTGATGAGCAAGTGCAGCGGCGGCGGTTCGATGCCCAGGTGCCGGTACGGCGCAATGTCTTCGAGCAACTGCATGGTGCCGCGCCGCAGCTCGCGTGCCGCGAGGATCTCCGGCGTGACGGGCGACAGCGCGAGATCGGAGGCGAGCACCGCCATCTCCAGCAGCACGGAACGCGCGCCCTGGGTGTCGATCAGCACCAGGTCGTAGAGGGGAGCAAGTGCTGGCAGCAGATGCCGCAACCGCAGGCGGCCATCCGGCGCATGCAGCAACAACGTGTTCAGCTCGCCCCGGTGGTCGTCGGACAGCACCAGGTCCAGGCCCGCGATGATCGTGCGGGACACGAGCTGGCCAAGGTCGCGCTCGTTGAAGGCCAACAGCTCATAGATGCCGCCCGGCGCGCGCTGGGTCAGTTCGTAGTAGGAGGACAAGGTGGGCTGCACGTCGAGATCGAGCAGCAGCACGCGCAGGCCCGCGTCCGCGGCGAGCCCGCCCAGGTTGGCGGCCGTCGTGGTCTTGCCGACGCCGCCCTTCGTTGAAATGATGGACACGACCTGCATGGCGCTCTCCGGCTGGGAATGGGAAGTCCGCGGGAGAGCGGGTCAGGTCCGGTGGTTGAGGCGCTCGGCGATCCACTGGTCGATTTCGATCGAATCCCAGCCGACAGCGCGCACGCCCAGGCGCAGCGCCTGAGGGAACTGGCGCTTCTTCATCAGGTTGTAGATGTGGGCGCGTTTGAAGCCGGACTTCGCTTCGACTTCATCGAGCCGCAGGATGCGGCGCTCGTTCGGCGGGAGTACAGGGGTCTGCGACATGGCGGTCACTCCTGAACGCTCGGTGGCGTTTGTTGGCGTGACCTCTATTCAATAGACCTGGCTGCGGAAAGACATTGCAAATGCAATCTCCGCGATTGCACATACAAGCTGGATAACCTCATGCGCTTGCGCTACGAACGTACCTCTTAGCGTTGGCGAACTTTCCGTTTAAGGTGCGCTCAGTGATGCCCATGGTGCCGCCGTAGTGGGCGACCAATGCAGAGACAAGGGCCTCCTGCGTTTTGAAGCTGGAATAGGGCACGCCTGAAGGCGACTGGCTCAGCATCAGCGTCAACATCCCTCCAATGATGTTGAGATAGGTCGTTTCCGCCCGTTCGCTGATCTCGCATTGCTTGGATGCCAACAGCACCGAGGATTGCTTGAGTAGCGTGTCGTGCTGCTCCTGCAGTTCTCGCATCTCACGTCGGGCTTGTTCAAGCGCGGCCTGAAGGGCCAGCCGCTCCACGAGGATCGCCTGTCCTGTTTCCATGGTGATGAAAGGATGCGCCATGCGTTCGCCACGGCTGAACAGAAATCCTGGCCGGTGCTCGGGATAGTGGGTGCGCATCCAGCGTTTTAGATCGACATGGCGAACAGTCAGATCCAGAGAATTGAGCAGGTTCGGATCATTGAGCGTGATCCCGTTCTTGCCGTAGGGCAGCTCTCCGTTGAGGATGCCGTCATAGATACGTTCCGAGTGCAGCCGGCACTCATTCCATCGAGGGCAGTTCAGCGACCGAGGCAGGACACGCGGTGACGCGATCGTGGCCAGGATCATCGGGAGATACCGCAGCAACCCAGCCCATCGGATGGCCGCCTCGATGGGACGATAGAACACCTTTGATGTTGAAATGTCCTTGTGCATGTCTTCGTCTCCTTTCGGGTGCGCTACATCACCGGCTCCTTTCTTGCCCAAGGGCTGTTGTGTCGTTATGGCCTGCGACGGACGCTTGAGGCGATGCCCTAAGCGAAGGCGGAGGAGGCCATTGGCGTCCGCCGCAGGTGGCCTTGTCTTGCTTGATATGCAAGAATCGATCAGTTGCCGGCCCATCGAGCGATGAGGACGCAAGCTCGATATTGGCGCTCACGGTACCAGCGTCATAGGTGGCGCAAAGCCCATCAAGACCGATTTGGTATGGTCTGATATCCAGACGGTTCAAGACCAGCGAGTTGAAGCGTTCGACGCCCCTACGTCCAGTTGGGGACTGGAAATCAGCGGTTAGTGATGCATCGCTCCACATGCTGATATATCGACAAAGTATCTGCCGCAGTACCAGTGACCCTGCCAGGTTGCCCCAGCACATAGGAGACGGAGATGGCTGAACATTCCCATGAACATCAACATCACACATCCGGTCAGATGGGTAAGCACGGCCGACCATACGCCAAGTTCTGGGTGAACATGGTGTTGGGCCTCGTCGTCATGTACTTCGTAATGTTCAGCATGATCGACGGCGCCAGGGACTTCAGAAACAATCTCAACATGCTCTACATGGCGGTCACTATGTGGGCGCCAATGGGCATCTTCATGCTAGCGACAATGCCCGGCATGTTTCCAAACCGGCGGCTCAATCTCGTGCTGTACGGCTTGTTTGCCGTTCTCACACTCGGTTCTTTTGCCGCTACCCGTGCTCAAACCGGAATCGGCGATCGACAGTTCATCGCGTCTATGGTCCCGCACCATTCGGGAGCGATCCTCATGTGCCGCGAGGCGCAGCTCTCAGATCCGGAACTCGTCAACCTATGCCAAGCGATTTCCGATGGCCAGCGCGCGGAGATCGAGCAGATGAACCGGATTGCTGCACGCCTTCGTTGAGGCTGGCTGCCACTACACTGGCGCCGCGTTGCGCTCCGGCGAAGTTAGCCGCAGCGATGTAAAGATGAGTACTTGCGGTGTTCCGATGCCGGCGGTTGTGTCCTACAGCCGTCCAGGTGCCAGGTAGTCCACGCGACACCACCCCGCGCTGCCTGCGGAGCGAGCGCAAGTCATGATCGTCGCAAGTTGGAGTTCGATAGCGAACCCGCTCAGCAGCTGGACGCATCAGGCGTAACGACGGGTGGATGGATCATCCTTGGACGCTGGTGGAAGTGGTTGGATGAACTTTGTTGCCGAGGGCGAAAAACAAGGCTATAATTGAGTTCTTCGCTGATCACCACAGTGGAGAAAGTGATTGGGAAACAGAGACTTAGCGCTCTAGTGCATGACTCGTTTCCCGCTCCAAATTATGGTTTGCAGGCTTCTGCCGAAGCCTGTGGATTCTCGAAAAAGGAGCTCCGGCTCCTTTTTTCATTCCCAGCCACACTGCGGAAATTCCTTCATGCTGCTTCGAAGGGATTTGAGATCATCTGCAAATAAGGGTTACCATCATTCGATGGCTATAACCCCCTGGGACCAATATCAGTTGTTTCCGAGCCCGGTGGCGGTCATGCGTGGACCTCACGGAGCTTCCCGGAAGCAATGCACACCAGCCCTCGCCATCTCATCATCGCCGCCGCGCTGTCGCTGGCGGCCTCCCTTGTTGTCATCATGCCGACCAGCTCCGTCCGCGCCCAGCAGGCGCCCGACGCGGGCCGGACCTTGCAGGAGCTGCGGCCACGCCTACCGCAGCCAGTCACTCCTCCCGCATTCAAGCTCGACGCGCCCATGGTCGAGTCCGTCGCTCCCGGCGGGCCGCAGGTTGCCGTTACATCCATTACCATCGACGGCAACTCCGCGATCCCGTCCGAGCAGCTTCAGGCGTTGGTGGCCGATGCGCCGGGCCGCCGCTACGATCTGGCCGGCCTGAAGACCCTGGCGGACCGCATCACCGACCATTACCGCCGTGCCGGCTATCCTTTCGCCCGCGCCCTCGTCCCGGCCCAGACGCTGGACGGCGGCGCCCTGCGCATCCAGGTGCTCGAAGGGCGTTATGGCCGGGTCGCGGCTTCGGGAGAATTGGCCGGGCAGGCCCAGCCGTGGCTGTCGGCCCTGAGGCCCGGCCAGGTCATCGGCGGCCGCGAGCTCGAACGCAGCATCTACCTGCTGTCCGACTTGCCGGGTATCGCCGTCGATCCGGTCATGGGGCCCGGCTCGGCCGTGGGCGAAGGCGATCTCGACGTCGGGGTGTCCATGGCCCGGA
This sequence comes from Pigmentiphaga kullae, assembly GCF_004216695.1. Classification (GTDB taxonomy): domain Bacteria; phylum Pseudomonadota; class Gammaproteobacteria; order Burkholderiales; family Burkholderiaceae_B; genus Pigmentiphaga; species Pigmentiphaga kullae. The sequence continues at coordinate 369,722 of NZ_SGXC01000002.1, forward strand.
AATGGGGCGGCCAGGCCAGCGTCGACAACTACGGCAACCGCTACACAGGGGCCGGGCGTGCCGGCCTGAGCCTGTGGGGCAACAGCCTGTTCACCTTCGGCGACCGTGCCACCCTGGACGCCTTGCTCACCACCGAAGCCATGTGGCTGGGTGCCCTCGGCTACGAGGCCCCGGTGGGCACCAGCGGCCTGCGCTTCGATGCGCGTTTCGCCCACACCCGCTACGAGCTGGGCAAGGAATTTTCGTCGCTCGACGCCACCGGAAGGGCCGATATCGCTGCGGCGGGGCTGTCGTATCCGCTGTGGCGGGCGGCCTGGGGTGGGGTCACGGCCGGGCTGCAGTATCAGCACAAGACGCTGAGGGACAACATGGAGGTCGCCGACAGCCATACCAAGGCCTCCAGCGACAGCGTGCCCCTCAGCCTGCGCTTCGATGCGCGCGACACCCTGTTGGCGGGCCTGGGCGGGCTGACCTACGGGCAGCTGAGCTGGACGCCGGGCAAGCTGCATCTGGGGCCGACCTTGATGGCCGTGGATCAGGCAACGGCGCGCAGCAATGGCTCCTTCCACAAGTTGAATCTGGACGTGGCGCGCTTGCAGCAATTGCCGGCGAACCTCAACCTGTACGCGCGTTTCATGGCGCAGTGGGCGAACAAGAACCTGCATTCGTCAGAAAGCTTCGGGCTGGGGGGGCAGGGCGGGGTGCGAGCGTATCCGCTCGGCGAAGGCTACGGCGACGCGGGCTGGCTGTTGCAGACAGAACTGCGTTATCCGATCGGCAACGTCACTCCCTATGGTTTCTTCGACCTGGGCCGGGTGAAAGTCAACCAGGATCCCTGGGCGCCGGGCGAGAACACCCGGACGTTGTCGGGCGCAGGCTTCGGCTTGCGGGCGATCTTGCAGAAGGCGTGGACGGTGGACGTGAGCCTGGCCTGGCGCACGCACGGGGGCAAGCCGCGATCCGACTCGCGTGACGCGCGGCCGCTGGCATGGGCCAGTCTGGCTTATCGCTTTTGAGAGAGACCTATGAAACGCGCAAGCCTGAACCATACGTATCGCCTGGCATGGAGCGAGGCCAGGGGAGTCTGGGTGGCCGTACCGGAGATCCAGAAGTCGCACGGCAAGCGCGGCGGGCAGCGGTTGCGGCGGTTGGCCGAGGCGAGCCTGGTGGCGGGATTCGTAGGAGGCGGTTTGCTGGCAGGGGCCGCGCCGTCGTGGGCTGCGGGCCCGCTGCCCACGGGCGGGCAGGTCACCTCGGGGGCCGGCGTCATCCACCAGAGCGGCCCGGACATGACCATCACTCAGTCCAGCGCCAGGCTGGGAATGGATTGGACGAGCTTCTCCATCGGCAGCGGCAATACGGTCCGCTTCGTGCAGCCGGACGCGAGCTCGGTGGCCGTCAACCGGGTCACGGGCAGCGACGCCAGTTCGATCCAGGGGGCGCTCAAGGCCAATGGACAGGTCTTCCTGTCCAACCCCAATGGCATCGTGTTCAGCCCCACCGCCCAGGTGGACGTGGGCGGGTTGATCGCCACCACGCACGCCATCTCCGAGCAGGACGGCAAGTACGTCCTGCAAGGCCGCAGCGGGGCCGGCGTCGTCAACGAAGGCACGATCCGCGCCGCGGACGGCGGCACGGTGGCGCTGGTGGCGGCGCGCGTGGTCAACCGGGGCAGCATCGAGGCCGCGCAAGGCAACGTACTGCTGGGCGCGGGAGACAAGGTCACGCTGGACCTGGGCGGGCCGGTCAAGATCAAGGTGGACGAGGGCGCGATCGATGCGCTGATCGAGCAGGGCGGCGCGATCCGCGCGGACGGCGGGCGGGTGTACATGACGGCGGCCTCGGCCGGCGCGTTGACGTCCACGGTCATCAACCACACGGGCGTGACCGAAGCGCGCACCCTGTCCACCGGAGAAGACGGCCGGATCGTGCTGCTGGGCGGCATGGAAAAGGACCGCATCGAGGTTGCCGGCACGCTCGACGCCAGTGCATCCGCCGGGGGCGATGGCGGCTTCATCGAAACCAGCGCGGCGCGGGTGGGTATCGCCGACGATGCCCGCATCACCACCAAGGCGGCCAGCGGCCGCAACGGCACCTGGCTGATCGATCCGGTGGACTTCACCATCGCCGCCAGCGGCGGCGACATGACGGGAGCCGCGCTGGGCGCTCAACTGGGCAACGGCAACGTCACGATCGAATCCAGCACCGGAGCCGCTGCGGGCACCGGCAACCTCAATGTCAACGACACGGTCGAGTGGAGCGCCAATACGCTTACACTCACCGCCGCCAACAGCATCAACATCAACGCGACGATGACTGCCGGCGGCACCGCCGGCCTGGCGCTGAATCCGGCTACCGCCAACGGTTCCGATACGGCCGTCGCCGCGGGCACCGTGAATGTCATGCCGGGCCTCGGCCGGGTGGATTTCACCGGCACCGGCAACAGCCTGAGCATCAAGGGCACGCCCTATACCATCGTCGCCAGCCTGGCCCAGCTGCAGGGCATCGGCGCTGACCTGGGCGGCCACTACGCGCTGGGCCGCGACATCGATGCAAGCGCCACGGCGGGCTGGAACCCGGACGCCAGTGGCGGTTTCTCCGGTTTCTCTCCTATTGGAACCAATGACGGCAGCCTCGGTTTCGGTGGCGTTTTCGATGGGCTGGGCCACACCATCGACGGACTGACCATCAATCGTCCCGCTACCGACAACGTGGGTTTGTTCGGCTACATCATCAGGGACAGCATTGTCCGCAACGTGGGCCTGAGGGGCGGCTCGACGTATGGTCGCAACAATACGGGCGCCCTGGTGGGGTACTCCAATGGCGGCCTGGTATCCCATGCCTATTCCACCGGCAACGTACGCGGCGTGGACAACGTCGGCGGGCTGATCGGTTACCTCTTTTACAGCGCCGATCATCTGTATGCCACCGGCGACGTCGAAGGCAGCGGCAATGTCGGCGGATTGATCGGGGCTGGCGCGAATTCGGCCCTTCGGTACGCCTATGCGAGCGGCAACGTCCGGGGCGGCAATGCCGGCGGACTGGTTGGGGCCTTCGAATCGTTCTCGTCATGGTACAGCTACGCGACCGGGGACGTCACCGGAACCAGGTCGGCCGGCGGTCTGGTGGGGCAATACGAGCACGGTACCGTGTGGTATTCCTACGCCACCGGCAAGGTGGCGGGCGGGTTGACCGGAGGCCTGATCGGGGACAGCAGCTTCCTTACCCTCATCGGCGGTTATTGGGACATGGACAGTACCGGCCAGTCGCAAGGCTGCGGTTCGAGCATCGGTTGCTCCGGCGCCGGTCCCGGACTCGTCGGCCTGCGCACGGCGGATGCCTTCAGGCAGGCCAGCTACGAGACCTTTCGCTTCGGCAACGACTGGTACATGGTGGAGGGCTCGACCCGTCCCTTCCTGATGTTCGAATACGCCACCACCATCGGAAACGCCCACCAGTTGCAGTTGGTGGACCTGGATTTGTCGGCCCGCTACACGCTGGCCCACGATATCGATATGTCGGTGGCCGACGGCTCGCGCGCATCGGGCATGTGGAGCAGCCAGGGGTTCAATCCGATCGGCGCCTACGGCCCCGGAGGCCCCGCCGCAGCCTTCACTGGTACCTTCGACGGGCAGGGCCATGTCGTCAGCGGCCTGAGGATAGCCCGGACGGCAGACTACGTCGGCCTGTTCGGTCACCTGGGCAGCGGCAGCGTTGTGCGCAACATCGGCCTGGCCGACGCCGCCGTTGCGGGCGGCCGCTATACCGGTGCCTTGGCCGGCGCCAACGAAGGAGCCATCGCCAACGTTTATGCGACAGGTGCGGTGGCGGGCGGCGACGATACCGGTGGTTTGGTGGGCCATAACTTGAACGGCACGATCACCAACGCCTATACGGCAAGCACCGTGGCGGGCGGCGACAACACCGGCGGCCTGGTGGGCCGTAATTCGAATGGCGAGATCGCCGAGACTTATGCGACGGGCGAGATAACGGGCAGCGGCGCCCGCGGCGGTTTGGTAGGGATGAACGACGGCACGATCGCCCGCAGTTTCTACGCGACCACCGATGCCGACGGCAACCCGATCAACAACGGATCGGCAGGGGGCAATCCCGAAGGCGTGACAGGCAAGCGGCTGGATGAACTGCGGCAGCTCTCCACGTTCACCGAGGCCGGCTGGAATATTTCCGACCGGGGCGGCGAGGACACGGCCTGGCGCATGTACGAAGGCGGCACCACGCCTTTGCTACGAAACTTCCTGACGGCGATCACGGTGACCGCGGCCGATGGCGGCAGCAAGGTCTACGATGGCAATACGTCGGCCAGCGGATCCTATACGCAGTCGATCGACTCGGCGGTCCTGGACGGCACGGCCGTCTACGCGCTGGACGGCAAGAACGCGGGCAACCGCACGTTGAACGTGTCCGGCCTGTATTCCGATCAGCGGGGCTATGACATCAGTTTCGTGGGGGGCGATTACACGGTCACGCCCAAGGCGCTGGCCGTCGAGGGATTGTCGGTCGACGGCAAGACCTATGATGGCACCACCACCGCCACGTGGACGGGCGCAACGTTGTCGGGGGCGGTGGCGGGCGACGAGGTGGCGCTGGACGGGCGCGGGGTGACGGCCTCGTTCGCCGATGCCGAGGTAGGCACAGGCAAACCGGTAACGCTGCAGGGCAGCTTCGGGCTGGGCGGGGCAGATGCCTCGAACTACACGCTGATTCAGCCAACGCCAGGGCTGGCAGCCGATATCCGGCCCGCCGCCTCGCCGCGACCCGCCGAGCTGGATCCGAAAGCCGCTGCGGCGATCACGAGCGCGCAGAGAACGTGGCCGGACCTGCAAGCCAAGGACAGGCCGTGGGCCGTGTCCGCGGTCGAGCAGGGGCGGGAGTTCGGAGAGGTGGTGACGGTCAGGGGCAGCGGTATCCGGTTGCCATGAGATACCGGCAGCCCTTGGCGGCAGGCTTTTTTCCTAGGTGACGTCGGGGCGCTCGAGTATCGTCCCCAACTGCTCGACCGCCGCCGCGGCGTCCCCGGCCGTCGCGAAATTGGCGAATCCCATCAACAAGCCTCCTTGCGAAGACTTGCGCATTCGCCAATCGCTCAGCGCCTGGACGGCAAGCCCGCCGTCCAGGGCGGCCATGGCCAGCGCCTTGTCGCTTCGCCCGTCGGGCAGATGCGCCAATATGTGGATGCCGCCCGCCTGCGGCTGGACATGCAGGCGTTCGGCCGGCATCCGCGCCAGCGCATCGGCCAGATAGCCGCGCCTGGCCGCATACAGGGGGCGCATCCTGCGCAGATGCCGGGCGAAGTGGCCTTGTTCCATGAAGTCGGCCACCATGGCCTGGGGCAGGACCGAGCCCGGGTCGGGAAGATGGTTCACCATGTCCCGGAACTTGCCTGCCTGGGATGCGGGCACGACCAGGTAGGCCAGCCGTAGGCCGGGGAACAGCACTTTGCTGAAGGTGCCGGTGTAAAGCACGCGTCCGTCGCGATCCAGGCTCTTGAGCGCCGGCAGGGGCCGGCCGTGGTAGCGGAATTCGCTGTCGTAGTCGTCCTCGATGATCCAGGCCCGGCGGTCATGGGCCCATTCGAGCAGCTCCAGCCGCCGTGGCAGCGACAGCGCCACGCCGGTCGGGCTTTGGTGGGTGGGGGTTACCACGGCGAATCGCGCATCGGCGGCGCGCTGCCGGCCGGTGCGCACGTCCAATCCTTCTTCGTCGACGGGTACCGGTGCCAGCCGCATGCCCGCGCGTAGCAGGAATTGCCGGGCAAAGATGTACCCGGGGTCCTCGTACCAGCCCAGGTCGCCCGTGTGCAGCAAGGTGCGGCGCACCAGCTCCAGCGCCCCGCGATAGCCGGCCGTCACGAATACCTGCTCGGGCGTGCAGGCGATGCCGCGCGAGATGCCCAGGTAGGTGGCGATGGCGCGGCGCAGCGGGGCGTAGCCGGCCGGGTCGGGATAGGTCATCGCCACGGTTTCCAGGGTGCGCAGCGTGTGTGCGGCCAGGCGCGTCCAGGTCTTGCGGGGAAACGCATCCAGCGCTGGCATGCCGAGCTGGAAGGGCGGCGTGAGATGGCCAGGGTTGTGCAGGCGCGGAGTGGAGCCGGGAGGCGGCGCCGACACCGAAACCTTGGCGCGGCCGGCATCCGCCAGGTTTCCCAGCCGTGGAGAGACGATCGTGCCCGCGGCGCCGCGCGCCACGAAATAGCCTTCGCCGACCAGCATCTGGTAGGCCACTTCGACCGTGCCGCGCGCCAGGCCCAGTTCGCTGGCGAGGCTGCGTACCGATGGCACCCGGTCTCCCGGCCGCAGCCTGCCGCTTGCTATCGCCTCCTGGTAGCGCCGGTACAACTGGAGATAGATCGGCGCATCCTGTTCCCGGTTCGGCTTGAGGTGCAGCGGGTCCGTGTGAGATGTCCCACTCATTTGATCAGTTCTTGTACCTGTTTAATGGGTCATGATTCTCCTAAATTGGCGGCTGTACGACAAGGACATCCCCATGAGCACGTTTCGATTACGCCTCCTGGACAGCGACCAGGACTACCAGGCCGGTTTTTCCGTGATGCGCGAATTGCGTCCGCACCTGACCGATGCCGCCACCTTCGCCGCGCAGGCGCGCCGCCAGGGCGAGCAGGGCTATCGCCTGCTGGCCGCGTGGCAAGGCAGCGAGGTCAAGGGCCTGGCGGGTTACCGCTTGCAGGAGAACCTGATATATGGACGTTTCCTGTACGTCGACGATCTGGTGGTGACGGCCGAGGCCCGGCGCCATGGCGTGGGCGGCCAACTGATCGAGGCCGCGCGCGAAGAGGCCCGGCGGCAGGGCTGCGCGCATTTCGTGCTCGATACGGGCCTGGGCAACGCGCTGGGGCAACGGTTTTATTTTCGCCAGGGCTTGTTGGCCAAGGGCATGCATTTCTGCCAGCCGCTGGAGGTCCGGGCCTGAACGCTACATCGTTGTTTTCTATCGGAGATCTTCCATGAGTACCCTTCGTCTGTCCTATTGGACACTTTCCCCCGAGGCCTATCAGGGCTTCATGGCCACCAAGAAAGCGCTGGAGAAGAGCAGCCTCGGCAAGTCGTTGATCGACCTGGTCTGGCTGCGCATGTCGCAGATCAACGGCTGCGCCTTCTGCCTGGAAATGCATGCGAAGGCGCTGCGCGCCGACGGCATGCCGGAGGCCAAGCTGGATGCCCTAGCCGGCTGGCGCGTAAGCGGCCGTTTCACCGATCGCGAACGTGCCGTGCTGGCCTGGACGGAGTCGCTCACGCATGTGGACCGTACCCACGCGCCGGACGAAGACTACGAACCGCTCAAGCAGCACTTCAGCGACGTCGAGATCGCCGACCTGTGTTTTGCCATCGCGTTGATGAGTGCGTTCAATCGCATGGCGATCGGCATGCGGCAATAAGGGCGCCGGGAAGCAGCATGAAAATACTGCATATCGATTGCAGCCCGAGGCCGGTGTCGCACAGCCGCCGGCTCTCGGCCGCCATCGTCGCGCGCATGCGCGCCAGGCATCCCGAGGCGGCCGTCGTGCGCCGCGACCTGGGCCGGGACCCCTTGCCGCATGCCGATCCCGGCTACGCGGCCGCCTTGTCGTCCCCGGACGCGCTGGCGGCGGGACTGGCGAGCGGAGCGGCGCGCCTGTCGGAGCAACTGATCCAGGAACTGGAAGCTGCCGACATCGTGGTCATCGGCACGCCCATGAACAATTTCACGGTGCCCTCGGTGCTCAAGGCATGGATCGACCAGATCCTGCGCATCGGCCGTACGTTTTCGTCCTCGGCCGCGGGAAAGACGGGCCTGCTGCGAGACCGGCCGGTCTTCATCGGTATCGCCTCGGGAGGGATATTCATGGGCGAGCGGGCCAACCAGCCGGATTTCCTCACGCCCTATCTGCGGGCGGCACTCGGCTGCATAGGCTTGAACACGCTGCATTTCCTGCCCTTGCAGGCGACGGCCTTTCTCGACGATGAACGGCTCGCGGCAGCCAGGGAGACACTGCTGGCGGCGATCTGACAGGGGGCTCGGCGGGGATGTGACAGCGAGGAAAAAAATCGTGTATAGTCTCGCTTCTTCGCTTTGCGCGCCGGTTTTTTGGCAGCGCGAACGCCGGAATCACGCGGGAATAGCTCAGTTGGTAGAGCGCAACCTTGCCAAGGTTGAGGTCGCGAGTTCGAGACTCGTTTCCCGCTCCAAGAATTCGATTCATAGGGCAATTCCGCGGCCCGTTGAATATCAGAAAAAGGGGCCTTGTGCCCCTTTTTCTATTCCACATTTACCCTTCTGATGTCTCTTTTGCTCGCGATGATCGCCTTATCGCGGGCATACGCGTTTACGGAAAATATACGGCGCCCCCTGGTTTTTGAACGAGGAATTTATACGCCTTTCGGAATACTGGTGGCCGGTCATGTCGATCATCTCTTTCAAGTGGAAAACATGCGGCTCATCCTTATTCTCTCCCGCGGCGGCCTTGCCGCGCTGGGTTGCGCGGCCTTGCTGTCGGGCGAGGCCCGCGCGCAGTTGTCGGGCAGCGCGGCCCTGACTTCCGACTATGTGTGGCGAGGTTCGTCGCAAACGCGGGAGCGTCCCGCCGTGCAGGCGGGCGTCCGATACGCCCACGAGTCGGGGCTGTATGCCTCGGTGTGGGGATCCACGGTGAAATTCAAGCCCGACAACGGCGCCTACGCGGAATTCGATCTTGCCGCCGGCTGGGCGGGAAAGCTTGCACCGGATTGGGCGCTCGATGCCTATTTCCTGCGTTACCAGTATCCCTCGACGCAAGGCCATCCGAACTGGAACGAAGTCAACGTCGCCGTGACCTGGCGCGACCGCTACTGGCTGGCCGTGGGGCATTCGAACAATGCCATGGCCAGCCGTACGACGGGCACGTATGCGCTGCTGGGGGCGCGTCATCCCCTGGGCGAGGCGTGGCGTGTCGAAGCCACGCTGGCCCGCTATTTCCTGGACGACGCGTATGCCGACAGCTACACCCACGCGTCGGTCGGAGCGGTGTGGGCGTTCAAGCCTCCCTTCGAGTTGCGGCTGACTCTGCATGGAACCGATGCGGCGGCCCGGCGGCTGTTTCCGGGCATGGCGGGCACGCGCGGCGAGATCGCGCTGCAAGCCGCGTTCTAGGCCAGTTCCTTGCGCCGCTCGATGATGCGCGAAACCAGGCCATAGGCCACGGCTTCTTCCGCCGGCATCCAGTGGTCGCGTTCGATGTCCGCCAGCACGCGTTCCAGGGCTTGCCCGCTTTCGCGCGCGATGACGCGGGCGATGCGTTCGCGGGCCTTGACGATCTCGCGCGCGTGGATGGCGATGTCGCTGGCCGTGCCGCCCATGCCGCCGCTGGGCTGGTGGATCAGGAAGCGGGTCTGTGGCAGGCAGACGCGACGGGCGCGCGGCGCGCCCAGGTAGAGATGGGTGGCGGCGCTGCCTACCCAGCCGGTGCCTATCATGTTGACCGGCGCGTCGATGAAGCGCACCACGTCGTGTATCGCGTCGCCCGACTCCAGGTGGCCGCCGGGAGAAGACACGACCATGTTGATGGGGGCATCGGACTCCGCGTCCAAAGCCAGCAGGCGGCGCACCGTTTCGGATGCGGTGGCGTCGGTGATGGCGCCGAATACCAGCACCGTCCGGGTACGGAATGCCTTTTCTTCCAGGAAGGCGCTGTTCTGTCCGGGCGCGGCCTGGGAAGCATGGTCGGAATCGTTGGCAAACATCGGAAGCTTCCTTTTCGTGTTAGGTTCTGCAGGTAAACGAACGAGCCGCCCATAACGTGACATCCCTGATCTCCTCTCATCCCCTGGCAGACGACGAGGCGCTGCGCAAGCGATTGATCGCGCTGGCACGGCGCTGGCTGGCGCACGGCGCCGAGGCGGAAGACCTGGTGCAGGACGCCTACCTGCGCACGGCCACCGGCGCCTTGCCCCCGGCCGGAGCGGGCCGCGAAGCCTGGCTGGTGACGGTGCTGCATCATCTGTGCATCGATTTCATGCGCCGCCAGGGGCGCTATCAGGCCATCCTGGCGCAGGCCGCCGAAGACGTCCCGCAGGCGATGGAAGGAGATTGGCCGCAGCGGCTGGCCGATCAGGCGCAGCGGGTGGAGGCGGCCTTGCACCATCTTTGCCTGACCCTTGCGCCCGGCGATGCTGCGGCCGTGCTGCTGTACGAGGTCTTCGGATTCAGTCATGCCGAACTCGGTTCGCTGGCGGGGCGCAGCGAGGAGGCCTCCCGCCAGTACCTGCATCGGCTGCTCAGGCGCCTGCGGTCCAGGTCGCCCGTCGATCGCGGCCTGGGTGAAGACGAACGGGAAGACGCGACGTATCTGTTCGCGCTGTGCCGCCAGGCCCTGGCTCAGCGCGACCCGGGTGGGCTTATTGCCGTGCTGCGTGCGTGCAGGCCGCAGATGATGGCGGTGCTGGCGAACATCGGGGATGGAGAGTGGAAGAGGGGAGAGGTTACCGGCGGGGCACGGCAGGTTCATATGCGGAACCTGCTGGCATGGACGATCCCGGACGAAGCACCCGTGCCCTGTGGTTGATCCTTGCCGGCCCTGCCGGGCGCTAGCGGATTTCCCGGATCGCGTCGACACGGTCCGGGTAGAACGCCAGGTATCCGGCGATCTGCGCCACGGCGGGATGCGGCGATTCATAACTCCACACCGCATTCGCGGCACGTTCGCCGCCGGCCGGGATGCTGTAGTAGGCGCAGTCTCCCTTGTAGGGGCAGTAGGTGGCATGAGCGGTCCGCTCGAGCAGCGCCATGTCGGCGTCCTCGCGCGGCACGTAGTGCACCGGCGGATAGGCGGCTTCGCGCAGCGTCAGCGCGCGGCGCGTATCGGCCACCGTGCGGCCCCCCGCCGTGACGACGATGCGCGCCGTATTCGGCGTGATCGTGATCGGATGATCGGGGCCGGGAATCTTGATGGACTGATCGGTCATGGCTTGCTCCGGATGGAAGGCCGGCTACCGGTGATTGCCGTCCGGCGCGAGCCGGGCCAACAGTTCGGCCCGGCTGCCGGCGCCCAGGCGGTTGTAGAGCTGGCGGCGGTGGTAGACCACCGTGTTGGCGCTGATGCCCAGGCGCCGGGCGATCTGCGATTCGGGTATGCCGCGCGCCAGCCAGTACGCCAGTTCGTGCTGGCGCGGCGGCAGCCGCAGTGCGTGCAGGGCCGACCATAGCCGCAGGCCGCGCGGGACGCGCTGCGTGATCTGAATCCCGACCGCATCCTCGTCGCCCGAGGCCGCTGCAAGATGCGTGGCCCGCAGCGAAAACCAGCCGTGGGCGTTGTGCAGTTCCTGCTGCGGCGGCGCGCAGGTGGTGTCCGCCGACGGTGTCAACCGCCGGACCAGCGATTGCAGGACAGGAGGCAGCGCGGCGCCCCGTCGCCAGCGCCAGCCGAAGGCCAGCGGCATGAGCGCTTCGGCATCGGGGGAAATCCACAAGGGCCGGCCCTGCGGGGTGGCGACCAGCAGCCCCTGGCGGTGGACCTCGCTGTCGTCCGCATCCAGTTCGCCGGGCCGCAAGGCATGCGCCAGATGCGATTCGAGCCGCGCCAGCGTCGCGATTTCTTCCGGCTGGAAGGCTTGCGCGCCGGGCGGGCGGAACAGGAACAGCATGCCCACGCCCTGGCCCTGCGGGGCGCGCAGCGCCAGGCACAGCCAGTCGGCCACCCGCGCGGGGCGCATCACCACGTTGTAGTAATCGCTGCGCCGCAGGTCCACATGCGACGCCCTGAGCATCTGCCCCATGGTGCGCGGGCCGTGGCCGTGCAGCACGATGTCGCGCGCCTGGCGCAGGCTGTTGTGGAACATCTCGTTTTCGCTGCGCAGGATGCGCGGGTCGAAATGCTCCGGCACCGAGGCCTGCACGTCGGCATCCTCCATGTGCGCTTCCAGTTCGCCATGGCTGTCCGGATAGAAATAGCCGCCCGACTCGAACCCGATCAGCGGGTGCAGGGTTTCCAGCAAGGGCTGGATCAGTTGCGGGCCGCCCACGTCCAGGCAGGCCAGCTGGTGCAGGCGAGCAAGAGCATGGCCGGTCGGGCGAGGCGAGGACATGGCGGGCGGGAGCGATGGGGATACCCGATCGTACCCGACGCGCCGCGTTCCGGCATCCTCGTGCGCCGGCCGCGACACCCCACCCCGGCGGGGTGGGGTGTCCAAAGGCGGGTTTGGCTAGGCTGTCGGGGTTTTTTCCGGGATATTCATCGCCATGTTGCCAAGCCTCCGATTTCCTTCCCTGGCGGCCGCCTGCGCCGTCGTCGCCCTGAGCGCCTGCCTGGCCGCGGGCACCGCCCGCGCCGCCGGCGGCACGGACCCGGCCCGCTTTCGCCTGACCCCCGCCTTGCTCGATCGCATGGATGCCGTGGCGGCCGAATTGAAGAACGTCAAGGCGGCGGACGACGATGACGACGACGCCGAGTCGGTCGAGGACATCGCGCGCAAGCTCGAGGCCCGGCCGCAGGTGCGTGCCGCGCTGGCGCGCCAGCGGCTGACCGGCAAGGAATACGCCACCGCGATGCTGGCCGCGCTGCACGCCGGCATGTACCTGGCCACCGAACGGGCCGCCGGCCCGCAGGGGCAGGCCTCCTTCACACCCGAGCAGCGGGCGAATATCGAGGTGATGCGGGCTCGCCGGAAGAACTAGGGGAGGGGCGCGAGCCCGGGGTGGGCGGGCGTCTCGCACACGAGCGTGGCTTCGTGTAGAATAGCGGGCTCTTTCCAGCAAAAGCCCCTTTGCATGCGAAGCCGCTTGCAGAACTCCTGGGGTGGAGAGATGCGAACTTGGTTCGCCATGGCGCGTTAGCAAAGCGGTTATGCACCGGATTGCAAATCCGTTGAGGGCGGTTCGACTCCGCCACGCGCCTCCAAATATTTCCTTGTAAATCAATAGTTTGCAAGCGACGCGCCGGCAGCAATCGCTGCCGAGTCCGCTCAAACACCCCTCAAATCCGCTCGAAACCGCTTGAAATCTGCGGTCCAACCGCACGTATACTTCCATATATTCCGTGTAGTCGAGTTCCGGGAATTCATGGCAAATGTGCGTCGGACGCCCGCCGGGCGGTTTGAGCTGACCATCTCCAGCAAGTTGTTACCCCGCCGGGTGTATCTCACGTTCGATACGGAGCGCGAGGCGCGCGAGTACGGGGAACAGTGCGCAAAATGGTTTAGGGTGGGTATTGTTCCAGAGGGACTGATCCAACCAGTTGCTGAACCAGCCGCGTTGCTTGGGCCGCTCATACGTGCCTGGGTCAAATCTGGACACCCCTCTAAATCCGACGTGGAAATCCTCGATTTACTGTTCGAGGAGGTTGGCTCCGTGCAGCTCCGACACGTCACCTATGCCTGGGCGGAGTCTTGGGTGCAGAGGCTCAAGCACGAAAAAAATCTGTCCCCGGGTACGATCCGCAAGCGGGTCCAGGCGCTCGGAAAGGTGCTGGATTGGGTGTTGCGGAAAACGCCGGATGTCATGGCCGGCAATCCGCTCAAGCTGTTGCCGCGGGGTTACTCGACCTACAACGAGGTCGATGCGGAAATTCTCGCGGCAAAGCAGCTCGCGCCAAAAATTGACATTGAGCGGGACCGCCGGCTATCGCCCGGGGAGGAAGGGCGTATCTTGGCTGCACTCGATGGCGAGAAACGCGCCGATCGAGAGCGGCCATTGACCGGCCCTGACCTAGCAGACCTACGCGTACTGTTCCTGTTGATTGTCAATTGCGGCTTGCGCCTACGAGAAGCGTACCAACTGCGGCGTGGCTGGGTCGACTTCGCCCGGCGCGTCCTGCGGGTGCAGTCCAGCAAACAATGGCGTGGGCGGGTCAAGTTCCGTGAGGTGCCCATGACGCCGGTCGTCCACGGGCTGTTGACGGGCTACCTCGCCGCATCGGAATCAGATTCTGATGCGCTCGTGTTTCCGTTCTGGAACGGCGATCCAGAAACTCTGGCCGCTGTGACGAGCCGATTGTCCCATCGGTTTTCGTCGCTGTTTTCCTACGCCGGTTGTGAGGATCTGACGGAGCATGATCTGCGGCACGAGGCAACATGCCGCTGGTTCGAAATGCGCTCTCCGGATGGCCACTGGCTGCTACGCGACGCTGAAATCATCCGCATTATGGGCTGGGCGCCAGGTTCAAGCATGGCGGCGCGCTACGCATCGTTCCGCGCCGACGACATGACGAACCGCCTCTGGGCAGGACACTAGTCGGGGCACGGTGTCAGTGCCGGCGGCATGCGGCCGCGCCGGCGGCGCTCCACGCGTGCCGCGCTCGTGGGCGCCTGCACTCTTGGCGCCCGTCGCTGCGCACATTCCATCGCGGCCAGTTCCGACAGCCTGGTCATCAATGCGGTTCGAGGGTAAACCCAAGAGCGTCCGAACTTGAGCCCGGGCAGATCCCCGTCTCGGGTTTTCATTTCTACCGTTTTCTCGTCGCAACGCAGCATCGCCGCTACGTCAGAAACGTCCAGAATTTCGTCATGCATCGTGCGCTTCCTCCGTCACGGCGCGAATACCATCGGCAACCAATGATTGAATGGCGGCCAGATACTGGGCATGGCCGCCAGGCATTGCAATAGGGTCGAGCGCCTTGATTTCGCGGGCCACGTCGAGCGCGATCGCGTCGATGTCTGGCGGCATCACAGGAGTCCTTTCGTTGCATCCAGAACCGCAGCGCCGTGGGTGGACTCGGTTCCATCCCGGACATCGGCAACAGATGCGATATCGGTTCTCAGTCCGCTCCATCCGCCGCCGTCAGGGTGTTCGACCAGCACACTCCAGTGAGCGGGGAACCTCTGTAGTTCGTTGATCAACTCGGCGACGGTCATCGGTGCCCCCCAGCAGCGAATTTGCACCGGCAACCGGCGCAGATGTCGGTGGGATCGCACTCTGGCGAAGGGTCGCCGAGGGGCACGCCGCACGTGACGCCGAGGCCCGACATGTCGAGCATGCCGTCCTCCAGGAAAACGTGGTCGTAGCCGGCCGCCCGCAGCTTGTCTGCGACCTCGCCATAGGCGATGGGGGACAGCTCCAGGATTGCGAGTGTGTGGGTCATCATCGCCTCTTCGGATGAGGTCCGCGGCCTGCGTTGTAGTCGGCCCAGGCGTCGTCCTCGGCCTCCATGGCCTTCGAGTACGTGCCAGGCGCCGGTTTGGCGCTGCGCCGGCCCGCGGTATAGCATTTCTGGCCGTATGCCTCCATGTCGGTGGCGGTGTAGATCAACGGTTCGCGGCCAACCTGTGTTTCGGCCGACCCGATGGCCTTCCTGGCGCGGGGGAGGATAGGCAGATTGGCGGCCGGCTCATCGCTGGGTGGTGCTTTCTTGATATCGACGCCGATGGCGCGCAACTCGTCGTCTATGCCATCGATACGGGACTCCAGCACCGCGACGACGTGCTCGCGGACGGCGTCCAGAATTTCGTTGTCCTGGTAGTTGCCCTGGATCGTGACTCCGAGGCCATTTCCGCGTACCAGGGTGATTTTGAACGCCAGTTCCCGCCGCCTGTCATCGAGCATCTTGGCCTGCTGAATGTCTTCAAGCTTCATGCTCCCTCCGTCTTGCTTGCAGGGGTGGGGCCGAACGAGTTGATCTGATTGGCGGAGGGAATGAGTAACCTCACGGCCTGCTCGTTCGCCCGCAAGAGCTGCTCTGTCAGCCGATCCTGGCAAGCTGCTGCGTTGTAGGCGATGGCGTCGGCGGCGGCATTTAGAGCTTCACGCACGCGCGCATCGGCGTAGGCCTGGGCCTGTTCGGTGGAGATCAAGTCCAGTGATGCGCCACGGCGGCCGCCCATGCTGATTTCGCGTAGGCGTTTGTACGGCCCTTCCAGATTCCCCGTGTACGCAACGTTTCCGCATTCGGCAAGGAATGCGAATGCAATGGGCTGGGGCAGCTTCACTCGGCTCACGACTCCCCCTTCTCGGTTGCAGGGGTGCTGCGGGCGGCGTCGGTCAATAGCGAATCGGCCAGCGTGTACAGGCCAGCCACCAGTTTCTTGGCGCCGGCCTCGGCGTCGTGCCGTAGCCGGTGACCGGCCGGCAGTTTGCTGGTGAGCACGTCCAGCACGGCTGCGGACTCGTTGATCAAATTCGTGGCGTCACGAAAATGGTCGGCGCGGCTGGCGCGGTCGGCCTGGATGGCGGCGCGGGCGTACCGCTGTACGTCATCCCACAGCCACGCCGGCATTTCCCACGGACGGGGAGATGTGGTGGTGAAACATTTGACGGGCGGCAGATTGATGTCGTCGGCGCTCATTGGGCGGCTCCTGCTGGTGTCCACGGGGTTAGCGGCGTGCTGTAGGCCAGCATGAGGGGGTGCTTTGGATCTCCGCTCTTGGTCAGGCCAAAGTGCATCACCGGCTTGCGGGTGCCCAGGAGCAGGGACAGCAACTCGTCGATCTCGTTGTGCATGGAGCGCGGCACCTTCGCCCGGTCGCCCCAGCAAGGCACGAGGATGTCCGCCTCGACAGCCATCGCCAAAATGTGCCGTTGGTTCTCCCGGTAGATGTCGAGCCACCGCGTGGATCTTGCCAACAGACGAACATCGGTGGCGCGGAGCGGCCAAACGTTGCCTACGACGAAGCGGCTACCGCCCCACGCCTTTACGAACCCCGTCCACTTGCGCACGGTTGCGTCGTCTTCGCGGGCATCGGCTGTGCTCGGGTTGATCCCGAAGAAGGCATAGACCGGACCGTCCATCCCGACATCCCGCTCCAGGCGGTAGCGGTACAAGCCGCATGGGCTGATGATGGCACTCATCACTCACCCCCTTCCCGCAGGGGCGAGCCCGCAGCCGTGGCGCGCACCCTCCGTCGCTTCGGCGGTTTGCCGCGTCCGAGTTCGTCTTTCGCGTAATGATCAAACCCGGCGAGTTTCCATTCCTCGGGTTCAATGTGAGCTGCGTAGTACAGCAGCTCATCCTCTCCGCTGGCGCGAACGATCTCGGCCCACGTAACGCCGCAGTCCATAGCCCTGACGACTTGCAGGGCAACGCACACGCCCGCGTTGAAACTGTTGTTGTCAACGCTCATTTCTCGCTCCCAGTGGTGCGCTGCACTGCTGCTGCGGCATTGGACAACTCGACCGATGCCTGCTGCATTGCAGGGTCATCCGGCACGCCATCCATCAATTCAACAGCGACGTGTGCCGCATCGAGCAGTCTGCCCAGTCGCGCCGCATCCAGCGCATCCCCATTGGCGGCCGGTGCCTGGGAATCGATCAGTTCCTGGTGCAGCCGGCCGCATTCGGCCTTGAGCACGTCGAGCATGCGCGCTGCCTGACGCAGCACGCTGGCTTTGGGTTCCTGATGTCGATGCGCTTCACGCCGCAGCCATCCGGCGTAGTGGACGGCGGTATGGATGCCGGGTGGCGGCAGAATGTCCGCTGGGGACTCGTCCTGCGGTGCCTGGGCGGCAACGGGGGCGCCTTTCAGAGCATCTCGGAACGCCTGCACTGAAATCTCAATGTCGCCGTCTGCCGTGGTCCACGTTGCAGCGGCGATGGCGTTAAACAGGGTTTGGTAGTCGTGTTGCGATAGCGCCACCGGCTCCGCGCTCACGGCCGGTGCCTGCCCGTAGCTCCGTCGTATATCCCGAACCATCTGAGCAGCGCGCTCCCGATCCTCGTCAGGTGCATTGCTCTCTAGGACGCGTTGTATGTATTTCAGATCGCTATCATTCATGGCTCTCCTTGCTGCCTGTCCGCTGGCCTGCGCTGCGAGAGACACAACATCCTCCCACAGCGTGCGCACGCGTCCGACGTTCAGCATCCCGCCCTCGGTGCGGCACCGTTCGGGATCCAGGCCAACGATGCGCAGGATGGCGTCCACGTCGTCGCAGTCGTCGCTCGGCGCTGCCGTTGCAGCGGGCGGGGTGGGGGCGGCGGCGATGCAGTCGTCACATTCCGCGCGCCGCTGGGTCTCGGTACGCGTATCGCCCGCCGCCGGTCCGCAGTTCATGGTGCAGATTTTTCCGTCAATCAGCATGGCTATTCCTCCCAGTAGCTCATATCAACGTCGGCCGCGTCCTCGGGAGACTCGTCGTCGTCAACATGGTTTTCCCAGGCTGCTTCAGCCCATTCGAGCGCCTCTTTCTTGGGGATGTTGGCGCGATCGATGTACCGCTGCGCGCAACGATCTATCCACGTTTCTTTGTCAAGCGTCATGGCTCGCTCCTTGGGTGGTGAGTTGCGCAGGCCAGGAACCCCAGCCCCACGCCTGCTTGTCTTCGGTCGGGTGTTTGTCAGTGCGGGGGCGGCTCGGGCAATTCCAGCTTCGACCTTTGACGTGCCACAAGTGCCGCCAGCCAGCGGCGCGCAGACTCCCGCCGTCTTCAGAGGCGAGAATATAGGTCAGGCCACGTCGATAGCCCTTGTCCTGCGCCACGCGCCGAGCGGCGGCGTAGAGCATGGAGCAGGCGTTCGGCGTGCCGTCCGTGCACAGGCGAGTGACTTCGACGGTCAGGCCGTCATCGAGGGCGCGCGCTACGGGGCGGCCAGACACCGCCACGCCGACGAGGCGTCCGGCGTCGTCATGCACCGCCTGGCGCCATAGCGCGCCGACCGGCACGCCGTGGTGGCGGTGGTGCTCGCGGATGTAGTCGTCTGCCACCTCGCGTGTAATCGGGCGCAGTTCAATCACGGTCGGCTCCTTGGGTGGTGAGGGATGCCGGCATCGCGGGGATGGCCGTCCAGTGCGTGTGGTAGCCGGGCCAATCGCTGTCGAGCGGCGTGCCGCACCAGGGCGCCTCTCCTGCCCATTCGTGGCCACACCAGGCCCACCACAAGACCTGGCCGTCGTCCTCGTGCCATTCGGCCAGAGCGCGGGCGATAAGCGGCACGATCGGCGCAGCCTGGGCTGCTGGCTGCGGGGCGCCGCCTTCGGTGAGCATGGCGAGTTCAGCGTCGATGCGCATTGCGAGCGCCGTCCACGCCTCTTTGGCGGGGCGGGGGCCGAGATCGCGCTGATCGGCCCACCACTGCGCCGCGTCGAGAACCCGCTGTTTCGCTTCGCGCGCATCCTCTCCGGCCTGCGGAGCGGCAACCTGTAAGGATCCCTTAACAGTTGCCTGCGGCATGGCCGGAATACCCAGGGCGATCCGGGCGAACGTGCCATCTTCGACGGTGGCTGTATTCGCCTCGTCTTCGTAGAGGTTGGGCGGTTCGCCGCTCACGGTGTCCCATGCCGTCGAATCGTGTCGGATGAAGTGATCGCCATCCGCGTAGAACTGAAGCGCCGTGCGGAGCCGGCTATTTTCCTCGGCCAGCGCTTCGCCCGGAGGCTGCGGCGCTGCCTGTACGGCAGGGGCGGCGCTGATCGGCTTGCCGAGGCTCCACAAGAACATGCAAAAATTCGCTACGTCGCGCGGGTCGCCCTTCTCCACGTGCTCGCGCAGCATCCTGGACAGGTCTGCCGGGTGGCATTCGTGCCAGCCGCTACGCCCCTTCGTGCGGGCCTGCGCGAGCTTTTCCTTCATCGCGGCAGCGAAGTGGTTCACCGCAACGTTGTCGATGTGATCCGGCGCGGCAGGGGTTGCCAGGGCGGCGCGGGCTTGCTTCGTAGCCGCAGCCATCCTTGCGGGCATATGGAAATGGCTGGTAGTCACATCCAGAAGCTCGCGTATCGCAGACCTCAGCGCTTCGCGGGTCACGTCATTCGCCATGGCTGTTCCCCTTGAGAGCGCGGATGCGGCCAGCAGCCTCGCGAGTGATGTTTCCCCACAAGCTGTCGGGCACCCAGGAGCGACCGGTGCGGTCGTGTTGCTCAACTGCTGCCGCCGCTTCCTCCAGCGCTGCATCGCGGATAGCCTGGGCGTCCGTTGTAACCGTTGCAGCGGCAGGCTGGGCGCGCAACTCATCGTTCTCCCGCTCGGCCTGGGCCAGGGCGGTTTTCAGCAGCGCGACGTGGGCGCGCAGGCCCTCGATTTCGTCGGGCGTTGCTGCGGCAGGCTGGGCGCGCACGTATTCGATGTCGGTGTCGTTCACCCGGTCTGGGCACCACGTCACCTCCGCCAACTGGCTAAATGGGGTATCCGGGGTGACGTCCTCGCCGATCACCAGGAAGATGCGATCGGGGGCGCCAGCCGGGCCGCTGGCCTGGTGCTGTGTGGCCTGCTGGGCCTGGCGCTGCTCCATTTCGCGCCAAGCCGCCTCTTCCTCTGGCGTCACAGGGATTTCGTCACGCATGGCGTGCCTCCGTGGGGTAGGGCAGCCAGGTGGTGACCGGCAGCCCAGTGATTTTGCTGATGACGGGAGCGCCCTTGGCGTTGATCTTCGGTCCGCGAACCATGACGCACCCCCCCCTGACGCGGGTAGACCTACGGGCGATGTCGAGCCATTCGTGGGCAAACTGGGGCGCGTCGAACGCGGGCGAGATCTGGCGCACGGCGCGTTTCTCGAAAAGCTCCGCAGCTCGTTTATCCACCAGGGCCGCCCGCTCTTCGCGGGAGATCTGGCGCGGCCGGGAGAAGTTCTCGCCGGGCACAGTCCAACCGATTTCCTCTTCGGCGATGGCGCGGGCGACCAGCGCAGTCATGCCGAACACGCAGAAGCTACTCATCGTTGCTCTCCTCCAACTGCGGCCAGCGCAGGAAGAACCACATGGCGGTGCCAATGATGCCGAGACCAGCGCCGACCAACAGGCCAACGGCAAGGACGAAGAGCGTCATGGCTGCGCGTCCGGGTCGATGCCATGGGCGGCCATCTGGAGCCGCAGGCGGTGGATCTCATCGTTCGCGTTCATCAGCTCCACGGAGCGCTGATGCAGCGCCAGGGTCTGGCGCTCGTATAGCCCCCTGGCGATGTCGCGGGCCGCGCATGCGCTTTCGTAGTCGGCGCGTGGAACTGTGGAAGAGGGCAGGCGCACTGTGCGCCGCCGAGCGGGGATGGTCTGCATGTGCATGCTGGCTCCTAGGTGTGCTGCGACAGCAGTTCCTCGGCGCGCGTGTAGCCCGCCTGGAACTGCTCGAACTCGGGGGAGTTGGTCGCGGGGCGCCCGTACCGCCCGAGGGGATCGGCCAGATATTTGTTGGCATGGGCGACCATCATTCCCTGCTTGAACGCCTCGGACCGCTCGACGCCGTCGCGCTGGACCATCCGCTCCGTCCACGCCCAGGCGGACTCCCGGCGGTAGATCTGGCCCTCACGTCGCGGGTTCATGTAGCCCCGGCGGTGCCGCTGTCTCAGGTACGTCATTGCGGCTCCTCGTCCAGGCGGAATGCGCGCATGAACCTCGGTGGGTCGTAGCGGCAAACCTCGTCATCGGGCAGGCAGCGGGCGAACCGGCGGCAGTGCGCGAAATGAGCGCAGTCCCGGCACGTGGTCCCTGTCGGCAATTCCTGAATCGGGTCATGCCCCGAGCCGCGACGGCGTGGCTGCATGGGCGTAACGGCTCCGTACGTCATGACGGTCGCCTCCTGCAATGAATGACGCCGACCGGGCGCCGCGGTACTGACTCCATCAAGGCCGGCCGCTCCCCGCTCCCATACGGCAGGGTGTTCCTCGCAACGGGCCAAATCGATTTGTGCTGCGTCGCCAACACGCAGCCGAGGAACGGCCGGGCTTGATAGAGCCATCAAAGAACCTCGTCCCAACGAATGCGGCCGCGCCACACATGTCCGCAGCTCACGCACCTCAACTGGTGCTTGACCTGGCTGTCGTTGCCCTGGTGGTGGCCGCGCACATGGCAGCGCGGGCACGTGCGTTCGACCAGGACGGGCCGTACGGCCGCAACGCCATTGGGGATTACCGTGGTCAGCATGGCGGGCCTCAGGCGGCCTTGCTGATGAGGACAGACACAGGCACGGCGATGGCGTCGATGCCACGCATCTTGAGAGTTCGCACAAGGCGGAGCGCCTGACCTCTTTCACGCAACTTCCGGCCAGCGGGCCTGCTATAGGCGGTCGCAGATGCAAAGGTTCGGATCTGGTAAAGCTTGCGGGCCCTGGTTGCGGCTTCCATTCCCATCCTCCTGGTGTGTAGGGAGATCTCCGACAACCAAGGGATTCAGGGGAGGGGGCAAACGGCAGTGCTATGCTTTCCGCGCTGAGGCCGTGAACCTCGGTTGCGGAACTCACAAGCCGCTAAAGGTGAAGCCAGTTGATCAAGCTGACTGCGGACCCGGAAGGCGATGCCTAGCCGGATAATCCGTTCAGAGCAATCAACTGGAATAGCCGACTACTGCCATGCGGGACGCTGGCAGTTGAGCGAGGGGCAATCCTAGGCGTGAACCTCGCAAGCGCCGAGCAGGGGCGCTATACAAGTACGACCAGGCTAAACGCCTGTGGCCACAGGCTTTCCGCTAAGTGCAAACCATGCTGAAAGTTACTGTGAAGGTGGACGTGAAGATCGATGTAGCCCGCATCCTCGCGGTGTGGGCCGCCATCATCCTGATCGTCGTGACCTAGGATAGGCGCGGGCCAGCACATCGGCCCGCGCCAGCCCTAAAGCCGCGCCCCCTCTCCTGAATCCCCAAGTTATCAAAGAACGGTCCCCGTTCTGCTTGCTTGCGCTCGCTGTGTGTGGGGATGGAAGAATTAAACCATTGCTTTAAATAAATATCAAGCATTGGTTTATTAAATGGTTGAGGCGCATCGTCTATGATCCTGTTACATAAAACGAAGGCCAGGCATGAAGAGACTCGTCGTAGGGCTAGCTTTGTTGGTCGCGGTTGGCGGTTGTGCGAAGACCGTCCTGGTCAAGCCTGGGGCGAACCAATCGGATTTCGACTCGGACCGCGCTGCGTGCGAGTACGACGCGGTGAAGTACTCGGGGGTTTACGACTCAACGATGCGTACGGCGGTGGGGCAGGGCGTCGCGGAGGCCATGCGAAGGAACGAGGTATTGCTCGCTTGCATGAAATCAAAGGGGTGGCAGCCGTCTGCCACAACATCGCCCTGGGGCGCAGCGTCGGAGTCGGGACGGGGCCAGCCGGTTTCGCTTGATGGAGTGGCGCCATGCGGGCCGTCGGCCGATGTCCGCAGTGAAGCGCCTGTAGACAGGTCTATCTTTGCTGGTGAACGCGTAGCGCGCTATATCTCGGAAGGCGGGACTGCTTACAAAGCTGTTATGCCAGGCGCGCAGGTTAGGGCGGGTGCGGACCCAGGTCAGGCAAAGGGGATTGGAACCATTCCAGCTGGAGAGACGCTGGCGGCGTTCGGGCAGCGCGACGGGTGGGTCCTGATCACCCCCGGATACCTTTTACAGCAGCAGTGGGTTTCTTCTACGGAAATATGCAGAGCCAACCCCTGAGCACCACAGGAGCCCAGCGTAGCAGGTGACGATGCGGGCCGACGGTGTGCAGACGTCTGCACAGACGCAACACCCCGCGCACGCGCGCGAGGGCAGGGGAGGCTCCAGACAACAAAAAGCCCAGCTCGAAGGCTGGGCTCGGGAGGGGCGGGCGACCGACTATCAGGCGTGAGCACCCATCCGCCCCGCCTCTACAGCCAGGCGGGATCGGATCATGTCATTCATTTGCGAATTCGTGTTCGCAAAGCGAAGGTGCTTCTTTATGAAGTCTAGGGACACGTGCTCAAGCAATGGGACGAGAGCGGCGTTCACAAAAGATGATGGCAGGGAGCTTACGCCATCAAACGAGATCGTGACGTCGTCACCCGCCAGAAGGCGCGGTGCAAAAACATCATAAAGGGCTTTTCCGTCAGCGTAGCTATAGCATTGCCTGACGTGCTGGAGTGCAGTGATTACCATTCGAAGGCCTCTTCAACTTGTGGCCGGGCAACGGACTTCGGATCGAGTGTGATGCTAATGAGCGTACCAGGGTACCCTATCTTGTTTGTACCTACAGACAAGGTTTCGTTCCCTTTCAGGCGGCTCTTAATAACATAGCCACGGCCTGAAAACAATAGCACTTCGCCGCGGTTAAGATCAACCACGTTGCGTAATAGTGTGTGTAACCCTTCACCTCTGTTGCCGGGTACGGATCTCGTGGTAAAGCCTTGTGCGCATGCCATTTCTATCGCTCGCCCGTCGCCAACGTCTCCTATCTTCTTTTTTACGTTTGCGGGGATTCCTACGCCCAAGTCCGTGGCGCAGATGTCAATGAGGCGGCGTTTCGGGTCGGCGCAGGCGATCGCGCATCCAACGTCAACCATGGAGTGGTCGACGATATTGTTGAAGATTTCCTTCATGCAGACCTCGATGCTCGCCCCTTGGCCCTCTTCCCAGTCCAGCGCAGATTCGAGCCATGGCTTAAGTCTGTTTTCGATGTAAGCATGGCTGCGCTCGTAGTCGACCAACTCCAGAGGTAGCATGTGCCTGGTCGCCCCTCGGCGAAAGGCCTCGTCGTTATCCAGGTATCTTTGATAAAAACCCGTCTGCTCCAGGAATGCTCCAGCAGGGCATGTCTGGAAGCCGCCGTAGGAAATCTTTACGTCAGCCTTTCTGAGGATCTCGATCAGATTGCTCATGGTCGCTATCGCCCCAATGCCCCAGTCGGCGACCAGCGAGAAATCGAAGTGAATTCGGCGGCAATTGACGTTCATGTCGGGGTCTAGAACGACCGACAGAAGTTCGAAGAACTGCGCCCGCGATGACCTTCTTGGCAGTGTTACTTGCACCACCTGTTGTTTTGCGATCGAAACCATTGTCTCTGGGGGTTATTTGCTGATGGCGCCGGTTCTTGTCACCCGTGGCGTTCAGTCCGCCGTTGCCCAATCAAATCTCTTCTGCCTGCAACAATACCGCTCTCCCAATCATGAACGTCCCCTCATCAGCATGGATGGGCGGAAACTGCGTCTTGTCTGGGTTGTCCGAGGTGAGGTACCAGCGGTTGTGCTGGCGCTTCAGCCGTTTGAGCGTGAATTCGCCATCGTGGTTGAACGCGTAAACAATGCCGTTGCGGCGCTCGGTGTCGGCCGGGTTGACCACGACCACATCGCCCTCCTGAACGCGTGGCCACATCGACATGCCGCCGACATGGGAAGCGAACGCCACTTCGGGGTTGATGCCGCGTTTGGCCAGCCAGGCGCGGGAAACGTAGACGGCTCCGGCAGTGCCATCACCGGTTTGGTCTAGGCTGAACCCTGCCACGCCGGCACGGATCTTCACCCGTTTCAGGGGGAGGGCAACGTAGTCGGGATCATTGGCAGCGGCGCTATCTTCGGTCGCCACCAGCGCTCGGACGACCTTCGCTGGAGCAACTGCTGCGGGGGCGACGGCCATTTTCAGCTTTAGTTGCGCCAGGGCGAGCGCAATGGCGCCGTCGATCTTGGCTCGGTCTGAACTAGAAAGATTGGCGGCCTGCTCCTCCGACAGTGACTCAAATGGCCAAGGCGCCATACGCGAAGATTCTTCCGCGTCTTCGCCAGGCAGCCACCATTGCAACGGCAGGCCCGAGAGCCGGGCAAGCGTCTTCAGGTGCGATTTGTCGACGCGCCCATCCTTCTTCCAGCCCGAGATTGCTTGTTCGGTCCTGTTGATTGCCTCTGCCACCTCTTTCGCTGACAAAAGCTTATTCCTCCCGATCGTTGCCGCGACTTTCTCGGCAAGCGTTGACGGAGGCGAGGACAACAGGCGCGCGCGTTCGCTTTCTTTATCAAGCATTGCTTGATTCTTCCATGAACATCCCTGCCTAAAGCAATGGTTGTTAAAAATAAAGCATTGGTTTATATTTGGCGCATCATCTGCTTTAGGAATGACAGTGTCTGCCAATGCTGCTGCACAGAGGGCCGCCGATCTCCTTGGGGGGAATTCCGCTCTTGCTAAGGCTTGTGGCGTCACGCCGCAGGCGGTTTCGCAGTGGGCCAATGGCGGGCGCCCCATCCCTGAGCGACGCTGCGTGGCCATTGAGCGTCTGACCAAGGGCGCCGTCACGCGTCAAGAACTTCGCCCTGACGACTGGTCGGAAATCTGGCCTGAACTCGCCACCCCTCCGACAAAGGAGTCCACCCATGCGTGATGCCTCGTTTCCCACATGGATTGGTTCGGCTCTGGCGCCGCTGATCGCCAGTGGCGACGAGGCCGCTTTGCTTCGCGGGCTGCTGGTGCTGGCCGGACACTGGATGGAGAAGGGCGGCTCGCACATGAAGTTCCGTGATCGCGTTTGCATGGCGGACGTGGCTGGCCCCATGCCGCGCGGCCGCCAGCAGCGGACGCCGGAGCAGCGTGCTTTCCTCGCTGCGGGATGCGACCTGTTCGACCTTGTGACGTCATCCCCGCAAGGTCGAGCCGCCTTCGAGAATTCATCAGCCTGGGGCGCCGGGAGGCAGCTCCAGAATGGGAAGAAACAGGCGTCCGGGGCCGAGACTAATCCGTTTGCTTCTCGGCTTCCGCGCGGAAGGTCCGAATGAACGACCAGGCGAACTTGGCCAGTGTGGCAGCCGCTTCCTCGGAGGCGTGTATCGAGCGCAGCAAGTTCGGCTGGGTTTCGAGAAGTATCTTCAGAACGGCGTACGCGTCGTTTGTTGTATCGGCGCTGGGTTTGTCCATGGTCGATTCCTTTCGGATGGATGGGTTGGGTGGTACCTCCCATTCTATGCGGCTGGAGCCGGCCTCCCATCAGTGCAGCGTCGGGCGCGGTTGCGGTGCCAGCGGCTCTGCCGGCGCCGTACCGACGCAGATCTCTGCGAACACGGCAAGCACTGCCTCTTCGGAGGCGTCTGGCAAGTTCTCGCGCGCCACGATCAGCGCAACTTTCAGCCGTTGGTTTGCGGCGATCGCGGCATCGATCTCCGCCTCGTCCGTATTCAGCTCGCGCGCCTGTTCGATCCATTCCACAAGGGTCATTCGATTTCTCCATGAAAAGGGGATTGTGGCCCGTCGCGTCCTCGCGGTCCGTTCGGGAAACCCGCATCGTGGGAACTGCGTACCGGGTCGTTTTCGTTTTCATGCCGCCAGTGTGCCCACGGTCACGTGCAGGCGCATTCAGTCATTTTTGTGATTCGTTGATAGAGGTTGAGCAGCCATGAACGCGGTTGTATCCCCGGTTCAGATCCGCCCGCAGCGCCCATCTATGGAGCGCACGTTTCGGCAAGCCCTGACCGATCCGAACATCCGGAACGAGATCCGAGAGGCCCTGGGCTGGGATGACAGCCAGGTGAGCAGGTTTCTGTCGGGGCAGATGGGCCTGACGATCGACAAGATCGATGCAGCCATCGACGTGCTTTCTATGCGCGTCGTGTCCCGCCGCTACCTGGACGCCATGACCGAACTAGCCGGTACGGGGGTCAAGTGTTGGTGCGCGAGGGAAGGGTTGGGCGACTGCGGGGGGATGTCCTGATGAAGCGTGTTCCACCCGCGCGCCGTACTGCCTCACAGCTTTTCGCTGGTGGCGGCTTCCTGCGGGCAATCACCCCGGCTGTTCTTGTCCTGCCGCAGCGCGAGCACTTGATTCCCGCAAGCCCGGCGCCGTGCCCCAACCCCTACCAGAAACCCGACGGCCGCATTCAGATCGGCCCCCTAGATATTTGAGGAGCTACGAATGGCAAAGAAGTCCAAAGACGTGTACGGCTCCGACGGGCAGACCAATCTGCTGACGTTCGACCCGGAGCGTTTGGTGTTGGTGACGGATGAAATGTCGCCACTCTACGACGACCGCGTCAATCTGCCCGTGGACGAAGCCCTGGCACGGAACATTGACTATCAGGGCGTCCTGGAACCGATCGCCATCGCAAAAAATCCGGAGACGGGCGCGGCTGAGGTTGTGTTCGGCCGGCAGCGGGTGAAGGCTGCTCGGCTTGCGAATGAATGGCGGCGTGCCCGCGGCGAGGCGCCGTTATTGGTGCCCGCCGTTGTGTATCAGGGCAAGCGTCAGAGCGCGCTCGATGCAATTGCCAGCGAGAACGAAGCACGCAGGGCGGACAGCCCCATCGGCCGTGCGGAGAAGATGCGGCGGCACCGTGCCATGGGCTACGGGGATGACCAGATCGCGGTCATCTACAACTGCGGAGTGGAAACGGTTCGCGCCACGCTGTCCCTGCTGGAAAGCCCCGCCGCCGTGCGCGAGGCGGTAGACGCTGGGGAGATCACTGTCACCCAGGCCCGGCAGCTCTCCAAGCTCAACCCAGACGAGCAGCGGGAGAAAGTGCGCGAACTGGTGAAAGCCGGGGAGGGCGTCAAACCCCATGAGCGGGCCCGCCGTCAGCGCGAGGTGCTGGCATCCAACAAGCCGCGTACGCGTGGCCGCCGCGAGATCGAGGCCCGCTTGGCCGTTGCCAACGGCTTGTACGCCGACGCGTTGCGCTGGGTCCTGGGCCTGGACGACGAACCGCAGGCCACGTCGGCCGCCGAGCAGCAGGAGGGCGCGTAATGGCCTGGTTCAAGAATTTGCAGGTGTACCGCCTGCCCGCGCCCTGGGACATGACGGCGGAACATCTCGCCGAGCTGCTGCAACCCCAGGCGTTTGCCGCCGGCTCCAGCCTGGAAAGGCAGGTGCAGGGCTGGGTGCCGCCGGTGGAGGGTGGCGCGCTGACCTACGGAGTAGCCGGCCAGATCCTGATTGCGTTGCGCACCGAGAAGAAGTTGCTGCCGGCCGCCGCGATCAACCAGGCCGCGAAAGCCAAGGCGCGGGAAATCGAGCTGGAGCAGGGCTTCAAGCCGGGCCGCAAGCAGATGAAGGAGATCAAGGAGGTAGTGACCGAAGCGCTGCTGCACCGGGCGCTCGGCGTCCAGCGCGACACGCGTGCCTGGATCGACACCCGCAATGGGTGGCTGTGCATCGATACGCCCTCGGGGTCGCGCTGCGACGAACTGCTGCAGCTCCTGAACCGGGCCATCGACAAGTTCCCGCTGGCCAACCTGCACGTGCAGACCTCGCCCGCGGCCGCCATGACCGAATGGCTGGCCGGCGGCGAAGCCCCCGCCAACTTCACGATCGACCAGGACACCGAACTGCGCTCCACCGGCGAGGGCCGGGCCACGGTGCGCTACGTCCGGGAGTCTGTGGTGCCTGAGGATGCCCAGCGGCATATCGGGACCGGCAAACAGGCCACTCGTCTCGCCATGACCTGGGCCGACCGCATCTCGTTCGTCCTGACCGAGTCGCTGGCGGTCAAGCGCATCGCGCCGCTGGACGTGCTGAAGGAAAACGCCGATGCGCGGGCGCAGTCTGACGCCGAGCGCTTCGAATCCGATTTCGTGTTGATGGCCGGCGAGCTGGGCAAGCTACTGGCGGACGTGGTGGACGCCCTGGGCGGCGAGCGGGAGGGGCAATGAGCGCAGAGAAGGCGGTGATCCACGCCACGCCCAAGCTCTTGAAGGCTGCGGCGTACGCGGCAGCAAAGAGTGACATCCGCTGGTACCTGCAAGGCGTCTATATCGAAGCCACGGCGGACCAGACCATCGCGGTCGCCACGAACGGCCATTTTATGGTTGCGGTGCGAGATCAGGCCAAGAACGAGGTCAGCGAGCCGACATCGCTGATTCTGCCGGCCAAGATCGTTGCGGCGCTGTCCAAGCCGGTGGTAGCTGGGCGCTGGGACCACGCCCATAGACTGCAACGGGTCGGCGGAAATAAATGGTCATGCGAGTTGCCCGGATGGGGTTGTGGTCTGTCGGCCACGTTCTCCCAGGTTGATGGCAAATATCCGGATTGGCGCCGAGTGATTCCCAGCAGCATGTCAGGCGAGCCGGGCGTGTTCAATCAGCAGTATGTCCACCTGATCCATGAAGCCGCCAAGGCGTTCACGAACAGCAAGCAGACCAACGTCATCGTCATGGCCGACGGGCCAGTAAAAGGCGCGGTGGTGCGTGCTGATACCGCACGGATTGGCGATTTCATCGGCATCGTCATGCCGATTCGGAGCGAGATTGATCAGGCGCGATTCCTCGAAATTCCGAAGTGGGCGACTGCATGACCTGCACGAAATGCACCCCCAGCACCTACGACCTGACGTGCGTTGACTGCGGCGTCCGCCTGGTGCTGTCGGCCAGTTCGAGCCGCGACAAGAAAACCGCTCGCCGGCAGCAAGAAGCCCATCTGGCGCACATCGCCCACGTGGCCGGCGAGGATGTACGCGCCGCCGTGCTGGCGAAGCTGAAGGTGGCCGCATGACACCCATCCGCCGAGACTCCCTATTGGCTGGGCAGACTGCCGTTGCACAGAAGGTCTATGCCGCGGTGCCGATCCGCTCCACGTTCACAGTGGGCGAGATTGCGGCCGCCCTGAAGAAGCAATCGGGCGCCGGCCTGGACATCCGGACGCTCCGGGGATGTCTGGGGAGGCTCGCCGAGGCCGGCCTTGTCCGCGAGCCGGTTCCTGGGTCATTTCGCCGCGTCGAAATCAAAGAGAAGGATCAAACAAGCATGCCTGATATGTCCGATACACCCGTGCCTGCCCTGTGCCCCGAGCCGCTGTTCCGGCAGCAGCGTCGCCAGGACCCCATTGATATCTGGACCGGCATCTCCGCGAAGCTGCGTGCTCTGGCCGATGAAATCGACGCAGCGGCGCTATCAACGGGTGAGGTCAGCCAGGCCACCGCAGCGGAACTGGAGAAGTTCCGGCAGCTCAAGGCGCTGCTGAAGGACGCGGGGTAGGCATGAAACGCACCACACCCTTGCGCCGCAAGACGCCACTGCGCGCCAACGGCAAGCCGATGAAGCGCTCTGGCCCACTCAAAGCCAGCCGGCCACGCCCAACGCTCATCCGCCAGTCCGCCCGGGGCGAATCCTGCACTGTGGTGTTGCGCCCCGGTGCCTGCTGGGGCACGGAAACGACCGTCTGGGCGCACAGCAATCGTGGAAAGGATGGAAAGGGTGCCGGTCTGAAGGCAAACGACCGCGCGGGCGCCTACGCCTGCTGGTGGTGCCACGGCGTCTACGACCGGCAGATCCCCAGGCCGGCCGGCATGACCCTGGAGTACGTGGAGGCCCGGTTTACCCGGGCAATGGAAATTTCGTATGCGCGGTTGGTGGCAAAGGGTCTGGTACCTGCCACGCCCGCGCCGGAGGACGTGCCCGCATGAGCACAGTAGTCATGTCGGCCGTCTGGCCGTTGCAGGGTATGACCCCGGCGCAGAAAGCTGTGCTGGTGTCCCTCGCGGACAACGCGAACGATGAAGGCGTCTGCTGGCCGTCGGTGGCCACCATCGTCATGCGCACGTGTCTGTCGGAGCGTGCCGTGCAGGTGGCCATCAAATGGCTGGTGCAGGCCCAGGCGCTTGGCGTCCGGCAACGTGACGGGCGATCGACCGTTTATCAGGTGACCCCCGCAGCGTATGCACCCCCGCAGGAAATGCACCCCCGCAAATCCCGCACCCCCGCAGCAAATGCACCCACCCCCGCAGATGCTGCACCCCCACCCCCGCAGCAGGTGCACCCCACCCCCGCAGATGCTGCACCCAGAACCGTAAAGGAACCTAAAAGGGAACCGTCAAAGGAACCGCCACTCCCTTCCGGGCCGGGCAAGCCGCCCCGGGCCGGCAAGCGCCCGCCGGATGAGTCGGTGGAGGCGTTCAAGGAGGCCTGCCGTGCGACCTGGGGAAGCTACGCCGCAGCCTACGAGGACCGCTACGACATCGCGCCGGTACGAAACGCCAAGACGAACGCCGGCGTGGCGCAACTGGTCAAGCGCCTTGGTGCCAGCGAAGCGCCGCAGGTTGCCGCGTGGTTCCTGACGGTCAAAGAGCCGTTCGTCGTCAACGCCATGCACGACCTCGGCCAACTGCTGAATCGAGCCGAGGCATACCGGACGCAGTGGGCCACAGGCCGTGCCGCACCCGCCGCATCCAAGGGGGGCGGGCATCAGTCGGAGGCCTGGAACCACGACATGGACGATGCGCTGGCTCGCGCTCAGGCCGGAACCGGCCGCGCTGCCGCCGCCACAGGCGAGGTGATCGATGTCTGACCTCATCGAGTTGCCGGAGGCGTCGCCCACCGCTCGCGCTGCCGCCGCTAGTCTTATCGCGCACATGCGCAATGAGTACGGCGAGAAGTTCGCCAGGCAGTGGGCGCACGTGAAAGCGGATGACCAGATCGATCACTGGGCGCGCCGCCTCGCTGGTTATACGGCCGGCGAGGTGCGCCGTGGCCTGGTGGCACTCAGCACTCGCCCCTATCCTCCGACGCTGCCGGAGTTCCTGGGCCTGTGCCGCCCGCCCATCGACGCCGAGGCGGCGTTCCATGAGGCCGTGGCCGGCATGCAGGCCCGGCAGCGTGGCGAGCTGGGCGAATGGTCCCACCCGGCCATCTACTGGGCGGCGGTGCGGGTCTCCTCGCACGATTTGCTCGCCAACGGCTATGCGGTCATGAGGGGCCGCTGGGAGAACGCGCTGCGCGACTGGCTCAGCAAGGGCAGGTGGGCCGATATCCCGATGCCTGCTGTCGCGCTGCCGGCGCCTGGCGCTGCGGTGACCTCGGACGATGAAGCGCGCCGTCGGCTCAAGCAACTGGGCGCGGGCGGCATTCTGCATTCGGCCGGCTCTGGCTGTGACACGGGTTGGGCGCAGCGGATCCTGGACCGGGAGGCTGCCGGCAGAGATAGGCCGTGCATTGCGGCGCTGCGCATGGCGCGCCGGGCGCTGGGCGTTGCTGAAGAGGTGCAGGCATGAAGCGCGTCATTCCTGCCCGGCGCCGTACCGCGGCTCACGCCGTCTATGTGGTTCCAGAGGACGCCGAGCAGGCCCATTTGATTCGCTGGGCGCGTCTGGCGCAGCCCACATACCCGGAACTGGCCCGGCTCTTTCATATCCCGAACGGCGGACACCGCAACAAGATCGTCGCTGCAAAGCTGGTAGGGCAGGGCGTCCGGCCTGGAGTGCCGGATCTGTGTTTGCCCGTTCCCCGTGAAACATTCCATGGCCTGTGGATCGAGATGAAGTCCATGACCGGCCGCACGTCACCGGAGCAACGCGACTGGCTGGCATTCCTGGCCGCCCAGGGTTACGCCACGGCGGTTTGCAAGGGCTGGGACGCAGCTCGCGAAACGATCATTTCCTATCTGGAAGGGAGGTTCATCCAATGAGGGATTCTCACTATCTCGCCATGCTGCTGGGTGTGGCCATATTCGGAGCTCTGCTGCTGGTGGTCGACGGGAACTGGCCGGCCGCGCTGTTTCTGCTCCTGGGGAGTGGCGTCTATGCATTGCTCCTGAAAGGTGAGTTGGAGGAGGAGCAAGGCGAGCGGGAGGGCAGGCGATGAGCGTGTCCGTGGAGGTGTTCGTGTCCGACGACGACTGGAATGCCCACTACACGTCACCGGACGAAGCCGCCCAGGGATACGTGGATTGCGGGGACCGAGTAGAAGGCGAGGAGTTTGATCTGGTTCGCGTTCACGTTTTCGCGAAAACAACTTATCGCATCGTGAACGGACGGGCGATGCCCGTAGCAATCGCTGCGGCGAGAGAGGTGAAATGAAATCTCAATCCATCATCACTCCGAATGCGCTACCGGAGCCGTCCGTCAAGAACTGGAAACGCCCCGAAATGGTGACCTCGCCAGCAATGCGCATTGCCCAAGAGCGGGCCAGCGCGGCACAGCCCCCGATTCGATCGATCTTCGGTACGAAGGAAACGTTGCGGAGGGCTCAATGCAAGAACGGCGGCTGACCGTCGAGGACATCATGTGGTCCTGGGCGCGCTGGTGCTGGCAAGGCGAGACGCCGGGCAACATGCTGCGGTACTACGCCGAGGAAATCGATACCCGGGGCATCGTAGAGGAGCACGCGCAGGGCGTGGAGGTGCTGCACAAAGCGCTCCCGCATCCGGAGCGGATGATCATCATCGCCGAGTACCCACAACGCAACGTGAGATTCTGGGATATGGACACCGGCCAACGCCGGGTCGCGGCGCGCCGCTGGATCTCGGCTGTCACGGGCGCGACGTTGACAGACCAGCAGTACCAGATCTATTTGGGCATGTTTCTGGATTCAGTAAAGCGGAGGTTTCATCTGTGAAGTACGCACCTCAAGTGATTGAGCTGCTGGCCGCATATCCTGGCCGTGAATTCCGCATGGGTGATCTCGTGCGGCATGTGTCGAAGGGACGAACGTTGGCACCTAGCGAACGGCAGGCGGCCAGGATGGCGGTGCTTCGGGTGTTGGGCGCACTAGTCAATTCGGGGCAGGTTGAGCGCGTCGGCGTCAGCGCCACGTCGTGCTACTACGTCTGGTGTAGCAGTCTGCTACACGGAGTTGATGAAAACTGCTACGCAAACTGCCACAATACGCCCGGGAACTTGCGCCCATAGGAAATAGGGCGCGATAGTTCAGCCCAGCCCCGACGTGGAAACGCGCCGGGGCTTTTCATTTTCGGCGCAGGAATGGCGAAGCTCAAGGCATTGAGATCGAGTCTCGGAACGCTGAGCCCGCGACTGGCTAGCCTGCCGTCTGGCTCATGGAGAACCAGCAGCCAGAGCAGCACCCAGCGTGGCTATGACTATCGCTGGCAGAAGGCGCGAGCCGAGCACCTGCGGCTGCATCCCCACTGTGTGTATTGCCTGCGCGATGCAGGCATCCAGGCGTCCGATCCGGCTGGGGTTGTGATCGAGTGTGCAGAGCGTGGTGTTCCAGTGCCCTGCGGCAACGTGGTGGACCACAAGATCCCGCACCGCGGAGACAAAGCGCTCTTTTGGGATCGATCGAACTGGCAGACGCTGTGCAGCACCCACCACAGCGGCGCCAAGCAGCGCGAGGAACGGCAGGATGAGTGAGACTTTGGTTCTGGTTGCGGTGCTTGGGGTGATGTGGCTGGGAATCCATTGGTCTCCCGGTCCGCATGGCATTCGATGGTCAGATACGAAGGCCCCGCCGCCACCCAAGGCCGGGCCGTAGAGGGGATCGCTTGGGCAGCAGCCGCCACCCCTAGGTCCACCGCGATCATGTCGCCTGCCGGCCCTCAGGCCCGCCACGAGGCCATCTCTGGTGTGGTCGGGTCGGTCGACGTAGAGGGTAGGGGGGGTGAAAAGTCGAGGGCCGCCTGCGCTCTAGACCGCAGCTTCTCCCACGCATAGATTTTTTTCTGTTCCAGGCATTTGTTAATGGCTTTAACACCCAGGAAACGGGCATTTGTTGAAGCCAAGGGGCGCGGCTTATCCAATAAAGACGCGGCAATCGCGGCAGGTTACAGCGCTGCGACGGCCTCGGCTGCCGGATCTCGGCTTGTTAAAGATCCGGACGTTGTTAAGGCGATGGCCGAGGCGCTACCGTCACCGGCCGCGCGGGGCTTTACTGCCCCGGATGGTCGGAAGACTCCCGACGCGCCGGAGGGGTGGGCGTTCGGCATACAGCCGCCGGTCGCGCCACCGCCGCCTCAGTCGCCGGCATCCGAACCGAACCTGTTTGATGATCCGCTTGACTACATCAAGCATGTGGTCAATGACCCTTCCGCGGAACCTAAGGAGCGGCTGGACGCCGCGAAGGCCTGGGCAACATATGTACATGCCAAGAAAGCGCCTGCTGGCAAAAAGGCGGGGCGGGAGGAGGCTGCTGCCGCTGCGATGGGGGGCGGCGCAGATGCTGCGACACCGAATCCGTTTGCTCCCCGGCGCGGCCTGAAGGCGGTTAAGTAATGGCGCCCCCGATCTGGTCGACGGCGTGCCCGGACTGGGAACGTCGGATTGTCGCGGGGGAGTCGCTTATCCCATTCAGTCCGCTGTTTCCGGAGGAAGCCCGAGCAGGCCTGGACGTTTTCAGAGAATTGCGGGTTGTGGACGTGGTCGGCCGCCCGACAGTCGGACAGATTGCCAGGCCGTGGATAACGGATTTTGTCGGTTCGGTGTTCGGGGCACTCGATCCTGAGGCCGAGCGCCGCCTGATTCGCGAATTCTTCCTGCTGATCAGCAAGAAGAACTGGAAGAGCGGCTTGGCTGGCCTGTCCATGCTTACCGCCGAAACACTGAACTACCGAGAATCGGCGGAATTCCTGGTGCTCGCGCCCACCATTGAGGTGGCGAACAACTCGTACAAGCCGGCGCGTGACGCGGTCAAGGCGGACGATCGGCTCGATACGCTTTTCCAGGTGCAGGACCATCTTCGAACCATCACGCACCGTGTAACGGGCGCGACTTTGAAGGTGGTGGCGGCTGACAGCGAAACGGTCTCGGGCAAGAAGACGACCGGCCTGCTGGTCGAAGAGCTGTGGATGTTCGGCAAGAAGCCGGGCGCCAAGAATATGCTGATCGAGGCCCAGGGCGGCCTGGCGTCTCGTCCCGAGGGCTTCGTCATCTACGTGACCACCCAGTCGGACGAGCCGCCGGCCGGCGTGTTCGATGAGAAGTTGCAGTATGCCCGCGGCGTGCGCGATGGCTCTATTGATGACCCGCAGTTGCTGCCGGTGCTGTACGAGTTCCCGCAGCACATGCTCAAGGCCAAGCAGGAGCGCGACCCGAAGAATTTCTATGTGACGAACCCCAATCTGGGAGCGTCAGTAGATGTGCCGTTCCTGGAGCGGGAGTTCAAAAAGGCCGAGGTCGAGGGCGAGGCGTCGGTCAGGGCGTTTCTCGCCAAGCATCTGAACGTCGAAATTGGACTGGCACTGCGCAGCGACCGGTGGGCCGGCGCGGATTTCTGGGAGCAGGCAGGTGATACGACCATTCGATCACTGGACGCCTTCTTGGAGCGGGTCGAGGTGGTTACGGCCGGTGTCGATGGCGGCGGTTTGGACGACCTGTTGGGGCTGACGCTGACGGGGCGCGAGATCGAGACGCGCCGCTGGCTGACCTGGTCGCATGCATGGGCTCATCGCATCGTTCTCGAACGCCGCAAAGACATAGCTCCGGCGCTGCTTGGGTTCCAGAAGGACGGCGACTTGACCATTGTTGATCAGCCGGGCCAGGACGTGGCAGCCGTGACGGAAATCATCGTGCGCGTGCGCGATGGAGGTTTGCTGGCTGACGGACCGGCCGTCGGCGTGGACGCTGCGGGAATCTCTGCCATTGTGGATTCCTTGACGGATCAGGAGGGGGCGGCCATTCCGATCGATCAGATTGTTGCGGTCTCTCAGGGCTGGAAGCTCAACGGATCTATCAAAACGACGGAACGGAAGGTTGCCGGCGGTGAGTTGCTGCATGGCAACACCCGCCTGATGGCTTGGTGCGTCTCCAATGCCAGGACAGTGCAGAACGGCAACGCGATGTCCATCAACAAACAGGTCAGCGGGTCAGCCAAGATCGACCCGCTGATGGCGCTATTTAACTCCAACTCCTTAATGGCGCTGAACCCGGCAGCCGCCGGAAGATCGTTCTGGGAAACCGCATGAAACTATGGCCATGGGCTCGCAAGGCGAACGAGGACGGCTCCATCCGCCGGTCGCTCGACCTGTTCCGCCTATTGGTGGGCGGGCGCGATACCCGGAGCGGTGTGTCGGTCACTCACAAGACGGCGCTTGAACAGACGGTAGTGTTGGCGTGTGCGCGTGTCATCTCGGAGGGTATCGCTCAGGTTCCGTTCAAGGTGTACCGCCAGGTTGGTGAGAACATCGTGCCGGCCACCGATCACCCTCTCTATCGGTTGCTGCATCGCAAGCCCAACGGGTGGATGACGAGCTTCGAGATGCGCGAGACGCTGGCGATGCACGCGTGCTTGACTGGAGATGGGTTGGCGTTCGTAAATCGGGGCATTGGGGGGGTAATCCATGAACTGATCCCAATCGAGCGCAGTTGCTGGACGGTGAAACAGGCGCAGGATTACTCCCTCGTCTACACCATTACCGCGCCGAACGGCAAGACGCAGGACTTCCCGCAGGAGGCTGTTTGGCACTGGCGCGGGCCTAGTTGGAACGGCGTCTGCGGCCTGGATGTTGTGAAGTTGGCCGCTGAATCGATTGGGCTTTCCGCCGCCGCGCAGGATTCGCAGGCGCGCATACAGCGGCAGGGCGGAAACATCCCTGGCGTCTATGCCGTGGAAGGAACGCTTAACCCGCAGCAGTACAAAGACCTGCGCAAGTTCCTGGACGAGAATTTCGACGGCGTGCAGAACGTGGCCAGGACGCGCCTGCTGGATCGTAGTGCGAAGTTCTACCCCACCGCGCAGACCGGCGTGGAAGCACAACTGATCGAGACCCGGAAGTTTCAGGTCGAGGATTTATGCCGAGGCTTTCGCGTGATGCCAATCATGGTGGGCTACTCGGACAAGTCCGTCACCTACGCCAGCGCTGAACAGATGTTCTTAGCGCACGTTGTTCACTGTCTGACCCCCTGGTACGAGCGCATTGAGCAGTCGGGAGAGGCTCAGCTCCTCACTGACAAGGAAGCCGCGACTGGGTATTTCCTGAAGTTCAATGCCGCAGGCTTGATGCGCGGCTCCCACAAGGACCGCGCCGAGTATTTCGCCCGCGCACTAGGAGCCGGCGGCGGGCCTGCCTGGATGACCCAGGATGAGGTCCGCGCGCTGGAGGAAATGAATCCCATGGGCGGCGCTGCCGCCAAGCTGCCGCAGA
Organism: Pigmentiphaga kullae; assembly: GCF_004216695.1. GTDB lineage: Bacteria > Pseudomonadota > Gammaproteobacteria > Burkholderiales > Burkholderiaceae_B > Pigmentiphaga > Pigmentiphaga kullae. The sequence goes on from NZ_SGXC01000002.1 coordinate 408,051, forward strand.
TCACCAACGCGGCGCCGCAACCCCCACCGAAGAAGGACGACGATGGACAGCCTGTTGTGTAACCTGCGCGAACTCAAGTTCGCTGCCGGCGATGATGCGCCGCCTATGAGCTTTACCGGGTATGGCGCGGTCTTTGGCAACATGGACGCCGGCGGCGACGTGGTCGAACCGGGCGCGTTCTCCAAGTTCCTGGCCGACGTGAAGTCGGGGTCGCAGGACTGGCCCGCCATGCTGAGCCAGCACGGCGGTTTCATGTCGTCGGCCGAAGACATGACGCCGATTGGCGTGTGGACGGATTTGGCCGAAGACGGGCACGGGTTGAAAGTGTCCGGCCAACTCGCGGATACGCCGCGCGGGCGCGAGATGTACACCCTCATGAAAATGACGCCGCGGCCGGCGGTCGACGGCATGAGCATCGGCTACATCACCAAGGAGTGGGAGCCGCGCAGCAAGCCCGAAGACCCGAAGCGGCGCCTGAAGCGTGTTGACCTGGTCGAAATATCGATGGTTACCCGGCCGATGAACAGAAAGGCCCGCGCCACGTCGGTCAAGGCTGAGATGTTGACCGAACGCGATTTCGAACGATTGCTCACGCGGGACGCTGGGCTGTCGCGAAGTGATGCCCTGGTGGTGATTAACCAGGGTTTCAAAAGCCTGATTGCCATGCGGGACGCTGGCAGTCCGGAGTTGGCCGAGTTGTTCGCGGCCGTGAAGGGCCGCGAGGCATCCATTCCGCGCTGATTCCAGCGTCAACCCCATATGGGCCGCCAACTTGGCGGCCTTTTTTATTTCAAAGGACTTACCTATGAAACTCACTTCCACCAAACAGCGAATTGCCGTTATGGCACTCGTCTTCCTGGCGATTGCCGCGGTGTGCTGGGCACTGGGCCATCCCATCATCTCTCCGGAGACTCTCGCCGCTGGAGGTCTGGCCCCCATGGCGCTGGGCGAAACCAGTCTGATCGAAATCAAGCGGGTCATCGAAGATCAAGGTAAAGCCTGGGATGAGTTCAAGAAGACCAACGACGAGATCCTGAAGGCCAAGGCTGACGGGAAATCGGTGGCGGACCTCGAAGAAAAGGCGGTGAAGCTCACTGAGCGACTGGACAAGCTCGACGAGATCAAGTCCGAGTTCGACAAGATCATGCTCAAGCTGAACCGCCCCGGAGGCGGCGGCGCGGACGCCGCGGCAGAACTGGAAAGCGAGTGCAAGTCGTGGAATTCCATGCTGCGCGCCGACTTCCAGAGCAAGGGCCGACCGATCCCCGCGGAGGTTTCGGTCGATCAGTACGGCGAGTACAAGTCCGCGTTCTTTGCTTTGATCCGCCACGGTGACATCGAGCGCCTGACTCCCGAGCAGCGCAAGGCGATGTCCGCCGGATCGGATCCGGATGGCGGCTATTTGCTGCCCGCGCCGACCGTCGGCCGCATGGTCAAGAAGATTTACGAGCAGTCGACAATGCGCCAGTTGGCGACCGTTCAGACGATCAGCACCGATGCCCTGGAAGGCATTGCCGACAACGACGAAGCAGATGCCGGTTGGGTGGCAGAAACCGAGACTCGCGACGATACCGGTACGCCGCAGATTGGCAAGTATCGCATCGAGGCGCACGAGATGTATGCCCAGCCGAAGGTCACGCAGAAGCTGATCGACGACGCGGCTACCGATGTAGAGGCGTGGCTGTCCGGCAAGGTCGGCGACAAGTTTGCTCGATTGGAGGGCGCCGCTTTCTGGACCGGAGACGGCGTTGGAAAGCCGCGAGGTGTGGCCGCGTATCCCACCGCAGCGACCGCGGACGACACCCGCGCGTGGGGCACCTTCGAGCACATCAACACTGGCACCAATGGCGATTTCGGCACCGGCAAGGTCGACGTGCTCATGGACCTGCAAGGGGCCTTCAAGGATGCGTACCTTCAGAACGCCGCCTTCGTGATGCGCCGCGAGGTTCGGACGAAGATTCGCAAGCTGAAATCGAGCAACGACGATCGCTATCTGTGGGAGCCCAGCCTCCAAGCTGGACAGCCCGACCGGCTGCTGGGGTACCCGGCGCGCATCGATCAGTTCATGCCCGCCTTGGGCAATGGTTCACTGTCGTTGGCGTTCGGAGACTTCCGCGAGGCCTACATCATCGTCGACCGCATCGGCGTGCGCACGCTTCGCGACCCGTACACCGCGAAGCCGTACGTCCGCTTCTACAGCACGAAGCGGACGGGCGGCGGGGCGGTGAACTTCGAGGCCGTCAAGTTCGTCCGATTTGGCACCTGATCGCGGGCGCTCCGGCGCCTGACGACCTTCACCGGCCCGCCTCGAGCGGGTCGGATATCCACGTGAATGGAGCAAGAAATGCGAGATATCACCAGCAACATCTTGGTCGTGGCGGCGCTCGCCCCGGCCGTCTACGCGGCCACCAAGTCCGACTCTGGCGTCATTGACTTGCAGGGAGCCGGATCGGTGGCTCTGGCCGTCAACACGGGCGCGATCGCCGGTGCCGGCGATTTCGTCATCAGCTTGCAGCATGGCGATGCTGCGAACCTGTCCGATGCCGAAACCGTGGCTGCCGACGATCTGATCGGCACGCTGCCGGCCACGCTCGCCGCGGCATCGGTGTACCAGGTTGGCTACCGTGGCGCCAAGCGCTATGTCCGCGCCGTCATCACGCAGAACGGCGGCACCTCGATCGCCGCCGGTGCTGTGATCATCAAGGGCAATCTGGCACTAGCAGGTACCGTCTGAGCATGGGCATTCGACTCGTCGCCGCGGCGCAGTATCAGCCGGTGCCGCTGGCTTTGCTCAAGACGCAGTGCCACTTGGAGGCCAGCTTCACCGCGGAAGACGCGACTCTCGCCGTGTACCTGGCCGCGGCGACGGATCAATGCCAGCAGCGGATCGGCCGCAGCATCATGCTCCAAACCTGGCAACTCGACGTTGACGCGTTGATCGGCGAGATCTGGCTGCCGTGGCCGGATGTGATGTCATTGGCCAGCGCGCAGTATCTGGACGGTTCGGGGAACTGGCAGGAGATCGACGCGGCGACCTACGGCCTGTCGGATGGACGCGTACGTCTGGTTGGAGGTGCTCAATGGCCGATCGGCCCCGGCCGCTTTATTTACACCGCTGGCTATGCCGCAGGTGACGAGGCTACTCAACAGGCCGCGGTTCCGGCCGGCATCAAGGCGTGGATACTGCTTGCAGCCGCTAGTCTTTATGCGAATCGTGAGGCGGTTGCCACTGGTGTTGCGGTTGCGGCATTGCCAGATCGGTTCGCTGATGGATTCCTGGATGCTCATAAGGTCTACGCATGAGAGCAGGTCCACTTAATCGCCGTATCCGCATCGAGAAGAGGGGATCGGCTGTGTCACCGTCTGGTCAGCCTGTCCAGGCTCCCTGGGAGTTGTTCGACGAATGCTGGGCGGATGTGCGGGTTTCCAACGGTCGTCAGTTCATCGCCGCCGACCGAGAAACATCAGCCGCCAGTGTGAGCGTTCGAGTCCGCTACCGGACGGACATCCAAGCGGGCATGCGTGTAGTTCTCGGTGACACGGTCTTCGAGATCCTCGCGATTCTGCCTGACTTGGCCCGACGCAAGCACACGGACCTGGCTTGTTCGGTTGGAGTTCGGGCGTGACGTCCGACTGGCAGTTGGACGGCGACCTGATGAGCGCGATCGAGCAACTGGAAATCGGGCTGCATGACCGGGTTGCCAAGTCCGCCGCCTGGGCGGGGGCGACCGTCTTCTATGGCGAGGCGCAGACACTGGCGCCGATCTATACGGGGCCCTCGCGACAGGGAATAAAGCCGGGCCAGCTGCGTGATTCGATCTACCGGGTTCACTCGGCTAACCTTTCTGTGAATGGGAGTCAGGTCTACGAGATCAGTTGGAACGCTGGCAAGGCGCCTCACGGGCATTTGATCGAGTATGGGCACTGGCGTACCAACCTGCTGGTGCGAGGGCGGGACGGCCTCTGGCGCGCGACGACAACGCAACTCGATGTTCCGGTGTGGGTGCCGCCGCACTCGTTCATTCGGCGCGCCGCGGACGCCGTGCCCAGGGTGATTGAGGCGATGCAGAGCCGTTCTCGTGAACGCGTGCAGCAATTGCTGGCTGATCTTGCCGCTGGGCGTGTGGTTACGAGTAGCGAGGACTCCGATGGAAGTTGAACAGGCGCTGCGTGAAGCGCTGATTGCTGCCGTGGGCAACGACGTCGGCGATCGGGTCTTTCCGGACAGCGCACCCTACGAGACGCCAACCCCGTATGTGGTGTATTCGCAGGTCGGCGGCACGCCAGTCCAGTTTGTGGAGGGTGACCTACCTGACAAGCGCAACGGCCGTTGGCAGATCAATGTCTGGGACGTGCTCCGCGACGATGCCTCCCGGATCGCCCGTCGGATCGAGCTTGCATTGGTCCATCCGCCTCTGTTGTCCACCGTCATGAGCAGCATTGCGGCTGCCCACGACGAGGGAACAGACCTACGCGGCACGCGGCAGGACTTTTCCATTTGGTTCTGATCGGCTTGCTGCATTTCCTTTCCCCTGGTCAGCCCGCCATTGGCGGGCATTTTCTTTTGGAGTATCCAAATGGCTGTCTCGCTGCCGAACGGCATTCTCATCGCCCTGGCGACCGTCTATGCGGCCGCGAAGAGCGTCACCATCCTGTCCAACGCCAATCCCGCGGTTGCCACAGCCGCTGCCCACGGCTTTGCCGAGGGTGATTTCGTCGAGGTCACCTCGGGCTGGTCGCGTCTCAATGGTCGTGTCGTGCGCGTGGGCGCTGTCGACACCAACACCTTCGAGTTGGAGGGCATCGACACCTCCGATGTGAATCTCTATCCGGTCGGAACGGGTATCGGCTCCGTACGGCAGATCACCGCCTGGCAGCAGATTACCCAGGTGCTCGATGCGACCACGACGGGCGGTGACATGCAGTTCGCCACCTATTCCTTCCTCGAATCCGATTTCGAGTCGCAACTGCCCACGCAGTCGTCCGCCCAGTCTCTCACGATCAGCGTGGCCGATGACCCCGCGCTGGCGGGGTATCAGGCCCTGCGAACCGCATCCGAGCAGCGGACCGTCCGGGCGCTGCGGCTGACTTTCCCGTCGGGCGCAATCAGTCTCTACAACGGCTACCTGTCGTTCAACGAGACGCCGTCCATGACCAAGAACCAGGTGATGGCATGCCAGGGGACGTTCTCCCTGATGTCCAAGCCTGTCCGCTACGCCGCCCCGGCCATCTAAGGAGCCCTTATGTTCAAGCTGAAACCCGCCATCACATTCGTCTTCCCCGTGGAGATTCCTCGCGCCGACGGCGGGGAAAGCACGCTCAATCTGGTGTTCAACCACAAGACTCGCGACGAGCTCCAGGAATTCCTGGAGCGAGCGGGCAAGACGCCGGCCGGCAACATCGATCCTCTGCTGGAGGTTGTCGCGGGGTGGGAGGAGGTGGATGGCGAGTTCTCGGCGGCTGCGCTCAAGCGGTTGACCCAGGACTTCCATGGAGCCGATGCCGCCATTCTCCAGGGGTACGTCCAGGCTCTGACCGAGGGCCGCCGGGGAAACTGACGGCGGCCGCCGCGGCGCGCTACTGGCGCCCGGCGACCGAACAGCAAGTCAAGGAGTTGCAGGCCGCCGGCGCCGGGGTGGATGACATTCGGGCTTACCTCAAACGACCGAATGTCGATATCTGGCCGGACAACGCCATTGCCTATGCGGTGTTCTGCGCCATGGATACGCAGTGGCGCGTGGGCGGCATGGGGCGTGCGAGCGGCCTTGACTACGCGGCGTTGCCGTTCGTCATGCGGCAGTTGGGCGTACCCCGGGCCGAATGGACCGACATTTTCGATGCGGTCCGGGTCATGGAGCGCGCCGCCCTTGATGAGATGCACAAGGAGTAAGAGATGGCCGATGAAGTCGTTGGCAAGGCGACACTACAGGTCGATGCCAACACCTCGCGCGCCAGCGCGGGCCTGAAGGGGCTCAAGGCGGACGCCCGGGAGGCCGGAGAGCAGGTCGTTTCCTCCGGCCGCCGTTCCCGCCAGTCGCTGGAGGGGATGGGCGATGCGGCGGTTGCCGCCTATCGCAAAGCTCAGGCATCCAATGCCAGGTGGGTGAAGAACGCCCAGGAGCTTGCCGCGACCTACGGCAAGACCCGCGCCGAGTTGGTCGAGTTTCAGGCCATCCAGCGCGGCTTGTCGCCCGAGGTCTACACGCCGATCGTCAACAAGATCAAGGAGGCCGAGAAGGCTACCGTCGGCTTGGGGATGTCGGCCAAGGCCACGGCAGCCGCACTCCGCGGGGTTCCGGCGCAGTTCACCGACATCGTCACGCAGCTCGCTGGGGGCAGCAACCCGCTGCTGGTGCTGACGCAGCAGGGCGGCCAGCTCAAAGACATGTTCGGCGGGATCGCGCCCGCTGCAAGGGCGCTGGGTAGCTACGTTCTCGGGTTGGTCAACCCTTTCACCCTGGCCGCCGCAGCAGCTGGGGCACTGGCGTTCGCCTATTACCAGGGCAGCAAGGAGGCCGAGGGCTACAACCGGGCCCTGGTGCTGACGGGCAATGCAGCCGGCACGACGGCCGACCGAATGGCCTCTATGGCGCGCCGGATTGCCGACGTCCAGGGAACCCAAGGCAGCGCGGCGGCCGCGCTTACCGCGTTGGCGAACACCGCTAGGGTGGGCGGTGAAAATCTGGAGCGGTTTGCCTTGGTGGCGGTTCGGGCAAACAAGACCATCGGGCAGACGTTCGAAGAGACCGCGAAGATATTCGCGCAACTGGGAGACGAACCTGTCCGAGCGTCCCTCAAGCTGAACGAGACCCTGGGTTACCTTACCCTCTCAACGTACCAGCAGATCCGGGCGGCCGAAGAGCAGGGGCGTAAGGCTGACGCAGCTGCGCTGGCGCAGAACGCGTACGCCAATGCGATGGAACAGCGGATGCGCACGCTCACATCCCAGGCGGGATTTGTTGAGCGCGGCTGGGACGCCATTACAGGCGCCGCCAAGCGAGCGTGGGACGCAATGCTCAATGTTGGCCGGCCGGGTGCCGCCGAAGACGTCTATGCCAAGGCTGCCGAGATCCAGGGAAAGCTGGACAAGTTGCTCGCCGGCGGTTTTGTAGAAACCGCGAATGGTGCGGTCGTTGGAGCAGGGAGCGCACGAGCGAAACAAGTTCGGAAGGTGTTGGAAGACCAGCTCAAGGGGCTTCAGCCGGAGCTTGAGCGGATCGAAGCGGAACAGACTGCGGCTGCATGGAGCGCTTCGCAGCGACTCGTGAATCAGCAAAGAATCGCCGCTCAGCAGCGTTTGGATGAACAGAGAAAGGCCACCCGTTCTCGCGCGGATCAACGCAAGGAAGAGATCGAGCAACTGAAGCGCGACGCCGAGACGGTCGGCATGGCCTCGGAGGAGTACAACCGTCGCGTCGCCGCGATCAACGAGAAGTACAAGGACGAAAAGGCGCCGGAGGTTCGCGACAACGCGGCGACGCGCATGTTGCAACAACTGCGTGAACAGGAGGCCTCCCTGCGGGCGCAGCTCGCCACCGCCGACAAGATCGGGGAGGCGCGCAAGGCCCAGGCCAGCTTTGAGCAGTTGATCGGTGACCTGAAGGAGAAAAAAATCCTGACGGCAGACCAGCGATCACTGCTGAACTCGGCCGAGTTGATCAAGGCCCAGCTCCAGCGCAACGTCGCCGTCGAAGTCGAGGTGCAGGCCCAGGAGGCAGCCCGCAAGGCTGAAGAGAAGCGGCTGCGCGCGCTGGAGCAGTACAACCAGCGGTACATGCAGCTTCAGGCGTCGATTGCGTCCGCCAACGAGGCTCGCGCGGACCAGTACCAGCGAGAGATCGATGCCTTCGGGCAGGGCGATCTAGCGTACCAGCGGGAGCAGGCTACCAACGCCATCTTCCGCGAGTTCAAGCGGTACCGCGATCAACTGGCAAAGTCCACACCAATCGATATGTTGGGCAGCGACGATTACAAAGCCAGGCTGGAGAACCTGAAGGCGGAGCTGGATGCCGCGCTGCAAATGCAGCGAGACCACTATGCCAAACTGGACCAGCTCAATACGGATTGGACCCTGGGCGCCCGTCGGGCGTTTGCGAATTACCAGGAGTCCGCCAAAAACGTTGCCGCTTCGACACAGGCGGTTTTTTCCACCGCATTCCAGGGCCTAGAAGACGTCTTCGTGAAGTTCGCCACAACCGGCAAGCTTTCGTTCACCAATCTCGTGAACTCTATGCTCGCCGATCTGGCGCGACTCGCTGCCCGGTCCGCGATCACTGGTCCGCTTCTGAATGCTTTGGGTGGATTGTTTGGAGGGGGCGGCCTCAGCGGCCTATTTGGCGGCGCTGGTTTAGCGGGAGTCTCGTCCGGTCTCGGACTTACGGCCGGAGGCGGCCTTGGGCTCACGGCGGGCGGTGGACTCGGACTGACTCTCGGCGGACCTCGCGCTGACGGTGGACCTGTCTACGCCAACCGCCTTCACCCAGTGAACGAGCGAGGCATCCCGGAACTGTTGTCCCTCAAGGGCAAGCAATACCTCATGATGGGCCCTGACGACGGGGAGGTTACCCCGCTGGTGGCGCGCCGGAGGGGAGGGGACGAGCCATCCAACATGCGCATCGTCATCAACAACCACGGCACTCCCCAGCAGTACCAGGTTGAACGCCTGACGCGCGACGAGGTGGTACTGATCACCAGGGATGAGATCGACAAGCGCACTCCCCACGTGATGGCTGACCAAGCGTCTAGGCTGGATTCCCGGTTTAACACGTCGATACAGCGTAGTTTCAAACTGGAGCCTATCCGATGAAATGCCCTTACCAGCCCATCCAGGCCGGGTATGGCGCCGTTTTCCAGGATGGAACCATCTCGGTTCCCCTGGAGGGCGGGCCGCCGCGTACCCGCCTGGACGTGTCGGGATCGGCGGTGCAAGTCTCGGCAACATGGATGCTGACGGAAGGTCAGTACACCGTGTTTCAGGGGTTCCTGAGGGTGTGGGCGCGCAGTGGTGGTAGCCCGATAGACATCGACCTGGTGCTGGACACCGCTCAAGCGGAGACGTACCAGGCGATGTTCGAGCCCAAGTCGTTCCGTCTCGTGAGCAAGCAGGGAGGGGTGTTCACCATGACAGGCTCGCTCTGGGTGCTGCCGCTGGACAAATACCAGGATGCTGATTCGGACCCCTACGGGAACATGGCTGAGCTGTACGCGCTGTACGGAAGTTGGGACGTGATCAATCAGCTATTCGCGGATCTCGCCCATCTGGCCAACGAGGATCTTCCCCATGCCTGACTACGTTGGATTCTTCCTCGATTCAAGCCGAGCTGTAATGGAGATCCAGACCCTGGAGATATCGCACCCAGCATTCTCCAAGGTCTTCTACCTGGTGCGCCGGCCGCGCGATCTGGTTGCGCGGCTGGAAACCGGCGAGGAGGTGACGTTCACGGCGCTGGGCATGCGCCTGCGGCGTGGGGCCGCCAGGGCTGACCTCGCCTACAGCCTCGGCGTTGACCTGGGCGATCTTGGGGAGATCATTCCGGCCGAGGTTGACCGGGTCCGCGCCGCTGACCAGATGGGCGTGCGGCCGGTCGTGATCTATCGCTCGTATCGGTCCGACGACCTGTCGGCGCCGATGTTCGGCCCCATCCGCCTGGAACTGGCCCAGGTATCGCGCACGCGCGAGGGCTCGTCGTTCGATGCGTCCGCGCCGCAATTGAACCTGAACCGCACGGGTGAGGTGTATAGCCCTGACCGCTTTCCTATGCTGAGAGGATTCCTGTGAGCGTGGACGGCTTGTTGGTCCAGCGATACGACCGCCGGCTGAACAACTGTCTGCACTTCGCTGCGTTGGCCTGGGAGCGCCTGACCGGCGACCGTGGGCTGGTCAGCGTGCGCGAGGACGACATCGCCGGTATGCGAGGTGTCATGCGCCGCTACCTGCTCATTAAGGGCCCGACGGCCGTTCCGTCGATTGTTCTGTTGGACACGCTGAGCGGCGAGCCGCATATCGGCGTCTGTTATCGCCGTCGGCTGCTGCACCTGACCGAGGCCGGAGCGAGTTTTTTTCCGTTCGATCTGGCCGCCTCAACTTACCGTAATCCGAGGTTCTACGTATGCCGCTAGTCTCGATCGAGCGCCATGCCCTGGAGGGGCTGTCGCGTACCGAGCATGAGACCGACGACGTTCTGGCGCTCCTATATCGGGAGTTCGATGGCCGCCTGCCGCCGCTGACCAGGATTTACAACGGACCAGTTTCTCGGGAAACCGAAGTTACGCCTGTCGAGCCCGCGGACGTCGAGCGCCTTGCTCAACTGGAGGGGCCGTTGACCGTGGAGGTCTGGCCGACGGCCGGCATCCAGGCCTGGCAGGTGGTTCTCTTCATCGTCAGCTTGGCCGTTTCCTCGATCCTGGCCCCTACCGTGCCGGCGGTGGCCCAGCGCAACGTCCAGAGTGAGAGCCCGAACAACGGTCTGTCCGAGCGCACGAACACGGCGCGCGTGATGGGCAGAATCCCCGATATATTCGGGACGGTCCGCTCCACGCCGGACCTGATCCAGGTTCCCTACAAGGTGTTCACGGATCACGTCGAAATGGAGGTGTCCTTGATGTGCATCGGCCGGGGCACCTACGAGATCCCCGCCGCCCAAGTGCGCGACGACACCACGCCGATCCAGGAGATCGCCGGCAGCAGCGTGGAAATCTATGGTCCGTTCACATCGCCCAATAGTGGCCACGCGCCGCAACTGCGTATCGGTAATGCCATCAGCCTACCGGTTCTGAAAACTGCGCGCTTGAACGCGGTCAATGGGCAGGTTCTGCAACCGTCCGACTCGGGCCGTCTGCACGCCAATGAGGTGATCTTTCAGTATCCCAACGTCATCGCCAGCCAGGATCTGGAGGTGGACTACACGACGTCGTTCGTGGTCGGCGACTCCCTGGTCGTGACGAATGCCGCGCGGTCGGCCGGCACATTCACGCACAGCGGCACAGCGCAGGCTTTGTACCTGTCGGGTAGCTCGCTGGACGCCAATGGTGAACTGACCTATCCGGGCGATCTGACGGCGGACTGGTCGATAGGCGACCGCGTGACGATCTCGGGGTCGCTGATGTACTGGACCTGGGATGATGAGGCAACCGGCCAGCACAGTGGCTACGCGAACCTCGACGGTGTCTATGAGGTAGCCAATGTTGAGTACGAGACGTTGACGGACTCCACCATCATCACTTTCGACAAGCCGGCACGGGTCAATATCAACTGGTATCAAATCACCGCGGCTGCCGGCGGCGGGGCCGGGCCTGCGACCATCAGCCGGAATGACGGAACGATTTTGTTCGATCTGACGGGAACCTACGTTATCACCGCGATCACAGCGAACAACATCACGTTGCAGACGCCCTCGGTGGTAAACCCTGACTGGGAGATTCTTAACGACGACTTCGGTGGCGTGTCGGGCGTTATGCGGCCCGATCTCTATACAAGCGGCGACCGCCGCGTCGGGGAGTTCACCCTGTCGGCCAGTGAGCCTATCCGGCGGCTGATTTCCAATTTCGTTGCCTATCAGGGCCTGTTTGCTGACGACGGCTCGAACCAGTACCGTCGCGATGTGGACGTCCGGCTAGTCGCCACGCCAGTGGATGCGGCCGGCGTGGCTGTCGGTCCAGAAGAAGTGTTCGACGGTACCGTTATTGGATCCAGCACGACCCGCTCAACGCGTGCATTGACGGTCGATGTAACACTATCAGCGACCTCAAACTACTGGAAGGTCTACGCCCGACGCCTGAACCCGAAGGACACGGGGTTTAGCGGCCAGGTGGTCGATGAAATCAAGTGGCGGGACCTGTATCAGGCCACGCCCGTGGACATGCTGCACTTCGGCGACGTGACCATTGCCCAGACGAAGACCATGGCGACCGATGGCGCCTTGGCCGTGAAGGATCGAAAGCTGAACATGCTGGTCACACGCTGCCTGCCGGCGCGAGTCAGTGGTAGCACGTTCACGCCAGAGTTGTACCCGACAAACGATGTGGCCACGATCCTTTCTGCCGTCTGCCTGGACCCGCGCATCGGGAACCGGACGCCGGAAGAGGTGGATTTCGACAACCTATTCGATACCGCAGCCGAGATTCGAGATTATTTCGGGTTTCCCGAGGCTGCCGACTTCAGCTACACGTTCGACGCGGACAACCTGTCGTTCCAGGAGGCGGTGACCTCAATTGCGGGTGCGGTGTTCTGCCAGCCGTACCGGCGTGGTAGCGTGCTGCGGCTATTTTTCGAGCGCGCGACGGACGATTCGGTGCTGCTGTTCAACCACCGTAACAAGCTGCCCGGTAGCGAAAAGCGGACCGACCGGTTTGGGTGGGCCGAGGCTGCCAATGACGGCATCGAGTTTCAGTACGTGGATCCGGAGGACGATGCGGTTGTCACGCTCTATCGCCCGGCGGACCGAAGCGCCATCAACCCGAAGCGTATCGAGAGCATCGGAGTGCGCAACAGGAAGCAGGCGACGCTGCTGGCGGACCGTGCGTACAACAAGCTGCGCTATCAGACAACCACTTCGCAGGCCACATGCTTGCCGGAGGCGGATTTGCTGGTGTTACGCGAGCGCGTGCTGTGGGCTGACAACACCCGATCCGGGGCGATGGATGGCTACGTGAAGGGCGTGCAAGGGCTGGAGTTGCATCTGTCGCAGGAGCTGGCCTGGGAAAGTGGCGCGACCTACACCATGTTCCTCCAAGGCAAGGATCGCTTGGTCGAGAGCATTCCCATTTCCCGCGGCCAGAGTGACCGGCATGCCGTGCTGGCCCATGCGCCGCATGTGCCGGTAGTCGCTGATGCGGATCGCTACCTGAGCACGGGATTCATCGTGGTTCGTGATGGCGACGATAGCAATGCCCAGCCCATGCTTCTCGAAGAACGCGACGCGCCGGGTGATGACGGGACCATCCCGCTGACCGTCATCAACTATGACTCCCGCTATTACCAGAACGACGGCGCGTTCCGCGAAAGCGCTTAACCCTACTCTCCCGTTCAATCCGACAGCCCGCCTCAAGCGGGCATTTTTTTGTAGGTGACCAATGGCTGACTTGCCAGTTACCCCCCAGCAGATGATCGACGCCAGGAAGGACGCCGAGGTCCTGGATGTTGTTGCGAACGGCGGCTCAACTGAGACGATCGTCAACAGAATCGGGCAGACGGTGCCTTCGTACGCGAAGATCGTTAAGGACTTGAAGGACGACTACGGAGATACTGCCGTCAATGCAGATCGCGCGGAGAACGCTGCCGCAGCCGCATACATCGCGGGCGGCCTGTTCGTTGATACCGACGCCGGACAGCTCGGGACGGAAATAGGGCAAATGTATGGCGTAGATACGCCAGATCCGAAGGCTGCATATGAAATCGTCCAGAACACAGCAGGGGGCGCAGTCGCGACGGGGAAGACCGCGCCAAGCACGGCCTACATCCAGGAAGTGGAGGAACAGGTCGCGAAAGTCAGGAGCGGTCAGGTAAGTGGAATGACGATGGTGCGGGCGGGCGATGGAACGGCTATGGCCCTTCCTGAGCAGCCTGCGGGCTATTGGCGCATGCTGATAGACGGAGTGGCTTGCGCCGTGCCATTCTATCGATACGTTGAGCCCATCGATTTAATGATCATAGGGGGGGAATCAAATGCTGAGGGTCGTGGGGTCAGCGCGCTGAGTCCAGTGGGCGTTAACGGGCTTTACATCAGCGGTTCGACAATTTCGGAGCCGCTGGTCGACCCCGTTGGTGGAGCGGTTACCGGGTCCATGTGGCCATCGTTCTGTAATCGGTATTTCGACCGTACCAAATTGCGTTCTGCGTATGTTGAGGCGGCCCGTGGCGGCACCACGCTACTCGCGGCGGCAGATTCCGGGTCTGGGAATTGGTCACCCACAGGGGCAATGCGTACTACGTTGGTCAACGCAGCCAGAGCAGCAATTAATGCCATTGCTGCGTCGGGCACGTTTTATCTGCGGAATGTCCACATCTTGTTCAATCTCGGGTTGAACGATGCCGGGAAGGTGAATGGAACTACTGTCACTGGGGCCTTGTTTGAGGCGGCCCTGGTGGAACTCGCTGCGTACTTTAAGGCGCAGATTCCTGAACTGATTTCCGTTGGCGTCATACAGATTGGCCGCCGGTTCGACCAAGACAAACAGCCCGGGGGCTTCGAAATCAGAGCGGCCATTGAGGCCGCTTGTGCCTCCGACGACTTGCTTCAGCTCATATCGCGGTCGGCGTACAGCTTCCAGGCTCGAAAAATGATGATTGATCCGGAGCACTGGGATCAAACCGGCCTGAACATTAATGGTTATGTGAGCGCCAACGGCTTGGTCGATGGCCAGTTACCGATTGCTCCTGCTCCCGTGGTTCTGGCTACAACGGCGTATCCAGACCCCTCCTACGATGCGACGACGGGCCGCAGCGCAGATCACTCCACCGCGGCTGGCACCAAAACCCTTGTCATCGCGGTGTCGTACCAGCGTCCCGGTGCGAGCACGACATTCACGATATCGGGAGTGACGTTCGGCGGCGTCGCGCTGGTCGAAGCCGATCAAATCGCGGCTGTATCGGCCTCGCCGACATCTCGCTGCAACACTGGCATTTGGTACATCACGGAGTCAGCGTTCGGCGGCTCATTGGGGGGGCTCACGGCCAGTGTCGAGATCGTAAGCGCAGTAGCCGGAAATATCATCGACTGGTGCGTTATCGAGCTGGATGCCGAGTGCGTGCCGGATTCGCGGCATAGCGGCACCGTCAACAGCGCCGCAACTGACAACGTCAGTTTGCAGATCACGCCGAGCATGCCGCAGGTCGTCGTTGCCATCGGCGCCTCTGCAAGCGGAAGCGCGCCTCTTACGGCGACGATGACCGGGGCCACAGAGGTGATGGACCACGGGCTGGCCAATGGCGATAACACGCGGGCCGGACAGGTCGTGGTCGGCACGTATACAGCTGCCGCCGCCGAGCTGATGCGCACGATCACTGCGACGTGGTCAGCCGTATGTCTGAACCTCGGAATCGTCGCAATCGGGTTCCGGAGAAAAGTCGATGGAGAGTAAGCGCCGCTGCGCTTGTCTTTGAAGTGCTGCTAAGAGCAATCGCAAAGATCCGCCCGCATCACGCGGGCTTTTTTTCGCCCATAGGAGGGGCAAATGGCAGAGCCTACGAGTACCGCCACGGGAATTCTGGCGGTGGCCGCCGGCGCGGGCCTAGCGACGCTGGTGCCCGGCGTCGACGGGAACGCGCTGATCGGAGCATTTGCGGGGGCCGCCATGGTGGCCCTCAGCAGCAAAGAGCCGCGCGTGTTGGCCCGTCTGGCGTACGCGCTGATTTCGCTGGTTGTCGGATACCTGACCGCGCCGGATATCACCCATCTCACGCCGATCCGTGAAAGCGGCGTCGCGGCGTTCCTTGCCGCAGCTACGGCAGTCGCTGTCGTGCAGATCGGCATCGACAAATTGCGGGCATTCGACATCGCGTCGATATGGCGCAGGGGGAGCTGATATGGCGGCCATCATCGCTTTCGTGGTCATCATCGCCAATGCCGCGACGGCTCTGCGGCTGCTGACCTATCGTCGGGGCCCAGCGCGGTACCGGCTGTGGGCGAGTTGCGCCGCCTACGTGCTGATCGTCTGCACGGGTGGCCAGGCGCTTTCCGTTGTGGTCCACGGAACGCCGGTCACCATCTGGCAGGCCGGCGTGTCGGTCGTGCTGGCAATGCTGGCCCACCGCGCCCGGGGCAACGTCGCTCGCATCGTCAGGGTGGCTCCATGAGACCGATCGAGTTCATACGACGTGAGATCGACAAGGGGCTGTGCCTGCTGCCTGACCACATGGACTCGCGCGAGGCTGTCTTGATGCTCCTGGCCATCAGTGGGCAGGAATCCAACTGGGAGCATCGCTGGCAAATCGTCGACAAGCGCAACCCATCGAAGAAAGGGCCGGGGCGCAGCTTCTGGCAGGGGGAAATGGGCGGGGGGATGGTGCACGGCGTGCGCACGCACCGTGCCACCCGTGGGCTTGCTGCGGGGCTGTACGCGCATTTCAGCGTCCCGGCGAGCGACGAGGCGATCTGGACCGCGATCGAGACCAATGACCCGCTCGCGGCCGCGCTGGCGCGCCTGCTGCTGTACACGGATCCCGATCGGCTGCCGAAGCTGAGCGACGAGGAGGGCGCCTGGCAATACTACCTGCGCCTCTGGCGGCCCGGAGCGTGGACGAACGGCACGCCGGCCGAACGCGCCGACCTGCGGCAGAAATGGGAGGGGTATTACGCCCAGGCCTTGGCCCAGGTGTCGCCATGAACCTGATGCCGCTCATCCCGCCGTGGGCGCGATACGGGGCCGTGGCGGCCATCGCGGCCGTGGCGACATGGTACGGGCCCGCCCAGGTCCAGAAAACGCGCCTGGAGGCCCGCATCGCCACCATCCAGGGGGACCGGCAGGCCGAGCTGCAGGCCGCGAGCGATGCGGCCTATCGGGCGTCCGAGGCCTACCGCCAGTTGGAGCTGGCCAAACAGGGAGAAGTCGAGAATGAACGAAAGGAATCGCGCGCCCGTGAAGCGCGCTATGCGGACGCTGCTGCTGGCGCTCGCGCTGAGCGTGACCGGCTGCGCCAGCAACTCGCCGCCGCGGACGCTGTCGCCCGTGGTGGTGCAGCCGCCGCGGCCGCCGGCGCCGGACCCGGCCTGGATGGATCCGCCGTCGGCGCCGCCGTGCTGCGGTTCGTGGTCGGCGAGTGCGTCGACCGATATATCGACGTGGCGTCAGAGGCTGACCGGCTCGCGGCCAGACTGATGGGGTTGCAGGGGTATGTGCAGGCTATCACCAACTAAGCGTCGGGAGGCTGCCCGCCACTTTTGGCAAGGTTTGCGCGATGGAGGTCTATCGCCATTCGAGCGGCTTGATTGGAAATCAACTGCATTTGATCTTCTGAGAGGACGGCTTGAGCGGCCAAGCGGAACAAATACAGATGGCCGAATAGCTCGATGACCGCTTCGTCGCTTTTGGCTGGCCAGTTGAAATCGTGCGGTGGCGGAGTCATGGGGGACATAATGACTACAAAATCCCGAACCGACGCCGGATTGTGTCTCCCATTGACCCGTCGCGCGGACAATCTTCTAATTCATCAACAATGGTGGCGCACCGCTCTGCGACGTAGTATGCAAAATGTCGAATTGTGTCGGGCACAGGACGACCTGGTTCAAGTAACCCAACTTCGACAGCCCATTCCGTCAGCGCTTGGCTGTCGGTCACAAGATGCGGCATTACTGGTCCCACAGCCATCCGTCAACAATTCGTATGAATTGCATTTCATAGGCTAGCAGGCCGCTGTGGTCGTTACATCCTTCATTTGGGTGATGTATGAGCTTGGCGGAGTTACCTGATGCAACGGCGCCTGATGATTTCGCCTACGGGATCCTGCGGGCGTAGAACTCCGCCTGTTCATGAACCGCAGGTTCGGCGGCGAGTTCAATGCCCACCGCCTTATAGGCGCTGGCGGCGCCCCCAGCCAGGGGCGCATTCGCTAGCATCTGGTGCATGTGATTGAATCGCAGCACGAGCCGGCGGAGGCGGGCGATCTCCCATAGAGCCTCGCGCAAGATGGCGTCATCGGGCGCGCAAGCTTCCAGCTCTTTCAGCCTGGCGCGGGAGAGAGGGGGAGGGTACTCCATGGCATCGGAATGGTTACTGTACGGATGTACAGTATAGGCACAGCGGACAACAGCATCCGCGGCCCAAACAACCCGATTCACGGGGAGGGGCTGGCCGCGCTGGGCGTGAGATAATGGAGTCAGCTTCTGATGTCGCCGCATCACAACAGGAGGCATCATTTCTAAGCAAATGCGGTTTTGGAGTCGGTTTTCTTGTAATGCGTTGAATTTAAACGCGTTTATCCGATTGCAAATCCGTTGAGGGCGGTTCGACTCCGCCACGCGCCTCCAGCTTCATCTGAAATCGCCGTTCCCGCAAGGGGCGGCGATTTTCTTTTGTGCCTTGCCCGTGCCGACGGGGCCGACCGAGCAATCCGGTTTTTAAGGTAAATGAAAACGTTTATCATTATGATTCACATGAATCATAACCGACCTTTCCTGCCCGAGCGTCCCGTTGCATACCGTCTCCCGCCATCCCACTCTTGCCCTCGCACTGTCCCTGGCTTTCGCGGCGCAAGCCGCCGCCGACGAACCCGCCAAGGGGCAGGACCCGACACCGCAAGCCGCCCAACAGCTTCCCACCATCTCGGTCACCGCGACCGGCGAATCGGCCACGCTCCATGACCTGGAAGCGCCGGTCAACGCCGGCGCGCTGGGCAATCTGACGCAGCTCGATACGCCGTTCTCGACTACCGTGGTCACGCGCGGCGATCTGGACGACAGGCCTATCGTGAAGCTGGGGGACCTGTTCGCGACCGACGCCTCGGTGTCGGACAACAGCGGCGCGCACGGCGCCTGGGCCAGTTACCTGACGGTGCGCGGGCTGCAACTGGACTGGCAGAACGCCTTTCGCATCGACGGCAAGCCTTTCCTGAGCTACGCCACGACGCCGCCTTACGAGCACTTCGAGCAGGTCGAACTGCTCAAGGGTGCCTCGGGGTTCATGTACGGCTTCGGCTCGCCGGGCGGCATCGTCAACTATGTGACGAAGCGGCCGACCGCCCAGCCGGTGCGCAGTGTGAGCCTGGGGTTCTCGTCCGATAACGTCTGGCGCCAGCACGTGGACCTGGGCGGCAGGGCGGGCGAGGACGATCGTTTCGGCTACCGGCTGAACGCGACGCATGAAGAGGGCGATCTCTACAACGGCGGGTCCCTGAAGCGCAACGCCGTGTCGCTGGCGCTGGACCTGAAGCTGACCGACCGGCTGACCTGGGATTTCCAATCGCTTTACCAGAACAAGAAGGTCGTCGGGCAGGAGCCCACCATCAATACGTCCAGGCTGGCCGGGACGGTGCTGCCGCGGCCCGTGCGCGACAACGATCGTACGCTGGTAGGCGACGGCACGTTCGTGAACAACGAGTTCCAGTTCCATTCGACGGGGCTGACGTATCGGCTCGCGCCGGACTGGAAGCTCAGCACGAGCTACAGCCACAGTTCGACCCGGACCCGCCGCAGCGAGTCGGTGCTGTTCCTGACGGACAGCGGCGGCAACTACCAGGACGTCCGGTCGGACTACGCGGAACGTTATGCCTACGACCAGTGGCAGGCCATGGTGCAGGGCGGTTTCGCGACGGGGGCGCTGGAGCACCAGGTGGTGCTGGGTACGTCGTGGCAGCAGCAGAAGAACGACTACAGCCTGAACAGCGTGTACCAGCAGATGGGGACGGGTTCGCTCGGGTCGCAGAACGTCATCTCCTATCATCCGCAGGGCGGGCTCGACCTGTACCGGGCCGGCGAGATTACGCAGAAGGCGCTGTTCGCCAGCGATACCGTCAAGCTGTCGGATCGCTGGTCGGTGCTGGCGGGCGTGCGATACACCAAGTTCAGGCAGGAGGGGTATACGCCGGACGGCGCCACGTCCGCGCTGTATGACAAGAGCAGCGTGACGC
This sequence comes from Pigmentiphaga kullae, assembly GCF_004216695.1. GTDB lineage: Bacteria > Pseudomonadota > Gammaproteobacteria > Burkholderiales > Burkholderiaceae_B > Pigmentiphaga > Pigmentiphaga kullae. Next base: position 427,612 of record NZ_SGXC01000002.1, read on the forward strand.
CCACGGTGGCGGTGATGTTCAAGCCGGATGCCCGGACCATGGCCTATGCCAGCTATGTCGAGTCGCTGGAACAGGGCGCGACGGTGGGCAATGCCTATGCCAACCGCGGCCAGACGCTGGGGCCGCTGACGAGCAAGCAGTACGAGGTCGGCGTCAAGACCGAGCACAGCGGCTGGGCCGCCACCGCCGCCTTGTTCCGCATCGAGCGCGGCGCGGAATATGCGAATGCCGGCAACGTGCTGGTGCAGGACGGCCTGTCGGTCTACCAGGGCCTGGAACTGGGGGCCTCGAAACGGACGGGGGCCTGGACCGTGGGCGGCAACCTGATGCTGCTCGATTCGGAGTACCGCAAGGGCTCGGACTACAACGGCAAGCGCGTCGCCGGCGCCCCGCGCTTCGTCGCGGCCGGACAGGTGGTCTACAGCGTGCCGCAAGTACAGGGGCTCAAGCTGCGGGCCGATTTCAAATACACCGGCAGCACGATGCTGCGTCCGGCCAACGACGTGAAGGTCTCGGGCTATACGATCATGAACGTGGGCGCCAGCTATGAGACTCGGCTGGGCGGCTACGACACGATCTTCCGCGCGGCCATCACCAATCTGGCCGACAAGCGGTACTGGGAATTCCAGTACGCGGACTATGTGAAGCCGGGCTATCCGCGTGCGCTGGCCTTGGGGATGACGCTGAAGTTCTGAGCCGATGTCTTATGCATTTTTTGTCGAACGAGCGCGGTGGTTAATAGGGAAATAGAATATACATAGGAAAAATGCGTCGTTCCCGGCGCCGGGCGTTTGCCCCATACTGCGATGTTACAGTGGCGGCCACCGCGCTTCCGCGCCATGCCGGGCGGGGGCCAGCCGCCTCGTCTTTTTCTATGAATCCGAATTCTTCCTCTCCTTCCGCACCGCCGCTGATCCGGCTCGACGCGGTCAGCAAGACGTTCAAGCTGCCCGACGGGCGGGTGTTCGAGGCCGTGAAATCCGTGTCGCTGGACATGGCCGCAGGGCGCATCTTCGGCCTGATTGGCAAGAGCGGCGCCGGCAAGTCGACGCTGCTGCGCATGATCAACCTGCTGGAGCGTCCGGACGCCGGCCAGGTGCTGGTGGACGGCCGCGACCTGACCCGGCTTTCCAAGCGCGAACTGCGCGAGACCCGGCAGGGCATAGGCATGATCTTCCAGCAGTTCAACCTGCTGCAGAACGCCAGCGTCTACGAGAACGTGGCCTTTCCGCTGAAGCTGCACGGCAACCGCAGCCGGACCGATATCGAGGCCCGTGTGCGGGAGTGCCTGGCCGTGGTGGGCCTGACCGACAAGCTGCACGCCTATCCCGCGCAATTGTCCGGCGGGCAGAAACAGCGCGTGGCGATCGCGCGCGCCCTGGCGCCGCACCCCAAGGTGCTGCTGTGCGACGAACCGACGTCGGCGCTGGACACCGAGACCACGCGCTCGGTGCTGGACACGCTGCGCGAGATCAATCAGCGGCTGGGGGTGACCATCGTCATCGTTACCCACGAACTGCACGTGGTCCATGCCTTGTGCGACCACGTCGCGGTGCTCGAGAACGGCCAACTGGTCGAGCGCTTCGACGTGGGCGACCAGGCCACGCCGCGCCTGAGCGCGCTGGGCCGCGAGCTGGCCCAGGAGCAGGTGCGCGAAGACATCCTGAAAGAACACGCCGCCCGCATTGCCCAGGCGGCCGAACCGACTACCCGGGCCGCCTGACCATGTCCGACAACATCCTCGCCATTCTTCCCGAACTCTGGGTCGCCGTCGGCCAGACCTTCATGATGCTGGGCATCGGCCTGGCCGCCGCGATCCTGATCGGCGGCCCGCTGGGCGTGCTGCTGTTCCTGCTGGGGCCCGGGCAGTCGCTGGAGAACCGGCCCGCCTATCTGGTGCTGAGCTGGATCGTCAACACCGTGCGGTCCTTTCCCTTCATCATCCTGCTGGTCGCGCTGGTGCCCGTCACGCGGGTGGTGGTGGGGACGTCCATCGGCCCGCTGGCCGCGTCGGTGCCGCTTTCCGTGGCCGCCATCCCGTACTTCGCGCGCCTGGTGGAGCAGAGCATCCGCGAGGTGCCGCGCGGCGTGATCGAGGCCGCGCACGCCATGGGCGCCTCCGAGCTGCAGATCGTCTGGCGCGTGCTGGTGCGCGAGGCCCGCTCCGGATTGATCCTGGCGCTGACCGTGCTGGCCGTCAGCTTCCTGTCCTATTCGGCGATTGCCGGGGTGGTGGGCGGGGGTGGCATCGGCGACCTGGCCATCCGCTACGGCTACTACCGCTTCCAGACCGACGTCATGCTGCTGACCGTCGCGCTGCTGATCGTGCTGGTGCAGATCATCCAGTTCGGCGGCAACGCGCTGGCCCACCGGCTGGACAAACGCTGACCTTTCTTTCCGTCGAAGGCACGGCAGGCCGTGCCGCATCCATTTCCGGGAATTCCATCATGACTCTACGCCGCACTTTCATCCTTGGCACCGCCGCCGCCGTCCTGGCGCTGGGCGCCGCCGCGCACGCCGCCGATCCCGCCAAGAAGGACCTCGTGTTCGGCGCGACCGCGGGCTACAACTACGACGTGCTCAAGCTCGGTATCGTCCCCCAGCTCGAAAAGCAGGGCTACAAGGTCAAGCTGGTCGAGTTCAACGACTACGTGCAGCCCAACCTGGCCTTGGCGCAAGGCTCGCTGGACGCCAATCTGTTCCAGCACATCGCCTACCTGAACCGCTTCAAGGCGGACCAGAAACTGGATCTGGTCGACCTGGTGCAGAGCACGACCGCGCCCATGGGCATCTATTCGAAGTCGCGCAAGAGCCTGGCCGACGTGAAGGAGGGCGACCGCTTCACGCTGCCCAACGACCCGAGCAACCTGGCACGCGCCCTGTTGCTGCTGCAGCAGAACCGCGTGATCACGGTGAAGGCCGACGTGGATCCGCTGCGGGTCACGGAAAAGGACCTGGCCAGCAATCCCAGGAAGGTCAGGCTGCAGCCGGTCGAGGCCGCGCAGCTGCCGCGCACCGTGGGCGACGTCGAGTTCGCCGTGGTGCCGGGCAACTTCGCCATCGCCTCGGGCTTGAAGCTGACCAGCGCGGTGGCGCTGGAGACGCCGCCGGTGCAATTCCAGCAGGTCGTGGCGGTTCGCAGCGCCGACCAGGGCAAGCCCTGGGCCAAGGACCTGGCCGCCGCGTTCAAGTCGCCGTTCTTCAAGAGCGTGCTGGACAAGGACTTCCCGGGCTACGTGCGCCCGGCAGGCTTGTGATCGACGCCTGCGTTTTCACGTTTTTAGAGTACGACCTTCCGGATATGGCGGTTCGCGGCGAGGGCAGATAGACTCACGTCGCGGATTTTCGCAATCATGAGAGGTTCTACAAGCATGGAATACCACGGCGTGGAGTATCGGCCTATGACGGTATTTCTCAAGCGTTTGCGCGATCTGGCCCTGCTGGCCGGTTTCTCGTGCGCCTTCATGTGGCTGGTCGCGAAGCTGGGCACCCTGTGTCCCACGGTGCTGGAGCATTTCGCCATCACGTCCATTTTCTGATCCGGCACCCCACGCGGGGCGACCGGCTGTCATGATCCGGTCATCGGGCGGACATAGTATTTACACGATCCTACGGCGCCGTGGCCGGGCTCTCGCGAGCCGGCGAACGGCGGCGTTTCCTGCTCGTGTCCGCCCGTGTCCGATTCCGCTTCCCATCTCGCTTCTTCTTCCTCCGGCGCCGCCATCGATATCGAGGGCCTGGTGCAGCGCCTGTCCGGCAATACCATCCTGGACGGCATCGACATCCGGCTCGAACCGGGCAGGGTGCTGGCGCTGCTGGGGCCGTCCGGCTGCGGCAAGACCACGCTGCTCAAGCTGCTGGCCGGGCTGAGCCGCCCGGTGGCGGGGCGTATCGCCATTGGCGGCGCCACCGTCGTGGACGACCGGACCTTCGTCCCCCCCGAGCGGCGCGGCCTGGGCATGGTGTTCCAGGACTACGCGCTGTGGCCGCACATGACCGTCGGGGCCAACGTGGCCTTTCCGCTGGAGGTGCGCGGCGTGCCCAGGAGCGAGCGGGCGGGACGGGTGGCGAGCGCGCTCGACATGGTCGGGCTGGCGGGCTATGAAGATCGGTCGCCGGGCAGCCTGTCGGGCGGCCAGCAGCAGCGCGTCGCGCTGGCGCGGGCGGTGGTGGCGCGGCCGCGGGTGTTGTTGTTCGACGAACCTCTGTCCAATCTCGACCGTGACCTGCGCGAGACCCTGTGCGGCGAGATCGGGCTGCTGCTGCGCGAACTGGGCACCACGGCGGTGTACGTCACCCACGACCACGAGGAAGCCTTTGCGCTGGCCGATACGGTAGCGGTCATGCGGGCCGGCAAGGTGTGCCAGATCGCGGCCCCCGAACTGCTGGTGACCGAACCCGCCAGCCCCGACGTCGTGGAGTTCCTGAAGCTGGGCGCCCTGCGCAGCGGCGTGCGCACCGAACACGGCTGGCAACTGGCCGGCGGCCTTGAACTGATCTGCCCCGATGCCCTGGCCGGCGGCCCGGCGGGGCCCGGCCATCTCTTCATTCCCCACGCCGCGCTGAAAGCGGGCGAACGCCATGCCCTGCGGGGCCACGTGGTCGCGCAGCGGTTCCGCGGCGGGCACTACGCGACCACGGTGCGCGTGGGCAGCGACCACCATGCCTTCGAACTGGCGTGGCTGACCGATCAACGCATGCCCGTCCAGCACCCCGTGGGGCTGGATCTCGACTGGAGCCGGCTGCGCTGGTTTCCGCAGGCAGCGTGACTTTTTCCCGGCGATATGCCGTTTCTCGACTCAGGAATCTCGATGATGAAAATCAAGCCTCTGATCGGCGCGCTGGCGTTCGGCGCGATGCTGGCCGCCGGCCAGGCCCAGGCCCTGACGGTCTACACTGCCGGCCCGGCCGGACTGATCAGGCAACTGGCCGATGACTTCAAGAAGCAGACCGGCGTGTCGGTCGACGTGTTCCAGGCCGATACCGGCAAGGTGATGGCGCGGCTGGAAGCGGAGGCCTCGAACCCGAAGGCCGACGTGGTGATCTCGGCCTCGTGGGACAGCGCGCTGGACCTGCACAAGCGCGGTTGGCTGCTGGCCTACACCAGCCCCAATGCAGCGAAGGTGCCGGCCGAGTACAAGGGACCCAGCTACGTGGCCCAGGGCCTGTCGGCGCTGGCCATTGCCTGGAACACCAAGAGCGGCACGCCGCGTCCGGCGGACTGGGCCGACCTGGCCAGGCCCGAGTTCAAGGGGTTGGTCAACATGCCCGATCCGGCCCAGTCGGGCACGGCGCTGGAGTTGTTGTCCGGCCTGCAATCGGCGCGTGGCGCCGACGCCTGGCGCCTGTTCGCCGACCTCAAGCGCAACGACATGGCCATCGCCGGCGCCAATGCGCAGGCGATGAACCCCGTCCTGCAAGGCGCCAAGGCCGCCGTCTTCGGCGCGGTCGACTACGTGGCGCTGGAGAACCAGGCCAAGGGCGAGAGCATCGAGGTCATCTTCCCCGCCAGCGGCACGGTGATCGCCGGCCGGCCGATGATGATACTGAAGTCCAGCCGCCAGCAGCAGGATGCCAAGCGCTTCATCGACTTCGTGCTGTCCGACGCCGGCCAGGCGCGGGTGGCCGCGACCTACCTGATCCCGGCCCGCCAGGACGTGCAGGCCAAGCGTCCGGTGATCAAGGACATCAAGTCGCTGCCGGTGGAAAACGAGGCCCAGCGTGCCGGCCGCCAGGCCTTGCTGGAGCGTTTCACGACGCTGTTCGGCCGCAAGTGACCGGACCCGGCCGGGCGTGACTCCACATCGTTGGCAAGAGGAATAGGCGGGCTCCATGCGCGCGAACACGTTGTTGGTGGGTGCCGCGGTGTCCGCCCTGGGCATCCTGGTGGCCATGCCGCTGGGCTTCGTCCTGCTGCAGGCCATCTTTCCCGAGCTGGCCCAGGGCTCGCTGGCGCGCCCGCTGGCCCATCTGGCGGGCGTCCTGGCCGATCCCAAGCTGGTCGAACTGACGATCAATACGCTGAAGCTGGGCGCCTGCGTGGTGCTGGCCGCGGCGGCCATCGGCATCCCGCTGGGGACGCTGCGCGGCCTGTTCGACCTGCCCGCGGCCAAGCTTTGGGACGTGCTGATGCTGGTGCCCTTCATGATCCCGCCTTATATCAGCGCGCTGGGCTGGATCATGCTGCTACAGCCGCGCGGATACCTGCAGCAGTTGCTGGGCATCCACGCCGGGCCGGCGCTGTTCTCGTTCGGCGGCGTGGTGTTCGTGATGACGCTGAACGTGGTGCCGGTAGTCTATTTCGCCGTCTCCCGCACCATGGCGGCGTCAGGGTCCCGCCTGGCGCTGGTGGGGCGGGTGTGCGGCGCAGGCGCCTGGCGCTGCTTCTGGCGCATTACGCTGCCGCTGGCCCTGCCAGGCATCGCCGCGAGCCTGCTGCTGGTGTTCGCGATGGCGATCGAGGAATACGGCACGCCGGCCGCGCTGGCGGCCAACGCAGGCTTCTTCGTGCTGGTGACGGGCATCGAGCGTCGCTTCTCCGAATGGCCGATCGACTTGCCCGGCGCCTCGGTGCTGTCGCTGATCCTGGTCGCGCTGGCCATGCTGGCCTTCGTCTGGCAGCGGCGCATGCTGACGGGCAAGGGCTACGAAACCACCACCGGCAAGCCAACGCGGGGCGAGACCCTGCCGCTGGGCGCCTGGCGCTGGCCGGCCGCCGCGCTGTTCGGCGCGATCGTGGCGGTGGCCACCTTCGCGCCGCTGTTCGCCATTGCCGCGACGGCATTCAGCCGCACGCTGTCGGGTGGCCTGGCGATCGGCAACCTGTCGCTGAGGCATTTCCAGGCCATCGCCGCCGGCGGCAGCGAAGCTTCGGGCGCGCTGGCCACGAGCCTGATGCTGGGCGCGGGCGCGGCCGTCGTGACCGGGCTGACCGGCGTGCTGGTGGCCTATTGCGTGGTCAAGACGCGCACGCGCGGCCGGGCGGTGCTCGATGCCCTGGCCGTGCTGCCCAACACCATGCCGGGCGTGGTGGTCGGCGTGGGCTTGATCCTGGCCTGGAACCAGGCATTCTGGCCGGCCACGCCCTACAACACCTGGGGCATCCTGCTGCTGGCCTATTGCTGCCTGCTGCTGCCGTACCCGGTACGCTATTCCCATGCCGCGCTGATGCAGATCGGCGACAACCTGGAGGCCGCCGCCCGGGTGCATGGCGCCGGCACGGTCACGGCGCTGGCGCGCATCCTGCTGCCGCTGCTGGCGCCCAGCCTGGCCGCCGCCATGCTGCTGGTGTTCGCGGTGGCCTCGCGCGAGCTGGTGGCCTCGCTGCTGCTGGCGCCCACGGGGGTGCAGACGGTGTCGCTGTTCATCTGGCGCCAGTTCGAGCAGGGGTCGGTAGGGCAGGGCATGGCGATGAGCCTGGTCACGGTGGCTCTGACCACGACGGTGATGCTGCTGGCCACCCTGTGGCTGGAGCGGCGTCAGGCGCGTAGTGTGTAACCAGACACCTACTTCTGTGTATTTATAAAAATATCTTGTATACAAGAGAGGGATGAGGCAAGATGATTCCATGTCATCCCGCCCCCCATCCTCCGGCACCGAGAAGAAGCGCTCCGAAACGCTGCGCGAGACCATCGAAGAGCTGATCGCCGTCGGCGAACTGTCGCCGGGCGACCCGCTGGACGAGACCGTGCTGGCCCATCGTTTCGGCGTTTCGCGCACGCCCATACGCGAGGCCCTGATCCAGCTGGCTTCGGCCGGACTGGTGGAGATGCGGCCCAGGAAGGGCGCGCTGGTGGCGCAGATCGGCCCCCAGCGCCTGATCGAGATGTTCGACGTGATGGGCGAGATCGAGGCCATGTGCGCGCGGCTGGCCGCGCGGCGCATGACGGCCGACGACCACCGCCGCCTGCTCGAGGCCCATCGCGCCTGCCAGGCCTCGCGCGACGCGGGCGACGCCAACGCCTATTACTACCTGAACGAAGTTTTCCACCGCACCATCTACGGCCTGGGCTGCAACGGTTTCCTGAACGAGGAGGCCATCAAGCTGCATCGCCGGCTGGGGCCGTACCGCCGGCTGCAATTGCGCGTGCGCGACCGCATTGCCACGTCCTACGACGAGCACGAAGGCATCGTCGAGGCCTTGCTGGCCGGCGATGCCGCGTTGGCCGCCGAACGCGCGCGCGACCACGTGGTGGTGCAGGGGCAGCGTTTCGCCGACCTGATGGCGTCGCTGTCCAGGCAATCGGCCTGAGTCTTTCAGAAGGAACACGAGCGACATGTTGAACAGCGAACGTCAAGATGCCGCCGATGCGCGGCCCGCCGCGCCGGCACCCGATCCGCAGCCGACCCAGTCGCTGCTGGCCCGCTGGAGCAAATGGCTGGGAGGGCGGCCCCAGGCGGCCGCCGAGCCGGGCCGCGAGGCCGAGGCCGTCGCCCTGTCCACGCGCGAGGCCAACCGCCAGCGCGCCTTGCTGTTGCCGTGCTTCCAGGCGCGTCTGACGGACGTCGCGGCCAATCGTGCGGCGTTGGGCTGGCAGGAAGCGTACCGCGCCGCCGATGCCCGGCGCCGGGGCGCCATGCTGGGCATCCTGGCCGAAGTGGGCGCGTCGGCCGCGGGGCCGTCGGAGGCCGGGGGCAAGGAGACGCCTTCCGACCTGTCGCGCGCGCTCTCGCATGCCCGGGTCCGTTTCTTCAAGCGCCTGAACGCCTTGCCCGATGGCCTGCCTTTCCTGCTCGAACTGCGCACCGACATGCTGGCCTGGCGCGCGAAGATCCCCGCCCTGCAAGGGCTGGACGGCGACCTGGAAGGCCTGCTGTCGAACTGGTTCGACGTGGGCCTGCTGGAGATGCGGCGCATCACCTGGGATTCGCCCGCCTCGCTGCTCGAGAAGCTCATCATCTACGAGGCGGTGCACGAGATCGCCTCGTGGACCGATCTGCGCAACCGCCTGGATTCCGATCGCCGCTGCTACGCGTTCTTCCACCCGCGCATGCCGAACGAGCCGCTGATCTTCGTCGAGGTCGCGTTCTGTGCGGACATGGCCGGCAACGTGCAGGGCCTGCTGGACGAGGGCGCGCCCATGGAGAACCTGGACAAGGCGCGCTGGGCCATCTTCTATTCGATCTCGAACACGCAGCAGGGTCTGCGCGGCGTCAGCTTCGGCAACTTCCTGCTCAAGCGCGTGATCGAGGAACTGAACGGCGAACTGCCCAAGATCAAGCGTTTCGCCACGCTCTCGCCCATACCGGGGTTTTGCGACTGGGTCAGGAAACGCGGCGCCGAGGACCTCGCCGCCATTGTCCGCAAGGAAAAGGCCGGCCTGGAAGGGGCCACCGGCGTCCAGGTGCTGGCCGCCATCCAGCAGGCGGTGGACGACGAGGCCGCGCCGCCGGCGGTGCAGGGCGTGGCCATGCGGCTGGCGGCGCGCTACCTGGTCGAACGCAAGGGATCGCTGCCGCTCGATTCGGTGGCGCGCTTCCACCTGGGCAACGGCGCCCGCATCGAACGGTTGAACTGGAAGGCGGACACGTCGCGCAAGGGCCGGGCCCAGTCGTGCGGCATGATGGTCAACTACGTGTACGAACTGGATGCGCTGGACGAGAACCTGGCCCGGCTGGGCGAGGGGAAGCCCGAGACCAGCAGGGGAGTGGCCCGGCTGCTTTGATCCGCGTACGCGCCCCGAAGGAATCCATCAGAACTGGCAAGAGCCAGCGTGTAGTACCTTCATACGAAAAGAAAGGAGACGGGAGATGAAACGCAGCATTGCCTTGATCGCCTGCATCGTGGGCGCGGCCGTGGGTGGCCATGCGGTGGGAGCGGAGGCCTGGCCGTCCAAGGCCGTCACCATCATCGTGCCGTTCCCCGCCGGCGGCGGCACCGACGCCTTCGTCCGGCCGCTGGCGCAGCAACTGGGCGCCCAGCTTGGACACAGCGTCGTGGTGGACAACCGCGGGGGGGCGGGCGGCACGGTGGGCGCGGCCATCGCGGCGCGCGCGCAGCCGGACGGCTACACCTTCTTCGTGGGCGGGGCGCATCACGCCATCGCGCCGTCGTTCTACAAGGGCCTGACCTACGACATCGAGAAGGATTTCATCCCCGTCACGCTGATCGCGCAGCCGCCGCAGATCGTCGTCGCGGCGCCCACCGAACCGTTCAGCGACTTGAAGGGGCTGATCGCCGCGGCCCGCAGCCAACCGGGCAAGCTGAACTTCGGTTCCGCAGGCAACGGCACCTCCCACCACCTGGCCGGCGAGCTGTTCAAGCTCCAGGCGGGCGTGGACATCGCGCACGTGCCGTACACCGGCGCCGGCCCCATGCTGCTCGCGCTGATGGGCAGCCAGGTCGACCTGGCCTTCGACGGACTGGGGTCCTCGGCCCAGCATATCCGCGCCGGCAAGATCAAGCCGCTGGCCGTGGCGGCGTCGCAGCGCTCTTCCGCCTTCCCCGACGTGCCTACCGCGGCCGAGGCCGGCCTGCCGGGCTACGAGGTCTCGACCTGGTACGCGATGTGGGCGCCCAAGGGCACGCCGCAGCCCATCGTCGAGCGCATGTACGCCGCCGTCCAGAAGGCGCTGGAGACGCCCGAGATCAAGAAGGTGTGGCTGAGCAACGGTTCCGAGGTACCGCGCTATACCAGCGCCGAGTTCGGCAAATACCTGCATGATGAAGTGCAGCGCTGGGCCAAGGTCGCCAAGGACGCGGGCATCAAGGCCGACTGATGGACGGGGACCCAGCCATGGAACCGGCGTCCGCGCCGGGCCGGATCGATGTGTCGACCGAGGGCGGCGTGCTGACGCTGACCCTGTCGCACGCGGGCAAGCTCAATGCGCTGACCGCCGCGATGTGGCGCGCGCTGGCCACGGCCATGCGCGACGCGGCCCGCGAGCCGGGGCTGCGCGCCGTCGTCATCCGGGGCGCCGGCGGACATTTCGCGGCCGGGGCCGACATCGGCGAGTTTCCGGTGGAGCGGGGCGGTCTTACGGCGGTGCGCCGCTATCACGAGCAGGTCATCGCGCCGGCGCTGCACGCGATCGACGGCTGCCCCTGGCCCACGGTGGCGCTGGTGCAGGGCGCCTGCGTGGGAGGCGGCCTGGAGATCGCCTGCTGCTGCGACCTGCGCATCGCCGGCCGCAGCACCCGCGTGGGCGCGCCCATCGCGCGGCTGGGGTTTCCCATGGCGCCGGCCGAGCTGGCCGGCCTGCTGGCGGTGGCCGGCCGCGCGGTGGCACTGGAGCTGCTGCTGGAAGGCCGCATCCTGGACGCCGCCGAGGCCCATGCCAAGGGCCTCCTGACCCGCGTGGTCGAGGATGCCGAGCTCGACGCCGAGCTGGCGCGCACCCTGTCCCGCCTGGCCGCCGGCGCGCCGCTGGCGGCCACCCTGAACAAGCGCATGGTACGGCGACTGCAGCGGCCCGAGCCGCTGGACGAGGCCGAACTGGCGGCATTTTTTTCCTACAGCGATACCCGCGACCATCGCGAAGGCGTGGCGGCGTTCCTCGAAGGGCGCCCCCCGGTGTTCGGCGGCGACGCATCACCTTTCCAGACCGAAGAAGATAGATGAAAGACGAGAATCTCTATTCCCTGCTGGCCTCCGGCTTTCCCGCCGATCGCGACACGGTGTGCATCGAGGCGCCCGGCGCCGGCGACTACACCTGGCGCGACGTCGAGACGCAGACGGCGCGCATGGCCAACCTGCTGCGTTCGCTGGACCTGCCCGAGGGTGCCCGCGTGGCGGTCCATGTCGAGAAGTCGCCCGAGGCCTTGCTGCTGTACCTGGCCACCTTGCGCGCGGGCTATGTCTACCTGCCGCTGAACACCGCCTACCAGGAAGCCGAGATCGATTACTTCCTGGGCGACGCCGAGCCCTCGGTGGTGGTCTGCGCCGGCAAGAACCTGGAATGGGTACGGCGCTGCGCGCAGCGGGCCGGGACCCGTCACGTCTATACGCTGGACGACGATCGCACCGGCACGCTGCTGGAGGCCGCCGCCCAGGCCTCGTCCGAGCATGCGGTGGCCGTGCGCGCCGCGGACGACCTCGCGGCCATCCTGTACACCTCCGGCACGACGGGGCGCAGCAAGGGCGCGATGCTGACGCACGGCAACCTGGCCTCCAACGCCCGCGTGCTGCACGAATACTGGGGCTGGCGCAGCGACGACGTGCTGCTGCACATGCTGCCCATCTTCCACGTGCACGGGCTGTTCGTGGCGGCGCACGGCGCGCTGCTGGCCGGCGCGAAAATGATCTGGCTGCCCAAGCTCGACGTGGCCGCCGCGCTGCGCCTGCTGCCGCGCTGCACCGTCATGATGGGCGTGCCGACCTACTACGTGCGGCTGCTGGCCGAGCCGGCGTTCGGCCGCGACACCTGCCGCAACATGCGGCTTTTCGTGTCGGGGTCGGCGCCGCTGCTGATGGAAACCTTCAACGCCTTCCGCGAACGCACGGGCCACACCATCCTCGAGCGCTATGGCATGAGCGAGACCGTCATGCTGGTGTCCAATCCCTACGACCCCGCGCTGGGCGAGCGCCTGGGCGGCACCGTGGGCCAGCCGCTGCCGGGCGTGTCGGCGCGGGTGGTGGACGATGCCGGGGCGGCGTGCCCGCCGGGCGAGATCGGCAATATCCAGGTCAAGGGCCCCAACGTGTTCAAGGGCTATTGGCGGATGCCCGAGAAGACCAGGGAAGAATTCACGCCCGACGGCTGGTTCAAGACCGGCGACGTCGGCCGCTGGGGCGGCGAATCCGGCGGCGCCAGGGTGCCCGACGGCTACCTGTCCATCGTGGGCCGCAGCAAGGACCTCATCATCTCGGGCGGCTTCAACGTCTACCCGAAGGAAATCGAGAGCTTCCTGGACGACATGCCGGGCGTGGAGGAAAGCGCCGTCATCGGCGTGCCGCACCCCGACTTCGGCGAGGCGGTGATGGCCGTGGTCGTGCCCAAGCCGGGTGCCAGCCTGGACGAGGCGGCCATGATCGCCGAGCTCAAGGCCAGGATAGCCAACTTCAAGGTACCCAAGCGCATCCACGTGGTGTCCGAACTGCCTCGCAACACCATGGGCAAGGTCCAGAAGAACGTGCTGCGCCAGACCTACTCGTGATCCGGCCGCGCGCGGGGAAGGGCGCCGGGGCGCATGGGCTACAATACCGCCCGTGCGCCCGTGACGAAATTGGTAGACGTAGCGGACTTCCGTAAGAAGTGGAGTGCCCTGGACGAAAGTCCGGGAGTAGAACCCGTCAAATTCGGCGAACCCCTGGCACGGGAACGCCGAGCCAAGCAGGCGGCCGATGTTGGCCGCCGGGCGTGTGTAGAGACTCGACGGCGGGGACCTAAGGCTGGCGCGGCAATCCTGCCGCGCGACGCGATGGTCAAGGCAGAGTCCAGACCCCAAACGGCATTGCCCCGCGCAATCCGGCTGCGCGAGCAGTAGCGGGTAAGAAAATCCGCCGCCGCAAGGCGTGCCGGTTCGATTCCGGCCGGGCGCACCAATTCCTCATCACATGTTGTCCAGTTCTTCAAAAGCTGCCCTCATGCGCTCGGTCCTTGAGCGCTCTCTTTTGTTGAACCTGTTCCCCTTTTCCTTTATCTCCTGCCTCGAAAAAGTGACAAGAAATGAGGCGAGAAAAAGCAACCCACTTGTTCTATGTTTTTCGAATTTCTGCTTCAACGTTGAGCTGAGTATTGGTATCTTTCTCTCAAGAGGAGCCGCTGCAGCAGTGTGTAGCGGGCAATCGTGTGGTAAGGGTTGCATACGGGGGCAGAGATGCAAGACGCTTTTGACGTCAAGGACTACGGAGCTCAATGCGACGGCAGTACCGATGATACGGGCGCAATTAATAGCGCAGTTGCGGCTGCCTTTGCCGCAAACAAGCGACTCTACGCGTGTGGGCGTATCAGGGTCGACGGGAATCTGAATTTGCGGCGTGTCTCCCTTGATTTTGAAGCTGCAGAAATAGAAGTAGGGGGAAGCGCAATAGTAATGATAGGTGGCCATGCCGGGACAAGTGAAAATAAAAGCCAGTCCCTGGGGCGCGTCTTTCGAGCAGCAGATGGCAATGCCTTGATACCAACATTGCGAATGATGGGGGCAAAGAATCAGCAGATTTCGATCCGGTATTGCAACTACCTGCAGCTATGGGCTGATGCAACGAATCCGTCTGATTCATCGATTGCATATTGTGCTTTTCATTTAGGGCATATTGAAAAAATTGAGCTGAACACTGCGCCAGTTATTTCACAAAGCGCCATCCAGTGGATAAATGAAAATCACTTTTCTCTTCAAAGATGTTCGTATCTGATTTTTGACGGTAGTTATCCCCACAATCATAATAAGATTGCAGGTGGATCTTTCGAGGGCACATTCACGATTCTTTTCAATGTAGGTACGGATAACTATCTGCTAGGTACTCGTTTTGAGGGCGGAAAGGGTCTCGTTAGTCTTGCCGCAGAGACGCAAAGAAATATTGTTGTCAATACGTGGGATTCTTCTACTGCAAATTTCGATAAGGTAGGGGTGAATGTTGTCGACAATGGGTTCGATAACGTTGTAATGGATGATTTTGCCAATTTTCGCCATGCGGAAGTCATTGCATGCACCAATACTAACGATATCGTCCTGGATACGATGCTCTATCCGAGCGCCGGGCGTCGATGCGATCTGTTAAGGATAGCCCATGCACAGTCTGCTCGTGTGCTTGTAGAGTCAGAGTTGATCGATATCGTTGAAGGTGACATCTTTCGACTGAGTTCTTTTGGGCCGACAGGTGCTCTAAATGATGAGACGGCGCGCTATAGGCCACGAATTGAGTTTTATGATTCCAATCAACGTCTGATTACACCATCGTTGAACTTTATCTCAACGACAGGAGGAGTTTTTTCCGTTGTCGTCAATGATGGGCTCCAAGCAGGCACAAACGTCTCGAGCGCCGTAGCTATCGTTGCAAGAGCCGCTGTTGATGCTGGCGCTGTTTTTGTGAGGGTTTATTGGTACAGCAATTCTCCTTCGACCGACTCAATCAGCAATGCAACGGATTTGCGAATTATAAGGTATACAAAAAACTCGAACCCATACCGAGGAGTAGCTGGACGTAGGCCACTCGGAAAAAAACAGCTAGTTCTGACGGCGCCCCCCAGCCAAGGTTTTGCCCCGTTGGGATTGGTTGCGGTTAAGAATGATGGTACTGAAAGCTACACGTGCGTTTTGTCAGTCCGAACAAGATTGACTATAGCTGCCGCACTGAATACGACTTCTCTGGTTGTCGAAACTGTGTCTGGTGTACAGCCAGGAGATATAGTTGGCGTGAACCTAAACAGTCGTTCAACGCTATGGGGTGTGGTCATCTCAGTGGTGGGAACAACAGTTGAAATCTCCACGGCCTTGAGTGGACCGGCCTCTCTCGGGGCGGGGGTGGTGTTCAACCGATGGATAATTCGCTCATTAGCAGCCGCGCAACCCGATAGCGTCGCCACCGACGTTGCCGGGCTCCGGGAAGATCTCAACGCTATCCTGGTGAAGCTTCGGGCCGCGGGGCTGATGGTTGGGTAAGGGCAATAGACCATTCCGCCTAGTTCAGGGAGCTAACTTCTTGGGTACGCCGCTTGCTGGGCTCCGTCGTCCTCATCCACGGGAGACGGCGATGAATCAAGCCAGCATGCGGAAAAACGGCCGGGGGCGATTGTTCGATCGCTTCGCCACGGCGGTCACCCGGACCACGGGCTCGCCGCCGGCGTTCAGCATGGCGTGCGCGGCCATCGTGCTCTGGGCCGCGCTCGGGCCGATATTCCATTTTTCCGAGAACTGGCAACTGGTGGTCAACACCGGGACCACCATCGTGACCTTCCTGATGGTGTTCGTGATCCAGCGTACCCAGAACAAGGACAGCGAGGCGCTGCACCTGAAGCTGGACGAGTTGCTGGGTGCGCAGGAGGGCGCCAACAGCAAGCTGGTCGCGATCGAAACGATGGACGAGGATCACCTGCGCAGGCTGAGCGAGCGGTACCACGCGATGGCCGAGAGGGCGGCGCAGCAGCGCACGGGGCAGCCATCCGGTCCGGAGAATGCAAATCACCGTTAAGACGCGTACCGCGGGCCATCCAATGGATGTATAGTCCCGGTTAATTTTTGTAACCTGTATCGTTTGGTCCATGCGCTGGCTAACGTTATGGGCCACCTTGGTGGTCGCGTGTTTCGGCCTGGTATGCGCGGCCGCGCTATACGACACCCGCCAGGATGCCAGGCGAGCGGCCAGGGAAGCCACGGTGAACCTGGGCCGGGTGGTCGCCGACGGCATCGGCCGCGACATCGAGCTGGTCGACCTCTCTCTGCAATCCATGCTCAATGGTCTGCGGCTCGCCGAAGCCGAAGGCCTGGACCCTTATCGCCGCCACCAGCTGTTGTTCGGCAGCCTGCCGCAGATGCGAGGCGTGGGGACCATGGTGGTGCTGGATACCGAAGGCCGGATGGTCACCGACTCCAAGTCGGTGCAGCCTCGCGGGGTCGAGTTCTCGCAGCGCGATTATTTCCGGGTGCACAAGGAGTCGAAGGACGGCGGGCTTTTCGTGAGCCGGCCCTTTTTCTCGCGGCTGACCAATATGTGGTCCATAGCCATCAGCCGCCGCGTGACCAGGCCCGACGGCAGCTTCGGCGGCGTGGTGGTCAGCACGCTGCGCATCTCCCACCTGGAAAACCAGTTCCGCCAGTTGGACCTGCGCCAGAACGGCTCCATCATGTTGCTGCGCGCCGACGGTTCGGTCATGGCGCGTTTTCCGGCGGTGCAGGGCCTGCTGGGCAAGCAGCTGACCGATCTCGAACTGTTCAGGCGCTATCCCGCATCGGACAGCGGATCGTACGAGGCGGTGTCGGCAACGGACGGGGTGACCCGGCTATATTCCTTCACCGCGGTCGAATCGCTGCCGCTGATCGTGCTGGTGGGCATGGCCGACGGCGATATCTATGCGGCCTGGCGCAACAAGGCGGGAATCATCGCCATGCTCACGCTGCTGCTGTGCATGGGCACCATGGTGCTGGTGTGGATGCTGCGCCGGGAGTTCGCGCTGCGCCTGGCGGCCGAGCGCAGCGCCTTGCGCAGCGAGGCGCGGTACCGGGTATTGGCCGAGAACTCGGCCGACATCATCGCGCTGTGCCGGGCGGACGGCATCGTCACCTATATTTCGCCGGCCATCAAGGACGTGCTGGGATGGGTGCCGGGGGATATCGAAGGGCGCAACATCGACGATTTCGTACGGGCGGACTACGTGCCGCTGTTCTCCGGGGACGAGCAGTCCTGGCCCCGCATGCTGACCTTCCCGGCGCGCCATCGCGATTCGTCGTGGAGCTGGCTGGAGGCCAGCGTCAAGCGGCTGCCGCCCGAGATGGGCGACGAGCGCTGCATCCTGAACATCCGCGACGTCTCGCGCCGCAAGAAGGCCGAAGAAGCCCTGGAGGCCGAGAACGCCCAACTGCTGGCCATGGCGGCCACCGACGGCCTGACCAACCTGTCGAACCGCCGCCGCTTCGACGAGGCGCTGGAGCGCGAGTGGCGCCGCGCCGCGCGCGAGGAGAGTTCGCTGGCTCTGCTGCTGATCGATGCCGACCATTTCAAGGCGCTGAACGACCACTACGGCCACCAGCATGGCGACCAGTACCTGCGCACCATCGCCCAGGTGATCCAGGCCCACATCCGGCGCCCGGCCGACATGGCGGCGCGTTACGGCGGCGAGGAATTCGCGGTGCTGCTGCCCAAGACGGACATCGACGGGGCCTACCTGATCGCCGAGAACATCCGCAAGGCCACGCTGGACGCGCGGATCCCGCATCTGAAGAGCGAGCAGGGCGTGATGACGGTCAGCATCGGCGTCGACGCCATGGTGCCGGGCCACGCCACGGCGGCGGCGCTGCTGGTGCGCCAGGCCGATGCGGCGCTGTACGCCGCCAAGCGGCAGGGGCGCAACCGCACCTGCGTCTACGAACCGCAGCAGGGGTCGATGTCGCGTTCGGTATGAACGCCCGGGCGCGGCGCGGCTGCAAGCCCCGGCTTGGGGTACGATAGGACTCTCTACAGGTACAGACCGCGCCAGGCGTTCCCCGGGGCGACAGGCGCATCATCCATGGCATTCAAGGTTTTCGATCTGCAATGCGAGCACGGCCACGTCTTCGAAGGCTGGTTCAGCTCGCACTCCGATTTCGACACGCAGCGCGCAAGCGGCCTGATCAGCTGCCCGCTGTGCGACAGCAAATCCATCGACAAGAAATTGTCGGCCCCCATGCTGAACGTCTCCGGCAGCAAGGCGCCAGCCGCACCCGCCGCCCGCGAACCCGCCAACGCCCCCATGTCCCCCGACATGCAGGCGGCCATGCTGAAACAGTTACGGGAAGTCCTGCGCCAGACCGAAAACGTCGGCGAACGCTTCGCCACCGAAGCCCGCCGCATCCACCACGGCGACGCCCCCGAACGCCCCATCCGCGGCGTGGCTACCCAGCAGGAACGCCAGTCCCTGGCCGAAGAAGGCATAGCCGTAGCCCCCATCCCCGCCCTGCTAGACGACGACCGCCTGCAATAAGGACGTTGTTCGTCCCGCAGAGCGGGGAGAATCTGCGCCTGCCCTGCGCCAAAAAAAGCGCAAGCCAACCAATAGACGAAACTATGGGGGAAAGGGGGCCATAGGCCCCCAAGAAAGACGAGGCGAAGTGGATCCGGCTCCGCCGGTCCACTTCGACGCCCCCTGGGGGGCGCGCGCAAGCGCGTAGGGGGGGGGTATCGTAGGGGGGGCTTATTTCACCCTGCTACGGTACTCGCCCGTGCGGGTGTCGATCTCGATCTTGTCGCCGATTTCGCAGAACAGCGGTACCGGCAGTTCGTAGCCGGTGTTGACCTTGGCGGGCTTCATGACCTTGCCCGAGGTGTCGCCGCGCACGGCCGGCTCGGTGTAGACGATCTCGCGCACGACGATGGTGGGCATTTCCACCGAGATCGCGCGGCCTTCGTAGAAGACCACCTCGACGGGCATGCCTTCTTCCAGGTAGTGCAGGGCGTCGCCCATGCTCTCGGCTTCGACTTCGTACTGGTTGTACTCGGTGTCCATGAAGACGTACATGGGGTCGGCGAAGTAGGAGTAGGTGCATTCGCGGCGCTCGAGCACCAGGATCTCGAACTTTTCGTCGGCCTTGTAGACGGATTCCGTGCCCGAACCGGTCAGCAGGTTCTTGAGCTTCATCTTGACGACGGCGGCGTTGCGGCCGGACTTGTTGTATTCGGCCTTCTGGACGACCAGGGGATCCTTGCCGACCATGATGACGTTGCCGACGCGCAATTCCTGAGCGATTTTCATGCTGGAGCAACCTTAGGGGAGGGAACGCTAGTGACAGCCGGCGTTTGGCGCCGCGATGTCCAAAAGACGGCCATACGGCCTGTGCAGCCAATCAGTATAGCTCGGGATGGGGTGCCCCGGCTAGTGCCCGCGTCAGGCGTGGTTTTCCTGCCGTGCGGTGCAGAAACCGGCCAGCTGGGTGGCCAGGTCGGGCTGGGTGGCCAGGGTGTCGCTCCAGGCGTGCGCTGCCTTGCGCCAAGGCTCGAACACCGCCGGCGACAAGGCCTCGGCCAGCAGTTGCGGGAAGCGCGCCGCCCCGGCGTCGCCGTTCCAGGCGGTCTGCAGCGCCGAGGCGGCCGCCGGGACTGGGTAGCGGCGCAGCCAGGCGTGCAGCTTGTCGACATGGGCGGCCTCGGCCTGGGGGTAGATGTGCCAGACCATGGGGCGGCCGGCCCACTGGGCGCGGATGAAGGAATCCTCGCCCCGGACGAAGTTCAGGTCGGCGCTCCACAGCAGGCGGTCGTAGCCGGCCTGGGGCAGGAAGGGCGCGCGCGCGATGCGCAGGCGGCCGCGCGCGCCGGCGGCCAGGTAGGGGGCGACGCCGGGTGGAATGGCCAGCAGCGTGGGCGTGTCGCCGTCCGCCAGCACGTCGGCCAGGGTGGAGGCCGGGGCGTCGGGATAGCAGAACAGGGTGGCCAGGCGTTCGCCGTCGCGCGGCTCGGGCAGGCCGGCGTCGCGCAGGAAGGCGGCCCGGGCGGCCGGATCGGCCTGGAGGGCGTCGCGCTCGGCCAGCAGGCCGCGCTCGCGCAGCAACCCGCCGGTCGCGGGCGTGAACCCTGGGAAGAAGAAGTACTTGCGCAGGCCGCCCGGCTGGGGCGAGGGCAGGGCATGGCAGTTCTCGACCCAGGCTTCGGCGCTGAGGTATTCCAGGTTGACCCAGACGGGCGGGCGGACCTGGTCCTGCATGCGCTGGACGAATTCGGCGGGCGGGTCGCAGGCGAAGGCCTCGATGACGACGTCGCCCGGCTCCAGCGGCGGTGCCGGACGTGTCCAGTGGACGATGTCCACGCCGTCGGCGCGCTGCGCGGCAGCTTTGGGGTCGATGCCGGGCGCCAGGCGCGCCATGACCGGCAGGTCGTCCACCCACAGCCGTACCCGCCAGCCATGTTCCCGCGCCAGTTGGCGGGCCAGGCGCCAGCACACCCCTATGTCGCCGTAGTTGTCGATCACGCGGCAGAAGATGTCGGCGCGCATCAGCGGTTTTCCTCGTCCCAAAGGACGCCATTATCGCCCGCGGCCCGGCCGTCCCCGGGCAGCATGCGGCGGGCCAGGTCCAGCCAGGCGCGCGCGGCGAACGACAGGTAGCGGCCGCGGCGCCAGGCGAAGGCCATGTGCCACCACAGTTGCGGATCTTCCAGCGGGACCACGGCCAGGCGCGAGCGGTCCAGCTGGCGGCTGAACAGTTCCGGCAGCAGGGCGAGCCCCACGCCGGCGGCCACCATGGAGGCCATGAAGTCCCATTGGCTGCTGCGGCCGGCAATCCGCGGCGTGAACCCGGCCTGGACGCAGGCGGCGTGGACCACCTCGTTCAGCACGAAGCCTTCGCCGTAGAAGATGAAGGGCTCGGCCGCCAGTTCGTCCAGCCGGACCCGTTCACGCCCGGCCCAGCCCGACGACGCGGGTACGATCAGGCGCAGTGGGAAATTGCAGATGGGCAGGGTCTCGTATTCGTTTTCGTCCGCCGGCAGCAGCATGGCGCCGATCTCCAGCGTGCCGGACTTCAGTTCGTCCTCGACCGAGCGCGAGCCGCGCTCGAACAGCCGCAGCTCGATCCCCGGATAGTCCTGGTGAAAGCGCGCCAGCAGCGGGGCCAGCAGGTGGTGCGCCAGCGGCGGCGTGCCGACGACCAGTTCGCCTCGAGCGGCCTGGCGCACGTCGGACAGCTCGGCCTGCAACTGGGCGTGCAGGGCCAGCAGTTGCCGGCCGCGTTTCAGCACGATGCGGCCGGTGTCGGTGGGCTCGATGCGCCGGCCGAACTTGCGCAGCACCGGCGTGCCCAGCTCGTCCTCCAGTTGCCGGATCATCTTGCTGACCGTGGGCTGGGTGACGAACAGCGCCCGCGCCGCCGCCGTGTAGCTCTGGCGCTGGACGACCTCGACGAAGTACCGCAGGGCACGCAGATCCATTTCATTCCATATCGGAATTTTCTTTATGGATTTTATTCATTTTATAAATGTGATCATCCTGCCTAGAATTACGGGTATACCCGTAGAGTTAATCATGCAACACCGTTTTCTTCCGCCCTTTGCCGTCCGCATCCTGCAAGTCCTGGCCCTGGTCGCCGTCTGGTGGGCCGCCGATACCCTCGTGCGCTGGGCCGCCCTGCCCATTCCCGGCGGGGTGGTGGGCCTGTTCGCCGTGCTGGCGCTGCTGCTGAGCGGCCGCCTGCCGCTGCACCGTATCGACCAGGGGGCGCACTGGCTGCTGGCCGACATGCTGGTGTTCTTCATTCCCGCCGTGGTGGCGATGGTGCGCTACCAGGACCTGCTCAGGAACGAGGGGCTGAAGCTGGCGGCGGTCATCGTGTTGGGCAACGCCTGCGTCATGCTGACCACCGCCGTGACGGTGGAGTGGATCGCCCGGCGGCGCCGGGGCCGCGCGCCGGCGAAGGCGGCATCATGATCATCGTCCTGTGCGTGGTGGCCACGGTCGCGCTGTATTACCTGAACAAGCTGCTCTATGCCCGCCATCCGCGGCTCTGGACGCATCCCATCCTGCTGACGCCGCTCGCGCTGCTGGCCCTGTTGCTGGCCACCGGCATTTCGCTGGACGAATACACGGCCGATACGCGCGTGCTGCTGTGGTTCCTGGGCCCGGCCACGGTCGCGTTCGCGGTGCCGATCTACCAGTACCGGCGCCTGATACGTGAGCTGTGGCCGGCCCTGGCCGTGGGCACGGTGGTTGGGGTAACGGCGGCCGTGGCCAGTTCATGGTGGCTGGCACGGGCTTTCCACCTGGCCCCCGAGGTCGCGCACAGCCTGCTGGTGCGCTCGGTCTCCACGCCCTTCGCCATGGCCACGGCGGACCGCTTCGGCGGCAACGCCGACCTGGCGGCAATGTTCGTGGTCTTCACCGGACTGGCCGGCATGCTGACCGGGGAATTGATCCTGGCTCTGATGCCGCGCCGCTCCGGGCTGGCCAGCGGCGCGTCCTACGGCGCGGCGGCCCACGCGCTGGGCACGGCCAAGGCGCGCGAACTGGGCGAGGAAGCGGGCGTGATGGCCAGCCTGTTGATGATATTCAGCGGCCTGTCCATGGTGCTGCTGGCACCCGTGTTGGGCGCCTGGCTGGCCTGAGGACGGCGGCGCCAGCGGCGCCGCCCCGCGCTCTTAGCGCCGCTGGTACTGCGTGGCGCCGAACAGGTTTTCCTTCGCCGTGGCGTCCTGCGGCTTGCGCTGGTCGGCCAGGACCTGGATGCCGCGCTGCACGGCCGGGCGGGCGTGGATCTCGTCGAACCAGCGCTTGACGTTGGGGAAATCCGCCAGGTCCACGCCCTGGTTGGCGTGCGAGCGGGTCCAGGGCCAGGTGGCCATGTCGGCGATGGTGTAGGCGCGGCCCGCCAGGAAGGCCTGGCGGGACAACTGCTTGTCCATGACGCTGTACAGCCGCCGGGCTTCGTTGGTGTAGCGGTTGGTGGCGTATTCGATGCGCTCGGGCGCGTACAGCCGGAAATGATGGGCCTGGCCGAACATGGGGCCGACGCCGCCCATCTGGAACATCAGCCATTGCAGCGTGTTGTAGCGTTCGCGGTCGGTCTTGCCCAGGAACTTGCCGGTCTTGCCGGCCAGGTAGACCAGGATGGCGCCGGATTCGAACAGCGAGATCTGCTTGCCGTCGGGGCCCTCGGGATCGACGATGGCGGGAATCTTGTTGTTGGGGCTGATGGCCAGGAACTCTTCCTTGAACTGGTCGCCGGCCCCGATATTGATGCCCGTCACCTCGTACGGAAGCTTGCACTCCTCGAGCATGATGTGCACTTTGTGGCCATTGGGCGTCGGCCAGGAGTAGACCTGGATGGGCTGCTGGGCCGGCTTGGCGATCTTGTCGGTCATGCGGGACTCCGGAAAGAGGTCGAATTCGATGCGATTATGCGACAAAGACCATCGCTCGTGGCCCATAGGCCGCCTTTGTGGAAGGGATACGGGCGGGGATCTTTGACCGTGGCGCACAGCAGCTGCACCAAATGCGGGCTGGGCAGGGGGGCGACAAAGGAAGATAATCCGTGTTTACCCTTGGCCGGATCCGCCTTCCGGCCGCTGGCCGCCAGCGCGCAACGACCGCTGCGGCGGGACCAGCGACCGGCTTCGTCCGGAGGCGCCGCGAGGCCTCGTGCCCGGCGCCAGGCGCAGGTTTCCTTTGTCTTTCGGCCCATCCCATGACTCGTCCGCGTTTCCTGCCCGATAATTTCACACTCAGCCTGATCGTCGTCGTCACCCTTGCCAGCTTCCTGCCATGTTCCGGGCAGACGGCCGTGGTATTCGACTGGATCACCAACATCGCCATCGGCCTGCTGTTCTTCCTGCACGGCGCCAAGCTGTCGCGCGAGGCCATCGTCGCGGGCGCCACCCACTGGCGGCTGCATCTGCTGATCTTCGCGTTCACCTTCGTCATGTTTCCCGTCCTGGGGATGGCGTTCAAGCCGCTCCTGGCGCCGCTGGTCACCCCCGACCTGTACCTGGGCATCCTGTTCCTGTGCGCCTTGCCGGCCACGGTGCAGTCGGCCATCGCGCTGACGTCCATCGCGCGCGGCAACATCCCGGCGGCCATCTGCAGCGCCTCGGCTTCCAGCCTGCTGGGCATCTTCCTGACGCCGGTGCTGGTCAAGCTGATGATGAGCACCGCCGGCGAGGCGGCCTTCTCGTTCGATGCGGTGGGCAAGATCCTGGTGCAGCTGCTGCTGCCCTTCGTGGTGGGGCAGGTGATGCGCCGCTGGATAGGCGGCTGGGTCGCGCGCCATCGCGCCGTGCTCAAGTACGTGGACCAGGGCTCGATCCTGCTGGTGGTCTACTCGGCCTTCAGCGAGGCCGTGGTGGGCGGACTCTGGCACCAGACCTCGACCGCGACGCTGGCGGGCGTGCTGGTGGCCTGCGCGGTGATCCTGGCCGTGGCGCTGCTGGCCACCACCTACATCAGCCGCGCGCTGGGGTTCTCGAAAGAGGACGAGATCACCATCGTCTTCTGCGGCTCCAAGAAAAGCCTGGCGACGGGCATTCCCATGGCCAAGGTGCTGCTGTCCAGCAGCGCGGCGGGCGCCATCGTCCTGCCGCTGATGATCTTCCACCAGATGCAGCTGATGGTGTGCGCGGTGCTGGCGCGCCGTTACGCGAATCGTCCCGAGGAAGCGTCCGAGGCCAGCCCGCGCGCGGCCTGAGTGCCCGCCGCGCCCCGCTCAGTGGAAATGGGCGGGGCCGGCCTCGGCGTCCTCGGGGGGCTCGGCATGCACCATTTCCCCCAGCGGATTGGGGAAGTAGGGCGCGCCGCAGTCGTCGCAGAATTCCAGGGGCAGCAGGCCTTGCAGCTTGCGCAGGTCGGTCACGCCCAGTTCCCGCAACTGGTCGGCGATCACGTCCATGGCCGGCATCTCGGGATCGTCGTCGTCGCGGCCGAACAGCGGCCAGGCCGAACCGTAGATGACGTCGTTGCTCTGGCGCTGGGTGAAGCCGATGCGGTATTCCTCGACCTCGGTCTCGCCGCAGGCGGCGATGACGGCGCGCAACTGGTCGGGCGCGATGCCCAGCGTGGCTTCGAGCCAGGCCACCGAGGCCCGCAGCGACAGCGGCCGCACGCGCCGGTCGGCCTCGCGGTTGTTGACGTAGTAGGCGTCCGGCAGCAGGCATTCGAAGCCGCAGCCGGGCAGCAGGTCGGCGAACAGCGGCGCGGCCTGCGCTTCCCACTGGGCCAGGCAGCTTTCGCGCGTATGTTCGGGCTTGCCGGGGTTCTCCTGCCAGCGGAACACCGCCGCGCCGCGCGGCACGGCAACGGCCGCCACCACGTAGCGCGTGTCGGCCAGCAGGTTCGCGACCTCGGTGTCGGTGGCGGGCATGCGCGGCAGCGTCAGCCCCAGCGCCTGCGCGCCCAGCCGGCCCAGCCACTGACGGGTGGCGCTGAACGAGCGCGGCATCTGGTCCACGCTGTAGAGCTCCGGCGCCAGCGCCATGCGCGCGTCGGCCGCCAGGATGTGGCCGTGCAGCTGGGCCTTCAGCGCGTCCAGCAGACCGATGCGTATCGGGCCGTAGGGAATGCTGAAACGGGTCCAGGCCACCACCGGCGCGACCACCAGCAGCACGTCGTGGTCCACGCCGTCCTTCTGCAGCGTCAGCGATTCCGACAGGGTCTCGGCCTGCTCGACCAGGATCTCGTAGGCGCCGGCGTTGCGCTGGTACAGGACCTCGAGCGCGGCCTCGATGGTCGCGTCCTGGCCGCCGTGCATGAGCTTCTCCAGCAGCGTGCCCAGCTCTCCTTCCCAATAGCGATCCTCGACCCGGCTGCCCGAGCCGTTGAGCGACAGGGACAGCGAGACGAGTTTTTCGGCATCGCGGTTGAGGCGGGACGAGGAGGTGCTGCGGGAACGGGGCATGGAGGGGTCGCGGCTGACGGAATGATTGTTCGAGTCCGCTAGTTTATCTCCCCGGCGCCGGATGGGTGCGCAGGCGCGGTCCCGCGGCCAGCAACTGGCTGGGCACTTCGCGCGCGACCAGGCGCGGCAGGGCGGCCACGACTTCCATCAGCGGGGCCAGCGAGACGCCGGTGTCCACGCCCATGCAGTCGAACATGTGGACGAGTTCCTCGGTGCTGGCGTTGCCGCTGGCGCCCGGCGCATAGGGGCAGCCGCCCAGGCCGCCCACGGCGCCGTCGAAGCGGCGCATGCCTGCCTGCCAGGCCGCCAGCGCATTGGCCAGCGCCATGCCGCGGGTGTTGTGCAGGTGCAGGGTCAAGGGGATGGAGGCGGGCAGGAGGGCGGCCAGCGACGCGGCCAGGTCCGCCACCTGCGTGGGGTAGGCCATGCCGGTGGTGTCGCACAGCGTGATGCCGGCCGCGCCGGCGCCGGCGAAAAGCCGCGCCAGCCGCTCGACCTCGGACGGCGCGATGTCGCCTTCGAACGGGCAGCCGAAGGCGGTGGACAGCGAGACGTTGCAGGGTACGCCGGCCTGGCCCGCGCGCTCGAGCATGGCCAGCAGCTGGGCCGTGGATTGCTCGCGCGTCATGCGCAGGTTGGCCTGGTTGTGGGTCTCGCTGGCCGACATCACCAGGTTCAGCTCGTCGGCGCCGCTGTCCAGCGCGCGCTCCATGCCGCGCAGGTTGGGCACCAGGCAGGTGTAGACCACGCCGGGCCGGCGGCGGATGCGCTGCATGACGGCCTCGGCATCGGCCAGCGCGGGAATGGCGCGGGCCGAGGTGAAGCTGGTGACCTCGATGCGGGCGAACCCGCAGTCGGACAGCGCATCGACCAGCGCCACCTTGTCGTCGGTGGCGACGAAGGCCGGCTCGATCTGCAGCCCGTCGCGCGGCCCGACTTCGTTGATCTCGATCATGCGATCACTCCCTTGCCGCGCAGCGTCCGCAATGCCTCGTCGTCCAGGCCCGCGCCGCGCAGCACGGCGTCGGTGTGTTCGCCCAGGGTCGGCGCGCGGTGGCGGATGGCGCCCGGGTTGGCTGACAGCTTGGGCACGATGCCGGGCATCTCGACCTTCAGGCCCTTGGCCGAGGTGATCTCCTGAATCATGTCGCGGGCGCGGTAGTGCGGGTCCTGGGCAATGTCGCGGGCGTTGTAGATGCGGCCGGCGGGCACGTCGGCCTCGCGCAGTGCCGCCAGCACGGCGCCGCTGTCCAGCGTGCGGGTCCAGGCGCCGATGGCCTCGTCCAGTTCCGCCGCGCGTTGTGCGCGGCCGTCGTTGCGGGCCAGGCCGGGATCGTCTGCCAGGTCGCCGCGCCCCATGCGCCGCATCAGGCGCACGAAGATACCGTCGCCGTTGCCGGCGATCAGCACGTACTCGCCGTCGGCGCAGGGGTAGGCATTCGAAGGCGCGATGCCGGGCAGCGCGCCGCCGGCCGGCTGGCGCACGGCACCGAACACCGAGTACTCGGGCAGCAGGCTTTCGCTCAGGTTGAACACGCTTTCATACAGCGCGGTGTCGATCATCTGCCCCTGGCCGCCGCGCGCGTCGCGGTCGTACAGCGCCAGCAGCACGCCCATTGCGCCGTGCAGGCCGGCGATCGTGTCGCCCAGCGACAGCCCCGCGCGCACGGGCGGGCGGCCCGGTTCGCCGGTCAGGTGGCGCAGGCCGGCCATGGCTTCGCCGATCGCGGCGAAACCCGGCTCGTCGCGCTTGGTGCCGGTCTGGCCGTAGCCCGAGACGCGCAGCATGATCAGACGGGGATTCAGCGCATGCAGGGCTTCCCAGCCCAGGCCCCATTTCTCCATGGCGCCGGGGCGGAAGTTCTCGATCAGCACGTCGGCCTGCGCGGCCAGCCTGCGCACCAGTTCCTGCCCTTCGGGCTGGCGCAGGTCCACGCATACCGATTGCTTGCTGCGCGACTGTGCTTCCCACCAGACCGAGGTGCCTTCGTGCAGCATGCGCCACTTGCGCAGCGGATCGCCCTGGCCGGGCGGTTCGATCTTGATGATTTCGGCGCCGAAATCGGCCAGTGTCTTGGCGGCGAACGGGCCGGCGATCAACTGGCCCAGTTCCAGGATGCGGATGCCTTCGAGGATTTGCCGTGGCATGGGAGGTCTCGCGGAGAAATGGCTGGGCGACAGTGTGACCCGAAACGTCCGGAGGGGGAAATGGACGATCGGGCAAGCGGGGTTTGCCGGAATGCGAAAGCCCGGGCGGCGCCGTCAGGCCGGCGTGGCGGCCGTGCGCAGGTGCGACACCAGCAGCCGCGCCGGCGCCGTCAGCGCCTCGGGCGCGCGCACGCCCAGCAACAGGCCGCGCCTGGCCCAGCCGTCCTCCAGCGCGACCAGCTTCAGATTCATGGACTTCGCATGCGGGGCCGCCGCAAGGCGGGGCAGGATTCCCACGCCCATGCCGGTCGCGACCATCCGGCAGATGGCATCGAAGCTGCGTACCTGGATGCGCGGCCGGATGGGCCGGTCCAGCCGGCTGCTTTCCTCCCTTATCCGGTTGGCGAGCGAGGTCGCGTCCGGCAGGCTGACGTGGTCGCAGTCCAGCGTGTCGCGGAAGGCCACCGCGCGCCGCGACGCCAGCGCATGCGCGCGTGGGGCGATCAGCACCAGTTCGTCCTCGCGGTAGGGGTAGGTCGCCAGGCCCTCGGCGGGCGTGCGGTCGGCGAACACGCCGACGTCGGCGCGGTTCTCGTTCAGCGCGGCCACGATGTCGGCGCTGTTCTGTTCCTCCAGCTCGATGCGGATGCCGGGATGGCCGGCCATGAATGCCGACAGGTCTTCCGGCAGGAACTGCGTGATGGACGAGGTATTGGCGGCGATGCGGACCTGGCCCACGGCGCCGCTGGCATAGTCGGACATCCGGCCGGCCAGTTGCTCCACGTCCTGCAGGATGCGCAGCGCGTGCTGCAGGCAGGCGCGCCCGGCCTCGGTCAGCTCCACGCCCGAGGCCCGGCGATAGAGCAGTGGCGTGCGGACCGCGTCCTCCAGGTCGGCGATGCGCCGGCTGGCCGCGCCCACGGCCAGGTTGGCCTGGCGGGCAGCGGCCGAGATGCTGCCGTGGCGCGCGACGGCAGCGAACAGCGACAGCGTGACGAGATCGAAGCGCGAGAGATTGACCAAGCGTGGGCTCCGCAGATGTGGCGAGGCCCGCGCCAGGCGCCGCGAGGGCACCGAAAAGCGCAGGCCTCGGGTGGCGGCCCCGGCGAGGGGCCGTCCGGCTTCAGGCCGCCAGCAACTGGCGCAGCACGAAGGGCAGGATGCCGCCGTGGTTGTAGTAGTCCACCTCGATGGGCGTATCGATGCGCAGCAGCAGCGGGACCTGCTTGCTGGTGCCGTTCTCGTAGTGGATGGTCAGCGTCACGTCCTGCTGGGGCTTGATGCCCTTCTCCAGCCCGGTGATGTCATAGGTCTCGCGGCCGGTGATGTTCAGGGACTGGATGCTGTCGCCTCCCTTGAATTGCAGCGGCAGCACGCCCATGCCCACCAGGTTGCTGCGGTGGATGCGCTCGAAGCTGCGCGCGATGACCGCCTTCACGCCCAGCAGCTGCGTACCCTTGGCGGCCCAGTCGCGCGACGAACCCGTGCCGTATTCCTCGCCGCCGAAGATCACCGTGGGCGTGTCCTCGGCGATGTACTTCATGGCCGCGTCGTAGATCGACAGTTGTTCGCCGCTGGGCTGGTGCACGGTGATGCCGCCTTCCACGCGCGTGCCGTCGGCATTGGGCGGGATCATCAGGTTCTTGATGCGCACGTTGGCGAAGGTGCCGCGCATCATGACCTCGTGATTGCCCCGGCGCGAGCCGTAGCTGTTGAAATCGGCCTTCATCACGCCGTTGGCCTGCAGGTACCTGCCCGCGGGCGAGCTTTCCTTGATCGAGCCGGCCGGCGAGATGTGGTCGGTGGTGATGGAGTCGCCGAACAGGCCCAGGGCCCGCGCGTTCCTGACCACCGCATTGGCCGCGCCCGGTTCCATCGTGAAGTCCTCGAAGAACGGCGGCTCGGCGATGTAGGTCGACTTGGGCCAGTCGTAGATCTGCCCGGCCACGCCCTGGATGTCCTGCCACAGCTTGCCGGGGTTGGTCTTGACCTGGGCATAGTTGTTCTTGAACGCCTTGGGGTCCAGGGCGTATTTCATCAGCTTCTCGACTTCCGCCTGGGTCGGCCAGATGTCGCCCAGGTAGACGTCGCCCTTGGTGCCGCGGCCCACCGGCTCGGTCATCAGGTCGCGCTTCATGGTGCCGGCGATGGCGTAGGCCACGACCAGCGGCGGCGAGGCCAGGAAGTTGGCCTTGATGTTCGGGTGGATGCGGGCCTCGAAGTTGCGGTTGCCCGACAGCACGGCCGCGCACACCAGGTCGTTCTTGGTAATGACGTCGTTCAGTTCGGGCGCCAGGTCGCCGGCGTTGCCGATGCAGGTCGTGCAGCCGTAGGCCGCCACGTCGAAGCCGAGCTGTTCCAGGTAGGGCAGCAGGTCGGTCTTCTGGAGGTACTCGGTCACGACGCGCGATCCGGGGGCGAGCGAGGTCTTGATGTGCGGCTTGACCTTGAGCCCGGCCTTCACCGCCTTCTTGGCCAGCAGGCCCGCCGCCAGCAGCACACTGGGGTTGGACGTGTTGGTGCAGGAGGTGATGGCGGCGATCAGGATGTCGCCGTTCTGGACGGGGATGCCGTTGTCGGTCGTGAAGACCTGGTCGAGCTTGGCGGCGGGCTGCGAGAAACCGTTCTCGGCAACCGGCTTGCTGAACAGGTCGCCGAAGGTGGCCTTGACGTCGCCGATCTCGATGCGGTCCTGGGGACGCTTGGGGCCCGCCAGCGAGGGCGCGACGGTGGACAGGTCCAGCGTCAGCAGCTTGGTGTAGTCGATGTCCTTGGCGTTGGGTACGCCGAACATCTTCTGGGCGCGGTAATAGGCCTCGAAGGCGTCGATTTCTTCCTTGGTGCGGCCCGTGCCCTTGAAGAAGTCGATGGTGCGCTCGTCCACCGGGAAGAAGCCCATGGTGGCGCCGTACTCGGGCGCCATGTTGCCGATGGTGGCGCGCTCGGAAACGGTCAGGCTGGCCGTGCCGGGACCACAGAACTCGACGAACTTGCCCACGACCTTCTCGCGGCGCAGCATCTCGGTGATGGTCAGCACCAGGTCGGTGGCGGTGACGCCTTCGCGCAGCTTGCCCTTGAGTTCGACGCCGACGACGTCGGGGGTCAGGATGTAGACGGGCTGGCCCAGCATGGCGGCCTCGGCCTCGATGCCGCCCACGCCCCAGCCGACCACGCCGATGCCGTTGATCATGGTGGTGTGGCTGTCGGTGCCCACCAGCGAATCGGGGTAGTAGACCTTGTCGCGCTTGTGCACGCCGCGCGCCAGGTATTCCAGGTTCACCTGGTGGACGATGCCGAAGCCCGGGGGCACCACGCCGAAGGTGTCGAAGGCCTGCATGCCCCATTTCATGAACTGGTAGCGCTCGTGGTTGCGCTTGAATTCCAGCTTCATGTTGATGTCCAGGGCGTTCTTGGTGCCGTAGGCGTCGATCATGACGGAGTGGTCGACGACGAGGTCCACCGGAACCAGGGGTTCGATGGCCTTGGGATTCTTGTCGAGCTTGGCGGCGACGTTGCGCATGGCGGCCAGGTCGGCCAGCAGGGGAACGCCGGTGAAGTCCTGGAGCACGACGCGGGCGACGACGAAG
Source organism: Pigmentiphaga kullae (assembly GCF_004216695.1). GTDB lineage: Bacteria > Pseudomonadota > Gammaproteobacteria > Burkholderiales > Burkholderiaceae_B > Pigmentiphaga > Pigmentiphaga kullae. The sequence goes on from NZ_SGXC01000002.1 coordinate 459,286, forward strand.
GGGATTTCTTCTTCGCGCTTGGCGCCGGGTTTCCAGTTGGCCAGTTGCTTGATGTGTTCTTCGGTGACTTTCTTGCCGTCACAGTTGCGCAGGACGGATTCGAGCACGATGCGCAGGGAAACGGGCAATCGTTCCACCGCCACGCCCAGGGCCTTGCCGAGCGCCGGGAGCGAGTAGTACTGGCCGGTTTTGCTGCCGATCTTGAACTCTTTCAGGGTTTTGAACGTGTTGTGCGGCATGATGGGCTCCGAAGGAAAACCGGTTAAATCTACCACTTATGTTGCATCGTTGCGATGTAGGGGGCGGATGACTTTCTATAAGGGTAGGTCCTATGTCTTATATAAGATATAAGACATAAAAATGCAAGTGATGTTTGGACCGCAGGGGGGAGGTTTGGTTCTTGAGGCGGCCTGCTCCCGGCCCCCGGCCGCAAGCAGGCCTGCACCGAGGTTGGCGGAGAGGGGCTCTGGTCATCCGGCTGGTGTTGGGGTGGGGTGGCGCAGGTGGATCAGAGGATAGGGGCGGCCCCGGCCGTCCCGCGGGGAGCGGCCGGTGGGGGTGAAGCCCAGGCGTTCGTAGAAGCCTATGGCTTGGGCGTTCTGTTCGTTCACGTCGGTGGTCAGGCCGGGGCATCGTTCCAGGGCGTGCCGGACCAGGGCGCGGCCGAGGCCGGATCCGCGGTGGTCGGGGTCGACGAACAGGGCTTCCATGTGGCCGTCGTTCAGCAGCATGAAAGCCAGGGCGCGGTCCTGGTCGTCCACGGCTACCCAGAGCGGGGCGTCGGGCAGGAAGGCCGCGACTTCGCGGTCGATGGCCTGGCGGTCTTCCGGTGCCAGGAAGTCGTGGGTGGCGTCCACGGCGCGGCGCCAGATGGCGATGGCGCGGGGGGCGTCCTGGGGAGTGGAGGGGCGGATCTTGATCACGGGACAGTATAGCCACGGCACGGCCGAGGCCGCTCTCCGCTATGCTTGAGCGTTCGCTTCCACAACAACAATGAAGGGGGGAAGTTCATGAAAGGTCTGGGAATGGTGATTCTGGCCGGCGCGCTGGCAGGCTGTGCCACGAATCCTGGGGTGTCCGGGGGCGCGCTGGCGCCTCACCTGGAAAGCTGCAAGGGGGTGAGCGAGCAGGAGATCGCCGGCCTGTTCGACCGGTGGAACCGCTCGCTGCAGACCGGGGATCCGCATCGGGTGGTGGCCAACTACGCGCCGGATTCGGTGTTGCTGCCCACCATGTCCAACCAGCCCCGCTACACCGCGCAGGCCAAGGAGGACTACTTCCATCATTTCCTGGAAGACCGGCCGGCGGGCCGTATCGACGAGCGCCGCATCGCGCTGGGGTGCAATACCGCGGTCGACTCGGGGCTCTACACCTTCACCTTCGCCCGGACGGGGGCCGCGGTCAGGGCGCGCTACACCTATACCTATCGCTGGGACGGGCAGCAATGGCTGATCACCAGCCATCACTCGTCGGCGATGCCGGAAAGGAAGTAAGGGGCGCCGGGCGGCAGGCCCGGCTGGACGGGTGTTCTAGAATGGCTTGCATCAAGCCATTGCGAACGATCCATGAGCACTCCCATACGCCTGACGCAGTACAGCCACGGGGCCGGCTGCGGCTGCAAGATATCGCCCAAGGTCCTGGACGTGATCCTGGCCGGCAGCGGCGCGCAGAATCTCGACCCGCGGTTGTGGGTGGGCAACGCCTCGCGCGACGACGCGGCGGTCTACGCGCTGGATGACGAGCGCGGCGTCGTGTCGACCACGGATTTCTTCATGCCCATCGTCGACGATCCCTACGACTTCGGCCGCATCGCCGCCACCAACGCCATCAGCGACATCTATGCGATGGGCGGCGATCCGCTGCTGGCCATCGCCATCCTGGGATGGCCGGTCAACCTGCTGCCGCCCGAGGTGGCGCGCGAGGTGGTGCGCGGCGGCCGGGCGGCCTGCGACGCAGCGGGCATTCCGCTGGCGGGCGGGCATTCCATCGATGCGCCCGAGCCCATCTTCGGGCTGGCCGTGACCGGCGTGGTGGACAAGGCGCGGCTCAAGCGCAACGACACCGCCACGGTGGGCTGCAAGCTGTACCTGACGAAGCCGCTGGGCATCGGCATCCTGACCACGGCCGAGAAAAAAGCGAAACTGCGCCCCGAGGACGTGAACCTGGCGCGGGACTGGATGTGCACGCTGAATCGGCCCGGCAGCCGTTTCGGCCGGCTGGCCGGCGTCCGGGCCATGACCGACGTCACCGGCTTCGGCCTGCTGGGCCATCTGGTGGAGATGGCCGACGGCAGCGGCGTCAGCGCCCGCGTCGAGTTCGCCAAGGTGCCGCGCCTGCCGGGCGTGGAGCATTATCTGGCCGAAGGCTGCGTGCCCGGCGGCACGGGCCGCAATTTCGACAGCTACGGCCAGCGCATCGCCCCGCTGGGCCAGGACCGTATCGACCTGCTGTGCGATCCGCAGACCAGCGGCGGCCTGTTGGTGGCGGTCGCCCCGGGGGCCGAGGACGAGTTCCTGGCGGCCGCCGCCGAATCCGGGCTGGCGCTCGAACCCATCGGGGAACTGGTCGAGCGGCGGGACTACGCGGTCGAAGTGGTGTGATGCGCGGCGACATCGACGACTACCGCGCGCTGTTCCTGCAAGGCATGCCCTTGATGGATACCCGCGCGCCCATCGAATTCCGCAAGGGAGCCTTCCCGGGCGCGGTCAACCTGCCGCTGATGACCGACATCGAGCGGCAGAAGGTCGGCACCTGCTACAAGCAGCAGGGCCAGGAGGCCGCGATCGCGCTGGGCCATCAACTGGTCCGCGGCCAGACCAAGGCAGAGCGGATCGAGGCTTGGGCGGCCTTCGCCCGCGCGCATCCCCAGGGCAGCCTGTACTGCTTCCGCGGCGGCCTGCGTTCGCAGATCGTCCAGCAGTGGCTGCGCGACGAAGCGGGCATCGCCTATCCGCGCGTGGTGGGCGGCTACAAGGCCATGCGCGGCTTCCTGATGGACACGCTGGAGCGGGCCGTGGCCGAGTGCGGTTTCGTGGTGCTGGGCGGCATGACGGGTACGGGCAAGACCGACGTGCTGCGGGAACTGGACCATGCCCTGGACCTGGAGGGGCATGCCCATCACCGTGGATCGAGTTTCGGCAAGCATGCCACCGGGCAGCCGCCACAGATCGGCTTCGAGAACGACCTGGCGATCGATGTCCTGAAGAAGCGGGAGGCCGGCCATGCCCGCTTCGTGCTGGAGGACGAAAGCCATGCGATAGGCAGTTGCAGCGTGCCGCTCAGCCTGTTCCAGGGCATGCAGACATATCCGGTGGTCTGGCTGGAAGACAGCCTGGAAAACCGCGTCGAACGCATCCTACGCGACTACGTGGTCGACCTGTGCGCCGAGTTCGTGGCCATCCATGGCGAAGAGGCCGGCAGGGACCTGTTCGGCCAGCGCCTGCGCCAAAGCCTGGACAACATCCACAAGCGGCTGGGGGGCGAGCGGCACCAGCGCCTCGCGGCGATCATGGATGCCGCCCTGGCCGGGCAGGCGCGCGGCGCAGGCGTCGAACCTCACCGGGCCTGGATCGAGGAACTGCTGACCGGCTACTACGATCCCATGTACGTCTACCAGCGCAAGCTGAAGGCGGCGCGCATCGTGTTCACCGGTGACCAGCGCGCGGTGCTGGATTATCTGCGGGAGCAGGCGAGGGCGTAGCGGGCACCGCCCGCATGGGAGCTGCGATGCACAAGAGCCGATTGGGAAACATCGTCATCGATTGCAGGACCGGCGATCTGCTGTCGGAAGCACGTTTCTGGAGCGCCGCGCTGGGGTGTCCTCTGCCCGGGAAGGTCGATCCCGGCGGTCGCTATATCCAGCTCGTGACCCGGCCCGGCGATGTCCAGATCATCATCCAGAAGGTCGACCACGAGGCCCGGGCCCATCTCGACATCGAGACCGATGCGATCGACGCGGAGGTGGCGCGCATGGAAGGCCTGGGTGCCGTCATCGTGTCCCGCGAGAAGGCCTGGGTGGTCATGCAGGCACCCAGCGGACACCGCTTCTGCGTGGGCAAGCCCTACCGAGGCGGGTTCGAACAGGGGGCCAACGCCTGGGATTGACGGCATGTCCGTACCCTAGGGTTTTCACTGATCATCGGGTTGTCGATTTCCGCGTTTCCCGCTCGTCGTAGGCATGTAACCACCCTGACGAAAGGAGATTCACCATGGCTACCGGTACCGTCCGACTCCACCGTGTCCTGCGCGCCACCCCCGAGCGGGTCTATCGCGCCTTCGTCGAGGCCGACGCGCTGGCGAAGTGGCTGCCGCCGTACGGCTTCACCTGCCAGGTCCACCACCTGGAAGCGAAGGTCGGCGGGACGTTCAAGATGTCCTTCCGGAACTTCACGACCGGCAACGCCCATTCCTTCGGCGGCGAGTACCAGGAACTGGTCCCGTTCCAGAAGATCCGCTACACCGACAAGTTCGACGATCCCAACCTGCCGGGAGAAATGGCGGTCACCGTCGTGCTCAAGCAGGTGGCCTGCGGCACCGATCTGGACGTCGTGCAGGCCGGCATTCCCGAAGTCATTCCCACCGAGATGTGCTATCTGGGCTGGCAGGAATCGCTGCTCCAGCTGGCCAAGCTGGTCGAGCCGGAAATCCCGGACTGAGCGGATCAGCGCGATTTCATCAGGTGCAGCGCCAGTGCGTGGTACGCCGGCAGCGACGTCGGGTCGTTGGCGGCATTGCTGGCCACCGGATGCGAGGCGAAGCGCGCGATCACCATCTCCGCCTTGGGATCGATGTAGATGGCCTGCCCGTGCACGCCGCGTGCGGCGAAGGCGCCGTGCGCGTTGTGCGTGATCCACCACATGTCGCGGTAGGTCCAGCCGGCCAGCAGCGTGTAGCCGGCCTGGGCGAAGTCCGCCGGGTCGCCGCCGCGCCGGATGTCGGCCACGGCGGCGGCGGGCAGGATCCGCCGGCCGTTGAAGACGCCGTTGTTCCGGATCATTTCGCCGAAGCGGGCCAGGTCGCGCAAGCCCGTGTTCAGGCCGCCGCCCGCGAACGGCGTGCCGGTCGAGTCGACCGTCATGTAGGCATCCTGCTCGGCGCCCAGCCGGCTCCAGATGCGATCGGACAGCAACTGCGCCACGGTTTTGCCGCTGGCGCGGGCCAGCACCCAGCCCAGCGCGTCGGTGTTGGCCGTGCGATAGTGGAAGGCCGTGCCGTGCCTGCCTTCGGGCCGCACTGTCTGCAGGAACTCGTAGTAGCTGCGCGGTCCGGCGTAGTCCTTGGGCTTGGGCAGCGGGTTGCCGGCGGCCGCGTGGGCCCAGACATCGGCATTGGGGTCGGCGTAGTCCTCGCTGAAGCGGATGCCGGTCGTCATGTCCATGAGCTGGCGTACCGTGGCATCGCCGAAGGCGGATGTCGCCAGTTCGGGCACGTACTCGGCTACCTTGCGCGACGGATCCAGCGTGCCATCGGCCGCGAGCATGGCGGCCAGCGTGCCGATGAAGGACTTGGTGACCGACATCGCGCCGTGCTGGCCCTGGGGACCGAGCACGCCGAAATAGCGTTCGTAGACGATGCGCCCTTTGTGCAGCACGACGATGCCGTCGGTGTAGTTGGCCTTCAGCGAGTCCTGCCAGGTCATGGTCCGGTTCGAGCCCAGCGGCTGGAAGACGACATCATCGATGTCGTCGCGCATGGCCCGGGGCAGCGGCGTGGGGGCGGCCAGGCCGCGCGATACGTTCACCGTGGGCATCAACTGCCGGAAGTTCGAGACGCTCCAGCGCATCGCGGGAAAGCGGAAGTACGAACCGTCGTCGAAGCGCAGGATGCGGTCCGGCGGGGGCGGCGAGCCGACCATCCAGCCGAGTTTGGCGGGGTCGCTGGCGTCGGCGTCGGGGTAGGTGGGCGCCGGCTCGGCGGCCAGCGCGGCGGTGATGGCCAACAAAGGCAGCAGGGTGGCCAGGAGGGCCGCGCGTGGCCGGGATCGTGTGTCCATGGGGCTTCTCCTTGGTCCTGCCAAAAGGTTGCGGGGACAGCGCCTGTCTTCAATCCTCCGGCCGCAGGTGCGGGAACAGGATCACGTCGCGGATGCTGGGGCTGTCGGTCAACAGCATCACCAGGCGATCGATCCCGATGCCGCAGCCGGCCGTCGGAGGCATGCCGTACTCCAGCGCGCGGATGTAGTCCGCGTCGTAGTACATGGCTTCCTCGTCGCCGGCGTCCTTGGCCTCGACCTGCTTGCGGAACCGTTCCGCCTGGTCCTCGGCGTCGTTCAGCTCCGAGAAGCCGTTGGCGATCTCGCGGCCGACCATGAACAGCTCGAAGCGCTCGGTGATGCCCGGGCGCGTGTCCGAGCCGCGCGCAAGCGGCGACACTTCCACCGGGTAGTCGATGATGTAGGTCGGCTGCCACAGCTTGGCTTCGGCCGTTTCCTCGAACAGCGCCAGCTGCAGCGCGCCCAGGCCGGCGCGCGCCAGCTGCGGGCCGTCCACGTGGGCGCCCAGCCGCTTGAGTTCGGCGCGCACGAAGGCTTCGTCGTTCAGTTGTCCGTCGGTGTAGCCGGGCTCGGCGTACTTGTGGATGGCCTCGGTGATGGTCAGCCGGTCGAAGGGCTGCGACAGATCCACCTCGCGGCCCTGGTAGGTCACCTTGGCGCCGCCGGTGGCATCGATGGCCGCCTGGCGGATGAGTCGTTCGGTGAAGTCCATCAGCCAGCGGTAGTCGCCGTAGGCCGCGTAGAACTCCATCATGGTGAATTCGGGGTTGTGCCTGGGGCTGACGCCTTCGTTGCGGAAGTTGCGGTTCAGCTCGAACACGCGCTCGAAGCCGCCCACGATCAGGCGCTTCAGGTAGAGTTCGGGCGCGATGCGCAGGTACATGGGCATGTCCAGCGCATTGTGGTGGGTCGTGAAGGGCTTGGCCGCGGCGCCGCCGGGGATGGCGTGCAGCATGGGCGTCTCCACCTCCAGGAAGCCGGCCTCGGTCATCAGGCGGCGGATGGAGGCGATGGCGCGGCTGCGCGCGACGAAGGTGTTGCGGGTCGACTCGGTCATGACGAGGTCGACGTAGCGCTGGCGGTAGCGCATTTCCTGGTCGGCGATGCCGTGGAACTTGTCGGGCAGGGGGCGCAGCGATTTGGTCAGCAGCCGCACCTCGGCGGCCTGGATCGACAGCTCGCCCTTGTTGGTCTTGAAGACCTTGCCGTGCACGGCCAGGATGTCGCCGATATCCCAGTGCTTGAAGGCGTTGTAGACCTCTTCGCCCACCAGTTCCTTGCTCAGGTAGATCTGGATGCGGCCGGTCGAGTCCTGCAGGGTGGCGAAGCTGGCCTTGCCCATCACGCGCTTGAGCATCATGCGGCCGGCGACGCTGGCGGCGATGTCGGTGGCGTCCAGCGCTTCCTTCTCGGTGCCGTCGTGCGCCGCGTGCAGCGCGGCCGCGCGGTCGGCGGGCACGAAGTCGTTGGGGAAGGCCGGCCCGGCTTCGCGCAGGCGGGCGAGCTTGGCGCGCCGTTCGGCGATGATCTGGTTTTCGTCTTGCGCGGGTTCGTTGGCGGTGGGCCGGTTGTCGGTCATGATGGCTGTCGGGGTCGGTAATGTCGGATGTCGTCGATGTCGGTGCGACGACCGAAGTCGCCGCGTTGCCGGTGTCGGTCAGACGCCCTGTTTCAGGCTGGCTTCGATGAAGGGATCGAGATCGCCGTCCAGCACTTTCTGGGTGTTGGAGATTTCTACGTTGGTGCGCAGGTCCTTGATGCGACTCTGGTCCAGCACGTACGAACGGATTTGGTGGCCCCAGCCCACGTCGGTCTTGGAGTCTTCCAGCTTCTGTTGTTCGGCCATGCGCTTGCGCATTTCCAGTTCGAACAGCTTGGACTTCAGCATCTGCATCGCCTCGGCGCGGTTGCGGTGCTGCGAACGGTCGTTCTGGCACTGCACGACGATGCCCGTGGGGACGTGGGTCATCCGCACCGCGGAGTCGGTCTTGTTGATGTGCTGGCCGCCCGCGCCGGACGCGCGGAAGGTGTCCACGCGGATGTCGGCGGGATTGACGTCGACCTCGAAGGAGTCGTCGACTTCCGGGTACACGAACACGCTGGCGAACGAGGTGTGCCGGCCGCCGGACGAATCGAACGGGCTCTTGCGCACCAGGCGGTGCACGCCGGTCTCGGTGCGCAGGTAGCCGAAGGCGTACTCGCCCTCGATCTTGATGGTGGCGGACTTGATGCCGGCCACTTCACCCTCGGACTCTTCCATCAGCTCGGCCTTGAAACCCTTGCGCTCGGCGTACTTCAGGTACTGCCGCAGCAGCATGGAGGCCCAGTCCTGCGCCTCGGTGCCGCCGGCGCCGGCCTGGATGTCCAGGAAGCAGTTCAGCGGGTCGGCCGGATTGGCGAACATGCGGCGGAATTCCAGTCCGCCCACTTTTTCCTCGATGCCCGAGGCGTCGCCGACGATGGATTCCAGCGTGGCGTCGTCGTTGTCGGCCGCGGCCATCTCGAACAGCTCGGCGGCGTCGCGCAGGCTCGTCCCGATCTCGTTGATGGTCAGGACGATCGTTTCCAGCGCCTTTTTCTCGCGGCCCAGGTCCTGGGCGTGCTTGGGGTCGTTCCAGACGTCGGGGTTTTCCAGCTCGGCGTTTACGACCTGCAGGCGTTCATCTTTGACATCGTAGTCAAAGATACCTCCGTAGATCCTGGGCGCGCGCAGCCAGGTCCTGCAGTTGGGCTTCGAGTTGGTTGAGGCGTTCTGCTTCCATGCTGAATTCCAGGTGATTTTTCGCGTAACCCGCTATTTTAACGTAGGCCGGGCGCCCACCGGCGGGTCGCGCGCGGGATTCAGCGCGCCGCGTCCTGGCCGTGCTCGATCACCAGTTGCACGGACACCATGCCGTTCCAGTTGTTCAGCGCCAGTCGGTAGGCCAGGTCCACGGCGGGCGGCAGGGCGTCAGCGTGGCCGAACCAGATCGCGTCGAAGCGCTGGCTGCCGCGCTCGAGCGCGAGCTTCAGGTGCTTCTCGCCCACCACCCGCTGGTTGCGGATGACGAAGGCATCGACGAATACGGGCGCCGGAAAACCGGATCCCCAGACCTGTTGGTCCAGCAGGGTGGCGACCTCGGCGTTGGCGTAGTCGGCTTCCAGCGAGCCGTCGGTTTCCAGCGCCGGTTCGAAGCGGCTGCGGCCCGTCAGTTCGCGCACGGCGGCGTCGAAGGCCGGCACGAAGGCGGCGAAATCGGCCTCGTGCAGGGTCAGGCCGGCGGCCATGGCATGGCCGCCGAATTTGCGGATCAGGCTGGGGTAGCGCTTGGAGACGAGATCCAGCGCGTCGCGCAGGTGCACGTCGGGCACGGAGCGGCCCGAGCCGCGCAGTTCGCCGTCGCCGGCCGGCGCGAAGGCCAGGGTCGGGCACCAGAAGCGGTCCTTCAGGCGCGATGCCACCAGGCCCACCACGCCCTGGTGCCACGAGGCGTCGAACACGCACAGGCTGGCGGCCGAGGCCGCGGGCAGCGCGTCCAGCGAGGCCAGGGCCTGGTCGCGCATGCCGGCCTCGATCTCGCGGCGTTCGCGGTTCATGGTGTCGAGTTCGCGCGCCAGTTTCAGGGCCTCGTCCTCGTCGTCGGTGACCAGGCAGCGTATGCCCAGGCTCATGTCGGCCAGCCGGCCGGCGGCGTTGATGCGCGGCCCCAGGGCGAAGCCCAGGTCGAAGGTGCTGGCCTCGCGGGCCTGGCGGCCGCTGACCGAGAACAGCGCGCGCAGGCCCGGCTGCATGCGCCCGGCGCGTATGCGCTTGAGGCCCTGCGCCACCAGCAGGCGGTTGTTGGCGTCCAGCCTGACCACGTCGGCCACGGTGCCCAGGGCCACGAGGTCGGTCAGGGCGTCCAGCCTGGGGCCGCTGTCGCCGCCGAAGGCGCCGCGCTGGCGCAGCTCCGCGCGCAGCGCCAGCAGCAGGTAGAAGATGACGCCGACGCCGGCCAGGTGCTTGGACGGGAAGCCGCAGCCGGGCTGGTTGGGATTGACGATGGCCAGGGCCTCCGGCAGCACGTCGCCGGGCAGGTGGTGGTCGGTGATCACGACCTGCATGCCGGCCTCGCGCGCGGCCGCCACGCCGTCGAGGCTGGCGATGCCGTTGTCGACGGTGATCAGGATGTCGGGCTTGCCGGCCGGATGGGCGCAGGCCAGCTCGACCACCGCCGGCGACAGGCCGTAGCCGGTCTCGAAGCGGTTGGGCACCAGGAAGTCCACCACGGCGCCCATGGCGCGCAGCCCGCGCAGGCCCACGGCGCAGGCGGTGGCGCCGTCGCAGTCGTAGTCGGCCACGATCAGCAGCCGCTTGCGCGCGGCGATGGCATCGGCCAGCAGCGCGGCGGCGCGGCCGGCGTGGGTCAGCAGCGAGGGGGCCAGCATGGCCGGCCAGTCGGGCGCCGTTTCCTGCGGCGCGGCCACGCCGCGCGCCGCCCACAGGCGGGCCAGCAGGGGATGGATGCCGGCCTGTTCCAGGCGGCGCCGGGCAGCCGGGTCGGGCTGACGGGTCAGGATTCTTGGGGCAACCACCAGCGTTTCCAGTCGTGTCGGGGGGAGGGCAGCCAGCGCAGCAGGGCGGGCCGCCGGTCTATCGTCAGGGTGACCAGCCGTTCGCGGGCCGGCAGCACCAGGGTCAGTTGTCGCAGGGCGCCGGCGCGCAGGGCCGCGCCGGCCGGGGCGAACCAGTCGCGCTCCAGCCGCGCGGCGGCATCGAGCCAGCTTCGCCAGTCGTCGGTGCGTTCGGGCAGCACGAGGTCGTCCAGCTCCACCAGCGCGCCGGGCTGGCTCGCCGCCGCGTCGGCGGGGCGCCGCCAGGGCAGGCCGTCGCGTTCGGCCAGCGCACGCAGCCAGGGCGCATTGCCGGCCACCAGCGAGGGCCGGCCGGCGGACCAATCCGGCCGCCACGGCGCGGCGCCGCCGTACAGCCACAGGGCATTGACCGGGACGAGCCCCCGCGCTTCGCGGTCGGCGTTCACCGGCGCTTCGTGCCAGTGCATCTGGATCTCGTTGACCAGTTTGCGCCAGGGCCGGGCCTCGGGGGTGCGCGGCCACCAGGCATCCAACGCGGCGCCCGTCACGGCATCCGGCGTGCCGGTGTGCCGGGCGGCGCCGTCAGGCAGGTCCAGGCGCCAGCGGCGCGGGCCGACGGTGCGGGCCGCCGCGCCATGCGCATCCAGCGCGGGCCGCGCCGCGGCCAGCAGCGCGTCGCTCTCGCCTTGCGTCGTGCCCAGTTCGCCGGGGTCGGTCAGGACCAGCCCGTCGCGGCCGACCTGCACATGGGCCAGGTCCGCCAGCCAGACGGGCCGGCCGTCTCGGGCGTCGTCCACCAGCAAGGGCGCGAGCCCCGCGCCGATCTTGCCGTCCGGCGGCCGGTGGCCCGCGCGATGCAGCCACCAGTACTCGCGCGAGGTGCAGCCCGCCTCGAAAGGGTCGAAGTCCTGCTGGACGGGCTGTGCGGCGCCCAGCCACGAGACCAGCGTGCGCACGGCGGGCTGGTGCGCGAGCTGCCGCGCCAGTTCGGGCGCGATGGCGGCGTCGCTCAGCAGGCCGGGAAGCAGCAGGGTCAGGTCGGAGGGCGAGGCGGGCACGGCGTAGGATCCGGATACAAGCGCCCGCGGGCGGCGGGCCGAATGGCCGGTATTGTAGGGGTAGGGCGGCGGCGGTGCCGGCCGCCGCCTTCTGCCATAATACGCGCGTGCTCAAGATACCCTACGAATTCTGGATAGGCTGGCGCTATACGCGCGCCGGCCGCGGGCGGCGACGCGATCGCTTCATTTCCTTCATTGCCGCCAGTTCCATGGCGGGCATCGGCCTGGGCGTGGCGGCGCTGATCATCGTGCTGTCGGTCATGAACGGCTTTCAGAAGGAAGTGCGCGACCGCATGCTGTCGGTGCTGCCGCACATCGAACTCTACCCGGTGGGGGGCGAGCGCGGCGCGGCGCTGGCCAACTGGCGCGAACTGACGGCGCTGGCCAAGAAAAATCCCGAAGTGCAGGCGGGGGCCCCCTACGTGGCGGCCCAGGCCATGATCGCCCGCGACCAGGTGCTGCGCGGCGTGCAGGTGCGTGGCATCGAGCCCGAGGCCGAGCGCGACGTCTCCGACGTGGCCAAGAACATGGTGGCCGGCTCGCTGGACGACCTGAAACCCGGCAGCTACGGCGTGGTGCTGGGACGCGCGCTGGCCCAGGGGCTGGGCGTGGGGCTGGGCGATCCCATCCTGATGCTGGCCCCGCAGGGCTCGGTCACGCCCGCCGGCTTCACGCCCCGCATGCGGCAGTTCACCGTGGTGGGCGTGTTCGAGGCCGGTCACTACGAATACGACTCCAGCCTGGCCTTCGTGAACGTGGACGACGCGGCGCGGCTGTTCCGCGACAGCGGCATCGGCGGGGTGCGGCTGCGCATCGCCGACATGCAGAAGGCGCCGCAGGTGGCGCGCGACCTGGCGCAGCTCTTGCCGCCGAACATCGCCGCCGCCGACTGGTCGCGCAACAACCGCACCTGGTTCGCCGCGGTGCAGACCGAGAAGCGCATGATGTTCCTGATCCTGGCGCTGATCATCGCCGTGGCGGCCTTCAACCTGCTGTCCTCGCTGGTCATGGCGGTCAACGACAAGCAGGCGGACATCGCCATCCTGCGCACCCTGGGCGCGACGCCGGCCGAGATCGCCCGCATCTTCGTGGTGCAGGGGGCGCTGATCGGCGTCATCGGCACGTTGCTGGGCGTGGCCGGCGGCACGCTCATTGCCTACAACATCGACATCATCGTGCCCGCCATCGAACACGCGCTGGGCATCCAGTTCCTGCCGCGCGACATCTACCTGATCACCGAGCTGCCGTCCGACCCGCGCCTGTCCGACATCGTCACCATAGGCGTGACGTCGCTGGTGCTGTCGTTCCTGGCCACCCTGTATCCCAGCTGGCGCGCCTCGCGCCTGCAACCGGCGGAGGTGCTGCGCCATGACTGATCGCCGCGTGGTCCTGGAAGGACGGGGCATATCCAAGGTCTATGCCGAGGGCGGCGAGCGCGTCACCGTGCTGCGCGGCGTGGACCTGCGCGTGCGCCAGGGCGAAATGGTGGCCCTGGTGGGCGCCTCGGGCTCGGGCAAGAGCACGCTGCTGCATGTGCTGGGGCTGCTGGACCAGCCCAGCTCGGGCGAGGTCGTGCTGGACGGCCAGGCGGCGGCCGGCTTCAGCGAAAAGCAGCGCAGCCTGGCGCGCAATCGCAGCCTGGGCTTCGTCTACCAGTTCCATCATCTGCTGGCCGAGTTCTCGGCGCTGGACAACGTGGCGATGCCGTTGATCGTGCGCCGCACGGACCGCGCGCAGGCCCGCCGCGCCGCCGCCGAAATGCTCGAGCAGGTGGGCCTGGGGCAGCGGGCCAGCCATCATCCCGGCCAGTTGTCCGGCGGCGAGCGCCAGCGCGTGGCGCTGGCCCGCGCCCTGGTGACGCGGCCGCTGTGCGTGCTGGCCGACGAACCCACGGGCAACCTCGACCGCCACACGGCGCGCGAGGTGTTCGGCCTGCTCAAGCGGCTGAACCAGGAGCTGGACATGGCCTTCGTCATCGTGACCCACGATGCCGAGCTGGCGGCGCTGGCCGACCGGCAATTGAAGATGGCCGACGGCGTGCTGGCCGAGGGAATTTCCGTCTAGAACGGCGGGGCGGTAAAGTGGATCGATGCTGATCGATACCCATTGCCACCTCGACGCGGCCGAGTTCGGCAGCGACCGTACGGACGCTGCCGCGCGGGCCCGCGCCGCGGGCGTGGCCGGCATCGTCATCCCTGCCGTGGCGCGTGGCAATTTTTCCACCGTGCGCGACCTCGCCCATGCGGTCCCGGGCGGTGCCTACGCCCTGGGCATCCATCCCATGTACGTGCGCGACGCCGCCGACGAGGACCTGGAACATCTGCGCGACGCGGTGGCGCGGGCCATGGGCGATCCGCGTTTCGTCGCCGTAGGCGAGATCGGCCTGGATTTCTTCGTCCAGGACATCGCCCAGGGCGAGCAGCGCGCGCGCCAGGAACGCTTCTACCACGCCCAGCTCAAGCTGGCGGCCGAGTTCGGCCTGCCCGTGCTGCTGCACGTGCGCCGTTCGCAGGACGTGTTGTTGAAGTACCTGCGGCGTGTGGAGGTTCCGGGCGGCATCGCCCATGCCTTCAACGGCAGCCGGCAGCAGGCCGAGTTGTTCGTTGCGCGCGGATTCGCGCTGGGCCTGGGCGGCGAGATGACTTACGAGCGGTCGCGCAACATCCGCCGGCTGGCGGCCGGGATGGACCTGGCCGCGCTGGTGCTGGAAACCGACGCGCCCGACATCCCGCCCGCCTGGCTGCCGCGCGAGAACCGGCGCAACGAACCCGCGGAACTGCCGCGCATTGCCGCGGTGCTGGGCGAGCTGCGCGGCCTGCCGATGACCGAGATCGCCGCGGCCACGTCGGCCAATGCGCGGCGGGTCTTGCCGCGCTTGGGCGGGGCGCTGGCCGCCTGAGCGCCGCCGGGCCGCATCCCGGACAGATTCATCCCAGCGGGGGCTGCGTGGCGGCCCCGGCATGCCTACCATCCTGGCCTTGGGCCGGAGGAAGGACATGCTGCGTTTCGCATTGGTGGCGTTCGTGCTGGGCACGGCGGGGGTGCATGGACTGCCGGCTGTGCCATCGGCCTGGGTTTCGGTGCTCGGGGGCATGGTGGTGTCGGGGGCGTGCGGCGTATGGGGACGATTGCTGCAACGACGCCGGCAGTCTGGCCGCGCGGCCGTCTTGTTCGCAGTCGCGGCTTGTGCGGCGGGCGCCGGCCTGGCGCTGACGCGTATCGACCTGCGCTTGCAGGACGGCCTGTCGCCGGCGCGCGAGAACGTGCCCCTCGAACTGGACTACCTCGTCGCCAGCCTGTCCACGGCGACGGCGACCGGCCAGCGTTTCGAGGCGACGGTGCCGGACCCGCCGGCCGGCGTGCCCGGCCAGGTGCAGCTGTCGTGGCGGGGGCCGGCCGCGCAGGTGGTGCCGGGCGAGCGCTGGCGTGGCACCGTGGCGCTGAAGCGGCCTCATGGCAATCTGAACCCCCACGGCTTCGACTACGAGGCCTATCTGTTCGAACGCGGCATACGGGCCACCGGGTCGGTGCGCGGCCGTCCCGCCCGGCTGGCGGACGATCCCCGCGTCAGTTTCGACGTGGCGGTGCAGCGGGTGCGCCATGTGTGCCGGGCGGCGCTGCGCCAGGCGCTGGAAGGCAAGCGCTACGGCGCCGTGCTGGCGGCCCTGGCGATGGGCGACCAGGCCGGCGTCGACCAGCACGACTGGGAGACCTTCAATCGCACCGGCATCACGCACCTGGTGTCCATCAGCGGCCTGCACGTGACGATGCTGGCCGCGCTGGCGGGATGGGCGGTGTTGCAGGCCTGGAAGCGCTGCAGCTGGGGCGGCATCCGTCTGTCCGAGCGGCATCCAGCCCAGGTCGCCGCCGCCGGCGCGGCGCTGGCCGTGGCGTGGCTGTACTGCCTGCTGGCGGGGTGGGGCGTGCCGGCCCGGCGAACCTTCTTCATGCTGGCCGTGGTGGCGGGCGCGGCGGCATGGCGCGTGCCGGTGTCCGGCTCGCGGGTGCTGGCGCTGGCGGCGGCGCTGGTCTGCGCGCTGGACCCCTGGGCTCCGCTGGCGGCCGGGTTCTGGCTGTCGTTCGGCGCGGTGGCGCTGCTGATACTGTGCGGCGGCGGGCGCTGGCGGCAGCGCGACGAATCGGCGCCGGTCCCCGTCTGGTCCGCGCGGATGGCCGCTTCGGTGCGCGAAGGGGCCCGCGCGCAGGCGGCGCTGACCGTGGGCTTGCTGCCGGCGCTGGCGCTGCTGTTCCAGCAGGTGTCGCTGGTATCCCCGCTCGCCAATGCCGCGGCCATTCCGGTGGTCAGCCTGGTGGTCACGCCACTGGCGCTGGCGGCGTTGGCGCTGTGCCTGATCCCGGGACTGGCGCAGGTGGGAGCGGTCGCGGCTGCCATCGCTCACGCGGTGTTCGAAGGGTTGATGGTGCCCCTGCAATGGCTGGCCGAGACCCGGCTGGCGGCCGTGTCGCTGGCGGCGCCGCCCTGGCCGCTGTTCGCGCTGGCGCTGGCCGGCGTGGTCTGGGCCCTGCAGCCGCGCGGCCTGCCGGGACGCTGGCTGGGGCTCGTGCTGCTGGTGCCCATGCTGGCCTACCGGCCCATGCGCCCCGCGCCGGGCGAATGGCGCCTGGCGCTGTTGGACGTGGGGCAGGGCACCGCCATCGTGGTGGAGACGGCGCGCGCGACGCTGTTGTACGACACCGGGCCACCCTACGGCGAGAAGGCCGATGCGGGCGAGCGCGTCGTCTGGCCCTATCTGCGCGCGCGTGGCATACGCCGGCTGGAACACGTGGTGGTATCGCATGCCGACGCGGATCATGCGGGCGGCCTGCGCTCGGTGCTGGCTGCCTTGCCCGTTGAGCGGGTGCATGCGTCCTACGATCTGGCGCCAGGGGACATCGGACCAGCGGCTTTTTCGCGCTGCGCCGCCGGACAGCGCTGGACGGTGGATGGCGTGGCGTTCGAGTTCCTGCATCCGCATTCCCCGCAGGGCGAGGTGCCGCCGCGCCAGCGCAACGCGCACAGCTGCGTGCTGCGGGTGCGCGGCGCGCATCACGCGGCCTTGCTGACGGGGGACATCGGCGCGGCCGAGGAAGCGGGGCTGGCGGCCGTGGAGGATCTGGCAGCCGACGTGGTGGCCGTGCCGCACCACGGGTCGCGGGGTTCGTCCAGTCCGGCGTTGGTCGACGCCGCGCGGGCCTCGCATGCGGTCGCACAGGCCGGCTACCTGAATCGCTACCGCCACCCGCACCCCGACGCCGAGCAGCGGTGGCGGCGCGCGGGCGCCATGTTCCACCGTACCGACAGGCACGGTGCGCTGGTGTTCACTTCGCGCGCGGCGGGGCTGCGGGTCGAACGCGAGCGCGAGACCAGGCGCCGCTATTGGCACACCGCGCCCTGACGGCGGTGGCTACAATCCCGAGTCCGGCCCAGCAAGGAACGCCTTCATGAATCACGACGCCCCGTCCGCCTCCCTCCAGCCCCGCCTGGAGTTCGTGACCTGCCTGAGCCCGGCGGGCCTGCATCGCATGGCGTACTGGGAATGGGGGGATCCGTCCAACGACAACGTGCTGGTCTGCGCCCACGGCCTGACCCGCTCGGGCCGCGATTTCGACGCGCTGGCGCGGCGCATGGCCGGCCGCTACCGGGTGGTCTGCCCGGACGTGGTGGGTCGCGGCCGTTCGGACTGGCTCGTCAATCCCGCCTATTACACGGTGCCGCAATACGTGGCGGACATGATGCCGCTGCTGGCCCGGGTGCAGGCCGAGACTCTGCACTGGTTCGGGACCTCGCTGGGCGGCCTGATCGGCATGGCGCTGGCGGGCCTGCAGGCATCGCCCATCGACAAGCTGGTGCTGAACGACGTCGGCCCGCACCTGGAGCCGGCCGCGCTGGCGCGCATCGGGCAGTACGTGGGCAAGGCGCCGGCCTTCGGCAGTTTCGAGGAAGCGCGGGCCTACGTCAGCACGGTATCGGCTTCGTTCGGCCCGCATACCCCGGAACAGTGGGACGAGCTGACGCGGCACGTGGTGCGCCAGGTCGACGGCCCGGCCGGACCGTGGACCATGCACTACGACCCGGCCATCGCCGAGGCCTTCGCGGCCATGGACCCGGCCACGGCCGTCGCGGCCGAGGCGGCGCTGTGGCACGTCTACACCAACATCGAATGCCCAATCCTGATCGTACGCGGCGAACATTCGGACCTGCTTACCGAGGATACCGTGGCGGGGATGCTGGCCCGCAACCCGCACGCACAGCGCGTCGAGGTCGCCGGCGTGGGGCATGCGCCCACGTTCATGACGCCGGCGCAACTGGATCTGGTGGACGGTTTCCTGCGCGACTAGCGGTCATCGCGGCCTGCTATGCTTGCGGCTCCGAATCTGCTCCACAAAGAGGAAAACACCATGAGCATCGAGCGTTTCAGTGTCGGCAAGCGCATGTCCGAAATGGTCGTGCACGGCGGCGTGGCCTATCTGGCCGGCCAGGTGGCCGAAGATCCCTCGAAGGATCCGGCGGACCAGACCCGCCAGGTGCTGGCCGCCATCGACAAGCTGCTGGCCGCCGCCGGCACCGACAAGACCCGCATCCTGCGCGCGCAGATCTTCCTGGCCGACATCGCCGACTTCGCCGCGATGAACTCCGTCTGGGACGCCTGGGTGCCGGCCGGCCACACGCCCGCCCGCGCCACCGTCGAGGCCAAGCTGGCCGCGCCGGAATACAAGGTCGAGATCGTCGTTACCGCCGCCGTCTGATCCCGGTCCGCCGGGGCTGGCCCGTGCCCGTTCAGCGGGGCAGCGCGGGGCCGGTTCCCAGCGGATCCTGCCGGTAGTACTGCGTCAGCAGCGCATACCATTCGGGCATCGCGCGCCACAGCGGCTCGGGATGCACGAAGAAGGCCTCGGAACTGACGGCGAAGAACTCGGCCTCGTCCGTGGCCGCATACGGATCCAGCGGCAACTGCGCATACCAGTGATCCGCTTCCTCGGATTCCGGGTCCACGTCGGGCGGGATGGCCGCCTCGATTTCCTCCAGCCGGGCCAGCAGCGCATCGTAGCTGCGTGCCAGCACGCTGCGCCACAGCCTGGGCCGGATCCCGGCGTGCGCGTGCAGGCTGGGCATGCCGTCGGCCTGGCCGTATTGCAAGTCGAGCTTGTGGGCGAATTCGTGGATGACCACGTTGAAGCCCGCCGGTCGTTCCAGGCCGGGGCTGGCATCCTCCCAGGACAACACGATGGGGCCGCCGTCCCAGGCCTCGCCGGCGGCCTCCTCGACGTACTCGTGCACCACGCCGTCCTCGTCCACGTCCGAACGGGGAATCAGGAAGCCGCCCGGATAGACGATGACCTCGGACCATCCCTCGTACAGGCCCGGATCCAGGTACAGGATGGGCAGGCAGGCCTGTACCGCGATGGACAGGCGTATCTCGTCGGTCAGGACCTGGCCGGCCGCGCCGGTCATGGTCTTGCTGGCCAGGAACCACGCCGTCCGCGCCCGCAGGGCGTCGCGTTCGTCCTCGCTCAGGCGCGCGAGGAATGCATGCGAGGCCAGCGTTTGGGTCCATAATTCCGGATTGATGCGAGCCTGCATCTGCTCCACGCGGTGCTTCGATGCGCCGCGGGCAAACAGCCATCCCAACATACAATGAACTTCCCTGGTGGATAAGCGACTAGAGTACCGTGCCGGCGGCCAGGAAGGGCCGGCATCGCCCAAAGTGTAAGACCATGAACTCATCCGCTCCCGAGACTTCCGCGATTCAGCCGGCGACCTTCGGTCCCGACTGGCAACAGGCGGCCAACGCCGGCCTGTCGGAGGCGGCGCAACTGGACTTGCAGAAGGCGCTCGAATGGTCGTTTCCCCGCTATGCGCGCGAGCCGGCCGTGCCCGACGGCGAGGGCTGGGCGGAGCACGCGGCGGGCGTGGTCGCGATCCTGGCGGGCTTGCAGGTGGACGGCCATACCCGCATGGCGGCGCTGCTGGCGATTGCCGTGGGCGACCGCGACGTCAGCACCAATCCGCACAAGGACCCGGTCACGCTCCAGTTCGGCCCCGAGATCGGCAAGCTGGTGCACGGCTATCGCGCCCTGATCCGCCTGGGCCAGGTTACCCGCGACGCCAGCGATGCGTCGGCCGGCAGCGGCGCGCAGGCCGAGATGCTGCGCAAGATGCTGCTGGCCATGGCGGCCGACCTGCGCATCGTGCTGATGCGCCTGGCGTCGCGTTTGCAGACCCTGCGCTGGCACGCCCAGCACAAGGTGCCGCTGCCCGAGGCGCTGTCGCGCGAGACGCTGGAACTCTACGCGCCGCTGGCCAACCGGCTGGGCATCTGGCAGGTCAAGTGGGAAATGGAGGACCTGGCGTTCCGTTTCCTCGAGCCGGTCCGCTACAAGGAAATCGCCCGGCTGCTGGAGGAAAAACGCGTCGAGCGCGAAGCCTTCATCGCCGACGCCATCGCGCGGGTGCGCCAGGCATTGGAAAGCGCGGGCATCGTGGCCGACGTCACCGGCCGGCCCAAGCACATCTACAGCATCTGGAACAAGATGCGCAACCGGCGCCTGGATTTCGCCGATCTGTACGACCTGCGCGCGCTGCGCATCATCGTCGAGGACATCCGCACCTGCTACACGGTGCTGGGGCTGGTGCACCACCTGTGGACGCCGGTGCCCGACGAGTTCGACGACTACATCTCGCGGCCCAAGCCCAACGGCTACCGTTCATTGCACACGGTGGTCTACGACCACGACGGCCGGCCCTTCGAGGTGCAGATCCGCACGCGCGAGATGCACCAGTTCGCCGAATTCGGGATGGCGGCGCACTGGCGCTACAAGGAAGCGGGCGCCAAGGGCGGGCAGGTCAGCGCCGATTCGGAATACGACCGCAAGCTCAGCTGGATACGCCAGCTGCTGGCCTGGAAGGCCGACGTGCAGGTCGACGACCAGATCGGACAGGCGGCGCTCGACACGCTGGCCGACAACATCTACGTGCTGACGCCGCAGGCGCGGGTGATCGAGCTGCCGCCGGGCGCGACGCCGGTGGACTTCGCCTACCAGGTCCATACGGACCTCGGGCACCGCTGCCGCGGTGCGCGGGTGGACGGGGCCATGGTGCCGCTGAACACGCGCCTGGCCACCGGCCAGACGGTGGAGATCATCGCCACCAAGTCGGGCGGCCCTTCGCGCGACTGGCTCAATCCCCAGCTGAACTACCTGGCCAGCCAGCGCTCGCGGGCCAAGGTGCGCGCCTGGTTCAACGCCATCGACATCCAGGAGCGCATCGCCCAGGGCCAGGGCATGCTGGAAAAGGAATTGCAGCGCCTGGGCAAGACCGCGACCAACCTCGAATCGCTGGCCCAGCAACTGGGCTTCGCGTGCACCGAGGACCTGTACGTCGCGCTGGCCAAGGACGAATTCAGCCTGCGGCACGTCGCGGCCGCCTTCGAGGCGCCGCCGCCCGACGCCGGCCCGGACCTGTCCGCGTTGACGCGCGACAGCCGGCCGGAAAGCGCGGTGCATGCGGGCAAGAGCGGCGTGCTGGTGGTGGGCGTCGATGCGCTGCTGACGCAGTTGGCCAAGTGCTGCCGGCCGGCGCCGCCCGACCTGATTTCGGGATTCGTGACGCGGGGCAGGGGGGTCTCCATCCACCGCTGCGACTGCAAGAGCTTCCGCTCGCTGGCCGCGCGCGAACCTGAGCGCGTCATCGACGTGACCTGGGGCGATACGCGCGACGCCGTGTATCCGGTGGACATCGTCGTGCTGGCGAACGACCGCCACGGACTCCTGCGCGATATCTCGGAAGTCTTCGCACGCCAGCGCATCAATGTCATTGGCGTCAACACGCAAAGCCGGCAGGGAATCGCCCGCATGGTCTTCACCGCCGAGGTCGGCAACGGCGAGCACCTGGTGCGGGCGCTGGCGGGCATACGCGAAGTACCCGGCGTCCTGGAAGCCGACCGGCGCTGACATTGCGGCCGGGGCTCAGCCAGCGGCCTGCCGGATCCTGTCCGCGCGCCCCGTGTCGCGCGCCAGGCGGTACTCGACCCAGTCGTCATGGTCGATGGGGACGGCGCCCCCCATCAGGCGCGGTTCGATCGGATAGTAGTGGCAGCACAGCGCCTGTCCCGCCACCTGAAGATCCACCGGGCGGCGCACGAACAGCGAACCGCCGTCGGGATCGTATTCCTCGACCGCGTCCATGGCCGCCAGCAGCGGGTCGTCCACCGTGTAGACCTCGCCCAGTATTCGCGCATCGCCGTCCTCGACCAGTCCCGGCCAGTCGCCGAAATCGACCAGGCGGCCGCGCACGCGCGCCTCGCCCACCAGCAGGGGCGGGGACAGCAGCAGTCGGCGCGCCAGGCGCTCGATGTCGTTGATCTCGCCGCGACGCAGCGTGCCGTAGACGAATACGTGCGGCATGTTCAGGGTTTTTTCGAGGGCGGGTCGCCGACGGGGCGGTTCGCGGGGCAGAACTGGCCCGTCAGCAGCGCATCGAGCACCCGCAGCGTTTCCTCCGGGCAGCGGCCGACCTTGAGGTTGTTCACCGACACATGCTGGATGGTGTTGTCGGGATCGACGATGAACGTGGCGCGCAGCGCCACGCCCTCGTTGCGGTCCCGGATGCCCAGTTGATCCACCAGCGCGCCCGCGCTGTCGGCGAATTGGTAGTGGTTCAGGTTCGCCAGCGCGGGCACCGCGCGGCGCCACGCCAGCTTGGCGTACTCATTGTCGACGGATCCGCCCATCAGCACGGCGCCGCGTTGTGCTAGGGGCTCGGCCAGTGCCGCGTAGCCCTCGATCTCGGTGGCGCAGATGTCGGAGAAATCCTTGGGTGTGAAATAGATGACCTTCCACTTGCCTGGAAACGAGGTCTCGCTCAGGGTCTCGAAGGCCGAGGCGCCGTTTTCCTCGGCCTCGTTGAAGCCTGGCTTGACGCCATGCACCTTGAAAGGTTCGAGCTTGGCTCCGATGGTTTTCATGCACGCTCCTCGGACAGCGCCGGCCTCGCGCGCCGGCGGCCGGGGCCGCCTACTTGGCGTCGGCCGATTTTTGCGAGGAGGCCGGCAGGGTGATGCGGGCGGTCAGGCCGCCGCCATCCCGGTTCAGGAGGTTTAGGGTACCACCTGCGCGCTGCAGCAGCCGCTTGACGATGGCCAGGCCCAGTCCGGCGCCGCCGGCGTTGGTGCGCGCGTCCGAGCCCCGGGTGAAGGGGCGGGTCAGGCGGGGCACATCCTCGGCCTTCACGCCGGGGCCGTGGTCGGACACGTCGATCAGCACGTTGCTGCCCTGGCTGCTGACCGTCAGGTCGATGTGAGGCGCCTCGCCCGGCTTGTGGCCGTAGCGCCGCGCGTTCTCGAGCAGGTTGCCGACCACGCGCTGCAGGTCGGGAGCGGCGATGCGCGCCCACTGGTTGGGGGTGATCGTGACCTGCAGCGAACCGCCCAGTGTCTCGGTGTGGCTGCATTCGCGCTCGACCATCTCGGACACGAGCTCGGAAATATTGGTGTTGCGGTCGGGCGCGCTGGAGGGGCGGGCGTATTCCATGAACTGCCCGATGGTGCGGTCGATCTGGGCCAGGTCCTCGTCCACGGCGTCGCGGCTGGCCTCGGAGACGCCGCTCAGTTCGATCTCCAGCCGCAACCGGGCCAGCGGGGTGCGCAGGTCGTGCGAGATGCCGGCCAGCATCAGCGCGCGGTCCGCCTCGGCGCGGTCCAGTTCCTCGACCATGCGGTTGAAGTTGGTGTTGACCCGGCGGATTTCCTCGGGGCCGCTTTCGGGCAGCGGCGGCGGGGTTTCGCCGCGGGAAAGCGCCAGCGTGGCGCGCGACAGGCGCGACAGTGGCCGATTGACGAAGCCGACGATGACCGCCGCGCCCAGCAGCGACAGCAGCAGGGCGGCCGCGCCCCAGCCCAGCCATTCGACGCCCGGCACGCGTTCGGCGCGGTCGCGCTCGACCACCATCCAATAGTCGTCGTCGTCGATGGAGAAGCTGACCCACAGGCCGGGGATGCGGTTGACTTCCCAGGCCACGACGGTCTCGGGTCCCAGGCGGTCGATCACCTGTTCTTCCACCCGCTGCAGGACCTGGCGGTCGGGCAGGCGGACGGTGATGTCATCCTTTTCGTGGGGATAGATCTGGATGCCTTCGTTGGTGGCCAGATCAAGTAGCAGGTAGCGGCGCTCCTGCGGCGCCGAATGGATCAGGGCGGCGCGGGTGATGTTGACGACGGTGACGATCTGCTGGGCCACCTGCTGCGCGCGCGGCTCGACCTCCATGCTGCGGAAAGCCTGGAGCCACGCCGCCAGGCTTGCCGTCATCAGGACGGTGAGCAAAAGAAATGTCCGGCTGAACAGACCCAGCCTGGACGCGACGCGCAGGGCGACCGACATGAATGCCTACAAGCGGATCAACTGCCCCCATCGGGCACGAATACGTAGCCGAGGCCCCACACCGTCTGGATGAATACGGGCTTGGCCGGATCGGGCTCGATCAGCTTGCGCAGCCGGGAGATCTGCACGTCCAGGCTGCGATCGAAGGCTTCGTATTCGCGGCCGCGCGCCAGTTCCATCAGCTTGTCCCGCGACAGCGGGATCTTGGGATGGCGGGCGAAGACCTTGAGCACGGAGAATTCGCCCGTGGTCAGGGCCACGGGTTCGTTGTCGCGCGTGAGGGTGCGGGTCGCCAGGTTCAGCACGTAAGGGCCGAACGTAACCGATTCATTGTCCTGGCTGGGGGCGCCGGGATGCTCTTCCGGACCCCGGCGGCGCAGCACCGCGTTGACGCGCGCCAGCAGTTCGCGGGGGTTGAAGGGCTTGGGCAGGTAGTCGTCCGCGCCCATTTCCAGCCCGACGATGCGGTCGACGTCCTCGGCCTTGGCCGTCAGCATGATGATGGGGGTGCTGTCGCGGGCGCCGCGCAGGCGGCGACAGATCGACAGGCCGTCCTCTCCGGGCAGCATCAGGTCGAGCACGAGCAGATCGAAACGCTCTCGCTGCCAGAGCTTGTTCATGGTCTGGGCGTTTTCCGCGACCCAGACGGAGAAGCCCTGCTCGGCGAGGTAGCGGCGCAGCAGATCGCGCAGCCGCACGTCGTCGTCGACGACGAGGATTTTCTTGGGGGCGTTGGCTAGTGACATGGCGCGAATGTAACGGAGGAGTTTGTATCAATCCAGGGAGGGACATTGGTTGTTACATAAATGCCCGTTTGGTCACGCAGGCATCTATGACGCTGTCATGGGTACATCGTATGATTGAAACGTGAACAAAGTATTCGACTCCACTCGTACGGCGGGCTCCAGCGCAGCGATCATGCTGGGCGGGCTGTTCGTGATGATAACGGTATTGGCTGGTGGCGCGGCGATCGGCCAGGTCCGCGACCCGCGTGCGGCATTGCCCCGCCCCGACGCGGTACGCGCCGGCGCTCCCGCTCCGGGCGGATTCGCCGGCCAGGTCGAAAACGCGGTTTCTCGGGCCGATGCGCAGGTCAATGCCGCCAACGTGCCCCAGGAGGCGGGACAGTCCGGCGTGATGCGCGCCGCCATGGATCCCTGGGCCGGTCCGGTCAGCCAGGACGAGCGCCGGGTCGGGCCGCGCAAGCTGTCTTCCGAGGAAAGGGTGCTGCTGCGGCAGGAAATCCGCCGCGCCAGTGAAGAAGTGTACGAACCCTATCGCAAGCACAAGCACTGAAAACCGGGTGCAGATCCCGGTATTTCCCCCCATCTGGTCTTACAATTGCAGCCCATGTCGCTGCATATCCTTTCCCTGGAAACTTCCTCCGCCTGGTGCGGCGTCGCCTTGTTGCGCGCCGCGGATGCCGGCGCCGTCGACCTTCTCGTGCGCGAGCACCAGGGCGTGCAGGAGCACTCGGCCCGGCTGCTGCCCATGGTGCAGGAGGTGCTGAACGAGGCCGGCATCGCCCGGACGCAACTCGATGCCATCGCTTTCGGGCAAGGCCCCGGGGGGTTCACCGGGCTGCGGGTTGCCTGCGGCGTGGCGCAGGGGCTGGGGTTCGCCCTGGGGCGGCCGGTGATACCCGTGGTGTCGCATGCCGCCGTGGCGCAACAGGTCCGGGATCCCGGCCAGCGGCCGCTGGTGGTGGCCATGGACGCGCGCATGCAGGAAATCTACCTGGCGGTCTATCGCCGTGAATCGCCAGACCGGCTGGCCTGCCTGGTCGAACCGCAATTGATGGCGGGCGAGGGGCTGGAGGCCTGGCTGCGCGGACGCCTGGCAGACCTGGGCGCGCAGGCCCCGTGGCTGTGCGGCGATGCGGCGGCCGCCTATCCGGAGGTATTCGCCGGTTTCGGGCCGGACGAGCGGACGGACGTTGCGCGCCCCACCGCGGCCGCGGTCGCCCGCCTGGCCCACGGCGCCTACCTGCGCGGCGAAACCGTCGCGCCGGAGCTGGCCGCGCCCTTGTACGTACGGGACAAGGTGGCCTTCACCACCGCGGAAAGACAGGCCGGGGCGGGGGGCAATCCCCGTGTCGCCGCATCGGGAGCGCAATCATGAGCGCGGTGCAGGGCCGCGCGCCGATCGACGCGGCGCGTATCCTGGCGGCCTGGGGGCAGGCATGCCGTCCCATGACCGAACAGGATCTCGACCAGGTGGACGCGGTCGAGCGCCAGATCTATTCCTTTCCCTGGACACGCGGCAATTTCGCCGATTCGCTGCGCTCGGGCTACGACGCCTGGGTGGTGCGCGACGGCGACCGCCTGCTGGGCTATTGCGTCGTGATGGTGGCGCTGGACGAGGCGCACCTGCTGAACATCAGCGTGGCGCCGCAGGCGCAGGGCGTGGGGCTGGGCCGGCGCCTGCTGGCCTGGGTCGAGCAGTGCGCCGCCGCGCGCCAGGCGCACAGCCTGCTGCTGGAGGTGCGGCCCTCGAACCTGGTGGCCAAGGGGCTGTACGAACGCGCTGGCTATGAACGCATCGGCCTGCGCCGCGGCTATTACCCGTCGCTGCGCGGGCGGGAAGACGCGATCGTCATGCGCAAGGCATTGGCGGTCCACCCAATTCCCGGAGGTTTCCATGGCGACTGAGCGCAACGGCGGCGATGGCATGAGCGCCGTCCGGCGCGCCTGGCTGCGCGAACTGGGTGTGGAAAAGCTGTGGAACCTGCCCGGCACGGCGGCGCCGGCGGCCGTACCCGAGGTCGCGCCGGTGGGGCCGGAGCCCGTGGCGCCGAATCCGGCGCAGGAGCCGGTGGCGGCCGTGGCCGCCGTCGACCCCGACAGAGCCGAACCCGTGGCCGCCGTGCAGGAAATTCCGGTGCGGGAGATGCCGGCGCCGGCCGCCATGCCGGTCGATCCCGAACAGGCCTGGGCCGCGTTGCAGGACGAGGTGCGCGACTGCATGGCCTGTGGCCTGTGCAAGGGACGCACGCAGACCGTATTCGGCACCGGCTCGCCCAAGGCGCGCTGGCTGCTGGTGGGCGAGGCGCCGGGCGAACAGGAAGACAAGCAGGGCGCGCCCTTCGTGGGACGCTCGGGCAAGCTGCTCGACAGCATGCTGGCCTCCATCGCGCGCTCGCGCCAGCAGGATGTCTTCATCGCCAACGTCATCAAGTGCCGTCCGCCCGGCAACCGCGACCCGCTGCCCGAGGAGGTGGCGCGCTGCAGCCCCTATCTGATGCGGCAGATTTCGCTCATCAATCCGGAAATGATCCTGGTGCTGGGGCGGTTCGCGGCGCAGACCCTGCTGGAGACCGACGCGCGCATAGGCAGCCTGCGGGGCAAGGTGCACAGCCTGTCGGTATCGGGCAGGCAGGTGCCGGTCGTGGTGAGCTACCACCCGGCCTATCTGCTGCGCAGCCCGGCCGAGAAGATCAAGGCCTGGCAGGACCTGCAGCTGGCCTTGTCGGTGGGGCGGGCCCGGGGTTAGTCCCCGCGCAGCGCCGTGCCGTGCGCGCGGCTGCCTATCACCAGGTCGAGGTCCGGGTGGGTGCGGTGGTTGTGGCGGTTCCAGCCCATGATCAGCAGCATGAGGCAGGCCACCAGCGTGCCGAAGATGATGATGATGGTGTTGATGGGTATCTGCATGCCCAGCATCAGCGAGTAGATCGCCACCATCAGCAGGATGTTGAGCTGTTCGTTGAAGTTCTGGACCGCGATCGAATGGCCGGCCGACAGCAGCACGTGGCCGCGGTGCTGGAGCAGGGCGTTCATCGGCACGACGAAGAACCCCCCCAGGCCGCCGATGGCGATCAGCAGCGCATAGACGAACCAGGGCTCGTAGGCCAGCGGCATCAGCATCACCACCAGCCCCATCACCACTCCCATGGGCAGCACGGCCAGCGCATGGTGCAGCGGCACCTTGCCGGCCAGCGTGGCGCCCAGGATGGTGCCCACCGAGGCCACGCCCATCAGGATGGAAGCCTTGTTCAGCGGCAGCCCCAGCTGCACGCGGCCCCATTCGATCACGATCAGCTGCAGCGTCGCGCCGGCTCCCCAGAACAGGGTGGTCACCGCCAGCGAGATCTGGCCCAGCTTGTCGCGCCACAGCGTGGCCACGAAGCAGCCGAAGGTGGCCATGAGCTTGATGGGATTGCGCTGCTGGCGCGGGTAGCACACGCCGGTGGACGGGATGAGCAGGTTGAAGAAGGCGGCTACCAGGTAGACCAGCGCGATGACCATGATGGCGGCCTCGGCGGGCGTCTGGATGTCGGGGCCGAAGCCGGGGCTGAGGTCCAGCGACAGCAGCCAGGTCGACACCTTGGGGCTGATGAGCGCGCCGCCCAGGACCACGCCCAGGATGATGGACACGACGGTCAGCCCTTCGATCCAGCTGTTGCCCTTGACGAGCTGCTCGGGCGGCAGCAGTTCGGTGATGATGCCGTACTTGGCGGGCGAGTAGGCCGCCGCGCCTATGCCCACCAGGGCGTAGGCGGCGCACACGGTATAGACCTGATGGTGGTCGGCCAGCCCGAAGCTGGCATGGGCGAACATCGTCAGGCAGCCGATGATCTTCACCGAGTTGGTGGCGAACATCACCCGGCCCTTGGGGAAGGAGTCGGCGAACGCGCCCACGAAGGCGGCCAGCAGGACATAGGCCAGGGCGAACGACCACTTGATCATGGGCGTCATCCAGTCCGGTCCGTCCAACTGCTGGATCAGGGCGATCGCGGCGATGAAAAGCGCATTGTCGGCCAGCGAGGAAAAGAACTGCGCCGCCATGATCAGGTAAAAGCCGCGTTTCATCGGTAGGCGTGGACTCGTGTGCCTGTGAGTGGATCGGAGAGTGCCTCACTCGGGCACTACGGCAGGAATGCGTGCCGCGCATCGTAGCGCAGGTTCCGCGCCGCGTCCCGGCCGATCCGGTGGTAGTTACCCGCGGATGTTGCTGCCGGGCGCGAATTCCTGCAGCTGCACGGCGGGCTGCGGCGTCCAGCCAGCCTGGCGGTGCTCGGCGACGACGTTGGTGAAGATGCCGCCGCGCACGTACCACTTGGCGGTGATCCGCATGAAGCGCGGGGACAGCGCGCGCACGAGGTCGTCCAGGATCTCGTTGGTGACCGCTTCGTGGAACTTGCCTTCGTTGCGGAAGCTCCAGGCGTAGAGCTTGAGGCTCTTGAGCTCGACGCACAACTGGTCGGGGATGTAGTCGATGACCAGCAGGGCGAAGTCCGGCTGTCCGGTCATCGGGCACAGGCAGGTGAATTCCGGCACCTCGATGTGGATCTGGAAGTCGCGCCCCGGGCTGGGGTTGGCGAAGGTGTCTAGGCTCTTGCTGGGTTGAGAGGGCATGTCTCTTGCGATCTATACGTAACGAAAATGAAAAAACAGGCTGGGCGGCGGCCACTGGCGTAACCTTGCCGATGACCCTTTGGTATTATACGAAGCTGTGTTGGCCCCACCCCCTCCGCGCTTCGCGCGACCCCCCTCAAGGGGGCGGCACTGGAGGACCGGCGGAGCCGGATCCTCGGTGCCCTGGGTCGGAGGTAGGGCGTGTTCTGCCATATCCGACCGGCCCGGGCGCGGATCGGTTCCTTTTTCCAGCCTTTTTAAGCGAAGCTTCGTTTCCGGTGCGACTTACCCAGATCAAACTCGCAGGTTTCAAGTCGTTCGTCGACCCCACGTCCATCCAGGTGCCGAGCCAGCTGGTCGGCGTGGTGGGGCCCAATGGCTGCGGAAAGTCCAACATCATCGACGCCGTGCGCTGGGTCCTGGGCGAATCCAAGGCCTCCGAGCTGCGCGGCGAGTCCATGCAGGACGTGATCTTCAACGGTTCGGTCAACCGCAAGCCGGCGGCGCGCTCTTCGGTCGAACTGGTGTTCGACAATGCCGAGGGCCGGGCGTCCGGACAATGGAGCCAATACGGCGAGATCGCCGTCAAGCGCGTCCTGACCCGCGACGGCACCAGCAGCTATTTCGTCAACAACCAGCAGGTCCGCCGCCGCGACATCCATGACATCTTCCTGGGCACCGGCCTGGGGGCGCGCGGCTACGCCATCATCGGCCAGGGCATGATCTCGCGCATCATCGAGGCCCGGCCCGACGAACTGCGCGTGTTCCTGGAAGAGGCCGCAGGCGTGTCGCGCTACAAGGAACGCCGCCGCGAGACCGAGAACCGCCTGTCCGATACCCGCGAGAACATGACCCGGGTCGAGGACATCCTGCGCGAACTGGCCACCCAGCTCGAAAAGCTCGAGGCGCAGGCCGAGGTCGCCCAGCGCTACCAGGGGTTCCAGGCGGAAAGCGAACAGAAGCAGCGCTTCCTGTGGCTGCTGAAGAAGCGCGAGGCCGACGGCGACCGCATGAAGCACGCGCTGGCCATCGAACAGGCCCAGACCGACCTCGAGGCCGCCATGGCCGGCCTGCGCAAGCTGGAGTCCGACCTGGAGGGCACGCGCCAGGCGCACTACGCCGCCAGCGACGCCGTCCATGCCGCGCAGGGCGGGCTGTACGAGGCCAATGCCGAGGTCAGCCGGCTCGAGGCCGAGATCAAGTACGTGGTCGAGGCCCGCAACCGCATGCAGGCCCAGCTGGCGCAGTTGCAGCAGCAGATCGCCCAGTGGAACGAGCAGCACGAGACCGGCAGCGACCAACTGGCGCAGGCCGAGGAAGACCTGGCAGTGGGCGAGGCCCGGGCCGAGGAAGCGCGCATCGTGGCCGAGGAAGCGCAAGCCCAGCTGCCCGACGTCGAGGCCAAGGTGCGCGATGCCGCGTCCGGCCTGTCCGAGCTGCGCGGCGCGCTGTCCCAGGTCGAGCAGAACCTGGCCCTGACCGCCCAGGAACAGCGCGAAGCCGATCGCCAGCTCCAGGCCCTGGCGCAGCGCCGCGAGCGCCTGGAGCAGGAAGAACGCAACCTGCAGCGCCCCGATCCGGCGCGGTTGGAACAATTGACGGGCGACCTGGCCGATACCGAGCAGCGTGTCGAGCACGCCCGGCAGGAACTGTCCACGCTGGAAGCCCAGTTGCCGCAGGTCGATGCCGGCCGCCGCCAGGCCCAGGAACTGGTGCAGAAGGAAGCGGCCGCCGTTTCGCAGATCGAGGCCCGGCTCTCGGCCCTGACGCGTTTGCAGCAGGACGTGCAGAAGCAGGGCGCGCTGCATCCCTGGCTGGAAAAACACGAGCTGACACAGCTTGGCCGCCTGTGGCAGAAGCTGCACATCGAACCCGGCTGGGAAACGGCGCTGGAGGCCGTGCTGCGCGAGCGGCTGGCCGCGCTGGAAGTCAGCAACCTCGAATGGGCCAAGGCCTTCTTCGGCGACGCGCCGCCGGCGCGGCTGGCCTTCTACCAGATGCCGCCGGCCACGGCGCCGGCCCCCGCGCCGGCCGCGCTGACGCCGCTGGTGTCGCTGCTGCGCATCACCGATCCGGGCCTGCGTTCCCTGATGGCCGACTGGCTGCGCGACGTCTACACGGCCGCCGACGCCACCCAGGCGCTGGCCGCGCGCACCCAGTTGCCCGAGGGCGGCCAGTTCGTGGTCAAGGAAGGGCACCTGATCGGGCACAACAGCGTCCGTTTCTACGCCCCGGATTCCGAGCAGGCCGGCATGCTGGCGCGCCAGCAGGAGATCGAGAACCTGCAACGCCAGTTGAAGGCGCAGCAGCTCATTGCCGACGAGGCCCGCTCCGCCGTGGCCCGCGCGGAAGCCGGCTACCAGCAGGTGGCCCAGGCCTTGCCCGCCTCGCGCCAGCGCCTGGCCGAGGTCACGCAGCGCCTGCACGCCATCCAGCTCGAACATTCCAAGCTGTCGCAGCAGGCCGCCCAATCCGAGGAACGCGCCGGCCGCATCCGCGAAGAGCGTGCCGAGCTCGAGGCCCAGGAAGAGGAAGCCCGCATCCGCAAGGAAGAGGCCGAGGGCCGCTTCGAGATTCTGGATACCCAGCTGGGCGACAAACAGTCCGCGTTCGAGGACGCGCAGATGGCCCAGGAACAGCGCGAAGCCGAGGTCCAGCGTGCACGCGATCGCCTGCGCGAGCTGGAGCGGTCGGCCCAGGAGGCCAGCTTCGCCGAGCGGGGCCTGCGCGCCCGCATCGACGAACTGCGCCGCAGCCTGCAACTGGCGGGCGAGCAAAGCCAGCGCGCCGCCACCGAGGCCGAACGGGTCCAGCAGGAATTGCGCGTGCTAGACGACGCGGCGGCCCAGGCCGGCCTGCAATCCGCGCTCGAATTGCGCAGCGAGCGCGAGCAGGTGCTGAACCGCGCCCGCATCGAAATGGATACCCTGGCAGCGCAACTGCGCGCGGCCGACGAACAGCGCCTGGGCATCGAGCGTTCGCTCGAGCCGCTGCGCAGCCGCATCACCGAGCTGCAGTTGAAGGAACAGGCGGCCCGCCTGGCGCAGGAACAGTATGCCGAGCAACTGGCCGGCCAGGAGCTGGACCTGGCGGCGCTGGGCGAACAGCTCGACGCGCTGCCCAAGGAATGGCAGCGCCCCAACTGGCTGCAGGCCGAGGTGCAGCGCCTGGCCCGCGAGGTCGCCGCGCTGGGCGCGGTCAACCTGGCCGCGCTGGACGAGCTGAACGCCTCGCGCGAGCGCAAGACCTATCTGGACGCCCAGCAGGCCGACCTGCAGTCCGCCATCGACACGCTCGAGGACGCCATCCGCAAGATCGACCGCGAGACGCGCCAGCTGCTGCAAGAGACCTTCGATACGGTCAACCGCAACTTCGGCGAACTCTTCCCGTCGCTGTTCGGCGGCGGCGAGGCCAAGCTCGTGATGACCGGCGAAGAAATCCTGGACGCGGGCGTGCAGGTCATGGCCCAGCCCCCGGGCAAGCGCAACAGCACCATCCACCTGCTGTCCGGCGGCGAGAAGGCCCTGACCGCCACCGCGCTGGTGTTCGCCATGTTCAAGCTCAATCCGGCGCCGTTCTGCCTGCTGGACGAGGTCGACGCGCCGCTGGACGACGCCAACACCGAGCGCTACGCGAACCTGGTGCGCCGGATGAGCGAGCAGACCCAGTTCCTGTTCATCTCGCACAACAAGATCGCGATGGAGATGGCGCACCAGCTGGTCGGCGTGACCATGCAGGAGCAGGGCGTCTCTCGCATCGTGGCCGTCGACATCGACTCGGCCATGCAACTTGCCGTCGAGGCTGCCTGATGAGCGGGCAGTCCGCGAGCCGGCACTCTTTCCACCATGCCCCGCCATCGGGAACACACCAATGAGTGATCTACAAACCGGGCTCATCGCCCTTGGCGTTCTGGCCATCGTCGTCGTGCTTGGACTGAACTGGTGGCAGGACCGCCGTGCCCGCAAGCAGATACAGGACGGCTTCCCCGATTCGGGCAAGGATCCCTTGCTGCACGGGGTCGAAGCGGGCCTGCCCAAGGCGGACGGCGTGCGCCGCGAGCCCGGGCTGGGCGCGGCGGAAGCGGCCGAGGCCAACGTCATCGGGGGCATGGACGCGCCAGTGGACGGCGCGGCCGCGGTGCAGCAACACGACACCGACGAGGCCGACGAAGCCTGCGAAACCGTCATCGACGTTTCCTTCCTGGAGCCCGTGCCGGGCGACGAGCTGGCGGCCTTCACCCAGGGCATCCGCCACGCCGGCCAGAAATCGCTGCGCGTGTTCGCCGAGACCGCCGAGGGGGCGCACCGCTCCGCCATACGCGGCGGCGAGAACTATGCGTCGGTCCAGGTGGCCGTGCTGCTGGCCAATCGCAGCGGCCCGCTCAGCGCCGGCGAATGGGCCGAGGCGCTGTCGCGCTCGCGCGTGCTGGCCGATCGCTTCGACGGCACGGTGGAAGCCAGCGACACCCAGGCCGTGCTGGACCGGGCCAACAAGCTCGATGCCGTGTGCGCCGCGCTCGACGCGCAGGTCGGGCTGACCCTGGTGGCCAGCAGCCGCCGCTGGTCGTCGGGCGACGTGCTGACCGCCGCGCGCGAGGCCGGTTTCTCGTCCATCCACGACGGCCGCCTGCCCTGGGTGGACCAGGAAGGCGCGGTCCGCTTCACGCTGGGCCGCAGCGACGGCGTGTCGCTGGGTTCGGCCGGCCCGGCCACGATCGGCCAGCTCAGCCTGATCCTGGACGTGCCGCGCGCGCCCGCCCATGAACATGCCTTCGCGCAGATGGCCCAGGTTGCCCGCGGCCTGGCCACGCGGCTGGAAGCCACGGTGGTCGACGACAACGGCCGGCCCCTGGCGGACGGCGCCGAGGCGGCCATCGACAAGCAATTGCTGGCGCTGTACGCGCGGCTGGAACAGTCCGGCCTGAAGGCCGGTTCGGTGCGTGCCCTGAGGGTATTCGGATAAGGCACGCAGGCGGAGTGGATATGGTGTCGGGGGTCGATCGGGAAAACCAGGCCATGCAGCGGGCGGCGCAGTTGCGCCAGGAACTGGCCTTGCACAACGCCCGCTACTACGTGATGGACGACCCGCTGATCAGCGACGCCGAATACGACGCGCTGTTCGCGGAGCTGGTCAAGCTCGAGCAGGAGTTCCCGCTCCTGGCCACGCCCGATTCCCCCACCCAGCGGGTGGGCGGCGCGCCGCTGTCGGCCTTCGGTTCGGTGCGCCACGCGGTGCCCATGCTGTCGTTGAACAATGCCTTCGACGACGAGGACATCCAGGCCTTCGACAAGCGGGTGCGCGACGGCCTGGAAACGGAGTCCCCGGTCGAGTACGCCTGTGAACTGAAGCTGGACGGACTGGCCGTCAGCCTGCGCTACGAAGGCGGCAAGTTTGCCCGGGCCGCGACCCGGGGCGACGGCCAGACGGGCGAGGACATCACCGCCAACATCCGGACCATACGATCCATCCCGCTGACGCTGGCGGGACCCGTGCCCGAGGTGCTGGAGGTCCGCGGCGAGGTGCTGCTGTTCCGCAAGGATTTCGAGCGCCTGAACGACGCCCAGCGGGAAGCGGGCGAAAAAGTCTTCATCAATCCCCGCAACGCCGCGGCGGGCAGCCTGAGGCAGCTCGATCCGCGCATCACCGCCCGCCGCCCGCTGCGATTCTTCGCCTATGGCTGGGGCGAGATACGCGGCAGCCTGCCGGGCAAGGAGGCTCGCGCCGACGCGCCACCCTTCGATACCCACATGGGCATGCTGGACTGGCTGCAGGAACTGGGCATGCCGGTCAACCGCGAGCGTCAGCTGGTGTCGGACGCGGCCGGTTTGCTGGCGTTCTACCGGCGGGTCGAGGGGTTGCGGGCCGCGCTGCCCTATGACATCGACGGCGTGGTCTACAAGGTCAACGCGCTCGAGGCGCAGCGCGCGCTGGGATTCGTCTCGCGCGCCCCGCGCTTTGCCGTCGCGCACAAGTTCCCGGCCGAGGAAGCCACCACCGAGCTGCTCGGCATCGAGGTGCAGGTCGGCCGCACAGGCGCCATCACGCCCGTGGCGCGGCTCAAGCCGGTGTTCGTGGGCGGCGTCACGGTCACCAACGCGACGCTGCACAACGAGGACGAGATCGAGCGCAAGGACGTGCGCATCGGCGATACCGTGGTGGTCCGCCGGGCCGGCGACGTCATTCCCGAGGTCGTCACGCCCGTGCTGGACAAGCGTCCGGCCGATGCCCGCAAGTTCGTCATGCCCAGCCAGTGCCCGGTGTGCGGATCGGCCATCGAGCGGCCCGAGGACGAGATCATCGCGCGCTGCACCGGCGGCCTGTTCTGCGCCGCGCAGCGCAAGCAGGCGTTGTGGCACGCCGCGCAGCGCCGCGCGCTGGACATCGAGGGGCTGGGCGAGAAACTGATCGATCAACTGGTCGAACGCGGCCGCGTGCACACGCTGGCCGACCTCTACACGTTGAACGAGGAAGAGCTGGCCGGCATGGATCGCATGGGCGAGAAGTCCGCGCGCAACCTGGTCGAGTCCATCGCCGCGACCCGTACGCCGCCGCTGGGCCGGTTTCTTTTCGCGCTGGGCATACGGCACGTGGGCGAATCCACGGCCCGTGACCTGGCGCGCCATTTCGGCAACCTGGACGCCGTGATGAATGCGGCCGAGGCCGAACTGCTGGCGGTGCCCGACGTCGGGCCCGTCGTGGCCGCGTCCATCTTCCGTTTCTTCGCCGAACCGCACAACCGCGAAGTCGTGGCCGACCTGCTGCGCAACGGCGTGACGCCCGGCACGGAAACCGTCGTGGACCGCACCGCCGGCCCCATCGCCGGCAAGATCTTCGTGCTGACCGGCACGCTGCCCACGCTTGCCCGCGAGGACGCGGCCGAGCTGATACGCGCGGCCGGCGGCAAGGTGACGGGCTCGGTGTCCAAGAAGACCCACTATGTCGTCGCCGGCGCCGACGCCGGCAGCAAGCTTGCCAAGGCCCAGGAGCTCGGCATTGCCGTGCTCGACGAGGACGGCCTGAAGGCCTTGCTGCAGTCTTGACGTTGCGAAGCGCCGCTTCGCAGGAAGGAAAACCATGCAGGCAATCATCGGAGGCACCGGCCTCTACCATCTGACCGGACTCGTCGTGACGCGCCGCCAGGTCGTGCGCACGCCCTATGGCGAACCTTCGGGGGCGCTGACCTACGGCCGCATCGGCGACGGCGCGGAAATCGTCTTCCTGGCCCGCCATGGATACGGGCATACGCTGGCCCCGCACCGCATCAACTATCGCGCCAACCTCTGGGCCCTGCACGAGGTCGGGGTGCGGCGCATCGTGTCGGTGGCAACGGTAGGGGGCATCACGGGTCCCCTCGTCCCCGGCGTCATCGTCGTGCCCGACCAGATCATCGACTACACGACCGAACGGCCCCGCACCTTCTTCGAGGGTGGCGACCAGCCGGTGGCCCACGTGGACATGACCCAGCCCTACGGAGCCGCCATGCGGCACGATCTGCTGGAGTCGGCGCGGACCTGCGGGATCGCCGTGGTCGACGGCGGGGTCTATGGCTGCACGCAGGGTCCGCGGCTGGAAACCGCCGCGGAAATCCGCCGCATGGGTCGGGACGGCTGCGACATGGTCGGCATGACCGGCATGCCCGAGGCCGCCCTGGCGCGGGAGCTCGACCTGGACTATGCGGCCCTGTGCCTCGTCACCAACGATGCCGCGGGCCAGCGCGCCAGCGCGGACGAGATCTCGATGCAGGGCATGCGCGTGGTGGTGGACGACAGCATGCAGAACGTCCACCGCATCCTCGGCCAACTGGTGGGTGCCGACGGAACCGCCTGATTCGTCAGTGATCCTGGGCACCGCGGATCCGGCTTCGCCGGTCCGCCGGTGCCGCCCACTGGGCCCGGCGCCGGGCCGCCCCAAGGCGGGCCCAGCCCCCGTCGGGGGGCCGCCGCGTAGCGGCTGGGGGCTCACGATTCAGGGCGCGCGTCAGCGCGTAGGGGGGTCTATTCACAAACCTTCGGCCTTGAGCGCCGCCTGCACGGCGGGGCGCTGCGCGATGCGTTCGCGGAAAGCCACGATGGCGGGCCAGCGCGACAGGTCGTAGTTCAGGCGCCCGGCCCAGCCGGTGGTCACGAACAGGTAGATGTCGGCCACGGAAAACCCGCCGGGCATCAGGTATTCGCGCTGCGACAGCTCGCTTTGCACGTAGTCCAGGCGCGTGGCCAGGATCTGGCGGAACACGTCCTTGCCTTCCTCGCTCAGTGTGGGCTTGAACATGGGCGAGAAGCCCTTGTGGATCTCGGTGGCGATGAACACCAGCCAGGTTTGCAGCGCGTAGCGCTCGGCGCTGTCGGGCGGGGGCGCCAGCTTGCTTGCCGGCACGAGGTCGGCGACGTATTGCAGCAGCACGGCCAACTCGGTCATCACCACCCCGGGGGACACTTCCAGCGCCGGCACGTAGCCCTTGGGGTTGACCTTGCGGAAGTCCTGGCCGGTCTCGGTGGTCTTGGCCCTGAGGTCGACTTTTTCCCAGGTGAAGTCGATGCCTGCTTCGCGCAAGGCGATGTGGGGGGCCTGGGAACAGGCGCCGGGGGAGTAGTAGAGCTTCATGGGGCCTCGATGAAAGGGGTGGGAAAGCGGCTATTCTCTCACTGCCCGCGCGCTTTTACCGCAGCGTATGCTCCATTTCGGCCTCGTCGTACAGGTCGACGGGCACCGGCTTCACGTGCCAGATCTGCTCGGCGTATTCGCGGATGCTGCGGTCCGACGAAAACTTGCCCGAGCGCGCGGTGTTGAGGATGGACATGCGCGTCCAGCTTTCGGTGTCGCGATAGGCCTGGCTGACGAGATCCTGGCATTCGATGTAGGACTGGTAGTCCGCCAGCAGCAGGTAGGGGTCGTGCCGCAGCAGGTCGTCGACCAGTGGCCGGAACAGTTCGGTGTCGCCGCGCGAGAAGAAGCCGCTCTGGATCAGGTCGAGGCAGGTGCGCAGTTCGCTGTGGCTGTGGTAGTAGTCGCCGGGATGGTAGCCCGCGGTCTTGATGTGGCGCACTTCCGCCGCGGTATGACCGAACAGGAAGAAGTTCTCGGCCCCGACCTGGTCGCGCAGCTCGATGTTGGCGCCGTCCATGGTGCCTATGGTCAGCGCGCCGTTCATCGCGAATTTCATGTTGCCGGTGCCCGAGGCTTCCTTGCCCGCCAGCGATATCTGCTCGGACAGTTCGGCGGCCGGATAGATGCACTGGCCCTGGGTGACGTTGAAGTTGGGGATGAACACCACCTTGAGCAGGTCGCGCACGTCGGGATCGTTGTTGACCACTTCGCCCACCGAGGTGATGAGCTTGATCATCAGCTTGGCCGTGTGATAGCCAGGCGCGGCCTTGCCGCCGAAAATGAAGGTACGGGGCAGGGGATCGCGCGCCCGGCCGGACTTCAGGCGGTGGTACAGGGTGACGATGTGCAGGACCGCCAGGTGCTGGCGCTTGTATTCGTGGATGCGCTTGACCAGCACGTCGAACATCGAGTCGGGATCGACCTTCACGCCCGTGCGGCGCAGGATCAGCGCGGCCAGGTCCACCTTATTGGCGCGCTTGACCGCGCGCCACTCCTGCCGGAAGGCGGCATCGTCGATGTAGTCTTCGATCAGGCGGATGCGGGGCAGGTCGGTCACCCAGCCGTCGCCGATGGCGCCGGTCACCAGCGAGGTCAGCCGCGGATTGCTCAGGACCAGCCAGCGGCGCGGCGTGACGCCGTTCGTGACATTGGTGAACTTCTCGGGCCACATCTCGTAGAAGTCCTTCAGCAGCCCGTGCTTGAGCAGGTCCGAGTGGAGTTCGGCCACGCCGTTGATGGCATGGCTGCCCACGCAGGCCAGATGCGCCATGCGCACGTAGCGCTCGCCGCTTTCGTCGATCAGCGACAGGCGGGAGATGCGGGATTCGTCCCCCAGGAAATGGATGCGCACGTCGTTCAGGAAGCGCGCGTTGATCTCGTAGATCAGTTCCAGGTGGCGCGGCAGGATGCGCTGGAACAGGTCCAGCGGCCAGCGCTCCAGCGCCTCGGGCAACAGCGTGTGGTTGGTGTACGAAAAGCTGCGCGTGGTGATGCCCCAGGCCTGGTCCCACGGCAGCAGGTGCTCGTCCACCAGCAGCCGCATCAGCTCGGCGATGGCGATGGCCGGGTGGGTGTCGTTGAGCTGGATGGCGAACTTCCTGTCGAAGTCGCCGATGGCGCCGCCCCGGGCCAGGTGGATGCGTATCATGTCCTGCAGCGAGCACGACACGAAGAAGTACTGCTGCTCCAGCCGCAATTCCTTGCCCTGGGTGGTTTCGTCGTTGGGGTAGAGCACCTTGGTCAGGTTCTCGGAGGTCACCTTCTTGCTGACTGCGCCCAGGTAGTCGCCCCGGTTGAAGACCGAGAAATCGAAGGATTCGGTGGCTTCGGCCCGCCACAGGCGCAGTGTGTTGGTGGTGTTGACACGGTAGCCCGGAATGGGCGAGTCGAACGGCACGCCCACCACGGTCTTCTCGGGGGCCCAGCGTACGCGCAGGTAGCCGGCATCGTCGGTGTACTGCTCGGTGTGGCCGCCAAGCTTGATCTCCACCGCCCATTCGGCGCGCTGGATTTCCCAGGGGTTGCCGTAGCGCAGCCACTTGTCGGTATTCTCGACCTGCCAGCCGTCGATGATGGTCTGGAAGAAGATGCCGTATTCGTAGCGGATGCCGTAGCCGAAAGCCGGGATCTGCCCGGTGGCCAGCGAATCCAGGAAGCAGGCGGCCAGGCGGCCCAGGCCGCCGTTGCCCAGGCCGGGCTCTTCTTCCTGGCGCAGGATCTCGCCGTAGTCCAGCTTCAGTTCGGCCAGGGCCTCGCGCACGCTGTCGGCGATGCCCAGGTTGATCAGGTGGTTGCCCAGGTGCGGGCCCATCAGGAATTCGGCCGACAGGTAGGCGACGGTGCGCGGCGCGGTCTGGTTGTACTGGGCCGTGCTGCTGATCCAGCGCTGCAGGCTGCGATCGCGTATGGTGTGGGCCAGGGCCAGGTAGAGGTCGTTCTTGCCCGAGATCTTCGGAAACTTGCCTACCGTGTAGAACAGGTGGTCGAAGAAGGCGCGCTTCAGGCTTTCCTTGGAGAACGACGTGCGTTCGTCGTCGTCATCGGCCGTCAGGGGAACGGGTGCGGACACGTGCGGAGCTCCCATCTGTACGCCGCCCCAGGGGCGGGGCAACCCGGTTATTGTTGCTTTCGGGATCCGGACGGCGCAAGCCGCGTTTTCAATTGGTTAAGCATACGACAGCCCCATGAAAGGGGCTGGTCACTGCAAGGCTTCCAGCAGGTCCTGCTCGAACTGGATCTGGCTGCGTGCGTTGTTCAGCGTGTCGCCGTCGATCAGGAAGGTGTCCTCGACCCGTTCGCCCAGCGTCATGACCTTGGCGGTCTTGAGGTTGATGCCGTGCTTGACGAAGGTGCGCGCCAGCGCGTGCAGCAGGCCGGTCCGGTCGGAAGCCGTCACGCTCAGTATCCACGACTGCCCGCGTTCGTCGGGCCGCAGTTCGATCGCGGGCGTGATCGGGAACATGCGCGACTGGCGCGACTGGCGGGGGCCGAGCGGAACGGTCTCGCCCGCCGAGGCCGGCCCGGCGGCGTGCGGCGCGGCCAGCCGCTGGGTCAGTTCGGGTTCGACCAGGCTTAGCAGCGAGCGCTGTTCGCTGGGCGTGCCCTGGGCCAGCACGATGAAGCTGTCCAGCGCCCAGCCGTGGCGGGTGGTGTGGATGCGGGCGTCCTGGATGCTGAGGTGCCGTTCGTCGAAGTAGCCGCAGATGCGGGCGAACAGGTCGGGCTGGTCCTTGACGTAGACCACGATCTGCAGGCCTTCGCCGATGGGCGCCAGGCGGGCGCGCACGATGGGCGTTTCGCTGTTGACTTTGTTGTACAGGTGCCGGGTCTGCCAGGCGATCTCGGGGGCCTCGTGGCGCAGGAAATAGGCCACGTCCAGCTGCTTCCACAGGGCCTCGTGGGCGTCCTCCGTCAGTCCCGCCAGCCGCAGCGCGCCCAGCGCCTCTTCCTTGCGGTTCTCCAGGATGGCGCGGGAGTCGGGGATCTCGCCGCCCAGCGCCCGCCGCGTCTTGACGAACAGGTCCTCGAGCAGCTTGCCTTTCCAGGCGTTCCAGACCTTGGGGCTGGTGCCGCGTATGTCGGCCACGGTCAGCAGGTAGAGCGCGGTCAGGTGCCGCGTGTCGCCCATCAGCGCGGCGAATTCCTGGATGACCTGCGGATCCGACAAGTCCTTCTTCTGCGCCACCGAGGACAGCGTCAGGTGCTGGCGCACCAGGAATTCCAGCAGCGCCGCGTCGTCCTTGGCCAGGCCGTGCTCGCGCGCGAACTTGCGCGCCTCGGCCGCGCCCAGCTCGGAATGGTCGCCGCCGCGGCCCTTGGCGATGTCGTGGAACAGGGCCGCCGCGTACAGGATCCAGTGGCCGTCGAAGTTCGCGATCAACTGGCTGCACAGCGGGTATTCGTGCGCATGCTCGGGCATCGTGAAGCGGCGCAGATTGCGCACCACCATCAGGATGTGCTGGTCCACGGTATAGGCGTGGAACAGGTCGTGCTGCATCTGGCCGACGATGCGGCGGAAGGGCAGCAGGTAGCGCGGCAGGATGCTCAGTTCGTTCATCCGGCGCAGTTCGTGCACGATGCCGCGCTGCTGTTGCAGGATGGACAGGAACAGGTGGCGGTTGACCGGGTTGCGCCGGAACTGGGCGTCGATGCGCCGGCGCGCGTGCCAGATGGCGCGCAGCATGCGGGCCGACATGCCCTTGAGCGCGGGCTGCTGCTGCATGACCAGGAAGGCGCGCAGCAGCAGCGTCGGGTTGCGTTCGAACGCATCGTCCCGGTACATGTCCAGCCGTTCGTGCAGGCTGCGGAAATCCTCGTCGATGGGCTGGGCTTCTTCCCCGGGGCGCGCGAACAGGCGTTCTTCCAGGTTCTGGACCAGGATGGTGTTGAGCTGGGTCACCAGCTTGGCCGCCCAGTAGTAGCGCTGCATCAGCATTTCGCTGGGGCGGCGGGCGCCGCCGGCCTCGATGCCGTATACCTTGGCCATGGCCGGCTGGATGTCGAATACCAGCCTGTCCTCGCGCCGGCCGGTCAGCAGGTGCAGTTCGATGCGCAGGCGCTTGAAGGCCTGCTCGGCGCGCCGCAGGTGGCGCGCCTCGTCGGCCGTCAGCAGCCCCGCGCGCGCCACCTGGGCCCAGGTCTTGCCGAAGCCGGCCGCCCGCGCCATCCACAGGATGACCTGCAGGTCGCGCAGGCCGCCGGGCGATTCCTTGCAGTTGGGTTCCAGCGCG
This sequence comes from Pigmentiphaga kullae, assembly GCF_004216695.1. Classification (GTDB taxonomy): domain Bacteria; phylum Pseudomonadota; class Gammaproteobacteria; order Burkholderiales; family Burkholderiaceae_B; genus Pigmentiphaga; species Pigmentiphaga kullae. Next base: position 501,953 of record NZ_SGXC01000002.1, read on the forward strand.
TACGGCGTGTAGTTGTACTTCGTGTGCCGCTGCTGCATCTCCAGCTGCTTGTCGTGGAAGAAGGCGCGCTTGTCCAGCCGGCCGCGCATCGCGGTCTCGAACTGGCGCATCAGCGTCCGGCTGCCGGCCAGGTAGCGGGCCTCCAGCAGGGCGGTTTCCACGGTGATGTCCCGGGCCGCCTCGGCCATGCATTCTTCCACCGTGCGTACGCTGTGGCCGGGCTCCAGCCCAATGTCCCACAGCGCCGTGATCAGCGCACCTATCCTGGCCTCGTCCTCGGCGCCGGGCGGCTGGCGCAGCAGCACCAGCACGTCCACGTCGGAATAGGGGTACAGCTCGCCCCGGCCGTAGCCGCCCACGGCCGCCAGCGTCGCGCCCTCGGGCAGGGGGTGGCGCTCGAGCAGCGCCACCAGCGTGCGGTCGACGATGCGCCGCAGCTCGGTCAGGAGCCCGTCGGCGCGCAGGTTTTCGCGGTAGGTGGCGATCGCGCGTTCGCGCGCCGCCCGCATGGCATTGCGCAGGCCCTGCAGTTCGTTCAGGGCGGGCGAGGTCAGCGTGGCGGCGGATAGGGGGGCGGACATGGGGGCGGGCGGAGTCAGGCGGCCTTGGCGGCGACGAAGCTGGGCGGGGCGGGCATGCCGGGCGAGACGGTCAGGGTCTCGTAGCCGGTGTCCGTCACCACCACCGTGTGTTCCCACTGGGCCGACAGGCTGTGGTCGCGGGTCACGATGGTCCAGCCGTCGGCCAGTTCGCGGATTTCCCGGCGTCCGGCGTTGATCATGGGTTCCACCGTGAAGATCATGCCCGGCAGCAGTTCGAGGCCAGTGCCGGGCTTGCCGTAGTGCAGCACCTGCGGGTCTTCGTGGAACACCTGGCCGATGCCGTGGCCGCAGAATTCCCGGACCACGCTGTAGCCATGGGCTTCGGCATGTTTCTGAATGGCGTGGCCGATGTCGCCCAGGTGGGCGCCGGGCCGGACCTGCTCGATGCCCAGCCACATGCACTCGTAGGTGACCTGCGCGAGGCGGCGGGCCAGGATGGACGGTTCGCCGGCGAAGAACATGCGGCTCGTATCGCCGTGCCAGCCCTCCTTGATGATGGTGACGTCGATGTTGAGCGAGTCGCCGTTCTTCAGGATCTTGTCGCCGGGGATGCCGTGACAGACCTGGTGGTTGACCGAGGTGCAGATCGCCCCGGTGAAGGGCGGGTAGCCAGGCGGCGCGTAGCCGATGGTGGCCGACTTCACCTTCAGTTCGTCGGTCATGTATTCCAGGCAGAGCCGGTCCAGTTCGCCGGTGGTCACGCCCGGCTTGACGTGGGGCGCGATGAAATCCAGTACGCTGGCCGCCGCCTGGCAGGCCTCGCGCATTTTTTCGATTTCCTCGGCCGACTTGATGGTGATGCTCATGATCTGCTTCCCGCGCTGTGTGCGCTCCATTATGGCCCCGGACCGCCCGTCGCGACCCCGCAGCCGCCCTGGAACGCCGCCTGAAGGGGCGTGGCGGGGCTTTCTTTGTAACAGAAAGCGACGAGGGCCAGGGCCGGGCCGGGCGGGTCGCTTGAGCAGGTGGTCCGGAAAATAGTAGAATTATAGGCTTCCTGCGATTTCGGGAAGTTTTTCACCTCAACCGCGCGCCGTGTCATCCAGGGTGCCGGCCGGGCCAAGTGTGGCCTGGCGGGTGCTGATACGGTGCAAGACCCAACCCTCGGAGTCAATATGTCCGTTAGCATGCGCGAAATGCTGGAAGCCGGTGTCCACTTCGGCCACCAAACCCGCTTCTGGAACCCCAAGATGGCCCCCTATATCTTCGGCCATCGCAACAAGATCCACATCATCAACCTCGAGAAGACCCTGGCCCTGTACCAGGACGCTCTGAAGTTCGTGCGTCAACTGTCGGCCCGTGGCGGCACGATCCTGTTCGTCAGCACCAAGCGCGCCGCCCGCGAGATCATCGCCGAGGAAGCGCAGCGCTGCGGCATGCCCTACGTCGACAGCCGCTGGCTGGGCGGCATGCTGACCAACTTCAAGACGGTCAAGACCTCGATCAAGCGCCTGAAGGACATGGAAGCCATGCAGGCCGAGGGTGCGACCGAGCGCATGAGCAAGAAGGAAGCGCTGATGTTCCAGCGCGAGCTCGAGAAGCTGAACAAGTCCATCGGCGGCATCAAGGACATGAATGGCCTGCCGGACGCGATCTTCATCATCGACGTCGGGTATCACAAAATTACCGTCACTGAAGCCAAGGCGCTTAACATTCCGGTCGTCGCCGTGGTCGATACTAACCACTCGCCGGACGGCGTGGCCCACGTCATCCCGGGCAACGACGACTCGTCCAAGGCGATCGCCCTGTACGCCCGCGGCGTGGCCGATGCCGTGGCCGAAGGCCGCGAGCAGGCCCTGCAAGGCGTGGTCGATGCCGTGACCGAAGGCGGCGACGAGTTCGTGGAAGTCGAAGGCGAGGAATAAGCTCCCCCCCCTACGCGCTTGCGCGCGCCCCCCAGGGGGCGATGCGGGTGGACCGGCGGAGCCGGATCCACCGCATCCTGGGTCTGCGGGGTTGGGACCTAATGAATGCTTGAAGGGGCCTTGAGCCCCTTCTTTTTAGTCAAACTAATTTCCGCCCTTGTGGAGGGCGGAAGATGTCAGGAGTAATCATGGCCGAAATTACCGCAGCAATGGTCAAGGAACTGCGCGAGAAGACCGACGCGCCCATGATGGAGTGCAAGAAGGCGTTGACCGAGGCCGGCGGCGATCTGGCCAAGGCCGAGGAAATCCTGCGCGTGAAGCTGGGCAGCAAGGCCAGCAAGGCCGCTGCCCGCGTGACCGCCGAAGGCCTGGTGGCCCTGTATGTCTCGGCCGATGCCAAGACCGGCGTCGCCGTCGAAGTCAACAGCGAAACCGATTTCGTGGCCAAGAACGACGATTTCGTCCAGTTCGCCAACGATATCGCCGAGTTGATCGCCAAGGCCAACCCGGCCGACGTCGCCGCCCTGTCCGAACTGGCGTTCCGTGACGGCACCGTGGAAAGCGTGCGCACCGCGCTGGTCGGCAAGATCGGCGAGAACATCTCCATCCGCCGCTTCACCCGCATCGCGACCGAGAACAAGCTGGCCCAGTACGTCCACGGCGGCCGTATCGGCGTGCTGGTCGAGTACTCCGGCGACGAAACGCTGGGCAAGGACATCGCCATGCACGTCGCGGCCACCAAGCCGAAGGCGCTGGACGCCTCGGGCGTGTCGCAGGACGACATCCAGCGCGAGCGTTCGGTTGCCGAGCAGAAGGCCGCCGAATCGGGCAAGCCCGCCGACATCGTCGCCAAGATGGTCGAAGGTTCGGTCCAGAAGTTCCTGAAAGAGGTTACGCTGTTGTCGCAACCGTTCGTCAAGGACGACAAGCAGACCGTCCAGCAGGTGCTCAAGGCCAAGAACTCCGACGTGAAGCAGTTCGTGCTGTACGTCGTGGGCGAAGGCATCGAGAAGAAGGTCACCGACTTCGCCGCCGAAGTCGCTGCCCAGGCTGCTGCTGCAAAAAACTGACCCCCCCTACGCGCTTACGCGCGCCCCCCGGGGGGCGGCCTCGAGGGACCGGCGGAGCCGGATCCCTCGTGCCTCGTCTGGAGAGTGTGGGGTATGTTGTACCGATGTTGATGTATACGCAGCGCAGTGGGGTTGGCCTCCTGCGGGCGGAGAAGGGCCGGATGTCGGCGATTGCGCGGGAGCATGTATGACGGTGGAAATGAACGCATCTGGAACGAAAACGGGGGCGTACAAGCGCGTCCTGCTCAAGCTGTCGGGCGAAGCCCTGATGGGTGACGATGCGTTCGGTATCAACCGGGCGACCATCGGCCGCATGGTCGAGGAAATCGCCGAGGTGGCCGAGTCCGGCGTCGAGCTGGCGCTGGTCATCGGCGGCGGCAACATCTTCCGCGGCGTGGCGCCGGGCGCCCAGGGCATGGACCGCGCCACCGCCGACTACATGGGCATGATGGCCACCATCATGAACTCGCTGGCGCTGCAGGACGCGCTCAAGCGCCGCGGCGTCGATGCCCGCGTGCAGTCCGCGCTCACCATCGAGCAGGTGGTCGAGCCCTACATCCGCCCCAAGGCCCTGCGCTACCTGGAAGAGGGCAAGGTCGTGATCTTCGCGGCCGGCACGGGCAACCCGTTCTTCACCACCGATACGGCGGCCGCCTTGCGCGGCGCCGAGGTCGGTGCCGAAATCGTATTGAAGGCAACCAAGGTCGACGGCATCTATTCGGCCGATCCCAAGAAGGATCCCACGGCCACGCGCTACAGCCGCATCAGCTTCGACGAGGCCATCGTGCGCCGCCTGGAAGTGATGGATGCGACGGCGTTCGCGCTGTGCCGCGACCAGAAGCTGCCGATCAAGGTTTTCTCGATCAACAAGCCTGGCGCCCTGAAGCGCGTCGTCGCGGGCGACGACGAAGGCACGCTGGTGCACGTTTGATCGATTGTTCAGCATTTAGGAGACCGCAATGAGCGCTTCCGACGTCAAGAAAAACGCCGAGACCAAGATGGGCAAGTCCATCGACACCCTGAAGGGCAGTCTCGCGAAGATCCGTACGGGTCGTGCCCATGCCGGCATACTGGACCACGTCCAGGTCGAGTACTACGGCTCCATGGTTCCGCTGAGCCAGGTCGCCAACGTGAGCGTGCTCGATGCGCGCACCCTGAGCGTCCAGGCCTGGGAAAAGAAGATGGCGCAGGTGGTCGAGAAAGCCATCCGCGAATCCGACCTGGGGCTCAATCCCCAGTCCATGGGCGACCTGATCCGCGTGCCGATGCCGGCGCTGACCGAAGAGCGCCGCCGCGAGCTGACCAAGGTGGTCAAGGGCGAGGGCGAGGATGCCAAGGTCGCCGTGCGCAACCTGCGCCGCGACGCCAACGAGCAGCTCAAGCGCCTGGTCAAGGACAAGGAAATCTCCGAGGACGAAGAGCGCCGCGCCCAGGACGACGTCCAGAAGCTGACGGACCGTTTCGTCGCCGAGATCGACAAGGTGGTCACGCAGAAAGAAGCGGAGATCATGACGGTTTGAGTTCCGCCGTGCATATTCGGTCCCAGCGGAGCTGACATGGCCCTGAGCTCAACCCTCGGTGTTCCCCGTACCGACGCCGTGCCCAGGCATGTGGCGATCATCATGGACGGCAACGGCCGCTGGGCCACGCAGCGCTTCCTGCCCCGCGTGGCGGGCCACAAGAAGGGCGTGGATGCCGTCAGGGCGGTGGTGGAGGCCTGCGCCGCCCGCGGCGTCGAATACCTGACCCTGTTCGCCTTCAGTTCCGAGAACTGGCGCCGGCCGGCGGACGAAGTCACGCTGCTGATGCGGCTGTTCGTCCATGCTCTGGAGCGGGAAGTCGCCCGTCTGGCCCGCAACGGCATCAAGCTCAAGGTCGTGGGGGACATCAGCGCGTTCGAGCCCCGGCTGCGCGAACTGATCGCCGACGTAGAGGCCCGCACCAGCGGCAACGACCGCCTGACGCTGACCATCGCGGCCAACTACGGCGGACGCTGGGACATCCTGGAAGCCACGCGCCGCCTGCTGGCCGCGCGTCCGGACCTGGCCGCCCATCCCGAGCAGCTGGACGAGGCCATGCTGTCGCCGTATCTGTCGATGGCCTACGCGCCCGAGCCGGACCTGTTCATCCGCACCGGCGGCGAAAAGCGCATCTCCAACTTCCTGATCTGGCAACTGGCCTATACCGAGCTGTATTTCACCGATTGCTTCTGGCCCGATTTCGACGCCGAGCAACTGGACCTGGCGTGCAAGTCTTATCGCAGCCGCGAGCGCCGCTTCGGCCGTACCAGCGCCCAGTTGAAGGCGCCGGCGGACGTCTCCTCCAACGGCGGCTGAACCCATGCTCGGGCAACGCGTCGTCACCGCCATCGTCCTGCTGATCGTCCTGGTCGCCGTGCTGGCGGTGGCCGATCCGCGGCCCTTCGAGATATTGATGGCCGTGTTCGTGGGCTGCGCGCTGTGGGAATGGTGGCGCCTGACGCTGTCGCCCCGCGGCGGCACCGGTCGCGCGCACCTGCCCGCCATCGCGGCGGGCGTGGTACTGGGCGCGGCGCTGATCGCCTGGCGCTGGAACAGCGGCGGCGCCGACCTGTCGGCCGGGCCCGCCGGCGGCTTCTGGCGCGGCCTGTGGATCGCCGTCTCGGCGGTCTGGCTGATCCTGCTGGTTCCCATGCTGTTGCGCGCCAGTCCCGACGCCGAGCCCCGCAACCCGTGGCTGACCGCGCTGGCGCCGTTCGCGCTGCTGGCCGCCTGGTCGGCCCTGACCGCGGCGTTCGGGCGCGGCGTGCCGTTCCTGCTGACCCTGATGGCGGTGGTCTGGATCGCCGACATCTCCGCCTATTTCGTCGGCCGCGCCCTGGGGCGCACCAAGCTGGCGCCGCACATCAGCCCGGGCAAGACCCGCGAGGGCGCGCTGGGCGGCATCGCCTGCGTGGTGGCCTTCGTGCTGGCCTGCGGTTTCTTTCCCGGTACCTTCGGCGCCGCCCTGGTCGCGCGCTGGGGATGGGCCGGGGCGCTGGTCCTGGCCGTGGTGCTGGCGGCGCTGTCCATAGCGGGAGACCTGTTCGAATCGCTGATCAAGCGGCGCGCCGGCATCAAGGATTCCAGCAGCCTGCTGCCGGGCCATGGCGGCGTGCTGGATCGCATCGATGCCCTGATTCCCGTCCTGCCGCTGGCCGTCCTGCTGTCATGACCTTTCGCACCGTCACCATACTGGGCGCCACCGGCTCCATCGGCGCCAGCACGCTGGACGTGATCGCGCGCCATCCGCAGCGCTACCGCGTCCACGCCCTGAGCGCCCACAGCCGCATGGAACAGCTTGCCGCCCAGGCGGAGGCCAGCCAGGCCGCCGTCGTGGTGGTGCCGGACGACGCGGCGCGCCGGCGTTTCGTCGACGCCTGGCGGGGCAGGGCACGGCTGCCGGAGATCCGCATGGGCGCGCAGGCGCTGGCCGAGACCGCCGCGGACGAGGCCAGCGATACGGTCATGGCCGCCATCGTGGGCGCCGCCGGCCTGCCCTCGGCCCTGGCGGCCGCCAGCGCGGGCAAGCGGGTGCTGCTGGCCAACAAGGAGGCCCTGGTGGTGGCGGGGCGCCTGTTCATGGACGCGGTGCGCGACAACGGCGCCGAACTCCTGCCTATCGACAGCGAACACAATGCCATCTTCCAGTGTCTGCCGCATGGCGCCCATGCCTCGGGAGCCCAGGCGCCGGCGCCGGGCGTGCGCCGGCTGCTGCTGACGGCCTCCGGCGGCCCGTTCCGCACCCGTCCGCTGGACAGCCTGGCGGACGTGACGCCGGACCAGGCCTGCGCCCATCCCAATTGGTCCATGGGGCGCAAGATCTCGGTCGATTCCGCCACCATGCTGAACAAGGGGCTGGAAGTCATCGAGGCGCACTGGCTGTTCGCGATGCCGCCCGAGCGCATCGACGTCGTGGTGCACCCGCAAAGCGTGATCCATTCCATGGTCGAGTACGACGACGGCTCGGTGCTGGCGCAGCTCGGCCATCCCGATATGCGCACGCCCATCGCGTACGGACTGGCGTTCCCCGAGCGCATCGCCACGGGCGTGGGGCCGCTGGACCTGGCCCGCCTGGGCCGGCTGGACTTCGAGGCTCCCGACCTGGCCCGTTTTCCGTGCCTGCGCCTGGCCTTCGAGGCGCTGCGCGGCGGGCAGGGCGCCTGCGTGGCCCTGAACGCCGCCAACGAGGTGGCGGTCGAGGCCTTCCTGCAAGGCGCGGCCTCCTACCCGGCAATCGCGGCTATCATCGAGACCGTGCTGGATGGCGGGTGGACGAGCGTGGCGGACAGGCTGGGCAGCCTGGACGGCCTGCTCGACCTGGATGGCGAGGCCCGCGCCCGGGCCCGCGAGGCCCTGGCCAGGGCCGCCGGGACGAGCCGCTAGGAGCCGCGCTTGCCGCGCCGCCTGGCTCTCCGCCGCCGGCCTTTGGCCGATAATCCTGTCATGTTCGCTTACCGAGATTCCCCGTGTATTTCCGGAGCCGGCGTGCATTTCCGTGTTAAATCGTCGGTTCGGCGGCCCGGACAGGGCGTCGGAGCAAGGAGATTTCCATGTTGTTGACGTTGGCGGCCTTCGCCGTCGCGCTGGGCGTGCTGGTGGTGATCCATGAATTGGGGCATTACCTCGTGGCCCGCGCATGCGGGGTGCGCATCCTGAGGTTCTCGGTGGGGTTCGGCAAGGTGCTGTGCAAGCGCACCGACCGCCACGGCACGGAATGGGCCCTGTCGGCGATCCCGCTGGGCGGCTATGTGAAGATGCTGGACGAGCGCGAGGGCGAGGTGCCCGCCGCCGAGCGTGGACGGGCGTTCAATGCCCAGCCGGTGGGCAAGCGCATCGCCATCGTCGCGGCCGGACCGGTGTTCAACCTGGTGCTGGCGGCGCTGCTGTACGCGGCGCTGAACATGGCCGGCGTCAAGGAGCCGGCCGCGGTACTGGGCGCTCCCGCGGCCGGCACGCCGGCCTTCGCGGCGGGCGTGCAGGCGGGCGACCGCATCCTGGCCATCGACGGCGCCGAGGTGGGGACCTGGGGCGACGCGCGCTGGATGCTGCTCAAGAGCCTGACCGACAAGGGGCGTCCCGCCGTCGAGGTGCAGACGGCCGGCGGCGAGCGCCGGGTGCGTCCGGTCGATTTCTCCCAGGCGGCCCTTGGCCAGATGGAAGGCGACGTGCTGGGCCGCGAGGGCTTCGGCCTAGCCAGCCCGAAACCGGTGATCCGCGGCATCGTGCCCGAGAGCGCCGCCGCCCAGGCGGGCCTCCTGGCCGGCGACAAGGTGGTGGCGGCGGGCGACAGGAAGGATCCTTCGGCCACCGAACTGATCACGCTGATCCAGGCCCATGCCGGCCAGCCGCTGCGCCTGTCCGTGGTGCGCGACGGCGCGGCGCTGGCGATCGACGTCCTGCCGCGCGAGGAACGCCTGGCGGACGGTACGCTGGTGGGCCGCATCGGCGCCCAGATCGGCGGCGACATCCAGCTCATCACCGTGCGCCACGGCCCGCTCCAGAGCCTGGCGATGGGCGCCCAGCGCACCGCCGAGGTGTCCTGGTTCTCGTTGCGGATGCTGGGCAAGATGCTGGTGGGGGACGTGGCGCTGAGCAACCTGAGCGGGCCGGTTACCATCGCCGACTACGCCGGCCAGACGGCCAGGATGGGGCTGGAAGCCTACATCGCCTTCCTGGCGCTGGTCAGCGTCAGCCTGGGCGTGCTCAATCTCCTGCCCATCCCCATGCTGGACGGGGGACACCTGCTGTATTATCTCGTCGAGATCATCCGGGGCAGTCCGCCGCCGGAACGCTGGATGGAAGTGGGGCAGCGCGCCGGGTTCGGCATCCTGATGGTGCTGATGGCCGTTGCCTTGTTCAACGACTTTACGCGACTGCTGACCTAGAACCCATGCGCGCCGCCTTGCCCGCCGCCCCCGTGGACCGTGCCTCGACCGCCCGGGCCGGATCGAGCCGCACGCCGCGCTTTCGCATATCACTCAATTAAGAAAACTCCGGGATTACGCATGACCAATCGCACCCGGCGCATGCCGCGTCTGCTGTCCATTTTGCTGGCCATGGCGGTCACCCCCCTGGCCTACGCCTTCGATCCCTTCGTTGTCCGCGACATCCGGGTGGAAGGCATCCAGCGCACCGAGGCCGGCACGGTCTTCGGGTACCTGCCGGTCAAGGTGGGCGAGCGCTTCACCGAAGAGCAGGCCACGCAGGCGGTGCGGGCGCTGTACGGCACGGGCTTCTTCCGCGACGTGCGGATCGAGGTCGAGAACGACGTGGTGGTGGTCATCGTCGACGAACGCCCCGCGATCGCCGCGATCTCCTTCAACGGCATGCGTGAATTCGAGTCCGCCAACGTACTCAAGTCGCTGGCCGAAGTGGGCTTCGCCGAGGCCCGCATCTTCGACCGCGCCTTGCTCGACCGCGCCGTGCAGGAACTCAAGCGCCAGTACCTGGCGCGCGGCAAGTACTCGGTCGAGATCGTGCCGACGATCACGCCGCTCGAACGCAACCGCGTCGGCATCACCTTCGACATCTTCGAAGGCGACGTGGCGCGCATCGCGGGCATCAAGATCATCGGCGCCAAGGCCATCCGCGAAAGCGAGCTGCTGGACCTGCTGCAGCTCACCACGCCGGGCTGGCTGACCTGGTACACCAAGGCCGACCAGTATTCCCGCCAGAAGCTGCAGGGCGACATCGAAACCCTGCGCTCCTACTACATGAACCGCGGCTACCTCGAATTCAACGTCGATTCGCCGCAGGTCACGATCTCGCCCGACCGCAAGGACATCTTCATCACCCTGTCCATCACGGAAGGCGACAAATACTCGGTCAGCGACGTCAAGCTGGCGGGCGACCTGCTGGGCCTGGACGAAGACCTCAACAAGCTGATCACGGTCAAGCCCGGCGAGACCTTCTCGGCCGAGAAGGTCAACGCCTCCAGCAAGGCCATCACCGACTACCTGGGCAAGCTGGGCTACGCCTTCAGCAACGTCAATGCCACGCCCCAGGTCGACCGCGAGAAGAAGACCGCGGCCATCACCTTCTTCGTCGATCCCAACCGTCGCGTGTACGTGCGCCGCGTGAACATCGGCGGCAACACCCGCACCCGCGACGTCGTGATCCGCCGCGAGATGCGCCAGCTCGAGAGCGCCTGGTACGACGCCGGCAAGATCCAGCTGTCGCGCGACCGCATCGACCGCCTGGGCTATTTCCAGAACATCAACATCGAGACGCCGCCGGTGCCGGGCACGCCCGACCAGATCGACGTCAACGTGAACGTGCAGGAAAAGCCCACCGGCATGATCAACCTGGGCGCGGGCTTCAGCAGTACCGACAAGGTGGTGCTGTCGGCGGGTATCAGCCAGGACAACATCTTCGGCAGCGGCACCACCGCCGGCCTGGAACTGAACACCGGCAAGACCTACCGCACGATCGCGATCAGCCAGACCAACCCATACTTCACGCAGGATGGCATCAGCCGGTCGACCAGCCTCTACTACCGTACGCTGCGTCCGCTGTCGATCAACACCGGCGACTACCGCATCAAGACCATGGGGGCGAGCCTGACGTTCGGCGTGCCCTTCACGGAAACCCAGCGCGTGTTCTTCGGCACCGCGCTGGAAGCCAACGACATCGACACCTACGACAGCAGCCCGCAGCGCTTCATCGACTACGTCAACACCTTCGGTGCGCGCAGCAACGCCGTCATCTTCTCGGTGGGCTGGAGCAACGACCGGCGCGACAGCGCGCTGGCGCCCACGCGCGGCACGTACCAGCGCGCCGCCGGCGAAACCTCGCTGTTCGGCGACCTGCGCTACTACAAGGCCAGCTACCAGCACCAGTACTACTGGCCCATCACGCGCAGCATGACGCTGGCGCTGAACGGCCAGGTCGACTACGGCAAGGGCTTCGGCGGCCGGCCGTACCCGCTGCTCAAGAACGTGTACGCCGGCGGTATCGGGTCGGTGCGCGGCTACGACGGCGGTTCGCTGGGCCCGCGCGACAGCAAGAACGGCGACAGCCTGGGCGGCGCCAAGCGGGTCATCGCCAATGCCGAGCTGCTGCTGCCGTTCCCCGGCACGCAGCAGGACCGCACGCTGCGCTGGTTCCTGTTCGCCGATGCGGGTAACGTCTACGCCGACGAGGAGAACATCAACCTGGGCCAGTTGCGGTACTCGGCCGGTATCGGCCTGAGCTGGCAGTCGCCCATCGGTCCGCTGAAGATTTCCTTCGGCAAGGCGCTCAACGCCAAGCCGCAGGACCGGACCCAGAGCTTCCAGTTCCAGATCGGCACGGGGTTCTGACGACGCGAGCCAGGCGGGCGGCCGCAAGGCCTATGCCCGCCCGGGAATTTTTCTGCTACAACCAATTACCAGGGCCCGGCCCCGGGCGCTTGCCCGGCCCGGCGCCATTAGTGGCAAAATACACGACTACCTTCCTAGCGAGAATTAAATGATCCGCATGTTTTCGACATCTGCTACCAGTCTGACCGCGTCCTCTGCAGTCAAGGGTGCCGGCCGGGTGCTGGCGGCTCTGGTGCTTTCTAGTGCCGCTGTCGGCGCGGCTCATGCCCAGGCATCCCAGGCCCCGGTCAAGATCGGCTTCGTCAATACCGAGCGGATCTTCCGCGACGCCGCGCCGGCCAAGGCCGCCCAGGCCAAGATCGAAGCCGACTTCAAGAAGCGCGATGCCGAGCTGCAAGACATGGCCAATCGCCTGCGCACCCAGTCCGAGCAGCTGGACAAGGACAGCGCCGTGCTGTCCGAGTCCGACCGGACCCGCCGCCAGCGCGACCTGAGCGACCTCGACAAGGACTTCCAGCGCAAGCGCCGCGAGTTCCAGGAGGACCTGAACCAGCGCCGCAACGAGGAGCTCTCGCAGATCCTCGAGCGCGCCAACCGCGTGATCAAGCAGATCGCCGAGCAGGAAAACTACGACCTGATCTTCCAGGAAGCCGTCGTGGTCAGCCCGCGCGTCGACATCACCGACAAGGTCCTGAAGGCCCTGAACAGCGGCGCCAAATAATTGCGCCGCTCTCGCATGTTCCTGTCGTCCGCGCGAGCTTCGCATGCCCATCCTGCTTGACACGACCAAGGCGCCGGTACTGCAAAGGCTGCTCGACGAAACCGATACCACCGGGTTGACGTGGTCGATCGAGCCGGGGGGCGCGCAAGCGCTTCCCAGCGCCGAAGTCGTGGTCGCGGGCATCGCGAATCTCGAGCATGCGGGCCCCCAGGAACTGAGTTTCGTCGCCAATCCCCGTTACCAGTCGCAACTGATCGATGCCCAGGCAGCGGTCGTGCTGGTCACGGCCGAGGTGGCGCAGGCCTATCGCGACAGTCTCGCGCAGGCCGGCCGCGCCGACCAGGCGCTGCCGCTGGTGGTCTGCAATTCGCCCTATCTGCTGTTTGCGCGGATAGGGCAGTGGTTCGACCGGCAGTTGCATTCCCAGCCCGCCGGCGCCATTCATCCGTCGGCAGTCGTCGCACCCGGCGCCATCGTCGATCCCAGCGCCCACGTGGGGCCGCTCGCGGTCATCGAGGCCGGTGTCGAGATCGGGCCGCGCGCCCGTATCGGCGCGGGCTGCGTGGTGGGCGAGGGCTGTCGCATCGGCGCCGATACGGTGCTGCATCCGCGTGTCACGCTGTACCGGGGGGTCAGCATGGGCGCGCGTTGTGTCATCCTTTCCGGCGCGGTCATCGGCGACGACGGCTTCGGCTTCGCGCCGGATCCGTCGCGGGCCAAGGGCGCCTGGACCAAGATCCCGCAGTTCGGCGGCGTGCGCATCGGCGACGACGTCGAGGTCGGCGCCAATACCACCATCGACCGCGGCGCGCTGGACGATACCGTCATCGGCAACGGCGTCAAGATCGACAACCAGATCATGATCGGCCACAACTGCCGCATCGGCGACCACACCGCGATGGCCGCCTGCGTAGGCATCGCCGGATCGACCACCATCGGCCAGCGCTGCTCCATCGGCGGGGCCGCGATGATAGGGGGCCACCTGAAGATCGGCGACGACGTCTTCATCTCGGCGGCCACCCCGGTGCACAGCAACATCGACAAGCCGGGGCAGTACACTGGTTTCTTCCCGATGACCGAGCACGCCCAGTGGGAGCGCAACGCCGTCGCTGTCAGGCACCTGGCCACGATGGCCAAGCGTATCAAGGCGCTGGAAAAGAAGTAAAAGGCGGGCGGGCGCCGCAGCGGCCCGCCGCGCATCAAATACTGGAATCTGTATGGAAATGGACATCAAGGGGATACTCGACCATTTGCCGCATCGCTATCCGATGCTGCTCATCGATCGGGTCATCGACGTCAAGCCCGGGGAATCCATCCTCGCGATCAAGAACGTGTCGATCAACGAACCGTTCTTCACCGGCCATTTCCCCCATCACCCCGTCATGCCGGGCGTGCTGATCCTGGAAGCCATGGCCCAGGCGGCCGCCATCACGTCGTTTACCGCGGCCGGCAAGAAGCCCGACGACAACACGGTGTACTACTTCGTCGGCATCGACGGCGCCCGCTTCAAGCGGCCCGTGGTCCCGGGCGACCAGCTGCGCCTGGAAGTCAACGTCGAACGTTCGTCGCGCGGCATCTGGAAGTACAACGGCAAGGCGCTGGTGGACGGGCAGGTCGCGGCCGAGGCCGACCTGATGTGCACCATGCGCATCCTTGAACCCTGACGGAAATTTTTCGTGGCGAGGATACATCCCACCGCACTCGTCGACCCGGCCGCGCAGCTGGACGACAGCGTGACGATAGGCCCGTTCAGCATGATCGGGCCGAACGTGCGCATAGGCGCCGATACCGAGGTCGGTCCGCATTGCGTCATCGACGGCCATACGACGATAGGGCGGGGCAACCGTTTCTTTCCGTCGTGCTCGGTCGGCGCCGAGCCGCAGGACAAGAAGTACGCCGGCGAGCCGACCCGCCTCGAGATCGGCGACCGCAACACCATACGCGAGTGCTGCACCCTGAACACCGGCACGGTGCAGGACGCCGGCGCGACGCGCCTGGGCAATGACAACTGGATCATGGCCTACGTGCACGTGGCGCACGACTGCCAGCTGGGCAGCCACATCATCCTGGCCAACGGCACGCAGCTGGCCGGTCACGTGCACATCGGCGACCACGTCTTCCTGGGCGGCATGACCGGCGTGCACCAGTTCGTCAAGATCGGCGCGCATGCCATGACCAGCGTCCATTCGACGCTGCTGCAGGATCTGCCGCCGTTCGTCACGTCCTCGGGCAGCCCGGCACGTGCCGTGGGCATCAACGTCGAGGGCCTGAAGCGGCGCGGCTTCACGCCGGCGCAGATATCCGGCCTGCGGGCGGCCTACAAGACGCTGTACCGCCAGAACCTGACGCTGGACGAGGCGCGCACGGCGCTGCAGGCCAAGCGCGCCGAGGATCCCGAGCTCGACGCCCCGCTGTCCACCTTGCTGGCCTTCCTCGATACCGCCACCCGCGGTATCGTGCGCTGACGGAGGCCGGCGTGCCGGACGAGGGCAAGACGTCCATCGGCATGGTGGCGGGAGAGCCTTCGGGCGATCTGCTGGCGGCCACGGTGGTCGAGGCCCTGCGCGAACGGGCGCCGCAGCTGGCCCTGGCGGGCATAGGCGGCCCCAGGATGCAGGCCCAGGGCTTCGATGCCTGGTATCCCATGCACAAACTGGCCGTGAACGGCTACGCCGACGTGCTGATGCACCTGCCGGAACTGCTCAACATCCGCCGCACCCTGCGCGAGCGCTGGCTGGCCGAACGGCCGGCGGCCTTCGTCGGGGTCGATGCGCCTGATTTCAATTTCGGCCTGGAACACGCCCTGCGCGAAGGCGGCATCCCCACCGTGCATTTCATCGGCCCCTCGCTGTGGGCCTGGCGGGGCGAGCGCATCAACAAGATCCGCCAAGCCGTCTCCCACATGCTGGTGGTGTTCCCGTTCGAAGAACAGATCTACCGCGACGCCGGCGTTCCCGTGACCTACGTGGGCCATCCGCTGGCGCGCCTCGTCGACCGCGTACCCGACCGCGCCGCAGCCAGGGCCCGCCACGGCATGGCCGCCGATGCGCGGGTACTGGCGCTGATGCCCGGCAGCCGGGCCGGAGAAGTGCGACACCTTGCCCCGCGCTTCCTGGCCGCCGCCAAGCTGCTGCAGGCGCGCGATCCGGGCCTGCAACTGTGGGCGCCCATGGCCAATGCCGAGCGCGAGCGCGAGTTCCTGGCGCATGCCGCCGCCGTGGGCGGGCTGGCCAACCTGCACACCGTCATAGGCGGCACGCACGACATCCTGGCCGCCTGCAATGCGGTCCTGGTCGCCAGCGGCACCGCCACGCTGGAAGCGGCCCTGTTCAAGCGCCCCATGGTCATTTCCTACGTGCTGCCCCGGCTGTCGTGGTGGATCATGCGGCGCCAGGCCTATCTGCCCTGGGTAGGGCTGCCCAACGTGCTGTGCCGCGACACCGTCGTGCCCGAACTGCTGCAGGACGAGGCCACGCCGCGCGCACTGGCCGACGCGGCCTGGAAGGCGCTGACCGACGAGGCCGCCATTCGCCGGCTGGAAGAACGCTTTACCGCCTTGCATGACGACCTGGTGCGCGATACGCCCGCCCTGGCCAGCCAGGCGATCCTGGAGGTGGCCGGCCATGGCTGAGAAGGGCTGGGTGCAGACCGAACTGGGCTGGACCGCGGTGGAGTCGCCTGGCGCGGACCTGCTGTCGGCCTTCGATGCCGAGACGCTGCTGACCCTGCGCGTGGCGGGCGTGGACGAAGCGGGCCGGGGGCCCTTGGCCGGACCGGTGTACGCGGCGGCCGTCATCCTGGACCCGGCTCGTCCGGTCGAGGGCCTGAACGATTCCAAGATGCTGAGCGAGCGCGCGCGCGACGAACTCGCTCCCCTGATCCAGGAGCGCGCGCTGGCCTGGTGCGTGGCCAGCGTCAGCGTGGCCGAGATCGACACGCTGAACATCCTGAACGCCACCATGCTGGCCATGCGGCGGGCCGTCGAAGGGCTGGGCTGCGCGCCCGACCTGGTGCAGGTGGACGGCAACCGCGCGCCGGCGCTGGCCTGCCGCGTGCAGACCGTGATCGGCGGCGATGCGCAGGTGCAGGCGATCTCGGCCGCATCCATCCTGGCCAAGACCGCGCGCGATGCCGAACTGGTCCGGCTGCACGCCAGCTATCCCATGTACGGCTTCGACCGCCACAAGGGCTACGGCACGCCCGACCACCTGCGCTGCCTGCTGGAGCACGGCCCGTGCCCGGAACACCGCCGCAGTTTCGAACCCGTTCGCCGGGCCCTGGGCATCCCCGAGCCGGAAACGCTGGTTGCCCAGGTGATGGACAGCCTGCTGCCTTGGGACGACCTGCCCGAACCCGAGGCGCCGGCTCCGCGCCGCCGCCGTGCCAAACCGCGCGCCTAGCCGCGCGGACCGCCGCCTGGAACACCGATCATGAAACGCATCGCCTCGCGCGACAATCCTCTATTCAAGTCGCTGCGCAAGCTGACGCAGGCCTCCCAGGCGCGGCGCGAGGCGGGCCTGTCCGTGCTGGAAGGCGTGCACCTGTGCCAGGCCTACCTGCAATGGCGGGGCCTGCCACGGCATGCGGTCTTCGATGCCCGGCGGCTGGAAGGCGATCGGGGCAGCGCCGAAGTCATGGCCTTGCGCGACGAGATACCCGCCGACCGCCAGGTCTGGCTGGACGGCAACCTGATCGATGACCTGGAGCACGTGCAGGCTGGTCAGGGCGTGGTGTTCGTGGTCGAGACCCCGGCGCCGCCGCTGCCCGAGCGCGTGGCGGAGAGCTGCGTGCTGCTCGATCGGGTCCAGGACCCCGGCAACGTCGGCTCCATCCTGCGTACCTGCGCGGCGGCCGGCGTGCGCCATGTCTTCCTGTCGGACGAGACCGCCTTCGCCTGGTCGCCCAAGGTGCTGCGCTCGGGGCAGGGGGCGCATTTCTCGCTCACCATCCATGAACGGGTCGATTTGCCGGCCCTGCTGCCGCGCCTGGACCTGCCGCTGGTGGCGACCACGCTGGAAGATGCCGTCGGCCTGTACCGGGCCGAGCTGCCGCGGCAGTGCGCCTGGGTCTTCGGCAACGAAGGGCAGGGCGTGCGCGCCGAGCTGCAGGCCGCCGCCGCGCTGCGGGTGCGCATCCCGCAAGAGCCCGCGGCCGAATCGCTGAACGTGGGGGCGGCGGTGGCGGTGTGCCTGTTCGAGCACCGGCGCCGCTTCGCGCCGGACTAACTCCTCAGGCGGCGTACACCGATTCGAAGGACTTGAACCCCTTCACCTCGATGGGGTTGCCGAACGGGTCGGTGAAGAACATGGTCCATTGCTCGCCGGGCTGGCCCTGGAAGCGGACCTGCGGCTCCAGCACGAACTCCGTGTCGGCCTCCCGCAGGCGCCGCGCCAGCGCCTGCCAGTCCTCCAGCAGCAGAATCACGCCCAGGTGCGGCATGGGCACGAGCTTGTCGCCCACGTGGCCCGTGCGTTCGGTCTTGAACGGCGTGCCCAGGTGCAGCGAGATCTGGTGGCCGAAGAAGTCGAAGTCGACCCAGGTGTCGGTACTGCGGCCCTCGGCGCAGCCCAGGACGTCGCCATAGAAGCGGCGCGCCTGGTCCAGGTCGGTGACGTTGTAGGCCAGGTGGAAGATCGATTGCATGATGGCGGTCGGTGGATGAAAGGTGACGGGGTCAGGCCGGTACGGGCAGGCGCCGGGTGTCCCAGACCTGCGGGTTGACGAGGTGGGCCGGCCGGCGCGCGGCCAGGACCTCGATGATCTGGTCGGCGCACTGTTCGGCGGCGGCGCGCAGGGCCTCGTCCGTGCTGCCGGCAGTGTGGGGCGTCAGCAGTGCGTTGTCCAGTCCGCACAGGGGATGCGTGGCGGGCAGGGGCTCCTGCTCGAAGACGTCCAGCGCGGCGCCGGCGATGCGCTGCTCGCGCAGTGCGCAGGCCAGCGCGTCGCTGTCGATCAGGTCGGCGCGCGCGGTGTTGACCAGGATGGCCGTCGGTTTCATGCGCGCCAGCGCACGGGCGTCGATCATGTGCCGCGTGTCCGCCCGGGAGGGCCGGTGCAGGGACACCACGTCAGACCGTGCCAGCAGTTCGTCCAGAGCCGGGCAGGGCTGCGCGCCCTGGGCGGTGATCTCGCCGGCGGGCACGGCCGGCGAATAAACGATGACCCGCATGCCCAGGCCATGCAGGGCGATGGCGGCGGTCAGCCGGCCGATGGTGCCGAAGCCGACGATGCCCAGGGTCTTGCCGTGCAGCTCCTGCAGGCCGGGCCGGTAGCGGTAGTCCCAGTCGCCGGCGCGCACCGCGTGGTCGCAGGCGGCCAGCCGCTTGCCCATCGCCAGCATCTGCATGATGGCGTGCTCGGCCACCGAGCGGGCATTCGCGGTGGGGGTGTAGACGATGGGAATCGACAGCGCGGTGGCGCGCGCCACGTCGATCTTGTTGGTGCCTATGCCATGGTTGGCGATCACGGCCAGTTGCGTGCCGGCCTCGACGGCGGCGGTATCCAGGCCGGCGTTGCGCGTGATCACGGCCTGGCACGGAGCGATCTCGCGGGCCACGGCGGCCATGTCGGCCGAGCTGGCCATGCGGGCCTCGATACCGGCGGCCTGCAGGCGGGCGATGCCGGCGGGGTGGATGGGCTGGACGACCAGGCAGACGGGTGGGTTCATCGTGTTCCTAGGAAAAGAAAATCAGGGAGTGGCCAGGACGTCGGCCAGCAGGCGCGTGCCCAGCGCGAAATCGTCCATGTCCATGTGTTCGTCGGGGTTGTGCGAGCCGTGGTCGTTGCGCACGAACACCATGCCGGTGGGCACGCCGCGCTGGGCGAACACCGCCGCGTCGTGCCCCGCGCCGCTGGCCATGCGGCGCGCGGCGATGCCGTGGCGGGCCGCGGCGGCTGCCAGCGCCTCCTGGACGCCTGCGTCCATCAGCGCGGGCTCCGAGCCGGTCCTGGGGCCCAACTCGATGCGCGTACCGGTCGCTTGCGCCAGCCGGCGCGCATGGGCGTCCAGCAGGGCGTCGACCTCGTCCAGCATCGCGCGGTCCTGGCTGCGCACGTCCACGCACAGGTCCACCTCGCCGGCCACCTTGCTGAACGCGTGCTGGGCGGGATCGGTGGAGAACTTGCCGAAGGTCACGACCAGATCGCGGCCCTGCGCTTCCAGCCGCTCCCAGTCGTCGTCGAGGGCCGCCACCAGCAGGGCGGCGGCGCGCACGGCATCGCGCCGGCCGGCGCGCGGCACGGCGCCGGAATGCGCATAGCTGCCCAGGACGCGCGCGTCGCGGTAGCGCAGGCTGCCTCGTATGCCGGTGACGATGCCCACTGGCAGCGCCTCGTCCACCAGCACCGGGCCTTGCTCGATGTGCAGCTCGACGAAGCGGGCGATGCGCGCGGGGTCCAGCCAGGCGGCGCCGAACGCGG
Source organism: Pigmentiphaga kullae (assembly GCF_004216695.1). Taxonomy (GTDB): domain Bacteria; phylum Pseudomonadota; class Gammaproteobacteria; order Burkholderiales; family Burkholderiaceae_B; genus Pigmentiphaga; species Pigmentiphaga kullae. The sequence continues at coordinate 521,950 of NZ_SGXC01000002.1, forward strand.
CGGGGTCGCCGCCGCATTCGGCCAGGTGCTCGGCCAGCGGGCGGCCGGTGTCGGCGCGCCGCAGTTGCAGCGCGTCGCGGCCGACCAGTCCGAAGGCGGCCTTGCTGCCCAGGTAGGAATAGGGAAACCAGGTGCTTTCCTCGGCGCGCACGGCCATCACCGTCACGTCCGCCGGCGGCACGAATCCGGCCGCCCGCCAGCCCGCCAGCACCGCCAGCCCGGCCACCACGCCGGCAGCGCCGTCGTAGTTGCCGCCGGCCGGCACCGAATCCAGGTGCGACCCCGTCATGACGCGGGGTGCCCGCCGGTCGCGGCCGGGCAGCGTCAGGTACAGGTTCAGCGCGGCGTCGTGCGCGATCTCCAGGTCCAGCGCGCGGGCAAGGCGCTCGGCCTCGTCGTGCGCGCGCTGTTCCCCCAGACCGTAGGCATCGCGCGTGATGCCCACGCCGTCGTGGCCGTCGCGCCGCAGTTGCGCGAACAGCGCCGCGGCCAGCGCGAGGTCGGGCGGCGGGACGTTCATCGCGCGGACGGCAGCGCGTAGCTGGATTCGTCGATGGGATCGAGCTGGTGCTCGAGCAGCGTGCCGTGGCCGCTGATGGACGTGCGCAGGCCCAGCAGGCGCAGGCAGGCCCAGAAGCACGCCTGGTTGCTGGTCACGACCGGCTTGCCCAGCTCGCGCTCGATCTCGGCGATGACGTCGAAGGTGGCGAGGTTGGTGCACGAGATGAAGATGGCGTCGGCGTCGGGCCGGTCGATCGCGCGGGCCAGCCGGAACACCATCTCGGGCGGCACGCGGCCGATGCCGCGGCGTTCCTCCTGGGTCTCGCCCAGGCGCAGGCCTTGCAGCGTCAGCACGTCGAAGCCGTAGTCGCGCAGGAATTTGTCCTCGCTTTCGTTGACGAAATCGACGTAGGGGGTGCCCACCGCGATCTTGCGGGCGCCCAGCGCGCGCAGCGCGGCCACGACGGCGCCGGCGGTGGCGATGGCGGGCGTGCCGGTGCGCTGGCTCATGTTGCGGATCAACTCCGGCAACGGGCAGATGATCGAGCCCGAGGTGCAGCCGTAGGCCACCACGTCGACCTCGGCGGTGGCCAGTTCGTCGGCGGCGCCGTTCACCGCCTCGGCCATCTTGTAGTAGGACTCCTCGGTGGCGGGGCCCAGCAGCATGGCGCGGGCGGTGTGGATGGTGACGCCCTCGGGCGCGAGGCGCCAGAACTCGGGTTCGTTGACGGTATTGGTGGACGGCACGATCAGGCCGATCTTGGCCTTCCAGCCGTAGGGGCTATACATGGCGACTGCTTTCATCGAAGACTCCTGGTCTATGAAGGAATGGGAGAATCAGCGGCCCGCCGCGCGCTTGAGTTCCTGCGCGGCCGAGCTGAAGGTGTTGAACAGCGCCGCGGCGTCGTTGGCATAGGGCATCCACCGGATGCCGCGGCCTATCCATTCGGCGGCGCTGGCCGGGTCCTGGCAGCTGAAGCCCCAGGGCACGTCGTGGCGCTGGCAGGTGGCGATGACGTGCTCGGTGGCCTCGACCATGCGCGCATGCTTCATGTCGCCGGGCACGCCCAGCGCCTGCGACAGGTCGTCGGGGCCGATCATGACGGCGTCCAGCCCCGGCACGCGGCAGATGGCGTCCAGGTTGTCCAGGCCGCGCTGCGACTCCATCATGGCCACCGTCAGCGTGTGCTCGTTCATGGCCTGGATCTGCTCCAGCGGCCGGGTCAGCCGGACGTAGTCGGTGTGCGGGCCGCGCATGTTCAGGATGCGTTCGCCGCGCGGGTGGTACTTGGTGGCGCGCAGGATGGATTCGAGCTGTTCGGCCGTCTCCACGTTGGGCAGCAATAGGCCCATGGCGCCGGCGTCCAGCGGCCGCGTATAGTCGTGCGGCTGCATGCCGGCCGGCCGCACGATGGGCACGATGCCGGCTTCGCGCGCGACCAGGCACAGCGTGCCGACCTCGGCGATGGTGAAGTCGCTGTGCTCCATCTCGATCAGCACGAAGTCCAGGCCCGTCACGGCCAGCAGCTTCATGAAGCGCGGGTGGTGCACCAGCGTGGCCCAGGTGCCGAAGGCCGGCTTGCCGGCCTGCCAGAGCGCTTTCAGCGGATTGGTGCGCATGGGCCGCTCCCTATGCCTGGAACGACATCTGGCTGAACTTCCTGGCCGCCTCGGCCAGGTAGTCCACCGCGGCGTTCCAGACCTGGTGCCCCTGCTCGGCGGTGGCGCCGGTCGGGTCGCCCTGGGTGCCGATGGGCGCGTAGTCGCTGATGTCGCTGAACACCGAGAAGCTGGACTTGCCCAGGCTGACCTTGCCGCTGGATACCGTCTTGACGCCGTCCACGAAGGGGCGCAGCGATTCGGTGGCCTGCGCGCGGTCCATGAAAACCAGTTCGGGGCACTTGGCCAGCGCCACCGAGGTCACCATTTCCGAGGCGTGGCCCGAGGGCGACTTCCTGGTCTTGAACTCCACGCCGCCCACGTCGCGCATCACCGTGAAGACGTCGATGGTGCCGCCCACCGCGCCATGGCGCCGGCGCAGGTTGCGACACACGCTTTCGATGGGGCCGAGCGAGCCGGCATGGATGTTGACGAACATGAAGTGGCGAAAGCCCTGGCCGGCCAGGCCGTCGCACATCTCGTCCAGGTAGCGTTCCAGCGTGGCCATGGACACCGACAGCGTGCCGGGATAGTCCAGGAACATGGCCGAGTAGTTGACCGGAATGATGGGCGTCACGGCAAAGCCGGTCAGCGCGCCGACCTCGGTGGCGATCATCTCGCACAGCCGCAGTTCCGCGCCCGTGGCCAGGTGCGAGCCGTATTGCTCGGTGGCGCCCACCGGGACCAGCAGGGTGTCGTGATTCTTCAGGTAGGCGCGGATGTCCGCGTAGGTGCTGTGGTCGGTTCTCATGAAGCGTTCGTCTCGTTCAGGATGGCGGAATCCCGCCGTTGGGGTGAAGGTGTCATTGGTTCCAGGGCTTGGTCTTCCACAGCTCGCGCAGCGACGCGTCCAGCCGCCGCAGGCTGCTCAGGTATTCCTGCGGCGGCAGGTAGCGCACGGGCAGGAAGGATTTCTGCGCGCGGTCCAGGAACACCGGGTCGGCGGCGCAGGTGCGGATGGCGTCGGACAGCGTCTTGACCACCTCGCGCGGCATGCCCTTGGGGCCGGCGAAGCCGCGCATGGAGCCCGCCACGATGTCGTAGCCGGCTTCCTTGAAGGTGGGCAGCTCGGCGGCCACGGACGAGCGGGCGTCGCTCATCACGCCCAGGACGCGCCAGGGCGAGCCGTTGCGGAAACTCACGGCCTCGTCCACGTTGGCCATGGTGGTGTCGATCACCTTGCCCAGCAGCGCGGTGCGCGCGGGCGCCGCGCCCTGGAACGGCACCGGGGTCAGTTCGATGCCGGCCGACTGCTCCAGCAGCAACAGCGCGATGTGCCCGGCCGAGCCCACGCCCTGCGTGCCCACGGTGATGGCGCCCGGCTTTGCCTTGGCCGCGCGTACCAGGTCCTGGATGGTTTGGATGCCGCTGTCGGCGTGCACGCTGATCGTGCCCGGCGCATCGGCCACGGCGCCCAGGAAGTCGAAGCTGGCGACGGTATAGCGCGTCTGGCGCTCGATCGGGATGCTGACCACGCCGGGCGTGTTGACGATGCCCAGGGTGTAGCCGTCGGGCGCGGCCGTGGCCAGGGCCGACAGGCCAATGTCGCCGCTCGCGCCGGGGCGGTTGGTGACGACGATGGAGGCACCCTTGATCTGGCCTTCCATGCATTGGGCGACAGTGCGCGCGGTCAGGTCGGTGCCGGCGCCCGCGCTGAACGGCACGATCATGGTGATGGGGCGGTCGGGGTAGGCGGCGTGCGCGGCGCGGGCGCCGGCCAGCGCGAAGGCAATGGCGAGGAAACGGAGGGCGGTTTTCATGGAGGCGGTCCGGTGCGTGGAAAACGAGGGGGGCGGCATCATTGGTTCCAGGGCGAGGCCGCCCACAGTTTCTCGAACCGGCCCTGCATGCCCGTCAGCAGGAGCGCATAGTCGTCGCGCGGCAGGTAGCGGACGTTCTGCTCGGCCCCCTTGGCCGCCTGGCGGAACTCGGGGTCGTTGATGGCCTTGTCCACCAGCGCGGACAGCGCCTTGAGCGTTTCCGGCGGCGTGCCGCGCGGCGCGCCCAGTCCGCGTAGCGAACCGCTTTCGATGGGATAGCCGGCCTCGGCGAAGGTGGGCAGGTCCGCCGCCATGGGGGAGCGGCCGGGCGCCATCTGGCCCAGGATGCGCCACTGCTTGCCCTTGGAAAAACCCAGGGCCTCGCCCAGGTTGGCGGTGGCGATGTCGATGTGGCCGCCCAGCAGGGCCGTGGCGACGTCCGCCGTGCCCTTGAAGGGCACGTGCCGCAGCCGTATGCCGGCGGCCTGTTCCAGCAGCAGCATGGAAATGTGGCCGGCCGAGCCCACGCCCGCCGTGCCGTAGGTCAGCGTGCCGGGCGCCTTGCGGGCCGCTTCCACCAGGTCCTGGACGCCGCGCAGGGGGCTGTCGCCGCGCACGCTCAGGGTACCGGGGTCGTCCACGATGTTGGCTACCACGTCGAAGCTGGACAGGCTGAACTGCGCCCGGCGTTCGATGGGAATGGTCAGTACGTTGGGCGTATTGAGGATGGACAGCGTGTAGCCGTCGGGCGCCGCATTGGCGACCGAGGCCATGCCGATCTCGCCGCCGGCGCCGGCGCGGTTCACTACCACCACGCTGCGGCCCGCGTGCTTCTCCATGGTGCGCGCCAGGAGGCGGGCGGTCAGATCGGTGCCGGCGCCCGCCGAAAAGGGCACCACGATGGTGATCGGCCGGTCCGGGTAGGCATGGGCCGGCAGGGCAATTGCCAGGGCCAGCGCGGCGGCCGCTAGAAAGGAGGGGATCTTCATACCTGCTGTTCCATTCAAGAGAGAGGGGTGGCGTACGCGGGATTGCGTGCCGTCTCCTGGGTTATCAAGCAAGTGCTGTGCCATGAAGTTGGTTGAAATTGAATGAATTTAAGTTTATTTGTCTTGTGTTGTTGATTTTTAGATGAAGTTAATCCCACTGCGAGCGGCCAGTGTCAGGCAAGCATGAGGTGGGAGAGGAATGCCAAGGCAGGCATCCGATGGCACCCATGGTATAAACAAAAATCCTTAAACGAAAACGCTTTGTTTTTCGTCTGAGGTCAAATTTTTTCGATTAATTGGAGGTGGGGGCGTGCTACGCGAACTGAAGACGTTTCTCGCGGTCGTGCGCTGGGGAACCTTTGCCGCCGCCGGGTCCCGCATCGGCCTGACGCAGTCGGCCGTCAGCGCCCAGATGCAGCGGCTGGAAGAGGCACTGGGCGCGCCGCTGTTCACCCGCACCGGGCGTTCGGCCACGCTGAACGAGGCGGGCGAGGAAGCGGTGGAGATGGCCCGCCAGATCGTCGGCCTGTTCGACGAACTGGCGGTGCGGGTGACCAGCCGCGAGCTGCGCGGCACGGTCAGGATGGGGGCGATCCAGACCGCCCAGGTGGGCATGCTGCCGGGGGCGCTGGGCATCCTGCGGGACCGGCATCCCCTGGTGTCGGTGCGGCTGGTGCACGGCTCGTCGCTGTTTCTGATCGGCCAGGTCGACAGCGGCGAGCTGGACGCCGCGCTGATGATCGCGCCGCCTTTCATGCTGCCGCGGGAACTGCTGTGGCAGCCGCTGGTGCGCGAACCCTTCGTCCTGGCGGTGCCGGGCGAGGTCCCGGGCGACGATTGGCGCCAGTTGCTGGCCACTCATCCCTTCATCCGCTACGACCGGGCCTCGTTCGGCGGCAGGGGGGTCGAGCATTTCCTGCGCCGGCACGACCTGCAGGTCGAGGCGATGCTGGACATCGAGGACGTGGATGCCATGGTGGCGATGGTGGCGGCCGGGCTGGGCGTGTCGCTGGTGCCGGTTACGCGCAGGAACTGCCTGCCGCCGGGCGTGCGGGCGGTCTCGCTGGGCGACGACATCTTCCACCGCGAACTGGGCTTGGTCATGCCCCGCGAGCCCAGGCGGCGCGAACTGCTGAATGTGTTGCGGGAGTGCCTGGAGGTCGCCGCCCGACCCCACGCGGCCGAGAGCGAGGCGCTGGCGCGCCCGCCCGCCGCTTCTTCCCGGTCTTAGTAGAACCGGCCTTCCAGCCCGATCTTCTGCAGCACCGTGGTCGAGATTTCCTCTATCGACTTGGTGGTGGTCGACAGCCAGCGGATGCTTTCGCGGCGCATCAGCTTCTCGGCCTCGGCCACCTCGTAGCGGCACTGTTCCAGCGACGCGTAGCGGCTGTCGGGCCGGCGCTCGTTGCGCACCTCGGCCAGGCGTTCGGGCTGGATGGTCAGCCCGAACAGCTTGGCCCGGTGCGGCAGGATGGCCGAGGGCAGGGCGCCGCGCTCGAAATCGTCGGGAATCAGCGGCACATTGGCGGCCTTGATCCCGTACTGCATGGCCAGATAGAGGCTGGTGGGCGTCTTGCCGCAGCGCGACACCCCCACCAGGATCACGTCGGCCTGCTCCAGGCCCTTGATGAACTGCCCGTCGTCGTGCGCCAGGCTGAAGTTGATGGCCTCGATCCGGCTCTGGTACTGCTTGGTGTTGGCCATGTTGTGCGAGCGGCCGATCGAATGGCTGGATTTGATGTTCAGTTCCTGCTCGATGGGCTCGACGAAGGTCGAGAACAGGTCCAGGAACAGGCCGTTGGCCTGGCGTACGCGGGTGTTGATCTCGGAATTGACCAGGGTGCTGAAGACGATGGGGCGCTGTCCGTCCGCGGTGAAGGCGGCGTCGATCCGGGCCGCTACGTCGGCCGCTTTATCCACCGAATCGATGAAAGGGAGCCTGATATGGCGGAAGCGGGCGTTCTCGAACTGAGCCAGGACCGAGTGGGCGAAGGTCTCGGCGGTAATGCCGGTGCCGTCGGAGACCACGAATACGGTGCGCAGGTACGAATTCGCGGCGGGAGCGGATTGAGGCATGGATATCTCGCAAAAACAGGGTTTCCGGGGATGGGAAAGGCAAACGAAGCAACCGATGTGCAGAAAGCCTGGCGGCCGGCGTACAATCCTGGGATTACCCCGGTTACGCATGGCGCGCGCCCCAGGCTTTAGGAGCCGGGCCGCGGCGGAGGCGGGTTTGGCCAGCACACCACGCCCGGCGCGTGTGCTCGCCAAACAAGCTTTCTTGCCATTGTAATAGGGGACTTTCATGTCTTATGTTGTGCCGTTCGAGCAACTCCGGATGACGGATGTTGACTCGGTAGGAGGAAAGAACGCCTCACTTGGAGAGATGATCAGCCAGCTCACCGGCGCCGGCGTCCGCGTGCCCGGGGGTTTTGCCACGACGGCAGAGGCTTTCCGCGATTTCCTGAAGGATTCGGGTCTGGATACCCGGATCAACGATCGCCTGTCTTCCCTGAATCCGGAAGACGTGCGCGCGCTTGCCGAAACCGGCGCGGAAATCCGGCAATGGATCGTCGACGCTCCTTTCTCGGCCAAGTTCGAGAAGGACATCCGTGAATCGTTCGCCAAGCTCGACGCCGACGGCAAGGGCTCGTTCGCCGTCCGTTCGTCCGCCACCGCCGAAGACCTGCCCGATGCCTCGTTCGCCGGCCAGCAGGAAACCTTCCTGAACGTGGTCGGCATCGACGACGTGCTGGACAAGATCCGCCACGTGTTCGCGTCGCTGTACAACGACCGCGCCATCTCGTATCGCGTGCACAAGGGCTTCGCCCATGCCGACGTGGCCCTGTCCGCCGGCATCCAGCGCATGGTCCGCTCCGACACCGGCGCGGCCGGCGTCATGTTCACCATCGACACCGAATCGGGCTTCCCCGACGTCGTCTTCATCACCTCGTCCTACGGCCTGGGCGAAACGGTGGTGCAGGGCGCGGTCAACCCCGACGAGTTCTACGTCTTCAAGCCCACGCTGGCCGCCGGCAAGTATCCCATCGTCAGCCGCCGCATCGGCTCCAAGCTGATCAAGATGGAATTCGACCCGGCCCGCACCGAAGGCCGCGCCGTGCGCACGGTCGACGTCGCGCCCGAGCTGCGCAACCGCTTCTCGCTGTCCGACGAAGACGTCATCGAGCTGGCGCGCTACGCCGTCATCATCGAGAAACACTACGGCCGTCCCATGGACATCGAGTGGGGCCGCGACGGCAACGACGGCAAGATCTACATCCTGCAAGCCCGCCCGGAAACCGTGAAGTCGCAGCAGTCCGGCAACGACGTGCAGCAGCGCTACCGCCTGAAGGCCACCGGCAACGTGCTGGTCACCGGCCGCGCCATCGGCCAGAAGATCGGCTCGGGCCCCGTGCGCCTGGTGGGCGACATCGCCGACATGGACAAGGTCCAGCCCGGCGACGTGCTGGTCACCGACATGACCGATCCCAACTGGGAGCCGGTCATGAAGCGCGCCTCGGCCATCGTCACCAACCGTGGCGGCCGTACCTGCCACGCGGCCATCATCGCGCGTGAACTGGGCATCCCGGCGGTCGTCGGCAGCGGCGACGCCACCGACGTCCTGAAGGACGGCGCCATGGTCACCGTGTCCTGCGCCGAAGGCGACGAGGGCCGGATCTACGACGGCCTGCTGGAAACCGAGGTCGAGGAAGTCCGCCGCGGGGAAATGCCTCCCATCGACGTCAAGATCATGATGAACGTGGGCAACCCGCAGCTCGCCTACGACTTCGCGCAGATCCCGAACGGCGGCGTGGGCCTGGCCCGCCTGGAATTCATCATCAACAACAACATCGGCATCCACCCCAAGGCCATCCTCGACTATCCGAATGTCGACGGCGACCTGAAGAAGGCGGTGGAGTCGGTGGCCCGGGGCTACGCCAGCCCGCGCGCGTTCTTCGTCGACAAGCTGGCCGAAGGCATCGCCACGATCGCCGCGGCCTTCTACCCCAAGTCCGTCATCGTGCGCATGTCCGACTTCAAGTCGAACGAATACCGCAAGCTGATCGGCGGCTCGCGCTACGAGCCCGAGGAAGAGAACCCCATGCTGGGCTTCCGCGGCGCGTCGCGCTACATCGCCGACGAGTTCGCCGAGTGCTTCCGCATGGAATGCGAGGCGCTGCGCCGCGTGCGCCAGGACATGGGCCTGACCAACGTCGAGATCATGGTTCCCTTCGTGCGCACGCTCAAGCAGGCAGAGCGCGTAGTGGGCCTCTTGGCCGACAACCAGCTCAAGCGCGGCGAAAACGGCCTGCGCCTGATCATGATGTGCGAAGTGCCGTCCAACGCGGTGCTGGCCGAGCAGTTCCTCGAGCACTTCGACGGCTTCTCGATCGGTTCGAACGACCTGACCCAGCTCACCCTGGGCCTGGACCGCGACTCGGGCCTGGAACTGCTGGCCGCCGACTTCGACGAACGCGACCCGGCCGTGCAGGCGCTGCTGCAGCGTGCCATCGAGGCTTGCCTGAAGGCTGACAAGTACGTCGGCATCTGCGGCCAGGGGCCTTCCGACCATCCCGATTTCGCGGTGTGGCTGAAGAACCAGGGCATCAAGTCGATCTCGCTGAATCCGGATACCGTGGTCGACACCTGGAAGAAGCTCGCTGAATAGGGTCCCCCCTATGCGCTGACTTGCCCCCCCGGGGGGGGGGCGGCACTGGTGGACCGGCGGAGCCGGATCCACTGTGCCCCAGGCGTTCTTTTATTTGCCGATGTCGCGGCGCGCGTTCCTGCAAATTGCGTCGACAAGTGTCTGATGGAGCGCGGCCGGCAAGTCGTGGCCCATGCCCTCGATCAGTAGAAATTCCGAGCCGGGGATGGACGCCGCCGTATCCTCGCCGCAGGCCGGCGGGATCAATGCATCGTCGCTGCCATGTACCACCAGGGTCGGGACACGGATACGGGCAAGCCGTGGCCGTATATCCCCCGTGGCGGCGATCGCGGCGATCTGCCGTCCGAAACCGGCCGGATCGTAGGCGCGGCGGGACTCTTCCAGAATCATGGCGCGGTGCGCTTCCCGATCGATGGGGAAGCGGGTGCCGCCGATGCGGTTCGCAAACGCGAGGCCATGCGCGACGAATCCCTCTTCATCGTCAACGGCGTGGGGCGCCCGCCTGGTCAGCATCGCCATGATGTCGGCCGCCGCCGAAGGCAGACCGGGGTTGCCCGTGCTGGACATGATGGAAGCCAGCGACGACACGCGCTGCGGGTGATCACCGGCCATCAGTTGCGCGATCATGCCGCCCATCGAACGCCCGACGACGTGTGCGCGCTCGATGGACAGGGCGTCCAGCAGGCCGATGGCGTCTGCCGCCATGTCATCGAGGGTGTAAGGCACGTCCGGCTTCCGGCCCGCCGCGATGGCCGTTGCCAAGGCCGCGAAATCCGGAGTGGGTGAGTTCGTGAAATGCTTCGACAGACCCGCATCCCGGTTGTCGAAGCGGATGACGCGAAAACCCTTTGCCACAAGGCTTAGGCAGAAGGGATCCGTCCAGCGGATCATGTAAGTACCAAGACCCGAGATCAGCAGGATGGTGTCGTCGTCTTCGTCACCCAGGCTGTCGTAGCAGACGGTGATGCCGTTGGCTCGCAGGGACTTCATTTGCTTGAACTCGTTTTCTCGATCTGCGTCAACGGAAGGAGCCGGGCGTCTTCGATCGCCGCCGTTCTATGGCCCATGCCCGCCAGATACTCCGCATTGTTCGCGAAATCCAGGAATGACTCGGCGCTGCTTTGTCTGACCATCATGGCCAGGTCCCAGCGTTCGTTTTCCGGGCCGATCAGGAGCGGGCCGCCAGTGCCGAGGAACAGCAGGTCCCCACCGCTTGCGTGCAGGAGCGGCAGTGTGTGGTGGATATAGCGATCGAACGCCTGCGCGCCGCTGATGGGCTCTTTCGGCGCCAGTTCCGGGTTCGCGGCGTAGTCGGCAATCTCGCGAAAGCGCAGCAGGTTCAACATGACGACGTTGCCCTGCATTTTCCTCATGATGAATGCGCGGCCGGATTGCTGCGTGGGTTCCAGGTAGCGAGGGGATGGGGTGGACGATGCCATTTTCGAGATTTTCCTGTTGGGCTTGGCGTGAGCGTTTGCAAATTTTATCCGGGTAAAATTTGATCGTCAATATTACCCGGGTAAATATTTGCAGGCACCGCCAGATCAGCCCACGGCTGCCTCGTAGGTCCAACTGCCTATGGTCAGCGTTTCCTTGCCTCCGGCGGTGGCGAAGTGCAGCTCGTACAGGTCGCGGCCGGCGTTGGCGGGGATCTTGACCGTCATGCCGGCGCGGTCGGCGGCCAGCGGGGCCAGGAGTTGGTATTCAGGCGAGCCGTCGTCGTAGCTGCTGTTGCGCACCAGGATGTAGCCCGGCAGTTCGGGCAGGCTGCCCAGCGTGGCGTAGGGGGTGCCGTTCAGGGTGGATGGAACGGTCGCCGGGGATTCGTTGGTGACCGTCCAGGTCTTGCCCAGCCGCGCCTGCCAGGCGGCACCCAGCGGCGCCAGCGGAAGCAGTTGCTGGCCCACGGGCAGGGTGGTCTCGTTGTAGCCGGCGCCGAACAGGGGGCCGCGCAGCATCAGGTAGCGATAGCGATAGGGCTGGCCGTTCGCGTCGATACCGGACACGACTTCGAAGCGGTAGCTGATGGGGGCATCGCCACCCCACCACCAGCCGTCGCTGCGATAGCTGTATCGGGCGCCGCCGTTCATCGGTTGCCAGGCAGTGCCGTTCCAGGACGACAGCGAGAAGCTGCCGTCCTGGTTGGCGGTGACCCGCGTGGGCTGGTTGTAGTTGGCGTAGACGCCCACAGCGTCGGTCAGCCCGGGCGATGCCGCCACGGGCGGCGCGGTATGGGCGACCAGCGGCGGCAGGGCGCGTATCGTGCCGTCCTCGACCAGGGCGCGCAGCAGTACGCCTTCGGCCAGCGCGCCGGCGCGATAGGTGTCGGGGCGTTGTGCGTTGCCCGTGTTGCCGGTCACCATCAGGGCCAACCGCTGGTCCGGGAGGACGTAGAAGTCGCTCGAGAAAAACGCCGTGCCGCCGTTCTTCTGCCACGCCTGGACGCCGGCCGCGGCCAGGGCGGGATGCCGCACGCTGTCCCAGCCCAGCCCCCATACCCATTCCGGCGAAGGATTGATGGTCAGGCCCCGGGTCTGGTCGGTGCCCATCTGCGCGATGCCGTCGGCCGACACGATGCGCCGCGATTGGTAGGTGCCCCGTTCGAGGAACAGGCGCGCCAGCTTCATCATGTCGCCCGGCGTGGCGGTCAGGCCGCCGGTGGCCAGCGGGCTGACGAACTCTTGGGGGTACTGCCTGCCGCCCGCATATGGCAGCGCGAACGAACCGCCCGTCGGTTTCTTCGTCAGGAAACCGGAGTCGGCCATGCCCAGGGGAGTCAGCACGTTGGCCTGGATGAAGGATGTGTAGTCCTGCTTCGCAAGGGCCGCCACCACCCGTTCGATCATCGTGAAGCCGTCGTTGCAATAGACCGCCAGTTCGCCGGGCAGATGCTTCAGGTGCTCGTCGGCCAGGGCCGCTTCGGCGTTGACCGCGTAGCCCGGCATGGGCTCGAAGGCGAAGGCGTTGCGCATGCTGGTGCCGGGTAGGCCCGAGGAGTGCGAAAGCAGGTGCCGGGTCGTGATCCGGGCGTACTCGGGCGACAGCATGGTGAAGTCGGGCAGGTAGCGCGCCACCGGTGCATCGAGGTCCAGCAGTCCGCGGTCCCGCAGGATCATGGCGGCCAGCGCCGCCAGTACCTTGCTGACCGAACCGATGTTGAAGCGCGTCTGGATGCCGGCTGCGACGTTGTCCTCTACCGAAGCGCGGCCGAAGGCCTGCTGCCAGACCACGGTGTCGTTCTTGAGCAGGGCGATCGAGACCGCGGCCACGTTGTCGGGATCGCCGGACAGGGCGCGCGCGATTTCCTGGCGGCCCCATTCGATGGTCTGCGCGTAGGCGGCGGGCGTCGGGCCGTCGCCCCCACCGCAGCCGGGCAGGACCGCGGCCAGCATGCCGGCCCCGCCATAACCCAGGAATTGCCGTCGGCTGGCGGATGAAGGACAGGCGGGCCTGGGGGCGGGCGGTATGCGCATGGTGGTTCCTCCGGTTGCCGGGGGGCATGGCCGGGCGGCATTTCCCCCAGGCAGGCATAATAGAGGCAGATACGTCACTGCGGCACGTTTCGCGCCGCACGGCCGAGCCGGCGGGCCGCGTCCGCTCTCGCTCGAAGGAGGCAACTATGAATCCCGCCTGGGTATGGTTCGGTCTGATGGCCCTGGCCCTGATCGGCGAAGTCATGACCGGCACCTTCTATCTGCTCATGGTCGCCGTTGGCTTCGCCGTGGCCGGCATCGCGGCCTGGCTGGGCGTGGACATCGCCTGGCAGCTGGTGCTGTGCGCGGCGGCGGTGGTGTTGTGCACGCTGCTGCTCAAGCGCCTGAACGTGCTGAAGAAGCGCGGTTCGCCGCCGTCTTCCAACGCCAACGTCAACATGGACATCGGCCAGACTGTGAAGGTCGAGGCCTGGAACGAAGATCGCACCGCGCGGGTCTGGTATCGTGGGGCGCACTGGCAGGCCGAGCTCGCGCCCGGGGCCGAGCCGGTCGCCGGGCAGTTCGTGATCACCGAGATGCGCGGCAACAGCCTCGTTCTTTCGCCCACTCGCTAAGGCCGTTGCGGACGGCCTTCCCGTCTCTGGCAATACCACAAGGAAGCACCATGAGCGCATCCACCATCGTCCTGCTGGTCATTGTTTTCCTGGCCATCCTCATCGTCGTCAAGGCCATCGCCATCGTTCCGCAGCAGCATGCGTGGGTGGTCGAGCGCCTGGGCAAGTTCGACCGCGTGCTCTCGCCCGGCGCCGGCTTCGTGATCCCGTTCATCGAACGCGTGGCCTACAAGCATTCGCTCAAGGAAATCCCGCTGGACGTGCCCAGCCAGGTGTGCATCACGCGCGACAACACGCAATTGCAGGTGGACGGCATCCTGTACTTCCAGGTTACCGATGCGATGCGTGCCTCGTACGGTTCGTCCAACTACATCGTCGCCATCACCCAGCTGGCCCAGACCACGCTGCGCTCGGTCATCGGCAAGCTGGAGCTGGACAAGACCTTCGAGGAACGCGAGCAGATCAACAGCAGCATCGTCAGCGCGCTGGACGAGGCCGCGCTGAACTGGGGCGTGAAAGTGCTGCGCTACGAAATCAAGGACCTGACGCCGCCGGCCGAGATCCTGCGCGCCATGCAGGCCCAGATCACCGCCGAGCGCGAGAAGCGGGCCCTGATCGCCGCCTCCGAAGGCCGCCGCCAGGAACAGATCAACATCGCCACCGGCGAGCGCGAGGCCGCCATCGCCCGTTCCGAGGGCGAAAAGCAGGCCCAGATCAACCAGGCCCAGGGCGAGGCCAACGCCGTCGTCACCGTGGCCGACGCCACCGCCAAGGCCATCATCCAGGTGGCCGAGGCCATCAAGCACCCCGGCGGCATGGAAGCGGTCAATCTCAAAGTGGCCGAGCGTTACGTCGATGCCTTCGGCAACCTTGCCAAGACCAACAACACCCTGATCGTGCCCGCCAACGTCAGCGACATCAGCGGCCTGATCGCTTCGGCGCTGACCGTGGTCAAGGGCACGCAGGCCGGGCAGGGCTGAACGCCGCAGCCTTCAGCCCGAGGGCAGCTCCAGCACGGCCTTGGCCAGGATGTTGCGCTGGATCTCGTTGCTGCCGGCGAAGATCTTCGCGCCCAGCGCGTTGAACAGCGGTGCCACCACGTGCAGGTCGATCTCGTCGGTGACGGCGTGGTCGCGCACCGCGCCGTATTCGCCGGCGGCCTCGATCAGCAGCAGGGCCAGCCGCTCGTAGGTCTCGGTGGACCAGATCTTCAGGACCGATACGGTGGGCGGGATGGCCGCCCCGCGCTTGGCCAGTTCGGCAAAGCAGCCGTACGCCGCCCCCAGGTCCAGCGTGTCGAGCTGCAGGGCCGTATGGCGCGCGACGAAGGCGGGATCGTCGAACAGGCCACGCTGGCGCGCCAGTTTCTCCACCTGCCGCAGCGTGTGCTGGGAATGCTTGGGGCTGCCGGTGAACAGGCGCTCGAAGCCCAACAGCGCCTTGGCCACCGTCCAACCTTCGTTCAGGCCGCCCACCAGGTTCTCGCGCGGCACCCGCACATTGTCGAAGAACACCTCGCAGAACTCCCGTTCGTCGGCGATGTTGCGGATGGGGCGCACGGTGATGCCGGGCGTCTTCAGGTCCACCAGCAGGAAGCTGATGCCGGCCTGCTTTTTCACCGTTTTGTCGGTGCGCACGAGCATGAACATGTGCGTGCCGTCCGAGCCCCAGGTCGTCCAGGTCTTCTGGCCGTTGACGACGAAATGGTCGCCGTCGGGCACGGCTTCCGTGCGCACGGCGGCAAGATCCGAGCCGGCGTTGGGTTCCGAATAGCCCTGGATCCAGACGTGCTCGCCCTTCAGGATGGCCGGCAGGAAGCGGGCGCGCTGTTCCTGGGTGCCGAAGCGCATCAGGATGGGGCCCACCATGTTCAGCCCCTGGTCGGGCGGCCGCGCGACGCCGTAGGCCTCGGCCTCCTCGATGTAGGCGATCAGCTTGTCCGGCGGCAAGCCCATGCCGCCATGCTCGCGCGGCCAGGCCGGTGCCAGCCAGCCCAGGCGGGCCAGCGTCAGGTACCAGTCGCGCGTCTCGGCCCAGGTCTGCCGGTAGGGCATGTGGCGCCGGTCCTGCGGGTAATGGGCGTCGAACAGCGCGCGCACCAGGCGGCGGAACTCGGCTTCGGGCATGGCCTCCCAGTCCGCGTCGGCGGGGAACGCGGTGATGGGCGCGGGCGACGGGGCGGCTTCGTGGTGATCCGCCTGCGGCGCGGCCAGCGCCGCGTAGCGCATGCGGTGCGCCTCGGCGTTGCCCAGGTGCGCGGACAGCGCCATCGCGCGGCGGAAATACAGGCCGATGTCGTATTCATGGGTGGTGCCGATGGCCCCGTGCAGCTGGATCGCCATGCGGGTCATCTCCAACGCCGCGTGGGCGCATCGGGCCTTGGCCCGGCTGGCCAGGCGCGCCAGTCGGGTGGCGGGGATATCCGGTGCCGCCTGCGCCAGCACCTCGCGCAGGCAGGCCTCGGCCAGCTCCACCTGTATCAGCCCATCGACCAGGCGGTGCTGCAAGGCCTGGAAGCTGCCGATGGGGCGGCCGAACTGTTCCCGCGTCGCCAGATAGTCGCGCGTCAGTTCCAGCGCCCGCCGCGCGATGCCCGCCAGTTCCGCGCTCTGGGCGAGGCGCGCCGCGTCGTTGGCGCGCGCCAGGGCCTCGATGGCCGTCGGGCCGGTGGCCAGCACGTGCTCCGCGTCCAGGACCGAGCCGTCCAGCTCCAGGTCGGCCTGCGCGCTGCCATCCACCTGGCGCCGGGTGGCGGGGGCGCGAGCCAGCCGCTCGCGGGGCAGCCACAGCAGGGCGACTTCGCCGTCCAGCGTGGCCGTCAGCAGCCAGCCGTCCACGCCGGCGCCGGGCTGGGCGAAGCGCTTGCGGCCGGCCAGCCGCAGCCCCATGGTCTCGCGCGTGGCGTGCGCGCCGGGCTGGGCGTCCGGATCGAGCTGGCCGGCGTGTTCCTGCCATGCCACGCCCATCAGCAGGTCGCCCGACATCGCCTTCTCCAGTAACGCCGCGCGCAGCGGCGTGGCGGGCACGCCGGCCAGCAGCGCCATCGTATGCGCGCCCGCCGCGGCCAGCGGTTCGGGCAGCAGATGGCGGCCGGCTTCCTGGGCGATCGCGCACAGTTCGGGCAGACCCAGGCCCAGTCCGCCGTCGGCCTCGGCCACGAGCACCGCCAGCCAGCCGAGTTTCGCGATGCGCCGCCATTCGGCGCGGTCGTGGCCGCCCGCGCTGTCGTCCAGCGCGCGCATGCGCTGCCGCTGGTCGGCCGCGCCCAGGTAGCCGGCGGCGCTGTCGCGAAATTCCCGCAGAGTGTCGTCCATGAAAGTCCCCGGGGGCGTGCCCCGTCAAAGAATGCCTTGCTCGCGCAGCGCGCGCAGCCGTTCAACCGGCACTTGCAGCAGTTGCGCGCAGATTTCCTCGGTGTGCTCGCCCAGCGCCGGCGGTGGGCGCCGGTATTCGACCGGAGTTTCCGACAGGCGCACGGGATTGGCCACCAGGGGCAGGGTGCCGGTGGGCGTGAAGGGCAGGTGCGTGACCACCTGGCGGTGCCGCACCTGCGGATCGTCGAAGGCCTGCCGGAAGTCCTGGATGGGCGCGCAGGGCACGCCGGCCCGGTCCAGCACATCCAGCCAGTGGGCGCGCGGGTGCGCGCGCAGCGCCTCTTGCAGCAGGGGCACCAGCGTGTCCTGGTGCCGCATGCGCCGGAGATTGGCGGCGTAGCGCGCATCGTCCGCCAGCCCGGGCAGGCCCAGCGCGGCGGCCAGCCGGCGGAACTGGTCGTCGTTGCCGCACATCACCACCACCGGCTGGTCCGCGCAGTCGAAGGCCTGGTAGGGCACCATGAAATGCGAGCGCGTGCCGATGCGCGCCGGCTGTTCGCCCGACAGCAGATAGCCCATCGCGACGTGCGAGGCGGCGGCCAACTGGCAGTCCAGCAGCGCGATGTCGATGTGCTGGCCTTCGCACAGGCCCGCCTGGCGCGCGTGCAGCGCCGACAGGATGCCGATCACCGCATGGTAGGCGGCGGTGATGTCCGACACCGAATAGCCCACGCGCTGCGGCGGCCCGTCGGGGTCGCCCGTCATGCTCATGATGCCGCTCATGGCCTGGAACACCAGGTCGTAGCCCGGCTGGCGGGCGCGCGGCCCGTCCTGGCCGAAGCCGGTGATCGAGCAATAGATCAGGCGCGGATTGGCCGCGCGCAGCGACGCGTAGTCCAGCCCGTGGCGGCCCAGGTCGCCGGCCTTGAAGTTCTCGATGAAGACGTCGCTTTGCCGTGCCAGGTCGCGCACCAGCGCCTGCCCCTCGGGCCTGGCGAGGTCGATGGCGATGGATCGCTTGCCGCGGTTCATCGCCAGGAAGGACGAGGTCCAGTCCTGCGGTCTGCCTTCGGCGTCCCGCAGCGGCGAGCCTTGGTGGCGGGCCTCGTCGCCCACGCCCGGCCGTTCGACCTTGATCACGTCCGCCCCCAGGTCGGCCAGCATCTGGGTCGCGAACGGGCCGGAGAACACCCGGCTCAGGTCCAGCACGCGGATGCCGTGCAGCGGCGCGGTCATGGGGCGGCCTGGATGATGCGGTCGCGCCGCAGGGCCTCCAGCTCGGCCGTCTCCAGGCCCAGCACCTCGCGCAGCACTTCGTCCGTGTGCTGGCCCAGGCCGGGCGGGGCGCGCCGGTATTGGACCGGCGTTTCCGAGAAACGGACCGGATTGGCCACCTGGGGAATATCGCGCCCCGCGGCCGTGGGCATGCGCCGCAGCATTTCCCGATGGCGTATCTGCGGATCGTCGAACACCTGCGCGAAGTCGTTGATGGGGCCGCAGGGCACGCCGGCGGCATCGAAGGCCGCGCGCAATCGCGCCACGGGATGCCGGACGATGGCCTGTTCCAGCAGCGGCACCAGCTCCAGCCGGTGCCGGGCCCGCATGGGATTGGTGGCATAGCGCGGATCGTCCGGCAGCCCGGGCAGTTCCAGCACCTCGCACATGGCGGCGAACTGCGTGTCGTTGCCCACCGCGACCACGATCTGGCCGTCGGCGCAGTCGAACGACTGCCAGGGGCAGGTGATGGGCGAGGCATTGCCCAGCCGCGCCGGCTGCCGCCCCGACACCAGGTACATCATGGCCACGTGCGAAATCGACGCCACCTGGGCGTCCAGCAGGGCCAGGTCGATGTGCTGCCCCGTGCCGGACACCACGTCGCGGTGGCGCAGCGCCGCCAGGATGGCGCTGACCGCGTAGAAGCCGGCGGTGATGTCCCCCACCGAATAGCCCACGCGCAGCGGCCCGCCGCCGGGCTCGCCGTCGGCATGGCCGGTGATGCTCATCAGTCCGCTCATGGACTGGAACAGCGGGTCGTAGCCCGGCAGGTGGCTATAGGGACCGGTCTGCCCGAATCCGCTGATCGAGCAATACACCAGCCTGGGGTTCAGCGCCGCCAGCGACGCGTGGTCCAGCCCGTAGCGGGCCAGGTCGCCGGCCTTGAAGTTCTCGATCAGGATGTCCGAGCGCATGGCCAGCTCGCGCACCAGCGCCTGTCCGGCCGGCCTGGACAGGTCGATGGCCACCGAGCGCTTGCCCCGGTTCATGGACATGAACGACGAGGTTTCGCCCACCTCGCCGCCGTCCTCGCCGCGCGCCCGCAGCCCCTGGTGGCGCACGTCGTCGCCGCGCCCGGGGCGTTCCACCTTGATTACGTCGGCCCCGAAATCGGCCAGCATCTGCGCGGCCCAGGGGCCCGAGAACACCCGGCTCAGGTCCAGGACCTTCACGCCCGCCAGGCTGCTCATGGCCGGCTCGCGCCGTGGGTGGACAGGTAGGGGATGTCAGGAGGGCAGGGGGCGGTGCGGCGCGGCATGGGGCGTCTCCTGGCCGGATCCGGGTCCGGTCTCGTGCGGTGGATGGCTGGCACGAGTATAGGTAGCCGCCGCGCGGCTGTTCATCACCGCGGCGCCAAAGCTGATATGCCTAGGGCGTGCACCCGCTAAAGGAGTCAGGAGGCGCGCTTGCGCGTATCGTGCTTCATGATCTGCGCCTTCTCGCGCAGCCAGTCGCGTTCGCGCTCGGTGTCGCGCTTGTCGAACTGCTTCTTGCCCCGCGCCAGCCCGAATTCCAGCTTGATCAGCGAGTTCTTGAAATGCAGGTTCAGCGGCACCAGCGCGAAGCCGCGCTGTTCCACCTTGCCGATCAGCTTGTTGATTTCCTCGGCCTTGAGCAGCAGCTTGCGCGTGCGGGTGGCGTCGGGATGGACGTGGGTGGAGGCTGTTTCCAGGGGGCTGACGTGCATGCCCAGCAGGTAGAGTTCGGCATCGCGGACGATGACGTAGCTTTCCTTGAGCTGCACGCGCCCGGCACGGATGGCCTTCACCTCCCAGCCTTCGAGCACCAGGCCGGCCTCGAAACGCTCGTCGATGAAGTAGTCGTGGAATGCCTTGCGGTTCTCAATGATGCTCATTCGTCACGCCGTTAAAATGATTCATTCTAGCAATTTGCCCAATCGGATCGTCTACGCATGCATAAAGTGCAACGTTCGGTGTTGGTCCCCTATAGCGCCGCCCAGATGTTCGACCTGGTGGCCAAGGTCGAGGACTACCCCAAATTCATGCCCTGGTGCGGCGGAACCGAGGTGCACGAACGGGACGAGAACGGCGTGCGCGCTTCGGTCGTGATCCAGTTCGCCGGCCTGCGCCAGCGTTTCACCACCCGCAACACCCACCATTACCCCGACCGCATCCAGCTGGATCTGGTCGATGGACCGTTTTCGATGCTCGAAGGGGTCTGGGAGTTCCAGCCCCTGGCCGACGATGCCTGCAAGGTGGTCTTCACCATGCAATACCAGTTTTCCAGCCGTGCGCTGGAGGCCCTGGTCGGCCCCGTGTTCAATCGTATCGCCACCAGCTTCATCGACGCCTTCACCCAGCGGGCCGAAGCCTGTTATGGATAGCCCGGCGGGGCAGGGCGGCACCGTGGCCGTCAGCGTCTGTTATGCGGATGCCACGGAAACCTGGCTGCGGGAACTCGTCCTGCCCCAGGGGGCGACCCTGGCCGACGCCATCCGCGCCAGCGGCTTTCGCCTGGCCTACCCGGGCGTGGATCCCGCCCGGGCCGGTACCGGCGTCCACGGCCGCCGCCGGCCGCTGGACCACGTGCTGCACGACCATGACCGGGTCGAAATCTACCGCCCGCTGGTCTTCGACCCCAAGGAATCCCGCCGCCGGCGGGCCGCCCACAAGGCGGCTTCGGCCGGCGCCAAGGGGCGCGGACGGGCCCGCTAAGCGCAGCCTGCGGGCAAACCGTGGGTTTTCCCGCATATAAACCCTCTTGACAGCAAGGCGGAACAGCGCAGCCCCCCGCTCTGATTTACAATAGTAGGTTTATTGCGGCCAGGGGTTACTCGATGCGTCTCGTACAAAATGCGCTTACTTTCGATGACGTGTTGTTGGTGCCCGCATATTCTGCGGTGTTGCCCCGCGATACCAGTCTTCGAACCCGCCTGACCCGTGAAATCTCGCTGAACATTCCCCTGGTGTCCGCCGCCATGGACACCGTCACGGAATCGCGCCTGGCCATCGCCATGGCCAAGGAAGGCGGGATCGGGATCATCCACAAGAACCTCACGGCCGACGAACAGGCGCGCGAAGTCGCGCGGGTCAAGCGCTACGAGGCCGGGGTCGTGCTCGACCCCATCACCATCGCGCCCCACATGAAGGTGCGCGAAGTCATCGAGCTGCAGCGCCAGCACGGCATCTCCGGCCTGCCCGTAGTCGAGGGCCGCCAGGTGGTCGGCATCGTCACCAACCGCGACCTGCGCTTCGAAGACCGCTACGACGAACCCATCCGCACCGTCATGACGCCGCGCGAGCGCCTCATCACCGTGCGCGAGGGCGCCTCGCTGGACGAGGCCCAGGCCCTGATGCACAAGCACCGGCTGGAGCGCGTGCTGGTCGTCAACGACAGCTTCGAGCTGCGCGGCCTGATCACCGTCAAGGACATCATCAAGACCACCGAGAACCCCAACGCCAGCAAGGACGAGCACGGCAAGCTGCGCGTCGGCGCCGCCGTCGGGGTGGGCGAGGGCACCGACGAACGCGTCGAGAAACTCGTCGCCGCCGGCGTCGACGTCCTGATCGTCGACACCGCCCACGGCCACACCGCCGGCGTGCTCGACCGCGTGCGCTGGATCAAGAAGCACTACCCGCAACTGCAGGTCATCGGCGGCAACATCGCCACCGGCGCCGCCGCCCGCGCGCTGGTCGAAGCCGGCGCGGACGGCGTCAAGGTCGGCATCGGCCCCGGCTCCATCTGCACCACCCGCATCGTGGCCGGCGTGGGCGTGCCCCAGATCACCGCCATCTCCAACGTGGCCGAAGCCCTGGAAGGCACCGGCGTCCCCCTGATCGCCGACGGCGGCGTGCGCTACTCCGGCGACATCGCCAAGGCCCTGTCGGCCGGCGCCTACACCGTCATGATGGGCGGCATGTTCGCCGGCACCGACGAAGCCCCGGGCGAAATCGTCCTGTACCAGGGCCGCTCGTACAAGTCCTACCGCGGCATGGGCAGCCTGGGCGCCATGGCCGACGGCTCGGCCGACCGCTACTTCCAGGACCCGGCCAACAACTCCGACAAATTCGTGCCCGAAGGCATCGAAGGCCGCGTCCCCTACAAGGGCAGCGTCATCGCCATCATCTACCAACTGGTGGGCGGTGTGCGCGCCTCCATGGGCTATTGCGGCTGCGCCACCATCGACGACATGCGCACCAAGAGCGAATTCGTCCAGATCACCGCCGCCGGCATCCGCGAATCGCACGTCCACGACGTGCAGATCACCAAAGAAGCCCCCAACTACCGGATGGACTGAAGCGTGCACGACCGCATCCTGATTCTCGACTTCGGCTCGCAAGTCACCCAACTCATCGCCCGCCGCGTGCGCGAAGCGCAGGTCTACTGCGAAATCCATCCCTACGACGTGTCGGACGACTTCGTCCGCGGCGAACTCGCCAAGGGCCTGAAGGGCGTCATCCTGTCCGGCAGCCACGCCTCGGCCTACGACGAAGCCTCCATGCGCGCCCCCCAGGCCGTGTTCGAATCCGGCGTGCCCGTGCTCGGCATCTGCTACGGCATGCAGACCATGGCCATGCAACTGGGCGGCAAGGTCAGCTTCAGCGATCACCGCGAATTCGGCTACGCCGAAGTCCGCGCCCATGGCCATACCCCCTTCCTGAACGGCATCCAGGACTTCGCCACCCCCGAAGGCCACGGCATGCTCAAGGTCTGGATGAGCCACGGCGACAAGGTCACCGAACTGCCCCCCGGCTTCAAGCTCATGGCCTCCACCGCCTCGTGTCCCATCGCCGGCATGGCCGACGTCGACCGCGGCTACTACGCCGTCCAGTTCCACCCCGAAGTCACCCACACCGTCCAGGGCCAGGCCCTGCTGGCGCGCTTCGTGCACGACATCTGCGGCTGCGGCGACGACTGGAACATGCCCGACTACGTCAGCGAAGCCGTCGAGGCCATCCGCAAACAGGTCGGCAGCGATGAGGTGATCCTGGGCCTGTCCGGCGGCGTCGATTCTTCCGTTGCCGCCGCCCTGATCCACAAGGCCATCGGCGACCAGCTCACCTGCGTGTTCGTCGACCACGGCCTGCTGCGCCTGAACGAAGGCGAACAGGTCATGAAGACCTTCGCCGAGAACATGGGCCTGAAGATCATCCACGTCGATGCCACGGATGACTTCATGGGCAAGCTGGCCGGCGAAACGGATCCCGAGGCCAAGCGCAAGATCATCGGCAAGGAATTCGTCGAAGTCTTCCAGCGCGAGTCCGGCAAGCTCAAGAGCGCGAAGTGGCTGGCGCAGGGGACCATCTACCCCGACGTGATCGAATCGGCCGGCGCCAAGACCGGCAAGGCCGTCACCATCAAGTCGCACCACAACGTGGGTGGCCTGCCCGATACCTTGCACCTGAAGCTGCTCGAGCCGCTGCGCGAACTGTTCAAGGACGAAGTGCGCAAGCTGGGTATCGCGCTGGGCCTGCCGCATGGCATGGTCTACCGGCACCCGTTCCCTGGCCCCGGCTTGGGCGTGAGGATCCTGGGCGAGGTGAAGAAGGAATACGCCGACCTGCTGCGCCGCGCGGATGCGATCTTCATCGAAGAACTGCGGGGCACGCGGGCGACCGAACAGGATGCCGCCGCGGGCCTGTGCGCGGCGGAAGAGGTCGGGAAGAACTGGTACGACCTGACCAGCCAGGCGTTTGCCGTGTTCCTGCCCGTGAAGTCCGTGGGCGTGATGGGGGACGGGCGGACGTACGACTACGTCGTCGCGCTACGCGCGGTGCAGACCACCGACTTCATGACGGCGCATTGGGCGCATTTGCCTTATGCGTTGTTGGGGAGGACTTCGAACCGGATTATCAACGAGGTTCGGGGGTTGAATCGGGTGGTTTATGACGTGTCGGGGAAGCCGCCGGCGACGATTGAGTGGGAGTGAGGGTGTTTTATAAGTTATTGATTTAAATGTTAAAATTTAATTTCAATAACTATGTCTTCCACATCATCAATGGTTTTTTTCATGGTACGTGTAGGGTGTACCAAGGGAAAAACGCCGATACCATGCATTGGGGCACAATCCCAACATGGTATCGAGACCCGCCTTAGCATTGGCTTCGTTTTTCACGGCGCGCGATGGTTCAATCCATCACTTCTTGCTGTGTCCATTTCGTTCGAACGTCTTGCGCCACGTTATCCATGGTGGGCATGAGTGCAGATCGGGAAATATTCTCACGGCGAAGAATCTCTATTAAGTCGGCTAAATGCTCGTGTGCCAATCTAAGCTTCCTAAGTACCGTGATGGCCGGGTTGGCCTCAGAAACAAACTCCGCAATGCCAGGTCGTTTACCACCTGATTTCATAAAATAAATGCCAGACCTGCTAATGGTCGTGAACAGCCCAGCCTGAGCAGCTAAGAACGGGTTGTCGCGAGTAGATGGCCTGACGACTGCGATGGTGGGATCAAATCGTGGGGCGCCATTTGGTGCATTGGGGAAGCTGACTCCTTCGACAGAAACTCTCTGTGCATGGCTCTTGTGCAATGCCCAAACGACCAGATGTGCTCCAGCGTTTGCAACCCGCAATGGCTCAACGGCAAAGAATGCGGCGGCCATCGGATCTCGTGTCCAGTCAAGAAGACGCGTAGGTATCCCATGATGCTGTGCGAGAGCCAAGGCAGCCGGCAAATCTGAGAAGCGCAAGAATTCGTCGCCAAATATCGGATTGTGAGGATCCGCCAACCAATCTGGATTGGTAGTTGGATCCGGTCCGAGATTTGTCATCGGTACCGGCATTCCCAGTTCATCACACCTGCTGATGAAGTCCCACACTGGCAAATACTCGGCAGTGGTTTGGATTGTTAGGAACCTACTAAGCTCGGCATCGCGTGGGCCAAATGCAGCGGAACCGGACCAGTAGTTGGGATGCCAAAACCAGTTGAGATTTTGCGTCGGCTGCACAGCGTCAAAGCGGCGCGTCGCTTCAGTAATACTGTTGTTCAAGATGGTATTCGACGGGCGCCAAGCCGAAGGTAATAACTGCCATTCCTCGTATGCGTGGCCCCGAAAAACCCACGGGCAAGATGCACCTTCCCACCAATGGGAATTGGATGGACGAAGAGCGTCAATAAATTCCTGAGCCGTTGCTGCCACCGCTACTTCGATGCCTCCAGAGGCATTTGTCCAATCAATAGCCAACTCAATTCTCTCCAATTTGGCAGGTTTCCCATTCTTCGGCTACGGCAGGCGCCTGATGGGCCGCGTTGAGCTGCGATGTTAGAGAATGGAACAATAGGTCGCTAAGGCTTTGGTCGTCTGAACCAGTCCTTGCCGAAATAGGATCTCCAGATAGCGATCGACGTCGATAGGCGGATTCTTGAGTTGCGCCCGCTGTCGCTGCGCGGCGGCTACCACCGCTGCTGCATCAAGGTCAAAGAGATTCTCCACAAACTCGTCGGGATGTTGAGATTCAACTCCGTAGGAAGCGAGCACGTCCGCTGGAAAATCCAGTTGATTGAAGGTCACGATCACGTTGGCACCGCAGCGGATGGCCGTAGCGAGAACATGGCGATCGTCGGGGTCGGGCAGAGTCAACCCTGCAATGAGATCTTCATACCCATCTACCAAACCATCGGGGATTGCGCGATCCATCAGGTCTGAAGTGCGATCCACCTGTACACGTGTCAGATCAGGCCTGTTGAGTAGCAAATTGCGTTTCCACTCCTCATGAATGTCGCGACTCCAGCGAGCACGGAACCGTCCCGACAACCCTAGCCACATCAGAAAGTCGCGCAGCGGCGCGGGATAGAGAACACAGGCATCGAAGATGACAGTGAAGGGGGAGTGCCTCATTCGTACCCCATGCCTGATTCCTGAGCTTGGCGGGCGAGTTCGGCCATGGCTTCTTCGCTAGCACGATCGCGTGCATCCTTGTACTGCATCAGGTCCGCGAACCGCACTCGGCGATGCTTCCCCGTTCGATGGAACGGCAGCACGCCATCCTCCAGCAGCTTGACCAGATGAGGGCGGGAGACGTTGAGCATGTCCGCAGCTTCCTGGGTCGTCAGCTCCGTATGGACGGGTACGACTCTTACGGCATTGCCACCAGCCAACTCGGCCAGGATATCGACCAGCAAACGCAGCGCGGAGGTAGGCAACTCCACCTGATGGGCCTGGTTCCGGTCATCGAAGATCTGGATGTGTTGTGTTTCGAAGCGCGTTGCCAAGTAGGCCGCCAAGGCGCGTTGACCTTGCACGGCTGCCTGGACCTCCCGTTCGGCGGGCAGCGTCATCTTGGTTGGGGCAGTGGTGGTTATGGCTAGTTCCTGGGCTGTGAAGCAATCTCAAAGTCTAGCATATTCGAAATAAACGAAAAACGCAATAAACGAAAGAGGGATGGGAGATGACGAGGGCCGGATCTCTGTTGTCCTGCTGCGTGGAGCAAGTTCTTTTGACTCAATGACGTCTGAAGAAGATAAATCGACACCGCTGCGCGTTTGCGTCACTGATGAGCGAGCCGGTGGTTCGCCATGGTATTTTTCGTGGCATTGGCGGATCTGTCTGTTTCAATACTCTGATTTAAAACAGCTTTTTCTTCCTATTGATAACTGAGTGGGAGTGATTCCACGTCTGGCATCGACTGGCACTGAGCGGGCTTTTTTTGTAACTTCGTTCGGCACCATCAGGCAATCTTTGGCATCGCCAAGCACCGCCAGAAATGGCGATGCTGGCCAGCTCGTTCTATGCTGGCGTGTCCAGCCCTTCCTTGGCGTCCAACAACGGCCAGAGAAACAACCTGCTCAGGCTGTGCGTATCGTTTAGCAAGGCGGCAAGCGGCCTGCCCATCGCCTCATCAGCCAACCACCAGCGCAGCAGCTCGCCGGTCTCGTCGCGGGCTTCCAGTCGCCCACCCTCAAACATCCAGATAGCAGTCATCGTGCTTGCCTCATTTCCGGGGAAAAGTCCCGAGGGAAACGGTACCGTCACGACGCGATGCTGTGCATGGTTCGCGCACGTGCTGCGACTTCGCGGACGTGTTCGATATAGGCGGGGTCGGCCGTCGCCTCGGCGTCGGCCAGGAATGTGGCTACGGCTTCAGCAGTGGTCAGGTCTTCGGCCGGGTCAAAGGGCGTAAGGGGTTCTAGGCCCGCATCGACGCGGCGGCCAGCTCGACAGCTTGGGCGACGTCAGTCAGCCGGGCGCGCACTTGGTCTGCATTAACGGCGCGGCCTGCGGCGGCCTTCAACGCATCGTAGGCAGGGCCGATTTGTTCATGCAGCCAACGCGCCATGTCCACTTTCCCTGTTTCCTCTTTGCCCATCGCACACCTTACGCTGATATTGCTCAGCCCGCCTCATCCAGATGAGGCCACAGGCTACTACGTTGCCTGCTTTCCCTGGGAAGAGAGACGCGACCACCTTCTTGGCGTAACCATCTGCGTAAAGCAGGCCTTGCAATCGAACTGGTGCCGCGAGCCTGCCGCAACGCGTGGCACCGGCCGAATCTATGGCTTCGCGCACATGAGATTCGGGGTTCATTCGAGGGGGTCAGATGGTAAACTTGGCCAAACTTTGGAAGACTTCGCCGCGCGACACCAAGCGGGCCGCCTGAAATGAACCAACCCGATAGCGAAATTCTCACGCTGGATGAAGTGGCAGTCTACCTCAAGGCAGGGAAGAAGACCGTGTACCGGCTAGCCCAGCAGGGGGAGATACCGGGATTCAAGCTGGGCGGCACCTGGCGGTTTCGTCGCAGCGAGTTGGATCGCTGGATTGCCGCGCAGATAGCCGAGAAAACGCAGGACAAGACATGAGCGCTCCGCAAAACGATAGCAACTTGGCGGCCACGCCCCTAAGGGGGGCTGCACGCCCATGAATGCCGTAGAAATCGAACAAGCCGTCACCGACCTCGCGGAGCAGCCCTTTGACCCCGCAGAGTTCCCCTACGCCTTCCTGGAAGCCTTTGGCAACAAGGCGACGACCATCAAGCGCCTGCGCGCGGGGGCGTCGAACAAGTCCGATCTCGGTGGTGTTCTCCAGACTAGCAACATCCACATTTTGACCTGCGACACTGGGCGGGTGACGCAGACGCTGGCCGCTCTTAAGGCCAGCCCGGCTACGGCCAAGGCCAAGGCGAAGTTCATCCTCGCCACGGACGGGGCGGACTTTGAGGCCGAAGACCTGACCAGCGGCGAGACCGTCGCCTGTGCCTTCAGGGATTTTCCCGACCATTTCGGCTTCTTCCTGCCGCTGGCGGGCATCAGCACTGTCCGCCAGATCAGTGAGAACGCCTTCGACATCCGGGCCACCAGCCGCCTGAACCGTCTGTATGTCGAACTGCTGAAGGACAACCCGGAATGGGGCACGGCGGAGCATCGCCACGACATGAACAAGCTCATGGCGCGGCTGATCTTCTGCTTCTTCGCCGAGGACACCGATATCTTTGGCGGCAGGGGCAAGTTCACCGAGACCGTCGCGCGGATGAGTGCGGGGGATTCGACCAATACGCACGAGGTCGTCGCCACGCTGTTCCGCACCATGAACACCAAGCGTGAGGATCGGGCGGCCGCTGGGCTGCCTCGGTGGGCCAATATCGACGATTTCCCCTATGTCAACGGGCAGTTGTTCTCAGGCGGCGACGAAGTCCCGCGATTCAGCAAGATTGCACGGTCCTATCTGCTTCACGTCGGTGGGCTGGACTGGACCAAAATCAACCCGGACATCTTCGGGTCGATGATCCAGGCCGTCGCTGAGGACGAGGAGCGTGGCGAGCTGGGGATGCACTACACCAGTGTTCCCAACATCCTGAAGGTGCTGAACCCGCTGTTTCTCGACGACCTGCGTGCAAAGCTGGAAGAAGCGGGCGACAACCCGCGCACCTTGCTCAACCTGCGCAAGCGCATCGCCCGCATTCGCGTGTTCGATCCGGCCTGCGGTTCGGGCAACTTCCTGGTCATCGCCTACAAGGAAATGCGCGCGATCGAGGCTGAGATCAATAAGCGGCGCGGTGAGCCAGATCGCGCATCTGGTATCCCGTTGACGAACTTCCGCGGGATCGAACTGCGAGATTTTCCGGCGGAGATAGCGCGGCTCTCGTTGGTCATCGCCGAATATCAGTGCGACGTGCTGTATCGCGGCCAGAAGCTGGCCCTTGCCGAGTTCCTGCCCTTGCGGAACGAGAACTGGATCACTTGCGGCAATGCGCTCTGGCTCGATTGGTTAAACGTGTGTCCATCAATTGGGACCGGCGTGAAACTGCAATCGAGAGACTTCTTTGAGACGCCGCTCGATCAGGCCGAAATCGATTTCGAGAACGAGGGCGGCGAGATCTACATCTGTGGTAACCCGCCGTACAAAGGAAGCCAAGATCAAACCGACCAGCAGAAGTCAGACTTGGCCCATGTTTTTGCAGGGGAGAATATCAACTCTGGAGTAGCTGACTACGTTTTGGGGTGGTTTGCTAAGGCGGCAAATTTTGTTCGCAGGTATCGCGCTAAGTTTGCTTTTGTAGCAACCAATAGCATTCACCAAGGTAGGCAAGTCGCCAGAATTTGGCCTGCGCTACTCGGTAACGATTTGAGAATTTTTTTCGCAGAGCCGTCGTTCAAGTGGTCGAACTTGGCCTCGAAGAAAGCCGTAGTTACGGTATCCATCATTGGGATTTCTTCATTACCCGAGAAATGCCGAGTAATCTCAGACGGATTAGCCAGGGACGTGGATCAAATTGGACCTTACATGGTCCCTGGCCCGACGGTCTTCGTCGACGAGCGACGCACAGCTTTGTCCGATGTGTCACCCATGTCGTTCGGCAGCATGCCCAATGACGGCGGGGCTCTGCTGATGAACTATAGCGAATACAAGGAACTTATCACTGACCGCAGGACACTGCCGTTCGTTCGATCCGCAGCAGGCACGCGAGAATTCATCAATGGTGTCCCGAGATACTGCGTTTGGGTGAGTGACGATCAGTACGAGAAGGCAAATGAGATCCCTGCGCTCGCATTTCGCTTTAACCGCGTGAGAACAGCACGGGAGCAAAGCAAGAGACCAGCAACGAACTCACTAAGTCGATTTCCGTATCGCTTTGGAGAGATTCGCCAGACCGGTGACGAGTCGGTCATCATCGTTTCAAAAACAGCTTCCGAAAACCGCGATTACATTCCCGCATCGTTGCTAGAGCGAGGTGGTATCGTCACTGAGGCGTTTGGGCTCTTCAATGCACCGCTTTGGAACTTGGCGATTGTCGTGTCCCGCCTTCACACAGTCTGGGCCAAGACGGTGTGCGGCAGGATGAAGAGTGACCCCCGGTACTCAAATACCCTTGGTTGGAACACCTTCCCGGTTCCAGCGCTGACAGAAAAAAATAGGACGGACCTTACGCGCTGCGCCGAGGATATTCTGCTGGCGCGGGAGCATCATTTTCCAGCTACTATAGCCGACCTTTACGACCCCGACGCAATGCCCGCCGACCTGCGCGCCGCGCATGAGCGCAATGACGAAGTGCTGGAACGCATCTACATCGGCCGCCGCTTCAAGAACGACACCGAGCGGCTGGAAAGGCTGTTCGATCTTTATACCAAGATGACCGCTTTGGCTGCACCGGCCAAGGGCAAGAAACGCAGAGCGGGAGCCAACGCATGAGCGACAAGATCAAGTCCGTACCGTCCGTCTCCGTCTCCTATGCGCGTAACGGTGTATCGACCAAAGCCAATTCCCTCGGGATGCGGCCCATGCAGGAACGCGCTTACGAGAAGCGAGGTGAGCAATATCTGCTTATCAAGTCGCCACCAGCATCGGGGAAGAGTCGGGCACTGATGTTCGTGGCACTCGACAAGCTCAAGAATCAGGGCCTCAAGCAGGCCATCATCGTCGTGCCCGAGAAGTCCATCGGAGCCAGCTTCAACGACGAGCCGCTGTCGAAGTACGGCTTCTGGGCTGATTGGCGCGTCGAGCCAAAGTGGAACTTGTGCAATGCGCCAGGCAACGACAATGGCGGTAAGGTCAAGTCCCTCGGCGTGTTCCTCGAAGGCGACGACAAGGTGCTGGTCTGCACCCACGCCACTTTCCGCTTTGCGATCGATGCCTATGGCGTCGAGGCGTTCGACGACCGTCTGATCGCCGTCGATGAGTTTCATCACGTTTCGGCCAACCCCGATAATAAACTGGGCACACACCTAGGCCAGTTCATCGCACGGGGCAAGACTCACATCGTCGCAATGACCGGCTCCTACTTCCGGGGCGACGCTGAGGCCGTCCTCGCTCCGCAAGACGAGTCGAAGTTCGATACCGTTACGTACACCTACTACGAACAGCTCAACGGCTACGAGTATCTTAAGCAACTCGACATCGGCTACTTCTTCTACAGCGGCCCCTACGTCGATGACATCCTCAATGTCCTTGACCCTGCCGAGAAGACCATTATCCACATCCCCAACGTCAATTCGCGCGAGAGCACGAAGGACAAGATGCGCGAGGTGGAGCACATCATCGAGGCGCTGGGGGAGTGGCAGGGCATCGATGCCGCCACAGGGTTCCAACTCGTCAAGCGCCCGGATGGCCGCGTATTGCGCATCGCTGATCTGGTCGATGACGATGCCTCAAAGCGTGACCGGGTGTCCGCCGCGCTTAAAGACCCGGTGCAGAAGAACAACCGCGACCATGTGGACATCATCATCGCGCTGGGTATGGCGAAGGAAGGCTTCGACTGGATTTGGTGCGAACACGCGCTGACCGTGGGCTACCGTGCCAGCTTGACCGAAATCGTTCAGATCATTGGTCGTGCCACCCGCGATGCACCTGGAAAGATTCGCGCGAGGTTCACCAATCTGATCGCCGAGCCGGATGCGACCGAGGAAGCGGTCACAGAGGCCATCAACGATACGTTGAAGGCCATCGCGGCGAGTCTGCTGATGGAGCAGGTTCTCGCTCCGCGTTTCGAGTTCAAGCCCAAGAATCCCGACAGCGGCCCGACGCCAGGCTTTACCTATGGCGAGGGTGGCTATGACCCAGACCGCTGCAACATCGGCGTCAATGAGCAGACAGGGGCGTACCAGATCGAGATCAAGGGCCTCGCCGAACCCAAGAGCAAAGAGGCAGCGCGCATCTGCCAAGAAGACTTGAACGAGGTCATCGCTGCGTTTGTACAGGACAAGCCCACCATCGAGCGCGGCCTGTTCGATGAGGAGCTGGTGCCCGAGGAGCTGACGCAGGTTCGCATGGGCAAGATCATCAAGGACAAGTATCCCGAGCTTGACGCTGAAGATCAGGAGGCCGTGCGCCAGCACGCCATCGCCGCCCTCAACCTCACGCAGCAGGCCAAGCGGCTTGTCACCGACGGCGAGAGAGAGGGGGGGGGCAACACCGCCCTGATCGACGGTGTGCGCCGCTTTGCAATGGACGTGCGCGAGCTGGACATCGATCTCATCGACCGTATCAACCCCTTCGGCGAAGCCTACGCCATCCTTGCCAAGACCATGAGCGAGGACAGCTTGAAGCAGGTCGCGGTGGCCATCTCAGCCAAGCGCACCTCGATCACGCCTGAAGATGCCAAAGTGATTGCCAAGCGTGCGGTGGAGTTCAAACGCGAGCGTGGGCGGGCGCCATCGGTGACCTCCCTGGACGCCTGGGAAAAGCACCTTGCCGAAGGTGCGGCCGCCTTCATGCGCTTCAGGGCGGAGGGGCGCTATGAGTAACTCCGATCTTGACGACCTGGCGGCGGAGCTTGCCGAGTTCGCTCCGCCTGAGAAGAAAAATGGACGTCCAGCCAGCGAGGAGCGTGTCATCGCTGGCTTCGAGGAAATCCAACGCTTCGTAGAGCAGCACGGGCGTGCGCCGCAGCATGGCGAAGACCGCGACATATTCGAGCGCCTATATGCCGTGCGGCTCGACCGTCTACGCGCGCTCCCGGATTGCCGCGCCTTGCTTGAGCAGCTAGACCAGCAGGGCTTGCTTGCTGGGGCGCCGACCATCACCGCTTCGGCGGACGCAACTATCGACATCGATGGCCTGGCCGCCGAGCTGGCTGACATTCCCCATGCGGACGACATCACGGTCCTGCGCCATGTCCGCACCAGCGTCGAAAAGCGCGCTGCTGAGGAGATTGAGCATCGCGAAAAATGCGACGACTTTGATCGCTATGAACACCTGTTCAAGGCGATAAAGCAGGACCTCAAGAGTGGTGTTCGCAACACCAGGAGCTTTCTGAGCCAGGCAAAGGCAATGGAAGCTATCCAGCAGGGGGCCTACTACATCCTCAATGGGCAGATCGCGTATATCGCCGAGGTTGGCGAGGACTTCACCACGCAATACGATCGACGTGACAGTCGACTGCGGGTGATCTTCGACAACGGAACCGAAAGCAAGATACTCTTGCGGTCGTTCCAGCGCGCGCTCCATCGTGATGAGGCCGCGCGCGTTATCAGCGACCCGGATGCGGGGCCTCTATTCAATGACAGCTTAGAAGAAGGCGACATCCAGAGCGGCACGATCTACGTCCTGCGCTCGCTGTCGGATCACCCCTACATCGCGCAGCACCGCGACCTCATCCATAAGGTGGGTGTTACCGGCGGCAGGGTGGAGGCGCGCATCGCCAACGCCGAACACGACTCCACCTACCTATTGGCGAAGGTCGAAGTGGTGGCGACCTACAAGCTCGCAGGCATCAACCGCACCCGGATGGAGAACCTGTTCCATAGGCTGTTCGCGCCTGCACGGTTGAACATCACTATCAATGACCGCTTCGGCCATCCTGTGCAGCCCGAGGAGTGGTTTCTCGTTCCGCTGTTCGTCATCGACGAAGCCGTGGCGCGCATCAAGGATGGCAGCATCACCGGGTACATCTACGATCCAAGTGCAGCGAAGCTGGTGAAGGCATAGGACAGCCCATAGGCATGAATAGCCCTGGACGCGTGCCAGGATGAGCGCCAGGAAAGCAGTATGACGAAGCGGCATTCGCCGGCGGGCTGGCCCACACCGCAAGTCTGACGATGCCGACTCAAGCCCTTCTTTGGTGTTGGATGGTATTTTTCATGGCATCCACAATTTGTTTATTCTCAAATTATTGTTTTTAAACGTCTCTTTCTTGCAAATGATAATCGAGTGGGAGTGAAATCGGGTCCGGCATAAACCGGTACCAGATAGCACGAAACCATCCCTAAGCCCGTGTAACTACGGTTTTTTATTCTCGGCGCCGGTTTCACGGAGAAATCAGCCTTGAACATGTCTTTTCCCTGGCTAGGGCTGGTAGGCGCAATCTCGCTGCTCCTGCTCCTATTCGGATCCAACCTTCTTCGCAGTGATAAAGCTGTCTCGCGATGGCGGGACCTGACTTGGCTGTCATGGGCAGGAGTAACGGCCTACCTTATCCATAACGTCGAGGAATACGGGATCGACGTGTTCGGCCGGACGTACGCGTTTCCAACGTCGATGTGCCAGCTGTTTGGCTTCCAGGACGCTGCACATTGTCCCGCACCTCCGGCATTCTTCACCGCGGTCAATGTGCCGATGTTCTGGTTTGCCGCGCCGGTCGCCGCCTTGCTCAGCCGGCGTCATCCCTTGGTCGGTCTCGCACTCTACGGCGTGATGTCGGTGAACGTTGTCGCGCATGTCATCGGCGGCATCGTCGCCGGGTCGATCTACAACCCTGGCTGGTTGACAGCGATTTTGCTGTTCCTGCCGCTGGCGGCATGGGTGGTTCGAACCCTCTTCGGAAGGGGCGGTTTTCGCTATGGCGCATGGGCGTTCCTGACAGGGTGGGGGATCGCTCTGCACCTCATTTTGGCGGGCTCGCTTGTCCCGCTCATGAAAGGCTGGATAAGCACGTCTACTCCTGCGATTGTCATGCAGGTGGTCAACGCCGGACTT
Source organism: Pigmentiphaga kullae (assembly GCF_004216695.1). Taxonomy (GTDB): domain Bacteria; phylum Pseudomonadota; class Gammaproteobacteria; order Burkholderiales; family Burkholderiaceae_B; genus Pigmentiphaga; species Pigmentiphaga kullae. The sequence goes on from NZ_SGXC01000002.1 coordinate 556,972, forward strand.
CTTATCGCCGTACCTTGGTTGGCCGAACGCTGGCGTGGGGGCGTCCTGATCCGACCTGCGGGCTGATCGGTTAGTTGGGCCAGCATCTTCTGAGAATGTCTCGGATCAGCTTCTCGAAGTCCGAATAGCCTTGCTCTTTTCCACCGAAAGACTTGCTCTATCCCCAGTGCAATAGGTCCCTAGCCACCCCAGCCCGTAAGATTGCCTGGCGCTCTGCGCTGTCTCAATCTTCCCGCCGCAGCAACCTTGAGCAGGCGCTGGAAGGTCGGACATTGCGCATGGTTGGCCGCAGGGCATTCCGCAGCATGGCGCAAGCCTTCGCTCATGGCGCGTAGTCGTTTGATGGTCGCATTGATTTCGTCGGCTTTGGCCGACAAGACTTTCCTATCGACCTTTGGCGCCCCGGCGGGGGAGAGCATGGCGCCGATTTCGTCCAACGACAGGCCGCCGGCCTGCCCCAGCGCGATCAGCGCCAACTGATCCAGCACGTCGGGCGCGAAGCGCCGGCGTTCGCCGGCGGGGCTGGTCGCGGTGATCAATCCTTTTTTCTCGTAGAACCGCAATGTCGAGGAAGGTACGCCGGTGCGCCGGGCGACTTCTGAAATGTCCACGCTGCACCCCTTGACTTGAAGTTGACTTCAACTTCTATCATGCCTTGGAACGACGGTTTCATCAATCGAAAAGGAATGGCCATGGTATCGACGGGCGAAGCAGCAAGGGTGGTTCTGGTCGGGATCGGCGCGACAATCGTGCTGGATGTCTGGTCCATGATCCTGAAGGGCTTGGGTATTCCCACGCTGGACTACGCGTTGGTTGGCAGGTGGGCGGGACATCTGTGCCGGGGCAGGTTCGCACATGCCAGCATAGCGAAGACCGAGTCCATACCCGGCGAATCGCCGCTGGGATGGGCGATTCATTACGCCGTGGGCATCGTGTTCGCGGCATTGCTGGTGGGCATTTGCGGTACGGCGTGGCTGCACGATCCCGCGTGGCTGCCCGCCCTGGCTGTGGGGGTAGCAACGGTCATGGTTCCCTGGTTCGTCATGCAGCCGGCTATGGGCGCGGGCGTTGCTTCATCCCACACGCCCACGCCGATGAAGAACCGCATGCGCAACCTGGCAACGCATGCGGTATTCGGCTGCGGTCTTTACGTGTCGGCGGCCTTGCTCAAGCTGGTGTGGGCATGAGCTGGGTGTTCCGCTATTTCATCCCGAACCAGGCCGGATCCGCCGCTAAGGCCACCGCTCCAATCAACGACACAACCGTCGCCAGCAGCACCGGCCCGTCAAACGACTCCAGCTCCGGATTCAGCACCCGTGCAAACCACACCCGCATGACGAGCGACGTCCGCTGTATGGGTATCACGACCGACGCCGGCGCGATGGCAAGGGCCATGTAGACAAAGATCTGCGAGGCCGCGGCGGTCGCGCCCGCGACCGAATACCATCCGAGCGTAGGGCGCGACATGGTCAGCGACCGGCTCAGGCCACCCTGGCAGATGACGAGGGCCACCACGCCCACGGTCGCGGCGGTATAGGCCACGGCGGCGCCGGCCAGCCCTCCAGCCATCCCGTTCCCCTCCACCATGGCCTGCCGGACCAGGATGGGGCTGGAGCCATACGCCAGCGCCGAGAGGGTGGCGAACAGGTAGCCTTCGCCCAGTTTGGGTTGGAAGCCGCTGGCGGCGGATTTCGTCTCGACCTGGGTCGACTCAACGGACGCGCGCTTGAACGGGCGGAAGGATGCCGGCGCATGGGCTCGCGCGGCCAGCATAGGCGCGGCCATGATCAGCACGATGCCGACGATGTGCAGCGGGGTCAGCCGCTCGCCCAGAAGGACGATGGCCAGCACCAGCGTGATCAGCACGCTGGTCTGCTGCACGGGCCCGACCAGTACGGTACCCATGGCGCGCGTCGCGCGGTAGTTGCAATAGCGGCCGAAGCCGAAGTGCAGCAGGCCGGCAGCGGAGAAGAGCAACGTCGAGCGCAGCGGAAACGTTTGCAGGTGGCCGGTTCCCCCAACCGCCAGCACCGCGATCCAGACCATTACCGTGCCAAGCAGCAACGTGACGACCATGGCCTGTGACAGCGTTCCGGCGACGACCCCGCGGCGTAGCGTGGCGTTGTTCGCGGCGAAGGTGAAGGCCGCGAGAAGCGCGAGGACGGTCGGCAGGATCATGCCGTGCGCTGGGTCCGCCGTGCCTGTTTATCGGCATACATGAGCTGGTCGGCTACCTTGAGCACGGCTTGCAGCGAGCTGACGGAGGGGTCGACGCTGGCGATGCCGAAGCTGGCGCCGGGGTAGTCGAAGCTGCATTCGGTGAAGGTATAGGTGCCGGTCAGCAGCGGCGCGAGCCGGTTGCGCATGGCCTCGGCCGGGCCGTTCGGGTCGTCGGGCTGGGGCGGGTCGACCAGGCCGATGACGACGAATTCGTCGCCGCCCAGCCGGCCCAGCATGTCGCTTTTGCGCAGGCCGGCGGACATGCGTTGGCCGACCTCGATCAGGAATTTGTCGCCGACCACGTGTCCGTAGGTGTCATTGATGGCCTTGAAACCATCCAGGTCGATGAAGGCGACGAGCACCCACATCCGGGTTTCTTTGGCCAGGGTGAACAGGCGGTCCAGTTCGGCCAGGACGGCGCGGCGGTTGGGCAGGCCGGTCAGGGCGTCGTAGTTGGCCGCGTATTGTTCTTCCTGGCGGCGCATCACCATTTGTCCGGCCGCCTGGCCGGACAGCAGGATCAGGACCAGGCCGACCATGGCCACCAGGCCGGCGGTGTAAAGGTGCTGCGTGCGCATGGGCGCGACGTGGTCGAGCGTGGCCAGGGTGATCAACTGGTATTGGGGATTGGTCAGCGGCTGGCGCCGGATCAGGTAGGGCTTGTCGTCGATCAGCCATTGGCCGGCATCGGGGCCGGCGTTGGCGATCGGATGCGCGTTCATGGGTTCGCCGGGTTCTTCGCCGCCGTCGGGCGGCAACACGGTGCCGGGGGGCAGGAGCGCGGCCAGGTTGCGCAGCATGAAAGACTCGGACGAAGCGGTGATCACGCGGCCCTGGCGGTTCACGATCAGGGCGATGTGCCGCCCGGTCAGGTAGGCGGCCATTTCGGGGGCGTCGAATTTCGCGGTGACCGAGCCCAGCGGGACGTCGTTGGCGTCTTCGATGCGGCTGCTGACGAAATAGGAGGGGCTGTTGTTGAGGCGGGCAATGCCGAACTGCTGGCCGGTGCCGTGGCGCAAGGCGTCGATCAGGTAGGTTCGGCCCGAGTAGATCATGCCCACGATGCTGTCGGACTCGGCCCAGTTGCTGGCGGTGACGGTGTCGTCCGACAAATTGTTCATGTAGATGCGGGCATAGCGCAGGTCGCTGGCCAGCGCGTTCATGTAGTCGCCGACCCGGCGCACCAACGGGTCTTGCGTGAATTGCGCGGCGCGCTGCTGGCGCGTCAGTTCGGCGGCGCCGGGAGGGTCGGTGCGGTAGCGGGCGGCGAGCTGGATGACCTGGCCCTGGCGCGCCACCATGTTGGCCACGCTGACCATTTCGGTGAACAGGCGGTCGACCACGCGCGCGGTGGTCCTGGCCTCGTATTCGGCGCTGGCGGCCACGTTGTCCAGCCGTGCGTTCACGATCCGCTGCGAGGTCCACCAGCCCAGGCCGGCCACCAGCGCCACCCAGGCCAGGGCCAGGCCAAGGGTGATGCGCAGCACGATGGGGGGCATTTTCCGGCCGCGCCGGCCTTGCTGCGGCAGCGCGCTGCTTATGCCATGACCGCCGACAAGGCGATGATCCAAAACAGCTTCATTCTGCATTCGTGATCTTCTCGCGAGGCAGGGGTTTGGGGCGGCGGTGTCAATCCGGTTTCATCAGGTCATTGATTCTAAAAGAGTTGATGTTTCAATCAATAATGAAATAAGAGGGTAAATGACGGCCGCCCGCCGTTTTTTTCCTTTGTTTACTTATGGGCCGGGAAAAATCGAGGGCCGCGGGCAGGGCGTTGGCCCGGAGGCGTTCAGAATTCCTCCAGAAACCGCATCCGGAACCGCCGTCCCTTGATATTGCTGTTCGAAATCCGCGAGAACGCCTGTTTGGCGATCTGCCGGTCCAGCGCCACATAAGAACTGAACTCGGTGATATTGATTTTTCCGACCTGCTCGAAAGCCAATCCGCCATCCCCGGTCAGCGCGCCCAGCAAATCCCCGGGCCGCAGCTTGTCCTTTTTTCCCCCCTGTATGCACAGGGTGATCATGCGCGCCCGCAGCGGCCGGTCGGCCTTGGCCCGCAGCGACTTCAGGTCGCCCCATTTCAGCGGCGCGCCCTGGTATTGCTCGATCAGGTTGGCCCAGCGCATTTCCTCGGGCGAGCACAGGCTCAGCGCCAGCCCCTTCTGGTCGCCGCGGCCGCTGCGGCCGATGCGGTGCACGTGGACCTCGGTGTCCTTGGTCACGTCCACGTTGATCACGGCGCCCAGGTTCTGGATGTCCAGGCCGCGGGCGGCGACGTCGGTGGCGACCAGCACGGCGCAGCTCTGGTTGGCGAACTGGATCAGGATTTCGTCGCGCTCGCGCTGTTCCAGGTCGCCGTTCAGCGCCTGGGCGCTGATGCCTTCGGACCGCAGGCGTTCGACCAGTTCGTGGCTGCGGATCTTGGTGTTGCAGAAGGCCAGGGTGGAGACGGGACGGTAGTGGGCCAGCAGGGTGACGACGGCGTCCAGCCGCTCGTCTTCGTCGATTTCGTAGAAGACCTGTTCGATGCGGCTGGCGTCGTGCTGCGCCTCGACCTTGACTTCGGCCGGGTTGCGCAGGAAGCGCGCGCTGAGTTTGCGGATGTTGTCGGGGTAGGTGGCCGAGAACAGCAGGGTCTGGCGCTTGGCGGGGCAGTGCGAGGCGATGGCGACGATGTCGTCGTAGAAGCCCATGTCGACCATGCGGTCGGCCTCGTCCAGCACCAGGGTGTTCAGGGCCGACAGATCCAGGCTGCCGCGTTCCAGGTGGTCCTGAATGCGGCCGGGCGTGCCCACGACCAGATGGGTGCCTCGGGCCAGGGATTCGGCCTGGGGACGGGCGGCGGTGCCGCCGCACAGGGTCAGGACCTTGACGTTGGGGATCAGGCGCACCAGCCGGCGCAGTTCCTGGGCGACCTGGTCGGCCAGTTCGCGGGTGGGGCAGACCACCAGCGCCTGGGGAACCAGGCGGTCGACGTCCAGCTTCTGCAGCACGCCCAGGCCGAAGGCCGCGGTCTTGCCGCTGCCGGTCTTGGCCTGGGCGATCAGGTCGCGGCCTTCCAGGATGAGCGGCAGGCCCTGGGCCTGGATGGGCGTCATCCGTTCGAAGCCCAGGTTTTGCAGGTTGTCCAGCAAGGCGGGCAGGAGGGGCAGGGATTTGAAGGACGTGTCGGTCACGGTAGGGCGGGTCGCAAGACCCGCGAAAAGAGAGGTTGACCGACAGTGTATGCCGCGCCGTCCCGGTTGCGGGGCCGCGCCCGGTTCAGGGCGCGGGGGTCATGGCGAGGCTCTCCAGGGATATTCGAGCTGCAGGGCGACGACGTCGGCGGTGCGGGCGCCGTAGCGTCCGGCGATGGCTTGCAGCGTTCGATCCAGGGCCTGGGCCGGGCGTTGGTCGGTGAAGGCGGCCATGTGCCTGGCCGAAGACAGGTCGGCCGGCGCCGCCTCCGGAATGACGCGAACCTTGTCGCGGGTCTCGATGGCTTGCGATGTAGCCGCGAACGAGACGGCCCGTGACCGGTAGGTGCGCGACCAGGCGTCGGCGACCAGGGCCAGCGAGACTTCGTCCATGCCGGACCGGAGTTCCACGCCTATCCGTTCCCGGTTCCAGAACGCCAGGACGTTGCCGAGCACGGTCGTCGCGAACGGCCTTGTCAGCTTGAAGGCATGGCTGGCGTGGCGGGCGTCCCACGCGGGCAGGCCCAGGTCGCGGGCCACCGCTTCGGCCTTCTGCCGTCCGGCCATGGCCTCGATCAGGATCAGCATCATGGGCATCGATGCGGAGATGCCGGTGCTGGTCGCAACGCCCCGGTCCGCCACCACGCGCCGGTCGGCCACGTAGGCGATCGACGGGTGCTTGTCCAGCATGTCCTGCAGGTAGTACCAATGCGTGGTCGCGCGCTTGCCGTCCAGCAGGCCGGCCGCGGCGACGACCTTGGCGCCCGCGCACACGCCCAGGATGATCGCGCCCTTGCGGGACTGGCCGCGCAGCCAGGCCAGCACGGCCGGATCGTCGTCGCGGCTCATGGCGGGCACGATGACGTAGTCGGCGCCCTCCGGGTGTTGCGCGTCGAAGTGCGCGAGGGTGGCGTCGGCCTGGACGGTCAGCGCCGGGAAGAGTTTGACCGGCCCCGGCCCGGTCGCAAGCATCACGACGTCGGCCACGCCGGCGCGCCGCAGGATGCCGGTGGGCATCAGGTAGTCGGTGGTTTCGGTGGCATCGTTGATGCTCACGATTGCCACCAGTGGACGCCTGGGCCTGGGCGGTTTCAAGGCGGCCAGCATGGCGTCCATTTCCCCCGTTGCGAGAGGCGGCATGTCGGCCGGGGCAGACGCCGGCGGCAGGCTGTACGACCAGGCACCCAGGCCCGCCAGCGCCAGCAGGACGAGCGCCAGTGCACCCCGGATGACATGACGGTTGAGCATGATCGGAATTCTCCGAGCCGTAGGCATGGTTTGTCAGGTCTCAATCTACCCGCCTTGCGTCATGGCGGAAATGTCAAAAATGTATTAATTTCTGCCAATGCACCGCATCGTGTTCGTCGTCTATCCGGGTTTCGAGATTCTTGACGTGTCGGGGCCGGGCGCCGTCTTCAGCGGCGCCAATCGCGCCTTGGGCGGCGCCGATCCCTTCTATGGAATCGAACTGGCGTCCGCACGGGGCGGGCCGGTGCCCAGCAGCAGCGGCATCGTGGTCGACACGCAGCGCATCGATGCGCTGCCTGCCCAGGCGGTCGGCACCTTGCTGGTCGTGGGGGCCGAGCGGGAACCGCTGCTGCGGGCGATGGCCGATCCGGCGTTGGGGCCGGGGCTCGCGCGGCTTGCCGGCGGGGCCGCGCGGTGGGGCTCGATCTGCTCCGGCGTCTTCATCCTGGCGGCGCTTGGCCTGGTCGATGGCCGCCGCGTCGCCACGCACTGGGATGCCTGCATGCCCTTGGCCAAGGCCTTTCCCAAGGTGGAGGTGGATGCCGATTCCCTGTATGTCGTGGACGGGAGCCTGTGGACGTCGGCCGGCGTGACGACCGGCATCGACATGAGCCTGGCGATGATCGCGGGCGACCTGGGCGCGACGATCGCCGGCGAAGTCGCGAAGCGGCTGGTGCTGTATGCGCGCCGCCCCGGATATCAATCCCAGTTCAGTCCCGTGCTCCAGGCGCAGGCCAGGGCCGACAGTCCCTTCGGCGATCTGATCGCCTGGATACAGGACCATCTGCAGGAGCCGCTGGACGTGCCGGCGCTGGCCGCCCGCGCGGGGCTGGCCGAGCGCACCTTCCATCGCAAGTTCGTCGCCGCGACGGGCGTGACGCCGGCCCGCTACGTCGAGACCGCGCGGCTGGATGCCGCCCGCATGCTGCTGTCCCGGGGGCTGTCGTTGAAGTCGGTAGCGGTGCAGGTGGGGCTGTTTCCGGCGGCGCGATTCGCCGACGCGTTCGAGCGCCGGTTCGGAATGTCTCCCCGATTGTTCCGGGATATGCATGCCGGGGGATGAGTCAGGTCTTCCTGGCTCGATGTCAAGGTGGACATTTCGTGGCCTGTCCACGTTTTTCAGGGAATGAGAGGGTCGCATACTGTCGCCTCGCTTGCGTCCCTGCGCTGACCTAATGGTTGTCGATTGACAACCATTAGGTTCGTCGCCATACTGGATCATCGTTGATGAATCGACCCACTCACCCCAAGAAGGATATCGAAGAATCGCTCAGGCATGCCGAACGCCTGGGCTGGCGTGTGGAAGCAGGTGGCAGCCATGCCTGGGGAAGGATTTATTGTCCCTACAACGATGTCACTTGCCGCTGTGGTGAGTTCTGCATAGCCACTGTGTGGAGCACACCCAGGAGTCCCGGAAATCATGCGCGCGCCTTGAGGCGAGTAGTGGACAACTGTATATCGCATCGCAGGCAGCATGAATCCGGCGGCGTCGAGGAATAGCACCATGGACTACATCTTTACCCTGAAGTACCAGCTTACCGACGAAAGCTGTGACCCAGGCGCCTTGGTCGAGCGCCTGGGCGAAGCGGGCTGTGACGATGCCTTGGTCGGTATCGGGCAGCCAGGGCGCCTGGCGCTGGAGTTCACTCGCGAGGCAGCAGACGCCGAGACAGCCGTGCACAGCGCGTTGGACGATGTGCGCCGTGCCGCGCCGTCGGCCAGGTTGATCGAGGTGGCCCCGGATTGGGTCGGGCTGACCGACGTGGCGAACATCGCGGGGGTGTCGCGACAGAATATGCGCAAGCTCATGCTGGCGCATCCGGGCAGTTTCCCGGCTCCCGTGCACGAGGGCAGCACATCGATCTGGCACTTGGCGGACGTCCTGGCGTGGCTGCAAGCCAGGGGCGGCTATTCGTTGCCTGGCGATGTGATGGAGGTGGCCCGGGTGGCATTGAAGATCAACGTGGCCAGGGAAGGCCGCCGATTGCCGCGCGCGGCATCCAAGGCCCTGGCCGCCCTGATCTAGATTTCCGCTGGCGGCTGCTCCTGCGCCGCCTTCCTGTCCATCAACAAGCTATGCAGCATCTCCGTCGACAACCCATGCAGCACCAGCCGATACCCCGCCCGCAGGGTCGACATCGGTACCAGCGGATGCTTGTTGTTGACCAGGATGAGATGCTCCGGCGCGCCCATCAGCCTGGCGGCGTAGATGCCGATGGTCTCGTCCAGCTGCAGCGAGTTGGCGGCACGCCAGAAGTCGTTGTCGGTCAGCATGAGCTGGTACAGCGGCGTGAACAGTTCGATCGCGCTTTGCAGGTCCAGGAAGTTCAGCCGCGTATGCGGCATGTCCTCCAGCCGCAGGCCCGGGTCGCGGATCATGGAGAAGTCCACGCGGGCCGGCGGGTGCATCTCGACGCCGGCATCGCGCAGGGCCTGGTTCAGGCGGATGACGAAGTTGAACAGGTTCAGGTCGTGCTTGACGAACAGGTCGTCCTTCAGGTCGTCGATGTTGCGCGGCTCCAGCGGCGTGGTGGTGATGGGTACCGGCGAGTTGGCCGCGATGAAGGCCAGGATCTGTGCCCCAAGATGAAAGTGCCGCAGGATCAGCCAGTTGGCCTCGGGCGAGACGAAGCGCGTCAGCCCCCACGCCAGCACGCGGTGTAGCAGCCGCGAATGCGACCACTTGCGCGGCAGGAATATCTTCAGCACTTGGATCAGGATGATGAAGCCGCGCGCGATGGGGCGCAGCAGGGGCAGCAGGTACTGGCGCGAATTGCTGCTGGAATCGGTCAGCCAGCTTTTCTTGACCTCGTCGGGCAGGGGCGTGCTGCGGTCCAGGTACAGGGCCAGCCAGGGATTGGGGTCGGCGGGGTCGTGCGCCTGGGCCAGGAAGTCGGGGGTTTTTCTTTTTCTCATCGGGCCTCGTCCTCCATGACGTGGTGGAATTGCATCAGGTACAGGGCCGCGGTGTGGCGGGCGGTGTCGACGATGCGTTGGGCGGCGCGGCCGGTGGGGTCGCAGTCCAGGGCCAGTTCGACGGCAGCCAGCCAGCGGGCCAGGTGGTTTTCGTCGTTGTGGCCGTGGTATTCGAGGAAGCGGTAGGTGTCCGGCGGCAGCGACAGGCTGGCCTTGAGCAGCGGCAGCAGGGCGGGGATGATGCGCTGGCCGGTGCCTTCGATGATGTAGATGGCGCCCAGCAGGCCGATCGGGTCGCGCGTGGCGGCCAGGCCGTGCAGGTAGGCGTTCAGGGCCTCTCCGCCGGGATTGCGGCGCAGGGCGTCTAGGTCGGCGATGGCTCCGCCGGCGTTCCGGTAGTCCTGGAACAGGATCCTGAAGTCGTTCTGTTCTTCGCCCGCATGGGTCTCGATCAGGGCCGCCAGGGGCTGGTAGTCCGGCCCCAGCGAGGCCACGCCCTCGCGCATCCATTTGCTGCCTTCGCGGACCTGGGGAATCCAGTTCTCCATCCAGTTCAGGTAGTCGGCGGCCTGGAAGCGGCGGGTGCGCAGCTTGTGCACGACGGGGGTGCGCCAGACGCGCGAGCGGTAGTCGTGCCAGATCGAGGCCAGTTCGGTCAGCAGCGGCCCCAGTTCCGGCGATGCAGTGGCCGGGTCGTGGGGCGGGGCGATGGGGTCGGCATCGGGTGTGTCAGCCACGCGCGCAATGGGCGGGGCGACGGCCGCGGCGGGCGAGGCATCGGCGGCCTCTACTTCCCACAGCATGTAGGCGGTGGTGAAACGTCCGGACTCGGGGATGTAGCAAAGGATCTGCTGGCCGGGTTCGACGGCGCGCGTCTCCAGGAATTCGGCCAGCATGATCAGGATGGATGCGGCGCCGGTATTGCCGCGCCAGGCCAGGTTGCTGTACCAGCGCTCGTGCGGGATCTCCAGGCCGGCTTTCTCCAGCAGGTCCTTGACCACGGGGATGAATTTCTCGGACGAGTAGTGGCACAGGAAGTGGTCGATCCGATCGGACCGGACCCAGCCGTCCTGCGCGAGCCGGGCGTATTCGTGGATGCCGATGTCGAACAGGTGGGGCAGCAGGCGGATGTCCTGGCGCAGCGCCAGCGCGCCGTCGGCCTCCGCCTCGGTCCACGAGGGGTAGTCCAGGTGCACGCGTCCGCGGTCCGCCGACAGGCCCAGTTGCATGCATACCGGATAGTCGCCAGAGAACGAGCGCTGGTGCACCCATTTCAGTTTCAGTCGCACGCCGCGCGAGGCGCCGGGCAGCGCCGATCCCGCGTTGCCCAGCAGTAGCGCGCCGGCGCCGTCCGACAGCATCCAGCGCAGGAAGTGGGAATCGAAGTCGGCGTCGTAGCCGCGGGCGGTGAAGCGCGACCGCTTGAACAGCCGCGAGGGCAGTTCGCTGGCCACGGCCAGGGCGCGGTCGTGGCCGCCCATTTGCACGGCTTGGGCGGCGGCCTGGATGGCCGAGACGCCGGCGGCGCAGATGCCGTGCACCGACAGCGTTTCCATGGGGTGGGCGGCCAGTTCGCCCTGGATCATGTTGGCGAAGCCGGGCATCAGGGCATCGCCGCCCGAACTGCCGCTGGCCAGCAGCGACACGTCGGCCAGCCGGGCGTCGGCGCGCCGCAGGCAGTCCTGGATGGCATGGACGGCCATCCTGGCGTTGCTGTAGACGGTGGCGCCTTCGCGGTCGATGGCGTAGTAGCGCTGCTTGATGCCGTTTTCGGCCAGGATGCGCTGCTTGATGCGTCCGGAGATGCGGTTCAAGGGCGCGATGTAGCGGTCCAGTTCGTCGTTGGACACCGGCTGGCCGGGCATGAAGTAGCCGGCGCTTTGCAGGTAGACGCGATCGAAGGCGATGGGCATGGGATTCTCCTGAAGGGCGCGGCGGCCTAGCGTGGCGTGGTCCGCGTCATCAGGGGCCGCGAGCGAAAGCGCGCGCTGAAGGTGCCCAGGATGAAGACGCGGAACATGTAGGGCGCGAGGCCGCGCTCGTTCAGCGTGGCCGGTACGCGGTGCCGGTAGCGCCGGTGGTGCAGGCGGGTCAGTTCGGACCAGTGGGCGCGCGAATGTTCGTGGTGGGCGGTGTGCAGGCCGATGTTGAACAGCAGCGGGTTGACCAGTCCTTCGAAATTGCGGGCATAGCCCAGCGTGCGGCCACGCGCGGGGCCGCCGTCGGCATGCGCGTGTTGCAGGTAGTTGGTCGCCAGCAGCCAGTGCAGGCCATGCAATTGCGGCACGATCACGAACACCAGGGCCTTGACCGGGTTCAGCGCCAGGAGCCCGGCCCACAGGCCCAGCCAGGCGGCGTACTGGGCCATGCAGTAGCGCCAGGCGCCGGGCCGGTGCCGGTACAGTCGGCATAGCCAGCGGAGGAAAGCGGGGTAGAGCACCCACACCGCCTGTACAGGGTGTGCCAGATAGCCCCACAGGTGATTGGTGTCGCCGCCGAAGCGATAAGTGCGCGCGATGTCCTGCGGACCATGCCGGTGGCGATGATGGTTGGCCACGTGCGCGGGGTAGAACACGAAGGTCGGGTGTCCCTGCAATAGCGTGATCCAGAAATCGGTGGCGCGGTTGGCCCGGCGGCCACGCCACATCCGCACGTGGGTGTGGTTGTGGTGGATGACGCCTATGCCCAGGGTCAGGAACAGCATCAGCGCGTAGAGCGGCAGCGAAAATCCGTGGCGCCATTGCCAGGCGGCCAGTGCCGGCAGGGCGGCCAGATACAGCAGGCTCTGCCAGTCGCGGCGGTTGCGCAGGGTGGGCAGCAGGGGGCGTCCGCTATTCATGGCCGGCCGCGGTCCTGCGTTCATGGGCCTTCAACACGAGCGCCGCCGCGTCGGCCTGCAGCCGGGTGCGGAACAGGCGGTCCATGAAGGTGAACTGGAACCCGTAGTTCCCGTTGAAGCAGGCATGGTGCAGATGGTGCCGGCGGCTGGCGGCGAACCAGTGGGCGTAGGACACCCGGGGGAAAAAGTCGTAGTTGGCGTGGCCGATGCAGTTGAAGAACAGGCTGAACAACGGCACCGAGGCCAGCGACCAGAAGCTGAAGTCGTGCACCACCATGGGCAGCAGGATCACGTTGCCCAGCATCAGCGCCTCGACTGGATGGAAGCTGTAGGTCGAGAACGGCGTGGTGACGATGGAGCGGTGGTGGGGCAGGTGGAAACGGCGCAGCAGCTTCGTGTGCAGCAGGCGGTGGTTGATCCAGAAGTGCACGTCGTTCCAGGCTACCAGGGCCAGGATTTCCAGGGCGATCTTCCCGCCGCTGGCGGCGGGATCCAGTCGGGCCCAGCCGAGTTGCAGCAGGCCCCACGGAAAGATCATGCCCGTGCCGAACAGCAGGATGGACATGCCCGACTGCAGCAACTCGCGGCGCAACTGGCCCGGCGCGAGCGGGCGGGGGTCCAGCGGGCGCCCCAGGCCCAGTGCGGGCAAGAGGCGGCGGGTAAGCAGCCAGGTCGCGGCGCCGAACAGCAGGTAGATACCACCGAAGAACAGCAGGCCTGCCAGCATGACCTGCGATGCCGAGAGCTCCTGGAAGGCTTGGCCCATGGATTGTTGTCGTTGTGATGCCGGGAACGGCCCCTATGATAAGCAATCCGCCAGGATGGCCGCGGTGCCTGGACGGGATGTCGATTGCACTCTCCGGACGAATTCATTACAAAATGTTTGCGCCGATGGCGGCCAGGCACGGTGCTTCATGCCTATGCGGCGATCACCAGTTCGAGTATGTCGTCCCCCGCTTCGTCCTGCGTCCCTGTCGGCGCCCATCCCAGGTGCCGGTAGAAGCCGTGGGAGCGAACGCCCGGATCGCTGGCGCACGCCAGGAACAGGCGTTCGAATCCCCGGCGCCTGAAGTCCTGGACGACCAGCCCGAGCAGGGTCTTGCCGATTCCCCGGCCCTCGTGGCCGGGCAGCAGGGCCAGGACGACGATCTCGCCGGTGTCCCGGTCGCCGAAGCAGTAGCCGATCATCCGGCCGTCCATGCAGGCCACGTAGCCGGGACAACTGCCGTCCCGGATGCCCGCGCTCCAGGTCGCGGCGGTAATGCCCAGCGCGCGCAGTTCCTCTTCGGAGAACGCATTCTCCCGGGTCTGCCCGCGGATCCTGATGCAGGAAGGAGCGTCGTCCGGTAGAGCGGGGCGAAAACTCAGTTGGGGCATGTGTTTGTGTTCCGGATGCCAGGCGGTGCGCCAAGCCTTGATTTCAGCGGTATATATTAAAATCCCATGACCTGCCGCGCGCCCTCGCGCCGTGAATATTTCAGCGAGCGGCATCTTCCAGGCAACACAAGGAGCATCCAGGCTCTAGTCGCATACCGGTCAAGTGGAGCATCCCCCATGTCAGCTTCCCCTGAAGAACACCGCGCCCTACCCAGGGCACAGCGGATCCGGCTCCGCCGGTCCGCCAGTGCCGCCCTGTGGGCCCGGCGCCGGGCCGCCCCAAGGCGGGCCCACGCCCCCCTGGGGGGCTGCCGCGGAGCGGCTGGGGGCTCAACATGCGAGGCGCGCGTCAGCGCGTAGGGGGGGCCTCCATGTCCGCCGCGATCAGGATCCTGCAGGGCAAGTTCGGGCGCGTCGCGCTGCTCGACATGAACATGCTTCTGGTGTCGCATGCGCATCACCATTGCCACGTCCTGATCAAGGCCTTCGGCGCGGATACGTATTTCTCGGTGCGCGGGCAGCCGCAGCCGCTGACGGACGACAGCGCCGTGCTGATCAACGCCTGGGAGCCCCATTCGTACAGCCATAACGGCGCCGAGGTGCAGCGCACGGTGATCCTGGCGCTGTACATCGAACCCGGTTGGTTGGCCGGCATCCAGCAGGCGCTGACGGTCAGCGCGCATCCCCATTTCTTCCAGCAGCCTTGCGTCGCCCTGTCGCCGGCGGCGCGCAAGCTGGCCGATGCGCTGGCCCGGGACATGCTGCTGATGGCGGAGCTGCCGGCCACCCAGCTGGAAGAGCGTCTTTTCCAGTTGATGATCGCCACCATCGAGCATCATTCGGAATGGCGCAGCTATCAGTCGCTGCTGGGCACCCTGCGGCAGCATCACGGCGACGTGCGCATCCGCAAGGCCATCAGCCGCATGCGCGAGAACATCGGGCAGCCGGTGGACATGGACGTGCTGGCGGCCGAATGCGGCCTGTCGCGGGCGCATTTCTTCGAGCTGTTCCGCAAGACGACCAAGCTGACGCCGCGCGTGTACGCCAACGTGCTGCGCATGGAAGCGGCCATCGCCGCGCTGACCGCGGGCGAGACGCCGGTGGCCGACCTGGCCTACGACATGGGCTTTTCCGCGCCCGGCCACTTCACCCGCTTCTTCCGCGAACATCTGGGCACCACGCCCACCGAGTACCGCCGGGTGGTGGATCTGCTCGAGCCCGCCAAGAACGGGCACTGACGGCCGGCCCCATGGGCCGTTCTCCCGTCGGAAAACCGAAAAAATCAGACTCTATGGTAAGTGACCCGATGCGGCGGTAACGGCCGCGGGCAGGGTGCCGCTTATCTTTCTCCCCGCGCAGATCGCCTGTAGGCGGCATGCAGGAAACAGGAGGAAGAGACATGGAGTGCTTGCATGAGTGACGCGAGCGTTCTGCCCGCGGCCGATGCGCCCTTCGTCGGGCGCCGGCAGGAGCGGGTCGAGGACACGGCGCTGCTGTCCGGGCGCGGCGCCTATGGCGACGATCTGCCGGTCAAGCCGGGCACGCTGCACGCCGCCATCCTGAGGTCGCCCCATGCCCACGCGCAGGTGCTGCGCATCGATACGGATGCCGCCGAGGCCCATCCGGGCGTCAGGGCGGTGCTGATGGGCACGGACGTGAAGCGCTGGTCGCAGCCTTTCGTCGTGGGCGTGAAGTCCCCCATGGAGCATTGGTCGCTGGCCCAGGACCGGGTGCGCTACGTGGGCGAGCCGGTCGCCGTCGTGGTGGCCGAGGACCGCTATGTCGCCGAGGACGCGCTGGAGCTGATCCGCGTCGACTACGAGGTGCTGCCGGTAGCCGTGGAAATCGAGGCGGCCATTGCCGAGGATGCGCCGGTGCTGCATCCGGCGGTGGGCAGCAACGTCGTCAGCGACCGCAGCTTCAGTTATGGCGAACCGGACGCCGCCTTCGCCGCGGCCGAACACCGCGTCGAACTGACCGTCCACTACCCGCGCAACTCCTGCACGCCCATCGAAGGGGCGGTGGTGATCGCCGAACATCTGGCGGGCGACGACGGCTACGAGGTCAGCTCCAATTTCATGGGGCCGTTCTCGCTGCATTCGGTCATGGCGCTGGCGCTGAAGATCCCCGGAACGCGTCTGCGCCACAAGCTGCCGCGCGACTCGGGCGGCAGCTTCGGCGTGAAGCAGAGCGTGTTTCCGTACGTGGTGCTGATGTGCCTGGCGTCCCGCAAGGCGGGCGCGCCCGTGAAGTGGGTGGAGGACCGCCTGGAGCACCTGGTGGCCGCGACCTCGGCGACGTCTCGCCTGTGCACGATCGAGGCGGCCGTGGACGGCGAGGGGCGGATCAGCGCGCTGTCCTACGACCAGTTCGATGACGTGGGCGGCTACCTGCGAGCCCCCGAGCCGGCCACGTTCTATCGCATGCACGGCTGCCTGACGGGCGCCTATGCGATTCCCAACCTGAAGGTGCGCAACCGCGTGGTGCTGACCAATCGCACGCCCGCCGGGCTGGTGCGCGGCTTCGGCGGCCCTCAGGTGTATTTCGCGCTGGAACGCCTGGTGCAGCGCATCGCGCAGCAACTGGGCATCGATCCGCTGGTGGTGTACCGGCGCAATTTCGTGCAGCCCGGGGCGTTTCCCTACCGCGCGGCGGCCGGCGCCTTGCTGGACTCCGGCAACTATCCGCTGGCGATCGAGATGGCCGGGCGCGAAGGCGGGCTGGACGAACTGCTGCAACGGCGCGACGCCGCCAGGGCAGAGGGCAGGTTGTACGGCATCGGCTATGCCGCGATCGTGGAGCCTTCCATCTCCAACATGGGCTACATCAGCACGGTCATGACGGCGGAGCAGCGCGCCAAGGCCGGCCCCAAGAACGGCGCCACCGCCAGCGCCACCGTCGGCATCGACCCGCTGGGCGGGGTGACGGTGGTGGTGGCTTCCTCGCCGGCGGGGCAGGGGCACATGACGGTGTGCGCGCAGGTCGTCGCGGACGTGTTCGGCCTGGTGCCGCAGCAGGTGACCGTGAACGTGGACTTCGACACGCAGAAGGATGCCTGGTCGGTCGCCGCGGGCAATTACTCCAGCCGCTTCGCCGGCGCGGTGGCGGGCACGGTGCATCTGGCGGCCAGCCGGCTGCGCGACAAGGTGGCGCGCATCGTCGCTCATCAACTGGCGTGCGATCCGGCCGATGTGGTGTTCGCCGGTGGCAAGGTGGGCCTGCCGGACGTGCCGGGCAAGATGCTGGCGTTCGCGCGCGCGGCCAGCAGCGCGCACTGGGCGCCGGGACAGTTGCCGGAGGGCGAATCGCCGGGGCTGCGGGTGACCGAGTTCTGGACGCCGCCCCAGTTGACCGCGCCGGACGAGCAGGACCGTGTCAATACTTCCGCGGCCTACGGATTCGCCTTCGACATCTGCGCGGTCGAGATCGACCGCGACACCGGACGCGTGCGCATCGATCGCTACGTCACCACGCACGACGCGGGCAAGCTGCTCAACCCCGCGCTGGCGGACGGCCAGATCCGTGGGGCCTTCGCCCAGGGGCTGGGTGCCGCGCTGATGGAGGAGTTCCGTTACGCCGGAGACGGCAGCTTCCAGTCCGGTACCTTCGCCGATTATCTGGTGCCGACCACCTGCGAGGTGCCGGACCCCGTCATCGTGCACCTGGAAACGCCGTCGCCGTTCACCCCGCTGGGGGCCAAGGGGCTGGGCGAGGGCAACAACATGAGCACGCCGGTGTGCGTGGCCAATGCCGTCGCCGATGCCCTGGCGCCGATCCGGGGCGCCTGCGACGTCCGGCTGCCGCTGACGCCGCTCAAGGTCATGGAGCTGATCGGGTTCGACGATCCGCCGCCCAGCGGCGGCGCGCGCGCGGCCTCGGCG
This sequence comes from Pigmentiphaga kullae, assembly GCF_004216695.1. Lineage (GTDB taxonomy): Bacteria > Pseudomonadota > Gammaproteobacteria > Burkholderiales > Burkholderiaceae_B > Pigmentiphaga > Pigmentiphaga kullae. The sequence continues at coordinate 574,631 of NZ_SGXC01000002.1, forward strand.
CCGTCCGCGAGTCCCGCCGCGCCGGGAAGCGGCTCGGGCAAGGCCCTGTCCGCCACCGGCAGCGTGCAGATCGCCGCGACGCCCGAGGTCGTCTTCAACGTGCTGCTCGATCCGCAGGCCCTGGCCAAGGTAGTGCCGGGCTGCCATTCGCTGGAGGCAATCGGCGAGAACCGCTATCGCGCCGACGTGACGGTGGGCGTGGGCATGATCAAGGCCCGCTACGCGGCCGAGATCGCGCTGTCGGAACTCGATCCGCCGCATTCCCTGCGCCTGGCCGGTTCGGGCAGCTCGTCGCTGGGCGCGGCGCGCGGCAGCGGCAAGGTGCGGCTCGAGCCCAACGAAGGCGGCACGCGCCTCGTCTACGACTACAGCGCCGAGGTCAGCGGCAAGGTGGCCGCCGTGGGCAGCCGGATGCTGGAGGGAGCGGCCAAGATCGTCCTGGCGCAATTGTTTGAACAACTGGGCCGGCAGGCCAGCGGGCAGCCGGCCCGGGCCGGATCGCGCGGCTGGTGGCGCAAGCTGCTGGCGCTGTTCGGATGGAGGGGGGCGGCATGAAGCCGGCGGCTTTCGATTACGTGCGCCTGGAGGACGAGGCGCAGGCCTGCGACCTGCTGGCGCGGCATGGCGACGAAGCCCGCATCCTGGCGGGCGGGCAATCGCTGATCACGGTGCTGAACATGCGCCTGGCGCAGCCGTCGGTGCTGCTGGACGTCTCGCGCTGCAAGGCGCTGGACTACGTGAAGGTGACGGATCGCATGCTGGAAGTGGGGGCCGCGGCCACCCAGGCCAGCGTGGAATGGCGGCCGGACCTGGCCGGCGAGGTGCCGCTGCTGGCCTGTGCCTTTCCCTATATCTCGCATTTCCAGGTGCGCAACCGGGGCACCGTGTGCGGCTCGGTCGCGCACGCCGATCCCAGCGCGGAACTGCCGCTGTGCCTGGCGCTGCTGGGGGGGGAAGTGGTGCTGTCCTCCAGGCGCGGCCGCCGGACCCTGGCTGCCCGGGATTTCTTCCAGGGCATGCTCACGACGGCCCGCGCCGGCGACGAACTGATCGCCTGCGTGCGCTATCCGCTGGGCGTCGCGGGCACGGGCTACGCGTTCGAGGAGTTCTCGCTGCGCCACGGCGATTTCGCCATCGCCGCCTGCGCGGCCGCCGTCAGCAGGGACGCCATCCGCCTGGGCGTGGGCGGTGTGGCGGACCGTCCGACCGTCGTGCAATGGCCGCGCCTGCCGAAGCCGGAGCTGGAAACCGCCATCAACGATTTCGCCTGGACGCTGGGCGCGCAGGACGATGCGCACGCCAGCGCCGCCTACCGCCGGAGGCTGGTGCGGCAACTGGCGGCCCGGGCCATCGCGACCGCCGCGTCGCGGGCGCAAGGAGACACGCCATGAGCATGGAAAAGACCCATCGCATCCGCTGCACGCTGAACGGCCGGCAGCGCGAGGGCACGGCCGAGAGCCGCATGTTGTTGTCGGATTTCCTGCGGCACGAACTGGGCGCCACCGGCACCCACGTGGGGTGCGAGCACGGCGTGTGCGGCGCCTGCACGGTGCGCATCGACGGCGTGGCGGGCCGCTCGTGCCTGACGCTGGCCGTCCAGGCGGACGGCTGCGAGGTGGACACGGTCGAAGGCCTGGCGCGCGACGGCGAGCTGAGCGACCTGCAACAGGCTTTCCGCCGGCACCACGCGCTGCAATGCGGTTTCTGCACCGCGGGCATCCTGATGTCGTGCGACGACTTCCTGGAGCGCGTGCCGGATCCGACCGAGCAGCAGGTGCGGGACATGCTTTCGGGCCACCTGTGCCGATGCACCGGCTACACGCCCATCGTGCAGGCCGTCCTGGACGTGGCCGCTGCGCGCAACAAGAACACATAGGAGGCATCTGATGCTGGATTTGGGACGTACATTCCTGCAAAGCGTGGAGCGCAACCCGGACGCGATCGCGGTCGTGGACGGCGATACCCGCCTGACATACGCCGCATGGCTGGAGCAGATCCTGCGCGTGGCGCAAGGTTTGAACGAACTGGGGCTCGGGCACGGCGACCACCTGCTGGTGGTGTTGCAGAACCGCCTGGAGATGGCGACGCTGCACTGGGCCTGCCAGTTCCTGGGGGTGATCGTCACGCCCTTGAACTGGCGCGCCAAGCCCGAGGAAATCGACTACTGCCTGATCGATGCGTCGGCCAAGGCTCTCGTCTATGAAGAGGTCAGCGCCGAAGCGGTGGCGCAGTCGGCCGAGGCTTCCAACGTGCCGCGCGTCGTGGTCGGCGCGGACGAGGGGGCGACCCATGCGTACGCCGGCCTGCTCGCCGCACGGCGCTGGACGGCCGGCCCGCGCGCCACGGCGGACGACATTTCGCTGATGCTCTACACGTCGGGAACGACCGGCAAGCCCAAGGGGGTGCCGCGCCGCCATCGCCAGGAACGGGCGGCCGCGCTGGGCCACGTGGCACAGAACCAGTACGGAATAGGCGAATGCACGCTGGGCGTGATGCCGCTCTATCACACCATGGGCGTGCGGTCGCTGCTGGCCATGGCGTTGGTGGACGGGTGCTTCGTATGCCTGCCGCGCTTCTCGCCGGCGACCGCGCTGGCCCTGATCCAGCGCGAACGGGTCAGCAACCTGTACCTGGTGCCGACGCTCTATCACGACCTGCTGGCGCACGCGGACTTCGCGGGCACCGACATTTCCAGCGTCCGCAAGCTGGGCTTCGCCGGGGCGCCCATGCACGACGCGCTGCTGTTGCGCCTGGACGAGGCGTTTCAGCCGGAACTGTTCGTCAATCACTACGGCAGCTCCGAGGTCTACACCATGGCGGTCAACCCCGACGCCCGCCGCAAGCCCGGCAGCGCGGGGCGCGCGGGCATCAATACGCGCCTGCGCCTGGTGCGGCTGGAGACGACGAATCCCGACGACCTGGCGCCGCGTGGCACGGAAGGGCAGATCGTCGCCGACCTGGCGGGGGACGAGGCGTTCGAGGGCTATTGGAACCGGCCCGACGCCAACGCCAAGTCGCTGCACGGCGGCTGGTACTTCACCGGCGACACCGGCTACCTGGACGAGGACGGCGAACTGCACGTGACCGGCCGGGTGGACGACATGATCATCAGCGGTGGCGAGAACATCTCGCCGGTCGACATCGAGTCGGTGCTGTCCCTGCATCCGGGCGTGGACGAGGTCGCCGTGGCGGGCCTGCGCGACGAGCGCTGGGGGCAGCGCGTCGTCGCGTTCATCAAGCGCAAGGGGCCGGTCGACGGCGAGGCGCTGGACGCCTATTGCCGCGGCACCGATCTCGCCAATTTCAAGCGTCCGCGGGAATACGTCTTCGTCAGCGAGATTCCCAAGTCCCCCGTGGGGAAGATCCTGCGCCGCAAGCTGACGGCCGGCGAGTTCGAGCCGGACCGCTCCTGATCCCGACATCCCGTGCATGACCTACTGAAGGATATCTCCATGCCCAAGCTCAACCATCCGGCCCAAACCCTGCTCGAACAACTCGACGGCTTCGACGTGATCGTCGATGCCGAGCGCGAGCGCGCCGACATCGTCCTGAAGCGCCCCCCGTTCAACATCATCACCATGCCCGAGCGCGAGCAGCTGCGCCTGGTGTTCGAGGCGCTGGACGAGGATCCGCGCGTGCGCGTGATCGTGCTGCGCGCCGAAGGCGAGCATTTCTCCAGCGGCGGCGACATCCGCGGCTTCCTGGAGGCGTCGCCCGAGCACGTCTCCAAGCTGGCCTGGAACATCGCGGCGCCGGCCCGCTGTTCCAAGCCCGTGATCGCCGCCAATCGCGGCTATTGCTTCGGCGTGGGATTCGAGATTTCGCTTGCCTGCGACTTCCGCATCGCCAGCGTCACGGCGCAATACGCGCTGCCCGAGCAGAAGCTGGGGCAGATTCCCGGGTCGGGCGGCTCGGCGCGCCTGCAAAGCATGATCGGTATCGCCCGCACCAAGGACGTCGTGATGCGCTCGCGCCGCATACCGGGTCAGCAGGCCTACGACTGGGGCTTCGTGGTCGAGTGCGTGGCCGACGACCAGCTCGAGGCCGCCACCGACAAGCTGGTGGACGAACTGCGCGGCTTCTCGCCGCTGGCGCAGCGCACGGTCAAGAAGCTGCTGAACGACTCGGAAGATTCGCCGGTGTCCATCGCCATCGAACTCGAGGGCCATTGCTACAGCCGCCTGCGAACCTCCGAGGATTTCCGCGAAGGCGTCGAGGCGTTCCACGCCAAGCGCAAGCCGCACTGGCAAGGCCGTTAAGCCAGCGCGACGCCTCATTCCAACAACGGAGACATCATGAATACGACTACGGATACCGTTGCGGGTCCGCGCGGCTCGGCCGCCGATCCCGCGCAGTCGCGCAAGGCCTTCATGGCGGGCCTGGCCTCTACCTTCGGGTGGGCGCTGGACCTGTTCGACCTGTTCATCCTGCTGTACGTGGCGCCCATCATCGGGCGGTTGTTCTTTCCCTCGGACAAACCGACCCTGTCACTGGCGGCGGTCTACGCCTCGTTCGCGGTGGCGCTGCTGGTGCGGCCCCTGGGCTCGGCCGTGTTCGGCGCCTATGCCGACAAGCACGGACGAAAGCGGGCGTTGATGATCTCGATGGTGGGCGTGGGGCTGAGCACGGCGGCGTTCGGCCTGTTGCCGACCATCCACCAGGCCGGCGTGATCGCGCCCGTCATCTTCCTGGCGCTGCGCATCGTGCAGGGCCTGTTCGTGGGCGGCATCGTGGCCTCGACGCACACCATAGGCACGGAGTCGATCGCGCCGCGCCACCGCGGCCTGATGTCGGGGCTGGTGGGCAGCGGCGGAGCCGGCATGGGTGCGCTGATGGCCTCCATCGTGTACTTCGCGCTGTCCTACGTATTCCCCGGCGACCGCTTCGACCAGATCGGCTGGCGCGTCATGTTCTTCTCGGGCCTGATCAGCACGGTCTTCGGCCTGGTGATGTACCGGCTGCTGGATGAAACGCCTTCCTTCAAGAAGCTCCAGGCAGAGCGCGCCCGGCAGAAGGACGGGGCGGCCAGGCAGGCGTCCCCGCTGAAGACGCTGTTCGCGGGCGAGTACCGCAACGTGCTGCTGGTCAACCTGCTGATCACCTTCGGTGGCGGCGCGACCTATTACATCACCGCCGGCTATCTGCCGACGCTGCTGAAACTGGTCGCGAACGTGCCCCACGAAAGCTCGGCGCTGATCCTGATGATCAGCTCGGTGGGCACCATCGTCGGCGCGCTGGCTTTCGGCGCCCTGAGCGACATCATCGGCCGCAAGAAGACCTTCTACGCGCTGGGCGTCTTCTGCCTGGTGCTGCTGCCGTACCTGTTCCTGCTCATCGCCAAGCCCGCATTCCTGTCGCGGATCACGATGATCGCCTCGGCCATCGCCCTCTTGGGCGGCGCCATCATCGCGCCCGTCATGATCTTCCTGAACGAACGCTTCCCGGCCAAGATGCGCGCCAGCGGCACGGGGTTGTCCTGGAACATCGGTTTCGCCGTCGGCGGCATGATGCCCACGGTGGTTTCGCTCCTGAGCGGTTCGCCGCAGGACATCCCCCATGTCCTGGCCATCACCTCGGCCTTGCTGGCGGTGGTCTATCTGGTGGGTGCCAAGGTCGCGCCCGAGACCCAGGGCCAGTTCGACTAGGACGGAGGCGGCTGGGCGAACATGGGATCTACGCCCCCGCCGCGGGAGCTTCGCTGGTGATCACCGCGCCGTTGCGCATGACCTTGGTGACCGGCGTATTGGCCACGATCTCCAGCAGCCGTTTCCATTGCTCGGCGGTGAGCGGCTGGTCCGAATACAGCCTGCGATGGATGTGCGCCGTGCCCTGCTCGTCGAAGCGCAGGGCCAGTTCGGCGCGAAATTCGCCCAGGTTCCAGCCCTTGCGCTGCGCGTACATGCGCAGCGTGATCGCGGTGCAGGCGGACAGCGATGCCAGGTAGTAGTCGAAGGGCGCGGGAGCGCCGCCCTGGCCGCCCAAGGACTTGGGCTCGTCGGTGTTCAGGCCGAAGGGGCCGGCCTGGATGTGGTGCTGGTAGTCGGTGCCGGTGGAGACGATGGTGGCCTTGTGCATGGCGGGTCCTTCAGGAAATGGAGTCGAGCCGTACCCAGTCGGCGGTTTCCATGACGTAGGGCGCGAACAGGTAGTCCTGGATCCGGGTCACGCCTTCCGCGCGCCACGTAAGCAGGACGAAGTGTACGGGGCGGTCCATGGGGCCGCGGGCGTCATAGACCAGCATCGCAGGCCGTCCTTCGACCGCGCGCAGCGCTGGAGGACCGCCAGTTGCAGGAAGGTCCGGAACCCTATCGCGACGATGTCGGATTGGGGGCCTTCCATTCCGGGTTCCATGTCTTCGATCAACGGTACCTCCTGGGTCCGGGCCCGGGCGCGCAGGAAGTCCAGGCTGGCGTTGTGCGCGACGCGGAACAGCCAGCCTTCGACGTTGGCGATGTCCGCGGCGGACGTATTCGAATATCGGATATTTGACATATATCCGTACTGAAATATTATGGATTTACCCGTATTCCAGGTATTTTCCAATGGCCATGGCACATCAAGTCCTGGCGACCGCCACGCAGCTGGGCGCGGTACTGCAGGCCGCGCGCAAGTCCCAGGGCATGGCCCAGTCGGCCCTGGCCGGCCGCATCGGCCTGAGCCAGTCGCGCGTGTCCCATCTGGAACTGCACGCCCATGAACTGAGCCTGGAGCAGCTATTGGCCTGGTGCGCCGCGCTCGGGCTGGAGCTGAGTCTGGGGCCAAGTGGCGGCCAGGCGCCGCCTCTCACCGCACACGCGGATTCGACCAGGAGCTAGGCATGTCTCGAATCTTCATCACGGGCTCGGCCGACGGGCTGGGCAAGGCGGCAGCCGCGACGCTGCTCGCCGACGGCCACGAGGTCGTGCTTCATGTGCGTGGCCGTCAACGGCTCGACGCGGTTCAGGATCTGTTGGACCGGGGCGCCCGGGTGGTGGTCGGCGACCTGTCGGACCAGGGACAGGCCGAGGACGTCGCCGCCCAGGTGAACCGGCTCGGCCGCATGGATGCGGCCATCCACAACGCCGGCGTCTATACGGGGCGGCAGATACTGCCGGTCAACGTGATCGCGCCCTATGTCCTGACGGCCCTGGTCACCCGGCCGGATCGCCTGGTTTACCTGAGCAGCGGCATGCACTTCGACGGCCGCCCGGTGCTGGAAGGTCTGGACTGGGCCGGGCGTGGCGAATCGGCCTCTTACTCGGACAGCAAGCTGTTCGTGACGGCGCTGGCGATGGCGCTTGCCCGGCTGTGGCCCGATGTCCTCAGCAACGCGGTCGATCCGGGATGGGTGCCGACGAAGATGGGCGGCACGAATGCGCCCGACGACCTGCGCCTGGGACACCTGACCCAGGAGTGGCTGGCCGCCAGCCCGGACCCGCGGGCCGAAGGCACCGGCGGATACTGGCATCACCAGCAGCGGCTAGACCCGCATCCCGCCGCGCGCGACGTGGCTTTCCAGGATGCGCTGCTGCGCGAGCTCGAGCTGGCCACGGGGATCGCGCTGCCCAAGGCCTGAAAACGGCAAGGAGCGAGGATGCGGCAACGGTTCACGGATGCGAAGAAGCGCCTGTATCGATGGCTGAAGTACCGCTTGACCCGGCCCGCGCCGCCTCCGCTGCCTTTCGATATCAAGGGGCCGGTGGTGGTGGTCGGTTCCGCGCCGCAGGCCAGCCGGCCAGAGGGTCTCGACAGGGGCTATTTCGTCATTACGGTAAACGGATCCCAGGCCGTGGCCGCGCACTGGGGCATCGAGGTGCCCGACATCACGATGATGATGTTCAACCAGATCGAAGGTACCACGCACAACGCGCGCGAGGTCCGGCGGGTCCTGGGCGGGCGGCGGACCCGGGCGCTTTACGTGCTGCTGTGGCGCAAGAACGAGCGCGAGCGGCTGGAGCGCGGGCTGGCTTCGTTCGACTACCGCTACGACCATCTCTACATCGTCGACCGCTATGAGCGGATGGCGTTGCTCGACAAGGTCGCGGGCCTGCATTCGCTGGAAATCGACGCCGAGTCGAAGTGCTCGAACGGCATCAACGCGGTGCTGTACGCCCTCCATCATGGCGCGCCGGCGGTCATCATCTCCGGCATCGATCCGGGCTCGGCCGGACACGCCTATAACGATGCGGGCCTGGCGCGGCTGCATGTGCGCATGGATCTGATCATCCTGCAACGCCTGCTCGATGCGGGGCGGCCCATTTTCACCGCCGATCCGCAGGTTGCCCGCGCAACGGGGATTCCCCTGTGGGATGAGAGATGCGCGGAACGGGTCACCTGCCGCGCTGCCTGACATGCAGAAGGCGATCGCGGGTGGCGAACCATTCTCCCGCATAGTCGTCGTTCCTGCGTTCATCGAAGTAGGGGCCGCCGGTGGTGAAATGCACCAGCCTAGCGTCGGGCAGGTAGGGATATTCGTTGACCAGCCAGTTCCACGCGGCGGGCAGTTCTCCGATGAGGTCGTCGGACTCGAGCCACTTGAACTGGTGCAGGTCCAGCCCGGTCGCGGTATTCACGTAGTAGGGGTCGAGCCGGCGGCATTTCGCGTTATTGAAAAGAAGAACGCTGGACCAGTTCTTCTTCGTGTATCTGGCCTGGACCTGCCCCAGGAACTTGGTCTCGCTTTTGGGCACATAGTCGTGCTTGACGCACATCGCGGCAAAGCGCTCGTCCCTCAACGCCCATAGTTCCGCGATATCGGTACGTATCAGCGTGTCGCAATCGATGAACAGCGACCAGCCCTGGAAACCGCTCAGGTACGGCACCAGGAAGCGCGAGAACGAGAACTCGGTCGATTGCAGCGGATTGCGCGTACGGGCGAAGACGCCTTCCAGATGGCGCAGGGCGACCGGGGTGATGGAAACCGGCATGGAGCTTTTTTCCAGGATGCTCTGGCACAGCACGTGGTAGGCGACGACTTCCTTGCTGTCGAAGCCTATGTAGATGCGGGCGGTTTCTATCATGGCCGGCCGGGTCGAGTTCTGCTGGAACCCATGTTGTACCGGGCAGCCGCCCCGGCGGGCGTATCACAACGTTTCATAAGAAACAGGCGCCGCCTCGACATTGCCGCGGTATCGGCAAACAATTGGCCACATGCCCGTCGCCCGCCGCATCGCCAACACCGCGCTGAAGCTGCTGTACCGCTATACCCACGGTCCGGGCCAGCGCCACAACGAGCGCCTGTGGCCGCACGTGTCCGTCGAACGCGATGCCCAGGGCCATGTGGCCGGCTATGCGTACCGGCGCCGGCAACTGCCGTTGGCCAATGCGAGCGTGGGGCAGGGCGATTCGTACGGAACGGGGCACATCATCGCCTGCGGTCCGTCGATCAACGAGATCGATTATGGCCGCCTGTCCTTGTCCAACGTGATGGGCGTGAACGGCGCCATTGCGCTGCTCGACCGTTACGTCGTGCGCTTCGATTATTACTGTTTCAACGACACGGGTTTCGTGCGAGCCCGCCCCGAGCTGGTCCGCCGCATCGTCGAGCAGGACCTGTTGTTGTTCACTACGCCGCTATGCCTGTGGCACCTGCTGCAGCGGATGCCGCCCGAGGCGCTGCGCTGCCGGTTGTTCCTGATCGAGAACCCCCAGCGGCGCGCGCTGCTGCCGGCGCGGACCATGGCGCAAGTGCGGCGCGATCATCCGGACAGCGAGCTGGCCGTCTTCGATTCCGACCGCGCGTTGGGATTCAGCCGAGACATCCGCAAGGGCGTGTTCGACGTCGGAACGGTGGCTTACACTGGTCTGCAGATCATGGCCTGGCTGGGGTTTTCGGAAATCGTGCTGCATGGCGTGGATCTGGGCAATGCCGCCACCACGGCCCGCTTCTACGAGTCTCCCGCCGATCGCCTTCCCACCACGCTCGACCAATACCTGCCCGGCCATATCCTGCCGTCGTTCATGCGGGCCGCGGCGTTGCTGCGCGAATCGGGCGTGCGGATCGTCAACTTGTCGCCAGGCGGCGCGCTGTCGGGCGACATGTTCCACCAGCGGGACTGGCGCACGCTGGCCGAAGGTTGATGCCGAGGACAATATGGAAGACCGGATCAGGCTTTTCGTCGGATGCGATCCAAACGACTGCGATCTCGAACAGATGATGGTGCTGGAGTACAGCGCGCGCAAGCATTGTTCGCTGCCCATCGACATCGAGTGGATGCGGCTCTCCAGGGATCCATCCAGTTTCTGGCATGCCGATCCGGAGCAGGGGCTGGGCTGGCGCACGCAGGCATGGGCCACGCCGTTCTCGGGTTTCCGCTGGGGCGTGCCGGCGTTCTGCGGCTACGAGGGGCGGGCCATCTACCTGGACACCGACATGCTGGTGCTGTGCGACCTGGCCGAACTTTGGCGCATGCCGTTCGGCGCCGGCAAGGTCCTGAGCGGCAAGGGGCGCAAGACGTCGTGGCGATTCTGCGTGACGGTGTGGGATTGCGCCGCCGCGCGGCTCCATCTGCCGCCCATCGAACGCCTGCGCGCCGAACCCGATGCGCACCAGCGCATGATGCGGTATTTCGCCGGGCACCCCGGGCTGATCGAGACCATGCATTCCGACTACAACAACATCGATGGCGAACGAAGGCCGCCGCATGCCATCCGCATCCTGCATTATTCGGACATGGGGACGCAGTTCAGCCACAAATACGCTTTCCCCAGGTTGGAGCGGGAAGGCCGCGCGCACTGGTTCGACGGCCGGGTGCTGCCGCATCCCAGGGACGACCTGGCGGCGCTTTTCGATGCCTGCTACCAGGAAGCGCTGTCCGTGGGCTACACGCTCGACAGCTATCGGGCTCCGCGGCCGTTCGGCGATCTCATGAAGGCCACGCAGCGCGCCTATGCCGGCAACCACCGCACCCGCAACCGCTCGTTCTGGGCGCGCCTGGGCCTGGGCGGCCCGGCGGATTGATCGTTCCCTTGCGAATATCCGGTGACGATTTGGTTACGATAAAAAACAAGTCGTACCGGGGTGCAGCGTAGAGTCGATTACATCGACCTGGACCACTGCACAAGGGGGCTGCCATCAACCATCCCCGACATCCGATCCAGCAAGGCTGGTCTGTTGCCTTCGTGATGTCGCCGCGCATCGGCGACACGCTGATCTCGATGGTGGTCGCCAACAATCTCGTCCGCCATGGGATCGATGTCACGATCTTCAGCCGCCATCTGCATGCCCTGCGCGCATGGTTTCCCGGCTTTCGCATAGAGCCCGCCCCGCATGCGGCGCAGGCTCGAAGCCGGCTCGAGCGTTTCGACGTCGTGCTGCACGCCTATCAAACCGACGTGCCGCACGACGTGCGCGATTGGCACCCGCGCGTGTGGAGCATGGACGAGTGGCCCACGTATCGCCAGGTCAAGCCCATGGTGGATATCCAGTTGGACCTGTGCCGCCATTGCTTCGGGCTCGATGCCCTGACGCGCGACAATGGCCTCGTCGTGCCAGCCGACGTCGGCGTGTCCGGTGTCGGCAATCGGGTGATCATCCATCCCACGGCAAGCGACATCCAGAAGCAGTGGCTGCCCGGTCGTTTCCTGAAGCTCGCGCGCCGGCTGCACGGCCGGGGCTACGAGCCGAGCTTCGTCGTGGCGCCGCGCGAGCACGAGGAATGGGCATGGGTCGAAGCTCAAGGCTTTCGCCTGGTCTCGCACGAATCGCTGGACGACCTGGCGCGCTGGCTGGCAACGGCCCGGCTTTTCGTGGGGAACGATTCGGGCCTTGCCCACCTGGCCTCGAACGTGGGCGTGCCCGCCGTCTCGCTGGCGATGCGGCCGCGGATCGCGGTGCGCTGGGCGCCGGGCTGGGCACCCGGCGTGGCGGTTACCGCGCCGCCGCTGATGCCCGGCCGATGGATGCGCGAGCATTCATGGAAGTACCTGCTGTCGGTCCGCCGGGTGGAGGCCGCGATCGAAAGGCTGCGCCGGCGGGTCTCGGAGGCCGTGTTGGCTTTCGATCAAGGCGGCCCGGGCGACCGGACGACGAGCAAGACGATGATCAATGCCGGTCCCATGGCGCAGACGCCGATGACGAAGGGCCGCGCATAGTTGCCGCCCCGGCTATACAGACAAGACCCGGCCACGGGCCTTGAAGCGGCTTCATCGAGCATTCCCCCATCGATGCCACACAGGACGAGCCTGGACCTCGCGCTTGACGTTTTCGTCGAATGAAAAATATAATGAAATTAGACAAAATAAAACGAAATTAGAAAACGGAGGCAGATATGGGCCGCATCGTGCGGATGGGTGCCGGGTCGGGTTTCTGGGGCGACGCGCTGGACCCCGCGGAAGAACTGCTGGAACGGGCGGGCCTGGACTACCTGTGTTTCGACTATCTGGCCGAACTGACCATGGCGCTGTTGCAGCGGCAGAAGCTCAAGCGGCCCGACGCCGGCTACGTGCCGGATGCGGTGCAGGCCATGATCGCGTTGTTGCCGAAGGCCAAGGCCGCCGGCACGCGCCTGATTTCCAACGGCGGCGGCGTCAATCCGCGCGCCGCGGCCGACCGGATCGCCCAGGGGGCCCGACAGGCGGGACTGTCCGGCGCCCGCATCGCCCTGGTCGAGGGCGACGATATGCTGGGCAAGCTGGATGACCTGGTCGCGCAGGGCGTATCGCTGCGCAATCTCGATACGGGGGACGAGGATTTCTCGGCCATTCGCGATCGCGTGGTGTGCGCGAACGTCTATACCGACAGTTCGGGGATAAGCGAAGGGCTGGCCGGCGGGGCCGACGTCGTCATCGCCGGACGGGTATCGGACAATGCGCTGTACGTCGGTCCGCTGGCGCACGAATTCGACTGGCGCCGCGACGCGGCGCACGTCGACCGGTATGCCGCGGCGGTCACGCTGGGGCATATCGTCGAATGCGCGGCGGGCTGCTCGGGCGGCATGTCGTCGCGGTTCGCGGAAATGCCTCACATGGGCCGGGTCGGTTTCCCCATCCTGGAGGTCGACGAGACGGGCGACGCCACCGTCACCAAGCTGCCCGGCAGCGGCGGCCGGGTCGATCAGTGGACGGTCAAGGAGCACCTCGTCTACGAGATCGGCGATCCCCGTCGCTATCTGATGCCCGACGCGGTGGCCGATTTCACGTCGCTCAAGCTGAATGACGAAGGCCAGGACCGCGTCCGTGTCAGCGGCATGCGGGGGGAACCCGCGCCCGACCAGTGGAAGATGGTGGTGGGTTACCAGGATGGCTGGATAGGGGAGACGATGGCCTTTTTTCCATGGCCCAACGCCTATGACCGCGCCGTGAAGGCGCGCGAGACCCTGCTCGAGCGTTTCGAGCGGATGGGGCTGGCGGCAGACCAGGTGCATTTCGATTTCGTCGGCCTGAACACCCTGCATGGGCCCGCGGCGGCGTTTGCCGGCCGGGAATGGGCCAACGAACTGCCCGAGGTGGGGCTGCGCTGCGCGGTGCGCACGCGCACCCAGGAGGAAGCCGACAAGGTACGGCGCGCCGGGACGAATCTGTGGATCATGGGGCCTGGGGGCACTTCGTTCGGCACGCCGATGAAGCCACGTCCCGTCATCGCGCTGTGGCCGACCCTGGTCCCGCGCGACGCCGTCGAACAGAAGACCGAGATCCTGGTGGCTTGAGGAGAGCATGCCGATGACACTGCAAGTGAAAGATATCGCCTATGTGCGGTCAGGGGACAAGGGGGACGTCTGTTCCGTGGGACTGGTCGCCCGCGGGCCGCGGGAATATGCGTGGCTGCGCGCCAGCGTGACGCCGGCCGACGTGAAGCGGATCTACGGCGACTGGGTGCGGGGCGAGGTGGAATGCCATCCCATGGACAACATCGGCGCGGTGGTTGTGGTGATGCGACATGCCCTGGGGGGCGGCGCCACGCGCACCCTGCGGCTGGACCAGACCGGCAAGTCGCTGGGCTATGCCTTGATGCGTCTGCCGGTGCGGGGCGCCGAGAACCCTTCCTGACTATCCGACCCCATGGCCATCCTGTCTTCCCGTACACGCACCGACGGCAAGGAGTTCGCCGCCAACGTCGCGGCCTACGCCCAATTGCGCGTGCCGCTGGATGCCGCGCGCCGGCGTGCCATCGAGGGGGGCGGCGAACGCGCGCGCCAGACGCATCTGGCGCGCGGCAAGCTGCTGCCGCGCGAACGGATCAACACCTTGCTGGATCCCGCAACGCCGTTCCTGGAGATCGGGCAACTCGCGGCCGATGGCTTGTACGACGGCCAGTCGCCGGGCGCGGGCATGATCACCGGCATCGGAATGGTGTCCGGCCGCGCCTGCGTGGTCATGGCCAACGACGCCACGGTCAAGGGCGGCACCTACTATCCGCTTACCATCAAGAAGCAGTTGCGCGCGCAGGCCGTCGCCCGCGAGAACGGCCTGCCTTGCGTCTATCTGGTGGATTCCGGCGGTGCCTACCTGCCGCTGCAGGGGGACATCTTTCCGGACGAACACCATTTCGGCAAGATCTTCCGCAACATCGCCGAGATGTCCGCCCTGGGCCTGAAGCAGGTCGCGGCCGTGCTGGGCGCATGCACGGCGGGCGGCGCCTACATTCCGGCGATGTGCGACGAGACCGTCATCGTCGACCAGGCCGGCACCATCTACCTGGGCGGGCCGCAACTGGTGCAGGCGGCCACCGGCGAGTTGGTCGATGCGCAGGCGCTGGGCGGGGCCGACATCCACACGCGCCTGTCCGGCGTCGCCGATCATTTCGCCCACGATGAACTGCATGCGCTGGCGCTGGTCCGGGACATCGTGGCGCGCGGCAAGGCCGGCGCCTTGCCGGCGCCTCCGCGTATCCCGGTTGCGCCGCGCCACGATCCGGCCGAACTGCCGGGGCTGATTCCCGCCAATCCCAAGCAGGCCATCCCGATCCGCGACGTGCTGGCGCGGCTGCTGGACGATAGCGAGTTCGTCGCCTACCGGGAACGCTACGGCGCCAGCCTGATCTGCGGCACGGGCGCGATAGGCGGGTATCCGGTCGGCATCCTGGCCAACGACGGGGTGCTGTTCGGCCAGAGCGCGCAGAAGGCGGCCAACTTCATCGAGCTGTGCTGCCAGGAGAATATCCCGCTGGTGTTCCTGCACAACATCAGCGGCTTCATGGTCGGCGTGCAGTACGAGCAGGGCGGGATCGCCAAGGACGGTGCCAAGATGGTCAACGCGGTGGCCACCGCGCGCGTGCCCAAGTTCAGCGTGGTCATGGGCGGCAGCTACGGCGCGGGCGCCTATGCCATGTGCGGGCGCGCCTTCGGGCCGCGCCTGATGGCGATGTGGCCGAACGCGAGGACGTCGGTGATGGGGGGCGAGCAGGCCGCCACGGTGCTGGCCCTGGTGCGCGCCGAGCAACTGGCGCGTCAGGGCAAGACGTTTTCCGCCGAGGAAGCCGAGGCCTTCAAGGCTCCGGTGCGCGCCGTCTACGATGCCGAGAGCACGGCCCTGCATGCGGCGTCGCGCCTGTGGGTGGACAGCGTGATCGAGCCCGCCGATACGCGCGCATGGTTGACGCTGGGCCTGGCGCTGGCGGCGGGCAGCCCCGGGGAATCGACACGCTTCGGCGTTTTCAGGATGTAGGACATGTGGAAGAGAATCCTGATCGCGAACCGGGGCGAGATTGCCCGGCGCATCGCGCGCACGTGCAGACGCCTGGGCATCGAGTATGTGGCGGTCCACTCCGAAGCCGACTCCGCCGCGGCCCATCTGGGCGGCGCGGTGGAAACGGTATGCCTGGGACCGGGGCCGGCCGGCGACAGCTATCTGCGCGGCGACCGGCTGGTCGAGGCGGCGCTGCGCACGAACTGTGAAGCGGTGCATCCCGGCTACGGCTTCCTGTCCGAGAACGGCGAATTCGCCGCCGCCGTCGAGCGCGCGGGGCTGGTGTTCATCGGGCCCGCGCCCGAGACCATCGCCATGCTGGGAGACAAGGCGCGGGCCAAGGCGTTGATGCGCGCCGCGGGCGTTCCCGTGGTGCCGGGCACCGACGAGGCCAGCGACGACCCCGGGCAGATCGAGGCGCAGGTGCGCGCCATCGACCTGCCGGTCTTGCTCAAGCCGTCGGCCGGTGGCGGCGGCAAGGGCATGCAGGTCATCACCCGCCATGAAGGACTGGCGGGGGCGATCGAGTCCGCGATCCGGGTGGCGCGCAGCAGCTTCGGCGACGGCCGCATGATCGTCGAGCGCTACATCGACCAGCCGCGCCACATCGAGGTGCAGATATTCGGCGACGGCCGGGGCGGGGCGGTACACCTATTCGAGCGCGAATGCTCGCTCCAGCGCCGCCATCAGAAAGTGGTGGAAGAGGCGCCCGCGCCGGACCTGCCCGCCCAGGCCCGCCAGCGCCTGCTGGAGGCGGCGCTGCAAGGCGCGCGCAGCCTGAACTATCGCAACGCCGGAACCTTCGAGTTCATCGTCGGCCCCGATCTCCAGTGCTACTTCCTGGAGGTGAACACGCGCCTGCAGGTCGAACATCCGGTGACCGAGGCCGTCACGGGCCTGGACCTGGTGGAGTGGCAATTGCGGGTGGCGGCGGGCGAGCCCTTGCCGCTGGCGCAGTCCGCCATCGCATGCCTTGGCCATGCCATCGAGGCGCGGGTCTATGCCGAGGATCCGGCGCAGGACTTCCGGCCGTCGCCGGGCACGGTGGCCCGCGCGCATTGGCCCGTTGGCCTGCGGGTGGACACGGCGCTGGACACCTCGGGCGAGGTGCCGCCTTTCTACGACCCCATGGTGGCCAAGATCATCGCCCATGCCGGCGACCGCCAGGCCGCGCTGGATGCGCTCAGGGCGGGGCTGGACGACACCGTGTTGCTGGGCGTGGCCGCCAACGTGGGTTACCTGTCGCGCGTGCTGGACGATCCGGCGGTCAGGTCCGGGCATGTCCATACGCGCTACCTGGACGAGCGCAAAGACCTGCAGGCGCCACGCAGCCGCGAGGCCGCCGTGGCGGTGGGCGCCGCACTGCATTTTCCAGCTATCGCGGAGCAGGGCTCGCCATGGACGCGGGAGGCCGGGCTGGGCGTAATGGACAGGCATTGCCTGGATGCCGGCGCACCGCTGGGGCGCGTGCATTTCGAGCTGGACCAGGAGCCGGTCGCGGCGGGCTACGCGGCGGCCGACGGCCCCGGCGTGGACGTGGCGGTGGGCAATACCCTGCGCGTCGAGCGCGACGCATCGGGGCTGCGGGGCCGGATCGAAGGCCGCAACTGGGAAGCATGCCCCGCCGAGTCCGGGTGGCATGTCCAGGTGGACGGCGATCACCATGCCGTGCGTCCGCGCAGGACCCGCGAGGCGGATGGCGGCAGCACGGACCGACTGGCCACGGCGCCGATGTCGGGCGTGGTCGCTGCCGTGCCGGTGCGGCCGGGCGACCGGATCCAGCCGGGCGACACGCTGGCCATCATCGAAGCGATGAAGATGGAGCATGCCATTACCGCCCACCAGGCCGGCACCGTGCGGGCCTTGCGCCATGCGCGCGGAGAGAGCGTTCGCGAGGGCGATCTCATCGTCGAGGTCGACTACGACGCCGCGCCATGACCTTCCATTCCGAGCCGGCGCGCGCCGGCAGCACCGAGACCACCATGAACAAGCCGCTGAGCCACCTTCGCGTCGTGGACCTTTCCCGCATCCTGGCCGGCCCCTGGGCCACGCAGAACCTGGCCGATCTGGGGGCGGAGGTCATCAAGATAGAAAAACCCGGCGTCGGCGACGACACCCGGCAGATGGGGCCGCCGTTCCTGGCCGACGAGCGCACGGGCGAAGACGGCGATGCCGCTTATTTCATGAGTTGCAACCGCGGCAAGAAATCGGTGGCCGTCGATTTCTCCGATGCGCGAGGTCAGCGCATCGTCCGGGACCTGGCGCGGGGCGCCGATGTGTTCGTGGAGAACTACAAGGTCGGGGCGCTGAGGAAATACGGACTCGATTACGACTCGCTGCGCGAGATCAATCCGCAACTGGTCTATTGCTCGGTGACCGGCTTCGGCCAGACCGGCCCCTACAAGGATCGCGCGGGCTACGACTATCTGATCCAGGGCATGGGCGGCCTGATGAGCGTGACGGGCGAGCGCGACGACCTGCCCGGCGGCGGACCGCAGCGGGCGGGGGTGGCGGTGGCCGATCTGCTGGCCGGCATGTACGCCACCACCGCCATCCTGGCCGCTTTGCGGCATCGGGACCGGGGCCACGGCGGCCAGCACATCGACATCAGCCTGCTGGACTGCATGGTCGGCTCGCTGGTGAACCAATCGATGAACTACCTGGTCAGCGGCCAGGTGCCGCAGCGCATGGGCAGCGGCCATCCCAACATCGCGCCGTACGCCGTCTATCCGGCGGCGGACGGCCATCTGGTCCTTGCCGTCGGAAACGACACCCAGTTCCGCCGCCTGTGCGAGGCGGTGGGCCAGGCCGAGGTCGGCACCGATCCGCGTTTCGCGACCATCGCCGCCCGGGTGCGCAATCGGGCCGAGATGGACGCCTGGCTGGTACCCGTTACGCGTTCGCGCAGCCTGGCCGATTGGACTTCGCTGCTCGAACGCGCCCAGGTGCCGGGCGGCCCCATCAACCGCATGGATCAGGTCTTCGCCGACGAACACGTCGTCGCGCGAGGCATGCGCGCCGAGTTGCGGCATCCGCGCTACGGTCGGGTGCCGACGGTGCGCAATCCCATGCGTTTTTCGGCCACGCCGCTGGAGCCGGGAAGCGCGCCGCCGCTGCTGGGCGAGCACACCGACGAGGTCCTGCGGTCGGTGGGCGTGACGCCCGAACAATTGGCGGCGCTGCGCGAAGCCGGCGTGCTTTGAACAGGAAAACAGTCAGAGAACCAGGAGGAGAAGGGCATGCGCAGAGCAATCACGACCGACGCCAACGGGCTGGAGGTCCTGGGAATGGGGTTCTATTGGGACGATGTCGAGATCGGCTATCGCTTCCGCACCCTGGGGCGGACCATCACCGAGGCGGACATCACCCTGTTCATCGGGACGGTGGGCATGGTGGAGGAAATGTTCACCAACCTGGACTACATCGCCTCGCAGTCCATCATCGGTTCGCGCCCGGCGCCCGGTTCGCTGGTCTTCTGCATGGCCGAGGGCCTGCTGATGCAGAGCACCATGCAGCGCACGGGCATGGCGTTCATGGAAGCGGACATCAAGGTGCACAGGCCCACCAATGCCGGCGACACCATCCACGTCGAATGCGAGGTGGTCGAGGCCAGGGCGACGAGCAAGGTCGACCGGGGCCTGGTGCGCACCGCCAACCGCGTGGTCAACCAGCGCGGCGAGACCGTGCTGACCTACTCGCCGCTGCGCATGGTCAAGACCCGTCCGAACGATTCCACCCCCGCAGGAGACAAATAATGAAACCCTTGCTATCGATGAGCCTGTGCATCCTGGCGCTTGCCGCACAGGGGCTGCCGGCGGCCCGCGCCGCCTATCCCGACAAGCCGGTCACCATCGTCGTGCCGTTCGCCGCGGGCAGCCCGACCGATGCCGTGGCGCGCGTCGTGGCGGAAGCGCTGGGCAAGCGCCTGGGCCAGTCCATGGTGGTCCAGAACCGGCCGGGCGCCACGGGCATGATAGGCAGCGAGTACGTCGCGCGCGCGCAACCGGACGGCTACACCCTGCTGTTCGGCACCAACACGACCCAGGTGGCGAACCAATATTTCTTCAAGAAGGTGTCCTACGACGGCCTGAAGGACTTCGCGCCGGTGGCCATCGTGGGCGGCGTGCCGCATGCGCTGGTGGTCAACCCCTCGGTGCCGGTCAATTCGGTGGCCGAACTGATCGCATATGCCAAGGCGAATCCCGGCAAGCTGTCCTTTCCCTACGCCAACAGCACCACGCGGATCACCGGCAGTACCTTCCGCGTGATGACGAAGACCGAGATCAATGCCATTCCGTACAAGGCCTACGGCCAGGCCATCGCCGAACTGCTGGGCGGCCAGACGCAGATGATGTTCATCGATTTCTCGACCGGTCTTGCCTACATGACCACGGGCAAGCTCAAGGCGCTGGCCATCACGCCGGACCGCTCGGCCAAGCTGCCCGGCGTGCCCGCGATGAAGGAGGTGCTGCAGGGTTTCGAGATCGGCAACTGGAACGGCCTGTTCGCGCCCACGGGAACCTCGCCCGAGATCATCGACCGGCTGAACCGCGAGGTCCGCGCCGTGCTCGAACAACCCGAGCTGCGCAAGCAGGTGGACGGCGTGGGCTACGAATTGCTGCCCCCGATGGCGCCGGCCGAATTCGGCAAGTACATCGCCGAGGAAAGCCGGCACTACGCCAGGCTTACCAACGCCGCCGACATCAAGCCCGAGTGAGCGGCAAGCGTGGCGCAATATTTCGAGCTGATTTTCCGTGTCCTGGAGGCCTGACATGACGACACCCACCGAAGCCCCCGTGGAATACGCGCTGGCATCCGGCATCGCCACGATCCGGATCAACCGGCCGGACCAGCGCAATGCGCTGTCGATCGCGGTCTGCGAACGGCTGCTCGATCTCTGGGACGAGGTCGACCGCGACGAGGCCGTGCGCGCGGTCGTGCTGACCTCGGCCGATTGCGGGACGTTCTCGGCCGGCATGGACCTGAA
Source organism: Pigmentiphaga kullae (assembly GCF_004216695.1). Classification (GTDB taxonomy): domain Bacteria; phylum Pseudomonadota; class Gammaproteobacteria; order Burkholderiales; family Burkholderiaceae_B; genus Pigmentiphaga; species Pigmentiphaga kullae. Next base: position 595,221 of record NZ_SGXC01000002.1, read on the forward strand.
AGAGGCGGCAAGGGTGCGCGCGGAGTCGGGCAAGGACATGCTGGAGCTGCTGCGCGATCCGTTCCACCAGCGGATGCGGCGGGTGTCCAAGCCCATCATCGCCGCGATGACCGGCCACTTCACCGCGGGCGGCATGGTCCTGGCGGCCAACAGCGACATCCGGGTCGGCCTGCAGGGAACGCGCGGGGGCATCTCCGAGGCCAAGGTGGGGAGGGGTTCGCCGTGGGGCGTGCCCATGCTGTGGATGCTGCCGCAGCCCTTCCTGCTGGAGATGATGATGACGGGAGACATGCATCCCATCGAGCGTTTCCATCAACTGGGGTTCGTCAACTACGTGGAGGCGACGCCCGCGGCCGTGCGCGAGCGGGCACAGGCGGTCGCCCGGACCATTGCGGACAATGCGCCGTTGACCGTATGGGCGGCCAAGAAGAGCGTGGGCGCGGCGATGGACCTGGGGTGCGATCGCGGCTTCGAGGCGGCCTGCAAGTTCCACGAACGCGTCTACGCCAGCGCGGATGCCATCGAGGGGCCGCGTGCCTTCGCCGAAAAGCGCCCGCCGCGCTGGATCGGAGCCTAGCCATGGCCGCGGACCAGGGGTTCGTCCAACGCGAGGACCGGGACGGCATCGTCACTCTGACGCTCTGCCATCCCGACACGCTGAACCGTTTTTCCAGCACGGAGCAATTCCTGGAACTGGCCGGCCAGATCCGCCGCGCCAATGCCGATCCCAACGCGCGCGTGCTCGTCATCACCGGCCAGGGCAGGGCGTTCTGCGCGGGCGGCGACCTGCGGCAGATGGCGCGGCGCGAAATGTTCTCGGCCGGCTCCGTGGCCCAGGTGCAGGGGCGCTATCGTGACACAGTGCATCAGTTGCCGCTGGCCCTGAGCGAGACCGAGATCCCCGTCATCGCCGCGATCAACGGGCCGGCCTATGGCGCGGGATGCGATCTTGCCTGCTTCTGCGACATACGCATCGCGGCGCGCAGCGCGCGTTTCTCGGTCAGCTTCGCGCGGCTGGGCATCGTCGCGGGAGACGGCGGTGCGTGGATGCTTCCCCGTCTGGTCGGCCGGTCCAAGGCCATGGAACTGGCATTCACGGCCGATCCCATCGATGCCGGCGAGGCCCTGCGCATCGGCCTGGTGTCGGATGTCGTGCCCGACGACGAATTGCGCGCGCGGGCCGACGGCCTGGCCCGCCGCATCGCCCGGCATCCCGCGCAGGCCATGCGCATGCACAAGCGCCTGTTGCGCGATGCGGAGCAACATACCCTGGCGACCCACCTGGATGTCGTGGCGGCGTTCCAGGCCATCGCCCATGTCTCGGAGGAACACCTCCAGGCGGTGCGCGACGCGCTGGGTTCGCTGGACGAGGGGCGCCAGGCGGGGCCCTAGCGGCCGGCGTCCTTCTCGAGGGCGATGCGCTGGGCCACGGCGAAGAGTTCGGGCGCCACCTGCTGGCGCAGGTTCTTTTCCGTCAGGCTGGCGCCCACGGCCATGGCCGCCAGGGCGAACTCCACGCCGGCTCCGGCGTGCACCGGCGTGGCGATGGAGGCGGTCTGGTTGGCGACCGGAGAGGCCAGATAGCACCAGCCGTGCCTGTCCAGTTCCAGGAAGGCCGCATGGGTGTCGGCGATCTGTCGCTGCATGCCCGCGCCGGCCTCGTCCTCGAGCTGGGCCAGCAGGACGCGGCGCTGTTCCTCGGGCTGCCCCCACAGGTAGGCGCGCCCGGACGCGGACGCGACCATGGAGAAGCGCGAGCCGGTGGTTAGCCCCAGGCGGACCTTGCCGGAGGGAACGCAGTGCTCGACCACCAGCATGTGCAGCCGGTCGCGCGTGGTCAGCGTCACGTGGACGCCATAGCGCTGGGACAATTCGAGCATCAGCGGCCGTGCCGCCTGGGCGGTGGGCAGGCGGCGCTTGACCGCGCGTCCCAGCGCCAGGCAGGCGACATGCGGCTGGTAGACGTCGTTGCCCAGCGATTGCAGGAAATGGTGATTCAGCAGGGTCCGGACGAGCTTGTCGGTGGTCGCTCGCGTCAGGCCTAGCTTGTTCGAGATGTCGTCCAGCGACAGGCGGCGGTGGCGCACGTCGAACAGCCGGAGGATCTCCAGGCCCCGGCGCAGCGAATCGACCTGGATGTCGGCGGCCTGTGACGAGTCGGGGGCCGGTTGGCGGGTCCTGACCATGACTACTCCGCCTGGCCGGCGCTGAGCTCGGCCTCCAGCCTGGCCTTGAGCGCCAGCAGCCCGGGAGCGACTTCCCGCTTCAGCCGCGCCATGGCCAGCGCGTTCGAGGGCGCGGCGCAGCCCAGCGCATAGGTGTGCGGCCCCTCGGGGGTGTCGATCACGAGCGCCACGCCGTTGGTTCCTTCCTCCAGCGTGCCCGCCGCCACGCAATAGCCCTGGCCGGCCATCTGGGACACGGCATGGGGCACTTCCTGGCTCAGGGCCTTCCAGGCGGACGGATCGGCCACGCTGAGCTTCTCGAGATAGGCCAGCCGCTCGGCATCGCCCATGGCGCCGACCAGCGCCCTGCCCAATGCCGAGCGGTCGATGCGCAGGCGCGAGCCCGCGCGCACGCGCAGCGTGAACAGCATCTCGCGGCTATGGGCGACCTCGTTGCACACCATGCTGCTGGCGTCGGGGGAGGCCAGGACCACCGAGACACGGTGCTCGTCGGCGAACTGCTGCATGAGCGGCCGGGCCAGCACGACGAAATCGCTGTGGGAGGCCGCGGCGAAACCCAGCGCGAGCACCGGCATGCCCAGGCGGTAGGCGGCCCGTTGGGCCGAATACTCCAGATAGCCCGCCTCGAGCAGATTGGAGGTCAGCCGCGAGACGGTGGGCTTGGGCAGGTCGGTGAGCGCGGCCAGTTCGGAGTTGGTCAACCAGCCGTTCTCCGGCTCGAAAGCGGAGAGTATCGTGAGCCCGCGGGCCAGGACGCGGACGTCCCGGGTGCCCGGTTGCCGAGATGACGGGATGGCGACGTTCTGCATGAGGCTGGGAAAGAAAATGGCCTCAATTGTATATGTGAACCTTCGTCATATCGTGCAAGCGGGCGGCCCGGACAGGCGGCGTTCTCCTCAGTCCCATTCGGGCGCGAGCCCCTGGGGATCGACTTCGCGGCCATTGCGTTCCAGCGCGGCGATCCGCGCCATGTCGTCGGCATCGAGCGCGAGGTCGCGGGCGAGAAGATTGCTGGCCAGGTTCTCGCGCCTGGTGGAAGAGGGAATCACCGCATAGCCGAGCTGCAGCGCCCAGGCCAGCGCGACTTGCGCGACGGTGGCATCGTGCTTGGCGGCGATCGCGGCCAGTACCGGATCCTTCAGCACCTTGCCGTAGGCCAGCGTCATGTAAGACGTCACGGTAATGCCTTGTTCCTTCAGGAACGCGGTCAGCTTGCGGTTCTGCAGGTAGGGGCTGAGTTCGATCTGGTTGGTGGCGATCTCGCCCTTGCCGACCATCGCGATGGCTTCTTTCGTCAGCGCGATGTTGAAGTTGGAGATGCCGATCTGCCGGGTCAGCCCCAGCGCCTTGGCCTCGGCCAGCGCCGCCATGGTTTCGCCCAGTTCGACGCCGTTGCCCGGCGCCGGCCAGTGGATCAGAGTCAGGTCGACGTAGTCGGTGCGCAGCTTCTCCAGGCTGGCGCGCAGGCTGGGTGCGAGCTTGTTTCCGGCATAGTTGTCGGTCCAGATCTTGGTGGTCAGGAACAGGTCGGCGCGCTGGACGCCGCTCTGGGCGATGGCCTGGCCGACCTCGGCCTCGTTGCCGTAGATCTGCGCGGTGTCGACGGCGCGATAGCCCACGTCCAGGGCGTTGCGCACCGAGTCGATGACGGTCTGGCCGGTCAGGCGGAAGGTGCCGACGCCGAAGGAAGGAATGCTCATGGAAGGTCTCCTGGATAGCGGGGTATGGATGGCATTTTGCCGCCTTTACCTTTGCGGATGAAGCGCGGTATAAGCCAAATACATTTGAATTGAAGTCAATAAAACGCGTGCGTTTCGTCGGGTGCTAGAATTTCTTCGCAGTGTTCCTTCGGACGCGGCCGTAAGCGTTTACGTCAACCAACGCATCACCAGCGGCACCCGTGGCCGGCTGGCGGTGTGCGTTGGCGCCGCGTGGTCCATCGTTCCCCTCCATCCTCCCGCGCCGTGCCGCCCTGACTCCCAAGGAGCGGCGGTCGATGTCGAACGTCCTGCAGTATTCCCCCTTGCGCCGCCTGGTCTGGATGACCGTGGCGCTGTTCCTGAGCTATCTCGCGGTGGCCATGGCGATGCCCGCCGTGGCGGTGCACGTCTCGCACACGCTGGGCATGGGCAATGTCGCCTCCGGCCTGGCCGTGGGCATCGCGTTTCTTTCCACCATCCTGAGCCGCGGCTGGGCCGGCCGGCTGGCCGACGAGCGGGGTGGCAAGTCGGGCATGTTCCGGGGCCTGGCCTTGTATGCGCTGGCCTCGCTGCTGTGTCTGGCGTCGTCGCTGCCGATGCTGGGGCACGGCATGGTGTCCTATGCGGTCCTGCTGGCGGGCCGGCTGCTGCTGGGCCTGGGCGAGAGCCTGGCCCTGGTCGGCATGCTGGCGTGGAGCATGGCGATGATGGGACCGGCGCGTTCCGGCCTGGTGATGGCCGTGTTCGGCATGGGCATGTATGGCGCGTTCGCGGCGGGCGGCCCGCTGGGCCTGTGGCTGTTGCAGGACGTGGGGTTCGCCGGCCTGATGGCGATCTGCGTCGCGCTGCCGCTGCTGGGCGCGCTGATGCTGTGGCCGCTCGAGTCCGCCGTGCCGGCGCAGGCGGGCCGGCGTCCGCCGTTCGCGCAGGTGCTCGGGCGCATCTGGCGGCCCGGTGTCGTGGTCGGCCTGCAAGGCATAGGCTTCGCCGCGCTGGGCGCGTTCTTCCCGCTGTATTTCCTGGCCCAGGGGTGGGAAGGCGCCGGTTATGGGTTGACGTGCTTTGGCCTGGGCTTCGTCGCGGTGCGGGTGTTGTTCGGTTACTTGCCCGATCGCATCGGCGGCGTGCCGGTGGCGCTGGCGTCGCTGCTGGTCGAGGCCGCGGGGCAGGCGCTGCTCTGGCTGGCTCCCGGACCGGAGGTGGCCATGGCGGGTGCGCTGCTGACGGGCATGGGATGCTCGATGGTGTTTCCGGCGATGGGGCTGGAGGCGGTCCGGCGCGTGCCGGCGCATTTGCGCGGCACCGCGATAGGAGGCTTCGCGGCGTTCCAGGATCTGGCCTACGGCGTGACCGGGCCGCTGGCCGGGTGGATCGCCGACCACTTCGGCCACGCCCAGGTCTTCCTGGTGGGAGGGCTGGCGGCGGCGCTGGGCGCGGCGATCACCCTCCGGCTGCGCGACGGTGGAGGGCAGACTTGACGGAGACAACCCGGAATTCCTAGAATGCTAGCAATCTAGCAATCAGGGTCGCCATGGCCGACGAAGAGGTCAAGCAGTTCAACGTCTATCTGCCGGTCAGCCTGATCCGGCAGGTCAAGCATCACGCCATCGAATCGGAGTCCTCGCTCTCGGCCCTGGTGGCCGAGGCGCTGCGCGCCTATCTCGACGCGCGCCAGCCCAGGCGCCGAACAACCAGAAAGGAGAAGTGACATGAAGTCCGAACGGATCGAAGCGGTGTTCCTGACCACCCACAATTGGGGCAAGGCGGCCAAGTTCTTCCAGGCCCTGGGGTTCAGGCTGGAGTTCGAGACCGATCACAATTCGGGCCAGTTGCGCAATGGCGACGGCCCTTATCTGTTCATTGCCGAGGTGCCGGAAGGCGAGAAGCCCGAGTCGCAGATCGTGCTGAAGCTGCCCGATGCGGATGCGTTCCAACCCGAGCCTATCGTCGAGGTGGTCACGCCGTTCGAGGATACGCACTGGGGTACGCGGGACATGACCGTGCGCGATCCCGATGGTCGCGTCTGGCGCTTGCAGGCCCCGGCCCGGGCCGGAAAGTGAGCGACGATCATGCATGACGAACAGGACGTGGCGCCCGACAGCACCGCGGCGCGGGTAGCCTTGTGGCGGGCCCTGCATGTCGAGGTCGATGCGCCGCCGCACGTGCTCGAGGACGAGGTCGGCCTGCGCCTGCTGGACCCGGAACCGGGCTGGCAACATCGTGGAGACATGGACCAGGGCTTCACCCGGCCGTTTCGTGCGTCCATCGTGGGGCGGGCCCGGTTCATCGAAGACCTGGTCCTGGAGCAGGCCGGCGGTGGCCTGGAGCAATACGTCATCCTGGGCGCCGGGCTGGACAGCTTCGCGCAGCGCCGGCCCGGGCTGGCGTCGCGGCTGCGTGTGTTCGAGATCGACCGGCCCGGCCCGCAGGCGTGGAAGCGGCGGCGCCTGGTCGAACTGGGCTGGGGCGTGCCGGACTGGCTGCGCTTCGTGCCGGTCGACTTCGAGGCCGGCGAATCCTGGTGGGATCGCCTGCTGGCGGCCGGATTCGATGGCGGCAAGCCGGCGGTCGTGGTGTCCACCGGGGTCAGCATGTACCTGACCAAAGAGGCGAACGCCGCCACGCTGCACCAGATGGCGAGGCTGGCGCCGGGGTCCACGTTCGCGATGTCCTTCCTGTTGCCGCTGGACATGGCGGATCCGGATGTTCGGCCGGGCATGCAGATGGCGGAGAAGGGCGCGCGCGCGAGCGGGACGCCGTTCGTGAGTTTCTTCCTGCCGGCGCAGATCCTGCAACTGGCCCGCGAGCAGGGATTCAAAGAGGCGCGGCACGTCTCGGCGGACGAGTTGGCCCGGCGATACTTCTCCGGCCGCGCGGACGGCTTGCGTCCGCCGTCCAATACCGAGGAGCTCCTGGTGGCCACCACTTAGCCGGCTGCAAGATCCGTTCACCATTGTTGTGAAAACCTGTTTCACAACGGCGCGGAAATCGCCGCGCATTGGGTTATCCTCGCGGCAACGCGAAGAATGGATCCCGCATGACCAGCTTCAGGACGGTGGGCGCGGCGGCGGTGGCTCTATCCCTGCTGGCCGGCTGTGCCCAGTACACCGCGCTGCCTCGCCCCGGCTACGAGTCGCGGGGGACCGAGGACATGTCCTCGGACCAGATGATGCAGACCGATTTCAATCGGACCCTGACCATCGCCATGCGCGACAACCTGTCCAGCCTGATGTCGCTGATGACCAAGCTCTACAAGCGCAACCCGCGCGAGTGGCGCAAGTCCGGCAAGCCTTCGATGGAGGCCGCCGCCGAGACGGTCCGGCGGTCCATCGATGCCCGTACGCCGCCGGCGGGGCTCCAGGGCCTGCGCGACGTCGAGATCCTGGCAGTGGCGCTCGATCCCGCCTACCCCGGCGACCGGGTCGCCGCCTTCATCTACGGCATGGCCGACACCATCGTCGCGGCGCACGACGGCAAGACGCGTTTTTATGCCTTCGATCTGCTGGACGGCGGCCGGGTCTACAACGCCGCCCGCAACGTCGAGGCGGCGGCCTGGCTGCTGGGCAGCCGGCGCGATGCGCGCGGCGAGCCGCTGCTGCTGGCCAATGAATGGACGGACTCGCAGGTCAACCTGAGTTTCGAACGCGAATTCGGCGCCATCATCGGGCGCCTGGACCTGATCGCCAACCTGCTGGGCGAGAACTCGCGCCGGCTGGGCATCAACTACGCGCAGAACCTGATGCTGTTTTCCTTCCTGCCGGTGCGCTAGGGTCGTCGCCGGCTTCGCGCCCGAGCAGCGCACGCTTGCGCTCCACGCCCCAGCGGTAGCCCGACAGGTCGCCGTCGCGCCGGATGACCCGGTGGCAGGGAATGGCCACGGCGATGTGGTTGGCGCCGCAGGCCTGGGCGACGGCGCGCACGGCGCGAGGCGCGCCTATGCGCTGCGCGATCTCGGCATAGCTGGCGGTCCGGCCCGGCGGGATCTCGCGCAGGGCCTGCCAGACGCGTTCCTGGAAGGCGGTGCCGCGCACATCCAGCGGCAGGTTCAGCCCGATGGAGGGCGCCTCGATGAAGCCCACCACCTGGGCCACCAGCCGTTCGAAGCCGGCGTCGCCGCCGATCAGCCTGGCTTTGGGGAACTGGTCCTGCAGCTCGCGCACCAGCGCGTCGGGATCGTCGCCCAGCAGGATGGCGCAGATGCCGCGCTGGCTTTGCGCGACCAGGATGGCGCCCAGCGAGCATTGGCCCACCGCGAAGCGGATGACCGCGCCGGCGCCCCCCGCGCGGTAGTCGCGCGCGCGCATGCCCAGCAACTGGTCGGAGGCTTCGTAGAACCGGCTGTTGGAGTTGAACCCCGCTTCGTAGATGGCATCGGTGACCGAGGCGTCGGGTGTCCCCAATTCCTCGCGCAGCCGGCGGGCGCGCCGGGCCGAGGCATAGGCCTTGGGCGTCAGGCCGGTCTCGGCCTTGAACACCCGGTGGAAGTGGAAGGGGCTCATGCCCGCCTGCGAGGCCAGTTCCGCAAGACCGGGCGGTGTCTCGGCGTTTTCGATCAGGCGGCAGGCGCGGGCGATCAGCGCCGCGCGCTCGCGGGCGGCCTCGGGTCCGTCGTGCTGCCGCTGGCTGGCGCGGTAGCCGGCGGCCTCGGCATCCCGGGGCGAATCGAAGAACTCGACGTTGGCGCGGCGGGGCAACCGTGTGGGCGAGCTGGGGCGGCAGTACACGCCGGTCGTGCGCACGGCGTAGACGAAATGGCCGTCTGCATTGGCGTCGCGCGCCTGGACGGCCCGCCAGCGGGCGTCGTCGGTGGCATAGTCGGAGGAGGGGCGCGTATCCATGGCGGATGTCCCGGGGTTCGTGGTCATGGCATCAGGATAGAGAATAGTCCGGGCGCAAGCGCTCCGTTTCTTGCGCTCGAATCCGTGCCGTGTGCCGGCCGGCTACAAGGCGAATTCCTGGTCCTGGCGCGGGACGACGGCGTCCCAGCCCAGTTCCCGGTCTATCCTGACCCGCAGGGCATCCGATGCATCCGGCTCGCCATGGACGATGAACACGCGCCGGGGCGCCTTGCGAAAGCCGGACAGCCAGCGCATCAACTCGCCCGCGTCGGCGTGGGCGGACAGCCGGTCCAGCCGGGAGACCTCGGCGTCGATCCGGACCCAGGCGCCGTGGATCTTGATTTCCCTGGCGCCGTCCTGCAAAGCCCGGCCGCGGGTGCCCATGGCCTGGAAGCCCGACAGCAGGATGGTGTTCCGGGCATCGGGGCCGAATGCCTTCAGGTGGTGCAGGACGCGGCCGCCGGTGGCCATGCCCGAGGCGGAAATGATGACCTTGGGGTAGGGGCTGGCCGACAGCATCTTGGACGCGGCGACGTCCTCGGCGTAGCGCGCGATGGCGAAGACTTCACGGCAGGTGTTCGCGTCCAGGCGGTGGTCGCGCAGGAGGGCGGCCATCAGGCCGGTCGCGCCCACGGCCATGGGGCTGTCGAGAAAGACCGGTACGGAAGCCAGGCGTCCCGCCTGCTTCAGCTTCCACAGCCAGTACAGGATTTCCTGGGCGCGCCCGACTGCGAACGCGGGGATGACGACCGTGCCGCCACGCCGGATCGTGCGCTCGACCACGTCCCCCAGCATGTCTCCCGGATCGCCGCCTTCGTGGAGGCGGTTGCCATAGGTCGATTCGATGACCACATAGTCGGCTTCCTCGACCGGCGCGGGGTCGGGCATCAAGGGGTCGCCGTAGCGGCCGACGTCGCCGGAGAAGACGATGCGCCTGCCGCCCCAGTCGATCTGCGCATGGGCCGCGCCCAGGATGTGGCCGGCGTGGCGCAGGCGCAGCCGGGCGCCGTTGGGCAGTTCGACGGGCTGGTCGAAATCGACCTTGGAAAAGCGTTCCAGGGCACGCTCCGCGTCCTTGACGCCGTACAGGGGCAGCGCCGGCTTGTGCCTGGACAATTCGTGCCGGTTCAGGAACTCGGCATCCTTTTCCTGAAGATGGGCACTGTCCTTCAGGATCAGTTCGGCCACGTCGCGTGTGGCGGGCGTGGCGTGGATGCGCCCGCGGAAGCCGTCGCGCACCAGCTTGGGCAGGTAGCCGCAATGATCCAGGTGAGCATGCGTCAGGACCACATGGCCGATGTCGGCAGCGGCGATGGGCAACGGCGCCCAGTTCAGTTCCCGCAGGTTCTTCAGGCCCTGGAACAGGCCGGCATCGACCAGCATGTGCTGGCCGTGGAGCGACAGCAGGTGCTTCGAGCCGGTTACCGAACCGGCGCCACCGAGTGACTTGAAGATAAGCAAGGGCGGGTCCTGTGATGGGCAGGGGGTGGGGAAAGTATGCCTGAATCGCGGACGCGAAGTCCGGCGGCCGTCATCCCGCCTTCCTGAACGTGAAGTTGATGCGCTGGCTGCCCAGGACCGGATGCGGGACGTCGGCCAGCGGCAATATGCCGTGGTAGCGCAGGCGGTCCGGGCCGCCCCATACGGCGATGTCGCCATGATGGAGTTCGAGCCGCGCGGCCTTGTCCGACCGCCGATGGCCGCCGAACAGGAAGACCGCCGGCATGCCCAGGGATACCGAGACGATGGGGGCGTCGAGGTCGCGTTCGTTCTTGTCCTGGTGCAGCGACATCCGCGCGCCGGGCAGGTAGCGGTTGATCAGGCAGGCATCGGGTTCGAAGCGCGGAAAGCCCGCCACGTCGGCCGCTTCCCGCGCCAGCGCGGCGAGGACCTCCGGCATGGCGGGCCAGGGCAGGCCGGTGGCGGGGTCGGTGCGCGAGTACCGGTAGCCGTGGCGGTCGGTGGTCCAGCCCAGCGTGCCGCAGTTCGTCAGCGCGACCGACATGGTGAAGCCGCCGGGCGTGACCATGTGGCGCAATGGCGCGGCGTCCGTGACGCGGGAGATGGCGGGCAGCAACTCGTCCACGCGGGGCAGCGCGAAGCCGCGCAACAGGAAGGCGCGCGGTCCCATGGGTTCGGGCTGGCCGGACGTGGGGTCGGAGAAGAGATCGAATGTCTGCATGGTCCCGCGCAATTGTAGTCGCCGGCTTCGTACGCCAGGATGATCGTACGGCAGCAGATCGTTGGTGTCTGGAGGTTGCGCGGTGTAGCCGGGGCGACGATTTGTCTGCGGCCCGCGTGTGTTTTACCCTGTTGCGTCATAGGCGGGCGCAGGCTCCGCCTTTCACCTTTCTTTTCCTCCAGGAGACCCCCTAGTGGTTCGACTCGCGACGACAGCATGCACACTTCCCCTGCAATCCCACCGCGACGTCTCGCTGAGTCGCCGCAGGCTGTCCAAGCCCTGGCTGGCCCAGGTCGCGTTCCTGATCCTGCTGTCGTTGGCGACACTGACGTCGAACCGTGTCGCGCTGGCCGGGCAAGCCCCGGCGACACCCACGCCGGCCGCGTTGGCCGACCTGCTCGAGAATCCGGACAGCCGCAAGGCGCTGATCGACCAGTTGCGGGCGCACGAACCCGGATCCGAGACGAAGAAAGGGGGGACCGCTGCCGCGGATACGCAGCCTGCCCAGGCATCCCCGACGCTGCGCGCGCGGCTGGCGGATGGCACGCAGCGCTTCCTGTCCGGCCTGGTGTCCGACCTGGGGCAGGGCGCCGCCGATCTGCGGGCCATGACCGAGGGCGACGGCCCCTCCATGGATAGCGCCGAAGCGCGGGCGTTGCAGCCGCTGGCCATGTCGGTCGTGACGGCCATCGTCGCTTTCGTGCTGCTCAGGCTGGTCGCGTTGTGGATCTACCGGCGGATAGACGATTGGGTGGCGGGCTTGGGATGGGATGCCACGGCGCCGTCGCGGGCCGGTGCGCCGGTCGGCATGCCGGTTCTGTACCGGCGAGCGGGCGCGATCATCGGCGCGGTGGTCATCGATGCGCTGGTGGTCCTGCTGGCCGCCGCGGCGGCGTACGCGGCAGGGGTCCGCGGCGGGCCGGACGGCGTCGCCGTCGATCCGCTGGTGACCGTGTTCCTGAAGGCCTTCCTGGCGGTCGAGATCACCAAGGTATTGGTCCGCACGGTGTTCTCGACGCGCTATCCGCACCTGCGTCTGCTGCCCATGTCCAATGAGATGGCACGGTACTGGAACCGGTGGCTGATCGTGCTGGTCATGGCGGCGGGCTACGGCACCATGCTGGTCGATCCGGTGCTGGCCGCGGCGCTGTCGCCCGCGCTGGGCCGGCTGGCCGCGCTGGTGATCATGCTGGGCGTCTATGTGTACGCGGTGGGCGTGATCTGGCGCAACCGCCAGCGGGTGCGCGAGAAGCTCGAGCACAGCGGTTCGCGCAGGACGACCTTCCTGGGCACCTCGCCGCGCCTGCTGGCGCGCGTCTGGCACTGGCTGGGCATCGGGTACTTCACCGTGCTGCTGGTGGTCAGCCAGATCGATCCGGCCAATGCGCTGCCCTTCATGGTGGGCGCCACGCTCCAGACCCTGCTGGCGACCGGCGTGGGCAGCCTGGCCATCGTGTTGCTGAACGCGCTGCTGGCCAAGCCCATACGCGTCTCCGACGAATTGCGCGCGCGCCTGCCCATGCTGGAGAACCGGCTCAATTCCTATGTGCCCGCGACCATCCGTTTCGTGGGATGGGCGGTCCGCATCGTCGTGGTGTTGCTGGTGCTGGATGCGTGGCGCGCCTTCAATCTGTCGCGCTGGATCGCCTCGGACGCCGGCGCGGCGGCCATAGGCGTGGCGGTGAACGTGGCCATCGTGCTGCTGGCGGCGGCGCTGGCGTGGACGGTGGTGGCCAGCATCATCGAACATCGCCTGAACCTGCGCGAAGGCGGGCGCATGCCCACCGCGCGCGAGAAGACCCTGCTGTCGCTGTTCCGCAATGCGGCGCTGATCGTGATCGTGACCATGACGGTCATGGTGGTGCTGTCGCAGATAGGCATAGACGTGGCGCCCCTGATCGCGGGCGCCGGCGTGGTCGGTCTGGCCGTGGGCTTCGGCGCGCAGAAGCTGGTGCAGGACATCATCACCGGCGTCTTCATCCAGCTCGAGAACGGCATGAACGAGAACGACGTCGTGCAGGTGGCCGGCGTGTTCGGCACGGTCGAGAAGATGACCATCCGTTCGGTGGGCATACGTACCCTGGACGGTGGCTATCACCTGGTGCCGTTCTCTTCGGTGGACGTGGTGTCCAACCACATGCGGGACTTCTCCTACCATCTGGGCGAGTACACGATCGCCCACCGGGAAAGCATCGACGACGCCATGCAGCACCTGCGCAATGCCTTCGCCGAACTGATGACCGACGAGGCGCTGGCGCCGGAGATCCTGGAGGACATCAGCATTCCGGGCGTGACCGCCGTCAACGAGAAGGGCGCGACCATACGGGTCCTGATCAAGACCCGGCCCGGCATGCAGTGGGCGGTGCAGCGCGCCTACAACCGCCTGGTGAAGCAGCATTTCAACGCCGCCGGCATCGAGCTGCCCTACCCGCACATGGTGGTCTACTTCGGGCAGGACAAGCAGGGCGAGGCGCCGCCGGTGCGCGTGGCCATGGAAGGCGGGCAGGCCGCGGCAAGCTGATCCCGGGCCTTCAACCCGCCAGCAGCCAGCCTCCCAGCGCCGCCAGCGCCACGACCAGGACGGGCGGCACGCGGCCCACGACCAGCAGTCCGAATGCGGCCAGCGCCAGCGCGAAGTCGGCGCGGCCGTGGATGGCGCTGGTCCATACCGGGTCGTACAGCGCCGACAGCAGGATGCCGACCACGCCGGCATTGACGCCGGCCAGCGCGGTCTGGATGCCGTGGCGCTGGCGCAGTTGTTCCCAGAAGGGCAGGGCGGCCGCCAGCACCAGCAGCGCGGGCAGGAAGATCACGGCCAGCGCGGCCAGACCGCCGGCCCAGCCGTGCAGCGGACCGCGGGCCACCGCGCCCAGGTAGGCGGCGAAGGTGAACAGCGGCCCGGGCACGGCCTGCGCCGCGCCGTAGCCCGCCAGGAAATCCGCGTTGTCGACGAGGCCCGTGGGCACCACCGTGGCCTGCAGGAGCGGCAGCACCACGTGCCCGCCGCCGAAGACCAGCGCGCCGGCGCGATACACGCCATCGAGGAACGCGACGAGCGAGGAGCCGCTGGCGGCGGCCCAGACCGGCAGTGCCGCCAGCGGCAGTGCGAACAGCACCAGGGCGGCGACGCCGGCGCGGCGCGAGATGGGGTAGGGATGGGGATGTGCCGGGACGGGCGCGGGCAGGTCCAGCAGCCATCGGCCGAGCAACCCGCAGGCGACGATCGCGGCGACCTGTCCCGCCGCCGAGGGCACCGCGAGTGTCGCCAGCGCGGCCAGCACGGCCAGTCCGGCCCGCGTCCGATCCGGGCACAGTGACCGGGCCATGCCCCAGACCGCCTGCGCCACCACCGCCACCGCCACGACCTTCAGGCCATGCACCCAGCCGGAGTCGGCCAGACCGCGGTAGTCGGCCATGCCGTAGGCGAACAGGATCAGGACCAGGGCCGAGGGGAGGGTGAAGCCCAGCCACGCGGCCACGAGGCCGGGCCAGCCCGCGCGCCGCAGCCCCAATGCCATGCCGACCTGGCTGCTGGCGGGGCCGGGCAGGAATTGGCACAGGGCCACGAGGTCCGAGTAGCTGCGATCGTCCAGCCAGCGGCGGCGTTCGACGAATTCGGCACGGAAGTACCCCAGGTGGGCGATCGGCCCGCCGAAGGAAGTCAGTCCCATCCGCAGGAAGACCAGGAATACCCGCCATGCCCCGTCGCGCGAGTCGTCGTGGCTTGCCGGGGGCGTATCGGTGGGCATGGTCGTCAACGTGAAGAGGGTTTTCGCGAGGGCTTGCCGGCGTCTTCCTGCGCGCGGACGAAGTCGATGAAGGCCCGCAGGGGCGACGGCAGGTGCCGGCGGCCGGAATAATAAAGGAAGGGACCGGTGAACGGGCGCCACCAGGACTTGAGCACGGGTTCCAGCGCGCCGCTGTCCAGGTCGGGCTGCAGCCAGCCCTCGAACAGGTGGATGATGCCCAGTCCGTCCCGCGCCGCCTGAACGGCGAGTTCGACGCCGCTGCCCAGGCTGACCAGTAGCGGCCCGGCGGGCTCCACCCGCAGGACCTCGCCCTTGCGTTCGTATTCCCAGGCGGGCATGGCGCCGCTGGCGAACTGGCCGCGCAGGCACAGGTGGCCGAGCAGATCGCGCGGGTGCGTGGGCCGGCCGCGCGCCGCCAGGTAGGCGGGCGAGGCGGCGGTGGCGAAGCGCTGCCAGCGGGGGCCGATGGGGATCGCGATCATGTCCTGTTCGAGCCGTTCGTCGTAGCGGATGCCCGCGTCGCAGCCGGCGGCCAGCAGGTCGACGAAACCGTCCTCGACCACGATTTCCAGCTTGATGTCGGGATAGGCTTGCAGGAAGGGCGTGACGAGGGGGGCGAGCACCAGCCGCGCGGCGCTGAGCGGGACGTTCAGGCGCAAGGTCCCGGCGGGCCGGTCGCGAAAGCCGTTGACCACGTCGAGTGCGGTTTCCACTTCGCCCAGCGCCGGCACCAGCCGTTCGACCAGGCGGGTGCCGGCTTCGGTCGGCGTCACGCTGCGCGTGGTGCGATGGAGCAGCCTGACGCCCAGCCGGGCCTCCAGCCGTCGCACGGCCTCGCTCAGGCTGGAGGCCGAGGTGCCGCCGGCGCGTGCGCCTTCGCGAAAACCCCCGGCGCGAACCACGGCCAGGAAGGCGAACAGGTCTTGGAGCGGTGCTTGCATTGTGCGAAATTCCGTACAGCCTGTGCCGATTACACCAGATTATCGATCGAAGCGGACGTGTCTATAGTGTGGTCCATCCACGCTTTCCGGAGAAATGCCATGACCGATCTGCAAGCAGCGGGCAGTTTTGCCCTGGGAGACCGCACCGTGCGCCGCATGGGCTACGGCGCGATGCAACTGGCGGGGCCGGGGGTGTTCGGTCCGCCCAGGGACCGCGTCGCGGCGCTGGCCGTGCTGCGAGCCGCGGTCGACGCCGGCGTCGACCATATCGACACCAGCGACTTCTACGGTCCCCACGTCACCAACCAATTGATCCGCGAGGCCCTGCATCCCTACCGGGACCTGACCATCGTGACCAAGGTCGGCGCCGTGCGCGGGTCCGACGCCTCGTGGAATGCGGCGCAGCGCCCCGAGCAGCTCACGCAGGCCGTGCACGACAACCTGCGCAATCTCGGCCTGGACGTGCTGGACGTGGTGAACCTGCGCATCATGGGGGACGTGCACGCGCCGTCCGAAGGATCGATCGAGGAACCGTTCACCGCATTGGCGCAATTGCAGCGGCAGGGGCTGATCCGCCACCTGGGCCTGAGCAATGCCACGGCCGCGCAGGTGGCCCAGGCCCGGCGCATCGCCCCCATCGTGTGCGTGCAGAACCACTACAACCTGGCGCACCGCGCCGACGATGCGCTGATCGATCAATTGGGCGGCCAGGGCATTGCCTACGTGCCGTTCTTCCCGCTGGGCGGTTTCTCGCCGCTGCAATCGGACATCCTGACCCGGGTGGCGCAGCGGCTGGCGGCGACGCCCATGCAGGCTGCGCTGGCGTGGCTGCTGGCGCGCGCGCCCAACCTGCTGCTGATACCGGGGACGTCGTCGACGGCGCATCTGCGGGAGAATCTGGCGGCCGCTGCGCTGGCGCTGCCCGCCGATGCGATGACTGAACTGGACGGCATCGCGGCTAAGGCGCGCGCCTAGGCCGCGCGGGCGCGGGATGCGTTATCGTCGGGGGTGGATCCCATTCATGTCCCCGACAAGCCCCCGCGTGAGAACCGATAGCCGCCTTTCCCGGATGCTGCACGTGCTGCTGCACATGGCCAGGAACGACCAGCCCGTGACGTCCGCCCAGATCGCCCGGATGCTGGGCACCAATGCCGCCGTGGTCCGCCGGACCATGGCGGGCCTGCGCAAGGCGGGCTACGTGCAGTCCGAGAAAGGCCACCACGGCGGCTGGCGGCTGGACTGCGACCTGGCCACCGTCACGTTGCTGGACATCCATCGCGCGGTGGGCGGGCCCAGGGTCTTCGCGATCGGCGCCGACCACGCCCACCCTGACTGCGCCGTCGAACGCGTGGTCAACGCCGCGCTGGCCGACGCGCTGGAAGAGGCGCAAGCCTTGCTCGTAAGGCGCCTGGGCGCGGTGACGCTGGCCGATCTGGCCAGGGAATTCGACCAGATCTGCCACACGGCTGCGTGGGGCCTGGCGGACCACCCGCAGTCCTGAACATGCCCCGTTAGGCGATGGCCCCGAGCCCCGAAGGGGTATCGGGACCTTGCGGCGGATTTTTATGTATCATTTAAAGGTACATGAATTCGACAGAGCAAGGAGAGCGATATGGACCACGACGTGATCATCATCGGCGGAAGCTATGCCGGGCTTTCGGCGGGCATGCAACTGGCCCGCGCCAGGCGCCGCGTGCTCGTGATCGATGCCGGCGAGCGCCGCAATCGGTATGCGCCGTTGTCCCATGGCTTCCTGACGCGTGACGGCGAATCCGGCGCCGACATTGCCGCCATTGCCCGTGACCAGTTGCTCAGATACGAGACCGTGGAATGGCTGGATGCCCGCGTGGACGCCGTGGCGCAGGCGGGCGAGGGCTTCGCGGTGTCGGTGGGCGAGCAGGTGCGGACGGCGCGGCGCCTCGTGCTGGCTACGGGCGTGAAGGACGAGTTGCCGGATCTGCCGGGACTCGCGCAGCGCTGGGGCATCCATGTGTTCCATTGTCCGTATTGCCACGGCTACGAGTTGCAGCAGGGCCGCATCGGCGTGCTGGCCTTGTCCGAGATGTCCATGCACCAGGCGATGATGCTGCCCGACTGGGGCGCGACGACGCTGTTCCTGAACGAAGCCTTCGAGCCCGATGCCCAGCAGCTCGCACTGCTGGCCGGGCGCGGCGTGGCCATCGTGCGGGGGCGGGTGGCGCGGCTGGACGGTGACGGCGTGGCGGTGGTCATGGGCGACGGCGAAGTCCACGCGCTGGACGGCCTGTTCATCGCGGCCCGGGTCCGCTCCTCGGGACTGGCCGAGCAACTGGGCTGCGTGATGGAAGAGGGGCCGTGGGGCAGCACGATCAAGACCGATGCGACCAAGGCCACGAGCGTACCGGGCGTGTTCGCGTGCGGCGACACGGGCCGGCCAGCCGGCTCGGTGGCGGCGGCGGTGGGCGATGGCGCGATGGCGGGGGCCGCGGCACACCGTTCGCTGATGTTCGGGTTGTAGAAGAACGGCAGGGCCGTCAGGCCCTGTTTTGCGCGGGCCAGGCGGCCACCAGCACCAACAGGACGCCGGCCAGCGCATAGGGCACGCCCGGACCGGTTTCGTACAGCAAGGTGCCGGCCAGCGGGCCCAGGACGATGCCCAGTCCCTGCGCGGCGCCCACCGATCCGGCTGCCGCGCCTTGTTCGTGGGCCGCCACGGCGTTCGAGGCCATCGCGGCGAACGCGGGAAACATCCAGCCCATGCCCGCCGCGGCAACGAAGAAAGCGGCTTCCAGCATGGTGCCGTTGCTGGCCAGGGGAACGGCGCCGAAGCCCGCGGCGCTGACCAGCGCGCCGGCACGGATCAGGCGCTGCGTGCTCCAGCCCAGGCGGCGCACCGCCAGTTGCGCGACGATGAGCGCTGCGCCCACCATGGCCAGGGCAAGGCCGGCGGTGCGCGCCGCCGCCTCCGGCGCCAGGCCCAACTGGTCGATGGCGAAGAAGCCGACGGTGATCTGCGCCATGGAAACGCAGAACATGCAGACGAAGGCCACCGTCATCGGCCGGCGCAGCCTGGGGTCGACCAGACGCAGTGCCGCCGTGGCGGCGACATGGGCGGGGGGCGAGTCGGGCAGCGCTTTCCAGAGCAGGCCAAGGCCGAGCAGGGGCAGCACCGCGATCAGGGCAAGCGGCAGCGACAGGCCCAGCGGCGTGAGCGCCGCGACGATGGCCGGCCCCAGCACGAGGCCGATGGCATTGGCCGCGCCCAGCGAGGCCATGGCGGCGGCCCGGTGTTCGGCGGGCAGGTGATCGGCCACCAGCGCCTGGCTGACCGAGGGGATCGCGGCGAAGAACGCGCCCACCGCGCCGCGGGTCAGGACCAGGCCCGCGAAGACCAGTCCGGCTGCGGGAAAGAAATAGAGCGAGGCGATGGCGACGGCGCACATCGCCCAGTAGCTCAGGGCGAAGCCGCCCACGCCCGCCAGCAGCACGCGCCGCCGGCCCAGCCGGTCGCTGGCGGTGCCCCACGTCCGGGCAAGCAGCATCCACAGCACGCCGCCCACGGTGATGACGGCGCCGGCCTGCCATGCCGCCAGGTGCAGCAGCCGCGCGACGGGTCCGATGACCGAGACGAAGCCCATCATCGCCATGGTGCAGGTCATGTAGGCCGCCAGCAGGGGGCGGAAGTCGAAGGCCGGGCCGGTTTGCGGGGCCGGCGCGGCGGGGGCGGGGATAGGAGTCATGGCGGCGATGCGTGGTGTCAACAGGGGCGCAGCGCCGCGGCGAAGGTATCGGCCAGGCGGCGCACGATGCGCGCGCGTTGGGTCGTGACGCCGCGTGCGATCGCATCGTCGGCCAGTCCATGCATGGAATGGAACATCATGATGGCCATGGCATGGCTGTCGGCCACCCGCCAGGCGCCCGAGGCGGCACCGGCTTCCAGCAGGGCTTCCAGTTGCACGATGATGGGGTTGTCCTTCATGAGTTCGCGGCTGGCCGGATGCGGGTCGTGGAAGAGCATGTCGTGCAGCATGACCTGGTCCATCAGCCCGTCCAGCATGGCGGTGAACCAGGCGCGCAGCCGGGCGTTCCATCCTTTTTCGCCGGAAGCCGCGCGGCGTCCCACGGCGGCGTCCACGCGCTGGCAGAAGCCCAGGACGAAGCGTTCCCTGAGCGCGCCCAGCAGTTCTTCCCGAGAGGAAAAGTACAGGTAGAACGTGCCCTTGGAGACCAGGGCGGCGGTGGTGATGTCGTCGACGCTGGTCTGGGCCACGCCCTTTTGCAGGAAGAGGCGTTCGGCCGCATCCAGCAGTTCGGCGCGCCGGCTCTGCGGCGCGCGCACACGCGGACGCGGCGCGGCGGAGGTGGCGCCGGAGGGTTCAGCGGGCATCCGTTTTTCCTTGCACGGCAGCCACGACCGCCGCTTCGTCGAATGGCAGGCCGCGCGGCGTGAATACCCGGTCGCGCAGCCAGGCCAGCGCCGAGGGCAGGTCGGCGAAGATCGCGGCCGGGACGCCGAACAGCTTCTCGACGTTCATCCGGGAGACCCGCTCGAACTCCTCGGGCGGGACCACGCTGGCCATGCCCATCACCTGTTCGCGTATGGCCTGGCCCTGTCGGCCGAACCACTGTTTGACGTGTTGCGCGGCGCCGGGCGGATGGGTCAGCGACGAGGCGTCGGTGAACACGCGCAGGGAGGCGAATGCCTGCCCGCGCGCCAGCCAGTCGTCCCACGCCCGGGAGAAATCCTGGGTGTCCGCCAGTGTGGGGGCGCCGGCGGAGACGCTGACGACGAGCGGCCAATGCCCGAGATCGTGATGTTGCATGACGAGCCTCTTATCCGTTGACGAGTGGATACGATTCAAATTAATGAGAATCGTTATCGTTATTGGATAATGACCGGCGGTCATTAACTTGTCAAGCCCGGAAGCTGCGCCTGGACAGGCGCAGCCGGCGCCAGCCGATGACGAGTCCCGTGAGGCTCAGTGCGAGGCCGCCCAGGCTGAACAGGATCAGTACCGCGTCCCACAGCGGCCTGTGCTCCAGCAGCGGCAGCCAGTCCCAGCTGTGCAGCATGGCGAACAGCCAGCGCGAGGCGCGGCGCGAGCGGTCGGTGCTGTTCAGGACGGAACCGGTATATGGATCCAGGTGTACCCAGGTCGCTGCGGGATCGTCGAACTCGATGCGCCAGACCGGCAGCGGCTTGTTGCCGCCACCCGTCATGGTGTGCGGCGCCCGGTCGTAGTAGTGCAGGTCGTAGCGGTCGAGCACCTGGATGCGGGCGAGGGGGGCGGCCACGAGTCCCGCCGCCGCGTGGCGCAGCTCGCCGGGGTCCAGGCCGACGGCCCGCGCGGTCCGGGCATCGAGCAGCGCGGGGCGGCCGGCCGGGCCATAGGCCAGGACGAGTTCGCGCCCCAGGCGATGGACCCAGCGCAGTTCGCGGATGTCGCCGCCTCGGGCCAGCAGCATCTGCACGGAGGCGGCGCCGGCGGGCATCGCGCCCGTGTGGCCGTACACGGCGGCGACGGCAGGCCCGCCGCGGCCGCTGCCGAATACGCCCCATGGGTTCATGGACATCAGGCCGCTGAAGATCCAGGTGAGCGTGGTCAGCGCGAACGCCAGTCCCGCCAGGTGGTGCCAGCGCATCATGCCGGCCCGGTACGGCGAGCGCGAGCCGCTGCGGTAGGGGCGCGCGAAGCGCCAGCGCAGCAGCCCTACGACGGTGCCGGTCAGCGCGACGGCGATGCCGGCGATGGACAGGCCGTCGACGATGGCGGCCCAGTGGCGATCGAAAAGATTGCCGCGGAATGGGTAGAGCCAATGGATCCACGCGCCCGCGTAGTTCCAGGTGCGCTCGGTGCGAGGCGCATCGCGCACCACTTCGCCGGTGCGGCTGGAGATGTACAGCAGCGTGCCCGCTTCGTCGTCCAGTTGCACGCGGTGCAGCGGCCGGTGCGGATCCAGGGCGCGCGAGTGCGTGTGCGCGTCCTCGTGCACCAGACCCGCATAGTGCGCCTGGACGCCGCCGCCGGCGTAGGCGGCCGCGCTGGCCAGGGCATGGGCGGCGTCGATTGCGCGCAGCATCGTTCCTGTCGCGGCGTCGATGGCCACGGGCGCGCCGATCCGCGAGCCATCCGCCAGCGTGGCCAGGTAGACCGGCCGGCCGGCGCTGGCCGCCGACAGCCGCAGGTCTTGCGGCATCGAGGGGATGCCGGCCGCCGCCAGCGCCTGCGCGGGTCCGAGCAGAGGCGCCGCCGGGTCCAGGGAAGGAAGGTGCTGCAGGCGCTCGGCCGCCGTAAGCCTGGGATAGCCGACGTACATCATGACCACGCCCGAGGCGAACCACATGACGAAAAACGCGCACATCACGATGCCCAGCCACCGATGCAGCAGATAGAGCCAGCGCTTGAGGCGTGAATGCATGGCCGCCTCCTAGAACGCGATCCGCAGGCTGACGTCGGCGGTGCGCGGGGCGCCCAGGTAGGCCATGGTCGGCGTCATGTTGGCCGCATAGACCTTGTCGGTCAGGTTGCGGATGCGCGCAACGATCGCGGTGCGGCGGTCGATGCGGTAGCTCACCCCCAGGTCCACCAGCAGATAGGCGGGCCAGGACACGGTGTTGGCCGCGTCGGCGTACACGCGGCCCACGCGGCGCAGTCCGACGCTGGCCTGCAGCGCGGGCGTGACGGCATAGGACACCCACAGGTTGGCGACCATGGCCGGTGTGTTGGTCGGACGCTTGCCCGCCAGCGACACGCCGCCCTGCGTGTAGTCGTCGTAGCGCGCATCGACGTAGGCGACGTTGCCCTGGACGGACCAGCGTCGGTCGGGCTGCAGGCCCACGGCCAGTTCCATGCCCCGGGACGACTGCTCGCCCACGAGCACGGTCAGGCTGCTGTCGTTCGGATCCTGGCTGGCGATGTTCCGGCGCGAGATGCGATAGGCGGCCAGCGTGGCCGTTCCCTTGCCTTCCCAGAAATCCAGTTTGCCACCCACCTCGGCCTGGCGGCCGGAGGTCAGTTCGCTGTTGTTGCGTACGTCCGCGAACGAGGCGGTGGACAGCACGCCCGAGGGCGGATCCGCGGCGGTGGCGTACTGGGCGTAGAGCGCCGCGTCCTGCGTGACGTCCCAGACCAGGCCGATGCGCCCCGTGGTCGGGTGATAGCTGCGGCGGAACTCGGCCGGGTTGGCGGCGGTGATCTCGCGCCGGTTGGTCAGGTCGAGCTGGATGCGCTCGTGGCGCAGCGCGGTGACCAGGTGCAGGTCGTGCCGCAGCGCGGTGCGGTTCTCGGCATAGATCGCGAGGGTGCGCACCTTGTTGTCGCGGTCGGGCCGGAAACCCGGCGACATGCCGGGAATGTCGAAGAAGCGCTCGGTGCCGTAGTCGTAGGGATTGACTGTGCCGATCGTGCCGGACAGGCTGTTCGGAAAGCGTGTCTGGCGGTTCACGCTGACGTCCGCGCCGAAGGCCCAGTCGCTTTTCAGGCCGGCGATCTCGCCATGGTAGATGCCATCGATGCGGTTGCCCACCAGGTGCTGGTCGTGCCGCTGCAGCAGCGCGCTGGACCGGATTACCTGGGTGTTGTCGGCGTTGAAGCGGTAGTTCTCGACGTTGCGGTAGTCGCGCAGAGCGTCGTAGACGTAGAAGGTATTGCGCCATTGCAGCTTGTCGCCGGTCCGCCATTCGGCGATCGATCGCAGCCATTGCACGCGCTGGATGTACACCCCGTCGGCACTGTTGTAGTTCTTGAAGCGGGTGCCATCGTCGATGCGCGCGGTGCCGGCGATCGGGTTCAGCAGCGGCGTGCCCCAGTAGGGACGGTCGACGTGCTCGTGCTGGTATTCATAGGCCAGGGTGTGGGTGAAGCCATTGCCGAAATCGGACAGTACCGAGGCCGCGAGCTGCGTGGCGCGCGTGCCCGTGCCGTCCACCCAACTGTCGGCGTCGCGATGATTGAGGTCCAGGCGCAGGTAGTGGCCCGGGCCGCCGGCCTCGCCCGCGATGCGCCGATTCAGGCCGACGGAGGCTTCCTTGAGCCCGTTGCTGCCCAGGCGCAGCTGGCCTTCGGAGATGTCCTCGCGCCGGGCCAGCTTCGTCACATAGTTGATCGATCCGCCCACGGCTCCCGCGCCGAATAGAAAGCTGGACGGGCCGCCGATGGCCTCGACGCGTTCGTAGATCCAGCTGTCCACGGGACGGGCGGCGATCGAATACTGGACATTGATGCCGTTGAACAACTGGCCGATGGAGCCGGTGCCGAAGCCGCGATAGCTCACGCCCACGTTGCCGGGCGCGTCGTGGGAGGTCACGCCCGGGATGGCGCGCAGAATCTCCTGCGTGTTCTGCGCGCCCCGCGCATCGATGGTGGCGCGATCGACCACGGTGATCGAGGCGGGGGTCTCGCGGGCGGTCAGGCCGAGATTGCTGGCGGCCGAGGCCGGCGTGTCGAGGTTGAGCTTGCCGTTGGGCGTGTCGGCGCGGCTACGGACTTCGACGGCTGGCAGGGCCTGTTCAGGGGCGGCCTGGGCATGGACGGGCGCCACAAGCACCTGGCAGGCGGCGAGCAGGCCGGCGCATGCCGGGCCGGAACGGGATGGGCGCGGGGCGGCGCGATGCGCGCGCGGGCGCATCGGAAAGACGGAAGTGGACACGAACGACTCCTGGTCGGCCGCGCGCGGGCGCGGCAGGGCGAAGCGGCGCTGCCACGCGGGCAGGGCCGGGCGGGATCAGGAAGCGGCCGTGAGGGGTGGCGCGCGGGAGGGCGGCGGACGCGAGATGGGCGTCGTGCCCAGGAGCGGAGCGGGAGGAAGCGCCGGCGCCTCGGCCGAGACGACGAAGCCGACCAGCACGAGACCGCCACCGGGAGACGGCAGCGCGACGGCGGCATGGAGCCGGCAATACGGGCAGTCGGCGGACGTGGTGGCCGAGTCGTCCTGCGACGGCTGGGAGCCGTCGTCCGACAGCTTGACCTGTTTCGGGCCGTAGACGCTGCAAAGTTCGACCCAGGTGTCGGACGGGCGGGCCAGCGTGTTGGCGATGGCCGGCGCCAGCATCCCCCAGAGCAGCGCGAGCAGGACCAGCATCGCGATGCCGCGATGGCGGTCCTGCCTGGAGAATCGGAGGGATGGCCGATGCATGCTCGAGTCGGGAACGATCGGGCCGGCGGGCCCGGGAGACGCGGCAGTATGGGCAGGAAATCCGGTGGCGTCAATTCGCGGCCCGTGCTTGCGGCCGGGCCAGGACAGCTGCGGCCTTGAACGATTCGATGGGGGCGTTGCGGATACCTTCTGTTACGATCGCCGTCGATTCTTCAAGGATGCTCCATTGGCTTCGCAAATCATCGAACCCCGCCTGGCCAGGCTGGCGGCGCTGGCCGCCGCGGTGCTGGCGCTCGCAAGCTGCGGCGGCGACGGGGCCGTCGTGCCCGGGACCGCCTGTGCCCAACAGGTCAACGACACCGAAGGCAAACTGCTGGCCTGCATGACGCTGGAGGGCGTCATGGTCCATCTGCGCGAGTTCGAGCGCATCGCAAAGGCTAACGGCGGGCATCGGGCCTCGGGATCGTCCGGCTACGAGGCTTCGGGGGCTTATGCGGAGCAGGTGCTGCGCGGCGCCGGCTATGCGGTCGCGCGCGAGTCCTTCGATTTCGTCCGATACGAGGACCTGGGCGGGAGCCTGCTGCGCCAGGCCGGACCGGGGCCGGCGGCCGACTTCGAACATCGGGTCATGGACTATTCCGGCTCCGGCGATGTATCGGCGCAAGCGCATATCGTGGGTGCCCGGGGCTGTACGGCCGAGGATTACACCGGATTCCCGGCGAACGGCATCGCCCTGATCGAGCGGGGCGATTGCAGCTTCGACCGGAAGATCGGTCTTGCCCGCGAAGCCGGTGCCGCGGGCGCCGTGGTCTACAACAACGCCGAGGGCATGGTCCATGGCGCGTTGACCCCGGAGCTGGCCGCCGACATTCCGGTACTGGAGGCCACGCAGGCCGTGGGCCGGCACCTGGTCGGCACGCCCGGCCTGGTGCTGCGGATTGCCGCCTCGACCCGGCGCGAGCCCGCGACCACCTTCAACCTGATCGCCGAGGGCCGCGGCGGCGACGATAGCCACGTGGTCATGGTGGGTGCGCATCTGGACTCGGTCCAGGCCGGTCCAGGCATCAACGACAACGGCAGCGGCTCGGCGGCCGTGCTGGAGACCGCGGTGCAACTGGCGCGCACGCCGACGCGGTACAGGCTGCGCTTTGCCTTGTGGGGCGCCGAGGAGGACGGCGTCCTGGGTTCCGCCGACTACGTCGGCAAGCTGGCGCCCGAAGCGTTGGCGAAGATCGCGATGTACCTGAACTTCGACATGATCGGATCGCCCAATCCGGGCTATTTCATCTATGACGGCGACAACTCCGACGGCCGCAGCGACGGGCCGGGGCCGGCCGGCTCGGAAGTGATCGAGCGGACCTTCGAGCGTTTCTATGCCGCCCGCAACACGCCGTTCAAGGGTACGCCGTTCGACGGCCGTTCGGACTATGGCCCGTTCATCGGGCTGGGGATTCCCGCCGGCGGCATCTCGTCGGGCGTGGACGAGACCAAGACCGAGGCGGACGTCGCGCTGTGGGGCGGGACCGCCGGCATCACGTTCGACCCTTGCTACCATGCCGCCTGCGACAACCTGTCGAACCTGGACCCTGCCGCGCTGGAGCTGAACAGCAGGGCGGTGGCGGCGGCGACGCTGCATCATGCCAACGACCTGCAAGGTATCCTGCGGATCACGCCGGCGGACGGCGCCGCGCGTTCGATGCGAGCCGCCTATACGCCGCCCGCCGACATGCGGCCCAGGCACCTGCCAGCGTTGCGCTAGCGTCAGCTTGCGGACGACGGCCGGTTCGCGCCCCACAGGATGGCCACGCCGATCAGCGAGGACACGATGGAGCCGATGAAGACCGCGACCTTGGCCGCGGCGAAGTCGGTGTCCACCGGGAAGGCCTGCCCGGAAATGAACAGGGACATGGTGAAGCCTATGCCGGCCAGCGCGCCGGCGCCCACCAACTGACGCCACGAGTAATCGGCGGGCTTGCGCGCGATGCCCAGCCGGACGGCGATGACCGAGGCCAGCACGAGCCCCAGCGGCTTGCCGACGACCAGCCCGGCGATGATGGCCAGCGACAACTGGCCGTGGCTGGACAGCACGTCGGGCGCCAGCGCCACGCCGGCATTGGCCAGCGCGAACAGCGGCAGCACGACATAGCTGGATCGCGCGCCCGTGGTGCGCAGCAGCCGGTCGGCGGGCGACTCCAGCCGGTCGTGGATGGCGTCGAACGCCGCCAGCGCGGGCAGCGACGGCCCTTGACGCAGGACTTCGCCGCTGCGGCGCGCCTCGGCCGTCAGAATGGCGTCGGCCTGTGCCACCAGGGTGGGCAGGTTGGGCGGCGGCCGCGTCGGGATGAACATCGCCAGCAGTACGCCGGCCATGGTCGCGTGCAGCCCGCTCGCGTGGACGCAGGCCCACAGCAGGATGCCAGTCAGCGCATAGGGAGCGACGCGATAGATGTGGGCCTTGTTGAGCAGCGCCAGCACGCCCACCAGCGCCGCCGCGGCAGCCAGATAGCCCAGGTTCAGCGCGCCGGAATAGAACAGCGCCACCACCACGATGGAACCGATGTCGTCGACGATGGCCGCGGCGGTCAGGAACACGCGCAGCGCGGTGGGGACGCGGCTGCCCATCATCGCGATCAGCGCGATGGCGAAGGCGGTGTCGGTGGCCATGGGCACGCCCCAGCCGTGCGACCACGGGCCGGCGGGAACGACCAGGCTGTAGACCAGCGCGGGCACGAGCATGCCACCCAGGGCCGCCGCGACCGGCAGCGCGGCCGACCGCAGGTTGGCCAGGTGGCCCACGGTGAACTCGCGCTTGATCTCCAACCCCACGACCAGGAAGAAGATCGTCAGCAGGCCGTCGTTGATCCAGTGCAGCAGCGACATGCCGAAGCCGGCCTGCCCGAACGAGATCGCCAGCGGGGTCTCCCACAGCGCGGCGAAGGCTTCGCCCAGCCCGGAGTTCGTCAGCAGGACGGCCAGGGCGGCCGCCAGCAGGAGCAGCACGCCCGCCGAGGGCGCCCAGCCGGCGAAGTCCTGCGCCACGCTGCGCAGGCGATGGCCCGGCGTGCGCAGCATGGCGTCGGTGAACGAGCTCTCGTCCCAGGGGCCGTCGTAGCGGCGGCCGTTGATGAAGAAGGTGGGCGTGACCATGACCCGGCTGGCGCGCGCTCCGGCGACGTCGGCATCGACCCGGGCCCGGGCCTGTTCGTCGTCGGCCGCCTGCTGCGCGCCGGCGGGCGGGACGCCGAGTTCGCTCGCCACCAGGGACAGGTCTTCCTCGGACAGCGCGCGCGAATGCGTCATCAGCGTAACGTGGGCGTCCCAGAACTGATGGGAATCGCGCGCGTGTTCGGCCAGTTCCGCCGCGCGGCGCGCGATGTCGCTGCCCGGCAGCGGATAGTGGCGGAACACATAGCGCAGCCGGTCGCCCAGCTGGTGCCGGATCTCGGCGATGCGTTCGTTGGCGGCCCGGCAATAGGGGCAGGCATAGCTGCCGTATTCGACCAGGGTGATGGCGGCGTCGGCGGGACCGAGGATGTGATCCCGCGCGTCATCCACCGGTTGCTCCAGTCTGGCGGTCAAGCTTTCTTGCGACACGTGTATCCCTTGTGTGGTGTGGGCGCCGGGCCGGTTCAGTGCGCCAGCGGCGGCGCGGGCTGCCGGGCGCGTCGCTGCCTGAGCAGCCGCGTCTCCCACAGGCCCACGGCGCTCAGGACCGCGGTGGTCAGCCAGCCCATGATGAGCAGCGTGGCGGCGTAGCCCACGGGCACCAGCACGAGCAGGGCCGCCGCACCGGCCAGGTGCGAACCGGGGATCGAACCGTAGACGACCTTCTTGTAGATGGCGCTGCCCAGCAGGTAGATGGCCGGGCCGGCCACCAGCACGATGACCTGCGCCGTGCCGAGCGCCTCGTGCGGATGGGCCATGACGAGATCGTTGCCGACGGCGGTGACGATGATGCCGGCCACCAGGATGGCGTGGATGTAGTGGAAGTAGGCGCCGATGCGTCCGGGGTCGGCCGAGCGCGTGATGGCCTCGGTGGCGTCCTTGCTGGAGGTGCCGAAATACAGCCACCACATCGCCAGGGTGCCGAGGAAGGTGGCCAGTACGCCGGAGACGATGGCGGCGGTCCAGGCCGGGGTGTCGGCCAGCATGACGCCGGTGGCGAGCAGCGTTTCGCCCAGCGCCACGATCACGAACAACTGGCAGCGTTCGGCCAGGTGGCCGCCTTCGATGGTCCAGTCGCGGGTATGGGAGCGGCCCATGCCCGGCAGGGCGAAGCCGAACATGGGCGAACCGTATTCGCACAGCACCGCGGCCAGCCACAGCAGCGCGCGCAGCGCATGCCCTTCGGCCAGCGCCCCGGCTATCCAGAAGACCGCCGCGATGAGCAGCCACCCAAGCATGCGGCGGTAGTTGGCGGCCAGCGGATGGCCGGCCGGCAACAGGCAGACGATGTAGGCGGTACGGCCCACCTGCATCGCGGCATAGGCCCCGGCGAAAAGCAGCGCCCGGTCGCCGAAGGCTTCGGGCAGGCTGGCCGCCATGCACAGCGCGAGCAGCATGGTGGCGAAAAGCAGGCCCCGGATGCGCGGGGTTTCCGGGTCGAACCAGTTCGTCACCCAGCAGGTGTATTGCCAGCCCAGCCACACGGCAAGCCAGAGGATCAGCGATTCGATCACGCCGGCGAGCGTCAGGTGGTGCAGGAGCTGGTGGCTGATTTGCGTGACGGCGAAGACGTAGATTAGGTCGAAGAACAGTTCTTCGAAGGTGACGCGGGCGTGATGCCCGTCGCGGTGGCGTAGCGGGGGATGGCGGTGGATGTCGGATGGCATGGTGGGGTGGCGGCCCGGCCGGGGTATCGAACACGCGGTTTAAGATAGCCGGAAACGCCCGCGCCGCCTACTTTTCTTGTCGGAATCGCGGGGTGGATCCCGGTGGCGTATGCTGGCGGGCACATCCCAAGGGTATCCGCGCACCCGCGCCAGGAGATGACCATGCCCGATACGTCCAGCCTGCTTGCCTTCGGCCTGGTGGCCCTGGGAATGGCGCTCACGCCAGGCCCCAACATGATCTATCTCATATCGCGCTCGATCTCGCAGGGGCCGCGCGCCGGGCTCGTCTCGCTGGGCGGCGTGGCGCTGGGTTTCGTGTTTTACATGCTGTGCGCGGCGCTGGGCATCACCGCGCTGGTCATGGCGGTGCCCTATGCCTATGACGCGTTGCGGGCGGGCGGCGCGATCTATCTGCTGTATCTGGCGTGGCAGGCGGTCAAGCCGGGCGGACGCTCGCCGTTCCAGGTGCGCGAACTGCCGCGCGACGGCCCGGGCAAGCTGTTCGCGATGGGCTTCCTGACCAATCTGCTGAATCCCAAGATCGCGGTGATGTATCTGTCGCTGCTGCCGCAGTTCATCCGGCCCGAGCAGGGCAGCGTGTTGATGCAGTCGTTCATGCTGGGCACGACGCAGATCGCGATCAGCATGAGCATCAACGCGACGGTGGCCATCATGGCCGGTTCGATCGCGGCCTTCCTGGCGCGCCGCCCGCTGTGGCTGGTCGCGCAGCGCTGGCTGATGGGCACGGTGCTGGCGGGCCTGGCCGTGCGCATGGCCACCGAGGCGCGCCGCTAGCGGGGCAACCCCCGCCGGCGGCTACCTGCCGGGCGGCGTCGGCGCGTCGGCGGGGTTCTCCATCAACGCATCCGGTTCGGCCAGCCACTCTTCGTCGTCGGCGCGGCGCAGCGCGTTGCCGTCCAGCAACAGGCCTTTGGTCAGTTCCAGGGCCTGCTTCTCGAACAGCCGGCGGTAAACGCCGTCCTTGATGCGGATCAACGCCTCGTGCGTGCCTTCCTCGATGACCCGGCCCTTGTCCATCACCAGCAGCCGGTCCAGCGCGCGCACGGTGGACAGCCGGTGCGCGACCACCAGTGTGGTGCGGCCTTCCATCAGGCGCTCCATGGCCTGCTGGATCAGCACCTCGCTTTCGCTGTCCAGGCTGGAGGTGGCCTCGTCCAGGATCAGGATGGGCGCATCGGCCAGGAATGCGCGAGCCAGCGCCACGCGCTGGCGTTCGCCGCCGGACAGCTTGACGCCGCGCTCGCCCACCACGGTCTCGTAGCCGTGGGGCAGGGCCATGATGAAGTCGTGCGCGCTGGCCAGGCGCGCGGCGCGCTCGACCTGCGCCCGCGTGGCGTCCGGCCGGGCGTAGGCGATGTTCTCGGCCAGAGAGCGGTGGAACAGGATGGGTTCCTGCTGCACGATGGCGATCTGCTGGCGCAGCGAGGCCTGGCGGACCTGGGAGATGTCCTGCCCGTCGATGGTGATGCGGCCGCCAGTGACGTCGTACAGACGCTGGATCAGCTTGATGAACGTGGTTTTGCCGGAGCCGGAGTGGCCGACCAGCCCGACGCGCTCGCCCGGCGCGATGCGTATCGAAAAATCGCGGTAGAGCGGGGTGTCGTGGGTGCCGTAGCGGAAGTCCACGTGCTCGAAGCGGATCTCGCCGGGGCCGATGGCGATGGCCGGCGCGCCCGGGCGGTCTTCGATGCCCAGCGGCTGGCGTTCCAGCGCGACCAGTTCCTCCATGTCGTTGATGGAGCGTTGCAGGTTGCGGATGTCCATGCCCACGTCGCGCAGGTAGCCCTGAAGCATGAAGAAAGTCGTCAGCGCGAAGGTGATGTCGCCCACGCTGGCCTGCCCGCGCGACCACAGCAGCAGCGCGGTGCCCAGGATGGCGGCCTGCATCAGCACCAGCATGGCGCCCTGGACGCCGCCGTTGATCGTGCCGCGCACCCAGGTACGGCGGGTGCGCAGGCGCCACTTGCCGATCACGCGCGCCAGGCGGGTTTCCTCGCGCTCCTCGGCGCCGAAGGCCTTGACCACCGCGTTACAGGTGACGGCGTCGGCCAGCGCGCCGCCCATGCGCGTGTCCCAGGCATTGGCCAGGCGCGCGGCGGGCGCGACGAAACCCAGCGACAGCATCACCGTCAGCGCCACGTACAGCAGCGATCCGACGCCGATGACGGCGCCCATCAGCGGCCAGGTGGCCCCCAGCAGGATGGTCGCGCCGGCCAGCATGACCAGCGACGGCAGCAGGGCGACCAGCAGCGTGTCGTTCAGCAGGTCGAGCGCCCACATGCCCCGCGTGACCTTGCGCACGGTGGAGCCGGCGAAGCTGTTGGCGTGCCAGTCGGTCGAGAAGCGCTGCACGCGATGGAAGGCGTTGGCGGCGATCTTGCTCATCATCTTGAGCGTCAGGAAGGTCAGGCTCAGGAACACCACCTGGCGCAGCGCCGTGGCGCCCACGCCCAGCGCGGCCAGTATCCAGAAGGCGGCGATGGCGGCGTGCCAGGCGCCCGGGTCGCTGGCCGCGCCCGACGCCACGGCGTCGACCAGACGACCCGCGTAAAGCGGGGTCACCACGCTGGCCAGCGTCGAGAGCAGTACCGCGACGATGATGGTCAGGATGCGCCAGGGCTGTTCGGCCCAGTGGCGGAAAGTAAAGCCGAGTACGTCCTTGTAGGACTGTCCACGGAAGTCGAGTTTCTTCGATGCCATTTGCGACAGCCCCGGCTCGCGGTGGAGCGGGGTCTCCAAAGTCGGAACAGAGAACAGACGGGCCATCGCGCGCTTGTGGCGTGCGTGGGGCAAAAACCGTCCGGGAGTGTGTGCGGGCAGGAAAACCGCCCGCGGGGGGGCAACCTAGAGGTGCCGGGGAGCCGGTCCGGAGACGACGATGCGCGTGTTGATCATTTTGCGTCTCCTTGGATGGGGTGATGGATGTGAAGGCAGAAAGCCGAATGTAAAGTCTATCAGTCCATGCCGGGCGAGGCAACGGCGGCAACGGAAGGGTGTGGCCGTCGGCATACACTTGCCGCTGCGGGCACGGCCTGCCGGAATGAAGGATTCCAGTTTCGGGGACGAACATGAAGATTGCAGTGATGGGAGCCGGCGCGGTCGGCAGCTACTACGGCGCGATACTGGCCCGCGCCGGCCACGACGTGGCGCTGGTGGGGCGCCCCGCGCATGTCGAGGCGGTCCGGCGGCAGGGGCTGCTGCTGGAGACGCAGTCTTTCCACGGCCACGTGCCGGCGCGGGCCGGCGAGCATCCCCGGGAGGTGGCGGGCGCCAAGCTCGTGTTGTTCTGCGTGAAATCCACCGACACCGAGGATGCCGGCAGGCAGATCGCGCCGTACCTGGATGCCGACGCCGTCGTGCTCAGCTTGCAGAACGGGGTCGACAATGCCGAGCGCCTGCAGGCCCTGCTGCCGCAACTGGTGGTGCCGGCGGTGGTCTACGTGGCGGTGGAGATGGCGGGCGCGGGCCACGTGCGCCACCATGGGCGCGGCGAACTCGTGCTGGGGCCGTCGCCCCGCAGCGAGGAAGCGGCCGGCGTGCTGAGCGCGGCCGGCATTCCGGCCACGGTGTCCGGCAACGCGGTGGGCGAACTCTGGGCCAAGCTCATCCTGAACTGCGCCTACAACGCGCTGTCGGCCGCAACCCAGCTGCCCTATGGCCGGCTGGTCGAGGGCGAGGGCGTGCTGGACGTCATGCGCGACGTGGTGGACGAGTGCCTGGCGGTGGCGGCGGCCTCGGGCGTGACGGTGCCCGGCGACACCTGGGAGGCAGTGATGCGCATCAGCCGCAGCATGCCGACCCAGTTGTCGTCGACGGCGCAGGACCTGGCGCGCGGCAAGCCCAGCGAGATCGATCATTTGAACGGCTACATCGTTCGCCGGGGCGGCGAACTGGGCGTGCCGACGCCGGCCAACCGCGTACTGCACAGCCTGGTCAAACTGCTGGAGTCGCGCAAGGGCTGAGGCTTGGGGATCCGGGAACGGAACGTGCTGCCTGGCGGGGTATCCGTTCGACGTTGCCCGGAGGTGAATGATGAATGCCGTGCCCAAGGAAATGCAGCTGTGCGTGGACGCCTGCCTGCGTTGCTACCAGTCCTGCCTGGGATCCGCCATGAACCACTGCCTGGAGCGGGGCGGCGCGCATGTCGCACCGCCCCATTTCCGCCTGATGATGGCCTGCGCCGAGATGTGCCGCACTGCGGCCCATTTCATGTTGACCGGCGTTCCGCAGCACCGCCACGTGTGCGCCGACTGCGCCTCGATCTGTCGTCAATGCGCCGACAGTTGCGACGGCCTGGATGGCATGGACCGGTGTGCCGCCGACTGCCGCAGTTGCGCCGATGCCTGCGAGCGCATGGCCGCCTGAGCCTTTCCGGTCCGACGGGGCGCCTTGGCGGGCGCCCGGCGCTTCCCCTATGATTCCCATGCCAGAGGATGCCGGCCCGCCGGGCCGCGGCTGGCGCGGGAGCGGACGTGGTCCAGGAAACTCCGTCGACGAAGCGCGACCATGACATCGCCGAGGCCTTCGGCAGGCCCGAGGAGGGATGGCGGCGGTCGCTGTACGCGGTGATGTTCGAAACCGGCACGTCCGCCGGCCGGCGATTCGACCAGTTGCTGTTCGTGCTCATCCTGGCCAGCCTGGCGGTGGTGATGGCCGATAGCGTGGCCTTCCTGTCGCAGCGCCTGGGCGGTCTGTTCGGTCCGCTGGAATGGGCCTTCACGGTGCTCTTCACGATCGAATACGTGCTGCGGCTGCTGTGCGTGCGGCGCCCGCTGCGCTATGCCACGAGTTTCTACGGCGTGGTGGACCTGCTGGCGTTCCTGCCCACCTACGCGGCGCTGCTGACGCCCAGCCTGGCCTTCCTGATCGGCATCCGCGTGCTGCGCCTCCTGCGCATCTTCCGCGTGTTCAAGCTGCGCCTGTTCACCGAGGAATACCTGATGATGGCCCGGGCGCTGCGCGCCTCGTCCCGCAAGATCATGGTCTTCCTGTCCGTGGTGCTGCTGATCGTGCTGGTAATGGGCACGATCATGTACGTGGTCGAAGGCCCGCAGTACGGCTTCACCAGCATTCCGGTGGGCGTCTACTGGGCGATCTCGACCATCGCGACGGTGGGCTTCGGCGACATCACGCCGCATACGGCGCTGGGGCGGCTGATCGCCTCGGTCATGATGCTGCTGGGCTGGGGCATCCTGGCTGTGCCGACGGGCATCGTCACCATGGAGATGACGCTGGCCGAGAGCGCGCGGCGCCGGGTCGCGGCGCGTACCTGCCAGGTGTGCCTGACGCCCGGGCAGGACCACGATGCGAACTACTGCAAGCACTGCGGCGCCGAACTGGCGGGGCGGGAACGCAAGGCCTGAACCTCCCGCCGGCCGTCATCTCGCGTCGGGCGCGATACCGTAGTAGCCGTAGGTGTCGGTGTAGCGGTTGCGCTCGCGCCGGTTCAGCCACAGGCGCATCAGCCAGCGCCTGCGCTCGTCCTCGTCCCAGTCCAGGAACTCGGTACGCGAGTGCAGCGTCATGTGATTGTTCAGCCACTGGATATCGCCGGGCAGGAACTCCATGGACAGGCACAGCTCCGGCGATTCGGCGTAGTGGTCGATCAGTTCCAGCAGCTTGCGGTGGCGCCCGGTCAGCGGCGGCGCGCCGTCGTAGCGCTGCGCCGATTCGATGAAATTGCGCAGGTACATCATCGACAGCTTGCCATTCGTCCAGCCGCAGATGGACGTGACCCAATAGGGTTTGCCGGTGACCGCGTTGTGCTCGCCCCGGTGGTCGAACCACAGCGGTTCGTACAGCAGCGGGATCATGTCGGGATGGTCGCGCAGCAGCGCGTTGTAGATGCTGGTGGAACTGACCACCAGGCTGGCGCCGCCGGCCCTGGCGGTGCGCACGCACATCAGGCCGACGATGTCGGCGCCGTCCACGTGGAAGGGCGCCGCGCGGTTGGTGTGGTAGAAGCGCGTGTTGGCATTGGTCTGCGGGTCGGCGCCGGCCGTCGTGTCGCGCACGTGGCCGAACAGTTCGCCGCGCGCGTTCTGCACCACCGCATCGCCCAGGTACTGCCCCAGCCCCCAATAGGCGATGCTGCGTTCTTCCAGGCTCCAATCCTCGACCGGCAGGCCGCGCCACATCTCGAAGCCACGGCCGTTCTCCAGCTCTTCGCCCAGCTCCGCCAGCCGGCCGGCCAGGCTGGCAAGCGGAAAATCGGCGCGCGAGATGGATTCCAACGGCTTGCCCGCGGCCAGGGCGGCGGAGACCGCGGCGCGGATCTCGGCGACCTCGGCCGGCGACAGCGTGTAGATCCAGCTTCTGTCTGCCTCCATCTGGGGGCGGGTCCAGGCGCTGGGGCCGGTATAGGGCTGTTGCAGCATTTCCGTCATGGGTGGGCTCCTGTGTGGGTGGACGGAGGGCTCATCCGGCGATCGAGCCGGCGCGGGCGCGGCCCCGGAGGATGGGCCAGCCTATGGTGGCAAGGACGAACAGGCCGGTGACCAGCTTGAGGTCGGACGGCATCAGGCCAAAGGACAGCACCAGCGAACTGAGCTGGTAGTACAAGAGCGAGCCGACCACCGGCGCGCACAACTGGCGCAGCAGCGTGCGGCGGCCGATGAGGGCCTCGCCGATGATGAGCGCGGCCAGGCCGTTGATCAGCATGCCGAAGCCCATGTTGACGTCGCCGTAGCCCTGGCTCTGGGCCAGGAGCGCCCCGGCGGCCGCGGTGATGGCATTGGCCAGCCCCAGGCCGACCACGATGTAGCGCGTGGAGTTGACCGCGAGCGCGGGCGCGAGCTGGTTGTTGGCGCCGACGCCGCGCAGGGCCAGGCCCACGTCGGTGTGCAGGCCCCACCACAGCAGCAGCACCAGCACTACCAGCGCCGCAAGCAGCAGGACGCCTTGCAGCGCCAGGCTTTGCATGATGGCCGGCGAGATCCAGTCGTACAGGTTGGGCAGTCCGAACAGGGGCGTGTTGGGCTTGCCCATGACACGCAGGTCGACGCTCCACAGCATGGTGATGGTCAGGATGCCGGCCAGCAGCGAATGGACGCGGAACTTCAGGTGGATCAGCGCGGTGACGGCGCCGGCCAGGAAGCCTGCGCCGGCCGCCGCCAGCGTGCCGAGGAAGGGATGCAGCCCGGCGGCGATCAGTGCCGCGACCAGGCAGCCGCCCAGTGGAAAGGCGCCCTCGGCGGTCAGGTCCGGCACGTTCAGCAGCCGGAAGGGAATCATCACGCCCATGGCGACGAAGGCATACAGCAGTCCCTGGACCGCCGTGATGGGGACGAGGTGATAGAAGGTGTTCAGGACTTCCACGTTCAGCTCCGTAGGGCGGCGGGCATGCGCTGGGATGCGTTCATGCGCTGGCCTGCAGCAGGATCTGGTCGTCGGCCTGGCCAAAGCGCTGGACCAGGTCGTTGATTGTCAGGCGCGGCTTTTCGGCGGGACCGATGTCCAGCTTGATGCGCCCGCACTCCATCATCAGCAGGCGGTCGCCGTATTCCAGCGCATGCGCCATGTTGTGCGTGATCATGAGGGTGGTCAGCCGCTGCTCGGCCACGATGCGGCGCGTTGCGTCCATGACGAGCTGCGCCGTGCGCGGGTCCAGCGCGGCGGTATGTTCGTCCAGCAGCAGGATGCGGGGGCGGTTCAGCGCCGCCATCAGCAGCGCGAGCACCTGCCGCTGCCCGCCCGACAGCAGGCCGGCGGCGGCGCCCATGCGGTTCTCCAGCCCCAGGCCGAAGCGCGCCAGTTCATCGCGGAAATGGGCCCGGTTGCGGGGGTTGAGCGCCATGCGCAGTCCGCGCCGGCGGCCGCGCATGGCGGCGAAAGCCAGGTTTTCCTCGATGGATAGCGCGGGCGCCGTGCCGACCATCGGGTCCTGGAACACGCGCGAGACCCATTGCGCGCGCCGGTGCACCGGCCAGGACGAGACGTCGGCGCCGTCGATGACGGTGCGGCCCGTGCGCGGCCGGACGGCGCCGGCCAGCACGTTCAGCAGGGTACTCTTGCCGGCGCCGTTGGTGCCCACGACGACGCAGAAACTGCCGTTCTCCAGGGTCAGGTCCAGTCGGTCGAGCGCGATGCGTTCATCCGGAGTGCCCGGATAGAACACGACGTCGACGGCTGCAAGCTCGATCATGCGGGACTCCGGCGCGTCAGTCGACGACGCAGTTGCAGTTCTTCAGCGATTCCGGCAGCGCGATGCCGAGATCCTTCAGCCGGCGTCCGCTGATCTTGACCGCGTGGTCTTCC
This sequence comes from Pigmentiphaga kullae, assembly GCF_004216695.1. Taxonomy (GTDB): domain Bacteria; phylum Pseudomonadota; class Gammaproteobacteria; order Burkholderiales; family Burkholderiaceae_B; genus Pigmentiphaga; species Pigmentiphaga kullae. The sequence goes on from NZ_SGXC01000002.1 coordinate 633,001, forward strand.
GCGGCGGGCACCGACACGGGGATGTCGGCCGGCTTCTTGCCGCGCAGGACATCGGCGGCGATGCGGCCGACGCTGGTGCCCAGGCTGGTGTATTCGACCGTCATCGCGGCCAGGAAGTGGTGCTGGGCCACGTTGTCGACGTTGGGACTGTAGGTGGGCAGCTTGATGCGGTTGGTGACCGAGGCGATGGCCGCGGCGGCGGGAATCAGCATGCTGGAGGCCGGCACCATCAGCGCATCGGCGCGCCCTTGCAACGAGGCGACCCGGGTGGGGATGTCGTTGGCGTTGTCCACGCCTACCTTCACCAGGGTGAGGTCGTACTTGCCGACGACCTTCTCCAGCGCGTTCAGGTAGCCCAGGTCGGCATCGTCGCCGGGGTTGTAGATGATGCCCAGCCGCTTGACGCCGGGCGTGAGCTGCTTGATGAATCCGACCGACGCGTCCATATTGGGCAGGTTGGAGCCACCGGTCATCAGCGTGTCGCCGCGGTCCCAGGACGGTACCAGCTTGGCGGCGACGGGGTTGGCGACGGCGCCGAACACGATAGGGAAGCTGCGGTTGGCCAGCACCTGCTTGGCGGTCTGCGTGAGCGGCGTGGTGATGGTGAGCATGAGGTCGGGCTTGCCCGCGGCCTCGCGGTTCAGCAACTGCGGCGCGAGCGAGCGGTCGAAGTTCACGTGGCCTTCGTCGTAGCTCACCTTCAGCCCCTGCCTGGCCAATTCCTTCTTGAAGCTCGACACCAGTGTGTCTAGCGTATGGTCGGGACCGAACTGCGCGATCGCGACCTTGTAGGTCTGCTGGGCGTGGACGAGCGAGGCGGCACAGGCCAGCGGCACGCAGGCGGCGAGTCGCGCGGCTTGGAGGATCAGGGCAGGCTTCATGGCAGCTCCGGGGCAGGACGGGTGGAGGAGGGGATCAGGACAGGCCGAAGACGCGATCTCGGCCGAGCAGGGCGCCGGGGTCGAAGGCAAGCTTGATGCGGCGCATGGCGTCGAGTTCCGCGGCCGGATAGAGCCGCTGGAAGACCTGGTTCTTTTCGAGTCCGATGCCGTGTTCGGCCGAGATCGAGCCGCCGCAGCGCATCACTTCGTGGTAGACCAGATGCTCGACATGTTCGGCGGCGGGCCCTGCGCAGCCGACCAGCAGATGCACGTTGCCGTCGCCCAGGTGGCCGTAGGTCAGGCGCCGCAGCGCGGGGTCGATGGCATCCAGGCCGGCGTAGATGCGCGGCAGGCAGGATTGGAGCTCGCCGGTCGGAATGCTGACGTCGAACGACAGGTAGGCACCCAGGTGGCGCGCCGCCTCGCCGGAGGCGTCGCGCATGCGCCAGAGCCCGGCCGCCTCGGACAGGGACTTGGCGACTACGACATGGGGCGTGCCCAGGTTCTCGGACAAGGCTTCCAGCGCATCCATGATCCGTGCCTCGTCGCGCTCGGGATGGCGGTCGTAGCAGGAGAGCTCGATCAGCACGACGTAGCCGCAGGCGCCGGCGAAGGGGTCGCGGCCTATGCCCAGGCCGCGCGCGACGAAATCCACGAAGTCGCGCCACATGACCTCGAACGAGGTCAGCATGGGACCGAAGTCCGCGCGACAGGCGGCCAGCGCGCGCAGCACCTGGTCCAGGTCCTGGAGGCCGAGCGCCACGGTGTAGCGCTGGCGCGGCAGCGGATGCAGCCGCAGGACCGCGCGCGCCACGATGCCCAGCGTGCCTTCGGACCCGATGAACAACTGCTTGAGGTCGTAGCCGGCGTTGTCCTTGGCCACCCGGCCCATGCGGGAGACCAGGGTGCCGTCGGGCAGCACCACTTCCAGGCCCAGTACCGAGGCGCGCGTCATGCCGTATTGCAGGACGCGGTTGCCGCCGGCGTTGGTGGCGATGTTGCCGCCTACCGTGCAACTGCCCCGGCTGCCCAGGTCCACGGGGTAGAACAGGCCCTGGCGCTCGGCTTCTTCCTGCACCGCCTGCAGCGTGGCGCCCGCCTGTACCGTCATGGTCGCGCCGTACAGGTCGCAGGATTCGATGCGGTTGAGTCGTTCCAGCGACACGACCACTTCGCCGCGCATCGGCGCGCCGCCGCCGACCAGGCCGCTCATGCCGCCCTGGGCGACGATGCGCAGCCCCGCGCCGTGCAGGCGGCGTACCGTTTCGGCCAGGGCCGCGACGGTGCGAGGGCGCAGTACCGGCGCCGAAGCGCCGAAGGCGCCCGTCCAATCTTCCTGGTAGCGAGGGCCGGCATTGCCGGAGGAAAGGAAACCGGCGCTGTCCGACAGGTCGGCGACCAGCGCGGACACTTGCCGATCCAGTTCGGTGCCGGAGTGGGGCGTTTCCGAGGCGGATGGGCCGGTTGTATTGTCGGACAACATTTTCGGTTTATTTCCTGTAATCCAGGAATTTTTGGTTGAATTGAAAATATTGTCGGACAGAAATGGCGATATTCCATATCGGGAAAACTACCCGGTCCGAGAAGGAAAGCGCGCTTGCCGGATCGCGGTGCCTGGAGGAAGATGCATCTTGTCCTACAATTCCGTGTTCCCTTTGCGGTTCGTCCCTTCCGAGCATGGCGAAAGATCCGACCTCCTTCGTTCCCTTCTACCAGCCGCCGCAGGCCGAGCCGGCCCGCTCGGGCAGCGTGTCGGACTTCGTGCTGAACGAGATCGCGCGCCGCATCGTCGACGGGGTCTACAAGCCGGGGCAGCGCATTGTCGAGGCGGACGTCACCCGCGACCTGGGCGTCAGCCGCAGCTCGGTCCGGGAAGCCTTCAGGCGCCTGGAAACCAACCGCTTCGTGCGCATCGAACCCAATCGCGGCGCAACGGTGGCCACGCCGCGGCGTGAGGACATCGTCGCCCAGTTCCGCATCCGCGAGGTAATCTCCGGCCTGGGCGCGCGCGCCGCCGCGGAGCATGCGCACGAGCCGGGCAACCGGGAAATCGTCCAGGAACTGCTGGACGACATCGAGGCCCAGCGGCGCGCCGACGATCCGCGCAACCATCGTGCCGAGAACGGCCGCTTCCACCGGGCCATCAACAACATGTCGGGCATCCCGGACGTGGGTGAACTGCTGGACCAGTACAACTACCCGATCCTGCACACCATCTATTTCCGCGACCTGAACCGCGAGAACTGGCTGCTCAACCTGTCGGACCACGTCGACATCGCCCGCGCGGTGCTGCATGGCGATCCGGTGGCGGCCGAGCATTTCGCCCGCCAGCACATGCACAGGATGGTGGATATCGCGATCGAGATCGCGGACAGGCTGTTGGAGGAGGCGGCGCGTCAGCGCTGACCGGCAGGCGCGCTCAGGCGGCGACGGCGGGTGGTTCCAGGTCCGTCAGGAAGTGATCGCGCCATTCCTTGATGCTGTTGTCCTTGAGTACTCGCATCATGTGTTCGTGGCGCTCGCGTCTTTCCACCAGCGGCATGTCCAGGGCCTGGTCCAGGGCGCAGGCCATGGCGTCGATGTCGTAGGGGTTGACGATGATCGCGCCGTCGGCCAGTTCGTCGGCGGCCCCCGCGAATTCCGACAGCACCAGTACGCCGGGATCTTCGGGATCCTGCGCCGCCACGTATTCCTTGGCCACCAGGTTCATGCCGTCGCGCAGCGGCGTGACGAAGCCCACTTGCGAGGCCCGGAAGAAGGACAGCAGCGCGGCGCGTTCGTAGGCGCGGTTCATGTAGCGGATGGGCGTCCATGAAAGCTCGGTCCAGCGGCCGTTGATGTGGCCTGCGGTGCTTTCGAGCTGTCGCCGGATGTGGCGATAGCCTTCGACGTCCGAGCGAGAAGGCGGCGCGATCTGCACGAAGCTGACGTGGCCACGGTACGCCGGCCGAGATTCCAGCAGCCGCTCGAAGGCATTGAAGCGTTCGACCATGCCCTTGCTGTAGTCCAGGCGGTCGACGCTGATGATGAGCTTGCGCTCCTGCAATCCCTGCTTGAGCGTGGCGACCAGCTTGGAGCGGCTGCGCGCCTTGGACTTGCTCTGCACGTCGTCGGTCAGGATGCCGATGGGGTAGTGGCCCACGCGCACCGGTCCGGACGGCCCGCGCAGCGTGTCGCCGTCCCGGGGCAGGCCCAGGCGCCGCTGTGCATAGTCGAGGAAAGCCTGCGCATCGCCGCGGGTCTGGAAGCCCAGCAGGTCGTATTCGCACATCGCCTCGGCCAGGTCGCGGTGGGGCGGCACCGTGCGCAGGATGCCTTCCGGTGGAAAGGGCGTGTGCAGGAAGAAGCCCATGCGGTTGCGCAGTCCGAGGCGGCGGCAGGCGCGGGCGAAGGGGATGAGATGGTAGTCGTGTATCCAGAGCCGGTCGTCCTCGCCGACCAGTTCCTTCAGCATGCCGGCCAGCCTCTCGTTGACGGCCAGATAGCCCGCGTACTCGCGCGCATCGTAGCGGCTCAGGTCGATGCGGTAGTGGAAGGTGGGCCACAGCGTGCCGTTGGCGAAGCCCCGGTAATAGAGGTCGTACTCGCTGCGCGACAGGCCCGTGGTGGCGCAGTCTATGCGGCCGATGCGGTGAAAGGCGACCTCGGGGTCGGCGGTGTCCTCGATCTTGCCGTTCCAGCCGAACCAGAGTCCGTCCTGCCGCTTGAGCGCATCCAGCACGCCCACGGCCAGGCCTCCGGCGCTGCGCTTGCCCTCGGCCGCCGAGGCCACACGATTGGAAACGATCACGAGTCTGCTCATGTCCTGGTCCTTTATCCGTCGCGCGGGGCGCCGGCCGGCCCCCGCGCGGACAGGTCGTCCAGCCAGCGGGCAAGGGCGGCGGGATCGGGCAGCCGCCAGGGCGCCGAGGTGTCGCCGTCGCCGATCTTGATCGCGACGCCACCCAGGCGCGCCACGACGGCGAAGGCCGCCTCGTCGGTCAGGTCGTCGCCCGCCATCACGGGCAGGCGGGACGCGAAGGGCGCGACGGCCATGAAGCGCTCGACGGCGCTTCCCTTGTCCACGCCCCGAGGCTTGACCTCGGCCACCATCTTGCCGAACTGCAGCGCGTAGTCCGGCGCGAAGTCCGCGGCCACGGCGGCGACTTCCGCGCGGATACGCGCTTCCTGCCGTGGCGCATGGCGGTAGTGGATGGCGAATGAAATACCCTTGTCCTCCACGTATATGCCCGTCTGTCCGGCAACGACGTCTCGTAGCCGCGCCAGCAGCCCGGCCGCCCGTTCGCGGTCCACCGGCAGTTCCCATGCCTGGCCGCCGGGGCCGCGCCATTGGGCGCCGTGCAGGCCTGCCGCAGGCAGGCGCAGCGGATGCAGCAGGCGGTCGATGACGTCGATCGAGCGGCCCGAGACCACGGCCAGCGCGCCGCCCGTGGCGGCGGCCAGGCGCCCCAGCAGCGCCAGGGTGGCGCCGGGCACCCGCGCCGCTTCCGGGCTGGGAGCGATGGGGGCAAGGGTGCCGTCCAGGTCGAGGAACAGGGCGCATTGCGCCAGGTCCGGCGGGGGAGGTCTGCGTGCTTCCGATCCGGTCATCGTCCGTTGACGCGTCATCCGCGTATCGTTTTGACAACAGCCACAGATGGAATGGTAGGGAAGGGTGCCCGGGGGAGGGTGTTCATTTTGCGCATTTTTGTTTCCAGTTATCTCCTGGCGGCACCGTCATCCCTGTTGCATCAGCGAGCGCCGGTTGCGGTTGCGCATCTCGCCGGCCACTTCGCGCATGACGTCGATGAATAGCCGCGCGCCCTCGGGCAGCTCATCCGTGCCGAGCGTGGTCAGTCCCACCGCGGCGGCGGTGGGACTGGTGTCCACCGGCAGGGTCCTGGCCTGGCCATCGTCCAGGTCGTTTTCGATCACGCCGTAGGGCACGAACCAGATCGCATCGCCGGTGCGCATCAGGCTGCGCGCCATGGTGGACGACAGCGTCTCCACCAACTGCTGCGGCATCCCTATGCCGCTCGATTGCAGAAAGGTTTCGGCCGCGGGCCGGATGTAGGTGCCCTTCATGGGCAGCACCATGGGGTAGGCCCGCACGTCGGCCGGCTGGAGCGCGGCGGTGTCCAGCAGCGGGTGGCCGGGACGCACGGCCATGACCAGCGGCTCCATGTACAGGTGCTCGAAGGAGATGCCCACCATTTCCGACGGATGGCTGATGCGGCCGATGACCAGGTCCAGTTCCCGAAGCTTCAGGCGCACCAGCAGATCGGCATTGGTGCCGCCGTGCGCCGTGACCACCAGGTGGGAGTAGCGCGCCTGCATCTGGCGGATCGCGTTCGGCACCAGGTTGGCAGCCGCGGTGGGCAGGATGCCTATGCGCACGTGTTCGGGCGCCTTTTCTCCTGCGCCCAGGAGTTCGAAACCGTCGCGCAGCGCGCCGATGGCCTGAGCGGCGTGGCGCAGCAGGGTATGGCCGGCGGGTGTCAGCTCCAGTCCCTTGCGGTGCCGCAGCGCCAGCGTCTCGCCCGCGATCGCTTCCAGTTCGGCCAGGCTCTTGGACACCGCCGACGGCGTCTGCGCCAGGGCGTCTGCGGCCTTGAGCACGCTGCGATGGCTGGCCAGGGCGATCAGGCATTGCAGGTGGCGCAAACGCAGGCGAGGGTCGAGAGGGCGTAACATGATTTCCTTCTGCTCAATCAATTTGCCAAAAGATCAACCAATATTATGGCCCACGCTTCTATGATGGCGCGGACAGAAGGATGTCCGATGGCTGGGCATCCGCACAATCAGGAGGAGTGGGAAATGTCGAAATCCATGGTGCGCGCGCTGGGACTGGCGCTGGCATTGTCGGCCGCCTCGGGCGCGGCGTCGGCGCAGGGCGGTTATCCGGACAAGCCCGTCCGGTTCGTCGTCAACTTCACCGCCGGAGGTCCCCTGGACATCATGGCGCGCATGATGGGCGAGCGCCTCAACGCGATCTTCAAGCAGCCCTTCGTGGTCGAGAACAAGACCGGCAGCGGCGGCAACATTGGCGCCGCCGCGGTGGCCAACGCCGCGCCCGACGGCTACACGGTGCTGATCGGCCTGGATTCGACTTTCACGGTCAATCCCAGCCTGTATGCGTCGCAGGGTTTCAGCCCGGACCAGTTGAAGCCGGTGATGCGCCTGGCGTCCTCGGGCATGCTGATCGCCGCCCACCCGTCGGCCAAGGCCGATACGCTGAAGGGGCTGGTCGAGCGCGGCCACAAGGATCCGGTCACGTTCAGCTCGGCGGGCAACGGTTCGCCCGGCCACCTGAGCCTGAGCATGTTGCAGCAGGCCACCGGGATGAAGATCAACCACATCCCGTATCGAGGCAACGCGCCGGCGGTGCTGGCGCTGGTGTCGGGCGAGGTCCAGGCCGCCGCGCTGGCCACGCCGGGCCTCCTGCAGCACGTCAACGCAGGCACCTTGAAGGCCTTGGCCGTGACCGGCAGCCAGCGTTCGCCGCTGCTGCCGTCGGTGCCGACCACGGCCGAACTGGGGTATCCGGAGGTGCGCCAGGATGTGTTGTATCTTGCGATGGTGCCGGCGCAGACGCCGGACGCCGTCGTCCAGACCCTGCGCAAGGCGATGGAGCAGGTGCTGGCGCAGCCCGACGTGCAGCAGCGCCTGCGCGCGATGGATTTCACGCTGGGTACCCTGGACGGAGACGCCGCGGCCAAGGAACTGGCCAGCGTGCGGGAACGCTATGCAAAGATCATCAAGTCGGCCGGCATGAAGGTCGACTGACAACGGAGCCGGTACAGTTCGCATGACCAACTTCATCTTCATCCTGGCCGACGACCTCGGCTACGCCGATCTGGGCTGCTACGGCGGCCGCAAGCCCGTGTCGCCCAACCTGGACCGCATGGCCGCGCGCGGCATCCGCTTCACGCAGGGCTATTCCAATTCCCCCGTGTGTTCGCCCACGCGCTTCGGCCTGATCACCGGCCGCTACCAGTACCGCCTGCGCGGCGCGGCCGAGGAACCCATGACCGGCCGGTTCCGGGGCAGCACCGAGATCGGCCTGCCGCCGGCGCATCCCACGCTGCCGTCGCTGCTGCGCGAGCGGGGGTATCGCACCGCGCTGATCGGCAAGTGGCACCTGGGCTATCCGCCGCACTTCGGTCCGGAGAAAAGCGGCTACGAGTATCACATCGGCCCCCTGTCGGGCGGCGTCAGCTACTTCAGCCACGTGGACCGCATGGGCAAACACGATCTGGTGCGCGACGGCGAGCCCGTCAACTACGACGGCCACTACCTGACGGACCTGCTTACCGACGAAGCCGAGACCTATCTGCGCGCACGCGCAGGCGACCGCCAGCCGTTCCTGCTGAGCCTGCACTACACCGCGCCGCACTGGCCCTGGGAGACCCGCGCGCAAGGGCGATCCAATCCCGAGACCGACCAGGACATCCGCCACCTGGACGGCGGTTCCGTCCACGTCTACGGCGAGATGATCAAGGCGCTGGACGAAGGCTGCGGACGGGTGCTGAAGGCGCTGGACGACCTGGGCCTGGCCGAGGACACGGTGGTCATTTTCACCAGCGACAACGGCGGCGAACGCTTCTCGGACACCTGGCCGCTGGTGGGGGGCAAGATGGACCTGACCGAAGGCGGCATCCGCGTCCCCTACATCGTGCAGTGGGGCGACCGGATCGCGCCCGGCTCGGTATCGGCGCAGCAGTGCATGACGATGGACTGGACCGCGACCATGCTGGACATCGCCGGCGTGCCCGCCCATCCCGATTATCCGTTCGACGGCGTGTCCATGCTGCCGGTGCTGCGCGAGCCGGCACACGAGTTCCCGCGCGAGCTGTTCTGGCGCATGAACTACCGCAGCCAGCGCGCCTTGCGCGACGGGCCGTGGAAGTACCTGGCGGTCGAGGGCAACGAGTACCTGTTCGACCTGTCGGTGGACGAGCGCGAACGGGCCAACCAGGCGCGCCGCGAGCCCGAGCGCCTGGCCAGGATGCGGTCGCGTTGCGACGACTGGGATGCCGTCTTCGGCGCGATTCCGGCCGATGCCCGCAGCGAGCTGGTTTATACGGACAAGGATATGCCCAGCCGGTGACCGCTCCGTGCGCAGGGCGCACGGGTCATGTCACAATGCGGGCACCAGGCCCGCCCCTCGAAGGGCGCATGGCGCTTGAGGGGGGCCACCTTGAACCTGAACCAGCTCGACCTGAATCTGCTCCTGATCTTCGATGCGATGATGCGCACCCGCAGCGTCACGCAGACCGGAGAGCGAGTGGGGTTGTCGCAGTCGGCCACCAGCAATTCCCTGCAGCGCCTGCGCCAGGCCTTCGGCGATCCGCTGTTCGTGCGAACGCCCGCGGGCATGCAGCCCACGGCGCTCGCGCTGGACATGGAGGCAGATATCCGCGCCGCGCTGGATCGACTGCGCTTCGCCGTCGAGCGCGACCGCCAGTTCGATCCGGCCGCTTCGCGCCGCACCTTCCGGCTGCTGTTGAGCGACATCGCCCAGCACTCGCATCTGCCAACCTTCGTGGCCATGATGCGCGCCCAGGCGCCGGGGGTGGACCTGATCAGCCTGTCGCTTCCCCTGCGGGAGGCGCGCCAGGCCATGGCCGACGGCGAACTCGATCTGGCAGTGGGTTTTCTGCCAGACCTGGGCGCGGATTTCCACCGGCAGGCACTGTTCACGGAACGCTGGGTATGTCTGGTCAGCGCCCGCCATCCCTTCATTGGCACGTCCATGACCCGCGACCAGTACCTGGACGCGCCGCACCTGAGCTATCGTCCCTCGGCCTCCATCCACGCGTCGCTCGACGCACTGCTGGAGAGCCAGTTCTCGGGGCAGGGAGTGCGCCGGCGGGTCGTGTTGTCGGTGCCGTACTTCAGCGGACTGGCCGCGACCATCGCACAGTCGGACCTGGTCCTGACGGTGCCCCACGGGCCCGCATTGTCTCTGTCGCGCCAGCAGGAACTGCGCATCGTGCCGCTGCCCGTTGAGCTGCCTCCCATCGATCTCAACATGCAGTGGCACGATCGCATGCACCGCGACCCGGGCAATGCCTGGTTCCGCCAGATGTTCGCCGCCAACTACTGCGCAGGGTGCTGAGTGTCGCGACACGCGTCGCGGTAGTTCAGGGATATCCCTCGATATCCGCATCGTCCATTTCCACCATTCAGACTTTCCATTGGACCGGGTAGGGGCTGCTTCCTAAGATGGCCGGCTGTGGCGGTATAGCCGCCCGATCGAGCATCGATACAAGGAAGAAACATGTCGGGACCCCAGCTTGCCTCAGAAGTCGTCATTCCCCCTTCGCCGGCGTTGCCGGCTCGTCGCGAGCTTTACTACGGCGGACAGTGGCAACGTCCGCGGGGCGGCTACGCGCCGACCTGGAATCCCGCGACAGGGGAGTCGCTGGGCGATTGCGCCCAAGCCAATGCCGAGGACGTGGATGCCGCCGTGCAGGCGGCGCGCGCGGCCTTTCCCGCTTGGAGCCGCATGAAGCCGCTCGAGCGCGCCGCGCGGATGCGGCGCGTGGCCGGCGTGTTGCGCGAGCATGCCGGCGAGCTTGCCATGCTGGATGCCGCCAATTGCGGCAGCCCGGTGGCCGAGATGGTGCGCGACGCGATGCTTGCCGCCGCGCAGTTCGATTTCTTCGCCGGCCTGGTGACCGAGATCAAGGGCGACACCATTCCCATGGGCGAGGGCATGGTGAACATGTCGGTGCGCGAACCCTATGGCGTGGTGGGGCGCATCGTGGCCTACAACCATCCCCTGATGTTCACCGCCGCCAAGAGCGCGGCGCCGCTGGCGGCGGGCAATACGGTGGTGATGAAGCCGCCGGTGCAGGCGCCGTTGTCGGCTTATCGATGGATGGAACTGATCGACGGCATCCTGCCCCCGGGCGTGCTCAACGTCGTCACGGGGGGAACGGAATGCGGCGCGGCGCTGGCGGTCCATCCCGATGTTCCCTTCGTCTCGCTGATCGGCAGCGTGGGCACCGGGCGAGCGGTGGCCAGGGCGGGCGCGGAGCGTCTCAAGCGCATCACGCTCGAACTGGGGGGCAAGAATGCCTGCATCGTCTATCCCGACGCGGATCTCGAACGCGCCAGCTCGGGCGCCGTGGCCGGCATGAATTTCACGTGGAGCGGGCAGTCCTGCGGGTCGACCTCGCGCCTGTTCGTGCACGAGTCCGTCCACGACGAGGTGGTGGCGCGGGTGCTGGAGAAGATCCGCCACTACCGGCCGGGCATGCCGACCGACCCGGCCACGACCATGGGAGCCATCGTCTCGCAGGCCCAGCTGGACAAGATCATGGGCTACATCGACATCGGCATCGGCGAAGGCGCAACCCTGGCCTACGGCGGCAAGCGGCCGCGGAACCCTGAGCTGGCCAGGGGCTTCTTCGTCGAGCCCACCGTGTTCACCGGCGTGACGGCCGACATGCGTATCGCCAACGAGGAGATCTTCGGGCCGGTCCTGTCGGTGCTGAAGTGGTCGGACGAAGAAGCCCTGTTCGAACAGGTGAACGCCGTCGAATACGGATTGACCGGGGCGGTCTTCACCCGGGACCTGGCGCAGGCCCACCGGGCGGCCGGACGCATCCAGTCGGGTTTCGTCTGGGTCAATCATGCCGGTCCGCATTTCCTGGGGACCAGCTATGGCGGCTACAAGCAATCGGGTATCGGCCGCGACGAGTCCATCGAGGAACTGCTTTCCTATACGCAGGGAAAGAACATCAACATCGTGTATTGAGTCCGGCATGGCCGGCAGACAAGGATAACGATATGAGACAACTTCTGGGCGGCCTGTGCGCCGCATTGGGCATGATCGCGCCGATGGCCGCGCAGGCGCAGGCGTGGAGTCCTTCCCGGCCGATCACCATCGTCGTGCCTGTGCCGCCGGGTTCGAGCACCGATATCCTCGCCCGCATCCTGGCGGAGCGGCTGCCGCCGGCGTTGGGGCAGACCGTGGTGGTCACCAACCGGCCCGGCGCCAGCGGCCTGATCGGCGCGGCTGCCGTGGCGCGTGCCGAGCCGGACGGACATACGCTGCTCCTGAGCGCCAGCACGCTGTTCGGCGCGCCCCATGTGTTGCCCAAGGGCGCGGGCGGCGGCGTCGACGTGATCCGGGATCTGGCGCCGGTGGTCAAGACGGCCTCCTCGCCGCTGGTCATCCTCGCCAATCCTCAGCTCGGGGTGAGGACGCCGCAGGAACTGGTGGCCTACCTGAAGAAGCATCCCGGTCTGCCTTACGCATCCTCGGGCAACGGATCGCCCCAGCACATCGCGGGCCAGCTGTTCATGAAGGCGACCGGAACCACGATGATCCACGTGCCGTACAAGGGGGTCATGCCCGCGGTGACCGATACGGTAAGCGGGCAGATCAAGCTGGCTTTCGGCGCGCTGGGAGGGGTCGGCGGGTTCATCGACGGCGGCCAGCTGGTGGCGGTGGCAGTCGCGGAGAAGCGGCGTACCAGCCTGCTGCCCAACGTCTCGACCCTGACGGAAGCAGGTATAGATGGCGTGGAGCTGAACGTGTTTTTCCCCGTGCTGGCACCAGCCGGCACGCCGGCCGCGGCGATCCGGCGCCTGAACCGCGAAATCGGCGCGATCATGCAGGCGCCCGAGGTCAGGGAAAAGATGCGTGCCTCGGGCGTCGAGACGCTGGGAGGATCGGTGGAGGACGCGGTTCGGGAGGTGAAGGCGGAGTACGACCGCTATGGCAGCGTCGTGGCGGAATTCGGTATCAAGGAGGAGTAGGCGCAGCGCGGAACCGACGCGCGGCCTGACAGGTCCAAGCGGCATGCGGCCCGGAAATGTCGCCCGCGTGTGGGTGGCATGGCCAAATAGTCATGGACCTGTAACCGTCCTGCGGATAGAATCGCGCCGTTCATCAACTGTGGAGGCCCTGACGTGGGTACTTGTACGAGTGGCAGTAGTCGGCCGGTCCTCGTGATCGGCGAACCCTCGGCGAGATAGCGCGCAGGTTTCCTTCGCCGCCGTCTCGCCGCAAGGCGGGAGGCGGCTCCAGCCGCGGCGTTCGCGCGCGGCCCATCCCCCCCTCCTGATACTGTCTGCCGCCAGGCGCGGCGGCTCCGCCATGCCCATGTCGTGCCTCCACCCCGATTCCCGAGGAGGATCCGTGCGCATCGATCGTTTCCCGCTTCGCGGCCACCGTGCCGCCGGTCCGCCGCGGTGGCGGCTGGCGCTGGCCCTCGCGGCCTGCTGCGGCGCCAGCCCCGCCCAGGCGGCCCGCCCCATGATCACCGACGATGCCCGCATCGTCGATGCCAAGTCCTGCCAGGTGGAAAGCTGGGTCCGGCGCAATGACGACAGCACCGAATACTGGGCCATGCCGGCCTGCAATCCCACCGGCAACCTGGAACTGACGCTGGGCGGCGCGCGCGGCCGGCTGGATGGACGCGTGCGCACGACGGACGTGCAGTTCCAGGTCAAGACGCTGCTCAAGCCGCTGGAGACGGACGGCTGGGGCGTGGGCGTGGCGGCCGGGACGGTCCGCCATCCCCATGCGGCGGGGGCGTCGCGCGATTGGTATGCCTACGTGCCGGCCAGCGTTTCCCTTGCCGGCGATCGGGTGGTCGTGCACGGCAACCTGGGATGGATGGACGCGGCCGACGCGGGCAGCCGCCACGCGACCTGGGGCTTGGGGTCCGAGACCCGGCTGGCCGAACGCACGTGGCTGATTGCCGAGACCTTCGGGCACGACCGGCGCAAGCCGTCCTACCAGTTCGGCCTGCGCCATTGGCTGGTGCCGGACCGCGTGCAGATCGACGTGACCTACGGGAACCGGATGGGGGCGGGCAGGGAGGAACGATGGATCTCCCTCGGCCTGCGCCTGCTGTCGCCAGCCTTCCTGCCCTGACGCATTTTTCATCGATACACGAGAACCATGCCCGACCCAGGACATTCACCGCCTGCCTGAACGCGCGACGCAGCGTGAAGCAGGCAGGCCGACTACCGGAGAAGAACAATGAACTTCATGCTGCTCAAGGCCTTTTTCGCGGGTTTTCTTCGTACCCGCCACATCTCCCGCCACTTCCGCCGGCTGGCGCTGCTGGATACGCTGGCCCGCACCGGCGTCAGCCGCGAGTTGCCGCCGGGCCTGACGAAAACGCTGGTCGCCGCGGCCAAGGGTGACGCCAGCGAACTGCTGAAACACCTGGACAGCCACGAGGACGGCCTGTCGGAAAACCAGGCCGAGGCCATACGCGAGCGCGTGGGTCCGAACGAAGTCGAACACGAGAAGCCGCTGCCCTGGTGGATGCATCTGTGGCACTGCTACCGGAATCCGTTCAACCTCCTGTTGACCCTGCTGGCGGCGATCTCCTATTTGACCGAGGACACCAAGGCCGCGCTCGTCATCGGCACGATGATCGTGCTGTCGACGCTGCTGCGCTTCTGGCAGGAAGGCAAATCCAACCGCGCCGCCGACGCGCTCAAGGCCATGGTCGGCAATACCGCCACGGTGGTGCGGCGCGATGCCGCCGAGGATGCCGCGCCGCTGTTCGAGCACTACTACGGCGTCCACCTGCGCGCCCGCCCGGCGCGGCGCGTGGAGCTGCCGATCTGGATGCTGGTGCCGGGCGACGTGATCGCGCTGGCGGCGGGCGACATGATTCCGGCCGATTGCCGCATCCTGTCGGCCAAGGACTTGTTCGTATCGCAGGCGGCGATGACGGGCGAGGCCATGCCGGTCGAGAAATTCGCGCTTCATCGCAACGCCAGGACGCTGAACCCGCTGGAGCTGGAGAACATCCTGTTCATGGGGACCAACGTGGTCTCGGGCGCGGCCACCGCGGTGGTGGTGGGCACCGGCAACCAGACCTATTTCGGCATGCTGGCCGGCCGCGTCACCGCAGTCGACCGGGGCCAGACCTCGTTCCAGGCCGGTGTGAACAAGGTGAGCTGGCTGCTGATCCGCTTCATGTTCGTGATGGCGCCGCTGGTGCTGCTGATCAACGGCTTCACCAAGGGCGACTGGATGGAGGCGCTGCTGTTCGCGCTGTCCATCGCGGTCGGTCTGACGCCCGAGATGCTGCCGATGATCGTGACTTCCACGCTGGCCAAGGGCGCGGTGTTCCTGTCGCGCAAGAAAGTCATCGTCAAGCGGCTCGACGCCATCCAGAACTTCGGCGCGATGGACGTCCTGTGCACCGACAAGACCGGCACGCTGACGCAGGACCGCATCTTCCTGGCCCGCCACGTCGATGCCTGGGGCGAGGATGCCGATGCCGTGCTGGAGCTGGCCTACCTGAACAGCTACTACCAGACGGGGCTGAAGAACCTGCTGGATGTGGCCGTGCTGGAACACGCCGAGATGCAGCGCGAACTGGAACCCGCCGCGAACTTCCGCAAGGTGGATGAGATTCCGTTCGACTTCGAGCGGCGCCGGATGTCGGTGGTGGTGGCCGAGCATGACGACCATCACCTGATCATCACCAAGGGCGCGGTCGAGGAAATCCTGTCGGTCTGCACCCGGGTGCGCCGCGGCGCGGACACCGATGCCCTGACTCCCGCGGTGCTGGCGGACATCCGCCGGGTGACGGCCGGGTTCAACGGGGAAGGGCTGCGGGTGGTCGCGGTGGCGGCCCGGGAGCAGTTGCCCGGACAGGAAGCCTTCGGCGTGGCCGACGAGCGGGATCTGACCCTGATCGGCTACGTGGCCTTCCTCGATCCTCCCAAGGAGTCCACCGCGCCGGCCCTGGAGGCGCTGGCCCGGCACGGTGTGGCGGTCAAGGTGCTGACCGGCGACAACGAACTGGTCACGGCCAAGATCTGCCGCGAGGTGGGGCTGGCGCAGCAGGGGCTGCTGCTGGGCGGCGACATCGAAGGCATGGACGATCGCGAGCTGGCGCAGGCGGTCGAGCGCCACAATGTCTTCGCCCGGCTGACCCCCACGCACAAGGAGCGCATCGTGCGCCTGCTCAAGGCCAACGGCCACGTGGTGGGATTCCTGGGCGACGGCATCAACGACGCGCCCGCGCTGCGCGCCGCGGACATCGGCATCTCGGTGGACACGGCGGTGGACATCGCCAAGGAAGCCGCCGACATCATCCTGCTCGAAAAGAGCCTGATGGTGCTGGAGGAGGGCGTGCAGGAAGGGCGCCGCACTTTCGCCAACATGCTGAAGTACATCAAGATGACGGCCAGCTCGAATTTCGGCAACGTGTTCTCGGTACTGGTGGCCTCGGCTTTCATCCCGTTCCTGCCCATGCTGCCCATGCACCTGCTGGTGCAGAACCTGCTGTACGACATCTCGCAGATCGCCATTCCGTTCGACCACGTGGACGACGAACTGCTGCAAAAGCCGCAGCGCTGGCAGCCCGGGGACATCGGCCGCTTCATGGTGTTCTTCGGGCCGATCAGCTCGGTGTTCGACATCACGACCTACGCGATGATGTGGTTCGTGTTCGGCGCGAACTCGCCCGCGCACCAGACGCTGTTCCAGTCGGGCTGGTTCGTGGTGGGACTGCTGACGCAGACCCTGATCGTGCACATGATCCGCACGCCCCGGATCCCGTTCATCCAGAGCCGCGCCGCCGTGCCGCTGATGGTAATGACGGCCGCCATCATGGCGATCGGCATCTTCCTGCCGATGGGACCGCTGGCGCACTACTTCAAGCTGCAGGCGTTGCCGCCGCTGTATTTCGTGTTCCTGCCGGTCATCCTGCTGGCGTACATGGGGTTGACCCAGGAGATGAAGGGCCTCTATGTGCGCCGCTACGGCTGGCAATAGGCGGTTTGGCCCGGGAGCTGGCGAAGACGCCTATGCTCAACGCGAACCCCGGCACCCCTGGAAAAACAAAAGCCGGAGCAAGCTCCGGCCAAAAAACACCCCAGGAGAGCGACAGGAAAGGCGAACCGCAGATTCGCCCCCCCGCCAGCCTATTGGTACCCCAGGATGCGGAGGATCCGGCTCCGCCGGTCCTCGCGCATCGCCCCCGGGACCCGGCGCCGGGCCGCCCCAAGGCGGGTCCCGGCCCCCTTGGGGGGCTGCCGCGTAGCGGCTGGGGGCCCACCATTCGGGGCGCGCGTCAGCGCGTAGGGGGGGGCCTACATAGGCATCATGTTCGCGTTCATGTTGTGCAGCACCCATGCGGAGCCGCCCACGATGATCGCGATGATGAGCACGGTGAAGACGAAGGACGACAGGTTCTCGCGCTGCTCGGGCGAAGTGCCCATGTGCAGGAAGAACACCAGCTGGACCAGCAGTTGCAGCACGCACAGCACGACGATGGCCGAGACGGCGGCAAAGCCCGTCAGGGCGCCGGTCATTACCACGCCGAAGGACAGCGCGGTCAGCACGATGCAGAGGACGAATCCGACCAGATAGGACTTGACTGAACCGTGGCTGGCGTGGGAATCGTGGCCTTCGGCGGTGGAAGAGTGTTGCGCCATTACAGGGCTCCCATCAGGTAGACGAAGGTGAACACGCAGATCCAGACCAGGTCCAGGAAGTGCCAGAACAGGCTCAGGCAGGCCATGCGCCGGCGCACGATCGGGTCCAGGCCATGGCGGCTGATCATGTGCATCATCACGGCCATCCAGATCAGGCCCGAGGTCACGTGCAGGCCGTGGGTGCCGACCAGGGTGAAGAAGGCCGACAGGTAGGCGCTGCGCTGGGGGCCGGCACCCTCGGCGATCAGGTGATGGAATTCATAGATTTCCATGCCGATGAAGCCGGCGCCGAACAGGAAGGTGACCGCCATCCAGGCCAGCACCTTGCCGCGTTGCCCGGCATGCAGAGCCAGCATGGCCATGCCGAAGGTCACGCTGCTGACCAGCAGCAGCATGGTCTCGGTCAGCACGAACGACAGGTCGAACAGCTCGCTGCCATGCGGCCCGCCAGCGGTCGCGCCCGACAGCACGGCGAACGTCGCGAACAGCACCGAGAAAATGAGCAAATCGCTCATCAGATAGATCCAGAACCCCAGTACGGTCTTGGATCCATCGTCGTGATGCTCATGCCCCCCATGGGCATGATGATCGCCACCATCCTGGCGATGCGTATGAAGAATTGCTGCGCTACTCATATCAATCTTTAAAAAACCGGCGCTTCGCACCGAGACACTGCTACACGACCCAGGATGCGGTGGATCCGGCTTTGCCGGTCCACCCGCATCGCCCCCTGGGGGGCGCGCGTAAGCGCGTAGGGGGGATTTTCTACGCCGCCTGCTTCAGCGACTCGTAGTGGGCGTTCTCGATGCGCGCCACCTCGTCGGCCTTGACGTAGTAGTCCACGTCGCGGTCGTAGGCGCGGGCGATGAAGGCGCCGATCATGCCGGCCAGTCCCAGGCCGGCCAGCCACCAGATGTGCCAGACCAGGGCGAAGCCGAGCAGGGTACCCGCCACGCCGATGTAGACGCCGGCGCCGGTGTTGCGCGGCATGTGGATGTCTTCGTAGCGGGCGGGACGCTGGTAGGCGACGCCGGTTTCCTTGTCATGCCAGAACTGATCGAGGTGGGACACTTGGGGCACCTTTGCGAAGTTGTAGAACGGCGGAGGAGAGGGAATGGACCATTCCAACGTACGGCCACCCCAGGGGTCGCCGTCGAAGTCGACGTTCTTCTTGCGGTCGCGGATGCTGACGAAGATCTGCAGCAGCAGGAAGAAGATGCCCAGCGCGATGATGACCGCGCCCACCCAGGCGACGATCAGGTACGGTTGCCAGGCCGGGTTGTCGTAGTGGTTCAGGCGGCGCGTCATGCCCATGAAGCCGAGGATGTACAGCGGCATGAAGGCCATGAAGAAGCCGATGAACCAGCACCAGAACGAATACTTGCCCAGGCGCTCGTTCAGCTTGAAGCCGAAGGCCTTGGGGAACCAGTACACCATGGCGGCGATACACCCGAACACGACACCGCCGATGATGGTGTTGTGGAAGTGGGCGATCAGGAACAGGCTGTTGTGCAGCACGAACGAGACCGCGGGAATCGCCATCAGCACGCCGGTCATGCCGCCGATCACGAAGGTGATCATGAAGCCCAGCGTCCACAGCACGGGGGTGGTGATCTCGACCCGGCCGCGGTACATCGTGAACAGCCAGTTGAAGATCTTCACGCCCGTGGGCACCGAGATGATCATCGTCGCGATGCCGAAGAAGGCATTGACGTTGGCCCCCGAGCCCATGGTGAAGAAGTGGTGCAGCCAGACCAGGAACGACAGCACGCCGATCGCGGCCGTGGCGTAGACCATGGACTTGTAGCCGAACAGCGACTTGCGCGAGAAGGTGGCGATGATTTCCGAGAACGCGCCGAAGCAGGGCAGGATCAGGATGTAGACCTCGGGGTGGCCCCAGATCCAGATCAGGTTCACGTACATCATCACGTTGCCGCCGAGCTCGTTCGTGAAGAAGTGCATGCCCAGGTAGCGGTCGGCGGTCAGCAGCGCCAGCGTGGCCGTCAGCACCGGGAAGGCGGCGACGATCAGGATGTTGGTGACCAGCGCGGTCCAGGTGAACACCGGCATCTTCATCATCGTCATGCCGGGCGCGCGCATGCGCAGGATGGTGACGATGAAGTTGATGCCGCTTAGCGTCGTTCCCAGCCCTGACAACTGCAAGGCCCAGATGTAGTAATCGACCCCCACGCCCGGGCTGTAGTCCAGCCCCGACAGCGGCGGATAGGCCAGCCAGCCGGTGGCGGCGAATTCGCCCACGAACAGCGACATCATGATCAGCACGATGCCGCCGCCGAACAGCCAGAAGCTGAGCGAGTTCAGGAACGGGTAGGCCACGTCGCGGGCGCCGATCTGCAGCGGCACGACGATGTTCATCAGGCCCGTGATGAAGGGCATGGCCATGAAGAAGATCATGATCACGCCGTGGGCGGTGAAGATCTGGTCGTAGTGGTGCGGCGGCAGGTAGCCGGCCGAGTCGCTCGAGGCGATGGCCAGCTGCGTGCGCATCATGATGGCATCGGCGAATCCGCGCAGCAGCATGATCAGCGCCACGATGATGTACATGATGCCGATGCGCTTGTGGTCCACCGTGGTCAGCCATTCCTTCCACAGGTAGGTCCACTTGCCGTAATAGGTGACGGCGCCAAGCATGGCGGCACCCAGAATGACGACCGCGGCCAGCGTGACCATGACGATGGGTTCATGGTACGGGATGGCATCCAGGGTCAGTTTCCCGAACATCGATTTACTCCGACAAGGCAATCTTGGGGGTGTTGGCAGGCGTGCATATTCCGGTATCCATGCCTGCGGAGGCCATGTACTGGTAAATGATGCCGTCGAACATGGTGGGTTCGGCGCCCGAGTAATAGGCGACGGGCTCGTGCTCGCTGGGCGAGACCAGGGCCTGGTAGGTTTCCGGCGTCATCTTGCTGGTCGAAGCCTGCGCATTGCGGACCCACTCTTCGAAGTCCGTCTGGCTGCTGGCGATGGCCTTGAAGCGCATGCCCGAGAAACCCGCGCCGCTGTAGTTGGCCGAGATGCCCGCGTAGGTGCCGGCTTCGCGCGCGATCAGGTGGAGCTTGGTCTCCATGCCCGCCATGGAGTAGATCTGGCTACCCAGTTGGGGAATGAAGAAGGAATTCATGACCGAGGCGGACGTGATGCGGAAGTTGACCGGCGTGTCCACCGGGAACTGGATCTCGTTGACGGTGGCGATCTTGTACTCGGGGTAGATGAACAGCCACTTCCAGTCCAGCGACACGACGTCGATCTCGACCGGCTTGACCTCGGATTGCAGGGGCCGGTAGGGGTCCAGCGCGTGCGAGCTCTTCCAGGTCAGCACCGCCAGGATGCCGACGATGATGCAGGGGATGGTCCAGACCACCACTTCGATGGCGGTGGAGTGCGACCACGTGGGGTCGTATTTGGCCTTGGTGTTGGAGGCGCGGTACTTCCAGGCGAACCACAGGGTCAGGATGATGACCGGCACGACCACCAGCAGCATCAGCCCGGTCGCGGTCAGGAGCAGGGTTTTTTCCTGGGCGCCGATGTCGCCCTTGGGATTCAGGATGTCCATGTTGCAGCCAGCCAGCAGCAACATCATGGCGCTGACACACAGTGTGCGTCCCGCGTTCGCGAAGAAGGATTTACTCACGTCCAGCCTTGGTGTGTAGAAACGTTGGCGAAATCCGCCAGTTCCGCATCCTACTGAACGTGCCTAGAGGGGGCCTGCGACAAATAGTCGCGCGCGGCATGGGCCGGGAAGGTCCGCCCGGGGCGAGGCGGCCGGCCACGCCTTGCATCGCACCATTTGTGGCGAATTGTGACCGGCGGCCCTAGGGAGTAGCCCTGCGACAATATGTCGCACCGCGGAAAGCGGGGACGGTTCCAGCCCTAGGCTTGCAGCGTGTCCGGGTGCATCCGCCCATCCGGATCCAGCGCGCGCTTGATCCGTGCCGCCAGTTCGCCGGCGCCGTCCCCGAGGGCGGACCGGTAGGGGAAATAGCGCCCGAGCTGGGCGTGGACCGCGTCATGCGCGTCCATCGCCTGGCGGACGTCGTCCCGGATCTGCCGCACCAGGACCCGCGCCGGGGCCGCATCGCGCCGGCCCGAGAAACGTTCCCTGTGCCTGTCCGACAGATAGTACAGGTGCAGCGGCGTCAGGGCATCGTCCCAGTAGAACATGGGTTCGAGGGTGACGTAGGGCCCGGTGGAGGAGAGCGTCCAGGCGTAGCGGATGCCGTGTGCCTCGAGTTCGTCCGCGCGGTCCGCCAGCAGGCGCCGCAACGCGGCCAGGCAGGAAGGGGCGCGGGTCAGCGGCAGCACGCCGTGGACCGGCAGCCAGCGTTCCCCTTCCAGTCCGACGAAGCCGCGGATCGAGAAGGGCCTGGCGTGCAGCCGGCGGGGGACGTCGGCATCGATTTCCGTGGCCCGCCGCGCGCAGTCGGCGCGCACGGCGGCCAGCACGCTGTCGGCGGCGCCCTCGGTCGCGCCTTCCACCGTGACGTGCAGGGTCCAGGGCGCGCCGGCGCCGGGTCCGTTGCCGGGACCGTTGGCCACGACGCGCGTGGCCAGGCCCGCCTGGAGCAGGCCGGTCATGAGGCCGAGGCCGGTCGCGCCGTCGGGGCACGAGAAGGAGGCGAAGCGTAGCGGCCGCACCGGCGCCAGCCGCAGGCTGATCTCGGTCTTGATGCCGTGGGCGCCGCAGTCCCCCAGGAAAATGCCGGTCAGGTCCGGCCCCCAGTAGCGCTGGAAGGCGGATCCGTGCCGCCGCGCGCCCGAGCCGGTACGCGCGACGGTGCCGTCGGCCAGCACCACGGTCAGGCCGATGATGCCGTCCAGGCCGCCGGGCATGCCCTGCGAGGCCGCGCCGCCCACCGTGGTGTGCACCCCGGAGATGGGCATGGGCTGGGCCGGCTTGAGGCCGTGAGGAGCGAGGGCCTGCGCCAGGGCTTCCCAGGGCGTCCCAGCGCCGACCCGCGCATGGCGGTCATCGGCATGGATGTCGATCGAGGCCAGGTTGGCGGTATCGACGACGATCGCCGCGCCGCCGGGCACGCCGCCGCCGGAATAGGACAACCCCGCGCCCCGGGCGATGAGCGGGATTCCGTGCTGGCCGGCGACACCCGCCAGGCGGGCGGTTTCCTCGGTGGAGCGAGGCTTGACCACGGCCAGGGCCGGCCGCTGCCATGGCCAGTCGATGAGGTCGGACGAGGCCAGGGCCAGCGCCCGCGGGTCGAGGACGAGGTTCTCGTGGCCCACGATGCTCGCGAGTTCGGCCCGGCAGTCGTCGGGCAGGGCGGAAAGGGCGTCGTCCCGGACGGGATGCGTCATGGCTTGGCCGCCTTGCGGCCGGCTTCGCCACGCCTGGGCCCGGGCGCCGCCTTGGCGGCGGCCTTGGCTGCCGTTTTTGCCGGGCGGGCGGCCTTGGCCTTGGCCTTCGCCGGAGGCGGGGCGTCGGCTTCGGGCGGCGCGGCGACCAGGGCGGGAATCATGCCGGGCGGGCAGTACAGGGCGCCCATCAGGAAGCGGCTCATGCCGGCGGCCACGTCGTCGACGCTCAGGCGGCCGTCGGCGCGGAACCACTTGGTGATCCAGTTGATGGCCCCGAGCATGGAAAAGCCCGCCAGCAGGCTGTCGTCGCAATGGAACTCGCCGGCCTTCATGCCCTCCTCGATGAGCTTGCGCACGCCGCGTTCGAACTCGTCGCGGCGCGCCACGTAGACGTCCCGGTTCTCGGGCCGCAGGTTTTCCAGGTCGGTCAGCAGCACGCTGCCCAGCCCATCCTTCAGGATGCCGACGATATGGGCCGCCAGCAGCTGCTGCAGCCGTTCTCCCGGCGACCCTTTGGCCTGGCGTGCGCGGCGCAGCGCTTCCAGGCTCGCGTCCATCGCGCGCATGTGGCACTGGTAGAGGATGTCCTGCTTGTCGGTGAAGTAGTAGTAGAGATTGCCTTTGGTGATGCCCAGTTCGTCGGCGATGTCCTGCATCGTGAGCGTGGACAGGCGGCCGCTGCTCAGCACGCTGGCCACGCTGTTGAGGATGGCGTCGCGGCGTGTCGCCTTGCCGACGCGCCGTCCGTCCCAGCGCGCGGCCGGGGTCGTGTTGGAAGTGTCTTCTGGCATAGGAAATTTTGTATTTGACTTTTGGTTCAAATCGAAGATAGAGTGCCGACGTTGGTTTTTGACTTTGTGTTCAAAAACTATATTCCGCATCGCCAGATGCGTCAACTCGGAGTCTTTGCTCATGCCCGGCAGCGCAGCATTGTCCGGTGGCTCGGCCTTGGAAAACCTGGCCCGACCACTGTCCGAAGGACTGGCTTTCCACGGTCCGTCCAAAACCTTGAACGACGCGCACTTCCTGCTGTTCTCCGGTATTACCGGGGACGTGCATCGTAGTCACTACGACGTCGAGTACGCAAAGAATACGCGGTTCGGCAAGCCGCTGGCCCATGGCCTGCTGCTTGCCTCCCTGACCGCGCTCGGCGCCTCGGAACTGCGCGACCACATCGAGGGTTTCGTATTGGTCGAGCAGGGCTGCCGCTATCTGCATCCGGCGGCGGTGGGCGATACGGTTCGCCCGTGCTTCGTCATCGAGAAGATCTGGGAGGAAGGCCACCGCAAATACTGCAAGGTGGCCACTCGCCTGGAGAACCAGGACGGCCGGGCCCTGCTGGAGGGATTCCACTGCTATCGCATCATCGTTCCGGGGCAGGAGGAGCAGGGCCATGACTGATCGGATCAGCGTCGCCATCGTCGGCGCCGGCATAGGCGGCCTCGCGGCCGCGGCCCTGTTGCGGCAGGCTGGTATCGCCGTCCACATCTATGAGCAGGCGCCGCGCTTCGCCCGCGTCGGCGCCGGCATACAGATGGCGCCCAATGCGTGCAAGGTGCTGCGCCGGATCGGTGTGGAAGACCGGTTGCGCGAGCACGCCCTGGTTCCGGAGTCCAGCCTGAACCGCGACTACGACACCGGCGCCGTCACCAATGAGTTTCCCATCGCCGGCCACGTCGAAGCCCGCTACGGCGCGCCCTTCCTGTGCCTGCATCGCGGCGACCTGCATGCCGCGCTGGAGTCGGCGGTTCCCGCCGAGGACATCTCGCTGGGCAGGAAGCTGGAGTCGCTAAGCCAGGACGAGCGGGGCGTCACGCTGTCCTTCGCCGACGGCTCGCGGGCCAGCGCCGACGTCGTGATCGGCGCCGATGGCGTCCACTCGCTGGTGCGCGAGATCATCCTGGGCCCCGAGCAGCCCGTGTTCACCGGCCGCATCGCCTACCGCGCGACCTTTCCGGCCGAGCGCCTGGGCGGGCACCGCATCGAGCGTTCGCGCATCAAGTGGTGGGGCAAGGACCGCCACATCGTCATGTACTACACGACCGCGGCCGCCGACGAGGTGTACTTCACCACCAGCGTGCCCGACGACGGCAAGTGGGCCACCAGCGAATCCTGGTCCACCAAGGGCGACCTGGGCGAACTGCGCGCGGCGTTCGCGCAATTCCACCCGCAGGTGCGGGCGGTCCTGGATGCGTGTCCGGAAGTCTACAAATGGGCGCTGCTGGCGCGCGATCCGTTGCCTCGCTGGACGCAGGGGCGCGTCGCGCTGCTGGGGGATGCCTGCCATCCGATGCCGCCATACATGGCGCAGGGCGCCAGCGCCGCGCTGGAGGACGCCGCCATCCTGGCGCGCTGCCTGGGCGAGGCAAGCAAGTCGACCGCGCCCGCGGCGTTGCGGCGCTATGCCGACACGCGGCTGCCGCGCACATCGAAGCTTCAGCTCTCGGCCAAGGCCAACAACTGGATGCGCAACGACACCAACCCGGACTGGGTGTACGGCTACGACGCCTGGACCGAGCCCCTGGCGTCCATCCGCTGAGCGGAGCTCTCTTGCTGGTACTCAACCCTTCAGGAGCATCACATGAAACGATTTGCCATTCCGATTCTGTTCGCCGCTGTCGCCGCCACGCTGCCCGCCGCCGGTTCCGCGGCCGATCCGGGCTACCCCAGCCGGCCCATACGTCTGATCAATCCCCAGGCGGCGGGCGGGACATCCGATGCCATCTCGCGCCTGTTCGCCGAAAAGCTGGCCATCGAGCTGGGCCAGCCGGTCGTCGTCGAGAACAAGGTGGGCGCCAGCACGATGATAGGCGCGGATGCGGTGGCCAAGGCCGCGCCCGACGGCTATACCCTGCTGACCGCGTCGGTCACCACGCTGGCGATCAACCCCAGCCTGTTCGCCAAGATGCCCTATGACCCCATCAAGGATTTCGAACCGGTTTCGGTCATGGCGGAGAACCCCTATTACCTGATGGCCAGCCCCATGCTCCCCGCCAACAATGTCCAGGAGCTGATCAAGCTGGCCAAGTCCCAGCCCGGCAAGCTGAACTACGCCTCGCCGGGAACCGGGACCTCGCCCCAGTTGGTCGGCGCGCTGCTGGCGTCGATGGCGGGCATCGATGTGGTGCACGTCCCGTACAAGGGAACCAGCACGGCCGAGGTCGACATGGCGGCCGGGCGCGTGCAGTTCATGTTCAGCGGCAGCGGCCTGCCGACCATCAAGGCGGGGCGCGCCAAGGCGCTCGGATACACCGGGGCCAGGCGTTCGGCGGAAATGCCCGATCTGCCGACCGTGGCCGAGCAGGGGCTTCCCGGTTTCGAGGCCGCGGTCTGGAACGGGCTGGTGGCGCCCGCCGGGACGCCGCCCGCCATCATCGACAAGCTGGCCAAGGCGATAGCCAGGATCGCCAGGATGCCCGACGTGCAGGAGCGCATGGCCTCGTATTCGGCGGTGGCGGTGGGCAACACGCCCGGGGAATTCGCCGCGCTGATCCGGCGGGATACCCAGAAGTGGGGCGACATCGTCCGCAAGACCGGCGTGCGCCTGGATTGATGCAGGACTTCCCGGGCGGCGGCGACGCCGCGCCACGTTCCCTCCTTACTTGAAGACCCGACAATGCTAGACCGCAAACCCGCCACAGACAGACAGGCCGCGGCGACAGGGCCGCTGCAGGGCATCCGCGTCCTGGATCTGACGACCACCATCCTGGGACCGCTGGCGACCCAGACGCTGGGCGACATGGGCGCCGACGTAATCAAGATAGAGTCGCCCATCGGCGACCTCAACCGCCAGATAGGCCCGGCCCCCCGTCCCGGCATGGCGGCTTTCTTCGCCAACGTGAACCGGAACAAGCGCAGCGTGGTGCTGGACCTGAAGCAGCCCGCCGCGCTGGATGCCCTGATGCGGCTGGTCGATACCGCGGACGTGTTCGTGCACGGCATGCGCCCCAAGGCGGCCGAGCGGCTGGGCATCGACTATGCGGCGATCTCCCGGCGCAATCCGGCCATCGTCTACGGGTCGGCGTCGGGCTACCGGCACGACGGCCCGCGCGCCAACCTGCCGGCCTACGACGACATCATCCAGGGCGAGTGCGGCCTGGCCGGGCTCGTGGGCAAGACCTCGGGCGAACCGCGCTACATCCCGACCGTGATCGCCGACAAGTTCACAGGACACATGCTGGCGTCGGCCATCGCCATGGCCCTGCTGAGCCGGGAGCGGACGGGGAAGGGCCAGGAGGTGCACGTGCCCATGTTCGAGACGATGCTGTCCTTCCTGTTCGTGGAGCATTTGTGGACGCGCGCCTTCGACGGCGACACGGGCACGCTCGGCTATACGCGCCTGTTGACCCGGCATCGCCGGCCCTATGCGACGCGCGACGGCTACATCTGCATCATGGCCAACACCGATGCGCACTGGAAAGCGCTGCTGGCGGCCCTGGACATACCCGAAGCCTGCGCCGACCCCCGTTTCGCGACGCTGGAGGCGCGGGCGCGCAACGTCGACGAGCTGTATTCGATCATCGCCGAACGCATTTCCCACTACGGCACCGCCGAGCTGCGCGCCCGGCTCGACGCCGGCGACGTGCCGGCCGGGGCGATGAACACGCTGGAGGAACTGATGGACGATCCCTACCTGAAGGACACCGGCTTCTTTCATCGCTACCAGCACCCCGAGGTCGGCCCCATGATGACCACCGCCGTTCCGGTCTATTTCTCGGAAACGCCCGCCACCATCCGCACGCCGCCGCCCACGCCGGGCCAGCATACGCGCGAAATCCTGGCCGAAGCGGGACTGAGCGCGAGCGACATCGAGGCGGCAACCACTGATTCCTGGAGCAAGCGATGAACCCATCCGCGCCGGAAAACCGAAGCACGTCCAGCCACTTCCTCGACGGCCTGCTGGAAGTGGGGATCGACTATCTGTTCTGCAACATGGGCACCGACCACGCGCCCATCATCGAAGAGCTGGCCGAGCGCCGCAAGCAGGGGCGCAAGTCGCCGGCCGTCTTCCTGTGCCCGCACGAAAGCACCGCCGCGCACATGGCGGGCGGCTACGCGGCGGTCACGGGCAGGGGCCAGGGGGTGCTGGTCCACGTCGACGTGGGAACCGCGAACGCGTCGATGGCCATGCACAACCTGCTGCGCAGCCGCCTGCCGGTGCTGCTGATGGCGGGCAAGGCGCCTTTCACGACCTCCGGCGAACTGCTGGGCAGCCGCGATACCTACGTGCATTTCATCCAGGAACCCTTCGACCAGGGCGCGCTGGTTCGCCCCTACGTGAAATGGGAATGGACGCTGCCGTCGGGCGTGGTGGTGAAGGAAACGCTGCGCCGGGCGCACAGCGTGATGCATTCGGAACCGAAAGGGCCGGTCTATCTGATGTTGCCGCGCGAGACGCTGACCGAGACCTGGCCCGACGATCGCGTGCGCGCGTATCCGGCCGAACAGTTCGGCCCCCTGGAAGCGGGGGGCGCCGACCCCGAGGTGATCGGGCGCATCGCCGACGCCTTGCTGGGCGCCGAGCATCCCATCCTGGTGACGGCCTACGCCGGCCGCAGCCCCCGGACGTCCGCCGCCATCGAGGCCCTGGCGCTGGGCGCGGGCATCCGGGTGTTCGAATCGAACATGGTGAACAACATGTCGCACGAAGGGCCATGCTTCTGCGGCGGCCAGCCCGGTCCGCACCTGGCGCGGGCCGACGTGGCCCTCATGGTGGACGTCGACGTGCCCTGGTTTCCGCGGGACGTCCAGTTCAACGAGCAGACCTTCTGGGTCCAGATCGACGTGGACGTGCTCAAGCAGGATTCGCCCATGTGGACCTTTCCCGCGAACCTGCGGGTGCAGGCCGACAGCGCCCGGGTGCTGGAGCAGGTCCTGGAGGAAATCAATCGCCGCGGCCCGCCCGGGCTGGAGGCCGCCGCGCGCGCCCGCTGCGTCCAGATCGCCGAGGAACGCCGCCGGGTCCGCGACGACGCGGCCAGGAAGGCGGCCGATCCGGGTGCCCCCGGACGTATCAATCCGCATTTCCTGTTCGCCGAACTGGCGCGCCACATCGGCGACCACGACATCATCATGAACGAGGCCGTGCGCAACGCGCCGGCCCTGGCGGCGCAGATTCCGCGGCCCGTTCCCGGCACCATGGTGCGCGTGGGCGGCGGGGGGCTGGGGGCTTCCGGCGGCATGGCGCTGGGG
This sequence comes from Pigmentiphaga kullae, assembly GCF_004216695.1. Classification (GTDB taxonomy): domain Bacteria; phylum Pseudomonadota; class Gammaproteobacteria; order Burkholderiales; family Burkholderiaceae_B; genus Pigmentiphaga; species Pigmentiphaga kullae. The sequence continues at coordinate 661,821 of NZ_SGXC01000002.1, forward strand.
GCGAAGCTGGCCTGCCCCGACCGGATGGTGATCCAGGTCGTGGGCGACGGCAGCTTCTATTTCAACAATCCGAGCTCCGTCTTCGCCGTGTCGCGCCGCTACCAGTTGCCGCTCTTGACCGTGGTGCTGGACAACGGCGGCTGGTCGGCCGTCAAGCAATCCACGCTGCGCGTCTATCCGGAGGGCGAGGCGCAGGCCCAGGACGCGTTCGAGGCGGAGCTGCCGCAGGGCGTGGAATACACCCGGATCGGCGAAGCCTTCGGCGCCCATGGCGTGAAGGTGACCGAACCCGAACGCCTGGCCCAGGCCGTCCAGGACTGCGTCGCCGCGGTCAGGTCGGGCCGGTCGTCGATCCTGCACGTGCAGATCACGGCGTTCTGACCTCCAACCCTTTCAGTGACCGAACCGACATGTCCCATACCCTCTATACCTCACTCCAGCTATACATCGACGGACAATGGCTGGACGGCGGCGGCAGACAGACCGAAGCCGTGATCGATCCTTCGACCGAGGCGGTCCTCGGCCATCTGCCGCACGCATCGCCCGCGGACCTGGACCGGGCGCTGGCGGCCGCCGCGCGCGCCATGCCCGCCTGGACCGCCACGCCGGCGTTCGAGCGCGGACGCCTGCTCAAGCGGACGGCGGACCTGATCCGCGAGCGGCTCGAGCACATCGCACGAGTCCTGACATTGGAGCAGGGCAAGCCGCTGCGCGAGTCCCGGATCGAGATCGCGCTGACGGCCGACATCTTCGAATGGATGGCCGAGGAGGGCCGCCGTGCCTACGGCCGCATCGTGCCGGCGCGCCATCCCGACCTGCACTGGAGCGTGCACCAGGAGCCGGTCGGCGTGGTGGCGGCGTTCGCGCCCTGGAATTTCCCGGGAACCACGCCTTCGCGCAAGATGGCCGGGCCGCTGGCCGCCGGCTGCGCCTGCATCCTGAAGGCTTCGGAGGAAACTCCGGGCACGGCCATCGAGCTGACGCGCGCGCTGCACGACGCGGGCGTTCCGCCGGGCGTGTTCAACCTGGTGTTCGGCGTGCCCGCCGAGGTATCCGACCATCTGATCGGCTCGCCCATCGTGCGCAAGCTGACCTTCACCGGCTCCACGGCCGTGGGCAAGCATCTGGCCGGCCTGGCCGCGAAGGGGCTGAAGTCGACCACGATGGAACTGGGCGGACACGCGCCGGTGCTGATCTATGACGACGTGGATCCGGCGGCCGTCGCGCGCCTGGCTGTTGCGTCCAAGTTCCGCAATGCCGGACAGGTCTGCGTGTCGCCCAGCCGGATCTTCGTGCAGGACGGCATCTACGAGGAGTTCGTGGCGCATTTCATCGAGCAGACCCGCGCCATGCAGATCGGCTCGGGGCTGGACGAGCGCAACGCGATGGGGCCGCTGGCCAATCCGCGGCGGCTGGCCGCCATGGGCGAGTACGTGGCGGATGCGCGGGAGAAGGGCGCGGCGATACGCGCGGGCGGCGCCCGGCGCGAAGGTCCCGGGTTCTATTGGGAGCCGACCGTGGTGACCGACATTCCCGCTTCGGCCCGCATCCTGCACGAGGAACCCTTCGGGCCGATCGCTTCGCTGATCCGTTTCCGGGACGAAGCCGAGGTGCTGGTGGAGGCCAACTCGCTGCGCTATGGCCTGGCGTCCTACGTATTCACCTCGGACCTGGACCGGGCAACCCGTGCGTCCCAGGCGCTCAAGGCCGGCCTGGTGGGCATCAATACGTTCACCGTCAGCGGTCCCGAAACGCCGTGGGGCGGGGTGGGGGACAGCGGCTACGGCAAGGAGGGCGGGATCGAGGGATTGCAGGGCTACATGAGCGTGAAATTCGTCTCGCAAGGCCCGGCGGCGCGGCGCGCCCGCTGAGGTTTCCCGATCGATGCACCGGATGCGGGGTACGGCCCATGCCGTACCCCGCATCCGCCGTTGGGCCGCGTGTCAGGCAGCGGGGGCCGAACCGATGACGGCCATCGCCGAGATCTCGATCAGGGCGTCCTTGCGCAGCAGCGCCGCGACCTTGACGCCGCTGGACGTGGGGCGCGCCGTGGTGAAGAACTCGCGCCGCACGTCGGCCGTGCCGGCGTAGTTCTCGGTGGTGACGAAGAAGTCGTGGGTCTGGACGATGTCGTTGCAGGAACCGCCGGCGGCCTTGAGCAGGGCGTCGAACTTGCGGAAGATCTGGCGCGTCTGTTCGACGATGTCGCCGGGCGCGGTGATGGTGCCGGTTTCGTCGGTGCCCGTGGTGCCCGACAGCCAGACCATGTTGCCTATGCGCAGGGCGGGAACATAGGTGTAGCGGTCGGGCCAGGGCTTGCCCTGGGTGAGGATTTCGCGGGCTTCCTGCATGTCGATCGTCTCCAGAATCCAGGTGAATGTCTTGAATTTGACTTTGCGTTCAAAACCATACATGCTTGGTTTCATCGAGTCAATTGGAACGCGCGTCGCCATCATGTCTTATGCCCCCAAGCGTTACTTCGAGGACTTCGAGGTCGGTGCCCGCTATCCCACGCGCACGCGCCTGATCACCGATGCGGACCATGATGCCTTCTGTCGGCTGGTGGGCTACGAGGTGCCGCTGTTCCTGGACGATGGCCATGCGCGCAGCCGGGGCTTGCCCGGCCGCATTTGCCCGAGTCATCTGGTGATGTCGTTTTCCACCGCCATGACGGGCGACTTGCTGGAGAACTGCGTGATCGCGCTGGTGGGGGTGGACGAGGCGCGTTTCCTCAAGCACGTGCGGCCGGGAGACACGCTGCGCACCGAGGTCGAAATCGTTTCCAAGCGCTCGACGTCCAAGCCCGATCGCGGCCTGATCGTCATGCGCGACCACGTGTACAACCAGCACGGCGAGGAAGTGTTCCGCAACGACAAGTCCGTGCTGGTCAGGCGCGGGGCCTGAGCCGATGCGCGTGCTTATTCGGGCTCGGGGCCGCGTTCGGGCCCGGGCCGCTTGGCCAGCTTGCGCTGCAGCGAGCGCCGGTGCATGTTGAGCAGACGGGCGGCGGCCGAGACGTTGCCGCCGGTTTCGTGCAGCGCCTGCTGGATGTGTTCCCACTCCAGGCGATGCAGGGGAATCATGGTCGACTCCACCGCGACGGCCTCGGCTTTTTCCCGTCCCAGCGCGCGCAGGATCATGTCGGCGGTGGCGGGCTTGGGCAGGTAGTCGTCGGCGCCGCGCTTGATGGCATCGACGGCGGTGGCCACGCTGGCGTAGCCGGTCACGAGCAGGATGCGCATGTCGGCGCGCAGCGCGCGCAGCGGCTTGATCAGCGTCAGCCCCGAGTCGTCGCTGCTGAGCTTGAGGTCGACCAGCGCGAAGCCGGGGCGGATCTCGTCGGCGATGCGCAGGGCCTCGGCGATGGTGGTGGCGGTGCGGGTTTCGAGTCCGCGCCGGGCCAGGCTGCGCTGCAGGGTGCGCAGGTAGAGTTCGTCGTCGTCGACCAGCAGGCCGATATCCAGGTCAGTCATCATGAGGTCACAGTGGTTTCCACGGGCAGTTGAAACTGGATGCGCACGCCGCCGCCTTCGGCGGCAGTCATGGTCATGTCGCCGCCCAGGCGTTCGACCGTGGCGTGCGACAGCGCCAGGCCCACGCCCAGGCCGCCGGGCTTGCCGCTGCGGAACAGCGTGGCGGGCAGGAGCGGCTGGTCGGGGTTCAGGCCGCGTCCGTAGTCGCGCACCACGCCGCGCACCATGCCGCCCTTGCATTCCAGGTGCAGGTCCACGTAGGGAGCGCCGGCCTGGACACCGGCATCGGCGGCATTGTTCAGCAGGGCCTGGAGCAGGTGGGCGACCGAGGGTTCGACGCGCAGGCCGCGCGGCAGGACGCCGGTGCGGTGCATTTCGACCGTGGGGCGGACCAGCTTCCACTGTTCCACCACGCGTTCCAGTTCCACTTCGGTTGGGACAGCCAGATTGCGCACGCGTTCCCGGCACAGGGCCAGCAGCTCGGTCAGCATCTCGGTGTCGGCGCGCAGGTCGTCGGTATCGGCCTGGGCGGCGATCTCGTCGGCCAGCAGGGTCATGGTGGCCAGCGGGGTGTTCAGTTCGTGCGCCATCGAGGCGGCGTGGGTGGCCAGCGCGACGATGCCCTCGTTGCGGGCGAAGCGTTCGCGCAGGTCGGCCAGTTCCCGTTCGCGGTTGCGCAGGTCGGCGGCCAGCCGGGTCGAGAAGATCAGGATCACGCTGACCGAGATCAGGAAGCTGGCGGCGATGCCCCACAGCAATAATTCATAGGCGTCGCCCGGGGCGTGCAGCGGATGGCCGAAGATGGCCGCCGCGGCATAGCCGATCACGCCCGCGCCGGCGGTGGCGTAGGCCCAGCGGTTGGGCAGGGCCATGGCCGCAAGGGCGATCAGGACCAGGAACAGCAGGCCGAAAGGATTGCTGATGCCGCCGCTCCAGGCCACCATCCAGGCCAGCACGACGATGTCGACCAGCATGTGCAGGAAGGCGGTGGCGTGCGAGGGTTCGTCGCCGGTGCGCAGGCGCCAGCCGGCGTAGAGGTTGAACAGCACCAGGGTGGCGACGCCGCTCCACAGCATGGCCAGGGGCAGGTCCACGCCCAGCGGTCCGCTGGCGATGAAGATGGTGGCGGCCTGGCCGCCTATGGCAAGCCAGCGCAGGCTGGACAGCGTGCGGAGGAAGGAGATTTCTGTGCGGCTCATACGATGGGCGATGGCCGGCGGCGGGCGCGCCGGCAGGCTCCATTATGACGCACGCGGCATGGGCGCCGCCGGGCGGCGGCGCGCGCTCAGGCGTGGGAGGCGGGCGGCTGCCCCTTGCGCAGCGCCAGGCCCAGCATGACGAGCGTGATGCCCTGGAACAGCAGGTCCAGCGACAGCAGCAGGCCCAGTATCCACAGGCTGTTCTCGGGCCAGCCCATGGCCACCAGCAATCCGGCCAGCAGCGTGACGGCGCCCGACAGCGCCAGCCAGCCCCAGCCCTGCTGGCTGCGGTGCTGGAACCAGATCCACAGGCGCAGGGCGCCCGAGGCGATCAGGAAGGCGCCCAGCAACAGCGTGAGTACCGCCGCGCCGGCCATCGGGTTGTACAGCGCGACGCCGCCGGCGATGGCGTAGAGCAGGCCGCCCAGCGTCCAGAACAGGAAGCCGCGCCAGTCCTTGACGCGCCAGGCCTGCACCAGTTGCCCGATGCCGGCCACCAGCATCATGGCGCCGACGAACAGGACGCTGGCAACGGTGGCGGCCAGCACGTAGGCGCCGGCCACGAAGCCGAGTACCAGCATCAGCACGCCCAGCGCGACGAACCAGCCCCATCGGGCGCCCAGCGATTTCAAGGTCTCGGTCAAGTCGACGTCACCCGGTACGGGCGTGGGATTCGGAGCATCCGCCATGTCTGTTCCCTCCGTGGTTCGGCACGCCGCGTGTCCCCATGCGCGGTGTATCCACCGCATACGGTACCAGCGTCTAGCCGGCCGCGCGCAGCAAATCTTGTAACCGCTCGATCAGGGGGCGCTGCCCCTCGAGCAGTTTTTCGCGCGCGGCCTCCAGGTCGAACCACTCGGCGCGGTCGACTTCGGGGAAGGCCTGGAGGCGGCCGCTGCGCGGGGGCCATTCCAGTTCGAAGCTATTGCTGCGCAGCATGGCGGGATCGAAATCGCCTTGCAGGGCGAAGGCCACGACTTCCTTGCCGGCCTTCTGCCGGACCCGCCCCAGCGGCTCGGGGGTGCCTGCGGGCAGGCTGCCCGTTTCTTCGTGGAATTCGCGCAGCGCGGCGGCGGCGTCGTCCTCGCCGGGCTCGGGCGCGCCCTTGGGGATGGACCAGGCGCCGGCGTCGCGCTTGCGCCAGAAGGGGCCGCTCGGATGGACCAGCAGGACTTCCCAGCCGCGCGCCCCATGGCGATACAGCAGCAGGCCGGCGCTGGACGCCCGGGCCGGCGTGGGCCGCGCGGCGGCGCTCATGGCCGGCTGGCTCCGGCGGCAGGTGGAGCGGCGCGGAGCATGTCGGCATAGGCCAGGCCGAAGATGGCCAGTCCGCCCACGGCCAGCAGCAGGCCGACCCAGCCGGTCGAGGCCCAGCCCAGGCCGGCCGAGATGGTCAGGCCGCCCAGCCACGCGCCCAGCGCGTTGGCGAGGTTGAACGCCGAGTGGTTCAGGGCCGCGGCCAGCGTCTGCGCGTCGCCGGCGACGTCCATCAGCCGGATCTGCAAGGCCGGGCCGATGGCCACGACGGTGCCGATCAGAAAGACGTTGAAGGCGCCCAGCCAGATGCTGGAGGCGGTCAGGCAGAACAGCCCCAGCACCAGGCCCGACCAGACCAGCAGCCCGCCTATGGTGGGCATCAGCGCCTTGTCCGCGAGCCGTGAGCCGACCAGGTTGCCGGTCACCATGCCCACGCCGAACAGCGCCAGGACGAAGGGAACCCCGTGCACCGGCAGGCCGGCCAGTTCCATCAGCGTGGGCTTGATGTAGCTGAACACCGCGAACATGCCACCGAAGCCGATGGCCCCTATGCCCAGCGTCAGCCAGACCTGCTTGCGGCGCAGCGCGCCGAGTTCGCGCCAGGGGCTGGCGCCTTCGCTGGCCGGGATGTCGGGAATCCAGCGCCAGACCAGCAGCGAGGCCAGCACGCCGATGACGCCCACCAGCGCGAAGGCCGCGCGCCACCCCAGCCATTGGCCCAGGCCCGTGGCCAGCGGTACGCCGATCAGCGTGGCCACGGTCAGGCCCAGCATGACGTAGCCCACGGCCCGCGCGCGCTGGCCCGCCGGCGCCAGGTGCGCCGCCACCAGGGCGGCCACGCCGAAATACGTGCCATGGGGCAGGCCGGTCATCAGCCGCATCAGGATCATGGACAGATAGCCGGGCGCCGCCGCGCTGGCGAAATTGCCCAGCGCGAAGAAGACCATCAGGGCCACGAGCAGCGCGCGGCGCGGCATGCGGGCGCCCAGCACCGCCAGCACCGGCGCGCCCACGACGACGCCCAGCGCATAGGCGCTGATCAGGTGCCCGGCCGAGGGGATGGAGATGCCGAGGTCCTGGGCCGCGTCGGGCAGCAGACCCATGATGACGAATTCGCCGGTGCCGATGCCGAACCCGCCCAGTCCGAGCGCGAGCAGGGCGCGGCCGAAGGAAGGAGGCAGGGCGGAAGGCGGGGAGGAGGGGGCGTGCATGGAAGGGACGATGTGGCCGCGCGAACGCGGCAAGGACGAGTCCGATAGCTTAGCAGGTGCAAGTTGCAGCGCACAAAAACGTGGCCACGGGCCCCGGGCTATGATGCGGGGCGAGAACGCGGTCCTTCTCACAGGGCCGCGGCACCGGAACCATGACGGAGGCCCCATGAGCGACATCACCATCTATCACAACCCCGCGTGCGGCACCTCGCGCAAGGTCCTGGCTCTTCTGGAGGAGCGCGGCCTCGAGCCCACCGTGGTCGAGTACCTGAAGACGCCGCCCAGCCGCGACACGCTCAAGGGCCTGATCGCCGCGATGGGCTTGCCGGTACGCGAGGCGATGCGGGTCAAGGGCAGCCCCTACGAGGAACTGGGGCTGGGCGACCCGAAGTGGAGCGATGACGAACTGCTCGACTTCATGATGCAGCACCCCATCCTGATCAACCGTCCCATTGTGGTGACGCCGCGTGGCACGCGGCTGTGCCGGCCGATGGAGACGGTGCTCGACCTTCTGCCCTAAGCCCTGGCAGTCGCAACCGCGCCGAGGCTGCCGCGCTCGACGCGGTTGCGGCCCAGGTTCTTGGCCGCGTACAGCGCGGCATCGGCCGCCGACAGGGGGCGTTCGTAGTCGGGGTGGTCGGTGTGCATGGCCAGCCCCAGGCTGATGGTGGCCTGCAGCGAGACGTCGCCGGGCAGCATGATGCGTTCGGCCGCCACCTGCTGGCGCAGCCGCTCGGCGATCTGCCAGGCCTGTTCCTCGTTGGTTTCCACCAGCACCAGCAGGAATTCCTCGCCACCGTAGCGGAAGGCATAGTCGCTGCTGCGCATGCCGTTGAGCAGGACGCTGGCGACGGCGCGCAGCGCCAGGTCGCCCGCGTGGTGGCCGTAGCGGTCGTTGATGGACTTGAAGTGATCGACGTCCACCATGATCAGCGCGAACGAGGTCCGCGAGCGCATCGCCAGCGCGACCTCGCGCCTGAGCACGGTGGGCAGGAAACGCCGGTTCATCAGTTGCGTCAGCGAGTCGCGGCCGCTCTCGAGTTCCGACATCTGCTCGAACAGCACGCCCAGCACGTGCTTGATCTGCGACACGTTTTCGCGCACGGCCCGCAGCAGTTGCCCGCGGGGCGCGGGTTGTCCTGCGGCCGTGCGCGCGCCGTGGAGCTGCGCGTCGGTGGCGTCGATCAGGCTGCTGATCGCCTGGATCTCGGGCGTGTCGCCGAAGCTGGGTTGGCCCTTGTGCGTGAACCACAGTCCGAAGGTGGACGCCGAGAGATCCTGCACGTCGGCCAGCGGCCCGTCGGTCGCGATCTGATAGACCAGGCCGTTTTCCCAGTCCAGCAGCGATGCCCGCTGGCGCTCGCGCTCGGTGCCCAGGTTCTGCATCAGCGAGAACAGCCGGTAGGCCTCGTCGCTGCGGGCCGAGCGTTCATGCGAACGCGAGTACGAGGCGGTCATGGCCTCCATCGACAGGTCCAGCACCTGCGAGACGTAGAGCATGGCGGTCTGGCGGTCGCGCTCGCGCGGACCGTCGCCGGCCAGCCGTTCCAGCAGGCGCAGCTTCAGGCGCCGCGCGCCCCGGGCCACCAGGGTGACCGGGATACCCAGGCGGGCATGGACATCGCCGATGACCCGCTGCGCGGCGATCAGGCCTTCGATGGCCTGCGGGTCGGCGCTGGTCAGCACATCCAGCAGCCACTTTTGCAGCGAGGCGTGCAGCCGTTCGTGCACCTGCTGGCTGGACAGGAATGCCGAGGCCTGTTCATCGGCCAGCATGTGGGCGTAGAAGTCGTCGGCCAGCTCGCGCACGCTGCCGTGGACGATGCCGGACAGCAGCTCGCGGCCGGCAGGGGATAGGCGGTCCATCAGGTCTCGCCATTCTTCGGCAAGCAGGGTCTCGGAGAAATGATTGTCGTCAGGCATGGGGTGAAGCGGGAAGGCGGATACGGTCGGAGCGGATTAGAGCAGGATCCGGCCTTCGATGCAGTCGGCCACGTCGCCGCCCACCCAGATGTCGTCCGCTTCGCGGCTGACGTGCACCCGTCCGGCCCGGCCCAGGGCGGTGCCCTGGCTGGCGACGTAGCGGTCGGGGGCAAGGCCCGCGCCGATCAGCCACTGCGCGATGCCGGCGTTCAGGCTGCCGGTCACGGGGTCTTCGGGCACGCCCAGGCCCGGGGCGAAGGCGCGTACTTCGAACTGGGCCTCGGTCCCGTCCGCGGCGGGATCCCAGGGCGCGACGACGCCGAGCTTGAGCATGCCCAGCGCGGCGTGGTCCGGTTTCACGGCCAGGACCTGCGCGCGCGAGGCGAGCATGACCGCCACCCAGGCCGGCCCGTTGTCCACCCAGTTGGCGGCGCGTATGGCTTCCTGTGGGATGCCCAGGCCCCGCGCGGCCTGCGCGAGCGTGGCCGGGTCGACGTCGCCGGCGCGCCGCAGGGGCGGCGCCGCGAATGCCAGGCGCCCCTGCGCACGCCTTATCCGGACCAGCCCCACGCCGCATTCCTGCACGATGTCCGGGCCCCGGGGCTGGCCGCCCGCCCGCAGCCAGGCATGGCAGCTGCCCAAGGTCGGGTGGCCGGCGAAGGGCAGTTCGCCGCTGGGTGTGAAGATGCGTACCCGGTAGTCCGCGCCAGCCTGGGTGGGGCGCAGCAGGAAGGTGGTCTCGCTCAGTCCGGTCCAACGGGCGAGCGCGGCCATGCGGGCGTCATCGAGGCCGTCGGCGCCGTGCACCACGGCCAGGGGGTTGCCTCGCAGCGGGACGGCGGTGAACACGTCCACCTGGCTGAAGTCGTGAAAGGCGGGGGCAGGTGTCGTCATGGGCGTATCGAATCAGACGTAGCTGGAAAGCAGGATATTGGTTTCGGTGTTGGCGATGCCGGGGATCAGCCGGATGCGTTCGAGCGCGCGGTCGAAGTCCTCGAGGTTCTCGGCCCGCAGCTCGGCCACGATATCCCACCGGCCGTTGGTGGTGTGCAGGGCCTGAATGGCCGGTTCGCCGCGCAGGGACTGCAGCACGCGGCGGGCCGTGTTGCCTTCGATCTCTATGCTCATCCACGCGCGTATGCCGCGAGGCTCGGCATCGGGCCGCAGGCGCACGGTGTAGCCGACGACGACGCCCTGTTCCTCCAGGCGGGCAAGGCGGTTCTGGACCGTGCCGCGCGAAACGTGAAGCTTCTGGGCAAGGGTGGAGACCGGCGTGCGCGCATTGTCGCGCAGCAGGGCGATCAGGCGATGGTCGACGTCGTCCATGGCATGTCCCCGATGCGTAGGAGGATGGCAAAACGATAGCAGAGTCTGGCGTTATGGCAATCTATGGGCAGAAATGCCCAATTCTTGCACTCCTTCTTGACGGCACGGACGAGCAGAATAGTGGAAAGGCCAGTCCGGCCGCCCCGATGGAAAGGAGCGCACGTGAAGACCGAAGCCAGGATCCTGATGGTCGAGCCCAGGTATTTCGACGTCAGCTATCGCATCAATCCGTGGATGCAACCCGATGCATGGGCGCGCGACCCCAAAGGTTGCGCGGCCGCCGCGAACGACGCGTCGCAGGCCCTGCGCCGCGCGCTGGCGCGCGCCGGCTGCGAGGTCGTCGTGCGAGCGGGCAGCCCCGGCCTGCCCGACATGGTCTTTCCCGCCAATGCTGCCATCGTGCTCGACGGGCGTGCCCTGCTGGCCCGCTTCCGCTATCCGCAGCGCCAGGGCGAGGAAGCAGCCTTCCTTGCGATGTTCCACGCGCTGCGCGACGAGGGACTGCTGGCGGAGGTGGCGCAGCTTCCCGAAGGATGCTTCCAGGAGGGGGCGGGCGACGCCATCTGGGATACCCGCCGCGACTGGTTCTGGGCCGCCTACGGTCCCCGCTCGTCGCGCGATTCGCTGGCCCGCGTGCGCGAGTTCTTCGGCAAGGAAACGGTGGCGATGGAACTGGTCTCCGATCGCTGCTACCACCTGGACGTGTGCTTCTGCCCGCTTGCCGGCGGCGAGATCCTGTACTTTCCGCCCGCGCTGACCGCCCAGGCCCTGCGCAACCTGCGCGAGCGCGTGCCGGCGGACCTGCTGATCGAGGCCACGGAAGACGATCTGGCCCGCTTCAGCGTGAACGCGGTCAGCGTCGGCCGGCAAATCGTCATGGCCACGCCCGCCGACCGCCTGCGGGCCGTGCTGACCGAGCGTGGCTACCACGTGACGCCGGTGGATCTCGCGCCCTTCATGATGTCCGGCGGGGGCGCCTATTGCATGACCTTGCGCCTGGATCGCGCGAGCCTGGCCGATGGCGCCGAGCCCGCGCCCGCCAGGGAGGCCGCGACGGCCTGAGGAGGGCATATGAAGACGCGCTATCTGGATGCGGGCGCGGTGGCCCGCATGATCGGCGGATACGGAACGGTGCGCGTGATCGAACTGCTGGCGCGCGATATCCGCGACGACTATCTGCGCTGGCCGGAGTTCGAGAAGTGCGCCCGCATGGCGCATCATTCCAGCATGGGGGTGATCGAGTTGATGCCGGTGTCCGATGGCAGGCGCTATGCGTTCAAGTACGTCAACGGCCACCCCGGCAACGCGCTGAGCGGCCTGCCCACCGTGCTGGCCTTTGGCGTCCTGGCCGACGTGGCGACCGGATATCCCTTGCTGCTGGCCGACCTGACCCTGGCGACGGCGCTGCGCACCGCGGCGACCTCGGCGCTGGCGGCGCGCGCCATGGCGTGCGCGGGCGCACGGACCATGGCGCTGATCGGCAACGGCGCGCAAAGCGAATTCCAGGCGCTGGCCTTCCATACCCTGGTGGGTATCACCGAGATCCGCGCCTACGACATCGACCGCCATGCCACCGACAAGCTCATGACCAACCTGGCCGGGGTCGAAGGGCTGCGCGTGATCGCCGCGGGCTCGGCCGAGGAGGCCGTGCGGGGCGCGGATATCGTGACCACCGCGACCGCCGACAAGCGCCGCGCCTCGGTGCTGCGGCCGCAGTGGCTGGCGCCGGGCACCCATGTGAACGCGGTGGGGGGCGACAGCCCCGGCAAGACCGAGCTGCATCCGGCCATCCTGCGGCAGGCCCGCATCGTGGTGGAGTACGAGGCCCAGACCCGCATCGAGGGCGAGATCCAGCAACTGCCGGCCAGCGCGCCGGTGGTGCCGCTGTGGCAGGTGCTGTCCGGCGCGCGGCCGGGACGGGAAACGCCGGAACAGATCACGGTGTTCGATTCGGTGGGCTTCGCGCTGGAGGACTTCTCGGCTCTGCGCTGCCTGCTGGACCTGGCCCAGGCCACGGGGGCCGGGCAGGACGTGCAGCTCGTGCCCGACCTCGCGGACCCGCGCAACCTGTATGCGCTGCTGGCCGCTCAGGCCCGGGCCACCGAGCCGGCGGCCGCTACATCCTGACCCAGCCGCGCGCGATCATGACGTGCAGGGCCAGGCCCAGCAGGAAGCCGGCGGCGACGTTCCACATGCACAGGGCGGCGGTGGCCAGCGCAACCAGGCGCTGATTCCTGTCCGCCGGCAGGACGCTGCTGCCCAGCGCCAGCTGGGCGCCGGTCAGGAACAGGATCACGCCCAGGATGGACAGCGGGAAGAGCTTGAACAGCAGCGAGACGCCGGCGCTGAAGAACAGCGCGAGCACCAGCAGGATGACCCCCAGGATGACCGGCGCGCCGCCCGTGCGCGCGCCGAAGGCCACGTGGCCGGCCATGCCGCCCGCGCCGTGGCACATGGGTACTCCGCCGACCACCGAGCTGAACACGTTCATGATGCCGGTCGAGGTCGCCAGGCCGTTTTCGGTCACGGGGCGTCCGGGAAAGAGGCGGTTGTTCTCTTCCTTGACCGCGATGACGGCGTTGCCCAGCGTGAGCGGGAGCTGGGGCAGGGCCAGCAGCGCCGCGCCTATCGCCAGTTCGTGCAGGCTGATGTCCGACAGCGCGAACGACGGCGAAGGCAGACCCAGGGGAACCTGCGCCAGTTCGTGCAGCAGCGCGGGCTGGCGCCAGGCGCCCACCGCCGCGCCGAAGACGAGCAGCACGAACATCGCCGGCAGCGTGCGGTTGCCCATCAGAAGCAGCGTGCCCACGCCCGCCAGCGCCGCGATGGGCCAGTCGGTCTGCATCATCTTCACGCCTTCCAGCATGAAGCCGAAACCCAGGCCCAGCATGATGCCCAGCACCACGGCGGGCGGGACCAGGCGCGTCACCCGCGCGGCCATGCCGCTCAGTCCCAGGAACAGCCAGGCGACGCCGGTGGCGAGCGCGGCACCGTAGACTGCCCCGGGGGTGACCACCGCGGTCTGGGCGGCCTGGGTGATGGCCACCGCGCCGATGGCCTTCATGGGCTGCACGGGAATGGGTGTCTTGTAGTGGAGGCCGCAGGCCAGCATGCACAGGCCGAAAGCGAACAGCACGCCGAACGGATCGAGCTTGAGCACGCCGATATAGGCGGCGACGAAGGGAATCAGGGTGCCGAGGTCGCCGAAGGCGCCCGCCCATTCCATGCGGTCGTAGCGATTGCCCGTGGCGGCCGGTGGCGGCACGGAGCGGCTGGCGGGTTCGTGCACCCGGACCCCCTTGCTATGCGGACGAACGAAAAGGCGATTGTCGGCCACCCCGCCTGGCGTGTAAACACGCGGGCCTCGCGGCGTCCGGGAAAAGGCGTCCTAAGCGCAGGCCCGCGCGCGCAGCGTCCGGGACATGGCGTCCAGCATGCGTGCCCAGTCCTTGCGGACGCGTTCGGCTTCGGCCGCCCGATCGGCATCCAGTTGTTGCGTGACCTTGATCTTGCAGCCGGGCTCGGCGTCGATCAGCGCCACGGTCACCAGGTCCGCCCGGGGGGCGTCCGCCGCATGCCATTCGAAGGCCAGGCAATAGGGCCGGTCCTTGATCAGGTAGTTGTCCCGGCACCCGGCTTCGCCGTCGGTCCGCCGCTGGGCCAGGGCGGCCATGCAGGCATCGAAGACCGATTCGGCGGGCACGGGAAGATGCCGGACTGTGCAGACGTCTATCGTTCGGCTCATGCTGGCGTTTTCCTGACAAGCGGGACGTCCGGCGGATGCCGCCGGACAGGCAGACGCGCAGCGTAGCGAATTTTGTGTACAGTGTCCACAATACCCCGGACGGGGTGTCGGGATAGGCGCGCGGCGGTCAGCCCCAGGCGGCGCCGAGTTCGCGCGTGACCTGGGCGGCCGGCAGTTCGCGGCAGGCCCCGGGATTCTGTCCGCACCAGAGCGGAGAGAAATCGCCCGAGCCCTGCGCCTCGGCCTTGGCGCGCAGGGGCGCGATCGCCGAGGTCGCGAGCGGGAAGGCCGGCGCCGCCGGCGACATGGGGCCGAGTTCGCGCATCACGCGGTTCACGATGCCACGCGCCGGGCGGCCGGAGAACACGTTGGTGAGCGCGGTATGGGCGGCGGGGTGCTTGAGCGCGGCGCGGTGGACGGCGCTGATCGTCGATTCGGGGCAGAGCAGGTAGGCCGTGCCCGCCTGCACGCCGGCCGCGCCCAGTGCCCGCGCGGCCGCGACCGTGCGTGCGTCGGCGATGCCGCCGGCCGCCACCACCGGCACGCGCACGGCCGCCACGATCTGCGGCAGCAGCGCGAAGGTGCCCGACTGCGTGTCCAGGTCGTCGGACAGGAAGATGCCCCGATGGCCGCCGGCCTCGTTGCCCTGCGCGATGATGACGTCTGCGCCGTGGTCCTCCAGCCAGCGCGCCTCGGCGACGGTGGTGGCCGACGACAGCACCGTGGATCCCCAGGATTTCACTCGGGCCAGCAGGTCTGCCGAAGGCAGGCCGAAATGGAAGCTGATCACCGGAGGCCGGTAGGGCTCGACCAGGTCGGCGATCTCGGCCGTGAACGGCGCGCGTCCGGGGCCGGGCTGGATGCCGGCCGGATCGATGCCGAACTCGGCGTAGTATGGCCCCAGGGCCTGGCGCCATTGCGCCTCGCGCGCGGCGTCGGGCACGGGGGGCGTATGGCAGAAGAAGTTGACGTTGTAGGGGCGCTCGGTGCCCGCGCGCAGCTTGTCGAGTTCGGCGCGCAGCGCGTCGGGCCCCAGCATCGCACAGGGCAGGGAGCCCAGGCCGCCCGCGTTCGATACGGCGATCGCCAGCGCGCTGGCCTGCGAACCGGCCATGGGTGCCTGGATGACGGGAAGGGAGATGCCCAGCAGTGTTTGCAGACTCATGATACGGCCTTGGTCGGAAACGAAGGGAGAAGAGGGAGTTCGCCCGCCGGCAGCAGATCGGCCAGCGTGTAGTGGTCCAGGTGTTGCAGGAAGCGCTGCAGGGCGGCATCCAGGATGCCCGTCAGCCGGCAGCGGCCGGTCAGCGCACAGGTGCTGCCGGTGGCGTGGCATTCGACCAGATGGAAGTCCGGCTCGAGGTCGCGCAGCACGTCGCCCAGGCCTATGCGCTCGGGCGGACGGGCCAGCCGCATGCCGCCGCCCTTGCCGCGCACCGTCTCCAGATAGCCCAGCTGCCCCAGGCGATGCGTGACCTTCATCAGGTGGGCCGCGGAAATGCCATGGGCCTGCGCGACCTCGGCGATCGTGCACAGTCTGCCGGCATGCGCGCCGACATGCATCAGCAGCCTCAGCGCGTAGTCGCTCTGTACCGTCAGGCGCATGGCAGCTCGCGCGCCAGGCGGTCGGGGTGGCGCTGCATCTGGTAGCCCAGCCACAGGCTTTGGGCGATGCGGCGGGCCATGACCCGCGCGCGCGCGGCCATGGCCTGGTTCTGCTGTTCCCCGGCGGTCAGGTCGAACAGCTCCAGCCAGCGCGCGAACAGGGTTTCGTCCAGGTCGGGCAGGGCGGCGTGCCGCGTCATGGGCGTGCCGCCGTAGCGCCGCGTGCCGCGCAGGATGGAGGACCAGAAGTCGGTGAGCTTGGACAGGTGGCTGTCCCAGTCGTCGACGTGGGCTTCGAAGATGGGGCCCAGCTTGTCGTCCCGCCGCACTCGCGCATAGAAGGCCGAGACGAGGCGCGCGATTTCCTCGTCGGTGCACAGATTGAGGTCGAGCATTGGGGGCACTCATAAAGATATATTTTTAATATACCTTATCAGAAGCCCGGGCAGCCAGGCTAGCGCCGGCCGGCCTGGTGCTACAGTATGCGCAGCCTCGAACCCGATACCGATTTTCCATGTCGCACCTGGCATCGCTCTGGACCCAGTTGATCGCCTGGGTCAGCACCCATCTCGTCGAACCGGCCGTCGTCTTCCTGCACATCGCCGATACCGCGGGCAATCCGCTGGAGATCTCCGAGGCGCTGCTGATCGCGCTGTTGCAGCTCTTCATCATCGGTTTCATCTTCCGCCCGCTGGAGACCCTCGCACCGGCCGAGCGCTGGGAGGAACGAGGGCTCACCCGCATCGACCGGCTGTACACGCTGCTGATGCTGCTGGGGCTGTTCCCGCTGTTCAGCTACCTGGTCCTGACGCCGTTCGCCAACATGCTGGGCGGGCTGGGAGGCGAGGCCGAGGCCGGCCCCGCCGTGTCCTCCGGGCTCAAGCACTGGGTGCCGTGGTTCGAGGACCATCCCTATCTGCTGTTCCTGGTCTATTACCTGGTCTACGACTGCGTCTATTACTGGATGCACCGGGCCCAGCACGCCATCCCGTGGTGGTGGGCGCTGCACAGCATGCACCACAGCCAGCGTCAGATGAGCTGCTGGACCAACGACCGCGGCAGCTATATCGACGGCGTGCTGCAATCCTTCATCCTGGCCACCGTCGGCCTGGCGATGGGCGTGGAGCCTTCCGAGTTCGCGCTGCTGGGCCTCTTGAGCGAACTGGTGCAGAACCTGTCGCACACCAACGTGCGCTTCGGCTTCGGCCGCATCGGCGAACGCGTGCTGGTCGATCCCAAGTTCCATCGCCTGCACCACATGGTGCGGGACCCCGAGCGTCCCTCGCTGCACAACTGCAATTTCGGACAGGTCCTGCCCATCTGGGACATCCTGTTCGGCACGGCGCTGTATGGCGAGAAGATCCGTCCGACCGGCGTCAGCGACCCCATGGTCGACGCCGACAACGACCGTGGCCTGGTGGGCCAGCAGTGGCAGGCCGCCCGGCGTTTCTGGGGAGCCGTGCGACGGCCGGCGGGATGGAAGCTGGGCGAGGTGTCGTTCGGCCCGGACTATGCCCCCATTCCCAGCGACGAGGCCGAACACCTGCCCGCGCGCGCCGACACGGGGCCGGCGGGCGGCGCGCCGGCGGCCTGAGCCCGGTCCCTCAGGGCCGGGCCAGGTGCCAGATGCCGTTGACTCCGTCGCCCGTGCGGTCGCCGGGTGCCCGGTCCTTGGTCCAGAAGTACAGCGGCTTGCCGCGGTAGGCCCATTGCCGGACGCCGTCCTGGCGCGTGATGACCATCCAGTCCCCGGTGCGGGTGGCGCCCGAGGGGGCGGTCAGGGGCGGCCAGTTCTGCGCGCAGACGCCGTTGCAGGCGCTCTGGCCCACGGGATCGCGATCGAAGGTGTACAGGCTCATGCCGTTGGGGGCCACCATCGCGCCGTCGCTGATCTTCGCGGGCTCGCTCACCATCAGCGATGAGCAGCCCGCCGCGAGGACCGCGGCGGCGCAAGTGGCGTGGACGAAAGCTCGAACCATGATGCCTCCTTGAGTCGGTCGATGTTCCATGGAAAGGATCACCGGCCAGTATGGTGGCTTTCGGTGGCCGACCACATGTCCGCCGCCCAGATGGGTTGTAAGGTTTTGCAACTGGCGCCGACATCGATGTTTCCAACGATGTCGGCGGGCGTGGGGCCGCGGCGCATGCGCCATAATGGCCGCGTCCCAACCACGTCGCCGCACATGAAAAGCGAATCCACTTTCGAATGGATGGGGGCCATGCTGGGCGAGGCCATCCGCACCATCGTCGCCGCGTTGAAGACGGTGTTCGGCGGCTTCGGCGAAGCCGTCGGCGCGTTTTCCTCGGGCCTGGCCGAGGCGCTGGGCATGAGCCCGACCCTGTTCAATTTCGCGCTGCTGGTCCTGGGGCTGTTGCTGCTCTACGCCGGCATACGTTCGCTGATGAATCGCTCGATACTGGGCGCCGTCTTCTGGTTCCTGCTGGCGGTGCTGTTGCTGGGCGGACTGATAGGCGAAGCAGGCACGCCTGCCTGAGGTTGCCGCGACGCGGGAAATAAGGTGTCATGGAAGGATGTCCATGGCAGAGGTACCCCAGATGCTTCCCATCCTCATCCTTCAGACCGGCGGCCCGCCGCAGGCGGTCGGTGCGGCCTACGGCGGCTTCGATCGCATGGTGGGCGAGGTGGCCGGCCTGAATCCCGCGCGCCTGGCCCGCGTGGCCGCCTACAAGGGCGAGACGCCGGAGGCGCCGTCACGCTATGCCGCGGCGCTGATCACCGGCTCGCGCGCCAACGTGACCGACCATGCGCCGTGGAGCGAAGCCTGTGCGGGCTGGGTGCGCGATGCCATGGATGCGTCGCTGCCCCTGTTCGGCATCTGCTATGGCCATCAGTTGATGAGCCATGCGCTGGGCGGGCGCGTGGACTATCTAAAAGGAGGGCGCGAGATCGGCACCCGGCAGGTCGAGCTGACCGCCCAGGGCGCAAGCGATGCGCTGCTGGATGGCATGCCGTCGATCTTCGCCGCCCATTTCATCCACGAGCAGACCGTGGCCGAGCCACCCGCCGGCGCGGCCGTGTTGGCCCGCAACGGCAAGGACAGCCACCAGATGCTGCGCTACGGTCCGGACGCGGTGTCGGTGCAGTTCCACCCCGAATTCACCGTGCCCGTCATGCGCGCGTATTTCGACGTGATGCAGGCCGGGCTGGCCGACGAAGGCCTGGACGTGCCGGCGCTGCGCGCGGGCGTGGCCGAGACGCCCGTGTCCCACGCGATCATGCGGCGCTTCTTCGAGCGCCTGGCCCCGGCATCCGCGGATGCACGGTAACCGTCATCCCCATCCACGATTCGATCAAGGAGACCGCCATTTCCACGCAGGTTTTTTCCCGGACCAGATTGCTGGCCGCCAGCCTGGCGATGCTGGCCGCCGCCCAGGCCCACGCCCAACTCGATACCGGCGCCTGCCTGGCCCGGTTGCGGCCGGCGGCCCCGGCCAACGGCATCCAGGTGGCCGATTTCGATACCTACACGCAGGGCGCGACGCTGCTGGCTTCGACGGTGGCCTCGGCCCGCGCGCAGCCCGAGGGCAAGGAAACCTGGTGGGACTACCTGGCCAAGACCGTGGACGAAGAACGGGTGGCCGACGGACGCAAGCTGATGGAGGCCGAGGCCGCGCCGCTGTCGGAGATCGCCGCGCGCTACGAGGTGGACGGCGAGGTGATGGTGGCCATCTTCGGCATCGAGACCAACTTCGGCCGGGTGCTGGGCAAGACCCGGGTGCTGGATGCGTGGCTGACCCGCGCGTGCACCGAGAACAAGCCGCTGTGGATCAAGAACGTCTATGCGTCGATACGGATGCTGCGCGACGGGCTCGTGCAGCCGGACACCTTCGTGGGATCGTGGAGCGGCGCTTTCGGCATGACCCAGTTCATTCCGACTTCGTACTATGAACTCGCGGCCGACGGCGACGGAGATGGACGGATAGACCTGTACGGGTCGCTGCCCGACGCGCTGGCCTCCACGGCCAGCCACTTGCGCAAGCGGCGCGCGCGATGGACGCGGGGCCTGCTGCCCGTGATCGAGGTCAAGCTGCCCGCGGGCGTGGCGGCGGGCGTGCCCGCCGGCCAGGAGTTCGCGGGTGCGGAGCGGCGCACGCTGGCCGACTGGACGGCCCGCGGCGTGACCCGCGTGGACGGCGGCAGGCCGGACCGGCTGCGCGGCGGCGAACCGGCCCCGGAATCGCCCGCCTATCTGTTCGCGCCCACCGGGGCGGGCGGTCCTGTCTTCCTGGCCACGCGCAATTTCGACGCCATCCTGAGCTACAACAGTTCGCACAAGTACGCGTTGGCGGTCAGCCTGCTGATCGACCGGTTGCGCGGCGAACCGCCCATCGCCACGCCTTGGCCGACCGACGACCCCGGGCTGTCGCGCGCCGAGATCCGCGAGTTGCAGGCCTTGCTGCTGGCGCGTGGCCACGACGTCGGCGCGCCGGACGGCATCCCGGGCAGCCGCACGCGCGACGCCGTGGCCGCCGAGCAATTGCGGGCGGGCCTGACCGTCGACGGCCGCGTGGGCCAGCGTATCCTGCAGACGCTGCGTCAGGATCCGTTGCCGCGCACCGGGCCGCAGCCGGCCGCGCCGGCGCAGGGAGGCGGTGCGTGAATGCCGCGCCCGCGCCGGGCATCCTGGCCGTCGACATCGGCGGCACGGGGCTGAAAGCCGCCGTCATCGACGATGCGGGCCGGCTGCTGGGCCAGCACCTGCGGGTCCCCACGCCCCGTCCTTGCCCGCCGGACCGGCTGCTGGACGAAGTGGCGCGCATGGCCGCGACACTGGGCGGCTACGACCGGATTTCCATCGGCTTTCCGGGGGTGGTCCGGCGGCAGCGCGTGCTGACGGCCGTCAATCTCGGATCGCCGGCATGGCAGGGGTTTCCGCTGGCGCAGGCGCTGGGCGACCGGCTGGGCTGCCCGGCGCGCATGGTGAACGACGCAGACATGCAGGGCTATGGCCTGGCTGCGGGAGACGGCCTGGAATTCGTCATGACGCTGGGCACGGGCGTGGGCACCGCGCTGTTCCGCGACGGCCAGTTGATGCCGCACCTGGAACTCGCGCACCATCCCATGGAGGACGGCAAGACCTACGAGGAATGCCTGGGCGACGCGGCGCTGCGGGCCGAGGGCAGGGAGAGCTGGAACCGGCGCCTGTCGCGCGCGCTGGCGCTGGTCGACATCCTGCTCAAGCCGGATCGCATCCACCTGGGCGGCGGCAATGCGCGGGAAGTGGAGGCGGGCAGCCTGCCGCGCCGGGTCGGCGTGGGCTCGAACGATGCCGGGCTGGCCGGCGGGGCGGCGTTGTGGCGGAGCTGGGATCCGGCCCACGCCTGATCGGGGTGGGCAGGCGCTAAGGCAGTTCGGCCGGATAGCTGTCCAGCGCCAGCGAGACCTGGCGGCGGATGTCCCAATCGGCCAGGGTGGCCTGCACCGCGCCGTAGTAGACCCCGTTCTTGACCACGAACATCGAGGGCAGGTGGAACACCTCGTAGCGTTCGACCAGCCCCCGGTTCCGGCCGGCGTCGATCCAGCAGATGCGCGCCACCGGCAGGCTCATGTCGGGCAACTGGGCGCGCGCCAGCCGGCAGTTGGGGCAGGTGTCGCTGGTGAAGACCAGCAGCGAGGTGCCGGGTGCGTCCAGCAGGAAGCGGTCGGCGGTGCCGTCGTCGATGTCGATCTGTTCCATGGGGAAAAAAAGCGGGCGCCGGTGGGCGCCGCGTGGTGTTCATGGGCGAGAATATATCGGATTTCCCTTTTGCGTCTCCCATGCCCATGCAAGCCAACGACCACGATGAACCGCCGCGCCGCTGCGCCTGGGCCGGCAACGATGCCCTGTACGTTTCCTACCATGACGAGGAATGGGGCCGTCCCCTGGACGGCGAGGCGGCGCTGTTCGAGCGCATCAGCCTGGAAGGTTTCCAGGCCGGCCTGAGCTGGCTCACCATCCTGCGCAAGCGGCCGGCCTTCCGGCAGGCCTTCGCCGGTTTCGAGATCGACGAGGTCGCTGCCTTCGGCTCCCGCGACGTCGAGCGCCTGCTGGCCGACGCGGGCATCGTGCGGCACCGGGGCAAGATCGAGGCCGTGATCAACAACGCACGCCGGGCGCGCGAGTTGCGCGACCAGGAGGGTTCGCTCGCGGCCTTCCTGTGGCGCTACGAACCGGCCAGCGCCTACGAGGGGCCGCCGCGCGCCGAGTCGCCGGAATCGAAGGCCCTGTCCAAGGAACTGAAGCGGCGCGGCTGGCGCTTCGTGGGGCCGACCACGATGTATTCGCTGATGCAGGCCGTCGGCATGGTCAACGACCACGGACCGGATTGCGCCTGCAGGAAGGAGGTGGAAGCCCTGCGCGCGGCCTTCCCGCGGCCGGGCGCCTCGGGCCGGCGCAGGCGGGCCTGAACGCCCGTCTCCTATGAAGCAACGTGCACAGGTAGCACGTTGTGATGACTTCGGATACAGTATCCGGGCTGGATGCAGTGCCTTGTCGCGTTACCGGTTGGTTTCCCTGTCCTAGCCCCGGTATTACGAATGCCGCGGGTGATGGACCGAAGCATTCGTACGGGGGCAGGTCATGACGTGGGTACTTGAGGCCATCAGGCAGTCGCCGGAAATCCTGCTGTTTCTTTCTCTGGCGATCGGTTTCTGGATAGGCAGGTTCCAGTTCGGCAGGTTCCAGCTGGGGGGCGTGGCCGGTTCGCTGCTGGTGGCCGTGCTGTTCAGCCAGCTCGGCGTCTCCATCGACAACGGCGTCAAGGCGGTGCTTTTCGCGCTGTTCATCTATGCCGTCGGTTTCGAGAGCGGCCCCCAGTTCTTCAAGTCCCTTGGACGCCAATCCCTGAAGGAAATCGCCATGGCGGCGGTGCTGGCCATCACCGGCCTGGTGACCGTGGTGGTGCTGGCGCGCCTGTTCGGCCTGGACAAGGGACTGGCCGCCGGCGTGGCGGCGGGGGGGCTGACGCAATCGGCCATCATCGGCACCGCCGGCTCGGCGCTGGCCAAGCTGGGGCTGCCGCCCGACGAACTGCAGCGCATGCAGGCCAACGTGGCAATCGGTTACGCCGTGACCTACATCTTCGGGTCGTTCGGCGCCATCATCATCTGCGTGAACGTGCTGCCGAAGTTCATGGGCCGCGATATCCGCGAGGATGCGGTGAAGGCCGAGACCGCCATGAGCGCCGGCATGATCGTGCCCGGCGCGGGCGAGCAGCTCGCCGCGCCCGAGGTGGTGGGACGGCTTTACCGCGCCGGCCCGGGCGCGGGCCGCACCGTGGCCGAGATCGAGGCGCTGGCGCCCGACGGCATGGCGGTGACGGTCGAGCGCATCAAGCGCGACGGCCAGATCATCCCGGCGCAGGCCGACCTGAAGCTGCACGCCACCGACATCGTGCTGCTGGCCGGCAGGCGGGCGGCGGTGCTGGCGGCGCGCCAGGCGCTGGGGGACGAAGTGCTGTCGTCCAGCGGCATGGACATGGTCATGGTCACCCGCGACGTGCTGATCACCGGCACCGACTACCTGGGCAAGACCGTCGCCCAGATCCGGACGGGCATCGCCGCCGACATCCGCCACGGCATCGTGGTGCTGGGCTTGAAGCGCGACGGCCGGCCGCTGGCCATGGAGCCCGATACGGTGATCCGTGCGGGCGACGTGGCGGTGCTGTTCGGCACCGGCAACGACATCCAGCGCGCGGCCCACAGCGTGGGCACCGTCATCGTGCCCAGCGACAAGACCGACTGGGTCTATCACGGCCTGGGCCTGGCGGTGGGGCTGATCATCGGGCTGGCGGTGCTGCGCATCGGGTCCATTCCGCTCACGCTGGGCAGCGGGGGCGGGGCGCTGCTGTCCGGGCTGCTGTTCGGCTGGTACCGCACGCGGCGGATGAGCCTGGGCAACATGCCCACCGGCGCCTCGACGCTGCTGCGGGACCTGGGCCTGGCGGGCTTCGTCGCCGTGGTCGGGCTGCAATCCGGGCTGCAGGCGGTCGACACCATACGCACCAGCGGCCTGTCCCTGTTCCTGATCGGTGTGGCGGTCACCATCGTGCCGCTGCTCATCACCATGGTGTTCGGCCGCTACGTGCTGCGCTACGACAACGTGGCGGTGTTCGCCGGCGCACTGTCCGGGTCCCGCAGCGCCAACCCGGCCTTCGGCGAGGTGCTGGACAAGGCCGGCAACTCCGTGCCCACGGTGCCTTTCGCCGTGACCTATGCCCTGGCCAATGTCTTCCTGACCCTGCTCGGGCCGCTGGTCGTCGCCTTTGCCTAGATTCAGGGGTTCCAACGCAAGCCATCCCTCTTACGGAGGCCGTCATGTCGACAGCGGATTACAGCAGGTACGCCAAACTGAGTCCTTTCGAACTGAAGGACGCGCTCATCGAACTGGCGTCCAGCCAGCAGAACCGGCTCATGCTCAACGCCGGACGGGGCAATCCCAACTTCCTGGCCATCGTGCCGCGGCGCGCGTTCTTCAGGCTGGGACTGTTCGCGGCGCAGGAGTCGGAACTGTCCTTCTCGTACATGCCGCACGGCATAGGCGGGCTGCCCCGGATCGAGGGCATCGAGAATCGCTTCAATGCCTATATCTCCGAGAACCGCGACCAGGAGGGCGTGGTGTTCCTGGGACGCGCCCTGAGCTATGTGCGCGACCAGATGGGGCTGTCCGCTTCCGAGTTCCTGCACGAGATGGTCGAGGGCGTGCTGGGCGACAACTACCCGGTGCCGCCGCGCATGCTGCGGATCACCGAGGAAATCGTCCGGACCTATCTGGTCAAGGAAATGATAGGCGGCTTCCTGAGCAACCAGCGCATCGATGTCTTCGCCACCGAAGGCGGCACCGCCGCGATGACCTACGTCTTCGACACCATGAAGGAGAACGGGCTGATCAAGGCGGGGGACAAGGTGGCGATAGGCATGCCGGCCTTCACGCCCTACATGGAGATCCCGCGCCTGAACGACTACCGGCTGGAGCCGGTCTACATCAACGCCGACCCCGACCAGGGCTGGCAATATCCCGATGCCGAGATCGACAAGCTGCTCGATCCGGCGGTGAAGGTCTTCTTCTGCATCAATCCCAGCAATCCGCCGTCCTACAAGATCAACGGCCATGGGCTCGAGCGCATACGCGGCATCATCGAGAGCCGGCGGCGCGACCTGATCGTGCTGACCGACGACGTCTACGGGACTTTCGCCGACGACTTCCAGTCGCTGTTCGCCACCTGCCCGCGCAACACCATCCTGGTCTATTCGTACTCGAAGTACTTCGGCGCGACGGGCTGGCGGCTGGGCGCCATCGCCGTGCACCAGGACAACGTCATGGACGAGATCCTGCGCGGCCTGCCGGCCTCGACGAAGAAGGCGCTGAACGAACGCTATGCCTCGCTGACGCCGGACGTGCCCGGGCTGAAGTTCATCGACCGGCTGGTGGCCGACAGCCGGTCCGTGGCGTTGAACCACACGGCCGGGCTGTCCACGCCGCAGCAGGTGCAGATGGCCCTGTTCTCGCTGTTCGCGCTGATGGACGAGCAGGATGGCTACAAGGCCGAACTCAAGAAGCTGATACGCCGGCGGCAGGCGGCACTGTACCGCGAACTGGGCATCGCCCAGCCGCACGACGACAACGCGGTCGACTACTACACGCTGCTTGACCTGGGCGCCATCGCGAAAGACCTGTACGGCCCGGATTTCGCGGCCTGGGTGCAGAAGAACGTGGCGCCCACCGATCTCTTGTTCCGTATCGCGGACGAGACCGGCATCGTGATGCTGCCGGGCAGCGGCTTCGGTACCTTGCGGCCCGCCGGGCGCGTATCGCTGGCCAACCTGAACGAATACGAATACGCCGCGATCGGCAGGGCCTTGCGGCAGATGGCCGAACAGTTCTACGCGGACTACCGCAAAGGCCGGCCCGGGCCCGCCGCCAAGCGCGGCGCGGGCAAGGGCAAGGCGAAGAAGAGCGGCAAGAAGTAGCCGGCGCCTATTCCCAGCCGCCGCCCAGCGCCAGGAACAGCGCGGCCTGGTCCGCGGCCAGTTGCCCCTGGGCGGCGGTCAGCGCGCTTTCCGAGCCGGCCAGGGTGCGGTCGGCGTCCAGCGCCGTCAGGAAGTCGGTGCGCCCCAGGCGGTACAGCGTGCGCGCTTGTTCCGCGGCTTCGCGGTTGCGGTCGCGCGCGGCGCGCAGCGCGTCGGTCCGGTCCAGGTCGCGGGCGTACACGGTTAGCGCGCTGGACGTCTCGCGCAACGCGTTCAGGACCGTGGCATCGAAGCGGGCCAGCGCCGCCGCGCTGCCGGCCTCGGCCTGTTCGATATGGCTGCGCGCCAGGCCGGTATTGGGCAGGCTCCAGGAGATGAGCGGCCCCAGGCTCCAGCGCAGGCTGTTGTCGGCGCCCAAGCGCGACAGCGTGCCGGTGCTGCCGGCCGACAGGCCCAGCGAAATGCTGGGATACAGCTCGGCCGTGGCCACGCCTATACGGGCAGTGGCGGCGGCCAGCGCGCGTTCGGCCTGGCGGATGTCGGGCCGCCGGCGCAGCAGCGCCGCGCCGTCGCCCACAGGGACGGGGTCGCGCAAGGTGGGCGGGACATGGCATGCGGCCAGGGACGCGGGCAGCGAGCCCGGCACCTTGCCCACCAGGACGGCCAGCCGGTAGAGCGCGGTGGCGCGCTGCGCCTCCAGCGGCGGCACGGCCGCCCGCAACTGTTCGAGCTGGCCCTGGGCGCGGCTGATGTCCAGCGAGGTGCCCCGGCCCATGCCGGCGCGCTTGCGGGTGAGATCGGCGAACTGTTCCTGCAGCGCGACGGAACGGCGGGCCACGTCCAGTTGCCGGCCGGCGGCGCAGGTGTCGGCATAGGCCCGCACCGTGCCCGCCGCGACGTTGACGCGGGCCAGGTCGTAGGCGGCCTGGGCCGCGTCGGCATCGGCATGGGCGGCCTCCAGGCCGCGCGAGAGCTTGCCGAACAGGTCGACCTGATAGGACACGGAGGCGCCCGTGTCGTAGGTGCCCATGTCGGGCAGCGCATAGGGCACGCCCTTGGCCGCTCCGGAGGCCCGCCCATAGGCTGGGGCCGCGCTGACCGAGACGTTCGGACGACGGCCGGCACCGGCCTCATCGACGACGGCGGCGGCGCGTTGCAGGTTGGCGGCGGCCACGCGCAGGTCGGTATTGGCGGCGAAGGCCTGCCCGACCAGATCGTCCAGCACCGGGTCGTCGTACAAGCGCCACCAGTGGGCCGGCAACGGCGCCGACCGGGCGGACGAGGCTTCCAGGCCGGCAAGCGGGCCGTTGGCGGCATCGAGCTTGACCATGGCCTGTCCTGGAACCCGGTAGTCGGGGCCGACGGTCGAGCATGCCGCCATCGCCGCCAGCAGCGCGGCGGCCAGGCAGCGCAAGGCATGGGTCTTCATGAAGCCGCTCCTTCGGGACGGCGGGGCGCGGGCGGTTCGCGCACTTCCACCGTGGCCGTCTGGCCGGCCACCAGCCTGACCGAGTCCGGCACACGGTCGATGGCCACGCGCACCGGAATGCGCTGGGCCAGCCGCACCCAGTTGAAGGTCGGGTTGACGTTGGGCAGCAGGTTGGCGGCGGTGCTGCGGTCACGGTCGGCGATGCCTTCGGAGAAGCTCTCGACGTGGCCTTCCAGCGCTTGGCCGGCGCCCATCAGCAGAACCGATGCCTGGTCGCCGACGTGGATGCGCGGCAGCTTGTTTTCCTCGAAATAGCCTTCGACGTAGAACGAGTCGCGATCGACCAGCGCCATGACGGCACGGCCGGCGGTGACGTAGGCGCCGCCTTGCAGGTCCAGATTGGTCACGTAGCCATTGACGGGCGAGACCACCGTGCTGCGGGCCAGGTTCAGCCGGGCCAGGTCCAGGTTGGCCTGCGCCTGGGCCAGCGCGGCACGCAGTTGCTCGGCGCGCGACTGGGCCTGTTCGCGGCTTTCCCGGGCCACCAGTTCGCCCAGTTCGCCGTCGCGGCGGACTTCGCGCGTGGCCTGGGCCAGGGCCGCGCGCTGGGACTGCACGGCGGCCTCGGCCTGGCGCACGGCCAGCTCGTAGCGGGCCTTGTCGATCTCGAACAAAACCTGTCCGGCGCGGACGGCCTGGTTGTCGCGCACCATCACCTTGGTGACAGGGCCGGTGACATCGGGCGCGACCTGTACGACATAGGCCTTTACACGGCCGTCGCGCGTCCAGGGACGCACCTCGTAGCGCTGCCACAGGGTCCAGCCGGCGGCGATGGCGATGGCCAGGACCAGTAGGGTCAATGCGAACCGGCCCAGAGCCGGCAATGAAATCTTGGGTATCACGTCAGAACTCGCGGGTGAAAAGGAACGACAGGCAGGCCAGGGTGATGACGAACAGGCAGGCGTCGAACAGCGGCGGATGCCAGACCAGCCGGTACAGCCCGAGGCGGGCCAGCCCGCGCCCGAGCAGCCGCGCCACGACGATGGCCGCGAAGGTCAGCAACAGCAGGGCAGGCACGTACAGGCCATAGACATTGATTTCAGCGAACATGGTCGGGCTCCGGCAGGGAGGACGCCGGCCGGTAGTCGTCGGCATCGGGATGCAGGTCGCGGCGGATGCCGCACAGCGCGGCCACGGCGTCGCGCTGTGCGTTCGATGCCGGCAGCGCGCACACGGCGCGCAGCAGGGCGTCGATCCGCGCGAGCAAATCGGGGGCGGGGCGCTGGGTGGGCAGGCGCCGGCCGGCGAAGAACGAGGACAGCGCGGCCAGCAGGGGCCGCACGCGGACCTGTTCGCGGTCCAGTTCGGGCTGCAGGCGCAGCAACTGCGTCATGTTCAGGCCCACGCGCAGGTCCGCCAGCACGTCCGCGCCCCGCAGGTCGGCATTGGCGCGGGCGGCCGCCATGCGGGGCGCAAGCAGCGCCAGGCGGTCAAGCATGCGGGCCGAGATCTCGGTCACGACGATGTTGCGGGCCGAGTCGGCGCGCCCCAGTTCGGCCAGTTCCCGCCAGTTCGCGCGCAGCAGCCGAAGCGCGCTGCGGTCGGCGCTGATGGTGCGGAACAGCCGCGTGCAGACGGCGGCGGCTACGATGCCCGCCACCTGCGCCAGCATGCTGTTGGCGAAAGAGACGAGATCGGCGGTCTGGGTGTCGTGCATGGCCAGCGCCGAGGTCACGCCGAACAGGAAGGCCATCGCGCGGCCGGTGGTGGGCGGGCGCGCGATCTGGACGCCCAGCAGCAGGAACAGTGGCGCGGTGGTCAGCACCAGCATCTCGAAGCTGTGCACGGCCGGCAGCACGACCAGCAGATAGAAGGCCGAGCACGGGATGGACAGCAGCGTGAACTTCAGGAACACCTGTATCGCCGGCACCGGGTTGTCCATGGTGGCGAACAGGCAGCAGAAGATGGCGGCCATCAGGGCCGCGCCCGAACCGGCCTGCCACGCGGTGGCGATCCAGAACAGGCAGCAGGCCAGGATGGCCACGGTGGCCGCGAAGGCCGACAACAGGGCCAGCCCGCGATCGGTGTGCAACACGCGCGGCGAGCTGGGCTGTTCGCGGATGGCGTCGGAATGGGCGTCGTGCAGGCCCGCCTCGATATGCGTGCGCAGCGCGCCGGAATCGGCGTAGGCATGGATCAGGGCCTTCAGGCGCGAGCCCAGGCTGAGTTCGACCATCTCGCGCCAGCCCATGTCCGGCGAGACAGCAGGATGGTTCGCGTCGATGGTGCGCACCAGCCCGGCCAGCCGCGCCGGGTCCCGGGCCGGGGGATCGCCGATCCACGCGGCCACGTCCCGCATCACCGTTTCCCAGCCGCGGGCCAGGCCGGCGGGCATGGCCCGCAGCACGGCCAGGCGGTCCTCGATGGCGGACAGCAGCGGCATCATCAGCGAGATGCGGTCCTGCACGGCGTGGATGGCATTCGAGGTCCAGCGCAGGTGCGAGGTATCGAAGGGAAGATGGGTCGCCATCAGGCGCAGGTCGGTGACGTCGGCGGCCAGCTTGCGGCGGTCCAGCTGGCCAATGTCGGCCTTGCCGCCCAGCGTGTCGGCGATCCAGCGCTGGGCGTCGTCGTAGGCCCGCTGCACGCGGGAGACGAGGACGGGGCCGATACCCTGCGGCATCACCAGGCTGTGGATCAGCGTGGCGCAGGCGATGCCCAGCAGGATTTCCTCCACGCGCGCCAGCGAGGTGTCGAAGATCAGCTCGGGCTGCGTGACGGCGGGAAAGCCGATCAGCGCGGCGGTGTAGCCCGCCAGCATGAACAGATAGGACCTGGGCGTGCGGTCGAGCAGCGAAATGTACAGGCACAGCCCGACCCACAACGCGAATGCGAGCGACAGCAGTTCCGGCGCGTTGGCCAGCAGCGGCACGGCCGCCAGGGCCATGGCCGACCCCAGCGTGGTGCCGGTGACGCGGTAGACGGCCTTGGAGCGCACCGCGCCCGCCAGCGGGCTGCTGACCACGTAGGCGGTGGTCATGGCCCAGAACGGACGCGGCAGGCCCATGCGCATCGCGAGATACAGGGCGAGGACCGCGGCGGCGTAGCTCTTGAGCGAGAACAGCGTTTCGGAAAGGGTGGGGGGCTTCATGAGGACGACGCGGAACCGGACTCCCGGGCGAGTTGTTCGATCGCGGTCTGCAAGCCTTCGAGCGTGCGGAGGCACGCTTCGATGTCGTCCTGGCTCCTGCCGGCGAACAGGGCGCGGCGGAAGGGGATGAGGGCGGCTTCGACCCGGTCGGCGCACTGCCGGCCGGCGGCCGTGAGATACAGGGACTTGGCGCGGCGGTCGGAGGCGTCTTCGCGTCGCTCGACCAGGCCCAGCTCGACCACGCGGTCGATGACGCGCACCACCGACGAGGGCTCGATGCCCAGCGCGTCGGCGACGGCGCCGGGGCGGGCGCCGTCGCCCAGGCGGCCGATCATGACCACGGGCCAGGCGGTGGCCTGGGACAGGCCGAAATCGGCGGTCAAGGTGTCGGCAGCCGACTTGTAGGCGCGGGCCGTGCGGCCCAGGGCCATGGTCAGGGTGGCGAGCTGTCTGTCAATTTTGTCCATGCAAAATATTAGCATGCAAACTATTTGCTTGTGAATGATTTGTCGATTCGACAAAAATTCGACAAGCCTTCGACGTTTCTTCGATGGCGCCCCCGATAGGCTTGCCGGCATTGCTTCAAGGGAGCACCGGTTTGTCTTCCGTACTACACGAACGCCGCTCGGGGGCGTTCATTCGGGGCCTGGTCGCGGCCGGCCGGGACCGCGGCTGGGGACTCCGGCGCAGCACGCGGCTGGCGCTCGCCATCGCCGCCGGATTGATGCTTTTCTACAACGTCGCGGTCTGGCGCGAGATCCTGCGCATCGTTCCCTGGAACGGGGCGGCCTCCGCCGTCTTCTATCTGTCTTTCGCCATCCTGATGTGGTCGGCGTTCGGACTGCTGCTGACGCTGTGCTCGTTCAGGACGGTGTTCAAGCCGCTGCTGACGCTGCTGCTGCCCGTTTCCGCCGTGGCGGCCTATTTCATGTGCACCTACGGCATCTCGATCGACAACGTCATGGTGCAGAACCTGGCCGAGACCGACGTACGCGAGGCCGGCGCCTTGCTGAGCCCGGGGCTGTTGGGCTATCTGCTGGTGCTGGGCGTGCTGCCCGTGGCGGGCCTGTGGCGCCTGCGCGTGGAGTACGCGGCGGGCGCGCGGGGCGTGGCGGCCCGCCTGCTGGTCGCCGCGGCCTGCCTGGTGACGGGCCTGGCGATGCTGGGCGGTTTCTACTCGGTGTATGCGCCGCTGTTCCGCGAGCACCGGCAAGTGACCCAGAAAATCAATCCCACGAGCTACCTGTACGCCCTGGGCAAGTACGCGCGCCAGCGCTGGGGCGCCAAGGAGGCCGCCCTGGTCGTGGCGCCCATCGGCCTGGATGCCGCCCGTTCGGCCGCCGCCGCGGCGCGGCCCCGCAAATCCCTGGTGGTGTTCGTGGTGGGCGAGACGGCGCGCGCCGACCACTTCGGCCTGAACGGCTATGCGCGCGACACGACGCCGGAGCTGTCGCGCCTGGGCGTGCTCAATTTCTCCAACGTCGCCTCGTGCGGCACGTCCACGGCGGTATCGGTGCCCTGCATGTTCTCGGACCTGGGCCGGGCGGATTATTCGGACCGGTCGGCCAAGACGCGCGAGAGCCTGCTGGACGTGCTCCAGCGGGCCGGGGTCGCGGTCTACTGGCGCGAGAACAACAGCGACTGCAAGGGCACCTGCCTGCGCGTGCCCAACGACAGCGTCATGGGCAACACCAGCCATCCCTCTTGCGACGCCGAGGGCTGCCGCGACGAGGCCTTGCTGGAGGGGCTGTCCGCGTACATGGACGCCCATCCGGGCGACGCCTTCATCGTGCTGCACACCATGGGCAGCCACGGTCCGGCCTACTATCGACGCTATCCGCCGGAGTTCGAGCGGTTCAAGCCCGTCTGCCGCACCAACCAGCTGGGCGACTGCCCGCAGGAAGCGCTGGTCAACGCCTACGACAACTCCATTCTCTACACCGACCACTTCCTGGCGCAGGTCGTCGGCCTGTTGCAGAAGCAGGCCGCCACGCGGGATACGGCCATGGTCTACGTGTCCGACCATGGGGAATCGCTGGGCGAGAACGGCCTGTACCTGCACGCGGCGCCGTATGCGATCGCGCCGCGCGCCCAGACCCACGTGCCCATGGTGATGTGGGTGTCGCCCGGCGCGGCGCGCGACTGGGGCGTGGACCGGTCCTGCCTGGCCGCCCGCCGCGACCAGCCCTACAGCCACGACAACCTGTTCCATTCCGTCCTGGGAATGTTCGAGGTGCGGACGAACGTGTACAGGCAGCGACTGGACATGTTGGCGCCGTGCCGCGCGGCGGTCGAGGCCCGGACGGACGGGGGCGGCGCCCGGGGCTAGGGTCGACGGGCCCGGAGGCGCTAGAAGACGCTTTCGGCCAGGTTGTGCTGTTCGATGACCGAGCGCACCGTATGGCCGCTGGGCTGGCAGGCGAACTCGCATTCCTGCGGCATGTCGTCCGCGTGGCATTCGCCGCCCAGCAGCGGGCACCGGCTGAACAGTTCGCCCACCCAGTCCACGAAGGCCCGCACCTTGGGCGACAGGTGCCGGTTGTGCAGGTAGACCACCGAGATCGGCATGGGGGAGGGCTTCCAGTCGGTCAGCACCTCGCGCAGCAGGCCGGACTCCAGGTGAGGCCGCACCATGTAGCGGGCGGGCTGGATGAGGCCGAAGCCCTGCAGGCCGCAGGCCACGTAGGCGTCGGAATCGTTGACCGAGACGATGCCCTTGACCTTGACCTCGGTGGCAACGCCGTCCACGACGAAATCCCAATCGATGGTGCGGCCGGTGCGGGCGGAGAAATAATGCACCGCGTGGTGGCGCTCCAGGTCCCGCAGCGTGCGCGGCTCGCCATAGGCTTCGAGGTAGGAGGGCGCGGCGCAGGTCAGGCTCTCGAAGGTGCCGATGCGCCGGGCCACCATGGACGAATCCTGCAGTTCGCCGACGCGGATGGCGCAGTCCACGGCTTCCTGGACCAGGTCGACCGGACGATCGCTCATGCCGATCACCAGTTCGATGTCCGGGTAGCGTTCATGGAATTCGCATAGCGAAGGAATCAGGATCGAACGGCCGATCGAGGCCGGGGTATCGATACGCAGCCGGCCGCGTGGCCGGCGCGCGACATCGCGAAAGGAGGTCTCGGCCTCCTCCAGGTCGGCCAGCAGCCGTATGCAGCGCTCGTAGTACGAGGCGCCGTCGGGCGTGAGGCTGATCTTGCGGGTGGTGCGGTTCAGCAGCCGGACCTGCAGCGCTCGTTCAAGATTGCGGATGGTCGTGCTGACGGTGGCGCGCGGCAAGCCGAGGTTGTCGGCCGCCAGGGTGAAGCTGTTGGCTTCGACGACGCGCGTGAACACCTGCATGGCCTGAAATTTATCCACGGAAGGCTCCTACCGCCTGGTGGGCGGCGATTATTCGTTCTGGATGAATAGTGTTTGTAAAAACGCAGGATTTATCGGCAGCACAATAACACTCAGAATCGGGCATCGCTGTATTCACCCATACGAGCCCGAGGTTTTTCATGTTTCGTTTTCGCAAACGCGCCCTGGCGGTCACGCTGGGCGTTGCCGTGCTTGGCGTTGCCGGCGGCATCGCCGTGCAGAGGATGCCGGCCCTGGCCGGCCAGGAAACCCCCGCCGCGCCGGCCCCCGCGGCGGCCGTGGACGTGGCCGAGGTCGTCAGCCGCACCATCACGGACTGGCGCGGCTATTCCGGGCGGCTGGAAGCGGTCGACCGCGTCGAGATCCGGCCCCTGGTGTCCGGGACGCTGACCGCGGTGCATTTCCAGGACGGCGCCCTGGTCAGGAAGGGCGAGGTGCTGTTCACCATCGATCCGCGCCCCTACGCGGCCGAGGTCGCCCGGGTCCAGGGCCAGCTTGCCGCGGCCGAGGCCCGTGATGCCTACGCTGCCTCCGAACTGGCGCGTGGCCAGCGGCTGTTGTCGGACAACGCGATCGCCAAGCGCGATTTCGAGGAAAAGCAGAACGCCGCGCGCGAGGCCGTGGCCAACCTGCAAGCCGCCCGGGCTGCGCTGGAAGCCGCCCGCCTGAACCTGGAATACACGCGCATCACGGCGCCGGTCAGCGGCCGCATCTCGCGCGCGCAGGTCACCGTGGGCAACGTGGTCGCGGCCGGGGCGGCGTCGGCCCCGTTGACCACGCTGGTCTCGACGGCGCGCATGTATGCGGCCTTCGATGTGGACGAGCCCACCTACCTGAAGATGGCGCAGGCTAGCCGCGCGAGCTCGGGCGCCATTCCGGTCTATCTGGGCCTGGCCAACGAGGAGGGCCATCCCCGCAAGGGCACGGTCAGCTTCATCGACAACCGGCTGGACGTGGCCTCGGGCACCATCCGCGTGCGCGCGGTGTTCGACAACCCCGACGGCCAACTGATTCCCGGGCTGTACGCGCGCGTGCAACTGGGCGGCGGCAAGCCGCGCGACGCGCTGCTGATCGACGAACGCGCCGTCGGCACCGACCAGGACAAGCGTTTCGTGCTGGTGCTGGACGAAGGCAACCGCACCCGCTACCGCGAAGTCCGCCTGGGCACGGCCAGCGGCGGCCTGCGCGTGGTCGACGATGGCCTGAAGGCGGGCGAGCGCATCGTGGTCAACGGCTTGCAGCGCGTGCGTCCGGGCGAACCGGTAACGCCGCGCGAGGTTCCCATGGCCGGGCAGCCGGGCCGGTTCGCGGGCGATGGCCCGCCGGCCGACGGCGCTCCCGCCGGCACGCCGGCCGTGCGCCAGCCCAAGCAGGTTTGAGGCGGCCTGGACACGATCATGAATATTTCCAAGTTCTTCATCGACCGGCCCATCTTCGCGGGCGTGCTGTCGGTCCTGATCCTGCTGGCGGGCGCGCTGGCGATGTTCCAGCTGCCCATTTCGGAGTATCCGGAAGTCGTCCCGCCCTCGGTCGTGGTGCGCGCGCAGTACCCCGGCGCCAACCCCAAGGTGATCGCCGAGACGGTGGCCTCGCCGCTGGAGGAGTCCATCAACGGCGTCGAGGACATGCTGTACATGCAGTCCCAGGCCAACAGCGACGGCAACCTGGCCGTTACCGTCACTTTCCGCCTGGGCATGGACCCGGACAAGGCGCAGCAACTGGTGCAGAACCGGGTGTCGCAGGCCTTGCCGCGCCTGCCCGAGGACGTGCAGCGGCTGGGCGTCACGACCATCAAGAGCTCGCCCACGCTGACGATGGTGACGCACCTGATCTCGCCGGACGACCGCTACGACATCACCTACCTGCGCAACTACGCGCTGATCAACGTCAAGGACCGCCTGGCGCGCATACCCGGCGTGGGCGAGGTGCAGCTGTGGGGCGCCGGCAACTATTCGATGCGCGTCTGGCTGGATCCGCAGAAGGTCGCGCAGCGCGGGCTGACGGCCTCGGACGTGGTGGCGGCGATACGCGAACAGAACGTGCAGGTCGCGGCGGGCGTGATCGGCGCCTCGCCCAGCGCGTCCGACGTGTCGCTGCAATTGTCGGTGAACACGCAAGGGCGGCTGCAGACCGAATCGGACTTCGCCAACATCGTGCTCAAGACCTCGCCCGACGGCGGCGTGACGCGCCTGTCGGACGTGGCGCGCATCGAGCTGGCGGCGGCCGAGTACGGCCTGCGTTCGCTGCTGGACAACAAGCCGGCGGTGGCGCTGGCCATCATGCAGTCGCCCGGCGCCAACGCGCTGGCGGTGTCTGACCAGGTGCGGGCGGCCATGAAGGACATGGCCAAGGATTTCCCGCCCTCGGTGGACTACCGCATCGTCTACGACCCGACGCAGTTCGTGCGCGCCAGCATCAAGGCGGTGGTGGTCACGCTGCTGGAAGCGGTGGCCCTGGTCGTGCTGGTGGTGATCGTGTTCCTGCAGACCTGGCGGGCGTCCATCATTCCGCTGCTGGCGGTGCCGGTTTCCATCATCGGCACGTTCTCGCTGATGCTGGGCTTCGGCTATTCGATCAACGCGCTGTCCCTGTTCGGCATGGTGCTGGCCATAGGCATCGTGGTGGACGACGCCATCGTGGTGGTGGAGAACGTCGAGCGCAACATCGCGGCCGGGCTCACGCCGCGCGAGGCCACGTACCGCGCTATGCGCGAGGTCAGCGGCCCCATCATCGCCATCGCGCTGACGCTGGTCGCGGTGTTCGTGCCCCTGGCCTTCATGACCGGCCTGAGCGGCCAGTTCTACAAGCAGTTCGCCATGACCATCGCCATCTCCACGGTGATCTCGGCGTTCAACTCGCTCACGCTGTCGCCGGCGCTGGCGGCCCTGCTGCTGAAGTCGCACGATGCCCGGCCCGATGGCCTGACGCGCGTGATGAACCGTCTGTTCGGCGGGTTCTTCCGCCGCTTCAACGACATGTTCGGCCGGGCCTCCGACCGCTACGGCGCCGGGGTCACGGGCGTCATCTCGCGCAAGGCCATGGTCATGGGCGTGTACGGCGTGCTGCTGGCGCTGACGCTGGGCGTCTCGTCCATCGTGCCGGGGGGCTTCGTGCCCGCGCAGGACAAGCAATACCTGGTGGCCTTCGCGCAACTGCCCAACGGCGCCTCGCTGGACCGGACCGAGGACGTCATCCGCCGCATGTCCGACATCGCGCTCAAGCAGCCGGGCGTGGAAAGCGCCATCGCGTTCCCGGGACTGTCGATCAACGGCTTCACCAACAGCTCGAGCGCCGGCATCGTCTTCGTGTCGCTCAAGGACTTCCACGAGCGCAAGGGCAAGGACGTCTCGGCCGAAGCGATCTCGAACGCGCTGAACCAGCAGTTCTCGGCCATCAAGGAATCGTTCATCGCGGTATTCCCGCCGCCGCCCGTCATGGGGCTGGGCACGCTGGGCGGATTCAAGCTGCAGATCGAAGACCGGGGCGCGCTGGGCTACGCCGAACTCGACGCGGCGGCGCAAGCCTTCGTGGCGGCGGCGCAGAAGGCGCCGGAACTCGGGCCGACGTTCAGCAGCTACCAGATCAACGTGCCGCAGCTGGATGTGCAGCTGGACCGGGTCAAGGCCAAGCAGCTGGGTGTTGCCGTTACCGACGTGTTCGACACCATGCAGATCTACCTGGGTTCGCTGTACGTGAACGATTTCAACCGCTTCGGGCGGGTGTACCAGGTCCGCGCGCAGGCCGACGCGCCGTTCCGCGCGCATCCGGACGACATCCTGGCGCTGAAGACGCGCAACGCCGCCGGCGAGATGGTGCCGCTGTCGTCGCTGGTGGACGTGCGTCCGACCTTCGGGCCGGAGATGGTGGTGCGCTACAACGGCTATACCGCCGCCGACATCAACGGCGGGCCGGCGCCCGGCTATTCCTCGGACCAGGCGCAGGCCGCCGCCGAGCGCATCGCCGAGCAGGTCCTGCCGCGCGGCATGAAGCTGGCTTGGACGGACCTGACCTACCAGCAGATCCTGGCGGGCAATGCCGGCATCTGGGTGTTCCCGATCAGCGTGCTGCTGGTGTTCCTGGTGCTGGCCGCGTTGTACGAAAGCCTGACGCTGCCGCTGGCGGTGATCCTGATCGTGCCGATGAGCATCCTGGCCGCGCTGACGGGCGTGTGGCTGACGCGGGGCGACAACAACATCTTCACCCAGATCGGCCTGATGGTGCTGGTGGGCCTGGCCTCGAAGAACGCCATCCTGATCGTCGAGTTCGCGCGCGAGCTCGAACTGCAGGGCAGGTCGGTGGTCGAGGCGGCCATCGAGGCCAGCCGGCTGCGCCTGCGTCCCATCCTGATGACGTCCATCGCCTTCATCATGGGCGTGGTGCCGCTGGTGACCTCCACCGGGGCAGGCTCGGAGATGCGGCACGCCATGGGCGTGGCGGTGTTCTTCGGCATGCTGGGCGTGACCCTGTTCGGCCTGTTCCTGACACCGGTCTTCTATGTATTGCTGCGGCTGGCCGGCGGTGCGCGCAAGCTGCACTCGGCCGCGCAGCACGAGGCGCCCATCGTGGCGCCCCATCACGCGGGGCACTGAAGTGAAAGAGAACTCCATGAAGAAAAGTCTGCGTGGCATGGCGCTGGCGGCCTTGCTCGTGTTGACGGGCTGCGCGGTGGCGCCGCCCTACGATCCTCCCCGCGCCGAGGTGCCGGCGTCGTTCAAGGAAGCGGCCGGCGGCAGCTGGAAGACCGCCCAGCCGGCCGAGGCGGCCCATCGAGGACGCTGGTGGGCGGTGTTCGGCGATCCGGTACTGGACCAGTTGCAGGAGCGGGCCGCGGATGCGAACCAGAACCTCAAGGCCGCGGTGGCGCGCCTGGCGCAGGCCCGGGCGCGGCTGGGCGAGGCGCGGGCCGATCTGTATCCCCGGGTGGACGCAGGCGCGGGGCCCACGCGGCAGCGGCCGTCGCCGGCTTCGAGAGGGCTGCCCGCCGAGGCAAATACCTCGCCCTCGACGCTGTGGCGGGCCCAGGCTTCGGTGGCCTATGAAGTGGACCTGTTCGGCCGGGTCGCGGCCGGCGTCGAGGCGGCGTCGGCCCAGGCCGAACAGGGCGAAGCCCTGCTGCGCTCGGTGCAACTGGCGGTGCAGGCCGACGTCGCGCAGGCCTATTTCCTGGTGCGGGAGCTGGACGCGGGGCAGGAACTCTACGGCGGCACGGTGGCCCTGCGCGAACGCACGCTGGCGCTGATCCAGCGCCGCTACGACGAAGGCGACATCAGCGAACTGGACCTGGCGCGGGCGCGCACGGAGCTGGCCTCGGCACGGTCCGAGGCGCTGGACATCGCCCGCCAGCGCGCCGCGGCCGAACATGCGCTGGCCATCCTGCTGGGCCAGGCGCCCGCCACCTTCAGCCTGCCCGCGCGTCCGCTGGCCAGGCTGGCGGTATCGGTTCCCCCGGGGCTGCCCTCCGAGCTGCTGGAGCGCCGGCCCGACATCGCCGCGGCCGAACGCGCGATGGCCGCCGCCAACGCCCGCGTCGGCGTCGCGCGCACGGCCTTCTTTCCCAGGCTGGAGCTGACCGGGGCGTTGGGCTACGAGTCGGCGCAACTGGGCGATTTGTTCAACTGGTCCAGCCGCACCTTCCTGCTGGGCCCGCTGGTGGGCACCATGCTGACGCTGCCCATCTTCGACGGCGGGCGGCGCGAGGCGGGGCTGCAGGCCGCGCGGGCGGCCTACGAGGAAGAGGCCGCCAACTACCGGCAGACGGTGCTTACCGCCTTCAAGGAGGTGGAAGACAACCTGGCCAATCTGCGCATCCTGGCCGACCAGTACCGCGCTCAGGACGAGGCGGTGGCGTCCGCCGCGCGCGCGGCGCGGCTGTCGCAGATCCAGTACCGCGAAGGCTCGGTCAGCTACCTGGACGTGATCGATGCCGATCGCAGCGTGCTCCAGCAGCGCCGGGTGGCGACCCGCCTGGATGGGGAACTGGCCCGTTCCACGGTCAACCTCATCCGTGCGCTGGGCGGCGGCTGGGAGGGGCAGGCCCCGGCACCCGCGGCGGCGCTGTTGCCCGCGCGCCAACCTTCGTAACAAGCCGTGGCCGCAGCCCCCTGGTCCCGGGGGCTGCGGTCTTTGCTGTACGGAACGCTTACATAGTCGCGATCCGCCCCCATCGCGGGCGGACATGCCACGCCTACACTGGATCGACGCGCCGGCCCCGCGCGCCGGGGCCTTTCCTGCGCGAAAGGAGTCAGGCATGAACACGAAGACCAAGCATGGCGCCCTGGGACTGGCCGCGGTCGCCCTGGGCACCGTTCTGTTTACCTCGGCGCAGGCCGCTTCGGCCGCCGACACCACCTACCAGGACGAACTGGCCCGCTGCAACAGCGGCCAATCCGGACAGGACAGGGCGACATGCCGGCGGGAAGCCGGCGCGGCCTTGCAGGAGTCGCGCCGAGGCAACCTGCGCGGCGCCAGCGATTCGGCCTACGAGCAGAACCGCACCCAGCGCTGCAACGCCTTGCCGCAAGCCGACCGCGCGGCCTGCATGGCCCGGGTGGATGGAAGAGGGACGGTCAGCGGCAGCGTGGAAGGCGGAGGCGTGCTGCGGGAATACCGGGAAGTGGTGACGCCCGAGCCCGGTTCTCCCGCCATGCCGTCCGGCTCGCCGGGCCCGGCGATGCCCCGGCCCGGCGACGGACCGGGCATGCGCTGACCCCCCTCCCGTAGCAGCTCCCCCTTGATCTGCCGCGAAATTCACCGGAAAGTGGCGCTTTCCGGGCGTCGCGGCGCGCCCCGTTATAAAATGTGCTGGCTTTACATCGATCTTTGGGGGGCCAGGTGCGCATCGCCATACTGGAAGACGACCCGGCGCATGCCCGGATCATAGAAAAGACGCTGCTGCAGGCGGGGCACGACTGCCATCTGTTCGAGGACGGCAGGGCGATGTTGCGCGACCTCCATCGCCAGAGCTACGACCTCTTCGTGCTGGATTGGCACGTGCCGCACATCGAGGGCCCCGAGATCCTGGGCTGGATCCGCCGCAACCTGCCGCCGCACCTGCCGGTGCTGTTCGTTACCAGCCGCGACGAGGAACAGGATGTGGTCGATGGCCTGCAGGCCGGCGCCGACGACTACATGGCCAAGCCCATCCGGCCCATCGAGCTGCAGGCGCGCGTGGCCGCGCTGCTGCGGCGGGCCTATCCCGAGGCCTCCCGCCCGAGCCAGCCGGGCTTTGGCGCCTACACCTTCGACCTGCACCGCCGGGAGGCCCGGGTCAAGGGCGAACCGGTGGAACTCAAGCCCAAGGAATACGAACTGGCGCTATACCTGTTCCGCAACCTGGGACGGCTGCTGACGCACGAACACCTGCTGGAAGAATTGTGGGGCACGAGTGCCATCGATACCCGCACCGTGACCACGCACATGTCCCAACTGCGCCGCAAGCTCGACCTGCGCCCCCATAACGGCGTGCGGCTCGTGCCGGTCTACGGCCTGGGCTACCGCTTCGAAATGCTGGCCGATCCGCCCGCCACGAACGAATCCAACGACGACTCCCTATGAAGAATCTACCCAGCCTGGGCGCCGGCATCCGGCTGTCCGCGTGGGCCGTCGCCGCTGCCTGCGCGTTCGGCGCGGCGGCCGTCCATGCCCAGCAGGCCGAGCCGGTGCGCCACCTGGTGCGCGACGGCGACACCTTGTATGACCTCGCCCAGGCCTACCTGGAAGATCCCGGCCAGTGGCAGGCCCTGGCGCGCGAGAACGGCAATCCCAATCCGCTCAGGCTCAAGCCCGGCTCCGTCATCGTGGTGCCCGACGCACTGCTGCGCAAGAAACCCGGTGGTGCGCGCGTGGTGCACGTCTCGGGAGGCGTGCGCTACACCACGCGCAGCGGCTCGACCGGCGCGCTGGAGCGCGACATGCGGCTGATCGACGGCGATCGCCTGAGCACCGATGCGGGCGGCTTCGCCACGCTCGAGATGGCGGACGGCTCGGTGGTGCGCGTGGCAGGCGATTCCGAGCTGCGCCTGGAACGCCTGAAATACAACCTGACGAAGAAGCGCGCCGACACTTCGCTGGTCCTGGACAAGGGCCGCGTCGAATCGCGCGTATCGCCGCAGCGGCCCACGCGCAGCCGCTTCCAGGTCGACACGCCGCTGATGGCCGCCGGCGTGCGCGGCACGGAATTCGGCGTGTCGATGCGCGAAGGCAGCGCGGCCACCAGCGACGTCCTGGAAGGGGAGGTCGAACTGCGGGTGGCGCGTTCGGGTGCCACCGCGCGGGTCGCGGCGGGCCTGGGCGGCGCGGTGGCCACCGATGCGCCGACGGCCACGCTGACGCCGCTGCTGGCGGCGCCGGACCTGTCCGGCGTCCAGGCCCTGCAACAGCGTCCCATCATCGATCTGGCGTTTCCCGCGCTGGCCGGCGCGGTTTCCTATCGCGCCTTCATCTGGCCCGCCCATACCGCCGAACAGGTGGCCAGCAACCTCGTGACCGCCACGTCGCGCGTGCGCTTCGCCGGACTCGAGGATGGCGACTACGTGGTGCGGATCAATGGCGTCGATGCGCAGGGCATCGAGGGCCGTCCGGTCACCTGGCCGATCAGGCTCAAGGCCCGGCCCGAGCCCCCGGTCACCATCGCTCCGCCCGACGGCGGCGTGGTCGAGCAGACCGAGGCCGTGCTGCGCTGGACGGCGGCGGAAGGCGCCATCGGCTATCGCCTGCAGGTGTCGCGCGACCAGGCGTTCACCGCGCCCTTGGTCGACGAAGGCATGCTGTCCGCGGATTCCCAAGCCGTGCGCGGGCTTGCCTCGGGCAACTATTTCTGGCGCGTGGGCACGGTCATCCAGGGCAAGGACGGCAAGCCCGACGCGGGGCCCTATAGCGATCCGCGCCGCTTCATGGTGCGCCTGCCCGTGGGCGGCAAGCTCGGCATGAGCCAGCAGGGCGACGAAGTCGTGCTGAGCTGGGACGGCGAGGAAGGCCAGAACTACCTCGTCCAGGTCGCGCGCGACATCGGCTTTGCCGGCATCGCCGCCGAGCGTCGCACGGCGGAGCGCAAATGGGCGCTCGAATCCTTGCCCGCCGGCGAGTATTTCGTTCGCATCCAGGCCACCGACGGCGACGGTTACGTGCGCGATTTCACGCGTCCGCAGCGGTTCCGCGTCACTCGCACGGTCCGCAGCGGAGACGGTTCGCTGCGTTCGGGCGACGGCCAGGAAATCCAGCTGCCCTAGGGCCCGTTGACGCGCATGGACCGTCAGGCAGCATCCGCCACGCAGCGTCCGGGGCCCGCGCGGACGCGGTCCGCGGCCCGGGTCGTCGCGGTCGTCGCAGGCTTGCTGCTGGCGGCGTTGCTGGCCTGGCAGAACGGCCTGGGCCGCCTGGATGCGGCCCTGTACGACTTCTTCAGCCGTCTGGAACCCGCCGCGCCCAGCCAGGACATCGTGGTGGTGGCCATCGACGAGGCCAGCCTGGCCAAGGTGGGCCGCTGGCCCTGGAGCCGCGACCAGCAGATCGACCTGATCGAGCGCATCGCCCAGCAGTCGCCGGCCGCGCTGGGCCTGGACCTGTTGCTGTCCGAGCCTTCGGCCGATCCGTCGGTGGACCTGCGCATGGCCGAGGCCATCCACCGCAGCGGCAACGTGGTGCTGCCCGTGTTCACCGCCGAGACGGCGGGGCGGGTCCAGGCCATGCTGCCGGTGCCGCCGCTGGCCTCCGCGGCGCGGGCGCTGGGGCATGTCTCGGTCGAGCCGGACGCCGATGGCGTGGTGCGCAGTGTCTTCCTGCGCGAAGGCACCCGGGACCGCCAGTGGAACCATTTCGCGCTGGCGCTTCTGCAGGTCGCCGGCCAGCCGGTTGCCGATCCGCTGCCAGGGAACCGCGCGCCGGCCGACCGCGAGGCCGCGCCGGGCGCGTGGTGGCGCGATTTCTGGATACACATCGACTATGCCGGGCCCGCCGGTACCTATCGCACCATTCCGGCCGCCCAGGTGCTGGCGGGCGAACTGCCCGACGGCGCGCTGGACGGGCGCATCGTACTGGTCGGATCCACCGCCGCGGGTCTGGGCGACGTCTATCCCACGCCCTTGTCGGCGCGCCAGCGCTTCACGCCGGGCGTCGAGATCTCGGCCAACGTGATCGACAACCTGATGTCGGGCACGGCGCGCCGCATCGTCGCGCCGTGGACGGGCGCGCTGCTGACGGCGTTGCTGGTGGCCGCGATGCTGCCGGCGCTGTGGCTGTTCGCGCCGGGCTGGGCGCTGGCCGCGTCGGTGGCGGGCATAGGCGTGGCGGCAGCCGCCAGCGGCGTCCTGCTGCTGGCCGATGGCCTGTGGTGGCCGCCCGGGGCGGCCGTGCTGGCCATCGCGGCCTTCTACCTGGCATGGAACTGGCGGCGCCTGGAGCGCGCGGCCGGCTATCTGGTCGACGAGCTGGGCCGGTTGAAACGCCATGGCGCGGTGCTGCCGCAGGACGCGGCCGCGCAGGCCGGGGATCTCATCGACCGGCGCATCCATGATTTGTCCCGCGCCACGGGGCGCTTGCTGGATGTGCAGGCCTTCATGTCGTCGGTGATAGGAAGCCTGCCCGAGGCGGCGCTGGCCGTGGGCGAGGACGGCCGGGTCCTGCTGGCGAACCGCCAGGCCGTGCGTCAGTTCGGCGCGGCCGCCGCCAAGGGCGCGGACATGGCGGGCCTGCTGGCCGGCTTCACGCTGGTGGGCGGCGGCCCGCTCAGTTGGCCCGCGGCGGTCGCGCCGGGACATTTTGCCGAATGCCGCGATGCCGCCGGGCGGGCCTTCCTGTTCGAGTACGCGCGATGCGCGGGCGAGGAGGGGGGCGAGA
The DNA here is from genome assembly GCF_004216695.1 of Pigmentiphaga kullae. Taxonomy (GTDB): domain Bacteria; phylum Pseudomonadota; class Gammaproteobacteria; order Burkholderiales; family Burkholderiaceae_B; genus Pigmentiphaga; species Pigmentiphaga kullae. The sequence continues at coordinate 706,309 of NZ_SGXC01000002.1, forward strand.
CGGCCTGGATCGCCACCCTGGTGGACATCAATCCGCTGCGCGAGGCCGAGCGCAAGCGCGATCAGGCCCTGCGCTTCCTGTCGCACGACATCCGATCGCCGCAGGGCGCCATCCTGGCCTTGCTGGACCTGCATCGCAGCGACCCCGGCGAGCTGGCGCAGGACGAACTGCTGGCTCGCATCCGGCGCTACGTGCTGCGCACGCAGACCCTGGCGGAGTCCTTCGTCGAGCTGGCGCGCGTGGCAACGGCGCCGGTCCGCGACGACCTGCTCGAGGGCACGGACGTGGTCCTGGACGCCGCCGACGAGTGCTGGAGCCTGGCCCAGGCCAGGCACATCGTGCTGGACACCGACGTGCCGGACGACGGCGCGCCGCTGCGCGGCGACCGCTCGCAGCTGACGCGCGCCCTGATCAACCTGATCGGCAACGCCATCAAGTACAGCCCGCCCCATACGCGAGTGGACTGCCGCCTGGTCCGCCGGGGCGAGCTGTGGTGCATCGCGGTGCGGGACCAGGGGCGGGGCATCGCCGCCGACGACCAGGCCCGCCTGTTCCAGGAGTTTTCGCGCGTGGGCGGGGCCGAGGACGGCGACGAACCGGGTTTCGGACTGGGCCTGGCTTTCGTCAAGGCCGTGGTCGATCGGCATGGCGGCCGGATCGAGTGCGAGAGCGCGCCGGGGCAGGGCAGCGAATTCCGGCTGCTGCTGCCTGCCACGGTAAACAAGGCTGAACCCCAGGCGGGGCCGGGCGAGGGGAGCGCGTAGACTGCGGGCTGTTTACGAAGTCAGTGGTACGAATGACTGAACGGTTATTGGCGATACTCATCCTGTGCGCGGCCGTGGCCGCGCCGTTCTGCCTGGTCTGGCTGAATGCGCGGGAGCTCCGGACGGATTTCATCGTGATCTATCCGCCCCAGGCGGCGGCCCCGACAGGGATGCTGGCCTCGGGCCAGTGGTATGATGCGGCCCGGTCTTCCTGTTTGCAGTCGTAAGCGTTAACGTCATCCAACGCGCTGAACGCCGCGCCGGCCCGCCGGGTCCATGCGCGCCGCTTATCGACGTCCGATGATGAACAACGCCTCGCCTTCCGTCTCTTCTCCCTCTTCCCACGAATCCGCGCTACGCCTGCTGCCGCTGGTCGCGATCGTCTTTTCCGGCTTCCTGGCCGTAGGCCTGCCGCTGCCCGCGCTGCCGCTCTACGTGAACGGCGTGCTCGATTTCAGCCCGCTGGCGGTGGGCTGGATCATCGGCCTGCAGCCGCTGACCACGATTCTTACCCGCAAGTTCGCCGGTACCTACGTCGACCGGCACGGCCCGCGCCAGTCCGTGATGATGGGCCTGCCCATGGCGGCCATGGCGGGCCTGCTCTATGTGGCCTCGGCGCTGATCCCGCATCCGCCGGCCGCGCTGGCGGTGCTGGTTGCCGGCCGCGTGCTGATGGGGCCGGCCGAAAGCCTGTTCCTGACCGGCACCATGACCTGGGGCATAGGCCGGGTGGGGCCCCAGCGCACGGGCATCGTGATGTCCTGGCAGGGTATCGCCATGTTCGCGGCGCTGGGCCTGGGCGCGCCCCTGGGCGTATGGGTCATGCAGAACGTGAACTTCCTGGCGGTGGGGCTGGCCACGGTGGCCTTCCCGCTGGTGGGCCTGGCGATCGCCTCGCGCGTGCCGCCCGTGCCGGTGGCCGCGGGTGCCCGGAAACAGGTGCCGTTCCTGCGCGTGATCGGCATGATCTGGCGGCAGGGCGGCGCGCTGTCGCTGGCTTCGGCGCCGTTCGCCGTGCTGACGGCCTTCGTCGTGCTGTATTTCGCCAGCCGCGGGTGGGAAGGGGCGGGCCTGGCCCTGACCGGTTTCGCCGCGGGCTACATCCTGGTGCGGCTGTTCTTCGGACGGCTGCCCGATCAACTGGGCGGGCGCAAGGTCGCCGCGGTATCGCTAGTGATCGAGGCCCTGGGCCAGTTCCTGCTGTGGATGGCGCCCGGCCCCGGCTTCGCGCTGGCCGGCGCGACCCTGACGGGCGTGGGATTCTCGCTGGTGTTCCCGGCCATGGGCGTGGAAGCCATGCGCCGCGTGCCGCCCGAGAGCCGGGGCGTGGCGGTGGGCGGATTCCTGGCCTTCGTGGACATCACCTCGGGCGTGACCGGGCCGCTGGCGGGCCTGCTGATCGGCGCCTACGGCTACCGCGCGGCGTTCCTGGCCGGCCTGGCCGCCTGCGTCCTTTCTTTCGCCGTCATCGTGTTCGGCATGGGCAGGGAGCCGCGCCGGGGCGCCTGACGCCGGCGCCCCGGCGTGCCGTTTACTCCAGCACGCGCGCGACTTCGTAGATGGCGGTCGTGCCGCTGACCTCGTTGCCGACCAGCAGCAGCGGCTGGCCGGTGGGAGACTTGGCGGCGGGCACGAACTTCAGGCCTTCGGGGCCGAGGTCGCCCATCTTGGCGAGATTCTCGTCCGAGGGCTCGTCCGTCCAGTTGGCGCGGGTGTTGAAGTAGTCCATGAAAACCGGCGCCTTGGGATCGGTGATGTCGTAGACCATTACACCGCCCATGCGCTCCAGGCCGATGAAGGCGAAGGTCTTGTTGCCCATCACGCCGATTTCCACGCCTTCGGGCTCGGGGCCCTTGGCGTCGCTGCGGCTGTCGAAGGTGGCCTTTTCGTCATGACCGGTGTTGAAGTAGGTGGCGCAGGGCACGTCGCGGTCGGGGCCGAGCTTGCACGAGTCGCTGGCCAGCATGCGCTCGAACTGCGCGCCCGAATCCCACACCAGCTTGCCGTCCTGGTCCCAGATCGAGAACGATCGGCCACCGTAGGCGTACAGGTGGTCGTACATGATGCGGTCGCCCGTGGGGTCTTCGATGCCCTGGGCGTTGAACTTGACCGGCTTGCCGGTGGCGTCCTGGCGATAGCCCATGGTCCACGATATCTGCAGGCGGCCCAGGACGTCGTCGTCGCGGCAGGCGCCCGGCTTGCCGGCCGTGGCGCCGCAGTAGGCGAAGGTCTCGGGGTTAAGCAGGGCGCCGGCGGCCAGCGCGTCGAGCTGCGGCGGCAGGTCGTCGCCCCGGCGGCGGGCGAAGCCGCTGGTATGGACCAGGTGTTTGACGCGGAACTCCTCGACGAAGCCTTTGCTGGCATCGCCATTCCAATAGGCGTCGTCGTCTTCGCCCCAGGCGCGCGCGTCACCCTCGTTGGCGGTCACGAGATAGGTCTTGCCACCGGCCGTGTAAGAGGCAATGGCGTCGGGCAGGTACATGCCGCGCACGCCGGGGAAGGTGCGGATGTCCAGCTTGGCGGGCTCGTCGCTGGCGTCCATCGCGTTGGCTTCCAGGCCGTGGTCCTTGTAGCCCAGAGGCAGGATGTCGGTCACGGTGGCGGTGGCGATGTCGATGCGCGCCAGGGCGTTGTTCTCCTGCAGCGTGGCCCAGGCGGTCTTGCCGTCGGCGGACACGGCGATGTACTCGGGCTCGAAGTCCTGCGACGCGCTGGCCTGGGGGCCGAAGATGCGCACGCCCTTGGCGCGCAGCTCGGCCTCCTTGCCGTTCCAGGCGATGAAGCCGGCCACCCGGGCCGACGGCGCGGCGGGGTTCGAGACGTCGATGACGCTGACCGAGCCGGCCGGATCGATCTGGTAGTCATCGCTGGGCTCGCCTTCGTTGGCGACCAGCAGGGTCTTGCCGTCGGGCGTGAAGGTCAGCATGTCGGGCAGGGCGCCCACGCCGACCTTGCCCAGCAGGGCCAGCGTGTCGGCCTTGTACAACGCGGCGTAGCCCGGATCCGTCTTTTTCGCCGCCTGGATGGCGACCGCGACGATCCCGTTGTGGACGGCGACGCTGTTGATCTCGGCGCCGGTCGAGATGGTCGAGGCGTCGATCGTGCCGATATGCTTGGGGCTGGCGGGCGTGCTCAGGTCCAGCACGTCGACCACGCCGTTGCGCGCGTTGACGACGAAGCCGCGCTTGCTGGCCGCGTCGAACGCGGGGATTTCGGCGGCGCTGACACCGAATTGTCCGGCGGAATAGCGACCCAGCATTTTCAGGCTGATGCTCTTGGGCGTCGGCTCGGCAACGGGGGGCGGGGTGACGGGCGGCGTGGTGGGGGCCGCGTCGTCGCCGCCGTCGCTCAGGCAGGCCGCAAGGGGAAGGGCGACCGCCAGGGCGCACAGGCTGCGGGCAAGGATCGTCATGCGCGAGGGCTGGGTGGCGAGTGTCATCGTTCGGTCGGGTGGGTTGGACAAGCGCCGCATCATGGCGGAGTAACATGACAGTCATATGTAAGGGTTCCCGGCCGCCCGCGCGGCGCCCGAAGCCGACCGGGGCCGCCCCGCGCGGTAGAATGCGGCGGTTCATTCCTTCCCTCCCATGTCCGACTCTCCCGATGTCATCCTGATGCGGCGCGCCCTGGCGCTGGCCGAACAAGCCTGGCGCGACGGCGAGGTGCCGGTCGGCGCCGTGGTCTGCGACGCTTCGGGCCGCATCCTGGGCGAGGGCGCCAACCGCCCCGTGGGCAGCCACGACCCCACCGCCCACGCCGAGATCCAGGCCCTGCGCGCGGCCTGCCTGGCCGCCGGCAACTACCGCCTGCCGGGCGCCACGCTCTACGTCACTCTCGAACCCTGCGCCATGTGCATGGGCGCCATGCTGCACGCGCGGCTGGCGCGCGTGGTGTATGGTGCGTCCGACCCGAAGACCGGGGCCTGCGGCGGCGTTCTCGATCTGCCGTCCATCGCCGTGCTGAATCACCAGACCCGGGTCGAGGGCGGCGTGCTCGCCACCGAATGCGGAGAACTGCTCCGCGCCTTCTTCCGCCAGAAACGCGAAGCCGCCCGCGGCGGCCCGCCACTTCCTTCCGAGCCCGCATGAATCGACGCCGCTCTTCCCCCGACGCCCACCACGACCACGATGCGCACCACGGCCACCACCACGACGATGGCGGCGAGCATCATCATGACCACGAGCATGATTCCGGCACGGATTTCCCGCCTCTGGGAACCCGGCCCGGCGTCTACCTCGTCTCGCCCTCGGGCGCGGTGCCCGATTCCGAGGTCATTGCGCGCGCGCGGAACAACCTGAAGGCCCAGGGCTTCCATCCGGTGGCGGACCGGGGCGCGCTGCTGCGCCACGAACGCTTCGCCGGCACGGACGACCAGCGGCTGGCGGCGCTGGAAAGGGCGATCACGCAGAAACATCCCATCGTGATGGCGACGCGCGGCGGCTACGGCCTGTCGCGCATCCTGCCGCGCATAGACTGGAGAGCCATGGCCGACAGCGGCAAGCGCTTCGTCGGGCACAGCGACTTCACTTTTTTCCAGCTGGCCCTGCTGGCCAGGACCGGCGCGGTCAGCTACGCCGGCCCCATGGCGGCCTTCGACTTCGGCGGCAAGCGCGTGGACGACCTGACCGCGGCGATGTTCGGCGAAACCCTGCGCGGCGAACTGGAGATCCTGAGTTTCGAGTCCGAGGATTCGGACCCGGTCGATTGCCGCGGCGTGCTGTGGGGTGGCAACCTGGCGGTGCTGGTCTCGCTGCTGGGCACGCCGTATTTCCCGCGCACCCGGGGCATCCTGTTCCTGGAGGACATCAACGAGCACCCGTACCGGGTCGAGCGCATGCTGGTGCAGCTGGCCCAGGCCGGCGTGCTGGCCCGCCAGAGGGCCATCGTGCTGGGCAGCTTCACCGACTACAAGCTCACGCCGCACGATGCCGGCTATGACCTGCGCTCGGTCGTGCAATGGCTGCGCCGCGAAGTGAAGGTGCCGGTCGTGACCGGCCTGCCGTTCGGCCACGTGAAGACCAAGGCGACGCTTCCGGTGGGAGCGAAGATCGGCCTGGCCACCGAAGCCGGCATGGCCTACCTGGTTTTTCCGCACGGACATTGAAGTTTGCCAGGGCGCCGCGGATCCGGCTTGGCCGGTCCGCCCAGCGCCGCCCCCTCGAGGTGAAGCCCGTCAGGGCGTGGGGGGAGGGCCCTTTTTTTCGTCCACGGAGTAGTAGTGTTCGTCGTCCAGCGTGTCCGTACGGAACCGGGCGGCCGTCGTCGCTCCATCAGGAAGCGGCACGTCCTTGCCCGCGCGCCGATGCCGGTACAAGGCCGCCCGGGCCAGCATCAGCGTCGTCGCCGGCACCGTCAAGGTCAGGAACACCGCGATCAGCACCTCGTGCAGCGCCGGCCCCTCGTCGGTCATCGTGAAATACAGCATCGAGGCCAGCACGATGAACACCATCCCCATCGTGGCGCCCAGCGTCGGGCCGTGCATGCGCTGGTAGAAACTATGGAAGCGCCACAGCCCCAGGCAGCCGACCAGGGTCAGCACGCCGCCCGCGGCCAGCAGCAGCGAGACCAGGATCTCGGCCCATAGCGGCAGCATCATCTCGCCCGTCATTCGATCACCTCGCCGCGCAGCAGGAACTTGGCCAGCGCCACCGAACTGACGAAGCCCAGCAGCGCGATCGTGACCGCGGCCTCGAAATACTCGGTGCTGCCGGTCCGTATGCCCAGCACCAGCAGCATCAGCATCGCGCAGATGTACATGGTGTCCAGCGCCAGCACCCGGTCCTGAGCGGCCGGGCCCTTCAGCAGCCGCAGCGTGGCCAGCAGCATGGCGACGGCGATGCACAGCAGCGAGAACAGGCTGGCCCATTCGAGCATGCCATTCATTCGAAGATCTCCATCAGCGGTTGTTCATAGCGGGTCCGGATCGTGTCGATCCAGAACTGCTCGTCGTTCAGGTCCAGCACGTGGATCAGCAGCCAGCTCTTGTCGTCGGCCAGTTCGATGCAGACCGTGCCCGGGATCGCGGTCAGGATCAGCGCCAGGGTGGTCAGGCCGTGCGGATCCTGAAGCGCCAGAGGCATCCGGATGAAACCGGAGTTGTCGCGTTTGGCCTTGGAGCCCAGGATGACCCGGGCGACGTCGAAATTGGACTTGATGCTGTCCAGGATGACGACGCCCAACAGCTTCACGGCCACCGCGGGCCGCCGCAGGCGCGCCCTGACCGGCCGCAGCGGCGCGGTCCACAGCGGTATGCCGACGGCCAGCAGTGCACCCAGCAGGATATGGCCGAGCGAGAGCGTCTGGTTGAGCAGCAGCCACATCGCCAGCAGGAACAGCGAGGTCAGCGGCCAGGGAAGGATGCGTCGGATCATGGGGTGGCGCCCCCTGGGCCGGCCTGCCGGGCCGACATGATGCCGCGCACGTAGTCGTCGGGATGGTGCAGGGCGCGGGCGGTGTCGGTGAAATAGCGCATGGCGGGCTGGGCCTGGACCATCAGCACGATGCCCAGCACCAGCATGGCGGCGATGGGAAAGACCTCGATCACGCGCAGCCGGGGCTGGGCGCGGCCGGAGGGCACCCAGAACGCGCGTATGCCGATGCGGGTCAGCGACACCACGGTGGTCAGGCCCGAGACCACCAGCAGGCCCAGCAACACCCAGGCCAGCACGGGCTCGGGGCTGCCGATCTCGGGCGTAAGCCCATCGGGGTTCAGGATGGTGGTCAGCAGCGCGAACTTGGCGACGAAGCCCGACAGCGGCGGCAGGCCGGACAGCACCAGCGCGCACGCGATGAAGCTCAGGCCCAGGAAGGCCATCGCGGCGGGGATGGCCACGCCGATGTCGGTCGTGCTCATGTCCTCTTCGGCGTCGACCGGGCGGTCCAGGCCGAAGGCTTCCAGCGTGACCGCCAGCAGGTCGGCGCCGAAGGTCCGGCTGCGCTCCATCAGTTCCTGCAGCAGGAAGAAGGCGCCCAGCGCCAGCGTCGAGCTGACCAGGTAGAACAGGGCGGCGGCCGTCACGCTGTCGCGGCCGAAGCCTATGGCCGACAGCAGCGTGCCCGAGGAGATGATGACCGCGAAGCCGGCCAGCCGTCCGGTGTTCTGCGAGGCCAGCATGCCCAGCGTGCCGAAGGTCAGCGTCGCCAGCCCGATGTACAGGATCCATTGCTGGACGAAGCCGCTGGACTCGCCGGCCTGGTCGCCGAACATCAGCAGCGACAGCCGCAGGATCACGTACACGCCCACCTTGGTCATGATGGAGAACAGGGCGGCGGCGGGCGGCGAGGCGGCGGCGTACGAGGGCGGCAGCCAGAAGTTCAGCGGCCAGGCGCCCGCCTTGGTCAGGAAGGCCACGCCCAGGATGGCGGCGCCGGCCTCCATCAGCATGCGGTCGGACGCCTCGACCTGGCCGATGCGCACGGCCACGTCGGCCATGTTCAGCGTGCCGGTCACGCCGTAGATCAGCGCCACGCCGATCAGGAACAGCGACGATCCGACCAGGTTGACGGCGATGTAGTGCAGGCCTGCCTTGACCCGCTGCGGCCCGGAGCCGTGCAGCAGCAGCCCGTAGGAGGCCGCCAGCAGGATCTCGAAGAAGACGAACAGGTTGAACAGGTCCGCCGTCAGGAACGCGCCGTTGAGCCCCATCAGCTGGAGCTGGAACAGGGGATGGAAATGGACGCCCGCACGGTGCCACCGTGCCAGCGAATACAGCAGCGATCCCAGCGCCATGATGGCGGTCAGCAGCAGCATGATGGCCGACAGCCGGTCCAGCGCCAGCGCGATGCCGAACGGCGCCGGCCAGTTGGCGGCCAGGTAGACCGCGACGCGCACCGGGCCGGCGTCCGCCTGCCGCAGCAGCGCGATTGCCACGGCCAGGAGGGTGACGGTGGCAGCCACGTTGACCACGGCCTTGGCCGTGGCGCGGCCCTCGCCCAGCAGCAGCATCAAGCCGGCCACCAGCATGGGCAGGACGATGGGGACGATCATGAGATGGTCATGCCAGGACAGCATCATTCACCCTCCCTGCCGTCCACGTGGTCGGTGCCGCTCAGGCCGCGCGAGGCGAGCATGAGGACCAGGAAGAGCGCGGTCATGGCGAAGCCGATGACGATGGCGGTCAGCACCAGCGCCTGGGGCAGCGGGTCGGCGTAGTCGGCGACCTCGCTGGCGCGGCTGGCCCGCAGGATGGGAATCTGGTCCAGCGACAGCTTGCCCATCGAGAAAATGAACAGGTTCACGGCATAGGACACCAGCGAGATGCCCATGATGACCTGGAAGGTCCGGGGCCGCAGCAGCAGCCAGATGCCGGAGCCGCCCAGCGCGCCGATGGCGATGGCGATGATCACTTCCACCGGGCACCTCCCCGGGGAAGCTCGGCCTCGGCCTGCTGCGCGGCGCGGTGGCTGCGTATGGACTGGTGGCCCAGGGCGGTAAGGATAAGCATCGTGGCTCCGACGACCAGGCTGAACACGCCCAGGTCGAAAAGAAAGGCGCTGGGCACGTGGATCTCGCCCACCAGGGGCAGGTGCAGGTGGGCACCGTGCGAGGTCAGGAAGGGATAGCCGAACAGCCAGGCTCCCATGCCCGTCAGCACCGCGAACAGCAGGCCCAGGCCGATCCAGCGCTGCGGGTGCAGCCGCATCTTGGACTCGACCCAGGCGGTGCCGCCCACCATGTATTGCAGGATGAAGGCCACCGACAGCGTCAGCCCGGCGACGAAGCCGCCCCCGGGCAGATTGTGCCCGCGCATGAACAGGAAGACGGCGAACAGCGCGATGATGGGCAGCGCGAGCCGGATCAGCACCGACGGCATCAGCAGGTAGCCCACCGCCGGATCGTCGCCCGCGCGCGCGGCGGCGTCGGTCTTGCCCTGGTCGATCTGCTGGTGCGGCAGGGCGATGCTCTCGGGCGCGGGACGGAAGCGCCGCAGCAGCGCGTAGACGGTCAGCGCGACGATGCCCAGCACCGAGATCTCGCCCAGCGTGTCGAAGCCGCGGAAATCCACCAGCAGCACGTTGACGACGTTGGTGCCGCCGCCCTCGGTCAGCGCCCGCTCCAGGAAGTAGTTGGAGATGGTGTCGGGATAGGGCCGCGTCAGCACGGCGTAGGCCAGCAGCGCCATGCCGGCGCCACCCGCCACGGCGATGGCCAGGTCGCGCACCCGGTGCAGCCAGGCGATGGCGGGCACGCGTATGCCCAGTTCCCTGGGCTCCTTGCGGCGCGGCAGCCAGCGCAGGCCAAGCAGCAGCAGGATGGTGGTGACCACCTCGACCAGCAACTGCGTCAGCGCCAGGTCGGGGGCCGAGAACCAGACGAAGGTGATGCAGGTGACCAGCCCGGCGCCGCCCATCATGATGAGCGAGGCCAGCCGGTGGTACTTGGCCTGGTAGGCGGTGCCGATGGCGCAGGCGATGCCGATCAGCCACAGGATGGCGAAGGTCGGGTCGATGGGCGAGGTCTGAGCGGCGGGCATCAGCAGCGGCCGGCCGTACAGCGTGACGACGGCCACCAGGATGGCGAAGGCCACGATGCCCAGCAGCTGCGATTGCAGGCCGCGCGCGCCCAGGCTGTTGGTGAGCCGGTCCGCCAGCGCCGTCGCGAGGGTCATGATGCGCTCGAAGGCGCGCTTGCCGTTGAAGCGGTAGAACAGCGGCAGGCGCTCGACCGTGCTCAGGCGCAGGGTCTTCTGCAGGATCATGTACAGCGCCGATCCGCCCACCAGCGCGACGAAGCTCATGACCAGCGGCAGGTTGAAGCCGTGCCAGATGGCCAGGCTGTAGCTGGGCACCGCTTCGCCCAGGATGGCGCGCACGGCGGTGGCCAGGAAGGGGGCGATGGTATAGCCCGGCGCCACCCCCACGGCCAGGCACAGGAAGGCCAGGACCTCGGCGGGGAAGCGCATCCAGCGCGGAGCCTCGTGCGGGGTGCGGGGCAGGTCGTGCGGCGGCGGTCCGAAGAACACGTCGTGCAGGAAGCGCCACGAATAGGCCACGCTGAAGGCGCCCGCCACGGTGGCGGCGATGGGCAGCGCATGGCTCATGCCGACGGCGTTGCCCACCACCACGGCCTCGGTGAAGAACATCTCTTTCGAGATGAAGCCGTTCAGCAGCGGCACGCCGGCCATCGCGGCTCCGGCCACCATGGCCAGCGTGGCGGTGATCGGCATGACCTGGGCCAGCCCGCTGAGCCGGCGGATGTCGCGGGTGCCGCATTCGTGGTCGATGATGCCGGCCGCCATGAACAGCGAGGCCTTGAAGGTCGCGTGGTTCATGATGTGGAAGACCGCGGCCACCAGCGCGAGCGGGCTGCCCAGCCCCAGCAGCAGCGTGATCAGGCCGAGGTGGCTGATGGTGGAATAGGCCAGGAGCCCTTTCAGGTCCTGCTGGAAGATGGCCGTATAGGCCCCCAGCAGCAGGGTGCACAGGCCCGCGCCGCCGATGATCCAGAACCATTCCTCGGTGCCGGCCAGCACCGGCCACAGCCGGGCGAGCAGGAAGACGCCGGCCTTGACCATGGTGGCCGAGTGCAGGTAGGCGGACACCGGGGTGGGCGCCGCCATGGCGTGGGGCAGCCAGAAATGAAAGGGAAATTGCGCGCTCTTGGTCAGCGCGCCCAGCGCGATCAGGACCAGCGCGACCTCGTAGACGGGGTGCGAACGGATCAGGTCGCCCGAGGACAGCACCGTTTCCAGGTCATAGCTGCCGACGATGTGGCCCAGCACCAGGATGCCCGCGAACAGGCACAGGCCGCCGGCGGCCGTGACCGTGAGCGCCATGCGTGCCCCGCGCCGCGCGTCGGGCCGGTGGTGCCAGTAGCCGATCAGCAGGAAGGACACCAGGCTGGTGAGTTCCCAGAACAGCGCGAGCTGGATCAGGTTGCCGGACAGGACCACGCCCAGCATGGCGCCCATGAAGGCGAGGAAGAAGGAGAAGAAGCGCGGCACCGGATCTTCCGGCGACATGTAGTAGCGCGCGTACAGCACGACGAGCAGGCCGATGCCGGTGATCATCAGGCTGAATATCCACGCCAGCCCGTCCATGCGCAGGACGAAATTCAGTCCCAGCGAAGGCAGCCAGGCGAACTCGTAGCGGACCACGCCGCCGTACGAAATCTCGGGGTAGAGCAGGGCGGCCTGTACCGTCCCTGCCAATGCGACCAAACCAGCAAGCCATGCTTCGCGGTTTCGGGCATTGGCGGGCAGCAAGGCCGCCACGACACTGCCGGCGAAAGGAAGCGCTAGGAGAATCAGCAAGGACATGGGTGGCGGTCACTCTCTTTGATATAAGTATGGGTGGGGCAACGCAGGAGCGAGCAACAAAGAACGAACCTCGCCAGGCCACGGGGCGGGCAGGATCCCGCGCTCGGTCTTGCGCCATCGTGTCCGGGAGAGGCTTGCGCACGTGGCCGGCCGCAGTTCCGGCTTCGTGGCTATGCGCCCAATGGTAACAAACGCCGGTGCGATGCTGCGCGGGCGCGTGGGTCATCGGGCGCTCCATGTCCATTCTGTAAATATTCGGGTCAACCCGAATCAGGGCTGTTACACTAATAGGTTGATCTTTGCGCTTCCGCCCTGGCTGCGCGCGACGTTTATCTTTTCTTGCGAGCCCGTTTCCGCCGTGATTTCCACCGCCAACCTCACCATCCAGTTCGGTCCCAAACCCCTGTTCGAGAATGTCTCGGTCAAGTTCGGGGAAGGCAACCGCTATGGCCTCATCGGTGCGAACGGCAGCGGCAAGTCCACGCTGATGAAGATCATCGGCGGCGATCTCGAGCCGTCGGCCGGCAACGTCTCGCTCGAGCCCAATACCCGCCTGGGCAAGCTGCGCCAGGACCAGTTCGCCTTTGAAGACGTGCGCGTGCTGGACGTCGTGCTGATGGGCCACGCCGAAATGTGGCAGGCCATGAGCGACCGGGACGCCATCTACGCCAATCCCGACGCCACCGACGAAGACTACATGCGGGCGGCCGATCTCGAGGCCAAGTTCGCCGAATACGACGGCTACACTGCGGAAGCGCGTGCCGGCGAGCTGCTGCTGGGCCTTGAAATCCCGGTCGAGCAGCACCAGCAGCCCATGCGCGAGATCGCGCCGGGCTGGAAGCTGCGGGTGCTGCTGGCGCAGGCGCTGTTCTCGAACCCCGACGTGCTGCTGCTGGACGAACCCACCAACAACCTCGACATCAACACCATCCGCTGGCTGGAAACGGTCCTGAACCAGTACCAGTCGACGATGATCATCATCAGCCACGACCGCCACTTCCTGAACCAGGTCTGCACCCACATGGCCGACCTGGACTACCGCGAGGTGCGCATCTACCCCGGCAACTACGACGACTACATGCTGGCCTCGGCCCAGGCGCGCGAGCGCCTGATGAGCTCGAACGCCAAGGCCAAGGAGCGCATCACCGAGCTGCAGGACTTCGTGCGGCGCTTCTCGGCCAACAAGTCCAAGGCCCGCCAGGCCACCTCGCGCCTGAAACAGATCGACAAGCTCAAGGCCGATACCGTCGAGGTCAAGCCGTCGTCGCGCCAGAATCCCTACATCCGCTTCGAGCTGGCCAAGGTCATGCACCGCCAGGCGGTCGAGATCGAGGGCGTCGTCAAATCCTACGACCACCCGGTCATCCCGAAGTATTCCGCCATGGTCGAGGCCGGCGAGAAGATCGCCATCATCGGCGCCAACGGCGTGGGCAAGACGACGCTGCTGCGGATGCTGGCCGGCGACCTGGCGCCCGACCAGGGAACGATCAAGTGGTCCGAGAACGCCAACCTGGGCTACATGGCGCAGGACGTGTCCGACAACTTCCAGACCGACGACAACGTCTTCGACTGGATGGGCCAGTGGCGCCAGCCCGGCGACGACGACCAGGCCATCCGCTCGGTGCTGGGGCGCCTCCTGTTTTCCAGCGACGACATCGGCAAGGCCGTGGGCGTGCTGTCGGGCGGCGAGAAGAACCGGATGATGTTCGGCAAGCTCATGCTGCGCAAGCACAATGTGCTGCTGCTGGACGAGCCCACCAACCATCTGGACATGGAATCGATCGAGTCGCTGCAACTGGCGCTCGAGAAGTTCCAGGGTACGCTGTTCTTCGTGTCGCACGACCGCGAGTTCGTATCGGGCCTGGCCAGCCGTATCATTGAAATACTGCCCGACGGCCAGCTGATCGACTACAAGGGCACGTACGACGAGTACCTGGCCTCGCGCGGCATCGAGGACTGACCGGGGCGGAACGGCACGAAGATTGCTTGGTCTGCTTCGAGTCCGGTGGCATCCGTTCCACCGCCAAGGAGAAGACGATGCGGAAATCTTTGTCTATCGCCCCCCTCATGGCGCCGGGGGCCCCCGGCGCGGCGGGCTGAACCATGCGCGTCAAGGTCCTGCTCTTCGGTTCCCCCGGCTACGGCAGTTTCAACCAGTGCGGCGTGGCCGGCGTGGAAATCGCCCGGGGCGCCGGGCGCCAGGTCGAGCTGATCTGGATAGAATCCACCGGCCCGGCCATACGCGCGGCGCGGGTGATCGACGTCTGCCATCGCGGCGCCGACCTGGTGATCGCCTACGGCAGCGCCGGCGACTATCCGGTGGCCATGGCCGCCGAGCGCTTTCCCCACATCCATTTCGTCGTGATCCAGGGGTCGCACCTGGCCGAGAACTGCGCGGTCTATGGCGTCAGGCAAGAGCAATCGGCCTTCCTGGCCGGCGTCGCGGCGGCCGCCGAGAGCCGCACCGGCGGCCTGGGGCACCTGTCGGCGGTCAAGACCGACGCGGCGCTGTCGGCCCGGGCGGCCTATGTGGACGGGGCGATGCGGCATTCGCCGGGCATGGGCATGATGACGTCCTTCTGCGGCAGCCAGGACGACGAAGGCCTGGCCTTCGAGACCTGCGAGGCCATGGCCAAGCGCGGCGTGGACGTGGTGTTCGCGGCCATCGATGGGGGCCGGCCGGGTGCGGTGCTGGCCTGCCAGAAATTCCGGCTGCGCCAGATTGGTGCAATCGTCGACTGGACCGAGACCGATCCGAAGCTGTTCGTGGGTTCCGCCATTGCCGACACCGGCCGCTGCATCGCGGCGGCCATCCAGGATCATGCCGGGGGCAATCTGCCTTTCGGCACCCGTGTCGACCATGGCGTGGAGTGCCCCGAATACGTCCGGCTGGCGCTCAGTCCGCTGGCCGCGCCGTCCACGCGGCAGGCCGTGGAGGAGTGGAGCCAGGCCCTGCTGCGGGGCGAGGTCACCCCGAGCCGCGAATACTCGGGGCGGGAATTCGACCTGAGCGGCCTGCTCAGCCGGATATAGCGCGCGGCTTGACCGCCGACGAGACGCGCTTGGCCTTGGCCCGGGCCTCGTCCACGGAAGCCGCCGAGGCCAGCCCGACGCCCATGCGGCGCTTGACGAAGGACTCCGGCTTGCCGAACAGCCGCAGGTCGGTGCCGGGCTCGGCCAGGGCCTGAGCCACGCCGTCGAAGGCTACCGCGCCCGCCTCGATGCCCCCATAGATGACGCTGCTCGCACCGGGCTGGCGCAGCGAGGTGTCCACGGGCAGGCCCAGGAAGGCGCGGGCGTGCAGTTCGAATTCGTTCTGCACCTGCGAGATCATGGTGACCATGCCGGTGTCGTGCGGGCGGGGGCTGACCTCGGAGAACCAGACCTCGTCGCCCGCCACGAACAACTCGACGCCGAAGATGCCGTAGCCGCCCAGCTCGCCGGTGACCTTGGCGGCGATCTCGCGGGACCGGGCCAGGGCGGCGGGGGACATGGGGTGGGGCTGCCAGCTCTCGACGTAGTCGCCGTCCACCTGGACATGGCCGATGGGTTCGCAGAAATCGGTGCGGTCCTGGCCGTCGGCGCCGCGCGAGCGGACGGTCAGCAGGGTGATTTCGTAGTCGAAGCGCACGAAGCCCTCGACGATGACCCGGCCGGCGCCCACGCGGCCGCCTTCCTGCGCGTAGCGCCAGGCGCGTTCCACGTCCTGCGGGCCGTCCAGCTTGGACTGGCCCTTGCCGGAGGACGACATGACCGGCTTGACGATGCACGGGTAGCCGATGTGCTGGTCGATGGCCGCCTGCAATTCTTCACGGGTCGCGGCGAAGCGGTAGGGCGAGGTGGGCAGGCCCAGGGTCTCGGCCGCCAGGCGCCGTATGCCCTCGCGGTTCATCGTCAGCTGGGCGGCGCGGGCGGTGGGCGTGACGCGCGCCACGCCGGCCGCTTCCAGCTCGACCAGCAGGTCGGTGGCGATGGCCTCGATCTCGGGAACGATGATGTCCGGGCGCTCGGCCTCGATCAGCGCCTTGAGCGCGTCCCGGTCGGTCATGGTGACGGTCCGGGCGTGATGCGCGACCTGGTGGCCCGGGGCGTCGGCATAGCGGTCGACCGCGATGACTTCCACGCCCAGCCGCTGGAGGGCGATGATGACCTCCTTGCCGAGCTCGCCTGAGCCCAGGAGCATGACGCGCACGGCTGCGGGGGAGAGCGGGGTGCCCAGGGTGGGGAAACGGGTGGCGGTCATCGCGGGGGTCGTCCAGAAGCGAAAACCGAAATGTAGCGCGAACCGGCCGGTCTTGCTGCGCCCGCCCACGCGGGGCGCGCGCCTACGCCGGGCGCCCGCCGGTGGCGATCTTGCGCAGCAGCTCGAACAGCAGCAGTTGTTCGCCCGCGGTCAGTACCGACAGGGCCCCGGCCTCCATGGCCTGGGAGCGCGCGTGGGCGAGATCCGCCAGTTGCCGGCCTTCGTCGGTCAGTTCCACGTGCTGTTCGCGCCGGTCTTCCTCGCTGCGTATGCGGCGCAGCAGGCCGCGCTCCTGCAGGCGGGTCAGGACCACGACCAGGTTGGGGGCGGGCGTGTCCAGCGCCAGGCAGAGCTTTTTCTGCGTGACCCGCTGGTTGACCGCCAGCAGCGCCAGGATGGAGAACTCGACCGGACGCAGTTTCAGGTCGCCCATGTGCGCGACGAAGGCCTTGCGCAGCGTGGCGTCCGCCAGCGAGGTCATGAAGCCGAGCAGATGGTCCAGGCGGCGCCGGTCCAGGCCGCCGCGCCGGCTTTTCCCGTCGTGCGGCCGTTCCGCGGCGGCCGGGGCTTCAATCGCAGTCATCGAGGTCGGGCAGGGCGCGCCGGGCGCACCGTATGCGATGTTCGACATGGGCTATCCCAGGCAATACGGTATCGAAGAAATGGCAGGCCGTCGCGGCCTTGCCGCGCGGCGCCGCGCCGTCCCCGCGGGACAGCGCCAGCACCTTCAGCCACCAGCGGCCCAGGCAGAGCAGGGCGGCGGCGCGCAGGAAGTCGTCCGCGGCGCGATAGGGGTAGCCGGGATCCTCGGCCGACTCCCGGATCAGGCCGGCCAGCAGGCGGCGATGCGCGGCCAGCGCATCCAGCTGGACGGCCTGCTGCTCCAGGCCCCGGCCGTCGTGGCGGGCCGCGGCTTCCAGGTCGTCCAGCAGGTGGCCGTAGGCGGCGCCGCCGTCGGCGACGATCTTGCGCACCAGCAGGTCCACCGCCTGGATTTCGTTCGTACCTTCGTAGAGGAGCGGGATACGGCTGTCCCGCAGCGCCTGCGCCGCGCCGGTCTCCTCGATATAGCCATGTCCGCCGAACACCTGCAGGGCCTGGTCGGCCACCTCGAATCCCGCCCGCGTGCACCAGGCCTTGACCAGGGGGGTCAGCAGGGCCAGGCGTTCGTGGGCGTCGCGTCGCTGGTCGGGGGTGGGCGCGTACTCGGACTCGTCCAGCAACTGCGCCGTCCAGTAGGCCAGCATGCGCGCCCCCTCGACCGCGCAGCGCTGCGCCGCCAGGTTGGCGTGCACCGCGGGATGGCGCGCGATCGGCACCGGCTCCGTGCCCTCGGCGGCGCCGGGCGCGGGGCGTCCCTGGATGCGTTCGCGGGCATAGCGCAGCGCGTGCTTGTAGGCGGCTTCGCCATGGGCCACCCCTTGCAGCCCGACGCCCAGCCGCGCGGCGTTCATCATCACGAACATGGCCGCGAGGCCCTTGCAGGGCTCGCCCAGCAGCCAGCCGCGCGCGCCCTCGAAGCGCATCGAGCAGGTGGCGCTGCCGCGTATGCCGAGCTTGCTTTCCACGCCGTCGCAGTACACGGCGTTGCGCTCGCCGGTATCGGGCAGGACCTTGGGCACGAGGAACAGCGACAGTCCGCGCGGCCCGGGCGGGCCGCCGGGATGGCGGGCCAGGACC
This sequence comes from Pigmentiphaga kullae, assembly GCF_004216695.1. Classification (GTDB taxonomy): domain Bacteria; phylum Pseudomonadota; class Gammaproteobacteria; order Burkholderiales; family Burkholderiaceae_B; genus Pigmentiphaga; species Pigmentiphaga kullae. Next base: position 724,254 of record NZ_SGXC01000002.1, read on the forward strand.
AGATGCACGATGTTGTCGGTCAGGTCGTGTTCGCCGCCCGAGATGAAGATCTTGCCGCCGTCGATGGCGTAGGCGCCGTCGCGTTCGGTGGCGCGGGTGCGTATGCGCCCCAGGTCGGAGCCGGCCTGGGGTTCGGTCAGGCACATGGTGCACAGCCATTCGCCGCTGGCCAGCCTGGGCAGGTAAAGCGCCTTCAATGCAGAGTCGCCATGGGCCGCGAGGCAGGCGTAGGCGCCGTGCAGCAGGCCCGGATACATGGACCACGCGTGGTTGGCCGACACCAGCATTTCCTGGACCGCGGCCTCCAGCAGGTGCGGCAGGCCCTGGCCGCCCCATTCGGGCGCGCAGCCCAGGCTGGGCCAGCCGGCCTCGACATAGGCGCGATAGGCGCCGGCGAAGCCCGCGGGGGTTGCGACCTGTCCGTCGGTCCATGTGCAGCCTTCCCGGTCGCCCACCGCGTTCAGCGGCGCCAGCACGTCGGCGGCGAAGCGTCCGGCCTCGGTCAGCACGTGCCGGGCCGTCTCGATGTCGTGGTCGGCCAACGCGGGCAGGTCCGGCCATTGCGCCGGGGCGCCCAGCACGCGTTCGATCACGAACTGCATGTCTTGCAGGGGCGGCACGTAGCGTCGCACGGGTTCCCCCTTCACATGGCGGGGGCCGGCGCGGCCCCCAGGTAGCTGTCGACCACGCGGCCGTCGCCGGCCAGTTCCCGCGCCGGGCCGTGCAGCGAGATCTCGCCCATCTCCAGCACGTAGCCGTAGTCGGCCACCTCGAGCGCGGCACGGGCGTTCTGCTCGACCAGCAGGATGGTGACGCCGGTGCGGCGCAGGCGCTCGATCACCTCGAACACCTCGGCGACGATACGCGGCGCCAGCCCCAGGCTGGGCTCGTCCAGCATCAGCAGTTCGGGACGGCTCATCAGCGCGCGCCCCACGGCCAGCATCTGGCGTTCGCCGCCCGACAGCGTCCCGGCCAGCTGGCGGCGCCGTTCGTGCAGCCGGCCGAACATGGCGTAGATCTCGTCCAGCGTGTCCATGCACGCGCGGTTGCGCAGCCGCACCTGGCGAAAGGCGCCCAGGACGAGGTTGTCTTCCACCGTCATGCTGGAGAACAGCTCGCGCTTCTCGGGTACCAGCGAGATGCCCAGCATGGCCCGGTCCTCCAGGCGCATGTGGGTGATGTCCCGGTCTTCGTACCGGATGCGGCCGCGCGCGCCCACCGCGCCGATCAGCGTGTTGAGCAGGGTCGACTTGCCCGCGCCGTTGGGGCCGATCACGGTCACGACCGAGCCTCGTTCGGCCCGCAGGGTGATGCCGTGCAAGACCTCGGCCCGTCCGTAGCCCGCGTGCAGGTCGGAGACGTCCAGCAATGCCTGGTTCATGCGCTGTTCCTTCAATGTTCGGTGCCCAGATAGGCCGCGCGCACCGCGGGGCTGGCCCGTACTTCGGCGGGCGTGCCTTCCATCAGCCGGGTGCCGAACTCCATCACGACGATGCGGTCGGCCACGTTCATCATCAGGTCCATGTCGTGCTCGACCAGCAGGATGCCCATGCCTTCGCCGCGCAACTGCCGCAGCACCTTGGCCAGGGCCTGCTTTTCGAAGTGGCGCAGGCCGGCCGCGGGCTCGTCCAGCAGCAGCACGGCGGGATCGCTGCACAGTGCCCGCGCGATCTCCATCAGTCGTTGCAGGCCCATGGCCAGGTTGCCGGCGGGCTCATGCAGATGGTCGCCCAGGCCCACCCGCGCCAGTTGCGCCTCGGCCTCCCGCAGCAGGCTGCGCTCCTGCGGGCGGTCCAGCCGCAGCATGGAGCGCAGGGCGCCCGTGCCGCCGCGCAGGTGCGCGCCCAGCGCGACGTTCTCCAGCACGCTCATGTCGGGAATCATCTTGACGTGCTGGAAGGTGCGGGCCAGGCCGCGGCTGGCGATCGTGCGCGAGGGCAGGCCGTCCACGCGCCGGCCATGCAGCAGGATCTCGCCCGCGCTCAGCGCCAGCACGCCGCTCAGCAGGTGGAAGGTGGTGGATTTGCCGGCGCCGTTGGGGCCGATCAGCCCGACGATGTCGCCGGCGCGCACCGCCAGGTCCACGTCGTTGACCGCGACCAGGCCGCCGAACTGGCGCCGCAGCCCCTTGCCCTCGAGCACGACGGCGCCGCGCTCGGGCTTGGGCCGCACCGGCAGGGGCGCGGCCTCGGCCCAGTCGCGCTTGCGGCGGGCGCGCGGCGCGAGTCCGTCCAGGAAGGACCAGATGCCTTGCCGGGCATACTTGAGCACCAGCACCAGGATGATGCCGAAGGCGATGACCTCGAAGCTGCCGGTGCGGCCCAGCAGCGCGGGAATCAGCACCTGGAGCTGGTCCTCGATCAGCTTGACCGCCGCCGCTCCGGTCAGTGCGCCCCAGACCGATCCCAATCCGCCCAGCACCGCCATGAAAAGATACTGGATGCCCATGTTCAGCCCGAAGGGCGAGGGGTTCACGCTGCGCTGGAAGTGGGCGAACAGCCAGCCCGAGACCGAGGCGAACAGCGCGGCCAGGACGAACACGCCGATCTTGTAGCGCAGCGTGTTCACGCCCATGGCCTCCGCCAGCACGGTGCCGTCGCGCAGCGCGCGGATGGCCCGTCCGCTGCGCGAATCCAGCAGCCAGGCGGCCACCAGCATGGCGGCCAGCGCGAAGGCCCAGATCAGGTAGAACTGCGAGCGGCCGGTGTCGAAGACCAGGCCGCCCAAGGATACGGGGGAGATGCCCATCAGGCCGTCGTACTTGCCCAGCCAGTCGATGCTGCTGAGCAGGTAGAACACCGCCAGGCCCCACGCGATGGTGGCCACCGGCAGGTAGTGGCCCGACATGCGCAGGGTAAGCGGGCCGATCAGCAGCGCCGCGCAGGCGGTGACCGCCAGCCCCGCCAGCAGGCCCAGCCAGGGCGAGACGCCGTAGGTGACCGACAGCACGCCGGTGGCATAGGCGCCCAGCCCGACGAAGGCCGCCTGTCCGAAGGAAGTCAGGCCGGCCATGCCGGTCAGCAGCACGACGCCGACCACGACGATGGCGTACAGGCCGATGTAGTTGAGCTGGGTGATCCAGAATTCGGGCACGGGCAGCAGCGGCAACGCCAGCAGCGCGGCGACGAACAGCGCGAGGACCGCGGTGCGCGCCGGGTAGGCGCCGGACCGGCCGGCGATGCCGGCGCCGGGCGCGCGCAGGGTGTCGGAATGGGGCTTCATCAGTGTTCTTCGTGATGAGGGGTGTAGAGCGAGCGCCACAACAGCACCGGCAGGATCAGCGTGAAGACGATGGCTTCCTTCAGCGAGCTGGCCCAGAACGAACCGAAGGACTCGGCCACGCCCAGCAGCAGCGCGCCCACGGCGGTGGCCGGATAGCTGGCGAGCCCGCCGCCGACGGCGGCGATGAATCCCTTCAGGCCGATCAGGAAGCCCGAGTCGTAGAAGACCGTCGTGGTCGAGCCGATCAACAGTCCGGACAGCGCGCCGATGAAGGCCGCCATCGCGAACGCGAGCTTGCCGGCCGCATCGGCCGAGATCGCCAGCAGACGGGCGCCCAGGCGGTTGACGGCGGTGGCGCGCAGGGCCTTGCCGTACAGCGTGCGGCCGAAGAAGAGCTTGAGCAGGGCCATCAGCAGCACGAAGGCGGCGAAGATCGCGATGACCTGTCCGGACAGGTTGAGCGGCCCCAGCGCATAGCGGGCATCGATGAAGGGAGGGTTGCGGAACCCTTCGGCGCCGAAGAAGAACAGCGCCAGGCCCAGCAGCACGAAATGCACGCCCACCGAGACGATCAGCAGGACCAGCACGCTGGCTTCGGCGATCGACTGGTAGGCGAGGCGATAGGTCAGCGGTCCCAGCGGGGTGACGATCAGCAGCGTCAGCAGGCCCTGGAGCAGGATGGGCAGGTCCCTGGGGGCGGCCCAGACGGAAACGGCGGCGATCGCGGCCGGCAGGGCCAGTTGGCCCAGCGCCAGGCGCAGGACGGCCCGCGCGCGGCCCGACGCGGCGGGCGTGCGCAGCAGGATGCGCAGGTCGAGCAGGAAGGCCGCGGCGCAGGCCACCAACAGCAACCAGACCGTGCCGGGTACCTGGCCGGTCTGGAACAGGGCGAGGGTCAGCGCGCCGAAGGCGACGAATTCCCCCTGGGGGATGAACAGGATGCGCGTAACGGTGAAGATCAGGACAGTGGCGATGCCCAGCAGCGCGTAGATCGCGCCGTTGGTCAGGCCGTCCAGCGTCAAGACGCCGGCTATCGTCAAGTCCATGTGCAAGCTCTTGGTCTGGGGTGGAAAAGGCCGGCGCCCGCACGCCGGCCGGGGTGGCTTATTGTTCGACCTTCCAGTCGCCGTTGACGACCTTCATGATCAGCCCGGTTTCCTTGGTGAAGCCCCAATGGTCCTGCGGCGTGTAGTTGATGATGCCTTGCGAGACCGGCGTCACGCCGCCGTTCTCCAGCGCTTCCTTCAGCGCGGCGCGGAATTCCGGCGTGCCCGGGCGGGCTTTTTTCAGCGCGACGGGCACCGCCTTCTCGAGCAGGATGGCGGCGTCGTACATGTGCGCGGCGAACTGGTTGCGCGAACCGGCGCCATGGATCTTCTCGTAGCGGGCGATGTAGTCCACGCCGAATTTCTTGGACGGATTGCTGTCGGGCAGTTGATCCGCCACCGTGGCGGGGCCGGACACGACGAAGGCGCCTTCGACGTCCTTGCCGCCCACCCGCATCAGGTCGCGCGAGGCGGCCGAGTGGGTCTGGTAGATCTTGCCGCGATAGCCGCGGTCGACCACCGCCTTGTGGGGCATGGCCGCGCCGCTGCCCGAGGCGGCGATCAGGATGGCGTCGGGGTTGGCCGAGGTCAGCTTCAGCGCCTGGGCGGTCACGCTGGTGTCGGTCCGGGCGAAGCGCTCGGCGCCGACCACCGTGATGCCGGCGGCCTTGGCTTCCTTGGTGAAGTCGTTGAGCCAGCTTTCGCCGTAGGTGTCGGAGTAGCCCAGGAAGCCGACCGTCTTGACGCCATGCTTCTTCATGTGGGCAACGACGGGGATGGCCATGACCGCGTTGGACTGGGCCAGCCGGAACGACCATTCGTCCTTGCCCGGGGCGGTCACGATGGGCGAGGCCGCCAGCTGCACCGTTTTGGCCTGGGCGGCGACGTCCGACATCGCCAGCGCGACGGGCGTTGCCGCCGAGCCGACGATCAGGTCGACCTTGTCCTCGGACACGAAGCGGCGCGCGTTCTTGACGCCCACGGTGGGATCGGAGGCATCGTCGAGCACGATGACGCGCAGGGTTTCGCCGCCTATGGACTTGGGCCACAGCGCCAGGCCGTTGTTGCACGGGATGCCCAGGCCCGAGGCGGGGCCGGTCAGCGGCAGGCTGACGCCTATGATGATCTCGGCCCGAGCGGCGGGTTGGAACAGCAATGCGACGACCGCGGGAAGAAGCAGCTTGCGTAGGTTCATGATGTCTCCTCTGGGGTTTTGCATGAGGCGGGAGGCGTGTCTGGGACGCCCTTGCGCCGGTTCGACTACAGGTGCCTGGGCCTCATCGCGGCGGCATGCGCAGCGCGCCGTCCAGGCGGATTACCTCGCCGTTCAGGTAGGCGTTCTCGACGATGTGCGCCACCAGCGCGGCGAACTCGGCGGGCTGGCCCAGCCGTTTGGGGAAAGGGACCGAACCGCCCAGGCCGGTCTGGACCTCCGGCGGCAATTCGTCCAGCAGCGGCGTCCGGAACAGGCCCGGGGCGATGGCCATGACGCGCACGCCGAACTGGGCCAGGTCGCGCGCCGCCGGCAGGGTCAGCGCGGCGATGCCGCCCTTGGAGGCGGCATAGGCGGTCTGCCCCATCTGGCCGTCGTAGGCGGCGATGGAGGTCGTGTTGACGATGACGCCGCGTTCGCCGTCGTCCAGGGGGCCGAGGGCGGTCATTTCGGCCGCGGCCAGGCGCATGACGTTGAACGTGCCGATCAGGTTGATCTGCACGATCCGGCTGAAATCGGCCAGCGGCATCGGCCCCTGTTTTCCCGTTATCCGGTGCGCGCCGCCGACCCCGGCGCAATTGACCAGGACGCGCGCGGGGCCGTGTTGCCCGCGCGCCGCGTCCAGCGCCTGCTGCACGCTGTCGGCATCGGCCACGTCGCAGGGCAGCGCCAGGCCCCCGATGTCGGCGGCCACTGCCTGGGCCTGCGCGGCGTTGCGGTCCAGGACCGCGACCCGGGCGCCGCGCGCGGCCAGCAGTCGCGCGGTCTGCGCCCCCAGCCCGGAGGCGCCGCCGGTGACCAGTGCGGCCATTCCTTCGATCTTCATGATGGGCTCCCGGGGGAGGTATGGGGAAGAATGACGCGCGGATCGGTGCCGGCGTACATCAGTTCGACCGCGTCGGCGCGGTGCTTGAGCACGTTGCGCTGGTTGATGGAGCCCTTGTCGGTGGCCTCCCCCAGATCGATGGACGGCGGCGCGTCGAGAACCAGCGCGCGGGCCACGCGGGTCGCGCTGCCGGTGCCCGAGGCCCAGAGCCGGTCCACCAGTTCCTGGAACATCTCGCGCACCGCGGGCGCGGCCAGCACCTGCGCGGGCGCGGCGTCGGCCGCAAGGCCCGCGAGCTGGCGGCATTCGGCCATGCGAGGGAAGATCAGGACACCGACGTCGTTGCGATTGAGGCCGGCGATGACCACGTCCTGCACATACGGTTCGCCGGCGGCGATGATGCGTGCCCGCAGCGGTCCGGTCGAGACGAAGGTGCCGGTGGACAGCTTGAAATCTTCCGAGATGCGGCCGTCGAAGGCCAGGCCCAGCTCCAGCCGCTCGGGATCGATGGGGCGGGCCGCGTCGCCCGAGCGGAAATAGCCATCCTCGTCGAAGGACTCGGCCGTCTGCTGCGGGGCGCGCCAGTAGCCGGGCGTGACGGTGGGGCCGCGATAGCGGACCTCGAGCTTGCCCTGCACCGGAACGAGCTTGACCTCGAGTCCCGGCGCCGGCAGGCCGATGACGCCGGAAAACACCAGATCCGAATTGGCGCACAGCGCGAACGGCGCGGTCTCGGTCATGCCCAGGCCGGTCAGCATGCGGATGCGCTCGCCGCACAGGCGCTGCGCGGCCAGGTCCAGGCGTTCCCAGACCTGGGGCGAGAGGCCCGCGCCCGAGAAGAAGAAGGCCTTGACCCGGGCCAGGAAAGTGCGGCCCAGGGCTTCGTCGCGTTCGATGGCGGCGACGATTTCCTCGAAGCCCTTGGGCACGTTGAAGTAGATGGTGGGCGAGATCTCGCGCAGGTTGCGCAGCGTCTCGGCCATGCCCTGCGGCGTGGGCTTGCCTTCGTCGATGTACAGCGTGCCGCCGTTGTACAGGGCGATGCCGATATTGTGGTTGCCGCCGAAAGTGTGGTTCCACGGCAGCCAGTCCACCAGCACGGGCGGTTCCTCGGCCAGGAAGCGCAGGCACTGCACCAGCATCTGCTGGTTGGCGCACAGCATGCGCTGCGTGTTGATGACCGCCTTGGGCAACTGGGTCGAGCCCGAGGTGAACAGGAACTTGACGATGGTGTCGGGCGTGACGCGGGCATGCGCGGCATCGACCGCGTCCGTGGCCGGGGTGGCCAGCAGTTCGTCGTAGCGGGTGAGCCGGCGGCCGGGAACCTCGCCGCGCACGGCCACGACTTCGACGTCGGCGGGCACCTTGGCGGCGATGGCGCGCGCATAGGCCGTGGCGTCCGAGACGAACACCAGGCCCGGCGTCAGCACCTTGAGCGTGTGTTCCAGCTTGGCGAAGTCCTGCGACACCAGCGAATAGGCGGCCGAGATGGGGGCGTAGGGCACGCCCGCCAGCATGGCGCCCAGCGCCACCTGCAGGTGTTCGAGATCGTTGTCCGACAGCACGACGATGGGCCGGTCCACCGACAAGCCACGGTCGATCAGCGCCTGCGCGATGGCGCGGGCCTTGTGCAGGGCGTCGCCGTAGCGCATCTCGGTCCAGGCACCGCCGTCCCGCCGCTTGGCGGCGAACAGGCGGTCGGGATACATGGCCGCCCAATGCAGCAGGCAGTCCGTCAGGCGTCCGGGGTAGGGGCGCAGCGGTTCGGTCGAGCGCAGGCGCAGCGTGCCATCGTCCCGGCGCTCGATGTGCGCGGACAGCGAACCTCCCCGCGATGCCTGGCGGTAGGGGATGTGCGCGGTGGTCATGGCTTGCCCACCTTGGCGGCGCGCCCTTGCAGGAAGGCTTCCAGCCTGGCCTTGGCGTCGATGTCGCCCTGCGCGATGGCGGCCATCAGTGATTCGGTGAACAGGCCTTCGCTTTGAGACTGGTCGGCGATGCGGGGCAGGGCCTGCAGCACGGCATAGTTGCTGAGCGGGGCGTTGGCGGCGATGCGCGCGGCCAGTTCCTCGGCCTTGGCCAGCCCGGCGCCCTCGGGAACCAGGTATTGCGACAGGCCCGCGGCAAGGCCTTCGTGCGCATCGTAGACGCGGCCGGTCAGCATCATGTCGCTCATGCGTGCGACGCCGATCAGGCGCGAGATGCGCACCGAGCCGCCCCCGCCGACGAACAGACCGCGCTGGCCTTCGGGCAGCCCGTAGAAGGCGGTGTGTTCGGCGATGCGGATGTGGCAGGCGCTGGCCAGCTCCAGGCCGCCGCCGACCACGGCGCCGTGCAGCACCGCCACGACGGGGACCTTGCCGAACTGGATCTGCTCGAAGGCGGCATGCCAGCCGCGGGAGTGGACGATGCCGTCGGCCACGCTGCGCTGGCGCAACTCCGACAGGTCCAATCCGGAACAGAAGTGCTCGCCTTCGCCCGTGAGGATGACCGCGCGCACATGCTCGGGCATGTTGATGAAGGCAATGTGCAACTGGGCGATCAGGTCATCGTTCAGCGCATTGCGTTTGCCGGGGCGAGCGAGCGCAATGCGCCCGATCGGCCCGCTGGTATCGACGGACAACAAGCTGTCTTCTCCACTGGTATCCACGGCGAGCGCCATGGAGTGTTCTCTGTATTAGTTATTAGTATGAACTAATTTTTCGCATGAAACGCTGGGGCTTACCCTAGGTTCAATACAGGAATTCAGAGAGCAAGAAAGAGAGTTCGAGAAAGCTTGGATCCGGCCCGGTCATGACAATATGATTAAGAAGAATAATCGTCTACCGAGCCGGCCGCCTTGCGGGGTCAGCGCGCGCCACCCGGCCCGGTGTGGGTGATGACCGCGCCCTCGGGCAGGGGCCGCACGACCTGCTCGTACACCGACAGCCAGCCGCGCACCCGTCCGGCGGGGGGCGGCGCGAAGGCCGCGCGGCGGCGGGCCAGTTCCGGGTCGGCCACCTTCAGGTCCACGGTGCGCGCATCGATGTCGATGGCGATGGGATCGCCGTCCTGGACCAGCCCCAGCGGCCCGCCGGCCGCGGCCTCGGGCGAGACCTCGCCCACGACCAGCCCTTTGTTGACCAGGCCGGAAAGCTGTCCGTCGGTGACGACCGCGACATGCTCGCCCAGTCCCGCGCCGTCCAGGACGAACACGAAGCGCGAGGCCATGCCCATGCCCGGCCCGCCGCGCACGCCCAGCCCGCGCATCACGACCACGGTGCCGCGTTCGATCTCGCCGCGCTGCAAGGCCGCGATGGCGTCTTCCTGCGACTCGAACACGCGTGCCGGCCCCTCGAAGCGCATGGCCTTGCCGGTGGCCAGGCCCAGCTTGACGATCCCGCCTTCGGGCGCGAGCGATCCGCGCAGGATGACGATGGAGGGGCGGGCGGACAGCGGCTGGTCGGCGGGGCGCAGGATGGCTTCGTCGCGCACCTGGGCCCGGTCCACGGCTTCGCCCAGGGGCCGGCCCGACACGGTCGGCGCGCCCGGGTGGTAGAGGCCGGCCAGGCGCTTGAACACCGCCAGCGTTCCGCCCGCGCGTTCCAGGTCCTCGATGGAGTGGTCGCCGTTGGGGCGGATGGCGGCGATCAGGGGCGTGCTGTCAGCCAGCCGCTCGAACAATCGGTAGACGTCCACGCCGGCTTGCGCTTCGTTGGCGATGGCCTGCAAGTGTTTGATGGTATTGATGGAGCCGCCCAGCGCGAGGACCACGCGGGCCGCGTTGGCGAAGGCCTCGGGGGTCAGGATGGCGCGCGGGCGCAGGTCGTCCCAGACCATCTGGACGATGCGGGCGCCGGCCTGCTCGACCGTGGCCATCATGCGCGGGCTGTTGGCGGCCACGGGCGCGCTGCCGGGCAGGGCCATGCCCAGCGCCTCGCACACCATGTGCATGGAGTTGGCGGTGCCGATGCCGGCACAGACGCCGGGGCCGCGCACCGCCTGCTCGCTCATCGCCGTCAGCTCCGCCGGATCCATGCGGCCGGCCGCGACGTGCCCCGCCGCCAGGAACACTTCCTCGATGTCGACGTGCTGCTGCCTGTGGTGGCCGCTGCGCTGATAGCCGCACACCACGACCAACGTGGGCAGGTCCAGACGGGCGGCCGCCATGAGCTGGCCGGGCGTGGTCTTGTCGCACGAGGCCAGGCAGATCATGCCGTCCAGCAGGGCGCCTTCCACCGCCACTTCGATGTCGTTGGCGATCAGGTCGCGGCTGGGAAGGATGTAGCCGCCGCGGGCGCCGGCGCTGGTGATGAAGTCGCTGGGCGCGGCGGTGCGCACCTCGAAGGGCAGGCCGCCGGCCTCGCGTATGGACTGCTTGACCGCGGCCGCGACGCCGTCCAGGTGGCTGAAACAGCTCGACAGTTCCGACGAGGTATTGACCACGGCGATCTTGGGTTTTTCCATGTCGGCGTCGGTCAGGCCCAGCGCGCGCCATTGCGCCCGCCTGACCGCCCAGCGCGAGGTGCCGGGTTCGAAGTTGCTGCGCAGCGGACGGCGAGGCGCAGCCTTGCCTGTTTCGGACGAGGACATGAGGTCTCCATAAAAATTGAAACGTTATTTCAATTTATCATTCGGCAAGTCTTCCGAGCAACGGCGATCCGTGGTTAAAATTAAAATGAAACACAATTTCGAAAAATATTGACGCGTTCGGCGCGGCTGCCGGAGAATCTGCCGCGGATCCGCCCCGGACCGAATTCGACACGGCATGGATGCCGGAACAGGAGACGACATGAGCATGTACCCGCGAAGCCCCGCCGGTCCCGGCACGTGGTCCGGCCGCCGGCAACTGCTGCGTGGCCTGGCGGCGGGCGTGCCCGCCCTTGCCTTGCCCAGCCTGGCAACGGCCAGCCAGGGATTTCCCAACCGGCCCATCACCATCATCGTGCCGGCCAGCGCCGGCGGGTTGCTGGATGTCTACCAGCGGTTCGTGGACAAGCTCGCCGCGCCGTTCCTGAACAACCAGCCGATCATCATCGAGAATCGTCCCGGCGCGAACCTGCTGCTGGGCGCCGATGCCATGGCCCGGCAGGAGCGCGGCGACGGCTACCTCCTGACCCAGGCCCTGCAGATCCAGGTCCGCATGCCGCATCTGCAGAAGGTGCGCTACGACGCGCTGCGCGACCTGACCTGGATCCTTTGCCTGGTGACGAGTCCATTCGGCATCGCGGTACGCGCCGATTCCCCGCTGCGCAGCTTCGAAGACCTGATCGCCGCCGCCCGCGCCCGCCCCGGCCAGGTCAGCTATGGCACGGTGGGTTTCGCCAATGGCGGCCATCTCCTGATGGAGGAGGTCGCGCGCCTAAAGGGCGTGAAATTCAACGTCATTCCGATGAAGGGCAGCGCCGACGTCATCCAGGCGGCGCTGGGCGGACACGTGGACGCGATGTCCGATTCGGCCAGTTGGTCACCCCAGGTGCAGGCCGGCAAGATGCGGCTGCTCGTGACCTTCAGCGAGTCGCGGCTGGAGAAGTTTCCCGACGTGCCCACGGCAACGGAGCTGGGCCTGCCCATCGTCTACACCTCGCCGATCGGCCTGGTCGGTCCGAAGAACATGGATCCGGCGGTCGTGCGCGTGCTGCACGACGCCTACAAGCGGGCCATCGACCAGCCCGCGCACCAGGAAATCCTCGAGAAGTTCGACCTTATCCCCGGCTACCGGGACACGGCCGGCTTCACCGAGGAAATGCGCGCTTCCTACGAGCGCGAGAAGGCCATGGTCGCGCGCCTGGGCCTGAAAAACTGAAGAGCATTGCCGCATCAAGGAGAATCCGCATGGCAAACCAAGTACGAACCGTCCGACGAACCGAAAGCCGGCCCTGGCACGTCGATGCCGACCTGTGCGTGGTCGGGGCCGGCATCTCGGGGGTCTCGGCCGCGCTCGAGGCGGCGGCGCTGGGCCGCCGGGTCGTGCTGGTGGACAGCCTGCCCATGCTGGGCGGCCAGGCGGTGGGGTCGATCATCGGCACCTTCTGCGGATTGTTCTCGAACGGACCGAACCGCATCCAGCTCACCCATGGCATCGCCGACGGCATCCTCGAGGACCTGGGCAAGGCCGGCGCGCTGCACCACAACGTGGGGCCGCTGACCACGGTCGTCTACTACGACGAGGTGGCGCTGGGCCGCTGGATCGAACAGAAGATCCGCGACGCCGGCATCACGGTGGTGTTGGGCGCGGTGCTGCGCGAGGCGCGGCGCGAAGGCGGCCGGCTGCAGCGGCTGGAGCTGGCCACCCGCTATGGCGACGTGCACGTGGATGCGCGCGGCTATGTCGATGCCAGCGGCGACGCGGCGCTGGCGTGGCTGGCGGGCCTGGACTGCCGCGAGCCCGACGTGCCGATCTTCGGCACCCAGATGTTCGTGCTCGAACACCTGGACGAGGCCCATCTGCCCACGCGCGAGGCCTTCACCGCGCGCATCAAGGAAAAGGCGGCGCAGTACGGCATCTCGCGCGACGACGGGCTGTTCTTCCGCTTCCCCGGACGGGGCGTGGCGGCGATGAACATGACCCACATGGAAACGCCGCTGGACCCGCTGGCGGCCTCGGCCACGGCCCTGGCCGGCCGCGAACAGGTGGATCGCGTCATCGAATTCCTGAAGGCAGAGTATCCGCGGGCCTTCGGCGCGGCACGCATCCGCGCCTACGCCTTGCCGGGTATCCGGCAGACGCGCTGGATCGCCGGCCTGCACCAGTTGACGACGGACGAGGTGCGCGCGGCCACGCGTTTCCCGGACACCGTCGCGCGGACCTCGTGGCCGGTGGAGCTGCATGACCAACCCGAGGGCTACGTGTGGGAACCCTTCGGCGAAGACCACGTGCACACGGTGCCGCTGCGCAGCCTGATTCCGGCCGGCAGCGACAATCTCGTGGCGGCCGGGCGCTGCATCGACGCCGATGCGGCGGCGCTGTCCAGCGTGCGGGTCATGGGGCCGTGCATCGCCATGGGCGCTGCGGCCGCCCACGCGCTGGACCTGACCCTGGGCGGGAAGGTGCGGGACGTGGACGTGCCGGCCCTGCAGGAACGCATACGCGCCAACATCTGAGCATAAGCGGGGACGCCGGCGTCCCCGCGCCATTTCCGAAGGAGACACCATGAAAATCCTGTTCGCGTCCCTGCTGGGCGCCGTCTGCGCCGCAAGCGCCACCCATGCCGTGGCCGCAGCCGGCCCCGCCTATCCGTCCAGGCCCGTCACGCTGATCGTGCCCAATGCCCCGGGCGGCGCCATCGACATCCTGGGCCGCCTTCTGTCCGAGCGCCTGCAGAAAGCCTGGGGGCAGCCGGTGGTGGTGATGTACAAGCCCGGCGCCAACACGGTGGTCGGCACCGACCACGTCGCCAAGTCCGCGCCCGACGGCTACACGCTGGGCATCGTCGTGACCTCGCACGTCATCAACCCGACGCTGCGCAAGAGCATGCCCTTCGACACGGTCAAGGATCTGGCGGGGGTTTCCATGCTGGTGACTTCGCAGATCGTCATCACCGCCACGCCGTCGCTGCCGGCCAGCGACCTGGCCGGCGTGATCGCGATGGCCAAGAAGGACCCGGGCAAGATGAGCTATGCCTCGCCGGGCAGCGGGAGTTCCATGCACCTGACCGGCGAACTGCTCAAGAGCATGACCGGCGTGGACATGCTGCACATTCCCTACAAGGGCAGCGGCCCCGCCTACACCGAGGTGATGGCCGGCCGCGTGCCGCTGCTGATCGACCCGCTGTTCTCGTCCATGCCCTACATCAAGTCGGGCAAGCTCAAGCCCATCGCCGTCACCGGCAAGACGCGGGATCCCAGCGCTCCGGACATCCCTACTGTGGCGGAGACCATCCCGGGCTTCAATGTGCAGAGCATCTTCGGCCTGGTGGCGCCGGCGGCGACGCCGCGCGAGGTGATCAACAAGATCAGCGCCGACGTGGGGACCATCCTGCGCAGCGCGGACTTCAAGGCGCGCCTGGCCGAGGTGGGCCTGACCTCGGCGCCCGGCACGCCCGAGGAGTTCGATGCCCTGGTCAAGACCGAGATCGAGAAATGGGCGCCGGTGGTGAAGGCCTCGGGCGCCACGGCCGATTAAGGCGCGTCCATGGAAACCTGTCGGCTTCTCTATAAAATGGACGGTCTCTTTTCACCGCCGCCTCCGGAGTCCCGCCATGCCACGAAGCGCCCCCCGAGCCCAGCCCGCCGCCAAGACCCGGCGGGCGTCCGCCGCGGCCGAGCCCAGCGGCACCGTGTCCGCCCTGGAGCGGGGGATCGCGGTGCTGCGCTGCTTTCGCGAGGACCTGCGCGTCCTGAGCAATGCCGAGCTGGCCGCGATGACAGGCATCCCCAAGCCCACGGTCACGCGCCTGGCCACTACGCTGGTTTCGCTGGGGCTGATGAAGCAGGAGCCCGAGACCGAGCGATTCTCGCTGGCGGCCGGCGTGGTGTCGCTGGCCCAGGCTTTCCTGGGTGGGGTGGACACGCGGTCGATCGCGCGCCCGCACATGCTGGCGCTGGCCAACGAGACAGAAGGCTCGGTCTATCTGGCGATACGCGACGAGTTGCACATCGTGCTGATCGAGACGGCCTCGCCGCAGTCGGCGCTGCTGCTGGCGCGGCTGCGGGTGGGGTCGCGTTTCTCGGTGGCCAGTTCGGCGCTGGGGCGCGCCTACCTGAGCGCGATGACCGACCAGTACGAAAAGGACCGCCTGCTGCACAGCATCCGCAAGGAATGCGGCGAGGCGGAGTGGGCCCGTCTGGAGAAAGGGCTGGAGCGTTCGCAGCGGGATGCGCGGACGCAGGGCTACTGCCTGTCGCTGGGCGAGTTCCACCGCGACATCAATTCGGTGGCGGTACCGCTGGTCGTGCCGGGCGGCGAGATCATGGCGCTGAACTGCGGCGGGCCGGCCTTCTCGTTCACCGAGAAGCGCCTGCGCAACGAAGTGGCGCCGCGGCTGATCGAGACCGCGCAGGCCATCGCGCGCGACACGGGCGGCAAGGTGCCGCTGCCGGACAAATTGCTCAAGGTTTCCTGACCCGCGCGGCGTCGCGGGCCGGCTGCCAGGAAGGAGGGCGGCAATGCGACTGACGGATCACGAGAAAGCCATGCTCGACGGCGCGCATGGCGCGGCCAGGCAGAAGGCCATGGACCTGCTGCTGCGCTACGGCAATGCGCTGGGCGCCGAGCGCCTGGTCGAGACCCGCAACGTGGCGGGTACCATCGGCGCCACCACGCCGTTCATGCGCAAGTTCGCCGATGAACGGGGCGGCCTGGACGCGGTGTTCTCCGAGTTCAACCTGGACAGCGCCGAGGTGGTCGCGATTCCGCCCGTCGAGGTCTACAGCAGCCACCTGCAACAGGGCATCGACCCCGAGCACGCGGCCCGGCAGGGGGTGGGCGAAGAGGTCGTGCGCATCTTCCGCAAGGGCGATGCCTACAGCGCGGGCCTGGGCGTGCAGCTCCTGAATACCTGCACGCCTTACCAGGTCGGCAACCTGCCGGCGCGGGGCGAACATTGCGCATGGATGGAGTCTTCGGCCGTCATCTACATCAACGCCGTGCTGGGCGCGCGGTCGAACGCGGAAGGGCGCGAGAGCACGGGCGCGGCCATGCTGACAGGCCGCATTCCCTACTGGGGCTACCACATCGAGTCCGAGCGGCGCGGCACCCACCTGGTGGAGCTGGACATGCCCGTCGAGTCGATGTCGGACTGGGGCATGCTGGGCTACTACGTGGGCGACAAGGTGCAGGACAAGGTGCCCGTCATCGTCGGCGCCGGCTTGGCGCCCAGCACCCTCAAGCTCAAGCACTTCGGCGCAGCGGCGGCATCGTCGGGCGGCGTGGAGATGTATCACATCCCCGGCTTCACCCCCGAGGCGCCGACGGTGGAGGCGGCCTTCGGCGGCAACCGCCCGCGCGAGGTGTTCCGCTTCGGTCCCAGGGAACTGCGCGAGACCTACGAGAACCTGAACGCCACGGCGCGCGATCCCGACGTCGATTTCGTCATGCTGGGCTGCCCGCACTACAGCATCGAGCAGATCTGGGAAGTGTGCCGGCTGCTGCAGGGCAGGCGCGTGCACGAGAACACCGAACTCTGGATCTTCACGCCCCGGGCGACCAGGCAGATCGCGGACCAGAACGGCTACACCCGGATCATCGAAGAGGCGGGCGGCTACCTGATGTCGGATACCTGTTCGGCGCTGGGGCGCGTCATTCCCCCAGGCACCAAGGTGGCTGCGGTGGATTCGGCCAAACAGGTCCACTACCTGCCGGCCATCATGGGCATACAGGCCTGGTTCGGCAGCACCGCCGATTGCGTCGAGGCCGCGGTGACGGGCCGCTGGAAAGGAGGTTTGCGATGAGCGGGCAGGGCAGTTCCACGGCCGCAACCGGGATCATCGTGCTGCAAGGCCGGGGCATCGTGGGCGGACACGCCGAGGGCGAGGCGCTGGTCACGCGCGACCGGATCTCCGGCTGGGGCGGCATCGACCCCCGTACCGGCACCGTCATCGAGACCCGCCACGAACTGCGCGGCATCAGCTTCGCCGGCAAGGTGCTGGTGTTTCCCGGCGCGAAGGGCTCGTCGGGCTGGTCCGGGCAATTCCACATCGCCCGCATCTCCGGCATGGCCCCGGCGGCGATGCTGTTCAACGAGATGACGACCAAGATCGCGCTCGGGGCCGTGGTCACGCACGCGCCGTCGGTGACCGACTTCGACGTCGACCCCCTGTCGGTGATCGAGACGGGAGACTGGGTCCGGGTCGACGGCGACCTGGGACGGGTCGAGGTGACCAAGCGGACCAGGGGCTAGGCATTTCTCCGGTCGAGCACGATAATGAGCTGCCGCCCGGCAGTCAGCCGTGGGCGACCGGAGTCCCAGCAAACCAAGGTTCGGAGTTCACGATGAAAAAAACGCTAGCAGTGTCCCTGACCGCCCTGTTCCTGGCAGTGACCGGCCCCGCCCTCGCCGCCGAAAACACCCAGCAGAACAAGATGACCACTTGTAACAAGGACGCCGGCGACCGCAAGGGCGACGACCGCAAGGCCTTCATGAAAGAATGCCTGTCCGCCAAGAAAATGACCCAGCAGGAAAAAATGACCGCCTGCAACAAGGAAGCCACCGGCAAAAAAGGCGACGACCGCAAAGCCTTCATGAAACAATGCCTGAGCGCGAGCTAAGCAAGTAAGCGGTGCTTCGCACCGAGATATCCCACGCAGACCCAGGATGCGGTGGATCCGGCTCCGCCGGTCCACCCGCATCGCCCCCTGGGGGGCGCGCGAAGCGCGTAGGGGGGGGCTACACCTGCAGGCTGTATTCCAGCGTGGCCATGCTGGCGGGCATGTCGACCTTGGCGCCCAGGTCGCGCATGGTCGAACCCAGCGCATGCAGCGTGCGGAACAGGTTGTGGGCCCGGCACTGTTCGCCCATCTGGCCGATGCGGACGATGGGCAGGCCGAACGAGCCCGAGATCTCGACCCGGTAGCGCTCGGAGATATGGGCGCAGATGCCGGTATTGGTCAGGCCTTCCGGCACCGTGATGCCGACCACCGAGTTCAGGCGCGAAGCCGGCGGCGCGAACAGGCGCAGGCCCATGGCCTCGATGCCGTTCTGCAAGGCGAAGGACGAGCGCGAATGGCGCGCGAAGCGCACCGGCAGCGTCTCGGCGCAGACCAGCCGCAGCGCCTCGTGCAGCGCCAGCACGCCGGACACAGGGGCGGTGTAGTGGTAGGACCCCTTGTGCCAGAAATTCTCGGCCAGCCTGGCATCGAGCACCCAATGGGTATTGGGCGTCTTGCGCCGGCTGATGTGTTCCCAGGCATCGTTGGAGAACGCGATCAGCGACACGCCGGGTATCGACGACAGGCCCTTCTGGCCGCCGGTGATGACGGCATCGATCTGCCAGTCGTCCATCTGCAGCGGCATGGTGCTGAGCGTGCAGACCGCATCGACCACGACCAGGCAGCCGCGCTTCTTGGCGGCCCGGGCGATGGCGGGCAGTTCGCGGTTGAAGACCGTGTTGGAGGTTTCGCCCTGGACGATGGTCAGCACGTCGGGGCGGTGCTGCTCGATCGCCTGTTCCACCTGCTGCGCCGAGGCGGCCTGGTTGCCCTCGACGTCCAGCGTGACGACGTCGGCGTCCAGGCGGCGGCTCATCTCGGCCATGCGGGCGCTGAAGAAGCCGTTGACCACGCACAGCACCTTGCTGCCCGGGGATACCAGGTTGCAGATCGCCATCTCCATCGCGGCCGAGCCCGGTCCGGCCACGCCCAGCACCCATTCCGACTTCGTCTGGAACACGTAGCCGGCCATCTGCTTGACCTGCGAGATGATGGTCGACATGGTCGCGCCCAGGTGGTTGATGACCACCGAATTGGCGTGGGCCACCACGTCGGGGATGGGCACGGGGCCGGCGCCCATCATCAGCAGGGGATCGTCGGGCAGGATGTCGCTCAGCAGGCGTACGCGGGGCGGCTGCGAGTAGACAAGCGGGGGGTGGTCGGTCGAGGAAGCGGGGTCGGCGGTTTCTTCGGCGGCGCGAAGCGGACGGGTGGGCATGTTGGATAAAACGGCTGTGCGACAGCTCCAATTATAGATTCACCGCGCGTCCGAGCGCCTGGCCCATGCGCAGCCCGCTGAGCGGCCCCAGCGCATCGCTCCAATCGATGCGGCCGGCGCCGAACAACAGGACCACGGTCGAGCCGAGCTGGAAGCGGCCCATCTCGGCGCCTTTGTCCAGCCGCACGGCGCCGTCGTCGTAGCGCGTCGTCACGATGCGCGAGCCGTGCGGGGCGACCTGGCCGCCCCAGACGGTTTCCATGGCGCCCACGATCATGGCGCCCACCAGCACCACGGCCATGGGACCGAGTTCGGTGTCGAACAGGCAGGCCAGGCGTTCGTTGCGTGCGAACAACCGCGGCACCGTCCTGGCCGTGAGCGGGTTGACCGAGAACAGGCGCCCCGGGATGTAGACGGTTTCGCGCAGGGTGCCGGCTACCGGCATGTGCACCCGGTGATAGTCGCGGGGGGAAAGGTAGATGGTGGCGAAGCTGCCGTCCCGGTAGGCGCTGGCGCGCTGCGCGTCGCCGCCCAGCAGTTCCTCGGCGCTGAAATCGTGGCCCTTGGCCTGGAAGATGCGGCCGCCGCGGATGGAGCCCAACTGACTGATGGCGCCGTCGGCGGGACACAGGACGGCGCCGGGCGCGGGGTCCAGCGGCCGCGCGCCGGGCTTGAGCGCGCGGGTGAAGAAGGCGTTGAAGTGTTCGTAGGCGGTGGGATCGGGTTCCAGCGCCTCGCTCATGTCCACGCCGTACCGGCGGATGAAGCGGGCGATGGCGAGGTTCTTCAGGCCGGCGACGCGGCAGTGCGCGAGGCGTCCGAACAGGCTGGAGACGAGCGCCTGGGGCGCGAGGTATTGGCCGTAGATGAAAAGCTGGTCTTTGATGGACATGTCGGGGCCTCGCGCGGGCGAGGCAGGTTCGGGTTTGCGCCAGGGATATTACAGCGGTGCGGACGAGCCGCGCACGACCAGTTCGGGCCGCAGGACGACGGTGGAGGTCGTGCCCGGCACGCCGCGCAGGCTGTCCAGCAACAAACGGGCCGCCCGGAAGCCCATTTCGTAGTGCAGGATGCGCACGGTGGTCAGGGGAGGGGAGACGCGGTCCATCAGCGGCATGTCGTTGTGCCCCACGACCGAGACGTCCTGCGGCACCTTGCGCCCCTGCGCTTGCAGGGCCTGGATCGCGCCCAGCGCGATCAGGTCGTTGGCGGCGACGATGGCGGTGAACTCGGCTTCGCTGTCCAGCAGCCTGCGCGTGCCGTCCTCGCCGGCATCGCAGGAATAGGCATCGCACTCGGCGAAGCCGGCCGGCTCCAGCCCGTGCGCGGCCATGGCCTGGCGAAAGCCGGCCTGTCGCAGCGAGCCGGTGGACAGCGCCAGGGGGCCGGACAGATGGGCGATACGGCGATGGCCGATGGACACCAGATGGTCGACGGCCAGTTTCATGCCCAGCATGTCGTCGCTGACGACGGCGGGCAGGCTGCCGTCCTCGTCGCGGCGGTTGACCAGCACGACCTTGACCTGGTCGCGCACCAGGCGCTCGACCAGCGGGTCGTGCAGGCTGGAGGTGGCGATGATCAGCCCCTCGACCCGCTGGGCCAGCATGCGGTCCGCGGCCTGGTCGGGCGCCTGTTCGTTGCCGGTGTCCGCCACCAGCACGAAAAAGCCCTCTGCCGCCAGCGCCTGCTCGATGCCGCGCAGGATGGGCGGGAACACCGGGTTGGTGATGTCCGGCAGCAATACCCCGACCGTGCCGGAGCGCCCCGTGCGCAGCGCCGACGCGGCGCGGTTGACGCGGTAGTTCAGGGCGCGGGCGGCCGCTTCGACACGGCCCACCACCTCGGGGCTGACCATGTGGCGGCGTTCGGGATCCAGCGCGCGCGAGGCGGTGGTCTTGTGCACCTGGGCGTGCAGGGCGATGTCGGCAAGAGTGGCGGCGGAGGAACGCTTGGGCATGGACGAGATGATAGCGAAGTGCCGGCGCATGGTTTGCGGGAAATCTCCTTGTTGACAAGCGGAACGAACCGGATAAACTGAATGCTATCGATAGCATGAGGTTTTGCCAAATGTTGCCAAGCACTCCCGAATCATTGACGCCCATCGTTGTGCAATCGATGGCAAACACATCCGACGCCCGGATCAAGGAACTGCTTTGCAGCCTGGTCCGGCACCTGCACGCCTTCGTGCTGGAAACCCGCCTGACCGAGGCCGAATTCGAATACGCGCTGGACTATGTCAACGCCATCGGGCAAGCCACCTGCGACACCAAGAACGAGGCGGTGCTGGTGGCCGACCTGCTGGGCGTGTCGTCGCTGGTGGCGCTGCTGAACAACGCCGACCATCACGGCGAGTCGGACGCTGCCCTGCTGGGCCCGTTCTGGCGCGCCAATTCGCCCAGCCTGGAACCCGGCGCGTCGCTCGCGGCGCCGGGCACGCCGGGCATCCCGCTGGAAGGCAGCGGATTGGTCCAGGACCGCGAGGGCAGGCCGCTGGCGGGCGTCACGGTCGACATCTGGCATGCCTCGCCCAGCGGGCTGTACGAGAACCAGGACGAGACCCAGCCCGACATGAACCTGCGCGGCCGCTTCACCACCGACGAGAACGGCCGTTTCCGCTTCCGTTCGGTGCGGCCGGCTGGCTATCCGGTGCCGGTGGACGGCCCGGGCGGGGTGCTGCTGCGCGCCCAGGAGCGCCACGAGTTCCGGCCGGCGCACCTGCATTTCATGTTCTCCAAGCCCGGCTACAAGGTCCTGATCACCCAGGTCTACGCCGACGATTCGGAATTCCTGCACAGCGATCCCACCTTCGGCGTGACGCGCAGGCTGGTCGGCCAGTACCGGGTGGAGCCGCGCCCGGGCGGCGACGTCGCGGTGTTCGACCACTGCTTCACGCTGCTGGAAGGCGAGATGGTCTTCCCGCACCCCCCGATTCCCTGATTTCCCCACGCATTCCCTAAGGAACTCCTCATGACTCAAGCAACCCCATTCGCGCCGCAGGACCGCCTGGACGGCAAGGTGGCCGTGATCGCCGGCGGAACCGGCGCCATCGGCCATGCCAGCGCCCGGCGCCTGGCGGCCCGCGGGGCCCGCTGCGTGCTGCTGCACAACGGCGATCCCGCCGCCGCGGCCCGGGTGGCCGAACTGCCCGGAGCGGGGCACGCCGAAGTCGCCGCCTCCATTACCGACAGCCCGGCCCTGAAGGCGGCGGCCGACCGCGTGCGCGCCGACTTCGGCACCTGCCACATCCTGGTCAACAGCGCCGGCTATACCAAGCCCGTGCCCGCGGCCGACCTGGACGCGCTGACCGACGAGCTGATCGACGACATTCTCAAAGTCAATTTCCGGGGCGTCTTCTCCACCATCCGCGCCTTCGCGCCCCTGCTCAAGGAAAGCGGCGACGGTCTGATCGTGACGCTGTCCTCGATCGCCGCCTTCACCGGCGTCGGCAGCAACCTGGCCTACGTCGCGGCCAAGGCCAGCGTGGACGTCGTGGGCGAAGCCCTGGCGCGCGTGCTCGCGCCGCAGGTGCGCGTGCTGTCGGTCAGTCCGGGTGTGGTCGATTCCACCTTCGTGCCGGGCCGGGGCGCCGATTTCAACGCCAAGACCGCGGCCACCACGCCGCTGGGCCGCATCGGCACCACCGACGACATCGCCGCCGCGGTGGAAGCCTGCGCCACCTCGCTGCGCTTTGCCACCGGCACCCGCATCGTGGTCGATGGAGGGCGCCACCTGTGAACCCGACCGTCATCACCTGCGCGATCACCGGCAACCTGACCAAGCCGGAGCAGACGCCGCATCTTCCCATCACACCCGAGCAGATCGCCAATTCGGCGCTGGAGGCAGCCCGTGCCGGCGCGGCGCAGGTCCATATCCATGTGCGCGATCCGCAAACCGGCCGCCCGTCGATGGACGTCGCCCTGTACGACGAGGTCATCCGCCGCATCCGGGCCGAGAACCGGGAAGTCATCGTCAACCTGACCACCGGCCCGGGCGGCCGCTACGTGCCGAGCGAGGCCGAGCCGCGCGTGGCCGGTCCGGGCACCACGCTGCTGCCGCCGGAAAAAAGGGTCGAGCACATCGCGCGGCTGCGGCCCGACGTCTGCTCGCTGGACCTGAACACCATGAATTCGGGCGCCGAAGTCGTCATCAACACCCCGCGCAACGTGCGCGTCATGGCCGGCGTGATCCGCGAGGCGGGCGTCAAGCCGGAGCTGGAGATCTTCGACAGCGGCGACATCCATCTCGCGCGAGATCTGATCGCCGACGGGACGCTGGACGGGCCGGGCATGTGGACCTTCGTCACCGGCGTCAAGTACGGCTTCGAGGCCACCCCCGAGACGCTGTTGTACGCCCGCGGCCTCTTGCCGGCGGGGGCCTTCTGGTCCGCCTTCGGGGTCGGGCGCCACGAGTTTCCGATGCTGGCGGCCGCCTTCGTGTCGGGCGGCCACGTCCGCGTCGGCCTGGAAGACAACATCTACCTGTCCCGCGGCGTCCTGGCGCCCGGCAACGCGGCGCTGGTCGAGCGCGCCGCGCGCATCGTGCAGGACCTGGGAGGAAGCGTGGCGACCGCCGGCGAGGCGCGCGACATGCTGGGCCTGCCCATCAAGCATTGAAGGAACCGTTACCGATCATGTCCACCGTCATGCAAGCAACCCAATCCGGACCGGCCGTGCGCGTGCTGGCGAAAGCCGAGTCCGCCGCCCACCTCGCCCCGGCCATCGAAACCCTGGCCATGCCCCGGCCGGCGCCCGGCCACGCCATCGTCAAGGTGGCCAGCGCGGCCGTCAATCCCAGCGACGTCAAGGCGGCAATGGGCCTGATGCCGCAGGCCGTCTGGCCGCGCACGCCCGGCCGCGACTTCGCCGGCACGGTGGTGGCCGGACCCACCGAGTGGATAGGCCGCCGCGTCTGGGGCTCGGGCGGCGACCTGGGCATCACGCGGGACGGCTCGCATGCCGCCTGGCTGACGCTGCCGCTGGCCGCGCTGGAGGAAATGCCCTCGGGCCTGGACTTCGATGCCGCCGGATCGATAGGCGTGCCGTTCGTGACGGCCCATGAAGGCTTCCAGCGCAGCGGCATGCCGCAACCGGGCCAGGTGGTCGCCGTCATGGGCGCCAACGGCAAGGTGGGGCAGGCCTCGGTGCAGCTCGCGGCGCAGGCCGGGGCGCGGGTCATCGCGGTCCAGCGCCGGCCGGGCCCCTATGCCGGCTTCGCCTGCGCGCCCGTCGAGGTGGTGGACGCCAGCCGGGAAGACGTCGCCGCGCGGCTGCGCGAGCTGACCGATGGCCGCGGCGTGGACCTCGTCTACAACACCGTGGGCAGCCCGTACTTCCAGGCGGCCAACCAGGCCATGGCCAAGCGCGCCACGCAGATCTTCATCTCCACGGTCGAGCGCCCCGTGCCGTTCGACATCTTCACGTTCTATCGCGCCATGCACACCTACGTGGGCGTGGATTCGCTGGCCATGGACTGCACCGAGGCGGCCGCGCACCTGCGGGCGCTGCGGCCGGGGTTCGAGGCCGGCACGCTGCGGCCATTCCCCGTCGATGCCGATGCCGTCTACGCGCTGACCGACGCGCTCGCCGCCTATCGCACGGTGATAGGCGGCTCGGACCAGCGCATCGTGCTGCGTCCGTGGGACGCCGAGGCATGAACGTCACCCGCTATCCCGAGGCCCCGGTCTACGAGGCCCCCAACCACTTCGACATGCGCTGCGTGCGCCTGCAGGGCAGGGAAGCCGGCCCGGCCGAACAGCTGTGGCTGGGCGTCTCGACACTGGAGCCGGGCGGCCATACCTCGCTGGATGGCTCGCCCATGGAGAAGCACTACGTGGTCCTGGAAGGCGAACTCACCATCGTGAGCGAGCTGGACGGGATACGCCAGGAGGCCACGCTGGGGCGCCTGGATTCCTGCCGCCTCGCGCCGGGAGAAAAACGCCAGTTGATCAACCGCAGCGGCCGCACGGCATCGGTGCTGCTGGCCATGCCGTTCAGCCCGCCCGTCCAGGGCTAGGGCCGCCGTTCCATTCGATAAACCAGAGAGGAGACACACCATGCAACGACCTTCCCACGCTCGCCGGATCTCGCTGCGCGTCCTCGCGGCCGCGACCATGCTGGCCGCTGGCGCCAGCGCCCAGGCCCAGGGCAACTGGCCCCAGGGCGGCCCCATCCGCTTCATCGTCCCGTTCACCGCGGGCAGCGGCACCGACGTGGTGGCGCGCTCGATCGCCGACAAGCTGGGCCCCATCCTGGGCGCGCAGATCGTGGTCGAGAACAAGCCCGGCGCGGGCGGCACGCTGGGCGCGGCCCAGGTCGCCAAGGCGCCGGCCGATGGCTACACGCTGCTGATCCACAGCTCGGGCCACCTGGTCAATCCGTCCATCTATCCGAACCTGCCGTACGACACGCTCAAGGACTTCGAGGGCATCACGCCGCTGGCCAGCCTGCCCAACGTGCTGGTGGTCTCGCCCTCGGCCGGTTTCAAGAACCTGGGCGACCTGATCGCCAAGGCCAAGGCCGATCCCGGCAAGCTGTTCTATGCATCGGCCGGCAACGGCTCGGCCACGCACATGAACGCGGAGCAGTTCCGCGTGGCCGCCGGCATCGAGGCCGTGCACGTGCCGTTCCGCGGGACGCCCGAAGCCATCACCGAGACCATCGCGGGCCGCACGACCTGGTTCTTCGCGCCGCTGGTGTCGGCGCTGCCCATGATCAAGGACGGCAAGCTGCAGGCGCTGGCCGTCGGCACCGCCGCGCGCTCGGCCGCGCTGCCCGACGTGCCCTCGATGACCGACTCGAACCTGCCGGCCGCCGCCTATACGTTCTGGGTGGGCCTGTTCGCGCCCGCCAAAACGCCGCAGCCCGTGGTCGACAAGATCCACGCCGGCGTGCTGAAGGTGCTGGAGATGCCCGACATCAAGACCCGCTTCGCCAACCTGGGGGCCGCTCCCATGCCGATGGACCAGAAGGCCTTCGAGAAATATCTGGCGGATGAAACGAAGTCCGCGTCCCGGCTCGTGAAAGCCGCCGGCATAAAGATCGAGTAGCGCAGCGCCGCTTCCGCCTGTCGTCCGCCAGGAAAAACGGCCTCGCTTCTTTCGAAAGCGAGGCCGTTTTCAGTTTCAGAGAAACGCGATCAGTCCAGCATCGGCAGCTTGGCTTCCTCGGCCAGCTTCTTCAGCGAGGCCTGGCCGTCCAGCATGAACTTGGCGAAGTCCTTGCCCACGATCATGTTCAGTTGCGAGCCCATCTGGTCGAACTGTTCACGCATGCCCGGCTTGGACAGTTCGGTGGTCAGGATGTTGGTGATCTTGGCGATCACGTCGGGCGGGGTGTTCGCCGGCGCGTACAGGCCCAGCCAGGTGGAGAACTGCAACTGGGGATAGCCCAGTTCCACCGTGGTGGGGACGTCGGGCAGGGTGGGCCAGCGCTTGGGGCCCATGACGGCCAGCGCATGGACGCGGCCGCTCTTGGCGTTGGGGGCGACGCTGCCCGGGGAGTCGAACATGGACTGCACCTGTCCGCCCATCAGGTCGTTCATGGCCGGCGCCGCGCCGCGGTAGGGGATGTGCAGCATGCTGGCGCCGACGCCGTGGGCGAACAGTTCGCCCGCCAGATGGTAGCCGGTGCCGTTGCCCGAGGACGCGAAGGTCGTGCCCGGGTGCGACTTCACGTAGGCCACGAAATCCTTGAAGTCCTTGACGGGCAGCGAACGGGTGGCGACGACCACGTGCGGCGACACGGTCACCGTCATGATGGGCGTGAAGTCCTTGTTCGCGTCGTAGGGCACGTCCTTGCGCAGTACGGGTGCCACCAGGTGCGTGGACGAGGACGTCAGCAGCAGGGTGTAGCCGTCGGCCGGCGACTTGGCGACGAAGCTCGCGCCGATCGCGCCGCCCGCGCCGGTCTTGTTCTCGACGATGGTGGCCTGGCCCCAGTTCTGTTGCAGCTTCTGGGCAAGCAGGCGCGCGACCGTGTCGGTGTTCGTGCCGGGCGGGAACGGGTTGATGATGCGGACGGGGCGGTCGGGATAGGGGCCGGCATGAGCCGGGGCGACGGCCAGGGTACCCAACACGAGGGCGGCGGCGAGTGCGCGATACATAGGTGAAACAACCTTGAAATGGTAAATGGGCTTTGTGGTCTTATGGTTGCCGCGAGCAACTATCGATTATACGTGCATGAGCGGGAAAGCCCCGTGCCACGCGGGCTTCGCGCTAGACTGTCGCTCCGTCCGGCAGGGCGGTCCATGGACGAATACCACCTTGACCGACACTTCTTCCTCCCTGATCGTGAATGGTTTGCACGGCCGCCTCGCGGGTCCTTTCGACCTGCGTGTCGAGGGCGGGGAGTGCGTGGCGTTGTCCGGGCCGTCCGGCGTGGGCAAGAGCCTGCTGCTGCGCATGATCGCCGACCTCGAACCGGCCCGGGGCCGCGTCGAACTGGACGGCACGGATCGCAACCGCATGCCGGCGCCGACGTTTCGCCGCCAGGTGACCTATGTCGCGGCCGATGCGGGATGGTGGACGGACATCGTGGCCGATCACATGGCGTATCCGGACCGGGCCCGCGCGCTGCTGCCGGAGCTGGGGCTGGCCGATGCGCTGTTCGAGGCGCCCGTGACCACGCTGTCGACCGGCCAGCGCCAGCGGCTCGCGCTGGTGCGCGCCATCTCGCAGGCGCCGCGTTTCCTGCTGCTGGACGAACCGACCTCGGCCCTGGACCCCGAAGCCACCGGCCGGGTCGAGGCCCTGCTGGCGCGGCTGCGCGAACAGGGCACCGGGCTGCTGGTGGTCACGCACGACGCGGCGCAGGCCGCGCGCATCGCCACCCGGCGGCTGCGCATGACGCCCGGGGGGCTGGAGGGCGAAACGCCATGAGTCCCATTTCGCTGACCCCGCTGGAGCTGGCCATGGCGGCCGTGCTGGTGCTGGCCAGCGCCGCGCTGTCGCTGCGCCTGGCGCTGGGGATCCAGCGGCCGCTGCTGGTGGCGGCGGCGCGCATGGTCGTGCAATTGATCCTGGTGGGCCTGTTCCTGCGGCAGGTGTTCGCGCTGACCTCGCCCTGGGTGACCGGCGCGGTCGTGGCGCTGATGATCGCCGCGGCCTGCCACGAGGTCGGTTCCAGGCAGGAGCGGCGCTTCCAGGGTGCCTGGCGCTACGGCGTGGGCGGCGTGCCGGTGGGCATCGCCACGCTGGGCATCGCGCTGCTGGCGCTGGCCACGGCGCTGCGTCCTGATCCCTGGTACGACCCGCGCCATGCGATCCCGCTGGCCGGCATCGTGCTGGGCACCGCCATGAACAGCGCCAGCCTGGCCTTGAACGGGGTGTTCACCTCGGTATCGCACGAACGGGCGGCCATCGAGGCCCGGCTGGCCCTGGGCGCCGACCGCTATGCCGCCTTCCGAAGCATCATCCGCGCTGCCGTGCGGGCGGGGGTGCTGCCGGTCATGAACCAGATGGCGGCGGCCGGCGTCATCACCATGCCCGGCATCATGACCGGGCAGATCCTGGCCGGCATGGATCCCATCGAATCGGCCAAGTACCAGATCCTGCTGATGTTCCTGCTGGCCGGCGGCGGGTTCGCGGCTTCGGCCGGCTCGGTCTATCTGGCGGTGTGGCGGCTGACGGACGCGCGCGATCGCCTGAGGCTGGAGCGGCTGGCCTCGCGGCCGCGGGGCTGACGCCGCTGCAACCGGCCGCTGCAACTGGATACCTTGTCGGGACCGCCGCTCGTGGCCTTGCGCTATGCTTGGTTCGTTGCACCCCTGTGCTCGAGGAGCCGAACGCAAATGATGCGCAAACCGCGACGCGAAATTTTCCTGGTCCTGCTGCTGGCAGGTTCGCTTGGCATGACGCCGGCCTGGGCCGATCCGCCCGGTAGCAAAGGCAACGGCAACGCCCATGCGGGCGGCAGCCACGGTGGTGGGAAAGGCCAGGGAGGCCAGGGAGGCAAGGGCCACGGGCAGGGCGACAAGGCGCCGGGCAAGGGCGGCGGGTCCGGCCAGGGCAGGCGCTCCGGTGGCGGCGACGACCTGGTCCGCGCAGGCATCACCGTGTCGCTGGCGCGCGACTACGCTTCCGACTACCGCGCCGTCGGCTACGGCCCCTTGCCCCCGGGCATACGCAAGAACCTGGCGCGCGGCAAGCCGCTGCCACCGGGCATCGCCAAGAAGGCCGTGCCGTCCGACATGCTGGCGAGGCTGCCGGTCTATCCCGGGTACGAATGGCGGGTGGCGGGCACGGATCTGATCCTGGTGTCCCTGGCCACCCTGGTCGTGGCCGACGTGCTCGCCGACGTATTCCGTTGAACCCATTACCCAGCATTCATTCCCAAGCGCTCATTTCCAAGGAGAACAAGGTGCGAAGCCTGATCACTGCCTTCCTCGTCATGCTGGCGGCTACGCTGTCCGGCTGCGGCTACAACGACCTGCAACGCGCGGACGAACAGGTCAAGGCCGGGTGGTCCGAAGTCCTGAACCAGTACCAGCGGCGCGCGGACCTCATCCCCAATCTGGTCAACACGGTCAAAGGCTATGCCAGCCACGAGCAGGAGACGCTGACCGCCGTGGTCAACGCCCGGGCGCAGGCCACCGGCATCAACGCCACGCCGGAACTGGTCAACGATCCCGAGGCCTTCGCCAAGTTCGACGCCGCCCAGCAGCAGCTGACCAGCGCGCTGTCGCGCCTGATGGTGGTGGTGGAGCGCTATCCGGACCTGAAGGCCAACGAGAACTTCCGCGACCTGCAGGCGCAGCTCGAAGGCACCGAGAACCGGATCACCGTGGCCCGCAACCGCTACATCAAGTCGGTCCAGGACTACAACGTGATCGTGCGTTCGTTCCCGAGCAACCTGACCGCGAAGGCCTTCGGCTATCCGGTCAAGGCCAATTTCTCGGTGGCCAACGAAAGCGCCATTTCCACGCCGCCTACCGTCGACTTCGGCGGCAACAAGCCCGCGGGCGCGCGATGAGCGCATGGCGGGCCTGGGGGCGCAGGGCGGCCGCCTGGCTGGCGGCCGCCGCGGCCGCGTTCTGGCTGGCGGCCGCGCCGGCCCAGGCCGCCAATGACGGCCTGGTGGCGATTCCGCCGTTCGGCGGGCTCGTCACCGACCTGACCTCGACGCTGACCGCCGAGCAGCGGTCCGGACTGGAACAGCAGTTGCGTGCCTTCCAGGAACGCAAGGGCAGCCAGCTCGCCATCCTGATCGTTCCCAGCACCGCGCCCGAGAGCGTCGAGCAGTATTCGCTGCGGGTGGCCGAGGCCTGGAAGCCCGGCCGCAAGAACGTGGACGACGGCGTACTGTTCCTGGTGGCCAAGGACGACCGGCGCATGCGGATCGAGGTGGGCTACGGCCTGGAGGGCGTCCTGAACGATGCCACCGCCAACCGCATCCTGAACGAGATCGTCACGCCCCGGTTCCGCGAAGGCGACTACTACGGCGGCATTTCCCAGGGCGCCGACCGCATCATGCGCCTCATCGACGGCGAACCGCTGCCGCCGCCACCCGAGCGCGCCGCGCAGGAAGGCGGTGACCTGGAGGGCATTGCGCCGGTGTTGCTGATCGTCGCCCTGGTGGCGGGCGGCATGCTGCGGCGCGCGCTGGGCCGGCTGCCGGGCGCGCTTCTGACCGGCGGCATCGTGGGTGGGGCGGCCTGGCTGCTGTCCGGCGCGGTGGCCATCGCGATCGTGGGCGCCTTGCTGGCGTTCTTCTTCACGCTGGTGGGCGGCGGCTTCGCCGGATTGCCTGGCGGCTACGGCGGCAGCCATCGAGGCGGCCGGGGAGGGGGCGGCTTTGGCGGCGGAGGATTCGGCGGAGGCGGCTTTGGAGGCGGGGGCGGCGGTGGCTTCGGTGGCGGCGGCGCCTCGGGACGGTGGTAGGCATGGCGATCAAACGATTCCTCAAGCATCTGGCGACGACCCGCCGCGCGGCGCACCAGGCCTTCCCGGCCCAGGCGCTGGACCGCATCGAACAGACCATTCGCGAGGTCGAGTCCCGCCATGACGGGCAGATCCGTTTCGTGGTCGAGGCCGCTCTGGACATGGGCCCGCTGTGGCAGCAGCAGTCGCCGCGGGAACGGGCGCTGGAAGTCTTCGCGCTGCAAGGCGTGTGGGACACGCCGGCCAACAACGGCATCCTGCTGTATGTGCTGATGGCCGACCATGCGGTCGAGATCGTCTGCGACCGCGGCATCCACGCCTGCGAAGGCGCCGGAACCTGGGAAGCCGTCTGCCGCGGCATCCAGGAAGCGTTCGGCCATGGCCGCTACGAACAGGGGGTGGTCGATGGCATCAAGTCCCTGGGCGAGTCGCTCGCCCGCCACTATCCCGGCGCGGCGCGCGTCAACACGCTGCCCGATCGTCCGCAGATCATGTAGCGTCCGGGGGACGGCCACGTCCCTTTCATGAAAGTGTCACCCATGCCTCCTAGCATTCGCCCAGACGCGAATCGGGAGGCATGATTCCCTGGTTTCCGGAACCGGGATGCCGCGTCGATTCGACGTTGCAACGCACCCCTCCTTGGAAACCAGAACAATGTCCGATACGTTACTCAACAACTCGCGCCGCCAGGCGCTGAAGTTCCTGGCCGGCGCGCCCGCCATGCTGCCTCTCGGGACGGTTACCGCGTCCCTGCTGGCCGCCTGTGGCGGGGACGACGACCCCATCACGCCCACGCCCCAGCCGTCAGCGGATTTCGTGTCGGCCTCGTTCACGTCCACGCCCGCGCCGTCGCTGTCCAATCCCGCCGCGATGGCCACGACCACGGTGAATTCCACGCTGACCGTGAAACTGAGCGACGGCAGCTCCCACGCCTACAAGCTGGCGTACCAACCCTTCTTCATCACCGGCGACATGGTCTCGGACGGCAAGGGCGGCAAGATCCTGGCCGGCGGCTACGTGGACATCGACAACAAGCCGATCATCGACAAGTCGGTGGCGGGCAAGGAGCGCCAGATCTTCTCGGACTCGCCCGACGGCACTTCGCTGCTGGCGCTGTCCAATGCCAACGTGCCCGGCATCAAGGGCAAGGCCGTGTTCGCCGTGGTGCAGTTCGAATACACGACGCGCGACCAGAGCGGCGCCGATACCTACGGCACGCTGCCGTCGCCCATCGCCGTCCTGACCCTGGACCAGGACCAGGCCACGGGCAAGCTGAGCCTGGTCAAGTACCACAACGTCGACACCTCGTCGGCGCACGGTCTGTGGATTACCTGCGGCGCCAGCCTGTCGCCCTGGAACACCCACCTGTCCAGCGAAGAGTACGAGCCCGACGCGCCGTTCGTCTCCACCAACGCCCAGTTCAAGGCCTTCAGCAAGAACGTGTACGGCGACGAAACCAAGGCCCGTCCCTACCACTACGGCCACATTCCCGAAGTGACGGTGAACCCGGACGGCACGGGCTCGATCAAGAAGCACTATTGCATGGGCCGGATCTCGCACGAGCTGATCCAGGTCATGCCCGACAACCGCACGGTGCTGATGGGCGACGACGCCACCAACAGCGGCCTGTTCGTGTTCGTGGCGGACAAGGAAAAGGACCTGTCGGCGGGCACGTTGTACGTCGCCAAGCTGGGCGCCGGCTTCTCGGTGGACCCGGCGGCCGCGGGCGCGAACCTGACCTGGATCAAGCTGGGCCACGCCACCAGCGCGGAAATCGAGCAGATGGCCAATACCCTCGATCCCGCGGACATCATGACCGTGCTCAAGGCCGATCCCTCGGACGACACCTACACGAAGATCTTCTCGAACGGCGCGGCCAACTGGATCAAGGTCAAGCCGGGCATGGAGAAGGCCGCGGCCTTCCTGGAAACCCACCGCTACGCCTATCTGGCGGGCGGCAGCATGGGCTTCACCAAGATGGAAGGCACCACGGTCAACATCAAGGACAAGGTCGCCTACTCGGCCCTGCAGAACATCCAGGACTCCATGGTCAAAGGCAACGCCAAGGGCTGGAACGAGCAGAGCGGCATCGCGCTGGACAAGGCGCTGATCGCCGGCGGCGTGCTGGCCCACACCTTGGCCGGCGGCCAGAAGGACCAGGCCGGCGCGGCCATCAACAGCGAATGGATGCCGGTGCACACCAGAATGCTGCTGGTGGGCGAGGACATCGCCGCCGACGCGCTGGGCAACAAGGCCAACCCCGAGCGGGTCGCCAACCCCGACAACCTGAAGTTCTCGGAAAAGCTGCGCACCCTGTTCATCGGCGAGGACAGCGGCGCGCACGTGAACAACTTCCTGTGGGCCTACAACGTCGACACCAAGTCGCTGTCGCGGCTGCTGTCGGTGCCCGCGGGCGGCGAGTCGACCGGCCTGCACGCGGTGGACGAGATCAACGGCTGGACCTACATCATGAGCAACTTCCAGCACGCCGGTGACTGGAGTTCGCTGCACGACAAGGTCAAGGACACGCTGGACCCGCTGATCCGCAGCAACTACAAGGACCGATTCGGCGCCGCGGTGGGCTACCTGACCGCCGATCCCACGAGCATCAAGCTCAAGGGTTGACGGACGCGCCCGGGCCGGCGTCGCCGCCGGTCTCGGGCAGCCGGACCAGCAGCACGGGCACCGGCGACTCGCGCAGGATCTTCTCGGCGCTGCTGCCCAGCATCATGCGGGGCAGGCCGCGCCGGCCGTGCGTGCCGATCACGATCAGGTCGGCCGGCCACTTGCGCGCTTCCTGGATCACCAGTTCGTGAACGGGGCCGGCAAAGTTATCGTGCAGCACCGTGTCCGCCGCGATGCCTGCGGCCTTCGCCTTGGCCTGCGCCTGCTGGATCAGTTCGGCGCCGTTGGCGCGCAGGACGTTGATCCAGTCGGAATACGCGGCGTAGGCGCCCATAGACCCGGCCAGCGACAACTCGTCGATGACGTGCATCAGGCGCAGCTGGCCCTTGGTCAGGGCGGCGATGCGCAAGGCCTCGTCCAGCCCGCGGTTAGAGGTGGGGCTGCCGTCGACGGGGACGAGTATGCGCTGGTACATGGGTTGCTCCTTGAATGGCGGGTGACCGGTCCGGTCAGAAATAGAAGGAAACGTCGGCGCGTCCCGAGGCGGGCACGCGGACCTGGCGGCTTTGTCTGGCCGATCCGTATTCGGCATCGATCCGGTAATTGCCCGGCGCGAGCCTGGCCAGCAGATAGGGGCCCCGGGTGGTCACGGACAGGACGTCCTTGCCGCCGCTGTCGTGGATGGCCACGCGCACGTCGGCCACGTATTCGCCGCTCTTGGCCGCGGCCAGCAGGCGCAGGCTGTAGTCCCTGGCCATGCCGCGGATGGCGGTCGATTCATCCTGGCCCACGCCACCCGTCACATAGGCGATGCCGTTCTGCTCGCCCTTGTCCATCGCCAGGCCGGCCAGCGGCCACGCGGCCGCCAGCGCAAGCGCCAGCGGCGCCGCCCATCGCAGGTTCTGCTTCATGGTGCTGCTCCTTGTCGACCCTCGGGCCGTCCAGGCCCGAGGATCAATGGGAAAACAGGACCGGCACGGTCATCGACTCCAGCAGGGTTCGTGTCGTGCCGCCCAGGACCGCCTCCCGCACGCGGCTGTGGCCGTAGGCGCCCATCACGATCAGGTCGCAGGCGTTGTCCGCGGCCGCGTTCAGGATGCAATTGCCTATCCCTATCCCCGCGCTCTCGCGCACGGTTTCCTGCGGGATGGGATATTGCCGCCCGGCGCAGTAGGCGAGGAAGTCGGCCCGCTTGACCTGGGCGGCCTGTTCCGGTTCGGACGGCGGGTCGACCCGCAGCGCGAACAGTTCGGAGGCTTCTTCCAGGATGGGGCCGGCATCGGCCAGCGCGCGGGCCGATTCGCGGCGCTCGTCCCAGCAGAAAAGCACGCGGCGGCCGATGGCGTTCAATTCGCCCACCGACGGCAGCATCAGGACGGGGCGGCCCGCCCCCAGCATCACGGCGGCCACCAGCACCGGCATCTGCTGCGGACCCGGGTCGGCGTCGTCGGGCTGGCTCATGACCAGCAGGTCGCAATAACGGGCCTGTTCGCACAGGACGTTCTCGGCCAGGCCGTTGCCGGTTCGCCAATGCGCCGTCACGCCGGTTTCGCCCGCGACTTCCTGCAGCAGCGCCTCGGTGGCGGCGCGGTCGTCGTCCACGCGCTGTCGCAGCATGCGATTGACGTCGTCGGAAACGAAGAAGCCTTCGTAGAGATAGGGGAGGGGGCGGCCGAAGCTGGCGTGGATGCCGACCAGGGCGGCATCGTGCTCGGCGGCCAGTTGCGCCGCGGCGCGCACGCGCCGCCTGCAGCCCCGGTCCAGATCCAGATGAACTGCGATACGTCCCAGCATATGCGCCTCCAGCCGTGAGTGGATGACTCCATCCTAGCCGCGACGCGATGCGTGAACCTTGATCTGGCTCAAGTCCGCCGCACGCGTGGGCGACGGTGGCAACTCATGAATAGTCTGGTACGAAAAAAGCCAAAAGGAAAGGGCGCCGGCCGGGGACTTGGTAACCAGAACTGAACGGTTGCTAGACCGCCGCCGAACGCCGCGCCAGCAGGACGGCATTGGCCGCGGCCAGCGCCAGCAGGACGACCACCAGGCCGATGAAGCCGTTCCAACCGGCCAGGTCCAGCGCGTAGCCGCCCCCCAGCCCGATCAGGCTGGAGCCGCAGTAGTAACCGAACAGGTACAGGGACGATGCCTGGGCGCGGCCCTGCCGGGCGGCCCGCGCCACCCAGGAACTGCAGATGGAGTGCGCGCCGAAGAAGCCGAAGGTCAGCACCGCCATTCCAAGGACCAGCAGCCACAAATTGCCCGACAGGGTCAGCAGCGCGCCTGCCAGTTGCAGCAGGACGCCCGCCGCCATGACGCGCCCGTGTCCCAGGCGGGCCGCCAGGTCGCCCATCCAGGCAGAACTGACGATGCCGGCCAGGTAGACCACCGAGACCATGCCGACCACGGCATGGTTGAGCGAGAACGGCGGGGCCAGCAGCCGGAAGCCGATGTAGTTGTACACGGCGACGAAGCCGCCCATCAGCAGGAACCCCTGGGCATACAAGCGCAGCATGATCGGGTTGCGCAGGTGGGAGCGGAAGCTGCCCAGGGCACTGGCCAGGTCCAGTGCGCGCGGCTTGAAATGGCGCGACGCGGGCAGGGTCTTCCAGAACAGCACCGCGCCGGCGAAGCCGATCAGGCCGATGACCAGGGCCGCGACGCGCCAGCCGTGGCCGTCGGCGACCACGCCGGCCAGCAGGCGGCCGGACATGCCGCCGATGGCGGACCCGCCTATGTACAGGCCCATGGCGAGCCCGGCCGCGCGGGGTTCCATTTCCTCGCCCACGTAGGCCATGGCGACGGCCGGCAGGCCGCTCAGGGTGATGCCCATCAAGGCGCGCAGCGTCAGCAGCGCCGGCCACTGCGGAAACAGAACCATCGCGGTGGTCAGGGCCGCCGAACCCAGCAGCGAGGCGAACATCAGTGTGCGCCGCCCCAGCCGCTCGGACACGGCGCTGGCCACCAGCATGGAGACCGCCAGCAGGGCGGTGGAAAGCGACAGCGCCAGGCTGCTGGTCGCGGCTGACAGGCCGAAATCGTGGGCGAACAGCGGCATCAGCGGCTGCACGAAATACAGCAGCGAGAAGGTCGAGAAACCGGAGGCAAACAGCGCGACCACCGCTCGCCAGAAGGCCGGCGTGCCGCGTTCGATGTGGCCGGACGGCGGGGCGGGAGAAACGGTGTTGGCCACGGAAGGCGCGGGGGCGCCGACGGGCGGAGCGGAAGACATGGCGGTCGAGCGGGTAACGGATCTAGGGGTTAACTCTAGGCTTTTTGTCTGATATCGTCCAATACTGAAATCATGCTCAGTAATATCGAATCCCTATGATCGATCTACGCCGGGTGCGGTATTTCGTGGCGGTGGCCGAGGAACTGCATTTCGGCCGGGCGGCGACCCGCCTGGGCATTTCGCAGCCACCGCTGAGCCAGCAATTGCAGGCCCTGGAGCAGGATCTGGGCGCCCGGCTGCTTCATCGCAGCAAGCGCCAGGTTTCCCTGACCGAGGCCGGCCAGTTGTTCCTGCCCGAGGCCCGCGCGCTGCTGGCCCAGGCCGAACGCGCGGCGTCCATCGCGGCGCGGGCCGCGCGCGGCGAAATGGGCACGCTGCGGGTGGGCTTCACCGAAAGCGCCGTCCTGACCGGCGCGCTGCCCCACCTGCTGTCGCGTTTCCGCGAACGGTATCCGGCCGTGGCGGTGCAACTGATCGAAGAGACCAGCCAGGAGCAGATCCAGGCCCTGCTGGACGGGCGCAGCGACGTGGGCTTCATGCGCCTGCCCGCCAGCGGTGCCTTTCCCGCGGAACTCGATGCCCACCCCCTGTTGTCCGACCCGCTGGTGGCGGTCTTGCCGCGCCAGCATCGGCTGGCCGAAGCAAGCGAGGCGTTGGGCGTTGCCGCGCTGGCGCAGGAATCCTTCGTTTTCTTCGCGCCGGGCGCGGGCACTGGCGTCTACAGCCAGGTGCTGAACCTGTGCCGGACGGCAGGCTATGCGCCCCGCATCGCCCAAGAGGCCCGGGAAGTGGTGACCATAGCCGGGCTGGTGGCGGCGCGGCTGGGTGTCTCCATCCTGCCGGCCTCGGTGCGCCGGCTGGACGTGGCCGGCGTGGTCATCCGGACGTTGCGCGAGCCCGAGGCCGCCTCGAAGCTGTGGCTGGCCAGCCGCCGCGACGGCGCCTCGGCCACCGGGGCGGCTTTCCGGCGCCTGGCGATGGGGCCCGAGCCCGCGTCCTTATAATCGTCGGCAACCGCATTCCTGCCGCTCCCTTTCTGTCGCTCCGCCATGTCCCAGCCTTCCCCCCGCATGCCCTCCACGCAGACGTCGACCTGGAAACGCTGGCTGGGCTGGGCCTGCCTGGCGCTGGCGCTGGGGCTGGTGGGCGCCCTGACGGTCAGCTGGGTCATGCGCGAGAGCTCCCCCCAGTTCGGCGAACAGCTTCGCACCGAAGGCCAGGGCGGGTCGCTGGACCTGCCCGACGGTTCCCGCATCGACGCCGGTCCCGATACCTCGCTGTCGGTGGCGTACTACTCGCGCCGGCGCCAGGTGATCCTGGCCCGCGGCCAGGCATCCTTCCACGTGCGCTGGCAGTACCGCGCCGCCTTTTCGGTGCAGTGGGGCGTGAACGAGGTGGTCATCGACGGCACTCGCATCGAGACGCCCGACGTCCTGTTCCGGGTCGTGGCCGAGCCCGAGCGCCTGCGGGTCGAACTCGTGGAAGGCAAGCTCAAGGTGCGTACCGTGACGGCCGGCCCGCGCGAGTTCGTGGATCTGCAACCGGGCGACGCCCTGACCGTGGACATGGGCACGCGCACCCACCAGCTCACGCACGCGGACCCGGCCCCCGCGCGCTAGGACCGGTTCCCGGGCAGGGGCGGCGCGATGTCTTCCAGCGACTTGCGTTCGGCGTCCACGCCATGGCGCAGCGCGCCCAGTCCCGCGGCTACCATCATGGCCGCCGCCACCGCATAGCCGGCGGCCACGGCCGCGTGGCTGCCGGTGCCTATCAGTTCGCCGAACAGGGCGGGGCCGGCGAATCCCCCCAGCCCCGTCCCCACCGCGTAGAACACCGCGATCGCCACTGCCCGCATCTCCAGCGGGAAAACCTCGCTCAC
Organism: Pigmentiphaga kullae; assembly: GCF_004216695.1. Lineage (GTDB taxonomy): Bacteria > Pseudomonadota > Gammaproteobacteria > Burkholderiales > Burkholderiaceae_B > Pigmentiphaga > Pigmentiphaga kullae. Next base: position 762,738 of record NZ_SGXC01000002.1, read on the forward strand.
GGTCAGGTAGGCGGAGCTGGCCGCCGCCGAGGCCAGGAAGAATACCGCCGACCAGCACCATGCCTGGCTGCGCGCGTCCAGCCACCCCTGCGCGAAGGCCCAGCCGGTCAGCGCCAGCCCCAGGCCGGCCGAGACATAGGTGGCCGCGATCATGCGCCGGCGGCCGACGAGATCGAACAGCGGTCCCAGCAGCAGCGGGCCCAGCACATTGGCCAGCGCGAACGGAAAGACGTACAGGCCGACGCGGCCTTCGGCCACGCCGTGGAAACGCGTCAGCACCAGCGAATACGTGAAGAAGATGGCGTTGTAGAAAAACGCCTGGGCCACCATCATGCCGAGGGCCACGGCGCTGCGGCGGCGATAGTCGCGCAGCAGGATGCGGGCGACCTGGAGCAGGGTGGGGGAGCGCCCCGCCACGGGCGAGGTGCCCGCGACCGATGGCAGCGCGCCATGGCGGCGGACGGCTTCGGCCTCGACCGCGAGCACGATGCGGCGGGCCTCGTCCAGCCTGCCGTGCGCGGCCAGCCAGCGCGGGCTTTCCGGCACGTGGCGCCGCACCAGCAGGATGGCGGCCGCCATGACGCCGCCGGCCAGGAAGGCCGCGCGCCATCCCCAGACCGGGCCCAGCACACGCGCATCCAGCAGCACCAGGCTCAGTCCCGCCCCCAGGGCCGCGCCCAGCCAGAAGCTGCCGTTGATGGCCAGGTTCACCCGTCCGCGTACCCGGGCGGGTATCAGTTCGTCGATGGCGGAATTGATCGCGGCGTATTCCCCGCCTATGCCCAGGCCCGTCACGAAGCGGCAGGCGGCGAAGAAGGCGAAGCCGGGCGCGAAGGCCGTCGCCAGGCTCCCGGCCATGTAGATCGCCAGGGTGATCAGGAACAGCCGCCGGCGTCCCAGGCGGTCGGTCATCCGGCCGAAGGCCAGCGCGCCCAGCACCGCGCCCGCGATGTACAGCGAGCCCGACCAGCCGACCTGCGCCGCGCTCAGGGCCAGCGTATCGCCGCGCTCCAGGACGCCGCCCACGCTGCCGACCAGCGTGACCTCCAGCCCATCGAGCACCCAGGCCACGCCCAGCGCGACGGCGACGCGGGTGTGCCAGGGCGACCAGGGCAGCCGGTCGAGGCGGTTCGGCAGGTCGGTTCGGGTCATGGTTCGTCCAGTCTGGTCACCTCCACCATGGAGATGCGGTTGTCGTCCAGTTCCCTGACGGTGTAGCGGTAGCCGGCGTGGTCCAGCCAGGCGCCCACGGGAGGCAGTTCGGCGAACTTGGCCAGCAAGAAGCCGGCCAGGCTGGTGTAGCCGGCGCCGGCCAATCCCGAAGGCATGCCCAGAGCCTGCTCCACGTGCCGCAGGTCGGCCGAGCCGTCCATGCGCCAGCGCCCCGGCCCCTGAGGCTGTATGGACGGCGCCTCGTCCTCGTCGGGGAAGTCGCCGGCGATGGCCTCCAGCACGTCCACTGGCGTGACCAATCCGAGCACCGCGCCGTATTCATCGGTCACCAGGACCAGTTGGCCACGAGAATCGCGCAGCACATCCATCAGGTCGAGGATGGGTATCGATTCGTGGACGTAGATGGGAGCGCGCAGCCGGGAGGCGTCGATGGTCCCGGATTCGAGCAGGTCGGCCAGGAGGTCCTTGGCGCGGGCCACTCCGACGATGTCGTCGAAATGCCGTCGGCAGACCGGCATGTAGCTGTGGGGCGTATCGAGGATGCGCGCGCGCTGTTCGTCCGCGCCGGCCGTCAGGTCCACCCAGGAGATCTCCGAGCGCGGCGTCATGATGGAGCGTACCGAACGGTCGGCCAGCGTCAGTACGCCGCTGACCATGTGGCGTTCTTCTTCGGCGAAGGCGCCGGGCGTCGGAGAGGGCGCGCCTTCCTCCGTTGCCTGGGCGGTGCGATGGCCGCCCAGCATCGTCAGGATCGCATCGGCGGTCCGCGCCCGCAGCGGCCGGCGCGCGGCGTGCTTGAGCGCGTTGCGGCGGGCGGTCTGGTTGAAGGCCTCGATCAGGATGGAGAAACCGATGGCCGCGTACAGATAGCCCTTGGGGATATGGAACCCCAGCCCGTCCGACACCAGGCTCAGGCCGATCATCAGCAGAAAGCTCAGGCACAGCACCACGACTGTCGGATGGGCATTGACGAAGCGCGTGAGCGGCTTGGACGCAAACAGCATGATGGCCATGGCCACGACGACCGCGATCATCATGATGGACAGCTCGTTGACCATGCCCACGGCGGTGATCACCGAGTCCAGCGAGAAAACGGCGTCGAGCAGCACGATCTGCGCGATGACCAGCCAGAACCCCGCCTCGACCTTGCGGTTGCCCGCGTGGTCGCCGCTGCCTTCCAGCCTTTCGTGCAGTTCCAGCGTGGCCTTGAACAGCAGGAACAAACCGCCGGCCAGCAGGATCAGGTCGCGTCCCGCGAACGAGAAACCCGCCACGCTGAACAGCGGGCGGGTCAGCGTGGCCAGCCAGGAGATGGCGGACAGCAGCGCCAGCCTCATGACCAGGGCCAGCGACAGGCCGATGACCCGGGCCCGGTCCCGTTGGGCGGCCGGCAGCTTGTCGGCCAGGATGGCGATGAAGACCAGGTTGTCGATGCCCAGCACGATCTCGAGCACGATCAGGGTCAGCAGGCCGGCCCAGGCGGTGGGGTCCATCAACCAATCCATGGCTTGCTCCGCGGGAAGGGAAGATCCCGCAGTGTCGCATGACGTCCGGGAATCCGGACATCGTGGGGGTGTCGATTCCGCGTTTCCGCAAGTATCCACGGCACGCGTGCTCCCTGGTCCGGAGCGGCCATGCATGAGCCGCAATGGCGCGCATATTGCTTGCGTTGGCGCCTGCGGCGGACCGCGTCCGGGCCGCTGGCCACGATAAGGAGAACAAAGGTGACAATCCACGCAGCATCCGTACCCCCGTCCTCATCCCGTCCTTCCTGGATGCCGCGGCCTGGCCGCAGCCTCGTCTACAGCCTGGCGCTGGCCGGCCTGATCGGCCTGGCCGGCTGTGGCAGCGACGATGATCCGCCGCCCGCGCCTCCCGAACCGCCTGCCAATACCTATCCGCACGCGAAGGAACCGATAGGCACGGTACGGCAGATGTACGACGGCACCCTGACCCCCGATCTCGCGGTGAACACCTTCCGCAACATCGACCGTCTGTTCCCGACCCGCAGCATCGCTCCCGCCGCCACGCCGCGCCCGCTGCCCAAGGCCGCCAAGCAACTGCCCGCCATCAAGTTCACGGCCGGCGGCAAGAACTACGACATCTACGACTACCTGGCGCTGAACCGGGTCTCGGGCCTGCTGGTGCTCAAGAACGGCGAGATCGCCTATGAGACCTACCAGTACGGCAACACCGAGAAGACCCGCTGGATGTCCATGTCCGTCGCCAAGTCCATCACCTCGACGCTGATCGGCGTCGCCATCCAGGACGGCCTGATTGGCAGCGTGCACGACCAGGTGGTCAAGTACGTGCCCAAACTGGCCGGCAGCGCCTACGACGGCGCCACCGTGCGCGACGTGCTGATGATGTCCTCGGGCGTGAAGTGGGACGAGACCTATACCAATCCCGCCTCGGACCGCCGGGCGCTGCTGGAAGCCCAGATCGGCCAGAAACCTGGCACGGCCCTCGAGCTGATGAGCAAGCTGCCGCGCGCGGCAGCGCCCGGATCCACCTTCAACTACAGCACGGGGGAAACGCAGATCGCCGGCGAACTGCTGCACGGTGCGATCAAGAAACCGCTGGCCCACTACCTGTCCGAGAAGATCTGGTCCAAGTTCGGCATGGAAGCCGAGGCCAACTGGTGGCTGGACTCGCCGGACGGCATCGAGATCGGCGGCAGCGGCCTGAGCGCCACGCTTCGCGACTGGGGCCGCTTCGGGCTATTCTTCATGAACGATGGCGTGATCGACGGCAAATCCATCCTGCCCAACAACTGGGTGGCCGATGCCGGCAGCGGCAAGTCGCTCAGCGGCGGCGATCCCTTGCCTTACTACGGCTACATGTGGTGGGTGAACACCGACGGCCAGTCGGCGATCGACAAGGCGTTCTATGCGACCGGCATCTTCGGCCAGAACATCTACATCAACCAGAAGGAAAAAGTGGTCATCGTGACCTGGGGCGCGCAGTCCAAGCCCACGGGCGCGGGCGTCGTCAACAACACGGCTTTCTTCGACGCGGTGGTGAAGGCGCTGCAATAAGGGCAGGGCGGCCGCCGGGACGAGGAGGGCGGGGCGCCGTCCCCTTTCCTTCGTCCCGCGGTTCATTCACAAGGAACATTCCCGCCATGCTCATCCGCCCTGCCGTCGAGACGGACTTCGATCAATGGCTGCCGTTGTGGCGCGGCTACCAGACTTTCTACCGGGTAGATATCCCGCCGGAAACGACGCAACTGACCTGGGCTCGGATGATGGACGAACGCGAACCCATGCATTGCGCGGTCGCCGAATCCGATGGCCGTCTGGTCGGGCTGGCGCACTACATCTTCCATCGTAGTTGCTGGACGCCGGGAGACTACGTCTACCTCCAGGACCTGTACGCGCTGCCAGAGTATCGCGGACAAGGCGTGGGCCGGGCGCTGATCGAACACGTCTACCGGGCCGCCGACGACGCCAACGCGGCACGCGTGCATTGGCTGACCCACGAGAGCAATGCGCAGGCGATGCGGCTATATGACCAGGTGGCGGAGAAAAGCGGGTTCGTTCAGTACAGGAAGGTGCTGGGATAGGGCGGGCGGCGAGAAGGTTGCGGCAAACCTCGACCGGAGCGCCGTAGGCCAGCATGTGTAGGGAGTAACTGGGACACGATGATTCACGTTTCCTAATACATTACTTTACATAATACACATTATGCGTGTTATTGAGGAAGCCGCCCCGGGGCTCACGTCATGAACAGATCGATCATCTGTTCCCGCATCCAGATGCACGCCGGACTGGTGTGCGAACGTTCGTGCCAGAAAACCCCCACGTCGAAGGTCGGCATGGCGATGGGCAGTTGCGCGACCTGCAGCGTTCCTCCCTTGGACAGTTCCGTGGCGACTCGGCGCGGCACGATGGCGATCAGATCGGTACGGGCCAGCGTCATGGCCAGGGCCATGATGTTGGGAAAGTACGTGACGATGCGGGCGTGTTTCTTCAACAGCACTTCCTCGATGACCTGGTGTCCGCCGCCGACGGACGTTACGACCGCATGCGAGGCTTGCAGCAGCGATTTCTGGGTCAACGCGCTTCGCGACAGAGCATGTCCGGCGCGCATCAGGACCACGTAGCGTTCCTCGAACAAGTGCTGTGTCCTCAGCCGGCTGCCGCGCAGCCTGGGCAGATGGCCCGCGGCGAAATGGATGCGCCCGTTCTCGAGCCCGATGCGTATGTCTTCCTGAGCCAAGGTTTCGGTCTGTACGCGCACCTTCGGCGCCACCTGCTGCAGGCGCTCCAGCAGCATGGGCAGGATGTTTACCTGTCCCATGTCGGGAATGTGAAAGCGAAAAATCTGTTCACTGACGCCGGGATCGAAGTTCTTGCGGTGATCCAGCGCCTGCTGCAAACCGCTCAAGGCGTTGATTACGGTCTCGGCGATTTCGAGCGCGTAAGGCGTGGGCTGCATGCCGCTCGTGCTGTTGACGAACAAGGGATCGCCCAGGAGCTGGCGCAGCCGGGTCAAGGCATTGCTCATCGCCGGCTGGGTGATGCCGAAGCGATCGGCGGCCAGCGTCACGCTGCGGGTTTCGAGCATGGCCTGGAAAACCGAGAACAGATTGAGGTCGGAACGGTAGGTGTTCATGGCCTTTCAGAATTCATTTAATCAATTCCTGGAATACAGTAAATAAACTTAAAAAATGACTACGGCAAGCCTACTATGAATTCCGACGCGAGCGCACGCCAGACGCGGCCCGCAACGAACATGGAGATACCGCAGTCATGACTTCCCAGGCAGTTACCGTCACTGCCGCGCGCCGCCTGCTGGAGCTTGCCGCCAGGCTGGGCGTGGACTACTTCTTCACCAACCTGGGCAGCGATCACCCGGCCTTCATCGAGGCCTTCGCGGCCATCGACGAAGCTGGCGGCGCCATGCCGAGGATCGTCGTCTGCCCGCACGAAATGACCGCCCTTACCGCCGCCCACGGCTATGCCATGGTGACGCGCCGTCCTCAGATGGTGCTGGTCCACGTGGACGTGGGCACCCAGAACCTGGGCTGCAGCCTGCACAACGCCGCGCGGGGCCGCGTGCCGGCCATCATCGTGGCCGGCCTGTCGCCGGTGACCGTCAGCGGCGATCGCACCGGGGCGCGCACGGAGTTCATCCACTACACGCAGGACGCGCCGCGCCAGCACGAGATCGCCGCTCAGTACATGAAGTGGACCTACGAACTGCGCGCGCCCGAAATGCTCGATAGCGTGCTGATGCGCGCGGTGCAGGTAGCGACCACGGTGCCGGAAGGGCCGATCTACCTGACGGGGGCGCGAGAAGTCTGGGAGGGCCAGGCCGAACCCTTGTCCGACGAGGCGCTCGCGCACTGGTCCCCTGCCCGCCTGGGCGGTTTGCGCGAAGAGGCCGTGGCGGAGTTGCATGAGGCGCTGTCGCAGGCCATGCGACCGCTGGTGCTGACCACCTACCTGGGGCGCAACCAGGATGCCGTCGGCCGCCTGGTGGAACTGTCCGAACGGCTGGGCCTGCCGGTGGCGGAGATCGCGCCGCAGTACGTCAACTTTCCGGGAGGGCACCCGCACCATGTCGGCTATCGTCGCAACGCGCTGGTGGCCGAGGCCGATCTCATCCTGATGCTGGATGTGGATGTCCCGTGGATCGTCTCGCGCACTCAGCCGGCCGCGGGCGCGCGCCTGTTCCACATCGATGCCGATCCGGTCAAGGAAAGCATGGGGTTCTGGCATTTCCCCGCGCATCGGAGCTATCTTGCCGACAGCGATTATGTCTTGCAGCAATTGCTCGACTACGGCCGTGATCGCACGCAGGCGGTACCGGACGAACGGCGTCAATGGATCGCCGCGGCACGCGAACGCGTGGCCGCCGCTCCCCTGCCCTCGCTATCGGTCAGGCAGGGAGGCATTACCGTCAAGCAGTTGACGCAGGCGGTGGGCGAACTGGTCAACGCGCGCACGGTGATTGTGTGCGAGGAACCGTCCGGCACAGAAACGATTCTTTCGACGCTGCGCCTGAACCGGCCCGGCAGCTACTACGTCAACGGTGGCAGCGGCCTGGGCTGGGGCATCAACGCCGCCGTAGGGGTCAAGCTGGCGGATCCGCAGGCCGAGGTGATCGCACTCAGCGGCGACGGCAGCTTCCTGTTCGGCGTTCCCAGCAGCACCTATTGGGTGGCGCAGACCTATGGCGCGCCCATTCTTACCGTGGTCTACAACAACCGGGGCTGGAATTCGCCCAAGGTCTCCACCAACCTGGTCCATGCGCAATCTACCGCGCAGAGCAAGGATCGCTACTGGATCACGGTGGCGGACGGCGCGCGGCTGGCCGACATCGCCGCGGCCGCCAGCGGCGCGGCCGCCTTCCGCGTCAGCGAGGGCGAGGCGTTGCGCGCCACGCTGCGAGAGGCGCTGGAGATCGTGCGCGGCGGCCGCAGCGCGGTCGTCGAGGTCATGCTCGATCCCATCTCCGAACAGGTGTTGGCATGAGCGCCACGGATCTCCTGAACCCCGAAACCTGGACCGGCAGACTGTTCCAAGGTGCCTGGACCGTGGCCGACGGCCCGGCATACGAAGCGACCGACAAGGCCGATGGCGCCCTGCTCGCATGCCTGACGCTGGCGACGCCCGCCACGCTGTCGGCATCGGCCCGGCTGGCCGCCGGCGCCCAGCCGGCATGGGCTGCGATGCCGCATGAAGAACGGGCTGCGGTCTTCCGCCGCGCGGCGGATCTGATCGAACGCCACCGCGACGAAGCGGCGGACTGGATCATGCGCGAAACCGGCGCAATCCGGCCCAAGGCCGACATGGAGCTGCGTTCGGCTTTGTCGACCCTGCATCAGTCCGCCGCCATGCTGGGCGAGCCACAGGGACTGGTGTTTCCCTCCGCTCCTGGCAAGCTGAGCTACGGCCGCCGCATTCCGCACGGCGTGGTGGGCGTGATCGCCCCGTCCAATTTCCCATTGACCCTGTCCATCCGCGCCGTGGCGCCCGCGCTGGCGACGGGCAGCGCCGTCCTGCTCAAGCCGGATCCGCAGACTGCGGTCAGCGGCGGTCTGTACATCGCCCGGCTGTTCGAGCAGGCCGGACTGCCCGCCGGCCTGCTGCACGTGCTGCCCGGCGGCGCCGACGTCGGCGAGGCGCTGTGCGTCGACCCGCGGGTCCGCATGGTGGCATTCACCGGTTCGACTGCCGCGGGCCGGCGCGTGGGGGCCCTGTGCGGTGAGCACCTGAAGAAGGTATCGCTCGAACTAGGCGGCAAGAATTCCCTGATCGTGCTCGACGACGCCGACCTCGAGCTGGCCGCCGGCTGTGCCGCGTTCGGCGCCTGGATGCATCAGGGCCAGATCTGCATGGCCACCGGCCGTATCCTGGCCCAGGCAAGCATCGCCGAGCGTCTGGCCGGCCTGCTGGTCGAGAAGGCCGGCCGCATGAAAACGGGAGATCCACGGCAAGCGGGAGTGCGGCTCGGCCCCATGATCAATGCCCGCCAGCTCGAACGTGTCGATCAACTGGTCAAGCGTACGGTGGACGCCGGCGCGCGCTTGTGCGCCGGCGGCGCGGCCGATGGCCCGTTCTATGCCGCCACCGTTCTGGACGGCGTGAGGCCCGGCATGCCGGCCTTCGAAGAAGAGGTGTTCGGACCGGTGGCCCTGGTGACGCCGTTCGCCACCGAGGACGAAGCGGTCGCCTTGGCCAACCGCACCGAATACGGGCTATCGGCCGCCGTCGTCTCGCGCTCGGTGGCGCGAGCGATGGCGCTGGGCCGCCGCCTGCGCGCCGGCCTGCTGCACATCAACGACCAGACGGTGGCGGGCGATCCGCGCGTGCCCTTCGGTGGCGTGGGCGCCTCGGGCAATGGCGGCCGCATCGGTGGGCCCGCCAACTGGGACGAGTTCACGCAATGGCAATGGGTCACCGTCCAGGACCAGCCGCCCCCCTATCCCTTCTGACTTCCCTGCCGGCGCCGCCGGTTTCATCCATCTGTCCAGCCGTCGAAGAACGGCAAGAAGCGGAGACACTTCCATGAGATATCTGGCCTATCCATTGCTGGCGGCTTGCGCGCTGGCCTGCTCCACCGCGGTCGCCGCCGGCGATTACCCTTCGCGTCCGATCCGCATCGTGGTCGATTTCCCTGCCGGGGGCACCATCGATTCGCTCGCACGTATCGTCGGTCAGCAACTGGGTGACCGCTGGGGGCAGCCGGTGGTCGTCGAAAACCGTCCCGGCGCCGGCGGCAACATCGGCGCCCAGGAGGTGTACGCCGCCGCCCCCGACGGCTATACCCTGCTGGCCACGCCGCCGGGGCCGCTGTCGATCAACGAATACCTTTACAAGGACTTGACCTTCAAGCCCGCGGCCTTTGTCTCGGTCGGCCTGCTGGCGGGCAGTCCCAATACGATCACGGTCCGGTCCGGCCTGCCGGTCAAATCGGTGCGGGAGCTGATCGCCTATGCCAAGGCCAATCCGGGCAAGCTGACCTATGGCTCCCAAGGCAACGGCTCGACCTCGCACCTGACCGGCCAGTTGTTCGCCACGATGTCGGACGCTTCGCTGGTCCATGTTCCCTACAAGGGAGAGGGGCCGGCGCTGACCGACCTGATGGCGGGCCGTATCGATCTCTTCTTCGGCAATATTTCGGCCGTGCTCAAGCTGCGCGACACCGGCAAGGTCCGCATCATGGCGGTAGCGGACGAGACGCGCACTGCGATCGCCCCGGACATACCCAGCGCCGCCGAGGCCGGGTTCCCGGCATTCGCGAGCAGCGCCTGGTTCGCGCTGATGGCACCGCCGGGCACGCCGGCGCGCATCGTCGGCAAGCTCAACGAGGCCCTGACCGCCATTCTGGCCGACGAAGGCGTGAAGCAACGCTTCCTGGCTCTCGGCGCAGAAGCCCGGCCGGCCACACCCGCACAGACGCAGGCCTTCATCGACGCCGAGCGCGGACGCTGGAAACATGTCATCGTCGAAGCCGGCGTGACCATGGATTGATGCGGGCAAGACCCGCCGATGCCGGAACTTTTTCGTTGGCCGAGGCTACCCATTTCACGGGTGGGCGCAGCCGCCCTTCGACCAAATTTTCCGAGAACCAAGCATGATCCGTGCATCGGCCGGCACCGGCCCCTCCGAACAACACCAGCTCCTGGCCGCCCCGTCCGATGCGCCATCTGCCACCGCTCCCGCCCCGACTCGGTAACGCCAGATGTTTTCCTCCACTTCAGCGGCCCGGCTCGGACACCACGACCCCGGCGCTTTCCCGGATACCTCCGTTTCCAGCCAGGCAACGAAGGTGGATAGTTATCTGGTCCCCGGCTCCTTCAAGGCCTATAGCCGACAGAGCGACAACGCCAAGAGTTGGGTGGGCCTCTACTGCAAGCTGAAAACGGCCAGTCTGGGCTTGAAGTCCTTGAGCAGACGGGCCGACCGCAAATTGGAGGCCCTCTATTCCGAATGGCAGCAGCAGGAACAGGCGGCACAGTGGCTCCAGGAGCAATTGGCGGTTTTTCCGTGCCTGGACACATCGCTCCAGGTCGAGCTGTTGTATGAAAAGATCGACGCGGACGCCGAACTGGCGTCAGCCGCCAAATCCGCCAGGGTCGGGCGCAGCCGCAAGGAGCTGGCCAGCCTGCACGACGAAAAAAATGACTGTGCGCGCAAGCTGCATGCCGAGTGCAGCCGCCTGGAAGAACTCGAAGCCAGACGCGCACACGCCAAGGAAAAGGCCCGAAGCAGAAACGGCCGGCACGACACGCACAGGCACATCGAACCGTCCCGGAGTTCGATCCGGTCCGCCCGCGAGAAAGTGGCGAAGCTGGATGGCGATATCGCGGTGCTGGAGGGGGGGATTGCCGAACTGCAGTCGTGGATCAACGAGCAGGAGGCAGCACTGGCGCCGTACCGCCAGGCGGTGGCTGGCCTGGCGGTACGGTTGCGCGCGGCCGGCGTCTCCGAGCAGGAGGAAACTGCCATCAAGCCCTTGATGCAACGTCTGGACGAAGTCCGTGAGCGCCAGAATCAGCTCGGCTGGACCTTGCAATTGGCTGAAGAGCCGCCACAGCTCTTGGAGACCGGTGAAGTCGTTTTTTTCGGACAGCACAGCAAAGCGCAACTGAAACACTTGCTTGCCACGGTGCGCGCGGAACTGCATCGTACCGAGGACTTCATCGAACATGAGATCAAGCGCCTGAAGCTCTCGCGAACACCCCTGAATGACAGGAGGCGGTCGACGACGTTCCGCCCTTTGACGGCCGCTGATTTCCTGTCATCGCAAGGCATGGGCGACTATTTCGCGGCGCAGGACCAGGATCGTGGGGCTCACGCCTCGCAAGCCGCGATCGGTGAGACGACCGAGTCCGTTGTCGTAGCGGCAAGCTCGATCGAGGCGACCGGAACATCCGGGAAGGCCGATAGCGATGACGAACAGGTTTCCGGCCAGGAGCGCGACGCTCCCCTGCCTGAGACGGCTCTTGTTTGCGCCCCCGCTCCGGCGTCGCTGGCAGACAGCGATGCCTCGAGCGTAACGGACGATTCAAGCGAAGCGGAAGGGTCCGACGGTTCCGAAGCGGAAGACTCCGACGGTTCCGTCGAGTCTTCGGGGGAAACGGACAGCGATGATCGACAGCCGGATGCCGCCTCGATTTCGGTCGCCAGTATGACCGGGCAGGAACCTCTTCATGATTTGCCGCGGCCCGTTGCGCCGGCCCTCCCCTCTCCAGCGCCCGAGCCCCACTCCAGCCGTTATCACTATAGCGCCGACGAGGTCGACAGCAACTGGACACGCTGGCCGCAGGAGCGCGTGGACCGGCCGCTTCCTCCCAGGGAAGTGAGCGAGGACGGCGATGGGGACCGCGGTCCGCTGCTGCTCGGCGACCGCCCATTCTTGAAGGAAAACGAGCCCGCCGCCGAGTCATCCAGGAATGCCGGCAGCTACGCTTTCAGCGCGGCGAAGTTGCGCCAATGGGGAAGGAGCGACGTTCCTCGACCCGCCCCCGCCTCGCGGCCGGCAGCGACGGATACGCGGCAAGGCACGGCGAACCCTGGGCCGGCCAAACCCAAGGCCGACAGATCCCGGGCGAGGCACGCGGCCGCCCCGTCACGGGCAACGCCCTCCTCCACATCGCAAGCGCTGCCGCGCGACCGTCGCATACCCTATACCTGGTCGGGGGAGTGGCATTACCTGCCCCGGTTCATGGCGGAGCAACTGACCGTGGCGGTGCGCAACAACATGGCCTGGACGACGATCCGCCATTCAGACCTCATCTTTCCCCAATTCGGCGTATTGAAGGATTTTTACCTGGTCAGGGACAACCTGGAGACCTGCCTGGAATTCAGATTGAATCCAGGAGTCGCCGCCAAGCCCATCACCTATTCGGTGCGCCCGGGAGATGCGCGCTTTCACGTGCTGGAAATACTGCCTCTGCCGGTGGCCTGGGCAGAACCGCCGCCCTTTTATCCCGGGCCGGGATCGGGTTGGCGCCAGCCGCCGTCCAGATCGCGCCGGATGGGTGGACCAGGCGACCCGCTTCATTTCTACGGCACGGATCCCTGGTCGCCGCGCTATCGCGCGCCGAGTGGCGGCGAAGAGCCGCCGGTAGGATCACGGTATGCGCACGCTTCCGAAGACCGTCCGCGAGATCCGAGACTGCACGAGGATTCCGGCGGACGACGCCCCCGATACACAGACCGCAAACGCACAGCCGGTACAAGCCGCGGTGTTTCTCCTGCCCGACGCGCGGCCATGTCGACCCAATCTTCGCGGATCGACGTGGTTCCCATCATCCTGCGGAATCCCCAGGGCAAGCGCTCGCCGGGCGTCGATCTGCTCGGCGCGGCCTTGCGCCAGGATGCCTTGCGCAAGGCGTCGGCGGGCACCGGTCGCTCGAGCAAAAAGGATGTGCTCAGGGCCATGCAGGCGATCATGGACGATGCCAGCCTGTTCACCAGGAGCGCCTATCCCGACGCCTTTGCCTCGCTAGCCAACGCGACCCGCATCATCGACGAACTCAGGGCCAAGGGCTTTGACCTGCGCATGCTGCATGAACTGCAGGAGGACCTGGCGTACCCTCGTCTGAAAGGGACCCATGTCGACAAACCGGCAGGTTTCGCCCTGGCATTCAACGATTCCGATTCCGACGACGACTATCGATCGTACCTGCGGCAAAAGTACCTCAAGGTCTTTTCTTTCGATATCACCGACTCCATCTTCGAGCAGATGCTGGGGCGCATACAGAACAAGCTCGGTCACTACATCGCCGAATTGGGCGCCGAGTCCTTGCTGGAAGAAGTCGTCAAGCACGACTATTCCGCCGAGCAAAAACAATCACTGCTGCATGACCTGGTCCTGCAACGAGGCGAGATGACCGAGCGCGCCGTCGATGCGGTGCCGGCGTTCAAGCAGAAGATCGAGGAGCGGGTGAACGAAAAACTGCTCGAACTGGAAAGAACGGATCCCGACAAGGTCCGGACGGTCGATCACCGCCGCGCGCAACAGGACAATCTGCGCAAGGCCGTGTTGGCTCAGGAGGCGGCGGCCATGCACGATGAGTACTTGCGGTCCAGCGCCCACGCGGAACTGGTGCTGCCGGTCAAGTCGCAGTTTCCGGCCAATGTCTGGCGCACCGTGATCGGCAAGGCGATTCCCGCGCTGGAGAAAGAAGATGACGCCGATTGACCTCGCCGGGCCCCTCGTTTCATCGGCCGCACTGCTCGACTTGCCCGACGATCCGGCCACGCGCCAGGCTCTGGCGGCGTTGCAACAGCGCGCGAGCCGGTCGGTCGATTCGATCGTCGACCGGCTCGCCACACGCTTGCGCGCGGACTTCCTGGCCGCGCCGGAGGAACCGTCAGGCGATCATGGCCTGGCCGAGGCCGGCGCCCATGCACGCAGACAGGCGGCAATCGCCCGCGATTGCCGCCTGCTGGCGCAGGAAATGGTGTTTGCCTCGCTATTGCACTTGGAAAACCCCCAATGGAACCCGTTGGGGCCGGCTACGCCGGCGCCACCGCCTGGCGTATTGGCAGCCTTGCTCTCGAACTGACAAACTGGCAGAACGACTTCGTGGGAGCCCAAAGTTCCCGGAAACGCGTCACGTCATACCACCAGACCGCTGACCCGCCGCACCCTGCGCGCCACCGCTTCCTCGAACACCCCGGGCGCCGGCTCGATCAGCGTGAACCAGGTCTTGGCGCGGGTGATTCCCGTATAGACCAGTTCGCGCGTCAGGATGGGGCTGGGCTTGTCGGGCAGCAGCAAGGCGGTATGGGCAAATTCCGACCCCTGCGATTTGTGCACGGTCATGGCGAACACGGTCTCGACGGCACTCAGGCGGCTGGGCAGCGCGAAACGGACGCCGGCCACGCCATCGCTGCGCAGGAACGCCACCCGCAGCGCCAGGCCCTCCCCCTGCGGCACCGCCAGCGCGATACCGACGTCGCCGTTCATCAGTCCCAGTCCGTAGTCGTTGCGGGTCACCAGCACGGGGCGCCCTTCGTACCATCCATGGTCCTGTGCGATCAGCCCTCGCGCCAGCAAGGCGCGGGCGACCCGGGCATTGAGTCCCTCGACGCCGTAGTCGCCCTTGCGCAGCGCGCACAGCAACTGGAACTCGTCGAAGGCGGCGAGCACCGTCCGGGCCCAGGCCTCCCATGCCGGATCGTCGGCGGCCGTGCCCGCTGGCGGCCGCAGGCGCCGCATGACGTCCAGGTAGCGCGCGTAACCCTGTGGCCCGTTCCCGCCGGAGGCCGCATGGCCATCGAGCAGCAGGCGGTCCAGTGCCTCGCCCGAGGGGGCGAACACGTCGTGGATGTCCGGTTCCTGCCGCGCGGCGGAGGGCTCCAGCATGCGCCGCGCCTGGGCGGCGTCGCCGCGGTTGACGGCGCCGGCGAGCTGGCCGATGCCGCTGTCGGCGCCGAACCGCCGCGAGTGGCGCAGCATGACGGTCTGCTGGGCCATGGCATGTCGGACGGGATCGCCGGGCTGCAGGCCCGCGCCGTCCAGGGACGCGCCGCCGATGGCTTCCAGCCACCGCACGGTGGCTTCCGAATAACGCCCCGCTTCCGCATCCTGGCACAAGTCCCCCAGGACGGCGCCGGCCTCCACGGAGGCCAGCTGGTCCTTGTCTCCCAACAACACCAGGCGCGCCGGGTCCGGCAAGGCATCGACCAGGTTCGCCATCATCTCCACGTCGACCATGGAGGCTTCGTCCACCACCAGCATGTCGATCGGCAGGGGATTGCCCGCGTGGTAGCGGAAGTGCCGGGTGTCGGGACGGCTGCCCAGCAGGCGGTGCAGCGTCGTGACGTCGGTGGGAATGGTCGCCCGTATGGAATCCGGCACGGGCAACCGTCCCGCCTGTTCCCCGATGGATGCGGACAGGCGCGCCGCCGCCTTGCCGGTAGGCGCGGCAAGCAGGATGCGCAGCGGCCTGCCCTGCGCGGCCGCCGACATTTGCAGCAGGGCCAGCAGGCGTACCACGGTGGTGGTCTTGCCGGTACCCGGACCGCCGGTGACGATGCCTATGCTGCCCCGGGCGGCGATGGCGCATGCAAGTTTCTGCCAATCCGGCCCGCCCGAAGGCGGACCGAACAGCCGCGTCAAGGCCTCGGCCAGATCCGGAACCTCGAACGGCGGCTGCCGCAGGCGTCGCCGCAGGGCATCGGCAATCCGCCGTTCGAAATCCCAGTAGCGGCGCAGATAGAGCCGCTGGCCATCCAGCACCAGGGGCGAGCCGGCGCCGGCCTTTCCTTCCTGCCCGACGACTTCGACCAGAGGGCTGGCCGCCAGGGTGCCCTGCCAGCCTGGCAGGTCCAGGCCCCGCAGCACGTCGGAGGGCAGGCGCATGGCCAGCGCCGACTCGCCTTCGGGCGGCAGCGACAGCGCTTCGTCGGGATTCTGCAGCGTCGATGCCAGGTCCAGGCAGACATGGCCGTGGCCCAGTTGATGGCTGGCCAGCGCGGCCGCCACGGCGACCTGCGGATCGGTATCGGGCTCGCAGTCGTACAGGAAACCGGCGAATGCCCGATCCAGGCGCCGCAGCCACCCTCGCGCCACCCAGGCATCGAGTATCGACAGCAAGGCGGGAGGATCGCGCAAGTCGGGCGACGTCGGCGTTGGGGCATCGAACGGCAGTTCGTAGTTGAATGCGGTCGGTGTCATCGGCCGGCCTCCGCGGGTTGCGGGGTGCCCGCGAACAGGCGATCCAGCGCTTCGATCAGCTCGCGCGGCGGACGGTCGAAGAACACGCCCCTGGTCGGCGCGCGCGACCCGCGCAGGAACAGATACACCGCGCCGCCCATGTGGCGGTCGTAATCGTAGTCGGGCAGCCGCAGGGCGAGCTGCCGGTGCAGCGCCAGCAGGTACAGCACGTACTGCAGGTCGTATCGCTTGGCCAGGATCTCGCCGCGCATGGCCTCCATCGTATAGGCGGCGTCGGAAGTTCCCAGCCAGTTGGATTTGTAGTCGGCAACGTAGTAGCGGCCCTCGTGCTCGAACGCCAGGTCCATGAAACCCTTGAACATGCCGTTCAGCAAGGCCGGCTCCAGGGCCGGGCGCGGCGCATCGTCCAGCACATGGCGGCGCACCAGCGCGTCGATGTGGCGGACGTCGGCGTGGCGGCTCTCGAACCAGAATTCCATTTCCACCTGATAGGACGTCAGCCCGGCCAATCTGAAGGCTGCGCCGCGGGGGCCGAGCGGAAGATCGTCGTTCAGCAGCGCCGACAGCCAGCGGGCCAGCGGCGTGATCCAGGCCTCCCATCCGCGCCGGTTGCAGCGGCGGGCCACCGCGTCGAGGATGCGCCGGTCGTCGCCCGCGACGTCGGCAAAGCCCTCTTCGCCCGCCCATTCGAACAAGCCATGCAGGAAGGTCCCCGGTCCCGGACCACGCGGGAACCTGTGCATGCCGTTGCCCGTGGACACCTGGGCCGTTTGCCCTTCGTCGATGTCGCCCGCGTCGTCGTCGAACAGCTTCTGGTCTTCCGGGGTTTCCGGGCTCAGGTCGCCATGGCGGCCGGCGGCCGCGGGTCCTGCGTCATCCACGGCCTGGCTGGCGATGCGCAGCGCACTGTATGACGCGATCCACCAGGGTTCGCCCGTGCGGCGCTGCGGCATGCGGTAGCGCGGGCGGGCCATCGCCGGCCGTTCCGTCCGGAAGACGCCGTCTCCAGGCGCCGGCAACGGCTCGACGCGAACATGGTCGAGATCGCCGGCTTCGGCCTGCAACAGCCCGACGAGATCGCGCGACGCGGCAAGCTCGGCGCCGCCGCCAAGCAGATATCCCAGCGCGCAGCGATGCCAGCTCGATCCGCCGGAACGGCCCGGCCGCAGGTCCGCCACGCCCAGCCAGCAGGCGTGGCGCGCGCGGGTCAAGGCCACGTACAGCAGGCGCAGATCCTCGGCCAGGCGCTCCTGGTCCGCCAGGACTTCTTCGTCGGCGTCGGGCGCGATGCTGACCACCAGCCCGCCTTGTTCGTCGTGATAGCGCAGCGGCGGGCGCGACCTGTCGGCGGGACGGAAGGAACAGGAGAAAGGCAGGAACACCAGCGGGTATTCCAGTCCCTTGGACTTGTGCACGGTCACGACCTTGACCAATTGTTCGTCGCTTTCCAGGCGCAGGATCTGCGCCTCGGCGGTCTGTCCTTCCTGGCCCAGGTGGCCGGCCAGATGGCGGATCAAGGCCTGTTCGCCGTCCAGTTCGCCCGCCGCCTGCTGCAGGATTTCGGCCAGGTGCAGCAGATTGGTCAAAACCCGCTCGCCGTCGGTGCGCCGGGCCAGCGCGCCGGGCAGTCCGAAGTCGTCCATCAGGCGCCGCAGCATGGGCAGGACGCCCTGGCTGCGCCAGCGGTCGCGGTAGCCGCGGAACCGCAGCACCCATTCCTCCCAGATGCGCTCGTCCCGGTTGACCCGGTCCAGTTCGGCCAGCGGCAGCGCCAGGGTCGCGCTGGCCAGCGCCGCCCGCAGCTTGCGGTCGTCGTCCGGCTCGGCGCAGGCCTGGAGCCACAGCAGCGTGTCCGCCGCCTCGGCGCCGGCGAAAACGGAATCCTTGTCCGACAGGTAGACGCTGCGCACGCCGCGCCGCGCCAGCGCCGTCCGGATGG
This sequence comes from Pigmentiphaga kullae, assembly GCF_004216695.1. GTDB lineage: Bacteria > Pseudomonadota > Gammaproteobacteria > Burkholderiales > Burkholderiaceae_B > Pigmentiphaga > Pigmentiphaga kullae. The sequence continues at coordinate 780,997 of NZ_SGXC01000002.1, forward strand.
CATGCGCCTCGCCCATGTCGCGCACCAGCACCGCGATGTCGGCCTGCCGCAGCCCGCGGATGCGCCCGCCGCGCTCGAAGCCCATGCGGCCTGCCGCGCCCTCTTCCAGCATGCGGACGATCTGGCCGGCGCAACCGGCCGCCATCTCGGCCCGATAGGCTCCGGCCCCCATGGGCGTGTCCTGTTCGGCGAACCAGAAGGTCAGCGCCGGGGACGGCTCGCCGCTAGCCACGAAGCGCTCGGCGCGTCCGTTTGCGCGCACCGGCAGGAAAGGCAGTGGATTGTCGCTGGCGCGCCGGAAAAGAAAGGCGCCACGCCCCGGCTCGCGCCGCTCGGCCGCCATGAACAGCCGGTTGACGGCGTCGACCATGTCGCGGCTGGAGCGGTAGTTCGTGCCCAGCGTGTAATGGCGCCCTTCGGTGGCGCGCCGCGCCCGCAGGTAGGTGTAGATGTCGGCGCCGCGGAAGGCGTAGATGGCCTGCTTGGGATCGCCGATCATCAGCAGCGCGCAATCGTCGCGGCGGTCGGCGATCTGGTAGATGCGGTCGAAGATCCGGTACTGGACCGTGTCGGTATCCTGGAATTCGTCGATCAGGGCGACCGGAAACTGTGTCCGTATGACCTGGGCCAGGCGTTCGCCGTTTTCGCCGTGCAGGGCGGCGTCCAGGTTGTCCAGCATGTCGTCGAAGCCCATTTCCGCGCGCCTGCGCTTCTCGGCATCGAAGCGCGCGCGCACCCATCCGGCGGCATGGGCCAGCATGGCCGCCTGCGCCGAAGGCAGCGCGTCGAGCTGCTGCTTCAAGCCGGCCATGGCATGGAGCGCGGGATGGTCGATGACGTGGCCGGGGTGGCACACCTCGGCCATGTAGGCGGGCGTCAGGCGTTCGAATCCCTTCTCCAGGTCCAGCTTCTCCTGCGTGGAGTCGCCGGCCCAGGCCAGCAGCTTGTCGAACCAGGGGTTGTACCAGCGTGGCTGGAATTTCCGCGCGTTGACCCGCTTGCCGGCGCAGGCTTCATCGCACAACTGCCGCAGTTCGGCCACCCATGCCGGCCAAGGTGCTTTCAGCGTGGCCAGGCGGGCCTGTCTTTCATCCAGCGCCGCATCCAGCAACTCGTGCAGGGGGCGCTCGACCTGCGCCGGTGCCGCATGGGCCAGCAGGCCCGCGAGCCGGCCGCGCAGCCCATCGGGCGTGCCCCAATGCGCCTGCGCCCATTCCAGCGCCGCGCCCCGCAGGGGATAGCAATGCTGCCGCCAATAGTCTCGCACGACCTCGGCCAGCAATCCGGTGTGGTCGGTTTCCAGGGTCTGGGTGAACAGGCTGCCGCTGTCGAAGGCGTGTTCGCGCAGCATGCGCTGGCACCATCCGTGGATGGTCGACACCGCGGCCTCGTCCATCCACTGGGCCGCGATGTCGAGCTTGCCCGCGCACTCCGCCCATCGCTGCGCGTCATAGTGTTCGCGCAGCGTCGCGACGAGTTCGTCGGGGGCGTCGATCTCGCCGCGAAAATAACGCGCGGCCAGCGCCAGGCGGCTGCGGATGCGGTCGCGCAGCTCCTGGGTGGCGGCATCGGTGAAGGTCACCACCAGGATCTCGGGCGGCAGCAGTTCGCGGCCGAAGCCGGCTTGCTCGCCGCCGTGGCCCAGCACCAGCCGCACGAACAACGCCGAGATGGTGAAGGTCTTGCCCGTGCCCGCGCTCGCCTCGATGAGCCGGCTGCCCCGCAGCGGCAGCGTCAGGGCCAGGTCTTCGCCCGGATCGAAGGTCTGGACGAGGTTCATTCACCCTCCTCGCCCGGACCGGAGGATGCGCCGGTCACCGCGTCCAAGAGCGGCTGATACAAGGTGGCCGCCCAGGCGGCGAAGGCGCCATCGGACCACAGTGCCTCGAAGTCCGGATACTGACGCGCCAGGTAGGGACTGCGTCCTGACTCTCCCGCGGTATTGAAGCCGTCTTCGTAGACCCTGCGCGCCTGGGCGCGCGCCGCCTCCTGGTCCGGCAGCGCGGACAACCAGGCGAAGGCCGTGCGCACGGCCACCGGCGGCGGCGCCTGCATGCCGGCCCTCCAGGCATCGAGCAATTCGCCCAGCCACCGGCGTGCCGGTTCGGCCGCGCACGCCGGCAGCGTCACATCGCCATCGGTGGCGATCAACACCGTGCGCAGCCGCAGACCCATGGCATTGCCGGCCAGGTGGGCCACCCAGGGCCGGACCAGCCTGTGCCACTTCAGGCTTCTGTCCCTGGCCTTCAGTTCGTTGGGCACCACTTCGATCAGCAGATGTCCACCGCTGTCGTCGCCACGCAGGCCACTCAGCCAGCCTTCCAGCCGCAGTCCCTCATGCATGACGTCCACGGCCACCGAAGTCCCGATCTCGCACGGCCAGGCGGCCCGCCATGCCCGGTGGCGGTCCAGCAACGCCGGCAAGGGCTCGAGCAGCGCCGCCAGGTCATGTTCGCCGAAACCCGCCAATGGCAGCCGGCCGCTGCGCAGCAGGACCCGGGCCGCCTCGCTCAGCCTGGCCTGCGCCGCGCCCTCGTCGGGAGCGTCCAGCGCCGCTTGCAGCAACTGCTCGCTCAATTGGTAGTGTCCCAGGCCGTCGAGCGCGAAGGGTTCTTCGTCTTCGGAGGCAAGATCGGTGTCGTCGAAATGCACCTTCAGGCGCTGGTTGAAAAAGGCCTTGAGCGGGTCGCGGACAAAGCCCTGCAGCGCGGACAGGTCCAGCGTCGACACCGGTGGGGCGGGAGGGGGCAAGGCGGCCGGTGCCGCATCGGTGCCGCTGTCGGGGGACTGGTACATCGCGGCCCATTCCCTGGCGTAGCTGAAATATGCATCGTCGCCGTGCAGGAAATAGCGGGCGCTGAAGGGTTGCAGCGGGTGGACGGTGGTCAGTGCGTCAACCGGGGATCGCCCGTGGTCTTCGGCCTCGAGCGTCCACCCGGCCGCGATGTGGTCCAGCAACTGGCCCACCAGCACCGACGGCGGCCGCTCGCTGTTGTCGCGCACGCTGCGCCCCACCCAGCTGATGTACAACTGCTCGCGGGCCGACAGCAGCGCCTCCAGCAGCAGGTAGCGGTCGTCTTCGCGCCGCGAGCGGTCGCCGGGCCGATAGTCGCCGCTCATCAGGTCGAAGTCGGGGGGCGCCTGGGTGCGCGGGTAGTCGCCATCGTTCATGCCCAGCAGGCACACCATCTTGAACGGAATGGCGCGCATCGGCATGAGCGTGCAGAAATTCACCGAGCCGGCCAGGAATCGCTGGTTCAGGCGGCCCCTGTCGAGGCCGGCCAGCCACGCCTCCCGCACCACGATCAGGGGCAGCGCCTCGTCCAGCGCCACGCTTTCGCAGGTGTCCAGCCAATCTTCCAGCAACTGCGACAGGCCGGTCGCTATACCCTCTTCCCGCTCCGAAGCAGGATCGAAGAAGGCTTCCAGCAGCCGGCGCAGGCGGTCGCCCCATTGCGCCGGCGCCGCCGGCACCGCCAGTTCGCTGCGGAACCGGTCCAGGGCATCGACCAGCGCGTCCAGGGATCCGACCAGGGCGGCGTCCAGGCCGCCCACTTCGTCATAGGGCTCGATATCGCCGTAGGGACCGCCGGCGCCGACCGCGTAGCCCAGCAACATGCGGCGCAGGCCGAAGCGCCACGTATTCTGCTCCATGCCGCCGGGCAGGCCCAGGCTGGCCCGCTGCTGCGCATCCAGCCCCCAGCGCACGCCGGCTCCCTCTATCCAGCGATGCAACTGGGGCAGTTCGCCCTCGCGGATGCCGAAGCGCTTGCGCACACCCGGCACATCCAGCAGGTCGAGGATATCGCTGACGGCGAAGCGGCTGTCGGGCAGGCGCAGCAAATGCTCGATCGCGATCAGCAGCGGCTCCCGCCCCCGCTGTCCCTGGTCGGCCAGCGTGAAGGGAATGTAGCGGGCGTCGTCCGGGTCCACCAGCCCGAATACCGCCCGCACGTGCGGCGCGTAGGCATCGATGTCCGGCACCATGACGATCACGTCGCGGGGACGCAGTTGCGGATCGGCATTGAAGCGTGCCAGCAACTGGTCGTGCAGGATCTCCACTTCGCGCTGCGGGCTGTGGGCAATGTGGAAACGCACCGATTCGTCCGCCTGCGGGTCGATCGGCGGCCATTGCTCGCGGGTCTCGGCCAGCGACCGCAGGTTCAGGATGTCGTCCTGGATCTGCGCCAGCAGATGTTCGGCGGGGGCCTCGTTGAAGAGATCGATCCGGCGGTCGCTGATCGAGGCGAAATGTTCCTGGTAGCGCTCGGGCACGTCGTAGGTGTCGAGCAGGTGGATGTAGTCGCGTCCCTGCTTGCCCCAGGCCGCCAGCAGCGGATTGCCGAAGTTGTGCAGCGTTTCGGCATCCAGGGTGGCGGGCATGTCGGGCCGGCGTCGCTGGCGCCGGTACTGGTGGCGCAACAGGTCCTGGTCGGCCACGATGTCCGCCCAGTGATGTTGGCAGGGGTTATGGACGCACAGCAGCACCTGCGAGAATTTCGCCAATGCGGCAAGCGCTTCCAGGGCCTGCGCGGGCATGGAAGAGATACCGAACACGATCACGCGCCGCGGCAGCCCCGGCGGCGGCGCGTCCAGCTGCGCCATGCGGGCGACGAAGCGGCGGTGCACCCCGGCCCGGCTCTGGATCAGGCCATCGTCGCCCACGTCGGCCAGCAACGCGCGCCACAAGGCCGGCTGCCAGCGGTCTTCCTCTGCCAGCGGGACGGTGCCGCGGCGCGAGGTGCGCAGCACGTCGCGTCCGTGTTCCCAATCGTCCAGCCAGTCAGCGCGATAGACCTGGTACTGGTCGTACAGGTCGGCCAGCCTTTCGGCAAGCTGATGGCGCTTGCGCATGCTGGCGTCGTCGGCCAGGAAGCGGCGCAGCGGCAGGAAAAACTCGTGATCCAGCTGCGCCGGCAGCAGGCGCAGCAGTCGCCAGGTCAGCCCGTTGCGATCGAGCGAAGAAGTCTCCGGCAGTTTGTCTCGGCCCAGCACCAGGCGATAGGCCCGCCACAGGAAACGGGCGGGCAGCTGGACATCGATGGCGGCGGCGATGCCGCAGCCCTGCCCCTGCCCGCGCGGGTCTTCGGCCAGCGCGAGCTTGAGCCACTGGGCAATGCCATTGCTTTGCACCAGGATGGTTTCGTTTTCCAGCGGCCGCAGCGGCGCCCGCTGCATCCACGACACCGCCAGTCCGCGCAGGTCTTCCAGGCGATTGCCGTGGACGACCATGAAACCGGGAACGAGCGGCGAGGCAGCGGACATGCGCGGGCACGATGAAGGGGGTGAATCCCCCATTCTACCGAGCCGCCCTCGTGCCCGCAGGGGCGATCAACGGTATCCGGTACGGTCCAGGATCTTCTGGGCGGTGACCTGGTTGCGGCCGATCGCGCCGATCGACACCGATTCGGCCTTGAACGCCCCCAGGGCCTCGAGCGCGGCGTTGTCGGATTTCACCGAGCGCACGGCCGGCCATTCGTTGTTGCCCGCTGCGAAATAGTTCTGCGCCTTGTCGCTGGCCAGGTATTCCAGGAACTTGACCGCGGCTTCCTTGTGCGGCGCATGGCGGGCCACCGCGCCGCCGGCCACGTTCATGTGCACGCCCTGCCCCGCCTGGTCGGGCCACAGGAAGCCGATCTTGGCGATCGCGGCCTTGTCCTCGGGCTTGTCGGACCGGGCCATGCGCACGTAGTAGTAGTTGTTGGTCAACGCCACGCCGCACTCGCCCGAGGCCACGCCCTTGATCTGGTCGGTGTCGCCGCCTTGCGGGTTGCGCGCCATGTTGGCCACCATGCCCCGGGCCCATTTCTCGGCCGCAGCTTCGCCGTTGCGCTCGATCAGCGAGCCCAGCAGGGACAGCATGTAGGGGTGCGAGCCCGACCGCGTGCAGACCTTGCCCTTGTTCTTCGGGTCGGCCAGCTTCTCGTAGGTATCGACGTCGGCCGGGTTGACGGTCGCCTTGTTGTAGACGATGACGCGGGCGCGCGTGGAAAAACCGAACCATTGCGGGTCCTTGCCCGGTTCGCCGCCTTGCAGGTTGGCGGGAATGCGCTCGGCCAGGATCTTGGAGCTGACCGGCTGGAACAGGCCGTCGGCCTCGGCGCGCCACAGCCGCGCGGCATCGACCATCAGGATCACGTCGGCCGGGCTCTTGGCGCCCTCGCTCTTCAGGCGCTCGACCAGCGCGGCGTCGCCGGCCTCGATGCGGTTGATCTTGATGCCGGTCTGGTCGGTGAATCCCTTGTAGAGGAGCTCGTCCGTCTGGTAGTGGCGGGCGGAATAGATGTTCAGTTCCTGCGCATGGGCGCCGGCGGAGACGGCCAGCAAGGCGGCGGTCAGCAGGGAAGGCTTGAGCATGGACGAGGCCTCGGGACAAGGACGAGTTGAAAACGGATAGGAATTATTGTCATTCCCATCTCTTCCGTCAAATCTTTCAGCTTTTCGTCAGCTTGTCCCGTCGGGAAATGGCACGCGCCAGCACGATCACCGGCAACAGGCCGGCCAGCACGATGGTCAACGCCGGGACGGCGGCCTCCCCCAGCCGTTCGTCCGAGGCCAGATGGTCGGTGATGACGGCCAGCGTGTCGAAATTGAACGGCCGCAGCACCAGGGTCGCGGGCAACTCCTTCATCACGTCCACGAACACCAGCAAGGCGGCGGTCAGCAGGCTGCGCCGCAAGAGCGGCTGGTGCACCCGCACCAGCAGTTCCCAGGTTCCCGCCCCCAGGGTGCGCGCGCTGGCGTCCAGCGACGGCGTGATCTTGGCCAGCCCCGCTTCCGTCGTTTGCAGCGCGACCGCCAGGAAGCGGACCAGGTAGGCGTAGACCAGCAGCGTCAGCGTACCGGTCAGCGTCCCCTGGAAGGACCATCCCCAGGCCTCCAGCCAGCCGTCCAGCGCGCCCACCAGGATCAGCAGGCCCACAGCCAGCACCGCTCCAGGCACCGCGTAGCCCATGCCCGCCACGCTGTTGGCGGCGCGCACCAGCCGGCCGGGCGCCAGGCGGGCGGCGTAGGCCAGCCCCAGCGCCAGCGCCACGGCCAGCACCGAGGTCGCGGCCGCCAGCCGCAGGGTATTGCCCAGCCACATGGCATAGCGGCTCCAGTCGATGACGTGGAGGTCCTGGGCGGCGAACCGCAGCATGATGGCCACGGGCAGCAGGAACCCCAGCGTGAGCGGCACGAGACACACCAGATTGGCCCAGACCGCATGGCGGCCCGACAGTCGGCGCGGCGCCTGCACTTGGCGCTGGGCCCCCGCGTGGAAGCGCAGGCGGGTCCGGCTGCGGCGCTCCAGCCAGACCAGCACGCCCACGAACGCAAGCAGGGCCGATGCCAGTTGCGCCGCGGCGATGCGGTCTCCCATCGACAGCCAGGCCCGGTAGATGCCCGTGGTGAAGGTCTGCACGCCGAAGTAGGACACGGCGCCGTAATCGGCCAGCGTCTCCATCAGTACCAGCGTGATGCCGGCCACCGCCGCCGGCCGCGCCAGCGGCAGCACCACCGCGAAAAAGGCCCGCGCCGGGCCGCAGCCCAGCGTGCGCGCGGCCTCGGACAGGCGCGGGCTGCGTTCGAGGAAAGCGGTGCGCGTCAACAGATAGACGTAGGGATAGAAGGCGAAGACGAAGACCAGCGCCGCTCCGTACCACGACCGGATGGCCGGGAACCACGGCAACCGGGCCTGCCCGGTCAGATCGCGCAGCAGGGTCTGCACCGGCCCCGAGAACTGGAAGAAGTCGGTGAAGGCGTAGGCCATGACGTAGGTGGGCATGGCCAGCGGCAGGATCAGGGCCCATTCGTAGATGCGGCGGCCGGGAAAGTCGTGGGCCGCCACGACCCAGGCGGTGGCTATGCCAACCACCGCGGCGCCCACGCCCACTGCCGCCATCAGCAACAGCGAGGTCGCGGCGTAGCCCGGCAGCACCGTGTCGACCAGGTGGACAAGGATGTCCCGCGCACCGGCGTCGACGTTCGACACCGACCAGAGCAGGCTGACGATGGGCAAGGCGATGAAGGCGGCCACAGCGGCGGCCGGCCAGGAAAGCGCGGTGCGTCGGTGCATCGGATACCAGGACAAGTCGACGGACGACGCAGTTGCGAAGATCCGCCTGGCGTTGGCGGCAAGCAGGAATACGAATTATATTCATGCGCTTGCGCAATCTGTGTTCCTCCATGCCCCACCCTCACCTGCAGCTCGATCACGTCCGCCTGGGCTATCGCATGCCGACCGGCATGCACGTCGTCGTCGATGACCTGTCGCTGGCCCTGCACGAAGGGCGCATCGGCTGCCTGTTGGGGCCGTCGGGCTGCGGCAAGAGCACGGTGCTGCGCGCGATCAGCGGCTTCGAGCCCCTGTTGGCTGGCAGCATCGCGCTGCATGGCGAGGCCGTCTCCACGCCGCGCCGCAGCCTGGCGCCCGAAAAGCGCCGCGTGGGCGTCATGTTCCAGGACTACGCGCTGTTTCCCCATCTTTCCGTGGACGACAACGTCGGCTTCGGCCTGCGCCGCGAACCCGCCGCGGCCCGCACCGGACGCGTGCGGGAACTCCTGTCCCTGGTCGGCATGGCCTCCCTGGGCGGCAAGTATCCCCATGAACTGTCGGGCGGCCAGCAGCAGCGCGTCGCGTTGGCCCGGGCGCTGGCGCCCCGCCCCGAACTGCTGTTGCTGGACGAGCCCTTCTCCAGCCTGGATGTCGACCTGCGCGAACGCCTGGCCGGTGAAATACGGGACATCCTGAAGGAAGCCGAGGCGACCGCGATCCTGGTGACCCACGATCAGGCCGAGGCCTTCGCCATGGCCGACGAGATCGGGGTGATGGAACAAGGCCGGATCGTGCAGTGGGGCAACGCCTACGATCTTTATCATCACCCGGCCACGGCATTCGTGGCCGGCTTCATCGGCGCCGGCGTGCTGGTGCCGGGCCGGCGGGGAGACAACGGCAGCATCCGCCTCGAATTCGGCGACATCCACGCGTCGGGTCCCGTTTCCAATAACGCCGAGGTCCGGGTTCTCTTGCGGCCCGACGACCTGCTGGCCGACGCCCACAGCCCCATCCGGGCGCGGCTGGTCCACAAGGTCTTTCGTGGCCCGGGCTACCTGTACACCCTGCGTCTGCCCTCGGGCAGCGAGGTGCTGGCCCAGATGCCCCGCGAGGACGGGCACCGCGTGGGCGACGAGGTCGGCATCCGCCTGCGGACCGGCACCCTGCCGGCCTTCCCGGCCTAGCGCTGCTGCCGCCGTTGGCGGTCCTGGTTCAGGCGCTCGACCAGATTGTTGGCCAATATCGTATTGCCCGCATCCCTGCCGACGTCCACGGCGTTCTTGCCCTCGTCGTTGCGGACATAGCCGTCCGCCCCCTCGTCCAGCAGCAGCTTCACGGTCGACGTGTGGCCGTAGCGCATGGCCATCATCAGGGGCGTCATCTTCCCGGGAGATTCGGCATCGATGTAGGCATAGTGCTCGATCAGCAAGCGGACAGCGTCGTCGTTGCCCTTGGAGGCGGCATAGTGCAACGCCGTCCAGCCCTCCTGGTTGACCTCGGCGCCGCGTTCGATCAACTTTTCCATCCTCGCCGTCTCGCCGCGGATGGCCAGGTACATCAGCGGGGTCTCGCGCAGCCGGTTCTGGCGATTGACGTCGATGCGCTTGTCGGCCAGCAGGACGTCATAGACACCCCAGGCTTCTTCCTTGACGGCTTCGAGCAGCGGCGTATTGCTGGCGGCATTGGGCATGTTGGGATCCATGCCTCGCCCCAGCAGCGATTTGACCGTGGAGGCGCGATCGTTGCGGATGGCGACCCAGAAATCGTCCTCCGCGCCTGCCTGCGCCGCCGAAAAGGCGGTCAGCCAGCACCACAGCAGCAGGAAACCCCACCCTCGGCGAGCCCACGAGCCAAACATAATGTAATTCCTTTTATATCCATTCCAATCAATTGATTGAGAAGGGTTTTATCTGGATTTCACGGTGCCGAATTAAAGTTACTTCTAACTTTAATTTAGCGATTTATGTCTTTGAAAAGATTGAAAAAATTATCGGTCGACGCATCTGCCACCACCTGGACCGTCAGGCCGCGCAGTTCGGCGATCTTTTCGGCCACGTGGACCACCTTGGACGGGTCGTTCAGCTTGCCCCGATGCGGCACGGGCGCCAGGTACGGCGAATCGGTTTCGATCAGGATACGGTCCAGCGGAATGCTGCGGGCCACCTCCTGCAGTTCCCGGGCGTTCTTGAAGGTGACGATGCCCGAAAAGGAGATGCGAAAGTTCATCGCGATGGCCGCGTCGGCGACCGCCTGGGATTCGGTGAAGCAGTGCATGACGCCGCCCACCTCGGCGGCCCCTTCTTCCTCCATGATGCGCAGCGTATCTTCCGCCGCCGAGCGGGTATGGATGATCAGGGGCTTGCCGGTCTGCCGGGCGGCACGGATGTGGTTGCGGAAACGGTCGCGCTGCCACGTCAGGTCCCCGGTCAGGCGGTAGTAGTCCAGCCCGGTTTCGCCTATCGCGACGACCTTGGGGGTCGCGGCCAGTTCGACCAGTTGCTCGACCGTGGGGTCGGGCGTGTCCTCGTAGTCGGGGTGCACGCCCACCGAGGCCCACAGGTTGTCGTGGCCCCGCACCAGCTCCATCAGTCTGGGCCAATCGGGCAGGTTCACGCTGACGCACAGCGCCTGGGCGACATGGTTGCCGCGCATGCGCTCGAGGATCTCGGGCAGTTGCGCGGCCAGTTCGGGGAAATCCAGATGGCAATGCGAATCGACGAACATGGGCAAGGAAGACGGTAAGGCTGCGGAATCCATAGTACCAGCGGGCGCACCCTAGGTCTGGGCAGCACGCGCGGGACGGCGCCCGAGGCAGGCCGCGCTGGCCTGGGCCAGCACATCCTGGGCGAACAGCCGGGCGTTGAGCGGATGGTCTGCGATCCTGCGCTGGCGGGTCAGCCAGCGCGACAGCTCGGCCACGCGGCTGCGTTCGGCGCGCTCCCCTATCTTCGCGCTGTGGGGCGCCAGTTCGGGGAAATAGCGCGCGCCGATGCCGGCCTGGGCCAATGCCACGTCGGTGGCCAGGCGTTGCAGCGCATCTATCCATTCGGCGGCCGGGATCTTGTCCAGCGCATCGACGATCTGCCCCAGGTCCGGTGGCTTGCCCTGTGCGAGCGCGGTCACGAAAGCGTCCAGCCATGGCGCCCGGGGCGGAACGCCGGCCTCGGCGCGGCGCCAGGCCGCGACCGGCGCGCCCCCGGCGGCGGCCAGTTGTGCGGCCGCGTCCTGGACGCCCTGCTCTTCCAGCCAGGCCAGCGCGGGCCCGGGCGCCGGCGTCCCCAGGGGCAGCCGGCGGCAGCGCGACACCAGCGTGGGCAACAGCCGGTCGGGCGCGTCGGACACGAGCAGGAACACGGTCTGGGGCGGCGGCTCCTCCAGGATCTTCAGGAGGCCGTTGGCCGAAATGGTGTTGAGCGTTTCGGCCGGATACAGCACCACCACCCGCAGCCCGCCACGGTGCGTGCCGGTGTTGGCCCAGGATTCCAGGGCGCGTATCTGCTCGATGCGGATCTCGCGCGAAGGCGCGCGCTTGCCGGCCTTCTTGCCGTCGGCATCGGTGGCTTCTTCCTCGTCGCCCTCCTCGGCCTGGCCTTCGGCCAGCGCTACCGCTTCGGGGCGGACGCGGCGGAAATCGGGGTGGTTGCCGGACGCGTACCAGGTGCAGGCGGGGCAATGCCCGCAGGCCATGCCGTCCTGCGGCGACTCGCACAGCAGGCTGGCGGCCGCGGCGCGCGCGAACTCGACCTTGCCTATGCCCGCCAGCCCGTGGATGAGCCAGGCATGGGCGAAACGCCGCCGCTGCTCCTGGCCCAGCCAGGCACGGGCCGCTTCTTCATGCCAGGGATAGAAACGGGGCAGGCTCATGCGCCGGCCGCCTGGTCGATGCAGGCCCGCAACTGGGCGGCCAGTTCGGCCCGCACCGCCTCGATCGGGCGGGTCGAATCGATGATGCGAAAGCGCGCCGGATCCGCCTCCGCCCGGGCGTGGTAGGCTGCCCGCGTGCGTTCGAAGAAAGCATCGTCCTCGCGCTCGAATCGGTCCAGGGTGCGGCCCCGGCCCAGCCGCTCGCGCGACACGTCGAGCGGGACGTCGAACAGCCAGGTCACGTCGGGTTGCAGGTCGCCGTGCACCCATTGTTCGAGCACCGCGATCCGCCCGGCCGCGAGCCCCCGGCCGCCGCCCTGGTAGGCATAGGTGGCGTCGGTGAAGCGGTCGCAGACCACCCACTGGCCCCGCGCCAGCGCCGGTTCGATCACGGTGCGCACATGCTCGCAGCGCCCCGCGAACATCAGCAGGGTCTCGGTGTCGAGCCGCATGGGCTCGTTCAGCAGCAGTTCGCGCAGTTTCTCGGCCAGCGGCGTGCCGCCGGGCTCGCGGGTCTGCACCACGTCCAGTCCGGCTTCGCGCAGCCGGGCCACGAGCCATTCCAGGTGCGTGCTCTTGCCCGCGCCGTCCACGCCCTCGAGCGTGATGAAGCGGCCGCGGCGGGCGGCGGCGGAGTTCGCGCCGGCACTCATGGCCGCACCGTCTCGGTCTGGAAGGACGGCGGCGGCTGCAGCCCCTGCCCTCTGAGCTGGTAGCGCGCGACGTAGCGGTTGTGGCCGTCCAGGGTTTCGGAGAAGGCGCTGGTGCCGTCGCCGCGGGAGACGAAATACAGGTACTTGTGCTTCTCGGGCTGGACCGCGGCCAGCAGCGAGGCCCGGCCCGGGTTCGAGATGGGCGTGGGCGGCAGCCCGCGGCGCGTATAGGTGTTCCACGGCGTGTCGGCGCGCAGGTCGCGGCGGCGCAGGTTGCCGTCGAAGACCTCGCCCAGGCCGTAGATGACGGTCGGGTCGGTCTGCAGCGGCATGCCGACCTTGAGCCGGTTCACGAACACGCCCGCGATGCGCCGGCGGTCGGCTTCCATGCCGGTTTCCTTCTCGACGATGGAAGCCAGGATCAGGACTTCATAGGGCGAGCCCAGCGGCAGGTCCGGATCGCGCTGCGCCCAGATGTCGGCCAGTTCGCGCTGCTGCGCGCGGTAGGCGCGGCGCAGGATATCGATGTCGCTGGAGCCCACGGCGAACAGGTAGGTATCGGGGAAGAACAGGCCTTCGGGGTGACTGGTCGAGGCGCCGATCTTGGCCGTGACGGTGGCGTCGTCCAGGCCGTCCAGCGTCTGGCGCACGTCCGGATGGCGGCGCAGGGCCGCGCGGATCTGGCGGAAGTTCCAGCCCTCGATGAAGCGGATTTCCCGCTGCGTGACGTCGCCGCGCGCGAGCCGGTTCAGCAGCGTCCACAGCGAGTCGCCGCGGGCCACCTCGTAGCCGCCGGCCTTGATGCGGCGCTCGGTGCCGGTCACGCGCGCATAGGCGATCAGGACCTCGGGCGGCACGGCGATGCCGGCCTCGCGCACCTGCCGGGCGATGCCCCGCATCGTCGTGCCTTCATCGATGACGAAGTCGACTTTGTCGGCGGGCAGGGAAAGCGGCATGCGCAGCCACGCGACGCCGGCGCCGACGATGGCCAGCGATGCCAGCAACAGAGTGGCGAGCGACACGAGCAGCGCGCGTTTCAGGGAGAAATGTCGTTTGGGCATGGGCGCCTATAATACTTCGATCGACCTCATCGACCGTTTCAAGATGTCCGTCCAAGAGATTTTATCCGCGAGCGCGCAGCCGGATGCCGCCATCGCGCCCATCGCGCCGCTGGACCATTTGACCGTGCTCGAAGCCCGAGGTGCCGACACGATCGAATTCCTCCAGGGGCAGTTGACCCAAGACGTCAAGAAGCTCGGCGACGCCGACGCCCGGCTGGCCGGCTATTGCACGGCCAAGGGCCGGCTGCTTGCCAGCGCCATCGTCTGGCGCGCCCAGCCCGACCCCGCCGATCCGGTCCCGCGCGTGCTGGTCCTGGTCGACGCCAGCATCGCCCAGGCGCTGCAGAAACGCCTGTCCATGTTCGTGCTGCGCGCCAAGGTCAAGCTTGCCGCCGCGCCGCTGCGCGTGGCCGGCGTCTGGCGCGGCGCCGATGCGGCCGCGCTGCAGACGGCGGCGGGCGGGCTGCTGCCGGCCGCGACCTGGTCGCGCGCCGACCTGCCCGAGGCGACCTGGATCGCGGCGCCTTGCGCTCCTGAATCGTCGCCGCGCTGGTGGTGGATAGGAACGGACGAAGCGCTGCAACGCCTGGGGGCGGCGCTGGCGTCGCCCGCGCAGGGCGGCCTGGCCCAGGCCTGGCGCGCCGCCGACATCGCGGCGGGCCTGCCCTGGATCACGGCGCCGACGCAGGACCTGTTCGTGCCGCAGATGGTCAACCTGGAACTGATAGGCGGGGTCAGCTTCACCAAGGGCTGCTATCCCGGGCAGGAAGTGGTCGCGCGCAGCCATTACCTGGGCAAACTCAAGCGCCGCATGTTCGCGGGCCATGTCGCCGGCGAGCAGTTGGACCCGCAGGCCCTGGCCGGCTCCGATGTTTTCCAGGAAGGCGACGAGCAGCCTTGCGGCCGCATCGTCAATGCGGCGCAGGACGGCGGCCGGACCGCGGTCCTGTACGAAAGCTCGCTGGCCGCCGCGCAAGGCGATGTTCCCCTGCACGCCGGCTCGCCCGCCGGTCCGATCATCCTGCCGCAGGCACTGCCCTACGCCCTGTCCGACGACACCCGCTCGGCCTGAGCCGAGCGCCGGGATCCGCCATGCACAATCTCTACGTCTACTACAAGCTGCCGCAGGACCGGCGCGCCGAGGCGCTGGCGCCCGCCCGCCGGGTACTGGATGCCGGCCGCGCCTGGAGCGCCCGCGTGGCGCTGCTGGCACGGCCCGCCGCCGACAATGGCGTGGTGACATGGATGGAGGTCTACGAAGACGTGGCCGACATGCCCGCGCTGGAAGCCGCGCTGGCCGAGGCGGTACAGGCCGGCGGCCTGGCGCCCTTGCTGCTCGCGCCGCGGCGCAGCGAGGTGTTCGTCGACCTGCCCGCCGGCCCGGCGGGATGGGAAGGCTGACGCCATGTGCCTGATGGCCTTCGCCTGGGATCCGCGCGGTTCGACCACCTTGCTGATGGTGGCCAACCGCGACGAGTTCTACGCCCGGCCCACGGCCCCCGCCGACTGGTGGAAGGATCATCCCGACATCTGGGCCGGACGCGACCTGGCCGCGGGCGGGACCTGGATGGGCATCACGCGGCAGGGACGCTTCGCCGCCATCACCAACTATCGCGAGGGAGGCCGGAACGATCCGGCCGCGCCGTCGCGCGGCGGACTGGTGTCCGGCTTTCTGGCCGGCACCTCCACGCCGGCCAGCTACCTGCGCGACCTGGCCCGGCGCGCCGAGCCCTTCAACGGATTCAACCTGGTGGTGGGAGAGCTGTTCGGGCGGACGCCTTCGCTGTGGTATCTGTCGCACCGCCGCGGCCATTCCGCCACCTCGCCCGAGGCGCTGGCCGCCGGCGTTTACGGCTTGTCGAACGCGGTGCTTGATACGCCCTGGCCCAAGGTCGTGCGCACGACCGCCGCGCTGGCCACGCTCAAGGCCACCGAGGCCCGCACCCCGGCCTATCTCCAGATGCTGAGCGACACGACGGTCGCCGAAGACGCGCAACTGCCCAGCACCGGCATCAGCCTGGAGCGCGAGCGCGCGCTGTCGGCGGCTTTCATCATCACGCCCGACTACGGCACGCGGGCCCAGACGGTGATCCGTGCCACGCGCGACGGCCACGTCGAGGCGGCCGAACGCGGTTTCGACAACGACGAGCAGGCGCGGCTGCTGATACCCGGTTCGCTGCGTCAGGCCTCGTTCGAGGTCTCGAACACCGCCCGCAGGTAGTCCACCGAGTCGCGGTGCGCCTGCCGCGCCACGCGCAAGGCCCCGCCCATGTTGTAGAAGCTGTGGATGGCGCCCTGGTAGACCTGGATACGAATCGGCACCCGGGCCGCTTGCAGCTTGTACCCATAGGCCAGCCCCTCGTCCACCAGCGGATCGCACTCCGCCAGCTGCAGGAAAGCGGGCGCCAGCCCGACGAACTCCGGCGCGTCCAGCACCGCGAAGCGCCAGTCCAGCCGGTCGGCGTCATCCCGCAGGTACAGGTTGAAGAACCACTGTATCGTGCGTTCGTCCAGCAGGTAGCCGGTGGCATACGCGCGATGCGAGGCCGTGTCCTGCCAGGCGCTCGTGCCGGGGTACAGCAGCACCTGCGCCGCCAGCGGCAGCCCGTCGTCCCGCGCGCGCAGCGCGGCCTGGGCCGTGAGCGTGCCGCCGGCGCTGTCACCCATGCCAGCCACCCGGGCCGGATCGATGCCCAGCAAGGCATGCCGCTCGAACGCCCACCGCCAGGCGGCGTAGACGTCGTCGGCGGCGGTGGGAAAACGGTGCTCGGGCGCCAGCCGGTAGTCCAGCGACAGCACCTTGCAGCGCGCGCCGTTGGCCAGCATGCGGCAGACCGCATCGTAGTCCCGCACGCTACCCACGGTGAAACCTCCGCCGTGGGAGAAGATCACCAGTGGCGCCGGATCGGGGGCCTGCATCCCCGTGTACAGCCGGGCATCTATGGCCGCCCCGCCGCCCACCGGAATCTGCAGGTCGCGCAACTCGGCCACCTCGGCCGCGGCGATCTCCAGCACCTTGCTGGCTTTTTCGTGGATGGCGCGCGCCTGCTGCGGCGTGTAGTGCCAGTAAGGCGGACGGTTGGCCCGCTGCACCCGCGACACGAGGTCGGCCACCTGCGGATCCAGGGGCCGGGGGTGCCGCAGCTCAGCCATCGACGCCTTGGTCGCCGCGTTTCTTGATGTACTTGAACGTGCCGCTGGCGCGGGCCACCAGCCCACCGCCTTCGTCCCTTACCTCGGCCTCGCAGAAGGCCATGGTGCTGGAACGGTGGTAGCACTTGCCGTAGGCCACGAGCCTGCCGGCTTCGCCCGGCCGCACGAAGCTGGTGGTCATGTCCACCGTCGCGCTGCCGCGCAGTTCGGGATGCAGCGAACGCGCGGCCGTAGCCATGGCCGCGTCCAGCATGGTCATCAGCACGCCGCCGTGGCAGACATGCCAGCTGTTGCAGTGCTCGGGCCGGACGTCCAGCCGGACCTCGGACTGTCCGCCCTCGGCCTTGAGCAACTGGGCGCCCAGCCAGCCCAGGAAGGGAATGGGTACGTCCGTGACGGTGGTGGGATGCGCGATCGACATCCCGCCCTACCTTGCCGCCGGCAGATCGTAATCCAGGCAGGCGCGCTCGGCCCGCACCGCACCCATGAAAGGCTTGATCGCCACGTGGCGCGGATGCGCCTGATAGGCGTCCAGCGCCTCGCGGCTGGCGAACAGCGAGTTCAGGACGACGTCGTGCGTCGCCTCGTGGCCATCGGTGGCCAGCCCCACCTCGAACTCCAGGATGCCGGGCACGCAATCGCGGCAGCTTTCCAGCAGCCGCCGGACCTTCTGCATGTTGGTCTGGCGGTCGGCGCCTTCGGCGTCGTCCTTGAGTGTCCACATGACGATATGGCGGATCATGGCGGGGTCGGTCCTCTTGTGGCTGGAATGGAAATTACCTGCGGGCGACGCGCTGTCCCAGGATGGCGACGACGATCAGGCCGCCGATCACGGTGATGTGTTCGAGCACGACCATCATCTCGTGGAACGCGGTCTCGCCCTCGAACTTCCAGAACGGATGGGCGACCGGGATGGTCAGCACGGTGAACACCGCCAGGGCGCCTGCGCCCAGCCATGCGGCCCGGTTGAAGATGATCAACAGCGAACCGCCCAGTTGGACGATGATGGTCAGCACGTTGAACAACCAGGCCGGTTCCAGGCCGAAATGGCTCATCTCGGCCATGCCGCCCTGGAAATCGAACAGCTTGACCAGGCCGCTGGTCCAGAACATGAACGTCAGGAGGATACGGCCGAACAGCAGCAGCGCGCGCGATTCAAGCAAGGATTGTATCGGTGCAGGTGTCATGGTGGCGATTCCGGGAAAGGGGGATCATGCCGACGCCCGGGCGCTCCCCTCTTCCCCGCGCGGCGGCTCCAGGCGGCCTTTGCCGGCCGCCATGGCGCGCCATCATACTGGAAACATGCCGTAACGCGGTGCCGCGGCCTCAGAACAGGGTTTTGCCCACCCACCATGCGCCCGCGGCCACCAGGGCCGAAGCCGGGATGGTCAGGATCCACGCCCAGACGATGTTGCCCGCCAGGCCCCAGCGCACGGCGTTGAACTTGCGGCTGGAGCCGACGCCGACGATGGCGCCGGTGATGGTGTGGGTGGTCGAGACGGGAATGCCCAGCATGGCCGCCAGGAACAGCGTCATCGCACCGCCGGTCTCGGCGCAGAAGCCGCCCACCGGCTTGAGCTTGGTGATGCGCTGCCCCATGGTCTTGACGATGCGCCAGCCGCCGAACATCGTGCCCAGCGCGATCGCCACGTAGCAGCTGACTACCACCCAGATCGGGACATGGTCCTTGGCCCCCGGGACATTGGCCGCGATCAGCAGCAGCCAGATGATGCCGATGGTTTTCTGAGCGTCGTTGCCGCCGTGGCCCAGGCTGTACAGCCCCGCCGAGACCAGTTGCAGGCGGCGGAACCAGCCGTCCACCCGCAGCGGACGCGTCCGGCGGAACAGCCAGGACACCAGCAGCATCAACAGGCCGCCCAGCACGAAGCCCAGGACCGGCGACACCACGATGAAGGCGACGATGTAGAGGATTTCCCGCAGCATCAGCACGCTGGGACCCGAGCTGGCCAGGCCGGCGCCGACGATGCCGCCGATCAGCGCATGCGACGACGAGGACGGGATGCCGAAGAACCAGGTGATGACGTTCCACGCGATGGCGCCCACCAGCGCGCCGAAGACGACGTAGTGGTCCACCACGCTCGGGTCGATGATGCCCTTGCCGACGGTGGCCGCCACCTTCAGGTGGAAGACGAAAAGCGCGGCGAAATTAAAAAACGCGGCGAAAGCGACCGCGTGATGAGGCTTGAGCACCCCCGTGGAAACCACGGTGGCGATGGAGTTGGCCGCGTCATGGAACCCATTCATGAAATCGAAAATGAGTGCCAGAACGACCAGGAAGGCAAGCGTGGCGAAACTGATCTGAAGCGTATCCATGAAATCCTTCCGACTAGGCGTTTTCCAGGACGATGCCTTCGATCAGGTTCGCGACGTCCTCGCACTTGTCGGTGATTTCTTCCAGCAATTCGTAGATCGCCTTCATCTTGATCAGTTGGCGGGTGTCGGCCTCGTCGCGGAACAGGCGGCCCATGCCTCGGCGCATGACCCGGTCGGCATCCGACTCCAGCCGGTCGATCTCTTCGCAGATCTTCATGATGCTGGCCGTGTCGTTCAGGTTGTGCAGCAGGCTTACCACCATGTGCAGCCGGTCGCAGCACTGGACGCCGATGTCGGCCAGCGCCCGGGCGTCCGGCGTGACCGCGCGGATGTCGTAGAGGTTGATGCACTGGGCCGCGTCCTCCATCAGGTCCAGGATGTCGTCCATGGTCGTGATGAGGTTGTGGATCTGGTCCCGGTCCAGCGGCGTGATGAAGGTCTTGTGCAGCAGATCGACCGTGTCGTGGGTGACCTTGTCGGCCTTTTTCTCCAGCGTCTCGATATTCTTGACCCGCTCCTCGGCCTGGCCCAGATCGGCCATCAGGGCAGCCAACTCCCGGCTGCCCTGGCGCGACAGATCGGCATGCGCCGTGAACAGATCGAAAAAGCGCCCCTCTTTGGGCATCAAGCGTCCAAACATCACGTCCTCGCAGTACGCCACGTGACAGTTACATGACGTGTTAAAAAACCGCGAGAGTGTAGCACCCCCCTACGCGCTTCGCGCGAGGAAGCCCACCCCCTACGCGCTGGCGCGCGCCCCCTCAAGGGGGCGATGCGGGTGGACCGGCGAAGCCGGATCCACCGCATCCCGGGTCTAGCGCCGTTATCTGGAGTCGTTGTACCGTTGCTGTCGCTGGCTGCCATCGGTAGCACCAGCGCAGTAAACCAAGATGTTTCCCCCAGACCCAGGAAACCGCGGATCTGGCTTTGCCAGTCCGCCGGTTTCGCCCCCTGGGGGGCGCGCGTCAGCGCGTACGGGGGGCTTTAATAGTCAGAATCGACGAACGCGTTGCCCGAGAAATTCTGGAACTTCGTGTACATGCCTTGCCAGGTCAGGCGAACTGTACCAATCGGGCCGTTACGCTGCTTGCCGATGATGATCTCGGCCGTGCCCTTGTCGGGGGTGTCGGGGTTGTAGACCTCGTCGCGGTACAGGAAGATGATCACGTCCGCGTCCTGTTCGATGGCGCCGGATTCGCGCAGGTCGCTCATCACAGGGCGTTTGTTGGGGCGCTGCTCCAGGCCCCGGTTGAGCTGGGAAAGCGCGATCAGCGGGCAGTTCAGCTCCTTGGCCAGGCCTTTCATCGAGCGGCTGATTTCCGACAGCTCGGACGCCCGGTTCTCGCTGCCGCCGCCACCGTTGCCCGACATCAGTTGCAGGTAGTCGATGATGATCAGGCCCAGCTGGCCGCACTGGCGGGCCAGGCGGCGGGCGCGCGAGCGCAGCTCCATGGGGCTGAGCGCGGGCGTCTCGTCGATGTAGAGCTGGGTATCCTGCATCTTCTGGATAGCGTGCGTCAGCTTGGGCCAGTCCTCGTCCAGCAGCTTGCCCGTGCGCAGGCGCTGCTGGTCCAGGCGTCCGACCGAGCCCAGCACGCGCATGGCCAGCTGCGAGGCGCCCATTTCCATGGAGAACACCGCCACCGGCAGGCCTTCCTCGACCGCCACGTGCTCGCCGATGTTGACCGAGAAGGCGGTCTTGCCCATGGATGGGCGCCCCGCCACCACGATCATGTCGCCCGGCTGCAGCCCCGACGTCATCTTGTCGAGGTCGGTGAACCCCGTGGGCACGCCCGTGACGTCCGAGGTGCTGTCGCGGTGGTAGAGCTCGTCGATGCGTTCGACCACCTGGGTCAGCAAGGGTTGCAAGGACAGGAAGCCGGCGCTGCCGCGCGCGCCCTCTTCCGCGATCTTGAAGATCTTGGATTCCGCCTCGTCCAGCAGTTGCCGCGTGTCCTTGCCCTGGGGGCTGAAGGCGGCGGCCGAGATCTCGTCGGACACGGTGACCAGCCGGCGCAGCACCGCGCGGTCGCGCACGATTTCCGCATAGCGCCGGATGTTGGCGGCCGACGGCGTGTTCTGCGCCAGCGAGTTCAGGTAGGCCAGTCCGCCGGCCTCCTCGGCCTTGCCCGCGGTCTGGAGCGATTCGTGGGTCGTCACCACGTCGGCCGGACGCGCCAGCCCGATCAGCTTGGCCATCTGCTGCCAGATCAGCCTATGGTCGTGGCGATAGAAATCGTCTTCCTTGATGAGGTCCGCGATCCGGTCCCACGCGGCGTTGTCCAGCAACAGTCCGCCCAGCACCGATTGCTCCGCCTCCACCGAGTGGGGCGGGATGCGCAGGGACTCGAGTTGGGGATCGACGGGCGAATTCATAGAAGCGGTAAACCTGGTGTTCGGGCATGGCCGGCGGGAATGCCGGCCCACGACAGTTTAGCCCGGCTGGACGGAAGAGGAATCCGTTCGCGCGCGCCTGGGCCGACACTGAAAAAAGAACCCCCCATTCTGCGAAGAAATGGAGGGTTCCTGTGCGGGCCTTTCAACGAAGAAAGCCCGGCGGTGGACGTCCGGCGGCCGGCCGGGTGGCGAGCAGCCGGAAAGGCCTCAGGCGGTTTCGCCGACCACGACCACCGTGATGTTGGCCACGACGTCGGTGTGCAGGCCGACTTCCAGCGGGAATTCGCCGATGGTCTTGAGCGGGCCGTTGGGCAGGCGGACCATGCCCTTCTCGACCGACTCGAAGCCCGCCTGCTTCAGTGCGGAGGCAACGTCGAAGTTCGTGACCGAACCGAACAGACGGCCGTCCACACCCGCCTTCTGGGTGACGGACACCGAATAGCCTTCCAGGCGCTGAGCCACGGATTGCGCGGCGGCCAGCTTGTCGGCCTGGATCTTCTCGAGTTCGGCGCGGCGCGCTTCGAACTCTTTGAGCGCGGCGTCGGTGGCGCGCTTGGCCATTTTCTGGGGGATCAGGAAGTTACGGGCATAGCCGTTCTTCACGCGGACGACGTCACCCAGGTTGCCGAGGTTGACGACTTTTTCGAGCAAGATGATTTGCATGATGGTCTCTCCCGGCAATCAATTGTGGTTGTCGGTGTAGGCCAAGAGCGCCAGGAAGCGGGCGCGCTTGATAGCCGTGTCGAGCTGGCGCTGGTAGTGCGCCTTGGTGCCGGTCAGGCGGGCAGGAATGATCTTGCCGTTTTCCTGGATGAAGTCACGGAGGACTTCGATGTCCTTGTAGTCGATCTGGTCGACGCCGGCTGCCGTGAAGCGGCAGAACTTGCGGCGCTTGAACAGCGGATTCTGTTGACCAAACTTCTTCTTTTCCTTGCGTTTGCCGAATGCGGCCATGATGTACCTCTTGGGTATTCAATCCGTTTCACACCTGGGGCTGCCCTGCCGGCCCGCTTTCGTCGCCCTCCCGGGCGATGGCGGCCTGCTGGATGTGCAGCCTCAGTCTGCTTGAACCTTTCCGGGTCGGTGCCAGGAACCCCTCGATCCGGATCGACCGGCCCAGCGCTTCGCGCTCGAGCCTGCCGGCCAGATCGCCGACGACGACCGCGTTGACGAGCATCTCGACCCGGCGGGACCTCCCGCCTTCGATCAACTCGGATTCATGGGCAAGCGACAGTTCCAGCACCGGAATTCCGGCCGGGGTATACCTGAGCGGCTTGCACTCGACCACCTGGGCGGTCAGATGAACCTTGTTCAACGCCGTATCGTCCGGGGCGTCGACCTCATGTCAGTCCAGCCGGGGCTCAGGCCTCGGCGGGGGTGGCTTCGGTGGACACCTTGCGGGCCTCCTCGCGCTCGACGATCTTCATCATCGGCGACGGGGCGGTCTCGGCCTTCTTCATCTTGACGACGAGATGGCGCAGCACGGCATCGTTGTAGCGGAAAGCGTGTTCGAGTTCGTCCAGCGTGGGTTGGCCGCACTCGATGTTCATGCACACGTAGTGAGCCTTGACGAGCTTCTGGATCGGGTACGCCAGCTGGCGGCGGCCCCAGTCTTCCAGACGGTGTATCGTGCCGCCCTGGCTGGTGATCAGCGACTTGTAACGGTCGACCATGGCCGGAACCTGCTCGCTCTGGTCCGGGTGAACGATGAAAACTACTTCATAGTGACGCATCGAAGCTCCTTATGGATGGTCCCGCGGGCGTCCGGATGGGCCCCGCTGTAGGCGCAAGTCCGCTCAAGCGTCTAGAGTCGGACAAGGGATCAATCTGGCGGAAAAATAGCTTCCGCCAAAAATCAAGCCTTCTATTATCGCTGGAGCTAGGGCAAAAAGCAACTCAAAAGCCCCCAAACCGCTATCCAGCGTGGTTTTCGGGCCCGTTTCCGGGCATGGACGCACCGCGCCGGCCCATCCAGGACCGTTTCTGGTGCTGCTTCGGAAAAACTGAACCGTCACGCCGTTTTAATTATTTTCGCGTACCAGGCGTCTTCCGTAGAGTGGCCTCCATATCCCCGCAACCACCTGCAAGCGATATGGAAAAGAAAGCCGTCCTGACCCACCCCTATTCCGCCTACGAAAGGGACCACGCCGCGGCCGAGAACGCCGAACTCACGCACGTGGAAAAGGGTTCGCCCATGGGCGAATACCTGCGCCGCTTCTGGCAGCCCGTGGCCTTGTCTCAGGAACTGGGCGAACTGCCCATGGCCGTGCGCATGTTCGGCGAGGACCTGGTGCTGTTCCGCACCCGCGGCGGCGAGCCCGGCCTGCTGGAAAAACACTGCAGCCACCGCGGCACGTCGCTGGAGTTCGGCGTGTGCGAGGACCAGGGACTGCGCTGCTGCTACCACGGCTGGCTGTTCGGCGTGGACGGCCGCATCCTGGAGACTCCAGGGGATCCGCCCGATTCGCGGCTGCGTTTCAACATCTGCCACGGCGCCTATCCGCTCAAGGAATACCGCGGCATCATCTTCGGCTACTTCGGTCCGCCGGACCGGCAGCCCGAGTTCCCGCTATACGACACCTACGACATCGACGGCGACCGGCTGGTGCCCTATTGCATCACCTATCCGTGCAACTGGCTGCAGGTGCACGAAAACGTGATGGACCCCGCCCACGCGGTATTCCTGCACACGCGCATCAGCTTCACGCAGTTCTCGGACGCCTGGGGCGAATTGCCCGAGATGGACTTCGTGCCCACGCCCGCCGGCATGATCTATGTGACCTCGCGCCGTTGGAACGACAAGGTCTGGGTGCGTTCGAACGACATCATCCTGCCCAACCTGGCGCAGGTCGGCCACATCTGGGAAGACGGCCTGGAGCCCAAGGAATTCGCCCGCGTGGCCATCACGCGCTGGACCACGCCCATCGACAACCACACCTGCCGCATCATCGGCTGGCGGCATTTCCACCCGGACGCCGATCCGCGCGGCATCGCCGACGAGAGCCTGTGCGGGGTCGAAAGCGTGGATTTCTTCGGCCAGAACGGCGAGCGCGCCTACGAAGACCGCCAGCGCATGCCGGGCGACTACGACGCACAGATCTCGCAGCGTTCCATCGCCGTCCACGGGCTGGAGAACCTGACCCGCTGCGACCGCGGCGTCGCGATGCTGCGGCAACTGCTGCGGCGCGAGGCGCGCAAGGCGACCGAGGGCCAGCCGCTGGCGGCCTCGCCGCTGCGGGCCAACGGCGCCATCCCGACCTATGCCCACGACACGGTGGTTACCGTGCCGCCAGTCCAGGACGGCGACGATCGCGCCAGCGTGCGCGATATCGGCAGGGCCGTGACCGAGATCATCGTCAAGGGCGAACACCACGAGGCGCCCGACCGCGCGGAACAGATCCGCCACCGCATCCGGGAGTTCGCCGCACGCCAGGCGGCGACCACCGAGTGATTCCGTCTTTCCACTACTCCTACAGGATCGAAAGCATGCAATCCCCCATCCATCCCGGCAAGGTCGCATGGACCGGAGACAACCCCGGCATCTATCTGAAGGAAACCGACGACGGCCCCTGGACCGGCCTGGCCACCTACTTCCGCATCAACTACTCGCCCTTCGGGCTGGGCCGCGGCGTGCTGCTGCTCGAGCAGCCCGACGAGGCCGCCACCCTGCCCCGCGCCTGCAACGTCTGCATCACCGACAACGAACCGCTGGCCCGGTATCTGATGGCCGGTTTCTTCTCGAAGTTCGCCTCTTTTCGGGTGTCGGCGGGCACGCAGGCCGTAAGTTACCTGCCGCTGCTGGAAGCCCGCTCCGCCGGCGACACCCGGTCGCGCTACCAGGAGATCCTGCGCTCGGCGGAACTGGAAGTGGTCATGACCTGGGACGGGCTGACCGAGCCCTATGCCGTGGATATGCCGCCCGAAAAAGGGCCGACGCAGCGGCATGAGATGTACAGCCTGTTCATCGACGCGGCCAGCGCCGGCATCACCGTGAACGGACGGCCCCTGCGGGGCCGCGTCACCACCCGCAACTTCGATGGCGGCAAGAAGAGCTCCGCGTTCCTGGCCTTCTCGGAATCGTGGATGGAAATGCCAGCGGACGAGGCCGCAAGGGGGACGCCGTAATGACCGAATTCCTGCAATACCTCGTCTCGGGACTGGTGGTGGGCTGTATCTACGGCCTAATCGCCATCGGTTTCACAGCCGTCTACAACGTCACCAACATCGTCAACTTCGCCCAAGGCGAGTCGGCGATGCTGGCGGCGCTCGGCACCTCGACGCTGCTGGCCGCCGGCGTGCCGCTGCTGGCGGCCGCGGCATGCTGCGTGCTGCTGGTCGGCCTGCTGGGCATGGCCATCGAGCGCTACGCGCTGCGGCCGGTCGGCGGCGACGCGCTGCGCGGCATCATCCTCACGATAGGCGTCAGCGTGGTATTGCAGGGTTCGGCCGTCGTGGCCTGGGGCACGGACGCGCACGCGCTGCCGGCGTTCTCGGGCTCGGCCTCGGTTCACCTGGGCGGGGTGGCGGTACCGCCCCAGGTGTTCTGGGTGCTGGGCACCAGCGTGGTGCTGATGGCCCTGCTCTATCTGTTCCTGACCCGCACCTACCTCGGGCGCACCTTCCGCGCCTGTGCGATGAATCCGCAGGCCGCCTCGCTGATGGGCATTCCCTCCGGCGCCATGCGGGCCCTGGGCTTTTTCCTGTCGGGCACCGTGGGCGCGATCGCCGGCATCATCATCGCCCCCATCGCGCTCATGCAGTACGACAGCGGCGCGGCGCTGGGCATCAAGGGCTTCGTCGCCTGCATCATCGGCGGTTTCGGCAATCCGGTGGGCGCGGCCGTGGGCGGCATCTTCCTCGGCCTGCTGGAGGCCTTCTCGGCCGGCTATCTCAGCTCCGGTTTCAAGAACGCCATCGCCTTCGTGCTCCTGCTTCTGTTCCTCGTGGCCCGCCCCGGCGGCCTGTTCGGCGAATTCGACATGGTGAAGCGATGAAAAGCCTGCCTCCGCTCGCGCTGACCGGCCTCCTGGGTCTGGTCTTCCTGTTCGGCAACAACTACGTGCTGAACCTGTTCGTGGTGTGCGCGCTGTGCGCCCTGCCCGCCGTCGGTCTGTCGCTGCTGGTCGGGCACTGCGGGCAGGTGTCGCTGGGTCACGCCGCCTTCGTCGGCATCGGCGCCTATGCCGCGGCCATCGCCTCCGAGCGCCTGGGCCTGGATCCCTGGCTGGCGGTGGCGGCCGCCACCGCGCTGTCCGCCGCCGCGGCCTGGGCCGTGGGCCGGATGGTGTTCCGGCTGCGCGGCCACCACCTGGCCATGGCGACCCTGGCCCTGGGCATGATCGTGCACACCGTGCTGGCCGAATGGAAACCCGTCACGGGCGGTCCGGACGGCATCTCCGTCAGCTCGACCCTGCATGTCGCCGGCTTCGAGCTCGCTTCCGACCAGGCCTTCTTCATCGTGGGCTGGATCGCCGCCATCGCCGCACTGGTCCTGGCCGACAATCTGATCCGCTCGCCCTTCGGCCTGGCGCTGCGCGTGGTCGGCGAGAACGAGCGCGTGGCCGGTTCGATAGGTATCGCCCCCGCCCGCGTCAAGCGTGCGGTGATGGCCGCCAGCGGCGCGCTGGCCGGATTGTCCGGTGCGCTCTACGCGTTCTGGATGGGCTACATCAGCCCGGATCCGTTCAACGTGGCGTATTCGATCAAGCTGTTGCTGGTCGTCGCGCTGAGCGGCTTCACCGGCACCTGGCGCGTGCTGGGCGGCGTGTTCTTCGTCGTGCTGGTCAGCGAAGGCCTGAAATCCTTCGGCAGCCTGGACGTCGTGATCTACGGCCTGCTCCTGATCGCCACCATGCTGTATCCACGCTGCAAGGCGGGCGAGGCGGTGCGCGCCTTCCTGCGCCGCCGCGCCGAGGACAAGCGCAAGGTTTCCTCCATCATCGAGGCCAAGGCATGACCCAGACCCCTTCCCCCTTGCTGGAAGTCGAGGACGTCGCCATCCGCTTCGGCGGCCTGCAGGCCCTGGACGCCGTGTCATTCGACGTGCGGCGCGGCGAGATCCTGGCCCTGATCGGCCCCAACGGCGCCGGCAAGTCCACCCTGCTGAACGTCATCTCCGGAACATTGCGGCCGGATCGCGGGCGCGTGCGCTTCAAGGGCGAGGACGTGACCGGCCTGCCCGACCACGAAATCAATGCCCGCGGCCTGGCTCGCACTTTCCAGGCGGCCGAGATCCTGGCGGGCCTGACCGTGCGCGAGAACGTCATGGCCGCCGGCGTGCGCGGCGCCCGTAGCGGCTTCGCTGCGGGGCTGATAGGGCTGGGCTGGAAAACCGGCAACGCGGCCGACCTGCCCGGCCTGGCTGCACGCCACCTGGAGGCGGTGGGACTGGCCTCGATGGCCGACGCCTCGGCCTCGCAACTGACCGCCGGGCAGCAGCGCCTGCTGGCGGTGGCGAGGGCCCTGGCCTCGGGCGCCGAACTGCTGTATCTGGACGAACCGGGCGCAGGGCTCAACGGCGCTGAAAAGGACATGCTGGCCGAGGCCATCCTGAACATACGCGGGCGCGGCATCACGGTGGTGTTCGTCGAGCATGACCTGGCCTTCGTCGGCAAGCTGGCCGAGCGCATCGTCGTGCTGCACCACGGCCGCGTGCTGGCGCGGGGCGAAGCGGCCGAGGTGCGGGCCGACCCGCGAGTCGTGGCGGCCTACCTGGGCAACACAGAGATCCCCGAGGGGATGCGCGGCGCCGCGCCATCCGGGCAGGCGCGCACCGCGCTCGTGCTGGAGAACCTGTCGGTACGTTACGGAGCGCTGGAGGCGCTGGTCGACGTCAGCCTTCACGTGCGCGAAGGCGAGATCGTGTCGCTGATCGGCGCCAACGGCGCCGGCAAGTCCACCCTGCTCAAGGCCATCGTGGGCCAGGTGCGGCCGCTCGCAGGCAGGCTGGTGTTCGAGCAGCGCGACTTGTCGCGCGTCGCGCCCGAACTGCGCGCGGGCCTGGGCATCGCGCTGGCGCCCGAGGGACGGTCGCTGTTTCCCAGCCTGAGCGTGGAGGAGAACCTGATGATGGGCTTCTATCCGCGCATGCGCCGCGCGGGCGTGCTGCAGTTGCTGGCACCGCGCCGCGAGACGGCCGAGGCGATGCGCGGGACCATGGAGGAAGTCACCACCCTGTTCCCGCGCCTGGCCGAGCGACTGCACCAACCGGCGGGGACGCTGTCCGGCGGCGAAGGCCAGATGCTGGCCATCGGCCGCGCGCTGATGAGCGGCCCGCGCCTGCTCATGCTGGACGAACCCTCGTTCGGGCTCGCACCGCAAGTCGCGCGCGAGATCCTGGAGTCGCTGCCACGCCTGACCGAACGCGGCCTGTCCATCCTGCTGATCGAACAGAATGCCCGCGCGGCCTTGCAAGTCTCGGACCGTGGCTATGTGCTGGTCAACGGCCGCCTCGCGGCCGAGGACAGCAGCGCGAACCTGCTGCGCCGCGACGACATCGGCGACGCCTACCTGGGCTGGAACGGCGAGAAACGGAGGCTGAGCGCATGAACACAAAGTCTGCCTACGAGGCCGACGCCGCGGCCTTCGCGGCGATGATGGCCGTGCGTCCCGTGCTGACGGGGCTGCTGCCCGCGGCCTCCGCCTTCGACTATCCGGAACACACGCTGCTGCATGCTGGACCACCGTTCGCCGACATGCGCGAGGTGCCCGAGCCGGTGCTCAATTCCGCCGTGAACGCAGCCCTGTTCGAAGGCTGGGCCCAGGACCGGGCCGGCGCGCTGTACGCGCTGCGCAGCGGCCAGATCACGCTGCGGCCGGCGCAGGATTTTCGCTGCGTCGTGCCCCTGGCCGGCATGCTCTCGCCCGGTCAGATGGTGCAGGCGGTCGCCGACCCGGCCAGCGGCCGCCGCTGCTTCGCGCCCCTGAACGGCGGCAACGCGTGGCCCATGCGCCTGGGGATGCCCCGACCCGAGGTCCTCGAGCACTTGCGCTGGCTCAACGGCGAGTTCGCCGGCATGGTGCGCGCGGGCTGCGAGTCGGGCCTGGAGTTGCTGGCGATCGCCGACCTCGCGCTGTCGCGCGGAGACGACTGCCATGGCCGCACCGCGGCCGGCACGGCGATCCTGGCCGAGCGGCTGCGGATGGCCTCTCCCACCCCGAGCGAAGCGGAGCCGGCCTGGCGCTACCTGGACGAGTCGCCCGGCTTCTTTCTGAACCTGTGGATGGCCGCCGCCAAGCTCATCCTGTCCGCGGCCGAAGGCGTGCCCGGGGCCAGCCTGATCACCGCCATGGGCGGCAACGGCGTGAGGGTAGGCATCCAGGTCGCCGGCCGGCCGGGCACGTGGATCACCCAGCCGGCCCTGCCGCCGCGGGGAACGCTGGCCTCCGGACACAGCGCCGCCGACGCCCTGCCCGCCATCGGCGACAGCGCCGTGGTCGAGGCACTGGGCCTGGGAGGCATGGCCATGTCCTATGCGCCCGAACAGCAGCGCGCGCTGGCGGCGTTCATGCCCGAGCCTTCCGAGGCGCTCGCCGCCTCGCTGCTGATGGGCGCCCATCCCGCCATGGATATCACGGCCCCGCGCATGGGGCTGTCCGCCCGCAGGGTGGCCGACACGGGCAAGACGCCCGTGGTCGCCCTGGGCATACTCGACGTCCGGGGCATACACGGACGTCTCGGAGGAGGCATCTGGCACGCCTCGCCGGAGCCGTTCCTCCAGGCGCTGTCGCACATCCAACCCAGCAACCCCCAAGGGGAGTCCCTATGAAGCTCTGGAAATACGCAGTCGTCGCCCTTGCCGCCCTATCCACCCTTCCCGCCTCCGCCCAGGACCTCAAGATCGGCGCCTTGCTGGAGACATCGGGCGCCGTCGCCTCGCTGGGGCAGCCCACGCTGGAGGGCGCGCAACTGGCGGTCGACCAGATGAACGCGCGCGGCGGCATCGGCGGCCGCAAGGTGTCGCTGGTCAACCTGAACAGCGAAAGCGACAACACCAAGACTGTCTCCGGCGCGCGCCGGCTGCTGTCGCAGGAAAAAGTCTCGGCCGTTATCGGCCCCAGCAGCTCGGGATCGAACTTCGCCGTGGCCGATGTCTTCGAACGGGCCCGCGTCCCGATGATCGCCAATGGCGCCAGCCGCGGCATCGTGCTGCCGCCGGAGAAACGCCGCTACATCTTCATCGCGCCGCTGACCGATCAGATCGTGCAGACGGTCATGTTGCAGGACATGCAGGGCCGCGGCATCAAGCGCGTGGCCATGCTGAACTCGGACGTGGCCTTCGGCACCAACGGCCGCGACACGCTGGCGGCGCTGGCCGGCCAGTACGGCATCGAGGTCGTCGCCAACGAGACCTTCGGCAACGCCGATACCGACATGACGCCGCAACTGGCCAAGCTGCGCGGCACCACGGCGCAGGCCATCGTGCTGTGGGCCACCGGGCCGGGCCTGGCCATCGCCACCCGCAACCATCGCGCGCTGGGCATCGACACGCCGTTGTACGTCACGCACGCGGCCAATGACTTCAACTACCTGCGGCTGGCCGGCGACGCCGCCAACGGCATCCTGCTGCCATCCTCCAAACTGTACGTGGCGGCCTCGCTGCCCGATGCCGATCCGCAGAAGAAGGTGCTGCAGGACTTCCTGGCCGCCTACCAGCAGAAATACGGCAAACCGCCGTCGACCTTCGCCGCGAATGGCTTCGACTCGGCCAATCTGCTGCTGCACGCGATGCGGACGGCAGGCGCCGATGCCTCGGCGATCCGCGACGAGCTGGAGAAAGACACGCGCTACGTGGGCGTCACCGCCGTCTACGCCTACGGCCCCACGGACCACTTCGGCGCGCAGCCCGACAGCGTGCGCATGCTGACAGTCAGGAGCGGCGGGTTCCAGCTGGCCTCGGCGCCCTGACGGTCATTGCGCCTGGATGAGCAGGTCGTCGACCAGCACGGAGATCTGCTCGACGATGGCCGCCGCGACGCGAGGATAGTGATAGCGATAGGAATACGCCACCACGATATTGGGTTGACGCACATGCGACTCGAAGGCGCGCGACACGATGCTGCCCACGCCCGGCAGCACGTAGGGCGGACAGAAGTTGAGCAGCGAGAAGCCATGCCCGGCGGCCACCATGCCCAGCAGCATGCCGATGGACGACACGGCCTGGGCGATGCGGGGCATGACACCGTTGGAACTGAACGCGGTCAGCATGTATTCGCGAGTGCGCGGCAGGTCCAGCAATACCAGCGGTTCGGTATTGAGGTCCGCCGTCGTCAGCGAGCCCCGGTCGGCCAGCCTGTGCTCGGACGGCAGCACGACCTGCAGCGGCGCCGGGCGGAGCGTGACTACCTGCACGCCCGACGGGATCTCGAAGTCGTAGAGCACGGCCAGGTCCAGCGAGCCGGTGCGCAGCCCTTCAAGCAGGTATTCGTGATGGCCTTCGTTCCAGGTCAGGCGAGCGCCGGGCAGTTGTTCGCGCACGTGGCGCAACAGCGGCGGCACCACGAAGGGCGCGAAGGTCGTCAGGCAGCCCACCCGCACCTGGCCGCGCAGGTCGCCGCGTTCGAGCACGCTGTCGCTGCCCAGGCCCCAGGCATCCTGCAGGATGCGCCGGCACTGGACCGCGAAGGCGCTGCCGTACTCGGTCAGGATCAGGCCGCGGGCATGGCGCCGCCGGAACAACTGCGTGCCCAGCGTGGCTTCGAGGTGCGCGATCGCGGCCGATACCGCGGGCGCCGAGACGTGCAGGGCCTGCGCCGCCTGCTGCACGGATTGATGCTGCGCGGCGGCCAGGAAATAGGAAAGCTGCCTGAGCGAGAAGTCGGGCGCCCGCAGCGCGCCTTCGAGCTGGGGGTCGGGCGACCCGTGGACATTCTGGAGCACGGTTGATCCTGATGGTGGCCGCGGACAGGGTCACGCGCGCCGGCGGACAGACGAGTCGATTCAAGGTACAGAGGAAAGCCATCGATGACAACCGGGATTCCCCCCTCTTCCCCCGGCGCGGGACGCCTTCTGATCGAGGTGCGGCGCATAGCGCCGGACCTGGCTTCGGCGCTGGTACCCGGCGTCCCGGTCGTGGGTCGTGTCCTGCGCGAGGCGACGGGTGGCCCGGCCGCCGGCGCCCGCGTGGCCGCGATGGCGCCCGACGCCGGCATCCCGGGGATGGCCGTCGCCGTCGATGGCGCGCTGCCCGTTCCCGCCACGCTGGACGATGGTGCCGCCCTGCTGCTGCCCGCGCTGTGGCCGGTGGTCTGGTGGACGCTGGCCGACCGGCGCCTGGCCCGCCCCGGCGACACGGTGCTGGTACACGACGCCGATACGCCCTGGGGTCTGCTGATGACGGCCCTGTCCCGCGAACTGGGCGTCCACCCACTCGCGGCAACGGCCACGAGCGACGGCATGCGGCAGGCGATGCGGGCCGGCGCGCACGATGGCGCGCTGTACACGACGGACTGGCCGGTGCTGCTGCGCGAACATGGCGGCGCCGACGTGGTGCTCGATCCTTCCCATGGCCAGCATCTGCCAGCGTCGCTGGGCTGCGCCCGGCAGGGCGCACGGCTGGCCGCGCTGGGCATCGTCACAGCGGGCCAGGACATCGCGATGCCGCTATCGGCGCTGCGCCGGCGCAATGCGAGCCTGCACGCCATCCGGTGGGACCCCGTCCGCCACCGGACCCACGCCGCGCGCGCGGCACGCGAATTGCCCGCCCTGGTCGAGCACGTGCGTGATGCGCTCGACGCTTCTCTCAACCTTCTCTGCATGCAATGAACGACGACACTCATTCCCTCCCACCGCTCGCCATCGAACTGCGCGCCGCACTCGACGGACATCGGCACACCGCGCTCGACGCCGTCGGGCAATGCCTGGCGCGCATCGAGGCCGACGAGCCCACGATACGGGCCTGGCGCGCGATCGATCCCGACCATGCGCGAATGCAGGCGCGCCGCATCGACAGCAGGGGCGCGGTCGGCCCGCTTGTGGGCATCCCGCTGGCGGTGAAGGACATCTTCCTGACACAGGATTTCCCCACCCGCTGCGGCTCCCCCGTCTACGAGGATGGCCTGGACGGCGCCGATGCCGCCTGCGTGGCGGCCGCGCGTGCGGCCGGCGCGGTGGTGATGGGCAAGACCGTCACCACCGAGTTCGCCTATTTCAACCCCGGCCCGACCGCCAATCCGTGCAACCCGCGGCACACGCCGGGCGGCTCCTCCAGCGGCTCCGCGGCCGCGGTGGCCAGCGGCATGGTGCCGCTGGCGTTCGGTTCGCAGACCGCCGGCTCGCTGATCCGGCCAGCCTCCTATTGCGGGGTGTTCGGACTGAAAGCCACGTTCGGATGCCACGACCTGGCCGGCGCGAAGGGCCTTTCGCCGTCGCTCGACACCCTGGGATGGCTGGCGCGCGACGCCGACGACCTGGAGCTGATGCGCAGCGCGCTGTCGGGCGAGGCCTACCGCGCCCTGCCCATGCATCGCCAGCCCGGGCAGCTTCGCCTGGGCGTGTGCCGCACCTGGGAATGGCCGGCCATCGATCCGGCGGGCGCCCGGGCCTTTGAAGACGCGGAGCTGCGTTGCCGGGAAGCCGGCGTCCAGGTACGTCGCCTGGAACTACCGCAGGCATGGCAACCGCTCGCGCAGGCGCAGAAGACCATCATGGCCTTCGAAACCGCTCGCAGCCTGTCCATGGAATGGCAAGACCATCGGCATCAGTTGAGCGCGGCCCTGCGCGGCTTGATCGAGGAAGGCCTGGCCTGCGCCCAGGCCGACTATGCCGCGGCCCAGGCTCTGGCGCGGGCGGCCCGCCAGGAACTGGACGGCCTGATGGCCGGCGTCGACGCGCTGCTGGTGCCCAGTGCCCCGGGCGCCGCCCCGCTGGGCCTGGACGCGACCGGCGATCCGGTCTTCTGCCGGATCTGGACGCTGCTCGGCCCGCCCTGCGTGAACGTACCGGGCCTGCACGCCCCGGACGGCCTGCCCATCGGCATGCAGCTCGTCGGCCGCAGCGGGCGGGACCGCGACCTGCTCGCGCTCGCCGCGTCTCTCCATACGATCCTGTCACGGGAAGGATTGCAGTCATGAAGCTCTTGATACAAGAGGTGCGGACGCTCACGTCCGAGATCCGGGGGTTCGTCCTGGCCCTGCCCGATGCGGGACCGCTGCCCCGGTACGCGCCCGGCGCGCACGTCCGGGTGCAGGTCGCACTGCCCGACGGCCGCATCGACCTGCGGGAATACTCCCTGCTGGGCGACGGCGGCGACGAGCGCCGCTACGAGATCGCCGTGCTGCGATGCGCCGACGGCCGCGGCGGCTCGGCCTGGATGCACGAGCGCCAGGCCGGCGACATGCTGGACGTGCTGCCGCCCGCGAACCACTTCGCGCTGGCGGACGAGGCCCGGGAACACTTGCTCATCGCGGGGGGCATAGGCATCACACCCATTCTTTCCATGGCGCGCGGCCTGCGACGGTCGGGAGCGGCCTTCGAGCTGCACTATGCGGCCCGCACGGCGAGCCACATGGCCTTGCGCGACGAAGCGCGGGCAACGGGCGAGGGCGTCCGCCTGTACTACGACGATGCCGAGCCGCTGCGCGACGCGCTACCGGGGCTGCTGGCCGGATACCGGCCCGGGCGGCACCTGTACGTTTGCGGCCCCCAGGCCCTGATCGCCGGCGTGGTCTCCGGCGCGGCGGCCGCCGGCTGGCCCGCCTCGCACGTGCACTACGAACTCTTCGCCGGCGCCTTGTCGCTGGGCGACGACCAGCCCTTCGAGCTGGTGGCCCGTGCGTCCGGGACCACGGTACGGGTCGAAGCCGGCCAGACCATGCTGGACGCGCTGCTGGCGGCGGGCATCGAGCCGCTGTACGACTGCCGGCGCGGGGAATGCGGCATGTGCGTGACGCCCGTGGCCGAAGGCGAGCCCGATCACCGAGACCACTATCTGTCGGCGCGCGAACGGGCCGCGGGGGATGTGGTGTGCGTATGCGTCTCGCGCGCGCGCACGCCCACGCTGGTCCTGGATATCTGATCCGCCCTGGCGTATCAATAGGTATCGAACGCGGCCTGGATGTCGTCCGTGCCGGCGCCCAGCGCCAGCATCAGCAGCACGCGCGCCTTCCACGGCGACAGCGTGCCGGCGCCCGGCAGCCCGCCCGAGGCAGCGACGCAGCCGCTGCCCGTGCGGGTCGCGCGGACCACGGCCACGCCGCCCTGCCGCAATTCGTCCAGCGCTTCCTGGGCATCGGCGCTGGCCGAGCCGTTGCCGGTCCCGGCCCAGACCAGCCCGCGCGCGCCGGTGGCCGCCACGGCCCGGATCAGCGCAGCCGAACCGCCGGCATAGCCGGCCAGCACCTCGACCTGCGGCAGCGGCGTGGCGGCCGTGAACGGCGTGGCGCGCGTGTGCGGACGTTCCGGGCGGCCCATCCATGCGACCCGGCCATCCTGGACCCAGCCCAGCGCGCCGGCATTCGGCGCCGCGAAGGCGTCGGGCCGGTTGGCATTTGTCTTGGCCGCGTCTCGTGCGCACAGGATCTGGTGATTCAGCGCCACCAGCACGCCGCGTCCGGCGGCCTGCGGGGCGGCCGCCACCGTGACGGCGTCCAGCAGGTTCAGCGGACCATCGGGGGACAACGCGGTGGCCGGGCGCATCGCGCCCACCAGCACCACCGGCCTGTCGGTCTTGAGCGCCAGGTGCAGGTAATAGGCGGTTTCCTCGAGCGTGTCCGTGCCGTGGGTCACCACCACGCCGTCGGCGCCGCCGTCGAGCAGGGCCTGCACCCGCGCGGCCAGCGACTGCCAGAAAGCGGGCGTGGCGTTCTTGCTGTCGATGGCGGCGAACTGCTCGGCCTGGATGGCGGCCACCTCGTCCAGGCCCGGCACGCGGGCGCACAGCTCGGCCACGTCCAGCGCGCCGGCGGCATAGGCCATCGTGGACTGGGGACGGGCGCCGGCCCCGGCGATGGTGCCGCCGGTGGCGACGATGCAAAGGCGCGGCAGGGACATGGCGGGCGTGCACAGGAGGACGAGAGCCCGATGATACCCGTGGCCGGATTGGCGTTCCCGCGACAGTTGCGTTTTCTGCTTGCGCCGCGCGTCGATACTGTATAAAAATACAGTTACTGGATAAAACCACAGAAGCCCGACACGCGCCGTCGCCACCCGGTGGCGGGCGCCCCGCCACGGAGCCCCAGATGTCCAAGCTGACCGCACGCCAACAAGAAATCCTGGATCTCATCCGCCAGGCCATCGTCAAGACCGGCTTTCCCCCCACCCGGGCCGAAATCGCCCAGGCATTGGGCTTTCGCTCGCCCAACGCGGCCGAGGAACACCTGAAGGCGCTGGCGCGCAAGGGAGTGCTCGAATTGTCCGCGGGCACCTCCCGCGGGATACGGCTGAAAGACCCGGTCACGGCCGAACCGCCGCTCCAGCTCACCCATCCCGTGCTGGCGCAGCTGGTCCTGCCGCTGGTGGGCCGGGTCGCGGCAGGCAGCCCCATCCTGGCCACCGAGCACATAGACAAGGAAATCGGCGTCGACGAGGCCCTGTTCTCGCAGCGGCCCGACTACCTGCTCAAGGTGCGCGGCAACAGCATGCGCGACGCCGGCATCCTCGACGGCGATCTGCTGGCCGTCAAGAAAACCGCCCAGGCCCGCGACGGGCAGATCATCGTGGCCCGCCTGGGCGACGACGTCACCGTCAAGGAACTGCGCTACACCGAAACCGGCCTGAGCCTGCTGCCGGCCAATCCGGACTTCCAACCCATCGAAGTCGATCGCGAGCGCGACGATTTCGCGCTCGAGGGCATCGCGGTCGGCCTGATCCGGGCCGGCCTGGTGCATTGAAGACCCAGACGGACGACCATCATGAAACACAGCACGCCCAGCTCCAGTCTTTCCAGCGGATTTCCCGCGCTCGACGCCGCCCTGCCCCAGGCCGGATGGCCCGTTGGCGCATTGACGGAAATCCTGGTCCCGCGCGTCGGGCACGGCGAATTGAATCTGCTCGGCCCGCTGCTGGGCCGGCTCACCAAGGCCGGCCGCACCGTGGCCCTGCTGGTGCCGCCCTATCTGTCCTACGCCCCCGCGTTGATCCAGCACGGCGTCGCGCTGGAATGCGTCAAGCTCGTACGCACCGATCATCCCCTGGATGGCCTGGAACAGCT
Organism: Pigmentiphaga kullae; assembly: GCF_004216695.1. Taxonomy (GTDB): domain Bacteria; phylum Pseudomonadota; class Gammaproteobacteria; order Burkholderiales; family Burkholderiaceae_B; genus Pigmentiphaga; species Pigmentiphaga kullae. The sequence goes on from NZ_SGXC01000002.1 coordinate 818,645, forward strand.
GGAAGCCGGCGTGCGGGCGGGCGAGTTCGCCGCGCTGGTCGCCATCCTGCCCCCCGAGCAGGCCGCCGCGCAATCCGAAAGCAGCGTCCGCCGGCTGTACATGGCCGCGCGGCTGTCCGGGTGCCCGGCCTTCCTGTTCCATACCTGCAGCACGCCCGCTACGACCTCGGCATCCCAATTGCGGTTGCTGGCGGACATGAGCCAGCCCGGCCAGATCCGGCTCCAGCGCATCGCCCCCACGGCCGAAGGCAGCGAAGGCGCGGTCACGCTGGATATCGGCCAGCAAACAGCGCGCGCGGGCTTCAAGCCGGGCTTCAAGCGTGCGGCCGGGCTCGCGGTGGCGGGAACCCATACGCGCACCGCCGAAGAAACGGACACGCATGGCACGGACGCCGACACGCTGCCGGCGCAACGGCCCACCCACCCGCGTACCGGACAGCATGCACCGCACGCCAAGCCGATCCCGGCCAATCGCAGCCCGTGGCCGTTCAAGCAGCGTCGTGGCGCAAGCAGCAGCCGCGGCTATCCATCCGCGCTGGCACTGCTGTTTTCCCGCGGCTGGAACGCCTGAATCTCCCTTGGACACCCGCGGCGGAATCGGCCGCCGCGGTGCTCGCGCCCGAATGCTCCATTGCCCACGAATGTCGAAAATTCGTGGGCTTTTTTATGTCTCGTTGAGTTGTTGTACGCCCGCCATAACCCCCCGTTTGGAGTATGAATTTTTTCGTACTCGTTGCTAGGCTGGTTGCTCCATTCCCCTCGCTGCGCCAACCCCGGAAGAGGCCATCATGCAAGCGAAATCCAACGTCATCCATACCCTTGCGGTACTTGCCACGGCTGCGGCCGCATCCTTCTGGTGTGCCAGCGCGGCTGCCCAAGGAGTCTCGATCGGAGGCTCGGGTTCAAGCTCGGGTTCGGACGGCCCCCGCGCCATCGAGGAACAGTCCGCAGCCATCAGCTACAGCTCTCGCGCGGCGGCCTGCGCGCGGGCCAAGTCCCGCGCCTCGGAGTTCGCCCAGCGCAAGAGCAACTTCAAGGACATCAGTATGGGCGCCTGCGACTGCTCCTCCACCAAGACCAAGCCGTGGCAGCCGGCATTGCAGGCTCAATACGCGATGGAAACAGGCATGCCCCCTCCTACAGGTCCTGTCGACACCCACGAATGCACGGTCACCGCCCGCATTTCGTTCAAGTAGCCGCCAGAGGCCAGCCATGAAGACACGCGGGAAAATCAGGGGCCGAGCAATGGCGGCAATGGCCGGTTTGATCGCATGGGCGGCATGCTGGCCGGCTTATGCCTTTAGCGATTCAGATCCACTTCAGCTGAAATGCGTGGGGGAAAGAAGCGATGGCTTCAGGACCCATATATTCATAAACATCGGCATGAGGTTCGAGATCAGGAACCGATCCAATGAATTGGTTTATGACATACAGAAAGACAATGGCTATGGAACCCCCGGCGACTACTCTCAAGACTACGAAGTCCTGTCCGAAAGAATCGTTTTCCACAGCAGGCTGATCAGCAACAAAAGAATGTACACCCGAGGGGAAATCAATAGAAAAACCGGCCGAATAAGCATTGAAACCACGGAGATGGCTAACAACTTCAGCGGTGTATGCAGCGTGGGAAGCTATGTCCCCGACACCAAGTTTTGAGAACAGGCCAGGCAAGATGAACAAGCTCCCTCTTCTGGGCCTGGCCCTGACCGCCTCCGTCTTTTCCTCCGGGCTGGCCGCGCAAAGCGTGATCCTGCTGAAATGCGAACAGACCGCGGCCAACAATCCAGCGTTGCAATGGACGTCATCGCTGGAAGTCAACGTCTCGGAAAAGAAATTGACCTACGATGGCCAGGCCCTGCAACTAGGCAGGAAGACCGAGCGAACCGATGTCAAGAACGGAGAAAACCTGCGCTGGGAATACAGCATCACCGAATGGTCCGACAGCGGAATCGCCTGGGAATTCCGGTTCCATATGAATGGAATACCCAAAGCAGAACCGACGCGCTACCGCCTGGACAGGATCAGCGGCAAGTTGAGCGGGCCCCATTCCAGCGGCCCGTGCCGGAGGATCGAGGCATCCGAGAAATTGTTCTAGAGCCGAAGCCTACTTCGCTACCCGCTGCCTGAGCGTTTCGTACATGCAGACGGCCGACGCCACGCTGACGTTCAGGCTCTCCACGGACCCTTGCATGGGAATCCGGACCAGTTGATCGCAGGTCTCGCGGGTCAGGCGACGCATGCCCTCGCCTTCGGCCCCCATGACCCAGGCGATGGGCTGGCGAGCGTCCACGTCGTACATGGTCTCGGTGGCTTCGTCGTCGGTGCCGACCACCCAGACGCCGCGCTCTTTCAGGCTGCGCAGCGTCCGCGCCAGATTGGTCACGGTCAGGTAGGGAACGCTGTCGGCGGCGCCGCAGGCCACGCGCTGAACGGTCGTGTTCAGGCCCACGGCGCGGTCGCGGGGAGCGATCACGGCGTGGACGCCGGCCCCGTCCGCGGTTCGCAGGCAGGCGCCCAGGTTGTGCGGATCGGTGACGCCGTCCAGTACCAGCAGGAAGGCCGGGCCGTCGGCATCGTCGAGCACTTCGTCCACGTCCATCGCCAGTTCCAGCGATTCCGCCAGCGCGACCACGCCCTGGTGGCGCTGGCCCTTGGCCAGCCCGTCCAGGCGCGTCTGCGCCACGGGATGCACCTTGCATCCGGCGGCCTGGGCCTGTTCGACCAGCGTCAACATGCGTCGGTCGCGGCGCGCTTCCTCGACGTAGATATCCTTGATCGACGCCGGCGCATGGCGCAGCCGTGCGGCCACCGCGTGGAATCCGACCAAAACCTGGCTCGCTGCCATCTTTCACCCCAACGTAGATGCATGCCGCAACACGGCAGAAACGACGCGGCGCTGCCCCAGGCAGCGCCGCAATGCCGCTATTAGACCAGAGATTCAGTGCCGCTTGCCGCGACCGTGCTTGGCCGCCGCGCGCTTGCCGCTGCGCGCGCTGGCGGGCTTCTCCGGAGCGGCGTGCTTCTTGGGCGCGGCCTTCTTGCCCTTGGGCATCTTGGACATGTCGGTCAGCAGCACCGCCTTGGGCTTGGCCGGCTTGCGCTCGGGCGCGGGGGCGCTGTCACGCTTGATGGCCTTGCGCAGTCCCTCGTAGGTCACGCCCTTGACCAGCTTGAACTCGATGCGGCGGGCCTCGAGGTCGACACGCGCCACCTGTACCTGCACCTTGTCGGTCAGGCGATAGCGCATGCCGGTTCGTTCGCCGCGCAGTTCGTGCAGGCCGTCGTTGAACTGGAAGTATTCCGCGCCCAGCTCGGACACGTGCACCAGGCCCTCGACGTGGAGCTCGTCCAGCGTGACGAACACGCCGAAGGGCGCGACGCCGGTGACCGTGCCGCTGAAGACGTCGCCCACGCGCTCGCGCATGTACCAGCACTTGAGCCAGGCCTCGACATCGCGCGAGGCATCGTCGGCGCGGCGTTCGTTGGCCGAGCAGAACAGGCCCAGCTTTTCCCACAGCGCGTGTTCCTGCTCCTTGGCCGTACCCGGCATCACCGGCATATCTTCCAGCGCGTTGGGAACGTATCGCTTGCCATGCAGCAGCGCCTTGATCACCCGGTGGGTCAGCAGGTCGGGATAGCGCCGGATGGGTGAAGTGAAGTGGGCATAGGCCGGATAGGCCAGGCCGAAGTGACCCGCGTTGTCCGGGCTGTACATGGCCTGTTGCATGGACCGCAGCGCCATGGTTTGCAGCAGCGGCGCATCCGGCCGGTTCTTGGCGCTGGCCAGCAGCGCCGAATAATCGGCCGCGGTCGGCTTGTCGCCGCCCCCCAGCGACAGGCCGAGCGTCTTCAGGAAGTCGCGCAGGGCCTGCAGCTTTTCGGGGGTGGGCCCTTCGTGGATACGGAACAGCCCCGGATGCTTGCTGCGCTCCATGAAGTCCGCCGCGCAGGTATTGGCTGCCAGCATGCATTCCTCGATCAGCTTGTGGGCATCGTTGCGTACGTAGGGAATGATGCTCTGGATGCGGCCCAGTTCGTTGCAGACGATCTTGGTCTCGACCGTGTCGAAATCGATCGCCCCCCGCTTCTCGCGGGCCTGCGCCAGCAGTTGGAACAACGCGTACAGATCGTGGATCTGCGGCAATACGTCCGCATGCTTGCGCGCGGCCGGCCCGTCCGGCTGCTGCAGCGCGGCCCAGACCTCGGTATAGGTGGTGCGCGCATGCGAATGCATGACGGCGTTGTAGAACTGGTAGGCCTGCACCGTGCCGGCCTTGGCGCCGGTGGCGGGAATCACCATGTCGCACACCAGCACCAGGCGGTCGACGCTGGGATTGAGCGAACACAGGCCGTTGGAGAGCTTCTCCGGCAGCATGGGAATGACCTTGCGCGGGAAGTACACGCTGGTGCTGCGCTCCAGCGCGTCGGCGTCCAGCGCGTCGCCGGGCGTGACGTAGTGCGCCACGTCGGCGATGGCGACGATCAGCCGCCACCCTGCCCGCTTGCGGGTTCCCGTGCCCAGTTCCACGCGCTCGCAATAGACCGCGTCGTCGAAATCGCGGGCATCCTCGCCGTCGATGGTGATCAGCGGCACGTCCCGCAGATCGTAGCGGCCAGCCAGGTCGCCCTTGACCACCTCGGCGGGCAGGCGCTCGGCGCGCGCCAGCGCCTTGTCCGAAAACTCATGCGGCACGTCGAACTTGCGGACGGCGATCTCGATTTCCATGCCCGGATCGTCGATCTCGCCCAGGATCTCGACCACGCGGCCCAGCGGCTGTGTGTGCCGGGTGGGCTGTTCGATGATCTCGACCGTGACGACCTGGCCGTGCTGGGCCTGGGCGGTTTCGCCGGGCGGCACGAGGATGTCGTGCTTGATCCGCTGGTCCTCGGGCACGACCAGGGTCAGGCCGCGCTCGTTCAGGAAGCGCCCCACCAGCTTGTTGGTGCGCCGCTCCAGCACCTCGACGATGGTGCCTTCGGGCTTGCCGCGGTAGTCGCTGCCGGCCGGCCGCACCAGCACGCGGTCGCCGTGCAGGACTTTCAGCATTTCCTTGGGCGGCAGGAAAAGGTCGGTCTGGCCGTCGTCGCGGATCAGGAAGCCGAAGCCGTCGCGGTGCCCCTGCACGCGGCCAGCGATGAAGTCGAGCTTGGTCGACAACAGCAGCGCACCCTTGCGGTTCTGCATCAACTGGCCGTCGCGCTCCATGGCGGCGAGCCGGCGCTCGAACCCCACGCTGCCCGGGTCCACACCCAGTCGACGTGCCAGTTCCGCCGGAGCGATGGGGGCATTCGCCTCCCGCAGCAATCCCAGGATTTGCTCGCGGGTGGGCACGTCGGGATCGAAGTCCGCGGGCGTGGAGGGAAGATTGTTATGGGATCGAGTTGTCAAAGTGTCAGGTTCTCTTTATAATGCGCAGCTTCTGTTGCTACTGCCCCGCATGCAACGGTACACGCAAGGAATAACTTGAGTTTACCGCAGCAAATGTTAGGTAGTTGCGACAATGCCCAGATGGCGGAATTGGTAGACGCACTAGTTTCAGGTACTAGCGCTTAGCGGCGTGGAGGTTCGAGTCCTCTTCTGGGCACCAATTCTTTGGCAGGCGCAAGCCTTCCAGGTAGTTGGAATACCCGCTCAAAGGGTTTTTAGTTGTGCAGCAGTGCCCAGGTGGCGGAATTGGTAGACGCACTAGTTTCAGGTACTAGCGCTTAACGGCGTGGAGGTTCGAGTCCTCTCCTGGGCACCACTGATAAGCAAAACCCCGCAACTCCAGTTGGCGGGGTTTTTTGTTGCCTGCCCGCATCAGGGCCTCAGTCGATGCGGATGTTGGCCGCCTTCACCACGTCGGCGTACTTGCGCAGATCGGCTTCGATCTGGCCGCGGAACTCCGCCGGCGTATTACCCGAGGCGACGATGCCCAGCCCCGCCAGGCGTTCCTTGACCTCGGGCTGGAACACCGCGGCGCGGATCTCCCGTTGCAGGCGATCGACGATCGCCTGAGGTGTGCCCGCCGGCGCCAGGATGCCTATCCAGGATGTGACCTCGAAGCCCGGCACCGTCTCGGCCACCGTGGGTACGTCCGGCAGCGATGCCAGGCGCTGCGCGCTGGACACCGCCACGGCGCGCATCTGGCCGCGCTGGATGAAGGGATAGGCTCCCGCCACGGCCGTGTAGAGCATGGGCAGCGTTCCGCCGACCACGTCGGCCATGGCCTGCCCGCCGCCCTTGTAGGGGATGTGGACGAAGTTGGCGCCGGTGCGGACCCTCAGCAGCTCGCCCGCCAGGTGCGGCGTGCTGCCGGTGCCGGCGCTGCCGTACGAGACACCGGCCGGGTTGCGCTTGGAATAGGCGACCAGCGACGCGAAATCGGTCACCGGCAGCGCGGGGTTGGTCACGATGACCAGCGCGGCATCGCCGATCTTGCTGACGGGCGCCAGGTCGCGCAAGGTGTCGAACGGTACCTTGGCATAGACGTGCGGGTTGATGACCAGCGTGCCGTCGAAGCCGACCACCAGCGTATAGCCGTCGGGCGGGGCCGTGGCCGCGAGCTGGGTGCCGATGTTGCCTGACGCTCCGGGCTTGTTCTCGACCACCACCTGCTGGCCCAGCCGATGGCTCAGGTGCTCGGCCACGATGCGGGCGCCGGTGTCGGTCACGCCGCCGGGCGCGAAGGGCACGATCAGCCTGATCGGCTTGGCGGGGTAGTCCCCGGCGCGGACGTCGCCGGCCGCCAGGCACAGCGCGGCCACCAAGGGCGCGGAAAACGCGGATAGCCATCGTATCGCCATGTTGTCTCCTCCTTGTGTTGGTATTGTCGTCAGCCGATCACGCCCTGCTCGCGCAGGCCGGCCAGCCTGTCCGGCGCATAGCCCAGCCAGCCGCCCAGCACGGCGTCGGTCTGCTCGCCCAGCCGCGGCGGCGTGCCGAAGGATGCCGGCGCCGCGCCCGAGAGCTTGACCGGATTGCCCGGCATGCGCAGCGACGTGCCGTCCGGCAGCGGCACTTCCGCCACCATGTCCCGCGCCACGACCTGGGGGTCGGCCAGCGCCTGCGCGAAGTCGTTGACCGGGCCGCAGGGAATGCGGGCCGCTTCCAGCCGCGCGAGCCAATGGGAGGTGGGCTGCCTGCGCAGCTCGGCCGAAATGATTTCGTCGATGCGCGCCTTGTCGGCGAATCGCACCGGCTGCTGGCGATACTCGGGCCGCCGCAGTTCGGGCACGTCGATGAATTCCACGAAGCGCTCGAAGAAGGCATCGCCGATGCAGGCGATGATGATGTGGCCGTCCGCCGTCGGATAGCAGTTGTAGGGCACGTGCACGAAATGGCCGTTGCCTATGCCCTCGGGGATCTGGCCGGACATGAAGTACATCGTGGCCATGTAGTTCAGCAGCGAGATCTGCACGTCCAGCATGGCGATGTCGACGTGCTGTCCCCTGCCCGTCTGTTCGCGCTCGACCAGCGCCGCCAGCACGCCTATCGCGCCGAAGGTGCCGCCGCCCAGGTCGCCGATGGGAATGCCGCTGCGTATCGGCCCGGTGGCCGGCGTGCCGGTGATCGACATGCCTCCGCCCATGGCCTGCACCACCTGGTCGAAGGCCGGACGCTGCGTGGCCGGCCCGGTCTGCCCGAACCCCGTCACCGAGCAGGTGACGATGCGCGGGTTGACCTTGGACAGCGACGCATGGTCGATGCCCAGCCTTTCGGTCACCCCCACGCTGAAGTTGTCGAATACGACGTCGGCGCGCCGCACCAGGTCCAGGAAGACTTCGCGGCCCGCCGGCAGCTTCAGGTCGACGCAGACGCTTTCCTTGTTCCGGTTCAGCGTGACGTAATAGGCGCCCATGCCGTCTCGCGAATGCTGCGGGTCGTTCTCGAGCAGCCGGCGCGTGCCCTCGCCTCGCCCCGGGGGTTCGACCTTGATGGTGCGGGCGCCCAGGTCGGCCAGCAGCATGGTGCCGTACGGCCCCGAAAGCATGTGGGTCAGATCCAGTACGGTGATGTGTTCCAGGGCCAATCCGGTATCTCCTTGAAGACGATACCGGGACTGTGCAATCCTCGTGCCACCTGCGGATTCCGCGCCAAGGTCTTGATTCATCGGCGTTTTCCCGGGTTGGCGACTTTGTCCGGACGTTTCATGGAACAATCGTGAGACAGACAAGACGTCGCACCAAGACACGACCATGGCCCCCTTCTCCTCGCCTCCCACCGGGCTGCCTCGCCTGTGTTTCGTCAGCTACCGGCACATCCGCGAACTGGCCATGCCGGTCGTCGCCGAATATGCGCAGCGGGCGCGGATCGAGGTCGTCGATGCCACCTTCGGCGACGCCCTGGCCCTGGCGCAGGACCGGGTCGAACGCGGCATGGCCGATGCGTTCGTCAGCGCCGGCTCGAACGCCGCCATCCTGCGGGCCGGCCTGCAGGCGCCGGTGGCCACCATCCACCTGGGCGGCTTCGACCTGTTGCAGGCGCTGATCCAGGCGCGCCGGATCGCCGATCGCGTCGGCGTGGTGATGTACGGCCAGACCATCCCCGAGCTGGACGACGTCAAGGACCTGCTCAACATCGGCATCAGCCAGCACGCCTATCGGACGCCGGACGACGCACGGCTTCGCTTCGAGACGCTGCGCCAGGAGGGATACCGGGTCATCGTGGGCTCCAGCCTGGTGGTGGAGCTGGCCGAGCAAGCCGGGCTGCGCGGCCTGCTGGCCTATTCCCTGGCCAGCATCCGCAAGGGCTTCGACGATGCCCTGGAACTGGCCCGGGTGGCGCGCCTGGAGGCGGGCCGCTACGAGCAGTTGCACAGCGTGCTGCACAACCTGCAGGAAGCCGTGGTGGCGGTCGATCGCGAAGACCGCATCATCGCCATCAATCCGCCGATGCGGCAGTTGCTCGGCAAGCCCGACGCGCTGCTGCGGGGGCGGCCGCTGGGCGAACTGGAACCGGCGCTGTCCCTGCGCGCCACGCTGGCCAGCGGCCGCCAGGAACGGGCCATCGCGCTGCGCTTCGGGCAGCGCGACTGGGTGGCCGACCGCACGCTGATACGGGAACATGGAGACATCGCGGGCGCGGCGCTGACGCTGCACGATGCGAACGTCATCCAGGCGGCCGACGCCAGCCTGCGCATCCTGCAGCGGCGCCAGCAGCACACGGCCCGCCATACCTTCGCCAGCCTGGCCGGAGGCAGCCAGGCCATGCGCACGGCCGTCGCCAGCGCCCACCGCTACGCGCGCACGGACCTGGGGGTATTGATCACCGGGGAAAGCGGCGTGGGCAAAGAGTTGTTCGCCCAGGCCATCCACAACGAAAGCCGGCGGGCCGGGCGCCCCTTCGTGGCCGTCAACTGCGCCTCGTTTCCGGAATCGCTGCTGGAAAGCGAACTGTTCGGCCACGAGGAAGGCGCCTTCACCGGATCGCGGCGCGGCGGCAAGTGCGGCCTGTTCGAGGCGGCCCATACCGGCACGCTGTTCCTGGACGAGATCGGCGACATGCCCATGCCCCTGCAGACCCGGCTGTTGCGTGTCTTGCAGGAACGGGAGGTCATGCGCCTGGGCGCGACCGCGCCGCTGCCCATCGACGTACGCGTGGTCGCCGCCACGCATCAACCGCTGGAAGCGCTGATCGAGCAGGGGCGGTTCCGGCGCGACCTGTATTACCGCCTCAACATCCTGCGCCTGGCCCTGCCCGCGCTGCGTGAACGCCGGGAGGACATTCCCGCGCTCATCCTGCCCATGGCCGACCGCTGCCTGAAGCGCCTGGGTTCATCCCTGGACGCCGCCGTCGCGCTTGCGCCGTGGATGGACGCGCTGCGCCGCTACCACTGGCCCGGCAACGTCCGCGAACTGGAGAACCTGGCCGAGCGGATCGCCGTGACGCTGGCGCAGTATGCCGATGCGCGCGACATCCCGTTCGACGCGCTGGCCCACGACTGCCCGGAACTGTTTCATGCCGGGGCCGGCCCGGCTGCCGCGGAGCGCCCGCTGGCGCAGCGCGTGCGCGCGGCGCTGGCGCAGGCGGGCGGCCGCCGGGCTGAAGCCGCCCGCCTGCTGGGCGTCAGCCGTTCGACGCTGTGGCGGTGGCTGGCCGAGCAGGAGGTCGGCACAGATACGGCCGAGGAACCTAGGCTGCCGCGACCGATGACCGGGCCTGTCTGACCAGCATCACCGGCACCGACGAAAGCCGCACCACCTGCTCGGCATCGCTGCCTATCAGCACGCGGTCGACGCCGCGCCGGCCATGGGTTCCCATGACGATGGCATCCACGCCGCTCTTGGCCGCCTGGCCGGCGATCAATTCCGAGGCCCGGGTGCCGCGGCTCTCCAGCAGCACGGTGTCCACCTCGATGCCCTGCGACTCGATCTCGGCCCGGGTCTCGTCCAGCAGGTCCTGGCCCGCCTTCAGGAACATGGGCCGGACCTCCTTGATGTAGACCACCGGGCTGGGCCGGCCCCAGATATGTTCGAGTTCGTCCACGACGTGCAGGAGCTCGATCCTGGCGCCGCTCAGGCGCGCCAGCATCACGGCTTCCTCCAGCGCCAGGCGGGACGTGGCGCTGCCGTCGATGGGAACGAGTAGCTTCGTGTACATGGTTGCTCCTGTCGACCGGACGTCGTAGGCGATCTGCAGTCGTGCATGCTACGCCGGGTTTATTGCACACACTTTGAGTCAGATCAATCGCCGCGGCCTGAAACAAAAAAGCCCGGCCGGGATGACTCCCAACCGGGCTTCTTGCGCAACCGGCGACGTCAGTCGCTCTTGCCCTTGCGCACCCAGGCTTCGAGCTGGTAAGGCCGGATGCTGTCGTAGTCCTCGAAGGGCTGATGTATCCACGGATTCGTCGGCAGCTTCTGCACATAGTAGTCCGGCACCACCTTGGAGTGCCCCTTGAACCACAGCACGGCCGTGCGCATTTCCGTGATGGCCGAGAACTGTTGCAGCAGGTGCTGGTGCACGCGGTCGAAGGTCACGCCGGTGTCGACCATGTCGTCCACCAGCAGCACCCTGCCTTCCAGCGTACCGCGCGTGATCGTGATGAACTGCGCGATGTCCAGCCGCCCCTGCTCGGTGCCCGCCGCCTCGCGGTAGCTGCTGGTGGCCAGGATGCCCAGCGGCACGTCGTAGATGCGCGACAGCACGTCACCCACGCGCATTCCGCCGCGGGCCAGGCAGACGATCTGGTCGAACTTCCAGCCCGACTGGTGGACCTGCAGGCCCAGTTGCTCGATGAGTTGGTTGTAGCGGTCCCAGCTGATCCAGAGATCTTTGTCGGTATCTTGCTGCATGGCGTCCGGATACTGCAAAAAAGCCCCGGATCAACCGGGGCGTCAGGATGGAATTCGGACCCGATCAGGCCTTGAAGGGATGCCGCAGCACGATGGTTTCCGTACGGTCCGGACCGGTCGATACCAGGTCGATCGGCACGCCGCAGACTTCGGCCATCCGCTCCAGGTAGCGTCGGGCATTGACCGGAAGTTTATCGTATTCGGTCACGCCGACGGTGGATTCGCTCCAGCCCGGCATTTCCTCCAGGACGGGCTCGCTGCTGGCCACGGCCGCCGCCCCGTAGGGCAGCACGTCGCGGAATTCGCCGTTGACGCGATAGCCGACGCCCAGCTTGATGGTTTCCAGGCCGTCCAGCACGTCCAGCTTGGTGATGCACAGACCCGAGATGCCGTTCAGGCGGATCGAGCGCTTGAGCGCGGCGCCGTCGAACCAGCCGCAGCGGCGCGGCCGGCCGGTGACCGAGCCGAATTCCTTGCCGACCGAGGCCAGACGCGCGCCGATGTCGTCGTCCAGTTCGGTCGGGAACGGGCCCGAGCCCACGCGGGTGGCATAGGCCTTGGTGATGCCCAGCACATACTCGAGCTTCTGCGGTCCGACGCCCGAGCCCGCCGAGGCCGCGCCGGCCACGCAGTTGCTGCTGGTGACGTAGGGATAGGTGCCGTGGTCCACGTCCAGCAGCGCGCCCTGCGCGCCTTCGAACAGCAGCTTCTGGCCGCCGGCCGAGGCTTCATACAGCGCGTTGGCGACGTCGGCCACCATGGGCTTGAGCACCGGCGCCAGCGCCATGGCCTGGTCGCGTACCTGCGCGGCGTCCACGGCCTGGGCGCCCAGGTACTGGGTCAGTACGAAGTTGTGGTAGTCCAGCGCCTCTTCCAGCTTGGCGTCGAAGGAGGCCGGGTCGTACAGGTCCTGGACGCGGATGGCGCGGCGCGCGACCTTGTCCTCGTAGGCCGGGCCGATGCCGCGGCCGGTCGTGCCGATCTTGCCGGCGCCCTTGCGGGCCTCGCGCGCCTGGTCGACGGCGACGTGGTACGGCAGGATCAGCGGGCAGGCCTCGGACACGCGCAGGCGGGCGCGCACCTCGACGCCGGCGGCCTCGAGTTCCTCGATCTCGCGCAGCAGCGCCTCGGGCGACAGCACCACGCCATTGCCGATGTAGCAGGTCATGCCGGGGTGCATGATGCCCGACGGGATCAGGCGCAGAATGGTCTTCTTGCCGGCGATCCACAGGGTATGGCCGGCATTGTGGCCGCCCTGGAAACGCACCACCCCTTGGGCGGACTCCGCCAGCCAGTCGACGATCTTGCCTTTGCCTTCGTCACCCCACTGGGTGCCGATAACCACGACGTTGTTAGCCATGTTGCTTCTGCTTCTCTAAATTCCGCCCGCGACGGGCGTCAGATTGCGGTGGATGGGGATGGCCGGGCTGCGGGCTCGGCGCTGGCCAGGGGTTCGACCCGCCAGGCGCCATTGCGCAGCACCAGCTCGCGATCGCAGACGAACTCCTGCTGATCGTGTTCATGTCCGGGCAGTATCTGGACCACGATCTGGCCGGCGGCGCGCAGCGCGCGCACGGCCTGCGCCAGATCGGGCTCGAGACCCCACGGGGCGCGGACCGCGGAACTGGCGGTGGCGGGCGCGAGCAGCCCCGCCAGTTCGCGCAGGTCCAGGCTGAAACCGGTGGCCGGGCGGGCCCGTCCGAATACCCTGCCGACGTCGTCGTAGCGGCCGCCGCGCACGACCGCGTTGGGCCAGCCGCCGCAGTAGACGGCGAAGACCACGCCGGTGTGATAGTTGAAGCTGCGCACGTCGGCCAGGTCGATGCCGATATCCACGCCCGGCAGCGCCTTGGCCAGCGCGGCCAGCATGTCCAGCGCCTGGCTGATGCGGGGCAGCGCCGGCAGCACCGCGCGGGCTTTCTCCAGCACGTCCAGATCGCCATACAGCGTCGGCAGCACCTGCAGCGCCTGGGTGGTGGCCGGCGCCAGATCGGGGCCGAGCGCCGCCAGCCCGGGAACGTCCTTCTCGCGCAGCAGGTTGAAGATCTCGTCGGCGCGGGCGGCGGCGGCCGGGTCGGTTTCCAGCAGCGCGCGCACCACGTCCAGATGGCTGAGATCGATCCGGTAATCGGCCACCCCGGCGCGCCGGACGCTTTCCAGCGCCAGTTGCAGGACTTCGATGTCGGCCTCGGGGCCGGCATGGCCATACAGTTCGGCGCCGATCTGCAGCGGTTCGCGCGTGGCCCACAGGCCGCGCGGCAAGGTGTGCAGCACGCTGCCGCAATAGCACAGGCGGGTGGTGCCGGCCCGATTGAGCAGGTGCGCGTCGATGCGCGTCACCTGGGGCGTCATGTCGGCCCGGATGCCGAGCGAGCGGCCCGACATCTGGTCCACCAGTTTGAAGGTGTGCAGGTCCATATCGCCCCCGCTGGCCGACAGCAGCGAGTCGAGGTATTCCACCAGCGGCGGCATGACGAGCTCATAGCCATAGGTGCGATACAGGTCCAGCAACAAGCGGCGCAATTCTTCTATGCGCCGGGCCTCGGCCGGCAGGATGTCTGCCAGGCTTTCGGGCAACAGCCATTTGCCCATGCGGGGATCTCGCAAACGATTCAATGAAAACGATGGACGAAAAAAAAGCGGCTGCGGGTATGCACACGTGCAAGCCCATCAACCGCTTCTTCCAAGCTTGGGTCGCCGAATTGCACCAACTTGGTGCAATAACTAATTCGGACATACCTCTTGGCTTACACGCTATTGTCCGCTCGAATCACGACAAAATCAAGCTTGCGTGGCGCGGGGCCGACGCATTGTTCACGTTCTTCTATCACGTCATCCAAATGTTTTGCTTACGCCCCATCGTGGGGTGCATTTTAATAACGCGGCAGCCTGGACCGATGGGAAGTGCCGCGGCAGCGGCGGCCCACTGGTTCTTTTTCCCAGCACCCGCAATCGGAGACCGCCGTGCCTTCGCCTTCCCCCGCCCTGCCCGACCTGGACGCCTTCCGTCTCAGGCGTTTCCTGGAATCCCTGGACGAGGCCGCCCTGCTGCGCCAGCCCGAAGCGGCGCTGCGCGACGTCGCCGCCATCCTGGAACGCAGCCCCAAGGCGGTCCTGATCGAACGCCCGGGCGACTCGGACATACCGCTGTGCGGCAACGCCGCCGGTAGCCGTGAACGGCTGGCCCTGGCCTTCGACACCACCTCGGCCGAACTGCCCGCCGAAGTGACCCGCCGGCTGCGCAACCGGCCCGAATTCATCGAAGTGCCGGCCTCCCAGGCCCCCGTGCAGCAGATCGTCCTGCAAGGCGACGAATGCGACCTCACGCAGTTGCCCGTCCACCTGCAACACGGCCTGGACGGCGCCCCCTACATTTCCGCTTCCATTGATTTCACCCGGGATCCGGACACCGGCTGGACCAACGTGGGCGTGCGCCGCCTCATGCTGCGCGGCCGCCGCACCGCCGGGATAGACCTGGTCGCGCCGTCGGACCTGCGCGCGCTGTACCTGAAGGAGTCCGGCCGCGGCCGGCGGATGCCCATCGCCTTCGCCGTCGGCTCGAACCCCATCGACCATATCGCCGCCACCATGCGTATTCCCGGCGACGAACTGGGCCTGCTTTCCAGCCTGCGGGGCGCGCCGCTGCCCGTGGTCAAGTGCGTGACCAACGACCTGATGGTGCCGGCCGACGCGGAATTCATCATCGAAGGCTATCTGGACGAGGCCGGCCACGTCGAGCCCGAAGGCCCCTATGGCGAGTTCCTGGGCTATTACGGCGTGGTCAAGAAAAACCCATTGTTCCACGTGACCGCCATCACGCGCCGGCGCGATGCCGTGTTCCAGACCGCCACCATCAGCGGCCCCAACATGGCCTGGACCGATACCGCGCAACTGAACGCGCTGCGCACCGAAGTGATGATCTGGCGCGCGCTGGAAACCGCGGTGCGGGAAGTCCGCGGCGTCTTCGCCGCGCCGGCCAACGGCGGCATGTTCAACGTACGCATCGCCTTGCAGCAGCGCGTGCCGGGCGAGGCGCGCAACGCCATCGCCGCGGTGTTCGGTTCGCTCTCGAACGTCAAGCACGTGTTCGTGGTCGACCCGGACATCGACATTTTCTCGGACTCGCAGATGGACTGGGCCCTGGGCACGCGGTTCCAGGCGGATCGCGACCTGGTGATCCAGACCGGCATGCGGGCCATGCCGCTGGACCCCTCGCTGAACGGCGCCCGCACCGGGGCCAAGGCCGGCTTCGACCTGACCCTGCCCCTGCTCGCCCCGGGAACGCAGCGCCCCTTGGAATACCGGGTCCCCGCCGCGCCACGCTACGAGGGCGCCCGTTTTGCCTCGATCGAGGCGGCGCTGGAGGACGGCCCCAAGTATTTCGAGGAACTGATGGCCGCGACCGGCACCGACGACGGCCGGGAGATCGTGCGCTGGCTGGAGGATAGCGCCGGCAAGCGCCCCCTGGCCCGGGACGAAGAAGGCCGCTACCACTTCCGCTGATTTTCCACGGCAAACGACGGGGCGGCGGCACGGCCGACCAGCCCCGCACAGGAGACACGCCATGACCCAACCGCTGCACCGGCATCCCGCCGGCCTGGACACCCATCGCCGTACCCTGCTCGCGGCGCTTGCCGCCACGGGCCTGCTGGCCTGGCAGCCGGCATCCGCCCAGGATGCCGCGACCGACTTTCCGACCAAACCCATCCGGATCGTCTCCCCCCACTCGCCCGGCGGACTGGGCGATACCTTCGCCCGCTACATCGCCCAGCAGTTGTCGGCGTCCGTCGGCCAGCCGGTGATCGTGGAAAACCGCCCCGGCGCCAGCCAGACCATCGCCGCCGAAACCGTGGCCAAGGCCGCGCCCGACGGTTATACGCTGCTGATCGCCACGCAAAGCGCCATGGTGTTCAATCCGCTGCTGCGCAAGCAACTGCCCTACGATTCGCAACGGGACTTCACCCCCATCTCCATGCTGTTCGACACCCCGACCTACCTGGTGGTGAACAAGGCTCTGCCGATGCGCACGGTCGCCGACCTCATCGCGGCCGCCAAGGCCTCGCCCGGCAAGTTCACCTATGCTTCGCTGGGCTCCGGCAGCTCGCATCATCTGCTGGCGGAAATGTTCAAGAAACAGGCCGGCGTGGACATCCTGCACGTGCCCTACAAGGGCAGCTCCAATGCCAGCACCGACCTGATCGCCGGCCAGGTCGACATGATGTTCGAAGGCGGCGCCTCGTCCCTGCCCCATGTGCGCGCCGGCAAACTCACTGCCCTGGCCACCTCGGGCGAAAAACGCACCGAGATCATGCCGGATCTGCCCACCGTGAGCGAGACGCTGCCCGGCTTCAGCGCCAACGTCTGGTTCGCCCTGTCCGGGCCGGCCGGCATGCCTGCCCCCGTCGTCGCGAAACTGAACCGCGAAGTCGTCCGCATCCTGAAGCAACCCGCCACGCACGACAAATTCGTCGACCTGGGCGTCGAACTCCTGCCCAGCACCCCCCAGGAAATGGCCGACCGCATCCGCACCGAAATCCCCGAATGGCGCGCCGTCGTCAAAGCCGCCGGCATCACCCCTGAGTAGGGGATCCCCCCCTACGCGCTGACGCGCGCCCCCCAGGGGGCGGCACTGGCGGACCGGAAGGGAAGCCCACCCCCACGCCCTTCGGGCGCCCCCTCAAGGGGGCGATGCGGGTGGACCGGCAAAGCCGGATCCACCGCATCCTGGGGTACCAACGGGCTGGCGGGGACTGGCGTTCTTACCTCTTGCCAGCATAAACAAGAACGGCCTTGCATCAGATGCAAGGCCGCTTTTCTTTCCTGAGCGTCTCCAGACCCAGGGCACAGCGGATCCGGCTCCGCCGGTCCGCCAGTGCCGCCCCCTGGGGGGCGCGCGTCAGCGCGTAGGGGGGGGTCAATTCACAGCCGGCGATTTCATGAAGCGGAAGAAGTCGGAGCTCGGGTCTACCACCAGCATGTCGGACTTCGAGCCGAACGAGCTGCGGTAGGCTTCCAGGCTCTTGTAGAAGCGGTAGAACTCGCGGTCCTGGCCAAAGGCTTGGGCGTAGACGGCGGAGGCCTTGGCGTCGCCCTCGCCCTTGACTTCCTGGGCCTTGCGATAGGCTTCGGCCAGGATGACTTCGCGCTGGCGGTCGGCGTCGGCGCGGATCTTCTCGCCTTCGGCGGCGCCGATGGAGCGCTGCTCGTTGGCCACGCGCTTGCGCTCGGCTTCCATCCGGCGGTAGACCGACTCGGAAATCTCGGGCACGAAGTCCACGCGCTTCAGGCGCACGTCCACGATCTCCACGCCCAGCAGCTTGGCCGCGGCCTCGGTGTTGGTGCGGATCTCCTGCATGATCTTGTCACGCTCCTTGGAGGTGACGTCGTTCACGGTGCGGCGGTTGATCGAGGCGTTCAGGGCATCGCGGATCAGGGCCAGCAGGCGCTCCTGCGCCGCGCGTTCGTTGCCGCCGAAGGTGACGTAATAGGTGCGCGGATTGGAAATGCGCCACTTCACGAAAGCGTCGATCAGCAGGTTCTTCTTTTCCGAGGTCTGCACCCGCTCGCTGTCGGCCGAGTCGATGGTCAGGATGCGCTTGTCGAACTGCTGCACGTTCTGGAACGGCGGCGGCAGCTTGAAATACAAGCCGGGTTCGTCGATGACTTCCTTGATTTCACCCAGGGCGAAGACGACGGCATAGTTGCGTTCGTTGACCACGAACACGCACGACGACAATACGGCCACCCCCACGAGCAGACCGATTACCGCAGGAATCAAACGGTCCATGTCATTCCTTCTTGATTATCTGTTGCGGTCCCGCGAGCGCAGGGCGTCGCGTCCGGCTTCCGGCAGCACGCTGCCGGCCAGCGGCGGCGGCACGTTGACCGACGAGGAACCGCCCGCGGCGGACGGCGAGCGCGCCCCGGCCGCGGATTCCTGCGACACTTGCTGCATCAGCTTGTCCAGCGGCAGGTACAGCAGATTGCTGCCGTTGCGCGTATCGACCAGCACCTTCGAGGTGTTGGTGAAGACCTGCTGCATGGTCTCGAGGTAGAGGCGGTCGCGCGTGACCTGCGGCGCCTTCTTGTACTCGGTCAGCACCTGCGAGAAGCGCGCGGCGTCACCCTCGGCGCTTTCGACGATGCGCTGACGGTAGGCCTCGGCCTCCTGGACCAGGCGCGACGCGGCGCCCGAGGCACGGGGAACCACGTCGTTGGCGTAGGCCTGGCCTTCGTTGATCTGGCGCTCGCGGTCCTGGCCGGCCTTGACCGCATCGTCGAACGCGGCCTGCACCTGCTCGGGCGGCTGGGCGTTCTGGATCGCCACCGTGCTGATCAGCACGCCGGTGCGGTACAAGTCCATGATCTGCTGCATCAGCGCCGCCACTTCCGTGGCGACTTCCGTACGCCCCTCGTACAGCACGAAGTCCATCTTCTTCTTGCCGACGATCTCGCGCATGGCGGTCTCGGCGGCCTGCTTGACGGCTTCGTCCGGGCCACGGTTGTTGAAGAGATAGTCGCGCGCGCCCGTTTCCTTCAGGCGATACTGGACCACGAACTGCATGTCGACGATGTTCTCGTCGTCGGTCAGCATCAGGGACTCCTGCAACACCTTGCTGCGCGAGGTATTGCGGAAGCCCACCTCGATGGTGCGCAGCTGCGAGAGGTTGACGGTCTCGTGGCTCTGGATGGGATACGGCAGGCGCCACTGGAAGCCGGCCCGCGTGGTTTCCTTGTACTTGCCGAACTGCGTGATGACCGCGACCTGCCCTTCCTGCACGATGAAGAAGCCGGAGGCCAGCCACAGCAGGGCCACCACCACCACGACAACCAGCAGGCCGACGCCGGTGCCGCGCGAGGACGGCGAAAAACGGCCACCGCCGTTGTTGCCGCCGCCGGGAGGGCCCGAGGGCTTGCGGCCGAACAGTCCGCTCAGCCGGCGGTTGAAGTCGCGCCACAACTCGTCGAGATCGGGCGGTCCGCCGTTATTGTTGTCCCGTCCGTCGTTCTGCGGACGCCGGGGAGGCTCGTTGCCGGAGCCACCGCCGCTTCCGCGGCCCCAGTTCGAGTCGTTCAGATTGAATATTCGAGTTATCGCAGGCAGACGCATCTTTGTAATAAGCGAAGCGGACGGGCCGAACCCGTCGCCTAGGATCGGGCGTCAGCCGTGGGGCCGACGGACGAAGACAGCGTACGAAAGCGTGGGTCGCTACTATTATTACCTGGGACCACGGGATCTGCTTGTCCGGCCTCGACGATGGCACCCCGCAGTGCATCCAGGCCGGTACGCTCGATCGCGCTGACGAACACTCGCGAGATCGTACCATGCTCGTCGCGCTCGACTCCGGCCTCGTGGCTGCTGCGGTCGATCTTGTTGTAGACCAGGATGCGGGGAATGTCCGCCGCCCCGATTTCTTCCAGGACCTTGTCCACCTCGGCGATCTGTTCGTCGCGCTGGGGGCTGGATGCGTCCACGACATGCAGCAGCAGGTCGGCGTGCACGGTTTCCTCGAGCGTGGCCTTGAACGCGGCGATGAGCGTATGCGGCAGCTCGCGGATGAAACCCACCGTGTCGGACACGACGACCGAGCCCGCCCCTTCGATCCAGATGCGCCGGGTCGTGGTGTCCAGCGTGGCGAAGAGCTGGTCGGCCGCGTAGACGTCGGCGCGGGTAAGCGCGTTGAACAGCGTGGACTTGCCGGCGTTGGTGTAGCCCACCAGCGAGACCGACAGCGCCCCGCCCCGCGCGCGCGAGCGGCGCTGGGTCTGGCGCTGGCGTTCGAGCTTGTCCAGGCGCTCGCGCAGGTAGCGGACCTTGTCGCCGATCATGCGGCGGTCCATTTCCAGCTGCGATTCACCCGGGCCCCGCATGCCTATGCCGCCGCGCTGGCGCTCCAGGTGGGACCACATCCGGGTCAGGCGCGTGGCCAGATGCTGCAGTTGGGCCAGCTCGACCTGGAGCTTGCCCTCGTGGCTATGCGCGCGCAGCGCGAAGATGTCCAGGATGAGCGCGACCCGATCGACCACCCGTATCTTCAGGGCGCGTTCGAGGTTGCGCTGCTGGGCGGGCGTCAGGTTGTGGTTGAACAGGATGATCTCGGCCTGGCCGGCCTCGGCCGCCAGCCCGATTTCTTCCACCTTACCCGACCCCACGAAGAGCGCCGCATCCGGACGCGCCCGTCGGGCAATGATGGTATCGACGATCTGCGCGCCGGCCCCTTTGGCCAGCATGATGAATTCGTCGGTCTGGGCCTGGAACTCGGGCTCGCCGAAATCCACGCTGACGATCAGCGCGCGCATCAGCGGCCCGTGGTTCTGCCCGGTAGGCGTGGTATTAGTCTGCAGCTGCTTCAACCTGGAAATTGACCGGACGCGACGGCACGACGGTCGAAATGGCGTGTTTGTAGACCATTTGCGTCACGGTGTTGCGCAGCAGGACCACGTACTGATCGAAGGATTCGATCTGGCCTTGCAGCTTGATGCCGTTGACGAGGTAAATGGAGACGGGTACGTGCTCTTTACGCAGAACGTTAAGGAACGGGTCTTGTAGCAATTGCCCTTTATTGCTCATTAGTGGGCTCCTGGATGTGTTTTTCTTGGCGGATGCCAACTCTGTTACTGTACCGGGTTTTCCCGAGGGAAACTAGCGAATCTCAAAACTGAGAGAGAGACCGCTTTTTTCCCCAAATCCCATGTGGGGACGCGGTTGCATTCCCACAAGGGCACACCCCGGAAGATACTCGGTTACCCCGCCTTGTCGAGATAAGGATTCCTCGAGTTTCTGAACTCGATCTTCAATGGAGTGCCCTCGAGCCGGAAAGTTTCCCGGAACCGGGTTTCGAGGAACCTGCGATACGAATCGGGAATCTCGTCCAGCGCGCTGCCGTGGACCACGATCAGGGGCGGGTTCTGGCCGCCCTGGTGCGCATAGCGCAGCTTGGGCCGGAAAATGCCCTTGCGCGGCGGCTGCTGCTGCTCGACCGCGGCCTGCAGCGCGCGGGTCAGCTTGGGCGTGGACAGCTTGGCGAAGGCCGCCGCGTGGGCCGACTCGATGGATTTGAGCAGCGGGCCGATGCCCGCGCCGCGCAGCGCCGAAACGGTATGCATTTTGGCGAACGACAGGAAGCGCAGCTTGCGCTCGAACTCGCGCTTGATCTCGTCGCGGCGTTCGCTGTCGGCGCGGTCCCACTTGTTGATAGCCACCACCAGCGCGCGCCCGGTCTCCAGCACGAAGCCGGCGATGTGGGCGTCCTGCTCGGAGATTTCCGCGCTGGCGTCCAGCATCAGCAGCACGACGTTGCTGGCCTCGATCGCCTGCAGCGTCTTGATGACCGAGAATTTCTCGATCGCCTCGAACACCTTGCCGCGCTTGCGCAGCCCGGCGGTGTCGATCAGGGTGTAGCGGCGCCCGCCGCGCTCGAATTCGATCTCGATGGCGTCGCGGGTGGTGCCGGGCTGGTCGAAGGCGATGACCCGCTCTTCGCCCAGCAGCGTGTTCACGAGCGTGGACTTGCCGACGTTCGGGCGGCCGACGATGGCGAGCTTGATGCGGTGGTCGATGGCGTCGACAGGCGAGAAGGCGTCCTCGTCCGTACCGTCGGCGGTTTCGGCGGCTTCGTCTTCGTCCGCCTCGGGCGGGGTTTCGACCAGGCCTTGCAGCGCCTCTTCGATCATGTCCACCACGCCGTCGCCATGGGCCGACGAGATCGCGTGCGGTTCGCCCAGGCCCAGTTCGTAGAACTCGGCCGCGGCGGTGGCGCGCGACATGCCCTCGACCTTGTTGACCGCCAACAGCACCTTGCGGCCGGAACGGCGCAGGCGCTCGGCAATCTCGCGGTCATGGCCGGTCAGGCCCACGCGGCCGTCGGTCAGGAACACGATGGCGTCGGCCTCGTCCACCGCCTGCACGGTCTGCTTGGCCATCTCGGCCATGATGCCGTTCTTGGCCACCGGCTCGAAACCGCCGGTGTCCACGACGATGAAGGGATGATCCCCCACCCTGCCCTCGCCATAGTGGCGATCGCGCGTCAGCCCGGGAAAATCGGCCACGAGCGCGTCGCGCGAGCGGGTCAGCCGGTTGAACAACGTGGATTTGCCCACGTTGGGCCGTCCCACCAGGACGACCACCGGTTTGAAGACTGCGGGTTTCATCGTCGAAAAGCCTTGCTCATTGACCGACATTGATCAGGGTCAGATTACCCCTGGAAGTCTGCACCAGAACCCCACGGTCGGTCGCCACGGGCTGGGAAAGGATGGCGCTGCCGTCGGTGGCGATGCGCGCCAGCAGGGTTCCATCCTCGCGCTGCAGGAAATGCACGTAGCCCTGGTAGTCGCCCAGGGCGATGGCGCGGCCCACCGAGGCCGGCGCGGTCAGGCCGCGGTTCTGCAGAACGTCCTGCTTCCAGATGTTCGCGCCGCTGTCCAGGGCGAAGCCGAAGACCACGCTGCGGTCGTTCGGCGCATAGGCGAAGCGCACGTCGGCGGTCAGGCCCGTCACGCTGGAGAATTCGCGCGACCAGGTGGAATTGCCCGAGCCCACGTCGAAGCAGTTGATGCGCCCCTGGTAGGTGACGGCGCACAACTGGCGGCCCGAGATGACGGGCGCGCCGACCACGTCGGCCACGCGCTCGAGCTCGCTGGCGCCGCTGGGATTGGCGACCGTGCCCTCCCAGCGCACCGCGCCGGTGTTGGTGGCGATGGCGATCAGCTTGCCGCCCGGCAGGCCGGTGAAGATATAGCCGCCGGACAGCAGCATTTCGCCCGGCGCGCGCAGGGCCAGGGCCGGCCCCGGACGCTGCACGCTCCAGCGGCGCTTGCCGCTTTCGGCGTCGTATGCCTGGATGCGATAGTCGCCGCTGCGCACCACCACCAGACCCTCGCCCACCAGGGGCGGAACCGTGATCTCGCTGGAAGCCTGGGCCCGCCACTTGATGGCGCCGGTATCGTCGAAGGCGATCACTTCGCCGCGCGGCGTCGCGACCGCCGTCACGCGGCCGTCGCTGCCCACGCCCGCCGACAGGTCGGCCTTGGCCGACGAGCGCCAGATCTCGGCGCCGGTGGCCAGCGCATACTTGCCGACCGAACCGTTGCCCGTGGCGGCGTAGACGGCGTCGCCGACGACCACGGGTACGAACCCCACGCCGCCCTTGCTGCCCACCGATACCGACCAGCCGCTGCTGACCGGCAGCGTGGCGTTGAAATTCGTGAGCGGGGCCGGCGGATAGCGCGGTTTCTCGCTCGAAAACAGGGAACATCCGCCCAGCGCGAGCACGGCCGCCACCGCGGCGGCACGACGCAGGTGGCGCCAGCCCAGGCGCTCGCCGGTAAAGCCGTTATGCAACGTCATCAAGCGCCTCCCAGGGCATCGAGTTTCAGTTGGATGGACGAGCGCAGGTCGGTCGATGCGTCGAGCTTGGCCAGCGCCTCTTCATAGGCCTTGCGCGCCTCGTCCCGCTTGCCCTGCCCGGCCAGCACGTCGCCACGGCGGTCGGCGTACAAGGCCACGAAGGGTGCGGGCGGCTGCGGCGCCAGCACACCCAGCGCCTCGTCATAGCTTTTCTCGTCCAGCAGCAGGCCCGCCAGCCGCAGGCGCGCCACGGCGGCCAGGGCCTCGTCGCCGCTACGGTCGGCCACCCATTGCAACTGGGCGCGGGCCGAGCGGGTGTCGCCGGCCTTTTCATAGGCATGGGCGGCCAGCAGCGCGGCGCGCGGGGCGTAGCCCGTGCCGGAATACTGTTCCAGGATGGTGCCGGCGGTGTCCTTTACGCGGCTCAGGTCGCCGGCCTCGGCAGCCTTCTCCAGCGCCTCGAACTGGGCCAGCGCGTTCGCGGCCTGGTTGCGCTGGTACCACTGCCAGCCGTTCCAGGCCGCCGCGGCCAGCAGCACGATGGTCGCCACGGCAAGGATGAAGTTTCCGTACTTCGCCCACCATGCCTTGAGGGATTCCAGTTGTTCCTGTTCTTCGATGTCGTAGGCCATTTATGCCCCGGTTGATGTGGTGATCGCAAGAGTTGTGGCGGGCCGGCCGGCGGCCCGCGCGGACTCCGAGAGCCGCAAGATTAACGGATTCGGCGCCGATTCGTATCCAGGCCCGGGCGCACGGCTATTCAGGGCCGCCCGTCCGGACCAGTTCTTCCACCAGGAAAGCCGGCAGCTCGGCCATGGCGACGCGGCGCTGGGCCACGCCCTCGGCCCGCAGCGCCTTGACGCTGGCCGCGCCTTCGGCCAGCTCGTCCTCGCCCAGGATGACGGCGTATTCCGCCCCGCAGCCGTCGGCGCGCTTCATCTGCGACTTGAAGCTGCCGCCGCCGCAGTGCAGGACGACGTCCAGGCCGGCGTCGCGCAGGTCTTCGGCCAGCCGCATCGCCGCGCGCGCGGCGGGCTCGCCCTGGTGCAACACATAGACGTCGCACTCGGGTTGCGGTTCCGCAGGCTGTGCCTGGGACCACAGGTCCAGCAGGCGCTCGACGCCGATGGCAAAACCCACCGCCGGCGTCGGCTTGCCGCCCAGCAGCGAGACCAGGCCGTCGTAGCGGCCACCGCCGCAAACCGTGCCCTGGGCGCCCAGGCGATCGGTCACCCACTCGAACACGGTCAGGTTGTAGTAATCGAGGCCCCGCACCAGCCGGGGGTTCACCCGGTAGGCGATGCCCGCGTCCTCGAGCCGCTGGCGCACGCCGTCGAAATGGGCCAGCGAGGCCTCGCCCAGATAGTCCAGCAGGCGCGGCGCGTTGTCGGCCATTTCCTGCAGCGCGGGGTTCTTGGTATCCAGGACGCGCAGCGGATTCGTATAGAGCCGGCGCTGGCCGTCCTCGTCCAGTTGGTCCTTGAACCCTTCCAGGTAGGTGATCAGGGCCTGCCGGTGCGCCAGGCGCTCCTCGGCGGAGCCCAGGGAATTGATCTCCAGCCGGATGTCCGCCAGCCCCAGGATCTTCCAGAGTCGTGCCAGCATGAGGATCAGCTCGACGTCGACGTCCGGGCCGGCGAAGCCCAGGGCTTCCACGTCGATCTGGTGGAACTGGCGGTAGCGGCCGCGCTGCGGACGCTCGTGGCGGAACACGGGCCCGATCGCGAACACGCGCTGGGGCCGGTCGTAGGTCAGGTTGTGCTCGATCGTGGCGCGCACCATGCCTGCGGTGAACTCGGGGCGCATCGTCAGCGACTCGCCGTTCAGCGAATCGGTGAAGCTGTACATCTCTTTCTCGACGATATCGGTGACTTCGCCGATCCCGCGCGTGAACAGCCGGGTCTGCTCCAGCACCGGCGTGCGCAGGTTGCGGTAGCCGTAGCTGCGCAGCCATTCGCGCACCAGCGATTCCAGCCGCTCCCACTGGCCCGAATCGGCCGGCAGGATGTCGTTCATGCCGCGGATCGCGGTCACTTTCTTGAAGCTATTCATTTAGGTCCCCCCCCTACGCGCTTCGCGCGCCCCCTGGGGGGGCGGCACTGGCGGACCGGCGGAGCCGGATCCGCTGCGCCCTGGAGTGGCGTCCAGGGCCTGTTAGGGGTGTAAAGGTTATCTCTTGCTGTAGCGGTTCTCGACGTAAGCTTCCACTAGGGCCTGGAACTCCCGGGCGATGTGCTCGCCCTTGAGCGTGACCGAGCGCTGGCCGTCGATGAAGACCGGCGCGACCGGCTGCTCGCCCGTGCCGGGCAGGCTGATGCCGATGTCCGCGAACTTGCTTTCGCCCGGGCCGTTTACCACGCAGCCCATTACCGCGACGTGCAGGTTCTCGGCCCCCGGATACTTCAGGCGCCAGACGGGCATCTGCGCCCGCAGGTAGCTCTGGATGTCGGCCGCCAGTTCCTGGAACACCGTGCTGCTGGTACGGCCGCAGCCCGGACAGGCGACGACCACCGGCGCGAACGCGCGCAGCCCCAGGCTTTGCAGGATTTCCTGCGCCACCACTACCTCGCGGGCACGGTCGCCGTTGGGCTCGGGCGTGAGCGACACGCGTATCGTGTCGCCGATGCCCTCCTGCAGCAGGATGCCCATCGCGGCGGTCGAGGCCACGATGCCCTTGCTGCCCATGCCCGCCTCGGTCAGCCCCAGGTGCAGCGGGTAGTCGCAGCGGCGGGAGATGTCGCGGTAGACCGCGATCAGGTCCTGGGCGTTGCTGACCTTGCACGACAGGATGATGCGGTCGCCCGGCAGCCCCAGTTCCTCGGCGCGCCGGGCATTGTCGATCGCCGACACCACCAGCGCGTCGCGCATGACGGACTGGGCGTCCCAGGGCCGCGCCCGCCGACCGTTCTCGTCCATCATGCGGGCCAGCAGGTCCTGGTCCAGGCTGCCCCAGTTCACGCCTATGCGCACCGGCTTCCCGTGGCGGCAGGCCACCTCGATCATCTGCGCGAAATTGTCGTCGCGCTTCTTCCCGGCACCCATGTTGCCGGGGTTGATGCGGTACTTGGACAGCGCCTGCGCGCACTCCGGGTACTGGGTCAGCAGCTTGTGGCCGTTGTAGTGGAAGTCGCCCACCAGCGGCGCCTCGACGCCCATGCGGTCGAGCTGCTCGCGTATCGCGGGCACCTCGCGGGCGGCCTCGGCCGTATTCACGGTGATCCGCACGACCTCGGAGCCGGCCAGGGCCAGTTCCTTGACCTGGATCGCGGTGGCGATGGCATCGGCCGTGTCCGTGTTGGTCATGGACTGGACCATGACCGGCGCATCGCCGCCAACGGCGACCGACTTGCCGCCCCATTCGATGCGCACCTGGCGCGTGGGCCGGCGGACCGCCGGGCCGGCGGGGAACGGCTCGGCCTCGGAAACGTTGGCGGTCGTGGACGGGCTAGGATTCATGATGCGGCTACTGGAGGGTGAGCCGGGCGACGTTGTCCCGGCGATACGGCGCGAGGTCGACAGGCGCGCCGCGCCAGGTCAAGTCTACCCCGCTGACGTTGCCGATCACGACACGGTACGGCGCGCCCGCCACATCCAGTTCGTAGGGCTCGCCGGCGGGAATGATCCGCGACACGGCCACGGTACCGTCGGCGCGCCGCACTTCGACCCAGCTTGCCTGCCGCATCGTGATGGACAGGCCGGGCGCCGGAGCGGGGGCAGCCGCCGCAGGCGGCTCGGGAGCCGGCGCGGGCGCGATGGGCGCGGGCGCCGCCGGCGTGATTTCCGCCGGAACGGCAGGCGCCGGCTCGGCCGGGGCCAGCGGCGCTTCGGTCTGGACCGAGGTCGTGCCGCCCGCCGGCGTATCCAGGCTGGCCGTGGAGGCCTGCCCGAACGACAGCTTGCCTTGCTGGCTGAGCGCGTAGCCCAGCAGGACCAGCGCCGCCACCGCCATCACGCCGCCGACCAGCCAGGGAGCCAGCCGCCTGCGGCTGGCGGCCACCGGCCAGGCCCGGCCCGACGAATGCGCCAGCGGGCTGGACAGCGACGAGGCCTGTTCCAGCGATACCGGATCGGCCACCTGCAACTGGGGCGACAGCGCCTGCAGCATCGGCGCCGGATCCTGGTCCAGCAGCCGCGCGTAGTTGCGCACGAAACCGCGCAGCGGCATGCCCTGCGGCAGTTCGCTCCACTGTTCGTTCTCGAGCGCGCGGATCTGGCGCACGGCGAACTTCAGGCGGTCGGACACATATTCCTGCGACCAGCCGCGCGCCTCTCGCAGGCGCGCCAGTTCCCGGCCGACCGACGACGAAGACGGCGAGCCGGCGGTGGGCGCCGGGCCCTCCTGCCTGCCGGCGGCACCGGTTTCGTGGGGTTCAGACATCGACGACTCCTTGTCCGGCCCTGCCGAAACGGCCGGCCCGGCACCGCGGTTGCCTCATTCGCGCACCTCCACGATACGGCCGAAGCGGGTCTCGCCCGCCAGGCGCTCCTTCAGCCGGGTGCGATCCTTGACCTCGCCGGCCAACTGCCCGCAGGCCGCGTCGATGTCGTCGCCGCGCGTCTTGCGCACGGTGGTGACGATACCGGCGTCCATCAGGCGCTGCGCGAACAGCCGGACCCGGGCCATGGGCGAACGCTTGAGCCCGGACTGCGGGAAGGGATTGAACGGAATGAGGTTGAACTTGCACGACACCTGCCGCGCAATGTCTATCAATTGCTTGGCATGCTCGTCGCCATCGTTGATGCCGTCGAGCATGACGTATTCGAACGTGATGAAATCGCGCGGGGCGAACTCCAGGTAGCGCTGGCACGCCGCGATCAGTTCCCGCAGCGGATACTTGCGGTTCAGCGGCACCAGGTCGTCGCGCAGCGCATCGTTGGGCGCGTGCAGCGACACCGCCAGCGCGACCGGACAGTCGCGCGAAAGACGGTCCATCATGGGCACCACGCCAGAGGTCGATACCGTGACCCGGCGGCGCGACAGGCCATAGGCATTGTCGTCCAGCATCAGCCGCAGCGCCGACACCGTATTGTCGTAGTTGAGCAGGGGTTCGCCCATGCCCATCATGACGACGTTGCTGATGACCCGGTCGTCCTGGGTGCCCAGCGGCGCGGGCATGCCGCCCGACAGGCGCGCGCCGTCGCGGTCGGCCTCGACCGTGCGGCGGGCCAGCCATAGCTGGCCGATGATCTCGTCCACCCCCAGGTTGCGGTTGAAGCCCTGGTGGCCGGTGGAGCAGAAGCGGCAGGCGACGGTGCAGCCCGCCTGCGTCGAGATGCACAGCGTGCCGCGGTCGTCCTCGGGGATGAAGACGGTTTCGATGGCATTGCCGTTGCCGACGTCGAGCAGCCACTTGCGCGTGCCGTCGGCCGACTTGTGGGCGGTGACGACCTCGGGCAGCCGGATCTCGCACTGCCGCGCGAGCTTCTCGCGGAAGGACTTGGCCAGATCCGACATCTGCTCGAAATCGTCCACGCCGCGCTGGTGCAGCCAGCGCTGCAGCTGCTTCGCGCGGAACGGCTTGTCCCCCCATTTTTCCACCAGCGAGGCGAGCTCGGCCCCGTTCAGCCCCAGCAGGTTGATGCGCGGGGTTTCGGAACGTGGAGCCTCGGCCGGGGCGGCTTCGGCGAGCGGCGAGATAGTGTTCATCCCGGCCTCCTGGGAAAAACGGACATCCAGGCTCAGCGGCTGTGGATGTTCAGTTCGGGGAAGAAGAAGGCGACTTCGACCTTGGCGGTCTCGACGGCGTCCGAGCCGTGCACGGCGTTGGCGTCGATGCTGTCGGCGAAATCGGCGCGGATCGTGCCTTTCTCGGCCTTCTTCGGATCGGTCGCGCCCATCAGGTCGCGGTTCTTCTGGATGGCGTTCTCGCCTTCCAGGACTTGCACGAACACGGGACCGGAGACCATGAAGTCGACCAGGTCCTTGAAGAACGGGCGCGCGGCGTGCACGGCATAGAAGCGCTCGGCGTCGCTGCGCGAGAGCTGCATCATGCGCGCGGCGATGACCTTGAGGCCGGCCGCCTCGAAACGGGAAACGATCTGGCCGATGACGTTCTTGGAAACGGCGTCCGGCTTGATGATCGACAGGGTGCGCTCGATAGCCATCAAAAACTCCAATAAAAACAGATACTTTGAGGGGAACTTAAACGTTAAATTGTATCATGGCTCCTTGACGGGACCGCTACCCCCACCACCCCGGACGTACCGTGCCCGCCCTACTGGAACCGGGCGGAACCCTGCGGCATACTTGGTGTCAGACACACCATGCCCTCGCGGGGCGAAACAGAGCAAAAGACCACAAGGAGTCGCTCGACCATGAACGATCTACGCACTTCTCCCTTCAACCGGACCGGGACTGCGCCCGGCGAGGTCGCGCGCAATCGCGTACTGCGCAATACCTACTGGCTGCTCGCGCTGTCGCTGATCCCCACCGTGCTGGGCGCGGCGATCGGCGTCGGCACCGGCCTCGCCCAGGTCATGGGCGGCAGCCCCGGGCTGACCACCATGGCGTTCCTGATCGGCGCCTTCGGCCTGATGTTCGCCATCCAGAAGAACAAGGACAACGGACTGGGCGTCGCCCTGCTGCTGGTCTTCACCTTCTTCATGGGGCTGATGCTGTCCCGCATGATCGGCTTCGTCATGGGCATGGCCAACGGTTCCACGCTCATCATGACGGCATTCGGCGGCACGGCCGTGGTGTTCGGCACCATGGCCCTGCTGTCCACCACGATCAAGCGCGACCTGTCGGGCCTGGGCAAGTGGCTGTTCGTCGGCGCCATCCTGATTCTCGTGGCGGCCCTGGCCAACATCTTCCTGCAGCTGCCGGCGCTGATGCTGACCATCTCGGTCCTGGCCATCGGCATCTTCTCGGCCTTCATGCTGGTCGATCTGCAACGCGTCGTCAACGGCGGCGAGACCAACTATGTCTCGGCCACCCTGGCGATCTACCTGGATATCTACAACGTCTTCGTGAACCTGTTGATGCTCCTGGGCATCTTCGGCGGAGAACGAGAGTAGTAGAGCCCCCCCTACGCGCTTACGCGCGCCCCCCAGGGGGCGGCACTGGCGGACCGGCGGAGCCGGATCCGCTGTGCCCTGGGTCTGGAGACGCTCAGGAAAGAAAAACGGCCTTGCTTGACGCAAGGCCGTTTTCATTTTCAACCCAACCGGATGCCAGGCAGTATCGCCAGTCCCCGCCAGCCCGTTGTTACCCCAGGATGCGGTGGATCCGGCTCTGCCGGTCCACCCGCATCGCCCCCTGGGGGGCGCGCGTAAGCGCGTAGGGGGGGATTATTCCAACACTGCGATGGACTCGACGTGGGCGGTGTGGGGGAACATGTTGACCACGCCCGCCGCCTTCAAGGTATAGCCGCCCTCGTGCACGAGGATGGCGGCGTCGCGGGCCAGGGTGGCGGGGTTACAGGAGACGTAGACGATACGCCGGGGGCGGTCGGCCCCTAGTGTCGTCAGGGCCTTGGCCACGGCCAGGGCGCCTTCGCGCGGGGGGTCGATCAGCATGCGGTCGAAGCGGCCCAGGCTGCGCAGCCAGGTCTCGTCCACCTCGAACAGGTTCAGGGTCGAGAATGCCGTATGCGCGTCCACGCCGTGCCGGCGGGCCGCTTCCAGCGCCCGGTCGGTCAGGGCCTGGCTGCCCTCCACGCCCACGACCTCGCGGCAGCGGGTCGCCAGCGCCAGCGTGAAATTGCCCAGGCCGCAGAACAGGTCGGCCACGCGGTCCCCGGGTTGGGGCTCGAGCAGCGCGAGCGCGCGCGACACCAGCACCCGGTTGATCGCGTGGTTGACCTGGGTGAAGTCGGTGGGCTTGAACGGCATGCGCAACCCGAACTCCGGCAGCGTATAGGCCAGTCCGTCGACGTCCTGGGGCTCCAGCGGGTGCACCGTGTCGGGTCCCTTGGGCTGCAGCCACCAATGGATGTCGTGCCGCGCCGCGAACGCGCGCAGCACGGCCAGGTCTTCGTCGACCAGCGGGATCAGGTGGCGCAGCACCAGCACGACCTGGCTGTCGCCCACGGCGACCTCGATCTGCGGCACGCGGTCGCGCGCGGGCATGGCCGCGACCATCTCGCGCAGGGGCACCAGCAGCGAGGCCACGTGCGGATGCAGCACGTGGCATTCGCGCATGTCGGCCACATAGCTGCTCTTGCGTTCGCGGAACCCCACCAGCACCCCGCCCTTCTTGACGACCACGCGGACCGACAGCCGCGCGCGGTAGCGGTAGCCCCAGGCCGGTCCGTGGATGGGCGGCAGGACGCGCTGCGGCACCAGCTTGCCGATGTGCCACAGCGTGTCTTCCAGCACGCGCTGCTTGATCGCGACCTGCGCGGCCGGATCCATGTGCTGCATGGCACAGCCGCCGCACACGCCGAAATGCGCGCAGCGCGGCGCCACGCGCTGCGACGACGCCTGCACCACGTGCTCGACTTCCGCCAGTTCGTAGGAAGGCTTGCGCTTGGTCACCTTCAGCATCACGCGTTCGCCGGGCAGCGCGCCGTCGACGAACACCACCTTGCCCTGGCGGCGCGCGATGCCGCGCCCTTCCAGGTCCACCGATTCGATGGCCACGGAACCGTCGTCGAATTCGACGGCAACAGCCGTCCCTTCCAGGCCGTCCGCGGCCGCAATGTCTGCTTCTTGACTCATGTTCGGAATATCAGTTTCCCCGCGCGGCCGGCTAGCGCGAGGCGGGCCAGTTCGCCAGGTATTCACGCCAGTGGGGCAGGTCCAGGGACTGCAGCGTGCTGCGTACCAGGTCCACTTCGGCGTCGTACTGGGCGCGGGACAACATGCCCCGCATCAGCCGGAAGCGGCAATAGACCAGCCAGGTATTGACGACGTCGGTTTCGCAATACGCGCGCACCTCTTCCTGGCGGCCGGAACTCCAGGCGGGCCAGACCTGGCTGCCGTCCATGCCCAGCTTGCCGGGAAAGCCGCACAGCTTGGCCAGTTCATCCAGCGGCGCGTTGGCGCGTCCATTGTATTTCGCCAGCAGGTCCATCAGATCGCAGTGCCGGTTGTGGTAGCGGCTGATGTAGTTGCTGTAGCGGAAATCGCGGTCGTCTTCGCCCATGTCCCAGTAGCGCGAGGCCTGGATGCCGTGGATCAGCCCGCGGTAGTGCAGGACCGGCAGGTCGAAGCCCGAGCCGTTCCAGCTGATGAGCTGCGGCGTGTAGCGATCGATGGTCTTGAAGAAACCGGAGATCAGCGTGGCCTCGGGATCGTCGGCCTTGCCTATGCATTTGACGCGAAAGCCGTCGTCGTCGCGGAACACGCAGCCCACCACCGCGATCTTCTGCAGGTGCAGCGGCAGGAAGTCGTGCCCCACCGCTTCGCGCCGGGCGGCGGTGGCGCGCTCGACCACCTCGGCATCGGGCACGTCCCCGCCCCACCCGTTCAGCGCGCGCAGGCCTTCCACGTCGGGAATGGTTTCCAGGTCGAAGACCAGCATCGGTGTCATGGCGGGCCTCAGCGTGGCGGCAGGTAGCCGGCCGGATCGACCGGACGGCCCTGGCGCCGTATCTCGAAGTGCACGCGCGGCGACTCGGCATCTGTGCTGCCCAGTTCGGCGATCTTCTGTCCGCGCCGCACCGCCTGCCCTTCCTTGACCAGCATGGCGCGGTTGTGCGCATACGCGGACAGGAAGGTGTTGTTGTGCTTGATGATGATCAACTGACCGTAGCCGCGCAGGCCGCTGCCGCTGTAGACCACCTTGCCGTCGCCCGCGGCCAGCACCGGATCGCCCGGCGTGCCGGCGATGTCCAGGCCCTTGTTGCGGGTCTCGTGGAAGTTCTCGATGATCTTGCCGCTGGCGGGCCAACCCCACTCCACCCGCTCGCTGGCGGGGTCGTTGCGCGCGGCGGGCGGCGTGACCGGGGTAGCCGGCGGCGCGACGGGTTCGGCCGGCACCGGGGTCGGCGTCGTGGGCGCGGGCGCCGGCGTGCCCAGAGGCCGCGACGCCGACTGCGACGGCGCGGGCACCGGCGTGACCTGCGCCACGCCGCTGTCGGCAGGTTTGGCGGCGGTGGATCCCGGACGCGTCACGCGCAGGACCTGCCCCGGCCGGATCTGGTTGGGATCCTCGAGACTGTTCCACTGCGCGATGTCACGCCAGTCCTCGCCATGGTCCAGGGCGATGCGGATCAGCGTGTCGCCGCGCTTGACGATGTAGGTATCGGCATCGATCAGGCGCGAGGATTCGCGGCCCGCGGTGGCGGCGGGGCCGCTCGGCGGCTTGGCCGGCGTGGTCCGGTCGACGACCGGAACCGTCCTGGGGGCCGTGCCGCAGGCTGCGAGCACCAGTGCGCAACTCGTCCAGAGCAGCACCTGCCGTGCGGCCCGCCCGAGCATCCCCGCGCCCGGGCGGGATCGATTGGATTCCTCGCGGCTCGGCTTGCGCCAATTCTGCATCCCAGATCTCCTA
The DNA here is from genome assembly GCF_004216695.1 of Pigmentiphaga kullae. Lineage (GTDB taxonomy): Bacteria > Pseudomonadota > Gammaproteobacteria > Burkholderiales > Burkholderiaceae_B > Pigmentiphaga > Pigmentiphaga kullae. The sequence goes on from NZ_SGXC01000002.1 coordinate 852,706, forward strand.
TTCATTACAACAACACACCGGACTGCAGGGGCACGAAACGCACCGCCTCCAGTTCGGTTCGCACCCAGCTCTGGGCTCCGGTGCGCTCTATCATGACCAATCGCTGCCTGGCGCCCCCTTCCGGGGCCACCAGGCGGCCGCCGACCGCCAGTTGGGCCAGCAGCGCATCGGGTATCTTCAGCCCCGCGGCCGCGACGACGATGGCGTCGAACGGCGCGGCGCTCGGCACGCCCAGCATGCCGTCGCCGAAGACGAGGCGCACATGGGGGAGCCGCAACGGCCGCAGTTGGGCGCGGGCCAGTTCGTGCAGGGCCTTGATGCGTTCGATCGAATACACCTCGCGCGCCACGCCCGCCAGCACGGCTGCCTGGTAGCCGCACCCGGTTCCGACCTCCAGCACCTTGCCGAGTTCGCGCCCGTTGCGCGCCGCGGCGATCATGCGCGCGACGATCCAGGGCTGCGAGATGGTCTGCCCATGGCCGATGGGCAGCGCCGCGTCCTCGTAGGCGCGGCTGGCCAGCGCTTCGTCGATGAAGCGATGGCGCGGAATGGCATGCACGGCTTCGAGCACGCGTTCGTCCGTGATTCCCTGCGCGCGCAAGCGCGCCACCAACGCCGCGCGCATGCGCTCGGAATTCAGGCCGTGGTTGGTCTCGCGCGCCGGGACCCTGGCCTGGATGGGGGCCGGAACGACCAGCCTTGCCGGCGCCACCCGCGTATTGCTGTTCGTGGGCCTGGCCTCGTCGGGACGCACCGGGCCCGCGGACGTTCCGCGAACGGTTTGCGGACGTCCGGTGGTGACGCGCGTGTTGCTGTTCGCCGCCGTGATCGGAGGCAAGGGCGCGGCGGGCCGGCGCGAGGCGGTGGAGCGGGCCTGGGCCCCCTCCTGCCGCGGCGCCTGCGCCGGGGTCAGCGGTTTGCGCCTATCCATTCCGTGGGGATCCATTCGCGCATGGGTTCGAGTTGGGCGTTGTGCGTCAGGTCGAACCGCAGCGGCGTGACCGACACCGCGCCGTCGGCGCAGGCATGGAAGTCCGTGCCGGGCGTGGCGTCGGCCGCCTTGCCGGCGGGGCCGATCCAGTAGACCGGCTCGCCGTACGGGGTGGACGAACGCACCACCGGCTCGGAGGGGTGGCGCCGGCCGAGCCGGGTCACGCGAGGCGGCTTGAGTTCGGACAGGGGCAGGTTCGGAATGTTCACGTTCAGCAGGCTGGGCGCCGTCAGCGGGCTGGCGACGAAGCGCTCGACGAAGCTGCGCGCGGCGGCGGCCGCCGCATCGAGGTGTTTCCAGCCCTTGGACACCTGGGAAAAGGCGATCGACGGCAGGCCGAACAGATAGCCCTCGGTGGCCGCGGCGACCGTGCCGGAGTACAGCGTGTCCTCGCCCATGTTCTGGCCGTCGTTGATGCCGGACACGACCAGATCGGGGCGCCGGTCCAGGAGCCCGGTCAGGGCCACGTGCACGCAATCGGACGGCGTGCCGTTGACGTACAGGAAACCGTTGGCCGCGGTGCGCACCGACAAGGGGCGATCGAGCGTAAGCGAATTCGACGATCCGCTGCGATTGGTCTCGGGCGCGACCACGATCAGTTCGGCCAGCGGCCGCAGCGCCTCGACCAGCGCAGCCAGGCCCGGCGCGAAATAACCGTCGTCGTTGGAAATCAATATCAACATCTATCGCCCCGACCTCTTACGCAATGCGATCTCCAGTTGGCGCCGCCGCGAGATAAAAAAAGCCCGCATGGACGCCGTGCGGGCTAGTGTCGTCCGGAAAGCCGGGCAGCCTCCCGGTGGCTTGACGGTTCCGGACCCGCGTCCGTTTCCGGCCCGCCGAATGCCCTCGGATTGTACATGAGGCCCCCTGTCTGCCGTAGCGCTTTCCCCGAGGACGGGCCTAGGTCGGCGCGGGCGACTGCCGATCGTCGGCCGCCACCAGCGCATCCAGAAAGCCCCGCACCGCAGGCACGAGGCCCCGCCGCGACGGGAACACCGCCTGCACGATCCCCTCCGGCGGAGAATACTGGGCCAGCGTGACGCGCAGCAGGCCCGCCTCGACGTCGGCCGCCACCAGCGGCCACGGCAGGCACGCGATACCCAGTCCCTGAAGCGCGGTGCTGCGCAGGGTATTCAGATCGTCGACCGACAGGCGCGGTACGTGCGCTACCGATACCTCGGCGCCGTCCGGCCCGACGAAGCGCCAGACGTGCCGTTCCGCCGCCTGCATCATGCTGAGCGTGGGCAGGCGTCCCAGGTCCCGGATGTCCTGCGGCTCGCCATGGCGTGCGAAGAAATCCGGCGTGGCCACCAGCACCAGGCGGCTGGTGGCCAGCGGACGCACGACCAGTTCCGAGTCCTCAAGCGGCGGCGTACGCACCCTCAGCGCGAGGTCGAAGCCCTCTTCCACCACGTCCACGCGCCGGGAAGTGGCATCGATCTGCACGCGTACCTGGGGATATTGCGCCAGATAGTCCGCCACGATGGCCCCGATGTCGCTGTGCAACAACGTAACCGGGCAACTGAAGCGGATCAGTCCCTGCGGCTGCGACGTCGTCCGGTCCACGGCCTCGCGGGCGGCGGCGGCTTCCGCGGCCAGCGCCGCGCAGTGCTGGTAGTAGGTCTGCCCGATCTCTGTCACCGAGATCTTGCGTGTCGTGCGATGCAACAGCCGCACCCCAAGCTCGTCCTCCAGCGCGGCGATGCGCCGGCTGATCCGGGACACCGGGATGCCCAGCGCCTGCGCGGTGGCGGTGTAGCCGCCATGTTCGACCACCTTGGCGAACAGATACATGTCATTGAGGTCCTGCATATGCCCCCCAGGACGTAGCATTATTCTAAATATAGAAAAGTAATTCCCAACTACGCCAGTTTAAAAAGAATTGTTGACGCTATATCTTGTCGACGTGGCGGAGGTCATCCGCATTAACCCTAAGAATTCGACGCATACGAGGAATCCCCATGAAAATCCTGCACATCGACTCGAGCTCCACCGGCGCCGCCTCCGTTTCCCGCGAACTGACCGCCGCCGTCGTGAAGGCCCTGCGCCAGAACGAACCGCAATCGACCGTCAAGCACCGCGACCTGGTGGCCCAGCCGCCCGCCCACCTGGACGGCGTCCTGCTGCAATCGCTGCGCCCCCAGCCCGGCGCGGTGTTCCCGGATGACGAGGGATTCCGCAAGGAAGTCGCCTACACCGACGAACTGCTGGCCGAATTCCTGGCCGCCGACGTCGTGGTGATCGGCGCCCCGATGTACAACTTCTCGATCCCTTCCCAGCTGAAGGCCTGGATCGACCGCGTCGCGCAGGCCGGCAAGACCTTCCGCTACACCGCCAACGGCCCCGAAGGCCTGGCCGGGGACAAGAAGGTCGTGATCGTTTCCTCCCGCGGCGGCAAGTACGCCGGCACGCCGGTCGAGACCCTGCTGGATCACCAGGAGTCCTACCTGCGGGCGGTGCTCGGCTTCTTCGGCGTGACCGACGTCAGCGTGCTGCGCGCCGAAGGCGTCGCGCTGGGCGGCGAGGCGCGCGAAGCAGCCGTCAACCAGGCGCTGGAACAGGCCGGCCTGCTGGCCGAGGAACTGGCCGCCGCGGCCTGAGGCTCGATGCGGGGCGGGCCTGGCAGCAGGAGCTAGGATCCGCCCCGCGTGCCGTACAGCAGCAATACCAGTCCCAGCACGACCAGCACCATGCCGCCGCGTTCGCGGCGGCTGGCATGCTGGGCGAAGATCCGCCGCGAGGCGAATTGCGCGAACAGGACCTCCACCAGCCCCAGCGTGCGAACGTTGGCCGCCGAGGTCAGCGCGAAGCCGATGTACCAGCACTGGGACGCGAAGGCGCCCATGAAGCCCGCCGGCAGCGACGAGCGCCATTGCGCCAGCACTCCGCGCAGCACGTCGCGCCGGAACAGCGCCTGCCACAGCACCAGCGCCCCCGTCTGCATGATCAGGCCCGCCACCAGCGTCACGCTGGCGCGCGTGGCGAACGACCCGCTGTCCAGCGACACGATGGCGCCCCGGAAGGCCACCGCGGACAAGGCGAAAAAGGCGCCCGAGGCGATGCCCAGCAACGCCGGCCGCCAGTTGCTGCCCGCTCCCGCGCCGGGCTTCCACGACATGACCACCACGCCAGCGGTCGCCACCAGCACGGCGCAGGCCCCCGCAAGCGAAAGCGGATCGCCCAGCACCGCCACGGCGAAAATGGCCACCAGCACCGGTTCGGTCTTCACGTAGACCGTGCTGAGCGCGAAGTTGCGCAACTGCATGGTGGCCAGCATCAGCACGGTCGCCAGGATCTGCGCCGCGGCGGCGGCCGCCGCATACAGCAGGAAGCCGGTATCGAAACGCGGCAGCGGGTCGCCGCCCACCGCCAGCACCACCACCAGGAACACCAGCGCGAACGGCAGGCCGTACAGGAAGCGCACCTGGGCCGCGCCCAGCGTGCCCAACGTTTCCGTCAGCCGGTGCTGCATGGTGTTGCGCGCCGTCTGCGCGGCGGCGGCGATGAGCGTGGCGGGAATCCAGAGCAGCGAGATGTCCAAGGGCGTGGCCTGCGATCGATCAGCCGGCGATGATACCGCGCCGCCCTACCCCTCGCCCCGGTTGCGCTCGGCCAGGTAGCGGCCGGGCGGCTTGCCCATGGCCTTCCTGAACATGGTGATGAAGGCGCTGACCGATTCGTAGCCCAGGTCCATCGCCACGCGCTGCACGGTCATGCCGGCGGACAGGCGTTGCAGCGCGACGATGACGTGCAGCTGCTGGCGCCAGCGGCCGAAGCTCATGCCCGTTTCGGCCTTGATCAGCCGCGCCAGGCTGCGCTCGCTCATCGCCACCTGCTGCGCCCATTCGGCCACCGTGCTGCGGTTGGCGGGATCGGACGCCAGCGCGTCGGCGATGCGGCGCAGGCGGCTATGGGCGGGCACGGGCAGGTGCAGCTGCTCGGTGGGCATGCGCCCCAGTTGTTCCAGCAGCACGCCCACCAGGCGATGGGTCGGCCCGTCCGGGGAATAGTCGGTGGGCTGGGCAGCCAGATACAGGATCAGTTCGCGCAGCAGCGGCGAGATCGACAGCGTGCAGCACACCTCGGGCAGCGGAGCCGTGTCCGGCTCGACGAACAGCAGGCAGACCTGGCCGTGCTGCGATACCCGGTTGCTGTGCGTCATGCCCGGCGGAATCCATACCGCGCACTGCGGCGGCACCATCCAGAGGCCGGTGGGCACATGGCAGGTGACCGAGCCCCGCAGCGCCAGGATCAACTGGCCCTTGCGATGCCGGTGCACCGGTTGTTCGCTGCGGCGCTGCTGGGCCGTCAGGTGCACGGCCACCACCGGCGCGACGGTTGCATCAGGATCGAACTCGGCGAAGGCGGCTTCGAAAGCGTGCATGGCGAGCGCTTGGCTGGTTTTGGCAATTTATTGTCATCTTATCCAAAGACAGACACACGCAAAATGCCTACAGTCCATGGGTACCCCTTCCGACTGCTTCACCCATGACTTCGCTTTCCGCTCCCAGCTCGTTATCCCGCCCGGCCTGGCTCATCGCCGGCATCCTGCTGATCGCCTCCAACCTGCGCGCGCCGGTTACCGGCGTGGCGCCCGTGCTGGACATGATACGAACCAGCCTGGACCTGACCGCCGCCCAGGCCGGCCTGCTCACCACCCTGCCCCTGCTGGCCTTTGCCGCCGGCTCTCCCATCGCCGCGCTGGCCGCCCGCCGCCACGGCCTGGAGCGCACGCTGATGGCGGCGCTGCTGACCCTGGTGGCGGGCCTGTGCCTGCGGTCCTCGGGCGCGGTCTGGGCCCTGTTCGCCGGCACCGTGCTGATCGGCGGCGCGATCGCCTTCGGCAACGTGCTCCTGCCCAGCCTGCTCAAACGCGATTTCCCCGGGCGCATCGCCAGCCTGACCTCCGCCTATGCGTTGACGATGGGCGTGGCCTCGGGCCTGGCCTCGATGATCGCCGTGCCGCTGGCGCTCTGGTCCGCCGGCCCCGGATGGCCGCTGGCCCTGTTCGCCCCCATCGTGATCGCCATCGCCAGCGTCCTCGTCTGGCTGCCGCAGTTGCGCGCCCCCGCCCCGGCCGCGACGCCAGCGGGTGCGGTCCACGCCCGCGCCCGGCCGGTCTGGAAATCGGCGCTGGCGTGGCAGATCACCCTTTTCCTCGGCCTGAACTCGCTGGTCTATTACATCGTTTCCAGCTGGCTGCCCTCGATGCTGCACGACGCCGGCTACCCGCCGGGCTCGACCGGCTCGGTCCACGGCATGTTGCAGATCGCCTCGGCCGTCGTCGGCCTGCCGCTGCTGGCGCTGGTGCGCCGGGTGCGCGACCAGCGCTGGCTGGCGGTCGGCTGCTCGGGTCTGTCCATCGTGGCCCTGCTGGGCCTGCTGGTCGCGCCCTCCTGGGCCGCGGCGTGGGCCATCCTGTATGGCTGTGGCGGCGGCGCCTCCATCATCCTGGGGCTGGCCTTCGTCAGCCTGCGTGTCGGCAACGCGCAGCAGGCGGCCGCGCTGTCCGGCATGGCCCAGGCCGTGGGCTACCTGCTGGCCGCGGGCGGCCCCACGGCCATCGGCGCCGTGCATGACATGACGGGCGGCTGGACGGCCGCGCTGCTGATCTGCCTGGTCTTCGCCTGCGCCCAGGCGGTGTTCGGCCTGTATGCCGGACGGCATCGCCAACTGGCCTAGCCACGGAACGCATAACAGCTTTGATGGCCCGGCGATAGGCGGGCCCGGATCCTCCTCCTAAAGTGTGGCCGATCACCTGAAAAGAACCACAACGGAGGAGATGTCCATGGGTTTTCATCGACGACGCGCCTGCCTGGCGCTGACGCAGGCGGCGTTGCTGCTGGCCGCGGCCGGCGGCGCGGGCGCCGCCGGATTTCCCGACCGCGCGCTGCGGCTCGTCGTGCCCTTTCCCGCTGGGGGCGCCGCCGACATCATGGCGCGCGGCCTGGCCCAGCAGCTGACGGAACAACTGGGCCAGCAGGTGGTGATCGAGAACCGCGGCGGCGCGGGCGGCACGACGGCGGCCGAGGCGGTCGCCCACGCGGCTCCCGACGGCTACACCCTGTTCTTCGCCACCATGGGCACGCAGGCCATCAATCCCTCGCTGTACCCCAAGCTGCGCTACGACCCCATCAAGGATTTCGAGTACGTCAGCCTGACCCACACCACCCCGCGCGTGCTGGTCGTCCATCCCTCGGTGCCGGCGAGAACCGTGGAAGAACTGATCGCGCTGGCGAAGGCCCAGCCCGGTGCGCTGACCTACGGCTCGGCCGGCAACGGCAGCTCCAGCCATTTGTCGGGCGCGTTGTTCTCGTCGATGGCGGACGTACGGCTGCTGCACGTCCCCTACAAGGGCAGCGCCCCGCTGTTGAACGACGTGCTGGCCGGACGCGTGTCCATGACCTTCGATTCGTACGCGGTGTATGCCGAGCACATACGAAGCGGCAAGGTTCGCGCGCTGGGCGTCACCAGCCTCAAGCGCATGAGCGCGCTGCCGGACGTGCCGGCGATCGCCGAAGCCGGCCTGCCCGGCTACGACGTCTCGAACTGGCTCGGGCTGCTGGCCCCGCGGGGTACGCCGGCGGCCGTGGTGGACCGGCTGCACGGCGCGGTCGTCCGCGGCATGGCGGACGAGTCCGCGCGGCGGCGGCTGGCAGGCATGGGGATAGAAGCGACTTCCAGCACGCCGGCCGAATTCGCCGATCTGGTCAGGACCGAAATCCCCAAGTGGGAAGCCGTGGTGAAGAAATCCGGCGCGACGGTCGACTGACGGCTCAGGCGCCCCAGCTTTCCGCACGCATCGTCACGCTCATGTCCGCGGCAGCGCCGGGCGCCAGTTCCAGCACGTCGTCCCAGACCCGGGCGGTCTCGATGCACAGCATGTCGCGCCACGAATCGGGACGGAACTGCGACAGGCGCAGCGACTTGTCCACCCAGGGGTTCCACACCACTGCCGACCGCGAGCCCGCCGCCTCGATCGTTATGGTGCGACGCCAGCCGGGATCGCGGATCTGCATCGGCGCCGACAGGCCGGTATAGATGCGGTCGGTTTCCCCCCGGATGGACAGCGGCCCGTCCTGCACCTGCGGCGTCCAGTCCATCAGGGTATCGACGTAGGCCGCGCCGTCCAGGCCTTCGACGGCCACGTCGCGCGCATCGCTCACGGCGAAGTAGGTATGCAGCGCCTGGCTCAGGACCAGCCTCTCCGGCCCCAGGTTGCGGGTGGACAAGGTCAGCGTGAGCGTATCGTCCAGGCGGATGTCCAGCGTCACGGCGGCCGCGTGGTGCCAGCCGCCGTGACCGGCGGGCAAGTCCAGGTGCAGCCGCAGGCATGCGGCGTCGCCATCGACCCGGGGGCCGCCGTCCCGCCAGTCCAGCGCCCGCGCGAAGCCATGGGCCGGCGCGTCGGCGCCGGGCGCCAGCATGGCGCGGACCGCTTCGGGGTTGCGGGCGAACTGGCCGAACCATGGCCAGCAGACGGGAATCCCGCCGCGCAGCGACGAGCCCTTCCGGAATTCGGCCTGGTCGCTCAGCCACACCACCGGCGGCTGCCCGGTGGGCGCGTAGTACAGGACCTGCGCGCCCTGGCGCGCCACCAGCGCCTCGCCATGTTCCGACACCAGGCGCCAGCACGGCAGGTCTTTCACGGTCGTGGCCACGACGGCCGCGCGGCGATGTGCGCCCATGCCTTCAATCCTCGTGCTTGTCATGGGTGGCCGCGGCGCCCAGCTTCCAGTAGCCGGCCGCCTTGATCCATTCCTTGGGCAGTTGCCAGTTCTCGACCAGGACCTGGCGCACGCGCTTGGCCACGCCCGATTCGGCCGCGACCCAGGCATACCAGTCGCCCTGCGGCTTGCCCAGTTCGGCCACCGCCTGCGCCAGCAGTTCCGGACGGCCCGGCTCCACGCCGTCGCGATGAACCCAGCGGACCTCGACGTCGGCCCGCGTGTCGAACGATTGTTCCTCGGCCGCGTCGGCCACTTCGGCCACGACCACGGCGCGCGCGCTCGCCGGTAGTTCTTCCAGGCGGCGGGCGATGGCCGGCAGCGCGGTCTCGTCGCCCACCAGCAAATAGCCGTCGAAGTCTCCTTCCATCACGAAGGAGCCGCGCGGACCGCCCACGCCCAGGTATTGTCCCGCCTCGGCGCGCGCCGCCCACTCGGCGGCCGGACCGTCGCCATGCAGCGCGAATTCGATGTCGAGTTCACCCGCCTCGGCATCGTAGCGGCGCGGCGTATAGTCGCGCGCCGGCGGACGGGGCTGGTCTTCGGGGAACACCATGCCGTTGGGGCCGGGCGTGGGCACCACCGGCCGCTCCTGCCCGGGCGCCGGGAAGAACAGCTTGACGTGGTCGTCGTGCGCGGCGCTGGAGAAGCCGGCCAGATCGCCGCCCTCCAGCGTCACCCGCAACAGGCGGGGCGTCACCTTGCGCACAGCGCGCACGCGCAGCAGGCGAAACTTCAGTTCGTGGCGGACGCGGCGCACCGCGCGTTCGGTTTTTTCCATGATGAGTCTTTCCGGAATGAGGTTGGAAGGCGCCTATCCGCCCAGGATCTCGGCCGTGGCGCGTCTCAGGATGGCGGCGATGCGGATGGCCTCGCCGCCCTCACAGGCGCCCACCTGGTGCAGCGCCTGCTTCAGGCCGTAGCGCGCCAGCATGAGGTCCTCGGGCGTGCCCGGCGCGATGGTGTCCAGGCCGTCCTCGCCTTCGAACACGCGGCGCACCTGCGCCATGCGGGCGCCCACCTTGGCCAGTTCGGCCAGGATGCGTTCGGCCTGCCCCCGATGGCGCGCCAGGTGGGCGCTGCCTTCGTCGGTCAGCCGATAGCGCTTCTTCGTGCCTTCCACGGAGACGACGGCGTGGCCCACGTCTTCCAGGTAGGCCAGCGCGGGATACACCATGCCCGAACTGGGGTTGTAGAACCCCGACGAGCGCTCGGCCAATTGCTTGATCAGTTCGTAGCCATGGCTGGGCTGCTCTTCCAGCAGCGCCAGCAGGATGAGTTGCAGGTCTTCGGCGGCGAGCTTGCGTCCCATGCGCATGCCCACCCCGCGCCCGCCGGGAGAAATCTCATTGCGTTGCATGATGGTCTCCAGCCTTTGCGGCTGCCAGAATATCTAAAAACATATCTTTAGACATATCTTAAGATATAAAAAACCGGATGCCAAGCCGGGAAACGCGGTTTGTGGGCTTATCCACCACTTCTGTGGACAAGCTTGGGGATAGCATGAAGGGAGCGCGGCCCAACCCGCGTGGCGACAGGCTTTGAAACACATGGCACAAAAGGCGGGCAGCGGGCGCCCGCCCGGCCCAAAGGACATCATGCAGATCGACATCGTCAATGCGGAGGCCACCATCTTCTCGGGTGAAGGCAGCTACGTGCAGTTGCCGGGCAAGGACGGGTCTCTGGGCATACTGCCCGGCCACATTCCCCTGCTGACGCTGCTCAAGGAAGGCATGATCACCATCCGGCGGGCCGAAGGCGACGAATACGTCTACGTATCGGGCGGCCTGGCCGAAGTCATGCCCCGCTGCGTGACGGTCCTGGCCGACACCGCCGTGCGCACCACCGGCCTGGACGACGTCCGGGCCGAACAGGCGCGCGCCGCGGCCAGCGAACGCATGCACGACCGCCTGGACGCGATGCGCTACGCCGCCGCCCGCGCCGAACTCGTGACCAGCCTGGAACTCAAGCGCGGCCGCTGAGCTGCCTCAGTCGGAAATGCTGGGCGCCCAGAAGACCTGGGCGATGGCGGGATTGCGGCCCAGTTTCTCCGTGACGCGGTCCAGGTCGCTGCCGTGGATGGAGGTGGCCATGAGCGTGGCCTTGATCTCGATCTCCTCGTCGCCGAAGGGCACGACCTCCAGGTCGGCCAGCGGATAGTTCGCCTCTTCCAGTTCGGCTTCCAGCGCCGTCAGCGCGGCGCTGCGGTGAACCGTGCCGGTGATCACGTGGATGATGCTCGTCACCTCGGACGACAGCACGTCCACCGGCTGGCGATTGAAGGTGTTGACCACCGGCCGCAGCAGCGTGTTGGCGGCCAGCACGAAAATCGTCGCCAACACCGCTTCGGCGATGAGGTCCGCCCCCGCGCAGGCGCCGATCGCGGCGGACCCCCACAGCGTGGCGGCGGTGTTCAGGCCGCGCACGTTGCCCTCTTCCCGCATGATGACGCCGGCCCCCAGGAAGCCGACGCCCGAAACCACGTACGAGGCCACCCGTGCCGCGCCGTCCGAGCCCGCGATGCGCATGGCCATGTCGACGAAGATCGCGGCGCCCAGCGCCACCAGCACGTTGGTCCGCAGGCCCGCCGTGCGCTGCCGGTACTGCCGCTCCAGCCCGACCAGGGCGCCCAGGATGAACGCGCTCGTCAGGCTGACCAGCGTGTCGAGCAGATCCAGCGTCTGGATATTGGCGATTGCCTTCATGGAACCTCGTTGTTCTTGTCGTCGATCGGATGGGACGGCACGCGGCGCCGTCCGCAGGATAGCGCGGCCTTGCCGGCGCTTTTATTGCAGTTGCTCGTAGTGCACGCGCTGGATGTCGGGATGGCGCCCCAGCCCCAGCGCCACCGAGTTCAACGCGCCGCGCAGGTGCGGCGCGCACTGCAGCGTGACGGACATCCGGTGGGTATCGTCACCTGGGGAGCCGCTGGCCACGCGCATCTGCGAGATGCGCAGGTCCCGGGCCGACAATTCGGCGTGCAGATGCTGGCGCAACCGGTCCAGCCGGGGGCTGGCGCTGAACACGGTCAGGCGATAGGACTGGAGCTGCTTGCGGGGGGCGCGCGCGGCCTTGCCGCCCCATGCGCTCAGGATATGGGCGAAACGCATGTTGACCTCCTGGCAGACAGGAAGACGGACCATGCCGCCCGGCATACGCGGGAACTGCCCGGAGGCAGGAAGAAAGATGGGGAGAAGTCCCGGTAACGGGACGACCGCATCCTGGCTTGGCAGGACGCGGCAGACAAATCTGCGGACCTGCTAAGCGGCGTTTGCCGGAACGGCTGAACTACTGCCGTCGTTATCCACGACTTGCCTCAAGAAAGATTGGAATCCATCGATTTTAGCCCAGTCCAGCCCTAGGGACAACCCTAGGGTTCACTCACGCCAGCCGCGTCGGTCCTCGGGAACTGCTGGTAGACCAGGCGCACCCAGTCCTGGATGTAGCGCTCGTAGTGCGCCGCGTCGTGCTGCCAGAGGTTGTTCAGGGCCATGCCGCGCACCAGGTTCAGGGACAGGTTCAGCGCCAGCCGCGCCTGCTCGCCGGTGAAGCCCGCCTTCTGGAACACCTCCAGCCACAGCGTGTTGGTCGACGACCGGTAGCGCTCCATCACGGGCAGGATCTTGCTCATCAGGTCCGGATCGGTGCGCGCCACCATGATGACCTCGATCGCGGCGATGAAGGGCCAGTCGAAGTAGACGCTCCAGCAGTCCTTGATGAAGCCCTCGATGGGACGCTCGATCGCCTCGGGCGTGTGGGCCTCGCGCTGGCCGCGGCGGATGGACTCCTCGTAGATCTCGGCCGTCGCGGCCACCACCAGTTCGGCCTTGGTCGCGTAGTGATGCATCAAGGCGCCGTTGGACATGCCGGCGCAGCGCGCCACCTCCTTGGTGGTCAGGCCGTTGTAGCCCGAGCGCATCAGCACTTCTATCGTCGCCGCCAGCAGCCGTTCGCGCGCGTCGCGGCTGCGGTTGGCCTGCGTGCGCCGGGGCCGCGCGCGCGCCGGTCCGGTCTCGGGCGGGGGGGACATCGTCTCTGGGCGGGTGGGTGGCATCGCTCCCGGGCATCCTCTCTTACGGCCAAGGCCGCATCTTAGCCTTCCCCGCCCTGCCTGCGATGGTCCTAGGGTTTTCCGCCACTTACAAACCGAACACTCTGTTTGTATAAATCCTTCCACGAAGCCATTCAAGACGAACGCAAAGGGAGACATCCATGTCCTTCGTGAAAAACGCCTGGTACGTGGCCTGTTGGAGCGACGAGGTCAAGGCCGGCGAACTGTTCAGCCGCACCCTGCTGGACGAACGGGTCGTGTTGTACCGCCGGGCGGACGGCACGCCGGTGGCGCTGCGCGACCGCTGCCCCCACCGCTTCATTCCGCTCAGCATGGGCAGGCTCAGGGACGACGCGGTCGAGTGCGGCTACCACGGACTGCAATTCGACAGCACCGGCGCCTGCGTCAAGAACCCGCACGGCGACGGCAGGATCCCCGCCGCGGCCCGCGTGCAGGCCTACACGGTGCACGACCGCCACGGCATGCTGTGGATCTGGATGGGGGAAGCCGCCGCGGACCCCGCGCTGATTCCCGACTACGGCATGCTGGACGAGGGCTCGGGCTATCGCACCAGCCGCGGCCGGCTGCACATCAACGCCAACTACGAACTGATGGGCGAGAACCTGCTCGACCTGAGTCACATCAGCTTCCTGCACGCAGGACTGCTGGGCAGTCCCGAGCAGGTCCACGCCAAGCAGGAAGTCATCCAGGACGGCAACCGCCTGCAATGCAACCGCTGGATGCCCGAGGTCTCGGTGCCCGGCGTGTTCGACATGCTGTTCCGCCGCGACGGCAAGCCGGTGGACATGTGGACCAACATGCGCTGGGATCCGCCAGGGTGTTTCCTGCTGGATACCGGCGTGCAGGCACCCGGGGAATCACGCGAACGCGGCGCGTGGTACTACGGCATCCACATCCTGACGCCGGAAACCTCCCGTACCACCCACTATCACTTCGCCGCAGCGCGCCCGCCCGGCCCCGAACTGGATCCCGAGACCAACGCCAGGCTGGCGGAAATGCGCCGCATCGCATTCGAGGACCAGGACAAACCCATCATCGACGCGCAGCAGGAAGCCCTGGGCGACAACGATTTCTGGGACATGAAGCCCGTCCTGCTGAACGTGGACCTCGGGCCGGTGCGCATGCGCCATACGCTCGAACGCCTGCGCAAAGCCGAAGCCGCAAGCGCCCAGTCGCGCTGATCCGTTTTCCGGCCGGCCGCGGCAACGAATCGCGGCCGCCTTCCCCGGCAGGCCCGCCCTGCCCCACCTCCAGGAGACAGACATCATGCACCACCGCTTGCGCAGCGTGGCGGCCGCGGCCGCCCTGATCATGGCCTGCGGCGCCGCCCAGGCCCAGGCGCCGATCAAGATCGGCTTCATGGGAGAGCTGACCGGCCCCCAGGCCGCCGTGGGCCAGGACCAGCTCGACGGCTTCATGCTGCTGGTCGAACGCAATGGCGGCAAGCTGGGCGGCCATCCGGTCGAGATCCTGCGCGAGGACACCCAGCTCAAGCCCGACGTGGCCAACCAGGCCGCGCGGCGGCTGGTGGAGCGCGAGAAAGTGTCCATCGTCACCGGCATTTCGTTCTCGAACATCATGCTGGCCGTGCACAAATACCTGACCGACCGCGAAGTCTTCGTGATCGGATCGAACGCGGGTCCTTCGCAGATCGCCGGACCCCGGTGCTCGCCCTATCAGTTCATCACCTCCTGGCAAGGCGACCAGGCGTCCGAAGCGGTCGGCCAATACGCCGCCGACAAGGGCTACAAGCGGGTCGTCGTCCTGGCGCCCAACTACCAGGCCGGCAAGGACACCGTGGCCGGTTTCAAGCGCTACTACAAGGCCCCGCTGGCCGACGAGGTCTACACCTCCTTGCAGCAGCTCGATTTCTCCACCGAGCTGGCGCAGGCCGCCGCCCGCCAACCCGATGCGGTGTTTGCGTTCTTCCCCGGCGGCCTGGGCGTCAGCTTCGCCAAGCAATACGCCCAGTCGGGCCTGCAGAAGACGCCGCTGCTATCCACCTTCACCATCGACGCCATCTCGCTGCCGGTGCTGGGCGAGTCGGCGCAAGGCATGATCAGCGGCGGCTTCTGGGCGCCCGATTTCGACAATGCTTCGAGCCGCCGCTTCGTCCAGGCCTTCGAGCAGCGCTACAGGCGCATCCCCTCGAACTACGCCGCCCAGAGCTACGACGCGGCGCTGCTGCTGGACGCCGCCATCGCCAAGGTGCAGGGCCGGGTGGCCGACAAGCCGGCGTTCATGGCGGCCTTGAAGCAGGCGGACTTCGCCTCGGTGCGGGGCGACTTCCGTTTCAACAACAACCACTTCCCGCTGCAGGACATGCACGTGCTGCAGGCGGTCAAGGACGAACAGGGGCGCATGACCCTCAAGACCCTGGCCACGCCCTTCCACAAACAGCCCGACGCCTATCACCGGCAATGCCCGTTGTCCTGACCGCCGGTGGCCCGCGCGCCGGGCTGTCGCGGTAAACCAACATTCACCCAAAAACGACAGCAACGGCAAGCCCGGCCGCCTAGACTATGCGAACTCTGGCGGCCGTCCCCCGGCCGCGGGCTGCCCGCGGGCCCGCATCGGCGCCCGGCGGCGTTGTAGAACCTGCGGGATCCGACATTGAAATCTCAGCTTTTTGCCCGCCTGGCCGGCGCTCTCGGCCTGTGCGCGGTGTTTGTCGCCTCGGCGGCACCGCCCCCCGTGCTCGTCCTGAATTCGCTGGACGCTTCGGTCAGCATCCTCGATCCCGCTACCTACGCGGAGTTGCGGCGTGTTCCCACCGGCAAGGAACCTCATCACCTGTATCTGACGCCGGATGAAAAATCATTGCTGGTGGCCAATGCCGGCAGCGATTCGCTTACCTTCTTCGACCCCGCCACGGGCAACGTCCAGCGCACGCTGACCGGCATCGTCGACCCCTACCAACTGCGTTTCTCGCCCGACATGAAATGGTTCGTGACCGCGGCGAACCGGCTGGACCACATCGACATCTACCAGTGGACCGGGCAGGCCGGATCGGCCGACCCCAAGCTGGTCAAACGCATTCCGGCGGGCCGCACGCCCAGCCATCTGACGATAGACAGCAAGAGCCGCAACCTGTACGTGTCGCTGCAAGACAGCGACCAGTTGATCGCCATCGACCTGGCGACGCAGGCGCCGCTGTGGACCATCCCTGTGGGCAAGACCCCCGCCGACGTCTACATCACCCACGACGACCGCTACCTGCTGGTCGCGTTGACCGGCGACAGCTACGTCGAGGTCTACGACCTGGCGGCCTCGCCCGCCAGGCTGGTCAAGCGCATCCCCACGGCGGCCGGCGCCCACGCGTTCAGGGCCCAGGGCGACGGGCGGCACCTGTTCGTCAGCAACCGCGTGGCCAACACCATCAGCCGCATCGACCTGCAGACCCTGTCCGTGGTCGATGCCTATCCCGCTCCCGGCGGCCCGGACTGCATGGAAGTGCTGGCCGACGGCAAGACCTTGCTGGTCACCTCGCGCTGGGCGAAGAAGCTCACCGTCATCGATACGGTCACCCGCAAGGTGGTACACCAGACCAAGGTGGGCCGCTCGCCCCATGGCGTCTGGACCCTGTCCCATGCTCCGCGCCAGTAGCCTGGCGCGCGCGGGCGCGGCCGCCCTGCTGCTGGCGGCCACCGGCGCCCAGGCCGCGGAGTGTGCCCGCCCGGTCTACCTGACCTTCGACACAGGGCACATGGGCGTCGCCCCGCTGGTGGCCGAGGTGCTGGACCGCCAACAGGTCAAGGCGAGCTTCTTTCTGGCCAACGAAAAGACGCGCGACGGCGGCACCAGCCTGGACGACCGCTGGGCGCCCTGGTGGAAGGCCATGGCGGCGCGCGGACACGTCTTCGGCTCGCACACCTACGACCACGTGTACTGGCTGGCCGACCGGCCGGACGGCGCCTTCCGCGCCAAGCCCACCTTCGGCCCGCAGGCCGGGCGGATCCAGGTCATGAGCGTCGAGGCCTATTGCGCCGAACTGGACCGCAGCGCCTCGCGCTTCAAGGAAATGACCGGGCAGCCCATGCTGCCGCTGTTCCGCGCGCCCGGTGGCAAGACCTCACCCGCCCTGCTCCAGGCGGCCGAAAGCCGCTGCGGCTATCGCCACGTCGGCTGGGCCGACGCCGGCTTCCTGGGCGACGAACTGCCGAGCGACAAATACCCCAACGCGGCGCTGCTGGCGCGCGCCTTGCGCAACATCCGTCCCGGCGATATCTTGATGGCACACCTGGGCATCTGGTCCCGCCAGGATCCCTGGGCGCCGGCCGTGCTGGAACCGCTCATCACCGGGCTCAAGCAGAAGGGTTACTGCTTCGCCACGCTGGCCGACCATCCGCAATACCGGGCCTGGCTGGCCACGCATCACGTCCATGGAACTCCTTAGCGATCTTTTCTCCGGCATGCAGCAGTGGCTGTTCGAGACGCTCGTCCAGCCCCTGCTGTTCCACCTGGGGCTCGGCAGCATCCTCGAGGACGCCTACGACGGCACCATGTGGCTGCTGCTGGGCGTCCTGCAACTGATCATCATGCTGGCCGTGTTCGGTCCCCTGCAACGCTGGCGCCCGGTCGAAAAAATCGTGGACCGCGCTTCGGTGCGGCTGGATATCCTGTATACCGCCATCCACTCGCTGGGCCTGTTCCGGCTGGTGCTGTTCTTCACGACGCAGCCGCTGGCCGACCACGTCTTCGGCCAGTTGCACGTGCTGGGATTCTCGCCCTTCCATCTCGACGAGATCTGGCCCGGCGTGACCGACCGCGCCTGGGTCAGCTTGATCCTGTACCTGCTGATCTTCGACTTCGTCGACTATGCCTTCCATCGCGCCGAGCATCGCTACCAGTGGCTGTGGGCGCTGCACGCCGTCCATCACAGCCAGCGCCAGATGACGATGTGGTCCGACAACCGCAACCACCTGCTCAGCGATCTGCTGCGCGACGCGGTGGTCGTGCTGGTCTCGCACCTGGTGGGCGTGCCGCCGGGACAGTTCGTCATGGTCGTGGTCATCACCCGGCTGGTCGAAAGCCTCTCGCACGCCAACCTGCGCACCGGCTTCGGCCGCATCGGCCAGTACCTGATCGTGGGGCCGAAATTCCACCGTCACCACCACGCCATCGAACCGCCGCCCGTTCCCGGCCGGCCCGAGGCCAACTACAACTTCGGCGTCCTGTTCCCGATCTGGGACATCCTGCTGCGCACCGCGCGCTTCGATGGCAGCTACGGACCGACCGGCATCAGCGACCAGCTTCCCGAACGCGGCGGACGCGACTACGGCCGGGGCTTCCTGGCCCAGCAATGGCTGGGACTCAAGCGGCTGCTGGGCGGCGCGCCCGGGCGCAGCTGAACGGGCCGACGATATAATCCCGGTTTCCAACGAGGACTTCCTAATGCTTGAACAGAACGCCTTCTCCCGTGAAGACCTGCTGCGCTGCGCGCGCGGCGAATTGTTCGGGAAAGGCAATGCGCAGCTCCCGGCCCCCAACATGCTGATGATGGACCGCATCACGCACATCTCGGACCAGGGCGGCAAGTACGGCAAGGGCCAGGTGATCGCCGAGCTGGACATCCATCCCGACCTCTGGTTCTTCGCCTGCCACTTCGAGGGCGATCCGGTCATGCCGGGCTGCCTGGGCCTGGACGCCATGTGGCAGCTGGTGGGTTTCTTCCTGGGCTGGCAGGGCAACCCCGGCCGGGGCCGCGCGCTGGGCTCGGGCGAGGTCAAGTTCGTCGGGCAGGTGCTGCCCACGGCCAAGAAGGTCACCTACACCATCGACATCAAGCGCACCATCAACCGCACGCTGGTACTGGGCATCGCCGACGGCACCATGAGCGTGGACGGCCGCGAGATCTATACCGCCGAAGGCCTGCGCGTGGGCCTGTTCACCTCCACCGATTCGTTCTGACCCCCGGGGGATTTCCATGCTGTACGACGTTCGCACCTACACGTGCCGGCCCGGCACGATCAAGAAACAGCTCGAGCTCTACCAGGAACTGGGTTTCGAGGCGCAGCGCAAGCACCTGGGCGACCCGGTGCTGTACCTGCAGACCGAGACCGGCAACGTCAACAGCTTCACCCACATCTGGGCCTACCAGGACGCCGCCGACCGCATGGCGCGCCGCGCCGCGCTGCAAAAGGATCCGGACTGGCAGGTCTACCTGAAGAAAAGCGTGGAAATGGGCAACCTGGTCTCGCAGGAGAACCACCTGATGGTGCCCACCCCCTTCTTCAAGCCGTAGAGCTAGAGCCCCCCCCTACGCCCTTCGGGCGCCCCCCAGGGGGCGGCACTGGCGGACCGGCAAAGCCGGATCCGCTGTGCCCTAGGTCTGGGCACGCTCAGGAAAGAAAACGGCCTTGCATCTGATGCAAGGCCGTTCCCGTTTATGCTGGCAAGGGGTAAGAACGCCAGTCCCCGCCAGCCCGTTGGAACCCCAGGATGCGGTGGATCCGGCTTTGCCGGTCCACCCGCATCGCCCCCTTGAGGGGGCGCCCGAAGGGCGTGGGGGTGGGCTTCCCTTCCGGTCCGCCAGTGCCGCCCCCTGGGGGGCGGCCGAAGGGCGTAGGGGGGGCCTCTAGCTCGACCGCTCCCGGAAAGTCTTGACGCTGCCTTCCGCATCGACCTCTTCCAGGCGGACCTTGAATCCCCACAGCCGGGCCAGGTGCTTCATCACCTGGTCGGCATCCTCGGCCTGCAAGGGCCTTCCCCGCATCGTCACGTGGCGCAGGACCAGGGACCGGTCGGAATCCCGGTTGTAGCGCACGACCTGGATGTCCGGCACCTGCATGTCGCGGTTGTGCTGGTCCGCCAGCAGCCGGCGCACGCGCCGGTAGCCGTCGTCGTCGTGGATGGCTTCGACTTCCAGCTTCGGATTGGACTCGTGGTCGGCGATCGCGAAGAAGCGGAATTCTCGGATCAGGCGCGGCGACAGGAACTGTGCGATGAAGGACTCGTCCTTGAAGTTGCGCATCGCGAAGTCCAGGGTCTTGAGCCAATCGCCGCCGGCGATGTCCGGGAACCACTTCCTGTCCTCGGGCGTGGGGTTCTCGCAGATGCGGCGGATGTCCTGCATCATCGCGAAGCCCAGCGCATACGGATTGATGCCGCCGTAGCCGCGCTGGTCGAAGCCGCGCTGCGCCACCACGTTGGTGTGGCTTTGCAGGAACTCGATCATGAAGCCGTCGTTGACCAGCCCCTTCTCGTGCATGCGGTTCAGCAGCGTGTAGTGCCAGAAGGTCGCCCATCCCTCGTTCATGACCTTGGTCTGGGTCTGCGGATAGAAGTACTGGGACAGCTTGCGGACGATGCGCACCAGCTCCTTCTGCCACGGCTCCAGCGAAGGCGAGTATTTCTCGATGAAATACAGGATGTTCTCTTCCGGCTCCGGCGGGAACACCGAAGGCTTGCCTTCGCGCTCGACGTGGTCGCGTGTGGGCACCGTGCGCCAGAGGTCGTTGTACTGCTGGCGCGCATACTCCTCGCGTTCGGCCTGGCGCTGCATTTCCTCGCGGTAGGAAATCGGATGCGGGCGGCGGTAGCGGTCCACGCCATGGGCCATCAGCGCGTGGCAGGAGTCCAGCGTGGCCTCGACCGGGCCGATGCCGTACTTTTCCTCGCAGTCCATGACGTACTTGCGGGCGAACACCAGGTAGTCCAGCACGCCGTCGGCCTCGGTCCACTGCTTGAACAGGTAGTTGCCCTTGAAGAAGGAGTTGTGGCCGTAGCAGGCATGCGCGATCACCAGCGCCTGCATGGCCATGGAATTCTCTTCCATCAGGTAGGCGATGCAGGGGTTCGAGTTGATGACGATCTCGTAGGCCAGCCCCTGTACGCCGCGCCGATAGGCCTGCTCGTTGCGGATGAACTCCTTGCCGTAGGACCAGTGCGGATAGCCGATCGGCAGCCCGACCGAGGCATACGCGTCCAGCATCTGCTCGGACGTGATGACCTCGATCTGGCTGGGATAGGTGTCCAGCCCGAACTCCCGGGCCACCTCGCCTATGGCTTCGTCATAGCGCTGGATCAGCTCGAAGGTCCATTCCGAGGTGGTCGAGATGGGTTGGACCTCCGGGGCGGACGGCGCTTCGCGCGGCGGATAGACGGCGCTCATGCGGTCTCCTTCCTGAACAGGTCGTGCAGCACGCCGAATATCTCGCGGCGTTCGCGTATGCGCCGCATCGCGAAGTGCGGCGCCGTCTCGCGCTCGTACTCGGCCCACAGGCTGCTCTTGCGCATCTCGTCCACGTCGGGGATCTCGATATAGGCGTAGTAGCGCGTGAGCGGCAGCAGGTGTTCGGACAGGAAGCGCGCGCTCTTGGCCGCGTCCGCGCCGAAGGAATCGCCGTCGGTGGCCTGCGCCGCGTAGACGTTCCAGGTGGCGGGCGAGTAGCGCTCGGTCACGATCTCGTGCATCAGTTCGAGGGCCGACAGCACCACCGTGCCCCCGCTCTTGGGATCGTGGAAGAAAGTCTGCTCGTCCACTTCCTCGGCGTTGTCCGTGTGGCGCACGAATACCAGGTCCACGCGTTCGTACTTGCGCGACAGGAACAGGTACAGCAGCGTGAAGAAGCGCTTGGCCAGGTCCTTCTTGTTCTCGTCCATGGACCCCGAGACGTCCATCAGGCAGAACATCACGGCGCGCGCCACCGGCGAAGGCTCGACCACGCGATGCCGGTAGCGCAGGTCCAGCGAGTCCAGGAAAGGCACGCGCGCCAGCCTGGCCCGGTGCGCCTCGATCTCGGCGCGCAGGGCATCGAGCTCGTCTTCCGGGGCGCCCGCCTCTTCCGACTCCTCCAGCTTCTGCTGCGCCTCCTGCAGCCCCAGCCGCGAACCGCCGCTGAGCGCGATACGCCGCGACAGCGAGGTCTTGAGCGTGCGACCCACGCTCAGCGTGCTGGGCGATCCCGTGGTGGTATAACCCGCGCGCCGCCACTTCTGCTGGCTGATCTCGCCCAGCTGGGTACGGATCAGGTGGGGAAGCTCCATGTCCTCGAAGAACAGGTTCAGGAACTCGTCCCGCGACAGGCTGAACGTGAACGGATCCACGGAATCGCCCTCGCCCGGCTCGGAAGGGTCGCCGTCGTCGCCCCCCCGCGGCCGGTCGATCTTGTCGCCCTTGGCGAACTCCCGGTTGCCGGGATGGACGATCTCGCGATCCCCGCCCCTGCCGTAGCGGAAGCTGGGTTCGGAGATGTCCTTGGCCGGGAGGTTGATTTCGCCGCCCTGGTCCATCTCTTCGATGGACCGTTCCTGGACCAGTTCGCGTACCGCCTTGCGTATCTGGTCCTTGTACCGCCTGATGAAGCGCTCCCGGTTGACAGCGCTCTTGTTACGGCCGTTGAGCCGCCGATCGATGAGTGAATTCATATTCACCTAGCTCACGAAGACTTCCTCACCCGCAAGTACCACTCGCACAGCAGGCGGACTTGCTTTTCGGTATAGCCTTTCTCGACCATTCGTTCGACAAAGCTCTCGTGCTTGCGCTTGTCCTCGACCGAAGCCTTGGCGTTGAACGAAATGACCGGGAGCAGATCCTCGGTGTTGGAGAACATCTTCTTCTCGATCACCTCGCGCAGCTTCTCGTAGCTGGTCCACGCGGGATTGCGGCCGTTGTTGTTGGCGCGGGCGCGCAGCACGAAGTTCACGATCTCGTTGCGGAAATCCTTGGGATTGGCGATGCCCGCCGGCTTCTCGATCTTCTCGAGCTCGGCGTTCAGCGCCGAGCGGTCGAAGCTCTCGCCCGTTTCGGGGTCGCGGAATTCCTCGTCCTGGATCCAGCAATCGGCGAACGTGACGTAGCGGTCGAAGATGTTCTGCCCGTACTCCGAATACGACTCCAGGTACGCGGTCTGGATTTCCTTGCCGATGAACTCCGCGTAGCGCGGTCCCAGGTAGCCCTTGATGTGCTCCAGGTAGCGCCGGCGGATCTCGTCGGGGTAGTCCTCGCGGCCGATGCGCTGCTCCAGCACGTACATCAGGTGCACCGGATTGGCGGCGATCTCGGTCTGGTCGTAGTTGAAGACGCTGGACAGGATCTTGTAGGCGAAGCGCGTCGAGACGCCCGTCATGCCCTCGTCGGTACCGGCGTAGTCCTTGTATTCCTGCAGGACCTTGGCCTTCGGGTCGACGTCCTTCAGGCTCTCGCCGTCATAGACCCGCAGCTTCGAATAGATGCTGGAGTTCTCGGGCTCCTTCAGGCGCGTCAGCACCGAGAACTGGGCCATCATGTCGAGCGTGCCGGGCGCGCATGGCGACTGCGCCAGCGAGCTGTTCTGCAGCAGCTTGCGGTAGATTTTGACCTCTTCCGAGACCTGCAGGCAGTACGGCACCTTGACGATGTAGATACGGTCCAGGAACGCCTCGTTGTGCTTGTTGTTGCGGAAGGTCTGCCATTCGGACTCGTTGGAATGCGCAAGGATGATCCCGTTGAACGGGATGGCCGAAAACCCTTCGGTACCCTTGAAGTTGCCTTCCTGGGTCGCCGTCAGCAAGGGATGCAGCATCTTGATGGGCGCCTTGAACATTTCAACGAATTCGAGCATGCCCTGGTTGGCCAGGCACAGCCCTCCCGAATAGCTGTAGGCATCGGGATCGTCTTGCGAGTAGCGGTCCAGCTTGCGGATATCGACCTTGCCGACCAGCGAGGAGATGTCCTGGTTGTTCTCGTCGCCCGGTTCGGTCTTGGCGATGGCCAGTTGCCGCAGCACCGACGGCTGGAGCCGGACCACGCGGAACTGCGAGATGTCGCCGTCGAATTCCCGCAGCCGCTTGATGGCCCACGGCGACATGATGCCCGTCAGGTAGCGGCGGGGAATGCCGTATTCCTTCTCGAGCTGATCGCCGAAGCGGTCGGGGTGGAACAGGCCCAGCGGCGACTCATTGACCGGCGAACCCTTGAGCGCATAGATGGGATGCGCTTCCATCAACGCCTTCAGGCGCTCTGCGATCGACGACTTGCCGCCGCCGACGGGGCCCAGCAGATAGAGGATTTGCTTGCGTTCTTCCAGCCCCTGGGCCGCATGCTTGAAGAACGCCACGATCTGATCGATCACGTCCTCCATGCCGAAGAATTCCTTGAAGGCGGGATAGCGGCGGATCAGGCGATTGGAAAACAGGCGCGACAACCGGGGATCGTTGCGCGTATCGACCAGCTCGGGCTCGCCTATCGCGGCAAGCATGCGCTCGGCCGCACTGGCGTAGACCACGGGATCCCGGCGGGCGAGGTCCAGGTACTCCTCGAGAGAAAGTTCGGTTTCCTGCGTCTTGGCGTATTGAGATTTGAACCCTTCGACGATGTTCAGCACGGACAACCTCCAACAGCGAGTGAATGAAAACTGCCTACACGACTCTGTTGTTGTTAGTGCCGGTCGAGCCGGCTTCCGGTTCTTTCCTGCCGGATGAACTTCCTGCCCTTCGACGACCTCCTTGCAAACATCATACGGCGCATCCGGACGGACGATTCGCTTTCTGTTGCGCACGCACGATATTTTTTTGGTGTCTCTCCTAGGGGTATACACTCTTATGGCTGTGGACCGATGCGCAGAGTTCCGCAAACTGCACACCACGTTTCATCCCTTTCGATCGTCGCAACCCCATGCAAAATAAACTGCGGCACCTCTTTCCTACCACCCCAAAAATTTGCTATACTTTTTTTCTTTCGGGGCGTAGCGCAGCCTGGTAGCGCACTTGCATGGGGTGCAAGGGGTCGCGAGTTCGAATCCCGCCGCCCCGACCATATACAAGTTCTTGACCTGTATTAGTCGGAACCGAAGAAAAAAAGCCCGGTGGCCACAAGCTACCGGGCTTTTTGCTTGATGGGTACCGCCTGGCGAGCACGCCGGACGCAATTGTCACCAATTGGGCGGCGCTAGCGTTCCCCCGCGGACCGCAGCGGCAGCGCGGTCTTGTAGCGCACCTGCTTGAGCGCGAAGCTGGAGCGGATCTTCTCGACCTGGGCAATGGGTGACAACTGCTCCAGGATGAAGCTTTCCAGCGCCTGGATGTCCGGCACGGCCACCCTCAGCAGGTAGTCGGCATCTCCCGTCATCAGATAACACTCCATGACTTCCTCGCGGGCGCAGATGGCGTCCTCGAACACTTGCAGCGCCTTGCGGTTCTGCTGCTTCAGGCTGATCGAGATGAAGACGTTCAGGTGCAGGCCCAGCTGCTGCGGGTCGAGCAAGGCGACGTACTGGCGGATCAGGCCGGCCGCCTCCAGGGCCTTGACCCGCGTCAGGCAGGGGGATGGCGACAGGTGCACCCGGCGCGCCAATTCCACGTTGGAGATGCTGGCATCGGCCTGGAGTTCGGCCAGGATGCGCCGGTCGATTTCATCGAGATCGATCATGCTTTTTTTCTTATAAATAGAAGAATTTTATGCCGTCAAACCAGGTTTTCTAAAGAATTTTCAGGGAAAAATGCCGGATCTTCAAGCGTAGAATTTTCCTCAGCACACGAGGAGAAGCACGCATGTACGACGAATCCCGGCACCTGGCGCGGCAGGACGGCCCGCCGGCCGACCCCGATCCCATGGAAACCGCCGAATGGCGGGACGCCCTGCTGTCGATGCTGGAGACCAACGGGCCGGAACGCGTGCGGCAGATTCTCGACATGCTGACCGACACGGCCGCCAATGCGGCCGTCGGCTGGCGCCCGCCGCGCAACACCCCCTACGTCAACACCATCGCCGTCCAGGTCCAGCCCCCCTTCCCCGGCGACCTCGCCATCGAAGAGCGGCTGGCCGCGCTGATGCGCTGGAACGCGCTGGCCATGGTCGTGCGGGCCAACCTCGCACATGGCGAACTGGGCGGCCACATCGCCAGCTACGCCAGCGCGGCCGACCTGTTCGAGGTCGGCTTCAATCACTTTTTCCGCGGCGGCCCCGCCGGCCAGGCGGACCTGGTGTTCTGCCAGCCCCATTCGGCGCCGGGCGTCTACGCCCGGGCCTTCCTGGAAGGCCGGCTGGAAGAAGCCGACCTGGCGCACTACCGGCAGGAAATCACCGCGCGGGCGCGTGGCGCGCGCGGACTGTCCAGCTACCCCCATCCGTGGCTCATGCCCGACTTCTGGCAGTTTCCCACCGGCTCGATGGGCATCGGCCCCATCAACGCCATCTACCAGGCGCGCTTCATGCGCTACCTGGCACACCGGGGCCTGCTCGACACCACAGGCCGCAAGGTCTGGGGCATCTTCGGCGACGGCGAGATGGACGAACCCGAAAGCATGTCGGCGTTGACGCTGGCGGCCCGCGAGGGACTCGACAATCTGGTCTGGGTCGTGAACTGCAATCTCCAGCGGCTGGACGGTCCGGTGCGCGGCAACGGCCGCATCGTCGACGAGCTCGAGTCCCTGTTCGCGGGCGCGGGCTGGAACGTGATCAAGCTGCTGTGGGGCTCGGACTGGGACGGCTTGTTCGCGCGCGATACCGGCGGCGCCCTGCGGCGGGCGTTCTCGCAAACCGTGGATGGGCAATTGCAGACCTTCGCCGCCAAGGACGGCCGCTTCAACCGCGACCATTTCTTCGGCCAGGACCCGCAGCTAGTCCGGCTGGCGCAGGGCCTGACTGACGAGGAGATCGACCGGCTGCGGCGCGGCGGCCACGATCTGGTGAAGATCCATGCCGCCTATCACGCGGCCGCGCGCAGCACGGGCCGCCCCACCGTCATCCTGGCCCAGACCAAGAAAGGCTACGGCATGGGCGAGGCCGGCCAGGGCAAGATGACCACCCATCAGCAGAAGAAGCTGGACCGCGACGCGCTGATCGCCTTCCGCGACCGATTCTCGCTGCCGCTGAGCGACGAGCAGGCCGAATCCCTGGCCTTCCTACATCCCGGCGCGGACAGCGCCGAGATCCGCTACCTGCACGCCCGGCGCGGCGAGCTGGGCGGCCCCGTGCCCGCCCGCTCGCCGCAGGCCGCGCCGGTTCCCGTGCCCGCGCTGGAACGCTACGCCGGCTTCGCACTCCAGGCCGGCGGCAAGGAAATGTCCACCACCATGGCCTTCGTGCGCCTGTTGTCCAGCCTGCTCAAGGACAAGCGGCTCGGCCCGCGCGTCGTGCCCATCGTCGCCGACGAGGCGCGCACCTTCGGCATGGCGGCGCTGTTCCGGCAGATCGGCATCTACTCCAGCGCCGGCCAGCGCTACGAGCCCGAGGACATCGGCTCGGTGCTGAGCTATCGCGAAGCGCTGGACGGCCAGATCCTGGAAGAAGGCATCAGCGAGGCCGGCGCCATCAGTTCCTGGACCGCCGCCGCCACCAGCTACGCCGTGCACGGCACGGCCATGCTGCCGTTCTACATTTACTACTCGATGTTCGGCTTCCAGCGCGTGGGCGACCTGATCTGGGCGGCCGCCGACCAGCGCGCCCGCGGCTTCCTGCTGGGCGCCACGGCCGGCCGCACCACGCTGGGCGGCGAAGGCCTGCAACACCAGGACGGCGCCAGCCTGGTCACGGCGGCCGGCGTCCCCAACTGCCGCGCCTACGACCCCGCCTTCGCCTCGGAAGTCGCCGTCATCGTCGACCATGGCATGCGCGCCATGCTCGAACGCCAGCAAGACGTCTTCTACTACCTGACCCTGGTCAACGAGAACGTGCCTCAGCCCAGCCTGCCGCCCGAGGCCCACGAGGGTGTGATCAAGGGACTCTACCGGCACGGCGCGCACGGCCAGGGCGAGCCGGCGGTGCGCCTCGTGGGGTCGGGCGCCATCCTGCGCGAAGCCATCGCCGCCGGCGAACTGCTGGCCGCCGATTGGGACATCGCCAGCGAGGCCTGGAGCGCCACCAGCTACGCGGAACTGGCCCGCGACGCGCGCGAGGTCGAGCGCTGGAACCGCCTGCATCCAGACCAGCCCGCGCGCCGCAGCCACGTCGAGCAGTGCCTGGCCGGCGGCGCGCCCGTGGTCGCTGCGAGCGACTATGTACGCGCCTGGCCGTCGTTGATCGCGCCCCACTGCCCGGCGCGGATGACGGTGCTTGGAACCGACGGCTTCGGCCGCAGCGATACCCGCAGCGCCCTGCGCCAGTTCTTCGAAGTCGATCGTTTCCACATCGTCCTGGCCGCGCTGCATGCGCTGGCCGACGCCGGCGCATGCCCGCGCGAGCTGTGCGCGCAAGCTCTCGCCCGCTATCCGATACGCACGGACCCTCGTCCGTCCTGGGAGGCCTGACGCGCGGAAGATACACTGCCCCGAGCCCGGCCCCGCCATTGTTTGCTCCGCCGCTGACCGCCGTAATATCCTTCCGGAAATAGAGCGGTCGGCTAAAACGAGAATGGAAAAACTGGCCCTTAGCATTGCCCACGACCTGTACGGCGGCGTCCTTGGGCAGGAGGGATGGCATGCGGCGCTCAAGCGCATCCGGGACCTGACCGGAGCCGAATCGGCCTGTACGGTCATCCTGGACCGGCGCGCTCCGGCCGCCGCGGTCGGCGAGCACAGCGGCGGAGACGAACGGGCGTTCAACGACTACAGCAACCACTACAGCCGCCACGATCCCGCCGAAAACGTGCGCGACAGGCTGCAACTGGGCCACTGGTACATCGACTGGCAGTGGTTCGGCCGCCATGCCCTCGACCGCGATCCCTTCTACCAGGAATTCATGCGTTCCTATGGGCTGCGCTCCGTCCATGCCCTTCCCATCCTGAAGAACGGCGTGGCAGAGTGCTGCCTTTCACTGCAATTTCCCCTGTCGCAGCCCGACACCGACGCGCCGTCCAAGTCCCCGCTGCTGCGCCTGCTCGCGCCGCATCTGCAGCAGGCCGCCACGTTGCGCCATCAATTCCTGGGCCTGCAGCAACAGGCCGAACTGGCGCAGCAACTGCTGGACGATTTCAACTTTCCGCTGCTGGCCACCGACGCGCGGGGCCGGGTGCATCTTGCCAACCGGGCCGGCTCGAACTGGCTTTCCCTGCCCGGCAATCCCTTCGGCGCGTCGGGGCTGAAGTCGGTGCGGAGCGGATCGGGCTCGCGGCTTGCCGAGGCGCTGGTGGCCGCCTGTACCCAGCGGGCCCGGCTGGCCACCGGCGCCCACGTGGAGTTCGGCACGCCCCTGGTCCGCTACGCGGTAGTGGTCACGCCGCTGCCGGAACCCATGTCTTTTCCGCTGGCCACGTGCGAGCCCCTGGCCCTGGTGAAGGTCCATGCGCGCGATGCCACGCCTATCAGCGCGCAGCGCCTGCTGCATGCGCTGTTCGGCATCCCGCCCGCGGAGTACCGGCTGTTGCTGTTGTTGATGCAGGGATGGCAGATCAAGGAATGCGCGCAGCAGCTGGGCGTCTCGCTGGAGACGGCCAGGACGCAGCTCAGATCGCTGTTCCGGCGCACCCAGACCGCGCGCCAGAGCCAGCTCGTCGACCTGGTGCGCAAGCTGACCTACGGTCACATGGATGGGAGCCCTAGCGGGCCAGGCTGGTCTCGCGGGCGGACTGCAGCAGGCTGACGATGTCGGCCAGTTCGGCCCGGATGGCCTGCAGCTCGGGCTCTTCGATGGACACCAGCGCGACCTGGGGCGCCTCGTCCACGTGCCCCCGGGACTCGTCCAGACGGTTGCGGGCGCCGCTGATGGTGAAACCCTGCTCGTACAGCAGTTCGCGGATGCGCCGGATCAGCAGCACTTCGTGATGCTGGTAGTACCGGCGGTTGCCCCGTCGCTTGATGGGCTTGAGCTGGGTGAATTCCTGTTCCCGGTAGCGCAGCACGTGCGGCTTGACGCCGCAGAGCTCGCTGACCTCGCCTATCGTGAAATAGCGCTTGGCGGGAATGGGCGGAAGAACGACGGGGGGCTCGATACGCGCCATAAGACCTCTCAGGACGGATTCTGTTCGCGCAGCGCGACCTGCTCGACCATGCTCTTGAGCTTCTGGCTCGCATGGAAAGTGACGACGCGGCGGGCGGCGATGGGGATTTCTTCGCCCGTCTTGGGATTGCGTCCCGGCCGCTGCGGCTTGTTGCGTACCTGGAAGTTGCCGAAACCCGATAGCTTGACCATGTCGCCGCGTTCGAGCGCGTCGCGGATTTCCTCGAAGAAGGTCTCGACCATGTCCTTGGCTTCGCGCTTGTTCAGGCCGACCCGCTCGAACAGCAGATCGGCCAGTTCGGCCTTGGTCAGGGTACGCGCATCGAGCCCGCCCTGCGACAGGTCGGACTCGGAATCGGCGTCGAGGGCGTCCGGGGAAGCGTAGCTATCGGAAACGAGAGAATGCATAGACACGGATGGGAAGCGGTATCAAACCCTCAGCCGCGCACCGTGCTCGGATTCCAGCGCGGCGCGGATACGGGCCAGGCACGCCTCGACTCGGGCGTCGTCCAGGGTTACCGAAGTATCCTGTAGCCAGAACCGGAAGGCAAGGCTTTTTTCCTTTTCTAACAAGGACTTATCCCGCCAAACGTCGAAAATCCGTGCATCCTGGACGACCGCCAGCTCGGGCTCCCTGGCCACCAGATGACGCACCGTGTCCAGCATCTGCTGCGCCGTCACCGCCTCGGCCACCCACAGCGCCAAGTCGCGGATCACCACCGGCTGGCGCGAGATCTCGCGCAGCGCGGGCAGCGGCCGGACGGCGATGCGGTCGGCGTCCAGTTCGAACACCACCGGGGCGTGCGGCAGTTCCGCGCGCTGCAGCCAACGCGGGTGCAGTTCGCCGATCCAGCCGACCGTCTCGCCGTCGATGACGATGCGGGCGCTGCGGCCGGGATGCAGGGCCGGATGGGCATCGGGCACGAAGCGTGGCGCTTCGCTGGAACCGCCGGCCAGCAGGGCCTCCACGTCCGCCTTGACGTCGTAGAAATCGACCTGCCGGGTCTGGGTCCCCCACTGCTCTTCCACCGCCGGCCCGTAGGCCAGCCCGGCCAGCCGCATGGGCTGGTTCACGCCGGCCACCGCCAGCGGACCGTCGGCCACGGCCGCGTCGCGCCAGAAGACCCGGCCCAGTTCGAACACGCGCACGCGGCTGGCCTTGCGGTTCACGTTGTACTGGGCGTTGGCCACCAGGCCGCCGATCAGGCTGCTGCGCATGACCGACAACTGGCTGGCGATGGGGTTGAGCAGGCGGATAGGGTCCGCGTTGCCCGCGTAGTCGCGTTCCCACTCGGCTTCCACGAAGCTGAAGTTGATCACCTCCTGGTAGTCCAGGTCGGCCATCGTGTGGCGCAGCGCGTGGAAGGTATGGCGCGCTTCCGGCACGGCGCTGACCGCGGCCCGCGCCAGCGGCGGCAGGTCGGGAATGCGCTCGAAGCCGTGGACGCGCGCGACTTCCTCGATCAGGTCTTCCTCGATCTCGATGTCGAAGCGGAAGGATGGCGGCGTCACGACGAAGGCGCCGGGCTCGCGCACGAAAGGCAGGCCCAGACGGGTGAAGATGCCGGCGATCTCGTCTTCCGGCACGTCCACGCCCAGCACCTTGTGGCAGCGCGCCACGCGCAGGCGCACGGGCTTGCGTTCCGGCAGGTTGACGACCTGGTCGTCCACCGGACCGGCCTGGCCGCCGCACACCTGCACGATCAGGCTGGTCAGATATTCCAAGTCGGCGGGAATGTTGGCGTAGTCCACGCCGCGCTCGAAGCGGTGGCTGGCGTCGGTGCTGAAGTTGTAGCGGCGCGCGCGGCCGGCGATGCTGGCGGGCCACCAGAAGGCCGCCTCGAGATAGATGTCGCGGGTCTGGGTCGACACCGAGGTGGCCTCGCCGCCCATGATCCCGGCCAGGCACTCGGGGCCGTTGTCGTCGGCGATCACGCCGACCTGCCCGTCCACCTCGACGGTCTGGCCGTTCAGCAGCAGGACCTGCTCGCCCGGCTGGCCCCAGCGGACGTGCAGGCCCCCGCGCACCTTGTCCAGGTCGAACACGTGGCTGGGACGGCCCAGTTCCAGCATGACGTAGTTGGAAATGTCGACCAGCGCGGAAATCGACCGCTGGCCGGCACGCTCCAGCCGCCGCTTGATCCATTCCGGCGTCGGAACGGACGCGTCCACGCCGCGCACGACCCGGCCCACGTAGCGTCCGCACAGGTCGGGCGCATGCACGGTCACCGGCACGCGATCGTCGATGGCGACCGCCACCGGATCGAGCCGGGGAGCGGCCAGCGGCGCGCCGGTCAGGGCCGAGACTTCGCGCGCCACGCCCAGCACCGACAGGCAGTCCGCCTTGTTGGGGGTGAGCTTGAGCGTGAAGACCGTGTCGTCCAGTTGCAGCCACTCGCGCACGGACATGCCGACCGTGGCGCCCGCGCCCAGGTCGAGCAGACCCGCGTGGTCCTGCGACAGGCCCAGTTCGCGCGCCGAACACAGCATGCCGGCGGATTCGACGCCGCGCATCTTGGCCACGCCTATCTTGATGTCACCGGGCAGCCGGGCGCCCACGGTGGCCAGCGGCACCTTCATGCCGACCGCCACGTTCGGCGCGCCACATACGATCTGCAGCGGCTCGCCCTGCCCTGCGTCGACCTTGCACACGCGCAGCTTGTCGGCGTTCGGGTGCGGTTCGAGCGCCAGCACCTGCGCCACCACCACGCCGCTGAAGGCGGGCGCCACCGGTTCGGCTTCCTCGACCTCGAGACCGGCCATGGTCAATTGATGAGCCAGTTCGTCGGTCGAAATTTCAGGATTGGTCAGCGACCGCAACCAGGATTCGGGAAATTGCATAGTGTGTAGTCCCGCCTGGCGCTTCGCGCGCAGGGGGACCTCCCTTTCAGTTGAATTGCTTAAGGAAGCGCAGATCGCCTTCGAAGAACTGGCGCAGGTCGTTCACGCCGTAGCGCAGCATCGTCAGCCGTTCCAGGCCGGAGCCGAAGGCAAAGCCGATGTAGCGTTCCGGATCCAGGCCGAAGTTGCGCACCACCGTGGGGTGCACCTGCCCCGAGCCGGAGATCTCCAGCCAACGGCCCTTGTTGGGGCCCGACGTGAACATCATGTCGATCTCGGCCGACGGTTCGGTGAAGGGGAAGAACGACGGGCGGAAACGCAGCACCAGGTCGTCGGTCTCGAAGAAGGCGCGCAGGAAATCGGTGTAGACGCCCTTCAGGTCGGCGAACGAGATGTTCTCGTCTATCCACAGGCCCTCGACCTGATGGAACATGGGCGAATGCGTGGC
The DNA here is from genome assembly GCF_004216695.1 of Pigmentiphaga kullae. Taxonomy (GTDB): domain Bacteria; phylum Pseudomonadota; class Gammaproteobacteria; order Burkholderiales; family Burkholderiaceae_B; genus Pigmentiphaga; species Pigmentiphaga kullae. Next base: position 885,583 of record NZ_SGXC01000002.1, read on the forward strand.
GTCGCTGTCGACGCGGTAGGTCCGCCCGGGGGCGATCACCTTGATGGGCGGCTGGTGGGCACGCGCATAGCGCACCTGCATCGGGCTGGTGTGCGTGCGCAGCAGCAGCGGCAGGCCCTTGTCGTCCTTCATGTCGACGTAGAACGTATCCTGCATCGATCGGGCCGGATGGTTCTCGGGATTGTTCAGCGCCGTGAAGTTGGTCCAGTCGTTCTCGATTTCCGGGCCGTCGGCCACCTCGAAGCCGATGGAGCGGAAGATCTGCTCGATCCGCTCCCAGGTGCGGATGACCGGATGGATACCGCCCCGGCCCCGGCCCCGGCCGGGCAGCGTGACGTCGATGGTTTCCTCGGCCAGGCGAGCGTTCAGCCTCGCATCGGCCAGCGCCTGGCGGCGCTCGTTCAGCAGCCCTTCGATCCGGCCCTTGGCCTCGTTGATGCGCGCCCCCTCGGTGCGCTTCTGCTCCGGCGTCAGGCTGGCCAGCCCCTTGAGCAAAGCCGTCAAGGCGCCCTGCTTACCCAGGAACCGGGCCTTTTCGTTCTCCAGCGCATTGGGGTCGGACGCGGCCGCGAAGGCCTCCCCGGCTTGGCGTATCAGATCGTCCAGATTCTGGGACATGGCGGATTCGTATCAATAAGGGAAAAAATGGGTCGCCACAAACACGAACGGGGCTTCAAGAGAAGCCCCGTTCGGGTGTTGCACTCGTGGCTCGCGACGCGTGCCCGGACATGGCCGGCGATCCGGCCACGCCCCGCTTGCGTCGCTAGCGAGCTCAGGCGGCCAGGGCGTTCTTGACTTGCTGCACGATGGCGGCAAAGCCGGCCTTGTCGCGCACAGCCAGGTCGGCCAGCACCTTGCGGTCCAGGTCGATCGCAGCCTTCTTCAGGCCGGCGATGAACACGCTGTACGACACGCCATGCTCGCGGACGGCGGCGTTGATACGCGTGATCCACAGCGCGCGGAAGGTGCGCTTCTTGGCGCGGCGGTCGCGATAGGCGTACTGGCCGGCGCGCATGACCGCTTGCTTGGCGACGCGGAAGACGTTGCCGCGGCGGCCACGGTATCCCTTGGCAGCGCTGATGACTTTCTTGTGACGGGCCCGGGCGGTTACCCCACGTTTGACTCTAGGCATTTGAAAACTCCAATATCAGCGGGTTGGGATCAGGCAAACGGCATCATTGCCCGCACGGATTTCACATCGGCCTCGTGGACCGCGGTGGAGCCGCGCAACTGACGCTTGTTCTTGGTGGTTTTCTTCGTGAGGATGTGGCGCTTGAACGCCTGGCCCCGCTTGATGGAACCGCTACCGCGGACCTTAAAGCGCTTAGCGGCGCTTTTCTTGGTCTTCATCTTAGGCATGACTGCTTCCTGTACGTTTACATGCTCACGGGTGCCGGCGATATCCTGCCGGACTTGACGACCCGCATTCACTTGTTTTACCTGCTCCGGATCCCTGCGGCGCACCGCCGGCGCGGGTTGGACCCCGCCTGGCGGATTTGAAGGCGTCGCAAGGAAGCCGGATTGCCCGGGGCCAGGAATTTCGCACCGGGATTCGCCGGGATGCCCCCCATAAAGGGTACGGTCATCCCGGAAAACCAAAGATTATACCGCGTTATTCGCCCGCCGCACCCTTGCCGGCCGGCAGGACCTTCTTCTTGGGCGCCAGCACCATCACCATCTGGCGGCCTTCGAGCTTGGGCATCGCCTCGACAGCGCTGATCTCGACCAGGTCGTCGCGCACACGTTCCAGCACGCGCATGCCCAGTTCCTGGTGGGCCATCTCGCGGCCGCGGAAGCGCAGCGTGACCTTGGCCTTGTCGCCCTCTTCCAGGAACCGGCGCAGATTACGCAGCTTGACCTGGTAATCGCCTTCGTCGGTGCCAGGGCGGAACTTGACTTCCTTGACCTGGATGATCTTCTGCTTGAGCTTGGCTTCGTGCTGCCGCTTTTGCTCTTGGTACTTGAACTTGCCATAGTCCATCAGGCGGCAGACCGGAGGCTGCGCGTTGGGGGCAATTTCTACCAGATCCACATCATTCTGTTCGGAAAGCCTAACTGCTTCGGCCAGCTTGACGATGCCAAGCTGTTCGCCGTCGACCCCAATCAGGCGCACCTCAAGTGCGGTAATTTCACCATTGATGCGATTCGGCTTGTCGGTAGCGATGTCTAAAACTCCTGAATTTGATTGAAACGGCCGCGTGCGGCGGGTTGCCCCGCCGCCAGCACGAGCCGTGCCCGGCCCCCGGAACGGCCAACCACGCGATCAGGACGGATTGGCGGGGGCTTCCGGGTTGCGGCGCTCGGCCACGTCGGCAGCGAGCCGCGACGAGAACACATCGATCGGGAGAACCCCCAGGTCGATGCCGCCGCGGGCGCGTACGGCCACCGATGCTGCTTGCCTTTCTTTTTCCCCCACCACGAGGATATAGGGAATTTTTTGCAAGCTGTGCTCCCGGATTTTATAGGTGATCTTTTCACCACGCAAATCCGATTCTACTCTAAACCCTTGTTTTTTCAGGGTTTGCGCGACACTTTGGGCATATTCGGCCGTGGATTCCGAAATATTGCAGACCACGGCCTGCACCGGCGCCAGCCAGGGCGGCATGGCCCCGCCGAAGTTTTCGATCAGCATGCCGATGAAACGCTCCATCGAACCCAGGATGGCCCGGTGCAGCATGACGGGGGTCACGCGCTGGTCGTGCTGGTCCACGTACTCGGCCCCCAGGCGGCCGGGCATGGAAAAGTCGACCTGGATCGTGCCGCACTGCCAGTGGCGCCCGATGGCGTCCTTCAGCGTGTATTCGATCTTCGGGCCGTAGAAGGCGCCGTCGCCCGGGCTGATCTCGTACTCGCAGCCGGAACGGCGCAGGCTTTCGATCAGCGCCTGCTCGGCCTTGTCCCAGACCTCGTCCGACCCGATCCGGCTTTCCGGCCGCGTGGCGATCTTGTACAGGATGTCGGTGAAGCCGAAATCGCGGTAGACGCGCTGCAGCTGCGCCGTGAAGGCCACGCACTCGTCCAGGATCTGGTCCTCGGTACAGAAGATGTGGCCGTCGTCCTGCGTGAAGCCGCGCACGCGCATCATCCCGTGCAGCGCCCCCGAGGGTTCGTTGCGGTGGCACTGGCCGAATTCGCCGTAGCGCAGGGGCAGGTCGCGGTACGAATGCAGGTTGGCGCGGAAGATCTGCACGTGGCCCGGGCAGTTCATGGGCTTGAGCGCGTAGTAGCGGTTCTCGGACTCCGTCGTGAACATGTTGTCGCGATAGTTGTCCCAGTGCCCGGTTTTTTCCCACAGCGAGCGGTCCAGGATCTGCGGCGCCTTGACCTCCTGGTAGCCGCTGTCGCGGTAGACGCCGCGAATGTATTGCTCGACCTGCTGCCAGATCGTCCAGCCCTTGGGGTGCCAGAACACCAGCCCCGGCGCCTCGTCCTGGAAGTGGAACAGGTCCAGCTCGCGGCCCAGCTTGCGGTGGTCGCGCTTCTCGGCCTCTTCCAGCATCGTCAGGTAGGCGTCCTGGTCTTCCTTCTTCGCCCAGGCCGTGCCGTAGATGCGCTGGAGCATCTCGTTCTTGCTGTCGCCGCGCCAATAGGCGCCGGCCACCTTCATCAGCTTGAACACCTTGAGCTTGCCGGTGGACGGCACGTGCGGGCCGCGGCACAGGTCGATGAAGTCGCCCTCGCGGTACAGCGAGATCGTCTGGTTGTCCGGGATCGACGCGATGATCTCGGCCTTGTACTTCTCGCCTATCGAGTTGAAGAAATCCACCGCGTCGTCGCGCTTCCATTCCTCGCGCGTGACGATCTCGTCCTTCTTGGCCAGCTCCAGCATCTTGTTCTCGATGGCGGCCAGGTCCTCGGGCGTGAACGGCCGCGAGTACGAGAAATCGTAGTAGAAGCCGTTGTCGATGACCGGGCCGATCGTGACCTGGGCCTCGGGGAACAGCGACTTGACCGCGTAGGCCAGCAGGTGCGCCGTCGAATGGCGGATCAGGTCCAGCCCGTCGGCGTCCTTGCCCGTGACGATGGCCAGTTGGGCATCGCGGTCTATCGTGTGGCTGGTATCGACCAGGGTGGGATCGCTGCCTTCGTAGGTGACCCGGCCGGCCAGCGCGGCCTTGGCCAGCCCGGCGCCGATGGACGCGGCGACATCCGCCACCGTGACGGGGGCCGGGAACTCACGCTGGGAACCATCGGGCAGCGTTACCTTGATCATTGAAGCGACCTCGAAAGAGATGAAGAAAAACCCTGGGACGAACCTGAAACGAAAAAACGCGGCACCGGGCCGCGTTTCTTGCTTTCTGCAGGATCCCGGGCCCAGGGGGCCCGGCGGGAACGGACGATGCGATCCAGGAAACCAACGCGGCTAGCCGGCGATGTTCCCCGAGGTAGTTCGATCGAGCATGGAAATGACGCGCATGCCGTTGTCCGTTCGTGTCGCAGTAAGGGTCTACGTTGCCTGGGATTTTAGCACAGCGCCCCCTTGCGGCCCAGCGTGGAACTGCCCGCGCGGGCGCAGGAAGAAGCCGTTCAGCCGCTGCTCCAGCGCATGGGCGATCCAGCCCGAGGTCCGGCCCATGGCCCACAGCGCGCTGGCGGCGCCGGGCGGCAGGTCCCAGGCCGCGCAGGCCGCGACCAGGCCGAGTTCGATCCGCGGCGGCACGCCCACCCTGGCCTGGACCTCGTCCAGGAAGCGCAGCAGGGTCCCCGCGCGCCGGCCGGGACGCGGATGCGCGCGCGCCATGCGTATCAGCAGCGCCGCCCGTGGGTCCCCCTGGGGATAGGATTCGATGCCGAAGGCGGACGAGCGCGCGCGGTCGCGCACCACCCGCGCCACCCAGGCGTCGAGCTGGCCGCGCGAGCGGACGGCGGCCAGCGTGTCCTCGATGCGGTCGCATCCGCCGGCCAGGCCCGTGCCGGACAGGGCCGCCAGCGCCGCCCCCACGCAGGCATGGAGCTCGGCGCCCACCGAGGCGGCGATGCGCGCGCTGAACGTGGGCGGCGACAACTCGTGGTCCGCGCTCAGTATCAGCATGGCGTTCAGCACCCGCAGCAGGTCGGGAGCGGCATCCTTGCCCATCGCCTCGGCCAGGTGCCGGGCCAGCGGCTTGGCGCCGGCCGGCGGCCGGTAGCGGCGCGGGTCGGACAGCAGGCCGCAGCAGCCGGCGAACGCCAGCACGAGCTGCCGCGCCGCCGGGACGGCCCCGCCGCCGCGCACTTCCTCGTCCACCGATCCGCCGCCCAGGGCCAGCGCCGCGGCCTGGAACACCCGGACCATGCGCGGTGTCTCGCCCGGCTCCGGACCGAAGGCGCCCAGTGCGCGGCGGACACGTGCCGGCAGCGGCTGGGCCGGCCAGATGCTGGCGCCCTCGGGCAGCACGCCGGTCCACAGCAGTTCGGCCACGTTCTCGAACGCCCCGGGGTATTCGACCAGTTCGGCCGCCAGGCGCCCCCGGTAGCGCGGCCCGGCCGGCGTGATTTCCGTGATTCCGGTATCGATCACGGGCTGCCCCCAGCGCAGCGCCGTCGCCGCCACCGGGCCATGGCCCATCCGGGCCTGGCTGCGCGTGCGCAGCCCCTCCACTTCGTCGCGCAGGTACAGGCGCGTCTTGCGGCCCGGCTGCGCGACCGGATGCAGCAGGCCGCGGCTGACGTAGGTGTACAGCGTGGCGGCCTTGACCCCCAGCAGACGGCACGCCTCCTTGGAATCGACGAAACCGCCGGCCTCCCAGGCCGGTCCGGCCGCGCCGTTTTCTGATGGATCCATGGTGGGGATGACGGGTTCCGAATACCCGGCGAATCGGCAATACATCGATTATGCAATCGAGATTGATTCGACGTAAATCGATCCATACACTGCGCTGCACATACCATTGCCGCCGATGCGCCAGCACCGGCGAAGACAGGAGACACCACCATGAACCCGCGCATGCCCGCCCCCCGCCGGGCCTTCCTGGCCCTTGCCCTGGCGGCCGCCCTGGCCCCGTCGGCCCACGCCCAGCCCGGCGCCTATCCGTCCCGCCCCATCACCATCGTCGTGCCGTTCCAGGCCGGCGGCGGCGCCGATACCGTGGCGCGCCTGCTGGCCACGAACATCGGCGGCCAGTTGAACGGCCAGACCGTCATCGTCGACAACCGCGCCGGCGCCTCGGGCAACATCGGCGCCAACTACGTCGCGCGCGCCGCCGCCGACGGCTACACGCTGCTGCTGACCAACAGCACCATCACGATCAACGCGGCGCTGAATTTCACCCAGGGATACGACATCAGGAAGGACTTGCGGCCCATCGCCCAGCTCGTGTCCTCGCCGGTAGCGGTGGGCGTCAACAGCGGCTACCCCGCCCGCTCCGTGGCCGAACTGGTCAGCCACCTGCGCGCGAACCCGGGCAAGGCCAACTACTCGTCCTGCGGCAACGGCTCGCCCCAGCACTTCGCCGGCGAAGCCTTCAACCAGGGCGCCAAGGTCGACATGGTGCACGTGCCCTACAACGGCTGCGCCCCGGCCGTCAGCGACGCACTGGGCAACCAGGTTCCCATCCTGTTCAGCACCATCCCCAACATGGCGCCCCATGCCAAGACCGGCAAGCTGCGCATGCTGGGCGTCGCCTCGGCCAAGCGCCTGTCGTTCATGCCAGACGTGCCCGCCATCGCGGAAACGCCGGAATTCAAGGATCTGGACATCAGCGTCTGGTTCGGGCTGTTCGCTCCCGCCGCCACGCCGGCCGACGTGCGCGCCCGCATCGAGCAGGCGGTGCTGGCCACCCTCAAGGATCCCAAGCTGCGCCAGGACTTCCAGTCGCGCTACTACGAAGTCGACGCCCTGGGCGCCGATGGCATGGGCCGGCAGGTGGACAAGGACCTGTCCATGTACGGACAACTGGCCAGGCGGGCCAACATCAAGCTGGAATAACCTCGCCTTCGTCCTACTCCCTTCTCGTTCAATTTTTGTCAGGTATCGCCATGTCCGCCTCTTCCCCCGCCGCAGCCGGCACGCTGCAACAAGTGATCGACGATCTGGTCGTCGCCAACCGCGTGCTGGCCAAGTACAACGTGCTGGACGGCTTCGGCCACGTCAGCGTCCGCCACCCCGAGCGGCCCGGCCACTTCCTGCTATCGCGCTCGCTCGCGCCGGAACTGGTCACCGCCGCCGACATCATGGAATTCGACGCCGAGTCCGAGCCGGTGGCCGGCGAAACGCGCACGCCCTATCTCGAACGCTACATCCATGGCGAGATCTACCGCGCCCGGCCCGACGTGAACGCGGTGGTCCATAGCCACTCGCCGTCGGTCATCCCCTTCGCCAGTTCGTCGGTGCGGCTGCGGCCCATCTATCACATGGCGGGCTTCCTGTCGGGGGGCGCGCCGGTGTTCGACATCCGCTGCTGCTTCGGCGCGACCGACCTGCTGGTGCGCAACCGCGAGCACGGCAAGGAACTGGCGAAGATCCTGGGCCAGCAGAACATCTCGCTGATGCGGGGCCACGGCTTCGTCACCGTCGGCAGCGACGTGCGCATCGCGGTGTACCGCGCGATGTACACCGAGAGCAACGCGGCCCTGCAGCAGAAGGCCATCGGCCTGGGCGGCGAGATCACCTATCTCGACGAGGAAGAAGCCCTGAAGGCGGACACCATGATGGCCGGCGTGATGTTCCGCCCCTGGGAACTGTGGAAGAAGAAGGCGATGGAAGGCTGAGGCCGGTCCGGGCGGCGCGGCGCCGCCCGGACTGCCCCATATCCCGCCTCCCTAGGCGATCTGCGGGAACGGCAGGCTGCGCAGCCGCTTGCCGCTCAGCCTGGCCACCGCGTTGGCCACCGCCGGGGCCACCGGCGGCAGACCAACCTCGCCCATGCCGCCCGGCGCATTGTCGGTCGGCATCACTTTCACCTGCACCGTCGGCGCCTGGTTGGCCCGCAAAAGCGTGTAGGTGTCCAGGTTGTGCTGCTGCACCTGCCCGCCCTTGTAGACCAGACGCTCGCCCAGCGCCGCCGACAGCCCGAACAGCGCGGCCCCCTCGACCTGGGCGCGGATGTTCGCCGGGCTGATCGCATGGCCGCAATCGACCGCGGCCCAGATGCGATGCACCACCGGCCTGCCCTCGAGCAGCGACACCTCGGCCACCATCGCGATGAAGGTATTCCAGGCATCCGAGAAAGCCAGGCCCAGCTCGCGCCCGGCTTCCGGTTTCCGCCCCCAGCCGGCCATCGCGGCGGCCTCGCGCAGCACCGCCTGCGCGCGCGGCTGGCCGGCCGTCAGGTCCAGCCGGTATTGCAGCGGATCCTTGCCCGAGGCCGTGGCGATCTCGTCGATCAGGGACTCCATGGAGAACTTGGTGTAGCCTGCTCCCACGGCCCGCCAGAAACTGACGTCCACGCCGCGCTGCTCGCGGCCATGTTCGATCAACTGATCGGCAATGCCATAGACGCCATCGGCCCCTTCCATGACGGGCGAATCCCGTCCGCCCGATTTTTCATACGCGGCCGGCGCGGTCCGCGCCACGATCCCCTCGGACACCAGGCGATGCCGCCAGCCGACGATGCGCCCCTGCGCGTCGACACCGGCCACCAGGTGCTGGGCCGTCATCGGACGCGGCCGGGCCCGCAGGAAATCGTCCTCGCGGGTCCAGATGACCTGGATGGGCACGCCGGGCATGGCCTTGGCCAGCAGCGCCGCGTGCAGGCTGTAGTCGGCCTCGGCGCGCCGGCCGTAGCCGCCGCCCAGCAGCGTGATGTGGACCCGGATGTTCTCGGGCTTGTAGCCCGCGCCTGCGGCCACGGTGCCGATCACGCCCGACGGCGACTGCGAAGGCACCCAGATCTCGATGGCATCGCCCTGGGCGCGCGCCGTGCAGTTCATGGGCTCCATGGTCACGTGGGCGACATGGTCGGTCGTATAGGTGGCGCGGAAGACCCGCGCCGCCCCGGCGATCTTCCCGGCCGCATCCCCGTGCTTATGCCAGACCGCACCCGCCTCGTCCAGGCGCTCGGCCCGCGCGGCGAACTCCGCCAGCGCGGCCTCGCTGTCGTAGGAACGTGCCCTGGCCTGCTCGCTCCATTTCACCTCCAGCAGTTCGCGCGCCTTGCGGGCCGTGGCGAAGGAATCGGCCACCACCCCCACCCCGCCCGGCAGGCGAACCACCTTGCGAACCCCCGGCACCGCCAGCGCCGCCGCGTCCTTGACCTCCAGCGGCTGCTCGCCCTGCACCGGCGTGTGCAGCACCGCGGCCCACAGCATGCCGGGCAGGCGCACGTCGATACCGAACCGGGCGCCGCCGCCGGACTTGTCCGGCACGTCCACGCGCGGCAGTTCCTTGCCGATCAGCGTGAACGCGGACATGGGCTTGAGCATGCTCTTGTCCACCTTGGGCAGCGACTGCGGCGCGCGCGCCCCCTCGACCAGTTGACCGTAGGTGATGCGGCGGCCGCTGGGCCCATGGACCAGGGTGCTGCGCTCGGCGCGGATCTCGGCGGCCGGCACGCCCCATTGCTCGGCGGCGGCCTGCGCCAGCACCAGCCGGGCCTGCAGGCCGGCCAGGCGCAGCGCCTCGTAGTAGCCCTTCACCGTGCGCGAGGAGCCGGTCACCATCGCGCCGCCGAAGCCGGGATTGCCGAACCGCTTGGGATCGGCGGGCGCCTGCTCGACCCGGACCGTGCTCCAGTCCAGCTCCATTTCCTCGGCCAGGATCAACGGAATCGCCGTCATCGTGCCCTGCCCCATTTCCGAGGCGGGCGAATAGACCACGGCGGTATTGTCCGGCGACAGCGCGACCCAGGCCACCGGGCTGAAACGGGCGGCGGCGGCGTGCGCCTCGGGCAGCAGGCCGGCCAGGCCGCCGCGCACGGCGCTCCAGCCGCCCAGCACGATACCGACCGCGGCGGCGCCGGATCCGGCGATGAAGGCGCGGCGCGTGAGCTTGTTCGTTTCCATGGCGCCTCCTAGGCCGCGGGCTTCTGGGCGACGCTGACCACCGCGTCGGCGATCTGGTTATAGGTCCCGCAGCGGCACAGATTGCCCGCCATGCCTTCCAGGACCTGTTCGCGCGACATCGGCCCGTCCGCCCCCGCCAGCATGCCGGCGGCGGTCATCAGCTGTCCCGACTGGCAGTAGCCGCACTGGGGCACCTGGTGGGCGATCCACGCCTGGCGCAGCGCCTGGCCGGCGCGGGTGTCCATCACCCCCTCGATCGTGGTGACCGAGGCGCCCTTGACCGCCGCCGCCGGCAGCACACACGAACGCGTGGCCTGGCCGTTGAAATGTACGGTACAGGCGCCGCATTGCGCCATGCCGCAGCCGAACTTGGTTCCGGTGAGCTGGAAATCCTCCCGCAGCACCCACAGCAGGGGCTTGTCGTCGGCGACGTCGGCCGACACCTGCTTGCCATTGAGCATGAACTCGATCACGGACTCCTCCTTGGAATAGTCGCGGCTACCTGCCGTGGCGCGGGCCGCCTGACAGCCGCCCGGCGCCGGCTCCCCATGCTAGCGGATGAGTGGCGCAAATGCCACTTTCTTTGAACGCGTTCATAATTTTCCAACATGCCCCGTCGCGGCGCGTTTGGGACGGACGGTACCTCACATTGAACAGGCTGGAGGTTGAACGCCAGCACGGCGCTCCCTAGCATGGACCCCTGCCCGCGTGCGTTTCCCCGGGCATTTCCCATGAAGCAACGAAGGAACAGCGTGACCATAGCGTTCGAACATTCTTTCTCCTCGGATACCCGGGTTCTCGTCACCGGCGGCACATCGGGCATCGGCCGGGCCATCGCCGCGGCGTACGCCGCCGGCGGCGCCCGCGTCACGGCCACCGGCGCGACACGGCATGAAGTGGAGCGCGCGAACGGCGCCGCTGACCTCGCCCAGGTGGACTGCGTCGTCCTGGACGTGCGCGATGCGCAGGCAGTACAACGATTCGCCGCCCGGCTCCAGGATCTGGACGTGCTGGTGAACTGCGCCGGGGTGATCAGGCGCGGGGCCGAACTCACGGATCCGGCGGTTTTCGCCGATGTCGTGGACATCAATCTCAACGGCACCATGCGCATGTGCAGCGCGCTGCGACCGGCATTGGCCGCGCGGCGCGGCGCGATCGTGAACACCACCTCCATTCTGAGCGTCTTTGGGGGCGCCCAGGTGCCGGGCTACTCGGCGTCCAAGGGGGGCGTCGCACAACTGACGAAATCCCTGGCCATCGCCTATGCGGCCGATGGCATTCGCGTCAATGCCATCGCACCGGGTTTCGTGCAGACACCCATGGTCCAGGACATGACCGACAATGCCGAACGCTCGCGCGCGATCGAGGCGCGGACTCCGCTCAAGCGCTGGGGCCAGCCGGAAGACATGATCGGCCCCGTGATGTTTCTCGCGTCGCCGGCCGCCGCCTTCGTCACGGGAGCGGTGCTGCCCGTGGACGGCGGCTATCTGGTCATGTCCAGCGACGCCGCGGGATGAGTGCGGGCGCGATGCCCCGCGCTCACTCCGCCTGGATGGAGAAGGCCTTCACACGCTGCGAGAAGCTGCGCCAGTCGGCATCGACGGACTCCCGCAGGCGGTCGGGCTCGCCCCCCTGCGGCTCGATCCCCAGGCCACGCAGCTTCTCCGCCACGTCCGGCAAGCGCAGCACTTCGTTCACATGGTGATTCAAGCTGGCCACCGTGCTTGCGGGCATGCCCTTGGGCCCGAACAGACCGTACCAGGGCACGATGTCCACGCCCTTGTAGCCCAGTTCGGCAAAAGTCGGAACTTGCGGCAACGTGGGCCAGCGGCGCTCGCCCGACACCGCCAGCGGCTGCAGTTTGCCGGTGCCGAGTTGCTGCGCGACGGCCCCCGGCGAGAGCCAGGCCGCGGTGATCTGCCCGCCCATGAGATCGACCACGGCGGGCGCCACGCCGCGATAGGGAACGTGGCGGATCTGGACACCGGCATCGTGGTTGAGCACCTCGGCGGCTACATGCATGGGCGACCCGATGCCCGGGCTGGCGTAGCTGACGGTCCTGTCATGGCGAGCCATGTCGATGAGTTGCTTGAGATCCCGGGGGCCATCGCCGGCACGGCTGAGCAGCAACAAGGGATTGATCCCGAGCTTCGCCACCGGGGTGAAATCCTTGCTCGGATCGTAGTTCACCCCCGTGCCGAGCCTGAGCACCAGAGGCGTGATCGCCATGGTCTGGGGAGCCAGCAGCAAGGTGTGGCCGTCCGGCGCGGCACGCATCACGCCGGCCGCGCCGATGGCGCCGCTGGCTCCCGGCCGGTTGTCCACGATCACGCGCTGGCCCATGCGCGCGGTGAGTTTCTCGGCCAGGATGCGCGCCAGCACGTCGGTGTCCCCTCCGGCCGGATAGGCCACGACCATCGTGATGGTCTTGGTGGGGAACGGCTGCGCCAGCGTCGGCGCGGCGGCAACGGGCAGCAAGGCGGCCAGGGCCGCAGCGGTCGACAATCGGGACAGACGCAATTTCATGAGGCTTCCTTGATGCGCCGGACTCGGCGCCTGCCGGCATTCTTCTGCTGTAATGGCTGTCCCACAACAACTCAGGCGATCGAACAAAGGCACCGAGCGTCTCAACTTGCTCTGCCCTCGATTCAAGAACAAGGCGCATCGTGGATGCTCTGAGCGAAGTCCTGGCCATCTGCCGCTGTGAGCGCGCCGTCACGGCGCGGTTCACGCTGTCCGGGCCATGGTCGCTGCAGTCGACCGGCGTGAGCGGCGCGATGATCCGCATGGTCGCCGGCAGGCCGTACTGGATGCAGGTCGAGGACGATCCCCCCTTTCTGGTTCAGCCAGGCGACCTGGTGATGCTGCCGCACGGCAGCGCGCATGTGATGTGCTCCGACCCCGGGCTGCCCCCGACGCCGTTCCGGGAGTTGATCGAGCGATACCGCGGAGGCCCCGAGGAAGACACGCCCTTCGTCATGGCCTGGGGTGGAGGCGGCGAGGTGTCGACGATGTTTTCCACGCTTGCCTGGTTCTCCACCTACTGCCGCAGCACGGTGATGGCCATCCTGCCCAGGTTCATTCACTTGCGCGCGAGCGATGTCAGCGTAGGCGGCGGGCTGGCCGGCGCCATGCACCTGCTGGTCGATGAATCATTGGCGCGACGAAGCGGTTGGAAGCTTGCCGCTGCGCGCCTGGCCGACCTGCTGCTGGTCCACATTCTGCGCGAGCACCTGGAAAGCAGGCATCCGCACCAGGCCAATTGGCTGCGCGGGCTCACGCACAAGTCCATCGCTAGCGCGATTGCGCTGATGCATCGGGAACCCGCGCAAGACTGGACCCTGGCTTCCTTGGCCGATGCGGTGCATATGTCGCGCTCGCGCTTCAGCGCGCTGTTCGCGGCCCTTGTGGGCATGACACCCATGGATTACCTCTTTCGCCACCGCATGGCGGCGGCCGCGGGCCTGCTCGAGGAGCGCCGCATGCCCCTGATCGAAGTCGCCGAGCGTGTGGGCTATACGTCGGAGAAGGCGTTTTCACGCGCCTTTACGCGCTGGGCCGGGTACTCGCCGGCCAGACACGTCCAGCGAGGCAACGGCCCCTCCGCCTGACTTCCGGCCGGCAACGCCGCGATGCGCGCAGGGGCAAAAACCATGCAAAAAGGCCCGGTACGAATACTCGTACCGGGCCTCTGGAATCTGGTAGGCGCGATTGGATTCGAACCAACGACCCCCACCATGTCAAGGTGGTGCTCTAACCAACTGAGCTACGCGCCTGCTGTTTGTGCAGCGAAGAATTAAATTCTACATGTAATTTCGAAGAAGTGTCAAACGACACCGGGGCGTCATTCCTTGATGTTCGCGTCCTTCACGATGCGCTGATAGCGCGCCTGCTCTTTCTTGACGAAATCGCCGAATTGCGCGGCGCTGCCCGTACCCGGCACCACGGACTGCTCGGCGAACTTGGCCTTGACCTCGGGCTGCTGCAGGACCTGGTTCAATTCCTGGTTCAGCCTGGCCACGACGTTGGCCGGCGTGCGCGCGGGCGCGAACAGGCCGATCCAGGCCGTCATCGCCATGCCCTTCAGGGCCGGCAGCTCGCCGATGGCGGGCACGTCGGGCAGCGTGGGCAGGCGCTGGGCGGTGGTCACGGCCAGGCCCTTCACCTTCTTCGCAGCCACCAGCGGCACCGCTGAACCCGAGGCCAGGATGGCCAGGTCGACCTGGTTGCCCAGCAGGTCGGTGGTGGCCTGCGCGCCGCCGCGGTACGGCACGTGGCGCAGGCGCACCTGGGCCTGCTGCTGGATGATCTCCATGGCCAGGTGCAGCACGGTGCCTATGCCCGAGGTGGCGTAGGTCAGCGTGTCGGGCTGGGCCTTGGCCATCTCCAGCACCTTGGCGAAGGAGTCCGCTTGCAGGCCGGGGCGGCCCATGATGACCATGGGCTGGGTCGCGATGAGTCCGATGGCGACCAGATCGCGCGCGGTGTCGTACTTGACCGACTGGGGATTGACGTACTGCGCGATGGCCGCCGGGCTGTCCACGCCCAGTAGCAGCGTGTAGCCGTCGGGCTCGGCCTGCGCCGCCCGGTAGGTGCCTATGGTCCCTCCCCCGCCGCCGACGTTGTCGACGATGACCGACTGCCCCAGGCGCTCGCCCAGCTTCTGCGCCACCAGGCGCGCGATGCCGTCGGTGCTGCCGCCGGCCGTGAACGGCACGATCAGGCGGATGGGCTTGGCCGGCCAGGGGGACTGGGCCTGCGCGGTGGCGGCGCATCCCAGCGCCAGGGCCGAAACGAGGAAAGCGCGTCGTAGAGTGGCGGTCATGGTCGTCAGGAAGCGGAGTGTGAGGAAGTGGCGGGGATGCCGAAGTGCTGCAGATGCAATTCGTCGAAGCGGCGATTCCAGTCGGCGCTCCAGGCGCGGCGCCGGCCCGCGTCGACCCAGGCGCCGGCCAGGCCGTTCAGCATGAAGCCGCGCAGGTCGGCAACGGGGAACTCGAAGTCTTCGACCATCATGGTCCAGGCCTTGGTCTGGGTGATGTTGTGCAGGGTGGGATCGTCGCTGTTGGGGTGGATGCGCAGTCCCATCGCGCGCATCTTGCGGATGGGGTGCTCCAGCGCCCAGCGGTCCGGCGGCAGCGTGCGCAGGTAGTACGAATTGGCTGGCACGACCGCGAACACGATGCCCGACTCGACGCAGCGCCGCGCCAACTCCGGCTGGTCGACCACGGTGTAGCCGTGGTCGATGCGATCGACCTTGAGCACGTCCAGCGCGGTCCGCACGTTGGTCCAGGGCAGGCCGTATTCGCCGGCGTGGGCGGTGGTCTTCAGGCCCGCGCGCCGGGCATCGGCATAGGCCTGCTCGAACCACTCCGGCGGGCCGAGCGCCTCGCGGTAGTCGATACCTATGCCCGGCACCTCGTCGCGCCGGGCCGCGACCATCCATTCGACCATTTCCACCGCGGCGGCGGGCGGTGCCTCGCGGTCGATGGCCGGCACCAGGCGTCCGACGATGCCCAGGTCCCGCTCGGCGTCGTGGATGGCGCGCACCATGGCGTCCTGGATGGCGGCATAGGAAAGGCCCGAGCCGCGCACCGAACCCGTGGGATTCCAGAAGAACTCCGCGTACAGCACGTTGTGTGCGCGGGCATCCTCCAGGTATTCGCGGGTCACGCGGTAGAAATCGTCCAGCGTCCGCAGGCCGTAGTCCTCCAGCGCGCGCAGCCCGGGAATCGCCCCCTGGCGCTTCTCGCCATGGGCGTACAGGCCATCGATCTGTTCGCTGGACAGGCCGCCCTTGCCGCCGGCCAGTTCATGGAAGGTGGAACGGCGCAGCGCGCCCAGCAGGTGGCAGTGCAGCTCGGCCTTGGGCAGCGCGTGGCAGAAGGCGCGTACGGCCTCGGTGGAAATTCGGGTATCGGGCATGTCCGGCAACTCCATCCAGGCGGGGTCAATCCCCCGCGTACAGGTCCTTGTACAGGAAGGGATCGGGCTTGCGCGCCAGCATCGCGACCACGGTCGCGGCGATGCCTTCCTTGCGCCCCAGGAAGCCCAGGGCCTCGTTGGTCTTGGCCTTGATGTTGACGCAGGCCCCGGGCACGCCCAGGTCCTGGGCGATGTTGGCGACCATGGCCGGCGCGTGGGGACCGATCTTGGGCGCCTGGGCATGGACCGTCGCATCGACGTTGATGACCTGCCAGCCGGCTTCGCTTACCCGCTGCATCGCGGTGCGCAGCAGCAGCCGGCTGTCGGCGCCGGCATAGGCGGGATCGGTATCGGGAAAGTGGCGGCCGATGTCGCCCAGCCCCGCCGCGCCCAGGATGGCGTCGGTAACCGCGTGCAGCAGCACGTCGGCGTCGGAGTGGCCCAGGAGGCCGTGCGTATGCTCGATCCTGACGCCGCCGATGATCAGCGGCCGGCCCTCGACCAGGGCGTGCACGTCGTAGCCCTGCCCGATGCGGTAGGGATAGGTGGTGGGATCGATGTCCTTGTCTTTGTTCATGTTTCGTCCAGCAGTTTTTCCATCAAGGCGAAGTCCTGGGGCCAGGTCACCTTGAAATTCGACAGGGTGCCCGCCACCAGGCGGGGCGCCAGCCCCAGCGCCTCGACCGCGCTGGCCTCGTCGGTCACGGCCAGCCCGCGCACGGCGGCATGGGCCAGCGCGCGGCGCAGCAGGCCGGCCCGGAACATCTGCGGGGTCTGGGCCTGCCACAGCCCGTCGCGCGGCACCGTGCCGGCCACCCGGGGCACGGCGCCGCCGCCCTGGGTCTTGATAGTGTCGGCCACGGGCATGGCCACCAGCCCGCCCACCTCGTCGTCCAGGCAGGCGTCGATCAGTGCCTGCAGCACCGCCGGCGGCAAGCCCGGCCGCGCGGCGTCGTGCACCAGGACCCAGTCGTCGGCCTCGGCCCCGCAGCGCGCCAGCGCATTGGTGACGGTGTCGGCGCGCGTGGCGCCGCCACAGGGCAGGCAGGCCACGCGGGGCAGCCCCGCCAGCGCGGCGCCGGCCAGGGTGTCGTCCGGGCCGACGGCCACCACCACCTGGCCGATGCGGTCATCGCGCAACAGTGCCTGGACCGCATGGCGCAGCATGGGCTGGCCGCGCAGCAGCCGGTATTGCTTGGGCTGCACCGGCGCGCAGGCCGCCGGATCCTGCGCGGGATCGGCGGCGCGCGCGCCCACGCCGCCGGCCGGCACGATGGCGATCAATCGGGAAATCGGTCTCATGGCTTCTATAATACGGAATTGCCGCCACGCCCGCGCCGGCCCCTGGGCGACGCTCTTCCCGCGAAACCGATGTCCCTGCCAGCCAGCACCGCTTCCACGTCTTCCTCTTCCGCCAGCACGCCCGCAGCCTGCCTGCCTTCGGCGTTGACGCAGGCCGTGCTGACCGCGCTCAAGCCCGGCGAACGCTACGCCCAGCCCCGCCCGCCGGGCGCCGGCGACGCCTGGCTGCTGGCCGACCTGGCGCGCCGCGCCGGCAAGCCGCTGGCGGTGCTGACGGCCGATCCGCTGGACGCCCAGCGCCTGGCCGAGGAAATCCGCCTGTTCTCGCCCGGCCTGCGGGTACACCAGTTTCCCGATTGGGAAACCCTGCCCTACGACGCGTTCTCGCCCCACGAGGACCTGATCTCCGAGCGCCTGAAGGCCCTGCACGCCCTGCTGCGCCAGGACGTGGACGTGCTGACGATACCGGTCACGACCGCGCTGTACCGGCTGGCCCCGCCCGCGTTCCTGGCGGCCTACACCTTCTCGTTCAAGCAGGGCGACCGGCTGGACGAGGCCGCGCTGCGGGCACAGTTGACGCTGGCCAACTACACGCACGTCACCCAGGTGACCGCGCCGGGCGAATTCTGCATCCGCGGCAGCCTGATCGACCTGTTTCCCATGGGCTCGGCCCTGCCCTATCGGCTGGACCTGTTCGACGACACCATAGAGTCCATCCGCAGCTTCGACATCGACACCCAGCGCAGCCTGTATCCCGTCAAGGAAATCCAGATGCTGCCGGGCCGCGAGTTCCCGATGGACGAGGCCGCGCGCAACGAATTCCGCGCGCGCTTCCGCGAGGAATTCGAGGGCGACCCGTCGCGCGCCACGCCCTACAAGGACATCGGCAACGGCATCGCCTTCCCGGGCGTCGAATACTACCTGCCGCTGTTCTTCGACGAGACGGCCACGCTGTTCGACTACCTGGGCGAGCAGACCATCGCGGTCACGCTGGGCGACGCCGAGGACACCATCCGGCGCTTCCTGCAGGACACCTCCAGCCGCTACGAATTCCTCAAGAGCGACCGCGAGCGCCCCATCCTGCCCCCGTCCCGGATTTTCCTGGACACCGACGGCCTGTTCGGCCACTTGAAGCGCTTCGCCCGCCTGGCCCTGGCCGGCGACCGCCCGCACCCGGCCTTCGCCGCGCCGCCCGAGGTCGCCGTGCAGCGCAAGGCCGAGGATCCGGTGGCGCGCCTGCGCGCGCTGGCTGCCCGGCAGGACCAGCGGGTGCTGCTGTGCGCCGAATCGGCGGGACGCCGCGAGACCATCGCGCAGATGCTGGCCGAGTTCGGACTGGACCCCGAGCCGGTGGAGTCCGTGCAGGACTTCCTGGGCCGCACGGCCTCCTTCGCGATCGGCATCGCTCCGCTGTCCTCGGGCTTCGGCCTGGCCGACCCCAGGCTGCTGTTCCTGACCGAGAGCGACCTGTTCCCGGGCCATGCCGTGCGCCGCGGCAAACGCGGCCAGGAGCGGGCCAGCAACGTCGAATCCATGGTGCGCGACCTGTCCGAACTGCGCGTGGGCGATCCGGTCGTCCACGTCCAGCACGGCATCGGCCGCTACCAGGGCCTGGTCAGCATGGACATCGGCGAAGGCGAGATGGAGTTCCTGCACCTGGAGTACGCCGGCGGCAGCACGCTGTACGTGCCGGTGTCGCAGTTGCACGTGATCGCGCGCTACAGCGGCGCCGACCCCGAGACCGCGCCGCTGCACCAGCTCGGCTCCGGCCAGTGGGAGAAAGCCCGCCGCAAGGCCGCCGCCCAGGCGCGCGACGCGGCCGCCGAGCTGCTGAACCTGTACGCCCGCCGCGCGCTGCGCCAGGGCCACATGTTCAAGCTGCCCATGTCCGACTACGAGGCCTTCGCCGAATCCTTCGGCTTCGAGGAAACGCCGGACCAGGCCGCCGCCATCCAGGCCGTGATCCAGGACATGACTTCGGGCAAGCCCATGGACCGCCTGGTATGCGGCGACGTGGGCTTCGGCAAGACCGAGGTGGCGCTGCGCGCCGCCTTCATCTCCGTGGCCAACAGCAAGCAGGTCGCGCTTTTGTGTCCCACCACCCTGCTGGCCGAGCAGCACGCGCAGAACTTCGCCGATCGCTTCGCCGACTGGCCGGTCCGCGTGGTCGAGCTGTCCCGCTTCAAGTCGACCAAGGAGATCAGCGCCTCCATCGAGCAGATCAACGACGGCCGGGTCGACATCGTCATCGGCACGCACAAGCTGCTGTCGGACAAGGTCAGGTTCAAGAACCTCGGCCTGGTCATCATCGACGAGGAACACCGCTTCGGCGTGCGCCAGAAAGAAGCCCTCAAGGCGCTGCGCGCCGAGGTCGACGTGCTCACGCTGACCGCCACGCCCATCCCCCGCACGCTGGGCATGTCGCTGGAAGGCATACGCGATTTCTCGGTCATCGCCACCGCCCCGCAGAAGCGGCTGGCGATCAAGACCTTCGTGCGGCGCGAGGACGGCAGCACCATCCGCGAGGCCCTGCTGCGCGAGCTCAAGCGCGGCGGCCAGGTGTACTTCCTGCACAACGAGGTCGAGACCATCCACAACCGCCGCGCCAAGCTCGAGGAACTCGTGCCCGAGGCGCGCATCGCGGTCGCGCACGGCCAGATGCCCGAGCGCGAGCTGGAGCAGGTCATGAAGGCCTTCTACCAGCAGAAGTACAACGTGCTCCTGTGCACCACCATCATCGAGACCGGCATCGACGTGCCCACGGCCAACACCATCGTGCTGCATCGCGCCGACCGCTTCGGCCTGGCCCAGCTGCACCAGTTGCGCGGCCGTGTCGGGCGCTCGCACCACCAGGCCTACGCCTACCTGCTGACGCCCGGCGAGGACGCCATCACCAGCAACGCCAGGAAGCGCCTGGAAGCCATCCAGGCCATGGAGGAACTGGGCTCGGGCTTCTACCTGGCCATGCACGATCTCGAGATACGCGGCGTGGGCGAGGTACTGGGCGAATCGCAGTCGGGCAACATCCAGGAAGTGGGCTTCCAGATGTACACCGATATGCTGAACGAGGCGGTCCGGGCCCTGAAGAACGGCCGCGAGCCCGACCTGAACGCCCCGCTGTCGGCCACCACCGAGATCAACCTGCACGTGCCCGCGCTGCTGCCGCAGGACTACTGCGGCGACGTCCACGCGCGCCTGGCCATCTACAAGCGCCTGGCCAACTGCGAGGACGCCGCCGACATCGACACGATCCAGGAAGAACTGATCGACCGTTTCGGCAAGCTGCCCGAGGCCGCGCGCGCCCTGATCGAGATCCACCGGCTGCGCCTGGCGGCCAAGTCGGTGGGCGTGATCAAGATCGACGCCAGCGAATCGGCCGCCGTGCTGCAATTCGAGCCCAATCCCCCCATCGACCCGATGCGCGTCATCAGCCTGGTCCAGAAGAACCGGCACATGCGCCTGTCGGGCCAGGACAAGCTGCGCATCGAGATCAAGGGCGCCGACCTGAAGGCGCGCGTGGACGCCGTGCGCACGGTGCTGCGCTCGCTGGTCTGAATCCGTTTCCCCTTTCCCTTCCCTACCCATGACCCATCTCGTTATCCAGGCCCCCGACCTTGCCCAGGCAGCCATCGAACACGTCTCGGCCCTGGCCCGTGCCCGGCGCATCGTCGAACTCGCGCCCGGCGCCGTCCGCCTGACCGAAGCCGACGACGCGCCCGCCGCGCGCGCCCAGGTAGCCGCCTATTGCCAGGAGGCCCGCGTGGACTGGGCCTACGTCGAGCCCGGCGCCCGGCTGGCCGACTGGAAGGTGCTGGCCATGGACATGGACTCGACCCTGATCAACATCGAATGCATCGACGAGATCGCCGACATGGCCGGCCTCAAGCCGCAGGTGGCCGCCATTACCGAGGCCGCGATGCGGGGCGAGATCGCCGATTTCAGCGAAAGCCTGACCCGCCGCGTGGCGCTGCTGCAGGGGCTGCCGCTGGAAGCGCTGGAACAGGTCTACGTGGAACGGCTGCGGCTGAACCCCGGCGCCGAGCGGCTGCTGCTGGCGGCGCAGCGGGTGGGCATCAAGACCCTGCTGGTCTCGGGCGGCTTCACCTGGTTCACCAGCCGCCTGCAGCAGCGGCTCCAGTTGAACGAGGCGCATGCCAACACGCTGGAGGTCGAGGACGGCCGGCTCACGGGCAAGGTGCAGGGCGCCATCCTGGACGCCGACGCCAAGGCTCGCCACCTGCGCGAGTTCGCCCAGCGCCACGGCGCGCCGCTGGCGCGCGCGATTGCCGTGGGCGACGGCGCCAACGACCTGAAGATGCTGGGACTGGCCGGCCTGAGCGTGGCCTACCACGCCAAGCCTGTGGTGCGCGAACAAACCAGCCGCGCGCTGAACGTCTGCGGCCTGGACGGCATCCTGAACTGGTTCGAGGATACCCTGGGCTGATCCGCGGCCGCTTCTGTTGTAGTGTTACGGTCCAGCCCCACTTTCAGGATTTGCCCGCCATGTCACCACGCCCAGCCAAGGCTTCGGCGGATGCGCCCCGCACCCGCGATGCCGAACGCACGCGCCAGATCATCCTGGAGGCCGCGACCGCCGAGTTCGCGTCGCTGGGCCTGGGCGGGGCCCGCATGGACCGTATCGCCGAACGCGCCAAGGTCGACAAGCGCCTGATCTACTACTACTTCAACAACAAGGACGACCTGTTCCTGGCCGTGATGGAACGCGCCTATGCCGCGATCCGCCAGGCCGAACGGGAACTGCACCTGGAAGCGTTGAGCCCGCCCGATGCGGTGCGCCGGCTGGTCGAGTTCACCTGGCACTACTATCTGGAAAACCCGGAGTTCCTGTGCCTGCTCAACAACGAGAACCTGCACCAGGCCACCCATCTGAAGCGGTCGTCCCAGGTGCGGGACATGCACTCGCCCTTCGTGCAGTGGCTGGCCGACATCCTGGAGCGCGGCCAGGCGCAGGGGCTGTTCCGCGCCGGCGTCGACCCGGTGCAGCTCTACATCTCGATTGCCAGCGTGGCCTATTTCTATTTGTCCAACCAGTACACGCTGTCGGAAATCTTCGGCCGCGACCTGATGGCGCCCCCCGCGCTGGACGAGCGGCTGGCCCACATGGTCGACGTCATCCTGGGCTACCTGCGCCCCTGACCGTCTCGTCCTTCACCAGCGGCGTTCCCGTGGCCGCGTAGACGTGCCGGACGACGTCCCCGGCGCCGTCGTCGAAGCGGCGCCGCGCGGGCTGCTCGAAAAAGGCCGCCGGCGCCGGTCCCGCCGCGTGCGTTGGCGTGGCGAAATCGAAGATCTCCAGGTAATGGCCGGGATCGCGGACCTGGCGGAACAGCCGGTATCGGGTGCAGCCCGGCATGTCCGCGCTGGCCCTTCCCTGCTCAAGTCCGTCGGCTGCGGTCAGGTCGCGCGGCGCGCGGAAGGCCCGCAGCAGCACGGCGCCGGGATCCGGATGTCTGCCGTGCGACACCGAGGCCAGGCGGACAAGGTTCTGCCGGATGCGATCCTTGCCGAAGAAAGTCCATATCCTGCCCGACCAGGGCGTCGGATGCGTGACCACGTGCTGGAAGCCCGGGCTCTCCTCCACGCTTTCGTCGCGCGTCTCGTACAGCGCCAGGAACTTGGGAAAAACCTGGTCGCAGTAATAGCGGCGGCCGCTGACGAACCCCTCCAGGCCGACCACCTGCGGGATGTGCTCCAGCTCGTACCACGCATGGAACTCTTCCTCGCGATGCGGCGGCACGTGCAGCCAGACGGCGATCAAGCCGGTTGCTTGCATGCTTACTCCATCCTGATGTTGGCGTTCGTGATCACCCGCTGCCACCTCTGCAACTCGGCCTCGACCAGCCGGGAGAAGGCCTCGGGTCCGTCGTTCGAGGGGTCTGCGCCCGCCGATGCCAGTTGGGCCCTGACCTCGGGCTGGGCCAAGGCCTTGCGCAGCTCCGCGTTCAGCCGCTCGATGACCGGACGCGGCGTGCCCGCGGGGGCGATCAGGCCGTACCAGGCCACGACCTCGGCGCCGGGCAGTCCGGCCTGGGCCACCGTGGGCACGCCCGGCAGCGCGGACGAGGGCTCGGGTCCGGCCACCGCCAGTGCGCGCAACTGGCCCGACTTGATGAAGGACAGCACCGGCGGCACGCCGCTGAACAGGATCTGCACGCGCTGGGCCAGCAGGTCGGTCAGCGCGTCCTGGTTACCCTTGTAGGGCACGTGCACGATCTCCACGCGCGCCAGCGACTTGAACAGTTCCCCCGCCAGATGGTTGGTGCTGCCCACGCCCGACGAGGCGAAGTTCAGCTTGCCGGGATGCGCGCGGGCATAGGCGATCAATTCCTGCAGGCTGCGCGCCGGCACCGACGGATGCACCAGCAGCACGTTGGGGCTGCTGGCGATCACGCCCACCATGGCCAGGTCCTTGCGCGTGTCGAAGGGCATCTTCGATCCGTACAGCGCCGGGTTCACCGTCATCGGTCCGGTCGTGCCTATCCCTATCGTATAGCCGTCCCTGGGCGCCTTGGCGACCAAGTCCACGCCTATGTTGCCGCCCGCGCCGCCCTTGTTCTCGACCACCACCGGCTGGCCCAGCTGCTGCGACAAGGGCTGAGCCAGCGCGCGCGCCAGGATGTCCACGGTGCTGCCCGCCGCGAAGGGCGCGATCAGGCGTATCGGGCGCGACGGATAGTCCTGGGCGTGCGCGGCGCCCGACGCGCCGGTCATGATGGATAGCGCAAGCGCGATGCGTTTCATGGGGTCTCCTCGTTGTCGTTCTTCATATGTGCGTACAGCGGCAGGCCGGGCTCGGGCATGCGGGCGGCCAGGATCACGCCCTGCTCCGCCTCGGTCACGTACAGCGTGCGCCGGTCGGGCCCCCCATACGCGACGTTCGTGGTGCGGCGGCCCGCGCACGAACGGATGCGCAGCAGCGGCTCGCCCATCGCGCTGAACAGCCATACCGAACCAAGTCCCGCATGGACCACGGCCAGATTGCCGCGCATGTCCGTCGCCAGGCCATCGGGGCCGGTCGGGCTGCCCGACAACTGGATGAAGCGCCCCACCTTGCCGACCCGTCCCGCCTCGTCCAGCGGCACGCTGTAGATGGCGTTGTCCCGGGTCACGGCCAGGTAAAGCAGCCGCTCGCCCGGCGCGAAGGCCAGGCCGTTCGGACCCGCCAGCTCGTCGACCAGGGTTTCCACGCGGCCCGCGCCGCGCCGTAGCCGGCACAGCCGGCCCGTGGGCCGGTTCAGGGCGCTGTCGCCCTGGTCGGTGAAATACAGGTCGCCATTGGCGGCGAACAACAGGTCGTTGGGGCCCTGGAGTCCCCGCGCCTCCTCCGGCGCCAGCAGCGCCTGCGGGCAGATGTCGCGCGGCGACATGGCCATGAGGCCGTGGCGCCGGTCGGCGATGAACAGGCGGCCGTCGCGGTGCAGTTTCAGGCCGTTGGGCTCGCCGTCGTAGCGGCAAGCCTGCGAGAAGCGGCCCGCCGGATCGATGCGGAAGATGCGGCCATGGGCCAGGTCGGTGCAGTACAACACGCCTTCCCGATCGAAAGCCGGGCCCTCCAGGAAAGAGTGCAGCGGTCCCGCTCCCCGCGCGCGCACCCAGGGCGACATCGATTGCATCAGGTGCAGCGACGGCGGCAGCGCGGCGAAGACCTCGGTGGACAGATCGGGGGGAGCGGCGTACATGGGACCGGGACGGGCGGAACAGCCACCTATAATGGCAGTCGTTCTCCAGCCCGGGTAACGGTTTTTTCAGATGCCCCCATCTGGATCCGCGATGCCCCGGGCCACGCCCGCCATGGACCTGCGACGCCTGCGCTACTTCGTCACCATACTGGAAACCGGCAGCTTTTCGCAGGCGGCCGAACGCCTGCACGTCGTGCAGAGCGCGCTCAGCGCGCAGATCCAGAAGCTGGAAGATTCACTGGGCACGCGCCTGTTCGTGCGCGATGCCCATGGCGTGCAGCCCACGCCGTCCGGCCGCAAGCTGCTCGGCCATGCGCGGCGCATCCTGGACATGGTGGCGGCCGCCGAACACGACTTGCGGCAGGACGCGGAATCGCCGCGCGGCATCGTGCGCATCGGCATTCCCAGCAGCATCAGCCGCATGATGACGGTGCCCCTGCTGCAGGCGGTCGAAGAGGCCCATCCCGAGGTCACGCTGCACGTGGTCGAGGCGATGACCGACGAACTCGAGGCGCTGTTGAAGCAGAACCGGCTCGAGATGGCCATCCTGTTCACCGTGGGGGAAACCGGCAGTCCCCACCTCATCGACACCCTGCGCGACGAACCCTTGTACCTGGTGTCGCCCGCGGACGGCTCCCCGCCCTCCCATGCGGTCCCCTTCGCCGAACTGGCCCGCATGGACCTCGTGCTGCCCACGCTGCGCCACCGCGTGCGCCAGATGCTGTCGCGCGAGGCCGAGCAGCGCGGCCTGGCGCTCAGGATCAAGCACGAGCTGGACTCCATGGCACAGACCGTGCAGTTGATCGCCGCCGGCAACGGCAGCTCGGTCATGATCGTCTCGTCCTTCATCGAGGAATGGCAGGCCGGGCGCGTACAGGCCACGCCGGTTTCCGACCTGCGCACCACCGCGCAGGTGGTGCTGGCCACCTCGCACGGCGCATCGCACAGCGCCGTGGCCGGCATCCGGGACCTGGTCGTCGCCACCGCGGCCCGCCTGGCGCGCGACGGCACCTGGCCCGACCGTCCGCCGCGGGAAGCCGCCCGCCTCCGCTAGGGCCTGCGCGATTTATCCCCAGGCGATGTGGAAAACCCTGGGGAAAGCACGGGCACAACTTCACCCGGCCTAGATTCCATGCGGGTCTGCGGGCGGTGACGCGAAAATGGGCAGGCTCCTCATCCGCTGCGCAACTTTTGCGCTGCCACCGCAATTTCCTGCGCTTGGCCCGCGGCCGGCGGCGCTATGTTCGGCCTTCCACCCACCCCACGGAGGCCTCTCGCATGCCCTCTTCCCTTTCCCTTGATCCCGCCAAGGCCGTCCTGCTGGTCGTCGACATGCAGAACGACTTCGTCCTGCCGGACGCGCCGATGGAGGTCGCCGCCGCCCGCCAGCGCGTCCCCGCCATGGCCGCGCTGGTCGCCCGCGCGCGCGAGGCCGGTGTCCCGGTCATCTACACCCAGCACGTGCTGTACGACGGATTCGACGTCTCGCCGCTGGAGACGACCCAGTTGCCGCACTTGAAGACGGCCGGCATGCGCGCGGGCACGCCCGGGGTCGAGATCATCGCCGAGCTGGCCCCCCTGCCCGGCGAGGTCGTCATACCCAAGCATCGCTACGACGCGTTCTACAACACCCGCCTCGAGACCGTCATCCGCAACATCCGGGGCCGCAACGTCGCCGACAGCGTGATCATCACGGGTACGGTCACCAGCGTCTGCTGCGAGTCGACCGCGCGCAGCGCCTTCATGCGCGACCTGCGGGTCTTTTTCGTGGACGACGCCACCGGCGGATTCGACGACGCCTCGCATCGCGCCACGCTCGCCACCATCGACAGGGTGTTCGGCAAGGTCGTCTCCACGCGCCAGGTGCTGGACGCGCTGGGCGGAGCATGACCATGACCCCGCCGCTCGTGCACGATACCGCCTACGAATGGAAGGCCGTTACCATCCTCGCCCTGGGCTTCGGCCTGATGGGCCTGGACCGCTGGCTGCTCGCCCCCATGTTCCCCTTCATGATGAAGGACCTGGATCTGTCCTACCAGGACCTCGGCCTGCTCATCGGGGTGCTGGGCCTGGCCTGGGGCGTGTTCTCCATCACCATGGGCCGGGTCTCGGACCGCGTCGGCCGACGCAAGGTCCTGATCCCCGCCGCCATCGCGTTCTCCTGCCTGTCCGGATTGTCGGGGCTGGCCACGGGCCTGATCAGCCTGATGCTGATCCGCACGGTCATGGGCGTCGCCGAGGGCTCCTTCTGCCCCACCAGCGTGGCCGCGGCCGGCGAGGCCTCCCATCCGCGGCGCCGCGGCCTGAACCAGGGACTGCAGCAGAGCGCCTTTCCGCTGTTCGGACTGGGGCTCGCACCCATCATCGCCACCCAGCTGATGGACGTACTGCCCTCCTGGCACTATGTGTTCTTCCTGTCGGCGGTGCCTGGCCTGATCCTCGCCTGGTTCATGTACAAGGTCATCCGCGAACCCGGCACCGGTGTCCAGGGCGGGCTGCCCGCCGCGCCGGCTGCCGGGGCCACGCTGTCCTGGAAGGAACTGCTGCGCCGGCGCAACCTGCTGCTCGCGGTCGCCTCCATCCTGTGCGCGATGACCGGCATCTTCGTGGTCGGCGCCATGGTGCCCAACTACCTGACCGACTACCTCAAGCTGACACCGCAGCAAATGGGACTGGTGGTCTCGGCCATCGGCATCGGCGGGTTCTTCGGTGAATTCGGCGTGCCCGGCATCTCGGACTTCATCGGCCGCCGCGCCGCCGCCTTCCTGGCCTTCGTCGGCGCCGCGCTGGCCCTGTATGCCTTCATCCGCACCGATGCCTCGCCCTGGGCGCTGTTCGGGGTGCTGCTGGTGGTGTCGTTCTTCTGCTTCGGACTGCTGGCCCTGATGACCGGGCCCATCGCCACCGAGGCGGCGCCTCCCGGCATGGTGGCCTCAGCCATCGGCACGGTCAGCGGCCTGGGCGAGATCTTCGGCGGCGGGGTCGCGCCCGTGGTGGCCGGCTACATCGCCCAGCACCATGGCATCCAGTACACGCTGTACCTGGCGCTGGGCGGCATCGCGATCGGCCTCGCCGTGTCGCTGTTCCTGAAGGAGACCGCCCCGCGCAAGGTCGAGGCCGGCGTCCGGGCTCAGGCGTCGTAGTGGCCGGCCGTGGCGCGGTAGGCCGAGGCCGAACTGCCCAGGGCCTTCTTCAAGGCCCGGCCCATCGCGCCCGCCGACGCGAAGCCGCAGACGCTGGCGACGTACGAGACGGGCTGGCCCGTCGTCGCCAGCAGGTGGCGGGCCCGCTCCACCCGCATCGCGGTCAGGTGGCGGTATGGGGACACGCCCTGCGCGGCCTTGAAGCAGCGCAGGAAATGGTATCGGCTCAAGCCGCACAAGGCGGCCAGCTCGGCCAGGGAAATGTCCTCGGCCAGGTGTTCGTCCATGTAGCGGGTGACCTTGCGCAACGCCTGGGGACTCAGGCGCGGCGCCGTCGCGGCCGCCGGCTCCGCCCGCCACTTCTTGCCCAGTTCGTTCAACACCAGCGCGCCGAAGCTGTCGGACAGCAGGCGCGAGACCTGGCCGGCCCCCAGGTCCCGGACGAACGCTCCCAGGGCCGTGTAGACCAGCGGACTCACGAAGCCGCGCTGGGCCAGCGACCACATGCCATCCACCGGCCGCTCGCACCCCAGTTCCTCGAACATCTCCAGCGCAGCCTGCTGGTCGAACGTCAGCAGCGACACCCGGGCGGGCCCGTCCTTGACCCAGCGGAAAGCGGTGCCGGGCGGAATCAGGTGCAGCGGATTGACGAAATTGACGAAATGGTCGCGGTAGCCCCAGCCCAGGTCGAATCTGGCCGACCTCAGCCGGTACTCGTGCGAGACGAGCAGGAGCATGTGGGGCAGCGCCGGGCAGGACAACTCATGGGCATCGAAGCTGCAATGCACCACGCTGCCGGCCAGCCGGCCTCCGTAGTCGAACGACTGGTGCAGGCTGTAGGCGCCGGTATCCATCAATACCTGGCGCAACCGGGCGGCGGCCGAGGAAGGGTCGGTGTTCACGGGATCTCCCGGAAGGCGGGAACGGCTCACCCCATATACTACCCGGCAGCCGGACTTATCCCCACCCGCTGTGAACAACCCTGGGGAAAGGCTGCGGACAAATCATCCGGCGCCAGCAACCATGCGGGTTTGCGGACCATGGCGCGAAAACGGGCAGCCACCGGCTAATCCGGGGTCGGTCCCTCGATCAGGCGCTTCTTGATGATCTTGCCGGCCGAATTGCGCTCGAACTCGTCGACGAAGCGGAAATGGCGCGGCACCTTGTAGGGCGCCAGCCGTTCCCTGCACCAGGCGGCCAGGGCCGCCGCGTCGCGATCGCCACGCATCATCACGAAGGCGGCCACTTCTTCGTCGAACTCCTTCGAGGGCAGGCCCACCACCGCCGCTTCCTGCACGTCGGGGTGCGTCATGAGGATGGACTCGATCTCCAGCGGATAGATGTTCACGCCGCCGCGGATGATCATGTCCTTGGCCCGGCCGCACAGGAACAGGTAGCCTTCTTCGTTCAGGTAGCCC
This sequence comes from Pigmentiphaga kullae, assembly GCF_004216695.1. Classification (GTDB taxonomy): domain Bacteria; phylum Pseudomonadota; class Gammaproteobacteria; order Burkholderiales; family Burkholderiaceae_B; genus Pigmentiphaga; species Pigmentiphaga kullae. Next base: position 914,992 of record NZ_SGXC01000002.1, read on the forward strand.
AGATCGCCCGGGTAGAAGAAGCCGTCGCGGAAGGCCTCCCTGCTCGCCTCCTCGTCGCGGTGGAAACCCTGCGCCACCGTGGCGCCCTCGTAACGGATACGCCCGACTTCGCCGGGCGGCAATGGGTGGTCCTGTTCGTCGACGACCTGCAGGCGCACGCCGAACACCGGCCGGCCGACGGAGGCGGGCTGCGCCTCCAGTTCCTGGTTGGACAGCACGGTCACGCCGCCGCCCTCGGTGGAACTGTAGTACTCGATGAAATTGGGACAGACCTCGTTGCGGATGCGGCGCCGCTCCTCGGCCGTCAGCGGCGAGCCCGACGAGATCAGCGTGCGCAGGCCGCGCAGCGGCGCCACGTCGCGCGGCTCGGCCTGCAACACGCGCCGCAGCAGCGTGGGTACCAGGAAGGTGATCGTGGCGCCCGTGCGCGCCACCTCGGCGGCCAGTTCCTCGACCTTGTAGGGCGGCGGGCACAGCACCGTCGTGGCCCCCACGTACAGCGACGAGACCGAGAACGCGCGGCCGCCGCCGAAGTACAGCGGCGTGGCGTTGATGTAGGTCTCGCGGCTGCCGAATCCCAGGTCGGCGTAGTGCGTGAAGAAGCGGCTCATGAACTGTGCGTGCGACAGCAGCGGTCCCTTGGGGCGCCCCGTGGTCCCCGACGACAGCGACAGGCAGAAGCCCCGGTCGCCTTCCGGGAAGCGGTCGCGCACCGCCACGTCCCGCGCGCGCGCCAGCCAGTCCTCGCCGGCGGCCACGCACAGGCCGGGCTCGAAGTCGTCGCCCGGCTCGACCAGCACGCGGCGCGCGCCGAAATGCCGCGCCACCCTGAGTTTCTCGCCGGCCTGCCAGCGGCAGTCCACCGGCAGGATCACCGCGCCGGCCCGCGCGACGGCATACAGCATGACCAGGTGCTCGGGCGTGTCCTTCAGCGCCACGCCCACCACGTCGCCGGGCTGCACGCCGGTCTCCAGCAATAGCGAAGCCCGCTGACGCACGAGCAGGTCGAGCTGCCGGTAGTCGATGACCCGCTCGCGATGGATGATGGCGGGCTTGGTGGGCCGCTGGCTGGCGTGCAGGGCCAGCTGGTCCGCGATGTTCGCGCCGCGCATCGGCCTGCCCGCGCTCATCGGTCCAGCCCGTAGACGCGCAGCACGTTGCCGCGCAAGAGCTTCTCCCGCGGGCCCGGCCTCAGGCGCAGCGCCTCGATCTCGTCCCGCGCCCGCTTGAAGTCCAGGATGGGGAAATCGGTGCCGAATATCACCTTGTCCTGGCCGTAGCTGTCGATGTACTTCACGAAGGCCTCCGACCAGTACCGGGGGCTGTGGGCGTCCGTGCCGATGTAGACGTTGGGATGCTTCCACGCCATGGCGATCATCTCCTCGGTCCAGGGTATGCCCACGTGTATCCCGATGATCTTCAGCTCGGGAAAGTCGCAGGCCACCGCGTCCAGGCAAATGGGCCGGCCCACGCTGCGCAGCCGGTGCGACGGATCGTAGATCATGGACTGCCCAACCTGGAGCTGTACCGGCACGTCCAGCTCCGCGCACTTGGCGTAGAAGGGATACCACTTCGCATGATCGGGCGCCAGCTCGAACCAGTGGGGATAGAAATGCGCGCCGATGAAGCCGTACTCCCGCACGGCTTTCTCCAGTTCGCGCACGCCCCGCATGCCTTCCGTGGGATCCAGCCCGGCCAGCCCGTGGAAGCGGTCCGGATGGCGGTTGACCGCCTCGGCCACCGCTTCATAGGGCACGTGGTAGCTGGCGCGATGCTGCCAGGGGCCGACCTTGGCGGCGATCAGGAAGGCCTGCTCGATGCCGGCGGCATCCATGCGGCGCAGCATGTCCTCGTGCGACAGCCCCTGCATGATGGCGGTGTCGACGTTCATCTTGCCGCTGTAGAACGCATCGCGCTTGGGCCGCTGCGCCAGCAGCTCGGGCGTCCAGATGTTGACCACGGCGTCGATGGCCGGGATGTCGTAGCTGTGCAAGGTCATCGCTTCCTCGATTACGGCGTCAGGTTGGCATTGGCGACCGCCTGCTTCCAGGCCGCCAGGTCCTGCTCGATCTTCCTGGCGAACTCGGCCGGGCCGGTCGGATGCGGGTCCAGGCCGCTGGCCAGCAGCCGGTTCCGGATATCCGGCATCTCCATCGTTTCCTTCAGCGCGTCGGCCAGCGCCCGCACCACTTCCCTGGGCGTGCCGGCGGGCGCCATCAGCCCGTACCAGACATTGAAGTCGAAGCCCGGCACGGTCTCGGACACCGCGGGCACGTCGGGCAGCACCGACGAGCGCGACTGCGTGCTGACCGCGATCGCCTTGAGCTTGCCCGCGCGGATCAGTTCCAGCGCGCCGCCCAGGCTCACGAAGGCGGACTGGATCTGGCCGGACATGATGTCGACCTGGATCTGCGAGGACCCCCGGTAAGGCGCATGGACCATCTCGATGCCGGCCATCTTGGCCAGCGTGGCGCCGGCCACGTGCGTGCTGCTGCCTATGCCCACCGAGCCGTAGGTGATCTTGCCTGGGTGCTTCTTCGCGTAGTCGATGAACCCGCGCATGTCGCTGGCCGGGAAGGATGGCGCCACCACCAGCACCGTGGACCCCGAGACGATCTGCCCGATGGGCTGGAAGTCCTTGATCGAATCGTAGTTGGGCTTGTCCGGCAGCCAGGGGCTGATGGCGATCGGCCCGACGTTGGCGAACAGCAATGTATAGCCGTCGCTCCTGGACCGCGCCACGTAGCTGGTGCCTATGCTGCCGTTGGCGCCGCTGCGGTTCTCCAGCACGAAGGGCTGGCCGAATTTCTGCGAGAATTTCTCCAGCAGTGGCCGGATGATGGCATCGGACGGGCCGCCCGGTGCCCAGGTGTTGACCATCATGACCGGGCGCGACGGATAGTCCTGCGCGCGGGACGCGGCCGGGGCGCCGGCCGCCAGCGCGGCGCACAGGAGGGCCAGGTACTCACGAAGCCTGATGCGGGATCTCATTTCGCCTACCTCATCGTCTACGGAACTTGCATCGCATGCCGGGCGGGCCATCCCGCCCGGCTCAAAGCGGTTTCAGGATCAGGTTGCCGTGGTCGTCGGTCGTGGCCGAGAAACCCGGCTCCAGCCATACGGTGGTGTCGGGCTGCTCGAGGATGGCCGGCCCCACCACCCGCGTGCCCACGGGGAGGTCCAGGCGCGCGTGGCGCGGCACGTCCGTCCAGGTTCCATCGACGTGGACGCGCTGCGTGGCGGCCGGTCCGGGCGACACGTCGCCCGCGGGCGCCAGCAGGCGCAGATCGAACTTCGGCCGCACGCCGACCCGTGCGTAGCGCAGATTCATGATCCGTACCGGGATGCCGGGCAACAGCCGTCCGAACTCGGTCCGGTACGCGGTCTCGAACGCCGCCTCCACGGCCTGCGCGTCCAGGCGGTCGGCCTCGACCGGCACCATCACCGTATGGGTCTGGCCCTGGTAGAGCATGTCCAGGAAGAGTTCCTCGCGCACCGAGGCGATGGCCACGCCGGCCGACGCCAGGTGCGCGTCGCAGCGTTCGCGGAACTCGGCCGCCAGCGCGCGCAGGATCTCGAAATCCACCTCGCGCAGGCCACGGTTGACGGTTCGCACCGCGTCGTGGCGCAGGTCGGCCATCACGCAGCCCAGCGCCGAGGTCACGCCCGGATAGCGCGGCACGATGCCCGTTTCCACCCCCGTCTCGCGCATCATCGCGCACACGTGCAGCCCGCCCCCGCCGCCGAAGGGCATGTAGGCGAAGCGGCGCGGATCGTGTCCCTTCTCGATGGATACCAGGCGCAGGGCGCCGGCCATCTTGGCGTTGGCCACGGTCAGGATGGCTTCGGCCGCCTCCAGCACGTCCAGGCCCAGCGGCCCGGCGACATGCGCCTGGATGGCGGCGCGCGCCAGCTCCACGTCCAGCTTGCCCAGCAGGCCGCCCCCCAGCGGACGGGCGGCGTCGATGCGGCCCAGCAGCAGGTTGGCGTCGGTGACCGTGGGATAGGGATTGCCGTGTCCGTAGCAGGCCGGTCCCGGCCGGCTGCCCGCCGATTCCGGCCCCACCTGCAGCATGCCGCCGGCATCGACCTTGGCGATCGACCCGCCGCCGGCGCCTATGGTCTCGATCTGTATCATGGGCGAGCGCACGACCATGCCGAAGGCGATGCTGGTCTGCTCGGCCAGCGCCACCCGGCCGTCCACCACCAGCGAGACGTCGAACGAGGTGCCGCCCATGTCGCCGGTCATCACGTCCGGATGGCCCGCCGCCTGCGCGATGGCGGCACAGGCGATGACGCCCGCCGCCGGCCCGGACAGCGTCGTGCGCACCGGCAGTTCGCAGGCCGTCTGCCGCGACATCACGCCGCCGTTGCTCTGCACGATCATCAATTGCCCGCCGAAGCCGCGTTCGCGCAGATTGCCTTCCAGCCGCCGCAGGTAGCCGCCCACGACGGGCTGCAATGCCGCGTTCAGGCTGGCCGTGGAGACGCGCTCGAATTCGCGGATCTCGGGCAGGACCTCGGCCGACGAGGTCACGCAGTCGTTGGGCCACAGCTCGCGCACGAGCGCCACCGCCGCCGCTTCGTTGGCCGGATTGGCATAGGTGTTGATGAAGAAGACGCAGACCGCCTCGCATCCCTGCGCCAGCAGCTCGCGCACGCGGGCCTCGACCTGCCCCAGATCCACCTCGGTATGGACCGAGCCGTCGGCCAGCACGCGCTCGTCCACTTCCTTGCGCAGGTCGCGGGGAATCGGCGGCAGGTATTCCCCGCGCAGCCCCCAGGTATGCGGCCGGTCGCGCCGCCGCATCTCCAGCACGTCGGCGAAGCCGCGCGTGGTGATCAGCCCCGTGCGCGCGGCCTTGCGCTCGAGCAGCGCATTGGTGCCGACCGTGGTGCCATGGATGATGGTGGCGATGCCCGCCGCGCCGTCGGCGGCATCGTCCAGCCGCGCGATGCCGTTCATGAAGCCCACCGCTTCCTCGCCCCGCGTGGACGGGACCTTGACCACGGCCACCGACTGGTCCGCCTCGTCCAGCACGAACAAGTCGGTGAACGTACCTCCCACGTCGACGCCGACGACCCGCCGCTGCCCGCTCACTGCCCACCCTCCGTCACATAGCCCATGGCCCGGTCGCGCTCCACGGCGCCGGCGCCGCGCCGCGCGGGGTCGCCATAGCCGCCTCCGCCCGGCGTCTCCAGCCTGACCCGGTCCCCGCGGGACAGGGGTATGCCCATCATCTTCGACACCATGGGCGGGGTCCGCCACTGGCCGTCCACGCGATAGCTGAACCGGTTCAGCGCGCCGTTGCCGCCCCCCGCGATGCCCTTGGGCGCGGACTTGCCGCGTTCTCCGAAGACGAAGGCCTGCGCCGACTGTTCCAGCAGTTCGATCTCGTAGACCGCGCCCAGCCCGCCCCGGTGCATGCCGGGCCCGCCCGAATCGGGCCGCAGCGACCACTGCGTGAAACGCACCGGATACGCGGCCTCGATGATTTCCAGCGGCGGTATCGTGGCCGTGGAAATGGGCGCGTTGCCGTGGCTCAGGCCATCGCCGCCGGCATGGCCGCCATGGCCGCCGCCGAAAAAGCTGAACATCACCCAGCGCTGGCCCCGGCGTGCGTCGTCGCTGCGCAGCCCGGCGATGGACAGCGCGTTGATCGTGCCGTAGGCCTGGGCCACGGCGCGCGCCGGGTCGGCCTGCGCCGCCGCGCTGAAGACCACGTCTATCATGCGCAGGATGGTCTCGGTGTAGCCGCCGACAGGCCGGGGCCGCTGCGCCGTGATCAACAGGCCCTCTGGCATGACGAACTCGACCGCGTCCAGCACGCCCGCATTGGCCGGCACATCGGGAAACAGATGCTTGAGCGCGACATAGCAGGCCGCCACCGCGGTCGCGCGCGAGATGTTGACCGCGCCCGCGCAAGGACCCGAGGTGCGCGAGAAATCCAGTACCAGCCGCTCGCCTTCCACCGTCATGTCCAGCGCGACGCGCAGCATCTCGTCGCGGATGCCGTCGTTGTCTAGGTAGTCCTCGAACGAATAGCGGCCATCGGGCAGCGACGCGATGTGCGCCCGCATCAGCTTGCGCGCCCGCTCGCGCAGGGCACCCATGGCGCCGGTAACCCTCGGTTCGCCATAGGCGGCGAACAGCTCGGCCAGGCGGCGCTCGCCCAGTTCCAGCGCCGCGAGCTGGCCGTTCAGATCGCCCCACAGGCTGTCGGGCATGCGGGTGTTGGCGCGCAGGATGGCCAGCACGTCGGGATTCACTTCGCCCTGCTGCACGATGCGCACGGGCGGAATCTGGACTGCCTCCTGCCAGCACTCGGTGGCGGCCGGGTTGTAATTGCCGGGCACGTTGCCGCCCACGTCATGCCAGTGCGCCGCCGAGGCCAGGAAACAGACCAGCCGCCCTTCCACGAAAAAGGGCTTGACCAGCTTGAAGTCGTTGGCGTGCGTACCGCCGTCGTAAGGGTCGTTGAACAGCCAGACCTCGCCTTCGCGCATGCCGCCCAGCGGCCGGGCCGCCTGGACCGCGGCGCGCACGGCGAAGGCCATCGCCCCGACAAACACCGGCAGGCCGGACTTGCCCTGCACCAGCGTATCGCCGCTCGCGCCGTCGTAGATCCCATGGCAGGCATCGTGGGCCTCGGCAATGATGGGATTGAACGCGCTGCGGTAGAGCGTGGCGTCCATTTCATCGGCGATCTGCTCCAGCCGGCCTTTCAGGACGGCCAGGGTGACCGGATCGAGCTTGACTTCCGACATGCGCCCCTCTTGCATTCAGGATACTCCGGAGGACTTTATTTATGATCTATTGTTCTGTCAATAGGACAATTAGAAAGAAAACGCCCGGCAACCGCGACCTGCGCCTAACCGCCCAGGTCCTCCACCGCCCTCGCCTCGCGCCACAGCGCATCCGCCTGCCTCTCGTCCAGCACGGCACGCGCCAGCTCGCGGAACTTGCGCTCCACCCCTGCCCCGTCCAACGGCGGCGTGTGCGTGCCGCCCGGCGAATAAGGGCCGTGTTCGGAAGGCGTGCCGTACTCCATCATGCAGGCGCCGGTTCGGCGGCGCCCTCCGCGCAGCGCGATCTCGACCCGCGCCGGCAGATAGCGTGGGTACAGCTGCGCATACGCCTCGTCGACGTGCAGATGGATGCGCGGATACAGCGCCTGCACCTCGGGCTCGACGGCGGGCCGGCGCACGCTCGACAGGTCGTACCGGCCGTGGCGCAAGGCGCTGGCCACGGCCCACACCACGCTCATCAATCGGTCGTAGAGCTCGTGCGCCGGCCCGGGCGCAGGCCCGAAGCGCAGCGCGACCGGATAGGTATGCACGTCGACGCGTTCGATTTCCTCTGCCGCCACCGGCCCGCCGTTCCAGATGGCCTGGATGGCATCGATGGCCGGCTGGGCATGGCGGCAGGCGGGAATGGGCTTGAAGTACACGCCGTCCAGCGTCTCGCCGCGCCAGGTTTCCGGATCCTGCGCGAGCCCCCGGCTGCGCAGCACGTCCAGGACGCCCGGGTCGGCGCCGCCCTCGAAGATGCGGTCGCCCGCCCCCAGGCCGGCGCGCGCCAGCTTGACCGACTCGATGGCGCAGCGCGCCGCCAGGCCGCCATGCAGCGGCGCCGCCGATCCATGTTCGGTCAAGCCGCGCAGCGCGGCGGCGGGAAACGAGAAGGCGGCATTGCCCAGCGCGCGCGCCAGGGTATCTTCGTCCAGCTCCAGCAGGCGCCCCAGCGCCGCGGCCGCGCCGATCGCGCCTGTGCACGAGGTCGGCGCCAGCCCGGCCAGCGTCAGGGCCGGATGCGCGCTGGCCGCCAGCCGGTTCGCGACTTCATAGCCGACGGCGATGGCCATGTGGATCGATGCCATGGCCCTGCCCTCGCGCATGCACCACACCACGGGAATGATGCTGTTGCAAGGATGGTTGCCGCCGTTGCCATAGCCATCGTGCAATTGCAGCAGCGAGCCCATGGCGCTCATCGCGATGGCCGCCGACTCCGGACTCAGGCCGTCCGGTCCGCCGGGAATCCGCACCGCGCCGGGCTGCGCCAGCACGAAGGCCGACCTGGCCTCGGGCAGGCTGGACCCGGCCAGCACGCAACCCAGGAAATCCGCCAGGATCAGCGCGACCTTCTCGCGCCGGGCCGGCGACAGGTCCTCGCGCCGCAGGCCCAGCGCGAACGCCGCCAGGCGTCGCGCCAGCGGCCGGCCTTCCCCATTGGCATCCGGCGGACAGGCCGTCATTTCAATAGCGCCCGGGCAATCAGCATGCGCTGGATTTCCGAGGCGCCTTCGCCGATGCGGTAGTGCCGCACGTCGCGGTAGAAGCGCTCGACCGGCACGCCTCGGATCAGGCCCGAGCCGCCTAGTATCTGCACCGTCCGGTCGGCCACCCGCCCGACCATCTCGGAGCAGAACAGCTTGACCATGCTGGTGGCCGCGCCCGCATCCTGGCCGGCATCGATGCGCCGCATGGTGTCGTAGGCCAGCGACCGCGCCAGCGCCAGTTCGGTGGCGGAATCCGCCAGCATCCACTGGATGGCCTGCCTGTCGGCCAGCGGCTGGCCGAAGGTGACGCGGGTCTTGGCGTAGGCCACGGCTTCTTCCAACAGCCTGTCGGCGGTGCCTATGCAAGCGGCCGACACCCCCATGCGCCCGCTGGCCAGCGACCCCATGGCAATGCCGAATCCGCCGCCGACCTCGCCCAGCACCGCCTCGTCGGGCACGAAGCAATCGTCGAAGCGGATTTCGGCCAGTTCGATGGGATCGGACCCAATGGTCTTGTCCACGCGCGCGATGTGCATGCCCGGCGTGCCCTGGTCCACCAGGAAGGCCGTGATGCCGCCCCGCGCGCGCCGGGCCGTGTCGGTCACGGCCAGCACCATGATCACCTGCGCGCGGTGCGCGGCGCTGATGAACTGCTTGAGCCCGTTGATCGCCCAGCCCCCCTCCCTTTTCTCCGCCGTGGTGCGCAAGGCGGCCGCGTCCGACCCCGCCTCGGGTTCGGTCAGCGCGAAACTGCCCAGCCATTCGCCGCTGGCCAGCCGGGCGACGTACTTGTCGCGCTGCGCCGGCGTTCCGTGGCGCGCGATACCGATTGGCGTCAGGCCGCTGGTGCAATCGAGCATGACGGTGAAGACGCGGTGCGACCGCGCCACCTCCTCCATCACCAGACAATAGGTGGCCAGGTCGAATCCGCCGCCGCCGTACTCGGCCGGCAGGCGCATGCCCAGATAGCCTTGCTGGCGCATCTCGGCCAGCGCCGAAGGCGCCACCTGGCCGTCCCGGTCCATCTGTCGGGCCAGGGGCTCCAGCCGTTCGCCGACGAAGCGGCGGATGGCGGGACGCATCTCGGCCAGTTCCGGCGTGCAATCCTGCTGTATGGGGCTTGAATAATTCATTATATGAATTGATAATTCGTTTTATGAATTTATTCTGGGCTTCACCCGAAAGGGTGTCAAGGCCCGCGCGCGCCATGAAAGAAACGGATCCGCTGTTCGTCACCGCGCTGGCCCGAGGGCTGGAAATCCTGCGCTGCTTCACGCCCGCGCGCGGCGAACTGGGCACCACGGAAATCGCCCGGCTGACCGGGCTGCCGCAGCCCACCGTCTGGCGGCTGTGCAAGACGCTGGCGGCGCTGGGCTATCTGGTGCCCACCGCGAACGACAAGCTGCGCGTGGGCGCGGCCGCCCTGCTGCTGGGCTATGCCGTGGTCGCGCAGACCGGGATCAACGACTATGCCGTACCGCTGATGAAGGCCGCCGCCGACGCCCTGGGCACCACGGTGCTGCTGGCCGAAAGGCACGAGGCCAGCATGGTGGTCATCCAGCGTTGCGAGCCCGCCCAGGTGCGCCGGGTGATGCTGCACATAGGGTCGACGGTCGGCCTGACCGACTCATCGCTGGGTCTGGCGTACCTGGCGGCCCAGCCGCCGGCCGAACGCGAACGCATCGTCGCCGGCTTGCAGGCAGAGGGGCGATGGGATGCCGACGGGGCTCCCGGCCGGCTGCGAACGGCGCTGGACGACTACGCGCGCCACGGCGCCGTGTTCATGCGTTATCCGCAGGAGAATTTCACCGCGATCGGCGTCCCGGTCCAGCCCGCCGACCGCCATCGCACGCTGGTCCTGACCTGCGGCGCCTCGGACGCCCTGTTCACCGACACCCACGTCGCCGCCACCGTCGCGCCCGCGCTCAAGCGCCTGGCGGCGGAAATCGCGCCCCTGCTGATCAAGAGATAGAACGCCGGGAACGGCGTCCTTACGCTACCGCACCCCAGAGGTCGTGGTCGTCGGAACGGGCGATGCGGACGGAAATGATGTCGCCTACCTTGTAGCGCTTCCAGGGCTTGTCGACCGGCGCCACATAGACCTTGCCGTCGATGTCGGGCGCATCGCCCATGGAACGGGCGATGCCGCCCTCGGGGCCCGCTTCGTCCACCACGCACTTGATGACCTTGCCGACGCGGCGCGCCAGGCGCTTGCGGGACACGGCCTGCTGGACCTGCATGAAGCGGGCCTGGCGCTCCTGCCGGACTTCGTCGGGCACGGGATCGGGCAGTTCGTTGGCGGCCGCGCCCTCGACCGGCGAATAGGCGAAACAGCCCACGCGGTCGAGTTCGGCCTCGCGCAGGAAGTCCAGCATTTCCTCGAATTCGGCCTCGGTCTCGCCGGGGAAGCCGGCGATGAAGGTGCTGCGTATCGTCAGGTCCGGACAGATCGCGCGCCAGGCGCGGATGCGGTCCAGGTTGCGCTCGGACGAGGCCGGGCGCTTCATCAGCTTCAGGATGCGCTGGCTGGCGTGCTGGAACGGCACGTCCAGGTACGGCAGCACGCGTCCGCCGCTCTCGTGGACCTCGTTCATCAGCGGCAGGACCTCGTCCACGTGCGGATAGGGATAGACGTAGTGCAGGCGGATCCAGGCGCCCAGCCTGGACAGTTCGCGCACCAGCTCGGTCATCCGGGTACGCACCGCGCGGCCGTCGACGAAGCCCGTGCGGTACTTCACATCCACGCCGTAGGCGCTGGTGTCCTGCGAGATGACCAGGATTTCCTTGACGCCGGCCTTGACCAGGTTTTCGGCCTCGCGCATGACCTCGTGGATCGGCCGCGACACCAGGTCGCCGCGCATGGACGGGATGATGCAGAAGCTGCAGCGGTGGTTGCAGCCCTCGGATATCTTCAGGTAGGCATAGTGCTTGGGCGTCAGGCGCACGCCCTGCGGCGGCACGAGGTCGCTGAAGGGGTCGTGGGGCTTGGGCAGGTGCTGGTGCACCGCCTGCATGACCTCGTGGGTCGCGTGCGGCCCGGTCACGGCCAGGACCTTGGGATGCATCTTCTGCACCACGCCCTCGCCGTCGGACTCCTTCTTGGCGCCCAGGCAGCCGGTCACGATGACCTTGCCGTTGGCCTGCAGGGCCTCGCCTATGGTGTCCAGGCTTTCCTTGACCGCATCGTCGATGAAGCCACAGGTATTGACGATGACCAGGTCCGCGTCCTCGTAGGTCTTGGAGGTCTCGTAGCCTTCGGCGCGCAGCTGGGTCAGGATCTGCTCGGAATCCGAGGCCGCCTTCGGACAGCCCAGGCTGGCGAAGGCCACGCGGGGAACGGCGGCGGGGGTCGGGGAATCGGTGGAATGGATGGACATCGGGCGCACCGCGAGCGCGACTCGCGGCCGGAATTAGCGGAATGGGGGCATTTTACCGGGTTACGGCAGGCCCGCCCCCGCGCTACTTGCGCTCGTCGTCCTTGGAGGGAGACGTGAAGGGAAAAGTGGTGAACATGGACCGGGTCTGGTTCTGCATCTGGTCCTGCATCTGCACGAACAGGTTCTTGCTCTGCTCGATGTAGCTGCTCATCATGCTCTGGATCATCGGCGTCTGGACGTTCATGAACTGCGCCCAGGCCTCGGGGCCGAACTGGCCGCCGTACAGGCCCTTGGACTGCTCGCCCAGCTTGTTCTGGATCTCCATGAAGGCCTGGATGTTCTTTTCCAGGTACGAACCCATGATGCCCTGCATCGCATGGCCGTAGAAACGGATGATCTGGGCCAGCATGGTGGACGTGAACATGGGCGCCCCGGCGGTTTCCTCTTCCAGGATGATCTGCAGCAGGATGCTGCGGGTCAGGTCCTCGCCGGACTTGGCGTCGACGACCTCGAAGGTCTCGTTGTCCAGCACGAGCTGCTTGACGTCGGCCAAGGTGATATAGGTGCTGGTCTGCGTATCGTATAACCGGCGATTGGGATATTTTTTTATCAACCGCAACGCGTTGCCGGCTCCAGCTTGCTGCGCCATGCTTGCCCCCAACTTAGATTTGTATGAAACCGGTGCGGTCCGCCGACCGCACCGGCCATCAAGTTTAGTCCAACCCGGCGTGGAACGCCTTGGACCCGATGGGGGCTTACCCCATGTGCAGGCCGCCGTTCAGCGAGAAATCCGCGCCGGTGGCGAAGCCGGCGTCGTCGGAGGCCAGCCACGCCACGATGGATCCGATCTCGTCCGGCGTGCCCAGGCGCTTCACGGGAATGGTGTCGACGATGGTCTGCAGCACGTCGGGACGGATGGCCCGCACCATGTCGGTACCGATGTAGCCGGGCGAGACCGTATTGACCGTCACGCCCTTGGAAGCCACTTCCTGCGCCAGCGCCATGGTGAAGCCGTGGATGCCGGCCTTGGCCGTGGAATAGTTGGTCTGGCCGAACTGCCCCTTCTGGCCATTGACCGAACTGATGTTGATGATACGCCCCCACTTGCGCTCGGTCATGTCGCCGATGACCTGCTTGGTGACGTTGAACAGGCTGTTCAGGTTGGTGTCGATGACAGCTCGCCAGTCGTCCAGCGTCATCTTGCGGAAGACGCCGTCGCGGGTGATGCCCGCGTTGTTGACCAGCACGTCGACCGGCCCGAACTCCTCTCGCACCTTGGCGAACGCGGCCACCGTGGAATCCCAGTCCGCCACGTTGCCCACGGAGGCGTGGAACGTATAGCCGAGCGCCGATTGTTCGTTCAGCCACTGCTGAGAATCGCGATTGGGCCCGCAACCGGCGACGACGGTGAACCCCGCCTTGGCCAGCCGCTGGCAGATGACGGTGCCTATGCCGCCCATGCCGCCCGTCACGTACGCTATCTTTCCGCTCATGATGCCTCCTTATGAAACGGCGGAACCCCCCGCCGCTTGACCCGCAGAATACGCATGTCTCCTGTCATGCCGCCCGGATCCGCACGTACTTGCCCGGTGCGGGTTCGATGACGGGATGTTCGGCGCTGCCCAGCGCGCCCGGCGCCTTGCCCTGGCGCCCTCCGTGCTCCTTGATCCAGGTTGCCCAGTCGTTCCACCAGCTGCCCGCCACTTCGCGCGCCCCGCCCATCCAGGCGGCGGCATCGGCCGGCAGCTTGTCGTCCTCGCGCACCCAATAGCTGCGCCGGTTGCGCGAGGCCGGATTGATGACGCCCGCGATATGGCCCGAGGCCCCCAGCACGAAGCGCATCTGCCCGCGCAGCAGCGAGGTCGATGCGTAGGCCGAGGTCCAGGGCACGATGTGGTCCTCGCGCGAGCCGTACACGTAGGCCGGCATGTCGAGCGCGCTCAGGTCCAGTCCCACCCCGCAGGCGCGCACCTTGCCGGGCACCCGCAGGTTGTTCTCGAGATAGGTGTTGCGCAGGTACCAGGCATAGAACGGTCCCGGCAGGTTGGTGCTGTCGGCGTTCCAGTACAGAAGGTCGAAGGCCGACGGCGCCTGTCCCTTCAGGTAGTTGTTGACGACGTAGTTCCAAACCAGGTCGTTGGGACGCAGGAAGGCGAAGGTGGTGGCCAGCTCGCGCGCCGCCAGCACCCCGCCCGCGGCGAACTGCTGTTCGCGCAGCAGTACCTGGGCTTCGTCGATGAACACGTCGAGCACGCCGGTGTCGGCGAAATCCAGCAGCGTCGTCAACAGCGTGAGCGAGGCCACGGGGTCCTGGCCGCGCGCCTTGGCCACGGCCAGCGCCGACGACAGCAGCGTGCCGCCCACGCAGAATCCCAGCGCATTGACCTGCGGCTGCCGCGAAATGGACGAGACCGCGTCTATCGCCTCGAGCACGCCCTCTTGCAGGTAGGCGTCCCAGTCGGCATGCTGCACGCCGTCGGCGTCGGCCGACAACGGATTGCGCCACGACACCATGAAGACCTGCATGCCCTGTTCCAGCGCGAAGCGCACGAAGGAGTTGTGCGGCTGCAGGTCCAGGATGTAGAACTTGTTGATGCAGGGCGGCACGATCAGCAGCGGGCGCGCATAGGTGCGGGGCGCGAGCGGCTTGTACTGGATAAGCTGGAACAGCCGGTTCTCGAACACCACCGACCCTTCGGTGGTGGCAAGATTGCGCCCGACCTCGAACGAGGCTTCGTCGGTATGGGAAATGCGCCCCCTCTTCAGGTCGGCCATCAGGTTGGCGATGCCCTGCTGCAGGCTTTCGCCGCCGGATTCGAGCAGCCGGCGCTGCGCATCGGGATTGAGGGCGAGGAAGTTCGAGGGCGACATGGCCTCGACCCACTGCATGGTGGCAAAGCGCAGCCGGTTCAGGACGTGCTCGGGCGCCTCGATGCTGTCGGCCATCTTGAGCATGGTGCGCGCCGACAGCAGGTAGGCATGCGCCAGGAAGGCATGGGCGGGGCTGGCGCCCCAGGCTTCACCGGCGAAGCGCTGATCGGACAGCGGTTCGAGCTGGCCGGCGCTGGCGGCCCGCCAAAGATCGGCCCACTCCTGCGCGAACTCCTGCTGGATCTCCAGCAGCTTTTCGGGGGCCATGGCGTGCCCGCCCGACAGGATGCGGCTCGAAGGCGCCGACGACCCAGGCATGTCGACCTTCTGATTCAACATCTGCTGCCATGCTTCCAGCCACGCCAAGGGGTTCGTAGAATCCTGCCTGGACTGACTCACTAGAACACCTTGCTGATTCGATTACGCTAGATGCCATAGTGCATAGCGCGCCAGCGGCTGTCAAATCGCGCCAAGCCCCCGGAAATCGCCGGCGCGGCGGCCGACAGGGCCGACGTTTCATACCTCTTTCAGACTTGCCGACCCATGCATTTTTCCTTCCTCGTCGCCATCGGCTGGCTTTACGTGACACTGCTGATGTCCCTGGCGCAGCCCACCGTGCTGGCGGGTATCGCGACCCTGCTGTTCTACGGACTGCTGCCGGTCGCGATCCTGCTCTACATCTTCACCGCGCCCATGCGCAAGCGGCTGCGCCGCGCGCGCGAAGCGGCGCGCGACACCCCGGAAAACCCTGATCAAGAGAAACCCTGATGGAGCCGGCGATCATGCGTGGCCCCGAGCGCCTGGCGGTCAGGAAGCCAGCCAGGCCAGCGTCGCGAAGCGTCCGGTGACGCCTTCCTTCCGGTAGGAGTAGAAACGGTCGTTGCCGGCCACCGTGCAGAGATTGCTGCGCACGACCGTGGCCACGCCCGCGGCGCGCAGCCGCTGCTCGGCCAGCGCCGGCAGGTCGGCCCGCCACTTGGGCGCGCCCGCCGCGTCGCGGCCGCCCGTCGGCACGA
This sequence comes from Pigmentiphaga kullae, assembly GCF_004216695.1. Taxonomy (GTDB): domain Bacteria; phylum Pseudomonadota; class Gammaproteobacteria; order Burkholderiales; family Burkholderiaceae_B; genus Pigmentiphaga; species Pigmentiphaga kullae. The sequence goes on from NZ_SGXC01000002.1 coordinate 930,535, forward strand.
AGGCCTGCGCCGGCGGTTCAGCCATGCGCGCGAAGGCGGCCCGGACTTCGTCGCCCACCTCGAACGCCGCCGGGCCGATGGCCGGCCCTATCCAGGCCCGCAGGTCCGTATCCGGCGCCACCGCCATCGCCGCGACCGCGTTTTCGAGCACGCCGGCCGCCAGCCCGCGCCAGCCGGCATGGGCCACGGCCAGGACACCGGCGCCGGGAGCCGCGATCACGACCGGCAGGCAGTCCGCCGTCATGATGGCCAGCACCCTGCCCGGCGTGCGCGTGACGGCGGCGTCGGCCGGCGCGGGATCCGTTTCGCGATCGGCATCGGCCACCCGCGTGCCGTGTACCTGCTCCAGCCACAACGGACCGGACGGCAGCAGCGCGCGCAGGCGCGCGCGGTTCGCGGCCACGGCCTCGGGCGCATCGCCCACGTGGGCGCCCAGGTTGAACGAGGCGTACGGCCCCGTGCTGACGCCGCCGGTACGGGTGGTGGCGACGATGCGCAGCCCGGGCCAGTCCGGGCCCTCGTGCACGAACGGCTCGGCAGCATTCATTCCTCGTCCCCCTCGTCCAGGTAGTCGTCCGCCTCCTGCCCGTCATCGTCCCAGGCGATCACGCGCACGACGGCCTGCATGTCGTCCGGTACCGGCGCGCGGAACACGCGGGGCCCGCCCTGGACCGGATCGTCGAATTGCAGCCGGGCCGCGTGCAGCATCTGCCGCCCGGCGGGCTCCACCGCCTTGCCGCCGTACAGCGTATCGGCCAGCAGCGGATGGCCGATGCTGGCCATGTGCACCCGTATCTGGTGGGTGCGGCCGGTTTCCAGGCGGCATTCGACCTCGGTCACCGGCATGCCGCCGTGCGCCCGGCCCTGGCGCAGGGGCTCGAAATGGGTGATGGCCGGCTTGGCGGCGATGGGCCGCTCCACGCTCATGCGCACCGGCACGCGCGGATCCCGCCCGATGGGCCGGTCGATGGTGCCGCCGCGCCGCACGTGGCCCGACACCAGCGCCAGATAGCGCCGTCCCACGGTGCGGGCCTGCAACTGCCGCACCAGCGAGGTCTGCGCCGTAATGGTGCGCGCCACCACCATCAACCCCGAGGTATCCTTGTCCAGCCGGTGTACGATGCCGGCACGCGGTACCTGGGCCAGCTCGGGGTAGCGGTGCAAGAGGCCGTTGAGCAGCGTCCCGTGCCAGTTGCCCGCCCCCGGATGCACCACCAGGCCGACCGGCTTGTCGACCACGATCCAGTCGGCGCTGTCGGCCACGACCGGAAAATCGATGGCTTCCGGCGTGAAGGCCAGCGACTCGGGCGCCGCTTCCTCCCACACCGTTAGCTGGTCGCCCGGCCCGACCACCTGCCGCACCGACGCCTCCTTGCCGTTGACCAGCACCCCGCCGCGCTCGATCCAGCCCTGCAGGCGGCTGCGGGAATGCTCGGGCAGCAGTTGCGCCAGGACCTTGTCCAGGCGGCCGGCCGGGGTGCCGGGAGGCAGGTCCAGCAGGCGCGGTTCGGCTTCCTGGGTTTCGATATCTTGGGACGGCAGCGAAGATGACATGTTTCTGGAGGGCGTGGCCGCGAAGCCCGAATATAATCACGGATAGTCTATTGGTGAGGGACACCACCATGCAGTTGAATTCCCTGGCAATGCAAGCGGCCTGCGGGCATGTGGCCCCGGTCCGGCGGCAAGGCCTCGTCACGCGGCTGGGCCTGGCCCTGGCCTGCCTGCTGGCCTTTTTCGTCCTGGCGGGCTGCGCCAATACCGGCAAGGAACCCGACCCCACGGTGGGCTGGACTGCCGAAAGATTGTACAAGGAGGCCAAGGACGAGATGGACACCGGCAACTGGACCCAGGCGGCCAAGTTGCTGGAAAAGCTGGAATCGCGCTACCCGTTCGGCGTCTTTGCCCAGCAGGCGCAGATCGACATCGCCTACGTCTACTGGAAGGACGGCTCGAACGCCCAGGCGCTGGCCGCGATCGACCGTTTCGAGCGCCTGCACCCGAACCACCCCAGCCTGGACTACATGCTCTACCTGAAGGGGCTGATCAACTTCTACCAGGACAGCGCCTTCCTGGCCAGCCTGACGCGGCAGGACCCCAGCGAGCGCGACCCCAAGGGCGCGCGCGAGTCGTTCGACGCCTTCAAATCCCTGGTCGCCCGCTTCCCCGACAGCAAGTACGCGCCCGACGCCCGCCTGCGGCTGAACTACCTCGTCAACTCCATCGCGATGAACGAGGTCCACGTCGCCCGCCTGTACCTGGATCGCGGCGCCTATGTGGCCGCGGTCAACCGCGCGCAGACCGCCGTGCGCGACTTCCAGGGTGCCCCGGCGGTCGAGGAAGCGCTCTACATCATGGTGCTGGCCTACGACAAGATGGGCATGACCGACCTGCGCGACGACGCCTCGCGCGTGCTGAGCATGAACTATCCCGACAGCACCTTCGTCAAGAGCGGCTTCCAGAAGGAAAGCGGCCCGTGGTGGAAGATCTGGTAAGGGCGCCGCGCCCGTGACCAGCGCCCTGCTGATCGACGATCACGCCATGTTCCGGGAGGGGCTGGCGCTTGCCCTGCGGCAAGCGGCCGGCCCCTCGCTGCATCTGCGCACCGCCGCCGGCGGCGCCGAGGCCCTGGCCCTGCTCAAGGACGCCACGGCCGACATCGCGCTGATGGATTACTACCTGCCCGACCTGGGCGGCGCGGCGCTGGTGCGCCAGTTGCGGCGAGCGGGGGCCGGCTTGCGGATCATGGTGCTGTCCGCCTCTGAAGACCAGGAAGACGCCGAAGCGGCCCTGGCCGCGGGCGCCCACGGCTTCCTGCACAAGTCGGCCGACGTCGGGCAATTGCTGGACGCCATGCGGCGGGTGCTGGCAGGGGAACTCGTGCGGCCCCCGGACAGCCCCCTTCCCGCCTCGCTGGCGGTCCTGTCCGAACAGCCCCCGGGCCGCCTGACGCCGCGCCAGACCGAGGTGCTTTGCCTGCTGTGCGAGGGCCTGCGCAACGGCGAGATCGCCGAGCGCCTGGCCACCACCGAGAAAACCGTCAAGGCTCACATCTCGGCCATCTTCGCCGCACTGGGCGTGGTCAACCGCACCCAGGCGGTACTGGCCGCGCGCCGCGCCGGCCTGTTCGGCAAACCCAGGTAGGCCGAGGCTAACCCAGCATTCTTGCCAGGGCCTCCCGCAGCTCGGCGGGCTCGACCGGCTTGTGCATCAGCGGCCAGGTGCGCGCGGCCGCCTCCGCCAGGCGCTGGGGGTCGGTATCGCCGCTGACCAGCATCGCCGGGATGCTCTCGTCGTTGTATTCCTCGTGCAGGGCGTCGATCACCTCGATTCCCGTCTCATGGTTGCGCAGCCGGTAGTCGCTGATGATCAGGTCCGGCCGCTCGTTGCGCTGGGCCGCGGCCAGCAGGATCTCGCGGCCGCTGGCGCCGGCCACGACCCTGCAGCCCCAGGCCTCCAGCAGCAACTGCAAGCCGTGGCGGTTCTCGGTGTCGTCGTCGATCACGAACACCAGCCGCCCCCGCAGCGCGCCGGCGGCACGATGGGCCGGCGCCGCAGCCGGCTGGTCGACGTGCCGCTCCGCCATCCGGGGCACGGTAATGGCAAAAACACTGCCCCGCCCCGGGCGCGAGCGCAGCCCGACGGTATGCCCGAGCAGCTTGGCCGTGCGCCGCACGATGGCCAGCCCCAGGCCCAGGCCCTTGCCCCGGTCGCGCTCGGGATTGTTCAACTGGTGGAACTCCCAGAATACCTTGTCCTGCTCGGATGCCGGGATGCCCGCCCCGGTGTCCCAGACCTCGATGCGCCAGGCTCCCCGCCGGGGGCGGCACGCCAGCAGCACCCCGCCGCGCGGGGTGTTGCGTATGGCGTTGTCGACCAGGTTGCGCAGGATCCGGTCCAGCAGCGCCGGATCGGTATAGACCACCGCCCGCGTGGGCCGCACGCGCAGGACCAGCGACTTGGCATCGGCCTGGGGCGTGAATTCCAGCAGCAACTGGTCGAACAGCGCGGCCAGCGCGAAAGTCCGCCGGTTCACGCGCACCACGCCGGCGTCCAGGCGCGAGATGTTCAGCAGCGCCTCGAACAGCGTCCCCAGCGCCGAGGCGGCCCGCCCCACGCTGTCGACCAGGCGCCGGCTTTCGTCTGGCAGCGGTTGTTCCTTCAGCACGCCGATGAACAGGCTGAGCGCATGGACCGGCTGGCGCAGGTCGTGGCTGGCCGCGGCCAGGAAGCGCGACTTGGCCAGGTCGCTGCGCTCGGCGGCATCCTTCTCGCGCTGCAGGCTCTCGACCAGGGAAAGGTTCTCGAAGCGCAGGCGCAGCGAGTCGATCTGCGTGCGCGACATGCGCTGCGCGAACACCAGCGTGACGGCCAGGTACAGCGCCGCCGCCAGCGCCAGCACGGTATGCATGGTGCCCGGAATGGTCAGGATGGCGACGAAAGGCAGCGAGAAATACGGCAGTTCAAAGGCATACAGCAGCGGCAGGTCGATGCAATAGGCGTAGATCGCCCCCGTGCCCAGGGTCAGCAGCGCGACGATGAGGAACATCTGGTGCGGCAGGTCCACGTGCAGCATCCAGTAGGCGAACGGAATCCCCCACAGCAGCCCGGCCACCCCGGTCGTGGCGATGGCGGCCCGCCGCCAGCGGGCCAGGCCCGCCGCGCTGCCGGTCGCCCTGCGATATCGCGTGACGCCCCAGGCACGGACCAGCGTCCAGGCCGCCTGCGCCAGGAACCAGGCCAGCAGTTGCCCCGCGGGCACCGCATCGCGCAGCGCCGCCCACACCAACCCCACCGTCAATAGCGCGCCGCACAGCGAGAACGGCAGGTTGCGGCGAAGGATCGCCGCCTGTTCGGCCTGGATCTGCTCGGCAAGGGGAAGGCGGGAGGCGGACATCGGGCTCGGGATTCCGGAAATTGGCACAACGCTATCACGGACGGGGGCGCCCAGGCATTGGACCTTGGGCCAATGTGCGCGGCATGGCATTCCGATACGCTGGCGGCCAATTCCCATCCGACAGGTACCGCCCATGCTCCCTCGACTCCACGCCCGGCCGTTGCGCGTGCTGTCGCTGCTGTCCATCCTGGCCCTGGCTGCATGCGGCGGGGGGGAAGACGGCTCCGGCCCGGTGCCGCCACCTCCCGAGACCGTGCCGCAACTGGCCGTCGATTGCAGCGGCCCCCATTGTGGCGCGGTCGATGCCCACCGCTACGCGGGCTCCGGGATCGGGGTCTGGCAGTACACCAACGACACCGACGACCGCGTGGAAGTGCCTGTCCGCATCGACGGCATACCGGGCAAGGACGTCCATCTTTCCTACGTGAACCAGTCGGATGCGCGGCAGAAGCTGCCGCCGCTGGAATTGTTCCTGCGCTCGCCCTACGCCGCCGCGGCCGCATCGGCCGCCCTGCTGCGCGCGGCGGGCCCCGCTCCGGATCCGGCGGAAAGCCGGCTGCCGCACGCGCCCTACGACATGCGCGCCTTGCCCCGCCCCCGCATGAAAACCGCCTCCGGCCCGGCTCTGGCCAGCATGGCCGCCGCGGCGTCCCATCGGGTGGGCGACACGAAGCAATGGTGGGTAAATGATTTTTCGTACCGGGACGACGCCAAGGCGCTGCGTCCGACCACGCTGCGCCGCACTTTCCGCGTCGATGGCGCCGATCCCAGGACCCTGAATATCTGGGTCGAGGACGCGGTCACGGACGCCGGCGTGCTGACCGACGAAGCGCTGGACCAACTGCAGGAACGGATCCGGACCACCTACGACCGGGTGACCAGGATCGCGGGGCCGATCTGGAACGCAACACCCTACGAAGACATCATCGGCGCCGGCGAGGACCTGAACGTGGTGATCGTCGAGCGGATGGAGGTCCTGGGCTACGTCAGTTTCTCCGACACCTACGTGCGTCACTACTATCCGGACCTTCCTTACATCCAGCAGTCCAACGAAGCCCTGGCGGTGTACATGCACGCCCGGACCATCTACGCCCCCGATGACGTCTATACCGACTTCATCCAGAATTTCTCGCACGAACTCACGCACCTCGTGTTCTGGTTCTATCGAGGCATTCTCGGCGGCAACGAGTACAACTTCGACTCCTGGCTGAACGAAACAGTCGCCGAAGCGATGAAGGACCTGGTCTACCATCCCGACGACCCGGCGCCCTCCGACACCGCGGCGCGTTTCCGAAGCTGGATGATCTGGGGCCGGTACGGTAGTTTCAACTGCGATCTGCGCGACATGTATCCGATCCCCTCGCCGGACCGGGCCTGCTACGGCTACAACACGGTCAATTCGCTGGCGGCCTACCTGATGCGCCAGTACGGCGTCGATCTGTTCGTCTCGCTGTTGAACGATTACAGCTCGACCGACACCTTCGAGATCCTCGACCACTCCCTCCGGCAGGTGGGGGGCGACGGTTTCAAGGCCATGCTGCGCCGCTTCGGCAGCAGCGCGGCGCTGTTTCCCGCGGCCGCCTCGCCGGCCGGATTCGGCTATCCCGAGAGGCACGAACACGAGATCTCCCTCGTGCCGCTGGACGGCGCGTCGTATGCAGACATCACCGCACTGCCGGCCAGCGTCCCGCTTTACCTGGAACCCTACGGCTTCTTCCCGTTCGTGCGGCCCCGCATCCAGGGCAGCTACAGCGAAACCCTGCTCGTTCCGCCGCGCTCCAGCCTGAGCATCGTCATCCGATAGCAAGGATCCGCCATGACAAGCACCTCTGCACGAACATGCGTCCCGATCAGGTCCCTGGCCATCCATGGCGTGTGGCTGCTCCTGGCCGCCTGTGGCGGGGACGGCGACCAAGCCCTGCCGGCCCCGCCCGTCGTGCCTCCCGCGGCCAGCCTGGCGGTGGACTGCGCGGGCCCTCATTGCGGCGCGATCGCCCCCGACCGCTACGACGGCCAAGGCATCGGCCTGTGGCAATACACGAACGACACGGACGAACGAGTGGCGCTGCCCATACGGATAGCCGGCATCCCCGGCAAGGATGTCCAGTTGATCTACGCCAGCCATTCCGATACACCACAAAAACTGCCTGCGCTGGAACTCTTTGTCCGCTCGCCCTATCCGGGCGCAGCGCTGGCGTCCACCCTGAACGGCCTTTCCCTGCGCGCAGGTCAGCCTTCCACATTCCCCACGATCCGCCATGGCCGCATTCCGGAGGCCATGTGGCGCAAATTTCGGGCGCAGCGGCAAATCTCGCCGCAGTTGCGGGCCGCGCCCGATGTCCGCGTCCCGCCCCAGGTGGGCGATCGGCGGAACTGGTGGATAGACTCATCCGTCGACGAACCAGACTCCATCCGGTCGCGCCCCGCCACGTTGCGCAAGCAGGTCATGGCCTCGGGTATCGATCCTCGCCGGGTGAACTTCTGGGTCGCCGACCCCACGGAGGGTCCGGACCTCATCACCGATGGCATGCTGGACCAACTGGCCCAACGCGTCCTGGCAGGGGACGATTCATCCTATGCCCGCCTGGTGGCGCTTGCCGGGCCGCTCTGGGGGCCCAGCCCATACGAAAACGTTATCCCGCCCGACCAGGACCTTCACATCGTCATTGCCGATGGATTGGCCAGCGGCGGCTACGTCGACCTGCTCAACGTGCTGAGGCGAGACATGCCCACCGGCATCCCGGAGATCGACGAATGGCTGCGCTTCAGCAACGAGGCCATCGCCGCCGTCCTCCATGCCGCCTCGGTGTACGACCCGCTCGGTCCTGTCGGCTACGGGCCTTCGACGCTGATGCATGAACTGACCCACGCGGCCACCGCCTATGGACGCGACTTCAGCCGCACGATCTCCTACGCCAACGACACGTGGCTGGAGGAAATGGTCGCCACCATGATGCAGGACGTGCAGTTCCGGGAAGACCTCGATTCCAAGCACTCGATACGGGACGACAGGCTCGCGAGCTGGCTCCGGTTGGTCAAATGGGGTTCGCTGAACTGCGACCTGCGCTCGGTCTCGGCCTCGGACTTTACCCAGGCCTGCTACGGCTACGACCGGGTGGGCAGCTTCGGCGCCTTCCTGCTGCGCCAGTTCGGCGTGGCATTCTTCCACGGACTGCTGCAGAACACGAGTTCGCGGGACTCGTTCGAGGTCCTGGATGATGCCATCCGGCAGGCGGGCGGCGCCGGGTTCGCCCAGGCCTGGCAGCGGTTCTCGACGATTGCGGCCCTGCTGCCGGCCACGAATGTACCGACAGGCTTCGGCATGCCGGCGCGCAAGGAGAACGGCTACGCGCTGGTCCCCATGGACGGCGCACGCTATGCCGTCAGCGAACTCCCCACGGCCACGCCCATGCAGCTCGCCCCCTACGGCATCTTTCCTTTCGTGCGCCCGGGCATCCAGGGCACCTACCGGGAAACCGTGACCGTACCTCCCCACACCAGCCTGTCGGTGGTCATCCGATAGGCCCGGACATCACCGGCAATCGTCTCAAGGAAAAGCCATGCTCTCCTTTTCGCTACGCATGCATACCCTTCCCCTCCGGCTGGCCCTGCTCGGTCCGGCGCTCGTGCTGTCGGCCTGCGGCGGCGACGGCGCCGTGACGCCCGACACCCCCGAGCCGCCGCCTCCGGCCGTCGCCCAACTGGCCGTCGATTGCAGCGGCCCCCATTGCGGCGCGGTCGACGCCCATCGCTACCTGGGCTCGGGCGTAGGCATCTGGCAATACACGAACACGACGGGCGAACGGCGCGAGGTGGAGATCGACATCTCGGGCCTGGCCGGCAAGGACGTGCAGTTGATCATGACGAACCACGGCGACGCGCCGCAGAAGATGCCCGGCATCGAATTGTTCGAGCGCTCGCCCTACCCGGCGGATGCGCCCGCGGCCGCACGGCGCGCCCCCGCCTTTTCCCTGGCCGTGCCGTTCGCTGCGGAACAGGCCACGGAGAAACGGGCCACGGAAAAACAGGCCACCGCCAGCCGGGCCGTCGCTCCTGCCTCCGTCGTGGGCGCCACGCGCCCGTGGTGGGTCGATACGTGGACCGAAGGCCGGGTCGAACGCCCGTTCACGCTGTATCGCCAGGGGCAGGCCCAGGGGCCGGATGGCCCGCGCCGTGTCAACATCTGGCTCGAGGACGACCAATACGGCGACGCGCTGGTCAGCGACGCCATGCTGGATGCGCTGCTGCAGCGCGTGGCCACGGGCCCCCATGCCGTCTATGCCAGAGCGACGGACCTCGCCGGCGAGCCTTGGGGGCCGCACGAGACAGCCGGCGCGATACCGCCGGCGCAGGACCTGAACATCGTGCTGGGCAAGGAGCTGGCCTACGTGTCCTACCCGGGCGGCCGGGACTTGCGCATCCGCCAACAGACGGGCAATCCCGACTTCGACGAATACGTCCGCACCAGCAACGAGGCACTTGCCGTGTACCTGACCACGGAGCGCTTCTATCAGCCGGACGACTACTACGCATCCGGCGAACCGGCCGCAGCCATGGCGCTGATGCTGACTCAGATGGCCAACATCTATCACCGCTCGGCGCTACCCGCCAACGACCAGTCCTTCGAACCCTGGCTCGACATGATGACGGCCCTGATGATGCAGGACATCCTCTATCTGCCCGGCATCGACGCGTACCAACCCGTGGGCGACATCTACCGCTGGTACTGGCTGTCGGGCGGCGCCGCGGACGGCTTCAACTGCGACCTGAAGACCGCGCGGGACGCCAACGGCAACAGTTGCTATGTCCTTGGCGTACAGGCGTCCTTAGGCGCCTACCTGCTGCGGCAGTACGGCATCGGCTTCTATCGGCAACTGCTGCGCAACACCAGTTCTTCCGATTCCTGGGCCATCCTGGACGACGCCATCAGGCAGGCGGGCGGAGAAGGCGCGGATGCCGCCCTGCGCCGCTTCGCCACCAACATCGCCCTGCTGCCGGCGGCCGCCTCGCCCAAGGGCTACGGGCTGCCGGAACGGACCGACGGCGCCTACACGCTGGCCGCCATCGACGGCGCTACCTACGCGAGCGAACTGGCCCTGCCCACCGACACGATCATGACCCTGATGCCGCGCGCCTTCTTCCCCTTTGCCCGGCCGGCCGTGCGGGACACCTACCGGGAGAACATCGCCGTGCCGCCGCACGCCAGCCTGTCGGTCGTCGTGCGCTAGGAGCCTCCATGCAAATCGCCGCCCGAGTCCTTTCCCTGCTCGCCGCCGCCAGCCTGATGCTGCTGTCGGGATGCGGCGGCGATGGCGATCCCATCGCCCCGCCGGAACCGCCGCCTCCCGGTGCGCAACTCGAGGTCGATTGCAGCGGCCCCCGCTGCGGCGCCATCGATGCCCACCGCTACGCAGGCTCGGGCATCGGCATCTGGCAGTACACCAACACCGGCGACGAGCGGGTCGCGCTGCCCGTCAGGCTGGCAGGCCTGGCCGGCAAGGACGTGCAACTGATCTACACCAACCATGGGGACACGCCGCAGCGCCTGCCGGCGCTGGAGCTGTACCTGCGATCGCCATATCCTCTGGCGGCGCCCGCCGCCAGGCTGGCGGCCCCGGCCGGCGCGGACGCGGCCAAGGGCGAAGGCCCACGCCGCCATCGGCGGCCCGACCTGCCGCCGATGGCGGCCGATCCGATGCAAGGGTTGAAGAGCCGCAAACCCTCGCCCTCGGCCAAAATCATCGCGCCGCGCGTGGCCGCCCCGGCGCCCCGGCTCGGAGACGTGCGCACCTGGCGGGTGTCCGGATACGGGATGGGCACGGACGAGGACGCGTTCCGCCGCTCGACCCTGGTCCGCCAGGCCGTGGCCCGCGACGGGCGCGGCATCCACGTCTGGGTCGATGCGCAAACCCAGGCGGCGGGAAGCGTGACCGACGCGATGCTGGACGGTTTCATCCGTGACCTGGTCGAGGGAGAAACCGCGGTCTACGACCGAACCGTCGCACTGTCCGGACCGCCATGGGGGCCGTATCCCGACGTCGGGTTGCCGGCCCTTGCCCCTGATCAGGACCTGCACGTGGCCTTCATCCGCGACATGATGGCGGCCGGGATGGTGCACTGGAACGACGTCGGGCTGAACGACCCGGCTGGCCCTCCGGAGGACAATCTCAGCAATGAAGCGCTGGTCCTCTTCATCTCCGACGACAATTTCTACAATCCGGTGCTGGATGAACTGGCCACCTTCACCCATGAACTGACTCACCTTTCCACCCGCTACCGGCAGGTCATCGCCAAGGAGCCGGGGCAGGAATACTTCCACCAATCCTGGTTCGTCGAACTGATGGCGCTGATGGCCGAGGACGCCCTCTACCTGCCCGGACTGAACCGCCACCACGAGAGCCGGGATTTCTTCGTCCGCTACTGGCTGCGCGGCCAGGGCTTCAACTGCGACATCCTGTCGATCGCCATCCTGGCCGTGGACCGCTGCGACAGCTACAACATCAACTCGACCATAGGCGCCTACCTGCTGCGCCACTACGGCATGGCCCTTTATCAACGGCTGCTGGACGAGACCGGCGCGCCGGACTCCTGGGGCATCCTGGACAAGGCCATCCGCGACGTGGGCGGCCCCGGCGTGCAGACCACGCTGCGCCGCATCGGCACGACCATCGCGCTGCTGCCGGCAGCTTCGCCGCCGAACTTCGGCCTGGGCGCCAGAAGCGATGCCGGCTACGAGCTCGTGCCGATGGACGGCTCGCTATACGCGGACTACGGACTGCCAACGAGCGTACCGATGTACCTGCAGCCGCGAGGATTCTTCCCGTTCGTGCGGCCCGCGGTGCGGGACGTCTATGAGGAAACCATCACCGTCCCGCCCCATACCAGCGTGTCAGTCGTGGTCCGATGAAGCACCTTTCTCCCTGGAGTATCTGCCATGTCCCTGCCCCGGTTCCATCGGCTGCCGCCATCGCTGCTCGCCATGCTGCTCGGGCTGGCCATGGCCTCCTGCGGCGGCGACTCCCAGCCCGGCTCCACGCCGCAGACCGAAGTCCCCACGTCGCCCGGACTCACGGTGGATTGCGAAGGCCCCCGTTGCGGCGCGACGGATGCGCATCGCTATGCCGGCGCGGGGGTTGCGGTCTGGCAGTACACCAATGCCACCGCCGCCAACGTGGAGGTGCCGGTGCGCATCGACGGGATTCCCGGCCGTGACGTACAGCTCGTATTCGCCAATCTGGGCAAGACGCCGCAATCCATGCCGCCGCTCGCACTGGCAGCGCGCTCGCCCTATCCCGTGGACTTGCTCCCCGCCCCGGCGCAGGTGTCCCGCGCATCCGTATCGCGCCTGGCATCGATTCGGCCCGCGGCGCGGCTCAATGCCGGTCATCGCCAACGCCCCGCCAGCAGGCTGTCCGACGTGTTGCATCGCGCCACGGCGGTCCCCGAAGCCACTGCGCCGCACGACGAAGCACCAGGAAGCACGCGTTCCTGGCTGGTCCAACAGAGTGGCGACGTCATGGATGTCTCCGAGCGCCGGGTCACGCTGGCCCGCCGGCAACACGCGCCGGACGGGCGCGTGGTCAACCTGTGGATGGAGGATGGCCAGCTCGAGAGCGGTCTGGTCACGGCCGGCCAGCTCGACAAACTGATCGAACGGTTCGCGGTAGGACCAGCCTCCATCTATGCCAGGGTTTCCGACATCGCCGGACCGCCCTGGGGCCCTCACTCCCGCGCCGGTCTCATACCCGCCGACCAGCCGCTGGACATCGTCTTCGTCACGGGCATCGCATCGATGGCCCAGGCCTACGTCCGCATCGATGATTTCCCGCTGCGCCCCACGGACCCGGCCCCCGACGATCCGCGCCGCACCAGCAACGCCGCGCTGTCCATCGTCATGAGCGTCGAGACGCTATACACCTCCCTCTACCCGCGAAACTACGAACCGGCGGCTTCGGTACTGGCCCATGAAATGACCCATCTGGCCAACGTCTACCGCCGCGGCATCCAGCGCGGCGACGATGACTACCGCCATGCCGTCTGGCTTGAAGAAACCACGGCACTGATGATGCAGGACATCCTGTTCGATCCTGAACGCGACACGCTGCACGAAATCCGCGACAGCGCGCTGTTCGCCTGGATGGTCCTGGGCAGCGAAGGCGGGTTCAACTGCGACCTGGCCCGGTACTCCAACGATCCTTCCGAGCTGTGCGTCAGCTTCCCCGTGCAGGGGGCTTTCGGCGCATACCTCCTGCGCCACTACGGATTGGCGTTCTACCGTGATCTGCTGCGCAACATGTCGTCGACCGACTCCTGGGAAATGCTGAACGACGCCATCCGGCAAGCAGACGGGCCGGGTCTTACGGTCGCGTTGAGGCGTTTCAGTGCGGCCATCGCCCTGCTTCCCGCCGGCACGTCCCCGCCCGGCTATGGATTCCCCGAACGCAGGGAGTCGGGATACACGCTCGTGCCCCTGGACGGCTCTCTGGACGCTGACACCCCTCTGCCCGGCAGCCTGCCGGAACAGCTCGTCCCACACGGTTTCTTCGCCACCGCGCGGCCGAACATGCGCGGCACCTACCTCGAGACCATTACGGTACCGCCGGGCACGGCACTGTCCGTCGTCGTCCGCTAGGGCCTGTTCACGCTAGCGAATGCGCACGCCAGGCTCGATCGTGGGCGGCCGTTCGTTGGTGGCCTGCACCGAGTACCCCGCTATCGCCTTGTACTGGACGGAATGCCGCGCCAGCTCTTCCTGCGGGACCACGTCCTCGATGCGGTCGAAACGTCCGCCGCAGCGCTCCTCGACCAGGTCCAGGATGCTGTCCGGCCCGGCAACGCGATTGGTCAGGATGACCTGGGCCGTAGCCGGCCGCATCCTGGCCTCGTAGGCCGACAGCGCCTCGGGCGTCAATCCATGTTCCAGGAACGCCCTCCCCAGTTCCCTGGCATCGATGATGGCCGAACCCGCACCGTTCGAACCCACTGGATAGGCCGCATGAGCGGCGTCTCCCATCAGGCTGGTACGGCCGACCGTCCAATGGCCGAGCGGGTCGCGGTCCACCATCGGATACTCGTATACGGTATCCGCGGCCGCGATCAGCGCCGGCACGTCCAGCCAGTCGAAGCGCATGTCAGTAAAACGCGGCAGGAAATCCTCCAGGCGCGCCTCCCGGTTCCAGTCTTCCTTGTTCCAAGGCTGGCCGGGCTCGTAGTTCAGGTTCGCGATCCAGTTGATGGTCGCCAATCCGGTGCGGGGATCCGGCGCGGAAATCGGATAGGCGACGAAGCGCAGGCCGGAGTGGCCGATCATGACCATGGAGGCCCCCGTCTTGTAGGGAATCGCACGCGAAGTGCCGCGCCACAGGACGGCCCCTCCCCAGACGGGCTCGCCTTCGTCCGGCGCGATCTGCCGGCGAATGGCCGAATGGATGCCGTCGGCCCCGACCAGGATGTCTCCTCGTTCGATGCGGTCCGCGCCTTCGGCATTGCGTAGATGAAGCACCGCCTTGCCTCCCTCGTCGGCAAATCCGGTCGCCGCCCATCCGCACTCCACGCAATCCGGTCCGGCGCGCCGCAACAACTCTTCATACAGCATCATGTGCAGCCTGCCCCGATGGACCGAATATTGCGGCCACCGGTACCCCGCCTGCAAGCCGCGGGGCTCCGTCCAGATGTGCAGGCCATGCTTGGTGTACATGCCATAGTCGCGGGTCCGGACGCCTATGTCATCGAGCAGGTGGCCAAGGCCGAGGTCCATCAATTCGCGGACCGCGCTCGGTTGAAGGTTGATACCCACCCCAAGGGGGCGGATCCGGCGGACGGTTTCAAAGACTTTGAAGGAAACGCCGATCTGCTGGCAGGTCAGCGCGAGGGACAGGCCGGCGATTCCGCCGCCGGCGATCAATACGGTCATGGTTGCGATACCTCGGGGTCGTGGTGCTTGCCACGGAGAAGAACGATGGGAAGGTCGTGAATGACGAGCGGGATCACGGGCCCGCGTATCCCGCGCGCTCCACCATCGTGGCGAAGGCCGCCGTCGTCTCCTTGATGCGCGCGCCAAGCGCATCGGGCGAACTGGCGGCGGGAGCACGCCCAGCTCGCTGACCTTGGCCGCGAATGCGGGCGACTCCACGACGCGGGTAACCGCCCGGTTGTAGCGGCGCACGAGGTCGGTAGGTAATCCCGCAGGAGCAAGCACCGCGACGAAGCCGCTTACGCCGTAGCCGGCCAGCCCCTGTTCCACATAGGTCGGGACATGAGGTATCGAAGGCAGCCGTCTCGGACCGCTGACCGCGATGACGCGCACGCGGCCTTCCCGCTCGTACTGCATCATGGCCCCGATGGAACCGATGCCCGCGGGGATCTGCCCGGCGACGACATCCTGCACCACGGGTCCATCGCCCCGATACGGTATCGGCGTGACGTCGCCCCCGAAATCCCTGGCCAGGATCTGGACGCCGAAGTACGGATCGCTCGCGGGGGCCGGAACGCCCACGCTGCCCTTTCCGGGATGGGCATTCGCCCAGTCGATCAAGCCCTTCAGGTTGCGCACGTCGCCCAGCAGTTTGGGATTGACCGCCAGGACATCGTTGGAGATCGCCACCAGCCCGACCGGCACGAAATCTCTTTGCGGATCGTAGCCGGGCTGGCGCACGGTCAACGGGATCATGGCCAGCGCATGGCTGTTCGACAGGAACAACGTATTGCCGTCGGCGGCGGCGCTCCTCAGCGCCACCGCCGCCAGTTGCCCACCGGCTCCAGGCTTGTTCTCGACGATGACATTTCGCTGCAACTGGTCCGACATCCCCTGCGCCAGGTGGCGGGCGATGACGTCGTTGCTGCCGCCGGCGGGAAAGCCCACCAGCAGGCGCAGCGGAGGCTGCTGGGCAATGGCGATGCAGGGCAGCAGCACTGCCAGCATCAGGCTCAAGCGGCGTTTCATGGGTTCGCTCCTTGGCGGGTGGCGTTCGGCATTCCCGGTGCAGGCACAGGGGCTGGAACGCATTCTGCGAACAAAGCGGGCGAAGTGGAATTGATGAAATCGAACCTATATTGCGTAATATGCAATACCAGGCTCACTCTCCTTTCCTGCCATGAACGTCGACCTGTTCGCCCTGAAAGCCTTCGTCATCCTGGCCGAACACCTGCATTTCGCCCAGGCCGCAACCGCGCTGCATGTTTCGCCGTCCCGCCTGACACGCGTCGTCCAGTCGCTGGAACGGGAAATGGGCGTCCGCCTGCTGGCCCGTTCGACGCACGGCACCGCCCTGACCGCCGACGGGACGGAATTTCTTCGCAGCGCCCGGCGCATCGTGGCCGAAATGGATTGGGCGGGCCGACGACTCACGCGGCGCAGCGTGGCGTCGGCCGCCACGTTCACGGTGGGCTGCCTGGCAGGCAGCCTCTACGACTTGCTGCCCGAGCGCGTCCGCGCCGCCCGCCTCGCGCACCCCAAGGTGCAGATCCGGCTGATCGAGATGCAGGAGGACGAGATGACCAGCCAGGTACTGGACGGGACGTTGGACATGGGCTTCCTGTATTTCCCCACGCCCGACGACGAAATGATCAGCCGGGTCGTCGCCCGCCGGGCCCAATGGGTCGCGATGGGCCCCGATCATCCCCTTGCCCGGCTGCAATCCCTGTCCATCAAGGATCTTGCCGGCCACACCATGATTCTCCCCGACGAGACCGCGGCCCCACGGCTGCACCGGTGGTATCGCGGCTTCCTCGAAAAGAAGGGACGCCGCGCCGTCCAATATGTGGGAGCCAATCAGATCCACGTCGCCCTGGGCCTGTGCGCGGCCGGGGAAGGCCTGTGCGTGGTGGCGGAGAACCTGATGCATGTGCGGCGCGACGATCTGCACTACGTGCCGCTGGCCGATGCGCCCAAGACCGAGCTGACCGCCATCTGGCGCACCGATTCCCCGGTGCGCCAGGTCGCCCAGTTCATCGCGAAATGGTGAGCCTTTCCGGGCAGGTCTCGGGCGAGACGACCTCGCCCCTTTGAGCGTAGAAAGCCTCCACGTCCACCACGTTGCGCGTGCGCGTGAACGGCGGCAGGCCGCGCCACAGCAGCTTGCCGTAGGGCTTCTCGACCAGCCGGCGGTCGCCCACCATCAGCACGCCCCAGTCGGTTTCGGTGCGGATCAGCCGTCCCGCGCCCTGCTTGAGCGCGATGGCCGCCTCGGGCAGCTGGTATTCGAAGAAGGGATTGCCGCCCCGCTCGCGGCTGGCGCGGATGCGCGCGTCCAGCACCGGATCGTCGGGCGGCGCGAACGGCAGCTTGTCGATGGCCACCAGGGTCAACGCGTCGCCGGGCACGTCTATGCCTTCCCAGAAGCTGGCGCTGCCCACCAGCACGGCGTGTGCACTGGTCCGGAAGCGCTCCAGCAATTCGCGGCGGGAACGGTCGCCCTGCCTGAACAGGGGCCACTCCCAGCCGCGCTCGCGGAAGGCTTCCTGCAACAGCTCGGCCACCCGGTCCACCGCGCGCAGGGTCGTGCACAACACCAGCGCCGAACCCCGGCTGGCCGCCAGCACGGGCAACAGGGCCTCGACGAATCCTTCGGTGAAACGTGGATCCTGCGGCGCGGGAATGCCGTGCGGCACGAACAGCCGGCCGTTCGTACCATAGTCGAATGGCGATTCCCAGCGGCCGGTCGTGGCCTCGTACAGGCCGAGCTGGCGTGTGAAATGGGAGAAATCCTCGCGCACCGACAAGGTGGCCGAGGTCAGGATCCAGGCCTGGCCCGCCGGCCGGTACTGCGAAAACGCCTGCGCGACGGACAAGGGTGCGGTGTGCAGGCGGATGTGGCTGGCGCCGGTTTCCACCCAGCGCACCCAGCCGTCGTCGGCCCGCTGTTGGGGCGGCTCGGCAGGCTGTCCGGAAGACGACTCGGCCGCCGGCTCGGGCCAGGCGGATTCGGCCGGCTTGGCGGTCTGCTCCGGATGCGCCGGCGGCACGCCATGGGCCTCGGTCCAGCGCGCCAGCCGCGCGATCAGGTCGGGGCCGCGCTTGGCCACCATGTCCAGGTCGGGGTGGCGCTCGCCCACGGCCATCAGGATACGGCCCAGGGTGTGGACCGTATCGATCACCTGCTGCACCGCCTTGCCGAAGTCCCGGGGATTGGGCAGCGTGTCGAAGGTGCTGCGCTGGCCGGGCATTTTCTCGACCGCCGCGCAGGACAGCCGAAGCTCGCGCGTGGCCTGCTCGACGGCCTGCCCCAGCACCGGCCAGTCCGCGCTTTCGCGCGCATGCGACAGGCCGGCGACGGTGGCGTCGCGCGCGAAGTCCAGCAACTGGTGCGACGACACCGACTCGCCCAGGAAACGGGTGGCGGCGGCCGGCAACTGGTGGGCCTCGTCGAACACCACGGTGTCGGCAGCCGGCAGCAGGTCGGTGATGCCTTCGTCCTTGAGCGCGAGGTCGGCCAGGAACAGCGCATGGTTCACCACCACAACGTCGGCCTCGATCGCGCGCTTGCGGGCCTGCATGACGAAGCACTCGCGAAAGGCAGGACAATCGGATCCCAGGCAGTTGTCGCGGGTGGAGGTCACCTTGTGCCAGATGTCCGCATTCTCGGGCACTTCGGCCAGTTCGGCCTTGTCGCCGCTGCGGGTGTGCTTGGCAAACACCTCGATCTTGCGCAGTTGCGCGACCTCCGCGCGCGAGGCCAGCCGGCCGTCGCCCACGGTGCGTTCGAGGTGGTAGTGGCACAGGTAGTTGGACCGGCCTTTCAGCAGCGCGATGACCACTGGCAGTCCCAGCGCGTCCCGCACGGCCGGCAGGTCGCGGGCGAACAACTGATCCTGCAGCGTCTTGGTCCCGGTCGAGACCAGCACCTTGCCGCCATGCATCAGCACCGGCACCAGGTATGCGAAGGTCTTGCCGGTACCGGTGCCGGCCTCGGCCACGAGCGTGCCGCGATCGCCAATGGCCTGCGCGATGGCCTGCGCCAGTTCGATCTGCTGGATGCGGGGCCGATAGCCCTTGAGCCGGGCGGCCAGCGGGCCATCGGCCGCGAACACGGCGGCCACGTCGGCGCCGATGTCCATGATCGAAGCCGTCATGCAGGAATGTCCGGAATCAACTGCATCTGCAAGGCCACGATGTGGTCCTTGAGCTGGAGCTTGCGCTTCTTCATGCGCTTCAGGCGCAGTTCGTCCACCGCGGTGTCGACCGCCAGCCGCTCGATGGCGGCGTCGAGGTCGCGGTGCTCGAGCTGCAGTTCGACGATGCGCGCGGTCAGCGCCTGGATCCTGTCGTCCATCACGGCTTCCCGGCGGGCGCCGGCGCCCCCTCCTCCTGCTGCTGCGCCTTCAGGCGCCCGGCCTCTTCCTCGCGCTCGGCCCGGCGCCGGGCGCGCTTGGCCTCGGCTTCCTGGCGCTCGCGCGCCTGCTTCTCGGCGTATTCGCGCGCCTCGGCCTGCTTGCGTTCGAAATCGGCGCGGTTGCGCGCGCGAACGGCGGGATCGTCCACGTCGCGGGGCGGACGCGGCGCCGGCGCGGCGGCGGGGGCCGACGGGCGCGGCGGCGGGGCCGGCTCGGCCTTGGGCGGCGGGCGGCTGGCCGCTTCCTCGGCCTTGCGGGCGGCGCGGTCGGTGGCCTTGGCGTCGCGCTCGGCATTGTCGCGGTCGCGCTTCTCGTGCCGCTCGCGGGCCTCCTCGCGCCGGATGTACAGTTCGGCCGCGCGGCGGTCCGCATCGGTGCGCGTCACGCCGGCATTGCGCTCGAGCCTGGCCTTTTCGGCGCAGCGGTTGGCGAAGAACTTGTGCATGCACTCGGCCGCCTCGACGTCGTACTGCCGCTTGATGCGGTCGGACTCGGCCTTGGCGGCGTCGGCGGCGGCCTGGGCCGCCTCTTTCGAGGCATAGGCCTGGGCGGGGACGGACTGCCCGTCACCCTCGGCCGCCAGCGCCGGCACGGCGGCAAGGGCCACGGCGGCAGGCAGCAGCCAGCGCGCCAGCCGTGCGGCCCGGCGGCTCGTGGCGGGCAGGCCATCGACACATTGCGTAACGCCCGGTCGGAAAGCAATTAAGGACATATTCTCAGACTGTGGCAAAATCCGCGGCTTCATTTTCCAAGGTAGGACGGACTCGATGGCTATGGTCACCGACCGGGGCGAGGCACTCGACACCCAGGCCCAATCCCGCATTATCGCCCAGCTTGCCGAAGAACTCGGCGCGCGCCCGGCGCAGGTCTCCGCCGCGGTGGAACTCCTGGATGACGGCGCGACCGTGCCGTTCATCGCCCGCTACCGGAAGGAAGTGACCGGCGGCCTGGACGATACCGTCCTGCGCAACCTGGAAGTACGGCTGGAATACCTGCGCGACATGGAAAGCCGCCGCGCGGCCATCCTGGCCTCGATCGACCAGCAGGGCAAGCTGACGCCGGAACTCAAGGACGCGCTGACCGCCGCCGACACCAAGCAGCGCCTGGAAGACCTTTACGCCCCGTACAAGCCCAAGCGCCGGACCCGCGCCCAGATCGCCCGGGAAGCGGGCCTGGAGCCCCTGGCCGACGCCATTCTCGCCGATCCGGCCATCGATCCGCAAACCGCCGCCGCCACCTACGTCAACGCCGAGGCCGGCGTGGCCGACGCCAAGGCCGCGCTGGACGGCGCCCGCGACATCCTGACCGAGCGCTTCTCCGAGAACGCCGAGGTGCTGGAGAACCTGCGCGGCTACCTGTGGAGCACCGGCCTGGTCTACTCCAAGGTGGCCGAGGGCAAGGAAGCCGAAGGCGCCAACTTCCGCGACTGGTTCGACTTCAACGAACCGCTGCGCACCCTGCCCTCGCACCGTGTGTTGGCCATGCTGCGCGGCCGCCAGCAAGGCGTGCTCGAACTGCGCCTGGGCCTGGAACCCGAACTGGAAGAACAACTGCCGCATCCCTGCGTGGCGCGCGTCGCCAAGCTGGTCGGCCTGGACGGCGTGTTCGGCCTGGACGTCAGCCCTCGCCAGAAGTGGCTGGGTGAAGTCTGCCGCTGGACCTGGCGCGTCAAGCTGCTGCCTTCGTTCGAGACCGAGAACCTGGCCCGCCTGCGCGAGGAAGCCGAAACCGAGGCCATCCGCGTTTTCGCCCTGAACCTGAAGGACCTGCTGCTGGCCGCGCCCGCCGGCCCGAAAGCCGTGCTGGGCCTGGACCCCGGCATCCGCACCGGCGTCAAGGTCGCGGCCATCGACCGTACCGGCAAGCTGCTGGACACCGCGACCGTCTACCCGCACGAGCCCCGCCGCGACTGGGACGGCTCGATCGAGACCCTGGCCCGCATCGCCCGACGCCACCAGATCGAGCTCATCGCCATCGGCAACGGCACCGCCTCGCGCGAGACCGAGAAGCTGGCCGCCGACCTGATGAAGCGCTATCCCGACCTGAACCTGACCCGCATCGTCGTGTCCGAGGCCGGCGCCTCCGTCTACTCGGCCTCGGAACTGGCCGCCACCGAATTCCCCGAACTCGACGTCAGCCTGCGCGGCGCCGTCTCCATCGCCCGCCGCCTGCAGGATCCGCTGGCCGAGCTGGTCAAGATCGATCCCAAGTCCATCGGCGTCGGGCAGTACCAGCACGACGTCAACCAGCGCGAACTGGCCCGCATGCTGGACAGCGTGGTCGAGGACTGCGTGAACGCCGTGGGCGTGGACGTGAATACCGCCTCGGTGCCGCTCCTGACCCGCGTCTCCGGCCTGAACGCCGCGCTGGCAAAGAACATCGTGTCCTGGCGCGACCAGAACGGCGCCTTCCCCTCGCGCGCCAAACTCATGGACGTGCCGCGCTTCGGCGACAAGGCCTTCGAACAGGCCGCCGGCTTCCTGCGCGTGGCCGACGGCGACAATCCGCTCGACTGCTCGTCCGTCCACCCGGAAGCCTACCCGGTGGTCGAACGCATCCTGGCCAGGCTGCAGACCGAGATCCGCGAAGTCATCGGCAACCGCGCCGCCCTCAAGGGCGTCTCGCCCGCGCAATTTACCGACGAACGCTTCGGCCTGCCCACCGTCCAGGACATCTTCAGCGAACTCGAAAAGCCCGGCCGCGACCCCCGCCCCGAGTTCAAGACCGCCACCTTCCAGGACGGCGTCGAGACGCTGAACGACCTGCGCCAGGGCATGATCCTGGAAGGCGTGGTCACCAACGTCGCCAACTTCGGCGCCTTCGTCGACATCGGCGTCCACCAGGACGGCCTGGTCCACATCTCGGCGCTGTCCGAGAAATTCGTCAAGGACCCGCGCGACGTGGTGCGCGTGGGCCAGACGGTGAAGGTCAAGGTCCAGGAAGTCGATCTGCAGCGCCAGCGCATCGCGCTGACCATGCGCCTGAACGACGACTCGGTCCCCGCGCGCCGCGGCGACGGCGGCAGCGCCGGCACAGGCCGCCCGGCGGGCGGCGGGCGCGGGCGCGGGCGCGATCGCGGCATGAGCTCGCCGCCGCCGGGCGAAAGCGCGATGGCCGCAGCCTTCGCGAAGCTGAAGCGGTAGGCGGCGACGCCGGACGGCGCACCAAGGGGAAGCGAACGCGCTTCCCCTTTTTTTGCCGCCGGGCCGCCCCAAGGCAAAAAAGCGCCCCCTCGGGGGGCAGCGCTGCCGCGTAGCGGCAAGCGTGGGGGCATTTTTCGTCAGATCACGAATAAGTGCGGCCGTCCCCCACCGGCCAGATCGCCGCAAGCCGGGCCACGGTCTCCTTGACCCTGGGGGCGATGTCCTCCAGCGCCTGGCGGTTCATCCGGGCGCACGGCGCCGCCAGCGTCACCACGCCCACGCATTCCTTGTGGTCTCCGAACCGGCGCACCATCACGGGCACGCCGATCGCGCCCACGCCCAGGGAATGCTCTTCGTAGGAAATCGAATAGCCCCGCTGGGCGGACAGCTTCAGGTCGTCCAGGATCGCCTCGACCGTGGCGAGCGAATGTTCCGTGGCGGGCTCCAGGCCCCGCTGCAGCACGAGGCCCAGCGCGCGCTCGCTGCTCATCGTGGACAGCCAGGCCTTGCCGGCCGCATGCAGGTGCAGCCGCACTTCGAAGCCATAGCTGGGATTGAGCTGCAGCAGCCGGCTTTGCGCCAGGATGGAGGAGACCCACGTGATGCTGTCGCCCTCGGCCACGGCCAGCCGGATGAGTTCTCCCGTGGCATCCGCCAGTTCGCGCAGGATGGCGTTGCTCTGGTCCAGCAGCAGCGACCGGGACATCTTGCGCAGCCCCAGGTTGCTGAGCTTGAACGTCAGGCAATACCGCCCGGAAGCGGGGTCGCGGAAGACGTAGCGGCAGGCGACGAGCGTGTTGAGCAGCTTGAAGGCGATGGCCTTGTTCACCGCCAGCAGGCCGACGATGTCCGTGAATGACAACCCGTCCTTGGCGTCCGCCAGGGCCTCCACGACCTCGAACGCGCGCTGCACGGCGGCGATCTGCTCGACCTTGGCCGGGTCGCCCGCGTCCGCCGCGTCGTTCACGGCCGGCGTCGATTGGGGTTCATCCATGGCTGACAACCACGCCGAGTTTCATGAAAACCATAGTTACTCTCCATTAAGTTTTTGATTTTAATGGAATTAATCCCTCACATCCATCTCTTTGACGATTACAGGTAACCTAGGTTACCTTATAAAAAAGACAACGATTCATCACAAGGGTTGGATTTCATGAGAACAGGCAGCAGGCTGGCCGCGGACATCGGAGGCACCTTCACCGACGTGGCCTATTTCGACGCGGGGACCGGCAATTTGTCGCTGGGCAAGTCCCTGAGCACACCCGACCATCTGGTCGAAGGCATCGCCAGCGGCGTCGCTCAGGCGGACACCCGCTTCGGGGATGCCGAGATATTCCTGCATGGCTCGACGGTGGCGATCAACGCCCTGCTCGAGCGCAAGGGCGCGCGCACGGCGCTGCTGATCACCGAAGGCTTCCGCGACATCTACGAGATCGGCCGCATCAACCGGCCCGACGCCTATAACCTTTTCTTCGCCAAGCACGTGCCGCTGGTCGAGCGCGCGCTGCGCTTCGAGGTGGCCGAGCGGATGACGGCCGACGGCACGGTCCACGCCGCGCTGGACGAAGCCCAGGTGCATCGCATTTGCGACGATCTCATCGCCCGCGGCGTCGAGGCCGTCGCCATCCTGCTGCTGCATTGCTACGCCAATCCGGACCACGAGGCCCGGGTCAAGGCTATCGTGCAGTCCCGCCTGCCTCACGCCTTCGTGACCGCTTCGCACGAACTGTCGCAGGAATACCGCGAGTTCGAGCGCTGTTCGACGGCCGTGGCCAACGCCTATGTCGGCCCCACCGTCAGCCGCTACATCGGCGAAATCGAAGGCCACCTGCAAGAGCAGGGATTCGCCGGCTCGTTCCTGCTGGTCCAGTCGACCGGCGGCCTGTATGTGCCGGACCAGGCCAGGCAGCAATGCGTGCGCATGCTGGAGTCGGGTCCCGCAGCCGGCGTCGTCGGCGCCCACGCCCTGTGCGCCCGCCTGGGCATCGCCAATGCCGTGGCCTTCGACATGGGCGGCACCACCGCCAAGGCCGGCGTCATCCTGGACGGCCGCATCCTGACCGGCAATCTCGCGCTGGTGGGGGGCTACAACGAAGGCCTGCCGGTGCAGATCCCGCTGGTGGACGTCTTCGAAGTCGGCACGGGCGGCGGCAGCATCGCCGAACTCGACCACGGCGGCGCCCTGCGCGTCGGCCCCCGCAGCGCCGGCGCCGCGCCGGGGCCGGCCTGCTACGGCCGCGGCGGCGAAGCCCCCACCGTCACCGACGCCAATCTGGTCCTGGGCCGCCTGGGCGCCGACCGCTTCCTGGGCGGGCAGATGCCGCTGGACCTCGAAGCGGCCCGCGGGGCGATCGACGCCCGTGTCGCCTCGCCGCTGGGCCTGGACGTGCAACAGGCGGCCGAAGGCATCCTGCGCATCGCGGCGACGAAGATGTCCTACGCGGTCAAGGGCGTCTCGACGGAACGCGGCCTGGACGCCGCCTCGTTCACGCTGGTCGCCTATGGCGGCGCCGGCCCCCTGCACGCCGCCGCGGTGGCGCGCGAAATCGGCATGCGCCACGTCATCATCCCCCGGGCGCCAGGCCATTTCTGCGCCTTCGGCATGCTGCACTCCGACCTGCGCTACGACTACGTCCGCACCAGCTTCGCCAGGCTGGCCGACGTCGGCCTGGACGACGTCATGGACCAGCTCGACCAGCTCGCCGGCCAGGGCCGCGCGGCCCTGGAAAGCAGCACCGTCCGGCCCCGATCGATCACCGTCGCCTACTCCGCCGACATGCGCTACGTGGGCCAGGAACACTCCGTGACGGTCGAGCTGGACGAGTCCGCGCTGCGATCCGGCGACAAACCCGCCATCAAGGCCCAGTTCGATCTCGTCCATCAGCAGCGGTACGGCACCTGCGCGCCCGGCGAGCCCGTCGAGATCGTGACGCTGCGCGCCGCCACCACCGGCGTCATGCCCAAGCCGCCCATGGAAGAGCTTTCCCCGTCTGCGGAAAGATCGATAGCGGCCGCTCGCGCGGGACACCGCCGCGTCTATTTCTCGGCCCAGGCCCGCGACATCGAAACCCCCGTGTTCCGCCGCGACGCCCTGCCCGCGGGCGCCGGCATCGACGGCCCCGCCCTGATCGAGGAACACGCCTCGACCACGGTCGTGTTTCCCGGCGACCGCCTTGCCGTGGACGCCTACGGCAACCTGCACATCGAACTTGGAGCCTGATGACCATGCCCGCCCCTTCCGCGCCGCCCGACCTGGACACCCCGCGCCCGGACGCCGTCCTGACCGAGATCGTCCGCAACGGCGTCCTGGCCGTGACCGAGGAGATGAAGACCAACCTCATGCGCACGGCCTACAACATGATCATCTATGAAGCGCTGGACTTCACCGTGGGCCTTTTCACCGCCGACGGGCAGACCGTCTCCATCGGCATCGGCCTGCCCAGCTTCATCCGCGGCATGGCCAACACGATCAAGGCCAACCTGGACCGGTACGGCAGCGACGGCATCGAGCCCGGCGACATCCTGGTGACCAACGACGCCTACATCACCGGCAGCCACCTCAACCACTTCACCTTCAGCCAGCCCATCTTCTTCGACGGCCGGCTCACGGCCTGGGCCTGCTGCATGGCGCACTGGCCCGACGTCGGCGGCGCGCTGGGCGGCGTGACCTCGGACATCTATGCCGAAGGGATACAGATCCCGGTGCTCAAATACCAGCGGGCAGGCGTGGTCAACGAGGATCTGGTCGAGATCATCCGCACCAACGTCCGCCTGCCCGAACGGGCGATGGGCGACCTGCGCGCGCAGATCGTGGCGGTCACCACCGGCGCGCGGCGCTTCTCCGAACTGCTGGAGCGATACGGCCGCGGGCCCGTGCTGGGCGCCATCATGAACATCATGGACCAGTCCGAGGCCGCGGCCCGGCAGCGGACGCTGTCGATTCCCGACGGCGTCTACGAAGCGGAATCCTTCATGGACGACGACGGCCTGGACATCGGCAGGCCCGTGCCGATCAAGGTGCGCGTGATCAAGCAAGGCGACGAATTGACCGTCGATCTGTCCGACATCAGCCCGCAGGTTCGCGGCTTCTTCAACTCAGGCCCCAGCACCGGCTATTCCTGCGCGCAAGTCGCCTACAAATGCCTGACCTCGCCCACGGACTACCCCATCAACGAAGGCAGCTTCCGCCCGTTGAAAGTGATCGTCCCGCAGGGAACGGTGGTCAGCGCCATCAAGCCCGCGGCCATGCGCAAGTGGATGACCTTCCCCATGACCGTGGTGGACACCATCTTCAAGGCGCTGGCCAGCGCGATTCCCGACCGCACCATCGCCGCGCACCACGCCGACCTGGTGATCGCCATGTTCCATGGCATCGCGCCGGCGGACGGCCAGTTCTTCATCGGCTTCATCGGCCCGACCGGCGGCGGCTGGGGCGCCAAGCAGTCGGCCGACGGCATGAGCGGCGTGGTCTGCTCCAACGACGGCGACACCCACAACAGCCCCTGCGAACAGCTCGAATCCAAGTACCCCATCCTGATCGAACGCCACGCCCTGCGCCCCGACTCCGGCGGCGCCGGCAAATACCGGGGAGGACTGGGCACCGAGGTCGTCGTCCGGGCCCGCTCGACGCTGTCGGTCGACGTCCAGGCCGACCGCATGCAATGCGCGCCCTGGGGCCTGCATGGCGGCCACGCCGGCCTACCCAACGAGGTCGTCGTGACCCGCCACGGCTCGGGCCGGCCCGAAACGGTGGCCGGCAAGATACGCAACGAACGCCTCAAGGCCGGCGACACGCTGCATCTGCGCGCGGGCGGCGGGGGCGGTTTCGGCCCGCCCGCCGAAAGAGATCCCGAGTCCGTGCTCGACGACGTGCGGCAGGGCTACGTCAGCGCCGGCAACGCACGCGACGTCTATCAGGTCGTGATCGTCGACGACAGAATCGACGTCACGGCAACACGGCGGCTCCGGCAAGACGCCCGCCGCTGATCGTTCCACCCCAGAGGAGACACCATGACGTCCGAAAGACCCGATCCCTTGCAGGCGGCCCGCAAGATGGCCGCGATAGGCGCAGCAACCTGCGCCGCCCTGGCGGCCGGCCCGGCCCCGGCGCTGGCCGCCGACGCCTTTCCCTCGCGGCCGGTGATCCTGGTCGTTCCCTACGCCCCCGGCGGCGGCGCCGACATCCTCGCCCGCACCGTCGCCAAGTACCTGGGCCGCGAATGGAACCAGCCCGTCGTCGTCGAATCGCGCGCGGGGGGCGGCACCACGATAGGCGCGAGCTACGTCGCGCGGGCCAGGCCCGACGGCTACACGCTCCTGGTCAGCGTGACCCAGCACGCCATCGCGCCGTCGCTGTTCAAGCAATTGCCCTACGACTATCTCAAGGACCTGGCGCCGGTGGCGCTGCTGTCCGACAGTCCCTTCATCCTGACCGTGCCCGAACGTTCGCCCTACGCGAACCTGTCCGACCTGCTGGCGGCGCTCCAGCACAAGGGCGGTTCCATGAACTTCGGCTCGTCGGGTCCGGCCAGCGTGCCGCACCTGGCCGGCGAAATGCTGAACCAGGCCACGGGCGCCAAGGCCACGCACATCCCCTTCCCCGGCACGGCGCCGGCGTTCACCGCGCTGCTGGGCGAGCAGATCGACTACCTGTTCGGCGACACCTCGGTGCTGCCCAGCGTGCTGGCCGGCAAGGTCAAGGCGCTGGCCGTCACGACCCGCGATCGCAGCCCGGCGCTGCCCAAGGTCCCCGCCATGTCCGAGACCATTCCGGGTTTCGCGCTGTCCTCATGGGTGGGGCTGGAAGCGCCCGCGGGCACGCCCCCGGCCGTCATCGCGGCGATCAACGCCGCGGTACAGAAGATCCTGAAGGATCCTGACCTGCTCAAGTCCTTCGCGGAAACCGCGAAGGTGCCGCTGCCCTCGACCCCGGCCGAATACGGCGACTTCCGCAAAGCCGAGGTCGAGAAATTCCGCGCCCTGACGCAGAAGATCGGAGTCAAGCTCGAGTGAGCACGCCGCGCGCCACTTCCTCCCGGCTCAAGGCCGTTGCGCTGGCCGGCCGCTGGCAGGGCCTGGTGCAGCGCCACCTGCCGCTGCGCGGCGGACCCTGTTCATGCGTGATGGGCATCGGCAACGTCACCGTTGCCGATTTCGAGATCGACCTGCTCGATTTCCTGCGCAGGAAATATGCGGGCGACGGATCGCTCGATCCGCATTTCGCGCACGCCGGCCATGAAGAAGCCACGGCGGGCAGCCTGCTCCTGCTGTTGCAGTCGCTTGCCCGCGACCCGGCGCTTCCCGAAAGCGCCGCCGACCTGCTCGACGGCCTCGATGCCTCGCTGGGATCGCTGGAAGCCGGCCACTGATCGAACCGCCCCCGGAGGCGGCTACAGGACCACCGCCTCCCGCCGCTCGGCATCCAGGTATTCCCTGGACTGCATCTCCAGTATCCGCGACACCGTCCGGTGGAATTCGTTGGCCAGCGCCCCTTCGGTATAAAGCTCCTCGGGTTCGCAGGCCGCCGACATGATCAGCTTGATCTTGTGGTCGTAGAACACGTCCACCAGCCAGGTGAAGCGCCGGGCCTCGGACGCCTGCCGCGGCCCCATGGCCGGCACGTCCGACAGGATCACCGCGTGGAAGCGGCTGGCCAGTTCCAGGTAGTCGTTCTGCGACCGCGGCCCGCCGCACAGCGTCGCGAAATCGAACCACACCACCGTCCCGCTCAGCTTGCGGGCCTTGACCTGGCGATTCTCGATCGACAGCACCGGCGGCTCGATGGGCGGGGTATCGGCCAGCGCGGCAAAGGCCTTCTCCAGCGCCGCGTCCGCCTCCGGGCCCAGCGGGCTGTGGTAGATCTCGACCTGCTCCAGCGCCCGCCGGCGATAGTCCACGCCGGAATCGACGTTCATCACGTCCATCTTTTCCTGGATCAGCGCGATGGCCGGCAGGATGCGGTCGCGGTGCAGGCCGTCGGGATACAGCGTCGAAGGTTCGTAGTTGGACGTCATCACGAACGACGTGCCGTTGGCGAACAGCGCCAGCAGCAGCCGGTACAGGATCATGGCGTCGGCCACGTCCGAGACGTGGAACTCGTCGAAGCAGATCAGCCGGTAGCGGCGCGAGATGCGGCGCGCCACTTCGTCCAGCGGGTCGGCCATGCCCTTGACCTCGTCCAGTTCGCGATGCACGCCGCGCATGAATTCGTGGAAATGCAGCCGTGTCTTGCGCTGGACCGGCACCGTGGCATAGAAGGCGTCCATCAGGAAGCTCTTGCCGCGCCCGACGCCGCCCCACATGTAGACGCCGCGCGGCACGCCCGGCCGGTTCAACAGACGTTTCAGGGCATTGGAACGCAGCGACTTGAACTCCACCCAATCGTCGTAGTAGCGCTGCAGGCGCTCGATGGCGGCACGCTGGGCCGAATCCGGGGCGAACCCGCGCTCGGCCAGGGCTTGTTCATAGTATTCGCGGACGTTCATTACGGTCGGGCAAAAGACGAAAGTATACGTCCAGCGCGCGGCCGCCCTTCCCCGCGGGCCCTGGCGGCGGATAACACTCTGCTACCAGTTCACCCAGGATTTTCACCGCCTGTGCCCCCGGCCTCGGATATGCTGGACGTGACGATTCCGCACCACAAGGGGAACGGCCATGGCCACCACGGCACGCACACTCTGGAAAGGCGCCATCAGCTTCGGCCTGGTCCACATTCCGGTGGCGCTGTACACCGCCACCCAGGAAAACGAGCTGGACTTCGACTGGCTGGACAAGCGCAGCATGGACCCGGTGGGCTACAAGCGCGTCAACAAGCGCACCGGACGCGAGATCGCGCGCGAAAACATCGTCAAGGGCATCGCCTATGAAGACGGCCGCTACGTCGTGCTGTCCGACGACGAGATCCGCGCCGCCTATCCCGAATCCACGCAAACCATAGAGATCGAGACCTTCGTGGCGGCCGACGCCATTCCGTTCGTCTATCTCGAACGCCCGTACTACCTGGCCCCCCTGGGCAAGGGCGCCAAGGTCTACGCGCTGCTGCGCGAGGCGCTGTTCAAGACCGGCCGGATAGGCGTGGCGCGCGTGGTCATCCAGACCAAGCAGCACCTGGCCGCGCTGATTCCCGCCGGCCCCGGCCTGGTCCTGAACCTGCTGCGCTGGGGCGACGAGATCCGCTCGTGGGAAAACCTCGACCTGCCCGAGGAAGGCAGCCACGCCGAAGGCATCTCGGCGCGCGAAATGAAGATGGCCGTCCAGCTGATCGAGGACATGGCTGGCGACTGGGATCCGGAGCAGTTCCACGACGAGTTCAAGGAGAAGATCCTGCAACTGGTGCAGGCCAAGATCGAGGCCGAGGAGACCGAAGCCGTCCATCCCATCGAGTCCATGGAGCAAGCGCGTCCCACCGCCGACATCGTGGACCTGACGGAGCTGCTCAAGCGCAGCCTGGACAAGCGCCAGGGCGGCGCGGGCTCCACCGGCGGCAGGCCCGCCCGCGGCGGCAAGACCCGGCGCAGCGCCTGACCCCGGCCACCGGAGCCCGTCATGGCCAGCAACGACGCCCTGCGGACCTACCGCGCCAAGCGCGACTTCGCCCACACGCCCGAACCCGCCGAGGGCGGCAAGCCCGGCGCGCACGCCCTGTCCTTCGTCGTCCAGCGCCATGCGGCGCGGCGCCTGCACTACGACTTCCGGCTGGAACTGGACGGCACGCTCAAGAGCTGGGCCGTACCCAAGGGCCCGAGCCTGGACCCGGGCGTCAAGCGCATGGCCGTCCAGGTCGAGGACCACCCGCTGTCCTACGGCAGCTTCGAAGGCCGCATCCCCGAGGGCCACTATGGCGCCGGCGACGTCGCCATCTGGGATGCCGGGACCTGGATTCCGCTGGAGGATCCGCGCAAGGGCTATCGCGCGGGCAAGCTCAAGTTCGAGCTGCGCGGCGCCAAGCTGCACGGCCAATGGGCGCTGGTGCGGATGCGCAAGGCCGAGAAGCAGCCCGCCTGGCTGTTGATCAAGGAGAAGGACGACTACGCGGTCACCGGCCCCGAGGCCGATGCCGAGGAAGCGTCCGCCCCGGCGCCGGCCTACGCCAGGCTGCCCGCCACGCTCGAGCCTCAGCTGGCAACGCTGGTGAACGCGCCGCCGCCCGATCCCGAACACTGGCAATACGAACTGAAGTTCGACGGCTACCGGATCCTGGCCCGCGTCGAAGGCGGCCAGGTGCGCCTGTACACACGCACCGGCAAGGACTGGACGCGCAAGCTGGAGGAGTTGCGCACCGCCATCGCGGCCCTGAACCTGGCCGACGCCTGGCTGGACGGCGAGATCATCGTGCCCGACGAACACGGCATCCCCGACTTCCAGGCCCTGCAGAACGCCTTCGAGACGGGTTCCGCCCGCGATGCCGTCTACTACCTGTTCGACCTGCCCTTCTATGCCGACCGCGACCTGCGCCGGCTGCCGCTGGCCGAGCGGCGCACGACGCTGCGCAGCCTGCTGGAACACGCCGACCCGGCGCGCCTGCGCTTCAGCGACGCGTTCGAGGCCGCGCCGCGCGACCTGGTCGCCTCGGCATGCCGGCTGGGCTTCGAAGGCGTGATCGGCAAGCGCAAGGACGGCGGCTACCGTTCGGGCCGCTCGACCGACTGGATCAAGCTCAAGTGCCAGAACCGCCAGGAGTTCGTCATCGGCGGCTATACCGATCCGCAAGGTACGCGCTCGGGACTGGGTTCGCTGCTGCTGGGCGTGCACGACGAAGATGGGCGTCTGCGCTACGCGGGCAACGTCGGTTCGGGATTCGACCAGCGCACCTTGCTGTCGCTGAAGAAGCGCCTGGATGAACTGGCCGCGCCGCACTCCCCGTTCGAGCGCAACACGAAAGGGCTGGGCAAGGCCCACTGGGTGCGTCCCGAACTGCTGGCCGAAGTCTCGTTCGCCGAATGGACCGGCGGCGGCCACATCCGCCAGGGCGTCTTCCGCGGGCTGCGCACCGACAAGCCCGCCGGCGCCGTCACCCGCGAACAGGCAGCCGCACCGCCCAAGGAGTCCGACACCATGCAAAGCAACGGCCTGCCCGCCTCTTTTCGCGTGACGCATCCGGGGCGCGTGATCGACAAGCAGAGCGGCATCACCAAGCTGCAACTGGTCCAGTGCTACGCGGCCATGGCGCCCTTGCTGCTGCCGCATCTGAAAAACCGGCCCGTGGCCCTGGTGCGCGCCCCCGATGGCGTGGGAGGCGAACTCTTCTTCCAGAAGCACGCCGACCGCGCCGCGCTGCCCGGCGTGGTGCGGCTGCCGCGCGAGATCGACCCGGGCCATCCGCCGCTGATGAAGATCGACGACCAGCAGGGCCTCCTGTCCGCGGCGCAGATGAACACCATCGAGCTGCATACCTGGAACGGCACGGACGACGCGATCGGCACGCCCGACCGCATGACCTTCGACCTGGACCCCGGCGAAGGCGTGGACTGGCCGCGCATCCGCGAAGGCACCCGGCTCGTGCACGCCTTCCTGCAAGAGCTGGGCCTGCCTGCCTTCCTGAAGACCAGCGGCGGCAAGGGCATGCACATCATCGTGCCGCTGCGGCCGCAATACGACTGGGACACCGTCAAGGCCTTCTCGCGCGCCATCGTCCAGCACCTGGCGCAGACCCTGCCCAGCCATTTCGTGGCCAAGAGCGGGCCGAAGAACCGGGTCGGCCGGATCTTCATCGACTACCTGCGCAACGGCTTCGGCGCCACCACGGTATCGGCCTGGTCGGTGCGCGCCCGGCCGGGACTGGCCGTGTCGGTGCCGGTGGCCTGGGAGGAACTGGACGACTTGTCGGGTTCGGCCCACTGGACCCTGCACACCCTGGGCGAGCGGCTGGCCACGGGCAACACGCCCTGGGCCGACTACGAGCGGTCGCGGATCTCGCTGGCGGACGCGATGCGGCGCCTGGACTTCGATCCGGGCGAAGACGCCTGAAACGCCGCCGACTTGACGCATTCCCCATAACTGGTAGCATCCGGCGCGTCGGCCATCCTTCCCCGCTCCGCCGGGCCCGGGGTGGCCGGAACCCTAGCCACGACGATACCGTGTTGTCCGCCCAGATCGCCCGCCTGATTCCGCCGGGCCCCCTGCCGACGGGGCTGCGCCTATGGTGCTTTGCGCCAGGCACGGCCATGCACGGCGATTTCGCGCCTTGCGGATTCTCCAGGCCCTTGCGCGCCACCTTCCTCGACGCCCAGGAAGCCGCCGCCCGCTGCGCCTACGCCCGGTCCAAACCGGGCTAACTCCAGGCTCGCGGCGCATTGCGCCGCCCCCCGCCCCCCTACGGACGCCGACCGGCGCGCGCCTCGATGGCCGCGCCGCGGCACCGCCTCGACACGGCGCCCTTCGCGCGCCCGTGCCGGTTCGCTCGTTCAGCCTGGATGGCACCATGGAACTCACCAAGCAATTCGTCAAAGCCAAGAACCCCTGCACCGGCGGCTACCGCTGGTTCATCCGCGACCATAACGGACACGGAGACTACCAAGCCATCCTGGATGCCCTGGTGGCCGACGGCCGGGTCGACGACGCCTGCTGGCTGCTGGACCAGTTCGGGCCGGTGGATACCGTCCTGCGCCTGGATGCCGTGGACGCCCATGCCATCGTGTTCGCCGGCACGCTCGAAGTCCGCAGCGGCATCAACGTGGACACCCTGGTGCGCGCCGGCCGCCATCTCTGCACCGGCGGCGGCATACGGGCCGGCACCGCCATCGTGGCCGGCAGCGACATCCAGGCGGCGGGCAACCTGGCCAGCGGCGGCCACATCCGCGCCGGCGGCGACATCTCGGCCGGCTGGGGCATCGAGGCGGCCACCCAGCTCGACGCGGGCGGACACTGCCGCGCCAAATGGGACATCCAGACCGGCGGCGACATCGTGGCCGGCCTGATGCTCCAGGCCGACGGCAGCATCCAGGCCGGCCACGCCCTGCGCAGCGGACGCGGCATCAAGGCCGGCGCCGACATCAGCGCCGGGCACGACCTGGCGGCGGCCCAAGGCATCCTGGCCGGCGGCAACGTCACGGCCGGCAATCACATCGAATCGGCGTGGGGCATCAAGGCCCTGGGCGACATCCTGGCCCAGGGCGCGATCCGGGCCGGCGAAGGCGTCGAGGCCGGCGGCGAGATCGGCTGCGGCGCGGGCTACGGCATCTACGCGGGCCTCCAGGTCAGGCGCGACGCCTGGGCCGACAGCGCGCGCATCCAGGCCCGGCAGAGGCCGGACGGCCTGATCAGCGGCCACTGGGCCGGCAGCGCCTCCTGAACGCCGCACGCGGCGGCGCTAGGGCCGCCAGGCGCTGGCCACATGGGACAGGCCGTGATGCGGCCCGCCCGACAGCCCCTCGGAAAGTTCGCGGGCGGCCAGCAGCACGCGCTCGGAGAACTCGCGCAGCCGGCGCGGCTTGAATCTGGCATCCGGCCCGGAGACGCCGATGGCCGCGATGACGTTGCCCATGCCGTCGCGTATCGGCGCCGCCACGCCGCTGACCGCCTCGCGCCACTCGCAGCGATTGACGGCATAGCCGCGCTTGCGGATCTGCGCCATCTCGGCCGTGAAGGCGGCCGGATCGACGATGGTATGGGGCGTGTAGGCGGTCAGCTCCTGGGACATCGCCGCCAGCCACTGCTGGGTGCGAAACGCGATCATCGCCTTGCCCGTGGCCACGCAGTGGGCGGCCGCGCGCCCGCCTATCTGCGAATACGCCCGGACCGGGTTCAGGCTTTCGACCTTGTGGACATAGACGACTTCCTTCTGGTCCAGAACCGACAGGTGCACGGACTCGCCAGTGGCGTCCATCAGGGCGTCCATCACGCCTTCCGCATGGCGGCGCAGGTCGAACCCCGACAAGGCCGCCGACCCCAGTTCCCATAGCTTGATCGAGATGCTGTACGACCCGCCGTCGTGGCGGATCACGTAGCGCTGCGCGGCCAGCGCCTGCAACAGCCGGTGCGCGTTGCTCTTGGGCAGACCCAGCGCCCGCGCGATGTCGGTGACGCCCATGGCGCCCTGGCTGCGCGC
This sequence comes from Pigmentiphaga kullae, assembly GCF_004216695.1. Taxonomy (GTDB): domain Bacteria; phylum Pseudomonadota; class Gammaproteobacteria; order Burkholderiales; family Burkholderiaceae_B; genus Pigmentiphaga; species Pigmentiphaga kullae. The sequence goes on from NZ_SGXC01000002.1 coordinate 965,948, forward strand.
CAGCAATTCGATGACGGCCAGCCCCTTGAGCAAGGTGTTGTTCATGTCCATGCCTCGCCAGATCGTTCCATATTCTAGAACAGTTGTACCTCTTCTGGGAACGCCCATAAGCTCTCTCCAACCCGACAAGGAGACATAGCCCTCATGAGCGACATCGAACCCCGCGAACTGCCGTTGGCCGGCATCACCGTCATCGAGTTCTGCTCGATCGCGGCCGGCCCGTTCTGCGGCATGCTGCTGGCCGACCTGGGCGCCGAGGTCGTCAAGGTGGAGGCGCCCGGGGGCGACGCCATGCGCGCCTGGCCGCCGCTGAACGAGGGATACAGCGAGAACTTCGCCTCGTTGAACCGCAACAAGCGCTCGGTCGTGCTGGACCTGAAGAATCCCGTGGACGTCGCCACCGCCCGGTCGCTGGTGGACCAGGCCGACGTCCTGATCGAGAACAACCGCCCTGGCGTCATGGATCGCCTGGGGCTGGGCTACGCGGCGCTGTCGGCGCGCAATCCGGCCCTGGTGTATTGCTCGATCTCCGCCTACGGACAGAGCGGCCCGCGCGCCCAGGAAGGCGGCTTCGACCTGACCATGCAGGCGGCCGCCGGCGTGATGAGTGTGACCGGCGACTCGGAGGCGCCGGTCAAGTGCGGCGTCCCCATCTCCGACTTCTCGTCCGGCCTGTACGCGGCCTTCACCGTGGCCTCGTCGCTACTGAAGGCGGTACGGACCGGCCGCGGCGCGCACCTCGACATTCCCATGTTCGGCTGCACGCTCGCCATCGGCGCGCTGCAGACCAGCGAGTATTTCGGTACCGGGGTGAACCCGCGCAAGCTGGGCTCGGCCCACCCCCGCAACGCTCCCTACCAGGCCTATCGCGCCGCGGACGGCCATTTCGCGATCGCGGCCGGCAACGACAACCTGTGGCGCGCGGTCGTGCGCGCCGTCGAGCAGCCCGGGCTGGCGGACGACCCGCGCTTCGGCACCATCCTGGACCGGGCGCGCAACCAGGGCGCCCTGAAGGAAATCCTGGAGACCCGCTTCGCGCTGCACGGCGTGGACCATTGGATCGACGTCTTCCGGCAGGCCGGCGTGCCCCATGCCCGCATCAACGACTACGCCTCGGCGCTGGCCGATCCCCAGGTCGAGCACATGGACTGGGTACGCGGACTGCGCCTGCCCAGCGGTCGCGAAACGCGCACCTTCGCCTCGCCGGTCCGGCTGGACGGACAATCGCCGCCGATACGGCGCACCCCGCCCGCGCTGGGCGAGCACGGCGAAGAAATCCGCGGCACCTTGAACCAGGAGACTCAGGCATGACGGCCACGACCACCCTTCCCGGCCGGCTGGCCTCCTTCGTCCAGGGCATGGACGCCGCGCTCGACGCCGGGCCGGACGAGCCGCTCGCCGTCGAGGCCTGCGCGGCGCTGCTGCGCGAACTCGTCGCCCACGACGACTGGCTGCCCGAGGACTGCTCGCGCCCCCACCCGGTCCACTACCAGCAGTACCTGCTGCACCGGGATCCCGCCGACCGCTACTCGGTGGTCAGCTTCGTCTGGGGCCCGGGGCAGCGCACCCCCGTTCACGACCATTGCACCTGGGGCGTGATCGGCATGCTGCGCGGCGCCGAATACTCGCGCGCCTATGCCAGGGAAAGCGGGCGCCTGGTCCCCGCTTCCACCGAAGAACGCATCGAGCCCGGGCAGACCACCTGCGTGTCGCCGTCCATCGGCGACATCCATCTCGTGCGCAATGCCTACGACGACCGGGTCTCGATCAGCATCCACGTCTACGGCACCGACATCGGCAAGCAGCCGCGCCATGTCTACGATGCCGAGACCGGCGCCGCCAAGTCCTTCGTTTCCGGATACGCCAATGCCTGAGGCCCTGCTCCAGATCCAGGCCGGCGCCGAAGCGGGCGTGCGCCGCATCCTGCTCGACCGGCCGGCCAGCGGCAACGCCTTGTCGGCGGATCTCGTGGCCGCGCTGACCGAGGCCGTCGACGCCTGCGTCCGCGACGGCGTGCGCCGCCTCGTGATCGAGGGCGCGGGCCGCCACTTCTGCACCGGCGTGGACCTGTCGGCGCTGGACCGGGAAACCGACGACTCCCTGCTGGCCCGCTTCGTCCGCATCGAACTGTTATTGCAGGCGGTGCACCAGGCCCCGTTCGAGACGGTCGCCATCGCCCATGGCCGGGTCGCCGGTGCCGGCGCCGATCTCTTCGCCGCCTGCCGCCGGCGCCTCGTGCGCGGCGATGCCTCGTTCGCCTTCCCGGGCGCCGCCGGCTTCGGCCTGGTGCTCGGCACGCGCCGCCTGGCCCTGCTGGTGGGCGGCGATACGGCCCAGGCCTGGGTACGATCGGGCCGCTGGATCGACGCGGACGAGGCCCTGGCGGTCGGCCTGGCGCAGGCACGCATCGACGCGGCGGAGAAGCTGGATGCGCCTTGCGCCCACGCTCCCGATGCCCGCACCCAGGCCTGGCTCGACCAGGCGGTGCAGGCTCCGCAGGCCGACGATCTCGACCTTGCCCTGCTGGCCCGCTCGGCGGCCCGGCCGGGGCTCAGGCAACGCATCCAGGAGTACGCCGCACGCGTGCGCGCGGCCAGGCAGTAACCCCTTCCACAACAAGCGCGCTCGCAAAGGCGCCCGACAGGAGACATCCATGTTTCATCGTCTTGCCGCAGGCGCGGCACTGGTATTGCTGAGCCCGTTGTCCCAGGCGGCCCCCGACGCCGCGTCCTTTCCTACCCGCGCGGTCAAGATCGTGGTCGGCTATACGCCCGGCGGCGGCACCGACATGACGGCCCGCCTGCTCGCGCAGCAACTCGGGGAAAAGCTCGGCCAATCGGTGATCGTCGAGAACCGGCCGGGCGCCGGCCAGAACATCGGCGCTACCTACGTGTCCCGCGCCGACCCCGACGGCTACACGCTGTTCCTGAGTTCGTCGGCGCTGGCGATCAACGTCAGTCTGTTTCCCAAGCTCGACTACGACCCCATCAAGAGCTTCGCGCCCATCGCCGTATTCGGCCAGAGCCCCAACCTGCTCGTGGTGTCCAGCAAGCTGCCGGTGAACGACGTCAAGCAGCTTGTCGCCTACGGCAAGCAGCATCCCGGGGCGCTGAACTTCTCGTCGTCGGGGCACGGCAGCACCCAGCACCTGTCCGCCGAGCTGTTCAAGCTGCGCACCGGCATCTCGGCCACGCACGTCCCCTACAAGGGTTCGGGGCCGTCCATCAACGGCGTGCAGACGGGCGAGGTCCAGTTCACCTTCATCAACATCCCGTCCATGTCGGCGCTGATGGGCAGCGACAAGGTCAAGGTCCTCGGGCTGACCAGTTCGAAGCGGTCCGCGGCCGTGCCCGACGTGCCCACGCTGGCCGAATCCGGCGTGCAGGGCATGGACGTCGCCGCGTGGTACGGCCTGCTCGCGCCGGCCGGCACGCCGCCGGCCATCGTCAAGCGCCTGAACCAGGCGGTGAACGACGCGCTGGCCGACGAGAAATTCCGCACCCAGCTGATGCAGGCCGGCGTGGAACCCATGAACAGCACGCCCGAATTCTTCGCCTCTTTCCTTGCCGACGACATCGCCCTCTGGAAGAAGGTGATCACCGCCGCCGGCACCAAAGTCGATTGATGTCCCCTCATCCCCTTAGACAGGAGCAACACATGTTCGAGAACTGGAAGGAACTGCTGGGCACGCTGCGCCAATCGTCCGGCAAGCTGGGCAACACCAACCCCAAGGTGCTGGACGCCTACCGGGGCCTGAACGCGGCCCTGGGCACCAACGGCGCGCTGGATGCCAAGACGCGCGAACTGATCGCCCTGGCCGTGGCCGTCACCACGCGCTGCGACGGCTGCATTTCCTCGCATGCCGCGGCGGCGGTCAAGGCCGGCGCCACCGAGGCCGAAGTAAGCGATGCGCTGGGAACGGCCATCGCGCTGAACGCCGGCGCGGCCTACGTCTATTCGCTGCATGCCATGGAAGCCTTCCAGCAGAACGCCTCCGCGTGAAAGCCGCCATCGCCACGCATCGTCCATCGACGCCCCCAGACAGGAGACCCGCCCCATGAGCGCCTACGTCATCGACAGCGCGCTGTTCCGAGACCAGTTCAGCACCGCCGCCACCCGGAGCATTTTCAGCGACGAACAGACCGTCCAGAAATGGCTGGACGTGGAAGCCGCCCTTGCCCGCGTGCAAGCCCGCCTGGGCATCATTCCCCAGCAAGCCGCCGACGAGATCCAGGCCAAGGCCCGGGTGGAACTCATCGATCTGGCGGAGCTCAAGCAGGAAATGGATCGCACCAGCCACCCCATCGTTCCGTTGCTGCGGGCCATGAAGAAAGTGTGCGACGGCGACACCGGGGAATTCATCCACTGGGGCGCGACGACGCAGGACATCGTCGACACCGGCACCATCCTGCAGGTCAAGGAAGCGCTGGAGCAGATCGAGAACAACTACCGCCGCGCGCAGGCCCATGTCATCGCGCTGGCCGAACGGCATCGCGACCAGACCATGGCGGGACGCAGCCACGGCCAGCAGGCCCTGCCCATCACCTTCGGTTTCAAGGCCGCGGTGTGGGCGGCCGAGATCGGCCGCAACCTGGAACGCCTGCGGCAGATGAAGGAACGGGTGCTGGTCGGCCAGTTCTCCGGCGCGGTGGGGACGCTGGCCGCCCTGGGCGAACAGGGCATCGCGGTCCAGGAAGCGCTGTTCAGGGAACTGGGCCTGGCCTGCCCCGAGATCTGCTGGCACGTGGCCCGCGACGGCATGGCCGAACTGGCCTGCGTGCTGGCGATCTGCACCAGCACCGCGGGCAAGATCGCGCACGAGATCTACAGCCTGCAGAAAACCGAGACGGCCGAACTCGAAGAGCCCTTCACCATGGGGAAAGTGGGCAGCAGCACCATGCCCCACAAGCGCAACCCGCCCGCCTGCGAAGGCATCGTGGCGATCTCGCGCGTCGTCCGCAGCACCGTGGCGCTGGGGCTGGAAGGCATGATGGCCGAGCACGAGCGCGACAAGATCGTGCTGCAGACCGAACGCGAATTCGTCGCCCGCCTGTGCTGCATGGCCGATGCGGCCTTCGCCAAGCTGGCCTACGTCACGGCCGGCCTGACCGTCCGGGGCAACAACATGGAACGCAACCTGTCCGTGCAGAAGGGCCTGTTGCTGTCCGAGGCCGTCATGATGAAGCTGGGCGACCATCTGGGCCGGCAGGAAGCCCACGAGCTGGTCTACGAGATCTGCATGGACGTGTTCGAGCAAGGCGGCACGTTCAAGGACGGCCTGCTGGCCAACCCGACCATTGCCCGCCACCTCAAGCCCGAGGACATCGACCGCATGCTGGACCCCCAGGCCTACACCGGTGCTGCCGGCACCTTCGTGGATCGCGTCGTTGCCTCCCATCGCGGCGTCGCGACCTGACCGTCCCCCCGGGCAAAAGAAAAGCGGCCTCGCAATGAATGCAAGACCGCCCTTGTAATGCCACTCGCCCCACCCCCAGGGCACAGCGGATCCGGCTTCGCCGGTCCGCCAGTGCCGCCCCTGGGGGCGCGCGTAAGCGCGTAGGGGGGTTAAAAATTCAAAGAACGCTTGTCTACCGCCAAAGCGGCTTCCTTGACGGCTTCGGACAGCGACGGATGCGCATGGCAGATGCGGGCGATGTCTTCCGACGCCGCGCGGAACTCCATGGCCACCACGCATTCCGAGATCAGTTCGGAGGCCTGCGGGCCGATGATGTGCACGCCCAGGATCTCGTCCGTCTTGGCGTCGGCGATGACCTTGACCATGCCGGTCGTGTCGCCCAGCGCGCGGGCACGGCCGTTGGCCAGGAACGGGAAGGTGCCGGTCTTGTAGGCGCGGCCTTCGGTCTTGAGCGCCTGCTCGGTCTGGCCCACCCAGGAGATCTCGGGCGAGGTGTAGATGACCGACGGGATGGTGTTGAAGTTGACGTGGCCGTGCTGGCCGGCGATACGCTCGGCCACGGCAACGCCCTCTTCTTCCGCCTTGTGCGCCAGCATGGGGCCGCGCACCACGTCGCCGATGGCCCAGACGTTGGGCAGGCCGGTACGGCAGTCTTCGTCGACCGTCACGAAGCCGCGCTCGTCCAGCTTCAGGCCCACGCCTTCGGCGTTCAGGCCCTGGGTATTGGGCACCCGGCCGATGGACACGATCAGCTTGTCGACGACCAGCGACTGCTCGGCGCCGGCGGCGTCGGTGTACTTGACCGTGACGGACTTGGCCGCGGCCTTGACCTCGGAGATCTTCACGCCCAGGTTGATCTTCAGGCCCTGCTTGGTCAGGACCTTCAGCGCTTCCTTGGCGATCTGCTCGTCGGCGGCGGGCAGGAAGTTGGGCATGGCTTCCAGGATGGTCACGTCCGAACCCAGGCGGCGCCACACGCTGCCCAGTTCCAGGCCGATCACGCCGGCGCCGATCACGCCCAGGCGCTTGGGCACGCCGCCGATGGCCAGCGCGCCGTCGTTGGACAGCACCTGCTTTTCATCGAACGGCAGGTCCGGCAGCGCGCGCGGGCTGGAACCGGTCGCCACGATCACGTGCTTGGCGACGAGCTCTTCCTCGGCCGGGCCGGAAACCTTGATCGACCAGCCGCCGTCGACCTGGCCCGAGAACGCGCCCGTGCCATGGAAGAAGGTGACCTTGTTCTTCTTGAACAGGAACAGGATGCCGTCGTTGTTCTGCTTGACGACGGTGTCCTTGCGGCTGATCAGCTTGCCCAGGTCCAGGCCCAGGCCCTTGACCTCGATGCCGTGGTCGGCAAAGTGGTGGCCGGCATGCTCGTAGTACTCGGACGATTGCAGCAGCGCCTTCGAGGGAATGCAGCCCACGTTGGTGCAGGTGCCGCCGGGGGCGGGACCGCCCTTGGCATTGCTCCAGGCGTCGATGCAGGCGACCGACATGCCCAGTTGTGCGGCGCGGATCGCGGCGATGTACCCGCCAGGACCGGCACCGATGACGACGACGTCGAATTGCTTACTCATTTCATTCTTCCAGTTAGAAGGACCCAACTACCCCAAGTGCCAACGCGGGTATTGACCCAGGATGCGGTGGATCCGGCTCCGCCGGTCCACCCGCATCGCCCCCTGGGGGGGCGCGTCAGCGCGTAGGGGGGATCAGATATCTAGCAGCAGGCGCTGCGGATCTTCCAGAGCTTCCTTCATGGCGACCAGGCCCAGGACGGCTTCGCGGCCGTCGATGATGCGGTGGTCGTAGGACATCGCCAGGTAGTTCATCGGGCGGATGACGATCTGGCCGTTTTCCACCACGGCGCGGTCCTTGGTGGCATGCACGCCCAGGATGGCCGATTGCGGCGGGTTGATGATGGGGGTCGACAGCATCGAGCCGAAGGTGCCGCCGTTCGAGATCGAGAACGTGCCGCCGGTCAGGTCGTCCAGGCTGAGCTTGCCTTCCTTGGCCTTCTGGCCGAATTCGGCGATCTTCTTCTCGATGTCGGCCAGGCTGAGCTGGTCGGCGTTGCGCAGGATGGGCACCACCAGGCCGCGCGGGCTGCCGACGGCGATGCCGATGTCGAAGTAGCCGTGGTAGACGATGTCCTTGCCGTCGACCGAGGCGTTGATGATGGGATAGCGCTTGAGCGCGGCCACGGCGGCCTTCACGAAGAAGGACATGAAGCCCAGCTTGACGCCGTGTTCCTTCTCGAACTTGTCCTTGTACTTGGCGCGCAGGTCCATCACGGCCTGCATGTTGACCTCGTTGAACGTGGTCAGGATGGCGTTTTCCGATTGCGACTGCAGCAGGCGCTCGGCCACGCGGGCGCGCAGGCGGCTCATCGGCACGCGCTGCTCGGGGCGGCCGTTGACCAGGGTCGCGGCTTCGTTGACGACGGGCGCGGCGGCGGGCTTGGCGGCCGGCGCGGCGGCGGCGCCCAGGGCGTCGCCCTTGGTGATGCGGCCGCCACGGCCCGTGCCCTGCACGGACTCGGGCGCGATGCCCTGCTCGGCCAGCAGCTTGGCGGCGGCGGGCGACGGGATCGAGGTCGCGGGCGCGGCGGACGCAGCGGCGGCGGGCGCAGCGGCAGGAGCCGGCGCGGCGGCGGCCGGGGCGGGAGCCGCGGCGGCGGGCGCGGCAGCGGCGCCGGCCTTGCCTTCCGTGTCGATCTTGGCGATCACTTCTTCCGAGGCGACGGTGCTGCCGTCGGCCTTGACGATCTCGGCCAGCACGCCGTCGGCGGGCGCCGGCACTTCCAGCACGACCTTGTCGGTCTCGATCTCGATCACGATCTCATCGCGCGAGATGGCTTCGCCCGGCTTCTTCTTCCAGGTCAGCAGGGTGCCTTCCGACACCGATTCAGAAAATTGGGGGACTTTTACGTCGACTATGGCCATGTCAGTTATTCCGCAAGTATGGGGAGTTCTTTCTGGTTCCGGCGCCAGGCGGCCGGAAGCCGGGACCGCCTGCAAGCGGCGGTCCCGGACGTAAGGATCACTTGGTCAGCACGATGCCCTTGAGACGGCCGAAGGACTGGTCGAGCAGCGACTTCAGCTGTTCCATGTGCTTGGAGTAGTAGCCGACGGCCGGCGACGCCGAGGCCGGACGGCCGGCGTACGCGAGCTTCTGGCCCTCGTTCATGTTCTCGTACAGGTGATGCTGCACGTAGAACCACGGGCCCTGGTTCTGCGGCTCGTCCTGCACCCAGACCACCTCGGTGGCGTTCGGGTACTTCTTGAGCTCGGCGGCCAGGCTCTTGTGCGGGAAGGGATACAGCTGTTCGGCGCGGGCGATGGCCACGTCGTTGGCGCCGCGCTCCTTGCGGGCATTGACCAGGTCGTAGTAGACCTTGCCCGAGCACACCAGCAGGCGCTTGACCTTGGAGGCGTCGATGGTTTCGTCGACTTCGCCGATCAGCGTCTGGAACGAACCCTTGCTCAGGTCGGACAGCGGCGAGGTGGCGTCCTTGTTGCGCAGCAGCGACTTGGGCGTGAAGATGACCAGCGGCTTGCGGAACTGGCGGATCATCTGGCGGCGCAGCAGATGGAAGATCTGCGCGGCCGTGGTCGGCTGCACCACTTGCATGTTGGTGTCGGCGCACAGTTGCAGGAAGCGCTCGATGCGGCCCGACGAATGTTCCGGGCCCTGCCCTTCGTAGCCGTGCGGCAGCATCAGCACCAGGCCCGACTGGCGGCCCCACTTGGCTTCGCCCGAGCTGATGAACTGGTCGATCACGACCTGGGCGCCGTTGGCGAAGTCGCCGAACTGGCCTTCCCAGATCACCATCGAATTGGGTTCGGCGGTCGAGTAGCCGTATTCGAAGCCCATGACGGCTTCCTCGGACAGCAGCGAGTCGATGACGCGGAACGGCGCCTGCGCCTCGGACACGTTCTGCAGCGGCACGTACACGCCCGAATCCCAGCGCTCGCGCTTCTGGTCGTGCAGCACGGCGTGGCGGTGGGTGAAGGTGCCGCGGCCCGAATCCTGGCCGGTCAGGCGCACCGGGTAGCCCGCGGCCACCAGGCTGGCGAAGGCCAGGTGCTCGCCCATGCCCCAGTCCAGGTTCATTTCACCGCGCGCCATGGCGCGGCGATCGGCCAGGACCTTCTCGACGATGGGGTGGACCTTGAAGCCTTCCGGCACCGTGGTGATGCGCTCGCCCAGGCGCTTCAACTCGGCCTGCGGCATCGAGGTGTCGGCGGCATCCGTCCACTTGCGGCCCAGGAAGGGCGACCAGTCGACGGCGTACTTGTTCTTGTAGTCGGTCAGGACGGGGTCGACCGTATGGCGGCCTTCGTCCATCGCCGAACGGAAGCGCTTGACGTATTCGTCGCCCTCGCCCTCGCCGATCACGCCCTGCACCGCCAGCTTGTCGGCGTACAGCTTGCGCGTGCCGGGGTGCTGGCCGATGCGCTTGTACATCAGCGGCTGGGTCAGCGCGGGGGTGTCCTGCTCGTTGTGGCCCAGCTTGCGGAAGCAGACGATGTCGACCACGATGTCCTTCTGGAACTCGACGCGGAAGTCCAGGGCCAGGCGGGTGGCGAACACGACGGCTTCGGGATCGTCGCCGTTCACGTGCAGCACCGGCGCCTCGATCATCTTGACCACGTCGGTGCAATACAGCGTGGAACGGGTGTCGCGCGGATCGGAGGTGGTGAAGCCGATCTGGTTGTTGATGACCAGATGGACCGTGCCGCCCGTGCCGTAGCCGCGGGTCTGCGCCAGGTTCAGGGTTTCCATCACGACGCCCTGGCCGATGAAGGCGGCGTCGCCGTGGACCAGCACCGGCAGCACCTGCTTGCCGCCTTCCATGCCGCGGCGTTCCTGGCGCGCACGGGCGCTGCCTTCGACCACGGGGTTGACGATTTCCAGGTGCGAGGGGTTGAACGCCAGCGACACGTGGACGGGACCGCCACGGGTCGAGATATCGCTCGAGAAGCCCTTGTGGTATTTCACGTCGCCGGCGGCCAGGCCGCCGTCGTCGTACTTGCCTTCGAATTCGGCGAACAGGTCCTTGGGCATCTTGCCCAGCGTGTTCACCAGCACGTTCAGGCGGCCGCGGTGGGCCATGCCCAGGACGACTTCCTGGATGCCGACTTCGCCGGCATGCTGGATCAACTCGTCGATGGCGGCGATGAAGCTTTCGCCGCCTTCCAGCGAGAAGCGCTTCTGGCCGACGTACTTGGTGTGCAGGTAGCGTTCCAGGCCTTCGGCCGCGGTCAGGCGGTCCAGCACGTGCTTCTTCTGCTCGGCCGACAGGCTGGGCGTGGCCTGGGTGCTTTCCAGGCGCTGCTGGATCCAGCGCTTGATGACCGGGTCGGACACGTGCATGAACTCGACGCCGATGCTGCGGCAGTACGTGTCGCGCAGCGCCTTCACGATCTCGCGCAGCGTCATGTGCTCGGCGGTCGTGAAGTAGGTGTTGGTGGCGGAGTAGACCTTGTCCATGTCCGCTTCGGTCAGGCCGTAGAAGCTGGGCTCCAGCTCGGGGATGGCCGGGCGCTCCTGGCGCTGCAGCGGGTCGAGGTCGGCCCAGCGCGCGCCGAGGTAGCGGTAGGCGGCGATGATGGACTGGACGTGGACTTGCTTGCCCGCGACAGACAGGTCGCTTTCGGCGGTACGCGGCAGGAAGGCATTGGCGCGCGCGCGCTGGGCAAAGGATTCGATGACCGGCGCATGGGCCTGGTCGCGGGTGGATTCCTGGCCGTCAACCGCCGGCGTGTGCTGCAACTGGTCGAAGTAATTGCGCCAGTTGTCGGGAACGGAACCCGGATTGTCGAGGTAGGCCTCGTAGAGTTCTTCCACGTACGGCGCATTACCCCCGAACAGATACGAGGTGCTGGATTCTTGGATGCTGGACATGATTTGCGCTTCACCTTGCCGGGTGTTTCACCCGTTCGATGCAGGACGGACCTTCCGCGACACGGCTTGGCCGATTAGCGGATAGCTAGTGCAGAAGGCGGTTGATGGAACCTTTCGGTTGGAAGGAATTAAATCAATAAACCTGTAAAGCATAGCACTTAGGGACTTCCCTCGCTCGGAAAAGCCAGGCGAGTGTGGCGGTTTGAACGACAGCCACTGTACTGGATGACCCCGCGCATGTCCTTAAGTTCCGGTGCTGCAACGCAGCGCCTGTCCGCTCCCGATGCGGTGCATGCACCACACCGGGAGCGCCATCACGCACTCTTCACGCTCACGCCACTTTCTGCTCGGCATGCTCCTCGAATTGCTCGGCCTCGGTCGAGCCGTGCAGCGCGGTGGTGGACGACCGCCCGCCCTCCACCGCCTGCGTCACCGCGTCGAAATAGCCGGTGCCGACCTCGCGCTGGTGCTTGACCGCAGTGAAGCCGCGCTCGGCTGCCGCGAACTCCTTCTGCTGCAGGGCAACGAACGCCGTCATCTGCTCGCGGGCATAACCGTAGGCCAGGTCGAACATGCCGTAGTTCAGCGCATGGAAACCGGCCAGCGTGATGAACTGGAACTTGTAGCCCATGGCGCCCAGTTCGCGCTGGAACCTGGCGATCGTGGCGTCGTCCAGGTTCTTCTTCCAGTTGAACGACGGCGAGCAGTTGTAGGCCAGCAGCTTGCCCGGATACCGGCTGTGAATGGCCTCGGCGAAGCGGCGCGCGTAGTCCAGGTTGGGGGTCGAGGTCTCGCACCAGATCAGGTCGGCATACGCCGCATAGGCCAATCCGCGGGAGATGGCCTGGTCGATGCCCGCCCGCGTGCGGAAGAAGCCTTCGACCGTGCGCTCGCCGGTAATGAACGGCCGGTCGTTCTCATCGACGTCGCTGGTGATCAGGTCGGCCGCATCGGCGTCCGTGCGGGCCAGCAGCAGCGTCGGCACGCCCAGCGTGTCGGCGGCCAGGCGCGCGGCGATCAGCTTGGAGACGGCTTCGCGCGTGGGCACCAGGACCTTGCCGCCCATGTGGCCGCACTTCTTGACCGAAGCCAGCTGGTCCTCGAAATGCACGCCGGAGGCGCCCGCGTCGATCATGGCCTTCATCAGCTCGAAGGCGTTCAGGACACCCCCGAAGCCGGCCTCGGCATCGGCCACGATGGGTGCGAAATAATCGATGTAATCCGGGGTGCCCGGCCGGCCGCCCTCCATCCACTGGACCTGGTCGCAGCGCTGCAAGGCGTTGTTGATGCGGCGCACGACCGACGGGACGGAGTTGGCCGGATACAGGGACTGGTCGGGATACATCTCGCCCGCCAGATTGGCGTCGCCCGCGACCTGCCAGCCGGACAGGTAGATGGCGCGCAGCCCGGCCTTGACCTGCTGCATGGCCTGGTTGCCCGTCATCGCGCCCAGCGAATTGACGAAGGGTTCCTCGTTCAACATCTTCCAGAGCTTCTCGGCGCCACGGCGGGCCAGGGTGTGCTCGGGCTGCACCGAGCCCCGCAGCGCCACGACGCGTTCGGCGTCGTAGCCCCGGCGCAGGCCCTTCCAGCGCGGGTTCTCGCGCCACTCCTGCTCCAGCTTCTCGATTTCGGCGTTGCGTTGTGACATGAATGTCTCCTTCAAGGGTAGGGAACGACGGTTGGAAATCCTGGCGGCCGCGGTGCCGGGTAAGAAACAATCTATAGATATGCTGCAACGCAATCAATCTTTCTTCTCTTGTATAAGAATTATTTTTTATTTAATAAAATCAATAACTTAAAATTTAAATTCCATGATGAGAAACAAAAAACCGGCCTATGAAAGCCGGTTTTTTTGCGAAGCAACGATTTTCTTCGTGCGATTTTGCGATGTGCGGGATCGAACCAAGATACGAGAATTGGCCATCTTGATGGACAATTTCCGCCCATTTGTTTAGAATTTTCTAAATTAGATTTTACTAATCAATCAACACCATGCCCTCATCCCCGGAAGACAAACGCTTCATGCAAGAAGGAGCCGCCCAGGCCGCGGCGCTGCTGCGCTCGGTAGGCAACGAATCCCGGCTGCTGGTGCTGTGCCTGCTGATCGAACACGGCGAGCTCACCGTGGGCGAACTGCTGGCCCAGGTGCCGCTCAGCCAGTCCGCGCTGTCCCAGCACCTGGCCAGGATGCGCGACGAAGGCCTGGTCTCGTTCCGCAGGACGTCCCAGACCCTGCACTACCGCATCGCCAACCCCGACGTGGCGCGGCTGATCGCCACGCTCAAGGCGATCTTCTGCCCCCCTTCCAAGGACAGCACATCATGATGCCCCGCCTGCTTCCCCCCCACGCCGCCTCCGCCCTGCTCGACCAGGGCGCCCTGCTGGTCGACATCCGCGATGCCGACGAACACGCGCGGGAACGCATCCCGGGCGCGCGCCACATACCGCTTGCCCGGCTGGCCGACGCCGGGCCGCTGGCGGCCCCCGGCACGTCCATCGTCTTTCACTGCCGATCCGGCAACCGCACGCGCATGCATGCGCAGGCGCTGGCCGCCCAAGCCCCTGGCGACGCCTGCATCCTGGAAGGCGGACTCGATGCCTGGAAACGCGCCGGCCTGCCCGTGGTGCGGGATCGCTCCCAGCCGCTGGAGCTCCAGCGGCAGGTCCAGATCGTTGCCGGCACGCTGGTCGTGCTGGGCGTGGTCCTGGGCGTGACGATCAGCCCCTGGTTCCACCTGTTGTCCGGGCTGGTCGGTGGCGGGCTGGTATTCGCCGGGCTGTCCGGCTTCTGCGGCCTGGCCCGTGTGCTGGCCAGGCTGCCGTGGAACCGGCGCGGCCTGGCCGCCCGAAGCCTCTGACCCGCGGCGATGCCCCCTCAAGGGGGCACTTTTTCTTCTTGGGACGGCCCGGCGATGAAAAAAACCCGCCTGCAAGCAGGCGGGTTTCGGGGAAGGACCTCGCTCGCCGGCGGCAAGCCGCCGGCCAAGGGATCAGCGCTTGCCCAGGTCCGGCACGTCGCGCGCGGGCGAACCGGTGAACAGCTGGCGGGGACGGCCGATCTTGTAGTCGGGATCGGAGATCATTTCGTCCCACTGCGCGATCCAGCCCACGGTGCGGGCCAGCGCGAAGATGGCCGTGAACAGCTGGGTCGGGATGCCGATGGCGCGCTGGACGATACCCGAATAGAAATCGACGTTCGGGTACAGCTTGCGCTGGACGAAGTAGTCGTCTTCCAGGGCGATCTTTTCCAGGGCCATGGCCAGCTTGAACAGCGGGTCGTCCTGCAGGCCCATGGCTTCCAGCACTTCGCGGCAGGTTTCCTGCATCAGCTTGGCGCGGGGGTCGTAGTTCTTGTAGACGCGGTGGCCGAAGCCCATCAGGCGCACGCCCGAATCCTTGTCCTTGACCTTGGCGACGAACTCGCCCAGCTTGTCGACGCCGCCGGCGGCCAGCAGGTCTTCCAGCATCTGCAGCGCCGCTTCGTTGGCGCCGCCGTGGGCCGGGCCCCACAGGCAAGCCACGCCCGCCGCGATGGCCGCGAACGGGTTTGTGCCCGACGAACCGCACAGGCGCACGGTCGAGGTCGAGGCGTTCTGCTCGTGGTCGGCGTGCAGGATGAAGATGCGGTCGAGCGCGCGCTCGATGACCGGGTTCACGACGTACTCCTCGCACGGCGTGGCGAACATCATGCGCAGGAAGTTGCCGGTGTAGGACAGGTCGTTCTTCGGATAGACGTAGGGCTGGCCGACCGAGTACTTGTAGGCCATGGCCACCAGCGTGGGCATCTTGGCGATCAGGCGGATGGCCGAGATCTCGCGGTGCTTGGGCTGGGTGATGTCGATCGAGTCGTGGTAGAACGCCGACAGCGCGCCGACCAGGCCGGTCAGCACGGCCATCGGGTGGGCGTCGCGGCGGAAGCCGCGCAGGAAGAACTGCAGCTGCTCGTTGACCATGGTGTGATGGGTCACCAGGTGCTCGAAGTCAGCCTTCTGCTTGGCGTTGGGCAGTTCGCCGTTCAGGATCAGGTAGCTGGTTTCCAGGAAGTCGCACTTGACCGCCAGTTGCTCGATCGGATAGCCACGGTACAGCAGCTCGCCCTTGTCGCCGTCGATGTAGGTGATGCTGGACGAGCAAGCGGCCGTCGACATGAAACCAGGATCGAGGGTGAACATCCCGGTTTGCGCGTACAGCTTGCGGATATCCACGACCGACGGGCCGATCGTGCCTTCATAAACCGGAAACTCGGCACCCTGGCTCCCATCGGAGAATGTCAGGGTCGCTTTCTTGTCGGACAGTTTCATCGGATGTTCCTCTTCCATCAAAATCAATTCACATGGACTCCGGCCGCTCACACCGAGCGCAGCCGATTCAGCAAGTCCCGCATGGCTGGCGTAGCAAGGTCTCCCTCGGGTTCCTTGCGAGCCAACAGATAGTCCATCAGCTCGTTGTCGGACAGCTCGAGCAACCGGGTCAGCTCCGCCACGTCGGCGTCGGTAAGCCGGGATTCGTACGCGTCCAGGAAACGCGTCAGTATCAGGTCGTTCTCGAGCAGTCCACGCCGGGCGCGCCAGCGCAGGCGCGTCCGGTCATGCAGGGAAAACTCCGGCACCACGGCGTCAGATCGCCCGCCGGGCCATCATTTCCTTGATCTTGCCTATTGCCCGGGTGGGGTTCAGCCCCTTGGGACAGACATCGACGCAGTTCATGATGGTGTGGCAACGGAACAAACGGTATGGATCCTCGAGGTTATCCAAACGTTCCCCGGTCGCTTCGTCGCGGCTGTCCGCCAGGAAGCGGTATGCCTGCAGCAGCCCGGCCGGGCCCACGAACTTGTCGGGGTTCCACCAGAACGACGGGCACGACGTCGAGCAGCAAGCACACAGAATACACTCATACAGGCCGTCCAGCTCTTCGCGGGCCTCGGGCGACTGCAGCCGCTCCTTCTCGGGCGGCGGCGTGTCGTTGATCAGGAACGGCTTGACCGAGTGGTACTGGTTGAAGAAGTGGGTCATGTCCACGATCAGGTCGCGGATGACCGGCAGGCCGGGCAGCGGCTTGAGCACGATGGGCTGCTTCAGGTCGAGCAGGTTGGTCGTGCACGACAGGCCGTTCTTGCCATTGATGTTCATGGCGTCGGACCCGCACACGCCCTCGCGGCACGAGCGGCGGAAGGACAGGCTGTCGTCGACGTCGTTCTTGATGCGCACCAGCGCATCGAGCAGCATCTTGTCGTTCGGACCCAGCTCGACCTCGAGCTTCTGCATGTAGGGACGCTGGTCCTTGTCGGGGTCGTAGCGGTAGATCTCGAACTTCACAACACGTTTAGCACTCATCCGAGCACTCCAAAAAAAGTTGGGGTCCCCCCCTACGCGCTTCGCGCGCCCCCCAGGGGGCGGCGCTGGCGGACCGGCGGAGCCGGATCCCCGGCGCCCTGGGAAGGGGTTGTCATATCGGTTAGAACGTTCTGGCTTTGGGCGGGAAGCTGTCGACGGTCAGCGGTTTCATCGTCACGGGCTTGTAGTCCAGGCGGTTGCCTTCGGAATACCACAGCGAGTGGCGCAGCCAGTTCTGGTCGTCGCGCTCGGGGAAGTCGCTGTGCGCATGGGCGCCGCGGCTCTCGTTGCGGGCGGCGGCCGACACGATGGTCGCCTTGGCCACCTCGATCAGGTTCTCCAGCTCCAGCGCTTCCACGCGGGCCATGTTGAAGACCTTGGAATGGTCCTGGAAGGCAACGTTCTTGGCGCGCTCGGCCAGTTCCAGGATCTGTCCCACGCCTTCGTCCAGCAGCGTCTGGGTGCGGAACACGCCGCAGTGGCGCTGCATGGAGTTGCGGATGTCGTTGGCGACGTTCTGCACGCGCTCGCCCTGCTTGCGGCTTTCCATCGCGTCGACGCGGCCCAGCGTGAAGTCCGCGGCGTCGCCCGGCAGGTCCTTGTGGCTGCGGCGCTTGAGATCGGCGCCGACGATGTGGTTGCCGGCCGCGCGGCCGAACACCACCAGGTCCAGCAGCGAGTTCGTGCCCAGGCGGTTGGCGCCGTGCACCGACACGCAGGCGCATTCGCCGATGGCGTACAGGCCGTTGACCACGGCGTTCGGGTTGCCGTCCTTGGGCACGACCACCTGGCCGTGGTAGTTGGTCGGGATGCCGCCCATCTGGTAGTGGATGGTCGGCACGACCGGGATCGGTTCCTTGATGGGATCGACGTTCGCGAACTTGATCGCGATCTCGCGGATCGACGGCAGACGCTTGTTGATCGTCTCGGCGCCCAGGTGGTCGAGCTTGAGCAGCACGTAGTCGCCATGGGGGCCCGCGCCGCGGCCTTCCTTGATTTCCTGGTCCATCGAGCGCGACACGAAGTCGCGCGGCGCCAGGTCCTTCAGCGTCGGGGCATAGCGCTCCATGAAGCGCTCGCCATCCTTGTTCAGCAGGATGCCGCCCTCGCCGCGCACGCCTTCGGTGATCAGCACGCCGGCGCCGGCCACGCCGGTGGGGTGGAATTGCCAGAATTCCATGTCTTCCAGCGGCAGGCCCGCGCGCGCCGCCATGCCCAGGCCGTCGCCGGTGTTGATGAAGGCATTGGTCGAGGCGGCCCAGATGCGGCCCGCGCCGCCCGTGGCCAGCACGGTGGTCTTGGCTTCGAAGATGTAGATCTCGCCGGTTTCCATTTCCAGCGCGGTCACGCCCACCACGTCGCCTTCGGCGTCGCGGATGAGGTCCAGCGCCATCCATTCGACGAAGAACTGGGTACGGGCGGCGACGTTGCGCTGGTACAGCGTGTGCAGCAGCGCGTGGCCGGTCCGGTCGGCGGCGGCACAGGCGCGCTGCACCGGCTTTTCGCCGAAGTTGGCGGTATGGCCGCCGAACGGACGCTGGTAGATCGTGCCGTTGGGGTTGCGGTCGAACGGCATGCCGAAGTGCTCGAGCTCGTAGACCGCGTTGGTGGCCTCGCGGCACATGAATTCGATGGCGTCCTGGTCGCCCAGCCAGTCCGACCCCTTGACGGTGTCGTACATGTGCCAGAACCAGTTGTCCTCGCTCATGTTGCCCAGCGAGGCGCCGATGCCGCCCTGCGCCGCGACGGTGTGCGAACGGGTCGGGAACACCTTGGAGAAGACGGCGACGCTCAGGCCGGCCTGGGCCAGCTGGAGCGAGCAACGCATGCCGGATCCACCGGCGCCGACGACCACCACATCGAACTGGCGGCGCGGAAGAGAAGATTTAACGGCGGCCACGACTTAGATTCTCCACAGAATTTGAGCGGCATAGACGACGGAGCCGACCAGCCACAGAACGGTCAGGACTTCCAGCGCCAGGCGGATGCCCGTCGGCTTGACGTAGTCCATCCAGATGTCACGCACGCCGATCCAGGCGTGATAGGCAAGCGATATGAAGGCCAGCATGGCCAGCAGCTTGCCCAGGGGGAAGCTGAGCACTTCGAAATTGAACAGGCGCACCCAGTTTTCGTAGGTGAATTCCGGAGTGATCAGCGCGCCGATGCCCAGCACCAGCGTGTAGATGACGAGGATGACGGCGGTGACGCGCTGGAGGACCCAGTCCTTCACGCCGTAGTGCGCGCCGACGACCAGGCGCTTGGGACCGATATTTTGCGGGGCCGACATCAGAATACTCCGAACAGTTTCAAACCGAAGACGACGGTCAGCGCCAGGCTGACGACCAGCACGGCGCCCGCGGTGCGCTGGGCGGTGTGCTTTTCCAGTCCCTTGTGCAGATCCAGCGCCAGGAACCGGATGCCCGCACAGAAGTGATGCAGGTACGCCCAGATCAGGCCCAGCAGGACGATCTTGACCAAGGGATGCGAAGCGAAATCGTGGAACTGCGCGAAGCCGATCTCAGAAATCAGGCTGCGCTCGAACAGCGGCAGCAGCACCAGCGGCAGCGCCAGGAACAGCGCGAAGCCGGAAATGCGATGCAGGATCGACACCTTGCCGGCCAGCGGTAGCCGGTAGCGCGCGATCTGCGTGATATTGATATTTCTGAACTGTGGGCGGGGTTTTGCGGCAGAGTCGGACATCACGACCTCGGGTAAAGTAAGCGAACCATGAAAAGAACCATTGTTGCGTGACAGGGCGTCAGGAGTCGTCCAGGAAAGCCGGGCCGGCGGGCCAGGCTTTCGTCGGGGTTCCAGGAGCCGGCGTCGTGGAGCCGCCCGAAAGCCGCCGAGTAAGGCAAACCCTGCTATTTTCGCCCATTCAGCGCCACCGTATCAAATCGTGTCCCAAAACGGCATCAATTGAGGCTGTTCCGGTAGTGGTAGCGCGAGGTCAGATACAGCCCGCGGCGCATCTCGACCGGACGGTCGCCGTAGGTGAACGAGATCCGTTCCACCTGCAGCAAAGGCGTTCCCGCCTCGATATCCAGCAGCTCGGCCTCGGGCGCTCCGGCCGGGACCGCGCGGATCTTCTCGTCGGCGCGGATCATGCGCACGCCGAACTCGCTTTCGAACAGGCCGTACATCGGCCCCTTGTATTCGGCCAGGCGTTCGGCCGTCAGCCCCCTGAACAGGGAGCCCGGCAGCCAGATCTCGTCGATGACCGTGGGAATTTCGCCGAACGACAGCACGCGGCGCACCAGCACCACGCTGTCGCCCGCGCGCAGCTCCAGCGCCTTGGCCACCTCGGCCGGCGCGCGCAGGCGGCGGCACTCCAGGAAGCGGCTGCGCGAACGCGCGTGCTGCCCGTCGTCGGGCGCCAGGCGCAGGAAGCGGAAGCGGACGCGGTCCTCGTGATGGGTGGCGACGAAGGTGCCCTTGCCCTGGCGGCGCAGCAGGATGTTGTCGGCGGCCAGTTCGTCGATGGCCTTGCGCACCGTGCCCTGGCTGACCTTGAACCGGGCGGCCAGATCCAGCTCGCTGGGGATGGCCTCGCCCGGCTTCCATTCGCCGCGATCCAGGCTTTGCAGGATCAGGCCCTTGATTTGCCTGTATAAAGGACTGAATGCCGCGCCCGGGGCCCCCGGCTCCGGAGCCACGGCCGGACCGGCCGTCGCGGGCGCGTCGGTCGAAGCGGACAGGCAGGGCGGATGGGGCTTGAACGGCATGGCCGGGATTGTGTCACAGCGTAACCCGCGATGTCCAACCAAACCCGTAAAAAAATCTTATGTCTTATATAAAACATAAGATATGTTTATTGACGCTCAACGGCGATTTTTCTACACTCCCACGATCATGCCGACCCACGCTTGCCGCGCCGCCCGCAGCACCCTGGCGCCCAGCCGCCCTCCCCTGGCCGTGGCCGTCGATTCCGCATCCCCCATTCCCCATCGTGCATCGCGCCGTGCCCTTCCCCGGCGGAGTTACACTGCGCGTCGCGTCATTCCTACTCACCCCCATCCTCTTCGGAGACTC
Source organism: Pigmentiphaga kullae (assembly GCF_004216695.1). GTDB lineage: Bacteria > Pseudomonadota > Gammaproteobacteria > Burkholderiales > Burkholderiaceae_B > Pigmentiphaga > Pigmentiphaga kullae. The sequence goes on from NZ_SGXC01000002.1 coordinate 986,639, forward strand.
ATATGACCAAGCCCGCAATGCGCGTCGCCGTCACCGGCGCCGCCGGCCAGATCGGCTACGCCCTGTTGTTCCGCATCGCTTCCGGCGAAATGCTCGGCAAGGACCAGCCGGTCATCCTGCAGCTGCTGGAAATCCCCGATGAAAAGGCGCAGAAGGCGCTCAAGGGCGTCATCATGGAGCTCGAGGACTGCGCCTTCCCGCTGCTCAAGGAAGTCACCGCCCACAGCGACCCCATGACCGCCTTCAAGGATGCCGACGTGGCCTTGCTGGTCGGCGCCCGCCCCCGCGGCCCCGGCATGGAGCGCAAGGACCTGCTGACGGTCAATGCCCAGATCTTCACGGCCCAGGGCAAGGCCCTGAACGCCGTCGCCAGCCGCAACGTCAAGGTGCTGGTCGTGGGCAACCCCGCCAACACCAACGCCTACATCGCGATGAAGTCGGCCCCGGACCTGCCCGCCCGCAACTTCACCGCCATGCTGCGCCTGGACCACAACCGCGCTCTGTCGCAACTGGCCGCCAAGGCCGGCTGCGCCGTCGGCGACATCGAGAAGCTGATCGTCTGGGGCAACCACTCGCCCACGATGTACCCCGACTTCCGCTTCGCCACCCTGGCCGGCAAGCCCGCCCTGTCGGTGGTCAATGACGACGAGTGGAACCGCAACACCTTCATCCCGACCGTGGGCAAGCGCGGCGCCGCCATCATCGACGCCCGCGGCCTCTCGTCGGCCGCCTCCGCCGCCAACGCCGCCATCGACCACGTCCGCGACTGGATCCTGGGCAGCAACGGCAAGTGGGTCACGATGGGCGTTCCCTCGGACGGCTCGTACGGCATCCCCGAAGGCATCATCTACGGCGTTCCCGTCATCACGAAGAACGGCGAATACGCGGTCGTCAAGGACCTGGAAATCGACGCTTTCTCGCGCGAGCGCATGGACCTGACGCTGAAAGAGCTCACGGAAGAGCGCGACGGCGTCAAGCATCTGTTGTAACCCCCCCTACGCGCTTCGCGCGCCCCCCAGGGGGCGATGCGGGTGGACCGGCAAAGCCGGATCCACCCGCATCCTGGGGCACAACCGGGCTGGCGGGGAACGGCGTTCTTTTGGCCCGGCAAGGAAGCACGCGAGTACGATATCGTCTCGCGTGCTTTTTTTTCGCCCCCCACCCCTGCGGCGCGACAATACTCGCTGCCGCAGGCCGTGTCCGGGGCGGTGGGCTTGCGGGGCGCATTCGGCGCCGCCGGTTTTGTCAGGCTCGGCGGGGAAGCAAGGGCGCAGCTGTTCGAGCGCGGCAGTAGGGACAGTCCGGGGGACTGTCCCCGCGCGAGTTCTGCGCCCGCCCCGCCGAGCCTGACAAAACCGGGAAGTCCCGCGCAGCGGGACCGGCGTCGCTGCGCCCCGCAAGCCCACCGCCCCGGACACGGCCGTCTCAAGAACTCAGACCGAACATAGACCAGAACAGCGCCCCATGAAACACCCCTCTGAAGTCCTGCACCAGTCCGCCAAGCCCCCCGCGGTGCTTCCCGTCTGCGATCACTACGCGGGCTCCGAAAAGCTGATGCAGAAAAGCCTGGAGCGCCAGGCCCAGGCCGGCCCCGTGTTCGATGTCACCCTGGACTGCGAGGACGGCGCCGCCGTCGGCCGCGAAGCCGAGCATGCGGAAATGGCCGCCCGCCTGGCCGCCAGCGACGCCAACCGACACGGCCGCGTCGGCGTGCGCGTCCATGACGTCAACCACCCCTCCTTCATCAGCGACCTCGACATCCTCATCGGCATCGCCGGCCCCAGACTGGCCTACATCACCGTCCCCAAGGTCAACTCCGCCAACGACGCCCTGAACGCCGCCGAATCCATCGAACGCATAGGCATGGAACTGGGACTGGACCGCAAGATCCCCGTCCACGTGCTGATCGAGACCCACGGCGCGCTGCGCGAGGTCTTCCGCATCGCCGCCCACCCCGCCATCGAATGCCTGTCCTTCGGACTGATGGACTTCGTGTCTTCGCACCACGGCGCCATCCCCGCGCACGCGCTGACCGCCGAAGGCCAGTTCGACCATCCGCTCATCGCCCGCGCCAAGCTCGAGATCGCGGCCGCCTGCCACGCCTACGGCAAGGTGCCCTCGCACAACGTCGTCACCGAACTGAACGCGCCCGACGTCATCTCGCGCGCCGCCCAGCGCGCCGGACGCGAGTTCGGCTACACGCGCATGTGGAGCATCCACCCCTCGCAGATCGACCCCATCGTCGAGGCCCTGTCGCCCAGCGCGGCCGACGTTGCCGATGCCGAGCGCATCCTGCTGGCCGCCGCGCGCGCCGACTGGGGCCCCATCCGCGACGGCGACCCGCAGGCCGGCCGGCTGCACGACCGCGCCAGCTACCGCTACTACTGGGACGTGCTGCGGCGCGCCCATGCCGCCGGCGTGGACGTGTCGGCCGAAGCGCGGCGCCAGTTCTTTTCCTGAACCGGGCCGCCGGCCTCAGTTCCCGCCCGCTTCCAGGTAGCGGGCGAACAGCCCCAGGAAACGCTCCACCACCTCTTCGCGATTGCCGTCCGAGGTCCCCGCCATGTGGGGCGTCACGAGGAAATCGTCGCAGTCCCACAATGGATGATCCGGCGGCAGCGGCTCGGTGGTGAAGACGTCCAGGTGGGCATGGCGCACCAGCCCGCGCTCATGGGCCGCCAGCAACGCCTGCGTGTCGATCAGGGGCCCGCGCGCCACGTTGACCACGCCCAGCGGCCGCTCGGCCCGTAGCGCATCCAGCGTGCGCATGTTGAACAGCCCTCTCGTGGCCGGCGACAGCGGGCAGGCGAAGAACACCCAGTCCACCTGCCCCACCCAGTCGTTGAAACGCTCGTAGCCGCCGGTGGCGCCCACGCCCGCCACCGGTTCCGCGCTCTGGCGCAGCACCCGCAGCGGCATGCCCAGCGTGGCCAGGTATTGCCCGATGCGGCTGCCGATCTCGCCCCACCCCACCACCATGGCCTCGGTGCTGCGCAGCGCGCGAACCTCGTCGTGCGCCATCGGCTGCCAGCGCTTCTCCAACTGCTGGCGGCGCGCCGTGTGCAGCCGGCGGGCGAAATACAGGAACCCCGCCAGCGCCGTCTGGGCCACCGCGCCGGCGTTGGCGCCGGCGGAGTTGGTGACCTTGACGCCGCGCGCGCGCAGGTCGTGATAGATGCGCCGGTCGGCGCCCGAGGCATAGGTGTGGACCCAGCGCAGCCTGGGGGCGGCCAGCATCGCGTCGTAGAACGCCGCGGTAGCCGGCGCCAGCCAGTCGTCGGTCGAAGGCCAGACGACGTCGCGCGTCAGGAAGACCACGTCCGCCTGGTCGGCCTGCCCGATGCCGATCAGATTGACCTGGCCCGGCCAGCGCGCCAGGATGCCGGCGTCGGCCAGTTCCCTCGCGCCGCGTTCCGAACAAAGAATATTCATTGCCTTATTTCTTCTGCAGCGACATCAGGAACTGCCGCCGGTCGGCGACCTCGCTGGCGACGAAACGCTGCAGGTCAGGCTGCGACAGCGGCATGCTGTCCTGCATGTTCTCGCGCATGAAGGTCTTCCACGCGGGCCGCTTCTCGACGTCCTCCATGCCTCGCACCAGCCGTGCCGTGACCGCGGGCGGCGTGCCCTTGGCCACCATCACGCCGCGCCACAGCGTCTCCACCACATCGTACCCCTGCTCGCGAAAGGTCGGCACGTCGGGAAAGAATTCGCTGCGCGACTCGCTGCTGATGCCCAGCAGGCGCACGTCGCCGTTGCGGATCTGGGCCATGGCCGTGCTGGGCGTGATCACCGCGGCGTGCAGGTGACCGCCCATCAGCGCTAGCAGCGCCTGGTTGCCGCCCTGGTAGGGAATCCAGGTCGACTTGAAGCCCGCCTTCTGCTCCAGGCGGTACATCACGTACTGGTGGAAGCCGGCGGTGGCATAGCCGCCGACGTTGACCTTGTCGGGCTGGCGCTTCAGTGCCTCGACCAGATCCTTCAGGCTGCGGTACGGGCTGTCCTTGCGCACCGCCACGCTGGACGGCTCGGTCTGCAAAGCCCGCAGGAAGATGAAATCGGACGGCTGGAAACGGCTGTCCTTCTCGGCCATCAGGAACGAGGTGGACCCGGTGGCCGACACGACCGTGTAGCCGTCGGCCGGCGCGTTCAAGGCCATGTTCATCCCCACCGCGCCGGTGCCGCCCGGGCGGTTCTCCACCACCACCGTCTGTCCCAGGACATCGCCCAGCTCCTTGCCCAGCGAACGCATCATGGTGTCGAGCGGCGAGCCCGCGGCGGACGTCGTGATGAAGTGCAATGGGCGCTCGGGCCATTCGGCGGCCCGTGCCGGCGACAGCGCCGCCAGCAGCGATCCCGCCAGGGCGCATGCGCCCCACCATCGGACTGAGTATTTCATGGTTGTCTCCTTGGTTTTCGTCGTGGGCCCGGCCGTCAGAACGTGGCTTCGAGATCGTCCTCGCTGTGCCGCAGGCTGCGCGTCGGATAAGGCTGCGAAGGCATGGACCGCAGCGCGGCCTCGTCGATGTCCAGCCCCAGGCCCGGCAGTTCCGGCACCTGGATATATCCATCCACGGGCTTGAGCGCCTGGCGCGAGATACGCTGCGAAAACGACTCGAAAGGCACGAAGTATTCGGTGATCGTGAAATTGGGCATGCAGGCCGACGCGTGCACGGTGGCCGACAGCGACAGCAGCGTCGAGTTGTAGTTGTGCGGGGACACCGCGATCATCTCGGTCTCGGCCTGCGCCGCGATGAACAGCAGTTCCAGGATGCCGCCGCAGTTGGACACGTCCGGGTTGATGATGTCGGCGGCCCGGCTGCGGAACACGCTGCGGAAATCCGCGCGCCCGTACAGCGCCTCGCCCGTCACCACCGGGATGGTCGTGGCCTGGCGTACCTCCTGGATGGCGTCCATGTTCTCCTTCTGGCAGGGTTCCTCGATCCAGTACGGATTCAATTCCTCCAATTGCTTCGCCAGTTCGATGGCATGCACCGGCGCGAGCCGGCGGTGCAGGTCGAGCAGCAATTCGGTATCCGGCCCGACCGCGTCCCGCACCGCGCGCACCACCGCCACGGCGTGCAGTATGTGCTCGCGCGGGATGTAGGTGCGCCAGGGCCGTGGCAGCGGATCGAACTTCAGCGCGGTATGGCCTTCGGCCACCACTTTCTCGGCCGCGCGCGCGTGATCGTCCGGCGTCTTGAGCTTGTACCCCCAGCCGTTCGCGTAGACGCGCACGCGCTCGCGGCAGCGGCCGCCCAGCAGACGGTGCACGGGCTGGCCGAGCAGCTTGCCCACGGCATCCCACATCGCCATTTCGATGCCCGACAGCGCGCTCCAGAATTCCAGGGACGATCGGCGCTGCGCGTAGTCGTCGAACGCCACCTGGCAGAAATACCGGATGTTGAAAACGTCGCGCCCCACCAGGTAGCGCAGCAGTTCGCGGGCCTGCGCCGCCACGGCCTCGTCGCGGTCGTACTGGCTGTAGCTTTCGCCCCAGCCGACCGTGCCGTCCTCCAGCTCCAGCCGGATGAAGATCAGGTTCTTGCGCCAGCCGGGATGAACGGCCAGGCACTCCGCGTTTCGCACTTTCACGACATACCCCTTGCATGGGTTGGAATGTCGCCAGCGTACGCAAGCCTGGGCTATTTGAAAATGATATGTATATGAGATATACCGATATCAGATTCGTATCCCATTCGACCTCAGCCCATCATGAGCAAATCCCTGGAACTGCGCCACCTGCGCGCCGTGCTGGCCACCGCCGAGACCGGATCGCTGCACCAGGCCGCCGTCGCCCTGGAAACCTCCCAGCCGGCGCTGTCGCGGCTGCTGCGCGAGGCCGAGGAACGCATGGGCGTGCGCCTGTTCGAGCGATCGTCGCAAGGCAGCCGCGCCACGGCGGCCGGCGCCCTGGCCGAGCAGGTGGCGCGCCGCGTCGCGGCCGACGTGCGGCGCCTGCAGGACATGGCGCGGGACGGCCGCTGGCACCTGCGCGTGGGCTGCATTCCCCGCGCGCTGGACCTGGTCGTGCCCGGCCTGCTGCATCGCCCCGCCGGCGCGCTGGCCGACGAGATCGAGATCGATCTGCGGGAAGACGACAGCCTGACCTTGCTGGCCGCGCTGGCGCGGGGGGAACTGGATCTGGCGATCCTGTCGCTGTTCGGCGAAATGCCGGCGAATCTGCTCTCGCGCCAGCTCTACCTAGACCGCAACGTGTTCGTGTGCGGCGTGCCCGGCCCGGAGATCCCCGACGGGCCGCTGGCGCCCGAGGCCCTGGCGCGGCATCCGTTCGCCGCACCCGCGCCCGGCACGCCCTCGCGGTTGGAGTTCGACCGCTATTGGCAGCGCCACGACGTGCCGCCGCCCGCCTGCCGGGTGGCGGCGCGGACCTACGACGCCATCGCCAGCGTGCTGCCCGGCACACCCATGCTGGCCGTCATGCCCCGCCAGGTCGCGCAGCGCCATGCCGGCAACGGCAGCCTGCGGATATTGAAAATCGTGCACGCCCTGCCCGAGCGCCCCATCCACGTGGTCTGGCCCAGGCAGGCGCTGCAACCCGTCACGGATCAGTTGATTACCCTGATCCGGCCGGCGCGGCCACGGCGCGGACGGTCGTGACCATCCCCCGGGCCTACTGGTCGTTCAGGCTGGCCTTGGCGGCTTCCTCGGGCGTCAGGCCGTCGTAGAACTGGTCGGTGAACCACTCGGCTTCCTGCTCGATGTAGTCCTGGGCCTCTTCACGGCTGGCGCCCGCTGCCACCAGGAAGCCCTCGACTTCGGTGCACCACTGGATGAGGGCTTGCAGGTCGGGATCGTTGTCTTTGTCGGTAGCCATAGGCCGGTTCCATCGAAAATCACGCCACATGGCATTCCGGCAAGGATAGCGCAAGTCCCCTTCGCGGTCCCGCCCCAGGGTTTCCCCTCCTGACGCCTGCCCGCCGTCTCCGTATAGTTATGAAAAATATCTATTATGTTTTATAACTAATCATGAACATCGACGACCTCATCGCCATCGACATCCACGTCCATGCCGAAGTCTCCTGCCGCTGCGCGCCCGACGCCTTCGGCAGGGAATTCGACGAGGCGGCCGAGAAATACTTCAAGTTCACCCATCGGCCGACCATACCCGAGACCATCGCCCGCTATCGCGAAAAACGCATCGGCCTGGTCATGTTCACCGTCGACGCCGAGGCCAACCTGGGCCGGCGGCGCATTCCCAACGAAGAGATCGCCGAGGCGGCGCTGGAAAACCGCGACATGATGCTGGCCTTCGCCAGCATCGACCCGCACAAGGGCAAGATGGGCGTGCGCGAGGCGCGCCGCCTGATCGAGGACTACCAGGTCGCCGGCTTCAAGTTCCACCCCACGGTCCAGGGCTTCTACCCGAACGACAAGCTGGCCTACCCCCTGTACGAGGCCATTGCCGAAGCCGGCCTGCCCGCCATCTTCCACAGCGGCCATTCGGGCATAGGCACCGGCATGCCCGGGGGCGGCGGGCTCAGGTTGAAGTATTCCAACCCCATCCACCTGGACGACGTCGCGGCGGACTTCCCCGGCATGAAGATCATCATCGCGCATCCTTCCTGGCCCTGGCAGGACGAGGCGCTGTCGGTCTGCCTGCACAAGCCCAACGTCTACATCGACCTGTCGGGCTGGTCGCCGAAATATTTCCCCAAGGAACTGGTGCACTACGCCAATACCCAGCTCAAGCACAAGATGCTGTTCGGTTCCGACTTCCCGCTGATCACCCCCGAGCGCTGGATGCAGGATTTCGAGGCCGCGGGCTTTCGCCCCGAAGTCCATCCGCTGATCCTGAAAGACAACGCGGCCAGGCTGCTGGGCTTCGCCTGATGGAACAGGATTCCCTGGACCAGACCTTCCTGCTGGGCCTGGTCGGCCACAGCGCGCGCCTGGCGTCGTCCGGCATCCGCCCGCTGTTCGCCCAGCGCATGGCCGGCCACGACCTGCGCCAGGCGGAATTCGCCGTGCTGTCGCTGCTGGACGCCAACCCGGGCATCAGCCAGAAGCGACTGGCCGACGCCATCAACGTCTCGCCGCCCAACATGGCGGCGGTGCTTACGCGGCTGCTCGAGCGCGGCCTGATCCGCCGCGAGCGCCAGCCCTCGGACCAGCGCATGCAGATCCTGCTGCTGACCCCGGCGGGCACCCGCCTCTACCGCAAGGCGGCCGCGACCGCGCTGGACCTGGACCAGGAGGCCACGGCCATGCTGACGCCCGCCGAACGGCGGGAACTGCTGCGGCTGTTGAAGAAAGTGAACGAGGCGCAGGCCGCGCCTCAGGGCCAGGGCACCTGATAGTTCAGGATGGCCGACACCGAGCGGCGGCCGCCGGCGGTGCACGAATCGGTGTAGCAGTACGACGCGTAGCTGGTATCGAACATGTTGTTCGCGCTGGCGCGCAGCTTCAGGCCCTTCAGGTCGGGGCTCAGGTGGGCGAAGTCGTAGTTGATGCCCGCGTCCACCAGGGTATAGGCAACGGCCAGGCCCGGCTGGGCCACGTTGCTATAGACCGCGCCCGCGCGCCCCACCCTGCCGTCCAGGCTCAGGCCGGCGAAACTGCCTCGCGTGACGGCGTACCTGGCCCCCACGGAAACGCGCTGCTCGGACACGTCCGCATAGCGGTTGCCGAGCATGGCCGCGTAGGCGTCCTCGCTCGCGCCGGTCACGGTCGAGTTGGTGACCGCGTAGGTGGCCACGAGGTTCAGGCCCTGCAGCGGCTGCATCCGGCTCTCGACCGTGGCGCCGCGTATGCGCAGTTCGGCCCAGGCGCTGCACCCGGCCACGGCGCAGCCTTCCTGCGCCTCGGAGGTCTGGGCATTGTTCTGGATCTGGTTGAACGCCGTGATGGTCATCAACTGGCCGAGCGCGGGCGGCTGGTAGCGCACGCCGGTCTCGTACTGCTGGCTGCTGGCCGACGCCGCGGTGCCGGCCTGGGGCGCGTAGCTTTGCGAATAGTTCACGTACGGCGCCAGGCCGATGTCGAACTGGTAGCGCAGCCCCAGGCGGCCGCTGTAGACGTCGTCCTCGCGCAGGCCGGTGCCGTCGTTCCCGGCGGCGTTCAGGTCGATGGTGCGGTGGGTATTCTGGTCGCGCCGCCCGACCATGGACAGGACCCAGCGCCGGTACTGCACCTGATCCTGCACGAAGAATCCCAGCTTGCTTTCCTCCGCGAACGAACGCGCGGCGATGCGCGGCTGGCCGATGGCCGTGCCGTAGGCCGCGTCGAAGATGTCCAGCGACGGCGACGGCGCGAGCCGGCTTTCATAGATGTCGCGCGACTTGACGTAGTCGAAGCCGAACTTGAACGTATGCTGGAATCCCAGCGTCGTGAACCGGGCCTGCGCCTGCGAGCCGACGTTGAAGGTGCCCAGCCCCGGCCCCAGCGCATCCTGCGGCGCCGGCGAACCGTTGATCCAATCCACGGCCGGCTGGTTATCGGGCCGGCCGTAGCGGACGTTCTGCCTGACCACCCAGGTGTCGTCCAGCTTCTGCTCGAACTCGTAGCTGGACTGTTTCCGGTTTGCCTGGTCGTAGGCCTGGGTGCCGGTACGGGTGTCCACCGACATGTCCGCCCCGGGATTCCAGGCAGGCGCGGTCGGCACCCTGACCGTGCCCTCGTCCGTGACGGCATAGACGATGGGCACCGGCGTATAGGGCAGCTCGGGCTCGGGCGCGGCCGGCTCCGGCGGCATGGCCGGGCCCGCTGGCACCACCGAGGCGGTGGCGGGTTCTTGCAGGGAAACCGCGGGCGCGCACGCACCCAGCGCCAGCAGCGCCGCCGCCGGCCCCAGGATGGGCACGGCCCGCGTCAGGAAATGCAGAAACGTCACTCGCATGCTCGTCCGTATCGCCATGGCCCGGATCGCGGCCGGCTCCCGCGGCGCACGCCGGCACCACCGGCCGGGCCTAGGCCTCGGCTATCCACGCCATCTGTATGGCTTCGAGAATTTTCTCCCCGGAACGTTTCGGATCGTCGTCGAAGCCCGGAAGTTCCAGCACCCAGTTGTGCAGGTCGGTGAAACGCACCTGCTCCGGATCCACGCCGGGATGCGCGTCGGCCAGCGCCGTGGCGATTTCGTAGATGTCGGTCCACTTCATCGAGGTTCTCCTCGCCGGCGCCTGCGTGGGTCAGTGATTCTCGGCGGCGTGGTTGATGGTGTACTTGGGGATCTCGATCGTCAGGTCGGTATCCTCGATCACGGCCTGGCAGGACAGGCGCGACGTGGACGTCAGGCCCCAGGCCTTGTCCAGCAGATCTTCCTCGTTGTCGGTGGCCGACTCGAGCGAGGAAAAACCCTCGCGCACGACCACGTGGCAGGTGGTGCAGGCACACGACAGTTCGCAGGCGTGCTCGATCTCGATGTGATTGTCGAGCAGCACCCGGCAGATGGACACGCCCGAGGGCGCGTCTTCGATGACCGCGCCTTCCGGGCAGAGTTCGGCGTGCGGAAGCACGGTGAGTTTGGGCATGATGGCAACCTGATGATGATGCGAACGGAAGCGCCGGGCGCTTCCTTACACGATTTCGTCGACGCGGCGCCCCGACAGCGCCTGGCGTATGCTGCGGTCCATCCGGCGCGCGGCGAAGTCCTCGGTGGCCTGCGCCAGCGCTTCGACCTGGGTCCGCACCGTCTCGCTGTCGTCGCTGGCCGCCGCGTCGGCGGTGCGCGCCAGCTGGGCCCGGATCGCGGCCAGCTCGTCCGGGTCCAGCAGGTCGGCGTCGGCCTGCAGCGCCGCCTCGACCGACTCGACCAGGCGCCGGGCCTCGACCTGCTGTTCGCGCAGGGCGCGCAGCTTCATGTCCACGTCGGCGCTGTTCATGCCGTCCGCCAGCATGGCCGCCACTTCGTCGTCCGACAGCCCGTACGAGGGCTTGACCGAGATCGAGGCCTCCACGCCCGAGCTTTGCTCGCGCGCCGTCACGCTCAGCAGCCCGTCGGCATCGACCTGGAAGGTCACGCGGATGCGGGCGGCGCCGGCCACCATGGGGGGAATGCCCCGCAGCTCGAAACGGGCCAGCGAGCGGCAGTCGGACACCAGTTCGCGTTCGCCCTGGACCACGTGGATGGCCATGGCCGTCTGGCCGTCCTTGAAGGTCGTGAACTCCTGGGCGCGCGCCACCGGAATGGTGCTGTTGCGCCCGATCACGCGTTCGACCAGCCCGCCCATGGTCTCCAGGCCCAGGGACAGCGGGATCACGTCCAGCAGCAGCCACTCGTCGTCGGCCGTGCGGTTGCCCGCCAGCAGATTGGCCTGCATGGCCGCGCCCAGCGCCACGACCTGGTCCGGGTCGAGGTTGATCAGCGGTTCGGTGCCGAACAGGTCGGCCACCATGCGCCGGACGATGGGCATGCGCGTCGCGCCGCCCACCATGACCACGCCCTTGACCTCGTCCGCCGCCAGGCTGGCGTCGCGCAGCGCCCGGCGGGCGCTGGACAGCGTACGGGCCACCAGCGGACGCGCCAGGGTCTCGAAATGGTCGCGCGTCAGCGCGAGCGCCAGCGTGCGTCCGCCCGACAGCGTGGCGGCCAGTTCGGCCTGCGGCGCGTCGGTCAGGGCCTCGCGCGCCTGGCGCGCCGCCACCAGCAAGGCACGCTGGTCTTCCGGCCGCAGTTCCGAGAGCTTGCGGTCGTTCACGGCCCACGCCACGATGGCCGCGTCGAAATCGTCGCCGCCCAGCGCGGTGTCGCCGCCCGTGGCAATGACTTCGAACACGCCCTTGGACAGGCGCAGGATGGAGATGTCGAACGTGCCGCCGCCCAGGTCATAGACCGCGTAGATGCCTTCGGCCGCGTTGTCCAGGCCGTAGGCGATCGCCGCCGCCGTCGGCTCGTTCAGCAGCCGCAGCACGTTCAGCCCGGCCAGCCGGGCCGCGTCCTTGGTCGCCTGCCGCTGGGCGTCGTCGAAATACGCCGGCACGGTGATCACCGCGCCCACCAGATCGTCGCCCAGGGCGTCCTCGGCCTGCTGGCGCAGCGTGGCCAGGATCTGCGCCGAGACCTCGACCGGGCTCTTGTCGCCCTGCACGGTGCGGATGCGCACCATGCCCGGGGCATCGACGAACTCATACGGAACGTGCAGCCGCTCGGCGTCGGCCAGCCCGCGGCCCATGAAGCGCTTGACCGACACCAGCGTGTTGTGGGGATCCTGCGCCTGGGCCGCCAGCGCCTTGCGCCCGATCCGGACGTCGCCGCCCGGCAGGTAGCGCACCGCCGAGGGCAGCAGCGCATGGCCCTCTTCGTCGCGCAGGACCTCGGCCGCGCCGCTGCGTACCGACGCCACCAGCGAATTGGTCGTGCCCAGATCGATGCCCACCGCCAGACGACGCTGGTGGGGGGCTTCGGACATGCCGGGTTCGGCTATCTGCAAAAGCGCCATGCGTTCCTGTCGTTCTCAGTCTTGTTCCGCCAGAGCATCGACGGCCAGGTCGATCTCTTCGGAGAATTTTTCAATGAACATCCACTCCCGCACGCGCGCGGCGGCAGCGGCATAGTCGTGCTTCTCGTCCAGCAGTTGGCCCACCTCGGCCGTCATGCGGCGGCGCGCGGCGGCCAGTTCGCCCGCCAGCGCCTCCAGCGCGGCCGCGTCGCGGCCCGACCGGGCATCGTCCAGCGCTTCCCGCCATTCCATCTGCTGCATCAGGAAGGCCGGGGTCATGGCCGTGTTGGTCTCGACCTGCAGGTCGACGCCCGCCCGCTCGCACAGGTAGCGCGCCCGGGACAGCGGCGCGCGCAGCACCCGGTAGGCCTCGTTCGCGCGCGAGGCCCACTGCATGGCCACGCGCCGCTCCTGGGCCGAACCCGCCGCGTGGCGGTCCGGATGGACCCGCGCCTGGACCTCGCGCCAGGCCCGGTCCAGCGCATCGCGGTCGATGGCGAAACCGGGCGCGAGGCCCAGCAGCTCGAAGTGATCGGGATCGTGTTGCATCAGACGGTGAAAGACTCACCGCAGCCGCAGGACGCCTTTTCGTTCGGGTTGTTGAACTTGAAGCCCTCGTTGAGCCCCTCGCGCGCATAGTCGAGTTCCGTGCCGGCCAGGTACGGCAGGCTCTTGGGATCGACATACACCTTCACGCCCTGGCTTTCGAACACCTGGTCCTCGGCCTGGGCTTCATCCACGTACTCGAGCTTGTAGGCCAGGCCCGAGCACCCGGTGGTGCGCACGCCCAGCCTCAGGCCTATGCCCTTCCCCCGTTTCTGGAGGTAGCGGCTGACGTGGCGCGCGGCGCGTTCGGTCAACGTTACCGACATGGTTTCCTCTTAGCTGTTTCCGTGCTTGGCACGATAGTCGTTCACGGCCGCCTTGATGGCGTCCTCGGCCAGGATCGAGCAGTGGATCTTGACCGGAGGCAGCGCCAGTTCCTGGGCGATCTGCGTGTTGCGGATATCGAGCGCCTGGTCCAGGGTCTTGCCCTTGACCCATTCGGTCACCAGCGAGCTGGAGGCGATGGCCGAACCGCAGCCGTAGGTCTTGAAGCGCGCGTCCTCGATGACACCCTGCTCGTTGACCTTGATCTGCAGCTTCATCACGTCGCCACAGGCGGGCGCGCCCACCATGCCCGTTCCCACGGAGTCGTCGCCCTTCTCGAAGGAGCCGACGTTGCGGGGGTTCTCGTAGTGATCAATGACTTTTTCGCTATAGGCCATGTTTTTTCTCCTGGTTCAGTGTGCAGCCCACTGCACCGTGTTGATGTCGATGCCGTCCTTGACCATTTCCCACAGCGGGGACATTTCGCGCAGCTTGTCGACCTTGCCGCGGATCAGCTGGACGGTGAAGTCGATTTCCTCTTCCGTCGTGAAACGGCCGAGGGTGAAGCGGATGGAGCTGTGCGCCAGCTCGTCGCTGCGGCCCAGGGCGCGCAGCACGTATGAGGGCTCCAGGCTGGCCGAGGTGCAGGCCGAGCCGCTGGACACCGCCAGTTCCTTGACCGCCATGATCAGGGACTCGCCCTCGACGTAGTTGAAGCTGACGTTCAGGTTGTGCGGGATGCGCTGCTCCATGTCGCCGTTCAGGTAGACCTCGTCCATGGTCGAAAGACCCGCCCACAGACGGTCGCGCAGCATGCGCACGCGCTCGTTCTCGGTCGCCATCTCTTCCCTGGCCAGGCGGAAGGCCTCGCCCATGCCGACGATCTGGTGCGTGGCCAGCGTACCCGAGCGCATGCCGCGCTCGTGGCCGCCGCCGTGCATCTGCGCCTCGATCCGCACGCGCGGCTTGCGCCGCACGTACAGGGCGCCTATGCCCTTGGGACCGCACATCTTGTGCGCGCAGAAGGACATCAGGTCGACCTTGAGCGTGGCCAGGTCGATGACGACCTTGCCGGTGGCCTGGGCCGCGTCGACGTGGAAGATCACGCGCTTCTCGCGGCAGATCTCGCCCAGCTTCTCGATGTCCTGGATGACGCCGATCTCGTTGTTGACGTACATGACCGAGGCCAGGATGGTGTCGGGGCGGATCGCCGCCTTGAAGGCCTCCAGGTCCAGCAGGCCGTTTTCCTGCACGTCCAGGTAGGTGACCTCGAAGCCTTCCCGCTCGAGTTCGCGGCAGGTGTCCAGCACCGCCTTGTGTTCGGTCTTGACCGTGATGATGTGCTTGCCGCGTTCGGCGTAGAAATGCGCCGCGCCCTTGATCGCGAGGTTGTCGGATTCGGTGGCGCCCGAAGTCCACACGATTTCGCGCGGATCGGCGTTCACCAGGGCGGCCACCTGTTCGCGGGCGATTTCGACGGCCCGTTCGGCATCCCAGCCGTAGGCGTGGCTGCGCGAGGCCGGGTTGCCGAATTTCTCGTACAACCAGGGCACCATGGCGTCGACCACGCGCGGGTCCACCGGCGTGGTCGCCGAGTAATCGAGATAAACCGGCGTTTTGATCATGACATCCAACCCTTGTGTTGCTGCGCCGGCGCTCAGGCCGTCGCGGTGGATTCGGGAGCGCCCGAGCGGCGGTCCACCAGCACCGACTTGGCGGCGTTGGCTTCCTGCAACTCGCGCATGCGCTGCTGGTCGACCAGATCCTGCAGGGAGACGGAATCCAGGTACTCGACCATCTTGCGATTGAGCGTGGACCACAGTTCGTGCGTCATGCACTTGCCGGCCTTGCCGTCGTTGCCGCGCGAGCAGTCCTGCTTGCCGCCGCAATCGGTGGCGTCCAGCGGTTCGTCGACCGCGAAGATGATGTCGGCCACCGTGACGTGCCGCGCCAGCTTGGCCAGCGAATAACCGCCGCCCGGACCGCGCATGCTGTCGACCAGTTCGTGCCGGCGCAGCTTGCCGAACAACTGCTCCAGATAGGACAGCGAAATGTTCTGGCGCTGGCTGATGGCGGACAGCGTGACCGGGCCGCTGTGCTGGCGCAGCGCCAGATCGATCATGGCAGTGACGGCGAAGCGTCCTTTCGTGGTGAGTCGCATTCGAAACCCCTGAGGTGTACCGGCGGGAGCAAATCCTTAACGATTTGCTCAAGTATAGCCAATTCCCGAATGTTTTTCTAGGGATTAGTTCGGGAAATTACGGAGAGGGGTTGCTGCGACGCAAAAATATTGGGCGGAATCCCCCGCCCAGGCCGGACGACGAGGCCGCCGCCGGCAAGACAAGGCCCGGACGCTATCCGGGCCTGCAAGGAGAACAGAATGAAATGACCGCGGGGATCAGGCCGCCTGGTACTGGGTGGCGCGCTTGCGCACGACTTCCAGCAGGCCCTGGCAGGCGTCCTCGATATAGTCGAGCACCTTGGCGAACCCTTCCGGCCCGCCGTAGTACGGATCGGGAACGGTGGCTTCCTCGTACTCGTTGGCGAAGCGCATCAACAGCATCAGCTTGTGCTGGTACTGCTTGGGCGCCTGCTGCTGCAGCAAGGACAGGTTGTCCCAGTCCATCGCGAGGATCATGTCGAATTCGCGGAAATCGTCGACGCGAATCTGGCGCGCGCGGATTTCGCTGATGTCATAGCCACGCTTGCGGGCGGCAGCCTGCATACGGGCGTCGGGCGGCTCGCCAATATGGAAGGCGTGCGTCCCGGCCGATTCTATACGGACAACGTCGGAAAGACCGGCGTCCTTCACCAAGCGGCGAAACACGCCCTCTGCGCTCGGCGAGCGACAGATGTTGCCCATGCACACAAACAGTACCTTGGTCATCATGTCCAGAAGTGTGCGGGAAAACCCCGGATAGTTCAAGCTTTTTTTATAAGCACATGAAAATGTAGTGCTTTAAAAACCTCTTTAGAATCAGGGCGTTACCTTCTACACGTTAGAGAATGGACACCATCGGGATGCGTTGCGCACAAGAGCGGTTCCACGGGTGCATCCCCTTCCGCTCCCCTTGAAGCACCAATTCGGTGCACAACTATCTCGCGATGCACAAGTTTGCCGCGCCCCGCGGCGGCTCCACTCACCCCCGCGCCGGCCCGGCCGCGTTCAGGGCGTCCTCGTCGGCCTGCTGCCCGCCCGCGCCGAATACCTTCTGCTTGAGCGCCAGCAACTGGTCGCGGGCCTGCGCCGCCTTTTCGAACTCCAGGTTGCGCGCGTACTCCAGCATGGCCTTCTCCAGCTTCTTGATCTCCTTGGCGATCTGCTTCTCGCCCATGGCCTCGAAGCGGGCGGCCTCGAGGGAGTCGTCGCCGTCCATTCCGTCCGAAGGCGCGTAGACGCCGTCGATCAGGTCGCGCACTTCCTTCTTGACCCCTTGCGGAACGATGCCGCGTTCCTCGTTGAAGAGCAACTGTTTCTCGCGGCGGCGGGTCGTCTCGTCCAGCGCGCGCCGCATCGAGTCGGTCATGTTGTCGGCATACAGGATGGCCTTGCCGTTCAGGTTGCGCGCCGCCCGCCCTATGGTCTGGATCAGGCTGCGCTCGGACCGCAGGAAGCCTTCCTTGTCCGCGTCCAGGATGGCCACCAGCGACACCTCGGGAATGTCCAGCCCCTCGCGCAGCAGGTTGATGCCCACCAGCACGTCGAAGGTGCCCAGGCGCAGGTCGCGCAGGATTTCCACGCGCTCGACCGTATCGATGTCCGAGTGCAGGTAGCGCACCTTCACGCCGTGGTCGGTCAGGAAGTCCGTCAGGTCCTCGGCCATGCGCTTGGTCAGCGTGGTGATCAGCACCCGGTCGTTGCGCGCCACCCGCTCGTGGATCTCGCTCAGCACGTCGTCCACCTGGTTCAGCGCGGGCCGGATCTCGACCACGGGGTCGACCAGGCCGGTCGGCCGCACCACCTGCTCGACCACGGCGTCGGCGTGCTTCTTTTCGTAGTCCGCCGGGGTGGCCGAGACGAAAATGGTCTGGCGCATCTTGGACTCGAATTCCTCGAACTTCAGCGGCCGGTTGTCCATCGCGGACGGCAGGCGAAAGCCGTAGTTCACCAGGGTCTCCTTGCGCGAGCGGTCGCCCTTGTACATGGCGCCGACCTGCCCGACCGTGACGTGGCTCTCGTCGATGATCATCAGGGCGTCGTGCGGCAGGTAGTCCACCAGCGTCGGCGGCGGATCGCCCGGCTTGGCGCCCGACAGATGGCGCGAGTAGTTCTCGATCCCCTTGCAGAACCCCAGCTCCTGCAGCATCTCCAGGTCGAAGCGGGTGCGCTGCTCCAGGCGCTGGGCCTCGACCAGCTGGCCGTTGTCGACGAAGTAGCGGGTGCGCTCGCGCAGTTCCTGCTTGATGGTGTCGATCGCGCGCAGCACGGTGGCGCGCGGCGTGACGTAGTGCGACCCCGGGTAGACCGCGAAGCGCAGGATCTTCTGCCGCACCTTGCCGGTCAGCGGGTCGAACAGCTCCAGGGTCTCGACCTCGTCGTCGAACAGCGTAATGCGCAGGGCCAGTTCGGCGTGCTCGGCCGGGAAGACGTCGATCAGCTCGCCCCGGACGCGGAAGGTGCCGCGCATGAACTCCGTGTCGTTGCGCGTGTACTGCATGGCCACCAGGCGGGCGATGATGTCGCGCTGCCCCATGCGGTCGCCGGTGCGCAGCATCATCACCATGTCGTGGTAGTCGTCGGGGTTGCCGATACCGTAGATGCACGAGACGCTGGCCACGATGATGGTGTCGCGGCGTTCCAGCAGGCTCTTGGTGGCCGACAAACGCATCTGTTCGATGTGCTCGTTGATGGACGAGTCCTTCTCGATGAACAGGTCGCGCGTCGGCACGTAGGCTTCGGGCTGGTAATAGTCGTAGTACGAGACGAAGTACTCGACCGCGTTGCGCGGGAAGAACTCCCGCATCTCGGCGTAGAGCTGGGCGGCCAGCGTCTTGTTGGGCGCCAGCACGATGGCCGGGCGGCCCATGCGGGCGATCACGTTGGCCATGGTGTAGGTCTTGCCCGAGCCGGTCACGCCCAGCAGGGTCTGGTACATCAGGCCGTCTTCGATGCCTTCGCACAACTGGCCGATGGCGGTCGGCTGGTCGCCGGCGGGCGGATAAGGCTGGTAGAGCTGGAACGGGCTGCCGTCGTAGGTGACGAAACGCGGCTCGAACCCTTGCGCGTCGGCCGCTGCCGCCACCAGGGCGGCGTCATCGCGCAGCCCTTGCGCGGCCTTCCCGGCCGCGTCTTCAGCGGCCTCGTTCAGCCCTTCGGAAGGCGTAGTCTGCATGCTAGACTCTTGTTTCATCAGGAAAACTTCGGCAGCGAAAGGGTCCCAGAGTTCCGGGCCCGATGGATTTCGCATTGTAAAAACCAACCTGCCATTATCCTCCGCACCACTTCTTCCTTCAACCCTGCGCGCTTAACGGACGCTTTTCATGACTTCGCTCTTCGCCGCCGTAGAACTGGCCCCTCGCGACCCCATTCTGGGCCTTACCGAACAATTCAACGCCGACACCCGCAGCAACAAGGTCAATCTCGGCGTGGGCGTGTACTACAACGACGAAGGCCGGATCCCCCTCCTGAAAGCGGTGCGCAAGGCCGAGCAGGCGCGCATCGACGCCGCCGCGGCGCGCGGCTACCTGCCCATCGAGGGCCTGCCGGGCTATAACCGCGCGGTGCAGGAACTGCTGCTGGGTGCCGATTCCCCGCTGATCGCCGCGGGCCGGGTCCTGACCGCCCAGAGCCTGGGCGGCACGGGCGCGCTGAAGATCGGCGCCGACTTCCTGAAGCGGCTGGTTCCCCAGGCCAAGGTCGCCATCAGCGACCCGAGCTGGGAAAACCACCGCGCGCTGTTCGAATATGCCGGCTTCGAAGTCGTCAACTACCCCTATTACGATGCGGCCACGCATGGCGTGAACTTCGCCGGCATGATCGCGGCGCTGGAAGGCTACCCCGCCGGCACGGTGGTCGTGCTGCACGCCTGCTGCCACAACCCCACGGGCGTGGACCTGACCGCCGACCAGTGGACCAAGGTGGTCGAGGTGGTCAAGGCGCGCCGGCTCATCCCGTTCCTGGACATCGCCTACCAGGGCTTCGGCGACGGCATCGACGCCGATGCCACGGCCGTGCGCCAGTTCGCCGACGCCGGACTGACCTTCCTGATCAGCTCGTCGTTCTCGAAGTCGTTCTCGCTGTACGGCGAGCGCGTGGGCGCCCTGTCCCTGGTCGCCGCCGACAAGGACGAAAGCGGCCGCGTGCTGAGCCAGCTCAAGCGCGTGATCCGCACCAACTACTCCAACCCGCCCACCCACGGCGGCACGGTGGTCGCCCAGGTGCTGACCTCGCCCGAACTGCGCAGCGAATGGGAAGCCGAACTGGGCGAGATGCGCGAACGCATCCGCGCCATGCGCGCCGCCCTGGTCGCCAAGCTGAAGGAACGCGGCGTGGCCCGCGACTTCGGCTTCGTGATGCAGCAGCGCGGCATGTTCTCGTACTCGGGCCTGACCGCGGCGCAGGTGGACCGCCTGCGTGAAGAGCACGGCATCTATGCCGTCTCGACCGGCCGCATCTGCGTGGCCGCGCTCAACAGCCGCAACATCGATGCCGTCGCCGACGGCATCGCCGCCGTGCTGAAGTAGGTAAAGCCCCCCCTACGCCCTCCGGCGCCCAGTATGGTGAGCCCCCAGCCGCTACGCGGCAGCCCCCGAGGGGGCCGGGCCCGCCTTGGGGCGGCGCGGGCGGACCGGCAAAGCCGGATCCACGGTGCCCTGGTT
This sequence comes from Pigmentiphaga kullae, assembly GCF_004216695.1. Taxonomy (GTDB): domain Bacteria; phylum Pseudomonadota; class Gammaproteobacteria; order Burkholderiales; family Burkholderiaceae_B; genus Pigmentiphaga; species Pigmentiphaga kullae. The sequence continues at coordinate 1,006,729 of NZ_SGXC01000002.1, forward strand.
GCGCTCTACCATTTGGGCATGCTATAGTTTTGGGCTTGATTCCCCGATAGCTCAGTCGGTAGAGCGACGGACTGTTAATCCGCAGGTCACTGGTTCGAACCCAGTTCGGGGAGCCATTTCAAAACGAAACTGCAAGCGCTGTGCGCCGCAGTTTCCACCCCAGGCTTTCTTCCAGAGACGATCCTCGCCTGGAAGCCGGATATCCGGGCACAACGCGTCGGTTGCACAAACCTCATGCCGCCTCGCCGGTGGGCTCAGCCTGGCGATTGCCCCGGCTTCAGCCGTTGCCACTGCCTTCTCCGGCGTGAGCTTCCTCCCGATCGCCTACGAATTCGCCCACGCAATTTGGGCCTCTCGATCAACGCCGAGAAGAAGCGATCCTGCATCGACGATTAGCTGGCGGACAGGTTCGACCGTGCCGGTTCCTTGGCCATGCCTTCGGCGAGCTTCCTCATAAGGCGCACCAACTCGTCAAGGTCCTCGCGAGACCAATCGTGGAACAGGTCCAGCGCCATAGTCTCACGGGCAGCATCCAAAGCGTCGGTCGCAGACTTTCCTCGCGGCGTGATGATCGCCTCGCGCACGCGCTTGTCCACCGAACCCGCCCGACGCTCGACGAGGCCGAGCTCTTCCAAACGCGCGACCTGTCGACTGACCGTCGAGTAATCGCGACCAACCCTGCCGGCGAGATCGACGACTCCGATCGGTCCCTTGCGCTCGACGAAGACGAGCAGAGGGAAGAGCGCACGCTCGAGCGTCAGACCCGCCAACTCCAGCAACTCCTCGTCCCTTTCCGGCCGGTTCATCACGGTCACGATTTCGAGCAGTGACGCATGCAGGGAGGGAAATACCGCTTTAATATGTGCATTTTGCACTTTTTTTGTTGACACCTGTCAGCCCTCCACTAATATGTGCATTATACACATTGGAGGTTCGCATGAAAGAGCAAAGCCCGCCTGCGGTCCTGATTTGCGGCGCCGGTGCTGCCGGCCTGACACTCGCGGTCGACCTGGCGAGAAGAGGCGTGTCATTCCGGCTGATCGAGAAACTGGACCGTCCGTTCGCTGGGTCGCGCGGCAAGGGCATACAGCCGCGATCACAGGAAGTATTCGAGGATCTCGGAGTGCTTGACCGGCTCGTTGCCGCCGGCGGCGTCTACCCGCCGCTACGCGAATATCATGATGATGGCAGCCACACGGATACGGCCCTCGAGGTCGAACCGCCGACGCCGGCTGAGCCCTACCATATCCCCCTAATGCTCCCGCAGTTCTTGACCGAGCGACTATTGCGCGAACGCCTCACCGAGCTTGGCAGCCGCGTCGAGTTCGGGTGCGAGCTGGTCGGCTTCGAGCTGGAAGAGGATGGCGTCACGGCGCGTCTGGTCAGTCCCGTCGGTGAAGAGCTGGTTCATGTTCCGTATCTCATCGCGGCCGACGGTGGACGCAGCTCCATCCGCAACGCCCTCGGCATCGACTTTCCCGGCAAGACACTGGGCGCGCGTGCAATGGTGGCTGATGTCGATCTCGTGGGACTGAGCCGTGACGCGTGGCATCAATATCATGTCGGCGATAGGCCACGGTTGATGTCGATCTGCCCGCTCGCCGGGACCGATCTGTTCCAGATCCAGGCAGCAATCCCAAGCGAAGGAGAAGCGGACCTCTCCGTCGACGCGCTCAACGCCATGGTGGCGAAGCGAACCGGCCGCGACGATATCCATGTTCGATCGGTGTCCTGGGCCTCGGCCTATACGATGAGCGCCCGTCTGGCGGATCGCTACCGCGTCGGCCGCATATTCCTGGTCGGCGATGCCGCGCACGTCCACCCGCCCACTGGAGGGCAGGGTCTCAATACGAGCGTTCAGGATGCTTACAATCTCGGCTGGAAGCTGGCGGCGGTACTGGGCGGCGCGCCCGATAGGCTGCTCAACACCTACGAGGAAGAGAGGCGGCCTGTGGCGGAAGAAATGCTGGGTCTCTCGACCCGGCTGCTCGAGGCGCAGAAGCGCGGTTCCATGCGCCGGGGACGCGAAGTCCATCAGCTCGACATCGGTTATCCGGAATCGCCCCTTACCCTCGAACCGTCATCCCGGTCAGGAAGCCTTCTCGCGGGCGACCGAGCACCGGACGCGCCGCTGCGTGGCGCGGCCGGTCATCCCCGGCGGCTGTTCGATCTGTTCGCCGGTGGGCACTGGAGCCTGCTTGGCTATGAAACGACCCGCGAAATCGCAACACCTCGAGGCGATCTCCGCATCCATCAAGTCGGAGCTGGGCACGAGCTCTCAGACGATGGCGGCCATCTACGCGACGCCTATGGCCTTGCACCTGGCGAATGGGTGCTGGTTCGACCCGACGGTTATGTCGGCGCTATCTTTGGTTCCGACGAAGCCGGTGCGCTCGAAAGCTATCTCGAGGAAGTCGGCTTGGGCTGAATGGGGTGGAACATTGCCTGCCCGGTACCTGGCGGCAAGCCGCCCGAATCTTCATTCAACATTCAATCTTGATCAACGCCAGACCGTCCGGTAATTTGCCGCAGCGCGGCCGGTCCTGAACGCGTTTTCGCAGCATGCCAGGCTCCGGTCGTTCCCATGACGAGGCGGCGAGCATCCATCGCGCCCGCACCACCGGAGAAGACACCATGCAAAGACGCGCCTTGCTGTCGGCCGCGCTGGCCGGCCTGGCCGCGGCGGCGGTCGCGCCCGCCCGGGCCGACACCTTCCCTTCCCGCCCCATCCGCTTCGTCGTGCCCTTCGGCCCCGGCGGCGACACCGACATCGTCGCGCGGCTCATCGCCCCCTACCTGTCGGCCGAGCTCGGCCAGCAGGTGGTGGTGGAGAACCGCCCCGGCGCGGGCGGCGTGATCGGCTCGAACATGGTGGCCAAGGGCCCGGCCGACGGCTACACCATCCTGTTCGCCGACAGCGCGCGCACGATCGCGCCGTCCATGCAGAAGGACCTGCCGTTCGACATCGCGCGCGACCTGGATCCCCTCGGCCTGATCGGCGGCACGCCCCTGCTGCTGCTCGCCCATCCCCAGGCCCCGGTCAAGACCCTGGACGAACTCGTCAAGTACGCCAAGGCCAATCCGGGCAAGCTGACCTATGGCAGCTCGGGCAACGGCACGCCGCAGCACTTCGCCGTGGAGCTGTTGAAGTCCGCCGCGGGCATCGATCTGGTGCACGTGCCCTACAAGGGTGCGGCCGCGGTGGTGGCCGACGCCGTCGGCGGACAGATCAACCTGGCCTCGGCCACCTATGCGCCATCGGTCGAATACATACGCAGCAACCGGCTGCTGCCGCTGACCGTCATGGAACCCCGGCGCCTGCCCGCGCTGCCCGAGGTACCGGCCGCGGCCGAGCGCTATCCCGAGGTGGTCATGAGCATCTGGTTCGGCATCATGCTGCCTATGGGGGTGGAACCGGCCATCCGCGCGCGGCTGGCCGAGGCGGTCGGCAAGGTCGTCGCCAACACCGAATACGCCGGCAAGCTACGCGCCGCCGGCTTCGAACCGATGCGGGAGACTCCGCCCCAGATGAAGGCCCGCATCGAACGCGAGGTCAAGCTGTTCGGCGACGTGGCGCGCAAGGCCGGCATCAAGCCCGAATGACTCGGGCGGGCCATGGGCGGGACTGGGGTATCATCCCGCCCATGGCCGTTCACGCTTATCCACGCTTCGTCTGGCTGGCACTGCTGTGCGTGCTCTGGCACGCGGCCCTGCCTGTCGCGCATGCGTCGGCGGGCCCGTCGCCATGGCTGGGCGCGCTGTGCACCGCGCAGGGCAGCGCCCCGGCCCCTCAGGATCCGCGCGACGGCGATCCGCACGCGCTGGCCGCGATGCAATGCCCGCTGTGCGCGGCCGGCGCCCACGTCGCCCTGCCCCCGCCCGCCCTCCAGGCGCAGATCGCGCCCGCGCGCGATCTCGGCCACGCCTACCGGCCCATCCGGGCCATGTCGCACCCACCCGCCCCGCCCCACCTCAATTTCTCGTCCCGCGCGCCGCCGGCCTGAATCCATGCCCATCCCGACGCGCCACGCCGGCAGGCCTTGCCGGCCCTCTTTCCAAGACGAGACTCTCATGCGGATCCGCACGCTTACCCTGTCACTGCTGTTTTCCCTGCTGGCCACCGGCCAGGCCCTCGCCCAGGGCCATACGGCCGGCGCCATCCAGATCGGCCAGCCCTGGAGCCGGGCCACCGTCACGGGCCAGCCCGCCGGCGGCGGCTTCATGAAGCTGAGCAACACCGGCGCCGACGACAGATTGATCGCCGTCCGCGCCGACGTCTCGGCCACCGCCGAGCTGCACACCATGCAGATGGACGGCGACATCATGCGCATGCGCCAGCTCGACGGCATTGCCCTGCCCGCGGGCCAGACCGTCGAGCTCAAGCCCGGCGGCTACCACATCATGTTCATGCGCCTGAAGGCGCCGCTCAAGGAAGGCACGAGCTTCCCCGCCACCCTGGTCTTCGAGAAGGCTGGCGAAGTCAAGGTGGACTTCAAGGTCGAGGGCGCCGGAGCCGGCGCCACCGGCCATGCGGCGGGCGGCCACCATCATTGATGCGGCGGTCCGTGCCGGGCAGGCCGGCACGGGTCTTGCAATCGAACGAGAAAGGATGAATTCTTCTATTTCGGACACTTTTGGTTGCAAACCGTGCCCATAACCGCCCTGCCCCTCGCCCGGATCGGAACCGCCGCATGACTGCGCTGTACAACGGCATGACCCGGGAAGCGCTGGACGCTTCCTACAACAATTCCGCCGCCGTGCTCAACAGCGCGGTGCTGATGGCGGAATTCGACGAACGCAGCTCCAAGCTGCGGGCCGCCCATCCCCAATACCTGGACCTGCGCTACGGCCCGGCGCCCCGCAATCGCATCGACTATTTCCCCGCGGCCCGGCCCGGCCCGCTCATGGTGTTCATCCACGGCGGCTACTGGCAGACCCGCTCCAAGGAAAACTTCAGCTTCCTGACGGCCGGCCCGCTGGCCCACGGGCTGCACGTCGCGCTGGTGGGCTACACGCTGGCGCCCGAGCAATCCCTGGACGGCATCGTCGGCGAAATCCGCGCCGCCCTGGGATGGCTGGCGCGACAAGCCCCACAATGGGGCACGGATCCCGAACGGATGATCGTCAGCGGCTGGTCCGCCGGCGCGCACCTGGCCGCCATGGTCCTGGATGAGCCGGGGGTGTGCGGCGGACTGGCCATCAGCGGCATCTACGACCTCGAGCCGATCCGCCTTTCCTACCTGAACGACAAGCTGCGGCTGTGCCCGCCCGACGTGCGGCGGCTCAGCCCCCTGCAACGTCCCCTTAGCCAGCGTGAACTCGTCCTGGCCTACGGCGCCGCCGAACTGCCCGAACTGCAGCGCCAGTCGGAAACCTTCGCCGCCGCGCGCGCGGGCCTGCCCGGCGAACTGCTGCGGCTGCCCGACCGCAACCACTTCACCATCCTGAACGACCTGGCCTCGCCCGAGGGCATCCTGACCCAGCGCGCGTGCCGCCTGGCGGGGCTGTAGGGCCCGGGGCGCAGGCCTATTCGTCCCGCACGGCCAGGACGGCGCGGCCCCGGCTCAGGTCGGACAGCATCGCGCGCAGCGCCTCCAGCCGGGGGCGCGGCACGCTCAATGCCAGCGTCGCGCCCTGTTCGTCGAAGCGCTCTTCCAGCACCTCGGCGCCGTGCTCCTTCAACCGCGCCTTGAACAGCGGCAATTCGGCGAAGGTGCAGGCGACCTCGGCCTCGGCCAGATCCAGAAGCGGCACCCGCCGCCCCAGCCGCAGGCAGTTGGCCGCGCAGCCGCCGTAGGCGCGCACGAGGCCGCCCGCGCCCAGCAGCGTGCCGCCGAACCAGCGCACCACCAGCACGGCCACGCGGTCGCAGGACTGTCCGTCTATGGCTTGCAGGATGGGACGGCCCGCCGTCCCGCCCGGCTCGCCGTCGTCGTTGAAGCGATACGCGGCGCCGATGCGGTAGGCCCAGCAGTTGTGGGTGGCCGTGGGGTCGGCATGCCGGGCGAAGAAAGCGAGCGCCTCGTCGGCGCTGGCCACGGGTGCCGCGTGGGCGACGAACCGGCTCTTGCGGACCTCCTCGCGGTAGCTGCAAGGCGCCTCGAGCGTGAAGAGGGAACTCATGCGGCGAGTTTACCGCGCCCCTTGCGTCTTTCTTTGACGGAAGTCATTTTTCTGCTATATTTGCGGGCTCCTTTCCCCGATAGCTCAGTCGGTAGAGCGACGGACTGTTAATCCGCAGGTCACTGGTTCGAACCCAGTTCGGGGAGCCAAGATTTACATGAAAAACGGACGCCCCAGGCGTCCGTTTTTCATTTGGGCAACCGATGCCTGAACAGGACGACGCGCGTGCCGGCAACCTCTTCTATGCTCACCCATCGGCGCGTACTTGCGATGGCCCTGCCCATCGTGCTCGCCAACCTGACCCAGCCCCTGATGTCGGCGGTGGACACCGCCGTGGCGGGCCACCTGCCCGGTCCCGAATACCTGGCGGGCGTGGCGCTGGGGGGCCTGCTCTTCAGTTTCCTTTTCTGGGGCTTCGGCTTCCTGCGCATGGGCACGACGGGGCTCGTCGCGCAGGCCTGGGGCAAGGGCGACGAACAGGCGCTGGCCGCCAGCGTGGTGCGGGCGGTATCCCTTGCGCTGGCCATCGGCCTGGCGCTGCTGGTATTGCAGCGGCCCCTGATCACGCTGGTGCTGGGCCTGCTGGGCGGCAGCGCCGAGGCCACGCGCCAGGCCATGGCCTACTGCTCGGGCCGGATCTGGGCGGCCCCGCTGGCCCTGGTCAACTACGTCGTGCTGGGCTGGCTGCTGGGCTGCCAGCGCGTCCGGATGGCGCTGGCGCTGCAGATCCTCATCAACGTGGTCAACCTGGGCGCCGTGCTGCTGTTCGTGCATGGCTTCGGCCTGGGCGTGGCGGGCATAGGCGCCGCGACCGCGGTGGCCGATGGCGCGGGCACGCTGGCCGGCGGCATCCTGCTGTGGCGCTCGCACCGCGCCGCCTGGCCGCGACTGCGCCTGGCCGTACTGCGCGACGCCGCCGCGATGCGGCGCCTGGTCGGCATCAATTTCCACATCTTCGTGCGCACCGCCTGCCTGCTGGCCAGCATGGGATGGTTCGCCCACCTGGGCGCCACCCAGGGCGACCTGGTCCTGGCCGCCAACGCGCTGCTGCTGAACTTCCTGACCTTCATGGCCTTCGGCCTGGACGGCTTCGCCCATGCGGCCGAGGCGCTGGTGGGCTCCGCCGTGGGAGCGGGCGACCGTCCCGGCCTGCGGCGCGCCGTGCGGCTGTGCATGGGCTGGGCCTTCGGCGGCGCGCTGGCCTACGCCCTGGTCTACCTGGCCGCGGGCCCATGGATAGTAGGCCTGCTGACCGACCAGGCGGCGCTGCGCGAGACCGCGGGCCGCTTCCTGCCCTGGCTGGCGCTGGCGCCCATCGCGTCGGTCGCGGCCTATCTGTACGACGGCATCTTCATCGGCGCCACCCAGACCCGCGCGCTGATGCGCGCCATGCTGGTCTGCGGCCTGGCCTTCCTGGCGCTGTCGCTCGCCTTGCTGCCGCTCCTGGGCAACCATGGACTATGGCTGTCCTTCCTCGCCTTCAACGCCCTGCGCGGCGTGACGCTGCACCTGGCCGCGCCGCGCACGATCTATCGCGAGGTCCGGTCCGCTCCGGCCGCGCGGCTGGATAACGTGTAACAGTTATCCCCGCATCCTGTGGACAAGGCTGGGGACAGCCGCGAAACAGGGCGAACCGACCCGCATCACAGCAGGCTTCGAGGTTCCCCGCCCACGAAATAGGCAGGCTCCCGGCAAGCCCCTTCCCGGCCCCGCCGCCTTGACAACGGCTTGCCGCGCCGATTAAGGTCTCGCCCCTTGCATCGAATTGGTGACTCCATGGTTGTCTGGCTGAAAGTGCCCTTTGCCGAGAAAGACGAAGCCAAGGCGCTCGGGGCCAGATGGTCGCCGGCGCAGAAGAAGTGGTATGTCAAGGACGGCGCCGATGCCGCGCCCTTCCAGCGCTGGCTGGATGCCGACGCGCCCGCGCCCGCGCCATCGCAGCCGGCCGCCGCGCCGCTGCCCACGGGCGACGAGACCCCGCCCGCCGGCGGCGCCATCGTCTATTGCGACGGCGCCTGCCGCGGCAACCCCGGCGGGCCCGGGGGCTGGGGCGCGTGGATCCGCACCACCGAGGCCACTGTGGAGATCTTCGGCGGCTCGCCCGACACCACCAACAACCGCATGGAGTTGACCGCCGCCATCGAGGCGCTGCGCTGGCTGCCCCAGGCCTGCGAGGTAGTCGTCTACACCGACTCGCAGTACGTCGTGAACGGCATGACGCAATGGCGCCACGGCTGGGTGCGCAAGAACTGGAAGGACGTCAAGAACGTCGAGCTGTGGAAGACGCTGATCGCCGAGGCGGACCGGCATCGCGCCACCTTCCGGTGGGTGCGCGGACACAGCGGGCACCTGGGCAACGAACGCGCCGACGCGCTGGCCAACGAAGGGCTGGACCACGCCAGGCGTACCGGCCGCGGCGAAGTGGTGGTGCGCATCGTGGCCGAACACAGCGCCGCCGGATAACGACCCGGCCGGCATCGCCGGAGGTGCCCGGCAGGGCCGACATGTTCTATCCTTGTCGCGTCGACGTTCGCACGTTCACGCCATGCAAGTCGCCCCGCTCGCTCCCGATGAAGAACAACGGCTGTCGCTGCTGCAGGCCCTCGACCTGCTCGACACGCCGCCCGAACCGGCCTTCGACCTGATCACGCGGCTGACGGCGAATGCGATCGGCGTGCCGATCGCGCTGGTCTCCCTGATCGACCGGGATCGCCAGTGGTTCAAGTCCAGGATCGGCATCGAGATCTCCGAGACCCCGCGCGAATATGCCTTCTGCGCCCACTGCATCCTGGGCGGCGAACGCCTGCTCGTGCCCGACGCGACCCAGGACCCGCGCTTCTTCGACAACCCGCTGGTCAGCGGCGCGCCGGGCGTGCGCTTCTATGCCGGCATCCCCCTGCGCAGCATCGACGGGCTGGCCCTGGGCAGCCTGTGCGTGCTGGACACCGTGCCGCGGCAATTGAGCGCCAGCCAGCTCGACCTGCTGAGCGATGCGGCGCAACTGGCCAACCGCGAGCTCACGCAGCGCGAAGCCGCCCTGCGCGTGCGCATCACCACCGAATCCTCGCTCGCGGCCGGACTGGCCGCGCTGGAGAAACAGGTCGAACAGCGCACCCGCGAACTGAGCCACGCGCACGAGCAACTGCAGACCCTGACGGACCATCTGCCGGCCATGATCGGGTACTTCGGGCCCGACCTTCGCTACCGCTTCGTCAACGAAGCCTACCGGGCCGTGGTGGGCAAGGCATCCCGCGACATCATCGGCCATTCGCTGGCCGAGACCTTCGGGCCGGAGAAGGCCCACGAGATCGAACGGCACGTGAAGCGGGCCGTGCGCCGCCACAAACGGGTCTCGTTCGAGATGCCGCTGGCCTTTCCCGACGGCACGATGCACTACGGCGCCGTCACGCTGATCCCCGACATCGTCGAAGACAGGATCGTGGGCTTTCACAGCATCGTGCACGACATCACCGAACGGCGCACGCGCGAACAGGCCACCCGGCTCGAAGCGCGCCGCGACACGCTGACCGGCCTGCCCAATCGCCGCGCGGTCCAGGAGCGCCTGCCCCGGGCCATGGCGTCGACCGACCGGCGCGGCGGCGTGCTGGAAGTGCTGTTCCTGGACCTGGACGGTTTCAAGCAGGTCAACGACACCCTGGGGCACGACCAGGGCGATCTGCTGCTGAAGGAGATCGCGCGGCGCCTGAAGGCCGGCCTGCCCCATGTCGAACTGGTGGCGCGGCTGTCGGGGGACGAGTTCGTCGTGATCGCCCGGGACGACGCGGGCCATGCGCAGGGCGAAACCCTGGCCGGACAGATCCTGGCCGACATCGCCGACCCCATGCAGCTTGCCGGACAGGCGGTCCAGGTCCATGCCAGCCTGGGCATCGCGGTCTACCGCGCGGGGTCCGGCACCAGTCCCACCCACCTTCTGCGCGCGGCCGACATGGCCATGTACGAAGCCAAGCGGGCCGGCAGAAACCGGTACCGCGTCAGCCCCGAAACCGGTTGAGCGCGCCGAGCCCGCCTCAGGCGGGCAGCCGGATCGCCCGGTCCGAAGCGCCCAGGTCCCTGAGCGTATCGACCAGGATCTCCTGGAACTTGGTGATGCCCAGGCTGATGGGCCGGTCGATGCGCCGCACGAGATAGCGCGAGAGAAACAGGCCCTTCACCGGACCGCCGTCGAAGTCCCCGCGCTTGATGTCGGCGCCTATGCCCGAGTACGGAGAGATGTGGGCCCCTATGCCGCGGCGCACGAGATCCTTGATCACCTGGAAGGCGTCGGTTTCCACCGTCACGTTCAGCGTCACGCCCAGGCGCGCGGCCTCGGTCTCGATGTGCTGGCGCGCCAGCTGCGTGCGTCCGGGCTGGATCAGCGGCAGCCCGGCCAACTCCTTCAGCGTGTAGGTCCTGAGCGCATGCCGGCCCTTGAGGCGGCGAGGCATCATCACCCACAGCTCCTCGTCGCACAGGTGCGTGCTGACCAGCAGTGGATTGGCGCCCCCTGCCAACACCGCCAGATCCAGCCTGTCGGCCAGCAGCCGGTCGCGCAACTCGTTGCTCAGGCCTTCGCACAGGTCGAACGTGGCCTGCGGGTACATCTTCTGGAACGCGGCCGCGACCGTGCCGATCACGAAGCCGCCCAGCGAAGGCGGAAAGCCGATCCGCAAGGTGCCGGCCACGGTGGTGCTGGAGGCGATGACATTGGCGCGGACTTCCCGCACCAGGCGAAAGATGGACTCGGCCCCCGACAACAGCCGCATGCCGGCCTCGGTCGGTTCCACGCCGCGGCTGTGGCGGAACAAAAGCTGCACGCCCAGTTCGTCCTCCAGCAGCAGTACCTGCCGTGTCAGCGCGGGCTGCGCGATGTGCAGCGCCACCGAGGCCTTGGTGAAGCTTTTCAATTGCGCGACGCGCACGAAATACCGGAGTTGAACCAGATCCATCGCCTGCCCCGCCCTCGTCTTTCCGCTATCGAATTATTTTATAGCTCGCCCCGAAAAACGGCATTTCTCCTGGGCCGAGACTCCGTCCAGAATGGCCTGCACACGAACAGCACGGAGACACCATGAAACGCCCCCTCATCGCGCCGCGTCTTTTCCTTGCCGCCGCCTCGCTGCTGATCGCGTCCACGGCGGGCGCGCAGGCCTACCCCACCCGGCCGATCAAGATGATCGTGCCCTTCCCCGTGGGCGGCTCCACCGACACCTATGCCCGCCTGGCCGGCAAGCTGCTGGGCGAGGCGCTGGGCCAGCCCGTGATCGTGGACAACCGCGCCGGCGCCACCGGGCTGATCGGCAGCCGGCTGGCCAAGGATGCGCCGGCCGACGGCTATACGCTGCTCTACACCACCAACAGCGCCCACGTCATCGGTCCGCTGCTGCACAAGCAGCACGCCTTCGACCCGGCCGCCGACTTCACGCCCATCACCGAGGCGCTGCGCTTTCCCGCCTACCTGGTGGCCTCGACCAAGCTGCCGGCCAGGACCTTCAAGGAATTCATCGCATTGGCCAAGGCCAGGCCAGGCGCATTGAGCTATGCCAGCGCGGGCACCGGCGGCGGCAGCCACCTGGCCTGCGAACAGATGCTGGATGCGGCGGGCATCAAGGCCCTGCACGTGCCTTATTCGGGCGCGGGACCGGCGCAGACCTCGGTCATCGCCGGGGAAGTGGACTTCCTGTGCGACTCCGTCGGCAACTCGCAGCCCATGGTCCGCGCGGGCAAGATGCGCGGGCTGGCGCTTGCCGCCGCGCAGCGCTCGCCCGCCATTCCCGACATCCCCACCCTGCGCGAGGAAGGCGTGCCGGTGGAGGCCTACGTCTGGCAAGGCGTCTTCGCGCCCAAGGGCTTGCCCACCGATATCCGCGACAAACTGGCGACAGAGATCGCCCGGGTCATGCGCACGCCCGAGATGCAGGCCCGCCTGCAGAAAGACGGCTACGACCTCGTGCTCCAGCCGCCCGGTCAATTCGCCAAGGACCTGGTCGCCGAGCAATCGATGTGGGCCAGGCTGATCGCCGAGAAGAACATCAAGGCCGACTAGCCGCCGGTCCGTACCGCTCCCCTGCACGCAACCACGAATGGACATCGATCATGTTTGAATACTTCGGCGACAACTACACCTGGAATATGGCCGTCAACCTGGCGCTCGGCATGGGCGCCGAGATCGGCGAGATCGACGATGCCTCCGGCCCCGTCAAGGAAGCGTCGCGCCGCGGCGACCCGCGCGCGGCCGAGATCCTGTTCGCCGCCTGGACCGGACTGGCCGACCGCGTCAAGGCGCTGGCGCAGCAGGACCTCCAGCACGACCGCGCCTACAGCGCGGGCCGCAAGTTCAAGCGCGCCGCCATCTACTACGTGCAGGCCGAACGCATGCAGGCGCCGCGCTTCCCCGGCCGGGACGCGGCCTTCCGCGACACCCTGGAATGCTTTCGCCGCTACGTGGAACTGACCGGCCAGCCCGTCGAATGGGTGGACGTGCCTTACCAGGGCACCACCCTGCCGGCCCTGTACGTCCCCGCGCGCGAGACGCCGCCCGGCGGCGCGCCCTGCATGGTGCACTTCGACGGCCTGGACGTGACCAAGGAGATCCTGTACCTGATGGGCATCGGCGACGCCTTGCGCGAACGCGGCGTGTCCGTGCTGCTGGTGGACAACCCCGGCGTGGGCGAAGCCCTGCGCCTGCAGGGCCTGACCAACTTCCCCGAGGCCGAGGTGCCCGCCTCGGCCTGCGTCGATTATCTGGAAACGCGCGACGACGTCGATGCCTCGCGCATAGGCATCATGGCCTTGTCGCTGGGCGGCTATCACGCGCCGCGCGCCGCCGCCTTCGAACCGCGCCTGCGCTGCTGCGTGGCCTGGGGCGCCAACTACGACTGGGGCGCGACCCAGCGCTACCGCCACCAGAGCCAGGACCCGCGGCTACCCGTTCCGCATTACTGGGAACACGCGATGTGGGTGTTCGGACAGACCAGCGTGGAAGGCCTGCTGGCCACGGCGGACCGCATGACGCTGGAGGGCGTGCTGGACCGCATACGCTGCCCCATCCTGGTCACGCACGGCGAGAACGACCGGCAGATCAAGCTGGCCCAGGCCGAACGCCTGGTCGCCGAATGCATCAACAGCCCCAAGGCCGAACTGTTCGTCCATACGCTGCGCGATGGCGGCGCCGAGCATTGCAGCGTCGACAACCTGGCGCTGGGCGTGGACACCATCGCGGACTGGATAGACGCCACCATGCGGGAGCTGAAGCAGCGCCCGCAGGGTTGACGCCGCGCCTAGCCGGCCTTCGCGCCGAACCGGGCCGGCACGACGACGGCACGGTCGTCCGGATCGGCCTCGGAAGACGCCGGCGACTTCTTCGCATGCTTGAGCCGGTAGTCTTCGAGGAACTTGGCGATGCGGCCGATGGCCTCGCGCAGGTCCGCCTCGTGCGGCAGGAACACGATGCGGAAGTGGTCCGGGTGGGGCCAGTTGAACCCCGTGCCCTGTACCAGCATCACGCGCGTGGCTTCCAGCATCTGCAGGAAGAACTGGCGGTCGTCCTCGATGGGATAGACCTCGGGGTCCAGCCGGGGGAACATGTAGAGCGCGGCCTGCGGCTTGACGCAGGTCACGCCCGGAATGGCGGTGATCAGCTCGTAGGCCAGGTCGCGCTGCTGACGCAGCCGGCCGCCTTCGGCGACCAGGTCGTTGATGCTCTGGTAGCCGCCCAGCGCGGTCTGGATCGCCCACTGGCCCGGCACGTTGGCGCACAGCCGCATGTTGGCGAGCATGTTCAGGCCGTCGATGTAGTCGCGGGCGGCGCGCTTGTCGCCCGACACCACCAGCCAGCCCGCGCGATAGCCGCAGGCGCGGTAGCTCTTGGACAGCGAATTGAAGGTCAGCGTCAGCACGTCGGTCGACAGGCTGGCCAGCGCGGTGTGGCGGGCGCCGTCGTACAGCACCTTGTCGTAGACCTCGTCGGCCAGGATGACCAGTCCGTGCTCGCGCGCGATGGCGATGATTTCCCGCAGCACGTGGTCGGGGTAGACCACGCCGGTCGGATTGTTCGGGTTGATGACCACGATCCCCTTGGTGCGCGGGGTGATCTTGGCGCGGATGTCGTCCAGGTCGGGAATCCAGCCCTTGGCCTCGTCGCACAGATAGTGCACGGGCGTGCCGCCCGACAGGCTGGCGACCGCCGTCCACAGCGGATAGTCGGGCGTGGGCAGCAGCAGTTCGTCGCCATCGTCCAGCAGCGCGTTGGTGGCCATCGCGATCAGGTCGGAGGCGCCGTTGCCCAGGTAGATGTCTTCCAGCGTCACGCCCTGCACGCCCTGCGCCTGGGTATAGTGCATGACCGCCTTGCGCGCGGCGAAGATGCCCTTGCTGTCCGAATAGCCCGCCGAGTTCGGCAGGTTGCGGATCATGTCGAGCTGGATTTCCTCGGGCGCGTCGAAACCGAACACGGCCAGGTTGCCGATGTTGAGCTTGATGAGCTTCTGGCCTTCGTCCTCCATCTGCTTGGCTCTATCCATGATGGGGCCGCGGATGTCGTACAGGACGTGAGCCAGCTTGTTCGATTTGTTGATGGGTTTCATGAATGAACGGGTCTTCGTAGGGATTGGAGCAACGACTCGGCCAAGCCACGATACCAGAACACGAGCGTGCCGGCGGCGGAACGGCCCCGCCGGCGTTGCGATGACTTTCCACGGCTTGACTCGATCACTGTATATTTATACAGTATTCTGCCGTAAACCGCCGTTGCCCCATGTCTTCTGCCGGAATCTCCACGCCGCGCGCCAGCACCGCGATCCACCCCCTCCTGTGGCGGGGATCGCAGCTTGCCCGCAACCGCCGCCCCGGCCTGGATACCGGCCATGCCGAGCTTTCCCGCCAGTTGCCCGACGGCGGATGGCCGCTGGGCAGCCTGACCGAATTGCTGCTGCCGCGGCCGGGCATAGGCGAGATCCGCCTGCTGCTGCCGGCGCTGCGGCAATTGCCCGCCCAGCGCAGCATCGTCCTGCTCCACCCGCCCCACCAGCCATCCATCCAGGCCTGGCAGACCCATCGCCTTTCCAGCCGGCAACTGCTGTGGATCGCGCCCGCCCAGGCGGCCGACGCCCTGTGGGCCGCCGAACAAGTCCTCAAGCAGGGGCATTGCGGCGCCCTGCTGTACTGGGCCTCGCGCCCGCCCGTCATCGCCCTGCGCCGGCTGCACCTGGCCGCCCAGGCCGGCGACACCGCCTTCTTCCTGTTCCGCCCCGCCGAATCGGCCCGCCAGGCATCGCCCGCGCCGCTGCGCCTGCTGCTGCATCCCGCCGGCGACCAACTGCGCGTGGACATCCTCAAGCGCCGCGGCCCCGTCCACGACGCCACCCTGCTGGTGCCGCTCGCGCCTTCGCGCGCGGTGGCGGCCACGGGCCCGGTTCCCGATTTTTCCGAGTCTTCCCATGCGCCTGTGGATCAGCGTCTACCTGACCCAGCCCAGCCTCGACGCGCTGAACCCGTCCTGGCTGGATGACGCGGCCGGCCCGCTGGTGGTCCTCGAACACGAGACGGTGGTGGCCGTGACGCCGACCGCCGCGCAACTGGGCGTGCGGCCGGGCATGCGCAAGAAAGGCGCCGGCGCCCTCGCCCCGCATGCCGCGTTCGTTCCCCGGGATGCCGGGCGCGAACGGCAGTTGCTCGATGCCGCCGCGCTGGCCATGCTGCAATACACGCCCGAGGTCGCGCCCGGCCCCGACGCCAGCCTGCTGCTGGACGTCGGCGCCAGCCTGCGCGCCTTCGGCGGCCCCCTGGCGCTGTGCCGGCGCATCCGGTGCACGCTGGAACAATTGGGCTGCCGGGCCCGCATCGGCATGGGGCCGACCGCCCATGGCGCCTGGCTGCTCGCGGCACAGGCCACGCCCGGCCCGCGCCGTGTCCTGCGGCCCGACCGGCTGCTGCGCCGGATGGCCCCCTTGCCCTGCCTGCTACTGCCCCCGGCGCGACCGCACCAGGCCTGGCTGGACGGCATAGGGTGCCGTACCCTCGCCGCCCTGATGCGGCTGCCCCGCGCCGGCCTGCAAAAGCGCTGCGGCCACGCCCTGCCGCACATGCTCGACCAGGCCCGCGGCCAGGCGCCCGAATTGTTCGACTGGATCCGCGCGCCGCTCCGATTTTCCGCGCGCCTGGAACCGATAGCCCGCCTGGAGCACACCGCCGCCGTCATGATCGTGGCCCGGCGCCTCGTCCAGCAACTCGTGGGATGGCTGGGCGCCACGCATACGGCGGCCAGCGCGCTCGTCCTCCTGCTGGAGCACGAGCGCGGCCGCCACGCCCGGCCGCCCACGCGGCTGACCGTGGCCCTGGCCCGGCCCGGCTGGCAGGCCGACCACCTGCTGCGCCTGCTCAAGGAACATCTCGAACGCCTGACGCTGGAAGCGCCGGCCATCGCCGTGGCCCTGCACGCCGACCAGCTCGTCTCCCGCGCCGCGCCCTCCGAGGCCTTGTTCACCGATCCCGGCGGCACCCCCGCCGACCACGACCGCCTGCTGGAACTGCTGACGGCGCGGCTGGGCGCGGACCGCGTGCTGGCCGCCCGGCCCCGCGCCGACCACCGGCCGGAAGCCGCCAACCGCTGGCAGCCGGCCTTGTCGGCGTCTCGCCCAGGCCAGCAGGACACGGCCCCCGAAGCCGAACGCCCGCTATGGCTGCTCGCGCAACCCATCGCCCTGGTGCTGCGCAACCACCGGCCCTACTACGGCACCCCGCTGCGCCTGCTGCGCGGCCCCGAACGCCTGGAAAGCGGCTGGTGGGACGGCGCCCCCGTCTCGCGCGACTACTTCGTGGCCGAAAGCGAAGACGGCATCCGCTACTGGCTCTACCTGGACCAGGCGCTGGACGAGCCGCGCTGGTATCTGCACGGGCTCTACGCCTGAATCGCCATGTCATCGCCCCCGCCCTCGATCCCTTCCCTGCCCGGCTATGCCGAACTGCAATGCCTGACGAACTTCACCTTCCTGCGCGGCGCCTCCTGGCCCGGAGAACTGGTCGAACGCGCCGCCGAACTGGGCTACACGGCCCTGGCCATCACCGACGAATGCTCGCTGGCCGGCATCGTGCGCGCGCACGAGGAAGCGAAGAAGCACAAACTGCGGCTGATCCTGGGCAGCCAGTTCCGGCTCGACGCCCAGAACGGCATTCCGCCCATGGATCTGATCCTGTTGGCCACCAACAAGGAAGGCTATGGCAACCTGTCGGAACTGATCACCTACGCCCGCATGCGCGCCGCCAAGGGCAGCTATCGCCTGCTGCCCGGCGATCTTTCCCATCCCGAGGCCGGGCATGAGCATTTGCGCGGCGCGCCGGACTGCCTGGCCATCCTCGCGCCCGCCCATGGCGTTGCCCGCGACGTTCTTGCCGAACAGGCCGGCTGGCTGGCGCGGACCTTTCCGGAGCGGTGCTGGATGGGCTTGTCGCTGCTCAATCGCGCCGGCGACGGCGCCCACCGCCAGGCCGTCGAAGACGCCGCCCGCACGATGGACCTGCCTGTCGTGCCCCTGGGCCAGGTCGAAATGCACGTCCGCTCGCGCAAGCCCCTGCACGACACGCTGTGCGGCATCCGCCTGCGCCAGTCCGTAGCCGAATGCGGCTATGCGCTGGTGCCGAATGCCGAACAGCACCTGCGCGCGCGCGTGCACCTGGCGCAGGTCTATGGTTCGGAACTCATGCGGGAAAGCCTGCGCGTGGCCCGGCTGTGCACCTTCAACCTCAAGGAACTGGAGTACGAATACCCCGAGGAACTGGTGCCGGCCGGCGCCACGCCCGCCACCTACCTGCGCGACGAGACCTATGCCGGCGCCAACAGGCGTTTCCCCGAAGGCATTCCCGACAAGATTCGCGATCAGCTCGAAAAAGAGCTCGAACTGATCAGCGAACTCCAGTACGAGGCCTACTTCCTTACCGTCCACGACCTGGTCAGATTCGCCAAGGACCGCCGCATCCTCTGCCAGGGACGCGGATCGGCCGCCAACTCCGCGGTCTGCTTCTGCCTGGGCATCACCGTGGTCCCGCCCGACGACAACTCGCTGTTCGGACGCTTCATCAGCAAGGAACGCAACGAACCGCCGGACATCGACATCGACTTCGAACACCAGCGGCGCGAAGAAGTCATCCAGTACGTCTACGAAAAATACGGACGGCGCCGCGCCGCGCTGACCGCCGTCGTCATCAGCTACCGGTCGCGCAGCGCGCTGCGCGACGTGGGGCGCGCGCTGGGCATGGACCTGGCCCTGGTCGATCGCGTCGCCAAGGCCCACCAATGGTGGGACGGCAGGAAGAACCTGCTGAACCGCTTCGCGGAATGCGGGCTTGCCGCCGACTCGCCCGCGGCGCAGCTCTGGGCCAGGCTGACCGAGCAACTGCTGGATTTTCCGCGCCACCTTTCCCAGCATCCCGGGGGCTTCGTCATGTCGCGCGGGCCGCTGTCGCGTCTGGTGCCCATCGAGAACGCCGCCATGCCGGACCGCAGCGTCGTGCAATGGGACAAGGACGACCTGGATGCCGTCGGCCTGCTCAAGGTCGACGTGCTGGCCCTGGGCATGCTGACGGCGCTGCGGCGCGCCCTGGAATTCGCCAGCCAGCGGCAACGGAAACTGCTCGACCTCTACAGCATTCCACCGGACGACGCCAAGACCTACGACATGATCTGCCAGGCCGACACCATAGGCGTCTTCCAGATCGAGTCGCGCGCGCAGATGAGCATGCTGCCCCGCCTGCAGCCACGCAATCTGTACGACCTCACGATACAGGTCGCCATCGTCCGGCCCGGCCCCATCCAGGGCGGCATGGTCCACCCCTTCCTGAAACAGCGCGAACAGGCACGGCTGCACGGTCCCGCCCGGATTCCGTATCCCAGCCCCAAGGTCCGCAAGGCACTGGCCCGCACCTACGGCGTGCCCATCTTCCAGGAACAGGTCATGCAGATCGCCATGTACGCCGCCGGCTACAGCGAAGGCCAGGCCGACGAACTGCGGCGCTCCATGGCGGCCTGGCGGCGCAAGGGCGACCTGGCGCAGCATTACGAACGCATCGTCACCGGCATGCTGATCCACGGCTACGACCGCGTCTTCGCCGACTCCATCTGCCGCCAGATCCAGGGCTTCGGCGAATACGGCTTTCCCGAATCGCATGCCGCCAGCTTCGCGCAACTGGCCTACTCCAGCTCCTGGCTCAAGCGGCACGAACCGGAGGCCTTCCTGGCCGCCCTGCTCAACAGCCAGCCCATGGGGTTTTATTCGCCTTACCAGTTGATCCAGGATGCGCAGCGCCATGGCGTGGCCGTCCTGCCCGCCGACGTGCTGGCCAGCGATTGGGAGGCCACCCTGGAAGCCACCGGCGGTGAACGCCCCGCCGTGCGGCTCGGGCTGAACCAGGTCCAGGGCTTGTCGGAAGAAGCCGGCCGGCGCATCCAGGCCGCGCGCGAACACCGGCCTTTCGCCGACGCCACCGACCTGGGCCGGCGCGCCGACCTCGACCGGCATGCCTTGCAGGCCCTGGCCGCGGCCGACACGCTGCGCCACCTGTCCGGCCACCGGCGCGCGGCGCTCTGGGAAGCCACCGACAGCGTGCCCCAGCGCGATCTATTGCGCGACGCCATGGTGTACGAACAGGCGCCGCTGCTCGACGTTCCCAACGAGGCCGACGACATCCGCGCCGACTACGAATCCCTGAAACTGACCCTGCGGCGCCATCCCATGGCGCTACTGCGCGATCGCTTGACGCGGCGCGGCTTCGCCTCCGCCGAAGCCCTGCACACCTACCCCGACCGCCGCCTGGCGCGCGCCTGCGGCATCGTCACCGTGCGCCAGCGCCCAGGCACCGCCAAGGGCGCGGTCTTCGTCACGCTGGAAGACGAAACCGGGCAGGTCAACGTCATCGTCTGGCCGGGGCTGGTCGAACGCCAGCGCAGGGAACTGGTGGGGGCGCCGCTGCTGGGGGTGTATGGGACGTGGCAATCGCATCAGAATGTGCGGCATCTGCTGGCGAAGAGGCTGGTGGATTTGACGCCGTTATTGGGGAGTTTGGTTGTGTCGAGTCGGGATTTTCATTGAGAGTCGGGTTGGGGGGAATTGCTCTCGCAAGCCCTGGGCGAATGTAGGCGTGTCGAGGTTTGCTTTCGACCCACTGCCGTCATTCGAGCCTCCACAACGACAACGTCTGTCCTCAGGTAACCGCCGCTCGTTCGTGCCGGGATGCCTGCTGCGTATCGGCTAAAGCAGTCACTCGCGATCAGCCTCGATCGTTGGCTCGCGAATGTCCGCCTGCGCATGTACCAAACCGCCAGATCTTGGCCATCGAACGCACGATTACCCTCCTCACGAAAGTTGCTTCGGTAGACTCGCAAGAGCGCTTGGTATTATGACTGGCTGGAATTCCTACTGCGGACTGTCTTTGGACGGCTACACGAGAGCAATATTTCCTCCTTTTGCCAAACGCACCAGACGGAAAACCGCTAGGGTCTCCGAAGATCTCAACGGACCGGCTTTTTCACGCTGCACCTCGACTGTGCTTGGTTAAACCAACAAATGACTGCCGCACCGCACGTTAACAATCCAGCGCCATTGCGCCAAAATCCATGAGCCGTTTTAATCCGAATCATCTGAATGCAGCGCAGGTATTTCAGGCCGCACAGGATTTCAAACATCAATGCCTGATTAATCAGCAATCGCTCTTTCTACCTAACCAGGAGATCTGGACAGCGCCCCATTTCCAGAGTCTGACCACAAACTTCGTGGATCAGCCGGATACGGGAGGCGGCACGTTCTATCAAAAGCTCGAATTGCAGTTGGCCACATGCACGCCCTTAGACATCGCGCTGATGACCGAGATATTCTGGATTGTCCAGCTTCCCGCGACGAATCTGCGGCCGCCAAAAAAATTGAAACGGCTCGAAGAGATATGGAATATCAAGCCCGCAGCGCCCTTTCCCGTTCAGTCAAATTTTCTTGATAAACCAGTGCTTTCGGGGCTAGGGAGCGCGGGCCCCGGATACAACCAGTACTTTCCATCCGAGATGGCGTTCGCAGTTCAGGCCTTCGCCGCACTCGTCGCCATGGCGCCGTCCGCGCGTACGGCACTATTGAATGGCAGCGGATTCGACTTCGCGGAGTGGCTGCATTCCATTCCGTCAGGTAAGGGCAGACAGCTTTATCACACGCTGTGTCACGTGCTGTTTCCAGACTCGTTCGAGCGGATGTTCAGCCAGAACAACAAGAACAAGGTGATGCGGGGGCACAAGATCTGGACAAAGGCGATGGTTGGCAATCGCCCGTTGCAAGATGCTGCGCTGCTGGATTTGCGCAGCAAGCTGGAGATCCAGTTCCCCGGCGCAGTTGACTACTACAGCGAGCCGATAGGTACGCTTTTGAAGAAGAAGCCCGAAGGCGAAGACGAGCCCGAAGGCGACGATGAGGAAAGCGATAGCACTCCGCCACCTCTTCGAGTTTCTGACAACGTAATCTTCTATGGGCCGCCCGGAACCGGAAAGACATACCAGATGCAGGAACGCATGCGCGAAGCTTTCGAAGCAGGTGAGGACTTCACGTTTGTATCGTTCCACCCGAGTTACTCATATGAAGAGTTCGTCGGCGGATTGAGGCCGACTGCCGCGCCGGACGGCAACGGGATCGCCGTGACCTATGAAAAAGGCCCGTTCCGGAAGCTCTGCGAACAGGCTCACGCAGACCCGAGCCGACGCTTCACGCTCTTCATCGACGAGATCAACCGCGCGAACGTGGCCAAGGTCTTCGGCGAACTCATCACGTTGATTGAACCGTCCAAGCGCGTGAGGGCGGGAAGTGAACCGAACGATGGCGATGGGACTTGGGTTAGGCTGCCGGGCTCAAGGGACGAAGATTTCGGCGTGCCCGACAACCTCGACATCGTTGCATCCATGAACACGGCGGATCGATCCGTAGCCACGATGGACGTTGCGTTACGGAGACGCTTTCGTTTCGTGGAGTGCCCGCCGCAGCCCGAACTCATCAGCAATTCTCCAGCCCTCGGCCCGATCGATCTCCGCAAGCTTATGACGCGGCTTAACGACCGGCTAGAGTTCATGCTCGACCGCAACCATGCTATCGGTCACGCGACGTTCATGTTCATTGACGGCTTGCCTGAATTGCGGAGGCGGCTCGCCGAGCGCGTTATTCCGCAGTTGCAGGAATACTTTTTCGACGACATGGAAAAGGTGCGCCTGGCATTGACGGGACGTGACACGTCGAGCGTTTTCTTCCTCGAGCGAAAGCTCACGTCGGCCATGCTCTTTCCAGGCGGCGCACATCTCGTCGGGAGCGCGCCGCGCGTGTCGCTTGCTGTGGGCAATCCGTCCTCGTGGACCGAGGCGGATATCGTCAAGTTGTACGACGACGGCACGGCGATTGCGCCGGATATGCCAGACGAATCGGCAACATTCTGACGCGAGACCAGGACCAGCATGCAAGTCCTACGCACCGTGACGGCGGTCGAGTACGCGCTTATTCCCGTGATGGAAGATGCTGCGTCCGCCGCTGCGAATGATCGATCGGCGTCCGTCGCCGCGTATCTCACTTCGCACGAGGCCGAAGCACTGCTCAAGATCAACGATCGGCACCCTGGGTTCTGTCAGCGGGCCGTGGGCGGCGTTAAGCTCGCACAGCATTGCGGCATCGTCAGGGTCGCGTCGTGTGTACTAGAGATCTTGCCCAAGGTCGGCATCTCGACCCACGGCGACGACGCATCGCGAGGGCGCGCTGCGCTGCTGTCCATGCTACATCACGCGGGAAAGCTGAAGGTTTCGGCGATGGGCAGCGCGCAGCAGGGCGCGGTGCGCGCGCCGCTTCTAGAAATATTCATCCAGGAGTTTCTGCTCTGCGTGCTCGCCGTCGCACAGTCGGGACTCGTCAGCCGCTATGTTCCAGAATCCGGAGACCTTACCGTGGTGAGAGGGCGCTTTCACGCGGAAGGACAATTACGGCACAACCTCGCGCGACCTCACCTACTTCATTGCGAGTATGACGAGTTCACTGTCGACAATCAGTACAACCGCATCATTCGTGCGGCGCTCGATGCATGTCGCCATTGGGCAAAGCTCGCGTCGACGCAGCGGCTGTGGTTCGAATTGCACTCCCGCCTGACGGGTGTCGCGCAGATTCGTCTGACGTCCACAGATGTGCGACGGCTGCGCTACGACCGCCAGACCTTGCGTTATCGTGCCGTCATGCAATGGTGCGAATGGCTGCTTGAGTTGGCGAGCCCGGACCTACGTGCCGGAAGCGCGGCCGCGCCCGCGCTGCTTTTCGACATGAACAAGCTTTTCGAAGACTATGTGTGCCACCGGGAAGAGTTGAAGGAGGCGGAGACGGCAGGCATCGTCATTCGCCAGGGTCCTCAACTCGCGCTCATCAAGCAAGACAGGCAGTCCCTCTTCACACTCAAGCCGGATGTAACCGTCTGGAAGAAGATTTCCGCAGACGCGCCTTTCTCGCTCGACCGGATCGTCGATGCGAAATGGAAGTCACTCAATCCCAGCTTCGACGACTGGGGTGTCGACGAAGCGGACGTATATCAGTTGCTCGCGTATTCCAAGCGGTATCGTTGCACGCGCCTTGAACTCGTCTATCCTCGGCCCGTCGACCTGCATGAAGGATGCGCGCCGCCGGTTTTCCGCATCGACGACGGCGAAACCGGCCGCGTCACCACGATCACGATTTCGATGGCACCGCTTATATGAAATGAAGTTGAGGTTTTGCGCCGACGCAAGGATACTTTGGGTGCGCGAGCGCAATCCTCTCGGTAAAGCGTGTTTAGCGGCCCGTCCCACTTCGCATGTCGACGGCGACCAATGAATCGATTTACGCGCCACTTCATCAGTCGCTGTGCATGGACATTCACTGGTCGGAGGAATTGATTCCTTAAAGGGTTAACGAACTTGCCCAAAAAGAGTCTCTGATCCCTAGCGTTCGACCAGAGCCTTCACGTCGATTGGTTGTATATCCACAAAAAACTACCTTAGCTAGAACGCAGCAGACTTTCTGACGCTGATGCGCTGAGGTTTATCAATGGCGTGCAGCAAGGGCGCTTGCATGCGTCCTACTAGCAACTGCTTTGTGCCGACGAGCGTCATATCGATTAATTCACCCGTAAACGGTCACTCAGTCTGGCGGTGATGACATGTCAAATGACCGCAGTAGCCGATGTCCGATCCGGTAAGTTTCGAAATGAGCGCCGGCTGGCTAGCGAAGCAGCCGATTGAATGTCGGCCCCGGGGGGCTGGCGGAAGGCAGAAATTGGCCGAAAGCGGTCATTCAATTCACTCAAAAGCACGCTGTATCTGATTGATCAGGGCTGCAAGTTCCGGGTTATCGCTCCACATGTCGAATTCCCGAGTGGCAATCAGTCCCATTGTGAGCGGCCCCTGTTTTGGCTCCGACGATTCGCCGGAAATCTGGGCACGGCACCACATCAATTGCCGATGAATGCTCTGTACATTTTGCCATCCGGGAGTCACCAGAGGCCCGATAGCTGATAGAGCTGCATCGATCTTGAGTAAGAGTTCTGTGTTCGTCATGACCAAGAAGTCCACGTGCTATAAGACGTAGCTAACGTTGATGCACGCGGCAATGTTCCTCGCCTAGTTTGTAATGTTCTCGCGTATCGATTTGGAGTCTTTCGGCTCCCAGTACCCGCCACTGCCGTGATACGTTTCGGCGTGCAGCCAAAATATCTCATCGCAATGCAGACAGCGAAAGTGGTATTCGATGTAGTCGTCCCACGCGGCTCCCTTCGCGAGTTCGATAAACGAGACGGAGACACAAGGACTGTCGGGAACTACTTCACCGAGTGTTCCGTCGGCGATATTCTCCGCGCCGATTTGTATCGCTTTGCGTAGCTCATGAGGATGTCTGACTGCATAGCGAATGCAAAGGTCCTTACATCGTGCACATGCCACAAAAGACTCCGTGAGGTTTTCGCTGCGTTTTGCAGAAATTTCGGTTGGTATCGGCGAGTGCGGCGAACAGGATTGTCCACGATCAGCGCGGCAGTGTCGAATGCTCGTTCATGGCCGATAGCCCCCCAGGACGGCACCGATCGCGTTCGAGAAATTGAACGCGCTATGGCTAACGCTGCGGCCAATGCCGAGCCTCACCGGCGACGTCCATCAAACTTGTTTGCAATGCTAGAACCAGAGCGAAACCAGTCCCGAGAAACAACACGACGACGGTAGCAGCTTTGGATCTGGCGAAAACGGAAAACGCTCCGAGAACCTGGCGCCCCTATTGTGAAGCCTGGTCGTCTCGAACCGGAATTTCCATTGACAACCGGACCGGATGGAATTGCTCCCGCAAGCCCTGGGCGAACTTCAGGGCGAGCCGTGAACGCGCACGATCCTTCGGAAAAATCAGGCACAGGCTAAATTCGATGTGCGGGCGGAAAGGACGAAACTCGACGTCGGGCAACTGGTACTGATGCACCGTCGCCAGATCGACCAACCCGATGCCCACGCCCTTTGCCACCATCAGGCACGCGGCCTGCGAGGAGTTGACCTCCACCGCCACATTGGGCATCGACAACCCATGCGCCCCGTATGCGGCCTGGATCGCCTTGCCGATCCGGGTCGTGGGGCCGGTAGCAACGACGATTCCCTTGGCAAGCTCCTGCGCGGTCACCTCTTTTTACTTGGCCAGGCGCGACCGCCGCGGCACGGCGCACACTACGCCGGACGTTCACACTTGCTCGACACCGCCCCCCCCTGGGCGCCACGGTGATCGTGGAAAACCGCGCCGGCGCGGGCGGCACCATGGGCACGACCTTCGTGGCCCGCTCGACCGACCACAACGCCCTGCTGTTCACCGCGGCCAGCCACAACCTCGCCCCGTCCCTGTATCGCAGCCCCGGCTACGATCCGATCAAGGATTTCTCCGGCGTGGCCTATGTCGGCAACGCGGGATTCGTGATCGCGGTCCCCGGAACCCTGGGCGTCGATTCGCTGCGGGACTACATCAAGGCCATCAAGGCCAAGCCGGGCGAACTGAACTACTCCTCCGCCGGCAACGGCGGCGCCACCCACCTGACCAGGGCATCGTTCCTGGCCAACGTCGGCGGAAAAATGCAGCACATTCCCATGAAGGCGACCGGCGACGCGATCAACGAAGTGCTGGCGGGCCGCACCCAGGGCACCGCCGCGGCCGTGCCGGCCATCATTGGCTTCAAGAACGACGCGCGCATCAAGATGCTCGCCTACACCGGCGCCAAGCGTTCCCCCCTGCTGCCGGACCTGCCCACGGCGGCCGAGGCCGGCGCCCCCGGCTACAAGTACGACACCTGGTTCGGCATCCTGGCCCCCAAGAGCATGCCGCGGGAAGAAATCGACAAGATCCACGCCGCGATGGACAAAGTGCTGGCCGACGCCACGGTACAGGCACGCCTGACCCGGCTGGGGATCGATGCCGAGCAGATGTCGGTCGAGGCGTTCGACAGTCTGCTGCGGAAAGACTTCGACGCCGCGGGCCCACTGGTGAAGGCATCCGGGGCCAACATCGAATGATCGATGCGCCGTCTTCGCTTCGGCACCATTCATTTCGATTTATTAGAAGTACTACCCACAAATAATTTCACTTTTTTCAATAGCGGCGGATGTGTAGTCTTGCCGCATGACGACGACGCACCACCCCACCCCGGCCACGCACGCCGCCTATGAAGCGCGCACGACGGGGCTTCCCGCCCGCATCCGCCACGTCCTGAACCTGGACGATTTCGAACGCGCCGCGGCCCGCTACCTGCCCCGGCCGCTGCGCGAATACGTGCTGGGCGCGGCCGAGGACAACCGGTCGCTGGCCGCCAACCGTGCTGCGTTCCGGCGCCATGAGTTCGTCACGCGCGTGCTGGCGGACGTTTCCCGCCGCTCGACGCAGACCACGCTGCTGGGCCAGGCCTACCGCGTGCCGTTCGGCATCGCGCCGGTGGGCATCAGCGCGCTGCTGGCCTACCAGGGCGATCTGGCCATGGCCCTGGCGGCGCGGCAGGAAGGCGCGTGCATGATCATGAGCGGCTCGTCGCTGATGCGGCTGGAAGAGATCCACGAACGGGCCCCCGGCACGTGGTTCCAGGCCTACCTGCCGGGCGATCCGGTCCGCCGCGCCGCCCTGGTCGAACGCGTGGCGCGCGCCGGCTACGAGACGCTGGTGGTCACAGTAGACATTCCCGTGTGGGCCAATCGCGAGAACAACATCCGCGCGGGCTTTTCCCTGCCCCTGCGCCCCACCCCGCGGCTGGCCTGGGAGGGCGTCACGCATCCCGGCTGGCTGGTCCACACCCTGCTGCGGACGCTGGCCACACGCGGCATGCCGCATTTCGAGAACTCGTTCGCCGAACGCGGCGCGCCGGCGTTTTCCGCCAAGGCGGTGCGCGACACCACGGGCCGCGACCACCTGACCTGGGACGACATCGCCGCGATACGCCGGCAGTGGCGCGGCAACCTGGTGGTCAAGGGCATCCTGTCGGTGGAGGACGCGCGCCGCGCGCTGGCGATCGGCGCCGAAGGCATCATCGTGTCCAACCACGGCGGGCGCCAGCTCGACGGCGCCGCCGCGCCCTTGCGCGTGTTGCCCGCCATCGCGGACGCGGTCGGACAGCGCCTGGCCGTGATGATGGACGGCGGCATCCGGCGCGGCGGCGACGTGCTGATCGCGCTGTCGCTGGGCGCCCGCTACGTGTTCGCCGGCCGCCCTTTCATCTGCGCCGCCGCCGTGGGCGGCCAGGCCGGCGTGGCCCACGCCATCCAGCTTCTACAAACCGAGGTCGATCGCAACATGGCGATGCTGGGTGCCAGCCGCCTGGACGAGCTTGGTCCGCACTGCCTGTTGCAGGTATGACAAGAATCCTGAAGAGGATCCGACATGACGAGGAGAAAACCGTGAACAAGACCCTGTTGACCACCCTGCTTGCCACCCTGGGTACCGGCCTGGCCGCCCCCGCCGTGGCCGATTCGTTTCCCGCCGCACCCATCACCATCGTCGTTCCGATGGCGGCGGGTGGCCCGACGGACACCGCCGCCCGCGCCATCCAGCAGGCCATGGGCACGGCGCTGGGACAGTCGGTGGTCATCGAGAACAAGGCCGGCGCGGCCGGGCTGATCGCCATGAATTTCGTGCGCCGCGCCAAGCCCGACGGCTACACGCTGGGCGTCGCCTCGGCCACCACGCATGCCATCGCGCCCAACATCTATACCGAAGCGCCCTACGACTCGGTCAAGGACTTCAGCTTCGTCGGCGCGCTGATCACGGCGCCCGGCGTGCTGGTGGTGGCGCCCTCGGTCGCGCCCAAGTGTGACATGCAGGCCTTCCTGAAGAACCTGAAGGCCAACCCCGACAAGTACTCGTACGGCTCGGCCGGCGCGGGCTCGCTGTCGCACCTGAACGGCGCGCGCTTCCTGCAAGCCACGGGCACCAACATGCTCCACGTGCCGTACCGCGGCCTGTCCAACGCCATGAACGACCTGTACGCGGGCCAGGTGCACGCGGTGTTCGACAACGTCAGCTCGGCCATGACGCACATCAAGAGCGGCAAGGTCTGCGCCCTGGCCGTCCAGGCGCCGTCCCGCCTGGACAGCCTGCCCGACGTGCCGACCTATGTCGAGCTGGGCCTGCCGGAACTGAACAAGCCCACCTGGTACGGCATCGTCGGCCCCGCCGGCATGCCCAAGGAGCGCGTGCAGGCGCTGAACCGCGCCTTGAACAAGGCCCTAGCCTCGCCCGAGGTGGCCAGCCTGTACGAACGACAGGGCGTCGCGGCGGCGGCCGGCTCGGCCGACGATTTCGCCGGCAAGGTCGCCAGCGAGCGCCAGATGTGGGCGGACACCACCGCCCGGATGAAATTCGAGAAATTCTCGGTGAAGTAAGCAAAGGAGAATCAGGATGTCTGAACAACAGGCCCGCTTGCCCTTGACCGGCATACGCGTGCTCGACCTGACGCGCGTGCGCGCCGGCCCGACCGCCGTGCGCGTCCTGGCGGACTGGGGCGCCGACGTGGTCAAGATCGAGGAGCCGGTCGACCCCGAGCACGAGAACGAGATGGGCGGCATGCGCCTGGGGCCGGACTACCAGAACCTGCACCGCAACAAGCGCAGCATCACGCTCAACCTGAAATCGGACCAAGGCCGCGCGCTGTTCCTGGATCTGGCCGCGCAGGCCGACGTCGTCGTCGAGAACTACCGCCCCGACGTCAAGGATAGACTGGGCATCGACTACGACACGCTCCGCGCCCGCAACCCGCGCCTGATCTACGCCAGCATCTCCGGCTTCGGCCAGGACGGCCCCTATGCGCGGCGCCCCGGCTACGACCAGATCATCCAGGGCATGACCGGCATGATGTCCATCACCGGCCTGCCCGGCCACGGGCCGGTGCGCGCCGGCATCGCCATCGCCGACACGACGGCGGGCGTCTTCGGCGCGGTGGGCATCCTGACCGCGCTGTACGAACGCGAGAAGACGGGACAGGGGCAATGGGTGCGGACCTCGCTGCTGGAGTCGCTGCTGGCGACCATGGACTTCCAGTGCGCCCGGTATCTGGTGGCTGGCGAGATTCCCGTTCAGGCCGGCAACGACCACCCCACCATCATCCCCACCGGCGTGTTCGACACGCAGGACGGACAGGTCAACATCTGCGTGTCGGGCACCGTGATGTGGAAACGCTTCTGCCACGCCATGGGCCGGGAACGCTGGCTGGACGATCCGCGCTTCGCCACCAACAAGAACCGCTCGGCCAACCGCCGCGAACTCAACGACGAGATCGCCGCCGTGTTCGCCACGCAGACCAATGAACACTGGATCGAACACCTGAACGCCAGCGGCCTGGCCTGCGGCGCCGTCAACAACGTCAAGCAGGCCTTCGACGACGCGCAGGTGCGGCACCTGGGCATCGCCTGGCCCGTCGCGCACGAGAAGCTGGGCGACATCCACCTGGTCGGCCAGCCCTTCAGCCTGGGCAACCACGAGGTTGGCGTGCGGCGCGTCGCCCCCATGCCCGGCCAGGACAACGAGGCCATTCTTGCCGAGATCGGCATCCAGGGCGACACCCTGCAGCAACTCAGGAGCGAACATGTCATCTGAAGCCCGGCCCGGCCGCATCCACGTCGCCGTCGAGCAGCACCTGGGCCGCGTCGTGATCGACCACCCGGCCAAGCACAACGCGCTGACCTTCGACATGTGGCAGTCCCTGCCCGGACTGCTGGACGAACTGGAAAGCCGCGACGACGTGCGCGCCATCGTGTTCGAGGGCGCGGGCGACCGCGCCTTCGCCTCGGGCTCGGACATCTCGCAGTTCGGCGAACAGCGCGACACAGAGGAGAACGTGCGCCGCTACAACGCCACCGTCGAACGCGCCATCGGCCGCATCGGCGCCGTGCGCAAACCCACGCTGGCCTTCATCAACGGCTATTGCTTCGGCGGCGGCGTCGCCATCGCCCTGCATTGCGACATGCGCTATGGCAACGAACAGGCGCAGTTCTGCATCCCCGCCGGCAAGGTGGGCGTGGGCTACCACGAGCTCTGGCTGCACCGGTTGGCGCAACTGGTGGGGCCGGCCCACGCCAAGGAAATCATGTTCACCGCCCGCCGCTACACGGCCGACGAAGCCCGGCAGATGGGCCTCGTCAACCGTATCCAGACGCGCGAGGAAACGCTGGACCTCGCGCGCACCATCGCCGGCCTGGCGCCGCTGACGCACCGCGCGTCCAAGCTCGCCATCGAAACCTCCACCGCCCCGGACGGACGGGACTGGCAGGCCTGCAAGGACGCGATCCTGGACTGCTTCCGCAGCGCCGACTACGTCGAAGGACGCGAGGCCTTCACCGGCAAGCGGACACCGGTGTTCCGTGGCAAGTGAACACGCGGGCGCCCCGGAGCGGCGCGTCCGCGCCATCGCCGACGACCTGCTGGCCGGCGCGGGCCTGCCCGGCCTGACGGCGTTCACGCTGGCCGGCCCGCGCCCGGCGCTGGACTCGCCGCTGCCATTGGCGGACATCGCCTCGGCCTTCCAACTGGCGGTGGCCCATGGCACCACGCTGGTCGCCCAGGGCACGCCCCGCGCGCACTACGAGGTGTCGCCCGCACAGGCGCTGGCCGGGCTGGAACCCACGCACTTCCAGCGCATCCACGACCATCGCTTTCCCCAGTCGTCGCACGGCAAGGAACTGAAGTCCGACTTCTATCCCACCGCCGACGGTCGGTGGT
The DNA here is from genome assembly GCF_004216695.1 of Pigmentiphaga kullae. Taxonomy (GTDB): domain Bacteria; phylum Pseudomonadota; class Gammaproteobacteria; order Burkholderiales; family Burkholderiaceae_B; genus Pigmentiphaga; species Pigmentiphaga kullae. The sequence goes on from NZ_SGXC01000002.1 coordinate 1,038,087, forward strand.
TCCTGCCTTCCGGCTCCTATCCCCATCTGCGTGACGGCACCCTGGCCTTGCTGAATTGCGCCAATACGGCGCCCGCCCTGGCCGCGGCCATACGGCGCTGGCCGGCCCAGGAACTGGAGGACGCGGTGGCCGGACACGGCCTGCCCGGCGCCTGGGCTCGAACGCCCGAAGCCTGGCTGGCCAGCGACGCGGGCGCCGCCATCGCCTCGGCGCCGCTGCTGACGGTGCGGCCGCTGCGCGCCGGCGCGCCGGTTGTGGGCGGCTTGGCCGGATTGCGGGTCCTGGACCTGTCCCACGTCATTGCCGGGCCGGTGGTCGCCCGCCACTTCGCCTTCCACGGCGGCGACGTCCTGCGGATCTCGTCGCCCGCCCAACCCGACCCGCTGCCGCAGATCCTGGACACCGGCATAGGCAAGCGCAACGCCTTCACCGACTTCAACGACCCGGACGACCTCGCCCGCGTGCGGGTGCTGGCCACCGACGCCGACATCGTCGTCGACTCGTGGCGGCCCGGCGCGCTCGCCCGCTTCGGCCTGGACGCCGCCGGCCTGCTGCCGCGCGCCGGTCGCGACTTCGTCCACGTCAGCGTGAGCGCCTACGGCCACGACGGCCCCTGGGGAACACGCAAGGCCTTCGACCAGGTGGTACAGGCCGCCACCGGCATCGCCGCGCTGCACGCGCGGGACGGCAAGCCCCGGCTGTCGCCCACCCGCCTCCTGACCGACTACCTGACCGGCCAACTCGGCATACTCGGCACGCTGGCCGCGCTGCGTCAGCGGCAGCAGTCCGGCGGCAGTTGGGAGGTCCGGGTATCATTGGCGCGAGTGGCGACGTACCTGCTGGCCTGGGCCGACCCGTCGCACCGGGGCGGCGACGCCTTCGACGCCCTGGCGCCCCAACTGGTCACCCGCCACGGCCCGTTCGGCACCACCCACCACGTAGCGCCCGCCGTCGCCGGCCTGGACGACGGGACAACCCCCGGTCCCCATCCCCTGGGCAGCTCGCCCGCGGCCTGGGCACCTTCCCCTCTTCGGCCATGACACTGAAACAGCTCGAAGCGTTCTACCTGGCGGCCACCAGCCCCAACTTCATGATCGCCGCCGAACGCCTGCACATCTCCGTCTCGACCCTGTCCAAGCGCATCACCGACCTCGAACACAGCCTGCGCAGCATCCTGTTCGACCGCAGCTCCTTGCGCGCCCGCCTGACCAGCGAAGGCGAACAACTGCTGCCGCACGTCGAACAACTGCTCAAACAGGCCAACGTCGTCGCCGGCATGGGCCGGCAGGCCGAGATCCTGCGCGGCCGCTGCCACTTCGGCGTAGGGGAATTGAGCGCCCTGACCTGGCTGCCCACCTTCATCGCCCGCCTGCAAACCGCCCACCCCGACCTGCAACTGGACCCCGTGGTCGAAGCCGGCAGCTCGCTCGGCAACCTCGCCCGGCGCGTGGCCGAAGGCGACCTGGACTTCGCCGTCATCGCCAACCGCCCCTCCGACAACCGCATCAAGGCCGAATACCTCGGCAGCGCCGGCTTCGCCTGGGTCTGCTCCCCCGCCCTGCACCGCCAGGGCGAAGGCCGGCTGCCGGCCCTGCTGCCCGATTGCGCGCTGATCTCGCTACCGCCCTCCAGCGGCACCGCCCTCATCATCGAACAATCCCTCCAGTCCATCGACGCCACCGTGGCGCGGCGCCTGCACTGCAACAGCTGGGCCGTCATCGCCCAACTGCTGATACAGGGACTGGGACTGGGCGTGCTGCCCGAATCCTGGGCCGACCAACTCGTCCAGGCCGGCCTGCTCGTGCGGCTGCGCGGCACGCCTCCCCTGGCGGCGCTGGACTACTTCCTGATCTCGCGCGAACGCGACCTGCGGCCCCTGGTCGGCGCCTGCCTGGACATCGCCTGCGAAGTCGTCAACTTCAAGCCGACCGACATCGGCTTTTTGCACACCGGCACGCGCGCCTGAACCCTATTGATGGTCCTCGTGCTTCGGCTGGTTGCGGTTATGCGTGAGCTTGCGCAGCAGCGCCAGGATGAACAGCGCGAACAGCGTGCTGACAATGGCGGTCATCTCCCGCCCCATGCCCGCTGCGATGCCGATGGCGGCCGTCAGCCAGATACTGGCTGCCGTGGTCAGGCCGTGGATCTCGCGGCCGTTTGACTTCAGGATGGCGCCGGCGCCGAGGAAGCCTATGCCGGCGATAACGCCCTGCAGAACGCGACTCATGTCGGCTACTTCCATGCCGCCTTGCAGGGGGACGAGAACGAACAGTGCGGCGCCCAGGGCGACCAGCATGTGGGTGCGAAGGCCGGCGGCGTTGCCGCGTAGTTCACGCTCCAGGCCTAGTAGGCCACCCAGGGTCATGGCGACTAGAAGGCGGACGAAGACGCGGGTTAGTTCGGCTATGTCGGGGATGTCGGAGAATTCGCTGGAGGCGGTGGTCCAGATTTGGGTCCAGAGGGGGGTGTCCATGGGTGGCCTTTTCTATTCGGATAATCGTCAGCCTACGGGTAGGCTGGTTGGATGCGCAGTCACAGAGCATTCACGCTCGTAACAAGGTGTAGAGTCAGTAAGTCGAATAGGCCCAACGCTAAGCTTGTTCTCAGATGCCTAGGCTCACAGTTATAGGCACTTCCTCTTCCGGGTCATATAGTGAACGTCAGCTTCGGCCAGAGGCGAACGTCGGCCAACACCGTTCGATGGACGGTTGGACGGCACAGCTACGGTCTAGCCTTTGCCCCTGCTTTGATCTGCGACAAGTGTTCTCGGTAGCCGGCTACCAGCTTCTTGGGGATGAAGACGTACTTAAGCAACTCGTCGAGCATTTCCGGATAGAGATACAGCACCGAGTTCTGCGCATTTAGGTGGTTCTTTGCCTTCACCGTAGTTCGCTTCCGAATGCCGAAACACGGGTTATGCCATAGCAATGCTGAGTGACTTGGGTGCTTGCGGTCAGTGATAATCTTCTCCAAAAGACCGCCATGTAGTCGGAACTTGTACCGCGGCTTGGCCTCGCTAGAGGCCAAATCCGACCAGGCATCTTCAAGAAGTTTCTGCTCATCAAGCGGAAGCTGCTTTCCAAAGACATCCAAGACTTGGCAGTACCTGCGAACCTCCCAAACAGCCAAGTCGAGATCGACAAGTATGTGGCCGTACACATGAAAAGGAATGTCGATGTATCGAAACTCGCCGACCTCCGCAAGGTGGTCTATGAACCTCCGGCTTCTCTTCGAAAATTTTAGCTCAAACGGCAAGGATTGCATAAGAGACAAGGCTTGGGCCAAGTCATGACCCACCCTATCCGCCTTTATGCGATTGTAGAGAAGGATCGCCTTTAGATACTTCTCTATCGCTTGATGTGAAGACCAAAGAAACTGAGGGAACAGTTCGTGGCGGCATGCCAATCGCGCGGCAATGTAGTCTCGGTCGGCCTGATCTCGGAATGACTGCGTGCCGAATGCATTGATGCATCGATCTAGCTTGTCTTGTTCATTCGCGTAGGAAGCGAAGGACATATTGTTGACCCCTGGATCCGGTTATACGACTTATCCACAGCGTACCGTATGGCGAGCTATCCCCTTGATACAGCCTGATCTTAGGGCGGCTGGGGTCGGCTAACAAGCCGATGTATAACCGGGACCCAGGTGACCAACATAAGCACCGACAGAAACCCACTTAGGGTCGAAACAAGCTGCCATTTATGGACGGCTGCTTTCGACCCAAAGCAGCCATTCGCCAAGGGTGCTCCATAGCGTTCAGGGCTGCTCAGCTGATGCGCTTACTCCTGTGCGAAAGCAACCTCAACTTCATGTCCAGGATCTCACGCTATTCAAGGTTTCCTTGTGCGCGTATGCCTCGGCCAAGTCGACATCGAATCGATTTGCAAGTGCGAAAACAAAGTTGAGGATGTCGGCGAGCTCATTGCCAATTTCATGGGTGTCTGAGCTTGGGTCTGTTTTTATGCCTTTGTGCTGCCGTACCGCCTTGAAAAGTTCGCCCACTTCTTCTCCAAGAAGCAAGCACTTTTCCAGTGCAGTCTCTTTATCAAAGCCTCGTTCCTTTTCCGTCTCCGCCACATACTTCTGAAAATAGCTCAGCCGATCGGTTCGGGATGGAAGTTTCATGGGAGTGGATTCCTAATTGATTTGACGGATTGATATTTTTGAAAAATTTTGTTAAATAGTAGCTAACTAGGGGCGCAAGAGCAACCGGAGATGGGGTTTGCATTCGAGCATGGTTACGCTATAGCCACTACGATGCCCCATGCATAATCTCCCATTATCGCCCGGTTGCCCAGCAAATTGAGGGAGCCCTGAGAGTTCTCTATATTATGAGTGGCGTACCACCTTGGATAGGCGAAACTCCCACAAGTCTCGTCGGGATTTATCGATACTGTCACCCGTTTCCCCACTAGGAGGGAAACGGCCTAGAGTTCGATCGGGTGTGCTATGAAAATTCTGCTGCTGTTGAGTGGCCCGTCTGCAGTAGGAAAAACGACGATATCCAGCGCGTTGCAAGATGCTTATCGATTCTCAAAGGTTTCGACCAGTACGCATTTAAAGAGTGTTGCTCTAGAGAAAGGGCTTATTCCCAGCAAGTCGACGCTCCAAGAGCTTGGCGATGAGCTTGATAAACAAACTGACTTCGCTTGGGTAGCCAATGATGTCGCTACGCCCGCTTTTGCAAATGCTGTAGGGAATGAGCGCTGGCTGCTGGATAGTGTGCGGAAGCGCCGGCAAGTCGAAATTTTCCGTGAGCGTTATGGAGATGCGGTTTTCCACTTGCATTTGTACGCTCCGGAAAACGTTTTGCGTGAACGATATGAGGCTCGAGCAAGAGCTGGAACATCGGATGAGGAAATCACACCATACGAACAAGCGATTACTCATCCCAACGAAATGGCTGCACGATGCCTGCGTGAGATTGCAGACAAGTCTTTCGATACAAATTCTGCATCAAGCAAGCTAGTGATTGAAGCAATCATTGAAGAATGCAAAAAACGGAGGAGTCATGCGTAGGATCGTCTTGATTAGCGGTCACCTGTGCACCGGGAAATCGGCGCTGGCCAGAGCATTGCGGGACGAATTTGGGTTCCATGTCGTGAAGAGCAGCGACATTTTGCGTGATATCGCCAAGAGTCGAGACTTTGGTAAAGACAGAATTTCGCTACAGCGTCTTGGTGACGAGATGGACAAGGGCACATCTGGCGCATGGCTATATGACAAAGTTATGGAAATCTCCAGAGATACAGCACCAAGAAGGACCATTGTTGTTGATAATGTACGAAACACGACACAACTGGAGCACTTCAGGGCTTCAACCGAAATAACTGCCGTTCATGTCCATTTGTATATCCTGGATAAGAATGAAGCAGGAAAACGATGGAAAAATCGCGCTAATAGCTCAGCAGTGAAAGAGTCTGGCGCGTATCCAGATGCGGATCTTATGAAGAATGAAGACGACATTCAGTTCTTCAAGAAGGATGCGGACGTTCGTATAGAAACCAGCCGTTCCGACGCGCAAGATACTTTGGTTCGCGTGGCTGCCCGCTTGGGCCTATATTCGGCGCCGGATTTCCGCTGTGTAGACGTAATTGTTGGAAGTCAGTTTGGCAGCGAAGGCAAGGGCAATATTGCAGCGTACCTCGCCAATGAATACGATGTACTGGTGAGGGTGGGAGGACCGAATGCTGGACACACAGTGATTAGTCGATCGGGGAAATACGTTTATCACCAGTTGCCATCGGGTGCAAAAGATACAAATGCCAAGATCTTGCTGGGTCCTGGGATGACCTTGGATGTAGAGAAGCTTCTCAAGGAAGTTAAGGATTGCAATGTCACACCTGAACGACTCTTCATTGATCCACAGGTCATGATCATTGAAGACGCCGACAAAAAAAGGGAAAGCGAATTGGTCGACAAGATAGGGTCTACCGGGCAGGGGGGAGGTGCTGCTGCTGCCCGCAGGATTCTCAGCCGGACGGGTCAAGGGATTCGACTCGCGAAGGACGTGCCAGAGCTGGAGCCGTACGTCGGAACCGGGCCTCGATACCGAGGGGCAACCACCAGACAGTTGGAAGAAGCTTACCGATCAGGCCAGTCAATTTTGTTAGAGGGAACGCAGGGCAGTGGTCTTAGCCTGTATCACGGCCAGTATCCCCATGTAACTTCCCGAGACACGAATGTTGCAGGTTGCTTGGCGGAGGCGGGTATATCTCCTAGTCGGATAAGGAGGATCCTGCTCGTGACCAGGTATACGCCTATTCGGGTTGGAAATCCGGATACGGGTGGATCATCTGGTGCGATAAAACACGAGATCGACTTCGAAACCGTTGCGCGAGAAGCAGGACTCGACCCGCAAGAGTTGCAGGGCAATGAGATAACGTCGACGACAAAGCGGAAGAGGCGCGTAGGAAGATTCGACTGGGAACAGTTCAGGCTGGCCTGCTCCCTGAATGCGCCAACGGATATCGTATTGACGTTTTCCGATTACATCAACGGAACAAATCGAAACGCTCGACGGTTTGAGCAACTGACCGAAGAAACGATAAAATTCATCGAGGAAGTGGAAAGAATTGCCCATGCACCGGTGTCCTTGATAAGCACGCGCTTTCCGCAGGGAGAATCAGCCAAGCTGGATATACGGAACATCATAGACAGACGCAATTGGTTGGGAGGCAGAATGCGTGACGACGATGAGATTAATCGTTAAGAGCGCGCTGATTTGACGTGTCTGGTGGGCGATGATGTGATGTGCTTTTCAAGGAGCTTGCTGCGGCTAACAGAGAACCACTAGCGTCCTTGCAAACGCTGGAACATCACGACAAGGCAGGAGTAACTATTGTCAGCGAATGGAAATCGTGCCGAGCACCTCCCTACCCTTTATTCGCCGTACTTCCGCCACGAAATCAGCAATATCGGGAATGCTGTAGTCAATTACGACTTCTACAACTTCCTTCTGGGGAGATCCGTTACGCTTGGTAGCGTAGTCGGTGATGCGCTGAAATGTGTTCAAACTGCGGATATGCGGCATTGGAAACGTATTGCCGGAGTTCATCGGGCAAAGCCAAACTCGGTCGGCATGCTTCTCCATAAGAGCAGCAGTGTTAATAGTCAGGACATCATGCTCAAGCTTTTTATAGGCGCGCGCATTGAGCAAGCCGAACAGCCGATGCTCTTGTGCCCACATGAAAACCTTATTATTTAGAAACTGATACCACTCGGTCGGTGTAATGCCTTGCAGCGCTCCTGCCAGTCGAGTAGGCTCCATGGGCTTCTGGTCACGAAGGATGATTTGACTGCCTTCAGAACCAATCGCTACTTTCTCGGGCCTATGCATCACCTCGTGCGACGCACGCTCATCGCCGGTCATCTCATAATAGTCGAGTGCGGCACTCGTGCTGAGAAGACCTCGTTCCCGGATTGATGGCCAGGACCCCCGCTCGGCCATGTGATATAGCACCGGATAACGATTAACAAACGCATTCAAATCCATTTCTTATTTACCATTCTTATTATTCACCACATCCTCCGGTCGATGACCGTTGCGCTCATTGAGGGCTATTGAAATCATCAAAAAAGGAATAGGCATCTAAGCGAAAGGCAGTTGTACCTCAACGTCCGTTCTTGGCGACAACCGACTTTTGGCGGATACCTCGACGCTTAAGAGGCAGCCGCCTTTGCAGCCTCATTCAAGTCCAATTCTTGTCGGTCGATTATATATGCCTCGCCATTTTTCACCTTTCGTAACAAATCGACAGCAGCCTCAGAGTATCGATGAATTACTCCAGTTTTACTGGACGGAATCGAGATATGGTACTTATTGTCAGATGCTTTCATATCGAAGCTGTCCGTATTCTTAAGAATATTCAGCAATTTCTGTGCATCGTTCCAACCTTTCTTCAAACCAAGGGCGACAGCAACCCCACTAAGCAAATACTTGTAGCTCAGGTTCACTTTCGATGGATCAGAGAGCGACGTGACGCCGAACAATTTCGCGAACTCCTCACCGGAATTAACAGCGTGTTCTAGCGTCTGAAAATCGATCTCTACATGTTTTTTTGGAATACTCGATCGGACTAACTCCACGGACCTCGCCATTAATGCACGCAAGAGCTTTGTGTCGATTTTTTCGAGACTTCCAGCTTGACCAAACGCTTTATAGACCCACTCGAATGACGAGGCTGAAATATTTTTGATACGGATATTTGTATCCGCCCCAACGGATATCACCTTCTCTCGAGCCGGATACGAGCCTTCTGTAATATTTTGATCACGTTCTAGTATATAAATATTCGGAACAAGCTCGTAGTCCCCCTTGATGTCGATTCGAACCATTCGGTCGACATCGTAGAGAATTTTCTTAATACTTGGATCATCCGCGCGATAGCCAATAAAAATTAACGGATGCTCCACAAAGTACGTAAGCAACTTGGCGCTAAGGTATTTATGGTCTTGCTCAAACCTACTGTAGTCCGCTTCATTTATTACAATGGTCTGAGGATCTGTAATGCAGCCATGAATCTTGAAAACCTCGCCAATCGCCAGGTACGGTTTTCGCAAGATCTGCTGCCCAATCACGCGCTCATACTGCGGAAATATCGACTCCATGAGAGTATCGTAGTTTGTCGTAATCACTGAATGGGCACTAATTTTTTTTAAAGCGGCAATTTCTGCATCCAAAACTTCAGACCCATAAGACCCTTTCTTTGGACCCAAACTCTTAAGATTTTCGCTTACGGCATATTTAATAAAAATGTCACTTTTATATTGCCCGTTAAAAAAATCGGCGGGAAACCTTGGACGCCCCTTTCCCCACGCCCATTCGCGATATAAATCGGTAAAGATCGAGCCGATCTTTTTATAATCATAGCTGTATGCCTGCTCGTAATATGCAAAATCTTTGTCGACCAGCGGGCAGTCTTTCGCCAACAGTGCGAGCAGCTCCCGCCAATTTGGGCCGCCCGCGTACCGCTTCGCGAAGCCAGAGCCCACAAAAAGTATGGGCTGACAGCTAGCAAGCTTCAGAACATCAGCAACGTCTTGCGTTACCTCTTCTTGGTACTGACTATAGTTGAGTGGCATATTAGTTAGATCACGCTAAAAATATCCGGGGAAGTATCTATGGGCCAAGTCACAGCGTTCATTTTTGCCGAGTCATGATTTTTGTGTGCGAACGACTGAGTCATCCGCGGATATGCAAGCCGAGTAGATTGTCGGCGATTAGTTGCCATCTGTCGACTGACTGTCCTTGGCCGAGAGCCGTTCTTTTCAAGTATCCGATTTCGCCCCAAGCAATCTTCCCCCATCCCGCTTCGCCAACCACACCGCCGCTCCCCCGCATGTCGCATCCTCCTCGACATGCCGCACTACCGTAAATCCATTGGCATACAGCAATTCTTGATACTCACCCGTATCCAAGCTGCCGTGATAAAGAGGCTCACCTTCGAACTGGCCGATAACCTCGCCCAAACAAGTACCGCTTGTAAACATCAAAACCGCACTCGACGCCGCCAGTTGCCGAAAAGTAGCAAACATAGGCCGTTGATCTTCAGGGGATAGATGAAAAAAACTATGCCAGGCCAGCAAACCATGGAATGACCCTGTGACCGGCATCTGCCGCATATCCGCCGCTATCCAACGTTGCTCCGGAAACGACGCACGCGCACGCGCGAGCAATGGCAGCGACGTATCCACCCCGGTTACCCTGCATCCGTTCTGAATAAGGTAGCGCGCCATCGGCGCACCGTTGCCACAGCCGATATCCAGCACATCCGACCGAGAACCGGGAAGCAGCTCCAAAAACCGGTTCAGCCAAGTACGTTCGATGAATTCATGATTTCTATTTTTCTCGAACGCAGCGGCATGTTCTCGGTACAGGGCAATGACATTGTCAGCGGGAAATTTGGACAACACGGCACTCCGAAAACTTGAGTACGTGACGCGCTCAAGCATATCAGAGCCACCGACACTACCCTCCCCTCACCCCTACACCACCGACCGATGCCGCTCGATGCAGGTCCGCAAAATCGTATCGGTATCAAGCTCCCACCACCGATACGAAAATATCTCCACTTCACTAAACCCCGCGAACCCCTGCACCTCAACCCACTCCCGTACCTTGGGAATCTCGATCACCCCATCCCCCATCATGCCCCGATCGTTCAGCAGGTCGGTGGTAGGCGTAAGCCAATCGCAAACGTGAAAAGCCAATAGCCGCTTCTGCCCTGCCCGCGCGATCTGCGCCTGCAACTTCGGATCCCACCAGACGTGGTAAAGATCCACCGCCACGCCAATATCCCCGCTACGCGCAGGATCCACCAGATCGCACACGTCCAGCGCCTGTTCCAGCGTATTGATGCACGCCCGATCCGCCGCATACATCGGATGCAGCGGCTCGATGGCGATGGGCATCTTGCGTTCGCGCGCGTACTCCAGCAATTGCGCGATCCCTTCGGTTACCTGCGCCCGAGCGCGACCGATGTCGTGGTACTCGGCCTTGCCCTGCAAGCCGCCCGGCAAGCCGCCCACCACCAGCACTAGGCAGGCGGCGTTCAATTCGCAGGCCTCGTCCACGGCCCTGCGGTTGTCATCCCGCGCCCGCAGCAAGCCAGCATCGTCCGACGCGGTGAACATGCCGCCACGGCAATAGCCGGACAAGGCCAGCCCATGGCTGCGCACGACGCGCGACACTTGTTCCAGCCCCGCTGCCGCGACCTGGTCGCGCCAGGGGGAAATGGCTCGCACGCCCAACCGCGCGCAGGCGTCGAGGATGTCCAACAGCGGCACTTCCTGTCCGCGCGATTTGCGCACGGTGGCGGTGTTGATGGACATCCATTGATGGTCTTGGGAGAAATCGCGCATGGGTCGGCTACCGTAAAAAAATCACTTGATCTGGATGTTCGCGGCCTTGATCACTCGCGTGTACATGGCCCGCTCTTTGTCGATGAAGGCGGCAAACGAGGCGGGGCTGCCGCCGTCGGCGATGAAGCCTTGGTTGCCCAGGCGCTCGGTCACCAGGGGGGACTTCATGGCTACGGCCAGCTCTTTCGACAAGACCTTGAGCACGGCATCCGGCAGCTTGGCCGGTCCCCATAGTCCGTACCAGGTGACCATGTCGAAGCCGGGTATCCCGGATTCCGCGACGGTGGGCACGTTGGGCATGGAAGGCAGGCGCGCGCTGGTGGTAACGGCCAGCGCTTTGAGTTTTCCGCTGGCCACGTGCGGATAGGTAGAGGGTATGGCGTCGATGATGGCGCTGACCTGTCCGCCCAGCAGGTCGTTCAGCGCCGGCGCGGTGCCTTTGTACGGCACGACCAGGATGTCGAGCTTGGCGTCGTGTTTGATGGCTTCTTCCGCCACGTGCATGGGCGATCCGACGGCGGAGGTGCCGAAGGTGAACTTGGCGGGGTTGGCGCGCGCCTGGTCGATGAATTCCTTGAGGTTGGCGGCCGGCACGCTGGGGTGGGCCGCCAGCAGCATGGGCACGGAGCCCAGCAGCGAGATGGGCGTGAAGTCCTTGGCCGTGTCGTAGGGCACGGTGTCGGACATCAGCGCATTGGCGATCAGGGTGGGCGACTGCACCAGCAGGGTGTAGCCGTCGGCCGGCGCGCGCGCCACGGCTTCGCTGCCGATGGCGCCGCTGGCGCCGGCGCGGTTTTCGACGACGAAGGATTGGCCCGTCTGCTCGGACAATCTGCCGGCCACCACGCGGGCGACCAGGTCCACGGTGCCGCCGGGGGCGTAGGGAACGATGATGCGCACGGGCCGCGACGGATATCCTTGCGCCTGGGCCGCCGCGGTAGCGGCCAGCACGCCTGCGCCCAGCACGATCTTGCCTATCCAGGATTTCATGCATGTCTCCTCGGTGCGTGCCGGCTATGTTTCCGGCATCGCCGTTGCGGGCGGCTTAGCAGTCGCAGCCCATTTTCAACAGCTTCAAGGCGTTGCCGAAGTAAATGCCTTCGCGGTCGGCCTCGCTCAGGTCCAGCGCGTCGATGGCCTCGGGAATGCTGCGGATGAAGGCCGGTCCGCCTTCCGGATCGAACGGGCAATCGGTGGCGAACAGGACTTTCTCGGCGCCGAAGAATTCCAGGCCGCAGGCCACGCCGGCCTTGGATCCGGCCAGCGCGGTGTCGGCATAGAACATGCGGAAGTAGTCGATGGGCCGCTTGGGCATGCGCGCAAGCAGGCCTTCGTAGTCTTCGTCCGAGGTGCGGCTGCCGAACTGGTCCAGGCCCGGCCCCACCCTGCCGTCGAAGAACGGGATCATGGCGCCCATGTGGTGGGTGATCAGTTTCATCTCGGGCAGTTTGTCGAAGAAGCCGGAGAACACCATGCGGGTCATGGCCGCGCTGGTCTCGTAGGGCCAGCCGAAGGTCCACCAGATCTCGAACCTGGATTTCTTCTCGGTCAGGTAGTCGGGGAAGTTCGCGCCACGGGCCGGGTGCATCCAGATCGGCACCTGGTACTCGTTCACCGCTTTCTCGAAGATGGGCCAGAACTCGGGATCGTCCAGCGGCCGGCCGTTGACGTTGGTGAAGATCTGGATGCCCCGCGCGCCCAGTTCGCCGATGGCCCGGTCCATTTCCCGCAGGGCGGCCTCGACGTTGTTCATGGGCAGCGACGCGACGAAGGCCGGGAATTTGTCGGGATGTTGGGCGACGATCTCGGCCATGCCGTCGTTGGCCAGCCGGGCCAGTTCCGGCGAGTCTTCCGGCCCCGCCACGAACTCGATGGGCGGCGACGACAGCGTCAGGATCTGCTGGTATCCCGGAAACTCCTCCATCATCTTCAGGCGGGCGTCCAGGTCGTACAGGACGGGCACCGTCAACCAGCGCTTGATCGCGCCCTGGTCCTTGGCCAGCGCCTTCATGCGCTCGAAGTACGCGGGCGGGAACAGGTGGGAATAGCTATCGATTTTTCTCACGCGGCTTCCTTTGTCGAGACCTATCCAGCAGTCCTATCGACCATCCACGCCATGCAGGGCCAGCAAGGTGTTCATCCGCCCCACCGCCAACTCAGGCTGCTCCAACAACCCCGCCCCATCCGCCAGCCGGAACAGCTCGGCGAAGTGCTGCAACGACCGCGCGCTCTGCTGCCCGCCCACCATCGCGAAGTGGTTCTGGTGGCCGTTGAGCCAGGCCATGAACACGACGCCGGTCTTGTAGAAGCGCGTGGGCGCGCTGAAGATGTGGCGCGACAGCGGCACGGTGGGCGCCAGGATCCGGTTGAAGGCGTCGACGTTGCCGGCCGCCAGTTCCGCCAGCGCCGCGCTGGCGGCCGGCGCGATGGCGTCGAAGATGCCCAGCAGCGCGTCGCTCTGGCGGTGGTTGGGCAGTTCGCCCTGGCCGTCGCCGGCGATGAGTTCGGCGTAGTTGAAGTCGTCGCCGGTGTACATGCGCACGCCCGCGGGCAGGCGGCGGCGCATGGCGATTTCCTTGTCCTTGTCGAGCAGCGAGATCTTGATGCCGTCGACCTTGTCGGGGTGCGCGGCGATCACGTCCAGCGCGGTCCGCATGGCGGCATCCACGTCGTCGCTGCCCCAGTAGCCTTTCAACGCGGGGTCGAACATGTCGCCCAGCCAGTGCAGGATGACGGGCTCTTGGGCCTGGCTCAGGATGCGGTCGTAGACGCGTTCGTAGTCGGCGGGACCGCGCGCCACGCGGGCCAGCGCGCGGCTGGCCATGACGATCAGGCGGCCGCCCAGGCCTTCGATGGCGGCCATCTGTTCTTCGTAGGCGCGGATCACGTCGTCGATGTTGTGTGCATCCTCGGGCGCCAGGTGGTCGGTGCCGCAGCCCGAGGCCACGCGTGCGCCGGGCACGTCGCGGGCCGCGTCCAGCGAACGGCGGATCAGTTCCAGCGACGTGGGCCAGTCCAGGCCCATGCCGCGCTGCGCGGTGTCCATGGCCTCGGCCACGCCCAGGCCCAGTGCCCACAGGCGCTGGCGGTAGGCGATGGTGGCGTCCCAGTCCACGGCGCATTGCAGCCACGGGTCGATGGCCGCCAGCGGATCGGCCACCACGTGCGCCGCCGAATAGGCGATGCGATCGAACTGCGCGCCGGCGGGCGGGGCCTGGAACGGCGCGCGGTCGCGCAGCGCGTACCGCCGCAGGCCGCAGGCCGCAGGCAGGTTGATGGACAGGCTCATCGCTGGGCTCCGACGTCCAGCCGCGGCACGTCCACCCAGCGTCGCTCTTTCCAGCTTTGCAGCGCGGCCTCGACCAGTTGCACGCCCTTGGCGCCCTCGGGCAGCGTCCAGCGGTACGGCGCATCCTCCACCACGTGGCGGATGAAGTGCTCCCACTGGATCTTGAAGCCGTTGTCGTAGACCTGGGTGTCGGGCACTTCCTGCCATTGCTCGAAGAACGGCATGGTCTGTTTCACGTCGGGGTTCCAGACCGGCTTGGGCGTGTTGACGCGCGACTGCGTGCGGCAGTCGGTCAGCCCAGCCACGGCCGATCCGTGCGTGCCGTCTACGTGGAAGGTGACCAGGTCGTCGCGCCGCACGCGGGTGGTCCATGAGCTGTTGACCTGGGCCACGACGCCATCGGCCAGTTCGAAGGTGGCGTAGCAGGCGTCGTCGGCGGTGGCCTGGTAGGGCTTGCCGGCTTCGTCCCAGCGCGTGGGGATGTGGGTCTTGCCCAGGCAGGACACGGCCTGCACTTCGCCGAACAGGTTGTCCAGCACATAGCGCCAATGGCAGACCATGTCCAGGATGATGCCGCCGCCGTCCTCGGTGCGGTAGTTCCAGGACGGCCGCTGGATGGGCTGCAGGTCGCCCTCGAACACCCAGTAGCCGAACTCGATGCGCACCGACAGGATCTTGCCGAAGAAGCCCGCCTTGTTGAGCATGTCCAGCTTGCGCAGGCCCGGCAGGAACAGCTTGTCCTGCACCGCGCCGTGCTTGAGGCCCGAGCCTTCGGCCAGCCGGCAGATCTCCACCGCCTCGTTCAGGTTGGTGGCGATGGGTTTCTCGCAATACACGTGCTTGCCGGCGCGGATGGCCTTGGCCAGCAGCGTGGGGCGCATCTGCGTCGTGCCGGCGTCGAAGAACACCGAATCGTCCGGGTTGGCCAGGGCCTTGTCCAGGTCCGTGCCCCAGCGCGGGATGTCGTGGGCCTTGGCCAGGGCTTCCATCTTCTCGGCATTGCGACCGACCAGGATGGGATCGGGCATGACCTTGTCGCCGTTGGACAGCGTGACGCCGCCCTGCTTGCGTATGGCCACGATGGACCGGATCAGGTGCTGGTTCATGCCCATGCGGCCGGTCACCCCGTGCATGATCAGGCCGAGTCGTTGTGTTGCCATGCGTGTCTCCGTCGTCGACTGTGTGCGGGTCTGCACTTAATTCACCATTTGGTGAATAGTGACGATATGGCCGATGGATGTCAACGGCGGGAACGGCATCAGGACGGCGGGGGAAACCCTAGTGCGCAAAAAAAACCGCGCCGGAATCCGGCGCGGTCAACAGGGGTTGGAACGCTGCGGCGGCTTAGAAGTCCATGCCGCCTCCGGCGGGCGTCGGGACTTTCTCTTCCTTGGGCAGCTCGGCCACCGTGGCGTCCGTGGTCAGGATCAGGCCGGCGATGGACGCCGCGTTCTGCAGCGCCGTGCGGGTGACCTTCGTCGGATCGACCACGCCGATGGCGACCAGGTCGCCGTATGCGCCGGTCGCGGCGTTGTAGCCGAAGTTGCCCTTGCCTTCCAGCACCTTGGACACGACCACCGAGGGCTCTTCGCCGGCGTTGGCCACGATGGCGCGCAGCGGCGCCTCGAGCGCGCGCAGCACGATGCGGATGCCGGCGTGCTGGTCGGCGTTGGCGCCCTCGAGCTTCTCGACGGCGGCCCGGGCCCGCAGCAGCGCGATGCCGCCGCCCGGCACGATGCCCTCTTCCACCGCGGCGCGCGTGGCATGCAGGGCGTCGTCGACGCGGTCCTTCTTCTCCTTCATCTCGACTTCGGTCGCCGCGCCCACCTTAATAACCGCCACGCCACCGGCCAGCTTGGCCACGCGCTCCTGCAGCTTCTCGCGGTCATAGTCGCTGGTGGCCTGTTCGATCTGCGCCTGGATGGACTTGACGCGGGCGTCGATGCGCGACTGCTCGCCAGCTCCGCCGATGATGATGGTGTTTTCCTTCTGGACCTCGACCCGCTTGGCGCTGCCCAGATCCTCCAGCGTGGTCTTGTCGAGCTGCCGGCCGGTCTCTTCCGAGATGACGGTGGCGCCGGTCAGGATGGCGATGTCCTCGAGCATCGCCTTACGGCGGTCGCCGAAGCCCGGCGCCTTGACCGCCGCGACCTTCAGGACGCCGCGCATGGCATTGACCACCAGCGTCGCCAGCGCCTCGCCGTCGATGTCCTCGGCCACGATCAGCAGGGGCTTGCCGGCCTTCGCCGTGGCCTCGAGCACGGGCAGCAGATCTCGGATGCTGGAGATCTTCTTGTCATGCAGCAGGATCAGCGGATCCTCCAGGTGGGCGACCTGCTTCTCGGGATCGTTGATGAAATACGGGCTCAGGTAGCCGCGATCGAACTGCATGCCTTCGACGATGTCCAGCTCGTTTTCCAGCGACTTGCCGTCTTCCACGGTGATGACGCCTTCCTTGCCCACCTTGTCCATCGCCTGGGCGATGATCTCGCCCACCGCTTCGTCGGAGTTGGCCGACAGCGCCGCCACCTGGGCGATTTCCTTGTTCGTCGAAATGGGCTTGGAGAGCTTGCGCAGTTCATCGACGACGGTGGCCACGGCCTTGTCGATCCCGCGCTTCAGGTCCATGGGGTTCATGCCGGAGGCCACGTATTTCATGCCCTCCTGCACGATGGACTGGGCCAGCACCGTGGCGGTGGTGGTGCCGTCGCCGGCGACGTCGGCGGTCTTGGAAGCGACCTGCTTGACGATCTGGGCGCCCATGTTCTCGAACTTGTCCTTGAGCTCGATTTCCTTGGCCACCGACACGCCGTCCTTGGTGACCACCGGCGCGCCGAAGCTGCGTTCGAGCAGCACGTTGCGTCCCTTGGGCCCCAGCGTGACCTTCACGGCGTTGGCCAGCGTGTTCACGCCCTGCACGATGCGGGCACGGGCGCCGTCATGGAATTGCACGTCTTTCGCACTCATGTCTTTCTCCTCGTCGTGACGATCGTCAGGCGGCTTTCTTCAGTTCGTCCCGGGCGCCTTCCAGCACACCCAGCACGTCTTCTTCGCGCAAGACGAGGACTTCCTCGCCGTCGATCTTCACAGTCTGGCCGGCATACTTGCCGAACAGCACGTGGTCGCCGACCTTGAGCGCCGGCGGACGCACGCTGCCGTCATCGAGGGACTTGCCCGGCCCCACCGCGACGACTTCGCCCTGCTCGGGCTTCTCCGCCGCCGAATCCGGGATCACGATGCCCGAGGCCGTCTTGCGTTGTTGTTCGATCCGCTTGACGATCACCCGGTCGTGAAGGGGACGAATCTTCATGATCAATCTCCTAAGCGATTGCAAATCATCAGAAAGGGATATCGGCACCGTTCGCGCAAGGTCGCCGGCGCCGGCAGCATGCCGCTGCGGTTCGAAAAATTGGAGCAGGCCCCGCGCCCTTCAAGAGGGGCTCTTGAAGGGTATTTGTATCAAATTGCTACATCAAATGATGAGCCGGTCCACCCGCCCCAACCGATAGACCGCGCGGCCGGCGCGGCCAGTTTCCAGGGGGTACGGCAGTACCGGGCAAGGCGGCGCGCGGCCCCCGGACATGTCCAGCGTGCTGTCCTCGTCCTGGAACCGCTGCCACAGGCCGCTCTTGCGAGGGCGGAATAGCCATCGCACGTAGCCCCGACGGGCGGCCGCCCGCATCAGTTCGTCGCGGTCGGGGGCCTCCATGACGACGCCGGGGTCGCCGTCGTTCGCATCGGGATAGTCGCCGAACGCCCGGTGTCCGGCCAGGGCTTCGCTGGCCGGCGCCCCCAGCCGCCACCAGGGGCGCTTCACCACGCGTTCGAGGTCCCAGGCACCCAATTGCCATGCCGCGTCCAGCAGCGCCCGCTCCACCGATTCGATGTCCCCGGCCGGCACTTCGACCTGCAGCGCCGAACCGGCGACCGACCGCGGCGGCAACGGCAATTCGTCCCGCCGCAGCGGCGTCTCGCGCGCGAAGCCGTGCCAATGGATGATGAGAAGAATGGGCGCGTCCCGCCTCGGCACGGTCGCGGCGGTAACGGCATAGATGGGAAGTTTCATGGCGGCCGCCTGGGCCGCAATCGTTTCAAAGACGTTCATCGTGCCTCCGATTCGATACGCGGGCCGGCACGCGGCCATGGCCCGCCGTGCGGAAAATTTATCGCGGCGCGGCGCCCGCTTCAAGCCGCCTGGACCGACGGCGTCCGGGGAACAAGGCGCCGGGCCCCGGGTCCCATCCCTCTCCCCCGCGCAGGCGTTCCATCATGACCACCTTATCGGTTCCCCTCGAAATCGCCGGCCAGATCGACCTCGCGCGCAAGGTGATCGAACAGCATCTTCACGGCACCCTGCTCGCCATTCATCTGTTCGGATCGGCGGTGGACGCCGGCCTGAAGCCGCATAGCGACATCGACCTGCTGGTCACGGTAGACGGTGCGCCGGACGACGCTACGCGCCGGGCATTGATGCTCGACCTGTTGGCGGTATCCTCGCCCCCGGGCAGCGATGGGCCGTGGCGTCCGCTGGAAGTGACAGTCGTGGCAAGGAGCTCGCTCGTCCCGTGGCGCCATCCGGCCAGGCGTGAACTGCAATTCGGGGAATGGCTGCGCCAGGACCTGCTCGCCGGCACGTTCGAGCCGCCCCTGCTGGATCCCGACCTGGCCATCCTGCTGACCAAGGCCTTCCAGCACAGCGTGGTGCTGGCCGGCCCGCCCGCGGCGGGCCTGTTCGACCCCGTACCCCCGCGGGACTTCACCCGCGCGCTGGCGGACACCGTGGCCCAATGGAACACCGAAGCGGACTGGGCCGGAGACGAGCGGAACGTGGTGCTGGCGCTCGCCAGGATCTGGTACAGCGCGTCCACCGGCCGGATCGCCTCCAAGGACACCGCCGCGACGTGGCTGCTCGAGCGCCTGCCAGCCGAACATCGGCCGGTGCTGGAACAGGCGCGCGCGGCATACCTGGATCCGGAAAACGCCGGCGCGGCCACAGGTGGCGACCGGATGGTCGCGTTCGTCCGCCACGCCCGGTCGGCGATCGGGAAAATGCTGGCAAGTTAAGGCTCTGCCTGCCACAGGCGTAAAAAAAGGCGGCCCGCGATGCAGGCCGCCTAACACAGGCAACAACGACAACGAAAAAAGAATCAGCCCGCCACCGGCGCTTCCTTACCCTCGACCTGGACGCGGAAACCCGAGCGCACGTTGGGCCAGTAGTCCCAGATGGCCTTGTGGTGGGTGCAGCGGTTATCCCAGAACGCGATCGAATGCGGCTCCCAGCGGAAGCGGCAGGTCCATTCGGGCTTGTTGCAGTGGTCGACCAGGAACCGCAGGACGCGCTCGCCTTCCAGGCGCGGCAGTTCGTTGATGTGCGACGTGAAATCGGTATTGACGAAAATCAGCTTCTTGCCGCTTTCGGGGTGGCGCACGATGACCGGGTGCGAGGAAATCGGCGTACCGGGGCCGAACACGCGCGTGCCGTCATGGGTGGCGGTCAGGCCTTCCAGGTAGGTCTTCATGCGGGGCGACAGCGCGTCGTAGGCCGCGTACATGCTGGCGAACATGGTGTCGCCGCCGCCGTGCGGGGGCACCGTGTGGTTGTACAGCATGCTGCCCAGCGGCGGGATGGGCGCACACGACTGGTCGCTGTGGAAGTTCTCGCCCGAGATCTGCTTGGAGGTCTCGTCGTAGTGGAACTTGCGCACCAGCGGATTATCGGTGGTCTTGCTGATGGTGTTCACGCCGACGTGCTTGCCCAGCGTGCCGAAATACTCGGCCGTGCGGATCTGGTCCTCGAAACTGATTTTCTGGTCGCGAAAGAAAATGACCTGGTGCTCGATGAACGCCGCGTGCAGTTCCTTGACCTCCTGGTCGGACAGCGGGCGGGTCAGATCGATATTCCCGATTTCCGCGCCGATATGCGGGGATATGGGTTTGACCGTTATGGCTTCATATTTCATGGTGTTTTCCTGATTCCGCAAAAACAAACTACCGGAAACCCCGGCGGCCACCGGCGGCCCGGTCGGCATGGGTGGAATCATCCCTCGCGGACCGCGATCCTGCTAGCCCCCAGGCCGACTAGTTGTTATGCAATTTTCGCATTACTCAGGCGGCAGGTTCGCTGCCGGCCAGGGTTTCCGCCGCGGTTTGCCGCAAGAGGTCCACGGTCTTGGCCGTGAGCAGCGTGGGCGGCCGGCGGCTGTGCGTGACCAGCCCGATCACCCCGCCCACCACGGGCTCGACCAACGGGCAGATGCGCAGGTCGGTACCCGGCATGCCCGCGCGCACCAGGTTGTAGGGCACCACGGCCGCGCCAAAGCCCTTGTCGACCAGCGCCACGATGGCCTCGACGCCATCGATCTCGAAGGCGATGTCCAGCACGATGCCCTGCCGTGCGGCTTCGGCCTCGACCAGCATGCGCAGCGGATGCGGCTCGGACGGGAAGATCAGCCGGTGCTCGGCCAGGTGCGAGAACGCCAGCGGACGGCTTTCCTGGCCCGCCTCGGTCTTGCGCAGGATCAGGCACAGCGGCTCGCGCACCAGGGGTTCGACCTCGGTCAGGGTCGAGACGGCCGGGTCGTACATCAGCGCGGCGTCCAGCTTGTCGGAGATCAGCCGCTCGTACAGCGTCATGCTGAGCGCCTCGACGATGGTGAGCCGGGCCAGCGGAAAACGCTCGCTGAAGGCGCGCACCAGCGGCACGGTCAGCACCCTGCCCAGCGACGGCGGCATGCCGATCACCACGCGGCCGGTGATCTCGGTTTCCGAGCGCGACAGCAACTGGGTGGCGGCGTCGAGCTGCTGCAGCACGCTGCGGGCGAACAGCAGGAACTGCTCGCCCGAGTCGGTCAGCACGATGCCGCGCCCATGGCGGTGGAACAGGGTCTTGCGCAGGTCCACCTCGAGCTGGCGGATCTGCCGGCTCAGGAAGGGCTGCCCCAGGCCCAACGCGGCGGCGGCCCGGCTGAAGCTGCCATGCTCGGCCACGCGGACGAAATATTCGAGCTGCTTGAAATCCATGGTTTTCGATCTAACAGAAATGCCGTATTCGCATAGCTTGTTGCTATCTTCCAGAGAAGGCGGCGATTTGGCAAGAAGCGCTTGACACCCTTCGACGCGCGCTTATAGTGTGTCACCTATTAACCATTGGACCATACACGAAACACGGCATTCGGTTTAAACGCCACATATCGTGATCGTTTTTTCGTGGAAATCCCGTGGCCCGCGCCAGCCACCCCCGGTTTGCGCGGAATATCAACGGAAGAGACATCAATAATATTCCCGCCCATATGGCCGGAATAATCGGTATTTATCCGCCGGAAACCGGCCGGATATTTTCTTCCTTCGTTTTTTCGTCCAGAGAGCATTCACCATGGTATTGAAAAAATACGTGCTGCGAGCCTGTGTCGCCGCGACCTTCGCATCCATCGGACTGTCCGCCGCCCAAGCCCAGGGCTATCCGACCCGCCCCGTCACCATGGTGGTGCCCTTCGCAGCCGGCGGTTCCTCCGACATCCTGGCCCGCGCCTTCGGCGCCTCGCTGGCCGCGCGCCTGGGGCAGCCGGTCATCATCGAGAACAAGCCCGGCGCGGGCGGCATCATTGCTTCCGATTACGTCGCGCGCGCGCAGCCGGACGGCTACACGCTGCTGTTCGGCACCATCGGCACCCACGCCATCAACCCGGTGCTGAAGAAGACCCTGCCCTTCGACGTCGCCAAGAGCTTCACCGCCATCGGCCGTTTGCAGGACGGCCCGCTGGTGCTGGTGGTCAACCCCTCGCTGCCGGCCAAGAATCTGCAGGACCTGATCGGCTACGCCCGCGCCAACCCGGACAAGCTGTCATATGCCTCGGCGGGCATCGGCGCCATCTCCCATCTGGGCGGCGAGCTGTTCAAGTCGGAAGCCAAGGTGGAGATCGTCCACGTACCGTACAAGGGCGGCGGCGCCGCCATGCCGGACCTGCTGGGCGGACAGGTCCAGCTCATGCTGGAAACCATTCCCAACACGCTGTCCTCGGTCCGCGCCGGCAAGCTGCGCGCCCTGGCCATCAGCAGCGACAAGCGCTCGGCCTCGCTGCCGGACGTGCCCACCTTCAAGGAAAGCGGCCTGAAGGGGCTGGACGTCACGAC
The DNA here is from genome assembly GCF_004216695.1 of Pigmentiphaga kullae. Taxonomy (GTDB): domain Bacteria; phylum Pseudomonadota; class Gammaproteobacteria; order Burkholderiales; family Burkholderiaceae_B; genus Pigmentiphaga; species Pigmentiphaga kullae. The sequence continues at coordinate 1,060,369 of NZ_SGXC01000002.1, forward strand.
CTGGACCGGCCTGTTCGGCCCCGCGAACCTGCCCGCCGACATCGCCTCGCGCCTGAACGCCGAGATCGCCAAGGTCGCGACCGATCGCGACTACGTCACGCGCATCGAGCAGACCGGCAGCGAAGTCGCCAAGCCCATGTCCGGGGAACAGTTCGCCGCCTTCGTCGCCAGCGAGATCACGCGCTGGCGCAAGGTGGCGCAGGCCGCGGGCGTGCAGCCGGAATAAGCCGGACCTAACCCGGCGTGTCGCCGCGCGGCCCCCGGGCCGCGGACGGCTCCCGCCGGGCCGAGGCGGACTGCACGGGCACCGCCTGCGGGGACAGGGTCTTCATGCAGGCGGCGTAGTCGGCGTCGACATCGGCCAGCGAAGTGTTGCCGCCGTAGATTTCCGAGACCAGACCGACGAACCAGGTCCGGGTCTCGACATCGTCGATCTGCGAGTTGGAAAGCACGGCATCGATCGTGCGCTGGGCGGTCCACCCCATGTCCCGCAGCCGGACGACGACCTCTTTCACGTCACGACTGGTCACGCACTCCTCCTGCCCCGAAGTCGTTGCACCCGCCCGGTCGTGACCGTTCATGGTGCACCCCATCGTCACAGCGGTCGCGAGTCCCGCGAGCACCGTTCTCATGGCTTCCGCAATCCTTGTAAGTTCTATCGTTGTCTGGCCAGCGGCAAGCATATAGAAGCGCGGCCCGGAACTCCACAACGCCGCGAAACTCGTTGCGTTGCGCGCGACACGGCCGCGCCGGCGCAACCAAGCTGTTAAACCCGGAAAAGACCGCAACGCCGCTGTAACCCCTGGCGGCCGGGCATGCGGCTAAGCTGACCGGAAATCGGAATGGACTCCGCCATGCGCATTCCCCCCACGACGCGCGAGACCCGCCACACTGCGGAAACCCATCTCAGGGCCGCCGTGCACCCGCTGCGTCCGGACATTCCGGCCCGGGCCATCACCATCGAGACGGACGAGCGCGGGCTCTGGAGCGCGCAGATCTTCGGCGTCGAGCAGTCCCTGCAAAGCTCCGGGGAATCCCTGCACCGGGAAGTGATGGACCGTCTGTCGCAATGGCACCCCATCTACGAACACGAAGAAATCGCGGCGCTGCTGACCACCCTCAAGATCATCGCGCCCAAGGCGGGGCTGGCCATCCCGCCCGGGGCCCTGAAGCTGATCGAGCTGCCCGCCGGCGTCCTGGTGCTGACGCTGAACGACGGGCCCGTCGTGGCCTCGGAAGACCCCCTGCACCTGTTGTCCCAGGCCCTGGTCAGCCTGCGCGCCGCCCAGGACGCCGCACGCTGACCGGCCCCGGGCATCCCCCAGCATCCCTGGAAAGTTCCGGCTGGTATCATGATGTCCCCCGCCCGTCCAGGGCGGGCCAGCAACAGGTGAAGCATGTTCCCAGCACGACTCACAGACGGCTACCGTTCTTTCCTGGGCGGCCGTTTCAACGACGAGCGCAACCGCTACAAGACGCTTGCCGAAAAGGGCCAGAAGCCCGAAATCATGGTCATAGGCTGCTGCGATTCCCGCGTGGCCCCGGAAGTCATCTTCGACGCCGGCCCCGGCGAGATCTTCGTGGTCCGCAACGTCGCCAACCTCGTCCCCCCCTACGAAGGCAACACCCAGCACTACCACGGCACCAGCGCGGCGCTGGAGTTCGCGGTGCAGTCGCTGCGCGTCAAGCACATCGTCGTGCTGGGCCACGCCCTGTGCGGCGGCGTCTCGGCCTTCGCCAACAGCGCCGACCCGCTGTCGCCCGGGGACTTCATCGGCAAATGGATGCAGCAGATCGCCCCGGTGGTCGAGCGCACCGTCCCGCCCGGCGAAAACCCCGGCATGTACATCCGCCAGCTGGAACTGGCCACGGTCGAACACAGCCTGAACAACCTGATGACCTTCCCGTGCGTGCGCATCCTGGCCGAACGCGGCCAGTTGCAGTTGCACGGCGCCTACTTCGGCGTCGCCACCGGCGTGCTGATGGTGCGCGATCCGGCCACAGGCGAGTTCCATCCCGTTACCGAAAGCCCGATCCCGCTGGACTGAGGAAGCCGGGCAACAATTTTTACGCAACGTCATCGGGCCCCGGCGGTCCAAGCGGTTTGCACCGCGCACGGCCGCTGCGCACGGAGCCTGGACCATGATGTTACGTATTGCCGCCACGGCGCTGTTGTCCCTGTCCCTTCCCCTGCTCGCCCACGCCGCCGGGACCGCCCGGCTGGCCGGCCTGGACGACCGGGGGCAGCCTTTTTCCGCCTCGGTCGAATACGCCGGCAACAACCTGCGGGCCGCCTCGCCCCAAAGCCCCAACAACTACCTGCTTGCCCGCGGCGACAAGATCTACGCCGTCAGCCGCGTCAACGGACAGCAGGTGGTCATGGAGGCGGCCGACCTGATGCGCATGGCGGGCGGCCTGATGCCCAGCCCCACGGCCGCGCTCGAACAGGTCAGCGCCATCGTGTCCCTGCAGCCGACCACGCGCAGCGAGACCGTGGCCGGGATCGGCGGCACCGTCTACGTGCTGACCTATGAAGACGGCCGCCGGCAGCGGCGCACCGAGGAACTGGTCCTGACCTCGGCGTCCGCCGCCAGCGAACTGACCGCCGCGGCGCTGAAACTGGGCCGCAGCCTGGCCTCGCTGTCGGGCACCCTGCTTCCCCCCGGGGCCGACGACCTGGCGCGGCGCCTGCAGGCGGACCGGCTCGGCCTGCTGCGCTTCGGCGACCGCTTCAGGGTCGAGACCCTGGACGACCGCGCACCCCAGGCCTCGCGCTTCGAATTGCCCGGCGGCTCGTTCCAGATACCCGACCTGCGGGGCCTCTTGCCCGGCCTGGGCGGCCGCTGAGCGCCGGGCACGCAAACCGCGCGGACCCGGCTAGAATGCGGGGATCCGCACGCCTGCCCGAACCCATGCCCCCTCCCGTCCTGCGCCACGGGAACACGGAGTCCCCATGACACGCGCCACGAGATTCGGCGTGGCCACCATTGTCGTCGGGATCGTCGTCCTTGGCCTGAAATACCTTGCCTACCGGCTGACCGGCAGCATCGCGCTGTATTCCGACGCGCTGGAAAGCATCGTCAACGTCGCCACGGCGGTCATCACCGTGGTGGCGCTGTCGGTCAGCGCCATGCCCGCCGACACCAACCACCCCTACGGCCACAACAAGGCCGAGTACCTGTCCGCGGTCCTGGAAAGCACGCTGATCGTATTCGCCGCGCTGACCATCCTGCGCGAGGCCTACCTGGGTTTCCTGAACCCGCGGCCGCTCGACACGCCGGCGCTGGGCATGGCGATCAGCCTGGGCGCCACGCTGATCAACGGGGTCTGGGGCACCCTGCTGATGCGCTACGGGCGCCGCTGGCACTCGCCCGCGCTGGTCGCCGATGGCCGCCATCTGTGGACCGACGTGGTCTCGTCGATAGGCGTCGTGGCCGGCGTGGCGCTGGTCGCGCTGACCGGCTGGACCCGCCTGGACTCCGTCATCGCCGGCCTGGTGGCGCTGCACATCCTGTGGTCAGGGTGGCAGTTGATGCGCGACTCGGTGGGCGGCCTGATGGACGAGGCCCTGCCGCGGGAGATCGTCGACGGCGTGCGGCAGATCATCCGCGACCACGGCACCGGGGCGCTGCAGGCCCACACCCTGCGCTCGCGCCGCTCGGGCCCCCGCGTCTTCATCGAATTCAATCTGGTCGTTCCCGGCACGATGTCCGTGGGCGCCGCCCACGCGATCTGCGACCGGCTGGAAGCCGCCATCCATGGCTACATCGAAGGCAGCTCCATCGTCATCCACATCGAACCCGAACAACAGGCGGTCGCCTCGCCCGAGGTCCGCATCAGCTGAGCCCGCGCATCATGTTCACTTCCCCGCCCGACTCCCTCCCCCATCCGGCCATCGTCGACGCGACCCGCGCGTGGCTGGAGAAGGCCGTCATCGGCCTGAACCTCTGTCCCTTCGCCAAGGCCGTCCATGCCAAGGACCAGATCCAGTACGTGGTCAGCGAGGCGCGCGACGCCGACGCGCTGCTCGAGGAACTGGGCGCATGCCTGCGCACGCTGGCGCAAAGCGACCCGGAGCAGGTCGACACCGTATTGCTGATCCATCCCTGGGCGCTGGCCGATTTCTACGACTACAACGAGTTCCTGGACGAAGCCGACGCCGCCGTGGAAGCGCTGGGCCTGGAAGGCGAGATCCAGGTCGCCAGCTTCCATCCCGACTACCAGTTCGCCGGCACCGGCGCCGACGACATCGAGAACTACAGCAACCGCTCTCCCTACCCCACCCTGCATCTGCTGCGCGAGGCCAGCGTGGACAAGGCGGTCGAAGCCTTTCCGGAAGCGGAAAGCATCTACGAGCGCAACATCGAGACGCTGCGCGAACTGGGCCACGAAGGCTGGAAGAAACTGGGGCTGTAGGACGCCGCGCGGGCTTCAGTCCTCGCTCACGCGGCCGCGCATCCGCTTGACCTCGCCATGCCGCACCTTGCGCTGCAGGCGCCGCTGCTGCGACCCCTTGGTGGGCCGCGTGGGCTTGCGCGGCTTGGGCGGCTCCGCCACCGAGGCCAGCAGGGCCGTCAGGCGTTCGAGCGCGTCGGCCCGGTTCTTTTCCTGGCTGCGATAGGCCTGTGCCTTGATCACCACCACGCCGGCGCTGGAGATGCGCCGGTCCGCCTTCTGCATCAGCGCCTCTTTCCACGCCTGCGGCAGCGACGAGGCGCCCAGGTCGAAGCGCAGGTGGACCGCGCTCGACACCTTGTTGACGTTCTGGCCGCCCGCCCCCTGCGCGCGGATCATCGTGAAGACGATCTCGTCCTCATCGATGGCGACGCCGGGAGCCAGATGCAGGACGGGCATGGGCGAACTCAGTGCGCGGCCGCGTCCACGCGCATGCCCAGCCGCCGCAGCAGCTCGCGGTCGGCCTCGGCCTGCGGGTTCTCGGTCACCAGCAGCTTGTCGCCGTAGAACATGGAATTGGCGCCGGCCAGGAAGCACAGGGCCTGCAGGGCCTCGTCCATCCGCTCGCGGCCGGCCGACAAGCGGACCATGGCCTCGGGCATGGTGATGCGCGCCACCGCGATGGTACGAACGAACTCGAACGGGTCCACCGAGGCGTTGTCCGCCAGCGGCGTGCCCTGCACGCGCACCAGGTTGTTGATCGGCACGGACTCCGGATACGGATCCATGTTGGCCAGCTGCACGATGAGCCCGGCCCGCTCGCGGCGCGATTCGCCCAGGCCGACGATGCCGCCGCAGCAGACCTTGATGCCGGCGTCGCGCACCCGGCCCAGCGTATCCAGCCGGTCCTGGTAGGTGCGCGTGGTGATGACGCGGCCGTAGAACTCGGGCGAGGTGTCCAGGTTGTGGTTGTAGTAGTCGAGCCCGGCCTCGCGCAGTTGTTCGGCCTGGCCGTCGCGCAGCATGCCCAGCGTCACGCAGGTCTCCAGGCCCAGGTCCTTGACCGCCTTGACCATGTCGGCCACCGCGTCGACCTGGTGCGGCTTGGGGCTGCGCCAGGCCGCCCCCATGCAGAACCGCGTCGCGCCGTTGTCCTTGGCCGCCTGGGCCGCCTCCAGCACCTCGTCCAGCGGCATCAGCTTCTCGGTCTCGACCCCGGTGTCGTAGCGCGAGGACTGCGGACAGTACGAGCAATCCTCGGGGCAGCCGCCGGTCTTGATCGACAGCAGGGTCGACAACTGGATGGCGTTGGGATCGAAGAAGCGCCGATGCGCCTGCTGCGCCTGGTAGAGCAGATCGGCGAACGGCAGCTCGAACAGCGCCAGCACCCCATCCACGTTCCAGGCTGTGCAATTGCGGCGAGATGTAACAGCGGCGACCGAGGGCGCGACGACGGGATCAGCTTGCATGGGTACTCCTACACGGGGAATGGCGCGGCCCACGGGGCGCGGCCAGCGCACATGGTAAGCAAGCCGGGCGGCCGCATCAAATATTAAAAATCCGTTTTTTGCACCAAAAATCGGCGAACTTGCCGTGTACACCCTGATTTTGGATCAAATCGCGGCCAACATGACGCCTACGCCCGTTGCAACTTCGCAGGATTTTCCGGGTAAGGCGCCCGGACGTCGCCACGCAGTGGCCGCTCTCGCCCAGTGCTGCGCCGATTGTCAACATTCGCCGCCGGACTTGCATTTCTGCTCCAAGATTGTTTGAATGCCGGCTCTGTGCATAGGCAGGCGGCCATCCGGCCGGTCTGCCGATATTTTTCAAGGAGTACGCATGCGCACCAAGAAGGAACTGATCGACGCTCTCGCCGAGCGCACCCAACAACCGAAGAATGTCTCTGAAGCCTTCATCGACGCGCTGGGCGATGCCCTGCGCGACACGCTGGCCAAGGGCGACGAGGTCGTGCTGCCTGGCGTCGGGAAGTTCTCGGTGAAAGAAAAAGCCGCCAAGACGGGCCGCAACCCCCGTACCGGCGAAGCGATCCAGATCGCTGCCCGCAAGGCCCCCGCTTTCAGCGCCGCCAAGGTCCTGAAAGACGCCGTCGACGTCAAGTAAGCGTCGCCGCCACGCGCGCCCTCCGCCACACGCGGCGGTGCGCGCCGAATCAGTCTGCCTTACACTGCAAGAATCCTTCGCTCCCGGAGTCATTCTTGCCTACCGACCAACCCGCCGAGCCCTTCAGCGGTCCCAGCACCACCTACCTGGTCTCGCAGGTACACCATCCCCTGCGCAACTTCAGCGACGCGCTGCTCAAGCCCTACGGCGTGACGGGCATCCAGTTCACCGTGCTGTCCGTGGTCGCGCACCGTGAAAAGCTGTCCTCCGCGGATCTGTCCAGGCGCTTCTATGTCACCCCCCAATCGATGGGCCAATTGCTCTCGACCCTGGAAGAACGCGGCCTGCTCGAGCGCAAGGAAGACGCCAACAATCGCCGCATCCTGCGCATCACGCTGACCCCGGCCGGACGCGAAGTGGTCGAGGCCGGCACGCGCGAGCTGAACCGCTTCGAACAGGAGGCCTTCTCCAGCCTCAACCCCAAGGAACTCAAGACCTTGCGCGGACTGCTGCGCACCGTCATCGACGATTTGCGCAGCCGGCATATCGGCGCCGCATAGCGGGCACCGCGCTGATCGAAATTCCTTGTGATTCCATAATTATTATGTGATTCAACTCGCTCATCGCTTCATCTTATAGTCCCCCCAACATGACGGACAATGAGGGGACATCGATGAACAAGCGAGTCTTGCGCGCAACGCCGACGCGGCGTGCGTGCCTCGCCACTTTGGCAACGCTGGCCCTGGCCGGCACCGTATCGGCCGCGGCCGCCGAGTTTCCCGCCGGGCCTGTCACCATCGTCGTGCCTTTCCCGCCCGGAGGCCCCACCGATACCACCGCGCGGCTGGTAGGCAGGACGCTGGCGAAACAACTCGGCCAACCCGTGGTGATAGAGAATCGCGCGGGTGCGGGCGGCACGGTCGGCTCCACCTCGGTCGCGCGCGCCAAGCCCGACGGCCACACCCTGCTGTGGGCCAGCACCAGCAGCCTGGGCGTGGCGCCGGGGCTGTACCGCAACCTGGCCTACTCGCCGATGGAATCCTTCGCGCACGTGGGCCTGGTGGCGCGCAGCCCCATCCTGCTCGTGGTGCGCCATGCCTTTCCCGCCAATACCTTGCAGGAACTGGTCGCCTATGCCGCCAAGAACAAGGTGTCCTACGGCTCCGCGGGCAACGGTTCGATCAACCACCTGACCGGTGAATGGTTCAAGGAAGTGTCCGGCGCGAACATCCTGCACGTGCCCTACAAGGGCGGCGCGCCGGCGCTGGCGGACATGATAGGCGGCCAGATCGACATGACGCTGGAGACCATCACCGTCGTGCGGCCCTACCTGGAAAGCGGCCGGGCCAAGGTACTTGCCACCGGCGGCGCCGCGCGCTCGGCCGACATGCCGCAGGTGCCCACCGTGCGCGAAGTCTTCGGCGGCGATTTCGAATCGTATTCCTGGACCGGCCTGGTGGCGCCCGCCGGCACGCCGGCCGCCGTCGTGCAAAAGCTCAACGCCGCGCTACGCGCGGCCCAGGACGACCCCGAACTGATGAGCCAGATGAAGGCCGGCGGCCAGGACGTGATCAAGACCACGCCGGAGGAATTCCGCAACTTCCTGGCGAGCGACACCAAGCGCTGGGCCGAACTGATCAAACGCACCAACACCACACTGGACTGACTCATGCGCATCATCATCGCCGGCGGCGGCCTGGGCGGACTGACCGCCGGCCTCGCCCTGCTCCAACAAGGTTTCCAGGTCCGCATCCTGGAACAGGCCCCGCAATTGAAAGAAGTCGGCGCGGGCATACAACTCGGGCCCAACGCCGTGCACGTGCTGTATGCGCTGGGCCTGGAAGGCGACATGGCCGCCCAGGCCTGCGAGCCCGAAGGCAAGATCGTGCGGCTGTGGAACACCGGCCAGACCTGGAACCTGTTCAACCTGGGCGACGTGTCGCGCGAACTCTACGGCTATCCGTACCTGACCGTGCACCGCGCCGACCTGCACCAGGCCATCGCCGCCGGCGTACGGCGCGCCGATCCCGACGCCCTGGTGCTGGGCGCCAAGTTCGAGCGCTTCGAGCAGAACGGCGACGGCGTGACCGCCTACACGGCCGACGGCCGAAGCTTCCAGGGCGACGTGCTGGTGGGCGCGGACGGCGTGCACTCGCTGGTGCGCGGCCAGTTGTTCGGCGCCGACCGGCCGGATTTCTCCGGCCTGGTCGCCTGGCGCGGCGTGATCGAGGCCGACAAGCTGCCCGAGCGCCTGAGCCGCCCGGTGGGCGTGAACTGGGTGGGCCCCGGCGCCCACGTCATCCACTATCCGCTGCACGGCTACAAGCTGGTGAACTTCGTCGCCGCCGTGGAGCGCAGCGATTGGCAGGTCGAGTCCTGGACCGAGCGCGGCACCACCGAAGAGTGCCTGAACGACCTGCGCGGCTGGAACGAGGACGTGCATACGCTGGTGCGCGCCATCGACGTGCCCTACAAATGGGCGCTGATGGTTCGCGATCCCATGCCGCGCTGGAGCGAAGGCCGGGTCACCCTGCTGGGCGACGCCTGCCATCCCATGCTGCCCTTCCTTGCGCAGGGCGCGGGCATGGCCCTGGAGGACGGCTACATCCTGGCGCGCGCATTGCGCCAGTACGCGGATCCGGCACAGGCGCTGCAACGCTACGAGCAGGCCCGCATGGACCGCACCGCCAATGTCATCCTGGGCGCCAATGCCAACGCCAAACGATTCCACAATCGCGAACTGGCCCACGCCGAGGGCGCGGCCGCCTACGTGAACCGCGAGTGGCAGGAAGACCGTGTGAAGGAACGCTACGAGTGGCTCTTCACCTACGACGTCGAGACCGTACCCATCTGATCGCCCCGCCGACATCGCGGCCCAAGCGGAAATCTTTCCCTACGTGCGGGCCGCCATCACGGACTTGAAGACCTCGGCGAATTCGATCAGCGTATCGGGCGGGGGCACTCCCGCCCGCATCACATAGCTGAAATCGAAAGCCACCGCCGGACTGATCACCCGGTGCTCCACGGCGTAGCGTGCGCACGCGATCTGCGAAAACTCCGGAATCACCGCAATGCCGAAGCCCTGCTCGGCCAGCCCCAGCGCCGTATCCAGGTGCTGTACCGCGATGCGGCGGCCGACGTTGACCTGATGCTTGAACAAGGCATCTTCGGCCAGTTGATGAATAGGGCTGTCTTCGGTCAGCGCCACATAAGGCTGGTCGCGCAGTATCTCCCAGGTCGTGTCCCTGCGCCCCTTCGCCGACGGCACCGGCGCATAGCTTCCCGGCGCATAGACCGCCAGCAGCCCCGATGGCGCCAGCGCCTTGCGCACCAGCCCCGACACCTTGGAAAAGAACGCGCCGAAAGCCGCATCGGCCTCGCCCGTCTCGACCAGTTGCTGGATTTCGAGGGGACTGCCGGCAATGATCTCGACCTCGACCCGCGGGTGGTCCGCCAGGAACCGCCGCATGCTCTCCGGCACGACATTGGCCGCCATCAAGGGCGTGAACGCCAGCCGCAGGGCAGCGCCCTCCTGGCGCCCCATGTCGCGCAGGCGCGCCGCCGCGGCGCTGAGTTCGCGCTCGACCAATTCCGCCGCGGGCAGAAAGACACGACCGGCCTCGGTCAGCACCACCGCACGGGTGGTGCGCTCGAACAACCGGGTATTGAGCTGGGATTCGAGTTCGCGAATGGTCGCGCTCAGCCCCGCCTGGCTAAGATGCAGACGCTGGGCGGTACGGGTGAAGTTACCCGATGCCGCCACGCCCAGAAAAGCCCGCAATTGGCGCAAAGAAATATTCATGCGCCAATTATTTCAGTTTTCCCCCAACCTTGCGCCCCCACAAGACCCAAGACCCCAAACCCAGGATGCGGTGGATCCGGCTCCGCCGGTCCACCCGCATCGCCCCCTGGGGGGCGCCCGTAAGGGCGTAGGGGGGGGGAATTAGTCCAGCTTCAACCCCGTCCGCCGCACGATGTCGCCCCACTTGGCGATATCGGTAGCGATGATCTTGCGGAACTCCTCGGGCGAGGTCGGCGCGGGGTCGGCCCCGGCCGCGCGCACGCGTTCGATCACGCCGGGGTCGGTCAACGCCGTCCGGATCGCCGCGTTCAGGCGCTTGACGACGGGTTCGGGCGTGCCGGCGGGCACGGCGATCCCGAACCAGCCCATGGCCTCGTAGCCCTTCATGCCCGACTCGTCCAGCGTAGGCACGTCGGGCAGCGAACTCGACCGTTCGCGCGTCGTCACGGCGAAGGCCTTCATGCGCCCCTCCTTGATGTACCCCACGGCACTGGGCACGTCGCTCATGGCCACCGGGATCTGCCCGGCCAGCGCATCGGTGGTGGCCGGGCCCGTGCCCTTGTAGGGCACCAGGACGGTCTTCACCTCTCCGATCTGGTTGAAAAGCTCGCTGGCCAGATGCATGACCGTGCCCAGGCCGCCATGGCCGATCGACAGCTTGCCCGGCTCCGCCTTGGCCGCGGCAAGCAGGGCCTTGACGTCCTTGTACGGCGAGTTCGCCGGCCCGACCACGACGAAAGGCGAGCTCGCGACCATGCTGACCGGAATGAGATCCTTGACGGGATCGAAAGGCATCGTCCGATACAGCACGCTGTTGATGCCCAGCGCGCCCGCCCCGCTGAATACCATCGTGTAGCCATCGGGCGCCGACCGAACCACCGATTCGACGCCGATGTTGCCCCCTGCACCGCCCTTGTTCTCGACCACCACCTGCTGGCCCAGTTGCTTGGACATGACGGGCGCCATGACGCGGGCGATGAGGTCCGTGCTGCCGCCCGGCGGGAACGATACCACCAGCCTCAGCGGACGATTGGGAAAGTCCCCTTGCGCGTGTGCCGCCGGCAGCGCCAGTACGGTCGCGGTCGCCAGGGCCGTCATGATCATTTTCTTCATTGCAGTCTCCTTACTCATAGCCATATGGGTCATGCCGCTCGGCCGCGGCCTTCTTGTTTTTGAACGTGATCAAATTTGATCATGTTTCATTTCCAGCGACCGCACCATCAGGGCATTCACCGTATCCGCGGCCTCGTAGGCCGCCCAGTGGCCCGCGCCGGGAATCATGTCGAAGACCGCCTGCGGCAGCACCTCGCGCAAGGCGCGGCCTTGCGCGGGCGCATCGCCGCCGCCGTAGACATCGCGTTCGCCGGCAATGCCATGCACCGGGCAACGCAGGCCCAGGAAAGCCTCCAATTCGCGGCTGGCCAGCAGCGGCCGGGTGTCCAGCCGGCAACGCTCCAGGTTGTCGGCATGCAGCCGGACGGCCTCGTCATCGATCAGGGCGGCGTCGCCGAACATGGAAACTTCGAGGTTGTGCCGGTGGATACGGGCCGCCTCGGCCGGATCGGCGATACCTCGCCACCGCAGCAATTCGGGCGGCCGCGGCACCGTGCGCGAGAAAGCGCCGCGCAACAACAGGATCTGGCGGACGCGCTGCGGCTGTTGCCGCGCCATGCTTTCCGCCAGGACCGAGCCCAGGGAAAATCCAGCGAGCGCCACGTTCGCGTCAGGACCTGCGATCTGATCGAGCCCCTGCCACAGCAGACGGGCGAAAGCGGCGCACGACACGTCGCCGGCCGGCAGATCGGAATCGCCATGGCCGGGCAGGTCGGGCACGAGTACCGTGAAGCGTTCGGCCAGGGCGGCGATGTTGCGCGCCCAATGCGTCCACGAACCGCTGTTGCCGTGCAGCAGGACAACCAGCGGACCCGCGCCCCATTGCCGCCAGACCACGGCCCGGCCATCGTCAACCGTGGAGTGGATCCGGGCAGCTTGCCCCAGCGTGTCGACCATTTCGTACCCTTGTCTCTCGCGCGTCCGGTCACGTCCGGCGCTTATGATCATCACACCTTATATAAAGTTTCTTTACTTATCAAGAGAATCTTGCATCATCATGGGAGGAGGCCTGCCGAGTTCTTCTAGAATAGGCGGCCACGGCACCACCGCCACTCTCATTCCTTCGCGCCCTGCTCTTTCATGAAGAATCCATCCGCTTTGTCTTCCCCGAATCAGGAACTGGGCTTGCGCGAGCGCGCCAAACTCGACAAGCTGCGGCGCATCAAGCAGGCGGCGCGCGACGTCTTCCTGGAAAAGGGCTACGACGTGGCGACCACGCGCGAGATCGCGCAGCGCGCCGAAGTGGCCATCGGAACCATCTTCGTCTATGCCGAGGACAAGCTCGATCTGTTGATGATGATCGTCAACAACGACCTGGATGCCGTGAACGACAAAGGCGCCAGGGTGCTGCGGCGGGACGGTCCCTTGATCGATTTGCTCATGGCTTTCTTCGAACTGCGCTACCGCTACTGGGCCAGGCATCCGCAGATCTCGAGGCCGGCGGTGCAGGCCACCTCGGACTTCCTGGCCCGCAGCAGCGACCGCGGCGAGGAAACACGCCGTTTCTACGCCCGCCGCGCCAACATCTACGCCATGCTGGCCGACGTGGTGCGGCGCAAACAGGAACAAAAGCAGATCGGCAGCGACGCGGCCCCCGATCTGATCGCCTCGTTGTTCGTCACCATCTACCTGGCCGAAGTGCGGCGCTGGCTCAGCCAGCCCACGCCGCGACCCGGCGTCGGCCTGGCCTCGCTGCGCGCGCTGCTGCGCCTGGCCATCGAAGGGCTGGCGCCCATGGCGGCCGAACGGCAGGCACTGGCGTCCACCGACTGAGCGGCTACGCCCCTCCCAACAGGTCGCGCGAGTCGAGCAAGGCGTAGACGATCCCGGGAGTGCGTTCGAAGCAGCGGCGGATCGCGGCGGGAACGGCTTCGCGCGTCTTGCGGCACAGGCCCCGCTGCTCGGCCAGTTCGATGGTGATACCTCGCACCGTGCGGACTTCATTGGCGCTGGGTTCGATATGCAAGACGATGCCCAGTTGCGCATGCATGCGCGCCTGCATCGCCATCAGGTCTTCCAGGGTGGCCAGGGTTTCGAGACGGGCCACCAGGCGCTTCTCTTCTTCCTTGGTCAACAGAAGGATGCGCCTATCGCCCTGCGGGTCGGCCAGCAAATGGTCGCGTTCGCAGATACAGGCGCCGGGCGGGCATTCCTTGCGGATGGGAAACGAGGCATTCATGCCTCGGGATTTTAGCCCCTGCCCAGCAAAGGCATGGACAGGGGAAACATCGTGCCTTCATAAAAATTCACCTCGGGCGGCAGGCTGGCCATCAGCAGCACGACCCGGGCCACGTCCTCGGCCTTCATCAACTCGCCGGGTTCGAACTTGCGGCCGGACTTGGCGGCCAGCGCCGACTCGGTCACGCCGGGATGCAGCACGCTGACCGCGATGCCGTGCGCCCGTCCGTCCAGCGCCAGCGCGTGGGTCATGCCGGACAAGCCGTGCTTGGTCGTGGTGTACGGCACCGAGTCCGGCCGCGGCACCTTGGCCGCCACGCTGCCGATGTTGACGATGCGCCCCTGGCGCCGCGGCTTCATGACCCGAAAGGCCTCGCGGCTGCAAAGGAAGGCGCCGGTCAGGTTCACGTCGACGACGCTGCGCCAGGTATCCAGGCTCATGTCCTCGATGGGCTGGCTGGTGGTGACGCCGGCGTTGTTGACCAGCACGTCCACGCGGCCATGGGCGGCCAGCGCGGCGGCGAACAATTGCGCCACGTCTTCTTCGCGGCTGACGTCGGCGACGCAGGCAAGCGCCTCGCCGCCCGCCTCGCGCACCATCCGTGCCGTCTCATCCAGGGCGTCCCGGCCGCGGGCGGCCAGCACCACGCGCGCGCCGGCCTGGCCGAACGCCACCGCCACGGCCCGGCCGATGCCGGAACTGGCGCCGGTCACGATCGCGACGCGATCCTCAAGGCTGCGCATGTCTGCCCCGTCCCTTGTTCGTCATTCGACGGTCATGCCCGCGGCGCGGATAATGCGCCCCCATTTCTCGGTGTCGACCGCCACCACCCGCGCGAGATCGTCCGGACCTCCACTCAGGGGTTCGGCGCCGATGCCGCGCAGAAAGCGGGCCATCTCGGGGCTGCCGGTAACCTTGAGCAGCGCGGCGCTAAGCGTCTTGCGCACGGCCTCGGGCGGATTGGCGGGCAGAAAGATGCCGAACCATCCCCCCAGGTCGTAGCCTTTCACGCCAGCTTCGTCCATGGTGGGCACATCGGGCAACGACGTGGGCCGCTTGCTGCCCGTTACCGCCAGCGCCTTCACGCGGCCCCCCTTGAGCTGGGGAATGGCCAGTGTCGCGTCGGCGAACAGGAAACTCACCCGCCCGCCGATCAGATCGGTCAGGGCCGGCGGCACGCCCTTGTAAGGCACGTTGACGGCATCGACGCCTGCCAGCGTCTTGTAGAGTTCTCCGGCCACCTGCCCCGTGGCATTGCCGCTGCCCCACGAATACTTGCCGGGCTGGTCCTTGAGCAGCTTGGTCAACTGCGCGACGTTGTCGACCTTGGTGTGTTCGGGCGCCACCAGCAGGACGAACCCCAGGCTGGCCACCGTGCCCACCGGCGCGAAATCCTTGATGGGATCGAAGGGCAGCTTCTTGAACAGATGGACGTTGGCCGCGTGGGTGGAGTTTGGCGTGAACAGGATGGTGTAGCCGTCGGCGGGCGCCTTGGCCACGAAATCGGCGGCCAGGTTGCCGAGCGCACCGGCCTTGTTTTCCACCACCACCGGCTGGCCGAGTTCCTTTTCCAATCCCGCGGCCACCTGGCGCGCCACATTGTCGATGCCGCTGCCCGCGGGATATCCCAGCAACATGCGCACGGGCCGCACGGGGTAGTCGGCGGCCAGGGCCGGCGCGCCGGACATCAGAGTGATCGCGGCAAACGCGGCAAGGCACTTCTTCATTGATATCGTCTCCTCTCGAAAGCTTTTCGTCACGCCGGCCGCTCGAACTTGGCCGATAGCGCGGTGCCGGACAGATGTCCGGCCAGGCTGCTGGAGGTGCCTACCGGCAATCCCGGCGCCAGCTCCATGAATTGCTTGACCGCGCGCACCGTGACCGGGCTGCACTCCAGGATCGTGGCCGCGATGCGGTCGGCCCGCGACCGCAGCTCGGCGCGCGGCACGACCTCGCTGGCCAGACCGGCCTGCCAGGCCTCGCGGGCGCCCACCAGATCCCGCGTCAGCACCATGCGCGCGATCGTCTTCATCGGTACCCGGCCGATCAGCGCCGACATCACCAGGGCGGGAGGAATGTCGCGCTCCATCTCGGGAATCTGGAAGCTTGCGTCATCGGCAGCCAGCGTGATGTCGCACACGCCCGCCAGGGCGCAGCCGACGCCATAGGCCTTGCCGTGCACGACGGACAGCACCGGCACCGGCGCCGTCTTGAGCGCGTCGTACAGCGCGAGCGCCGGCATCGCCACATTGCGCCGCAGGGCCTCGCCGGTCGGCGTCGAACCCGGCTTGGGCATGGGCGAGACCCGCCCGGCGCAGAAATCCTCGCCCTCGCCCGACAGGCGGATCAAGCGGACCTGCTCGTCCAGGTTGGAGACGGCGTCGATGATCAGTTGCCCCATCTCGGCGCTCATGAGATTGCCGTTCCCCGGGGTGTTCAATACGATGTCCAGCAGGCCCGCATGGCTGCGGACCGATACCGGTTCGCTCATGGCTGTACTCCCTGTGCGCGTTGTATGGCCGACCAGATCGCGGCGGGCGTGGCCGGCATGGGCAGCTCTTCGTGCGTGATGCCGCGCAGCGCGTCGGCCAGCGCGTTGAATATGGCGGCCGTGGCAGGCGTGATGCCGCTCTCGCCGCCGCCCTTGACCCCCAGCGCGTTGCCGTGGGTGCGGTCCTCGGTCAGTTCCACGTCGAAGCGCCGCGGGATCGCCCCCGCTCGCGCCACGCCGTAGTCCATGTACGAACCGCTGAATATCTGTCCGCTTTCCGGGTCGACGTGGTAGTCCTCGAAAAAGGCCTGTCCTATGCCCTGCGCCAGGCCGCCATGCACCTGGCCTTCGACGATCAGCGGATTGATCGGGCGTCCGACGTCGTCGATGGACGTATAGCGCACGATCTCCACGTCGCCGGTCTCGGGATCGATCTCCAGTTCGCAGACCGCCGTGCCCGTGGGATGGGCGGCGATACGGCCATTGAACTCGGCGTCGACGTAGAAGCGGCGCTCTTGCGGATTGCCGGGCACGCCCTCGCGCCCGATATGGGCCGCGATCTCGCCCAGGCCCGCCGCGCGCTGCCCGGCCTGGTCGCGCACGCGACCGTCCTCGTAGCGCAGGCCCTGGACATCAACGCCCCACATCGAGGCCGCTGCCACCAGCGCCGTGGATCGCAAGCGCTCGCCGGCCTGCAGCAGCAGATGCCCCACCAGGCGCATGGAACGGTCCGAATGCGAACCGCCCCCCACCTTGACGAAGTGGGAATCGCCGGTGCGCATGGTGACGGCCTCGAAGGGCACGCCCAGTTCGTCGGCCAGCACCTGCACGAAGCTGGTTTCGTGCCCTTGCCCCGTGCTTTGCGTGCCGACCACGAAATCAACGTGGCCATCGGTGCCTATGGTGATCTCGATGCGTTCGCGCGGCGCGCCCACCGGCGACTCCACGTAATTGGCCAGCCCCGTGCCGAGCAATTTGCCGCGCGCGCGCGCATCGCGCTTGCGCTGCCCGGCCTCGCTCCACTGCGATACCACCAGGGCCCGCTCCATGTTGGCCGCGAAGGCGCCGCTGTCATAGGTCAGCCCCATGGGACTGTGATAGGGCATCTGCGCCGGCTGGATGAGATTACGCCGGCGCAGTTCGATGCGGTCCATGCCCATCTCGTCGGCGGCGACATCCAGCATCCGTTCCATCACGTGCGTGGCTTCCGGACGGCCCGCGCCCCGGTAAGGGCCGGTGGGCGGCGTGTTCGTAAGCACCGCGGACAGCAGCGCCGTGGCCGCGGGCACGTGGTAGACCGTGGTCATGATGCGCGAGCCGTTGGCCAGGGGCACATACGACACGGTATGGGCGCCGATGTTGCCGACGATCTCGTTGTCTATGCCCAGGATGCGTCCTTGCGCGTCGAACGCGATGGCCGCCCGGATGACCTGGTCGCGCCCCTGGTAGTCCGACAGGAAGGCCTCGTTGCGGTCGCTGGTCCACTTCACCGGCCGCCCTACCCTGCGCGCGGCCCAAAGCACCGCGAGCTGGTCGGGATTCACGCAACTGCGCGGACCGAAGCCGCCGCCCACGTCAGGCGACACCACTCGTAATTTCGCCGGGGATATCCCCAGTGCATCGGCGATGCACATCTGCTGGCGCGTCACGCCCTGGCTGCCCGAGATCAGCAGGTATTCGCCGGAGCCTTCGTCGAAGCTGCCCAGCGCCGAGCGCGGTTCCATCTGGCAATTGACGATGCGGCTGTTGCGAAACTCCCGGCGCACGACGTGGTGGGCGCGGGCAAAGGCCTCGCGCACCGCGGCCTCGTCGCCCACCCGGGCCTGGAAGCACAGGTTGCGCGGCGCGCCGTCCCACAATTGCGGCGCCCCTTCGTCCATGGCCTGCACCGCGTCCACCACGGCCGGCAAGGGGTCGTAGTCGATCAGCACCATTTCGCAGGCGTCGCGGGCCTCGCGCATGCTGCGGGCCACCACCAGCACCACCGGCTCGCCGACGTGGCGCACGCGATCCACCACCAATGGCAGATGCCGCTGGTTGAAGATACTGCCGGTCAGCGAATGCTGGAAGGCACGTTCCTTGAAGGCAACGGCGTCGGCGGGATTGGGAATGTGGTCCATGCCGCGCAGGCCGTCGTCCAGGTAATCCTGGCCGCGCAGCACCGCGATCACCCCGGGCGCCTGCGCCGCCGCCTCGATGTCGATGCCGCGGATGACGGCATGGGCATGGGTGGACCGCACGAACGCGCCATAGGCCTGGCCGGGCAGATTCACGTCGTCGGTATAGCGGCCCTGGCCCCGCACCAGCCGCTGGTCTTCGGCGCGCGGACGCGGCTGGCCGACCAATCGGCTATCCATGCTGCCTCCCGACGGGCTTGCCCGCTTCCATGCGCGCACGCGCCGCGTGCTTGACCGCCTCGATGATGTTGACGTAGCCCGTGCAGCGGCAGATGTTTCCTTCCAGGGCGCGATGGATCCGCTCGTCGTCCAGCGAACCGTCGGTATCCAGGTAGTAGTCGATCGCCATCATCATGCCCGGCGTACAGAAGCCGCATTGCAGGCCATGGCAGGCGACGAAGGCCGCCGGCACCTCGCCCAGCTGCTGCGGGGTCGACAACCCCTCCACGGTCAGCACCTCGCCGCCGCTGGCCTGCGCGGCCAGCACCGTGCACGACTTGACCGCGGCGCCGTCGAGCTTGACCGTGCATGCGCCGCACTGGCTGGTATCGCAGCCGACGTGGGTGCCGGTCAGGCCCAGTTCGCCGCGCAGCAGTTCCACCAGCAGGGTTCGGTCATCCACCTCGCGGCTGGTCGCCACGCCATTGACGCGCAGTTCCACACGACTCATGGCGCGACCTTCTCTTCCACCTTGACGCTGAAGCGTTCGAAGAACTGCGCCGCCATCTTGTTGGCCACCGAGCCCACCAGCCGCGCGCCGATCTGCGCGAGCTTGCCGCCGACCTGGGCCTGGGCCACGTAAGTCAGTACCGTGCCCTCGCCGTCTTCGGCCAACTCGACGTCGGCCACCATTTTTCCGAAACCGGCGATGCCGCCATCGCCCTGGCCGATGATGCGATAGCCCTGCGGCGCGCGCTTGTCGGCGATGCTCAGGGTCCCCTTGAAGCGCGCCTTCACCGGGCCGATGGCGGCCACCACCACGGCGGCATATTCGTCCTGCGCCTCGCCAGCGGTGAACGATTCGCAGCCAGGCACGCATGCCTGCAGGATTTCCGGGGTGTTCAGGTATTCCCACACCCGTTCGCGGGGTGCCCGCAGCGTATGCGATCCTTTCAGTTCCATGACTTCTCCACCTTGCGCGGCCTCGCTCCGGGCCGTCCGCGATTCAAGATAATTGCGCCCAGGCGCGCCGCGCCATCACCCGCACCAGATTGGCGCGATAGGCGGCGCTGCCCGCGCGGTCCTCGTTCAGTTCATCGGCATCCAGGGGAACCGTGGCCAGCGCCCCGGCGTCGCCGTTGGCCAGCGCCGCCTCCGCCTCGTGCCAGCGGAATACGCAGGGCCCGGCCCCGGTCACCGCCACCCGCACGCCTTGCGCGGTATCGGCGACGAACACGCCCGTTACCGCGTAGCCCGTGGCCTTGTGGCGATACTTGGCGTAAGCGCTGCGGCGGGGAACGGGAAATTCGAAGCCCACGATGATCTCGCCCGGGACCAGCGCGGTCTCGAACATGCCGGTAAAGAAATCGTCGGCGGCGATGCGCCGCTGGCTGCTTATCACGGTCGCCCCCAGCCCCAGCACGGCGGCCGGATAGTCGGCGGAGGGATCGTTGTTGGCCACGGACCCGCCCATGGTGCCGCGGTTGCGCACCTGCGGATCGGCGATCAGGCCTGCCAGGGCCGCCAGGCCCGGAATGGTCTGGCCCACCAGGGTCGATTCGGCCACCTGCACATGGCGCGTGGCGGCACCGATTTTCAGCATGTCGCCGTCGCGCGAGATGCCTTGCAACTCCGGCAGGCGCGTCAGATCAACCAGGTGCGAAGGCGCCGCCAGCCGCTGCTTGAGGGTGGGCACCAGGGTCATGCCGCCCGACAGGGGGCGGGCTTCGGGCTCGCGGGCCAGGCAGTCCAGCGCTTCCTGCAAGGTGGCCGGACGCACATAGCTCAGGGGGTACACATTGTCTCCGTCATTATCGTGGGCGGCCGCGACATGCCGCGCCGCCTGATCCCCGCTAACTGTAGAAGAAACACCGCAAAGGCTGAAACACGGGTTTGCGATGGCCTCACAAACATTTTCGATAAGTCTCGAAAATGGCGTTCAATCCTGGTAGCGCTTGAGCATGGTACGCGCGATCACCAGTTGCAGGACCTGGCTGGTACCTTCGTAGATGCGCAGCGCCCGGGCATCGCGGTACAGGCGTTCGACGTTGTATTCGGCCACATAGCCGGAGCCGCCGTGAATTTGCAGGGCGCGGTCGGCGATGCGCGACAGCGCCTCCGAGCAGAAATACTTGGCCGCGGCCGCCTGGTTGCGCACGTCTTCTCCGCGCGCCAGGGCCTGGCCCGCCTGCATCACCAGTGCGTGTCCGGCCAGGTATTCGGTTTCGGAATCGGCCAGCATGGCCTGCACCAGCTGGAATTCGGCAATGGGCTGCCCGAACTGCTTGCGCTGCAGGGCGTAGCGCGCCGCCTCGTCGATCAGCCGGCGCGCCATGCCCAGCCCCGAGGCTGCCACGCTGATGCGGCCGTGATCCAGCACCTGCATGGCGGTCCTGAAGCCCTGCCCCAACGCGGACTCGCCGCCTATCACATTGGATACCGGCACCCGCACGTTCTCGAAGATCACGTCGCCGATGGGCGAGCCGCGCTGGCCCAGCTTCTTCTCGGACTTGCCTATGTGCAGCCCAGGGGTATCGCGATCGACCAGGATGGCGCTGATGCCGGCCGCGCCCGGCCGGGACGGGTCGGTGCGCGCCATGACGGTAAAGACATGGGCGCGCGTGGCGTTGGTGATGAAACGCTTGGTGCCGTTGATGACCAGCATGTCGCCGTCCCGCTCGGCACGCGTCCTCAGGCTGGCCGCGTCCGAGCCGGCGTCGGGTTCAGTCAGGCAGAATGCCGCGCGCAGCTCGCCGCTGGCCAGGCCCGGCAGATACCTGTGCTTCTGCTCCTCGGTGCCGGCCAGCACCAGGCCCTTGCTGCCTATGCCCACGTTGGGCCAGAACACCAGCCGGAATGCCGGCGAGGTATAGCTGAAGGCCATCTGCACCTGCAATTCCTGCATCAGGTCCAGTTCGCAGCCGCCGTAGGCTTCGGGAATCCCCAGGCCGAACAGGCCCATTTGCTTCATTTCCTCGATGACCTCGGGCGGCACTTCCTCCTTTTCCTCCACCTGCCGCTCCAGCGGCATCAGGCGTTGGCGGATGAAGCGCTCGACGGTGTCCATCAACTGAGGAAACGTCTCGCTATCGAATGACGACATAGGATTGCTCTCCGTGCAAGCACCGCGCCCTCAGGGCGCCGGCTCCGCGTCCATGACGAACAGCGCGTCCAGGGCCACGATGCCCTGGCCGGCCGGCAAGGCGATCAGCGGATTGATATCGATCTCCGCGATCCCGGGATTCGCCAGCATCAGCGCGGACAGGCGCCGCACCACGGCCGCCACCGCCGCCACGTCCACCGGCGGCGCGCCGCGCAGGCCGGACAACAGCTTGGCCCCCTTCAGGCGCTGCAGTTCGCGCAGGATCTGCGCCTCGGTCAGGTCGGGCGGCAAGAGGCGCACGTCGTGCAGGGCCTCGATCCATATCCCGCCCAACCCCACCAGCGTCACCACGCCCCAATTGGGATCGCGGCGCCCACCCACCACCAGTTCCAGGCCGGGGCTGGACATGGCCTCGACCAGCATGCCGTCCAGCGCGATATCCGGGCAATGCCGGGCCACCGAGGATTGGATGCGCTGCCACGCATCGCCCAGCGCCTGGGCATCGCGCAGGTTGACCGCCACCCCGCCCACGTCGCTCTTGTGCATGAGCGTGTCGGCCTGGGCCTTGAGCACCACCGGATAGCCGATCTCGCGCGCCAGCGCTTCGGCCTCGGCCGGCGTGCGGGCCAGCCCGCCCTTGGGGGTGGAGATGCCCAGCTCGCGCAGCCATTGCTTGCCCTTGAACTCGGCCAGCGGCCCCGGCTGAAGATCGTCGCGGCGCAGGCCGGCTTGCGCCCCGCTGCGTTCGGCCGCCTCGGCGTGCAGGCGTCCGTAGCGATGCACATGGGCCATGGCGCGCATGGCGCGGTCGGGCGACCGCAGGAACGGCATGCCGCTGGCATGGACCCGCTCCAGGAATTCGCTACCCAGCGGGCCGCTGTCGCCCATGATGACGAAGCACACGGGTTTGCGCGACGCCTGCATCACCGGCAGCAGTGAATCCGCCTTGGCCACTTGCTGCGCGGGCGAGCCGCCCATCAGCGGCATGATCAGGCTGCCCACGCCGGGATCGTCCAGGATGGCCTGCGCCGACAGCCCGAAAATCTCCGGCTTCTGCATGCCGATCGCGGTCAGGTCCAGCGGATTGTCGGGCGCCATGAAGTCGGGCAGGATCTGCGACAGGGCCTGCATCGTGGCGGGCTGGAAATCGGCCAGTTGCAGGCCGATGTCTTCGCAGAAATCCAGCGCCAGTCCGCGCAGGGCGCCCGAGTTCGAGGCCACGGCCGCCCCGCCCTCGGTCACCGGCTGCGGGTAACGCGCGAGAATGGCCGTTACATCGAACATTTCGTCCATGCTGTCGACCACCACCACGCCTTCGCGCTCGACCAGCGTGCGCATGACCTGGTGATCGCCCGCCAACGCGCCCGTGTGCGACTTGGCCGCCTCGCGGGCGCGCTGGCTGCGGCCCGGATGCATCAGCACGACGGGCTTGCCCAGTTCGCGCGCGCGGCGCGCCACGCGCAGGAATTCGGCCGGCTTGCGCAGCATTTCGACGAACACCGCGAAGGCATCGACGTCGGGCGCCTCGACCAGCGCGGACAGGAAATCCTCCGCGCCCAGCACCGCCTCGTTGCCGGTCGAGATCGAGAACGAGACCCCCAGCCCGCGCCCCAGGAACGCCTGGCGCAGGTTGCCGTTCATCGCGCCGCTCTGGGCCACGATGCCTATGCGCGGACCGGAGCGGACCGGCGCCGGCTGCACCGGCTCGAAGGTCAGCGGCACGGCATCGGCGAAGTTGATGAAGCCCAGGCAGTTGGGCCCCAGCACGGCCACGCCATGGCGCCGCGCGATGGCGGCCATGGCTTCCTGGGCGGACCGGCCTTCGTCGCCCATCTCGGCAAAGCCCGAGGCGAACACCACCGCCGCGCCCACGCCCCGGCGCCCGCAGGCCGCGACCGAATCGGCCACCGCCACCTGCGGCACCACCAGCACGGCCACGTCCACGCCTTCCGGCAGTTCATCGATGGACTTGAAACAGCGGATGCCGTTGACCTCGTCCCGGCTGCGGCTGACCAGGTGCAGCTGCCCGGCATAGCCGAAGCGCTGCAGATTGGCCAGCAGCAGGCCGCTGACCGAACCCGGCTCGGGCGAAGCGCCGACCACGGCGATCGACTTGGGCCGCAGCAGGCGGTCCAGAGCGAATGAAGACATGCGATACCCCTTCGTGCCGTCTTAGCGCTGATACGCGCCCAGACCGGGCTTGAACGACTTTTCGTCCAGGAATTGCTTCATGGCATTGTCGCGGCCGCGCTCCGGATCGTGGAAGGTGGACTGGTCGACCTTGGCCATCAGGTAATCGGTGGCCTGCTCCCAGCTCATTTCGGCCGCCATGCGATGGGCGATCTTGGCCGTGCGCAGCACGGTGGGATTCTTTTCCATCAGGACCTTGGCCAGTTGGCGGGTCCGCTCGCGCAGGCGCTCGCGCGGCACGGCCTCGTTGACCAGGCCTATGTCGGCGGCGCGGCGGCCGTCGAAGGTTTCGCCCGTCATCACGTAGTACATGGCTTCGCGTTCGCGCACCAGCGAGGCCACCGCGCGGCTGACCACGCCGGCGGGGATGATGCCCCAGTTGATTTCGGAGAGTCCGAACTGGGCTTCCTCGGCGGCGATCGCCAGGTCGCAGGACACCAGCGGCGTGAAGGCGCCGCCGAAGCACCAGCCGTTGACCATGGCGATGGTGGGCTTGGCGTAGAAGCGCAGCTGGCGCCATTGCCACTGGGCGTTGGCGCGGTACAGCTTGATGCGTTCCTTGGGATTGTTGTCCGTGCCGCGGAAGTATTCGCGCAGGTCCATGCCGGCCGAGAACGCGTCGCCCGCGCCGGTCAGCACCAGGACCTTGCAGCGGTCGTCCGCTTCCAGTTCCTCCAGCACCCGGACCATGTTGTAGACGATGCCCGGGTTGATGGCGTTGCGTTTCGTGGGCCGGTTCAAGGTGACCCATGCGATGCCGTCTTCGAAATCGACGAGTACGGGCGATTGGTCATTGGACTGGACGGCGGTCTGGTTGGCGCTCATGGCTTGTCTCCTCGTGGATGCCGGATGAATTGCGTACTAGGTATTATATAAGATTACTTTATATAAGGAAACATTCTTTTATTTCATGAGGGCTCGGGGTTTTCCTTGATCGTCGATATTGTTTTTCTTCATATAATTTTATCGACAAAAATTCACATTGAGATTTTTATCGATTTTTTTGCATGACTGCCTGAGCCATCACGACAAGACGCGCGCCCCGACCTCGTCGGGAACACCGCCATGGAGGAGGAACACATCATGAAGAACCCGGTTTTTCTGGTTGGACTTTCCACAGCCTGCCTCGCAGCCCTGACCCTTGCCGCACCCGCCGCCCGCGGCGACACGTTTCCCGACCGTCCCATCAAGCTGATCCTGCCCTTTTCTCCGGGCGGCAACCCCGACACGGTGTCGCGCATCCTGGCCCAGGAAATGGGCAAGCGGCTCAAGCAGGCGGTCATCGTGGAGAACCGCGCGGGCGCCAACTCCATCATCGCCTCGGATCTCGTGGCCAAGGCGCCGGCCGACGGCTATACCCTGCTGTACACGACCGGCTCGCACGTCATCAACCCCCTGCTGTACAAATCCCTGCCCTACGACACCGCCAAGGATTTCGTCCCCGTCGTGCTGGTGGGATCGACACGCGGCCAGGTACTCGTGGTCACGCCATCCCTGCCGGTCAAGACCGTGCAGGATCTGGTCAAGCTCGCCAAGCCGGCCAACTCCAACATCCCCTACGGCTCGGCCGGCATCGGCAACACCATGCACCTGGTCGCGGAGTACTTCAACTACAAGGCAGGCACCCACCTGGTACACGTTCCCTACAAGGGCGCCGCCCCCGCCATGAATGCGGTCATGTCCGGCGAAGTGAAGCTGGCCTTCCTCAACCCGGTCTCGGCGATCGAACAGGTCAAGAGCGGAACGCTGCGCGCGATCGCGGTAACCGGCTCGACGCGCTTCCCGCAATTGCCCGACGTGCCGACGGTGGAAGAAGCCGGCGTCGCCGGCTACGAAGTCCAGGGCGGCTGGCAGGGCGCGCTGGCCCCGGCGGGCACGCCGCCCGAGATCGTGGCCCGGCTGAACCGCGCCTTCAACGACGCGCTGGCCTCGCCCGCGCTCAAGGAACGTCTCGGCGCCATGGGGCTGGACGTGGCGGGCGGCTCGCCCCAGGACATGGCGAACTACCTCGCCAAGGAAACCGCGACCTACACCGACATCATGCAGGCCGCCAGGATCGAAAAACAATAGCCGGACAACACGGAGACCCTATCGTGACCGAACCGAACACCCCAGCCCGGAATCCAGCCGCCCCCCATACACTCGTCTTCGAAAAAGACGTCGAGATCCCGATGGACGACGGCGCCGTCCTGAAAGCGAACGTTTTCCGCCCCGCCGAACCGGGACGCTACCCCGTCGTCATGGCCCAAGGGGTCTACGGCAAGGACGTCCACTTCGCCGACGGCTTCAAGCCGCAATGGGAAAAACTGCAGCGCCTGCATCCCGGCCTGTGCCAGGACGGCTCGACTGGCCGCTACCTGCGCTGGGAAACCGTGGACCCCGAGCGATGGGTACCCGACGGCTACGTGGTCATCCACGTCGACGCGCGCGGCAGCGGGAAGTCGCCGGGCTACCTCGACCCCATGTCGCCGCGCGAAATCCAGGACTACCGCGACGCCATCGAGTGGGCCGGCACGCAATCGTGGAGCAACGGCAAGGTGGGCTTGATCGGCATTTCGTACTATGCCGCCACCCAATGGCGTGTCGCCGCGCTGCGCCCCCAGTACCTGGCCGCCATCGTGCCCTGGGAAGGCCGATCCGACCACTACCGCGACTACGGCTATCACGGCGGCATACGCAGCAACGGCTTCCTCAGCTCATGGTGGCCCAAGCAGGTGCTGTCCAACCAGCATGGCAACGGCGATACGCCCTACCGCGACCGCGACGACGGCCAGCCCACGACCGGCCCCGCGCTGAGCGCAACCCTGCTGGCCGCCAACCGCAGCGACTATCCCGCGGAAATGGCGCGGCACGGCTTGTGCGACGCCTGGCACAAAGAACGCACGCCCGACCTTTCCCGCATCGCCGTTCCCGTGCTGTCGGCCGGCAATTGGGGCGGCCCCGGCAACCATCTGCGCGGCAACATCGAAGGCTACCTGCGCGCCGGCTCCGCGCAAAAATGGCTGTCCATGCACATCGGCACCCACTACGAAAGCTTCTACCTGCCCCGCTACATCGCGCTGCAAAAACAATTCTTCGATCACTTCCTGAAGGGCCTGCCCAACGGCTGGGACCGGACCCCGCCCGTGCTGCTGTCCATCCGCACCGTAGACGGCGAAACCCGCCGCGCCGAACACGAGTTTCCGCTCGCGCGCACCCGCTGGACCAGGTTCTATCTGCATCCCGGCAACGCGACCCTGGATACCGCCGCGCCCACCCAAGCCGCCAGCGCCGGCTTTCAGGCCCAGCAGGAACACCTGGACTTCACCACCCCGCCCTTCGAAACCACGACCGAAATCACCGGCTTCATCCCGCTGCGCATCTGGGTCTCCTCCTCCACCCGGGATGCCGACCTCTTTGCCGTCCTGCGGCTTTTCGATCCCGACGGCAGGGAAATCGTGTTCGACGGCGCCCACGAACCCACGCCGCTGACCCGGGGATGGCTGCGCGCATCGCACCGCAAGGTCGACGAACGGATGTCCATGCCTTACCGGATCTTCCATGCGCACGACGAAATCCAGAAGATCGAACCCGGTACCGCGTATCCCCTCGACCTCGAAATCTGGCCCACCTCTATCGTCATCCCGCGCGGCTACCGCCTGCGCCTGACGATACAGGGCAAGGATTTCGAGTTCGAAGGCATCAAGGGGCGGCTCACCCATACCGACCCCGCGGATCGCGGCGGCCAGGATTTCCAGGGCCGCACCACCGTGTACGGCGGGCCGGAAAGGGCATCCTATCTGACGCTGCCCATCATCCCGGCCGCTGGCTGAGAAGCTATCGGGCCGCTTCGGGCGCGAACACGCGCAACCGATGCCCGTCCGGATCCCGCGCGACGAAGGAGCGGCCGAACTCCAGGGTCGCGGGCGGCATGAGCAGCGGAATGCCGCGCGCCGTCCAGTCCGCGCAGCGGGCGTCGACGGCATCGTAGCTTTCCATGCGCAAGACGATCTCGCCGCCGCCCGGCGCAGCGGCGGGCGGCGGTTCCACCGTGTGCCGGGACCACAGGCCCAGCATCAGGCCGGTATCCAGCATGAACAGCACGAAGGTGGGCGAGGACTCGATCGGGCTGACGCCCAGCAGGTCCGCGTAGAAGCGGCCGCTGGCCTCGGGCTGGTCGACGTAGAGAATGACGAAGTTCGGATGGTTCATGAAGTCGCTCCTGGTTGGTAGGCGTGTCCAGGATAGCGGCCCATGCTGCCAATTTCTGTCAGTATCAAACTTCTTGCGGGGGTATGCCCTCTTTCTCGCGCCACGCCTTCAGCAGGGCTTGGCGCCGGCGCGGGTAGCGCAGGCCGGTGGCGCTCATGGCCTGGATGCGGTCGGTGCGGAAATGGCGGAAATCCTGCCGCAGTTCGCACCAGCCGAGCACCACGCGCGACTGCTCGAAGAACCCCAGGCCGAACGGCCAGATGAGCCGCTGCGAAGCGGCGCCGGCACCATCGCGATAGACGATGTCGAGCTTGTGCTCGGCGCGGATCGCGCGGCGGATCTCGGACAGGTCCACCTGTTCCTGCGGGGCCGCCGGCCCCACCAGCAGCGCGGAGGTGTCCAGGCCGTGGCGCAGGTCGTCGGGCAGCACGGCGGCGATCTTGGCCAGGGCGTTGCGGGCCGCCCAGGCCAGCGGCTCGTCGGTGCGGCGGGCGACCCATCGCGAGCCCAGCACCAGGGCCTCGATCTCTTCTTCCGAAAACATCATGGGAGGCAGCAGGAAACCCGGCCTGAGCACGTAGCCCAGGCCTGGCTCGCCCTCGATCTGCGCGCCCTGGGCCTGCAGACTGGCGATGTCGCGGTAGAGCGTGCGCAGGCTGATGCCGAGTTCCCCGGCCAGCAGGCGTCCGCTGACCGGCCGCTTGCGGCGCCGCAAGGCCTGGAGCAAGGCGAACAGGCGCTCGGACCTGGACACGGCGGCCGGCTCGCGGCCCCTATCCGGCCAGTGCCCGCAGCGAGGCGGGCACGGGAAAATCGGCGGCCATGTCGCGGAAGGCCCGGTCCGCCCAGGCGGTTCCGACCTCGGTCCCATGGGTGGCCTTCCAGGCCGGATGGCGGTCCTTGTCGATCAGCAGGGCGCGGATACCTTCCTGGAAATCGCCACGGGTGCAGCACCACAGGGCGACCTGATACTCCAGTTGGAAGACCTGGGCCAGCGACATGTGGCGCGTGCGCCGCTGCAGCTCCCAGGCCAGCCGCGCGGTGCTGGGCGCGCCCTTGGCCAGGGCGTCGCGCGCCCCTTCCAGCCAGGGATCGGCGCCATCGTATTGGAGGATGGCGCCGATGACGTCGTCCAGCGCCGGCGCCCGGCACAGCGTCGCCACCGTATCCAGGTTGCGCCGCAGCGGGCCTTGCGCCGGGTCCGGGGCGACGTGGCAGGCGTCGAGTACGTCGTGCAGCAGGAGGTCGTCGGCACGGCGCTCGCCAGTCCAGGCCTGGCGAGCCAGCGCATCGATCACCTGCTGCTTGCGGGCATGCGGGATGTGGTAGTCGGCCCAGCCGGCGAACAACGCGTCGGCAGCCTGCAGTGCGGCGCCGGTCAGCCCCAGGAACAGGCCCGACTTGCCCGGCATGCGGTTCAGGGCCCAGGACATGCCCACGTCGGGAAACAGGCCGATGACGATCTCGGGCATGGCCAGGCGCGAGCTTTCCGTGACGACGCGGTGGCTCGCGCCTATCAGCAGGCCCATGCCCCCGCCCATGACGATGCCGTTGCCCCAGCACAGGAACGGCTTGGGATAGGCATGGATGGCGTGGTTCAGGCCGTATTCGCGCTCGAAGAAGCGGGCGATGCGGCGCGGCGCGCCGTCGCCCCGGTGGTCGCGCATCTCGTGGTACACGCTTCGCAGGTCGCCGCCGGCGCACAACGCGCGCCCTTCGCCTTCCAGCACCACCACCGCGATGGCCGGATCGGCGGCCCAGGCATCGAGCTGCATCGCCAGGCGTTCGGCCATCTCCAGGGACAAGGCGTTCAGCGTGGCCTGCGCATCGAGCGTGGCCACGCCCACGCGATACCCGCCCTGGGCGGAGATTTCGCGAAACCCGACCGGCGCACTGGTACGCCCCCCCTGCTTTCTGGACTCACTCACACGATTTCTCCGCGGCGCCAATGTCGTGACGATAACTCATGTGCCGACGAAATCCGCCCGGCCGGCCACGGCACCGGCCAGGAACCATGACCCGGGCCATCGTTACCTATCGGCATCCATCCTTTTTCCAGGAAAATCATGGATTCGATCAACGGT
This sequence comes from Pigmentiphaga kullae, assembly GCF_004216695.1. Lineage (GTDB taxonomy): Bacteria > Pseudomonadota > Gammaproteobacteria > Burkholderiales > Burkholderiaceae_B > Pigmentiphaga > Pigmentiphaga kullae. The sequence goes on from NZ_SGXC01000002.1 coordinate 1,090,374, forward strand.
CGTCTCTCGTCTCTGTTCTCCCTGGCCAGAAACACCGTCCAGGGCACGGATCAAAGGGATGGCTCGCCGCCATCCGACGCTGGCTCCCGTCCCCACTCTCCCCGCGATCCCTCCGAGCCGCCGCCCATCCACCAGACTGGACGCCGCAGGCCGGCGGCGCTGGCTCAGCCCTCGTCCGAATCGCCGTCTCCATTCACGCGGCTGCCGCTGGAGATGCAGCAGGCGGCGTTGCCCTATCTCGACCCCGAATCCACGATCAAGCTGGCGCAGTCTTCGAGACAAATGAAGGACATGGTGTACCGCCACCCGCACGCGCTGCGTATCGCCCGCCTCCTGTCCGCTCCGCCGTCGAAATGGTCTGAACCCGCTTATTCCACCGAGCTGCGGGATTGCGCGGAGCATCTATCGGCAGAACAGTTCCGGACCCTTGCCTTGCGGGGCTTGCCACCCCGAGACCATCCCCGCGGATGGCTGCTTGGCCCGCTGCTCAGCGGCAGGACCAGGCGCGATGCCGAGTGGGTCGCGCAGACGATGGATTCAACTTCGCGGCCTTCGACCACGAGGCATGCCAGGCCTGACGACCCCGTCCAGAACATCATGAGACTTGGCCGCATGCACGCCATGCTGATATCGGGTGCGGAGGATCCGTTTCCCCCGGGTCGTGCCGCCGACGAACAGAGGAACCGCCGGCACCGTGGCCATACGCTGCTCACGATACTCGACGGCATCGGCAAGCCGAAAAACCAGGACGTCTACGAACCGTTCCTGGAGCGCTGCGCGCGGCCCTCGCTGTATGCGATCGACCCTATCGATCTCGAAGCGCTCTTGAGCCGGATCCGGGCGATGCTGCCGGCCTAGTGCGCCGCCCCGGCAAACAAGGAGCGCGGCCGCCGGCGCAGCAGCAATGCCGCCACGCCCGCCACCGCCAGCACCGCGAACAGCAGCACGCTCCAGATCTCGTAGCGTACGCCCAGCAGGTCCACCGCCGCGTCGGCGCAGGTCGCGTAGATGCCGAATACCGAAGGCAGCGACCCGTCCAGTCCGGAACCGGTCATGAAGCGGTCGGCGAAGGTCTGGTCGCAACTCATCAATTGGGAGGCGACATTGTGCTGGTAGATGGCCGTAGCCACGCCGGCCAGCGCCAGCGCCGCCACGATGCCGGCGCAGGTCTTCTGCGCCGCCGCGATCCGCCGCAGCACCAGGCCCAGCACTGCGAATACCGCAATCGCGAGATAGATCAGGCGCTGCAGCACGCACCAGGCGCAGGGCTGCATGTCGAAGACATGCTGCGACACCAGCGCGACCGCCACGGCGCCCAGGCTGGCAATGGCGGTGAAGGCGAGCAGGCGGTCAACGAGTACGGTTTTCATGGGTCAAGGCCACGAGGGCTGTCAGGTGGATGGGGGCAACGGGACCTGGCGCAGCACGCCGAGCAGCAGTTCGGACGCGCCGTCCCAGACGATCTGGACGCCAAGGCAGAGCAGAATGAATGCTGACAACCGCAGGAACACGACAGTTCCCGTGTCTCCCAGCAGGCGCAGCAACTGCTGCGCGTAGCGGAAGCACAGCAGCACCGACCCCGCCACCAGGGACAGGCCCAGCACCGCGCCGGCGATGCGGGTGCCGCTGACGAACAGCGAGGCGTGATCGTGCAGGCTGGCGCCCACGGTGATGGCCGCGGCAATGGAACCCGGCCCGCAGGCGATGGGGAACGTCAGGGGATAGAAGGCGCGGCGGTTGGCCATTTCGACCGTGAAGCCCTCGGCCAGCCGGGCCGAGCGCTCGGCCCCGCCATCGCTGGAATTGAGCAGGCGCCAGGCGCTGGCCACCACCAGCAGCCCCCCGCCCACGCGGACGATGGCCAGCGAGATGCCGAAGAAATCGAGCACGACCGACCCGATCAGCATCGCCGCGAACAGCAGCAGGAACACGTTGCGGGCGATCCTGGCCGCGAGCACTTCCCGCACGCCCGGGGAAGCGCCCTCGGTCAGGGACAGGAATATCGGTGCCGTCGCCGTGGGATTCAGGATGGGGAGCAGCGTCGCCAGGGAAAACAGAAAACTCTTGCCCAGCGCGAGTCCGTAGTCTTCGATCAACATGACCGAAGTGTAAGAGAAATGCAGTCAGGCCGCAGCGGTCCGCCTCGTTTCCGCGTCCAGGCGGCCCGCGGCCTGCTCGAGCAGTTCGGCGTAGATCTCGCCCACCATGATCAGCGCCGGCCCCGAGCCCAGTTCCCGCGCGGCCTGCGGCAGGCGCTCCAGGGTGGTGGGCAGCACCCGCTGGGCCGGCAGGCTGGCATTCTCGACCAGCACCGCCGGGCGTCCCGGCGCCATGCCCGCGGCCATCAGGCCCTGGGCGATCGCCTCCGCCTGGCGGCTGGCCATGTACAGCACCACGGTATCGGCGCCCCGGGCGGCATCCGCCCACGCATGGGGGCGCTCGCCATTGCCCACGGCGGGCGTCAGGAACACGACGCTGCGGCTCAGGCCGCGGCGCGTCAGGGACAGGCCCAGCGCCGAACTGGCGCCGAAGGCCGCGCTGATGCCGGGCACCACCTCGACCTCGATGCCGGCCCGGGCCAGCGCGGCGATTTCCTCCTGCGCGCGCCCGAACAGCATGGGGTCGCCTCCTTTCAGGCGCACCACGCAGGCATGCCGGCGGGCGGCATCGACCAGTTGGCGGTTGATGAACTGCTGCACCGTGGACAACTGCCCGCAGCGCTTGCCCACGGCCACGAGGTGGGCCTGGGGCGCCAGCGCAAGCACTTCGCCGTCCACCAGCGCATCGTGGAAGACCACGTCGGCCCGGCCCAGCAGCCGGGCCGCGCGCACGGTCAGCAGATCCGCCGCGCCGGGGCCCGCACCCACCAGATAGACTTTGCCCATGGGTCAGCCCTGCCGCGCGGCGGGCACCGGGTAGCTTTGCTGATAGGCCGCCGTGAAGGTGCCGAAGGCCCGCAGCGCCTGTTCGGGGTCGTGGCCGTGCTTGACCGCGAAGCTGTCGAAGCCCGACCGGGCCTGGTAATGGATGGTGTCGATCATCACGTCGCCCACCGCCCGCAGTTCTCCCTGCCAGCCGAGCCGCGTGCGCAGCAGGTAGGCGATGGAATAGCCCCGGCCATCGGTGTAGATGGGAAAATCGACCGCGATCAGCGCCAGTCCGGTGGGGTCTATCCTGCCCTCCTCGGCCAGCTCGGCGGGATCGTCGGCGGGCCCCAGCAGCACACCCACGGGCCGGCGGCGGCCGCGCAGTTCGGCGCGCGCCGACTGCCAGACCGCCAGCGGCACGAGCCAATCCTCGTCGTCGGCCGGCAGCGGCCGGGCCTCGGTGGGCTCGAAGCGCTTCCAGGTGTCGACTTCCAGATCCCGATGGCGGATCAGCGTGGCGGCTTGCTGCTGCTCAGACATGGGCAGCCTCCGCCAGGGCGGCCTTGGCCTGCTTGCGCTCGGCGTAGACCCGGGTCTTGAAGGGATCGATGCCCACGCGCTCGACCACGTCGATGAAGCGCTCGGCATCGCTGTCGCGCAGGTCGATGTAGGTCTCGACCAGGGTCGCAACCACGTCGGCCACTTCCCCACGCGCGAACGAGGGTCCGATGATGCGGCCGATCGCCGCGCCGCCCCCGCGGGTGGACTCGATGTCGGGCAAGGGCTTGGCGGCCCCGCTCTGGCGTCCGCCCAGCGTGATCTGGTACCACTCCTCGCCCGCCTTGTCCACGCCCAGGATCCCGATGTGGCCCACGTGATGGTGGCCACAGGAGTTGATGCAGCCCGAGATGTTCAGGTCCAGCTCGCCGATCTCGTACAGGTAGTCGAGGTCGTCGAAGCGGCGCTGGATGGCCTCGGCCACCGGAATCGACACCGCGTTGGCCAGCGCGCAGAAGTCGCCGCCGGGGCAGGCGATGATGTTGGTCAGCAGACCGATGTTGGGCGTCGCCAACCCCAGCTTGTCGAGCTCCTTCCACAGCGCATGGAGCTGGCCGCGGGCCACGTCGGCGAACACCAGGTTCTGTTCGTGCGAGACGCGCATCTCGCCGAAGCTGTAGCGGTCGGCCAGATCGGCCACCGCATCCATCTGGTCGGCGGTGATGTCGCCGGGCGGCACGCCCGTGGGCTTGAGCGACAGCGTCACGGCGGCGTAGCCTTGGACCTTGTGCGGATGGGTATTGCGGCGCAGCCATTGCGCGAAGCGCGGATCGTTGCCCGCGTGCTGGGCCGAAGTATCCGGCCCGGGATCGGCCGCGTAGGGCGTCGCGGTGAAACGGCCGGACACCGCCTGGAGCCGCTCGGCGGTCAGGGTCTCGGGACCGTCCTTCAGGTGCTCCCATTCGCGCGCGACCTCTTCGGCGAACACGTGCGGCGTCAGGTCCTTGACCAGGATCTTGATGCGGGCCTTGTACTTGTTGTCGCGCCGGCCGTGCAGGTTGTAGACCCGCAGGATGGCCTGCAGGTAGGTCAGCAGATGCTGCCAGGGCACGTAGGGGTTGATCAGCTGGCCCACCAGCGGCGTGCGGCCCAGTCCGCCGCCCGCCCAGACGCGAAAGCCGATTTCGCCGTCCTGCTCGACGGCCTGCAGGCCGATGTCGTGCACGCCCACCGCGGCACGGTCCGTGACCGCGCCGCTGACCGCGATCTTGAATTTGCGGGGCAGGAACGCGAACTCGGGGTGGAAGGTGGACCACTGGCGGATCAGTTCGCACCAGACCAGGGGATTGACGATCTCGTCGGGCGCGACGCCGGCGAACTGGTCGGTGGTCGTGTTGCGGATGTCGTTGCCGCTGGTCTGGATGGAATGCATCTGCACCTTGGCCAGTTCGGCCAGGATGTCGGGCACGTCCTCCAGCTTCGGCCAGTTGAACTGTATGTTCTGCCGGGTGCTGAAATGCCCGTAGCCGCGATCCCACTTGCGCGCGATGTAGGCCAGCGTGCGCAACTGGCGCGAGGCCAGCATGCCGTAGGGCACGGCGATCCGCAGCATGGGCGCGTGGCGCTGGATGTACAGGCCGTTCTGCAGGCGCAGCGTGCGGAAGTCGTCCTCGCTGAGCTGCCCGTTCAGGAAACGCCGCGTCTGGTCTCGGAACTGCGCAACGCGTTGATCGACCAGCAACTGGTCGACGGGTTGATACTGGTACATGCGGCAAGCCTCTAGATGTGGCCGGATGGCGATGGGTGGAGCGCGCCGGCGCCTCGGGCCGGAGCGGGCATGCGTATCCCGCGCGGGCGCGCACCCAGGCTTGCAGCTTACAAAGACCGGCTTATGAATAAAACGACCGGTTCGTAATGTGCATATACACAAAAGGATCTAAAAAAAAGCGGAGGCAAAAACCTCCGCTTATATCGGCGCCGCCAGTCAGCCGCTACGCCTCATTCGCGGCGGAGCCCATGTTGACGCGCAGGCCGCCCGCACCGCTGTCCTCGCTGCGGCTCTTGCGCATGCGCTCGAGATGATCCAGGTACTCCGGCGTCACGTCGCCCGTCACGTAGTGCCCGTCGAAACACGAGGATTCGAACTGGGTCAGCGCGGGGTTCATGTCGGTGATCGACTGGCGCATGGCGGCCAGGTCCTGGTAGATCAGCGCATCGGCGCCGATCACGCGGGCGATCTCCTCGTCGGAGCGGCCATGGGCGATCAACTCGCTGCGCGTGGGCATGTCGATGCCGTACACGTTCGGGAAACGCACCGGGGGCGCCGCCGACGCGAAGAACACCTTGTTGGCGCCCGCGGCCCGGGCCATCTCGACGATCTCGCCGCTGGTGGTGCCGCGCACGATGGAATCGTCCACGATCAGCACGTTCTTGCCCTTGAACTCTTCGCTCATGGCGTTGAGCTTCTGGCGCACGGACTTCTTGCGCACCGCCTGGCCGGGCATGATGAAGGTGCGGCCGACGTAGCGGTTCTTGATGAAGCCCTCGCGGTAGTCCAGGTTCAGCCGCGCGGCCAGCTGCATCGCCGCCGGCCGGGCCGAATCGGGTATGGGCATGACCACGTCGACCTCGCCCAGGCGCAGGTTGCGCGCGACCTTGTCCGCCAGGTATTCGCCCATGCGCAGGCGCGCGCTGTACACCGACACGCCGTCCATCAGCGAATCGGGACGCGCGAAATAGACGTATTCGAAGATGCAGGGGGTCAGCTGCGGATTGTCGGCGCACTGGCGCGCGCCGTAGCGGCCGTTCAGGTCGATGAACACGGCCTCGCCCGGCGCGACGTCGCGTTCGAACTTGAAGCCCATGCCCTCGAGCGTGACCGACTCGGACGCCACCATCCATTCGACGCCGCTTTCGGTCTCGACCTTGCCCAGGCACAGGGGCCGGATGCCGTAGGGGTCGCGGAAGGCCAGCATGCCGTAGCCGGCGATCTCGGCCACCACCGCGTAGGCGCCGCGCACGCGCTTGTGCACCGCCGACACCGCCCTGAAGATGGCGTCCTCGTCCAGCGACACGCCGTTCGATGCGCGCTGCAATTCGTGCGCCAGCACATTGAGCAACACTTCCGAATCGGAGTTGGTGTTCATGTGGCGGCGGTCGACGCGGAACAGTTCCTCGCGCAGCGACTCGGTGTTGGTCAGGTTGCCGTTGTGGGCGAAGGTGATGCCGAACGGCGCGTTGACATAGAACGGCTGGGCTTCTTCCGCGCTGGAGCTGGAACCGGCGGTGGGGTAGCGGACCTGGCCGATGCCCGAGTTTCCGGGCAGCGAACGCATGTTGCGCGTACGGAAGACGTCGCGGACCAGGCCATGCGCCTTGAACATATTGAAGGTGTTGCCCTGCGACGTGGCGATGCCCGCCGCATCCTGACCGCGATGCTGCAACAGCAGCAGACTGTCGTAGAGCAACTGATTAACCGGCGCGTGCGAGACGACACCGACGATTCCACACATGAGAGCCTCTTTTCAGCAGCACAAACTTCTTAATAGCGGATCCAGTCCGCGAACTGTTCCGGCACATACGGCTTGACCGCCCGCACGCCCTCTTCCGCGTAGGGAGACAGGACGGCTCCGGTCCACCACGGCTCCTTGGGCAGGGGCGTGAATCCCGCCGCCACCACCAGGACCATCACGATGACCACGCCGCGCACCAGGCCGAACACCGCGCCCAGGCCGCGATCGGCCAGCGACAGGCCCGTGGCCTTGAGCAACAGCCCCAACGCCACGTTGACCAGTCCCACCGCCAGCAACACGGCGATGAACACGCCCGCGTAGGCCACGATCGCGCGCAGCCCCGGAGTCTCGATATAGGCCGCCAGCCATTCGTAGGCCAGCGGGCCGTAGCGGACCGCCACCACGAACGCGGCGACATAGGCGATCAACGACAGGACTTCCTTCACCAGGCCGCGAAACAGACCGATCACCACCGAGGCGCCCAGGATCAGCAGGACGCCGTAGTCGAAATTGGTCACAGCGGCACGATGGAACTACTGAAACCGGCCGAACTGACGCGCGCCCGGGCGGCATCGGCCGCCTCGCGCGAGGCGAAGGGACCGACCCGGACGCGGAACACATCGCCCTTGCCGGTCTTCACCCGCTCGGTGAAACTCTTGATGCCCGCGGCGCTGAGCCGGTCGCGCATGTCGTTGGCGCGCTCTTCGGTGGAAAACGCCGCGATCTGCACCGCGAAACTGCCCTTGCTGTCGGGCTTGGGCGCCGCCGGAGCGGGCGCATTGCCTTCCAGCAAGGCACGGGCCCGGGCCGCCTCGGCGCGCGCGGCATCCGCGCGGGACGTGTCGCTGGGCGCCGGCTTCGGGGGCGCGGGCTTGGGCGCTTCGGGCTGGGCCTGAGGCTTCGCGGGCTCGGGCCTGGGCGCCTCGGGTTTCGGAGGTTCGGGCCGGGTGGCCGGCGCTGCCGGAGGCGCCGCGGGTTCGGGCCTGGCCGCCGGCGCGGCGGGCGTCTCCGCGGGCGGGGCGGCGGGCGCTTCGGCCACCGGGGGCTTGGCCACCGGTTCGGGGGTGGCCAGGTTGCGATCGGGAATCTGGATGGGAATGTCGTCCGGGAGCATGGGCGGCTCGGAATCGAGCACCATGGGCAGCACGACGACCGCTGCCAGGACCAGGGCGATGGCGCCTACCAGACGGCGCCTGGCGCGGCGGCGCGCTTCCTGGGCGGGATCCTGCGATTCGGCCCCGGCTGCATAGCCGGCGCGACTGGATTTGGCCGTGGTCGTGGCCGCCTTCTTCTTGCGCTCGAGCAATCCCATTGATACGTCCGGCTAAACAGGCGGCAGGGTCTTGCGCCGCCCCCTGCGGGGGCTCCGGCTCAGTCCGCGCGGGCGGGCCTGGCCGCACGCATCGACGCCAACACGCCTGCCACGGTAAGGAAAGATCCGAAGACCAGGATTCTATCACCCTCGCCCATGCTTTCCCGCGCCGCCGCATAGGCCGCGGCGGGGTCGGCGCAGGCGTGGATCGAGGAATCCTTGTCTTCCTTGACGCCCCGCGCGCGCAGGCGCGCGGCCAGTTCCTCGCCGCTCAACCCGCGCGGTCCGGGCAGGCCGGCGCAGTACCAGTGGTCGACGCGGTCGCCCAGCTTGGCGATGACGCCATCGACGTCCTTGTCGTTCAGCATCCCGAACACCGCGTAGGTGTAGGGATAAAAGCCCATGTTGTCGAGGTTGTCGGCCAGCACGGCGGCGGCGTGGGGGTTGTGCGCCACGTCCAGGATCACCGCGGGCTGCCCCGGCAGGATCTGGAAGCGGCCCGGCAATTGCACCTGCAACAGCCCCAGGCGCACCGCCTGCTGCGGCACGGGCAGCCGGTCGCGCAGGGCTTCGAGCGCGGCCAGCGCGGCCGAGGCGTTCAACAGCTGGTTGGCGCCGCGCAGCGCCGGATAGGCCATCGCGTTGCGGCGCTGGCTGCGGCCGCCATAGTTCCACTGCTGCTTGTCGCCGGCGTAGTTGTAGTCGCGCCCGAAGCGCCAGAGATCGGCGCCTATGCTTTCGGCATAATCCACCAGCGACTGCGGCGGCATGGGATCGGCGCAGATGGCGGGCTTGCCCGGACGGTAGATGTGGGCCTTCTCCCAGCCTATCTTCTCGCGGTCGTCGCCCAGCCATTCGACGTGATCCAGGTCCACGCTGGTCACGATGGCGCAGTCGGCGTCGACGATGTTGACCGCGTCCAGGCGTCCGCCCAGCCCCACTTCCAGGATGACCACGTCCAGCGCCGATTGCGCGAACAGCCGCAGGATGGCCAGCGTGGTCAGCTCGAAATAGGTCAGCGAGGTATCGCCGCGGGCCGCGTCCACGGCGGCGAACTGTCCGGTCAGGGCGGCATCGCTGGCGGACTCGCCGTTCACGCGCGCCCGCTCGTTGAAATCCAGCAGATGCGGCGAGGTGTAGAGGCCGACCTTGTATCCGGCGCTCAGCAGCATGGCCTCGAGCATCGCGCAGGTCGAGCCCTTGCCGTTGGTGCCTCCCACCACGATCTTGACCGCGTCCAGGTCCAGCTCCAGGCGCGCGGCCACCTCGCGCACGCGGCCCAGGCCCATGTCTATCGGGCGGCTGTGGATGGATTCGAGATAGGCCAGCCACTGCGCCAGGGGGCTGTGGGCATCGGGACGGGAAGCGGAGGAAGACGGCATGGATACGACCGGCAAGGCAGGAAAATAACGAGGAGATTCAGGGGAAAACGTCAGCGGCGGTTCGGCCAGGCGGTCAGGATATCGTAGCCGTCGTCGGTCACGGCCACCATGTGCTCCCACTGCGCGGACCACGAACCGTCCACGGTCACCACGGTCCAGTCGTCGTCCAGCACTTCGACCTCCTGGCGCCCGGCGTTGAGCATGGGCTCGATGGTGAACACCATGCCCTTCTTCAGGCGCAGGCCGCTGTTGGGCCGGCCATAATGCAGTACCTGCGGCGCCTCATGGTACTTGCGGCCGATGCCGTGGCCGCAGAAATCGCGCACCACCGAAAAGCCGGCATCCTCGGCGCAGGTCTGGATGGCCGCGCCCACGTCGCCCAGGGTCGCGCCCGGGCGCACCGCGGCGATGCCGCGCAGCATGCTTTCCAGCGTGACGTCGACCAGGCGCTCGGCCGCCTGCGACGGCTTGCCGGCGTAGAACATCCGGCTCGTGTCGCCGTGCCAGCCGTCGTGGATCACGGTGACGTCGATGTTGATGATGTCGCCGTCGCGCAGCACGTCCTCGGGCTTGGGAATGCCATGGCAGACCACGCCGTTGATGGACGTGCACAGCGTCTTGGGAAAACCGTGGTAGCCGACGTTGGCCGGAATGGCCTTCTGGACCTGGGTGATGTATTCGTAGCAGCGGCGGTCGAGTTCCTCGGTCGAGACGCCGGGCCGGACATACTCGCCTATCATCTCCAGGACCTCGGCCGCCATGCCGCCCGCCACGCGCATCGCTTCGATTTCCTGCGGGGACTTGAGGGTGATTGCCATGCGGTGAACTCCGTGTTTGCCCGATTTTAGCGCCGGCCTTCGCCGGTCTCTTCCACGCCCCCGCCGCGCGGGGTCCGCGGCGCGCGCACCGGCGAGGCCTTGGCCGACCAGCGGTCCAGCGTGCGCATGACCGCGCGCGGCCGGACCAGCGGGTCGTGGACGCCGCCATAGCGGGCCTGCATGTCCACCCGCGCCGCCGAGGCGGCGCCGCGCGCCTGCGCGGCGTGCGCGGCCGCCCAGCGGCGGTCCACGCCCAGGGCCAGCGCATGCGGCAGGTAGCGTTCGTAGCGGGCCAGCGCGCTTTCGGCATCGGCCGGAGCGACCGCGGGCGGACGGACCAGGAAGCGGCGAAAACCGTCTATCCGCGCCCGCAGCGCCCGCCCCTGCGCGGTGTAGCCCCGCAGGCCGAGAAAGCCCGCGCACACCAGCACCAGCGAGGCCAGCGGCGCCAGCCCGGTCAGCAGCAGCCTGGCCGACTCCACATGCGTGGCCAGCACCGCCAGCCCGCCCGCCAGGCACAGCAGCCCCAGCACGCTCAACACGGTGCGGCTGGCCAGGCTGGTCGCCCCCGCCCGCCACTGCGCATAGACCGCGAACCAGGCCGGCACCGCGGGCAGCGGCAGCAGGATGCCCCACGCGGCCCACGACAGCGGACTGCCCTCGCGCACGATGGCGAGCCCGACCAGCGCCACCGTCATGGCGATCCAGAGATAAGCCCCCTTGCGCGCGCGATCGCCGTAGGCCACGAACAGCGAGCGCGCATAGGCTTCGTCCAGCCACTCGCGCTGGCCGCCCTGCGCTTCGTCGTAACAGCGCCGGTACAGCCCGTCCAGGCGCAGCAGCGTGCGGCCGCCCGCGAAAAAACGGCCCAGCATGGCGTTGAGCAGCGGATCGTGGCGCGCGTCGCCGCCGGTCTGGTTGGGCAAGCGTTCGAGATAGCGTCCGTCGGCGCGCTCCAGCACCTGCACCGAGCGGCGGGCCAGCAATTCCATCATGCCGGACAGGAAGGCCCAGCGGTCGTAGCCCTTGCGGTACACATAGCGCAGCGCGGGCGCGGACAATCCTTCCGGCGGGTCGGCCTGCGGCGTCCGGTCGTGCCTGCCCCGCCGCCAGGCTTGGGCCGCGGCGGCCAGGTAATACAGCAGCAACAGCGCGACGCCCACGCTGGCCACCCAGAACTCGGCATGGTCCTGCACGCCGTACCACCAGGCCTTGAGCGGCCCGGGCCGCCGCACCTCGCCCGCCGGCCATCCCAGCTCGACCGTCATGTTCTCGCCCGGCTCCAGCACGCGGGTCGACACGAACACCACCCGTCCGGCTTCCTTTTCCTGGACCCGCCCCGGCGCGCCCTCGCCCGCCACCGCGGCCTGCCGGACCGGCTCGTCCGACGGCAGCACGATGCGTACGCGCACCCGGTCGATGGGCAGGGTCCAGTCCCGGCCCGTGACGTCCCACGAGAGCCGGTCCTCGCCACCGGCCGCCTGCAACTGCCGCGTGACGCGATACACCAGCGTGTACTGGTATTCGCCGGGACGAAACACCACGTCCGGCCGGCCGGTGGAAACCCGCACGCCGTCGCGCAGGCGCGACGAGACGAAGGGCTCGGCCCGGCCGTCGCGCCGCACCGAGACGATGTCCAGCCCCGCCACCGAGCGGCTGCCGTCGGCGCGCCGGTACAGACGCGCGAAATCGCGCTGCAGGCCATGCTTGATCTGCTTGCCTTCCGAACGCACGCGCAGGTTCTCGGTCACCAGGAGGTCGCCGCTGCGCTCGACCTTGATGTCGCTGAAGAATTCGAGGATGCGTTCGTCCGCGCGCGCCGGCCCGGCCAGGAGCAACAGCCAGCACAGGGCCAGCAGACAGAATCTCATGTCCGGCCTCGTCACCGGGCGGATCGGGGTAGCGGCCCGGCCGCGGCCATTACGGAAGAAATGACGACATGGGCCGCCTCGGCCCGGGAATGCGATCCGCTCTCAGACATGACACCAGCCTTGTTTTGGCAGGACTGTACCACCGCCCGCGCGCACGGGCGCCGCCGCCCGTCTCAAGTTGTTTCCTCGTCACAGCGCCGCCGGCTGTGCGCCCCTGCCCTGATCGCATCCAGGTGTTTTTCCCATTGACATCCCGCTGCCGTCTCTCTAGAATTTTTTGAACTTATCGTTCATTTTTGTACAACCCCCAGCACGGCACAGGAGAAGTTCCATGGCATCGCCCCTCATCGGCATCAGCGGCGCAGGCATAGGCGGGCTGGCAGCGGCGATCGCCCTGCGCAAGGTCGGCCTGGAATCGGTGGTTTTCGAACAGGCCCCCAAGTTCGCGCGCGTCGGCGCCGACATCAACCTCACCCCCAACGCCGTGCTGGCGCTGGACGGACTGGGCGTGGGCGACGAACTGCGCAAGACCGCGGCCCGCCCCACGCATCGCATCAGCCGCACCTGGGACACGGGCGAGGAAACCTCGCGCCTGGAAATGTCGCAGGCGGCCGAAACGCGCTACGGCGCGCCCCAGCTGACCATGCACCGGGCCGACCTGCTGGCCGCGCTGGAACAGGCCGTGCCCGCCGCGACCATCCACCTGGGCAAGCGCACCGTGGGCATAGACGAAGGCGCCGACGGCATCACCGTGCGTTTCGAGGACGGCACCTCCCAGCGCGTGGACGTGCTGGTCGGCGCGGACGGCATCCACTCCACGGTCCGCAAGCACCTGCTGGGCGACGAATATCCCGACTTCACCGGCGTGGTGGCCTACCGCGCCGTGGTGCCGGCCTCGCGCCTGGACGGCGTGCCCAACCTGGGCGCGTTCACCAAGTGGTGGGGTCCCAATCCGGAAACACAGATCGTCACCTTCCCGCTGAACCTGGGCCGCGATATCTTCATCTTCGCCACCACGCCGCAGGACAGCTGGCGCCACGAATCGTGGACCATGCCGGGCAGCGTCGAGGAACTGCGCGCGTCCTACGCCGACTTCCATCCCGAGGCGCGCGCCCTGCTGGCGGCCTGCGACGAGGTGCTGAAGTCCGCGCTGTACGTGCGCGACCCGCTGCCCTCGTGGTCGCGCGGCAACGTCACCCTGCTGGGCGATGCCTGCCACCCGATGATGCCCTTCATGGCCCAGGGCGCCGGCATGGCGATCGAGGATGCCGTGGTGCTGGCCCGCTACCTGGCGGACACGCCGGATGCGCCCGCCCAGGCCCTCAAGCGCTACGAAGCCGCCCGCCACGACCGCACCGCCCGCGTCCAGATCGGCTCGCGCGGCAACAACTGGCTCAAGGAAGGCGGAAATGCCGACTGGGTGTACGAATACAATGCCTGGACCGTGCCCCTGGCCTGATCTTCCATGTCATTTTCCGCAGACCCCCTGGACAGCGACGAATCCGCCGGCAAGCCCGGCGCCCTGGTCTCGCCGGTGGTCAGGGCGTTCCGGCTGCTGCGCTACGTGGTCGACGGCGGCAGCACGTCCAACCTGAGCGAGGTCGGCCGCAGCATCGACGTCAACCGCGTCACGGTCATGCGGCTGATCGCCACGCTGGAACATGAAGGGGTGCTCGAAGCCCTGCCCCAGGGCGGGCACCGCATCGGCCTGCCCTTCCTGAAGCTGGCCACCGCCGCCACTGCCGCCAATGACATGCTGGACCTGGGCCGCCGGGTGCTGGCCGACGTGCGGCGCCAGCTGAACGTCTCGGCCTACCTGGCCGCGCTGGACGGCGGCCACGTCGTCTATCTGCTGCGCGACATGCCCGAGGCCGGCCTGATCAGCAGCGTGCGCGTCGGCAGCCGCGTCGCCGCGCACCTGACCACGCCGGGCCGCATGCTGCTGGCGTGGCAGCCGCCTGCCACCCTGGATGCGCTGCTGGAGGCGGATCCCGCGGCGTCGGCCCAGGCCGGCAAGCTGCGCGCGCAACTGGCGGCGGACCGCGAACGCGGCTGCGCCTGGAGCTTCTCCGGGTTCGAACAAGGCATCAACTCATGCGCCGCGCCCGTGTTCGGCGCGCTGGGCGAAGCCGCCGCGGCCATCAGCGTGGCGGGTCCGGAAACCGCATTCGGCGCCGATGCCGATTCGCGCGCGCGCACGGAACAGGTCATCCTCCAGGCCGCGCGCGATTTGTCCTCGCTGCTCGGCAGCCGGGGCTATCCGCCCGCGGGCTGACGCAGTCAGCGGCCGGCCGCGTCGGGCTCGCCGTCCGGCAGCACGCTCAACAGATTCGTTCCCGTGCGCGACAGGTGCTGCCGCAGGATGTCGCAGGCCAGCTCGGCGTTGCGGCCCAGCGCGGCCTGATAGATGGCCTCGTGTTCGGCCGGCACGTTGCGGTCGGGCGAATTGCTGGCCAGGAACAGGCGGCGATAGCGATCGCTCAGGTCGTGCAGCGTATTGCAGAAGCGCAGCAGCAGCGGCATGCCGCAGGCCGAGAACAGCGTGATGTGGAAAGTGCGGTGGGCCTTCTCCCAGGCCGGCAGCTTGTCGCCGCTGCGGTCCGCCGCCTCCAGCCGGCTCAGCCGGTGGTAGGCCGCCACCAGGGCGTCCTCCCAATGCTCGTCGCCGCGCCGGATGGACTCGCCCAGGGCCATCACCTCCAGGTTCATCCGCAAGGCCGTCACTTCCCGGAAGTCGTCCGCCGATACGGGCGCCACCCGGTAGCCCTTCTTGTCGTTCGTCACGATCAGCCCGTCGGACACCAGCCGTGTCAGGGCCTCGCGCAAGGGGCTCAGGCTGACGTCGTACTGCTCGCGCAATTCGTCCAGCCTGAGCTTGCTGCCGGGCAGCAGCGTGCCGCCCAGAATCGAACCCCGCAGGGCTTCGACCAGGGTGGTGGACAGCGTGGGTCCGCTTGCGGAGGGCGTATCGGTCAATGTGGTCATGCTGGAACTCGGGATGAAAGCGCGTGCGCGCAACGCGCATTCTAGCGGCTTCCTCCCTGTTTAGCTGAAATTATCGATGAAAACAAAAAATTGAAGAATTAAAAAATAATCGATTACTATATTTAAATCGATCAAGGAGAATCCATGACGCGTTCGCGCCCCGATCCGGCTTTCGTCCAGCAAACCTTCGGCCCCTATGCCGACCCCCTCGCCACCAAGGAGGACCGCGCCGCCAGCTACCGCCAGATGGCCGGCTTCCTTCCCCCGCGGGTCGAAGCCCGGCTCGACGTGACCGGCGCGCTGGACCCGCTCATGGTGGAATTGCAGGAGAAGGTCCGGGCCCATGCGCTGGAGACCGCCCATTTCGACGACAAGCAGGTGCAGTTGCTGATCTTCGCCATGCTGGTGGCCGAACTGAGCGATGCCGCCGTCATCCATGGCGTGGCCGCGCGCCGGGCCGGCGCCAGCTGGCACGAGATGCAGGCGGTGGTGAACCTGGCCTTCGTCTTCCGGGGCGTCTCGGCCGCCAACCGCGGCGCCGAAATGCTGATACGCATCGCCGAACGCGAGCGCGAGCTGGCCGCCCAGGCCTGAACACGAGGAGTCCGCCATGCAAGCCTGCCCCGGTCCGGACCGCGACACCCGCGCGCCCGCCTTCGCCGTTCCCCCCGGTTCCTGCGACTGCCACGCCCACATTTTCGGCCCGCGGGACCGCTTCCCGTTCTCGCCCGAGCGCAGCTACACGCCGGAAGACTGCTCGGCCGACCAGTACCGCGACATGCTGGCCACGCTGGGATTCGACCGCGGCGTGCTGGTCCAGGGCGGCGCCCACGGCACCGACAACGCCGCGATGCTGGACGCCATGGAACGGCTGGGGCCCCGTATCAAGGGCATCGCCGTGCTGCCGCCCGGCACGCCGCTGCGCCAGCGCGAGGCGCTGCATGCCAGGGGCGTGCGAGGCTTTCGCATGTCGACCGTGGTCTCGGGCGGCGTGGGCTTCGACCAGTTGGAAGCGCTGGCCGCCGAGGCCGGCGAAATGGGGTGGCACCTGCTGCTGCATTTCCACCGCTCGGAAGAACTGGTGGCCGTGGCCGACCGGCTGCGCGGGCTGCGCTGCCACTACGTGCTGGATCACCTGGCGCGCATCCGCGCGGACGAAGGCCTGGATTCGCCGGCCTTCTCGACGGTGATGTCGCTGCTGGACACCGACCGCTGCTGGATCAAGCTGGCCAGCCTGTATCGGTTGTCCAGCCAGCCCTACCCACATGCCGACATGCTGCCGATGATCCACCGCGTGGTGGCCGCCCGCCCGGACCGCATGATCTGGGGCAGCAACTGGCCCCATCCCATCCATACCGGCCCCATGCCCAACGACGGCGACCTGGTCGACCTCATCCCGCTGTGGGTGCCCGACGCGGCCGATCGCCAGCGGATGCTGGTCGACAACCCGCAGGCGCTGTACGGCTTCGAGCCGCTGCCCCGGCAGACTTGATCCGCGCCCCTTCCCCACCACAAAGATCCAGGAGACCCCCCATGCCCTTGAACCCGCGATTCCTGCTGGCCGCGGCCATGCTTGCCGCCGGCGCGTCCGCCCACGCCGGCTATCCCGAGAAACCCATCACCTTCGTCGTGCCCTTCCCGCCGGGCGGCACGACCGACATCATCGCCCGGACGCTGGCCGCCCGCCTGGGAACGGAACTCAAGCAGACGGTGGTCGTCGAAAACCGCCCCGGCGCGGGCGGCAACATCGGCGCGCAGGCCGTGGCCCGCGCCCAGCCGGACGGCTATACGCTGCTGCTGTCCACCGCCGGCCCGCTCAGCATCAACCAGCACCTGTACAAGAACCCCGGCTACGACCCGGCCACCAGCTTCGCGCCGGTCGCCCTGGTGGCGGCGGTACCCATCATGCTGGTCGCCAATCCGTCCGCGCCGTTCAAGACGGTGGCCGAACTGGTGGACTACGCGCGCAAGCATCCGGGCAAGCTGTCCTACGGCTCGCAGGGCAACGGCACCACCAGCCATCTCACGATGGAGCTCCTGAAGACCCAGGCCGGCATCGGCATCCAGCACATCCCCTATCGCGGCAGCGCGCCGGCGGCGACCGATCTGATGGGCGGCGTGGTGCAGGTGATGTTCGACAATTCGCCCAGCACGCTGCCCTTCGTCAAGGGCGGCAAGATGCGGGCGCTGGGCGTGGCCTCGCCCAAGCGCGTGAAGGGCATGGAGGACATACCCGCGGTGGCCGAGACCCTGCCGGGCTTCACCTCCGAGGCATGGTTCGGCCTGGTGGCGCCCGCCGCCACGCCGGCCGCCACGGTCGGCATCCTGAACAAGGCCGTCAACAAGATTCTGTCCAGCGCCGAGTACAGGCAGGAACTGGCCACCTCGGGTACCGAACCCCTGGGCGGCACGCCCGCGGATTTCGCCAAGTACCGCAGCGCCGAAGCCGCCAAGTGGGGGGAAATCGTGCGCGCCGCGGACATCCGCCTGGATTGATCCGGCGGACGCGACGGGCGCGGTTCTAGCGCTCGTCGCCCAGGAACAGCGCGCGCACCTGGTCCGCGGTCGCCAGCCTGCGACCCAGCGCGCCGGCGACCTCGGCCACCTGGCGCACCAGCGCGGCATTGTCCGGCGCGATGGATCCGTCGCGCAGATACAGGTTGTTCTCGAAGCCGACACGCGCATGTCCGCCCAGCGCGGCGGCCGCGCCGGCGCAGGCGTGCTCGTGGCGGCCGAAGGCGCACATGGCCCACGGATAGGCGTGGTCGTGGGCGGCCAGGAAAGGCAGCAGGTCGGACGGCGACGACGTCTGGCCGGCGCTGTAGCGCCCCAGCACGAACAGCAGGAACCACGGCGCATCGGGCACCACGCCCTGGCGGCGGTAGGCCTGCCAGCGTTCGACGTCGCCGGTGTCGTACAGGATGACCTGGGTCATCACCCGTTCCCGGGCCAGCCAGGAAAACAGCGAAGCCACGCGGGCGTCGGCCTGCGGGCCCAGCGCGATCTCGCGCAGCCCCACGGACACGGCCTCGGGCTTGACGGCCATCACCGCCGCGACCTGTTCGTCGGGGGCGTACACGCCCGCGGCTTCGGTCGTGATCTGCACCACCAGTTCGTTGCCCACCGCCTGGCGCACCGCGCGCGTGGCGGCAAGATAGGCGTCGGGCTCCAGGCTGTGCGACTGGTCGGCCTTGCGCACGTGCATGTGCAGCATGGAGGCGCCGGCGTCCAGGCACCGCTTGGCGGTCTCGGCCAGTTGGCCGGGCGTGACCGGCACCGCGGCATGGTCGGCGATCTTCTTGTAGGCGCCATTGGGCGCCACCGTGACGATCAGCGGGGCATCCAGGCCGGACGCGGTGGAAGCGGGCATGTTCATCTTTTCTTCCCTCAGGCGCCGACCGGATCGCGCATGGTGACGAACTCCTCGGCCGCCGTCGGGTGCAAGCCTATGGTCTGGTCGAACTGACGCTTGGTGGCGCCGCATTTCATCGCAATGGCCAGGCCCTGGATGATCTCGGGGCCGTCGGGGCCGACCATGTGGCAGCCCACCACCCGGTCGCTGGCGTCGTCCACGACCAGTTTCATCATGGTCTGCTCGTCGCGTCCCGACAGTGTGTTCTTCATCGGCCGGAAGCGCGAGCGATAGACGCGGACCTTGCCGTAGCGCTTGCGCGCGTCCTCTTCGGACAGGCCGACCGTGGCCACCGGCGGCTGGCTGAATACGGCCGCGGGCACGTTCTCGGCATCGGCCTGCATGGGGTTGTTGTTGTAGAGCGTCTCGGCCAGGGCCCGCCCTTCGGCGATCGCCCAGGGCGTCAGGTTCAGGCGGTCGGTCACGTCGCCCACCGCGTAGATGCCGGGCACGCTGGTACGCGACTGTCCGTCCACCTTGATCTCGCCATGCTCGCCCAGCGCCACGCCGCAGGCCTCCAGCCCCAGCCCGCGGGTGTTGGGCGCGCGGCCCGTGGCCATCATCACCTGGTCGACCATCAATATTTCGCCGTCGTCGATCTGCACGGCGATGCGGCCGTCGCGCCGCGCCATTCCCACGACGCGGGTGTGCGGGCGGATGACGACGCCGCGCCGCTGCAATCCTTCGGCCACGGCCTGGCGGATGTCCTGGTCGAATCCTCCCAGCACCTGGTCGCGCCGGATGGCCAGGGTCACGCGCGCGCCGGCGCCGCGGAAGATGCCCGCGAACTCCAGCGCGATGTAGCCGCCGCCCACGATCAGCACGTCGCCGGGAAGCTTGTCCAGCGACAGCGCCTCGTTGGAGGTGATCGCCAGCTCGATGCCGGGGATGTCGGGCAGCACGGGATGGCCGCCGGTGGCGACCATGATGCGCTCGGCCGTATGGCGCTTGCCGGCGACCTCGACCGTATGCGGATCCACCACCACGGCCCGGCCTTCGATCAGCGTCACGCCGGCCTGGTCCAGCATCCGGCGGTAGATGCCTTCCAGGCGGTCGATCTCGCGGTTCTTGGCGGCCACCAGGGCGCCCCAGTCCAGGCTGGCGCCGGGCACGCTCCAGCCGTAGCCGGCCGCATCCTGGAAGGCATCGGCGAACTGCGAGCCATACATCAGCAGCTTCTTGGGCACACAGCCGCGGATGACGCAGGTACCGCCCACCCGGTTGTCCTCGCAGATCGCCACGCGCGCCCCGTACGACGCCGCCCGGCGCGAGCCGGCCACGCCGCCCGAACCGGCGCCAATGGTGATAAGGTCGTAGTCGAACGCAGGCATCAGGCAGGTCTCCGCAACAAGAAACGATACGTAGGCCCTGGATCATAACCCGCACGGCCCACGCCACCGAACCCATGACCGAACCCCATCGCGAGCTTTCCGCCCCCACGCTGGACTACTACGAACAGAACGCCGCCGCCTTCTGGGAAGGCACGCGCGACCACGACGTCCGGCAGAACATCGACGCGCTGCTGCGGCACATCGCCGCGCCCGCGCCGCTGTCCATCCTGGACTTCGGCTGCGGGCCGGGCCGCGACCTGAAGGCCTTGCGCGAGCTCGGCCACGAGGCCGTGGGCCTGGACGGCTCGCCCTCGTTCGCCGCCATGGCGCGGGCGCACAGCGGCTGCGAGGTCTGGTGCCAGGACTTCTTGGCGCTCGACCTGCCGGCCCACCGCTTCGACGGCATCTTCGCCAACGCCTCGATGTTCCACATCCCCAGCCAGGACCTGCCGCGCGTGCTGGCGGCGCTGCGCGCCACGCTCAAGCCCGGCGGCGTGCTGTTCTGCTCCAACCCGCGCGGCAACAACGAGGAAGGCTGGAACCGGGGCCGCTACGGGGTCTACCATGACCTGGAGCACTGGCGCCGCTACCTGGACGCCGCCGGCTTCGACGAACTCGAGCACTACTACCGGCCCGCCGGCCTGCCCCGCGCCCAGCAGCCCTGGCTCGCCACCGTCTGGCGGCGGCGCGCCGCGCCGATGGAGTAGACTCGGCCCCCTTCGCCCTTGCCTTTTCCCCACCGTGACGACCGCCGACGACATCCTGTACTGGAACGACCCCGAACCCCGCGAGGCGGCCTGGCTGTCGGCCGGGGGGCATCCCCCTCCCCGGCGCGTCGTGCTGGCGGATGACCGCATGCCGGCCGACCAGGCCTACCGCCTGGCCTGCGAGGGCACGGCGCTGCTGTGGCACGGCGACTTCCAGAACGCCCGCCTGCTGCTGCAGGCCATGGGGCGGCGGGTGGAACGCCGGCCGTTCAAGCCCGGCGCCACCATCACCCAGACCTTTCACCTGTACCGCCAGGCGCAATTGCAGCGCGCGCGCGTGCTGGGCATGCTGCTGGTCCCCCTGGACGCGGATTTCGGCATCCCGCTGCGGCGGGCGCCCGACGTGCGGCTGGCCTGCCGGGAAGCCTACGGCGACATCGGCCGCGACGCCGTGGTCTCGCTGCGCGAACTGCAGGGCGTGATCGGCGCCCACGAGTGGCGCAAGAAAGGCGTGCCCGTGGCGGCGCTCGATGCCCGCATCCATCCGCATCACGGGGTGTTCTCGCCGATACGCGGCGAATACGTGGAACTGGTGGCCAAGGCGCCGCTGCCCGGACAGGACACCGCCTTCGACATCGGCACCGGCACCGGCGTGCTGGCCGCCGTGCTGGCCCGGCGCGGCGTGCGCCGCGTCGTCGCGACCGACACCGATCCCCACGCCCTGGCCTGCGCGCGCGAGAACATCGAGCGGCTGGGCCTGTCGGCCCGCGTCCGCATCGAAGCGGCCGACCTCTTTCCCACGGGCCGCGCGCAACTCGTCGTCTGCAATCCGCCCTGGGTTCCCGGGCCGGCCCATTCCAGCCTGGACCGAGCAGTCTTCGATCCGGACAGCCGCATGCTGCGCGGCTTCCTGGCCGGGCTGGCCGATCATCTGGCGCCCGGGGGCGAAGGCTGGCTGATCCTGTCGGACCTGGCCGAACACCTGGGCCTGCGTTCCCGCTCCGAGTTGCTGGAATGGGTGGAGACCGCCGGACTGAAGGTGATAGACCGGATCGAGACCCGGCCCCGGCATCCCAAGGCGCAGGACGGAAACGACCCCCTGCACGCGGCCCGGGCCGCCGAAACCACGGCACTGTGGCGGCTCGCGGCGCGCTAGGCGACATCCACTTCCACGCATGCACCAAGGAACTTCCATGATCAAGCACATCGCCATGTGGCGCCTGAAACTCGAAGAAGGCGAAACCCGCGAATCGGTCTTCGCCATCATCCGCGAAACCATCGCGGCACAGCGCGGACGCATCCCGGGCCTGCTCGAGTCCGAGGCCGGCCTGAACTTCAGCACATCCAGCAAGGCGCTGGACGTCGTGGTCTACACGGTATTCACCGACCGCGACGCGCTGCAGGGCTATCACGCCCATCCGGTGCACATGGAAACGCGCGCCAGGATGGATCGCTATCTCAGCTCGGGCTGCATGGTCGACTACGAAATCGCCTGATCCCCGCCGCGCCTTCGCGCAAGGCGCGGCTCCCCCCTCCTTTCGGCCTAGCCCGGGCCCACCGTTTGCCATATTCAGCGGCCCGCGGTTCCTCCCTACCATCCCCTGCACGAACCCCTGATCCGATTCGGACCGCGGTTCAACACCAGTCCGCGTCGCACGGCCCACCCTCTTTCATCAGGATGGTCCGCGCGCCGCGCATTCATGCCATGCGCCCCCTGGGGGGGAACATAAGGGAGCACGACGATGAAACTGTTTTCCAGGAATGGATTGATGGCGCTGCTGGTCGCGGGACTGCTCGCGGGCTGTGGCGGCGACGGCGCGGTCACACCCAGCGGCGGGGGCGGGGGTGGCACCACCCCGCCGCCACCGCCTCCCGACCCTTATGCCGACAGCACGGCCAAACCGCCCGCGACGATCACCGACCCGACCATCACGGCGGCCGCCTCCATCGCCGCCAGGACCGACGGCAGCGGCCTGTACGACATCAACGTCGCGGGCTTCGCGGCGCCCACCGCCACGACCCTGTCGGCGCGGCAGTTGTCCATGCGCTCGGGCCCCAACAAATTCGCCGCGACCCGCGCGAACCTGACACGCGCGGCCGTGCCTGACCTGGATGCCGAGGACTTCGTCGTGGTCGAGGGCGGCATCGTCAAGGGCCACACCGTGCGCCGCATCGGCGAGGACTCCACCCGGGCCAAGGCCGACATCGTGTTCGTGTTCGACACGACGGGCAGCATGAGCAGCGCGCTCAAGAGCGTGCAGTCGTCCATCATCGAGTTCGCCGACTTCCTCGGCAAGAGCGGGCTGGACGTCCAGCTGGGCGCGGTCACCTTCGGCGATGCCTTCGACACCAAGGCCACCGGCTCCACGCGCATCGGCACGGGCAGCACGCAGCCGCCGGCCTTCGATACCAGCGAACGGCAGGTCTTCGCGCCCACCACCGACTTCACCAAGTTCAAGCAGTTCATCAGTGAAGAAGCGGCCACGGGCGGCGGCGACGGCCCCGAGAACGCGGTCGGCGCCCTGCAGTTCGCGTTCGACAAGACGCCATGGCGCACCGGCGCGCAGCGGGTGCTGATCGTCGTCACCGACGTCGTGTCGCACAATGGGGGCAGCTACACCGAGGCCAACATCAGCGGCCGCTGGATCCCGCCCACCGCGGCCGACCTCATCGCCAAGCTCAAGGGCAAGGCCGTGGTGCACGTGGTGTCGCCCGCCATCGGCAGCCCAGGCATCCACACGGACATGAAGGTCTTCGCCGGCACCGAAGGCACGGGCGGCGCGTATTTCGAATGGGACGAAAAGGAGTTCAGCCTGATCGACCTGCCCATCGCGGAAGTGGCGGCTGGCGGCTACATCATCACCTACCGCGCCAAGGTCGACGGCAAGACCAAGACGCTGCGTGTGGTGATCAATGACGGCGCGGGCATCCGGGGCGAAATCCTGCTGCCGGTCGAGTATTAGGCTAGCCCCCCCTGCGCCCTTCGGTCGCCCCCCAGGGGGCGGCACTGGCGGACCGGCGGAGCCGGATCCGCGGTGCCCTGGGTCGGGATGGGGCGATCTTCGCAGGGCTGAGTTGGTCGCGAGTTCGCGACATATTGGGGATGGTGCGGGGTTCGCGCCACCCTTGGGCAGGGCCATACTGGTGTTGGGTGCAGTCATTTGCCGCTCTGTCGAGCGGCTTTTTCTTTTCTTCTTTTCGTCATGAGGCCGCGGGGTAGCCCAGGCGGTGGGACAGGGTTTCGGCGGCCTGGCGGACGGCGGTGGCGATGGGGCCGGCGGGGTCGGAGTCGAAACGGGCGCTGTTGCCCAGGGCGGTGATGGCCAGCACCATGCGCGAGTCGTAGTCGAAGACAGGCGAGCTGACGGAGTCCACGCCGGGCAGGACGTCGCCGGTGACGCGGCCCACGTGCAGCGCGCGCACGCCATCCAGCAGTTCCGCGACTTCCCCGGCGTTCGACGGATACGCGCTCTCGGCGGCCCGCTCCTTCAGTTCCTCCTCGACCAGCGCGGCCGTCAGCGGCGGCTCCATGAAGGCGGCGAACACCCGCCCGGTGGCGGACGACAGCAGCGGCAGGACCGAGCCGGGGCGCACGTTCACCATGACCGGCCGGGGCGAGTCGCGCCATTGCACGACGGTGGGCCCCCGGTTGCCCCAGACCGCCGCCAGCACGGTCTCGCCCAGCGCGTTGCTGAGTTCGTCCAGCAACGGCGTGACCAGCCGGACGGCGTCCAGCGAGGCCAGGCTGGCCAGGCCGATGCGCAGCGCCCCCCGCCCCAGGCTGTAGCGCCCCTGCGCGTCCTGTTCCACGTATCCGCGCTTGACGAAGCTGGCCAGGTAGCGGTGCACCTTGGCCGGGTGCATGTCGGCCGCCAGGGCGATTTCCTTGAGCATCATGGGGCGGATCACGTCGGCGAAGGCGTCGAGCACCGTCAGGCCCGTTTCCAGCGCCTGGACCCCGCCGCCGCCGCGCGCGGGCGCCTCGCCCCCGCCTGCGTCCGTGCTTTCCTTGGTAGCCACGCCGCCCCCGTCAGATTACGTTTAACGTAATCCTAGCACGCATGACGTAATGACTTGACGCCGCCCTCAACAAAAATTACGCTTAACGTAAATAAATTACTTTCGACGTAAATTTCCAGAGACACCCCGCCTATCCTCGTCCCCCCATGCGCAGACGATCATGAACACGACCTCTCATCCCGCGGAAATCGCCGCCAGCGCCGGCTACATGTCGGGCTTCGGCAACGAATTCGCCACCGAAGCCCTGCCGGGCGCCCTGCCCGTGGGGCGCAATTCCCCGCAGCGCGCGCCCTACGGCCTGTATGCCGAGCAAATGTCCGGCACGGCCTTCACCGCGCCGCGCAGCCACAACCGTCGCTCGTGGCTGTACCGGATCCGGCCCGCCGCGGTGCACCTGCCGTTCGAGCCCATGGAAAGCCCGCGTCTGGTGGGCGATTTCAGCCAGGTGCCGCCCACCTCGCCCAACCAGTTGCGCTGGGATCCGCTGCCCATGCCGCAGGCGCCGACCGACTTCGTCGACGGCTGGGTCACCATGGCGGGCAACGGATCGGCCGATGCCATGCAGGGCTGCGCCATCCACCTGTACGCCGCCAACCGCTCCATGCAGGACCGCTATTTCTACAGCGCCGACGGCGAGCTGCTGATCGTGCCCCAGCAAGGCCGCCTGCGCCTCGCCACCGAGCTGGGCGTGATCGACCTCGAACCGCAGGAGATCGCGGTCGTGCCGCGCGGCTGCCGCTTCCAGGTGTCGCTGCCCGACGGCCAGGCGCGCGGCTATATCTGCGAAAACTTCGGCGCCCTGCTGCGCCTGCCCGACCTGGGCGTGATCGGCTCGAACGGCCTGGCCAACCCGCGCGACTTCCTGACCCCCTGCGCCAGCTACGAGGACCGCGAGGGCCGCTTCGAGCTGGTGGCCAAGTTCGGCGGCCGTCTCTGGCGCGCCGCCATCGGCCATTCGCCGCTGGACGTGGTGGCCTGGCACGGCAACTACGCCCCCTGCAAGTACGACCTGCGCCGCTTCAACACCATAGGCTCGATCAGCTACGACCATCCCGATCCGTCCATTTTCCTGGTGTTGCAGGCGCCCAGCGACACGCCGGGCGTGGACTCGCTGGACTTCGTCATTTTCCCGCCGCGCTGGCTGGCGGCCGAGGACACCTTCCGTCCGCCCTGGTTCCACCGCAACGTGGCCAGCGAATTCATGGGGCTGGTGCACGGCGCCTACGACGCCAAGGCCGAGGGCTTCGTGCCGGGCGGCGCCAGCCTGCACAACTGCATGACCGGCCACGGCCCCGACGGCGACACCTTCGAGAAAGCCTCGCGCGCCGACACCTCCCGGCCGCACAAGGTCGGCGATACGATGGCGTTCATGTTCGAGACCCGCCACGTCATCAAGCCCACCCGCTA
Source organism: Pigmentiphaga kullae (assembly GCF_004216695.1). Lineage (GTDB taxonomy): Bacteria > Pseudomonadota > Gammaproteobacteria > Burkholderiales > Burkholderiaceae_B > Pigmentiphaga > Pigmentiphaga kullae. Next base: position 1,116,496 of record NZ_SGXC01000002.1, read on the forward strand.
TGCGCTGGACACCGCCCAATTGCAAAGCCAGTACTTCCAGTGCTGGCAGAACCTGACCAAGCATTTTTCCCCGGAGACCCGATGAATCCCGCCGATCCCACGATCGCCCCCGGCCTGCGAAGCTGGGTCGAATCGGCCAATGCCGCCGACAGCCACTTCCCCATCCAGAACCTGCCCTACGGCGTGTTCAAGCCGTCCGCCGACGCCGCTCCCCGCGTGGGCGTGGCCATCGGCGACCAGATCCTGGACCTGGCCCGGCTCGAACAGACGGGCCTGCTGCGCACGCCCCGGCCCCTGTTCGCCGCCGCCAGCCTGAACGCCTTCATGGCCGCCGGCCGGGACACCTGGCGCAGCGTGCGCGGCCAGGTCAGCACGCTGCTGGCCGCCGATACCGCCACCCTGCGCGACGACGCCGCGGCGCGCGCCCAGGCGCTGGTGCCGCAGGCCGGCGCCACGCTGCTGCTGCCGGTGGAGATCCCCGGCTATACCGACTTCTATTCGTCGAAGGAACACGCGACCAACGTCGGCGCCCTGTTCCGCGATCCCAAGAACGCCCTGCTGCCGAACTGGCTGGAGATCCCCATCGGCTATAACGGCCGAGCCTCGTCGGTGGTCGTCAGCGGCACGCCGGTGCGGCGGCCCAACGGGCAGATCAAGCTTCCCAACCAGGAAAGGCCGGTGTTCTCGCCCTGCCTGAAGCTGGACTTCGAACTGGAGACCGGCTTTTTCGTCGGCGTGCCCAACGGCATGGCCGAACCGGTGTCCAGCGACGAGGCCGAATCGCACATCTTCGGGATGGTCCTGCTGAACGACTGGAGCGCGCGCGACATCCAGGCCTGGGAATACGTGCCGCTGGGCCCCTTCAACGCCAAGGGCTTCGCCACGACCATTTCCCCGTGGGTGGTCACGATGGATGCCCTGGCGCCGTTCCGCACCCTGCAGCCGCGGCAGGAACCCGAACCCCTGGCCTACCTGCGCCACGACGGCCAGCACGCCTTCGACATCCAGCTGGAAGTGTCGCTGCGCCCGCAGGGCCGCGACCACGCATCCCCCATCGCCCGCACCAACTTCAAGCACATGTACTGGACGATGGCTCAGCAACTGGCGCACCATACGGTGTCCGGCTGCAACACCCGGGTGGGGGACCTGATGGGGTCCGGCACGATCAGCGGGCCCGACGCAGGTTCGTACGGATCGCTGCTGGAACTTACCGTCAATGGCAAGAATCCGGTGGACATCGGCGGGGCGACCCGCGCCTTCATCGAGGACGGCGATGAAGTCATCCTGACCGGCTGGTGCCAGGGCGACGGCTACCGCGTGGGCTTCGGCTCGTGCGCCGGCACCATCCTGCCCGCCCTGCCCCACCAATGACAACTCCAAGGAGACAAACATGAAAAGCACGTGGACGACGGCACTGGCGGCTTCGGCGCTGGTCCTCTGGACCGGCGCGGCCGCGGCGGCCGACGCCTATCCTTCCAAGCCCGTTCGTTGGATCGTTCCCTACGCGGTGGGCGGCGGCTCCGACTTCCTGGCCCGCACCATCGGCGCCCAGTTGTCCGAGATCATCAAGCAGCCCGTCGTGGTGGACAACAAGCCCGGCGGCAACACGGCCATCGGCGCGGTCGAGACGGCGCGCGCCGCGCCCGACGGCTACACGGTGCTGTCGGCCGACAACGGCACGCTGGTGTTCAACCCCGCCCTGTACAAGAACCTGAGCTACAACCCCACGCGCGACCTGGCGCCGGTCACGCTGATGGGCAAGTTCCCCATGATCCTGATCGTGGGTCCGAACACCGAGTTCAAGGACGCCAAGGACTTCATCGCCAAGGTCAAGAGCCAGCCGGGCAAGTACAGCTACGCCTCGGCCGGCGCGGGCAGCCCGCATCACCTGGCCATGGAACTGCTGAAGGAACGCACCGGCATGCGCATGCTGCACATCGCCTATCGCGGCGCCGCGCCCGCGCTGGTCGACGTGGCGGGCGGCCAGTTGCCGGCCATGATGACCGACCTCGCCGCCGGCAATGCCTTCATCAAGGGCCACAAGGTCCGCCCGCTGGCCGTGGCCAACCCCACGCGCCTGCCGCAGCTGCCCGACGTGCCTACCTTCGCGGAACTGGGCATCCAGGGCGTGGAAGCCTCGGCCCAGGTCGGCATGGTCGCCCCCGCGAACACGCCGCCCGAGGTCATCGCCACCCTCCAGAAACAAGTCACCGCCGCCATCAAGACCCCGGCCGTGAACAAGAAACTGGTCGAGTTCGGCATCGAGCCCGTAGGCAGCACACCCCAGGAATACGCCGCCCTCGTCAAGAGCGAAAGCGAGCTCTGGCAAAAACTGATCCGCGACCTGAAGATCACCCTGGACTGATCTCCCCCCCTACGCGCTTACGCGCGCCCCCCAGGGGGCGGCACTGGCGGACCGGCAAAGCCGGATCCGCGGTGCCCTGGGTAGGGGACGCGTCGTGCCTGACGGAGGTCTCTACGCTAGCGCGTCGGGATAGGGGCTGGTGTCGATGTGGTAGAGCATGTCGCGCGCCAGGGCCTGCATCATGTCGGCCTTCACGTCCGCGTATTCGGCATCGTCCCACAGGTTCCTGGCCTCGATGGGGTCTCGCTCCAGGTCGTACAGTTCGCCCCACTCGGCGCCGTCGTAGATCGTGAGCCGATAGCGGTCCGAGCGCAGGGTGCGGCAGCGGATGCGGGCGTCGAAGCCCAGGATGACGCGCTGGCCCTCTTCCTCGATCATCAGGTGCTCGCGCACGCGCTCGGCCTTGCCGGCCATGACGTCCAGCAGGCTCTTGCCCTGGATGCCGTTGAAGCCCGCCACGCCGGCCCGCGCCAGGATGGTCGGGGCGACGTCGATGGTGCTGGCCAGCGCGCTGCCGGCGCCCCGCGCCGGCAGCGCGGGGTCGTGCCAGATGAACGGCACCCGCACCAGGCCACGGTAGTGGATGGGACCCTTCAGCATCAGTTGGTGGTCGCCCAGGTAGTCGCCGTGGTCGCTGGTGAAGATCACCACCGTATCCTTGTCCAGACCCAGCCGCTTCAGCGCCGCCAGCACCCGGCCGATCTGGTGGTCGATGTTGGTGATGGACCCGTAGTTCAGCGCCAGCGCCTCCTTGGCCTCGCGCTCGGTGCAGGCGAAGATGGCGGGCGTGTGCTTGACCGCCTTGCCGCTGTCGCGCTGGCGGTACAGCCATTCGACGTGGGGCAGCGGCGCCGCGCCGGTGTGGAAGGACGGCGGCAACTCCATCTCGTCGGGGTCGTACATGTCCCAGTACTTGCCCGGCGGCGTGAAGGGGTGGTGGGGATCGGGGAACGAGCACTGGATGAAGAACGGCTGGCCGCCGGCGCGCTCCAGGCGCTCGATGGTGCGATCGGCGATGTAGGCGCTGGGATAGAGTTCCTCGGGCACCGCCGTGCGCCAGGCCTGGCCGAACGAGGTCAGCACGTAGTCCGGCGCGGGCGTGGCGGCCTTCGGCCCGATCAGGGCCTCGACCTCGGGATGATGGCGGCGCAGCCACTGCCGGTAGTGGCCGTGGACCGAATCGCTGTGATCGTCCACCAGGTCCACGTCCTCGAAACCGTAGAACGGATAGTCGAGGTCATAGTCTTCCCTGGTCAGCCACTTGTTGCGGTTCTCCTGGTCGTAGCGTCCGGGCCCGCGCACCTTCGCCTCGCGCGCCAGCCGGTCGGCGGGGTTGGGCGGCCAGGGCGGCGGGTTGTCCGTCATGTTCTGGAAATGCGCCTTGCCCACCAGCGAAGTGCGGTAGCCGGCCTGGCGCAGCACGTCGACGAAGGTGGACGATTGCAGGTCCAGCGGGATGCCGTTGTGGCGCGCGCCGTGGGCCGACGGATAGCGGCCGGTCAGCAGGCTGGCGCGGTTGGGCATGCAGATGGGCGTGGCGACGTGCATCTCGTCGCCGCGCCAGCCGGCGGCGGCCAGCGCGTCCAGGTTGGGCGTGGCGACGACCCGGTTGCCATAGGCGCCCAGGTGGTCGGCGCGATGCTGGTCGGTGATGAAAAGCAGGAAATTGACGGGGCGTTGCGATTGCGGCATCGGGGATTCCATCGAAGCGTTGTCGTCCGGACTCATTCGGCGGTGGCGCCGGAAACCTGCACCGCCCGCTTCCACTTGGGCATCTCGGCGGCGATCTGGCGGCCCATGTCGGCCGGGTTCATCGGGCGGGGCACCATGCCGATGTCGGCCATGGTCTGCGCGAAACCGGGCTTGTCCAGGGCCTTGCGCACATCGGCGTTGATGCGGTCCACCACGGCGGCGGGCGTGCCGGCCGGCGCCGTCAGCCCCATCCACGAGGTCACCGATACCTCCGGCGCCACGTCCTTGAACAGCGGCACGCCGGGCAGCGTGGGGAACGGCTCGGGATTGGCCACGGCCAGCACACGCACCGCGCCCGACTTGATGAACGGCGCCGCCGGCGCGATGCCGCCCATCATCAGCGGCACATGTCCCGCCGCCAGGTCGGCCATCGCCGGACCGGCGCCCTTGTAGCCCACGTGCACCACGTCCAGGCGGGCGGCCGCCTTCAGCAATTCCATGCCCATGTGATGGACCGTGCCCGATCCCGGCGAGGCATAGCTGTACTTGCCCGGCGTCTTGCGGATCAGGGCGACCGCTTCCTGGAAGTTCGCCGCCGGAAACGACCGGTGCGCCAGCAGCACGACGACGTTGTCGGCCACCATGGCCACCGGCGTGAAGTCCTTGATCGGATCGTAGGGCAGCTGCTTGAACAGGGCGCTGTTCACGCCATGCGTGTTCGAGGTCGCCATCAGCAGCGTGTAGCCGTCGGGCGCGGATTTGGCCACCGCCTCGGACGCGATCAGTCCGGAGGCGCCAGGCTTATTCTCGACGATGACGGTATAGCCCTGCTGTTCGGACATGACGCGCGCCAGTTGCCGCGTCATCACGTCCACGGCGCCACCCGGGGCGAACGGCACGACGATGCGCACGGGCCGGGAGGGAAAGGCCGCCGGCTGCGCGGCGGCGGTCGCGGCCACGGCGAATGTGGCACAGGCCGCGACGAGGATACGGGTCGCACCCATGTTGTCTCCTTGCATGATGGATTTGTGCCTGGAGTATGGATGCGCGGGCCGCGGCTGGATAATGACTATTGGGCCCGCTGTCATGAATTCTGGTTATTCCGGCCGGCGGCCGGCCGCCTGGGCGGCGTCCCTGAGGCAGGACAGGAAATCCTCCAGCACCGGCGTCGGCAGCGTGCCGGCGCGCCGCAGGACGCCCACCGTGGCCCGGCGGCCCAGCGCCAGGGGCAGGACCTTCAGGCGGCCCAGCCGGGACAGCGCCTGCACCACGGCGTCCGACATCACCGCCAGCATCTCGCCGTCCTGCAGCAGCGAGGCGATCAGGACCACCGACGAGGCCTCGATGGCCGCGCGCGGCGTCGGCTCGCCCACCGCGGCCAGGCCCAGTTCCAGTTCGCGCCGCAGCGGCGTGCCGGCCTGGGGCAGCGCCCAGGGATAGTCGCGGGCGCGGGCCCAGTCCACCTTGCGCAGCCGCGCCAGCGGATGATCGCGGCTGGCCACCACGCATATCCCCTCTTCTTGCAGCGGCTCGGCCACGACGGCGGGATCCACCGGCGCCTCGATGCGCGACACGATGCAATCGAGCCGGCCTTCCTTCAACAGGGGCAGCAGCTTCTCCAGGGAATTCTCGTGCACCCCCACGCAGATGCCCGGCCGCAGGCGGCGGTAGTGGCCCAGGCACGCCGGCAGCAGCCCGCTGGTCCCGATGGGCGTGGTGCCGACCAGCAACTGCCCCACCGCCCCGTCGCTCATCGCGCGCAGCGCCTCGCCCGTGCGTTCGAGTTCCCCCAATACCATCCGCGCATGTTCGACCAGCGTGTCGCAGAAACGCGTAGGCACCAGTCCGCGCGAATGCCGCTCGAACAGCTCCACGCCCAGGTCCGTTTCCAGCTCGCGCAGCCACTTGGACAAGGCGGGCTGGGTCATGTGCATGCGCGCCGCGGTCAGGCTCAGGTTGGCCGTCTCGTGAAGCGAAACCAGCACATACAGTTGCCTGACACGCAGGCGTTGAATCCAGTCCATGAAAGCTCCGCACCCCGACGACGCCTCATTCTGGCACAGCCGGAAGCGGGCACGGACGCTATGCCGCCTGCGGCGCCATGGGTACGAAGGCGTCGCAATAGAAGCGGTCGGTGGGCAGCCCCCGCTCGTGCACGAAGTCCTGGCGCGCGGCGCTGATCATCGCCGGCGCGCCGCAGGCATAGACCTCGTGCCCGGCCAGCGAGGCAAAGTCGTCCAGCACCGCCTGGTGGACGAGCCCCCGGCGGCCCTGCCAGCCGTCGTCCGCCGGGCTGTCGGACAGCACGGGCACGAAGCGGAACCAGGGGTGTTTGTCGGCCCACTTGCGCGGCAGGTCCGCCAGGTACAGGTCCGCTTCCCGGCGCGCGCCCCAATAAAGAGTCATGGGCCGGTCGAGCTTGCGCCGGATGGCGTCCTCGACCATGGACTTGATGGGCGCGAAACCGGTGCCGCTGGCCACCAGCACCGCCGGCAGGCCGGTCTCGCGCAGATAGAAGTCGCCGAACGGCAGCGACACGTCCAGCAGCTGGCCGGCCTGCACCGACTCCGCCAGGTAAGCCGAGAACTTGCCGCCGGGAACGTGCCGGATGTGCAGTTCCACGCCGTCGCTCTGCTGCGGCGGGTTGGCCATGGAGAAGTGGCGGATGGTGCCGTCCGCCATCCGCGCGTGCAGGTACTGCCCCGCCTTGAAGCGCACCCGGGTGCCGGCGGGAAAGCGCAGGTGCAGCACCGTCACGTCGTGGGCGGCGCGTGCCAGCCGGTAGACCTTGGCGGCCACGGTCTTGCTGGCGGCCGGATCGCGGCGCTCGATGTCGCGCACCGCCACGTCCAGGTCGGAACAGGGCCGCGCCTGGCACAACAGCGCCCCGCCCTGGCGCCGCTCGTCCTCGTCCAGCACGCCCTCGCCGGCCCCGCCGCGCACGTCCCCCCGCACGATGCGGCCCCGGCAACTGCCGCAGATGCCGGTGCGGCAGGAATACGGGATCTCGTAGCCGGCGGCCAGCGCGCCGTCCAGGACGGTCTGGCCGTCCTCGCAGGGAAATTCGATGTCTCGTTGATCGATGCGTATGGTGTATTGCATGGATTCCATCCGGTCCGGCGGACCTAGTGATCGGCCAACCCGGCCAAGAGGCGCACGGTGCGCAGCACGGCCGATGGATCGGCCGTGCCCTGGCCCGCGATGTCGAAGGCGCAGCCATGCCCGACGCTGCTGAAACGCACGCCGCCGCCCAGCGACAGCGCGCTGGCCTGCCGGGGGCTCAGCAGCTTGATCGGGATATGTCCCTGGTCGTGGAACATGGCCAGGTAGACGTCGTGCCCGCGCTGCGCCAGCATGAGATCGGCCCCCTGCGGACCGTCCACCTCCAGGCCCATGGCGCGCAGGCGCGCCACCGCGGGTTCGGTGATGGCCTGGTCCTCGTCGCCGAACAGGCCGCCCTCGCCCGCGTGCGGATTGATGCCGAAGATTCCCAGGCGCGGCCGGTCGATCCCGATCGCACGCGCGCCGTCGATCACGGCCAGCGCCGCGTCGACCACCAGTTGCGTGTCCAGCCGGTCCAGCGCCCGCCGCACCGGTTCATGCAGCGTCACGTGGCCGATCCTCAGATCGGGCGTGGCCAGCATCAGGAACACCCGGTCGGCCGGCGTCCCGGTCAGTTGCGCGATCAGCCCCGGATAGCCCGAGAACGGAATGCCGGCCCGTGCCACCGAGGTCTCCGAATGCGGACAGCCGACCACGGCATCGACCAGGCCGGCGCGCGCCAGGCGCACCGCCTCGCCCACGTAGGCCACCATGGCCGCGCCGGCCGCCGCGCGCACCTCGCCCGGCGCGTATTCCGACGGCGGCAGGGCCGCCACCTCGGCCCACGGCAGTTGATCCGGCAGGCGCGCCGCGCCTGGCTCGAAGGCCGTCAGCGCCATTCCGGGCGCATGGCGGGCCACCTGCTCGCGCAGCACGAAGCCATCGCCCACCAGCACGCAATCGACCGGCTCGTCACGCAGCGCGCGGGCGGCCTTGACGGCGATTTCCGGGCCGATGCCGTTGGCATCGCCCAGCGCGATGGCGATGCGCTTGCGCGCCGCGCCCCCGGCCGATCCAACGGCCGCGTTCATAGCGGGATCGCCAGCAGGGTGTCGATGTTCCGGCTGTCGCAGATGGCCAGCCGCCGCGCGAACCTGAGTTGCCCATCCTCGCCCTCGACCACGCGGTCCAGGTAGCGCCCGGACGCGAACACCTCGGTGGCGCCCTCGCGCATGATGCGCACCACGAGGAAGGGCGTCTCGACACTGGCCTCGCCGTCCTGGATGCCCAGCACGAACGGCAGTCCGACGATGTGGCGATAGCGGTGGCGCTCGTAGACGTTGGCGTCGCGCAGCGCCGAGACGCGGTCCTGCAGCATGGCGCGCGTGTCGGCATAGATCACGCCCGCCTCCATGCCGGCCGCGTGGTTCTCGGCGGTATTGACCACGTACAGGCAGCGTTCCTCGAAGAACGCCGGCCAGGCCTCGACCTCGTCGTTGTCGATGCAGCGCGCGTAGGCGGCGTTCAGGGTGCCCAGCCGCTCTTGGGTGAATTCGGCCATGCTTCAGATCTCCATGTAGCCGCGATAAGCGTTCCAGAATCCGCGCACCGACGCCTCGGTGGTGCGGTTCTCCTGGGTCTCGATGCCGCCGCCGCCCATCTCCAGCACGGCTTGCTGATCGCGGCCGGCCGCGATGCCGCGCTGCACGAAGCCGCCCACCGCGCCATCCTCCATGGACACGAAACCGGCCGGCCCCGTCAGGTTGGATTGCTTGAGCCGCATGCGCCGCAATTCCGGCGTATCGTCCTGGAAGCCCAGGTAGGTCCAGTTCAGCACCGTCCGGTCCAGCCCGTCGGGCAGGATCTGGCGCACGGCCAGGGTGTTCTGGATCTGCGCCAGCACGAAGCCCGGGAACACCGACAGGATCTGCAAGGTCACGCCGTCGCCGAACTCGTCGCAGCCGTCCAGCATGCTGGGGTCGGCCAGCGCGTAGCCTTCCTTGTCCGAGCGCAGCTTCTCGGCGCTGTACTCGGCGTTGGGCTGGGGCTGGTGCGAAACCTTGGAATAGCTGACATGGTGGGCGCCGGTCTCGCTCACGATCACCCCGCCCTTCTGCGACAGGCGGTTGATGTTGAAGGTGGTGAAGAACACGTGCAGCAGGCTGGCATGGTAGGAGTCCTTGACGTTCTCCATGTACAGCTTCCAGTTGTTCGGGATGGTCTGCTTGAAGCGGCCGATCACCTCCACCGGCTTGCACAGCACGCGTTCGATACGCTCCAGGATCTCGTCGCCCAGGTACTCCTCGATCGGCGGCACGTCCTCGTCCAGGCTGCCGAACACCATGCCCGCCACGCTGGCGGTGCGCAGCTTGCGCGGGTGATGGTCCTCCATGCGGAAGTCCGGCGGCATGCCGCCCTTGCCGTTCACGCCCTGCTGGAACGCCACCCCGCGCAGGTTGCCTTGCAGGTCGTAGCGCCAGGCGTGGTAGACGCAGGCGAAGTCCCGCGTCTTGCCGCCGTCGTCCAGCGCGATCAGCGCGCCCCGGTGGGCGCAGCGGTTCTCGAAGGCCTGCAGTTCGCCGTCCTCGTCGCGGGCGACGATCACCGGCATGTCGCCCACGAAGGTGGTGCGGTAGGCGCCCGGCTCGGCGATCTCGGCCTCCAGGCACAGGTAGTTCCAGGTCGGCCCCTGGAAGACGCGCCGCTGTTCGGCGTCATGGATCGCCTGATCGCGATAGACCCAGTAAGGCACGCGCGTCAGGCCCGGCTCCCAGGTCCGGGGTTCTTGGGTGTCGCTGCTAGACATGGACTTCCTCGTTGCTGCAAGCATCAGTTGATGGTGACCTCGGCCGTGTCGATGGCCTTTTTCCACTTGGCGCGCTCGGCCCGCATGAATTCGGCCATCCGGGCCGGCGTGTCGCCGGCCACCTCGGCCCCCTGTTCGATGAATTTCTGCCTGACGTCGGGCATCTTCAGCGCCTCGACGATGGCGGCGTTGAGCTTGCCCACCACCTCCGGCGGCGTGCCGGCCGGCGCGACCACGCCGAACCAGGTGCTGACGTCGAAACCGGGCAACCCCGACTCGGCCAGCGTGGGCGTCTTGGGCAGCAAGGGGCTGCGCTGCGCGCCGGTCACGGCCAGGATGCGCACCTTGCCCGACTCGTGCTGGCGGAAGGTCGAACTGATGTTGTCGAAGAAGGCGTCGACCTGCCCGCCCATCAGGTCAGCCAGCGCCGGCGCCGTGCCCTTGTACGGCACGAACACGAATTCCAGGCCGGCCTGGGCCGCGACCAGCGCGCCGGTCAGGTGCGAGGTCGTGCCGTTGCCCTGGGTCGCCACCGTGACCTGCCCGCGGTTCTTGCGGGCATAGTCGATGAACTCCTGCGCCGACTTCACCGGCAGGCCGGTCTTGACCGCCAGTACGTTGGGCACGCGCGCCAGCACGGTCACCGGCGCGAAGCGCTCGGGATCGAACGGCAGGCTCTTGTACAGATACTGGTTGATGGCCAGCGGCGCGGGCGGCGTGGCCAGCAGCGTATAGCCGTCGGGCGCCGCCTTGGCCACGATGTCGGCGCCGATGTTGCCGCCCGCGCCGGGGCGGTTGTCGATGATGACGGGCTGGCCCCAGGCCGCGCTGAGCTTCTCGCCCAGGATGCGCGGCAGCACGTCGGCGGTGCCGCCGGCCGAATAAGGCACGACGATGCGTACCGGGCGATTGGGGAAGGTGCCTTCGTCGGCCTGGGCCGAGCTGGAGATCGCCGCCCATGCGGCGATGGCACAGGCTGTCCATGCAGGTTGTCTCATCTTTGACCTCTTTTGGATAATCGAACAGAAAGTCGCAAAGCGAACGTTAGTTCGCTAATATCCTTCGATCAAGAAAAGTGGTTAGAATGTTCGCAAAACGAACACTCTTTCGACCATGAGCACCGTGCCCGAACCCCGCAGCAAGGAAGACAAGGAATACGTGGCCGGCCTGGAGAAAGGCCTGGCCATCATCGAAGCCTTCGGCCTGCGCAGCGGCCCGCTCACCCTGAGCGAGGCGGCCGAGATCACCGGGCATCCGCGCGCCACGGCGCGCCGCTCGCTGTTGACGCTGCAGCGGCTGGGCTACGTGGAAAGCGACGGCAGGTACTTCCGGCTGGCGCCGCGCGCGCTGCGCCTGGGGCACGCCTACGTCAGCTCCAGCCCGCTGCCCAAACTGGTCCAGCCGGTGCTGGAAACCATCAGCGAGCGCACCAAGGAATCGAGTTCGCTGGCCGTGCTGGACGGCGGCGACGTGGTGTTCGTGGCGCGCGCCGCCACGCGCCGCAGCCTGTCGGACGGACTGGGCATGGGTTCGCGCCTGCCGGCCCATTGCGCGGCCACCGGACGGGTGCTGATGGCGGCCCTGCCGGACGAGGAAATCGCGCGCCTGCTGGGCCGCATGCCCCGCCGCGCGCTCACGCCGCGCACCCGCACCGGCATTCCCGAACTGACGGCGCTGCTGGAGGAAACGCGGCGCCTGGGCTATGCCACCAGCGACGAGGAACTCGAACTGGGCCTGCGTTCCATCGCCGTCCCCATCCACGACCAGACGGGACGCACGGTCGCGGCCATGAGCCTGGTCGCGGCCACGGGCCGCTATACGTTGGAAAAAATGGTGGAAGTCCTGCTGCCGGAGCTGCTGGGCGGCCGCCGGATGCTGAGCGCGATGCTGTAACAGGCCCTAAGCCACCGCCTGCTTGACCCGGTCCCGCCCCGCCAGCTTCGCCAGGTACAGCGCCCGGTCGGCCCGGCGGAACACGTCGTCGAAATCCCGGTCGCGCGGCTCGCAGCCGGCCACGCCGGCGGAAATGGTGATGGGGACCGGCGTGCCGTCGACGCTGAAGCGGCTGTCCGCCACCGCGACGCGGATGCGCTCCAGCGCCGCGGTCGCCGCCCGCAGGTCCAGGTCGTCCATCAGCACCACGAACTCCTCGCCGCCGGTGCGCGCGACCAGATCGCCCTTGCGCGCCGCCTGTTTCAGGCAGTCCGCGGTAAAGGCCAGCACCTCGTCGCCCACGCCGTGGCCGTAGGTGTCGTTGATCGCCTTGAAATGGTCGATGTCGATCACCCCGACGGCCAGCCCCGCGCCGGTCTCGCGCGCCCTGCGGAACGCCCAGTTCCCATCCGCCACCAGCGTGCGCCGGTTCGGCAGACCGGTCAGGTAGTCGGTGGCGGCCGCGATCTCCAGCTGGCGCTTCACCCGCTCGGTGCACAGCAGCACGAACGCCGTGGTGCCGATCACCGGCAACAGCGCCACGAACATGGGCGAGACCAGATTGATGCCGTAGTCGTTGGTCGCGATCGAGGTCTCGCCGGGCACGTCCAGATGCAGGTAGACGACGACCCGGCCGATGACGTAGATCACGACCAGACCATAGATCACGATCAACATGCGCCGGCTGCGCGACTCGTCTTGCGCGCGCATCGCGTGCAGCAGCCACATCGACCGGAGCAGCAGCAGCGTCCACGCGGCCGACAGCATTTCGACGCGGCAGATGAAGCACGGATCGATGGCCGACAGCCAGAACGTACCTGCCGCCGCGGCCAGGGCGACCACGACGTCCACCGGTGCCGAGCGGCGGCCATAGAAGCGCTCGAACGCCCGGTGGTAGGAACCCAGGCCGAACAGGAGCGTACCGTTCGCCAGGGTCACCATGATCGGCAAGGGCAGGATGCTGCCGAACGCGAAGAAGGCGCTGCCCAGCGCGACCAGGGCCGTTCCGGCCTGCCAGCGGATCGCGGCGGGCCGTAGCGCCCCGGGCAGATCGCGGTAGACGTTCGCCAGCACGGCGCCGTTGGCCAGCACCATCAGCGCAACCGTCGCGAAGACCGACTTGGCGTCCATGCTCGTGCGGTTCCTTCCGCCTAGGGCGAGGGATCGCCGACGGGCGGCATCATGTCGAGAACGTCGGACAGGCCGCCGGCGTCGCACGCCTTGCCGAAATACCACCCCTGGAGCAGGTCGCAGCCCATGCGGGCCAGGAGCTTCGCCTGCTCCGACGTTTCCACGCCCTCGGCCGTCACGGTCTTGCCCAGGCTGTGCGCGATGTCGATGATGCCCCGCACGATGGCCTGGTCCTCTGCCGAGGCCACCAGGTTGGCGACGAAGCTGCGGTCTATCTTCAACCTGTCGATGGGCAGCAGGCGCAGGTGCGTCAACGACGCATGGCCGGTGCCGAAGTCGTCCAGCGCGATCTCGACGCCGGCCTCGTGCAGGCGGCGCAGGCCGTCCTCGACCCGGTTCTGGTTCAGCCCCAGGAACATGCTTTCGGTGACCTCGACGCAGAACCGGTCCGGGCCGATTCCGCTGTCGCGGAACAACGCGAAGAAACGGTCCAGGAAGGCCTCGGAACGGAAATCGGAATTCGTCAGGTTGATCGCCACGCGGCCGAGGCGGATGTTGCGCGCGTACAGCGCGTCGACGTCGCGGAACACGCGCTCCAGCATGAACATGCCCAGCGCGGCGCGCACCGCCGGATCGGCGAAGCCTTCCTGGAACGCGGCCGGCGGCAGCAGGCCGCGCTGCGGGTGGCGCCAGCGCATCAAGGCTTCCAGCGCGACCTTGCCGCCCGGCGCGACCGGCACGATGGGCTGGTAGTGCAGCTCGAACGCCTCGCGGCGCAGCCCCGTCTCGATCTCGGCCAGGAGCTCCGACTTGCGTTCGGCGGTTTCCCTGAGCGTGGGCTGGAAGCATTCCAGGCGATCCCGGCCCAGCGACTTGGCATGGTAGAGCGCGAGGTCGGCCGCCCGGAACATGCTTTCGCTGTCTGCGCCGTGGCCGGGATACACGGAAACGCCCAGGCTGGCCGAACACCGCCGCGACGTCTCGGCGATGCGCAGGGGATCGCGCACGCGTTCCAGCGCCCGCTCGAACACCGCGGCGGCCTCGTCATCGGTCGCGCCGGTCAGGACCAGCCCGAACTCGTCGCCTCCCATCCGCGCGACCGACAGGCGGGCGTCGCCCATCGCGCTCAGCCGCCGCGCGACTTCGCGCAGCAGTTCGTCTCCCGCCAGGTGGCCGAAGAAGTCGTTGATTTCCTTGAAGGCGTCGACGTCCATCAGCCCCAGGTGGAATCCCGTGCCGGCCAGCCGGCATTCGCCGACCAGCGACACCACGTGCTGGTGGAACCAGCTGCGGTTCGGCAGCCCCGTTACCGGATCGACATAGGCGATGCGCCGCAGGCTCTCCTTGCTGGTCCTCAAGGCGTCCTCGAGCAGCTTGCGCTCGGTGATGTCCAGGCAGATCGAGGTATAGCTGTCCACCGTCCCGTCCTGCAGGACACGGGGCACGATGGTCGTTTCCATCCAGTAGAGCGAGCCGTCCTTGCGCTGGTTGCAGATCTCGCCGTGCCAGACGCGGCCTTGCGAGATCTCGCGGTACATGGCGCGGAAGAACGCCGTGCCGTGCAGGCCCGACTTCAATATCCGGTGATTGGAGGCCAGCAACTCCTGCCGGGAATAGCCGCTGATTTCGCAGAACCGCGCATTGACATAGGTAATGGTGCCCCGGGCGTCGGTGCTGGCCACGATGGCTGCGCAGTCCAGCGCGTAGCGTATGAAATCGGTTTCCGGCTCGAGGCCGCCCGGGAATTTCGCATCGTTGGCGGGTTCCCTCGTGCCGACTGCCCGTCGGCTGTTGTTGTACTGCGGGGGCACGCGCTCCCTCCTCCACGGCTGGGCCGCCCTCCCCTCCGCACGCGCGACGCCGCTCCGGCACGGTGGGGGAAAAACGGTCCGCCCGATATTCTATTGACTGGAATGCCCCCATGATCCAGGAAATGACGCTTGTTTTCCATCGCCACGTGCGAGGCGCGACGGCCGAAGGTCCGGCCGGCGCGGGTGCGGCGGCGGATTCCGGTATGCTTGACGCCCTCAGAACGAGGAGACATCCCATGTTCCGCAAATGTCTTGCCATCGCCGCCCTGGCGCTGGCCGCCACGGGCGCCCACGCCCAGGCCTATCCGTCCAAGCCCATCCGCCTGCTGATTCCCTTCCCGCCGGGCGGAGGCACCGACATTCTTTCCCGCCTCGTCGCCACCCGGCTGGGCGAATCCGAGAAATGGACCATCGTGGCCGAGAACCGCGCCGGCGCGGGCGGCACCATAGGCATCGCGGCGGCCGTGCGCGCGGCGCCCACCGGCTACGAGATGGTGATGGGCCAGAAGGACAACCTGGTGGTCGCGCCCTGGCTGTACAAGAGCGTGGCCTACGAACCGACCAGGGACCTGATGGCCGTGGCGCACGTCGGCTATACGCCCATCGCCATCGTCACGCAGGCCAACTCGCGCTTCAAGACCCTGGCCGACGTGGTCGCCGCGGCCAAGGCCGCCCCCGGCTCCATCACCTATGGCTCGCCCGGCAGCGGCACCACCATCCACCTGGCCGGCGAGATCTTCAAGGATGCGGCGAAGATCGACATCCGGCACATACCCTACAAGGGATCGAACGCCGCCATGATGGACGTGCTGGCCGGCAACGTCGACCTGCTGGTGTCCTCGGTGCCGTCGGCCATGGCGCAGATCCAGTCCGGCAAGCTGCGCGCCCTGGCCGTCACCAGCGCCAGACGCAGCACCTCGCTGCCGGACGTGCCCACCGTCGCCGAGCTCGGCTACAAGGGCTTCGACGTCAGCACCTGGTATGGCCTGTTCATGCCGGCGGGCACGCCCAAGGAGATCGTCGCCACCGTCAACACGGCGGTCAACAAGCTGCTGGCCCAGCCCGAGACCCGCGAAGCCATCCACGCCCAGGGCGCCGAGGCTCAGGCCATGTCGACCGAGGAATTCGCGCAGTTGCTCAAGTCCGACTACCTGAAGTGGAAGGACATCGTGCGCGCCGCCAACGTCACGGTGGAATGACGTCGCCGGTCCCTTGAAACAGGCTGCAATACCTGCATGGCCCCGCGGGGGTGGCGCAGCCGTGCGCGAGGCATAGAATCGACGCAACGCCTGTGTTCCGGCGTTGCAATGCCTCAAGGAGATCATCATGGCACCCAAGCGTCTGCTGGCGCATCTGCTGACCGGTATCCTGCTCGCGGCCTCGACCGCGACCTATGCGCAGGGCGGGCCTCCCGGCGGACGGCCCGGCGGCGGCCATGGCCCGGGCGGACCGGGACATCCGGGCATGAATCATCCGGGACAAGGTCCCGGCCACGACATGGGACGCGGCCCGGGCCGCGCGCCCGGCCACGGCCACCGCGGCCCGCAGGGCCCCGGCCCGGCAGACCCCGCCTACAGGCACTGGTCCAAGGGCGACCGCGTCCCCTATCCCTATCGCGGGCCGCAGTACGTGGTGGACAACTGGCGCGGACATCGCCTGTCCCCGCCCCCGCGCGGCTACCACTGGATCAACGTCGGGGCCGACTACTTCCTGATCGGCGTGGCCACCGGCGTCGTGCTCCAGGCCATCCTCAACCCGTAGCCCCGCACGACACGCCTCCCGCGCCATCGCCGCGGGAGGCCTGCGCCGCCTAGTCCACCCGCACGCCCGCCGCCTTCACCAGCTTGCCGAAGCGCTCCGCATCGGCACGCACCAGCGACGCGAACTCCTCCGGCGTCCTGGTCTCGGTCCCGTCCACGCCCATCTTCAACAGTTGCTCGCGCACGTCGGGCGCCGCCATGGCCTTGGCGATGCCGTCGTGCAGGCGGTTGACGATGGCGGCCGGCGTGCCCCTGGGCGCGAAGACGCCGTACCAGGTGGCGAAACGGTAGTCGGGCAGGCCCGACTCGGCCACCGTGGGCAGGTCGGGAAACTCCGCCAGCCGGCGCGCGCCGGTTACCGCCAGCGCGCGCAGCTTGCCCGTCTTCACGTAGGGAGCCGTGGTCGGATAGGTATCGAACCCCACCTGCAGGCGCCCCGCCAACAGGTCGGGCATGGATTGCCCCGTGCTCTTGTACGGGACGTGCAGCAATTGCACCCCGGCCATGCTCTTGAACATCTCGCCGGCGATGTGCGGCGTGGTGCCGCTGCCGGCGGACGGGAAGCTGAGCTGGCCCGGGTGCGCCTTGGCGTAGGCGATCAGTTCGGCCACGCTGTGCACCGGTACGGAAGGATGCACGGCGATGAAGTGCGGCACCGACGCCGTCAGCGTCACCGGCGCGAAGTCGGTGGCGGTGTCGTACGGAATGTTGTTGAACAGATGCGGCAGGATGGTGTTGACCGACACCACCCCCATCATCAAGGTATAGCCGTCGGGCGGCGCCTTGGCCACCATCCCGCCGGCCACGATGCCGCTGGCGCCCGGCTTGTTTTCCACCACCACCGACTGGCCGAGGATCTCGGACAGCCGGGGCGCGATGACCCGCGCCACCACATCGGTTCCGCCACCCGGCGCGAATCCCACCAGCAGCCGGATGGGCCGGCTCGGAAACGCCTCGTCCTGCGCCCGGGCGGACGAGGCCGCGCCCAGCACCGCCACCACTCCCACCCCCAACACACACCGCAGCAATCGGTTCATGGCCAGCTCCTAGTCGACGAATCAGCCTATCGTTTCACGCAACAGCCTCATCCAGTTACCCCCCATGATCTTGTCGATGTCGGCCTGGCCGAAACCGCGCCGGTCCAACTCGACAATGACGTTCTGCAGGCCGGCGGGCGTACGCATCCACTCCGACCAGCCTTCGTGCGGCGCGATCTCCATTTCCTTGGCGGGCGCGCTCTGGCGCGACCACTTCGCGTAGCGCCACCAGGTGCGCACCGAACGCGGATGGCCCGGGCAATAGTCCGTGCCGATGGCCACCGCGTCGATGCCCAGCAGGTCCACGGTCCAGGCGACCATGTCGCCGAACTGCTCCAGCGTGGTCGCGGCGCCGTGCCGGGTCATGTTGCGGTTGGGCGTCAGGCCGATCACGCCCCCGCGCCGGGCCAGTTCGCGCAGGGCCTCGGTCTGCTTCAGGCGGCCCGCGCCGTAGACCGGCGTGCCCACGTACTCGCGTGGATTGGCATGGGTGATGGCCACCGGCCTGCCGGACATCTGGATGGCTTCCAGGGTCGTGCGCTCGCCGCAATGGGACAGGTCGATCAGGATGCCGAGCTGGTTCATTTCCTCCAGCGCCAGCTTGCCGAAGCGCGACGAGATCCCGGTGTCCTTTTCCTCCCAGTAGCCGCAGCCGATGTAGTTCTGCAGGTTGTAGGTCAGCTGCATCACGCACACGCCCAGTTCGCGGAACATGCCGAACAGGTCCAGGTTGTGCTCCACCGGCGCGGTGTTCTGGAACCCGAACATCACGGCGGTGCGGCCCGAGGCGGCCACGGCCTCGATCTCGGCCACGCTGGCGGCCGGCGCGACGAGGTCCCGGTTCTGTTCCAGCACGACGCGCCACTTGCCCAGCAGGCCCAGGGTCTCGGCCGCGTTCTCCCACACCGCCACCGTGGTGTTGACGCAGCCGATGCCCGCCTCGCGCCATTCCTCGAACCAGCGCCGCTCCGGCACCGGCATCGACAATCCGTCGACGATGATGCCGACCTGTTTGTTGACCATGTTCATCTGCATCGTCCTTCGCGCGTCACGCGCATCCTTGGCTGGAGGGGACATGGCGGAGCATGTTCAGGTCCATGTCGTCGTCGGCGGGCGGGCGGCCTTGCAGCGTGCCGTCGTCGCGCAGGATGACCGGTCCGGCATGGCGGCGCGAAACCACCGAGTCGGGGGCCAGCGCCTGGTTCGACAAGGCATGGATGGCGCGCCACAGGCCGCCGTCGACGGGGTAGCCGTGGCGAATGGCCTGGGCCAGCAGCGGATCCCATTCATCCATGCCCAGGGGCCGCGCGGTGTTGAACAGCGTCACCACCGCCTTCTGTTCGTGGCCCGCGCCCTTGTCGGGCTGCGAGACCTCGGCGCCTGTGCCGTAGCGGCGGCCCAGTGCGGCCATGACGTGCAGCTCGTGCAGATCCTGCACGCCCGACACGCGCAGCGTGGCGCGGCCGGCCGACCGCGCCCGCTCCACGCCCAGGTCCATCAGCGTGGGCAGCAGCACCCAGGCATGGATGCCGCCGCCGTCCACCACCAGCACGCCATCGTCGGCATCCTGCACCGACACCCGCTCCAGCGCCCCTTCGCGCAGCCGCTCATAGCCTTCGTACAAGGCGCGGAAGCCGCCCAGCCCCATGGACTGGGACAGCAGCACCACTTCCCTGACGCCGTGCACGTAGCCGGACGGCAGGCGGCACACCAGCAGGATGCGGTCTATGCACATGCGCGCCTCGCGCACGGATACATCGAACACGCGGGGAGAATCGACGACTTCCCTGTTCATAGGACGGGCTCCTGGGGATAGAACCAATGGGGATCGGCGCCGGCGGCGATCTCGGCGGCCGTGGGCGCGCCCTGGTAGATGACGCCGCGCAGGTTGCGCTGCAGGTAGTCGCGCGTCTTGTCGATGCCGTGTATGCCGATGTTGATGAAGCGCGTGATCTCGCACGGCACGAACTGCTCGCCCATGATGTTGGCGTGGGGCGAGTGGAAGGCCATGCCGCTGAGCGTCTGCACGCGGCTCACGATGAAGCGGTATTCCGGTTTTTCCAGCAGGAAGCGCGCGACGCTGGTGGCGGGCGGACGCTGGGCGATCTCGCGCTCCAGCCCAACCACCAGGCGCGGCAGGTCCAGCCCCAGGTTGAAGACCTCGCCCGCCTCCGCGCGCGGGCCGCGGCGCGGCTCTTCCGCCGTGGCCGACTTGTACCAGACGAATTTCGACGCGCCCTCGGCCTCCAGGTCGATGTCGAAGGCCCAGCCGTATTCGGCATGCAGCAGATCGCGCAGATGACCGATGGACATCGACGGATCGGTCGCGTATTCCTCGTCCACCGCCAGGCCCTCGGCCAGCCGGTCGCACAGTTCGGGCACCAGCTCGGTCAGCAGGCCCAGGAAGGTCTCGTAGGCTTCCTCGTGCACCGTGCCGTCCAGCACGTCGCACAGCGCGGACAAGGGATAGCGTTCGACCTTGCCCCGCACCGCGCCGGTATCGTGCAGCGCCCGCACCTGCGTCCGGATGGACGCCAGGTCCGCGGCGATGTCGGCGCTGGCCGTGAACTGTTCGTAATCCATCCGGTCTTCGCGCCGGAAGGCGATGGCCTTGTCCAGCAGCTTGAGCAGCAGCGCCAGCTTCGCGTCGCCTGCCGCCACGCGCAGCCGCCTGGCGCCCACGATGGCCCGTTCCCGCGCCTGCACCCAGTGGTGCACCAGCTTGGGATGGTTGTTCACGTACAGGATCAGCCCCAGCGCCGAAGCGTTGCCCACGCCCAGGAAACGCTCGATCTCCGGCGCCAGCCGCGCCGCCGCCGGCGAGGCGCAGCGCGCCAGGTGGTTGACCAGGTCCACCGAGAACACCCGCATCATGTACGCGCACAGCATCTGCGCATCCAGCGGGCGCCGCAGCGGATGCGTGCTTTCCAGCGCGCGGAACGAACGGGTGCCGAAGGTGCCGTTGCCGTCCAGTCCGGTATTGCGCATCAGGTAGCAGACATCGGCCAGCGTCGGCACGTCGGGCTGGCGCCCCTGTGCCAGCGACTCCACCGTGTGGTTGAACACGCGCGCGCTGCGGTTCGAACGGGCCCAGATCAAGGTGCCCGGCGTGGCGCGGCCGGCGTAGAGCTTGGGGATTTCCTGGCCGGTGATGCGGATGTCGCGTTCGGACACCGGCCCTTCGACCAGCGCCGCCATCATGTCCCATGCGCGGCCGATGATGCGGCCCGCCCGCCCTTCCATCTTGGGCTCGAACGAATGCACGATGAAATCGAACGGCATCGCGCCCGTGTCGATGCGGTACAGCGCGGTGCCGCGGGCGCGGTCGTCGATCTGCCAGCGCACCAGCTCGATGGTCCAGCGCTCGCGTATGGCCTTGGCCATCAGCAGCCGGGACACGCTCAGGCGGCTGGCCTGCATCACGCCCATGCGGGCGGGCGTCATCAACAGATCCGCGCTGCGGATCCGGGGTTCGTGCCCGGCCGCGGCGCCATCTTGCGCCTGGGCCGCGGCGGCCTCTTCCACGTCGGCAAAGTCCATGCATGCTCCTGTCGTCATCGCGCCGGCCATGCGGCGCATCGGAAACACCTGGCCGTCCGGCCTTTGATGTATTCTATTAGAATACATATGATTCTATTTAAATCATTCTATACTCCCCAACCGGGAATGCAAGAATTTTTCTGACGAGGAAGCTGCGCCATGCTCGAAGCGCGCGAAGCCGGCGGCGTCCGGCCGCTCAGTTCGGTACTGAAGACGCTGCAATTGCTGGATCTGCTGGGCAAGTCCGACCGGCCCATGAAGCTGATGGAACTCGCGGCCGCCTCGGGCGGCAGCCGGGCCACGACCTACCAGAAACTGCTGACGCTGATGGAAGCGGGCTGGCTGGAGCAGACCGAACAGGGCAGCTACCGCCTGTCGCTGCACGCGGCGCTGGTGGGCGAGACCGCGCTGGTCCAGGCCAACCTGGGGGAACGGTTCGCGCACGTGATGCAGGAGCTGGTCCTGCAGGTGGGGGAAACGGCCTCGCTGGCCGTGCTGAACGGCAATTGCGTGCGGCTGGTGCGCCGCGTGGAAGCGCAGCAGGTGGCGGTGCGCGCCGACGTCAAGGTCGGCACCCTGCTATCGCTGAACGACAGTTCGTCCGGCCGGGTGCTGACCGCGTTCTCCAGTCCGGCCTACCGGGAAATGCTCCAGCGCCAGGGCGCCGTGCTGGCCAGGCCGGCCCTGCTCAAAGCGATCGCCGCGCAAGGCTACGCGGTCTCGGAAGGCACCGACACGCCGGGGGTGCAGTCGGTTGCCATGCCGGTGTTCGATGCCAAGGGCGCCTGCATCGCCGCGCTGTCCCTGGTCACGCCGGCCTCGCGCTTCGATCCGGACAAGCTGATCGGACCGCTGCGCGAGGCCGTACAAACGCTCAACCAGCTGAAGTAGCGCCGGCGGCTAGAGCTGGATGTTCAGCTTCTCCACCAGCCCTCCCCACTTGCGTTCGCCCTCGGCGATGGACCGCCGCGCGTCGTCCACCGAACCGCCCGCCGGCTCGGCGCCTTCGCTCGCGAGGTTCTCCCGGATGGCGGGCGACTTCAACACCTGGTTCACGTCGCGGTTGATCCGGTCCAGGACAGCCTTGGGCGTACCCGCGGGGGCCATCAGCCCGAACCATCCCACCGCTTCGTAACCCGGCAGGCCGGCCTCGGCCACCGTGGGCACGTCGGGCAGCACCGGCGAGCGCTTCGCGCTCGTCACCGCCAGCGCCTTGAGCTTGCCACCCTTGATGTGCTCGCGCACCAGGGGAAACGGCGCGAAGTTCAACTGGATCTGTCCGGAGATGGTGTCCGAAACGGACGGCCCGCTGCCCTTGTAAGGCACGTGGGTGAGCTTGACGCCCGCCATGGACGCGAACAACTCGCCGAACAGATGATTGGACGAGCCATTGCCGGACGAACCGTAGTTGAGCTTGCCCGGGTTGCGCCGCGCATATTCGATCAGCCCCTTCACGTCATCGAACGGCATCTTCTCGTTGGCAACCAGCACCACCGGCGGCGTGGCCAGCAGCACCACCGGCTCCAGGTCCTTGGCCGGGTCGTAGCTCAGGCTCTTGTACAAACTGCGCGCGACCAGGATGTTGCCGAACGAGCCAAGCACGGTGGTGTAGCCATCCGGCCTGGACTTGGCCACCATTTCCACGCCTATCGTGCCGGCCGCGCCCGGCTTGTTCTCGACCACGACCGACTGCCCCCAGACCTGGGACAGCCCCTGCGCGACCACCCGCCCCAACAGGTCGGTGTTGCCGCCCGGCGTATAAGGCACGATAAGCCGGCTGGGCCGCGACGGAAAGGCATCGTCCGCCCGCGCCGCCGGAGTGGCCAACAGCATGCCGCCCAGCGCGGCGGCCAACAGATTCTTGAAGATCATCGCCCTCTCCTCACGACGCCGACACGGCGGCCTGTCCATGGCGGCGCTCGTACGAGGTGCCGAACTCGCGCGTCTGGCCGAACACCGCCGGCAGCGGCCGGCCGTTGGGCAGGGTCAGCCAGGCGCGCAACAGGTGCCGGCGATGGGCCGGATCGTCGTGGTCCTGGTACTTGGTGCGGGCATGCAGCACCGAATAGTTGTTGCCGATCTGGATGTCGCCCGGCTCCATGCTGAAGCTCAACTGGACCGCGGGGTCGTTGCAGATTTCCTCGACCAGTTCGATGGCCTGCGCCTGCGCGTCGGTCCAGCGCGGCACGCCGGGCAAATCCTGCGCCAGTTTCAGGTAGCGGCGCTTGTACAGCGCGCTGAGCCGACCTTCGAAGAAATTCAGGATGGGCACGGTCTGGATGCGCAGGCCGCCGCGATGCTGTCCACGCGTGTCGAAATGGAACGGCTCCTGCAGCACGCCGGCCAGGTCGGACCGGCGCCGCAGCACCTCGTTGTACAGCGCCGCGACGCTGACCAGCTTGCTGACGCCGCCGGACACCGCGGTGCGCAGGCACAGCAGCATGAAGGCATCGCCGCCGTCATTGTGGAAGGTCAGTTCGTCGTCGGTCTGGTAGCTGCGCACCGAGTTGTCGTTCGACACTTTCAGGCCGGTATTGGTGACGCTGTGCATGCGATTGCCGGCGCCGTCCTGCTCCTGCGGCTCGCCCAGGTTCACGGACAGCCCCCAGAACAGCAGCCGCGCCTCGTCGTCCGTGTAGTCGGCGATGGGCAGGCCGCGCAGCAAGGCGAAGCCGCGCCCGCCCTCGAGTTCCTGACGCACCTTCTCCAGGCGGGCGGCCATGCGCGGAACGGGGAAGTCGGCGGCCTCGAACTCGGTCGGCTTCATGCCCTTCGCGCGGGCCGCGGCGGTAGCCTCGGCCAGCTCGCGTATCTCGTCCGGCGCCAGGCGCCAGATCCAGTCGCTGGAGCCGGCCAGGCTGGTGCCGGTCCAGACCTCGGGACCGGCGATGGGTTGCAAGGCTTGGGCTGTCATGGTGTCTCCTTGGGTCTGTTGAATTTTGAACATCTTAACATTGTCGACAATTCAAGGTGAAATCCCCCCCGAAAAGGATGCCCTCGGAGGCACGAACCCCTGTTGCCATCGGCACGAAGATGCATCAAACTCCATGCAAAACATGAATTAAATTTCATGAACGACCCATGGAAAGCCGGCCATCGGTCATGACAACCAGGCAAGGAGGAGACATGCACGCAACCCCGACCGCCCCACCACGTACCACCCGATCCGCCCGGCCCCGCCTCGGATTCCTGCTTGGCGCAGGCCTTGTCCTGGCCGTCGCGGCCTGCGGAGGGGGCGGTGACGGCAGCCCATCCGGTACGACGCCCCCTCCCGACCAGGCCGCGCTGCGGACGGCCTGTCCCGCGCTGGCCGGCGCCAAGGTGGAAGGCCGCCTGCTCGGCCTGCCCAGCGGCGATGCGACACTGGCATCGGCGCAATTGATGCCGGCAGGCAGTGTCGCGGGCCTGCCGGAATATTGCCAGGTGCAGGGAGCCATCGCGGCGCGCAGCGCCGGCGCCGATCCCATCCGCTTCCAGATCAACCTGCCGCTGTCCTGGAACGAGAAAGCGCTGATGGTCGGGGGCGGCGGCTTCAACGGCAGCCTCGTCACCGGGCTCGACCCCCTGCGCGACGCACCCGCCGGCCAGCCGCTGCCGCTGGCCCAGGGCTACGCCACGTTCGGCACCGACTCCGGCCACGATGCCGCCGCCTATCTCGCCACGGACCCCGCCAGGTTCGCGCTGAACGACGAGATGTTCGCCAACTTCGCCCACGAGTCCTACAAGAAGGTCAAGGACGTCGCGCACGAAGTCTTTCGGCGCTTCTACCAGCGCGCCCCCAGGAAGCAGTACTTCTTCGGCGGATCGGAAGGCGGCCGCGAGGGGCTGACGATGGCGCAGCGCTATCCCCAGGACTTCGACGGTATCGTGTCGGTCGTCCCCGTCATCCAATGGACCGGGCTCTTCAACGGCTTCCTGGCCTTCACCCAGCCGCAGTTCCACGGCGGAACGCTGGATGCCGCCAAGATCAAGCTGGTGGCCGACGCCGTCAATGGCGCCTGCGACGCGCTGGACGGCATCGCCGATGGCGTGGTCAGCGACTACCTGGGCTGCCAGGCCAGGTTCGACCTCCAGGCGCTGCGCTGCCCCGACGGCGGCGACGCCGGCGACAGTTGCCTGTCGGATGCGCAGCTCGCCACGCTGAAGGCCGCCTATGGCCCCGTGAGCATGCCCTTCCCGCTCGCCAACGGCATCACCACCTATCCGGGCAGGATGTTCGGCGGCGAGATACAGCCCGCAGGCGAAGGCATCGGCCGCTGGATCAGCACCGGGCAGATCCCTTCCGTTCCCACGCCGGCGGCCACCGACGCGCGAGGTGTGATCTACGGCAGCAGCTACGCCCGCTACGTCATCGCCCGCGACCCCGCGTTCGACGTACGCGGCTATGATCCCCTCGCTTACGCGGACCGCATCCGGCAAGTGTCGGAATGGATGGACTCCACCAACCCCGACCTGTCGGCCTTCTTCAAGCGGGGCGGCAAGCTGATCATCCGCGAGAACACCGGGGACTTCGCGCAAAGCCCGGCAGCCGGCATCCAGTACTACGAAAGCGTCGTCGCGCGCATGGGGCAATCCGACGCCGACAAGTTCCTGCGCCTGTATGTGTCGCCCGCCTCGTCGCATGGCGGCCGCGCGGCCAGCCGCACCTCCGGCCAGGAAGTTCCCACCACGCACGATACGCTGGATACCCTGGACCGCTGGGCCGACGCGGGCGCCGCGCCGGCCGATGCCCTGGTGCAGGTCCGGCGCGACACGGCGGCGCCATACAAGGTCCTGGCATCGCGGCCCATGTGCCGCTATCCGGCCTTCCCGCGCTATGGCGGCGGCGATCCGCTGTCGGCCGACAGCTATCGCTGCTCCAGCCTGGGGGCACGTTAGCCCGGGCCGCGCGGGCCCGGACCTACGCGGCGCCGCTGTCCTTCAGCTGGCGGCGGATCTCCGCGCTGTTCTCGTCCAGCCGGGCGGCCCACAGCCGCTCGGCCTCGTCCGCGTCGCCCTTGCGGATCGCCTGCAGCGACTTGCGCCACAGCGCCAGCGAACGCTTGCGGCGCTCGACCGAACGCAGGCCCAGCCGGGTATAGCGCGACATCTGCAAGGACAGCGACGTGATCAGCGTGAACAGGCGGTCGTTGCCGCTATGGGCGGCGCAGCACAGCGTCAGGCGCGACAGCGTCTCGCCGAAGGCATCGCCGCCCGCCGGGTCTTCGGCCAGCGGCGCGAGCTGGGCCACCCCCGCCTCCAGGATCGCCACCAGTTCGGGCGACGACTGGCTGGCCACGCGCCGCGCCACCACGCGGACCAGGGCCTGGCGCACCTCCTGCAGGTCTTCGATTTCCTTCAGCGACAACTGCGTGGCCTGCGCCCCCCGGCGCGGATGGATGCGCACGATGCCTTCCTTCTCCAGCAGCCGCATCGCCTCGCGCACCGGGCTGCGGCTGACCGCGAACTCGTCGGCCAGGTCCTGCTCGCGTATCCACTCGCCCGGCTCGATGGCGGAACTCAGGATGCGGTCGCCCACGTGGGCGGCGATCTGCTCCGGCAGCGTCAGGGTCTTGGACTGCCCCAGCAGCCAGCGGAAACTGGTCGCGCTGCCTTCATCGTTGGCTTGCAGGAATGCGGAAGATCGGGTGATAGCGGACGGCTCCATCGAATGCCTTGGTTGGTTGTCTGCGTCGGGCAATCGGGCAGTATACGGCGCAGGCGCGGCGCGGATCGCGCACCCTACCGGCCAACGGCCTTGCGCAAGCTCAGCGCGACGTCGAAGAACGACTCCAGCATGCGGCTGTGGCGGCGCTCCTCCAGGCAGTAGAGATAGGTCTCGGTGAAGGCAGGATCGCCCTCGATCCGGACCGGCACGAAGCGCGGATCGGGCACGAACTCCGCCTCGGACACGGCGCCTATGCCCATGCCGCGCGCCACCGCCTCGCGCAACGCCTCCCGGCTGCCGATCTCCATCGCGTTGTCGGGCACCACGCCTTGCCGCGCCAGCGCCTCCTCGACCGCGCGGCGCGTGCTGGATCCGCTCTCGCGCCGCAGCAGCGGCTGGCCCTGCAAAGCCTCCAGCGGCACGCCGGCACGGCCGGCGAAGGCGTGGCCGACCGGCACGAACAGGATCACCGCGTGCCGGGCGTAGGGCATGGCGCTGAAGCCGGGCGCATCGTGGAAGCGCGCGAGCACGCCGATGTCCACCGTGTAGTCCTCCAGGTCCTTGAACACCGACGTCGAATTGCCCATGCGTATCGATACGTCGATGCGCGGATAGCGGCGATGGTAGGCATCGGCCATCTCGATCACATGGAAAGGTCCGACCGCTCCCAGCCGGAGCTGGCCCGCGTTCAGCTCTCCGCTGTCGTGCAGCAGGCTGTAGGCATCGGCCTCCAGTTCGCCCAGTTGGCGCGCCAGCGGCAGCAGGCGGGCGCCAATGGCGGTCAGCTCGACCCGGTGCCCGCGCCGGTGGAACAGCTCGACGTTGTAGCGGCGCTCCAACCCCTGCACCTGGGTGGTCAGGGTGGGCTGGCTCATGCCCAGCGCCCGCGCGGCGGCGCTGAAGGTCCCGTACTGGGCAACGGCAAGGAAGGCGCGAAGCTTGGCGGCTGACATCCATAGATTGTGTCTATGGAACGATGACGAAATCGTGAATGTCTTGATAAACCCCTGTCACATTGGGTTCTTAATCTGGCGGCACTCGAACCAACCCCAGCGAGAACCTCCATGTCCCTGCGTTTCCCCCGCCTGCGCCGCGCCCTGCTCGCCCTGGCCCTTCCCCTGCTGGCCACCGCACCCGCCCATGCCGCGGGCACGCTCACCATCGGCCTGATCCCCGCCGAGGACTCCCAGGCCATGATCGAAAGCAGCAAGCAGGTGCTCGACAGCCTGCAACGCCAGCTCGGCATGCCGGTCAAGCCTTTCGTCGCCACCGACTACAACGGCGTGATCGAGGCGCTGCGCGCCAAGAAGCTGGACGCCGCCTACCTGGGGCCGTTCTCCTACGTGCTGGCCAACTCGGTCGCCAACGTCGAGGCCTTCGCCGTCGCGGTCACGAAGAAGACCGGGCAAAGCTCGTACAAGAGCCTGATCATCGCCCGCAAGGACAGCGGCATCGCGACGCCCGCCGATCTCAAGGGCCGCAACTTCGCCTTCGTCGACCCGACCTCCGCTTCCGGCCACCTGTTCCCCAAGGCCGGCCTGCTGCAAGCCGGATACGATCCCGACATCTTCTTCGGCCGTGTGGTCTTCTCCGGCTCGCACGACGCCAGCATCCTGGCGGTGGCCAACAAGAAGGTCGATGCCGCCTCGGTGGCCGACCGCATCCTGGCCAGCGCCATCGCCAAGGGCCAGGTCAGGCAGGACGACCTGCGGATCGTCTGGAGCTCGAACCCGATTCCCGAATCGCCCATGGTCTGGCGCAAGGACCTGGACCCCGCCTTGAAGCGGAAGCTGGCCGAGGCGCTGGCCAACATCAAGGACCTGCCCTGGGGGGACCAGGGCGTGCTGAACGGCCTCCAGCCGACCGATGACGCGGCCTACGACATCGTGCGCGACACCGCCAAGGTGCTCAAGCTCGACCTGCGGAGCATGAAGTGATCCACGTCCGCCAGCTGACCAAGCGCTACGGCGACAACGCGGTCCTGCGCGGCATCGACCTCGATGCCGCGGCCGGGGAATTCGTGGTGGTGCTGGGCGAGTCCGGCGCGGGCAAATCCACCCTGCTGCGCTGCATGAACCGGCTGGTCGCGGCCGACAGCGGCCAGTTGCGCCTGGACGGGATCGACGTCATGCAATGCGGCGACACGCGGGCGCTGCGGCGGCGCGTGGCGATGATTTTCCAGCATCACCACGTCGTGCCGCGGCTGACCGCACTCAAGAACGTCCTGACCGGCCGGCTGGGCGCCATGTCCACGCTGGCCTCGGTGCTGCATTGCTTCCGCGACGAGGATGTGGCGCTGGCGCACGAATGCCTGGCCCGCGTGGGACTGGCCCACAAGGCCCACGAGCGCGCCGACGCGCTGTCCGGCGGACAGATGCAGCGCGTGGGCATCGCCCGCGCGCTGGCACAGCAGCCGCGCGTCATCCTGGCCGACGAACCGGTCGCCAGCCTGGATCCCCACACCTCGCGCAAGGTGTTGCAGTACCTGCGCGATGCCTCGCGCGACCTGGGCATCACCGTGCTGTGCAACCTGCACCAGGTCGACTACGCGCGCGCGTTCGCCGACCGCATCGTCGGACTGAACGGCGGCCGCGTCGTGTTCGACGGCGCCGCCGGCTCGCTGTGCCAATCCGCCGTCGATCGCATCTACCGGCATCCGGCCGGCCCGGCTGACGCGGGCGGCATCGCCCCGCCTCCGGCCGCGCGGCTGGTCGTCTCCTCGGGAGCCCGGGCATGAACACCTCGACGAACCGGTATCGCTGGATGGGCCCCGCCCCGCGCGGCGCCCAGGGCTGGATCACCCTGGCGGGCGCTGCCCTGGCGCTGGCCTGGGCCCTGCAATGGAGCGCGAGCGGCGCGCAGATCAGCTGGACCGAGCTGGCCTCCGGCCTGCCGCAGATCATGGACTTCGCCGGGCGCACCCTGCCGCCCGACTGGAGCATGCTGGGCCGCCTCGTCGCGCCCGCGCTGGAAACCGTGCAGATCGCGATCTGGGGCACGCTGCTGGCGATCCTGCCAGCCATTCCGCTGTCCTTCCTGGCCGCGCGCAATCTCCAGGGCCGCCGCTGGATCTACCTGGCCACGCGCCAGGTGCTGAACGTCGTGCGCAGCATCAACGAGCTGATACTCGCGCTGGTCTTCGTCTCGGCCGTTGGACTGGGCCCCTTTCCGGGCGTGCTGGCCCTGGCCGTGCACGGCGCCGGCATGCTGGCCAAGTTCTTCGCCGAGGCCATCGAGGAAATCGACCAGGGTCCCGTCGAAGCGCTGCGTGCCACCGGCGCGCGGCCGCTGCAGGTCATCGTGTTCGGCGTACTGCCCCAGGTGGTCACAGCCTGGATCGCGGTCGTCCTGTACCGCTTCGAGGTGAACCTGCGATCGGCCACCGTGCTCGGCATGGTGGGGGCCGGCGGACTCGGCTTCGAACTGGTCAGCAGCCTGAAGCTGTTCCGCTACACCGAGACCGCCACTTGCATCATCGTCATCGCAGCGATGGTGGTCGTCGCCGACGCCATTTCCAGCCAGCTCCGCCACCGGATCCAACGCACCGGCCGGCACTGAAGCCCGGCCCCCACCTCTCTCGCAACGACTCATGTGGACCTATACCAATCCCGTCGCCGCACACGTCGGCCGCGGCGCGCTGGACCAGCTGCCGCGCCTCTTGGGCGCGCGCCGCGCCATCCTGGTCGCGTTTCCCGAGGCCGGGCCGCTGGGCCTGGTCGACCGCCTGCGAACCCTGTTGGGCCAACGCCTGGCGGCCGTCGAGCCGCATGTCCTGCCCAACCCCGACGTCGCCTGGCTCGGCCCGCTGTATGAGCGCCTCTGGCGCGACCATCCCGACGTCGAATGCGTGATCGCGCTGGGCGGCGGCAGCGCCATCGACTGCGGCAAGGCCATGGTGGTGCGCACGCCGTCGGGCACCTTCGGCGAACTCCTGCACTGGCTGGAGACCGGCGCCCCCGGCACCCCGCACGGGCACCGGCGGCTGATCGCCGTCCCGACCACCGCCGGCACCGGCAGCGAAGTCACCCCCTGGGCCACCCTGTGGGACCAGGCGCGGTCCCGTAAGCTCTCGCTGCACCTGCCCTGCACCTGGCCCGAAGCCGCCGTGGTCGATGCCGGCCTGATGACCAGCCTGCCGCACGGCGCCACCCTGGCAAGCGGCCTGGACGCGCTGTCGCACGCGCTGGAGTCCCTGTGGAACGTCCATCGCAACCCGGTTTCGGCCAGCCTGGCCGTGACCGCCGCACGCGGCATCCTCCGGACCCTGCCCCGGCTGCTGGCCGCCCCGGGCGACCTCGGCCTGCGCGAGCGGCTCGCCACCGCGGCGCTCCAGGCCGGCCTGGCCTTCTCCAATACCCGCACCGCCCTGGCTCACTCGCTGTCCTACGACATCACGCTGGAACGCGGCGTGCCGCACGGCATCGCCTGCTCGTTCAGCCTGCCTCGCATCCTGGAGCTGGCCTGGGGACGCGACCCCGAGGTCGATGCGCAGATGCTGGCCATCTTCGAGGCCGACGACCGCGACGGCGCCGTCGCGCGCCTGACGGCTTTTCTCCAGGATGCCGGCGTGAACACCGACCCCGCCAGCTACGGCATCGCCGACGCCGACTGGCAGCTTCGCATCGACCGTGCCCTGCGCG
Source organism: Pigmentiphaga kullae (assembly GCF_004216695.1). Taxonomy (GTDB): domain Bacteria; phylum Pseudomonadota; class Gammaproteobacteria; order Burkholderiales; family Burkholderiaceae_B; genus Pigmentiphaga; species Pigmentiphaga kullae. Next base: position 1,147,899 of record NZ_SGXC01000002.1, read on the forward strand.
GCCCGCGCGGCCGCAACTTCATCGCCGCCGCATGACTCCCATTCCTTCATCGACCTCCGCCATGTCCATCGCCCTGCCCCCCGACCTGCCCGTTCCCCACCCCATCCAGGCCGTCATCTTCGACTGGGCCGGCACGCTGGTGGATTTCGGCTCCCTGGCCCCGACGCAAATCTTCGTCGACGCCTTCGCCTCCTTCGGCATCGACGTCGGCCTGGACCAGGCGCGCGGCCCCATGGGCCTGTCCAAGCGCGATCACATCCGCACCCTGCTCGATCATCCCGGCATACGGGCGCAGTGGCGGGAACGCTTCGGCCAGCCACCCGGCGAACCCGACGTCGACGCCATCTACCGGCGCTTCATGCCCATGCAGATCGACAAGGTGGGCGACTACTCGGCGCCCATCCCCGGCGCCGGGGAAACCCTGGCGTGGCTGCGCCGGCAGGGTATCCGCATAGGCTCCTGCTCCGGCTATCCGCGCGAGGTCCTGGACGTGCTGCTGCCCATCGCCGCCGGCCACGGCATCGCGGCCGACCATGTGGTTGCCGGCGACGAACTGAGCGCGGGCGGGCGCCCCGGCCCCTATATGGCGCTGGCCAACGTGCTGGCGCTGGGCATCGGCGACGTGCGCGCCTGCATCAAGGTGGACGACACCCTCCCCGGCATCCAGGAAGGCCGCAACGCGGGCATGTGGTGCGTGGGGCTGGCGCTGTCGGGCAACGAGACCGGGCTTACCCTTGACGAGCTGTCCGCTCTCCCCGCCGAACGGGTGGCGGCGCTGCGCCAGGCGGCCGGCCAGCGGCTGCGGGCCGCGGGCGCGCATTACGTGATCGACAGCGTGGCCGATCTGCCCCCGGTGGTGGCGAAGATCGCGGGCCAATAATCCCGTTAATAACAAGCCTTCTCTCCGAACGATAGTTCCCCGGCGCGACCGTCATTAGACTGGCGTCGAACACTATGACTGCGCCCCGGCCACGCACCGGGCACAGATGGAGAGACATGGACTACACCATCACCCTGCAACCCAGCGGACATGCCTACGCCTGTCCGCCCGGCACCCCGGTCCTGAAGGCCGGCCTGGACAACGGGCTGTTCATGCCCTACAGCTGCCGCTCCGGCATCTGCCGCACCTGCCGCGCCACCATCGTCGAAGGCCGGGTCGACTACGGCGACGTCCACCCCAGTTGCCTGGACGAGGACGACAAGCGCCAGGGCTACGCGCTGCTGTGCAAGGCCACGCCGCTGACCGATCTGGTCGTCCAGGTGAACGAACTGGATCCGTCCGACGCGATCCGCTCGAAATACATGCCGGCCCGCGTGCTGAAGATGGAACGGGCCGCCGACGACGTGATGATCGTCACGCTGGGCCTGCCCATGAACGAGCCCACGCTGTTCCGCGCCGGCCAGTATCTGGACATCCTGCTGCAGGACGGCACCCGCCGCAGCTATTCGATCGCCAGCGTTCCCGACAACGAGGGCGTGCGCCAGGTCGAGCTGCACATGCGCCACCTGCCCGGCGGGCGCTTCACCGACCACGTGTTCGGCGCGATGAAGCTGCGCGAGATCCACAAGCTGGAGATCCCGCTGGGTTCCTTCTTCCTTCGCGAACAAAGCGACAAGCCCATGATCATGCTGGCCTCGGGCACCGGCTTCGCTCCCATCAAGTCGCTGATCGAGCATGCCCTGGCGCGCGGCATCCGCCGCCCCATCACGCTGTACTGGGGCGGCCGCAAACGGACCGACCTCTATCTGCACGATCTCGCGCAATCATGGGCCGACCGGCACGGGCACGTGCGTTTCGTGCCGGTGCTGAGCGAGCCCACGCCCGCCTGCGCCTGGACCGGGCGCACGGGGTACGTGCACCTGGCCGCGATGGAGGACTTCCCCGACATGTCCGGCCACCAGGTCTACGCCTGCGGCGCGCCGGTCGTGGTGGACGCGGCGCGCCGCGACTACGTGGCGCGCTGCGGCCTGCCCGAGGACGAATTCTTCGCCGACGCGTTCCTGACCGCGGCCGACAAGCGCTGAGGTCCGAACCCACATTCTGGAACAAGGAGACATCATGCTGCCCGACAATTGCAGGGTCGATACGCCGGCCCACGACTCCGTGATCAAGCCCTTCTGCCTGGGCCACGGCACGCTGGAGTGCTACAGCCTGAAGGCCTCGCGCCGCTTCTACGAGGAATTCCTGGGACTGGAATGCGTGCGCCACGGCAAGCCGGCGATGGCGGTGCGCCTGGCCATGCGCTTCCACATCATCTGCGTGGAAGTGGGCGACCAGGTCCACCCCGCCAACCTCCTGAACCACTGGGGCCTGGACCTGCCCAGCCGCGAGGCCGTGAACCAGGCCCACGCGGACGCCGTGCGCCTGCAGGACAAGTACGGCATCCGCCAGGTGCTGCCGGTGCAGGACATGCACGGCGTGTACTCCTTCTACCTGGAAGACCTGGACCACAACTGGTGGGAACTCCAGTGCTACGACAACGGCTTCCAGCACGACGACCTGTTCGACTTCGGCGATCGCTTCTCGATGGACGACGCGGCCGACATCGGCTCGCTGGAAGAACTCAAGATCCGCAACCAGGGTGACGCATGATCCAGCTCGTGACCTTCCTGCACGACGGCCAGAGCCGTACCGGCCTGCTCCACGAGGGCAACATCTACGCCTCGCCGCGCTACGCGCGCGTGCAGGACGTGCTGGACGACTGGCCGCGCGCCGACGGCAAGCTGGCCGTGCTGGCCGGCGACCTGCCGGGCCGCGAACCGGTCCGCGGCGCCACCCTGCTCGCGCCGCACCCCCACCCGCCCACCATCTACTTCGCCGGCGCCAACTACCGCGACCACGTCGAAGAGATGCAGCGCGAGCTGTCCATGCCGCTGGAGATCGACCCCAAGGGCGCGGGCCAGATGCCCTGGCACGCCATCAAGGCCTCGGGCGCCACGGTGGTCGGGCCCGAGGCCCGGGTGCGCGTGCCGAACGGCGCCCCCCAGCTGGACTGGGAACTGGAACTGGGCGTGATCGTGGGCAGGACCGCCAAGGACGTGGCCGTGGACGAGGCGATGGACTACGTGGCGGGCTACGTGGTGGCCAACGACCTGTCGGCGCGCGGCCATTTCGGCCGGCCCGGCGTGGCCGAGGGCTCGCCCTTCAAGTGGGACTGGATAGGCCAGAAATCCTTCGACGGCGCCTGCCCGCTGGGCCCCGCCATCACGCCGGCGCGCTTCGTGCCCGACCCCATGAACCTGGCCATGAAGCTGTGGGTGAACGACGAGCTGATGCAGGATTCGAACACCTCGCGCATGCTGTTCGGCATCGCCGACCAGATCGCCCACCTGAGTTCGCGCCTGACGCTGCAACCGGGCGACCTGATCCTGACCGGCACGCCGGCGGGCGTGGGCGCCGCGCGCAAGCGCTTCCTGAAACCGGGCGACGTCGTGCGGCAATGGATCGAGCACATAGGCGAATTCCGCTTCACCATCGTGCAATGAGCCTGCGCGCGCACGCCCGCCGCTCAGGGCCGAAAGCCGATGCCGTCGATGCAGTCGACCACCTGTTCGCGGAACCACTGGCTGGCCGGATCCTTGTGGAAACGGTCGTGCCAGTACAGGGCCACCTCGAAGTGGCCCAGCGGCAGGGGCACCGGCTTGACCGCCAGCGGAAAGTACTTGCACAGCTCCACCACCAGCGACTCCGGGCAGGTCCAGATCAAGTCCGAATTCAGCACCAGGTGCGGGGCCGCCAGGTATTGCTGCATGCGCACCTGGATCCGGTCGCGCGCGCCCACCTCGTTCAATGCCCGTTCCAGCAGGATGTGGCCGCTGCCCGCGTACTCCACCAGCAGGTGCTGCTGGGCCACGAAGCGCTTCTGCGTCAGCTCCTGCCGGGCGATGGGATGATCCCGCCGCATCAGGCACAGGTAGCGCTGCTTGAACAGCACCTTGCGGTGGATGTTGCGCTCGAGCGCCGGCAGGTAGCCCAGGGCCACGTCGATGCGGCCGGTCGACAGGCCCTGCACGGTCTCGTCGATGGGGGCGAACACGACATTGAGCTTGACGTCCGGCGCGGCCCGGGCGATGCGCGTGAACAGGCTGGGCAGCACCACCACCTCGCCCACGTCGCGCGTGCGTATGGTGAAGGCCCGCCGGGACTGCGCCGCGTCGAACGACGACAGCATGCCCGAGGTCTTGCGTATCGCGTTCAGCGATTCGAGCAGCGCGGGCGCGATCTCGGCCGCCAGCGCCGTGGGCTCCATGCGCCGGCCGGCCAGCACGAACAGCTTGTCCCGGTACTCCACGCGCAGGCGTTTGAGCGCGCTGCTGACCGCGCCCTGGGTCACTCCCAGGTTCTCGGCCGCCAGCGTGACCGAGCGGTCGCGCCACAAGGCCTCGAACACGTAGAGCAGATTCAGGTCTTTCACATCGCGGCTCCTGTCGCGGCTTGGGAAGAACTATCAACCCTGCTAATAGCTTGGAATCATCGCCAACCCATGGATGACGGGCCGGCAGGCGCGGATACTGGCCAGCCAATGGCCTAACTATAAAACACAGTGATGCCCGAACCGCACCGATGCGCGGGCAGGACATTCAAGAAAGGGAGACAGACATGCGAAACACTCTGGCATTGACCTTGGGCCTGGCCGCCGCGGCCGTCTGCGGCCCGGCAGCCGCCGATCTCAAGATAGGATTTCTGGCCACGCTATCCGGCCCGTCGGCCGACGTCGGACAGGACCAGTACGATGGCTTCATGCTGGCCGTGGAGCAGATGCAGGGCAAGCTGGGGGGCGTGGCCACCCGGGTCGTGCGCGAGGACGACCAGATGAAGCCCGAAATCGCCGTCCAGTCCCTGGCCAAGCTGCTCGACCGGGACAAGGTCGACGTGGTCACCGGGCTGACCTATGCCAACGTGCTGATGGCCTTGCAGGGAAAGATCGCCGGCACCGACGTTCCCTTCATCGGCTCGGTGGCGGGCCCCTCGCCCACCGCCGGCGCGCAGTGCAAGCCCAACCTCTTCATCACCTCGTGGCAAAGCGACGCCACCGCCGAGGCCATGGGCAAGTATCTCCAGGACACCGGCGTCGATCCCGTCGCGATCCTCGCGCCCAACTTTCTGGGTTCCAAGGACAAGGTCACCGGCCTGAAGCGCTTCTACCGCGGCAAGATCGCCCAGGAAACCTACACGCCGCTCACCCAGCTCGATTTCTCGGCCGAGCTGGCCGCCACCGGAAACTCGGGCGCGAAAGGGCTGTTCGCTTTCTTCCCGGGCAGCCAGGGCGTCAGCTTCGTACGCCAGTACCAGCAGTTCGGCATGCTGCAGAAGCTGCCCATGTATTCCGTGCACACCGTCGAGCCCGGCAGCGTGAACGCCATGGGCAAGGCCGGCGTCGGCGCCATCGTGGCCGAATCCTGGCAGCCCGGCGCCGACAACGAAGAATCGCGCCGCTTCGTCGCCGCCTTCGAGAAGAAGTACAAGCGCACCCCGACGTCCTATGCCGCGTTCAGCTACGACGCCGCCATGCTGATCGATGCCGCCGTCCGCGCGCGCTCGGGCGACGTGTCCGACCGCCGGGCGCTGGCCGCCGCGCTGCGCGGCGCGCCGTTCAAGTCGGTGCGCGGGCCGTTCCGGTTCAACCGCAACAACTATCCCGTCCAGAACTACCACATCTACCAGGTGGTGGACGGCGCGGGCGGCAAGCCCGCCTTCAAGGTGCTGGTGCCGAACGTGCTGGCCAACCACGAGGACGCCTACGCGCGCGAATGCGCGCTCAAGGCGGACGGCGGCGCCTGACCCGCACGCTCAATCCAGCGTCGCGCCCGCCGCCTTCACGATGGCGGGCCACCGGGCCAGGTCCGCTTCCATCCGGCCGCGGAATCCGTCCACGGTGGCCGGCGCGGGCTCCAGCCCCTGCCGGGCCAGCTTGTCGCGCACCTCGGGCCGCTCCAGGATGCGGTTCACTTCCCGGTTCAGGCGCTCGACAATGGCCATGGGCGTGCCGGCCGGCGCCACCACGCCATTCCACACGCTCACGTCGAAATCGGCGATGCCGGCCTCGGCGAAAGTGGGCACCTGCGGCAGCCCCGCGAAACGGGTCGGCCGCGGGATGGCGATGGCCTTCAGGCGCCCGGTCTCGATCTGCGGCAGCGAGGTCGCCAGGGCATCGAACATCAGGTCCACCTGGCCGCCCAGCAGGTCCTGCATGGCGGGCGCCGCGCCCTTGTAGGGAATGTGGCGCAGCGAGATGCCTGCCCGGGTGTTGAGCATCTCGCCCGCCAGGTGGGCGATGCCGCCATTGCCCGTCGAGCCGAAGGTCAACCCGCCAGGCTTGGCGCGGGCCAGGCGGATCACTTCCGGCAAGGTATCGGCGGCCACGGCCGGGTTCGCGACCAGCACGACCTGGTTGGTGCAGGCCAGGGCCACGGGCTGGAAATCCTTGCGCGGGTCGAACCGCAGCGAGCGGTACAGCGCCGGATTGATCGTCAGGATGGCCGAGGTCGCGAAGAACAGCGTATGGCCGTCGGCCGGCGCGCGCGCCACCTGCTCGGCGGCGATGTTGCCGTTGGCCCCCGGACGGTTCTCGACGATCACGGGCTGTCCCAGGGCATGGCCCAGTGGCTCCGCGATCAAGCGCGCGGTGGCGTCCGTGCTGCCGCCCGCGGGAAACGGCACCACCATGCGTATCGGCCGGGTGGGATAGGACTGGGCCTGGACCGCCGTCCATCCCAGGGAACACAGGACAGCCGCGCCCAGCGCCAGGCGTCCCGGAAGAAGTCTCGTCATGTTCTTTCCTCGTGATGCGCCGCTCAGTTGCGGTTTGCCGCGATGCGCACGCGTTGGTCGATCGCGCCGAACACCGACCGCCCCCTGGCGTCGACCGCTTCGATGTTCACCCTGTCGCCGTCGTCCAGATAGGGGTGCAATTGCGCCTCCGGCACGCCGTCCAGCATCTGCCGCACGCGCGCCTCGGTAATGCAGGCGCTGCCCGCGGCCGGATCGGCATTGCTGATGGTTCCGGCGCCGACGATGGTGCCCGCGCCCAGCGCGCGCGTGGCGGCCAGGTGGGCGATGATCTGGCCGAAATGGAAGACCGCCTCCTCGCCCGACCTCAGGTCGCCGAACGGCGCGCCGTTGATGCGCACGCGCACCCGCAGGTCCGCCATCGCGCCCCGCCAGGCCTCGCCCAGCGCCGCCGGCGTCACGGCCACCGGCGCGAAGCTGGTGGCCGGCTTGCCCTGGTAGAAGCCGAAGCCGCGCGCCACTTCGCCCGGGATCAGTCCCCGCAGCGAGACGTCGTTCAACAGCACCACCAGCGCGATGTGGTCCAGGGCACGCGCGGCATCCACGCCCATGGGGACATCCGTCGTCACCACGGCGATCTCGGCTTCCAGGTCGATGTCCTGCGCGGCGTCGGCAGCCACGATGTCCTCGGTGGCCGACAGCATGACATCGGAGCCTCCCTGGTAGACCAGGGGGATTTCCTCATAGCGCGGCGGAATGGGCTCCTTGCGCCACTGGTAGATCAGCCGGGCGTGATTGCGATAGACCGAGGCGTCCGCCCACTGGTAGGCGCGCGGCAGCGGCGCCATGCAGTGGCCCGGCAGGAACGGTTCGGCGCGGCGCCAGCCTTCCTCGTCGTGCCGCGCCCTTAGCGCGTCCAGCCTGGGCGCGGCCTGCTCCCAATCGTCCAGCGCGTCCTGCAAGCTCCTGGCAATGGCGCCCGCCGGCACGCAGCCTTGCAGGTCCGGCCTCACCAGCACCAGTTGGCCGTCGCGCGAACCATCGGCCAGTGTCGCGAGCCGCAGCGGATACTGTCCCGCCTTCATGCCCGCCCCGCCGCGCGCTCTTGCTTCTCCCGGCTCCAGTCCGCCAGCAGGCCGTGCGCCGCCTCGGCATAGCCGCGCACCGTGGCGGGCTCGGCCACCTCGATGGTCAGTTCCACCCGCAGGCCGTTGGGATCGAAGAAATAGATGGACTCGATGTAGCCGTCATGGTCGATGACGCCTATGGACTCTACGCCGTGGCCAAGCAGGCGCGCGCGCATGTCCTCCAGGCTGCGCCGGTCGGGCACGCGCAGCGCGATGTGCTGCACCCAGGCCGGGGTGTTGGCGCTGGGCAGCGAGGCCGCGTCGTCGCCCAGGTCGAAGAAGGCGATGTGCGAGCCGTCCTGCATGCGGAAGAAGATATGCACGTAGGGGCAGAACTCGCCCGTGCTGGGCACGTTGTCCTTCTTGATCACGTGCACCAGCGGCAGGCCCAGCAGGTCCTCGTAGAAATGCCGGGTGGCCTCGGCGTCGCGGCAGCGCCACGCGAAGTGATGCAGGCCGCAGACCGGGCGCGCGTCGGGTAGGGTTGGTTCAGCCATGGCTTCAGTCCAGGGAAATGTGATTGGCCTTGATGATGGGGCCCCATTTGCGCGACTCGGCGCGGGCCAGGGCCCGGAACTGCTCGGGGCTGCCGGGGGTCGGCTCCAGCCCGAAATCGGTGAAGCGGCTCATCACCGAAGGATTCTTCAGCGCCTTGTTCAACGCGTCGTTCAGGCGGCGCACCACCTCGGCGGGCATGCCCGCCGGCCCCAGCACGCCCTGGAAGGCGAACACGTCCACGTCCTCCACGCCCAGCTCGGCCAGGGTAGGCACGTCCGGCAGCACCGGCGTGCGGTTGCGCGTACCGATCGCCAGCGGGCGCACCTTGCCGCTCTGGATGATGGACAGGCCCGAGGCCAGGTCCAGGAACATGGCCGGCACGTGCCCGGCCATCACGTCCTGCATGGCGGGCGCGGCGCCGCGATAGGGAATGTGGGTGATGAAGGTCTTGGTGCGGTGCTTGAACATCTCCATCGCCAGGTGATGGGGCGACCCGTTGCCGACCGACGCGTAGTTGACCTTGCCGGGGTTGGCCCGCACGTAGTCCAGGAACTCCTTGAAGTTCCGGGCGGGAAAGGCCGGGTTCACCACCAGCACCAGCGGAAACTTGCCGATCGCGCCGATGTAGGTGAAGTCCTTCTCGGGGCTGAACGGCAGGCTCTTGAACAGATACTCATTGAAGGCCAGCACCGCGTTGTCGCCCGACATCACGGTATAGCCGTCGGGCCGCGACCGCGCCACCAGTTCCGCGCCCACGTTGGTGGCGGCGCCCGGGCGGTTCTCGATCACGATCTGCTGGCCCAGGCCGGCGCGCATGGACTCGGCCAGCGTGCGCGCCAGGTTGTCGGTCCCGCCTCCGGCGGGATAAGGCACCACCCACTTGATCATCTGCGAGGGATAGTCGCCCTGGGCCAGGATGGCCGGGGCCCAGGCCAGCAACATGACCGCCAGGGCGAATCTGCGTCTATGCATGGTTGTCTCCGTTTTCGTTGATGGATACATGGCTCTAGCCGGCCCTCGCCCCGCCCGGCGCGGACAGCGAAGGTTCGGGCAGTTCGCGCAGCGCCTCGTCGATGGCGGCCAGGCAGCGCGCCTCGTCGCCCACCTGTTCGAACAGCAGCAGCGCCAGCCGCGCCAGGAACAGCGGCTCGCGGTTCTCGCCGGCCTCGGACACCGCCTGTGCGCAGCGGGTATAGACGCGATCGCGCGCCGGATCGTCCAGATTCATGAAAAGCCTCTCAGTCTTGCGCGGCCAGTCCGCACGCGCGCCGCAGCGCCCGGAGCACGGCCGCCGGTTCGGCCCGCCGCCAGCGGGCCGCCACATGTCCATCGGGCCGCAGCAGCCAGGCGGCCCCCCGTCCGCCGCCATAGGCGGCCCGCACGCGATGATCCGGATCGGCCAGGGTATCGCCGGCGGCTTCCCCGGCGCGGCTGGCCACGCGCAGCACCCGCAGCGGCAATTCCTGTCCGTCGAACGCCGCGCGCATGCGGCCGCTCGACTCGCCGTCCTCGTCGAACAGCAGCAAGGTGAATCGCCCCCCCGCTCCCGCATTCACCACCGTGGAAAGATGCCGCAAGCCCTCGCCGGGCAGCACATCCAGCAGCGGCGCGCCCAGGGCGGGCCCCTCGACCGTGTCTTCGTCCGGACTGGACAGCGGCGATTCCGCATAAGTGATCGCATGGGTCTGCCGCGGATTGATCAGGCGCGCGATGCCCGGATGCCTTTCGGCCAGCGACAGGCAGGCCTCGCGCATCAGGTCGAAGCCGCGCGATGGCGGCGACATGAACTCGGTGCTGCGCATGGCGCTGGCGGCGTTGATGTGAAAAGCCGCGAGCCGTTCGTCGCTGTAGCTGTCCAGCAGCGCCTGGCCGCTCTGCCCCTTGATCGCGTAGGCCAGCTTCCACGCCAGGTTGTCGGCGTCGTCGAACCCCGAGTTCAGTCCCCGCACGCCGAAGATGGGCATCGCGTGGGCGGCGTTGCCGGCGAACAGGATGCGGCCATGCCGGTAGCCCCCGATGGTCATGGCGCCGGCGCGATAGATGGACGTCCAGACCGGCTTCCACGGCAGGTGTCCCTCGCCGATGGCATCCAGGTGGCGCTGGACGAACTCGCGCACACGCGCCGGTTGCAGGGCTTCCTGGGCGTCCTCGCCGGGCCGCGCCTGGTAATCGATGCGCCAGATGTCGTCGGGCTGCCGGTGCATGAGGATGGTCGAACCGCGCCACCAGGGCGGATCGAACCAGGCGCGCCGTTCGGTGGGCGCGCGGCTGGGCAGTTCGATGTCGATGATGACGTAGCGCCCGTCGTAGCCGGTGCCCGCCATGGACAGGCCCAGTTCGCCGCGCACGAAGCTCTGTCCGCCGTCGCAGGCCACCAGCCAGTCGGCCCGGGCCTCGTAGGCGCCCAGCGCGTTCTCGATCTCGACCCGCACGCCGTCCGCGTCCTGCCGCAGGCCGGTCACGCGCGAGGCCCAGCGCACGTCCACGCAACCGGGGTCCGACGCGTTGCGGGCCTCGATGGCGTCCAGCAGGTACTGCTCGATGTAGTACTGCTCCAGGTTGACCATGGGCGGAAACTTCTGCGTCTCGTCGTGCGGCATCGAGAAGCACAGAACTTCGTTGCGGCCGTAGTAGCTGCGCCCCGTGGTCCACGCCAGCCCCTTGCGCAGGAAAGCGTCGACCGCCCCCAGGCGCTCCAGGATTTCCAGGCTGCGGCGCGAGATACAGGCCGCGCGGCTGCCCTCGCAGACACTGTCGTCGGCCTCGATCACCACCGAACGCACGCCGTGCCGCGCCAGCCCCAGGGCCAGCGCCAGGCCCACCGGCCCGCCGCCGGCAATCAGGACCGCGTGGCGCGCCTCGGCGCCGTCCCGCAGCGCGGGCAGTCGCGGCGCATGGCGCTGGTAGATGAAGGGACCGATGCGGTCGAGTCTTGCTGACATGCTGTGCCGTGCTGGTCGGTGATGGACGATGCCGGTATTCTTCAGCAAAGCGGCGCTCGAGTTGTCGTCATTTATTACTACATGAATACCCCTAGCCCCCGCGCATCATGAAACGCTGGAAAGTCGTCCCCGTCTCGGACACCGTCCCCTCGGCCTTCGCCGTCCGCGCCATCGCGGGCATAGGCACGCCGTCGCTGGCCGGCTCGTTCCTGTCCGCCATGCAGGAATTGCTGCCCGCCAGCCACTGCACCGTCTTCGCGCTGGAAGCGAACGGACGCGTCGCGGCGGTTTCCACGGCCAGCGCCCACGGCGAGGTCGCAGCGGTGACGGCCGCCGAGTACTACCGCAACCGCTTCGACCTGCAGGATTCGAACATGGTGTGGATGGCGCGCAAGAAGGCGCCCGTCCGGCCGCAGACCTGGCTCAGCCACCAGTACGCCGAGGACGTTCGCGATCCCCACTACCGGGACGTCTGCTACACCCAGCCCGGCATACGCGAACGGACCTCGGTGCTGCTGCTCAATCCCGACGGCGGGCGCATCGCGGTCAGCTTCTACCGCAACCTGGCCTACAAACCCTTCGACGAACGGGATTTCCACATCATCACCACCTGCGCGCCGGTGCTGCAGGCGGCGGTTACCGCGCACGTGCGGTCGACGTCCGAGCCGACGGCGGGCGATACCCTGCATCACAAGGTGTTGTCGCTGCTGGCCAACCGCGAGCGCCAGGTGGTGGCGCACCTGCTGGCGGGCAAGACCTCGCGCGAGACGGCCGAATTGCTGGGGCTGCGGCTGACCACGGTGCTGACCTACCGCTACCGCGCCTTCGCCAAGCTGGGCGTGCGCACCCAGCGCGAACTGCTGGCGGCGCTGGACAGCCTGCCGCTGAACGTGACGGGCCGCGGCGCGGCGTCCTCGCGCCGCCCCTCTTAGTGGTGCCGCCAGTAGCCCTGGATGTCCTCGGCCACCGGCATCGCCGCCAGGAAGCCCAGCAGCACGGCCAGGGGCACGGTCGACACGAAGCCGAAATAGGCGAACGACAGCGCGCCCCCTACGCCGCCCGCGAAGAAAAGACCGACCAGCATCGCCAGCACGCGCAGCTTGGCGCGGTCGGCCTTCACGAAATGACCCGGATCGGCCTCGCGCGAGACGTTCCAGTAGAACAACTTGCCCAGTTCGATGCCGATGTCCGTCACCATGCCGGTGACGTGGGTGGTGCGGATTTCGGCGCGCGAGATCTTGGTGATGATGGCGTTCTGCAGGCCCATGATGAAGCACAGCAGCATGACCGTGGCCGGCACCGCCAGCCAGCGGAACTGCTCGATGTTGCCCCCCAGCAGGCCGAAACACAGCAGCAGCCCCGCCTCCAGCAGCAGCGGCAGCGCGTATTCGCTGGCCAGCCGCGAGCGGCGGCCGAAGTTGATCAGCACCGCCGACGTCCCCGCCCCCAGCACGAAGAACAGCAGCGCGGCCAGCCCTTGCAGGAAGAAGGCGATGCCGCCCAGGGCCAGGTGATCGGCCATGGACGACAGGATGCCGGACATGTGGGAGGTGTACTGCTGGACGGCCAGGAAGCCGCCCGCGTTCACCGCGCCGGCGACGAGGGCCAGGATATAGGCGAGGTGGCGGTTGGCTTGAGGCGTGCGCTCGACGGAGGTCAGTTTGCGTAGGTAGAACAGGAGCATGGCGCGGGCATTCCGGGAACGGCGGCGCACGGGCCACCAGAGGCCGCGCCGGACGACTCGCCAAGCATAACGTTTTCCCGCCCTCCGGGGGCGGGAGCGGCCTCAGTCGGCCTTGCCCTTGCCCGCCTTCTTCGGCGCCTCGGCGCGCGGGGCGGCGCCCAGCAGCAGATCGGCGCCGCTCATGCGCTCCAGCCAGGACAGGGTATCGGCGTACGACAGGAAATGCCGCAGGTATCCCGGCGCCAGGTCGTGCATCAGCATCAGCGATTGGTGCACGAGATGCAGCGAGTTCAGCGGCCCTGCGTTCTCGGGCACGTTCTCCAGGGCCTGCCGCAGCTCCCTGCCCACGCGCAGTTCGGCCCACAGGCCCCGGAAGTAGTCCAGCACCGCCATGTCGCCCGCGGCGTCCTGGAGCGCGGCGCCATGGGCGGACAGCAGATCGACCAGCGTACCGAGGCCGTCGGCCGGCGCAGGCGCCGCCACGGTCTCGCGCTGGTCGGCCGCCCGCTCCACGTCGCGGGCATAGGCGGCCAGCGCGCCGGCCAGCTTCTCGTCCAGGATGCGGCGCGCCTCGCCCTCGTGCGCGGACGCGCGCCGCGCCAGCGCCTCGATGAAATGGAAACGCAGCGGATCGACGCGATCCGCCCCCTGCCCGCGCCAGGTGTCGAGCAGCGCCGCCGCGTCGGACACGGTGTCCCTACTCACGGCGCTGCTGGGAAGACCGGGGCATGGGCGCGATCTCCACGCGCCGGTTGCGCGACCGGCCCTCGTCATTGGCATTGGACGCCACGGGCTGCTCGGCGCCGAAGGCGGCGGCGAACACCGACGACGAAGGAATCCCCTCGTCGATCAGGGCTCGCGTCACCGTCAGCGCCCGCTGCGCCGACAGCTCCCAGTTGTCGGCGAAGCGGCGGTTGCCCTCGCGTATCAAGCGGTCGTCGGTGAAACCGCTCACCATGATGATCTCGTCTCGAGCCTTCAGGTAGGCGCCCAGCGGCCCCACCAGGCTCTTGAGCACCTGCCGGCCTTCCGGCTGCAAGGCATCCGAGTTCAGCGCGAACAGCACGTTGCCGCTGATGCCGATGCGGCCATCGACCAGCGTCACCCGTCCCGTAGCCAGCGGCCCGGCCAGCGCCTGCTCCAGGGCCTGCCGCCGCTGCACCTCGCCCTGTCGCCGCTGGACTTCTTCCTCGAGCCTGGTCGAGAGTTCCAGTTGCGTGCCGATCACGCCCACCAGGAGCAGCACGAAGGCCCCCAGCATGACCGACATCAGGTCGCCGAAGACCGCCCAGACGGGCGATGCCGCCTCGACGTTGGATTCGATGTCGTCGGCCATCAGGTCGCGTCGCCCACCGGCGTCCGTTGCGCGTCGAGCTGCCGCAGCTCCTCGACGATCTGTTTCTGCGACATCATGCTCAGGTCGATCACGTCCTTGGCCTGCGCGACGTAATAGGCAAGCTGCTCGTCGCTACGCGCGACGGCCTTGTCCAGCGCGCCTTCGATGCCGCGCAGCTGCTCCATCAGCCTGTCGCTGGATTCGCCGAACAGTTTGACCGCCTGCCCCAGCGCCTCGCCCAGGCTGGCCACCTCGGCCGCGCTGCCGGTGACCTGCGCCGCCACGGACTCCAGCTTGCCGGTCTCGGCGCCGACCTGTTCGGTGAAGCGCGTGCCCACCCGGTCCAGCATGTCGGCCGACGCCGCCACCAGCGCATCGACCGCCTCGCGCTGTTCGGTGCTGGCGTGGTTGACGGTATCCAGCAGGCTGCCCACCGTTTGCAGCAGCCGCTCGCGCTCTTCCAGCATCGCGTTGTCGCGCGTCATGCCGTCGGACAGTTGCTGCCGCAGTTCGCCGATGATCTGGGCCGCCGCCAGCGGGGCTTCCGAGGCCGCCTGCACCAGCCGCTCGATCTCGGCGATGGTGGCGCGGGCATGAGACTGGGACTCGGACGAGATCTCGCCGGCCGTGCGCGCCAGCGTGTCGCAGACCTCCTGCTGCCGGCCCGCGATCTGCGCGCCGGCCTCGCGCCATTCCTGGCTGAGCGAGCCGGCCAGGGTTTCCAGGGCGCCGGTCCAGGCCGCCTGCCGCGCCTCGTCGCGCGAGGCCAGCTCGGACCGCAGTTCGCCATGGGCCTGTCCCACCGTGTCCAGCAGCGAGGCCGCATGGCGCTCGAAGGTGGCCGCGGCCTCGGCCAGCGCCGTGTTCCAGGCGCCGGACACCGCGCCGGCCGTGGCATCCAGGCGGGCGGCGATCCCGTCCACCAGCCCCGCCGAACGCTGCTCGAAATCCCCCGCCAGCCGGTCGAACGACGCGCGGACGTCGCCGGCCAGCGCCTCGCTGGTGCGCTGGTGCCCGTCCAACGCCGCGCGCCACGCCTCGGACACCTGCCCGGCCACGTTCTCCAGCCGCGCGGCCACGGTTTCCACCATCTCGGTCGAACGCTGCGCGAAAGCCTGCGCGACGCCGTCGAAGGTGGCGCGCAGTTCGCCCGACAGGGTCTCGCTGGTCTGCTGATGCGCCGCCAGCGCCGTTCCCCAGGTCGACGAGACCTTGTCCACCGACGCCTCCAGGCGGGCGGACACGCCGTCGACCAGGCTGGCCGAGCGCTGCTCGAAGGTCAACGCGAACCCGTCCAGCGCCGTGCGCAGGTCGCCCGCCAGCGCGTCGCTGGTCCGCCGGTGCTCGCCCAGCGCGGTGTTCCAGGTATCGGCCACCGTGGCGGTGCTGGCCTCGAAGCGGCTGGACAGCGCATCCAGCTGCCGCTGCACCGCCTGCGTGACCGTCTCGTGCAGGCTGGCCGTCTCGCGCGCCAGGCCAGCCATGGCGGTCTCGACCGCCGGCTGTATCGTGGCGCCCGCCACCCGTGCGCTGTCGGCCAGGCTTTCCTTCAGGCTTTGCTCCACCGATCCGGCCAGGCGCCGGTACTCGGCCTCCACCCGGCCATGGAAGCTTTCCTGCCCGGCCGCCAGGCGCTCGCCCAGGGCCTCGTTGTGTTTGGCCACGGACTCGGCCAGGGCCTGCAGCCGGTCCACCAGCGCCGGCATCAGATCCGCCTGCCGCTGCAACAGCTTGAACGATTCCTCGCGCTGGTGAGCCAGCGAATACGGGCGCAGCACCGTCGCGATACGCGTATCCAGCATCTGCGCCGCCTGCAGGCGCTCGCGCCGGCACAGCGAGGCCAGCAGCCCCAGCATCGCCGACGCCGCCACGCCCGCCACCGAGGTCCCGAAGGCGAAGCCCAACCCCTTCACGGGCGCCGCCAGCGACGCGCGGATCGCCTGCAGGTCGGTCGCGCTTTCCAGCGCCACGCCGGTGCCCCGCAGCGTCGCCACCATGCCCAGGAACGTGCCCAGCATGCCCAGCAGCACCAGCAGGCCGGCCAGATACGGCGTCAGCGCCGGCCCCGGCAGCCCCACCCTTTCACCCTCGACGCGCAGCCGCACCGCGTTGCGCAGCGAAGGATGCACCTGCTCCAGCCACGTCCCCAGGCTGGACGGCGGCGCCGACAGCTCCGCCGCGGCCCGCGCCAGCGAGGACGTCGCCTCGTGGAAACGCCGCAGTTCCAGCCCGCCCAGCACGTAGAACGCGGCGATCAGCAGGATCACCGCCAGCGCCAGCAGGTTCGAGCCGACATAGCCCACGCCCACCCAGCCCACCACGGCCAGACCCACGAAGAAAACCACGAAAGGAAGATATCTGCTCATCTAGGACGGATCAGCTTGCGCGAAGGGCCGCCAGCAGCCCCTCGACCGGTTGAAATCGGAAATCCAGTTCGGCCAGCAGGACGCCCCGCATGTCCGCGCGGAAGGTATCCAGCCAGGGGCCGGGATCGTTGTCGTCATTGGCGGGATCCTGGCCGGCCTTGCGCAGGCGCAGGAAATGGCCTTCCAGCAGGCCGGGCACCGAGGCCAGCAGATTGCGCTCCTGCGTGCCCAGCACCCGCTCCATGACCGCGTCCACCGCTGCCAGCCGCGCCATTTCCGGCGAGCCGGCGGCCAGCATGGCCCGCAACCGGCCGCGCAGGGCCGCGATGCCGGTCTCCATCTGCTGCTGCTTGGCCAGGCAGCGCTGGCGGTAGCGGGAAAAATCGGTGTCCTCGTCCGGATCGACCAGCAGCGCGGGATCGCGCCGGTGGCGGCTGCGCACGGGGCGCAGCACCCTGTCCCGCTCGATGGCCAGGGCCAGTTCGTCCCGCACCCGCGCGCAATCCTCCCGCGCGGCCGTATCGCTGGCGGGCGTGCTGGCAGGCGCCGCTTTCGCGTTGCCGCTCAATACCGCGGACAGCGCGATGGCATCGGTCCAGCCGAGCCACAGGCTCAGCCGGTCGGCAAGCGGCTGCCGGGGGGTGGGAACGTGGGCGTGCGCCAGGCGGGCAAGCAGGCGGACGAAAGCCGGGCCGCTGGCGCCTGTGCGCCCGGACATGTGCGCCATGGGACCGGACGGGCAAAAGCCGGAAGTTTACACGGCCGGCCGCCCGGCAACCCGCCTGGGGCAACGGGAACAGAAGTGGTTACATCTGCATTGACAGAGCCGGCCCGGGCCCCTAGTCGGCCACTTCGATCTTCCGGTAGACCTTGAACCCCTGGCTGCGCACCGTCGACACCGGCAGTTCCAGCCCGCACGCCTGTTCCACCTTGCGCCGCAGGCGGCGCATCTGCGTGTCCAGGCGGCGCTGGTCGTAGTCCAGGAAATTCTCGCCCAGCGCCTGCACGATGGCCTTGCGCGTCACGCATTCGCCGGTGCCGTTGGCCAGGGCGCGCAGCACCCGGTAGTCCTGCCCCGACAGCGGAATCGGCGCGAACCCGGGGGGCGTCAGGCTGGGCGGCGCCGACGAAAGCCGCCATGCCTCGCCGGCCGTCCCGGCCGGTTGCAGGCGTTCGTCCGGCAGCACGTCGTCGCGCGCGGAAATGTCGCGGGCCACCGCCACCCGACGCGCCTTGTCGTCCGACAGGCGCGCCGACCACATGATACGGACCACGCTGCCGTCCTTGCGCACGTAGCGGTTCTCGAAATAGCGCTGGAGATAACCGGCCTCGATACGCTCCACCGCCTGCAAGGTGCGCGCGCGGTCATCCGGATGGACGAACTCGATCATGCGCCTGCCCAGCATCTCCTCGGGCTTGTAGCCGAAGATGCTTTCGCCCGCCCCGGTAATGGACAGGAAACGGCCGTCGTGGTCCACGACGCAGATGGCATCTAGCAGCAGGTCCAGGACTTCGGCGGGCGGCAGCTTGGCCATCGGGTCATTCGGGTAATTGGGGTCACGCAAAGGAGACCTGACGCATGATTTTACTCAATGGGATTCGGCCTGGGAGTCCGGTACGTGGGCGCGCAGATCGCGATCAACGTGACGAGTCCGAAGTACAAGTACCAGTGGCAGGCGAAAGACTCAACCCAGGTATTTCTGCCGGATCGACCCCACGTGCGCTTCCATCGTGCGCACCGCTCCGGCGCGGTCGCCGCGCCGGATACAGTCCAGCAGGTCCTCCAGCTCCGCCACGTTCGCCCGCTCGCCCGCGTCCACCTTGGGGCGGAACCACAGCAGCATGGAACGATCAAGCAGCAGCGCCGCGAAATCCGACAGGGTGCGGTTGTCCGCCGTCTCGTACAGCAGATGGTGGAAGCGCCGGTCGATCTCCATGCCGCCCGCATGATCCTTCGCCCGATAGCGTTCCCAGCCGGCATCCACCAGTTCCTGCAACTGCTGCACGATTTCCGGGCGCATGTGATCCACCGCCAGTCCCGTCAGAAAAGGCTCGATCAACTGCCGCGCCGCGATCAGCTCCAGGAAACCGTCCAGCGTCTCGGCCTTGACCAGCAGGCCCTTGCGCGGAAGGATCTCCACCAGCCCTTCGCGGGCCAGCCGATGCGTCGCCAGATGGATGGGGCTGCGGCCCAGGTCCAGCCGCTGGCACAGTTGCCCGACATTGATGTGCTCGCCCGGCCGCAGCTCGTGCGACAGGATCATCCGCTTGACCGCCACGTAGGCCTGCTCGCCCAGCGAGAGCGAGCCGCCGGCATGTTCATCGCCGTCGCGGGAGGCGGCGGGTCGCGAGGTCTTCGAGGGTCTGGGCATGCGGATCAATGATGCGTGGCGGGTGCGCCCGCGATTGTAGCCTCGCGGGCGCCCTGCCCCGGCTCACTCCGGCCTGAGTCCCGCCTTCTCCACCGCGACGCGGTACTGGTCCGACTGCTGCTGCAGGAAACGCGCGAACTCTGTCGGGGTCGAGGGCTTGGCCTCCATGCCCTGCTGCTGCAACGTCTTCTGCACCTCCGGATCCTTCAAGGCCTGCGCGAACAGGTCATGCAGCCGGTCCACCCGGTCCTGGGCCACGCCCGCGCGGGTCAACAGCCCCATCCAGGTTTCCGACGAAAACCCCTCCAACCCCGCCTGGGCGAAAGTCGGCACCCCGGGCAGCGCCGCCGAGCGGCTGGTTCCGGACACGGCCAACGCCCTCAGCTTGCCCGCCGCGATGTGCGGCGCCACCACGCCCACGTCGCCCAGCGTCGCGTCCACCTCGCCCGACAACACCGCCATCGTGGCCGGCGCCGACCCCTTGTACGGCACGTGCAGCATCTCCACGCCCGCGCGCTGCTTGAACAGCTCGAAGCCCAGATGCCCCGACGACCCATTGCCGAAAGACGAGAAACTCGCCTTGCCCTGCTGCGCCTTCGCCCAGTCGATGAAACCCTTCAGGTCCTGCGCGGGCACCTTCGACGACACCACCAGGACGTGCGGATTCGAGGCCAGCGCCGTCACCGGCTGGAAATCCTTGCGCGCATCGAACGGCAGGCTCTTGATCAGATACGGATTGATGACGAAACTCGCCGCCATCATCAGCACCGTCTGCCCATCCGCCGGCTTGGCCAGCAGCGCCTGCGCGCCGATGACCGTACCGCCGCCGGGACGGTTCTCCACCACCACCGTCACCCCCGCCGCCTTGCCGACCACCTGGGCCAGCGCACGCGCCAACGCATCGGACGACCCGCCCGCGGCATAAGGCACGATCAGCGTCAGGGGTTGCGAGGGAAACGGCTGCGCCATCGGGGCGGTGGATGCCAGCGACAGCGCCAGGCCCAACACGAGTTTCTTCATGATCAGCCCCCTGCGCCCAGGCGGGCCTGGCCCTGGATCTCGACCAGGATCTCCGGCTTGGCCAGCCCCTTCACCTCGACCAGCGCGCAGGCCGGGAAGTCGCCCGTGAAGAACTCGCGGCGCGCCTTCCAGACGCCCTGGTTGCCCGACATGCGCGTCACGAACACCGTCAGCGTGACCACGTCGTCGATCTTGCCGCCCGCGGCTTCCACCAAGTGCTTGATCTTGGTGAAGATGTACTGCGACTGTTCGTATTCGTCGCTGCCCTGGATGGTGTCGCCATCGTTGGCGCGGGAGGTCAGGCCGGAGAGGTAAAGCGTGTCGCCCACTTGCAGGCAGTTGGACCAGAGGCCGGGGGCGGCTTCGGCGACGTGGGGGCTGAGAATGCGTTGCTTGCGAGGCATGGGGGCTCCTTTGACGTGAAATATCAGTAATATTTCACAATCATTCCATAAAAACCCGGCCGCCGCTACCCGGTCACGCGTACGTTGCGGCGGCATGCCGGGCCGCCTCGCCGATCACGCCCCGGAACCATTGGTGGAACGCGCTGCGCTGGGTACGCTCGTGCCAGTACAAGGCATTGCTGACACGCGGCAAGCGGCCCGGGAAATCGACCATCCGCACCGGAAAGACCTCCCGTATCTTCAGCGCCATGCGCCGCGGCACCGTCGCGACGGCATCCGACACCATCAGCGTGCCCAGCAGCGCCATCAACCCTTGCGCATGAATACAGACCGCCAGGCTATGGCCCTGCTGCTTGATGAACTCGTCGATCACCCGTCCCGAGGTGGTGCGGCCGCTGCCCAGCAGCCGCACGTGCGGCAAGGCCACATAGGCCGGTAGCGTCAGCGGCTCGGCCAGCGCCCGGTTGCCGGGTCCGCCGATCACCACCACATCGTCCTCGAACAGCGGCATGGCCCGCACCGAGGGCTGGGGATCGCGCACCCAGCCCAGCCGGAAGTCCACGTCGCCCGCGGCCAGCAGCGCATCGATGCGCCGCTGGTCGGGCGAACGTATGCTCAACGCGACGCGCGGGGCGTCGCGCCGCAGCACCGTGGCCACGGCGGGCAAAAGCAATTGCTCCAGGTACTCGGGTGCGGTCAACACGACCTCGCGCTGCTCGCGCGCAGGGTCGAAATCCTGCTGCGACGCCTGGATGTGCGCAACCTCCTCCAGGAACCGCCTGATCTCGCGCTCCAGCGCCAACGCCTTTTCCGTCGGCTGCATGCCTTGCGGGCTGCGCACCAGCAGCGGATCGCCGAAGGTCTTGCGCAGCCTGTTCAGCGCCTGCGTGATGGCCGGCTGCGAAATGCCCACCACCAGCGATGTAGCCGTCACCCCTCGCTCGGTCATCAACGTCAGGAAAATCTGCAGGGTGCGAAAGTCGACATTGGCCAACGGATGCATAGGGACTCCCCGGGGATAGGCAAGCGCAGTCTCCAGCCTGCGCCCATTAGACGCCGCTTATTTCCTTCATAAGCGCCACCCCGCCGACACCGCGTCCGGCGGCGCGTAGCATCCCTGCCAAACACAAGCACAGGAGACAGCGATGAAACCGACATGGATGCTGGGCGCCCTGTTGGCGGCCTGTTCCACGCTCGCGGTTGCTGGCGATGCCGGGAACTACCCGGCCAAGCCCGTCAAACTGGTCTTGCCGTTTCCCACCGGCGCCACCTTCGTCGTCGGCCAGATGCTGGCCGAACGATTGACGCAGGAACTGGGTCAGCCGGTCGTGGTGGAAAACAAGTCCGGCGCCGGCGGACGCATCGCCATGGAACACGTCGCCAAGGCCCAGCCCGACGGTTATACCCTGCTGCTGACCTCGCCCACACTGACGATTACCCCCGCCATCAACCAGAGCCTGCGCTTCGACCCCTTGGCCGACCTGGCACCCGTGGCCATGGTCGCCGAGGTGCCCAACGTATTCGTAGTCAATCCACAGAAGTTCGGCCAGGATGACTTTTCCGCGCTGCGCGCAAGGCTTGCCGCCCATCCGGGCCAGTACAGCTACGGCTCGGGCGGCGCAGGATCCTCCAACCATCTAGCCTTCGAGAAATTCAAGGCACTGACCGGCACCGACATCCTGCACGTTCCCTACCAGGGCGCCTCGCAGGCCGTAACCTCGGCGGTAGGCGGACAGATCGACATGGTCATCAACGGCCTGCCCAGCTCCGTGCCGCTCATCAAAGGCCAGCAACTGAAAGCCATGTTCGTGCTGACCCGGGAACGCCAACCCCTGCTGCCCGACACCCCATCGGCGGTCGAAGTCGGCTTACCCGACATGGTCGTGACGACCTGGTACGGCGTCCTCGCGCCGCAAGGCACGCCATCGCCCATCGTCGACAAGATCTCCGCCGCCATCAAACGCGGATTCTCGGCCGCCGAGGTCCGTAAACGCCTGGCGGACAACGGCATCGAAGTCGTCTATTCCAATCCGCGCGACTTCTCCGCCTTCATCAAGCAGGACTACACCGCCTGGAAAAAAGTCGTGTCCGACGCGGCCATCAGCGTGCAGAACTGAGCCCCTTCCCTTGCCACCAGGAACCGTCATGAAGACCCTCTGCCCCACCCAGGACGAGATGCAATCCCGCATCGCCCGCTTCGACAAACTCAAACCGCGCTCCGCCCACTGGAACGACAACCTGGGCATCCCCGCCGACGTGCTGCGCATATTCAACCCCAAGGCCAACTACGTGCTGATGGCGCCCGCCTCCCTGCCCGGACGGCTTTCCCCCAACCCCGCCATCGTCGACGGCGACAAGGGCGTCATCCGCGTCGGCCTCGCCGTTGCCGCGCCCAACGACGGCCCCGAACTCCATGTGCACTGGAAGACCCACGAAACCTTCATGGCGCTTTCCGGCCGGTGGCTGATACGCTGGGGCGACGAAGGCCAGGAAAGCGTGGAACTGGCCCCCTACGACATGATCGCCATGCCCCCCAAGGTCGCCCGCCAGTTCATCAACATCTCCGACCAGGACGCCCATCTGCTCGTGATCATCCAGGGCCAGCTGGAAGACTTCGACGACGTCGGCCGCCTGCCCGCCGTGCGGCAGAAGATCATCGACCAGTACGGTGCCGATGTGCTGGACAAGATGGAGAACAATGGCTGGGATTTTTCCCTGGTGCCCAAGAGCATGCGGCAGGAGGCTCAGGCATGACGGCGGCACCGCTTCCAGTTCTCGATCCCCTGATTGCCGCCGAGCTTGCTCGCCTCAAGGCTGCTGGGTGCGCCCAGGCGGATCCCACTGTGCTGCCGCTGGCCGAGGCACGGGCTCAGCAGGATCGATACTTTGCGGCGATCAATGCGCGGTTGCCGCCCATTGCGAGCACGCGTGATCTGACTGTTGCGGGTGCGCAGGGTGATATGCGCGCACGTTTATATCGGCCGGCTATCTGCCGCGACGACGCTTTTGTCGTGTTCGTGCGGGGAGCGGGTTGGTGGGCGGGCGGGCTGGATTCGCACGAGGCGGTCTGCCGGGGCATTGCCAATGCCACTTCGCGATCGGTGGTCGCGTTGGATTATCGGCGTTCGCCGGAGCATGTGTTTCCGGCACAGCGCGATGATGTGGTGGCTGGCGTGGAGTGGTTGCTGGATCATGCGAACGACCTGGACCTACCCGCCCGCGCAGTTCTGTGGGGCGAATCGGCCGGCGCTTCGCTATGTGTTCTGACTTGGCGCCGATTGGCGGACGCCGGGCGCGCGGCGGCGCTTCCCTGTTTGATCCTGTTCTACGGAAACCTGGGCGGTCCGCGAGAGAATCTGCGGCCGCAGTCGAAATGGGTATGGCAACAATACCTTGGCCCCGCATGGCCCCATCCTCCCGACTCGGTCGTACCCGCGAAAACCGGGCTGCACGACTTTCCGCCGGTCTGGCTGGGGGTGGGGGATGCCGACCCTCTTATCGAGGATTCACGCATGTTCGCGGGGCGATTGGCAGGAATGAACCGCCAACATGAATTGACGGTCTATCCGGGCATGCCTCATGGTTTTTCGGGGTATGCGGAAAGCGTACCAATGGCGGCCGGAGCTGCGCGTGATGCGGCGGTGTTCATGGGACGGGCCCTTGGTGGTGTATCTGGTCCCCTTCAAAGGCAGCCCGACACAAAGGCTGAAGGCGAATCGCTATTCACGTAGATCTGCAATTACCACGGCCGGAGCGAGCGACGCCACGAGGCTACCCAGAATCTGGCAAATCTTGGGGCCCTTGCGAGGGTCGTTTTTTTCAATCGAAAGCGACCCTGATCTGCTTGCCGCAATGGACAGTATCGTCGACGAAGCCTGATTGACTCGCCTTCTGCCGGTGGAGGATGCCCCTCGTCACCCTACCTCCGCCACCGGCTCGACCCCCGCCCAGCCCCCATCCACATACAACAGCGGCTGCAACTCCCCGCTGCGGCACCCCGCCTGCACTTCCCCCACGATCAAGGTGTGCGTGCCCGCCTCCACGCTTTGTACCAGCGCACAATCGAACGCCAGTACCGCGCCCTTGAGCATGGGCACGCCCGACGGCGCACTGGTCCAGTCATCGGCGCCGAACCGGGCCTCGCCCGCCATGCCGCCCTGCCCCGCGAACCGCTTGGCCACCCGGATCTGCCCGCGTTCCAGCACATTCACGCAGAACCGGCCGTGGCGTACCAGCCGCTCGTGCGTATAGGTAGAGCGGTTGATGGCGCACACCAATTGCACCGGCTCCATGGACAGCGACATCACCGCGGTGGCCGTCATGCCGGACCGGTCGGGCGCCTGGCCGGTGGTGATGACGGTGACGGCGGCCGGATAGCGCCGCATCATCCGCCGGAATTCTTCCGCGCTCAGCGCCATGGCCGGCTCCCGCTAGCGGCCGCCGATGGCGGCGTTGACCCGGGGCATGACCTGGGTGGCCATCAGTTCCATCGACCGGTTGGCCAGGGTCTTGTCCACCATGTCCATCCCGGCGTAGACGATCTCGCCGAAGTCGCCCGCGGTCTCGCGCAGCGCCAGGATCTGGTCGACGACCTCGTCCACGGTGCCGGCGATCACCAGTTCGTCGACCAGCCGGTCCAGGGTGACGGCGCTGTCGTCCTCGTCGCGGTGCTTCTTGAAGATGACGTGTCGGTTGGACATCTTCATCTTGGTCAGCATCTGCTTGTAGTAGTACCGGTAGGGGCTGTTGGCGTCGCGCTTGCCGTAGGACCGCGCGGTGGCGTCGTCGTCGGCCACGAAGATGGTGCGGGCGATGCGCCAGTCGGCCACGTCGGGCTCCACGCCCACCGAGCGCTTGCCTTCGGCGTAGTTGTCCCAATGGCTGCGCAGCCAGTGCGCCAACAGGAAGTTGGCGGACATGGGGTGGAAGTCGCGCCGGCCCATGGCGACGACGCCCTTGGAGAACGGCGCGACCACGGTGCCGACGATCTCGGGATACGGCCGCTGGTAGGGCTTGGGC
Organism: Pigmentiphaga kullae; assembly: GCF_004216695.1. Classification (GTDB taxonomy): domain Bacteria; phylum Pseudomonadota; class Gammaproteobacteria; order Burkholderiales; family Burkholderiaceae_B; genus Pigmentiphaga; species Pigmentiphaga kullae. The sequence continues at coordinate 1,173,397 of NZ_SGXC01000002.1, forward strand.
ATGATGCCGCGGCCGATCTCGAAGGCGCAGGTGCCGGCCGTGGTGACCTTGAAGCGATTGTCGGGCAGGTCGATGTCGTAGGGGGCGTTCTTTTCCCAGATGGCCAGGATGACGTCGATGGCTTCGGCGAACAGGCGGTTGCGGTCCTGGTCCAGGATGCCGAGCGCCTCGGCGTCGGACGCCAGCGCGCCGGGGCTGATGCCGAAGATGAAGCGGCCCTTGGCCAGGTGGTCGAACATGGCCGCGTGGGCGGCCAGCAGCGTGGGATGCGAGTGCGACAGGTTGGAGGTTCCGGAGGCCAGCTTGATCCGTGTCGTCACCGGGATCAAGGTAGCCAGGAAAAGCAGGCTGTTAGTGACGTTCTCGGCCTGGTCGGTCAGGTGTTCGCCCACGAAGGCGTCGTGGAAGCCCAGCTTGTCGGCCAGGATGATGGCCTCGCGGTCTTCCTGCAGGGTTTCGGTGGGATTGCGATGCAGGGGATGCAGCGGCATCGTGAAGTAACCCAGGCGCATGTCCATGTCCTATCTCGTTGCGGTGTCATTGCGGCGGCACGCCGGCGGCCTTGACCTGGCGGGCCCAGTAGTCGATTTTTTCGCGCGAGAAGCGCACGTATTCCTGCCGGCTCATGGGCAGCGGCTCCATCCCCAGTTCGTTCAGCTTGGCGACGAAGGCCGGGTCGTGCGCGGCCTCGTCCATCCAGGCGTGCAGCTTGGCGAGGATAGGCGCGGGCGTGCCCTTGGGCGCGACCAGTCCCAGGTGGAAGTCGAGCTCGTATCCCGGGTAGGTCTCGGCAATGGTGGGCACGTCGGGCCAGGCGCCGTAGCGCTTGCTGGCCGTCACACCCAGCGGCACCAGCTTGCCGCCGGGGATCTGGCCGACCGCCGGCAGGTACTCCATGAAGATCACCTGGATGTGGCCGCCAAGCAGGTCCGAGGTGGCGTTGCCGATGGATTTGTAGGACACGCCCTTGAGCGGCGCGCCGGATTTCAGCCGGAACAGTTCGCCGGACATCTGCGAGGCCGAGTTGTAGTAGCCGAAGAAGGCCTTGTCGGGATGCGCCTTGGCGTACTCCGCCAACTGGCGGACGGAAGCGATGCCCGACTCCTTGCTGACCATGGCCACCGAGGCCGATAGGCCGAAGGGCGCGATGTGCTCGAAGTCCGCCATCGCGTCGTAGGGAAGCTGTTTGTACAGGCTGACGTTGGCGGCGTGCGTGGTGTTGGTGCTCAGCTCCAGCGTATAGCCGTCGGGCGCCGCTTCCTTGACGTAGCGGGTCCCGATGATGCCGTTGGCGCCGGCGCGGTTCTCGACCACCACGGGCTGGCCGGTCTTCTTCTGCAGGTATTCGCCGAACACGCGTCCGACGATGTCGCTGGAACCGCCGGGCGCGAACGGCACGACGAGGCGGACGGGGCGATCCGGGTAGGTATCGTTGGCATGCGCGGCCCAGGGCGCGGCGATCGCCGCGATGGCCAGCATCGATCCCGCAAGCCAGCGGTGCACGGACATGGTGGTCTCCTCCTGTCGTTTTGGTTGACGCCAGTATAGGCAGGAGGATCTGCGGGAAGAATGGTCAAAGTTCCATGTTATGGAATTAACAAAGGCGACCGGACAGCGCCGGATCCGCCTACCCGAGCAGGTGCCGCGACCCCGACCCGCGCACCGCCACGCGCCATTTCTCTTCCTGTTGCTGCTGCAGCCGCGCGCCTTCGTACAGCTTGGCGATCAGCGCGGCCTCGTGCCGCAGCCTGCCCACCAGTTCCTGCAGGTAGCCGCCCTTCATGCGGCTGGCCTCGGCCACCGCGCACAAGGACCCGATGGGATAGTTCCGCTCATCCAGTATCGGCACCGCCACGCCGGCGTTGCCCTTGTACGAGCGCATCGTGCGCCGGGCGTAGCCGTTGCGGCGGGTCTTCACGATGGACCCGGCGATGTGTTCGAAGGTCAGGGTGTCCTCGGGGCGGACACGGCGGCGGTTGAAGCCGATCACGTCCTGGATTTCCGGCTCGGGCAGGAAAGCCAGCACCGCCAGGCTGAACGAACCTATGCCCAGCGGCCAGCGGTCGTTCACTTCCAGCAGCAGGCCCGCCTCGTCGGCCACGGCCACGTGCTTGTCCAGGCACAGCATGTCGTAGCCGCTGCGCACCCCCAGGTACGCCGCGGTACCCGTCCCTTCGGCCAGGCGGGCCAGGGAGGCCCCGGCCAGCGGCTGCAGGTCGAAGCAGGAACGCACGGCGATGCCGAAGGCGAAGACGTCCGGCCCCAGCCGGTAGTTGCGCGTGCCCGTCGGGCGTTCGACCAGGCGCTCGTCCACCATGGCCGCCAGCAGGCGATGGACCGTGGCCTTGGGCAGGCCGGTCAGCCGGCTGATGTCCATCAGCGGCGCGCCCATGGATCCGAAGGTGGCCAGCGTCCGCAGCAGCAATGCCGCGCGGGCGGTACTTTGCGCGCCTTCCATGCGCGCCGTCGATGTCTTCGTGGCCATGTCTCGCTGCAAATCTTGAAGAATGTTTCCATGATACGGAATATTTCCCAGGACCGCGGGAAATCGCCCGCGACGCCGTTGATGGCGCCGGACCCCGATGGCTAGACTGGCCGCACGATGAACCCGTCCCGCCGGCGCCCGGCGGACAAGGACCTGGAGCAGGCACGAGCATGGTTGGACATTCGGATCCGCGGTGGAAGGAAGGTTTCACGGCACTGGAGAACACACGGCTGCACTACGTCGAGGCCGGCCGGGGCGAACCCTTGATCCTGCTGCACAGCAACGGCAGCTCCGTCTTCGAGTTCCAGTTCGTGATCGAGGACCTGGCCCGGCGCCACCATGTGTACGCCATCGACCTGCCCGGCCAGGGGGACTCCGACCCGCTCGTCCGCCATTGGACCTACCCCATGTATGCCCGCGCGGTAGTCGCATTCATGGACGAGCACGGACTCGCCCGGGCCACCGTGCTGGGGACGTCCATAGGCGGCGTCGTCTGCCTGGCCCTGGCCGAGCACCACGCGGAAAGAATGCGCGCCGTCATCCTGGTGGAAACGCCCATCCGCCCGGCCCAGGCCTGGGCGGACCGCTGGGCCTACGTGGAAAGCAATTTCGCGCTGCCCGTCCAGACCTTCGACAACGTGGCCGCGCGCGTCGGCAACCTGACGCCGGCACTGCACCAGCGCTGGAACATCGACCGCTGCAAGGCCGGCGCGCACACCATGATGGACGCGATGTGGGCCCTGCGCGAGTACGACGCCCCGCAGGGGCTGGCCCGGTCCCGCGTGCCCACCTTCGCGATCCTGGGCTCGAAGGGTCCGGTGGGCGACAGCCTGGACGCGCTGCGCCAGGCCCTGCCGGCCGAGCGCCTGGCCATCATGGATGGCTGCGGACACTTTCCCATGATCGAGGATCCCGCGGGCTTCGCCGGACACGTCGAGCGCTACGCCGGATCGCGCTAGGCACACCGCCCTGCAATACACTCCGAACAGGCTGCGGCCTGTTTTTTTTCGCCCGGCCCATGGATAAGGATTCCAGAATGGAGACATCGCTGCATGGCGTCCGGATACTCGACCTGACCCATGTCCAGGCCGGCCCCAGCGCCACCCAGCTGCTGGCGTGGCTGGGCGCCGAGGTCATCAAGGTCGAACCGCCCCGGGGCGATATCACCCGCCACCACCTGCGGCACGCCGACGGCATCGACAGCCTGTATTTCACGATGCTCAACTGCAACAAGCAGTCCGTGGTGATCGACCTCAAGCAGGCCGAAGGCGTGGCACTGCTGCTGCGGCTGGCCGAACGCTGCGACGTGCTGGTCGAGAACTTCGCGCCGGGCGTCATGGACAGGCTCGGACTGGATTGGGAAACCCTGCATGCCGCCCAGCCGGGGCTGATCGTCGGATCCATCAAGGGCTTCGGCGACACCGGCCCCTACAAGGACCTCAAGGCCTACGAGAACATCGCCCAGGCCATGGGCGGCGCGATGAGCGTGACCGGCACGGCCGACGGCGCGCCCACCGTCAGCGGCGCGCAGATCGGCGACTCGGGCACCGGCCTGCACCTGGCCATCGGCCTGCTGGCCGCCTTGCACCAGCGCACACGCACCGGCCTGGGTCAGCGGGTCGAATGCGCCATGATGGACGCCGTCATGAACCTGGGCCGCATCAAATGGCGCGACCACCAGCGGCTGGCCCACGAGACGAACGGTACCCCGCCCGGCGCCGGCGGCGACCTGCCCCGCGCCGGCAACCATTCCGGCGGCGCTTTGCCGGGCAACACCGTCCGGTGCCGTCCCGAAGGCCCCAACGATTATCTCTACATCGTGCTTCAGGACGATGCCTGGGAACCCCTGGCCCGCTTCCTGGGCGGCGAGGCGCTGGCGCGCGATCCGCGCTTCGCGACGCCGGCCGCCCGGCAGCGCAACCAGGACGAGCTCTGGGCCTGTATCGAGTCGGTCACCAGGCGCCACACGAAGACGGAGATGTTCGAGGCCCTGGCGAAGCTGGGCGTCGCCTGCGGACCCGTGCTGGGCACGGGCGAACTGGCCGGCAACGAACACGTCCGGCAGCGCGGCATGTACGTACACATCGACGATGCCGGGCGCGGCCCATGGGCCACCGTCGGCATGCCCATCCGGCTGTCCGGCTCGCGGGTGGACATCGTACGCGCGCCCTACCTGGGCGAGCACACGGACGCGGTCCTGCACGGCGTCGCGGAACTGGACGACGCCGCGATCCAGGCGCTGCGGGAAAGGCGCGTCGTCGGCTAGCAGCCCCCTTCCGCTCCGATGCCGGCTGTTGCCGTCGGCAAACACCCGAGAAAAAAGTAAACATAAGCACAAATAAAAACAATTATCATTACAATTAATTGGGGAACTCAAACCGACCATCACGAGGGAGAAAATGGCAGCCCGCCCAACCGTACCCGTTCGACTCAAACGACTCAGCCTGTGCCTTGCCGCAGCCCTGCCCCTGTCCGCCCTGGCGCAGCAAGCACCAGCCGTGCTGCCGGAAATCACGGTGAACGCCTCCCCCCAGGGCGAAGACCCCGCCACCACCGAAGGCACCGGGTCGTACACCACGACAGGCCCCTCCCGCACCGCCACCCCGCTGGGCCTGAGCCTGCGCGACACGCCCCAGTCGGTGACGGTGGTCACGCAGCAGCGCTTCGAAGACCAGAGGCTGCAAACCATCACCGACGTGCTGAACAACACCACGGGCGTCTCGGTGAACCAGTACGAGACCCATCGCGCCCAGTTCAACGCCCGCGGCTTCGACATCAACGCGCTGATGGTGGACGGCGTGCCGACCACCTGGGACCAGCCCTGGAGCTCGGGCGAGATCTTCAGCAGCCTGGTCACCTACGACCGCGTGGAAATCGTGCGCGGCGCAACCGGGCTGACCACCGGCTCGGGCAACCCTTCCGCGGCCGTCAACATGGTCCGCAAACGGGCCAGCAGCAAGGAATTCACCGGCGCCGCGGAACTGGACCTGGGCAGCTGGAACCAGCGCCGCGGCATGGTCGACCTGTCCACGCCGGTCAATACCGCCAAGACGGTGCGGCTGCGCGTGGTGGGCGAACATGCCGAACGCGACAGCTGGGTCGACCGGCTCAGCAACAAGAACCAGACGCTGTTCGCCACGCTGGAAGCCGACCTGACCAGCAACACCCTGCTGACGGCGGGCCTGAGCTACCAGAAGACCAAGGCGCGCGGCCCGATGTGGGGCGGCCTGCCGCTGTGGTACAGCGACGGCACCCCGACCAACTGGGACCGCTCCAAGAGCGCGGCGGCCGACTGGACGCGCTGGGACACGACCTACCAGACGTACTTCGCCTCGCTGCAGCACCGCTTCGACAACGACTGGCGGGTCAAGCTCAGCTACAACCGCAGCGAACGCAAGGCCGACTCCTACCTGCTCTATCTGTCGGGCGCGCCCGACCGGACGACCGGGCTGGGCATGACCACCTTCGCCGGCTCCTATGACGTCAAGACGACGCAGGACGACGTGGCGGTGCAGGCCGACGGTCCGTTCGAGCTGCTGGGACGCAAGCATCAGCTGGCCTTCGGCTACGTCTACGCCAACCAGAAGTTCAACGCCGATGCCCGCGCGGCCAATCCCGCGGGCGGCCTCGCGCCGGACTTCAACGCCTGGAACGGCACCTTTCCGGAACCCAGCTGGGGCGCTCCCACCTTCTACGAGAACGGCACTACCACCCAGCAGGCCATCTACGGCGTCGCGCGCTTCAATGTGACCGATCCGCTCAAGGTGATCCTTGGCGCCCGGATGACGAACTACCGGAAGAAAGGCGACGTGGCCTACAGCGGCGCCTACGAGGTCAAGAGCGACAACGAGCTGACGCCCTACGCCGGCGTGATCTACGACCTGAACGACCAGTACTCGCTCTACGCCAGCTACACCGACATCTTCCTGCCCCAGAACGCGCGCGACGTGACCGGCCGCTACCTCGACCCGGTCAAGGGCAAGGCCATGGAAACGGGCATCAAGGGCGAGTTCCTGGATGGCCGGGTGAATGCCTCCGCGTCGGTGTTCCACATCAAGCAGAACAACCTGGCGCAGCAGACCACCGACACCGTGCCCGGGACCAACCCGCCCGAGACCGCCTATCGCGCCGTGGATGGCGCGACCAGCAAGGGCTTCGAACTGGAAGTCGCGGGCGAACTGGCCCCCAACTGGAACCTGAGCGCCGGCTACACGCACTTCCGGGCCAAGGCCGCCGACGGCACGGACGTGAACAGCCTGTACCCGCGCCGGCTGTTCCGCCTGTTCACCACCTACCGCCTGCCGGGCGCATGGAGCGGGCTGACGCTGGGCGGCGGCCTGAGCTGGCAGGGCAAGACCTACACGCACGCGACGAACCCGCTGGGCACGGTCGAGAAGGTCGAGCAGAAGGACTACGCCCTGGTCGGCCTGATGGCGCGCTACGAGATCAACAAGCAGATGACCGCGCAGTTGAACATCAACAACCTGTTCGACAAGCGGTACTACGGCATGTTCGCGGCCTACAGCCAGCTTACCTACGGCGCGCCGCGCAACGTCACGGTCAGCCTGAAGTACAAGTTCTGAACCGAACGGGCCAGGAAGGCGTGCCGGAACCGCGGCACCGGCAGCTTTCTATGCCGACTCCCTGGCCCGCAATGCGGCGGTCAGTTCATCCGCCGTCTTGCGCAGCGGCTCCAGATAGTTCGCCAGCAACTCCTCCGCCGACGCCCTTCCCTCGGGCACGCTGATGTTCAAGGCCGCCACGACCTTCCCGGCGCCATCCCGCACCGGCACCGCCAGCGATCGCAGGTTCGGCTCCAGTTCCTGGTCGACCAGCGCCCAGCCCTGCCCGCCGATCTCCCGCAGCATGTCCAGCAGCAGGTCCGTGTCGACCACGGTGTGGAGGGTATTGCGCGCGGGCGGCAGTTGGCGCAGCAAGTCCCGCTGCACGTCGACGGGCTGGGCCGCCAGCAAGACACGCCCCAGCGACGTGCAATAGGCCGGCACCCGGCTGCCGACGGTCCGGCTGACATCGACGATATGGGGATTGCTCCGGATCCGCGCCACGTATACGGCGTAGGGCCCGTCCAGCGTGGCCGCTGAACAGCTCTGGTGCACCTTCTCGGTCAGCCGCGCCATCAAGGGCCGGGCAACGTCCCAGAACGGATAGGACGACAAATAGGCATAGCCCAGGCTGAGCGCCCGCGGCGCCAGCATGTAGCGGCTGTCTTCATTCCTGACATAGCCCAGCGAACCCAGGGTCAGGAGGAGGCGCCGCGCCGTGGCCCGATCCAGCGAGGCCTCCTGTGCCAGGTCGGTCAGCGATCTGCCTCGCGGGTGCCCTCCCAATGCCTCCATCAACGCCAGGCCGCGCGCCAGCGCGCGCACGTAGCTCTGCGGGTCTCTCGATTCCTCGTTCGTCGTCATCTCTGCCTTTCTTGGTCTTCCTGCAAGTGCGGAGCATACCGCTTGACAGTCCGGACACACCGCGACCATAATTTTCACTAAACGCACACATTTTCATCTAGTGCACAATCATAACCGAAGGCGAGGAGACGTCATGGAGACAGTGTTCAGTCCCCGGCAACAGGAATTGGTCGACAGAGTCGACGAACTGGTTTTTTCGTCCATATCCAAGCGCGCGGCGGAACTGGACCAACGGGGCGAGTTTCCCGATGCCGATTTCCGCGACCTGCATCGCGAAGGGCTGTTGCTGTCGACGCTGCCGCGCAAGGATGGCGGCCTGGGATTCGGCTTCGATGGCGACGATCCGCTTTCCTACTTTCTGATCATCGAGCGGCTGGCCATGGGCAATCCATCGACGGCCCATTGCTTCCAGGTCCACAGCAACGCCGCGCAGATCGTCCGGGCATTCGGCACCGACGAACAGGTTGCGCGCTTTCTCGCGCCCACCAAAGAACATGGCCGGCTGCTGGTGGGCGCCGGTTCGGAGCCGGGCGGCGGCCGTGGCGGCACGGTGGCCCGTCCCGTGCGTGGCGGCCTGTCGATCACCGGCGTCAAGCACTACGCCACGAACGCTTCGCGCAGCGACTGGCTGACGGTACATGTGCGCAACGAGCAGACCAACCTGCTGGAGACGGTGGTGGTCCACCGGGAAAGCGCCGGACTCGACATCGATGAAGTGTTCTGGAACCCCGCGGGAATGCGGGCCTGCGTCAGCCCCCTGCTGACCTTCAAGGACTGCTTCGTGCCCGACGATTGCGTACTCGCGCGTCCCGGCGCGTTCCTGACCGAACATTGGCTGGGCAAGATCAACTTCGGCTTCACCGCCAACTACCTCGGAACGCTGCAGGCCATGTTCCAGTGGACGGTGGACTACATGCGGCAACGCGGCCAGGTCGATACCCAGGTCTACCAGATGTACGTCGGCGAGATCCGCGCCAGGATCGACGCCGCCCGGCTGCTGTATTACCACGCCGTCAACCTGGCCCGCCATGACATGGTCCAGGGCTTGCTCAAGAGCAACGAGGCCAAGTACCTGGCCGTCGATTGCCTGCAGCGATTCAAGGAAGTCGCCGGCCAGCTGGTCGGCAGCACGGCCTTCTTCAGATCCTTTCCGCTGGAACGCATGATGCGCGACATGGATGTCCATTCGCTGCACCGCCGGCACCACTTCGGCGCGGTCATGGTCGGGCAGGCCGAGCTCGGCCTGCCTTTCGAACTGGCGCACTCCTGATCCGACGCAAAGGAAACCCATCGATGACATCCGAATACAACACCCCCCACCCCGTGTCCTGGTCGAGGGCATGGCAAACGGACCCGCTGGGCGGCGCGCTGAGCGACCAATGGTCCGAGCTGATCGCGTCATTCCGCGCCCGCGCGCCGCTGGGCCGCGAAGCGCCGCCGCTGCGAGGCGAAACCCTGGACGGCCCCGCCTTCGACCTGGACGCCTACCGGGGGCGCAAGTCCGTACTCGTGGTCTTCGGCAGCCTGGCGTGCCCGCCGTGCGTGACGAACATCCGCACCACCACGCCCAGCCTTGTTTCGCTCTACGGACAGTATTCGCAGGCGGTGGAATTCTGCTATGTCTATACGCGAGAAGCCCATCCCGGCAGCCGCATCGGCGCCCATGCTTCGATGGACGAGAAGCGCCGCAATGCCGCCCGGCTCCGCGAGCAGGAGCCCTTCCCGTTTCCGCTGCTGATCGACGCGCTGGACGGCGCCAACCAGCTCGCCTGGGTCGACCCGCAATTCAACAATCCGGTGTTCCTGGTCAATCGCGCGGGCATCGTGGTCTACAAGTCGGCGTGGCTCGACGCCTCGGAACTGCCCCAGGTCCTGGACGATGCCGCGCTGTGGGACGCCAGGTCCCCCACCGAAAAGACGATCAAGAAGACGTATAGCGAACGCATCCGCCCGCTGCGCGAGCCCTTCGACCCCACCGCCAACGCCCGCATCAAGAAACTGATGGACTTCATCGGCCTCGAACAACGGGCGATGGGTCCCATCCCCGGCGTGGAAGCGGAGCGCGCCGAGCCCGGGGCAGGAGACAAGGCATGAACGCCACGACATCCCCGCCGGACACCGCAAGGTCCGTACGATCGGCCGACCCGGTGCTGCAAGGTCTCGCGGCCGGCCCGCTCTACGTGGACCGCCGGTGCTACACCGACCCCCGCATCTTTGCGCTCGAACAGCGCGATATCTTTGCCCATACCTGGCAATTCATCGCCCACGACAGCGAGCTGAAGCAGGCTGGCGAGTTCCGTACCGCGGAGCTGGCGGGCGAACCCGTCATCGCGATCCGCGGCGCGGACGGCCAGCTGCGGCTGTTCCTGAACACCTGCCGCCACAAGGGCACGCTGCTCGTCGACGCGCCGGCCGGCCAGTGCGAAAAGATGAAATGCCCCTACCACCACTGGACCTACGACACGCAAGGCGGCTTGATCAGCGTTCCCAAGGTCGAAGCCTACGGCGACCGATTCCACTTCGCCGAGAACGGCCTGGTCCCGGTTGCCCGTTTCGAAGTCCATGCCGGCATGTGGTTCGGCTGCCTGGACCCCGACGCGCCGCCGCTGGTGGCCTACCTGGGCCTGGCCGCGCCCCACCTGGCCGAGATCGGCGCCTATGCGGGCCAGGAGCTCGTGGCGCTGGGCGCCTATCGCTACAGCTACGACGCGAACTGGAAGCTGCTGATGGAGAACACGCTCGACGACTATCACGCCGAGTATCTGCACGACTACGCGTTCACGCAGCGCGCCGCGCTGTTCCAGATGGAAGGAACCAGCGGTTTCCAGGAAAAAGAGGGGTCGCGCTTTTCCCTGGACCTGGGCATCCACGGGGCGTTCGACCAATGCGACGACATTCGCACGCTGACGATTCAAACGCTTCGCGAAAGACGTCTCTACCTGGGCATCTTCCCGAGCTTCATCGCCTTGTACAACCCGGTCTGGGACGTCACCAGCTTCCGGATCATCGAGCCGGTCAGCGTAGACAAGACCAATGTGCTGACCTATTGCCTGGCCCCCGTGTCCGCCACCGAGGAACAGCGCCGGGCGATCGGCGAACGCTTCCATTATTCCTGGGGCCCCGGCGGCCGGGCCGGTGTCGACGACATCCTGGTCTTCTCCCGCGTCCAGAAAGGGCTGCAGGCCCGGGCCGGCGGCCGCATCAACATCGGCCGCGGCATCGACAGGACCGACCCCCAAGGCGGCCCCGCCGACGACCACGCCGTGCGGGCGCTGTGGAAAGGCTGGCGGCAGTACATGGGAGTGGACGAAGCCGCGGGAGCGCCGACATGCTGACATTCGACGACGACACCCGGGTCGACCCGGAAGTCACCGCGCTGCTCGATGAATATGCCTGCCTGCTGGACCGCAGGCGGGGAACCGCATGGCTGGAGCTGTTCACCCCCGACGGCTACTACCTGGTGGCACGCGAAGCCGAAATCGAACAGGGCAACAACGTCCTGATCATCGGCGAAGACCTCAAGCGGCTGCGCGCCCGCATCGTCTCCGGGGCGGAGCGCGACCGCCGCCGCAGCGTGCACACGGTCGGCGGGGTGCGCTGCAACCACGATGCCACGCACACGACGGCCTCCTTCACGGTCTGGCTGGACGGCAGGCCCTCCTATTGCGGCGTCTATCGGATGGCGCTTGCCCGGCACGACGGCAAGCTGCGCATCCGCCACTGCGAAGTCGTGCTGTTCGGCGACATCGTCCATACCCCGATATTCCTGCCCGTGTAAGGCCGCCATGTCCACGCCCGATCTCGAATTCAGCCACGTCGGCATCCATGTACGCGACATGGACACGATGGTGGGCTTCTATCAGCGCGTACTGGGGCTGGTCCTGACCGACCGCGGCCATCTGCCCGGCCGCGAGCTGGCTTTCATGAGCCGCAACCCCAGGGAGCATCACCAGGTGGTCCTGGTCAGCGGGCGGACCGGCGCCGAGGACGACAAGGTCATCAACCAGATTTCGTTCCGCGTCGCCTCGCTGGAACGCTTGCAGGAAATGTTCGGCTGGCTTCAGCGCGAGTCCGGACCGAGCCGCTTTCGCGCCATCGACCACGGCAATGCCTGGACCCTGTACTTCCACGATCCCGAGGGCAACCGGCTCGAACTCTTCGTGGATACGCCCTGGTATGTCCAGCAGCCGCGCTCCGAGCCGCTGGACCTGACCGAACCGGCCGACCGCATCCGTGCCCGGACGCAGGCATGGTGCCGTGCCGACCCCAGTTTCGCGTCCGCGCAAGCCTGGCGGGCCGATCTGAAGGCGCGTATCGAACAGGGCATGGGGGGTTCGCATGTCGGCCGATGAAAACCGGATCAGTACCGATTTCCGCCGCGCGCTGCGCGGATTCGCGGCCACGGTTTCCATCGTTTCGGCCCGCGACCGCGCGGGCAACCACGGCATCACCGTGACGGCCGTATCTTCGGTGTCGATGGATCCCCCGTCCCTGCTCGTGGTCGTGAACCGTTCCGGCAGCATGCACGCGGCCTTGGCCGAAGGCGAGCGATTCTGCATCAACGTCCTGGGTACCGAACAGGTCGAGCATTCCCGCCTGTTCGGCAAATCCATGCCCATGGACGAACGCTTCGAACACGGCGACTGGCGGCTGTCGGCCGACGACGTGCCCTACCTGAACGAAGCCCAGGCGAACATCTTCTGCCGGCGGGTCTCCCAGGTGGACGTCGGCACGCACACCGTTTTCGTCGGAACGGTCTATCGGCTCGCCATCGGCGACGCCATCTCGCCCTTGATCTATCTCAACGGCGCATACCTGAGGCTGGGCGACGAACCCGGCGCCGGGCTCGTCGCCGCCTTCCCTCCGGCCGCTGCCGCGGTCCGGCCGTCCACCAGCCACCCGAGTCTCCATCATGCCCACCGACGAGTTTGAATTCATCGACGCGTCCGGACTCGAAGCGTTGCTGCTGGGGGACCAGCGATTCGCCCTGTTCGATGCCCGGGACGAAGGACTGTTCGCCAAATCCCACATGCTGTTCGCCTGTTCGCTGTCGCTCGCCGACCTGGAGGCGCGCCTGTTCCGGCTGGTTCCGTGGCAACGGACCTTGATCGTCCTGACCAGCGACGAAGGAGACGGCATGGCGGCACGCGCGGCGCGGCGCTGCCTCGGGCTGGGCTATACGAACCTGCGCCTGCTGCGGGGAGGCAACCAGGCCTGGCAGCGTCACGGCAAGTCGCTGTTCAAGGGCATACATGTTCCAAGCAAGGCCTTCGGGGAACTGGTCGAGGCCCACTATCACACGCCCATGATCGAGGCGGCCGAGCTGCATGGCCTGATGGCCAGCGGCGCCAAGGTTCGCATCTTCGATTGCCGCCCGCCCAATGAATTCCACCGCATGAGCCTGCCCACCGCCCGCAACTGCCCCGGGGCCGATCTGCTGTCGCGCGTGCCGGCCATGGTGGATCATGACGAGACCATCGTCATCAACTGCGCTGGCCGCACGCGCGGCATACTGGGCGCGCAGTCCTTGATCAGCGCCGGCGTCCGCAACCGGGTGGTGGCGCTGAAGAACGGGACCATGGGCTGGCACCTGGCGGGATTTCCACTGGAATCGGGCCGCAGCGACCTGGTCGAGCCCGTCGACCCGGCACGGCTCGACGGCATACGGCGGATGGCCGCGAACCTGCGGGAGCGATTCGACATTGCCGTGGTGGACATGTCCGCCTGGCTGTCGCGGGCCGAAGGCGAACCCGCAAACCGTCCGCTCCTGCTGGATGTGCGCGGGCCGTGGGAATACCAGGCCGGCCACCTTCCCGGCTCTCGCAGCGCGCCCGGCGGCCAACTGCTACAGGCAACCGACTACTACGTCGCCGTCCGCAACACGCCCCTGCTGCTGGCCGACGACGACGGCATCCGCGCCAGCATCACCGCCGCCTGGCTGCTGCAAATGGGCTTGCGCGACGTCAGCGTGCTCGATCATCGCGACATTTTCAGCCACATGACCGAGTCCGGCACGGCCTGCTGGCTCCCGGCCCGCCTGATCCCTCTTGTCGATACCGTCGATGCCCCGCAACTGGCACGCGACCTGGAAGGCGGCACTACCCTGGTACTCGATCTGGGCAGCAGCGACGACTACTACAAGGGCCACATCCCCCGCTCCCGCTTCGTCATGCGTTCCCGGCTGGCTCACAGCGTGCCCGCGCTGCCGCGGCTCCCTTGCGTCACCCTGGTTGCCGACGACGCGGTCACGGGCGCGTTCGCGGCCCGGGAAATCACCGAGCTCTACGGTGCTCCGGTCCGACTCCTGCAAGGCGGGCGCCAGGCCTGGCGCGAGGCGGGCCTGCCGATGCAGACCGGGCTGGAAGATGCCGTCGATCCTCCTGAAGACATGTGGCACATCCCCTCTTCGCCGCTGGGCGGACTGGATTCCGCCATGCGCGACTACCTGTCGTGGGAAATCGACCTGGCCGCCCAGGTCGCCCGCGAGCCAGGCACCCGCTACCTCGTGGGGGACCGGCCGCCCGCTTCGCCGCGCACTCCCGAAGCCCCCACACCGGCGAATGCCGCCGGATCCCGCAACTAGCCCCCCTTGCCTGGGCCGCACGCGTCACCGGGCATCGCTCACACACCAGGAGACAGCCATGCACAAGAAGCAGACGACCGCAGTGACCCGGCGCGAGGCGATCGCGCGCATCGCCTGGACGGCAACGGCCGCGGCGCTCCCCTTTCCGGCGCTGGTCCGTGCCAATGGCGGCCCCGTCCGCCTGGTCATCGCCTCGACCCCCGGGACCGGCCCCGACACCATGTCGCGCCTGATGCAGCCGCTTCTGCAATCGCGCTGGGACCGCACCGTGATCGTGGAGAACAAGCCCGGCGCCGGCGGCGTCATCGGCATCGATACGGTCGCCAAGTCCGCGCCGGATGGCGGCACCTTGATGCTGCAGACGTCAACCATGTTCCTGTTGCCGTACTTCTACAAGAACATTCCCTTCGACCCGGTCAAGAGCTTCCAGCCCATCTCGCAGGTAGGATGGAGCACATTCGCGCTCGTCGTGAACGACAGCGTTCCCGCCAGCGACCTGCCCACGCTCATACGGTGGCTCGCGGCGGGCGGCGGGAAGATCAGCTATGCCAGCCCGGGCAACGGCACCGAGAACCATCTGTTCGGAGAATTGTTCAAGCAGCAGGCGGGCGTGGAAATGATGCACGTGCCCTATCGCGGCACGGCCAATGCCATCCAGGACCTGCTCGGCAATCAGGTGGCCCTGATGTTCCTGCCCATCGCGACCGCCAACACCCATGCCAAGACCGGCAGGCTGCGCATCATCGGCTGCACCAGCAAGGACCGCTTTCCTCTGCTGCCCCAGATTCCCTCGCTGCAGGAACAGGGGCTGGCCGGCTTCGACTTCAGTGTCTGGTACGGCGTGTGGGGCCCCGCCGGCATGCCTGCCAATATCGTCTCGCAATACAACGAGGGCATTCGCGGCGTGCTGGCCAGGCCCGACATCGTCAAGCAATTCGGCGAACAAGGCTGGGCCGTGAAGTCCGGCTCCCCACAGGAGCTCGACGCGCTCGGCCGCCAGCAATACGCCCGATGGGGAGAGGTCATCGAACAATCCAAGATCGATACGGGGGTGTGACCGTGAGCGAGTCGATTGCCGACGCATTCGGCGGACGTCCGGTCTGGCTGGTCGGCGCCACCGGCACGCTGGGACAGGCCATGGCACGTCTGCTGTCGCAACGCGGGGCGATACTCGCCCTGTCGGGACGGCGCGCGGCCGAACTGGAACAGTTGGCGGCCGGCCTGCCGGGCCGGGCCATCGCCGTCCCTGTCGATCTGCTGGACGAAGCAAGCGTGAATGACGCCGCGCGGAGCATCAAGCACAGGCTGGGCGCGGCCGGCTCCCTGGTCGTGTCAGTGTCCATTTCCGCGTTCGGCGAATTCCTTGAATTGCCCGAAGCCAGTTTCGCTGCGGCCATGGACACCAAATACCTGGGCGCGCTGCGCGCCATGCGTGCCGTGCTGCCGGACATGATCGCGCAGCGCTACGGCCGCATCGTCACGCTGTCCGGCGGCAGCGGCAGCCGGCCACGGCCGGTGCACCTGCCCGGCGGAGCCGCCAACGCCGCCCTGGAACTGCTCTCGCGCGGCGCCGCCATGCGCTATGCCCGCGACGGCATCCGCGTCAACGTCGTCGCCCCCGGCCCCATCGCCTCGCCGCGCATGCAGGCCATCGTGGCGGCCTCGGACGCTGCCGGCCAGGGCGACGGCGACCGCCCCGCCGGCCAGCCCCTGGATGTGGCCGAGGCGGTCTGTTATCTCTTGAGCGAGCGGTCGAATTTCGTCAATGGCACGGTACTGAAAGTCGATGGCGGCACCCACTGAAACTTCCCTCTCGCAATGGCTGGGCGACCGGTTGGCAGCGGCGGCCCGAACCGGGCTTCCCGCCGACGCCATGGGGAGCGCCCGCCGGTTGATCCTCGACACACGCATGGTGGCATGGGCGGGGGCGGCACAGCCCGACGTCATCGCCGTGCGCGAACTGACGGTGCGCAACGGCGGCGCGGCGCAAAGCAGCATCTGGTCAGGGCCCTGGAAGGTGCCCGCGGCCGAAGCCGCATTCGTGAACGCGCTCAGCGCCTCGGCCCTGGACTATGACAGCCTGCACGCCAACGTGCATCCCGATGCCATCGTGGCGGCCGCGGCCTGGGCCGTGGGCGAGTCGGTCCGGGCCACGGGGCGCGAGGTTTTGCAGGCCTACGCCCTGGGCAGCGAACTCGTCTGCCGGCTGGCCGATGCCGTCTCGGGACCGCAGAAGGGCTGGACCATCGGCGCCGTCCTTGGCACCTTCGGCGCCGCCGGCGCCGCCGCGCTGCTGATGCGGCTGCCTCCGCAACAAATCACCCATGCCTTGGGACTGTGCCTGTCCATGGCCGCCGGTTCGCAACAAGCCAACGTCGAACAGGTACTGGCCAAACGCCTGCAACCCGCGCTGGCTGCCCGCTCCGGTGTCCAGGCCGCCCTGCTCGCCCAGGCCGGCATGACCGCGCCGGCCCAGGCCTTCGAGGGGCGATTCGGACTCTGGAACCTGTATTTCCCAAGTGATCGCGAACGGTTCTCGGATCGATTCGGCGTCCGTTTCTCGCTGCGGGAAACCGGCCTGAAGAAGTACCCGGTCTGCGCCTGCAGCCATGCCGCGCTGGACGCCCTCCACGCCGTACTGCGGCAAGGCGGCATCCGGCTCGACGACATCGCCAGGATCGACGCGCGTATCTCGCCTTTCATGGACAGGCTGGTCGGCGGCGCGTTCTCCCCCGCCGCCCATCCTCAAGTCACGGGACAATTCTCGCTGCGCTACGGGTTGGCCTCGATCGCGCTGCGCGGCCGGCTGGGCCTGGCCGAGATCGCGCCGGCGGCGGTACTCGACCCCGGAATCGCCGGGATCGTGGATCGCATCCACCTCGCCGTCGACACCCGCAACCCCGGAGAGCTGGCGCCGGCCACGGTCCGATTGACGCTGCGCTCGGGCCAGGCCATCGAACACACGGTGGCAACCATGCCGGGCGGTCCGGCTGCCCCCATGAGCGTCGCCGAACTCGAACGGAAGTACCTGGAATGCGCGGCCGTGCAGGCGGCGGAAAATGCCCCGTCCCTGGTCGCCGGGGAAATCGCCCGATTGGCCAGCATGGACCAGCTCGACGATATCAACCACTGGGCAGCGGCCGGGAATGCTAAGCCGGTCCGTGGTATCTGATCAGAACCCGCCGAACATCGTCCCCAGCGCGATGACCAGCACCAGCGCCGGCAGCGGAAAAAGGATCGTCACCGCGGCGATGTCTCCATACGACTGCCGGTGCGTCAGCTTGCAGATGGCCAGGAGCGTGATGATGGCGCCGCAGTGCGGCAAGGTGTCCATGCCGCCGGCGGCCATCACGGCCACGCGGTGCATCAGCTCGGCGCTGATGCCCGCCTCGTGGGCCATGCGCAGGTAGTCCTGTCCCAGCGTCTGCAAGGCGATGCTCAAGCCGCCCGAGGACGAACCGGTGATGCCCGCCAGCACGTTCATCGCCACCGCCTCGGAGATCAGCGGATTGCCCGGCGCCACGTTCAGCACCGCGTCGCGGATGATGGCGAACCCCGCCAGGCCCGCGATGATCGCGCCGTAGCCGACCTCGGATGCCGTGTTGAACAATGGCAGCATGAACCCGAACACGCCCTGGTTGATGGTGTTCTTCAGGTTGCTCCAATGCTTGAGCCGCAGCAGCACCAGCGCCGTGCAGGCCGTGGCCAGCGCGATGATCAGCGCCCACAGGCCGACGATCTTCTGCGGCGCCAGATCGGGAAAGCGCTGGGCCAGGAACGAGAAATCCACCGCCGGGAACACCACGTAGGTGAACAAGGCGTTGATCCCCACCACCAGCAGCAGCGGCAGCAAGGCCAGCGGCACGGGCATGACCGACCACCGGGCGTCCTGCTCCGCCTGCGCGGGCGCGCCCTCCCCGGCGTCGTCGTGGTCGCCGTAGCCTTCCCCCGCGGCATGGGCGGCCGCGGCGCGGCGCCGCAGCCACCAGGAGCCGCCGCCGAACATGATCGCGGCCGCGATGATGCCCAGGCCGGGCGCGGCGAAGACGTTGGTGCCGAAGTACGGGATGGGAATGGCGTTCTGAATGGCGGGCGTGCCGGGCAAGGCGGTCATGGTGAAGGTGAAGGCGCCCAGCGCGATCGTGGCGGGGATCAGCCGCTTGGGTATCCGCGCCGCCCTGAACAGGTCGACCGCGACCGGGTAGATCGCGAAGGCCACCACGAACAGGGACACGCCGCCATAGGTCAGCAGCGCGCAGGCCAGCACCACGGTGACGATGGCGTGCTTCTCGCCCACGCTGGCGACGATCCAGCGCGACAGCGTATTGGCGGCCCCCGAGTCGGCCATCAGTTGGCCAAACAGCGAGCCCAGCAGGAAAATAGGCAGGAACTGCAGCACGTAGCCGCTCAGGGCGGTCATGAACGTGCCGGTATAGATGGGCAGCAGCAATGCCGCGTCCCCGGACAGCACCACCGCCAGCGCGCCCATCAGCGGCGCCAGCAGCAGCACGGTCACGCCGCGATAGGCCAGGTACATCAACAACGCCAGGGAAACGACGATGGCGAGCGTGCTGGTCATGGGATTCCTTCGGGCAAGGCCTGACAAAGCCCGATCATCTCATACCGACGCGACAGTCTCCGGTCCGGGCCCCAGGCGCCGCCCTTCTAGGCCAGCCCCCGCAGGTAGGCCAGCGTTTCCTCCAGGCCGACCACGTCGCCGTATTTGGTGTCGAGATCGAACAGGCTTTGCGCGTGCGCCGCGGCCGAGCGGTCGCCCACGCCTTCCTGCACCACCATGGGGCGGAACCCCAGTTGGCAGGCGTCCACGGCGGTGGCGCGCACGCAGCCGCTGGTGGACGTGCCCGTCAGGATCAGCGTATCGACACCCAGGTTCTGCAACCGGGACGCGAGATCGGTGCCGAAGAAACACGACGCGTATTTCTTGACCAACACGATGTCGTGCTCCCGGCGATGCAGCCGCGCATCGACGTGGTGGCCGTCGCCCTCGGCCGCCAGGGACATCGTTCCCTTCTGCTTGATCGCCCACAGCCCCGCGTCGCGCATCTGCGGATCGTCGTAGCGCACGCAGGTGAAGATGACCGGCACGTCCTTCCCGGCGGCGACGTCCAGCAAGGCGTTGGTGGCGGCGACCTGGGCCGAGAGATCGGCGCCCAGCGGACGCGACGGATCGGTGAAGCCGTTGGTCAGGTCCACCACCATCAGCGCGGGCCGCCGGCCGAACCCCAGCCGCACGGCGAAACCGCGTTCGTGGAAGAAGGCGTAATCCGGGTGCTGCGAAATATCGATCAATTGCTTCGTCCTGGCAGGGTCGATGTCCGCCATTAGATGACGGACCCCTGAAGGCATCCAGAACATTTTTGCTATGCGAGCGGTACGTTTTCGTTATCGCGACGACGACGCACCGCCTTTCGACCGGCGCCTAGAACGAATGCCGCAACCCCACCATCACCCCCACCTGCCCCTGCCCCGCCTTGGGCGACCACGGAACGATGCTGCTGCTGGACACCGAGAACACCGCCCCCGCGCCGCTGTTGCCCATGTGGGCCAGCATGGCATAGGCGGCGGTCCGCTTCGAGAAGCTGTAGCTGGCGCGGCCGACCAGCATCGTGCCCTTGGCCTGGTAGGCATTGGCGATCATGCGCGAGGCCTGGGCGTTCAGGGTCCAGTTGCCGATCGGATAAGTGGCGCCCAGGAAATACAGGTTGGTCGAGACGTCGGCGGCGCTGCCTTCGATGCGGCGGTGCATCCAGCCGGCGCCCAGTTTCAGGTCGGCGATGTGCACGTAGCCGTTGGCCATGTAGCGCCGGTCGCGGCTGTCCGACGAAGCGATCGCGACGCCGGCCACGCCCGGCACCACCGCTGCCGGCGCCGCGCCCGGGCCGCCGCGCTGCTCGTCGACCACGGCCGCCACGCCCCAGCCGCCGCCGTCGTACTTCAGCAGCCCCGACCACCCGCGGCACGCCTGGGCGTCCCCGGGGCGCTCGCCCCCGCAGTTGCCGGCCGCCGAGGTATCGCGGCCGAAGGAATAGGTCGCGCCCACGGTCAGGCCGCCGAACCTGCCGCGGTAGGCCAGCGAGTTGTCGGCGCGCGCGTTGGGGATGTAGCTGTCGAAGCTCGCCATGCTGAACACCGACGGTCCGATCACGTCGGCATCCATCAGCGACCAGGCCAGCATGGTCGATTGGCGTCCCAGGGTGAAGCTGCCCCATGGTCCCTCGACGCCGACGATCGCGGTGCGCCCGAACAGGCGGCCCGCCTGGCCGGACGAACCGGAATCGGCGAAGAAGCCGCTTTCCAGGTTGAAGATGCCGCGCCAGCCGTTGCCCAGGTCCTCGTTGCCGCGCAGGCCCCAGCGCGACGGCAGTTGCCCGCCGGTCAGCGTGGGCATGCGCATGCCCGATCCGCCGCCGGCGCTGGCGTGGGTGATGTATTCGACACCGGTGTCGATGGCACCGTACAGCGTCACGTTGCCGGCGGGCGACTGGGCCAGGCAAGGCAGGGAAACGAGGGCGAGCGCGAGCCCCCCTGAAAGCGCGAGTTTCATGGTCGTTCCTGTGGAAAGGAGGATATCGGGCAGGCCCGCCCGAGGGGACTACTCGTCGTTGCCGTTCAGTGGACGGCCGCGGCCTGTTCGGCCTCGACCTGTTCCCTGGCCAGCTTCTCCATCACGCGCCTTACCCGCACGAGACCGAGATCATGGGAATAAAGGTTCTCCTGGCTGCGCGCGTGGCGCGCCAGGCTTTCGATGACCACGCGATCCTGCTCCAGCACGTCCCAATGCAGCCCTTCCAGGCGGTTGCGGTACAGGAAGCGCCAGACGTTACGCTCGAAGCCCTGGGACTTGCGGATGCGCCAGAAGTAGACCTGGCAATTGCCGTCGTCGACGGGCGTGACGAAGCCCACGATGAAGAACTCGCCGCCGCCATACTGGGGACGATAGGGAACGGACAGGCGGATCCACAGCGAGGACGTATGGCCGAACTCGACCCAGTCGAAGTTCACGCCGCGCTGGCCGACCTTCTCGAACACCAGGCCGCAGTCGGTGTGGCGGATGACCATTTCCGCCTTCTTGTCGCCCTGGGCCATCGAATGCGAGTTCGAATGCAGATAGGTCCCGTGCATGAGATCCATCACGTTGTCGATGGCATAGCGGTAATTGCACTTCCAGTTCTGCATGCACAGGAAACCCGAGTATTCGTCGTTCGTCATTTCCTCGGGCAGCGCGAAGGGCCTGGGCTGCCCATGCTCCATGGACCCGAACCACAGGAAGACGGCGCCGCCGTACTCGACCACCGGATAGGACCGCAGGCATTTCCTGCCCACGAGCTGGCTGCTTTCCAGCGCCGGCACATCGGCCACCTTGCCTTCGCCATCGACTTCCACGCCGTGGTACCAGCAGGCAATGCGCTCGCCCAGGTTCCAGCCCAGCGACAGGCGGGCGCCGCGATGCGGGCAGCGGTCCTCGACCGCGCGCACGGTGCCGGCGCGGTCGCGCCACAGCACGATGTTCTCGGAAAGCCGGGTGATGCCCAGCGGGGTGTCGCGCACCGCATAGCTGGGCGTGACGGGGTACCAGAGGTTGCGCAGACCGGTTTCCACGCGGGTCGCGGCGGCAAGGGCCAGGCCGTCCTGGACGATGGGATTCATGGATGTGTTCCTACTGTTTCGCCGGCACGAAGTCGTTCGTGAACAAATCGTTCAGCGGGACCGCGCGCGAGATGATGCCTTCGTTCAGGTAGAACAACTGGAGCGTGGCGACGCGGTCCGGGTCGATGGCGCCCAACCGGGGCTGGCCCTGGTAGACCGTGGCGTTGTACAGCCGCAGGACGGACTCCACATATTTCTCCCTGCCCTGGTACGCGGGCACCGCCTTGACGTAGTCGGCCGTGGCCGCGGCCGGATCGCGCGAGATGTCGGCCAGGCCGCGCAGCGTGGCCTTGACGAACTTGCGGATCAGTTCGGGTTCCTTGCGGATGGTCTCGTCGGACGCCAGGATGGCCTGGGCCATGCTCTTGAAATAGCGGTCCGCCGGAATGAGCTCGACCTTCACGCCGGCCTCCTGCGCGCTGACCGTCCATTCGGGCACCGAGGCCAGCGCGGGAATCTTCTGCTCGGCGAAGAGCTGCCAGACCGAGGGGCCGCTGGCCTGGATGTCGACCGCCGACTTCGGCAGGCCGTTGGCCCGCAGCATGCCCAGCAGCGCGTAGTAGGTCGTGTCGGCGTAGGACATCGCGCCTATGGTCTTGCCCTTCAGGTCCGGGATGCCGCCCGGCACGGCGGCGCGGTTAATGGCCAGGTGCATCAGCGAGGCCCCGCCCAGCACCGCCACCGCCTTGACCGGCACGCCGTTGGGCCGGACGATGATGGGCGTGTCGCCCACGCCGCCGCCCAGCGGCGCATTGCCCGCGCCCACCTGCTTGGCGACGTCGGCGCCGCCCTTGCCGACCACGAAATTGATCTTCAGCCCCTCTTGCGCGTAGTAGCCCTTCTGCTGCGCGATCATCCACGGCGCGAAGGCCGGCAGGCTGGGCGGGGCCGGCAACAGGTAGGTCACGTCCCGGAGGTTTTCCGCCCGTGCCTGCGGGAGCATCAGGGACACGGCGGCGATACAGGCGGCGGCTCTTGCGGCGGACAGCAGGCTCATGGCGGCTTCCTTGGGTGAACGTGGTCGGCTCAGTAGCCGAGGCGGGACATTTCCTGTTCCAGGCTCGCGGCGCTCCAGCCCCGTCCCGACAGATTGGCCACCCCGGCGCTGTTAAGGTGGTCGGCGAACTGCTGCGAGGTCCTGGCGCCGGCCAGGTAGGCGCTTTCGATCGCGTCGGCCAGCGCGTTCTCGTAGTCGGTGGGGGCCGACTCCCTGCTCTGCCAGCGAAGGTTCACCCCTTCGCCGGGCGCTTCCACCATGCCCGTGCCCGCGTGCGGACTGGGCTCGTTTCCCTTCCAGCTGGCCAGGTGGACGTTGAATTGCTCGGGCATACCTTCCTCGCGATGAGTCGGCCGAAAACGGCGCTGGCGTTGAGTTTTCTCTATTCCTAAAACTAGGAATAGAGCGCAGATTATCGACCCCGGAAAAAGGTGTCAAGAATTTTCAGACTAGCGGAAACGCCTACTTCACGATGCCGTGCATGATGAGGCGCGTGGCGAAATCCAGGTAGCGCCCGGTCAGGTCCGGGTCGTCCTGCTCGTCGCTGAACAGGATCCTGAGCATGGGCTGCGCATCGACGAAGAACGTGCACAGTCCCAGGAACGCCACATGCAGGAAGCGCGGGTCGATGGCCTCGAGGTCCGGGTCGCCGTCGCGCGGGACCAGCAGCGCCTCGCTCAGCGCCAGGCCGCGCGCCGCCACGCCCTGCAGCGTGTCGATGCGTTCGGGCGTGTCGGCGTGGCTGTAGATCTCGTTGAGCACGAGCTGCAGAAAGCGCGGGTTGTCCTTGAGCGCCTCGATCAACAGCACCAGGCGCTTGCGGATCCGCTCTTCCAGCGGCGCGTCCCGGCCCAGCATGACCTGGCTGCGAGCCTGGAGCTGGTCCATGATGTGCGTGGCCGCGGCGCGCATCAGCCCCTGCTTGTTGGTGAAGTAATACCGGATCAACGCGGGGTCGACGCCGGCGGCCGTGGCGATCTCGAGCACGCTCAATTCCTGCGGCGTCTTGGTCTTCATCAGCGCGATCGCCGCGTCGATGATCGCGGCCTTTCCCACCATGGTTCTCTCCGTGGGATGGCCGGCGGAGCGCTTGATGCGTGGCTTCTTGCGGGGCGAGGGATCGGGCATACGTGTCGTCGGAGGGACTCGGCAACGCGCAGTGTACCGGTCATTGGTGCCGGACAGGCAACACGGCGGTCCCCTGCGCGGGGCTACCGCGCCGCCGTTCCCAAGCCTACGATGGAGCCGTTCCCCAACCGACGTCCCCAGCCACCGAGGAAAGCATCATGACCCAACGCATCAACGCCATGGCCCAGTCTCCCGAGCTGTTCAAGAAGTTCGTTGAATTCAGCATGCTGGTCAAGAAATCCGGCACCATCGAAGCCTCGATCCTGCACCTGATCGACATCCGCGCCTCGCAGATGAACGGCTGCGGCTTCTGCCTGGACATGCACGTGAAGGAAGCCAAGATCGACGGCGAACGGGAATTGCGCGTGCACCACGTCGCCATCTGGCGCGAGTCCTCGCTGTTCTCGCCGCGCGAGCGCGCGGCCCTGGCGTGGACCGAAGTACTGACCCGCCTGCCCGAACACGGCGTACCCGACGACATCTACGAACAGGTGCGTGCCCAGTTGTCTGAGAAGGAAATCGCCGACCTGAGCTTCGCGGTCATGGCCATCAATGGCTGGAACCGCCTGAACGTGGGCTTCCGGACCACGCCGGGCGCGGCCGACAAGGCCTACGGCCTGGATCGGGCCAAGCTGGACTGAAGATCCAGCGCGCGGATACGCGCCGTCATGTAGTCGATAAAGGCACGCATGCGTCCAGGCTGGTGCTGGCGGCTGAGATAACACAGGTAATGGCCGCGGCCGGCCGGCGCATGCTGCGGCAGACAGGCCAGCAGCGTGCCGGCCCGCACGTGTTCGCAGACCTGATAGCCCGCCATCTGCGCGATCCCCTGTCCGTCCAGTACCGCTTGCAGCACCAGGTCGGCATCGTTGAAAGCCAGCATCGCCTGCGGCGTGAACTTGCGCAACTGGCCGTCCACCTGGAACTCCCACTCGGCCACGCGCCCGGAGGCCAGGCGGAAATTCACGCACCGATGATCGGCCAGCGCATCGATGCCGCGCGGCAGCCCCCGCTCGGCGACATAGGCGGGCGATGCGCACAGCAGCATCTGCATGGGAATCAGTTGCCGCGCGATGATCTGGCGGTCTTCCATCCGGCCATTGCGGAACGACACGTCCACCCGGTCCGCCATGAAATCGGTGGGCCTGTCGTCCAGCAGCAGGTCGACCGACACCTCCGGATAGGCCGCGCGAAAACCGTTCAGCAGCGGTGCGACGACCTTGCGGCCGAAGCCCACCGTGGCGCTGATGCGCAGCAGCCCCGAGGGCGGCCCCTCCCGCAGCTCCCGCATCTCGTCCAGCGCCTGCGCGATACGCGCCACGCCGGGCTGGCAGTTCTCGAAAAACCGCTCACCTTCCCTGGTCAGCGACGTGCTGCGCGTCGTACGCACGAACAGCCGGACGCCCAACCGGGCTTCCAGCTTCTGCACGCTGCGGCTGACCGCCGACCGACCGATGCCCAGGCGATCGCCGGCCTTGGCGAAGCTGCCTTCCGAGGCCACCGCGATGAAGGCCACCACGCCGGCATGGCTGGTGGCGAAACTGGAGGCCAGCGCGTCGGGCCCGGGGAATATGTGCTTGTCCATGCCGATAGGACGAACGAGCGGCCGGTTTTGTGACGCCCCTGCCCTACTACCCCGCCCCGCAGGCCCGCACGAACTCGTCCGCCAGCCCCGCCACGGCGCGCTTGGGCCAGATCGCGCTGACGTCGAAGCTGGGCAGCCGCGCGCCGTCCACGACCTCGCAATAACGCACGCCGGCGAAATCCAGCGACCGTATCCAGCTGGGCAGCAGCGCGATCCCGCAGCCGCCGGCCACGCAGGCCAGCACGGTCAGGGTCCGGTTGGCCTCCTGCACGATTTCCGCGTCCAGGCCCTCCTTGCGGAACGCGTCCATGACGGATTCGTAGAAGGTCGGCAACTGCTCATGGGGAAACATCACCAGGCCGGCGCGGGCGATGTCCGCCATCGACACCCGGCCCCGGCCGCCGGGCAGCAGGTCTTCCGGCACCGCCGCCACCAGGCGTTCGCGCATCAGCACTTTCTCGTGCATGACCCCGGACAGGGCCACCGGCGTATGTACCAGGGCCACGTCGATTTCGCCGCGCGACAAGGCCTGCGCCTGTTCGGCGTTGCTCATTTCGCGCAGCACGATGCGCAGGCCGGGCGCTTCATCGCGCAGCGTGCGCAGGGCGCGCGGCAGGATGTCGATCAGCGCGCTGGAGACCAGGCCGACGCGCAGCACTCCCGCGCGGCCCGCCGCGATGGCCTGGGCCGCGTCGATGGCGTTGACGATGCGGAACACGCCGCGCCGCACTTCCTCGGCGATCTGCCGCGCCGCCGGCGTGGGCTCGGCGCCGCGCCGCGACCGCTGGAACAGCTTCACGCCCAGTTCGCGTTCGAGCCGCGCCAGGGACTGGCTCAGGGCCGGCTGGGCCACGCCCAGTTTTTCAGCCGCCTTGCTCAGGCTGCCCATGTCCAGGACCGCGATGAATTCTTCCAGGCGCCGGATATCCATCACAAAACCTTATACAAAAACATGCTTTTCTGGATAGATAAATATAACAAGCGTTTCTAGAATCGGCCCGACTCCGGCACGACCGCCCAGGCCGGACACGATTCCGGAGAGCCCCTCGTGGCCAACCCCACGCCCCTGCTGATCGATGCCCATGCCCATGTCTTCGCCCGCTCGCTGGCGCTGGCGCCGGGACGGCGCTATGCGCCCGAAACCGATGCCCTGCTGGAAGACTATCTCGGGCACCTGGACGCCCATGGGCTGCAGGCCGGCGTACTGATCCAGCCCAGCTTCCTGGGCACGGACAACGGCTACATGCTCGACGCCATCCGCCAGGCGCCGACCCGCCTGCGGGGCGTGGCGGTCGTAGACCAGCATGCCGCGCCGGACGAACTGGAGCGACTGGCGCGCGGCGGCATCGTCGGCATCCGGCTGAACCTGATCGGCCAGCCGCTGCCCGCGCTGGATCGGGGCGGCTGGCCCCGCCTTCTGGCCTGCCTGCGGGCGCTGGACTGGCATGTCGAAGTCCACGTGGAAGCGGCGCGCCTGCCCGCCATCGTCGGCCCGCTGCGGGCGGCGCAATGTCGCGTGGTGGTGGACCACTTCGGCCGGCCCGCGCACGCACCGGCCGCCGCCGACGCCGGTTTCCAGTGGCTGCTCGAAGCCGCCCGCGACGATGGCGTCTGGGTCAAGCTCTCGGGCGCCTATCGCAACTGGTCCGAGCCGGACGGACCGGCGGCGCGCCAGGCCGCGCGCCTGCTGCTCGAACATGCCGGACCGGACCGCCTGGTCTGGGGCAGCGACTGGCCCCATACCCAGCACCCCGGCGTGACCTATGCGCAAACCTATCAGGCACTCGCCGACTGGATCGGCGACAGCGATCTACGCCTGCGCATCCTCGCGGCCAATCCGAGCCGCTGCTTTGCATTCTAAGGAGACACCATGATCCGCATTCCCGTCCTGGCCGCCCTGGCCTTCGCCCTGCCCCTGCCGGCCGCGCACGCGGCCTGGCCCGAAAAGCCCGTCACCCTGATCGTCACCTACCCGCCCGGCGGCACGGTGGACACGGTGGCCCGCATCATGGGCCCCAAGCTCTCGGCCAGGCTCGGCCAGTCGGTCATCATCGACAACAAGGGCGGCGCCGGCGGCATGATCGGCGGCGCCGCGGCGGCCCGATCCGCCCCCGACGGCTACACCTTCATGCTCGACGCTTCCAACCACGCGCAGAACCCCGCGTTGCAGAGCAGGATGAGCTTCGACACGCTCAAGGCCTTCGACTCCGTATCGCTGCTGCTGCGCGTGCCCAATGTGCTGGTGACCTCGCCGCAAGGCAAGATCTCCTCGGTGCAGGACCTGATCCGCAACGGCAAGTCCGCGAGCCCGGCCTACTTCGCCTCGGCCGGTCCGGGTTCGGCGCAACACCTGGCCGGCGAACTGTTCAACGTCATGGCCGGTACCTCGCTCGTCCACGTCGCCTACAAGGGCGGCGGCCCGGCCATGGTCGACGTGATGTCCGGCCAGGTGCCCATCATGTTCGCCAGCCTGGGATCGGCGTGGACCCACATCCAGAACGGCAAGCTGCGGCCCATCGCGGTCGGCGGCGACAAGCGCTCGGCCGTGCTGCCACAGATCCCCACCATCGCCGAATCCGGCGTGCCGGGCTTCTCGTCCTACGAATGGAACGCCGTGTTCGCGCCCGCCGGCACCCCCACGGCCATCGTCGACCAGATGTCGGCCGCGCTGGCCGACGTCCTCAAGGATCCGGACGTCAAGTCCAAGCTCGAAGGCATCGGCGCCGAACTGGTCGGCTCCAGCCCCGCCGAACTCGAGACCTTCCGCCGCGCGGAAATCCAGAAGTGGCGGGACGTGGTCAAGAAGAGCGGCATCACCGTGAACTGAGGCGCGCCGGCAATCTACCGGATCAGGGTGATCCGCCCGCGATCGCGGCCATCAGGTCTTCCACATGGACCAAGAGGCCGCGCGCCTGGCGCAGGGCCTGATACTGGTTCAACACCGCGGCCCAGCGCGGGGAATGCAGCAGATCGCTCCAGACCGCTTCCAGGTCCCGCGGATCCGCTTCACCCCTCTCCTCCAGCGCGCTGGCGAACGCCAGGCTGGCCGGCGCCGACAGGAGCTGCATGCGGCTGGCCGCGCCCAGCAGCCGTGGCTCGGGCTCGTCGGGCGCATCGCAGCAATACAGCACAGAACGCGCCAGGCCGGCTTCGTCGGCGGCCAGCGCGCGCAGCGATGATCCCCGCAAGCGCACCACGCCCTCGCCGGACTGGAACGGAAACGGATAAACGGTGCCCGCCTCGGCGTGCGCCAGCAAGCGCACACCGCGCTGCAACCGCGGCAGGTCGGTCGCCGCGGCCTCGATGGAAGCCTTGGCTTCGACCAGTAGACAGACGTCCCAGGCCGGCTCGCCCTCCACGTCCGGCGCGCGCCGCAGCAGGACCGCATCCCATTCGGTCTTGGCGTGCGCGTGGCTGGCGGGTATCGAAGACGGCACAAGCATCGACGTCACCACCCGGTAGGCCGTGCCGCCCTCCTCCCTGTCCAGGCGTTCGGCCAACGCGCCGAGCGCCCGGGCTGCCGCGGCCTCGACGGCCTTGCCGCGTTTGCGTGAAACGCCTCCTTGCGCGGCTGCCTCGGCGCTTCCCGGGCGCGGCCCATGCCGATCCCGGAGCGCCTGGTAGCGGCGCACGGCTTCATCCGAGCCCAAGGCATCGAGGCGTTGCAGGCGGACCAGCGCGGGGTTGTCCAGCAATCTGGCCAGGCCGATCTGAAGCGGCGAGCCGCTGGCGATCTCCGGCATGGCCCGCAGGCGCGGCAGGCCCATCTGGACGTCGCGCCAGGACTGCCGGGCAGCGGCGGCGCGCCATTGCGCCAGGGCTTGCCGCGCGGGCCCGTCGGGCATGCGCTGCAGCCTGGCCGGATGGGCCACGGCATCGACCGCCGCCCGGACCTGTCGGCGATCCTGGCCGGCCCGCGCGAACAGCGAGGCGTATTCGCGCACGTGCGCATGCCGGTGCTCGATCACCATGGCCTGGATGACCGGGTCGCCGGCCGCCGGGCGCATCGCTTCGCGGATCAGACCCGCAAGGGCCTCGGTGAAAGCCCCCGCCAGCTTCGCGTCCGGTTCGCCCCCATCGGCGATCGTCTGGCGGGCCTGCTCGATAACCAGCGCGAGCGACGTCGACGGGTTGGCGGTACGCGCTCCTGGAAGCGGACGAGCGTCCGCCGGCAGGCGATAGCGGCGAACCACGCCTTTCAGGAGGTCGTCGAGCATCCGGTCTGCGCTCAGTTGACCAATTCTTTCTGCGTCCGCGCCAGTTCATCCCGGGCTTCCCGCAGCTTGGCTTCGCGCTTGGCGATCTTGCCGGCATCCTTACCTTCGCTCCTGGCCTCGCGCAGTTCGCGTTCGCGCTCGGCAAGCTTCTGGCGCGCCTGGGCAACATCCTTTTCGCGGGCCCGGCGTATCGATTCCGGCGTGCAATGCGCTTCCTGTTCGCGCAAGGCCCGGTTCAGCCCGGCGACCCGATTGTCGTTGCCGTGCTGTCTGGCCTGCTCGATCTGCCTGAGGATGTCCGCGCGCTTCTGCACGCAGGGATCGGCGGCGTCCGGCGCGGCAACGGACACGGTGGCACCGCAAGACAGGAGCAGCAGGATGGCGAGTCGTTTCATGGGCGGTTTTCCGTTGTTGGCTTTCCAGACCGCACCTTACCGCGCCGCCGCCCGGAAAGGCCAGGCCATTGCGGCGCCGGAGCCTGCCCGGTCCAGCCCTACAATCTGCCCGTGAACACCGCCCCCTCGCCCAAATCCCGCCCGCCTCGGCCCGGCGTCAAGTCGGCCGACCGCGTCCTCGACATCCTGGAACTGCTGGCCAGCACCGGACGCGCCATGACGCACGCCGAGATCTCGCGGCGGACCGGCGTGCCGAAAAGCAGCCTGACCGCGCTGCTGCACAACCTCGTCGGCCGGGGCTACATCGAGCAATTGCAGGATACGCAGCAGTTCCAGCTGGGCGAAGGCGCCTACGCGCTGGCCCGGCGCGGCGCGCACAACCGCGACCTGCTGCGCGCCAGCGGACCGTGGCTGCAGCGGCTCATGCTCGACACCGGCGAATCGGCCGGCCTGAGCGTGCTGCGCAACGACATGGCCGAGCGCATCGCATCGGCCCAGTCGCCCAACGCGGTGCTGTACTCCGTGCACGTGGGCGTCATGCAGCCGCTGTACGCCAGCTCGGCGGGCAAGGTGCTGCTGGCGTGGCTGCCGCCGGCCGAACGCGAAGCCTATCTCCAGCGCGTCAAGCTGCGGCCGCGCACCGAACAGACGATACGCTCCACGGCGGTCCTGCGGCGGCAACTGAATCAGATCCGGGAAGAAGGCGTGGCCTGGTCCTTCAGCGAATTCACGGTCGGCATCGTCGGCCTGGCCGTGCCCGTGCTGGACGTCCACGGCCGCGTGCTGGCCGCCGTCGGCCTGGCCCTGCCGGCCAGCCGGCTGGACGACGCGCGCAAGCTGAAACTGGAGCAGGCCTTGCGCGCCGCCGCCGCGGAAATCGCCGTGGCGGCGGACCGCGCCCCGCCGCTCGATGCGAAAAGTGTTCACATATGAGAACACCGGCTGGCGGCACGCGATACCGAGGGCGACACTGCGTGGCATGAACAGGAGGCACCCGCACAGGGTGCCCGGGAGACATGCATGCAGCCATCGGACACCATCCAGGAAACCCTGAACACGCCCGTCACGGGCCGTTATGACGTCATCGTCGTGGGCGGCGGCGCCTCCGGCACCGTGGCCGCCATCGCCGCGGCCCGCACCGGCGCACGCACACTGCTGGTCGAGCGCGGCGGCTGCCTGGGCGGCGCCGCCACCGCCAACCTCGTGGCCCAGTGGGTGGCGTTCTTCCATGGCGAGACGCGCGTGGTGGGCGGCATTCCTTTCGAACTGGCCGAACGCGTGCAGGCCGCCGGCGGCTCGGACGGCTTCCACCGCTACGTGATGGGCGAGGCCGCCGGCACGCCGTTCCCGCTGCGCGTGCTGCCCTTCAATCCCGAGACGGTGAAATGGGTGCTGGACGGCTCGGTGAACGAAGCGGGCGTGGAAGTGCTGCTGCACACGACCTTCGCGCGCGCGCTGGTGCGGGACGGCGCCATGGCCGGGGTAACGGTCGAGACCGTCCAGGGCCGCCTGGCCCTGCTCGCACCCGTGGTGGTGGACGCCTCGGGCGATGCGCTGGTATGCGCCAGCGCCGGGGTCCCGTTCCAGGACGACGGCGGCGAGCGCCAACCCTGCACGCTGTCCTTCCGGCTGTCCAACGTGGACGTGGCGCGCTTTCGCGCGGTGCCCTCCGACCAGCGCCGCGCCCTGGTGCTGGGCGGCCTGCGGCGCGGCGAACTGTTCTGGGAAAGCCTGTCCTTCGTCAGCACGCCGGGCGGCACCGACGCCATCTGCCTGATGAGCCGCATCCAGGACATCGACGCGCTGGATGCCCGCGACGCCT
This sequence comes from Pigmentiphaga kullae, assembly GCF_004216695.1. Taxonomy (GTDB): domain Bacteria; phylum Pseudomonadota; class Gammaproteobacteria; order Burkholderiales; family Burkholderiaceae_B; genus Pigmentiphaga; species Pigmentiphaga kullae. The sequence continues at coordinate 1,205,703 of NZ_SGXC01000002.1, forward strand.
CGCGCGCCGAGCGGGAAGGCCGCCGGCAAATCGCCAGCATCGTCGGTTTCCTGCGGCGCGAGATCCCCGGCTTCGAGAACGCCATCCTGGCCGACGTCGCCGAACGCGTGGGCGTGCGCGAGACGCGCCGCATCCGGGGCCGCCACACGCTGAGCGAAGAAGACATCATGCAGGCCCGAAGCTTCGAGGATTCCATCGCCCTGGGCGCCGGCCCCATGGACCGCCACCAGCCCGGCGGCACCGGCATCCGCCTGTACGCGCCGCCCCAGCCCTTCGAAATACCGCTGCGCGCGCTGCTGCCCGTGGACGTGGAAGGCCTGCTGGTATGCGGCCGCACATTGAGCGCGACCCGCGAAGCCATGGCCGGCGCACGCCATATGGCGACATCCATGGCGATGGGGCAGGCGGTCGGCACGCTGGGCGCCATCGCGGCAGCCGGCGGCCGCCGCCCCGCCAACGTTCCGGCCTCGGAAGTGCAACAGCGCCTGGCACAAGCCCATGCCCTGTTCCGCCGCGAACAGGTTGCCCCCCAAGGCCAGCCCGCCTGAGATTTCCCTGGAGACACCCATGAAAAGAACACGACAAACCACCGCCTGCCTCGCCCTGCTGGCCACCGCCAGCGTGGCGGCCGCCCAGGAGTGGCCCAGCCGCGCCACCACGGTCATCAATCCTTTCAGCGCCGGCACGACCACCGATACCGTGGCGCGCGTCGTCGCCGAAGGCTTGCAGAAGAAATTCGGCACGCCCTTCATCGTCGACTCCCGGCCCGGCGCCGGCGGCATGATAGGCACCACGCTGGTGGCCCGCGCCCATCCGGACGGCAGCACCTTCGGTGTCAGCATCGCCGGCCCGCTGGTGCACAACCCCCTGCTCTACAAGCGCATGGCCTACGACCCGGCCAAGGACCTCACGCCGCTGACGCTGGGCGTGCATCAGCCCTGCCTGTTGATCGCCTCCAGGGAGCTGGGCGTCAAGACGCTGCCCGGACTCGTCGACGCCCTGAAGAAGCATCCCGGCAAGTACAACTACTCGTACGTGGGCAACGGTTCGCTGGGCCACCTGGTCATGACGCTGCTCGCCAACAAGAGCGGCACGCAGATCGTGCCCGTGATGTACGCCGGCGCGGTTCAGGCCACCACCGCCGTGATGACCAACGAAGTGCAGATGGGCTGCCTGCCCGCGCAGGCCACGATGGCCCAGGTGCGCGGCGACAAGGTGGTGCCGATCGCCGTCTCCACCGCCGAGCGCGCGGCGCTGCTGCCCGAGGTGCCGGCCCTGCGCGAGTTCTACCCGGACATCGTCGGCAGCGCCTGGATGGGGTTCGTCGCGCCTGGCGGCATGTCCCCCGCGCTGGCCGGACGCATCAGCGCGGCGATCGGCGAGGTGCTGCGCCAACCGCAGGTGGTGGAACTGCTGCGCCAGCAACTGATGGAGCCCGCGCCCGGCACGCCCGCGCAATTCAAGGCCTTCATGCAGGAAGAACTGGCGCGCTGGAAACCGGTGATCGTGGACAACAAGATCACCGCCGAATAATCCTGGGGAGAACCTGAGTTGAACAGCAGTAGCAGCATCGAGCCCCTGGGCCGCACGGCCCGGGGCGTGCCGGTCATCGAGGACGCGGACGTCGTCGTCATCGGCGCGGGTCCCGGCGGCTTCGCGGCGGCGCTGCGCGCGCGCCGCGAGGGTTGCAGCGTGGTCCTGGTCGAGAAATTCGACATGCCCGGCGGCGTCCATACTTCCGGGCTCCAGGGCGCCGCCAACACGGGCGTCGGCGGCATCCATACCGAGTTGATGGAACGCTTCGCCACGGAAGGCGCCATCTACACCGCCACCGAAAAGGAACTGCCCGACTGGGCCGGCAACGCGCTGTCCCACTACGACCACTACCTGAAACCGGGTTCGCCCTTCCGCCGCTCCTCCTTCAACCCGGATGCCGCCGGCAACATCATGCTGCGAATGCTGGACGAAGCCGGCGTGCGGGCCATCTACGGCGCCGCCTTCGTCGACGTCGAGATGCAGCCCGACGGCGGCCAGCGCCGCATCACCCACGCCATCATCGAGACCGTGCAGGGCCGCCAGGCCATACGCGGCCGCGTCTTCATCGAAGGCAGCGGCACGGCCGAAGTGGTAGCGCGCGCCGGCGCCCCTTTCGTGCGCGGCGGCGGACGCCAGCCCGAAACCGTGGCCAGGGATGAGCAGGAGCGCCCCATACCCGGCGGACTGCTGTGGATCATGAGCGGCATCGATTTCGCGCAGACCGCCGCCTACCAGCGGCGCGAGAACGATCCCGCCCTGAGCAAGCTGATCAACGCGGCGCGCGCGGCCGGCGACATTCCGCCCGCACTCTACCGCCCCCGCCTGGCCGACCAGGGCGTCTACGGCGACCACTACATCGGCCATCCGACCGTGGACATGAGCCCCATCCAGGGCCCCGGCACCTTCATCCTGTGGCAGAACGTACCCTACGAATGGGCGCTGCACATGGACGAAGACACCGAGCATGCCTCGCGCGCCAAGCGGGAACTACGCCGGCTGATCGACGCCGAGGCTGCCTTCCTGCGCAAATACGTGCCGGGCTTCCAGGACGCCTTCATTTCCCACGTCGGCCGCTACGTGGGCGTGCGGGACGGCCGCCATCCCATCGGCGAATACGTCTTCTCCATCGACGACGCGCGCGAGCAGCGGCGCTTTCCCGACGCCGTGACGCGTCCCATGACCAAGACCTTCTTCTGGGACCAGTACGCGAAGTACAGCTTCGAGGTGCCTTACCGCTGCTTCCTGCCCAAGGAAGTCGACAACCTGCTGCTGACCGGCGCCTCGCTGTCCTTCACCTTCGAGACCATCTTCATGGTCATGCGCAACTTCCCCTGGTGCTGCCAGACCGGCGAGGTGGCCGGCCACGCCGCCGCGCGCGCCATCCGCGAAGGCACGAGCCCCAAGCAGCTTCGCTGGACCGAACCGCTGCCCTTCTGATCCGCAAGGAGACACGACATGAATGCTTCGGTCATTACCGAAACCCTGAACACGCCCGTACTCGACCATTACGACGTCATCGTCGCGGGCGGCGGCGCCTCCGGCCTGATCGCCGCCGTCGCGGCGGCCCGCGGCGGCGCCCGCGTCGCGCTGGTCGAACGCGCCGGCTGCCTGGGCGGCACCGCGACTTCCGGCATGGTCGCGCAGTACATCGGCCTGTTCAACGGCACGGTGCGCTGCGTGGGCGGCATGGGCTTCGAACTCACCCGGCGCATCGAGGCCGCCGGCGGCAGCGACGGCTTTCGCCGCTACACCCTGGCCGAGGCCAGCGCCAACCCCGTCACCATCACCAACTTCCCCTTCAACCCCGAAGTCGTCAAGATCGTCGCCGACGACATGGCGAGGGAGGCCGGCGTGGACGTGCTGCTGCACTCGCGCGTGGCCGGGCCGCTGATGGACGACAATCGCGTGGCCGGCCTGTTGCTGGAGAACGTCTCCGGCCGCCGTGCCCTGCGTTCCCGCATGCTGGTGGATGCCACCGGCGACGCCGTCATCGCCGCCGCGGCCGGCGTCCCCTGCGTGGGCGAAGAACCCGAACTGCGCGACAGACGCCAGCCCCTGACCCTGGTGTTTCGTATGTCCAATGTGGACGTGCGCGCCTTCCGCGCCATCCCCCGCGAACAAAAGCGCGCCATCGCCCTGGACGGATTGCAGCGCGGCCAGTTGGCCTGGGAAAGCCTGTCCTTCTGCAGCACGCCCGGCGACACCGACGCCATCTGCCTGATGAGCCGCATCCACGGCATCGATGCGCTGGACGGCGCGCAGTTGACACGGGCCGAACAGATCGGGCGGCAACAGATCAAGACCATCGTGCCCTTCCTGCGCGAGCACGTGCCCGGCTTCGAAAAATCCGTGCTAGCCGGCATCGCCGAACGCGTCGGCATACGCGAAACGCGCCGCATCGTCGGCCGCCACATCCTGACGACCGAAGACATCGTCGGCGGCAAACGCTTTGCCGACGCCGTCGCCCTGGGCGCCGGTCCCATGGACCTGCACGAGGCCGGCGGCACCGGCGTCGACCTGTGGATGCCGCCTGCGCCTTTCGAGATCCCCCTGGCCTGCCTGCTGCCCGCATCCATCGAAGGCATCGTCGTCACCGGCCGGGCAATCTCCGCCACCCGCGAGGCCAACGGCGGCGCCCGCCACATGGGCACCGCCATGTGCCTGGGCCATGCCGCCGGCGCCTACGCCGCCCTGGCGGCCACGGGTCAGGCCACGCTGGAGAACCCCGCAGTCGACACACTGCGCCAGGTGCTCCGCAGCCAGGGCGCCTTGATATCGGCCGACGAGGCGGTGGCCAACGCGGAAGAAAACGCGGTCCAGGCACGCCCCGCCTGAACCAGATTGAAAAAGGAGACAACCATGCACAACATCGTTCGACGCAAGACACTGGCCACGGCCGTGCTGATCGCCGTCATGGCCGGCACCGCCCTCCCTACGCTGGCCCAAGACTATCCCGCCAAACCCCTTCGCCTGATCGTGCCCTTCCCCGCCGGCGGCCCCTCCGACACCACGGCCCGCTCCATCGCGGAAGGACTGGGCAAGGTCCTGGGACAACCCGTCGTGGTCGAGAACAAACCCGGCGCCGGCGCCATCATCGGCAGCGAAGTCGTGCTGGGCCAGCCCGCCGACGGCTACACCCTGCTGATGGCCAGCAACGTCATCTCCACCGGCAAGTGGCTCTACCCCTCCATGAACTTCGAGCCCGTGCGCGACTTCCGCGCCGTCGCCGGCGTGTTCCGCAGCCCGCACCAGGTGGCCGTGGCGCCGGATTTTCCGGGTAAGGGCATCCAGGACCTGATCGCCCTGGCCAAGCGCGAAGGCGGACGGATGAACTACGGCTCGGGCGGCTCCGGTACCATGCCGCACCTGGGCACGGAACGGTTCAAGCAGGTAACCGGGGTGGAGATGCAACACATTCCCTACCGGGGTTCGGCGCCGGCCAACGTCGCGCTGGTGGCGGGAGACGTGCCGGTGCACTTCGACATCGAGTTCTCGGTGCAGCCGCTGCTAAAGTCGGGACGGCTGCGGTCGCTGGGTGTCACGGCACTGAAGCGGTCCCCGCAATTCCCCGATGTGCCTACCCTGGATGAACAGGGTATCAAGGGCTTCGAGCTGTATTCGTGGTTCGGCATCGTGGCACGCACCGGTACCCCGGACAGCATCGTTGCCAAGCTCAATCAGGCCATCAACCTGGTGATGGAAACGCCGGAATTCAAGCAGCGGCTGACGGCGCTGGGAGCGGAGAAAATCGGCGGACCGCCGGCCGCGTTCGAGAAGATGATCAAGGATGACTATCGGCTCTGGGGCGAGGTGATCCAGAAGGCCCATATCAAGATCGAGTAAGCCAGCGGCATCAGGGGTCGAGGAAGCAACGGGACGTCGCCATCATCCGCACGTGCTGAGTCGAATTGACCGACGGGGTGTGCAGCAGACGCATGTCCATGAGGAAGACATCGCCCGCACGTCCGGACATCTCGACGACCCTGACCTTCAAGCCATCGAGCTCGCGCTTCAGATCTTCCGCCGTTCTCAATATCCGGCGTAGTCGGGACGACGACCCATCCGGCTGCATATCGACACGATGGGATCCGGCCAGCGCCAGCGTTCCCCCACCCCCGCCAGCCACGTCATCGATCAGGAAAAATGCCTGTATCCCGGGCAAGCGGCCTGGCGGCTTCGCCGCCACGTCCACATGCCAGTTCAAACCTTGCAGCGTCGAGGCACCTTGACGGGGCGGCGACAGCAACAGCTCGACATCCTGGACAATCTTCGGCACCCGTCCGGCCAGTCGCGTCACCTCGGCCAGCAACGCCTGGGTGACCAGCGACTCGTGCAGCCCGGGCAGCCTGACAAGCGAAGACAGCTTGCCGATCTGCTGGAAAACAGGCAGACCACGCACCGAAGCGGGCATGCCCTTTCCCTCGGACACGCGCTTGAGTTCATCAAGCAGCTTCTGCCGGACAGCCATCATCCGCCCTCGCGGATGAAAACCCTCCAACCGGACATACCCTTGATCGGCGAAGCAATCGGCTTGAGCAGTTTTCATTGGCAAGAAGTCCTTGGAGGAACCGGCGCCCCGACTCCCGCCACTCAATGCAGGTAAAGCGGCGTACTGCCCCGTGGCCATGCGCTGTCTATTCGACTGCTTCGAGGATACACATGGCATCGCCCTCCGCCCAGACCATTCATCTCGCCCCTCCAGAGCCGTGTCCGAATTGCGGACGCGAGAGGATCCCCCGCGCCGCCGGCGAGAAAACCGCTCCGTGGCGAACATTCGCCAGCCCTCCGCAGCTCGCGATCTATATAGCGAATCTCCTGCTGATCGGTGGGGCTATCGCGATTTCCATACAGCCAGAGAGCGCATCGTCACCGCTGATATTCGGCGGATTCCTGGCCGGCCATATATGCCTTGGCCTATACGCGATCCTGCTGCGCGAGCGCGGGCTGCTGTTCCTGAACGCCGCACTCGCTGCGTTGGACTTATACGCGGTCGTCATTCGGCTCTGACGTTCCGCTTGGGCATCGGCTGGCCGCGCAACTGGCGAGGACCACACTAGCGATGGAGTGGCGGCGAAGCTTGAGGCAGATTTCGCGGATAAGCCTCCAGGCAGAGATCCAGCACTTCGGCACGAAACCAGCAATGAGCCGGATCGTGATCGAGGCGCGAATGCCAGATTGCCGAGATATTGAAAGCGGGTATGGGCACGGGTAGTTCGAAGCACTGTAAGCCATTGGCCGCCGCGTAATCCGGCACAAAGGAGTTGCCGACGCATGAATGCGGGACAACGGCCAGCAAGTCCGAATGACGAGTCAGCTGCATGGCGCTCGTATAAGACGGCACCACCATCCGCACCTTCCGCCGCCCATTCGGCGGTTCAACGGCTGCGTCAATCGAACTTTCCGCTTCGCCGGTACGTGAAGTCATCACATGGTCGTATGCGGCCCATTGTTCTACGCTGATGCTCCGTTCACTCAGAAGCGGATGGCCGATGCGGCACACGCCGACATAGCGATCGCGGAAGAGCAAACGCGTACGTACCTCGGGGGCCGAGGTTTTGACGATGCCGATCTCCAGATCAATCGCGCCTTCCCTTAGCGGTTGAGCATTCCAGTTCGGCTTGGGGGCGAAGCGAAGCTGCACACCGGGTGCCGTGCGGCGGATCCGGTCCATCAAAGCCGCGCCAAGCTGGTCGATAAAGCCTTCACCCACTCGCAGGGTGAAGCGCTGCTCCAGGGTGGCAATGTCGAACTGATGCTCGGTGCGACTCAGGACCCCCTCTACTTCGTGGGTCAGCGCCGAGATGCGCTGGCTCAGTTGTTCCGCATATGGCGTGAGCACCAGCGTGCGCCCAGCCTGCAGCAGCAGGCGGTCGCCCGTAACCGCGCGCAGGCGAGTGAGCGTACGGCTCGTTGCAGAAACACTGAGTTTCAGCCGCCGGGCGGCCCCCGTGACGCTACGCTCAGTCAACAATGCGTCCAGCGCGGGAAGGAGGTTGAGGTCGACGCGTGTCATGCGCCCAGCATAATCGAAACCGGCCAGGCATGGCGTCTGACGCAATCAATAATTGCACGCCAGGCGTCTGGTGCAAATTAGAGCCAGGTTCGACAATCCATGGCTTCAATAGTGCGAAAAGGAGAATCCCATGCCCCAAGCGCCCGTTCACACCCCCACCGTCCTGCTCATCGGCGCCTCGCGCGGCCTCGGCCACGCCATGGCGGCCGAATTCCTGAAAAACGGCTGGCACGTCGTGGGCACGGTTCGCGCCGGTAGCGGCCGGACTCTTTTGCACGATTTGGCCGATGCGCATCCGGACCGGGTCGACATTGAAACGCTGGACATTACCCGACCCGAGCAGATCCGAGCCTTACACGAGCGCCTGTCCGGCCGGATGTTCGACATTCTGTTTGTCAATGCCGGGACGACCAATCCGGACCCGACTCAGACCATCGGTGAGGTCTCGACGGAGGATTTCGTGAATCTCATGATCACCAATGCGCTTGGCCCGATGCGGGTGGTCGAGCGCTTGTCCGACCTTGTCACGCCGGCCGGCCTGATCGGGGTCATGTCATCCGGACAAGGCAGTATCGCCGACAATGAATCCGGCCAGCGGGAGGTTTACCGTGGCAGCAAGGCGGCCTTGAACCAATTCATGCGCAGCTTTGCCGCGCGTCAAGCGCAAACGCCACGGGCCATGCTGCTGATCGCGCCGGGTTGGGTGCGCACCGACCTGGGAGGCCCTGAGGGGAGATTGTCGATCGAGGAAAGTGTTCCCGGGGTTGTGAACGTGCTTCTGACCAAGCTGGGCCATCCCGGCCTCGAATACCTCGACTATTGTGGTCGGACCGTTCGGTGGTGATCATGGCCGGCCCATCAAGGCACCCGTTCCCCTGGCTGCCGCAAAAAACAAAAAAGGCCACACAATGAAGTGCGGCCTTTTTTTCAAACTACGACAACCCTACTTCTTCCTGACCGGCGGCAAATCCGTACACACCCCTTCCGCCACCTCGGCCGCCATCCCGATCGACTCGCCCAGGGTCGGATGCGGATGGATGGTCTTCCCGATATCCACCATATCCGCCCCCATCTCGATCGCCAAAGCGACCTCGCCAATCATGTCGCCGGCATTCGTACCCACGATGCCGCCGCCCACGATCCGGTGCGTCTCTTCGTCGAACAGCAGCTTGGTGAATCCTTCATCGCGCCCATTGGCGATGGCGCGGCCCGAAGCGGCCCACGGGAACATGCCCTTGGTGACCTTGCGGCCCTGCTTCCTGGCTTCGTCTTCGGTCAGGCCCACCCACGCGACTTCCGGATCCGTGTAGGCCACGGACGGGATCACGGTGGCGTCGAAGTGGCTCTTCTGGCCGGCCGCGGCTTCCGCCGCCACGTGGCCTTCATGCACGGCCTTGTGGGCCAGCATGGGTTGGCCGACGATGTCGCCGATGGCGTAGATGTGCGGCACGTTGGTGCGCATCTGGGAATCCACGGAAATGAATCCGCGGTCGCCCACCTGCACGCCGGCCTTGTCGGCGCCGATCTTCTTGCCGTTGGGGCTGCGGCCGACGGCCTGCAGCACGAGGTCGTAGCGCTGGGGTTCCTTGGGGGCTTTTTCACCCTCGAAAGTAACCCAGATGCCGTCTTTCTTCGCTTCGATGCCCACCGTCTTGGTCTTCAACATGATGTTGTCGAAGCGGTGTTCGTTCATCTTCTGCCAGACCTTGACCAGGTCGCGGTCGGCACCCTGCATCAGGCCGTCCAGCATTTCGACGACGTCCAGCCTGGCGCCCAGGGTGGAGTACACCGTGCCCATTTCGAGGCCGATGATGCCGCCGCCGATGATGAGCATTTTCTTGGGCACGCTCTTCAAGAGCAGCGCGCCGGTGGAGTCGACGATGCGTTCGTCTTCGGGGGCGAAGGGCAGTTTCACCGACTGGCTGCCGGCGGCGATGATGGCGCTGGCGAATTGCAGGACCTGCTTGCCTTCCTTGGTCTCGACCTCGATGTGGTTGGGACCGACGAAGGAGCCAACGCCCGTCACCACCGTGACCTTGCGGGCCTTGGCCATGCCGGCCAGGCCGCCGGTCAGCTTGCCGACGACGCCGTCCTTGAACGCGCGCAGCTTGTCGAGGTCGATCTCGGGCTTGCCGAAGGTGATGCCGTGTTCGGCCATCTTGGCGGCTTCCTCGACCACGGCGGCGGTGTGCAGCAGGGCCTTGGAGGGAATGCAGCCGACGTTCAGGCAGACGCCGCCCAGGGTGGCGTAGCGTTCGATCAGGGCCACTTTCAGGCCCAGGTCGGCGGCGCGGAAGGCGGCGGAGTAGCCGCCGGGGCCGGCGCCCAGGACCACGACGTCGAAGCTCTGGTCGGCCTTGCCGCCGAAGCTGGCGGCGGCCGGCGCGGCAGCGGGCAGCGGGACGGGATCGGGATCCGGCTTGTCGGAGGTGGGTTCGCCCAGTTCGTGCATGGCGGCGGGCGCCAGTTCGACCTTGGGGAAGCCGGTGCGGGACTTGGTGTCCACGGCCGGGGCCGGGCTGGCGGCGGCACCGCCTTCGGCGGCGTCGATCTCGAGCAGCACGGAGCCTTCGCTGACCTTGTCGCCGACCTTGACCTTGATGGCCTTGACCACCCCGCCCTGCTCGGCGGGGATTTCCATGGAGGACTTGTCGGATTCGACGGTGATCAGGCTTTGCTCGGCCTTGATGGTGTCGCCCACGGCCACCAGGATCTCGATGACCTCGACCTCCTTGAAGTCGCCGATGTCGGGTACTTTCAGTTCTATCGCCATCCGTTGCTCCTTACAGCAGGATGCGGCGGTAGTCCGCCAGCACCGAGGCCAGGTAGGCGTTGAAGCGGGCGCCGGCGGCGCCGTCGATGACACGGTGGTCGTACGACAGCGACATGGGCAGCGTCAGTTGCGGCACGAATTGCTTGCCGTCCCACACGGGTTTCATGGCCGAGCGGCTGACGCCCAGGATGGCCACTTCGGGCGCGTTGATGATGGGCGTGAAGCTCGTGCCGCCTATGCCGCCCAGCGACGAGATCGAGAAGCAGCCGCCCTGCATTTCCGAGGGCGAGAGCTTGCCGTCGCGCGCCTTCTTGGCCAGTTCGGAGGTTTCCTTGGCCAGTTCCAGGACGCCCTTCTTGTCGGCATCGCGGATGACCGGCACCACCAGCCCGTTGGGCGTATCGGCGGCGAAGCCGATGTGGAAGTACTTCTTCAGGATCAGGTTGTCGCCTTCCAGCGAGGCGTTGAACTCGGGGAATTTCTTCAGCGCCGAGACCACGGCCTTGATCAGGAACGCGAGCATCGTGACCTTGACGCCGGATTTCTCGTTTTCCTTGTTGAGCTGGACGCGGAAGGCTTCCAGGTCGGTGATGTCCGCATCCTCGTTGTTGGTGACGTGGGGGATCATCACCCAGTTGCGGTGCAGGTTGGCGCCGGAAATTTTCTTGATGCGCGACAGCGGCTTGGCCTCGATTTCGCCGAACTTGGCGAAATCGACCTTGGGCCAGGCCAGCACTTCCAGGCCGGAGCCCGAGCCGCCGGCGGCAGCGGGCGCCGCGGCGGCGGCGCCGCCTGCCAGGGCCTGCTTGACGAAGTTGCGCACGTCGTCGGGCGTGATGCGGCCCTTGGGACCGGTGGCCGGCACCCTGGAGAGGTCCACGCCCAGTTCGCGCGCGAACTTGCGCACGGACGGCGAGGCATGGGCCTTGGAAGGCGTGTGTTCGGCGGCGGGATCGGCCGGCACGGGCGGCTGCTTGGCCGCAGGGGCCTGGGCCGGCGCGGCGGCGGGCGCCTCGGCCCTGGCGGCGGGTGCCGGGGCGCTTTCGGCCTTGGCGGCCGGCGCGGCAGCGGCGGCGCCGCTCTTGACCTTCACCAGTTGGCTGCCCTTGGACACCTTGTCGCCGACCTTGACCAGCACGGCGGTGACTTCGCCCGCCGTGGAAGTCGGGATTTCCATCGAGGACTTGTCGGATTCGACCGTGACCAGGCTTTGCTCGGCCGAGACCTGGTCGCCGACCTTGACCAGCAGTTCGATGACTTCGACGTCCTTGAAGTCGCCGATGTCGGGCACGACCACCGTTTCCTCGGCACCGCCCTGCGCGGGCGCGGCGGCCGGCGCGGCCTGGGGCGCGGGCGCGGCTTCCTGCTTGGCGGCGGGTGCAACGGCGGGCGCTTCGGCCTTGGCCGGCGCCGCTTCCTGCCGGGGCGCCTCGGCGCCGCCGGCGGCTTCGATCTCGACCAGCGGGGTACCTTCGGACACCTTGTCGCCGACCTTGACCTTGATGGCCTTGACCACCCCGCCCTGCGCGGCCGGGATTTCCATGGACGACTTGTCGGACTCGACGGTGATCAGGCTTTGCTCGGCCTTGATGGTGTCGCCCACCGAAACCAGGATCTCGATCACTTCGACTTCGCTGAAATCACCGATGTCGGGGACTTTCAGCTCGCTCACATTACTCATTCTGTAGTCTCCAGAAAGCCGGACCCCACCGGCGCCCCCGCCGCAGGCAGGCGCGCGCCGGCCGGGCGGGCAAGACAGGGGCAGTGCCTATCTTACCCATCCCGGCCATCGATCACGCGTGTTGAGGGTTGGCTTTCTCGGGGTTGATGCCGTACTTCTTGATGGCCTCGGCCACCTTCTTCATCGGGATCTTGCCTTCGTCGGCCAGCGCCTTCAGGGCGGACAGCGTGACGAAGTGGCGATCCACCTCGAAGTGTTCGCGCAGCTTGGCGCGGAAGTCGGAACGGCCGAAACCGTCGGTGCCCAGCACGTTGTAGGTGCGGCCCTTGGGGATGAACGGACGGATCTGGTCGGCGAAGGACTTCATGTAGTCGGTCGAGGCGACGATGGGGCCTTCGGTCTTTTCCAGGGCTTCGGTCACGTAGGCGACCTGGGCTTTCTTTTCCGTCGGGTGCAGCAGGTTGTGGCGGTCGACGTCCAGGCCGTTGCGGCGCAGCTCGGTGAAGCTGGTCACGCTCCAGATGTCGGCGGCCACGCCCCAGTCCTTCTCGAGCAGCTCCTGGGCGGCGATGACTTCGCGCAGGATGGTGCCCGAACCCAGCAGCTGGACGCGGTGCTCGGCCTTGGCCTCGCTCTTCTTCAACTGGTACATGCCGCGGATGATGCCCTCTTCGTCGCCGGCCTTCAGGCCCGGCTGGGCATAGTTCTCGTTCATGACCGTGATGTAGTAGAAGACGTTTTCCTGGTCTTCCACCATGCGCTTCAAGCCGTTCTGGATGATGACCGCCAGTTCGTGCGCGAAGGTCGGGTCGTACGACACGCAGTTGGGGATGGTGGCCGACATCAGGTGGCTGTGGCCGTCCTCGTGCTGCAGGCCTTCGCCGTTGAGCGTCGTGCGGCCGGCGGTGCCGCCCAGCATGAAACCGCGGGCCTGCATGTCGCCGGCGGCCCAGGCCAGGTCGCCGATGCGCTGGAAGCCGAACATCGAGTAATAGATGTAGAACGGCACCATGATGCGGTTGTTCGACGAGTAGGACGTCGCCGCGGCGATCCAGGAGCTCATCGCGCCCGCTTCGTTGATGCCCTCTTCCAGGATCTGGCCGTCTTCCGCTTCGCGGTAGTACATGACCTGCGCCTTGTCCACGGGCACGTACTTCTGGCCTTCGTGGGCGTAGATGCCGATCTGGCGGAACATGCCTTCCATGCCGAAGGTGCGCGACTCGTCGGGCACGATGGGCACGACGCGCGGACCCAGGGTCTTGTCGCGCAGCAGCTGCGTCAGGATGCGGACGAAGGCTTGCGTGGTCGAGATCTCGCGGCCTTCGGCGGTGGGGTCGAGCACGGCCTGGAACGCCGACAGCGCGGGTGCGGGCAGGTGTTCGTCGGCCTTCTGGCGGCGGTGCGGCAGGTAGCCGCCCAGGGCCGCGCGGCGCTCGTGCAGGTACTTCATTTCCGGCGATTCGTCGGAAGGCTTGAAGTACGGCAGGTCGCCCAGCTTGTCGTCCGGCACCGGAATGTTGAAGCGGTCGCGGTAGGCGCGGATGATGTCGTCGTCCAGCTTCTTCTGCTGGTGCGCGGGGTTGCGCGACTCGCCGGCGGCGCCCATGCCATAGCCCTTGATGGTCTTGGCCAGGATGACGGTCGGGCGGCCTTCGCTTTTCTGCGCGGCGTCGAACGCGGCGAACACCTTGTGCGGATCATGGCCGCCACGGTTCAGGCGCCAGATGTCGTCGTCGCTCATGCGGCTGACCATCTCCAGCAGCTTGGGGTGCTTGCCGAAGAACTTCTCGCGCACGAACGCGCCGTCGTTGGCCTTGTAGGCCTGGTATTCGCCGTCGACGGTGTCTTCCATGATCTGGCGCAGGATGCCTTCCTTGTCGCGCGCCAGCAGCGGATCCCAGTAGCCGCCCCAGATCAGCTTGATGACGTTCCAGCCGCTGCCGCGGAATTCGCCTTCCAGTTCCTGGATGATCTTGCCGTTGCCGCGCACCGGGCCGTCCAGGCGCTGCAGGTTGCAGTTGATCACGAACACCAGGTTGTCGAGCTTTTCGCGCGAGGCCAGGCTGATGGCGCCCAGCGATTCGGGCTCGTCCATCTCGCCGTCGCCGCAGAACACCCAGACCTTGCGGTTGCTGGTGTCGGCGATGCCGCGGGCGTGCAGGTATTTCAGGAAACGGGCCTGGTAGATGGCCATCAGGGGGCCCAGGCCCATCGAGACGGTCGGGAACTGCCAGAAGTCGGGCATCAGCTTCGGATGCGGGTAGGACGACAGGCCCTTGCCGTCGACTTCCTGGCGGAAATGGTTGAGCTGGTCTTCCGACAGGCGGCCTTCCAGGAAGGCGCGGGCGTAGACGCCGGGCGAGGAATGGCCCTGGAAATAGACCAGGTCGCCGCCGCGGCTTTCGGTCTCGCCGTGCCAGAAGTGGTTCTGGCCGGTCTCGATCATGGTCGCCAGCGAGGCGAACGAGGCGATGTGGCCGCCCAGGTCGCCGCCGTCGGCCGGATGCAGGCGGTTGGCCCGGACCACCATGGCCATCGCGTTCCAGCGAATATAGGAGCGGATGCGGGCTTCCAGGTCGAGCTTGCCCGGATGCGCCGGCTCCATGTGGGGCGGGATGGTGTTGACGTAGGCGGTGTTCGGAGAAAACGGGATGTACGCACCGGAACGGCGCGCCACGTCGATCAGGCGTTCCAGCAGGTAGTGCGCGCGCTCAGGACCTTCGCGATCCAGGACCGCTTCCAGGGCGTCGAGCCATTCTTGGGTTTCCAGGGTATCTTCGTCGTTGGCGGCGGTTATACCGGCCCCGACCTGAGGAAGAGCGGACATGCCTGTCTCCTGAGTCTCTGTGACATCCGGACGGCTCGTAGCCATCCGAGGGTTAAGTCGCTGTTGGCGGCCTTCGCCTATGTAAAACTAGGGCCCTCGCAACTCCGGCGCGATTCTAGAAGGCAGGAAGCCTTCCATGCAATAAAAATTTCGCTTTACGATATCATTTACCACGATGTGAAATCTAGCACGAAACCTGGATAAAAGCATTCTGCGCTGCAATAAAACAGCGGGCCTCCGAACGCACCACACTGTGCGTAAACTTTCTTCATGTCTACCGTTCATCCTTCCAATATCCCCGCCCCGTTCAAGGATCTGGGGCGTCTGCGCCGCCGCAGCTGGTACTGGCTGACGCCGGCCATCGCGCTGGGGCTGTTCGTCTGCGTCATGGGCTCCATCCTGTGGTGGCTGGACGCCCGCGACGACGCCCAGCGCTACGGCACGCTGGTGCGGGACGTCGACTGGGCGCAGCAATCGATGCGCCTGCGCATGCTGGCGGCGCGCGACCGCATGGGGGCGCTGGGGCGCGACCTGGTGCGCACCAACATGACCGAGGGCCGCTTCCTGGACGATGCCCGCGAGCTCCAGGTCGAGCACCCCGAGATCATCCACGTGGCGTGGATCAACGCCGACCGCAAGGCGGTCTGGATCTCGACCCCCGACCGGCGCGCCGGCCAGACCTTCCGCATGAGCGCCCCGGGCGCGGCCGAGCCCGAGGCCTTCCGCGCCTTCGAGATCGCCCGCGACGAGCACCGGCCGGCGTATTCCCGCCCCTACCGCGGCCAGTACAACGAGGTCTACCTGGACCTGTACGTGCCGGTGTTCCAGGACGAGCGCTTCCTGGGCACGCTGGCCACGGTGTACTCGGTGGACGCCATCCTGCAGCACCTGATCCCCCAGGAGACCCAGCACAAGTACAAGGTGTCCATCCTGGACGGCAATGAAATGCCGCTGGTGTCCTCGTCCTCGCGCGCGGACAAGGGCGCCATCAACGCCTACGAAGTGCCGCTGGACCCGCCGGGCAACGGCATGATGCTGAGCGCGCGCGGCTACCGCACGCAAACCGACACCTCGCAGACCATGCTGGTCTGGGTGGTGGTGTCGCTGTCGGCGGTCATCATATGGAGCCTGTTCGCGCTGTGGCGCCACACCCGCTTCCGCTCCCAGGCCGAGCAGGCCCTGATCGCCGAGACCGCCTTCCGCCGCGCCATGGAAAACTCCATGCTGACCGGCATGCGGGTGCTGGACATGGAAGGCCGCATCACCTATGTGAACCCGGCCTTCTGCCGGATGATGGGCTGGGACGAGGCCGACCTGCTGGGCCGGCCCCCGCCCTACCCCTACTGGCCCCAGGGCGACCACGCCGCCCAGTGGCGCAACACCGAGATGCTGCTGTCGGGCAACGCCCCCAGCAGCGGCTTCGAGATGGAGGCGCAGCGGCGCGACGGCTCGATCTTCTTCGCGCGGATGTACGTCTCGCCCCTGCTCGACCAGCGCGGCGTGCAGACCGGGTGGATGACGTCCATGACCGACATCACCGAGCCCAAGCGCATCCGCGAGGCCCTGGCCGCCGCCCACGAACGCTTCATGACCGTGCTCGAGGGCCTGGACGACGCCATTTCGGTCACGGCCGAGACCGCCAAGGGCTCGGAGCTGCTGTTCGCCAACAAGACCTACCGGCGCGTGCTGGGCTCGCAGCCCACCGGGCACGACGAGCTGTCCGCCGGCCGGCGCGGGCGTTTCACCGATGAAGCCATCGAGGTGTACTCCTCGTCCACCCACCGCTGGTTCGAGGTGCGCCACCGCATGCTGCAATGGGTGGACGGGCGCCGGGTGCGGATGCAGGTGGCGCGCGACATCACCGAGCGCCGGGCCTCGGAAGAAGCCTCCCGCGCCCAGCAGGAGAAGATCCAGCTCACCAGCCGCCTGATCACCATGGGCGAGATGGCCTCGTCGCTGGCGCACGAACTGAACCAGCCGCTGACGGCCATCAACAACTACAGCATGGGCGTGGTGGCGCTGGTACGCGCCGGCGATACCGACCCGGCCAAATTGCTCCCGGCCCTGGAAAAAACCACCGCACAGGCCCAGCGTGCGGGTATGATCATCCGCCGCATACGCGAATTCGTGAAGCGGAGCGAGCCCAAGCGCCAGCGGGTAAGCCTGCCCACGATCGTGGATAATGCGGTCGGTTTTGCCGGGATCGAGTCCCGGACCCGGCGGATCGATATCATTCAAAAAATACCCGAACAGTTGCCGGACGTTCTCGCCGATCCTATCCTGATCGAACAGGTGGTCCTGAATCTGATGAAAAACGGCCTGGAGGCCATGCAGGATTCAGAGGGGCGGGAACTGCTGGTGGAAGCGAACGTGCGCGAGGACATGGTAGAAGTGGCAGTCACCGATACCGGCCATGGGCTGGCCGATCCCGAACGGCTGTTCGAGCCTTTCTACAGCACCAAGTCGGAAGGCATGGGCATGGGCCTGAACATCTGCCGCACGATCATCGAATTCCACCACGGCCGGCTGTGGGCCGAAGCCAATCCCGCCGGAGGCACGATCTTCAAGTTCACGCTTCCGTGGGTACGTCCGATCCTGCCGACCGGACCCGCCCCCGAACTGGAATCCGCACCCAAGGAGCTTACCTGATGAGCAATACGCCCCAATCCAGCACGGTCTTCATTGTCGACGACGACGAAGCCGTGCGAGATTCTCTCCGATGGCTGCTCGAAGCCAACGGTTACCGGGTACGGGCCTACGAGAGTTCGGAACGTTTCCTGGCCGAGTACGACCCCGAGGTGATCGGCGTGCTGATCGCAGACGTGCGGATGCCGGGCATGACCGGGCTGGAACTCCAGGAACAGTTGCTTGCCCGCAAGTCCACCCTGCCCATCGTCTTCGTCACCGGCCACGGCGACGTGCCCATGGCGGTCTCCACCATGAAGAAAGGCGCGGTGGATTTCCTGGAAAAGCCCTTCAACGAAGCGGACCTGCGCCAGATCATCGCCAACATGCTGGAACAGGCCCATTCCCGCGCGGCCGACGAAGCCACCCGGCGCGGCCACGAGGCTCTGCTGGCCCGGCTGACCGTGCGCGAACAACAGGTGCTGGAACGCATCGTGGCCGGCCGCCTGAACAAGCAGATCGCCGACGACCTGGGCATCAGCATCAAGACCGTCGAGGCGCATCGCGCCAACATCATGGAAAAGCTGCAGGTCACGACCGTGGCCGACCTGATGAAGGTCGCCCTGCACCATCGGCCGCAGGGGTAGCCCCCCCCTACGCGCTTACGCGCGCCCCCCAGGGGGCGATGCGGGTGGACCGGCGTAGCCGGATCCACCGCATCCCGGGTCTGGATGAGTTCTCTCGGTGCGAAGCATCGTGTTCTTGCTCTCCTGTCGCTCGACACCAAGGTAACTATGTATTTGCCGCCGCATTTCGAGCAGGCCGACCCGGACAGGATTCGCAACCTGATACGCACCTGTCCACTCGGCATGCTCGTGACGGCGGGACCGCAGGGGTTGGACGCCAACCACCTGCCCTTCATCCTCAACCCCGACCGCGGCCCGCACGGCACGCTGCTGTGCCACGTGGCGCGAGCTAATCCGGTCTGGCGGGAGTTGGCGGATTCCCAGGCCGAAAGCCTGGCGGTCTTCCAGGGTCCCAGCGCCTACGTATCGCCCAGCCTGTACGAGACCAAGCGCACGACCCACGAAGTCGTGCCCACCTACAACTACGCCGTGGTGCACGCCCATGGCCGGATCATCGTGCATGACGATCCGCGCTGGGTGGCGGGCGTGGTGGGCCGGCTGACGCGCATGTTCGAGCAGGGACGCGACGACCCGTGGAAGATGAGCGACGCGCCGCCCGCCTTCCTGGAAGAAAGGCTGTCGGCCATCGTCGGGCTGGAAATGCCCATCGCGCGGCTGCAGGCCAAATGGAAAATGAGCCAGAACCGCAACGAGGCCGACCGGCGGGGCGTGGTGGCGGGCCTGGATGCGTCCGGGCGAGACGGGGACAGGGCCGTTGCGGCGGCGATGAAAGCGGCGGAAACCGGAACGTCTGCCTGAAGCGGCGGCCCCCGTGCGCTAAAATGGCCCAGGCGCCCGCGCCCTCGTTCCTCCACTCCTCTTTGCCTTCAGACCGCCATGCCCGCACGCCTCATCAACGGCAACGAACTCTCCAAGCAGATCCGCTCCGACATCGCCCAGCGCGCCGCCGAACTCACGCGCCAGGGCACGCGTCCCGGCCTGGCGGTGATCCTGGTGGGCGAGGACCCGGCCTCGCACGTGTACGTGCGCAACAAGGTCAAGGCGTGCCACGACGCGGGCTTCCATTCGGTGCTGGAGAAGTACGAGGCCACGATGACCGAGGCCGAGCTGCTGGCCCGCATCGATCTGCTCAACCATGACCCCGCCATCCACGGCATCCTGGTGCAGATGCCCCTGCCCAGGCACATCGACCCGCACAAGGTGATCGAGGCCATCTCCACCCGCAAGGACGTGGACGGCTACTCGGTGCTCAGCGCCGGCGAACTGATGGCCGGACTGGACGGTTTCCGTCCGTGTACGCCCTACGGCTGCATGAAGCTGATCGAAAGCACCGGCTACGACCTGCGCGGCAAGCACGCCGTGGTGATCGGCCGCAGCAATACCGTGGGCAAGCCGATGGCGCTGCTGCTGTTGCAGGCCAACGCCACGGTCACGGTGTGCCACAGCGGCACGCCCGACCTCGCCTACCACACCCGCCAGGCCGACGTGGTGGTGGCCGCCGTGGGCCGCCGCAACACGCTGACGGGCGACATGGTCAAGCCCGGCGCGGTGGTGATCGACGTGGGCATCAACCGCGACGATGCCGGCAAACTGTGCGGCGACGTCGATTTCGCCAGCGTCTCGGAAGTGGCCGGCTGGATCACCCCGGTCCCCGGTGGTGTCGGCCCCATGACGATTACGATGCTGCTGGCCAACACACTGGAATCCGCAGAGCGCGTGGCCGGCCGAGGCTAAAAGCGCCGGTTCGCGCCGAAAGCGCCCTGCTCCGCCCCTCTCGGCCTGGATTTCGCCGAGAATGTCCCCACATGCCTGATACGAGCCCGCGGCGCGCCTTATGGCGCCCGGCGGGCCGGGTTACCCATTGCCTTTCTGGAGTCTGCCCCATGACGTCATCCGCTTCCCAGCCGTCCACCGCCGCCCTGGCCGGCAACCCGCTCATGGACCTGTCGGGCCTGGCCCCGTTCGATGCCATCCGTCCGGAGCACATCACCCCCGCCATCACGGCACTGATGGAGCGGGCGCAGCAGGCGGTGGACAAGTTGGAGGCAGACCAGGCGGCGGATGCCCCGGCCACCTGGCAAAACGTGGTCGAGACGCTGGATGAAGGCACCGAGGGACTGTCGCGCGCCTGGAGCGTGGTCGGGCACCTGAATTCGGTGGCCGATACGCCGGAGCTGCGTGCCGCCTACGGCGAGAACCTCCCGCGCGTGACCGAATTCTGGGCCGGCCTGGGCCAGAATCAGGCGCTGTACGAGCGCTACAAGAAGCTGGCGGCCAGCAAGGCGTTCCAGCAGCAGACCCCGGCCCGCAAGAAGCTGATCGAGAACGAGCTGCGGGGCTTTCGCCTGGGCGGCGCCGAGCTGCCCGAGGCCGACAAGCCCCGTTTCGCCGAGATCCAGGAACAGCAGGCCACGCAGTCCAAGGCGTTTTCCGACCACGTGCTGGACGCCACCAACACCTACGCGCTGATCGTGCGCGACGAAGCCGAACTGGCCGGCCTGCCCGAGGACGTGAAGGACGCGGCGCGCGAGGCCGCCAGGAAGGCGCCGGCCAAGGAAGGCGAGGCCCGGGACGACACGCCGGCCTGGAAATTCACCCTGCACTTCCCGTCGTATTTCCCGGTGCTGCAATACGCCGACAACCGCGCGCTGCGCGAGACCATGTACAAGGCGCACGTGACGCGCGCCTCGGAGCTGGGCCCGGAATACGGGCAGGGCCAGGCCGAGTGGGACAACACGGCCATCATGCTGGACCTGCTGCGCCTGCGCCGCGAGGAAGCCGGCCTGCTGGGCTACGCCAACTACGGCGAGGTGTCGCTGGTGCCCAAGATGGCCGACACGCCCGAGCAGGTGCAGACCTTCCTGGCCGAGCTGGCCGAGCGCGCGCACCCCTATGCCGAGCGCGACCTGCGCGAACTGCGGGAATTCGCCGCCGCCGAACTGGGCCTGGCCGAGCTCGAACCCTGGGACATCGCCTATGCGTCCGAGAAACTGCGCCAGGCGCGCTATGCGTTCTCGGAAAACGAGGTCAAACAATACTTTCCCGAGCCCAAGGTGCTGGCGGGCCTGTTCAAGGTGATCGAGACGCTGTTCTCGGTCCACATCCGTCCGGACAGCGCGCCGGCCTGGCACCCGGACGTGCGTTTCTTCCGCGTCGAATCGGCCGCCGGCACGCTGCTCGCCCAGTTCTACCTGGACCTGTACGCGCGCGACGGCAAGCGCGGCGGCGCCTGGATGGACGACGCCCGCACCCGCTATCGCCGCCCCGGCGGCCAGTTGCAAACGCCGGTGGCCTACCTGATCTGCAACTTCACGCCGCCCAGCGGCGGCAAGCCCTCGCTGTTCACGCACGACGAAGTCATCACCCTGTTCCACGAATGCGGCCATGGCCTGCACCACATGCTCACGCAGATGGAGGACCTGGGCGTATCGGGCATCAACGGCGTGGAGTGGGATGCGGTCGAGCTGCCCAGCCAGTTCATGGAGAACTTCTGCTGGGAATGGGCCGTGCTGGAGCAGATGACGGCGCACGCGGAAACCGGCGCCCCCCTGCCCCGCGCGCTGTACGACAAGATGGTGGCCGCCAAGAACTTCCAGGGCGGGCTGATGACGCTGCGCCAGGTCGTGCTGGCAGCCACCGACATGCACCTGCACACCGACTACGATCCGGACGGCCCGCAAAGCGTGCTGGCCCTGTCGCGCGCGGTGAACGACCGCCTGCACGTCCTGCCCCAGCCGGAGGTCTCGCGCTGGATCAACACCTTCAGCCATATCTTCGCGGGCGGCTACTCGGCCGGCTACTACAGCTACAAGTGGGCCGAGGTGCTGTCGGCGGACGCCTACGCGGCCTTCGAAGACGCCGCCACCGAGGACACGCTACGGCCGGAAGTCGGGGAACGCTTCTTGCGGGAGATCCTGCAAATGGGCGGCAGCCGGCCCGCCATCGAATCGTTCCGCGCGTTCCGCGGCCGCGATCCCAGTATCGAGGCCCTGCTGCGCCACAGCGGCATGTCCGAAACCGCCGGGTCCTAATCGCGAGAGATCAGCATTCTGACGCCCGAAAGGTCGTCGGAAAGCAGGTCGGCAAGCGACGACTTGCCCGGGATTTCCAGCACCGGATTGGTGCCGTAACGATGCATCAGCTCCCGGGCGGTCTGCACGGAGACCAAGGCGCGGCGGCGCGATGCCCTGGCATGGCCCGAGAAAGGAAACTTGCGCTCCAGCCTGGTGATGTCCCACCCGCTGGGGACAAAGATCCAGGCGAGATGGCCTTCGCGATCGATACCGCTGAGCACGAGCAGTTCAACGACGCCTTGGTGTATTTGCATAGCACGCAATTTCCAGGATGGCGCAAGCGGCTGGATGGCCACTCCCTTCCTGTACAGCCTCCCTAATTTTGCCTTTAACGCAAAATATACACCAGAAATTTGCGCCGTACGCTTTGCGCAGCAAGCAAGGCGTTCGGACAATCACTCCATGGACATAGGCTCGGCGATCAGGCAGATGCGGGAACAGCTCGGGCTCAAGCTCGAGGCCGTCGCCATGGAAGCCGGCACCGATGCGGGCAATCTGTCGCGCATCGAGACAGGCAAGCAAAAACCGTCCATCGGACGCCTGGAAAGCATCGCCCGGGCCATGAACGTGGGCGTGACGGATCTCTACGCCCTGATCGAGAATGTCCGCGTACTGCCGGCCACGCCGCCTGTGCTGCGCGACGGCGACGACACTTCCTACACCGACGACACGCAGGTCCTGCGCCGCAGCTTCGCTGCGCTGGACGCCCACCACCGCAAGCTCGTCATCGAATTCGCCAAGCTGCTCAACCGCCTGCAGAAAGAAGAAACCGCCGGGCGGGAATCGGCCTGACCGCCCCGCTCCGGCGTTTCGCTGCCGCCCGCCCCGCGATCAGGCAGGCCGGCGCATCAATTGCGAAATATCGCGCACGGCGCCGCGGTCGGCCGAGGTGGCCATCATTCCATACGCCTGCAGGGCCTGCGACACGACGCGCTGGCGATCGACCGGCTGCCAGGCCTTGCCGCCGCGGGCCTCCATGGCCTGGCGGCGCCTGGCCAGCTCGGCGGCGTCCACACGCAGGTTGATGCTGCGGTTGGGGATGTCGATCTCGATGATGTCGCCCTCTTCCACCAGGCCGATGGCGCCGCCCTCGGCCGCCTCGGGCGAGGCATGGCCGATCACGAGGCCCGAGGATCCGCCCGAGAAGCGGCCGTCGGTCAGCAGCGCGCAAGCCTTGCCCAGGCCCTTGGACTTGATGTACGAGGTCGGGTAGAGCATCTCCTGCATGCCGGGACCGCCCTTGGGGCCTTCGTAGCGGATGATGACCACGTCGCCGGCGTGCACGGTATCGCCCAGGATGCCATCCACGGCGTCTTCCTGGCTTTCGAAGATACGCGCCTTGCCGGTGAACTTCAGGATGCTTTCATCGACGCCCGCGGTCTTCACGATGCAGCCCTTCTCTGCCACGTTGCCGTACAGCACGGCCAGGCCGCCGTCCTGCGAATAGGCGTGGGCCTTGTCGCGGATGCAGCCCTGGGCGCGATCCAGGTCCAGCTTGTCGAAGCGCTTGTCCTGGCTGAATGCCGTCTGCGTGGGAACGCCGCCGGGCGCGGCGCGGAAGAAGGCATGGACGGCCTCGTCGGCGGTCGTCTTGATGTCGTGCGCGGCGATGGCCTCGCCCAGGGTCTTGCTGTGCACCGTGGACACCGAGGTATCCAGCAGGCCCGCGCGGTCGAGTTCGGCCAGGATGGACATGATGCCGCCTGCGCGGTGCACGTCCTCGATGTGGTACTGCTGCGTGGCGGGCGCGACCTTGCACAGGCAGGGCACATGGCGCGAGATGCGATCGATGTCGCTCATCGTGAAGTCCACGCCGCCCTCCTGCGCCGCGGCCAGCAGGTGCAGCACGGTGTTGGTCGAGCCGCCCATGGACACGTCCAGCGCCATCGCGTTGGTGAACGCCGCCTTGGTGGCGACGTTGCGCGGCAGGACCGAGGCGTCTTCCTGTTCGTAGTAGCGGCGGCACAGCTCGACCGCCACGCGGCCGGCGCGCAGGAACAGGGCCTTGCGGTCGGCGTGGGTCGCCACCAGCGTGCCGTTGCCCGGCAGCGACAGGCCCAGGGCCTCGGTCAGGCAGTTCATGGAGTTGGCGGTGAACATGCCCGAGCAGGAGCCGCACGTGGGACAGGCCGAGCGCTCGTAGTTCTCGACGTCTTCGTCCGACACGCTGGGGTCGCCGGCCTTGATCATGGCGTCGATCAGGTCCACCTTGATGATCTTCTGGCCGTTCACGTCCTGGGCGGGATGGTAGGCCTCGATGACCTTGCCCGCTTCCATCGGGCCGCCCGACACGAACACGGCCGGGATGTTGAGCCGCATGGCGGCCATCAGCATCCCCGGGGTGATCTTGTCGCAATTGGAGATGCAGACCATGGCGTCGGCGCAATGGGCATTCACCATGTACTCGACCGAGTCGGCGATCAGTTCGCGCGAGGGCAGCGAATACAGCATGCCGCCGTGTCCCATGGCGATGCCGTCGTCCACCGCGATGGTGTTGAATTCCTTGGCGACGCCGCCGGCGGCCTCGATCTCGCGGGCGACCATCTGGCCCAGGTCCTTCAGGTGCACGTGGCCGGGCACGAACTGGGTGAACGAATTGACGACCGCGACGATGGGCTTGCCGAAATCGCCGTCCTTCATGCCGGTCGCGCGCCATAGCGCGCGCGCCCCAGCCATGTTGCGGCCATGGGTGGAGGTGTGGGAGCGGTATTGCGGCATGAGGGGACTCGCAAAGAGAATGACGAAACACTCTAGTATAGGGCGGAACGAGCCTGCCCGCCCTGCTCTCTCGATGCATTCCGGGGCGTGGCTTACGTCAATTAATAAAAATCATTATCATTACGAGCAATTTTCCTCCGCACCAAGGTTTCCGGCATGACAGCAACCACTCTCTGGCAACGTTATCTGGCCCTGAAGGCCGAGCAGCCCAAACTGCGCATGCGCGACGCGGCAGCCCAAATCGGCGCCAGCGAAGGCGAACTGGTCGCCGCCGATCCGTCCGCGACCCGGCTCAAGCCGGACTGGGGCGCGCTGCTGGGCGGACTGAAGGCGGCCGGGCCGCTGCTGGCGCTGACCCGCAACGAGGCCGCCGTCCACGAGAAGACCGGGGTCTACGACCACGTCCAGGTAGAAGGCAGGATGGGGCTGGCCCTGAACCCCGACATCGACCTGCGCCTGTTCCTGTCGCAGTGGCGGCACGCCTACGCCGTGGCCGGCGAGCGCCCCAGCCTGCAGGTGTTCGACCAGCAGGGCGAGGCGGTGCACAAGATCTACGTGGTCGAGGGCACCGACCGCGCCGCGTTCGAGGCCCTGCTGGCGGCGCACGCCGACAGCGCGCAGCCGGTCACGCCGGAACCGCGGCCGGCGCCCGAGCGCAAGGCCGACAAGGATGTCGACGTCGAGGCTTTCCGCCAGGAATGGCGCGATCTGCGCGACACCCATGAGTTCTTCGGCCTGCTGCGGCGGCATGGCGTGGAACGCACGCAGGCGCTGCGGCTGGCGCCTCCGGAGTTCGCGCGGCAGGTCGGCGTCGGCGCCGTCGATGCCGTGCTGAACGCAGCCGCCGCCTCGGGGCTGTCCATCATGGTGTTCGTCGGCAACGCCGGTTGCGTGCAGATCCATACCGGACCGGTCCATCGCATCGCGCCCATGGGCCCCTGGCTGAACGTGCTGGACCCGGGTTTCAACCTGCACCTGCGCATGGACCTGTTCACCGAAGCCTGGCTGGTGCGCAAGCCCACCGTGGACGGCATCGTGACCTCGCTGGAATGCTATGACGCCGAAGGCTCGCTGATCGTGCAGTTCTTCGGCGAACGCAAACCCGGCAAGCCCGAGCTGACGGCGTGGACGACCCTGGCCGACGGACTGGCCGCCATCGCGCCGGACGCGTCCCGGCCCGCGGCATGAAGGCCGGCACGCTCGCGCCGCTGGCCGGCGCCGCCGCGGCCCTGCTGCTGGCCGGCTGCTCGTGGCTGCCCGGCAGCCGCGACGCCGCCGTCGCGTCGCTGGCGGCCGAGCTGCCACGCCATCAGGTCGTGCTGCTGGGCGAAGTCCACGACAACGCCCAGGGGCATCGCCTGCGACTGCAGGCGCTGTCGCGCGCGGTGCGCGCGGGTTGGCGGCCGGCCATCGCCATGGAGCAGTTCGACCGCGAACGGCAGGCCGACCTGGACCGTGCCCTGCGCACCTGTACGACCGCCGACTGCGTGATCCAGGCCGCGGCACCGGCCAAGGCGGGCTGGGACTGGGCGCACTACCGCCCCGTGCTGGAACTGGCGCTGCGCGAGAAGCTGCCGGTGGTCGCCGCCAATCTGTCGCGCACCGATGCCGGCACCATCATGAAGCAAGGGCCCGCGGCCCTGTTCGCTACCGACGAATTGCGCCGGCTCGGCCTGCTCTCGCCGCCGCCCGACCTGCTGGCGGCGCAGCGCAAGGAAGTGGCCGAGGCCCATTGCGGCGCCCTGCCCCCATCCATGCTGGGCGGCATGGCCATGGCCCAGCTCGCGCGCGATGCCGTGATGGCCGGCGCGATCGCCAGCGCCGCGCGCGTACCCGGCGCATCCGCCCCACGGCCCGTCGTCCTGCTGGCCGGCAATGGCCATGCCCGCCGCGACATCGGCGTGCCGCGCTGGCTCCAGCCCGGCACCATCCTGTCGGTGGGCTACACCGAGCAGCCCGCCGCGCCCGGCGCCTACGACCGCGACATCGTGATTCCGCCCGCGCCGCGCGAAGACCCGTGCAAGGCGTTCCAGGCACCCGGCCGCTAGTCCAGCGCGCAAGCGCCGCCTAGAATAGCGGGATCCCCTCGAACAACGGGCGCGGTCCTCGGCCGCATGCCCTCATCACGGAGACCGCCTCCCATGCCTGCCCGCTCGTCCGCTCCCATCCGTCTGTGCATCGCCGGCGAAGGCGCCATGGGCTCGACCCACGCGCGTATCTTCGCATCCATGCCGGGCGTGAAGATCGTGGCCCTGGCGGCGGCCGACATGGCGCGCGGCCGCCAGTTGGCGGCGCAATACGGCATCGCCGACTGCACCGGCGACCTGGCCGCCGCGCTGGCGCGCCCCGACGTGGACGCGGTGGTGCTGGCCACGCCCTCGGGCCTGCATGCCGAGCACGCCGAACTGGCCGCCCGCCTGGGCAAGCCCATGCTGATCGAGATTCCCGCCGCGCTGACCCTGGCCGACACCGAGCGCCTGGCGCGCGTGCAGGCCGAAACCGGCGTGCCCATGATGGTCGCGCACAGCCGCCGCTTCGCGCCGCCGCACACTACCCTGCGCGAACGCATCCAGAGCGGCGACTTCACGCTGCACCACCTGGTCTGCGAAACCTATTTCTTCCGCCGCAACAACCTGAACATGTTCGGCGAGCCGCGCACCTGGGTCGACAGCCTGCTGTGGCACCATGCCTGCCACACGGTGGACCTGTTCTGCTGGCTGCTGGACGAATCGGAGTTCGACGTCTGGGGCCAGCGCGGCCCCGACCATCCGGAACTGGGCATTCCCATGGACGTCACCGTGGCCATGCGTTCGCGCAAGCGCGGCACGCTGCTGACCATGGCCATGTCGTTCAACAACAAAGGCCCCTTCGGCGGCTTCTACCGCTACATCGGCGAAGAAGACACCTACCGCGCCTTCCGCGACGAACTGACCGACAGCGACGGCAAGGTCGTGGAGATGCCCGGCGCGCAGCCGGCCTTCGAGGCCCAGGACACCGAGTTCATCGCCGCGCTGCGCGAAGGCCGGCCCAGCCGCTGCGACATCGCCTCGGTGCTGCCCGCGATGCGGGCGCTGGACGGGATCGACCGCATCATGCGGGGCGAACCCGCCGCCAGATGACCGACATGTAATTCCCCGGCCATCCTGCTGTTCGTGCCCGACTCCTAAAGTGAAGGCTCCTGTGCAAGCCCACGCACAGCCCACCAGGCGCCACCGTGCGGTGCCCGGTACTTCTGGAGATCGACATGTTGAACGGCAAGATGCTCATCCTCGTCGCGGCCCTGGCGGGCGGCGCCTCCCCGGCCTACGCCGCGCCCACGGTGCTGGCCAGCGCCGACGGCTGGACCTTCGTCAACGGTGAATGGGTCCGCCAGGACCACGCCTATGCCATGAAGGACGGCAGGCTGGTCCACACGGACACGCTGCCGCACGCCTCGAAGGAAACACGCCCCGCCACGCCCAGGGCGCAAAGCGTCCCTTCCGCCCGGAGCGACAGGTTCATCGCTTCGGACGGCTGGGTATTCGAGAACGGCGAGTGGTCATTGCCCCCGCGCGTCTGGGGCAAGTGAGGCGTCCGGCGCGTGCCTGACCGGAAAGACCAGTGTGAAGCGGGTCCGGCCGGCGGCCGAACCCGCGGCGATATGGCCACCGTGCGCCACCATGATGGCCCGGGTGATCGACAGCCCCAGGCCGGCGCTTTCCGAGTCGGGCCGTGCCCTGGATTTGTCGGCCCGGAAGAAGCGGTCGAAAAGCGAGGGGATCAGTTCGGCGGGGATCTCCTTGCCATCGTTCTCGACGCCTATCGTCACGGACACCTCGTCGCACGCGATGTCGACGTCTATCGCCCCCTTCCCGGGGGTGTATCGCAACGCGTTCGAAAGCAGGTTGCTCAGCG
This sequence comes from Pigmentiphaga kullae, assembly GCF_004216695.1. Lineage (GTDB taxonomy): Bacteria > Pseudomonadota > Gammaproteobacteria > Burkholderiales > Burkholderiaceae_B > Pigmentiphaga > Pigmentiphaga kullae. The sequence continues at coordinate 1,234,490 of NZ_SGXC01000002.1, forward strand.
CACGCCGCAACATCAGGCGGTCGCCCACGATCCGGCCCTGGCCGGACAGCCGCAAGGCCACCGCCTTGTCCTCCGCAAGGGCCTCGTAGAACTCGAACAAGGCGTTGACCTCGTCCTGGACCGCGATGGCCTCCGCCTGGGGCAGGGTAATGCCATGCTCCATTTTCGCCAGGTAGAGCATGTCGGATACCATCCGCGACAAGCGCTGCAGTTCCTCTTCGTTCGATGCCAGGATCTCGCGGTACTTCCCGGCCTCGCGGGGCTGCGCCAGCACCACATGGGTCTGCGTCAGCAGGTTCGTCAGCGGCGTGCGCAGTTCATGGGCCAGGTCGGAAGAGAATTCCGACAACCGCCGGAAATCGTCCTGCAGCCGCGCCAGCATGGCGTTCAGGGTCGATGCCAGATCCGCCATCTCCGGCGGAACGGCCTCGACGGGCATGCGCTGGTCCAGCTTCTGCGCGGTAACGGCCCGGGCCTGGGCGGCCATGGTGCGCAGCGGCGCGAGCCCGCTGCGGGCCGCCCACCAGCCGAACACGCCGCTCACCAGCGCCGACAGCACCACGTACAGCACCAGCGAATGCAGGAAGCCGTGCATGAAGTGCGCGTGGATCTCGGTCGCCAATCCGACGATGACCAGCAGTTCGCTGCCCGGTTTTCCCGCCATCGTGCGCAGTCCCCGGTACTCGGCCCCGTCCTGCCGCCAAGTGAACTCCGTCACGCCGGCTGGCAAGGCCCGCGCCGCGCTCACGGCAGCGTCGAATTCGAAGCCCCCCGTGGCATGGAGCACCGCGCCCTGCTCCGTCCGGACCAGCGCGACCAGTCCGGGGTGGTTCTGAAGCGCCGTGCCCAGGCGCTGCGGCATAGCCGCCGGATCGGCGACCTGGGCGATGCCGCGGACCAGGCCCGCTTTCTCCTCGAGCACGGCGAAATCCTCGTGCGCGAAGTGCCGGTCCATCGAGATGGCGATCAAGGCCCCCAGTCCCAGCAGCACGGCGGCCGACGACAGCGAGAAGAAGGTCGTCAGCCGCGTCGTCAGGGAAAACGGGCGCATCAACCTATGTCCTCGGGTTCTTCGAAGACGTATCCCATGCCCCGCACGGTCTGGATCAGCTTGGCATCGAACGCATCGTCGATCTTGGCGCGCAGCCGCCGGATGGCGACGTCGATGACGTTGGTGTCGCTGTCGAAGTTCATGTCCCAGACCTGGGAGGCGATGAGCGAACGCGGCAGCACCTCGCCGCGCCGGCGCACGAACAGTTCCAGCAGCGCGAATTCCTTGCTCGTCAGGTTGATGCGCCGGCCGGCGCGCGTGGCCCGGCGGCGGACCAGATCCAGCACCAGGTCGCCGACCTGGATGCGGTCGGTGGCGATCTGTCCGCTGCCCCGGCGCAGCAGGGTCCGCACACGCGCCAGCAGTTCGGAGAAGGCGAAGGGCTTGACCAGGTAGTCGTCCGCGCCCAGTTCCAGGCCCTTGACCCGGTCGGCCACGCTGTCGCGCGCGGTCAGGAACAGGACGGGCACGTTGTTCTCGACGGCGCGCAGGGTTTGCAGGATACGCCAGCCGTCCACGTCGGGCAGCATCACGTCGAGCACGACCAGGTCGTAGGATTCGCTCAGCGCCCGGTACTGCCCGTCCAGGCCGTTGTCCGCCAGGTCGACCACGAAGCCGGCCTCGGTCAGCCCTTGCCGGAGATATTCGCCGGTCTTGGCCTCGTCTTCCACGACCAGTAGTTTCATGGTGGCGTCCCGTCGCTCATCAGCGATAGGCCTGGTAGACGCTGGACCGCCCGCCGGTCCGCACGAGCAGGACATCGTAGGCGGATTTCCGGCCGCCGTATTCGGGCCCGTCCATGCCCGGCGATCCCAGGGGCATGCCGGGAACGGCCAGGCCGACGGCCGAGGGGCGTTCGCGCAGCAGCCGCTTGATCTCCCGGGCCGGCACGTGCCCTTCCAGCGCATAGCCGTCCACCACGGCCGTATGGCAGGAGCCCTTGTCGTCCGGGATGCCCAGGCGGCGCCGCGCCTCGGAGGTATCGTCGACGTCATGGGCGATCACCTGGAAGCCGTTGTCCCGCAGGTGCTTGATCCAGTCCTTGCAGCATCCGCAAGTCGGCGTCTTCCAGACCTCCACGGTGTTCGTCTTCTGCGCCCGGGCGCCCAGTGGAAGCAAGACCGCCCCGATCAGGAGGGTGCGGCGTGACAGGCTTGCGTGCTTGTGCATCATGGCATGGTTTCCTTCAAGATCCGGTGGGTGGGCCGAGCGTTCCCAGCCACGCCACCAACAACAGGATAGCGGTCGCCGCGCCGGCCTCCAGGGCCACGCTCCGGCGCAGCAGGACCAGGGCGGCGCCGGGGCGGTCCGCGGCGATGGCCGCCTCCAGCCTGGGGGCAAGGCGAAACCGGTTCGCGGCCGCCAAGGCCAGCATCATGGCGAACAGCCCCAGTTTGCCCAAAAGAAGCAGGCCGTAGGGGCTGGACAGCAGGCCGTTCAAGGTCGGACCGACGATGAACGCATAATTGGCCGCCCCCGTGAGCGTCAAGGCCGCGACGATGACGGTGCCCAGGCCCGCGAAGCCCGCCAGCCCCCGGCTCAGCAGGCGGACCTGCCGCTTCGGGGCACCCGCGGACGGCCACGACATCTTCGCAAAGACCGCCAACGCGCCCACCCAGCCGGCGGCCGCGAGCAGATGGACGACGTCAGCCCACAGGTGCACGTAGCCCCGTGCGCCGTCGTCCATGGCGCCATGCCCGCCCCAGGCCAAGCTGGCAAGCGCGACGAAGGCGCAGCCAGCCAACGCCCGCAAACCCGCGACGCGCCGGTGCTTCATTCTCAGGACAAGCCACAGGGCCAGCAACAGCGCGCCTATCCGTATCGCGCCGGCCAACCCCGCGTGCGTGCCGCCAACCACCATGGCCAGTATAGGAAATCGCAACGCCGTGAGCGATTCGGCCCCGCTCATGGACTGGGCCAGCAGCGCCAGGCTCAGCGCCGCCAGCAGGGCCCCGGCGCCCGCGGCGACGGCCGGCCAGGCGCCGAACTCCAGGCCGGGTTCGCCCTCTTCCCATTCCCTTTGAAAGCTGTGGAGCAGGAACAGCGGCACGCCGCAAAGCAGCGCCAGGTCCAGGTACAGCGCAAAGCGGACGGCAACGCCCAGCCCGTCGGCCATCGCCTACTTCACGCTGAACGAGAAATTGCCGGTGATGGGGTGCGTATCCGACGACACGGCCCGCCACTCGACGCGGTAGGTGCCGGCAGCCAGGGGCTTGGCCGGCGTGATCACCATCGTCTTGGGATCGGCATCGCCCGAGACCCGGGCCTCCACGGGCATGGGCGCGTGGGTCATGCCGGCCATGCCCGTCATGAGCAGCCTTGCGCCCGAGAACTGGGTGACCAGCGCTTCCGAAAAGCGCAGTTCTATCCTGGATGGCGCCGCGGTCTCGGCCTTGGCCTCGGGAGTCGAGGACAGCAGTTCGGGATGGGCCTGGGCCGCGGCGGCGGCAAGCAGCCCGGCCGTCAGGACGGCGGCGTTCAGGGCGGTGCGAGCATTGGACATGATGGACCTTGAAACGGATGGGAAAGAAGAATGAAGGGGAATCAGAACCACATGCGCACGCCGACCACGAACCGGGTGTCGCTGCGGCGCTCTCCGTGCGCGCGGGCATAGTCCGCGGTGGCGCCGTAGGTCCGGTTCCAGGTCACGCCGATGTAAGGGGCGAATTCGCGGCGGATTTCGTATCGCAGGCGGACGCCCACTTCCGTGTTCGACAGGCCGGACCCGATGCCCCGCCCATGGTCGTTCTTCCCGAAGAAATTGACCTCAGCGGCGGGCTGCAGGATGAGCCGGTTCGTGAACAGGATGTCGTACTCGCCTTTCAGGCGCGCGGCGGTCTGCCCGTTCTCGCCGGCAAAGACCATGGCGGAGGCCTCGAAGTTGTAGAGCGCCATTCCCTGCAAGCCGAACGCGGCCCAGGTCTGCGACGAGCCCGGCTTGAAATCGTGGCGCACCCCGCCCACGGCGTCCCACCAGGGGCTGATGGAACGCCCCCACAAGGCCTGGACCTCGGCCTCGTGGAGCTTGCCGCCCGAGCGCTCGCCCTCCGAACTGAGCCACAGGCGGTCGGTATCGCCGCCTATCCAGCCCTTGAAATCCCAGTTCAGCGCGTTGCCGCCGCGCGCGTCCTGCCATTCCAGCCGGTCCAGCAGAAACAGGGAATTGATGCCCTTGTCGTGCACGGCGTGGCCCGCCGTATCGAAGGCGGCGGCCTTGCGGTCGGCATCGGTCAGCCTGGGAATGGGCGTGCGGCTTTCCGTGGGCGCGGCGTCCATGCCCTGCATCGGTGCCTGGTCCATGCTTTGCATGGGAGCGAGGTCCATGTTCTGCATGGTCGAGTGATCCATGCCCGGCATATTGGAATGGTCCATCCCCTGCATCGGGGAATGTTCCGTCCCCTGCATCCCGGAGTGGTCCATGTGCGAGTGGTCCATCCCTTGCGCCTGGGCCCGCGCGGTCGCCGCGCCGGCCAGCGCGAGGCCGATGAGCGCGGCGGCCAGCGCCGGCGTATTGCGATGAATCGAAAAGATCATGGCCGGCCCCTTATTCTTCCACCCGGACTTCACGGAACATGCCGGCTTCCATGTGGTACAGGAGGTGGCAGTGATAGGCCCAACGCCCCAGGGCGTCGGCGGTCACGCGGTAGCTGCGCCGCGACCCCGGCGGCATGTCGATGGTGTGCTTGCGGACCAGGAAATTGCCGTGCTCGTCCTCCAGGTCGCTCCACAATCCGTGCAGGTGGATGGGATGGGTCATCATCGTGTCGTTCACCAGCACGATCCTGACCCGCTCGCCGTACTTCAGCACCACGGGCCGGGAGTCCGAGAACTTGATGCCGTCGAACGACCAGGCGAATTTCTCCATGTGTCCGGTCAGGTGCAGCTCTATCGTCCGGCTCGGCATCCGCCCGTCCGGATCCTGGAACGTGCTGCGCAGGTCGGCATAGGCCAGCACGCGGCGGCCGTTGTCGCGCAGGCCCATGCCGGGGTCGTCCAGCTTGGGCGTTGGGCTCATCGTCTGCATGTCCACCAGCGGGTTGCCCGCCTCCGAGGCGGGATGGGTCTGCATGCCGGACATGGCGCCATGGTCCATGCCGGACATGCTGCCATGGTCCATCCCCGCCATGCCGCCGTGGTCCATGCCCATGTCCTCCATGGCCAGGACAGGCCGCGGATCCAGGGCGGGCACCGGCGCGTGCACGCCTTCGCGCACGGCCAGCGTGCCGCGCGCATACCCCGTGCGGTCCATGGACTGCGCGAAGATGGTGTAGGCCTCGTCCGCGGCGGGCTCGACGATCACGTCGTAGGTCTCGGCCACGGCGATGCGGAACTCGTCCACCGCGACGGGCTTGACGTGCTGCCCGTCGGCCGCCACCACGGTCATCTTCAGGCCGGGGATGCGCACGTCGAAATAGGTCATGGCCGAGCCGTTGATGAAGCGCAGGCGCAGGCGTTCGCCCGGCTTGAACAGCCCCGTCCAACCGCCGTCCGGCGCCTGTCCGTTCAAGAGATAGGTGTAGGTGTACCCGCTGACGTCGGCGATGTCGGTCGGGTTCATCCGCATCTCGGCCCACATCTTCCGGTCCGCGATGGTGGCCGACCAGCCCTTCTCGCGGACGTCGCGGAAGAAATCGCCGACGGTGCGCTTGTGGAAGTTGTAGTAGTCGGACTGCTTCTTCAGCGTGCGCATGAGCCGCGCCGGGTCCTCGTCGGTCCAGTCCGACAGCATCACGACGTATTCGCGGTCGTAGGCGAACGGCTCCGGCTCCTTCGCATCGATGATCAGCGGCCCGTAGATGCCCGACTGCTCCTGGAATCCCGAATGGCTGTGGTACCAGTAGGTGCCGTTCTGGCGCACCTTGAAGGTGTAGACGTACATGCCGTCGGGCGCGATGCCTTCGAAGCTCAATCCGGGCACGCCGTCCATGTTGGCGGGTAGCAGGATGCCGTGCCAGTGGATGGAGGTGGACGCCTTCAGCTTGTTGCGCACGCGCAGGGTGACGGTGTCGCCTTCGCGCCAGCGCAGCAGCGGCCCGGGTATGCCGCCGTTCACGGTCATCGCGGTACGCGGGCTGCCGGTGAAGTTCACCGGCGTCTCGCCGATCTGAAGATCGAATTCGGTGCCGGTCAGCACGTGGGGATCGCCCGGCCCGATGGCTGCCCACACTGGCTTGCGCCAGAGGCCCAGCGCGCCCAGTGCGCCGCCCGCTGCCAGGGCGGTGACGAATGTCCGCCTTGAAGTCTTGATGTGCATGCGATATCCGATGAATCCGGTCAGGCCGCCACTCTAGCCAGCGGCCCCCCACCCCAGCCTGACCCGAAGATTACGTTTGTGTAATGTTGGGCCCGCGCCTTCAGGCGCGGCCCTTCCAGCGCCGCAGCAGCAAGGCGTTGGAGACCACGCTGACACTGCTCAGCGCCATCGCCGCCCCGGCCAGGACCGGGCTGAGCAGGCCCAGGGCCGCCAGCGGCACGCCGACCACGTTGTAGATGAAGGCCCAGAACAGGTTCTGGCGGATCTTGGCGTAGGTGCGCCGGGAAATGTCGATCGCGTCGCCGACCAGCGCGGGATCGCCGCGCATCAGCGTGACGCCCGCGGCATGCATGGCCACGTCCGTGCCGGTCGACATGGCGATCCCCACGTCGGCGGCGGCCAGCGCCGGCGCATCGTTGATGCCGTCGCCCACCATCGCCACCACGTGGCCGTCGGCCCGCAGGGCGGCAATGGCTTCGGCCTTGTGCTCGGGCAACACTTCCGCGCGCACGTCGTCCACGCCCAGCGCCTGGCCGATGGCGCGCGCCGCGCCGGCGTTGTCGCCGGTCAGCAGCACGCTGCGTATGCCTTGTTCGCGCAGCGACCGCAGCGCCGCATCCGAGGTCGGCTTGAGCGTGTCGCCGAAGGCCAGGAGACCCAGCAGCACCGGTTGGCCGCTCACGCTCGCCACCCAGGACACGGTGCGGCCTTCGGCCTGAAGCGCCGCCGCCCGCTGCGCCAGCGGCGCGATCTCGACGCCCAGTTCCTGCATGTAGCGGCCGCTGCCCAGCCGCAGCTCGCGGCCCTCCACCGACGCCGCCATGCCGCGCCCCGCCACCGCCCGCGCCTGGGCGGCGGCCGGCACCGCGATACCCTCGCGCCGCGCCTCGGCCATGACGGCGCGCGCCAGCGGATGCTCGCTGCCCGCCTGCAACGCGGCGCTGGCGGCCAGCAGGTCGCGGCGTTCACCCTGCGCCGGTTCGGCGGCGACCAGTTCGGGCTTGCCTTCGGTCAGCGTGCCGGTCTTGTCGAACGCGACGACCTTGACGTTGTGCGCCACCTCCAGCGCCTCCGCGTCCTTGATCAGGATGCCATGGCGCGCCGCCACGCCGGTCCCGGCCATGATGGCCGTGGGCGTGGCCAGTCCCAGCGCGCACGGGCAGGCGATGACCAGGACCGCCACCGCGTTGAGGATGGCCTGTTCCCAGTCGCCGCCCGCCACGCCCCAGGCCAGCAGGGTCACCGTGGCGATGACGACGATCACCGGCACGAACACCTCGCTCACCCGGTCCACCAGACGCTGGATGGGCGCCTTCTTGGCCTGCGCCGACTCGACCAGCCGCACGATGCGGGCCAGCATGGACTCCGCGCCAACGGCGGTGGTGCGGACCACCAGCAGGCCTTCGGCGTTGACCGAGCCGCCGGTGACGCGGTCGCCAGGCTGCTTGTCCACCGGCAGGCTTTCGCCGGTGATCAGCGATTCGTCGACCTGGCTGGCGCCCTCGACCACTTCGCCGTCCACCGGCACGCGCTCGCCCGGACGCACCACGACGAGGTCGCCCGGGTGCACGGAGGCGACCGGCACCTCGACCTCGGCGCCTTCGCGCCGCACGCGCGCCACCTCGGGCCGCAGGGCGTTCAGGGCGCGGATCGCCTCGGTGGTCTGCCGCTTGGCGCGGGTCTCCAGCCACTTGCCCAGCAGAACCAGCGTGATCACCACCGCCGACGCCTCGAAATATAGATGCGTGGCCCCGTGGGTACCGTGGCGCAGCAGTTGATAGACGCTCAGGCCATAGGCGGCGCTGGTACCCAGCGCCACCAGCAGGTCCATGTTGCCGGCACGCGCCTTCAAGGCCTTCCAGGCACCGCGATAGAAACGCGCGCCCAGCCAGAACTGCACCGGCGTCGCCAGCGCCCATTGCACCCAGCCATTGGGCATCCAATGGATGCCGAAGGGCATCAACAGCATGGGCACGACCAGCGGCAGGGAAAGCGCCCCGGCCAGGGCGATCGGCCACCACGTCGGCAGGCCCGCGGCGCTTGCCTCGGCAGCGGGCGCGGACTGCGCGGCAAGGCGCGCCTCGTACCCGGCCTTCTCCACCGCGGCGATCAGCACCGCCTGATCGACCTTGGAGACGAGCGAGACCCGGGCGGTCTCGGTGGCCAGATTGACCTCGGCACCGGCCACGCCCGGCACCCGGGCCAGCGCCTTCTCCACCCGCGACACGCACGAGGCGCAGGTCATGCCGCCTATGCTCAGGTCCACCGATCCGGCGGGAATCTCATAGCCGGCCTTCTCGACCGCCGCGCGCAGCGTGGCGGCCTCCACCGGAGCATCGGCCTCGACCTCGGCCGTCTCGGTGGCCAGGTTGACGCTGGCGCGCCGCACGCCGGGCACCTGCGACAAGGCGCGCTCGACCCGGCCGACGCACGAGGCGCAGGTCATGCCCTCGATGGGCAGGGTCCAGCTCACAGGGGCGTCGCCCGGGCCGGCCACTGCCGGCGTTGACTGTCCACTCATGGTTTCCTCGCGATACTGGGGTGATGCTTCGCAGTATCAAGCTTCCCATGATGGCAAAGTCAAGCGCCGGATCCGGGGCAGGCAACCCGTGCGGTTCAGGCCCCCTCGCCCGGCGCCGACGACGGTGCCTGCCCCAGGGGCTTGCCCCCAGGCCCGTCCATGAAGCTCTGCCAGGGCTCGGGCGCGCCCTGGCCGACGCCGGGCTTGCCGTAGTCGCACACGCCCAGCGGGAACACCGCCTGCAGGCGCGTCCACTGGTCGCCGCTGAAAGCCACGGCGAAATCGGCCCGCGCCAGCGGCTTCAGGGCGCACTTCATGATGTCGCTGGCCAGGCCTTCGCCCGCCGCGACGCGGGTATCCCGGAAAACGGGCCACTCATCCGCGCCCGGGCCGTAGACCGCCGTCGCCCCGGAGCCGCTCACGCTCGATGCCGACGTCGGATCGGCGCCGGTGTTGCAGTAGTCGGGATCGGTGCTCCAGGTGGCGGCGTCGGCGCGCCAGCAGGCGTCCACCGCGATGGCCGGCTTGTTGGCGATGATCTTTTCCCGCAGCGTCTTGCCGGAAGTATCGGCCTCGACCGTGCCCAGCCATTCGTTCATCGCGTCGAAACGGCGCGCGTTGTAGTCGGGCGGCGTGGACTTGTAGCGCCAGATGACGTGATTCGCGTAGTCGCCGTGCTCGCGCAGGATGCGGTTGCGGATCACGTAGCCGCGGAAATCGTAGTGTTCCTCCCGCACGTTGAAACTGATGGACTGGATGATGGCCACGTCGCCCAGGCGCCGGCCGTGCGCCACCCTGCCCGACCGGTGCGCGATTTCGGCCGCGCCGGGATCGGCCGCCATCCGCGCGGACTGCCATTGACCGTTGATGTCGTAACCGCCCACTTGTTCGTTCAGCATCACGAACTGCTCGGGCGAGATCCTGCCGCTGTTGACCGCCCGCAAGCCGTACAGGATGCCGACATTGTCGATCGGAGTCTTGGCGTAGCCGGTCGCGTCACGCGGTCCGAACACCGCGATGTTGAAATCCTGCAGCGTGCAGCGGATGCCCGTGGTATTGCCGGGCGACCAGACGTTCCAGTGTGTTCCGCAACCCGCGCCGCCCACGGTGGGATCGAGATAGAACGGCGTGCGCGAGGCCATGTTGGTGTTGGCCGGCCCTTCGCACACCTGATCGTAGACGTGGCCGTTGACGTGGGCCTTTTCCATGATGGTGAACGGGAGCCCGGCGGTCTTGCGCGCGTCGTAGAAGCGCTTGAGCAGCCCGCAGTCGGCGAACTCCCGGCCGGTGGTCCAGGTGTCCTGCCACCCGTCCGCGGGCAGCAGTCCTTGCAGCAGGCCGGGATAGTTCGAGGCATGCAGGTGCTGCTGGTGCGCGCCGCCCGAGCTGCCGTCGGCCATGGTGTAGCGGATCTCGCCGTAGTTCTCGGTGATGTATTCCTTGAGCATCATCACAGTCTCGGCCGACGTGACGTCGTTGCAATGCGTGCCGTACTGGGTCATCTCGGACGATGCGACCATGAACCCCCGGCTCAGGGCCACGTCGTCCAGCACGCTGCCCGGATTGCCCTGGGTGCGGCTGTATTCGCAGCCCGACCCGAACTTCCAGTGCAGCTTGCCGTTCCACGAATCCGGGCGGGCATACGGTGTCCAGCCCTTGACCGGATCGGCCGGGTTGGCCAGGTAGGCGATGTCGTACTTGCCGCGATTGATCACGCCGCGCTCGATGCGGACGATGTAGGGCACGGTCTTGCCCTCGTCCGTGGTCGCGCTGGCGATCTCCGACGAGGCCGGCGGATTGGCGGGGTCGTAGACGGCGAAGCGCCCGGCCGTGGTCCGGTACTGATAGCGGAACACCGGCGCGGCGATATTGCACTGCTCGTCGAGCGGGTCGCCCAGATCGGGGTTGGTCGGCGTCGGCGCCGCGACCTTGGTGGCGCATTCCCAATAGCCGACCTGGGCGCCGGAGATGACCGGCCCGCCATTCGGATGGTTGTTGATCGCCAGGTACGCGGTGGCGCCGTCGTCCGTCCGCGCCACCAGCCTGTTGTCGCCATCGGCCAGTCCCTCCACCCGCCCCATGTAGCGGCCATTCCCGCGCACGGCGAACGCGCCGGTCACATCCTTGCCATTGAGCAGCATGCGGATCTGTTCGAAGCGCGTGGCGGAACCCTCGGGAACCTTGACTTCGACCAGCGCCTGCCCGCCGGATACGAGATCGGCGCGATTCCCCAGCACCGAAATCCGCAAGCTCGGCGCCCCTGCCCCGGGGGGACCGCCGTCGCCCGGCGTTCCCCCGTCTCCTCCGCCGCAACCCGCCAGCACCACCGCCAGCGATATGCCGGTCAGCGCGAATGATGCCCTTTTCATTGAAGTCTCCTCATCACCGTTAGCGTTGTCGTGTCACCCACAGCGACCGGATAGTAAGATTTGACAATCATCGAGGGCATCGCTTTTTTTTGATGGAGTGATCGAATATGCAGATAACCGATCTGAATCTCTCCACGCGCCAGGTCCGCGCATTCACGGCTCTGGCCGAGCACAGGAACTTCACGCGCGCCGCCGAACAATGCCATTTGTCCCAGTCGGCGTTCAGCAGCCTGATCCGCACGCTGGAGGATTCGTTGGGCGTACGCCTGTTCGATCGCGACACGCGCCGCGTCGAGCTGACGCCCGAGGGCCGGCTGTTCCTGGGCGGCGCCACGCGCGTGCTGGCCAGCCTGCGCGACGCGCTCGAGGACCTGGGCGAACACTCGGCCGGGCGGCGCGGCCGCGCCGGCGTCGCCGCGCTGCCTTCGCTGGCGGCCGGCTGGATGCCCGGGGTGCTGGCGTCGTTCCACCAGGAATATCCGGGCATCCAGGTGGACGTCGCCGACGTCCTGTCCGAAAGCTGCATAGAATTCGTGCGCAGCGGCCGCGCCGACTTCGCGCTGGCCTCGATGCGTTCGGTCGGACCGGACCTGCAGGCGGAACCGTTCTGCCGCGACGGCTTCTACCTCGTCTGCCGCAAGGACCATCCCCTGTCGCGCCGGCGGCGGCTCACGCTGCCGGCGCTGAGCGGCGAGCCCTTCATCCACCTCGCCCAGGACAGCAGCGTGCGCCAGCATATCGAGGCGGCCATCCATCCGGCCAAGATGAACGGCATGATGGAACTGGACCAGTTGAGCACCGTGGCCGGCATGGTGCGGGCCGGCCTGGGAATCACCGTCGTGCCGGCGTTGACGCTGTTCCACTTCGACAGCGACGACCTGACCGCGCTGCCGGTCGAGACGCCGGGACTGACGCGGGAGGTCTTCGTCATCCGGCGCCGCGACCGCAGCCTGTCCATAGGCGCCCAGGCGCTGCTTGCCTTCATGATGCAGCGCCGGCCCCAGCCCGGGGAAAGGCGGGGAAGCCGGCGCGGCGCGGCCCCTCCGCATTCCCGTCGCCGGTAATCGGCTTTTTCGATCAGTTATCCCAAATAATCCATTTCCCGGAATACTCCGCGCGCCGCTATCGTGCCACTCATCCGCCGGACCCGATCCGGCCCCGCTTCCACGACCATGACCGGGTGTGCATGCATTCATCTTCTACGTCCGCCGCGCCGAGCCTGCACATCGGCGCCGGCGCGGGATTTTCCGGGGACCGCTGGGATGCGGCCGTGCCGGTGGTCCGTACCCTGCTGGCGCACGACGGCCCTCGCGCCCTGATCTTCGAAACCCTGGCCGAGCGCACCCTGGCGCTGGCGCAATTGCAGCGCAGGCAGAACCCGGACTCGGGCTGGGAACCTTCCCTGGAGCACTTCGTCGCCCCTGTCCTGGCCGATTGCGTGCACGGCGCCATACCCATCATCGGCAACTTCGGCGCGGCCAACCCCCGCGGCGCGGCGCGGCAGCTGCAACGGCTGGCCGCGTCCCTCGGGCTGCCCGCGCTGCGCGTGGCCATCGTCAACGGCGACGATCTGCTGACGGCGCTTACCGCCGAACAGATGCGCGCGCTGCTCGACCAATCGTCGATCGAACGTCCCCTGGTCAGCGCCAATGCCTACCTGGGCGCCCGTGAAATCGCCGCGGCGCTGCGGGCCGGCGCGCAGGTGGTGGTCACCGGCAGGGTCGCGGATCCCGCCCTGGCGCTCGGCCCCATGCTGGCCCATTTCGACTGGCCCGAGGACGATTGGGATCGCCTGGCCGCGGGCACCATGGCCGGACACATCCTGGAATGCGGCGGACAGGTATGCGGCGGCTATTTCGCCGACCCCGGCTTCAAGGACGTGCCCGACCTGGCCGGACTGGGCTTTCCCATCATCGAAATGCACGAGGACGGACGCTTCGTCGTCACCAAGGCCGCACACACCGGCGGCTGCGTGGATCGGCGGACCGTCGTCGAGCAATTGCTGTACGAGATCCACGACCCCGGCGCCTATCTGACGCCCGACGTGGTGGCCGACATCACCGAGGCCGAGGTGCGCGAGATCGGCGCCGACCGGGTGGAAATCACCGGCGTGCGGGGCCACGCGCGGCCCGCCACGCTCAAGGCCACGCTTTGCTACGAAGGTCCCTGGCTGGCGGAAGGGGAAATCTCCTACGCCGGCCCCAATGCGGCCGCGCGCGCCGCGCTGGCGGCCGACGTCGTGCGCAGGCGCCTGCAGGCGCTGGGCCTGGGCGACTTGAAGATGCGCGCCGATTTCATCGGCGTTGCCAGCGTGTTCGGCGACGACAACGGCCGCTGGACGGCGGCTGCGGACGTCCTGGCATCCCCGACGCAAGACCTGAGGCTGCGCATCGCCGCGGCGGCGGCTTCACGGCGGGATGCCGAACGCGTCGCGCGCGAAGTGCTGGCGCTCTACACCTGCGGGCCGGCCGGCGGCGGCGGCGTACGCACGACCGTCACGCCCAGGCTGGCCAGCGGTTCATGCCTGGTGCCGCGCGAGTGGCTGGCACCGACCTGGGAGTTCGCCGCATGACGAGCACCACGCCCCCCCGCACCCTTCCCCTGCACCGGCTGGCCCACGCCCGCACCGGAGACAAAGGCAATCGCGCATCCATCAGCGTCATCGCCTACGATCCCGCCGACTGGCCGTTGCTGGTCGATCAGGTCACCGAGGCCCGCGTGGCCCGCCTCTTCGCTTCGCGCTCGCCGACCCAGGTCAAACGCTACCTGCTGCCGCGCCTGGCGGCCATGAATTTCGTGCTGGACGATGTGCTCGACGGCGGCGTCAACGACTCGCTGAACCTCGACACGCACGGGAAGACGCTTTCCAGCCTGCTACTGACGCTTCCCATTTCCATCGACAATAAGGAGGAGACACCATGAACACCCATCGTCGCCGGCAGCTTGCCGTGCTCGGCCTCGCCTTGCTGGGCGCATCGGCCGCCAGCGCCCAGACTTTTCCCGACAGGCCCATCACCTTCGTCGTGCCGTTCGCCGCCGCCAGCGCCACCGACCAGATCGCGCGCGCGATCGGCCAGGCCGTCTCGGAAGCGAGCGGACAGCCGGTGGTGATCGAGAACAAGCCGGGCGCCAACTCTTTCATCGGCGCCCAGGCCGTGGCCCGCGCCAAGAACGACGGCTACACGGTGCTGATCACGACCAATACCACCCATGCGGCCAACGAGCATCTGTTCAAGAAACTGCCCTACGACCCCGTCAAGGACTTCGAACCGGTGACGCTGCTCGGCAAGGGCGGACAGATAATGGTCGTGCCGCCCAGCCTGCCGGTCAAGGACGTCAAGGAGTTCATCGCGCTGGCCAAGGCCCAGGCCGGCAAGCTGTCGTTCGGATACGGAAGCTCGTCCAGCCGGGTCGCCGGGGAACTCTTCAAGCAATCGACGGGAACGGAAATCGTGTCGGTGCCCTACCGCAGCAATCCCATGGGCGTCACCGACCTGCTCGGCGGCCAGATCCAGGTCATGTGGACCGACATGACGACCGGACTGCCCCAGGCCAAGAGCGGCAACCTGAAGGCGCTCGGGGTCACGACCTCCACGCGCAGTCCGCTCGCGCCCGACGTGCCGACCATCGCGGAATCGGGCGTTCCCGGCTACGAATCGACCTACTGGTTCGCGGCCTATGTGCCCGCCGGCACCTCCGAGGCCATCGTGAACCGCCTGAACCAGTTGCTGGTGGCCGCGGCCAGGACGCCGACGGCGGCGAAGTTCTACGGCCCGACCGGCACCGAGCTGGTGACCAGCACCCCGGACGAACTGCGCCGCTTCCAGGCCGCCGAATCGCAGAAGTGGGCGCAGATCATCGCCAAGGCGGGCATCCAGAAGGAGTGATGCACATGCGCGTCGGGCCAGGCTGCCGCCTTACAGCAGCGGCAGCTTGTCCTCGTCGTCCCGCGGCCGGATCCCTTCGGGCAGTTCGTTGAGGCGCGGCGCGGGCGGCAGGCCCGTCACCGCCAGGATTTCCTTCTCGTCCAGCGTCTCGCGCTCCAGCAGCGCCCGCACCAGCGCATCCAGCTGGCCGCGATGCTCGCGCAAGAGGCCCAGCGCGCGGTCGTGGCAGCCGTGGATGATTTTCTGCACCTCGTCGTCCACGGCCCGGGCCGTCTCCTCGCTGTACGGCAGGCTGCCGCCCGCGCCGCCCAGGTAGGGGTTCTGGCGCGGCGCCAGCTGCACCATGCCGAGCCGGTCGCTCATGCCCCAGCGCATGACCATGTTGCGCGCCAGGTTCGACGCCTGTTCGATGTCGCTTTCGGCGCCGGTGGTGCGCGTGCCGTAGACCACCTCCTCGGCCGCCCGGCCGCCCAGCATGCCCACGATGCGCGCCAGCAGATAGGCCTCGGGATAGTTGTAGCGGTCGGTCTGCGGACGCTGGTAGGTCACGCCCAGGGCCTGGCCGCGCGGCACGATGGTGACCCGGTGCACCGGATCGGCGCCCGGCACCAGCAGCCCCAGGATGGCGTGGCCGCCCTCGTGGTAGGCGATGCGCTCGCGGTCGGCGTGGCTCAGGATCAGCGGCCGCTCGGGGCCCAGCACGATCTTCTCCAGCGCGTCGTTGAAATCCTTCTGGTGCACCTGGTCCTGGTCGCGGCGGGCCGCCAGCAGGGCCGCCTCGTTCACCAGGTTCTTCAGATCGGCGCCCGACAGGCCCGGCGTGGTGGACGCCAGCTCCGGCAGATCCACGTCCCCGGCCAGCGGCGTCTTGCGCGTGTGGACCTTCAGGATGGCCTCGCGGCCGTTCTTGTCCGGCAGGTTGACCACCACGCGCCGGTCGAAGCGGCCCGGCCGCAGCAAGGCCTTGTCCAGCACGTCGGGCTGGTTGGTGGCGGCCAGCACGATGACGCCCTCGCGTCCCGAGAACCCGTCCATCTCGGTCAGGATCTGGTTCAGGGTCTGTTCCTGCTCGCTGGAGCCGCCTATCGCGACCTGGCCGCGCGCGCGCCCGATGGAATCGATCTCGTCGATGAAGATGATGGACGGCCCCTGCTCGCGCGCCTGCTTGAACAGGTCGCGCACGCGGGCCGCGCCCACGCCCACGATCATCTCGACGAACTCGGCCGCGCTCATGGAGAAGAACGGCACGCCGGCCTCGCCCGCCACGGCCTTGGCCAGCAAGGTCTTGCCGGTACCCGGCGCGCCCACCAGCAGCACGCCCTTGGGGGCCGACCCGCCCAGGCGGGTGTACTTGGCCGGGTTCTTCAGGAAGTCGACCACTTCGACCAGTTCGTTCTCGGCCTCGTCGATGCCGGCCACGTCCTCGAAGGTGACCTTCTCGCCGCCCTCCAGGTCGTAGCGGCGCGCCTTGCTCTTGCCCAGACCGAACATGCTGCCGCCCATGCCGCCCTGCCGCGCGGCGCGGCGGTACAGCCAGACGTAGAACGCGATGATGAAGATGGCCGGCCCGAAACCGAAGATCAGCGTGGTCAGCCAGTTGCCGCTCTGGATGGGTTCGGCGCTGATCTCGACCTTGTGGTCGATCAGGAACTGCTCGAAGCCCGGCCCCACGAATACCGGCAGCGTGCTTTCGAAGGTCGTGGACGTGCGCGGCTGCTGGGCCCGCGCGCCGGCCTTGGCGGGGGCCTCGGCAACGGCGGTGGGCCAGGTCACGGCCTTGACGAAGCGGCCCTCGATGCGTTCGCCCTGGCTGTAGATGGCGGTGACGTTGCCCTTGGCGACCTCTTCCTTGAAGACCGTGTAAGGCACGGTGATGGGCGCGTCGGCGCCGCCCCCCGACAGATAGCGCGCCAGGAAGTAGTTGACCAGCAGCACCGCCAGGAAAATCAGCCACATCCGGCGGGGCGGCATGGACATCTGGCTGCCCGCGCCACGCCCCTCGGGCAGTCCGCCCTTGCCTGCGGGGGTGTTCGCG
Source organism: Pigmentiphaga kullae (assembly GCF_004216695.1). GTDB lineage: Bacteria > Pseudomonadota > Gammaproteobacteria > Burkholderiales > Burkholderiaceae_B > Pigmentiphaga > Pigmentiphaga kullae. Next base: position 1,251,607 of record NZ_SGXC01000002.1, read on the forward strand.
GATTTCTTCGGCTCCTGCTGGCTCGGCCACTTCATGGCGTCCCCTCCCTGTGTCGATCGGCTGCCGCCAAGCATACTCCTCCAGTACGATCTTCCTTTCGTGCCCGTGCCTCGGCAACGATCACGTCGCGGAAGGCCTGCACCGCGGGCGCGGCCGGCTGCCCGCGGCGCCAGATCAGGCCGACCTGCCGGCCCAGCACCGGCTCGATCAGGTCCACGCTGGCCAGGCCCTGGCCGGCCGGCCCGGACAGCGCGTGCTTGGGCACCGCGCCCACGCCCACCCCGGCCTGGATCAGGCTGAGCAGCGCCGGCACGTGCAGCACCTCGCCTATCCATTTGGGGCGCGCGGCCAGATGGGCCAGCCCCTGATCGATCAACAGGCGATTGCCGCCGCCGGCGGCCAGCCCGATGCATTCCACGTCGGCCAGTTCCTCCCAGCGCACGCGCCGGCGCCGGGCCAGCGGATGGTCGGACCGGCAAGCCAGGACGAAGGGCTCGCTCGCCAGTTCCTCGAACTCCAGGTCGGGTTCGCGCACGCCGAGATAGCTGATGCCGAAATCGGCGTCCGAGCGCGAAACCGACAGCAGCACGTCGGGCGCCGGCTGGTCCAGCACCCGCAGCCGGATGCGCGGAAAGCGGGCGTGGAAGATGCTGGCGGCCCGGGCGACGAAATTGTCCACGGCCGACGGAATGCACGCCACCGTGACCAGCCCGCGTATGCGTTCGGACAGCTCGGTCATGCCCAGCAGCGCGCCTTCCAGTTCGGACAGCACGTGCTGGGCGCGCGGCAGGAACGAGCGGCCCATGGCATTGAGTTCGACCTTGCGGGTGCTGCGCTCGAACAGCCGCATGCCCAGCGCCTGTTCCAGCTTGTCGACCCGCCGCGACAGCGCCGGCTGGGATACGTGCAGGGCCTGGGCCGCGGCACGGAAGCTGGCCAGTTGCGCCACCGTCACGAAGGCCCGGAGGTCCGACAGATCGAAATTCATACGATTACCGTATCAATTGAAAGGATTTTTGCAATTTACAGCAGGAACGGGATGGCTGACGATGCCGGCAAGGCACCGATGAGTGCCTTGCAGAACATTTTCGGAGGCACTTCCATGAAGCGACGCTTCATACTCCTGGCCGGCGCAGCCGCGACGGCCGGCGCGCTGGCATCCACCGCGGCCCGGGCCGACGAGGCCTGGCCCCAGCGCCCGATCACGCTCGTGGTTCCCTTCGCCGCCGGCGGCGGCACCGACAGCATCGCCCGCGATATCGCCAAGCAGATGAGCGAGCAGCTGCGCCAGCCCGTGGTGGTGGAAAACCGCGGCGGCGGGGGCGGTTCCATGGGCGCCAACGCGGTCGCCAAGGCGCGGCCCGACGGCTACACCGTGCTGTTCGCGACCTCGACCTTCGCCACCAACGCGGCCTTCGAGCCCAAGCTGCCCTATGACCCGGAGCGCGACTTCGCCCCGGTCGCCATGATCGGCCGCGGGCCCCTGCTGCTGGTGACCAGCAAGCAGCTCGGCACCACCACGGTGCCGCAACTGCTGGCCGCCGCGCGCGGCCGCGCCGAGGGCCTGAACTTCTGCTCGGCCGGCCCGGGCAGCATCAACCACCTGGCCGGCGAACTGTTCCGCCAGCAGACGGGGGCCGCCATGACCCACGTCCCGTTCAAGGGCAGCGCCCCGGCCAGCATGGAACTGCTGGCCGGACGCGTGGACGTGTTCTTCGCGACGGTGCCGACCATCCTGCCGCACATCAGGGAAAACAAGCTGAACCTGCTGGCCGTGACCAGCGACAAGCGTTCGGCCCTGTTTCCCGAGGTGCCCACCCTGGCCGAGGCGGGGGTAAAAGGCTATGACGTGACCACCTGGTGGGGCGTGCTGGCCCCCGCCGCCACGCCGCCCGCCGTGGTGCGGGCGCTGAACAAGGCGGTGATCGCCGCGGCCGCGGCCGCGCCGGTGCAGGAGCGGCTGCGCCACGAAGGCGCGACGCCGCTGGCGCTCAGCCCCGCCGCCTTCGGCGAGGAACTGCGCAAGGAACTGGCGCTGTGGCGCGGCGTCGTCGCCAAGCCCGGCATGCAGCTGCAATGACCGGACCGGCCAAGAAAATCACTACGAGACTGTTCCCATGACTGCTTTTTCCTCCTTGTCCCGCCGCGAATTCGTCCGGCTCGGCGCGGCCACCGCCATGCTGGCGGCCGGCGGCACCGGCCGCGCCGCCGGCGCCTATCCGACCAAGCCCGTCACGGTCATCGTGCCCTACGCCCCCGGCGGCCAAGGCGACGTGTTCGCTCGTCTGCTGTCCCAGGACCTGGGACAGGCGCTGGGACAATCTGTCATCGTCGAGAACCGGCCCGGCGCCAGCGGCGCGCTGGGCACCCGGCAGGTCGTGCGTGCCGACCCCGACGGCCACACGCTGCTGCTGGGCCAGACCGGCGAAATCGCCATCAACGGCTTCGCCATGAAGAACCCCGGCTACGACACGCTCAAGGACCTGCGCGCGATCGCCCTGGTCGGCAACGCGCCGCTGGTGCTTGCCGTGCCGCAGAATTCCCCCTACGGCAGCGTCGAGACGCTGCTGCGGGCCGCGCGCGACAAGCCCGGCAGCGTCGCCTATGCGTCCTCGGGCACCGCCACGCCGGGCCACCTGGCGGCCGCGGCAATGGCCGCCCGCTCGAAGGTCGACATGACCCACATTCCGTACAAGGGCGCGGGCCAGGCGATCTCGGACCTGATCGGCGGACAGGTGCAGTGCTTCTTCGCCAGCGCCTCGTCGATCATGCCGCACATCAAGGGCGGGCGCGTGCGCGCGCTGGCCGTCTCGTCGCTGGAGCCGGTCGCGGCGCTGGCCGGCGTGCCGACCATCGCGCAGACCCTGCCCGGCTTCGAGTTCAGCCTGTGGGGCGGCTATTTCGCGCCGTCGGCCACCCCGCCCGCGATCGTCGAGCTGCTGGCCGGGCACATCAACCGCATCGCCCGGAAGCCGGAACTGCGCAGCCGCTTCGAAGCGGAAGGCAGCGCCGTCGATCCGATGACGCCCGAGCGCTTCGGCAAGTTCGTGCGCGCGGAAATGGACAAATACGCGGCCCTGGTCAAGAGCACCCAGGCAAGCATCGACTGACCCTCGCATCCCAGGCCGATCGGCCTGCCCTTCTCCTTTCTGGCTGGAACATCATGAAAATCATCGTACTTCCCGGCGACGGCATCGGCCCCGAGACCATGGCCGCCACCGTCGAGGTGCTGCGCGCGGCGTCGCAGCGCTTCGGTTTCGAGCTTGCGCTGGAACACGACGTCGCGGGCCACGACAGCCTGCGGCGCCACGGCGCCACCGTCACCCAGGCGCTGCTGGACAAGGTCCGCGCCGCCGACGGCCTGATGCTCGGCCCGATGGCCACCTTCGACTTCAAGGACGAAAGCAAGGGCGAGATCAACCCGTCGATGTTCTTCCGCAAGGAACTCGACCTGTACGCCAACATCCGCCCGTCGCGCACCTGGCAGGGCGTGCCGCACAAGGTCGACGCCTTCGACCTCGTGGTCGTGCGCGAGAACACCGAGGGCTTCTATGCCGACCGCAACATCGCCTCGGGCGGCAGCGAGATGCTGATCACCGAGGACGTGGTGGTGTCCCTGCGCCGCATCACCCGCCTGTGCTGCGCGCGCATCGCCCGCGCCGCCTTCGAACTGGCGCGCACGCGGCGCAAGCACGTCAGCATCGTCCACAAGGCCAACGTGCTCAAGATCGGCGACGGCATGTTCATCGACGAATGCAACAAGGCCGCGCGCGACTTCCCGGACGTGACCGTGGACGATTTCATCGTCGATGCGATGATGGCGCACGTGGTCCGCGCCCCGCAGCGCTTCGACGTCATCGTCACCACCAACATGTTCGGCGACATACTGTCGGACCTGACCGCCGAATTGTCAGGCAGCCTGGGGCTGGGCGGTTCGCTCAACATGGGCGAGCGCCATGCGATGGGCCAGGCCGCGCACGGCTCGGCGCCCGACATCGCCGACCAGGACATCGCCAATCCGTTCTCGCTGATCCTGTCGGCCGGCCAGTTGCTGGACTGGCACGGCCGCCGCACCAACCAGCCCGCCTACGTCGCCGCGGCCGATGCCATCGCGCGCACCGCCGCCGTCGTGGTCGAAGCCGGGGAATCCACGCGCGACGTGGGCGGCAACCTGGGCACCGCCGCGACCGGCCGCGCCTTCGCCAAGCGGCTGCTGGAGGCCTAGGCATGGAACTGGCGTGCGATTGCCATACCCACGTGATCGGCGCCGCCGCGGCCTATCCCATGGTCGCGGACCGCCACTACACGCCGGGTCCCGCCTCGGCCGCCCAGTTGCGCCACCACCTGGAACGGACGGGCATGGCGCGCGTGATCATCGTGCAGCCCAGCGTCTACGGCACCGACAACCGCTGCCTGCTCGACGCCCTGGCGGACATGGATGGACAGGCGCGCGGAGTGGCGGTGATCGATGCCGGCTTCGCGCCCGCGCGGTTGCGGGCGCTGCATGAAGGCGGCGTGCGGGGCGTGCGCGTCAACCTGGAAAGCGCCGGCCTGCACGACACCGGCGCAGCGGAACGGGCGCTAGCCGCCGTCGCCGCGCAAGTGGCCGGCCTGGGCTGGCACGTGCAGTTGTATGCCGCCCATGGCGTGATCGCGGCGCTGGCGCCCCGCCTGGCCACGCTGCCCTGCCCCGTGGTCCTGGACCACTTCGCCATGGCCCCCTGGTCGGCCGAGGCCGCCGCGGTCCTGACCGGCCTGTTGCGCTCGGGGCGCGTCCACCTGAAACTGTCCGCGCCCTATCGGCTGGCGGACCCCGAAGACGCCGCCCGCTGGGCCCAGGCACTGTGCCGGGAAGTCCCCGCCGCCCTGCTGTGGGGCAGCGACTGGCCCCACACTGCCCGCACGCCCGGCAAGGCGGCGCACGAAATCAGCCCGTATCGCCCGATCGGCCCGGACCGCCTGCTGGACGATCTGGCGCGCTGGCTGCCGACTCCCGAGCTGCGCCGGGCCGTCCTGGCGGACAATCCCGACCGGCTGTATTGGCGTTGACGCCGCCTTCCCGCAGGGTCTGGCGGATCAAGTCCGCATTGGCGCGCAGCCGCTCGTCGCCGGGGGCCATCCGCAGGGCCTGCTCGACATGGGCCAGCGCCTCCTCGGCCCGGCCCAGCCGCCAGTTGGCGATGGCCGCGAGATCGTGCGGCAGCGCGCCATGGCACACCGGATCGCTCATGTAGCCGTCGGGCTCGCCGGACAACGACAGTCCCCGCATCGCCGCCGCCCGGCACTCGGCCCACTCGCCGCGCCGGTAGCGGATGTCGGCCAGCGTGACCCAGGGCTCGCGGCGCTCCGGGCATTCGGCCGCGGCCCGCAGCGCCCAGTCCAGACCATCGCGCCCGCGGGCCATCTCGCACTTGGCCAGGTACAGCATGCCGGCCGACCGCTCTGGCCGGAACGGATCGCCCGGCAAAGACAGGTAGCGCTCGAACTCGCGCGCGGCGTCCTCGTAGCGCCCGGCATGGAACAGTTCGCGCGCATGGTAGTGCGCCATGCGCGGGTCGTGCGGTTCCTCGGCGGCCGCGGCGGCCAGCAGCGGCAGATAGGAGGCGCGCGGCTTGGCGCGGTCCGGACGGTGTTCCACGCGCACGCCGGGCGCGAGCACGCTTCGTTCGGCGATGCGGTCGGGATAGATGCCTTCATGGCAGGCGTGGCGCCACCGGTAGCCGTGGCGGGCGTGGATGCGGTTGTTCAGGAAGCGTATCGCCGGACTGCCGTCCACATGGAAGGCGGACACGAACTCGTAATGCGCACGCGTGGTGCCCGGCGCCCAGGCGGCCTCCAGGGCCGGCCGCCAACCCGGGCACAGGACCTCGTCCAGGTCCAGCGACACGCACACGTCCACATCGCCCGGCACCAGCGCCAGCGCGGCGTTGCGGGCATCGTCGAAGCGCCACGGCTCGATGGACAGACGGTGCACGCACGCGCCCAGCGCCTCCAGGCGCCCGATGCCGCCGTCGGTCGATCCCGTGTCCGCGACCACGACCACGTCGGCGTCCGCGCAGGACGCCATGAAGCGCTCGACGAAGCCTGCTTCGTCGCGGCAGATGGCGTAGACGGCGATCTTCAGGGCTTGCCCGCCGCGGCCAGCCTGGCCTCGACCCGGTCGATGTTCTCGCGATGCGCCACCAGCATGGCCAGCAGATTGTCCTGGATGCCGGCCTCCTTGACCCTGGGCACCAGGGCTTCCAGTTTCCTGACCACCCAGGCCTGTCCGCGATTCAGGAAAGCCATCCGCGCGGGCAGGTCGGCGATGGCCATGGCCTTGCCGTGGAAGGCGCCCGTGCGCGAGCCGGGCTTGGCGTCCAGCGACTTGATGGCGGCGATCAGCATGCCGCACCATTTCACTTCGTCCTGCCGGATGGCCTCCATCAGCGCGCGCTCGGCCGGATCCTGCAATTGCGCCACGGTTTCCTCGGCCACACGGGCCCCGGCCCGCTCGGCCTCCAGCAATTCGTCCAGCGCCGCCAGCAGTTCCTCGCGCGCAAGCTGGCCCATGTACGCGGCATCGGCCTGCTCGGCGTAGCACACCGGCGATGCGCGATCGGATTCAGACTGCATGATTTCTCCAGGATGATGAGTCAGGCGGCGCCAGGGCCGGCATCGCCCGGCTTGCGGACCAGCGTGACCAGCAGCGTCGTGTCGGCCAGCGCCCGCACCGCGTGCGGCTCCTGGCCGAGCAACGCGACCAGTTGGCCGGGACGTAGTCCACAGGCGCCGTGCGGCGTGGTGACGACGGCTTCGCCGGTCAGGCACTGGATGGTCAATTCGCCGGGCACGTGGTGCTGCGGCAGTTCGTGCCCGGCGGGAAGCACCAGTTGCATGAGCTGCAGGCCGTCCGTGCGGAGCAGGCTGCTGCTGGCGTGGGTTCCCCGCTGTTCGTCGCTGGCATGCAGGTCGATCGCTTCCAGGGGACTTGCGTGTCTGAGGGCCATGATCGCACCGACTGAACCTGTGGGCGCTCCAGTCTCCAGGCCGAGCGCGTTGCCTTGTCGTACCTGACGTTATACGCCAGTCCGGCGGCGGTCGCATTCCGAAGGAAAAAGATACAGCACGCGCGCGCCTCGCTTGCTAGGATCGCCCGCGTGCCACCCATGGGGAGCCGGGATGACGGAACCGATCGCCTCGCCCTTCGCATTGACCTTCCGCCTGTGGCTGCGCTTCTGGCCGCAACTGATGTGCCTCGTGCTTGCCGGCGTGCTGGCGAACGAGTTGCTGTTGTGGCTGGCCGTGCATACCGGCTTCGCCAACCACCTGGCGGGGCTGGCCGTGCTGACGCTGGTGGCGCTGGCACACCTGATCGTCACGGTGCTGATGTTCCAGGTCCTGCTGCCCGGCCTGCCCGCCGTGCGCGCCGCCCAGGAAGCCGCCCGTGGCGAGGCCTCGCCCGCCGGCGGCTCGAACCGGCTGGCTTCGATGATCACCGTGGCCCTGCTGCCCTTCTTCGCCTACTACGCCGCCTGGGGATTCCTGGGCGATACGGTACGGCAATACTCGCGCCTGGCTCTGTCGCTCGATCCGTTCGGCACGCATGGCAACATCCTCGACGCCCTGGATTCGCGCTGGCTGTTCGTCTCGGTCGCGGTGTCGTGGCTGGTGCGCAAGCTGGCCAAGCGGCGCCGCGATGCCACCGGACGGCCGGCGTGGCAGGTGGTCATGGTGATCTGCGAGACGAACTGGATCCTGATCGGCCTGTACGTCATCAGCCGCTGGAAGGACGACGTCTGGACCTGGGTCACCGGCCTGGGCATCCGGGACTACCTGGCCTCGCTCCTGAATGCCCTGGCCACGCCGCTGGCGAACGCGCAGGCGGCGGCGATGGTGCCGGTGGAAGCGCTGGCCGAGACGCCCGGCAAACTGCTGGCGAACCTGTTCTTCTACGCCTTGCTGCCGGTGGTCTGGCTGGTCATGACGGCGCTGGTCTACGGCTACGACGTGCGCGACGATACCGAGCTGATGCGCATCCACCGCCGCATCGAACGCTTTGGAGAACGCTACCGGGCCATTCCGAAATTCCTGCGCGACTTCGTCGCTCATTTCATCGGCGGCTATCGTTCGCGCTACCTGCCCATCGCCAACGGCATCCGCCTGACGCTGAATTCGGGCGTCCTGCTGCTGGTCACGCTCATTCTCGGCTACCGGTTGATCGACTGGGGCAGCGCCTGGCTATGGATAGGCGCGACGCGGCTGATCGGCCCCCACGACCTGGACACCTGGCAGCTCTGGGCACACGGGTTGACGCTGCTGCTGGGCAGCCCGTTCCGCGATTCGTCCACGGGACTCCTGATCGAACCGCTGCGCATCTGCTTCCTGGCGGCGGTGCTGGAAACCGCGTTCGCACGGCCCGTGCGCGAGCCGGCGTCGGCGCGCACAGCGCCTCTGGAACGACGCGCCTGAAAGCCAGCGCCTATTGGACCAACGTCGGCGGCTGGGCAAAGCGCAGGTAGCGCGGCCGCTGCGGTCCCAGCGCCACCGTGGCGCGCAGGGCCGCGGCGGCATCGCGCGGCACCAGAAAGGCGTGGCGAATGCGCACGGTATCGCCGGCCTTGGGCCCCGATCCCGCGGCCAGCACGCATTCCCGCGCTTCCGAACGCGGCAGCGGCAAGACGCGCGTCGGCATCCAGCGCCGCCCTTGGCCGTCCTCCAGCGCGATCTCGCAGCCCGCCCAGTTCTTGCGCACGTCGGCATCCCGCACCTGCACGGCAAATTCGGCCACCACGCCCATCGCGTTTTCCGGTATGCGCTTGCCCGCCGGCAGCGGCGCCATCCGCAACGCGCGAAGCCGCCAGCTCGCTCCCCCAAGATCGGCCTGGCCGCCCGCGGGAACTTCGCGCGCGATGCGCGCGCGCCCGCTCCACCACGTTCGCGCGCTGTCATGCATGACCACCGCCATGGCCAAGGGCACGAGGATCACCAGCAGCCACAGGCTGCGCCGGCGCCATCGGCACTCCGCAGCGTCCCGCGCAACGGCGGGATCCCGGGCGTTCACGGCCGGCCTCCCGCCTGCCGCAGATCGAAGGTCTCGGCAATCGGCGGCAGGCCGTCCGCGGCGGTCGGCAGCGCGTTCAACGCGACGTGCGCCTCGGAATCCAGCCGGGGAAACGGACCTTCGGAAACCAGCAAGGTGGCACCCAGGATCTGGTCGGGCCGGATCTCGAAGACGAAGCGGCCACGCTGCGGCAGGCCTGGCTCGAGCGTATGGGGCGGCAGGTCCGGCAGGAACTCCGGCCGGTCCGACAACTCGTAGCGCAGTCCCGTCGGCCCTTCCCACACGGCGTGCGTGACGTTGACCGACCGCGAACGCGCGGCCATCCGCGCGGTGACGATCGCCCACACCCCCGCGCTTTCATGCCGTATCTCGCCGCCGAAACGCTTGCCGACCAGTTGCCGCGCAAACTCCACGCGCTCGACCTCGATATCGAACAGGCGCGTGGACGCCGCCTTCCCCATCTTCCCGTAGGCCGGGATGGGTCCGGTCAGGTCCTGATAGCGCGGCGTACTGCGCTGCATCGCGAACAGCACGGCAGCAGCCAGCGCAACCATGCCCAGGGTAGTGAACGGCCGCCTCACGAGGCCCGCCCCGCCACGCTTTCCGTCGCCTCGACCGCCATCGTGATTCGTCCCACCACGCGCGGATTGAACCAGCCAGGCGTGCCATAAAGGTTGTCGACGGGCTTGTAGGTCTTGGCGATGACATCGGCGTCCAGGCTCGTGGGCAACACGGCCGAGGCCGGCAGTTTCCAGACGAAAGCCACGCGCTCGGCCAGCCCCGGATGCAGCAGCGGCAGCGGCCGGGCCTCGCGTACCAGCGCCACCTCGGGATCCGGCGCGGGAACGCCGCCCACGGGATGCAGTTTCAGCAGCTTCGCGTAGTCGCGGGTGGAGGCTTGCGTGCGGTTGTTCAGGTCGGCCTCGACCACCAGCGCCCGCTCACCTTCCTGCAGCCGGACGCCCAGGACCTTCTTTTCTTCGCTGACCCAGGCCCGCCTGGGTATCACCTGCCATTGTCCGGCCTCGATCTGGCTGCCGGCCGTGTACTCGGTCGCGGCTGGCGGCGGCGCGGCGCCCAGGATGCCGTAGACGGTCGCGGCGCAGACCGCGATGGTCGAACCGATGCCGGTGGCCAGACGAGCCCTGAGTTTGCCGAATGCGACGCGCACCCGCCCCTCCGTAGTTCACGCGTGAAGGTCCGGCGATGCTGGACGAGCGGGGATGGTAGCCCCCGGGCTCGCCGTGCGTAAATTGCGCGATTGTTTCGATACGTACGGGCCCGGAACCGCGCGATGAGGTTCCGGGCCCGAGGAAGAGACGCCGCTTTTCTTATTTGTAGGCGTTGACCACCGCATCGTACAGGCTGGTCTTGTTCAATTGGTCGATGGTCAGCACGCCGTAGTTGGTCTTGGCCTGGTCCTCGTAGAAGTCGTAGTCTGCCTGCACGGTCTGGATCTGCTTGACGACGTTGCCGTGATGGAATGCCCCGAACGCCCCTTCCGTGTCGGTGTCGTGGTCGGTCTGCTTCCAGACCTTGTCGTCGAACTGGAAGTGGGCGATGCCGAGTATCTGGCCAGGATTGCTCTTCTGGTAGTCCAGCACGCCTTTCAACTGCCGGTTGACGTAGTTCGGGGTGTAGTCGGGCTTCGCCCGGCTGTAGCCGATCTCCGTGAACAGGATGGGAACGCCGAACTGCTTGTAGGTCGCGGGAATCCAGCCCTGGCCCGTGCTTTCCGCGTTCTTGAGCAGATAGGTCTCGTCGTTGTAGGTCTGCGGAGCAAGCATGAGGCGGTCCTTGTACTTCGCGGTCCGGGAGTCGGTCAGCAGGCGGTTGAACTGGTTCCAGCCGGGCATGTTCCTGCCGAGCAGATAAGGCTCGCCGCGCGGCACGAAGGTAACGGGCATGCCGACCGGAACGCTCTTGCTGAACTTGCGCTTGTCGGCCTCCTCGATGAAGCGCGCGACCAGGCCGATGGCCGTGTTGTAGTTGCCAGGATAGCCTTCGGAATCGAGCTCGTTGGAGATGATCACCCCGGCGATCGCGGGATGCCAGTCGGTGCCGGCCTTGTTGCCGAAGTTCCGGTTCGAGAAATACGCGGCCAGCGCCGTATTCCAGACCGTGTCGCCCTGCGTGGAGATCCAGTTGCTGAGCGGCACGATCACCTTGATGTTCAGGCTGTTCGCGTAGTCCAGGAACTGGCTGTGGTCGTTGCGGGTGTCCCAGTCGTAGAGCCGGATCAGGTTGATGCCCATGTCCTTGATAGTCTTCAGGTCGTTGCGGCAACTCGGCGCGCAGCCTTGCTTGAGATAGGACTGGGTACCCCAGAGCGATCCCGCCTGTTTGCGGGCGATGTCGCTGCCGAAGTAGATGTAGCTGGTGTTCGCCGTGGACGGGTTGTAGCCCTGTCCGAAGGCCTGGTAGGCGGTGCCCTTGCCGGGAATGGGGAAGCGCGTGAAGCGGCCCGCGGCGATGCTCAGCACGGCATCGTCGACGGCCTCCGGCGCGCCCGCGTTCGCGCCCTGCAGCGTCGCCGTGTAGCTGATCTCGTCGGTGTCCGCGTCATAGGCGGGATTGGTCAGCTTCATGGCGTACAGCTTGGAGACCCCCTTGGACGTGGTGCCGAACAGCGTGGCGGTCGGCGCCGCCTCGCCATAGGCATAGGACCACTGCGGCAGGAAATAGGAAACCGGCCGGGCCTCGGAGTACGTGCCCGGGGCGTTGTCCACCAGGAACATGTCCGCGCCCGCCTGGCTCAGCACCACCTTGTACTGGCCGGCCGTGGCGGTGGGCTGCAAGGCCGCCTTCGAGGCGTACTGCGTGTACTCCGCCACCTCCTTGTCGTCCGCCAGGTTGTTGAGCACCTTGACGGTGACATTGTCGAAAGCAAGCGCGGCACCGGCATCCTGGTCCAGCGTGTCGTTCTGCAACTGCGCCTGGAACGTCATCGTCCCGGTTTTCTCGTCGTAGGCGGGCTGGGAAAGCGCCACATACACACCTTCCATGGCACCGCTGCCCTGCAGCTGGAACTGGACGGTCGCGTTGGGGTCGACGCCGCCATAGGCGTCCCGCCAGATGCTGCCCGCGTAGTCCTTGACCGGAGACTTGCCCACCTCCAGGCCTTGGCCGCCTTCGTACCACAGCACGTCGGATTCGACGTTCTTCAAGGTCAGGGTCCGGGTCGTCTCCTCGGCGCCGGCCGACAACTGCCCGGACCCGGCCACCAGCATATAGGTGCGGGGCGAGTAGCTGGTGCCCGAGCCGCCGTCGCTCTTGGCCCCGTCTCCCCCGCAACCGGCCAGCATCGCACCCGCGACCAACGCCAGTGCCGACATGACAAATCGTTTTGTTTTCATACTGCCGCTCCTGAGAAACCGGTCCCGTGGCCCGTGCAACGAACCGACGCCCTGACATTCGCAATGCCGCGTCATTCGCATGGAAAGGATGAGCAGATGTTAGAGAAAGGCCTCTTTTGCGAGGCAGGCATGTTTGGGGCAAGCGTCCCGAGTACCGGAAAATCGTCCCGGATGTAGCATTGCGCGCCACAGGTGTATCATTTTGTGTCATGTCGACCACCCCGCCTCCTTGCGTACCGGAGCATCTGTCTTCCCACGACGTGGAGCCGGGACTGCGTTTCGACGCCTGGCGCGAACGTGCCCACCAGTGGGTGGAAATGCTGCCGCCACCGCCCGGTACCGAACTGGATGCGGAACTGCTCACCTTGCGCAGCAGCACCTGCATCTTCGGCACCATGCGTTCGTCCGCCTACGAAATGCGGGCGGCGTCCCGCCGCCTGGCCCATGCGCCCGAAATGGTGGTGGTCACGCTGATCCAGGCCGGCGAACTGATACGCGATGCCGCTCCGGGCGAGCCTCAACGCGTCGGCCCGGGCAACCTGGGCCTGTACGACCCCTGGCGCATCGGGAACTACCGCTGGAGCCAGGGCTCGCGCGAGGTCTTCCTGGCCCTGCCCCGCGACGAGGTGCGCGCGGCGCTGGGACGCGAGCCGGGCAACGTGCCCATCCCGCTGGAACACTGCGCGCTGGCCCCCGCCCTGGCCAGCCAGTTGAATCATCTGGCCCTGCTGACACGCCAGCCGCAGAAGCTCGACGGCATGGAGTACGCCAGCCTGCTGGAGGGCACGCGTACGCTCGCGCTGCTGATGCTGCGCAACCTGGGGCGCCAGGGATCGAGCCAGGAACAATCCGACCTGGAAGATGACCTGAACGGGGGCCGCCATGCGGCGGCGCTGCGCTTCATGGAACGCGAGGCCCACCGCCACGACCTCGACGTCGCGGCGGTCGCCCGCGGCGCCGGCTGCTCGCGCACCCGCCTTTACGCGGCCTTCGCATCACGGGGCGAAACGGTGATGGGAGCGCTGCGCGAAATCCGCCTGCAACGCGCCAAGGCCTTGATCGAGCGCAGCCCCAGGCTGCACATCGGCTCGCTGTCGTGGCGCTGCGGCTTCGCGGACCAATCGGCCTTCAGCAAGCTGTTCCGGCTGCGCTTCGGCCTGCTGCCCTCCGAATGGCACCACCGGACGTGGAGCAGTCCGGCCGCCGAGGCGGTGGCCCGCGCCCGCTCGCAAGATCCCTGTTGAAAATCCCCGGCGGCGTCGACGGTATTGGGGTTCCCCCTATAAGATTCATTTAATATATATCTTCAAACCAGACGTCCATCCCCCCACGGAGCCGGCCCATGGCCATCCTGCTGGAAGTCGAAGAACCGGTGCCACCCACCCCGCCACCCCCGCAGTGGCGCGCTTTCCTGGAGCTGGGCTTCCGGCCTCTGTATCTGGCGGGCTGCCTGTGGGCCGCCCTGTCCATCCTGCTCTGGGTGTATGCGCCGCAGTTCTCGGCCGGGCCGCTCGGCGGCGTGGCCTGGCATGCCCATGAAATGCTCTGGGGCTTCATCGCCACCATTGCGGTGGGTTTCCTGCTTACCGCCGGCGCCAACTGGACCGGCATCAATCCCCTGCACGGCACGGCCCTGGGCGCGCTGACGGCGCTCTGGCTGCTGGCGCGGATCGGGTACCTGGTGCCCGGCGGCGCGGGCTTCTGGCTTGCCGCATGCGGCGAGACCCTGTTCTTCGCCACCGCCGCCGTGGCCCTGGGACGCTCCATCTACCAGGCACGCAGCAAGCGCAACTACGGCATACCCGTACTCGTCCTTGGACTGGGCGCGGCGAACGTCCTCTACCTCCATACGGTCCTGCAAGGCGACTACGTCCTGCTGCTGGCGCGCTTCAACCTCGGACTGCTGTGCATGGCGGTGATCGCGCTGCTGGTGGCGCGGCGCGTGATCCCCTTCTTCGCGATGCGCGCCGTGGCCGGCCTGGACATCCCCATGCACACCCGCAGCGGCCAGTGGCAGCTCGGCGCGGGCGTGCTGGCGATCGCGCTCCTGCTGGCAGGCTGGATGCCAGGGGCGGGCCTGGCTCTTGCTGCCACCGGCGTGCTGACCTGCTGGCAACTGCTGGCATGGCGCCCCTGGGCGGTGCGGCGCGTGCCGCTCCTGTGGATCCTGTACGTGGGCTACGCCGCGCTGGGCATCGGCTTGCTGGTGGCCGCGGCGCACGCGGCGGGCTGGGTCCCGCGCCTGGCCTGGCCGGCGCACGTCATCGGCGCGGCGGGCTTCGCGGTGCTGATCATCGGCATGGTCACCCGCACGGCGCTGGGCCACCTGGGGCGTCCGCTGCGCACCGACCGCAGCATGGTGGCGGCCTATGCGCTGGTGATCGCGGCGGCCGCGCTGCGCCTGGCCGCGCTGCTGCCCACGGCCTGGGCCACGGGCGCCCTGCACGCATCGGCGGCGGCCTGGATCCTGGGGTTCGCGCTGTACCTGTGGCGCTTCTTCCCGCTGCTGATCCGTCCTCGTTTCGACCGACGTTCCTGAAGGAGAACCTGATGAAGATCCTGCACACCACCCCGGCGCTGCTGCTGGCCGCCACCCTGGCCAGCCCCGCCTTCGCCGCCACCTGCAACGTGGAGATCGCGGGCAACGATGCCATGAAATTCGACAAGACCAGCATCGACGTGCCGCAAAGCTGCAAGCAGTTCACGGTCAAGCTCACGCACCCGGGCAAGCTGCCCAAGAGCTCTATGGGGCACAACTGGGTGTTGAGCAAGGCCTCGGACGTACAAGGCATCGCGGCCGACGGCATTCCCGCCGGGCTGGAGAAGAACTACCTCAAGCCGGGCGATACGCGCGTGATCGCGCACACCAAGGTGATAGGCGGCGGGGAAACCGACTCCGTCACCTTCGACACGAGCAAGCTCAAGGCGGGGGAAAACTACGCGTTCTTCTGCTCGTTCCCGGGGCATGCGGCGCTGATGAAGGGCACGGTGGCGGTGACGAAATAGGCGCCGGGGGGTTCATGCGGGAACATACGCCAATCCGGCGATGGCCGCATGGCCGCGCCGCCCGGATGCCCGCCGGCAAGAATCCGTCCCGGGGCGGCATCGCGAGCCGACCCGGCGCCCTGGTACGGCTGGACCTCCCCCTGCAAATTCAGGCATATCAGCTTTGACGCGAGCGCGGATAGCCCGCGCGCATCACATTGCCTACAGTGCGCGTACATGGTGCCCGCGCCACGGGCGGGCACCAGATCAACGAGAACCGGCCACCGGGCGCTTCCGAAGCCCGCCGGACACGAGACAAGGAACCCCACGTGATCGATCAACGACGACGCGTCCTCACGCTTGGCGCCATGGCGCTTCCCCTGGCCACGGCCATGTTCCCGGTGCGCGCGGCCGACAAGTTCCCCTCGCGCCCCATCCGCATCATCGTGCCGTTGGCGCCGGGCGGCTCCGCGGACACGGTATGCCGCCTGCTTGGAAACGGCCTGACCAAGATCCTGGGCCAGCCGGTGATCGTCGAGAATCGCCCGGGCGCGGGTGGCCTGACCGGGCTGTCCGAAGTCGCCCGGTCGGCGCCCGACGGCTACACCCTGGGTTATTCGCTGGCCGGCGCGCTGACCGTGGCGCCGCATATCGCGCGCAAGATGCCCTACGATCCGTTCAAGGACCTGGTCCCGGTGTCGCAGGTCATCGGCGTGCCCGAGATCATCGTCGTAAACCCCCGAACCGGCATCAAGACCCTGGGCGAACTGGTGTCCTACGCCAAGGCCAATCCGGGCAAGCTCAACTTCGGGTCTGCCGGCAACGCCACCATTCCCCACCTGGCCGGCGAACTGTTCAAGCGCGTGGCCGGGGTCGAGATGGTGCACGTGCCTTACCGCGGCTCGGGTCCGGCGCTCAACGATCTGTTGGCCGGCCAGGTCCAGGTCATGGTGTCGGACATCACGCTGGTACGCTCGCACATCGAAGCCGGCCGCCTTACCGGTCTGGCCGTGGCAGGTCCGCGCCGTGTCGACCAGCTACCCAATTTGCCGACCACCGCCGAGGCTGGCGTGCCGGCCATGCAGGTTTCCAACTGGCACGGCCTGGTGGCGCCGGCTGGCCTGCCCCCGGCCCTGCTGGACGAGTTGCACCACGGCATCGCGAGGGCCATGGCGCTGCCCGAAGTCAAGGAGCGCATCGATTCGGAAGGCGCGGAAATCGTGGCCAGCAGCTCCGCCGAATTCGGGGCCTTCCTGAAGAAGGAAAGCGACAAATGGGGCGGCCTGGTGAAGGAACTGGGCATACAGTGGGACTGAACGTTCCCGGCCATGGGTCCGCCGGCTGCCGGATCGAGGCCGGGAGCATCCGGAGTCGGGGCCGGGCGGGGTAGACGAGCGATTCGGTCCGCACGAATCGAGGCTGCTATCATGCGCAAGGCGGCGGACATCCATCCGGCCGCCAAGCGCGCCTCGGCTTTGCAGCCAGCCCAGCGGATGGGGCGATGAATCCCCCGTTAGCCCGCATCCATATTAGAAATCGCCTCGCCCGATGAAGCTCGCCACCTGGAACATCAACTCCCTCAACGTGCGCCTGCCGCAGGTCATCGCCTATCTGCAGGCCAATCCGGTCGATGCCCTGTGCCTGCAGGAGCTCAAGCTTTCCGACGACAAGTTCCCCGTCGCGGCCCTGGAGGAAATCGGCTATCACGCCGTCTTCACCGGCCAGAAGACCTACAACGGGGTCGCCATCCTGACCCGCCAGCCGGTCAAGGACGTAGCCAAGAACATCGACGGGTTCGAGGACACCCAGCAGCGCGTCATCGCCGCCACGCTGGATACCCCGGCCGGCGAACTGCGCGTCGTCAGCGCCTATTGCCCCAACGGCCAGTCGGTGGGAAGCGACAAATACGAATACAAGCTGAAATGGTTCGCCGCCTTCCGCGAAGGACTGCAGAAGGAACTGGCCCGCTACCCGCGCCTGGCGGTACTGGGCGACTACAACGTCGCGCCCGACGACCGCGACGTGCATGATCCGGTCAAGTGGGAAGGCAGCGTGCTGGTGTCCGAACCCGAACGCGCCGCGTTCCGATCGCTGCTGGACGTGGGCCTGCACGATGCCTTCCGGCTGTTCGAGCAGCCGCCCAAGTCCTTCAGCTGGTGGGACTACCGGCAGTTGGGATTCCGCCGCAATGCGGGCCTGCGCATCGACCACATCCTGTTGTCCGACACCTTGAAGGCCGTGTGCAGCGAGTGCGTGATCGAACGCGAGATCCGCAAGAACGAACAGCCGTCGGACCACGCGCCGGTGATGGCGACGCTGGAAATCTAGCGCGCTCAGTCCGCCAGCGCGCAGGCCTGGCGGCGCAGGTCGGCCGCCGCTTCCAGCGTGCCGTCGGCGCGCAGGCGGATGGCCTTGGCCGACCCGAAGTAGAACTCGTGCAGGGAATCCTCCTCCACGGGCACGCCGGCCTCGCGCAAGCGCCGCGCCACGCCCGCCTCGAACCCGGGTTCGAGCAGGATGTCGCCGCCGCGCGTGAGGCTCCAGCGCGGCGCATCGATGGCCTGGGCCAGCGGCATGTGCTCGAAGCAGGCATGGGCGATCACCTGCACGCCCGTCGTGGTCTGGCTCACGCCGCCCGGCGATACCCCCAGCATGGATGGACGGCCGCCTTCCATGACGATGTACGGGTTCAGGGTGTGGACCGGCCGCTTGCCCGGCCCCACCACGTTGGGGCTGGCCGGGTCCAGATCGAATTCGATCAGGCGGTTGTTCATCAGGATGCCGGTTGCCGGATCCACGCAGCCGCTGCCGAAGGGCTGGAACACGCTTTGCAGCATGGCCAGCGCGTTGCCCTGGCCGTCCGCCAGCACGATGCCGGCGGTGTCGCCAGGATCCCGCGCGCCCGAGGGCGCCGCATCCGCCACGCTGGCCAGGCGCCGCGCGACCCGCGCCGGATCCAGGGTCGCGGGCCAGGTCGCGGCCGGGTCGGCCACCTTGCGGTGGAAGGTTTCCAGGCACAGCCGGGCGATCTGGATCTGCGCGTAGGCGCGCTGGCCGTCCGGCTCGTCCAGGTACGGCGCCAGCGCCTCGAGCTGGGCCAGCATCAGCACACCCAGCGAATTCGGCGGCATGACGTGGATGTGCCGGTCCCGCACGCTCAGGCTGACCGGCGGCACCCAGTCCGCGCGCTGCGCCCGCATGTCGTCCAGGCACAGCAGGCCGCCCTGCTCCCGCGCGAAGGTGTCCAGGCTGCGCGCGATGGGCCCTTCGTAGAAAGCACCGGCGCCGTCGCGCGCGATACGAGTCAGCGTGTCGGCCAGGGCGGGCTGGCGCAGGAGGTCTCCTGCCGTCAGCGGCCGGCCCTCCGGCGCGAACAGGGTGCCGAAGCCGGGCTGGCGGACCACCGCCGGCCTGGCGCTCTGGAGGTTGCGGTGGATCTCGCTGGAGCACCCGATGCCGTCCGCCGCGTGGCGCACCGCGTCCTTCATCAGCGAAGCCCAGGGCAGGCGTCCATGGCGCCGGTGCGCCTGCTCCCACAGGCGCACGAGTCCGGGCACCACCCAGGTCGATGGCCCGCGCGGACCGATGCCGCCGTCGCCGAAGGCATCCGGGCGGGCCAGGCCGGGCGCCCGGCCCGTGCCGTTCAGGGCCTGGACCGTGCCCGAGGCCGCGTCGTAATACAGCATCATGCCGCAGCCGCCCAGCGAGGTGGCATGCGGCAGCGCCACGGCCATGACGGCCGATGCCGAAATCATCGCATCGACCAGCGAGCCGCCGGCCCGCAAGGTGTCCAGCGCGCTCTGGCTGGCCAGGTGATGGCCGGTGACGATGGCGCGGCGACGGCCAAAGACGCCGGCGCGGGGAGCGGGCCTGGCCATGCCGGTCATCGCAGCAGGTTGGCGCAGAAGGTGCCGACGAAGCAACCCACGCCGCAGGCAATGGGCAGCCACCAGCCCTGCCAGCGACCCGCCGCCGGCGCGGCGGTTGGCGCGGGCGCGGCCCAAGCCTGGGCGGGAGCCACGAACCCGGATGCGGGCGCGGCGGCTTGCGCCCCTGCCCCCGACAGTTCGCGCTGCACGTTGGCGAAGAACTGTTCCGAGAACTTGCGCGCCGCGCCGTCTATCATCCGCGCGCCCAGTTGGGCAACCTTGCCGGTCACCTCGGTCTCGGCACGGTAGCCCAGCAGGGTGCCGCCGGCGATGTCCTCCAGCGTCACCGCCACGCTGCCGCTGGCGGCGCCGGCCACGCCGGCCGAGCCCTGCCCGGTCAGCGTGAAGCGTTCCTGCGGCGCCTGCACCGAGCGGGCGAAGGCCACCTCGAAGTTGGCGCGGATGGGCCCCACGCCCGCCGAGATCGTGGCCCGGTAGCCGCCGTCGTCGGTGCGGCTGATGGCGCGGCAATCGGGAATCGTGCGGCGCAGGAAGTCCAGGTCGTCCAGCGCCTCCCAGACCCGGGCGCGCGGCGCCGCCAGCGTCTTGGTGCCGTCTATGATCATGGCCGTGCCTCTCCCATCATGTCTATGCCCGCCTGCGCCAGGCCGCGGTCGGCCACGCGCATGCGCTCGTTCAGGCACTTGAACTGGCCGAAGCTCCAGGCCACCAGCGGCCGGGCGAAATCCAGCGAAGTCGGCCACTGGCGCGTGAACCAGTCGTAGCGCACGGCCCAGGCCTGCGTGCGGTCGCTGATGAAGCGCACGCGCTGTTCCCAAGCCGCCACCGCGGCGGCGACGTCGTCGGCGTCGGCCACCAGGTGCGCCAGCGCATAGGCGTTCATCAGGGTCAGGCCCGCCCCCTGCCCCAGGGTCGGCGGCAAGCCATGGGCGGCGTCGCCCAGGATGGCGATGTTGCCGACGCTCCACTTCGGGCACTTGACCAGGCCGTAATGGTATTGCGTGCCCTCGGCCCGGTGCAGCACCGGCATCAGGTCGGCGATCTTGGGAAAACGCCTGCTCCAGTCCTCGACGTCGATGGGAAAGCGCGCCGCCTTGGCGTCCCAGGCCGGGGCGACCATGTAGACGTAGGTGTGGTCGGGCCCCGAAGGCGTCACGCCTATGCGCCGGTTGCCGGACCAGTGCTCCACCGTCTTGGGCTGGGACGTGAAGGCGCGGCCTTCGACCAGATAGCGGTTGATGATGGTCGGCAGCTCGGTGAACCCGCCTCCCATCTTGAGCGAATTGCGCACCGCCGAATGCACGCCGTCCGCCGCGATGACCAGATCGGCTTCATGCAGCCCGCCGTCGGCGGTCAGGAGGCCCTTGCCGGGTAGCGCGCCGGTCACGCGCGAACCGGTCACGATGTTCACGCCGGCCTCCAGCGCCGCGTCGCGCAGCCCCTCGATCAGCACCTGGCGGGCGAAGGTGTGGACGCGGGACTTGTCCCGCAGCGGCCGCTCCTGCTTGACCGTGCCGTCGGCGAACTGGATCTGCGCGCGCTCGAGCACCGTGCCCTGGCCGCGTATCCGGTCCAGCACGCCCAGCTTCTCCAGCACTTCCAGGCTGTTGTTCTTGATGTAGATGCCCGCTCCCACCTCGCGGATCTCGGATCCCTGCTCGTGGACGTTGACTTCCCAGCCGTGGCGCGCGAACAGCGCACCCGCGCTCAGGCCGGCGATGCCGCCTCCGGCGATTTCTACTTTGCGTTTCATACCCGATACCCGAAGAAAATGTTGAAGCGAAGAATCTCTATCCGGCCTGGCGGCGCTTGGCGGCCAGGCCGATCTGCATGGCCGCGCCCGAGGTCAGCAAGGCATGGATGCTGAAACGGTCGCGCAGGACTTCCCATTGCATGGCGCACAGCGCCTCGCGCTCGTCGTCTGCCAGAAGGAACGGCTGGCAGAAGGCCGCGGGGTCGTCCAGGAAACGTTCCGCCGAATCGGCCCGCGTACGCAGGGTCAGGACCGCTTCGGCCAGGCGGGCCCGCTCCGGCGGCATGGCCGGATAGCGCAGCGGGTCCCGCGCCGGCGAGGGTTCGGTCAGGTCCCACCCCGCCGAGGCATAGATGTGGTGCCACGACGGCTCCAGCAGCGCCGTGAACGGCGGCCGGTTCTCGCCCAGCGCCCCGGCCAGGATCAGCGGCGCGCGCAGCTCGACGTTGCCGGTGCGGTCCAGCTCCCAGTCGTCGTAGCTCAGCAGGTGCGTCAGGTGCCCGGCCTGGATCTCGGCGAAGATGCGCTGGTCGGCCTCCAGGTCGGGATGCGGATAGTGCACCGTGCCCGGGTAGTGGGACAGGCCGCCGCTGGCGATCAGCAGCGCGCGCTTGCCCAGGCGCTGCAAGGCGGTCTGCAGGGCGGCGCCGAAGGCGTAGCAGCGGCGCCCGCTGGGCTGGGGCGGCACGTAGGCGTTGACGAACAGGGCCACCAGCGGCACGTCGCGCCCGAAGCCCATGAATTCGTAGGGAATGGTGAAGGCCGTCTGCAGCTTGGCGTTCATGGTGAAGGCCAGGTCGAAGCCGGCGCGCTCCATTTCCGGAACCAGGGCGTAGCCGGTGTCGCCGTCGATGGCCCACATGCCGCGATGCTTGTGCATGCCGTCGGCTTCGTCGGCCACGTGCACGCAGAACGGCGGCACGCCGTGGGTGACGAAGTGGTCGCCGTGGTCGTTGGACACCATGACGATGCAATCGGGTTCGAGCGCCCGCAGCTGTTCGCCTATGGTTTCCAGCGAGCGGCGCACGCGGGCGACCTGCTCGAGGTCCTCGCTCTCGGGCAGGGACAGGAACTGCGGCGCGTGCGGCACGATGGCCGCGCCGACGATGCCGTAAGGGTTGGAGGATTTCACGCTTGCACCTCGGTAGTGGGTCGTTCTTCGTTGGCGACCTCGACGACGGCCGCCACGATGCCGTGATAGCCCGTGCAGCGGCAGATGTTGCCGGACAGGCACTGACGGATCGCCGGTTCGTCGCGCAACTGGCCACGGCGCACGATGTCGTATCCGCTCACGACCATGCCCGGCGTGCAGAAGCCGCATTGCAGGGCGTGGTGTTCGCTGAAGGCCCGGCGCAACCGGTCGGCGGTGGTGTCGCACAGCCCTTCCAGCGTCGTCACCGAGCAGCCGTCCACCGAGCCCGCCAGCGTCAGGCAGGCACGCACGACCCGGCCGTCGACGATGACGTTGCAGGCGCCGCATACGCCATGCTCGCAGCCCAGGTGCACGGAGGTCTGCCGGCACTGTTCGCGCAGCACGTCGGCCAGTACCGCGGACGGTTCGACGTCGAGTCCGGTTTCGCGGCCGTTCACGGTCAATGTGATGTTCATGCAGTCACTCCTTGCCATGCCTGTTCGACCGCCCGGGCCATCGCCTGCGCGTGGCGGGATGCCGCCAGCGGATCGATGTGCGGCCGGGCGGCCAGGATCTCGTCCAGGGCCGAGGCCGCGATGTCGCGCCTGGCGGGCAGCGCGCCCCCGGCGGCGGGCAGCCGTGCCGCCGTGGCCGGCAGCGCCAGCGGACCGGGGTCGATCGCGCCCAGCCAGCATGCCCACCGGCCATCCGCCCCTTGCAGGGCCAATGCGCTGGCCGAGGCGAATTCGCCGGCCCGGTGCATGAGCTTGCACCGGCCCCACCGCAGAAGACCGGATGCCCGCTCGGGCAGCGTGGCCGCCAGCGCGATCTCGTCCACCTGCACGTCGCTGTCCATCGCGCCCCGGATGAAGTCGCGCAGCGCAACGGCGCGCCGCCCACGCAGGCTGCCCAGTTCCACCGTGGCGTCCAGGGCGGTCAGCAGCAGCGGCCAGTCTCCCGCCGGATCGGCATGGACCAGACTGCCGACCACCGTTCCCCGGCCGCGCACCGGCAGGAAAGCGATGTCGGCGGCATGCGCCCGCAGCAGGTCGAACAGCACGCCGGCCTGCGTGCACCGCTCGACGTCGGCATGAGTGACGGCCGCGCCGATGCGCACGACGGGCGTGGTATCCAGGCGCGTCAGCGAGACCACCCGGGTGATGTCGATCAGCGCGTAGGGACGCAGCATGCGGTAACGCATCATGGGCAACAGGCTCTGCCCGCCGGCCAGGACCTTGGCATCGCTGCCCAGGGCGGCGCGCAGCGCCAGCGCCTCGTCCAGCGTGCGCGGCACGTGCAGCGCGAAAGGCGGCAGCTTCATCGCGCACCTCCCTGCCCGGCTTCGTGCAACTGGCGCAGCAGGTAATCGGGCGTGATGGGCGTGCGGCACACGTCCACACCCAGTTCCGCCAGCGCATCGCGCACGGCATTGGCGATGGCGGCGGGCGGCGCCACGGCGCCCCCTTCCCCCATGCCCTTCATGCCGAACTCGGAATGCGGCGACGGCGTGCTGAAGTGCAGGATGGAAATCGGCGGCACCTCGACCGCGCTGGGCACGGCGTAGTCGCCGAAGGTCACCGTTTGCGGCTGGCCGTTGCTGTCGTAGATCATTTCTTCATACAGGGCCTGGCCGATGCCTTGCGCGACGCCGCCGCGTATCTGGCCGTCCAGGATCAGGGGGTTGACCACGGTGCCGCAGTCCTCCACCACCAGGTAGTCCAGGATCCTGACGAAGCCGGTGTCCGGGTCGACGCTGACGCGCGCGGCATGCAGCGTGTAGGAAAACGTTCCGGTCTCGACGCCGGGCCGGTAATCGGCCTGGAACGAGAAGCCGGGGGAAATGGAGCGCGGCAGCTTGCTCACGCCCACGTAGGCGACGCGGGCCAGGTCGCCGAAAGACGTCGTGCCCTGCGGCGAGACGCAGGCGCCGTCGCGCACCTCGACCTGCGCGTCGTCCGTCTCGTGCAGCACGGCGTGGATGGCGCGCGCCTTGCCGACGATGTCGCGGCAGGCCATGGCCACCGCCCCGCCCGCCATCACGATGGAACGCGAGGCGACCGAACCCAGTCCGTAGGGCGCCGCCGAGGTATCGCCCTGGCGTATCCGTATCGCCGAGATGGGCAGCGTGGTGATCTCGGCCGCGATCTGCGCCAGGCTGGTGAAATGCCCCTGCCCGTGCGACAGCGTGCCGACCTCGATGACCAGCGTGCCGTCCATGTTCAGCGTGGCGCGCGCCGACTCGTGGCCATAGATCAGCGGCGAGCCCCGGCGGCGCCATTCCTCGGCGCCGTGCGCGGCCTGCTCGACCAGCATCGCATAGCCCACGCCCACCCGGCAGCCGTCCCCGGCCTGCCGCGAAACGGGCCAGTTCTCGGCCACGAAGCGCCCAGCGGCATCGACGATCTCGCGATAGTTGCCCGAGTCATAGGCCAGCCCCGTGGCCGACACGTAGGGCATCTGCGCCGGCGAGATCAGGTTGGCCCGGCGCACGTCCAGCGGGTCGGCGCCCAGTTCGCGGGCGACTTCCTCGATGATGCGCTCCATCGCGAAGCAGCCGCCCGGCCGGCCCACGCCCCGGTACGGACCCAGCGGGCTCTTGTTGGTGTGGATGCTGACGGCCTCGTAGCGATAGTTGCGGATGTCGTAGGGCCCCAGCATGACGTTGGTGGCCATGTTGGCCTCGATGGCCCCGGTGGAGGTCTTGGCCGAATAGGCCCCGGCGTCCACCACCACCAGCGCGTCCAGCGCGTGGATCCGGCCCGTGTCGTCGAAATAGGCGGTGATGCGCTGCTCGTGCTGACGGCTGTGGTTGCTGGCGACGAAATGCTCGTAGCGGTCCTCGATCCAGCGCACCGGCCGCCGCAGCTTCCAGGCCAGCGCGGTCACCAGCACTTCCTCGGGATAGAGATTGCTCTTGGAGCCGAAGCCGCCGCCCACGTCCGGCACGACCACGCGGATGTCGGCCTCGGTCAGGCCCGGAATCTGTTCGGCCAGGAAGGTGCGGATCAGGTGCGGACGCTGGCTGGACACGTGCACCACCATGCCGCCGGCCGGATCCGGATAGGCCAGGCAGCCCCGGCATTCCAGCGGGCTGGCCAGCACCCTGCCCATGGACAGGCGGCGCGTGACCTGCCGCAGGCCACGCGCGGCCGGATCGTCGATGATGGACTGCGCATCGCCCAGCGCGCGGCCGATGCGCATGACCAGGTTGGATTCCAGGTGGTCGTGCAGCGGCACGCCCGGATGCTCGACCTCGTCCCAGGCATCGACCACCGCGGCCAGCGGCTCGATGTCCAGTTGCACCTGCTCGGCGCGCTCCTCGGCCTCGGCCCGGGTCGCGCCCAGCGCCAGCACCACGGGCTCGCCGGCGAAACGCACCTTGCCGTCGGCCAGCAGCGGATACGGCGCGCCGTTGAACTCCGGACGCAACAGCGCGCAGTAGATGGGCAAGGCCAGGCCGGCGATGTCGGCCGCGGTCCAGAACGTCCCGGCCGGCAACTCCGGCGGCAGCGTCACGCCCTTCAGGCGGCCGTGGGCCACCGGACTGCGGCAGAACGCCACTTCCAGGCACCCGGCCACCTGGATGTCCGCCACGAAGGCGCCCCCGCCTGCCAGGTGGCGGGCATCCTCCACCCGGGCCAGCGGCCGCCCGATATGGGCGTAGCCACCGTCGACCTTGCTTTGCCCCATGCTCACTCCAGCGTCACCTTGGCATCCTTGATGATGCCGCCCCACATGTTGAAGTCATTGCGCATGCGCTTCTTCAGATCGTCCACCGAGGTGTCCATGGGCGCAAGCCCCAGGTCGATCAGCGAACTGCGCACGTCCGGCTTCTTCAGGATCTTGTTCACTTCGTCGTTGATGGAAGCAACCACGGCGGGCGGGGTCTGCGCCGGCGCCATCAGGATGAACCAGCTCGACAGCTCCTCGTCGGGCAGGCCGGACTCCTTCAAGGTCGGCAGCGCCGGCGTGCTCGGGAAGCGGTTGCGCGCCCCCACCATCAGCAGGCGCACCTTGCCGGCATCCACCATGGGGCGCAGCGGCGGGATGTTGTCGAAGCTGAAGTCGATGTCGCCCTGCGCCAGCGCCACCGATGCCGGACCGCTGCCCTTGTAGGGCGAGTGGACGGCCTTGATGCCGAGCTGCTTGATCAGCCATTCGGAAGCCAGGTGCAGCGTGCTGCCGGGACCCGCCGAGCCGAAGGTCACGCCTTTCTCGGTGGCGGCCTTGGCCTTGATCTCGGCGATGAAGTCCTTGACGTTGGTCGCCTTGATGCCGGGCCCCACGGCCAGGAACGGCGGCACTTCGACGATACCCACCACCGGTACCAGTTCCTTCATGGCGTCGTAGTCGAGCCTGGGGTACAGGTGCGCATTGTTGACGACCGAGGTGGTGGCCAGCAGCAGCGTGTAGCCATCGGGCGCGGACCGGATCACGTTGCGGGTCGCGATCTGGGTGCTGGCGCCGGGCTGGTTCTCGACCACCACGGCCTGGCCATAGACTTCCTGAAGTTTCCTGCCGATCAGCCGCGCCGTCACGTCGCTGCCGCCGCCCGCGGCGAAAGGCACGATGATCTTGATGGGACGGCTGGGATAGTGGTCGGCCGCCGTGGCAGTGGCGGCACAGACCGCGGCGGCGCAGGCAAGCACGGCACCGGCGGTGCGTCGCGCGAAAAGCGATGAACTCAACGACATCTTCATGTTCGATACCTTGAGCGAAGAGGGGAAAGGACGCATCGGCGGCACGCGGGGTCCGCGCGCCGCCAGCCTGCCTAGCGGGTCGCCACGACCTCGATCTCCAGCATCATCCCGGCGATCGCCAGGGGTGCCTCGATCGTGGTGCGGGCCGGAAACTTGCCTTCCTGGAAATAGCCGCGGTAGATCTCGTTCATCTCGTTGAAGCGGCTGATGTCGGTCAGGATCACGTTGGCCTTCACGACCTTGTCCAGCGAGCTGTCGCATTCGCCCAGGATCTGCTTGAGGTTCTTCATCACCTGGTGCATCTGCTCGGAGAAGGTCGGCGCCAATTGGCGGTTGGCGTCGAAGGGCGTGGTGCCCGAGACGAAGACGAAGTCGCCGGCGACGACCGCGTGCGAAAGCGGCGCCTTGGGCTTGGCGACGGCGTCGGACATGAAAATCTTGCTTGTGGACATGAGGGGCCTCGATAATGACTGGCGGGAAACGCTCGAACCGCCGGCTGCTGTGCCGCCACCTTGGCGTCAGTCTTGCCGGTCGCCGAAAAATTATCGGGAGATCGCCCCCCCCCAACAAGACAAGGGGCACGCACACCATGTTCTCGATCCGAGAACACCCGCACGCCACCGGGGCATGCGACGCTACATCCTTGGACATCGATCGCACGAGGGCGGTGCGCGGCACCGGAATGGGGAACCTGCATGAACCCGGCTGACCTGGCCAGCTTCTATGAAGTCGCGGTATGCAAGGGCATACGGCGCGCATCGGAACGGCTCGACATCGCGCCCTCGGCCCTGAGCAAGCACATCAAGCGGCTGGAAGGCGAACTGGGCATCAAGCTGCTGGACCGCTCCAGCCGCGGCGTCGTGCTGACGCCGGCGGGCGAGGTCTGCCTGCACTATGCCGAGGAAGTGCTGCACGGCCAGCGGCGCATGCTGGCCGAACTCGAGGCGCTCAAGGGCCTGCGCAACGGCCACGTGAAGCTGTATTCCACCGAGGGCCAGATCGAGTTCGTGACCCAGACCGTGGCCGGATTCCAGCAGCGCTATCCCGGCGTGACCTTCGAGATCGTCGTGGCCGGCACCGAGACCACGCTGGCCGCGGTCACCAGCGGCGACGCGGACCTGGGCCTGGCGTTCACCCCCACGCCGCACGACGCCATCGAATGCGCGCTACGCATCTCCGCGCCGCTGGAGGCGGTGATGGCGCCCACGCACGAACTGGCGCGCCGCAAGTCCATATCGCTGCGCGAGATGCTGAATCACCGCACGGCGCTGCCGGCCTCGGACTTCGGCATACGCCGCCTGATCGACTCCATCTGCGCGGGCGAACGCCTGCGGGTGGCGCCGGCGATGGTGACCAACTCCATCGCCGCGATGAAGAACTACGCGCGCAACCAGGGCGGCATCACCATCCTTTCGCACATGTCCATCCACCATGAACTGGACGCGGGCGACCTGGTCAGCATTCCGCTGTCGCATCCCATCCTGGGCAAGACCTGCGTGGACGTCTGCGTGCTGGGCCGCCGGCGCCTGCCGCAGGCCGTCAGCGCCTATCTGCAGCACATGCGCAAGCAGGTACGCACGTTGTATGGCCAGGACGGCGGCGGACGCTGAAGGCCGGCCTCAGGCGCCCGCGGCTCCGGCCGCTTCCAGCACCTGCTCCAGCGGTTCGATGCCGCGCGCCAGGGCAGCCACCACACCGGCATCGACGGCGGATAGACGCGGGATCTCGGCCAGCACGCGGACCTTGCCGAACTGTTCGATGCCGAGCCGGTTGCCCGCCGAGGGCTCGCCGCTCATCACCACGCCCGCCACCGGGATGCTGCGCGCGCGCAGGGCCTCCAGCGACAACAGCGTGTGATTGAGCGTGCCCAGCGTGCTGCGCGCCACCAGCACCACCGGCAGCCCCAGGCGGGCGATCAGGTCGATCATCGTCGCCCGCTCGTCGATGGGGACCAGCAGCCCGCCGGCGCCCTCCACCACCAGCGGCGCGCGCGTGGCGGGCAGCGCGATATCGGCCGCGTCCAGCGCCACGCCTTCCTCGCGCGCGGCCGCCCAGGGCGACAAGGGCGCCTGCAGCACCGCGTGGGGCGCATGGATGCGTCCGGGCGCAAGATCGGCCAGAAGCGCCACCGTGCCGGTGTCGTCGGGTTCGGTCGCCACGCCGGTCTGCAAGGGCTTCCAGTAGTCGGCCTGCCAGGCGCGCGCCAGCACGGCGGACACCAGCGTCTTGCCGATGCCGGTATCGGTGCCGGTGACGAACACGCCGCGCGGCGCCCCTCCCTTGTTCCAGGTGCCGTAGGCCAGGTGGTAGGTCACGCTTGCTCCCTGAGTATCGAAACTGCGCAGTATCCGTTTGAACGTGGCCGGCGGCAGCGGCCGGCGGCCCGGCGCGGGCGCATCCGCGCCTATCGCCTTGAGTCCGCGCAGGAACGCCATGCCGTCGCGATGGGGCTGCACCCGCCGTTCGGCCCGCATGATGCGGCGCAGGCCGGGCAGCGCGGCGCCTATGTCCGCGGGACGGGGATAGTCGCGAACCGCGGCGTCCACGCCATGGTTCTCATGCGCGGCCCGCCATTCGGCGAAGGTGCCGTCGGCCAGCGTGGCCACGGCCATCCAGCCGCCCTCGGCCAGCAGGCCGCCCAGCCGCGCCAGCCCGGCATCCAGGTCGCCGAACCATTGCACGGCCATGCTGGAACAGATCAGGTCGAACTCGCCCAGCCCCGCATCGGGATGCTCGCCGTCCATGGCCAGGAAACGACAGGTGCCGGGCAACGCCAGCCGATGCCGCGCGGTCTCCAGCATGGCGGGCGAGATGTCGGTCAGCGTCCACCGCGCGGGCCCCAGCCGGCGCGCCAGGGCCTCGGCCAGGAAGCCCGTGCCGCAGCCTATCTCCAGGATGCGCGGGCGATCCGGCAGCGGCAGGCGGACGATGCGCGCGGCCAGTTCCTCGGCCACCTCGCGCTGCAAGCCCGCATGGCGCTCGTAGCGCTCCGCCGCATCGCCGAAGCGGCGGGCCACGGCCCGCCCATGGACGTGCGCCGTCATGCCGGATCCACGGCACCCGCATGTTCACGCGCGAACATGCGAATCTGGTTGGCGCACCACTCGGGGTGTGTCAGCGGCAGCAGGTGTCCGCCGCCCGCGCACCAAGCGACCTCGCCGCCGAACGAGGCGGCAGTGAGCGCCGGCGCGACGACCGGATCGGCATCGCCGGCCAGGACCCGGACCGGCACGCGCCGCCCCGCCCAGGCCGCGCGCGCATCGCCCTCGCACAGATGGCGCAGGCCGGCGGCCAGGGCGTCCCCGTCCAGCGCGCCCGCGTCGACGGGCTCCTCGGCGCCGCAGCGCCGGCGGAATTCGCCCACCACGGCCGCGGGATCCGCCGCCAGGCGCGCCAGCATGCGGTCCAGCACCCTGGGCGCCACCCCTTGGGGAAAATCGGCGGCGGCCGAGAAACGCGCGAATCCGTTGATCAGGACGAGGCCGCGGCAGCCGCCGCCCGCCTCCTCCAGGCCGCGCATGGCGCCCAGCGAATGCCCCACCGCCACATAGGCCGGCGGGCGTCGGGCCGCAACGGCGCGGCCGAAGTAGCCGGCATCGTCGGCGTGGATCTCCCAGCCGTCCAGATGCGCGCGCATGGGCGCCCAGGTCGAGGCATCGAAGCCCCACCCATGCAGGAGCACCAGCGGCAGGCGCGCGCCGCCGGTCATGGCCGGCCTCCGTTGCCGCCCGCGGTCCGTGCGCGCAATTCGGCGATGGTGCCGGCCAGGCGGGCCACGTCCGCTTCCTTGTGCGCGGCGCTGAGCGCGATCCGCAGCCGGCTGGTGCCCGCCGGAACCGTGGGTGGACGGATCGCCACCGCCAGCAGGCCCCGTTCGCGCAACCCATCGCTCAAGGCCAGCGCCGCGCCGGCTTCGCCCACGATGGCGGGCACGATCTGCGTCGACGACGCGCCCGTCTCCAGCCCCTGCTCCGCCAGCGCCCGCCGCAGTCCGTCGCCCAGGCCCGCCAGCAGTTGCCGCTCGTCGTCCATGCCTGGCACGAGATCGAGCGCGGCGTCGATGGCGGCCAGCACCGGCGGCGGCAGGGCCGTGGTGTAGATGAATCCCGAGCAGACGTTCACGAGGTAGTCGCACAATTGCCGCGAGCCCGCCACGTAGGCGCCGAAGCTGCCCATGGCCTTGCTGAAAGTGCCCATGGCCAGATCCACCCTCCCCCCGCCCAGGCTGGCCAGCCCGGCCCCGCTCGGCCCCAGCACGCCGGTGGCGTGGGCCTCGTCCAGGTAGACGAAGGCCCCGTGGCGTTCGGCCACCCGGCACAGCGCGGCCACGTCGGTGCGGTCGCCATCCATGCTGAACACGCTTTCCGTCACGATCAGGCGCGGCCCCGGCTGGCCGGCACGCTCGGCCAGCAGCGCATCCAGGTGATCGAGATCGTTGTGCCGGAAGCGTATCTGCCGCACGCCCGCGGCCTGGCAGCCGTGGTGCAGGCTGGCATGGTTCAGCCGGTCGCAGAACACCAGCGGGTCGCCCTGGCCCGGCACGCGCAGCAAGGCCGGCAGCACGGCGGCGTTGGCCTGCCAGCCGGAGGCGAACAGCAGCGCCGCCTCGGTCCCCTTGAAGCGGGCCAGCTTGGCTTCGACGGCCTGGTGCAGGTCGAGGTTGCCCGACACCAGGCGCGAGGCGCGCGCGCCGGCGCCATGGCGCGAAGTCCAGTCGGCCACGCGCTCGGCCAGCAAGGGATGCCTGGCCAGGCCGAGATAGTCGTTGCTGGAGAAATCGACGACGTCATGGCCTTCGAACGTCACATGCCCGCCGCGCGCCGCGGCGGCGGTGCGCAAACGGCGCCGCGTCTGGCGCTGCGCGGCGCGGTCGAGCTCTTGGGTAAACAGGGAATCGAATATGGACATGGTCCAGCGGTGCGCCCGAAGGCGCCCGCACCGTAGAATGCGTGTCATTGTAGAGGAACGACCGGCCCGGCTTCCCGCCCTGGCCGGCGCAGGACGATCATGCACACACCCGCTCCCGCCTGGGCCGCCGACGGCGCCCGCCACGTCTGGCTGCCCTATGCGCAGATGAAGACCGCCGCGCCGCCGCTGCCGGTGGTGCGCACCCACGGCAGCCGCATCGAACTGGCCGATGGCCGCAGCCTGGTGGACGGCGTGGCCTCGTGGTGGACCGCCTGCCACGGCTACAACCATCCCGCCATCGCCCAGGCCGTGCGCGGCCAGCTCGATGCGATGCCCCACGTGATGTTCGGCGGGCTGACGCACGAACCCGCGGCGCGGCTCGCGCAGCGCCTGTGCGCGCTGCTGGGCCCGGGCTTCGAGCGCGTGTTCTACACCGACTCGGGTTCCGTGGCGGTCGAGGTGGCGATGAAGATGGCCGTGCAGTTCTGGCTCAACCAGGGCGAACGCCAGCGCTCGCGCTTCCTGGCCTTTCGCGGCGGCTACCACGGCGACACCTTCGGCACGATGGCGGTCTGCGATCCGGAAGACGGCATGCACAGCCTGTTCCGCGGCCTGCTGACCCAGCACGTGATGGCGCCGCTGCCGCGCGACGAGGCCTCGCAGGCCGAGCTGGACGCCCTCCTGCGCCAGCACGCCCACGAACTGGCCGGTATCCTGGTCGAACCCCTGGTCCAGGGCGCCGGGGGCATGCTGATGCACCCGCCCGAAGTGCTGGCCCGCCTGCGCGCGCTGGCGGACCGCCACGGACTGCTGCTGATCTACGACGAGATCTTCACCGGCTTCGGCCGCACCGGCACGATGTTCGCGTTCGAGCAGGCCGATGCCCGGCCCGACATCGTCACGCTGTCCAAGGCCCTGACCGGCGGCACCCTGCCGCTTGCCGCCACCGTGGCCAGCCGGCGCGTGTTCGACGGCTTCTGGTCCGACGATCCCGGCCACGCCCTGATGCACGGCCCGACCTTCATGGGCAACGCCCTGGCCTGCGCCGCCGCCAACGCCTCGCTGGACCTGTTCGAAAACGAACCGCGCCTGGAGCAGGTCGCGACCCTGTCCCGCGCGCTGGAAGCCGGCCTCGCGCCTTGCCGCGAGCTGCCGTGGGTGCGCGACGTACGCGTACTGGGAGCCATCGCCGCGGTCGAACTGGCCGCACCGTTCGACCGCGACGCGCTGCGGGCCAGGCTGGTCGAGGCCGGCGTCTGGGTGCGGCCCTTCGGCAACATCGTCTACCTGACGCCGGCCTTCACCATCGGCCGGGACGACCTGGACTTCCTGATCGCCGCGGTGGCGGGCGTCGTGCGGACCATGCGCCCGCCCGCCGCCTGAATCAGGCCAGCGAAACCAGCTTCGTCACCAGGCAGGCCTCGAGCCCCTCGATGCCATTCTCGGCGCCATGGCCGCTTTCCTTGACTCCCAGGAACGGTGCATCGGGAACCGAGATCATGAAGGAATTGATGGCCAGCATGCCGGCCTCGACCTCCTGGGATACCCGCCTGACCACGTCCGTCGAGCGAGTGAACGCATAGGCCGCCAGGCCGAACGGCAGCCGGTTGGCCCGCGCGATCACCTCGTCCGTGGACGTGAAGGAGTTCAACAGCGCCAGAGGGCCGAACGGTTCTTCGTTCATCACTCGGGCTGACTCCGGCACGTCGGCCAGCACCGTCGGCTCGAAGAAATAGCCGTCCGCCTCGATGGCCTTGCCGCCGCTGACGAGGCGGCCGCCGCCGTCCAGCGCGTTTTCGATCAGGCCTTCCAGGGGAGCCCGGCGCCGGTCGTGCGCCAGCGGGCCCATGCGGGTGCCTTCGGCCAGCCCGTCGCCCACCGGAATGGCCCGCACCCGCTGCCGGAAGCCGCTGACGAAGCGCTCATGGATGCTTTCATGGATATAGAAGCGCGTGGGACTCACGCACACCTGGCCGGCATTGCGATACTTCGAGGCGACGGCCAGGTCCAGTGCCTGTTCGACGTCGGCATCGCCGAACACGAGCACCGGCGCATGCCCGCCCAGCTCCATGGTGGTGCGCTTCCCGGAGGCCGCGGCGAGTTTCATCAGATGCTGCCCGACGGGAATGGATCCGGTGAAGGACACCTTCCGTATGACCGGCGACGCGAGAAAATGCTCGGAAACCGCCGCCGGCACGCCGAACACGACGGACAAGACCCCGCGCGGCAGGCCGGCCTCCAGCAGTGCCCTGGCCACTTCCAGCGCCGCCGCGGGCGCCTCTTCCGCAGGCTTCAGGATGCAGGGGCACCCGGCCGCCAGCGCCGACCCTATCTTGCGGGCCGCGTTGACCGTCGGAAAATTCCAGGGTGCGAATGCCGCGACAGGCCCGACCGGCTCCTTGACCACCATGAACTGGGTCTTGCCCAGCCCCGATGGCAAGATCCGTCCATACGCGCGGCGCCCCTCTTCCGCGAACCAGTCGAGCGTCTCCGCGGCCAGCGCCGCTTCCTGGCGAGACTCGGCAATGGGCTTGCCCACCTCCAGGGTGATCAGCCGGGCTATCGGCTCGAGGCTGCCGCGCATCAGGTCGGCGGCCCGGCGCAAGATCCTCCCCCGATCGACCGGCGCCACCCGCCGCCATGCCATGAAGCTCCTTTGCGCGGCTTCAAGCGCATCGTCCAAATCCTGCCGGCTTGCCAGCGGAAGCAGGCCCAGCGCACCGCCTGTCGCGGGGTTCACGACCGGCATGGCTTCCCGGCCATCGAGCCCTCGGGGATCGCCCCCGATCAGCAGTTCCGGCTGCCGGTATGTATCGGTATTTCCCAGTTCCAAGATTCCATCCTCAAAGATTTCCCGACGGTCGGTCCAGACACGCGGCCGCGCCTACTGATCCAGCGTCAGGTTGTTTTCCTTCACGATCTTCGCGTAGGCCTCGGACTCCTTGCGGATCAGCGCCGAGACTTCCTGAGGCTTGATCAGCAGCGGCATGTAGCCGAACTGGATCATCTTCGGCGGCACGTCCGCCTGGCTGTAGATGGCGGCCACATCCCTGTTGACCTGATCGACCAGCGCCCTGGGCGTGCCCGCAGGCGCGAACAGCCCCACCCATCCCGACACCTGGAAACCTGCCGGCCCGCCGCTTTCGCCGACCAGCGGCACGTCCGGATAGGCGGCAAGACGCTCCGTGCCAGCCCAGCCGATGAACTTGAGCTTGCCCGCCTGCTGCAACGGACCTGCGCTGCCCGGCGTCCCGAATGCCCAGTCGACGTCACCGTTGGCAACGGAGGCATACAATTGGCCCACGTCCTTGAACGGGACATGCGTCATATGGGTGCCCGAAGCGGTCTCCAGTGCCGCGCCGGCCAGATGCGCCACGCTTCCGATCTGCCACGAACCGTACGTCACCCTGCCGGGAGCCGCCTTCGCGGCGGCCAACAGATCGCCGGCGCTGTTCCATTTCGATTGCGACGACACGGCGATGAAGAAGTTGCTGTGATGCAGGGGGATCACCGGCACGAAATCCTTCTGGGCGTCGTAGGGCATCTTCTTGTAGAGATGCGGCACCGCGGTGAAGTTCAGGCCATCCGCATGGAAGAGCGTATAGCCGTCGGCAGGCGAACGCATGACGTCGGCGGCCGCGATGAAACCCGTGCCCCCGGGCTTGTTCTCGACGACGACGGCCTGGCCCCACGACTTGGACAGGCGATCGGCCACGATGCGCAACATCGCGTCGGCTCCCGATCCGGTGGAAAACGCCGACACGATGCGGACCGGCTTGGCGGGATATTTCGGCGCCTGGCCAAAGGCCGGCGTGTTCGCCAACATGAATGCCGCCGCGGCGGCCGTGATTGTCTTTTTCATTGTCTCGACTCCTGGTTTCTGGTGGTTCTTGTGATCAGACGAAGATGGCTCCGCCGTCGACGACGAGCGTCTGGCCCGTCATGAATGCCGCATCGGGTCCCAGCAGGAACGAGGCCGCGCCGACCAGGTCTTCCGGCATCTGGTCCCGCTTCAACGCCCGCGCACTCTTGCCCACGTCGCGGAACTGATCGACGTGCTCCTTGTTCGTCAGGATGCCGTCCGACAGAGTGAATCCCGGGGCGATCGCATTGACCGTGATCCCCGCCGGCCCCAGTTCCCTGGCCAGGCTGCGCGTGAGCGCGATCACCGCGCCCTTGCTGGCCACGTAGTGAGGCATCCCGGTCACCCCTTTCAAAGGCGAGGTGGACGCGATGTTCACCACACGCCCACCGCCGCCCTCCCGCATGGCTGGCGAACACGCCTTGATGCCCAGGAACGGACCGGCGGTGTTGACTGCCATGACCTGCATCCAGTCTTCCTTGGAAATCTGCGTGAACGGCTGCATGGGCAGGCTCGCGAACATCGCCGCGTTGTTGACCAGTCCGTAGAGCGCATTTCCTTTCGCGGACAGGTCTTCGACGATGCGCCTCCAATCCGCCTCCTCCGTCACGTCGCCGGAATAGCCGGTCGCGCTCAGTCCCTCGCGTGCCATCGATGCCGCGGCCTGCTCGGCGCCCGTGCTGTCGAGAATGGCGACGTCGAACCCGTCGGCCGCGAAACGCCGTGCGAACGCCAGCCCTATGCCTCTGGCCGCTCCTGTAACGATGATGCTCCTCACTGCTTGCGCTCCTGGCTCCTCGTTTACGATGCGCGCAGTATGCGTAAGGCAGAGCGGCACTGAATATTGCTTTTTCCGGTGGGCGCCATTAAGTTTCGGCATGACCATCCACATCCGCCCTCTCGATGCCTTTCTTGCGGTTGCCCAGTACGGCACCCTGGGGCGCGCAGCCCAGAAACTCAACATCACCCAGCCTGCCCTGAGCCGGACCATACGCAAGCTGGAAGAGCAGATCGGCATGCCGCTGTTCGAGCGCTACCTGACCGGCATGAAGCTGACCGCCGCGGGCGAGACCCTGCTGCCCCGCGCGGCGTTGATCCAGAAAGAAGCCGAGGCCGCTACCGAAGAAATCGACGAACTGCGCGGCCTGGCACGCGGTACGATCCGCGTTGGAGCGATCGCCAGCGCGGT
Organism: Pigmentiphaga kullae; assembly: GCF_004216695.1. Lineage (GTDB taxonomy): Bacteria > Pseudomonadota > Gammaproteobacteria > Burkholderiales > Burkholderiaceae_B > Pigmentiphaga > Pigmentiphaga kullae. Next base: position 1,288,425 of record NZ_SGXC01000002.1, read on the forward strand.
CGGACAAATCCTCCCCCAAGCCATCGCCCAGGTACTGGAACAATGGCCCAAGCTGCAGGTGCATATCGTCGAAGGAATCGCCGATGTGCTCGTCGATGCGCTCGTCAACCGGGAGGTCGACCTTACCGTCGGCGCTTCCATGCCCGCCAGTCCCGACATCTGCGCGATCCCGGATTGCCATTGGGAAGACGCGAGCTACATCGTCGCCGCGCCGTCCCACCCCTTGCGCGCCAACAGCGTCATCACCCTGGCGGACACCCTGGACTACAAGTGGGTGCTATCGCCCGAAGGGACCGCCCCCTACGAGGACTTGTCCAAGGAATTCGCCAAGGCCGGATTGCCCATGCCGGGGGTGATCGTCAATACCCGCTCGAACATCACGAACAAGAGCCTGATCTCGCACGGCGGCTTCCTCGGGTGGCTGGCTGAACCGCTGTACGAGCCGGAACGGCAGGCAGGCTGGATAGACCGGCTACCGGTGGCCGGCGTGGTCAAGCGCCGCCAATTACAGGTCTACCGGCGAAGCCACGGGCTCTTGCCCCAGCCCGCGGTGAAGCTTCTGGACGTCCTGCGCCGGCTCACGTCTCGGCGTTGATGCGACGAAGTCCCGCCTCTTCCTTCAGTCGGCCTTTTTATTCTAAAATATAAATGATTATCATTACCAATACGGGCAGACGATGGAGATCCACTACACCAGGCACCACCAGACCAAGCTGGCCGTGGAAAGCACGGGCAACCAGGACTGCCCGCTCATGGCTGGTAACACGCCGATACTGGGTCTGGACGTATGGGAGCATGCATACTACTTGCGCTACCAGAACCGGCGTCCCGAATACATTGCCGCTTTCTGCAACGTGGTGAACTGGGATGAAGTCGAACGGCGCTACCGACAGGCCCAAAGCTGAGGCCCCCATGACGACGGCCAACCGAACCGCCTCCCCTGGACAGGTGCTGCGCCGGACCGTGGGCGCCGCCATCGCGCTGCTGGGCCTGGCGGTGCTCGGGTGGCAGCTGTGGGTGCGGATGGCCACCGATCCGGTGGTGCTGGAAGCCCTGATAGGCGGCATGATGGCCGCCGGCGCAACCGCGCTGGGGGCCGTGCCCGTGCTGTTCTCCCAGCGCCTGTCCGATCGCGTGCAGGACAGCCTGTTCGGCTTCGGCGCCGGTGTCATGCTGGCGGCCAGCGCCTTTTCGCTGGTGGTACCGGGCATAGAAGCCGCGAGGCTGCAAGGTGCCGGCCCCTGGGGCGCGGGCCTGCTGATGGGCGCGGCCATCCTGCTGGGCGCCGCCCTGCTGCTGGCGATGGAACGCTACCTGCCCCACGAACACTTCATCAAGGGGGTCGAAGGCAAGCATTCGCCGCTGGCCGTGCGCCGCACGTGGATGTTCGTGTTCGCCATCGCCCTGCACAACCTGCCCGAGGGACTGGCCATAGGGGTGGCCTTCGCCGGCACCGATCCGCTGCGCGCCTCGGCGCTCACCACCGGCATCTCGATCCAGGACGTACCCGAAGGGCTGGTCGTGGCCGTCGCGCTGCTGGGCATCGGCTACAGCAAGGGCTTCTCGTTCGTGCTGGGCGCGCTGACGGGGCTGGTCGAACCGATCGCCGCCGTCATCGGCGCCTCGGTCATCTCCTACTCCGCGATGCTGCTGCCCTGGGGGCTGGGCTTCGCGGCCGGGGCGATGCTGTTCGTGATCAGCCACGAGATCATCCCCGAATCGCACCGCAAGGGGCACGAGGTCTACGCCACCTGCGGCTTGATGGTGGGCTTCGTCATCATGATGCTGCTGGACACGGCGCTGGGCTGACGGCAAGACCGCCGCCCGGCGCCGCCGGCGTCAATCGTCGTCGTCCAGGCCCAGGTCCTGGATCTTGCGCGTGATGGTGTTGCGGCCGATGCCCAGCTTGAGAGCCGCCTCGATCCGCCGGCCCCGGGTGGCGCGCAGCGCGGTCGAGATCAGCATGCTTTCGAACTGGCGCGTCAGGGTCTGCATGATGTCGGGCTCGCCCCGCTGCAGGCGCTGCTCGACGTCGCTCTGCAGGCCGCCCAGCCACGGATTCGGACGCTCGGCCACCGCCATGCCGCCGGCGGCGCGCGCCGTCTCGGCGCTCGGTGCCGCCAGCACGCCGCGATCCGTCGCCAGCGCCTGCATCGTCGCGCCGACCGCGCCCGGAGCCGGCGTGCCATGGCCCTCGGCCGGCATCTTTTCCAGGAGTTCGGGCGGCAGGTCCTGCACATCCACCGTCTGCGCCGGCGCCATCACGGTCAGCCAGTGGCAGACGTTCTCGAGCTGCCGCACGTTGCCCGGAAACGGAAAGCGCGACAGCGCCGCCAGCGCGGCGGGCGTGAAGCGCTTGGGCTCGACGCCCAGGTCGCGCGCGCTGCGCGCCAGGAAATGGCGGGCCAGCAGCGGGATGTCCTCGGCCCGCTCGCGCAGCGGCGGCAGGCGCAGGCGGATCACGTTGAGCCGGTGGAACAGGTCCTCGCGGAACAGGCCCTGCTTGACCCGTTCTTCCAGCGGCTGGTGCGTGGCCGCGATGACGCGCACGTTGGCATGCACGGGGCTGTGTCCGCCCACGCGATAGAAGCTGCCGTCCGACAGCACCCGCAGCAGACGCGTCTGCAACTCGGCGGGCATGTCGCCGATCTCGTCCAGGAACAGCGTGCCGCCGTCGGCCTGCTCGAAGCGGCCGCGGCGCATGCTTTGCGCGCCGGTGAACGCGCCGCGCTCGTGGCCGAACAGCTCGGATTCCAGCAGGTCGCGCGGAATCGCGGCGGTGTTGATCGCCACGAAGGGGCCGGAGGCCCGGGCACTGTGCCGATGCAGTGCGCGCGCCACCAGTTCCTTGCCGCTGCCCGATTCGCCGGTGATCATGACCGTGACCTGCGACTGCGACAGGCGGCCGATGGCGCGGAACACTTCCTGCATGGCCGGCGCCTGCCCCAGGATCTCGGGCGTGCCGACCAGGGTCTCGTCGGCCGAGGCCTCCTCGCGCAGGCTTTCCTCGACGGCACGCCGGATCAGTTCGGTCGCGGTGTCCACGTCGAAGGGCTTGGGCAGGTACTCGAAGGCGCCGCCCTGGAAGGCCGACACCGCGCTTTCCAGGTCGGAATACGCCGTCATGACGATCACGGGCAGCGCCGGGAAGCGCCGCTTGACCGCCTGCAACAGTTCGATGCCGCCGGCGCCGGGCATCCGTATGTCGGTCACCAGCACCTGGGGTACGTCGTCGTTCAGGGCGTCCAGGGCCTCGCGCGCGGTGCCGAAGCTGCGGCTGGGCAGGTTCTCGCGGGCCAAGGCTTTTTCGAGCACCCAGCGGATCGAACGGTCATCATCTACGATCCAGATCGGTTTCATCGCTGCCTTCCTAGGTACGCTCGGGAAAAAAAATCCATCCAATTCTTCGATCAAGGTAAGGGCAACAGCAGGCGGAAATCGGTCAGGCCGGGCCGGCTGTCGCATTCGATCACACCCTCGTGCTGCTGCACGAAAGTCTGAGCCAGGGTCAATCCCAGTCCGCTGCCGCCCTCACGTCCGGACACCAGCGGGTGGAAGATCCGGTCCAGCAATTCAGGGGGAATCCCCGGGCCGTTGTCCATCACATGCAATTCCAATGCCAGCTTGAAGCGCTGCTTGGCCAGGGTGACCTGGCGCGCCACACGGGTGCGCAGCGTGATCTCGGCATCGCCGGCCGCGATACGCGGCGACAGGGCCTCGGCGGCGTTGCGCACCACGTTCAGGACGGCCTGGATCAACTGCGCCTTGTCGCCGCGGAACTCGGGAATCGCCGCGTCGTAGTCGCGCACGATGCGCAGCCCGTTCGGATATTCGGCCAGCACCAGCGACCGCACGCGCTCGCAGACCTCGTGGATGTTGACGTCGCCGACGATGCGCGGCGCGCGATGCGGCACCAGCAGGCGATCCACCAGGGTCTGGAGGCGGTCGGCCTCCTGGATGATGACCTGGGTGTATTCGATCAGGGCGGGATCGGACAACTCGGCTTCCAGCAGCTGCGCCGCGCCGCGCAGCCCGCCCAGGGGGTTCTTGATCTCGTGCGCGAGATTGCGCAGCAGTTCGCGATTGGCCTGCGCCTGTTCCAGCAGGCGCTCCTCGCGGTCTACCTTCAGCTGCTGCTCGATCTCGCGCAGCTCGATCAGCGCCGGCCACGGCTGGCCGTCCAGCGCGACCACGGTTACCGATACCTGGGTCGGCTCGCGTCCCAGGCGGTCGATCTCCAGTATCTGCCGCTTGTCGGCGAACAGGTGCTGGCGGGCCTCTTCCAGCGACTGGCGCAACTGCTCGCCGTCGCGGAACAGGTCGCCGGCCTTGACCGCGTACAGCTGCCGCACCGAGACCTCGAACAAGTCCTCGGCCGGCGCGTTGGCGTAGCGGATCAGGCCGTCGTCGTCGATGACGAGGATGGCGCTGGACAGCAGCTCGAACGCGGCGAAGGCGTCGACCGGATATGGGGAAGGATCTGGAAGCAAATGAGTCATGGCCAATAAAAACGGGGCGTTCGAACGCCCCGTTTTCCTGTCTGACGACTGATCAGGTCCTGATCAGAGGCCGTAGTACATGTCGAACTCGACGGGGTGGGTCGTGGCGCGGAAACGCGTGACTTCGTCCATCTTCAGGGTGATGTAGGCATCGATCATGGCGTTGCTGAACACACCGCCGCGCGTCAGGAACTCGCGATCCTTGTCGAGCGCTTCCAGGGCCTGGTCGAGCGACGAGCACACGGTCGGGATCTTCGCGTCTTCCTCGGGCGGCAGGTCGTACAGGTTCTTGTCGGCCGGATCGCCAGGGTGGATCTTGTTCATCACGCCGTCCAGGCCGGCCATCATCAGGGCCGAGAACGCCAGGTACGGGTTGGCCAGCGGATCCGGGAAGCGCGTCTCGATGCGGCGGCCCTTCGGGTTGGCCACGTACGGGATGCGGATCGAGGCCGAGCGGTTGCGGGCCGAATAGGCCAGCTTGACCGGAGCTTCGAAGTGCGGAACCAGGCGCTTGTACGAGTTCGTGCCGGGGTTGGTGATGGCGTTCAGCGCGCGGGCGTGCTTGATGATGCCGCCGATGTAGTACAGCGCGAATTCGGACAGGCCGGCGTAGCCGTTGCCCGCGAACAGGTTCTGGCCGTCCTTCCAGATGGACTGGTGGACGTGCATGCCGGAGCCGTTGTCGCCGACGACGGGCTTGGGCATGAAGGTGGCGGTCTTGCCGTAGGCGGCGGCCACGTTCCAGATCGTGTACTTCATGATCTGGTTCCAGTCGGCGCGCTGCACCAGGGTCGAGAACTTGGTGCCGATTTCCAGCTGGCCGGGGCCCGCCACTTCGTGGTGGTGCACTTCGACCGGCACGCCCTGCTGTTCCAGCAGCAGGCACATTTCCGAACGCAGGTCCTGGAAGGAATCGGTGGGCGGGACGGGGAAGTAGCCGCCCTTGACCGAGGGACGGTGGGCCAGGTTGCCGCCGTCGTACTCGATGCCGGTGGACCACGAGGCTTCTTCCGACTTGATCTTGACGAAGCAGCCGGACATGTCGACGTTCCAGGTCACGCCGTCGAACACGAAGAATTCGGGCTCGGGACCGAAGTAGGCGGTATCGCCCAGGCCCGAGGACTTCAGGTAGGCTTCGGCGCGCTTGGCCAGCGAGCGGGGATCGCGGTCATAGCCCTTCATGTCGGAAGGCTCGACCACGTCGCAGGTCATGATCAGGGTCGATTCCTCGCGGAACGGATCCATGCGGGCGGTCGAGGGCTCGGGAATCAGCAGCATGTCCGAGGCTTCGATGCCCTTCCAGCCGGCGATCGAGGAGCCGTCGAAAGCGTGGCCCGTTTCGAACTTGTCTTCGTCCACGGTGTGGGACGGCACCGACACGTGCTGTTCCTTGCCACGCGTATCGGTGAAACGGTAGTCAACGAACTTGACCTCGTTGTCCGCAATCATCTTGAGGACGTCTTTGGGCGTTGCCATTAGGGCTCCTGATAGTCTCGTAACCGCCTCCGGCTCCCGGAGGCTCAAGCGTTCTCGATAATGCACACAGCGCGACCGGAAGCGATCTGGGCGCTGGACGGTTGCGCATCAAGTTAAGCAGTTTCCGTGCCAACACTGACCCGTACCGCCTTCCGGCCCGCTTGCGCAGGACGGCGCGGCATTCTCGCACATTGGCGGGCGGAAGAAGATGTCCGGCCACGCACCACCATGAAGCAAACCCGGCGCGACGATTCCCCATATTGGTGCCTTACGGGAAATCAGACCCATTTTGCACCAAAAAAGTGCATTAGTGCTGTGCGATGGCGCGGCGCGCACGTTTACGGGCAATGGGCCGTTTTTCCGTCAGCTCAAAGAAACAGGCTTTGCAGGTCGTTCAGGAAACGCCGGCCCAGCGCCGTCGCGCGGATGCGGGTCGGATCCTCGTCCAGCAGGCCCCGCTCCACGGCGCGGGCAAGCGGCCGGGCGATGGTGGCCAGATTCAGGCCGGTGCGTTCGGCGAAGCTGGCCGCCGGCACGCCATCGGCCAGCCGCAGCGCGTTCAGCATGAATTCGAAGGGCAGTTCGTCGGGCCCCACCAGCCGCGATTCGGCCAGGTGCGTCGCGCCGGCCGCCGGCTCCAGCAGCGCATCCATCCAGGACTGGGGATTGCGCACGCGCGCCTCGCGCAGGATGCGGTCGTGGAAGGACAACTTGCCGTGGGCGCCCGGGCCGATGCCGAGATAGTCGCCGAATTCCCAATAGTTCAGGTTGTGGCGGCAGCGGGCCCCGGGCCGGGCATAGGCCGATATCTCGTAGTGGTCGTATCCCGCCCCCGCCAGCCGCGCCTCGATGCGGTCCTGCATCTCGAAGGCCGTGTCGTCGTCGGGCAGTTCCGGCGGATACTTGGCGAAGACCGTGTTCGGTTCCAGCGTCAGGTGATACAGGGACAGGTGTTCCGTGCCGAAGGACAGCGCAGTCTCGACATCGTCCAGGCAGCCGTCCAGGGTCTGCCCCGGCAGCGCGAACATCAGGTCCAGGTTGATCCGCTCGATGTGGCGCTGGGCGATGGCGATGGCCTCGCGCGCGGCCCGGCCGTCGTGGATGCGGCCCAGCGCGCGCAGGCGGTCGTCGTCGAAGCTCTGTATGCCCAGCGAGATGCGGTTGACCCCGCTGGCCGCGAAGTCGGCGAAGCGCGCGGCCTCGACCGTGCCGGGGTTGGCCTCCATCGTGATCTCGGCGTCGGGCAGCAGCGGCAGGCGCGAGCGCAGCAGCGCCAGCATGGCGTCCATCGTGGCGGCCGACAACAGGCTCGGAGTTCCGCCACCGATGAAGACCGACACCACCTTGCGCCCCCATACCTGCGGCAGGCTCTGGTCGAGATCGGCGGTCAGCGCCTGCAGGTAGCGGTCCTCCGGCAGCTCGCCCTGTGCCGCATGCGAATTGAAATCGCAATATGGGCACTTGCGCACGCACCAGGGCACGTGCACGTATACCGACAACGGCGGCAGGCTGGTCAGCAGGCTGGGACCGGGCGCGAACGGCATGGCCGCGCGCGCCGCGGGCGCCCCCTGCCCCGCCGGCCGGATCGCGATGGAGCGGGCCATCAGAACGTATCCAGCTTGTCCATCAGCACCGCCAGCGCCTGGGCGCGGTGACTGATGCGGTTCTTCTCGTCGGCCGACAGCTCGGCCGCCGTGCGGCCCAGGCCGGGCAGCAGGAAATGCGGATCGTAGCCGAAGCCGCCGGCGCCGCGCGGCTGCTCGATGATCTCGCCCCGCCAGAGGCCCTCGCCGATCAGCGGCTGGGGGTCGTCGGCCGAACGCACCAGCACCAGCGCGGCGTAATAGTAGGCCCGGCGGTCGGCCGCGCCGCGCAGGCGCTCGACCACCAGTGCGTTGTTGGCGGCATCGGACTTCTCGCCGCCGCTGCGCGCCGCGTAGCGCGCCGAATAGACGCCGGGTTCGCCGCCCAGCGCCGTCACGCACACCCCGGAATCGTCGGCCAGCGCGGGCAGGCCGGTCAGTTGGCTGGCATGCCGCGCCTTGGCCAACGCGTTCTCGATGAACGTGACGTGGGGTTCTTCCGCCTCGGGCACGCCCAGGCTGCCCTGGGGCACGAGCTCGAAGCCGCGCGGCGCCAGCAGCGACGAGAACTCGCGCAGCTTGCCCGCGTTGTTGGATGCCAGGACCAGTTTTCTTGCCATCGTCGTTCGCTCCGGTCGCGCCGACATCAGCGACCCGGATACGGTTGTGCCAGCGCCTCGCGCTGCAGGCGCACGAGATCGGCGATGCCGGCCTCGGCCAGGCCCAGCAGCGCATCCATTTCCTGGCGCGAGAACGGCACGCCCTCGGCCGTGCCCTGCACCTCCACATAGGCGCCGCTGCCCGTCATCACGACGTTCATGTCGGTCTCGCACTGCGAATCCTCGGCATAGTCCAGGTCCAGCACCGGCTGCCCTTGATGGATGCCCACCGATACCGCGGCCACGTGGTCGCGAATGGGCGAGGCGGCCAGGGCGCCGCGCGCCACCAGCAGCGCGATCGCGTCGCTGGCCGCGACGAAGGCCCCGGTGATGCTGGCCGTGCGCGTGCCGCCGTCGGCCTGGATCACGTCGCAATCCAGGTGCAGCGTGCGCTCGCCGAGTTTTTCCAGGTCGAACACCGCGCGCAGGCTGCGGCCGATCAGGCGCTGGATTTCCTGCGTGCGGCCGGTCTGCTTGCCCTTGGCCGCCTCGCGGCCGCCGCGCGTATGGGTGGCGCGCGGCAGCATGCCGTACTCGGCCGTGACCCAGCCCTGCCCCATGCCCTTCAGGAACGGCGGCACCTTGTCCTCGACGCTGGCGGTACAGATCACCTGCGTGTCGCCGAAGCTCACCAGCACCGACCCTTCGGCATAGCGGGTGTAGCCGCGTTGCAGGGACACGGGGCGCAGCGAATCGAGGCCGCGGCCGGACGGCCGGGCGAATGCGGAAGGGGCAATGCTCATGAAAAACTCCAGATCGGCGGGCGGACCGGCGCGCCGGCGCCCAGGACGCATGGGCCGCGCCGCGGCGGCCGGATGCGGACATTGTACGGGCAAGGCCCCACGAATCCCGTCGTGCGATTTATCATGCTCGCTCATGCCGACAAACGCACCGGCCCTGTCGCCGTGCTCGTCGGCCTCGCCCACATCCTGACAGGCCTTCGCCATGATCCGTAGCATGACCGCCTTTGGCGCCGCGCGCGCCGACACCGACCACGGTTCGGTGTCCATCGAACTGCGCAGCGTCAACAGCCGCTTCCTCGACCTCCATTTCCGCATGCCGGACGAATTGCGCGCACTGGAATCGCCGCTGCGCGAGCTGCTGACCAAGGCCGTGGCGCGCGGCAAGATCGAGGTACGCGCCTCCATCCAGCGCCGCCTCAGCACCGACCCCGAATCCATCAACGTCGCCGCCCTGGAACAGGCCGCCACGCTGTTCCGCAAGGTCCAGGCCGTGCTCCCTGATGTCCAGCCGCCGCGCCTGTCCGAACTCTTGTCCTGGCCAGGCGTGCAGGCGGCCGAGGAATCGGAAGACACCTGGCGCGAGGCCGCCCTGCGCGCCGCCGCCGAGGCCCTGACCCAGATGCAGGAAGCGCGCGACCGCGAAGGCGAACGCCTGGCCGCCATGATCGCCGACCGCGCCGACTCGGTCGCGGCCATCGTGGGAGAGGTCGAGCAGCGCATGCCCCAGCTCGTCCAGGAATACCGCGAACGGCTCGCGCGCAAGCTGCGCGACACGGTCGAGGCCGCCTTCCCCGGCGGCTTCCAGAACATCCGCGGCGAGGAACTGTCCGAACGCCTGGCCCATGAAGCCACCCTGTTCGGCCTGCGCATCGACGTGGCCGAGGAACTGTCGCGCCTGCATTCGCACCTGGCCGAGCTCAGGCAACTGATCGGCAAGGGCGGCGCGGGCAAGAAGGCCGACAAGGGCAGCGCCGGCAAGCGGCTGGACTTCCTGTTCCAGGAAATGAACCGCGAGGCCAATACGCTGGGGTCCAAGGCCGGCGGGCTGGAAGTGACGCGGGCGGCGATGGATCTGAAGCTGCTGATCGAGCAGATGCGGGAGCAGGCGCAGAATATCGAGTGAGCACATGGGGCGCGGCTGATTCAGTCCACTGCCCTGTGGGCAATCGCGATACAGCGCGCCTCCTGATGGCCACGCCCTATAAAAACCATTAAAATGGCTTTTGTATATATTTTTATGACATAAAAGTCATAATAATGGTACTTAATCTAGCTCCGTCTGGCGAAATACTTCAGGTGCTGGGCCAACGCGTGCGTGCGCAGCGGTTGGCCCAGGGGTTGCCACAGCGCGAGCTGGCGCAGATGGCGGGTCTTTCCTTGGGCGCACTGCGCAAGCTTGAAAGTAGCGGCCAGTCCTCGCTGGAGACCTTGGTTCGCACGGTGCAGGCGCTCGGACTGGTCAATGAGCTGGAGGATTTGTTCATACTCAAGCGCCAGTCCATCGCCCAGATGGAAAAAGCCGAAGCAGCCAGCCAGCGGCAGCGAGCCAGCCGCCGGAAAAGCACATGAAACGCCTGGCCGTCCACTACTGCGGCTGGGGCGAGGACCTGCCACTGGGCTTGCTCGCCGACGATGGCACCACGCTCCTGTTCGAATATGCGCCCGAGGCGCTGGCGCAAGGGCTGGAACTGTCACCGCTGCACCTCAAGCTGCGTGCCACCGCCTACGGCGACTTCCCCCCCCATCTGCTCCGCCTGCCAGGCCTGATCGCCGACAGCCTGCCCGATGGCTGGGGCCTGCTGCTGATGGACCGGCTGTTCCGCCAGCAGGGCCTGCGCCATCCCGGCCCGCTGGATCGCCTGGCCTTCATCGGGGATCGCGCCATGGGTGCCCTGCGCTTCGTGCCGGCTGCACAGTTTGATGCCGAGGAGCCAGACTGGAACCTGCTGGCCTTAGCCAAGGAAAACGAGCGCGCCCTGGCCGGTGAAGCAGGAGTCGCCTTGCGCGAGCTGGCGTTGACGGGGGGCTCCCCACAAGGCGCACGGCCCAAGGCGCTCGTACAATACGACACAGGATCCGGCCACGTCAGCACGCGCGGCGACGCTTCAGGCGAACCCTGGCTGGTGAAATTCCCCGCCCTGGGCGAACACAAAGAGGTCTGCGTCATCGAGCAGATGTATGCCGAACTCGCTCGCGACTGCGGGCTGGAGATGCCTGCCAGTGCGTGGTTCGATCTATCGTCCAAACTAGCCGCCTTCGGCGTGGCACGCTTCGATCGCGAACAAGGCTTGCGCGTGCCGGTGCACAGCCTGGCGGGTCTGCTGCAGGTGGACTTCCGCCTTCCCGGCAGCGCGGACTACACCGCCCTCCTGCGCGCCACACGCCTGCTGACCCGCGACGAGCGCGAGGTGGAGAAGGCTTACGCGCGGGCCGTCTTCAACGTGCTGTTTCACAACCGCGACGACCACCCGAAGAACTTTGCCTGGCGCCTCGGGCGGGATCGGCGTTGGCGGCTGGCCCCGGCCTTCGACCTGACCTTCAGCGAAGGCCCCATGGGCCAGCACCACATGGATGTCTGCGGCGAAGGCCGTGCCGTGAAACGAAGCCATCTGCTGCGCCTGGCCTCGGAGGGTGGCGTGGCGGCGAAGGCGGCCGAGGTCACCATTGACCGGATGCTGGCGCAGGCGGCGACCTTCTCTGAACGTGCGACGGCGTATCCGATCCGACGAAAGACGGTGCAGTTGATGAAAGCATCGATCCACGACTGCCAAGAGAAACTCATGCGGGGGTGATGAATGCTGAGGGGACTGCAGGACCGCCCCATCCCACCTCGGGGCCCCTGAATAAAGGCTGCCCTACCGTGAACCGCATTGAGCAAAGCTTTCCAGGAGTAGCATTGTTCGCCAAGACCCCGTAGCCGTTAATGCCACGGCACGCCGTCGCGACTTCCGCCCCTTTCCATCGGAGCAAATGCCTTGCTCGACCGGCCCAACACCCAGCCCGGGCACGCTGACCCCGCCGCCCGCGGCGCCCAGCTCGCCGCCTTCGCCGCGCACCCGGACGCATTCGACGCACGCCTCTTCGCCCGCCTGCTGGCCGCCCGCGAAGTCCGGCGCGAACTGCCCCTGCTGGGGCTGCCGCAGGAGACACTACGGGAACTCTACGCCCGCTGGTTTCCGGGTGCGCCCCTTCCCCCGCTGCCGGCGCACCCTGAAGCCTGCACCACGTTCACGGCCAACCTGCGCACCCACATGCTGGCCTGGCGCAACCCCGCGCTTCCCGCCGCCGACGTCGCCTGCCTGGCGACGATCATCGCCCATGCCTGTCTGCGGCCCGATCACCTGTGGCGCGACCTGGGGCTGGCCGGGCGCGACGACGTCACGCGCGCGCTGCACCGCTACTTCCCGGGGCTGCCCGAGCGCAACACGGGCGACATGCGCTGGAAGAAATTCCTGGCGTACGACCTGGCGGTCACGCGCGGGGAAACGCCGCAACCGGCACCAGGCTGTCCGGGCTGCGAGGAATACGGGCGCTGCTTCCCGAAACGCCTGCGCTAGCTAGGACCGGTCGACGTGCCCGAGGTCGCGCCCCGGGTCCAGCCGGTCGCGCACGCGCTGCTTGAGTACCTTCGCATCCGGGAAGCCGCCATCGGTCTTGCGGTCCCAGATCAGTTCATCGTCGTAGCGGATCTGGAACACCCCGCCCGTGCCGGGCACCAGCGCGACCTGCCCCAGGTCCGTGCCGAAAGTGGACAGCAGTTCCTGCGCCATCCACGCCGCGCGCAGCAGCCACAGGCATTGTGTGCAATAGGTGATCGAAATCGCGGGTCCGTTCATGGCAAGACCTCCATCAGGCCGGCAGCAGCGCATCCAGCCGGGCTTTCAGCAGCCGGGGGAAATGCGGCCGCCAGCGGGCATTGGCGGGCGAAGGATGCGGCAAGGGGTGCAGGCGCAGGACCCGTTCGCGGCCTTGCGCGCGCAGGGGCACGGCAACGCTGGATTCGTACTTGTCCTCGCGCCGCCAGAATTCGCGGACAGCGGCCAGTTCCTCGCCCGCCAGGCCGATGCTGAACCATTCGAAGGCTTCGTTGCCCAGGGTGACGACATCGCCGCCGCGCCACTGCGCCGACAAGATATGCTGGATCAATGGCTGGAAACGCTGCCGCACCGCCGGCGACCACGCCTTGTTGTGCAAGGGCTTGTAGGGCACGGTGCTGATCCAGAAGCAGCCCGCGCCGACGCGCAGGCCTTCGTCGAACGAATACGGCACGTCGGGCGCCAGGTGGCGGTGCAGTTCGGCGCGCAGCAACTGGCCGGAGCTGCCCACGAAGGGCTGCCCGTGCCGGACTTCGTCCGCGCCCGGGTCGCGGCCGAAGAAGCACAATGGCGCATCGGCAGGCCCCAGACCTAGAATAGGAACGAGCGGATCGCGGCCGGCGGCGGCATAGGCCTCGCCGTCGATGCGATCGAGGCCGGCGGCCAGGCGGCGGAAAGCGGCAAGTTGTTCGGCGTCCAGGGGCATGGCGAAGCGAAACGAAAACCGGAACGGCATTGTAGGGTCGGCCGGTGCGATGGAGAAGCGGCTCATGAGCAAGGCGACAGGCGTGTCTTCCGTACGCGTGGGCATAGGCGGCTGGGTGTTCGAACCCTGGCGCGGCAACTTCTATCCCGAGGGCCTCGTGCAAAGCCGGGAGCTGGAATACGCCAGCCGCCACGTGACCTCCATCGAGATCAACGGCACGTTCTATGGGACGCAGAAGCCGGCCAGCTTCGCGCGCTGGCACGACGAGACGCCCGAGCATTTCGTCTTCGCGCTGAAGGGTCCGCGCTTCGCCACCAACCGTCGCGTGCTGGCCGAGGCCGGCCCCTCCATCGACAAGTTCCTGGCCAGCGGCCTCGTGGAACTGAAGGACAAGCTCGGCCCCATCAACTGGCAGTTCCCGCCCACCAAGAAGTTCGACCCCGAGGACTTCGCGGCCTTCCTGGCGCTGCTGCCTCCGGAATACGAAGGCCGGCCGCTGCGCCACGCGGTGGAGGTGCGGCACGAGAGCTTCGCGGTGCCGGCCTTCGTCGAACTGCTGCGCCGGCACGAGGTCGCGGCGATCGTGGCCGACAAGGACGGCGTGCCGCACCTGCACGACGTGACGGCGCCCTTCGTCTACGTCCGGTTGCAGGGCGCGCGCGAAGACCGCAAGCTGGGCTACGCGCCGGCCGATCTCGATGCCTGGGCCGAACGCGCCCGGACATGGGCCGGCGGCAAGGCGCCGGCCGACCTGCCCTGCCTGGCCGCCTCGCCGGCCAAGGCCGCGCGGGGACGCGAGGTGTTCGTCTACATGATCAACGGTTTCAAGCCCAAGGCCCCCGCCGCGGCCATGGCCTTGATCGAACGGCTGGGTTGATCCCGGTCATCGCTCACCCGGACAACGACGCGCCGCCGCAGACCTGGATGTCCTGCCCGGTGATGGCCGCGGCGGCATCCGACAGCAGGAAGCCCACCAGCGCCGCCACCTCGGCCGGCTCGATCAGGCGCCCTCGCGGCGGCAGGCGCGGCGCGCTGGCGGCGCGGCCCGGGTCGTCCAGCATGGCCGTGCGCGTGGCCGCGGGCGACACCACGTTCACCGTCACGCCCCGTGCCGCCACCTCGGCCGCCCAACTGCGCCCCATGGCCACCAGCGCGGCCTTGACCGCGGCATATTGACTGCGCCCCGCCATGCCGCGGGATACGCGGCTGCCGATCAGCACCACCCGCCCCCGGCCGCGAGCCGCCATGGCCGGCACCATGCCGTCGGCGAGCTGGCTGCCCGCGGCCACGTGCAGCCGCCACATCGACTCGAAGTCGGCGCCGTCCAGGCTGCCCAGCGGCGCGGTCCGCATGATGCCCGCCGCGTGGACCAGCGCATCGCAGTCCAGCACACCGGGCAGCGCGCCGGCGATGGCGTTGGCATCCGCGAGGTCGACCGGCCGGCCTTCGAAGCGTGGGTGATCCAGGGTAGCCGCCGCGCGGTCCAGTCCGACGACCCGCCAGCCCTGTTCCAGCAGCGCGGCCGCCACCGCGCGGCCGATGCCCGCGCTGCTGCCCGTCACGGCGGCGCGGCGTTCATTCCGCACGGATGTTGCCCTCGACGATGATCTTCTTCGACCGCGCCATGTCCTCCTGCTGGAAGCGCGCGAAGTCCTCGATGGAACCGGCCTTGAGCACCAGTCCCTGCTGCTCCAGCTTTTCGCGCATGCCGGCCTCCAGCGCCTTGTTGACTTCGGCGTTGAGCTTGTGGGCGATGTCCATGGGCAACCGGGCCGGGCCCCACAGGCCGTACCAGCTGTAGAACTCATAGCCCGGCACGGTCTCGCCCACGGTGGGCACCTCGGGCAGCGTGGGCACGCGCGAACGCGACGTGACGGCCAGGATCTTGAGCATGCCGCCCTTGTAGTACGACATGGCCCCCAGGATGGGATCGATGAAGCCGGAGATCTGCCCGCCCACCAGATCCTGGTAGGCCGGCGCGGACCCCTTGTACGGCACGATCAGGTAGTTCATCTGCCCCGCCCGGCGCAGCAGCTCGGTGGCGAGCTGGCCCGCCGATCCGGTGGAGCCGACCGCGAAGCTGAGCTTGCCCGGATTCTGCCTGGCGTAGTCCAGCAGACCCTTGATGTCGTTGAACGGCAGCGACTTGTTCACGGCCACCGACAGGGGCGCCTGGGCCACCAGCGAAATAGGCTGGAAGTCCTTGTCCATGTCGAAGGGAGCGGTCTTCATGGTCATCGGCGTGGTAGTCACCGTGGACGC
This sequence comes from Pigmentiphaga kullae, assembly GCF_004216695.1. GTDB lineage: Bacteria > Pseudomonadota > Gammaproteobacteria > Burkholderiales > Burkholderiaceae_B > Pigmentiphaga > Pigmentiphaga kullae. The sequence continues at coordinate 1,304,168 of NZ_SGXC01000002.1, forward strand.
ATTGAACATCAGCGTGTAGCCGTCGGGCGGCGCCTTGGCGACGGCCGCCGCCCCGATCATGCCGTTGCCGCCGGCCCGGTTTTCCACCACGAAGGACTGGCCGGTCTGCTCGCTCAGGCGCTGCGCCAGTTGCCGCCCCACCGTGTCCAGCGTGCCGCCGGGCGGGAACGGGATGATGATGCGCACTTCGCGGGCGGGATACGGCTGCGCCGATACGCCGCCGGCCACGCACAAGGCCGCGGCCGCCAGCCCGGCGGCAAGAAAGGGTCTGCGTTGCATGCTTGTCTCCGTTTTATTTTGAATCGGGTCGCGTTCGGGCTCAGCGCCGCAGCAGTCCGGCCTGCTCCACCGCCGCGCGCAATGCCGCCATTTCCCGGGCATCGGGCGCCTCGGTAGGCGGACGGACGGTCGCGTCGTCCAGCACGCCGGCCAGATACATGCCGGCCTTCATGCGCGCATGGGCCTCGCCCGTGGGTTCGCCGCCGCCATACACGGCATCCTTGAGCGGCGTAATGACGGCCTGGATCCGCTGGGCGCGCTTCAGGTCGCCTTCCTGCACCGCCCGCCACAAGTCGCCGATCAGTTGCGGAATGAAGGTGGCGAAGCCTACCAGCGCGCCGTCCACGCCCTGCACCATGGAAGCCAGCAGGTATTCGTCGTGGCAGGTCAGGATGGCCTTGCCGGCGTCGGCGTCGCGGATGGCCTGGATGTCGCGCGCGTACTTGTTCATGTCGCGCTGCCCGACCTTGAAGGCCTGCACGTACGGCAGCCGGGCCAGGTCCGCCAGCAGGGCCGAGGAATACGCCGCGCGCGTCCAGGCGGGATACACATGGCAGACCAGGTCGGCGCCCGGCGCCGCGCGGTGGATGGCGTCAAAGTATTGCAGGGCATGGCCGGACGTGAAGCCGAAGCGCAGCCAGTGGTGCGGCGGCATCACGTCCAGCCCGGCCGCGCCCGCCTCGACGGCGGCGCGCGCGTGCTCGGCGGCCTCGGACAGGCCTTCGCAGACGATGGAGGAGATCACCGGCAGCCGGCCGCGCAGTTCGTCGGCGACGATGCGGGTCACGGTGGCCCGCTCGGCCGGCGTCAGCGAAAAGACCTCGCCGGTGTGGCCGTTGGTCATGACCGCGACCACGCCGTCGTGGCCGGCCAGCCAGGAGGCCAGCTTGCGCAGGGCGGGTTCGTCGATGCGGTGATCCGGGGTGAAGGGGCAGGCGATCGCGGGGATGATGCCGCGATAGTTGGCAATGGCAGGCAAGTGGGTCTCCATGAGGCTGCGGTGAGTAGAATCCATCATTGCCGGCCGCCCGCGCGGCGTCCAATACTCGAAATGCATACAACTATCGCGGAGACGACACCCCACGATGGGACCGGACAATCGCCCCCTGGACCTGGAATGGCTGGAAGATTTCGTCGCGCTGGCCGACAGCGGCAACTTCTCGCGCGCGGCCGAGGCCCGCGCCATCGCGCAGCCGGCGTTCAGCCGGCACATACGCGCGCTGGAGGAATGGGTGGGCGCCGACCTTGTCGACCGCGGCGCGCACCCTGCCACGCTGACTCCGGCCGGCCGGCGCCTTCTGCCCCTGGTCGAAGACGTGCTGGCCCGGCTGGTGGCCGCCCGCATCAAAGCCCGCATGGCCCATGACCAGAGCGTCGCCAGCCTGCGCATCGCGGTCACGCACGCCCTGTCCCTGTCTTTCCTGCCCGGGTGGCTGGCGCGCCTGGAAGCCAGCCTGCAGCTGGGTGCGGTCGAGATGATGTCCGAGGGCACGGCCGCCTGCGAAGAACTCATGCTCCAGCGCAAGGTCCAGTTCCTGCTGTGCCACGCGCACCCCGCGCTTCCCGGCCGGCTGGAGGAAGCCGCCTATCCGGTGGTGCGGCTGGCCGACGATGCGCTCGTCCCCGTCTGCGCCCCCACGCCTTCGGGTATCCCCCGCCACGACCTGCGGCGGGATGAACCCATCCCGCTGCTGGCCTATGGCGAGGCCTCGGGGCTGGGCCGCATCCTGCGCGCCGGGCTGGGCGCGGCGGCGCGCGACCCCAGGCTGCATCCGGTGTTCACCGCGCCGCACGCCCTGCTGCTGGAAGCCCTGGCCCTGGAAGGCCGGGGCGTGGCCTGGCTGCCGCGCAGCCTGGCGGCGCCGGCGCTGGCCCACGGACGGCTGGTGGAGGCCGGCGATGCCTCGTGGCAGGTCGCCACCGAGATCCGCCTGTACCGCCAGCACGTGGACATGGCGCCGGCCGCCGAATCGCTGTGGCAACTCGCGCGGCTGGGCGACACGCCGGCCTAGGGCCTCAAGGCTGCCGCTTCTTGTCCAGCCGCCGCAGCTGCACCTGCATTTCCTTGACCGCCTGCACGCTGCCCTTGGCCGAAGCGGCCGCTATGCCCTCGCCCCAGGCGGCGCGCGCCTCGTCCTCGCGCCCCAGCGCCAGCAGCGCCTTGCCGAGCTGCTTCCACGCGGCGGCGTAGCCGGCATCCAGTTCGACCGCGCGCCGCAGGTGTTCGGCGGCCGAGGCGGCATCGTCCTCTTCCAGGTAGAGGTTGCCCAGCGTGAACCGCAGCAGCGCGTTGTCGCGGCCGGCGGCGATCATCTTCAGGAAATTGTTCTTGTCCATGGCCTTTGCATTCATCGGCCCCAGGGAGCCGTCAAGGCCAGGATAGCGCGAACGGTGCGCCGACGCTCAGTAGCGCTCGGGCACCATCATGGTGTCGGGCACCGGCCGCCGGATGTAGTCCTCGTGGCGCACGCGCTGGGGCAGTTCGATGTGGGAATGGGGGATGTCGTGATAGGGAACCAGGCTGAGCAGGTGATCGATGCAGTTCAGCCGCGCCTTCTTCTTGTCCACGGCCTGCACCACCCACCACGGCGCCTCGTCGATGTGCGTGCGCTCGAGCATGATCTCCTTGGCGCGCGTGTAGTCCTCCCAGCGGCGGCGCGACTCCAGGTCCATGGGGCTCAGTTTCCACTGCTTCAGCGGATCGTGGATGCGCCCCAGGAAGCGCAGGTGCTGCTCGTCGTCGGTGATCGAGAACCAGTACTTGACCAGCTGTATGCCCGAGCGGACCAGCATTCTTTCGAACTCGGGCACCGAGCGGAAGAATTCCTCGTACTCGTCGTCATTGCAGAAGCCCATCACCCGCTCGACGCCGGCGCGGTTGTACCAGCTGCGGTCGAACAGCACGATCTCGCCCGCGGCGGGCAGGTGCGGCACGTAGCGCTGGAAATACCACTGCGTGCGTTCGCGGTCGTTGGGCGCGGGCAGCGCGGCCACGCGGCACACGCGGGGATTCAGGCGCTGGGTGATGCGCTTGATCACGCCGCCCTTTCCCGCTGCGTCGCGGCCCTCGAAGATGATGACCACCTTGTGGCGCGTATGCACGACCCAGTCCTGCAGCTTGACGAGCTCGGCCTGGAGCCGGAACAGTTCCCGGAAGTACCGGCGCCGTGCGTCGCGGTCCTCTTCCACGCGGGCCGGCTGGCCCTGGGCGTCCCACTCGCGGTCCTCGAATTCGATCTCCAGCTCTTCGTCGTAACTGTCGATCAGGTCGCGGTGGATGCGGCGCATCAGTTCTTCGTGGTCGGGAATCGGCTGGTAGCTCATGGGGGGCGCTTGGAAAGGTCGGGCCAACACCTCTTTTTGCTACACGGACATGACATGGTCATGACACCGCGCCCGTCCCGCGCCTATTGCACCCGGCCGAACCACCACAGCGACAGCAGCCCCGACAGCACCGCCAGCAAGGCGCCCAGCGCGGTGAACAGCGCCGTGACCTCGACCACGTCGCGCTTGTCGAACGCCAGGCGCGCGCTGAGCGAGCGATATACCTTCCTGAGCTCGCCCGCGTCCTGGGCCTGGAAATACTGCGCGCCGGTCATGTCGGCCACCTTCTTGAGCACGTCCTCGTCCAGCCGCACGCGCATGGACCAGCCGTCGGTCGTCAGCGTCGTGCCCTCGGGCGTTCCTATCCCCACCGTGAATATCCGCACGCCGTACGCCGCCGCGACCTCGGCCGCCTTCAGCGCATCGGGTCCCGTGTTGTTCTGGCCGTCGGACAGCAGCACGATGGCGCCCGACGGATACGAGCCGGGGACCGCCCCGTCGCCCAGGCCCGCCGCGGCCAGGTCGACGGGCGCCGGCCGGGCGCTGCCGCCGTCCAGGAAGCGCTCGACGTCGATGCCCGCGGTGGGCAGTACGGTCGCCAGCGCGATGATCAGCCCGCTGCCGAGCGCGGTGCCGCGCTGGGGCTCCAGGCGCTCGATGGCGGCGATCACGTCCTCGCGCTTGCGCGTGGGCGACTGCACCACCGCCGCCGCGCCGGCCACCGCGACCACCGACACGCTGACGTTGGCGGGCTGGCCGTCGACGAATTCCTTGGCCGCCCGCTGGGCCGCATAGATGCGGGTGGGCTTGATGTCGTCGGCGCGCATGCTGCCCGACATGTCCATGGCCAGCACCACCGTCTCCAGCCGCGACGGCAGCATCATCAGCGCCTGGGGACGGGCCATCGCGACGATGAGCGAGCACAGCCCCAGCAGCAGCAACAGCGGCGGCAGGACCCGGCGCAGCCGGGACGGCCTGGCGCTCGCGCCCACGACGTCCAGCGCGGGATAGCGCAGGGCCATGCCGCGGCGCAGGCGGTCCAGCCGCCAATAGCAGAACGCCAGCGGCGGTACCAGCACCAGCAGCCACAGCATCTTGGGCCACAGGAAACTCAGGGCGGGCAGGTTCTCCATGCAGATGCGTCCCGGTTCAGATGTCTCGGGCCCAGGGCCCGTTCAGTCCACCCACGAGCTGGCTGCGCCGGCGGCGCAGCCGCATGAAATGCAGCAGCGCCCGGTCCAGCCGCTCGTCGGTGGCGAGTTCCAGGCAGTCCACGCCCGCCTCCGCCAGGGCCTTGCGCAGCGCCGTCTCGCGCTCGGCGGCGGCGGCGGAAAAACGCCGGCGAAAGCCCGGGTCGTGGGTATCGACGAAAAGCTGTTCGCCGGTCTCGGCATCCTGCAGCACCACCAGGCCCAGATCGGGCAAGGCCTGCTCCAGCGGGTCGTACAGGCGCACCGCGACGACCTCGTGGCGCTGGGCCAGCACGCCCAGCGTCTGCTCCCAGCCCGGGGCGCTGATGAAGTCCGAGACCACGAACACTACCGAGCGCCTGCCGATGGCCGACAAAGAACGTTCCAGCAGGTCGCCCAGCCGCGTCTCGCCCGACTTGCCGTCGGCCCGCAGCGCGCCGATGCGATCCAGCACATGCAGCACGTGGCGCCGGCCGGTGCGGGCGGGAATCGCGCCCTCGCCCTGGCCGCCGTACAGGACCGCGCCCACGCGGTTGCCGTAGCGCGTCAGCAGCCGCGCGAGCACGGCCACGAAGCTGGTCAGCACCGCCCGCTTGCGCACCCCGGCCGAACCGAAATCGACCGAACCCGACAGGTCCAGCAGGAACCACGCGGAGACCTCGCGATCCTCCTGGAATTCGCGCACGTGCGGCGATTGCAGGCGCGCCGTGACGTTCCAGTCGATGTGGCGCACGTCGTCGCCGGCCTGGTACTCGCGCAGGTCCGCCAGGTCCAGGCCGAAGCCCCGGAACAAGGTCCGATAGTCGCCCTGCAGCGCGCCGTCCAGCCGGCGGATGACGGTCCATTCCAGGCGGCGCAGCAGTTCCTCGGCGTCGCCCCTGGGCGGGGCCGACGCGACCGCCGCGTCGTTGGCCGGCTCGGCCGGCCGCTTACTGAACCGCCGCAACCCGAACATGCGAATCCAATGGCCGCTCCGGGGCCGGCAAGGTCTGGAGGATGCGCGTGATGATCTGATCGGACCCCAGTCCGTCGGACAGCGCCTCGTACGACAGCACCAGCCGGTGCCGCAGCACGTCGGGAATCAGGTCCACCAGGTCCTCGGGCAGCGCATAGTGGCGCCCGCGCAGGAAGGCAAGCGCGCGCGCGCCTTCGACCAGGTTGATGGTGGCGCGCGGGCTCGCGCCGAAGGTCAGGTAGCGCGACAGGTCGGACAGCCCGTATGCCTCGGGCCGGCGCGTGGCGGCCACCACCTTCACCGCGTACTGCACGAGGCCGGGATCGACATACACCTTGCGGCATTCCGCCTGCAGCTGCGTGAGCTGCTCGGTGACCGCGACCGGCTGCACCTGCACCGGCGGTCCCGTGACCCGGTCGACGATGACGAACTCCTCTTCCTCGCTGGGATAACCGACGATGACCTTCATCATGAAACGGTCGACCTGCGCCTCGGGCAAGGGATAGGTGCCCTCGGTCTCGATCGGGTTCTGCGTCGCCATCACCAGGAAGGGCGACGGCACCTTGTGGGTCTCGCCGGCGATGGTGACCTGCCGCTCCTGCATGACTTCCAGCAGCGCGCTCTGCACCTTGGCCGGGGCGCGGTTGATCTCGTCGGCCAGCAGCAGGTTGGCGAAGACCGGCCCCAGCACCGTGGAGAAATCCCCGGTGCGCTGGTTGTACATGCGCGTACCCACCAGGTCCGCCGGCAACAGGTCCGGCGTGAACTGGATGCGCTTGAACGTGCCTCGCAGGGTCTTGGCCAGCGTGTTGACCGTCAGCGTCTTGGCCAGGCCCGGCACGCCTTCCACCAGCAGGTGCCCCTGGGCCAGGATGGCCACCAGCACCCGTTCCAGGAAGTGGTCCTGCCCCACCACCACGCGCTTGACCTCGTACAGCAGCCGTTCCATCAGGTTGGCGCTGTCTACGGCACTCATGGGCTTGTCGTTCATAGGCGTCCTGTCGTGGTGAGTCAGAAGGGAGGCATGCCGACCGCGCTGCCGGCGCTTTCTATCGTGGTGGCGAAGCCGATGCCGACGAAGGTCCCGGCATTGGTGGGATTGAGGATGGCGGTGACGATGCCGACGACCTCGCCGTTCATGTTCACCAACGGTCCGCCGGAGTTGCCGGGGTTGGCCGCGGCGTCGAACTGGATCAGCCGCGTCAGCACGTGCCGCCCCTCGGCGGAAACGAATTCGCGGTTCAGGCCCGAGACCACGCCGGACGACACCGACGGCCCGATGCCGAACGGAAAACCCACCGCCACGACCTCGTCGCCCGGCGACAGGTCCAGGCTGGACCCCAGCGTGGCGGCCGGCAGGTCGTCGGGCACGGACTTGGCGCGGATCACGGCCAGGTCCTTGTCCGGCTGGATGGCGACCACGTCGGCATCGGCCTCGTAGCCGTCGAAGAAGGTGACCTTCAGGCGCTTGGAGCCCGAGATGACGTGGAAGTTGGTCAGGATCACGCCGCTGTCGACGATGACCACGCCCGAGCCTATGCTGCCTTCATGCCTGGGCGCGTTGCCTTCCTCGTTCCTGGCCGTCTGCCTGTCCTTGCCCTTGCCCTTGGACTTGCCGCCCGCCTTGGGCTTGGCGGGCGGCGTGGCCGGCTTGGCCCGCTTGCCGCCATCGTCGTCCGCGTCTTCCTCGTCGCCGTAGCCGCGTATCTGCACCACCGACTGGCGCACGGCCTCGGCCGCCTTGGCCGGCCGCGACGGCAGCGTCTTGTTCTGCAAGGTGTGCAGCACCGCCGAATCGATGTCGTCCTGGGTCAGCGGTCTTTGTTGAGGTTGCAACAAAACGAAAACCAGGCCGCCCGCGATGGCGAGCAGGGCCAGACCGAAAAAGGCGGAGCGGTGTCTGGCCGTCCAGTCCCGAAGACGTTTCGGCCATCCCGGACGACGCGCGGCATCGGCCTCGTCCTTCGGCGCTGCGTCGACCGAAGGGGGCCTGGCGGTCCTGCTGTATAGGGCAACCCGTTTCATCACTACCGTCCAGCTTGGCGTTCTTCACGGAATGCGGTCGCGCGTCCAGGGCGCGGCCCGGAATCCCTTGGGGTATTCAGGGCTGACAACCCGGACCGCCCCCGGTTCAATCGAACGAGGGCCCGGCCAAAATAAGGTAACACTTAAACGACGACCATGGGCAGATACCTTTACCGCCGCAAGGGTTCGTGGGCATACTAAAGACAACGTTGCACACTCCTGCGCGCCAAGGAGCACTCATGCGGTTTCTCTGGCCCGATCTTCTCTGGCTGCAGCTCCTCGTTCCCCTGCTCGTAGCCCTCTACCTGTACGCGCTTGCCCGCCGCAAGAAGGCGGCCATCCGCTATGCCAGCCTGAGCCTGGCCAAGGTCGCCATCGGCCCCGGCCAGCGGCTGCGGCGCCACATCCCGCCGCTGCTGTTCCTGCTGGCGATGTCGGCGGCGCTGCTGGCCTGCGCGCGTCCCACCGCCACCGTCACCCTGCCCTCGGACAGCCTGACCGTAGTCCTGGCCGTGGACGTCTCGCGCAGCATGCAGGCCGCCGACATCGCCCCCAACCGGCTGGTGGCCGCGCAGATGGCGGCCAAACGCTTCATCTCCGAACTGCCGTCCAATGTGCGGCTGGGCATCGTCTCGTTCGCCGGCACCGCCGCGGTCGTGCAGACGCCCACGGACAACCGGCAGGACATGGTCGAAGCCATCGACCGCTTCCAGCTGCAGCGCGCCACCGCCACCGGCAGCGGACTGATCCTGGCCTTGTCCATGCTGTTCCCCGACGACGGCATCGACCTGGAATCGGTCATCTTCGAGACACCGTCCATCCGCGCGGGGCGGCGCGCGGTCCCGCTCGACCAGGCGGGCGCGGCCGAGGCGGCCAGGAAAAAGCAAAAGACCTTGCAGCCGGTGCTGCCGGGTTCCTACACCTCGGGCACCATCATCCTGCTCAGCGACGGACGGCGCACCACCGGCCCGGATCCGCTGGATGCCGCGCGCATGGCCGCCGAGCGGGGCGTGCGCGTCTACACGGTGGGCTTCGGCACCCAGCAGGGCGCGCCCATCGGCGACGAGGGCTGGTCCTTCTTCGCCCGGCTGGACGAACCCACGCTGCGCACGGTCGCGCAGATGACGGGCGGCGAATACTTCCTGGCCAGTTCCGAAGCGGACCTGAGTTCGGTGTACCGCAACCTCAACGCCAAGTTCTCGATGGAACGCAAGGAAACCGAACTCAGCGCCCTGCTGAGCGCCGCCGCGGTGGTCCTGCTGACCCTGGCCTGCGTGCTGTCCATGCTCTGGTTCCAGCGCAGCCGCTAGCAGCGGCCTTGTATTGCAGAGCCGTGACAGGCCTCTGTCAGCAGATTGCAATGCGCGCCCGATATAAATCGGGACATGAATCTCGCGATCATAGGGGCCGGCTACGTCGGCCTGGTTACCGGAGCCTGCCTGGCCGACGTGGGCAACCGCGTCGTCTGCGTCGAGCGCAATGCCGAACGCCTGCGTGTGCTGCGGGAAGGCGGCGTCCCCTTCTTCGAACCCGGGCTGGCCGACATGGCCGCGCACAACGCGCAGGCCGGGCGCCTCTCCTTCACCGATGACCTGCCCGCCGCGCTGCGCGATGCGGAGATCGTCTTCATCGCGGTGGGCACGCCGGCCGACGAAGACGGCTCGGCGGACCTGGGCCACGTGCTCGAGGCCAGCGCCGAACTGGGCCGATCGATCCCGCGCGACATGGTGGTCGTCGTGAAATCGACCGTGCCCGTCGGCACCTGCCACCGCGTGCAGGCCGTGATCGAGGACACCCTGCGCGAGCGCGACGCCGCCTGGCGCGTCTCGATCGTCTCCAATCCGGAATTCCTGAAGGAAGGCAGCGCGGTCGACGACTTCCAGCGCCCGGACCGCATCGTCATCGGCACCGGGGACGCCCGCGCGCTGCGGCTGATGGCGGCGCTGTATTCGCCCTACAACCGCAACCGGGACCGCCTGATCCACACCGACGTGCGCTCGGCCGAGTTCACGAAGTACGCGTCCAACGTCATGCTGGCCACGCGCATCTCGCTGATGAACGAGCTGGCCAGGATCGCCGAGAAAGTCGGCGCGGACATCGAGGCCGTGCGCCACGGCGCCGGCGCCGACCCGCGCATCGGCCACCACTTCCTGTATGCCGGCGTGGGCTACGGCGGCTCGTGCTTTCCCAAGGACATCCAGGCGCTGGCCCGGCTGGCGGCCGACCACGGCGAATCCACGCCGCTGCTCGACAGCGTGCAGCGGGTGAACGAGGAACAGAAGCGCGTCATGGCGGCCAAGATACGGCAGCACCTCGGCCCTTCGCTGCAAGGCCGCTGCATCGCGCTGTGGGGCCTGGCCTTCAAGCCCAACACCGACGACGTCCGCGAGGCGCCCAGCCTGGCGCTGGTGCGCGAACTGGTGGCCGGCGGCGCGACCGTGCGCGCGTACGATCCGGTCGCCGCCGAGAACGCCCGCCGCGCCATCGATCATCCCGGCCTGGTCATCGCCCCCAGCGCGCAGGCGGCCTGCGAAGGCGCCGACGTGCTGGCGGTGGTCACCGAATGGCGCGAGTTCAAGTCGCCCGATTTCCGGGGGCTGGCCGGCCAGCTCAAGTCGCGCGCGATCTTCGACGGCCGCAACCTGTACGATCCCGAGTACGTGGAAAGCTGCGGCCTGGCCTACTACGGCATCGGCCGCGGCGGCCGCCCCGCCCGCCCGGGACCGGAGGATGCCGACGCGCCCGCGGTCACGACCGGCTACTGGTGACGGCTCGCGCCGCGCCGGCCGGGCGCGGCCTGCGCGGCCAGCGTGTCCTGCAGTTCGGTGTCCCAGGCCGGCGGGTCCGAGAAACGCTGCGCCAGGAAATCGAGCAGCGTGCGCAGCGTGGGCGGCATGTGCTTGCGCGAGGTGTAGACGCCGTACAGGGTCATGTCGCGCGGCGGCGTCTCGGGCAGCAGCACCCGCAGGCGTTCTGCGCGCACCAGTTCGCCCACGGCATAGGTCGGCAGCATCGCGATCCCGGCTCCGCACACCGCCGCCTCGACCAGCGTGGTCGCCTCGTTGGAACTGATGTTCCCGCCCACCGCGACCGACACCGGCGCGCCGGCGCGGACGAAATGCCACCGGCTCTTGCCGGTGTACGAATGGGTCAGGCAATTGTGCAGGCCGAGCTCCTCCAGCCTGCCGGGCGTGCCCTGCTGGCGCAGGTAGTCGGGCGACGCGCACAGCACCGACCGGCATGCGGCCAGGCGGCGCGCGATCAGGTTGGGATCGAGGTCGTTGGTGACGCGCAGCGCGAGATCGATGCGCTCGTCGACCAGATTGACGGTGCGGTCGGCCATGACCATGTCCACCGCCACGTCGGGATAGCGGCGGGTGTAGTCGACGATGGCCGGCGCCAGGTGGGCCTGCCCGAAGGACGTGCTGGCGGTCACGCGCAGCACGCCGCGCGGCGCGCTGTCCGGGCTGGACACGGCGGCGCGCATGTCGCCTTCGAGCTCCAGCATCTGGCGGCAGCGTGCCAGCACCTCGGCGCCAGGCGGGGTCAGGCTCAGCCTGCGCGTGGTCCGGTGCAGCAGCCGGGCGCCCACCCATTCCTCCAGTTCCGCCAGATAGCGCGACACGGCCGGTCGCGACAGTTCCAGCGCCTCGGCCGCGGCGGACTGGCTGCCCCGGTCCACTACTTCGACGAATACGCGCATCGCGCTGAGTCTGTCCATGACTTGACCGGTTCCAGCAACAAATAATTCTTGATTTTACGGTTTTTACTATCGTTTTTTGTAATTATCCTGACATCTGACAAAATCCGGACGCCATGCGTCCCTTGGCCCCATCATGGAAACGACCCGGCTTCACTACATCTACGACCCCTTCTGCGGCTGGTGCTATGCCTCGGCCCCATTGATGGCGGCGGCCCGCGGACTGCTGCCCGTGACCGCGCACGGCGGCGGCATGATGGCCGGCAGCAATCGCCAGCCCGTGACCGACCGACTGCGCAACTACGTCATGCCCCATGATCGCCGCATCGCGGCCATGACCGGCCAGCCTTTCGGCCAGGCCTATTTCGACGGCCTGCTGCGCGACCACGACGCGGTGTTCGATTCCGAACCGCCCATCACCGCCATCCTGGCCGCGCTCGAGGCGGGCGGCGAAGGACGCGATCTCGATCTGCTGGCGCGCCTGCAACGCGCCCATTACGTGGAAGGCCGGCGCATCGCCGATGCCGGAGTGCTGGCCGAGATGGCGGCCGACATCGGCCTGGACCGGCCCGCCTTCGAAGCCGCCTATGCGGCGCGGGAGGGCCAGCCCACGCGCGACCACATCGCCGAAAGCCGCGCCCTGCTGGCCCATGCCGGCGGCCAGGGCTTCCCGACCTTCGCGCTGGAACGCGACGGCCGCTACCGGGTGCTGGACACCGGCCGCTACCTGGGCCGCGTGGACGAGTGGCGCGCGGCGCTGGCCGGGATGCTGGAATAAGGGACGACGGCCCCTACAGGTACCTGGCCAGGAACGCTTCCATCGCGGCATAGAACTCGAACTGGTTCTCTTCGTTGTGGAAGCCGTGTCCTTCGTTGTCCTTGACCATGTATTCGACCTCCACGCCACGCGCGCGCAGGGCGGCCACGATCTGGTCGCTCTCGTCCTTGTTGACGCGCGGATCCTTCGCCCCCTGGGCCACGAACAGCGGCGCCTTGATCCGGTCGACGAAGAAGACCGGCGATGCCGCGTGCAGCATGTCCTTGTCCCGCTCGGGATCGCCGACCATCTCGTGCATGGAATCCAGGAAAGGCTTCCAGTACGGCGGGATGGTATCCATGAACGTGAACAGATTCGACACCCCCACGTAGTCCACGGCGGCGGCATACAGGTCGGGCGTGAACGCGATGCCGGCCAGCGTGGCGTAGCCGCCGTAGCTGCCGCCATAGATGGCGATGCGCGCGGGATCGGCGATGCCTTCGCGCTTGAGCCATTCGACGCCGTCGGTGATGTCGTCCTGCATGGCCCGGCCCCACTGCCTGAACGAGGCCTCCCAGAACTTGCGCCCGTAGCCGGTGGAGCCGCGGAAATTCATCTGCAGCACGGCATAGCCCCGATTGGCCAGGAATTGCACCTCGGGGTTGTAGCCCCAGGTGTCGCGCGCCCACGGCCCGCCATGGGGATGGATGATGACCGGCAGCTTGCGCGGCGTCGCGCCCACGGGCAGCGTCAGGTAGCCGTCGATCTTCAGGCCGTCGCGCGCGGTGTAGCGCACGGGCTTCATCGGCGCCATGTCGCGTTCCAGCAGCCACGGCTGGATCTCGCCCAGCTTGGTCAGCTTGCGCGAGGCGACGTCGTACAGGTAGCGCGCGCCCTGCGTGCGATCGTTGTAGGCCGCCACGACGAAGCGGGTCTCGTCCCGCGTCTCGCTTTGCAGCGCGATCTCGTAGCCGCGCAACTGGCTTTCCAGGTCGGCGTAGATCTCGGCGGTGGCCGCATCCAGCACCTGGCGCTGCGGCTTCCAGGTCACGTAGCCGATCTCGGTCAGCACCTTGCGCTGGTGCGAATAGGCCAGCCCCGAGACGTCGACCTCGGGGTGCTCGAATATCAGCGCGCCCTCGCGGGCGGTGTGCGGGTCGAATTCGAACAGCGCGGCCTTGTCGCGGCCGCGGTTCGAGCTGACGTAGATGCGCTTGTTGTCGAACGTGAAGAACAGCGGCGCGACGGTTTCCTTGAAATCCGTGGTCAGGATGGGGCGGAATTCCTCGGCCTCGGTGTCGCGATAGAGCAAGGTGTTGTTGACCCCGTCCGTGGCCACCGCCAGCCGCAGCCGGCCATCGTGGTCCGTGGCCCAGCCGGTGATGTTGCCGGGGTTCTGCGCGATCAGCTCCTCCCTGCCGGTGGCCACCTCGACGCGGAACACGTCGAACACCTGGGAGTCCCGCCGGTTGTGCGACAACAGCACGTGGGCATCGTCGTCGATCAGGTCGTCCACCACGTCGGCGCGCACGCCATCGTAGGGCGTGAGGTCGGTCGGCGCGGACGCGCCGTCCAGCGGCACCGACAGCAGGTGGAAGTTCTCGTCGCCGCCGAAGTCCTTGATGTACAGGATGTGGCCCGGCCCCTTCCAGAAGAAGCCGCCCACGTCGCGCTCGGCCTCGCCGGTCAGCGCCCGCGCCGGACCGGTGGGAACGCCTTGTTCATCCAATGCCTGCACGTGCACGTTCTGCCGGCCCTGGGCGGGCGCCAGGAAGGCCAGGTGGCGGCCGTCGGGCGAGATGCGATAGCTGGAACGTTCCGGCTTCCGGAAAAAATCGCGCACGTCGTAGCGCTTGACGAGCCGTATGGCGGGGGTGGAAGTCGAGGTCATGGCGCGATCCGCGATGGAAGGAAGGGAATGACCGGAAAACATAGCACAGCGAGGTGCCGCCATCGGGCCGGTCCGGCCTTTGCAGCATTCTGTTTCAGTCGTCCGGAACGCCGGACGTGATATACCCTCCAATACATACCGGCGGCCTCCGTTCGCCGTCCGTCCAGGGAGATCCCATGCTCGACTCGCGCCCCGCCCTTCACGCTCTCGCTCCGACCCGCCACCGCCTGGCCTGGCTCGCCTGCTGGGCGACCGCGCTGGCCCTTGCCTTCTTCGCCGCGGGCCAGGCTCGCGCGCAGGCGCCCGACCCGCAGGATCCGCCCAACGTGATCATCCAGAAGGCGGCCAACAACGTGCTGGACCGCATCCGCAAGGATCAGGAACTGAAATCCGGCTCGCCCGAGAAGATCAACCAGGCCATCGACGAACTCATCCTGCCCTATGTGGACTTCGAGAAGACCACCCGCCTGGCCGTGGGCCGCTACTGGCGCCAGGCCACGCCCGAGCAGCGCACCGCGCTCGTGAAGGAGTTCCGCAACATGCTGGTGCGCACCTACGGCGGCTCGGTCTCCACCATCACCCCACAGGCCCGCGTCGACATGCGCCCGTTCCGCGCCGAACCCGGCGCCACCGACGTCGTCGTGCGGACCACGGTCACCGACGGCCAGCGCGATCCCATCCCCGTCGACTACCGGCTGGAGAAAAGCGACCAGGGCTGGAAGATCTACGACCTGAACGTGCTGGGCGTCTGGTTCATCCAGAACTACCGCGACCAGTTCGCCTCGATCGGTTCGCAGGGCGGCGTGGACGCCATCATCAAGGCGCTGCAGACCAATAACCAGAAGATGAATACGGGTAGATAACCCCCCTACGCCGGTGCGGAGCGCCGTATTCTTGCGTCCCCCAAGGGCGGGGGGGATATAATATTTTTTTGTCTGCCGCTCTGATTCATGCCTCCACGCGCCGGTAACGTCTTCATGGTCGTCGCGCCCAGCGGCGCCGGCAAGTCCAGCCTGGTCAACGCCCTGCTCAAGGCCAGACCCGAAATCCGCTTGTCGATTTCCTGCACCACCCGCCCGCCCCGCCCGGGTGAAACCGACGGCAAGGAATACCACTTCGTCAATGCCGCCGCCTTCGAGAAGATGCAGCGCGACGACGATCTGCTGGAGTGGGCCGAGGTACATGGCAATTTCTACGGCACGCCGCGCAGTTGGATCGCGCGCCAGACCGAGGCCGGCAACGACGTCCTGCTGGAAATCGACTGGCAGGGAGCCCGCCAGGTACGCGCCAAATTCCCCGAAGCCATCGGCATCTTCATCCTTCCGCCGTCCATCGAGGCCCTGGAAACCCGGCTGCACGAACGCGGCCAGGACGAGCCCCACGTGATCGCACGGCGGCTGCTGGCGGCCGGGGGCGAGTTCGCGCATGCCCCCGAATTCGAATATGTTATTATTAATCAAGACTTTAGCGCAGCCTTGGCCGACATGACGACGATCGTTACCGCCGCCCGGCTGCGTTTTCGTTCTCAGGCAGCCCGGCATGCCAGCCTGTTTTCGCAACTGGGCATTCCGCAAGCTTCCGCACCGCTTTGACTCGCGTCCAGTACGCACAGCTTTCAGGGACCCTCATGGCACGTATCACCGTAGAAGACTGCTTGAAGCAAATTCCGAACCGGTTCAAACTGACCCTCGTGGCGACCTATCGCGCCCGGCAACTGGCCCAGGGCCATGCCCCCAAGCTCGATAGCAAGGACAAGCCGACCGTTACCGCGCTGCGCGAGGTCGCTTCCGGCGTGACCGGGGTGGAAATGCTGAAAAAGGTCCCCACCTGATTTCCAAGACCATGACGGTCTTGCCGCCGGCCTACAGGCCGGCGATGCCTGGAGCGATCCGGTCACCCCGGAGGCGCTCCTCCTGAGGCGACCATGGGATTTCCAGTTTCTTCCTCGCGTTCCGGAAGCCCTTCCGGGACACCGATAGCAGTTGCCGCCGCCGCCGGTTCCCAGGCGCTCGCCTCAGCCAGTCCGGCGCCGGCCCCCGCCGGCGTGTCGTTCGCCCCGCTGGCCGAAACCATTTCGCAGTATCTCAGCCCGGAAGACGTCCGCCGGGTGCGCGAAGCCTACCGTTTCTCCGACGAAGCGCACCTGGGCCAGTTCCGCGCCAGTGGCGAGCCGTACATCTCGCACCCCATCGCCGTCACCGAAATCTGCGCCGCCTGGAAACTGGATGCGGCGGCGCTGATGGCCGCCCTGCTCCACGACGTCATGGAAGACCAGGGCGTCACCAAACAGGAACTGATCGAGCGCTTCGGCACCGAGGTCGCCGAACTGGTCGACGGCCTGTCCAAGCTGGACCGGCTGGAGTTCGCCAGCAAGGCCGAGCAGCAGGCCGAGAGCTTCCGCAAGATGCTGCTGGCCATGGCGCGCGACGTGCGCGTCATCCTGATCAAGCTGGCCGACCGGCTGCACAACATGCGCACGCTGGGCGCCGTCAGCCACGAGAAGCGCCGCCGCGTGGCGCGTGAAACGCTCGAGATCTATTCGCCCATCGCCCACCGCCTTGGGCTGAACATCATCTACCGCGAACTGCAGGAACTCTGCTTCGAGGCGATGTATCACCACCGCTACATGGTGCTGCGCAAGGCGGTGCTGGCGGCGCGCGGCAACCGCCGCGAACTGGTGGGCAAGATCCAGGAAGCCGTGCGCGCCGCGCTGCCGGCCGCCGGCATCGAGGCCGAGGTCAACGGTCGCGAGAAGAACCTGTACGGCATCTACACCAAGATGCTGGAACAGAAGAAATCGTTCTCGGAAGTGCTGGACATCTACGGCTTCCGGATCGTGGTCAATTCTCAGCCCGAGTGCTACCTGGCGCTGGGCACGCTACACCAGCTTTTCCGGCCCGTGCCGGGCAAGTTCAAGGACTACATCGCCATTCCCAAGGTCAACGGCTACCAGTCCCTGCACACGACGCTGGTGGGCCCCTACGGCACCCCGGTGGAATTCCAGATCCGCACGCGCGACATGAACCAGGTGGCCGAAAGCGGCGTGGCGGCGCACTGGCTGTACAAGACCTCCGATGTCGACCTGAACGACCTGCAGAAGCGCACCCACCAGTGGCTGCAGTCGCTGCTCGACATCCAGCGCCAGACCGGGGACAGCAGCGAGTTCCTGGAACACGTGAAGGTGGACCTGTTCCCCGACGCGGTCTACGTCTTCACGCCCCGCGGCAAGATCATCTCGCTGCCGCGCGGCGCCACGCCCATCGATTTCGCCTACAGCATCCACACCGACGTCGGCAACCAGACGGTGGCCGCCAAGGTCAACAGCGAGTTCGTGCCGCTGCGCACCGAGCTCAAGAGCGGCGACGCGGTCGAGATCGTTACCGCCGAGCATTCGCGCCCCAATGCGCAGTGGCTGAACTTCGTGCGCACCGGCAAGGCGCGCTCGGAAATCCGCCACTACCTGCGCACGGTCAAATACGAGGAATCCGTCAGCTTCGGCGAACGCCTGCTGGGCCAGGCGCTCAAGTCCATGAACATGCCGATGCCCGACAGTTCGGACCCGATCTGGGACAAGCTGGCGCGCGGCAGCGGCGCGCGTTCGCGCGACGAGATCCTGGCCGACATCGGACTGGGCAAACGGCTCGCGGCGGTGGTGGCGCGGCGCTTCATGCCCGAGGGCGACCCCATCTCGACCACCGCCGAACAGGTGGAACGCTACACGGAACAGGGCACGACCAGCCCCATACGCATCCAGGGCAACGAAGGCCTGGCAGTGCAACTGGCGCCCTGCTGCACCCCCATACCCGGCGATGCCATCGTCGCCTACGTGCGCCTGGGCCACGGCCTGGTGGTCCACACCGAGGACTGCCCCAATGCCCGGCGCCAGCGCGCCCGCGAACCGGAACGCTGGCTGGACGTGGCCTGGGACGACCAGACCTCGCGCCACTTCACCGTCCGCATCGACGTGGTGCTGCGCCAGGAGCGCGGCGTGCTGGGCCGCGTGGCGGCCGAGATCTCGGCCTCCGACGCCAACATCACCCACGTTTCCATGCAGGACGAGGCCTCGTCCACCGTAGCGGTGCACTTCACGATCCAGGTCGAAAGCCGCCAGCACCTGGCCCAGGTCATCCGCCACCTGCGGCGCGTGCCCCAGGTCCAGCGCATCATCCGCGTCAAGGGTTGACCGGCCCGCTACCGCGGCGCCGGATCGGGATAGCTCACTTCCAGGATTTCCAGTTCGTCCACGCCCGACGGAGTGCGCAGCACGACCGTGTCGCCCTCGCGCGCCTTGATCAGGGCGCGCGCCACGGGCGAGATCCAGCTGATCCGCCCTTGCAGCGGCTCGGCCTCGTCCACGCCCACGATGGTGACCGTGTGTTCCTCGCCGGCGCGGTCCATGTAGGTGACCGTGGCGCCGAAGAACACCTGGTCGCGGTTGGGCTGGGCGGAGGTGTCCACCACTTCGGCGATGTCCAGGCGGCGGGTCAGGAAGCGCATGCGGCGGTCGATCTCGCGCAGGCGCTTCTTGCCGTACAGGTAGTCGCCGTTCTCGGAGCGGTCGCCATTGGAGGCCGCCCACGACACGATCTGGACCACCGACGGCCGCTCCACGTTCATCAAATGGACCAGTTCGCCGCGCAGGCGCGCATAGCCGTCGGGCGTCATGTAATTGCGCACGCCGGCCGGCAGGGCCAGGTGCTCGGGCAGGTCGTCGTCGTCCTGGCCCTCGGATTCTTTGACAAAAGCCTTGTTCATGAAGCTCAAAACCAGTCGTGCCAGATCGGCGTCAGGTACGCCGGCAGCGAAGGCAAACAACCCAGGTCGACCCGGCTTTCCTCGGGACCGTGGAAATCCGAGCCGCGCGAGGCCAGGAAGCCATAGCGCGTGGCGACCTCGGCGTATTCGCGGTATTGGTCGGGCGTATGGCTGCCCGTGACGACCTCGATGCCGCGTCCGCCCAGTTGCAGGAATTCGTCGTACAGCGCATGGAACTGCAGCGGCGTGTAAGGATAGCGGCCCGGATGGGCGATGGCGGCCACGCCGCCTGCGCCCCGTATCCATCCCACGGCATCGGACAGTGTTGCCCAGCGCATGGGCACGTAGCCGGGCTTGCCCTCCACCAGATAGTTCTGGAAGACCTCGCCCACATCCTTGCACACGCCGCGCTCGACCAGGAAACGCGCGAAGTGCGTCCGGCTGATCAGTTGCGGATTGCCGACGTGGACCAGCGCCCCGTCGAACGCGTCCGGAATACCGACCGCCGCCAATTGCGCCGCCATTTCGCGGGCGCGGCGTTCGCGGCCGGAACGGGTATCGCGCAGCCCCTCGATCAGCGCCGCGTCGTCGGGATCGACGCGCAGGCCCACGATGTGGACCGTTTCTCCTGCCCAGGTAACGGAAATTTCCACCCCCGGGACGAAACGCATGCCCAGTTCCCGCGAGGCCGCCGCGGCCTCGTGCAGGCCGCCTACCTCATCGTGGTCGGTCAGCGCCAGCACGTCGACGCCGTTGCGGCGCGCGCGCGCCGCCAGTTCGGCCGGCGGCAGCATGCCGTCCGACACCTGGGAGTGGCAGTGCAGATCGACGTTCAGGACGGGTTCCATGGTCACATTGTAGGACGGCCACCCGGCGTCGTCGCCGCCCGCGCCAGGAAATCTGCTACGAGTTGCGCCACCTCGGCCGGACGATCCTGATGCAGCATGTGGCCGGCATCGTCCACCATCGCCCGTTGCAGGCAAGCAACGCAGCTCAGCCGGTCCTCGTAGCCCGGCTCGGCCAGCGCCCGGGTCCGGACGGCGCTGTCGGCGGCCTCCACCCACAGCACCGGCGCCGTGATCTCGCGCCAGCAGGCCAGCACCTCTTCCAGCCGGTACAGGACACGATTGACGATCTTGTGGACGGGATCGGCGCGCAGCCGCCATCGGTCCCCTTCGGGGCAGCCGTTCTCGCGGGCCAGGAAGAGCGCCTTCGCCGCATCCAGCCTGGGATTGTCCCGCATCAGGCGCTGCGCATAGGCGTCGGGGCTGTCGTAGTCGCCCAGCCGCGCGCCGGCCACGATCTGGTCCATCCATAGCCGCAGCCGGCCCGGTGCCGCGTCGGCCGGCTGTGGCGGCAGGCCCAGACCTTCCAGGTTGACCACCGCCGCCACCCGTTCGGGACGAACGCCCGCGTACAGCATGGCCATGTTGCCACCCATGCTGTGCCCCAACAGCAGGACGGGGGAAGAAGGCGACAGATGGCGGCAGAAAGCGTCTAGATCGCCCAGATACTCGCCGACTTCATAGCAATCGCCGCCGCCCCATTGCGTGCGGCCGAAGCCACGCCAGTCCGGCGCCACGACATGGAAGCCGCCCGCCAGCCGGTCGGCCAGGAACTGGAACGATGCCGACGAATCCATCCAGCCGTGAAGCGCCAGCAACACCGGCGCACCGTTGTCGCCCCAATGACGAAAATGGTGACGCAAACCCCGAACATCCAGATACTCCGATCGCGAGGCTACAAGGGGCTCGTATATGCTCATTTATCGACAATTAGGGAAAATTGAAGGAAAACCCGCGCAAAAACGGGGCCGGCGGAGCACTTTGCCCACGCGCCGCGAGCACCAAAGCCATTGCGGTTATCGGTCAGGTCAGTAATGATTGCCATATAACGCAGCAAACCCCGTCCGCCGACCTGGCCGGACCAGATCCTGAATCCAGCGGAGGGTTATGGAAGACCAGTACCAGGCACTCTACACCACGTTCCGTTGGTGGGTCCCGCAACGCCTGAACATCGCCGATGTCTGCTGCCGCCGCTGGACCATCACCAGCGCCGATGCCCGCCGCATCGCGATCTACGCCGAAGATGCCGAAGGGCGGCGCGAAGTCTGGACCTATGGCCGCCTGCACGAATACGCCAACCGCTTCTCCAATGGCCTGCGCCGCATGGGCGTGCAGCGCGGCGACCGCGTCGCCATCGCCCTGCCCCAGCGTCCCGAAGCCATCGTCGCCCATATCGCCGTCTACCAGCTGGGCGCCATCACCGTCCCGCTGTCGGTCGCGCTGAACGCCCAGACCTACGAGCAGCGGCTGCGCGACAGCGAAGCCCGGATCGCCATCGTCGACGGCGCCGCGGCGGCGGCCCTGCTGCCCGCCACCGAGCACTGTCCCCTGCTGCGCCAGACGGTCGGCATCGACCTGGACGACGAGCGGGTCCTTTCCTGGCGCACGCTGCTCGCCCGCCAGGAAAGTGCCTTCGACATGCACCCCACCTCGGCCTCGGACCCCGCGCTGCTGCTCTATACGGCCGGCGCGGGCAGCGTGCCCAAGGGCGTGGTCCTGCCCCATGCCACCCTGATCGGCAACCTGCCCGGCTTCGTGGCCGCCCAGAACTGGTTTCCCCAGCCCGCCGACGTCCTGTGGACGGCCTCCGAATGGGGCAGCCCCCACGGCCTGTTCGGCGCGGTCCTGCCGGGCCTGTATTTCGGCCAACCGGTGGTCGGCATGCGCCAGCCGCCCGGCCCCGAGGCCACGTTCGCCCTGCTGGAACGCTACCGCGTCACCAACGTCGCGCTGACGACCCGCGACCTGCGCCGGCTGCTCAAGGCCGTGCCGCGGCCGGCCGAACGCCACAGGCTGGCCCTGCGCGCCATCACCGCCACCGATACCTCGCTGGGCGCGGCGCTGTTCGAGCAATGCAAGGCCGCCCTGGGGGTCGAGCCCAACGAGACCTTCAGCCAGGTCGAGATCGGCACCGTCATCGGCCAGAGCAGCCAGAAATGGCCCGCCCGCGCGGGCAGCCTGGGCAAGCCCTACCCCGGCCACCAGATCGCCATCGTCGATGCGCTGGGCCGGCCGGTCGCCACCGGCGAACATGGCGAGATCGCCGTCAATCGCTACGACATCCACGGCCATCCCGACCCCTCCTTCTTCGCCGGCTACTGGCGTGGCGAGGAAACCGGGCGTCCGGTCAGCGGCACCTGGCATCGCACGGGCGATCTCGCGCGGCAGGATGCCGACGGCTACCTCTGGTACGTGGGGCGCCTGGACGAAATGTTCCAGCTCGGCAGCCGCCTGGTGGCGCCCGGACCGATCGAGGACTGCCTGACCCAGCACCCCGAGGTGGCCGAGGCGGTGGTCGTGCCGACGCCGGACGGCAGCGGCATCAAGGCCTACGTCGTCGCCCTGGCCGTGCCGGAACAGGACAAGGCCGGCCGCGAGGCGGCCCTGCGGGAAGCCCTGCTGTCGCACGCCTGCGCGCAGCTCGGCCAGGACGGCGCGCCCAAGGAGATCGAATTCGTCGAGGCCCTGCCGCTGACGCCGTCGGGCAAGATCCGGCGCCAGGCGCTCAGGCAGATCGAGGACGATCGCGGCCGGAAATGGCCGACTGCTCCAGCAGGCGCAGCTCCGCTTCCGTGAAGCCCGCCGCCCGGCGGGCGGGGAAATTGAACGGACCGAACTGGCCCGGCGCGTCGTAGCGCCGGGCCAGCACCGCATAATGGTCCACGGGGTCGACGCCCTCGCGCTCGCACAGATACCGGTACCAGCGATTGCCGATGGCCACGTGGCCGATCTCGTCGCGCAGGATGATGTCCAGGATGCCGGCCGCCGCCGCGTCCCCCGCTCCGGCCAGCTTGGCCCGTATCGCCGGACTCACGTCCAGGCCCCGAGCCTCCAGCGTGCGCGGCACCAGCGCCATCCGGGCCAGTGGATCGAACCGGGTCCGCTCGGCCATCTGCCACAGCCCGTCGTGGGCGGGGAAATCGCCGTAGGCATGGCCCAGGGCGCGCAGGTGCTCGGCCAGCAGGGAGAAATGCAGGGCTTCCTCGCCGGCGACCTTGAGCCAGTCCAGGTAGTAGTCCCGGGGCATGCCGGCGAAACGCCAGACCGCGTCCAGCGCCAGGTTGATCGCGTTGAACTCGATGTGGGCCAGCGCGTGCAGCAGCGCCGCCCGCGCCTCGACCGAGGCCACGCCCCGCCCCGGCACGTCGCGCGGCGCCACCAGCGGCGGCCGGGCCGGACGGCCTGGCACCCCCGCGGGCTCTTGCAAGACGCGGCCGGCGTCCACATATACAGACGTGGCCGCCAACGCGCGGGTACGGGCGGCCTTTCCGGCCGGATCGTCCAGGACCAGCAGCGCGCAGGCGGCCTGCCGCAGTTCCAATTCAGCAGTCATGGGGTGCATTGTAAAATGCCCGGTTAGGCCGATCGTCGCAGCCGCCCATTTTTTCCGAGGAAGCCTTCTTGTCCGACCAACTCAAGAAATACCTGTTCGAGGACCAGACGGTCCGGGCCGAAGTCGTGTCCATCCGCGATACCTGGAGGGAAATCCAGGCTCGGCACGACTACCCGCCCGCCGTCCAGAAGCTGCTCGGCGAGCTCGTCGCGGCCAGCGCGCTGCTGGCCGCCAACATCAAGTTCAACGGCACCGTGGTGCTGCAATTGCAGGGCGACGGCCCCATCGGCCTGGTCGTCGTCGAATGCCACGCCGACCTGGGCATGCGGGCGACGGTCAAGCTGCGCGAAGGCCATGCCGTGCCCGACGACGGCACCTTCCAGAGCCTGCTCAACCCCAACGGCGGCGGCCGCTTCTCGGTGGTGCTCGATCCGCAGGATCGCCTGCCCGGCCAGCAGCCCTACCAGGGCATCGTCGCCCTGCAGGGCGAATCGGTGGCCCAGGCGCTGGAACACTACATGCTGGCCTCCGAACAGTTGCAGACGCGCATATGGCTGGCGGCCGACACCGGCTGCGCGGCCGGCGTGCTGCTGCAACAACTGCCCCGCCAGGGCGGCAAGGCGACGACCGAGCCCTCGCCGGCCTCTGTCGCCGACGATACCTGGGAACGCGCCCAGATCCTGGCCGAGACGATCAAGTCCGAGGAACTGCTCACGCTGACGCCCGACGCGCTGGTCCGGCGCCTGTACTGGCAGGAAACCCTGCGGACCTTCGAGCCGGCCGCCGTGTCGTACCGCTGCACCTGCTCGCGCGAAAAGGTGGCCGACGTGCTGCTGCGCCTGGGCAAGGAGGAAATCGACGACATCCTGGCCGAACAGGGGCGCGTCCAGATCAACTGCGATTACTGCGTGAAGAGCTTCGAGTTCGATCCGGTCGATTGCGCCGAGCTGTTCGCGAACGCATCGGCCAAGGTGCGCCACCAGAGCGAAGCGCGGCATTAGGAAACGGGCAGGCCGTCCCATTGGCGGCCGTGGTTCCCACAATCGACGCTGCAGCCATGCACGGGCATGCTGAAGGGCTCTTCCAGCCACTCTCCTGCGTCCATGCGCTCCCCTCCCCGCCAACGCGGCGCCGCCATGGCCGAATTCACGGTCGTCGCCATTCCCTTGCTGTTGTTGGGCCTGGGCACCTTCGAAACGGGCCGCTGGCTGCTGATGCGCCAGGCCGTCGGCTACGCCCTGTTCGAGGCTGCCCGCGCGGCCACGGCCGCGCATGCCGATCCGGCGGCTGCCGCCCAAGCCTTCGAACGCGCGCTGTCCCCCGCCCTGGGCGTGCGCGCCATGCAAGACCCCGACGACCAGTTGTCCGCGGTACGGGCTCGCCTAGCGGGCTGGACCCGCACCCACGGCCTGCGCAGGGCGCGGATCGAACAACTCAGCCCGACTCCCGCCAGCTTCCAGGACTTCCCCGCCGGCCGCGCCGCGGAACCACGGGAACTCGACTACGACTACCAGCGCCCGCGCCACGACACGGTCTACCTTTCCCGCTACCGCGACGGTATCGGCCCGCGCTCGGGCCAGACGCTGTTCGACGCCAATACGCTGGTGCTCCGGCTGACCTATCTGCACGCTCCGTATCTGCCGGGCATGCGGACCCTGCTGCGATCCCTGGCCAGCGCGTCGGAAACCGATGATTACGTGAAACAGGCCCGCGCGGCGGGCCTGCTGGTGATACGCCGCGAGATCGCCATGCCGATGCAGTCGGCGGCGCGCGAGCATGGCAGGAACCGGGACATCCTGGCGCCCTAGTTGCGGCCCGGCGTCAACGCCGGCTGGGTGCGGAAGCCGCCGGCCGGGCAGCCGGCGAGACCGCGCTGGCGGGCACCGTGCCGGCCGGCGGGGTATCGACGATCTGCACGAAGGCCTCGTTCTGGCGCAGCATGCCGAGTTCGTAGCGGGCCCGCTCCTCGATGGCGTCGGTCCCGCTCTTCAAGTCGCGCACTTCGGCATCCAGCGCGACGTTGCGCGTGCGCAGCTCGTCGTTGGTATGCCGCTGGGCGTCAAGCTGGCGCTCGAGTTCCCAGGTGCGCAGCCAACCGCCCTTGCCCAGCCAGAGCGGATACTGGATCATCACCAGCAGCAAGGCGATTATCAGCGTGAGCAGGCGCATGGAGGCTCTTCCCTAGGCCGCGCCGCCGGAGCGGGCGCGGCCGCGCGCATCAGCGCAGGTTGTAGAAAGCCTCGCGGCCGGGGTAGTGGGCGACGTCGCCCAGGTCTTCCTCGATCCGCAGCAGCTGGTTGTACTTGGCCATGCGGTCCGAGCGCGACATCGAGCCCGTCTTGATCTGCAGCGCGTTGGTGGCGACGGCGATGTCGGCGATGGTCGTGTCCTCGGTCTCGCCCGAGCGGTGCGACACCACGGCCGTGTAGCCGGCGCGCTTGGCCATCTCGATCGCCGCGAAGGTTTCCGTCAGCGTGCCGATCTGGTTGATCTTGATCAGGATCGAGTTGGCGATGTTCTGCTCGATGCCGCGCTTCAGGATGCTGGTGTTGGTGACGAACAGGTCGTCGCCCACCAGCTGCACCTTCTTGCCCAGTTGCTCGGTCAGGTATTTCCAGCCGTCCCAATCGTTCTCGGCCATGCCGTCCTCGATCGAGATGATCGGGTACTTGTCGCACCAGGCGGCCAGCATGTGGGTCAGTTCCTGGGCGCTCAGGGTCACGCCCTCGCCTTCCAGGCGGTACTTGCCGTCGCGGAAGAACTCCGAGCTGGCGCAGTCCAGGCCCAGCGCGATCTGGCTGCCGGGCTCGTAGCCGGCCTTCTCGATGGCCTGCAGCACGAGCTGGATGGCCGCCTCGTGGTTCTCGACGTTGGGGGCGAAGCCACCCTCGTCGCCCACGGCGGTGGACATGCCCTTGTCATGGATGAGTTTCTTCAGCGCGTGGAACACCTCGGCGCCCATCCGCAGCGATTCGCGGAAGCTGCTGGCGCCCACCGGCAGGATCATGAATTCCTGCATGTCGAGGTTGTTGTTGGCGTGCGCGCCGCCGTTGATGACGTTCATCATCGGAACGGGCATGCTCATCGCGCCGCTGCCGCCGAAATAGCGGTACAGGGGCAGGCTGCATTCCTCGGCGGCGGCCTTGGCCACGGCCATGCTGACGGCCAGCATGGCGTTGGCGCCCAGGCGCTCCTTGTTCTCGGTGCCGTCCAGCTCGATCAGCGTGCGGTCCAGGAAGGCCTGTTCCTGCGCATCCAGGCCCATCAGCGCTTCGGCGATCTCGGTGTTGACGTTCTCGACGGCCTTGAGCACGCCCTTGCCCAGGTAGCGCGACTTGTCGCCGTCGCGCAGCTCGATGGCTTCGCGCGCGCCGGTGGACGCGCCCGAGGGCACGGCGGCGCGGCCCATCGCGCCCGATTCCAGCAGCACGTCGCATTCCACGGTGGGATTGCCGCGGGAATCGATGATCTCGCGCCCGATGATGTCTACGATTGCGCTCATAGGAGTCCAGTCTCTAGAAAAGTTATTGGAAATCGTTTTCGAGGAACCCGTGACGCTTGGTCACGCGGTCGAGTTCTATCAGCGAGGCCAGCAGGCCGCCCATGCGCGCCAGCGGCACGGCGTTGGGCCCGTCGGACTTGGCATGGGCCGGGTCCGGGTGCGTTTCCATGAACAGGCCCGACACGCCCACGGCCACCGCCGCCCGCGCCAGCACCGGCACGAACTCGCGCTGCCCGCCGGAAGTCGTGCCCTGCCCGCCCGGCAGCTGGACCGAGTGCGTGGCGTCGAACACGACGGGGCAATCCGTCTCGCGCATGATAGCGAGCGAGCGCATGTCCGACACGAGATTGTTGTAGCCAAACGATGCACCGCGCTCGCACACCAGGATGTTGCCGCCGTCGCCGCCGGCCTCGATCGCGGCCTCGCGGGCCTTGGCCACGACGTTGACCATGTCGTGCGGTGCCAGGAACTGGCCCTTCTTGATGTTGACGGGCTTGAGCGTGGCCGCGCAGGCGCGGATGAAATCGGTCTGGCGGCACAGGAAGGCCGGCGTCTGCAGCATGTCCACCACGTCGGCCACGGGACGGGCCTGCTCGGTTTCATGCACGTCTGTCAGCACCGGCACGCCGACCTGCGCCTTCACCTCGGACAGCACCTTCAGCCCGAAATCCATGCCCATGCCGCGGAACGACTTGCTCGAACTACGGTTGGCCTTGTCGAACGAACTCTTGTAGATGAACGGAATGCCGAGCTTGCCGGTCAATTCCTTCAGGACGCCGGCGGTGTCGATCGCCATCTGCTGCGATTCGATCACGCAGGGTCCGGCGATCAGGAAGAACGGCCTGGCAAGGCCGATCTCGAAGCCGCAGATCGAATAGCTGCGGGTCGAAGCGTGCGGATCTTGGCTCATGGTGACCTCCAGGCGCTCAGCCCTGCTCCGCCGTCACGCGCTGGAGCTTGTGCTTGCGCGCCGCGCGGATATAAGCCGAGAACAACGGATGGCCGTCGCGCGGCGTGGACGTGAATTCGGGGTGGAACTGCACGCCCATGAACCACGGGTGGTTGGGCAATTCCATCATTTCCGGCAGGTTCTCGGTGGGCGTGCGCGCGCTGATGACCATGCCGGCCTCTTCCAGCTTGGGCACGTACACGTTGTTCACCTCGTAGCGATGGCGGTGGCGCTCGTTCACTTCGTCGCCGTAGATGTCGTGCGCCATCGTGCCCGCCTTGACCGGGCAGCGCTGCGCGCCCTTGCGCATGGTGCCGCCCAGGTCGGACGTGTTGGAGCGGCGCTCGACGCGGCCTTCGCGGTCCATCCATTCGGTGATCAGCGCGACCACGGGGTGCAGCGTGTCCGGGTCGAATTCCGTGCTGTTGGCGCCGGCCAGGCCAGCCACGTGGCGGGCGAATTCGATCACCGCAAGCTGCATGCCCAGACAGATGCCCAGGTAGGGTACGCCGTTCTCGCGGGCGTAGCGGATCGCCTGGATCTTGCCCTCGGTGCCCCGCTTGCCGAAGCCGCCGGGCACCAGGATCGCGTCGAACTTGCTCAGCTTGCCCACGCCTTCGCTCTCGATTTCTTCGGAGTCGATGTAGTCCACCACCACCTTGCAGCGGGTGTGGATGCCGGCGTGCACCAGCGCTTCGGTCAGCGACTTGTACGACTCGGTCAGGTCCACGTACTTGCCGACCATCGCGATGTGGACCTCGCCCTCGGGGTTTTCGCGGGCATGGACCAACTGATCCCACATGGACAGGTCGGCCGGCTGGGGCTGCAGCCCCAGCGTTTCGCAGACGAGCTCGTCCAGGCCCTGCTTGTGCAGCATGGCGGGGATCTTGTAGATGGAGTCGACGTCCCAGACCGAAATGACCGCATCCAGCGGCACGTTCGAGAACATCGAGATCTTGGCGCGCTCGTCGTCCGGGATCGGGCGGTCGGCACGGCACAGCAGCGCGTGCGGGTAGATGCCGATCTCGCGCAGTTTCTGCACCGAGTGCTGGGTGGGCTTGGTCTTGAGTTCGCCGGCCGAGGCAATGAAGGGCACCAGCGTCAGGTGCACGAAGGCCGCGCCGCCGCGCCCCAGGCGCAGGCTCATCTGACGCGCGGCTTCCAGGAAGGGCAGCGACTCGATGTCGCCCACCGTGCCGCCGATCTCGACGATGGCGACGTCGGTCTCGCCATCCCAGGCCGCCGACGCGCCGCGCGCGATGAAGTCCTGGATCTCGTTGGTGATGTGCGGGATGACCTGCACGGTCTTGCCCAGGTAGTCGCCCCGGCGTTCCTTGCGCAGCACCGATTCGTAGATCTGGCCGGTGGTGAAGTTGTTCACCTTGCGCATGCGCGCCGAGATGAAGCGCTCGTAGTGCCCCAGGTCCAGGTCGGTCTCGGCGCCGTCTTCCGTGACGAAGACCTCGCCGTGCTGGAACGGGCTCATCGTGCCGGGATCGACGTTGATGTAGGGATCGAGCTTGAGGAGGGTGACTTTGAGGCCGCGCGATTCGAGGATAGCGGCCAGAGACGCGGCGGCAATGCCTTTCCCCAGGGAAGACACCACGCCACCGGTAACGAATACGTACTTGGTCATTGCCAATGGCGCCCGGTTTTTGCCGAGCGCTTGCGGGAAATTGGAATTATAGCGGGAGTTGCGAAAGCCCGCGATCCGAGCGCGCGTAACCTTTGGCGACAAAAAGACATAGAGCCCCCCCCCTACGCCCTTCGGGCGCCCCCCAGGGGGCGATGCGGGTGGACCGGCGGAGCCGGATCCACCGCATCCTGGATCAACTGCCTAGTACAGGACTAGCGTATCTAGAGCGGGACGGTCGCCTTCGAGGGTGCCGGTCTGGGAGGTTTCGGCGAAGAATACCTGGCCGTCGTAGCGGCCAACGGCGTCGCGGGTGGCGCCGGTTTCGTAGTCCACGCGCGACTCTTCGGCGCGGCCGGTGCGGGCGAACAGGGTGAGCTGGCGCAGCGATTGCAGCCACCAGCGGCGCGCGGCGCGGTCGTAGGACAGGGTCAGTTCGGCCGAGGTGGAGATCTCTTCCGCCCTGGACAGGCTGCGGTCCGTGACGACGACGCGCTGCTGGCGTATGGCCAGCTCCAGGTTGCGGTCGGCCGGCAGGTCCACGCCGCAGGTGGCGCACGGCAGGACGAAGCCCCAGCCCGTGGCCTCGAAGCCCTGGGGGCCCCGCGTTCCCAACAGCAGCGCGCGGCGCCCGTCGGCGTTGCGATAGACCTGCGCGACACCCGGCGCGTCCTGGCCCAGGTCCCCCTGCACTTCCCGCTCGAGCGTGAACCCGTCGGGAACGAAGGCCTCGGGCCGCGATGCGACGGCCGGAATGGCCAGCGCCGCCGGGATGTAGGGCCCGCCGGCCTCGGCATGCGCGGTGGCGGCGAGGACTGCCAACACGACGGTCAGTGCGGCCCGCCGGGCCGCCCCGCCCCACTCAAACCGACGCGGCAACGGCGGAGGTATCCAGCTTGGCGGCGGTCTTCTCGACCACTTCCTGCGCCGTGACGCCGGGGGCCAGTTCGACCAGCTTGAGCCCCTGGGGCGTGACGTCCAGCACAGCCAGGTCGGTGATGATGCGGTTCACCACGCCCACGCCGGTCAGCGGCAGCGTGCACGCGGGCAGGATCTTCAGGTCGACCGTGCCGTCCTTCTTGCGGGCCACGTGCTCCATCAGGATCACCACCCGGCCGACACCGGCCACCAGGTCCATGGCGCCGCCCATGCCCTTGATCATCTTGCCCGGGATCATCCAGTTGGCCAGGTCGCCCTGCTCGGACACCTGCATCGCCCCCAGGATGGCCAGGTTGATCTTGCCGCCGCGGATCATGCCGAACGAATCGGACGACGAGAAAATGGACGAGCCCGGCAGCGTGGTCACCGTCTGCTTGCCGGCGTTGATCAGGTCGGGATCGACTTCGTCCTCGGTGGGGAACGGCCCGATGCCCAGCAGCCCGTTCTCGGACTGCAGCCAGACCTCCAGTCCCTCGGGCACGTGATTGGCCACCAGCGTCGGCAGCCCGATGCCCAGGTTCACGTAGAACCCATCCTGCAACTCACGCGCCGCCCGCGCGGCCATCTCATCGCGAGTCCATGCCATTTCATCTCTCCTTGCCTTGATATCCATCGACCCAGGGCGCCGTGGATCCGGCTCCGCCGGTCCACCAGCGCCGCCCCCTGGGGGGCGCCCGAAGGGCGTAGGGGGGGTCACCTTTACCGGACCGTCCGTTGTTCTATGCGCTTTTCCGGGGTCGCGTTCAGGACCAGGCGGTGCACATAGATACCGGGCAGGTGGATGTGATCCGGATCCAGCTCGCCGTTCTCGACGATGCGCTCGACCTCGGCCACCGTGACCTTGCCGGCCATCGCGGCGTTGGGATTGAAGTTGCGCGCGGTCTTGTTGAAGATCAGGTTGCCGCTCTTGTCGGCCACCAGGGCCTTGACCAGCGCCACGTCGGGCACCAGCGAACGTTCCATGACGTATTTCTTGCCGTCGAATTCGCGGATTTCCTTGCCCTCGGCCACCTGGGTACCCACGCCGGTGGCCGTGAAGAAGGCCGGGATGCCGGCGCCGCCGGCGCGCAGTTTTTCGGCCAGCGTGCCCTGGGGCGTGAATTCCACTTCCAGTTCGCCCGCCAGGTACTGGCGCTCGAACTCCTTGTTTTCGCCGACGTACGAGGAAATCATCTTGCGGATCTGCCGCGTTTCCAGCAACAGGCCGAGCCCCGCGCCGTCGATGCCCGCGTTGTTGCTGATGCAGGTCAGGTTCTTGACACCGGTATCGCGCAGCGCGGCGATCAGGGCTTCGGGTATGCCGCACAGGCCGAAACCGCCGACCGCCAGGGTCTGCCCGTCCCGCACGATGTCCGCTAGCGCCTCGCGGGCGCTGGCATAGACCTTGTTCATCGTCTTCCTCGCTAACGTGGTGGCCTACGGCCGTGATCGCTTGAAATACAATCGGGGATGATACTTCCAACTATCTTAGCTTAGCGGCGACACCGCCGGTTCCGCACCCCCACCCCACCCGGAGGAACCCTGTACATGCACGGCAACGAACGCGAGTCGATGGAATACGACGTGGTCATCGTCGGAGGCGGGCCGGCCGGCCTGGCGACCGCGATCCGCCTCAAGCAGCTTGCTGCCGAGAAAGGCCGCGAAATCGGAGTCTGCATACTGGAGAAAGGCAGCGAGATCGGCGCCCACGTGCTGTCCGGGGCGGTCATGGACCCGCGCGCGCTGACCGAGCTGATCCCCGACTGGAAGGCCAAGGGCGCGCCGCTGAACACCCCCGTCAGCGAAGACCGCTTCCTGTTCCTGTCCGAGACCGGCGCCCGCGCCACGCCCGGCTGGCTGCTGCCCGCCTGTTTCCACAACGAGGGCAACTACGTGGTCAGCCTGGGCAAGGTGGCCCGCTGGCTGGGCGAACAGGCCGAGGCCCTGGGCGTGGACCTCTTCCCCGGCTTCGCCGCCGCCGAGATCCTCTACAACGAGGACGGCTCGGTCAAGGGCGTGGCCACCGGCGACATGGGCGTGGGCCGCGACGGCCAGCCCACCGACCAGTACCAGCCGGGCATGGAACTGCACGCCCGCTACACGATCTTCGCCGAAGGCTCGCGCGGCCACCTGGGCCGCCAGTTGAACGAAAAACTCAAGCTGGATGCCGGCAAGGATCCGCAAAGCTACGGCATCGGCATCAAGGAACTCTGGGAGATCGACCCCGCCCAGCATCGGCCCGGACTGGTCATCCACACCGCCGGCTGGCCGCTGGACGCCGACACCTACGGCGGCTCGTTCCTGTACCACCTCGAAGACAACAAGGTCGCCATCGGCCTGATCGTGGGCCTGGACTACAGCAATCCGTGGCTCTCGCCCTTCGAGGAATTCCAGCGCTTCAAGACCCATCCTTCCATCCGGGGCTTCCTGGAAGGCGGCAAGCGCATCGCCTACGGCGCGCGCTCCATCACGGCCGGCGGCCTGCTGTCCCTGCCGCGCCTGGCCTTCCCCGGCGGCGCGCTGGTCGGCTGCGAGGCCGGCTTCCTGAACGCCTCGCGCATCAAGGGCAGCCACGCGGCCATCAAGAGCGGCATGCTGGCGGCCGAGGCCGCCTTCGAGGCCATCGAGGCGGGCCGCAGCCACGACGAACTGGCCAGCTACCCGGCCGCCTTCGAGGCATCCTGGCTGCACGAGGAACTGAACAAGTCGCGCAACTTCAAGCAGTGGTTCAAGAAGGGCCGCACCGTCGGTACGCTGATGACCGGCATCGAACAGTGGCTGCTGCGCGGCAACTTCCCCTGGACGCTGCACCGCGACAAGCCCGACCACGTCTACCTGAAGCCCGCCGCGGACTGCGCGCGCATCGACTACCCCAAGCCCGACGGCAAGCTGACCTTCGACCGCCTGGGTTCGGTGTTCATCTCGAACACCAACCACGAGGAAAACGAGCCCATCCACCTGACGCTCAAGGACCCCTCGGTTCCGGTCGACATCAACCTCGCCCGCTATGCCGGCCCGGAAAGCCGCTATTGCCCGGCCGGCGTCTACGAGTTCGTGAAAGACGACGCCGGCGCCGAACGGCTGCAGATCAATGCCCAGAACTGCGTCCACTGCAAGACCTGCGACATCAAGGATCCCACGCAGAACATCGTGTGGGTGACGCCGCAGGGGGGCGAAGGGCCGGTCTACAACGAGATGTGAGCGCGGCGGCCTCAGGCCGGGTCGTGCAGCGGCCGGGTCGCCACCAGGAAATCCGCGTCCGCCTGCCAATGCGCCGCGTCGACGGCAAAGCAGCGGCGCACGAAGTCGCGCGTCAGCACCGCGCGCGGCTCGCCCTCGGCCATCACCCGCCCTTCCCAAAGCGCCACGATGCGGTCGGCATACTGGGCCGCCAGGTTCATGTCGTGCATGGTCACGATCACCGCCGCGCCGGTGCGATGCGCGAAATCGCGGATCGCCGTGCAGACCGAGTGCTGGTGATGCGGATCCAGGCTGGCGCACGGTTCGTCCAGCAGCAATAGCCGGCCGGTGCCCGAGCCGCTTTCGCCGGGCCAGATCTGCGCCAGCACCCGGGCCAGGTGCACGCGGGCCTGCTCCCCGCCCGACAGCGCGGGCATGGACCGCTGGGCCAGGTGCGTGACTCCCGCCGTCTCCAGCGCCGCCCGGACGATACCGTCGAGCCGCCGGCGCGACTCGGTGCGCGCCAGGCACCCCAGGTGCACGACCTCTTCCACGGTGAACGGCAGGCTCAGTCCGGCCCGCTGGGGCAGCACCGCCCGCTGCCGGGCCAGTTCGCCGGCCGCCCACTGCCGCAACGGCCTGCCCTGGAACAGCACCTCGCCCGCGGCCGGGCCCAGATCGCCCGCCATGGTCGACAGCAGCGTGGACTTCCCTGCCCCATTCGGGCCGATCAGCATCACGACCTCGCCCTCGGCCACGGCGCAATCGATGCCGTCCAGCACCACCCGCGGATGCGGCTGGCCGGCCTGGCGGCGCGCGACCGTCAATGAACGCACTTCCAGCATGCTCGTCATCCTTCGAACATCCTGCCCTTGGCCCGCAGCAGCAAAAACAGGAAGAACGGCGCCCCGATCAGCGCGGTCAGCACGCCTATGGGCAGTTCGGCCGGCGCGATGATCAGACGGGCGGCCAGGTCGGCCCCCACCGTCAACGCGGCGCCCAGCAGGGCCGCGCCGGGCAGCACGACGCGCGCGTCCGGACCCGCCATCAGGCGGATGCAGTGCGGCGCCACCAGGCCCAGGAAGCCGATGATGCCGCAGAAGGCCACGGCCATGCCCACCGCCAGCGCGCTGAACACCACCGCCAGCGCCTTCAGGGTTTCCACCGCCACGCCCAGGTGGCGGGCCTCGGCCTCGCCCAGCGCCATCGCGTTGAGCCCGCTGCGCAGGCGCCACATGCCCGCCAGCGCCACGGCGCCGACCAGCGACACCACGCCCACGATGGGCCAGGTGGCGGGGGCCAGGCTGCCCAGGTTCCAGAAGGTCAGGTTGCGCAGTTGTTCGTCGGTCGCCATGTAGCTGGCCAGCCCGATCAGCGCCATGGCGATGGCGTTCATGGCGATCCCCGCCAGCAGCATGGCGGCCACGGATACGCCCAGCGAAGTGCGGCCGATGCGGTAGACCAGCAAGGTGGTCAGCACGCCGCCGGCGAAGGCGGCGACCGGCAACAGCGCCAGCCCCATCGCCTGGGCCAGCCCGGGCCACCACAGGTTGCCGAACACGATGGTCAGCGCCACCGCCAGCGCCGCGCCGCTGGACACCCCGATCAGGCCGGGGTCGGCCAGCGGGTTGCGGAACAAGCCTTGCAGGGTCGCGCCCGCCATGCCCAGCAGCGCGCCCACCGCCACGCCCAGCATCACGCGCGGCAGGCGTATGGTCCACAGCACCCCCATCTGCTGGGGCTCGAACCCGCCCTGCGACAAGCCCGCCTTGTGCAGCAGGATGGCCAGCACGTTGGAGGCCGAAATGGGATAGGCGCCGCGGCCGGCGGCCACCACCACCAGCACCGCCAGCAGCACGGCCAGGGCCGCGAACAGCCAGGCGGCCGGCATGCGTCCCGCCCGCACCCGGGCCCAGCCCGACGGCAGCGTGGCGGTCTCCACGCGGGAAACGGTCGTCACGGCGCCGCCCTCATGCCGCGAGCGCGCCGTACAGGTCTTCGACCGCCTGCGGCAGGCGCGGACCGAATCCCAGCAGCAGCACGATGTCGAACAGGACCGCACGCCGGTTCCTGCCGGCCGGCGTCATAGCCAGGCCCGGCGTGGCCAGCAACCGGGCCCGGGCGTCCGGTTCCTGCGTGCCGTCGAAGGTGCCGACGATGGCATCGGGCGCCGCGCTGGCCAGCGCCTCGGCCGACAAGGGCTTGTAGTTGGCGAAGTCGCCGCCGAACACATTGACCGCGCCGACCAGCTTGAGCATCGCGTCGGCGCCCGTGTCGCGGCCGGCCGCCATGGTATTGGCGCCATGGCGCATCAGGCAGGCCGCGCGCAGCGGCTGGCCGCCGGGCCCGCGCAGCGGCGCCGCCGCGATGCGCGCCTGCAAGGCCTGCCAGCGCGATGCCAGGCCGTCTGCCAGCGCCTTGCCCTCGGCCTGCCGGCCCAGCGCGGCCGCCACGGTGGCGATGCGCCCCAGCACGCCTTCGAAGGAGTAGTCGCCGTCGACGTGCACGACCTTGACCCCCGCCGATTCGATCTGCCGCAGCACCGCGGGCGGCCCCGCCTCCTGCCCCGCCAGCAGCACCTGCGGCCCCAGGGACAGCACGCCCTCGGCCGACAGCGTGCGCTGGTAGCCGACCTTGGGCAGCGCCAGGGCCTGGGGCGGATAGAGGCTGCTGGTATCGACCGCCAACAGTTGGGACTGGCCGCCCAGCGCGTAGACGATCTCGGTCACGCCGGCTCCCACCGACACCGCGCGCGTCCCCTGGGCCCGCGGCTGGGCGGCGCGCGCCAGCGGGGCCAGGGAGCCCAGCAGGAGGCCGGCCGGCAGCGCCGCCAGCAAGGCCCGGCGGCGCTCCGTCATTGTGGACATCGACATCATTCCCTCATGCGAGCGACGGCTCGCCCTTCAGATCATAGCTGCGCGCCAGCAGCACGGCGAAACGCTCGAAGGCGGCGCTGGCCCCGGCCACCACCCGGTCCTGCTCCTGGGCGGACAGGCCGCTGCCGTCCAGTGCCTGGACGAAGCGCTTCCACGCCGCGCCGCGCCCGTCGGCCGGCGCCGCCAGGTTGCGGGCGCCGAAGTTCTCGTCCAGCCCCAGCCGCTGGCCCGCTTCCTTGAACAGGAAGGCCGCGCCCAGCTTGGAGCCCTCGGACACGTACAGCCAGCCCAGGCCTTCGGGCAAGGCCATGCCCTGGCCCCGCGGCGCGTCGCCGGTCTCGGGAATGGCCTGCCCCAGGTCCTGCAGGTCGGCATGGGCCGCCGCCAGCCGGGGCCGCGTGGCCAGGTCCGGAATCAGCGCCGCGTAGGCCCGATCGTCGTACAGCGACTCGATGTCGCGCTGGAAAAGATACTGGGCGGCGACGAAGCGGCCGTAGCTTTCCCGGGTGTCGAACGGCTTGAGCGACATCACGAGCTTGTCGAGCTTCTCGTGCAAGGGAGCGGTTGCGGTCTTCAGGCGAAGAGCCAGCGACGACGGGGAGGCGCTTTGGAGCGACATGGCGTAATACCTCTGACGGAAATGCAAAAGAGAATCGATATCAATTACATCGAATTATGCCTGCTCGGCCGGCATCTGTCTCGCCCCGCGCGCTCCGCCCCCTCGCATTCCCTCTCCCCACGCAAAGCAATTGTGACTCCGGCGCACGGTATCCCGGGCCCTGCGCCCGGCGCCTGCGTTTATCATCGATACATCCCATTGGCGCGGCCCGCGGGGGCCGCCAGCACCATCAGGCATAGCCAGGAGAACCCCCATGACGGAACGCACCCATCGCCACGGCCTGCAAGTGGCGAACGAACTCGACCGCTTCATCGAACAGGAAGCCCTGCCCGGCACGGGCCTCGACAGCGATCGCTTCTGGCAAGGCTTCTCGCGGATCGTGCACGACCTCGCGCCGAAGAACCGCGCGCTGCTGGCCGAACGCGACCGCCTGCAGGCCGAGATCGACGGCTGGCACCGCGCCCATCCCGGTCCCGTCAACGACCAGGCGGCCTATCGCGCCTTCCTGGAGAGCATCGGCTACCTGCTGCCCCAGCCCGAGCAGGTGCGCGTCACCACCGACAACGTCGACACCGAGATCGCCGAACAGGCCGGCCCGCAGCTCGTGGTGCCGGTCTCCAACCAGCGCTACGCCCTGAACGCCGCCAACGCGCGCTGGGGCAGCCTGTACGATGCCCTGTACGGCACCGACGCCCTGCCCGAGACCGGCGGCGCCGAACGCGGCGCCGGCTACAACCCCGTGCGCGGCCAGGCCGTCATCGCCCGCGCCCGCGCCTTCCTCGACCAGGCCGCGCCGCTGGCGCAGGGCTCGCATGGCGATGCCGCCGGCTACTCGGTGCGCGACGGCAAGCTCGTGGTCGCGCTCGGGCAGGGCGAGACCGGCCTGCGCCGGCCGGAGCAATTCATCGGCCACCAGGGCCAGGCGCAGGCCCCCTCGGCCATCCTGCTCAAGAACAACGGCCTGTACTTCGAGATCCAGGTCGACCGCGCCAGCCAGATCGGCGCCACCGACACCGCCGGCGTCAAGGACGTCGTGCTGGAATCGGCCATCACCACCATCATGGACTGCGAAGACTCCGTCGCCGCGGTCGACACCGACGACAAGGTCAAGATCTACCGCAACTGGCTGGGCCTGAACAAGGGCGACCTGACCGAGGAAGTCACCAAGAACGGCAAGACCTTCACCCGCCGCCTGAACGCCGACCGCGACTACACCGCCGCCGACGGCTCGTCGCTGACGCTGCACGGCCGCTCGCTGATGTTCGTGCGCCACGTCGGCCACCTGATGACCAACCCCGCCGTGCTCGACCGGGACGGCAACGAGATCCCGGAAGGCATCCTGGACGCCGTGGTGGCCACGCTAGCCTCGCTGCCCGACCTGAAGATCCGCCGCAACTCGCGCAAGGGCTCGTTCTACGTCGTCAAGCCCAAGATGCACGGCCCGGCCGAAGTCGCCTTCGCCAGCGAACTGTTCGACCGCGTCGAAGACCTGCTGGGCCTGCCGCGCCATGCG
This sequence comes from Pigmentiphaga kullae, assembly GCF_004216695.1. Lineage (GTDB taxonomy): Bacteria > Pseudomonadota > Gammaproteobacteria > Burkholderiales > Burkholderiaceae_B > Pigmentiphaga > Pigmentiphaga kullae. Next base: position 1,342,632 of record NZ_SGXC01000002.1, read on the forward strand.
ATGAAGATGGGCATCATGGACGAGGAGCGCCGCACCAGCGTCAACCTCAAGGCCTGCATCGCCGCCGCCAGCCCCCGCGTGGCCTTCATCAACACCGGCTTCCTGGACCGTACGGGCGACGAGATCCACACCGCCATGGAAGCCGGCCCCATGCTGCGCAAGGGCGACATGAAAGCCTCGGCCTGGATCGCCGCCTACGAACGCAGCAACGTGCTGATCGGCCTGGATGCCGGCCTGCGCGGCCGCGCCCAGATCGGCAAGGGTATGTGGGCCATGCCCGACCTGATGGCAGCCATGCTGGAACAGAAGATCGCCCACCCCAAGGCCGGCGCCAACACCGCCTGGGTCCCCTCGCCCACCGCCGCCACCCTGCACGCCATGCACTACCACCAGGTGGATGTGCAGGCGGTCCAGCAGGAACTGGAAAAGACCAGGCTGAGCACCGTCAGCCAGGAACTCCTGCAGGGCCTGCTGACCGTCCCCGTCGGCAACCCCGCCGCCTGGTCGCCCGCCGACATCCAGCAGGAACTCGAGAACAACGCCCAGGGCATCCTGGGCTACGTCGTGCGCTGGATCGACCAGGGCGTGGGCTGCTCCAAGGTGCCCGACATCCACAACGTCGGCCTGATGGAAGACCGCGCCACCCTGCGCATCTCCAGCCAGCACATCGCCAACTGGCTGCGCCATGGCATCACCAACGAAGCCCAGGTCCGCGACGTGCTCAAGCGCATGGCCAAGGTGGTCGACCAGCAGAACGCCAGCGATCCGCTGTACGAACCCATGTCCGGCAACGAGGAAAGCTCGCTGGCCTTCCAGGCCGCCTCGGCCCTGGTCTTCGAAGGCCGCAGCCAGCCCAACGGCTACACCGAACCGCTGCTGCACGCGTACCGCGCCAAGAAGAAGGCGCAGGCCCGCTAACCCGGGCACATCCGACCCCGGGCGGGGGCACCGCTCCCCGCGCGGGCCGGATGCGGCCGTCTCAAGCATCCTTCCTGGATGCATCCCCCGCATACTGATCCACCGCCCCCGCCATCTCCCTAAGCACCTCCTCCATGGACTTCGTCCCGTAGGGATAGAAAGCCTTCTTCTCACCCCGCCGCCACCGCTCCCGCACCTGCGGGTCCCGCAAGTCCCAATCCGGACGCATCTCGCGCGTCAGCGCCCGCAACTCCCCATGCAACTCCGCGACCGACGGGCGCCCCCAGTAGTAGTAGCCGTTCCAGATCTTGCGTATCTTCAGCCCCGGCGCCAGCAGCAAGGTATGCGGGATCATCGGTTCATGCTGCGTATCCGTGTACTCCAGGATGTCCAGCTCGTCCCGCACCCGCCTCTGCTCGTCGTACAAGAACGGATAATGCGCCCCCAACTGCTGGCGCAGATTGTTGGTCGTATGCCAATCGTCAATGGTCACCACCACCAGCCGGCAGTTGCCCACCACCAGTTGCGGATGGAACCGCGTCAACGCCTTCAACTGCTCGCGGTCCTTCGGGCAGAAGAATCCGCGGATCAGCACCAGCAGCATGGGATCGTCGCCCTGCAGCGCCGACAGCGCGCGGGGCGTCTTCGTATGGTCGGGCAGGACATAATCGGGCAGCACTGCCCCGCTTCCAGCTTCATCGTCATGATGCACCTCCTGTTGAACCAGGATGACGCGCGGCAAGCGCCGTGCCCACGGCTGTTTTGACGCGCTGCGGGACGGGCACTATTCTTAGCGGGCAACAGAAAAACCATGAGGAGACCAACCATGCCCCACCGCCTCCGCGCCCCGTTGGCGCGCCGCGCCTTCCTCGCACAATGTGCGGCCGCCGCAATGCTTGCCGGCGCCGCGCTCCCTCTCACGGCCCACGCCGCCGACGCCTACCCTTCCAAACCCGTCACCCTGGTCACCTCCTTCTCCGTCGGCAGCGGCCCCGACACCGTGCTGCGCCTGGTGGCCGACCGCCTGGGCAAGGCCTGGGGCCAGCGCGTCGTGGTCGAGAACCGGCCCGGTGGCGCGGGCTTCGTCGCCATCGACTCCTTCAAGCGCTCGGCACCCGACGGCTACTCGCTGCTGCAGCTCGACAGCGAACAGCTCGCCGCCCTGCCCCATCTGTACAAGAGCCGCCAGTACGATCCGGACAAGGTCTTCGACCCCGTCGCCACCCTGTTCATCACTCCCTTCCTGGTTTCCGTCTCGGCCCAGTCGCCGTGGAAATCCGTGTCCGACCTGGTCGCGGCCGCCAAGGCCAAGCCCGGCCAGGTCACCTACGGGTCCTGGGGCATAGGCAGCCCCGGCCACCTGGGCGGCATCGCCCTGGAGAACGAAGCCCACGTCAGCATGCAGCACGTGCCCTACAAGGAAGTCGGGCAGTTGTACGCGGCCGTCAGCACCCAGGAAGTGAACTGGAGCATGGCCACCATCGCCTCCAGCCAGGGCCCTTACCAGGCCGGCAAGCTGCGCTACATCGCGGTCGCGGCGCCCAAGCGCATCCCGCAGATGCCCGACGTGCCCACCGTGGCCGAAAGCGGCGGGCCCGCCAGTCTGGACGTCAATTCCTTCGTCGTGCTGCTGGCGCCCAAGGGCCTCCCGGCCGCCATCCGCGACAAGATCAACGCCGACGTCGCCAAGGTCGTGGCCGATCCCGAGATCAAGAAGCGCCTGGACACCTTCGCCTTCCAGACCATCAGCTGGTCGCCCGACGAGATCCATCGCCAGGTCGCGGCCAAGTCCAAGACCTACCAGGGGCTGATCCAGAAGGCCAACGTCACGCTGGAATGACGCGGGGAACGGGCATGAGGGTCTGCATCGTCGGCGCCGGCGCCATCGGCGGTTTCATCGGCGCCCGCCTGGCCGCCACCGGCGCCTGCGCGGTCAGCGCCCTGGCCCGCGGCGCCACGCTTGCGGCACTGCAGTCGCACGGCTGGCGGCTGCGGCAGGACGGCGGGCTTCTCCAGGCGCCGGCCATGGCCAGCGACCGCGCCGAAGCCCTGGGCCGGCAGGACCTGGTGGTGATCGCGGTCAAAGGCCCTGCCCTGCCCGCCGTGGCGGACGGTCTCGCGCCGCTGCTGGGCCCGGACACCGCCGTGCTGCCAGCCATGAACGGCGTGCCGTGGTGGTTCGCGCACGGTATCCTGCCGCCGGAGCAGGCCAGCCTGGCGACCATCGACCCCGATGGCCGGATTGCGCGCGGCATCCCCGCCGCGCGCGTGGTCGGATGCGTGGTCCACGCCAGCACCTCGACGCCGGAACCGGGAGTCGTCCAGCATCACATGGGCGGCGGGCTGATCATCGGCGAACCGGACGGCTCGGCCTCGGATCGGGTCGAGCGCATCGTCGCCCTGCTCGCGCAGGCGGGCTTCGACGCCACGGCCTCGCGGACCATCCGCCATGACATCTGGTACAAGCTGTGGGGCAACATGACCATGAACCCGGTCTCGGCCATCACCGGCGCCACGGTCGACCGCATCCTGGACGACCCGCTGGTGCGCCGGTTCTGCTCCGATGCCATGGACGAAGCGGCGCGCATCGGCCGCGAGCTGGGCTGCGCCATCGACCAGAGCGCCGAGGACCGCCACGCCGTCACGCGCAAGCTGGGCGCCTTCAAGAGTTCCATGCTGCAGGATGCGCAAGCCGGCCGTCCGCTGGAGCTGGACGCCATCGTGGCCGTGGTGCGCGAACTGGGGCAGAAAGTAGGCGTTCCCACGCCCAGCATCGATGCCCTGTTCGGCCTGGCCCGCCTGTACGGCCGGGCGCACGGCCTCTATCCGGACGTCAGCGCGTAGAAGAAGAGACGAAGAACGCGCCGATCACCGTCTTGACGTCGGTGACCTCGCCCTGGCGGATCCAGGTCATCAGGTCCTCCAGCGGGGCGGTGAATACTTCCAGGAATTCGTGCTCGTCCAGCTTCTGCTCGCCCCGCTCCAGGCCCTCGGCCAGGAACAGCACGATGCGCTCGTTGGCGTAGGCAATGGCGTTGTGGATGGTGGTGAGCTCGGTCCACTTGCTGGCCCGGTAGCCCGTTTCCTCCAGCAGCTCCCGCTGGGCGGTGGCCAGCGGCGCCTCGCCGGGGTCGATCTTGCCGGCGGGAAACTCGATGAAGGCCCGGTGCATGGGATAGCGATACTGCCGCACCAGCACCACCTGCCCGTCCGGCAGCAGGGGCACGATCATGGACGCGCCCGGATGCATGATGTATTCGCGCGTGGCCGTGGCCCCGCCCGGCAGCCGGACGGTATCGCGGCGCACGTCCAGCAGCTTGCCGCGGAACACCGGCTCGCTGGTCAGCGGTTCCTCGCGCAGCCGGTCCGAGCTGCGCGCCAGTTCTTCCAGGGCTCGATCGTCGCTCATCGGGCAGTCCGTTTGAAAAGATAACGGTACACGAAACCCGGGTAGGCCAACACGAGGTACAGCGTCAGGGTAATGGCGTAGAACTGCCAGCCCTGGGGAAACACGTTGCCCAGGCTGGCCTCGAATCCCAGGCCGATGGCGCCGACCACCAGATACAGCACCAGCACCTCGGCCAGCCGCAGCCAGAACGGCTTGCGGGCGCGCGCGCCGTCCCGGCGGAAGGTCACGGCGCCGAACACGCGTTCCGACAGGAACGGCAGGTTGGCGGTCACCAGGGCCAGCAGGATCAGGACGTAGATGGCGAGGGTCTGTTTCAAGGCGGGGTTCCTGTCACGACAAACCCGGTCGGAACGGCAGCGGCGCGATCACGCCGCTGCCGGAAGAGAGGCTCAGAGCGCGAGCGAGCTGGAGATGGCCTGGGCGCACAGGGCGACCAGCGGCGCGGGGAACACGCCCAGGACCAGCAGCAGCACGCCGTTGACCGACAGCACGGTACGGAAGCCCGCCGAACCCTGCAGCGGGGCCTGGTCGACCGGATCGTCGAAGTACACGACCTTCACCACCCGCAGGTAGTAGAAGGCGCCGATCAGCGAGAACAGCACGGCCACCACGGCCAGCACGACGTGGTTGGTCTGGATCAGCGACTGCAGCACCGCCAGCTTGGCGTAGAAACCGACCGTGGGCGGAATGCCCGTGAGCGAGAACATCTGCACCAGCATCACGCCGGCGAACCACGGGTTGCGGCGGTTCAGGCCCTTCAGGTCGTCGACGTTCTCGCACTCGAAGCCCGAGCGCGACAGCAGCATCAGCACGCCGAACGAGCTGAGCGTGGTCAGCACGTAGACGACCACGTAGAACATGGCCGACGTGTAGGCGTTCTGGGCGTTGAAGGCGCTGCCCTCGACCACGCCGGACATCAGGCCCAGCAGCACGAAGCCCATGTGCGAGATGGTCGAATAAGCCAGCATGCGCTTGATGTTGGACTGCATGATGGCGGCCAGGTTGCCGATGGCCAGCGACAGCACGGCCATGATGGCCAGCATGGGCTGCCAGTCGGCCGCCAGGCCGAACAGGCCGTCGACCAGCAGGCGCAGCACGATGGCGAAGGCGGCCAGCTTGGGCGCGCCGCCCAGCAGCAGCGTCACGGCCGTGGGCGCGCCCTGGTAGACGTCGGGCACCCACATGTGGAACGGCACGACGCCGAGCTTGAAGGCCAGGCCCGCTACCAGGAACACCAGCCCGAAGACCAGGATCATGTGGTTGTCGGTGGCGCCGGAGGTGGCGCGGGCGATGCCGGCCAGGTTCAGCGTGCCGGTGGCGCCGTAGATCATGGACATGCCGTACAGCAGCAGGCCCGAGGCCAGCGCGCCCAGCACGAAATACTTCATGGCCGCCTCGGTTGACACGGTGTGCTCGCGGCGCAGCGCGACCAGCGCGTAGAACGACAGCGACATCAGCTCCAGGCCGAGGTAGATCGTCAGCATGTTGCCGGCCGAGATCATGACCATCTGGCCCAGCAGCGCCAGCAGCGACAGCACATACAGCTCGCCGCCGCGCAGCATGCCGCGGTCCTTGGCGTAACCCTTGCCGTAGATCAGCGTCACGCCCACCGCGATGTACGAGAACACCTTGAGCACGTGGGCCAGGCTGTCGGTCACGTACATGCCGTCGAAGGCCGCGCCCTGCACGCCCGAGGCCAGGTCCGACAGGCTCATCCAGGTCAGCACCACCAGCGTGGCCAGGGACAGGATGTGCGTCACCGCGCGGCCTTCATCCTTGACGAACAGGTCGATCAGCAGGATGACGGACGTCAACACCAGCAGCGTGATCTCCGGCGCGACGAGAGACAGGTTCAGATTGGCGAATTCCATTGCGTAACGTCCGGCGTCTTACAGTTTCGAAATGGCGACATGCTTGAGCAGCGCGTCGACCGAGACGTGCATCACGTCGGTGAAGGGCGCGGGATGGACGCCCATGTACAGCACGGCGATGGCCATCACGCCCAGGATGAAGAACTCGCGGGCATTGACGTCGGTCAGCTCGCGCACGTGCTGGTGGGTGATGTCGCCGAACACGACGCGCTTGACCATCCACAGCGAGTACGCGGCGCCCAGGATCAGGGCGGTGGCGGCCAGGAGGCCGATCCAGAAGTTGTACTCGACCGAGCCCATGATGACGAAGAACTCGCCCACGAAGCCGCTGGTGGCCGGCAGGCCGCTGTTGGCCATCGAGAACAGCACGAAGAACGTGGCGAACTTGGGCATGGTGTTGACCACGCCGCCGTAGTCGGCGATGCGGCGCGAATGCACGCGGTCGTACAGCACGCCTATGCAGAAGAACATCGCGCCCGACACGAAACCGTGCGAGATCATCTGCACGATGGCGCCTTCGACGCCCGCGGTATTGAAGATGAAGAAGCCCAGGGTCACGAAGCCCATGTGCGCCACGGACGAATACGCGACCAGCTTCTTCATGTCGTCCTGCACCAGCGCCACCAGGCCGATGTAGATGACGGCGATCAGCGACAGCGCGACCATCAGGCCCGACAGGCTATGCGCGGCATCGGGCACGATGGGCAGCGACAGCCGCAGGAAGCCGTAGGCGCCCAGTTTCAGCATGATGGCGGCCAGCACCACCGAACCACCCGTGGGCGCCTCGACGTGGGCGTCGGGCAGCCAGGTGTGGACCGGCCACATCGGCACCTTCACGGCGAAAGCCATCAGGAAGGCCAGGAAGACCAGGATCTGCTCGGTCTGGCCCAGCGGCAGCTTGTGCCAGGTCAGGATGTCGAACGTGCCGCCGGCCGAATGCCACAGGTAGATGAAGGCGACCAGCGTCAGCAGCGAGCCCAGCAGCGTATACAGGAAGAACTTGAACGCCGCGTAGACCCGGTTGGGGCCACCCCACACGCCGATGATGATGTACATCGGGATCAGCGTGGCCTCGAAGAACACATAGAACAAAAGGCCGTCCAGCGCCGCGAACACACCTATCATCAGGCCCGACAGGATCAGGAAGGCGCCCATGTACTGGGCGACGCGGCTGGTGATGACTTCCCAGCCGGCCAGCACCACGATGATGGTGATGAAGGCCGTCAGCAGGACGAACCACAGCGAGATGCCATCCACGCCCAGGGAATAGGAGACGCCGTACTCGGCGATCCAGGTGGCTTTCTCGACGAACTGCATCTGCGCCGTCGAGGCGTCGAAGCCGGTGTACAGGGGCAGCGTGACCAGGAGGCCGGCGATCGCGCCGATCAGCGCCAGCACGCGGGCGACGGTGGGATTGCTGTCACGCCCCACCGCCAGCACCAGGATGCCGAACACGATCGGGGTGAAGATCGCAAGCGAGAGCCACGGAAAAGAAGTTTGAGCCATATCGCTTGCCATCAATTGTTCAGCAGGACGAAGAAGGTCACCAGGGCCATGATGCCGATGATCATGGCGAAGGCGTAGTGATAGATGTAGCCCGACTGCAGGTGGCGGACCACCCCGGCGAACCAGCCGACCAGACGGGCGCTGCCGTTGACCAGGAGGCCGTCGATCAGGGACTTGTCGCCCACCTTCCAGAAGCCGCCGCCCAGTGCGCGGGCACCGCGCGCGAACACGGCTTCGTTGATCTTGTCCATGTAGTACTTGTTGTCGAGCAGGTTGTACAGCCAGCCTGCGCGAGCCTTGATGGCGGCGGGAATGGACGGCTTGACCATGTAGAAGAACCACGCCAGGACCACGCCGGCCAGCATCAGCCAGAACGGCACGGTGCTGAAGGCATGCAGCCCGTAGGCCACCCAGCCGTGGAAGTCCTCGGCCAGGTGCTCCATGACCGGACGGTCGGGCGAATTGAAGATCACGCCCTTGAAGAAATCGCCGAACAGCATGGGGCCGACCGCGATCGCGCCGATGATCACTGACGGGATGGCCAGCAGCACCAGCGGCACCGTCACTACCGCGGGCGACTCGTGCGGCACGCCGCCATGGTGGTGGTCGTCGTGGCCGTGGTCGTCATGGCCGTGGCTGTCGTGGGCGTGGTCGTCGTGTCCATGCCCGTGCGCGCCCGAGGTGTCGAAGCGCTCCTTGCCGTGGAAGACCAGGAAGTACAGGCGGAACGAGTAGAACGCCGTCACGAACACGCCGGCCAGCACCGCGAAGTAGGCGAAGCCCGAGCCCCAGACGTGGGACAGCTTGGCTGCCTCGATGATGTTTTCCTTCGAGTAGAAGCCGGCGAAGAACGGCGTGCCGATCAGCGCCAGCGAACCCAGCAGGAAGGTGATCCAGGTAATGGGCATGTACTTGCGCAGGCCGCCCATGTTGCGGATGTCCTGGTCATGGTGCATGCCGATGATGACCGAACCCGCCGCCAGGAACAGCAGCGCCTTGAAGAAGGCGTGGGTCATCAGGTGGAAGATCGCCACCGAGTAGGCCGAGGCGCCCAGCGCCACGGTCATGTAGCCCAGCTGCGACAGCGTGGAATAGGCCACCACGCGCTTGATGTCGTTCTGGATGATGCCCAGGAAACCCATGAACAGCGCGGTGATCGCGCCGATGACGATGATGAACGACAGCGCGGTGGGCGACAGCTCGAACAGCGGCGAGAAACGCGCCACCATGAAGATGCCCGCCGTCACCATGGTGGCGGCGTGGATCAGCGCGGAGATCGGGGTCGGGCCTTCCATCGAGTCGGGCAGCCAGACGTGCAGCGGGAACTGCGCCGACTTGCCCATGGCGCCCACGAACAGCGCGATGCAGGCCACGCTCAACAGCATCCAGTCGGTGCCCGGGAAGGTCAGGCCGGCCAGCTTGTCCGACTGCGAGAACACCTCGGTGTAGTTCATCGAACCGGCGTAGGCGAACAGCAGGCCGATGCCCAGCACGAAGCCGAAATCCCCGACCCGGTTGACCAGGAAGGCCTTCATGTTGGCGAAGATCGCGGTGGGACGGGTGTACCAGAAGCCGATCAGCAGGTAGGACACCAGGCCCACGGCCTCCCACCCGAAGAAGAGCTGGAGCATGTTGTTGGACATGACCAGCATCAGCATCGAGAAGGTGAACAGCGAGATGTAGGCGAAGAACCGCTGGTAGCCGGGATCGTCCTTCATGTAGCCGATGGTGTAGATGTGCACCATCAGCGACACCGAGGTGACCACCACCATCATCATGGCCGACAGCGTGTCGATCATGAAGCCGATTTCCAGCTTGATGCCGCCGATCGCGCTCCAGGTGTAGAGCGTGCCGTTGAAGGTGTTGCCCGCCAGGACATCCTGCAGCACGAATGCCGAGCCGATGGCCGAGACCAGCACGCCCAGGATCGTGACCCAGTGCGCGCCGGCGCGGCCGACCCAGCGTCCCAGGAAGCCGGTGCCGAACAGGCCGGCGATGGCGGACCCGACCAGCGGGGCGAAAGCGATGAGGAGATAGAGCTTAGGTACCGACATGTCTTGATTTTCTCGTAGCCCGGACCGTCAGCCCTTCAGCCGGTCAAGTTCATCAACATTGATCGTGTTCAGGTTGCGGAACAATACAACCAGGATCGCCAGCCCGATGGCGGACTCGGCGGCCGCCACGGTCAGGATGAAGAACACGAACACCTGCCCGCTCAGATCGCCCATCCAGCTGGAGAAGGCGACGAAATTCATGTTCACCGCCAGCAGCATCAGTTCGATCGCCATCAGCAGCACGATGATGTTCTTGCGGTTGAGGAAGATGCCGACGATGCTGATCGCGAACAGGATCGCGCCCAGCACGAGGAAGTGGCCTAGGGTCAGGGTCATGGTTGGCTTCCCTTGGGTTCGGTGGCGGCAGGCGCCTGGGCGCCCTCGCCTTCCCGGGAATTTTCGGTTTGCGACGGAATCGATACCAGGCGGACGCGGTCCTGGCGCCGCACGCGGATCTGCTCGGACGGCCGGTTCACCTTGACGTCGGAGCGGCGGCGCAGCGTGAGCGCGATGGCGGCGATCATGCCCACCAGCAGGATCACGGCGGCGATCTCGACGGCGTAGATGTATTCCGTATACATCGCCACGCCGATGGCGCGCGTGTTGTTGAAGTCGGCCGGCGCCTGCGGCACGCTGGGGTCCCAGTAGGCGTTGGCCAGCACGAAGGCCATTTCCCCGACCATGATGGCGCCCACCACGATGCCGAGCGGCAGGTAGGTCTTGAAGCCCTGGCGCAGCTTGGCGCTGTCGATGTCCAGCATCATCACGACGAACAGGAACAGCACCATCACCGCGCCCACGTACACGAGCACCAGCAGGATGGCGAGGAACTCCGCCTTCAGCAGCATCCAGATCATGGAGGCCGTGAAGAACGACAGCACCAGGTGCATGACGGCGGTGACGGGGCTGCGCGCGACGATGACCCGGCAGGCGGCCACGACAAGGATCGCGGCGAATATATAGAACAGTATGGCGGTCATGGTGTGGGTTTCGTTTACCGGTATTTCGCGTCCTGCGCACGGTTCTGCGCGATCTCGGCTTCATAGCGGTCGCCGACCGCCAGCAGCATTTCCTTGGTGAAATACAGGTCGCCCCGCTGTTCGCCGTGATATTCGTGGATGTGCGTCTCGACGATGGAGTCAACCGGGCAGCTCTCCTCGCAGAAGCCGCAGAAGATGCACTTGGTCAGGTCGATGTCGTAGCGGTTGGTGCGGCGCGTGCCGTCCTCGCGCACCTCGGATTCGATCGTGATCGCCACCGCCGGACAGACCGCCTCGCACAGCTTGCAGGCGATGCACCGCTCTTCCCCGTTGGGGTAGCGGCGCAAGGCATGCAGGCCGCGGAAGCGCGGGGACATCGGGGTTTTTTCCTCGGGGTACTGCACCGTGATCTTGCGGGCGAACATGTACCGCCCCGTCAGGCGCAATCCCTTGAGGAGTTCGGTCAGCATCAGGCTGCCGAAGAATTCCTTGATCGCTTGCATGATTCAGTCCTGCCTATTCTTGGGCTCGCACAGGGCGGGCGTTACTTCCAGATGTTCCAGGGCGTCTGCATCCAGACCGCCACCACGAGCAGCCAGACCAGCGTCAGCGGGATGAAGACCTTCCAGCCCAGGCGCATGATCTGGTCGTAGCGGTAGCGCGGGAAAGACGCACGGAACCAGATGAACAACGAGACCACGAAGAACGTCTTGAGCGCCAGCCAGATCCAGCCCGGCACCCAGGTCAGCGGGGCCACGTCGACCGGAGGCAGCCAGCCTCCCAGGAACATGATCGAGGCCAGCGCCGACAGCAGGATCATGTTGGCGTATTCGCCCAGGAAGAACAGGGCGAAGGTCATGCCGGAGTATTCCACCATGTGGCCGGCAACGATTTCCGACTCGCCTTCGACCACGTCGAAGGGGTGGCGGTTGGTTTCCGCCACGGCCGAGATGACGTAGATCACGAACAGCGGCAGGAGCGGCAGCCAGTTCCACGACAGGAAGGTCAGCCCCATGCCGGCGAAGCGGCCGTCGGCCTGCTTCAGGACGATCTCGCTCATGTTCAGGCTGCCGGACACCAGCAGCACCGTCACCAGCACGAAGCCGATGGCCAGCTCATAGGACACCATCTGCGCCGAGGCGCGCAGCGCGCCCAGGAAGGCGTACTTCGAGTTCGAGGCCCAGCCGGCGATGATCACGCCATAGACGCCCAGCGAGGTGATGGCCATGATGTAGAGCAGGCCGGCGTTGACGTTGGCCAGCACCACCTCGGGGCCGAACGGCACCACCGCCCAGGCGGCCAGCGCGGGCATCAGCACCACCGCGGGCGCCACGATGTAGAGCACCTTGTTGGCGTTGCTGGGAACGATCACTTCCTTGGTCAGCAGCTTGAGCACGTCGGCGAAGGGCTGCAGCAAGCCCTTCGGGCCCACGCGGTTGGGGCCCAGGCGGACGTGCATCCAGCCGATCATCTTGCGTTCCCAGTACGTGAGGTAGGCCACGCACAGGATGATGGGCACCGCGATGCAGACGATCTTGACGATGTTCCACACCACCGACCAGGCTGCCGGGCCGATCAGCTCCGTTCCTTGAGCCTGAATGACGTCGATCCACTGCATCAGGCACGCTCCACGCTGAGTTGTTCGAATGCGCCGCCGAGCGCGAAGGTCGAGACATGGGCGGCGGCGATGCGCACGGCGCCTGCGGGCACGGCGTCATCCACGGAAAGAAAGAGTTCGACCGAGCCGGTCGCCGACTTCACCCGCACGCGGTCGCCGTCGGCCAGCCCCAGGTGCGCCACGGTGGCGGCGCTGGCCCGGGCCTCGGGCGCGTCGGCGGCCGGGGTCGATTGCAGCGCCGCGGCGCGGCGCGTAATGGCGTCGCTGGCGAACAGCGGCACGTCGGCCACGCGCTGCAGGCCCTGGACCGCGACGCCCACGCCCGGCTTGGCGCCGATGGCGTTCGACAGGCGCGGCGCGATTTCGCCCGCCAGCACCGCGTCGCGCACGGATTCGGAGGTCTCGTCGTCGAAGCCGGGCAGCTCCAGCGCGTTGCCCAGCACGCGCAGTACCTTCCAGCCCGGACGCGTCTGACCCAGCGGACGGACCGTGCCCTTGAAGCTCTGCGCCCTGCCCTCGGCATTGACGAAGGTGCCCGAGGTCTCGGTGAACGGCGCGATGGGCAGCATCACATGGGCCCAGTCCTCGGCGGCGGAGCGGTACGAGGTCAGGGCGACGTTGAATTGGGCGGCGCGCAGCGCGCGCAGCGCGGCCACGCCGTCGGCCGCGTCCAGCGCCGGCTCGGCATGCACCACGATATGGGCCTTGAGCGGTTCGGCGAACATCTGCGCCGCGGTCTTGCCGCCGCGCACCGGCACGGCCTCGGCCAGGTAGCCGCCCACCGTGTTGCCGCCTTCGGTGGTGAAGCCCAGGCGGGCGCCGGTGGCCTGCGCGATCAGTTGCGCGTTGGCCGCCAGCGTCGAGGCCTGGGGATGCTGCGCCGCCAGGTTGCCCAGCAGCACGGCCGTGTTTTCGCCGGAAGCCAGCAGCTCGGCGATGCGGCGGGCCGCTTCGCCCGGCTGCACGCCGGCCAGTTCGGGCGCGACGGCCGCTTCCTTGGCCTGGGCCAGCGCCACGGCGATCTCGGCCAGCACGGAGGGCAGCGCCGCCGGGGCGACCGTGACGCGCTCGGCCACGGGCATCAGCGGATCGTCGGCCGCCACGTCGACCAGGATGACCTGCGTGCCGGACTTGGCGGCCTGGCGCAGGCGCTGCGCCAGCAGGGGATGGTCCTTGCGCAGGAACGAGCCGACCACCAGCACGCGGTCCAGCGCGCCGACGTCGGCCAGGGCCATGCCCAGCCACGGGGCGCCGCCGCGCGCGGCATCGAAGCCGGTATCGGTCTGGCGCAGGCGGAAATCGATGTTGTCGGAACCCAGGGCCCGCACCAGGCGGGCCAGCAGCGCGAATTCCTCGGTCGTGGCGTATTGGGCCGCCAGCGCGCCGATCTGGCCGGCGCCGTAGCTGTTCTTGACCGATTGCAGCCCGGCCGCGACGGCGTCCAGCGCCTCGGCCCACTCCACTTCCTTCCACAGGCCGTCGGCGCCGCGCACCATCGGGGCGGCCAGGCGGTCCTCGCTGTTCAGGCCTTCGTACGAGAAGCGGTCGCGGTCGCTGATCCAGCACTCGTTGACGGCTTCGTTCTCGAACGGCACGACGCGCATGACGCGGTCGTTCTTGACCTGGACGATCAGGTTGGCGCCGATGCTGTCATGCGGGCTGACCGACTTGCGGCGGGCCAGCTCCCAGGTACGGGCGCTGTAGCGGAACGGCTTGGACGTGAGCGCGCCCACCGGGCAGATGTCGATCATGTTGCCCGACAGCTCGGACTCGACCGCACGGCCCACGAAGGTGGTGATCTCGGAATGCTCGCCACGGTTGATCATGCCGAGTTCCATCACGCCGGCGATCTCCTGGCCGAAGCGCACGCAGCGGGTGCACTGGATGCAGCGGGCCATTTCCTCGGCCGACACCAGCGGGCCCAGGTTTTTGTGGAAGACGACGCGCTTTTCCTCGCTGTAGCGCGAGGACGAGCCGCCGTAGCCCACCGCCAGGTCCTGCAGCTGGCACTCGCCGCCCTGGTCGCAGATCGGGCAATCCAGCGGGTGGTTGATCAGCAGGAACTCCATCACGCCCTTCTGGGCGTTGATGGCCTTCTCGGAAGCGGTATGGACCACCATGCCGTTGCTGACCGGCGTGGCACAGGCGGGCAGCGGCTTGGGGGCCTTCTCGACGTCGACCAGACACATGCGGCAGTTGGCCGCGATCGACAGCTTCTTGTGATAGCAGAAATGCGGCACGTAGAGGCCGACCTTCTGGGCGGCATGCATGATCATGCTGCCCTCGGCCACCTCCACTGTCTTGCCGTCGATCGTAATTTCAACCATCTTATTTCCGTTTGCCCCGTCATCGGGCGGGGCGTGTGCGTTTCGGTAAATGCTCTCGTTGCGCGCGCGCCGGCGGCTACAGGTACTCGGGCACCAGGCAGTGCTTGTGCTCGATGTGGTACATGAACTCGTCGCGGTAGTGCTTCAGGAAGCCCCGCACCGGCATGGCCGCGGCATCGCCCAGCGCGCAGATCGTGCGGCCCATGATGTTGCCGGCCACCGAATCGAGCAGGTCCAGGTCTTCCGGGCGGCCCTTGCCGCTCTCGATGCGATGGACCACGCGATACAGCCAGCCCGTGCCTTCGCGGCACGGCGTGCACTGGCCGCAGCTTTCCTCGAAATAGAAATACGACAGGCGCAGCAGCGACTTCACCATGCAGCGCGTCTCGTCCATCACGATGACCGCGCCCGACCCCAGCATCGACCCGGCCTTGGCGATCGAGTCGTAGTCCATCGTGCAGTCCATCATGATGTCGGCCGGCACCACCGGGGCGCTGGAGCCGCCGGGAATCACGGCCTTCAGCTTGCGACCGCCCCGCACGCCGCCGGCCAGTTCCAGCAGCTTGGAGAACGGCGTGCCCATCGGCACCTCGAAGTTGCCGGGGTATTCGACGTCGCCCGAGACCGAATAGAGCTTGGTGCCGCCGTTGTTGGGCTTGCCCACCTGCAGGTAGGCGTCGCCGCCGTTGCGGATGATCCAGGGCACCGCGGCGAAGGTCTCGGTGTTGTTGATCGTGGTCGGCTTGCCGTACAGGCCGAAGCTGGCCGGGAACGGCGGCTTGAAGCGCGGCTGGCCCTTCTTGCCTTCCAGCGATTCGAGCAGCGCGGTTTCTTCGCCGCAGATGTAGGCGCCGTAGCCGTGGTGGGCGTGCAGCTGGAAGCTGAAGTTCGAGCCGAGGATGTTGCTGCCCAGGAAGCCGGCGGCGCGCGCCTCTTCCAGCGCTTCCTCGAAACGCTCGTACACCTCGAAGATCTCGCCGTGGATGTAGTTGTAGCCCACGGAGATACCCATCGCGTAGGCGGCGATGGCCATGCCCTCGATCACGATGTGCGGGTTGTAGCGCAGGATGTCGCGATCCTTGAACGTACCCGGTTCGCCTTCGTCGGAATTGCAGACCAGGTACTTCTGGCCCGGGAAGGTGCGCGGCATGAAGCTCCACTTCAGGCCGGTCGGGAAGCCCGCGCCGCCACGGCCGCGCAAGCCCGAGGACTTGACCTCGGCGATGACCTGCTCGGGCGTCATGCCGCTGGACAGGATCTTGCGCAGGGCCTCGTAGCCGCCGCGCGCGACGTAGTCGTTCAGGCGCCAGTTGCCGCCGTCCAGCCCCGCCATGATCTGCGGGTCGATGTGGCGGTTGTGGAACGCCGTGCTGATGACCGGTTCGGCCACGCTCATTTTGCACCTCCGGCATTCGCCTCGGCCTTCAACTCATCGACGAGCGCGTCGAGCTTGGCCTCGGACATCTGAATGCACATACGCTTGTTGTTCACCAGCAGCACGGGCGCGTCGCCGCAGGCTCCCATGCATTCGCCCTCGAGCAGCGTGAACACGCCGTCCGCGGTCGTTTCCCGATAATCGATGCCCAGCTTCTGCTTCAGGTGATGCCCGGCCTTCTCGCCGTCGCGCAGGGCACAGGGCAGGTTGGTGCAGACCGAGATCTTGTACTGCCCCATGGGCTTGAGGTTGTACATGTTGTAGAAGGTCGCGACTTCCTGCACGGCGATGGGGGGCATGCCGAGGACGTTCGCGACTTCTTCCATCACCTCTTGCGACAGCCAGCCCTTCTCGTCCTGCGCGATGGCCAGCGCCGCCATCACGGCGGACTGTTTCTGCTCGGCCGGGTACTTGGAGACTTCGCGGTCGATCTTCTTGAGGGCCTGTTCGGAAAGCAGCATGGTGGTATCCGGTTGGGACGCGGTCATGGGTTCAGCGGTCGATCTCGCCGAACACGATGTCCTGCGTGCCGATAATCGTGACGGCGTCGGCGATCATGTGGCCGCGCGCCATCTCGTCCAGCGATTGCAAGTGGGCAAAGCCCGGGGCGCGGATCTTCAGGCGGTACGGCTTGTTCGCACCGTCCGACACCAGGTAGATGCCGAATTCGCCCTTGGGGTGTTCGACCGCGGCATAGGCCTCGCCCGGAGGCACGTGGAAACCTTCGGTGAAGAGCTTGAAATGGTGGATCAGCTCTTCCATGCTGGTCTTCATCTCGGCGCGGCTGGGCGGAGCGACCTTGTGGTTGCTCGTCATGACGGGGCCGGGATTGTTGCGCAGCCATTCCACGCACTGCTTGATGATGCGGTTGCTCTGGCGCATTTCCTCGATGCGGACGAGGTAGCGGTCGTAGCAGTCGCCGTTCGTGCCCACCGGCACGTCGAAGTCGACCAGGTCGTAGACCTCGTAGGGCTGCATCTTGCGCAGGTCCCACTCGATGCCCGAACCGCGCAGCATGGGGCCGGTGAAGCCCAGCGCCTTGGCGCGCTCGGGGCTGACGATGCCGACGTCGACCAGGCGCTGTTTCCAGATCCGGTTGTCGGTCAGCAGGGTCTCGTACTCGTCGATGTAGCCGGGGAAGCGGTTGGTGAAGGACTCGATGAAGTCGAGCAGCGAGCCCGAGCGGTCATCGTTCAGGGCCTTCATTTCCTTGTCGCTGCGCAGCTTGCTGGGGCGATACTGCGGCATGCGCTCGGGCAGGTCGCGGTAGACGCCGCCCGGGCGATAGTAGGCCGCGTGCATGCGGGCGCCCGAGACCGCCTCGTAGCAGTCCATCAGGTCCTCGCGCTCGCGGAAGGCATACAGGAACACCGCCATCGCGCCCACGTCCAGCGCGTGCGAACCCAGCGACATCAGGTGGTTCAGGACGCGGGTGATCTCGTCGAACATCACCCGGATGTACTGCGCCCGCAGCGGCACTTCCACGCCCAGCAGCTTCTCGATCGCCATGACGTAGGCGTGCTCGTTGCACATCATGGACACGTAGTCGAGACGGTCCATGTAGGGCAAGGCCTGCAGGAAGGTCTTGTGCTCGGCCAGCTTTTCGGTGGCCCGGTGCAGCAGCCCGATATGGGGGTCGGCGCGCTGGATGACTTCGCCGTCCAGTTCCAGCACCAGGCGCAGTACGCCGTGCGCGGCCGGGTGCTGGGGACCGAAGTTGAGGGTGTAGTTCTTGATCTCTGCCATGATTAGCGCCCTGCTCCGTAGCCATCTTCACGAATGACGCGCGGCGTGACTTCGCGCGGCTCGATGGTGACGGGCTGGTAGATGACCCGCTTCTGCTCGGGGTCGAAACGCATCTCGACGTTGCCCGACAGCGGGAAGTCCTTGCGGAAGGGATGGCCGATGAAGCCGTAGTCGGTCAGGATGCGGCGCAGGTCGGGGTGTCCCTCGAACAGCACGCCGTAGAAATCGAAAGCCTCGCGCTCGTACCAGTTGACGCCGGGCCAGACGTCCACCAGCGAGGGCACGACCGGCATGTCGTCGTCGGCCGCGTAGGTGCGCACGCGCAGGCGCCAGTTGTGGGCGATCGAGATCAGGTGCAGCACCACGGCGAAGCGCCCGGTCTCGCGCACCTCGTTGCCGTAGGTGGAGTAGTCGACGCCGCACAGGTCGATGCAGCTCTCGAAGCTCAGCCCGGCATCGTCGCGCAGCGTCCGGCACACTTCCACGTACCGGTCCACCGGCACCTCGAGCGTCAGCTCGCCCAGGGCGAGAGTCAGGCGGATATCTTCGCCCAAGGCGCTCAGCAGATTCTGGCGCAGGGTTTCAAGCTTGGTCATGAGCGCTCGGATCAAAAGACGACGCCGGACGGGCCTGGGCCGGTCCGGGCGGAAGGATGGGAGTGGAAAGCGCGCGCACCGGCATCGACGTCAACGCGCGATGGTGTTGGTGCGGCGGATCTTGTTCTGCAATTGCAGCAAGCCGTACACCAGCGCTTCGGCGGTGGGAGGGCAGCCCGGGACGTAGACGTCGACCGGCACGATGCGATCGCAGCCGCGCACCACCGAATAGGAATAGTGATAATACCCGCCGCCGTTGGCGCACGAGCCCATGGAGACCACCCAGCGCGGCTCCGGCATCTGGTCGTAGACCTTGCGCAGGGCCGGCGCCATCTTGTTGCACAGCGTGCCGGCCACGATCATCAGGTCGGACTGGCGCGGGCTGGGCCGGAAGATGATGCCGAAGCGGTCCAGGTCGTAGCGGGCCGCGCCCGCGTGCATCATTTCGACCGCGCAACAGGCCAGGCCGAAGGTCATGGGCCACAGCGACCCAGTCTTGGCCCAGTTGATGACCTTGTCGGCGGTCGTGGTGATGAAGCCTTCGTTGAGAATTCCGTCGATAGCCATGAATGAAACCCGATGTCCTTCGGCGTGCCGCTGGGATCACTCCCAGTCCAGCGCGCCCTTTTTCCATTCGTAGATGAAGCCGATCACGAGAACGGCCAGAAATACCGCCACGGTCCCGAAACCGAGCAGGCCAACCTGCTCGTTGGCCATGGCCCACGGAAACAGAAACGCGATCTCGAGATCGAACAGGATGAACAGGATGGCGACGAGGTAGTAGCGCACGTCGAACTTCATGCGCGCGTCCTCGAAGGCCTCGAAGCCGCATTCGTACGGAGAGAGCTTTTCGCTGTCCGGCCGGTTCGGGCCGATCACGGAGCCCAGGAACATCAGCGCGAAACCGATGACGCTGCCCACGATGATGAACAGCAGGACAGGAAGGTAACTCTCGATATTCATCAGCTAACCTGTTCGAGTCACGCCACGGACATGAAAGGTGCCCGAGGCGTCATTTGCAAAATCGGCAGGATGCGGACCAGACTTCCCTGCGGCGGGCAAGCCGAATGCCGCCTGTTGCCGCCCCGTCCGGAGCCGGCGCCATTCTAGACCACCCGCGTGTGCTTACATGCAAGGATGTATGTTTTTGCGCGGACCGCTGCGTTGTGAAGCCAGCGCGTGTCGACACAAAAACTGTCGGCGCAAAACCAAAACTGTCTTACCGGCTACTGCGGTAACTGTCGGACATGCATGTTTCATTCCCACGCTCGTCCGCCCGCAAGTATAGCGCAAACCCTGAGTCAACCGAAACGCCTCCGTGCCCTCGCATCCCAGGAAAAACGGCGTCCGGCAAGGCTTACGACACCCTGAACGAATTGACGGTTTCGTCGACCGTACGAACGGTTTCACGCAGGCTGGCGGCCTGGGCCGCCATGGCGCCGGCCGCCTCCCGGTAATGCCCGGCCATGCCAGCGACGTCGCCCACGTGGCGGGCGACGCCGTCGTTCAGCGACGACTGCTCGCGCAGCGCCTGCCCGATGGCGGCCACCACCCGGGCGGCCTGCTCGGAACCGGCGCGCAGTTCACCCATGAAACGGCCCGCCTCCCCGGCGCTGGCCTGCCCCACCGTCACGGCATCCATCACCTCCCGCATCAGCTCGGCGGCCGCCATCGTTTCATCGGCGATACGCTCCACGGTCTGGCCGATCTGCGAGCTGGATGCCGCGCTTTTCTCGGCCAGCGTCCTGACCTGCTCGGCCACGACCGCGAAGCCCCGGCCGTCCTCGCCCGCCCGCGCCGCCTCGATCGCCGCGTTCAGGGACAGCAGCTTGGTCTGCCCGGCGATGTCGGAGATCAGCCTGGCCACGTGGCGGATCGACTCGCCATGGCGGCCCAGCGCGTCCAGCGCCCGCGACGCCGCCGCCATCCGGCCGGCGATCGCATCCATCCGGCCGCCCGCCGTCCCGATCAGTTCGCCGCCGCGCTGGGCCAGGCCACAGGCGTCGCGCGACAGGCCGATCGCCTCCTCCACCGACTCCGCCACCTGCGCCATGCTGGCGGCCACCGCCTGCATGGACACCGCCATGCGCCCGGCGGCGTCGTTCTGGCGGGCCGCGCCCCCGGCCACCTCGGCCGCGCCGGCGGACACCTCGTCGCCGGCGGCGTTCATGGTCGCCGACAGGCCCTGCATGGTCGCCAGCGACGTGCGCATGCGCGCCACCAGCCGGTCCAGCGCGCGCGCCATGTCGGCCACCTCGTCATTGCCGCGCACGTCCGCGCGCGGACGGAAGTCCAGCTCGTCGGCGATGGAAGCCAGACGCGCCCGCATGCCGTCGATCGCGCCCACGATGGCGCGGCCCACGCGCCACGCCCCCGCCAGCATCAGCAGGATGGCCGCCAACCCCACGCCCGCGATCAGGCCCGCCAGGCCGCCGCTGGCCTGCCGCAGCGCCGCCGCCCGCTCGGCCGCGGCCTGCGCGCCGGCCTCGGCCAGGGCCTGCATGGCCTGCTGGGCCTGCACGTAGTAGGACTCCTGCGCGGAATAGGCCGCAAGGTACTTCAGCAGCAGGAAGCGCTGGCGCTCCTCGCTGTCGACCTCCACCAATTGCTTGAGCAGATCGGTAAGCGGCTTTTCCTTTTCTGCCCAAGCATGGAAGGCCGTATCGAAACTCCGCAGCGCCTCGGACTCGCCGTCGGTGGCGGGAGCGTTCGACAGGGCGGCGCGGGCAGCCTCCATCGCGGCCCAGGTGCGGCCCTTCGATTGCAGCATGCGCTCCCATTCGTTGCGGGCCTCGATGGAATATTCGTCGGCCCACTGGAGCGGTTCGAGACTATGGCGGGCGATCTGCACCTGCCCTTCCCGAAGCGCGCCCAGCGCCACCAGCGCCGGCACCCGCCGCTGCGCGTAATCGTCGACCGCCGCGCTCAGGCGCAGCAACCCGGCCACCGCACAGCCGGCCACGACCGCGATCGCCACGATGCCGGCGGTCCCCAACGCGAACAATTTGCTTCGTATCTTCATGACGTCCTGATGAAAACCCTAGGCCACAAACGGCAACGGCGGGGTCCCGAAGAACCCCGCCGTTGCGCGTCATGCTGTTTAACGGCCCGGGCAGGACGGCGCTTTAGCAGCGTTACATCAATGACGCCTCCGTGACATGCCGCCCCCTTGCGTGCGAGGCCAGTAAAAATCCTCATGCGCGCCATAAGAACATTTCATTTGGCGGCCCCTCCCCCGGTCGGCACAATGCGCCGGACTTGAACAAGCCGGACGCAGATGATCCGGTACAGGGAGACGAAAATGAAAGCAGCAAGAATGCTGGCGTGCACCCTGCTCGCCGCCGTCTCGGGCGTGTCCCAGGCACAGGACTATCCGACTCGCCCGATACGCATGGTGGTCCCCTTCGCCGCCGGCGGCGTGGTCGACGTGACGGCCCGCCTGCTGGCGCAGAAGCTGACCGAGCGCCTGGGCTGGAACGTCATCGTCGAGAACAAGCCCGGCGGCAACGGCTTCATCGCCGTCACCAACGTGGCGCAGGCGCCGGCCGACGGCTACACGCTGCTGATGGCGCATACCGGCGAATTCTCGGTCAACCCGGCGCTGTTCAAGCATGTGCCCTACGACCTCGAACGCGACTTCAAGCCCATCACCCTGGTCAGCGATACGCCGCTGCTGCTGGTGGCCAACGCCGCCACACCCTACAAGACCTTCGATGACGTGATCAGGGCCGCCAAGGCCAAACCCGATTCGCTCGCGTTCTCGTCTCCTGGCGCCGGCAGCTACAACCACCTGGGCGGCGAATGGCTCGCGCTGGAAGCCGGCATCAAGCTCATGCACGTTCCCTACAAGGGCGGCGCGCCGGCCATGGCGGCCGTGGCCGGCGGCGAAGTGCCGCTGGGCGTGGTGGCCGTGCCCGCCGTGCTGCCCCACGTCAAGACCGGCCGGGTCCACGTGATAGGCCTGCTGACCCGCAAGACCATGGCCGACCATCCCGACTGGAAGACCGCCCAGGGCGCGGGCGTGCCGCGCGTGGACGCCTCGAACTGGGTCGGCATGTTCGCTCCCAGGGGGACGCCCGAGGCCATCGTCGAAACCTTGCACCGCGAAGTCGCCAAGACCCTGGCCGCCCCCGACGTCATCCAGCGCTTCGCCGACAACGGCGCCACCGTGGGCGGCATGCCTCCCGCCGAATTCAAACAACGCATCGAATTCGACCTGAAGAACGTCCGCGGCGTGATCGAACGTGCCCGGATCGAACCCTGAACACCTGCGCGCCCGGCGCGACACACCTACGGAAACGGCATGACGGTGAATACCAAGGCGAACGGACTGGACCTGCGGCAATGGCTTGCAGACATCGACGCCGGAAAGCAGCTCAAGCAGGTCTCGGGCGCGGACTGGAACCTGGAGCTGGGCGCCATCGCCGAGCTCAACGTCAAGAAGTCCGACCCCAAGGCACTGCTGTTCGATGACATTCCCGGCTATCCCGCCGGCCACCGCGTGCTGACGTGCACCACCTCGAACGCGGCGCGGCTGGCCAACATCCTGCGCCTGGGCGAGATCGGCGGGCACCAGGATCTGGTGAGCCGGCTGCGGGGGCGGCCCAACACCTGGAAGAGCCGCGCCGCCGAATACGATCCGGTCGAAGTCGAGTCCGGGCCCGTGCTGGAACACGTGGCGGCGGGCAAGGACGTGGACGTATCGGCTTTCCCCGCCCCGCTCTGGCACGAGAAAGACGGCGGCCGCTACATCGGCACCGGCTGCATGGTGGTCACCAGGGACCTGGATACGGACTGGATCAACGTCGGCACCTATCGCGTCATGATCCACGACCGCAACCACGTCGGGCTGGACATGATTCCCGGCAAGCACGGCGCCATCCAGTACGACAAGCACATGGCGGCCGGCAAGCCTTTCCCCGTGGCCATCGTGCTGGGTTGCGATCCGCTGGGCTACACCATCTCGGGCATCGAGGTGCCCTATGGCATGTGCGAGTACAACTACATCGGCGCCATTCTCGGACAACCGGTGGAGGTCGTGCGGGGCCAGGCCACGGGCCTGCCGTTTCCGTCGGCCGCCGAGATCGTGATCGAGGGCTGGGCGCACCCGGGCGACCTGAAGGAAGAAGGCCCGTTCGGCGAATTCCACGGCTACTACCCGGGCAAGCAAGGGGTGTCGCCCGTGGTCACCATCGAGCGCGTCTACCACCGCTCGCGTCCCATCCTGCTCGGCAGCCCGCCCGCCAAGCCGCCCAACGACTACTCCTACTCCAAGGCCGTGATGCGCTCGGCGTTGCTGATGGACGCGCTGCAGGCGTCGGGCGTGCCCGACGTGCAGGCGGTGTGGGCGCACGAGATCGGCGGGGCCCGCATGTTCAACGTGGTCTCGATCAGACAGCGCTATCCGGGCCATGCGCGCCAGGCCGGCCACCTGCTGCTCAATTGCGGCGTGGGCGCCTATATGTCGCGCTGGGCGGTGGTGGTGGACGAAGACATCGATCCGGCCAATCTGCAGGAAGTGATGTGGGCGGTAGCCACGCGTTCGGACCCCGAACGCGACATCGACATCGTGCGCCGCGGCATGGGATCGAAGAACGACCCGCTGTTCGTCACCTTCGGCACCGATACGCCCTTCAACTCGAAGGCCGTCATCGATGCGTGCCGGCCGTATGACTACCTGGCCCGGTTCCCCGAAGTGGCCGAGGCAAGCAAAGCCCTGCAAGCCGCGACCCGCCGGAAGTGGGGCCACATTCTCGACGACTAAGCAAGAACCAGGAGGAGCAGACATGAACCCATGCGTCATCGCCGCGGCCATCGCCGCCGGCTGCGCGGCCGGCACGGCCCAGGCCCAGCAGTGGCCCGCCCGCCCCATCACCATGATCGTGCCGTTCGCCCCCGGCGGCGTGACCGACGCCGTGGCCCGTCCGGTGGCCGAAGCCATGGGGCGCAAGCTGGGCCAGCCCGTCGTCGTGGAAAACAAGGTCGGGTCCGGAGGCGCGGTGGGCATCGCCCATACCGCGCGCGCCAAGCCGGACGGCTACACCATCCTGATGTCGCTGCCGGCGATCTCCAGCATGCCCACGGCCGACAAGCTCATCGGCCGCCAGCCGATGTACCAGGTCGACCAGTTCGCTCCCATCGCCCGCATCACGGCCGACCCCGCCGTGCTTGCCGTCCGCAGCGACAGCCCGTGGAAGACGGCGCAGGAGTTCATCGCCTACGCCCGCAAGGAACAGATCACCTACGGGTCGTCCGGCGTTTACGGCACGCTGCACATGTACATGGCCTCGCTGGCCAACACGGCCGGCATGAAGACCCTGCACGTGCCCTACGGCGGAGCCGGTCCGGCCATGGTGGCCCTGATGGGCCGGCAGATCCAGGCGCTGGCCGTCTCGCCCGGTTCGGCCAAACAGCACGTGGACAGCGGCGCGCTGCGCCTGCTGGCCCACTGGGGCAGCGAGCCCGTCGAAGCCTTCCCCAAGCTGCCCAGCCTGAAATCGCTCGGCTACAACGTCGAGTTCTATCAGTGGAGCGGCCTGTTCGCCCCGGCCGGCACGCCGCCGGCGGTGCTCGAAAAACTGGGCGCGGCCGTCAAGTTCGCGGTGGAAGACGCCCGCGTGCAGAAGGTCATCGAAGAAGGCGCGGGGTTGCCCATCAAATACCTGAACACCTCGGACTTCACCAAGTTCTGGAAGGAAGACGCCGAAGGACAGATCCAGGCCGTGCAACGCATCGGCAAGGTCGATTGACGCAAGCAGACAACGAGATGCCCGACATGCAACTGCACCACACCCCCTCCGCCGACGGTACCCGCATCGCCTACGCCGTGCACGGCAGGACCGACGCGAAGCATCGTTTCGCCCTGATCCATTCGCTGGCCATGGACCACAGCTTCTGGGACACGGTCGTGGACGAACTGGGCCCGGACGCCGCAGTGGCGGCCTTGGACGCGCGCGGCCACGGCCGGTCGGACAAGCCCGCCGGCCCCTATCGCATCGAGACCTTCGCCGACGACGTGGCAGGCGTGCTCGATGCGCTGGGCTGGGAACGCGCGGTGGTGGGCGGCGCATCGATGGGCGGCAGCGTCGCCCTGGCGTTCGGCATCCGCCACCCCGACCGCACCATCGGCCTGGGCCTGTTCGACACCACGTCCTGGTATGGCGCGACCGCCCCGGCCGATTGGGAAGGCCGCGGCCAGAAGGCCGTACAGGAAGGCCTGGCAAGCCTGATCGCGTTCCAGGAAACGCGCTGGTTCACCGACGACTTCCGCCGCGGCCATCCCGACGTCGTCGAACGCAGCAAGCGGATCTTTCTTGCCAACGACGTGCCGGCCTACCTGGAAACCTGCCGCATGCTCGGCAACATGGACCTGCGCGCGGGCGTGGCCGGCATCCAGGCGCCCACCCGGATCCTGGTCGGCGAAGAGGACTACGCGACGCCCGTGGCCATGGCCCAGGCGCTGGCCGACGCCATCGCCGGTTCGACGCTGCGGGTCCTGCCCCGGGCCCGGCACCTGTCGCCGCTCGAATACCCGCGCGAAGTGGCAGACAGCCTGCTGGCGCTGGCCCGGGCCTAGAAGCGAGGAATACGACATGTCCCCCTTTGAATTGCTGAAGCCGGCCACCCTGGACGAAGCGCTGAAGATCATCGCCGCGCCGGACTTCGCCGGCCGTCCGGTAAGCGGCGCGACCGCGATCTCGCTGATGCGGCGCGCGGGCATCCTGAACGTCGACAGCCTGCTCAGCCTGGAAGGCCTGCGCGCGGGCCTGCGCAGGATCCAGGTCACCGACGACGGCCAGGCCCGCATCGACGGCCTGGCCACGCTGGGCGAGATGGAAGGGCACGCCGGCCTGTGCGCCTCGCATCCGCTGCTGCCGCAGGTGTTCTCCACCCTGGCCAATCCGCGCGTGCGCAACGTCGCGATGATAGGCGGCTACCTGTCGCATGGCGATCCGCACATGGACCTGCCGCCCGTGCTCAGCGCGCTGGGCGCCCGCGCCGTCGCACAAAGCGTGCGCGGCGTGCGCGAGATCGCCATCGACCAGCTCTACCAGGGTTACTACGAAACCGCGCTGGAGGCCGACGAACTGATCACCGGGCTGGCCATCCCGCGCCAACCCGCCTGTGCCTGCTACAAGAAGGTCACCACCCGCGCGCGCCACGACTGGCCCACGCTGGGCATCGCCGCCGCCTTCGACCTCGACGGCGGCCGCATCGCCCGGGTCCGGCTGTTCATCGGCGCCGCCACCGACCGGCCCTTGCGCCTGCGGCAGGCAGAAGCGGTGCTCGACGGCCAGGGCTGGTCGGCCGAACTGGGCCGGCGCGCCGCGCAGGCAGCCGTGGACGAGGCCACGCTGGTGCCCGACAGCCACGGCAGCATGGAATACAAGCAGGCCCTGTTGCGCGCCTATCTTCCCGAGGCCGTCGAACAGGCCCTGCAAGCTCCCAAACCGGCAGCGAGACAAGCATGACGACAGAACGCCCTCCCCTGAACCGGCTCGGCAAGGGCCTGCGCCGCCTCGAGGCGGTCGACAAGGTCACCGGCCGCGTCGATTACACCCACCACGTGGCGCTGCCCGGCATGCTGCATGCGAAGATCGTGCGCAGCCACGTGGCCCACGGCCGCCTCGTCGGCATCGACACCGCCGATGCGAAGGCCGTGCCCGGCGTCTACGGCGTGTTCACCGGCGCCGACATCCTCAGGATCATCCCCGAGCCCTATTACGGCCCGGCCTTCCACGACCAGCCCATCCTCGCCATCGACAAGGTGCGCTACGTGGGCGAGCCGGTCGCCGTCGTGGTGGCCGAATCGCCCCACGTAGCCGAGGATGCCGCCGGCCTGGTCCAGGCCGAGATCGACGAGCTGCCCGCCGTCTTCGACGAGATCGAGGCCATGCACGCCGATGTCTACGTGCACGACTCGCTGCGTCCGGCCGGCACCTTCGCCGATCTCAAGCACCTGAACGGCATACGCGACACCAACGTGGCGCTGACCTTCGGCGTCAAGAAAGGCAACGTCGAAGAAGCATTCAAGACCGCGCACCGCGTGTTCAGGAACACCTTCAAGACCCAGCAGGTCATGCACGTGCCGCTCGAGCCCATGGTGTCGGTGGCCGACGTGCGCAGCGGGCACGCCACCCTGTACACGGCCAGCCAGACGCCGTCGTTCGCCCGGACCGAGATCGCACGGCTGCTGGGCTGGCGCGAGAACCAGGTCAAGGTCAAGACCGCCTTCCTGGGCGGCGGCTTCGGCTGCAAGCTCTACGTCAAGCTCGAACCCCTGGCCGTGGCGCTGAGCATGCTGTGCCGGCGCCCGGTGCGGGTCGCCCTGACCATGGCCGAGCAGTTCTACACCATCACCCGCCATCCCACCACGTTCAACATCGAATCGGCGGTGGACCGGAGCGGCCGCATCCTGGCGCGCCGCTGCGAGGTGATCTGGAACGGCGGCGCCTACGCCGACATCGGTCCGCGCGTCACGCAGAAATCCGGCTTCACCGCTCCCGGCCCCTACGACATCGAACACGTGGATGTCACTTCGGTGGCGGTCTATACCAACCGTCCGCCGGCTGGCGCCTTCCGTGGTTTCGGCATTCCGCAACTGGTGTGGGCCTACGAGAGCCAGGCCGACATCATTGCCCGCGAGATGGGCCTGGACCCGGTCGAGTTCCGACTGCGCAACGTGCTGGCCGACGGCAAGCGCCACGCTACCGGCACCGTCATGAAGGATGCCGCGATCCCGCTGGTGCTGAACCGACTGGCCGAACGCTTCGGCTGGAACCAGCCCTTCGAGCACGGCAGCGGGCGCTACCGCCGCGGCCGCGGCATAGGCGTGGGCATCAAGGCCTGCGTGTCCCCCACCACCTCGGTGGCGGCCGTCTCGGTGGCCGCCGACGGCAGTTGCAGCGTGCAGTGCAATACCGTGGACATGGGCCAGGGCTCGGACACGCTGATGGCCATGATCGTGTCCGAGGTGCTGGGCGTACCTGCCGAATCGGTCTCGGTGGTCAACCCGGACACCGATGCTTCCCCCTACGACATGGCCACGCTGGGTTCGCGCTCGACCTTCCACATGGGCCACGCCGTGCGGCTGGCCGCCGAAGACGCGCAGGCCAAGCTCGTCGCCATGGCCCGGGAGGTCGGCGTGGACCAGGTCGACCCCGGCGATCTGGGCACCTTGTTCGTCCGCAAGTTCGGCATGCAGGCCGGCACGATCATCGGCACCGGAATCTACAAACCCACCTATCAATCTCCCGACAAGGCCACCGGCCAGTCGGAGGACATCACGCCCAACTGGATGATAGGCGGCACGGCGATCGAGGTCGAAGTCGACACAGAAACAGGCATGTACACCATCCTGCGGATGGAGAACGTGGTCGACTGCGGCACCGCGCTCAACCCGCTGGTGGTGCAGACCCAGATCAGCGGCGCGGCCCTCATGCAGCTGGGCACGGTCACGCTGGAGGAAATGGAGTTCGACGAACAGGGCCAGCTGCGCAACGCCGGCCTGTCGGAATACAAGATACCCGGCATCCAGGACATCCCCCGCGCCATCGGCCGCGAAACGGTGGACGCCTACCAGGCCAACGGTCCCTTCGGCGGCAAGGGCGTGGGCGAGAGCGCGACCTTCGGCGTCGCCTCGGCCCTGGCGGCCGCCATCGAAGACGCCGTCGGCGTCCGCATCACGCAACTGCCCATCCGCCCGGAAAAGATCTGGGAAGGAATGCGCGCCAGACAGGAACAGCACGCATGAACATCGACATCGAGTTCGAACTCAACGGACGCGCCGAGCGCCGCCACGTGGACGTGCGCGACAACGCCATCGACATGCTGGGGCGCTGCGGCCTGAAAGGTGCCCGCGAAAGCTGCGGCCAAGGCTTGTGCGGCTGCTGCACCATCTACGTGGACGGCGCGCCCGCCTCGGGCTGCCTTTACCCGGCATGGAAACTGCAAGGCAAACAGGTCGAGACCGTCGAGGCGCTCGATGCCGGGGACGGAGACCTCGACCCGATCCAGCAGGCCTTCATCGATTGCGGCGCCTTCCAGTGCGGCTTCTGCACGCCCGGCTTCGTGATGATGACGCGCAAGCTGCTCGAGGCCCATCCCGACCCGACGATCGCCCAGATCGAACACTACCTGTCGGGCAACCTGTGCCGCTGCGGCACCTACCCCGAAATCATCGCCGCGGTGCGGCTGGCCGCCCAGCGCGCCGGTGCCCGCAACTAAGGAGGACACTGCATGGAAATGGTCGCCGAGCGCCTCATCAAGGCCCCGCGCAATGAAGTCTGGCGCTGCCTGAACGACCCCGAGGTCCTCAAGGCCTGCATTCCGGGCTGCGAATCCATCGACGCCACCGGACCCGACACCTACAAGGTCGCCATGGTCGCGGCCGTGGGCTTCATCAGGGCCAGATTCGTGGGCGACCTCACGCTCCAGAACAAGATCGAGGACACCTCGTACGACCTGAGCTTCAACGGCACCGGCGGCGCAGCCGGCTTCGGCAAGGGCGCTGCCAGCGTCGCGCTGGGCGACGCCCCGGACGGCACCACCCTCGCCTATCAGGTCAAGGCACAGGTCGGCGGCAAGCTGGCCCAGGTGGGAGCGCGCGTGATCGACGGCGTCGCCAGGAAGATGGCGGACGAGTTTTTCCAGAGGCTGGACAAGGCCATCACCGGATCGGATGCGGAAAACGTCGACGATACACAGGCGGCACCGGGTGGATCGGCGATGGCCACGACGACCGTTCAAGCAACCGCCGCAGGGCCGGAATCCTCGCAAGCAACCGGCACTACGCCGGCTGCCGCGCCCTCGCGCACCTGGATCTACGTCGCGGCAGCCGTCGTGGTCGCGGTGGCCGCGGCATTCGCCTTCGGTGGAGGCGGCGCATGAATTCCTGGCCTACTCCCCGCCTGCCCGCGCCAGTCGGCCATTATGTGCCCGCCATGCAGACCGGCCATCTCCTGTACCTGTCGGGCGTGCTGCCCGACCTGGCACGCGGCGACGACTTCGCCACGCAGTTCGGCACCTGCTTCGATCGCATCGAGGCCATCCTGGCCGAAGGCGGCCTGGGATTGAACAGCATCGTGCAATGCACGGTCTACCTGTCGGATATCGGATTGTGGGACGAATTCAACCAGCTGTATCGTCGCCGCCTGGACCAACATCGTTGTGCGCGAACGGTGGTACCGGTCGGGCCGCTGCACTTCGGCGCGCAGATCGAGGTGCAAGTGGTGGCGGAAGCGACCCGGTCAGCCGCTGCCTGAGCTGGCGGCGTGAAATCTTGCCGTTGGCTCCCAGCGGAATGCTGTCCAGCTTCCACCAGTAGACCGGCTGCCATGCGGCCGGCAATTGCGTCGCCAGGCGTATGGCCAGGTCGTCCGCCTGCACGCCGGGCGCGCCCGTGAAGGCACAGCCCACCACGGCGCCGTACGTGGCGTCGTCCACGCCAAAGGCCACCGCCTGCCGTACCCCGGGCACCTGCTCGATGTAGCGTTCGACGTCGCCCGGATGGATGTTCACGCCGCCGCGCAGGATCATGTCGTCCACCCGGCCCGCCAGCGCCAGCCGGCCGGTCGGGTCGAACGCGCCGAGGTCCTGCGTATCGACGGGCGCGTCGCCGGCGTACACGAAATCGCCGTCCACCGACCGCGTCGCCAGCGCCGCGCAAGGCGTCCCGACCAGGATGCGGCCGGGCTCGCCCGCCGCGTCCTCGGCGCCATGCCCGACCGTCACCCGCACTCCCTCGATAGGGAACCCGACCCGTCCTATCCGCCGCGCGCGCTCGTCCGAGCCGCAGATCCAGCCCAGCTCGGAACTGCCATACAAGTTGATGAGCGGCACGCGCCAGGTCTCTTCCGCGCGCTGCCACAGATCGGGTGCCAGTTCCGACGAACTGCATGAGTATCGCGTCAGAGGGGTGGGCAGCGCATCCGCCACGCCCAGCATGATGCGTACCATGCTGGGCACCATGGGCATGAAGCGGATCCCGCGCTCGTCCAGCCAGCCCGTCAGCCTGGAGGCGGAAAACCCCGGCGCCACGTGCAACTGCGTGCCGGCCGACAAGAACGGCATCAGGCTCAGGATCTGCGCCGAATACCAGTTCAACCCGCGCACTTCCAGGCAGGGCTCGCCCTCGCCCAGTCCCATCAGCCGCGCGGATACCTCGCCGTTGCGCCGCAGCGCCGCCGCGGACTGATAGACCAGCTTGGGCATGCCCGTGGTGCCCGAGGTGCAATTGACCAGCACCGTTCCGGCCGGCATCGACGCCGCGCCCGGCGCCTGCGCCAGCGGCAGGCAATCCGCGCCCGCGGGCGCGAGGGCCAGCCTGCCCGATGGCCGCGCGGTCGCCAGCAGCGTGCGCACCGTTTCGGCCGGCAGGTAATCCATATCGATATTGAGGACCGCCGCGCCCGCCATCCAGGCACCCAGCCAGAGCACCACTTTCTCGACGCCGTTGGCGGTCGGCAGCAAATAGAGGCGCTGCCCGCCCGTTGCCGCCGGCAGGGATCGCGCTACCGCGCGCACCCGCTCGTACAGGGCCCGGCCATCCAGTTCCGCGCCGCCGGTGTCCGCCAACGCCAGCCGGCCGGGATGGCGGCTCGCCCGCCGCGCCAGGCAGGATTCGACGAACTGCGCGAACTCGCTAGCCATGGCCGGTCAGCGCCTCGGGCTCCATGCGGAAATGCTCGGCCGCGCGTGCCAGCAACCACGACCGGAAACAGGCTACTTTCTGATGCTCGTAGCGGCTCTCCGGGGTTGCCAGGTAATACGCCGACTTGGACTTGAGCCGCGGACCGAATGGCGATACCAGCGTCCCCGTGCGCAGCGCACGGTTGGCCAGCGGCGTGCGCGCGATCACCACGCCCAGTCCCTCCACCGCCCCCGCCAGCGAGGTCAGCTGCATGTGCATGCCCAGTTCCATCGGCGGCTGTATCTTGCTCAAGCCGGCGGCGGCCAGCCATTCCGGCCAATCGTCTTCGTACAGCGACGTAAAGTATGTACGCAGCCACGGCGTCCCGGCCAGGATCTCCCGCGCATCGCCCCAAGACTTGCCCGCCAGCAGGCGGGGCGATACCGCGGGGAAGAAGTATTCGTCGCACAGCCAATCGCATCTCACCCCGTCCCACTTGCCCGAACCATAGCGGATCGCGACATCGTAGGCATTGATCTGGAAGGCATCGAAGACAGACGTGGTGGAAAGCTGGAGCCGCAGTTGCGGAAAAGCGGCCCGGAACTCGGGCAGCAACGGCAGCAGGCACTCCGTGGCGAACGTGGGCAGGCAACTGATCGACAAGGTATGTTCGTTGCCCCCCTGGCTGACCCGATCCGTCGCGGTCGACAGCCCCACCAGCAGGCTGCTGATGGCCTCCAGGTATTCCGAGCCCGGCGTGGTCAGCGAGATCCGGCCCTTGGCGCGCACGAACAGTGTGGTGCCCAGGCGATCCTCAAGCGAACGGATCTGATGGCTGATCGCCGCCTGGGTCAGATGCAGCTCATTGGCCGCCTTCGTGAAACTCAGGTGACGGGCTGTCGCCTCGAACGCAAGCAATGCATTCAGCGGCGGAATAAAAGAAGGCATTCACGGATTCCGTCGTTGGAGAAAACCGGCGACTTCCGATTATATCCGGCCGGTCCGCGTCAACTTGCGCCATGCATTGCCAAGCCGCCGGCCTCATGCGTAGCGGCGCACCAGCCCCGCCACATCCCCACCGAAGACCTCCGGCTCCTGCTCGCGCATCCGTTCGTACAGGTCCGAGCAAAAAGCCGACACCGGTGTGCCGGCCCCGAACTCGGCCGCCATGCGCTGCGAAATGCCGATGTCCTTGGCCATCAGCTCGACCGCCGTGCGCGTGGGCTGGAAGCGGCCGGCGGCCATCGCCGGCCCGAATATCTGCAAGGGCTGCGAGTCCGCGAAGCCGCCCGCCAGCGCCGGCGCCAGGCGCTCGACGTCCACGCCGGCGCGCCGCGCGAGGCCGTAGGTTTCGGCGATCGTGAGCACGTTCACCGCGACGATCATCTGGTTGCAGATCTTGGTGGTCTGGCCCGCGCCGGCCGGCCCCATGTGGGTCACGCGCGAGGTCAGCGGCGCCAGGAAGGAACCCGCGGCCTCCAGGTCCTCGGCCTCGCCGCCGACGAAGCAGATCAGCGTGCCGCCCTCGGCGCCCGGCACGCCGCCGGACACGGGTGCGTCCAGCCACGAGGCGCCGGTCCGCTCGCGCAGCCGCCGGCCGAGATCGCGCGCCTGCTCGGGCTCGATGGTGGAAAAATCGACCACCACCTTGCGCGAGCCCTGCAGGCCCGCGCCGGCCAGGCCGCCCGGACCGGATACCACCGACTCGACCGCCGCCCCGTCCTTGACGCATATCCCCACCACGTCCGCCGCCCGCAGCACCTGACCGGGCGTGCCTGCCAGATGCGCGCCGGCGGCGACCAGCTCGGCCGCCCTGCCGGCGCTGCGGTTCCATACCGTGAGCGCATGGCCCGCCGCGAGCAGGCGCCGCGCCATGGGCAGGCCCATGTTGCCCAGTCCGATGAAGCCGAAGTGCCGGGGTGTGTCCATGAAACGATGCTCCTGTCCGGGGCGGCCCGCGCCGCATGCGAGGCATCATAGCCGCCCCCTGGCAGGCACGCTTCGTGCGTAAGGGGAGCGACGAGCAAGCAAGGAGCGTCCCCATGAAACATCGACTGAAGAAACTGTCCGACCAGGTCATCGTCATCACCGGCGCCAGCAGCGGGATAGGCCTGGCCACGGCCCGCGAAGCTGCGCGGCGCGGCGCCCGCCTGGTACTGGCCTGCCGCGACCAGGAGCGCCTGGACCAACTGGCCGAGGAACTGCGCGCGGATGGCGGCCAGGCCATTGCCGTGCAGATGGACGTGGGCAAGCGGGAAGACCATGAACGGCTGCTACGGGTGGCGCTGGACACCCATGGCGCGGTGGATACCTGGATCAACAACGCCGGCGTCTCGATCTTCGGCCGCATCGAGGACGTACCGGTCGAAGACCAGCGCAAGCTCTTCGACACGAACTACTGGGGGGTGGTCTACGGCTCCATCGTGGCCGTTGGCCATCTGCGCCAGCATGGCGGCGCCCTGATCAACGTGGGCAGCGAAGTGTCGGATCGCGCCGTGCCGCTGCAAGGCGCCTATTCGGCGTCCAAGCACGCGGTCAAGGGCTTCACCGATGCGCTGCGCATGGAACTCGAGAGCGAAGGCGCGCCCGTCTCGGTCACCCTGATCAAGCCCGCCTCGATCGCGACGGGCTTCACCGCCCATGCGCGCAACTACATGGACGTCGAACCGCGCCTGCCGCCGCCGGTCTACGCCCCCGAGGTCGCCGCCCGCGCCATTCTGTACGCCGCCGAGCACCCGCGCCGCGACCTCTACGTGGGCAGCGCGGCCAAGGCGATCGGGCAACTCGGACAGCGCATGCCGCGGCTGTCCGACAGGATGGCGAACTGGCTGATCAGGCACCAGCGCACCGGCATCCCTTCCCGCTCGCGGGAAGATGCGCTGGAGTCCCCAGTCCGGGACGACACCCCAGCCTACCCGCAGCGGGGCCGGCGCCACAGCGCCTACACGCACATGGCGACGCGGGGCCGCGCGCCCATGCTGGCGGCCTGCGCGGTGGTGCTGGTGGGCGCGGCACTGGGCGTAGCCCATGCGCGGCGGTCCTGAATCCGGCGGGCCCGTGGCTACGCGCCCCGGCCCTCGCGCATCAATCGGCCCGCCTGCCTGAGCGCGGCCACGATGGTGTCGTAGGCCTGCTTGCGGGCGTCCGCGTCGGGTGCCCGCAAGGCGTACGAAGGATGGTAGGTGGGCACGACCAGCCGCCCCTCCCACTTCAACACCTCGCCCAGCTTGTCCCGCAGGCCCGCACGGTAGTCATGCATGACCGACTTGAGCGCGGTCGCGCCCAGCGCCACCACGACGCGTGGATCGACCGCGTCATACTCCTTTTCCAGCCAATAGCGACAGGCCTCGATCTCGCGCTGCCCCGGCGTCTTGTGCATGCGCCGCTTGCCTCGCTGCGACCATTTGAAGTGCTTGACCGCGTTGGTCACGAACACCTCGTCGCGGTCCACGTCCGCCTCGGCCAGCGCCGCGTCCAACAGCGCGCCCGCCGGCCCCACGAAAGGCCGGCCCGCCAGGTCCTCCTTGTCGCCGGGCTGCTCGCCCACCATCATGATGCGCGCGCGCCGCGGACCTTCGCCGCCCACGCCCTGCGTGGCGTCGTGCCACAGCCGGCAGCGCCGGCAGGCCTCCAGGGTGGCCGGATGCTGGTCCGGCACCACCAATACCTCGGACAGGGCAGCTTCGGCGTGCGTGGTCATCGTTCGCTCCCGGATCACTGGCTCGACCGCAGCAAGCCCTATGCCCGACGCAAGCAAGCGATTCGGCCATTGACCAATCCATAACTCAATGGTTATTATTTATTCATAGCCAATCAGTTATTGATTTCATGCCTTCTCCCCAAGACCTGCTCTTCAGGACGCTTGCCGATCCCACCCGCCGTGCCCTGTTCGAACACCTGTGCCGTGACGGGGAACAGACCGTCGTGGCCCTGACGGCCCGGGCCGGCGTCTCGCAGCCGGCCGTCTCGAAACACCTGAGGCTGCTCAAGCAGGCGGGTCTCGTGCTCGACCGGCATGAAGGACGCCAGACCCACTACAGCGCCCGGCGCCGCGCGCTTGTCCCCCTGCTCGACTGGACCAGCCAGATGGCCGGATTCTGGGAACAGCGATTCGATGATCTTGAAAACCTACTCAACAGGATGGACCAATGAGCGATACCCCGACCGAAACCCGCTCCGTCGTCGTCGAGCGCGAGTTCCCCCACCCGCCGGACAGGCTCTGGCGCGCGTTGACCCAGCCGCACCTGATCGAGGAATGGCTGATGAAGAATGACTTCCACCCCGCCGTGGGCCACCGCTTCAAGCTTCAAGGCGAATGGGGCGGCACGCTGGATTGCGAGGTACTGGTCGTCGAACCGGACAAGGCGTTGTCCTATACCTGGAACTTCACGCACGCCGATCCGGCCTTCGACCTGCGCAGTGTCGTAACCTTCACTCTCGCGCCCACCGGCGCGGGCACCCGCCTGCGCATGGAACAGACGGGCTTCCGCCCGGACCAGAAACAGGCGTACGGCGGCGCCAGGGCCGGATGGCCGCAGTTCTTCGAGAAGCTGGAGCGGGTATTGGAGAAGTCGGCGTGAAGCCCACGGCGCGACCCGGCGAGCCCGTCCTGCTGTCAGGCGGCAACCCCCAGATTCCGAAGGGAGACGGCGACGCCCCGGTGCAGGCCTACATCGCTGCCATGCCGGGCTGGAAAAGCGACATCGGGCGCCGCATGGACGCCCTGATCGAGCGCACCGTGCCCGGCGTGAGCAAGGCGGTCAAGTGGAACTCGCCCTTCTATGGCGTCGAAGGCGAAGGCTGGTTCCTGAGCTTTCATTGCTTCACGAAGTACATCAAGGTCACCTTCTTCAGCGGCGCATCGCTGCATCCTCCGCCTACGGGCAAATCCAAATACGAGCGGATTCGCTACCTGGACATCCACGAAGGCCAGTTCGACGAAGCGCAATTCGCCGACTGGGTGAAGCAAGCCAGCCGGTTGCCGGGGGAACGCATGTAGAAGCCCGCAGCCGCCTGCGATCTTCCCGGCACAAAACAAAAAGCCCGCCATTCCTGCAGGAATTCGCGGGCTGTTCCAGCTTCCAGAAAAACATCGTCTGGAGGGCTGCATTCTGGTGCCGTCGGCGAGACTCGAACTCGCACAGCTTTCGCCACTACCCCCTCAAGATAGCGTGTCTACCAATTTCACCACGACGGCTTGCGTGAGCCCGCTAGTATATAACATTTGCGGGCCCATCAGCGGGGCTCCCTTCAGTTTTTCTGCGCGGGAGCCTCGGGCTGGGCAGGCGCGGCCGGCGGCGTGGCGGGCACGGACGGGACCGATGCGTCGGGCGCGGCCGGAGCCGGGGCCGGGGCCGGCGTGCTGCCGGGCACCGCGGGCACGGACAGATCGCTGGGATGGTTCTCCATGACGCCCCCTTGCGAGGCGGTGGGAGCCGGGCGGCCCAGGTAGGCCAGCGCGGCGGTGGAGATGAAGAAGACGACCGCCGCCCACTTGGTGGTGCGCGACAGGAAGTTGGCCGCGCCAGCGGCGCCGAACAGGCTGCCGGCCGAACCGCCGCCGAAGGCGGAGCCCATGTCGGCGCCCTTGCCCTGTTGCAGGAGGACCAGGACGATGATCGTCAGGGCGGAAACAACCTGCACGATCAGCAGGACGGTAAGCATTACGGACATTCAAGCACTCCGGGTTGTTGCGCCCGCCTCGGCGATGCGCAGGAAGTCTTCGGCCACCAGCGAGGCGCCGCCTATCAGGCCGCCGTCGATGTCGGGCATGGCGAACAGTTCGGCGGCGTTGGCCGCCTTGACGCTGCCGCCGTACAGCACCCGCACGCCGGCGCAGTCGACGCCCTGGAGCGCGGCACGGATGGCCGCATGCACTTCCTGGGCCTGTTCGGGGCTGGCGGTCTTGCCGGTGCCGATCGCCCAGACGGGTTCGTAGGCGATGACCATGGCGGCCACGGCTTCCCGGCCCAGGGCCAGCACGGGTTTGAGCTGTTCGTCGATGACGGCCAGGGTGCGGCCGGCTTCGCGCTCGGCCAGGGTCTCGCCCACGCAGACGACGGGAGTCAGGCCGGCGGCCAGCGCGGCCCGGGCCTTGTCGGCCACGAGCTGGCTGGTTTCGCCGTGCAGGCTGCGCCGCTCGGAATGGCCGGCCAGCACGTAGCGGCAGCCGAATTCGGCCAGCATCGCGCCTGACACCTCGCCAGTGTAGGCGCCCTGGGCATGGACGCTGATGTCCTGGGCGCCCCAGGCGATGTCGGAATCGGTCAGCGCCGACTCGGCCTGGGCCAGGTACGGAAACGGCACGCAGACGCCGACGTCGCAGGCGGCGGCGCCGGAGGACTGGTTCCAGGCGCTGCGTATGGCCGAGAGCAGCTGGCCGTTGGTGGCCAGCGCGCCGTGCATCTTCCAGTTGCCCAGCACCAGGCGGCGGATGTTCTGTTTAGTTGCCATCGACAAGAATCGAAAAATGCCCGCGTGGACAAAAATATGCGGGCAAAACCTCGATTGTATCGGCTCCGGCGAACCGCTGCAGCCAATGTCGTAAAAAATGCTGGGCGCGCGAAGCGCGTAGGGGAGGCTAAACCGTCAAGACGATCTTCCCGACGTGCTCGCCCGACTCCATCATGGCGTGGGCCTTGTCCGCCTCGCGCAGCGGGAAGGTGGCATAGACCACCGGCTTCAGCCGTCCGGACTCGAACAGCGGCCAGACGTTCCGGCGCAGCGCGGCCGCGACTTCGCCCTTGAACTGGGCCGAGCGCGGGCGCAGGGTGGAACCGGTGATGGTCAGGCGCCGGCTCAGCACCCGGGCAAAGTCGATCTCGCCTTTCGCGCCGCCCAGCAGCGCGATCAGCACGATGCGGCCGTCTTCGGCCAGGCAGTGGATGTCGCGGGCGACGTAGTCGCCGGCCACCATGTCCAGGATCACGTCCACGCCCCGGCCGTCCGTCAGGCGCTTGATCTCCTGCACGAAATCCTGGGTGCGGTAGTTGATCCCGGCGGTGGCGCCGAGTTTCTCGACGGCGGCGACGCGCTCGTCGTTGCCCACCGTGGCGTACACCCGGTGGCCCAGCGCCTTGGCCAACTGGACGGCCGTGGTGCCGATGCCGCTGGCGCCGCCGTGCACCAGCAGCGACTCCTGGCCCGACAGCCGGCCGCGCATGAAGACATTGCTCCAGACGGTGAAGTAGGTTTCGGGCAGGCCGGCGGCCTCGACCATGCTCAGCCCCTTGGGCACGGGCAGGCACTGGGTGGCGGGCACGGTGCAATATTCGGCGTAGCCGCCGCCATTGACCAGCGCGCAGACCGCGTCGCCCACCGCGAAGCCGGATGCGCCCTCGCCCAGCGCGGCCACGGTGCCGGCCACTTCCAGCCCGGGCAGGTCGGAGGCGCCCGGGGGCGGCGGATAGGTCCCCCGGCGCTGGGCCACGTCCGGCCGGTTGACGCCGGCGGCGGCGACCTGGATCAGGACTTCGCCCGCGCCGGGCACCGGCGTGGGCCGCTCGGCGGCCTGCAGGACTTCAGGCCCGCCGGGGCGGGAGATTTCGATGACGATCATAGCGCGGCTTCCCGTTTTTCTGGTCATGAAGGCGGTCATCATATACGGCTATGCCACCCCTGCTCCCATCAGGGTCTTGGGGATCGCGAACGGGCATGCGCCCTTCCTGGGGCCACCATAGCCAAGTTGAATACCGGCAACGGATAAATTCATTCTCTTTTCGGGGGCGGATTGCCTAGACTTGCACCGGTCAGCATTCCGCCCGCATCCCGTCCGGGCGCATCCCCACAAGAGAGTAGACATGAGCACACAAGCCAAAGTCGTCGAAGGCAAGGCCACTCCCCGCGGCAAGTACCCCCACATCAAGCGCGCCGGCGATTTCCTGTTCGTCTCGGGCACCAGTTCGCGCCGTGCCGACAATACGCTGGCCGGCGTGGAAGTGGACGCCATGGGCACGACCAAGTTCGACATCCGCGCCCAGACCCGCGCGGTGCTCGAGAACATCCGCGACATCCTGGGCACCGCCGGCGCCTCGCTGTCCGACGTCGTCGAGATCGGCACCTTCCTGGTCGACATGAGCGACTTCGGTGGCTACAACGAAGTCTACGGGGAATTCTTCGACTACGACGGCCCGGCCCGCACCACGGTGGCCGTGCACCAGCTGCCCCACCCGCACCTGCGCATCGAGATCAAGGCGGTCGCCTACAAGCCCCTCTGATCCCGCCACGACAACACCAGACATCAAGCCCATCATGAAAATCGACATGCACGCCCACCACTTCCCGCGCATCACGCGGGAAGAAGCCGCCGCCCTGAGCGTCGAGCGCGCGCCCTGGCTGCAGGTGGCGCCGGACGGCAAGACCGGCGACATCATGCGCGCCGACAAGCCCTTCCGCCCCGTCTACGACGCGCTGTGGGATCCGCAGGCGCGCCTGGCCGAGATGGATGCCCAAGGCGTGGACATCCAGATCACCTGCGCCACGCCCATCATGTTCGGCTACGAGTTCACGCCGGAGAAGGTCCTGCCCTGGGCCCAGCGCATGAACGACCTGGCGCTGGAATTCTGTGCCGCCGCGCCCAAGCGCCTGGTGGCGCTGGCGCAGGTGCCGCTGCAGGACATCGACGCCGCCTGCCGCGAGGCCTCGCGCGCCAAGGCCACCGGCCACCACGGCGTGCAGATCGGCAATCACCTGGGCGACCGCGACCTCGACGACGAGGGCCTGGTCACCTTCCTGCAGCACTGCGCCAATGAAGGCATCCCGCTTCTGGTCCACCCGTGGGACATGATGGGCGGCAACCGCATGAAGCAGTGGATGCTGCCCTGGCTGGTGGCCATGCCCGCCGAAACGCAGCTCGGCATCCTGTCGCTGATCCTGTCGGGCGCCTTCGAGCGCATCCCCGAATCGCTGAAGATCTGCTTCGCCCATGGCGGCGGTTCGTTCGCCTTCATGCTGGGCCGCGTGGACAATGCCTGGAAGCATCGCGACATCATCCGCAAGGACTGCCCGCGCCTGCCCTCGGAATACGTCAAGCGCTTCTACGTC
Organism: Pigmentiphaga kullae; assembly: GCF_004216695.1. GTDB lineage: Bacteria > Pseudomonadota > Gammaproteobacteria > Burkholderiales > Burkholderiaceae_B > Pigmentiphaga > Pigmentiphaga kullae. Next base: position 1,383,764 of record NZ_SGXC01000002.1, read on the forward strand.
GATTCGGCCGTGTTCGATCCGGGCGCGCTGCGCCTGCTGGCCGACGTGATGGGCACCGACCGCATCATGCTGGGCTCGGACTACCCCTTCCCGCTGGGCGAACAATCCATCGGCAAGCTGGTGGCCGAACAGCCCGGCTTCAGCGACTCCGACAAACAAGCCATCTATGCCGGCAACGCGGTCGAATTCTTCGGCCTGCAAGCGCTGGTACGCTGACCTCTTCCCACCCCCACAAGGAAATGCCATGAGTTTCGTCACTGCGTTGCGGCGCACATCGGTCGCTATGGCCGCCGGCCTGACCCTGGCCGGCGCGAGTACGCATAGCGCCCATGCCGAATACCCCGAGCGGCCGATCCGCCTGATCGTCCCCTCGCCCCCGGGCGACGGATCGGACGTCCTTGCCCGCAATGTAGGCAAGGCCATGGGCGATGTGTTGGGTCAGAGCCTGGTGATCGAAAACAAGCCAGGCGCAGGCGGCAGCATCGCCTCGGACATCACAGCCAAGGCAGCCGCCGACGGTTATACGGTGCTGCTGGGCAACGCCAGTACCCACGCCGTCACGCCGGGGCTCTATAGCAAGCTGCCCTATGATTCCGAGAAAGCCTTCAGCACCGTCTCGCTGCTGGCCAGCGCGCCCAATGTGCTGGTCGTCAACCCCGCGCTGCCGGTCAAGAACATCGGCGAGTTCATTGCCTACGCCAAGGCCAACCCCGGCAAGCTCAACGTCGGATCGGGCGGCAATGGTAGCCTGTCGCACCTCTCGGCCATTCTCTTCAACTCCATGGCCGGCATAGATATCCCGCACGTACCCTACAAAGGCGCTGCGCCTGCCGTCACCGCCGTCATGGGCGGGGAAATCTCGGCGCTGATGATCAACATCCCGACCGTGTCGCAGCAAATCCAGGCCGGCAAGCTGCGGGCGCTGGCGGTCAGCAGCCTGGAGCGTTCACCGGCGTTGCCCGACGTGCCGACGCTGAACGAGTCGGGGCTCAAGGGCTACAACACCGAAGCCTGGTTCGGCCTGTTCGTGCCGGCCGGAACCCCGGCCCCGGCCATCGCCAAACTGCAATCGGCCGCCGCCGCGGCGCTCAAGAACGAAGCGGTGCTGACCAACATCCGCAACATGGGCGCGGTGCCCAAGGACCTGAAAGGTCAAGCCTTCGCCGATTTCGTCAAGGCCGAAGCCACCAAATACCGGGCCATCATCAAGCAGGCCGACGTCCGCATCGACTAAAGCCAGTCCCGCGCACCGGTCAGAACCGGTGCGCGATCCCCATCGCGATCTGCCTGCGCCAGGCATCGCCCACCGTTGCCCCCGCCGTGGAGAACAGCCGGAATTCGGTCCGGTTGGCGTACACGTACAGCCAGGTCCGCCTGGACAGATCGTAGACATAGGCCAGGCCGTAGTTCTCGATCTTCGAACCGGTCGTCCACTGGTATCCCAGCAGCACCCTCCCCGCTCCCACCGGCACCTTCACGCCAACCTGATAGGCATGGTCGCGATCGTGCGTGGCCGCGAAACGGGTCGCCCCGTTGGCCCCCGGATCCACCGTCGGATCGTTCAGCCGGCCGTATCCGCCGTAGAGCGTGAACGTGCCGAAGTCATGGTTCACACCCACCTGCAGGTTGCTGGGCTTGCCCCGCGCGCCGGCCGTGCTGGCGGGCATGACGTACTGGTAGCTGACCGCCGCCTTGAAGCGGCCGCCGTCGTAGCGCAGGCCCAGGTCCGCCATCCTGTTGTTGCGGTTGCCGCCGGCAACTTCCGCATCGGCCGTCTGCACGCTATAGCCCAGGCCGGCCTGCACGCCCGCCCAGCGGGGCGAGAAATAATAGGCGGCGTTGTTGACGCGGGACGTGGTGCCGAAATCGCCGGTGTTGTAGGCGGCCGTCGTGGTCACCGCCGCTTGCTGGAAGCTGGGTCCGAACGGGCTCATCATGCCGGCGGTGAACAGCAGCCCGAGATTGGCCATCCGCCCGAGCTGGATCTCGCCAAGCTCCCGGCTCGACAGGCCCACGTAGCTGGCCCGGCCGAACAGCCGCCCGAAGGCCTGCTGCCCGTTGTCGCCCGTGAAGCCGTTCTCCAGCACGAAACTGGCCTTCCAGCCGTTGCCCAGGTCCTCGGCGCCACGCAGCCCCCAGCGCGAGGCCACGCTGAGCGAGGGATTGATCGCGTTGATCGTGCCCTTGCCCTGTGTCTTGTCGGACAGGTAGCCGTTGTCGAGAATCCCGTACATCGTCACGCTGCCCTGCGCGAGCGCGGCCGCGCAGGGAACGAGCGCCAGCGCGACGCCGGCAAGAGACCGGATCGTGGTCATCGATTTCTCCAGTAGGAAGTGGCGGCGCGGGCCAGCCGCGCCGGAAACGCCGCTATTGCGCCTGCAGCCCCGCGATCTCGACCAGGCGGCGGACCTTGGCCTTGTCCGCCGCGATGAAGGCCCGGTATTCCTCGGGCGAGCCCTTGTAGAGCTGGGTGCCGTAATCGGCCAGCCTGGCCTTCAGCTCGGCCGAGGCGACGACCTTCTGCAATGCGCGGCTCAAGGTTTCCTGTATGGCCGCGGGCGTTCCCGCCGCCACATACAGCGCGGTCCAGTTGCCCGCCTTCAGGTCCGGCAGGCCGAGCTGCGCGGTCGTCGGCACGCCGGGTACCGAAGCCAGCGGCTGGTCGGACATGACGGCCAGCGCGCGCAGCTTGCCGGCGGCCACTTGCGGGCCGACCACCTGGCTGCTGTCCATCAGCACGTCGATCTGGCCCCCCGCGACCGCCGTGACCGACTCGCCGCTGCCCTTGTACGGGACCTTGACGATGTCCAGGCCGTAGCTCGCCTTCAGCGTTTCCATGCCCAGGTGCAGGGTGCCCGCGGCGCCATAATTGAGAACGCCGGGCCGGGCCCGCGCATAGGCGATCAGTTCATCCAGCGTCCTGACCGCCAGGCTGGATCTGACCACCAGCACCGACGGCGTGTTGGTGGCCAGCCCCACCGGCGCGAGCTGCTTGTCCGGATCGTAGGGCAGGTGCTTGTACAACAGGGTATTGACGATCTGGGTGCCCACGGTGCCCAGCAGCAGCGTGTAGCCGTCGGCCGGATAGCCCAGCATTTCCTTAACGCCCAGCACGCCGCCCGCGCCCCCGCGGTTCTCCACGACCACCGTCTGGCCCAGCACGTCGCCCAGGCTCTTGCCGATCTGCCGGGCGGCAAAATCCGAATTGCCGCCCGCCCCGAAAGGCACGATCAGGCGCAAGGGCCGGTCCGGATACGTCTGGGCCTGCGACGCGCCGGCACAGGAAAACAGTACGACCATCCACCACAATCTCGACAAGCGCACGGGAATCTCCTTGACTGACCACGATGAGGTGTCTCCTCCCCCGCCTCGGCCCTAATCCGCCATGGCGCGCTCCGGGGCGGTGGGATTGATGCGCGCGTAGTTGGCCTTCTTGAACTCGCCCCAGACGAAGGGCTTGTCCCGCGGCATCGAGGTATGGAAATCCTCGGGCGCCACATTGGACGGATCGGGGTTGCGGATCTTCGGCGCGATCACTTCGTCGTAGGTCGGAAACATGAAGAATGGCACCGAATAGCGTTCCTTCCCATAGCGGTTGATGACCCGGTGTGGCGTGGACGAGAAGACCCCATCGGTCCAGACCTTCATCACCTCGCCGATGTTCAGCACATAGGTGCCGGGAATCGGCGGCACGCCTATCCACTCGCCGTCCCGGTTGCGGATCTCCAGCCCGCCGGTCGCGTCCTGGTAGACGAAGGTGAACGCATCCGTGTCGGTATGGGCGCGCGTCCCCAGGTTGGCGCCGGACTCGTCCACCTGTTGCGGCGGATAGTGGATGATGCGCAGGGCGTTCATGTCCTTGCGGAAATGCTGGCGGATGGCGTCCCTGGGCAGGTCCAGGCCCAGCTCGAACAACTCGATCATGCTTTCGCCGAACCGGCACATGCGCGCGTGATAGGCCAGCAGTACTTCCTTGAGCGCGGGCAGTTCCCGGGGCCAGGGAATCGTCCCGGCCAGGCGCTCCCCCGTCAGCAGGTCCGGATCGTCGGCAGCCAGCGGCCGGCGGAACTGGAAGGCCTCCTGCTTGTTGGCGGTGATCGTCCCGCCGCGCTCGGCATTGCCCGTTCCCTTGGTAAGCATGGGCAGGTAGCCCTGGAAGTGGCGGTTTTTGGCCATCGACACGGCATCCTTGGCCTCTTGCGGCAGCGCGAAAAACGCCTTGACCGCCTCGAACACCCCGTCGATCTGCGCCTGCGGAATGGGATGGTTCTTCAGGTAAAGAAAGCCGACGGTCGCGCAGGCCTCGGCCAGTTCGTCGGCCAGCCTCTTCCTGGACTCCGGCGTGGCGAATCGCTCGGGCGACATGTCGATGACGGGCACTTCGGAAAAATCCAGCTTGCGGGTGGCAGGCAGCATGTTCTTCTCCACGGTTGGCGCCCCGGTGGCGCCGGGTTCGATGTCCATGCGAAGAACTTTAAGATCGTGGAGATATATTGAAAAATTAAAAAATAAGTTCGTCCCATAGGTTATCTTCTATGGAAAACCAGCCGGGGCCCAGCGATGTACAAGACCACGACATTCCGCCAGCTCACCGCCATCGACGCCGTCGCCCGCCTGGGCGGCGTCTCGCGCGCCGCCCAGGCCCTGCACCTGACCCAGCCCACGGTGTCGCTGCAGTTGCGCCTGCTCGAGGAAGCCACCGGCGCCGCGCTGGTCCAGCGGTCCGGGCGCGGCCTGCTTCTTACGCCCGCCGGCGAAGTCGTGGCCGGCTACGCGAGCCAGATCCTCGAGCTCTGGCGCCACGCCTCGGACGAAGTCGCCAGCCTGAAGGGCCGATTGGCCGGCACGCTGCGCGTGGGAGCGCTGATCACGGCCGAGTACCTGCTACCCCCGCTGCTGGTGGCCTTCAACACCGACCGGCCCGACGTGAAGGTCAAGCTCAGCGTGGGCAATCGCGAAGAGGTCGTGCGCATGCTGACCCGCCATGAAATCGACATCGCCATCATGGGCAAGCCGCCCGGCGACGTGCGCACGGAATCGCGGGCCTTCGCCAAGCATCCGATGGCCTTCATCGCCTCGCCCCATCATCCGCTGATGGCCAGACGGGACCTGGCATTGCGCGACCTGGCGGGCGAGAACATCCTGGTGCGCGAACACGGCTCGGGGGCCCACAACACGGCCGAGCGGCTGTTCAAGGATGCGGGGCTGCGGTTCTCTCCCGGTTCTGAGCTGTCCAGCAACGAAGCCATCAAGCAGATGGTGGCCGCGGGACTGGGCATAGGTTTCCTGTCCCTGCACGCCTGCGCCCTGGAGTTTCAGGCGGGCCTGATCGGCCTCCTGCCGCTGCCCGGCAACCCGGTCGAACACGACTGGTACGTGCTGCACCTGTCCACCGCCCGCCTCCCGCCCGTGGCGTCGGCCTTCCAGGACTTCCTGGCCGACCACGGCCAGGCGGAGATACGCCGGCAGTTGCAGGCCTTCGACGCGGTGGTGGACCGCCTGCGCGCGAAAGGGCCGCGCCGGCGCGGCGGAAACGCGCGCCCCAAACCATGAGACTCCACCGCCCGGGCGGTTTTCCGGCGTACAGACGGATACGGATGGACTAAGCTAGAGCCTTTGCATCCGCACAGGCGGCGGTCCCCTTGCCGGCATGACACCACACGCAACGCACCCGTTACTTCTTCCCATCGTTCCCCCGCGGGCAGCCACCCCGCGCCAGACGGCATGACCCGGCCCGCCATCCGCCTCGTCGTCGGCGCCTGGGACGACCTGCGGCACGACGCCTCGTCCATACGCCAGGCCGTCTTCGTCCACGAACAGTCGGTCCCGCTGGAACTCGAATACGACGATGCCGACGCGGTCTCGCTGCACGCGGTGGCCTATGACGCCGACGGCACGCCCCTGGGCACGGGCCGGCTCCTGCCCGACGGACACATCGGCCGCATGGCGGTCCACCGCCATGGGCGCGGGCTGGGCGTGGGCGGCGCCATCCTGGACGCCTTGATCGACGAGGCGCGGCGGCGCGGGCACGGCCGGCTGCTGCTGCACGCGCAGACGCGGGCCCGGGCGTTCTACGAAACACGCGGCTTCGAGGCCGAAGGCGAGGAATTCATGGAGGCCGGCATCGTGCACGTGCTGATGAGCCGGCGCCTGAAGAACGCCGCTTCATGACCACCGAAACCCACCCGGGCCTTGCCCGCGCCGTCACACCCGCCATGGCCCTGCTGGGCATCCTGCTGGTGGCGGCGACGCTGCGCTCGCCGTTGACCGGCGTCGGCCCCCTGCTTGGCCATATCCGCGCCTCCACCGGCCTGGACGCGGGCAGCGCCGGGCTGCTCAATACGCTGCCGCTGCTGGCTTTCGGCTTGTTCTCGGTGCTGGCGCCCGCGCTGGGCCGGCAACTGGGGCTGGAACGCGCGCTGTTCGCCGCCATGGTCGCGTTGTGCGTCGGCATCGCCGTGCGCTCGATGCCCGGCATCGCTTCGCTGTTCATCGGCACGGCCATAGGCGGCATCGCCATCGCCGTCGGCAACGTGATGCTGCCGGCGCTGGTCAAGCGCGAGTTCCCGCAGCGCATCGGTCCGCTCACCGGCCTGTATTCGGTGGTGATGACGCTCGTGTCCGGCACCGCGGCGGGCGTGGCGGTGCCGCTGGCCGACAACCTGCCCGGCGGCTGGCGTACGTCGCTGGCCTGCGTGCTCGTCATCACGGTCCCCGCCGCGCTGGTCTGGCTGGCCCGTTCGCGCAACCAGGGCGCGGCGCCCGTGGCCGCCCCGGCCCACGCAACCCAGGCCGCCAATGTCTGGCGCTCGTGGCTGGCCTGGCAGGTCACGCTGTTCACCGGCATCCAGGCCTTCAACTTCTACATTCTCGTGGCCTGGCTGCCCTCGATGCTGCACGAGACCGGCATGACCCCCGGCCAGGCCGGCTGGATGGTATCGCTGATGCAGCTGGCGGCGCTGCTCGGCAACATCGCGACGTCGTGGGTGTCGGGCCGCGTGCGCGACCAGAAGGTTCTCGGCCTGGCGGTCTCGCTGCTGTGCGTGGCCGGCTTCGCCGGCATGGCGCTGCTGCCGGCCTGGACTTTCGTCTGGATATGCGTGGCCGGCGCCGGGCTGGGCAGCAGCCTGATGCTGTCGCTGGCCTATATCAGCCTGCGCGCGGCCACCACGCAGCAGGCGGCCTCGCTGTCGGGCATGGCGCAAAGCCTGGGCTACCTGATCGGCGCGACCGGCCCGGTGGTGTGCGGCGTGCTGCGCGACCGGACCGACAGCTGGCTGCCGGCGCTGGGCCTGATGGTGGCGATGGCCGGCGCGCAGGCATGGGTGGCCTACGGCGCGGGCCGCTCGCGCACCGTGGGAGACCGCCAGGACGCCTAGGGCAGCCGGCGGGCCGCGGCGATCAGCGATAGCAGCCTGTCGACGTCCACCGGCTTGGTCATGTAGTCGTCGAAACCGTGCGCGATCGCCTCTTCCTGCCCGAAGGCCGCGCTGCGGCCCGTCACCGCGATCAGCGTGACCGGCTTCAGGTGCGAGATGTCGCGGATCATGGTGGCCACTTCCAGTCCGTTGGGCGGCGGCATGTCGATGTCCAGGACCATGACGTCGGGCCGCCAGTCCAGCGCCACTTCCATCGCGGCCGAACCGCCATCGGCGTACCTGACGTCGTGAAACCGGCCGCAGGCTTCGGCCAGCGCTTCGGCGGCGCTGACGTAGTTGTCCACGACCAGCACCCGGCAAGGCGTAATCTGTCCCACTCCGTCCTCCTGACGTACTTGCGGACGGGCGCGCCGCCGGCCTCTTACTCGGCGGCGCTGCCAGCCGGCGGATATTCGCCGGGCTCCTCGTTCTCCAATAGCAGGCATGGCAGATCCGCCTCGCCCTCGTGGATCGGCGTGGCCGCGGCCGTACCGAAGAACCGGTGCAGCGAGGCATAGGCCAGTTTGGCCGCCACGTCCTGCAAGAGCTTTTCCGAGGTCAGGAACCCCTCGGCCTGCAGATCGTCCACCTCCAGCCGGTAGCCCAGCACGCCGTCCCGCTCGGACACGGCGCCCAGGCGAACCGCCTTGCCGGCGCCGTCCCGCGCATACACCCCGTATCCCGCCGTGTAGAGCCGATAGGCGTGATGCGGGGCCGACCCGTCGTGGGGAGTGGTAGACATGCGGTATCTCCTGTCCGGGTGCCTCGCTCAGCAAGCCGCATACCCGGGGCGCGCCCGGGAAAACCGCGGCGCCCGCGCTAGCCAGCCCGGCCGAAAGCGTCTATAACGCAGGGAGCATAGCGCATCGTGTCCAGGCGGTTCGCGGGACCGCAACGTATCCTGTCATGAAAAATATTCTTCAATACATGCGCCAGCTCCGGCAGCGCCGCCTTGCCGTATTCGAACTGCCGCTGAACGACGCGGCGGACAACGATCCCTACGACGGCGAGCTGCGCCAGCTGCCGCTGAACTACCACGCCACCGAAGTCGATGCCCGCGCGCTGCGGCGCCGGCTGTCCGAACTCGAATACGACGACGAGGCCTGACGAGCGCGGCGCCGCGTTCCGCGCGCCTGCGCGTTTGAATACAATCGACGCATTCCCCCGCGAGACGGGCCACGCCCCAGGGGCCTCCAACGGAACAGAACATCATGAACAAGAATCCCGCCGCCCTGCTTTGCGTGCTGGCGCTGACCGCGTGCGCCTCCGGCACCTCCTCGTCCTGGTACCGGGAAACCTCGTCGGCCGACCAGGCCGAGCGCGACCGCATCCAGTGCGAACGGCAGGCGCGCATCAATTCGCCGGGCACGAGCACGCCCTCGTACCGCGGCATCAATGCCGGCGGCGGCTCCGGCGTAAGCGACGGCCTGGCCAACGCCGAGCGCCAGTCGGGCATGGCCAACGACTGCATGCGCGCCAAGGGTTACTCGCTGCGCTGACGGCCCGCCGGCCGGGCGCCTCCGGCCGTCTCGAAAATATGGCATGATGCGCGCACGCCCCCCAGGGGTACTGGAATCCATGTCCGGAGGTACGCCATGCTGTCTCTTCTCGGAAGTCTTCTGGTGGGCCTGGTCGTCGGCCTGCTTGCACGTGCGGTCAAGCCGGGCGACGACAGCATGGGGTGGCTCATGACCATCGTGCTCGGCATCGCCGGCTCGCTCATCGCCGGGTATGCCGGCCGCGCGATGGGCTGGTACCAGCCGGGCGAACCGGCCGGATGGATCGCCTCGGTGGTCGGCGCCGTCGTGCTGCTGCTGATCTACGGCATGATCAGGAAAAAATCCGCCTGAATCCCGCGCCGGCATCGCCGGCCCCCTTTCTTCCCCGCCTCCGCTCGTCGTAACAAAACGTGTCCGCATGTGACGAATGCGGCTATGCTTGCGCCTCCATAAAAGACATTCTCAAGAATGGGGGGATGCATGCATATCCGTGGCCGATCGGCATGGCGATACGGCGCCGCCGTCCTATTGACCGGTCTCGCTTCCTGCGGCGGCGGGGGCGACGCCCCCGCTCCGGACGACCCGCTGGCCGCCTACAAGTCCCAGACGGTGGCGTGGGCGCCCTGCGATCCGAACGTTCTGGGGCCGAACAGCGACCTCATCCAGCAACTGGGCGACAAGGTGTCGTGCGCGACCATCCGCGCGCCGCTGGACTACACGCGGACGGACCGCGGCGACATCCGCGTCGCGCTGCTGAAGGTCGCCACCGCCGACCCCAAGGTCCGCAAGGGCGCCATCGTCTTCAATCCGGGCGGACCCGGCGGCGACGGGCTCGAGCTCGCGGCCAACTTCGGCGCGCTGTTCGCCCAGCCCCCCAGCGACTCGCCCACGCGCGCGGCGCTGCAGGACCTGGCACGGCACTATGACATGGTGGGCTTCTCGCCGCGCGGCACCGGCGCCGGCACCACCCTGACCTGCACCGCCAACGAATCCTCGCGCGAGGTGAACTTCCCGTCCGACGACCGCAGTCCGGCCAACGTCGAGGCCATGCTGTACAACGTGCGGCTGGCGACCAAGGCGTGCCGGAACAACCCCCTCACGCCCTACATCAACACCGAACAGACGGCCTGGGACCTGGACCTGATCCGCCACCTGCTCGGCGACACCAAGCTCAACTACATCGGCTATTCGTACGGAACCTGGCTGGGCGCCTGGTATGCCGCCCGCTTCCCCGGGCAGGCCGGCCACATGGTGCTGGACAGCGCCGTCGACTTCACCGCCGGCTTCGACGAGGCCATGATCGGCCAGTCCGTCGGCAAGCAGCGCGTGCTGGACGAGGTCATGAGCCCCTATTTCGCCCGCCATCCGGACCTGTTCCGGCTCGGCACCGACGAAAGCCGGATCCGCGCGCTGTTCGGCACCCTGCCTTCGCCCCTGAAAGCGGCCGTGGGCGCGACGCTGGCGTTCAACAAGAGCCGCGGCCTGGTGCCGTCGGGCTTCGTCCTGCTGGCAGCCGGCATCGTCAGGGACCAGTTGGCCGTCGATCCCGACATGAGCGACGCCGACCTGCGCACCGCGGTGGACACCGCGATCCGCGACCAGGCCCCGTTCAACATCGAAGTCGCCCTGGCCGCGGCGACGCGCCTGCTCGACCAGTTCGCCACGATCCGCTTCCCCGAGCCGCGGTCCCTCTTGATGCCGCCCGAAGAAGCCACCTACGTCGCCGTCGTCTGCAACGACGTGGCGACCCGGATCGATCCCCGGTACTGGATCGACCTCGGCAACGAAATGGCGATCAGCCATCCGGTGACCGGCGGCTCGATGACCGAGGCGCCCTGCCTGTACTGGGGCGGCCCGACCACGGCCAAGCCCTCCGTGCAGGACACGGCCAAGGCGGGACCGCTGATGGTCGTGCAAAGCCAGTTCGACGCGCTGACCCTGACCGAGAACGCGCTGCGCTTCGTCGATGCCCTGCCCACGGCCCGGCTGCTGTACGTGAAGGGGGAGTACTCGCATGGCGTGTTCCCCTACATGAGCACGTGCGTGGACCATCGGGTGACGGCGTTCTTCCTTGACGACGCGCTGCCCGCCCGCCGCACCGACTGCGACCAGGTGCCGTTCTATGGCGACGTGGCGGCCTCGGGCAGCCTGAAGCGGATGGCGGCGCCCGACCAGGCGCGCACCGACGCCTTGCTGGACCGGATCCAGGACATCCTGGGCGGGGCGGGCAAGAAGGAGCTCTGATCCGAAAGCATGCATCGTTCCAAAAAAAGAACGATGCATGCCATTTTTGCCTACTAAAATTCTTTTAGCACCATGGATATGCTCTTTCCCACGGCATAAGCATCCGCTGCCCGCCGACCACCAAGGAGAGAGCACCATGAGCACCCCCGCCAATTTCCAGGGCCAACGTCCCGTCATCGATCCCGCAGACGCGGTCATGCTGCTGATCGATCACCAGAGCGGCCTGTTCCAGACCGTGGGCGACATGCCCATGCCCGAACTGCGCGCCCGCGCCGCGGCGCTGGCCAAGATGGCCACACTGAGCAAGCTGCCCGTCATTACCACCGCCTCGGTTCCGCAAGGCCCCAACGGCCCGCTCATCCCGGAGATCCACGCCAACGCGCCGCATGCCCAATACGTGGCGCGCAAGGGCGAGATCAACGCCTGGGACAACCCCGAGTTCGTGGCCGCGGTCAAGGCCACCGGACGCAAGACCCTCATCATCGCCGGCACCATCACCAGCGTGTGCATGGCCTTTCCCGCCATCAGCGCGGTCGCCGACGGCTACAAGGTGTTCGCGGTGGTCGACGCCTCCGGCACCTACAGCAAGATGGCGCAGGAGATCACCCTGGCGCGCGTGGTGCAGGCGGGCGTGGTGCCCATGGACACCGCGGCGGTGGCCTCCGAACTGCAGAAGACCTGGAATCGCGACGACGCCCAGCAGTGGGCCGAGGTCTACACCAGGATCTTCCCCGCCTACCAGTTGCTGATCGAAAGCTACACGAAGGCGCAGGAAGTGGTGAAGAACAACGAGGTGCTCGACTCGCAGCGCGCGTGACCGCCCCCCTGGCGGCCCCCTCAGGCCGCCAGGAAATCCAGCACCATCCGGTTGAACTTCTGCGCGTGCTCCCACTGCGCCCAATGGCCGCAACGGCTGAACACGTGCAGCTCGGCGTCCTGCAGGCCGGCCAGCAGCCGCAGCCCGGTGTCCATCGGCACGAAGCGGTCGTCCCGGCCCCATATCACCAGGGTCCGGGCCGCGACCTCTCCCAGCCGTGCCCCCACGTCGGGAAACTGCCGGGGATGGGCCTGGCTGCTCTTGACGAAGTTCTCCAGGTGATCGCGGCGCGACAGCATGTTGTCCAGCCGTGCCTGGAACAATTCCTCGGTCAGGCTGGCGGCGTCGTAGACGAACACGTTCATCATCCGCTTCAGGTTCTCGATGGTCGGATCGCGGTACAGCGCGCCGATCAGCTTGATGCCTTCGGTGGGCATGGGAACGACCGGGCTGACCCCGCCCGTCCCGCCGCCCATCAGGACCAGACGCCCCACGCGCGCCGGATGCGCCAGGGCGAAGGCGACGGCGCTGTGCGCGCCCATGGAGTTGCCGACCAGGTGCGCCCGTTCCAGTCCGATCGCATCCATCAGGCCGGCCAGCGCGCGCGCGTTCAGGTCCGAGCGCGAACCGGCGCAGACGATGGCATCGCTCTTGCTCCAGCCCGGGAAGTCCAGCAGGATGACCCGGTAGCCGGCATCGGCGAAAGGCTGGACGTTGCGGTGGAAATTGGCCCAGCCGCTGGCGCCCGGGCCCGAGCCGTGCAGCATGATCACGGCCTCGCCGCCCGCGCCCGTGTCGTTGTAGTGCAGGCGCAGCGGCTGGCCGTTCTCGGTGATCCGCACGTAGCGGCTGGTGGCGGCTTCGGTCAGCGGGGAAATCGTTTGCGTCATGGTTGTCTCTCGTTCGTGGGCAATGCAATGAAAGGTCCTGTCATCCCGCCCCGCCCTGCTGCGTCATCAGCATCAGGCCGAAGCCGGCGATGTATTCGGGAATGGCCCGGTAGTACCGGAAAACCGGCTCCTGGACGCGCCCGGTCAGCGCCGCGCGCGCAATCAGCCAGGTCTTGGACTCGTGCGCCGACGCGCCCGCTTCGCGGGCGATGGCGTCCTCCGGCCACGCGCACAATGCGTCCAGGCCGCCGGCCGGCCCGGCCAGCGCATCCATCCAGCGGCGGTCCCAGTCGGGCGCCAGGGGCTTGAGCGTCCCGGCGCCCGCTGCCAATGCCTGTCCCGCGGCCATCACGCGCCGGGTCTTGGCCTCGCGCTCGCCGGGCGTGGCCGCGCGCGGCACGGTGATCCGTTCGCGCACCTCGGGATCGGGATGATCCAGCGTCGGGACCGGCGGCTCGTGCGACAGTCCGCCCGAACCGATCAGCAGCGTGCGCCGCGGCACGCCGTCCAGGAAATCGCCGATGGCCCGGCCCAGGTCCCGGCACCGGAACAGGCGCGGAATGCCGGGCGGCGCGACGGCATTGACGAACACCGGCACCACGGGCGGCGTATCCAGCCCTCCCCACAGCAACTGCAGCGGCTGGGCAAAACCGTGGTCCACCTCCATGCGCCGCGAGACGGCCGCGTCGAACCCCCGGTCCATCAGGGCATCGGCCATCTCCAGCGCCAGCGGCGCATCCACCCGCAACGGCCCCGCCGGAGACAGGTAGTCGCCCACGGCGCGGGCCTGCGTGCCTATGCAGAACGGCGGCATCAATCGGTTGAAGAAGCCGTTGTAGTGGTCCGGCGCGATCAGCACGACCAGCTCCGGCGCATAGGCCAGGACCTGGTCGCGCACTCGCGCGATGGCCGCCTGCAACTCGGCCCCGGCCTGCGCCGGCACGGGGCTCAGCCCCATCAACGGGGAATGCGACATACCCAGGAAGGCCCGCTCGCCCATGGCATCCGTCCTCGTCACCGCGCGCGGTCCAGGAGCTTCGCCAGGGCCGCCTCGAGAACGGCGCCCGCCCCCGCGGCGTCCAGCCCTTCGCCGCTGTGCCGGCGCCACGCCACGATGCCGTCCGGGCGCACCAGCAGCGCCCCGGACTCTTCGATCTCGCGCAGCGCCTGCCACGTGCAGTAGGAATCGAGCGCGCCCGGCTCGCCGATCACGACCGTTCTCAGGAACGGCAGGTCCATCGCGGCGGCCGCCGCTTTCCACGCCTGGCCCGCCAGGCCGGTGACCAGGGTGAACTTGCCCCGGCCCACGACATCCAGCGTCGATACCCGGCGTCCGTCGCTTCCCACCAGCCAGGCATGGGGCAGCTTGGCGCCGGGACGCGTGCTCGCCTGCGCGTGCAGTTGCGGATCGCGCTTCCAGGTTTCCTCGCCCGCGTCCGGTCCGGCAACGATCGCCGCCGACGCATAGCGCTGGTTCAACTCCACGCCCTGCGCATTGAACTCGTAGTTCTTCAGCCTGAGCGCCTCGGCCAGGGCCGCGCGCCGCGCCACGCCTTCGGCATCGGGCGACGCCAGCCGCGCCAGGCCCGCCGCGACCGGATCGGCGGCGCCGGGCTCCCGGAAGCACCGGTTCAGCGGACCGTAGTCCAGCCTGGACTGGTTCGCCCGGGCAACGATCTGCGCCCCCACCGGCGCGCGTTCCAGCGAATAGGAATCCAGCAAGCCCGCCCCGGCGTGGCCGCGCAGCACGAATGCGAGCTTCCAGGCAAGGTTGAAGGCATCCTGCATGCAAGTGTTCGATCCCAGCCCGCTGGAGGGCGGATGGCGATGCACCGCATCTCCGCCGCAGAACACGCGCCCTTTCGAATAGACCGGCGCGTGCGCCTGGTTCACGTACCAGACCGAGGCATTGTCGATCTCGATCTCCAGCTCCGGATCGCCCACCAGGATGCGGACCTTCCGGCGGATTTCCTCGGGCGAGAAATCGGGCTCCCCCTTCTCCATGTCGAAGCCCCAGCCCGCTATCCACTGGTTCCACGGCTCGATCGCGCGCAGCAGGCCCAGGCCGATTTCGCCGAACGCCGCGTCGGACGTGGCGATCCAGTACAGGATGCTGGGCCGGTGGGCCGCGTAGCGGGACAGGTCGGCCCGGAACAATACGTAGGCAGTGGCCGCCCGGGCCAATTGCCCCCGCAGTTCCAGCCCGGCATCGTCCATGACCTTGGAGCGGGCGCCATCCGCGCCCACCAGGTACCGCGCGCGAACGGCATACTCCCGGCCCGAGGGCACATCCCGCAGGCTGACCGTCACGCCGTCCTCGTCCTGCGCGTGGCCCAGGTACTCGGTGTTGAACGAGAAGACGGCGCCGCGCGCGGCGGCATGCCTGACCAGCATGGGCTCCATCTTGTTCTGCGGCAGGTCCAGCATCGGGCAGGGGCTGGCCTGCAGATAGTCGCCGATCCGTTCATCGCCGGTCCCCCAGGTGCGCAGCCGCGCGATCTCGGGGCCGGCCAGGCTGGTGGTGAACAAGGTGTCGCCCATCCATTCCCAGGGCGTGGCCTGGCGGCGCGCGTCATCCTCCAGGCCCAGGTCGCGCAGCACTTCCATCGCGCGCTGGTTGGTGATGTGGGCGCGGGGCGTGTTGGCGGTCCAGTTGTATCGGTTCACCACCTGGACGCGCACGCCGTAGGTGGCCAGCGCCAGCGCCGTGGTGGCTCCCATCGGGCCGGAGCCGACCACCAGCACGTCGGTCTGAAATGCTTCCTGCTTCACTGTCGTTTCCCTTCCTGGGCTATTTGAGGGTGGCCTGCAGCACGTCGCCGTAGGCCTTGATGTCGCGGCGCAGCCGGGCGGCGAGTTCGGCCGGTTCCGCCGGATAGGGGTCGCCGGTCAGCGCGAACTTCTCTTTCATCGCCGGCTGGCGCAGCGCCGCGTTGAACTCGCGGGTCAGCCGCTCGACCACGGGCTGCGGCGTGCCCGTCGGCACGACGAACATGAAGTAGTTGGTGATCTCCAGGCCGGGATAGCCGCTCTCGGCCAGCGTGGGCACGTCCGGCAGCAGCGGATGGCGCTTGCCGCCCAGCGTCGCCAGCGGCACCAGCCTGCCCGACTTGATGTAGGGCTGGGCGAAATGCACGGGCATCAGCATGGTCTGGATCTGCCCGGCCAGCAGGTCCGTGTTCGCCGGCGCGAGCCCCTTGTAGGGCACGTCGACGAAATCCGCGCCGGTCAGCTTGCGCAGCTGGTGCAGGTGCACGAACCAGGGGCTGCCCGGACCCATGGTGCCGAAGTCGACGCCCTTGCCCGCGGTCGACAACCGCACCAGTTCCTTCACCGACCGCGCCGGCACCTTGGGATTGACCACCAGCACCAGCGGCACCAGCGCTACGCCCGACACCGGCATGAAATCCTTCACCGCGTCGTACGGCACCTTGGCGCCCAGTACCTCGCTGGCATGCGGCAGATGGGCCATGGCCTCGTTGATGGCATGCGAGTCGGTGACCAGGCCGACGGTGTAGCCGTCGGCCTGCGCCCGGGCGACGGCATCCGTCCCGATGATCGTCGAGGCCCCGGGGCGGTTGTCGACGATGACCGTCTGCCTGAGGCTGGCGGACACCACCTCGGCCAGTGCCCGCGCCGCCGAATCCGCGTTGCCGCCCGCCGGATACGGCACCACGATGCGGATCGGCCTGGCCGGCCATTCCTGCGCGAACGCGGGCGTGAGGGTCGCGGCGGCCAGCGCCGCCATCGTGCAGAACGCACGTCGAATGGCATTCATGTCGTCTCCTTGGTTCTCGCCGGCGATGCCGCCGTGTCGAATGCGGGAGGAAGTCTGATGCCACCCCATACCCCTGTATAGTAGGTGCACCTGGTGCACCTTCGAACGGAAAACCATGTACCTGCTTACGGGAAAACCCGAGGACTCCGCCTACAAGGAAGTCCGTGGACTAAGCCGGGGGCTGGCGGTGTTGCGGGCGCTGAACGGCATGCCCGGGGGCATGGGCGGCGTGGTCGAGCTGGCCCGGCTGACCGGCCTGCATCGCACGACCGTCAAACGCCTGCTGGAGACGCTCAGGCAGGAAGGCCTGGTCCACCACAAGGACGACGGCGCGCAGTACGCGCTCAGCTTCGAGGTGCGGCGGCTGGCCGAAGGCTATGTCGGCGCGGACTGGATCGACAGGATCGCCTCGCCCGCCATGGCCGCGCACCTCAGCGCCCTGTCCTGGCCCAGCGACCTCGCCACGCCCGACGGCGGCTTCATGATCGTTCGGGAATCGACGCACCGCGCCAGCCTGCTGTCCCAGCACCGGGCCACCATCGGCACCCGCATCGCGATGCTGACCTCGGCCATCGGCCGGGCCTGGCTGGCCTATTGCTCGGACGAGGAAAGGGAAGCCACCCTGTCGCTGCTGCGGGAACGGAGCGACGCCATCGGCGCCGTCGCCCGCGACAAGGCATACGTCGGCCGCGTGCTGCGCGAAACCCGCCGGCGCGGCTACGCGGTCAACAAGGGGGAACTGGCGAACGAGGAAAGCGTCGCGGCGATCGCCTTTCCCATACGCCTGCGCGGCCACGCCATCGGCGCCATCAATCTCGTCCTGCAGCGCAACGTCGTCCCGGACCGGGAAATCTCGTCCCGCTACGTGCCGCTGCTGCGCATCCTGGCCGAAGAGATATCAGTCGGCGCGACGCGGCTGTCCCAGCGCGGCGATCCGTCTTAGCGCGAACGAGGCCATCGGCTGCAGCAGGCCGCGGAAGGCCTCTTCGGACAGGGGATGCGCCAGCAGGAAGCCCTGCGCCTCGTCGCATCCCAGTTCGATCAGGAAACGCATCTGCTTTTCGCTTTCCACGCCCTCTGCCACCACTTCCATGTGCAGCGCGTGCGACAGCGTCACGATGGCCGACAGCAGCGCACGAGCCTCCGCCTCGTTGCGGTCCAGCTCCGAGGTGAACAGCCGGTCGACCTTGATCTGCTTGACCTTGAACCGGTGCAGATAGGCCAGGCTCGAATAGCCCGCGCCGAAATCGTCGATCGCCATGTCGAAGCCGCGGGCGCGGAACCGGCTCACGATCTCGGCCGTGCGTCCGGCGTTCAGCATGGCCACGGTCTCGGTGATCTCGAACATCACGAGGCGGCGCGGCACTTCCCGCTCGTCCAGGATGTCCTCGACGCGCCCGATCAGGTCGGGCACGTTGAACTGTATGGGCGACAGATTGATCGAGATCTGGACCGGCTCCAGCCCGCGCCGCCGCCAGCCGTCGATGCAGCGGCACACTTCGCGTATCACCCAGTCGCCGATCTGGACGATCTGCCCGGAGCGTTCCGCGACGGTGATGAACTCCATGGGCGCCACGCTGCCGAAGGTCGGGTGGTGCCACCGTATCAGCGCCTCCGCGCCGCAGATCGCGCGCGTGGCCACGCTGAACTTGGGCTGGAACACCAGGCTGAACTGCCCTTCCTCGAGCGCGGCCTCCAGGTCCTGTTGCAGCATCAGCGTCCGCGCCGCGTTGGCATGCATGCCCGGCTCGAAGAAACAATAGGTGTTCCGGCCGGCCTGCTTGGCGCTATACATGGCGGCATCGGCGCAGTCCAGCAGCGCCTCGCTGTCGCGGGCATCCCCCGGGTGCATGGCGATCCCCATGCTCGCGCCGATCCTCAGGCGCGCCTGGCAGCCGACCATGTCGTCCCGCAGCACCCGCAGCAGCTTCTTGGCCACGGATGCCGCATCTCCCGGCGCCGATATGCCTCGCAGCAGTATGACGAACTCGTCGCCGCCTATGCGCGCGACCAGGTCGTCCTTGCGCACGTGCGACGACAGCAGCTGGGCACAGCCCTTGAGCAGGTCGTCCCCCACCGCGTGCCCGAGCGAATCGTTCACCGTCTTGAACCCATCCAGGTCCAGGAAGAAAACCGCGAATGCCGTCTTGTCTCGATCCGCGGCCTGGATCGCCTGGTTCATCTGCTCGATCAGCATCAAGCGGTTCGGCAGCCCGGTCAGCGCATCGTGCATGCTGAGGTATTGCAACTGCCGGTTGGCCAGCCGCAGCGAGTCGGCCAGGCTGTTGGCGCGCCAGCCCAGCACCAGCAGGGTCCCCAGCAGCACGGCCAGCGACGAGCCGGACACCAGCATCGCCAGCCAGTTGGGGTCGATCTGGCTGGCCGACAGGCAGACGCTGCCAGGCGCGAACTGCGCCGCGCTCATGCCCGTATAGTGCATGCCGGTGATGGCGATGCCCATCACCAGCGCCGCGCCCAGGCGCTTGAAGGCGATGTAGGGTTCGTCCGAGCCGCGCAGCGCGACCCCCAGCCACAGCGCCACGACCGAGGCCGCGATGGCCAGGCCGACGGAAGCCAGCACGATCCATGGTACGTAGCTGACCGCCGGCGCCATGTCCAGCGCCGCCATCCCCATGTAGTGCATGCCCGCGATGCCCATTCCCATGGCCACTCCGCCGGCCATGCAGCAGCGGAAACGGAAGCGGCCGCTGGCCGAGACGGCCAGCGCGAAGCCGGAGACCAGGACCGCGATCAACAGGGACAATACCGTGGGCCCGAGCGTGTACCCCAGCGGGATGGGCAGGGAAAAAGCCATCATCCCGATGAAATGCATCGACCAGATGCCCACCCCCATGGCGACGGCGCCGCCCACCAGCCAGGGCAGCCGGCGCTTCCACCCAGGCAGGGACGCGATCCGGCCGGTCAGCTCCAGCGCCGTATAGGCGGCCAGCGAGGCGACGACCAGGGAAAGAAACACCAGCAGGGGGTTATAGACACCGTGCATGACCGTCGTCCCGGATGCGCATCCACCGTCGTTGTCGGGAGAACCCGCCCTTCTTATAGCAAAACATCCGTGGGCCAGTCACGCGTTTGCCCCCGGCAAGCTCAGGCTCCCGAACTGCGCCGGACGGCCCAGCCGGGCTCCTTGCCCACCACCCGATTCCGGCCCAGGCGCTTGGCCCGGGCCAGACGCTCATCCACGGTCGCGTAGGCCTGCTCGAACGAGACGGCGTGCTCGAAGCTGCCCACGCCCAGGCTCACGGTGCATTGCAGCTCCGGCGCGATGTCCGAGAAATCCTGGGCCGCCGCCGCGGCGCGCAGCCGCTCGGCCACCCGCTTCGTCTCTTCTTCCGAGGCCTCGGGCAGCACCACCATGAACTCCTCGCCGCCGAACCTGCCCACCGCGTCGCCCGTGCGTATGCCCTGCTCCATGACCGCCGCCAGCCGCTTGAGCACCGCGTCCCCCACCGGATGGCCGTAGCGGTCGTTGATCCGCTTGAAATGGTCCACGTCCGCCATGATCAGGCCATAGCTCTCGCACAGGGGCAGGCGCGCCGCCAGGAACTCGCCCAGCCCCGACCGGTTGTTCATCCCCGTCAGCGGATCGCGGCGGCTGGCCTGGCTCAGGCTGGCGATGGTGCGCATCGACGTCAGCCCCAGCATCAGGAACGCCACGCCTATGCCGAAGAAATAGAAGCTGGTCTGCGTGACCTCCCAGTAGAGCGAGTGCTCGTAGCCGTACCGGTCGCCCGGCTGCGTGCCAAGCATGGCCCGGGGGAACAGGCTGAGCGAGCAGGCGGCCACGCACCAGAACAGCAGCCGCTCCAGGGCGGTGCCCCGCGCCATGTGGCGGACCTGCCACAGCGCCAGCAGGAATACCAGGGCGGCGGCGATGTGCGTCGAAGCCACCCGCAGCCGGAACAGCGCCTCGTCATGCGCGCTGGCCATGCGGATGGTCAGCATGACCGCCAGCACGAGCGCGGCCGGCAGCCAGGGCAGCCGCCTGCCCTCCAGCGCCGTCAGGCCCCGCGCGAAGCAGAAGATCGCGCAGGCGTAGGCCGCGCCGGTCAACGCGATATTGGCCAGCCGCCAGGGCGGCCATGGCAGGATCTGCATGGAGATGCCGCTCGCGTAGCAGGCGAAGCCCGCGGCGAAGTACAGGAATTGCGGCTGGCGATGCGCGTAGCGCCACGCGCCATAGAACATGGCCGCCAGCAGGAATGCGATCAGGGGATGGGCGAGCGCAAGCAAGGTGTCGTTGTTGTTCATGATGCCGCACTCGGTATGGAACGGCTGCGGACCGGCCCACGCCGGTCTCCCGGGAGCATGGCCGGGTCGGTGCCCAATGCCGACGACCGGCCTCCTCGGAAGACATGATAGCGATACCGGACAGGCCGCGGTTCAGCCAGTACCCCCGGCGCAACACCGGGGAAACTACGGGTAGAACAAGAAGCGCGGCCGCCCCGGCCATGCCCCGGCGTGCCTACCGCGCCGTCTTGTGCAGCGCCGATCCCTTATGCGCCGCGACATGGCTGGTCCTGTCGCTCTGGATCTCGTACTGCGGATCGTCCTTGCTGGCGCGGTGCGTGTGCCCCTTGTAATCGAAGTCCCTGGTGTGCACGCGGATGATGGTGCCGCTGACGATACCCGCCTCGGAATTCCAGCTTACGTGGTCGCCCACCTTGAATCGGTCCGCCATGGAGGGTCCTCCTGTCAGCGAGCGCCGGCGGCTCAGGCGGCCGGCGCGTACGTCAATGCGCCGTCCCGGATCCGCGCCGCCGACGTGTACGGATGGACTTCGCTCTTCCCCGTGCCCAGGATGTGCCTCACGCAGATACCCCGTACTTTCAGGTAGTCGGCGATCAGCGACCGGTGGCATCGCCACCACACGGCTTCCGCGCACATGATGGCGGTCCGCCGGCGGCGAGCCAATGCCAGCAGGCGCTCGATGCCTTCGCGAAAGGCATCGGTCTCCATGTAGTCCGCGTAGCCGCGGAACGACGAATTGCGCCAGACGGTGTTATGGGAGTCCGCAAGGGGCGGACGGCGGCCGCCCAGTTCCGGCAGCGGCACGTATTCCACCCCGGCCTGCGCGAGCGCATGGCGCAGCGCATCCGGATTGAAATGGGGATACTTGCGTGACCCCGCATGCCGCCGCACGTCGGCGATGGCCTCGATGTCATGGGCGGCCAGCATCGCCAGGAACACTTCCAGGGAATGCGTGGAATGCCCCACCGTCCACACTTCCAGCCCTGCCGTCTCCATCGCCACGCTCCCTTCCGTTCGAATGACTCCGCTACAAGGCCGCGCGCCGCAAAGTATTGCGCCCCTCGGCCTTGGCCTGATAAAGCGCGGCATCCACCTTGTCGAAGATCTCGGCGGTTATAGGCCTTGAAGTTGTCGACGTCGAGAATGGCCACGCACTTCAGCAACCCTTCGTCGGGCGCCTCGACGAAAGCGGGAAACTCCTGCGTATAGGCCCGGCGGTTGTGCACGCCCGACAACGGACAGGATCCAAAGATAGCGCACTCGCCGCGCCGGCGCATCCCGGCCCGGCTCCGTCACTGGATCCGGATGTTCCGCTTGCGAACGATCTCGCCCAGCTCGGCCTGGCTGCGCAGGAAGAACGCCCGGAACTGCTCGGGCGTACCGGGATCAGGAATGAAGCCCCGGTCACGCAGTTCCCGGTTCACGTCGGGTTGTTGCAGCGTGTCGCGTATGGCCGCCGCCAGGGTATCCCGCACCTGCGGCGGCATGCCCTTGGGCGCCAGCACGCCCTGCCAGCTGTACATGTCGAACCCCGGATAGCCGCTTTCGTCCACGGTGGGCACGTCGGGCAGGTACGGCAGGCGCTCCCGGGTGGACACCAGCAGGACCTTCAGCTTGCCCGTGCGCAGATAGGGCAGCGCCGTGGCCGGGTCGGAAAAATACAGATCGATCTGGCCGCCGAGGAGGTCGCGTATCGCCGGCGCGGCGCCCGGAAACGGCACATGGGTCGGATGCACGCCCACCCGCGCGGCCAGGGCCTCCATGGTCAGGTGGTTCATCCCGCCCTGCCCCCAGCTTCCGTAGGTAAGCCGATCGCCTCGTTCCTTCATGTAGGCCAGAAGCCCCGCCGCGTCCGAAACCGGCAGGTCGCGGCGCGCCAGCAGGAGCAGCGGCGTGCGTACCAGCGGCGCCACGAAGTCCAGGTCGCGCTCGGCCGAGTATTTCAGGTCGGGATACAGCGCGGCGTTCACCGCGACCTGCTCGGCCGTGTTCATCACGGTGTAGCCGTCGCGGGCTGCCGACAACAGCGCCTGCGTGCCGATGATGGTGTTGCCGCCCGGCCGGTTGTCCACCACGATCGCCTGGCCCAGCTTCTGCGACAGGCGCTGCGTGACGACCCGCGCCACGTTGTCGGCGCCGCCGCCGGCCGGATAGGGAACCAGCCATCTGATCGGATGCGCCGGGTAGGCCTGGGCAGCGGCAGCGCCGGCGGCCAGGCAGGAAAACAATGCGAACACCGCCGGAATGATCCGCATGGCGCCTCCTTTTATAAAACGATCGTTTAATTTTATTCAATATATCCCAAATATTGGGATACAAATCATTATTTTTAATACGATCGTTTCATAAAAAGGAAGCCGGCCGTGGCCGAGCGCCAGGTCGACGCGCGCTGCTTGCTTACTCGGGTATCCAGGCCGGATTGTGGACGGCTTCCCAGAGATGGCCGTCAGGGTCCTGGAAATAGCCGGCGTACCCGCCCCAGAACGTCGGCTGCGCCGGCTTCACCACGCGGGCGCCCGCCGCGGCGGCGCGGGCCATTACCGCATCGACCTCCTCGCGCGACGCGACGTTGTGGCCCAGGGTGAACTCGGTCGGACTGGGCCCGCTTCGTTCGATCCCGGCGTCGTGCGCGATGTCCGCCCGCGCGAACAGCGCCAGCCTGAGCCCCGGTTGCAGTTCGAAGAAGGCCACCGCGCCGTGTTCGAATTCCCTGCCTATGATGCCCTCGGTCGGCAGTCCCATGCCGTCGCGGTAGAACGCCACCGAGGCCTCCAGATCGTCCACGCCGATCGTGATCACGCTGATGCGTGGCTTCATGTCCGCTCTCCTTTCGTCCCGTTCAATCCAGCATCATGCCGCAACGGAGCCGGGCCGGACCGCCGTACCAGGAAAACATGGGCGGCATCTGGATCAGCCAGCGGGCGAACCCATCGTGCTAGGATGGCCGCATCCCATTTTTCAGACCGGCCGCCGAAGCGAACAATGACCTCCACGCTGGCGCGAGTCGCCATCTCGCAATCCGAGCTGTTCCGGGAATGGGCCGACGGCGACATCGCCCGGCTGGTCGAAGTCTCGGAGGTCCTGCGGCTCGAATCCGGCACGCTGCTCCATGGCCCGGGAGAAAACGTTCCCTTCCTGTACCTGATCGCATCCGGCTCGCTGCGCATGTCGCTGCGTACGGGGTCCAACCGCGAGTTCGCCTTCCGCCTGCGCTTTGCCGGCGACTTCCTGGGCCTGGGGCCGCTGCTGTCCGGCGAACCCTTCGTCTATACCGTCACGTGCCGCGGCCAGACCCATCTGGTCAGGATACCCGGCCCCTTTCTGAAAGACATGTTGGTACGCAACGGCCGCCTGGCCGTGGCCATGTTCGCGGGATTCAACCGGCGGCACAGGAACATGATCGCCCTGTATGCCGATGCATCGACAGGATCCCTGCGCGCGCGGCTCGCCTCGCTGCTGGGTCTCATCGCCAACGCGTCAGGCCACGCCACGAACGAAATAGAAGTCCTCCAGGACGAGTTGGCCGAATTGCTCGGCACCCGCAGGCAAGGGGTCAACCGCGAGTTGCGGGCGCTGGAGAAACTCGGCATGCTCGCCCTGGAGTACGGCCGCATCGTGATCGTCGACAGGGCCGCCTTGCAGGAGCTGGCCATCCTGCCGGCTCCCGCCCCGCTACCCTAGAAGCGGTGCCTGATGCCGACGTCGAAGCCTTTCTGGCCGTAGACGGGAGTCGTCGCATCGCCTATCGCGTACACGGCGCCAGAACGGTTGCGGATGATACCGAACGACGTATACAGGTTCGTCCTCTTGGACAGGGCATAGGTATAGCCCACCGCGTACAACGTGGCCTTGGCGCCGGTGGCCGCGATCCGTCGCTGGTCGCGCGCATGGGTGATGACGCCAAGCACGGTATGCGGCCCGCTCGACCATCTCAGGCCGGCCATGTAGATGTTGACGCTGGTGTCGGCAAGCGTCGCCCCCGGCACCCCGTTCAACGTGGACCGGACCGCCTGGAACGCCGAGTACGCCGTCACCGCTCCGGCGCGGTAGCTTCCCGACAGCGCGACGGCGTGGCTGGTGGCCGTATCCGCGGCATTGCGCTGGTTGTAGTAGCCCAGCGCCACGCGTGCAGGTCCCTCCTGGTAGCTCAGCGCGCCGTTGTAGGAACGCGCGGCCGAGCTGTTTCCGGCGACCTCGCCAAAACCGTACAGGAAACCCGCGGCCCATCCCCGCCACCTCGGCGTCGAGTAGGACACCGAATTGTTGACGCGGGAATGCGTGCTGAAGACGTTGTTCATCCTGCCCATCAATCCCATGCCGAATGGATCCGCGGGCAGGATCGAATCCAGGTAGAACGGGCTGTACTGCCTGCCCAGCTTGACGTTCCCCAGCGGCGAGTCCAATCCGACGTGGGCCTTGCGCCCGAACAGCGCGCCCAGCGTCGACGTGCCGGTGTCCGTGTTGATCCCGGCCTCCAGGTCGAACGTGGCTTTCCATCCATTGCCCAGGTCTTCCACGCCCCGCAACCCGAAGCGCGACCCGGACTGCCCTCCTCCGGTCAGCGACGACACGCTTCCCTGCTTGGGCGCGATCGGATCGGACTGGTGCACGAAGCCCGAATCCACGATTCCGTACAAAGTCACCTGGGCCTGTGCGTTGGCGCAGTTCCAGGCTCCCAGGCAAAGCACTCCCCCGACGATGGTGATCGTCCTCATTTCCCCTCCGTTGGTTTTGATTCGATAAAGCGACAGCCCAGCGGCCGTGCTATTGCGACTTGACGTTCGCCTGCTTCACGATGCCCTGCCAGCGTTCGATTTCCCTGGTCAGTTGCGTCCTGGTCTGGGCCGCCGAATACGGCTCGGGAATGCCCGAACCCCGCGAGCGGGAAGCCTGCTGCAGGTCGGGTTGGGCCAGGGCGCGCAGGATCTCGGCATTCAAGGTCTTGACGATGTTCGCCGGCGTTCCCGCCGGCGCGACGACGAAGGTGGAAGTCGTCACGTCGCTCCCGGGCAGGCCCACGTCTTTCATCGTGGGCACGCCTTTCATCCCGGGCAGATCCTGCAACTGGTTCGTGCCGCTGACCGCCAGGGCCCGCGCCTCGCCGTCGCGCAGCGAGCCGACGATGCCCGGCACCAGCTCGAAGGCGGCATCGACCTCGCCCGCCCGCACGGCCGTCGTCAGCTTGGCGGCCGTGCCATAGGGCACGATGACGAAATCCCCCTTGAGCTCCTCGCGCACCAGGGCCGCGCCCAGGTACTGGATGCCTCCGGCCACGTCTCCCGTGGCCACCGTGACCCGCCCCGGCCTGGCCTTGATCTCCCGGATCAGGTCATCCATGGTCTTGAGCGGCGAATCGCGCTTGACGACAACGGCGAGCTGGCCGGTGCTGACCTGCGCGACGGGCTCGAAATCGCGCAGCACGCCGATGTTCTTGGCGGCGAAGATCGCATCGCCGATCGCCGCCTTGGTGCCCACGATCATCAGCGTGTAGCCGTCCGGTTCGGCGCGCTTGACCCGCTGCATGGCGACGATGCCGCCGGCCGACGGTTCATTGATGACCACCACCTGCGTGTTCATGGCCACGGAAAGCTTCTGGGCCAGCACCCGCGCGGTGATGTCGGACGAACCGCCAGGCGCCGCCTGGACGATCAGCGATATCGGACGGGACGGATAGCCCTCCATGGCCCACGCCGCCGCGTGGACCGTCAATGCCAGACAGGCGGCCCCCCGCAGCACGGCCCGCAAGTTTCTCGATCTGCTTTTCATGATGTCTCCTGTTGTTGTAGCCAACTCCTGGACTGCCTGCCCGGCCGCTAGGGCACGAGCACCGAAACTCCCACCAGGCCGCCCGACTCCAGCGCACGGTGGGCTTGCGCACAGTCGGCCAGCGCCAGCCTCTGGTGCACGTGCACGCGTATCACGCCCGACTCGACCAACTGGAAGAACTCGCCCGCCAGTTCCATGCGCTCCTTCCTCGTCGACGCATAGTCGGCCAATGCGGGCCGGGTAAAGAACGGCGACCCCCGGCGCCCCAGCTCGATGGCATCGATCGGGGGCACCGGTCCGGACGAGGCGCCGAAGCTGACGAACAGCCCACGCCTGGACAGGACCCGCAGCGAAGCGTCGAAGGTGCTCCGGCCGACGCCGTCCAGCACCACGGGCACGCCGCGCCCGCCGGTAAGCGCCATCACTTTTTCCACGACCTCGTCGGCGTTCCCCCGCACGATCACATGCTCGCAGCCATGCTCCAGCGCGATCTCGGCCTTCTCGTGGCTGGACACCGTTCCGATCACACGCAGCCCGAGATGCCGGGCCCACTGGCTGACGATCAGGCCGGTGCCGCCGGCCGCCGCGTGCAGCACCAGGGAATCGCCCGCCCGCCATGGATGGATGCGCCGCATCAGATAGGCCGCGGTCATGCCGCGCATGGTGCTGGCCGCGGCCACGTCCAGCCCGACACCGTCGGGTACCGGAACGAGATACCGCGTATCGACGATGCGTTCGCTGCTGTACGCGCCCAGCGGACTGCTGGCATAGGCCACGCGGTCGCCCACCCGGACGTCCGTCACGCCGGCTCCCAGCTCCTCGACGATGCCGGCGGCGGATCGTCCGAGCGGCGACGGCAAGGCGACGGGATACAGCCCCGAGCGGAAATAGATGTCGTTGAAATTGACGCCCACCGCGGCGTGCCGAACTCTTGCTTCGCCGTAGCCCGGCGGCGCGACGTCGTATTCCTCGCACCTCAGGACCTCGGGTCCCCCCGTCCGGTGGAACCTGATCACGCTTGCCATCGCTGCTCCTCGTCCTGGCCGGCTCAGGCTTGCGGCCGGGCAGGCAGGACCGTGGCGACCGCCTCCCCGAATCCCAGCCTCGGCCGTCCGGCCTGCTGGCAATGCGCCCGCACGATCACGGTGTCCCCGTCCTGCACGAACGCGCGTTCTTCGCCGTTGGGCAGGGGGAAAGGCTGGCGTCCGCCGCGGCTCAGCTCGAACATGCAGCCGCAGGCGTCGTCGCCCGGCCCGGAGATCGTGCCCGTCCCGATCAGGTCTCCCGTCTCCAGGACGCAGCCGTTGAGCGTGTGATGGGCCACCATCTGCCCCGGCGTCCAGTAGGCGTCCGTCAGGCGGCTCGCGCCCAGCAATACCGGCCCCTCTCCCGCCGCGACCAGCCGCTCGGTCAGCAACAGCACCTCCATGCGCACGTCCGGCATGCCCCGTGCGCGGTTGGCGTCCGAATCCAGGCAGGCGGGCGCGGCCGGCTGGCCATCCGGCCTCGACATCGCCGCCCGGTAGGGCTCCAGGGCTTCGGTCGTCACGACCCATGGCGAGACCGTGGTGGTGAAGCTCTTGGACTGGAACGGTCCCAACGGCTGGGACTCCCATCCCTGCATGTCCCGCGCCGTCCAGTCGTTCAACGCCGAATAGCCGAAGATCGCCGCATCGGCGGCGTCCACGTCCAGCGGCTCGCCCCGCGCGTTCGAGGTGCCCACGTAGATGCCAAGCTCGACTTCGTAATCCAGCATCCGCGTCGGATCCGTCAGGGGCCGGTCGTTCTCGAACCGCCCCGCCTGCCCCCGGGGGCGCGCGAAACCGTAGCCGCTGGCCCTGACCGTCGATGCCCGGCTGTGATAGGCGATCGGGCTCCAGACGAAACTCTGGGGAAGCTCGGGATGATCGGGACGCTTGACCCGGATCACCTTGGAGATGTGATGCATCGAGGCCAGGTAGTCCGAGAAATTGCCGATCTTCGCGGGAAGCAGGAACTCGGCATCGGCGATGGGATGGAGGTGCGGCTCCGCCTCCCGCCGGAACGCCGATCCTTCCCGCAACAGCCGCGACAACCCCAGCCGCAGGCGCGCCCAATGCGCCGGCCCGAGCTCCATCAGCGCCTTCATCGACGCTTCGCGGCAGGCCTGCACCGCCGGCCCGCATTCGGCGGCCAGGCAGGCCTCGATTGCGCCGATGTCCAGGACCAGGTCGCCGATGCCCGCGCCGACACGAAAGCCCCCTTGGCGCCTGGGCCTGAAGACCGCCAGCGGCAGGTTCTGGATGGGGAAATCGCCGTCGGGCCGGTTGGCCGAGGCCACGAACGAGCGCAGCGCCGGGTCATGGGTCTCGTTCAGGCGCGAGGCCCCCGGAGCCTGCATGAAGGAAGCATCACGCATGTTGCCGCTCCTTGATGGCCGCGCCCGCGCCCTGCGCCTCCAGGAACGCCCTGCGCAAGGCCTTGCGCTCCTCGCGCAGTTCGACATTGTGGTATTCGATCTGGTCGATGTCGGGGGCGACCACCTCCGATGTGCCCCGCAGATCGGTATAGGCAATACCGCTGCCATCGCCATTGGGTCCCAGCCCCAGCGGCTTTCCGCCGCGCTCGAATTCGTCCAGCCCCTGGAAGAAACGCTGGCGCATCTTGGCGATCACCAGGTCGCTGGCCCCCAGGTGCTCTTTCGTGCGATCGACGATGGGCACGCTTTCGGCCACTGCGGCGTCTTCGGCGCGCAGGTCCTTGAAACCCGACCAGTGTCCCAGCTTCATCGCCTCGCGGTTCTGGCCGAAGTCCTCCCTGCCGCGGTCCAGCGAGTTGTGCAGGAAGTCGTCATGGTCGACGAACTTCAGGCCCAGCGCTCCCCGCTCGATCGATTGCTTCTTCCACCATTCCTGGGTATGGACCATGTCCCACTCGAAACGCCAGAAGGCCGTACGCCGGTTGTTGATCGGGATCATGAACAACACGCGCCCTTCATCGGTGCGCATGCTGCCGTTCAGGACCGTGAACGGCGCCAGGTACTCCGTCACGCGCAGGTAGACCTGGCCGTCCTCGCGCTCGCGCCGCGAATAGGCCTGGAACCCGTAGGGCGTATCGACCACCGACAGCTTGGGCGCATGCACGCCCTTGATCGCGACGACGCTTTCGTTGATCTCCGCCTTGACCGGCTGGGCATGCAGGAGCCCGATGTGGGCGGAATCCAGCAGCGTCTCCAGGTTCTGCGTCCAGTTCGAATCCGTGTACCCGACCCGGGCACGGCGATGTTCGGGCGGCAGTAGACAGAACTCCCATTCGGGGAAGACAGGCGGCTCGCCCGGCCCCAGGTAGACCCATAGCGCACCGCCCGCTTCCCGGACGGGAAAGGCAGGCACCTTGACCGTCGAACAGAAGCGGGGATTAGACTCCGACGGCGCGGCGATGCACGTACCCGACACATCGAACTTCCAGCCGTGGAAGATGCAGGTCAGCGCGTTGTCGCCGGTCCGCCCCAGCGCCAGGGAAGCGCCACGGTGCGGGCATTGTTCCTCGAAGAAACCGACCTTCCCGCTGCCGTCGCGGAAGGACACGAATTTCTCGCCCAGCAGCTCGACCTTCTTCGGCGGGCCATTGGGTTCGAGCGCCTCGGATCTCAGGTAGGGCAGCCAGTAGCGGCGGGCCATGTCGTGCAGGGTGGAACCCGGCTCGACGTCGTTGTAGCGGTCATTGTCTGCTGCGGACAGCATGGGGGTTCTCCAGGATCGTTCCGTAGTCGTGGAACCGATTCTGGTGTGCCGCGCCCGGTTTGTTGAGCGCCGCACCGCCCGGAATGTCCGCTTTGTTTCAAACCCGGGCCTTGCCCCGCACATTGGAACAAACACGACAATCGCGCATATTTGCCGCTCGTCCCCCTTGCGTCACCCCTCCAGAATGCGCCCTACCCTCTCATTCGAATCCTTTGCCATGAACAGCAGCTCACTCCTTACGGTACTGGTTCACACCATTCGCCTCGAAGCGCAGGGCATCATCAGCGTCGAGTTCCGCTCGCCCACGGGCGAGGAACTGCCTGCCTTCGCCGCGGGCTCGCACATCGACCTGCATCTGCCCAACGGCCTGGTGCGCAGCTATTCGCTGTTCAACTCGCCCGAAGAGCGGCATCGCTACGTGGTGGGCGTGCTGAACGACCGTAACAGCCGCGGCGGTTCGCGCTTCGTGCACGAACAGCTGCGGGTGGGCTCGACCATCAAGATCGCGCCGCCGCGCAACAACTTCGAGCTGGACGAGTCGGCGGCCAAGTCGGTGCTGCTGGCCGGCGGCATCGGCGTGACGCCCATCTTCTGCATGGTCAACCGGTTGCGCGCGATTGCCAATCCGGTGGAACTGCTCTACTGCGCCCGCACCAAGACCGAAGCGGCCTTCGTCGACGAACTGGTGGCCTCGGGCGGCCAGGTCACCACGCGCTTCGACGATGAAGCGGGTTGTCCGCCCAATCTGCGCGAGCTGCTGGCCGGCCATCCGGCCGATACGCATTTCTACTGCTGTGGGCCGACGCCCATGCTGGATGCCTTCGAGGCGGCCTGCAAGGAACTGGGCTACCGGAACGTGCACATCGAGCGCTTCGCCGCCGCCGGCGAAGTCACGGCCGCGCAGGAAGGCAGCTACCAGGT
Organism: Pigmentiphaga kullae; assembly: GCF_004216695.1. Classification (GTDB taxonomy): domain Bacteria; phylum Pseudomonadota; class Gammaproteobacteria; order Burkholderiales; family Burkholderiaceae_B; genus Pigmentiphaga; species Pigmentiphaga kullae. Next base: position 1,415,088 of record NZ_SGXC01000002.1, read on the forward strand.
CGAACTGGCCAAGTCGGGCAAGACCATCGACGTGCCGGCCGGCATGGCGCTGCTCGACGCGCTGCTGGAAGCGGGCATCGATGCCGACTACAGCTGCCGCGAAGGCGTGTGCGGCGCGTGCGAGACCGCCGTGCTGGAAGGCACGCCCGACCATCGGGATTCGGTGCTGACCGAGCGCGAACGCGAGTCGAACAAGACCATGATGGTCTGCGTGTCCGGCTGCAAGGGTGCCAAGCTGGTATTGGGCCTCTGACCCCGCTCGCGCCCCCGCTTTTACGACACTTTCAACGGCACGCCGGTCTTGGACTGGATCTCGTCGGCGCTGACGCCCTCGGCCAGTTCCACCAGCACCAGCCCGTCCGCGGTCACATCGATCACGCCCAGGTCGGTAATGATGCGATCCACGACGCCCACGCCCGTCAGCGGCAGCGTGCACTCGGGCAGTATCTTCAGCTCGTAGCCCCCGTCCTTCTTCCTGGCCACGTGCTCCATCAGGATCACCACCCGCTCGACGCCGGCCACGAGGTCCATCGCGCCCCCCATGCCCTTGACCATCTTGCCCGGGATCATCCAGTTGGCCAGGTCCCCCTTCCCGCTGACCTGCATGGCGCCCAGGATGGACAGGTTGATCTTGCCGCCGCGGATCATCGCGAAGCTCTGGTCGCTGCCGAAGATCGACGATCCCGGCAGCGTGGTCACCGTCTGCTTGCCGGCGTTGATCAGGTCCGCGTCCACCCGGTCTTCGGTCGGGAACGGGCCGATGCCCAGCATGCCGTTCTCGGACTGCAGCCAGACCTCGATATCGCCCGGCACATGGTTGGCCACCAGGGTCGGGATGCCGATCCCGAGATTCACATAGAAACCGTCGCGCAGTTCCCGGGCGGCCCGCGCCGCCATCTGGTCCTTGTTCCATGCCATGATCAATTCTCCGCCTTGGTCGTCGTACGCTGCTCGATCCGCTTTTCCGGGCTGCGGTTCTGAACGATGCGATGGATATAGATCCCGGGCAGGTGGATATCGTCGGGCGCCAGATCGCCGACCTCGACGATCTCCTCGACTTCGGCAATGGTGATCCTGCCCGCCGTAGCGGCCGCCGGATTGAAGTTGCGGGCCGTATAGCGGAAGCGCAGGTTGCCGGCACGGTCGGCCACATGCGCCTTGATCAAGGCCACGTCGGGTACCAGGGACCGTTCCATCACATAGGTTTCCCCGTCGAATTCCCGAAGCTCCTTGCCTTCGGCCACCAGGGTACCCACGCCCGTCTTGGTGAAGAAGGCCGGGATGCCGGCCCCGCCGGCGCGCAGCTTCTCGGCCAGCGTGCCCTGCGGCGTGAACTCCAGCTCCAGTTCTCCGCTCAGGTACTGGCGTTCGAACTCCTTGTTCTCGCCCACGTAGGACGAAATCATCTTCCGGATCTGCCGGGTCTCCAGCAGCTTGCCCAGCCCGAAGCCGTCCACGCCGGCGTTGTTCGAGATCACGGTCAGACCCTTGACGCCCGACGCCCGCAGCGCCTCGATCAGCGCCTCCGGGATGCCGCACAGGCCGAAGCCGCCCACCGCGATCATCTGTTCATCTTTCACGACGCCCGCAATCGCATCGGGCGCGGATGGATAGATCTTGTTCACGACACCTCCTCCAAGGACTGGAACAACCGCTGCGCCTGCCCCGCCGGGGACTGGCGGACGGCGCGCGTTTGAAAGATACTACGTAGCTATCTACGTAGTTTTGCTTAGGAGCCGCCGGTGTCCACCGACTCGGACTATCGCCTGGCCTTCGAGATGGCCCCCATCGGCCTCGTCCTCTCGAAGAACCGGATCATCGTCGACTGCAACGGCTATGTCTGCGACGTCTTCCACGCGTCCCGGGAAATCCTGCTGGGCGCCTCGTTCCGCGAGCTGTATCCGACGACCGAGGAATTCGAGCGCCTGGGCAAGCGCATCGCCCCCATCCTGAACAAGCATGGGCGCTACGCCGACACGCGTATCATGAAACGCGCCACCGGGCAGCACTTCTGGTGCCGCGTGACCGGCCGGGCCTTCAACCGGGAGCGGCCGCACGAGGCGGGGATCTGGACCTTCGAGGATGTCAGCGCCGAACGGCCGCACACGTCGGAGGCCCTGACGCCGCGCGAACGGGAAGTCGCGTCGCGGCTCCTGGACGGCAAGACGTCGAAGATGATCGCCCGGGAACTCGATATCAGTCCGCGCACGGTAGAGGTGTTCCGCGCGAGCCTGATGAAAAAATTTTCAGCGACGAATACGGCGGATCTGATTCATCGGATGCTGTCGGCGTGAACGAGGATATGGCAAGACATGAAAGGACTTCGCAAGACCGGCAATGCCACGCACCAGACCGGAGGCAGCCAGCGGTAGCTCACCGGCTCGAGCCGGAAACCGCGTGTCAGCCCCGCCGCGCGGCCACGATCGCGGCGACGTCGATTTTCCGCATGTCCATCATCACCTGGAATGCGCGCTTGGCCTCCCCTCCACCGGCGGCCAAGGCCTCGGTCAGCACGCGCGGCGTGATCTGCCAGGAAACACCCCATTTGTCCTTGCACCAGCCGCATGCGCTTTCCTGGCCGCCGTTGCCGACGATGGCGTTCCAATAACGGTCGGTTTCTTCCTGGTCATCGGTGGCGATCTGGAACGAGAAGGCCTCGTTGTGCTTGAAGGCGGGCCCGCCGTTCAGGCCCAGGCAGGGAATGCCGGCGACGGTGAACTGGACCGTCAGCACGTCGCCGACCTTGCCGGAGGGATAGTCGCCGGGCGCGCGGTGGACGGCGTGCACCGCGCTGTCGGGAAAAGTCTTGGCGTAGAAACGGGCCGCCTCCTCGGCGTCCTTGTCGTACCACAGGCAGATCGTGTTCTTGGCGATGGTCATGGCGGACTCTCCTGCTTGGGGAACATCCGGGAAGATTACGCCAGTCGGTAATGACAGGTGGGCCTTGCGAACAATTTGAAGCCAATTTCCATCGTCAACAAAAACCCCTGGATTTCCAAACGAAATCCAGGGGTTTTTACGTTCTTTGGCGGAAGCGGTGAGATTCGAACTCACGAACGGTTGCCCGTTGCCGGTTTTCAAGACCGGTGCAATCGACCACTCTGCCACGCTTCCCTATGCGGCGCCAGGAGCGGAATGATAATCCATTTTAGCCCCCCGCCCCTGCCGGCCTAGAAGCTGGCCCCATCCACCCGCTTGATCTGCAGGGCGTCCAGGTCGATGGACGGCACGCAGCGCAGGTTCACCGCCCGCATGGGCGTCCCGTCGGGCATGGCGCCCCGGGCGAAGGATTGCGTGCCGCAGGTCGCGCAGAACATGTGTTCGATCTTGTGGGCGTGGAAAAAATAGGACCGCAACTGTTCCTGGCCCTGCTTCAGCCTGAACTGGCCTTCAGGCACGAAGCTCAGCAGGAAACCCTTGCGGCGGCAATGAGAGCAATTGCAGCTCATGGCCTGGGTGGGCACGGGGGCGTCGACCTCGAACGCGACGGCCCCGCAATGGCAACTCCCTTCGTACGACATGCTTGGTCTCCTTGTCCGTTCAGGCCGCCTCGACGTCGAAGCGCGGCACGGCGTCCAGCAATTGCCGGGTATAGGCGTGGTCCGGCCGGGTCAGCACGCGTTCGGCCGGGCCGGTCTCGACGATGCGGCCGCCCTGCATGACGGCGATGTCGTCGGCCAGGTATTCGACCACGCCGAAGTTGTGGGTGATGAACAGGTAGGCAATGCCCATGTCCCGCTGCAAGGCGTGCAGCAGGTTGAGGATCTGTGCCTGCACCGAGACGTCCAGCGCGGAGGTCGGTTCGTCGCACACCATGAGCTTGGGTTCGACCGCCAGCGCGCGGGCGATGGCGATGCGCTGGCGCTGGCCGCCCGAGAACTCGTGCGGATAGCGGTCGCGGGCATCGGCGCGCAGTCCGACCTGGTCCAGCAGGCGAAGCAAGGCGGCCTGGCGGCTGGCCGCGTCCATGTCGGGCCGCAGCGAGGCCAGTCCCTCGTCCAGGATCTCGCCCACGCGCATGCGGGGGTTCAGCGAGGCATACGGATCCTGGAAGATGATCTGGATGTCGCGCCGCAGGCGCTTGAGCGAGCGGCCGCCGGCCCGCAGCAGGTCCTGCCCGTGGAGGCTGGCCTGGCCGGAAATGGTGGCCACGCCGTCCAGCAGGCGCAGCAGGGCCTTGCCGGTGGTGGTCTTGCCGCAGCCGGATTCGCCGACCAGCGCGAGCGTCCTGCCGGTGTCCAGCGACAGGCTCACGCCATCCACGGCCTTGACCCAGCCGGCCGTGCGGCGCAGCACGCCCTTGCGAATGGGGAAATGGACTTTCAGGTCGGTCACGCTCAACAGGGTGGATCCGGGCGCGCCGGCAGCGGCCGCCGGCGCGGGAGCCGCCACGGCGGATTCGGGTGATTCCACGACGTGCACTTCGGGCAGCGGTTCGCCCTTGCCCGCCGCGCGGGCGGCGTCGATCTGGGTCAGCCGCACGCAGCGCACCGCGTGGCCGGGCGCGTCCTGGGCCAGGGGCGGCGGCGCGGCGTCGCATTCGGCCGCGTGGGCCGGACAGCGCTGGGCGAAACGGCAGCCGCCGAACGTCTGGTTCAGGGCCGGCACGGTGCCCGGAATGGCGGCCAGGTGCTCGCCGCGGCGGCCCATGCTGGGCAGCGCGCCGAACAGCAGCCGCGCATAGGGATGGCGGGGATGGCGGAAGAATTCCTCGGCCGGAGCCGACTCCACGATCTGGCCGGCGTACATCAACGCCACGTGGTGGGCCATGCTGCGCACGATGCCCAGGTCGTGGGTGATGAGCATCATCGCCATGCCGAGCTGGGCCTGCAGGGTGCGCAGCAGTTCCAGGATCTGGGCCTGGATGGTGACGTCCAGCGCGGTGGTGGGCTCGTCGGCGATCAGCAGCTCCGGTTCGGCCGCCAGCGCGATCGCGATCATGACGCGCTGCTTCTGGCCGCCAGACAGCTGGAAGGGGTAGTCGTCCACGCGCCGCTCGGGCTCGGGTATGCCGACCCGCCGCAGCCACTCGACGGCCTTGGCGCGGGCGGCCGCCCCGCGCAGCGAGGTATGGGTGGCGATGGTCTCGACGATCTGGTCGCCCACCCGCATCACCGGGTTCAGGCTGGTCGCGGGTTCCTGGAAGATGATGCTGATCTTGCGGCCGCGCACGGTGCGCATGTCGCGCTCGGGCAGGCGGTTCAGGTCCACGCCTTCGAGCAGCGTCCGGCCGCGCTCGATCCGCCCGGCGTCTGGCAAGAGCCGCAGCAGCGCCAGCGCGGTCATGCTCTTGCCGCAACCGGACTCGCCCACCAGCGCGAAGGTCTGGCCGCGCGCGATGGCCAGGTCGAGCGCGTCCACGGCATGGACGACGCCATGGTCGCTGTCGAGCAGCACGTCCAGGCGGCGCACGTCCAGCATGGCGGTTTGCGCGGGCGCGTTCATCAACGGTCCTCCAGCATCTTGGCCGACCGGGCCCGCGCCCATGCCGGCCGGTAGGCCCGGGCGCGCGGGTCGAAGGCCTCGCGCACGGCGTCGGCGAACAGGTTGGCGGACAGCACCAGGGCCAGCATGAAGACGAAGGCCGACAGCAGGCTCCACCAGATCATCGGGTCGCGCGACATTTCCAGCCGCGCCAGGTTGATCATGGACCCGAACGAGTTCATGGAGGGATCGACGCCCACGCCCAGGTAGGACAGCACGGCCTCGTACAGCACCAGGGTCGAGAAATCCAGCACCACGGTGATCAGCACGATGTGCATGACGTTGGGCAGCAGGTGGCGGGTCATGATGCGCACCGGCGAGGCGCCGAAGGCGCGCGCGGCCAGCACGTAGTCGAGTTCGCGCAGCTTGAGCGTCTCGGCCCGCAGCAGCCGGCACAGCCCCGCCCAGCCGGTCACGCCCAGGATGATGCACAGCAGGAACAGGCGCAGGTCGGCGCGTTCGGCGCCGGTCTCGAACAGGTCGGGATTGTTGTCGATGAAGACCTGCACCATGAGCACGCAGGCGGCGATCAGCAGCACGCCCGGAATGGAGGTCAGCGTGGTGTAGACGTACTGGATGATGTCGTCGACCCAGCCCTTGAAATAGCCGGCCATGATGCCCAGCGCCAGGGCCAGCGGCAGGGTCGCCAGGGTGGTCAGGCTGCCGATCACCAGCGCGGTGCGGAAACTCTTGACGGTCTGCACGAGGACGTCGTTGCCGGTGCTGTCGGTGCCCATGACGTGATAGCCGGTGGACAGGGATACGGCCGCGCCCGCCAGGATGGCGATGATGCCGAAGGTCAGCAGCATGGGCGCCAGCGGCACGGCGGTGCGCCGGTGGACGATGTCGCGCCACGCCACGGCAAAGCCCTGCCCGCCGCGATGCGCCAGGGCGCCCGCCACCAGCAGGGCCACGGCGCCGGCAAGCAGGCCGCCGGCCACGACGCCCACGGCCGTGCGCCGCAGCACGTCCCCCAGCCATTGCGTGTCGGGGTCGGTCAGGTGCGCGCCGCCGTGGCGCAGGCGCGGATAGTCCCGCACCGGCTTGCCGTCCACCAACATGGATTCCTTGGTGAACTGGCGCACCGCCAGCGGGGCCGAGTAGGTCTTCTCGCGCCCCGCCATGGGTTTTTCCAGCAAGGCGTCGAGCACCGAGCGCGTGACCGGGGAATAGGCGCGCGCGCCTTTCCCGCCGTTGACTTCCACCGATTCCAGCAAGGGCCGGTAGTGCAGGGAATCGAGCAAGCCGATCGTCACGAACACGCCCAGCACCACCACGGCGCACATGGCCGGCGTGTCGCGGGCCACCCGGGCCCAGGTGGCCCGCAGGTTGGGCGTGCGGCGGGCGTGCCAGGCGTAGCAGGCTACCCCCAGCACCAGCAGGAACAGCGCGACGTCGGTCCACAGAAAGACGATCTTGGGCATGTTCTTACTCGAAACGCACGCGCGGATCCGCGATCGTGTAGGAGATGTCGGCCAGGATCAGGCCGATGATGTAGAGCACCGAACCGATGAACACCATGGCCCGCACGATGGCGAAGTCCTGGGCGTTGATGGCGTCCATGGTGTAGCTGCCCAGGCCGGGGATGCCGAAGAAGGATTCGGCGATCAGGCTGCCCATGAACAGCAGCGGGATGGCCGAGATGGTGCTGGTCAGGATGGGCAGCATGGCGTTGCGCAGCACGTGGCGGAACAGCACCAGGCGCTCGGACAGCCCCTTGGAGCGGGCCGTGCGGACGTAGTCCTTGCCGATTTCCTCGAGGAACAGCGCACGGTAGAAACGTGCCTCGGGCCCCAGCTTGGCGATGATGGCCACCAGCACGGGCAGCACCAGGAAGCGCATGGCGTCCAGCCCGCCGGCGAAGCCGGACAGCGGGACCAGGCGCAGGGTCTTGGAGAACAGATACTGCCCGGCGATGATGTAGAACAGCGCCGAGATGGATAGCATGGCCACGCACAGCACCACGCCCCAGAAATCCAGGTAGGTTCCCCGGAAGAACACCAGGAGCAGCGCGAACGCCACGCTGGCGAACAAACCCAGCAGGAAGGTCGGCACCGCCAGCGCCAGGCTGGGCCCCACCCGCTGCCGGATCTCGTAGCCGATGTCCCGGCCGGCGTCCGAGGCGCCGAAGTCGAACACGAACAGCCGGGCCGAGCGGTCGAAGAAGATGGTGTCGGTGTAGCGCCGCGCGCCCTCGGCCTGTGTGTTGACCAGCAGCGGCTTGTCGTAGCCGCGCTCGACCTTCCATTTCTCGATGGCGTCGGCGGTGACCCGGCGTCCGCCTATGGACAGGCGCGCCATGTCGTCCGGCGTGTTGACCGCGAAGAACAGCATGAAGGTGAACAGGTTGACGCCGATCAGGATCAGGACCCCGTACAGGATCCGGCGCACGATGTAGGCGGTCATGCCGCATCTCCCGTCGGACGGTCGGTATGGACGGCCACGGCGCGGTCGCGGCGCCGGACCATGCGCCATGCGGGCACGGCCAGAAGGACCAGCAGCACCACCGCCAGCGCCACCGGCCACCAGACCGGCTGGTTCCATTCGGCGATCTTGCGGGTCCGCAGGGCGGAATCGATCTTCATGAACTGGAGGTTGTTCCGTATCATCTGGGTCGGCTTGCCGTTGCCCACCCACTGCTGGTAGGCGCCGCCGGACTTGGGGAAATAGCCGAACATCCACGCGGCGTCGGTCTGCACGATCGCGACCATGCGGGCGATCAGGGCTTCCTTCTCGGGCCCGTCGTCCAGGTATTTCATGCGCTCGAACAGCTTGTCGAACTCGGGATTGACGTAGTTCGAGGCGTTCTCGCCGCCCTCCTTCGCCTTGCCGTTCGGGCCGTAGAGCAGGAACAGGAAGTTCTCGGCATCGGGATAGTCGGCGTTCCAGCCCCACAGGAAGATCTGCGCCACGCCGCGCCGCATCTTGTCCTGGAAGCGGTTGTAGTCGGTGGAGCGGACCTCGAGCTGGATGCCCAGCTTGCCGAACTGGCGCTGCAGCCAGTCGAACTGCGAACGCGCGCCGGGCGACACGCCGCCCATCGCGTCGTAGTTCAGGACCAGGGGCTGGCCGGTCTGCGCGTTGCGGCCATCGGGGTAGCCGGCTTCAGCCAGCAGCCTCTTGGCCTCGGCCAGCGGCTTGCGGGTGACCTTGTCGCCGTCTATGTCGTAGACCACCGGGTTGGCGCCGGCGGGCGGATCGCGATAGCCCAGGAGGCCCGGAGGCAGCGGCCCGTGCGCGACCTGCGCCTGGCTGTTCTCGAAGATGGTGACGTATTCCTCCCAGTCCACCGCGATGCTGATGGCCTGGCGCAGCTTGCGGTTGCGCGCTTCCTGGTCGGGGTTGTCGCCCTTGCCCACCACGGGATCCAGCCAGTTGAACCCCATGTACCAGTTCTGGGTCTCGACCGTGGTCGGCAGCTTCAGCCCGCGCTCGGCGTACAGGGCCGCCTTCTCCTTGGAATCGCCGGCCGCCACCAGGTAGGCCACGCCGTACTCGCCGCGCTCGGCCTGGGGCACGTCGTAGTAGCCCTGCAGGAACTTGCCCTGCAGCGGCACGCTTTCCTTCTCGATGTTGAAGACGATGCGGTCGATGAAGGGGGTGGGCTTGCCGCAGTCCTCCAGCAGGCCGGCGGCGCGGTCCTCGTCCGTGCCCTCGCAGGGATAGGGGTCGCCGCGGAAATTGGGATTGCGCGACAGCACGTGGCGGCGGTTCTCGCGATACTCCGTCAGCATGTAGGGCCCCGTGCCCACCGGCCAGTAGTTCAGGGTCAGGTTGCGCTCGGCCATGCCGGCCTGGCTGTAGAACTGGTCCGCTTCCCACGGGATGGGCGAGAAGAAGGTCATGGCCAGCCAGTACTTGAACTGCGGGTACTTGCCCTTGATCCGTATGCGCAGCGTATGGGGGTCCAGCGCCTCCACGCCTTCGAAGGCGTACTTGCGGAAATCCAGCCACGGCAGGTCGCGCGTGGTCGGGGCCAGCCCCTTGCGCAGCTCGGCGTCGGCGGCGCGGATGCGGTCGCCGTACTCCTTGAAGCCGACGATGTAGTCGGTCATGTGCGCGTAGATGGGCGAGACCACGCGGGTGGTGGCCAGGCGGCGGATGCCGTAGACGTAGTCGTCGGCGGTCAGCTCGCGCGAGCCGGTTCGGGGAAAGTCCGGGATGGCGTACTTGCCTTCCAGGTCGGCCGGCGCCAGGTGCCGGTACAGGTCCCGGCCGGCCTCGTCCACCGCGAACGCGGGGTGCGGCTGGAACCGGATGCCGGGCTTGATCGGGATGTCGTAGACGCTTTGCACCACCTGTTCGCCCGGCACGCTGTCCGGCAGGCGGTTGCCCTGCGCGTCCAGGTAGACCGGATCGACCACCCGGACGGCGGCCCGGGGCACGAGCTGGTAGGGGCGCTTCAGGTAGTCGTAGCCATACAGCGGCTCGTAGATCTGGTAGGTGTAGGGGGTCTCGTCGACCGAATAGGAGCTGGCCGGGTCCAGGTACTTGGGCGAGCGCTGGGTGAACGCCGTGTACATCACGTTCTCGCGCTCGGCGCCGGCCGCGTAGGGGCTGTTCAGCGGCGTGCCGCCGTCGGGGCCGCCGGGCGAGCAGCCAGCCGCGACGACCGCCGCCACCGCCAGGAGGAAGGTTCCGGCCCAACCGCGCGCGCCCTGTGCGCCCTGTCTCAAACCCGCAGCGCACGTCAGGCGCATCGACCACCTCCCCGGAGTAGCGTCCTCTCGAGGATAGCAAAAACCGTACCGTTGCCCACACCGGTTTCGTTAAGGAATACCCCGAAACTTCCCGTGCCAGGCATGTCGATATAGGCAACCGGCATATCCCGGGCGGGGATTTTCATTACCCGGCGCGGCGCACCGCCCTTAGGATGGGGGGTTCGCAGCAAAGAGGGAAATCATGTTCCGCCACGCCATCCTGACGATCTCCTGCCTGCTCGCGGCCACCGCCGCGCAGGCCGACACCTATCCTTCGCGCCCCATCACCCTGGTGGTGCCGGGCCCGGCGGGCGGCACGCCCGACGTCGTCGCCCGCATGGTCGCCGACAAGCTGCGCACCCGCCTGGGGCAGCCCGTCATCGTCGAGAACAAGGCCGGCGCCAACGGCTTCATCGGCTCGGCCGCCGCCGCCAAGGCCCCGGCCGACGGCTACACGCTGCTGATGGGCTTTGCCCAGACCATGGCGGTCAACCCCGTCACCTTCAAGAAACTGCCCTACGACCCCGTCAAGGACTTCACCGCCGTGGCGCGGCTGGTGGATTTCGAGCTGGCCCTGGCCACTCCGGCCAGCGTGCCGGCGGCCTCGCTGGGCGAGCTGGTGTCCTGGCTGCGGGCCGGACGCGGCAAGTACTCGTATGGATCGTTCGGCGCCGCCTCGCCGTCGCAGTTCGCCGGCGACATGTTCAACCGCAAGGCGCAGCTGGACATGCAGCACGTCCCCTACAAGGGCTCGGCGCCCCTGGTGACCGATCTCGTGGGCGGCCAGGTGCAGTTCGGTTTCGTGGTCCTGCAGGTCGCGCAGCAGCTGGCCCAGGGCGGCAAGCTGAAGATCCTGGCCGTGACCGGAGAGCGCAGGCAACCCGCCGCCCCCGGCGTCCCGACCATGGCCGAAGCCGGCTACCCCGACGTGAACGCCACCGGCTGGTACGGGCTGTATGCGCCCCAGGGCACGCCCGCCGCCGTGGTGAACAAGCTGGACGAGGCCGTGGGCCAGGTGATGAAGGACGCCGACGTCCAGCGCAAGCTGATCGAGCAAGGCGTGAATCCGGCCTACGCCGGGCACGACGCGCTGGCCGCCTACACGCGCAGCGAAATCGCGCGCTGGCGCGACATCGTGGCCCAGACCGGCTTCAGCGCGCAGGACTGACGCCGGCGCCGTTCAAAAACGGTAGGTGACGGCCAGCATGCCCACGATGGGGTTGATCTTCAGGTCCGCCTGGCTTTCGATCGTACCCGCCGGCGTGCCATGGGTACGCAGGCGGGCACGGGTCTTGACCGGCAGGTAGGACACCGACAGCAGCGCCCCCCAGTTCCTGTCGATCTGATAGGCGGCGCCGGCATTGAGCACCGGCGCCCATTTGCTGTCGACCTCGGCCTCGGTCTTCAAGCCGGGATTGGTGTTCCGGGTGACGGTGGCCGACACCGCGCGCTGGAAGCCATCGGTCAGGCGCACGTCCGAATACCAGATGTAGCTCAGACCGGCTCCGACGAAAGGCCGGAAAGCGCTGTCGGCCGGGCCGAAGAAATACTTGAACACCACGGCCGGACTCCACTGGCGGGCGGAGCCAAGCAGCCCCACCGGCGCCAATGCCTGTTCGCCATTCAGCTTGAACCGGGGCGGCACGCCCAGGACCAGTTCGGCCGCGACGTGGTCGGTCAGGAAACGCGTATAGGTCAGCCCCAGGGTATCCGCGCTTTCCAGGGACGATCCGGTGTCGGGTACGGGCCCCGCCACCGCGCCGGGCGCAACGATGGTCAACGGCTTGCTCGTATCCTGCGGGGCGAGATGCATCCAGCCCACGCCGAAGACGTTGGATCCGGCGCCTTGCGCGTGAACCGCCGCGGCGCACAGGGTTCCCAGCATGGCCAACAGGATTCGATGCTTCATGAATGTCCTTTCCGAATGTTCCGGGTCGCGCCTCGATGCACATTTAACCTGCCGATGGTCGCATATCGGTAACGCGTTAGCAAAATCTACATTTGCGTCGGTTTGTGTTCGGATACTGACGCTGCGCCGCCCCACGCCCAGAATGGAGCCATGCCGTTCCCGCGGAGGTTGCGCCGCCATGCCCCTGGGCCCTTACCTGGACCGTCTGCGCCGCGTGCTCATCGTCGCACTGCTGTGGGACACCGCGCGCCGGTGGTCCGATCACCGCGCCGCCAGCAAGGGTGCGGCGCTGGCCCTGTACATGGTGTTCTCGCTGGCGCCCATCCTGCTGCTGGTCATCGCCATCGCCGGCGCATTCTTCGGCGAAGATGCCGTGCGCAACCAGCTCGTCAGCCAGATCGGCTCGCTGACGGGGCGCCAGGGAGCCGAGGCCATCCAGACCGTCCTGGCCAGCGCCCAGCAATCGGACAAGGGCTGGGCCGCCGCCCTGATCTCGACCGTGCTGCTGATGTTCAGCGCGACCACGGCCTTCTCGGAACTGAAAGAGAGCCTGGACGAGCTGTGGGACGTGCCATCGTCCAGGACGTCCGGCATCTGGGCCTTGGTCCGCGGCCGGCTGCTGTCGTTCGGGCTGGTGCTGGTGCTGGCCCTGTTCCTGCTGATCTCGCTGGCCATCAACGCCGCGCTGGCCGCACTGCAGGAATACTGGCACGCGTACTGGGCCGAGTCGGTGTTCTCGACCGCGGCGCTGCTGGTGTCCAACCTGTTTTCGTTCGCCGTGGTCACGGCGCTGTTCGCGGTGGTGTTCAAGCTGCTGCCCAGTATCCATATCCCCTGGCGGGAGGTCGTTCCGGGCGCGCTGATGACGGCCGTGCTGTTCCTGATCGGCAAGGGCGTCATCGGCCTGTACCTGGGTCACGGCAGCGTGGCGTCGTCCTACGGCGTGGCCGGTTCGGTCATCGCGCTGATCCTGTGGATCTACTATTCGGCGCAGATATTCTTCTTCGGCGCCGCCTTCACGCGGCAATACGCCGATACCTTCGGCAAGGGCAAGCGCAGTATCGCGCAGGCATTGGACGAAATCCCCCGTTGAAGTAGGATAGCTTCACCCGGTACGCGGGGGAGACGACGATGGCCGCGCTGCATCCCTACATCAGATTCCTGGGCAGTCTGCCGCAGTTCGAGATCGACCATCATGCGGGCACCGCCATCGAGCTGCGCAGCGGCGTCGTGGTGGCCAAGTACGAAGGCGAGAAACCGCATCACCAGCACTGCCTGGCCCTGAGCTGGCCGGGCCAGCCGGCCGGACAGCCGGTGCTGGTGTCGGCCACCAAGTACGTGCCGCTGCAGGTGGGCGAAGCCATCAAGCTGGGCGCGCCCCGCGCCGAGCTGCTGGAAGCCAGCCGGCACATCTTCGTCGAGGCCGGCGTCTGGCACTGAAACCTGTAACTAGGGCACCAGCGGCGGATCGATCCAGACGAAGGTCTCGCCGCGCGAGATCATTTCCGCCACGTCTTCGGGCGGCACCTCGTAGTCGGTGCCCATCAGGCTGGCCGCGCCCGTGTCGTGGATGTGGATGACGGACGGCGGGTCGGTGTCGATGAAATACCAGTAGTACCCGGGCTTGAGGCTGTGGGGGGTGTCTTTCACGATGGCTCTCCGTGTGTGCAAGCGTCCATACGTGAAATGATACCCATCCCCCCCGCGCCGCGCGACCCGGATGCGGTCAGTCGGGGACGACCGCCGTCACCTCGATCTCGACCTGGGCCTCGTCCTCGACCAGGCCGGCCACCTGCACCGCCGTCATCGCGGGGAAATGGCGGCCGATGATCTCGCGATAGGCCTTGCCGATGTCCTCGTAGGACGCGACGTAGACCCGCTTGTCCAGCACGTACCAGGTCATGCGCACGATGTGCTCCGGCCCCGCGCCGGCCTCGGCCAGCACCTCGACGATGTTGGCCAGCGCCTGCCGGACCTGGCCGGCGAAGTCCTTGGCTCGGAACACGCCGTCGGGCTCCCAGCCTATCATGCCGCTGATGAAGACCTGCTTGCCGCGTGCGGCCAGGCCGTTGCTGTAGCCGCGGGGGCGGGGCCATCCGGCCGGCTGCAGTATCTCGATGTTCGGTGCCATGGGTTCTCCTTTCGTCGTTCTTCAGGCCGCGCCCGCCGCGCGCAGCAGCTCGCGGGCGATGATCAGTTGCTGGACTTCGGTGGCGCCTTCGTAGATGCGCAGCGCGCGGATCTCGCGGTACAGCCGCTCGACCGTCTCGCCGCTGACCACGCCCTGCCCGCCGAACATCTGCACCGCCGCGTCGATCACGCGCTGCGCGGTTTCGGTGGCGGTCATCTTGGCCATGGCCGCCTCCTTGGTGATGCGCGCGCCGCCGTCGCGCATCCAGGCCGCCCGGTAGGTCAGCAGCGCCGCGGCATCGACGCCGGTGGCCATTTCGGCCAGCTTCGCCTGGGTCAACTGGAAATCGGCCAGCGTCTGGCCGAACATGCGGCGCGAGGTCGCGCGCGCCAGCGCCTCGTCCAGGGCGCGGCGGGCGAAGCCCAGCGCCGCGGCCGCCACCGAGGTGCGAAAGACGTCCAGCGTGGCCATCGCGACCTTGAAGCCCTGCCCCGGCTCGCCCAGGCGCTGGGACACCGGCACGCGGCAGCCGGCAAAGCGCAGCCGCGCCAGCGGATGCGGCGCGATCACGTCGATGCGCTCGGCAATTTCCAGCCCGGGAGTGTCGGCATCGACCACCAGCGCGGTGATGCCGCGCGCGCCCGGCGCCTCGCCGGTGCGCACGAACACCACGTAGAAGTCGGCGATGCCGCCGTTCGAAATCCAGGTCTTGCTGCCGTCCAGCACGTAGTGCGAACCGTCCAGCGTGGCCGCGCAGGCCATCGCGGCCACGTCCGAGCCCGCCTCCGGTTCGGACAGCGCAAACGCGGCGATGGCCTGGCCAGCGGCCACGCGCGGCAGGTAGCGCGCGCGCTGGTCGCCGGTGCCGAACAGGCTGATCGCGCCCGACCCCAAGCCTTGCATGGCGAAGGAAAAATCCGCCAGCCCGTCGTGATAGGCCAGCGTCTCGCGGATCAGGCAGACGGCGCGGGTGTCGATGGTGTTGGTCAGCCCGCCATGCTCCAGTCCGGCCACGGCATACCGTAGCCATCCATCCTCGCCCAGCGCCCGCACCAGTCCGCGGCAGGTCGCATCGGTATCCCCGCCATGCGCATGCGCCACCCGCCGCGCCGCCCACGGGTCCAGCTCCGCCACCAGTTCCTGGTGCCGCAGCTCGAAGAACGGCCAGGCCAGGTGCTGCGCCCTGCTCGAATTCGATGTGTCGCTCACTTCAATCACCTTCGAAGATCGGGCGCTGTTTCGCCACGAAGGCGTGATAGGCGCGGTGGAAATCGTTGGTGGCCATGCAGATGGCCTGGGCCTGCGCCTCGGACTCGATGGCCTGCTCGATGCCCATGTTCCATTCCTGGTGCAGCATGCGCTTGGTCATCGCGTGGGCGAACATCGGGCCCTGCGCCAGGTTGGACGCCAGTTCGTAGGCCTGGTCCGACAGGGCGTCCGGTTCACACAGGCGGTTGAAGAACCCCCAGCGCTCACCCTCGTCGCCCCCCATCGAACGGCCGGTGTACAGCAGCTCGGACGCCCTGCCCTGTCCTATCACGCGCGGCAGCAGCGCGCACGCGCCCATGTCGCAGCCGGCCAGGCCGACGCGGGTGAACAGGAAGGCGGTCTTGCTGCGCGCGGTGCCCAGGCGCATGTCCGAGGCCATCGCCAGGATCGCGCCCGCGCCCGCGCACACGCCGTCCACGGCCGCGACGATGGGCTGCGGGCAGGCGCGCATGGCCTTCACCAGGTCGCCGGTCATCCGCGTGAAGGCCAGCAGCGACGGCATGTCCAGGCGAGTAAGCGGGCCGATGATGTCGTGCACGTCGCCGCCGGAGCAGAAATTGCCGCCCGCGCCCTGCACCACCACCGTGCGGATGTCGTCGGCATAGGCCAGCGCGCGGAAGAAATCGCGCAACTCGGCATACGAATCGAAGGTCAGCGGATTCTTGCGCTCGGGGCGGTCGAGCGTGACGATGGCGACCCCGTCGCGCACCTCCAGCGAGAAATGCCGGGCCTCGTAGTCGGCCATGGCGGTGCGGCCGCCGTGCAGCATCTGTCTTTCCCCATGAACGTAGCGCATGGTCGTCACCTCCTGTTCTATTTGCGTTCGGCGGGCGACCGCTCGGTCAGCCCTTGTTTCAGTTGCGACAGCAGTTCGATCAGCGTGTCCTTGGAAGCCGCGGGCAGGGACGAGAACAGCTCGACGATCCACTGCTCGTGCACGGCCGCCATTTTCGCGAAGGCCTTGCGTCCGGACGGCGTGAGCTTGACCACGAAGGCGCGCCGGTCTTCCGGCGAGGGCTCGCGCACCACCAGCTTTTCTTCTTCGAGCTGGTCGGTGATGCCGGTGACGTTGCCGCCGGTCACCATCATGCGTTGCGACAGCTCGCCCATGCGCAATCCCTCGGGATGCCGCTCGAGCTGGGCCATGAGGTCGAAGCGCGGCAGCGTGATGTCGAAATCGGCGCGCAGGCGCGACCGGATCTCGGTCTCGATGCGCACCGTGCAGGACAGCATGCGCAGCCACAGCACCAGCGACTGGTGGTGGTCTTCCGTCAGCCGGGCTTCCAGGTCGAGCACCGGCGCGGGCTCGCGTCCCGCGCCGGTACCGGTTTCATCGATGGGCTTGCGAGCCATCGTTACTCCTTCAAGTGACTTCGCCGCCCGCGACCGCGATGGCCTGGCCGTTCATCGCGGCCGAGGCCGGCAGGCACAGCCAGACGGCGGCATGGGCCACTTCGTCGGGCTGCACCAGCCGCTTCTGCGGATTGAACGCGGCCAGCGCCGCCGTGGCCTCGGCCTGGCTGCGGCCGGTGCGGGCGGATATGTTGGCGATGGCCTCGCGGCCCAGGTCGGTTTCGGTAAAGCCGGGGCACACGGCGTTGACCGTGACGCCCTTGGTGGCGACTTCCAGCGCCATCGCGCGCGTCAGCCCGACGACGCCGTGCTTGGAGGCGCAATAGGCCGCCGTGTAGGTATAGCCGATCAGGCCGGCGGTGCTGGCCACGTTGACGATGCGCCCCCAGCCGGCTTCCAGCATGCCGGGCAGGACCGCGCGCGAACAATAAAAGGTGCCGCTCAGGTTGACCGCCAGCATGCGGGCCCACAGGGCGTCGTCGGTCTTGCCCACGGACGCCGATTCCGCCTGGCCGGCGTTGTTGACCAGGATGTCGATGCGGCCCGCCGCGCGCACCGCGTCGGCCATGCCCTGCTCGACCGAGGCCGGTTCGGCCACGTCCATCCGCACCCGGTGCGCGGCGCCCAGCGGCGCCAGCGCCGCCACCGCGCCATCCAGCGCGGCCAGGTCCCGGCCCGTCAGCGTGACCGCGGCCCCCTGGCGCAGCAGTTCGCGAGCGATGGCCAGGCCTATGCCCCGCGCGCCGCCGGTCACCAGCGCATGCTTTCCGTTCAATTGATCCATGAGCTATGTCACCACTCCATCGTATGACTCATGCCCAGACCCATGGCACCGCGGATCCGGCTTTGCCGGTCCGCCAGCGCCGCCCCCTTGAGGGGGCGCCCGAAGGGCGTAGGGAGTGGTCCCGTCCTTACTCCAGTAGGCGCGCGGCGATTTCGCGGGGCGACATGCCTTGCGTCGCCGCCGCGATCTGGCGTTCGCGTTCCAGGTTGCGTTCCAGTTGCAGGCGGCCCGCGTAGTACTGTTTGGGCCACTCCACGTCCCATCCCATCTTCGCCGATTCCAGCAGCGTCCACGCCGGATTGGCCAGGTGCGGCCGGGCCAGCGCGCACAGGTCGGCGCGTCCCGCCGCGATGATGCCATTGACGTGGTCGGCCTCGAAAATGGCGCCCACCGCGATGGTCCGGATCCCGGCCTCGTTGCGGACACGGTCGGCGAACGGCGTCTGGAACATGCGGCCGTACACCGGCTGCTCGCGCTTGCTGACCTGCCCCGACGAACAATCGATCATGTCGGCGCCGGCGGCCTTGAAAAGCCGGGCGATCTCGACCGCGTCGTCGGGCGTGATCCCTCCTTCGACCCAGTCGTGCGCCGAGATGCGCACGCTCATGGGCTTGTGCGCGGGCCACACCGCGCGCATCGCGGCGAACACCTCGAGCGGATAGCGGCAGCGGTTCTCCAGGCTGCCGCCATACTCGTCGGTGCGGCGGTTGGTCAGCGGCGAAATGAACGTGGACAGCAGATAGCCGTGGGCGCAGTGCAGTTCCAGCCAATCGAACCCGGCCTTCTCGGCCTCGAGCGTGGCATGCACGAAATCGCCCAGGATACGGCGCATGTCGTCATGCGTGGCCGCGCGGGCCACCTGCGACACGCCGGCCAGGTATTGTTCCTCGGACGCCGCGATGAGCGGCCAGTTGCCGGACTCCAGCGGCAGGTCCGTGCCTTCCCAGGCCAGCCTGGTCGATCCCTTGGGCCCGGCGTGCCCGATCTGCACGGCGATCCGGGCATCGGTATGCTCGTGCACGAAATCGACGATGCGCTTCCAGGCCTCGGTATGTTCGGGACGGTAGAGCCCGGGACACCCCGGCGTGATGCGCGCGTCGGCCGACACGCAGGTCATCTCGGCGACGACCATGGCGGCCCCGCCCATCGCGCGACTGCCCAGGTGCACCATGTGGAAGTCGCCCACCGTGCCGCCCACCGCCGAATACTGGGCCATGGGCGACATGACGATGCGGTTCTTCAGCACCAGGTCGCGCACCCGCAGCGGTGTCAGCATAGGGGGGATGGGCTTGCCGCGCGACGCCGGGGGCTCGGCCAGGCCGGCCGCCGCGAACGCCTTGCGCGCGAACCAGCGCTCGTAGCCTTCTACATAGGCCGCGTCGCGCAGCCGCAGGTTCTCGTGCGACAGGCGCTGGCTGCGCGTCAGCATGGAATAGGCGAACTGCTCGGGCTCCATGTCGACGTAGCGGTCGACGTTCTCGAACCACTCCATGGAATTGCGGGCCGAGCTCTGGATCTTCAGTACCTCGATGGCCCGCACCGCCTCGTAGCCGGCCATCACGCCCTCGAGGTCCTGCCCCTGGTAGGTGTCGAAGCAGCGCGCCAGCTCGATCGCGTCTTCGAGCGCCAGCTTGGTGCCGGAGCCGATGGAAAAATGCGCCGAGTGGGCAGCGTCGCCCATCAGCACGACCGGCACGCGCTTGCCGTCGATGTCGTTCCAGTGGACCCAGCTGCCGCAGACGATGCGCGGGAAACGGATCCAGTTCGCCGAACCGCGCAGGTGGGGCGAATTGCTCAGCAGCGGCTGGCCATCCAGGTATTTGGCGAAGAGTTTTTCGCAGAAAGCGATGGCCTCGGCCTGGCTCATCTTGTCGATGCCGGCGCGCTGCCAGACTTCGTCGGGCGTCTCGATGATGAAGGTGGAGGTATCGCCGTCGTACTGGTAGGCGTGCGCCTGGAACCAGCCGTGCTCGGTTTCCTCGAACGCGAAGGTGAACGCCGGGAACAGCTTCTTGGTGCCCAGCCAGACGAAACGGCAGTCGCGGGTCTCGATGTCCGGCTTGAAGGTTTCTTCGTAGCGCTTGCGGACCTTGCTGTTCAGGCCGTCGCAGGCGATGACCAGGTCGGCCCCGTAGCGGCGGGCCACTTCCTGGTCGTCGTCCACCTCGGTCTCGAACACCAGTTCGACGCCCAGTTCCACGCAGCGGTCCTGCAGGATGTTCAGCAGGCGCTTGCGGCCGATGCCGCAGAAGCCGTGGCCGCCCGAGGTGATGGTGCGTCCCTTGAAATGGACGTCGATGTCGTCCCAGTGGTTGAAGGACTGGAGGATGCGGCGCGCGGTGGTCTCGTCGGCCTGCACCAGGTTGCCCAGCGTCTGGTCCGAGAACACCACGCCCCAGCCGAAGGTGTCGTAAGGACGGTTGCGTTCGATGACGACTATGCGGGATGATGGATCCCGCTTCTTCATCAGCAGCGCGAAATACAGCCCGGCGGGCCCTCCTCCGATGCACGCGATATTCATGAGTCCTCCGCTGGCCGGCTCGACGGCTGGAAAAGTGGCGGCGGAACACGCGTATCCGCCTGTCTGGTGGCTATTATTTCATACTTAAAATATTTTTGCGTCAAGCATTTTGGCGCCTAACGCCAGGCGTTGCGCATGCGGCTGGCGATGTCCACGCGAACGGCCGGCTGGGCCGGCGCGGCGGCCGGCGCGCCCTGCCTGGCCTTGGGCAGGATCTCGAACAGCGGCAGCATGCGTTCCGGGATGAAACGGCTGCGCGTGCCATAGACGTGGCGGTCGCCCATGCCGCTTTGCTGGTGCACGTAGAAGCGCTGCGGCACGACCAGTTGCAGGTCTTCCTTGGCGCGGGTCATGGCCACGTACAACAGGCGCCGCTCCTCTTCGATCTCGTCGGCGTCGCCGGTGCTCATGTCCGAGGGGATGCAGCCGTCGACCACGTTCAGCACGTAGACGGCCTTCCATTCCTGCCCCTTGGCCGAATGGATGGTGGACAGGATGAGGTAGTCCTCGTCCAGCAGCGGCTGCCCCGACTGGGCGCTGGTGGCATCCGGCGGGTCCAGCGTCAGCTCGGTCAGGAACTGCTCGCGCGACCCGTAGGTGCCGGCGATGCGCGCCAACTGGTCCAGGTCGGCCTGGCGCACGACCGCGTCGTCGTACAGCCGCTGGAGATGCGGACCGTACCACCGCAGCGCGAGGTCCAGGTGCGCGGGCCAGGCCAGTCCCGGATCGCTCAGCGCCACGAAGGTGTCGGCGAAGACTTTCCAGTCCTCCGCCGCGGCGGCCGGCGGGGAAAAGCCGGCCAGCGCCTGCACCGCCTGCCCGGACTCTGCCATGGCGTCGAGCAGACGCGCGGCGTTGGCCGGGCCGATGCCGGGCATCAACTGGGCCACGCGAAACCCCGACAGGCGGCCAAGCGGGTTGGCGGCCCAGCGCAGCAGGGCCAGCACGTCCTTCACGTGCGCGGCTTCGAGGAATTTCAGGCCGCCGAACTTGACGAAGGGAATGTTGCGGCGGGTGAGTTCCAGCTCCAGCCCGGCGCTGTGGCTGGCCGAGCGGAACAGCACGGCCTGGGACATCAGCCGCACGCCGGTCTCGCGCCGCGCCAGGATCTGGTCCGCCACCCATCGCGCCTGCCCCGGCTCGTCGCTGACATAGACCAGTTGCGGCCGCTGCGCCGAAGCGCGATCGGTCCAGAGCTGCTTGGCATGGCGCTCGGGCGCCTCGGCGATGACCGCGTTCGAGGCGTCCAGGATGGGCTGGGTCGAGCGGTAGTTGCGGTCCAGCGTGACGACGTGCGCGGGCCGCGAGAACTGCGAGGGGAAATCCAGGATGTTGCGCACGGTGGCGGCGCGGAACGAATAGATGGACTGGGCGTCGTCCCCCACCACCGTCAGGCCGCGGCCGTCCGGCTTCATGGCCAGCAGGATCTGCGCCTGCAGGCGGTTGGTGTCCTGGTATTCGTCGACCAGCACGTGGTCGAAGGTGGCGCCCAGCTCGGCGGCGATGGCGGGCTCCCTGGTCATCTCGGCCCAGTACAGCAGCAGGTCGTCGTAGTCCAGCACGTGCTGGTCCTGCTTGGCCTGCACGTAGGAGCCGAACAGCGTCTTCAACTGCTCTTCCCACTGCGCGCACCACGGAAAGTGCCGGGCCAGCACGCCGTGCAGCGGCGCCTGGCTGTTGACCGCGCGCGAATAGATGGCCAGGCAGGTGCCCTTCAGGGGAAAGCGGGACTTGGTGCCCGAGAACCCCAGCTCGTGCCGCGCGAAGCCCATCAGGTCCTCGGCGTCGCCGCGGTCGTGGATGGTGAAGGCCTCGGACAGGCCGATGCGCGTGGCGTAGTCGCGCAGCAGCCGCGCGCCGATGGCGTGGAAGGTGCCGGCCCAGGGCAGCGACGGCGGCTGCCCGCCCAGGCCCAACACGGCCTGCATGACCCGGCCCGCGCGGCGCTCCATTTCGATGGCGGCGCGGCGCGAGAACGTCAGCAGCAGGATCCGGTGCGGATCGGCCCCCTTCAGGACCAGGTTGGCCACCCGGTGGGCCAGCGTGCTGGTCTTGCCCGAACCCGCGCCGGCGATGACCAGCAGCGGTCCGCAGCGTTCGGCGTCGGCGCCGGTGCCGTATTCGACGGCCTCGCGCTGGCGGGGATTCAGGTCGGCCCAGGGATCGTGGGCCGGCGTGTCGGGGACATGTGACATGGGAGGCGGGAAGACTGTATATTCATCCAGTATAAACGCCCGTTCCCTTCCTTCGGATTTCCGCCATGACCGTGCGCGTCGGCACCTCGTCCTGGACCGATCCCACCCTGCTGGCCTGCGGCCGCTTCTATCCCGCCTCGGCCCGCACGGCCGAGGACCGGCTGCGCTTCTATGCCTCGCGCTTCCCGCTGGTCGAGGTGGACAGCAGCTACTACCGCCTGCCCGCCGCGCGCACGGCCTACCTGTGGACGCAGCGCACGCCGCCGGGCTTCGTGTTCCACCTGAAGGCCTTCCGCCTGTTCACCGGACACCTGACCCCGGTCGCGGCGCTGCCGGCCGACATCGCCGCCGAACTTCCGCCCGAGGCCCGCATCGTCGACCACGCCACCCTGCCGGGCGAACTGCGCGACGAACTCTGGGGCCGTTTCCTGCAAGCCCTGGAGCCGCTGCGCCAGAGCGGCCAGTTGGCGGCGGTCCATTTCCAGTACGCGCCCCGGGTGCGCAACAACGCCGCCGGCCGCGCCCTGGTCGGCGCCTGCGCGCGCCGCATGGAAGACCAGGTGCACGCGGTGGAATTCCGCCATCGCGGCTGGCTGGACCCGGCGGGCCGGGCCGGCACGCTGGCCCTGCTGCGCGACCTGGGCGCGGCCCATACCGTAGTCGACAGCCCTGACCAGTACGTGAACAGCGTGCCCGCCGTCTGGGCGGCCACGCGCCCGGACCTGGCGGTGGTGCGCCTGCACGGGCGCAACGGCCAGGCCTGGAACCGCCGGGGCATCGCCGCCTCGTCGGGCCGCTTCGTCTACGAATACACGCCCGAGGAACTGGCACGCATCGCCGAACTGGTGCGCAAGCTCACGCAGGCCGCGGCCAACGTCCACGTGCTGTTCAACACCAACTTCGAGGACCAGGGCGTGCGCAACGCGGCGGCCTTCGACGACATCCGCCGGCGGCGGCCGCGTCAGACGGCGTAGCTGCTGCGGCGCACCTGCGCCACCATCTCCACCAGCCGGGGCGCCAGCCCCTCCTCCACGCTCTGCCGCGAGGCGCGAAAACGGGGGATCACGGCGTTGAACACGATCAGCTCGCCGTCTCGCAGCCGGCCCATGGGCACCCCCACCGCATAGTGGTCGGGATGCTGTTCGCCGTAGACGCTGCAAAAGCCCTTCTTGGCGAAGGCCTCGACCGAACGGGCCGCATGGTCCTGGTGTTCGGTCCACATGCGCGGCGTCTTGACCCGGATCTCGTTCAGCAGCTTCTGCCGTTCGGTGGGCTCGCACCCCGAGATGAAGGCATGGCCGATGGCGGTCGAGACGATGGGAAAGCGCAGGCCGATGTCCGAGAGCTGCGGCGCGAAGGCGCTCGTGATGCGGCTCGTCTCGACGTAGACGATGCTGAGGCGGTCGCGTATGCCCATCGACACCGAGCAGTTCATCGACTCGGCCAGCACGTTCATCAGCGGACGGGCCAGCTGGCGCAAGGTGAGCGAGGCCAGCAGCGGGTAGCCCAGCGACACCACGCCCGGCGCCAGACGGTACTTGCCCGACAGCGTATCGGGCCGCAGGTAGCCCAGCTTCACCAGGGTGTAGGTGAAGCGCGAGATGGTCGGGGGCGACAGGCCCGTGCGGCGCGCCAGTTCCTTGTTGCCCAGGGCCGGCTCGAGCGGGGTGAAGCAGCGCAGGATCTGCATCCCCCGCGCCAGCGTGGAGGCGAACAGCCGGTCGCCCTCGTGCGCCTCGTAGGCATCGAACTCGATGTCGCTGGGCTCCTCGTCGATCTGATAGGGATTGCGCGGCATGGCGGTCCAGTGCGTATTCTGCATTGCAGAATGCTATTCAAAATATCCGAACTTCCCTACCAGCGATTTCCCGCACGGCACGACACTTCCCGCACGAACACCAAGGAGACGGCCCCATCATGCTGAGCGCGGAAGACAACGAACTGATCACCCGTTCCGGCCCCGACACTCCCGCCGGGCGCCTGTTGCGCCAGTTCTGGGTGCCGGTCCTGCTGTCCGAGGAATTGCCGGAGCCGGACTGTCCGCCCAAGCGCATCAAGGTCATGGGCGAGGACCTGCTGGCCTTTCGCGACAGCGCCGGACGCGTCGGCGTGGTCGACCCTGTCTGTCCGCACCGCGGCGCCAATCTCTATTACGGCCGCAACGAGCATTCGGGACTGCGCTGCGTGTTCCATGGCTGGAAATTCGGCGTGGACGGGCGCTGCCTGGAGATGCCCACCATGCCGGCCGATTCGCCCTACCGCGACCGCGTCCGCCTGAAATCCTATCCCACGCGCGAATGGGGCGAATACGTGTGGGCCTACATGGGGCCGGCCGCCGAACCGCCGCCGCTGCCCCGGCTGGCCTTCGCCCTGGTGCCGCCTTCGCACCGCTACGTCAGCAAGAAATGGCAGGACTGCAACTGGCTGCAATGCGTCGAAGGCGCGCTGGACACGACCCATTTCTCGTTCCTGCACATGTTGCTGGGCACGGAAGAAGCCGAGACGGCCGAGGCCGTGATGGAGCGGATCAAGCATGCCGCGCTGGGCGCGCAGGCCGTGCGCAACGACCGCTTCAAGTGGGTGCGCGACGACCCGATGCCGGCCTTCTCGGTGGACGAGTTCCCCGCCGGCCTGGTGGTGGGCGGCGCGCGCAAGGCCGACGGCGACGACCTGTACTGGCGCATCGCCCACTACCTGGTCCCCAACCATGCCTTGGCGCCCAGCGCCTTCCCCGGCGAGAACTACCATGGGCAGACCTTCGTGCCCGTGAACGACACCTCGTGCTGGATCTATACCTATACCTGGAACCCCGACCGGCCGCTGACCGAGGAAGAACGGGAGGCGGCGCGCCAGGGGCACACCATCCACGCCCAGGTGGACGAGCACTACGTGCCTTATCGGAACCTGCGCAACGACTACCTGATCGACCGCGAGGACCAGAAGCGCAACAGCTTCACCGGCATCCAGGGCGTATCCGAACAGGACGCCGCCATCCAGGACAGCCAGGGCCCGATCGCCGACCGCACGCGCGAACACCTCGGTCCCACCGACCTGGGCATCGTGCGCATGCGCCGCCTGCTGCTGGGCCTGATCCGCGACGAGATGGCGGGCAGGACGCCCCAGGCGCTGTCCCACCCCGACGAATACGCCGTGCTGTCCGGCGGCTGGGTCGCGCACAAGTCCAAGGCGCTGGACGAAGTCATGACCGAGCGCTTCGGCAACCCCCTGGGCTACGTCGGGCAGGAACGATGACTCGCTGATTTCCCCCCAAGCATGAAGCGGCGCGAAGACAGCGCCGCCATTCCGGAGACGATGATGAGACTAATCAAGCTGCTCGCGGCAACGAGCGCAGTGCTGTCCTGCGCTCTGGCAACACCGGGCGCGCACGCCCAGAACTACCCGGTCAAACCGATCAAGCTGGTGGTGCCCTACCCGCCCAGCGGCATCGGCGACACCGCCGCGCGCGACATCGCGCTGAATCTCGCTCAGCGCCTGGGCCAGCCGGTGATCGTCGAGAACAAGCCCGGCGCCAGCCAGATGATAGGCGCGGAGTTCGTGGCCAAGTCGGCGCCCGACGGCTACACGCTGTTCCTGGGCAGCCTGTCCAGCCTGGTGCTGAACATCGCGGCGCAGAAGAACCTGCCCTACGACCCTTTCAAGGATTTCGCGCCGGTGTCGCTGGCCTTCACCACGCCGCTGTATCTGGTGGTCAATCCATCCCTGCCGGTGAAGTCGGTGGCCGATCTCATCGCCTATGCCCGCGGCAATCCCGGCAAGCTCAGCTTCGGTTCGATAGGCGCGGGCAGCTCGCTGCACCTGACCGCGGAAATGTTCAAGTCCATGACCGGTACGGACATGGTCCACATTCCCTACAAGGGCAGCATGCCGGCGCTGAGCGACCTCGTGGGCGGGCAGATCCAGCTGGTGTTCGACGTCGGCACCTCGGCCCTGCCGCTGGTGCACGGCGGACGGCTGCGGGTGCTGGGCGTGACCAGCAAGACGCGCGCCAGCGGCACGCCCGACATCCCGCCCATCGCCGACACCGTGCCCGGCTTCGACGCCTCGTTCTGGTTCGGCATCGTCGCGCCGGCCGGCGTCCCCCAACCCATCATCGACAAGTTGTCGACCGAACTGCGCGCCATCCTGCGCCAACCCGCGCTGCGCGAGAAGTTCCGCAGCAGCGGCGTCGAGCTGACCGGCAGCACCCCCGCCGAGATGACGGCGCAAATGAAGGCCGACCTGCCCATCTGGCAGGAGGTCCAACGCAAGGCAGGCATTTCACCGGAGTAAGACATGACCTCATCCCCCGTGCAAAACCGATTCAAGCGCCTGATCCAGTCCGGGCATCCCCAGTATGGACTGTTCTGTGTCTCCAACGCCTTGCAGACCGTGGAGGCGCTGGCCGGCAGCGGTTTCGACTTCATCATGTTCGACCTGGAGCATTCGCCCCAGAGCATGCCCCACCTGCATGCCCAGTTCGCGGCGCTGGCGACGGGCCACACGGCGGCCACGGTGCGCGTCCCCATCCTGGAGCCCGCCTCGTTCAAGCAGTACCTGGACCTGGGCGCGCAGGCGCTGATGGTACCCAACATCTCGAACGCCGACGAAGCCCGCGCCGCCGTGCGCTACACCCGCTACCCGCCGGCGGGCGGCGTGCGCGGCCTGGGCGGCACCATGCGCGCCACGCGCTACGGCCGGGACAAGGAATACTATGCGCGCGCCGCGCAGGAGACCTGCCTGCTGGCGCAGATCGAGACGCGCGAGGCCATGGCCAACCTGGACGCGATCTGCCGCGTCAAAGGCGTGGACATGGTGTTCTTCGGGCCGACCGATCTGTCGGCCGACATGGGACACATGGGGCAGCCCAACCATCCCGAGGTCGTGGAAGCCATCGAGCAAGGGATACGGCGCGCGGTGGCCCTGGGCATGCCGGCCGGCGTGCTGGCGGGATCGCCGGAATGCGAGCGCTACGTCGCGGCAGGCGCCACGGTGGTCATCGTCGGCTCGGACCTGTCGCTGCTGGTGCGCACGGCCGACGCGCTGGCCGCCAAGCACGTGCAGGCCGCCCGATGAACCTCGCGGCGACCTCCGGCGACGGGCCGTTCGCGCGCGGACTCGCGGCCCTGGACACCATGCTGCGCATCCGCCTGCTCGAGGAAAAAATCACCGAGCTGCGCAAGGCGCAGTCCATCCAGGGCTCGGTCCACCTGTGCATCGGCCAGGAAGCCATCTATGCGGGCTCGTGCCAGGCACTGCGGGCGGACGACCCGGTGTTCTCCACCTATCGCGGCCACGGGTGGGCGCTGGCGCGCGGCGTGCCGGCGCAAGGGATACTGGCCGAACTGCTGGGCCGCGAAAGCGGCGTGTGCCGGGGCCGCGGCGGGTCGGCCATGTTCAGCGCCGCCGACCATGGCTTCTACGGCGAGAACTCCATCGTCGGCGCCGGCGCCCCGATCGCCTGCGGCGCCGCGCTGGCCTCGGTGCTGCGCGGCGAGGAACGCGTGGCGCTGACCGCCTTCGGCGACGGCGCGATGAACCAGGGCGCCATCCACGAGGCGATGAACTTCGCCGCGTATCGCGACCTGCCGGTGTTGTTCATCTGCGAGAACAACACCTACGCCGAGCTGACGCCGGTAGCCGAGACCGTGCGCGATGCCGAGCTGCACAAACGGGCCGCCGCCTATGGCATGCCGGGGGAACGGGTAGACGGCAACGACGTCGCCGCCGTGCGCGACTGCGTGGCGCACCACGCGGCGCGCGCCCGCGCGGGACAAGGCCCGGCCCTGATCGAGATGATGACCCAGCGGCTGGTCGGCCACTACTACGGCGACCTGCAAGGCTACCGGCCCCGCGGCGAACTGGCCGAGGCCAGGCAGCGCGAGCCCATCGCGCGCCTGCGGCAGCGCCTGGCGGCGGACGGCGTGGCGGCCGACACCCTGGCCGCGCTGGAAGCCGCGGCCACGGCCGACATCGCGCGGGCGGCCGAAGCGGCCCTGGCCGCGCCCCTGGCCGATCCGGCCACCGTCATGGAGCACCTGTATGCCTGAAGCCCCTTCTTCCACGGACGCTGTTCCGCTCAGTTTCGGCAAGGCGGTGAACGCCGCGCTGGCCCGCGCGCTGGAGGACATGCCCGAGGTCGTCCTGTACGGCGAGGACGTCGGCAAGCCCGGCGGCGTCTTCGGCGTGACCAAGGACCTGCAGCGGCAGGCCGGCGCCGCGCGCGTGTTCGACACCCCCATCAGCGAGACCGCCATGCTGGGCGTGGCGGTGGGCGCGGCCATGAGCGGCCTGCGGCCCGTGGTCGAGATCATGTGGATAGATTTCAGCCTGGTCGCCATGGACCAGCTCGTGAACCAGGCCGCCAACGTGCGCTACGTCTCGGCCGGCCGGCTGGCCGCGCCGCTGACCGTGCGCACCCAGCAGGGCGCCACGCCCGGTTCGTGCGCCCAGCACTCGCAGAACCTGGAGGCGCTGTACGCGCACATACCCGGGCTGCGCGTGGGCATTCCGGCCACCGCCCAGGATGCCTACGACATGCTGCTGGCCGCCATCCGCTGCGACGACCCGACCCTGGTCATCGAGAACCGCGCCATGTATCACGGCGACCCGCAGCCGGTCAGGCTGGGCAGCCCCATCGAAGACGCTTGCGGCGCCCGCCTCGCGCGACAAGGCGGCGACCTCACCGTCGTGGCCTGGGGCGCCATGCTGTTCCAGGCGCTGGAGGCCGCCGCCCGGCTGGCGCGCGAAGGCATCGAGGCCGAAGTGATCAACGCGCGCTGGATCGCCCCCTTCGACTGGCCCGCCCTGCTGGCCAGCGTCGGCCGCACCGGCCGCCTGCTGGTCGTGCACGAGGCCAACGTGACCGGCGGCTTCGGCGCCGAGATCGCGGCCCGCGTGCAGGACGAACTGTACGGCCGCCTGCGCGCGCCCGTGCGGCGCCTGGGCGTGGCCGACTGCCGCATTCCCGCGGCGCCGCACTTGCAGGCCGCGCTCATCCCCGACGCCGGCCGCATCAGTCAGGCCGCGCGCGAACTCGTGGGCGAACAGCGGGACCGGAGGACCCAGCCATGAGCACGCTGCGCTACATCGACCATGGCGGCGGCGGACCGCCCGAGGTCCTGCGGCTGGCCGAAGGCGCCATGCCCGAGCCCGGCCCGGGCGAGGTCCTGATCGAAGTGGCTTTCGCCGGCGTCAACCGGCCCGACTGCGCCCAACGCGTCGGCCGTTATCCGCCTCCTCCGGGCGCCTCGCCCGTCCTGGGCCTGGAAGTCTCGGGCCGCGTTGCCGCCGTCGGCCCCGGCGTCGAACGCTGGCGCGCGGGCGATACGGTCTGCGCCTTGACGCCGGGCGGCGGCTACGCCAGTCACTGCCTCGCTCCGGCCGAACACTGCCTGCCCGTGCCGGCTGGCTTTTCGCTGGAACAGGCCGCGGCCCTGCCCGAAACCTGCTTTACCGTCTGGGACAATCTGTTTTCGCGGGCACGCCTGCAGTCCGGCGAAAGCCTGCTGGTCCATGGCGGCTCGAGCGGCATAGGCGTCACCGCCATCCAGATGGGCAAGGCCTTCGGCGCCCGTGTACTCACGACCGTAGGCACGCCCGACAAGGCCGCCTTCTGCAGGATGCTGGGCGCCGACCTGGCGATCGACTACCGCAACGAAGACTTCGTGCGGCAGGCGCTGGCCTTCACCCGGGACCGCGGCGTCGACGTCGTGCTGGACATGGTGGGCGGCCCCTATGTGGCCCGCGACATCGAGGCCCTGGCGCCGGACGGCCGCATCGCCCTGATCGCCTTCATGGGCGGCCCCGAGGCGGTCCTGCCCATCCCCGCCCTGCTGCGCAAGCGCGCCACGCTGACCGGCTCCACGCTGCGGCCCCGCTCGGTCGCCCAGAAGGCCGCCATCGCGCGCGAGCTGGAACGCCATTGGTGGCCACGCCTGGCGGCCGGACAAGGCACGCCGGCCATCGACAGCGTCATCCCGTGGACCGACGCGGTGCGCGCGCACGAACGCATGGAAAGCAGCGCCCACACCGGCAAGATCGTGCTCGCGGTGAGCTGATGCCCCCCAACCTTCCAAGGACCCGACCGCCATGACGACCTCCGAACTGGAAACCGCATGGTCGTGCAGCCGCGTGGTGCACGACTTCTTCCACCACTACGACCACTGGCGCTATGCGCGCATGCTGGACCTGTACACGCCCGAAGGCGTATGGCACCGCGCCGGCGCCGCGCTGCGCGGCCATGCCCGCATCCTGGAGGAACTGGAACGCCGCCCGCGCAACCAACGGGTCGCCCATGTGGTCACCAACCTGCGCGTGGAACCCGGCTCGGCCTCCACGGCCAGCGCGACCTACTACCTGACGGTGTATCGCCATGCGGGCGAGATCGCGGACGACGCGGCGGCGCCCATGGCCGGACCGGCCATGCTGCTGGCCGGCACGGCCGAACTCGTGCGCACCGAGCAAGGATGGAAATTCGACAGCCAGACGCTCGCGCGCCGCTTCGAGGCCGGTCCGGCGCGCTGAACGCCGGACCGGTGCCGCGCGCTGGTTGACTAGCGCACCGCCTCGCGCACCCGGCGCACCTCGGGCAGGCTGACGGCGCTGGCCTGGTTGCCCCAACTCTGGCGTATGAACGACACCACCGCCGCCACATCCTGGTCGCCCAGCAACTGGCCGAACGGCGGCATGCCGTGCGGCTGGGGATTGCCCGCCGTGGCCGGCGCGAAGCCGCCCGACAGCACCATGTGCACCGCGTTGTCCGACGAAGCGGCAACGACCGAGATATTGCCCGCCAGCGGCGGCCACGCGGGCGAGCGCCCCTGGCCATCGGCGCCGTGGCACTGGGCGCAATGCTGCTCGTACAGCTTGCCGCCCACGCTCATCAGCGCGGGCGAGGCGGGGCCGGACACCGAGGCGGTGTCCGTACCGACCGCCGGCAGCGACTTCAGATAGACCGCCATCGCGTCCAGGTCGGCGTCGTTCGCGTACTGGAACCCTTGATGGACCGCCTCGGCCATCGGCCCCGCCGCATGCGAGCGGGGCGCGATGCCGGTCTTGAGCAGGTCGACGATGTCCTGCCGGCTCCAGTCCCCCAGGCCGGTCACGCGGTCGCCCGTCAGCGGCGGCGCATACCAGGACTGACCGCCTATCAGCGAACCGGCCAGCCCGGCATCCAGCGCCATCGCGCCCAGGCGGTTGCGCGGCGTGTGGCACTCGGCGCAATGGGCCAGGCCCTGGACCAGATAGCGCCCGCGCAGCCAGGCCTCGGACGGCTGCGCCGGAGCCGGTTCGTCCGACGTCGGCCGGAAATAGAAGGCCCGCCACA
Organism: Pigmentiphaga kullae; assembly: GCF_004216695.1. GTDB lineage: Bacteria > Pseudomonadota > Gammaproteobacteria > Burkholderiales > Burkholderiaceae_B > Pigmentiphaga > Pigmentiphaga kullae. The sequence continues at coordinate 1,446,759 of NZ_SGXC01000002.1, forward strand.
CCGCCACCAGCCAGCGCTGGTCATAGGGAAAGCCGAGCTCGTGCGGCCGGTTCGCCTGCGCCGCCGGAGGCAGCGAACGCAGATAGGCGAACAGCGCGTCCGCGTCCGTGCGCGAAACGTGGCGATAGCTGGGATACGGAAAGGCCGGATACAACAGGCTGCCGTCCGGCGCCTTGCCCTGATGCAGGGCGCGCCAGAAATCGTCGGCGCTCCACTTGCCCAGGCCGTGTTCCGGATCGGGCGTCAGGTTCGGCCCATAGAACGTGCCGAACGGCGTGGCCAGCGCACGGCCACCGGCAAAGGCCTCGCCGCCCGGCGCGGTATGACAACCCACGCAATTGCCCAGGCGCGCCAGATAGCGCCCGCGCTCGATCTGCTGCCCGCCATCTTCCGCGGCAACAACCCGGACGGGCGCATCGTACTCCCTGTGCCCCATCCAGAACACCGTCCCCACCGCCGCGACGGCCGCCGCCAGCACACCCAGCAGGAATCCACGCTTGTTCATGGCCGGCTCCCCACGTGCACCTGGCTGCCGCACTCCATCGGCATCGGCTCGGGCAGGCTGGCGGCCGGGGCCACCTCGCGCACCGGCTGCGAAGACAGCCACCCCGCCACCGCGCTGACGTCCTCGGGCGTCAGGCGACGCGCGATGTCCGCCATGCAATCGGGCGCGATCGCCTTGCGCAGGCCATTGGTCCATGCGCCGAACTGCGAGCTCAGGTAGTCATGCGGCAAGCCCAGCAACGCCGGCACCGCCGGCAGCACACCGGACAGCGCCTGCCCGTGGCAGGACACACATGCGGGCACCCCGCGCGCGCGGTCGCCCTCCATCACGAGCCGCCGGCCATGCTCCAGCGTGGCGGCCGGCAGGCGCGAAGACTTGGGGTCGGGGTAAGGCGGATGCTGTTCGGAGAACCACACGGCGATCTGCTTCAGATACTCGTCCGACATGTTCTCGAGCAGATGCTGCATCGGCCGGTACTGGCGCTGGCCGGCACGGAAATAAACGAGCTGGTTGTACAGATAATCGGCCGGCTTGCCGGCGATGCGGGGGTAATAGCCATCGGGCCCGGCGCGGCCCTGCTCGCCATGACAGGCCGTACAGGCCGCCATGCGTCCGGCCATGGTGCCCGGTTCGAGCTTCTCGGACTGCTGAGCCGACAACGGCGCCGACAGGGCCATCGCGGCAAGTCCCCCCAGGATTTTGTATTTGTAGTTGACGAATGGCATGAGTCAGCGAGGCCACGGCGTGAAGCCGCGCCTCTGGGCAGCGTTTCGACACAGGCAGTGTACTCGGGGTTGGTGGGGAAACGCGGGGAGTGGGACGCGACCGATCGTCGCATGGGCCTACATGGACCAGGATGTCCTCGGCAACGTTGCCGTTCACGTTCATCGGACGGATCATCCTTGGTCCGAACCAGCGTGCCCTACTTCGCCTGCTCCAATCCCCGATAGCTGTTGATGGTCGTCAAAGCCTGCGTACGCGCCAGGTTTTCGGTTTCGACCAGATCCTGCCATCTCGTCCAGCAGTGCGGATCAAGGATGTCGTTGTTCCCGAAATAGTCGTGGACCGCGACGTGGGCCTCGTCCCAGACCCGCATCGCGTCCTGAACGTCGTTGATGGTCAGCATGGTGGCCTCCTCGAGAAAGGAGATGGGCAGCAACTGTCGTGCCTGAAGGACGATTTCTGGAGTTGCCGAGGCGCTTCATGGCAACGATGGCTCTGTTGCTTGATTTTAAATTATTTGTTAGTACAATAATTCATGAAATCGTACCTTACCTGGGACGAAGACAAGCGCAGGAAAAATCTGGAAAAACACGGATTGGATTTCGCCAATGCCACTTGGGTCTTGGATAGCGATATCCGGTTGGACATTACCGTCTGGCGCAATGGCGAGCATCGCATCCATTCTTTCGCCTACGTGTTCGACCAGTTGATGGTGCTGGCGCTGGTACATATGCATCGTGGCGGTACAACACGTGTCATCAGTTTCCGTTCCGCCAGCAAGGAAGAATCAGAGGAATATCATGCCTGGCTCGAAGACCCAGACCAATCGTGAGAAAGCCCTGCTTGCCATGAAGAAGCCGCCGGCCAGCGGCTATTTCGAGTGGGATGGCAAGGATGAAGATGAACGTCCGCTGACCAGGCAAGAGATGGAAGCCGGAGTGGAGGAAGCGCGCAAGCGCCGTGGCCGGCCAACCGGCAGCAGCAAGTCCGCCACGACCATTCGACTGGACGAAGAAGTCCTGGCCGCCTTCCGCGCCACCGGCAGGGGTTGGCAGACACGGATGAATAACGCCCTTAAGGACTGGCTCAAGACGCATTCGCCTGGATAGCCTTCTTATGCCCAATCTGCTGGCTCTCGTGAGAGAAATCAGGCGGACGTATCTCCCCCAAATCCCCTCAACGCAAAGAAAAACGGCTTGAGGGTCGTGGACCTCAAGCCGTTTAAGTCCCTGATTTAACAGGGTAATTCTGGCGCGCCCGGCAGGATTCGAACCCACGACCCCTTGGTTCGTAGCCAAGTACTCTATCCAACTGAGCTACGGGCGCTGCAAAGAAATAAGATTATAGCGACACTTTTTTCGGCTTGCAAATCGGGGGCTGAAAAATCTGCAAACCGCGCATTCCCCCTACCCCGAATGCTTGCCGCGCCCGCTCTTGCCAGGGTGCTCCGCCCTGCCCCGTGGCGTGTGCGAGACGTCGAAATCCGCGCCCGGCAGGCGCTGTACCAGCATGTCCAGGAAAGACCGGGCCGCGGTAGTCAGGGTCCTGCCCCCGGGATAGACGGCAAAGATATTGACCGGCGGCGGCAGCCAGTCCTCCAGGACGCGTACCAGCCGGCCCTGGCGCAGTTCCTCCGCGCACAGGTCCAGGGGCAGCGCGGCGATGCCCAGGCCCTGGCGTGCCGCCTGCAGCAGCGCGGACAGGTGGTAGGTGGTGAAGCGCGGTTCGAAGCGCACGACGCTGGTTTCCCGGCCGCGCCGGAGCCGCCACAGCCATTCGGTGGTCTTGCGCCCGAATCCCAGGCAGGGCATGGCAGCCAGGCCGGACGGGTCGGCCAAGGTGTCCACGCCGGGCAGGCCGGGGCTGGCCATCAGGGCGAAGGGGCTGGTGATCAGTTTGCGCGCGACGATGTCGGCGTCGGGCAGCGCTTCGAACGCGGGGTAGATGACGAGGTCGGCCGAAACGAAGCGCGGGTCGAAGATGAGCGCGCTGGCCTCGAAGTGGAGCCGCACGTGGGGGTGGGCCAGCGCGAACTCGGTGGCCAGTTGTTCGACGGCGATCTCGCTCAGGTAGGGCGGCGCGATGACGTGCAGGGATCCGGTGGGCACGGCCTGCAGGCGTTCGGCCAGTGCCAGCAGCTTGTCGGCCTCGGCGGCCACCCGCGCGCACTGCCGGTAGCACTCCTGTCCGAAGCTGGTCAGCACGAACTGCCTGGGACCACGGTGGAAGAGTGGCGCTCCCAGGCGGCGCTCGAGGTCGGACAGCCTGCGCGCCAGCGTGGACTTGGCCACGCCCATCTGTCGTCCGGCGGGCGACAGGCCGCCATGGTCGACCACCATCTTGAACACGTACATGTCGTCCAGGCCGCGCATGGATTCGTTCCTTTTCCAGTACGTTAGCGTTCCAATAACAGAACGAACTCGGGCAGTTCACGATGCTACGCTTCCTTCACCACAAAGGGGAGCCCATGCCATGAACCCGAACGATCCAAGCGTCGTGGACACGCCTTACGGCCGCCTGCTAGGCGCCCGCGAGGGCAAGGTGGTCCGTTTCCTGGGCGTGCCCTACGCCCTGCCCCCCACCGGCAGCCGGCGTTTCGCGCCGCCCCGGCCGCTGGCCGAAGGCGATGGCCGGTTCGACGCGACGGCGCCCGCGGCCATCCCGCCGCAGTTGCCGTCGAGGCTGGCCAAAGTCATGGGCGACTATCCCGCCCGGCAGGACGAGGACTGCCTGCACCTGGACATCTGGGTACCCGTCGACCGCCCGTCCCGGGCGCCGGTGTTCGTGTTTCTACATGGCGGCGCGTTCATGACGGGAGGAGGTTCGCTGCCCTGCTACGACGGCGCCGTGCTGGCCGAGCGCACCGGCATGATCGTGGTCAACGTGACCTATCGCCTGGGCGCACTGGGTTTCCTGCCCATTCCCGGAGTCGCGCCGGCCAACCTGGGGCTGCGCGACCAGATGGCCGCGCTGTCGTGGATACGCCGCGCGATCGGCGCGTTCGGCGGCGATCCGGCCAACGTCACGGTGGCCGGACAGTCGGCCGGCGCGTATTCGATCGCCGCGCTGCAAACGCGCGCGGACGGTCCGGAGCTGTTCGACCGCGCCATCATGATGAGCACGCCGCTGGGCGTGGCCTTGCAGACGCCGGCGGAGAAGCGCGAGGTGGCCGATATGTTCACGCGCGCCGCGGGGATCGATACCGCGGCGCCGGACACCCTGTCGCGGCTGCCGGTCGATGCCATCCTGAAAGCCCAGTTGCAGGTACTGCGGCAGACGGTTCCGGCCAGTCCCGGCGAAGTCACGCCGCCCTTCATGCCGACGGTCGACGGCGAGGTGATCGCCGCGCCTCCGCTCGCGGCCGCCGGGGCAGGCGCCTGGTGCGACACCATCATCGGCTACACGCGCGAAGAGAACGCCGCGTTCTACGTGGACGACGCCGCCATGCGCGACCTGCCGGCGGACACCGTGCGCGAGGTGTACCGGGCCCTTCATGGACAGGCCGGCGCCGAGCGGTATGAACAGGCGTGCGCCAGCCGGACGCCGGGCACGCCCATCGCGGCCTTGATGGACCTGCGGTCCGACCTGGATTTCATCGAACCCACGCTGGCCTATGCCCGCGCGCTGGCCGCCAAGGGCCGCTCGCCTTTCGTCTATCAGTTCGACTGGCAGTCGCCCACGCCGGGCATCGGCGCCTGCCACTGCATCGACCTGCCCTTCCTGTTCGGCAATCTGGCCGTCTGGCGGGACGCCCCCATGGTGGCCGGTGCGGATGCCGCCGAGCTTGCGGGACTGAGCCGAAGTTTCCAGGACATCTGCGCGGCATTCGCCCACACCGGCGACCCCAATCGCACGACGCTGCCCCCGTGGCCCGGCCATGCGCAGGACGGCGCCGTGCTGCACATCGACCGCCGCATCCAGGCCTGGTACGCCCCGCGTTGAATCCCTTCCCAGCAAGGACCACCATGGACACTTCCTCCGCATCGGCCGCCGCGTCCGGCGACGCGCCGCGTTCGCGCCTGGCCCGCATCGGCGTCGTGGCGATCTGCTTTCTGATCGTGCTGCTGGACGGTCTGGACACCACGTCCATCGCCTTCGTCGCGCCGGCGCTGGCGCGTGAATGGGGTTTGCCGCCCGCGGCGTTCACGCCGGCCTTCGTCGCCACCAGCGTCGGCGCCGTCGTGGGCTACCTGGCCTGCGGCCCGCTGGCCGGCTGCTGGGGCCAGCGCACGGTGGGGGGCCTGAGTGTCGTGCTGTTCGGCCTGGGCACGCTGTTGTCGGCCTGGTCGCCCGATGTCCCGGTGCTGGCGGCGCTGCGCTTCGTCGCGGCCGTGGGCCTGGGCGGCGCACTGCCCGTGGCGGTGTCGGTGGCCGCCGGCGCAACGCCGGCGCGCTACAAGGAAACGGCGGCCATGCTGGTGGCGGCGGGCCTGTCGGCGGGAGCCGTTATCGGCGGCGTGGCCGGCGTGCCCTTGATGCGGCAGTACGGCTGGCATTCGGTGTTCATGATAGGCGGCATCCTGCCGCTGGTGCTGCTGCCCTTCTTCCTGAAAGCCATTCCCGGCCGCAGCCTGGCAACCCTGGCCGCCCGGCCGGCCCAGGGCGGCAGCGTGGCGGCGCTGTTCGACCGCCGGTGGCGGCTGCGCACCTGGCTGTTGTGGCTGTTCGCCTTCCTGATCTTCGTGGACGCCTATGCCCTTACCTTCTGGATTCCCACGCTGCTGGCCGAGTTCGGCTTCGGTCCCGCGCAGGCGCCGGCCGCGACGGCCGCCTTCGGCATGGGCGGCCTGCTGGGCAGCCTGGCGATGATGGCGCTGGTGGCGAAGCTGGGCGTCAAGCGGCTCCTGGCGATCACGACGCTGATCGCGATCGCCTCGATACTGGTCGTGAACCAGGCCGCGTTGGCGCCTGGACAGGTGCTGGCCGTGATCGGCGGCATGGGTGCCGGCCTGATCACTGGCTGCGTGGGACAAAGCGCGCTGGCGGTGTCCTACTACCCGCCCGAGATCCGCACCACCGGCGTGGGCTGGGCCGCCGCCGCGGGCCGCATAGGCTCCATCGCCGGACCGGCGCTTGGCGGCCTGATGCTGGCGCTGAACTGGAGCCCCCGGGACATCGTGCTGACCGCGGTCGTGCCGGCCGCGGCCGCGCTGGCGGTGCTGGCAGCGCTGGCCTGGGTGGACAGGCGCCCGGATGCCGGCCATGCCCCGGCACGGGCTACGTCCATCACCTGAATCCTGGACCGCTGGTCGGCCACCCCACGGTCACGGCTCGCGCAACGAGTCCGGTTCCCTCAGCACCTCGACCAGCGCCTCCCGAAACGCGGCGATGGGCCGCGCCAGCCGGCCCGCCGGCTCACGGTGCAACAGCCAGGCGCGCACGCAGGGGCGGAAATCAGGCGACGCGATGACCTCGACCTCGTCGCGCCACGCGCCCCCCGCGAATGCGGCGGGCGTCACGATGCCGATGCCGAAGCCGCGTGCCACCAGCGACATCCTCAAGTCCACGCTCAGCGCTTCGACCGCTACCTGGAGAGGCAGCCGCTCGGCCTCGAACCGATGGCGGATGAAGGCCCGGAAGCCGCAACCGTTTTCGTTCATGACCCAGGGGAAGCGGGACAACTGTTCCAGGTCCGGACGGCGCGGCACCTTCAGCGAACGCGCGGCAACCAGCAGCACCCGCTGGGCGCCCAGGTCATCGCACACCAGAGTCTCGGGCGGGGGCACGCCATCGGCCAGGCACACCGCGACGGCATCCAGTTCGCTGCGCGCGACCTGCTCCACCAGGCGCGGCGACCAGCCCGAGGTCACGCGCAGGGTCAGCGCCGGGAAATCGGTGCGCAGCCGATCGAAAGGTTGCATCAGCGCGGCTTCGGACAGATAGGGCATGATGCCGAGCCGGAATTCGCCCTGCACTTCCCCGTGGGGCGACACCCCGGCCTTCAGGTCTTCCAGCGAGCGCAACACCCGGCGGCCGTGCTCGTAGGCCTCGCGGCCCGCCGCCGTCGGCTTCAGGGGCTTGGACTGCCTGTCCAGCAGGGTCGCGCCCAGGCGCTCCTCCAGGTTCTGCACGCGACGTGTGACGCCCGGCTGCGTCAGGTGCAGGCGGGCCGATGCGCCGACGATGGAACCGGTTTCCACCACCGCCACGAAAGCTTCCAGGTCATGGATATTCATGACGTCTGCGCATAATGATGATGCGAAGGATTGAATTGCCTGATCATGCGATAGAAAAATAAAGTTTCTGTTCGATATGCAATTAATTTATCAAACGGAGCTTTGCATGACCACCTGCGGCAAGTCCGGGGCCCTGGCCCCGCGCGCGTCTCCATCGACCCGGCCCCCGGTGCTGCTGTTCGGCACCGCCACCGGCGTCCTCGTCACCAATCTCTTCGCGCCGCAGACGCTGGTTGGCGTCATGGGCGCCTCGCTGGGCCTGGCACCGATGGCGTCGGGCCTGATGGCGATGACCACGCTGCTGGGCTATGCGGCCGGACTATTCCTGCTCGTGCCCCTGGCGGACGTGGCGCCGCACCGCCGCCTGGTGCGCGCGATGCTGGCGGTCGCCGCGGCGGCCGCGGCAACCGCCGCGTGCAGCCCCTCCGCCGCGCTGCTGCTGGCGGCCTTGTTCGTCCTGGGCGCGGCCAGTTCCGTCATCCAGGTGCTGGTGCCCATCGCCGCCGCCATGGTGGGCCCCGAAATCAGAGGACGAGTGATCGGCGACATCATGGGCGGCCTGATGGTGGGCATTCTGCTTTCCCGTCCGCTGGCCAGCCTGCTGGCCGACACGCTGGGCTGGCGCGCGTTCTATGCCGCCAGCGCCGTGGCGTCGCTGGCGCTCGGCCGGGCGCTGGTGCGCGGCATTCCCGACCGGCCGCCGCCGCCCGGTCCGCGCTACCTCGATCTGATCGTGTCGCTGGGATCGCTGCTGCGCCGCGAACCGGTCCTGCGCCGGCGCGCGGCCAGCGCCGCCCTCAGCATGGCGGCCTTCAGCCTGTTCTGGACCGCCGTCGCGCTGCGTCTCGCGCAGCCGCCCTACTCGGTGGGACAGCGCGGCATCGCCGTGTTCGCGCTGGTGGGCGCGGCCGCCGCCTTCATCACGCCTTGGGTGGGCCGGGCCGGCGACCGGGGCTGGACCCGGCCGGTGACGGCAATCTCCCATCTCGGCATGATCGGCGCTTTGCCCTGGCGGCCTGGGCCGCAAGCACCGGGCACGGCGGCCATGCGCCCTGGATCGCGATGGGCCTGGCGGCCATCGTCCTGGATGCCGGCGTCACCGGCGACCAGACACTGGGACGGCGCGCCGTCAATCTGCTGGATCCCGCGGCCCGCAGCCGCATCAACGCACTGTTCGTCGGCCTGTTCTTTCTTGGCGGCGCGGCCGGATCCGCACTGGCCGGCCTGGCATGGAGCCTGGGCCAGTGGCAAGCGGTATGCGCGACCGGCGCGGCGCTCGGGCTGGCAGCCTTGCTGGTTCCTGGCGCCCCGAAATGAAAACCGGGGCCGGGGCCCCGGTTCCGGCACTGTGCGGCGGTCGAGACTCAGCGGCCGCGCCGGCCGTCCTGGCTCGTCACGCTGTTGGCGCTGTCGAGCTTGGTCTGCTGTTCTTCCAGCATGCGGATCTGGCGCTGCAGGGTATTGAGCTGTTCGCGCGCGGCCTGCCGTTCGTTGGCCAGCGCGGCGGCTTCCTGGCGGGCCTGCTCCTGGCGGGCGGCCACCTGCTGCTCCTGCTGGCGCTGCATGCTCAGGTCGTTCTGCAGCGCGTTCAGGCGCGTCTCGTTGGCGCTGATCTGCTTTTCGGTCACGGCGCGCTCGGCGTCGAGCTTGATGCGGCGGATGTCCACATCCGCCAGCTGCACCGTCTGTTCGACGAAGGCCTTGTAGGTCTGCTCCGCCTGCGACTCGGAAGTGGTCTTGACCACGCGCCAGAAATTCTTCTGCTGGAACATCGCCACGTAGTAGGTCAGGTCATCCGCCTTGAACAGCAGGCTGGCTCCGTAGTTGCCGTTGTACGTGGTGCGCAGTTCGTTCAGCGTGCGGTTCTGTATGAGCTGCTGCAGTTCCGCCATCGTGCTGTTGTTGGAAGCAGACTGGGCGGCATCGACCGGCCGGGCTGGCGCGGCCTGGGCCGGCGCCTGCGCCGCCGTCCTGGCGGTCGCGTTCTGGACCACCTGGGCGGAGGCCCCCAGGGATGCCGCGGAAAGCAACAGTGCGATCCCCACTTGTCGGAACATTCTGCATGTCCTCATTTTCATTCCAGCTTCCTTGGTCATATCGAGTTCGTCGGACAGGCCGTAACAAAGCGTGTCCGATTTTAATGAAAGTACGGCGCCTTGGGCTCTTTATTGAGCCTTTTTTGGCGCCAAGGCACTCCAAATCAGTCCAGTTCGCCCGCCACCTCGGCGTCCTGGCCGACAATCTGGTACTTGCGCATCTTTTCCCACAGCACCTTGCGGCTGATTCCCAGGAAACTGGCGGTGTCCTGGCGCCGCCAGCCGTGGGCATCCAGCGCGCCCACGATCCGGTTGCGCTCGGCCAGTTCCTGCGGGCTGCGCTCGTTGGCCGGTATCACCCCCTCGGCCAGCGACGCGAAGATGCGGCCGATGCGCTCCCGGTCCCAGGCCCGGAACTGCCTGACCATCACCCCCACCCGCTCGGCCACGTTGCGCAGCTCGCGCACGTTGCCTGGAAAGCGCGTGCGCGTCACCAGGGCCGCCAACCAGTCGGGCACCTCGTCTTCCTGCTCGGGCAGGATCTGTCCCAGCAGGGCCTTGAAGATGGCGATCTTGTCCACGGCGCCGCGCTCTTCCAGGTTGGGCACCTGCAGTTCGATCACCGCCAGGCGGTAGTACAGGTCGGCCCGGAACAGCTCCTGGCGCACCAGTTCGCGCAGGTCGCGGTTGGTCGCGGCCACGAGGCGGAAATCCACCGGGATCTCGGCCGTGGAGCCCAGCCGGGTCACGCAGCTTTGCTCCAGGACCCGCAGCAGCTTCACCTGCTGGTAGAGCGGCAGGTCGCCGATTTCATCCAGGAAGAGCGTACCTTCCTGGGCCTGCTCGAAATACCCCTTGTGCGCGAAGGTCGCGCCCGTGAAGGCGCCCTTGGCATGGCCGAAGAAGTGCGACTCGAACAGGCCGTCGGGGATCGCGCCGCAGTTGACCGCCACGAACGGCCCCTTCCCATAGCGGCGATGCCCTTCGTGCAGCAGCCTCGCCACGCGCTCCTTGCCCACGCCAGTCTCGCCCCGGATCAGTACCGTCGAGTCGCAATCGGCGAAGGCCTCGACCTCCGACAGGAAGACCCGCATGCAGGCTGAAGTGGCGATGAGCGGTTCGGCCGCCTTGGCACGCGAGCCCTGCTCCCGCACCACGCCCGCCACCTTGAAGACCAGCGTGCGCAGCTCGGCCGCGGTGAAATCGGCGGTCAGGACGTTGGAATACTCGGGCGGATAGACGCGCGGGTCGCTGTTGCGGGCCTCGGCAGCCACCCAGACCACCGGCATGCCGTGCCCGGCCTGCCAGTCGCTGACGCTGAAACTCGGGCGGTCGATGACCGTGACCGAGATGATCGCCACCGACATGCGCACGCTCGTCACGTCGCGCGATACGGCGATGTTGTCCGCGCGGATCACGTCCGCGTCGAAATTGGCCAGCGCCCGTGCGACACGGTCGGCAATATCCGATTTGCCTTCCCAGACGTAAACGTCGAGATCATCTTGTGAAGGTCGTGTCTTCATGGCGGTACGCCCGCTCCCTCCATCGTTGTCGTTCGCGCTCAATAGACGAGTCGAACGTTGTCGCATTCCAATGACATGAGATGCACGTCGGTCTGTCCGATCTTGATGCCGACCAGCCCGTCGAGCAGGTTGGCCAGCAGCTTGCCCACTTCGTTCAGCAAGGGTTTGAGCAAGCCGACCAGCGGACTCAGGATGGCCTGCAGCAGGTTCTGCGATTGGCCGCTGCCTCCACCGCCCAGCAGACTGCCCAACAGATCGCCCACGGCATTGAGCAGCCCGCCCAGCAAGCCGTTGCTGGCGGTCGTCTGCAAGGCCTTGATCAGTTCGGTCCGCATGCAGGCCTGGTTGCAGGACCCCAGCAGCGGCGTGACGGTCTGGCGCCAGAGCGTCGGCATGGCGCAGGTCCCCAGGCCCAGGAGGCCGCACGGACGGGGCCAGGTGATGCCGTCCCCGAGCAGCTTCTGTTCGATCACGCTGGGCGTGTAGCCGTATTGGTTCAGGTACTTGTCCGCCACCTGCGTGGCCGTGTCGGCGGGGAAGGCTTCGAGCTGGGCGCCCTGGCCCGCGGACGACTGCGCCAGCAACAGCGCCAGCAACTGGTTGACCAGGTCCTGCACCGTGTCGCCCAGCGGCAGCTCGTTCCGGCCCACCGTCTTGGTCTGGTCCACTTCCAGGGTGGTGTAGACCGGATCCTGCGCCAGGATGTCGGGCTTGACCTGCCCGTGCAGCAGGTTGATGCCCAGCAGCTTGACGAAGGTCTCGTCCTGCAGGCCGGTCGCGCAGACGTCGTGGGTCGACCACAGCGTGGATTCGTTGATCTTGCCCATGCACAGCTTGGCGATGGACGAATCGACCTTGATCGTGGCCTTGGCCGGCGCCGTGCAGCTCATGCCGGTAAGCGTGCCTTGCGAACTGACCACGTCCAGCACGATGGGCAGCTTGACCTGCGTGCCGAGCAGCCCCAGCAGGCCGCCGACCAGCCCGCCGTCGGTCGCGATGTCGACGAAGGTGCGGACCTGGGCCGTGTAGGCCTTGGTACCCAGGCCGCCTATGCCGACCGAGGGCGGTTCGATGATGCTGGCGCGCACGTTGGTCTTGAGTCCGACGGCGGAACTCACGGCGGCCGGCAGTCCCAGATTGACGGTTACCGCATGATTGGACACGCCGACGCCGACCGCGGCGGTCAACAACCCCAGCGCGTCCAGGTCCACGTTCAGCGCCGAACCGGCGCTGGGCGCCTGGATCAGCGCGAACAGTCCGCTCGTGACGCTGTTCGAACCCAGCTGGACCAGCAGCGTATCGATGCCCAGCTTGGCGGTCAACGCGTTCAACAGCGAAGCGTTCAGGCCCAGCAGGCTGTTCTGGTTCGCCAGGCTGACGATGGCGTTCAGCAACTGTCCGAGTTCGACCTTGCGGGCGGCCAGCAGGCTGTTCAACTCGCCTACGCTCAGGTCCGCGCCCACCGGGATGCCCAGTTGCTTGAGCAAGCCGCTGGGCGTGATCTTCACGCCGGCCAGGCCGGCATAGGTTCCGATACTGAGGTCTTCGCAAAGGTTCGCGCCCACGACCCGGAGCAGCACGCACAAGGGGGCGGTCTGGGAATTCGTGGTCGCGAGTTTCGAGCCGACCCAGAAGGACGCGACGGGGGCTTCCTGGACGGCGATGGCTTCGGCATAAAGGGACCGATTACCCAGGAACGGCAACACCAGGGGGATCTGTTGGGAAATGGCGACCTTGATCGCATTGAAACCGGCCGTGGATTTGGGTGTGCCGAAATACTTCTTGCCGCCAGCGCCGCTGTAGGACTCGGATGGAGGTTCCATGGTCTGCACGGTGTTCTTGGTCGAATCCGGATTCGGATCCCACCGGCCGCAGACCGGTTCGGGTGACGATGCCATCGACAGCGCGAAGCGCTGCAGGTTCAGGTTGGCGTTGCCGCGCGCGGCCGCCTGCGCGGCAACGCAGCTGTCCCGCTCCAGTTGCTGGGCGCCGGCCAGCGCGGCCAGGTCGGCGGTCTTCTGCAGTTCCCGCTTCATGTAGAAGAGATAACCCAGGTCCGCCGAGGCCAGCAGGGTCACCGATACCAGCATCGCCGCCGCGGCCGCGATCAGCACCGATCCCCGCTGGCGCGACAGCGGCGCCCGGGAAGCGGAAGAGAACGAGGGGATACGGCGATGCGGTGTCATGAAAGCCTGCCTATTGCTTCGGCTGCGAGGTCGTCTCGTAGTACTCGGGGATGGGATGCGAGTAGCTGTCGATGTAGCGCTTCCAGCTGGGGGACGCCGTCGCGCCCAGCATGGGCAGCGCCTGGCCCGCCTGGCGCCCTTCGGCCTGCATGCGCAGTACCTCGCTGGTCACGTCGCCATTGGGCCGGCTCCTGCCCTGCGGCGCGGCCAATGCCGCCGCCACCGCGGGCTCCGTCCTGGGCGCGGCGGCAACGGCAGGCGCCGCGGCTGCCGGTGCGGGCTGGGCGGGGGTGGCCGCTTGCGGGGTGACCACGGTGGTCACGCGCTGTTCGGGCGATTGCACCACCTGCTGGCGCGCCGCGGGCGCGGTCTGGGCCGCGGCAGCCGGTGCCTGGCCCGGCCCCGGCACCTGGCGCACGACCGGGGAAGCGGGACGTGTCGCCGCCGGAGCCGCCGGCGTCGGTGCCGCGCTCTGCTGCCGAGCCGCGCGCAGTTGCGCCTCCCGCTGCGCCTGCGCGGCTTGCTGCTGGGCCTGTTGCTGTGCCGCTTGCTGCTGCGCGGCCGCCGCGCGGCGGGCCTGCTCTTCCGCCTGGGCCTGGCGCGCGGCTTGTTCCATGCGCGCCCGCTGCTCGGGCGTCTCTTGCAGCATGGACCCGGTCACCGGGGCGTTGCTCTGAGCCTGCGCCAAGGGTGCCGCCAGCAGCGCGGCCAGCATCAGGTAACGGCTGGCGCGCCGGGAAGCGGACTGTCCGTGCGGGCAATGGCTGGTAGGTTTCATGATCGCCTTGATTCCACTTGTATTCGTCATCGTTGAAGAAGGTCCTGTCGCATCGGCCTGCCGGCGTCAGGGGATGGCCGAGTTGAACCGGTCCAGCATGGACTGCATGGGCGCACGCACCGGCTGAAGGACAGGTGCGGAGACCTGCCGCACCGCGGGTTCGCGCGCGGTATCCGTGGGTTCGGTCTCCTGCACGGCGGTCCGGACCACCGCGGCCTTCGGCGCCGCCACAGGGGCCATGGGCACACGGGACATCTCGGGCGCCAGGGACGAAACCGGGAACGGGCTGGCCGCCGGCGGAGGAACCGGAACCGCGGCCGGAGCGGGATCCGCCTTCACGACCGCGATCGGACGGGACGCCTGGGGTGCCCGGCGCGCAATGTCGTCGGCCAGCTTGCGCACCGCCACGCGCGCATCGGGAGACAGGCCGGCCTTGTCCATGACGGTGCCGGCCCGCCCTGCATCGCCCGACACCAGCAGCAGCAGGGCCAGGTTGGCCAGGATCCTGGAGTTTTCCGGCGCCAGCTCGGCGGCCTGCGCCAGCGGCAGCCGGGCAGCGGCGGTTTCGCCGTTGCGCAGCAAGGCATAGCCAAGGTCGCTGACGATCAGCGCATTGGTGGGATCGAGGCGCGCCGCCTCGCGCAGCGATACCACCGCGGCCGGGTAGTCGCCGCGTGCCCCTGCCAGCAGACCCAGGCCCTGCGCGGCCGCCGCGCCGACTTCCGTCTTCAGCAAGCGGCGATAGACCGCTGCGCTTTCCTCGGACTGCCCGGCTTCGCGCAGCGCATGGGCCCGCAGCAGCTCGACGTCGGGCGCCGCGCCATGGCGCTGCTCGAAGGCATCGATATGCGCCAGCGACGCGAAGTAGAGGCCCTTGCCCTGCATCTCCCGGATCAGCGACAGATACATGCCACGGCTGTCCGCCGCGGGTTCGTCGTTTGCGACCTGCTGGCGCATCATGGCTTCGTCGTTGAACTTGGGCGCCGATACGCCGTAGCCCGAGGGCACGGTGGAACTGCACCCCGCCGCCAGCAGCACGACTCCGAGCAACCCGGCCATGCGCACCGGGTAATGAATGGCCCCGGTCATCTCAACCTCCCATTCTCGCCAGGCCGCGGAAAACTGCCAGGAAACCCGCACCGCCCGTGACGATGATCAGAGCGGGCAGCAATGTCAGCACCATGACGCCGGTCATCTTGACCGTCAGCTTGCCGACACGCTCCTTCAACTCCATCCGCCGCTGTTCCCGGACACGCTCGGAAAACTGCTTGAGGGGTTCCTGGACCGCGCCGCCATGCCGGTCGACCTGGACGATCAGCCGCGCCACGGCCGCCAGATCCTCATTGCCGAAACCGGTGGCCAGTCGCTGCAACGACTGCTCGCGGGACAACCCCCGGGCATGCTGGTTGACGGCGATCTCCAGTTCGACTGCCAGTACCGGCAACACCATGCGGAACTCGGTGACGATCACATGCAGGCTCTGGTCGATCGACAAGCCCACGCCTTGCAGCAGGCGCAGCAAATCGATCAACAACGGCAGTTCTTCCTTGGCCTTGCGGCCGCGCGAAGCGGCCACACGGCGAAGCGTCCACTTCGGCACCATGTAGCCGAGCGCAAACCCCAGGAACAGGGAAAGCACCGTGCCAAATGCGCCGCCGCCACCGAATGCCCAAGCCAGGACAGGCACGACAATGGCCAGCACGACACGTGCGAAGATGAACAGCGAGCGCGCCCGTCCCAGGTCGCCGAAGCCGCAGCGATCGATCAACTGCCGGTCCTCGGCCTCGAGCAGATAGTTGCCCAGCCGTCCCCGTTCCCATTTCTCGCCCAACTGCGCCGCGCCATCGAACATGGCGCTCACCCGGCCTCGCCGGACAGGCGACGCCACATTGGCAAGGGCATCCTCCAGCACGGGATTGGTCCGCGCGGTGATGGCGCTGTCCACGACCAGGCGGCTTCGGTTCTGCCTTGAGCCACGGATCAGGACCGCCACGCCCACCAGCAACGCGGCGGCGGCGAACAGAACCAGGGAAGCAACGGTCAATAATTGTGTAGACATAGCTTCAAACCGATTTGGCCATGCGGTACAGCCAGAAAGAGCCGACCAGTTGCAGAGCGAAAGCGCCCATCAGCATCTTCTGGCCAACCGGGTCGGTCCACATGCCCACGAACATGGCGTTGTTGAAGATGACGATGAACCCGGCGACGAAAATCGGCAGCAGCCCCAGGATCCAGGCCGACAACCGGACCTCGGCGGAGAGCGCGTGCAACTCCTCTCGCGCCTGCTGCAAGTCGCGCATGAACGACGCCATGCGTTCCAGCACCACATCGCTGCGGCCGCCGAAACGCAACGCCACGCCGATCACGGCGGCGACCAGCTCCAGCTCATAGGAACGATAGAGCCTGGCGGCATGCACCAGAGAAGCATCCAGTTCCATGCCCGCCCGGTTCAATTGATTGGCCCGCTCGAGCACCTCGAACAAGGGCGCATCAACCGAGGAAACCGCGGTCTGGAAAGCCGATCCCAGGCTATTGCCGATGGTGATGAGCCGTACCAGGGCATCGATGAAACCCGGCAGCTGCCGCACCATTTTCTGCCGGCGCTTGTCCGCCCGCCACCAGAGCTGGAACAGAACCGCCAGCACCACCAGGACGAGCATCACCATTGCAGCCAGACCACCGCCGAACAGCAGGGCCAATACAGGCATGGCCACAAGCGCCACGAGCCAGGGGCCGTAGAAAGCGGGGCCGGGCTCGACGCCGGCACGAAGCAGCATGTTCTGGAACCGCCCGCGCACGCCCCGAGGGCGCACTGGCGGGTAGAGCTGTTGGGCCGCGGCCACGACCGCGCGGGTGGGGTCGAAGGACCGGCTGAGCTGCTCCTCGACGAAGGCGCTGGTCGCCTGCCGGCGCCCTCGTTCGCTCGCGCTCTGCCACAGCCACAATCCCGCCGCCACCAGCAGCAGCGCGATGCACAACACCGAAAGTAGCTGGGCCGACATCATCGCCCCCTGGACCAGAAACCGCCCCCGCCGCCCGCAGGCGGCTCCGGCGCCATCGTCACGCGCAACTGGTCACGGTACTTGGCCAGCTTCGGCGTGTGCGGATGTATGCCGAGCGATACCCAGCGATCCTTCTCTTCGCCATCGGGACCGACGAAACTCTCGTGGCGATAGAGTTCCTGAGTAGAGATCACGTTGTCGCCCATGCCGGTGACTTCCGAGATCGACACGATGCGCCGGCGGCCATTGGACAGACGGGCAATCTGCACGATGAAGTCCAGCGCGCTGGCGATCTGCCTGCGCAGGCTGTCTTCGCTGCCCTGGAAGCCCGCGAAGCCCGCCAGCATCTCCATCCGGTACAGGCATTCGCGCGGGGAGTTGGCGTGTATGGTCGCCATCGAACCTTCGTGGCCGGTGTTCATGGCCTGCAGCATGTCCATGACCTCGGGCCCGCGGACTTCGCCGACGACCACGCGGTCCGGCCGCATCCGGAGGCTGTTGCGTATCAGATCGCGGATGCTGATGTGGCCCGCGCCATCGAAGCCGCCCTGACGGGATTCCAGCCTGACCACATGGGGGTGGTTCAGCGACAGTTCAGCAGTATCCTCGACCGTGACCACGCGCTCGGTCTCGGGAACG
This sequence comes from Pigmentiphaga kullae, assembly GCF_004216695.1. Taxonomy (GTDB): domain Bacteria; phylum Pseudomonadota; class Gammaproteobacteria; order Burkholderiales; family Burkholderiaceae_B; genus Pigmentiphaga; species Pigmentiphaga kullae. The sequence continues at coordinate 1,464,327 of NZ_SGXC01000002.1, forward strand.
AAGAACGCCAGCGCATTGAGCAGCGAGGTCTTGCCGGAACTCGTTCCGCCAGAAACCAGGATGTTGCAGCGCTCCCGCACCGCCAGGCTCAGCAGGCGGTGGATCTCTTCGTTGAAGGTCCCCAGCGCCAGCAGGTCGGCCGGCTTGAGCGGGTCCTGGCGGAACTTCCGGATGGACACCATGGGGCCGTCCACCGCCAGCGGTTCGATGACCACGTTCAGGCGACCGCCGTCCGGCAGGCGCGCGTCCACCATGGGGCTCGACTCGTCCAGCCGCCGGCCCAGCGGCGCCAGGATGCGGCGCACGATGCGCAGCAGATGCTGGTTGTCGCTGAAGCGCAGGACTTCCCGCTGCAACACCCCGCGGCGCGACACGAACACGTTGTCGTGGCCGTTGATCAGGATGTCCTCGACCGCCGGATCGGCCAGCAGGTCTTCCAGCGGCCCCAGTCCGGCCAGCTCTTTGGTCAACGAGGCCGCGACCTGCCTAAGCTCGGTTTCGTTGATGGGAACTCGGCGCAGGCGCACGAAACTGTCGACCTCCAGGTCGACGAACTGCTGGATCGCAGTCCGGGACCAGCGCCCGAATTCCGCGCCCAGTTCCTCGATGCGCGACAACAGATGCTCGTGCGCCGCGGCCTTGACGTCCTGGAAGCGCTGGGTGTTGGCAAACGCCGGACTATCGTCGGCAAACTCGATCGATGCCGTCATGATGAGACTCTCCGCTGCATGTTTGCCCGTTTCAAACCGGAATCTTTCTTCATCGCGTCACCAGGTGCTTGTGCAGATTCGGCAGCCACCGCGACAGCCATTTCGCACCCGGCGGCAAAGCCTGGTCATACGCGCCCAGCGAATCCACCAACCCGTGCACAGCCCTCACATAGGGGTCGCGGTCGGCCACCTCGTGCAGCAACCGGCCCTGGTTGGTGCTGTTCATCAGCGCCAGCGCGCGGTCGGGCAACGTTCCCAGCAACTGCACGTCGAACCGCTGTGCGATCTGCTCGGCGGTCATGCCATAGCGCTCGTCGTAGCGGTTCACCACCAGCCGCATCCTGGCGCGGTCCACGTCGCGGCCGTCCAGGTCGCGCAGGACGTCCGCCAGCGAGACCAGGGCGCCCACCGACTGGTCCGTGACGATCCACGCCTGGTCGGCGGCCCGTACCATGCCGGCCACGAAGTCCGGATTGGAGAATCCGCCCACGTCGGCCACCAGCAGGCCGAAGTGCTGGCGCAGGCGGTCCAGCAGTCCCAGCGAATCCGCATGCGATACCGTGCGCATCTCGGCCAGGTCGCGCGGCAGCGAGATCACCGCCACGCCGCTGGCGCTGCGCGTAAGCGCGGTGTTGACCAGGGTCTCGTCGAAGCGGCGCAGGTTGCGTACCGCCTCGGCGAAATGGAAGCTGCCGGATACGTTCAGATAGAGCTGGCCGTCGGCCACGGGCAGGCCCAGGTCCAGCAGTGCCGCGGGACCGCGCAGGCTGCTGGCCGGCCGCCCTTCCGCCGCCGGTGCCGCTTCCCCCTGGACTTGCGCCATGGAGGTCAGATGCGCCGCCAGCGTGGTCGTACCCAGCCCGGCGCGCACGCCCAGCAACACCACCATCTGGCCGCGTCCCGGCACGCCGCTCGTGGCATGGGACTGCAGCACGCGCCGCACGACATCGCGCACTTCGGACTCGTCGGCCGGATCGATGAAATCCCGCACGCCAGCCCGCAGGGCAGCCACGGCGCCCTGCGGCCGCATCATGCTGCCCACCGCGACGACCGGCAGCGCGGGCGCCACGCGCGCCAGCGTCTTCGCCAGGTCACTGGCGTGCAGCAGCCTGCCGGGTTCGTTGTCGTCCGAGCCGAAATCCAGCAACACCATCTGCGGTCCGAGTTCGGCCAGGCGCGCCGACAATCGGTCGGGAACCACGTCTTCCTGAACAACCACGCCATCATGCCTCAGCACCGCGGCCAGACGCTGCGCCGATGAGCTGTCGCCGGTGAAGAACAGGAAACGGCGAGTATCCAACAAACTCGCCAACTCCTTGCTCGGGGCGTTCATATACGACTCCTACAGATACCCGGTAACAACCGACTACTTGGAAAAACCAGGCAACTCATCATTGCTCGCGACACCCAGCAGGAAATGGCCCCAGGCATTGGTCGCGGAGTCACGCTTCTCGTTCGCGCCCGGCATGGGCGGTTTGACGCCCTTGGCCAAAGGCTTGACCAGGTGCGGCGTCACGACGATCAGCAGCTCCTTTTCCTTTTGGGAGTACCTCATGTTCCGGAAAAAGGTACCTATGATGGGCAGGTCTCCCAGGAACGGCAGCTTGTCCAGATTCGAAGTGGTCGAACGCGACACCAGACCGCCGATCACGAAGCTCTCGCCGTCGCCGAGTTCGACCGTGGTGTCGGCCCGGCGGGTGATGATGGCGGGGATCTGGATATTGTTGAGCGTGATGCCGTTGGTCCAGTCCAGGTCGCTGGCCTCGGGCGCAACCTTGAGTGCGATGCGGTCCTTGGCCAGCACCGTTGGTGTCAACGTCAGTCCGATCCCGAAAGGCTTGTACATGACCGTGGTCGTGCCCAAGCCACCGGCCTGCGGCACGGGCAGTTCGCCCCCTGCCAGGAACTTCGCACTCTGGCCGGACAAGGCAACCAGCGTGGGCTCGGCCAGCACGCGCGCCAGACCGTTGGTTTCCAACAGGCGCAGGTTGGTATCGAGCAGGAAATTGCCGCGGCTCAACCCCAGGGTCAGGTCAAAAGCCTTGCCGGTAGGCGCGAGGTCGCTGGCCAGGCCGAAGCTGAAGCTGCCGCGTCGATTGGAAGCGGAAAAATTGAAGCCGGCTTCCTTCATCACCTGCTTGCTGAATTCCACGACCTTGACTTCCACCTGAACCACGCCGCCTGTTTCGATGGTGGAAGCATCAAATACGTTTTCTCCCCCCACAGCGTCGCTGGCCGCGGCCGCGGCACGATGATGCGACAGCATCGACGGCGACAGTCCGCTCAACACGGCCGCTTCCCCATAGACCTGAGCCTTCGCTCCGTCCCCCTCGCCCAGCAGCGTGGCCAGGTCGCCCGTCACGCGGACCAGGTAGGCCTGGGGCGCTGCGGCGCCCCGCTGCCAGACCGATACCATGGTGGTACCGGGCTTCTTGCCCACCACCAGCACCCCGCCCTTGCGGCCGCCGCTGCCCTTCTGGATCACGACGTCGGCCACCTCGGGATCGACCACCGACACACGCTCCAGGTTGCCGGGAATGCTGAGCTGGTACTGATCACGCACCGCCACCGATATCTGGCGCGGACCGCCCTCGTCGGCCGCGCCGGCCGGCACGGCGAAGGACAGCGTCAACGCCATGGCCAGGGGCGCCAAACGCCGCACGAAAGCCTGATTGCTGATTTTCATTGAGGTTCTACCCGTTAAAACCCGACGACTTCACGCTTGGTGCCACGCACCACTTCCACCGTATTGCTCTCGACCTTGGGCGCGGGTGCGGGCCGCCGCGGCCGGACCTGCACCACCGGCGCGGGCCGCTTCACCGCGCCGCCCGACAGGCCTGTGAGTTCCAGGCCGGCATAGGCCTGGTTGTCGGCCAGCTCGAGCGCTTCGCGCTGCTCCTTGGTCAAACCGTTCTTTCCTGCCAGGACCGGCGGCGGCTCGGGAAAGAGGCTGGCATCCGGAGCGGTCGCGTCGGTGGGATTGCGCAGCACCAATTGCAGCTTGCCGTTCTGCGTGGCCAACAGCAGGCGGTTCACATCGGCGGTCGGCACGGCCAGTACCGCAGTACGGGCCGGCGGGGGCGGATTGTTGTTGCGTACCACCGTCGCGCCATCGTCCGACGGTGCATCGCCGGCGGCCGACGCGGTGCCATAGGTCAGCACGCGCAGACGCGACAGCAGCAACCTGGCCTGCGTCCTGGTAACGTCTTGTCCTTGCTTGAGCGTGAAGAACACGTCCACGAAATCCCCCGGAGAAACCCGGTTGCCCGTTCCGACCACCTCATCGACCGGCACCGCCACGGCCCGCTCGCCATCGTTCAGCAGCAGCGTGAGGCCTTTGACCAGGATGCTTTCAGTGACCGGCGTACCAGGACCGATATCGAACTTGGGAATCTTGCCCGCAAGATCGGTGGTTGCTCGATAGGCACCGGCCGGATCGATGGGTAGTTCCACGACCTTGAGCGCGCCCGTATCGATGGGTACCCCACCGGGAAGCAATTTGTCCGCCACGACCACTGGAATCCGTTTTTCGGACAATGGCGTAGGTGCGGCCGCCGGCTTGGCGACCGGAGCGGGTTTGGTCGCCAGCACGAAGGCATAGCCTCCCAGCAGCACCGCCAGCAACACCAGCATGGCTGCGACGATTTTGGTTACGTTGTTCATCAGCTTGTCGCCTCGATACTCGAAAAAAACTCCACGCGCCGGCCTGTCACGAACCCGACGTATTCCTTCCCAATTGCACGGTCGCCACGGCCGACAGGTCCCGTGGAATCCAGGCAGTGTTTTCGCCGAACAAGGACTGCAGCCAATTGCCCAGCGGCAACAGTTCCGGTATCAACGGATACTTCCGATAATCGACATAGGTCACGACCAGCGAGGCGCAACGCAGGCCCGCGGCATAGGTACACGCCTGGGCCGCCCTGAGCTCGCAGGCCACGGGCGCCTGCCCCATCGATGCGCGACGCTGACTCAGCCAGTCAACCGACTGCGCCACCGCTCCGCATGCCTCGGCCTGCAGCGATGCGCCCTCCTTCAATCCCGCCAGCGTCGACTGCAAGGCCACGCGTGCGCCTTCCTCCGCCGCTCGCGACAACGATTGCTGGGCGACGAAGATGCAGCCGTAGCTGATGATTCCGAACAGGATGACGAGAAACAACACGCAGACCAGCGAGAACTCGAGCGCGGCGACACCGCGCTGCGCTCGGCTCATACGGGCGGCCTCGGGCAGGGCAGCGCTCATGCTCCTCCCCCGGACGAACCCAGTTGCAGCGCCCCCGGATCCAGCGCCACCCTGGCCGTGGCGCTCAACACATCGGGAATGACGAGAAACGTGCCCGGCAGCGACGGCACGAGCGGATTCGCGCTGTAGGCGTAGCTCACGTTCAGCGTCGCAAAGCACATTTCTTCCTGCCGATACCCGCAGGCCACCGACGGTCCCGCTGGCGCCGCGCCCAGCGTCGTCGTGCACGACGCCGCCGTATCCATGGTGCCGTCCGCCTTCAGGCACGGCCCCTTGATCGAGGCGGTGCAGGTCGGCGTGATGGTTCCGCTCCCGACCTCTCCCAACCATGCCGCGCGCAGCTTCGCCACTTCGCAGCCATGTTCGAGGCGTCCCAGCATCTGCGCCATGAACCCGGTGCCCGCCGCGGAAGGAAGGTAATACCGCAGGCTTGCGCGGGCGCCTTCCTCGACCGCCAGCGTCAGCGACTGCTGCGTCGTGAAGATCAGGCCGAAGCTCAACACGCCATAGAGAACCAGAAAGAAGATAGGGAAAATCAGGGCGAATTCGAGCGCATAGGCACCCCGCTGCGAGACGACGCGATGCCATCGATCCTTCGCCACGGTGCGTATGTCAGCGTTTTTCACTATTGCCTCGAATTTCGCCATCTATGTTGAATACAGGGCCCAGATCGCCCCCAGGGCGAGATACGCCGCATAGGGGATGCCGGCACGGCCCGCCCGGATACCAGCCACCCAGGACGCCATCCGTTGAACCACATCCGGACTGCGGATCCTTTCCTGCACACCCGCCAACTGCAGGTCTGCCCAGGTGCCCAACGGATGATTCCGATGAACCATCGAAACCACTGCATGGATACCGGCCATGCCGCTGCCCAATAACCAGGCAATGACCAGAGGTGTCGGCTCCATCCAGAAACCCAATACTGCAAAAAACTTCACGTCCCCCGCCCCCATGGCCTTGAACACATAGAGCGGCACGAGAAAGAGCAGCGCGAGCAGCAAACCCATGCCGGCACTCGCCCATGCGCTGGTGAGTCCTTCTGGAGCCGTTCCACCGAAGACCAGCCAACCCAGTTTGAGCAGCAATCCCACCAGGATCAGCCAATTGAAAACACGGCGAAAGAGCAGGTCGCTGCCCACGACCAAGGCGCAGAAAACGACGAACACGAAAGCTTGACTGCCGTTGACCATATATTTATGACTCCCCCGGGCCATATCGACCCGGGGTAATTTTTCAATTTGCCACGATCAGGTCGGAGCTGGCGTGGTCGGCAGTTTGTCGACCACTTTTTGAAACATCTCCTTGAGCCCGGTACCGAGCAGAGTCAAAACGCCAATGATCACCACGGCAATCAAGCCCGCAATCAGTCCATACTCGATGGCGGTCGCGCCGTCGTCTTCCTTCAAGAATTTCATCACCTGATTCATTTTAATCTCCATCTCTGAAAAAAAAGGAAACATTTTCTTCGGCATTATCAGCCGATTCATTCACGACTGCATTCCTATATTTTCGATGACACCTCCCCAAAGAAAATGCCAGAAAAACGAATATCGCTATGGGCAATCATTTGCGATTTTCCGGGCGTTGGCGCGAGTAAATGACGTGGTCGACCCGGCTTGCGGCGTTGGCCCGCACCTCCTCGGAACTACGGTGCAGTTCGATGCGCATGACGACCAGCGTCACGACGGAAATCAGGAATACCGCATAGGGCAGCACGCTGCCGTCGAGCTGCCAGCCGGTAAAGGTGCGCGGGGTCGAACAGATGATGGTGCCGGCGGCCACGCCCGTGTAATGCATGCCGCACACGGCCAGCGCCATGACCAGGGCGGCACTGACGCGCTGCAGTTCGCTGGTCAGGTTGAACGCCAGCCAGATGGCCGCGGTGGCCGCGGCCACCGCGATGACCACGGAAAGCAGCACCAGAGCGATGCTCCAGTCGAAGAAGGCATCCATGCGCATGGAGCCCATGCCGATGTAGTGCATGCCGGCCACGCCGAATCCCGCCAGCACTCCCGCCGTCAGGCAGCGGTCCAGGGAAAATGGGGCGCTGCCCACATACCAGAGCGCGGCGCCGGCGAATATCACCGCCACCACCAGGCTGAGCAGATTGAGCCAGAGTCCGTATGCCACTCCCAGCGGTATGACCTGGGCGAGCATTCCGATGAAATGCATGCTCCATATACCCACCCCTCCGAGCGCAATACCGGCGACGATGACGTACCCCACGTGCACGCCGCCATCCAGCGTTCGAATACGACTGGCAGCCAATAACGCCACATACGCGCCCAATGCGGAAATCACAAAGGACAGCGCGACCAAGCTAGCGTCAAAACTCAGAGGGAGAATGTCTCCAGGCTGCATCGCAGGCTCTCTTATGTAACGCTCGGTTACGCATACCGTACAGGCATCGATCCGAGCTTGTCAATATCTGCTTTCTTAAGAATTTCTATTAATCCGATGAAGACAAGAGCCAGGAAATCGCTTTTCTGGTCCGGCATCTTTGTTAATCACCAGATAATCTCAAGTTTGCGAATATTTATTCCATAGGAAAACCGAACGATTAAAAGAGTTTTAGTATCTTCCGGTAACGTCCTACAAACGTCCCACTACGAAAAACCCCCTCAAAATCCCGTCCCACCCCCGATCGGCGCACCCTAAGACAGTATTCGTATGGCACACTGCGCGCGATGACGATCGTTTACGCATATTTGCTCCATATTCCCCAATGACCTCGTTTTCATCGGGAAAACCCGAATTCCGCACGCTTAAACTGGCCCTGTTGATTGCGGGGGCCATATCTCCGTTAGCGGCATCGGCGGCGGACAGTCCGCTTCGGGGAAACCCTGCGGAATCACTGCCTCCGGTATCCGTGCCGGTCCCGGCCGCGGCCCCTTCCGTATCTGTTCCGGCGCCCGCGCAGAACGAAGCGATCCAGGCCCTGCTGGCGCATAGACTGGTGCCGAAGCAGTTCGACGTCTCCGGCGTCACGGCGATCGACTTCCAGAAGGTGATCGACCTGCTGGAACCGCTGGCAGGCAAGGAAATCACCGTTGCCGAACTGATCCAGCGCACCGATGCCATCACCCAGCTCTATCGCGATGCCGGCTATGCGCTGTCCTTCGCCCTGATCCAGTCGCAGGACTTCCGCGACGGGCTGGTCAAGGTGACCGTGGTCGAAGGCTATGTGGGCAGCACCCGGATCGAAGGCGATGCCGGCAACGCCGCGGCCAAGATCCGCGACTATGCCGCGCGCATCGAGGCCGAGCGGCCGCTGACCCGGGCCACGCTGGAACGCTACCTGAACCTGATGACCACGGTGGCCGGCGCCACGATCAAGCCCGAGCTCGCGCTGCCCAAGCGCGCCGACGGCTCCACGGAACTGGTCGTGAACGTAGGCTACAAGGCCTTCCGCCTGGACACCGGCATCGGCAACCTGGGCACCGGCGTCCATGCCATGCTGACCGCGACCGCCAACAGCCTGACGCCGCTGGCCGAACAGATCCAGGTCACCACGGCGGTGCCGCGCGGCAGCGATCATCTGGAGTACTACGCGGCCAACGTCGCCGTGCCGGTGGGCAGCGACGGCATGACGGTGCGCGCGGAGGCCTACAGCTACGCCGCCAACCCCGAGAACGACAGCCTGAACGCGCAGAACATCGACCGCCGGGTCCGCAACCAGCGGGCCGGACTCAGCGTGAGCTATCCCTTCCTGCTGGCCAACCGGGAATCGCTGACGGGCACGGCGGGCTTCTACGCCTCGCGCAACAACGACACGTACAGCAGCCGCATCACCGGCAACCAGGTCACGCTCAGCAACCACCTGCGCGTGCTGCGCGGCGAGCTGGCCTACGCCCAGGCCACCGACAGGCAATCGCGGCGCATCACCGCCGCGATCTACAAGGGCATGGACGGCCTGGGCGCGGAACAGAGCGCGAACAGCAGCTACGACCTGGGCTTCACGCGCTATACGCTGATGGCCAACCAGAACTTCACGCTGCCCCATCAGTTCGGACTGTCGCTGGCCGCGCTGGGCCAGTACAGCGCGGATTCCCTGCCCACCTCCGAACAGGTCACGTTCGGCGGACAGCGCTTCGGGCGCGGCTATCCCGCGGGCGAATTGGGCGGAGACAAGGGCTATGGCGCATCCATCGAGTTGAACCGGCGCTTCGGGGTGGGCCTGCCCTACCTGCAAAGCGTCACGCCCTACGTGCTGGCCGACTACGCTCACGTCAAACTGAACAACAAGAATTTCACACTGGCCACGGACACGTTGACATCGCTGGCCCTGGGCCTGCGCGTGACCGACCAGCGCCACTACGCATTCGATCTGAACCTGGCCAAGCCCGTCGGCGACAAGCCGGTCAACAGCAGCGGCCGGCCGCTGCGCCTGAACGCCAACTACTCGCTGCGGTTCGACTGACCCGCACGCGGTCTTCGTTACGTAACAGGGGGTTCCCTGCTACGTAACGAAACGCCTCATCCCCCCTCCTTTCGCCTCGCTTCCCAGGGAATCCGGGCGCATCGTCTCAGCCGCACGAATTCCCTGAGTTTTCGATTTATCCCCTGTTTGCAAGGTTTTCCGGGTGTTCCGGGGTGGTCGCCCCACGCCTCGGCCCCCTTCCCGTTGCCCATTGGCACAGCTCTTGCTCGATAGGCGCAGCAGGCAGTGTCGCCGCTTCAGCGATAAGGGGAACAACCATGCATAAAGAACAAACGAAGCCGGGCCCTCGCGTCCTGGTAGCCGCCTTGGTACTCGCACTTTCGACATTGGCCGGTTGCTCCGGATCCGGTGCGATCACATCCGGATTGGGAGGAGGCTCCGACCCCACCAATCCCAACAACCCGAACAATCCGGGTGATCCGAACAACCCCAACAACCCGAACAACCCCGGCAATCCGGGAGATCCGGGAGATCCGGGCAATCCCGGCAACCCTGGCGATCCTGGCGGCCCGGGAGACCCCGGCAACCCCGGCGGCACGCCCGTCACCGGCGTTCTGGCTCCCACGCTGGGCAACGTCGGCCAAGCGGTCGACAACGTGGTGGACACCGGTCTGGGCGGCACGCTGCACAACGTCGGCACCAAGCTCGACGGCGTGGTCGCTCCCGTGGGCAGCACGGTAACGGGCCTCACGCAGCAGGTGGGCGCCGCGACCGGCCTGGGCGCTCCCGTGGACAACCTGCTGACCTCGGTCGGCGGCTCGGTGAAGGACCTCGGCCAATCGCTGGACGACACCGGCCTGCCGGTCAAGCTGGGCCTGGGCGGCGTGGTCGCGGGCCTGGGCGACACCGTCGCCAGCGCAGGCGGCCTCTTGAACGCTACCGAAGGCAATCCCAATCCGCTGGGCAACGTGCTCAACAATCTGAGCGGCACGGTGTCCACCCTGACCGGCACGCTGGCCTCGGACGACGGCCTGCTGAGCCCCGTCTCGCAACTGCTGAACGGCCTGGGCGAAGGCGGCACCGTCCAGAACCCCGTGCTGCAGCCGGCGCTGACCAACACCGGCAACGCCGTGGACAACCTCGTCGACCTCAAGCTCGGCCAGACGCTGGGCCAGGTGGGCGCGGGCCTGGATCCGGCGGTCAGCCCCATCGTCGGCACGGCCACGCAACTGACTCAGCAAGTGGGCGACAAGACCGGCGTGGGCGCGCCGGTGAACGATCTTCTGGTCTCGGTGGGCGGCGCCGTCTCGAACCTGGGTGACAGCCTGGGCGGCAAGCTGCCCGTTGCCGGCACCGGCGTCAGCGGGCTGGTGTCCGGACTGGGCGCGACGGTCGCCAGCGCAGGCGGCGTGCTGCATGCCTCCGATGCCAACAAGAATCCGGTCGGCAACGTGCTGAACAACCTGACCGGTTCGGTGGAAAGCCTGACCGCCGGCCTTGGATTGAGCGTGGAAGGTGGACTGGTCGACAAGGCCGGCGCCACCGCCTCGCCGTCCGGCGCGGGCGGCAGCGGCGGCTTGCTGTCCCCCGTCACCGGCCTGCTCGGTGGCGTCACGGGCGGTGATGGCGGCGTGCTGGCTCCGGTCACCAATCTGCTCAATGGCGCGACCGGCGGTGAAGGCGGCGTGCTCGCTCCTGTCACTGGTCTGCTCGGTGGCGTCACGGGCGGCGAAGGCGGCATCCTGGCCCCGGTCACCAACCTGCTGAACGGCGCGACCGGCGGTGAAGGCGGCGTACTCGCTCCCGTCACCGGCCTGCTCGGCGGCGTCACCGGTGGCGAAGGCGGCATCCTGGCCCCGGTCACCAACCTGCTCAATGGCGCGACCGGCGGTGAAGGCGGCGTACTCGCTCCCGTCACCGGTCTGCTCGGTGGCCTGACCGGCGGCGGCACGGGCGGCGAAGGCGGTCTCCTGCAGCCCATCCTGTCCGGCAACCTCGAAGGCCTGCTGGGCGGCAGCAACGGGCTCCTCGCCCCGATCACCAGCGGTCTTCTGGGCGGCATCGGCAGCGACGCTCAGCCCATTCTCCACCCCTCGCTGGCCAACACGGGTAGCGCGGTCGACAACCTCGTGCCGCTCAACGCCAAGGAAACCCTGGGCAACGTCGGCACGGCGCTCGACCCGATCGTCTCTCCGGTTGCGGGCCTGGTGTCCGGCACGACGCAGACGGTGGGCGCGGCCACCGGCCTGGGCGAACCGGTCAACGGTCTCCTGACCTCGCTGGGCGGCAGCCTGAGCGGCGTCGGCACCAACCTGGGCGGCAACGTCCCCGCAGTCGGCACGGGCCTGGGCGGCCTGGTGAACGGCCTGGGACAGACCGTCTCCAGCGTGGGCGGCCTGGTGCATGCCACGCCCGAGAACACCAACCCCGTCGGCAACGTGCTGACCAACCTGACCGGCGCCGTCAACAGCCTGACCGCTGGCGTCGGCCAGGGCACCGGCCTGGGCGGTGGCACGGGAGGTGGCGAAGGCAACGGCGGCCTGCTGAACCCGGTCACCGGACTGTTGGGCGGATTGCTGGGCGGCTTGGGCAAGCATTGAAAGGAGAGGCCATGCTTCACTGGGAGAACGTAATGAGTTCCTCGAGCCACTCGGTCCACGGATCGATACCCCGGGAACCCGAAGAGACGGACAGCGACAGCCAGGAGATGCTCAACAGCATCGTCACGATGCTCGGCCGCCGCCTGACGGTCTACACCTCGCTATACCAGACAGCATTGGCCGAACGACTGGGGCTGGGCATGGTCGACGTGAAGGCGCTCGAACTCGTCATCGAGTTCGAGCCCATCACGACCGGCCAGCTGGCCTGCCTGGCAGGCATCAGCTCGGGCGGGACGACGGCGGTGATCGACAGGCTGGAAGCCACCGGCTTCGTGGTCCGCGACAAGCATCCGCTCGACCGGCGCATCGTCGTCATCCGGCCGGTGCGCGAGAAGTGCGCGGAGATCGAACGCCACATGCGCGCCGTGGCCGAAGACGTCGCGCACATCGGCGCCCGCTACGAACGGGACCAGTTGTCCGCGGTCCACGGTTTTCTCGCGCAATGCGTGCATGCGCTCAAGACCGAGGCCCTGGGCATGCTGGGAGAAGGCGGCAACGCCCCGCACCTGGAAGGACGCCGCCACCCCGGAGACGACAAGAGGCGAAGCTAGGCCCCCCTGACCGATATCTCCATCAGCCCGCGCAAGCGGGCTTTTTTTCGCCGGGCAGGTCAGTCCGCCCTGCGCCCGCGGACGAACCACCCCAGCGACGCCATCTGCAACACCCCCAGGCCCGCGAATGTCACCGCGAATGCCGCGCCCCGGCCCAGGCCGGCCTGCGTCAATCCGTCCACGACCACGCCTATGCCCCACTGGATCACGAAGGCGCCGACGAACACGAACATGTTGTAGAGCGTCACGAGCCGCCCCGCCGCCTCGCGGGGAAACTGCGTGGACAGATAAGGCTGCATCAGCATGATGGGCGCGACGCCCGCCGCCATCGCCAGCCACAGCAGCGCAGCCAGCGGTCCGCCGGCGAAGGCCAGCAGGAAGATCACGGCGAAGCAGCACAGGTAGCCCGCCAGCGCGACGTTCAACAGACCGAAGCGCCGCTGCAGCGGCGGGCTGGCGAAACCCATGACGACATAGCCCAGCGTCATCACCAGCATCATGACCAGCAGCATCGAGGCGCTGCCGGCGGGACTCATGCCCAGGACGTCGGTCATCCAGGGTCCGGCCCACAGCGTCTGCAGGGCGATGATGCCGCCCTGCCCGATGGCCGACAGCGGCATCACGCGCAGGATCTCGGGATGCCTGAGCAGCCCCCACAGCGAGACCTGCGCCGCGCCCGGGCGCCCGCTTCCCAGCACGCTCACGTCGTGATCGGGCACGACGCGCCATAGCAGGACCGCGACCACCGCCAGCGACAGCCCGGACAACAGGTGAACGCTGCGCCAGCCGAAATGGCCGGCCAGCGCGGCCGCGGGCGAGGTGAAGAACACCGCGCCGCCGGTGCCGGCCACCAGCAGCCACAATCCCAGCTGCGCCTGCCGCTCCACCGGATAGCACCGCCGGAAATACGAGAACGGCGCCATCAGGCTGGCCGCCACGCCGGCGCCGATGAGGATGCGCCCCGCCGACGTGACCGCGAAGCTGCCGGCCCAGACCATGACGAAGGATCCCAGGGCGGCGACCGCCAGCAGGCAGGCCTCGACCCGCCGCGCGCCGTACCGGTCCAGCCAGACGCCCAGCGGCGCCTGCATGGCGGCCAGGGAAACGAAGAACGCCGACGACAGCCAGCCGAGCTGCGATTTGCTGAGCGACAGGTCCTGCGTGATGAAGGGAGCCAGCGCGGCATTGACCGAGCGCAGGCCGTAGGAAAAGAAATAGGCGGCGGCGAAACAGGCAAAAATCAACAGGGACTGCCGTCCGCCGATCTGGGGCGGCCGCGTATCGTTATCGCTGGACATGGGCAAAGACGGTCTCCTCGAACGGCAAGAATACCCGAGGCGCCGTGAGGGCGTTCCCCAAGGCCGGGGCGGCACTTCTGCTACGATAGCCCTGCCGCCTGTCTGGGCGGTGCGTCTTCAGGGCGGGGTGGAAATCCCCACCGGCGGTAGGGCGTCTTCGGACGCCGAGCCCGCGAGCGCTTGCCGGCCCCCCGGCAAGGTCAGCAGATCCGGTCCCATGCCGGAGCCGACGGTCATAGTCCGGATGAAAGAAGACGGGAACACGCGCCGCGTACCGGCCTGCGTTCGCGCAGCCATGAGGCGGCGCGCCTCCTAAGGCGCTCGTGCGAGCGCCATGCCCTGAACGCTTCCTGTTTCCTACGGAGCGTTTTCATGCAGTCCCTGCAACAGTACTTCGAAGCCACCACCGCCGAACAACGGCTGCTCGCGGCCCTGGCCGCGCTGAAACTCGGCCAGCCTGTCGTTCTGCTGGACGACGAGGATCGCGAGAACGAAGCGGACCTCATCATCGCCGCCGAGTCCATCACCGAACCCATCATGGCGCGCATGATCCGCGATTGCAGCGGCATCGTCTGCCTGTGCCTGACGCCCGAAAGCGTGGAAGCGCTCGGGCTGCCGCAGATGACCTCGCGCAACCGCAGCCGCAACGGCACCGCCTTCACGGTCACCATCGAGGCCCGCGACGGCGTCAGCACGGGCGTGTCCGCCGCGGACCGGATCACCACGGTGCGCGCCGCGCTGACCGGCGACCCCGCCGCCCTGGTCAGCCCCGGCCACGTGTTCCCGCTGCGCGCCGATCCGCGCGGCGTGCTGGGCCGCCGCGGCCATACCGAAGGGTCTGTGGACCTGGCGGCTCTGGCCGGCCTCGCGCCCGCCGCGCTGCTGTGCGAACTTATGCACGAGGACGGCAGCATGATGCGCGGCGACGCGGCGCTGGCCTACGGCCGCGAACATGGCTGGCCGCTGCTGACGATCGAGGACATCGTGGCCTGGCGCTCGCGTGCCGGCCAGCCGGCCGAGGAAGCCATCGCGGCCTGAGGGGGCCGGCCCGCCGCGGGCTTCCCTACCCCTGCTGCCCCGACAACGCGGCCGTCCGTTCGTAGTGCCGGGCCAGCAGCCCCTTGGCCGCCTCCAGGTCCCCCGCCATCACGGCCTCGAAAATGGCCCGGTGCTCGTCCAATTCGTTGCGCCGCTTGTAGGCCTTGCGCGCCGCCAGTTGCCGATAACGGTAGGCGCGGTCGTAGAGCTGTTCGCAGAACCCCATCAGGGTCGGCGATCCGCACGCGGACAACAACGCGAAGTGGAATGCGCGGTGCTGCCGTTCCCACACCGGATTCTCTTCATAGCTGTCTTCGTCCACCGAACGCGGCGTGCGCGACAGGCGATGGAAGGCGAGCAGCAGCGCTTCCTCCCATTGCGGGCTGCGCCTGGCCAGCCCCTGCTCCAGCGCCAGCGACTCCAGCGCCACACGGTTGCGCAGAATGTCCTCCAGTTCGTCCGCCGACACCGCCGCGGCCGCGAACCCGCGCTGGTCGTTGTGGACCGCCAGCCCCTCGGCGACGAGGCGGCTGAGCGCCTCGCGCAGCGGACTCGCGCCTATGGCGTAGTGCTGCCGCAGGCGATGCATCAGCAGCTTCTGTCCGGGGGGCCACAGACCGTCGAGCAGATCGGCGCGCAGGCGTTCGTAGATCTGCACGGTCATGCTGGGAGCGATATCGGCATCTAGCATGCGGGGGTTTTCCTCAGGTTACCGACATTATTTTAGCTCGATAGAATTTTGTCGATATTTTTCTCCATACGGAGTTTTATCGACAATGGCTCATCCTTTCGTTTCCTACACACTCCCAGGCCAGGACACCGTCCGCATCGGCGTGGTCGCGGACAGCAGCGTCGCCGAAATCGCCGATCCCGGCCATCCGTTCATGCCCGGAGCCCTGGCGGCGCTGGCCGCGCAGGGCCCGCAAGCCATGCGGGAAGCCGGCGACCGCGCGCTGGCGGGCGCCAAACGCGTCCCGCTGGCCGAGGTCCGCCTGCTGCCCCCCGTGCCCCGCCCCGGCAAGATCATCTGCCTGGGCCTGAACTATGCGGACCACGCCGCCGAAGGCGGCAACGCCAAGCCCTCGTACCCGAGCTTCTTCATGCGCGGCGCCACCTCGCTCATCGCCCACGGCGCGCCGCTACTGCGCCCCCGGGTGTCGGACAAGCTGGACTTCGAGGCCGAATTGGCGGTGGTGATCGGCAGGCGTGCCCGGCATCTCACGCCGGACGACGCCCTGTCGGCGGTCGCGGGCTACGCGTGCTTCAACGACGCGACCCTGCGCGACTACCAGCGCCGCACCGCGCAATGGACCATAGGCAAGAACTTCGACGGCACCGGCGCCTTCGGTCCGTGGCTGGTCCCGGCCGACGCCCTGCCCCCCGGCGCCGCGGGCCTGAAGATCGAATCGCGCCTGAACGGCCGCGTCATGCAAAGCGACAACACCGCCAACATGCTGTTCCCGGTGGCCGAGACCCTGTGCCTGCTGACCGAGGCGCTGACGCTGGAGCCCGGCGATGTCATCGCGATGGGCACGCCCGCCGGCGTGGGCTATGCGCGCAAGCCGCCGGTATGGATGCAGCCCGGCGACCGCATCGAGATCGAAATCGAAGGCCTGGGCATCCTGGCCAATACCATCAAGGACGACGCATGACCGACATCGCAGCCAAGGCGGACACCCCGCGCATCACCCGCCTGCCCGACGATTTCCGCTGGCCGGGCGGCAAGCGCATCGCCGTGATCTTCAACATCGCGTTCGAAGCGTGGTCGGACGGCCAGGCGCCGGGCATCGGCCCCATGGGCAACGTGCTCAAGCCCGGCTACTTCGACACCAACGCGCACTCCTGGGCCGCGTTCGGCGTGAATCGCGGCATCCATCGCCTGATCGGCATCGCCGAGAAGCACGGCGTGAAGACCAGCGTGATGGTCAACGGCGTCATCTGCGAACGCGACCCCGCCACGGTGCGCCGCATCGCCGAACTCGGCCACGAAATCGTCAACCACTCGTGGGGCATGGACGTGATCCCGGTCTACCTGGACGAGGCCGCCGAACGCGCGAACCTGCGCCGCAACCACGACCTGCTGGCCGGTACCTCCGGCACCGCGCCCACCGGCTGGATCAGCCCGCGCGGCACGGGCAGCCCCATCAGTTCGCGGCTGCTGGCCGAGGCCGGCTACCTGCACCACGGCGACATGAACGACGACGACCGGCCCTACGTCATGGACTTCGGGCAGCACCGCATCGTCGCCATTCCGCTCACCATGGACGTCAACGACCTGCCCACCTGCATCCGCTACGGCCAGGGGCCGCGGCACATGCTGGAAACCTTCGAGGACTGCTTCGCCGCCTTCCGCGAACGCGAGACCGCGCCCCTGATGCTGGACGTCACCGCCCACACGCACGTCATGGGCCGCCCCTCGGGCGCCTGGGTCTACGACGAGATCATGGGCCGCGTGGCCAAGGCCGGCGACGTCTGGGTCGGCACACGGCAGGAGATGGCCCGCCACGTCCTCGACACGATCTGAACAGCGCTTCGCGCACGGAGGAGACAACATGACATCCCTACGCACTGCCGCGGCGGCGCTGGCCGCCTGCGGGCTGGCATGGCCCGCCCTGACGCATGCCGAGGCCGCCTGGCCCGCCAAGCCCATCCGCTTCGTCGTCGCGTTCGCGCCCGCCGGCCCGGCCGACATCATCGCCCGCCTGCTGGGACACCGCCTGGGCGAAGTGCTGGGCCAGAGCATCGTGGTGGAGAACCGCCCGGGCGCCGGCGGCTCGGTGGCCTCCGCCGCAGTGGCGCGCGCCGATCCCGATGGCTACACCCTGCTGATCAATACCAGCTCGTATGCCGTCAATCCGGCCATGCAGCGCAACCTCGGCTTCGATGCCGAGAAGGACCTGACGCTGGCGGCACTGGTGGCCTCGAGCCCCAACCTGATCGTGACCGCGCCCAACCTGAAGGCCAGGACGCTGCAGGAGGTCATCGCCGCGGCGAAATCCGGCGACTACAACTACGGCACGGCCGGCGCCGGTACCACGCCGCACCTGACCGCCGAATACCTGTTCAAGGTGCTGGCCCGCACGCCCGTCACCCACATCCCGTACCAGGGCGCGGGCCCCGCCCTGACGGCGGCCGCGGCCGGACAGACCCAGCTCGCCAGCGTGGCCCTGCCAGCGGCGGTGGAACTGGTCAAGGCCGGCAAGGTGCGCGGCCTGGTCGTGACCGGCAGCAAACGCTCGGCGGCGCTGCCCGAGGTGCCCACCGTGGCGGAATCGGGCTTTCCCGGTTTCGCCGATGTGACATGGGTAGGCGTGTTCGCCCCCGCCAGGACGCCCGACGCGGTGCTCCAGCGCCTGAACGACGAAGTCGCGCGCATCCAGCGCGACCCCGACTTCCAGGCGAAGCTGGCCGCCACGGGATTCGAGCCGCTGGGCGGCACGTTGCCCGAGGCCAGGAAATACCTGCACGACGAACTGGCCAAGTGGGCCAAGGTCGTGAAGGAAACCGGCGCCCAGGTGAACTGACAGGAGACGGTCTCATGCCTCATCGCAGACAAACCCTCGCCCTGCTGGGCGCGCTGCCGCTGGCGGCCGCGCTGCCGGCCCGGGCCCAGGACGACTTTCCCTCGCGCCCGATCAGGCTGCTGGTAGCCTTCGCGGCGGGCGGCAGCCCCGACCTGCTGGCCCGGCTGATCGGCAACCAGGTCGGCAAGCAGACGGGCCAGAGCGTGGTCATCGAAAACCGCGCCGGCGCCAATGGCATCATCGCCGCCGAAGCCGCGGCCCATGCCGCCCCCGACGGCTACACGCTGCTGCTGACCACCGGTTCGCAAGCGATCAATCCCAGCATCTACAGCAAGCTTCCCTACGACACCGTGCGGGACTTCACGCCGGTCGGACTGCTGACGGTGGCACCGGCGCTGACGCTGGTGGTCCATCCCAAGTTTCCCGGCAGGACGTTCGCCGAATTCCTCGAGATGGCGCGCAAGCCCGACAGCCGCATCACCTTCGGCTCGCCCGGCACCGGCAACACGCTGCACCTGGTGGGAGAACTGCTGAACTCGACGGCCGGCACCCACATGCTGCACGTTCCCTACAAGGGAGGCGCCCCGGCGCTGAACGCGGTGATCGCCGGCGACGTCAGCGCGTGCTTCCTGAGCACGGCCGCCGCCACCATCGCGGTCAAGGCCGGCCAGGTACGCCCGCTGGCGGTCACCAGCCGCCAACGCATCGCCGCCTTTCCCGACGTGCCGAGCATGGCGGAAAGCGGCGTGCCCGACATGGACTACAACGGCGGCTGGGTCGGCATCTTCGCGCCCGGCAAGACGCCGCCGCCCGTCGTGCAGCGGCTCTATGCCGAGATCGACAAGGCCATGCACGTGCGCGAGGTGAAGGAAAAAATGGAAGCCTGGGACAGTCCGCCCGCGCAATCCTCGCCGCAGGAATTCACCCGCTTCTTCCAGGCCGAGATGGACAAATTCGCGCGCATCGTCAAGCTCGCCCACGTACCCATGCAATGAAGAGACTCGCCGCACCATGATCCCGACCCGCATCACCACCGAGAACGGCATGATCTTCGAACGCGACGTCGCGCTGACGATGTCGGACGGGACCGTGCTGCGCGCCAACGTCTTCCGGCCCGAGGCGCCCGGCCGCCACCCCGTGGTCATGGCCATGGGGGCCTACGGCAAGGATGTCCATTTCGAGGACGCCTACCAGCCTCAATGGCAGGTCCTGAAGAAGATCTATCCGGGCCTGGACACCGACGGCACGACCGGCCGCCACCTGCGCTGGGAAGTCGTGGATCCCGAGCGCTGGGTACCCGACGGCTTCGTCGTGATCCAGGTCGATTCGCGCGGAACCGGCCGCTCCGAAGGCTACCTGGATCCGTTCGGCCCCATCGAAACGCGCGATCTGTACGAATGGATAGAATGGGCGGGCGAGCAGCCCTGGTCCAACGGCAAGATCGGCCTGATCGGCGTGTCCTACCTGGCCATCAAGCAGTGGCAGGTGGCTGCGCTGCGGCCGCCGCATCTCGCCGCCATCGTGCCCTGGGAAGGCTCCAGCGATCTGTACCGCGACGGCAGCTACCACGGCGGCATCCTGAGCAACAGCTTCACCGAGGCCTGGTGGCCGCGCCAGGTGCTGGCCAACCAGTACGGCAGCGGCGCCAGCACCCATCGCGATCGCCTGACCGGCGAGCGCACCACGGGCCCCGACCTGCCCGAGGCCATCCTGCAGGGCAGCCGCGCGGACCATCCGCGCGACCGGCTGGAACATCCGCTGGACGATGCCTGGAACCAGGCGCGCGAAGCCGACCTGTCCGCGATCCAGGTGCCCATCCTGTCGGCCGCGAACTGGGGCGGACCGGGCATGCACCTGCGCGGCAACTTCGAAGGCTTCCTGCGCGCCGGCTCGCGCGACAAATGGCTGTTCGCCCACATCGGCACCCACTACGAAAGCTTCTACCTGCCGCGCTACGTCGCCTTGCAGAAGCGCTTCTTCGACCGCTACCTGCGCGGCGCGGACAACGGCTGGGAACGGGAGCCCCGCGTCCAGCTGGCCATCCGCCGCCCCGACGGCACCGCCGAGCTGCGACAGGAGCACGAATGGCCGCTGGCCCGGACGCAATGGACGCGCTTCCATCTGGACGCGGACACGCTGATGCTGGCGCCTCGCGCACCCCAGGCAGGCGGCCAGGCGGCCTTCGCCGCGATGGGCGAGGGCCTGCACTTCTCGACCGCGCCGTTCGACGAGGACGTCGAATTCACGGGTCCCGCGAGCCTGCGGCTTTGGGCATCGTCGTCCACCGCCGACATGGACATCTTCGCCGTGTTGCGCGTGTTCGATCCGGACGGCAAGGAAGCCAGCTTCATCGGCGCGCACGAGCGCGTGCCCATGGCCCTGGGCTGGCTGCGCGCCTCGCGCAGGAAGACCGACCCGGCGCGCAGCCTGCCCTACCGGCCCTGGCACACGCACGATGAAATCCAGGAACTCGAACCCGGCCAGGCCTACCCGCTGGACATCGAGATCTGGCCCACCTGCATGGTCTTCCCGCGCGGATGGCGCCTCGTGCTGACGCTGCAAGGCCATGACTTCATCGTCGATGCCCCCGGCCGCCTGCGCCACGACCATCCGCGGGACCGGCCGGCCCCGACCTTCGCCGGACAGACCACGGTCCATACCGGCGGCAACCGGGACAGCCACCTGCTGATGCCCCTGATCCCCGCCCGCAACTGACGGAAGGGTTATGCTCGCGCAATACCGACCCAGGAGACGAGCATGACCCAACCCGACCGCACCGCGCTTGGCGGCAGCTACAACGACGCCTTGTTCGAACGGGGCCTGGCCACCCGCCGCGAGGTGCTCGGCCGCGAATACGTGGACGCCTCGCTGGCCAAGGCCGCCGGGGACCCGCTGCGCATGGAGCTGCAGCAACTGGTCACGCAGCACTGCTGGGGCGACGTCTGGAACCGACCGGGACTGGACCGCCGCACCCGCAGCTTCCTGAACCTGGCCATGATCACGGCGCTGAACCGTCCGCACGAATTGCGGCTGCACGTGCGCGGCGCGATCAACAACGGCCTGACCAAGGAAGAGATCAACGAGGTCTTCCTGCAGGCCGCCATCTACTGCGGCGTGCCCGCGGCGCTGGACAGCCAGCGGGTGATGCTGGAGGTATTCGCGGAAATGGGGATCTGAGAAAAATCACCGCATGGCTTACGTCGGACCGGCAGCGGGTGGCGTGCACTTGAAGCTGGCGGCATCGTCCATCGACCCGGTTCCGTCGTAGCGGGCATACGTGGGATACGGACAAAGCGGACGCGTCCGGTTGGCCGGTATCGCGGGCGTCACCGCGGCAAGGTCGGCGTTGCCCGGTGTTGCCTGCGCCACGATGAAATCGGGCGCCTTGCCGCGTTCGACCCAATCCATGATCGGTGCCAGGCGGTCGAAGGTGTCGGTGCTGGGGCCCCCTCGGCAATGGCCCATGCCCGGCACCAGGAACAGCCTGGCGAACTTGCCCGTCTGCTCGCGACTCGAATTGAGCGCCACGACGGATTCGTAGTAGTCGATCGTATCGACGGCGTTCGGTCCGCTGTCTCCGGTGCCGTGATAGAAGATCATCTTGCCGCCCCGGTCACGATAGCGCCCCAGGTCCGGGTCCGATGCCAGCCACGGCGCATTGACGGTCATCGAGCTGCCCCAGGTATCCCAATCGATGTCATCGAGAGGCCGGAATCCCGGCTGGGGCGGAGTCATGAACAGGATGGGCGTCGGGTCGATGTTCAGCTTCCATTGAATGTCCAGAATCGGCCCCTGCCCCGTGATGCGGGCCGCCTGGCCGGCGGACGTCATCCACGCGGCGTCGATGCGGTAGCCGCGGACCGCAACCTCTCCGGGCGATCGATAGCCCGGCACCTTGAACGCGGCGCCCCCGGAGTCGACCGGCCCGTCCAGTACCGCTTCCCAGATGCCCACCTGCTCGGCCGACAGGCATTCCGAGGTCTTTTCCCCGGTGCACAGCAGCGCCTTCGGGCGGAACGTGCAGGCGGCCACATTGCCGATCATGCCATCGACCGCGCCATCCTGCGCATCGCAGGCAGCCAGCAGCTCACGCTGGAACAACTGGCGATCGGCCTGCGGCATCGCCTCGTGAAAACGGGGCATGCCACCCGGCTCACGGGACACCAGCGCGGCGGCCTTCTGCCAGCCCCAGATCCGGGCCGCCACGACCCGGCCGAAGTCGAACACCGGAGCGCCCGCGACGATGCCATCGAACTCGTCCGGAAAACGCTGGGCAAAAGTCATGCCCTGCCGCCCCCCGGTGGAGCAGCCGTCGAAATACGATCGCTCGATCGGGCCGCCATAGTAGTGGGCGATCAGACTCTTGGCGGCCCTGGATGTCTTGATGATGGACCCGTAGCCGAAGTCCAGCCTCGCCTGGGGATCGAAGCCGAAGGCCTCGGGCGCCGGCAGGTCGGCATTGTCGTGGCCGCCGTTCTGGGAAACCACCGCGAAACCCTGCTCCAGAGCCGTCTTCGCTCCGCCCGTCGGGCCATGTGCGGGAGCCAGCGTGCCCTCGAGTCCGCTGCCTCCCTGAAAGAAGAAGCGCTGGTTCCAATCGAGCGGCAGACGAAGTTCGAACTTTGTCGCGTAGGGCTTTCCGTCCACCCCGGTGCGGGGTTCAAGCGAGCCTTTGACCACACAGTGAGCAGGCAGAAACGTCGTCGCAGCCGGTGCGGACTTCTCCGTATCGGCCGGCACCCATGTGGCGCTGGTGATGACGCCCTGGTGTTCCGTGCTGCGGAAATCCTTGACCGCCGCACAGGCCGCCTCTCCGGTCAGTGCCTGAGGTTCAGACACCGCGCCCGACCCTCCACACCCGGCAACCGCGAGAACCGCCGCCAAACCGCTGGCGCCCCACCCAACAGCCAGATATCTACCTGATGCATGCATAGTGCGGTCCCCTTTATTGGCGCCAATGGTGGCGATATTTATAAACCATCTTGATATAAAAATACCTTATATAAAACTGAGGCTTACGCGAATAGGGTTAGTCCTGACGAAAACGGCATACCCGGGAACCACGCTTATCTATTCTTTATAAATATAGAAAGAGACAAAAAACATATTTGTCCAAATACCTGTTTGCGGATTATTTTTGCTGTCATTGACCAACCCCACACCGCGAACACGCGGCGTCCAGCGAGGTAAAAGGCAGATGACCACCACTTATCGCATCGGGCAGATCGTCCCCAGCTCCAACACCACGATGGAGACCGAGATCCCCGCCATCCTGACCGCCCGCCAGAACCACGAGCCTGAGCGTTTCACCTTCCACTCGAGCCGCATGCGCATGCAGAAGGTGACCAAGGAAGAACTGGCGGCCATGGATCGGGACTCGGACCGCTGCGCCCTCGAGTTGGCCGACGCCCGGGTCGACGTCATGGGCTATGCCTGCCTGGTCGCCATCATGAGCATGGGCCTGGGCTACCATCGCGTCTCCGAAAAGCGCCTGCATGAGCGCACGGTCGAGGCCGGCGGCCCCGCCCCCATCGTGACCAGCGCGGGCGCCCTCGTCAGCGGCCTGCACGCCATCGGCGCCAAGCGCGTGGCGATTCTCACGCCCTACATGAAGCCCCTGACGCAGCTCGTAATCGACTACCTGGCGCACGAGGGCATCGAAGTGGTCGACAGCATCTCGCTGGAAATTCCCGACAACCTGGACGTGGGCCGACGCGATCCGTTGGCGCCCCTGGAGGTCACCAAGCGCCTGAACACGGCCGGCGCGGATGCCGTCGTGGCGTCGGCCTGCGTGCAGATGCCTTCGCTTGCCTCCATCCAGGGCATAGAGGATCGCGTGGGCATGCCCGTGGTCTCGGCCGCGGTGTCCACGGCCTACATGATGCTCAAGTCGCTCGGCCTGAAGACCCGGGTGCCCGGCTTCGGCTCGCTGCTGTCCGGCAAGTACTGACGCGTCCACGAAACGCCAGGCGGCCCGATGCCGGCCCGCGGCGGGTTCCTAGTCGCCGCCCTGCCAACGGCTCAGGTCGCTCTCTTCCAGCATGCGTACGAACGCCTCCGCCACGCGGTTAGTCTCATTGCATCGCTGCACGACGTACACGCCCGAGCGCGGTACGTCGCCATCGAGCGCGCGGTACACGCAATCGTCGCGCGCGCAGGCAACCGAGCGCGGAACGAGTCCCACGCCTATGCCAGCCGCCACGAGGCTCGTGATCGCGGGCACTTCCAGCACCCATTGCACGACCTTGGGCGCAAAGCCCGCCTGGATGCAGCTGTCGAACAGCAGCCGGGCAAACGCCGACGACTCCGTGCGCAGCATGATGAACGGCTCGGCCGACAGGTCCGACAGCTTGAGGCGCTCTCTGTCGACAAAGCGATGTCCCGCGGGCAGCGCCACGACGATGGGATCGTTGAACAGCAGCTGGCTGCGCAGCACCGCATCGTTGACCGGCGTGCGCGAGATGCTCAGATCGATGCTGCCGCGGCGCAGTTCCTCCAGTTGATCGGCGGGCCGGGACTCATGCAATACGATCGACACGCCCGCATTCATCTGCATGTACCTGGCGATCAGGCTCGGCAGCGGCCCCTGGAACTGCGAACCGGACAAGCCGATGTCGATGCGGCCGGCCAGGCCGCTGCCCACGGAACGCGCGCGGTCGCATGCGACGCTCAGGCGGTCCAGGATCGACCGGGTATCGTTCAGGAACACCTCGCCGGCGGGGGTGAGCTGCACACTGCGGCTGGTACGCGTGAAGAGCGCAACCCCGATCTCTTCTTCCAGCTGCGCGATCTGGACGCTGAGCGGCGGCTGCGAGATATGCAGCCGCTGCGCAGCCTTGGTAAAGCTGAGTTCCTCGGCCAGTGCCACGAAATAGCGAAGGTTGCGCAGTTCCATAAACGATATCGCCCTCAACAAGGCATTCCATGCAAGACCAGGACAACATCCGCAGCGGTTTCAACGGCACCCTGACGTTCGGCCATCGTCCCGCGCTGCTGATCGTCGATTTCCAGCGCGGCTTCACCGAGCCGGCACTCAGCCCCCTGGCATCGGACTGCGGCGCGGCCGTGCTTGCCACCAACGAGCTGATCGATGCCATGCGCGGCGTAGGCACGGTCATCTTCACGCTGCTGGGCTACCAGCGCAACCTGAGCGACATGGGCGCCTGGGGCAGGAAGTGCACCTCGCTCGACACGCTCATCCAGGGTACGCCTACCTGCGAAATCGATCCACGCCTGCACTACGACCCCGCGACCGATCTCGTCCTGCGCAAGACCCAGGCTTCCGCCTTCTTCGGCACCCCGCTGTCCGCGCTGCTTGCGGCCCGCCGATGCGATTCCCTCATCGTTGCCGGAGCCACCACCAGCGGTTGCGTACGCGCCAGCGTGGTCGACGCCATGCAGAACGCATTCCCGCCTTTCGTGGTGCAGGAGTGCGTGGCCGACCGCTCCGCCGCGCAGCACGCGAGCAACCTGGTCGACATGCAGAGCAAATACGCGGAAGTGGTCTCGCTGGCGCGGATGCGCCAGATGCTGGAACAGTTGAAATAACCCCCTGCCCCAACCACGGCGCCAAACAAAAAACCCCTTGATTTCTCAAGGGGTTTTTTGGCAAATCTGGCGGAAGCGGTGGGATTCGAACCCACGATGCAGTTTTAGCCGCATACTCCCTTAGCAGGGGAGCCCCTTCGGCCACTCGGGCACGCTTCCGAAAGAGCCGGCAGTGTACCACGGTCCGAGGGGGGATCCAGCCGCTGGCGGCCGAAAAATTTGCGCTTTCCCCTCGCGGCCGGGTGCCCCGCGGCCCCGCTTTTTTTACTGCGCGGCGCCCTGGTCCAGGCCGAACGCCTTGTGCAGCGCACGCACGGCCAGTTCCATGTACTTGTCCTCGATGACCACCGAGGTCTTGATCTCGCTGGTGCTGATCATCTGGATGTTGATGCCTTCTTCCGACAGGGTCCGGAACATCAGGCTGGCGATGCCGGCGTGCGAACGCATGCCGATGCCGACGATGGAAACCTTGCAGACCTTGTCGTCGGACACGACTTCGCGCGCGCCGATGGCCTGCACGACCTTGCCGTTCAGCACGTCCAGCGCCTTCTTGAATTCGCCGCGGTTGACGGTGAACGAGAAGTCGGTGGTGCCGGCGACGGACTGGTTCTGGACGATCATGTCGACGTCGATGTTGGCATCGGCGATCGGGCCCAGGATGGAGAAGGCGATGCCGGGCTTGTCCGGCACGGCCACGACCGTGATCTTGGCTTCGTCCCGGCTGAATGCGATGCCGGATACAACGGCGGCTTCCATTTTCTCGTCTTCCTCAAAAGTAATCAGGGTGCCCGACTTCATTTCTTCGTCGAGCGAAATCATCGGATCGGTCAGCGACGACAGCACGCGGGTGGGCACGCGGTACTTGCCGGCGAACTCGACCGACCGGATCTGCAGGACCTTGGAGCCCAGCGAGGCCATCTCCAGCATTTCCTCGAAGGAAACGACGTTCAGGCGCCGGGCCTCGGGCACCACGCGCGGGTCGGTCGTGTAGACGCCGTCCACGTCGGTGTAGATCAGGCATTCGGCGGCCTTGAGCGCGGCCGCGACGGCCACGGCCGACGTGTCCGAACCGCCCCGGCCCAGGGTGGTGATGTTGCCGGCGTCGTCCACGCCCTGGAACCCGGTGACGATGACCACGCGCCCGGCGTCGAGATCGGCGCGGACACGGGTATCGTCGATCGAGGAGATACGGGCCTTGGTGTAGGCGGAATCGGTGCGCACCGGGACCTGCCAGCCGGCGTAGCTGCGGGCGTCCACGCCCTGCGCCTTCAGCGCCATGGCCAGCAGCCCCACGCTGACCTGCTCGCCGGTGGAGGCGATCATGTCGAGTTCGCGCGGATCGGGCTGTTCCTGGATTTCCTTGGCCAGGCCGATGAGCCGGTTGGTCTCGCCCGACATGGCCGAGGGGACCACCACGATCTGGTGCCCGGCGGCGTGCCATTTGGCCACGCGCCTAGCCACGTTCTTGATGCGCTCGACCGAGCCCATCGACGTACCGCCATACTTGTGAACGATTAGTGCCATTGTCTTGTGTCGCTTAACGCATGCTTGAGCCTGGACTGCCTGGAGTGGCCGGCCGGATGGCCGGCAAAGCCGTTTCACCAGGGAAAAGGCTAACCATAAATGGTAGCCCAGCTGCGGCAATTCCGCAAAATGGCGGGATTTCGGCCCCCGGCCCCGATACCCTGTCGGTCAGGACGTCACGGTGGCGCCAGGGTGGTCGGGCACCCACTCCAGGCGGATGCCCGGGGACGCCTGCGGCAGCCGCGCGTCGGCACCCAGCCCGGCGGCGTAGGCCATGATCTCGCCGCGGTACAGGAGCGGCAGGCGTTCGCGCTCCCAGGTGGGGATGCCACGCTCCTGGTAAAGGTTCTTCAGGCTGCGGCTGGGGCTCTGGGCCGTCACTTTCAGCCGCTCTCGGCCGCGGCGCCAGCGCATGATCAAGGCCGTGTTGCGCAGCCAGTCCGGGTCGATGCCCGACTCCTCGACGGCGAACACCAGCGTGCCGCCCATGGCCTCGAGCCGGATGGCGGCTTCGCCGGCCCACTTGAATTCGACGCCGGCCGCCTGTACCGCCGGCGGCGCGCTTTCCCTGCTGTCCACGATGACATGATCCCGATAACGACGCACCTGCCTGTCGCCATGGCGCAGCAACAGTTGCCTGTCGTGCGCCGCGTCCTGCAATTGTCTGGCCATTTCCCGCAAGCGGGCCTCCGGCGGCGCGGCCATGTCGTGGCCGGCCAGCCAGAGCCGCAGCACCATCGCCCTGCGCGCGGGCGCCAGCCGGTTCAGCCCCGACAGGCGCAGCGCGCTGCCGTAGGGGGGGCGCGCCTCCTGGATCGCGTCCAGGTCGGACTGCGCCACCTCCCGCAGCAAGGCCGCCGTCTCGGCGGACCGGCGCGCGTAGCGGTCCAGGGTCGCGCGGTACCCCGGCCAGTGGCGCTCGATGGCGGGCAGGATTTCCGCGCGCAGGATGCCCCGGGCGTAGCGGGCATCGAGGTTGCTGGGATCCCGGACAGCCTCGAAACCGGTGCGCGCCGAATAGGCGTGCATGAACGCAAGTATCCGACTTCTGGGCACCGCGAGCCAGGGACGAAGGTAACGAATCCCGTCCTTGCGCGTTTCGCCCGCCATCGCGCCCATGCCGTCGGTGCCCGCGCCCCGCAGCAGCCGCAGCAGCACGGTTTCGGCCTGGTCGTCCAGGTGGTGGGCAAGCAGGATGGTGTCGATGCCGGCTTCGGCCGCCATCCCGGCCAGGGCGCGGTAGCGGGCGTCGCGCGCCGCGGCCTCGGTGCCGGCGGGATCGGCGGGATCCACCCGTACCCGGCGCAAGTCCAGCGGCCGGCCCAGGCGGCCCGCCAGCTCGGCCGCCTGGCCGGCCCAGGCATCCGCGTCGGGATGCAGGCCGTGGTGGACGTGAAACAGCCGCATTTCCAGCCCTTGCCGCGCGGCCCACTCGGCGGCCTTCACGGCCAGCGCGGCCGAGTCCGGGCCGGCGCTCAGGGCGACGGCGAACCGCTGCGCCACCGGGGGCATGGCATCGAGCGCCCGGTCCAGCAGCTCGGACGCGTGCAGGGCCGCTACGTCCGTGCCGGCGTCAGGACTGGACGGTTTCCTTGAAGCGGCCATAGGCCATGACCCGCTCGAGACGCGTGGTGACCAGATCGCCGGCCTTGACGCCCTGGAACTGGCGCAGCGCGTCGGACAGGGCGCGCCGCAGCAACTGGGCCATGTGCTTGGGGTCGCGATGGGCGCCGCCGACGGGTTCGCTGACGATCTTGTCGATCAGGCCCAGGGCCTTCAGGCGGTGCGCCGTGATGCCCAGCACCTCGGCGGCCTCGGAAGCCTTCTCCTGGCTGCGCCACAGGATGGACGCGCAGCCTTCGGGCGAGATGACCGAGTAGGTGGCGTATTGCAGCATCAGCACGCAATCGGCCACCGCGATGGCCAGCGCCCCGCCCGAGCCGCCTTCGCCGATGATGGTGGTGATGATGGGCACCTGCAGCTCGGCCATCGCGTACAGGTTGTGGCCGATGGCCTCGGACTGCCCGCGGGCCTCGGCATCGATGCCGGGATAGGCGCCCGGGGTATCGACGAAGGTGAACACCGGCAGGCCGAATTTCTCGGCCAGGCGCATCAGCCGCAGGGCCTTGCGATAGCCCTCGGGCCGCGGCATGCCGAAGTTGCGCGCCGCCCGCTCTTTCGTGTCCCGGCCCTTCTGGTGGCCGATGACCATGCAGGGCATGCCGTTGAACCGCGCCATGCCGCCCACGATGGAACGGTCGTCGGCGAACATGCGGTCGCCGTGCAGCTCGTGGAAATCGGTGAAGATGTCCCGCACGTAGTCCAGCGTGTACGGACGCTGCGGATGACGCGCCACCAGGGCGGTCTGCCACGGCGTCAGCTTGGAATAGATATCCTTGGCCAGCGCCTGGCTTTTCTGCTGCAGCCGGCTGATCTCCTCGGAGATATCGACGGCGGAATCGGCCTGCACGAAGCGCAGTTCCTCGATCTTGCCCTCGAGCTCGGCCAGCGGTTGTTCGAATTCAAGAAATGCGTTGCGCATCAGGCCCTCCCAAGGGGCAGTGAACGCCCAGGCGTCCAACGTCGTTCATCACCAACTCAATCACTCCAAGGCGTTGCAACACGGCACAACACCCAAATTCCGTTCAACCAGCCATCGCTAGCCGATTGTCATCCCAGGATGCGGTGGATCCGGCTCCGCCGGTCCACCCGCATCGCCCCCCCGGGGGGCGCGCGTCAGCGCGTAGGGGGGGTCAAACCTGCAAGCTCTTCCAGAGATACCACGTCGCCACCGTGCACCACGGCTTCCAGGCCTGGGCCACTTCCCTGGCCTCGAAACGCGACACGGGTTCGCCGCTGAAATAGTGCAGCGAAATGGCGCGCAGCAGCCCCGGGTCGTCCAGCGGCAGAATATCCGGCCGCCGCAGATTAAAGATCAGGAACATATCCGCTGTCCAGCGGCCGATGCCACGAATCGCGGTCAGTTCGGCGATGACCGCCTCGTCGTCCATCTCGGTCCACAGGTCGGGATGCACCAGGCGCTGCTGGAAATGCGCGGCCAGGTCCAGCAGGTATTCGGCCTTGCGCTGCGACAGGCCGGCCTCGCGCAGGCCGGCCAGGCCCAGCTTGCCGACCACCCCGGGGGTGACGCGGCGGCCGCAGGCGGCCAGGCAGCGCTCCCAGGCGGCATCGGCGGCCTTGGTCGAGATCTGCTGGCCGATGATGGCGCGGGCCAGCGTCAGGAAAGGCTCGCCCTGGGTCGCGAGGTGGACCTCGGGATGCTGGGGGATCAGTTTCTTCAGGATGCGGTCGCGCTTGAGCAAGTGCGCGACCGCGGCGTCCCAGTACGAGGGCTTGTCGGTGCCGGCGAAAGAGGCGGCGGGCACGGACCCGCCCGGCTCGGCCGTGGCATGGAGCTTCATGTTCAACATCTGGTGTTCAGCGCTTCGCGGCACTCAGGCTCGACGCCATACGGTCACGCCGCCCGGCTTGTCCTCGAGGACGATGCCATCGGCCAGCAGTTCGGCGCGGATGCGGTCGGCGGCCGCGAAATCCTTGTCCTTCTTGGCCTGCGCCCGCCGGGCGATGCGCGCCTCGATGTCCGCGGCGCCGCCGTCCTGGTCGGCCGTCGTGCCCTGCAGGAAGGCGCGCGGCTCCTGTTGCAGCAGGCCCAGCAGGCCGCCCAGGGCCTTGAGCTGGCCGGCGGCGCGGGGCGAGGCGGTCTTGTTGACCTCGGCGGCCAGGTCGAACAGCACGGCGATGGCTTCGGGGGTATTGAAATCGTCGTCCATGGCGGCCCGGAAGGCCTGTCCGGACGGGTCGTCCCAGTCGGCGCCCAGCGTGTCGGGCTCGGCATTGCCCAGCGCGGTGTAGAGCCGGGTCAGCGCGGCCCGGGCATCGGCCAGGTTGTCGGCGGCATAGTTCTGGGGACTGCGGTAGTGGCTGCGAACGACGAAATAGCGGACCACTTCGGCGTCGTAATGCTTGAGCGTATCGCGCACGGTAAAGAAATTGCCCAGCGACTTGGACATCTTCTCGGCATCGACCATGAGCGGGCCGCAATGCATCCAGGCGTTGGCCAGCGTGCCGCCGTAGGCGCCCTCGCTCTGCGCGATCTCGTTCTCGTGGTGGGGAAACTTCAGGTCGGGCCCGCCGCCGTGGATGTCGAGCGGCATGCCCAGCAGTTCGCGGCTCATGGCCGAGCATTCGATGTGCCAGCCCGGACGCCCCGGCCCGTAGTCGGACTCCCAGCGGGACTCGGGCGGCTCGGCAGGCTTGGCCGCCTTCCACAGCACGAAGTCCAGCGGATCGCGCTTGGAGGTATCGACCTGCACCCGTTCGCCGGCCCGCAGGTCGTCCAGCGACTTGCCGGAAAGCTTGCCATAGCCGGGAAACTGGCGCACCGCGTAGTTCACGTCGCCGTCGTCGGCCCGGTAGGCCAGGCCCTTGTCCTCGAGCAGGCGCACGATCTCCAGCATCTTGCCTACGTGTTCGGTGGCGCGCGGCTCGAAGTCCGGCGGCTGCACGCCCAGCGCCTTCTCGTCCTCGTGCATGGCATCGATGAAGAAGCCGGTGACCTCGGAAATGCGCTTGCCGGTCTCGACCGCCTTGCGGATGATCTTGTCGTCGATGTCGGTAATATTGCGGACGTAGGTGACCCGGTAGCCGCTGGCGCGCAGCCAGCGCTGCACCACGTCGAAGCTGACCAGCATCCGCGCGTGGCCGAGATGGCAGTAGTCGTACACCGTCATGCCGCAGACATACATGCGCACGCACCCCGGTTCCACCGGCTGGAAAGGTTGCTTGGCACGGGCGAGCGTATTGTAGATATGGAGCATGTGTAGGACCACCCCCTACGCGCTTCGCGCGCCCCCTCGAGGGGGCGGCACTGGCGGACCGGCAAAGCCGGATCCGCTGTGCCCTGGGTCGAGCAGGGGGTACAGGGGCGCGCGTTGCGCTGTGGGCTATTAGAATGGCGATTATATCAACTGGACGGAGCGGCCCTGGCCGCTCCTCATCTGCGGGCAGAATCGTTTGACCACGAACCACGTACCTTTCCTTCGCCTGCGCGGGGGCGCGGGCCGCGCGGCGGCCCTGGCGGGCGTGCTGGCGCTGGGCGCCGCGCTGGCGCCCGCCCCGCTTCCCGCCCAGACCACGACGGCCACGCCGCCGGTGCTGGCGCCCTCCTCCGATGGCGACCAGGCCATTCCCTGGCTCAGCAACCTGCTCGAGGCGCTCAAGCCCGGTGTCGACACCAGCCTGCCCGAATCCAGCCGTGCTCTGGCGCAGCGGCTGGAGCGCCAGCTGGACGAAGGCAAGGCCGCCCAGACCCTGGCCGAGATCGACGACCGCCTGGCCGCCGACAAGCAGAAATCGCCCGACGCCACCAACGCCCAGCTGCTCTTCCTGAAGGGCCGAGCGCTCAGCCAGCTGGGACGCCGCGACGAGGCCAAGGCGGTCTACCGCGACATGACCGAACGCTTCCCCGAACTGCCCGAGCCCTGGAACAACCTGGCCGCGCTGGAAGTGGCCGACGGCCGGCTGGACCAGGCCAAGGTGGCCCTGGAAATGGCCATCCGCACCGATCCGAACTACGCCGTCGCGCGCGAGAACCTGGGCGATTTGTATATCATGCTGGCGGCGCGCTCGTACGGCACGGCCACCAGGCTGAATCCGCGCGATGCCGGCGCGAGCCAGAAGGAAACCGAGACCCGCAGACTGCTGGACGCGCCCGCATCTTCCGACCATCCACCCCGGACACCCCGATGAAACTGTTTTTCTCCAGCCTGGCGCTGGCCGCCTCCCTGGCCTCGCCGGCCGTGCTGGCCGCGCCCCAGGTCGCGCTGCAGACATCCATGGGCCGCATCGTGCTCGAGCTGGACGACGCCCGCGCTCCCGGCACCGTCGCCAACTTCCTGCAATACGTGCGCGAGGGCCACTACGATGGCACGATCTTCCACCGCGTGATCAACGGCTTCATGATCCAGGGCGGCGGGATGACCGCAGACATGAAGGAAAAGCCCACGCGCCCCGGCATACGTAACGAAGCCTCAAATGGCTTGAAAAACGCCGCCTATACCGTGAGCATGGCCCGTACGCCCGACCCGCACTCGGCCTCGGCGCAGTTCTTCATCAACGTCGCCGACAACGACTTCCTGAACTATCGCGAGCCCACGACCCGAGGCTGGGGCTACGCGGTGTTCGGCAAGGTGGTACAGGGCAAGGAAGTGGTCGACAAGATCAAGGCCGTACCCACCGCCACGCGGGGCCAGAACGAAGGCGTCCCGCTCCAACCCATCGTGATCCAAAAAGCTGAGGTCCTGAACAAATGACTACCCGCGTCAACCTGCACACCAACCACGGCCTGATCGGCCTGGAACTGGATGGCGAAAAAGCCCCCAAGACCGTCGAGAACTTCGTGGCCTACGTCAACAGCGGCCACTACGACAACACGATCTTCCATCGCGTCATCAACGGCTTCATGATCCAGGGCGGCGGTTTCGAGCCCGGCATGTCGCAGAAGCCCACCCAGGCCCCGATCGAGAACGAGGCCGCCAACGGCCTGAAGAACGACCGCTATACCGTCGCGATGGCGCGCACCAACGCCCCGCACTCGGCCTCGGCGCAATTCTTCATCAACGTCGCCAACAACGACTTCCTGAACTTCAGCTCGCCCACGCCGCAAGGCTGGGGCTATGCCGTGTTCGGCAAGGTCGTGGAAGGCACGGACGTGGTCGAGAAGATCAAAGGCGTGAAGACCGGCAGCCGCGCCGGCCACCAGGACGTGCCCGTCGAGGACGTCGTCGTCACCAAGGCAGAAGTCGTCCAATAACGCCACGGGCCGGGGCCGGCGGCGAAGCGCCCGCTTCCCGAACCGGCCGGCAGCCGGCCCGGCCCCATCGAGAGTTTCCGTGACCGGCTCCCCTCTTCCCGGGACATCCGCTTCCCATTCCGTCCTGACTTTCTCCGGCCCCGTCTGGCTGGCATCCGACATGCACCTGGGCCCCGACGGGCCCGCCACGCGCGAAGCCTTCCTGGCCTTCCTGCAGGCCGCGGCCGACAGCGCCTGTGCCTTGCTACTGCCCGGCGACATCTTCGACGCCTGGGTGGGCGATGACGAGCTCGACGCCGCCGCACCGTGGCTGCTGGCGGTCGTGGACGGCCTGCAGGCCGCCTCCGCGCGAATCCCGGTCCACCTGGGGCTGGGCAACCGCGACTTCCTGATGGGCAAGCGCCTGGCCGAAGCCACCGGCACCCGCCTGCTGGCCGAGCCGGTCGTGCTGCACACCGACGGCGGCGAGTTCCTGCTGTCCCACGGCGACGCCTTCTGCACCGATGACGTCGAATACCAGCAATTCCGCGCCATGGTGCGCAACCCGCAATGGCAGGCGCAGTTCCTGGCCCAGCCGCTGGCGGCCCGCCAGGCCATCGCGCGCCAGATGCGCGAGCGCAGCATGGCCGAGAAAAGCCGCAAGGCGGCCGACATCATGGACGTGAACCAGCAGGCCGTGGAAGCCGCGCTGCGCGCCCACGGCGTCACCCGCATGATCCACGGCCACACGCACCGGCCCGGCCGGCAGGTGTTCGAGATGAACGGCCGGCGGTGCGAGCGCTGGGTGCTGCAGGACTGGGACCTGGACGATACGGCCGATCCGCGCGGCGGCTGGCTGGCGATCGACCAGGACGGCCCGGTCTACCACGACATCGCGCTGGACGACTGAAACCGGGGCGCGCCTGCGCCTCGGACCTTAGAACAGGCGGCCCGGGCCGGCGGGTACGTGCACCCAGCCGCTCATCAGGCAGCGTGCCGTGCGGGACACGGTGGCCCGCTCCAGTCCCCATCCGTTGCCGTTGCTGACCACGGTCGCCCAGGCGGCCTGCACGCCGCTGGCATGGCCGATCCGGGTCGCCACGCCGGGCAGCGTGCGCGCCACCTGCGACACCACCGATCCGGGCACGGCGGCCGCCACCGCCAGCGAAATCGCGCTGCGGGTCCCGAAGCCGCGCTGCATGCGCCCTTCGGCCACGCTGCGCGCCAGCACGTCGATGCTGTCGCGCGGGACGTCACCGCCCCCCGCCGCCTTGTACGACATGGGCGGGGCCACCCACACCAGCCTGGGCAACGCGGCGCCGGGTTTTTCCGCCCGCGCCCGGGACATCAGGCCCATGGCCACCGCCCCCGCGATCCGCACGGACTCCAGCCGGGCCAGCGTCTTGGCATCGCGGTTGAAGGTGTCGGGCTTCTCGCGTCCATTGAGCCCGAGGTCCGAGGCGCGCGCGAAGATGGTCGCCTCGTCGGTGCGGACCAGGCTGACCGGCAAGGACGCCATGCCCTCGACGTCCAGCACGTCCTGCACCCGCCCCGTCGGGAGCAGGCTGGCCGCGCCATCGTCGATGAAATCCAGCCGCACCTCGGCGGCGGGAAACGGCACGCCGTCTTCGGTGAAGACGCCGTCCTCCAGCACCTCCCCGCCGCGGACCTCGACGTGGGCCGCCAGCCACCGCCCGGGGTGCGGCTGCCAGATGCGCACCACCGTCGTGCCCTCGTGGGCCGGGACCAGGCCCTGCTGGATGGCATACGGCCCCACGGCCACCGCCAGGCTGCCGCCGTTGGTGGACCAGTCGATGACCGGACGGTCGATGGCGACCTGCCCGCAGCGGTATTCCACGTCGCAATCGTCGCGGCTGGAGGCGTCCACCACCACGACCTTGCTGGTGGACGGACTGGCTCCGCCCATGCCGTCGGTCTGGCGGGAATACGGATCGGGGCTACCCAGCACCCGCAGCAGCACGCGGTCGCGCTGCTCGGGGTCGCGGGGCAGATCCCGGGCATTGAAGAACACGCCCTTGCTGGTCCCTCCGCGCATGTAGACGGCGGGAATCTTAAGAACTGCCATGGGAAATCTTTCGGGATTGCGCGATCATTGCGGTGCATACCCCCCGCAACAGGTCGGTTTCCTCGCGGCTCAGGCCGGAGCGGGCGAAAAGGTGACGCATACGCGGCATCAGCTTCTTGGGATGCCTGGGATCCAGGTAGCCGACCGCGATCAGGGCTTGCTCCCAATGGACCAGCAGGGCCTCGACCGCCTCGCCCGAAGCCGGTTCGGCGCGCGGACCGGCCACCGCCAGCGCCTCGGCTCCCAGCAGCGCGTAGCGCAGCTCGTAGGCGGCCAGCTGCAGCGCCTGCGCCACATTGAGCGACGAATATTCGGGATTGGCCGGAATATGGCAGATCCGGTGGCACATGCCCACCTGCTCGTTGGTCAGGCCCGAACGCTCGGTGCCCAGCACCACGGCCGCCTGGACTTCGCCCTGCCCGTCCGGGCTGCCGGCCAGGTGCTCGCGCACCAATCCTGCGGCCTGCCGCATGTCGCAGGCCGGCGGACCGAGGTCGCGGTGGCGGGCGGTCATCGCGAACGCCATGGTCACGGGGGCCAGGGCCTCCTCCAGGGTGTCGCAGACGCGCGCGGACGCCAGCACGTCGACGGCGCCGCTGGCCAGCGCGACCGCGTCCGGATGGGCCGGCGTATCGGGAATCCGGGGGTTGACCAGCACCAGGCGGGAGAACCCCATGGTCTTGATCGCCCGTGCCGCGGACCCCACATTTCCGGGGTGGCTGGGTTCGACCATGACGAAACTGACTCGGGAAAGCATGTGTCCTTTAAACTAGAGGGGTTTCACCAATTCCCAGCCCTTATCGGCTCTCTTATGCATCCCATGCTCAACACCGCCGTCAAGGCGGCCAGGCGCGCCGGCGCCATCATCAATCGCGCCAGCCTGGACCTGGATCTGGTCAAGGTGTCTCAGAAGGGACCGGGCGATTTCGTCACCGAAGTCGACAAAGCTGCGGAAGCGGCCATTGTTGAGATTTTGAAGACGGCCTACCCCGACCACGGAATTCTAGCCGAAGAGTCCGGCGAAGCCCTGGGCGCCGCGGATGCCAACGGCCAGCAGGAAAACCTCTGGATCATCGATCCGCTGGACGGCACGACCAACTTCATCCACGGCATGCCGGTGTACGCGGTCTCGATCGCGCTGATGCAGCGCGGCCAGGTCACCCAGGCCTGCATCTTCGATCCGTCGCGCAACGAGCTGTTCACCGCCACCCGCGGCGCCGGAGCCTTCCTGAATGACCGCCGCATCCGCGTTTCGCGCCGCACCCGCATGCCCGAGACCCTGATCGGCACGAGCTTCGCCCCGGATCCCAGCGGCAAGCGGCTGGCCCTGTGGACCAAGACCTTCGGCCAGATCTCGGCCACCACCTCGGGCGTGCGCCGCCAGGGATCGTCGGTGCTGGACCTGGCCAACGTCGCCGCCGGCCGGCTCGACGGCTACTACGGCTGCGGCCTGAAGCCCTGGGACCTGGCCGCGGGCAGCCTGCTGATCCTCGAAGCGGGCGGCCTGATCGGCGATTTCGACGGCGAACAGGGCTGGATGCAGAACGGCGAAGTCGTCGCGGCCACGCCCAAGGTCTTCCCCCAGCTCCTGTCCCTGCTGGAACCGCTCAAGGAAGCAAGGGGCTGAAACACCTCCCGCCTGGCCATCCCGCCGCCGGTTCTACAATGGCACCGGCCTCGCGGGGGTCCTGCCGGGCCGGCCCCTCCGGGCTCCCCAGCCGCCACCCGCGCCCATCCATCTCGTCCGCCCGCGGACGCCGACACTCATGACCGAAAACACGCTGTACCTGATCAAAGCCTTCTTCCTCGGCATCATCGAGGGCCTGACGGAGTTCCTGCCGGTTTCCAGCACCGGCCACCTGATCCTGGTGGGAGACTGGATTCATTTCTTCTCCGGAGACGCCAAGGTATTCGAAGTCGTCATCCAGTTCGGCGCCATCCTGGCGGTCATCTGGATCTTCCGCGAGAAGGTCGCCCACATCCTGGCCGGCATCCTGACCGGCGACAAGTTCTCGCTGAAGTTCGCGCGCAACATCATCATCGCCTTCCTGCCCGCCGCCATCATCGGCGTGACTTTCCTGAAAGAGATCAAGACGGTGCTGTTCACCCCCGGGGTGGTGGCGACGACCCTGATCATCGGCGGCTTCATCATCCTGTTCGTCGAGCGCAAGCCCCAGGGCGAGGTCAAGACCCAGAACATCAGCGAGATCACCGGATTCCAGGCGCTGATGGTGGGCCTGGCCCAATGCCTGGCCATGATCCCCGGCACCTCGCGTTCGGGCGCCACCATCATCGGCGGCATGGCCGCCGGCCTCAAGCGCACCACCGCCACCGAATTCTCGTTCTTCCTGGCCATGCCGACGATGCTGGCCGCCTCGGTCTACGACGCCTGGAAGAACCACGAATCGCTGAGCAGCAACGACGTCACCGCCATCGGCATCGGCTTCCTGGCGGCCTTCGTGGCCGCGCTGGTGGTGGTGCGGGCGCTGATGCGCTTCGTCGCCAATCATTCGTACCGCGTGTTCGGCTGGTATCGAATCGCCCTCGGCGCGGTGATCA
This sequence comes from Pigmentiphaga kullae, assembly GCF_004216695.1. GTDB lineage: Bacteria > Pseudomonadota > Gammaproteobacteria > Burkholderiales > Burkholderiaceae_B > Pigmentiphaga > Pigmentiphaga kullae. Next base: position 1,503,260 of record NZ_SGXC01000002.1, read on the forward strand.
TCGTCTGGATGCTGGCGTAGGGGATATCGGTGCGATGCGCCGCAATGGAATACAGTAACGGTATGGTGACCATCAAGAACCGGGTAGTCGTTCCCCTCGAAGAGGGGGGGATTCCGCCGGAATTCATTACCTTCAACGGCTTCACGGAAGAACACGTGGCCATCGTGTTCCCGCAGCTCAAGCCGGGCGGCACGCCGCCGCTGGTGCGGGTGCATTCGGAATGCCTGACTGGCGACGTGTTCGGATCGCAGTTGTGCGATTGCGGCCCGCAGTTGCACGAGGCGCTGTCGTGCTTCTCGCGCGAGGGCGGAATCCTGCTGTACCTGCGGCAGGAAGGACGCGGGATCGGGCTGTATGCCAAGCTGTCGGCCTATGCCCTGCAGAAGAAGGGCCTGGACACGTTCGAGGCCAACCGGCACCTGAACCTGCCCGAGGACGCCCGCAGCTTCGAGCCCGCGGCGCAGATGCTCCAGGCGCTGGGCGTGGCGCGCATCCGGCTGCTGACCAACAACCCCGACAAGGCCAGCCAGCTCGAGGAACACGGCATCGACATCGAGAGCATCATTCCCACCGGGGTCTACCTGAACCCCAACAACCGCCGCTACCTGGAAGCCAAGGTGCGCCACAAACAGCACACCATCCCCCTGTAGCCCTCGCGCCATGGCCCACGCCGACCTGCACCATCACCTGATCAATGCATGGTCCGTGGGCTGGGCCCTGTACATCGCCAGCGTCACGGTGTGGATCGTGCTGCAAAAACGCCCACCGCTGTCCACCGTGCTGTGGATACTGGTGCTGGCTCTGCTGCCCTACGTGGGCTACGCCGTCTACTACTTCTTCGGTCCGCAGCGCCTGAAGCGGCGGCGCCTGAAAAGGTTGCGCAGCCGCCTGTTGATCTCCAGCCAGACCGAGCGCGCGCTGCTGCGCGAACATGACCACGACACACCGCTGCCAGTGGCCCGCATGGCGGCGCTGGCCCGCTCCACCAGCGACATTCCCTTGTCCTCGGCAACCGACGTGCAACTGCTGGTGGGAGGCGGGCAGACCTACGGCGCCTTCATGGAGGCCATCACCGAAGCGCGCCACCACGTCCACCTCGAGTTCTACATCTTCAAGCCCGACCGCATCGGCACCGCGATGCGCGACCTGCTGATCGAGAAGGCGCGTCAGGGCGTCACGGTGCGCCTGCTGGTCGACGCGCTGGGGTCCGAGCGCCTGGGACGGCGCTTCCTGGCGCCGCTGCGCGAGGCCGGGGCGCAGGTCGGCTTCTTCCACAACGTGCGCATCGGCCGCCGCTGGCGGCCCGTGACGAACTACCGCAATCACCGCAAGATCCTGATCTGCGACGGCAGGACCGGCTTCACGGGCGGGCTGAACGTGACCGACGACGAGGACGAGCGCGTGCGTCCCGACGCCTATCACGACGTGCACCTGCGCGTGGAAGGCGGTGCCGTGCGCTGGCTGCAGATGGTATTCCTGGAGGACTGGGCCTATACCACCGGGCAGCGCACCGACGATTGCGAACTGGACGCGCTGCTGCCCGAGGTGCCGGGCGGCCCGCATCAATTGCAGATACTGACATCCGGCCCCGACGATCCGCGCCAGTCCATCCATCGCACCCTGGTGGCGGCCATCAACGCGGCGACCGAGCGCGTGTGGCTGACCACGGCCTATTTCGTTCCCAGCGAAGCGGCGCTGATGAGCCTGACGAGCGCCGCGCACAAGGGCGTGGACGTGCGCCTGCTGGTGCCCCGGCGCAGCGATTCGCTGGTGGTGACGGCGGCTTCGCGCTCGTATTTCGACGAATTGCTGGAGGCCGGGGTCAAGGTCTGGGAGTACCGGGACCGCATGCTGCATTCCAAGACCCTGCTGGTGGACGACACCTATTCGTTCATCGGCACGGCCAACTTCGACAACCGCAGCTTCGAGCTCAACTTCGAGGTCACGGCCCTGGTCTACGGCGAGGACATGGCCCGCCAGCTCGGCAGGCAGTTCGAACTCGACCTGCGCCATGCGGCCCGCGTCCCCAAGGACAGGCAATCGCCCTTCGTCCGCCGCCTGTTCGACGCCTCGGCGCGGCTGTTTTCGCCGATGCTGTAGGGCCCGCCGCCGCTCAGTGCTTGCTGACCAGCGTCCCGGACAGCCAGTTCTCGGCCATGTCCACGTCGCGCAGCAGGACGGCAAACACGTCGTCGTCGATCAGGCGCGCATCGCGCAGCCGGTACAGCTCGGTGCGTTGGGCGTAGATCGCGGCCATGCGCAGGTCGCGTTCGAAATTGCGATGCTGGTTGGCCCGCAGGGCGATCTCGGCCGTGTCGCTCTCGGCATCGATGCGGTTGCGGTAGATCTGGGCCAGCATGGCGGCGATGTCGGCCAGCATGGCCTTGGCGTCGTCGTCGGTCAGTTCCCTGTCCATGCGGACCTGTGCCTGTTCCAGGCCGGTTTGCGCGGCCTGCGCCAGGCGCAGCCGCGCCTCGCGTTCTTCCTTTTCCTTCAGGGTCTCGACCGGGGTCGGGACCCTGGGCAGCACCAGCGGCAGCAACGAGCTGCCCAGCAGCAGCGAACACAGGATCACGCCCGTCGCCAGGAAGATCAGCAGGTCGCGGCCGGGGAACGGCACCCCGGTGGAGATTTCCAGCGGCACCGTCAACACGCCGGCCATCGTGATCGAGCCGCGCACCCCGGACAGCGAGGTGGTCAGGATCACCCAGGTGTTGACCCGCCGCACCGGCGAGCCCTGCAACAGCATACGGAAACTCTTCAAGTGGTAGGTGACCCACACCCACAGGAACCGCAGCGCGATCAGCGCCACCGTGATCGCCACCACATAGGCGAACAGGTGCCACACCGGCACGTTGCCCGCCTCTCTCGCGTCGGCGTGGGCCAGCCCGATGACGCTGGGCAGTTGCAGCCCCAACAGGATGAAGGTCATGCCGTTGAACACGAATTCCAGCATGGACCAGACGCTGTTGCTTTGCAGCCGCATGGCCGACGAGCCCTGGCCGGATTCGGTATAGGTCATGGCAATGCCCGCCGCGACGGCGGACAGGATGCCCGACACGCCGAAATGCTCGGCCACCAGGTAGGCCGCGAACGGAGTCAGCATCAGCAGCACGACCTGGATGGCCGGTTCGTCGTCGGTCCAGCGCGCCACCATCCTGCGGCCCAGGCTCAGCAGCCATGCCAGGGCGCCCCCCACGGCCAGGCCGCCCAGGGCGATGACGAGGAAACTCAGGCTGGCCTGCCACAGCGAGAACGAGCCGGTCAGGATCGCCGCGATCGCGAATTTGAAGGCCACCAGGCCCGACGCATCGTTCATCAGGCTTTCGCCTTCCAGCACGTGCTGCAGCTTGGTGGGCAGCCGGTTCTTGCCGACGATGGCCGATACCGCCACCGCGTCGGTGGGGGACAGCACCGCCCCCAGCGCGAAGGCGACAGGCAGCGAGATCGCGGGTATCAGCCAGTGAATGAAATAACCCACGCCGACCACAGTGAAGATCACCAGGCCCAGCGCCAGGGCGAGAATGGGGCCGCGCAATTGATACAGCTGGCGCTTGGGAATGCGCCAGCCATCGACGAACAGCAGCGGCGGAATGAACAGCAACAGGAACAGTTCGGGATCGAACCTCACCTTCAGGCCGAAGGCCGGCGCCGCCAACAGCGCGCCGATGGCGATCTGGAACAGGGGCAGCGGCAGCCGTACCGGAGAAAGCCTGGACACCACTCCCGACATCGCCACTGCCAGCAGCAGCATCAGTACGGTGAAGACGATTTGCATGGAAACGCGGCCTGGCGAGGAAAACCGTCGTCAAGCCTACCACCAAACCGGAGCGGCTCCGGCCCCTGCGCGGCTACTTGCCCAGCAGGCCGGCCTGGTAGGCCGCCACGAATTCGCCGAAATCGCCGGTCTGCACGCGTTCCAGCTCGCGCTGTTCGGCCAGGGACTGCTCGGCCAAGGCACGGAAGCGGGCCAGTTCCTCGCCGGCGCAGGGCTGGGCGCGGAAGTGCTCGGCATGCCGGCGGCTGGTTTCCAGCATGAAGGCCTGGAACGTCATGCCGCTGTCGCGCAGCGCTTCGAGCACGCGGGCCGACGGCGTCAGCTCGGGCGCCTCGACCTTGGCGCGCTGCGCCGCCACCGAGGCGGCATAGCCGGTCTCGCCATGGACCCGATCGAGCAGGTCGGCACAGGCGGCGATGCGATCGAGCAATTCGCCGGCCCATGCGCGCAGGCCGATCTCGCTGCCCTCGCGGTTCAGGGTCAGGCCGGGCTGGCGGCCCTGCTTGACCACGGTCAGGAAGTTGTTGGCGCTGAGCCGGCAGTGTCCGCCGTCGCCGAACAGCGGGCTTTCCTGCAGCGTGCAATACAGCAGGAAGGCGTCCAGGAAGCGGCTGGTGGTCTCGTCCATGCCCACGGGCAGGAACGGATCGATATCCATGCAGCGCACCTCGACGTACTGCACGCCGCGTTCGGCCAGCGCGCGCAGGGGCCGCTCGCCGCTGCGCGCGACGCGCTTGGGCCGGATGCTCGAATAGTATTCGTTCTCGATCTGCAGCACGTTGGTGTTGAGCTGCACCCATTCGCCGTCGCGCACCGTGCCGATCTTCTCGTACTCGGGCCAGGGCGTGCTGACCGCTTCGTACAGGCGTGCGACGTAGGTCGACAGATCGTTGTAGCAGGGCTTCAGGCCGGCCTGGGCCTTGTTCTGGTAACCCAGGTCGCTCATGCGCAGGCTGGTGGCATGGGGCAGGTACAGCGTCTGCTCGTCCAGCTGTTCGAGCCGGTGCGGCCTGCCCTGCAGGAAATCGACCGCCAGCGCGGGCGAGGCGCCGAACAGGTACATCAGCAGCCAGCTATAGCGGTTGAAGTTGCGTATCAGCCCGACGTAGCGGGCCGACTGGCGGTCCTTGTCCGAGATGCCGGCGGGCTCGCCGGCCTCGGCCAGCAGCGGCCAGAGCTCCTCGGAGAACGAGAAATTGAAGTGAATGCCGGCGATGCACTGCATGGCCTTGCCGTAGCGATAGGCCAGGCCGCGCCGGTACACGTGCTTGAGCATGCCGATGTTGGACGTCCCGAACCACGCGATGGGAATGTCCTTCTCGGGCGGCAGCCCGCACGGCATGGACTGGCTCCACAGCAGTTCGCCGTCCAGTTGGCCGTAGACGAAACGGTGGATGTCGTGCAGTTCTCCCAGCAGCGACTCGTGGCTGGCATGGGTGCCCGTGATCAGCTCGATCAGGGCTTCCGAATAATCCGTGGTGATGCTGGGGTGCGTCAGCGCCGCGCCCAGGGCGGCCGGATGCGGGGTCATCGCCAGGTGTCCCTGGGGATCGACCCGCAGGCTTTCTCGTTCTATGCCATGAAGCCTGCGGGCCAGCACGGCGCGATGCGCGGGCTGGTCCAGCAACGCCAGGCGGCGGTCTAGCAGATCACTCACGGATGTCCTTGAATTCGTGCGGCCTCGCGGGGCCGTGGCCGGCATGGGCGTGTTTATATCCCAATTGCCGCCCACGCGCCTGCGCGGCAGGGCGGCACATTATAGGTGTCGGGCCGGATGCTCCTGGAATTCCCTTACGGGCTTGCGTTCTTTTCTGGACTCGTCCCAGCCAAGCATACTCCGGCGGCAATCCGCCCGCCGGGCCGGGAAAAATGCCCCGCGCGCCCGCGGTCTGGGCCACAATCACGCTTTCCACAGCCTACGGAATGCGTCGATGCCGCTCTCGTTCAGCCCCAATCCCGTGCGCGGCAGCCGCGCCATGGCCGTCGCCCCCCACGCGCTGGCCTCGCAAAGCGCGCTGGCCGTCATGCGCGAGGGCGGCAATGCCGTCGAGGCCATGATCGCCGCGGCCGCCACCATCGCGGTGGTGTATCCGCACATGAACAGCATCGGCGGAGACGGATTCTGGCTGATCAGCCGCCCGGGCCAGCCGCCGCTGGCGCTGGAAGCCTGCGGCGCGGCCGCCGCCGCCGCGGACATCGCCTCGTACCGCGACCGCGGCCTGGATGCGATCCCGTTCCGCGGCGGGCTGGCGGCCAATACCGTGGCCGGCACGGTGTCGGGCTGGAACGCCGCCTACGAATGGTCGCGCCGCGAACTCGGCGGCCGCCTGCCGTTGTCGCGCCTCCTGGCCGATGCCGTCGACTACGCCCGCCACGGCATGCCGGTCACCGCCAGCCAGGCCGCCTGCACCCACGCCAAGCGCGAGGAGCTGTCGTCCATACCCGGATTCGCCGATACCTTTCTTCCCGGCGGGCTGGCCCCGGCCACGGGCTCGCCGTTCCGCCAGCCCCGGCTGGCCGATACCCTGGAACACCTGGCGCGCAGCGGCCTGGACGATTTCTACCGGGGCGCGCTGGCCGAGACCATCGCCCGCGACCTGGCCGCCGTGGGCAGCCCGCTGGCCGCGGCCGACCTGGCCGCGCACCAGCCCGTCTGGAAGACGGCGCTGGTACTGGAACACAGCCTGGGCAAGGTCTACAACGTGCCGCCGCCCACCCAGGGCCTGGTGTCGCTGCTGATCCTGGGCCAGCTTGACCGCCGCCTGCCCCGTGAACTGGACCCCGCCGGCGCGGACTACGTCCACCTCTGCGTCGAGGCGACCAAGCTGGCCTTCGGCGTACGCGACGCCCACATCACCGATCCGGCGCACATGGACGTCGATCCCCAGTCGCTGCTGGCTCCCGGGGAGCTGGACGCCATGGCCGCCCGGATCTCCACGCAGCGGGCCGCCCCCTGGGGCAAGGGCAAGGGGCCGGCCGACACGATATGGATGGGCGCGGTCGATGCCCAGGGCGTCGCGGTCAGCTTCATCCAGAGCATCTACCACGAGTTCGGCAGCGGCGTCGTGCTGTCCGGATCGGGCATCAACTGGCAGAACCGGGGCTGCAGCTTCTCGCTCGACCCGCGTGCGCGCAATCCGCTGATGCCCGGCCGCAAGCCCTTCCATACGCTGAACCCGGCCATGGCCCACCTGGCCGACGGCCGCACGCTGGTCTACGGCAACATGGGCGGCGACGGCCAGCCGCAGTCGCAAAGCGCCGTCTTCACCCGCATCGTGCACTTCGGCATGAATCCCCAGGCTGCGGTGGACGCGCCCCGCTGGCTGCTCGGCCGTACCTGGGGCCAGTCGTCGGACACGCTGAAGCTGGAATCGCGCTTCGACGCCGCCACCGCCGAAGCCCTGCGGGCGCGCGGGCACGAGGTCGAGATGCTGCGACCCTACGACGAGACCATGGGCCATGCCGGCGCCATCCTGCGGCATGCCGACGGCACGCTGGAGGGCGGCGCCGACCCGCGCAGCGACGGCTCCGTGGCGTCATGGTAGAGGCGGGGCCGATTACCAACGGACAAGATTCCACGTAAAACCTTACACAGCGTGGCCGCGAAGCCGACTAGATTGAAAGGCGTGGTGTTTTCGATCTACGAGGAGCACGCGATGAAGCCTACCGATTACGCGGTGCAGCCCCTCCACGGGGGCCGCATTTCTTCCCGGGGCCGCCCCGGGGTGAAACACTTCGTCCTGGCCATCGGGCTGGCCGGCTGCTGCGCCGCGGCCTACGCCCAGCAGGCCCCGACGCGGGACCAGGCCACCCAGGCCTTGCAGAACGCCATGCAAAGGGAAATCCAGTCCATGAACAACCAGCAGGGCTTTGACGGCCCCTCGGCGACCAGCATGACGCGCTCGCTGGAGGTCAAGGCCCTGGACAATTGCAGCGCGTCGAGCGCCCAGAGCGTGACCTGCGACGTCACGACCAGCGCCGACGTCAAGGGCAATCGCCGCGAAGGCACCCATCGCTACGAGTTCTACCAGCAGGGCGGCCGCTGGGAGGCACGCCTTCCGGCCTCGTGACGGCGCCTGCCATTGCCCGATGGGAACCGGCGCGGCCGGCACGCCTTGCGCGTGCCGGCCGCGTTGGCGTTCAGCGCTTGCGCGTCCCCGCCAGCAAGGCGTTGAGCAGGATGGCGCCGAAAGTGGCGGTGCCGATGCCCCCCAGCGCGAAGCCGCCGAAATGCAGGGTGAAATCGCCCGTGCCCAGCACCAGCGTGACCGCGGCCACGATGAGGTTGCGGTTGTCGGAGAAGTCGACCCGGTTCTCGACCCAGATCCGCGCGCCGGCGACGGCGATCAGGCCGAACACCACGATGGAGACGCCACCCAGCACCGGCCCGGGAATGGTCTGGATGACCGCGCCGAACTTGGGCGAGAATCCCAGCAGGACGGCGATCAGCGCGGCGATTACGAACACCAGCGTCGAGTAGATGCGGGTGACCGCCATGACGCCGATGTTCTCGGCATAGGTGGTCAGGCCGGTGCCCCCCACGCTGCCCGAGAGCATGGTCGCCACGCCGTCGCCGACGAAGGCGCGGCCCACGTAGCGGTCCATGTTGTAGCCCGTCATGGCGCTGACCGCCTTCAGGTGGCCCAGGTTCTCGGCCACCAGGATCACCGCCACCGGCGCGATCAGGATCATGGCGTCCAGCTTGAACACCGGCGCCGTGAAGTTGGGCAGCCCGAACCACGCGGCCTGCGCGACCGGCGTGAAATCGATGGGCTTGCCCAGCCCCATGCCGTTGGTCAGCAACGCGTAGAGCACGTAGGCGAGCAGCAGGCCGGCCAGGATCAGCAGGCGCTGCAGCATGCCGCGCGTGAAGACCGCGACGACGCCCACGCACAGCACCGTGGCCAACGCCATCCAGGCGTCGAAGGTATTGGCGGTGACGCCCTTGACCGCGATCGGCGCCAGGTTCAGGCCGATGACGGCCACCACCGCGCCCGTGACCACCGGCGGCATGAAGCGCTCGATCCAGCCCGAACCGGAGGCCATCACCACCAGCCCGATCAGCGCGTAGACGACGCCGCAGGCGATGATGCCGCCCAGCGCCACGGCGATGTTGCCATTCAGCCCGGAACCCCCGTACCCGGTCACCGCGATCACCAACCCGATGAAGGCGAAGCTGGATCCCAGGTAGCTGGGCACCCTGCCCCCGACCACCAGGAAGAACAGCAGCGTGCCGATGCCCGACATGAAGATCGCCAGGTTGGGATCGAAGCCCATCAAGAGCGGCGCGAGCACCGTGGAGCCGAACATCGCGACCACGTGCTGCACGCCCATGGCCAGCATCTGCGGCCAGGGCAGACGCTCGTCGGGCGCGATGACGCGCCCCGCCTCCAGGCTGCCTGGCTGTTCGCGCCAGGCCGGAAAGTAAGAACCCGCCATAGATACACTCCCTCGCTTTATTTTGGTTTTTGCCCACATGGAGCAGCGCAAGTGTAGAGGTTCCCCCGGCCTGGCGGGTGGTCGGCGGCCAACGCTGGATCAGGCGTGCATCAGGGCGACGGGGAAGACGGCCAGTGCGTCGGCCACGCGTACCGTTCCGTCGGCCACGGCGCAGGAACGGCCGTCCAGGGCGTTGCGCAGGGAGCCGTCGCGGGCAAGGCCGGACAGGTCGATGAACGTGTCGCCCCAGGCCCGGGACGGCACGTGGGGAACCGGCGAGGGACCGGAGGCCAGCACCAGTGCCGAGGCATGCAGCGGCACGACGACCACGGCGTAGCGGCCGTCGTGCCGGCGGGCAAAGGCCAGCACGGCATCCTGCGCGTCGCCGTGGGCCGCCAGCGGCAGGTAGTCGCCGCGCCGGAACAGGTCCGGATCCCGCTGGCGCAGCGCCAGGGCGCGCCGGATCAGCCGGAATTTGATATGGCCGTCGCGCCACCCCGCCACCGCCGCGGCGGCGTCGGCATCGTCCTTGAGCGCGGCGCGGCGGCGGCCGTAGTCCACCGGCCGGCGGTTGTCCGGATCGACCAGGCTGAAATCCCAGAACTCCGTGCCCTGGTAGAGATCGGGCACGCCCGGCGTGGTGAGCCGCAACAAGGTCTGGGCCAGGCTGTTCAGCGCGCCCGCCGCGCCGGCGCGCGCCACGAAGGCCGACAGTTCCAGCAGGCTGCGGCCGTTGCGGCGGGGATCGAGCACGGCGCGCAGGAAGGCGTCGCAGGCCTGTTCGTAGGCATCGGCGGGCGCCACCCAGCTGGAACGCAGCTTGGCCTCGCGCAGGGACTTCGTCTGCCACTCCCCCACCCGGTCCGCCAGCGCGGCGATGCCCGCCTCGTCCACGACGGCCAGATCCAGGGGCCAGGCGCCGAACAACGTCTGATACAGCATGTATTCGTCCGCCCGCGCGGGACGCGGCCCTTCGCGCGCCTTGACGTCCTCGTGGCGACGCATCCAGGCGTCCACCAGCCGCAGCCACTCGTCGCCCAACTCGCTCAGTACGGCCAGGCGCGCCCGGGCATCCTCGCCGCGCTTGTGATCATGGGTGGCGGTGGCCAGCATCGCGTCGGGGAAACGGGCGGCCCGCGCCAGCACCTTGCGGTGGAAGCTCTCGGCATCCAGCGAGAACACGCCGGGATCGGAGCCGACCTCGTTGCGCGACAGCAGCCGTCCGTAGCGATAGAACCCGGTGTCCTCCACGGACTTGGCCGCCAGCGGCGCCGTCAGTTGCTGGAAGCGGCGCACGGCCTCCCTGCGCCAGGCCCGCAGCGCCGGCGTGGCCGGCGCATCCGGGACCTGCCCCAGCCATTGCGCCAGCAATTCCAGCAGCCCATGGTCGGCCCGCCGCAGGGCCTGCCGCGCCCCTTTGCAGGCGATGCCCATGGCCACCTCGTCGGCGGCCAGCGGCGTCTCTCCCCCCACGTAGGTCCGGTACACGGGGAAATGCACCAACAGCTCGGTCAGCACCCGGCGGATGGCCGGCGCGCCCCAGTCACGGGTGGCGAGATCGGCGCGCGCGATGCGGTGCAGTATCCGGACCAGCGCGTCGCACTCGCCCGCGAAGCTTTGCGCGAGCAGCCGGCGCCGCACATCCAGCACCAGCGCGCGAAAGCCGCGAGCCTCGCCCGAGACGGCCTCCCATTGCGCCGTCAGCCGGGCTTCGCCTGCCGGATGGTGCAGCAGCGCGCCGGCGTCGTTCATGAAGTCGTAGCCGGTGGTTCCGTGCACGCGCCAGCTCGCGGGCAGCGGCTCGTCGGCGGCCAGGATCTTCTCGACCACGATGTAGGGCGCGTCGCGCGGGCAGCCCGGCGGCCTGTCGGCGTCGAGGGCGGCCAGATTCTCGCGCAGGTAGCGGCAATAGGCCTCGGGATCGGCCAGGCCGTCGATGTGGTCGACGCGTACGCCATCGATCAGGCCTTCGGCGTACAGGCGGAACGGCAGCGCATGGATGGCCGCGCGCGTGTCCTCCCTTTCCGCGCGTACGCCTATCAGGTCGCTGACCTCGAAGAAGCGCCGCCAGTTGATTTCCTCGGCCGCCGTGCGCCACCACGCCAGCCGGTAGTGCTGGCGCTCGAGCAGCGCATGCAGGCGCGCCCTGCCCTCGGGACGCGCGGCATCGTAGGCGTCGAGCGGCCGGGCCGCGATGTCGGCCGCGCAGTCGGGGGTGACCGGGAAGCGCGCGTCGAAATAGGCGATGACGGGTTCGCCCGTTTCCTCGTCGGGCTGCACCGACAGGTGACCGCTGGCCAGGACCTGGCCGTACTGGTCGCCCAGGAAGGGAGCCAGCACCTTGCCGCAAAGCGCCGGGTCGGCGGGCTCCCAGTCGATGTCGAAGAATTCGGCATAGGGGCTGGCCCGCCCGAGCTTGAGCACGCTCCACCACCAGGCGTTGTCCCGCCCCACGCCCATGTGATTGGGAACGATGTCCACGATCAGCCCCATGCCGTGCCCGCGCAGCCGTGCCACCAGCTCGCGCAAACCGTCCTCGCCGCCCAGTTCCGGACTCACGCAGCCATAGTCCACGGTGTCGTAGCCGTGCATGGAACCCGGCCGCGCGCGCGTGACCGGCGAGGCGTACAGGTGGCTGACGCCGAGCGCGTGGAAATAATCGACCTGCGCGGCCGCGGCCTCGAAAGGAAAGCCGGCATGGAACTGCAGGCGCGCCGTGGCGCGCGGCACGGTGGGGGCGACGATGCCCGCCCGCGTGGAGGCCGCGGCTGCGTTCATGGCCGCCCCCTGGTCCTGGCCAGCAAGGCGGCGCGGCCGGCCGCGCCGGGTTCCTCGAACAGCGACTCCACCGGCAGCGGCATGCGGCGGCGCCAGTTGGGATGGGTATCGATGGTGCCCGGCAGATTGGGCTGTTCCTCGAGACCGAGCATGTCCTCCAGCGGCACGACCAGCAGCGGCGCCGGCGTCCGCGCCACGAAGTCGAGCACCGCGGTCACCGGCGCGTCCGGCGGAACCGGCCCGCCCGGATCCACCAGGCCGGCGCGGCCCAGGTCCTCCCACAGCCGGGCGCGGCCCTGTCCGCGCTCCGCTTCTTCGGTCTCGCTGTCGCGGCCGTCGGCCAGCAGGCCCAGTTCCGCGCGCCAATGGATGTCGGTGCCGCGCCACCATCCCGTCACCGTCGGCAGGTCGTGTGTGGTGGTGGTGGCCAGCGCCTGCCGCGACCAGTCGCCGGGCGCCTTGAACGGCGCGCCCGGCCAGCCCCCTTCCCGGGTGAACCACAGCACGTCCATGCCCAGCATGCCGGCGCGCGCGATCTGCTCGTTGAAGCCCTCGGGCACGGTGCCCAGGTTCTCGCCGATCACGATGGCGCGATGGCGCCACGACTCCAGCGCGATCAGCCTCATCATGTCCCGGAAGGGGTAGCGCACGTAGGCCCCTTCCGCCGGCGAGGCCCCCTCCGGCACGAGCCACATGCGCGCCAGGCCCAGGGCATGGTCGATGCGCACGCCGCCGGCGTGCGCCAGGCTGGCCCGCAGGAGTTCGATGAACGCGCGATAGCCATTGGCGGCCAGCGCGCGCGGCGAGAATGCCGTCAGTCCCCAGGCCTGGCCATGGGGATTGAAGATGTCCGGCGGCGCGCCGGGCGACAGCCCGGCCAGCACTTCCTCCTGCCGGGCCCAGGCATGGCTGCCGGAAGGATCCGTGCCGACCGCCAGGTCCGAGATCAGGCCGACCGGCATGCCGGCCCGGCGGGCGGCGGCCTGGACGTCTCCCAGTCCGCGCGCGGCCAGCCATTGGAGAAAGACGTGGAAGCTCACCTCGCGCCCGTGCTGCGCGGCAAAGCGCGCGACCTCCGGACTGGCGGGCGAACGAAAGGCCGCGGGCCAATGCCGCCAGCCCGACCGATCCTGTGTCTGTGCCGCGCGCCAGGCGTGGATGGCCTCGAAGCGCGCGTGCGAGCGCAGCGGCTCGCCGCCTTCCCGCTCGAAGGCCAGGAAATCCTCGTGGACGCGCGGCGGCGCATTGCGCGGAAAACCGTCGAACAAGGCCCGCAGCACGGCCAGCTTGGCCTGGGCGGCGGCGGGCCAGTCGATCAGGGGCAGCCCCGCCAGCCGCGACAGCTCGTCGCCCAATCCTTGCGCCGAGACGGCGGCCAGCGCCTGCGGCCCGAACAAGGCGGCCGGATCGGCGTACAGCACGTTCAGGAACAGCCTGCTGGAAGGAGCATAGGGGCTGTAGCGCGCCGGATCGGCGCTGAACATCGCATGCACCGGGCTCACGGCCACGGCGGCGGCGCCCCGCGCGGCCGCCTGTTCGGCCAACAGGCGCAACGCGGTGAAGTCGCCGAACCCCGCGCTGCCCGCGGCAACCGATGCCTCGGCGTCGCGGCGCAGGCCGTAAAGCTGGACCCCCAGCGACCAGAGGCGGACCGGCGCGCCATGCAGCGCATCGTCGATGGCGAAGCAGCGGTCGGGCGCAACGGCCAGCGTGCACGAGGCCGTGCCCAATTGCAGGGTGTGGTAGCCCGGCCGGTCCACGCCCGGCAGGACCAGCGCGCCGCTGGCGCCGCGCCGGGCGATGCCGCTCATCCGCCCCCCATCCTCCCACAGCAACTGGAAAGGCAACTCGTCCATGTCGCCGGCCCATGGCAGTTCGATGGGCTCGCCGGGCAACGCGGTCTTCAACGCGGGCAGTCCTTGCGCGCCTTCGCGCGCAAGCTGCGCCAGGCAATCGGCGACGCACGCGGGCGTGTCCACCTCGAACCCCAGTTCGGCCAGCAGCGTGCGCAGCACCTCCGGCGCCACGGCCTGTTCGCGGCCCATGGCATCGCGCCAGCGCACGGCCACGCCGGCCGCGCCGGCCAGCCGTTCGAGGTCGTGATCGGCTCCGCTCATGAAATCTGCGCCTCCGTCCAGGCAAGGGTACACATGGGATCGAGCACACCCTGCCGCAAGCCGCGTGCCAGCCCCGGGCGGCTCTCGAACAGCAGGGCGAAGGTTGCGCCGGGCGTCGTCGCCGCCACCGCGTCGTCGCCGAAATTGGCGGCGATCGCCAGTGCGCGTCCGTCGCCCAGGCTCCAGCGCGCCTCCACGCCACTGTCGCCCAGCGCGCGCGCCCACAGGGATCGCGTCGCATCCAGGCTGGGCATCAGCGCTTCGCGGCGACAGCGCAGCAGCGCCCGATAGTACGCGTACCAATCCCCCGTCTCGCGGAACAGGCCGTGCCGGGATGCCTCGAAGGTCGATGCCTCGTTCGGATCCGGAATGGCGGCCCGCGCGGCCTCGTCGGCGAAGGCGGGGAAGCTCTCGAACTCCTTGCGCCGCCCTTCCCGCACCGCTCCGGCCAGTTCCGGCCCATGGCAGGTGAAATACAGGAACGGCGTTTTCACGCCGTACTCCTCGCCCATGAAGATCAACGGGATCTGGGGAGCCAGCAGCACCAGTGCCACCGCCGCGCGCAGGGCCTGCGTGCGCGCGCCCACCAGGGTCCGCAGGCGCTCGCCCAGCGCCCGGTTGCCGATCTGGTCGTGGTTCTGGAGGAACAATACGAAACTGGTGGGCGGCAGGTGGGCCGATGGCCGGCCCCGGTGCCGGCCGCCTCGATGGGCCGATGCCTCGCCCTGGTAGACGAAGCCCTCGGCCAGGCAGCGCGCCAGCCGCGCCGCCGGCCGGTCGTCGTAGTCGCGGTAGTAGCCCTGGTTCTCGCCCGTCAGCAGCCGGTGCAGGACGTGGTGGCCGTCGTCGTTCCACTGCGCGTCGAACTCGTGTTCCAGCAGCGACACGGCGTTGCCGTCGTGTTCGATGACCAGGTGCACGTGGCGCTGGCGGTCGGTCGCCTGCCGGATGGCGTGCGCCATCTCCTCCAGCCAATCCTGCTCGGCGATCGCATGCACCGCATCGAACCGCAGGCCGTCGAAGCGGTATTCGTGCAGCCAGTACGCCGCGTTGCCGGTGAAAAACTCCCGCACCGGCTTGCGGCGAAAGTCGATGGCCGGCCCCCACGGCGTGTGCACGTCGTCGCGGAAGAAGGACGGCGCGCAGGCATGCAGGTAGTTGCCGTCGGGACCGAAGTGGTTGTAGACCACGTCCAGGAACACCATGAGTCCCAGGCCGTGGGCTTCGTCGATCAAGGTCTTGAGCGACTCGGGCGTGCCGTAGGCGCGGTCCGGCGCATAGGGCAGCACGCCGTCGTAGCCCCAGTTCCGGTCGCCGGGAAAATCGGCGATGGGCATCAGTTCGATGGCGGTCACGCCCAGCTCGGCCAGGCGCGGCAGATGGCCGCGCACGCCGTCGAAGCCTCCCATGGCGCCCACGTGCAGCTCGTAGATGACCGCCTCGCTCCAGGGCCGGCCCCGCCAGCGCGTGTTGCGCCACCGGTAGGCGGCCGGATCGACCACCACGCTGGCGTCGTGCACGTCGCCATCCTGCATGCGCGAGGCGGGATCCGGGACCGAGGTGCCGTCCGCCAGGCGATACCGGTAGCGCGTGCCGGCGCCGCGCGCCACCTCGGCCTCGAACCAGCCTTCCCGCCTGGCCGACATGGGGACCAGGGACGCTTGCGCGGTGCCGGGATCCAGTTCCACCGACACCGCCTGCTGCCCCGGCGCCCACAGGCGAAAGCGGGTGCGGTCCGTTCCCAGCAGGCGTGCGCCGAACTTCTCGGCCAGCGGAGCCTTCTTCATGGCACGTTCATCCTGCAACCCAGCAACACCACGCTGCGCGGCGCCAGCTCCAGCGACACCTCCACCATTTCGGCCTCGGGCGCCTCCGGCCGGCTGCTGTCGACCAGCATGCGCCAGCGCACGACGGGCGCCGGCAGGGAAAACGGGACGGCATGGTCATGGCCGTTGACCAGCAGCAGCGTGACCTCGACGCGGCCATCGTGCCGGGCGGCCCGGCGCAGTACCAGCGCGCGCCGGTACGGGTCGTTCCATGCCTCGCTGCCGACCCGCTCCCCCTGCTCGTCGAACCAGCCGATCTCGGCCAGCCCTTCCTCGACGAAGTGATAGTCCGCCAGGTAGCGTTCGCTGCGCAGCGATGGATACTCGTGCCGCAGCGCGGCCAGCCGCGCGACGAAGGCGGTCATCGCCCGGCCCTCGTCCGAGGCGGCCAGGCGCCAATCGAACCACGATATCTCGTTGTCCTGGCAATAGGCGTTGTTGTTGCCGAACTGGGTGCGCCCGAACTCGTCGCCGCCCAGCAGCATGGGGGTTCCGTGCGAACAGAACAAGGTCGCCAGCATGGCCCGTGCCGCCGCGGCCCGCGTCGCGAGTACGTCCGGGTCCAGGGTCGGCCCCTCGACGCCCCAGTTGCTGCTCAGGTTCTCGTTGCTGCCGTCGCGCCCCTCCTCGCCATTGGCCTCGTTGTGCTTGTGCGCATAGCTGACCAGGTCCGCCAGCGTGAAGCCGTCGTGCGCGGTGACGAAATTCACCGAGGCCCAGGTGCGGCGATGGCGACGGTTGAACAGGTCGCCCGAGCCCGCCAGCCGCGTGGCCAGTTCCGGGCGCACGCCCTCGTCGCCGCGCCAGAAGCGGCGCACGGTGTCGCGGAAGCGGTCGTTCCATTCGGCGAATCCCGGCGGGTGGTGGCCGACGTGATAGCCGTCGGGTCCGATGTCCCAGGGTTCGGAAATCAGCTTGAGCCTGGAGAGCAGCGGATCCTGCAGCAGCGCGTCGAAAAAGCCCGCCCCGGGATCGAAGCCGCCGGCCTCGCGGCCCAATGTCACGCCCAGGTCGAAGCGAAAGCCGTCCACGCGGAAGGCCTCGGCCCAGTAGCGCAGCGAATCCATGACCATCTGCACCACCCGTGGATGCGACAGGTTCAGCGTATTGCCGCAGCCCGTGTCGTTGATGTAGTGGCGCTCGTCGCCCGGCACCAGCCGGTAGTAGCTGGCATTGTCCAGCCCGCGCCACGACAGCGTCGGCCCGGTCTCGCCGGCCTCGCAGGTATGGTTGTAGACGACGTCCAGGATCACCTCGATGCCGGCCGCGTGCAGGTTGCGCACGGCGGTCCGGATCTCGTGCAGCTCGTTGCGCGACAGGTAGCAGGGTTCGGGAGCGAAAAAGGACAGACTGCTGTAGCCCCAGTAGTTGCGCAGGCCGCGTTCGACCAGGAAACGGTCGTTGACGTGGGCATGGATGGGCAGCAGTTCGAGCGAGGTCACGCCCAGCGACAGCAGGTGGTCGATCAGCGCGGGATCGGTCAGCGCGCGGAAGGTCCCCCGCTCGATGGGCCGCATGTCCTCGCGCGAGATCGACATCCCCCGCACGTGGGCCTCGTAGATCACCGTCTGGCCCCACGGCCATTCCGGCCGCTGGTCGCCGTGCCAGTCGAAGGCATCGTCCACGACCACGCACTTGGGTACCGCGGCGGCGCTGTCGCGGCGGTCCATGCCGCGTTCCTCGCGCCGGAAGCCGTTCAGCGCGTCGGTCCAGCGCAGCGAGCCGGCCAGCTTGCGCGCATACGGATCGATCAGCAGCTTGTGCGGATTGAAACGGTGGCCATGCTGCGGTTCGTACGGCCCGAAGGCCCGGTAGCCGTAGACCTGTCCGGGACCGGCGCGCGGCAGGTAGCCGTGCCAGACTTCGTCGGTGCATTCGGGCAACGCCATGCGCGCGATTTCCTTGCGCCCCGATTCGTCGAACAGACACAGGTCGATACGGTGCGCGTGCGCCGAGAACACGGCGAAGTTCACGCCCATCCCGTCGCAGTGCGCCCCCAGGGGGTACGGGCGGCCGGGCAGCAGTCGGTCGGCGATGGCGCCCATGATCATTCGGGTTCGAGCAGCAAGGTGGCCAGCGGCGGCAGCGTCAGCACCAGCGAATGGGTCAGGCCGTGCGCGCCCTGCTGCCGTGCCTGGACCGCGCCGGCGTTGCCCACGCCCGAGCCGCCGTAGTCGGCCGCGTCGGTATTGACGATCTCGCGCCAGCGCCCGCCCCGCGGCACACCCAGCCGGTAGTCGCCGCGCGGGACCGGCGTCATGTTGCACACCGCCAGCACGCAGCGTTCTCCGTCCATGCGCAGGTAGGCGAACACGCTGTTGCGGTCGTCGTCCCCGATCACCCAGCGGAATCCCGCCGGATCGCCGTCCAGCCGATGCAGCGCGGGCGTGCCGGCGTAAGTCCGGTTCAGGTCGCCCACCAGCCGCTGCACGCCGGCATGCAGCGGATCGGCCAGGGAGTCCCAGGCCAGTTGCGCGTCGTGGTTCCACTCGCGTTCCTGGGCCAGTTCCCCGCCCATGAACAACAGCTTCCTGCCGGGATGGCTCCACATGACCCCGAAATAGGCACGCAGGTTGGCAAAACGCTGCCAGCGGTCGCCCGGCATCTTGCCGATCAGCGAGCCCTTGCCGTGGACCACCTCGTCGTGCGAGAGCGGCAGCACGAATTGCTCCGAATAGGCATACACCATGCCGAAGGTCAGGTCGTGGTGGTGATAGTGCCGGTGGACGGGATCCCGCTCCATGTAGCGCAGCGTGTCGTGCATCCAGCCCATGTTCCACTTGTAGTGGAATCCCAGCCCGCCCGCTTCCGGCGGCGCGGTCACGCCCGGCCAGGCGGTGGATTCCTCGGCGATCATCATCGCATCGGGGAAAAGGCGCCGCACGCTGCCGTTCAGATCGCGCAGGAACGCGATGGCCTCCAGGTTCTCCCTTCCGCCGTGGATATTCGGCACCCACTCCCCGGCGCGGCGGCTGTAGTCCCGATACAGCATGGAGGCGACCGCATCCACCCGCAACCCGTCCACGTGATAGCGGTCCAGCCAGTGCAGCGCGCTGGCCCGCATGAAGTTGCAGACCTCGTTGCGGCCCAGGTTGTAGATGTTGGTGTTCCAGTCCTGGTGGAAGCCTTCGCGCGGGTCCTGGTATTCGTACAGCGCCGTGCCGTCGAAATGCGCCAGCCCATGGGGATCGGTGGGGAAATGCGCGGGCACCCAGTCCAGGATCACGCCCAGGCCCGCCGCGTGGCAGCGGTCGATGAACGCGGCGAAATCGCGCGGCGAGCCATGGCGCGCCGTGGGTGCGAACATGCCCAGCGGCTGGTAGCCCCACGAGCCGCCGAAGGGATATTCCATGATGGGCAGCAGTTCGAGATGCGTGAAGCCCATCCCGGTCACGTAGGGAATCAGGCGGTCGGCCAGTTCGTGCCAGCTCCAGGTCCCGCCGTCCTCTTTCCTGAGCCAGGAACCGGCATGCACCTCGTAGACCGAGATGGGCGCATCGGCCGCGTGGCGCGCCGCGCGGCTGGCCATCCAGGCCTGGTCCGTCCATGCGTAGGGCTCGGGATCGGCGATCACCGATGCCGAGCCCGGCGCCGGTTCGGCCTGGAAGGCGCAGGGATCGGCTTTCTGCGGCAGCAATCCGCCATCGGGCCCCAGCAGTTCGTACTTGTAGGACTCGCCATGCGACAGGCGGGGCACGAACAGCTCCCATACGCCCGCGGCATGGCGCAGGCGCATGGGGTGGCGGCGGCCGTCCCAGGCGTTGAAGCTGCCAACCACCGATACCCGGCGGGCATTGGGCGCCCACACCGCGAAGCGCACGCCCGGCACGCCATCCATCGCGGTGCAATGCGCGCCCAGGCAGGCCGCGAGGCCGTCGTGGCCGCCTCGCGCCAGCCGCGCAAGATCCTCATCGCCCAGGATGAGGCCGAAGGCGTAGGGGTCCTCGGTTTCCTGGAACGCGCCGGGCCACTGGATGCGCAGCCGGTAGCCCGGGCGGCCGGACAGGAAGCCGGGCTCGGCCCGGGCCTCGAACACCCCGGCGCGCAGCGGCTTCAGATCCACGACCTCCCCCGTGTCCGAGACGGCCTGCACGGTCGCGGCACCGGGCAGAAAGGCGCGCAGCCACAGCCGGCCGTCGCGTCGCTGCGGCCCCAGCACCGAAAAAGGGTCGGCATGCCTGCCCGCCGTCAGTGCGTCGATATCCGCGGGCCCGATCCCGCCGTCACGGCTGTTGTCCGTCAAGGTCCTCTTCCCTCCGTATGGCCGGTTCGATACGGCCCGCCAGCGTGACCAGGCCACGCAGCGGCACCCCTATCCACGCCGGCCGGTTGGCCGCTTCGTAGCTCACCTCGTAGGCCGCCTTCTCGATCAGGAACAGCGCCAGCAGCGCTTCCTCGTCCTTGCTGTCCACCCAGGGCCGCGGGGCCGAGGCCGCGGCCTCGCGATAAGCCTCCAGGAACGCGCCCGAGGCTTCGACGCGGAACCGTTCGAGCAGGACGTCGCGGCGCTGCGCCACGGCGTCGACGGACGGACCGGCGATGGGGTTGGCGCCGGCGGCCGGCACCGTGGCATCCGGCGCCCGCGCCACCACCGCCGAGGCGTAGTCGAACGAGCGCAGCAGGCCCGCCACGTCGCGCAGCGGATTGCGCTTGCGCCGCCGCTCGTCCATGGTGCGCGCCGGCTCGCCCTCGAAGTCGATGATGTAGGCATCGTTCTGCGCCACCAGCACCTGCCCCAGGTGGAAGTCCCCGTGCACCCGGGTCAGCCAGGCGTTCCTGACGGACCGGCCCAGCCGGTCGATGGCGGCCTCGAGCAGGCCGCGGTTGTCCAGCAGCAGCGCGGTGTCGGCCGCCAGCTCGCCCCAGTCCTTGCGCGTGGCGAGAATGGCCAGCGCCTGGTCCAGGCTTTGCCGCGTATCGTCGACCCAGCGCGCGACGTCGTCGCGCGAGGCCTCGACCGGCGCGAAGGCTGGGTCGTTCGAAGGCAGCGCCAGCGCGGCGTGCAGTTCGCCCAGCCGCCGGCCCACGGCCGCGGCCAGCGTGGCGTAGCCGCGCAATTCCTGGCCATAGTCCTCGGCGCTCTCGGCGGTCAGCGCGGCATCGTCCAGGGTCCGGTGCAGGTACTCCAGCGTCCAGTTCCATGCATCGCCCTGGTTGTCCACGTATTGCTGGGCCAGCATCAGCGTGTGTGGCGTACCGTCCTCGTCCACCCGCACCACTTCTCCCAGCAGCGCCGCCGTGTTGCGAAAACCCAGCTTCGTCAGGTGCCGCGTCATCTCGCTTTCAGGATGCGTGCCCGCCGTGACCCGGCGCACGATCTTCAGCACGGCCGCGGTCCCGGCCACCAGCGAACTGTTGGACTGCTCGGCCGACAACCACTGGATGGGCGTGTCGGCATCGACCGCCACCGATTCCAGGCCGGGTTCAGGCAGGAACCGGATGCGGGCGCTCCCGCCATCGGAGGCGGCGATGCGCGAATCCAGCTCGATGCCGTTGCGCAGGCTGTCGAACACCGCGACGGCGAAACTCTGCAGGCTGAAGGCATCGGTCACCATGCCCACCATGGGCCCGCGCCGCACACGCGCCAGGGCCAGCTGCTGCTGCAACTGCGGCAGGGTTTCCTCCCAGATCAGCCCCAGCGGCACGACGTAGCGTTCGCGCCGCTCGCCCAGGTCGGCCTCGATTTCCGTCAGATACAGTTCGTCCCCGGCGGGCAGCCGCACGCCGTAGACCACACGGCCCGAGACGATGCGCTCGTGCTTCGAGGCGAACCAGCGCCGCAGCGCCAGGTATTCCGGCAGCACGTCGTGTTCCAGCGTGCGGCGCGATTCGGCCGTCAGGTCATAGCCCGTCTTGCCGCGCAGCACCAGGGTCCGGAACTCGCGCAACTGGTCGGCGGTGGCCAGATGCCAGTTCGGCGGCGTCGCCGAGGCGCTCAGTTCGAACCAGTAGAAGCCATAGGGCGGCAAGGTCAGCAGGTAGGTCAGGCGGCCGACGGCGGGGAACGCCGTGCCCCCCGTCAGCTCGACCGGCACCCGGCCGTCGAACTCCGCCAGGTCCAGTTCCACCGCCTGGGGCGTGTGCGACAGGTTGGCCACGCACAGGATGGTGGTTTCCTCGTGCTCGCGCAGATACGCCAGGATCTTGCGGTTGCCCGGATACAGAAAGCGCAGGCTGCCGCGCCCGAACACGCGATACTGGCGCCGCTTGCCCAGCATGCGGCGCATCCAGTTCAGCAGCGAGTGGGCATCGCCGGACTGGGCCTCGACGTTGACCGCCTCGTAGCCGTACAGGTTGCCCATGAGCGGCGGCAGCACCAGGCGCTCGGGGTCGGCGCGCGAGAAACCGCCGTTGCGGTCGGGCGACCATTGCATGGGCGTGCGCACGCCGTCGCGGTCGCCCAGGTGGATGTTGTCGCCCATGCCGATCTCGTCGCCGTAATAGATGACGGGCGTGCCCGGCATGGTCAGCAGCAGGCTGTGCATCAGCTCGATGCGGCGCCGGTCGCGCTCCATCAACGGCGCGAGCCGGCGGCGTATGCCCAGGTTGAGCCGCGCCCGCCGGTCGGCGGCATACACCTCCCACAGGTAGTCGCGCTCGCTGCTGGTCACCATCTCCAGCGTCAGTTCGTCGTGGTTGCGCAGGAAGATCGCCCACTGGCAATTGCCGGGTATGTCCGGCGTCTGCTGCATGATGTCGGTGATGGGAAAGCGGTCCTCCCTGGCGATGGCCATGTACATGCGCGGCATCAGCGGGAAGTGGAAGGACATGTGGCACTCGTCGCCCTGTCCGAAGTATTCCTGCGCGTCCTCGGGCCATTGGTTGGCCTCGGCCAGCAGCATGCGGTCGTCGTAGGAGGCCTCCAGGTCCTGCCGGATGCGCTTCAGGATGGCGTGGGTCTCGGGCAGGTTCTCGTTGTTGGTGCCCTCGCGCTCGACCAGATAGGGCACGGCGTCCAGGCGCAGCCCGTCCACCCCCAGGTCCAGCCAGAAATGCATCACGCTCAGGATGGCCTTGAGCACGCGCGGATTGTCATAGTTCAGATCGGGCTGGTGGGAATAGAAACGGTGCCAGAAATAGGCGCCCGCCACCGGGTCCCAGGTCCAGTTCGATTTCTCGGTATCGATGAAGATGATGCGCGTGCCGGCGTAGGCCTGGTCGTTGTCGGACCATACGTAGAAATTGCGCGCGGCCGATCCCGGCTTGGCGTGGCGTGCGCGCTGGAACCATGGATGCTGGTCCGACGTGTGATTGACCACCAGTTCGGTGATCACGCGCATGCCGCGCTCGTGGGCCGCGGCGATGAAACGCCGCACGTCGGCCAATTCCCCGTAGTCCGGATGCACGCCCCGGTACTCGGCGATGTCGTAGCCGTCGTCGCGCCGGGGCGAGGGATAGAACGGCAACAGCCAGATCGTGTCCACGCCCAGTTGCGCGATGTAGTCGAGCTTGGCCAGCAGTCCGGCGAAATCCCCGATGCCATCGTTGTTGGCATCGAAGAAGGACTTGATGTGCAACTGGTAGATGACCGCGTCCTTGTACCAGAGCGGATCGCCCCGGTTGACGGCATTCACGGATGTCTCGCGCTTGTTGTTCATGCGTCCTCGCCTGCCGATGGATCCCCGGGTGGCAGGGCTCCTAGAATCGTCGGGATATACGCCATATCGCGTAGGGGCCGCCAGGTTCGAGCCACACGTGCTGCATCTTTCCGCGCCAATCGAAGCGATACCCGCGCAGCAGGTCTTCGGCATGCAGCGTGCCGTCGTCCGGCAAGCCGAACTCCCACAGCGGAAGTTCGATGTTGGCGCCCTGCGCGCCGCGGGGGTCGAGGTTCACCACCACCAGCACCACGTTGTCGCGCTCCGGCGTCGCCCTGGTATAGGCCAGCACCCGGTCATTATCGGTGTTCAAAAAACCGGTGCCTGTATGGATATGCAACGCCGGGTTGTCGCGCCGTATCCGGTTCAGGACGCCGATCTCGGCCACGATGTTGCCCGGGCGGTCCCAATCCCAGGCCCGGATCTCGTACTTCTCGGAATCGAGATACTCCTCCTTGCCGGGCACCGGCGTGCCCTCGCACAGCTCGAAGCCACTGTACATGCCCCACGAGCCGGACAGCGTGGTCGCCAGCGCGGCGCGGATCAGGAAGCCCGGACGGCCCGAATCCTGCAGGTGGCGCGGATTGATGTCGGGCGTGTTGACGAAGAAATTGGGCCGGAAAAAATCGGATACAGGCGGCCGCGAGATTTCCTCCACGTAGTCGGTCAATTCGCGCCGCGTCTCGCGCCACGTGAAATAGGTGTAGGACTGCGAGAAACCCAGCTTGGCCAGCCGGTACATCATCTTGGGCCGGGTGAAGGCTTCCGACAGAAACACCACGTCGGGATGGCGCGCGTGCACCTGGGCGATCAGCCATTCCCAGAACGGCAGCGGCTTGGTGTGCGGATTGTCCACGCGGAAGATCCGCACCCCCTCCCCGGCCCAGAACAGCACCACGTCCAGCAGCGCCAGCCACAGGCCCGAGGCGGCGTCGCGCCCGTTTGCGGCGCGCGCGTAGAAATCGACGTTGACGATGTCCTCGTATTTCTTGGGCGGATTTTCGGCATAGCGCAGCGAGCCGTCGGCGCGCCACGCGAACCACTCGGGATGCCGAGCCAGCCAGGGATGGTCGGGCGAGCACTGGATGGCGAAATCCAGGGCGATCTCCAGCCCGTGCCGGGCCGCCTCGCCCACCAGCGCGCAGAAATCGTCCAGCGTCCCCAGTTCGGGATGTATCGCGTCGTGTCCGCCCTCTTCCGAGCCGATCGCGTATGGGCTGCCCGGGTCGCCGGGTTCGGCCACGAGATTGTTGTTGCGGCCCTTGCGGTTGCGGCGGCCGATGGGATGGATGGGTGGGAAGTACAGGACGTCGAAGCCCATGTCCCGTATCGCGGGCAGGCGAGCCGCCACGTCGGCGAAGGTGCCGTGACGATGCGCGTCGCCGCTTTGCGAACGCGGGAAGCACTCGTACCAGCTCCCGAACTGGGCGGTCCGGCGCTCCACCCGGACCGGGAATTCCGCCGAGCGCGACGCGAATTCGCGTGGCTCCAGCGCCTGGATCAAGGCGGCGGCCTCGGGCGAACGTATCCAGGCCAGGCAGGCGTCGCCGCGCAGGTCCGCCAGGCCCCGAGCGGCTTCCTCGGCCCGGGCCCGAACCTCGTGCCCGGCCTGGGACGCGCGGCCCAGCACCTTCGCGATCCAGCCGCGAACCTCCTCGACTTCCACCGCCACGTCCACGCCCGCATCCGTTTTCTTGCGCAATTCGTCCAGGTAGGTGGCGTAGGTGTCGCGCCAGGCCTCGATCGCGTAGCAGCCCATGCCCACGCGTTCGAAGCGGCAGACGGCCTCCCAGCGGTCGTTGCCCAGATGGACCATGGGCACCCGGATCCAGGCCTCCTCGTCGGCGGCGCGCCAGAGCAGGTCGGCGGCCAGCTTGTCGTGGCCGTCCATGAAGATGTCGGCGCGCACCGACAGCGCCTCGCCCGGCGTGCGCTTGACCGCGAACCGGCCGTGCTCGATGGCGGGCTCGACCGCCTCGATGGCCACGCGGGACGCGCCCATGGCCGCGGTCAGCGACCGGCGGCGCGGCAGCACGGCCAGCACGGGGGGCGCGGGCTCCAACTCCACGACCTGCGCGGCGCCGGGCCCCAGCGCGGCGGGCACCTTGCCTTCGGCCGGCCGCTGCACGCGGTCCGGCAGGCGCGACTGGATCATGGGCCAGTCCACCGCCGACGCGGCCAGCAGATCGGGATTGAACAACAGCAGATGGCTGCCACGGCGGCCTCGTTGCCCGTCGGCGCGGCGCAGCATCATGGCGATGGGCGCGTCGGCGCCGCCCAGCGGCGACAAGGCCACGCCGTCGGCCGGCGCCCGCGCCAGCCAGCGGTTCGCAGCCTGAAGGTCCGCGCCCAGATCCAGTTGATCGTGCGGTGCACCGTCCAGGCCGTGCCGTTCGTACCCCATGGGCACCAGCCAGCCCGCGCCGCAGGTGGCGGCCGCCCAGAGCGCGCGGATCGAGGCGCGTCGCCGCACCTCGGGATCCGGCACGCCCACGCCCGCCGCGCCGGCTCCATACGGATCCGAGGGAAAGGCCAGTACGGCGCAGCCGGTATCCGCCAGCGCATGCCATTCGTCCATGAACCAGGCGCTGCGGAAATCCCACCAGGCCAGTGACGAGAACACATGGGAAAAACCCAGGCCGCGCAAGCCGCCCACCACCGCGCGCGACAGGCCGGGCGTCCACGCCAGCAGATCCAGGCCGTCCTCGCGCTCGCGCAGCGGCGCCAGCCGCTGCGGCAACGAAGCGGGTGTCGCCAGGTCCCTGATCAGCAGGCCCCGGGCACCCAGGTCACGCCACACCAGGCCGCGCGCCGCCCAATCGACCGCGCCTTCCCCCTCGCCGGCGGGCGGGCAATCCAGATAAAGCTCCAGCCGGCGCCGGGACGCGGCGCGCGCCAGCGCCTGGCACGCGGCCTCGTCGCCCGCGTCGCGCGCATCGGCCAGCACTTGTCCGAATCCCAGCGCGGCGGCCGACTCCAGCCACCCGCGCCAGGGCGCGGCCAGGACGCCCGCACCGTCCAGCACCGGCCCCAGGGCCGACACCCTGGCGTGGTAGATACGCAGCGGCGGTCGGCGTCGCGCCGCCATCAGGCCCGTTTCCGTACGCTGGCCTCGACCGTGGCGCTGGCCGTCTCCGGACGGCGGGCGACCATGGGCGCGCCCACGGGAGCGACCGGCGCGAGCATGCGGTACAGCTCCACATAGTGAGCGGCGGAGGCTTCCCAGCCGAAATGGCGGGTCATCCCGTTCTTCTGCAGGGCCGACCATCGCTGGGGCTGGGCAAAGGTCTGCAGCGCGCGCTCGACGGCCGCCAGCATATCGGCGGGCCTGTCCCCATCGAACAGGATGCCGGTGGCCGAGCCGACCTCGGCATCCGGCTCCGGCGCCAGGCCGGCGATGCTGTCGGCCAGCCCGCCGACGCGGGACGCGATGGGCACGGTTCCGTACAGCATGGAGTAGAGCGGGGTCAGGCCGAAGGGCTCGAAACGGCTGCCGTGCAACAGCATGTCGGCGCCGGCATGCAGCAGATGTCCGCGCCGTTCGTCGTAGCCGATGTGCACGCCCAGGTTGCGGGGATGATGCGAAGCCAGTTCCTGCAGCGACGCTTCCAGCGCGCGTTCGCCGCAGCCGAGCACGGCGATCTGCAGGCGCGGATGCGCCGCCAGCAGCAGGGGGAACACCTTGATCGCCAGATCCGCCATCTTCTGCGAGGTCAGGCGGCTGCCCATGGCGAGCAGCGGCGCCTCGGGGTCGGTGGGCAGACCGAACGCGCGCTGCATTTCCAGCTTGTTGCGGATCTTGCCGCGCATGTCCAGGGCGGAGAAATGCTCGGGCAGGTAGGGATCGCAGCCCGGGTCCCAGACCTCGGTGTCGATGCCGTTGGGGATGGCGTGCAGCTCATGGGCGCGCAAACCCAGCACGCCCTCCAGTCCGTGGCCGAACGCCGGCGTCAGGATCTCGCGCGCGTAGGTGGCGCTGACCGTGGTGATCTTGTCGGCGTAGCGCAGCCCCGCCTTCATGAAGTTCAGGTTGCCCCAGAATTCCACGCCGTCGCTGCCGCGATAGGCGGGCGGAATGCCGAGATCCTCCGCCAGGTGCAGCGGGAAGTTGCCCTGGAACGCCAGGTTGTGGATGGTCAACACGGTCTTCGGCCGCTTGATGCCGGCGGCGTGCAGGTACAACGGCGTCAGTGCCGCGTGCCAATCGTGGGCGTGCACCACGTGCGGCACCCGGATCGGCGTCTCGCCCACCGAAATCCGCTTGGCCGCCTGGGCCAGCGCGGCAAAGCGGATTCCATTGTCGGGGAACTCTCTCCCGTCCGCATCCAGGTAGGGGTTGCCCGGGCGCACGTACAGGGCATCGTTGCGCAACAGCAGGACCGGTATCTCGGCATCGGCCACCCATCCCGCCCAGACCTCGGCATCGCCGCCGACCAACCCGGGCAGATCGGCCACTTTCTCCAGGTCGCTGGCGGCATGCAGCGCGCTTTCATAGGCGGGCATGAAGATGGTCGCGTCGACGTGGGCGTCGCGCAGGGCCCGCGCCAGGCCGCTCACCGCGTCGCCCAGGCCGCCGGTCTTGGCGAGCGGCAGGGCCTCCGACGTTACTAGCATGACTCTCGGCAGCAAGATGTTTCTCCGGCAAAAGACGCTTCCCCAGGGGCAGCTGATGAGTGGGTCGGACTTCACATGCGCAGGGATCTTCCTCGTGCGGCGGGCGGGTGCCGCGCCGGATAATGTCCATCCTCGCCGATAAAAATTACCGCTGTGAGTAAGATGTACATGTCCGACGCGGCGTCCCTCCCGGGATGGGCATCCCTTGCCGGGGACAAGGGCAATATGCATGCCATGGTGCGCCGCGCACGTCCGGCGTTGCGCCGGGTTTTGTAACGACATTCTTCCCGCGCGCCGCGTGGAAGTCTTTGATCACCAAAAGAGAAACACCATGAGCTCTAGCGATTCCTACCAGCCCAACGATGCCGTGCTGGCCCTGGCCAGCAAGCTGTTCGATCTCGCCCGCGAAGGGGAAACGGAAACGCTGGCCGCCTACCTCGCGGCCGGCGCGCCGGCGGACCTGACCAACCAGAAGGGAGACAGCCTGATCATGCTGGCCGCCTATCACGGCCATGCCGCCACGGTCAGGGCGCTGCTGGAACACGGCGGCGATCCCAACCGCGTCAACGACCGGGGGCAGAGCCCGCTGGCGGGCGCCGTGTTCAAGGGAGAAGAGGAAGTGGTGCGGGCACTGCTCGACGGCGGCGCGAATCCCGACCTGGGCTCGCCCTCGGCGCGCGAAACGGCGAAGATGTTCGGGCGGGCCGAGCTGTTCGGCCGCCCCAACTGAACGCGGAACGGAACGCCGGGGTCAGGCGGCCGCGCGACGGGTGCGGCCCGCCTGCCACAGCAACGGTATGAGCACGATCGCCACGGCCGGATACAGCAGCCAATTGATGGTTTCCCATCCCGACGCGTTCAGCAGCCGGCCCGACGAAAACGACGCGATGGCCACCGAGCCGAACACCAGGAAATCGTTAAGAGCCTGGACCTTGGTCCGTTCCTCGGGCCGGTAGCAGTCGGTGACCATGGCGGTGGCGCCGATGAAGCCGAAGTTCCAGCCCACGCCCAGGAACACCAGCGACAGCCAGAAATGCCCCACGCTCAGGCCATGCAGCGCGACCGCGCCGGACACCGCCATGAGCAGCAGGCCGGCCATCGTCACCCACTCCTTACCGAAGCGCGTGATCAGCCTGCCGGTGACGAAGCTCGGCCCATACATCGCGAGCACGTGCCACTGGATGCCCAGCGCCGCCTCGCCCACCGTGTGGCCGCAGGCCACCATCGCGATGGGCGCCGCCGTCATGACGAAGCTCATCATCCCGTACGAGACGATGCCGGCGACCACCGCCACCACGAAGCGGCCCGAGGACGCGATCTCGCGCAGCGGCCGCCCCCCGCCCTGCTCGGCGGCGGGACGCACCGATCCGCGCAGCAGGAGCAGCACCGGCAGCGCCGCCAGCGCCAGCACGGCCTGGCCGACGAAACTGCCGGCGAAGGGAATGCCGCCGATCGCATCGCGCGTCCAGATCACGGTCTGGGGTCCGATGACCGCGCCCACGAGTCCGCCGACCATGACCCAGGAAATCGCCCGCGCCTTGAAATTCGCGTCGGCCCCGTCGGTCGCCCCGAAGCGATAGCTCTGCACGCACGATCCGTAGGTGCCGGCGATGGCGGTGGCGACGCAGAACAGCGCGAACATGCCGGTGGTGATGCTGTAGGCCGCCAGCAGCCCGGCCACGCCGCCGATCACCGCGCCCAGCATATAGGCGGCGCGGCGCCCCAGCCGGCGCATCAGCATGGCCGCCGGGATCGTTCCCAGCGCCAGGCCGAGGTTGTACAGGCTGACGGGCAGCGTCGCCAGCGACTTGTCCGTGGCCAGCATCTGCCCGACCAGGCCCCCCAGCGAAATGACGATGGCGGGGTTGGCCCCGCCCAGCGACTGCGCACAACTGAGCACCAGCGCATTGCGGCGCACATCCTTCTCGGTCAATGCATCCATGCTCGTACGCAAACGTCCCTGATTCGATGTTTTTATGATTCTAGGTTATTTGGACGATCCGATATCCGGCCCTGGCCAAATATCGCGGCGCGCGGCATATACTGCCCGGGCCCGATCCGGCCTCACTCCACGTGCCGCCCATGACCGCCTCCACCGCCAAGCCCAACATCATCTGGCTCATCGTCGCCGCCGCCTTCTTCATGGAAACGCTGGACGGCACGGTGATCGCGACCGCGCTGCCGCAGATGGCCGCCACCTTCCGCACCAACCCGGTCAACCTCAGCATAGGCATGACGTCCTACCTGGTGACCCTGGCCGTGTTCATCCCCATCAGCGGCTGGGTCGCCGACCGGCTGGGCACCCGCCGCGTCTTCGCCTGGGCGGTCGCCGCCTTCACGCTGGCCTCCATCCTGTGCGCGCTCAGCACCACCGTCGCGCAGTTCACCGCCGCGCGGGTATTCCAGGGCATGGCGGGCGCGATGATGGTGCCGGTGGGACGGCTGGCGGTGCTGCGCAATACCGGCAAGGAAGACCTGGTGCGAGCCATGGCCTTCATCGTCTGGCCGGGCCTGATCGCGCCCGTGATCGGCCCCCCGCTGGGCGGCTTCCTGGCCACCTACCTGAGCTGGCAGTGGATCTTCCTGCTGAACGTGCCCGTGGGCGTGGCCGGCATCTTCCTGATCCGCGCCTACATCCCCGAATCGGCCCCGCAGCCGCGACGGCCCCTGGACGTGGCGGGCTTCGCCCTGAGCGGCCTGGCGCTCAGCTTCCTGATGGTCGGGGTCGAACTGCTGGGCTACGGCGGGCGTTGGCAACTGGGCGCCCTGCTCGTGGCCGCCAGCATCGCGCTGGGCGTGGCGCTGGCCGCCCACCTGCGCCGCCACCCGCATCCGCTGATCGATCCCACGATCATGGCCGTGCCGTCGTTCCGCACCGTCATGATCGGCGGCACGATCGCCCGCACGGCGATCAGCGCCATGCCCTTCCTGCTGCCGCTGCTGTTCCAGGTCGGTTTCGGCCTGAACGCCTTCGAGGCCGGCATGCTGTACCTGGCCAGCATGCTGGGCAACCTGGGCATGAAGCTGGGCACGACGCAGGCGCTGCGCCGCTTCGGCTTCCGCAACGTGCTGGTCTTCAACGGCGCGCTGGCGGCCGCATCCATCGCGCTGTGCGCCGTGCTGTCCGCCGACACGCCCGTGCCGCTGGTGGTGGCGATCATGCTGGTGTGCGGCCTGACGCGCTCGATGCAGTTCACCGGCCTGACCTCCATGGCCTTCGCCGAGGTTCCCCACCCGCAGATGAGCAGCGCCAACACCTTGTTCAGCACCACCCAGCAGATGTCCATGGGCCTGGGCATCGCGGTCGGGGCCGTGGTGCTGCACCTGACCGCCGCCGCGCGCGACACCGGCGGCCCGACGTACGACGTCACGGACTTCCGCATCACCTTCCTGGTCGTGGGCCTGCTGGCCCTGAGCAGCCTGCTGAGCTTCGTGCGGCTGCGGCGCGATGCCGGCGCCGAGGTCAGCGGACACCGGCGCAGCGGCGACGCGGCCTGATCAGTACACGTCTCGCCGATAACGGCCCTGGCCGGCCAGTTCGTCCAGGCGATCGCGGCCCAGGATGCGTTCGAGTTCGGCCGCGACACCCGCCGCCATGCCCTGCAGGCTGCCGCAGACGTAGATCGCTGCGCCAGCGTCCACCCAGGCCCGCAGTTCGCCGGCCGCGGCGGGCAAGCAGTCCTGCACGTAGCGCGGCCAGCCGGCCGCGCGCGAGAACGCCAGGTCCAGCCGTTCCAGCACACCCTGCTCGCGCCAGGCCTGGATCTCGTCATGGTGGAAGAAGTCGTGCTGCGGCGTGCGTTCCCCGAACAACAGCCAGTTGCGAGGCGCGCCCGCCGCGGCGCGCGCCTTCAGGTGGGCGCGCAGGCCCGCCATGCCGGTGCCGTTGCCGATCAGGATCAATGGCCGCTCGGGCGCGGGCGGATGAAAACCGCTGTTGCGCCGCAGCCGTACGTCCACCTGCCCGCCTTGCGAGACGTGCCGGGTCAGCCATCCCGACCCCAGGCCCAGCCGGCCATCGGGATAGCGCATCTGTCGCACCAGGAGTTCCAGCCGGCCGTCGGCCGGCAGCGAGGCGATCGAGTATTCGCGATGGGGGATGCGCGGCAGCGCCTCCAGCAGCGCCGGAGCCGGCATGCCGCGCAGCGCGGCGCGCCCGGCCTCGTCATGGGGCAGCACCCGGGCCGCCAGCGCATCGCCCAGCGATTGCCCGCCGTCCACCCGCGTGGCGCCGTCCAGGCCCAGCGCCGCCAGCAGCGACGCGACCTCGCCGGGCGCATTGCGCGGTCCGATCTCGGCGATGTCGCCGGCCTCCCAGCCGCCGGCCGGCGCATCGGCCGTCAGGGCCAGGTGATACGCGGGATCGCCGGGGCTGCCGTCGTTCAGCAGGCGGCGCTCGGCCAGCGTCCAGGGCTGGTAGCTGGGCGCCGCCCAGTCTTCCATTTCCGCGCTCGCCCCCAGCACGTTCAGGTAATGCTGCCAGTGGCGCAGCGCGCCCTCGTCGCCGTCGTCCACCAGGATGGGATCGAACAGGGGCTCGGCCCCCTGCCGGTGCAGCCAGTTCGCCAGCGACTGGCCGAAGGCGCAATAGCGCTGGTAGCTGCTGTCGCCCAACGCCAGCACGCCGTAGCTCAGGCCCGTCAGGGGCAGGTCGCCCGCCAGCGTCCTGCGCGCGAAGCCGGCGACGCTGTCGGGGGCATCGCCCTCGCCCGTGGTGCTGACCACGAACAAGGCCTGGCGAAAACCTTGCAGGGCCGAACCGCCCATCTCCGCCAGATCGGCCAGATGCACGGGCAGCCCCGCGGCCTGGAGCGCCTGCGCGCTGCGGCGTGCGATCTGTTCGGCAAAACCGGTCTGGCTGGCATAGGCCACCAGCAGCGCATCGGCCGCGATCGCGCCGCGGACCGGCGCAAGCGCCGCGCGGCGCGACCACGCCGTCCACAGGCAGAAAGCAAGATAGCAGGCCACCACCAGCGACCCCGCCGCGGCCCGGTGCGCCGCCGGCGACAGCGGCAGCACCGCGGCCACCAGGACCAGCGCCGCCAGCAGCAACAGTACCGCCACCCCGGCCCGGCGCGCGGATGCCGCGCGAGATTCGTCGCTCATTCCATCATCGCCGCGAAGTTGGGCGTCATCGTTTCCTGGTATCCCTGGGCGGTGCGCTGCACGAAATGCGCCGCCAGTCCGCGGCGCGCCGCCCAGCGCAGCCCCTCGTCCGGCCCCATCACCGTCAGCGCAGTCGCCAGCGCGTCGGCCGCCATGCACTCGGGATGCAGGACCGTGACCGAGACGACGCCGTTGCCGATGGGCGCGCCCGTGCGCGGGTCCATCGTGTGGCTGTACATCCCCTGTCCGTCGCGGGCATGGCGCCGGTAGTCTCCCGAGGTGGCGATCGCCAGCCCTTCCAGGGCCACCAGCGTGGTCGGCACGCCCGAGGCGCCGTCCGCGTCCCAGGCCCGGTCCAGCTCCACCCACCAGGGCGTGCCGTCCGGCTTCACGCCGTGCCCGACCAGTTCGCCGCCGATCTCCACCAGATAGCCGGCCACGCCGGCGCGCCGCAGGCAGCGGGCCACGGCATCGACGGCATACCCCTTGGCGATGCCGGACAAGTCCACATAGGCCCCGCCCGGCTGCCGCGCCCTGCGGCCCGCCACGTCCAGCTCGATCCGGTCCCAGCCCACCCGACCGCGCACGGCCTGGACCTCGTCCGCCGACGGCCGGCCGCGCGGTCCTTGTGGCCCGAACCCCCAAAGATCCACCAGCGGCCCGACGGTCGGATCGTAGG
This sequence comes from Pigmentiphaga kullae, assembly GCF_004216695.1. GTDB lineage: Bacteria > Pseudomonadota > Gammaproteobacteria > Burkholderiales > Burkholderiaceae_B > Pigmentiphaga > Pigmentiphaga kullae. Next base: position 1,537,195 of record NZ_SGXC01000002.1, read on the forward strand.
CCCCGCCGCTTTCGCGAGCCACGCTCAGGGCCTGCTCCAGCACCACGAACAAGGCATCGGGCAAGGCGTGCCAACTACCCGCCGGCGCGGCATTGAAACGACTCAGATCCGTATCGTCCCGCCAGTTGCTCATCTCGTCGACGACCCCATCCAGCGTCGCCCGCACCCGAGCGTCCAGATCCGGCGGCACCCCACCGTCATCGACCAGCCTGACCGCCCAGCTCGTCCCCATCGTCGGCCCGCCCATGGAAACCACCCGGGCCGCCACCCCATGCCCCCGCCGCGCCCGCTCCGACACCGTCAAGGGAACCAGAACGCGCGCCTCACGTACCCCGGCACCAGACCCAGGAAACCGCGGATCTGGCTCCGCCAGTCCGCCGGTTTCGCCCCCTGGGGGGCGCCCGAAGGGCGTAGGGGGGGGCAACCTATTCAGGCAGCACCTCGAACGTCGCGATATAGCTGGACCGACGCTCCTTCGCCTTGTCGAAGGTGGTCTTGTCGTCCTTGGTCTCGGCTTCCAGCCAGTACATGCCGGGCTCGGGCCAGGTCACCGTGAACTTGCCGTCGGCGTCGGTGCGCGTCTTCATTTCATGCAGCTGGTCGCGATAGCGGATCCCGCCCGGCACGACGGACACCTCGATGCCGGCCGCGGGCTTGCCATCCAGCAGCAGCCGGAAACTGGCTTCTTCCTTGGCGAACAAATCGTTCGGATGAGTGATGGGAGCCAGTTCCAGCCCCACGCCGGTGGGCTTGAGCACCGTGTCGGTCGGCTTGCCCACCGTGACGAAGGTCTCGAGGCGGCTGTTGGACTGGGTAACGCGAAGGTCCTGCGCGTCGGCCGGCACCTCTTGCGCGAACTTCTCCGCCGTGCCGCGCCAGCGCTTGTTTTTGCCGTTTTCCTTGTACGACGCGAACACGCCGTGGTTGACCACCGCCATCTTGTAGGTGCCGGTCTGGGTCAGGCGCACGTCGAAGGTGCTGCGGTAGCGGCCGGTGGACTGGTTCTCGGCCTTGGCGGCGGCACCGTCGGGAGCGGTCACCGACAGGTTGTTCAGTTGCAGCGGAAAGTGCTCGAAATAGAAAAGATCGTTGGACACCGCGGCGTCCACCGTCACCCAGGGATCCGCGCCCGACAGCACCGTGGCCGAGGGCAGCATCCACATGCGGTGCGCCTGGGCCGACAGGGGCAGGCTGAACGCCAGGGCCAGCGCGGCCCACTTGAGAGACATCTTCATGTTCTTTTCCTCGGAAGGGGTTGCTAGGAAAGAGTTGCCAGGGAATCAGGGTTTGGTTTCCAGCGCGACGCGGCCCAGCTCGTGCTGGCCGCGCGCCTCGCCCTTCTCGGGCGCCCGCGGCGGCCACTGGAACGGGATGCGCAACAATTCGCGGCCGCCGACCTCGCGCGCGGCCTCGACCACCAGTTCGTACTTGCCTTCGGCCAGCTTGCCCAGCGGAGCCTTGCCGTCGCTGAACACCAACTGGTGCTCGCCCACCGGCCGCGTGGCGCCGCTGATGCCGTCGGCGGGCATGGTCAGTTCGCGGCCGCTGCGGCGCCACCACTGGCGCATGTCCTTGAGCCACTTCGTGCCTTCGTCGTTCTTGAGCTTGACGTCGTACCAGACGGCCAGGTTGGCGGCGACCTTCTGGTCCGGCCCCTCCACCCACACCGCCACGTACGGGCGGTGGTACTCGGCCACGTTCAGCCGGGGGATTTCGATCCTTACCGCCAGGTCGGCGGCCTGGGCCTGACCGACCATCAGGCCGGTGACGGCCACCGGGATCAATGTACGCATAGCCAGAACCTCTTCAATGAATGAATACGAATGCCAGGAACAGCGGCACGGCGACGCCCAGCGCCACCATGGGCCAGGTGACGGGCCGGTTGCGGGAATGGATCTGCAGCAGGAAGAAACCGGTCACGCAGAACACCAGACAGGCGACCGCGAAGACGTCCAGGAACCACTTCCAGGCCTCGCCCGTGTTGCGGCCCTTGTGCAGGTCGTTGAAATACGAGATCCACCCGCGGTCGGTGCTCTCGTACTTCACCGCGCCGTCGGGCAGTTCGACGCTCAGCCAGGCATCGCCGCCGGGACGCGGCAGGGAAACGTAGATCTCGTCGGGCGACCATTCGGCCAGCTGGTCGCCGATCGCGACCGAGAACTGGTCTTGCAGCCATTGCCGCAGCGCCGGCGGCAAGGGCGCCTTGTCGGCCCCGCCCTCGGGGGCCAGCGCGCGGACCAGTTCGGCCGGCACCCGCGCTTCCTTGGAAACGACGCGCGGATGCGCCTCGATCTGGGACGCGTGGTTGAGCGTGATGCCGGTGGCGGCGAACAGCAGCATGCCGACGAGACAGATCGCCGAGCTGATCCAGTGCCATTGATGCAGATGCTTCAACCAGAATGAGCGACGCTTCTGCTCCAGGAAGCGATCCGACTGTTTGTCCATACGGCGGTGCGCGGCACTGCATGCTTGAGTTGATTAAGACCAATAATGATAACAATTCTCAAGCACTGTAGCCAGCGCCCACCTGGGCGCGCCATCCGGGCGCGGGCGCGGCGGCCCCCCGCCGCCGCCCTTGCCGCGGGCCCTACTTCGAGTCTTCCAGGCGCACTCCCACCTTCAGGGCGACCTGCCAGTGCGCGATCTTGCCGTCCTCGATGTGGCCCCGCACCTGGGTGACCTCGAACCACGCCAGATGGCGCATCGTCCGGGCCGCGCGGTCGATCGCGTTGCGGATCGCGTCGTCGCTGGACTTCGTCGAGGACCCGACCAATTCGAGCTGCTTGTACACGTGTTCCGACATCGTCGTCTCCTGGTTGCCTGGGGTGCCGGCCAGCAAAGGCCATGCCCGGAACCGTCGCGGCTCCGGGAGCCGGCCAGACCACCTTAGTCCAAGCCGCGGGCATGAATCAAGCTATCCTATGGCACCGCCCGCCCCCCTGCTCGCCGACCGTGGACCACAGAAAAACGCTGAACGTCACCCTTTGGCTCGTCGCCATCGGCCTCTTCATGCAGACGCTGGACACCACCATCGTCAACACGGCGCTGCCGGCGATGGCGGCCAGCCTGGGCGAAAGCCCGCTGCGCATGCAGTCGGTGGTGATTTCCTACGCGCTGACCATGGCCGTGCTGATACCCGCCTCGGGCTGGCTGGCCGACCGCTTCGGCACGCGCAAGGTGTATTTCTCGGCCATCGTCCTGTTCACGCTGGGCTCCGTGCTGTGCGCGGTCTCCCAGAACCTGAGCCAGCTCGTCGCCTCGCGCGTGGTCCAGGGGGCCGGCGGCGCGATGCTGATGCCGGTGGGCCGGCTGGTCATCCTGCGCAGCTTCCCGCAGGAACGGCTGCTGCCCGCGCTGAGCTTCGTCGCCATACCGGCCATGGTCGGACCCATGATCGGCCCGGTGCTGGGCGGCTGGCTGTCCGAGCAGTTCTCCTGGCACTGGGTGTTCCTGATCAACATTCCGGTCGGCGTGGCGGGCGCGATCGCCACGCGCACCTTCATGATCGACAAACGCGAAACGCAGCGGGCCGCCTTCGACGGCGTGGGCTACGGCCTGCTGGCCTTCGGCATGGCGGCCATCTCGTTATCCCTGGACGGGTTCTCGGGCCGCGCCACGGGGCACGCAACCGTCGTGCTCATGCTGGTGTTCGGCCTGATCAGCATCGTCACCTACTGGCTGCGCGCGGGCAAGCAGGCCGCCCCGCTGTTCTCGCCCGCCCTGTTCCGCATCCACACGTTCACGATAGGCCTGCTGGGCAACCTGTTCGCGCGGCTGGGCAGCAGCGGCATGCCCTTCCTGCTGCCGCTGCTGCTGCAGGTCAGCCTGGGCTATTCGCCCACGCACTCGGGCCTGATGATGCTGCCCGTGGCCGCGGCCGGCATGCTCAGCAAGCGCCTGGCGACCTCGCTGATCACCCGCTATGGCTATCGCCACGTCCTGGTGGTCAACACGGTGCTGGTCGGCCTGACCATCGCTTCGTTTTCGCTGGTCGACGCCTCGCATCCGGTCTGGGCCCAGGTGGTGCTGATGGCCTTCTTCGGCGCGGTGAACTCGCTGCAGTTCACCGCCATGAACACGCTGACGCTGAAGGACCTGGGGCAACAAGGCGCCAGCAGCGGCAACAGCATCCTGTCCATGATGCAGATGCTGGCGATCAGCCTGAGCGTGACGGTGGCCGGCGGCATCCTCTCGGCCTTCAGCCACTTCGTGGACCACGGCGCCCCCCAGGACGCGCTGGCGGCCTTCCACGCCACCTTCATCTGCATCGGCCTGCTCACGGCGGCATCGGCATGGATCTTCTGGCAGTTGTCGCCCGACGTGCCGCGCGAATCCAAGAAGGATGACTCGCTGGACCTGGGGTAACGAAGGGCGACGGCCGCGTCGTATAGAATCGACCCTTTTGCGCGGCCCGCCATGTGGTTCAAGAATCTACAGATCTATCGCCTTCCCGCCCCCTGGCCCATGACGGCCGAAGGGCTCGATGAACTGCTCAGGCCCCAGGTCTTCGGCCCCGGCTCCAGCCTGGAACTGCAGACGCAGGGATGGGCGCCCCCGCTGGAGAACGGCAGCCTGCTGGCCCACGGCGTGAACGGCCAGTTGCTGATCACGCTGCGCACCGAGAAGAAACTGCTCCCGACCACCGTCATCAACCAGGTGGCCAAGGCCAAGGCCCAGGAAATCGAAGAGCAGCAAGGCTTCAAGCCCGGCCGCAAGCAGATGAAGGAGATCAAGGAGAACGTCAAGGAAACGCTGCTGCCGCGCGCCTTCAGCATCCTGCGCGACACCCGCGCATGGATAGACACGCGCAACGGCTGGCTGTGCATCGACGCCTCCTCGGCAGCGCGCTGCGACGAACTGCTGCAGCTTCTGAACCGGGCCATCGACAAGTTCCCGCTGGCCAACCTGCACGTGCAGACCTCGCCCGCGGCCGCCATGACCGAATGGCTGGCCGGCGGCGAAGCGCCCGCCAACTTCACGATCGACCAGGACACCGAACTGCGCTCCACCGGCGAGGGCCGGGCCACGGTGCGCTACGTGCGGCAATCCATCGAAGCCGAGGACGTGCGCCGCCACATCGAGGCCGGCAAGCAGTGCACCCGCCTCGCGATGACCTGGGCCGACCGCATCTCGTTCGTGCTGAGCGAATCGCTGGCCATCAAGCGCATCGCGCCGCTGGACGTGCTCAAGGAAAACGCCGACGCCCTGGCGCAGAACGACGCCGAACGCTTCGACGCCGATTTCACGCTGATGTCCGGCGAACTGGCCAAGCTGATCGCCGACGTGGTCGACGCGCTGGGAGGCGAAGCCCCCACGATGCGCTGACGGCCGCCTGAGCGGCGCGCCGGCAGGCGCCGCTCTATGAGCGCCAGGCGCTCCAGGCCGCCAGGGCCGGCGCCAGCGCGAACAGGCCGAACAGCCAGGCGGCCGCGGTACGGGCGCCTTCGATGCCGCCAGGGTCGGCCAGGCCGGCGGCGTTGGCCACCATGCCCGCCACCGCCGATCCCAGCGCGATCGCATAGAGTTGCAGGGTGGTCACCGCGCCCGAGGCCAGGTTCTCCTGGCCCGCCGGGGCCGAGCGGAACACGCGCGTGACCAGGTGCGACCAGCACATGCCTATGCCAAAGCCGACGCCGGCCAGCGCCAGGCACAGCGCGGCGAATGCCACCTGGCCCGACTCGCCCGGCGGTACCAGTACGGCCAGCGCCGCCAGGCCCGCCGTGGTCACCACCGGCCCGCAGCGCACCAGGCGCACGACGGCCCCGCCGGTGTACCCCGAGAACATCAGCGAAGCCAGCGTCCAGCCGCCCGCCATGACCGCCGTCAGGTAGCCCGCCACCAGCGGCGTCTGGCCATGCAGGGTCTGCAGGAAATACGGAACGAAGATCTCGCAGGTCAGGCCGATGATGAGCATGGCCATCGTCAGGTAGCAGGCGCCCAGTACCGTCCGGGTCGAGTAGGCGCCCGTGGGCATGAGCCGCGACGACGCCTTCACGTCCAGGCGCCCCATCCACGCCACCAGCGCCAGCCCCACCGCCACACCGGCGGCGTTCCAGGCCAGTTCGTGCGACAGGCTGCCCACCGAGACCACCAGCACCGAGCACGCCAGCAGCGCCAGCTTGCCCCAGGGCACGCCCGCGGCCGACGACGAGGCGGGCGCGGTGGCCGGCACCAGCTTGTAGACGATGGCCGCCAGCGCGGCGGCCACCGGCAGCAGCGACAGAAAGGCCGGCCGCCACCATCCCAGCGAGGCGAACAGCCCGCCCAGGGCCGGTCCCGACAGCGTCGCCACGCCCCACATCGCCGAGACGAAGGCCAGCGCACGCGGCCACAGGCGCGATTCGTACACCATCCGTATCAGCGCATAGGACAAGGCCAGCAGCACGCCGCCGGCAAGTCCCTGGACGGTGCGCCCGGCAAGCAGCCACCACATGGCCGGCGCGGTGGCGCAGATCAGCGAACCCAGGCAGAACAGCGCCAGCGCGCCCAGGTAGGCACGGCGCGGTCCCATCCGATCGATCAGCCGGTAGGACAAGGCCGAACCGAGAATGGACGCCACCACGAACAGCGTCGTGCTCCAGGCGTAGTAGGCCAGCCCACCGATGCTGTGCACGATGGTGGGCATGATGGTGGTGACGACGTAGACATTGATGGCGTGGAGCGCCACGCCGCCGGCCAGGGCCAGCGAACGCAGCGCGTTGCGGCCGGTCATCAGTTCAAAGGGAGAAGACTTTTCCTGCGAGGAAGGCATGCGTGGGTCCGTAAGCGCGCGCACTCAACGTGCGACGAGCGAGCGGACCGGATTGTAAGGGCGGACCGGCAGGCTGTGGCCCACCGGCAGGACATCGGAGAATTCCAGCGAGGCGCCTTCGTGCACCTCGCGGAAGGTGTTGGCCCCGTACAGGTTCTTGCCCTGCACGTAGTACACGCCGTCGATGGCCGACGGCGAGCGCACATCGTGCCCTAGCTGGTTCGCCAGCCAACGCGACATTTCGAAGTGGCTGATCCAGCCCGCCCGCCGCATGGGTTCGGATGCGGCCTGGGGCGCCTCGCGGCTCCACGACAGCACCGGCACGTCGGCTACCTCGGGTTCGAGCACGTTGTGTCCCCACATGCCCCGGGCGCCCAGCAACTGCCCGTGATCGCCGGTGATCACCACGTGGCGCTGGCCCGCAAGCCTGTCGAATTCGCCCAGCATGCGGTCCAGCAGCGCGTCCAGATACAGCACGGAATTATCGTAGGCGTTGCGCTGGCGCACCGCGCGCGGCTGGTCATGGCTGTCCGGCCAGCGCGCGTAGCGGTCGCGTGCATGAGCATAGTTGGCCTCGTAGGGGGCGTGGGTCGAACGCAGCAGGACCACGACGAAGGTCTTCTGCGGCCACTTCTGCTCCTGCAGCAGCGACAGGATCGCCTCGTCGCCCTGCGCGCGGAAGCGGGCGGGCTCGTCCTCGCGGGTGATGGACACGTCGACGTAGCGGCTGCCCACGTCGTTGAGCAGCTTGGACTCCTGGGACGAAATCCAGTAGGTCGTGAAGCCCGCCTCCTTGGCGAACTTGAACAGATTCGTGGACAGACTCCGGATCTGGTCCAGCTGGCCGGGTTCGCGCACGGCATTCATGATCAGCGGCATGCTGGCCGCGGTGGAAACGGCCGCCGCCACGCCATGGCGCGCCACCAGCCCCTGCTCCATGCGCCGCGCCAGGTTGGGCGTCGTGTCCCGCTCGTAGCCCATGATGCCCAGGTGTTCGCTGCGCAGCGAATCGGCCACGAACAACCAGACGTGCTGCGCCTGCGAGGGGAATGGCACGACCTCGGGCCGGGTCGCGGCCGCCACCGGAGCCGGCGCCGCGTGCAGCGATCCGCGCAGGACGTTGTGCACCAGGAAAAAGCTGAAGGTGTTGAGCGAATTGTGCAGGCCGCTGCGGGTGGGGCCCGGCAGGAAGGAATTGAGATCGCGGTAGGTGGCGCGATAAGGCTTGGACAGCAGGCCCGCGGCCACCAGCATGACTCCCAGCGCGCGCTGCCAGCGCCGGACGTCGGACCGCATGTAAGTCATGAACAGCCACCACGCGGCCAGATACGGAATCAGCACCGCGAACAGCACGTGGACATGGTCGCCGAAATCGGCCAGCGCCACTTCCCGGACGTCTCCGAACTCGGAGAACAGGCTGGCCAGCACGACGGGATCGAGCGGCCGGCCGGCGTAGGAAATGTGGCTGAGCTGCACCAGCTCCATGCCGCCCAGCAGCAACAGAATGCACGTCACGAACACCCGGCTGCCCGACAGCCACAGCCCCAGGTTGAAGGCCAGCAGCGCCGCGAAATAGTTCAGCTCGAAATCGGCCTGGTTGGCGACCGTGAACCATTGCTGGATCCAGTCGTCCAGCATCAGCAGCGACGTGGTCAGCAGGACCAGCGCTCCCCGCAGGGCGAGGTGCCGCCAGTTCCACATCCCGGGCCGGGGCGTCAGGGTCAGGGAGTAATTCGTCGTCATGCGCACTCGATCAGGCGGCCCGCGGCCTTCCTACGTAAAGAACGGCGTCCAGCCGGAACCGGGCGCCGTTCTGCTGTGGGCGGTGTGTCCACCCCGGGAAAGCCGCAAGCTTAACTCAGTTCGCCCCTGCCGCGAGAGGGGGAATTCCCCTCGCGCCGGCGGGAGCGTAGCCTTACGCCGCGTTGGATTCGGGCTGGCTGCCCTTCCCGCGGTTGTTGACCACCATGCGGGCACCGCCCAGGATAGCGACCAGCGCCAGCGGATAGACCAGCCACTGCACCCAGGCGTGGGCCTGGAACCAGGGCTTGACCAGGGGCTCGCCCATCACCATCTTGGCCGCGGTCACGACCAGCACGCCGGCGCCGATGTAGATGATGGCCGGATAACGCTCCATCAGACGCAGGATGAGGCGGCTGCCCCAGACCATGATGGGCACGCTGATCAGCAGGCCCAGCACCACCAGCAGGAAACTGCCGTGCGCCGCGCCGGCCACCGCCAGCACGTTGTCCACGCCCATGACCGCATCGGCGATCACGATGGTCTTGATGGCGGCGGCGAAGCTGGTGTTGACCGAGCCATGGCCGTGTTCGTCCTCTTCGGCGGTCAGCAGGCGGTACGCGATCCACAGCAGCGCCAGGCCGCCGACCAGCATGAGGCCGGGGATCTTGAGCAGCCAGACCACGGCCAGCGTCATCAGCGTACGGACCACGATGGCGCCGACCGTGCCCCAGATGATGGCCTTCTTCTGCAAGGCGGGGGGCAGGTTGCGCGCGGCCAGCGCGATGACGATGGCGTTGTCGCCCGCCAGCACGATGTCGATGACGACGATGGACGCCAGCGCGAACAGGAATTGGGTGGTGAAAGTTTCTGCGGCGAAAGCCGAAAGCCATTCCACGAGTTGGTTCTCCAGAGAAGTTGACGGCCTCTGCTGGCAACAGGAATGACTGGGGACGGGAGTACCCATGCAGGACCTGAGGCCAGGCTGCAAAGGTCTTGTTCAATCACCGGGCGGTGATCCGCACGACCGGAGGAAGCGAGCTTCCACGTATTGACGATCGTACGAAAGAGCCTGTTGGACTCTCGAACTACTCCCCTTTGGAGGGACATGCCATAGACATGTCAGCCGGCATTTTCGCCTGGCCCCCGGCTTCGCGTCAACATCGGGGGATACCCCAAGAAACCGGCGAAAAAGGGGCCGCATGGGGATTCCCGATCGGCCGCGCCCCGGCCCATCCGCTTCGTATATGCTTGGCCTCTCGGCCGCCTCCGGCCGGCACCCAGGTGGAAAAACCCCATGTCCGTCGCCTTCCCCGCCATCGAAGCGGCCGCCGCGCTGCTTGCCGGCCACGCCCACCGCACGCCCGTGCTGACCTCGCATACGGTCGACACCCGCACCGGGGCCTCGGTCTTCTTCAAGTGCGAGAATTTCCAACGCATGGGCGCCTTCAAGTTCCGCGGCGCCTACCATGCGCTGGCCCGCTTGCCCGACGATGCCCGCCGGCGCGGCGTGGTGGCCTATTCGTCGGGCAACCATGCCCAGGCCGTCGCGCTGGCGGGCCGGCTGCTGGGCATACCGGCCACCATCGTCATGCCGACCGACGCCCCCCAGGTCAAGCTCGAGGCCACGCGCGGCTATGGCGCCCGCGTGGTGCCGTACGACCGCGCCACGCAGCGGCGCGAGGACATCGCGGCCGAACTCGCAGGCCGCGACGGGCTGACCACCATCCCGCCCTTCGACCATCCGGACGTCATCGCCGGCCAAGGCACCGCCGCGTTGGAGCTGCTGCGCGAGACCGGTCCCCTGGACTACCTGCTGGTGCCATGCGGCGGCGGCGGACTGCTGTCGGGATCCGCCATCGCGGCCAACGCCTGCGCCCCGGGCATCCGGGTCATAGGCGTGGAGCCGGCCGCCGGCGACGACGTCACCCGGTCGTTCCGCAGCGGCACGCTGCAATCGGTGGACAACCCCGACACCATCGCCGACGGCGCGCGCACGCAGTCGGCGGGCCGGTACACCTTCCCGCTCATACAGGCCCACGTCCACGACATGCTGACGGTGACCGACGACGAACTGCTGCGCGCGATGTTCTTCCTGATGGAGCGGATGAAGTTCGTGCTCGAACCCACCGGCGCCCTGGGCGCGGCCGCGCTACTGTCCGGCAAGGTGAATGCGCGCGGCAAGCGCGTGGGCATCATCGTCTCGGGCGGCAACGTCGACCTGTTCGCGCTGGCGCCCTACCTGGCCAAGGGGCGCACCGCCTACGGCGCGTAGTGCGCCACGCCGACGACCGGGGCAACCGGCGCGGCCGCCTCGGCATGCGCGGGGCGGAACGTCACGATGGCCATCAGCAGGATAGCCAGCGCGAGGTCGCGCCGGGGCGTCTCGTAGGGCTGCGAGCGCAAGCGCCGGAAGCCCCACATGACCAGCACGATGAAGCCCCCCATCAGCGCCGCCGCCAGGAAAGAACCGGCGTACTGCGCCAATACCGGCACCCGTTCGCTGAACGGGCCTTCGGGCAAGGGCCCGCGCAGCGCGCTGGACACCAGGAACATCAGCCCCAGCGCCCCGGCCAGCGCCCCCCACGACAAATCCCGACCGACGAAAACCTTCACGACATTCACACCCAAGGCTAAACGGCAAAAGTATAGCTTTCGATCTTCCCCCAGGATGCGGTGGATCCGGCTTTGCCTGTAGGAGAGACCTCTACGGCCAGGCCGAGTAAGTCAGGTCCTCGCGACCGGCTTCCTCCAGCACCCGGCGGCGATAGCTGCCGGGGGGAACCCCCATGTGGCGCCTGAAGAAGCGGTTGAAGTGCGCAGTGTCGCGGAACCCCAGGCCGTAGGCGACCTGGGCCACGGGCAGCGGCGACTGCTGCAGGCGTACCCGGGCTTCCTGCAACAGGCGCTCGTGCACCACGGCCAGCGGGCCGCAGCCGGCGCTGCGCATGGACGCGGCGTGCAGCCGGCGTTCGGTCACGCCCAGGGTACGGGCGTAGCGGGAGATGGGCCAATGCTCGCGAAAGTGCATCTCCACGACTCGCAGGAAACGCTGGAACACGACCGAGCCGGGCCGATCCCCGGTGGGCGCCTCGGGATCGATGTCGCTCATGCGCCAGAGATGCGTCAGGACGATGGAGAGATAGGCGACAGCGATGCCCGCTGCGCCCTTGGCCGCCTGGCGCAGCTCATGGCTGACGGCTTCGAACACCGGACGCAGCATGTCCCGCCCTGCCGCCATCTCGTCCGGCCCGATGTGCAGCAGGCGGTCGGCCACATTGCGCAAGGCCGCCGCATGCTGGCTGGCGGCCGAGGCGCGCGACACCAGTTCCTCGGCGGCCGACAGCATGTAGCCGGCGCCGCCGGCCTCCAGGCGTATGGACTGCGCCATGCCCGGCGGCAGCCAGGCCAGGCACGGCGCGCGCAGCGCCAGTTGCCCGTGGCGCAGCGTGGCCACGCCCTTCCCCGCCGTCAGCAGCAGGGCGTGGCTGCGTCCCTGCCGGCGGGCGGCATCGATCACCCATTCGCGCGCGGCCAGCGCGGGCACCATGGACTCGCTTTCCATCAGGGTGGCCAGCGGCGTCTCGCCGATGTCCGGGTGCGAGTCGGGTAGGGAATGCGGATAAGCCACCATGCGGGTCCTCGGGAAGGCAGGTAGAAAAGTACAAGTAATCGTCCGATTTCATCAATGCCTGCAACTTTACATGGCCGAGCCGTCTAGCCAGAATTTGTACGTCGCTACAACAAAACTCCGCGATTGTTACAAAATTACCGGGAGACACACCATGCTCACCTCGTCCCTGAAATCACTGCGCCTGCTGGGTGCGGCCACCGCCTTGTCGGCGTTCTCGCTCGCCCTGCCGGCCCAGGCCCAGGACGCCGTCACCATCGGCTACGCCATCTCCAAGACCGGCGTGAACGCGGGCGGCGCGGGCATCACGACCATTCCCAACTACAAGCTCTGGGTCCATGAGGTCAACCAGGCCGGCGGCCTGAAGGTCGGCGCCAAGCGCCTGCCCATCAAGGTCGTCGAATACGACGACCGCTCCAGTTCGGAAGACGCCGTGCGCGCGGTCGAGCGCCTGATCACCCAGGACAAGGTCGACTTCCTGCTGCCACCGTGGTCCACCGCGATGAACCTGGCCGTCGCGCCCACCTTCCACCGCTACGGCTATCCGCTGCTGGCGGGCTCGGCGGTCACGGAACGCGCGCCCGAATTCGCCAAGCGCTGGCCCAACAGCTACTGGCTGCTGGGCACCGGCTCGCAATACGCCGAGGCCCTGGTCGACCAGCTGGCCAGCCTGCGCAAGGCGGGCAAGATCGGCGACTCCATCGCGATGGTCTCCATCGCGGACGGCTTCGGCATCGAACTGGCCACCGCGGCGCGCGCGGCGTTCCAGAAGACGGGCTTCAAGCTGGCCTACGCCAAGACCTATCCGGTGGGCACGCAGGACCTGGCGCCCATCGTGAACGAGGCCAAGAAGCTGAACCCCGACGTCTTCATCGCGTTCAGCTATCCGCCCGACACCATGGCCATCACGGACCAGGCGCGGGTGCTGGGCTTCAATCCCAAGGTGTTCTACACCGGCGTGGGCACCGCCTTCCCGCTGTACAAAAACCGCTTCGGGGCGAACGTCGAGGGCGTGGCCAGCCTGGGCGGCATCGACGCCAACAGCCCCGCCGTCAAGGCCTACATCCAGCGCCACAAGGAAGTGACCGGCGCCGAGCCGGACCGCTGGGCCAGTCTGGTCACCTACGCCGGACTGCAGGTGCTGCAGCAGGCCATCGAGAAGGCCGGAACCCTGGACCGCAAGGCCGTGTCGGCCAAGATCGCCAGCGAGGAGTTCGACACCATCCTGGGCCGCATCAACCTGAAGAACCACATGGTGCCCAACATGCTGACGCTGGGCCAATGGCAGAACGGCGAGTTCGTCGGCATCGAGCCGGCCAGCCACGCCGGCGCCGCCAAGCTGGTCTTCCCCAAGTCCGCCTGGCAGGCCGGCGCCGCCGCGCGCTGACCCTCAACCCGCGCCGCCCGGCCGCATGCCGGGCGGCGCGCGACAGGAATCCCGTATGTTCATCGATGCACTCTTCTCCGGCATCACGCTGGGAGGCATGTACGCGCTCGTCGCCATGGGACTCACCCTGCAGTATGGCGTCTCGCGCATCATGAATCTGGCCTATGGCGAGTTTCTCGTCGCCGCGGCCTTCTGCGCCTACCTGCTGATGACCGGCCTCCAGGTCACCCCGCTGTGGGGCCTGCTGCTGATCGTCCCCGTCGCCTTCGCCCTGAACTGGCTGGTCTACCGCTTCCTGCTGACGCCGCTGGTCAAGCGAACCCGCACGCGCGCCGCGCTGGAGGTGGACAGCATCCTGGCCACCTTCGGTCTGCTGTTCATCGTGCAGGGCGTGATGCAGGTCAGCTTCGGCGGCAACTACTACAGCTATTCCTATTTGAACGAACCCGTGCGCATCCTGGATTCGGTGCTGGCCCTGAACCGGCTGCTGGCCCTGGGCTTCGCCGCCGTGCTCGGCATCGGCTTCTATCTGGCGCTGACCCGTACCCGCCTGGGCACCGCCATCCGGGCGGTGGCGGTGGACCCGGTGGCCGCGCGCCTGGTCGCCATCGACGTGCGCTGGGCCTCGGCCCTGGCCTTCGCCGCCGGCGGCGCGCTGGCGGCCGGCGGCGGCGTGCTGGTCAGCATGTTCCTGACCTTCAACGCCAACATGGGCGTGATCTTCACCATGAAGGCCCTGATCGTGATCATCATGGGCGGCGTGGGCAACGTCCTGGGCGCGCTGGTCGCGGGCCTGCTGCTGGGCCTGGCGGAATCCTTCATCGCCACCTACGTCGACCCCGGGCTGACGATCGCCGTGACCTACGGCGTGTTCCTGCTGGTGCTGCTGGTGCGTCCCACCGGCCTGTTCGGGAGGGCCGCGCGATGAACGCCCCGCTGCGCATTCCGCTGATCGCCGGCGCCGCCGTGCTGGCCGTGCTGGCAGGCGTGCCCCTGGTGGCCGACGGCTATGGCCTGTCGCTGGCCATCAACATCCTGAACTACGCGGTGCTGGCCACCGCCTGGGCGATGTTCTCGGGCCCCACCCGCTACGTGTCGCTGGCCACGGTCGCCTTCTTCGGCATCGGCGCCTACACCGTGGCGGTCCTGGGCGAGGCCCTGCCCTGGCCGGCCGTGCTGGCGGCCGCCGCCCTGGTCGGCCTGGTGGTCGCCATCGTCGTCGGCCTGTCCACGCTCAGGCTGGCCGGCGTCTATTTCGTCATCTTCACCTTCGGGCTGACCGAACTGATCCGCCAGCTGGTCACCTGGTACGAGGTGAACGTGTCGAATTCCATCGGCCGCTATGTATTCCTGGACATCAGCCAGGAACAGATCTACTGGCAATTGCTGGCCCTGGGCGCGGTCCTGTTCCTGGCCACGCTGCTGCTGGGCCGCTCGCGCCTGGGCTTCGCGCTGCGCATCATCGGCGCGGACGAAACGGTGGCCCGCCACTGCGGCATCGACACCACCCGCGCCAAGGTGCTGCTGTTCGCCCTCAGCGCCGTGTTCATGACGCTGTCGGGCGCGATCATGGCGCCGCGCTGGACCTACATCGATCCGGCCATCGCGTTCAATCCCGTGATGTCGTTCCAGGTGCTGATCATGGCGCTGCTGGGCGGCGTGCAGCGGCTGTACGGTCCGCTGCTGGGCGTCATCCCCCTCGCGCTGCTGTTCGAATACCTGGGCGCGAACTTCCCCAATCACTACAGCATCCTGCTCGGCGCCGTCTTCATGATCATCGTCTACCTGCTGCCCAACGGCGTCGTCGGCCTCGCCCGGCGGCTGCGCAAGGCCGACCGGCCGACGGCCCCCGCCGCCAGGGAGGCATCATGAACAGCCTGCGCATTTCCCAGCTGCGGAAAACCTTCGGCGGCCTGACGGCGGTCAACGACCTGAGCTTCTCGGTCGAGGCAGGCGAGATCGTCGGCCTGCTGGGGCCCAACGGCTCGGGCAAGACCACGGTCATGAACCTGATCTCGGGCGCGCTGGCCCCGGATGCCGGCGACATCGAACTCGCGGGCCGGCCCATCGCCGGCCAGGCGCCCCACAAGGTGGCGCACGCGGGCGTCGCGCGGACCTTCCAGCTGGTACGGGTGCTGGCCGACATGGACGCGACCGAGAACGTGGTGGCGGGCCTGGCCTTCTCGCGCGAGCCGACGTGGGGCGCGCAGGCCACCGCCAGGGCCGGCGAACTGCTGGCGCGCGTCGGCCTGGCGCGCCATGCCCGCACGCTGGCCGGCGAACTGACCTACATCGATCAGAAGCGGCTGGAACTGGCGCGCGCCCTGGCCCTGTCGCCCCGCCTGCTGCTGCTGGACGAATGGCTGGCCGGGCTGAATCCGTCCGAGCTGCTCGAAGGCATCGCCCTCGTCCGCTCGCTCAAGGACGAAGGCGTGAGCATCATCCTGGTCGAGCACGTCATGGACGCCGTGCACTCGCTGTGCGATCGCTGCGTCGTGATGAACGCCGGCGCCAAGATCGCCGAAGGCACGCCCGCCGCCGTCCTGTCGGATCCGGAAGTGATCCGCGCCTACCTGGGAGACGCCAGTGCTTGAAGTCGCCAACCTGTCGGTCGCCTACGGCAAGCACACGGCGCTGCGCCAGGTGGCGCTGTCGGTCAAGCCGGGCGAGATCGTCGTCATGCTGGGCGCCAACGGCGCCGGCAAGAGCACGCTGCTCAAGGCCGTGGCCGGCCTCGTCCCGCACGACGGCCAGGCCGTCGTGCGCCTGTCGGGACAGGACATCGCCGCCACGCCCGCCCATCGCATCGTCGAGCTGGGTATCGCCCTGGTCCCCGAGGGACGGGGCATCTTCGGCGAACTGACCGTGCGCGAGAACCTGCGGCTGGGCGCCTATGCGCGCCGCGCCCGGGAAAGCGAGGCCGCGACGCTGGAACGCGTGCTGACCCTGTTCCCCCGGCTGGGGGAACGCCTGGGCCAGACCGCGCGCACCATGAGCGGCGGCGAGCAGCAGATGGTCGCCATCGGCCGGGCGCTGATGTCGCGGCCGGAGATCCTGCTGCTGGACGAACCGTCGCTGGGCCTGTCCCCCTTGATGAGCGCCGAGCTGTTCAAATCCCTGGCCGCCATCCGGCAGGACGGGGTCGGCATCCTGCTGGTCGAGCAGAATGCCCGCCTGAGCCTGGCGATCGCCCAGCGCGGCTACCTGATCGAGAACGGCGCCATCGCCGGCGAAGGCGAAGCCGGCGCGCTGATGAACGATCCGGCCGTGCAGAAAGCCTACCTCGGCATGGCAACCGCCTGATACGAATCAAGGCGGCCGCAGGGCCGCCATTACTGGAGTCATACCCATGTTCGACATCAAGCTCCTGATCGACAACGAAGACCGCGACGCCACCGGCGGCGCCACGTTCCTGCGGCGCGACCCGGTCACCGGCGCCGACAGCACGCGCGCCGCGGCGGCCACCGTGGCCGATGCCCGCGCCGCCGCCGATGCCGCCGCGGCCGCCTTTCCCGCCTGGGCTGCGCTGGGCCCGAACGAGCGGCGGCGCCTGCTGAACCGCGCTGCCGATCTGCTGGACGAGCGCACGCCGGAATTCATCGCCCGCATGATCGCCGAAACCGGCGCCACGCGCGGCTGGGCCGGATTCAATGCGCACCTGGCCGCCGGCATCCTGCGCGAGGCCGCCGCCATGACGACGCAGATCGCCGGCGAGGTGATCCCCTCCGACGTGCCGGGCAGCCTGGCCATGGCCGTGCGCCAGCCGGTGGGCGTGGTGCTGGGCATCGCGCCCTGGAACGCGCCCATCATCCTGGGCACGCGCTCGATCGCCATGCCGCTGGCCTGCGGCAACACGGTCGTATTCAAGGTGTCCGAGCTCTGCCCCGCCACCCACCACCTGATCGCCCGGACCCTGTGCGACGCAGGCCTGCCGGCCGGCACCGTCAACGTCGTCGCCAACGCGCCCGACGACGCCCCCGCGGTGGTCGAGGCGCTGATCGCCCATCCGGCGATCCGCCGGGTCAACTTCACCGGCTCGACCCGTGTCGGCCGCATCATCGCGCAGAGCGCCGCCCGCCACCTGAAGCCGGTCCTGCTGGAACTGGGCGGCAAGGCGCCGCTGCTGGTGCTGGACGACGCCGATCTCGATGCCGCGGTCGCGGCGGCGGCCTTCGGCGCCTTCATGAACCAGGGCCAGATCTGCATGTCCACCGAACGCCTGGTCGTCGACGACGCCATCGCCGACGCCTTCGCCGCCAGATTCGCCGCCAAGGCCGCCTCGCTGCCCGCGGGCGACCCGCGCCGCGAGGACGTCGTGCTGGGCGCGGTCGTGACGCCGGAGGCCATCCAGCGCATCCGGCGGCTGATCGACGATGCCGTGTCCAAGGGCGCCAGACTCATCGCCGGCGGCGGCATCGACGGCAACGTCATGGCGGCCACCGTGCTCGACAAGGTGACCCCGGCGATGGAAATCTACAGCGAGGAATCCTTCGGCCCGGTGGTGTGCATCGTCCGTGTCAGCGGCACCGAGGAAGCGATACGCGTGGCCAACGACAGCGAGTACGGACTATCGTCGGCCGTGTTCAGCCGCGACATCGCGCGGGCGATGGAAGTGGCCAAGCGCATCGAGAGCGGCATCTGCCACATCAACGGCCCCACCGTGCACGACGAGGCGCAGATGCCGTTCGGCGGCGTCAAGGCCAGCGGCTACGGCCGCTTCGGCGGCAAGGCGGGCATCCACGAATTCACCGAATTGCGATGGATCACCGTCCAGACCACGCCCCGGCACTATCCGTTCTGACGTAGTCTCAGGCAAAAAAAATGCCGCCCCGAGGGGCGGCATTTTTCATCCGGCAGCCTGTCAGGCGGCGGCGGGAGCCGAAGCGGCCGACTGCTCGGCGGCGGCCGGAGCGGCAACCGGAGCAACAGCCTTCTTCGCCACGCGCTTGGCGGCGGGCTTCTTCGCGGCAGGCTTGGCAGCCGGCTTGGCGGCGGGCTTGGCGGCGGGCTTCACCGCGGGCTTGGCGGCCTTGGCGGCGGGCTTGGCAGCCGCCTTCTTGGCCGGAGCGGCGGCCTTGGCTTTCTTGGCAGCAGGCTTCTTGTCGCCTGCGGCCACGACAGCCTTGGCTTCCTTCACGGCGGCCTTGACGGCCTTCTCGTAAAGGCTCACGCGCTGAGCGGCGTCCTTGCGGGCCTTCTCCGAACGCTCGAGCGCCTTCTTGGCGGCATCGCCCAGACGCACGGCGGCGGCTTCGAGCTTCGCCAGCACGCCGGCCGACTTGGCCGGAGCGGCTTTCTTGGCGACCTTCGCGGCCGGCTTCTTGGCTGCCGGCTTGGCAGCTGCCTTAACGGGTTGCGATTTCTTAACCATATCAATCTCTAAAAGTCGAGGCCCGAAGTGTTAATGGTGCTCAAAACAATGTCAACCCTTTTAGATGCCAACGACAAAAATTTTTGCGCCGGCACCACGCGCCATGTCACGTCATCGCATCGTGCATGATCGTCACGACGACGTCCGGCCGAAGGTCGCACGCGCGATGATCCATATCGCCACGCCGCACAGCGCGGCCAGCGCTCCCACCGCGACGACGGGCGCGACCGGCAGCACGCCCACCGCCGTGCTGCCCAGCGCGCCTCCCAGCATCTGCGATGCCCCCAGCACCGCGGCACCCACGCCCGCCATCGCTCCGGCATCCTGCAAGCCCAGCGCGAAGATGGTCGGCATGATGAAGCCGCCGAAGAAAAGGCTGGCGGCCATCGCCACGACGAAGACGGCGATCTCCCACCATTGCCCGTGCGCGCCGCGCAGCGCGAGTCCGACCGCCAGCGCGGCCAGTCCGGCGCAGGCCGCCCCGCGCACGCCCGCGTACAGGACGCGCTGGGGCGGTACGCCCCGCTGCGACAGACGCGCGGTCGTCAGCGATCCCGCCAGCACCGCGGCCGAGGCCAGCGCGAATGCGATGGCGTAGACCGAACTGGACACGCCCATGCCGTCGATCAGCACGAAAGGCGAACCGCTGATGAAGACGAACATGCCGCAGAACACCACGCCCAGCGCGCACGACAAGGCGCGCGCGTGCGGCAGCGCAAGAAAGCCGCGATAGCCCGCCGGGCGCCCGCCTCCTTCGCGCGGCGGCTGTCCGGCCCCGGAACCTGCCGACTCGGGCCCGGCGGGCTGCACGCCCCGGAGCGCGCGCAAGCGGCCCGCCCGCAGGCGGACCCCGACGATGACGGCCAGCAGCAGCCCCGCCCCGGCCAGCACCGCGAACAGTCCGCGCCAACCGACCGCATGAATGACGAACGCCCCGATCAGCGGCGCGACGATGGGCGCCAGGCTCAGCACCGCGACGATGAAGGACTGGATGGTGGCCCGCTGCTGCGGCTGGGGAAAGACGTCGCGGACCAGCGCGATGCCGGCCACCGACGCGGCCGACGCGCCGAAGCCCTGGACCGCCCGCCAGCCGATCAGCGCCGCGCCGTCCGCGGCCAGCGTGCAGGCGATGGCCGCCACCACGTACACGGCCAGGCCGAGCAGGATGACACGCAGGCGCCCGTGGCGATCGGACAAGGGTCCCCAGGCCAGTTGGCCGAATCCGAAGGTCAGCATGAAGGCGCCCAGCGTGGCCTGCATCTGCGAGTCGGTGGCGCCGAGTTCAGTGCCGATGGCCGGCAGCCCCGGCAGGCTGATGTCGATGGACAGGGGCGGCAGGCCGGCCAGCATGCCCAGCACGACGATGAAGCCGACCGGCAGTGCGATCCGGGTCGGCGGGGAATGCCTTGCTTGCACGAAGCGATCTCCTGGCTGATGCGCGCCCCGGATCAGCCGGGGCGCCAAAGAGCGGAGGATATCGTGCTTTGCTCAGTTCGGTTGCAGGCCGGCGTCCCGGATGATCTTGCGCCAGCGCTTCTCCTCGGCGCGCACGTAGCGGTCCATCGACGCGGGATCGCCCGTCACCTTGATCAGGCCCTCCTCTTTCACCAGGCGCTGAAACGTCGGCGTCTCGGCCGCATGGTTGATCGCCCGGTTCAGGCTGTCGATGACAGGCGCCGGCGTACCGGCCGGCACGAGAAAGCCGTACCAGGCCTGGGCATCGTACCCCGCCACCCCGGCCTGGGCCACGGTGGGCAGGTCCGGCAGCACCGCCGACCGGTCGGCCGAGGTCACGGCCAGCGCCCGCAGCTTGCCCGCCTTGATGTAGCTCAGGGCACCGGGAATGGTCGAGAAGATGACGTCGATCTGCCCGCCGATCAGATCGTTCAACGCGGGCGCCGCTCCCTTGTAGGGCACGTGCGTCAGCTCCGTTCCGGAAAGCGTCGCGAACAGCGCGCCCGCCAGGTGCGCGGAGGTCCCGTTGCCGTTGGACCCGTAGTTGATCTTCCCGGGGTTGGCCTTCGCGTAGGCGATCAGCTCCGCGACCGTCCTGTAGGGGCGCTCGGGATTCACCACCAGCACGTTCGGCGCCTTGGCTACCATGCCCGCGGAAACCAGCGAGGTCTCGTTGGAATACGGCAGCTTCTCCTGCAGGCTGGGATTGACCGCGTAGGCGAACGTACCCATCACGATGGCATAGCCGTCGGGCGGACTCTTGGCGACGTAGTCGGTGCCGATCACCGTGCCGCCGCCCGGCCGGTTCTCGACGATGACCGGCTTGCCGAAATACTCGCCCATCTTCTCGGCGACGATGCGCCCGACCAGGTCCGTCCCCCCGCCAGGCGGAAAGGGAACGACGAGCTTGAGCGGCCGCTCGGGAAAGGAAGCCGCCAGGGCCGGTCCGGCCAGCAGCGGACCCGCGACCGCCACGCACGCGGCGCCAAGGCGCACGCGCCAGGGGGATGCCAGGAAAGTCATGTTGTCTCCGTTGTCTTGATTCTGTCTGGCCTCGATGCGGGCTACAGCCGGTAGCTCGGATCGATCCGGTCCAGCTTGCGCAGCAGCGCGGGCCATTCCATGACGCCGTACGGCCGCCGGGTCTGCGGCTGGTAGTTCATGTAGGTCTTGTCCAGGACATCCCGGGGAACGGGGTTCAGCGGACTGTTGCAGGCCATGGCCGCCAGTTGCAGCTTGCAGGACAGCTCCAGGCGGTGCATGGCGTTGAACGCCTCGGGTATCGTGCGCCCGACGGTCAGCAATCCATGGTTCCTCAGGATCATGGCGTTGTTTCCGCCCAGGTCGGCCACCAGCGAGGCCTGCTCGGCCTCGTCCAGCACCACGCCCTGATAGTCGTGGTAGCTGATGTTGACGAAGCGCATGGAGGTCTGCGCCAGCGGCAGCAGGCCGCATTCGAGCGCCGACACGGCCATGCCGGGCCAGGTGTGCGTGTGGATGACGCACGACAGTTCGTGCCGGGCCTGGTGGATCGCGCTGTGGATGACGAAGCCCGCGCGGTTCACGCCGTACTTCAGGTCCGGGCCGAAATCGGGCGCGCTCAGGATCTCGCCGTCGGCGTTGATCTTGATCAGGCTGGACGCGGTGATTTCCTCGTACAACAACCCGTAGGCGTTGATCAGGAACGCGTTTTCCTCGCCGGGCACCCGGGCCGAGATGTGGTTGGCGGCCATGTCGGCCATGCCGTAGAACTCGATCAGGCGGTAGCACGCCGCCAGATCGACCCGGGCCTCCCATTCGGCCTCGGAACATCGGGACCGCATGGATGCGATACCCAGGTCCGCCAATTCAGCCATCGTCGATTCCTCCTGCGCAAAGTCGTGCCTTGCATTCTGCGCACTCGCGAGGCGGCGGGGAAATGACTTTTCGGGCGGATCAGGCCAACTATTTTGTAGGGTTGGGCGGCACGGGCGCCTCATCCATCACGTCGTCGGCGCGCGAGCCCAGCTCGGTCAGCAGCCACCTGCGGAAGGCCCGGAATGCGGCGGTGGGGGCGCGGTCCTTGGGATGCACGAGAAAATAGCCGCCCGCGGGCCGATAAGAGGCGTCGAACGGCGCGACGAGCTGCCCCGAGGCCAGGTAGCCCTCGACCAGGATGCGGACGCCCAGCGCCACGCCCAGGCCGCGTATCGCCGCCTCGTAGGCCATCAGCGAACTCTCGAACTTGTGGCCCCGGCCGGCATGGTCGCTGGCCAGCCCCGCGTGACGGAACCAGCCCTCCCAGTCCCCCGGACGGGCCAGCGAATGCAGCAGCGGCAGCTCGAGCATGGCCGATATGCCCGGCGAACCGCCGGCCTTGCCCAACAGTTCCGGGCTCATGACCGGCACGAGTTCGATCGGCGCCAGCATGTCGACTTCGATTCCCGGGATGTCGGGCACCCCGAAACGGATGGCTGCGTCGAAATCCTGGTGGTTGAAATCGACCAGGGCCGAGGACGCCGACAGCCGGATCTCCACCGTGGGATGCTGTTCGTGGAAGGCCGGCAGCATGGGAATCAGCCAGCACTGCGCGAAGGTGTTGTAGGCCAGGATGGACAGCACCTGGGGCTGTCCGCGCCGGCTGAGCTGGGAGGTCGCGAACGCCAGGTCGTTCAACGCCCGGCGCACCGCGGGATAGTAGCGGCTGCCCGCCTTGGTCAGCGCGATCGACTGCCCGCGCCGGTCGAACAGTTCGACGCCCAGGAAATCCTCCAGGCCGCGGACCTGGCGGCTGACCGCCACCTGCGTGACGCAGAGTTCGTCGGCCGCCGCCGTGAAGCTCATCAACCGCGCCGCAGCCTCGAAGGCTCGCAGCGACTTCATCGGAGGCAGGGGCAGCTTCACGGCATCACGGGGCTAGCCGCCCAGGTAGGCTTCCACCAGGCGGCGGTCGCCCAGCAGTTCCTTGCCGGAGCCGGACAAGGCGATGCCGCCCGTCTCGAGCACGTAGCCGCGATGGGCGATCTTCAGCGCCTGCCGCACGTTCTGCTCGACCAGGAAGATCGTCAGCCCCTGCCGGTTGATCTCGCGCAGGATGCGGAAGATCTCCTGCACGATGATGGGCGCCAGCCCCATGGACGGTTCGTCCAGCAGCAGCAGGCGCGGCTTGGCCATCAGCGCCCGCCCGATCGCCAGCATCTGCTGCTCGCCGCCGGACAGGTTGCCCGCCATGCCGTTCAGGCGTTCCTTCAGCCGGGGAAAGAGTTCGAACACGCGGTCCAGGTCGGCGCCGATCCCGCCCTTGTCGCGCCGGGTGTAGGCGCCCAGCTCGAGGTTCTCGCGCACGGTCATCGTGGTCAGGATGGCGCGCCCCTCGGCGACCTGCACGATGCCCTTGGAGACGATGCGGTGCGGCGCCATGCGCGAGATGTCCTCGCCCTGGAACGTGACCGTGCCCGCTTCCTTGGGGATCAGGCCCGACAGCGCCAGCAGCGTGGTGGACTTGCCGGCGCCGTTGGCACCGACCAGCGTCGTGATCTCGCCCTCGCGCAATTCGAGATCGATGCCCTTGACCGCGGCGATGTGGCCGTAGGAAACCTTCAGGCCGTCGACTTTCAGCAGCGGGTTCATGCGTGCACCTCGTCCGCCACGTCGTCCTCGCGGCCCAGGTAGGCCTCGATCACCATCGGGTTGCTGCGGATTTCCTCGGGCAGGCCCTCGGCGATGATACGCCCGAAGTTCAGCACCGCGATGCGGTCGCACAGGCCCATCACGAAGCGCATGTCGTGCTCGATCATGAAGATGGTGTAGCCCCGCGCCTTGATGTTCTCGATCTCGGCCATCAGGTCCACTTTCTCGCCGGTGTTCATGCCCGCCACGGGCTCGTCCAACAGCAGCAGCCTGGGCTCGGTCGCCAGCGCGCGCGCCAGCTCCAGTTTGCGCTGGTCGCCGTAGGACAGGTTGTCCGCGGTCTGGTGCGCCTTGTGCTCGAGCTTGACCCAGGACAGCAGCTCGAGCGCCCGTTCGCGCGCGCGGCGCTCCTGGGCACGGAAGCCGGGCAGTGCCAGCAGCAGGCCGGCGGGGCCGTAGTCCAGGTGGCGGTGCATGCCGACCACCACGTTCTCGAGCAGCGACATTTCCTTGAAGATGCGGATGTTCTGGAACGTGCGGGCGATGCCGCGCCGGGTGATCTGGTGCGGCTTGGCGCCCACGAGATCCTGGCCGTCGAAGGTGAGCGAGCCGCCCGTGGGCTCGAGCAGGCCGGTGATCAGGTTGAACACCGTCGTCTTGCCCGCGCCATTGGGGCCGATCAAGCCGAAGATCGTCCCCTGCGGCACCTCGATGTTGACGTCCTGCAGCACGTGCAGGCCGCCGAAGCTCTTGGAGATGGATTGCAGTTTCAGCATGTCAGTGGCTCCGCCGGCGGAACCAGCTGCGCAGCAGCGCCGGATCCCAGATGCCCTTGGGCAGGAACAGCACGATCAGGACCAGGATCACGCCGTTGATGACGAGGCGGAAATCGTTGAACGCGCGCAGCGTCTCGGGCAGCAGCGTCAGGATCACGGCGCCGGCCACCGGCCCGGCCAGGCTGCCTATGCCGCCCAGGATGGTCATGGTCAGGATCTCGACGCCCCGGTCGAAACCATATTCGTTGGGGCCGATGAAGAAGGTCAGGTGGGCATTGAGCGCGCCCGCGAGGCCCGCCAGCAGCGCGCCCAGGACGAAGGCCAGCATCTTGGTGTTGTTGACGTCGATGCCCATCAGCCCGGCGGCGGTCTCGTCCTCCTTGATGGCCTCGAACGCGCGGCCGACCTTCGAGCGCAGCAGCCGGAACAGGACCGCCAGCGCCAGCGCCACGGCCAGCGCGATGTGCCACCACTGCGTCAGTTGCGGGATGCCGTTCAGGCCCAGCGCGCCGCCCGTCCACGATTCCGTGTTCAGGATCACGACCCGGACCACCTCGCCGAAACCCAGCGTGGCCATGGCCAGATAGACCCCGGACAGGCGCAGCGTGGGCTTGCCGATGACGAAGGCCACCAGCATGGGCGCGGCCATGCCGCCCAGCAGCGCCACGGGGAAGGACATCTCGAAGTTCATCGTCAGGATGGACGCGGTATAGGCGCCTATCCCCATGAAGGCGGCATTGGCCATGGCCAGCATGCCGCAGGAAAGCGTCAGGTAGATCGACAGCGCCAGCAAGGCGTTGGTGCCCAGGGTCAGCACCAGGTTGCTGTAGATCGACCAGAAGTTATCGAACCATTCCATTTCTTGTCTGCGTCCTTATGCCTTGCGTTCCAGCACCTTGCCGAACAGGCCCTGCGGCCGGACGAGCAGGATCAGGAACAGGAGGCCGAAGGCCACCGCGTCGCGCATGGTCGAACCGATGTAGGCCACCGACAGCACTTCCGCGAAGCCCAGGAACAGGCCGCCTATCATGGCGCCGCGGATGTCGCCCATGCCACCCAGGATGATGACGGCGATGCCCTTGTGCAGCATGGGCTGGCCCATCAGCGGGAACACCGCGTTGGAATAGAGGCCGATCAGCACGCCGGCCACGCCGCCCAGGGCGGCCGCGGCGAAGGAGGTCAGCATGAACAGCCCCTCGACGTTGATGCCCAGCAGCGAGGCCGCCTTGGGCGACTCGGCGATGGCGCGCAGCCCCCTGCCCAGCTGGGTGCGCTTCATGACGACCATCAGCGCGGCCATCAGCGCGAACGACAGGAAGATGATGACCAACTCGATCACGGTCATGTGCAGCCCGGCGATCTCGATGGCATCGTCGGGCACCAGGCCCGCCGGGAAGCGCATGTTGGCGGCGCCGTAGATGCCCTGCATGCCGCTGTTGAGCGCGATGGCCACGCCTATGGTGGCGATCATGGGTATCAGGTGGGGCGCGTTGCGCTTGCGCAGGCGCTTCAGGACGAGCACGTCGATCAGGATGCCGACGATGCCGCTGCCCGCCGCCGCCGCGGCCAGGCCGGCCCACAGGGGCAGATCGAACTGGGTGATCAGTTGCAGCGCCACGTAGGCGCCCACCATGAACACCGCGCCGTGCGAAAGATTGATGACGCCCAGCACGCCGAATACCAGCGTGAAACCGAGCGCGAACAGAGCGTAAACGCACCCCAGCGATAGTGCGTTGACGAGTTGCTGTTGAAACATGCCCCCCCCTACGCGCTTCGCGCGCCCCCCAGGGGGCGGCGCTGGAGGACCGGCGGAGCCGGATCCTCGGCGCCCTGGATCGGGCGGCCTACTTTTTGCCAGGGCCGGATACAGGAGCGAAGCAGCAAGATTACCAATGGAAAATGGGCACGAGCCCTACTTTGCTATTACAAAGGGCGCGGGAGTCCCGCGCCCTTTCGGATCGCCGGCGCAAGGCCGGCGGGTTCCGCGGGTGCCGCTTATTTCTCGATGACGTAGCGGCCGCCGCGGGTGACCATCACGATGGGGGTCTGGACCGCATCGTAGCCGCCGGGCTTGCCGGCGGCGCCCTTGGCCTGGCGGAACTGGAAGGCTCCGGTCGCGCCGGTGATCTTCACCGCGGGCAGCGCCGCCTGGAGGGCGTCGCGGTCGGCCTGCAGCTTGCCCGAGAGTTTCACCTTCTTCAGGGCTTCGGCCACGATGTGCATCGCGTCGTAGGCCTGGGCGGCGAACTGGTCGGGGGCCACATTGTACTTCGCCTTGTAGGCGGCGATGAACTTGGTGTTCTCGGGGGTGCCGTTCTCGATGGACCAGGGGCTGCCGACCCACAGGCCGTCGGCCCGCTCCTTGGCCAGGTCGAACACCTTGACCGAGTTCATGCCGTTGCCGCCGATGAAGGGCACGTTCAGGCCCAGCTGGCGCGCCTGCACCATGATGGGACCGCCTTCGGCGATCAGCGCCGACAGCACCACGGCGTCGGGGTTGGTGGCCTTGATCTTGGTCAGCTGGGCCTTGAAGTCGACGTCGCCCTTGGCGAAGGTCTCGGTCGTGGTGACCGGGATCTTCAGGTCTTCCAGGGCCTTCTTGAAGTTGTCGTAGCCGCTCTTGGTGAAGACGTCGTCGTTGCCGTAGAACACCGCGACCTTCTTGATGCCGTTGTGCTTGGCGGCGACGCGGATGGTCTCGGGCAGCACGTCGGCCTCGGTGACCGAGTTGCGGAAGACGTAGTTGCCGATGGAGGTGATGCCGTCCGCGGTGTTGGAGGTGCCGAACACCGGGGTCTTGGCGGCCTGCGCGATCGGGTCGGCGGCCTGGGCCGAGTTGGACAGCGTCGGGCCGAAGATCAGCACGACCTTGTCCTGGAACACCAGTTTCTTAAAGACGTTGATGGCCTCTTCCTTCTTGCCCTGTTCGTCTTCGATGACCAGCTTGATGGTGTTGCCGTTGACGCCGCCGGCGGCGTTGAGTTCGTCGGCGGCCAATTGGAAGCCGTTGCGGATGGCGGCGCCGTACTGGCCGGCACCGCCGGACAGGGCGGCCGCCAGGCCGATCTTGACTTCGGCGGCCTGGGCGAACGCAGCGGCGCCGAGGGCGGCCGCTGCCACCAGCGATTGACTGAGAATGCGGTTCATTTGAGTGTCCCTTTAGGTGTCGCGTTTGTGCGTGGACTCCTGCGGCGCGGGCCGGCGCGAGCCCCATGCGCGGGCGACTTGGGGCGATATTCTACCGTTTCGAGCCATACCAGACGAGTCGAAAGGGTTTCCCCTAGCGGGGAAAGCCGCTTCGACTATGCTTGGAGGCATTGCCCACGCAACCCATTTTTCCGTCATGAACCTACCGCACACGCCGTCCCCGGACATCGCTCCCGAATGGCACCTGGCCGACATCGTCGAGCAGCTGCGCACCTCGCGCGAGATCGAGCACAAGATCCGCTACCTGGACCGGGTGCGCGAGCTGCCCTCGCGCGAGGCCCTGGTCACCGTGCTGGACGGCCTGTCGGCCGCGCTCTTCCCCACGCATTACGGCCGCTGCAAGCTGACCGACGACAGCATCGACTATTTCGTCGGCAACACGCTGAACGCCACGCTCAATCTGCTCTGTGAACAGGTTCGCCGCGCGCTGTACTTCTCGGAAGCGCCGGACACCCACGACAAGCAGAACCTGCAGGGCAAGGCGGTCGAGCTCACCCGCCGCTTCGCCGCGCAGCTGCCGGCCATCCGCGCCGTCCTGGTCAGCGATCTGCACGCGGCCTACCAGGGCGACCCGGCGGCCACCAGCATTTCCGAAATCCTGCTGTCCTATCCCGGCATCAAGGCCATCATCCACTACCGGCTGGCCCATGCCATCCACAAGCTGGGCGCCCCCTTCCTGGCGCGGCTGATCTCGGACATCGCCCACTCGGCCACCGGTATCGACATCCACCCGGCCGCGCAGATCGGCGCCAGCTTCTTCATCGACCACGGCACGGGCGTGGTGATCGGCGAAACCACGATCATCGGCGAACGCGTCCGCCTGTACCAGGCCGTCACGCTGGGCGCCAAGCGCTTTCCCGCCGATCCCGACGGCAAGCTGACCAAGGGCATCGCCCGCCACCCCATCGTGGAGGACGACGTGGTCATCTACGCCGGCGCGACCATCCTGGGCCGCATCACCATCGGCCGGGGCTCGACGGTCGGCGGCAACGTCTGGCTGACCCAGAGCGTGCCCGCCGGCACCAACGTCAACCAGGCCAAGAACCAGGAAGACTGACGCTGCCGGGCGGCGGACCCTTACGGCTGCTTGCCGCGAGGGCCCAGCCAGCCCAGGTCGGCATCCTGCAGGCCGACCAGCAGCGCGCGGCCGTCCTCGCCCACGCGCAGCGCGCCGTAGCGGGCGCGCTCGTAGTCCGCGGCGTGCCCTTCCTGGAAGAAATAGGCGTCGGTAACGATCCTGACCCGCCCGTCCCGCACGGTATAGGCCAACCGGCTTTCGCGCTCGGCCAGCGGCGTGCCGTCGTCCAGCCTGGCCAGTCCGGCGCGGCTGGAACCGGCCTCGCGCCGGACCACGAGGCTTCCCGAGGCGGGCAGTCCCTGGCCCAGGCGCTGGCGCAGTTCGCGCGCCACGGCCCAGTCCAGCGCCATGTAGTCGCCTTGCATCAGCGACCGGGGGTCGACCGGCGCCAGTTCCAGCGACACCAGCGTCCCCCGGGCCAGCAGCGATTCGTTGCGCCAGATCGAGGCATTGACCAGGCCCAGCACCAGGACCAGCCCGGCGGCGATCAGCCAGCGGACCATGCGTTCACTCATGGCCGGCCTCGGGCGCGCCCAGCCGGACGATGCCGCGCCAGGCCAGGAGCAGCACGCCCCCCAGCGCCAGCAGCACGGCTGCCTTGCGCGGCAGGGACCAGGCCTGCGCGTAGTAGAACCACCCCATGCTCCACAGCGCCACCAGCAGCCCGCCCACCCAGAGCGGGGTACGGGCACGGGCATGGCCCAGCAGCGCGGTCATCAGGCCGAAGGCCGCGCCCGGGACCCAGGCCCCGACCAGCACCAGAACGCACGCGGTGCCGGCGGCCCAGCCGCGGACGGCCGGGCGCGCGCGGGCCGACAGGCGCCAGGCGACCCAGGCCAGCGGCAGCGCCGCCAGCAGATACGCCGCCCAGGCCAGGCCACGCCAGGCGGGCGGCACCGACAGGTCCATGCCGGGCAGCAGCGCGCCGGCCAGGCCCAGCCCCCATAGCGCCAGCGTCGCGCCCCAGGCCAGCGGTGCCTGGCTCTGTCCCAGGCGATGCGCCCACCGGGTCTCTTCCAGCCAGGCCGCCGCGCAGGTCCAGGCCGCGATGGCCGGCACGGGACTGGGCCAGCCCAGCTCGCGCAAACACCCCTCGCCCGCCAGCAGCAAGGCCAGGACGCCGAAACAGCGGGCGATCGCATTCGGCATGACGACCGCCAGGACCAGCCCCAGTCCCGCTGCCGCCAGGAAAGTCCCCCATACGGACAACCAGGCCGCGCCCGCGACAGCGACGGCACCGTAGCCCGCCAGGCAAAGACTGAGCGCGAACTGCTCGCGCAGTTCGGGCGGCTGGCCGTGCAGCAGCATGCGCGCGACGATCAGCAACAGCGCGCCCACCACCACCAGGCTGTGCGAATCGAAGGGATCCGGCATGACCAATCCCGCGAACACCAGCAGCAGCAGGCCGCCCAGCCAGCCGCATACGCCCAGCATCAGGCGCACATGCCAGGGCGTCGCGGCTTCGTCCGGCATCGCGGGCGGGACGTCGCCTTCGGCCAGCCCCTGCCGGCGCAACGCGTCCCAGACCTGCGGCAGGCCGTTCATGCGGATTCTCCCGCCCACCGGGCCTGCAGGCGCCGCAGCCAGACGGCGGCGCCCGCCGAAGCCGCGATCAGGAAGCCGCCGATGACGAGCAGCGAGAGCTCCCCCGGATCGCCTTCAGCCAGCAGGCGCGCGAGCCCCGCCGTCGCCACCGCGATCGCCGCCAGGCAGCACAGGGTCAGCATGGGCAGGTCCCGGCGCCATTGGTAGAACAGGAAACCGCCGGCCAGGACCAGCACCATCGCGGCCAACGTGGTCCAGGCCAGGATGCCTCCGCCGCGCGCCTGGTCCAGGATGGCGCCGACCAGCGCGCTGACGATGATGGCTAGCGCCAGCACGCCGGCCAGCCGGGGCAGGAAACGCAGCCGGCCACCGTCGGCAAGCCGGCCGCCCAGCCCTTCGGCCGCCGCGACGGCGGCCAGGTCCAGCCAGAACAGCCAGGGATGCGGCCATCCGCCGTCCAGCGCAGCCAGCAGGAAAGGAGAGAAGCGCCCCACGTAGAGCTGGACGGCCAGGTTGGCCAGCACCAGCAGCAGCGCCCACGCCGCGGCCGACCGCGAGGCGGCCACCCAGGGCAGGATGAGGAATCCCCATGCCAGGAACAACTGGTAGCTGTCGGCCCCCGTCTGATAGTGCTGGCCGAGATAGGCCAGCAGCGCGCCGCAAAGGATCATCGCGAACAGCAGCGCCACCCGGCCCGCCGGGCGCGCCGTACCCAGGCGCCAGGCCACCGCGGCGGACGCCGCCAGCAAGGCCTGCAACAGGGCGAACTTGGCGATGGGCGGCCATTCCTGCCAATTGAAGGCCACCAGGAAAATGATGCCGGCGGCGCAAGCCAGCGCGCCGCCATAGGCGCATACGTATTCGAGGAAGCGCCGCCAGGCCGGCCCGTCGGGCAGCACCGCCGCCAACCGCAGCCCTTCTTCGGCCGCCTGGGCCGACAACACCTTTCTCCGTGCCAGTTCGATCAACTGGCGATGCACGATGCTGCGGCCGCCGTTCAAGGCGCTTCGCGAGCCGCCGTACGGGCATGGCCGAAGAATCGGCCCAATTCCCGCGCCAGCTCGTTCAGGGCGGCCATTTCCTCGGGCAGGATCTTGCGAGCCAGCTGTGCGCTGTTCCAGTCGCCGTAGATCAGCGCCACGGTGTCCTTGTCGGCGCGCACGGGCAGCAGCACGAAGGCGTGCGAATCGGGCACGGCCTCGCGGAACCAGCGCGGGATGTGGACGCTGAACTTGGGATCGCAGGCGTTCTCGATGAAGATTCCCACTGAATTGGTGATGGCCAGGTGGAAGACGTCTACCGAGAATATCTCATTGAAGCGCAATTGGGGGAGCAGTTGTTCGATGCCGCGGCCGAATCCCAGCCGCGCCTCGAAGGTATGGCGACGGGGATCCCGCACGAAAACGATGGTGCGCGAGAACTGCATGCCGGCCAGCATGGCCTCGGACGCCATGGCCAGCACCGGCCCCAGGTGGTGCTCGGACGGCAGCGAGCGCAGGTCGCGCATGCCCTCGCGCAGCGTGCGCTCGGCGTTGTGCGAGCCGCCCTGGGTCGATTCGGCGTGCAGGTCGTCGATTTCCTGGATGAAGCGCTGGCTGGCCCGCTCGCGGGTCAGTTCCTCCATGATCTCGTACAGCGGCTCGGGCTCGACCGCCAGCGCGCGCGCATAGCGCTGCACCGTCTCGCGCATCCGGCGCTCGCGCAGCTCGACGTCGCCACCGGCGATGGTCATGCTGCGCGACATCTGCACCGAGAAGCTGGCCACCGCGCACAGCCATGGGTCGTGGTCCAGCACGATGTCCTGGTCGGCCGGCAGGCCGGCCAGGTCGAAGGGCTCCATGCCGCGCCGGATCACCGCCGGCAGCCCCCAGCGCTCGGCGGCGTCCTCGGCCAGTTCCTCGAAGCTGATGCCCAGCACCTCGGCCGACACCTCATCCTCGGTGCGGCGGTATTCCAGGGCATGTTCGCGGATCTGGGTCCACTCGCTCTCGAGATAGAAGATGCACAGCAGCTTGCCGAGCTGGCGCATCAGCGTGCAGACCACGGCCTCCTCGCTGGTCAGCAGCTCGCGCACCTCGCACACCCGGCGCGCCACGCAGCCGGCCAGCATCGCCCGGTTCAGCTCCAGCTTGGCGTCCAGCCGCTGCAGTTGCAGGTGCGACTGCTGGAAATGGTCGACCAGCTTGAGCCCCAGCACCAGGTGTCCCACGGCCTCGATGCCCAGCACGACCAGCGCGCGGGACACCGTGGTGATGTTGCCGCCGAAGGCCATGTACATGGCCGAGTTGGCCAGGCGGATGACGCGCTGCGTCAGCGTGAAGTCCGACAGCACGATCTGGGCCAGCGCCGTGATGTCGTGGTCGTCCCCCTTCATGGCCGAGATGGTGGCGCGCAGGGAGTCGGACAGCAGCGGAAAGTCGCCGCGCTCGTTGATGCGCGACCATAGCTTGCGGGTCAACGCATGGCGTTGTTGGATGTCCGGCATGAAAAATCCGTGTTCCGGCGTCAACTCGCCAGCGGCCGCAGCTCGCCGGTTTCGAACTTGTGCGCCAGTTCGTTGATGGGCAGGGCCTTGCAGACCAGCCAGCCCTGGATCAATTCGCAGCCGCTGGCCACCAGCAGGTCGCGCTGGGCCTGGGTTTCGACGCCCTCGGCCACCAGGTCCAGGCCCAGCGTGCCGGCCAGGCCCACGATGGCATCGACGATGGCCTGGTCGTTGCGCGAGGAAGGCAGGTTGCTGATGAAACGCCGGTCGATCTTCAGCGCGGCCAGCGGAAAGCTCTGCAGGTAGGCCAGGCTGGAATAGCCGGTGCCGAAGTCGTCCACGGCGAAGCGCACGCCAAGATCGGTCAATTCCTCGAGCAGGGTCTTGGCGTGGGCCGGATCCTCCATCAGCACGCTTTCGGTGATTTCGAGCACGATGCGCCGGGGCGCCAGCCCCGTCAGCTTGAAGGCCTCGCGCACCGCCGCCGGGAAACGCTTGTCGCGGAACTGCTGGGCCGAGACGTTGACGCTGGCGTATTGCAGGTGGATGCCGCGCGCGTCCCACTGCATGAGCTGCATGCAGGCGTTCTTCAGGGCCCAGCCGCCCAGGAAGTTGATCAGGCCGGCCGACTCGGCCAGCGAGATGAATATTTCCGGCGAGACGGCGCCCAGGACCGGATGATGCCAGCGCATCAGGGCCTCGATCCCCGTCACCTCGCCGTTGCGCGCCTCGACGATGGGCTGGTAGTGCAGCGAGAACTCGCCGTTGCGGATGCCGCTGTGCAGGTCGGATTCCAGCCTGAGAGTGTCGGGCCGGTTGCCGGCCGCGCGCCGTTCATAGAAGGCGAAGCTGTACCCGCGATTGCGGCCCGCCTGGGCCAGCGCCTCGTCCACGTGGTGGAGCAGCTGGTCGCAGCCGTTGGCCCGGTCGGGAAACAGCACGGCGCCGATGCGCACCGACAGTTGCAGCGTCTGCCCCTCGTGCGAATACGGGAGCTGGATCGCGTCGGAGACGCGGCGGGCGAATTCCTCGACGTAGTCGCGGTCGGGCACGTTGCGCAGCAGGATCAGGAAGGCGTCGCTGTAGCAGCGCGCCACGAATTCCCGGGCGTGGCAGGCGCTCTTGAGCCGCAGCGCCGTCTCGTGCAGGATGCGGTCGCCGGCCTCGTAGCCGAAGGCCTGGTTGACGCGGTGGAACTCGTCGATGTCGATCTGCAGCAGGGCCACGCGGTAGCCCTTGTCCAGCGCTTCCTGCTTGGCCCGCTCGATCTCGTGGCGCGCCGACGCCAGGTTGTCGAGCCCGGTCAGCACGTCGTGGTACATGGCGTAGGTCAGGCACTGCTCGTTGTCGGCCCAGGCCGACACGTCATGGCCGACCACCAGCAACTGCCCCGGCCCGGTCGCGTCGGGCGCGACGCGCAGCTCGACCAGCCGGGGATAGGTCAGCGTCTTGATCAGGTGCAGCGTGCACTTCTGCACCTCGCCCGTCTGCTGCGCCTGCCGCAGGCAGGCTTCCAGCAGGGGCGCGTCCTCCTGCGGGACCAGGTCGCGCAGCGTGACGATGCGCAGGTACTCGCGGTGATAGCCGATGAACGCGAGCCCCGGCTCGGAGATGTACAGGAACCGGCCCTGCTGGTCGATGCGCGCGAAGAAATCGATGGCGCTCTCGAAAGAGGCCACCGGATCGGCGCAAACGCGGTCTAAGGTATCAAGTCGCATGGAGGGACGGGCTCAAGGGAGACCCGGAACCACGCCTGGACAGCTGGACGATAGTGGGGCCTGTCTCCGGTCAACGTACTTGCAACGGTATTAACGGCGGGCCCGCAGCCAAGTTGAGATGCGCTTCGCCGCGGAAAAGACGCCGAATCAGGCCTCTCTTCCGGCGCCAACCGCCCGTGACAGGGCCTTGACAAGATCGGTTTGCGTGATGATACCGGCCAGCGTGCGTTCCTCGTCGATGACGGGAATGTGGTGATGGCCGCCGTCGGCGAACAGCGGGATCAGCTCGATCACGTAGCGGCTCGCGCTGACCACCCGGACATGGCGGGTCATGATCTGCGCAATGACCCGGGGGCGCCCGCCGCCGCCCGGCGCCAGGCCGATCAGCGCGCGCAGCCGTCCGCCCCATCCTTCGGGCTGGTCCATCTCCAGCTGCCGCATGAAATCGGCCACCGTCACGATGCCCACCACGCCGCGGGCCTGGTCGATCACCGGCAGCGCCTTGATCCGATGCTGGCGCATCAGGGCCCAGGCCTCCTTGAGCGGCATGTTCTGCGTGGCGCTGAGCGGCTCGCGCGTCATGATGTCGCGGCAGCGCAGTTCGCCCAGGCTGCGCCGGTAGGCGGCCATTTCCGCATGATGCAGCAGGTTCTCCAGGTCGTCGGGGCTGACGTCCAGCACCTGGTTGTAGTGCGCCAGCGCGGCATCCAGGTCGGCCGCGGTGAAGCGGGACCGGGGGCCGGGCACGGGCTTGGCCTGCGCGTGGGGATAGCGGCGTCCGGTCAGGCTGTTGTAGGCCAGGCCGGCCATGATCAGCAGCACCGAATTGGCCAGCACCGGGAACAGCGCGTAGCGGTAGTCCGCGGCCTGGGCCAGCACAGCGGTCAGGGCGGCGGCGCCGCCCGGCGGATGCAGGCAGCGCAGCGACAGCATCACCACGATGGCGCCCCCCACCGCCAGGGCGGCCGCCGGCACCGGATCGCCGATCAGGTTGACGCAAATGATGCCCACCAGCGCCGACAGCGTGTTTCCGCCGATGACCGACCAGGGCTGGGCCAGCGGGCTGGCCGGCAGGGCGAACACCAGCACCGCGCTCGCGCCCAGCGGCGCGACCATCCACGCGGCGCTCCCCAGGCTGCCGGCCATCGTCCGGCTCGCCCAGGCGGCCAGCAGGACGCCGGCCAGGGCGCCCAGCACGATGCGCAGGCGCTCCCGTCCGTTGATGCGCATGCGGCCCGGCCGGAAGGAAGCCAGCCAGGAACGCAGCGTGGCAAGGGAGAAACCGGGAAGCGACGCGCAAACCCGGGAGGCAGCGGAACGATCGGACATTGGAACGACGGCGACAACGGCACGGCAGACGGAGACCAGCCGGGCATAGTACCGGATTGCCGGGCGTCACCGCCGCCGGATAACCCCTCTGGCACCACGGGCATGAGCATATATCGTCATTTAACGATATAAGATTCGCGATTCATCGATATATTTCGCCTCCCCGCCTAGCCAGGATTCTCTATGACCACGCTGTACGACCCCATCACCGTCGGCGACCTGCAGCTCGCCAACCGCATCGTCATGGCCCCGCTGACCCGCAACCGGTCGCCGCGCGCCGTACCCCTGCCCGTCACGGCCACCTATTACAGCCAGCGCGCCAGCGCCGGCCTGCTGATCACGGAAGCCACGGCCATCAGCCACCAGGGCCAGGGCTATGCCGACGTGCCCGGCCTGTATTCGGAAGAACAACTGGCCGGCTGGCGGCGCGTGACCGACGCGGTCCACGCCGCGGGCGGCAAGATCGTCGTCCAGCTCTGGCACGTGGGCCGGATCTCGCATACCTCGCTGCAGCCCGGCGGCGGCGCGCCGGTGGCACCCTCGGCCATCCGGGCCAACGCCAAGACCTACCTGATCGGGCCGGACGGAGGCGGCTTCGCCCCGACTTCCGAACCTCGCGCGCTGCGGCTCGACGAGCTGCCCGGCATCGTCGCCGACTACCGGCGCGCCGCCCGCGCCGCCATCGAAGCCGGCTTCGACGGCGTCGAACTGCACGCCGCCAACGGCTACCTGATCGACCAGTTCCTGCGTTCGGGCAGCAACCATCGCGACGACGCCTATGGCGGCTCGATCGAGAACCGGGCGCGCCTGCTGACGCAAGTGCTGGACGCCATCACCGACGAAATCGGGGCCGGCCGCACGGGCATCCGCATCTCGCCCGTCACGCCCGCCAACGACGCCTCGGATCCGGAGCCCCAGCCCCTGTTCGACTACGTGGTGCGCAAGCTGGCCGGCTACGGGCTGGCCTACGTCCACGTCATCGAGGGCGCGACGGGCGGCGCCCGCGACTACCGCCAGGGCGACGCGCCGTTCGACTACGCCGCGCTGAAAGCGGCCTACGCCCAGGCCGGCGGCCGGGGCGCGTGGATGACCAACAACGGCTACGACCGCGCGGCCGCCGAGCAGGCGGTCGCCAGCGGGGCCGCGGATCTCGTGGCTTTCGGCAAGCTGTTCATCGCCAATCCGGACCTCGTGCGGCGCCTGCGCGAACAGGCGCCGCTCAATGCGCCGGACAACGCCACGTTCTACGGCGGCACGGAAAAAGGGTACATCGACTACCCGGCACTGGCCTGATCGACCCGGACAGGTAAACCAGGGGGGGCAAGCTCTGGGCTGCCCCCCCCTGCACGGCCGCGCTAGCAGCGGCCTTTCTTGGCCTGCCCCGGCGGGCAGAAGCGCGGCCCGGGATAGTAGCCGCCCCGGTACGCCGGCTGATACTCGTAGTAATACCCCGGCGAATCGTAGTAGTACCCCGGCGCCGGCGCCACGACGGCGCCTCCGGGGGTGTACACCGCGCATCCGCCCAGCACGGTCGCGGCGGCGATGGCGGTCAGGATGGATTTCATGATTGCTCCTTGCGTACGGATCAGAACGCGAAGTCCCGCGTTGCCGGTCCCGTACCAATGTCGACGGACGAGGACTTCACCGCGCCCGTCGACGTAGTGGCCTCTATCGCGTAGCGCCCCGCCGCGGTCGCGTCCGGGACCAGGGGAATGGGCAGCGTGGTCTGGTAGGTGCCGACCACCGGTGCGGCGGCGGGCAGGTTCATGCCATAGGCACCGGTCGTCATGCTGGCGAACGTGGAAGCCACTTCGAACTTCGCCCCGCCCGTCGTCTGCAAGGCGCGCAGCGACGCTTCGGCGCTCAACGGCGTCACGGTTCCCGACACGGTGTTGAAGGCCGACGGCGGCGGAGCGATGGGCGCCGTCGCCGTGGAGACCGTCGTGCTGGCTCCGGCCACCACCGGCACCGAACGGATGATGCCCACGCCGCGCGCGGCCGATGCCGGCGGCACCACCACGACGTCGACGTTGCCGGTCGTGCTGCTCTGCTCGATGGGAGACAGCGTGAACGCGCCTTCGCTGGTGGCCACGGTGCCCTTGACGACCTCGCCGCCGCGCTCGGCATAGACACGCGACCCGGCCGGGGCATAGCCGACCACCTTGCCGCTCACCACGATGGGGATCGCGGTCACCACGGGCTTCAGATTGAAGCCGCCGTTGCCGCGCGCGACGATGGACTTGCAGGCATCGAAGTCCAGCACCAGATCGGTCAGCGTATCCGGGGCGACGGTGAACGGCCGGATGATCTTGTAGCCGCTTTGCGAGGCGCTGGGCGTGGTCAGCGCGATCTCGTCCCCGCCGCCGCCGGTCTGCACCACGGCATTCGCATAGGGCTTGCCGGCATTGGCCTGCAATACCAGGCGGATCTGCTGATAGTCGCCTGCCGGCAGCGCCGACTTGCCCAAGGTGGCCATGGCGCCGTTGGTCAGCGACAGGAGATCGATGCGCCGGGCGGGCGTCACCGGAATATCGACCCAGCCCGACCCGCTGTCGTCGACGTTCGGATTGCCGTTCACACGGATCTTACTGACGGTTACATAGACATGATCGAAGCCACAGGCGGGCGCATCGGTCATCGAGACTTGCAGCGTGCCCTGGGCGGGAGCGGACGAACCGTCGCCTCCCCCGCATGCCGCCAATCCCAGTGCTCCCGCACACCCCAGAGCCAGCATGCCATACGGAATTCTGTTGTTCGCCACGACGACCTCCTTTCGGTAAAGCGTGAACGCGGGGCGAGCATACGGCTGGTGATGTCGGAGGCGTGTAATCCATGTGTAAGCTCTGTAAGTCGGGCGGGAAACCGTTGTTACATACGGCTCTCGGCTTTCGGGCCGCGCGCCTCCTTCAGCGCCACGGTCAGGTTCGCCACCTTTCGCTTCAGGTCGGCATTCTCGGCCCTGAGCGCACGCACCAGGCCCTGCAGTTCGCCCACGTCGGTGCTCTCGGGCGGCAGATCGGCCGGCTCCTCGCCGCCTTCGCCCTGCGGCGCCTCTTCGGCCGGCCGGGCCCTGGCCTTCTTCTCGCGCACCTGGCGCGCGGCGCGCCGCAGTTCGTCCTTGCCGCCGGCAACGGCCACGACCTGCTCCTGGGCAGGCAGCGTGGCGACCGCCGCCGCCGCACTGATGGAAATGGTGCCCGACTTGACCGCCGCCACCAGCTCGGGCGCGGCCGCCTTCTGGATGCGCTCGATCTGGCCGACCGTCGCGGTGCTGAGCCGCGCGGCCCGGGCCACGGCCTCGCGCGTCGCCAGGGGGGGCCGGGCCGGTTCGGCGGCTGCGCCGCCCTGCGGCACGGGCGACGCCTCGGACGCGTCCGCGGAGGCCGCGGGAGCCGGCGCCTGCGCCGCCGTCCTGGCCTGCAGGATGTCCTTCTTGCGCAAGGCCAGCACGCCCCGCTGGTAGTCGGAAATGCTGCGCCGGCCCAGGTGGTTGTCTATCATCCAGAGCCGCACGTCGTCCATCGACTGGAAGGCCGTGTTCTGCACGGTGCGGAACTCGATGCCGTGCTTCCTGCATATGCCGTAGCGGTTGTGGCCGTCGACCAGCACGTTGCCCCACAGCACCAGCGCATCGCGGCAGCCTTCGGCCAGCAGGCTGCCCTCCAGCGCGGCGTACTCGTCTTCGCTCAGCGGGTCGATGTAGGCCCGCAGTTCTTCGTTGATTTCTATGTCCATGCAAACCTTCATTGCGGATCGGCCGGGAGTGTAATCGACCCGGTGGCGCGCGGCCGTCCCGGACGCATCACGCGCTTTCGCGCGCCGCGATGCGAAAGCCGATCTCCACGACCGCTTTCGCCGGCCGCTGCCCGTTGGCCCGGGCCGCTATCATCTCCGCCGCCTTGGCCCCGATCGCGGCGCCGTCCACGTGCACCGACGTGATGGAGGGCGACATCGATGCGGCGAAGTCCATGTCGCCGAAGCCGATGACCGCCAACTGGCCCGGCACGGCCAGCCCCTGGGCCATGGCTTCGGTGATCACGCCCGCGGCCATGAGGTCGGAGGTGCAGAAGACGCCATCGACGTCTCTGCCGGTGCGCTGGAGCGCGCGCAGGCCCTCGCGTCCCTGCGCATGCGTGGTGGGCGCCGGAAGATGGAGCACCACCGGCTCGGGCAGGCCCAGCTCGATGGCCGTGCGCACGTAGCTGTCCGCGCGCAGCCGCGCCCGCTCATCGTCCCCGCTCAGCACCGCCTGGCGGGTCTTGCCGGCCTCGAACAGATAACGGCTGACGGCCGCCCCGATCTCCTGGTGCGAGACGCTCAGCAGCATGTCGATGGGCGTGGCCGTGGTGTCCCAGGTCTCGACGATGGGGATGCCGGAAGCCTGGAGCAACTGGCGTCCCTGGGGCGAATGCATCACGCCGGTCAGCACGAGGCCATCGGGTCGACGGCCGATGATGGCCCGCAGCAATGCATCCTCGCGCGGCATGTCGTAGCCGCTCTGCCCCACCATGAGCTGGTAGCCCTTGGCGCCGAGCGACTCGGTCAAGGCCGTCAGCATGCCCGCGAACAGCGACCCCGCCACCGACGGCACGAGCACCATCACCAGATGGCTGCGCGACAGGCGCAGCGCGCCCGCCATCAGGTTGGGCACATAGCCCAGCGCGTCGATCGCGGCATGGACCCGCTCCAGCGTGGCGGGGGAAACCTGTTGCGGAGTATTGATGACGCGCGAGACCGTGATCATCGAGACACCGGCGGCCTTCGCCACCTCGCGCACGGTCACACGCCCCCGCGGGGCAGGGGCAACGGCAGGTTTACGGGAAGACGCGGACATCGGCGGGATAAAAATACGAGCGATTCGAATGACACATGAGACAGAAGGCTAACCCGGCGCGCAAGCGGCAAGAGGCCCGGGCGGCCTGGGTTTCCCCCTATGGCGCGCGCCCGGCCTCGGGCCATACATTTCGCACATCCGGATGTTAACGTTAACAAACGATGATTAATGCTGATATCCGCGATTGTTAACGTTAACATTATTAAAAAATACGGAGGCGACATGAACGGCAAGACACGCGGATGGATAGTTGGAACGGCCTTGCTGGCGGCGGTCGGCACCGCCCACGCCTGGCCCGACAAGCCGGTGACGATGGTGGTCCCCTTCCCGCCTGGCGGAGCGACGGACTCGGTGGCGCGCGCCGTCGCCAACAAGCTGCAGGAGCGGCTCAAGCAATCCTTCGTCATCGAGAACAAGGCCGGCGCCACCGGCACGATAGGCGCCGCGCAGGTGGCCCGTGCTGCGCCCGACGGCTACACCCTCATGGTGACCTCGCTCGCGCCGCTGGTGGTCGCCGAGCATCTGATGAAAGGCCTGCCCTACTCCCCGGCGAAGGACTTCACCTATCTCACCGTCGCCGTCCAGGCGCCCAACGTGCTGGTGGTCAGCCCGTCGCTGGCGCCCAGGATCAACAATGTCCAGGACGTCCTCGCGCTGCTCAAGTCCAGGCCGGGTGGCGTCAGCTTCGCCACCTCGGGCGCGGGTTCGTCCGACCACCTGACCGCGGAACTGTTCTGGCAGAAAACGGGCACCAAGGGGCTGCACGTCCCCTACAAGGGCGGCGCGCCCGCCATCGCCGATCTGCTGGGCAACCAGGTCGACATGTCGTTCCAGAACGTCAATGCCGTGCTGCCCCACATCAAGGCGGGCAAGCTCAAGGCCATCGCCGTCACGGGCAACAGGCGCTCGCCGGTGCTGCCCGAGATCCCGACCTTCGCCGAGGCCGACGTGCCTGGCCTGGTGGTCTATTCCTGGCAGGCCGTCGTCGCCCCCAGGGGATTGCCGACCGACGTGCGCGACCGGATTTCCGCCGATTTGACGGGCGCCATCAAGGATCCTGCGGTCAGCAAACCCTTCACCGACGTCGGTCTCGAACTCGTGGCCAACTCGCCCGAGGAATTCGCACGCTTCCAGCAGCAGGAAAGCGCCCGCTGGAAGGAGGTGATCGAAGCGGGAAACATCTCGATCCAGTAATGCAACCCTTGAACGCCCCAGCGGACCAGAAACGACCATGCATCATTCTTCCCAGGCAGCCGGACGCACGCCCGCCATCACCCGGATGCGCGTGATCCCCGTCGCCGGCCGCGACTCCATGCTGCTCAACCTGAGCGGCGCCCATGCGCCCTACTTCACCCGCAACCTGGTCATCCTGACCGACAGCGCCGGCCATACCGGCGTGGGCGAAGTCCCCGGCGGCGAACACATCCGCGCGACGCTGGAAGACGCACGCGGTTTCATCGAGGGCAGTTCCATCGGCCGCTACACCCACACCCTCAACCAGATGAGAAACGCGTTCGCCGGACGCGACAGCGCGGGGCGCGGGCAGCAGACGTTCGACCTGCGCGTTGCGATCCATGCCGTGACGGCCGTCGAGTCGGCCCTGCTCGACCTGCTGGGCCAGCACCTGGACGTGCCCGTCGCCGCGCTGCTGGGCGAAGGCATACAACGCACCTCGGTGCAGATGCTGGGCTATCTGTTCTACGTGGGCGACCGGACGCAAACCCCGCTGCCGTACGACAGCGCGCCGCATGCCCAGGACGATTGGCTGCGCCTGCGGCATGAAAAAGCGCTCACGCCCGAGGCCATCGTCAGGCTGGCCGAAGCCGCATACCGGCGCTATGGTTTCGAGGACTTCAAGCTCAAGGGCGGCGCGCTGCGCGGCGAGGAAGAGATCGAGGCCATCCGCGCCCTGCACGAACGCTTTCCCCGGGCGCGCATCACCCTCGACCCCAACGGCGGCTGGCCGCTGCGCGACGCCATCCGCCTGTGCCGCGACATGCACGGCGTGATGGCCTATGCGGAAGACCCCTGCGGCGCCGAAGGCGTCTACTCGGGCCGCGAGACCATGGCCGAATTCCGCCGGGCGACCGGACTGCCGACCGCCACCAACATGGTCGCCACCGACTGGCGGGAAATGGCGCACGCCCTGTCGCTGCAATCGGTCGACATCCCCCTTGCCGATCCGCACTTCTGGACCCTGCAGGGCTCGGTGCGCGTCGCCCAGACCTGCCAGGCGTTCGGCCTGACCTGGGGCTCGCACTCCAACAACCATTTCGACGTATCGCTGGCGATGTTCACCCACGTCGGCGCGGCCGCGCCAGGCCGGGTGACCGCGCTCGACACGCACTGGATCTGGCAGGACGGCCAGAACCTGACGCGCAATCCGCTGCAGATCCGCAATGGCCACGTCGAACTGCCCCAGGCCCCGGGACTGGGCATCGAGCTGGACATGGAGGCGGTCGAGCGGGCGCACCAACTCTACAAGCAGCACGGCCTGGGCGCTCGCGACGATGCCATGGCCATGCAATACCTGATGCCTGGCTGGAGGTTCGACAACAAGAAGCCCTGCCTGGTCCGCTGAAAAAGGCCGCGGGCGCGGCCAACCATTCGACTTGCATAAGAACACCGAGGAGACAGCAGGATGAGCACAGCATCGAGACATGCAGGAAAACTGCTGCCGGCATTCATCGCCGCGGCCCTTCTGGCCGGCTGTGGCGGGAGCGACGACGGCGGCGGCGCAGGCGCCGTGCCCCCGGATCCGCCGGGCGCCACGGTATCGTTCCGGACCGCGGGCCTGGTGCAAGGCCTTCCCCATCAGGAAACCGACTCCGGCGGCAAGCAGACCGTCCATGTCACCGTCCTGACGCAGGCGGGCCTGAAGACGCTGTCCACCGCGCCCGGCACGCCGGAACGCGCGGCGGCGATCAAGGACGGGCTCGTACCGGGCAATCTCGTGGACTGGCTCGCATCCCCGGCCGGCACCGTCATCGTGCCCGAGGATGGTTCGCCGGCCTTCAACGTGATTCTGTCCAAGGGCTCGTCATCCGCTGCCCAGTTCAACCTGCAGAAATACGGTGCGGCGGTCACCCGCAACGATGGCGCGCCGGGACCCATGGTGGCCGCCGGATGGATCTATGGCAAGACCGGTTCGACCATTACCGTCGGCGACGGCACGATAGTCACCGCGGACCAGGCGGGCCGGGCATATGCCACGCCGATCAAGCGCTACGAGGAAACCTACGCCGTTGCCCCTTATGCCAGGGTGTTCAACGTGAACACTGACGACTACGCCAAGAGCGAGACGTCCACATTCGACGCCATCCCCGTCACCGACAACTACCACTATGGGACCACTTCCCGCCAGGCCGCGTATCTGCTGTTCGACAACAATTACCTGAACGCGGATCGCGCCAAGGTCGTGGCGATCTGGTATTTCACTCCGCCCTCCAGATCCGACGGCAAACCCACCTGGGACGTTCCGACGCAAAGCCCCATGCTGGCGGACAAAGGCATCGATCCGGTTTCGAGCCTGCCCTACGTGGCCATCAACGCGACCTCGGTATCCTCCGCGCCCTACACGCGCAGCACCGAGCCGTTCGAGATGGTGAAGGACACCCTGTACTACGTCGGCGACAACGAGGTGGCCTCATACGTGCTGAAGGCCGACATGGGAACCGCGGACACGTCCGACGACAAAGTCATCAAGATCGACGCGGGCTGGCCCAACAGCGGCTACCAATACTGGAAGAACATGGAGCTGGTGGGGATAGATCCCCGGTCGGTCACCGACCTATGGCTCACGCATGGCCATGCCGACCACTACGGCACGGCCGTCGAGCAGCTCAAGATGATGGACAACGCCGGCAAGACCATGGACGTCTGGGCCTCGAAAGAGGACGTGGCCGGCGTCAAGAGCGACCTGCAAGGCAATGCGTGGGACATCCCCGGCGCCCTGCCCGAGT
The DNA here is from genome assembly GCF_004216695.1 of Pigmentiphaga kullae. Lineage (GTDB taxonomy): Bacteria > Pseudomonadota > Gammaproteobacteria > Burkholderiales > Burkholderiaceae_B > Pigmentiphaga > Pigmentiphaga kullae. Next base: position 1,582,073 of record NZ_SGXC01000002.1, read on the forward strand.
CGGAAACCATCCTGCGCGCCCGCACCGGCAAGTTCTACGACTACGACCGGTGGTACGACTTCGGCAACGTGAAGATCATGGTGATCTGGTCGCCCGGCCACACGCCGGGTTCCACCAACATGCTCTTTCGCGTGAAGAATCCTGCCGACGGCAAGTTCTATACCTTCGGCTATCACGGCGGGTATGGTTTCAACGGCCTGAACTCGCCGACCGCCGCCAACGGTTGGCGCCGCCTGTCCTTCCAGCACGGCTTCAGCTACCTGCAGAGCACGGTCGAGGTGGATTTCGTAGCGCCGCAGCATACCAACCAGTACCCCATCGTCGAGGTCTACCAGGCGCTCAAGGCCTATAACCGGGATCCGGCCAATGCCGCAAGGCCATTGACGATGATGGAGGCGATGACGTCCAAGGTCCACGATGCGCCGGTCGTGGGCGGCAGCAGGATCACGAGCGAATTCGCCAACCAGTTGGAGAAACGTCGCTCGGTGGCTTCGTACAAGGCCAGCGATGCAGCCAACCGCTCGTACAAAAGCATAGAGACCTCGGGCCCCTTCAAGCCCGGCCGGGAAGCAGGCCTGGCCAACGTCCGGGCGACGCTGCTGGACGAAGGAAGGATCGTCCAGGGTTTCGTCGGCGCCCAGAACAAGAACCCGTCGATTCCGCTGCTGGCCCAGGGCATCGTGATCCCGACCGACAGCTACGTGAACGACCCCGGCGGTTTCTACGTCCAGGTCGCGGTCGACGTGCAGGACAGCACATACAAGGGCTACATCCCCCAAGGCTACAGGCAGGCAAGCCCGGGCATGGGCACCGAGATCACGTATGACGGCGGTCCGGTCGAATCGGTGCATGCGGCCACGGGCACCTTTCATCCGCCCGAATATCTGCGCACCCAGCGCCTGAACAGCCTGGCCGAGGCCCAAGCCGTCCTGGCCAGGGTCGCCAAGGGCCGAACGGTCACCCTCTCGCTCACGCCGGCGAGCGAGATCGTCGTACCGGCCAACGTCGCCGATGCCTTCCGCTAAGGCCGTTGTCGGGACAGGGGAACGGCCGCGAAAAAAGGCCGTGCCCTCGCGCATCACAGCGCGGCTGATCCTGGGCGGATGGGTTGCCGTAGTCGCCGGGGTGAGTCTTCCCGGCGCGCGGGCCGGCGACGATGCAGCGGCGGCATACGCAATGGCGCGCCATTACAGTGGCCTGACAGGCGCGGCGCTCGATCGACGGAAGTCCTTCGACTACATGCGCAAGGCCGCCGAGCTCGGGCACGGCCCCGCGCAGGTCGACCTTGCCTTCATTTACTACAACGGCAATGACCGCGTCGCCAAGGATCTCGCCCAGGCCTTCCGCCTGTTCGGCAAGGCGGCGGCGGGCGGCTCGGCGATCGCGCAATGCATGCTGGGCGATTTCTACAAGAAAGGACTGGGGGGCGCTCCGCGCGACGACAAGGAGGCATTCAAATGGCATCGGCTGGCCGCCGCCAGGGATGACCGCTGCTCCCCCCGGTCGCAGTACGAGCTGTACCTGGCCTATGCCGCGGGCCGGGGAGTCCCCAGGGATACGCGAACAGCCGTCGCCTGGCTGGAACGTGCGGCCCAGGCGGGCAACCCGGTGGCTCAGGCCAGGCTGGGACGTGCCTACCTGGAAGGGGACGGCGTTCCCCTAAACCTTGAACAGGGCAAGGCGTGGCTGAAGAAATCGCGCGAAGGCGTCGCTCCCCACGACGATGAGGAGGAAGACGCGCACGACCATTAGGGCCTCTTGGGACCAGGACGCCAGGTCACGCGGACGGAACGGCCGGTATGCGATTGACCTCCACGGTGACGTGCGCCAGTTCTTCATGGACGGCCAATACCTCCCGGAAATAGGAAGGGGTGGCTTGCGTATCGGTCACCAGGCCCAGGATGCAGGCGTACTTGCCTTTGCCGACCCGCCAGACGTGCAGATCGGTAATGGTCGCCTGGAATGGGCACGCCTCGATCGCCTCGTGGATCTCGGCCACCACCGGCGCATCCATCTCCGCATCGAGCAGGACCTTGCCCGAGGCGCGCAGCAGGCCATACGCCCAGACGGCCACCAGGCCGGCGCCGACGATGCCCATGACCGGGTCCAGCCAGGCCGCGCCCCAGAGCTTGCCGCCGAACAAGGCGACGATGGCCAGTACGGAAGTGGCGGCGTCGGCAACGACGTGCAGATAGGCGGAACGCAGGTTCAGGTCGCTGCCGTGCGCGTGTGCATGGCCGTGCCCATGGTCGTGATCGTGGCCATGGCCATGCCCATGATGCCCGTCCTTGAGCAGCCAGGCGCATGCGAGATTGATGGCCAGGCCGACGGCCGCGATGGCGATCGCCTGATCGTAGTGGATGGGCGTGGGAGCCATCAGCCGCTCCACGGACTCGTACAACATCAGGGCGGCCACCCCGGCCAGGAACAAGGCGCTCGTGTAACCGCCCAGCACCTCGATCTTCCAGGTTCCGAAAGCGAAGCGCCGGTCATGGGCATAACGCCGCGCCGCGCCGTACGCCAGCACCGCCAGCCCGAGCGCCAGCGCGTGCGAGCTCATGTGCCACCCGTCGGCCAGCAGCGCCATCGAATTGAAGACGTAGCCGCCAAGGATCTCGACCACCATCATCGTCGCGGTAAGCAGGACCGCCCAGCGGGTATTGCGTTCGGCCAGGGGGTTGCCTTCGTCGAAGACGTGGCTGTGCGTCCAATTCTCGGGGGTGGCGGATGTCGACATGAAGCAGCCTGCTCGGCGATGGGATTGTATACTATACCCCAGTATAGTTCATCCGGCAGCGAGGGCCATCCATGGCACACACCATCCACAACCAGAAGCAGCTCCTGACGCGCGTGCGCCGGATCAAGGGGCAGGCCGAGGCCCTGGAGAACGCCCTTGGCCAGCAGGTGGAATGCGTGGCCATCCTGCAGCAGATCGCCGCGATACGGGGCGCCGTGAACGGGCTCATGGCCCAGGTGCTGGAGGGACACATCCGCGAACACCTGGGCCAGGCCGACGTGCCCGCCGACGTGCGGGCGGCCGACCTGGAAGAAGTCGTGGCAGCCGTGCGGTCCTACATGAAGTAAGGGCTGGACGCGCACCATGATCAAGCGGATGAAGCAGTGGGCCCGGCGCATCAAGCAGGATGTGGTCGCGATCTGGCTGGCGGCCCGCGATCCCCGGACACCCAGGATGGCCAAGTTGCTCGCCCTGCTGGTGGCCGCCTACGCGGTCTCGCCCATCGACCTCATCCCGGACTTCATCCCCGTGCTGGGGTACCTGGACGACCTCATCATCGTCCCGCTCGGCATCCTGCTGGTCGTGCGCCTCATCCCCGCCGACCTGATGGCCGAATTCCGGCGAGCGGCGGCGGACATGTCGAACCGGCCGGTCAGCCGAACCGCGGCGGCGGTATTCGTCGCGATATGGGTGCTCGCCGCAGCCCTGGTCCTGTTAGTCTTCTTCCGGAAGGCGGCGTTCGCCTGACTCGACAAGGAGACCCCGTGGGCAATACGTTCGACATCGACGCGTACCTGGCACGGCTCGGATACCAGGGTTCCACGGCCCCTTCCCTCGCGGCGCTGGATGCGCTGACCCGCGCCCACTCGCAATCCATTCCGTTCGAGAACCTGGACGTGCTGCTGCGCCGGCCCATCCACCTCGAACCCCAGCGCCTGTACGACAAGCTCGTTGCCGCGCGCCGCGGCGGCTATTGCTTCGAGTTGAACGGCCTGTTCCTGGAACTGCTCGCGCGGCTGGGCTTTGCCGTGCGCCCCCTGGCGGCACGGGTGCGCCTGAGCACGGCCGATCGCAGCATCATGGTCCAGCGCACGCACCTGACGCTGGCGGTCAACCTGGACGGACAGGACTGGATCACCGACGTCGGTGTCGGCGCGACTTCGCTCACCCGCGCCCTGCGGCTGGAGGACGGCGTGCCCCAGCCCACGTCCCACGACGTGCGGCGCCTGGTGCGCGAGGACGGCAAGTGGTACCACCAGGTGCAGCATGCCGGCCAGTGGATCGACGTCTACGAGTTCACCGGCGAGGACATGCCCATGGTCGACCGCGAGGTAGCGAACTGGTACACCAGCACGCATCCCGCTTCGCACTTTCTGCAAGGACTCACCGCGGCGCGGGTACTGCCCGAAGGCCGCCGGGTGACCTTGTCCGGCCGCATATTGAAGATACGGGAGGCCGATGGCCACGCCCGGGAACAGGTGCTGGACGGTCCGCAGGCGCTCCAAGCGGCGCTGCACGGACATTTCGGAATCGCCCTGACCATCGAAGAGCTCGAGTCGACGCGGATCTGACCTTTGTATGAGTGGCTGAACGAAGGTGATGGCTTGTATTCGTCCGCCTGCCCTCGGATCACATTTCACATGTCATCACCATGCAGAAACGCCTCGTCACGCCTTCCTGACCTCGAACGGATTGAAAACCTCCACCTCGAAATGAGCGAAATCGCCAGCGTTGCGTGTCACCACTACCAGTTGATGCTGCTGCGCGGTAGCGGCAATCATTGCATCTTCATAGAGTGTCTCGGAACGCCGGTGCATCAGACGCGCCCAGCGCCTGAAGGTTTCCGCATCCATGGGAAGGACGTTGTAGGACGCAGCCACCAGATCGGCCCAGTGGGCGATTTCGTCAGCCTTGTCCGCGTCCTGGTCGCGCGTCAGTTCGATGCCGGCCTCGATCTCGCCCAGCGTCACCGCCGACAGATAGAGGTCTCCGTCGGCAACAGACCGGAGCCACGCAACGACCGCGCCGTGTGGGCGTGGCCGGCGCAATTCGGAAATGACGTTGGTGTCCAGCAGATACATGCGGTGCACTCAACGAATCGGCGCAATGCGTCGGCGCCGCGCCGCGCCTCGCGGCGGCACGAGGCACTCCGTGCGTGCCTCATCCGAAAGCAGCAGTTCCTTCAGCGACGGCTTGGCCGCGGCATGCAGCCGCCTCCATTCGGCGGCGGGGACGAGCACGGCGGCTTCGGCGCCACGCTTGGTCACCATCTGCGGCCCGTCCGAGAGACAAGCCTCGAGAAACTCGCTGAAGCGCGCCTTTGCGTCCTGTACAGCCCAGCTTTTCATGGTGCACCCCGATAAAGACTAGTCACCTGACTAGTTTACAACTTGACTCCATCTCCTACAATCGATCCGTGGCAATCTGTCTCATACTCGCCCGGTAGTCGAAAGCCCTCACTACAATGCCATATCTGGCAGGGACGGCGCTTCGCCCTTCCGGCCAAACTCGGCCAAAGTTGTCCATGCTCTCATCCAGCGCCTCAAGAACTTATTGATTTTTAATGAAAGAATCGGATACCAGCGCCCACACCCCCATGATGCAGCAGTATCTCCGCCTGAAGGCCGAAGCCGGCCCTCTGCTGCTGTTCTACCGCATGGGCGATTTCTACGAGCTGTTCTACGACGATGCGGAAAAAGCCTCGCGTCTCCTGAACCTGACGTTGACCACCCGCGGCGCCTCCAATGGCGTGCCCATACGGATGGCGGGCGTGCCTTTCCACGCCGTCGAGCAGTACCTGGGCAGGCTGGTCAAGCTGGGCGAATCGGTCGCGATCTGCGAACAGATCGGCGACCCCGCCGCCTCGAAGGGACCGGTGGAACGCCGCATCGTCCGCATCGTGACGCCCGGCACGCTGACCGACGAGGCCCTGCTTCCAGCCAAGGCCGATCGCGCCATCGCCGCGGTCCAGCCGGGCAACGGCAAGACGGGCCGCGTGGGCATTGCCTGGCTGAACCTGGCCAGCGGTGAATTCCGACTGACCGAATGCGCGCCGGCCCTGCTGGCGAGCGAGCTGCATCGCATCTCGCCGGCGGAAGTGATCCTGGCCGAAGGCCAGCCGCTGCCGGTCGACTTCAGCGCCCCCATCAGCCCGGTGCCGGTCTGGCATTTCGAGACCAGCGGCGCGCGCCAGCAATTGCTGAACCACTTCGGCACGGACTCGCTGGCCGGCTTCGACGTCGAGGACATGCCCGAGGCCATCTGCGCCGCCGGCGCGCTGCTGCGCTACGTCTCGAACACGCAGTCCCAGGCGCTGGCGCACGTGCAGCAGCTGACCGCCGACCGCGCCAGCCAGTACGTGCTGCTCGACCCCGTCACGCGGCGCAACCTGGAACTGACCGAGACCCTGCGCGGCGAGGAATCCCCCACGCTGTTCTCGGTGCTGGACCACTGCCAGACGCCCATGGGCAGCCGGCTGCTGCGCCGCTGGCTGCACCATCCCCTGCGCGACAACGAGCCCGCCGCCGCCCGCCTGCGCGCCATCGAAACCTTGCTGGACGGCGGCGACCCACGCCTGCTGCAGGATGCGCTGGCGCCGCTGCCGGACGTGGAACGCATCTCCGCGCGCGTGGCCCTGCGCTCGGTACGGCCGCGGGAACTGGCCAGCCTGCGCGACGCGCTGGCGCTGCTGCCCGGGTTGCACGCCATGGTGCTGCGCCTGGCCGGCGAAGGCTCGATGCTGTCGGCCGACACGCAGGCGCGGCTGCCCGAACTGGCGGCCCAGCTCGCCCCCGATCCGGCCATCGCCGAACTGCTGACACGCGCCGTCGCCGCCGAGCCCGGCGTCAACGTGCGCGACGGTGGCGTGCTGGCCGCCGGCTTCGATCCCGAGCTGGACGAGTTGCGCGCACTGGAATCGCACAGCGGCGATTTCCTGGTGCAGTTGGAGAAGCGCGAACGGGAACGCACGGGCATCGCCAACCTGCGCGTGGAATTCAACCGGGTGCATGGCTTCTTCATCGAGGTCACGCGCGGCCAGACCGACAAGGTCCCCGACGACTACCGCCGCCGCCAGACGCTCAAGAACGCCGAACGCTACATCACTCCCGAACTCAAGACCTGGGAGGACAAGATCCTGTCCGCCCAGGATCGCGCCCTGGCGCGCGAGAAATGGCTGTACGAGCAGTTGCTGGACACGCTGGCGCCGCACGTGCGGGCGCTGACGCGCACGGCCGCGGCGCTGGCCGAGATCGACGTGCTGGCCGCCCTCGCCTTCCATGCCCGCACGAACGACTGGGTCGCGCCCGAACTGCTGGACACGGCCGAGATCCAGATCGAACAGGGCCGCCATCCGGTGGTGGAGCGGGTCATCGAACGCTTCACGCCGAATGACTGCCGGCTGGCGCAGACCCGCCGCATGCTGCTGATCACCGGCCCCAACATGGGCGGTAAGTCGACCTACATGCGGCAGACCGCGCTGATCGTGCTGCTGGCGCGCATCGGCAGCTTCGTGCCCGCGCGGGCGGCCCGCATCGGCCGCATCGACCGGGTGTTCACCCGGATCGGCGCCGCCGACGACCTGGCGGGCGGACGCTCCACCTTCATGATGGAGATGATCGAGGCCGCCGCCATCCTGTCGTCCAGCACGTCCGACAGCCTGGTGCTGATGGACGAGATCGGCCGCGGCACCTCGACCTACGACGGCCTGGCCCTGGCCTGGGCGATCGCCTTCCAGCTCGTGTCGCAGAACCGCGCGCTGACCCTGTTCGCCACGCACTATTTCGAATTGACCCGCCTGCCCTCGGTACGCCCCGAGGTCGCCAACGTCCACCTGGCCGCGGCGGAATCGCACAAGGGCATCGTCTTCCTGCACGAGGTGCGCGAAGGCCCCGCGAGCCGCAGCTACGGGATCCAGGTCGCGCAGCGCGCGGGCATCCCCGCCGCGGTCGTGCGCATGGCGCGGCGTGAACTGGAAAAGCTGGAGACGCAGGGGGCCCAGGTCCCGCAGATGGCGCTGTTCGCGCCGCCGCAGGACGAGGCCGCCGAAGCGCAGGAGCTGGAACAGGCGCGCGACCACGCCCTGGAAGCCGTGCGGGACGCGCTGGACGGCATCGACCCGGACCGACTGAGCCCGCGCGAGGCGCTGGACGAACTCTACCGGCTCAAGAGCCTGGCCCTGCCGCAATGACCGCACCGACGCCGCGCCCGCTTTCCTGGCCCCGCCTGCTGCTGGCGGCGGCGCTGGCATGCGCGGCCATGGCGCCGGCGGCGGCCGCCACCACCAATGCCGAATCGGGCTATGCGGCCCGCCAGGGTTTCGCCTTCGCCCTGCTGGGCAGCGTGCCCGCGCACGACGGCGACGAAACCGCCGTCGCCCAGATGCTGGCCCAGTTCGGCACCGAGACCGACCTGGCCATCCACACCGGCAACATCAAGGGGCGCGACGAGCGCTGCGACGACAAGACCTATGCCCGCCGGCACGCCCTGCTGGACGGCAGTCCGGTCCCACTAGTGCTGGTGCCGGGCGAGCACGACTGGGCCGAATGCGACCGCCCCGCCGCGGGGCAGTTCGGCCCGGTCGAACGCCTGAACCGGCTGCGCGAGCTGTTTTTCGACCCGGACGATTCGCTGGGCATGCTGAAGCTGAACCTGCAGCGCCAGAGCGAGACCGCGCGCTTCCGCGGCTATCCCGAGAATGCGCGCTGGGAATACGGCGACGTGCTGTTCGTCACCCTGAACGTCCCGGGCAACCAGAACAACTACCGCACGGGCGCCGGACGCAACGGTGAATACGAGGAGAGAATCCAGGCCGATACCTCGTGGCTGCGGCAGGCCTTCGCGACCGCCACGCGGCTCAAGGCGCGCGGACTGGTCCTGGCCTTCTCCGCCGACCCGCACTTCGAGGGCCGGCACACGCTGGCCGGCGGGGTCGATCCGTATGCCGCGCTGAAGGCCGACCTGGCCCGGCTGGCCGCCAAATATGCGGGCCAGGTGCTGGTCGTACACGGCGGCGGCCCCTCACACGACCGCGGCCGGCCGGGCCATGCCCTGGCGGATCATCCGGTCAAATTCAACGGCAAGACATTGCAGCACGTGGCGCGCGTCGCGGTGCCCGCCGCGCCGGACCCCGCCCACTGGCTCAAGGTGAGCGTGGAGCCCGGCAACCGGGACGTCTTCCGGATAGAAAACGCCAACACGGTGCTGCGTCCTCCGCAGCCCCGCTAGGGCCTGTTCAGTGCAGCGTACCGGGGTTGCGCCGGGCCTCGATCAGCGCATCCAGGATATCGTCGCTTTCCTCGTCGCTGTCGGCGTATCCCTGCTCGATTTCTTCCGGGTCGGCCGGCCGGACCTCCAGCAGCTTGATGCGCACGCGCAGCGCCATGCCCGCATAGGGATGGTTGGCGTCCAGCACCACCTTGTCGTCGGTCAGGTCGGTAACCGAGAAGATCAACGCGTTCTCGTCGCTGTCGCCGTCATCGGGCTCGACCTCGGTTTCCTCGCCGTCCTCGGCATCGCCGGGCACGCCTTCGAACTGCATGCCGACCTCGATCGGCTCCGGGAAACGCGAACGCGGCTCGACCCGCAGCAGCTCCGGATCGTAGTCGCCGAACGCGTCGCTCGGCTCGAGATGGAAGGTCTGCTCGAAACCGGCGGTCTTGCCTTCCAGGCCGTCGTCCAGGCGGGGCAGCAGGCTGTCCAGCCCGCGATGGAGAAAGCTCACGGGGCCATCGCTGTCATCGAGCGCTTCCCCGTCCGTGCTCATGATCCAGAACTCGACCGTGACGACGGTATTCTCGCCGACGGCCAGGGCCGGATCGCTGTTGGAAGCGGTCATAATCTTGGTTTCCCGTATACGTTGGATGGCCTTTCATTCTACAGGCTGGCCCCCGCCCCTCCCGGACCCGAAGCATCTCCATGAATCCCGACCTTCCCACCCGCCTCCTGGGCGGCCTCTCGCCATCCCGGTTCATGCAGCGCCACTGGCAGCGCAAGCCGCTGCTGATACGCGGCGCCTTCGAGAACCTCCGCCCGCCGCTGTCCATCGCCCAGGTCAAGCGACTGGCCCGCCGGGACGAAGTCGAGTCCAGGCTGGTCTGGCGCGAGCAAGGCGCCTGGCAGATGGAGCGCGGCCCGTTCGGACGGCTGCCGCCGGCGCGCGAGCCTGAATGGACGCTGCTGGTCCAGGGGGTGAACCTGCACGACGACGCGGCGGCCGATCTGATGGCGCAATTCCGCTTCGTTCCCGATGCGCGGCTGGACGACGTGATGATCAGCATCGCCACCGATCGCGGCGGCGTCGGCCCGCATTTCGACAGCTACGACGTCTTCCTCTTGCAGGCCAGCGGACGCCGGCGCTGGCGCATCGGCCGCCAGCGCGACCTGGAGCTGGACCCCGACGCGCCGCTCAAGGTGCTGCGCCATTTCGAACCCACCGAGGAATTCGTGCTGGAAGCGGGCGACATGCTGTACCTGCCGCCCGCCTACGCTCACGACGGCATCGCCGAAGGCGACGACTGCATGACGATCTCCATCGGTTTCCGCTCGCCGTCGCTGGCCGAACTGGCGCGCGGCATGCTGGAATTCGCGTCCGAGTCGCTGACCGAGCGTCTGCCGCCGGCGCTGCGCGGCCACTACAAGGATGCCGGCCAGCCCGCGGCGCGGCAGCCCGCCGCCCTGCCCGAAGCCATGGTCGAGGCCGCGCTGGCCGCCGTCTCGGCGGTGAAGTTCGACGCGGCGCTGGCCGCGCGCCACCTGGGCTGCTGGCTGACCGAGCCCAAGCCCGAAGTCGTGTTCGACCCGCCCGACCCCGCGACACTGCCGGACCTGGAAATGGATTGGCCGCCGTCGGGCGAGCTGGTGCTGGACCGCCGCACGCTGATGATCCACCGTGGCCGGATGCTGTTCATCAACGGCGAAAGAGCCGAGGTCGATGCGACCCCGGCCCTTCGTGGACTGGCGGACCTGCGTCGGCTGGCGTGCGCCTGGGCGAAACCCGGCGACGACGAACGCGCGGCCCTGCAGGAATGGCTGGACTCAGGATGGCTGCACTACCGCCCCTGAAACCACGCTTCGCCGGCCTTGCCTACTTGCGGGCGGCCAGCGCGACGTTGATGCATTCCTCGTCCAGGTTGCCGCCCGGCGCGCCGCCGACGCCGATCGCGCCGATGGTCTCGTTGCCGACCTTGATGGGCACGCCGCCCGCCAGGATCAGGAAGTCGTCGATCGCCACCAGTTGGCGCGCGCCGGGGTTGTTCTCGATGGCATTGGCCAGCGCCGAGGTGGGCGCGCGCATCGTCAGCGAGGTGTAGGCCTTGCGGCGCGAAGCGTCGGCGGTGTGCGGGCCCGACAGGTCGGAACGCAGCATGGCCAGCACGTTGCCGCCGCGGTCGACCACGGTGGCGGCGACCTGGTAGTTCTTGGCCGCGCAGGCTTGCACGGCGGTCTGGGCCAGCTCGGTGGCCTGGGACAGCGTCAGCGACGCGGGCGTTTGCGCGTAGGCGCTGGAACCGGCACAGGCAGCCAGGACGAACAGGGTTTTGAGCAGACGGGACATCGTTTTTTCCTCCTGTGGAATCGACACCCGCAGTGTGCTCGCCGACGCGTCCGCCGCCCATCGTGCTCGCTACGCACCGGCATCCGTAGCGCTACGGATTCCCTCCTGGCCCCGGTTCCAGGCTCGCCTGCGCCAGGCGCGCGAACTCGACCACCGAAGTGCTGCCTATCTTCTCGGAAATATGGGCGCGATGGGTTTCGACGGTGCGCGGAGACAGCTCCAGCGCGGCGGCGATCTCCTTGGTCGCGTAGCCCTGCGCCACCAGGACCAGCACCTCGCGCTCGCGCTCGGTCAGGCGCGCGAGCAGCGCGCGCTGCTCGTCCTGTTCGCGATAGCGTGCCAGCGCGGCGAAGGCGGCGTTGACCGCCTCCATCAGCACGTGCTCGTCCACCGGCTTGCTCAGGAAATCCACCGCGCCCGCCTTGAAGGCACGCCGGCATGCCTGCATGTCGCCATGGCCGGTCAGCAGGACGATGGGCCAGCCGCAGCCCGACTCCTGGAGCTTCTGCTGCAGTTGCAGGCCCGTGATGGCGGGCATGCGCAGGTCCAGCACGATGCAGCCCGGCTCCAGCTCGGGCTGGCGGGACAGGAAATCCAGCGGGTGGGCGAAAGTCTCCACGCGCAGGCCATACGTGGACAGCAGCAGCGCCACCGCGTCGCGCACGGCGCGGTCGTCGTCGACCAGATAGACGGGAGGTTGGGAAGTCACGCCATGGGCTCCTGCGAAGGTTTCCGGCCGCGGGCCAGCGGCAGCAGCACGGTGAACCGCGCGCCGCCCTCGGGCCGGTTGGCCGCCGAGATGCTGCCGTCGAAATGGTGGACGATGCTTTCGCAGATGGCCAGCCCCAGCCCCATGCCGTCCTCCTTGTCGGAACGGAAGGGCTCGAAGACGTGCGCCAGCATGCCGGGCGCCACCCCCGGGCCGTCGTCGTCGACCACGATGCGCGCCATGCCGTCGGCTTGATCGATGTGCAGCACGATGCGCCGGCGGTCCTCGGGCACCGCCGCCAGGGCGTCGGCGGCATTGCGGATCAGGTTGTGCATGACCTGCCCCGCCTGCACCCGGTCCACCCACGCGACGGGCGGCGGCACGGCCACCTCCGTATCGAGGCGCACGCCGCGCGCCGACAGGTCCGCCCCCATCAGCGCCACCATGTCGGCGGCGACCTCGCCCAGGTCGCAGGCCTGCGCCGCGGGCGGGTCGGCGCCGACGTAGGCGCGCATGCGAGCCAGGATGTCCGCGGCCCGGCGGGCCTGCTGCACGTTGGACTCCAGCACGCGGCGCATGGCGTCGGGCAGGTCGCCGGACAGATCGGCCAGGCGCAGCGCTGCCTGGCTCTGGCTCAGCAGCGCGGTCAGCGGCTGGTTCAATTCGTGCGCGATGCCCGAGGCCATTTCCCCCATCGCATTGACCCGCGCCGCGTGCGCCAGGGTGGCTTCCTGCTTGCTGAGCCGCCCCGCCTGGCGGGCCCGCTCGGCCTCGCCCCGGGCCTGGACGGCGCGGCGCCGCTGCACCGCCAGCAAGGCCGCCAGCGCCAGCAGGGCCAGGGAGACCAGCACCAGCAATGCCAGCGGCCTGCCCAGCGCCAGGTCCCCCCATCCCGGATGCCGGGACAGGCGCAGCATGATGGGCTGGCCGGCATTCTCCAGCATGCGCACCGCCGCCATGGCCGGCGGATGCAGCCCCTGCCCCGGCGGGACCGCGCCATGGTCGATCCGGGCCGCCGCGCCATCCAGGCGCAGGGCCAGCCGCGTCCCCATGGGCAATTCATCGGCGGCGACCAGCTCCGTCAAGTCCACGGTCAGCACCAGCGCCAGTTGGCCCGCGGCGGGCGGCAATCGCTTGACCAGCAGATAGCGGGACTGGCCGGCCTGCGGCACCGTGCTGACCGGCCGCCCGGGCTGGGCCGTCGCGATCACCGGGCCCAGGCGTTGCGGTTCAAGAGGCGGGAGGCCCGACCGGCGGCTGGACACCAGCGTATGCCAGCCGGACGGGGACGAGGTGTTCTCCCAGCCGACCAGGTCCACCGCCTCGATGCGGGGATAGAACGCGCGGATCGCGCCCGCCACCTGCCCGATCTCGTCGAGCAGGATGCGATCGGATCGCTGCGCCAGCGCCGCCATGCTGGTCAGGTGGGCGTCATGCTGCGCGATGCGCTGCGACACGAGACCGGCCACGGCATCGGCCGCGCCGTCCAGGTCCGCGCGCAGCCGGTCCAGGGCCTGTCGATACAGCAAGACGGCGCCGGCCAGCGCCAGCACCAGCCAGGCCCCCGCCAGAACGGCGGCCAGCGCGGATTGACGTTTCATCATGGATGCAGATAGTACTTGCAGGCGCCCGGTCGCGCCCTCCCCGACGTACCGGGATCTCCCTGTACCGGGGGGCATATCGGATATAGGCGATCTATAATTCGATCCATGGCGATATTGTTCGCCCATACCGTTTTCTCGTCATGGACCTCGACGCCACCATCAAGGCGCTGGCGCATCCGGCGCGGCGCGACATCCTGCAATGGCTCAAGGAGCCGGAACGCCATTTCGCCGGGCAGGAACATCCGCTGGAAGTCGGCGTCTGCGCCGGCATGTTCGAACGCTGCGGCCTGTCCCAGTCGACCGTGTCGGCCCATCTGGCCACCCTGCAGCGCGCCGGTCTCGTCACGACCCGGCGCATCGGACAATGGGTGTTCTACAAACGCAATGAAGAGGCCATCGCCCAGTTGGTCGACCAGCTCCGGGAGCTGTGACCTGCCTCGGAATCCCCAGGGGAAAACGTGCCGGAATGTGCGTCAAAAACCACAAACCGAAACCCTTGCGCACATTATTGACCAATCGGATACACAAATTGCTTACGCAAATCTTACTTCCAGCCTCCACCATGGAAAATACCTAGAGACGCTGATAGAATTTACCCGTGCTCGAATAACGGCAGACACAGCAGCCTTGTTTGGGTAAGAACGGGAAATAGCGCTATTTCTGGTTTGTGTTTTGTGTATTACGACTGACACCTCAAAGGAAAAGAGATCATGAAGAAGACCCTGCTCCTGGCCTCGCTGCTGGCAATCGCTCTGTCGGCTTGCGGCAAGAAGGAAGAAGCTGCTCCGGCCCCGGCCGAATCGACTCCTCCGGCCGTCACCACCCCGGCTGAGCCCGCGCCCGCCCCGGCCGAGCCCGCTGCTCCGGCCCCCGCCGAGCCCGCCGCTCCTGCCGACCAGGCCCCCGCCGCCCCGGCTCCGGCCCAGCAGTAAGTCGAATGCGAAACCCAGCCGGCCCCGCCGGTTCCGGGTTTCCGTAAATCGACAGCCGCCAGCGCGGCTGAAAAAAAGCCCTCGTCACCCGGGGGCTTTTTTTCATCGCCGGGCCGCCCCAAGATGAAAAACGCCCCCTTGGGGGGCAGCGCCGCCGCGAAGCGGCAAGCGTGGGGGCATTTTTCATGGGTCCAGGGCCACCCAATCGAATCCGGTGTCCTGGTCGGCCACCCCGATTTGCTCGGGCTGCCATCCCAATATCGGCGCGAGCGCCGCCCGCGCCAGTTCCGGCACATTGTTCTGCTTGCTGAGATGGGCCGCGTGCAGGTATTTCAGGCGCGATCGGTCCACTACGCGCAAGATCTCGGCCGCCGCCGCGTTGGACAGATGGCCGTAGCGGCCGGCTATCCGGTATTTCAGCGAAACGGGGTAATCGCTGCGCGCCAGCATGTCCGGGCAATGGTTGCATTCGAGCACCAGCGCATCGCAGCCGGACAGCGTCCGGTGTACGTGCGGCGTGCCCTCGCCCAGGTCCGTCAGCACCCCCAGGCGCCACTGGCCGTCGTCCAGCACGTACTGCACCGGCTCACGGGCATCGTGGGGCACGGGAAACGGCTGCACGCGCAGGCCGCCTATGGAAAAGGCGGTGTGGCTGTCGCAGCAGACGGCTGTCATGCCTTCGGGAATGCGGGCCGCCACGGCGGCGCGCGTGCCGGTGGTCAGGTGCACGGGAATGCCATGGCGGCGGGCCAGGCGGAATACGCCGCCGATATGGTCGCCGTGTTCGTGCGTGACCAGGATGCCGTTCAGCGATGAAGGCTCGATGCCACGGGCGAGCAGGCGCCTTTCGACCTCCTTCAGCCCGAACCCGCAGTCGATCATGACGCGGGTCACCGACAACCCTTCCCTGGCCTCGACAACCAGGGCGTTGCCCTCGCTGCCGCTGCCAAGACTCGTATAACGCATGAAGGGCTCGCCCCTATGCGCGCGTAGCGCCCGGGAGTATCCCGGGCGCTGGGCGGTTGCCGGCCATTACTTCAGCTGGTTGGACAGGACGTTCAGGATGCGCCGGCCGGTGGCGGTGTTTTCGGGCGCGCCCTGCGCGTTCAGCACGGTGACCTGGGTGCGGTCGTTGGACGTGACCAGTTTCACGCGGTACTGCGGACGGGTTTCGGGCTTGTCGCCGCCGCGGCCGAACAGGCGGCCGAAGAAGCCCGGCTTGCTATCGGTGCTGGCCGCGTCGGTATCGACGTAGCGCACGTAGTAGACGCCCTCGGCGCGGTTGCGGTCCTCGACCGTGAAGCCGCCGCGATCCAGGGCCAGGCCCACACGGCGCCACGCACGATCGAACGGTTCGGCGATCTGCAGCGCGCCGGTGTCGCCCGAGCCGGTCACCAGTTGCGGCGCCGCGCCGGCGGTTACCGGCGTGGCGTTGGCCACCGCCGCCTTGGCCCGGTCGAAATCGGCGCCCAGGCGGGTCATCAGGCGGCTCAGCATCTCCGCTTCCAGGCCCGGGTCATTGGGACGGGTGGTCCAGGTGGTCTGGCTCTTCTCCGCGCCGGTCAGCACCTCGACCGCGCCGCGGTGGCTGATGTAGATCTCGGTGCTGTTGCCCACGCGTTCGAGGCGGGTGCGGAACATGTCGCGTTCGCCGGTGGACCACAGCGAATCGAAGACCTTGCCGATGGTGTTGCGGATGAAGTCCTGCGGGATCTTCGCCCGGTTCTCGGCCCAGTCGGTTTCCATCACGCCGGCCTGGGGCAGGTCTTCGCGCATCAGGAAGCCCAGGTCCTGCCAGAACTGGCGCACCACGGGGTAGAGCTGCTCGGGCGAGCGATCGACCACCACCAGCCAGCGCTGGTCGCCGTCGCGTTCGACACGCATGTCGGAACGCTCGGGCAGCACATTGCTGGCGGCCGGCTTGGTTTCAGGCTGGACCGTCGAGTAGCTGGAGAAGGTCGTGGTCGAGGGCGCCGGCGGCGTCGACCCGGAAGAAGTCTGGGAAGGGACCTGGAACCGGTTGTCGGTGGGAAGCTGGGTCAGGTCGGGGGGCACTTCCAGCTTGGCCGAAGGCGGCTTGGATGCGCTCTTGTAGTCGATGGACTCTTCCTTGCCCAGCAGCTGGTTGACGCTGCTGCATCCCGCGAACAGCGCGGACAGGGAAACCAGCACCGGCAGGACCGCCAGGCGCGGCAAATTCATACGAACTGCGTTCATTGATGAGTAACTCCTGAAGCCGCCGCCGGCCCATGCTGGGTCCGGCGGGTCATGTCGGGGCGAAACATGGGGGCGTGTGGGATTCAGATTTCGACACCGGCCGCCTTGAGCGCCTCGCGCACCGCAGCGTGGTGCTGCGCGCCGAGTTCGGTCATGGGCAGGCGGTACCCCAGCGCCATGCGTCCCATCCGGGCCAGGGCCCACTTGACGGGAATGGGGTTGGGTTCGAGGAAGAGGTTGCGGTTCAACAGCGCCATGCGCTGGTTGATCTTCGCGGCCAGGCGGGCATCGCCGGCCACGGCCGCCACGCACAGCTCATGCATCAGGCGGGGCGTGACGTTGGCGGTGACGGAGATGTTGCCCCGCGCGCCCAGCAGCATCAGCGCCGCCGCGGTGGGGTCGTCGCCGCTGTAGACCGCGAAATGCTCGGGCACCTGGCCAAGCAGCAGCGCGCCGCGGCCGATGTCGCCGGTGGCGTCCTTCAGCCCGACGATCCCGGGCACCTGCGCCAGGCGCACCGTGGTCTCGCCCGCCATGTCGCAGCCGGTGCGGCCCGGCACGTTGTACAGGATCATCGGCAGGTCGACCGCCTCGGCGATGGTCTTGAAGTGCCGGTACAGGCCTTCCTGCGTGGGGCGGTTGTAGTAAGGCACCACGGACAGGCCGGCGTCGGCGCCGACCTTCTTGGCGGCCTCGGTCAGCTCGATGGCTTCCGCCGTGGAGTTGGCGCCGGTACCGGCAATGACCGGCGCGCGGCCCGCCACGTGCTGGACGGCGAAACGAATCAGTTCGACATGCTCGTCCACCGCCACGGTGGGCGATTCGCCCGTCGTGCCCACCACCACGAAGCCATCGGTGCCCTCAGCCAGGTGCCAGTCGAGCAAAGCCCGGAACGCCTCGAAATCGAGCTTCCCGTCTGGCTGCATCGGAGTGACGATTGCGACGATGCTGCCTTCAATAGGAGTGCGAGATGTGGTTGCCATACGCTGCCAGGGGTGCCCGAAACCGGACGAAAAGGAAGAAAATCAATGGAGTATACCGCCTGTAGAGGCTCCCTCCTACGTGCCGCGCGCGCCCCCCAGGAAACCGCGGATCCGGCTCCGCCGGTCCGCCGGTTTCGCCCCCCCGGGGGGCGCCCGAAGGGCGTAGGGGGGGACTACAGAAACAACCGGACGATGGCGTCGCCCAGGGCCAGCATGGGCTGGACCAGGAAGCCCAGCACGCCGGTCATCAGCAGCACGATCAGGATCATCATGCCGTAGGGTTCGATCTTGGAATATTTCCAGGCCAGATCGTGCGGCAGCAGGCTGAAGACGATGCGGGCGCCGTCCAGCGGGGGGATGGGCAGGAGGTTCAGGGCCATCAGCATCAGGTTGACCTGCACCCCCGCCACCGCCATGGCGACGAAGAAGGTTTCGTTCACGCCGGACTCGACCATGAGCTTGAGCCCCACCGCCCAGATGATGGCCATGACGAGGTTGATGCCGGGGCCGGCCGCGGCCACCCACAACATGTCCTGCTTGGGCCGGCGCAGGCGGCCGAAATCGACGGGCACGGGTTTGGCCCAGCCGAACAGCAGGCCCGCCCCGCCCAGCAGCTTGCTGGTCAGCAGGATGATCGCCGGCACCAGCAGGGTGCCGACCGGATCGATGTGCTTGATGGGATTGAGCGTCACGCGGCCGGCCTGGGTGGCCGTGTCGTCCCCGAACATGCGCGCCACGTATCCGTGGGCGGCCTCGTGCAGGGTAATGGCGAAGATCAACGGGATCGCATAGACCGCGATTGTCTGAATGATGGAATCCATCGCGGCATTGTAGCGGCAGAGCATGGCCGTCCGGCGACGGCCGCGCGCTTTTCCGGGCCGGGGATTACCCCGCGATGCCGAGGGTGGCGGGATCGCCCCGGCCGCGGCGCACGACCTCCGGCTCGGCGCCGGTCAGGTCCACCACGGTGGTCGGCTCGAAGGGACAGGCACCCCCATCGACCACCGCCGCCAGCTCATGCTCGTAGCGCTCGCGGATCTGCTCGGCGTCGTTGAGCGGTTCGTCCTCGTTGGCGGGAATCAGCGTGCTGGAAAGCAGCGGCGCGCCCATTTCCTCCAGCAGGCACAGCGCGATCGGATGATCGGGGACACGTATGCCTATGGTCTTGCGCGAAGGATGGGACAAGCGCCGCGGCACTTCGCGCGTGGCCTCGAGAATGAAGGTCCAGGGCCCGGGCGTGGCCGCCTTCAGCAACCGGTACTGCTGGTTGTCGACGTGGGCGAACTGGCCGATCTCGGCCAGGTCCCGGCACAGTACGGTCAGGTGATGCCGCTCGTCCACGCCGCGCAGGCGCCGCAGCGCCTCGGCCGCGTGCTTATCGTCCAGCGGCGCCACCAGCGCGTAGCTGGAGTCGGTGGGTATGGCCACCAGTCCGCCGGCCCGGATCAACTGGACCGCCTGCTTGAGCAGACGCATCTGGGGATTCTGGGGATGAACGGAAAAAAACTGTGCCACGACTGCGGGCCCTCGCAAACATCGATCACGCCCGGAAACCGTCCGGGCACCCTGCCGCCTACTCGGCGGCCAGCGCGCGCAACTCGGCGGCCAGCTTGGCCAGCGCGGCATCGCGGCCGGCGGCATCGGCAAAAACGGAGCCGCGCGCGACCGCCGCGCCGTCCAGTTCCAGCACGTACGAATCTCCCTGCGCCCGCAGCGACCGGGCCGGATCGGCCAGCGCGCGCAGCCGCTTGATGGCGGCGCCGGCCGCCTGGGCATCCGCATGCGGCTCGGACAGCAGCAGGTCCTGGCCATCGGCAGCCAGGAAGCGGAAGCGGAAGCGGCCGTCGTCGTCACGGAAGCTGACGAAACGGGCCTGCTTGCCGGCCTTCTTCTTCGCGGACTGCGCGGGGGAAGACGCGCGCGGGGTATCCAGCCCGACCGCCGCGCGCAGCTCGGCCAGGAACGGCTCGCCTATGGCGCGCGCCTTGCGGGCGCCTTCCAGCAGGATGTCCTCGATGTCGTCGGGGCGGGCCATCAGGGTGTCGTAGCGCTCGCGCATGGGGCCGACTTCGCGCTCGATGCGTTCGTACAGCGCCTGCTTGGCGTCGCCCCAGCCCATGCCCTCTTCCAGCGAACGCCGGAACGCGGCGGCCTCGCCCTCGTCGGCGAAGGCCCGGTAGATCGTGTAGAGCTGCGAATTGTCCGGATCCTTGGGTTCGCCCGGCAGGCGCGAATCGGTCACGATGCGGCCGATGGCGTCGCGCAGGTGCCTGGCGCCGCCCTCGAACAGCGGAATGGTGTTGTTGTAGCTCTTGGACATCTTGCGCCCGTCCAGGCCCGGCAGGGTGGCCACGGCCTCGTCGATCTGCACCTCGGGCAGCACGAACAGTTCGCGGCCGCCGCCGTACAGGTGGCTGAACCGCTGGGCGATGTCGCGCGCCATCTCGATGTGCTGGATCTGGTCGCGGCCCACCGGCACGCGGTGCGCGTTGAACAGCAGGATGTCGGCGGCCATCAGCACGGGGTACGAGAACAGCCCCATCGTGACGCCGGCGTCCGGATCCTCGTTGTCGGCCACGTTCTGGTCCACCGCCGCCTTGTAGGCATGGGCCCGGTTCATCAGGCCCTTGGCGGTGACGCAGGTCAGCAGCCAGCACAGTTGGGGGATCTCGGGCAGGTCGGACTGCCGGTAAAAGGTGACGCGGCTGGGGTCCAGCCCGGCGGCCAGCCACGTCGCGGCGATCTGCAGGCGCGAGCGCTGCAGGCGCGCGGGGTCCTCGCACTTGATGAGCGCGTGGTAGTCGGCCATGAAGAAGAAGGCATCGTTGTCGTCGTTGCGGCTCGCCAGGATGGCGGGGCGGATGGCGCCCACGTAGTTGCCCAGGTGGGGCGTGCCGGTGGTGGTGATGCCGGTGAGGATGCGGGTTCTCATGGGTCGGAGCGCGACAAGCGGGAAGGTGGAACGTAGAGCCGCAGTGTACCTCCCGTGCCGGGAGCGCGCCCGGCATGGCGGATAATGGCGGATTGCCTTTTTACCTTCCCGGGTCCGCCATGTCTTCGATTACGTTCACGCTCACGGGCGAGTTTGTGCCGTTGTGCGATTTGCTCAAGCTTACGGGTCTTGCCGACTCGGGCGGAGCGGGCAAGGCGCTGGTCGCGGCGGGGATGGTGAAGGTCGATGGGCAGGTCGAGTTGCGCAAGACCTGCAAGATACGCGCCGGGCAGGTGGTGGAAATGGATGGGGCGCGGATCCAGGTCCGGGGCTGACCGCAGCGCCCGATCCCCCTGCCCGGCGTCACCCGCCTAGTGCGCCTGTTCCCACGTGTAGCCCGTGCCCACCTCGGCCACCAGCGGCACTTTCAGTTCGGCCACGTTGCACATCATCTCGGGCAGGCGGTGGGCGACGATCTCGCTTTCCTCGCGCGGGACTTCCAGGACCAGTTCGTCGTGCACCTGCATGACCAGGCGCGCGCCCAGCCGGTCTGCATCCAGCCAGTCCTGCACCGCGACCATGGCCATCTTGATCAGATCGGCGGCGGTGCCCTGCATGGGGGCGTTGATGGCGGCGCGTTCGGCGGCCTGGCGGCGGGGGCCGCTGCCGCCGCGGATCTCGGGTAGCCACAGGCGGCGGCCGAAGACGGTTTCGACGTAGCCTTGTTCGCGCGCCTGTTCGCGCGTGTCGTCCATGTAGCGCGCCACGCCGGGGTAGCGGGCGAAATAGCGGTCGATGTAGTGCTTGGCCGCGTCGCGCGTGATGCCCAGGTTGCTGGCCAGGCCGAACGCGCTCATGCCGTAGATCAGGCCGAAGTTGATGACCTTGGCGTAGCGCCGCTGTTCGGCGTTGACCGCCTCGGGCTGGACGCCGAAGATCTCGGCCGCCGTGGCGCGGTGGATGTCCTCGCCGCGGGCGAAGGCCGACAGCAGGTTCTCGTCGCCGGAAATGTGAGCCATGATCCGCAGTTCGATCTGCGAATAGTCGGCCGACATGATCAGGTTGCCCGGGTCGGCCACGAAGGCCTCGCGCACGCGCCGGCCCTCGGGCGTGCGCACCGGGATGTTCTGCAGGTTGGGATCGCTGGAAGCCAGCCGGCCCGTGACCACCGCCGCCTGGGCATAGCTGGTGTGCACGCGCCGGGTCCGGGCGTTGATCATCTTGGGCAGCTTGTCGGTATAGGTGGACTTGAGCTTGGCCAGTCCCCGGTAGCTCAGCAGCGCCTGCGGCAGCGGGTAGTCCTCGGCCAGCTTGCTCAGCACGTCCTCGTCGGTGGACGGCGCGCCGCCCGCGGTCTTCTTGACCACCGGCAGTTGCAGCTTGCCGAACAGGATCTCGCCCAGTTGCTTGGGCGAGTTCAGGTTGAAGGGCTGGCCGGCCAGTTCGTAGGCGCGTTGTTCGAGCACCAGCAGTTCCTGGCCGATGGCATGGCTCTGGCGGGCCAGCTCCTCGGGATCGATGCGCACGCCGTTGCGCTCGACGACGGTCAGCACGCGCGAGACGGGCAACTCGATGGCGTAGATGCGCTCCAGGCCAGCGTCGGCCTCGATACGCGGATACAGCGTGGCATGCAGCTGGAGCGTGTAGTCGACGTCCTCGCAGGCGTACTGGGTGGCGACGTCGATGGCGACCTCGTCGAAGCAGAGCTGGTTGACGCCCTTGCCGCACACGTCGACGAAGGACAGGCCCTTGCGGCCCAGCCAGCGCTGCGACAGGTCGTCCAGCGACACGCTGCGATGCGACTCCAGCACGTAGGCTTCGAGCATGGTGTCGTGCGCGACGCCGCGCAGCGCGACCCCGGCGTTGGCGAAGACGTGCGTGTCGTACTTGGCGTTGTGCAGCAGCTTGGGGGCCTCGGCGTTCTCCAGCCAGGGGGCCAGGCGCGCCAGCACCTCGTCCTTGGGCAGTTGTTCGCCGGCGTCCGGATGCCGGTGGGTCAGCGGGATGTAGCAGGCCTCGCCCGGCTTGACCGCGATGGACAGGCCCACCAGCCGGGCCTCCATTTCCACCAGCGAATCGGTTTCGGTGTCCAGGGCCACCAGCGGCGCCGCCTGGATCGCGGCCAGCCAGCGGTCGAAGGCGGCCCAGTCGCTGACCGTCTCGTAGTTCACGGTTTCCGGCGCGGCCGGAGCGTCGGCCTGCACGCGCGAATCGCCTTCGGGAATGCGGGACTCGTCGCCCGTCAGCTCGCGCAGCCAGGTGCGAAAGCCGTAGCGTTCGTACATGACCTCGAGCTTCTCGCGGTCGACCGCGCGCATGGTCAGCGCATCCAGGTCGGGAATGTGGGCGCTCAGGTCGCAATCGGTGCGGATGGTGATCAGCGAACGCGTCAGCGCGAAATTCGGGATCGCCGTGCGCAGGTTGGCGCCGGCCACGCCCTTGACGGTGTCGGCCTGCGCCACCAGTTCTTCCAGCGTGCCATACTGGGCGAGCCACTTGGCCGCCGTCTTGGGCCCGACCTTCTCCACGCCCGGCACATTGTCGACCGAATCGCCGATCAGCATCAGGTAGTCCACGATGCGCTCGGGCGGCACGCCGAACTTCTTCAGCACGCCTTCGGCATCCAGCGTCTCGGAGGTCATGGTGTTGACCAGCGTCACGTGGTCGTTGACCAGTTGCGCCATGTCCTTGTCGCCGGTCGACACCACGCTGTGTATGCCCTGCCCCGCCGCCTGCAGGGCCAGCGTGCCGATGACGTCGTCGGCCTCGATCCCCTCGATGGCGAACACCGGCCAGCCCTGGGCGCGTATGGCCTCGACGATGGGCCCGACCTGGCGCGCCAGGTCTTCCGGCATGCTGGCGCGGGTGGCCTTGTACTCGGGATAGAGGTCGTCGCGGAAGGTCTTGCCCGGCGCATCGAAAATGCAGGCGAGGTAGTCTGCCTTATGATCGTTCAGTGCGCGGCGCAGCATGTTCAGCACGCCGTACAGCGCCCCGGTCGGCTCCCCCTGCGCGTTGCGCAGGTCCGGCAGGGCGTGGTATGCGCGATATAGATAGCTGGACCCGTCCACCAACAGCAACGTCTTGATCATGATCAAACACAGAGAAATCGAAATAGGCAAGGAAACCCACGACGGCGGAAACGTCCCGAAGAAACCCGGACGCATCCCCGGCCTGCGGGACGTGGTGAGCGTGGAGCGTGCCACCGCCACCAAGGCTCGCGAGTCATGGCATGTGCTGGGGATTATGTCAGAGTTCTTCGAGGCGTCCGAACGCCTCGCGCAGATCCGGCCGGCGGTCAGCATCTTCGGCAGCGCCCGCATCCCCGCCGGCGACCCCCGCTACGAAACGACCGAACGGATCGCCCGCAAGCTGTCCGAGGCGGGTTTCTCCGTCATTTCGGGCGGCGGCCCCGGCATCATGGAGGCGGCCAACAAGGGCGCCTACGAGGGCCCCAGCCCCAGCGTCGGGCTGAACATCGAACTGCCCCACGAGCAGTCGAACAACGCCTACCAGAACATCAGCCTGTTCTTCCGCCATTTTTTCCCGCGCAAGGTGGCCTTCGTCAAGTTCACCTCGGCCTACGTGGTGCTGCCCGGCGGCTACGGCACGCTGGACGAGCTTTTCGAGGCGCTGACGCTGGTGCAGACCAACAAGAGCCGGAAGATGCCCATCATCCTGGTCGGGTCGGAGTACTGGCGGGGCCTGGTGGACTGGATCCGCGCCCAGCCGCTGGCGCAGGGACTGATATCGCCGGGCGACCCCGACCTGCTGCAGGTGATCGACGATCCCCAGGCCATCGTCGACGCCATCTTCGACTTCTACCAGCACGAGGGCTTCACCCAGTCCCCGGGAGAGCGCGAGCGGCTGCTGAACCTGTAGCGTCCGCGACGGACGGGCCGGCGGCGGGGGCGATGACGCTAGAATGCGGGGTAATCGTCGATATCCGCCCTCACCCCCGCTTATCCATGGCCGTATTCACCCCCGTCACCGAAACGGATGCCCGCGCGCTGCTTGCCGACTATACGCTGGGCGAACTGCGCGCCCTGCGCGGCATCCCTTCCGGCATCGAGAACACCAACTATTTCCTTACGACCAGCCAGGGCGAATACGTGCTGACCCTGTTCGAGCGCCTGACGCGCGAACAGTTGCCGTTCTACATCGACCTGATGACGCACCTGGCGGAACACGGGATTCCCGTCCCCCACCCCCAGGCCACGCGCGACGGGCGCCGGCTGGCCGAGTTGAACGGCAAGCCCTGCACCATCGCCACCCTGCTGCCGGGCAAGTGCGAGATGTCGCCCCTGCCCGCCCATTGCGAACAGGTCGGCGCCACGCTGGCCCGCATGCACCTGGCCGGGCGCGACTTCCCGGCGATGCAGCCCAACCTGCTGGGGCTCGACTGGTGGCGGGAGACCGAGCCCGTCGTCGCCCCCTACCTGGACCCGGCCGCCGCCGCCATGCTGCGCGACGAAGTGGCGGTCCAGACGGCGTTCGCGCAGACCGACGTCTGCCGCGCGCTGCCGCGGGGGCCGGCGCACTGCGACCTGTTCCGCGACAACGTCCTGTTCGCCGGCACGCGCGAGGCGCCGGTGCTGGGCGGTTTCATCGACTTCTACTTCGCCGGCTGCGACACCTGGCTGTTCGACCTGGCGGTCTGCGTCAACGACTGGTGCATCGCCCACGCCAGCGGCGCGTTCCAGCCCGAGCTTGCCCAGGCGATGCTGGGCGCCTACGACCGGGTGCGGCCGCTGACCGATGGCGAACGCGACGCGTGGCGCACCGTGCTGCGGTCCGCCGCGCTGCGTTTCTGGATGTCCCGGCTGCGCGATTTCCACCTGCCGCGCCCGGCGCAGACCCTGACGCCGCACGATCCCACCCATTTCGAACGCATCCTGCGCCTGCGGCGCGACGGCGACATTTTTCCGCTTCCCTGAGCCATGACACATCTTTCCTACCGGCACGCGCCGACGAGGGCCCACGCACGCATTCCGCATCCGCGGGGGGACCGCTGATGCAAGCCGCCTCCCTGGCACCCCGCGCCGGCTGGCAGTGGGTGCGCGACGGACTCGCCCTGTTCCGCCTGCAGCCCATGGCGATGTTCACCTGGGCCCTGACCGTCGGTTTCATGGTCCTGGTGGCCAGCATTCTCGCCCCCGTCGGCCCCCTGCTGTTCGTCGTCGGCATGCCGGCGATCACGGTCATGACGCTGGAGGCCTGCCGCGCCATCGAGCAGGGCCGCACGGTGCTGCCGCTGCGCCTGTTCCAGGTGCTCAAGGCGCCGGGCCTGTTCAAGAAGCTGCTGGCGATGGGCGCCCTGTACGTGGCCGCCGTGCTGGTGGCGGGCCTGGTCGCCTTCCTGCCTTTCGCCGATGGCCTGAGCGAGGCGATGTCCGGCCTGTCGTCGGACGACGTCGCCGGGGTGCTGGCGGCCATGCGCGCGCCCATCGCCTTGTTCGGCATCCTCTACGTCATCATCGCGGGCTTGTTCTGGCACGCGCCGGCACTGGTGGCCTGGCACCGGCTGGGCATTCGCAAGGCCCTGTTCTTTTCCGGCATCGCCTGCTGGCGCAACAAGGGCGCGTTCCTGATGTACGGCGCGACCTGGCTGCTCGTGGTGCTGGCCCTGGAACTGGGCGGCGGCCTGCTCGAAGCCGTCGGCATGTCGCCGACGATTTCCGGGCTGATTCAAATGCCTTTCAATTTCGTCGCGGCCGCGGTGCTGTATTGCAGTTTTTATCCTACTTACACCAGCGTATTCGGAGCGCCTCCCGCACCGGGTTTCGGCAACGGTTCGTGAGGGATTTTGTGGGCGATTTTCTCAGTGAAAACCCGGGACTTCACCCACACCGCCGGCATTTTCCGGTTCAATCCGGCAAACGCGGTTGACGGGCCCAAAGATAGCCCGTATAACGGCGGGGCATGATTTTCAAGAGTACGAGTTGCTGTACAAAATCGCTTACCACTGCGGTACGGTTGTTCATGGTCTCCATCCTTGATTGTCTTGCTTACATTCGTTTGGTCATTTCATTTCAAGGATAAACACCATGGAAACCGGCACCGTCAAATGGTTCAACGACGCCAAGGGTTTTGGCTTCATCACGGCTGATTCGGGCGGCGACGACCTGTTCGCCCACTTCTCCGAAATCCGTGTGGACGGATTCAAGACCCTGCAGGAAAACCAAAAGGTTCGTTTCGAAGTCACCGTCGGCCCCAAGGGTCGCCAGGCTTCCAACATCCAGCCTGTATAAGCTATAATCAGCTTATCCGCCAAAACCCCCGCTTGCGGGGGTTTTTTGTTTTTGCCTGGAAGAAAGGCCCCTGCCACGGGCCACCCCAGGAAGCCATCCCAAGCTTCCGCGACACGGCAAACCCAAACCCCAGGCGGCAGCCACTACGCCCCGGCCTTAGAACGGCTCGCGGCGTTTCAACGCGAACTTTCCCGTCATCGCTGGCGCTTCGCGCCACCTTGCCGCATGCCATGGCCCCGCCGTGGCCGAAGCTCGCATTTATGCATTCGCATGTACAGGAGGAATTGACCATGGCGAATAAGGAAGAACTGATCGAAATGGAAGGCGTCGTCGCCGAAGTGCTGCCCTCGACCAGCTTTCGCGTCACGCTGGAAAACGGCATGGAGGTTGCCGCCTACGCATCGGGCAAAATGCGCAAGCACCGCATCCGTATCCTGGCCGGCGACCGGGTCACGATGGAATTGTCCCCGTACGACCTGACCAAGGGACGCATCAGTTTCCGGCACAAGGACGGCCCGTCGCCCGTGTCCGGCAATCGCCGCCCCCTGCGCCGCAACTGACATGCTGCGGCAGGCGTTCCAGTACAAGGCCTGGGCGGACCTGCGCACCCTCGAGGCCATCGGCCGGCTGGACACCGCGCGGGCGGAATCCCTGCGCTTCGCGACGCAGCAGCTCAATCACATGATCATCGTCGAGGACCTGTTCCGGTCGCGCCTGGAAGGCGCCCCGGCGCCGCATGCCTCGACCAACACGCCGCGCCTGCCCGCGCTGGACGAACTGCGCGAACGCATCGCCCGCTCCGACGCCTGGTACGGCGCCTACGCCGCCCGGCTCGGGCCGCCCGAGGAAGACGAGACCGTTTCCTTCGTGTTCGCCGACGGCCAGCGCGGCGCGATGTCGCGCAAGGAAATGCTGTTCCACATCGTCAACCACGGCACCTATCACCGTGGCGCGATCGGCCATGCGCTCGACCTGGCCGGGGTTCCCCACCCCGCCGATACCTACACCGTCTTCATCCACGCCACCGAGCCGCAGCGCCGCCAGGCGTAAGACCGCCGTCCGGCCCCTTAGACCGGATCGAGCTTGGCCATGGCAAGCGCCAGCGTCTTGGTCCCCACCCCGCCGAAATTGACCTGGACCTGGGCATCCTGGCCGCTGCCCATCAGGCTGACGATGACGCCTTCGCCGAACTTCGGATGCGCCACGCTCTGGCCCACCTTGAAGGTGCGCCCGTTGACCTCGACCCCGGCGTCCGAGGTGCGGCGGCTGGAATAGCCTTCCGACGAGCCCACGTAGGGCGCATCCTTGGCCGGCCGCGAAAAGCCGCCGCGCTCGGAGTCCTCGCCCCAGGCGGCGCGCCCCCAGCCGCCGGCGGTATCGACCGCCTTGGCGCGGCCGTTGCGGGGCGTCAGCCACTTCAGCGATTCCTCGGGCACCTCGCTCAGGAAGCGCGACCGCATGTTGTAGCGGGTCTGGCCGTGCAGCATGCGCGTCTGCGAGAAGCTCAGGTACAGGCGCTCGCGGGCGCGCGTCACCGCCACGTACATCAACCGCCGCTCCTCCTCCAGCCCGGATTGCTCCAGGACGCTGTTCTCGTGCGGGAACAGCCCTTCCTCGAGCCCGGTGATGAAGACGGCCTCGAACTCCAGGCCCTTTGCCGCATGCACCGTCATGAGCTGGACCGCGTCCTGGCCTTCGCTCGCCTGATTGTCGCCCGCTTCCAGCGCCGCGTGCGACAGGAAGGCCGCCAGCGGGGACGGCAGCTCGACGCCGGCCTCGGGCAGGGTCTGCGCCAGCGCGCCGGCATCGGCCAGCCCATAGCCGTCCTCGGCGGCGAAAGCCGCCGCCGCATTGACCAGTTCCCTCAGGTTCTCGATGCGCTCGGCGCCTTCCTTTTCCTGCAGATAGTGCTGGATCAGGCCGCTGGCCTCGATCACGTGGTCCACGATCTCGTGCAGCGGCAGGTTCTGCGTCTCGAAGCGCATGCGGTCGATCAGGCCCGCGAACTGTGCCAGGTTGTTGCCGCCCCGGCCGGGCACCTGGCTCACCGCCGCATACAGGCTGCAATTGTGCAGGCGCGCGATGTCGGCCTGCTGCTCCAGCGTGCGGGCGCCTATGCCCCGCGCCGGGAAATTCACCACCCGCATCCAGGCCGTGTCGTCGTGCGGATTTTCCATCAGGCGCAGGTAGGCCAGCGCGTGCTTGACCTCCTGGCGTTCGAAGAAGCGCAGGCCGCCGTAGACCTTGTACGGAATGCCCGACGAGAACAGCGCATGTTCCAGCACCCGCGACTGGGCGTTGCTGCGGTACAGGATGGCGATCTCGCGGCGCAGCCGGCCCTCGCCCACCAGCGAGCGGATCTCCTCGATCACCCACTGGGCCTCCTGGGCGTCGGACAGCGCCTCGTAGACGCGGATGGGTTCGCCGTGCCCCTGGTCGGTCCACAGGTTCTTGCCCAGGCGGCCGGAGTTGTTGCGGATCAGCGTGTTGGCCGCGTCCAGGATGTGCCCGTGCGATCGGTAGTTCTGCTCGAGCCGGATGACCCGCTCGTGGGCGTATTCGCGCTCGAACTCGGCCATGTTGCCGACGTTGGCGCCGCGGAATGCGTAGATGGACTGGTCATCGTCGCCCACGGCGAACAGGGCCGCGCCGCCGCCCGCCAGCAGCTTGAGCCAGCGGTACTGGAGCCGGTTGGTGTCCTGGAACTCGTCTACCAGGATATGGCGGAAACGGTGCTGGTAGTGCTCGCGTATGGGCGCGTTGTGGGTCAGCAGCTCGTAGCAGCGCAGCAGCAGTTCGGGAAAGTCGACCACGCCCTCGCGCTGGCACTGGGCGTCGTACATGCCGTAGAGCTCCACCATCTGCCGGTTGAAGCTGTCGTAGGCCTCGACCTCGGTATGGCGCAGCCCCTCTTCCTTGGCGGCGTTGATGAAGTGCTGCAACTGGCGCGGCGGGTATTTTTCGTCATCCACGCCCGCCCCCTTCAACAGCCGCTTGATGGCCGACAACTGGTCGGCCGTGTCCAGGATCTGGAACGTCTGGGGCAGCCCGGCATCCCGGTAGTGCGCACGCAGCATCCGGTTGCACAGGCCGTGGAAGGTGCCTATCCACATGCCGCGCGTGTTGATGGGCAGCAGCGCGCTGATGCGGGTCAGCATCTCGCGCGCGGCCTTGTTCGTAAAAGTAACCGCCATCAGGCCGTGCGGGCTGACCTGGCCGGTCTGGATCAGCCAGGCCATGCGCGTGGTCAACACCCGTGTCTTGCCGCTGCCGGCGCCGGCCAGCACCAGGGCGTGGCGGGGTTCGATCGTGACGGCGGCGTGCTGGGGGGCGTTGAGATTGTCGAGCAGGGACATGGCGCGGAATGCTGGGAATGAGAGAGTGCGGCAGGCAGTCTAGCACCGCTGGCCCAGCAGAGCCCCGCCTGCTTCTATAATGAGGGGTTTAGCCGGCCGGCTGCCCTCGCGCGAGCCGGCCCAGGCCCGCGGCCATGGCGTCATCGCCGCGCCAGAATACCTTAGACCAGCCCGGAACCCATGCAGGAACGCTACGCTCCCACCGAGATCGAATCCGCTGCCCAGAAGCACTGGGAAGCGACCAACGCCTACCTGACGGTAGAACACGCGAAGAACGCCGACGGCTCGGAAAAGCCCAAGTTCTACGCCTGCTCGATGCTGCCCTACCCCAGCGGCAAGCTGCACATGGGCCACGTGCGCAACTACACGATCAACGACGCCATGTACCGGCAGTTGCGCATGAAGGGCTACAACGTCCTGATGCCCATGGGCTGGGACGCCTTCGGCATGCCGGCCGA
Source organism: Pigmentiphaga kullae (assembly GCF_004216695.1). Classification (GTDB taxonomy): domain Bacteria; phylum Pseudomonadota; class Gammaproteobacteria; order Burkholderiales; family Burkholderiaceae_B; genus Pigmentiphaga; species Pigmentiphaga kullae. The sequence goes on from NZ_SGXC01000002.1 coordinate 1,612,806, forward strand.
GAACGCCGCCATCAAGTCCAAGGTGCCGCCGGCGAAGTGGACCTACGACAACATCGCCTACATGAAGAAGCAGATGAAGGCGATGGGGCTGGGCATAGACTGGTCGCGCGAAATGGCCGCCTGCGACCCGAAGTACTACAAGTGGAACCAGTGGCTGTTCCTGAAGATGCTGGAAAAGGGCATCGCCTACCGCAAGACCCAGGTGGTGAACTGGGATCCGGTGGACCAGACCGTGCTGGCCAACGAACAGGTCATCGACGGGCGCGGCTGGCGCTCGGGCGCGCTGGTGGAAAAGCGCGAGATCCCCGGCTACTACCTGCGCATCACCGACTACGCCGAGGAACTGCTGGACGAGGTCAAGAACAACCTGACCGGCTGGCCCGAGCGCGTGCGCCTGATGCAGGAGCACTGGATAGGCAAGAGCGAGGGCACGCGCTTCGCCTTCACCCACGACATCCGCGACGCCGCCGGCCAGTTGATCCAGGACGGCCGCATGTACGTGTTCACGACGCGCGCCGACACCATCATGGGCGTCACGTTCTGCGCGGTCGCGCCCGAACACCCCCTGGCCCTGCACGCCGCCGCCACCGATCCCGCCCTGGCCGCCTTCATCGAGGAATGCCGCAAGGGCGGCGTGACCGAGGCCGAGCTGGCCACGCGCGACAAGGAAGGCCTGCCGACCGGCCTGACCGTGGTGCACCCGCTCACCGGCGCAGCCGTGCCGGTCTGGGTCGGCAACTACGTGCTGATGAGCTACGGCGACGGCGCGGTCATGGGCGTTCCCGCCCATGACGAACGCGACTTCGCGTTCGCCAGGAAATACGGCCTGCCCATCAGGCAGGTCATCCAGGCCGAGGGCCAGGCCTTCTCCACCGACGCCTGGCAGGAATGGTACGGCGAGAAGCAGGTGGCCCGCACGGTGAACTCCGGCAAGTACGACGGCCTCGGCCACCAGGCCGCCGTCGACGCCATCGCGGCCGATCTCGCGGCCAAGGGCCTGGGCGAGAAGCGCACCACCTTCCGCCTGCGCGACTGGGGCGTGTCGCGCCAGCGCTACTGGGGCACGCCCATCCCCATCATCCACTGCGAGGCCTGCGGCCCCGTGCCGGTGCCCGAGAAAGATCTGCCGGTCGTGCTGCCCGAGGACCTGATCCCGGACGGCAGCGGCAACCCGCTGGCCAGGAGCGAATCGTTCCTGAAGTGCGTCTGCCCGCAGTGCGGCAAGCCCGCGCGGCGCGAGACCGACACCATGGACACGTTCGTGGACTCGTCCTGGTACTTCATGCGCTATACCTCGCCGGGCAACGACGCGGCGATGGTCGACGGGCGCAACGACTACTGGATGCCGATGGACCAGTACATCGGCGGCATCGAGCACGCCGTGCTGCACCTGCTGTACGCCCGTTTCTGGACCAAGGTCATGCGCGACATGGGCCTGGTCAAGTTCGGCGAACCCTTCGTCAAGCTGCTGACGCAGGGCATGGTGCTCAACCACATCTACTCGCGCAAGAACGAGAAGGGCGGCATCGAGTACTTCTGGCCCGACGAAGTCGAGAACATCTACGACGCCAAGGGCGCCATCGTGGGCGCCAAGCTCAAGGCCGATGGCTCGCCCGTGGACTACGGCGGCGTGGGCACGATGTCCAAGTCCAAGAACAACGGCGTCGATCCGCAATCGCTGATCGACACGCAGGGGGCCGACACGGCGCGGCTGTTCGTAATGTTCGCGAGCCCCCCCGAGCAGACGCTGGAATGGTCGGGGTCGGGCGTGGACGGCGCGCACCGCTTCCTGCGCCGCCTGTGGTCCTTCTGCCATGCGAACCGCGCACGCATCCAGGCGGCGCTGGGCCGTCCCGCCCCGGCCGACTGGTCGTCCGCCAGCCAGGCCGTCAAGCTGCTGCGCCGCGACGTCCATGCCATCCTGAAGCAGGCCGACTACGACTACCAGCGCATCCAGTACAACACCGTGGTCTCGGCCAGCATGAAGCTGCTGAACACGCTGGAAGACGCCAAGCTCGAGGGCGAGACCGGCGACGCCGCGCTGGCCGAGGGCACGCGCATCCTGCTGTCTGTGCTCTACCCCATCGTGCCGCACCTGACCTGGCAGGCCTGGCTCGACCTGGGCTACGGCCAGGCCCACGGCGACCTGCTGGACGCGCCCTGGCCCCAGCTGGACGAAGCCGCGCTGGTGACCGACGAGGTCGAGCTGATGCTGCAGGTCAACGGCAAGCTGCGCGGTTCGCTGTCGGTGCCCAGCAGCGCCGACAAGGCCGCCATCGAGGCCCTGGCCGTCGCGCACGAGGCCGTAGGCCGGTTCCTCGAGGGACGTCCGCCCAAACGCGTTATCGTTGTCCCTGGCAAACTAGTAAACGTGGTGGGCTAGAGGCTGGCTCCCCCCTACGCGCTGACGCGCGCCCCCCAGGGGGCGATGCGGGTGGACCGGCAGAGCCGGATCCACCGCATCCTGGGGAAACTCAACGGGCTTCGTTGGTGAAGTCTTGATTTGGAAACTGGCATGAAACCGTTGTCCTCTTCGTCCTCTGCTGATATGCGACGCCGTATGCTGCTGCAAGCCGCAGCAAGCGGCGGGCTGGCACTTCTGGCGGGCTGCGGCTTCGCGCTGCGGGGCACGGCCGACCTGCCCTTCTCCACGCTCTACATCGGCGCCGCCGACACCTCCGAGCTTGGCGCGCAGTTGCGCCGCTACGTGCGCAACACGACCAATACCCGCATCGTCGAGGATCCCAAGGAGGCGCAAGCCCAGTTGCAGATCCTGCAGGAAACGCGCGAGCGCAGCATCCTGTCGCTGGACGCCTCGGGCCGCGTGCGGGAATTCGAGCTGCGCTACCTGTTCGCCTTCCGCGTCCACGACGGCAAGGGCCAGGACTACATCCCGCCCACGACCATCGCGCTCAAGCGCGACCTGACCTTCAGCGACGCGAACACCCTGGCCAAGGACTCCGAAGCCAACCTGCTGTATCGCGACATGCAGAACGAAACGGTGCAGCAGGTCTTGCGCCGCATGGCCGCTGTCGAGTCGAAGCAGCCCAGTTGATGAAGAGCCCCCCCCCTACGCGCTTCGCGCGCCCCCCAGGGGGCGATGCGAGTGGACCGGCGGAGCCGGATCCACCGCATCCTGGGTCACGGCGGCGCGATCTCGCCGTCGACCTCGGTGCTCATCGGTCCGCTGGAGGCACGCCATGAGGCAATTGCGTCCCGAACAACTGATTGCCCAGCTCCAGCGGGCGGGCGAGCAGTTGGAACCGCTGTATACGGTAACCGGCGACGAGCCCCTGCTCGTGATCGAAGCCTGCGACGCCTTGCGGACGGCGGCCACCGCCGGCGGATTCACGGAACGGGAAACGGTGGTGGCGGACGCCCGCAGCGACTGGAACGCGCTGCTGAGCGCCTCGCAATCGATCTCGCTGTTCGGCGACCGCCGGCTGCTGGAATTGAAGATCCCCACCGGCAAGCCCGGCAAGACCGGCGGCGAGGTGATCGCCCGGCTGGCCGGGCAGGCGCCAAGCCAGCGGGGCGACAGCGTCACGGTCGTGATGCTGCCCAAGCTGGACAAGACGACCCGCTCGTCGGCCTGGTTCTCGGCGCTGGCGGAGCATGGCATCGTCGTGGACGTGCCCACCATCGAACGGCCCATGCTGCCCGGCTGGGTGGGAGAGCGGCTGGCGCGGCAGAAGCAGCGCGCCGGCGCCGAGGTCCTGCAATGGCTGGCCGACCGCGTCGAGGGCAACCTGCTGGCCGCGCACCAGGAAATCCTCAAGCTCGGCCTGTTGTATCCCGAAGGCACGCTGACGCTGGAGCAGGTGCAGGACGCGGTCATGAACGTGGCGCGCTATGACGTCTTCAAGCTGCGCGACGCCATGCTGGCGGGCGACGGCAAGCGCATGGTGCGCCTGATCGAAGGCCTGCGTGCCGAGGGCGAAGCCCTGCCGCTGGTGCTGTGGGCGGTGGGCGAGGAAATCCGCCTGCTGGCCCGCCTGGCCCAGGCAGGCCAGCAGGGGCAAAGCGTGCCGGCGCTGATGCGCACGCTGCGTTTCTTCGGCACGCATGAACAATTGGCCAACCAGGCACTCAAACGGCTGCCCCCCCAGGCCTGGACCGCCGCCGTCCACCACGCCCACGAGGTGGACAAGATCATCAAAGGACTGCGTGTTCCGGGGCGCCTCCCGGATCCGTGGCACGAAATCACGCGGCTGGCGCTCAGGCTCGCTGCCTGAGGCGCCCCGCCCCCAGCGATTCATACGGATGGATACCTCTACGCTCGACCAAACCATGCGCCGGATCGGCGCCAGCGCCCGCGCCGCCGCCCGGCAGGTCGCGCGCGCCGACGACCGCGCCAAGGCCGCCGCGCTGCGCGCCATGGCGGCCGGCCTGCGCGACCGCAAGGACTGGCTGCAGGCGGAAAACGCCAAGGACCTGGAAGCGGCCCGGGCGAACGGACTGGACGCGGCCCTGGTGGACCGCCTGACGCTGTCGGACAAGGCCCTGGGGCTGATGGCCGCCGGCCTGGAGCAGATCGCCGCCATGCCCGACCCCGTGGGCGAACTGACCGAGACCCGCACGCGGCCGAACGGCATGCAGGTGGCCCGCATGCGGGTCCCGCTGGGCGTCATCGCCATCGTCTACGAATCGCGCCCCAACGTCACCATCGACGCGGCCGCGCTGTGCCTGAAATCGGGCAACGCCACCATCCTGCGCGGCGGTTCCGAAGCCATCCACTCGAATACCGCGCTGGGCCGCATCGTGCGCGCGGGCCTGGAAGCCGCCGGCCTGCCCGCCGACGCCGTGCAGGTGGTCGAGACCACCGACCGGGCGGCCGTGGGCAAGCTGGCCACCATGACCGAATACGTGGACGTCATCGTTCCCCGGGGCGGCAAGGGGCTGATCAAGCGCCTGTCCGAGGAAGCGCGGGTGCCGGTCATCAAGCACCTGGACGGCATCTGCCACGTCTACGTCGACCGCGACGCCGACCTGGCCAAGGCCCACACCATCGCGTTCAACGCCAAGACCTACCGCTACGGCATCTGCGGGTCGATGGAAACCCTGCTGGTCCACGCGGGCGTGGCCGCGGCCTTCCTGCCCGCGATGGGCCAGGCGTTTGCCGCGCACGGCGTCGAGATGCGAGGCTGCGAGCGCACCCGCGCGCTGCTGCCGCAGGCCTTGCCCGCGACCGAGGAAGACTGGGACACCGAATACCTGGGTCCCATCCTGTCCGTCAAGGTAGTGGACGACCTGGACCAGGCCATCGGCCACATCGAAGCCCACGGCTCCCAGCACACCGACTCCATCGTCACCGAGAACCTGTCCGCCGCCCGCCGCTTCCAGCGCGAGGTCGATTCGAGCTCGGTCTACGTCAATCTGCCGACCTGTTTCGCCGACGGCTACGAATACGGCCTGGGTGCCGAGATCGGCATCTCGACCAACAAGCTGCACGCCCGCGGTCCGGTCGGGCTGGAAGGATTGACCACGCTGAAGTGGGTCCTGACCGGCGACGGCCAGACGCGGGGCTGACGCCTCGCGCAACACCATGCGGCGGCCAGGGCCCGACGGCCCGCCCCGCCGTCCGATCCCGCCGCCCCGGCGGCATGCATGCATCGACAAGGAAGCGCTTATGTTGTGGGTGAAAGCTTTTCACATCGTCTTCGTCGCCTCGTGGTTCGCCGGCCTGTTCTACCTGCCGCGCATCTTCGTCAACCTGGCGCAGGAAACGAACGCGGCCGCCGCCACGCGGCTGCTGGGCATGGCGCGCCGGCTGTTCCGCTTCACCACCATCCTGGCGGTGCCGGCGGTCCTGCTGGGCCTGTGGCTGTATGTGGGCTATGGTATAGGGCGCGGCCCCGGCAACGGCTGGATGCACGCCAAGCTGGCGGTGGTCATCCTGGTCATCGGCTACCACCACGCCTGTGGCAGCCTGCTGCGCAAGTTCGAGGCCGGCCGCAACGCCCGGCCCCACGTGTTCTACCGCTGGTTCAACGAGGTTCCCGTGCTGCTGCTGCTGGCCGCCACCGTCCTCGTTGTCGTCAAACCCTTCTGATTGGCCCACGTCTTGTCCGATACTCCCGAGCGCAAAAAACCGACGCTTTCCCTTCCCACCGGCACCCGCCCACGGCAATCCGGCGATCCGCAGGACACCGAGCGGCGCAGCCGGTCGGGCCCGCGCGCCCATCGCGTGGCACGGGCGGCGCTCGAAGGCGGCAAACAGCCCGCCGCTGCGGATGAGCCGAGGCAGGCTCCCGACGCGCCGCCCCGCAAGCCGCGGCCGCGACGCGACGACGAGCCTGTTGCCCGCCCGCGCGAGCGGCACGCGGGCCGCCCCGCCCCAGCCCCAGCCCCCGCGGCCGAGCCGAGGGCCGAACGGCGGCCCCGCGGCGCGCAGGCCGAGGTCTTCGCCATGTTCGCCCCCTGCCCGCAGGGCCTGGAACATGCTCTGGTCGACGAGCTGCATGCGCTGGGCTACGACGACGCCCACCCCGGCCGCGCCGGCGCCCATTTCACGGCCGACTGGAACGGCATGATGCGCGCCAATCTGGAATCGCGGCTGGCCACCCGCGTCCTGGTCCGGGTCGCGCACGGCACCGTGCGCGACGAGGACGAACTGCTGGAACTGGCCCGCGCCACCCCCTGGGAGCGCTGGTTCGGCGCCGAGCAGACCCTGCGCGTGGATACCTCGGCCGTCCGCAGCCCGATGAAAAGCCTGCAGTTCTGCAACCTGCGGGTCAAGGACGGCATCTGCGACCGCCTGCGCGAACTCGAGGGGGAACGCCCCAACATCGATACCGTGCGGCCCGATGCCCGCGTGCATGCCTTCCTGGACGAAACCAGCGCCACGCTCTACCTGGACACCTCCGGCGAATCGCTGTTCAAGCGCGGCTGGCGGCTGGACAAGGGCGAGGCGCCACTGCGCGAGAATCTGGCGGCGGGCCTCCTGGCCCTGTCCGGCTGGCCCGCCGACGTACCGCTGATCGACCCCTTCTGCGGTAGCGGTACCATCCTGATCGAGGCCGCGCTCAAGGGCCTGCGCGTGCCGCCGGGCATCTCCCGCCCGTTCGCCTTCGAGCGCCTGCGCGGCCACCAGGACCGCCGCTGGCGCGACCTGAAGGATGACGCGCGCGCCCGCATCCTGCCCGAACTGCCCATGCAACTGGCCGGCGCCGACATCGATCCGCGCGCCATCGACGCGGCGCGCGACAATGCCCACCGGGCGGGGCTGACCGAGGACGCGGTCTATTTCGAAGTGGCCGACGCGCGCGACACCTGCCCGCTGGACGAACGCGCGGGCTGGCTGGTCACCAATCCGCCCTACGGGGAACGCCTGGACCTGGAAGAAGATCGCCAGCTCTGGACCGAATGGGCCAGCACGCTCAAGCGGGAATTCGGCGGCTGGCAGTTGCACGTCATCACCAGCGACATGGAATTCCCCCGCAAGCTGCGCCTGGATCCGTTCCGGCGCACGCCCGTCTACAACGGCGCGCTGGCCTGCCGGCTGTTCGGCTTCCAGCTGGTCAAGGGCAGTTTCCGCCGCTGAACCTCAAGCTCGCCCAAACCGCCGTCGATGCGCGGTGGGCAAGTTTTCAGTACAGGTCGTGCCGGACCGAATGATCGTAGTGCGCATCGATCTGCTCGACCCGCGCATCACCGATCCCGGCCGGGTCATCGCCCAACCTGGCGAGTGAAGCCATCATCCGGCCGACCGTAGGCAGGGCCTGGCGGTCGAGCCTGGAGCCGTCCCTCCAGAGTCCCGCGCGGTTGATCGCCCTGCCACAATGCAGCAGCACTTCGTCGACCTGCACCACGGTCGCGGTCTTGGGCGTCCGTTCGCCTTCACGCAACTGGGCCAGAAGCTCTGCGGCTGTGGAAACGCGACCGCGGCCGTTGATGCGCAGGAAGATCTCCAAGCCGGGGAACAGGAACAGCATGCCGAGACGTTCGTCGCGCCGCAGATTGCGCATCGACTCGATACGATTGTTGCCCGGCCAATCGGCAAAGGCGACCGTGTGCGGATCGAGCACGTGGACAAACCCGGGCGGGCCGCCGCGGGGCGAGGCGTCCAGGCCCCGCTCGCTGCCCGTGGCAAGGCAGAAGAACGTGGCGACCCGGAGGTAGTCCACGTGAAAATCGACCAGGCGGTCCAGCACCGCCTTCTGGATCCTCTCGGAGGGCTGCGCATAGAGCGCGTCCAGATCGGGCTCGTCGGAATGGTCCGGAGGAATGTCTTGTGCGCGCATGGGCGGCCTCCTGCATGAATGGACTTCAGTGTAAGGAGACTTCGCGTGGCGGCTATAGAATGTATCGGACATTCGATAGCTTGAATCCGCCATGCCTGATCCCATCCTCCAACTGCGCCACTTTCTCGACATGTCGGAGGGGCCGGTCCTGGTCGCCGCCCAGGGCCGGCACGACGGTGACTTGGCCGCCACTCCCCACCAACATGCGCGTGGGCAGCTGTTCGGGTCGCTGCGTGGCCTGCTGTCGGTGGGCGTCGATGACGGCCTGTGGCTCGTTCCGGCAATCCACGCCGTGTGGCTGCCGCCGCATACCCCCCATTCGGGCCGGTCGCACGGGCCGTTTCATGGCTGGAGCGTCTACGTCGCCGAGCCCGCCTGCGCGAATCTGCCGCAGCACCCCTGCACCCTTCGAACCTCCGGCCTGCTGCGGGAAGCAGTACTGCGGGCATGCGCCTGGGAACCCGTGACCGCAGCGCCGCTGACCGGACCCCACGCCCACGTCGCCGCGGTGATCCTCGACGAGATCCGCAGCCTGCCGGCCGAACCCTTCGGGCTGCCGCTGCCGCGCGATCCGCGCCTGCAGCGCATAGCACGGGCGCTGATTGCCGATCCGGCCGACGATCGGGACCTCGAGCGCTGGGCGGCCTGGGCGGCCGTCAGTTCGCGCACCCTGAGCCGACGGTTCTTGGCCGAAACAGGGTTCAACTTCACGGCCTGGCGGCAGCGCGCACGCATGTTGCGTTCACTGGAGATGCTCGCGGCAGGAATATCCGTGACGGCCATCGCATTCGACCTGGGTTATTCGACGGCGAGTGCGTTCATCGGAGTTTTCAAGCGCACCTTCGGGGAAACGCCGGCCACCTATCGCGCGCGTCTCTGAGCTTTGTTTTTATCCCATTAGGTGATTCATAAACATCAAATATGAGGCTGGGCAGCAACACTTCCCGCCCTATTCATGCTGCGATGCGACAAGAGCTTGCCTTATCCTGGGGTTTCCCCTAATATAGGGTTATCACCTAGGGGATAGCACCTAGGCAACCACTGTAAAGGATACAGCCATGAAATACGTTCAAGACAGCAAGCTGACCGACACGCTCGAGCGCGAACTGATCCGTGGCGAGCTGGCCAACGAATTCGAACAGCCCCGCCCGTTCGAAACCCTGCGCGCCGCGGCCACCCAGGTCCTGAACCTGATCGCCGACCTGAAGGCGAACGCTCGCCGCTACAACATCCAGTACGTCAACGGCTGATCGCCGCCATGCGGTGCCTCGGCAAGGGCGTCCCCGCCAGCGGGAGACGCCCTTTGTTCATTGGGACAAGGCATCGGCCATGAAGAAAACGACTAACTGGGGTGGAATGACAAGGGGCGCCGAAGCGCCCCTTGTTTTTTTCATTGCACGGTAGATGTTGGCGGCGCCGCCTTGGCGGCCACCGTGTTCTCTTCCCAACCGCCACCCAGCGACTTGTACAAGCCCACCAGGTTGTTCAGGCGCTGAGTGCGCGCCTGCAACAGGCTCTGCTCGGCGGTGAACAGCGCCCGCTGCGAATCCAGCAGTTGCAGGTAGCTGTCGACCCCGTTGCGATACCGCATGTCGGACAGCTCCAGGCTGCGGCGGGACGCATCCACCAGGGTCTGCTGCGACTGGATCTGCCGGTCGTAGGTCCCCTTGGCGTCAAGCGCATCCGCCACTTCCCGGAACGCCGTCTGGATCGTCTTCTCGTATTGAGCCACCGCGATGTTCTTGCGGGCTTCGGACAGGTCGAGATTGGCCCGGTTGCGGCCGCCGTCGAAGATGGGCAGGCTGATCTGGGGCGCGAAGCTCCAGGCCAGCGAACCGCTGTCGAACAGCCCCGACAACTGGCTGCTTGCGGTGCCGAACGCGCCGGTCAGCGAAATCCTGGGGAAGAACGCGGCGCGGGCGGCGCCGATGCTGGCATTGGCGCTGCGCAATTGCTGCTCGGCCGAACGGATGTCGGGCCGGCGTTCGATCAGGTCGGACGACAGGCCCACCGGCACATCGGCCAGCAGCCCCTGCTCGCTCAAAGGCCGCGGCGCGGGCAGATCGGCGGGCAGGGGCTGGCCGATCAGCAACACGATCGCATTGGTGGCCTGCGCGCGGTTGCGCTCGGCGATGGCCTGCTCGGACAAGGCGCTCTGCACCAGCGACTCGGCCTGCTGAAGCTCCAGTTCGGACGCCGCGCCGGCGTCGTAGCGCAGCTTGATCAGGCCGTACGAATCCTGCCGGGTCTTCAAGGTGCGCTGTGCCAGCGCCAGCAGCTCGTCGCTGGAACGCTCGTTCAGGTAGGCATTGGCCAGTTGGGCCACCAGGCTGATCTGCGTGCTGCGCCGGGTTTCCTCGCTGGCCAGGTATTGCGCCAGCGCCGCCTGGCTCAGGCTGCGGACGCGGCCGAACAGGTCCAGTTCGAACGCGGTCACCCCCAGGTTGACCTGGTACTGGCTGCCTATGGTCGAGCGGCCGGAATACGACAGGTCGCCGGGCGTGCGCTGGCGCGTGCCGTTCGCGTTGGCATTGATGCCGGGGAACTGGTCGGCGCGCGTCACGCCGTACTGGGCCCGGGCCGCCTCGATGTTCAGCACCGCCACGCGCAGGTCGCGGTTGTTTTCCAGCGACAGCGCGATCAGCCGTTGCAGGCGTTCGTCGCCGAAGAACTGGCGCCAGCCGATGTCGGCCGTGGCCGGCTGCGCGCCGGCCGGCGCCGCGCCGTGGGCGGAGAAATCCGCCTCCACCGGCGCCGCCGGGCGCTCATAGGTCGGGATCAGCGAGCATCCCCCCAGCAGGGCGGCGACGGCCACCGCCACGAGTGAGTGTGCGGGTCGTTTCATATCAGTTTCCTTCATGCTTGACCGTTCCCGCCGCGCCGGCATCGCCCTTGTTCGGCTCGTCGTCATGGTGTCCCATGATATGCAGCGATTCGGGCTTGGTCTTGAACAGCCTCAGCACCACCACGAAGAACACGGGCACCAGGAACACGGCCAGCAACGTGGCGGAGATCATGCCGCCCATCACGCCGGTACCGATGGCGCGCTGCGCGCCCGAGCTGGCGCCGGTGGCGATGGCCAGCGGCAGCACGCCCAGGATGAACGCCAGCGACGTCATGATGATGGGACGGAAGCGCAGGCGCGCCGCCTCGATCGTGGCTTCGGCCAGGCCCTTGCCCTCGGCATAGAGGTCCTTGGCGAACTCCACGATCAGGATGGCGTTCTTGGCCGACAGGCCGATGATGGTGATCAGGCCCACCTTGAAGAACACGTCGTTGGGCATGCCCACCATCGTCACCGCCAGCACCGCGCCCAGGATCCCCAGCGGCACCACCAGGATCACCGAGAACGGAATGGACCAGCTTTCATACAGCGCGGCCAGCACCAGGAACACCACCAGCAGCGACAGCGTCAGCAGGATGGGCACCTGGGCGCCCGACACGCGTTCCTGCAGCGACTGGCCCGTCCACTCGTAGCCGATGCCCGGGGGCAGTTCGCGCACCAGGCGCTCCATCTCGCTCATGGCCTCGCCGGTACTGAAGCCCGGCTTGGCGTCGCCCGAGATCTTATAGGCGGGATAGCCGTTGTAGCGGATGACCTGCACCGGACCCTTGGCCCATTCGGACGAAGCGAAGGCCGAGAACGGCACCAGCCCCCCGCTCGAATTGGCGGCATACAGGCGCAGCAGGTCGTCAGGCGACATGCGGTCCCTGGCCTCGGCCTGCACGACCACGCGCTGGACGCGGCCGGCGTTGATGAAGTCGTTCACCACGGCCGAGCCCACCGACGTGGACAGCGACGAACGGATGGAATCGAACGACACACCCAGGGCATTGGCCTTCTCGCGATCGATCAGCAGGCGCAGTTCGGGCGCGTCTTCCAGACCTTCGACACGGGCGTACGCGATCACCGGGCTCTTGGCGACGGCGCCCAGCAACTGGTCGCGGGCGTCGCGCAGCGCGTTGTGGCCCAGTCCGCCCCGGTCCTGCAGGCGGAACGTGAAGCCGGTCGCGTTGCCCAGTTCGGGAATGGCCGGCGGCACGATCGAGAACACCATGGCGTCCTTGATGCGCGCGAAGAAGCTGCCGTTGGCGCGCGCGGCCTCGGCCTGCGCCGATTCGTCCGCGCCGCGCTCGGACCAGTCCTTGAGCGTGGCGAACGACAGCGCCGCGTTCTGGCCCATGCCCGAGAAGCTGAAGCCCAGGATAGTGATGATGGACTTCACCGAAGGCCGCGCGGCATAGTGCGCTTCCATCACGTCGACCGCCTCGCTGGTGCGGTTGACCGAGGCGCCCGGGGGCGTCTGGATGTCGGTGATCACGTAGCCCTGGTCTTCCGCGGGCAGGAACGAGGAAGGCAGGCGCAGGAAGGTGTAGGCCATCACCGCCAGGATGGCCGCGTAGATGACCATGTAGCGCCCGGTCTTGGCCAGCAGGCGTCCCACCCAGTTCTGGTAGCGGTCGGCGGTGCGGTTGAAGCTGCGGTTGAACCAGCCGAAGAAGCCCTTCTTCTCGTCGTGCGCGCCCTTGGGGATGGGCTTGAGCAGCGTGGCGCACAGCGCCGGCGTCAAGGACAGCGCGAGGAAGCCCGAGAACAGGATGGACGTGGCCATGGCCAGCGAGAACTGCCGGTAGATCACCCCCACCGACCCGCTCATGAAGGCCAGCGGCAGGAACACGGCCGTCAGCACCAGCGTGATGCCGATGATGGCGCCGCTGATCTGGCCCATGGCCTTGCGGGTGGCCTCCTTGGGCGGCAACCCTTCCTCGACCATGATCCGCTCGACGTTCTCCACCACCACGATGGCATCGTCCACCAGAATACCGATCACCAGCACCATGCCGAACATGGTCAGCACGTTGATCGAGAACCCGGCGATCAGCATGCACGCGAACGACCCCATCAGGCAGATCGGCACCACGATGGACGGAATCAGCGTGTAGCGGAAGTTCTGCAGGAACAGGAACATCACCAGGAACACCAGCACCATGGCCTCGACCAGGGTGTGGAGCACCTTCTCGATCGACGCCTTCACGAAGGGCGAGGTGTCGTACGGGATGTCGTACTTGTAGTCGGCGGGGAAGTAGGCCGACAGCTCGGCCATCTTGGCCTTGACGCCCTCGGCCGCCGACAGCGCGTTGGCGCCCGGCGCCAGTTGCACCGCCACGGCGGCGGTCGGCTTGCCGTTCAGGCGCGACGAGAACGCGTAGGACTCGGCGCCGACCTCGATGCGCGCGACGTCGCGCAGCCGCACCGACGAGCCGTCCGGATTCGCGCGCAGCACGATGTTGCCGAACTCCTCGGGGGTAGCCAGCTGGCCGCGCACCGAGATGGTCGCGGTGATCTGCTGGTCGGGCAGGTTGGGCTGGTCGCCGATGGCGCCCGCCGGCAACTGCACGTTCTGGCCCGCGATGGCGGCATTGACGTCGGCCGCGGACAGCTTGAAGCCCACCAGCTTGGCCGGGTCGATCCAGATGCGCATGCCCCGCTGCGAGGCGAACAACTGCGCCCGGCCCACACCCGGGATACGGCGGATTTCGCTCAGCACGTTCCGGGTCAGGTAATCGCCCAGGCCGACGGCATCGGTGGCGCCGCTTTCGGAGGACAGGGTCAGCACCAGCAGGAAGTTGGTGCTGGCCTTCTCCACCCGCAGTCCTTGCTGCAGCACGGACTGCGGCAGGCGGGACTCGACCCGCTTGATGCGGTTCTGCACATCCACCGCGGCCAGGTCGGGATCGACGCCCGGCGCGAAGGTGATGTCGATTTCGGCGCGGCCAAAGTTGCTCTGCGACTCGAAATACAGCATGCCCTGGGCGCCGTTGAGCTCGTCCTCGATCAGGCTGGTGATCGACTGCGCCACCGTTTCGGCGGACGCGCCGGGATAGGTGGCCGACACCGAGATGACCGGCGGCGCCACCGCCGGGTACTGCGACACCGGCAGGTTGGGAATGGCCAGGACACCTGCCAGGATGATGAACAGCGCGACCACCCAGGCAAAAATCGGCCTGCTAATGAAAAATTGCGACATGTCTGGTGACTCTCTTAGAGATGCTTCGGGCGGCCCGACAGGACCCGGCTCGATCTTGACGAAGCCGGGTTCGCCCTGCCTGCGTCTCGACCGGACCGGTCTTCACCGGCCCGCGTACCCGGGGCGGATTGCGCGCCGGGCACGGTACCAATCACGACTTGCTGCCTTGCTGGCCAGCCGGCTGCGCCGGCGCGGGCTCGGCCGCGGGCTTCCAGGGGACGGGCTTGACCTGCGCGCCCGGACGCACCTTCTGGAAGCCTTCGACGACGACCACGTCGTTGGGCTTCAGACCCTGGGTGACGATCCAGCGATCGCCCACCGCGGCACCGGTCTTGACCGGGCGCGGCTCGATCTTGTTCTCGGCGCCGACCACATAGACCGACGCGTCGCCGTTGGCGCCGCGCTGCACGGCCTGCTGCGGCACGGTCAGCGCCGCCTCGTCGATGCCCTGCTCGACCCGCACCCGCACGTACATCCCGGGCAGCAGGACGTTGTTCGGGTTCGGGAACTCGGCGCGCAGCGTGACCTGGCCGGTGCTCTGGTCGACCGTGACGTCCGAGAACAGCAGCTTGCCGGTCAGCGGATAGCGCGAGCCATCGTCCAGCACCAGCGACACGCGCGCTTCGTTCGGCGCGACCTGCTTGATCTTGCCGCTGTCGAAGGCCGCCCGCAGCTGGCTCAGCTGCGCCACGGACTGCGTGAAATTGGCATAGACCGGATCCAGGCGCTGGATGACCGCCAGCGGCGTGACTTCGCCCTGGCCGACCAGCGCGCCTTCCGTGACCAGCGCGCGGCCGATGCGGCCGGAAATCGGGGCCGTGACGGTGGCGTAGTCCAGGCTGAGCTTGGCGCGGTCCAGCGCGGCACGGGTGGCCGACACGGCCGCCTGCGCCTGCTTGTACGAAGCGACGGCGTTGTCGTACTCCTGCTTGCTGACCGCGTTCGCCTTCACCAGCGGCTCATAGCGTTCGGCCAGCATGCGGGCCTGGTACAGGTTGGCTTCGTCGCGCTCGAGGTTGGCCTTGGCGCTGTTGTAGTCGGCCTGGAAAGGCGCCGGGTCGATCTTGAACAGCAGTTGGCCCGCCTTGACGTCGCTGCCTTCACGGAAGGCGCGCTGCAGCACGATGCCCGCCACGCGCGCCCGGACCTCGGCGATGCGGGTCGCTTCCAGGCGCCCCGGCAATTCGTTGACGATGACTTCCTTGGTCGGGGTGATGGTGACGGTGCCGATCTCCATCGGAGGAGGCGCCCCCGCGCCCTGCTGCGCGCCACCGTTTCCTTTGCCGCAAGCCGACAGCGCGAGCAGGGTCGCCAGCGATACCGCGCCTAGCAGATAAGGTGAGCGTCTTTTGCGTTGCATAGCATTCCTCTAGGCATAGACGTCTCGGCACGGATGAAGCCGAAACGTAGTCGAAATCCCGGGATGACGAAAGCCTTGCGCGTCCGGCGGCCTGGCGCGCGCCGGGTGCGGACGGGAAGACATTGCGGACATCGTGAAGCAGGCGATTATACAAACATTCATGGATGTTTGTATAAAAAGAACGAATTTTTTTGTTTCGTCAGTTGAGCGCCAGAATATGTCAAGTGGGCATTAACCCCTGGCGTGACTAGGGCTTTTACCGACTTGCATCTCGCCCGGCGCGGCATGCGCTCCCGAGGGGAAATGCTCCCACACTTTTGCGGCCAACTGCTGAGCCTTTTGCGATTTTGCTCCACCATCGTTGCGGCATAAACAACACCCTGCCCCCTCTGCGGCCCTGCCGGCGCGCGGCCGCGCCGGACCGGATGGGTTTATAGTCTGGCCGTGCGCCCGCGCACCGCACCGCATCGAACGACAGAGGAAGCCCCATGCGTCTGGACAATGGCCGAGAAAGCAGCAACATCGAAGACCGGCGCGGCAGCGGCCCCCGCCTGGCGGGCCGCGGTTCACTGGGCATAGGCGCGGTGGTGCTGGCGCTGGTCGCCATGTACTTCGGCGTCGATCCCTCGGTAGTTCTGGACCTGGCGTCCGGCCCCGGCCAGTCGGTCCAGGAAACGTCCGGGCCCCCGCCGGCCGACGACAAACAGGCCCAGTTCGTCTCGAAGGTGCTGGCCGACACCGAGGACACCTGGAGCCAGATCTTCACCGCGTCCGGCAGCCGCTACACCGACCCCAAGCTGGTCTTGTATTCGGGCGCCACCAACACCGCCTGCGGCACCGGCCAGGCGGCCATGGGGCCGTTCTACTGCCCCGGCGATGCCCGCGTCTACCTCGACATGAGCTTTTTCGAGGAAATGCAGCGCCGCCTGAACGCCCCCGGCGACTTCGCCCGCGCCTACGTGATCGCCCACGAGATCGGACACCATGTCCAGAACCTGACGGGCACGGCCGACAAGGTCAACCGCCAGCAGCGGCGCTCCAGCCAGGTCGAGGCCAACCAGTTGTCGGTACGGATGGAACTCCAGGCCGACTGCTACGCCGGCATCTGGGCCCATCACGCCAATCGCGCCCGGCAGATCCTGGAACCCGGCGACGTCGAGGCGGCCCTGAACGCCGCCTCGGCCATCGGCGACGACCGCCTGCAGAAGGAAGCCCAGGGCTACGTGGTGCCGGACGCCTTCACGCACGGCACTTCGGCGCAGCGCGTGCGCTGGTTCAAGCGCGGGCTGGAAACCGGCAATCCCGGCAATTGCGATACGTTCTCCGCTGCGTCGCTCTGATCGCCGCGCGCCCGCCTTGCCGAAACGCGCGGGCCCCGCTTGAGCGGGGCCCGCTGCTTGCGGACCGCATAGCGGATCAGCGATAGATGTAGTCCCGCCGGAACGGATAGGCCTGGCCCGGGGGCTCGTCGAGCTGGGTTTCATCGAACACGCCCTGACGCTGGCACAGCACCTGATTCAGCGAAATCCAGCCCTGCTCGAACGCCATGGCACAGCCGGCCAGATACAGCCTGTAGGCACGGATGGACTTGGCGCCCTGCTCGCCGGGCAATATCCGGTAGGCCTCGTCCAGCTTTTCCTCCAGTCCGTCGCTCCAGGCCCACAGCGTGCGCGCGTAATGGGGCCGCAGATTCTCGACGTCGACGGCTTCCAGCCCGCCATCGCTGAGCGTCTCCAGGACCTTGCTGACGTGCACCAGCTCTCCGCCGGGGAATATGTATTTCTCGATGAAATCGCCCATGCCGCTGCCGAGCTGGGCATTGTAGGTGCCGCCGGACGTGATGCCGTGGTTCATCACCAGGCCACCCGGACGCAGGAGCCGGCGGACTTTCGAGAAATAGCCGGTCAACTGGGCGCGCCCGACATGCTCGAACATCCCGACCGATGCGATTTTGTCGAACGGCCGGGTTTCCTCCAACTGGCGGTAATCCAGCAATATCATCCGGACGCGGTTCTGGAGCCCCTTTTCCTCGATCAGGCGGTTCACGTGCGCATGCTGGTTCTTGGACAGGGTAATGCCGGTGGCGTCGACGCCGTAGTTTTCGGCCGCCCACAGCAGCAGGCCGCCCCATCCCGCGCCGATGTCCAGGAATCGCTCGCCCTCGTGCAGCCGCAGCTTGCGGCAGATATGGTCGAGCTTGGCCTCCTGGGCCTGGGCCAGCGTCATGCCGGAATCACGGTAATAGGCGCACGAATAGACGCGGCGCGGATCCTGCCACAGACCGTAGAAATCGTCGGACAGGTCGTAGTGGAACTGGATCTGCCTCGCATCGCGGTCCATGGTGTGGCGCATGACCGACGTCGCCTTGCGCCCCAGTTCCGAGAGCCAGCCGGGCTGGGAATTGTCGACCGGCGATTCGGTCAGTATGGCGGCGGCCGCCGCCATCAGGTCGCGCATGTTGCCGGTTATGTCGACCCGCCCCTCGACATAGTCCTCGCCCAACTGGCCGATGCGGCCCCGGACCAGATGGGACACGGAACGCAGGGTCTTGAGCGTGAACCCGACCTTCGGATCGCCGGCCCCCAGCCGGGTACCGTCGGGCAGTATGAGTTGAACGGGAACGGGTAATGAGGAGAGTTGACGTTCTGCCTGGGAAAAAAGTGCATTCATGTAGGGTTTTCCGTTTCCACAACCTGTCGGACCGCGACAGACGCGTTTTTTTATCGGCGCGCAACCCACATCAGGCAAAGATTCCCCTAGGTCGGCGCTATTCGGTAGACCAGCTTCGTAACCACTTTGCTTTTTTATCCTAGCACCAAAAGCGCGGACGTTCATGGCCCGCGGAACGTTCAAAAAACCCTATTCATAATGAGGGATGCAGCCTTTCCGGCGTCAACGTAGCGTCTCGCCCGCCATTACCCATCCAGGCCTGTCCCTCCTGCACGTTGCATTGAAGCTGCATGTTCCGTTCCGCCAACCGTGCCAGCGCGGCGGTATCGTCGGGAGCCAGGCGGAAAACCTGCAGATTCTCCAGCCGCGCCAGCTTGTCCTGGTTCTGGCGCCACCACGCGTCGGCGGTGCGCCCATAGGCATAAAGCACCACCCGCGCGGCCCGCGCGCAGGCCTTGCGCAACCATTTCTCGTCCGGCAGGCCTACTTCTATCCAGACATCCACCGCGCCGGTCAGATCCTTGCGCCACAGATCCGGCTCATCGTCGGTCGACAGGCCCCGGCCGAACGCCAGATCTTCGTCGGCATTCAGCGCGAAAGCCAGGACCCGCACCATCATTCTTTCATCGGTCTCCGAGGGGTGGCGGGCAATGACCAGCGGATGCTCCGCGTAGTAACCCCTGTCCATGTCCGCCACTTGCAGCACCGCCTTGTAAACCACCGAACGTAGAGCCATGTCTTTCACCGGCCGCCCGCGCGGCGGCCTTTCCTCTTAAAAAACCGGAACCGGGCCGGCGCACGGCGTTCCGGGGAATTACCTAAGGATGTTTCCGAATGAACTTCGAGCGCCCGTTCCGCTCTATTCATTTGGAAATGTATCCGTTTTCAATTAGAGCTTCACAGTTTGGAAAATTCGATTCTAAAATGCGCTGGTTATCCTCGCGCCCCAAATCGAGCATTTTCCCTGCCCTTCGCCTGAAAAAACCACCTGGACAAAAATGGCTAAAGATACCTACCAAACCCTGCAGGCCCAAATCCGCAAGCTTCAGGAAAAAGCGGAAAGCGTTCGCCAGAAGCAACGCCAGCCTGTCATCGCCTCCATTCTTCGCTCGATGCAGGAATTCTCGATCACGCTGGACGAGCTGAAAGCCGCCCAGGCCAAGGGCGTGGCCCCCCGCAAGCGGGCGGGCGCCGCCGCCAAGACCAGCGCGGCAAAACCCGCCAAGCAGGTCGCCCCCAAGTACCGCCACCCCGAAACCGGCGAAACCTGGACCGGCCGCGGCAAGCCCCCCCGCTGGCTGGTCGCGGCGGAAGCCGGCGGCGCGACGCGCGATCAGTTTCTCATCGCCCAGTAACACGGCGCGGGCCGACAGGGTTCTTTTATAAAGGTGGTTTTACGACTCACAATCGTAAAACCACCTTTTTGATTGTTACCATTCGGAAAGCTTTACACACTCAAGCCTTCGATTATTACGGTCGTGAAATTATTTCTTGAACGCGAAATAGACCGCACCGACCAGGCAGCACGCCGCCCATAAATGGTTCAGCCGCAGCCGCTCGTCCATGAACAGCAGAGCGAACGGCACGAACACCGTCAGGGTCACCACCTCCTGCAATATCTTCATCTGCGTTACGCTAAGGAAATCGAAACCGTAGCGATTCGCGGGCACCATGATTGCATATTCAAAAAAAGCGAGCCCCCAGCTCGCCAGCAAGGCGAGATACCAGGGGCTGCCGTGCGCATAGCGCAGGTGTCCGTACCAGGCGAACGTCATGAACATATTGGATAACGCCAGGAGCCCCACGAACCCCAGAATTTGGGCAGCCATGCCCCCTCCATCAACAGTCAAGCAAGCCAAAACATGGCATGCTTACATACATTCATGCATGTATATAAGCACTGCATCGGGGGCACCTTACCCAGATAGCCCGTTCACTCACACACCTTTGTCCGGCGGCCCTCCAGGGTGATGCCGGACACCACCGGCTGGGCATGGCCATGGTACGCAAAACGAAAGAGGAAGCGCTCGAAACCCGCACCCGCATACTCGAAACGGCCGAACAGATCTTCAGCGAACAAGGCGTCTCGCACACGTCGCTGCAAGATATCGCGGCGGCCGCCAATGTAACCCGCGGCGCGATCTACTGGCACTTCAAGAACAAGACGGACCTGCTGGACGCGATGTTGCAGCGGGTCAAGATGCCTATCGAGGACGCGCTCGAACGCAGTTGCGACGTCAACTCCCCCGACCCGCTCAGCCAGCTGCGGCGCAGCGCCGTCGGCGCCATGCAATTGATCTCCGAAGGCGCTAGCGCGCAGCGGGTCTGCGAGATCCTGCTGTTCAAGTGCGAGTATGTGGCGGAAACGGCGGACATGCGCCGCCGCCATGTCGAAAGCCGCAAGATCGCCCTGGGCCGCTACGAAGACGGCTTCCGCCGCGCCATTGCCCTGGGGCAGTTGCCCCCACACACCAATCCCCGGATCGCCGCCCTGGGCCTGCACGCCATCATGCACGGCCTGTTCATGGACTGGATGCTGGAACCGGGCGATTTCGACATCACCGAAGTGGGCGGCCGGGTCATCGACGATTTCCTGGCCGGGCTGAAGATCAGCCAGCCGGAAACGCCGGCCGGCTGACGGGCGGGCGGCGCGCTACTTGCGCTGCTCCACCTCGTAGGTCACATCCCTGACCTGCCCGTTGGTATCGGGAAAGCGATCGAAAATCGCCCGCACCAGATAGGGCATCACCTGCGGAATGGAGTCGCCCGAGCCGGTGCTTACCGCCGTGGACTCGTAGACCTTCTGCCCGTTCTGCCGGGCATCCCGTATCTCCACCCGCAGCGAGGCACGGGACGCGTCCACCGTGGTGGACGTCCAGGTCGGCGGATACGGCGGCCCCCAGGCGAAGCCCATGCCGCCGCGGCCACGATAGCCGAATCCGCCCCAGCCATAACCCCAGGGTCCCCACGGCCCGTAGAAAGGATCGTAGGCCGGGCGTTCGACGCGCACCTGCACCGGCTCGACGCCGTACGAGAAGTTGATCGTGAAGCGGGCGGGCTGCCCCGCCCGGGCCTCGACCATGCCGGTGGGACCGATGCCGGAGCGGATCATGTCGGCGTATTCGCGGTACTCCAGGCTGTCCCGCTGCGCCGCGGACGGATCGAATTTCCAGGTGGCGCCCACGGCATCGGCCGGCCATTGCTGGAAGGTCGTGACGCGGGCCGGCACCGTGGTCGCGCAACCCGCGAGCAAGGCCACCGCGGCGACCTTGGCAACGCGGCTGGCCCATGTCCAGCCGCCCCGTCGGAGGAAAGAATTACATTTGGATATCGACATGGTGCTTTCGCGTCCGCAGCAAGAATCGTAATTTAACCGTTATGGCGCTTGGACCGACACGAGGTGTTTCGGTTCTCGGCCGACGCGCCCCGCCTCACCCCGCTACAATCCCATCCCTGCGCCGTCACTCGTTTCCCGCCATCATGCGTACCGATACTCCCGTCACCATCAGACGCCAGAATTACCTTCCGTTTCCGTATGACATCGCGACGGTCAGGCTGGAATTCGACCTCGATCCCGCGGACACCCAGGTCCGTTCGCAGCTGGAGGTGCGGCGCACCGGCGAAGGTCCGCTGGTCCTGAACGGCGAAGACCTGGAACTGGTCTCGGTCCAGGTGGACGGCCGCGACTGGGCCGGGCGCTACCAGGTGGACGGCGACACCCTGACCCTGGACGGCCTGGGCACCCAGGCGCGGGTCGAGATCGTCTCGCGCTGCCGGCCCGAGGCCAATTCCGCGCTGATGGGGCTCTACGTCTCGAACGGCGTCTTCTTCACCCAGTGCGAGGCCGAGGGCTTTCGCCGCATCACCTGGTTCCCCGACCGGCCCGACGTCATGTCGCGGTATTCGGTGGTGCTGCGGGCCGACAAGAAGCGCTTCCCGCAACTGCTGTCCAACGGCAACCTGGTCAAACAGGCCGACCTTGCCGACGGCCGCCACGAAGCCCATTGGGAAGACCCGTTTCCCAAGCCCTGCTACCTGTTCGCGCTGGTGGCCGGCGCCCTGACCTGGCGCGAGTCGCGCATGCGCACCCGCTCGGGCCGCGAGGTGCTGCTGCAGGTCTACAGCGATCCGGGCAGCGAAGGCAAGACGCAGTACGCGCTGGAGTCGCTGGAACGCGCGGTGCGCTGGGACGAGCGACGCTTCTCGCTCGAACTGGACCTGGACCGCTTCATGATCGTGGCGGCGCGCGACTTCAACATGGGGGCCATGGAAAACAAGGGCCTGAACATCTTCAACGCCGCCTACGTCCTGGCCGACCCGGAAAGCGCCACCGATGCCAACTTCAGCGCCATCGAGGCGGTGATCGGCCACGAATACTTCCACAACTGGACCGGCAACCGCGTCACCTGCCGCGACTGGTTCCAGCTCAGCCTGAAGGAAGGCCTGACCGTCTTCCGCGACCAGGAATTCACCGCCGACATGATGGCGCAGGGGCTGGATGCGCAAGCGGCCGCCAGCGCGCGCACGGTCAAGCGCATCGACGACGTCGTGACGCTGCGCGCGGCCCAGTTCCCCGAGGATGCCGGCCCGATGGCCCACCCCATCCGGCCCGAGAGCTACCAGGAAATCGGCAACTTCTACACCGCCACCGTCTACGAGAAAGGCGCGGAAGTCATCCGCATGCAGCAGACGCTGCTGACGCCGGCCGGATTCACGCGCGGGCTGGCCGAGTACTTCCGCCGGCACGATGGCCAGGCCGTGACCTGCGACGATTTCGTGGCGGCGATGGAATCGGTGTACGCGCAGGACCATCCCGGGCGCGACCTGTCCGTGTTCAGGCGCTGGTACAGCCAGGCCGGCACGCCGCGGGTGCGGGTGACGATCGAACACGACGCCGCCACGCGGCGCTGCACCGTCACGCTGGCCCAGCGCTGCGAACCGGTCGGCGTGGAACGCCTGCCGGGCGCGCCGGCCAAGCAGCCCTTCCACATCCCCTTCGCCATCGGCCTGCTCGACGCGCAGGGCCGCCCCCTGCCGCTGAAACAGGCGGACGGCCACGAGGTGCGCGACACCGCACTGCTCGAACTGACCACCGAACACGCGCAATGGACCTTCGAGAACATCGACGCCAGGCCCGTGCCCTCGCTGTTGCGCGACTTCTCCGCGCCGGTCATCGTCGAGTACGACTACACCGACCACGAGCTGGCGCTGCTGATGCGGCACGACGGCAATGCCTTCGCCCGCTGGGAAGCCGGACAGCAACTGGCCACCCGCGTCATACTGGCCGCCACCCGGGAACGGCAGGAAGGCAGGCCCTTCGCGCTGCACCGCGACTTCATCGAAGCCTGGCGCTCGGTGCTGACCGCGCCGGGGCTGGATGCCGCCTACCGCGCCCGCGCCCTGACGCTGCCGTCGGAAAAGACGCTGGCCGAACACATGGCCAAGGTCGACCCGGTGGCGCTGGCCGCGGTGCGTGACGAAACGCTGGGCGCGCTCGGCCGCGCGCTGGCGGACGACTGGCGCGCCGCGGTCCAGGCCAACCAGACGCCGGGCGACTACTCGCCCGACCCCATCAGCGCGGGCAAGCGCGCGCTGAAGAACCTCGCGCTGGCCACGCTGATGGCCGGCCGCGTGGACGGCGCGACGGAACAGGCGCTGGGCCAGTACGACACGGCGCGCAACATGACGGACCGGTTGTCGGCGCTGTCGTCGCTGGTCAACTTCGGCGCGGCCGATGCCTCCGCGCGGGTGCTGGCCGATTTCTACGAGCGCTGGCAGGACGATCCGCTGGTGGTGGACAAATGGTTCACCCTGCAGGCAACGGCCCGCGGCACCACGGTACAGACCGTGGAAGGCCTGATGACCCATCCCGCGTTCTCGCTGCGCAACCCCAACCGCGCCCGCTCGCTGGTCTTCCAGTTCTGCCTGAACAACCCCTATGGCTTTCACCGCGCCGACGGCAGCGGCTACCGCTACTGGGCCAGCCAGGTCCTGGCGCTGGACGCCCTCAACCCCGAAATCGCCGCCCGCCTGGCCCGCGCGCTGGACCGCTGGGTCCGCTACGTGCCCGAGCTGAGCGAGCCGATGCGGCAGGTCCTGCAACAGGTGCGCAGCCACCCCGGCCTGTCGCGCAACGTTACCGAAATCGTTTCTAAAGCCCTGGAGATCGCCGCATGAAGCGCAAGACGCTCACCCAATTCCTGATCGAGCAGCAGCGCGGATCCGCCGCCCTGCCCGCCGAAGTCCGCCTGCTGATCGAAATCGTCGCCCGCGCCTGCAAGGCCATCGGCCACGCGGTCGGCAAGGGCGCGCTGGGCGGCGTGCTCGGCAGCCTGGAGTCCGAGAACGTCCAGGGCGAAGTGCAGAAGAAACTGGACGTGCTGTCCAACGAGATCCTGCTGGAAGCCAACGAATGGGGCGGCCAGCTGGCGGCCATGGCTTCCGAGGAAATGGAAACCGTCCACCTCATTCCCACCCACTACCCCAAGGGCGAATACCTGCTGCTGTTCGACCCGCTGGACGGCTCCAGCAACATCGACGTGAACGTGTCCATCGGCACGATCTTCTCGGTGCTGCGCGCACCCGCCGAGGCGCGAGGCCGCGAGATCACCGAACAGGACTTCCTGCAGCCGGGCACGCAGCAGGTGGTGGCGGGCTACGCGCTGTACGGTCCGCAGACCATGCTGATCCTGACCGTGGGCACCGGCGTGTTCGGCTTCACCCTGGACCGCGAGCTCGGTTCGTGGGTGCTGACCCAGGAGAACATCCGCATTCCGGCCGACACCAAGGAATTCGCGATCAACATGTCCAACATGCGCCACTGGGCTCCGCCCGTGCGCCGCTACGTCGAGGAATGCCTGGCCGGCAAGACCGGCCCGCGCGGCAAGGACTTCAACATGCGCTGGATCGCCTCCATGGTGGCCGACGTGCATCGCATCCTGAACCGCGGCGGCATCTTCATGTACCCGTGGGACGCGCGCGAACCGACCAAGCCCGGCAAGCTGCGCCTGATGTACGAAGCCAACCCGATGAGCATGCTGGTGGAACAGGCCGGCGGCGCCTCGACCAACGGCCTGCAGCGCATCCTGGACATCGAGCCCGCCGCGCTGCACGAACGCGTCAGCGTGATCCTGGGCTCGAAGAACGAAGTCGACCTCGTCACCCAATATCATCACGAGGCGGGTTGAGGAAGCTCCCTGCGCGCCTCGCGCGCAGGGAGTTCAGAACAGCTCGAAGTACTCGCGCTGTTCCCACTCGCTCACTTCGAGATTGAAGCGGGCGATCTCGGCTTCCTTGATGTGGCAGAAGTAATCCACGAAGCCGGTCCCCAGGCCTTCCCGCAGCACCGGATCGTCGCGCAGGCAGCCCAGCGCTTCGGTCAGCGTATGCGGCAGGCTGGCGGCCTGGGTTTCGTAGGGCGCGTCGGCCGACGGCCCGGGATCGATGGCGCGGGCGATGCCGTCCATGCCCGACAACACCTGCGAGGCGAAATACAGGTAGGGATTCGCCGCCGGCTCGCCCACCCGGTTCTCGATGCGGGTCGCGGAGTCACCCACGCCGCCCAGCACGCGCAGCATCACGCCCCGATTGTCCCGCCCCCAGATCGCCCGATCGGGCGCGAGCGAATACGGCCGATAGCGCTTATAGCCATTCAGGGTCGGCGTGGACAGCGCGGTGGCGCCGCAGGCGTGGGCGAGCAGCCCGCCCAGGTAGTGGCGCCCCACCGGCGAGAGGTCCTGGCCCGCCTCGGTGGGCACGAAGGCATTGCTGCCGTCGGCCAGGCGGCGCAGGGATTGATGCAGGTGCCAGCCGCTGGACACCACGTTCGGAATGCGCGGGCGGCACATGAAGGTGGCGTGGAAACCTTCGCGGCGGCACACCTGCTTGACCGCGTTGCGGAACAGGATCATGTCGTCGGCCGTCTTCAGCGCATCGCCCGGCGCGAAGGTGAACTCGAACTGGCTGGGACCGAATTCCACCTCCAGCGAACGCAGCGGCAGGTCCAGTTGCTGCGCCGTCTTGCGCACCAGTTCCATGACCGGATCGACCGCGTCATAGCGCAGCTCGGTCAGGTACTGATAGCCGTGCGACATCAGCTCGACGTCCGGAGGCACGCCGGGCTGGCCGGGCTGGCCCGCGTCTTCGGGGCGCATGTGATGCTGCGCCACCTTGAAGACGTGGCACTCGACCTCCAGCCCCGTGATCAGGCCGTACCCCGCTTCGTTCAGGCTCGCCAGCGTCTTGCGGAACAACTGGCGGGTATCGAACGGAACGGGCACGCCGCTCTGGAAATACGTATCGCACAGCAGCCAGCCGGTATTGGGCGCCCAGGGCAGCACCTTGAACGTGGTGGGGTCGGCCACCATCAGGACGTCGGCCGCCCCCTGCATCTCGGGGCGGCTGAAGCCGCCTCCGGAGGTGAACACCGGGAACACCGTCCGGTGCGACGTATCCTTGGCGTACATGGTGGTGGTGATGGTGACGCCGCTCTTGAGCGCGCGCACCGCTTCCTGGGCCACCAGCGTCTTGCCGCGCAGGATCCCGTGCTGGTCGGGGAAGGAAAAGCGCACCACGTCCAGCTTGCCGCCCTCCAGGGCGGCGATGACGTCGCGCGCGGCCTGCTGCTGGGCCTCGGACCACAGGCCGAACCGATCAACGAAAGACATGCCGCCTCCTACGCCGCCCACTCGGAACTCTTGCGGCGCTTCTCGTCCGCGACCTTCCAGTAATCGCTCCAGGTATCGTCCGGGCCGATGCCGTCGATGGAAGGCGGACCGGTGAATTCGCCCGCCTTCGACTCGTCGATCATCATCAGGGCTTTCTCGCCGCGCCCGGCCTGGTCGATGGCCTCGAGCAGCAGGCGGCGATAGGCGACGATGCCCTTGTCGGTGGACCCCAGGTGCTCGCGGGTGCGGTCCTGGATCCTGCCCTGCGATTCGACGGCCCACTGGTCGTGCACGTTGATGTCGTGCCCCATCCCGGTATAGGTCTGCGTCGCCTGCTCTTTCGAATCGTAGCCGTAGTTGTTGAAACGGCCCACGCGCGGCATGTAGTCCGGCAGTTCGTACAGCGCCAGGCGCTGGTCGCGCATCTGCTGCTTGTTCACCGGCTGGCCGAAGCTGGTGAAGATGGCGTACCAGTAGCAGCTCTCGTCATCGATCGGCACATGCCATTGCGCGATCGTCATCTCGGAGCTCATGGGGATGATGAAGGCCTGCGGGAAGACGAGATTGGTCACGCGCACGTGGGTCTGCTCGTCGCCCAGCCGGCGCAGCGCGGTCAGGCGCAGCCCGTAGTTGGCGGGGTCGACCTTGATCTCGGGGCGGTCGTACTCGCGCAGCACCTTGGTGATGGGCAGGTTGGAATCGGCCGAGGCGCCGCGGAACTGCTTGCCGTAGCTGGCCTCGGTATCGCCATCCTCGAAGAAACGGTGCAGGTACGAGGCGTGGGCGGGATCGATGCCGACCTCCAGCGCCTGCAGCCAGTTGCAATCGAGGTAGCCCTTGAAGGCGAAGGTGTATTCGTTCGGGGCGACGAAGCAGTCGAAGTGCGGGAACGCCGGGGCCTCGCCTTCGCCGATATAGGCGAACAGAAGGCCGCTCTTCTCGACCACGGGATAGGACTTCTGCTTGATGCGCTGGGGCAGTTTGCTGCCTTCCGGTTCGGCCGGCGTCTCCAGACAGGCGCCGCTGACGTCGAACAGCCAGCCATGGAACAGGCAGCGCAGCCCGCCGTCCTCCAGGCGGCCGAAGGCCAGGTCGGCGCCGCGGTGCGGACAGTCGCGATCGAGCAGGCCGTAGCGGCCTTCCTCGTCGCGGAACAACACGAAATCCTGCCCCATCAGCTTGACGGGACGGATGGGGCGGTCGCCCTCCAGTTCGTCGACCAGGGCGACGGGCTGCCAGTACTGGCGCAGCAAGGTGCCGGCCGGCGTGCCCATCCCCACACGGGTGATGCGTTCATTCTGCTCAGGGGACATACGAACTCCATTGGGGTGGTGCGATGTATGCAAGATACTATTCTATGGATCCAATGATGTAAACCCATGCCCTTTCCCATCTTCAGAAAAAGATATGGAAAAATCCATGAATATGAAAATAATTCTTTATTTTCATGCACTTAACAAATAACATCGTTTTCCCTAACCGTGAAATCGACAATTGGCGACAGAGCCGGAAATGGCCAGATTTCTCAAAACTGGATCCAGCCTATCAATTCGATACAATGAGGCGCCAAGTGAATCGCGCCGCACCACGGACGGGCATGCGCTGCACTCGCAAAGGAGAGCGACATTGGAATCGCAACAGACGCGCGTATTGGTGCAACTGCGGGACCTGATACTGAAAGGGGAATTCACGCCCGGCGAGCGCCTGGCCGAGATTCCGCTGGCCGAGAAGCTGGGCGTCTCGCGCACGCCCATCCGCCTGGCGCTGGCCGCCCTGGAACAGGAAGGACTGATCGAACCCTCGCCCACCAACGGCTACATGATGCGGCGCTTCACTCCGCGCGAGATCCATGACGCCATCGCGGTGCGCGGGCACCTGGAAGGCATGGCCGCCCGCCTGGTGGCCGAACACGGCGTCTCGCGCCAGTTGTCGCTGGATCTGCGGGCCTGCCTGCAGGACGGCGACCGCGCCGTCAACAAGGCCGAGATGACCTACGACGACTATGCCCTGTACGGGGAGATGAACGATCGCTTCCACAAGCTGGTCATCGACGCCGCCGGCAACTTCGCGCTGGCGCGCGCCATAGAAATGAACAACCGCCTGCCCTTCGCGTCGCCCAGCACCATGCTGCCCATGCAAAACACCGGCGACGAACGGCAGAAGTGGATGGTCTACGCCCACCTGCAACACCACCGGCTGGTGCAGGCCATGGAAAAAGGCGAAGGCGCCCGCGCCCAGGCGCTGGCCGAAGAACACGTGGACGTCGCGCAAATGAACCTGGAATACGCGCTCGAGCGCCCGGAAACCGCCGCCCAGCTGCTGCCCGCCATGAAGATCGTGCTGGGCAAGGCCTGACGCATGGCCGCCGACGGACGACCGCAACATACCGACTGGCCCGGCGTCGCCCTGGGCGTGACCTGCGGCATCCTGGTCGCGCTGTGCGTGGGCAAGATGCCGCCCGCGCTGCCGCTGCTGCAACAGGATCTGGGCCTGAACCTGCGCGAAGTGGGCTGGGTCGTCTCCCTGTTCAGCACCATCGCCACCCTGTGCGCGGCCGGCATGGGGCTCCTCTCCGGGCGCGTGGGCGCCTGGCGCTTCACCCTGGCCGGGCTGTGCGCGCTGGTGACGGGGGGCCTGATGGGCGCGGCGTCCGACAGCTACGCCCTGCTGCTGGCCAGCCGCATCCTGGAAGGCACCGGGCAGATCGCCATCGTCGTGTCGGTACCCGCGATGCTGACGGCGCTGAGCGCGCCGCACCAGACCCGCCTGGTGCTGGCCCTGTGGTCGGCCTACATGCCGCTGGGCATCAGCCTCGCCTTGCTGACGGCGCCGCTGCTGCTCGAGGACGGCCGGTGGCGCCTGCTTTGGACGCTGATCGCCGGCGTGACGGCCGTGTGCGCGGTCTGGATGGGGCTCTGGCGCTCGCGCTACGCCCATCCCAGGCCGGCGGCGCGCTCGCTGGACTGGCGCAAGCTGACGGGCGGGCTGCGCCAGATCGTACCCTGGGTGCTGGCGCTGTCGTTCACGTTCTACGCCATCCAGTTCTTCACGGTCATGACCTTCCTGCCGACCTGGGCCATCCAGGAACGCGGATTGTCGCTGCGCACGGCTTCCCTGCTGACCGCCGTCGTGATCTTCTTCAACGCCGGCGGCTCGGTGCTGGGCGCCTCGCTGCTGCAACGCGGCCTGCGCGGCAGTTCGCTGATCATGACGGCGCATGTCGTCGTCGGCCTGTCCGCCTGCGCGATTTTCTCGGACTGGCTGCCCGACGCCGTGCGCTTCGGGGCCTGCCTGAGCCTGAACCTGATCGGCGGGACCCTGCCGGCCGCCACCCTGTCGGCCTCGCCGCGCCTGGCCAGGAGCCCCGACCAGATCGCCAGCCTGCAGGGGCTGTTCCTGCAAGGCTCCAACCTGGGGCAGTTCGCCGCCGCCCCGCTGGTTACCTGGGCCGTCACGCTGTCCGGCACGGTGCCGGACTGGTCCCATGCCCTGCCGCTGATGGCGCTGTGCGCCACGATCGGCCTGGGCCTGGGCATATTCGCCCGCGCCCGGGGCCTGTGAAAAACGTCAGATGTAGATGATCAGCGCGACCACGCCGATGATCAGGGCCGCCTTGGTCAGCCGATAGACCGTGCGGTTCCAGTTCTTGAGCTTGCGGCGATACTGCCCGGCCACCCACACGACATAGAACAGCTTGTTGATCAGGCCCGTCTTGTCGCCCTCTTCATTGGGGGAACTGGCGGCGGTCATGACCTTGCGCCCCATCCACTTGTTGAAGGCCTGCGCCCAGCGGTAGCGCAGCGGACGCTCGACGTCGCAGAACAGGATGATGCGATCGCGGTCGGTCCCGTTCTCGGCCCAGTGGATGAAGGTTTCGTCGAACACCACGCTCTGCCCGTCGCGCCAGCTGTAGCGCTCGCCGTCCACCTCGATGAAGCAGCGGTCGTCGTTGGGCGTCTCCAGCCCCAGGTGGTAGCGCAGCGAGCCGGCGAACGGATCGCGGTGGGGGTTTAGCTTCGCCCCGGGCGGCAGCTCGGCGAACATGGCCGCCTTGACCTCGGGAATGCCGCGCAGGATCTCGACCGTGCGGGGGCAGTATTCGTGCGCGGACGGATGCTGGGCCTCGTACCACTTCAGGTAGAACCGTTTCCAGCCCGACTTGAAGAAGGAGTTGAAGCCCGCGTCATTGTTCTTTTCCGCCGCGCGTATGCGCTGCGCGTCGCGCAGCTGTACCGCCTCGTCGCGGATGATTTCCCAGTTGTCGTCCAGCGCCTGCAGCGCCGGCAGTTGCCGCACCGGGATGTACGGCGCGGCGGGAACCCGGGAAAACAGGTACATGAACGCGTTCACGGGCGCCACGATCGAGGAGTGGTCGAACAACTGCCTGAAGAAGCGCAGCCGGACCTTGCCCCGGAAGTGCACGTAGCCGATGGCGCCCAGGTACAGTGCGACGATGATCCATTTCATGTTCAGTCCTATCCCCCTACACCTCGAGTACGGTGGAGCCGGTGGTCTTGCGGGCGGCCAGCGACTCGTGGGCCCGGGCGATGTCCTCGAGCCTGAAGCGCTGCTCGATGCGCGGCTTGATCTTGCCCGCCACGACCAGTTCGAACAGGTCGGCCGCCGCCGCCTGCATTTTTTCCAGGGTGTCCACGTGATGCGCCACGGTGGGCCGCGTCACGAACAACGAGCCCTTCTGCGCCAGGATGCCCAGGTTGACCCCGGTGACCGCGCCGGACGCGTTGCCGAAGCTGACCATCAGGCCCCGCTGCTGCAGGCAGTCGAGCGACGTTTCCCAGGTGTCCTTGCCCACGCCGTCGTACACCACCGGCACCTTCTTGCCCTTGGTCAGTTCGAGCACGCGCTCGGCGACGTTCTCGCGGCTGTAGTCGATAACCTGCCACGCGCCATTGGCCTTGGCCAGCGCCGCCTTTTCCGGAGAGGACACCGTACCGATCAATTTTACGCCCAAAGCCTTCGCCCACTGGCAC
The DNA here is from genome assembly GCF_004216695.1 of Pigmentiphaga kullae. GTDB lineage: Bacteria > Pseudomonadota > Gammaproteobacteria > Burkholderiales > Burkholderiaceae_B > Pigmentiphaga > Pigmentiphaga kullae. The sequence continues at coordinate 1,644,765 of NZ_SGXC01000002.1, forward strand.
GCGATCAGGCCGACGCCGCCGGCCGCGGCGTGGAACAGGATGGTCTCGTTGCCCTGCAGGCGGTAGGTCTGGCGGAACAGGTATTGCACCGTCAGCCCCTTGAGCATGATGGCCGCGGCCTGGTCGAAGCCGACGCCGTCCGGAATGCGGACCACCTGGAAAGCGGGCATGTTGCGCACTTCGGCATAGGCGCCCAGCGGGCTTTGCCCGTAGGCCACGCGGTCGCCCACCTTCAGGTGCCGCACCTTGGGCCCCACCGCGTCCACCACCCCGGCCGCCTCGAACCCCAGCACCGCGGGCAGCCGGGTGGGATACAGGCCGGTACGGAAATAGATGTCGATGAAGTTCAGGCCGACGGCGTGCTGCCGGATCCGGACTTCGCCGGGGCCGGGAGCGGGCACGTCGACGTCAACCAGCTTGAGCACTTCGGGGCCGCCGTGCTGTTCGATTCGTATCGCCTTGGACATCTGGAATCTCCTTGGTGGGCAATGGTCATGCCGCATTCTAATCGCGCATACAATCGCGGAGAATATCGGCCGCGCCACGATGCGAGGCGCCGTCCGCCCACCCTCAAGGTACGCATGTGAAGACCGATCCGCGCTTTCCCAACCTGTTCATCCTCGATCATCCGCTGATCCAGCACAAGCTGACCCACATGCGCGACAAGAACACGTCGACGCGGACGTTCCGCCAGTTGCTGCGCGAAATCTCGCAACTGATGGGCTACGAGGTCACCCGCAACCTGCCGCTGGCGCTGCGCCCCATCGAGACGCCCATGACGCCCATGGACGCGCCGGTGATAGCCGGCAAGAAGCTCGCGGTGGTACCGGTGCTGCGGGCGGGCAGCGGCATGGCCGACGGACTGCTGGACCTGGTGCCCTCGGCCCGCGTCGGCCATATCGGCCTGTACCGCGACGAGCAGCACCGGCCGGTGGAATACCTCGTACGCCTGCCCGAACTCGAGGGCCGCACCTTCATCCTGTGCGACCCCATGATAGGCACGGGCTATTCGGCCGCCCACGCGGTGGAAGCGCTGAAGAAGCGCGGCGTGCCGGCCTCGAGCATCATCTTCGTCGCGCTGGTGGCATCGCCCGAGGGCATGCAGGTCTATTGCGACCACCATCCCGACGTCCCCATGTACCTGGCGTCGCTGGACGACTACCTGGACGAGAACGCCTACATCGTGCCGGGGCTGGGCGACGCCGGCGACCGTCTGTTCGGCACCAAGAACTAGGTTTCTACCAGGCCGACGCATCGCCCGCGCCCGCCGGCCCCGACGAGGCCACCAGCGCCGCCAGCACGCCGGCGGTCTCGGCATCGAGCACGCCGTCGTAGCGCGCGGGCCGGTAATGCATCTGGAACGCCGCGAGGACCGCCTGCATCTCGCGCTCGGGGGAGTCGGCGGGCGGCACTGCGTAGCCCACCCGCATCAGCTGCTGCCGGACCGAGGCCATGTCGGGCAGCCCCTGCGCGGCGAAGCGCGCGCCCAGCGCCCGGGCCACCGATTCGTCGTACCACCGGCCCACGCCCTCGCGCGCCAGTTCGCGCCACGGAAACAGCGGGCCGGGATCCTGCTTGCGCAGCGGCGCGACGTCGCTGTGGCCGACGATGTTCTCGGGCGCAACGCCGTGGCGGTCGGCGATGTCGCGCACCAGCGCCCGCACGGCCCGGATCTGCGACGGCCGGTACGGCTGCCAGGCAGGCGTGCCGTCGGCAGCCGCGCCGACCGGCCCGCGATTGACGATTTCTATGCCTATCGAACTGCGATTGAGCCAGGTATAGCCGCCCCACTCGCTCTGGCCGGCATGCCAGGCGGCGCGGTTCTCGTCCACCAGCCGGTAGATGCGCGCAGGTTCGTCGTCGGTGACCAGGTAGTGGCTGCTGACCTCGCCCTGGCTGAGCGTGCCCAGCGCCCGCGACGACTCGGACACCGTGTAGTGAAGCACGATGAAGCGCACGCGGCTGCCCTGGCTGCGAGCGCTGATGGACGTGTCGATATCCAGGCCGCGCCCGCCGGGCGCCAACGGGGCGCAGCCCTGGAGCACGAGCAGGCCGGCCAGGCCGAGCATGGCCAGGGGCCGGGAAAGAAAAGGCCGCGTCATCGGATTCCTGCGGGGAAAGTCCGAAGCAATATAGTCGTTCGCGGCACCCTCGTAAATTTCACGGCCGGGCCCCGCCCTCAGTGCGCGCCGCCCGCATCGGCCGGCGCCCCCGCTCCGCGCTTGCCGGGCTTGGCCAGCCAGACCATCGCGGTCAGGACCAGGAAGATGATGGCCGAGCCGTAGAAGATGTCGACCACCGACATCGTCAGCGCCTGCCCGGTGATCAGGTTGTTGATCGATGCCAGTGCCTGGCCCGGCGACATGCCCGCGCCCTGCATGGTCGAGAGCGCCTGCGACGTGGCGCCGCTGCCGGAAGCGATGTGTTCGGTCAGGTGGGCATGGTGCATGGCCGCCCGGTCTTCCCACATCGTGGTCGAGATGGAAGTGCCGAATGCCCCCGCGGTGATGCGCAGGAAATTCGACAGGCCCGAGGCGCTGGCGATCTTGTCAGGCGGCAGTCCGGCCAGCGTCAGCGATACCAGCGGCACGAAGAACGCGGCCATCCCCGCGCCTTGCAGCACGGTGGGTTCGAGCAGGGTCACGATATCGGCCTGCGGCGTGAAGTTCGAGCGCATGAAGCTGACGCCGGCGAACACGCCGAAGGCGATCGTGACCAGGATGCGGGGATCCGTGCGCGCCAGCATGCGGCCGACGATGGGCGTGAACACGATGGCCAGCAGCCCGATGGGCGCGGTCACCAGGCCGGCGTCGGTGGCCGTGTAGCCCATCTGCGTCTGCAGCCACAGCGGCAGCAGCACCACGTTGCCGAAGAACACGGCATAGGCGATCGACAGCGTCAACGCGCCCACGGTGAAGTTGCGTCCCGCGAACAGGCGCAGGTCCACGACGGGGTGCCGGTCGGTCAGTTCCCAGATGACGAAGAACACGAAGCCGACCACCGCGACCACCGCCAGCGTCACGATGGTGCCGCTGGCGAACCAGTCGAGCTCCTTGCCCTTGTCCAGCATGATCTGCAGCGCGGCGATCCAGACCACCAGCAGGACCAGGCCCATGGTGTCGATGGGCAATTTGCGGATCGGCGATTCACGCTTGTGGTAGATGCTCCAGCTCACCCACGCCGCCGCCAGGCCGACCGGGATGTTGATGTAGAAGATCCAGGGCCACGAATAGTTGTCGGAGATCCATCCGCCCAGCAAGGGACCGGCCACGGGCGCCACCAGCGTGGTCATGGCCCAGAACGCGAGCGCCATGCCGGATTTTTCGCGCGGGTAGCTGCCCAGCATCAACGTCTGCGACAGCGGAATCATTGGGCCGGCCACCAGGCCCTGGAGCACGCGGAACGCGATCAGCGACTCCAGGTTGGGCGCCAGGCCGCATAGCCACGATGCGACGATGAACAGCAGCACCGAGGCGATGAACAGCCGCACCTGTCCGAAACGCATGGTCAGCCAGCCCGTCAGCGGCAGCGCGATGGCGTTGGCCACCGCGAACGAGGTGATCACCCAGGTGCCCTGGCTGGTGCTGACCCCCAGGTCGCCCGAAATGGCCGGCAGGGAAACGTTGGCGATCGACGTGTCGAGCACGTTCATGAACACCGCCGCGGACAAGGCGATCGTACCCAGCACGCGCTGGCCGCCCTGGAGCGGCGGATGGGTCGCCGGCGGGCCGCCGGGCGCGGGTCGCGCGGCGGGTTCGTCGGCCGGGGCCGGAGAGGAAGCGTTGGTCGTCATGGCAGCATCCGTGGCCGGCGCCTTCCTACATCACGCCCGCGCCGTGGCGCGCGACCGCCATCGCGCCGCCGTTGTCGGCGCGAACGGGCGTGGAAATGTGCAGCGGCGAAGTCTTGGCCACCGCCGGCCTGGCCTCGGCCGCGCGGCCGCCCAGGTTCTGGGCGATGGTGGCGGCTACCAGGGCATCGGCATCCTCGCGGGCATGGTCCATGACCGTGGTCGAATAGGCGGGCGCGGTGCGCGCCGCCTCGGCCAGCGCCGGACCGTCGGTGGACGACACGTCCACCGAGACGTTCATCGACAGGCCCACGCGCAGCGGATGCGCCTCGATCTCCTTGGGGTCCAGAGCGATGCGCACCGGCACGCGCTGCACCACCTTGATCCAGTTGCCGGTGGCGTTCTGGGCCGGCAGCAGCGCGAAGGCGCTGCCGGTGCCGGCGCCCAGGCCGGCGATCTTGCCGTGGTACTCGACCTTCGAGCCGTAGACGTCCGCTTCCAGCGTGACGGGCTGGCCGATGCGCATGCGGCCCAGCTGCACTTCCTTGAAATTGGCATCCACCCACACCTGGTCCAGCGGCACGATGGTCATCAGCGAGGCGCCGGGCGCCACGCGCTGCCCCACCTGCGCGCTGCGCTTGGCCACGTAGCCGGTCACGGGCGCGGGCAGCGAGGTGCGCGACAGGTTGATGTAGGCCTCGCGGACCTTGGCCGCGGCGCCCAGCACATTGGGGTGCTGCTCGACGCTGGTGCCGTCGGTAAGCGCGGTATTGGTGGCGAGCTGCTCGCGCGCGGCCACCAGGGCCGCCTGCGCCGAGGCCAGCGCCGACTTGGCGTTGCTGACCGCGGTTTCCGCGTGCAGCAGTTCCTCGCCGCTGACCGCGCCGGACGAGGCCAGCTCCTGGCGCCGCCTGGCGTCGTTCTGGGCCTTGGCCAGATCGGCCTTCGCGCGCTCGATGTCGGCCTGGCGCACCGCGATGTTGGCGGTCAGCGCGCCGTTGTTGGCATACAGCGTGCGCACCTGGCGCACGGTCTGGGCCAGCGCCGCCTGGGCCTGGTCGAGCGCGACCTGCGCGTCGGCCTTGTCCAGCAGGATCAAGGGGTCGCCGGACTTCACGTAGTCGGTATCGTCGGCCTGGATGGCGACGACGGTGCTGGCGATCTGGGGCGTGATCTGCACCAGGTTGCCCTGCACATAGGCGTCGTCGGTGCCTTCGTAGTGGCGGGCCACCAGCGCCCACCACGCGCCGTAGGCGACGGCGGCCACGGCGAACACGCCGGCGGCGCCCAGCAGCAGTTTCTTGCGGGGGTTCTTGGAAGCTTGTTGTGCGGTTTCCATCTCTTTTTCCCTTGCGCCGCGCTGCGCGCGGCATGAACAGGTGTTCGACTCGTTCGGCTAGCGCGCGGCGGCGACCGGCTCGGCCGGGCCGGCGGGCAGTTCCGCGCCGCCGCCCAGCGCCTTGGCCAGCGCGACGTCCAGCGTCAGGGCGCGGGCCTTCAGATCGGTATCCAGCCGGGTCTGCGTCAGCACCGCGCTCTGCGCGGTCAGCACGCTCAGGTAGTTGCCCAGTCCGGCGCGATAGCGCTTGACCGCCAGCTCGTAGGCCTGCTCGATGGCCTCGCGGGCCTTGCGCTGCTCGCCGCTCTCGCGGTCCAGCGCGCGGATCGACGCCAGCGTGTCGGCCACTTCGTTGACGGCATGCAGCACGGTCTGGTTGTAGGACGCGATGGCCAGGTCGGTGTCCGCCGCCCGGCCCTTCAGGTTGGCGTTGAGCCGCCCGCCCTCGAAGATCGGCAGGGTGATGGCCGGGCCGACGCCTATGATCTGGCTGCCGGACTTGAACAAGTTGGACAGCCCCAGTGCCGACGTGCCGACGAAGCCCGCCAGGTTGACGTCGGGATAGAACATGGCCTTGGCAGCGTCGACGTTGCGCTGGGCGGACTCGACCCGCCACCGGGCGGCGACGATGTCGGCGCGCCGGCCCAGCAGCGACAGCGGTATGCTGGCCGGCACCTCGGTGCCGGGCGACACCAGCGGCACGGGCCGGATGGCCGCGCCGCGCTCCGGGCCGGCCCCCGCCAGCGCGGCCAGTTCGTTGCGTTGCAGGGCGATGCTCTCGTCGACCTGCGCCAGTTGCGTACGGGCTTCGGCCAGCGCCGAATCGGCCTGCTTGACTTCCACCTGCGTATCCAGCCCCGAGGCATAGCGCTGGCGGGTCAGGTCGGCCACGCCCTCGCGCTGCCCGATGGCGGCCAGGAGCACGTCGCGCTGCGCGAACAGGCGCTGCAGGTTGAAGTAGGCCGATCCCACCGCGCTGGCCAGGATGCCCACCGCCGCCTGGTTCTCCGCCTGCGCCGCCCGGCTTTCGGACAGCGCGGCCTTCAACAGCGAGCCGTTCTTGTTCCAGAAATCCAGTTCATAGCTCACGTTCAGCGCCAGCCGCGAATCGGTGCGCACGCCGCCGGCCAGCGGCGCCGGGATGGCGCCGTGCTCGGTATAGCGCTGGCGGGTGGCGGTGAAGGTGCCGTCGACCTGGGGCAGGCCGTTCGCGCGGGCGTTGCCCACGGCCGCCTCGGCGCGCGCCAGGCGGGCCTGGGCGATGACGATGGAGGGGCTGCCCGCGATGGCCTCATCGACCAGGCCGTCCAATTGCGCATCGCCGTAGCGATGCCACCACTGCTGCACCGGCCACCGCACGTCGGCCTGCGCCATGCCCAGCGTGGGCGCATCGACCAGGCGGGCGTGCGACGCGCCGTCCCGGTCCATGCCGGCGCACGCGGCCAGGGCGGCGACCAGGGGCACTAGCAAGAGTTTTTTCATGGAAGCTTACGATCCGCTGAATTTAATTGCCTTGCCTATTACTGCTTAGGCAGTCATAAAAACGAAACAAGGGCCGCGCCCCGATGGCCCGGCCTCAGCCGCGCTGGGCGCCGTTGGCCGCCATGCGGCGCAGCAAGGACTTCAATTGCTGGACTTCCTGTTCGGAAAAATCGCGGGTGTGCAGATCGACCGCGTCGTGCAGGCGCTGCGGAACCTGCTCGGTGGCGCGCACGCCCTCTTCCGTCAGCTCCAGCTTGATGACCCGGCGGTCTTCCGCGCTGCGCACCCGCCGTATCAATCCCTTGGATTCGAGGCGGTCGAGCATGCGCGTCATGGCGCCGGTGTCCGAACAGGCGCTGCGCGCGAGTTCGGCCGCCGTTTCCCCCCGCCCCATGGCGAGCAGCATCAGCGGACCCCATTGCATGGCCGTCAGGTCGAGCGCCGTCATTTCGGCATCGACGGCGCGCTGCAGCGACAAATGGGCCTGCTTGATCAGGTAGCCCACGCTTTCTTCCGGGTCGTAGCGCCGAATCAGGTCGGCCAGCTCCGGAGAAATGCGGGGGGACGAGGTGGAATCTGCCATGCCGGCATTATTGCTGCATAGGCAATGGTTGTCAATGCAGTAATAGACCCACTTATAGTCCCTGTTGGCGGCAGGGGCTTCATGGCCGCGTCATGCGCGGCCGGTATCAGCGCCGCTTGCCCAGCAGCGAACCGAGCAGCCCGCGGGTCAGGTCGCGCGCGAGCTGGGTCCCCATCGAGCGCACCGCGCTGCGGGCGGCCGACTCCAGCACGCCTTCCCGGCGGCCGCCGCGGGGGCCGGTGGAACCGAACAGGATGTCGCGCAGACCGTCGGCCAGGCCGCCCTCGGAAGCCGGCTGCTGGCCGGGCTGGGCCGGGGCCGCGGCGCCTCCCGAGGCGGCCGTGCCGCCCCCCGCGCGGGCAACCAGGATTTCGTAGGCCGATTCCCGGTCGACGGCCTTTTCATAGATCCCCGCCACCAGCGACGACTGGCGCAGCGCCTGCCGCTCGGCATCGGTGGCCGGACCGATCCGGCTGCCCGGCGCGACCACGTAGGCGCGTTCGGTCGGTCCCGGCCGGCCCTTTTCGTCCAGCAGCGACACCAGCGCCTCGCCCACGCCCAGCTCGGTGATGGCGGCGGCGATGTCCAGGCCCGGATTGGGCCGCATGGTGTCGGCCGCCGACTTCACCGCCTTCTGGTCGCGCGGCGTGAAGGCCCGCAGCGCGTGCTGCACGCGGTTGCCGAGCTGGCCCAGCACCGTCTCGGGGATGTCCAGCGGGTTCTGGGTGCAGAAATAGACGCCCACCGCCTTGGAACGGATCAGCCTGACCACCTGCTCGATCTTGTCCAGCAGGGCCTTGGGCGCATCGTTGAACAGCAGGTGCGCCTCGTCGAAGAAGAACACGAACTTGGGCTTGTCGGTGTCGCCGGCCTCGGGCAGGTGCTCGAACAGCGTGGACAGCATCCACAGCAGGAAGGTCGCGTACAGCGTGGGGGATTGCATCAGCTTGTCGGCGGCCAGGATGTTGACCACGCCGCGCCCCTGGGCGTCCGTCTGCATCAGGTCGTCGATGTTCAGCATGGGTTCGCCGAAGAAGCGGTCGCCGCCCTGCGCCTCGAGCGCCAGCAGGCCGCGCTGGATCGCGCCCACCGAGGCGGCCGAGACGTTGCCGTAGCTGGTCTTGAACTGGGCGGCGTTGTCGCCCACGTACTGGAGCATCGCGCGCAGGTCCTTCAGGTCCAGCAGCAGCAGGCCGTTGTCGTCGGCGATGCGGAACACCATGGTCAGCACGCCGGACTGGGTATCGTTCAGGTTCAGCATCCGGCCCAGCAGCAGCGGCCCCATGTCGGACACCGTGGCCCGCACCGGATGCCCCTGTTCGCCGAAGACGTCCCACAGCGTGGCCGGACTCGCGCCCCAGGCCGGCGCGTCCAGCCCCAGCGACTTGAGCCGCTCCTGCAGCTTGGGCGTGGGCGCGCCGGCCTGGGAAATCCCGGTCAGGTCGCCCTTGACGTCGGCCATGAACACCGGCACGCCCTGGCGCGAGAAGGCTTCGGCCATGACCTGCAGGGTGACCGTCTTGCCGGTGCCGGTCGCGCCGGTGATGCAACCGTGGCGGTTGGCCATGCCCGGCAGCAGGAAAAGCTCGGTTTTGGCGTTCTTGGCAAGGAGAATGGGAGCGGCCATGATGGTTCCGTTGGGCAAACTGGGCGGCGGGGGTTGCGGGGATTCTGTGCGCAAGGCCCCGCTCTTGTCAAAAGCCGCGCCGGGCCTGGCTCCGCGCCCCGGTTCGGCAGCTTTCGCAGGGCTGGGATGGTGCGCGGGATGTGGTATTGGCAGCAAGTGGACATTCCTCCGGGAGCCGCCACCTGCCGGTCAAGCTAAAATGCCCCTTTCATCGTTACGACACAAGCGATTTCCATGGCCGGACATAGCAAATGGGCCAATATCCAGCACCGCAAAGGGCGCCAAGACGCCAAGCGCGGGAAGCTGTGGACCAAACTGATACGTGAAGTCACCGTGGCCGCCCGCGCCGGCGGCGCCGACCCCGACACCAACCCCCGCCTGCGCCTGGCGTGGGACAAGGCGACCGACGCCAACATGCCCAAGGACACCATCCAGCGGGCCATCGCGCGCGGCGCCGGCGGAGCCGACGGCGACAACTACGAGGAAGTCCGCTACGAAGGCTATGGCATCGGCGGAGCGGCCGTCATCGTCGACTGCATGACCGACAACCGCACGCGCACCGTGGCCGAGGTCCGCCACGCCTTCGCCAAGCACGGCGGCAACCTGGGCCAGGAAGGCTCGGTCGCCTTCATGTTCAAGCACTGCGGCCAGTTCCTGTTCGCCCCCGGCACGTCCGAGGACAAGGTCATGGAACGGGCCCTGGATGCCGGCGCCGAGGACGTCATCACCGACGACGAAGGCGTGATCGAGGTCATCTGTGCCCCCACCGACTACGTCGCCGTCAAGCAGGCCTTCGACGGCGCCGGCATGAAGGCCGAGATGGACGGCATCGTGATGAAGGCGCTCAACGAAACGGCCCTGTCCGGCGAGGACGCCGAGAAAATGCAGAAATTGCTGGACGTGCTGGAATCCCTGGACGACGTCCAGGAGGTCTACACCACCGCGGTCATGGACGAGTAACCCACATGAAGCTTCTCGTCATCGGCTCCGGCGGCCGCGAACACGCCCTGGCCTGGCAACTGGCCAAAGCCGCGAAGACCCAGAAGGTGTTCGTCGCCCCCGGCAACGGCGGCACGGCCCTGACCTCGCACCTGCAGAACATCTCCATCACCGACCCGACGCAACTGGCCGACTTCGTCGAAAAGGAAGGCATAGGCCTGACCGTGGTCGGTCCCGAGGCCCCGCTCGCGGCCGGCGTGGTGGACATCTTCCGCGCGCGCGGCCTGAAGATCTTCGGCCCCACCAAGGCCGCCGCGCAGCTGGAAAGCTCCAAGGACTTCGCCAAGGCCTTCATGGTCCGGCACGGCATTCCCACCGCCAAGTACCAGACCTTCACCGACCCGGCGCAGGCGCACGCCTACATCGACCAGGAAGGCGCGCCCATCGTCATCAAGGCCGACGGCCTGGCCGCCGGCAAGGGCGTGGTGGTCGCCGCCTCGGTCCAGGAAGCCCACGCCGCGGTCGACGCCATGCTGGGCGACGGCAAGCTGGGCCAGGCGGGCGCCCGCGTGGTGATCGAGGAATGCCTCGAGGGCGAGGAAGCCAGCTTCATCGTGCTGTGCGACGGCAAGCACGTGCTGCCGCTGGCCACCAGCCAGGACCACAAGCGCCTCAAGGACAACGACGAAGGCCCCAACACCGGCGGCATGGGCGCCTACTCGCCCGCCCCCGTGGTCACGCCCGAGTTGCATGGCCGCATCATGCGCGAGGTCATCTGGCCCACCATCCAGGGCATGGCCAAGGACGGCATTCCGTTCACCGGCTTCCTGTACGCCGGGCTGATGATCGGCCCGAACGGCATCAAGGTGCTGGAATTCAACTGCCGCATGGGCGATCCGGAGACGCAGCCCATCATGATGCGCGTCAAGAGTGACCTGCTGGAAGTCTTCGAGCACGCGGTGGCCGGCACGCTGGACCAGGCCAACATCGACTGGGACCGCCGCACCGCGCTGGGCGTGGTCATGGCCGCCCACAACTATCCCGATACCCCGCGCACCGGCGACGTCATCCGCGGCCTGCCCGCCGAGACGCCCGACAGCATGGTGTTCCATGCCGGCACCACCGAAAGCGGCGGCGAGGTCCGGACCAGCGGCGGCCGGGTGCTGTGCGTCACGGCGCTGGGCGACTCCGCCCGGCTGGCGCAGCAGCGCGCCTACGACGTGCTGCAGTCCATCCAGTTCGACGGCGCGCAGTACCGCCGCGACATCGGCTGGCGTGCCATCACGCGCCGCAACGCCCCCGCGGAGCCCGGCACGGCATGAAGATAGACACCGCGCACACCCGCGCCTATTTCACCGGCCTGCAGTCCCGCATCGTCCAGGGGCTGGAGGAAATCGAAGGCGGCCCCTTCCGCTCGGATGCCTGGGAACGGGCCGAAGGCGGAGGCGGCGTGTCCCGGTTGATCGAAGGCGGCCGGGTGTTCGAACGCGGCGGCGTGCTGTTCAGCCACGTGACCGGCGCCACGCTGCCGCCCTCGGCCAGCGCCCACCGCCCCGAGCTGGCCGGGCGCCCCTGGGAAGCCATGGGCGTCTCGCTGGTGATCCACCCGCGCAATCCTTACGTGCCCACCGTGCACATGAACGTGCGGGTCTTCATCGCCAAGTCCGTCCATGCCTCGGACGACGACGACGTGTTCTGGTTCGGCGGCGGCATGGACCTGACCCCGTACTATCCCTTCGAGGAAGACGCGGTCCATTTCCACCGCGCGTGCAAGGCCGCGCTCGACCCCAGCGGCGCCGATCTCCATCCGCGCTTCAAGAAGTGGTGCGACGAGTACTTCTACCTCAAGCACCGCAAGGAAGCCCGGGGCCTGGGCGGCATCTTCTTCGACGACTTCAACGAAGGCGGCTTCGACCATGCCTTCGCCGCCACCCGTTCGGTGGGCGATGCCTTCCTGGAAGCCTACCTGCCCATCGTGCGCCGGCGCCTGGCCCTGCCCTACGGCGAACGCGAACGCGACTTCCAGGCCTACCGCCGCGGACGCTACGTCGAGTTCAATCTGGTGTTCGACCGCGGCACGCTGTTCGGCCTGCAATCGGGCGGGCGCACGGAGTCCATCCTGATGTCCATGCCGCCGCTGGCGCAATGGCGCTACGACTGGCACCCCGAACCCGGTTCGCCCGAGGCCCGCCTCTACGAACTGCTGCCCCCCCGGGACTGGGTTTGAGCGCGTCCACGGCACCGCGCATCGGTTTGCTGGGAGGCAGCTTCGACCCCATCCACGAAGCGCACCTGACGCTGGCCCGCACCGCGCTCGCGCACCTGGACGCGGCCTCGGTCCAGCTCATACCCGCCGCCGCGCCCTGGCAGCGCCAGCCGCTGGCGGCCACGGCGGAACAGCGCGCCGACATGGTCGCGCTGGCCATCGCCGGCCAGCCGGGCCTGGCCCTGAACCGGATCGAGATCGACCGCGGCGGCCCCAGCTACACCATCGACACCCTGCGCGCCCTGGCGGGCGGCACGGGCACGCCGGCGGCTGGCGCCCGCTACGTCTGGATCCTGGGCGCGGACCAATTGGCGAATTTCTGCACCTGGAATGAATGGCAGGGCATCGTCGCGCTGGCCGACCTCGCGGTGGCCGGCCGCCCTGGCACCGAACCCGAGCCCCCCGCCCCGCTGCATGCGGAGCTGGCCCGGCACGGGCGCACCCTGCACCGGCTGCCCATGCCCGAGATGGCGGTGTCCAGCTCCGGCATCCGGCGGCGGCTGGCCCGCGGCGAATCGGTCGACGGCCTCGTTCCCCCCGCCGTACTTCGGTACATCACACAGCATCGCCTGTATCAGGCCTGAATATGGACATACGCAAACTACAACGCGCCGTCGTCGATGCCCTCGAGGACGTCAAGGCGCAGAACATCACGGTGCTCAACACCACCCACCTCACCAGCCTGTTCGACCGCGTCGTCATCGCAAGCGGCACCTCGAACCGGCAGACCCGTGCCCTGGCTTCCAGCGTGAGCGAGAAGATCAAGGCCCTGGGCGGCGAGGTCATCGCCACCGAAGGCGAGGAAACCGGCGAGTGGGTGCTGGTGGACCTGGGCGACATCGTCGTCCACATCATGCAGCCGGCCATCCGCCAGTACTACAACCTGGAAGAGGTCTGGGGCGGCAAGCCCGTCCGTGTGAAATTGAGTCCCCCCCCTACGCGCTGACGCGCGCCCCCCAGGGGGCGATGCGGGTGGACCGGCAAAGCCGGATCCACCGCATCCTGGGTCTGGACATCTGACTAACGAGGCTGGGGGCATGAAGCTCATCATCATCGCCGTGGGGCATCGCATGCCGGGATGGGTGGACGACGCCTACGCGGACTACGCCAAGCGCATGCCGCCCGACCTGCCCATCGAGTTGCGCGAAGTGCGGCCTGAACCGCGCACCACCGGCAAGACCGCCGCGCAGATGCAGGCCCTGGAAGCCCGGCGCATCGAAGCCGCCCTGCCCGCCGGCGGACGCTGGCTGGCCCTGGACGAACGGGGCCGCGACCTGACCACGATGGACCTGTCCAGGCAAATGCAGCAGTGGCGCGACGACGGCCAGGACGTCGCCCTGCTGATAGGCGGGCCCGACGGACTGGACCCCGATCTGAAGCGCCGCTGCCACGGCATGCTGCGGCTGTCCAGCCTGACGCTGCCGCACGGCATGGTGCGCGTGCTGCTGGCCGAGCAACTGTACCGGGCCTGGTCCATCCTGGCCAACCACCCCTACCATCGAGGCGGCTAGGATGAAACCCACCCCCTACCCGCTTACGCGGGCCCCCTCAAGGGGGCGACGCTGGCGGACCGGCAAAGCCGGATCCGCGGCGTCCTGGATCAACCAGCACCCGCTTCATCCGTCACGAAAGGCGCATCGCGCCATGGGGCGCTGACATGCCCCCCATCTACCTCGCCTCGCGCAGCCCGCGCCGCCGGGAACTCCTGGCGCAACTGGGCGTCGAGCACGAACTGCTGCTGCCGCCGCCCGCGAACGGCCCCGACGAACCGCAGTTGCCCGGTGAACCCGCCGCCCACTACGTGCGCCGCACGGCCCGCGAAAAGGCGCTGACCGGCGCCGAACTGCTGAAGCAGCGCAAGCTGGCCGGGCGCCCCATCCTGGCCGCCGACACGACCGTCATCCTGGACGGCGACGTGCTGGGCAAGCCAGTCGACCGGAACGACGCGGTGCGCATCCTGGGACGGCTGTCGGGGTCCGAGCACGAAGTACACACGGCCCTCGCCCTGGTCCATCGCGGCACGCTGCACGAAGACGTCTCCATCACCCTCGTACGCTTTCGCGAACTGACGCCGGGCGATATCTCGCGCTACTGCGACACCGGCGAACCCTACGACAAGGCCGGCGCCTATGGGATACAAGGCCTGGGCGGCGTGTTCGTGCAGCACATCGCCGGCAGCTTCACCGGCGTGATGGGCCTGCCGCTGTACGAAACGGCGCGCCTGCTGGGACTGGCCGGCATCGTCCTGCCCTGATCCCCGCCCCGCCGCCACCCGACTCGCGGTAAGCTGCGGATAGTCGCGCACGCCACCGGCACATTCCATGACCGAAGACATCCTCATCAACGTATCCCCGTACGAAACCCGGGTCGCCGTCATCCAGCAGGGAGCCGTCCAGGAACTCCACATCGAGCGCACCTCGCAGAAGGGCTACGTCGGCAACATCTACCTCGGCCGCGTCGCGCGCGTGCTGCCGGGCATGCAAAGCGCCTTCATCGACATCGGCCTGGGCCGCGCCGCCTTCCTGCACATCGCCGACATCCGCGAAAGCCGCCAGGAACGCGCCCACGGCGGCCACCCCGCCACCCCCATCGAGAAACTGCTGTTCGAGGGCCAGACCCTGATGGTGCAGGTCATCAAGGACCCCATCGGCACCAAGGGCGCCCGCCTGTCCACGCAGATCAGCGTGGCCGGCCGCATGCTGGTCTACCTGCCCTACGATCCGCACATCGGCATCTCGCAGCGCATCGAATCCGAGGCCGAGCGCAACCAGCTGCGCGACCGCGTGCAGCGTCTGGTGCCCGCCGAAGAGAAAGGCGGCTACATCGTGCGCACCCAGGCCGAGGACGCCTCCGACGAGGAACTCGCGGCCGACATCGCCTATCTGGGCAAGCTGTGGGCCATCATGCAACAGCAGGCCCGCACCAAGGGCGCGCCATGGCTGCTGCACGAAGACCTCAACCTCGCGCAGCGGGTGCTGCGCGACGTGGTCAGCACCGAGACCGCCTCCATCCAGATCGATTCGCGCAGCAGCTTCACCCGGCTGCTGGCCTGGGCGCGCGAGTTCACACCCTCGGTCATCGACAAGGTCATGCACTACACCGGCGAGCGTCCGCTGTTCGACCTCTACAACGTCGACGAAGAGATCAACCGGGGCCTGTCGCGGCGCGTCGAACTGAAATCGGGCGGCTACCTCATCATCGACCAGACCGAGGCGCTGACCACCATCGACGTCAACACCGGCGGCTTCGTCGGCGGACGCAACTTCGACGACACCATCTTCAAGACCAACCTCGAGGCGGCGCAGGCCATCGCGCGCCAGTTGCGGCTGCGCAACCTGGGCGGCATCGTCATCCTCGACTTCATCGACATGGAGAACCTGGAGCACCGGGAATCCGTGCTGGGCGAGCTGCGCAAGGCGTTGGCGCGCGACCGCACGCGCATCACGCTCAACGGCTTCACCCAGCTGGGGCTGGTCGAGATGACGCGCAAGCGCACGCGCGAATCGCTCAGCCACGTGCTGTGCGAATCCTGCCCCACCTGCCAGGGCCGCGGACAGGTCAAGACCGCGCGCACGCTGTGCTACGAGATCCTGCGCGAGATCCTGCGCGAGGCGCGGCAGTTCAACCCCAAGGAATTCCGCATCCTGGCCGCGCAGGCGGTGGTGGATCTGTTCCTGGAAGAGGAAAGCCAGAACCTGGCGGCGCTGGGCGATTTCATCGGCAAGCCGATCTCGCTGCAGGTCGAGGGTATTTATAGCCAGGAGCAGTACGACATCATCTTGATGTGATGCGGATATCCCAGGTCCGCTCGACACCAGGGAAATGGATGGCAGACTTGCGGTGCACGAAGCACCGCAAGGAACTCTCATACACCGCGTTATTAACGCTCGACGTTAATAACGCGATACGTTACTATCCATCCAATGATCCTGTCATTCAAGTGCCCCCACACTGAAGCGCTGTTTCAGGGCAGACACGTCAAACGATTCGCCAACATCGAAGTGGTGGCGATGCGCAGACTCCAGCAGATCCACGCAGCCGCCACACTGGACTTCCTGCGCGCGCCCCCCGGAAACAGGCTGGAGGCGCTCTCGGGCGACCGGGCCGGACAATACAGCATCCGGATCAACGCGCAATGGCGCGTGTGCTTTCGCTTCAGCGCGGGGATCAGCAGTGACGTCGAGATCGTGGATTATCACTAGCAGGGAGAACACCGTGCCCCGACAAGTCCCCCTCGCCACTCCTGGCGAGATCCTGCTCCACGACTGGCTGGAGCCGATGGGTATTACCCAATACGCCCTGGCCAAGGCCATCGGTGTACCGCCCCGACGCATCAACGAAATCGTCAAGGGACAACGCGCCATCACCGCCGATACCGCCGTGCGACTGGGTGTTTATTTCGGGACCGACGCGCAAAGCTGGATGAGCCTGCAAGCGCACTACGATACCGAACGAGCCAGGGACGCCATCGGGAAGGAAACCCTGGCGCAGATCAAACGGCACGCGCACGCCGTCACGGCCTAGGCATAGGACGGGCATGAACTCGTGTATCGTGTCCGCGAGACATTCCCGGCACCCGGCATATCCCTTTGCAGCCATCCATGACGCTCCCCCCCCTGCGCCCCCTGTCCATCGACGACTACGAACCCATCGCCTCGGTGGTGGACGACTGGTGGGGCGGCCGGCCCATGCGCGGCCTGCTGCAGCGCCTGTTCTTCGAGCACTTCCGCGACACCAGCTTCGTCGCCGGCCGGCCCGGGGAAGTGCGCGCCTTCCTGGTCGGCTTCGTCTCGCAGTCGGAAGCGGGCGTGGCCTACATCCACTTCGTCGGCGTCGACCCCACGCTGCGCGCCTCGGGCCTGGGGCGGGTGCTGTACGAACGTTTCTTCGATGCCGCGCGGGCCCGGGGCTGCCGGGAAGTGCGCAGCATCACGTCCCCGGCCAATACGGGCTCGATCGCCTTCCACCGGCGCATGGGCTTCGAGCTGGCGCCCGGAACCGGCGTCATCGACGGCGTTCCCGTCCATCTCGACCATGCGGGTCCGGGACAGCACCGCGTGTGCTTCCGCAGGCCGCTCGCGCCCGCCCTTCCCTGACGAACCGTCTCCCCATGCAAACCGCACACACGTTCCGGCTTCCCTACAAGATCCATTTTTCCCGCTGCGACCCGGCCGGCATCATTTTCTATCCGCAGTACTTCATCCTGTTCAACGACCTGGTCGAGAGCTGGATAGACGCGATCCTGCCCGGCGGCTACCACGGCCTGGTGGGCGAGCGGCGGATAGGCATGCCCACCGTGCACATCGAATCGGACTTCCGGGCCATCAGCCGCTTCGGCGAACAGGTGTGGCTGGAGCTGGAGGTCACGCGCCTGGGCAACCGCTCGATCACGCTGGCCTGGCGCTGCGTGGGCACGGACGACGTGGTGCGGATATCGGCGGTCCAGACGCTGGTCACCACCTCGCTGGACACGCACAAGTCGATCGCGCTGCCCGACGACTTGCGAACTGCAATAGGGTAGAGGGTGTCCCCCCCCTACGCCCTTCGGGCGCCCCCCAGGGGGCGAAACCGGCGGACTGGCAAAGCCAGATCCGCGGTTTCCTGGGTCTAGTTCCTTTATCTTGGGTTGGAGCACCTGTGCTTCGCTGGCTGCCAGCGGTAGCAACGGTGTGACATACCAAGATAAAGGAACTAGACCCAGGATGCGGTGGATCCGGCTCCGCCGGTCCACCCGCATCGCCCCCTTGGGGGCGCCCGAAGGGCGTAGGGGGGGGACCTCTACTCTCTGAATAGCTCGTAGACTTGCGCCCGCAGCCACATGTTGCCGGCGTCCTTGTGGAAGCGGCGCGGCCAGAACTGGTGGACCTCGATGGTGGGTACCTTCAGCGGTACGTCCACCATGCGGATGTCGGCGTGCTGCACGCAGACGGTGGCCATGTCGTGCGGCACGGTGGCGATCAGGTCCGAGCTCTCGATGATGGGCAGCAGGCTGGTGAAATGCGAGGTCTCCAGCAGGATCCTGCGCCTTAGCCCCTTGCGCTGAAGATATTCCTCGAACAGGTGTTCCCGCCCCGGCCTGACCGCCGCGTGCGGCAAGGCCAGGTATTGTTTGAGCGTGAGCGCATCGCCCACGTCCGGATGGCCTTTGCGCACGATGCAGACGTAGGGATTGCGGAACAGCAGTTGCTGGAACATGCCCGCCTTGTGCAGGTCGGGAAAATAGCCGATGGCCAGCTCGGCCTCGCCCGACTCCAGCGCCTCGGCCGCCGCGTGGCGCGGCATGGCCAGGGTGCGCAGGTTCAGCCCCGGTCCGGCCTGCACGAAACGCGCCAGCAGCTTGGGCACGAAGTTGATCTCGCCGATGTCGGGCGTGATCAGCGTGAAGGTGCGCTCGCTGGTGGCCGGGTCGAAGGTATGGGCCTGCAGGATCTCGCTCTTGACGGTCTCCATGACGCGGCGCACCGCCGGGGCCAGCGCCAGCGCGCGTGGCGTGGGCTGCATCTGCGCGCCGGTCCGCACGAACAAGGCATCGTTGAACAGCGCGCGCAGGCGGGCCACCGCGGCACTCATGGCCGGCTGGCTCAGGCCGATGGCCTCGGCCGCGCGCGACACGCTGCGGTGCTCCAGCATGGCGTCGAACACGCGCAGCAGGTTCAGGTCCACATGACGAATATCCATGGCATGGATTCTAACTATTCGCCTGATCGTCTGGATAGATAGTCGACCGCCTCGTAGACTGCCCGCATGACTACTCGAACAAACGGAGATGCCATGCCCGGCCTGACCTTGGAACAGGCGAACGCCATCATCGCCGGCGCGCTGGCCCATTCCGCCCGCAAGGGCTACAAGCCCATGGCCGTGGTGGTGCTGGACGCCGCCGGCCATCTCAAGTCGGCCCAACGCCAGGACGGCGCCAGCATGTTCCGCGTGGACATCGCGACCGGCAAGGCCTGGGCCGCGGTGGGCATGGACGCCCCCAGCCGCGCGCTGGCACAGCGCGCCCAGGACAACCCGAACTTCTTCGTCACGCTGGCGGCCACCGCGCAGGGACGCTTCCTGCCGCAGACCGGCGCCATCCTGATCCGCGATGCCGGCGGCGCCATCGTTGGCGCGGCCGGCGCCAGCGGCGGCACGGGCGACGAGGACGAGGACATCTGCATCGCCGGCGTCACCGCCGCCGGCCTGCAGGCGGGCTGACGCGGCACGCATCACGGAGCAAATCACCCATGGCATCTTCCACCATACAAGGGCTGCGCAGCGTAGCCCTGGAAGTCCCCGACCTCGACAAGGCGGAAGACTTCTACACCCGCATCTGGCACCTGGACGTCGTCGCTCGCGAGCCGGACGCTCTTTATTTCCGCGGCACCGGCCCGGACCACCATCTGCTGGCGCTGCACCGCGGCCCGCGCACGGCCATCCGCCACGTCACGCTGCGGGCCCACGACGAGGACGCCCTGCATGCGATCGCCCGCGCAGGCCTGGAAGCCGGCGGCACGCTGGCGGCGACCATCGGTCCCCTGGCCGACCCGGCCGGCGGCCGCGGACTGCTGCTGCGCGACGCCGACGGCAGGCTGATCCAGGTCGTGACCGGCGACGTCCGGCACGCCCAGGCGCCCGACGTGCCTGACCGGCCCGTGCGCCTGGCGCACGCGGTGCTCAACAGCGCCGACGTCGCCGCCACCCGGCGTTTCTTCGAGCAGGCGCTGGACTTCCGGCTGGCGGACCTCACCCGCATCATGGCGTTCATGAACTGCAATGCCGACCACCACACGATCGCGGTGGGAATCACCGACAACAACGCGCTGAACCACATCGCCTTCGTCATGCCGGACCTGGAATCGGTCATGCGCGGCGGCGGCCGCATGAAGGATGCCGGCTATGCGATCGAATGGGGCCCGGGCCGCCACGGCCCCGGCGACAACGCCTTCAACTATTTCATCGGCCCGTTCGGCGAGGTGATCGAATACACGGCGGAAGTGGAACAGATCGACGACGGCTACGTCGCCGGCAGCCCCGACGACTGGAAATGGCCGCCGGGACGGGTGGACCAGTGGGGCATCTCGCCGCCTCCGTCGGCACGATTGAAGACGGCGCAAGGCGAAGTGTTCTTCGTGCCCTCGTCCGCCTGAGGCGCCCTTTTCCCGAATCACGGACCCATCATGCACACCCCTCACGCCCGGCTGGCGGGCATGGCCCGTCTCGCCCCGAAGAAACACCCCGCATCCGGAGGCCGGGCATGAACGCCTCCACGCATCCCCTGTACGACGTCGCCATCGTCGGCTTCGGCCCTTCGGGGGCGGTCGCCGCCGGACTGCTGGGCAACCAGGGATTCAAGGTCTACGTCTGCGACCGGCAGCACGACGTCTACGACAAGCCGCGCGCGATCGCGGTCGATCACGAGATCATGCGGGTCTTCCAGCAGCTGGGACTGGTCGATTCCATCTCCCGGTACGTGGAACCCTTCACGCCATCGGAGTACTTCGGCGTGGATGGCCAGTTGATCAAGCGGCTCACGATGGTCGAACCGCCCTACCCCCTGGGCTACACGCCATCGAACGTGTTCACCCAGCCGCCGGTGGAACGCATCCTGCGCGACCACGTCCAGCAATTGCCGAACGTACGCGTCGAGCTGGACACGACGCTGGTCGGCCTGGAGCAGGACGCCTCGGGCGCCAGGCTGGACCTGGCCCACGCGGACGGCCGCCGCGCCAGCCTGCGGGCGAAATACGTCGTCGGCTGCGACGGCGCCTCCAGCACGGTGCGCGAACTGGCCGGCATCGAGCTGGAAGACCTGGAATTCGACGAACCCTGGCTGGTGGTGGACGTCCTGGCCAACGAGCGCGGCCTGGCCAAGCTGCCGCGCACCAGCGTGCAGTACTGCGAACCCGACCGGCCATGCACGCTGGTCATCGGTCCGGGCAATCACCGCCGCTGGGAGATTTCCCTCAAGCCCGGCGAGGATCCCCGCACCATCACGCAGCCCGAAGAAACCTGGAAGCTGCTGTCGCGCTGGCTGACCCCGGAGGACGGCGAACTCTGGCGCCAGGCCAGCTATCGTTTCCACGCGCTGGTGGCGCGCGACTGGCGCCGCGGCCGCGTGTTCGTCGCCGGCGATGCCGCCCACCAGCAGCCCCCCTTCCTGGGCCAGGGCATGTGCCAGGGCATACGCGACGTCGCCAATCTGAACTGGAAGCTGGCCGCCGTGCTGCGGCAAGCCGTGACGGGCGCCCAGGCCGACGCGCTGCTGGACAGCTACGGCATCGAGCGCAAGCAGCACGTGCGCAGCCTGACCGGCCGCATCAAGGCCATAGGCGCGGTGATCTGCGAACGCGACGAGGCCCGGGCCCGGGCCCGCGACGCCCAACTGCTGGACGAATGCGGCGGCACGGTGCGCGACGTGCCGCGCCAGGAAGTCATTCCGCCGCTGGAACAGGGCCTGCTGGCCCGTGCCGGCACGCCGGCCCGCGGCACGCTGTTCCCGCAACCCTGGATCAGGCGGGCGGATGCGGTCGTCCGCCTGGACCACGTGGCGGGAGACGGCTGGTGGCTGGTGCTGGACGCCCGCCATGCGGGGGCCGCGCCCGCCCTTCCCCCCCGGTGGGACATGGCCACGCTGGACCTGGGCGAACTGGCCGAAACCGAGGGTGTGTGCGCGGCGTGGTTCGCGCGCCACCGCTGCACGGCGGCGGTGGTGCGTCCCGACCGCTATGTCTACGGCGTCGCGTCCGATGCGCGCGAACTGGACGCCTTGCTGGAAGAACTGCGCAGCGCGCTGCATTGACCCATTACGCGAGGAGACAACGATGAACAGAAGACACGCCATCCAGACCCTGGCCGCCCTGGCCGCCGTCCCGGCGCTTTCCCCCCTGCGCTCGGCCCTGGCCCAGGCCTGGCCCGACAAGCCGGTGCGGCTGCTGCTGTCCCAGCCGCCGGGATCCGGCCCGGACAACATCGCCCGGCTGCTATCCGAGCGGCTGTATCCGCGCTGGGGCCAGGCCGTCGTGATCGAGAACAAGCCGGGCGGCCAGAATACCGTGGGCGCGCAGGCGGCGGCCCGGTCGCCGGCCGATGGCTACAACTTCTATTTCGCGACCACCGCTGCACTGGTCACCAATACGTTCCTGTTCAAGCAGCTTCCCTACGATCCCGCCAAGGACTTCGTGCCGGTGGCTTTCATTGCCCGCAGCCCCTTCGGCATCCTGGTCAAGGCCGATTCGCCCATCCGCACCGTCGAGGAATTGATCGCCAGGTCCAAGGCCACCCCGGGCACGTTCACGCTGGGCAACGAGGGACCGCGCACCTTCGGCGGCATGATCGCCCGCCTGTTCAATGCCCGCTCCGGCGCCCAGGCCAACCTGGTGCCCTACGTGTCGGTAGGTGTTTCGGCGCAGAACCTGATGGGCGGCCACGTGGATGCGATCGTGGCCGACGTGGCCTCGACCGCGCAGCTCGCCAAACAAGGACGGCTGCGGCTGCTGGCCGTGACCTCGGACAAGCGCCTGGCGGACTGGCCGCAGGTACCGGCGGTGTCCGAGCTGCTGCCCGACTTCGATATGGTGGGCTGGTTCGCCATCGTCGCGCCCGCCGGCACGCCCACGGCGGCGGTCGAGCGGGTCAACCGCGACATCAATGCGCTGCTGGCCGACGAGGAAGTGGCCGGGCGCATCGCCACCATCGGCCCCATCGCCGCGCCGGGCTACAGCCCGGCCCAGACCGGCGACTTCCTCAAGCGCGAACACGCGCGGTGGGCGCAGATCACGAAGGAAATCGACATCCTGCCCGAATGAAACAAAAGCGATCGTGAAACAAAAAGGGCCCCCACGCTTGCCGCCGCATGGGGGCAGGCGTGGGGGCCCTGCCTTCGATCACTTCTTCAGGTCGTCGGGAACCTTGCCGCCGTTGTCCGCCAGCTTCTGCATCACCTGCTTGTGCAGCCAGATGTTCATCGAGGCGGAATCGTTGGTGTCGCCGCTGTAGTGCAGTTCGGTCGCGAGCTGCTTGCGGGCCGCCAGGCTGCTGTCCAGTCCCAGCAGCTTCATCAGGTCGACGATGGAGGTCTTCCAGTTCAGCTTCTCGGGGCTCTTGGCCGCCAGGGCGTTCAGGATGTTTTCCACATCCACGGCCGGCATGGCCGGGGCCGCCGCGCCACCAGGCGCCGGGGCGGCTGCCGGAGGCGCCTCCTGGGCCACCGCGGGATGGCTGGACGGGAAAATCTTGTCGAGTATGGCTTTGAAAATGCTCACATCTTCCCCCTAATCGTCGTGAACGGCACATGCCTGCGGTCGATTGTATAGACCGTGGCAGGAAGCCGAGTCCTGGGATGTAACGGGATGCAATAACTGAGAAACGCCAGTCGCTACAGCTTGAACCAGCGGTCGTTCTCGATTTCGTCAGCGATGCGGATCTCGGCCTCGTCCAGGCATTCCTGCTCGGACTGGGCCGGAATGTCGCGCAGCGCCAGCGTCGGCCCGAGCAACAGCCG
This sequence comes from Pigmentiphaga kullae, assembly GCF_004216695.1. Taxonomy (GTDB): domain Bacteria; phylum Pseudomonadota; class Gammaproteobacteria; order Burkholderiales; family Burkholderiaceae_B; genus Pigmentiphaga; species Pigmentiphaga kullae. The sequence goes on from NZ_SGXC01000002.1 coordinate 1,668,273, forward strand.
CCTGCCCTCGCTCTGTTCGTAGATCTTGCAGTTGACATCCCACGTGCCCGGGCCACGCTGCAGCGGGTCTATCTCCACTTCCAGCACACGGGAAGTGCGATTCGGGCAATATTGGAAAGAGAACATGGCTGGCCCCGCTCCGGTCAGTTCGACCGGGCCACTATAGCGCCGGAAACCGCGCCTGGCCTCATGCAGTGCAGCATGGCGGCACGGCGCCGCCATGCATGGCCCGCCGCCAGCCAGGTCTCAGGATGCCCAGGACACCAGCGACAGCAGCAACAGCAGCGCCATCCAGAGCACCACCGCCCGCCACAGCAGCCCCACCGCCGCATGCAGCGTGGCCGGATCGGGCAGCCGAGCGGGCTCGTCGGGGGCCTCGGCGGCGGCGGTGAACTCGCTGGCGGCGGAGGCCGGCTGGACCGGCCCGACCAGGTCGGGATCGACGGTCTCGGCCGGCGGCTGCCACTTGCCCGAGACCGGCGCCAGGCGCACGCCCAGCGCGCCCGCCGCGCTTTCGACCACCACTCCGCGCTGGGGATCGTCCCAGCTGGAGGCGCGCTGGCGCCACCCGTACAGGGCGTCCTCGAAATTGCCGACGATGGCGAAGCCGACCGCCGTCATCCGGGCCGGAATCCAGTCCAGCAGGTAGAAGGCCCGGCGCGCCACCTCGCCGAAGGCATCGGCGCGATCGCCCCACTCCTGGCGCGCGATGCCCGCCAGCTTGTACAGCACGGCGCCGGACGGACCGGGCAGCAGCGCATACCAGAACAGCACGCCGTAGACGTTCCGATGCGAGGCGACCACGCCTTCCTCGATCGCGGTGCGGCAGATCTCCGGCACGGTCATGGTCTCGGCGGACACGGTGTCGCCGGATGCCCGCAGCCACTCCTGCAGATGGCTGCGCGCCAGCGTGACGTCGCCCCGAGCCAGCGCGAACTGGATCTCGGTGAAATGGTGGCTGAACTGCCGGAACCCCAGCGTGAACCACAGGACGACCACGTGGAAGATCAGCGAAAAAACAGGGTGCACGGACCACGCCAGCGACCCGATCAGCCATATCGCCAGGGTGGGAACCACCACCACCAGCAGCCAGCCCAGCACGGCATAGCCGCGGCTGCCCGCGTCCAGCGCATGGCCGGCCCACCGGCAGGCGGCGCGGGCGGCTTCATGGACGGCGTTGGAACGCGGCAGGGGCCGGACTTGTTCGGCAAGAAAGGCAAGAAGGAGTGCGAAGAAGCTCATGAGCGCATTCTAGATTGCATAGCCATGATTTTGCATCATCCCTCGCACACGCGAGGACGGCACGGGGTCAGGCGCGCAGGAATTGGTAGAGATTGCGCAGCATGCCCGCCGTCGCGCCCCAGATGAAGAACTGCTTCCATGGCATCGAATAATAGGAACGCAGGCCGCCGGCCGGCAATGCGGCGCTGTGCAGCCGATGATTGGACGGATCCATCAGGAAGCTCAGCGGCACCTCGAAGACCTCGGCCACCTCGAAGGGATCCGGACGCGGCGCGAAATCCGGGCGCACCAGCCCCACCAGCGGCACGACACGGAACCCCGTGCCGGTGAAGTAGTCCGGCAGCTGCCCGATGATTTCCACCAGCCCGCGCGGCAGGCCGGTTTCTTCCTCGGTCTCGCGCAGCGCGGCATCCGTTACCGACGTATCGCTGGGCTCCACCCTCCCGCCCGGAAAACTGACCTGGCCGGCGTGGTCGTGCAGGTGCGCGGTGCGCTGGGTCAGCATGACCTGGATGCCATCGGGCCGCAGCATCATGGGTACCAGCACCGACGCCAGCCGCAGGGACCGGTCCGCAGCGCGCGCCGGATTGATGTCCTGCGCATCCGGCGTCCAGATGGGCGGCGCGGCGAAGCGGTCGCGCAGCGCCATCGGTGTCAGGCGCGTCCCGGGCACCGCCGCCAGTCCGCCCGGATTGGCGACCCATGGCTGGGCGACGGGATCGAAGGCCGGGCGCTGCGGCGGGCGCAGGACTGGCGGGGCGAGGGAATCGGGCTGGATTTCCTCCGGCGTATCGTCGATCTGGTCTGCCGGAGCGTCGCTAGGTTGATCGGTCGAGATGGATGATGACATGTGAAACGGAAATCCCGGCGAAAACGCCGTCGTTGTCGGCATGGCTAGAGCATACTCCCGCTGGCGGCCCCCACGCTTGCCGCTGCGCGGCGGCGAAAAAAAAGCGCCCCACACGGGGGCGCCCATCTTGCAGTACCGCGGGAATCAAGCCTTGGCAACAGGCGTGTTGCGAACCAGCTTTTCCTTGATCCGGGCCGACTTGCCCGAACGGGAGCGCAGGTAGTACAGCTTGGCGCGGCGCACGTCACCGCGACGCTTGACTTCGATCGACGCGATGGTCGGCGCGTACAGTTGGAACGTACGTTCCACGCCTTCACCCGACGAAATCTTGCGGACGATGAACGACGAGTTCAGGCCACGATTGCGCTTGGCGATGACCACGCCTTCGTATGCCTGGACACGCTTGCGGGTGCCTTCAACCACGTTGACGTTGACCACCACGGTGTCGCCGGGGGCGAATTCGGGGATGGTCTTGTTGGCCGTCAAGCGGGCCAGCTCTTCTTGCTCGAGGACTTGGATCAGGTCCATTTCTATCTCCAATGACCATCATACGTGGCGGTTCTGCTTTTGATGGCACCGCTACCAGAGGATGGGAACTCCCACCGGACTCATGCCCGACAGGCTTGCTGCAACGCTGTCCGCCGGGGCGGTCAGCGCTTGTCCTCCCTTTGCAGGTCGGACAGAAACTTCTCGTCGTCGCGGCTCAACCAGCCGCGCTCGCGTGCCGCCTCGATCAGGTCGGGGCGCTTGCCGCTCGTCGCTTCCAGCGACTGCCGGCGCCGCCAACGCTCGATGTTGGCATGGTGCCCGGACAACAGTACGTCGGGCACCGGCTGGCCGTCATAGACTTCCGGCCGAGTATAGTGCGGACAGTCCAGCAGGCCGGACAACCGCTCGTTGAACGAGTCCTGCACGGCCGATTCGTCGTCGTTCAGGACACCGGGCAACAGCCTGACCGCGGCATCCATCATCGCCATCGCGGCGATTTCCCCGCCGGACAGCACGAAATCGCCCAGCGACACTTCCTGCGTCACCCAGCGGTCGATGAACCGCTGGTCGATGCCTTCATAGCGGCCGCACACCAGGATGGCGCCCGTTCCGCCGGCCAGCGCGTGAGCCTGGGCCTGGTCGAAACGCCGCCCCTGCGGCGACAGCAACACCACCGGCGCCTCGGGCAAGCCGGCCTGCGCGCGCTGGTCGCGCGCCGCGCACACGGCTTTCTCCAGAGGCTCGACCCGCATCACCATGCCGGGTCCGCCGCCATAGGGCCTGTCGTCCACCGTACGATGCACGTCCACCGTGAAGTCGCGCGGATTCCAGGCCTGCAACTGCCACCGGCCCTGCGCATGCGCCCGGCCGGTCACGCCCTGCTGGCTGATGGCCTCGAACATCGGGCCGAACAGCGTGATCACGTCGAACCGCAACATCTCGTCCATGGCCCGGGCCCAAGCCCTCTGTTCACGCCCGACGGGTCAGAAACCCTCGGGCCAATCGCTGTCTATGCGCTTGGCGTCCAGATCGACACCGCGGATATACGCGTCGACGAAAGGCACCAGGGTCTCGCGCTGCCTGCCGCGCGCATCGAGCAGCGGCTGCGTCGGCAGGCCGGGAGCCACGGGTTCGACACAGGCCACGTGCAGGATCGCATGCACCCCGTTGTCGCTGACTTCCGACACCGTACCCAGGACGACTTCCCGGTCCGAGGCATCCTTGCCCGTCAATTCGCAGCCGATCAGGTCCACCCAATAGAACTCGCCTTCCGCGAGCCGGGGGAACTGACTGCGCGGCACCAGCACCGTCCAACCCTTCCAGGCCAGGGCCTGGTCCCGGTCGGACACGCCGGGAAAAGCGACCGTCACCACTGCGCCATGGCGCTTGGCGTCGACCACTTCGATACGGCGCACCTCCGCTCCCTTGCGCAACCACCACGCGCGGCTGCCCAACAAGGCTTCGGACTGTGCCGAGTACGGCTGGATCTTCAGACCGCCGCGCACGCCAAAGGCCTCCGCCACATGCCCGACCTCGACGAGGTCGGCGGGAAGGGCGGGATCGCTACCGGACCCCGTGGACGCAGCGGACACCACGAAATCAGGCAGCCGACGCGACCTTGGCGCCGTATTCCTTGACGAGACGGGCCACGGCCGGCGACAGCTGGGCGCCGTTCTTGGTCCAGTGCTCGACGCGGTCGAGCGCGATGCGCAGGCCTTCTTCACCCTCGGAAGCAACGGGGTTGTAGAAACCCACGCGTTCGATGAAGCGGCCATCGCGGCGATTGCGCGAATCGGCAGCAACGAGGTTGTAGAAGGGGCGCTTCTTCGAGCCGCCGCGGGACATACGAATCACCACCATAGGTAATTCCTTGGAAAAAGTTGAACTGAGAAAAGCCCTAAAGTATAGCCCGGCCTGCTAGGCCTAGCAAGCAAGGATGCGGTAAAGTCCTTCAAAATCAAGGTCTTCTACGATGGATTCCCACCACATGCCCACCTCTTCCGCAGACGATACGTCCCATATCCCCCCGCCGACCCGAGGATTCCGCCACAAAACCGTGGCCGGACTGCTGGCCGCCGTGCTGGGCTGGGCCGGCGCGCACTGGTGGTACCTGGGCCGCCGGCATGGCTGGATCGTCCTCCTGTTCTCGCTGATCATGATAGGCACCGCGCTGCGTAGCGAAGCATGGTATTTCCATCCCGCCTTCTTCCTGTTCCTGGTCCCGGCCGTCGCGGGCTTCATCGAGGCCATCGTCCTGTGCCTGACCTCCGATGCCAAGTTCGATGCCCGATACAACGCGGGCCAGGCGCGGCAGTCGCGCACCGGCTGGGGGCCGGTCCTGGTGGCCGGCATCACGCTGGCCGTGGGCACCGCCATCCTCATGCTGGGCATCGTGCTGCTGTTCCAGAGCCTGTTCGAGGGCATCCCCGCCTGATCGCCAGCTAGCCGAACAGCGGCATCTGGCGCGTATCGACCGGAGGTTCTCCACCCCGGGGCTCGCGGGCCGGCGGCCTGAACGACCCCGTATCCAGTTCGATGCGCCGGTCCGCCAGCCCATGCCGGCGCGCGGCGCGCCCGAAACGCTGCGCGACCAGGTCGGCCCAGATGCCCTGGCCACGCATGCGGCTGCCGAAACGCGCGTCGTTGAGCTTGCCGCCGCGCAGATCCTCCAGACAATGCAGCACCCTGGCCTTGCGGTCGGGAAAGTGCGCCTGCAGCCAGTCCGAGAACACGTCCTTGACCTCCCAGGGCAGGCGCAGCATGGTGTAGAAAGCCGCCCGTGCCCCCGCCTCCTTGGCCGCCTCCAATACGTGCTCGATATGGTCGTCGGTGATGAAGGGGATGACCGGCGCCAGCGAAACGCCAACCGGCACGCCTGCGCCGGCCAGCGTCCGGACCGCCTCCAGCCGCCGCCACGGCGCCGCCGCGCGCGGCTCGAGCGTCCGCGCCACGCGCCCGTCCAACGTGGCGACCGAGACATAGACGGCGACGAGCTTCAATTCCGCCAGCTTCGCCAGCAGATCGACGTCGCGCGCGACCAGCCCGCCCTTGGTGACCAGCGACACGGGGTGCCGGGTTTCCAGCAGCAGTTCCAGCAGCCCCCGCGTCAGCTTCCACTGGCGCTCGATGGGCTGGTAGGCGTCGGTGGCCGAACCGATGTTGATGACGTCCACCCGGTAGCCCGGACGCCCCAGTTCAGCCCGCAGCGCCTCGACCGCATTGGCCTTGGCGACGAGGCGGGTCTCGAAATCCAGGCCGGGAGACCAGCCCAGGTAGGCATGCGTGGGCCGCGCGAAGCAATAGACGCAGCCGTGCTCGCAGCCGCGGTAAGGATTGATGGCGCGGTCGAAGGGGATGTCGGGCGAATCGTTGCGGGACAGGATCTTGCGCGCCCGCTCGATGGCGACCTCGGTCCTGAGCGGGGGAGGTTCTTCTTCCGGGGTGGCCCAGCCATCGTCGACCGCGTCGCGCCGGTCGCCCTCGAAGCGGTGCCTGACGTTGAGAACGGCGCCGCGTCCGCGCTGCGGTACGGGGGGAGCCTGGGGGTAGCCGTCTTGCGGCAGATCATCGTTTTCCACCGAAATACTGTATATCCATACAGCATCGAGACACAATCGCCTCCACCTCACACAACAAAAAATATTTTCCTAAAAATATATAATTTCTATAATTAATTAGAAATTTACGAGACGAATCATGAACCACGCCCCGCTCACTCCGCAGCCTCCCCTGCCTTTTCCCGCCGCGCAGCGCTATGAAGACACGGTGCTGGAATGGGCCCGAGGCCTGGACGCCCGTTCCCTGCGCGCCCGCGACCAGGCCTATGGACCCGATCCGCAGCACCGCTATGACGTGTTCGCCGCCGATGGCATGCGCGGCGCGCCGGTGCTGGTGTTCTGGCATGGCGGCGGCTGGACCAATGGCTACAAGGAATATGTGCACTTCATGGCCGAGGCCGTGATCCGGCGGGGGCTGGTGTTGGTCGCGCCCACCTATCGGCTGGCGCCCGGCCACCGGCTGCCCGCCGCCTACGACGACGCCGTCCTGCTGCTGGGCGAACTGCGGCGGACCGTGGGCAGGTGGGGGGGAGATTGCCGGAATCTCTATCTGGCCGGGCACTCGGCCGGAGGCGGCACCGCCGCGATGGCGGCCCTGCGCAAGCCGGCGCTGGAGCGGGCGGGCGTACCGCCCGGCGACGTCCGTGGCTGCCTGCCCATCAGCGGCGTCATGGACCTGCACCACCCCTGCCCCGGGCCCGGCAGCCTGGAGGAACGGGTCTACGCCACCCTGCTGGAACGGCCGTGCGAAGACACGCTGATGAGCGCCATCAGTTGGACCGCCGGCAACCTCGTGCCTATGGTGTCGAGCTATGGGGAACGGGACAGCGCCCGCGTGATCGGCGCCAATACGCGCATGCACGAACTGCTGAAGCGCCAGCCCGCCGACGCCGGCCTGCACGCCTGGACGGGCCTCGATCACTTCGACACCCATCTGGCGCTGGCCGACCCCGCCCACGACTGGTACGGGCAGCTGGAGTCGCTGGTGGCGCGGACCTGCCGCTAGCGCCTATCCGGCGAAACGCTCGCCCAGCACCTGCGCGGTCCGCATCAGGTGGCTGCGCAGCAGCTCGCAGGCCAGGCCGGCGTTGCGGGCCAGGGCGGCCTCCATCAACTGCGCGTGTTCGCTCATCACGTCATCCTCGAGCTGTTGGGCCGAGGACGTATAGGCCAGGCGGATCCGGCGGTAGCGCTCGGAATGATCGATCAATTGTTCGTCGATGCGCATCAGCCACTTGGACCGCGCGGCGGCCAGCAGCGCGGCGTGGAAACCCCGGTGGGCCGCTTCCCACAACTCTACCGCCACGAGGTCGTTGGGATCCTGCGGCAGGCGCGCCCGCGTCAGCTTGTAGTAGGCGGCCGTGATGCTGGCGCCCCAATCGTCGTCGCCATGCTCGATCGCGTCCTGGAGCAGCAGCGTCTCGACCGAGGTGCGCGCATGCATCAGGTCGAGCATGTCCTCCCGGGACAGCGGGGACACGCTGAAGCCGCGCTGGCCGTCGTTGCTGACCAGGCCTTCGCCGGACAACTGCATCAAGGCTTCGCGTATGGGGCTGATGCCCAGTTCGTAGCGCTGTTGCAAGGCCTGCAGCCTGAGCTTCTGGCCGGGCGCCAGCGCGCCGGCGATCACGTCGGCGCGCAGGTGCTGGTACGCCCGTTCGGACATGGTCTCCGAAGGCGCCTTGGGGGCAGGCGTCCGGACCTGGGCGGGCGTTTCGGCTGATCGCATGAGGGTACCGCTCCGACGACGGTTGAATATATACAAAATCCGTTATTCATAAATTTTAGCCTATGCGCTTGTTTCATCGGTGGTTCGCAGAGGGCCAGGGTTTTTCCCTAAATTCATACAACACCAAATAATTTATATTTTCCACACTTCTTATATTTTAAGACGTTCATATAAATTACCCGGACTTACAGGGATGGCCATGACCGATTTCGCAAGACGCACCACGCTCGCCGCCCTCGCCGCGGCGGTTTCCCTCGCCGCGCTGGCCACCTCCGCCGTGGCGGCCGGCTATCCCGACAAACCGGTGAAAATCATCGTCGCCTATCCCGCGGGTGGGGATACCGACGTGCTGGCCCGCTGGATAGGAGAGAAGCTCAGCGCCAGGTGGGGCCAGCCCGTCGTGGTCGAGAACCGCAGCGGCGCGGCCGGCTCGATAGGCAGCGCCTACGTGGCCCGCTCCGCCGCCGACGGCTACACGCTACTGCTGGCGCCCAACACGCTGGCCATCGTGCCCCACGTGCTCAAGCCCGGCACCGGCGCCGACTACGACGCCCGGACCGACTTCACCCCCATCGCCGAGATCGGCACCCAATCGCTGTTCCTGGCCAGTTCCCAGCAATCCGGCGTGAAGTCGGTCAAGGACGTGGTGGCGGGCGTCAAAGCGGGCACGCTGCAAAGCTATGCCAGCCCCGGCTCGGGATCGCCCATGCACATCCTGGCCGAGCTGTTCGACAAGGCGGCCGGCACCCGGATCAACCAGATCCCGTATCGCGGCAGCGCGCCGGCCATCGTCGACCTGGTGGGCGGACAAGTCCCGCTGATGTACACCACCCTGGGCCCCATCACCTCGTACGTCGCCAACGGCAAGCTGCACCTGCTGGCCGTGGCCGACCCGCAGCGCTCGCCCTTCGCGCCCGAGGTCCCCACCTTCGCCGAGCTGGGCTACAAGAACGTCGAGGTCGGGGCCTGGCAGGCCCTGCTCGGGCCGCGCGGGCTGCCGGCCGAGGTCGTGCAGAAGCTGAACGCGGCGGTGAACGAGATCATCAGGATGCCGGACATCGTTTCCCGCGCGGCGGTCATGGGCCTCACGCCCACGGGCGGCACGCCCGACGCGCTGGCCCGGCGCATCGCCGCCGAGGACACGCGCTACGCCCGCATCATCAAGGAATTCGGCATCCAGGCCAACTGAGCTTTCTGCGCGCGCGGCGCTGCCGGGGGGCAGGCCGCGCGCCCCTCCCCTGCCGTGTCCCCGCACGGACACGCTTTCTCCTCTGGAAGACAACAATGTTCAAGGTCGGTCACACCACCATGAAGCGGTACGCGTTCGCCTGCCTGCTGGCGGGCGCGGGCTCCGCCCACGCCCAGACCACGGGCGTCACCCTGTACGGCATCGCCGACATGGGCTTCGTCCATGAAAGCGGCGCGGCCGACGGCTCGCGCAACAAACTCACCAGCGGCATGATGTCCGGCTCGCGCCTGGGTTTCCGCGGCCAGGAGAACCTGGGCTCGGGCCTGAGCGCGTTCTTCGCGCTGGAGGCCGGCATCCTGATGGACACCGGCATGTCCGGCCAGGGCGGCACGCTGTTCGGCCGGCAGGCGCTGGTCGGGCTGGGCACGCCCTATGGCCGCCTGACGCTGGGCCGGCAATACACCACGCTGGCCGTGGCCCAGGCGGAACTCGACCCGTTCTCGACCGGCATGGCGGGCACGTCGGCGAACCTGATCTCGGCCGGCGGGCGCGGCGGCAGCAATCGCTTCGACAACGCGGTCAAGTACAACTCGCCATCGCTGCACGGCCTGGAACTGGAAGCCTCGTACGCGCCGGGCGAAACCACGAACGGCGGCCAGAACGACCAGTACGGCGCCGCGCTGGGCTACGTGCGCGGACCGTTGCGCGGCAAGATCGCCTACGCCAACGCCAAGGACGCGAACGGTCCGGGCAAGGACGCGAAGGAAACCTTCCTGGGCATCCGCTACGACTTCGGCCCGGTGATCGGCTACCTGAACTACGTCGTCAGCCGCGGCGCCATCGTGCCCGGCACCCCCAACTACAAGTCCCAGGACATCCTGGTGGGCGCCGTGGTCCCGATCGGACAGGGGCGGCTGATTCTTTCCTACATCAACAAGAACGACCGGTCGGCCGACAACTTCGACGCGCAGCAATACGCGATCGGCTACGTCTATTCGCTGTCCAGGCGCACCAGCCTGTACACGTCGTACGCCTATATCGACAACAAGGCCTCCAACACCTCGCCCACGGGCTTCTACCGGGTGTGGAACGCCAACGACATCGGCAACATGACGGCGGGCAACCGCGCGTTCAGCGTCGGTATCAACCACCAGTTCTGAGCGCCGCGGCGAACTGTCCGCACTCAGGCCGGCGGTTTACACTTCCGGCCATGAGTTCCCTATTGCTGACGCCGGAACAGCGGCAGATCGTTTCGCAAGCCGGCCAATTCCTGCTGATCGACGCCGTGGCCGGCTCGGGCAAGACCACGACCCTGGCCCAGTGCGTGGCCTATCGCGAGCGCCAGGGCACGCCGGCCGACGGCATCCTGGCGCTGGTGTTCACCGAGGCCGCCCGGCAGGTCTTCCTGCAGCGCCTGGCGCAGGCCGGCGCGTCGCGTTCGATCCGGGTCGCCACCTATGCCGAGTTCGCGCGCGGGCTGCTGGCCGACTGGCAGGGGCAGGGGCTGATCGACGGCGCCCTGGACTACCTGCCCGACGCCGAGGCCATGCGGCCTTGCGTGTTCGAGGCCATCGAGGAAGCGGCCGCCGATCCGCAGGCGGACCGGGAATACGGCTACGACCTGAACAACCTGCATGCCGAAATCGTGATCAACCAGTTGTCCCGGCTCAAGGGCACGCTGGCCTTCGCCCGCTTCGGGGATGCCTCCGACGCGGAACTGGCCGACGAACTCGACCTGCCGCGCGGACTGCTGTCGATCTGCCGCACCTACGAACGGCTGCGCCGGATCGATGCCGGCCATTTCGCGTTCCAGAGCGAGCACGATCTGGTCACCGACGTGCTGGCCATTGCCGACGAGCTGGGCGAGATCGTGCCCCTGCCCTGCCCCGCGCTGGTCGTGGCGGACGAATGGCACGATGCCAACGCCGCCCAGATCAGCCTGCTGCGCAAGCTTGCCGGCCCGCGCACCCGCATCATCGCGGCCGGCGACAAGGAACAGGTCGTCCATTCGTGGAACGGCGCCGACCCCCGCTACATGGGCGAGGCCTTCGAGCATCTTTTCCCCGGCACGCGCCGCCTGCCGCTGACCAACTCGTTCCGCTGCGGCGCGACGCTGGGCGCGTGCGCCCAGGCCCTGACGGCCCAGGTCTTCCAGTCCGGGCGGGCGGAAGATACCGAGGTCGAGATCGTGCGCTACGGCAAGGCGCCGGAAGACGACTGCTGCCGCCAGGTGGTCGACGCGCTGGCGGGCCTGGTCGAGTCGGGCGCCGCGCACAGCCTGGCCGACTGTGCCGTGGTGCTGCGCGACGCGCATCAAAGCATCGCCCTGGAGAACGCGTTGATCGCCCGCGGCCTGCCCTACGCCATGGACGGCTGCCAGAGCTATCTCGATCGCATCGAGATCCTGATGCTGCGCGGCATCCTGCACATCGCCAGGCTGTCCATGGCACCCGTGCGCGACCGCGGCGACGTCAAGGCCATCCTGCGGGCGCTGGGCCTGTTCGCGGGACTGGACTATACGGAAAGCGAGTGGGCGGACGCCGAACGCACCATCGCCACCGACCCCGAGACCATCCGCTATTTCTACAGCGGCCGGCTCAGCCGCACCACCGACGCGCAGGAAACCGTGGGCCCGGCCACCCGCCGCTGGCGCGCCCGCTTCGCCGAGGTCTGCGACCATCTCATCGCCCAGGCATCTTCGCTGTCGGCGGGCGAGCTGCTGGCCCACGCGGCGGCGCAGCTGCAACTGGCCGACGCCACGCGGCGCCTGTTCGTGCACCGGCTGGACGCCCAGGCGGTCACCCGCTCCATCGATGGTTTCATCGCCTACGCGCGTACCACCGGCCTGGATGCCGCCGGCCTGCTGGACCACCTGCACCAGGCCCAGCGCCGCAGCGGCGCGCTGAAGAAAAACCGGCAACCGCTGGTCGTGACCACCGCGCGCGCCGCCAAGGGCAAGGAATGGCGTTTCGTGCACATGCCCTTCATCGCCGACGGCGAATTCCCGCAGGCGCACGCCGATCCGGCCGAGGAACGCCGGCTGTTCTACGTCGCCATGACGCGGACCAGCGAGAAGCTGTTCCTGTACACGCCGCAGGGCCACGACAGCCATTTCATCCGCGCGCTGGACCTGCCAGCGGCGCGCGCGGCCGCGCGCGCCCGGCCCGCCGCCCCGGCGGCGCCGGCCACGCCTCCTCGCGTCTACCTGGACGTACCCTACGGCGAAAAGGACGCGGCCAAGCAACTGGGCGCGCAGTGGGACAGCGTGCAGCGCAAGTGGTGGATCTCGCCGGCCATGCCGCGCCGGCTCTTCGCCAAGTGGCTGCCCGCCGCCGACGGTCCGGGCCGGCCGTGAAACCCGCATCCGATCCCGGCATCGTCGTTCGCGGCCTGATGCTGCTGGCGGCGCTGCTGTGCCTGGCGCTGGGCGTCGTCGGCATCTTCGTGCCCGGCCTGCCGACCACGGTCTTCATCCTGATGGCCGCCTGGTTCGCGGCGCGAGGATCGCCCCGCCTGCTGGCCTGGCTGGAACGCCACCCGGTCTTCGGCGCCATGATCCGCAACTGGCGCACCGACCGCTCCGTCAGCCGCCGCGCCAAATGGAGCGCCACCCTTACCATGGCCCTGTGCGCCGCCATCCTGTTCATCGCCCCGGTGCCGCGCTGGGCCGCCGGCCTGTCCACCGCCGTCATGCTGACAGTAGCCGTGTGGCTATGGCGACGGCCGGAACCATTCCGATAGTTTCCAAGTTCTCCAGGATGCGGTGGATCCGGCTTTGCCGGTCCACCCGCATCGCCCCCTGGGGGGCGCGCGTCAGCGCGTAGAGGGGGGCGACTGCCGGATCAATCCGGCCGCGGCCGTTTGGTGCGTGGCTTCGTCGATCAGGATGAATGCCCCGGTGGCCGCGATGTCGTCGTAGGCATCCAGCGCCAGTGCATCGCGGGTGGCGATTTCCACGCGGCCGATGTCGTTCATCGCGAACGGCGTGTCGGCCGCCGGGACCTCCGCGAGTTCGTGGATGTCGCGCCGCGCCAGCACCGACTTGATCTTGGCCGAGGTCAGGCGGGTGCCGTGCTTGAGCAGGTACTTGCGCGCGGGATTCAGGGCCTGCGTATCCAGCCAGCAGATCTCGGCCTGGAACTGCCGCGCGACGAAGGCCGGCGCCGACGCGTGCACCAGCACGTCGCCGCGCGAGACGTCCACGTCCTCGTCCAGCACGACGGTGACGGAATCGCCGGCGATGGCGCCTTCCACTTCTCCACCGTGAACGACCAGCGACTTCACCGTCGCCGCCACGCCCGAAGGCTGGACCAGCACGCGATCGCCCACGGCCAGCGAACCGCTGGCCAACTGCCCCATGTAGCCGCGGAAATCGTCGGCCCGGTCGCCGCCGTGACGCGCGACCAGTTGCACCGGGAAGCGCAGGGCCTTGCCCGAATCATCCGCGCGCGCCTCCAGCGCCTCGAGCAGTTCGAGCAGGGCCGGCCCCTGGTACCAGGGCGTGCGGCCGGACTTGCCGACGACGTTGTCGCCGGTCAGCGCCGACAGCGGCAGGACGTGGAAGCCGGCGATGCCCAGCTTCGCGGCCAGCGCCGCATAGGCCTCGCGGATCCGCTCGAACACCTCGCGGTCCCAGTCGACCAGGTCCATCTTGTTGACCGCCACCACGATGTGGCGGATGCCCAGCAGGTGCGCCAGCGTGCTGTGGCGCTTGGTCTGCGTCAGCAACTGGCCGTCCGCCGCCCGGGTCGCGTCGATCAGGATGATCGCGACGTCGGCCGTGGATGCGCCGGTCACCATGTTGCGCGTGTACTGCTCGTGCCCGGGGGCATCGGCGATGATGAACTTGCGCACCGGCGTCGAGAAATAGCGGTACGCCACGTCGATCGTGATGCCCTGCTCGCGCTCGGCTTCCAGGCCGTCGGTCAGCAGAGACAGGTCGATGGTGTCGCCCACCGTGCGCTTGTACTTGGCGCGCGAGATCGCGTCGAGCTGGTCGGCGAAAATGCCCTTGCTGTCGTACAGCAGCCGGCCGATCAGGGTCGACTTGCCGTCGTCCACCGAACCGGCGGTGATCAGGCGCAGCACGCCCTTGTCGGCGGCGGAGAAGAATGCGGAATCGGTCATGGCGTTCATCAGAAATATCCTTCCTTCTTGCGGCGCTCCATCGAGGCTTCCGAGGTCTGGTCGTCCATGCGGGTGGCGCCGCGCTCGGTGATGTCCGTCACCGCCGTCTCGGCGATGATGGCCAGCGGATCCGCGGCCTCGGAGGCCACCGGGCAGGTGCACGAGATGTCGCCCACGGTGCGGAAGCGCACCGTCAGGTTCTCGATCGACTCGCCGTCCTGCGGCGGGGTGAGCGGCGTCACCGGCACCAGCAGGCCCTTGCGCCGGACCACGTCGCGCTGGTGCGCGTAGTAGATCGACGGCAGCGCGAGGTTCTCGCGCGCGATGTATTGCCACACGTCCAGCTCGGTCCAGTTCGAGATCGGGAACACGCGCATGTTCTCGCCGGCGTGGACCCGCGTGTTGTACAGATTCCAGACCTCGGGGCGCTGAGCCTTGGGGTTCCATTGGCCGAACTCGTCGCGGAACGAAAAGATGCGCTCCTTGGCACGCGCCTTTTCCTCGTCCCGGCGGGCGCCGCCTATGCAGGCGTCGAAGCCGAATTCCTCGATCGCCTCCAGCAGCGTGACGGCCTGCGCGGCGTTGCGCGAATCGGTTTCCTTGCGCAGCACGACCGAACCGCGCGCGATGGAGTCTTCCACGCTGCGCACGATCAGTTGCTCGCCCAGTTCGGCGGCGCGGGCATCGCGGAAGGCGATGACCTCGTCGAAGTTGTGGCCGGTGTCGATGTGCATCAGCGGGAAGGGGAACTTTCCGGGCCGGAAGGCCTTCTCCGCCAGCCTGAGCAGCACGCAGGAATCCTTGCCGCCGGAGAACAGCAGCACGGGCCGGGCGCATTCGGCCGCGACTTCGCGCATGATGAAGATGGCTTCGGATTCCAGCCAGTCGAGATGGCTGCGCGTGGTGTTCAGGATAGCGGGCATGATTCAGCCTGGTTGCTTGGTTGTGACGACGGAGACCGGGATGGCCGACAGGTTGCCGGCGTGCAGTCCGCACTCCTTGGAGTCGGACGATTCCCACCACCAGCGGCCCGCGCGCAGGTCCTCGCCGGGCCGGATGGCGCGGGTACAGGGTTCGCAGCCGATCGAGGGATAGCCCCGGTCGTGCAGCGGGTTGTAGAGAATGTCCAGCGCGCGGATGGCGGCCCAGACTTCTTCCTGGGTCCACAGCGCGAGCGGGTTGTACTTGTGCAGCCCGAACACGGGATCGGGCTCGTCCAGCGGCAGCTCGCCGCGGGTCACGGCCTGTTCGCGGCGCTGCCCGGTGATCCACGCGCTGCGGCCCGCCAGCACCCGCCGCAGCGGCGCGACCTTGCGGATCTCGCAACAGGCCTTGCGCAGGTCCACGCTTTCGTAGAACGCGTTCGGGCCGTGGGCGGCAACGTATTCCTCGACGGCGGCAGGATCGGGCCGCACGACGCCGATGGCGCGGCCGTAGCGCCCGGCGATGCGATCGATCATCGCGACGGTCTCGGCGTTGAGCCGGCCGGTGTCCAGCGTGAAGATCTCGATGGGCAGCCCGCCATCCAGGATGGCGTGGGTCAGCACCATGTCCTCGGCGGCCAGCGACGAGGCCAGCGCCACGTCGGCATGCGCGCGGGCGATGCCGCCCAGCCGGTCGAGCAGTTCGGACCAGCGTTGCGACGGGAAGGAAGAAGCGGTCACGGCGGCCATGGCTCAGGTAAGGAAGACTTGCGCGTTGCGCGGCTTGGCGACCAGCGCCTCGCCGCCCTTCAGGTCGAGCTGGCGGAAGACCTCGGCGGGCAGTTCCACCTCGACCGGCTGGTCCGAACCCTGGCGGGTGAGTTCCAGGTAGGCGCTGGGCCCCGACAGATAGGCCCGGTTGAACGTGGTGACCAGCCCGATGTCGCCGTCGCTGTAGCGCTGCACGTCGAATTCGTGCGGCCGGATGTAGGCCGTGGCCTTGGCGTGCTGGGCATCGGCCAGGTCGGGCGTGGAGATGGTCAGTCCGTCGGCATGCAGCACGCCGGCATGGGCCTGGCCGTGAAACTGGTTGACGTCGCCCAGGAAGCCGTAGACGAAGGGCGTGGCGGGCCGCTCCCAGACCTCGGTGGGCGTGCCCACCTGCTCGATGCGGCCGGAGTTCATCAGGACCACCCGGTCCGCCACTTCCAGCGCCTCTTCCTGGTCATGGGTGACGAACACGCTGGCCACATGCAGTTCGTCGTGCAGGCGCCGCAGCCAGCGGCGCAGTTCCTTGCGCACCTTGGCGTCCAGCGCGCCGAACGGCTCGTCCAGCAGCAGCACCCGCGGCTCCACGGCCAGCGCACGCGCCAGCGCGATGCGCTGGCGCTGCCCGCCCGAGAGCTGCGAGGGATAGCGATCGGCCAGCCAGTCGAGCTGAACCAGGTTCAGCAGCTGGTGGACCTTGTCCTTGATCTGCGCCTCGGAGGGCCGCTGGCCGCGCGGCTTGACGCGCAGGCCGAAGGCCACGTTCTCGAACACGGTCATGTGGCGGAACAGCGCATAGTGCTGGAACACGAAGCCGACCTGGCGTTCGCGCACGTGCACGTCGGTGGCGTCCTCGCCCGAGAAATAGACGCTGCCTTCATCGGGCGTCTCGAGCCCGGCGATGATGCGCAGCAAGGTCGTCTTGCCGCAGCCCGACGGCCCCAGCAGCGCGACCAGTTCGCCCGACTCGATGTGCAGGGACACATCCTTGAGGGCGTGGAAGTTTCCGAAACGCTTGGAGAGATGACGAACTTCGATACTCATGTCTTTTACCTTCCCGGGACGGTCAGCCGGCCGCCTTCAGTTGCAGCGGCGCGGCGCCTGGAAATTCGGAGGGGAGCGCCTGGTCCTTGAGCTGCCGGCCGCTGCGCCATTCGACCACGCTCTTGAGGACCAGCGTGACGAGGGCCAGCAGCGCGAGCACCGAGGCAACCGCGAACGAGGCTTGATATGCATATTCGTTGTAGAGGATTTCCACGTGCAACGGAATGGTGTTGGTCAGGCCGCGGACATGGCCCGATACCACCGATACCGCTCCGAATTCTCCCATGGCCCGGGCATTGCAGAGAATCACGCCGTACAGGAGGCCCCATTTGATGTTGGGCAGCGTCACGCGGCGGAACATCTGCCAGCCCGAGGCGCCCAGGGTCAGCGCCGCCTGTTCTTCCTCGCTGCCCTGGGCCTGCATCAGCGGGATCAGTTCGCGGGCGATGAAGGGAAAGGTCACGAACAGCGTGGCCAGCACCACGCCCGGGACGGCATAGACCACCTTCAGGTCGTAGGCCTTGAGCAGCGGGCCCAGCCAGCCGTGCGCGCCGAACAGCAACACATAGATCAACCCCGCGACCACCGGCGAGACCGAGAACGGCAGGTCGATCAGCGTGACCAGCGCCTGCTTGCCGCGGAACTGGAACTTGGTGATGGCCCACGCCGCCGCCACGCCCAGCGCCAGGTTCAGCGGCACGGCGATGGCCGCGACCAGCAGCGTCAGCCGGATCGCGGCCAGCGCGTCGGGCTCGATCAGGGCCTCGGCATACAGTTCCCAGCCCTTCTTCAGCGCCTCGGAAAACACCACGGCCAGCGGCAGCAGCAGGAACAGCGCGAGAAAACCCAGCGACACCGCGAGCAGCAGGCGCCGCACCCAGGCGGGCTCATCGAGGTGGACGGGCCGGTTGGCGGTACTCATACGTTCTTCCCCAGGCCGCGCCGCGCCTGCCACCACTGCAGCAGGTTGATGAACAGCAGCAGCACGAAGGACAGCAGCAGCATGACCAGCGCGATCGAGGCCGCGCCGGCGTAGTCGTACTGTTCGAGTTTGGTGATGATGAGCAGCGGCGTGATCTCGGACACCATGGGCATGTTGCCGGCGATGAAGACCACCGATCCGTACTCGCCGACGGCGCGCGCGAAAGCCAGCGCGAAGCCGGTCAGCAAGGCGGGCAGGATCGTGGGCAACAGGACCTTCAGGAAGGTCTGCAGCCGGCTGGCGCCCAGGCTGGCGGCGGCCTCTTCCAGCTCGCGCTCGGCGTCCTCCAGTACCGGCTGCACCGTCCGGACCACGAACGGCAGGCCGATGAAGATCAGCGCCACCACCACGCCCAGCGGCGTGTACGCCACCTTGATGCCCAGCGGCTCGAGCCAGCGGCCCATCCATCCGTTCGAGGCGTACAGCGCGGTCAGGGCGATACCCGCCACCGCGGTCGGCAGCGCGAACGGCAGGTCTACCAGCGCATCGACGATCTTCTTGCCCGGGAACTCGTAGCGAACCAGCGTCCAGGCCACGGCCAGGCCGGCCACCAGGTTGACCAGCGCCGCCAGCAGCGCGGCGCCGAAGGTCAGCCGGTACGAGGCCAGAACGCGGGGCGCGGTCACCGCCGCCCAGAACGTCTGCCAGTCCAGGGTCGCGCTCTTGAAGAACAGCGTGGACAGCGGGATCAGGACGATCAGGCTCAGGTAGAACACGGTGAAGCCCATGCTCAGCCCGAACCCGGGCAGCACGCCGAAACGCTGCGCCCGCCTGGGCCTGGCCGCGGGCGGGTGCAGGATGCCGAGGGTGGAGATGGAGGCCTTCAACGCTTGCCCGGCTGGTAGAGCTGGTCGAACGTGCCGCCATCCTCGAAGTGGGTCTTCTGGGCCTTTTGCCAGCCGCCGAAGACCTCATCGATGGTGATCAGGTTCACCTTGGGAAAGGCCGACGCGTACTTGGCGGCCACCTCGGGATTGCGGGGACGGTAATAGTTCCTGGCGATGATCTCCTGTGCGTCCTTGGTGTACAGGTATTCCAGGTAGGCCTGCGCCGCCTGGCGCGTGCCCTTCTTGTCGACGTTCTTGTCGACCACCGCCACGGGCGGCTCGCACAGGATGGACAGCGAGGGCGCGACGATGTCGAACTTGTCCGGGCCCAGTTCCTTCAACGACAGCAGCGCCTCGTTCTCCCAGGCCAGCAGCACGTCGCCCTGGCCGCGCTCGACGAAGGTCGTGGTCGCGCCGCGGGCGCCGCTGTCCAGCACGGGCACGTGCTTGAACAGCTCGGCGATGAACTCGCGCGCCTTGGCCTCGCTGCCGCCGGGCTGCTTCAGGGCATAGGCCCAGGCCGCCAGGTAGTTCCAGCGCGCGCCGCCCGAGGTCTTGGGATTGGGCGTGATGACCGAGACTCCCGGCTTGATCAGGTCGCCCCAGTCCTTGATGCCCTTGGGATTGCCCTTGCGCACCAGGAACACGATGGTGGAGGTGTACGGCGAGCTGTTCTGCGGCAGCCGCTTCTGCCAGTCGGCGGGCAGCAGGTTGCCGCGTGCATGCAGGGCATCGATGTCGTAGGCCAGGGCCAGCGTGACCACGTCGGCTTCCAGGCCGTCGATGACCGAGCGCGCCTGGGCGCCGGAGCCGCCATGGGACTGGCGGATGGTCAGGTCGACACCGGCTTTTTTCTTGTATTCGGCCGCGAAGGCCTTGTCCAGATCCTTGTACAGTTCACGCGTCGGATCATAGGAAACATTCAGCAGGGTCTGCTTCTGCTGTGCCGCAACAGGCGACACGGCGGCCGCCATGGCCAGCACGGCAACACCCAGGGTCCTTCCCAGCAATCCGGCCATCCGAGGCTCCATTCCGTCTTTTCGAGGAATGCATGGTCGGTCACAAGCCCCTTGCTTGGGAACGACATCTTGGATGGTTACTTATTCCACGGCGGCATAAACCCGGCGCGGCACAGACAAATACGCCGTTATGCCCGGATGCGCATTAGATCATTTTCAAATTTTCGTTCTGATTTTTTTGTTTGCGACGCAACATGATTGATCGCCGCCGGCCCGCTGTCGCGCCGGCCCAAGCAGGAGAATCATCTTGAACTTCCAGCAACTGCGCTCCGTCCGCGAAGCCTTGCGCCGCAATTTCAACCTGACCGAGGTCGCCAACACCCTGTACACCTCGCAGCCGGGCGTCAGCCGCCAGATACGCGAACTGGAGGACGAACTGGGCACGACGATATTCGAACGCGCCGGCAAGCGCCTGACCGGACTGACCGAGCCGGGCAAGGAAATCGTCATCATCATCGAGCGCCTGCTGCTCGAACAGGAGAACCTCAAGCGCGCGGCCCAGGAGTTCGGCGCCCGCGACCAGGGCCGGCTGACCATCGCCACGACCCACACCCAGGCCCGCTACGCACTTCCCGTGGTGGTGCAGGCGTTCCGGCGCAGCTTTCCCCAGGTCCACCTGAACCTGCAGCAGGGCTCGCCCCTGCACATCGCCGAATGGGTGGCCAGCGGCCAGGCCGACATCGGCATCGCCACCGAAGGGCTGCAGGCCGATGCCCGGCTCTCGACGTTCGCCGGCTACCGGTGGAACCACGTCATCGTCGCGCCGCCGGGGCATCCCATCCTGGCGCGCGAGCGGCCGACGGTCGAGGAACTGGCCCGGCACCCGCTGATCACCTACGACACCGGCCTGACGGGCCGTTCGCACATCGACGAGGCCTTCGCGCGCGCCGGCATCGTGCCGGACATCGTGCTGACGGCGATGGACGCCGACGTGATCAAAACCTACGTGGCGGCGGGCCTGGGCATAGGCATCATCGCCGCCATGGCCTACGACAGCGAGGAAGACACCAAGCTGCGGTCGCTGGCGGCCGATCACCTGTTCGCGTCCAACATGACGCGCCTGGCGGTGCGCCGCGGCGCCTACCTGCGCAATTTCGCGATTGCCTTCATCGAGATGTTCGCGCCGCACCTGGACCGCAACACGATCACCGCGCAGCAGGACGAGGACGCGGCCGCGGCGCGCCAGCCCGAGCCGGCGGGCGCCTGATCAGTTCAGGGTGCCGCCCTTGCCGCCGGCGCTGAAGCGGCCGGCGCCGATCAGCGCGATGACGAGGCCGCCGCACAGGTACAGCCCCTGGAGCTCCAGCGTCCAGGCGCCGTTCTTGGCTACGGAGAAGATCTGGCTTGAATGGGCGAGCGCGATGGCCACGACCATGTTGATGGCGACCAGGAGGCCGCCGAGCCGGCTGTAGATGCCCACCAGCAGCAGGATGGGAGCGGCCACTTCGCCCACGTAGACGAAATAGGCCAGGAAGGTGGGCAGCCCGTGCGAGGCGACGAGCCCCTTCACGAAGCCGATGCCGCCGATGACCTTCGGAATGCCATGCATGAGCATGAGCACCCCTACGAACACGCGCAGCAGGAGTTTTCCGAGATCGTCGGCGGTCTGGAGCATGGAAGTCCTATCGGAGGGAAACGAAGGCCCGCATTACAGCACATGTGCGTGACACGGGCACTTCTTCCCTGCGCGGACCTACTCCTTGTTGGGCTGGGGCGTGGTACGCAGGTAGGGCCGCACCACCTTGTAGCCCTTGGGAAACTTCTGCTTGAGCACCTCGGGGTCCTGCAGCGAGGGCACGATGATGACGTCTTCGCCGTCCTTCCAGTTCACCGGCGTCGCCACGCTGTAGTTGTCGGTCAGTTGCAGCGAATCGATCACGCGCAGGATCTCGTCGAAGTTGCGCCCCGTGCTGGCCGGGTAGGTGATGATGAGCCTGACCTTCTTGGCCGGATCGATCACGAAGACCGAGCGCACCGTGGCGGTGGCGCTGGCGTTCGGGTGGATCATGTCGTAGAGCGTGGAGACCTTGCGGTCGGCGTCGGCCAGGATGGGGAAGTCCACCCGGGTGTTCTGCGTGTCGTTGATGTCGCCGATCCACTGCTGGTGGGAATCGACCGGGTCGACCGACAGCGCCAGCACCTTCACGTTGCGCTTGGCGAATTCCTGCGCGAGCTTGGCGGTATAGCCCAGTTCGGTCGTGCAGACCGGCGTGAAGTCCGCCGGGTGCGAGAACAGCACGCCCCAGCTGTCGCCGAGGTAGTCGTAGAAATGGATATGTCCCTTGGAGGAATCCTGTTCGAAATCGGGAGCGGTGTCGCCCAGACGCAATGCGGCCATGTCGGTCTCCTACGTTTCCAAATGAAGCATTCTGGCGTTCCGCCGGGGAAGCGGGAACAAATGTTTGCACATATCCATATAGCTTTCCACCATAACGAGGAAGGTTGATACTTATTTTTTCACATAAGGGCGCGCCCGCGCGCCACAGCTCCGCCATCCAAGCTGCGGTAATTAACAAACGCAAAATTCTTCGTTCCCAGTAATGAGCGGCGACGCCATCATGCGCTCATGCGACTGCAACCCTTGATCGTCCCAGGTTGGAACAACTCCGGCCCCGGCCATTGGCAGAGCCTGTGGGAGGCCTGTCTGCCGCGCGCGGTGCGCGTGCAGCAGAGCGACTGGGCCTCGCCCGACCTGCATGCATGGACCGCGACCCTGGCCGCCGCCATCGAGGCGGCGCAGCGGCCGCCGCTGTTGATCGCCCACAGCCTGGGCTGCATCACCATCTGCCACCTGCCGCTGCGCGTACGCGAGAAGGTGGCGGGCGCCCTGCTGGTGGCCCCCGCCGACGTCGAGCGTGCGAACGCCCCGGCACGGCTGCGCTCGTTCTGCCCCGTGCCGATGCAGACCCTGCCCTTCCAGAGCGTGGTGGTCGCCAGCACCAACGATCCGTATTGCTCGCTGGACCGTGCCCGCGAATTCGCCGAGGCCTGGGGCAGCCGCTTCGAGCAGCTCGACGACGCCGGCCACATCAACGCCGAGTCGGGCTACGGCGAATGGCCACAGGGCCTGAAACTGCTGGCGGCCCTGCGGCGCCGGTCGCACTGGCGCATTCCCGTCGCCCCCTGCCGCACGCCTCCGCTGCCGCCGTCGCAGGCGCCCGGCCACCACCGTCCCTCGCCCTGAACGGCGCCGGCCGGCAGGCCTTGGCATCTGTTCACGCTAGAACGCGTCGACCGGCATGGCCAGCGTGCTGGCCCCGCCCTGCAGGATTTCGCGGCGCAGCGCCTCGACCCGCGGCAGCAGATGGGCGCAATAGAACCGCGCGCCCGCCAGCTTGGCCGGGTAGAAGGCATCGACGTCCCCCTTGGCGATCCGGCGCCGGCAGGCCAGCGCGGCGCGCGCCATCTGCCACCCGCCGTGCGTGAGCCCCGCCAGCATCAGGTAGGGCACGCTGCCCGCGTAGACCTCGCGCACGTCGTCGCGATAGCGCTCGACCACGAAACGGACCACTTCCTCGTAGGCCTGGATGGCATCGGCCAACTGCGCGCGCAGCGCCGACAACTCCTGGTCGCCATCCAGCTCGGCCAGCGTCTCGCGCATGTGGCCGATGATGGCGGCGGCCACCGCGCCGCCGTCGCGCGCGGTCTTGCGCCCCACCAGGTCGTTGGCCTGGATCGCGGTCGTGCCTTCGTAGATCGACAGGATGCGGGCGTCGCGGTAGTACTGGGCGGCGCCGGTCTCCTCGATGAAGCCCATCCCGCCGTGCACCTGTATGCCCAGCGAGGCCACCTCCACCGCCATCTCGGTCGAAAAACCCTTGACGATGGGCACCATGTATTCGTAGAAGGCCTGGTTGCGCGCGCGCATCTGCGCATCGGGATGCCGGTGCGCGAAATCGTGCGCCCCGGCGGCCACGTAGGCCACGGCACGGGCGGCCTCGGTCAGCGTGCGCATGGTCAGCAGCATCCGCCGCACGTCCGGGTGATGGACGATGGCCACCGGCCCGGCGGAACCCTCGACCGCCCGGCTCTGCACGCGGTCCCTGGCATAGGCGACGGCATGCTGGCTGGCACGCTCGGCCACCGCGATGCCCTGCAAGCCGACGGCGAAACGCGCCGCGTTCATCATGATGAACATGGTTTCCAGGCCGCGGTTGGGCTCGCCCACCAGGTAGCCGATGGCGCCCGGGCCGACCTCGCCCTTGTCCTCGCCATACAGCAGCACGGCCGTGGGACTGGCCTTGATGCCCAGCTTGTGCTCGATCGAGGCGCACCAGACGTCATTGCGCTTGCCCAGCGACCCGTCGTCGTTCACCAGGAACTTGGGCACGACGAACAGCGACAGGCCCTTGACGCCCTCGGGCGCGTCGGCCAGCCGGGCCAGCACCATGTGCACGATGTTCCGTGCCATGTCGTGCTCGCCGTAGGTGATGAAGATCTTCTGCCCGTGCAACCGGTAGCTGCCGTCGGGCTGCGCGACGGCGCGCGTGCGCACCAGCGACAGGTCCGAACCGGCCTGCGGCTCGGTCAGGTTCATGGTCCCGGTCCAGGAACCATCGATCATCGACGGGATGAAGCGCCGCTTCTGCTCTTCGGTCCCGGCCGTCAGCAGCACCTCGATGGCGCCGTCGGTCAGCAAGGGACACAGCGCGAACGACAGGCAGGCGGCGTTCAGGTTTTCCATGCAGGGAGTGGCGACGACCTTGGGCAGGCCCTGCCCGCCGAAATCCACCGGATGCTGCAAGCCCTGCCAGCCCCCTTCGACGAAACTGCGGAATGCCTGGGCGAACCCCGGCGATGCGGTGACGGCGCCGTCGCGCCACGTGGGCGGCTGGAGATCGCCGTCACGGTTGAGCGGCGCGATCGCCTCCTGGAGCAGGCGTGCGTTCTCGTCCAGGATCGCGTCGACGACTTCCTGGCCGGCTTCCTCGCCACCGGGTAATTGATGGACCTTGTCCAGGCCGGCCAATTCGTTCAGCACGAATCGGATGTCCCGCAATGGAGCCACGTAAGCCATGCAAACCTCCGGTCAGTTGGTACCGAGGGCCGTGCGGCGGGCGGCGGCAAGACCGGCGGCCCGGCCCTGTTAGGGTGCGCCGCCGCCCCGCGCGGGCGCGGCGGCGTTGGCGCTTACAGCGCTTTCGTCAGCTCGGGCACGGCGGTGAACAGGTCCGCCACCAGGCCGTAGTCGGCCACGCCGAAGATCGGCGCCTCGGCGTCCTTGTTGATCGCCACGATCACCTTCGAGTCCTTCATGCCCGCCAGATGCTGGATAGCGCCGGAAATCCCCACCGCCACGTACAACTGCGGCGCGACGATCTTGCCGGTCTGGCCGACCTGCCAGTCGTTGGGCGCGTAGCCCGCGTCGACCGCGGCGCGCGAAGCGCCCATGGCCGCGCCCAGCTTGTCCGCCAGCGGTTCGAGCAGCTTGAAGTTCTCGGCGCTGCCCATCCCGCGCCCGCCCGACACCACGGCCTTGGCCGCGGTCAGCTCCGGACGGTCGCTCTTGGCGACCTCGCGCCCGACGAACGAGGACTTGCCGCCGTCGCCCACCGCGGCCAGGTTTTCCACCGCCGCCGAACCGCCCGTGGCCGCGGCCGCGTCGAAGGCCGTCGTGCGCACGGTGATCACCTTGACGGCATCGGCCGACTGCACCGTGGCAATCGCGTTGCCCGCGTAGATCGGACGCTCGAACGTGTCGGCCGAATCGATGCCGATGATGTCCGAGATCTGCGCCACGTCCAGCTTCGCCGCCACGCGCGGCGCGACGTTCTTGCCGTAAGCCGTGGCCGGGAAAAGGATGTGGCTGTAGCCCTGCGCCAGCGCCAGCACCTGCGCCGCCACGTTCTCGGCCAGGCCGTCGGCCAGCGAAGCGCCGTCGGCCGACAGCACCTTGGCCACGCCCGCCACCTGCGCGGCCGCCTGCGCCGCCCCGCCCACACCCGCGCCCGCGACCAGCACGTGCACGTCGCCGCCCAGGCGCTGCGCCGCTGCGATCGTGTTCAGCGTCGCCGCGCGCAGGTGCGCATTGTCATGTTCCGCTACGACCAGTATCGCCATCTTCACACCACCTTCGCTTCATTCTTGAGTTTGCCCACCAGCTCGGCCACGTCCGCCACCTTCACCCCGGCCTTGCGCGCCGGCGGTTCGGCCACCTTCAGCGTCTTGAGCCGCGGCGCCACGTCCACGCCCAGGTCTTCCGGCTTGACGGTTTCCAGCGGCTTCTTCTTGGCCTTCATGATGTTGGGCAGCGTCACGTAGCGCGGCTCGTTCAACCGCAGGTCCGTGGTCACGATGGCCGGCAGCGACAACGACAGCGTTTCCAGGCCGCCGTCCACTTCGCGCGTCACCGTCGCCTTGCCGTCGGCCACCTCGACCTTGCTCGCGAAGGTCGCCTGCGGCCAGTCCAGCAGCGCGGCCAGCATCTGACCCGTCTGGTTCGCGTCGTCGTCGATCGCCTGCTTGCCCAGGATCACCAGCTGCGGCTGTTCCTTGTCGACCAGCGCCTTCAGCAGCTTGGCCACCGCCAGCGGCTGGAGTTCTTCCTGCGTCTCGACCAGGATGGCTCGGTCCGCGCCGATGGCCATCGCCGTGCGCAGCGTCTCCTGGCACTGCGCGACACCGCACGACACCGCCAGGATCTCGCTGGCCACGCCCTTTTCCTTCAGGCGCGTCGCCTCTTCCACGGCGATCTCGTCGAACGGGTTCATCGACATTTTCACGTTCGCGATGTCCACGCCCGTCTGGTCCGACTTCACCCGGACCTTCACGTTGTAGTCCACCACTCGCTTGACTGGCACTAACACCTTCATTGTTTGCGACCTCGTTGTAGATAAACCGGCTACGCCTGGGTAACGGGCACGGGGGGGCGCGAAGAACCGGGCCCACTCGCGCCGCGGTCGCCCCGCCACAGGGAAACCTGTCGATTATAGGTAATCGACATTTTCCTCTCCCGGGCTTGGAATACGGGTAAATACGGACAGCGCGCGCATGGGGCTCAGATTCCCGCCAGCGCGCGTATGTGGGCCGTGGCGCTGCGCCCCAGCGCCGACAGGTTGTAACCGCCCTCCAGGCAGCTGACGACCCGCGCGCCGTGGCGCCCGGCCAGCGCCACGAGCTGCCCGGTGATCCACGCGAAATCCGACTCGACCAGGCCCATGCTGCCGAGATCGTCCTCGCGGTGCGCATCGAAGCCCGCCGACACCAGCACGAGCTGGGGCCGGAACTGCTCCAGCCTGGGCAGCCACCGGGCCGACACCAGTTCGCGTATCGCCGCGCCCTCGGTATAGGCGGGCACGGGCTGGTTCAGCATGTTGCCGGCCCACGGCGCGGTGCCGCTGAACGGATAGAACGGATGCTGGAAGAAGCCGCACATCAGCACGCGTTCGTCGCCGGCCAGCGCCGCCTCGGTGCCGTTGCCGTGGTGCACGTCGAAATCCACGATCGCGACGCGCGTCAATCCGTGGTGTGCGATGGCATGGCGCGCGGCGATCGCCACGTTGTTCAGGAAGCAGAAGCCCATGGCCTGGTCGGGGCAGGCATGATGGCCGGGCGGGCGCACCGCGCAGAACGCCGACTCGCCCTCGCCCGCCAGCACGGCATCGACGGCCGCGATCGCGGCGCCCGCTGCGTGCAGGGCCGCCGTGTAGGTATGGGGATTCATGCAGGTATCGGGATCGAGTTCGACGTAGCCGTGCGCCGGCGAACGCTCGACCAATGATTCCAGGTATTCGAAGGTATGCACGCGCAGCAGCGATTCCTGCGTGGCCTGCGGCGCTTCGCGCTCGACCAGGTGCGCCGCCACGCCCGAGGCGAGCAACTGGTCGGATATCGCGTCCAGCCGCGCCGGGCACTCGGGATGCCCTTCGCCCATCTCGTGTTGCCTGCACGCCGGGTGCGTGAAGTAAAGCGTAGCCATGGACTCCATTATGCGCCCGACTTGCATCGCGGCCGAACAGCCGGCAGCATCACGCTATCGATATCGCTTTTCCGGAAATCTTACGCGTGAATGCCACCCCCCGCTTTTCGACCGGGCCGCGCAGCGGTCCGATAGCCGCCGGCCTTGCCGCGCTGGCCCTGTGGGGCTGCGCCTCGTCCCCGCCTCCTGCCGCCGCGCCCATGCAGGGCGTCCCGGCCGCCCCCGACATGCAGGCCGCCCCGCGTGCCGGCGCCCCGGTCCCGCGGCCCGCGGCGCCGGCTCCTGCCGCGCCGGTGGCCGTCCCGGTTCCCGTGCCCGCTCCCTCCAGCCCCCTGTCGGCGGCCGAGGCAAGGCGCGCCTTCGTGGCCGACATGGCCGGCCGGGGCCTGGATGCCGCCCGGGTCGGCGCCCTGCTCGACCAGGCGAAATATTCGGAAACCGTCGCGCGGCTCGTGCTGCCGCCCTCCTCGCCCACCGTACGCAGCTGGCCCCGGTACCGCGCGCGCTTCATCGAAAGCCGCCGCATCAAGGAAGGCGTCGCGTTCCAGGAGGAACATGCGCAGGACCTGGCGCGGGCCGAAACCCGCTACGGCGTGCCCGCCTCCATCATCGTCAGCGTCATCGGCGTCGAAACCTTCTATGGCCGGGTCACCGGCAACTTCCGCATCATCGACGCGCTGACCACCCTGGCCTTCAACTATCCGGCCCAGGCCCGCAGCGACCGCAGCGCCTTCTTCCGCGAACAACTGGCGCAGTTCCTGATCTGGTGCCGGGAAACCGGCGCCGATCCGCTGGCCGTGAAGGGTTCGTACGCGGGCGCGATGGGCCTGCCGCAGTTCATGCCCGGCAGCCTGCGCCAGTTCGCCGTGGACGGCGATGGCGACGGCCGCATCGACCTGCTGGCCAGCCCCGCCGACGCCATCGCCTCGGTGGCCAACTTCCTGGTCGAACATGGATGGCAGCGCGGCCAGCCGGTGTTCCTGCCGGTCCGGCTACCCGGCGACCCGGCCGCGCTGGTCGATGGCGGACTCAAGCCCACGCTCAACTGGACCCAGTTGCAGGAGGCCGGCGCGCGGGCGCCCAAGGTGGCGGGGATGTCGGATGCGTGGATGGAATGGCCGCTGGCCGTCATCGACCTGTACGACGGCGCCACGGGCACGACCGAGTACCGCGTCGCCGCGCCCAACTTCTTCGCCCTGACCGAATACAACCGCAGCTATTTCTACGCCACTTCGGTCACCGACCTGGCCGTGGAACTGGAACGGCGCGGCCGGCTGGCGAACCGTGTCAGTCAGTTGAACACGCCGGTGGACAAGTAGCGGTCGCCACGGTCGCAGACGATGAAGACGATGGTGGCGTTGCTGACGGTCTCGGCCACGCGCAGCGCCGCCACCAGGGCTCCGGCGGATGAGATGCCGCCGAAGATGCCTTCTTCCGCGGCCAGCCGGCGGGCCATGTCCTCGGCCTCGGCCTGCGTGACGGACTCCTGGCTGTCCACCGCCGACGGATCGTAGATCTTGGGCAGGTAGGCCTCGGGCCACTTGCGGATGCCGGGGATCTGCGAGCCTTCGGCGGGCTGCGCGCCCACCACCTGGACCGCCGGATTGCGGCTCTTCAAATAGCGCGAGACGCCCACGATGGTTCCCGTGGTGCCCATGGCGCTGACGAAATGCGTGACCTGTCCGTCGGTGTCGCGCCAGATTTCCGGCCCGGTGGTCTCGACGTGGGCCAGGGGGTTGTCGGGATTGGCGAACTGGTCCAGTACCTTGCCCTTGCCCTCGGCCTGCATCTGCAAGGCCAGGTCGCGGGCGTACTCCATGCCCCCCTGCGAAGCCGGCGTCAGGATCAACTCCGCCCCGTAGGCCGTCATGGCCGCGCGGCGCTCTAGCGACAGGTTGTCCGGCATGATCAGGATCATGCGGTAGCCGCGTATGGCCGCCACCAGCGCCAGGGCGATGCCGGTGTTCCCGCTGGTTGCCTCGATCAGGGTATCGCCCGGCTTGATCTCGCCCCGGGACTCGGCCCGGGCGATCATGGACAGGGCCGGCCGGTCCTTGACCGAACCGGCCGGATTCGTGCCTTCCAGCTTCGCGAGGATGACGTTGCCGCGCGCGGCATTCCCTTCTCCGGGAATGCGCTGGAGGCGGACCAGGGGCGTGTTGCCGATGGTCTGTTCGATGGTGGGGTAGCTTCTCATGCGCCCCATCATAATCCAGCCGGCCCGGTTTGCTTCCCTTTCCCCTTACTGCCTGGAGGCATATTGACCAGGATGGACGGCCCCTCGCGGCCGGCCGGGCCGATGGACAAGCCGGCGGCGCGCAGCCCCTGGAGGCGCTTCGTGCCGAGCCCGCGCACGCGCCCGGCCAGGTCTTCGAACGACGAGAACGGACCGCCGCGGCGCCGCTCCTGGACGATGCTGGCAGCGGTCCTGGCGCCGATGCCGCGTATGGCTTCCAGCTGGGCGGACGTGGCGGTGTTCGCGTCCACGCTGGCGGCATGCGCGCCGCCGAGCGCGGCCAGCCCGAGACCGGCGGCAACCGCCAGCCGCCCCGCGCAAAGCCGGGCCCCCCGCAGGCGATGGGGTCTGGGGTCGGGCTGGGCGCGCGTGGGATCGAGAAAGGGATTCATGGCTAGGCTCCGTTGAAAGTTGCCGGCGACCGGTCCGGCCGCCGCGACACCGTTCGGCGTCATCGCAAGCTTGCTCCTGGAGCCGCCCGGAAAACGGGCGCCAACGACCCGCTGTCCAAGGGGGGAAATGCGTAGGAAAGCCGAGGCGCCCCTACTTCGACATGCCGCGCAGCTCGCGGATGTATTCGGAAACGCCGGTCTGCACGTCGCGCATCGGCGCGGTGAAGCCGGCCGCGCGCAGCTGCGTGGTGTCGGCCTGGGTGTAGCTCTGGTAGCGGCCCTTGAGGTCCTCGGGGAATTCGATGTAGCGCAGCAGCCCCTGCGCCGCCAGGTCGGCCAGCGGCAGCGGCGCCTCGCCGCGTTCCTCGCGCAGCGTGTTGACCACCGCGGCCGCCACGTCGTTGAAGGGCTGGGCGCGGCCGGTCCCGCAGTTGTAGACCCCGGACACCGGACGGCCCAGGAAATGCAGGTTCACTGCCACCACGTCGTGGACCGAGATGAAATCCCGCTGCTGCTGTCCATCGCCATAGCCGTCCCAGCCGCCGAACAGGCGCACGTGGCCTTCCTTCAGGAACTGGTTCATGTTGTGGAAGGCGACCGAGGCCATCCTGCCCTTGTGCTGTTCGCGCGGGCCATAGACGTTGAAATAGCGCAGCCCCACCACCGGCGCGGTCAGCGCGCCCAGGCGGCGGCGCAGGACCTGGTCGAACAGGAACTTCGAATAGCCGTAGACGTTCAGCGGCTTCTCGTTGCGCAGGTCCTCGGCATAGACCGGGCCCGCGCCGTATACGGCGGCCGACGAGGCGTACAGGAAGGGAATCCGTTCGCGCTGGGCATACTCGAAAAGCTCCAGCGTGACGCGGTAGTTGTTGTCCATCATGTACTGGCCGTTGCGCTCGGTGGTGTCCGAACACGCGCCCTGGTGCAGGATGGCATCCACCTTGGGCAGGGACCCGTCCGCCACGCGGCGGCGGAAATCGTTCTTGTCCAGGTAGTCGGCGATCTCGCCGTCGACCAGGTTCACGAACTTGTCGCCTTCGAGCAGGTCGTCGACCGCGATGATGTCGCGCTCGCCGCTGGCGTTCAGGCCCTTGACCAGGTTGCTGCCGATGAAGCCTGCGGCTCCCGTTACGATGATCATGGCAAATTCCTCAATCTAGATCGCCAGGCCGGCGCGCAATTCGTCCGGCGTCACGATCGATGTTCCCAGCTTGCCGACGACGATGCCGCCCGCCAGGTTGGCCCATCTCATGGCCGCATGCAGGTCCAGTCCCGCCGCGCGCATGACGGCCAGCGTGGCGATCACGGTATCGCCGGCACCCGACACGTCGAACACCTCGCGCGCCAGCGCCTCGACGTGGTCGCGCCCCTCGGCCGTGAAAAGCGTCATGCCCAGTTCGGAACGCGTCACCAGCAAGGCCTCCAGGTCCAGCGCCTGGCGCAGGTGCTGGGCACGCTCGGCCAGTTGCGCCTCGTCGCGCCAGCGGCCCACGGCCTCGCGCATCTCGGACTGGTTGGGCGTGACCAGCGTGGCGCCGCGATAGCGGCCGTAGTCGTCGCCCTTGGGATCGACCAGCACGACGCAGCCGCGCGCGCGGGCCAGCGCGATCAGGTCCTGCACCTGGTCCAGCACGCCCTTGGCGTAGTCGGACAGCACGATCACGTCGTGGTCGGCGATGTGCACCGCCACCCGCGCCGCCAGGTCGGCCAGCACGCCCGGCGAAGGCGGCTGCTCGAAGTCCACGCGCAGCAGTTGCTGCTGGCGTCCCAACACGCGCATCTTCATCGTGGTCGGCACCGACGGATCCGCGACCAGATCCGCGCGCACACCCTCGTCCTCGCACAGCCGCGCGATGGCGCGCCCCGAATCGTCGTCGCCCACCACGCCCACCAGCGTCACGTGCGCCCCCAGCGTCGCCGCGTTGCGCGCCACGTTCGCCGCCCCGCCCAGCCTATCCTCGCTGCGCGACACATGCACCACCGGCACCGGCGCCTCGGGAGAAATGCGATGCACCTCGCCGAACCAATACCGGTCCAGCATCACATCCCCCACCACCAACACCCGCGCCGCCGCGCGCTGCTCATCCGAGGGAAACACCCCCAACGCCGACGCGCTCATGCGTTACTCCCACACGGAATACGAGCCTCATGTTGCATTCAATTCTTCCAATCGTTTGGGCGCATAAGTTTCCCAGGCGTTGCAGCCCGGGCATTGCCAATGGAACCGCTTGGCCTTGAAACCGCACGCCTGGCAGGCGTAGCGGTCCAGGCGCTGGGTATGCTTGTGTATCAGGCTGCGCATCAGCACGGCATCGTCCGCGGGCGTCCACGGCGAGGCGGCATCGGCCTGCGGATTGTTCAGCGTCACCACGTTCGCGGCGGCCTGCTGCCCCGGCTCGACCTGCGCCGCCTTCTCGCCCGCCACCTGCGCTTCCAGCAGCCGGTCCAGTCCGAGCAGCGACGGATTGCGCTGCAAGGCGCCGCGCGCGAAGTTCCAGGCCTGCGCCAGGCCGCGCTGCCGGCGCAGCGCCTGGAAGATGGCGTCGAACAGATCCAGCGAGGGATGGCGCGCGTAGTGCGCCTCGAGCTTCTCCAGCCCCTCGTTGGCCGTCCCGCGCGCTTCGTGGTTGGCAAGGAACTGCTCGGCCACCAGCCCCGCATATTCGGGATGCGCGGACAGCACGGACTCCAGGTGCAGGCGCTGCGCCCGCAGGTCGCCTTCGCGCCTGGCCAGGTCGGCACGCATCATGGCGATGCGCACATGGGGGGCCGCGCCGCCGCCCTGCTGGGCCTGGACCGAGGCATGCGTGGCCGCGTCCAGCGCCGCATGGGCCGCATCGGTGTTGCCGGCGGCCAGCGCGGCCGCCGCTTCCTCGCAATGGAAATGCACGGCCTGCGGCACCGGTTCGTCGATCAACCCTTGCAGGGCCTGAACGGCCTGGATGGCGTGCGGCCAATCGCGCTCGGTCTCGTGGATGCGGATCAGCGCGCGCAGCGCGTCGGGCGCGAATCGCGTTCCCTTCAACTGGTCGAAGGCCGCCTCGGCCCGGTCCAGCATGCCGGCGCGCAGATAGTCCTGGGCCAGCTCGTGCAGGGCCTGCTCACGCTGGTTGTCCGGCAGGTCGGCGCGCTGCAGCAGGTTCTGGTGCACCCGTATGGCGCGCTCGATCTCGCCGCGGCGCCGGAACAGGCTGCCCAGGGCGAAGTGCAGCTCGGTGGTCTCGGGGTCGAGCTTGGCCACTTCGATGAAGGCATCGATGGCGCGGTCGTGCTGCTCGTTCAGCAGGAAATTCAGTCCGCGAAAATAGGAATCGGGCACGCTGCGATGCTCGGACAGCATCTGCCGGATGTCCACGCGCGCGGCCACCCAGCCCAGCCCGAACAACAGGGGGACGGCGATCAGCCACCAGGGTTCGAAATCCACAGCGGTCCCTTACAACGGCGTCACGGGCAGGATGGCGTCGGGCGACGGCGGCGCATCCGCGGCCAAGCCGCCCTTGGCCACGGCCCGCGCCTGGTCCAGCTCGCGCCGCAGCGAGGCGATCTCGCGCCGGCGGCGCATCACGCCCGGCACGGTCAGCAACAGGCCGAATACCGCGCCCACCACGAAGCTGGCCAGCATGACGACGATCAGCGGCACTTCGCTGATCAGGTGATCGGCGAAGAAATAGACGTTCACCCGGTCGGTATTCTTGAGCGCGAACAGCAGGACCACGACGAATATGACCAGTCTCAGCGCCCAGACGAGATATCGCATGGTTATGCTCCAGGTGGAAAATGGGGTATCCCGCGATTGTAAATGACCCTACCTCCGCACGCTTCCGGCACGGGCCGGCCAATACTGCCCGGCCAATAAACTCATAAATTCATGCAAGAAGAATCGTAGGCGCGCTCAACCTGCAAATATAGACTGGCCCGCTCGCATGAACCAGCGCCGCGCCCGCGGGCCCATCCATGAACCACCCAGCAACGACAGAAACACGGCACGAGGCACGTGAAATCGGCCGCATCGATCCGCAGCGGCTGGCATCGCTGCTCCAGGACAGGAAAGAACTGGCCCTGGTCGACGTCCGGGAAACCGGCGCGTTCGCCCGGCGACACATTCTCTATGCGGTTTCCGTGCCGCTATGGCGCCTGGAACTGCTGATCCGGCGGAAAGTGCCGCGCAAGCAGACCCGCATCGTCGTCACGGATGACCACGGCCTGCTCGCGAAGGAAGCCGCCGGGCTGCTCGACCGGCTCGGCTATTCGGACATCGCCATTCTCGAGGGCGGGATCGCCGCCTGGGAAGACGCGGGCCTCGAGGTATTCAGCGGCGAAAACGTCCCGAGCAAGGCATTCGGCGAAATCGTCGAAGTCGAAGCGAACACGCCGCACATCAGCGCCCGCCAGTTGCATGACCGCATCCAGGCCGGAGAAAACCTGGTCATCGTCGACGGCCGCACGCCCGAAGAGTTTTTCAATTTCAGCATTCCCGGCGCCCACAACCTGCCGAACGCGGAACTGCCGTACCGCATCCGCGAACTGGCGCCCGACCCCACGACACCGATCGTCGTCAATTGCGCGGGCCGCACCCGCAGCATCATCGGCGCGCAAACCCTCATCGACGCCGGCGTTCCCAATCCCGTCGTCTCGCTGCAGGACGGCACCATGGCGTGGCTGCTCGACGGCCATGCGCTGGCACATGGAAAACGCGGGATCCTGCCCGAACCGTCCCCGGAACATCTCCGGCAGGCGCAGGACCATGCCCAACGGCTGCGGGAACGGACCGGCGTTTCCTACATCGACGGCAGGACGCTCGAACAATGGCGCAACGCCCCGGACAGAAGCACTTTCCTGTTCGACATCCGCACCAGGGAAGAGTATCGCGCGGGCCATCTGGCGGGCTGGCGCTGGGCGCCGGGGGGGCAGCTGGTCCAGGCCACGGACGAGTACATCGGCACACTGGGCGCACGCGTCGTGATCGCCGACTGGGACGGCGTGCGCGCGGCCACCGTCGCCGCCTGGCTGGTCCAGCTGGGCCGGTATGACGTCCACCTGTACCTGCCGGAACATCCGGCACAGCTGGAAACGGGCGACGAACCGGCATACCTGCTCAGGGACCCCGGCACGGGCCCTTCGGCATGGATTTCCCTGGAGGAAGTGGCGCGGGCACAGGAACGGGGCGACATCGCCGTGGTCGATGTCGATTCCGCCCGGCACTATGCGAAAAAGCACATTCCATCGGCCTACTACATCGTCGCCGAACGCATCGAGCACTTCGCGCCACGACTGCTTTCGGGCGGCAAGACCCTGGTCATCACCTCCTCCGACGGCATCCTTGCCGATCTCGTCGCGCGCAGGCTCCAGACCCGGGGCCTGGCGGCCAGGGCGTTGCTCGGCGGCAATCGCGCCTGGTTCGAAGCGGGCCTGCCCGCCGAAAGCGGCGCCGAGAACAACCTGAGCGGCGAAGAATACGCATGGTTCAACGCCTATGACCACGCCGACATTTCCGTGCGCAACGAGAAATTCAAGGAATACCTCGATTGGGAGGTCGGACTGGTCGAGCAATTGAAACGCAAAGGCGCCGAGACCCCGTTTACCGTGCTCGGCGCACAAACCGTCCGATAAGCCCCTGATTGGAGTTTCCAATGAAACGCCGTGAATTTCTAGGCGCCGCCGGGATGGCGACCGCGTCGTCCCTGTTCGGCATCCCCTTGTCCGGCCATGCGCAATCCGCGGATGGATTCCCTGCGAAGAATCTGCGCATTCTCGTATCCGCATCGCCCGGCGGCAGTGCCGACAAACTCGCCCGGACGATCGGACAGAAGCTCGATGCGGTCTGGGGCACCCGCACGCTCGTCGAGAACCAGCCGGGCGGCGGCGGGTCCATTGCCACCAACACCGTCGCAAAGGCGAGACCCGACGGCTATACGCTGCTGCTCGGCGGCGACGGGCTGTCCATCGATGCCATCCAGCAAACCAGGCCATTGCCGTACGACCCGCAAAAAGACCTGACCGGCGTCATCAAGGCCGTGGTCAACCCGCTACTCATCATGGTCAGGCCGAATCTCGGCGTCAACAACATCCAGGAGTACCTGCAGTTCCTGAAGGCCAACGAAGGCAAGACGTCCCTGGCCCTTTCCGGCGCCAAGAACAGCCACCAGCACCTGGCGGTCGAACTGCTGTCCCAATTGACCGGCGTGAAGATCAACGTGATTCCGTCCCTGGGTGGCGGCCCCGCCATGCTGGACGTGATTGGCGGGCACATCGATGCGCAGATCATTACCCTGGCGGCCGCGACGGAAAACGTTCGCGCCGGGAAACTGAAAGGACTGGCGGTCACCACGCCGTTCCGCTCCAAGGCCTTGCCGGACATCCCCACGCTTCAGGAGGCCGGCATCAAGGGCTACGCCTTCCAAAGCTGGCAGGGCCTGGTTGCGCCCGCCGGCACACCGGCCCCCATCATCCAGAAAATCTACGGCGAAGTTGCCGGCATCCTGCAGAAACCG
Source organism: Pigmentiphaga kullae (assembly GCF_004216695.1). Classification (GTDB taxonomy): domain Bacteria; phylum Pseudomonadota; class Gammaproteobacteria; order Burkholderiales; family Burkholderiaceae_B; genus Pigmentiphaga; species Pigmentiphaga kullae. Next base: position 1,705,056 of record NZ_SGXC01000002.1, read on the forward strand.
GAAAACAGGAACGCGCTGGAAGACCTGGGCTTCATCGTAACGGCATCCAACCCGGCTGACGTCAACCAGACCATTGCGAATGACAGCAAGCTGTATGCCGAAGTCGCCCGCAAGGCAGGCCTGAAACTGTAGGAAGCGAACGTGGCGCCTTCATTCATAAGAAACCAGCCAGACTTCGTACTGGGCTTGCTGTACATCCTGGCCGGCGGCGGCTTCGCCGCCGCGGCCAGCCGATATGACATGGGCACGCTGGCCTACATGGGTCCGGGCTACTTCCCGTTCATGCTTGGCACTCTGCTGGCGGCCATCGGCGCCTGGATCGTTCTGCGCGCCATATTGGTCCGGGGCGTGCGGGTCAGGCTCGCGCCCTGGAACCTGCGCTCGCTGCTCTGGATGGTCGGATCGATCATCATGTTCGGTCTCGCGCTGCAGCCGCTGGGGCTGGTCGTCGCCTTGGTGCTGCTGGTCATACTGGCCAGCCTGGCCAGCCACGAATTCACCTGGAAGACCACGCTCGTCAATGCCACCGTCATGGTCGTGCTCAATGTGGGCGGCTTCGTCTACGGGCTTTCCATTCCCTTCCCCGTGCTGCCCCAGATCGCCGCCTTCCCGCTCTAGAGTCCCATGGATTTATTCGACAATCTGGCGCTGGGCTTCGCCACCGCCCTGACATGGCAAAACGCCGGCTACGCGCTGCTCGGCTGCCTGATCGGTACCTTCATCGGGCTGCTGCCGGGCCTGGGTCCGATCTCGACCGTCGCCATGCTGCTGCCCATCACCTACAGCCTGCCTCCCGCCGGCGCCCTGATCCTCCTGGCCAGCATCTACTACGGCGCCCAATACGGCGGATCGACGACAGCCATCCTGCTGAAGCTTCCAGGCGAATCCTCCTCGGCCGTCACCATGATCGACGGCCACGCCATGGCCAGGCAGGGACGCGCGGGCGTGGCGCTTGCCACCGCGGCCATCGGCTCGTTCATCGCGGGCAGCTTCGGGGTCCTTCTGCTCGCCACGGTGGCCGAGCCCCTGACCCAGGTCGCCTTCCTGTTCGGGCCCGCCGAGTATTTTTCGCTGATGGTGCTCGGCCTGGTCGGCTCCATAGCCCTTTCCTCGGACACCATCGACAAGTCGCTCGGCCTGATGGTGCTGGGCTTGCTGTTCAGCCTGGTCGGCACCGACGTCAACTCGGGCGAATACCGCTTCACCGGAAACATTTCCGATCTTTACGACGGCATCGAGCTGACCGCCCTTGCCATGGGCGTCTTCGGTGTGGCGGAAATCGCGTTCAACCTGGAGCAATACAACCGTGAACGCAACAGGAACGCGACGCTGGCCAAGGTCACGCAATTGATACCGGGGAAACAGGACATTCGCCGCATGATGCCCGCCATCGCGCGGGGCACGGCCATCGGCTCGCTGCTTGGCGCCCTGCCCGGCGCGGGCGTGACCATGGCCTCTTTCGCCGGCTATGCGCTGGAAAAGAAAGTATCCCGCTACAAGGACGAACTCGGACAGGGCGCCATCGAAGGCGTGGCCGGCCCCGAGTCCGCCAACAATGCCGCGGCGCAGACCAACTTCATTTCGCTGCTGACGCTGGGCATTCCCGGCAGCGCCATCATGGCCCTGCTGCTGGGCGCCATGATCATCCAGGACATCCAGCCGGGCCCCCAGGTCATTTCCAATCACCCCGCGGTTTTCTGGGGCCTGATCGCCTCGATGTGGATCGGCAACCTGATGCTGGTGGTGCTGAATCTTCCCATGGTCGGCATCTGGGTCAAGATGCTGCGCGTACCGTACCGCATCCTGTTCCCCGTCATCCTGGTCTTCTGCTCGGTTGGCGCCTTCACAGTGCGGGCATCGGTATTCGACATCTACCTGCTGGGCGCGTTCGGCATACTGGGCTACGTGCTGATCAAGCTGGAGGTATCGCCCGTGCCGCTGCTGATGGGCATGGTGCTGGGGCCGATGCTGGAAAACAGCTTCAGGCGCGCGCTGATGGTGTCGCGGGGCGATCTGTCCATCATCTATTCACGCCCGCTTTCCCTCGGCCTGCTGATCGCCGCCGGGCTGCTGATCGTGATATCGGCCTACCCTTCCGTGGTCAGGAAACGCAAGACCGTGCTGGCGGAAGAATCCGCATAAGTTTCGTTGCCTTCACCCTGTGCCATCAAGAGATGCTCCGTATTAAAGTCATCTTTCATTCCGCAAGTTAAATTAAAGCATGCTTTAATTAGACGTAATGCAATGAAAAGGAACTTTAGATGACGCGCAGCACAGGTACTTACGCCATCTCCACAACGCTAGGTGAAGCTGTGCGGGCGTTCGTGCCTCATCCGCTGCCGCCCACAGATCCTCTGCTGGCGCCGGCGTCGTTTGCCGACCTCAATCGGCAGGCGGAACTCGCGCTTGCCCGGCTGTCGGGCGTATCAGGGCTGGTTCCCTCGGTGGACTGGCTGCTCTATAGCGCCGTGCGCAAGGAAGCCTTGCTCACTTCGCAGATCGAAGGCACGCAGGCCACCCTGACCGACCTGTTTGACGAAGAAGCGGGCTTCAAGGTCGGTAACACCGACGACGTGGCCGAGGTGACCAATTATCTGCGCGCGTTTCGCTTGGTGCAGGAACAACTGCGTGACCCCAAAGGGCTGCCGATCAGCGCGCGCCTGCTGTGCGAAGCGCACCGGCTGTTACTGGATGGTGTGCGCGGTGCGGGCAAGCAGCCCGGCGAACTGCGACACTCGCAGAACTGGATTGGCGGCACGCGACCGGGCAATGCGGTGTTCGTGCCGCCGCCACCTGAGCGCGTGTCGGAACTGTTGTCGAATCTGGAGCGGTTCGTCCACGAAGCAACGGGAGAACTGCCGCCGCTGGTCAGGATCGCGCTGATCCACGCTCAGTTCGAGACGATCCATCCCTTCCTGGACGGCAACGGGCGCATCGGCCGCCTGTTGATCGCGGCGCTGCTGGAGCACTGGAACTTGCTGGCCGAGCCTTTGATGTACCTCAGCGGCTACCTGAAGCAGCATCAGGCCGAGTATTACCGCCGCCTGTCGGGCATTCGCACCGAGGGTGACTGGGAGTCATGGGTGTCGTTCTTTCTGGAGGGTGTGGCGGCCGCCGCAGCGCAGGCCGAGCAGAGCATCATCGCCGTCGCCAGCCTGATCGCCGCCGACCGCCGCAAGCTGCTGCAATCGCCCAAGGCCAGTCCGGCCAGCTACAGGTTGTTTGAGTTGCTGCCGATGATGCCGCGCTTCACCGTGGAGCGCGTGCGACAGCGGTTGGATACCACATTCCCGACCGCCAACGCAGCTGTGAAGGTGCTAGAAGCCTTGGGCGTCGTGGTGGAAGTGACCGGGCAGAAGAAGAACCGTAGCTACAGCTATGAGGGCTACGTTGAATTGCTCACGCGTTGAACCTCTGAGCTTGCCCCTGTTCACCGGAATTCATATCGGCGACTGCCACCGAGCACCGTTCATCTATCTTGATGATGGTCGGGCCAGACGACACGGAGCCTTTCCAGATCGCCCCACTGCCATTGGAGTGAGATGACTTCAGAGCGCCGGCCCGCGAACTCGAATTGCAAGCGGATCGCCAGCGGGTTCGTGCGGTACTGAAGTCTGTGTGAAATGAAAAAACCCCGCCGACTCGAAAGCTGGCGGGGTCTTTTTTCGGGCTTGCCTGCGGCCTGCGCGGCCCGGTCAGTTCCCGGAAGGCTCTTGCACGGGGGCATCGACCCGTTCGCGCAACTCCTTGCCGGCTTTGAAATGCGGGACCCGTTTTTCGGGAACCAGCACCTTTTCACCGGACTTGGGATTGCGCCCGATACGCGGCGGACGCCTGGACAACGAAAAACTGCCGAAACCACGGATCTCGATGCGCTGCCCCTCCGAAAGGGACTGGGCCATCGCATCGAGGATGGTCTTGACGGCGTAGTCGGCGTCCTTGGCGACCAGTTGCGGATACCGGGCGGCCAGTCGGGCAATCAACTCGGACTTCGTCATTGAGTTCATGAAACCTCTTAGAACGCCGTACCGGGCAACCTGGCAACCCTCCCCAGGGCACAGCGGATCCGGCTTTGCCGGTCCGCCAGTGCCGCCCCAAGGCGGGCCCCGGCCCCCTCGGGGGGCTGCCGCGTAGCGGCTTGGGGGCTCACCCCTACAGGGCGCGCGAAGCGCGTAGGGGGTGGGCCTATCAGCCGTTCTGCTGGTCGAGCTTGGCCTTCAGCAGGGCGCCCAGGTTCGTGGTACCCGACGAAGCGCTGGCATCGGACATGCGCTGGATGGCCTCGGCCGTCTCGGCGCTGTCCTTGGCCTTGATCGAGAGCTGGATCGAACGCGTCTTGCGGTCGATGTTCAGGATCATGGCGTCGATGTTGTCGCCGGCCTTCAGCACCGTGGTGGCGTCTTCCACGCGACCCGAAGAGATCTCGGAAGCGCGCAGGTAGCCTTCGACGTCGACCGACAGGGTCACGACGGCGCCCTTGGCCTCGACCGACTTCACGGTGCCCTGGACGACGGCGCCCTTGTCATGGGTGGCCACGAAGTTGTTGAACGGATCGCCTTCCAGCTGCTTGATGCCCAGCGAGATGCGTTCCTTCTCGGTGTCGATGCCCAGCACCACGGCCTCGACCTCGTCGCCCTTCTTGAAGTTGCGCACGGCTTCTTCGCCGGTTTCGCTCCAGGACAGGTCGGACAGGTGGACCAGGCCATCGATGCCGCCGGGCAGGCCGACGAACACGCCGAAGTCGGTGATCGACTTGATGGCGCCGCGGACCTTGTCGCCACGCTTGTGGTTGATCGAGAACTCTTCCCACGGGTTGGGCCGGCACTGCTTCATGCCCAGCGAGATGCGGCGACGGTCTTCGTCGATCTCGAGAACCATGACTTCGACCTCGTCACCCAGGGTGACGACCTTCTTGGGATCGACGTTCTTGTTGGTCCAGTCCATTTCGGACACGTGGACCAGGCCCTCGATGCCGGCTTCGACTTCGACGAACGCGCCGTAGTCGGTCAGGTTGGTGACCTTGCCGAACAGGCGGGTGCCTTGCGGATAGCGGCGAGCCAGGCCCACCCACGGATCTTCGCCCAGCTGCTTGACGCCCAGCGAGACGCGGTTCTTTTCCTGGTCGAACTTGAGGACCTTGGCCTGGATTTCCTGGCCGACGGACAGGACTTCCGAGGGGTGGCGCACACGGCGCCATGCCAGGTCGGTGATGTGCAGCAGGCCGTCGATGCCGCCGAGGTCGACGAACGCACCGTAGTCGGTGATGTTCTTGACGACGCCGTTGACGATCGCGCCTTCGTGCAGGGTCTCGAGCAGCTTCTGGCGCTCTTCGCCCATGTTGGCCTCGAGCACGGCACGGCGCGACAGCACGACGTTGTTGCGCTTGCGATCGAGCTTGATGACCTTGAATTCGAGGGTCTTGCCTTCGTACGGGGTGGTGTCCTTGACGGGACGCAGGTCGACCAGCGAACCCGGCAGGAAGGCACGGATCGCGTTGGTCATGACGGTCAGGCCGCCCTTGACCTTGCCGGTGATGGTGCCGGTGACGAGGTCGCCGGATTCCAGGGCCTTCTCGAGCTGCAGCCAGGCAGCCAGGCGCTTGGCGCGGTCGCGCGACAGCACGGTGTCGCCGTAGCCGTTTTCGAGCGCGTCGATGGCCACCGAGACGAAATCGCCTTCGGAGACTTCGAGCTCACCCTTGTCGTCGAGGAATTCCTCGAGCGGGATCAAGGCCTCGGACTTCAGGCCGGCATTGACCACGACGAAGTTATGGTCGATGCGCACCACCTCGGCGGTGATGACTTCGCCGGATTTCATTTCCTGGCGCTTGATGCTTTCTTCGAACAGGGCGGCAAAGCTTTCTTCGCCGGCAGGGGCTTGGGAAACCGAAGACATTGTTGAGTGTTACCGGGTTACGCACTTCATGGGGGCGGCCGAGACATTCGACCTGACACCGCACCAATCGGTGGAGTTGCAATACCTCATTGCTGAGGGCCTGTACTGCGTGCTGCGCCCGAACGCTCGCCCCACCAGCTCATCACCTGCTCGACCGTCTGGTCGATGGTGAGGTGGGAGGAATCGAGCACCAGGGCATCGTGGGCGGCGGCCAGTGGCGCATTCGCCCGTTGCGTATCGCGCGCATCGCGCGCTTCCAGATCGCGCAAAAGGGTTAAGAGGTTAGCCGAAAAACCCTTTTCGATCAACTGTTTATAGCGTCGCTGGGCCCTCGCCTCGGCGCTGGCCACCAGGAATATCTTGAGGTCGGCATCCGGAAAAACAACCGTCCCCATGTCCCGGCCGTCGGCCACCAGTCCCGGCGCGCACCGGAACGCGCGCTGGCGGTCGAGCAGCGCGGCCCGCACCGGTGCCAATACCGCGACTTGCGAAGCCATGTTGCCGACTTCCTCGCGGCGGATGTCGGCGCTGACGTCGCGCCCGGCCATGAAGACGCCGTCGGCGACGAAGCGCACGTCCAGCGCCGCCGCGGCGGCGGCCGCACCCTGGGCGTCATCCGCGGCGACGCCCTGCTGCAGGCAGGCCAGCGCGGTCAGGCGGTACAGGGCCCCGCTGTCCAGCAGATGCCAACCCAATTGGGCCGCCACCCGCGCCGCGATGGTGCCCTTGCCCGAGGCCGTCGGCCCGTCGATGGCGATCATGGGGACGGTGGAACCATTCATTTATGAAACCTATCGTTTTTATCGTATCGATCAATTGGCGCCGCGACAGAAATGGACGCACAATTCAATAACGATTCTCATTACCAATCAAGGAAGACGGCAATGGCCAAGACCCTTGCCTTTGGCGGCCTGCACATCGTGACCTCGTTCAGTGTCACCTACATTATTACCGGCAGCGTGGCGCTGAGCGGCGCGGTCACCTTCATCGAACCGGCCGTCAACACCGTCGTGCACTATTTCTTCGACAAGTTCTGGGACCGGGGCCGGCGCGCCGGGCACCTGGCCGCCGCGCCTCAGGCCCCCACCAGTCCCGCGTAGACGTCGAAATACGTAGGAAAGGTCTTGCTCACGCAGCCGGGATCGAGGATGCGCACCCCCACGGGGCCGAACGCTGCCAACGAGAAGCACATGGCCATGCGATGGTCGTCCCAGGTGCCGATCTCGGCCGGCGTCCAGGTGGCCGGAGGCGTCACGGTCAGGCTGTCCGGCGTGGCCGTCACGGTCGCGCCCAGCTTGGCCAGCTCGGTCTGCATCGCATGGATGCGATCGGTTTCCTTGACCCGCCAGCTCGCGATGTTGCGCAGGCGGCACGGCCCGTCCGCATAGAGGGCCAGCACCGCCGCCGTCATCGCGGCATCCGGGATCAGGTTGAAATCCGCGTCGAAGGCCTTCAAGCGACCGCCTTCGGCCACCTTGACGCCGCGCGTCTCTATCCAGTCCGGCCCCATCTCGACCTGGGCGCCCATCGCCGCCAGGGTATCGGCGAACGCCACGTCGCCCTGGATGCTGTCGCGGCCGACGCCGGTCACGCGCACCGGTCCGCCGCCGATCGCGCCCAGGGCCAGGAAGTAGGAAGCCGACGAGGCGTCTCCCTCGACCAGCATATGGCCCGGCGACCGGTAGGCGGCTTGCGAAGGCACGGTGAAACGCCGCCAGCCGTCGCGCTCGACCGTCACGCCGAAGCGGCGCATCAGGTTCAGCGTCATCTCGACATAGGGCTTGGAAATCAGCTCGCCCTCGACCTCGACCACGAAACCCCGGCCGGTGGCCTGGGTGGCCAGCGGGGCGGCCAGCAACAACGCGGTCAGGAACTGGCTGGAGACCGACCCGTTGACCTTGACCGGCCGGGACAGGTCCAGTTCGCCCCAGCCCAGCGACAGCGGCGGATAGCCCTCGCGGCCCTGGTAGGCCACGCGCGCGCCCAGCATGCGCAGCGCGTCCACCAGGTCGCCGATGGGCCGCTCGTGCATGCGCGGCACGCCGTGCAGCACATAGAGGCCGCCCATCATCGCCAACGCCGCGGTCAGCGGACGGATGGCCGTGCCGGCGTTGCCCATGAACAGGTCGGCCTGGCCGACCGGAAAGCGCCGGGCGCCCTCGACCAGCACTTCGTCGGGACGCGGGCCCGCGGTGATCGCGATGCCCAGCTTGCGCAGGGCCGCCAGCATGACCTGGGTATCGTCCGAATCGAGCAGGCCGGTCAGGCGGGTCGAGCCCTCGGCCAGTGCCGACAACAGCAACACGCGGTTGGAAATGCTCTTGGAGCCGGGCAGGTCGATGGCGCCCCGCGCGTGCCGCGCCGGGGCCAGGTCGAGGTACGGCGGATGGCGGGGGGAATCGGTCATGGTCATTCGTTCGTATCGGGGGATGGCTGCCCGGCCCGCCAGGCGCGCCGGGACGCCGACACGGCCTCCAGCATGGCTCGCAGGCGCGCCTCGTCGCCCTCGCTCATGGCCTGCTCGAAGGCATCCAGGGCCCGCCGCACGGCGGCGGTCTCCTGCATCATGGCGTCGCGGTTTGCCAGGAAGATGTCACGCCACATATCGGGCGAGCCGCCGGCGATGCGGGTGAAGTCGCGGAAACCGCTGCCGGCCAGATCCAGCCGCAGGCCCGCATCGGCGGCTTCCAGGACCTGGGCCATGTAGGCGAAGGCCAGCAGGTGCGGCACGTGGCTGACCGAGGCGAGCACGGTATCGTGTTCGCCCGGACGCATCGTCCGGATCTCGGCGCCGCAGGTCGCCCACGCCCGTTCGACCAGGTCGACGGCGGCGGGCGGATTCTCGTCCAGCGGCGTCAGGATCACCGTGCGGCCACGGTACAGGTCGGGAAAGGCGGCGGCCGGACCGCTTCGTTCGCTGCCGGCGATCGGATGGCCCGGCACGAACTGGCCGATGCGGGCGCCCAGCGCCTCGCGCGCGGCGCGCACCACGTCCATCTTGGTGCTGCCGGCATCGGTGACGATGGTGTCCGGCCCCAGGTGCGGCGCCAGGCCGTCCAGGGTCGCGCGCGTCGCGCCCACCGGTACGGCCATCAGGACCAGATCGGCCCGCGCGGCGTCTTCCAGCGAGACCGCCCGGTCGATCAGGCCCAGTTCGAGCGCTTGTTCAAGCGTCGCGGCCTGGCGGCCGACGCCCCAGACCTCGCCCACCTGCCCCGCCCGCCGCAGCGCGGCGGCGAACGAGCCGCCGATCAGCCCCACGCCCACGACCGCGAGCACCGGCACCAGGGGCCGCGGGAAACCTGGGGTTCCCCGAGCCGAATCCGGATGCGACATGGGTAGGTCTCCGCTCAAGCAGATACCGGGTACGACCCCAGCACCTTGAAGAACGCCACGCGCGCTTGCAGCGCGGCCAGGGCCTTGGCGACCTTGGGATCCTGGCGATGGCCTTCGATGTCGACGTAGAAATAGTATTCCCACTGGCCGGTGCGGGCCGGGCGGGATTCGAAGCGCGTCATGGACACGTCGTTCTCGGCCAGCGGGGCCAGCATCTGGTAGACCGCGCCCGCTTCGTTGGGCACGGCCAGGATCAGGCTGGTCTTGTCGCGGCCCGAGGGCGTGGTCTCGAGATGGCCGATGGCCAGGAAACGGGTACGGTTGTGCGGATCGTCCTGGATGCCCGAGGCCACGATCTTGAGCCCCCAGCGCTGCGCCGCCTGCTCGCTGGCGATGGCCGCGACGGTGGGGTCCTCGGACGCCAGGCGGGCCGCCTCGGCATTGCTGGCCGCCGACGCGCGGGCCAGCTCGGGATGATGATCGGACAGCCATCCCTGGCACTGCGCCAGCGACTGCGGATGCGAACGGATGACGCTCACGCCGTCCAGCGTGCCGCTCTGGGTCATCAGGCACTGCACCACGGCCACCGAACGCTCGCCCAGCACCTTCACCGGCGAGGACAGCAACAGGTCCAGCGTGCGATTGACGGCGCCTTCGTTGGAGTTCTCCAGCGGGACGATGCCGAAGTCCGCGCGGCGGGTTTCCACCGAGCGGAAGACCTCGTCTATCGTGCCGCACGAGATGGCATCGACCGCATGGCCGAAATGCGCCAGCACGGCCTGCTCGGAATAGGTGCCCTGCGGACCGAGATAGGCGACGCGGGCGGGCTGCTCCAGCGCGCGGCACGCCGACATGATCTCCATCCAGATCGCCGACAGCGCCTGGCCGGGCAGCGGCCCGGCGTTGAGCTCCTGCAGCCGCCGGATGACCTGGGCCTCGCGTTCGGGCCGGAACACGGCCCCGGCGTGGTGTTCCTTGGCCATGCCCACCGCCTGCGCCGTGCGCGCGCGCTCGGACAGCAGCTCGAGCACCTGGGCGTCGATGGCGTCGATGCGCTGGCGCAGCGGCCCCAGCTTCTTTTGCAGATCGTCATCCATGGCTGCGCTCGAATTCCTTCATGAAGTCGACCAGGGCGCGCACGCCCTCGATGGACATCGCGTTGTAGATGGACGCGCGCATGCCGCCCACGCTCTTGTGCCCCTTGAGCTGCAGCAGGTGCGCGGCTTCGGCCGCCTGCAGAAACGGCGCGTTCAGCGCATCGTCGCGCAGCATGAACGGCACGTTCATGCGCGACCGGACGGGCCGGTGCACCGGGTTGCGATAGAACGAGGAACCATCGAGGTAGTCGTACAGCAGCCCGGCCTTGGCCACGTTGGCGGCTTCCATGGCCGCCACGCCGCCCTGCTGCTTGAGCCACTTGAACACCAGCCCGGCGATGTAGATCGCATAGGTGGGCGGCGTGTTGAAGCGCGAGCGCTCCTTGGCCACGATGGTGTAGTCGAACGCCGACGGACAGATGGGCAGCGCGTGGCCCAGCAGGTCCTTGCGGACGATGACGATGGTCAGGCCGGCCGGTCCGATGTTCTTCTGCGCGCCGGCGTAGATCAGCCCCGCGCGGCGCACGTCCATGGGCCGCGACAGGATGTGCGAGGACGCGTCCACGGTCAGCGCGGTGTCGGGCGCGCCCAGCGCGGCCAGGTCCGGCCAGTCCATGAATTCGACGCCGCCTATGGTCTCGTTGCTGCACAGGTGGAGATAGCTCGCCTGCGGGCGCACGCGCCAGGAGGCGGGGTCCGGCATGTAGGTCCACGGGCCTTGCTGCGCGCCGTCCACGACGGCGGCCTGCTCGGCCGTGGCCGCCACCGCCACGTCGCCGTAGCGCCGGGCTTCCGCGCAGGACTTGACCGACCACGAACCGCTCAGCACATAGTCGGCCGCATGCGCCGCGCGCAGGCCGATCAGGTTCATCGGGGCGATGGCGTTCTCGCCCAGCCCGCCGCCCTGCAGGAACAGCACGGCGTAGTCGTCCGGAATCGAGAGCAGTTCGCGCAGGTCGGCCTCGGCCTCGTCGCAGATCTGCTCGAAGTGCCTGCCGCGGTGGCTCATTTCCATCACGGACATGCCGCTGCCGTGCCAATCCAGCATTTCGGCCGCCGCCTGCTGCAGCACGGCCTCGGGAAGTACGGCCGGTCCGGCCGAGAAGTTATAGGGTCGATTCATGGCAGCCGCCTTATTCGGCCTCGCTGGAAGACGGGGCCTGCGGCTCGGCGTCGGCGCCGCTGCCTTCGGGCTCCTCGGTGTCGGACTCGACCACGCGCTGCACGCCCGACAGGTGCGTACCTTCGTCGATGTTGATCAGCGTGACGCCCTGCGTGGCCCGGCCCATTTCACGGATCTCGCTGACGCGCGTGCGCACCAGCACGCCACCGGTGGTGATCAGCATGATCTCGTCGGCCGGATCCACCAGCACGGCGCCCACGACCTTGCCGTTGCGCTCGGACGTCTGGATCGCGATCATGCCCTTGGTGCCCCGGCCATGGCGGGTGTATTCGCCGATGGGCGTGCGCTTGCCGTAGCCATGTTCGGTCGCGGTCAGCACGCTCTGGGTCTCGTTCTCGGCCACCAGCAGCGAAATCACCGTGTGCGAGTCCTCCAGCATCATGCCGCGCACGCCGCGGGCGGTGCGGCCCATGGGACGCACGTCGTTCTCGTCGAAGCGCACGGCCTTGCCGGCGTCGGAGAACAGCATCACGTCATGCTTGCCGTCGGTCAGCGAGGCGCCGATCAGGTAGTCGCCCTCGTCCAGGTCCACCGCGATGATCCCGGCCTTGCGCGGATTCGAGAAATCGGACAGCGGCGTCTTCTTGACCGTGCCCTTGGCCGTGGCCATGAAGACGTAGTGGTCCTCGCTATAGGCCTTGACGGTCAACACCACCGTGACCTTCTCGCCTTCGGACAGCGGGAACATGTTGACGATGGGCCGGCCGCGCGAGTTGCGGGTGCCCTGCGGCACTTCCCAGACCTTCAGCCAGTACACGCGGCCGCGGTTGCTGAAGCACAGGATGGAGTCGTGCGTGTTGGCGATGAAGAGCTGGTCGATCCAGTCGTCTTCCTTCGTGGCCGTGGCCTGCTTGCCCCGTCCGCCGCGCTTCTGCGCACGGTACTCGGACAGCGGCTGGCTCTTGATGTAGCCCGAATGGGACAGCGTCACCACCATGTCGGTCGGGGTGATGAGGTCCTCGGTGTCGAGTTCGGTCGCGTTCAGTTCGATCTGCGAACGGCGGACGTCCTTCGTGTCGGTGCCGAACTCGGCCTTGATGGCCGACAGTTCGTCGCCGATGATGACGGTCACGCGCTCGGGCTTGGCCAGGATGTCGAGCAGGTCGGCGATGTTGGCCATCACGTCCTTGTACTCGCCCACGATCTTGTCCTGCTCCAGGCCGGTCAGGCGCTGCAGGCGCATGTTCAGGATTTCCTGGGCCTGCGTATCGCTCAGGCGGTACAGGCCGTCGCCCTGCATGCCGAATTCCTCGGGCAGGCCTTCGGGACGATAGGCGCCGCGGCCGCCGGCCGTGTCGGCCTCGGCGCGCGTCAGCATCTCGCGCACCAGCGACGAGTCCCAGGTGCGGGCCATCAGTTCCTGGCGGGCGATGGGCGGCGTCGGCGCCGCCTTGATGATGGCGATGAAATCGTCGATGTTGGCCAGCGCCACGGCCAGGCCTTCGAGCACGTGCCCGCGCTCGCGCGCCTTGCGCAGCTGGAACACCGTGCGGCGGGTCACGACCTCGCGGCGATGCGCAAGGAAATACTCCACCATCTGCTTCAGGTTCAACAGGCGCGGCTGGCCTTCCACCAGCGCCACCAGGTTCATCCCGAAGGTGTCCTGCAGCTGGGTGTTCTTGTAGAGGTTGTTGAGCACGACCTCGGGCACTTCGCCGCGCTTGAGCTCGATCACGACGCGCATGCCGTCCTTGTCGGACTCGTCGCGGATGTCGGAGATGCCCTCGACCTTCTTCTCGTTGACCAGCTCGGCGATGCGCTCGAGCAGCGAACGCTTGTTGACCTGGTACGGGATCTCGTCGACCACGATGGCCTGGCGGCCGCCTTTCTCGACGTCCTCGAAATGGGTCTTGGCGCGCATCACCACGCGGCCGCGGCCGGTGCGATAGCCTTCGCGCACGCCGGACATGCCATAGATGATGCCGCCCGTGGGAAAGTCGGGGGCGGGGATGATCTCGATCAGCTCGTCCACCGTGCACTCGGGATTGCGCAGGCAGTACAGGCAGCCGTCGACGACCTCGGCCAGGTTGTGCGGCGGAATGTTGGTGGCCATGCCCACGGCGATGCCGGAGCTGCCGTTGACCAGCAGGTTGGGCAGGCGGGCCGGCAGCAGCAGGGGTTCCTTCTCGCTGCCGTCGTAGTTGGGCCCGAAGTCCACCGTTTCCTGGTCGATGTCGGCCAGCAGCTCGTGCGCGATCTTGGCCAGGCGGATTTCCGTGTAACGCATGGCCGCCGCGCCGTCGCCGTCGACCGACCCGAAGTTGCCCTGGCCGTCGACCAGCATGTAGCGCAGCGAGAAAGGCTGCGCCATGCGCACGATCGTGTCGTAGACCGCCTGGTCGCCGTGCGGGTGGTACTTACCGATGACATCGCCGACGATACGGGCCGATTTCTTGTAGGCCCGGTTCCAGTCGTTGTTCAGTTCGTGCATCGCGTACAGCACGCGCCGGTGCACGGGCTTCAGACCGTCTCTGACGTCGGGAAGCGCGCGGCCGACGATCACGCTCATCGCGTAATCCAGGTAGCTGCGGCGCATTTCCTCTTCAAGAGAGATCGGTAGTGTTTCCTTGGCGAAGGAATCCATGGGCAAGCTGCTTCAAGAGGTGTTGTCGCATCCCGCTCGCAAGGCATTTCGCGAGGGCAAAACAGCTTGCGAACGAACGGCGGGCGAAGCTTGGGAGTTTATCACCCCGGCCTGGCGTTATGCTTAGGGCCCGCCCGCCCCCCGACCCGTCCATGGCCTCGACCACCCTGCTGCTTCCCGACTGGCTGATTCCCGTCGAACCCGACCGAGCCGTCCTGGCCGGCCACGGCATCGCCGTGCGCGACGGCCGGATCGCCGACATCGCACCGCACGCCGTCCTGCGCGGCCGGCATCCGGACGCCGCCGAACGCGCCCTGCCCGGCTGCGCCCTGCTGCCCGGCTTCGTCAACCTGCACACGCACGCGGCCATGAGCCTGCTGCGCGGCGCCGGCGACGACCTGCCGCTCATGGCCTGGCTGCAGGAGCGCATCTGGCCCTTGGAACGCAAGCTGATGTCGGCCGATTTCGTCTACGACGGCAGCGCCCTCGCCTTCGCCGAGATGCTGGCCGGCGGCACCACCTGCTGCGCCGACATGTACTTCCATCCCGAAGAGGTCGCCCGCGCCGCGCTGTCGATGGGGATCCGCGCGGCGGTGGGCGGCACCGTGTTCGAGATACCCGGGGCGCCCCCCGCCCAGGAGATGCTCGCCCAGGCCCTGGCGGCCCACGAAAAATATCGCGGCGAGCCGGGATTGCGCGTCATGCTGGCCCCGCACGCCCCTTATACGGTGGGCGACGACATGCTGCGCCACCTGGCCGCGGTGGCCGAAGAGGCCGACCTGACCATCGCCATCCACCTGCACGAGACCCGGCAGGAAGTGCAGGAAGCCCTGGCCACGCACGGCATGCGCCCCACCGAGCGCCTGGCCCACCTCGGCCTGCTGTCCCCGCGCCTGGTGGCCGTGCACGGCGTGCACCTGGACTCTGACGACATCGCGCTGCTGGCCGCCCACGGCGTCAGCCTGGCCCATTGCCCGGCCTCCAACCTCAAGCTGGCCAGCGGCTTCGCGCCCGTGGCCGGCCTGCTCGAGGCCGGCGTCAACCTCGGCATAGGCACCGACGGCGCCGCCAGCAACAACCGCCTGGACATGCTGTCGGAGCTGCGCCTGGCCGCCCTGCTGGCCAAAGGGGCCAGCGGCGATGCGCGGGCGCTGCCCGCTCACCGGGCGCTGCATGCGGCCACCCTGGGCGGCGCGAAGGCGCTGGGCTGGGACCGCGAAATCGGCTCGATCACACTGGGCAAATACGCCGACCTGGTGGCGATCCGGCTCGATTCCGCCCGGCTCGCGCCGGTATTCGACCCGGTTTCCCACGTGGTCTACGCGGCCGGCAGGGAGGACGTGGAAGAGGTCTGGGTCGGTGGCCAATCAGTTGCGAAAAAGCTACAACTCGCCAATTCAACATCAAAAAGCGATCTCGAAAGGATAATGTCCCGGATATCGCAGTGGCGCTTGCGTGCAGCCGGTGTGATTTCTGGCACAAACACTTACTTATCCCAGGAGTGAGTGGCATGAGAGAACAACCGCAATGCTATACTGGGCATGTATATCCATGTTGCGGCGGGGGTTCGCTGCGAGTTTCATTTCAAGCTAAGAGGAGAAACATGAACAAACGCTCCAAAATTGGAATCTCTCTGGCGCTCGCCTTCGCTGCCGTGACGGCCTCGGGCGTGGCCTCTGCTCAAGCCGGTAAGGTCAACGACAACTGGCAATCCGCGTTCGGCGTGCAAGTCAAGAACGCTACCGGCCTGTGCTGGCGCAATGGGTTCTGGACCCCCGCCACCGCTGATCCGTCCTGCGATGGCGCGCTGAAGGTCGCTGCGCCCGCCGCTGCCCCGGCTCCCGCCCCCGCTCCTGCCCCGGCCCCGGCACCCGTGCCCGTTCCGGTCAGCCAGAAGGTCACCTACTCGGCTGACGCCTTCTTCGACTTCGACAAGTCCGTCGTCAAGCCCGAAGCCAAGGTCAAGCTGGACGAGCTGGTCAACCAGATCCGCGGCATCAACCTGGAAGTCGTGATCGCCGTCGGCCACACCGACTCGATCGGCACCGACGCCTACAACCAGCGCCTGTCGGTCCGTCGTGCCGAAGCTGTCAAGGCCTACCTGGTCAGCAAGGGCATCGAAGCCAACCGCGTCTACACCGAAGGCAAGGGCGAGAAGCAGCCCATCGCCGACAACAAGACCGCCGCCGGCCGCGCCAAGAACCGCCGCGTGGAAGTCGAAGTCGTGGGTACGCGCAACAAGTAATCCACTGCCTGCCAGTTGGATTCCGGCGGTATCCTTCGGGATATCGCCGGCTGAAACCCCGCTCTGCGGGGTTTGTTTTTTTGCCGCCGGGCCGCCCCAAGGCAAAAAGCGCCCCCTCGGGGGGCAGCCCCGCCGCGCAGCGGCAAGCGTGGGGGGCATTCTTGTGCTGTCACATGGAGTCCGTCATGACGACCACCGCCCAGGAATCCCGGCCCGTCAATGCCGATGCGGCCGAACTGGCCAAGTTCAGCGCCCTGGCCTCGCGCTGGTGGGACCCGCAAAGCGAATTCAAGCCGCTGCACGCCATCAACCCCCTGCGCCTGGAATGGATCAGCCAGATGGCGGGGGGGCTGGGCAACAAATCCGTGCTGGACGTCGGATGCGGCGGCGGAATACTGGCCGAAAGCATGGCGGCGCGCGGCGCAACGGTTACCGGTATCGACCTGGCCGAGAAATCGCTGAAGGTCGCCAGGCTGCACAGCCTGGAAAGCGGCGTGAAGGTCGAATACCGCAATATCAGTGTGGAACAGCTGGCTGCCGACCAGCCCGCCGCTTTCGATATCGTGACCTGCATGGAATTACTGGAACACGTGCCGGATCCGGAATCCGTGATTCACGCTTGCGCCTCGCTGGTCAAACCCGGCGGCCGTGTCTTTTTCTCCACACTGAATCGCAATTTAAAATCGTTTACCTTTGCCATCCTGGGCGCCGAATACATATTGGGCCTGGTGCCGCGGGGTACGCACAGCTACGAGCACTTCATCCGTCCCAGCGAACTGCTGGGCGCCGCCCGGCAGGCCGGGCTGGAAGCAACGGCCATCAAGGGGCTGGAATACAACCCCCTGACGAAGATATACAAGCTGAGCAACGACAGCAGCGTCAATTACATGGTGGCGACGATACGCTCATGAAACCGCTGGTTCTTTTCGACTTCGACGGCACCCTGGCCGATACCGCCCCCGATCTGGCCGCGGCCGCCAATCAGCAGCGCCTGCGCCGCGGCCTGCCCGCCCTGCCCTACGAGCAACTGCGCCCCATGGCCTCGCACGGCGCGCGCGGCCTGCTGGGCGTGGCCCTGGGGCTCACGCCCGACGCCCCCGAATACGAGGCGTGCAAGCAACAGTTCCTGGACGACTACGCCGCCAACATCGCCGTGCACACGGTGCTTTTCCCCGGCGTCGAAGACCTGCTGGCCAATCTCGTCCAGGAAGGCTGGGCGTGGGGCATCGTCACCAACAAGGTCACCCGCTTCACCACGCCGCTGGTGCGCCACCTGGCGCTCGAGCAGCACAGCGCCGTGGTCGTCTGCGGCGACACCACCGCCTACTCCAAGCCCCACCCCGAACCGCTGCTGCATGCAGCGCGGGAAGTCGGCATCGCGCCGCAGCACTGCCTGTACGTGGGCGACGACCAGCGCGACATCATTGCCGGCCAGGCCGCGGGCATGAAGACCATCGCCACCGCGTATGGCTATTGCGGCAACGGCGTACCCGTCGAGTCCTGGGGGGCGGACGCGGTCGTCGACTCGGTTGCGGCCCTGCTGCCCGCGATACGGCGCCTGCTGCCGGCATGACGCCTGGGGCCATGGGGCTGGCCCCTCTTGAAAACCCGCCCCATGCCTCCATATGGGATACAATCCTCCTCAAGGGGCCGTACCGGTTTCGACGGGGGTCGCGAAGCAGAACAGGGCATGTCGAGCACCAGTAAGCTCGTTAAACCACTGGAACGCAAATAAACGCCAACGACGAGCGTTTCGCTCTCGCCGCTTAAGCGGTGAGCCGCTGCACCGATCTGTCCTTGGGTCGGGCGGAGGAAGGGCAACTTTCCTAAGGATCCCTGTCTAGGGCCATAACCCCCGAAGCAGCTGATTCTGAACCGCAGCAGTGTCATTCTCAAGGAATCGGTATGGACTGGGGTCACACGGTTCATGCTTAAACTACGTGAATCGCTGTGTGCCGGCCTGTCGGTTGGCTAAGCACACGGTTAAATCCAAATAGATCGACTACACATGTAGAACTGTCTGTAGAGGGCTTCCGGACGCGGGTTCAATTCCCGCCGGCTCCACCAACTCCCCTGACAAACCCCGTGGATTTCCCATCCACGGGGTTTTTCTTTTCTGCGCCGGCTGGTTATTCGACGGCAGATTGCAAAGAATCCAAAACGATTTCCCGTGGAATGGAAACACGTCCGCGCCGGTCTTATCGGTTCTTTGAGGTGATCGTGCTGACTACCATCGGGCAACCATCGGCCGTTACAGATCGGGAATCAGCCGCTTGCCCAGACTGACCGCCTCGTCCTGCACATATCCCAGGGCTCGATAGAAATCGACCACCGCGCCGTTCGCGGTACGCACCAGCAGATTGATCTTCGGACAGCCCCGCTCGACCAGGAGCTGCTCCGCATGGGCCATCAGCCGCCTGCCATGACCGCATCGCTGATGCCCGGGATGCACCGCCAGGTAGTACACCCAGCCGCGATGCCCGTCGAAGCCCACCATGGCGGAGGCGATGGGTGCGCCCTCGGACTCCCCGACGAGGAACAATTCGGGCTGCGCGGTGAGCTTGCGCTGAATGTCTTTCCTGGGATCGTTCCATGGCCGGGTCAGGCCACAGGCCTGCCACAGGGCGATGATGGCCGCTTCGTCGGCGGTCCGGTAGGCGCGGATAAGCATGTTTTCGTGGTCGCTGCGAAAGTAGGGTTGGTCGAGAATGACTTTTATACTATCGGCCATTGCCACGGCAGTCCGTGCTCGCGCCGGACCCGTCCAGGATCGCGAATACCCCTTTCCATACAGGACCGCCATGCTGAGACTCGCCCTCCTCGCCGCCGGCGCCCTCGCCGCGCACAATGCCATGGCCTCGTGCATGCCGCGCACCGACGACGAACTGAAAGCCATGAGCGATGCCGATCTGAAGGCCGCCTATTGCGAGGCGCGCGCGCAATCGGCAGTGCGCGCGGTGCCGGCAGCGCCGTCCCTGCCCTCGCTGCCCGGCGCGCCGAACGCCGGACCGCGCACCGCCGCGCCAGCCGCCAATGCCTGCCTGACCGCCACCTCGCAACTCGTGCGCATCATGGAAACGCGGAAGATCGATGTCGACCAGGCACGCGCAAACTGCGCCAAATGAGGGCCGCGCGTCCTCTTTCCGACTCCATTGCGCCCGGCTCCGCAAAGCCTGCGCCTTACCGATCACTGCCATGAAAATCGCCGCTCCCCTGCTGTTGCTCGCCACGCTGGCGGTCCTGCCGGCCCATGCCGCCGAGCCCTGGACGGGCGCGTTCTGGAACGAACAATGCGCCCCGGGCGCAAGCGGCGAAGCCTCGCTGGGCTGCTCTTCCTTCGTGATGGGCGCGATCGATGGCATGCGTGTCCAGTCCATGGCCACCCGGACGCCGCTGCCGTTCTGCGCGCCCGGCAACGTGTCGACCGGCCGCACGGTCGAACTCTTCCGGGAGCGGCTGGCCAGCCGGCCGCAGGATCACGGCCTGCCCGCCGTGGTGATACTGGTGAACGCGCTGGGGGAAGCCTACCCCTGCAAGCAATAGACATCGCGGGAACGAAAAAAACCGCCCGGCTCAAAGCCGGGCGGCTGGACGATTCCTGCTGGGCCGCCTAGAACCGCGCGCCCGAGTTGGAAATCGCGTCCAGGCTCTGGCGCAGCGCCTCGCGGGCCTGGGCGGCCGCGTCGGCCTCGCCGGCGCTGGCCTTGGCCATGCGAACGGAATCCGCCGTTCCCTCGTAGGGCAGCGGCGGCTCCACGCACGTGCTGCTGCGCCCCGGAACCACGCCGTTGGCGAAGTAGGTTCCGATCGTCGCATCGACGCAGGCATTGCTTTCCGGCACCACGCCATGCGAATAGGCGCCCGTAACCACGACCAGGTGCGCCGGCGGCAGTGCGTCGAACGAGCGCCGCGCGCCTTCGGTCGCGGTCTGCGCATCGAATTCGCTTTGCAACATCAGGATGGGGGCCGACGCGCCGGCGCGCGACAGCGGCGGCTTGGCGACCGAAGGACCGCCCCAGGTCGCGCACAGACTGCGGGTGACAGAGCCGCCCTCGTAGGGATAGCTGACCGCCATCTCGTTGCCCAGTTTCACCCAGTATTGCGGGTCGGTGCTCGTGGCCACCGTGTCGTTGCACACCACGGTGTTGAACACGGAGTTGAAGGTGCTGAGCTCCACCGGCGAAGCCGTCGGCGTAAAGGCACGGAAATACGGCTCGATCATGGCCTGGGCGAGGCCCCGGATTTCGAGATCGTCGCCGAAGGAGTCCGGCACGAACTCGTACTCCATCAGCTTCGCGTCCAGCACCCTGGGGTCATCGATACCGGGGTTGTCGATCAGGACCTGGTTCATGCCACGCGCGGCGGCGATGAGTTGCGCCCCCTTGGCAACGCGATTGGTCTTGCTCAGGATGGCATGCAGATTTGCCTGCTGGCCGAACGCCACCCGCATGGGTTCGGGCAAGGTGCGATAGACGTTCGCGATCTCGGCCGCGTTGGTCCCTATCCCGAAACGGTCGGGATGGCGGGAAGCGAAGGGCGAGATGAACTGGTCCAGCACGCGCTGCATGGCCATGGGCTGCATCACGACGTTGACGTCGATGTTGCCGGTGACGTCCATGGAACTGTCCAGCACCATGCGCCCGACCCGCTCGGGGAACAGCGACGCGTACCAGGCCCCCAGCCAGGTCCCGTAGGAAATGCCGACGTAGTTGAACTTGGCGTCGCCCAGCAGGCCGCGGATCAGGTCCATGTCGCGGACCGTGGCATCGGTGTTGATGTACTTGACCAGCGGATTGCGCAGGCAGGCATCGCCCAGCGCATTGGCGTTGAACAGCATGGCCGCGACGTTGGCCTCGCTGCGGTCCGAACTATGATGCTCGGGCCTGAGCATGCCGCTCGTGCCGCAATACATGCGGCTGCTGGCGCCGACGCCGCGCGGCGAAAAACCGATCATGTCGTAGCGCTGGACGATCGTGCGAAGCTGCTGTCCCGTGGTCGTGGATTCGCTGGCGTTGCCCCACAGCACGGCCAGGTTCAGCGACCAGGCCAGGCCGTCGCCGCCGGGGCCGCCCGGGTTGACCAGGATGGCGCCCAGCCGCTGCGAGGGCTCGCCCGCCGCCACGCGGGACACGGCCACGACGGCATCGCCCTTCGTGGGGTTCGAGTAGTCGAGCGGGACGCGTATGGTCGCGCAGCTCAAACGGGCCAGGATCTCTTTGGGGACGAAGGATCCTCCGCCCACGACATCGGCATCACACTTTTGCCAATTGACAACCTGGTCGCGGTACGGCTGCAAGGGATCGACCGGTGGCGGAATGGCCCCGTCGCCGCCGCAGGCGGCCAGCGCGGCCAACACCGCAGCCGCCAGTCCGCCAGCCAAGGCTCGTACCGGCAAATTCGAGAATTCACAAAGTCGGCGCAATTGGATACCCCCAGTTTCTCATTTATCAATTTGTTGCATTTGTCCTTAATTATCGGCGGGCACCTTTTCAAGAGCAAGCGCGCGGGCATTTTGCCCCCGGCGCCGACTTGGATCTATGCTGAAAGGCCACGAAGAGGAGCCCATCATGTCCACTCCGCTCGCCGCTTCCGAAACGGTCAGCCGCCTCCGCGACGTCGAACGCATCGTCGCCGGCCGCGCCACGTCCGACGGGGCGGGCGTCAAGCTCACCCGGGTGATCGACCAGCACCTGCAGCGCCGCCTGGACCCGTTCCTGATGCTGGATGCATTCGGCACGGACAACCCCGATGACTACATCGCGGGTTTCCCGGACCATCCGCACCGCGGCTTCGAGACCATCACCTACATGATCGCGGGCCGCATGCGCCACCGGGACAGCGCCGGCCACGAGGGCCTGCTGGAGAACGGCGGCGTGCAATGGATGACCGCGGGCCGGGGAGTGATCCACTCCGAACTCCCGCAACAGGAAGCAGGCGTCATGGAGGGCTTCCAGCTCTGGCTGAACCTGCCCGCGCGCGACAAGATGTCGACGCCCTGGTATCGCGACTTCCAGGCTGCGGACCTGCCCCGCGCCAGGACCGCCGCGGGCGTCGAAGCCACGGTCATCGCGGGCCGCAGCCACGGCGTCGAAGGGGCGGTGTCGCGGCCGGCGACCGACCCGTATTACCTCGACGTGCACCTGCCGGCGGACGCGCGGTTCGAGCAGCCCCTGCCCCCCGGCCACAACGCCTTCGTCTACGCGTATCGCGGCAGTGTCGCCATCGGCGGCGCCACGGTCGAGGCCGGCCGCATGGCCATCCTGGACAATACGCCCGATGCCGACGGCGTCGTCCTGGCCGCGCACGGCGGACCGGCCCGCGCGCTGCTGATCGCGGGCCAGCCTCTGCACGAACCCATCGCGCAGTACGGGCCGTTCGTCATGAACGACCAGCAGGAGATTTTCCAGGCGCTGAGCGATTTCCGCGACGGCCGCCTGGCTTGAGAGACATGGCGATGAAACCCGAGATCGAACTGCACCGGGTCTACGACCACGCTGGCGTCGCGCCGGGACGCTACCGGGTCCTGGTGGACCGGTTGTGGCCGCGCGGCGTCCGCCGCGAGGACCTGGCCTACGACGCATGGCCCAAGGACCTGGCGCCCAGCCCCGAACTGCGCCGCTGGTTCGGCCACCGTCCCGAACGATGGGCCGAATTCCACGAACGCTACGCCGCCGAACTCAAGGGCGACGCGCAGCGACAGGGGTTGTCCGCCCTGCTGCGCGATGCCGGCAGCCGCCCGATCGCCTTGCTGTACGGCGCGAAGGACCCCGACCACAATCATGCGCTCGTACTGCGCGACGCGCTGCTGCGAACCGCCCGCCATTCCCATTCCTCATGACGACGCTGACACTGCTCGTGGAATACCGCCCAACTCCCGTGGGGCGGATGCTGATACTGACCGACGAGGAAGGCCGCCTGCGGGCGGTCGATTGGGAAGACTACCAGCCGCGCATGCATGAACTGCTGGGCCATCACTACGGCAGGCAGGGCTATGCGCTGCGCGACCGCGGCGCCCCCAGCGAGGCGCGGCGACGGCTGGATGCCTATATGCAGGGCGAGTTGCCGGCCATCGACGACCTGGAAGTAGCCACCGCCGGGACCGACTTCCAGCGCGACGTCTGGCGCGAACTCCGGCGCATCCCGGTGGGACAGACCATCAGCTATTCAGAACTCGCCCAACGCATCGGACGACCCAAGGCGGTGCGCGCAGTGGGGCTGGCCAACGGCGCCAACCCGGTCAGCATCGTCGTCCCCTGCCACCGCGTCATCGGCGCCAATGCCAGCTTGACCGGCTACGGCGGCGGACTGCACCGCAAGGTCTGGCTGCTGGAACACGAGGGGGTACGGCTGGCGGCGCGGGAAAGCCGCCGACAGCCGGCCCTGTTCTGACGCTCCCCGCGCAAGAGCGTCCGCCTGCGTACGCTAACGCTTCATCTTGGCGTTGTCCTGGGTGGACTTCACCAGGCTTTTCAGCTCCCTGCCCTTGGCCAGGTGCTGCTGCAGGCTGGGCAGCGTCTTGGTGGCGAAGGCCTTCACGTCCGCGTCCTCGGCATCCTTGGCCGCCTTCTCGAACAGCTTGACGGCGTCCTCGTGCGCATCGACCGCGATGTCGTCGGCGTATTCCTTGTCGAAATCCGGGCCGCTCTTCTTCTGCAGGTCGCTCAGCGACGAGCGGACCTTGCGGGTCGGCTCGGCCGGAAGCTGCACGCCCTTGCTGGAAGCAAGCGTCTTCAGCTCGCCGTCCACCTTCGTGTGATCGTCCACCATCATCCTGGCGAAGCTTTTCACGTCGGGATGCGAGGCGTTGCGCTCGGCGATCTGGCTGGCGCCGATCTCCAGCTGTCCGCTCTCGGCGGCGTCCTGTAGAAAGCGCGCGTCCTTGCGGGCAAGGTCGGCGGCTGCGGCCGAACCGGCGCCGAACGCCAGCGCAGCGGCCAATACGGCGGTCTGCAATCGATGCATGGCAATTCTCCTGTGATCAAGACCGTGGGGTCTCAGCAATCCACGTACCCGGGCGGCGCGCCCCTCGGATGGCCGCCCCCTACTTGCGCCCTTTCCGCTTCTCGAGCACGGCGGGCGTATCGTCCTGTGGCGCGCTCAGGCCGGGCCGATCCTGCCGGGGGTCGGGCTGCGGCGATCCGTCATAGCTGGTGGCCGGCTTGTGCTCCGCCCGCCGGGACGGCGGCGTGCCGTCCTCGGCGCCGGTGCTCTCGGGCAGCGACGCGAGCTGTCCCACCCCCTGCTCGTTCGACGGGCGCAGCTTTTCGTCCTCTTTCTTCGGTCCCATGATGTGCTCACTCGATGTACGGTTGGCTGCACCTGCCAGCAAGCCCCGTTCCCCGCATGGCGGTATAGTTGTCGCTCGCTCCGCTTTCACCTCGAGACCCGACCGATGGCCAGACTCCTGTACGACCTTGCCGGCGCCAATCCCGACTTTCGCTTCAGCCCCTATTGCTGGCGCGCGCGGCTGGCACTGGCGCACAAGGGACTGGAGGCCGAGACCGTGCCGTGGCGCTTCACGGAAAAGGACAAGCTCGCGTTCTCGGGCCAGGGCCGCGTGCCGGTGCTGGTCGACGGCGACCGGGTGGTGTCCGACTCCTGGCAGATCGCGCAGTACCTCGAGACGGCCTATCCCGATGCGCCGTCGCTGTTCGGCGGACAGGAGGCCCAGGCCGTGGCCAGGTTCGTCAACAGCTGGGCCGATTCCGTGCAACTGCCCGGCCTGACGCGCCTGGTGCTGGTCGATATCCCCGCCACGCTGCACGAAGGCGACCGGTCCTATTTCCACAGCAGCCGCGAGCAACGCCTGGGCATGCCGCTGGCCGCCGCCTGCGCCGACCGCGACACCCGCGTCGAGGACTTCCGGGCCGGCCTGATCCCGCTGCGGCTGGTGCTCAAGGCCCAGCCCTTCCTGTGCGGCGACGCCCCCGCCTACGCCGACTACATCGTCTTCGGCGGCTTCCAGTGGGCCCGCTGCGTCAGCGACTTTCCCATCCTGGCCGAGGACGACGTGGTCGCGCAGTGGCTCGAGCGCATGCTGGAAGCCGCCGGCCCGCAGGCGCGCCGCATGCCCTCGCTGCGCGCCTGAGCCCGGCACGTCCAACTGCAACATCGCTTGTAAGCGGGCGGTCCGGCCTCATATCCTTTTCCATCCGGGCCGGGGGCCGGGGCCGGACGGACGATCTCCCTTCCGACATGTTCCTGCAGCATCCGTCGCCTACGATGATCGATAGCATTTTACGATCAGCGACATTGAATCAATCAATTTGATCAATTATCCAGTGACGTATACCATTCATATACGTCTTTTCAACCCAGCAAGAGAGGAAACTGCAATGTCTCTAGTCAATACTCAGGTCAAGCCGTTCAAAGCGACCGCCTTCAAGGAAGGCAAGTTCGTCGAAGTCACCGACCAGACCCTGAAGGGCAAGTGGGCCGTGGTGGTGTTCTATCCGGCCGACTTCACCTTCGTGTGCCCGACCGAGCTGGAAGACCTGGCCGACAACTACGCCGAATTCCAGAAGCTGGGCGTCGAGGTGTTCTCGGTCTCGACCGACACCCACTTCTCGCACAAGGCCTGGCACGACACCTCGCCCGCCATCGGCAAGATCAAGTACACGATGATCGGCGACCCCACCTGGGAAGTCACCCAAAACTTCGAAGTCCTGCGTGAAGGCCAAGGCCTGGCCGACCGTGGCACCTTCATCATCGACCCGCAAGGCGTGATCCAGGCCGTCGAAGTGACCGCCGAAGGCATCGGCCGCGACGCCAAGGAACTGCTGCGCAAGGTCAAGGCCGCCATCTACGTGGCCAACCACCCGGGCGAAGTCTGCCCCGCCAAGTGGAAGGAAGGCGAGAAGACGCTGGCTCCTTCGCTGGACCTGGTCGGCAAGATCTAAGCACGCAATCGCGGCAGCAGTAGCAAACGCAGTACCGCCCGGGGCGCCACAAGCGGCCCGGGCGCCATCCGAGAACACAAGATACGGAGCGAAGGGAGCGAAATATGTTGGACGCCAATCTCAAGACCCAGTTGCAGGCCTACCTGGAAAAAATCACGCAGCCGATCGAGATCGTCGCGTCCCTCGACGACGGCGACAAGTCTCGCGAGCTCGCTGAACTCCTGAAGGAAATCGCCAGCCTGTCGGAACGCATCACGCTGATCGAGCGACGCGACGACGACGAGCGCAAGCCCTCCTTCACCATCAACCGCCCCGGCGAGAACATCGGCATCCGCTTTGCCGCCATTCCCCTGGGCCATGAATTCACGTCGCTGGTCCTGGCCCTGCTCCAGGTCGGCGGCCACCCGATCAAGCTCGATGCCGACGTGATCGAGCAGATCAAGAACCTGGACGGCGATTTCTCGTTCGAGACTTATGTGTCGCTGTCGTGCCAGAACTGCCCGGAAGTCGTCCAGGCGCTGAACGTGATGTCGCTGCTGAACCCGCGCATCCGCCAGGTCACGATCGACGGCGCGCTGTTCGAGGACGAAGTCGAGAAGCGCCAGGTCATGGCCGTGCCCACGGTCTACCTGAACGGTGAAGTATTCGGCCAGGGCCGCATGAGCGTGGAAGAATTCCTTGCCAAGCTCGACAGCGGCGCCGGCCAACGCGACGCCGAAAAACTCAGCGCGCGCGAACCGTACGACGTGCTGATCGTCGGCGGCGGGCCCGCGGGCGCGGCCGCGGCCGTCTACGCGGCGCGCAAGGGCATCCGCACCGGCGTCGTGGCCGAGCGCTTCGGCGGCCAGGTCCTGGACACGCTGGCGATCGAGAACTTCATCTCCGTCAAGGAGACCGAAGGGCCCCGGTTCGCCACCGCGCTGGAAGAACACGTCAAGGCCTACGACGTCGACATCATGAACGTACAGCGCGCAGAGGCCCTGGTGCCCGGCGCCAAGATGATCGAGGTCAGGCTGGCCAACGGCGGCGTGCTCAAGGGCCGATCCGTCATCCTGGCCACCGGCGCCCGCTGGCGCGAGGTGAACGTCCCGGGCGAACGCGAGTACCGCAACCACGGCGTGGCGTATTGCCCGCACTGCGACGGACCGCTGTTCAAGGGCAAGCGCGTGTCGGTGATCGGCGGCGGCAACTCCGGCGTGGAAGCGGCGATCGACCTGGCCGGCCTGGTCGAGCACGTGACCCTGCTCGAATTCGCCCCCGAGCTGCGCGCCGATGCGGTGCTGCAGCGCAAGCTCAACAGCCTGTCCAACGTCACGGTCATCACCCAGGCGCAGACCACCGAGATCACCGGTGACGGCAAGAAGGTGAACGGCCTGAAGTACAAGGACCGGCAATCGGGCGAAGAACACCACATCGAACTCGAAGGCGTGTTCGTGCAGATCGGCCTGGTGCCCAATACCGAATGGCTCAAGGGCACCCTGTCGCTGAGCAAGCATGGGGAAATCGAGGTCGACGCCAGGGGCCAGACCTCGGTGCCCGGCGTGTTCGCCGCGGGCGACGTGACGACCGTGCCCTACAAGCAGATCATCATCGCCGCGGGCGAAGGCGCGAAGGCTGCGCTCAGCGCCTTCGATCACCTGATCCGCTCGTCGGTGGAAGCCGACGCGCCGGAAACGGCTGCAGTGCCCGCCTGATTCCGTTGCTGGGTTGGCGGTCCAAGGCCCGCGGGGTTCGCCCCGCGGGCCTTTTTTATTTGGTGGATGCCAAGGGCAAGGCCAGGGCCCTGACGATCGCGCGGGCCGCCTCCGCAGGAGCCAGTGCGCAGGTATCGATCGCTACTTGCGGCTCCGGCATGGCGCGCTCGGACGCCGCAAACTGCTCGCGCAATTCCCGTAGAAGATCGAGCGATCGCAGCTTCCCGAACTCGGCACGACTCGGCGCGACCAGGCGTTTTTCCTGCTCGGCCGCTGGAACGCTCAATCGAACAAACCGTGTCCTGCCACCGGCGGCTTCCACGATGTCCCGTGCGCGCTGGGCAAAGCCCTCGGCAACCGACGGCTCCGGCGCGAACGTGAAGACCAGGGAGCGCGCGGCCACCGCGGCCTCGTGCATCATGTCAAGCCACATGCGTTCCCGCAGCCTGACAAACTGTTCGGTACCGAAGGGGAACACGGACGCCACGGCATCGACAATCAAGTGATTGTGGAAGACGGAAAAACCGGTCAGGCGACCGAGCTCCCGTGCAATGGTCAACTTGCCGGATGCAACGGGTCCATAGATGAAAATCATTTCCATGCCAGGCATTATGGCATCGCCGCCCCCTAGGCGGCGGCATCGTCGCCGGACTCCCACTGCTCGAGCAGGATGGCGATGTTGGCCGCCGTGCGGCCGATGTGCTGGGCCAGCAGTTCGCCCGCGCGCGCCTCGTCGCGGTCCAGGGTCGCACGCAGGATGGCCTCGTGTTCGTCGGGAATGTCGCGGTCCAGCGGACGCTCGCGCAGGAAGATGCGGCGGTAGCGGTCGGAGAACGCCAGCAGTTTCTCGCAGAACTGCGCCAGCACGGGCATCTGGCCGCCGCCGATCAGCGTCAGGTGGAACTCGCGGTGGCGGATTTCCCATTCCACCAGCGCCTCGGGATCGGAGGCGGCCCGCTTCTCGACTTGCTGCAGGCGGTGGTGGGCCGCCAGCACCGCGACCTCCCAGTCCTCGCCGCCCTGCTGCATGGAAATCCGCAGCGCATGCGGCTCGAGCATGGTGCGCAGGTCGGTGATTTCCTGGTGATTGCGCATGGACACGGGCGCGGCCTGGTAGCCGCGCTGGTCCTGCGCGATCACCAGCCCCTCGGCCGCCAGCCGCGATAAAGCCTCGCGCAGCGGACTGAGGCTGACGTGGAATTGCTGACTGAGCTGGTTCAGGCGCAATTGCTGGCCCGGCGCAAAGGTGCCGTTCAGCAATTCGTCGCGCAGCGACTGGGTCAATTGGGAGGTCAGGGATGTGCTCATGGACCGGGGTCAGCCATAAAATCGATATTGACTGTAAAATCGATTTAAATAAATATAAACGAAAATCGACAATCAGGAGGATTTTCCCATGCTACCCAAACGCATCGACCGCGCCGCCGTCGACTCCCGCATCGGCCCTTACGCCGACACCGAACAAAGCCTGGACGAGCGCGCCGCCATCTACCAGGAACTGATCGGCTTCGTTCCGCCCCGCATCGAGGCCCGCCTGGCGGTGACCGGCGCGCTCGATCCCAAGCTGGTGGACCTGCAGGAGAAGATGCGCGAGCACGCGATGTACCCGAAGTGCTTCGACGTGAAGACCGCGCAGCTGATGCTGTTCGGCATGCTGCTGATGGACCTGAGCGACGCCGCCGTGCTGCATGGCATCGCCGCGCGCCGCGCCGGCGCGACCTGGGAGGAAATGCAGGCGGTCGTCAGCCTGTGCTTCCTGTTCCGGGGGCTGTCGGCCGCCAACCGCGGCGCCGAACTGCTGGCCAACATCGCCGATCACGAAGCCAAGAAGGAATCCCAGGGCTGAACGCCTCGGCCGGCCTCGGCGACCCGGCCTTTTCACCCACACGATCGCCGCGTGGCTCCGCCACAGACCAAGAACCAGGAGACAACATGACTTCCTTCTTCCGCCCCACCCGGCGGGCCGGCATGCTCGCGCTGGCCGCCGCCTTCGGCTGGCCGTTGGCCGCCGCCGCGCAGGACTACCCCACCCGGCCGGTCCAGCTCATCGTGCCGTTCGCGCCCGGCGGCGCCATCGACCAGATGGCCCGCGCGGTGGGCGCGGCGCTCGGCCGCGAACTCGGCCAGCCCATCGTGATCGAGAACAAGCCCGGCGCGGGCGGCAACATAGGCGCGGAGCAGGTCGCCCGGGCGGCCCCCACCGGCTATACCCTGCTGGTCGGCACGTCGGCCACGCATGGCGTCAATCCGTCGCTGTACGCCAGGATGCCTTACGACGCGGTCAAGGACTTCGTGCCCGTGGCCCATTGGGGCTCGGTGCCGAACGTGCTGGCGGTCAACGCCTCGTCCAGCATCCGGTCGGTCGAGGACCTGGTCGCGCAGGCCAAACGCGAACCCGGCAAGCTGACCTACGGCTCGGCCGGCAACGGCACCTCGCTGCACCTGGCCGGGGAACTGTTCAAGCAGGCCGCGAAGGTCGATCTGGTGCACGTGCCCTACCGGGGCGGCGCCCCCGCCTCGCTCGATCTCCTGGCCGGCAACATCACCATGATGTTCGACACGGTGGCGGTCTCGCTGCCCAACCTGCGCGCGGGCAAGACGCGCGCGCTGGCGGTCGCGGCGCCCGCGCGCCACTTCGCCCTGCCCGACGTGCCGACCTTCGCCGAGAAAGGCTATCCCTCGGTGGTATCGGCCACCTGGGCCGGCGTGTTCGCGCCGGCGGGAACGCCGGCGGCCGTCGTGCAGAAGCTGGAGGACGCCAATCGCCGTGCGCTGGAAGATCCGGCGGTGGCCGAGGTCATGCGCAAGACCGGCGTGCAGGTTGAGTTCCGCGGCAGCCGCGATTTCACCGCCTACGTGGCGAGCGAGATCGCGCTGTGGGGGAACATCATCCGCAGCAACAACATCCGCGCGGACTGACGCCCCGCGTACGCAGGCCCCGCCGCCCCGACGGGGCCTGCCGGTACCCCTTCGAACCACCGCAGGCACGAAACGTGGCACCATTACGACCGCGCTGCCCGTCCCTCCTCGCCGAGCGGTGAAATCCATGCCACACATTCCAGAAAAGAAGCCTGAATCGCTAGGCCAGGCCGCCTATCGGCAATTGCAGGAAGCCATCGAAACCGGCGTCCTCAAGCCGGGCGACCGCGTCAGCGTGAACGCGCTGGCCGACCGGCTCGCCATCAGCCGCACGCCGGTCCGCGAAGCCATCGCCTGGCTCGAGACCGACGGCCTGATCGTGCACCAGCCCTATCTGGGCCGCGTGATCGCCGAACTCGACCACCAGATGGTGAACGAGCTTTATGCGCTGCGCTTCGTGATCGAGCCCGCGGCGGTCGGCATGGCGGCCAAGAACGCCACCGATGCCGAGATCGACGTCCTGCGCGAGATGCTCGAGTTCGAACGCTCGGTCCTGAACGATCCCATCGAGCGCGAGCGCCACAACCGGCGCTTCCACAACGCGCTGTACCGCACCGCGCACAACCGCTATGTGATCAGCACGCTGCGCGCGCTGCAGACGCCCATGATCCTGCTGGGGCCGGCCACCGCCACCAACCCCAAGCGCCTGCAGGACGCGTATGCCGAACATGCCGAGCTGGTCGAATGCATCGCCGCGCACGACGCCGACGGCGCCCGCGCGGCCATGGTCCGGCACCTGACCGGCGGGCAGCGCGCCCACGTCAGCTACCTGCTCAACCGGCAGTCCGACTAGGGCCCCCGGCGTTCAGCCGCCCACGACGATACCCAGCTTGTCGATCAGGCGGGTCCACTGCTCCAGCTCCGCACGGATGAAGGTCCCGAACTCGGCCGGCGTCGTCAGCGAGGGCTCGGCGCCATGTTCCATCATCTGCTTGACGATCTCGGGCTCGCGCAGCGCGGCGTTCACGTCCTTGTTCAGCTTGTCGACCACGGCGGCGGGCGTGCCCACCGGAGCGAGCAGGCCGAACCAGCCCACCGCCGCGTAACCCGGCACCCCCGCCTCGGCCACCGTGGGCAGGTTGGGCAAGGCCTTCGAGCGTTCGGCGCTCGTCACGGCAAGCGCTTTCAAGCGGCCCGTATCGACGTAGCCCATCACCGTCTGCGCGGGCGCGAACATCAGACTCAGCGTCCCACCCAGGAGATCCGTCACGGCCTGGCCCGTGCCCTTGTAGGGCACATGCATCATCTCGATCCCGGCCACTTCCTTGAACAGTTCCACGGACAGATGCGAAGCCGCGCCGACTCCCGACGAACCAAAGGTCAGCTTGCCCGGCTCGGCCTTGGCCTTGGCGACCAATTCCTTGAGATTGCCGATGCCCAATTTGGGATTGACCACCACCACATAGGCCGAGGCCGACACCAGCGAGATGGGCGCGAACTGCCCGACGTTCTTCTTGTCGAGCGACGCGGTCGAACTCATCATCAACGTATAGCCGTCGGCCGGCGCCCGCGCCACGAAGTTGGCCCCGATATGTCCGCTGGCACCCGGCCGGTTGTCCACGATCACCTGGGTCTTCCAGACCTTGGTCAGGTGCGCGCCGAGTATGCGCGCCAGGGTATCCGCGCCGCCGCCCGGCGGGAACGGCACCACGATGGTCACCGGCCGCGACGGAAAGGCTTGCGCCTGGGCCTGCGCCGGCAGCACCAGGGCCAACGGCAGCAAGGCCGCCGCCGCGCAGACCGTGCGGCGCGCCGTATCGATTGCACATTTCATGATTTATCTCCTCCAGTGAAAACAGTCGCCAGGGGTTGTTATTGATCGTTCCCGGCAAGGTTCAACGCGCCGCCACGATGCGCGTGCGCAAGGCCATGGCGGGCTCTTCGAACGCGCACTCGACCACGTCCCCCGGCTTCAGGAACAACTCGTCGGCATTGGGCTTGCCCACCGCCACGCCGCCGGGCGCGCCGGTGGAGAACATGTCGCCGGGCTTGAGCGGCAGCAGCCTGGAGAAATGCTCGATGATGTCCGGCAGCTTCCAGATCTGGTCCGAGGTATTGACGCGCATGCGCTCTTCGCCGTTGACGCGGCAGGTCACCCAGATGTCGTAGGCGTCGCGCACCTCGTCCATGGTGATGATGTACGGCCCCAGCGGCCCGAAGCCCGGAGCGTTCTTGGCCGTCCAGAAGCGCGATCCCGACGCGACCTCGCGCTTCTGGGTATCGCGGCAGGTCAGGTCGTTCAGAATGGTGATGCCGGCCACGTAGTCGAAGGCATCCTCGCGGCGCGCGCGATAGGCGGGCTTGCCGATCACGAACACCAGTTCGGGTTCGTAGTCCAGATGCGGCACGTCCACCGGCCGCTCCACCTCGGCATCCTGGCCGACCAGGCAGGCGTTGAGCTTGATGAAACCGGTCGGCTCCTCGGGCAGTTCCTTGATGAGATCGGTGCGCTTGAGTTCTTCCAGATGGGTGCGGTAGTTCTTGCCCACGCACAGGAATTTCTCGGCATCGGGTACGGGCGGCAGCAGCCGGACATCGTCAAGCGCATAGGCCTGGCGCTCGCGCAGCGCGGTGTCGCCCGAGGCCGCCTCCAGCAGCCGCCGCGCGCGAGCCAGGCCGGCGTCCCCCTCTTCCAGCAACGCCCGCATGGAATGCGGGAAGGCGCCTTCCCCCGGCTCCACGGCGGCCGCGCAGCGCGCCAGGTCGAGCATGCGGTCCTTGCACAGCACGCCGACGCGGGCGGCGGACGATTCGGCAGGAACGGTAAAGGTGGCGAGTCTCATGCGGGGGGCCTCAATCAGCGTATCGAAGTGGGCGATGCTATTCCTGAATTCAATTAAATTCAACTGAATTCAATTGAATTCACTCATAAAAAACGCCGGGTTCTCCGAAGAGAACCCGGCGTGGCGGGTGGGCCGGCCGCGTCTACCTGGGCGCGGCGGCCTGGCCTTCCCGGCTTTCCAGCGTGAACGTGGCGCCGGCGTCCTGGGCCAGGACTTCGGTCAGCCAGGGCATGATTTCCTTCAGGGCCGACTCCAGCACCCACGGCGGATTGACGATGAACATGCCGCTGCCGTACAGGCCCAGGCCGTCGCTGGAAGGCTTGCGCACGGTCAGGCTGACGTGCAGCCACGAGCGCGCGGGCACGCGCGCCAGCCGTCCCGCCAGTTGCTGCGACTCCAGCCGCTGCACCTGCGGGTACCACACCGCGAAACAGCCGGTGGCGAAACGCTTCAAGCCCTCTTCCAGGCAGTGGAGGACGCGGGCGTAGTCGCGCTTGTCCTCGTACGACGGATCGATCAGCACGATGCCGCGCCGCGTGGGGGGCGGCAGCAGGGCCTTCACGCCGTCGAAACCATCCGCGGCGTAGATCATGGTGTGGCGTTCGATCTCCCTGCCCAGGTGGCGGCAGTTGCGCCGCAGGACGTCGATCTCGGTGGGATGCAGCTCGAACAGGCGCAGGCGGTCCCGCTCGCGCAGCGCCTGCGCCGCGATGAAGGGCGACCCGGGATAGTGGCGCAGCAGGTCGTCCTCGTTGAAGGCGGCGATCTCGTCCACGTATTCGGCCACGACGCCCGGCAGGTCGTCGCGCGTCCACAGGCGCGCGATGCCGGTCTCGAACTCGGCGTTCTTGCCCGCCCAGTCCCCTTCCAGCGCGTAGATCCCGGCGCCCGCGTGGGTATCGATGTACCAGTACGGCGCGTCCTTCTGGGCGAAATAGCGCAGCAGTTGCACGAGGACGAGGTGTTTGAGCACGTCGGCATGGTTGCCGGCGTGGAAGGCATGGCGATAGCTGAACATGGTATTTCCAGAAGAGCGCCCATTGTAGGCGTCCCGGCGCTCAGGACGCCCCGCGGCGTTACATGTGCCACGCATCCCTTGCAATCGTGACGGCATGCACCGGGATCCGCGTGAAACCGGCCTGGGGCGGCATCGCGCCTTACAAATGCACACAGCCTGCTTTGACACCCGATCGACCACCCCCGTATGTTGAAAGCATCGGCCACCTCCACCCGCTGGAACGGCCGCTTTCAAGGAGAGATCGATGAGGACACGCAACCTGATGATCGCCGCCATGATTGCAGCCTTCTCAGCCGCCGCGCCGATGGCCATGGCCCAGGGCGATGGCCAGGGTACCAAGGAATCGGCGAGCAGCTTCGCCGGCGACACGGTGATCACCACCAAGGTCAAGGCCGCGCTGCTGAAGGAACAGGCGACGCAGTCGCTCAGCATCAAGGTCAAGACGGTCAAGGGCGTCGTGCAATTGTCCGGCTCGGCGGACGACTCGGCGCAGATCGATTCGGCCGTGCGGGTGGCGCGCGGCATCGACGGCGTCCAGGACGTCAGGAACGACATCCAGCTCAAGAAGACGGGCGACCGCTGATCGGCACACGGGCGGCGCCGTCGACCGCCGCCCGGAGTCCTGCCATACCTGGCTTTTCATTTTGATGAACCGCCCCTAATATGCGCCTGGGGGGGCTGGCCGTCGACGGGGCCAGGACCGGCACGCGCCAGGCCGCAACGGCGGCGCGCGCCGCAACGGGCGCTGCGCATGGCTTCCCACTATCGTCCACGCACCTGGAAGCCACCATGCTAGAGCGCCTATTCAAACTCCACGAACACGGCACCAATGCTCGCACCGAGCTGCTGGCGGGAATCACCACGTTCCTGACCATGTCCTACATCATCTTCGTCAACCCGCAGATCCTGTCCACCACCGGCATGGACAAGGGCGCCGTCTTCGCCGCCACCTGCATCGCGGCGGCGATCGGCTCGCTGATGATGGCCTTCGTCGCCAACTACCCCATCGGCATGGCGCCCGGCATGGGACTGAACGCGTTCTTCGCGTTCACCGTCGTGGCCACCCTGGGCTTCACCTGGCAACAGGCACTGGGCGCGGTCTTCATCTCGGGCGTGATCTTCATCGTGCTGACCGTTACGGGCGTGCGAAGCTGGCTGATCGCCGGCATCGCGCCATCCCTGCGCAGCGCGATCGCTGCCGGTATCGGCCTGTTCCTGGCCATCATCGCGCTCAGCAGCTCGGGCATCGTGGTCGCCAGTCCCGCCACGCTGATCACCATGGGCGACCTGCACAAGCCCGCTCCGCTGCTGGCGATACTCGGTTTCTTCATCATCGCCATCCTGGACGCGCTGAAGGTCCGCGGCGCCATCCTGCTGGGCATCCTGATCATCACCGTGCTCAGCATGGTGCTGGGCATCAACGAATTCCACGGCGTCTTCTCCACGCCGCCCAGCCTGGCGCCCACCTTCCTGCAACTGGACATCCTGGGCGCGCTGCACATGGGCTTCGTGCACGTGGTGCTGGTGTTCGTGCTGGTCGAAGTGTTCGACGCCACCGGCACGCTGATGGGCGTGGCGAAGCGCGCCGGCCTGCTGGCCGAGGGCAAGAACCGCATCGGCCGCGCCCTGCTGGCCGACAGCACCGCCATCACCGCGGGCTCGCTGCTGGGCACCAGCAGCACCACGGCCTACGTCGAAAGCGCCTCGGGCGTCCAGGCCGGCGGCCGTACCGGCCTGACTGCCCTGGTGGTGGGCGCGCTGTTCCTGGCCGCGCTGTTCATCTCGCCGCTGGCCGGCTCGGTGCCCGCCTACGCCACCGCGCCCGCGCTGCTGTACGTGGCCGGCCTGATGATGCGCGAACTGATCGACGTCAAGTGGGACGACATCACCGAAGCCATCCCCGCCGCGCTGACCGCGCTGGCCATGCCCTTCACGTACTCGATCGCCACCGGCCTCGCGTTCGGCTTCATCAGCTACGTCGTACTCAAGGCATGCACCGGCCGCGTCCGTGAAATCCATCCCGCGGCCTGGCTGATCGCCATCCTGTTCCTGGTCCGCTTCGCCTTCTTCGCGGCCTGATCCGCGAACGGGGGTCTAATCCTCGTCGACGAACAAGGTGCAAGCCCCCTCTTCCGCCGCGCTGGCCGCCCGCCGCATGTGACCGAACAGGTCGCGCCCCACGCCGCGGCGATGCGGCCGCAGGTCGGGCGCGGCGCCGGCCGGGCGGGCATCCAGGTCCGCCAGCACCTCCAGCACGCCGCGCCCCGCATCCAGCCGCACGCGGTCTCCGGTTCGCACCCTGCCGATGGCGCCGCCCTTCAAGGCTTCCGGCGTGACGTGGATGGCCGCGGGCACCTTGCCCGACGCCCCCGACATGCGTCCGTCGGTGACCAGCGCGACGTGGAATCCCCTTCCCTGCAAGACCGACAGCGTGGGGGTGAGCTTGTGCAGTTCCGGCATGCCGTTGGCGGCCGGCCCCTGCCAGCGCACGACCGCGACGAAATCGCGCTCCAGTTCGCCCCGCTGGAAGGCGGCCAGCACCTCGTCCTGGTCGTCGAACACGATGGCGGGGGCCTCCACCACCTGGTGCTCGGGCGCCACCGCCGATATCTTGATGATGGAGCGGCCCAGGTTGCCTTCCAGCACGCGCAGCCCGCCATTGGGCGAGAACGGACGGTCCAGCGGACGCACGATGGTCTCGTCGCCCGGCACCTCGGCGCCGTCCCGCCAGGCGAGCCGGCCGTCCTGCAGACAGGGCTCGCGGCAATAGGCGTCCAGCCCCTTGCCCACGATGGTGGTGACGTCCTCGTGCAGCAACCCTCCCATCCGCAGTTGGCGAATGACGAATTGCAGCCCGCCCGCGGCCTGGAATCCGTTCACGTCTGCCTTGCCGTTCGGGTAGACGCGCGCCAGCAGCGGCACCACCTCGGACAAGGCATGGAAATCGTCCCAGTTCAGCGCTATGCCCGCGGCCCGCGCCATGGCCACCAGGTGCAGGGTGTGGTTGGTCGAACCGCCGGTGGCCATCAGCCCGACAATGCCGTTGACGAAGGCTTTCTCGTCCAGGACATCGCACAGCGGCGTGTACCGCCCGCCGCCGTGCCACAGCGATACGGCCTGCATGGCCGCCTCGCGGGTCAGCGCCTCGCGCAGCGGAGTATGGGGATTGACGAAGGACGTGCCGGGCAGGTGCAGGCCCATGAACTCCATCAGCATCTGGTTGGAATTGGCAGTGCCGTAGAAGGTACAGGTGCCCGGCCCATGGTAGGCCAGGCTCTCGGCTTCGAGCAGTTCGGCGCGGCCGACCTTGCCTTCGGCGTACAGTTGCCGGGTCCTGGCCTTCTCGTCGTTGCCCACGCCGGTGGTCATGGGCCCGGCCGGAATGAAGACGGCGGGCAGGTGGCCGAAGGACAACGCACCGATGACCAGGCCCGGCACGATCTTGTCGCACACGCCCAGGTACACCCCGGCGTCGAACATCTGGTGCGACAAGGCCACGGCCGTGGCCATCGCGATGACGTCGCGCGAGAACAGCGACAGTTCCATGCCTGCCTGGCCCTGGGTGACGCCGTCGCACATGGCTGGCACGCCGCCGGCGAACTGCGCCGTGGCGCCGGCCGCCAGCGCGGCTTCCTTGATCCATGCGGGGAAATCGGCCAGCGGCTGATGGGCCGACAGCATGTCGTTGTAGGCCGACACGATGGCCAGGTTGGGCTGCTCCTGCACCTTGAGCATGAGCTTGGCGCGATCGGGCATGGCCGCGAAGCCGTGCGCCAGATTGGTACACGACAGATGGCTGCGCTCGACCTTCGTGCCGGCCCTTGCCCGGGTTTCCTCCAGCCACCGCGCACGGCGGTCCCCGCCTCGGGCGATGATGCGGTCGGTAACTTCCTGCAGGACGGGATGCAAAGACATGGCGGACGACCTCCGGGATCCTGGCGCGCCCGCAAATATCGGGCCCGCTAGCCTTCCAGCGACTTCAAGCGGCGCAACTGGGGAAACAATACCATCCACAGCAGGGCCACCGCGATCGTGCCCGCGCCGCCGATCAGCACCGCCGGCACGACGCCGAACAGCGCGGCCGTCACGCCCGACTCGAACTCGCCCAGTTGATTGGAGGTGCCGACGAACAAGGAGTTCACCGCGCTGACGCGGCCCAGCATTTCCGGCGGCGTCTGCAACTGGACCAGGGTGAAGCGGATCACCACGCTGACCACGTCGGACGCCCCCAGCACGAACAGCGCCGCCATGGAGACGGCCAGGTGCGTGGACAGGCCGAACACGACCGTGGCCAGCCCGAAGACCACCAGCGACGAGAACAGCATGCGGCCGACGTTGCGATGGATGGGATGGTGGGCCAGGAAGACCGACATGGCCAGCGCCCCCAGGGCGGGCGCCGTGCGCAGCAGCCCCAGCCCCCATGGGCCGGTGTGCAGGATGTCGCGCGCATAGATGGGCAGCAGCGCGGTGGCGCCGCCCAGAAGGACCGCGAACAGGTCCAGCGACAGCGTTCCCAGGATGACCGGACGACTGCGGATGAAGGCGATGCCCGAGAACACGGACTTGAGCGTGACCGGCTCGCGGATGGACGCGGTGCGTTCCGCCCGTATCAGCGCCACCAGCCCCCCGCCGACGAAGAAGAATACGCAGGCCACCACGTAGGCGACCATGGAGCCGAACCCGTACAGCAGCCCGCCCATCGCGGGCCCGAGGATCTGCGCGGTCTGGGTGGCGGAGGTGGACCAGGCCGCCGCCTGGGGAATGAGGCTGCGCGGCACCACGCCCTGCACCAGCGCCGCCATGGTGGGCGACTCGAAGGCGCGCGCGGCGCCGCCCAGCGCCACCAGCCCCAGGATGGCGTCGCGCGTCAGCCAGCCTTCCCAGGTGCCGAAGGCCAGCAGGCCCGCCGCGACCGACTCCACCGCCATGCAGACGCTGGCGATGGCCCGCCGGTCGTAGCGATCGGCCACCTGCCCCACGACGAAGGTCAGCAGTACCATGGGCAGGAACTGCGCCAGCCCGACCAGGCCCAGGTCGAAGGCACTGCCGGTGATCTCGTAGACCTGCCAGCCCACGGCCACCGACAGCATCTGGAACGACAGGGTCGACATGACCCGGCTGAACCAGAACAGGACGAATGGCGGATGGCGCGCGACCGACGGGATGTCGGCGGGATTATCTTCCGAACTCATCACCCATCTCTTGCGCGCGATGGGCGGCGGCCTGCATGGCCCGCACGACGGCCTGGCGGAAATTCGCCTGGGCCAGGACGTCCAGGGCCGCGGCCGTGGTGCCGCCCTTGGAGGTCACGCGCTCGCGCAGCACCGACGGCGGTTCGGAGGACGCGGCCGCCAGGCTGGCGGCGCCGGACAGCGTGGCCAGCGCCAGCGCGCGCGACTGCTCGTCGTCCAGCCCCACGGCCTTGCCGCCTTCGATCAGGGCCTCGATGAACAGGAACACATAGGCCGGCCCGCTGCCCGACAACGCGGTCACGCCGTCCAGGTCGGCCTCGCGCGAGACCCAGACGGTGCTGCCGACGGCTTCGAGCACGGCCTGGGCCAGCGCCCGGTCGGCCTCGCTCACGCCGTCGAGCGCGGCCAGGCCGGTTGCGCCCTGCCCGATCAGCGCGGGCGTGTTGGGCATGCAGCGCACCACGCGCGGCCACGGCTGCGCGTCGGACCCCAGCCAGCGCGCCAGGTCGGCGGCCCGGATGCCCGCGGCGATGCTGATCACCAGGCTGTCCTTGAGCCAGGGCCGGCCGGCCGCGGCCACCTCCTTCATGACTTGCGGCTTGACCGCGTAGACCCAGATGGCGCAGCGGGACAGTACCTCGTCCGGCGCCGCCGCCACCGTGGCCCCGCGCGCCGCCCAGGCCTGCCGGGTGGACTCGTTCGGATCCACGACGTGGACGTTCTCCATGGGGCAGAACTTGCCGGCCAGGCCGGAGATCAGCGCGGCGGCCATGTTGCCGCCGCCGATGAATGCGATGGAAAGCGCTTGGGTCATTGAAATTTCCTTGGATGGCATGGCGGTCGCGCGGTCAGGACGAATAATCCCGGGCGCCGAAGATGGCGGTGCCCACCCGGACGATGGACGCCCCGGCCGCCACCGCGGCCTCCAGGTCGTCCGACATGCCCATGGACAGGGTATCGAGCCCGAAGCCTTCCCGGTTCAGGTCGCGCATGAGCGCCGCCAGGCTGGCGAAGACCGCCTGCTGGCGGACGGGGTCCTGCTGGGGGGCGGGGATGCACATCAGGCCGCGCAGGCGCACGCGCGGCAGCGCGGCGATTTCCCGCGCCAGCCCGAGCGCTTCGGCGGGCGCCACGCCGCTCTTGGTGGGCTGGTCGTCGATGTTGACCTGCATGCACAGCTGGAGGTCGGCCATGCCGGGCGGCCGCAGGTCGGACAGGCGCTGGGCGATCTTCAGGCGATCGATGCTGTGGACCCAGTCGAAATGGGCTGCGACCAGGCGGGCCTTGTTGCTTTGCAGGGGGCCGATGAAATGCCATTCGGTGCCGGCCCGCAGATCGTCCAGCGCGGCCAGCTTGTCGACGGCCTCCTGGACGTAGCTTTCGCCGAAGGCCCGCTGCCCGGCCCCGTGGGCCTCGCGCACCGCCTGGGCGGAAAAGGTCTTGGACACCGCCAGCAGCGCCACCTCGCCCGGCGCGCGGCCGCAGGCCTGGGCGGCATGGTCGATGCGCCGGTGGACGGCGCGCAGGTTGTCGGCGATGAGCGACATGGCTTCAGGGGAAAAGCGACGATTATATAGGCCGCCCACCCCGCCGAACCGTCCGCGCTAGCCCAGCAGCGTGGTCTGCACGAAGATGCCGGCGAACACCGAGAAACCGAACCAGGTATTGTGCAGGAAGGCGCGAAAGCACGCCGCGCGGTCGCGATGGCGGATCCACCACAGGTGGCGCACGGCGATGGCGGCGGCGCCCGCCAGCCCCGCCGCGTAGGCCCATCCGTAGTCCAGCATGGCGCCGACCACGCCCAGCAGCGCCAGGGTCGCCGCATAGCATACGCCCACGGCGGCCACGTCCCACTTGCCGAAGGTGACGGCGGAGGTGCGCAGGCCGAGTTTGAGGTCGTCGGGCCGGTCCACCATGGCGTACTCGGTGTCGTAGGCGATCGCCCAGAAGATGTTGGCCGCCAGCATGATCCAGCCTTCCAGCGGCACGGTCTCGAGCACGGCCGCGTAGGCCATGGGGATGCCGAAGCCGAAGGCGATGCCCAGGTAGGCCTGGGGGATGGCGAAGAAACGCTTGAACTTGGGATAGGTGACGGACAGGAACACGGCCACCACGGACAGGGCCCAGACCAGGTGGTTCATGGGCAGGATCAGGAGCAGCGCCAGCAGCGTCAGCGCCAGCGTCACGCCCAGCGCCTCGCGGCCCGAGATCAGTCCCGACGTCAGCACCCGGTCGCGCGTGCGCTCGACGTGCAGGTCGACGTCGCGGTCGAAATAATCATTGATGCCGCAGCCGGCCGAGCGCATCAGCACCGTACCCATCACGAAGGCGAACACAAAATACAGCGACGGCCCGCCCTTGCTGGCGGCCCACAGGGCCCACAGCGTGGGCCAGACCAGCAGCAGGATGCCGATCGGCTTGTCCAGGCGCACCAGGCGCATGTACAGGCCCAGGCGGTGGGAAAGGGAGACGGGAAACGTAGGGTCCATGGCGTTATGGTAACAGCGCCTCTCACAGGATCGGGTGATGCGTGCCCACCCTTCGATTCCTAGAATGCGCGCATGAGAAAACTCCTGCTCGCACCCGCGCTGCTATGCGCAGCCCTCGCCGGCTGCGCCACGACAGACCCGGCGGATACCGCCCGTTCGCCCGAAGCCATCGCGGCGGCCCAGGCCGCCTTCCAACAGATCCAATGGGGTTTTTTGCAGCCTTACATCGGCCACTTGTACGTCAATGACGACGGCGACCAGTTGCGGGTAGCGGCAGAACCGGACAAGAGAGCGCTGGCCATCAGCCTTTACTCGGCCAACCGCCTGGTACA
Source organism: Pigmentiphaga kullae (assembly GCF_004216695.1). GTDB lineage: Bacteria > Pseudomonadota > Gammaproteobacteria > Burkholderiales > Burkholderiaceae_B > Pigmentiphaga > Pigmentiphaga kullae. The sequence goes on from NZ_SGXC01000002.1 coordinate 1,747,722, forward strand.
TGCCAACTCGGTCCGGCTCCTGGTTCGCACCACGGCGACCCAGGACACCTACCATGTGCTGATCGAAAACTCCGGCATGTTCAGCGACGACGAGGCGACCATCCGCTTCGACCAGAGTGGCCGCATGCAGGTATTGAACGGCTCTCTCAACGATCTGCAATTGACCCTGACCGAGTCTGCCGCGCATTTTTCCTACGCGGCGTCGATCGGCCCGTTCAGCATGACGCCCAAGCCGCTGCGCCGCGACGTCTACACCCTGCCCGACGGCAGCACCGTTCCCGTCAGCCTCGATCCGGGCTCTCCCTACCAGCAGTTGCGCGCCGCCGGACCGTTCGGCATCTGGGAACACAGTGTGGGCCAGACCTTCGTCAGCCGCACCATCCTGCTCAAGGTCGACAAAGACGAGGCAGGCAACCTGGTTCTCGAATTCAGGCTGCCCGACGGATCGAACCCCGGCCGGGAGGTCTTCCGCGCGCCCTCCAGGACGGACCCCAGGGCATTCCGCGTACTGAGCATGCCGAACCGGCCCGCGGGTTCCTTCGAAAGCAGGCAACTGACGCTGTCGGCGGACGACCGTCTGACCCACCGCTACACGGGAACGGAAAACATCTTTACCTACAACGGCGACTATCTCGACACCTACGTCAACCGCGGCAACTCCATCCGGATGATGGGACGATCCCAGGACCCAGACGACGACGAGTATTCGACCTGGAACAATATCTACCTTCCCGTGACACGCGAACGCCTGGCCGCGGCCATGGAAAACCGGGAAAAGGATCAGGTCGAGCGCGAACGCGCCCGGGAATATGCCCAGCGTCGCGCCGCCGAACGGGCGGCCGAATCACAGGCCACGATGAACGCGATCATGAGCGGCCTGGCCAGCGGCTTCCAACAGGCCAACCAGACCAACATGCGCATGGCGCAGCAATCGCAGGACTTCGAACGCAACCTGAACCAGAAGCTGCGGCAGATCGGGCAGCAGAAACAGCAGCGCGAGCGCGAAGCCGCCGAGCGCGCCGACCGGATCATGGCGGCGAACGCCGCGGCGGCGCAGGCCCGCGCGGCCTCGTCCCCGACGTCCCCCGCCTCGTCCGCGCCGCAACGGACCGCGGCCGCGACGCCGGCGGCAAGCCCCCAGGAGGCCCGGCGTCTGCAAGAAGCCCAGCGCAAGCAGGAAGAACAGCGCAAGGCCGAGGAAGCCCGCGCCGCGGAACAGGCCAGGCTGGCCAAGGAAAAACAGCGCGAGGAAGAAACCCGCAGGAAGGCGGAGCTCGCCCGCCAGGAACAGGAACGCCGGACCCAGGCGCTGCTGGATCATCTCGCCGCCGAGCGGCGCGCCATACGCCTGCAGGCGGCCCAATGCCCCGCCAAGGGGGGACTGCCCTCGGTGATCGGCATCCGGCCCCGCGTGCAGCCCAAGGTCGCCAACTGCATCACGGTGCATTTCGAAGCCCGCTGCCCCGCCGACCGTCCCGGCACGGGAATGACCGGGTCGATCTGGGCCTACAACGGCATGGGCAATTGCACCGAAACCGGCGACCTGCCGCGCAAGCTGGCCTGCGACGTGCGGGAAGCGGTGGTCGAGGTCACGAACGTGACCACCTGCCAATAACAGCGGCGGGGCCCTGCCGGGCCCCGGACACCGCTAGTTCAGCCCGCGCAGCGCGAAGCGCTTGAGCTTGCCCGTTTCGGTACGGGGCAAGGCGTCGACGAAGCGGATGACGCGCGGGTACTTGTAGGGAGCGATGGTGCGCTTGACGTGCTCCTGCAGGGTCTTGGCCAGATCGTCTCCAGGCGCGAAGCCGGGGCGCGGCACGACGAAGGCGGTGACGACCTGGCCGCGCTCTTCGTCGGCGACGCCGATCACGCCGCATTCGGCCACGGCCTCGTGCTGGAGCAAGGCGCTTTCGACCTCGGGGCCGGCGATGTTGTAGCCGGCCGAGATGATCATGTCGTCGGTGCGGGCCTGGTAGTACAGGTAGCCGTCCTCGTCCATCATGAAGGAATCGCCGGTCAGGTTCCAACCCTGGCGCACGGCGTTGGCCTGGCGGTCGTCGGCCAGGTATTTGCAGCCGGTGGGGCCGCGCACGGCCAGGCGGCCGACGGTGCGGGGCGGCAACGGCTGCATGGATTCGTCGACGATGCAGGCCTGGTAGCCGGGCACCACCTTGCCGATGGCGCCGCGGCGCACGTCCTGGCCGGCGCTGGAGATGAAGATGTGGATCATCTCGGTGCTGCCGATCCCATCGGTCATCTCCACGCCGGTCGCCTGCTTCCAGCTCTGGCGCGTGGCGTCGGGCAGGGCCTCGCCGGCCGAGACGCAATGGCGCAGGCTGGAGATGTCGTAGCCCGGGGCCAGGGCCGCCATCTGGCGGTAGAAGGTGGGCGCGGTAAAGACGACGGTGGCGCGGGTGGCCTGGATGGTTTCCAGCAGCGAGGCCGGGGTCAGCTTCTCGGACAGCACGGTGGAGGCGCCGGCGCGCAGCGGGAAGCACAGCATGCCGCCCAGGCCGAAGGTGAACGCCAGGGGCGGCGTGCCGCAGAAGATGTCGTCGGGCGTGGCCTGCAATATCGAGCGCGGGAACAGGTCGCACATCGCCAGCACGTCGCGGTGGAAATGGATACAGCCCTTGGGACTGCCCGTGGTGCCGCTGGTGAAGGCGATCAGGCAGACGTCGTCGCCTGCCGTATCGCACGCCGGAAAGGACGAGGGCTTGGCGCGTGCCAGGGTTTCCAGCGATTCGGGGCCGTCGTCGTTGAAGTAGCGGGCCTGAGCCAGCGTGGGGCAATGGGTGGGGCCGGGCCGCATGCAGGCGTCGATCTCGTCGCGCAGGCGCGCGTCGCACAGCACCGCGCTGACCTGCGCCTTGTCGATGACGGGCTTGAGTTCCACCGCGCGCAGCAGCGGCATGGTGGGCACCGCCACCAACCCGGCCTTGATCGTGGCCAGCAGGGCGACCGCCATGGCCGGGTTGTTCGGACCGCGCAGCAGGACGCGATTGCCGGGCACGAGCCCCATGTCCTCGATCAGGACATGGGCCAGGCGGTCCACCCTCTGCCGCAGTTCGAGATAGGTGATGGCGGACGGCTTGCCGTCGGTCACCGTCCAGAGGGCCGGACGCTGTCCGTGTCCCGCCGCCACCGCGCCGTCGACCAGCTCGGCCGCGCAATTGAAGCGGGCGGGATAGCGGACGGCGGGATGATCGAGCAGGAATGCCGGCCAGGCCTCGGGCGGCGGAAGATGATCGCGCGCAAAGGTATCGAGATGCCCCGAGCGTTCCATGAGTGGTCTCCAGCGGTATGCGCGGCCTCGCGGCCGGGCAGTGATGGGTCGAAGATTAATTTAACTTAAAATTTTTAAACCTCAAATAATTTTCCGCATCCAGGCGGAGAAAAAACATAGAAAAAATCCCTGCATCGCGTCGCCCGCGAGGCAGGGATTTCCATGACACGGCGCCAGGGACGGCGCCCGGGCCTCGGGGTTATTGCAGCAGGCTGCGCAGCATCCAGGCGGTCTTCTCGTGGAATTCCAGGCGCTGGGTCAGCAGGTCGGCGGTCGGCTCGTCGCTGGCGGCGTCGGCCACCTTGAGGATGTTGCGGGCGGTCTTGGCCACCGCCTCGTGCCCCACCACCAGCTGGCGCACCATTTCCAGCGCCTCGGGCACGTCGGTCGGTTCGCTGATCGTGGTGAGCTTGGCGAATTCGCGGTAGGTGCCCGGCGCGACGTGTCCCAGCGCGCGGATGCGCTCGGCCACGTCGTCGATGGAGTTCCACAGGTCGGTGTACTGGGTCATGAACATGGCATGCAGGGTGTTGAACATCGGCCCCGTCACGTTCCAGTGGAAGTTGTGCGTCATCAGGTAGAGCGTATAGGTATCGGCCAGCAGCTTGGACAAGCCCCCGGCCACCGCGGCGCGGTCCTTGTCCGAGATGCCGATGTCGATGCGCAGCGCACCGGCGGCCGAGCGGGCCGCGCCACCATTGCTTGCGGGTTTCTTGGCAGTTGCTTTCTTCACCATAGCTGACTCCTTGTCAAAGTCGAAACCGACGTCACAGGATACTAGATTGGGATGAATCGCGACATGACAAGCGCCGCGCGCCTCAGGCCGTCTGCGCGCTGGCCTCCAGCATGGTCACGCCGTTCAGCCGGCAGTCGTGGATGGCGGCGATCAGGGTGTCGATGGCGGCCGTGCGCGGGAAGCTCTTGCGCCATGCCAGCACCACGCGCCGGTCGGGAACCGGCGCCTCGAAGGGGATGTAGCGCAGCAGGTCGCGATCGTCGGGCTGGGCCGGGATCGACGACATGGGCAGCACCGTGATGCCTATGCCCGATGCCACCATGTGGCGGATGGTCTCCAGCGACGACCCTTCGAAGGTCCGCTGGATGCCTTCGGTCGTCGCCGAAAAGCGCGACAGCTCCGGGCACACCTCCAGCACCTGGTCGCGGAAGCAATGGCCGGTGCCCAGCAGCAGCATGGTCTCGCTCTTGAGCTCCTCGGCCTTGACGTGGCTGCGGCTGGCCAGCGGATGGCCCTTGGGCACCGCCACCACGAAGGGTTCGTCGTACAGCGGCTGGATCGTCAGCCCGGCGTCGGGCAGCGGCAGGGCCATGATGGCGCAATCGATCTCGCCCTGGCGCAGCAGCTCCAGCAGCCGCGTGGTGAAGTATTCCTGCAGCAGCAGCGGCATCTGCGGCGCGCTCTCGATCAGGCGCGGCACCAGTTGCGGCAGCAGGTAGGGACCGATGGTGTAGATGACGCCCACCCGCAGCGCGCCGGACAAGGGATCGTGCCCCTGCTTGGCGATCTCCTTCAGGTTGGCGCTTTCCTCCAGCACCTTCTGGGCCTGGGCCACGATGCGCTCGCCGATGGGCGTCACGCCCACCTCGGTGCCGCCCCGCTCGAACAGCGTCACGCCCAGTTCGTCCTCCAGCTTGCGGATGGCCACCGAAAGCGTGGGCTGGCTGACGAAACAGGCTTCGGCGGCACGGCCGAAATGCCGCTCCCGCGCCACCGCCACGATGTACTTCAGTTCAGTCAGGGTCATCTCTCGCCTCTTTTCAAGCCTTGAGGAAATCTTCGCGCCCGCGCATCCATCGCGCCAGGTGGGCGGACACCACGTCCTGCGCGCGCGCCTGCAACTCGGCGGCGGCTTCGTGCGCCTGCTCGGCGATCTCCAGGTCGGCGTCCAGGTCGGCGAACCGCATCAGCGCCAGGCCCGATTGCCGCACGCCCAGGAACTCGCCGGGCCCGCGCAGTTCGAGGTCGCGCCGCGCGATCTCGAAGCCGTCGGTGGTTTCATGCATGGTGCGCAGCCGCGCCTTGGCCACCTGCGACAGCGGCGCCTGGTACAGCAGCACGCACACCGACTCGGCCGCGCCCCGCCCTACCCGGCCGCGCAACTGGTGCAGCTGCGCCAGGCCGAAGCGTTCGGCGTGCTCGATCACCATCAGCGAGGCGTTGGGCACGTCGACGCCGACCTCGATCACGGTGGTGGCCACCAGCAGGTCGAGATCGCCATCCTTGAAGGCCTGCATGACCGCCGCCTTCTCGGCGGTCGGCAGCCGGCCGTGCACCAGTCCCACGCGCAGTTCCGGCAATGCCTGCCGCAGCGTCTCGAAGGTGTCGACGGCGGTCTGCAGCTCCAGCGTCTCGCTTTCCTCGACCAGCGGGCACACCCAATACACCTGGCGGCCCGAGCGGGCGGCGTCGTGGATGCGCGCCACCACCTCGTCGCGGCGCGTGTCCGACAGCAGCTTGGTGATGACCGGCACCCGGCCCGGCGGCAACTCGTCGATGACCGAAACGTCCAGGTCGGCGAAGAAGGTCATCGCCAGCGTGCGCGGGATGGGCGTGGCCGACATCATCAACTGGTGGGGAAAGACCTCGTCCTCGCCGCCCTTGTTGCGCAGGGCCAGCCGCTGGCCCACGCCGAAGCGGTGCTGTTCGTCGACGATGGACAGGCCCAGCCGCGCGAACTGCACGTGCTGCTGGATCAGGGCCTGCGTGCCCACCGCCAGCGGCGCCTCGCCGCTTTCTATCAGCGCGGCCGCCTCGCGCCGGCCCTTGGGCGTCAGGCTGCCGGTCAGCCAGGCCACCTTCACGCCCAGCGGCTCGAGCCAGCCCACCAGCTTGCGGAAATGCTGTTCGGCCAGGATCTCGGTGGGCGCCATCAGCGCCGCCTGGTAGCCGTTGTCGATGGCCTGCGCGGCGGCCAGCGCCGCCACCACCGTCTTGCCGCTGCCCACGTCGCCTTGCAGCAGCCGCTGCATGGGGTGCGGCCGGGTCAGGTCGGCGGCGATCTCGTCGCGCACCCGCTGCTGGGCGCCGGTCAACTCGAACGGCAGCGCGCGCAGCAGCCGCGCCACCAGTCCATCCGCCGCGGTCGAACGCGCCAGCGGCGGCGCCCGCTTGTCCAGCCGGGCGGCGCGCGCCCGCGCCAGCGACAACTGCTGGGCCAGCAGCTCATCGAACTTGATACGCAGCCAGGCCGGATGCGCGCGATCGACCAGGGGCTGCGTGGCCACGTCGGGCGGCGGCGCATGCAGCAGGCGCACAGCCTCGCCGAAGGGCATCAGGCCATAGCGCTGCAGCAGCGCCTCCGGCAGCGTGTCGCGCAGGTCCGCCCGCTCCAGCGCCGCGGCGATGGCCTTGCGCAGCGTGGCCTGGGGCAGCCCCTCGGTGGTGGGATAGACCGGCGTCAGGCGGTCGGGCAGCGGCGTATCCCCATCGGCGACCGTGGTGCGCGGATGCACCATTTCCATGCCGAAGAAACCGCCGCGCGCCTCGCCCCGCGCGCGGATGCGGCGCCCCACCGCCAGTTGTTTCTGCTGGCTGGGATAGAAATTCAGGTAGCGCAGCGTGAGTTCGCCGGTGTCGTCCTCGATCGCGGCCACCAGTTGGCGCCGCGGGCGGTAGGCGACCTCGCAGCGCGTCACCACGCCCTCGACCTGCGCCCACATGCCCGGCAGCAGCCGCTTGATGGGCGTCAGCTGCGTCTCGTCCTCGTAGCGGATGGGCAGGTGCAGGACAAAGTCGTCCGCGATGCGCAGCCCGAGCTTGCGCATCTTGCGCTGCTGCGGCGTCAGCTCGCTTTCGTCCTGGGCGGCGGGGCGCGCGCTCATGTCGGCCGGGATCAGATGACCAGGATCGCCTCGACCTCGAACTCGGCGCCCTTGGGCAGGGCGGCCACGCCCACCGTGGAGCGGGCGGGGAAAGGCTGGGGAATCAACTGCGCCATGATGTCGTTGGCCGTGCCGAACTTGGACAGGTCGGTCAGGAACAGGGTCAGCTTGACGACCTGGTCCAGCGTGCCGCCCGCCTGGCGCACCACCGCTTCCATGTTGGCGAAGGCCTGGCGCACCTGGGCCTCGAAACTGCCCGTCTCCAGTTGGCCGGTCGCGGGAATCAGTCCGATCTGGCCCGACAGATAGACGGTCTTGCCTGAAGCGGGCACGGCCACGGCCTGGGAATACGGGCCGACGGCCGCCGGCGCGGCGTCGGTGTGGATGATCTGCTTGCTCATGCTTGCCTCGAGGAATGGGGAAATCCGCGCCCGTGGGCGTCTATGCATAAAGCTATCAGAAATTCGTTTGCCATAGTGCCGACCCCGCCACGGGGTAACAATTTCCCTGTTGCTAGAATGGCCTTCAAAGCGCGATTCCTTCCAAAAGCGTACGCTGCGCGCCGCGCGATCAAGAAGCCACCCGACACCAGGCAGCAGGAACCCCTTCGTATGAAAGCAACCTCATGGCGCGAGCGTCTGCTGGGCAAGGCCCGGGACCCGCTGTCCCCGGACACCCGGCATTCCCTCGCGCTGGCGGCCTTCCTGGCCTGGGTGGGGCTGGGGGCGGACGGCCTGTCCTCCTCGTCCTACGGCCCCGAGGAAGCGTTCCGCGCGCTGGGCACCCATACCCACCTCGCGCTATTCCTGGCCATCGCCACCGCCATCACGGTATTCGTCGTCGCGCTGGCCTACAACCAGGTCATCGAGCTGTTCCCCACCGGCGGCGGCGGCTACCGGGTTTCGACCGCGCTGCTCGGCCCGACGGCCGGGCTGGTATCCGGTTCGGCGCTGATCGTGGACTACGTGCTGACCATCGCCATTTCCGTGGCCAGCGGCACCGACGCGCTGTTCTCGCTGCTGCCGGCAAGCTGGCAGACGTTCAAGCTGTGGACCGCCTGTGTGATGGTGCTCCTGCTGATCTGGCTGAACCTGCGGGGCGCCAAGGAAAGCATCAAGGTCCTCCTGCCCATCTTCGCCGGCTTCGTGGTCACGCATGCCGTCCTGATTGCCTGGGGCATCTTCGCCCACGCCGAGGGCCTGCCGCTGCTGATTCCCGACACGATCCGGGAAGTGCGCGAGTTCTCGCAGGAAGCCGGCTGGTTCTTCGTGCTGGCGGTGTTCCTGAAGGCCTATTCGCTGGGCGGCGGCACCTATACCGGGATCGAGGCGGTCTCCAACAACGTCGACCGCCTGGCCGAGCCCGTGGTCCATACCGGCAAGGCCACCATGCTGCTGATGGCCATCAGCCTGGCCTTCACCGCCGGCGGCATCATCCTGCTGTACCTGCTGTGGAACGCGACGCCGGTGGAAGGCCAGACGCTGAACGCCGTGGTGTTCGGCAACGTGCTGGGCGAGATGGGCTTCGGCGGCGGCAACCTGGTCGTGGCGCTGACCGTGGTGCTGGCCTTCGAGGCCGGCCTGTTGTTCGTGGCCGCCAACACCGGCTTCCTGGGCGGCCCCTCGGTGCTGTCCAACATGGCTTCCGACTCCTGGATGCCGCACCGTTTCCGCTACCTGTCGAACCGGCTGGTGACCGAGAACGGCATCCTGCTGATGGGCATCTCCGCCTTCGCCATCCTGCTGCTGACGGGCGGCAAGGTGTCCGTCCTGGTGGTGCTGTATTCGATCAACGTGTTCCTGACCTTCACGCTGTCGCTGGCGGGGTTGTCGCTGTTCTGGATACGCAACCGCCACAAGCCCCTGCACAAGAAGCACTGGCGGCAGCGGCTGGCACTGTCGCTGGTGGCCGTCACCATCACCAGCTCCATCCTGGTCGTGACCATCGTCGAGAAATTCTTCGAAGGCGGCTGGGCCACGCTGCTCATCACCAGCGTGCTGATCTTCATCTGCCTGGGGATACGGGCCCACTACCGGGAAACGCGGCGCCGCATCGCCGCGATCGACGACATCTTCGCCGACCAGTCCTTCGGCTCGGACTGCTCGCCGCCCGCGCTCGACCCCTACGCGCCCACGGCCGCCTTCCTGGTCGGCTCCAGCCGCGGCGGAGGCCTGCATGCGCTGCTGTGGGTGCAGCGCATGTTCCCCGACCACTTCAAGAACTTCATCTTCATCAACGCACGGACGGTGGACGCGCAGGTCTACGGCGGCCCGGAAGCGATGGAGGCGATGAAGCTGCAGGCGACGACCTCCCTGAAGTTCTTCGAGCGGTTCTGCAACAGCTACGGCATGGCCGCGACCAGCCGCCTGGGCTTCGGCACCGACGCCGTGCAGACCCTGGAAAAGCAGATCACCGAGGTCTTGCAGGAATATCCCAACACCATCGTCTTCGCCAGCAAGCTGGTGTTCAAGCGCGAGAATTTCGTCACCCGCCTGCTGCACAACCAGGCGATCAACTCGCTGCAGCGGCGCATGCACGTCAACGGCCAGCAGTTGATGGTGCTGCCCATGCTGATCGACTAGCGCCCGGGCGCGCCGGAGCGCGGTATCCTTAGGGGAACACTCCGGGAACCGCGCTCTCCATGCTTCGCTTCGAACACCTCATCCAGATCAACGATCCGCTCGTGCCCCTGCTCACGCCGCTGACGCGCGAGCAGATCTGGCGCGGGCTGTTCATCCGGGCCCACGAACCCACGGAATTCGTCATGGGACTGGAAAGCTGCACCATCGAGGCGGAAGCGGTCGGGCAGGAGCACACCGTGCTCAAGCGCGTGCTCGACTTCGGGCCCTTCCAGGTCCACGACGAGGTCACGCTGACGCCCATGCGCCAGGTCAAGGTGCTGGCCACCGCCACCGAGCTGTGGCCGCGCAGCGAAGCCACGGTCCGCATCGAGGAACCCGAGCCCGACGTGCTGTTCCTGCGCTTCATCTACGAACTGGACCTGCAGGACGGCCACAGCGAACTGGACGATACCGTGGTGGCCCTGCGCAAGCAGGCCTACATCGCAGCCGACATGGACACGGTCCAGCGCATCCGGGAGCTGGCCGAGTCGGGCCGGCTCGTGCACTGACCCGGCTTACTTTTCGACGAAAGCGCGCTCGACCACGTAGTCGCCGGCATGGCCGGTATGCTCGGACGCCTTGAAGCCCAGGCCGTCGAGGATGGCGGTGACGTCGGCCAGCATGTGCGGGCTGCCGCACAGCATGGCGCGGTCGTGCTCGGGATTGATGGGAGGCAGGCCGATGTCCGCTGCCAGCTTGCCGCTGGTCAGGAGATCGGTGATGCGGCCCTGGTTGCGGAACGGCTCGCGCGTGACCGTGGGGTAATAGATCAGCTTGTCGCGCACCATTTCGCCGAAATATTCGTTGCCCGGCAGTTCGCTGCCGATGTAGTCCGAATAGGCCAGTTCGCTGACCCAGCGCACGCCATGCACCAGCACCACTTTCTCGAAGCGTTCGTAGACGTCGGGATCCTTGATGATGCTCATGAACGGGGCCAGGCCCGTGCCCGTGCCGAACAGGTACAGGTTCTTGCCGGGCAGCAGGTCGTCCACCACCAGGGTGCCGACGGGCTTGCGGCTGACCAGGATGGAATCGCCTTCCTTCAGGTGCTGCAGGCGCGACGTGAGCGGGCCGTTGGGCACCTTGATGCTCAGGAACTCGAGGTGTTCCTCGTAGTTGGCGCTGGCGATGCTATAGGCGCGCATCAGCGGCTTGCCTTCGACTTCCAGGCCGATCATGACGAAATGGCCGTTGTGGAAACGCAGCGCGGGATCGCGCGTGGTCTTGAAGCTGAAAAGCGTCTCGTTCCAGTGGTGAACGCTCGTGACGCGTTCGGTATTGAAAGCGGCCATGGCCTGTCGGATCCCATCTAGATAGTCGGGCCAGTTTACCAAACCATGACTGGCCGTCGGACGTAAACCTTAGATTTTATGCGGATTAGCGGGCAGTAAGGCGAAATTGGCCGCATCTTATGAACATGGGTTCTAAGCATATTGCCAATGGCCCGGGTAACCCACTATTTCCTTCAAATCATGGCCGCGACTGATCTGTATCAATCAGACTGTCGAAGATCTCCTGTGTAATGTTTCCTCCCCCCTTACCTTCCGGAGGCCTGACGATGACTGCCATGATGAAAGCCGCCGTGTTCGTTGCACCCGGGCGCATCGAGATCGCGGACAAGCCCATCCCCGACGTGGGCCCGAACGACGCCCTGGTCCGCATCACCACCACCACCATCTGCGGGACCGACATCCACATCCTGAAGGGCGAATACCCCGTCGCGCCGGGCCTGACCGTGGGCCACGAGCCGGTGGGCGTGATCGAGAAGCTCGGCAGCGCCGTGGCCGGCTACCGGGAAGGCCAGCGCGTCATCGCCGGCGCGATCTGCCCCAACTTCAATTCCTACGCCGCCCAGGACGGCGCGCCCTCGCAGGACGGCAGCTACCTGGTGCCGCAGGGCCTGTGCGGCTGCCACGGCTACAAGGCCACCGCCGGCTGGCGCTTCGGCAACCTCATCGACGGCACCCAGGCCGAATACGTGCTGGTGCCCGACGCCCAGGCCAACCTCGCCCCCATCCCGGACGGCCTGACCGACGAACAGGTGCTGATGTGCCCGGACATCATGTCCACCGGCTTCAAGGGCGCCGAGAACGCCAACATCCGCATCGGCGACGTCGTGGCCGTGTTCGCCCAGGGCCCCATCGGCCTGTGCGCCACCGCCGGCGCCCGGCTGTCGGGCGCGACGACCATCATCGCCATCGACGGCAACCCGCACCGCCTGGACATCGCCCGCAAGCTGGGAGCGGACGTCGCCCTGAACTTCCGCGAATGCGACGTGGTGGACGAGATCATGAAGCTGACCGGCGGCCGCGGCGTGGACGCCTCGATCGAGGCCCTGGGCACCCAGTCGACCTTCGCGTCCGCGCTGCGCGTGCTCAAGCCGGGCGGCACCCTGTCCAGCCTGGGCGTCTATTCCGAGGACCTGACCCTGCCGCTGTCGGCCTTCGCCGCCGGGCTGGGCGACCACAAGATCAATACCGCGCTGTGCCCGGGCGGCAAGGAACGGATGCGGCGGCTGATCAACGTGCTGGAATCCGGACGCCTGGACCTGGGGCTGCTGGTGACCCACCAGTTCAAGCTGGACGACATCGTGGCGGCCTACGAGCTGTTCGCCAACCAGCGGGACAATGTGCTGAAGGTGGCGGTCAAGCCGCACTAACGGGAACGCGCTTTCCGGGCTTGGCGCGGGGTCCTATGTCCGCCAGCCCGGCCCCCCACGCGGCCAGCATGTTCTGCGCAACATCGCGAAAACCCGGGTAACGCGCGGCATGACCAGCTATCATCGGCGCGATCTTGTGCACGGCTTGCGTGATCCGTTCGCGCGCCTCGTCCATGTCCGCCTTGCTCAGGCCCAGCCGCGTGGCCCCATAGATCGCAAGCATGCTGCCCGACGCCCACACGCGCTTGCCTTGCACGGGCAGCGCGGGCAGGTTCGTCGCAAACCTCGGATAGACGGTGCTGCTCAGGACGTCGTAGACCGGCGCCAGCCGGACGTCGTCGACGTCGGTATAGACCAGCGCGAAGTTTTTCAGATGCGCATCGGCATTGCGAACGGCGTAGTTCAGCAATATCAACGCATAGAGGCGGCGTGCCGCCTCCTTGAATGCCGCGCGCGGCACGTAGGCGCGGGTGAGCTTGGCCAGGTCCTCCAGCGTCCCCTTGTATTTATTGACGGCGTCATTGGGCTTGAGCGCGCAGTAGTCCTCGACCGCAAGCATCCGGCCGTCGGCGGTACGGTCGAAGCGTCGTACCGCCAGTACCTGCCCGTCGTCGGACAGCCTGGTCTCGGGTACCTCGAGACCGGCCTCTCGGGCGACCTCGAGGCAAAGGAACTCGTTGATCGCCAGTCCCGGCAGATCATCGAAACCCGTCTTCAGGATGAACTCGTCCGTCCAGACCGTCGCCCTATCCTCGGGCCGCACGAGCGCCTTGGGCATGACGCCGGACACCCCTTCCGCCACCCCGCCCTCCAGCAGCCGCAGCAGGTTTTCCCGCGAATTGGCCGACGCGAGCAGTCCCGCCATGTCAGCCTTGCTGGAGGCCGCGGCAAGCGTGGCGCCTCGCGGCACCACCTGGACGCGTCCGATCGTGTTGGCGCCCGTCAGCGCAAGCAGGCCGAAATCGCTGACGTCGGCATGCGGGCCCAGGCGGCGAATCATCAGGTCTTTCTTGAAGCCCTCCGGCAGATTCATCTGGAAGAAGGGGTGCAGCGTTTTCCAGTCGTACGATGCCGCCCGCACCGGCATGAGCAGCGAAACGAAGCGATCCGGCGGCGTATCGGGCAAATAGCTGAAGACATACCTGGCCGCTTCCTCGGCAAGCGTCCCCACCAGCTCGCCGCTCACATGGACATCGAGCGTCGCGCGGCTCATGGCTGGCGCTTCGTGGTTTTCGGGCCGCGCGCGGAGCGCTTGCGCACCCGCTGGCGCATGGAGGTATCGCCCGCCTCGGCAGGCTCGGCCAGAACGTCGTCGAGCGTGCGCTGATGCCCCGGCGGACGGACGATCAACTCCAGCCCCACGGCGTCGAAAAGGCTCAGCATTTTGACGGCGCCGATTTCAGGTAACGCCCCCGTCTCGAACATGCTGATGCGGCCGCGCGCCACGCCGCTCATCTCGGCGACCTGCTGTTGAGTCAGATCGGCCGCCATGCGGGCGCTACGGAAGGCTTCCCCCAGCTCGGCAAGGTTCATGTTCTATATCCGGAACACTATTGGCAAAATCCGAGATAATGAATCGTATATGGAACACTACACTATCGCAAGCCATGTCCCTTATTCGAGACATTAGAAGGAAAAACTCATTTAATGTCTCATAGGCATTACATTGAATCGGAGGCTTGCCCAAAACAAAAACGACGTCCGCATCGCAAGATGCAGTACGTCGTTTTTGAATGAAACCTTGGTGGAGCGGAGGAGGATCGAACTCCCGACCTTCGCATTGCGAACGCGACGCTCTCCCAGCTGAGCTACCGCCCCACGTGCAGACCGCAACTATACCGTATTTTTTTGCGACGTGCGTGGCGCCCCGAACAGCAGGTCCGGACCGATCTCCGCCACCCGGCGGGCGCCGCAAAGCTGCATGCCGCGCTGGAACTCTTCGCGCAGGATGTCCAGCGCCCGAACGGCGCCCGCCTCGCCCGCGGCGATCGCCCCCCACAGCGTGGCCCGCCCCACCAGCACGGCGCTGGCGCCCATCGCCAGCGCCTTCAGGATGTCGCCGCCGCGCCGCACCCCGCCATCCACCAGCACTTCCATGCGGCCGGCGGCGGCCTGCGCCACGCCGGGCAGCGCGTCCAGCGTGGCTGCCGCGCCGTCCAACTGCCGGCCGCCGTGGTTGGACACGACCACGGCGTCGCAGCCCAGGCGCGCCAGCCTGTCGGCATCGTCCGGACGCAGCACGCCCTTCACGATCAGCTTGCGCGGCCACAGGTCGCGCAGGGCCTCCAGGCGTGCCCAGTCGAACGAGGGATCGTAGCTGCGGCCCACCGACGAGGCGAGGCGGGTGGCGTCGGCGCCGGGCGCCTCCAGGCCTTTCAGGCTTTCCATCACGGGCAGGCCGCGGCACAGCATGTCCAGCGCCCAGGCCGGCTGGCTGGCGAAGTCGCGCAGGTTGCGCGCGGTGTAGTGGAACGGGAAGGACAGGCCGTTGCGCAAGTCGCGCTCGCGCTTGCCGCCCACGGGCAGGTCGACGGTGATCATCAGGCCTTCGTAGTCCGCCGCCCGCGCGCGGGCGATCAGCGACTCCAGCAGCGGCCGGTGGCGCAGGATGTAGGCCTGGAACCACAGGCGCCCCGGCGCGGCATCGGCGATCTGCTCGATCGAGGCGGTGGCCGAGGTCGACAGCGTATAGGGCACGCCCGCCCGGGCGGCGGCGCGGGCGATGGCGATGTCGCCGCCGCGGCGGCCGAACCCGACCGCACCGGTGGGCGCGACGGCGAGCGGCAGGCTGGACGGGGCGCCCAATACTTGCGCGCCCGTATCCACCGCCGAAACGTCGACCAGCGCGCGCGGTGCCAGCCGCACGCTCCGGAAGGCCGCGCAATTGTCGGCCAGCGTCAGTTCGTCCTCGGCGCCGCCGTCGAAGAAATCGAAAATGGCGCGAGGCAGGCGGCGCCGCGACGCACGGCGCAGGTCTTCGATGCTGTAGGCACGTGGCAATCCGGTCATGGCCCCGCGCCTATTCCGCCGTGATGCCGGCGGCCTTGATCACCTCGGCCCAGCGCTTCTGGTCCTGGACCAGGAACGTGCCGAACGCCTCGGGCGTATCGCCGATGACCTCGGCGCCCAGCTCCTTCAGCCGCTTCTGCACCTCGGGCTGGCGCAGCGCCTCGACCATGGACTGGTTCAGCTTCTGCACCACCGGCCGCGGCGTGCCGGCCGGCGCCAGCAGCCCCACCCATGGCGCGGTGTCCTGGAAATCGGGGAAGCCGACGTCGGCCATGCTGGGCACGCCGGGAAATTCGGCGCCTGCCTGGGGCGTTCCCACCGCCAGCACTTTCAGGCGCTTTTCCTGGACATTGGCAGCCACGCCTATGATGGGATAGAACATGAAGGAGACGCGCCCCGCCATGACCTCGGTCAGCGCCGGGCCGTTGCCGCGGAACGGCACGTGGATCATGCGCGCCTTGGCCATGGTCGACAGCATCGCGCCCGCCAGGTGGGCCGACCCGCCGTTGCCCGCCGAACCGTAGCTGATGGTGTCCGGCTTGGCGCGCGCCTGCTCGATCAACTGCTTCATGGACTGGATCGGCGACTGGTAGGCGGTGACCGCGACCATGGGTAGCGACGCCGCGTTGGAAACCGGCGCGAAGTCCTTCAGCGGATCGTAGCCCGCCTTGGCGCCCAGCAGGAGCCAGTTGACGTTGTGCGAAAGCGAGGCGAACAGCACGGTGTACCCGTCCGCCGCCGCCGCGGCGACCTCGCGCGTGGCGATCAGCGAGTTGGCGCCCGCCTTGTTCTCCACCACCACGGGGTGCCCCAGCGATCGCGTCATTTCCTGCGCCAGCACCCGGGCGATCACGTCGGTGGGTCCGCCGGCCGCGAAGCCGACGATCATGCGTATGGGCCGGTCGGGATAGGCACCGGCGGCCGGTCCCGCGGCGGCGGCCAGCGTGGCCGCCAGCAGCAGGGTCGATGTCTTTTTCATGGGTGTCTCCTCCTCGTTGTCAGGCGACGGCGTGCTCGCCGCGATAGCTGGCCAGCCTCATGCCGCCGCCCCGAAATAGCGGTCGGCCATGACCTGGCAGCGCTTGATCAGGCGGGGCTCGTCCGGGCCATAATCGGCCACGGCATTGTGGATGGTGCCCATGTTGTCCCACATCAGCACGTCGTTCACCGCCCAGCGGTGGCGATAGCGGAAAGCCGGCTGCAACTGGTGGGCGAACAGGAAGGCCAGGATCTCGTCGCTTTCGTGCTCGGGCAGCTCGTTGATGCGCACCGCGTACCCGGGGTTGGCGTACAGCACCTTGCGCCCGGTGATGGGATGGGTCAGGAAGACGGGATGCGAGACCGGAGGCTTGGCGCGGCGCTGCGCCTCGGTCAGCGGCGGACGCTGGCTGCCTTTTTCCCGCCGCATCATTTCCCAGAACTTGTTGAAGTCGTGCAGCACGGTCATGCCGTCCAGCCGCTGCCTGAGCCCTTCGGGCAGCGTGTCGTAGGCGGCGTGCATGTTGCTGAACTCGGTGCAGCCCAGCGGCTCGCCGTCGCGCACAGGTATGCGGATGCCATACAGGATGTTGGCGAAGGCGATCATCCTGCTGTAGGACATGTCGGTGTGCCAGTCCTGCCCGGCATCGGCCAGCCCCACGGGCTTGCCGTCCTCCACCATGTTGGACAGGATCATGACCTCGGGCATGCCCGGCTCCTGGTAGCTGTTGGCCACGTTGACCTCCAGCGTGCCGAAGCGCGCAGCGAAGGACCGCAAGTGCGCGGGGGTCAGGTCCTGCCCGGGAAAACTCAACACGCCATGGCGCCCCAGCAACTGCTCGACCTGCCGGAACTGCGCGTCGTCCAACGGACGGGACAGGTCCAGGTTGTCGATGCGCGCGCCCAGGCTCTGGCCGCTTTCCACCACCTTGATCATTCCTTTCTCCATGAGTGCGATCATCCGTCGCCGCTACCAGGCGGCCTCCAGCAACTGCCGCAATTCGTCCCCGCCGGCCACCCGGCGCGGATTCAATGCCAGCCCTCTTTCGCCCAGCGCGTGCCGCGCCACCTCGGGCAGCGCCTCGGCCGCCACGCCCAGGTCGCGCAGCCGCGATGGCGCGCCCACCGCTTGCCGCAAGGCCCGCAGGCAACGGGCCACCGCTTCGGGCCGGGTCTCGCTTCCCGCGCTCAGCGCCGCGGCCGCCATGGCCAGTTCGGCGCCGGCCGCCGGCAGGTTGTAGTCCGCCACGTGCGGCAGCATCACCGCGTTGGCCGCGCCGTGGGCGACACCGCAGCGGCTGCCCAGCACATGGCAGAGGGCGTGGTGCAGGCAGCTGCGCGCCGAGGCCAGCACGAGGCCCGCCAGGTTGGCGGCCACCAGCAGCTCGCCGCGCGCCGCGACGTCGCCAGGCCGCTCGGCCACGGCCGGCAGCGCCGCCGCGAAACGCGCCAGGCCGTCCAGCGCCAGCGCCGTCGCATAGGGCGACCGCTGGCGGGAATACAGGCCCTCCAGGCAATGCGCGAGACCATTCATGCCGGTATCCAGCACGATCCGCGCGGGCACCTCCGCATTCAAGGCCGGGTCCAGCAGCACCACGCGGCAGGCGCAGCGCTCGTCCCGGAACAAAAGCTTGCCGGGACCGTGCGCGATGCCGAACGACGGCGTCATTTCCGCCCCCGAGGCGGTCAGCGGCACGGCCAGGATGGGCAGCTTCGCGCGCCGCAGCGCCGGCACATGCACCGCGTCCGGCGGCGTGAAGCGCGTGGCGTGCCGCGCCAGGTCCCCTCCCTCGGCCAGCAGCAGCGCGGCGGCCTTCGCCGTGTCGATGACGCTGCCGCCGCCGAAGGCGACCAGGCAATCGGCCCCATGCGCCGCGATGTCGCGCGCCACGCGCTCGACGGTATCGACCGAGGAATGCGACGGCACGTCGACGCTTTGCGCGGCGCGGTCGCCCAGCGCATCTACCAGCCGGCCGTATGGCGACATGGTTCGCGACCGGCGGCTGGCCAGCAGCAGCGGACGGCGCGCGCCCAACCGCTCCAGTTCGGCCCCGGCCTCGTCCACCGCGCCCGGCCGGAACACCACGCGCGTCAGCGAGGAATGCGCCTGGAACGCTGCGGGAAACGAAGAGGGGCCTGGGGTCATGCTCGTGAACCATGGGCGTCGGCGATGCGGTCGCAGTGTATCGACGCGACCGGGGGCGCGATAGAATCCAACAGGGAAATCATCGTTTCCATAACGAAAACAGACTCATGCCCGACCAGGAGGCAAGTTGGACAAGCTGCGCTGCATCGAGGTGTTCATCGAGGTCGCCCAGGGCCTGAGCTTTTCCGGCGCCGCCCAGCGGCTGGGCATGGCCAAGGGCAACGTCACCAAGCACATCGCCTGGCTCGAACGGGAACTGGGCGTGCAACTGCTCCAGCGCACCACCAAGAGCGTGAGCCTGACCGAGTCCGGCCTGGCGCTGCTGGAGAACGGCCGCGACCTGCTCGAACACATGGAAGGCGTGGAGAACGCCGTGCGCCGCTCGGTCAAGGAACCCAAGGGCATGCTGCGCGTGGGCACGCCACCCTCGTTCGGCGCCTTCCATCTGGTGCCGGTGATCACCGCGTTCTCGGCCGCGCATCCCGACATCCGCGTGGTGATGTACCTGGACGACGGCCGCACCGACCTGGTCGGCGAAGGGCTGGACATGTCGGTGCGCATCGCCTCCTCGCTGAAGGACACGAGCCAGGTCTCGCACCGGCTGGCCCGGGTGCCGCAGGTGCTGGTGGCATCGCCCGCCTACCTGGCCCGGCGCGGCCGCCCGGCGTCGGTCGAGGACCTCGCGCGCCACGACTGCATGGTGCACGCGCTGAAGTCGCCCACCAACGTCTGGTCCTTCCAGGGTCCCGGCGGCAAGGTAACGGTCAGGGTGGGCGGCACCATACGCGCCAATTTCGGCGAGCCCCTGCGGCATGCCGCGTTGCTGGGCCACGGCATCTCCATGCACCCGACCTACATGGTGTCCGAGGACCTGCGCCAGGGCCGGCTCGAAGCCGTGCTGGCGGACTACCGGCCGACCGAACTGGAGATCCACGCGGTCTTCCCCAGCCGGCGCAACCTGCCGCTGCGCGTGCGCACCTTCCTGGATTTCCTGAAAGGCTGGTTCAGCCAGCCGCGCTGGGAAGACGCCGCCCCATAGTTACCAAAACAGAAACACTGTTTTCTCCCGACGCCGCTGGCCCGCGCGCCGGGGCGCTGCCTATACTGCCGCCTCGCGCCATCCCACACCGCGCCCGCCACGAGGCGCGCCGCGCTCCGCCGCGGCCCAGAGGAGACCCACCATGCCGAAGTTGCCGCAAACACTGCTGGGCGGCCTGCTGCTGGCCGCGGCCCTGCCCGCCGCCGGCGCCTACCCGGAACGCGCCGTGCGCATCATCGTGCCGTTCGCGGCCGGTGCGACGCTGGACCTGATGACCCGCGCGGTGGCCGAGGAACTGGCCCACCAGCTCGGCCAGCCGGTGGTGGTGGAAAACCGTGCGGGCGCCAGCGGCATCATCGGCGCCGACGCGGTGGCCAAGGCGCCCGCCGACGGCTACACCCTGATGATGGCGCCGTTCAGCGTGCTGGCCGTCAATGCCAGCCTGCACAAGAACCTGCCCTACGACAACCTGCGCGATCTCGCCCCCGTGGCCCTGGTCGCGGTGGCGCCGCACGTGCTGCTGGCCAGCGCCCAGCTGCCCTACCGGACGCTGGGCGAACTGCTGGCCGCCGCCAAGGCGCGGCCGGGGCAGATCGCCTATGCCTCGGCCGGCGCGGGCAGCTCGGCGCACCTGGCGACCGAGGTCCTGCTGTACAAGGCGGGCGTGAAAATGGCGCACGTACCCTACAAGGGAACGGCACCGGCGTACAACGACCTGATACCCGGCCGCGTGGCCGTGATGATAGACGGCGTGGGCGCGGCCCTGCCGCGCATCCAGTCCGGCCAGGTACGCGCGCTGGGCGTGACCAGCCCCGAGCCGGTGGACGTGCTGCCCGGCGTACCCACCCTGGCCCAGGCCGGGGTGCCGGGCTACGACGTCACGCCGTGGTATGGCATGGTCGCCCCGCGTGGCACGCCGGAGGCGGTCGTCGCGACGCTCAACGGCGCCGTCAACCGCGCCCTGGCCACCGAGGGCCTGCGCCGCCGGTTCGCCGAGATGGGCCTGCAGCCGCGCGGCGGCAAGCCCGCCGACTTCGGCGCCTACATGGCGAGCGAGACCGCCAAGTGGCGCGAGGTGGTACAAGAAGCCCACGTCAGCATCGAATAGAAGGGCCGCATGAGCCATCGCCTGTTCTCCCCGCTGCCGCTGCGCGGCGTCACCCTGCCCAACCGCATCGGCGTCGCGCCCATGTGCCAGTACTCGTGCGTGGACGGCCTGGCCAGCGCGTGGCACATGGTGCACCTGGGCAGCCGCGCGGTGGGAGGCGCCGGCCTGGTGCTGCTGGAGGCCGCCGCGGTCACCGCCGACGGGCGCATCAGCCCGGGCGATCTCGGCATCTGGAACGAAGCCCAGGCACAGGCGCTGGCCCCCATCGCGCGCTTCATCGCCGAACAGGGCGCGGTTCCGGGCATCCAGCTCGCGCATGCGGGCCGCAAGGGCTCGACCAGCCGCCCCTGGGAAGGCAAGGCAGGCATCCCGCCGGAACGCGGCGGCTGGCCGGTCATGGCCCCCAGCGCCCTGCCCTTCGCCGACGGCTATCCGCTGCCGCGCGAGATGTCCGAGGCCGACATGGACGGCGTCGTGGAGGCGTTCGCCAACGCTGCGCGCCGCGCGGCCGCGATCGGCATGCAAGTGATCGAACTGCACATGGGCCACGGCTACCTCATGCACCAGTTCCTGTCTCCCCTGGCCAACCTGCGCCGCGACGCCCATGGCGGCGGCTTCGAAGGCCGCATCCGCATGCCCCTGCGGGTCGCCGCCGCGGTCCGCGACAGCCTGCCGTCCGAGCTGCCCCTGTTCGTCCGGCTGTCCGCCACCGACTGGGTCGACGGCGGCTGGGACCTGCCCCAGTCCATCGCCCTCTCGCAGCGGCTCAAGGCGCAGGGCGTGGACCTGGTCGACTGCTCCAGCGGTTCCATCCGGCCCGGCTCGCAGGGCAGCGGAGAACCGGGCTTCCAGGTCCCCCTGGCCGCCGCGATACGCCGGGATGCCGGCATCGCCACGGCGGCGGTGGGCGGCATCACCGAGGCCCGCCAGGCCGAGGCCATCCTGCAGCGCGGCGACGCCGACCTGATCCTGCTGGCGCGCGCGCTGCTGCGCGATCCTTATTGGCCGCTGCGCGCCGCCGCCGAGCTGGAGGCCACGGCGCCGGACTGGCCGGTGCAATACCAGCGCGCCGTGACCCGCATGCGCGGCTAGCCCGCCCGCGCCGCCGGCGCGATTTGAGTTACGCCTCGTCTTGCCCAACAATGCGGCATGGACAGACGGATCTCGAACCCTGGCGGCGGCATGGCACGAACCACCCTGGGACTGGGCGCGCGGGGCGCGAAGCTGGCGGCTTCGTCGCTGGCCGTGGCCTGGCTGGCGGGCTGCTCGCTGCCGCCGCTGGCCGACCGCTCCGTGTCGTCGGCCCTGGACCCGGACGCCTCGCGCCAGACCGCGCTGGGCCGGGTGATCGCGCCACAGGCCGACGCCCATCCGGGCAAGACGGGCTTGCACCCGCTGGCCGACGCGCGCGACGCCTTCGCGGCGCGCATGCTGCTGGCCCACGCCGCCGAACGCACGCTGGACATCCAGTACTACATCTGGCGCGGCGACATGACCGGCACCATGATGCTCGAGGCGCTGCATGCCGCGGCGGACCGCGGTGTGCGGGTGCGGCTGCTGCTGGACGACAACGGCATCGCCGGCCTGGACGAGACCCTGGCCGCGCTGGACGCCCATCCCAACATCGAGGTCCGGCTGTTCAATCCGTTCGCCATCCGGCGTCCCAAGATGGTGGGCTACCTGTTCGAGTTCTCGCGCCTGAACCGGCGCATGCACAACAAGTCCTTCACGGCGGACAACCAGGCGACCATCGTGGGCGGCCGCAACGTCGGCGACGAATACTTCGGCGCCACCGACGGCGTACTGTTCGCCGACCTGGACGTGCTGGCGGTAGGCAGCATCGTGAACGATGTCTCGACAGATTTCGACCGCTACTGGGCCAGCGTCTCGGCCTATCCGGTGGACCAGTTGCTGCCGCCCGTCCCCGCCGCCAGGCTGGACGAACTGGCGGCCGACTCCGCCTCCATCGAGGCCAATCCGGCCGCGGCCGCCTATGTCAGCGCCATGCGCGAGCAGCCCTTCGTGCGCGACCTGCTTGCGGGCACGCTGCCGCTGACCTGGGCGCCCGTGCGCATGGTCAGCGACGACCCGGCCAAGGCGCAGGGCCAGGCCGGGCCAGATGGGCTGCTGGCCCACCAGTTGGCCGCCATCATCGGCACGCCGGAAAAGGAACTGGACCTGGTGTCGCCCTACTTCGTGCCGGGCAGCCAGGGAACCGCCACCTTCGCGGCCATGGCGCGGCAAGGCGTGAAGCTGCGGGTGCTGACCAATGCGCTCGAGGCCACCGACGTCCCCGTCGTGCATTCGGGCTATGCCCGCCGGCGCAAGGACCTGCTGGAGGCGGGCGTACGCCTGTACGAAATGCGCAGCGCCTCGCACCACAGCGGCAAGCCCGAAGGCAAGCCGCTGTTCGGCAGCTCGGGCTCCAGCCTGCACGCCAAGACCTTCGGCGTGGACCGTACCCGGGCCTTCATCGGATCCTTCAATTTCGATCCGCGCTCGGCCAACCTGAACACCGAACTGGGGTTCGTCATCGACAGCCCCGAACTGGCCGGCCGCATATCGGAAGCCTTCGACACCAGCATTCCCGACAGCGCCTACGAGGTCCGCCTGGCGCCCGGCGGCAGCCTGTACTGGCTGGAGCGGCGGGACGGCCGCACCATCCGGCACGACACCGAACCGGGCACCGGCCTGCTCAAGCGGCTGGCGATCCGGCTGATGTCGTGGCTGCCCATCGAACCCCTGCTGTGACGCGGCCCGGTCCCGCCGTCAATGCCCGGTGCCGTCGGAATTGCGGCTGGCCTCGAACAGGAACCACGTGCGCCGCTCGGCCTCGTCTATCCAGTTCTCGATCAGGCTGGCGGTGGCGATGTCGCGATGGGTGTCGCAGATGTCGTGCGCCTCGCGCAGGTGGCTGGCCAGGGTCTTGTTGTCCTCGCGCAGCTCGGCCAGCATGTCCAGCGGCTGGACGTAGTCCGCGTCGTTGTCGAGGATGCGCTGGAGCCTGGCGATGTGGCCGATGGACTTGATGGTGGGCCCGCCTATCTTGCGCACGCGTTCGGCGATGACGTCGGTCATGGCGAAGATCTCGACCCCCTGCTCGTCCAGCAGCACGTGGTAGTCGCGGAAATGCGGGCCGCTCATGTGCCAGTGGAAATTCTTGGTCTTCAGGTACAGGGCGAAGACGTCGGCCAGGATACCGTTGAGCACGCCGCTGAGTTCCCGCGTCGCCTCCGCGCCCAGGTCGGTGGGGGTGGCCAGCGGGGCCGCGCGGCGCTTCTTCAACTTGCCTTGACGTTCGGTGTCCATTCGCTTCATGGCATGCTCCAGGGGAGAGGTGAGGCGGGCGGCGCGGGGCGCAGGCTTGCGGCGGCCGTGCCCGCCGTCCGATTATGAAAGGCGCGGACCGCCAGATCAACCGAGGGTCGGCCTAATGGTAAACCCGTAGCTCATCCATGAATGGGTGTAGACTAATGCGCTCTCGTCTTCCGGCCCGCGACAAGCACTCCACCGCCGGCCGCCTCTTCCTGAGCCCTGCCGCTTGAACTCCGACTCCCCTTCGCTTCCGGCCTCGACGCGCTCGCTCTGGAAAGCCCGCGCGCTCGTGACCGTCTCGCTCATGACCGGCGTCATGGGCAGCAGCGTCCCCACGCCGCTCTATCCCCTCTACCAGGCGCAGTTGAACCTGCCCTCGTTCACCACCACGGCCATCTTCTTCGCCTACGTGGTCGGCGTGCTGAGCGCGCTGCTCGTCGGCGGGCGGCTGGCGGACCGGGTCGCGGACCGCCGCCGGCTGCTGCTGCCGGCGCTGGCCATGGTGGCGACCGGCGCGATCCTGCTGGCCCTCGCCCAGAACCTGGGCATGCTGCTGGCGGGCCGCCTGCTGGCGGGGCTGGGCACCGGCACGCTGACCGGGGCGGCCAACGCCGCGCTGCTCGACCTCGAGCCGCCGCAACACAAACAGCGCGCCGCGCTGTTCGGCACGGCGGCCTTCACGCTGGGATCCATCCTGGGGCCGATCCTGAGCGGCGTGGCGTTGCAGGCGGGGTTCCATCCCACCGTCGCCCCTTTCCTGGTGATCGTCTCGATCGTCCTCGCCGTCGGCCATGGGCTGTGGCGCCTGCCGCTGCGACGGACCGCCGCGCCCGCCCCGGCCCCGCATTCTCCGCAGGCCGTGCACGCATCCGCCCGCGCGCTGCCGGCCCGGCGCGTCACCCAGCTGATGCTGCTCTGCTGCATCACGCTGTCCATCGTCTGGGGCGTCGGTTCGTCGCTGATGGCGATGGGGCCGTCGCTGGGCGAGAAACTGCTGGGCATCCACGACTACGCGCTCAGCGGCTACGCCAGCTCGCTGCTGGCGGCCTGCGCCGGCACGGCGCAGTTCCTCAGCCAGCGAACCTCCAGCACCTCGGCCTTCCGCTACGGCAACATGGTCTTCGCCAGCGGACTGGCCTGTGCCATCGCCTCGCTGCTGGTCACGCAGGCGTGGCTGATGGGCGTGGCGGTGCTGATCACCGGCCTGGGCTTCGGCGCGGCGTTCATCGGCGCCGCCGGCATCGTCAACCAGATCGCGCCGCCCCAGCGGCGCGGCCTCATGGTCTCGCTGTTCTACATCGCGGGCTACATCGGCAACGCGTGGCCCATGCTGCTGGGCTTCATCACCGACCACGCCGGCCCCATGGCCGCCGCGATGACGCTGCTCCTTACCGCCATCGCCGCCTCGGCGGGTTTCGTGGCCCTGTCCCGCCGGCTGCTGCCCATCCGCTCCTGATCCCCGGTC
The DNA here is from genome assembly GCF_004216695.1 of Pigmentiphaga kullae. Classification (GTDB taxonomy): domain Bacteria; phylum Pseudomonadota; class Gammaproteobacteria; order Burkholderiales; family Burkholderiaceae_B; genus Pigmentiphaga; species Pigmentiphaga kullae. Next base: position 1,773,188 of record NZ_SGXC01000002.1, read on the forward strand.
CCGAAGTTACCCACCCCCGATGTGGACAACTTTGGGGACAGCCATGGGACTACACAAAAAAACCTTTTTTCACCAACGACTTACCCGACGTGATGAAAAAATGGGCACGCCGATGAAACCGGATGGTTCTCCCGCCATGACCGACCGACGTACCTTTCTTGCCACCACGAGCGCCCTGGCCCTGGCCGCGCTGGGCTACGCGCCGGCCGGCGCGGCGGCGCCGCTCAAGCTGGGCGCGCGCTCGCCCTTCTCGTTCGACCGCCTGGTGCGCGACGCGCGCGAGGCCGCCACGCGCCCGTTCCAGGCCACCCCCATGCCGAACTGGCCCATCCTGGAACGCCTGGACTATGCCGCCGTGGGAGAAATCCGTTTCAAGCCGGACCATGCCTTGTTCGCCGATGGCCCGGGCAGCTTTCCGGTCACCTTCTTCCACCTGGGCCGCTTCTCGCCCACACCGGTGCGCATGTACGTCCTGGACGGCAGGGACGGCGGCCAGGCGCGCGAGATCCTGTACGACGAAAGCTATTTCGACATGCCGGCCGACAGCCCCGCCCACGCGCTGCCGCCCGGCATCGGCTTCGCCGGCTTCCGCTTCCAGGAAAGCCGCCTGGCCGGGCCGCCCGCGCCCGACTGGCGCACGAACGACTGGGTGGCCTTCCTGAGCGCCTCGTATTTCCGCGCGATCGGGGAACTCTATCAATACGGCCTGTCCGCGCGCGGCATCGCGATCGACATCGCCGTCCCCGACCGCGCCGAGGAATTCCCCGCCTTCACGCACATCTATTTCGTGCCGCCGGCGGCCGGCGGCGACACCGTCACGGTCTATGCCCGGCTGGACGGCCCCGGCATCACCGGCGCCTTCCGCTTCGACATGACGCGCGGCAAGGCCGTGCTGATGGACATCGACGCGGCCCTGTTCCTGCGCCGGGACATCGAACGCCTGGGGATCGCCCCGCTGACCTCCATGTACTGGTTCTCGGAGGCCGCCAAGCCCACCGCCGTCGACTGGCGGCCCGAAGTGCACGACTCGGACGGACTGGCGATGTGGACGCGCGGCGGCGAGTACATCTGGCGGCCCCTGAACAATCCGCCGCGCATCATGGCCTCGGCCTTTGGCGACGACAACCCGCGCGGCTTCGGCCTGCTCCAGCGGGACCGCGACTTCGATCACTACCTGGACGGCGTCCACTACGAGCGCCGCCCCTCGCTGTGGGTCGAACCGCTGGGCGACTGGGGCGCGGGCGCGGTGCACCTGGTCGAGATCCCCACCGACGACGAGATCCACGACAACATCGTCGCGATGTGGGTGCCCGCCGCCCCGGCGACGAAAGGCAGCGAGTACCGGCTGAAATACCGCCTGCACTGGACCGACCGCGAGCCCTATCCGCCAGCCAACGCCCGCTGCGTGGCGACCCGCCTGGGCAACGGCGGCCAGCCCGGCCAGCCACGCCCCCAGGGCGTGCGCAAGTTCATGGTGGAATTCCTGGGCGGTCCGCTGGCAGTCCTGCCCTACGGCGTCACGCCGGAGGCCGTGCTGTGGGCCTCGCGCGGCAGTTTCTCGTATGTGTATGTCGAGGCGGTGCCCGACGACGTCCCCGGCCATTGGCGCGCGCAGTTCGATCTGACCGTGGACGGCGCCGATCCCGTGGAGATGCGCCTGTACCTGAAGAGCGGCGGGCAGACGCTGTCCGAGACGTGGCTGTACCAATACCATCCGCCGGGCGGCGGCGCCTGACCCCGCCGGGGACCTCCCCCGGCCGCCGGGTTTTCCAATAGACTCGCAGGACACCGCCCGGAATCCGCTTCGATGGATTACTCCACCAAGAACATCAAGAAATTCATCTACAGCCAGTACTTCTACATGGGTATCCGCCAGGCGCTGGGCGTGCTCATGCCGGCGCTGGTGCTGCTGGGGCTGTTCCATCATGCGGCCCTGGGACTGGCGGCCACGTTCGGCGCCATGTGCGTGGCCATCGTCGACCAGCCCGGCCCCTTCCGGCACCGGCGCAACGAGATGCTGGGCTGCGCCCTGCTGGGCACGCTGGCGGCCGCCATCACCGCGCTCGCCTCGCCGTATCCGCTGGTGCTGTGGGTGGCCGTCATCGTGCAATGCTTCGGGTTCTCGCTGCTGGCGGTGTACGGCCGCAAGGGCGGGCTGATCGGCTTCGGCTGCCTGCTGCTGATGACGTTGACCATGCACGACGTCCTGGACGCGCGCACCGCCGCCCTGCACACCGCCGCGGTCCTGGTCGGCGGCCTGTGGTACACCGCGTTCAGCCTGGCGGTCAACCGCCTGCTCTGGTACCGGCAGGCGCAGCAGGCGATCGCCGTCTGCATCTTCGCCTCGGCCGAATACCTGGAAGCCAAGGCCCGCTTCTACGATCCGGACATCGACATCGAGGACAACTACCGGCAACTGATCGCCCGCCAGGCGGCCGTGGCCGAACAGCAGGAAGCCGCGCGCGACGTGGTGCTGCGCGAGCTGCCGCGCCGGTCCGACCGCAAGCGCGACCAGTACCGGACCATGCTGTTCAACCTGTTCATCGACATCGTCGACCTGCACGAGACCATGGTCGCGGTCCACACCGACTACCTGCTGCTGCGCCGGGTGTTCAAGGACTCCGACCTGCTGGTCTTCTTCCGCGACCTGCTGCACAAACTCTCGCAGGACACCGAGGCCGTGGGACTGGCCGTGACGCAGGGCATGCCCAGCAAGAGCAAGTTCACCGTCAAGGCCGAGGTCCGCGCCATCGAATACGAGATCGAACTGCTCAAGCAGCGCGGCTTCCCCGAGGTCGAACCGGAAGCCTACGCCGCGTTGATCTCGACCTTCCGCCGCGCCCGCAACGCCGCCTACATCGTCGACAGGCTGCACCGCCATACCGGCGTCGCCCACCTGGACGAACCCAGTTCGCTGCAGGTCGATGCCTCGCTGCAGCGCTTCCTGTCCCGCCAGGACTTCAAGCTGGGCCGCCTGAGCAGCAACCTCAGGCTGAGTTCGCCTTATCTGCGGCACGCGCTGCGGGTCACGCTGGCGGCGGCGATAGGCATGACCATCTCCAGCGAGTGGCTGATGCCGCACCATGCCATCCACGGCTACTGGGTGGTGCTGACCATACTCGTCATCATGAAGCCGGGCTTCGCCCTGTCCAAGCAGCGCAACCTGCAGCGCCTGGCCGGCACGCTGATAGGCTGCGCCCTGGTCCTGGCCCTGCTGTTCTTCGTGCACAACAAGTTCGTGCTGCTGGCGGCGATGTTCGTGGCGGTGGTCATGGCCAACAGCCTGGTGCTGCTTTACTACGTCGGCAGTTCGGCCTTCAACACCGCCTTCGTGCTGCTGAGCTTCCACTTCCTGGCGCCGGGCTCGCTCATGGTGGTGGGCGAACGGGCCATCGACACGCTGGTCGGCTCGGCCATCGCGCTGGCCTGCAGCTACGTCTTCCCCTATTGGGAATACCGGATGCTCCGGCCGCTGCTGCGGCGCGCGATCGAGGCCAACCGCCACTACCTGACGGCCAGCCTGGGGCTGGTCGGCACCTCGGTCGACAACGTCGAGGTGCACCAGGAGAACGTCGACTACCGCCTGGCGCGCAAGAACGTGCACATCGCCTTCGGCAACTTCACCAATTCGTTCTACCGGATGATGCTGGAACCCAAGTCCAAGCAGCGTTCGCCGGCGCAGTTGAACGGTCTGGTCATCCAGTTGCACGACATGGCCGCGCAGGTGGGCGCGGCGGCGCCGCTGATCGCCGCCCTGCCCGCGCTGCCGCCGCCGATGACCGAGACGGTGGAAGCGGTGGACCGCCTGCTGCGCGACGCCAACGCCGGCAAGCCGGTCCCGCCGGACGAGGACGAGCGGCTCAAGCAACTGATCCGGGACATGGACGGCGCCGTGGCGGCGGCCCAGGCAGGCACGGTGCCGGCCGACGCCGAGCGCGTGCTGGTCTTGCAGCAACTGGCCTATCAGGTCAAGCAGATGGTCAAGACCGCGCTGCTGATACGCGCCACGGTCCCGCAGGTGCACTGACCGGGCGGGGTTGGCCTAGCCGTGGGTCGGCCCCAGCAGCCCGTGCTTGTGCTCGGCATCGCGGCGCGCCGGCTCCGGCCCCGCCGCCAGCCCCTGCAGGATGCCGCAATCGCGTGCCGCCCGTTCCTCGGAACATTGGCTGCGCAAGGCCTTCAGCGTTTTTTCCAGGGTCTTCAGTTCGGCGATGCGGGTGGCGACGTGGCCGATGTGTTCGTCCAGCAAGGCGTTGATCTCGCCGCAGTTGTCCGCCGGATCGTCGCAGAACCGCAGCAGCCGCCGGATCTCGTCCAGCGTCATGTCCAGCGCGCGGCAGTTGCGCACCAGCAGCAGCCGCTCGACGTGCGGCTCGCCATAGATACGGTAATTGGCGGCGGTACGGGCCGGCGGCGGCAGCAGGCCCTCGCGCTCGTAGTAACGAATCGTTTCGACCGGCGTGCCGGTGCGCGTGGACAGTTCGCCTATCTTCATGGTGTTCCCCGCGGGGCTGTGTCCTTGTCCTAGGATACGCCAATGTTCCCGCTTGACTCTATACCGGCTACAGGGTTTCCAATGGATTCATGACGCTTATGGAGCAGACGGATGTCCGATTCCTGCCAACACTGCCACTGCGGCGGCCCCGAGGCCGCGCCTGACACCACCCGCCCCCGCGACGCCTCGCCGGCCGCGGACGAAGGGCTGCGCACGTCCCTGTTCAAGATCGAACAGATGGACTGCCCGACCGAGGAACGGCTGCTGCGCAAGGCGCTCGAGTCCCTGGAGGGCGTGCGCACGCTGTCGTTCGACCTGATCGGCCGCACGCTGAAAGTCGGCCACGTGCTGGACGACCCGCAGCCCATCATGGCGGCCATCGCCGGCCTGAACATGTCGCCGGTGCCGATCGACACATCCGCCCCGCCCGCCGACCAGCCGGCCGAGGCCGCGCCGCGACAGCCATGGGTCCGCATGGGCCTGGCCGGCGCCTTCGCGATCGGCTCGGAAGTGCTGGCCTACGCCACCGGCGCCGATACCTCGCTGCCCGTGGCCGTGCTGGCGCTGGCGGCCATCCTGCTGGGCGGCCTGGGCACGCTGCGCAAGGGATGGCTGGCGCTGCGCCATTTCACCCTGAACATCAACCTGCTGATGACCGTGGCGGTGATCGGCGCGGCGCTGATCGGCCAGTGGCCCGAAGCCGCCATGGTGATCTGGCTGTTCGGCGTGGCCGAGATGATCGAGGCGCTGAGCCTGACCCGCGCCCGCAACGCCATACGCAGCCTGACCGCGCTGGCGCCCGAGCAAGGCCTGGTCCGCCAGGGCGACGGCTCGTGGCGGGAGATGCCCGCGCGGCTGATCGGCGTGGATGCCGTGGTGCGCGTGCGGCCGGGCGAGCGCATCGTGCTGGACGGCATCGTCGTGGGCGGTTCGTCCAGCGTGGACCAGGCCCCCATCACCGGGGAAAGCATGCCGGTGGGCAAGCAGGAAGGCGATGCGCTGTATGCCGGCACCGTCAACCAGCAGGGCGTGCTCGAATACCGCGTCACGGCGACCGCGGGACACACCATGCTGGACCGCATCGCGCAGACGGTGCAGGACGCCCAGGGCAAGCGCGCGCCCACGCAGCGCTTCATCGACCGCTTCGCCCAGGTCTACACGCCCGCCGTGTTCGCGGTGGCGATCATCGTCGCGCTGGCCGGACCGCTGGTCCTGGGCATGTCGTGGTTCGACTCGGTCTACCGCGCGCTGGTCCTGCTCGTCATCGCCTGCCCGTGCGCGCTGGTCATATCGACGCCGGTCACCATCGTCAGCGGCCTGGCCTCCGCCGCGCGGCGCGGCATCCTGATCAAGGGCGGACTGTACCTGGAGCAAGGCCGCCGCCTGCGCCGCCTCGCGCTGGACAAGACGGGCACGCTCACCCACGGCAAGCCGGCCCTGACCGACGTGGTGCCGCTGGGCGCCTCGCCCCTGCCGCGCGACCGCGCGCTGCAACTGGCCGCCAGCCTGGACGCGCTGTCGTCCCACCCGGTGGCGCACGCCATCGTCTCGGCCCACGGCGGCGCCGCGCTGCCGGTCGCGGACTTCGCCTCGCTGGCCGGACGCGGCGTCACGGGCCGGATCGAAGGCAGGACCTACGCGCTGGGCAGCCTGCGCCTGGCGCGCGAACTGGGCGCGGCGGATGGCGCGCTGGAAAGCGGACTGGAAGCGTTGGAGCGCCAGGGCAAGACGGCCGTCATCCTGTGCGAGGACAAGGTGGCCGTGGCCATCCTGGCGGTGGCCGACACGATCCGGGATTCCAGCCGGACTGCCGTGGCCGACCTGCGCCGGCTGGGCGTGGAACCGGTGATCCTGTCCGGCGACAACGCCGCCACGGTGCGCGCGGTGGCCGCGGAACTGGGCATCGAGGATGCGCGCGGCAACCTGCTGCCCGATGACAAGCTGGCCGCCGTGGAGGCGATGGGCCAGATGGCACCGGTGGGCATGGTGGGAGACGGCGTCAACGACGCCCCCGCGCTGGCCCGTGCCGACATCGGCTTCGCGATGGGCGCGGCGGGCACGGATACCGCCATCGAGACGGCCGACGTCGCCCTGATGCAGGACGACCTGCGCAAGCTGCCCGAGTTCATCCGCCTGTCGCACCGGACCTCGCGGGTGCTGTGGCAGAACATCGTGTTCGCGCTGGCCATCAAGCTGGTCTTCTTCGTGCTGACCTTCACCGGCGAGGCCACCCTGTGGATGGCGGTGTTCGCCGACGCCGGCGCCAGCCTGCTGGTGGTGTTCAACGGGCTGCGGCTGCTGCGCCAGCCGCGTCCGGATCAGGCCGCCTTGCGGCGGAACACCAGCCGGTCGGGGCTGGATGCCGAGGCGTCGTAGCCGTAGCCTTCGGCATCGAAGCCCTGCAGGCCCTCGGGCTTGGCGATGCGCTTCTCGATGGCGTGGCGGGCCATCAGGCCCCGCGCGCGCTTGGCGTGGAAGCTGATCACCTTGTAGGCCCCGCCCTTCCAGTCCTCGAACACGCACTGGATCACGCGGGCCTTCAGCGCCTTGCGGTCGACGGCCTTGAAGTATTCCTCGGAAGCCAGGTTCACCACGACCGGATGCCGGTCGGCCTCCTGGCGCTGGTTCAGATAGTCGGACAGTTCGCTGCCCCAGTATTCGTACAGGTTCTTGCCCTTGGGGGTCGCCAGCCGCGTCCCCATCTCGAGCCGGTACGGCTGCATCAGATCCAGCGGCCGCAGCGCGCCGTACAGGCCGCTCAGGATGACCACGTGCTCCTGCGCCCAATCCAGTTGGCGGGCCGTCAGGCTGCCGGCATCCAGTCCCTCGTAGACGTCGCCGTTGAAGGCCAGTACCGCCTGCTTGGCGTTTTCCGCCGTAAACTTCGGCGTCCACTTGGCGTAGCGGGCCACGTTCAGTTCGGCCAGCGCCGGGCTCAGGCTCATGAGGCCCGCGACGTCGTCCGCGGACTTGGTTTTCAGCACCGAGATGAGCTTCCTGGCGCGATCCACGAACAAGGGCTGGGTGGACGTCTCGACGTGCGCGGGCGTGTCGTAATCCAGTTTCTTGGCGGGGGAAAGAAGAAACAGCATGGCGGATACCGGAGCAAATGAAGTCAGGCGTTAATGTAGACCAATTGTGCCCCTGCGGGCTGCCGCGCCCCTATGCGCAATGCTGCGGCCGCTGGCACCAGGGACCCGGCCACTTGCAGGCGCCCGACGCCCCGGCGCTGATGCGGTCGCGCTATAGCGCCTACGTGCTGGGCAGACACGACTATGTGCTGGCGACCTGGCATCCCTCCACCCGGCCGGCCGCCCTGGAACCCGATCCGCCCGGCCTGAAATGGCTGGGCCTGGAGCTGCGGGTTTCGGCGCAGTCCGACGCCGACCATGCCACGGTGGAATTCGTGGCCCGCAGCAGGCTGGCGGGGCGTGCCCAGCGGATGCACGAGATCAGCCGCTTCGTCCGCGAGGACGGGCGCTGGTACTACCTGGACGGGACCTTCCCCTGACGGAGTGGTTAAACTGGCGGGCGGCGCCCCAGCGCGCCGCTTCCGGCCCACGCGGCCCCGACCCGACTTACACGCCATGCCCGTTCATCCCCTGCACGACCATCCGGCCTTCACGTCCGAATTCTGCGAACGCGAATACAACAACCTCGCCCGCATTCCCGACCATCCCACCTATACCGCCCGCTGGGCCGCCGACGGCGTGCTGGCCCGCCGCACGCAAGCCGCGCAGCTGGGACTGCCCTACGGCGAAGCGCCGGCCGAGACCCTGGACTATTTCCCGCCCCGCAGGCCGGGCGCCCCGCTGCTGGTATTCATCCACGGCGGTTACTGGCGCGCGCTGAACAAGTCCGACTTTTCCTGGATCGCGCCCGCCTACGTGGCGCGCGGCGCCGCCGTGGCCATCGTGGACTACGGACTGGCGCCCGCCACGCCTCTTGAGGAAATCGTGCGGCAAATGCTGCGCGCCCACGCCTGGCTGCACCGCCACGCCGCCGAACTGGGTTTCGATGCCCACCGCATCGTGACCAGCGGACACTCCGCCGGCGGCCAGTTGACCGCGATGATGCTGGCCGCGCGCTGGCGGGAATGGTCCGCCGACCTGCCGCCCGACCTGGTCAGCGGCGGGCTGGCGTTAAGCGGCCTGTACGACCTCGAACCAGTCGGCAAGGCACCGTTCCTGGCCAACCTCGAACTGACGCCGGCGCGCGTGGGTGCACTGTCGCCCGCCTACATCGAGCCTGACCGCCGCGTGCCGCTGATCGCCGCGGTCGGGGCGTCGGAAACGGACGAGTTCCGCCGCCAGAGCAGGCTGATCGCCGCCTGCTGGCCCCGCAACGTCAAGCGCACGCTGGAGGTGCCCGACTGCCACCATCTGGACATCTGCGACCGGCTGGCCGACCCGGGGCAGGAATTGTTCGCGGCCGCCTGCGAGCTGCTGGGCCTGTAGCCCTCCGGGGCGGTCTGCCGCCCCGCCGCAGCCATGGATGGCGTCCGGCCATAAAGTTGACGAAATTAACTACATAGTTTACTTTCTCAACTATATTTCAAGGAAACGCCACCGTGGTCGAGGAAAACGAACTGCTGGCCGAGCGACACGGCCATGTCCTGCTGCTGACGCTGAACCGCCATCCCAAGCGCAACGCGCTCGGCCTGGCGATGCTGCAAGGCCTGGTCGATGCCCTGAATGGCGCCGATGCCGATCCCGACACGCGATGCGTGGTCATCGCCGCCCGGGGTAGCTGTTTCTGCGCCGGCGCCGACCTGGAGGAAGCCCGCCGCCTGGCGCGCGAGCAGCCGGAGCTGGCCAGCCGGCGCAGCGATCTGCTGATCGACATCAATACCATCGTGGCGCGACTGGGCACGCCCGTCATCGCCGCCGTCAACGGCCCCGCCATCGGCGCGGGCGCCGGCCTGGCGCTGGGCAGCGACCTGGTCCTGGCCGCGCCCGCCGCCCGTTTCGGCTATCCCGAGGTCAAGCACGGCATCTCGGCCGGCATGCTGATTCCCAACCTGATCCGGCAGGTCGGCCCCAAGGCCGCCTTCGAACTGGTGGCCACCGGCGACCCCATCGACGCCGAACGCGCCTACGCGCTGGGCATGATCAACCGCGTCGTGCCCGAGGCGGAACTGCTGCCCGCCGCGCTGGCGCTGGCCGAGCGCCTGGCGCAATTCGCGCCGGCCGGCCTCGCGGCCTCCAAGCGCGCGTTCCAGCAGGCCTACGAGCTGTCGCTGGAAGACGCGGTGCGCGCCGCGCGCGACGTCAACGACCAGATCCGCGCCTCGGCCGGCTGAGCATTCCCACGAATCCCCAACACTGCCCCCCTCCATCATGCTTGCTACCCGACTGACCTCCCTTCTTGGCATCCGCCACCCCATCGTCCAGGGAGGGATGAGCTGGGCCTCGTCCAACGCGGAACTGGCCCTGGCCGTATCCGAGGCCGGCGGCCTGGGCGTGATCGCCGCCGGCCCCATGTATCCCGACGACCTGCGCGCCGCCATCGCCCGCGTGCGCGCCGGCACGCGCCAGCCCTTCGCCGTCAACGTGCCGCTGTACAACAAGCGCGCGGCGGAATTCCTGGACATCGTGCTGGAGACCGAAGTGCCGGTGATCATCGCCTCGCAGGGCGGCCCCAAGGCCCACATCGGCCGCTTCAAGGACGCCGGCGTGACGTGGATACAGGTCACGGCCAATCCGCTGCACGCGCGCAAGGCCGAGGACGCCGGGGTGGACGCCGTGATCGCGGTGGGCGGCGAAGCCGGCGGCCATCCCGGCCCGGACGAGGTCGGCACGCTGGTACTGGTGCGGGCGACGGTCAACGCGGTGACGGTGCCGGTGATCGGTGCCGGCGGCATCGCCGACGGCGCGGGCATCGCGGCGATGCTGGCGCTGGGCGCGAGCGGCGCGCAACTGGGCACGCGCTTCCTGCTGACCCCCGAATCGGGCCTGCACGCCGCCTACAAGGATCTGGTGCTGAACGCGGGCATCGGCGACACCGCCATCGTCGGCCGTGGCCGCTCGCCCATCCGCATGGTCAAGAATGCGTTCTCGGCCGAGTACGAGGCGGCCGCCAACCGCGGTGCCGACGATGCGGAACTGGATGCCCTCTTCGCCCGCAGTTCGCTGCGGCAAGCCGCCAAGGACGGCGACGTGGCACTGGGCAAGGTGGAAGCCGGCCAGAGCGCCGGCCTGATCGACAAGCTGGAGCCTGCCGGCGAACTGGTCGAGCGGCTGGCGCGCGAAGCGGAAGCGGCCCTGGCCGGCGCCGCCTCCTGCATACGCTGAATCAGGCCTGTCCGACGCCGGCGGGCCGGTAGTCCACGCCCGACCCCAGGCCCTCGGGTACCGCCAGCTCGCCCGACTCGACCTCCAGGCCGACGAACGGGTCGTCCAGCAGGTGGTCGAACTCGGCCAGCTCGGCGCCGGCATGGATGCTGCCGGCGACGCTGGCCACGTGCACGCCCTGGGCCGCCAACAGGCGCGGCCCGAAGATCGCGCCGAACCGGTAGCCCACGCCAGCCGCCTCGCACAGGCGGACCGCGATCAGCGTGTTGCGTATCCCGCCCAGGTAGTGCACCTTGAGGTTGTAGGAGTCGGCGGCGCCCATGCCGATCAGGCGCACCAGCCCTGGCAGCCCGGCGATGGCCTCGTCCGCTTCGATGGGCAGCGCGCCCGCGGCGTGCACACGGCACAATCCTTCGATGTCCGCCGCCGGCACCGGCTGCTCCATCATCTCCACGCCCATCGGCCGCAGTGCCTCGCACACACGGATCGCCTCGTCGGCCTGGTAGGCCTGGTTGGCATCCACGGTCAGCGTGACGGCCTCGCCCAGCCGCTCGCGCACGGTGCGCACGCGGGCGACGTCGAGCTCGGACTCGCCGCTCAGCTTCAGCTTCAGATAACGATAGCCCTGCCGCGCCAGCCTGGCGGCCTGTTCGGCCATGTCACCGGGGGACTTGATCGAGACGATGCGCGAGGCCTCGACGGTATCGCGCACCTTGCCGCCCAGCAGCACGTGCAGGGGAACGCCCAGCATCCGGGCCTGCAGGTCGTAGACCGCGCAGACGAAGCCCGACAGCGCGCAGACCTCCGCTCCTGCCACGGCCTCCAGCCGGCGATGCAGGGCTTCGAGCGCGAACGCGTCCCGGCCCAGCGCCTCGCGCCGCAGCGTCTCCAGGACCGGTTCGATGCGGGCGGTGTCTGGCTTGAAGATGGGCGTGCCCAGCACATGCCCATATCCCACCTGGCCATTGCGCGCGGTCAGCACCACGATCCAGCCGTCCACGTGGGTGATGATGCCGCGCGCGAAACGCCAGCTGGGATCGTCCTGGCGCTGCGAGCAGGCGATGATGTCCACGCGGTCTATCGTGGACGCCGCCCCGGCCGAAGCCGGGATGCGCGGGGTGATGGCGGTCATGGTCATTCGAGCTTGAGGTTGGCCGACTTGATGAGATCCTTGGTGCGCTGGGCGTCGTCCACGACGAAACGCGTGGTCTCCTCGGGCGAAAGCGTGGCCAGCTCGGTACCCTGGGCCTCCATCAGCTTGCGATATTCCGCCTTCCTGGCAACCGCGTTCAGCGCGGCGTTGAGCTTGTTCACCACCGCCACGGGCGTACCCTTGGGCGCCGCCACCGTGTACCACGAGGCGGACTCCGCGCCACCCAGGCCCGCCTCGGCGAACGTGGGCACGTCGGGCAACAGCGGCGAGCGGGTCTTGGACGCGTAGGCCAGGGCACGCAGCTTGCCGGCCTTCACGAAGGGCAGTTCGCCCGACAGGTTCATCACGCCCACCTGCAGGCGCCCGGCCACCAGGTCGGTGATCGCGGGCGCGGCACCGCCGTAGGGGATGTGCGCCATCTCGATCCTGGCCTGCTGCTTGATCAGCTCGCCACCCAGATGGGGCGAGGTGCCGGTGCCGGACGAACCGTAGTTCAGCTTGCCGGGATTGCTGCGCGCGAGCTCGATCAGTTCCTTCGCGGTATTGGCCTTGACCGAGGGGTTCACCACCAGCAGGTTGGGCTGGTTGGCCGCCAGCGCGATGAAGGTGAAATCCTTGATGCCATCGTAGGGCGTGGGCTGGATCAGCGGCGTGACGATATGGGCCGCCGCGGTGCCGAACAGCAGCGTATAGCCATCGGCCTCCGCCCGCGCCACGTAGGCCGCGCCTATGGTCGCGCCCCCGCCCGCCTTGTTCTCGACCACCACCTGCTGCCCCAGTTCGGTGCCCAGCTCCTTGGCCAGGCTGCGCGCCACGAGATCGGCCGGGCCGCCCGCGGCATAGGGGTTGACCAGCACGATGGGCTTGGCCGGATAGGACTGGGCCTGCGCCCCCGAGGCGGCCAGCACAAGCGCCGCCGCCGACAACGATTGCTTGAACAGCTTCATGTGAGTCTCCTGGTATTTATCTTCCCGCGGCTTCGTAGCGCCGAAGGAAGCGGGATCCGGCTGTCGCCGGCACGGCCTTAGATGACCTTTCTTTCGCGCAGCGCCTGGATGTCCTCCTTGCCCAGGCCCAGCCTGTCCCCCAGCACCTGGTCGGTGTGCTCGCCCAGCAGCGGCGGCCGCCCCAGGCTGGGGTCGTCGAAACCGTCGAACTTGAACGGCACCGGCAGCGCCTTGAACGAACCGAGCTGGGGATGCGCGAACTCGCGCACCATGCCGCGCGCCAGCACGTGCTCGTTGCTCAGCACCTCGTCCACGCTCAGGATGGGTCCGGCCGGCACCTTGGCCTCGTCGCACAGCCGGCAGAACTCGTCGCGGTCCAGGCGCGCGACGGCCGCCGACAGGCCGGCCATCACTTCCTCGCGCCGGTTGACCCGGTCGATGTTGCGCACCAGGGTCGGATCCTCCGCCCACTCGTGCAGGCCGAGCAGGTCGCACAACGGCTTCCAGTGCTGGTCGCTGCCCGTGACCTGCACCCACTTGTCGTCGCGGCAGCGGAACGCCGCCGACGGCACGCGGCCCGGATGCTCGGTGCCCAGCCGGGGCGGCACTTCGCCCAGCGCGAAGAAACGCGCCGCGGCCAGCGACAGCAGGCCGACCTGGCCATCCAGCATGGAAAAATCCACGTGGCAGCCCTTGCCCGTGGCCTGCCGCCCCATCAGGGACGACAGGATGGCGATCGCGACCCACAGGCCCGAGGTCAGGTCGGCCACCGGCAGTCCGGGCTTGACCGGACCGCCGCCCCGCTCGCCCGTCAGGCTCATGATGCCGCCCATGGCCTGGAACACCGTGTCGTAGCCCTTGCGGGGCGCGTACGGACCGGTCATGCCGAAGCCCGTGCACGACACGTAGACCAGCGCGGGGTTGTCCTGCGACAGCCGGGCGTAGTCCAGCCCGTAGCGCTGCAGCGTGCCGACCGGGAAGTTCTCCAGCACGACGTCGGCCTGGGCGCTGAGCTTGCGGATGAGATCCTGCCCTTCGGCGCTGCGCAGGTTGACGGTAATGGACTGCTTGCTGCGGTTGAAAGCCATGTAATAGGCCGATTCGGAACCGCCCTCGCCTTCGACCCTGGGTTCGAAACCGCGCGTCTCGTCGCCGGTGCCGGGCTGCTCGACCTTGATCACCGTGGCGCCCAGCTCGGCCAGGATCATCGTGGCGAAGGGGCACGCCAGGACCCGCGACAGGTCCAGGATGGTGACGTTTTCCAGCGGACGCGTCATTTCGCCGCCTTGCGGAAGCCCCGCATGATGACGTTGGTGTCGCGTCCGGCGGCCAGTCCTTCCTCCAGCGTCAACTCGGCCACGCGGTGGAACAGCCGCTTGGTCGTGCCCATCGCGATGGGGCTCCAGCTCGCCAGCTTGGCGGCGACTTCCAGCGCGGCCTCCAGCACCCGGTCGTCGGGTTCGACCCGGTTGGCCAGGCCCAGCGCCAGCGCACGCGCGCCGTTGACGGGCTCGCCCATGGCCAGCAGTTCGAAGGCATGCTTGCGGCCCAGTTGGCGGACCAGATTGGACATGACCACGGCGGCCACGATGCCGTGCTTGAGTTCGGGATAGCCGAAACGGACGTTCTCGGCCATGACGGCCAGATCGCAGGCGATGGCCAGCCCGGCGCCCCCACCCAGCGCATTGCCCCGCACGGCGGCCACGACGGGCTTGGACATGCGCGAGAAGGCCAGATGCAGCCCGGTGGTCAGGTCGGCGCGCGCGTTGACGGCCTGGGGATCCTCGGGCACCAGCGCGCTGAACTCCGACGTGTCGGCACCCGCACAGAACGACTTGCCCGCCCCCGTCAGCACGACGGCATGGACCTCGGCATCGTGCTCGGCCTGCCACAGCGCATCCACCAGCGCCTGCGTCAGCGCCGTATTCAACGCGTTGTGCTTCTCCGGCCGGTTCATCGTCAGGATGCGGACGGCCCCTTGGTTCTCAATCAGGAGTTCGGACATGCTCATGCTCGTGGTTTCCAATATAGTTGATTTTATATACTATTTAATTGATAAATTCAACTATATGGACGGAAAACTCCCCCACAGCCCCGTTGCCCCCCCCCTGAGAAAATCGCCCCAGACCAGGGCACGGGGGATCCGGCTCCGCCGGTCCCCCGCCGCCCGCCCCCTGGGGGGCGCGCGTCAGCGCGTACGGGGGGGCTTTAGTTCTTCCAGCAACCCGATCGTATGCTCGGTCAGCTTGTCGATCGCGCGCTCCAGCACTTCCCGCTCTTCGTCGGTCAGCACGGACAGCATCTTCTCGTTGCGATCGATGGCCTTGGGGAACACCTTGCGGTATAGCGCGCGGCCCTGCGGGGTCAGGTCGAGCCGCACGCCCCGGCCGTCCGATTCGTCGGCGCCCCGCTTGACCAGGCCGCGCTCGATCAGCTCGGCCACGCTGCGGCTGGCCTGGCTCTTGTCGATGTTGGCCTCGTGCGCCAGCGCATTGAGCGACAGCGGAGCGAAGGCGCCCAGCAACCCGACGATGCGCCAATCGCGCGAGCCCAGTTCGTACTGGCTCTCGTTCACCCGTGCGGCGATGCGGCTGGAGACGAAGGCCAGGCGGTTCAGGCGGTAGGAAAACAATTCCTTGAGATTCGCGGGAACAGGTCTTGTCATACGTCTTTCTCGATAGGTGAACGCAGGAATTTACCTCACTCGGGCCCGGCCGGGGACGGCCTGGGCCGCCTCAGCTTGAAGCTGCTCATGGCCGTGGCGACCAGCGTGCCCGCCTCGTCCCGCACTTCGCACTGACAGAAGGCGATGGATCCGCCCGCATGCCTGACCTCGGCGCGGGCCGTCAGGTCGCCCCGGCCCGGCGCGATGAAATGGATGTTCAGGTCCACCGTGCCGGAGGTCTCCAGGCCGGATTCGATCGTGCGGGTGGCGATGGCCATGCTCGAATCCATCAACGTGGCGATGGCCCCGCCGTGGATGACCCCGCGCCGGTTCGCCAGCCGCGCGCTGGCGGTCATGACGAGCCGCGAGCGCCCCAGGTCGGCCTCGTGCACGGCAATGCCCAGCCAGGCGGCGAACGGCGCAAGGGCCGAACCCGCCAGCGGGCCGGTGGGGATGACAGCCTGGGGCTCGAGCACCGCGCAGGACTCGGGACTATCCATGCGCGGCCACCCCCAGCAGGGGATTGAGCCCGCTCTGGGCGACGCGGCTGTGCAGCGTGCGGCCCAGGGCTTCCTCGCACATGGCCGCGGTCTCCATCAGCCCCGCCAGGTCGATGCCGGTGGACACCCCCATGGATTCGAACAGGTTCACCAGGTCCTCGGTCGAAACGTTGCCGGTATGCCCGCCGCCGTACTTGACCTTGGCCGGATGCCCGCCCACGCCGCCGAAGGCGCAGTCGAAATAGCGGCAACCCGCCTCCAGCGCGGCCACGTAGTTGACCAGGCCGGTGCCGCGCGTATCGTGGAAGTGCGCAACGGTCGCCACCTCCGGCAGCTCGGCGTGCACCGCCGACATCAGTTGCCTGACGGTCTGCGGCGAGGCCATGCCCGTCGTATCGCCCAGCGCCACGTGCATGACGCCCAGTTGGGCAAAGCGCCGGACGTCCTCCAGCACGCTGTCGGCCGATACCTTGCCCTCGAACGGACAGCCCCAGGCGACCGATACCGTGCCGATCATGCGGAAACGCCCCTGCGATGCCGCCACCATGTCGGCCACGTTCTGCCACTGGTCGGCACGGCTGCGCCGCAGGTTCTTCATCGAATGCGATTCGCTGGCCGACACCAGCAGGCTGATCTCGTTGGCGCCGAAGCCGGCGTCCAGGTCGGCCACCGCGCGTTCGACGGCACGCACGTTGGCGCAGGTCGCCTTGTACCAGACTCCGTCGCGGCGTGGCAGTGCGCGCAGCAGCTCGCTGGCATCGCCGAACTGGGGCACGACCTTGGGATTCGAATACGAGGTCGCCTCGACACGCTGGAAACCGATGCCGGCGAAGCGGTCGATCAACGCCACCTTGGTGGCGGTGGGGATGAAGGTTTCCTCGTGCTGCAGCCCATCGCGGGCAAAGCATTCGCAAAGCGTGACGTCGCTCATCGGTCTAGCCTCCCTTCGCGCCATGGACGTTGCCCAGCCCGAACAGCTCGATGGCATGGGCCTTGAGCTTGTTCTTCTGGACCTTGGAACTGCCCGTCATGCCGATATTGTCGAACGTATCCACGATCTCCAGGTAGCGCGGCACCTTGAAGTTCGCGCAGCGCGCCTTGCACCAGTCGATCAGTTCCTGGCGCCCGGCCTGCTTGCCTTCCTTGAGCAGCACGAAGGCCGCCGTCACCTCGCCCAGGCGGGCGTCGGGCACGCCGATCACCTGGGCCATCTGCACCGCGGGATGCGCGTGCAAGGTCTCCTCGACCTCGGCCGGCGCAACGTTCTCGCCGCCCACCCGGTACATGTCCTTGAGCCGGCCGACCATGCGCAGCCGGCCATCGGGCGACATCTCCCCCAGGTCGCCCGTGCGCAGCCAGCCTTCCGGCGTCAGCGCCTTGGCGGTCGCCTCGGGCATCTTGTAGTAGCCGCGCATCACGTGCCAGCCCCGCACCTGGATCTCGCCCTGGCCGCCGGGGGGAAGGACCTCGCCGCTGTCCTGGTCGACGATGCGCACCTCGGTGCCCGGATGCGGCAGCCCCCAGCCGTGGGCGCGCAGCTCGAAGGGATCGTCCCGCGACGACATGATCACGTTGGGCGAAGCTTCGGACTGTCCATAGGCATTGCAGACGTGGTCCACGCCCATCACGTCGCGGATCTGCTGCATGACCTCGGGTCCGGCCGCCGCCCAGCCGCCGCGCAGGTGCAGCTTCTTGGGATCGAAGTCGGGATGGCCCATCATCATCAGGAAGATGGTGTCGTTGCCCGAGGTCAGGGTGCACTTCTCCTCGTCCATCACGCGCAGCGTCTCGGCCACGTCGAACTTGGGCAGCGTCAGCAGGCAGCAGCCCGCCACCAGGCTGACCAGCACGGACAACGTCGTGCCCGAGACGTGGAAGAACGGCCGGATGCTGAAGTAGCGGTCGTCGTGGCGCACGCCTATGCGCTGGCCGGCGGCCCAGGCGTTGGTCAGCATGTTGGCGTGGGTCAGCATCACGCCCTTGGGGAACGACGTGGTGCCCGAGGTGAACTGCATCAGCAGCAGATCGTCGGGGGTGATGCCAGCCGCCACCGCCTCGATGGTATCGGGCGCCACCTCCTGGCCGCGGGCCAGGAAATCCGCGTAGCGCTCGGCGCCCTCCGGGCAGGGGCCGTCGCCCACCATGACGGCACGGCGCAGTTCGGGCAGCGCCTGGCCGGGCAGGCCGGTGTTCAGCGCCGGCTCGACCGCGGTCAGCAACTGCACGAAATCGATGCCCAGGAAGGCGTCGGCGAACACCAGCAGCTTCACGTCCGCCTGCTTCAGGCAGAACTGCAGTTCGTCGGTCTTGAAGCGGGTGTTGACCGGCACGGTCACCGCGCCCAGGGTCGCGCAGGCGAAGAAAGTCTGCAGCCAGGTGGCGCCGTTGCCCAGCATGATCCCGACATGGTCGCCCTTGCGCACGCCGCTGGCGTGCAGCGCGGCGGCGATGCGGCGGGTGCCGGCCAGCACCTCGTCCCAGGTCAGGCGGTCGGCCTGGCAGACGAAGGCCTCGCGCGAGCCGTACTCGCGGGCGGTGTGCTCCAGGGTGCGATAAAGCGTGGTGGGACGGTCAAGCATTTTTCTGCGCTCCCGCACCGAAGCCCGAGATCGCCCGCTTCCAGTCGCTGTGGCGCAGGTTCTCTTCGATGGCCAGCAGTTCCACGGCCATCGCGCCCTCGCGCGTGGTCTCCACGCCCTGGTCCACACAGCGCTTGGTCAGCCGGACCGTCAGCGGCGCGGCGGCGGCGATGTGGCGGGCCATCTCGAAGGCGCGCGCTTCCAGCTCGGCGGGCTCGTATACGTGGTTCACCAGCCCGATGGCCTTGGCTTCCTGCGCCTCCACGGTTCGGCCGGTGAACAGCAGTTCCTTGGCCATGCGCACGCCCACCATGCGCGGCAGCCGCTGGGTTGCGCCTATGGTGCCCCAACCGACCTCCGGGTAGCGGAACTTCGCTTCGGTGGAGGCCAGGATGAAGTCGCTGGCGCCGGCGATCTCGCAGCCCGACCCGAAGGCCGCGCCGTGCACCACGGCGATGACCGCCTGCGGCAGGCGCTCGAGGGCGGCATAGGCGGTGAAGCCCTTGACGCGGCGCGCGGTCAGCTCGGCGGTGGACATGTCCTTCCGCTCCTTCAGGTCGGCGCCGGCGCAGAACACCGGCCCTTCTCCGCGGATCACGACCACGTGCACGGTCTCGTCGGCGGCCAGCGCCTCGGCCGCGGCGATCAGCTCGCCGCACATGGCCGTATTGAGCGCGTTGCGGCTTTCGGGCCGGTTCAGTGTCAACGTGGCGACGTGGTCCTCGACCTCGACGCGGATGGTGGAATATGCACTGCTCATGCGAACCCCTGGATGTCTGGTGGCCTACGATAGTTGTTTTTATACACTACTTTGTTGACGATAACAACTATATGGGCGAGACATCCGGCCCGGGCATGCGGCAATCCGCCTGCCCCGGCGCTCCGGGCGGCGTCCGCCCCAGCATGCCGTCGTCCATGTACAGGCTGCGGTCCGCCAGCGGCGCGGCCAGGGCCTCGTTCTGCTCGGACAGCAGGATCGCCAGCCCCTGCCCGCGCAGGACGCGTATCGCCTCCACCAGCCGCTGCACCACGATGGGGGCCACGCCCTCGGAAGGCTCGTCCAGCAGGATCACCCGAGGCTGGGTCATCAGCGCCCGGCCGATCGCCAGCATCTGTTGTTCCCCCCCGCTCAACGCGCCGCCCGGCCGGTGCGCCAGCGGTTCGAGTTCCGGAAACAGGCGGCAGACCCGCTCCACGGTCCAGGGTTCGGCGCCGGGACGCGGCCGGCCCATGGCCACCTCCAGGTTCTGCCGCGCCGTGAGCTGGGTGAACACGCGCCGGTCCTCCGGCACCCAGGCCAGGCCCGCATGCACCCGCCTGTCGGCACGCCAGCCGGCCATGGACCGGCCATCCAGCAACACCTCGCCCGAGGTCTCGACCAGACCCGCCAGCGCGCGCATCAGCGTGCTCTTGCCGGCCCCGTTGCGTCCGACCAGGGCGACGATCTCTCCCGCCCCGACGTCCAGGTCCACGTCGAACAAGGCCTGCGCCCGGCCATGGAAGGCGCACAGCGCGCGCGTCTGCAACAGCGCCGTCATGCCGGCGCTCCCACTGCGGCCATGCCCAGGTAGGCCGCCCGCACCGCCGGATCCTCGGCGATCCGCCTGGGCGCCCCTTCGGCGATCACGCGGCCGCGCACCAGGACCAGGACCTTGTCGGCGAAGCCGAACACCACGTCCATGCTGTGTTCGGTGAACAACACCGCCAGGCCACCGGCGGCCTCCTGCTTCACGATGGCCATCAGGCCGCGCCGGTCGGCCCGCGTCATGCCCGCGGTGGGCTCGTCCATCAGCAACACGCGGGGCTTCAGGGCCAGCGCGCTGGCCAGCTCCACGCGCTTGAGTTCGGGATAAGGCAGTTCCCCGCACAGCCTGCCGGCCAGCGCCCCCAGGTCGAAACGCTCCAGCCAGGCGTGCAGCTCGGCCGGATCCGCGCCCGCCCCGCGGCCGCGTACGCCATGCCAGACGCCGGGATCGCGGGCGGCCAGCGCCAGCGCGACGTGCTGGCCCACGCTCAGCGACGCCGCCACCTGGGCGATCTGGAATGTCCGCCCCAGGCCCAGCCGGGCCCGCGCGGCCACGCTCAGGCGAGTCACGTCGCGCCCGTCGAATGCGATGCGGCCGGCATCGGGCTGGAGCTGGCCGTTGATGCACTGGAAGCAGGTGCTCTTGCCCGCGCCGTTGGGACCGATCAAGGCCAGCATCTGGCCGCCTTCCAGCGTGAATCCGACGTCCTCCACCGCCCGCACGGCGCCGAACGACTTGGACAAGCCCGTCACGACCAGCTTCATCGCCGCGCCCTCCCGCCATCGGACCGTCCCGGGAAAGCCAGGCCGCTCAGCCGCCGGATGCCGGTCAGCCCGCCGGGCGCGAGCAGGATCACCGCCAACATGGCCAGGCCGATGGCGGCGCGCCAGTATTCGGTGGCGCGCGCCAGGAAATCCTGCCCCACCGTATAGGCCAGGGCGCCCAGCCAGGGGCCGGCCAGCGACTGCAGGCCGCCCAGCAGGACCATGACGAGCGCGTCGACCGAGCGGGGAATGGCCAGCAGATCGGGCGCCACCGAGCCCTTGGCGAACACCGTCAGGACGCCGGCGGCGCCCGCCAGCGCCCCCGCCAGCATGAAGGCCGTCCAGCGCACCGCGAACACGGGCAGGCCCAGGCTCTCGGCGCGCAGCGGCGCGTCGCGCACCATGCGCAGCGTCAACCCGAAAGGCGCATGCATCAGGTGCCGCAGCAGCAGGCCCCCGGCGCAGGCCACGCCCAGGACGAACCAGTAATACCCTTCGCGCGTGGCCAGCCACCCCTGCGGCCAGAAACCGAACAGGCCGTTGCTGCCTCCTGTCACGGCATCCCACTGGAAAGCGATGGACCAGGTGATCTGGGCGAAGGCCAGGGTCAGCATGGCCGCGTAGACCCCCGCCGCCCGCAGCACGACGAAACCGAACACCGCCGCGCCGGCCAGCGCCAGCAGCATGCCTGCCGCCAGGCACAGCAGGATGCCGGCGATGCCGCCAGGGCCCGTGCCGGCCAGCCCCGGCAGCACGGCCGCCACCATCGGCGCGGCCAGCGCCCCGCCGTAGGCGCCCAGCCCCAGGAAGGCCGCATGGCCGAACGAATGGACGCCGCCCGGCCCCATCAGGACATACAGGCTGGCGGCGAAAAGACCGGCGATCAGGACATCCACGGCCAGGACCAGCACATAGGCCATGTCGCCGGCCAGCCAGGGCAGCAGCGCCAGCGCCGCCACGCCCGCCGCCAGCAGCAGGCCGCCGCGGCGCGTGGGCGGCGGCAGCGGATTGAGCTCGGCGCGTGCCGCGCGCGGCGGCGCCACGGGCCGCCCGAACAGGCCCCAGGGGCGCAAGGCCAGCACGATGGCCATCAGCAGGAATTCGATCACCAGCGTCAGCTTGGGCAGCACCAGTTCCAGGCCGCCTATCGACACCGTTCCCAGCGCCACGCAGGCCGCCTTGACCACGCCTATCATCATCGCCGCCACGAAAGCGCCGATCACGCTGCCCATGCCGCCCACCACCGTCACCACGAAGGCCTCGGCCACGACCTGGAGGTCGTAGGCCAGCGATGCCGGCTCGCGCGGCATCTGCAACGCTCCGGCCAGCCCCGCCAGGCCGGCCCCCAGCGCGAACACCTGCGTGAACAGCCGCCGCTCGTCCACGCCCACGGCCAGCGCCATCTCGCGGTCCTCGGTGGCGGCGCGCAATTGCAGGCCCCAGCGGGTGGACGTCATGATCCATTGCACGCCGGCCAGCACCAGCAGGCCGATGGCCATCAGCACGAAGTCGTACGACGGCAGGTTCAGCGTACCGGGCGCCAGCACGCCCGTCAGCCCCGGCGCCTTGGGCCCGAGCCTGTCGTCCGCGCCCCAGGCAGCCAGCGTCGCATCGCGGATGATCAGCACCAGCGCGAAGGTCGCGACCAGTTGGAACAGTTCGGGACTGCCGTACAGCCGGCGCAGCACGCCGCGCTCGATCAGCGCGCCCACCGCGGCCACCGCCAGCGCCGCGCCCGCCACCGCGCCCCAGAACCCCAGGGCGCCCCACAGCGGAATCAGCGCCTGGGCCAATGTGACGCCCAGGTACAGCCCCAGCATGGCGAGCGAGCCGTGCGCGAAATTGACCACGCGCGACACGCCGAAGATCAGCGTCAACCCCAGCGACAGCAGGAACAGGCTGCTGGCGCTGGCCAGCCCGTTCAGCAGTTGCGCCAGCACCGCTCAGCGCGCCGGCCGCAGCTTCGCCACCTCGGCATCGGTGGGCTGGTACCGGGCGCCGTCGGCATAGCGGAAGTCCACCATGACTCCCGTGCGCTGCGCCCCGCTGCCCTGCAGCGCGGTGCGCCCGACGAAAGCGCCCAGCGTCGATTGATTGTCCTGCGCGCGAAACACGATGGGGCCCCAGGGCGAGGACAGCGGCATGTTGCGGAACGCCTCCACGATCTTCTCGGGATCGGCGCTGCCCGCGCGCCGCAGCGCCTCGGCCGCGGCATGGATGGTCACGTAGCCCACGACCGAGCCCTGGCGCGGCGGCTCGCCGTACTTCTTCCGATAGGCATCCAGGAAGCGCTGGTGCTCGGGCGTCTTGATCGCATACCAGGGATAGCCCGTCACGATCCAGCCCTCGGGCGCCTCGTCCTTCAGCGGCTCCAGGTATTCGGGCTCGCCCGACAGCAGGCTGACCACTTCGCGGCCCTTGAACAGGCCGCGCGTGGCGCCTTCGCGCACGAACTTGGTCAGGTCCGTGGCGAACAGCACGTTGAAGATCGCATCCGGCTTGCTGGCCTCGAGCGCCTGCACCACGGGCCCCGCATCGAGCTTGCCCAGCGGCGTGGCCTGCTCGGTCACGAACTCGACGCCGGGCTGCGCCGCCTGGAGCAGCGTCTTGAAGGTCTGCACCGCCGACTGCCCGTACTCGTAGTTCGGATAGACGATGGCCCAGCGCTTCTTGCCCAGCCTGGCCGCCTCGGGCACCAGCATCGACACCTGCATCCAGGTCGACGGCCGCAGGCGGAAGGTATAGCGGTTGCCGTTGGCCCAGGTGATCTTGTCGGTCAGCGGCTCGCTGGCCAGGAACGGCACCTTGCGCTGCCGGGCGTAGTCGCCCAGCGCCAGGCCGACGTTGGACAGAAAGCCGCCGGCCAGCATCGCCACGCGTTCGCGCGAGACCAGTTCCTCGGCCGCGCGCACGGCGTCGCCCGGCACGCCATTGTCGTCCCGGATCAGCAGTTCCAGCGGACGCCCGTTCACGCCGCCGGCGGCGTTGACTTCCTCCAGGGCCAGCAGCATGGCCTTGCGGTAGGGTTCTAGAAAGGCGGGCTGCGCCTTGTAGCTGTTGATCTCGCCGATGCGCAGCGGGTCGGCGGCGTGCGCGGGCGCGGCCAGCAGGATCGACAGACCGAGGAAACCGGAAGCAAGCGATGTGCGAAGCATGGACAGACTCGGACTAGGCCCCACGATGAAGATGCCCGGCATGCGGGGCGGGCGAACGCCGGCACCCCTCCTTTGCGGAGGAGCGCCTATTGTAAGGGGCTAAGGAGCCGCCGGAAGAATCAGGCGGCGGCGTTCAGGCCCAGCCGCTGCGCGTACTGCCGCAGCGCGTGCACCTTGGGTTCGGCGAAGAATACGGGCTCGGCCCCGTCCAGGCCGGGCGCGGCGCTTCGCTCGGCGTCCATCGCCAGCAGCGGCAGCACCAGGTCCTGCGAACGCGCCAGTTCGTCCCGGCCAAGCAGGCCCGGATAGACCTTGTCGAGCTGGATCACGTCCAGCAGGTCCTCGATGATGGCGATGCGGTAGGCATCGCCCCCGCCCAGGCGGGCCCGCATGTAGCTGGGCTTGAGCGCCGTACGCAGCACGGACAGTCCCGTCTTGCGCCACGCCGCGGCTTCCGCGCCGTCGAAGAAGGCGCCGGCGAAAAGCAGCGCCTTGCCCGCCTTCGTGGGATAGGCTGCCGTCATCGACGTTCCCAGCCGCTGACGCAGGAAACGCACCTGCACGACCAGGTTGCGCCGCCCCACTTCGTTCAGCCCGCGCTTGTCCAGGTCCCATTTGACCCAGTTCACGATGCGCCGCGACAAGCTGTGGGGCCGCCAGCCCACGCCCTTGCCGGGCGTATTGGCCACGATCCAGTTGGTGACCAGCTTCTCGTGCCATTCGAAACGGCCTTCCGCGCCATCGGCCACCAGATCGTCGAAGGCATGGAGGTTGTGCAGCCAGTTCTCGCCCCAGGGCCGCCAGTGCCAGCCGCGGTTGTCGGACAGCACCCTTTCCACGCCGAAGAAATGGAAAGCCTGCGACCCCACCATGCTCGGTGGCCGCTGGCAGAAGCTCCACCGGCTGGCCGGGTGACGCAGCACGGGCGTCTCGACCGTGTTGAACCAGGCCAGGTACTCGTCCTTGCGGCCCAGATGGGTACCCAGCAGGGTCATGGGCTGGGCGTAGCGCAGCCCCCACCAGAACCGGTGCAATCCTTGCGAACGCGCGCTCCAGAAGCCGGACAACTTGGAAGAATCCGTGAGGTAGGGCATGGCGGGACAGCTCAGTGACTAAATTGGGTACCAGCGTGCCGGCTGGCACGCCATGGACAACACAACCAGAATCGAAGCAAGGCCCGCACACGGAAAACGGCGTGATGCGTAGGCGCACGGAGAACGACAAACAAACGCTAAAGTTTCTTGCGGCGCAGCCGTTAACGTTCCGTATCAGCGTTATTGCATAACTGCGCGCACAATTCAATATGTAAAAAAATACGACGCTCTCCGATTCATATCCTGCTTGCGACATCCGCAACTTTCTTATCTTCCACTGACGCCGCCCATCGCCCGCCTGTAAGCACTCGCCAGCATTTCCCGGCAAAACTGCAACATTTGGTACGGCGTCATCCCCTACCCTTCTACCTAGGGAAATCCCCTAGTTTCGCGATGCCTCCGTCAGGGCGATAGCGCCCCCACCCCGGCTTCCCCCTCTCGCTTACATCCCGCCAGCATACCGGACCATTTGGTCCAGATTATGAAAATCCACCAACGCAGGGAATGACCTGACTTGCCGCCTCCATTCGTCAAAGTTTAGTATTCGAAAACTATTTTTATATACAAAACACAAAGAAAGGAGACGGAAAGCATGACCTTCCAGCCCACCCGCCGCCGGCTGCTGTCCACCGCCGCCCTGCTTCCGGCCGCCGCCTGGCTGCCCGCACGGGCCGCCCAGGCAGGGCCGGTCGAATTCACCTTCACCATGGGCGTCAACACCGTGCCGGGCACGGCCCTGATCAACGCCACCGCCCAGGACCTCGACCTGTGGCGCAAGCACGGCCTGAAGCCCGTCGTACCGCCCCCTCTGGGCGGCGGCGACCGGCGCACCTGGAGCCCGGAGGAAGAAAACCATTCCGACGTGCGGCTGTACGGCATGGGCGCCACCATCAACTATCTGAGCAAAGGCGTGGACTTCGTCATCGTCGCGGATCTCGGGACGCGCGCCGAATGGCACCTGTGGTCCATGGCCGAGCGGCCCGTCGATGCCCGCCAGCTCAAGGGCAAGCGCTTCGCGGTCACGCAGTTGTCGGGCACGGACCGGCTGTACGTCGACCTGTTCCTGAAATCGCTGGGCGTCAGCCAGGACGACGTCACCCTGGTCCCCACCGGCGGCGTGCCGCAGAACTACCAGGCGCTGCGCAACGGCCAGGCCGACATCTGGGTCACCACCGAACACGCCGCCATTTTGATCGACCGCGAGCAGCGCCTGCGCAGCGTCGCCAAGATTTCCGACTTCGTCGGCAAGGACTGGGATCCCTATGTCATCGTAGCCAAGCGGCGGACGCTGGCCGAACGGCCCGCGCTGGTGAAGGAAGCTGTCGCCACCGTCCTGGAAGCCGTCCGGCACATCGACAAAGCGCCGCGCCAGGAGAACCTCGACCGCCTGATGAAGCTCTTCAAGGTGGACCAGGCCATGGCCGAAAGACTGTTCGCCACCGTGTCGCTGAATCCCTCGGGCAAGATCAAGCTGGCGACCATCGAGAAAATGCGCAACCACTACATCGAGAACGGACTGATCACCCCCGAGTCGGCACCGCTGTCGGCGATCTACGACGCCTCCATCCTGGGCATGCGGTAACACCGCTTTACGGGGTGGCCGCGACAAGCGGCCGCCCTGGAAGGTATGGTTGGGGATCGCATTCAAAGGGTCTTCGTCCATGATGTTGTCACCACGGCACCTGACTACCTGCGCGACCGCGCTTGCCATCGCGCTCCTCGGCGCCACCGTTCAAGCCGAACGCAATCCCTCGCTGGCCGGCCAGACCGTCGTCCGGCCCGTGGAAGGCGGCGAACACACCAAGGAATACGGCCGCAACGGCCAGTTGATCTACGAAACCATCGAGCGCCAGCGAACTCGCGGCGGCAAGACGACCACGGAAGCCATCGAACGGGAATGGAGCGAAGACGGCAAGCCCCTGCGCGATCAGACCTTCGTGGGCGGCAACGAGGTCAAGGGAACGGTCTGGTACCTGAACGGCCAGGTCAAGGAAACCCGCGTGGATCAATCGCAGCGGGAGCCGGGCGGCTTGCCGGGCAAATACGTGGAGCGCTTTTCCGACCAGGGCACGCTGCAGTCGGCGGGCGTCTTCCAGGGGCAGTTCCGTCCCGTGGGCATCCACCGGGAATATGACGCGTCAGGCAAGCTCAAGCGGGAAGTGACGTATGACGCCCGCGGCAAGCGGCTGTCGGAACGCGGCTACGATGCATCCGGGGCCGTCATTCGCAGCGAGCGCTTTCTTCCCGACGGTTCGCGCGTGCGCGATTGATCAGAAAACAGGAGCACCAAAGACAAAACCCCCGGCCGGTTTTCCGGTCGGGGGTTTTGGGTGTAGATAGCCTGACAATGACCTACTTTCACAGACGTCCG
>NZ_SGXC01000003.1 GCF_004216695.1 Pigmentiphaga kullae
GCCGGCGCGCGGACCTTCCAGGTCCACTTCTTCGATGGTCAGGGGCGCGCCTGCCTTCCAGGCGATCGCGGCTTTGGTCTTCATGGGCTGCTCCTAGGCTATCGAGGGAATCACCCGGGATTGTAGTGGGACGGCGGGCCGCCGATCGGCAAATAGTCCTAAAGTCCGGGCGCCTGGCTGCCGTCAACCGTCATGAGTCGTTGTCCATACCAAGAGCCATGCGCAAGAATCTGCCCGTCACGTCGCTCGAGCGCTTCGTCGAGAAAAGCCGCCCCGTGGTGACCACCACCGACCTGAAGGGGCGCATCACCTATGCGAACCCCGCGTTCATCGAGGTCAGCGGCTTCTCGCGCGATGAACTCATCGGCCAGCCCCACAACATCGTCCGGCATCCCGACATGCCGCCCGAGGCCTTCGCCGATCTCTGGCAGACCATCAAGCGCGGCCAGCCGTGGCGGGCGTTGGTCAAGAACCGCTGCAAGGACGGCGGTTTCTATTGGGTCGAGGCCTATGTCACGCCGCTGTACGAGAACGGCAGGCACGTCGGCTACATGTCGGTGCGCAACGCCCCCGACCGCGCCGAGGTGGCTTGCGCCCAGGCCCTGCATGCCGACGTGTCGGCGGGCAAGGCGAAATTCCCCGCCACGCCGCGTCCGCGCTGGTGGCACGCTCCCGCCCCGTGGGGCGCGGGCGTGGCGGTCCTGTCGCTGGGCATGGCGCTGGGGGCATGGCTGCTGCCGCACTGGGGCTGGATGCTGGGCCAGGCGGCGGTCGTCGTCGCCGCCGCGGCAGCGTGGCGGTACCGCGTCTCGGCGCCGCTGCGCCGCGTAGACCGCACGCTGGCCGCGATGGGCGAGGGCATGCTGTCGGTCGCCGTGGAAGGCCGCCACCAGTTCGACCTGGGCGGCCTGCCCATGCGCATCGAGTCGACCCGCATCCACCTGCGCTCCACGCTGTGCGACGTGCTGCAGGTGGCGCAGGCCGTGGACGGCAACGCCGACCGCGTCAACGGCGAGATCGCCGCGATCCGCCAGGTCATCGACGAGCAGCGCGACCGCCTGACCCGCATCGCCGCCGCGGTCGAGCAGATGAGCGTGGCCATCCGCGAAGCCTCGCAGCACACCGGCTCGGCCCTGTCTCTGTCGGAATCGGCCTTGAGCGAAGTCGACACGGCCGAGGCCAAGATCGGCGATTCGGTGCGTGGCACGGATTCGGTGGCCGAGGCCGTGGGCCGTACCAACGAACAGATAGGCTCGCTGCACGATCTGGTGTCGACCATTTCCGGCGTGACCCAGGCCATCAGCGAGATCGCCAACCAGACCCGCCTGCTGTCGCTGAACGCGGCCATCGAGGCCGCCCGCGCGGGCGAGAACGGCCGCGGCTTCGGCGTCGTGGCCGAGGAAGTACGCACACTGTCCGACCGCACGGCCGGCAGCACGGGCGACATCGGCCATGCGCTGCAGGCCATCACCCGCTTCGCCACCGAGACTTCGACCTCCATGCAGGACGCGGTGGCGTCGGTGCAATACAGCGGTGAGCAGATCCGCGAGAGCGCGGGTTTCTTCGAACGGGTGCGCCGCTCGTCGTCGCTGGTGGTGGAGCGGGCGCGCGACATTTCCGGCATGTTGCAGCAGCAGTCGGCGGCGTCGCAGGAAGTCGCCGACAGCATGGAAGGCATCTCGGGCGAAGTGGAGCGCACTTCCGCCTCGGTCGCCTCGCTGGCCCAGGCCACCGAGGCGCTCAAGGGCACTGTGGGCGACATGCGCCAGTTGCTGGTGCGCTACGAGGCCTCGCTCCATCATTGATCCGCATGCCGGCGGCAGCGGCGGGAACCGTTATGCTCTAGCCTGTTCGAACCACGGAACGGGAACAAGGGAGCAGGCGTTGTTGCAGAGTGGCGCGCAAGCCGGCGTGGCCGAGGGCCGGCGCGGGACGGGAAGAGCCGGGCGCAGGCCCGGCGGATGGACGCGGGCCGCGGTGGCGGTGTGCGCCTGCCTGGCATTCGCCATGGCGCGGGCGCAGGACCTGCCCGCGGAATTGTCGGCGGCCTGGGCCGCCACGGGGCTGCCCGAGAGCGCCTTGTCGGTGGTGGTCGAGCCGGTCGACGGCCCGCGCATGGTGTCGGTCAATGCCGGGCAGCCACGCAACCCCGCCTCGGTCATGAAGCTGGTGACCACCTTCGCCGCCTTGGACAGCCTGGGGCCCGCGCACGTCTGGCGCACCCAGCTGCTGGTGGAGCCGGGCACCACGATCTCGGCCGATGGCGCCCTGTCCGGTCCGCTGTACCTGCGCGCCAGCGGCGATCCCTTCTTCAAGCTGGAAGACCTCTGGCAACTGCTGCGCGAGCTGCGCGTGCGCGGCGTGCGCCGGATCCCGGAGCTGGTCGTGGACCGCTCGGTGTTCGGGCCGGTGTCCATCGACCCCGGCGCCTTCGACGGCGATCCCTCGCGGCCCTACAACGCCAGCCCGGATGCCTGGATGGTGGGGTTTGGCGCGGTGCGCCTGTTGTTCACCCCGGACCTGCGCAACCGCCACTGGCGGGTGACGCTGGATCCGGCCCTGCCCGGCGTCAAGGTCGAGGGCGGACTGAAATGGTCGGACAATCCGTGTCCCGGTTCGCCCGTGGTGCAGACCGAGCCCTTCCTGACCTCGTCCGGCGTGTCGCTGCGCGTGGCCGGAACCGTGTCGGGGGGCTGCGGCGAGTTCAGCCTGTACCGGCTGGCGCTGTCCCAGCCCCGGCATGCCGAGGCGGTCTTCCGCGTGCTCTGGCAGGAAATGGGCGGCAGCCTGGCGGGCCGGATACGCGAGGCAAGCGTGCCGGGCGATGCCGTGCTGTTCGCTACCCACGATTCGCCGTCGCTGGCCGAGGTCGTGCGCAGCATCAACAAGCAGAGCAACAACGTCATGGCCCGCCTGCTGCTGCTGACGTTGGGCGCCGCTTACGAGCCGGGCCCGGCCACCGTGGCCAGCGGCGACCGCGCGGTGGACGGGATCCTGGCGGCGCGGGGCCTGAAATTGCCCGAACTGGTGCTGGACAATGGCTCGGGGTTGTCCCGCGACGGCCGGATCTCGGCCGACAGCCTGGCGCGGCTCCTGGCCGCCGCCTGGCGGTCGCCGGTCATGCCGGAGTTCGTCTCCTCGCTGGCCATCTCGGGCATGGACGGAACGGTGCGCCGCCGCATGCGCGATTCCGACGCTGCGGGCCTCGCCCACCTGAAAAGCGGATCGCTGCGCGACGTGCGGGCCCTGGCCGGCTATGTGCTGGCGGCCAGCGGGCGCCGCTATCTGGTGGTCAGCGTGGTCAACGACGAACGCGCGCAGCAGGCCAACGGCTTCAACGACAAGCTTATCGCCTGGCTTGCCGGCCAGTGACACAGGATGCAAGCGCGGGGTTGCAGGTGTTACCCGATGCTGCCCCCCGGATGCAAGGGTTCCGGTATGCGGGGGCGGCTGCTATCATCGGATCGTCCAATCGTAAAAACAACGCAGGGAGCGCAACACGATGACTACCAGCACCGCAGGCAAGGAAAAACTCATCTCGGACGTCAAGGTCGTGCTGAACGACGCGGAAGACCTGCTCAAGCAAGCCGCTTCCAGCACCGGCGACCGCGCCGTCGAACTGCGCGAGCGCGCCCTGACTTCCCTCAAGCGGGCACGCGAAAAGCTCCTGGACGTCCAGGACTCCATGCTGGAACGCAGCAAGGCGGCCGCCCGCGCCACCGACGACTTCGTGCACGACAATCCCTGGCGCGCCATCGGCGTGGCCGCGGCGGTCGGCTTCCTGGCCGGCCTGCTGGTCAACAGCCGCCGCTGATACGCGCAGCGTGTCCGCGTCGCCGCATCTGCTGAGTTCGCTCCGGGCGCTGGCTGCCACTTCCATCGGCATCCTGCGTACCCGGCTGGAACTCGTCGCCATCGAACTGGCCGAGGAAAAGTCGCGCCTGCTGGGCATGGTGCTGGTCGCCCTGGCGGCCCTGCTGTGCCTGACGCTCGGCCTGATGATGTTCTCGTTCCTGATCGTCGTGCTGTTCTGGGATACCGAATACCGGCATCTGGCCATCGCGCTGGTCGGGGCGGCCTATCTGCTGGTGGGCCTCATCATGCTGATCATGGTGCGGCGGCAGGCCGTGCATGCGCCGCTGGTGTTCGAGGACACCCTGGCCGAACTCGAACGCGACCGCGACATGCTCGCCGCGGTGGCCGAGTCCGAACCCGACAGCCGCCGGGGGCCGCGATGACCGGGCGGCGCAGGGCGCGCGAGGCAGGCGATATCGAGGCCCGCAAGGAATTGCTGCTGGCCCGTTCGTCCATCGAGCGGATGGAGCTGGCCGCCCACCTGCACCAGATCAAGGAAGCCGTCACGCCGGGACAAGTACTCAAGTCGGTCCTGCCCAGCCTGGGCGGCAGCCGCGGCATGGCGACCGCCATGCAGGCCTGGCGCTTCCTCAGGCGCTATCCCATCGTGTCGTCTGCGGCGTCGATGGTGCTGGCCCGCGTGCGGCTGGGCGGCGTATTCCGGCTGTTGAAGCTGGGTGGCGGCGCGGTGGCCGCCTACCAGGCCTACAAGCTGTGGCGGGCCATCAAGGAAGACCGCAGCCGGCCGGACCCGCGCTAGCGTCATCGGGCCCCGGTGTCAGCCGGGGCCGCCGGATTCAGCCCGGCAAGCCCAGTTCCCGCCACAGGCCGTCCACCCGTTTCTTCACGTCCGCGTCCATCACGATGGGGCGTCCCCATTCCCGATCGGTCTCGCCCGGCCACTTGTTGGTGGCGTCCAGGCCCATCTTGCCGCCCAGGCCCGAGACCGGCGACGCGAAGTCCAGGTAGTCGATGGGCGTGCGGTCGGCCAGCAGGGTATCGCGGACGGGGTCCATCCGCGTCGTGATGGCCCAGATCACCTCCTGCCAGTTGCGCACGTCGATGTCCTCGTCCACCACCACGATGAACTTGGTGTACATGAACTGGCGCAGCACGCTCCAGATGCCGAACATCACGCGCTTGGCGTGTCCGGGATACTGCTTGCGCATCGAGACGATGGCCAGGCGGTAGCTGCATCCCTCGGGTGGCAGGTAGAAATCGACGATTTCCGGCAGTTGCCGGCGCAGCAGGGGGGTGAAGACCTCGTTCAGGGCGACGCCCAGGACGGCGGGCTCGTCGGGCGGCTTGCCCGTGTAGGTGGAGTGGTAGATGGGGTCGCGCCGCATGGTAATGCGGTCGACGGTGAAGACCGGGAACCAGTCCTGCTCGTTGTAGTACCCGGTGTGGTCGCCGTAGGGGCCTTCCAGCGCCATCTCGTAGCCGTTGTCGGGCGGGGCCGCGATCCCGGGGGCGTTGGCGCGCGGATCGGAGGCCGGCAGCAGGTGGCCCTCCAGCACGATTTCGGCCGAGGCGGGCACGGACAGCGCGCTGCCCAGGCAGCGGACCACCTCGGTGCGGCCGCCGCGCAGCAGGCCGGCGAACTGGTATTCGGACAGGGCGTCGGGCACCGGCGTCACGGCGCCCAGGATGGTGGCGGGGTCGGCGCCCAGCGCGACTGCGACCGGGAAGGGCTGCCCGGGATGGGCCAGCATGTGTTCGCGGAAGTCCAGCGCGCCGCCCCGGTGCGACAGCCACCGCATGATGAGCTTGTTGCGCCCGATGGGCTGCTGGCGATAGATGCCCAGGTTCTGGCGCTTGCGGTTCGGTCCGCGCGTGACGACCAGTCCCCAGGACAGCAGCGGGGCGACGTCGCCGGGCCAGCAGTGCTGGATCGGCAGGCGCCCGAGGTCGACGTCGTCGCCTTCGAGCACGATCTCCTGGCAGGGCGCGCTCCGGACCTCGCGCGGTGCCATGTCCCACAGGGCGGATTTCAGCATCGCCACCTTGCCGAGCGCATCGCGCAGGCCGCGCGGCGGCTCGGGTTCGCGCAGCGAGGCCAGCAGCTCGCCCACGTCGCGCAGGGCGCCCATGTCTTCCGCGCCCATGCCCAGCGCGACCCGCTGGGCAGTGCCGAACAGGTTGGCCAGCACCGGCATGTCGGCCTTGTCGCGGCCGGGCTGCCGGGCGTTCTCGAACAGCAGGGCCGGCCCGCCGGCGCGCAGTACGCGGTCGCAGATCTCGGTGATCTCGAGGTGGGTCGACACGGCGGTCGGGATGCGCTTGAGCTCGCCCCGCGCTTCGAGTTGGCGCAGGAAATCTCGGAGGTCGCGGTATTTCACGGGCGGAGCACCTTGATGGGGGAAGCCGGAAGAGGGGCCACTTTAACCCGCCGTCGCGGTCGCGGCGTTCGGCGCACCGATCCCGTCATCGGGGCCGTGATGACATGAAACATGACGGTCGGGACAAATTTTACATATGTTTCTGAATCTGATTCGATCTTGCTGATAGTGTATGCTTACTTTTATCTATCTTTCCATATACGGTCGCATGGGTATCGATAGAAAATCACAATGATCGCGGATGTCCTTGCCCTGCACCAAAATGGTGATTTTTTACGGTTGACCTGGCCGGATCGCATTTCTACAATCCGCCAACTTTCAGCGTGTGCCCGGTGCCGTCGTCCTGACAGCCGCCCCCGAGTCGGGGCCGGACAAGACCACCGGGCTGCTTAACGGGCCATCGGGCGCCCACCATACTGGAGTTCTCTTAGCGGCGCGAACGCGCCCTCTGCCCGAAACAGGCATGGTCCCGAGCTATCTCTGCGATAGCGATCATGCAGGTGTGCCGCCAGTCGTCCTGACAGCGGCGCGATGTGCAGCCAAGCAGGTTGTGGCCTCGATGTCCGGAGTCGTATCTCGATCGCTTCCGGATGCGGTTTTTTTGTGGCCCGCCGTTGCAAGGAGGTAAGTATGCCCGACGCGCAGTCGAGCTCGTCGACGGAGCAGCCCGACCCCCGGCCTCGACCGGGAGTCACGGATTGGTGCCGCTCCATCAATAGTTATGTAGGCCTGGCCGTGCTCGCCATGGCCGCCGTAGTGTGGTCTGTTCCTGGTCTGCGTGACCAGGCTTCGCAATTCACCGCATTCAACGGTGTCGAGACGCCCGTGGCCGAACCGGCCCCGGTCGATGTCGCCTCCGCCGTCGCCGCGGCGGCCGCAGCCGCGGCCGTGGCCGACAACGTACAGCCGCATGCCCAGGTGACGTCGCTCCTGGGCTCGATGGGCAACGCCGCCAAGCCGGCGCAGAAGCCGCACGCGACCAAGGTATCGGCCGTGCAGGCCGAGTCCCTGGGCCGTTACATCGCGCGCAAGTACCGGGTCTCGAACGAGGCCACCCGCATGCTGGTGTCCACCGCCTATGGCGTGGGACAGGAAATGGGCCTGGATCCGCTGCTGCTCCTGGCGATCATCGCCATCGAGTCCAGCTTCAATCCGTTCGCCGAAAGCCATGTCGGCGCCCAGGGCCTGATGCAGGTCCTGACCCGGGTCCACACCGAACGGTTCGAGCCGTTCGGCGGCAGCCAGGCCGCCTGGAATCCGGTGGCCAACATCCGGGTCGGCGCGTCGATCCTGAAGGAATACATCGAACGTGGCGGTTCGCTGACGGCCGGCCTGCGCATGTACGTGGGCGTGGGTCCCGACGGCACCAGTCCGTACGGCGACCGGGTCCTGGCTGAACGCCGCCGCCTGGCCTCGGCCGCGGGCGTCAACGCCGACCTGCCGGGCGCCGCGCCGGCCACGCCGGCGCGCTCTGCGTCCGCCAAGCCCATGCCCATTCCCACCGATCCGTCCTCGGAAGCGGTGTCGGTCAAGAACGCCGAACCTGGCGCCCCCGCCGTCATGTAGGCCCGCTCCCGGGCCTCCCCGGCCCGGGTGTTACCGCAGCAGCCGTTCCATGCGCGCTACGCCTTCCTGTAGCCGCGCCATGTCCGTGGCATAAGAAAAGCGCAGGTAGGACGCGGTTTCGGCGGTTCCGAAATCGCGTCCCGGCACCGCGCACACCCCGGCCTCGTGCAGCAGGCGCGTGGCGAAGGCCGCGCTGTCGGCCGCATGCGCGCGTACATCGCTATATATATAGAAGGCGCCGTCCGGCTTGACCGGGACCGCCAGCCCCAGGCGTTCGAACTCGGGCAGCAGGTAGTCGCGCCGCTGGCGGAAGGCTTCCCGGCGCGCCTCGAAGATGTCGAGCGACTCGGGCTGGAAGCACGCGAGCGCCGCATGCTGGGCCAGCGTGGACGGGCAGATGACCAGGTTCTGCGCGAGCTTCTCGAACACCGAGACCAGTTGCGGCGGCACCACCAGCCAGCCCAGGCGCCATCCGGTCATGTGGAAGTATTTCGAGAAGCTGTTGACGATGATGAGGTCGTCGGCCAGCGCCAGCGCCGAGCGGCGGTCGCCTTCGTAGCTCAACCCCAGATAGATCTCGTCGACCAGGGTGAAGCCCTGACGGGCGCGTACTTCGCGGATCAGCTCGGCCAGCGCGTCCGGCGCGATGGACGTGCCCGTAGGATTGCCGGGCGAGGCCACGATCACGCCGGCGGTGCGCGGCGTCCAGTGGCGCCGTATATGGTCGGCCGCAAGCTGGAAGCGGTCGCCGGGGCCGGCCGGGATCAGCACGGGCTCGCCGCCGGCCGCGGTCACGATGTGGCGGTTGGCGGGGTAGGTGGGGTCGGGCATCAGCACCTGGGCGCCGGCGTCGACGAGCGCGGTGCAGGCCAGCAGCAGCGCGCCCGAGGCGCCGGCGGTGACGATGATGCGGGACGGATCCACGGCCACGCCGAAGCGCGTCTGGTAGAAGCCGGCGATCGCCTCGCGCAGGGGAGCGATGCCGACCGCCTCGGTGTATTGGGTCCGCCCTGCGCGCGCGGTGCGCTCCAGCGCCTCGAC
Organism: Pigmentiphaga kullae; assembly: GCF_004216695.1. Taxonomy (GTDB): domain Bacteria; phylum Pseudomonadota; class Gammaproteobacteria; order Burkholderiales; family Burkholderiaceae_B; genus Pigmentiphaga; species Pigmentiphaga kullae. Next base: position 8,802 of record NZ_SGXC01000003.1, read on the forward strand.
CACGGCTGGAACGGCCGTGAAGTCGGGCTCGCCTATGCTCATCTGCACGATGTCGCGGCCCTGGGCCTGCAGGGCCGCCGCCTGCTTGACGACCTCCATGGCGTAGAAGGGAGCGATGCGGGCGATGCGTGGAGAGAGGCGAAGCATGGCGGTCGAGCGGGAAGTGACGGGGGAGGGCGCTGGGAGCGGCCCGGGTCATCCATGATACGCCGCGCCGCGGACCGGCGCCGGTGGCCGTCCGGTCGGCCGCGCCGTTACAATGCGAAGCATGGTACTGCCCGTTCCTTTCCGTCCTCGCCCATGAAACCCGGCCGCCGCGCCTTCTTCCTGCCCCGCATGTTGTCCGACGCGCCCTGGCCGGCTTTCTGCCAGCGCCTGGCGCGCATGGCCCGCGGCCAGGTCAGCGACGAGACGCCGCAGGCCGACGCCCCCGGGCGGGCGCGCCTGGTCGTGGCCCGGGAAGAGGACGTCTATCACGCCGCCGCGCTGTGCCGCGAGTTCGGTGTGCTGCTGGTGCAGCCCGGCGCGCGCGAGGCGGCCCTGCCGGCCGAGCGTGGCTGGCTGCGGCTGGACACCTCGCAACTGGCCGCGATCGAATCCTTCGACGAACGCGCCGGCACCATCGTGGTGCAGGCGGGCTGTTCCATGGGCGCGCTGCGCGAGCGGCTGGCGGGCACGCCGTGGCGCTGGCACGCGGGCGCCGACCTCGAATCCGTCGGGGCCTGGCTGCTTCGTACCCGCGGCTGGCTGCCGGGCCGCTGCCGGGACTCGGGCCTGGATGCGGCCCAGGTGCTGCTGGCCGATGGCGCGTTCGAACAACTGGGCCCTTTCGGGGTCGAATCCACCCAGCCGCTGCGTTCCGCGTCGGCCAGCCGCCTGGTGTCCGACCTGTTCCAGCTCGCCACCGATTCCGCCGTCGCCGCGATGCTGGAACTGCCGGTCTGGCCGGCCGGCTACCGGCTCGACGCGCTCGTGCCGCGCGCGGCCGCGGGCGGCGAACCGGTGCCCAATCCCGCGCATTTCCTGCTGGGCAGCGAGGGCACCCTGGCCTGGGCCGGACGATTCCGGCTGCGCCTGCGCGATGCCGGGGAAGCGCCTCCGGTGCTGTCCGTCCAGGAGCGCGAAGACCGCGCTTCGGGCCGGGAAACCCCGGCCGACCGGCTCGATGCCATGGTCAAGGCCACGTTCGACGCGGGGAGTGTTTTCCCCTCGTCGGTTGTCTAACCCGTGCCGGGAGCGGATAATCCGCACCTCGCATAACTTCGTGTGACCGCCTCTGCGGGCGTTATTTTTCCATGGCTCAACCCCTCGACCCCAACCTGCGCAAAGCCGCCCTCGAATATCACGAGTACGGCCGTCCGGGCAAGATTTCCATTGCCCCGACCAAGCAACTCGTCAACCAGCGCGACCTGGCGCTGGCCTATTCTCCGGGGGTGGCGGCGGCGTGCGAAGCCATCGTCGACGACCCCGCCGCCGCGTTCCGCTACACCGCGCGCGGCAACCTGGTGGGCGTGATCTCCAACGGCACGGCGGTGCTGGGCCTGGGGGCGATCGGGGCGCTGGCGTCCAAGCCGGTCATGGAAGGCAAGGCGGTCCTGTTCAAGAAATTCGCCGGCATCGACGTGTTCGACATCGAGGTCAACGAGACCGATCCGGACAAGCTGGTCGACATCATCGCGGCGCTCGAGCCGACCTTCGGCGGCATCAACCTGGAAGACATCAAGGCGCCGGAGTGCTTCGCGGTCGAACGCAGGGCCCGCCAGCGCATGAACATCCCGGTGTTCCACGACGACCAGCACGGCACGGCCATCACCGTGGCGGCCGCCGTGCTGAACGGCCTGGCCGTGGTCGGCAAGAAGATCGACGAGGTCAAGCTGGTCGCCTCGGGCGCGGGCGCCGCGGCGCTGGCCTGCCTGAACCTGCTGGTCGACCTGGGCCTGCCGCTCGCCAACGTCTGGGTGACCGACATCGAAGGCGTGGTCTGGAAGGGCCGCACCACGCTGATGGATCCGGACAAGGAACGTTTCTCGCAGGAAACCGACAAGCGCACGCTGGGCGAGGTGATCGAGGGCGCCGACGTGTTCCTGGGCCTGTCCGCCGGCGGCGTGCTCAAGCCCGAGATGGTGGCGGCCATGGCCAAGCGGCCGCTGATCCTGGCGCTGGCCAACCCCACGCCGGAAATCCTGCCCGAGGTCGTGAAGTCGGTGCGCGACGATGCCGTCATCGCCACCGGCCGTTCGGACTATCCGAACCAGGTCAACAACGTGCTGTGCTTCCCGTACATCTTCCGCGGGGCCCTGGACGTAGGCGCGACCACCATCACGCGCGAGATGGAGATCGCCACCGTGCACGCGATCGCCGAACTGGCGCGCCAGGAACAAAGCGAGATCGTCGCCGCCGCCTATGACGTATCCGATCTTGCGTTCGGCCCGGAATACCTGATACCCAAGCCTTTCGACCCCCGCCTGATCGTGCGTATCGCGCCCGCCGTGGCGCGCGCGGCCATGGACTCGGGCGTGGCCACGCGGCCCATCGCCGACATGGACGCCTACGTCGAGCAACTGCAGCAGTTCGTCTACCACTCCGGCGCCTTCATGCGCCCCCTGTACGGCGCGGCGCGCCGCACGGTGCGCGAGGGCGGCAAGGCCCGCATCGTCTACACCGAGGGCGAGGACGAGCGCGTGCTGCGCGCGGTGCAGGCGGTGGTCGACGACGGCCTGGCCCGACCCATCCTGGTCGGCCGTCCGGCGGTGCTGGCCAAGCGCATCGAGAAGCTGGGCCTGCGGATGCGCCTGGGGCAGGACGTCGAGGTCACGAACACCGAATTCGACGAGCGCCACCGCAACTATTCCCAGACCTACTGGGACATGACCAAGCGCAAGGGCATCACCAAGGAATACGCGAAGATCGAGATGCGCCGGCGCCTGACGCTGATCGGCGCGATGATGGTCCACCAGGGCGACGCCGACGGCATGATCTGCGGCACGGTCGGCCCCTACGTCAACCACCTGCAGTTCATCGACGAGGTCATCGGCCGCAATCCCAGCGCCAAGGTCTACGCCGCGATGAACTTCCTGGTGCTGCCGCAGCGTACCGTGGTGCTGGTCGACACGCACGTGAACGAGAACCCCGACGCCGACCAACTGGCCGAGATCACCATCATGGCGGCCGAGGAAATGAAGCGCCTGGGCGTCGAGCCCAAGGCCGCGCTGCTGTCGCATTCGAACTTCGGTTCCAGCGACTCGCCGTCGGCGGTCAAGATGCGCCAGGCCCTGGCGCTGATCCAGGAGCGCGCGCCGTGGCTGGAAGTGGACGGCGAGATGCACGGCGACTGCGCCATCGACGAGGCGGTCCGCAACCGCATCATGCCCGACAGCACGCTCAAGGGCGAAGCCAACCTGCTGGTGTGCCCCACCATCGAGTCGGCCAACATCGCCTACAACCTGCTGAAGACGGCGGCCGGCAACAACGTGGCCATCGGTCCCATCCTGCTCGGCTGCAAGGCCCCGGTCAACATCCTGACCGCCAGTTCGACGGTGCGCCGCATCATCAACATGACCGCGCTGACGGTCATGGATGCCAACGCCTCGCGCCTGGATGGCAGCGGCGGACGCTGATCCCGTAACGGGGGCCGCGCACGCGGCTCCCACCGTGCCGGTGCTGCGGCCCGCATGCACCGGCCTCGTGCTTGCCGGCGGCGGCGCCCGCGCCGCCTACCAGGTAGGCGTGCTCAAGGCCATCGTCCGCATCCTGGGCGAACGTCCGGGCGGCCTGCACGCCAATCCCTTCCACGTCCTGTGCGGCACCTCGGCCGGCGCCATCAACGCCGCCGTGCTGGCCTGCGGCGCCCATCACCTGACGCAGACGATCGAGCACATGCTGGACGTCTGGGAGAACTTCCACGCCGCCCAGGTCTACCGGACCGATGCGCTGCGCACCGTGCGTGGCGGGGGAAGCTGGCTGTCCATGCTGTCGTTCGCGCTGATGATGGCTCGCGTGGGCCGGAGCAAGCAACCCGCGCTGCTGGACAACCAGCCCCTGGGAGAACTGCTGCGCGGCGTGCTGGACTTCGGCCGGCTGGATGCCAACCTGGCCGACGGCGTGGTCCAGGCACTGGCCATCGCCGCCACCGGCTATACCTCGGGCCAGCACATCACCTTCTACCAGTCGGCCTACGAGATCGAGCCGTGGCGCCGCTCGCTGCGCGTGGCGGTGCGGGCCGAGATCGGCGTCGAACACCTGCTGGCGTCCAGCGCGATCCCGTTCGTGTTCCCGGCGCGCCGGCTGCTGGTGCACGGCGAGCCCGAGTGGTGCGGCGATGGATCCATGCGCCAGCTCGCCCCCATCAGCCCGGCGATCCACCTGGGCGCGGGACGCGTGCTGATCATCAGCGGCGGCCATTCCGAGGCGGATCCGCGGCGCCGGACCGGGGCGGCCAGCTATCCGACGCTGGCCCAGATCGGCGGCCATGCCCTGTCCAACATCTTCCTGGACAGCCTGGACGCCGACATCGAGCGCATCCAGCGCATCAACCAGACCCTGTCGCGGCTGCCGGCCGAGGAGCGCTGGCGCGGCGCGCTGCGCCCCATACGCGTGCTATCGATATCACCCAGCCAGCGCCTGGACGAAATCGCCGGCCGCCACCTGGACAGCCTGCCCCCGGCGATGCGCACGCTGATGCGTGGCATGGGCGTCTCGTCCGGTCCCGAACAACTGACCGGCGCGTCCCTGGCGTCCTACCTGCTGTTCGAGCCCGGCTACACGCGCGAGTTGATCGCCCTGGGGTTTGGCGATACGCTCATCCGCAGCGACGAGGTGCTGGCTTTCTTCCGTACCGACGAGGAATAGCGATGTCTTGGACACTAGGCCGTTTCCTGCGCGGATTCGCGATCGCGCTGCTGTGGCTGGCGCTGGGAACCGGCGCCTGGGCCCGGGGGCCCCTGCCCGGCACGGTCGACGCGCGCGACCTGCCGCCCGAGGCGCGCCAGGTGCTGGCGCAGATCCGGCAGGGCGGGCCGTTCCGGCACGCCCGCGATGGCGTGACGTTTTATAACCGCGAACGCCTTTTGCCCGTGCAGGCGCGTGGGTACTATACCGAGTACACCGTGCCCACGCCCGGTGCGCGCAATCGCGGCGCCCGGCGCATCGTCGCCGGCAAGGGCGATACGGGCAACCCCGCCACCAGTGGAGAATACTGGTATACCGCCGATCACTACGCGTCGTTCCGGCGCATCCAGGAGTGATCCATGTCCTCGAATGCGAGAAACCTGAACGAATGCCTGAAGACCGGCGGCGCCCTGGCCGACCCGGACCTCGACGTGAAGGCCCTGCTCCAGGCCGCGCGGCAGCTGAAGCTGGCCGTCTACGAGGTGGACTGTTCGCGCGCCAAGAGCAAGTCGGCCGTGCTGCGGGCGATCGCCAATGCGGTCGATTTCCCCGAGCATTTCGGCGGCAACCTCGATGCCTTGTACGACTGCCTGTGCGACACCGTGCTCGATCAACCGGCCGGCATGGTGCTGGCGCTGTGGCAGTTGCACCAGGACGATCCCGGCCTGTCCGGGCACGCGGCGGCCATTGCCCAGGTGGGCGAGGACGTGGTCGAATTCGCGCGGGAAAACGGCAAGGCCTTCACCTTCGTCCTGGACAAGGCCGACGGCGCCGCCGAGCCCGGACGCACGCATTCCGCCTGAGTTCCGGCGCAACCCCTATCCCTGCCGGACGCGGCGCCGGTATTCCGAGGGAGACAGGCCGAAGCGCTGGTGGAACCGGCGGGTGAAATAGGCCTCGTCGCTGAAGCCGACGCCATTGGCGATTTCGAAGATGCGGTCTTCGCTGTGGGCAAGCAGATCCTGGGCGCGGTCCATCCGCTTGACCGTCACCCAGTCGACGAAGGCCAGCCCCGTGTGTTTCTTCAACAGCTGCGACAGGTAATTGGGCGACAGGAACGCCGCCTCGGCCACGCTGTACAGGGACAACGGCTTGTCCAGGTTCTCGTCGATGTGGCGTATCGCGCGTTTCAGCGCGTCGGTGCGGCCTTGCAGGTAGATGCGGCGTTCGGTCAGACCGCGCAGTTCCGACTCGAAGCGTTCGGTGGTGAAGCCGATCAACTCCAGCAGCGTGCCGCGTATGCGTTCCAGCGTGCCGAGCCGGCGCCTGTGGTTGAGCGCGGTCATGTGGCGCAGCAAGCCCTGGATGTGGGCGAATTCCTCGTCGTCGAACTCGAAGTCGATGTGTCCTTCGTACAGGAAGGGCGCCAGTTCGGGGTAGTCCGTCAGCGAGACCTCCTCCATCTCCAGCGGCGACAGGTCGAAGTCGCGCCGCAGGAAGTTGGTGGCGAAGTTGATGATGGTGTAGCTGGGCTCGCAGGGGTTGTAGGCGCAGTGCACGCGATAGGGCAGCACGAAGATCAGCGACCGCGCGCGGTACTGGCGGCGCTGGCCGCTGATGACCTGGCTGGCGCCGCCCGTGGCGTTGACCTGGATCTGGAAGAACTCGTGGCGGTGCGGCGTGGAGACCGCGGGCCGGACCGTGTGGTCCCGGATGTCGAAGTCCAGGCGTTCGGACCGCTCGACCATGCGGTAAGTCTTGATCGACGGATCGTCGATCCGGATGCCCACGGCGTCGCTGTGCATGGCGCCTCTTGTCTCCCATGGTGGTGCCAGCGGCGGCTGGCGCGGCCGTGGCCCTATCTGACGGCGTGTTCCGGCGCCGGCCAGTCGCCGATGTAGGACATCAGCATGCGGTTCTCGAAGCTCTGCTGTTCATGGACCGCCTTGGCGACATCATGGAACGAAACCACGCCTTGCAGCAAGCCTCGGGCCACGACCGGGATGTAGGACTGGTGGTGCGACACCATCAGCGAGCGCAGCACGTGCAGGTCCATGTCGGGCTGGGCGACGATGGGCTCGGGATTCATCACGTGCGACACCCGCAGCTCGGCTACGGGCGGGGTCGGCCCCTGCCGCAGTTCCTTCTGGCGCCGGGCCAGCACGCGTATCACTTCGCTGAAGGTCAGCAGGCCAGCCAGGATGTGGCGGTCCATGACGACCAGCGAGCCGATGTCCTGGTCGGCCATGGTGATGACGCATTCGGACAGGGGCGTGTCCGGCGCCACCGTGTACAGCGCCTTGTCCTGGATCCTGAGTATGTCGCTGACTCGCATTGCATTCTCCCTGTAGCGTCTTCACGGTCTTGGCCCGGGTGGCGTGCCAAGCAGGAAATCGAAGTCGCAGCCGCCATCGGCCTGCAGCACGTGCTGCTGGTAGAGGCGGGCATAGCCGCGTTCGGCCCGCGGCGGCGCCGCCGGCGATTCGGCGCGCCGCTGCGCCAGCTCCGTTTCGGGCACCAGCAGGTCGATGCGGCGGTCCCTGACGCTCAGGCGTATGCGGTCGCCGTCGCGGATCAATCCGATGGGGCCGCCCGCGGCGGCCTCGGGCGCGACGTGAAGCACGATGGTGCCGTAGGCGGTGCCGCTCATGCGGGCGTCCGAGATGCGGACCATGTCCTTGACGCCGCGCGCGGCCAGCTTCCTCGGGATGGGCAGGTAGCCGGCCTCGGGCATGCCGCTGCCGCTGGTGGGGCCGGCGTTCTGCAGCACCAGGAAATCGTCGGCCTCCACGTCCAGCCCGGGGTCGTCGATGCGGCGCGACAAGTCCTCCAGCGACGTGAAGACGACCGCCCGGCCTTCTTTCTCGAACAGCGCCTTGTCGGCGGCCGAGCGTTTCAGGATGGCGCCGCGCGGCGCCAGCGAGCCGAACAGCGCCACCAGTCCGCCCACCGGTTCGACCGGGTCGCTGGCGCGCTTGACCACGGTATGGTCCACCCAGGCTTCGCGTTCGGCCTCCAGGCGCTCGCCCAGCGTCTCGCCGGTAACGGTCAGGGCGTCCAGGTGCAGGGTGGGCGCCAGTTCCCGCAGCACGGCGGACAGGCCGCCGGCGGCGTAGAAGTCTTCCATGTAGTGGTCGCCCGTGGGTTTCAGGTTGACCAGCACCGGCGTGGTGTCGGACCACGCGTTCAGTTTCTCCAGCGACACGGGGATGCCCAGCCGGCCGGCGATGGCCGTCAGGTGGATGATCGCGTTGGTCGAGCCGCCCAGCGCGAGCAATACGCGCACCGCGTTCTCCACCGACTTGGGCGTGATGACCTGGCTCGGCCGTATCGGCTGGTGGATGAGACGGACGGCCAGCGCACCGCTGGCTTCGGCGGCGCGCAGCCGGTCCGCGTGCACGGCGGGAATGGCGGCGGTGCCCGGCAGCGACATGCCCAGCGCCTCGGCGATGCAGGCCATGGTGCTGGCGGTGCCCATGACCGCGCAGGTGCCGGCGGTGGTGGCCAGCCGGCCTTCGACCTGGCCGATTTCCGGGCCGGCGATGTCGCCCGCCCGGTAGCGGGCCCAGAAGCGTCGGCAGTCGGTGCAGGCACCCAGCTTCTCGCCCTTGTGGCGGCCAGTCATCATGGGGCCGGTCACCAGCTGCACCGCGGGCACGTCGGCCGCCGCGGCGCCCATCAGCTGGGCGGGTACCGTCTTGTCGCAGCCGCCGATCAGCACCACCGAATCCATGGGCTGGGCTCGCACCATCTCTTCCACGTCCATGCTCATCAGGTTGCGGAACATCAGTGAAGTCGGACTCAGGAACACTTCTCCCAGCGAGATGGTGGGAAAGTCGATGGGCAGGCCGCCCGCAGCGAGCACGCCGCGCTTGACCGCCTCGACCAGCTCCGGCATGCCGCGGTGGCAGTTGTTGAAACCCGAGCCGCTCGAGGCGATGCCCACCACCGGCCGCCCCAGCATCCCGGTGGAATAGCCCATCGACCTGGCGAAGGACCGGCGCAGGTACATGGCGAAGCCGAAGTCGCCGTAGTTGGTCAGGCCGCGCGCCAGTCCGTGTTCCTGTTGTTCGTCCATGTTCTCGTTCCGTCGGGTGGCGCCGCGTCAGATGCGCGTGCGGATCAGCTTGGGTTGCAGGTAGTCGTGGATGCCGAGCGAGCCGCCTTCCCGGCCCATGCCGCTTTCCTTGATGCCGCCGAAGGGCGCTTCGGCGCAGGCCAGCAGCACTTCGTTGATGCCGACCATGCCGCACTCCAGCGCCTCGGCCGCGCGCGTGGCGGTGCCGAGCGCGTTGGAGAACACGTAGCCGGCCAGCCCGAAGGGCAGGGCATTGGCGCGTGCGATGGCGTCCTCGAAGCGCGAGAAGGGCGCCAGCGGCGCCACGGGCACGAAGGGCTCCTCGTTCATGATGGCCGCGTCGGCGGGGACGTCGGCCAGCACCGTGGGTTCGAAGAAGTAGCCGCGCGGCAGGGTGGCCGGCCGCCTGCCTCCCGTCAGCAGCCGTGCGCCGCGGGCCACGGCGTCGTCCACCAACGATCGGGCGTGCGCGAGGCCACGCGCGTTTGCCAGCGGGCCCATGTCGCTGTCGGCGGCCGATCCGGGCCTGAGCGAGCGCGCCACGCCGGCGAAGGCGTCGCAGAAGGCCGGATAGATGGCCTCGTGCACGAAGAAGCGCGACGGCGAGATGCAGACCTGGCCGCAATTGCGGAACTTGGCGCGAGCCAGCGCGGTGGCGGCGGCGATCGGGTCGGCATCCTCGAAAACCAGCGCCGGCGCGTGGCCGCCCAGTTCCATCGAGACCTTCTTGATGCCGGCGGCGGCGTGGCCTAGCAGGCGACGTCCCACGTCGACCGACCCCGTCAGCGACACCTTGCGCACCAGCGGCGATTCGATCAGGTGCCTGGAGATCAGTCCGGAGTCCCCGGTGACGAGATTGACCGCGCCGCGCGCCACGCCGGCGTCGTGGCAGGCCTGTACCAGGGCCATGCACGAGCCGGGCGCCTCGCTGGCCGGCTTGATCACCACCGAGCAGCCGGCGGCCAGCGCGGCGGCCAGCTTGCGCGCCGGCAGCAGCGCGGGGAAGTTCCAGGCCGAGAAGGCCGCCACCACGCCGACCGGTTCGAAGCGGACCGTCATCCGCACGTCCGGTGTGCGTCCTTCTATCGTCTGGCCGTAGATGCGCTTGGTTTCTTCCGCGTACCACTCGAACTGGTCGGCCGCCGCCTGGGTCTCGCCGCGGGCCTCGGCCAGCGGCTTGCCGGTTTCGCGCGCCATCAGCCGGGCAATGGCGTCCTCGCGCGCACGGATCAGGTCCGCCGCGCGCCGCAGGGCCGCGCTGCGCGCCCAGGGCGATTCCTGGCGCCATCGCGCCAGTCCGTCGCGGGCGCTGGCCAGCGCCGCGTCGAGGTCGGCCGGCGTCGCCACGGGCACGAAGCCGATGATCTCCTCGGTGGCCGGGTCGAACACCTCGCGCGCGGCCAGGTCGCGCGCCGCCAGCCATTCGCCGTCGATGTACAGGCCGTATTCCTGGTACAGGCCGAATTGTTCGCGCTTCATGTGTGTTCCTCAGATGTCCATGGATCGATAACGCCGCTGCACCTGCTCGCACCAGTTGCCGACGTTCCACGAGCCGTAGGCCCCCAGGCCGCCCCGCTCGTCGCTGCCAGCGTAGACCGGCACGTGCACCACCGACAGCCCCTGGTGGGCATGCGCCTCGCGCAGCGCCTGCTGCAGGCTCCTGGCGGTATGGCCGCCCCAGACGGCGTTCACGCCGCGTACGGCCCGCGCCATGGCCACGTAGTCCACCGCCACGCCGTCGCTGGTGCGGAAGTCGACGCCGTACTGTGCGTGCTGCAGGCTGGAGATCGCGGCCATCCGCCGGTTGTCGAAGATCACGATCATGCCGCTGGCGCCGTGCTCGACCGCGCTGATCAACGCCTGCGGATTCATCATGAACGAGCCGTCTCCGGTGAACGCGACGGCATAGCGCGGCCGGGCGGCCAGGCCCGAGGCCACCACGGCGCAGGTGGCGAAGCCCATGTACGAGGCGCCTGACTCGGTGTAGGTCTGGAAGGGCGTGTCGTCCTCCACCGTCTGGAAGCCATTGGCCTGGACGTCGCCGGCGTCGAACAGCTTGACGGCGTCGATGTCCCGGGCGAAGTCGGCGACGATCTTGATCGCCTCGGGCTGGGTCAGCACGATGCCGTTCCAGACCTCGTCGCGGAGCCCGCCCAGGTTCTGCCGCGACGCCAGGAAGTCCTTCCAGGCGCGTTTGGCGGCGGCGCATTCGTCCAGCCAGTCCTGCCGGCCGAGCGAGGTGTCGCGCACGACCACCAGCGCCGACAGCAACTGCTCCAGTACGGCGCCGATGTCGCCGTGGAGCCCCAGCGTGCGGTTGTAGTGCGCCACGTCGTCCAGATCGCCGTTGATGTTGATCACCGCGCGCGCCCGCGGATAACCGGTACCCGAGCAGTCCGACTGGCACACCGCGCGCGAGCCGATCACCACCAGCAGTTCGGCGTGTTCCATCGCATGGTTGCCGCTGATCGATCCTTTCGATCCGCCCACGTGCATGTTCTGCGGATGGGCGTCGGGCAGCACGCCGGTCGAGCCGGGAGACAGCACCGCCACCGCGCCGGTGGCCTCCACCAGCCGGCGTACCGCCGCCGCATGGGCCCGCGCGCCGCCGCCCGCCTTGACGACGATGCGGTCGTATTTGCGCAGCAGCACCGCGGCTTCCTCGATCGCCTCGTGGTCGGCCACCGCCTGCCGCGCCACCCGCAGGCGTTCGGGCAGGGCCACCAGGTTGAGCTGCTCGATGCGCTGCGGCTGGGTGTTCAGCGGCAGCAGGAGATAAAACGGGCCCGGCTTGACCGGATGGTGGACGCGCCGCGTGCCGCGCCGCAGGGCATCGCGCAGCGCCTCGGGCGTGTGCAGCACGTAGGAATCCCCCATCAGGGCCGTCATCTGCCCATAGACGTGCTGTACGGGGCGGGGTACCTGCTGCATGTTGTAGCCTTCGCCGTGGGTCGTCTCGTCGCCGTAGACGTGGTAGAGCCCGACGCCGTTCGAGGCGGCCGCCAGCGAGCCCGCCATGGCCTGCAGCGCGCCCGGGCCGATGGAGGTTACGACCACGCAGGTCTCGCCGTGGATCCAGGCCAGCGCGGTGCCGGCATGGGCCATCTCGACCTCGTTGCGGAAGTTGAATACCCGCGTCACGCCGGCCTCGGTATAGACGCGCAGGACCTCGCCTAGGTCGGTGGAGCCGTGGCCGAAGATCGCCAGGTACTTGCTTACGCCCTGCCGTAGCAGCCCCAGCACCAGGGCTTCCGACAGCGAGACCGAGACGCGCTGGCTCAGGAGGCCATGCTCGAGCGCCTCCTGCAGGCCGCCGGCGCGGGCGATGGCGGCCGCGCGGGCCTGCATGCCCGCGGCGTCCGGCAACTGGGTCCTGGGCAGATCCACCGTTTGATTCATGTCGTGCTCCCGTGCGGCCGCCGCGCGGCGGCCGGTGTTCAGAACTTCGCCTGCTGCTCCGGCGCCTTGCGCAGCCCCACGTCGGTCATCAGCTTGGCCAGCAGCACGTCCTCGGTGGCGATGGTGTGACCGAAATCCGGCGCCGACTGGAAGGCCGGCACGAAGCCCAGCTTTTCCCCCTGGGTCTTGAACTCGGCGCTCTCCACGGTCTTGTGCACGGCCGCTTCCAGCCGCGCCACCACGGGCGCCGGCGTGCCCTTGGGCACCGCGATGCCGCGCCACATGTCGGCCTGGAAGTCGAAGCCCTGTTCCCGGGCGGTCGGGACGTCGGGGAAGGCCGGCTCCCGGTTCGAGCCCATCACGCCCAGGACCTTCAGCGTGCCGGCCTTCACGTGCGCGGTCAGCGCGCCCGGAAGCTGCACCAGCGCGTCGATGTGGCCGCCTATCAGGCTGGTGACCACCTGGGACGCGCCGAAGGCGACGTGGGTCACCTCGGCCCGCGTCTCGTGGAAGAAGGCCACCGCGGAGGTGTGGGTGTGGCTGCCGAAGCCGGAGTTGCCGAGCCGGATCTCCCCGGGCCGCTTCTTCGCGTCCGCGACCAGGTCGCGCAGCGAGTTCCACGGCGCGTCGGCCTTCACCGCCACCACGGGCAGTTCGACCGAGACCCGGGCCACCGGGTCGAAGGCCTTGTAGTCGAACGGCACCAGTCCCTGGTAGTAGGCGGTGGAGATGGAGTTCGAGTTGAAGACGATCGAGTAGCCGTCGGGCTTGCGGCCCTGCACGTACTTGTAGCCGATGGCGCTGCCGGCGCCGGGCCGGTTCATGACCGTGACGGGCTGGCCGAGCTGGCGCGACATGCCGTCGGCCAGGACTCGGGCCACCACGTCGGCGGACGAGCCGGCGGGAAAGGGTACGGTCATCTCGACGGGCTTGTTCGGAAACTCGTCGGCCGTGGCGGGCGCCGCATGGGCGATGGCCAGGGCCGACATACCGATGGCGCACAGCCATCCCTTCGCTGTCTGCCTGCGAACGTTCATGGTCGTCTCCTACCTCTGTTTGACCGCCGGGGCCGTCCGCGTCGTTGGCGTGTAGCGGCTAGGGGCGGTAAGTCGGGAAATGAGTCATGCCACCTTGCGTTGCTCCCTGGGTTGCACGGCCCGCTTCAGGCGCAGGGCCTCCAGCACGCGCTCGGGCGTGGCGGGAAGGTGCGTCATGCGTACTCCCACTGCATCGTGGATCGCGTTCACGATCGCCGGCGCGGTCGGGATCAGGCATGGTTCGCCGATGCCCTTGACGCCCAGGGGCGTCTTGGGGTCGGGTTCGTCGATCAGCACTGACGTGACATGGGGCACGTCCAGCGTGGTCGGCAGGATGTACTTGGCGAGTCCGGGCGTGGTGGTGTGGCCGGCGGCCTGGCTATAGGCCTCCATCAGCGCGTGGCCCACGCCCATGACCACGCCGCCCTCGATCTGGCCCTCGACCTGCTGCGGATTGATCACCCGCCCCACGTCGTGGGCCGCCCAGACGCCCAGCACCTGCACCTCGCCGGTGTCGGTGTCCACCTCGACCTCGGCGATCTGCGCGCCGAACACATAGCTCTGCCATGGCGTCGCGGCGCCGGTCTCGGGGTCGAGCGCGGTGTGCTCCGAGGTGAACAGCCCGCTGCCCACGATGACGATGCCGCGGTCCTTCTTCAGGACGTGCACCGCATGTTCCATGCTCATGCGCCGGCTGGGCGAGCCCGCGACCCAGACCTCGCCGGCGCGGGCGCGGATGGACGTGGGGCTGACCTGCCAGAGGTCGGCCATGGCCGCGGCGAACTTGCCGAAGGCCTCGCGGCAGGCCAGCGCCACCGCGTTGCCTATCATGTAGGTCATGCGCGTGGCGCCGGCGTGGGCGGCCTCGGGCACGCGCGCCGTGTCGTTGTCGGCCAGCACCACGTCCTGCGGGCGCACGCCGGTTTCCTCGGCGGCGATCTGGCACAGCCCGGTCAGCACGCCTTCGCCGATCTCTGTCACGCCGGTGGCCACCTTCAGCGTCCCGCCGTCGTCGATCTCAACCCAGACGGCGGCCCGATCCATGGCGGCGGTGCGGGCGATGCCGTACCAGCCGCAAGCCATTCCCCGGCCTCGTTTCTTCATGTCGTCTCCTTGTCGGTGGCCATCGCGCCCAGGCCCGGCGTGCAGGGCGCGCGGGTGCCGGGGCCGCCCAGGTCGATGCGCGCGGGCTCGCCCCGGGCTTGCCGGTGCGGCACGCCCGGATCCCAGCGCGCGGCCGCCAGCGCGGCGTCCAGGCAGGCGGTGGCCGCCACGCGGTCCAGCTGCTGCCGGGTGTGGGTGGTCGCGCCGTCCTGCATGAGGTTGAGGCGCCGCAATTGCGCCGGGTCCATGCCCAGCCGTTCCGCGCACAGATCCAGGTGGGACTCGGTGGCGAACTCGGACTGGAACGCGCCGAAGGCCCGGAACGCACCGCTGGGCGTGTTGTTCGTGTAGACGCCGATGGCATCGACCCAGACGTTGGGAATGGCGTAGGGGCCGGGTCCCAGGATGGCGGACTTGTTCATGACGCCCGGCGTCGACATGGCGTAGGCACCGCCGTCCGACACCATGATCATCCGGGTGGCGACGATGAGCCCGCCGCGCGTCAGGCCCATGGTGTAGTCGATGCTGAACGGATGCCGCTTGGCGCTGGCGGCGATGCTTTCCTCGCGGGTGAACACGTAGCGCACCGGCCGGCGCGTGCGGATGGCGGCCAGCGCCAGCATGCCCTGGTACAGCATGTCCTCCTTGCCGCCGAAGCCGCCGCCCACGGTGCTCATGATCATGCGCACCTTGTTGATGGGCCGGTCCAGGATCCTGGCCAGCATGTGGCGATGGTGGGTGATGTTCTGGCTGGGCGACATCACGGTGACGCAGCCGTCGGGCTCCAGGTAGGCCAGTCCCGCCTCGGGCTCCAGGTAGGCGTGTTCCAGGGCCGAGGTGCGGTAGGTTTCCTGGACCACCAGATCGGCCGCGCGCAGGCCCGCGTCGACGTCGCCCTTGCGTATGCGCGTGTGCTTGCAGAGGTTGCCGGGCGCGAAGTCGTGCAGTTGCGGGGCGCCTTCCTTCATGGCCTCGAACGGGTCGAACACGCCCGGCAGGAGGTCGTAGGTCACGCGGATCCGCTTCACGGCCTCGCGCGCGATGTCGGCGGTCTCGGCCACCACGGCGGCGACGCCTTCTCCCACGTAGCGGACCACGCCGCGCGCCATGATGGGCTGGTCCTCGATGAAGACGCCGAAGTTGTCGATGCCGGGCACGTCGTCGCAGGTCAGCACGCATTCCACGCCGGGCATGGCGCGCGCCTCGCTCACGTCCAGCCGCTGGATGCGGGCGTGGGGGTGCGGGCTGCGCAGCACCTGCATGTGCAGCATGTTGGGCATCCACAGGTCGGCCGCGTACTTGATGGCGCCCGTGACCTTGGCCGGCGCGTCCAGCCGGCGGGTGCGCGAGCCGATGAAGCTGTCGGTGGCGGCTTCTTCCAGGTCTGTTTCCGGGCGCGTGCCGTTCAGCACGTCGCGGGCCATGGCCACGGCGTCCAGGATCTTCTGGTAGCCGGTGCAGCGGCAGATGTTGCCGCCCAGTCCTTCCTTGATTTCGTCCAGGCTGGCCTCGGGTCGCTTGCGCAGGGTGGCCGTGGCCGCCATCACCATGCCGGGAATGCAGTAGCCGCACTGGCTGGCGCCGCATTTGTGAAAGGCCCGCTGGATTACGGTCATGCCCTGGTCGGCGTCCAGGTCGTCCACCGTTTCCACGGTCTTGCCGTGGATCTTCTGCACGGGGGCGAGGCAGCTCTTGATCAGCGTGCCGTCGACGAACATCGAACACGTGCCGCATTCGCCCGCGCCGCAGCCTTCCTTGTTGCCCGTCAGCTTCAGTTCCTCGCGGATGAAATCGATCACGCGATAGTGGATGGGGACCGTGCGCGTCACCCGGCGGCCGTTGACGGTCGCGACGATGCGCGTCGTGGGCGGCTGGACGGCATCGAAGCCCGATGGATCAGGCATGGACGGTCTCCCTGGGCAGGCGCTGCACGGCCAGGCCGCATTGCGCCAGCGCGGCGACCAGGCCGCGCTCGACGAAATTCACCAGCACTTCGCGGCGGTAGTCCTGGCGGCTGCGCGAACGCACGCGGTCGGCGGCAAGTTCGGCCGCCTCGCGGATCGTGGCGGGTGTCGGGCGTCGGCCGCGTAGGGCCGCTTCGGCGTCGTCCAGCCGTTCGGGCACCGGGCCGACCGCGCCGATCGCGATGCGCACGTCGGCCAGCGTCCCGCCGGCCGGGGCGAGCCGGACCAGCGCCGCCAGGCAGACGGTGGAGATCACCAGCGAGCGGCGATGCCCGACTTTCTCGAAGGCGCCGCCATGGCCGGGCACGGCGTCGCAGTCGATGCGCACCAGGATCTCGCCGGCGCCCAGCCGGGTCCGGCCCGGCCCGGTAATGAAATCCGCCAGCGGCATCGTCCGTTCGTGGATGCCGGCACCGTCGCGGCGGGCAAGCACCACCTGGGCGTTCATGGCCAGCAGCGCCGGCAGCGTGTCGCCGGCCGGCGAGGCGTTGACCAGATTACCGCCCAGGGTGGCCTGCTCGCGGATCTGGTCGTCGGCGAACCAGGCCGCGCATCGCGCCAGCAGGCCCGCGTCGCGCAGCAGCAGGGGATGGCGTTCACAGGCCGCGATGGAGGTGGCGGCGCCGATGCGCAGACGGCCTCCCTCGGCCGTGATGGCGGTCAGCGTCGGGATCGCGCCGACGTCGACCAGCGCCGGCAGGTGGACGTCGCCGGCGCGGCCTTCGCGCGCCCATGGCAGCAGGTCGGTGGCCCCGGCCACCAGGCGCGCCCCGGGCGAGGCATCCAGGGCGTCGAAGGCCTCGTCCAGGGTCGCCGCCGTCACGTAGCGATCGAAGGTCAGCATCGCCGGCTCCGTCAGGCCGCCTGCCGGTTCATCTTCACCACGACCTTGATGGCGTCGTCGATGCGCTCGCGCGCATAGCGCAGCGCCGTCGGCACTTCTTCCAGCGGGAAGGTGTGGGTGTGGATGATCTTGGCGTTGAAGCGCTTCTGCGCCATCAGAGACGCGGCTCGGTGGGTGGCGCTGCGGCCTTCGCCGCGGATGCCGAACAGATAGATGTTGTTGCGCACCAGCGCGGCGACGTCGATGGGGACCGGCTCGGCCGGAAACGCCGCCAGGCAGATCCGGCCGCCGCGCCGGAGCATGGCCGCGGCGTCGTTGACGGCGTTGGGCGCGCCCGAGCATTCCAGCACGTAGTGCGCGCCGCCCTGGGTGTATTCCTTGACCTTCGCCACCGCGTCCTCGTTGCGCACGTTGACGACGTGGTCGGCGCCCAGTTGGCGGCCGATCTCCAGGCGGTTGTCGCGGGTGCCGGTCAGGATCACTTCCCCGGCTCCCAGCGCCTTGGCCACCGCCACGCCCAGGAGACCGATGGGGCCCGGCCCCATGACGACCACGGACTGTCCGGCCACCAGGCCGGCGGTCACGTCCAGGCCGTACATGGCGGTGCCGGCCGTCACGATCAGCGTGGCTTCCTCGTCGCTCATGTCGTCCGGCACGTGGGCCAGCGTGTTCACGTTGTTGACGGCGTACTGGGCGAAGCCGCCGTCGGTGGTGAAACCATTGGCGCGATGGCCCTTGTTCACGTCGCCGTAGTTCAGGCCGTAGTTCAGGCAGGACGTGTACATGCCCTCGCGGCAGCGTTCGCAGCGGCCGCAGCCGGCGTGGACCTCGACCGCCACCCGGTCGCCCAGCCTGAACTCGTCCACCCCGGGGCCCAGCTTCACGACCGTGCCCATGTACTCGTGGCCGGGCGTGAAATTCTTGTTGAACGGCAGGCCGCCCTGGATGAGCGCGGGCGGGCCGCGATGGATGATCTCCAGGTCGGTGGCGCACACGGCGATCGCGTCGATCCGCACCAGCACCTCGGCCACGCCGGGCTGGGGCACGGGCTTTTCCACGAAGGACAACTGGTCGGGATCGTCCAGCACCCAGGCCTTCATGGTCTGCGGAATCTGGGCGGCATGCTTGAACGCGGTTTCGGTAACGGTGTTCATCCGTGAGTCTCCTCGGCGGCGGGGTAGGGATGGGCGGACTGTATAGGCGCGCTGCGGCCGCGAACAAGAGTCGCCGGACCCATCTCGCGGATCTGTTCAAGACTTTCCTGGTTTTGTCCAAGCCGCGGCTGGAATGTGACGATTCTTAACGGCGGACGTCTTTTTTCGCCGTCCCGCCACCGGTACCATGGCGATGGCAGGCGGCCGGTGCGCGGCCGTGCCCCACACGGAGGAAGGTGCGATGAAACGCCACATTGCGGCAATGCTGTTCCTGGGAACGTCCACGCTCTGCGCGCCGGCCCTGGCCGACCTGTCGATCCCGATGACCACCGTCGACGCCCAGGGCAAGGGCAAGGACATCGGCAAGGTCACGGTCAAGGAAACGCCCTACGGCCTGGTGTTCACGCCGGCGCTGACCGGCCTTGCGCCGGGCCAGCACGGCTTCCACGTCCACCAGAACCCCAGTTGCGACCCCGGCCAGCAGGACGGCAAGCCGGTGGCCGCGCTGGCGGCGGGCGGCCACTACGATCCCAAGAAGACGGGCAAGCACGGCGAGCCCTGGGACGACGGCGGCCACCTGGGCGACCTGCCGGCGCTATACGTGGATGGCGACGGCAAGGCGAACTATCCGGTGCTGGCGCCCAAGCTCAAGAAGTTGTCCGAGGTGCAGGGCCATGCGCTGATGGTGCACCAGGGCGGCGACAACCATGCGGACCACCCCATGCCGCTGGGCGGCGGAGGCGCCCGCATGGCTTGCGGGGTGATCTGACGGGGCCCGTCCCGTCAGATCCAGTCCAGCTTCGCGGACAGGGCGGAGATCAGTGCGGTGCCGGCTGTTTCGGTGCGCAGGATGCGGTCGCCGAAGCGGACGGCGCGTACACCGTGGCGGGTGGCCAGGGCGTATTCCTCGGGCGACCAGCCGCCTTCGGGGCCGACCAGCAGTTCCAGGTCGGCCGGCGGCGAGGGCAGGTCGCCCAGCCATTCGGTGAGCCGGACCTCGGCGTCGGGATCGCAGAACACCCGCAGGGTGCCGTCGGGCGCGGGGCGCGACAGCCATTGCTCGGGCGTCAGCGGCGCGGCCACCGCGGGAACGCGATTGCGGCCGCACTGCTCGCAGGCGGCGATGGCCACCCGCTGCCAGTGCTGCACCCGCTTTTCCAGGCGCTCGCCCGACAGTTTGAGGATGCTGCGGGCGGCCGCCAGGGGCTGGATGGCGTGGGCGCCCACTTCCACCGCTTTTTCCACCACCCAGTCCATCTTGTCGCCCGACGGGATGGCCTGCGCCAGCACGATGCGGCCAGGCAGCTCGGCCTCGCGCGGGTCGTGGGCGCCCAATTGGGCCGCCGCCGTCCGGCCGTCCACTTCCAGCCGGGCCGGGTACTGGCCGCCCCGGCCGTCGAACAGGACGATTTCCTGGCCGTCGCGCAGGCGTAGCACGCGCAGGGCATGGTGGGCGATGGGGGCGGGCAGGGCGAGCCGGGCGCCGGCTTGCAGCGGAAGGTCGACGTGGAAGCGGGGCAAGGGCATGGACGAGAGAGCGATGTAACTTTTGACAAGCATGCTGGCCCCCGAAAGGGCGGGGGACTTGTACGAATGTTAAACTCGAAAGCTTTGTAGCAGCGGGTTTTCCCGCCGGAACGAGTGTCTTCATGAGCAATCAAGCCGCCTCTCAACTCAATATGGCGGATGCCATCCGTGCGCTGTCCATGGATGCCGTCCAGAAGGCCAACTCGGGCCACCCCGGGGCGCCGATGGGCATGGCGGAAATCGCCCTTGCGCTCTGGCATGGACACCTGCGCCACAATCCGGCGAATCCCGCCTGGGCCGACCGCGACCGCTTCGTGCTGTCCAACGGCCACGGCTCGATGCTGATCTATTCGCTGCTGCATCTCACGGGCTACGACCTGTCCATCGACGAGCTGCGCAATTTCCGCCAGATGCATTCCAAGACCCCGGGCCATCCCGAGGTCGGCATCACCCCGGGGGTCGAGACCACCACCGGCCCGCTGGGCCAGGGCGTGTCCAATGCCGTGGGCATGGCGCTGGCCGAGGCGCTGCTGGCGGCCGAGTTCAACCGTCCGGGCCTGCCCATCGTCGACCACTTCACCTATGCCTTCGTCGGCGACGGCTGCCTGATGGAAGGCATCTCGCACGAAGTCGCCTCGCTGGCCGGCACGCTCAAGCTGTCCAAGCTGGTCGTGCTGTACGACTCGAACGGCATCTCCATCGACGGCGAGATCAAGTACTGGTTCGCCGACGATACCGCCAAGCGTTTCGAGGCCTACGGCTGGAACGTGATCCGCAACGTCGACGGCCACGATGCCAAGGCCGTCGAGGCCGCCATCGCCCAGGCCAAGTCGCAGGCCGGCAGGCACGGCGGCCCGACGCTGATCGAGTGCCGCACCGTCATCGGCAAGGGCGCGCCCACCATGGCCGGTACCGACAAGGTCCACGGCTCGCCGCTGGGCGACAAGGAAATCGCCGCCACCCGCGAAGCCATCGGCTGGCCCTACGCGCCCTTCGAGATCCCGGCCGAGGTCTACGCGTTCTGGGACGGCAAGGCCAAGGGCGCGCAAACGGAAGGCGCCTGGAACGACCTGTTCGCCAAGTACGCCGCCCAGTTCCCCGAGCAGGCCGCCGAGTTCGAGCGCCGCATGCGGGGCGACCTGCCGGCCGAGTTCGCCGAGAAGTTCGCTCAGTTCCTGGCCGAGACCAACCAGAAGCAGGAAACCGTCGCCACCCGCAAGGCCTCGCAGTTCGCCATCACGGCGCTGGCCGGCATGCTGCCCGAGCTGCTGGGCGGGTCGGCCGACCTGACCGGTTCCAACTACACCGACTGGAAGGGCGTGGCGCCGGTGCGCGCCGGCAAGGACGGCATCGAATTCGGCCGCCACATCAACTATGGCGTGCGCGAGTTCGGCATGGCCGCCATCATGAACGGCATCGCGCTGCACGGCGGCTACCTGCCGTTCGGCGGCACCTTCCTGACTTTCTCCGACTATTCCCGCAATGCCCTGCGCATGGCGGCGCTGATGAAGCAGCGCGTGGTGCACGTCTTCACGCACGACTCCATCGGCCTGGGCGAGGACGGCCCCACCCACCAGTCCATCGAGCACGCGGCCAGCCTGCGCCTGATCCCCAACCTGGCGGTCTGGCGTCCCTGCGATACCACCGAGACCGCGGTGGCCTGGGGCGCGGCCGTCGAGCGTCCGGCCAGCATAGGCATGGATGTGCATGCCGGCGGTCCGTCGGCGCTGCTGCTGTCGCGCCAGAACCTGCCTTTCGTCGAGCGCGACCAGGCCACCATCGCGAACATCTCGCGCGGTGGCTACGTGCTGCGCGATGCGCTCAACCCGCGCGCCGTGATCATCGCCACCGGATCGGAAGTCGCGCTGGCGCTGGCCGCGCAAGAGGCGCTGGCCAAGGACGAGATCTTCGTGCGCGTGGTGTCCATGCCGTGCACGCAGGTCTTCGACAGGCAGGACGACGCCTGGCGCCAGCACGTGCTGCCGCGCAGCCTGCCGCGGGTGGCGGTCGAGGCCGGGGTCACCGACTACTGGCGCAAGTATGTGGGACTGGACGGCGAGGTCGTGGGGATCGACACCTACGGCGAATCCGCGCCGGCCGGCGTGTTGTTCAAGCATTTCGGATTCACCGCCGAACGGGTCGTCGAAGCCGTCCGGAAGCTGGTGGGCTGAGCGGGGCAGTCGTCCACCAACGTCACAGATTCTTCTCATCAAAGCAAAGGAAACACCATGACCATCCGTGTCGCGATCAATGGCTATGGCCGCATCGGCCGCAACGTCCTGCGTGCCCACTATGAAGGTGGCAAGAAGCACGACATCGAAATCGTCGCCATCAACGACCTGGGCGACCCCAAGACCAACGCTCACCTGACCCGCTACGACACGGCCCATGGCAAGTTCCCCGGCACCGTCACGGTCGAGGGCGACTACATGGTCGTCAACGGCGACAAGATCCGCGTGCTGGCCAACCGCAACCCGGCCGAGCTGCCCTGGGGCGAGCTGGGCGTGGACGTGGTGCTCGAGTGCACCGGCTTCTTCACCAGCAAGGAAAAGGCAGGCGCCCACCTGAAGGGCGGCGCCAAGAAGGTCGTGATCTCGGCCCCCGGCGGCAAGGACGTCGACGCCACCATCGTCTACGGCGTGAACCAGGATGTGCTGAAGGCCGAACACACCGTCATCTCGAACGCCTCGTGCACCACCAACTGCCTGGCCCCGCTGGTCAAGCCGCTGCATGACAAGCTGGGCATCGTGTCGGGCCTGATGACCACCGTCCACGCCTACACC
Source organism: Pigmentiphaga kullae (assembly GCF_004216695.1). GTDB lineage: Bacteria > Pseudomonadota > Gammaproteobacteria > Burkholderiales > Burkholderiaceae_B > Pigmentiphaga > Pigmentiphaga kullae. Next base: position 31,519 of record NZ_SGXC01000003.1, read on the forward strand.
AACGACCAGGTGCTGACCGACGTCTACCACGAGGACCTGCGCCGTGCCCGCTCGGCCACCCAGAACATGATCCCGACCAAGACCGGCGCCGCCGCCGCGGTCGGCCTGGTGATGCCCGAGCTGAACGGCAAGCTGGACGGTTACGCCATCCGCGTTCCGACCATCAACGTGTCGGTGGTCGACCTGACCTTCATCGCCAAGCGCGACACCACCGTCGAGGAAGTCAACGCCATCCTGAAGGAAGCCTCGGAAGGTTCGCTCAAGGGCATCCTGAACTACAACACCGAGCCGCTGGTGTCGTCCGACTTCAACCACGACCCCGCCTCCAGCACCTTCGACGCCACGCTGACCAAGGTCACGGGCAACCTGGTCAAGGTCTCGTCGTGGTACGACAACGAGTGGGGCTTCAGCAACCGCATGCTGGACACCACCGTGGCGCTGATGTCGGCCAAGTAAGCATGAGCAAGGTCATCACGCTGGCCGATCTGGCGGCCAAGGGGAAACTGGACGGCAAGCGGGTGTTCATCCGCGCCGATCTGAACGTGCCCCAGGACGACCAGGGCAACATCACCGAAGACACGCGCATCCGGGCGTCGGTGCCGGGCATCCGCCTGGCGCTGGACGCCGGCGCCGCCGTCATGGTGACCTCGCACCTGGGCCGTCCCACCGAAGGCACCCTGACGCCCGCCGATTCGCTGGCGGTGGTGGCCGAGCGCCTGTCCGAGCTGCTGGGCAAGCCCGTGCGGCTCGTGGCGGACTGGGTCGACGGCGTGTCCGTCGCGCCCGGTGAGGTCGTGCTGCTCGAGAACTGCCGCGTCAACAAAGGCGAGAAAAAGGACGACGACGCGCTGGCTCGCAAGATGGCCGCGCTGTGCGACGTCTACGTCAACGACGCTTTCGGCACCGCGCACCGCGCGGAAGCCACCACGCACGGCATCGCCCGCTACGCGCCGGTGGCCTGCGCCGGCCCGCTGCTGGCGGCCGAGCTGGACGCCCTGGGCCGGGCGCTGAGCGCGCCCAAGCGGCCGCTGGTGGCCATCGTGGCCGGCTCCAAGGTCTCCACCAAGCTGACCATCCTCAAAAGCCTGGCCGACAAGGTCGACCAGCTCATCGTGGGCGGCGGCATCGCCAACACCTTCATGCTGGCCAAGGGCCTGCCCATCGGCAAGTCGCTGGCCGAGCCCGACCTGCTGAACGAGGCCAGGGCCATCATCGAGGTCATGGAAAAGCGCGGCGCCGCCGTGCCCATCCCGACCGACGTGGTGTGCGCCAAGACCTTCGCCGCCGATGCGCCGGCCGAGACCAAGTCCGCCGATGCCGTCGCAGCCGACGACCTGATCCTGGACATCGGCCCCGTTACGTCCGAACGCCTGGCGCAATTGCTCAAGGCGGCCGGCACCATCGTCTGGAACGGCCCCGTGGGCGTGTTCGAGTTCGACGCCTTCTCGCATGGCACCGAAACGCTGGCCCGCGCCATCGCGGCCTCGCCGGCGTTCTCGATCGCCGGCGGCGGCGACACGCTGGCCGCGATCGCCAAGTATGGCATCGCGGACCAGGTTGGCTACATCTCGACCGGTGGCGGTGCCTTCCTCGAGTTCCTGGAAGGCAAGGCCCTGCCCGCGGTCGCCATCTTGGAGGAGCGCGCCGCTCAAGGCGCCTGACCCTGTGGACGCACCTTCCGCTCGTGCCACGAAGATCGTGGCTACACTCGGGCCGGCTTCCAGCTCGGCCGACACGCTGGCGCGGATGATACGCGCCGGAGTCGATGTAGTACGGCTCAACTTCTCGCATGGCACCGCGGAAGACCACGCGGCGCGCGCCAGCCTGGTGCGCGCCGCCGCAGCGGCCTGTGATCGCGAGGTCGCGATCATGGCCGACCTGCAGGGGCCCAAGATACGCGTCGGCAAGTTCGCCGACGGCAAGGTCCTGCTGGAACCGGGCCGGCCCTTCGTGCTCGACGCCGCCTGCGAACTGGGCGACGAGGGCAAGGTGGGCCTGGACTATCCCGACCTGCCGCGCGACGTGCGGGCCGGCGACATCCTGCTCCTGAACGACGGCCTGATCCGCCTGCTGGTGATACGCGTCGCCGGTACCGAGATCCATACCGAGGTGCTGGTCGGGGGCGAGCTGTCGAACAACAAGGGCATCAACCGCCAGGGCGGCGGCCTGACCGCGCCCGCGCTGACCGGCAAGGACATGGAAGACCTCCGGTCGGCGGTGCAGATGGGCGTGGACTACGTCGCCATCAGCTTTCCCAAGAACCGCACCGACATGGAAATGGCGCGCCAACTGGTGGCCATCGCCGGTGCGCCCACCGGCGCCCGGCCCCAGCTCATCGCCAAGATCGAGCGGGCCGAGGCCATTGCCGTGCTGGAGGAAATCATCGATGCCTCGGACGGCATCATGGTGGCGCGCGGCGATCTGGCGGTGGAAGTCGGCGCGGCCGCCGTGCCCGCGCTGCAGAAGCGCATGATCCGGCTGGCGCGTTCGCGCAACCGTACCGTCATCACGGCCACGCAGATGATGGAGTCCATGATCGTCAACGCCATGCCCACGCGCGCCGAAGTGTCCGACGTGGCCAACGCGGTGCTCGATGGTACCGATGCGGTGATGCTGTCGGCCGAGACCGCCGTCGGACGCTACCCGGTGGAAACCATCGAGGCCATGGCGTCGATCTGCCTGGAGGCCGAGAAGTCGCAGCATTTCGAGCTGGACAAGGATTTCCTGGACCAGACCTTCCACCGGGTGGACCAGTCGATCGCCTATGCGGCGCTGTTCACGGCGCATCACATGCGCTGCAAGGCCATCTGCGCGCTGACGCACTCCGGCGCGACCACGCTGTGGATGAGCCGGCACGATAGTGCAACACCCATTTACGCATTGACCCCGCGCGTGGCGACGCAGCGTAAAGTAGCGCTGTACCGCAACGTGCGGACGTTGCAACTGGAAGAATCCGGCGATCGCGACGCGTCGCTGCTGGCGGCCGAGAAGCTGCTGGTGGAAAAGGGCGTGGCGGGGTCGGGAGACCTGGTCGTCTTCACCGTGGGCGAACCCATGGGATCGCCGGGCGGAACCAATACTCTAAAAATCGTGCGCGTCGGCCAACACGGTTGAGCGCGGCATTACAACTTTCAATCAGGAGTTCACAATGGCACTCGTTTCCATGCGTCAACTGCTCGACCATGCGGCAGAAAACGGTTACGGCATCCCGGCATTCAACGTCAACAACCTGGAACAGGTCCAGGCCATCATGGAAGCCGCCGACGAGACCAACAGCCCGGTCATCATGCAGGCCTCGGCCGGCGCCCGCAAATATGCCGGCGAAGGCTTCCTGAAGGCCCTGATCGCCGCAGCGGTCGAGTCCTATCCCCATATTCCCGTCGTGATGCACCAGGACCACGGCCAGTCGCCCGACGTCTGCAAGGGCGCCATCGCCATGGGCTTCTCCAGCGTGATGATGGACGGCTCGCTGCTGGCCGACGGCAAGACCATCGCCGACTACGACTACAACGTCGACGTCACCACCAAGGTCGTGCAGATGGCCCACGTGCAGGGCATCTCGGTCGAAGGCGAGCTGGGCTGCCTGGGCTCGCTCGAAACCATGAAGGGCGACAAGGAAGACGGCCACGGCGCCGAGGGCACGATGACCCGTGAACAGCTGCTGACCGACCCCGAGCAGGCCGCCGACTTCGCCAAGCGCACCCAGATCGACGCGCTGGCCATCGCCATCGGCACCAGCCACGGCGCCTACAAGTTCTCGCGCAAGCCCAGCGGCGACATCCTGGCCATCGAGCGCATCAAGGAAATCCACCGCCGCCTGCCGACCACCCACCTGGTGATGCACGGCAGCTCCAGCGTGCCGCAGGACCTGCTGGCCGAGATCCGCGAATTCGGCGGCGACATGAAGGAAACCTACGGCGTGCCGGTCGAGGAAATCCAGGAAGCCATCAAGCACGGCGTGCGCAAGATCAACATCGACACCGACATCCGCCTGGCGATGACGGGCGCGATCCGCCGCTTCCTGGCCGAGAATCCCTCGAAGTTCGACCCGCGCGAATATCTCAAGCCCGCACGCGCCGCCGCCAAGAAGATCTGCGTCGAACGCTACAACCAGTTCGGCACCGCCGGCAACGCCAGCAAGATCAAGGCCGTTCCGCTGTCGCAGATCGCCGCCGACTACGCCTCCGGCAAGCTCGCTCAAATCGTCAAATAAGCACTCAACCGTCGAAGCAGGCCGCATCATGTCCGCACCGCTCTACCAGTCCACCATCCGTTCCCTGCCGCTGCTGGCGCGCGGCAAAGTGCGCGACATGTATGCTGTCGGCGACGACAAGCTCCTGATCGTCACCACCGACCGCCTGTCCGCCTTCGACGTCATCCTGGACGATCCGATCCCGGGCAAGGGCGAGGTGCTGAACTCGCTCACCAACTTCTGGCTGGGCCGGCTCGGCAGCATCATCCCCAACCACCTGACCGGGGTCGAACCCGAAAGCGTCGTCGCCGCCGACGAACGCGACCAGGTCGCGGGCCGCGCGGTGGTGGTCAAGCGCCTCAAGCCGGTGCTGGTGGAAGCGGTGGTGCGCGGCTACCTGATCGGCTCGGGCTGGAAGGACTACCAGGACACCGGCGGCGTCTGCGGCATCAAGCTGCCGGAAGGGCTGGTGCAGGCGCAGAAGCTGCCCGCGCCCATCTTCACGCCGGCGGCCAAGGCCGAACTGGGTTCGCACGACGAGAACGTCAGCTTCGAGCACGTGGTCAAGGAAGTGGGCCCGCAGCTGGCCGAGCAGATCCGCGAAGTCTCGCTGCGCATCTACCAGTTGGCGTCCGAGTATGCCGCCCAGCGCGGCATCATCATCGCCGACACCAAGTTCGAATACGGCCTGGACGAGAACGGCGTGCTGCACCTGATGGACGAGGTGCTGACGCCCGATTCGTCGCGCTTCTGGCCGGCCGATTCCTACGTGCCGGGCAGCAGCCCGCCGTCGTTCGACAAGCAGTTCGTGCGCGACTGGCTGGAAACCCAGCCCTGGGACAAGACCGCTCCCGCGCCGCGGCTGCCGCAGAACGTGCTGGAGCGCACGTCGGACAAATACCGCGAAGCGCGGGTCCGGCTGGTCGGGGTCTGATCGCCGGCTTGTGCCAGACAGGAGGATGGCGGGCAGGATGGAAACATCCTGCCCGTTGTTTTTCTTCCTGATGTCATGGCATAGAATATTTCCATGACCGCCGCCCTTGCCTTCGATACCTTGCAGTATTCCAAGCGCCTGCAGCAGGCAGGCGTGGCGGCGCCCTTGGCGGATGCGCAAGCCGAGGCGCTGGCGCAGGTGTTGACGACCGGTATGGACGCCTTGGCCACGCGGGCGGATCTCGAACGAGTCACGCTGGCCACACGCGCCGATCTCGAACGAGTGGAAACCGGCCTCAAGGGCGATATCCGGGCCTTGGAAAGCCGGTTGGTCAGCTCGGAAGGCCAACTGAGGTCTGAACTCCGCTTGCTCGAACAGCGCATGACCATCAAGCTTGGCTCGCTGCTGGTGGTGGCGGTGGGAGCAATGACTGCCCTGAACAAGCTGCTCTGAATCAGATCAGGGCGATCTCCAGCCTGACCGCATCTCCCCGGTATATCCCTTCCCCTACGTAGATCAGCTTGCCCGACGTGTCGATGGCGCGCCGCACGACGTGCGCCACCGGCGCGTTCAGCGGCAGTTCCAGCAGCGCGGCCATTTCGCGGTCGGCGCTGCCCAGGGTCATGATCTGGTTGGCCCGCGCGATGCGCTTGCCGGCGATCTCGTGCAGGATGGGCAGGGTGGCTTCGTGCCGGAACCGTTCGGGGGGGCCTTGTTTGAACAGTTCGCTGTCCAGGATGAAGCGGGCCGCCAGGTAGGGATGGCCGTCGCGCGCGTGCACCCGGCGCATCATGGTGTAGTGTTCGGCCGGTTCGCCCTCGCCGGCGGCGAAGGCGGGCAGTTCGTCCAGGTCCCGCTGCTCCAGGACCTCGATGTCCGCTCCCTCGTGGGCCGAGATCAGCGAGGCCCAGTCAATGGCCAGCCGGTGCGCGCTGCGCTCCTTGGGCGTCCTGCGCACGAAGCTGCCCTTGGCGCGGAAGCGCTCGATCAGCCCTTCGTCCTCCAGCACGCCCAGCGCCTCGCGTATGGTGCCGCGCGCCACCTCGAAGTCCACGGCAAGGTCCGCCACGTTGGGGATGCGGCCGCCCACCGGCCAGTCGCCGGTGATGATCTTGTTGCGGAACAGCGATGCCAGCTGCAGATAGCGCGCCATCCGGTCTAGCGTGGTGTCGGTGAATGAGGACATGGGTCGGAAGCCTGGTTCGGGAACTGCGGTCGGCCCGGGAAGGCCGACCGCGATTATTCCATCTCCGCCATTATCCTGCGGACCGTCCATCATTCGGGCCGGATGTTCAATTCGCGCGCGAGCCGGCCGAAGGCCGGGATATCGTGTTCCACCGTGGACCGCATTTCCTCGGGGGTGCCCTGCGCGGGCTGGAAGCCGTTGTCCGCCAGTTTCGCCCGGATAGCCGTATCGGCCAACACTTGGCGGATGGTGCCCGACAGGCGGTCGCGGATCGCGGCGGACGTGCCGGCCGGCAGGGCGAAGCCGAAATAGGTGTTGGGGATGGTGTTCTCGTCGCCACCGATCTCGCTCACGGCGGGGACGTCCGGCAACAGCGGGAAGCGGTGGCTGCCGCCCACCAGCAGGGGGCGCACGCGGCCTTCGCGGATCGCGCCCAGGGCCGGTCCGATGGTGACCAGGGCCATGTCGACCTCGCCGGCCATCGCCGCGGTCAGCGCCGGCGCGCCGCCCTTGTAGGGCACGTGGGTCAGCTGTATGCCCAGGCGCGAGCACAGCGACTCGGTGCCCAGCTGGGTCATGCTGCCGTTGCCGAAGCTGGCATAGGTCAGGCGGCCGGGCTGCTTGTGCGCGGCGGCGACGAATTCCCGCATGGTCTTGGCTGGCTGCTTCGAGCCGGCCACCAGCACATAGGGTCCCCAGACCGCGATGCCCACGTACGAGAAGTCCTTCAGCGGATCGTAGGGCAGTTTCTTGTACAGGCTGGGGTTGATGCCCAGCGCGCCGCGGTCCACGAACAGCAGGGTATAGCCGTCGGGCGCGGCCTTGGCCACGGCTTCGGTGCCGATCAGGCCGTTGGCGCCGGGCCGGTTGTCGACCACCACGGGCTGGCCCAGTTTTTCCGCCAGTTGCTGGGCTACCAGCCGGGCGTTGGAGTCGGCGCCGGCGCCGGCGGGGAAGGGCACGATGACGCGGATGGCGCGCGTGGGGTAGGTCTCGCCCTGGCCGCGCGCGGCGCCGGCCGCGCCCAGGGCCAGGCCGGCGCTGGCGGCGATGAAGCCGCGGCGGGTGATCGAAGTGTCGCGATGATCTTGCATGAGGTGTCTCCTTTTCTATGTGGACGGACCCAGGCCGTCGCCTCCCCGGGCGGCGGCGATTTCCTGGTCCGACAGGCCGGCCTCGGCCAGGATCGAGGCGGTTTGTTCGCCCAGCGTGGGCGGAGGATAGCGGCTGGGCGGACGCTGGCCGTCGTAGCGGATCGGCCGGCTCAGCGCGCGCACCGGCCCCATTTCCGGATGGTGCAGTTCGTGGAAACTGCCGGCGGCCGCGAATTCGGGATCGTCCAGGATGTCGGGCACGGTCAGGACCGGGGCGTGCGGTACGTCGGCGGCGCGCAGCGCGGCCAGCCAGTGCTCCCGCGGCCGCATGCGGAAGCGCTCGCGCAGCAGGCCCGATAGCGCGTCGAAGTTGGCGATGCGCGCGCCGCGGGTGGCGAAGCGCGCATCGTCCCGCAGTTCGGGCATCTCCACCGCCCGCAGCAGGCCTTCCCAGAACTTCGACGGCGACGAGAGCTGCAGGCCGATGCGCGCGCCGTCGGCGCATTCGAACGCCAGGCTGTGCGAGTAGGACGCGCGCGTGGTTGACCGCATGCGCGTGCCGTCGCGGGTATAGCTGGCGAAGAAGTCGGGCATGAACGACATGGACGACTCGATCATGTTGACCTCCACCAGCCGGCCCTGTCCGCCGGCCTGCCGGGCGAACAGCGCACCCAGGATGCCCTGGCACGCGTACATGCCCGCCAACTGGTCCGAGATGGTGGGCCCGCGCACCTGCGGATCGGACGGATCCAGGAAGGTGTCCAGCATGCCGCTCAGGGCCTGGCCGATGGTGTCGAAGGCCGGCTGCCCCTCGTGCCGGCTGCCGGGCAGGAAGCCGCCGATGGCGCAATAGATCAGTTGCGGCCGCCGCGTGCGCAGCGTCTCCCAACCCAGCCCCATCCTGTCCATGACGCCGGGGCGGAAGTTCTCGATCAGCACGTCCGCCGTGTCCACCAGCCGCAGCAGGGCGTCGCGCCCGGCCCCGGTGCCCAGGTCCAGCTTCACGCTGCGCTTGTTGCGGTTGAACGCGACGAAGTTCGGACTGTACTGGCCGTCGCGGAAGGCGCGGAAGGGGTCGCCTTCCGGCCGCTCGACCTTGATCACGTCGGCGCCCAGGTCGGCCAGCATCAGGCCGGCGTAGGGGCCGGTGATGAAGTTGCCCAGCTCCAGCACGCGTATGCCTTGCAGGACGTCGCCGGAGACGGGCGCGGACGCGGCGTTCATTGCGCGTCCCGCTGGTATTCGCCGTAGCCGGGGCGATAGGTCTTGTCGTCCAGGAACTGGGTCATGGCCTGTTCGCGTCCGCCCTCGGTATCCATGAAGCGCATCTCGCGTTCCTTGGCCAGCAGGTAGTCGGCGGCCTGGTCCACGCTCATGCCGCGCACCAGGCGCAGGCTTTCCTTGATGGTGCGCAGCGTCTGCGGATTCTTGCGCGCCAGCGAGGCGGCCAGTTCCTCGGTGCGCGCGCGCAGGCGCTCGAGCGGCACCGATTCGGTCACCAGCCGCATCTGCGCGGCGGTCTTGCCGTTGAAGGGATCGCCCGTCATCGCGTAGTAGACGGCGTCGCGGTAGGCCAGCCCGTCGACGATGACCTTGCCGACCAGGCCGCCGGGCAGGATGCCCCAGTTCACCTCGGACAGGCCGAACTGGGCCTCGTCGGCCGCGATGGCGAAATCGCAGGCGAACAACTGCACGAAGGCGCCGCCGTAGCAGTGCCCGTTCACCATGGCGATGGTGGGCTTGGGAAAGCTGCTGAGCAGGGTCCAGCGCCATTCGTGATTGGCCAGCCGGGCCAGGTGCCGCTCCTTGGGCTTGTCGTCCAGCGCGCGGAAGAACAGGCCGATGTCCTGGCCGGCGCACCAGCTGTCGCCCGCGCCGGTCAGCACCAGCACGCGCACCGCGGGCTCCTCGGCCAGTTCCTTGAGCACATCCACCATTTCGAAGTGCAGGTCCGGGCTCATCGCGTTGCGCTTGTCGGGGCGGTTCAGCGTGACCCAGCCTATGCCGTTGGCGATCTCGACTTTGACGTTCTTCAACCGATCGAATTGCATGCTTGTCTCTTCCTGGTTCAAAGCGTGATGTAGACGTTCTTCAATTGCGTGTAGGACACCAGTTCCTCGAAGGATTCCTCGCGGTTGTTGCCCGACTGCTTGTATCCGCCGAAGGGCGCGGGGAAGAAATGCTTGGCCGCGTTGTTGACCCAGACGTAGCCCGCTTCGAAGCGGCCGGCGGCGCGGTGGGCCGTGTCGAGCCGCGTGGTGTAGACGCCGGCGGCCAGGCCGTATTCCAGCGAGTTGACCTGTTCGAACATCTCGTCCTCGTCCGACCACTTGAGGATGGACAGCACCGGGCCGAAGATTTCTTCGCGCGCGATGCGCATGTCCATGGTCACGTCGGTGAACACGGTGGGTTCGATGAAGTGTCCGTTGGCCAGCTCGGCGCCGCCGGGATGCCTGCCGCCCGCCGCCAGCCGGGCGCCTTCCTGCCTGCCCAGCTCGATGTAGTGCATGATCTTGTCGTACTGCTCGCGCGAGACGATGGCGCCCATGGTCGTGGCCTTGTCGGTGGGCAGGCCGGGGCGATAGACGCGCACGCCTTCCAGCACGCCCTGGACCACCTGGTCGTAGACCGATTCGTGCACGAACAGCCGCGTGGTCGAGCTGCACGCCTGGCCGCACCAGGTGAAGCACATGCCGGCCACGGCGCCCTTGATCGCGCGCTCCAGGTCCGCGTCGGGATAGACCACCAGCGCGTTCTTGCCGCCCAGCTCCAGGCTGACGTGCTTGAGGTGCTCGGCGGCGCCGCGCGCGATGGCCTTGCCGGTGGCGATGCTGCCGATCAGCGTGACCTTGGGTACCAGCGGGTGGTCCACCAGCGCCTGGCCGCATTCGGTGCCGCCCGACAGCACGTTGATGACCCCGGGGGGCGCGATGCCGTCTATCAGCTCCATCAGCCGGTAGGCCGACAGCGGCGCCTGCACCGGCGGCTTCATGATGACGGTGTTGCCGGCCGCGACCGCCGCCGCCAGCCGGCTGGCCGTGAACATCATGGGGTGGTTGTAGGCGACGATGCGGGCGCAGACGCCGTAGGGCTCGCGCACCGTCATGTCGATGACGCCTTCGCCCATGGGAATGGTGGAGCCGCGAAGCTCATGGACCAGGCCGGCGAAGTAGTCGATGAGCTGGGTGGCGATGTCGACGTCGTTCATCAGCGCGGATACGGGGTTGCCGCAGTCGATGGCGTCGATCATGGCCAGTTCCTCGCGGTGCTCGCGCATGACCTGGGCGATGCGGCGCAGGACCGTGGCGCGTTCGCCGGGCGCGGTGCGCCGCCACGAGCGGTAGGCCTCGTGCGCGGCCCGCACGGCCGCATCGACGTCGGCGCGGCTGGCCACTGCGCAGGGGCCCAGGTTCTCGCCGGTGGACGGGCTGAAGGAGTCGGCATAGCCGCCTTCCGGGCGATGCCAGGCGCCGCCGTAATACAGGTCGCGGTGCCTGGGCAGCAGTTTCTCGATGGACATGGTCTTCCTCCTGGGTCGTTGTTGTCGTGTCGTATCGGGTCGCGGCCGGGTCAGTCCGCGGGCAGGAAGGCGCGCAGCACGCGCGCCAGCCCCTCGGGGTTGTCGCCGGCCAGGTCGTGGCTGCCGTCTATCTCTTGCGCTTGGCAGCGCGGGTTGGCCAGCCGCAGCTTGTCCAGCGTGGGCGCTTCGAACATGTCGGACCGGCTGCCGCGCACGAACAGCGCGGGCACTTGCAGTTCCCTGACCATGGCCCACAGGTCCGGTCCGGGCGCGGCAGGCTTGCCCTGCAGGGTCTGGCGGAAGCTGTCGCGGAAGTGCAGGTCGCGCTTGAGTTCGTAGCCGCCGGGCACGGGCCGCAGGAAGGCCTCGTAGCGTTTCCGGGCGGGCGCGTTCGCGGGCAGGCCGGCGGGCAGGCCGTGGTAGGCCAGCGCCTCGTCCACCGACGCGAACACGTCCGGCTGGTTGCCGATGCGCAGGGCGACGTTGCGGCGGCCGGCGGCGGCCACGTCGGGCGCGAAGTCCAGGCAGGCCAGCGCCGCCACGCGTTCGGGGTGCCAGTGCGCGGTGCACAGGCAGATGCGTCCGCCCATGGAGTGGCCGGCCAGCACCGCGCGCGGCCATTGCAGATGGTCGAGCACGGCGACGAGGTCGCCGGCGAAGTCGCGCAGGTCGTAGTGCCGGTCGGGGCTGCGGGTGGAGTCGCCGAAGCCGCGCAGGTCGACGGCGACCACTTCGCGGTCGATGGCCAGGGCTTCGGCGATGCCGGTCCAGTCGTACGAGAAATACGACAGGCCGTGCGCGATGAGGACGGGCGTGGCGCCGGGGGCGCCGAAGCGGCGGTAGAAGATCTCGACGTCGCCGCTGCGGGCGGTGCCGGTGCGATGGGTGGTGGGGGCCATGGTGTGTCCTGGTCGATTCGTGGCGGGGTTTTTCAGCCGGCGGTGACGATGCCCATGCCGGTCAGCCACTCGGGAATGATCCGGTAATAGCGCACCTGCATGGGATGCGTCTCGATCGCGCGCGCGGCGGCCGCGGCGGCGACCCAGGCCCGGATCTCGTGTCCGCCGAAGCCGCCCTGGCGGTCGATCTCGGCGTCGTCGATGGCATCCAGGGCATCGGTGTCGTAGGCGCACAGCTTGGCCATGAAGGCCTCGTCCCAGGCGCGGTCGGGCGGCATGCACGGTCCCTTGCCGGCGACCAGATCGCGGCCGGCCCGGATCACGCGGGCCTCGCGCGCGGCCAGTTCCTCGGCCGTGGGGGTATGCCGCTTCACGAGCCGTTGCGCGATGTCGTGCGGCACCTGGCGCAGGCGCGGCGTGGGAGGATCGTGCGACAGGCCGCCCGAGCCGATGAAGGTCACGCGCAGGCCGCGCGTGGCCAGGAAGCGGCCCACGGCCTCGCCGAACAGGCGCGACCGGCGCATGGACGGGCGCGGGTCGGCGGCGCAGTTCAGGAAGATGGGCAGGACGTCGTAGCGCGCCAGCGCGCCGGTCAACTGGGTCAGCGAGATGGCGTTGCCGTGGTCCACGCACATGTCGTAGGAAATGGCGGTGTCCAGGTCCTGGCGATGCAGTGCGCGGGCGCATTCCAGCGCCAGGTCGGTAGGCACGCGCAGCGGACCGCCGGGCAGCCCCCAGTCACGCGTGCCGTGCGCCGCCAGCCCCAGGCAGAACGCGGGCATCAGGTCGTAGAAGAAACCGTTGAAATGGTCGGGGCCGAAGCTGACCACGAGGTCCGGCGCGAAGGCATGGACTTCGCGCGAGATTTTTTCCATCTGGTCGAAGAATGCGCGCTGGCCCTCGGGGTCGGACGCCTCGATGTCCGCCAGCATGAGCGGACTGTGCGAGCAGCAGATCAGTTGCGCGGGCATGGACGGGCTCCTAGATGTGGACGGGATCGAGCGTGCTGGCCGCGAACAGTTCGTCCACGCCCAGTTGCCGGACGGCCAGCCCCTGTTCGTACGAATAGCGCGTCATCGCTTCCAGCGTCTTGCGGTTGGCGTCCACGCCGTAGGGCCAGAAGTCCCGGCCCATGACGGCCTCGGTCGACTCCAGCTCGGCGGTCACCCACGGCAGCCCGATCTTCAGCGCCGTGACTTCGCGCAGGTCGCGCTCGGCGATTTCCTTGGCCTGGGCGAACGCCTTGTACAGGCTGGAAGGCAGCCACGGATGTGCCTGGGCGAGATCCTGGCGCACGCCCAGCGCATGCATGATGGGAAACAGGCCGGTGCGGGCGTAGTACGCCTGCTCGACCGCGCGGTAATCGGGATACAGGCGCCGGACCTTGGGATGGCCGTCGATCAGGCACGAGGGCGCGCGGGCGGAGATGACCGCGTCCAGCTCCCCGTTCGCCAGCAGGCTGGACAGCGAGCGGCCCTCGGGCGCGCTCGACAGCGGGAAGCCGGGCGGGAGGTTGAGCGGAAACTTGTCCTTGCGGCCATACTGTTCCAGGCCGCCCTGGACCCAGTCGATGTCGGCGGCCTCGATGCCGTACTCGTCCTTCAGGAAGCCGCGCACCCACAGCACGGCGGACATCTGGTACTCGGGCAGGCCGATGCGCTTGCCGCGCAGGTCGGCCGCGCTGGCGATGCCGCGGTCGTTGCGGATGTAGATGGCGGAGTGGCGGAAGGTGCGCGACAGAAAGACGGGCAGGGCGACGTAGGGCGCGATGCCGCGCGACAGCGCGATCAGGAAGGGGCTGAAGCCGATCTCGGCGACGTCGAATTCCCCGTGGAAATAGGCGCGGTGGAAACACTCTTCCACCGGCATGGGAAGGTAGTTGACCTCGCAGCCTTCGACGGTGACTCGGCCGTCCAGTAGCGGACGGACCCGGTCATAGTCCCAGGTGGCGATGGTGATGGGTAAGCGGGCCATGATGCTCCTGCGGTTCGATCATCGGCGCCCATTCTAGACCTCAAAAAATCAAAAGTATAGATTTTTGAGTTTTAGAGGTTTAGCATCGAGTCTGCGCATGCCGGAACCATCCATTCGAAGACACGGGCGTGCGTATACGAGGAGACTTCCATGCACCGATCCATCGCGCGTTGCGCGCTTGCCGCCGTGTTCGTCTGCGCGTCCGCGGCGGCCCAGAAACCTTCCTATCCCGACCGGCCCGTGCGGGTGGTCGTGCCCTATGGACCCGGCACGGCGCCCGACCTGATCGCGCGCGTCGTGAGCGAACAACTGTCGCGCCAGACCGGCCAGTCCTTCGTGGTCGAGAACAAGCTGGGCGCCGGCGGCAAGATAGGCACCGAGGCCGTGGCCGACGCCAAGGCCGACGGCTATACGCTGCTGCTGGGCGGCAAGGACACGCACGGCATCCTGACCCATCTCTATCCCGATTGGCGCATCAAGCCGGAGAAGGACTTCGCGCCCGTCGCGCTGCTGGCCCGTATCCAGAACGTGCTGCTGGCCAGCCCCAAGCTGCCGGCCTCGAATCCGCAGGAGTTCCTGGCCCTGGCCAGGCAGAAGGAGCTGCGCTACGGCACGCCCGGCGTCGGCACCAACCTGCATCTGGCCGCCGCCTATCTGCAAAGCAACTATGGGCTGAAGCTGCTGCACATTCCGTACAGCCGCAGTTTCGCCGAGGCCTTGCCGGCGCTGGCGCGCGGCGAGCTGGACCTGGTGGTGGCCGGCCTGCCGCCGGCCATGCCGCTGCTCAAGGACGGCCGCATCAAGGCCATCGCCGTGACAGGCACCCAGCGTTCGCGCTTCGCGCCGGACATCCCCACCTTCGCCGAATCCGGCGTGTCGGGCCTGGAGTCGGGCGGCTGGTTCGCGCTGTTCGCCCCCAAGGGCACGCCCCAGGCCGCCGTGGATGCATTGTCGAAAATGGTGGCGACCGCGCTGCGCGAGCCCGCCGTGACGGAGAAACTGTCCGGCGTCTACGCCGACCCGGCCCCCTCGTCACCCGCCGAACTGGCCAAGCTGGTCGCCGACGAAACGCAGCGCTGGGGCAAGGTCGTGGCCGAAACCGGCATAAAACTCGAGTAGGGGGAGGCCCACCCCCTACGCCCTTCGGGCGCCCCGGAAGGAAAGCCCACCCCACGCGGCCTATGGCCGCGCCCCTCAAGGGGCGGCGCTGGCGGACCGGCAAAGCCGGATCCGCGGCGCCCAGGATCAAAGCAAGCATGCGGTGCTCCGCACCGAGAATGACGACACAGACCACGACACGGTGGATCCGGCTCCGCCGGTCCACCGCCGTCGGCCCCCTGGGGGGCGCGCGTGAGCGCGTAGGGGGGGGCTAAAACAATACCGTCGACAGCTTCCGGCGGTACTGCGAGACCAGCTCGGGCTGGGCCGAGGCCATGTCGAAGACGGCGATCAGGGTCTTGCGGCCGATCTCTTCCTGGAAAGCGCGGTCGCGGCGGACGATCTCCAGCAGTTCGTCCATCGCGCCGGCCCAGGCGCGGCGCGCGATGCGCTTGTTGGCCAGGTCCAGGCGCGCCTGCAGGTCGGCGGGGTTCTGTTCGATGCGGGCCAGCAGTTCGGTTTCCTCGGGCGAGTCCTGCGCCTGCTCGACCGCGTTCAGCGCGGTCTCCAGGTTGGCGTAGTGGGGATCGGCCTTGGCCTGCGGGGTCAGCAGCGCGAACTGCGCCTTGGCGTCCTCGGGGCGGCCGGTGGTCAGCAAGAGCTCGACGTAGTCCATGCGCGCCGGGTCATAGGCCGCGTCCAGGACCAGCGCCGCGCGCAGGTGCTTTTCGGCGGTGGGGACGTCTCCGGCCTGCATGGCGGCCATGGCCTGCTGGTGTTCCTGCTCGTGGGGCAGCGGCAGCAGGCGGTCGATGAAGGCGCGGACCTGGCCTTCCGGCAGCGCGCCGTTGAACTGGTCGACCGGGCGTCCGTCCAGAATGGCGACCACCAGGGGAATGCTGCGCGCCTGGAAGTGAGCGGCCAATTGCTGGTTTTCGTCGACGTTGACCTTGACCAGCTTGAAGGCGCCGCCATAGTCGCGCTCCAGCTTTTCGAGAATGGGAGTGAGCGAACGGCAGGGGCCGCACCAGGGGGCCCAGAAATCGACCAAAACCGGCTTTTCGCGCGAGGCCTGCAAGACCTCGGCTTCGAAATTGGCTAGCGTGACATCCATACCGGAATCCTATGGCTATGAAGCAGTAAACAAACAGAGATTGTGCTTCATTTTTCCCGAGGATGGGCCGGGTCCCCGGTTGCGGCCGCATCGTGCGCGAAGGCCCGCAGGTAGGCCGTCAGGCGCCGTACGCCGGGCGTGGCGAGCTTGCGCGTGTGGGAGATCAGGTAGAACGACCGGTCGAGCCGGGGCAGTCCCGTGGGCAGCTCGATCAGTTCGCCGGTCGCCAGCATGTCGCTGACCACCCAGCGCGACAGGCAGGTGATGCCCAGTCCGCCTGCGGCGGCGCGCTTGATCGCTTCGGAGTTGCCGAACTCGATGCCCGACTTCATGTGGTGCAGGTGCGGCGTCAGCGCCTCGCGTATGGTCTCGCGGGTGCCCGAGCCTTCCTCGCGCAGCAGCCAGGTGGCGGCGCGCAACTGGGCGGTGGAGACCCGTCCGCCCGGCGGCGGCACGATGGGGTCGCGCGCCCCGGCCACGATCACGAGTTCGTCGGTCAGCCAGGGTTCCACGGTCAGCTCGGGCTGTTCGCACGGCCCCTCGACCAGGGCCAGGTCCAGCTCGAAGTTCACCACCTGGAGGGCGATGGCCAGCGTGTTGGCGATGGCAACGTGGGCGGTCCATTGCGGCTGGCCGCTGTCGGCCAGGTCGCGCTGGAAGCCCGCCAGCAGGGTGGGCAGCACGTAGTTGCCGATGGTGGTGCTGGCGCCGATGCGCAGCACGCCCACGTGGCCCTGGCCGTCGCGGGCCCAGCGCTCGATCGCGGTGGCGCGGTCCAGCAGCTCGCGCGCCTGCGGCAGCAGTTCGCGGCCATTGTCGTTGAGCACCAGGCGCTTGCCGACCCGGTCGAACAGGGCCATGTCCAGGGCCCGCTCCAGGTCGTTCAGCGCCGCGCTGGTGGCGGACTGGGACAGCGCCACGGCCGCGGCCGCGGCGCTGGTGCTGCCGGTGTCGGCGACGGCGGCGAATATCTGCAATTGGCGCAGGGTCAGGCGCAGGGCTTCCATATAACTCGAATTACCGGTTTTCCAGTTTGAATATACAAAAATAAACCGTTTTGACGGATCGAAGGGCTTGCTTAGAGTGGAGGGCATTCATTCCAGAAGTTATTAGCTTATGCCGAATTCGTCTGCTACCCACGTCGCCGCCGCCGGCCATCCCCCCCGGGGCAAGGCCGGATTCTTCAGGCAGGCGGCCCCCGGTCTCCTGCTGGCCTCGGCCATCGGGGTCGCCGCGATGGGGCTGGCGGGCTGGGATTTCTTCGCCAGCCGGGGGTTCAGCGCGCTGACGCTGGCCATCGTGCTGGGCATGCTGGTGGGCAACACCGTCTATCCACGCATTGCCGCGCCCAGCGCGGTGGGAGTGGGAGTGGCCAAGCAGACTCTGCTGCGCGCGGGCGTCATCCTGTATGGCCTGCGCCTGACCTGGCAGGACATAGGCGGCGTCGGCGCCGCGGGCGTGGCCATCGACGCGGTCATGCTGCTGTCGACCTTCGGCCTGGCCTGGCTGGTGGGCACGCGGGTGTTCAAGCTCGACCGGACCTCGGCCTGGCTGATCGGGGCCGGCGGCTCCATCTGCGGCGCGGCCGCGGTCATGGCGACCGCGCCGGTGCTGCGCGCCAAGGCCGACCAGGTCGCGGTGGCGGTCGCGACCGTGGTGGTGTTCGGCACGGTGTCGATGTTCCTCTATCCCTTCCTGTACGAGCTGAACCAGCAGTGGGGCCTGATCCCCGGCGGCACGCACGGCTTCGGCGTCTACGTCGGCTCCACGGTGCACGAGGTGGCCCAGGTCATCGCCGCGGCCCGGGCAGTGGGAACCGAGGCGGCCGACACCGCGGTCATCGCCAAGATGGTACGCGTCATGATGCTGGCCCCGTTCCTGCTGGCGCTGTCCGCCTGGCTGGCCTGGGAATGCGCGCGCGGCAAGGCCGAAGGCAAGGGCGAGGGCAGCGGCCTGTGCATCCCCTGGTTCGCCGTGGGCTTCATCGCCATGGTCGTGTTCAATTCGCTGGTGGCCATTCCCGACTGGCTGATGTCGGCCGCGATCGACTTCGACACTCTGTTGCTGGCCATCGCGATGGCCGCGCTGGGGCTGACCACCCACGTCGGCGCCATTCGCCGCGCCGGGCTGCGTCCGCTGCTGCTGGCCGGACTGCTGTTCGTCTGGCTGGTGGGGGGCGGGGCGCTGGTCAACGCGCTGATCGGCTAGGGCGCCGTTGCGCAAGCGCCCAAGGGACGGGTATCCCGCTGCGGCGATGCCGGCGCGGGTTAAAATCGCGCTTTTCGACGCTCGCCCGCTGCCCCGGCACGCCGGGTGCCCGCAAGGTCCCACATGTCCAGTTCCCCTTCTTCCTCTTCTTCCCAGGCGGTGCAGATCGGCATCGTCATGGGGTCTTCCAGCGATTGGGAGATCATGAAGCATGCCGTCGTCGTGCTCGACGAGTTCGGCGTGGCGCATGAAACCCGCGTGGTCTCGGCCCACCGCATGCCGCTCGACATGGTCGAGTACGGTGCCGAGGCCACCCGCCGGGGCCTGCGCGCCATCATCGCGGGCGCCGGCGGCGCGGCCCACCTGCCGGGCATGCTGGCGGCGCTGACGCCGGTACCGGTGTTCGGCGTGCCGGTGCCGTCCAAGTACCTGCGCGGCGAGGATTCCCTGCTTTCCATCGTGCAGATGCCCAAGGGCGTGCCGGTCGCCACTTTCGCCATCGGCGAAGCCGGGGCCGCCAACGCGGCGCTGCACGCGGTGGCCAACCTGGCCTGTACCGATCCGGCGCTGCGCAAGAAGCTCGAGGCCTTCCGCGCCCGCCAGACCGAGGCTGCCCGCGCGATGGCGCTGCCGCCGGGGGGCCAGGCATGAGCGACGGCAAGCAGGCGCGCGTGGTGCAGCCCGGCGGCTGGCTGGGGCTGCTGGGCGGCGGCCAGCTGGGCCGGATGTTCTGCCATGCCGCGCAAAGCATGGGATATCGCGTGGCGGTGCTGGACCCGATCGCCGATTGTCCCGCCGGCGCGGTGGCCGACCTGCACATCCGTGCCGGCTACGACGACGAGGCCGGCCTGGCGCAACTGGCCGAGCGCTGCTCCGCCGTCACCACCGAATTCGAGAACGTGCCGGCCGCCAGCCTGGAGCAACTGGCCCTGCGCTGCCAGGTCAGCCCGGCCGCGGGGGCGGTGGCCATCGCCCAGGACCGCATCGCCGAGAAGGGCTACATCGCCTCGATAGGCGTGCCCGTGGCGCCCTATGCCGAGATCCGCTCCGAGGCCGACATCGACGCGGCTTCCGCCTCGCTGTATCCCGGCATCCTGAAGGCCGCGCGGCTGGGCTACGACGGCAAGGGCCAGGCCCGGGTCGAATCGGCCGAACAGGCCCGCGCCGCGTTCGCCTCGTTCGGCAGCGTGCCGTGCGTGCTCGAGGCCAGGCTGCCGCTGGAGTTCGAAGTTTCCGTCGTGGTCGCGCGCGGCTTCGATGGCGAAGTGGTGACCTATCCCGTTTCCGAAAACGTGCACCGCGACGGCATCCTGGCGATCTCGACCGTGCCGTCGCCGCGCGCCTCCGAGGACATCGTGCGCCGTGCCCGCGCGGCGGCCTTGCAGGTCGCGGCCGGGCTGGAATATTGCGGCGTGCTGTGCGTGGAGTTTTTCGTGCTGCCGGGCGAGCGCCTGATCGTCAACGAGATCGCGCCGCGGCCGCACAACAGCGGCCACTACAGCATCGACGCCTGCGTCACCAGCCAGTTCGAGCAGCAGGTACGGGTGCTGGCGGGCCAGCCGCTGGGGTCCTCCGATCCGCTGGCCGCATCGGTCATGCTCAACATCCTGGGCGACATCTGGTTCCAGGCGGGCGAACAGGCCGCCGAGCCGGCCTGGGGCCGCGCCCTGCAGGCGCCCACCGCCAAGCTGCACCTGTACGGCAAGACGGAGGCGCGCCGTGGCCGCAAGATGGGCCACGTGACCTGCCTGGGCGCCGACCGGGTCCAGGCCGAGCGCAGTGCCGCGCAGGTGGCGACGGCGCTGGGCATCTCCTATCCGTGATCGAATGAGCGCGCGCATCCTGCCGCCCACGCCCGACGCCATCGCACAGGCGGTGGCGCTGCTGCGGGCCGGGCAACTGGTGGGCATGCCCACCGAGACGGTCTACGGCCTGGCCGCCGACGCCTCCGACGCCGAGGCGGTCGCGCGCATCTTCGCCGCGAAAGGCCGGCCCAACGATCATCCCGTCATCGTGCACGTTGCCGCCGGCGCCGACCTGTCGCGCTGGGCCGCGAGCATGCCGGACGCCGCCCGCCGGCTGATGGACGCGTTCTGGCCCGGACCGCTGACGCTGATCCTGCCGCGCGCCGCCGGCGTGCTGGATGCCGTCACCGGCGGGCAGGACACGGTGGGACTGCGCTGCCCCTCGCATCCTGCCGCCCAGGCCCTGCTGGCAGCGTTCGGCGGCGGCCTGGCCGCGCCGTCGGCCAACCGCTTCGGCCGGGTCAGTCCGACCACGGCTGCCCACGTGGCCGACGAATTCGGCGATGCGGTGCCGCTGGTGCTCGATGGCGGGCCCTGCGAGGTCGGCATCGAATCCACCATCGTCGACGTATCCACGCCGGTTCCCATCCTGCTGCGGCCGGGCCATGTCTCGGCGCTGGCGCTGTCCGAGGCGCTGGGCGGCGCCGTGCTGACCCGCGCCCAGGTGGACGCGCAGCGGTCGGTGCCGCGCGTGTCGGGATCGCTGTCGGCGCACTATGCGCCGCGCACGCCGCTCAGGCTGGTGGACGCCGGCCGGCTGGCGGATGAGGTCGCGGCCGAGACGGCGCGCGGCCGCTCGGTGGGGGTATGGTCCCGGCAAAACCCGGGCGGCGCGGCCTGCTGGCTGGAGGCGCCCGCCGATCCGGAGCGCTATGCGCAGGCGTTGTACGCGACCTTGCGCGACCTGGACGGCAAGGGAGTGGATGTCCTGCTGTTCGAACAACCGCCCGCGGCGCCCGCCTGGACGGCGGTGCGCGACCGCCTGGGACGGGCGGCCGTGGGGTCGGGCCAGGCCTGATCTACTGCTTGCGCGCGTAGGCGAACCAGCCCGCCGACTGGCCGCTGTTGGTGGCCATGATCAGCAGCAGCGGCTGCTTGTCCGTTTCCGTCAACCGTATCGCCACGCCCTGCATGCTGGCGCCCGCGTGCTGGCTCAGGCAGTTCGTGGCGCTGCCGAACGAGAAGGTCGTGGTCGCGTAGTTCTTGCCCGACGAGGCCTTGGCCAGCTTGCCATTGATGCTGCACGTGTCCGGTCTGCCGCTGACCTGCGAGTTGGCCGAGAAATCGCCGTTGGACTGGATGGTGAACGTCACGGACGAACTGCTGATGCTGTCGCGGCCGGTCCATGTGCCGGCGTAGTTGGCCAGGTCGAAGGCGTCGTTGTACTGGCTGCTGAAGCTGGACGAGAAGGTCACGTTCTGGCCCAGGTTGCCGTCGAAGCTGGCCGCGCTGGTGACCGTGCCGGTCAGGTTGGCCGTCTCGACCGTGGTGTCGCCGGTGCCGAAGGTCTTGCCCGTGCCGGTGAAGGCCTTGCCGTTCAGGGATCCGGTGCCGCGCGTCATGCGCCGGACCTGGCTGAAGCCCTCGCTCCAGGACATGGCCCACAGTTCGTTGCTGGGCGTGACCAGCATGCTGAGCGACAAGGTGTCGCTGGTGAGGTTGCCGGTCCAGATGCCCTGCGCGTCGCTGTTGCCGCCGCCTCCATCGCCGCCGCCGTTGTCGTCGTCGCCCGAGCCGAAATAGCCGTTGCAGGCGGTCAGGGACAGGGCGCAGAGCAGGGCGAGGACGGTGCGACGATGCATGGAAAGCCTGGCGGGTAAGGGGTTCAGGGAATCTTGCGCGGCCGCTGCGGCGTCAGGTCGAAGCCGCCGGCATGGAACACCAGCGGCATGGCGTCGGTGTGGCGGCAGTGCTCGACTTCGCCGACGAAGATGCAGTGGTCGCCTTCGCGATACCTGCTGCGGTTATAGCATTCGAACCAGGCCGTGCAGCCGTCGATCAGCGGGGCGCCGTGGCGGCCCGGCCGCCAGGTGACGTGCGCGAAGCGCTCGGCCGGATGGCCGCGCGTGGCGAAGCGCCGGGCGACGTCGATCTGGTCGGCCGCCAGCACGTTCACCGCGTAGTGGCCGGCCGCCTCGAGCACCGGCAGGGATCCGGAGGTGAGCGACAGGCTCCACAGCACCAGGGGCGGGGACAGCGACACCGAATTGAATGAGCTGACCGTCAGGCCGACCGGTTGCCCGTCGGCACCCATGGCGGTGACGACCGTCACGCCGGTGGCGAAGCGGCCCAGGGCGGAGCGAAAGGCGGTGGAATCGAAATCCGGAAGAGCTGCGGGCATCCAGGGGGAGCGCTGACGCACCCGGGTGCGGGTCGCGTGGCTGATGTTGCTGTAAACCCTCATTCTATCCGGGCGGCGCGGAGCGTGTCGCGATTTCCCCTGCCAGCAGCTCGAGCGTCAGCGGCGC
This sequence comes from Pigmentiphaga kullae, assembly GCF_004216695.1. GTDB lineage: Bacteria > Pseudomonadota > Gammaproteobacteria > Burkholderiales > Burkholderiaceae_B > Pigmentiphaga > Pigmentiphaga kullae. Next base: position 54,011 of record NZ_SGXC01000003.1, read on the forward strand.
GCTGCCCTCGGCCTTGTTATTGGCCACGATCCAGGCCGGCTGGCCCGATGCATGCGCGGCCAGTGCGGCCTCGGCCAGCACCCGCCGCGTTTCCGGGTCCTGGACCTGGATCTTGTCGAAGGGCGAGAAACGCGCCTTGGCCGCTTCGTAGCGCTGGCCCGCCAGCAGGCTCCAGCGCACCACCAGCGGACCGGGGCCGGTGGCGGCCACGGCCTGCATCTGGCGCGCCGCCGACGGCATCCGCGCATGGATGGCCACGCAGTAGCGCACGCCGCGCTCGGCCAGCATCTTCATCATGCGGGGCGTGACCGCCTGCGGATCGCGGAACTCCACCGCGTAGAAGGGGCGTTCATGGCCCTGCGAGGCGGGCAGCGGCGGCAGCGCGGCCAGGAAGGCCGACAGGCGGGCCACCCAGCCGGCGGGATCGCCCAGGATCTCGGGCGGCAGCGGCGAGAACTGGAACACCAGCGGGCCCGCCTTCGCGCCCAGCCCTTCCAGGCAAGGCGTGACGAAATGGTCGGTGGCCAGGACCGGATCCAGGAAACTGGGGTTGGGGCCGGCCGGCGCGCCGCGGTCGTCGCGCAGCACGGCATCGGTCACCAGATTGGGCGCCTTGACGACGAAGCGAAAGCCCGCCGGCACCTGGTTTGCGTAATGGGCGTATTGCTCGGCGCTCAAGGGCGCGTAGAAGGTGCGGTCCAGGCTGACGCTGTTGAGCAGAGGGTGCGAGGAGTAGGCGGGCAGGCCCTCGCGCGACAGCAGGGATTCGCTGGCCTTGGCCCCGTAGACGATGCCGTTCCAGCCGGCGAAGGCCCACGACGAGGTGCCCAGATGCAACTGCCCGGGCATCGCCGCGCCCAGCTGCCGCAGCGTATCGGGGTGCTCGGCGGCCGGAACGGTCTTGGTCCGGCTCTTGGCCTTGGCCGGCTGCGGGGCGGGGGCGTCGCCGAAGAACGAACGCTGCGCGCCGTCTTCGCCGTCCACCGGCTCGTCCGGATCGGGAGACGGGTCCTGCGGGATCATGCGGCGGTCACGGCGCCAGGCGCGCGATGCGCCAGCCCCCTTCGGGCAGGGCGCGATAGACCAGGCGGTCGTGCAGGCGGGATGGCCGGCCCTGCCAGAACTCGATGGCATCGGGCACTACGCGGTATCCGCCCCAGTGCGCGGGCCGCGGGGGATGCTCGCCCAGTTCGGCCAGCAACTGGGCTTCGCGCGCGCGCAGCACCTCGCGGTCGGGAATCTCGGTGCTCTGGTCCGACGCCCACGCACCGATGCGCGAAGCCAGCGGCCGGCTGTGGAAATAGGTGTCCGATTCCTGGTCCGAGGTCGGTTCCACGCGGCCCTCGATGCGGATCTGCCGTTCGTGCACAGGCCAGAAGAACAGCAGGCTGGCATAGGGCAGATGGGCCAGGTCCCGCCCCTTGCGCGAACGGTAGTTGGTGTAGAACACGAAGCCGCGTTCGTCGTAGCCCTTGAGCAGCACCGTGCGCGCGGCCGGGCGGCCGCGTTCGTCCACGGTGGCCAGCGCCATGGCGTTGGGGTCGGGCAACTGGTCGGAGACGGCGCGGCCGAACCAGGCCCCGAACAATTCGAACGGCGAGGCGGGTGCATCGGCTTCCAGCAAGGCGCCCTGCTGGTAGTTCTGGCGGATGTCGGCGATGGACATGATCGACGGAAAGAAAGGACTCCAGCCTTCACTATACCGGGTTGCCGCCGCCTTCCCCGGGCGGGGCGGCCAGCCGGTGCGCGAGACGTTCGAGCGCGCGGTCGCGTATCCCGTGGGTGCGCAGCGCCCGAGCGGTGTCCAGCACGTAGTCCACGCAGGCGCCGTAGCGGCCATGGCCCTGGCGGATGGCCGCCAGCAGCTCCGTTTCCTGCAATCCACCGGCATAGCCCGTGCCGCGCCGGTCGATCACGAAGGCCAGCGCGTCGACAGGGCCCTGGGCGGTCTCGCAGCGCAGCCAGCGGGGCAGGTAGGAGCCCATCATCATCTCGCGTTCCCACAAGGCGGCGAAGACGGGCCGGACGTCGGCGGCGGCGATGCGCAGCGCGAAGCCCCGGCAACTGCCGCCGCGGTTCAGGCCGAACACCAGTCCCGGCGCGGACAGCGTGCCGCGATTGATGCGCGACCACAGGCACAGCGAACGATGGTAGCCGCGCACGACCGCCTGGCGCCGTTCCTGCAAGGGGAAGCCGGCATTCCAGATGAGCGAGCCGTAGGCGTACAGCCAGACGTCGTCGCGCGGCCGCCAGGCGCTCAGGGCCGCGTCGATCGAGGCCTGGCGCTGGGCTTCGGTAAGCAGCAGCGGGTGGTATTCGGGGGGAAACGTATCGGGGGACACGCGGCGTTCGGAAAAGCGGCAGATACCTTCATTTTAGGGCCGGCCCGCGCCGGGCCGGAAACGGGGCTGGGGGAAACGATAGGATTTCACTTGCAATCGATAGCATTATAAATGCTATCGATTGCAAGAAGTTCGTATCGATAAAAGGAGAGGGGATGGAACGCAGAAGCTTCATGAAGGCCGCCGCGGGCGCGGCCACCGTCTGGCCGGGTTGGGCGGCGTCGGCCGCTGCGGTGGATCGCCCCGTCCGCCGCGATTTCCTGGTGCGCGGCGGGTACGTCGTTTCCATGGATGCCCGCCTTGGCGACATGCCGATGGCCGACGTCCTGGTCGTGGATGGCCGCATTGCCGAGGTCGGCCGCAATCTGTCCGCGCCGGCGGGCGCAGCGGTCATCGACGGCACCGGCATGATCGTGTCGCCCGGATTCGTGAACGGCCATATCCACCTGGCCCAGACCATGCAGCGCGGCGTGTCCACGGAGCACACCTTCGCGGACTACTACAGCACCCTGGTGCTGAAGTATTCCAATCGCATGGGCCCGGACGACGTGCGGCTGGCGGAGTACGTCGGCGCGCTGGAGCAGATGTCGCTGGGTACCACCACGCTGATGGACTGGAACCGCGAGGCCATGACGCCCGAGCACGCGGAAGCGGCGGTGGACGGCCTGCTGGACTCCGGCGTGCGGGCCATCTTCGCCTATACGATCGCCGCCCGCACGCCGCAGGGCTCGGATGCGCCGCTGCGCCGGATGCTGGACCACGCGCGTGCCCTGCGCGTCGGGCGGCTGTCGTCCGACCACGGGCGCGTGACGCTGGGCGCCTGTCTGCCCGGACCCGACTTCATGCCGCTGGAGCCCGCCTTTGCCGACATGCGCATGCTGCGCGACCTGCAGGTCCTGACTTCCTTCCACTGTGCGGCGCCCATCTATGCGCTGCGCAAGAAGGGCCTGATCGGCACGCTGGCGCAGCAGGGCCTCCTGGACGGCCGGCTGCAACTGGTGCATGCCAACGATCTGGATGCCGACGAGTTCCGGCTGGCGGCCGACCGGGGCGCCTGCCTGGTCAGCACGCCCGAGGCCGAGCTGCATTGCGGCCACGGGCATCCGGCGATCTGGAAGGCCGCGCGCGCCCATGTGCCCGTCAGCCTGGGAACCGATATCCCGTCGGCCTTCGGCGGCGGCATGATGACGCAGATGCGCACCGCGCTGGCCGCCGAGATCGCGCGCCTGAACGCGGAGTCGTTCGCCCGGACAGGCAAGGCGCCGGCCGCCAAGGCCGTCTCGGCGCGCGACATGCTGGATCTTGCGACGGCCGGCGGCGCCAAGGCATTGGGGCTGGGGGACGTGACGGGCTCCATCACCCCGGGCAAGCGGGCCGACCTGCTGCTGATACGCAGCGACAGCGTTGCGACCGCCCCCATGCTGGACCCGGTCGGCACGCTGGTGTTGCAGGCGACGCCCGCCGACATCGATACGGTCATCGTGGACGGCCGCGTGGTGAAGGCGGGCGGCCGCATGCTGGATCCCGGGATCGAGCCGGCGGCACGCGAGTTGCGCCTGCGCGCCCTGCGCATGGTGCAGCGGGCGCAGCAAGCGTAGAAGCGGGCCGCAGGGGCCTTAGTTGGCCTCGCCGCGCCGCGTGGCCACGGGCCGCTTGGGCGAGCGGTTGAAGATGCCGCCCGCCAGCAGGCAGGCGGCCACGGTCCAGAAGGGCAGGCCCAGCCCGGCCAGCGCGCTCAGGCTGCCGAAGGCCAGCGGCAGCACGAACTGGCCGCCGTTGATGGTCGCCATGCGCAGGCCCAGCGCCTCGGCGGCGCGGCCGGGCGGCGCGTGCGCGTGCAGCAGCGCCAGCAGGCTGGGCTGGCCGCTGCCCAGCGCCAGGCCCAGCAGGAAGGCCAGCATGATCAGGATGGGGACGTCGCGGAAGAACGGATACAGCACGTAGACCGCGCTGGCGGTGAACATGGCGGTGCGCAGCAGGGTCCAGGGCGCCAGGCGCCGCTGTATCCACGGCAGCAGCATGCGGATGACGAAGGTGGCCACGGCGAAGGCCGACAGGATGACGCCTATGGTCGTGGCCGACAGGCCGATCGAAGCGCCGAAGATGGGCACCATGAAGGAGTTCAGGTCCCAGGCGCCCGACAGCAGGGCGGTGGCGACCAGCACGCGGCGCAGCGTGGGGCTGGCCAGCAGGTCGCTGACCTGTTCGCGCGAGGCGGGCCGGGTGTTGCCGGCCGCGCGCGGCAGCCGGTGCTGCTGGCGCAGCAGCAGGCCCAGCGCCCCCAGCTGGCACAGCAGCAGCACGCCGAAGGCCCAGCGCACGCCCAGGTGGTCGATGGACAACCCGGCCACCAGCGGGCCGCCGAAGCCCGAGATCGACAGCGACAGGGACAGCCGCGAGAAATTCAGGATGCGCCGGTCGGGTGTGGCATGGATGCCCATGACGTTCTGCACCGCGATCTGGCACACCATGCAGCCTATGCCGGTCAGGCAGCTGGACAGGAACAGCACCTGGGTCCGGGGCACGACGAAGGGCAGCAGGCTGCCCACGATCAGCAGGCCCACGCCTATGCGCAGCGGCCGCCGCGCGCCGATGTGGTCGACCCAGCGGCCGGTGTGGACCGACAGCAGCATGGGCACCAGCGCGAACAGCGCCATCAGCACGCCCACGGTGAAACTGGAGGCGCCCTGCGCCAGCGCGCCCAGCGAGACGGTCACCCGTCCGCCGGTCAGCGCCATGTGGCTCAGGATCGCCAGCGTGCAGAAGACGACGACACCGCGCTCGTCGAGCGGCGCGGCTTGCGGCTCGGGGGCGGGGACGTCCTGGCGCGACGTGGGTGCTGGCAAGGTGGGGAGAAACGGGGAAAAAGGCGCCGTGGTCTCGCGGCGGTTTCTTGTGTCGGGGTCCATTCTACCCCCGGGGCTCGGGAAGAGGGCAGCCCGGCGGGCTGCTAACATCGGAGCCGTCTTCGTTCCGGCCGCCGGCAGGCTGTTTCCATGTCTTCTCGTCTTTCCCACACGGAGTTCCCGGCATGAGCTGCGACCTCGACACCGAACGCCGCTTCGGCGGGCTGGACCGCCTGTACGGGGCGGGCGCCCTGGATGCGCTGCGTGCCGCGCGCGCCACCGTGGTGGGCTTGGGCGGAGTGGGCTCGTGGGCGGCCGAGGCGCTGGCCCGCAGCGGCATCGGCACGCTGACGCTGATCGACCTGGACCACATCGCCGAATCCAACATCAACCGCCAGGTCCACGCGCTGGGCCGCACGCTGGGGCAATCCAAGGTCGAGGCCATGGCCGACCGCATCCGCGACATCTCCCCGCGGTGCGCGCTGAAGCTGGTCGACGATTTCCTCGAACCCGGCAATGCCGCGCGGCTGCTGGCGGACGAGGGCAGCGTGGTGCTGGACTGCACCGACCAGGTGTCGGCCAAGATCGCGATGATCCTGCATGCCCGGCGCAGCGGCGCGCCGCTGGTGGTGTGCGGCGGGGCGGGCGGCAAGACGGACCCGCTGGCGCTGCGCGCGGGCGATCTGTCGGAAGCCGTCAACGACGCGCTGCTGGCCAAGATCCGCAACCAGTTGCGGCGCCAGCACGGTTATCCCAAGGCATCGACCGCCGCGGGCAAGCCGGCGCGCCGGGTGCCGAAGATGAAAGTACGCGCCCTGTGGGTGGACCAGCCCGCCCGGTTGCCGGCGGCCTGGACCGAGGACGTGGACGCACCGGCCGGGGCGCCGCAGGGCCTGTCCTGCGCGGGCTATGGGTCGGCGGTCACGGTGACCGCCGCCATGGGGCTGGCGGCGGCGCATGAGGTGCTGCGGCTGGTGTTTCCGGCGGAGCGCTAGTCCAGGACCACGTCGAACCAGCCGCGCAGGGCGTTGGACAGCCGCAGCCCCTGCGCGCGGCCCAGGTCGGCGCGCGTCACGAGGGCCTCCTCGACCTTTTCCTCGTCCAGCAGCGCCGCGCGCTGCACGCCGGGCAGCAAGCCGCAGGACACCGGCGGCGTGACCCAGCGGCCGTCCAGCAGCAGATAGGCGTTGGTGCGGCTGCCCTCGCACAGCTCGTCGCGTTCGTTCAGGTACAGCAGGTCGAAGTGGTCGGGATGACCGGCCAGCCAGGCCGCCGCGCCCTCGTACCAGGGCCGCCACGTGGTCTTGTGGCGCAGGAGCGCGGTGCCCGAATCCAGGCGCTCGGGGGCCAGCGCCACGCGGGGGCGGGCCGGCAGCGGCGGCAGCGCCGAGGTCTGGACCTCGACGGCGCCGTTGTCAGCGACCAGCACGCGCATCCGGTGCCCGGCGCCTTCGGGCAGCGTGGCGGCCGCCCGGGCGATGGCCCGCTGCACCGCGTCCACCGACCAATGGTAGGCCAGCTCCGAGCACGAGGCGCCCAGCCGCTCCAGGTGCCAGGGCAGCAGCGGCATGCGCCCGTCGTCCTCGACCCGTATGGTTTCGATCAATCGCGGCCGCATGCTCAGGACGCCTTGGCGGCCGCTTCCTGCGGCGCCATGAACTCGGCCAGGACCCGGCCGGTATGCGAGCGCGCGCGCTGCGCCATGACGTGCTCGGGCGTGCCCTGCACGACCACCTGGCCGCCCTCGTTGCCGCCCTCGGGGCCCATGTCCAGCAGCCAGTCGGCCTCGGCGATGACGTCGAGGTTGTGCTCGATCACCACCACCGTGTTGCCGGCGTCCACCAGCCGGTGCAGTACGCGTATCAGCTTTTCCACGTCCGCCATCGACAGACCCACGGTCGGTTCGTCCAGCACGTACAGCGTGTGCGGCGCCTTGTAGGCGCGGCCGGTGCGCATCGTGCCTTCGTCCAGCCTGGCCTTGGCCAGCTCGGTCACCAGCTTGATACGCTGCGCCTCGCCGCCCGACAGCGTGGGCGAGGGCTGGCCCAGCGTCAGGTAGCCCAGTCCCACGCTTTGCAGCAGCTGCAGCGGGTTCAGGATGGACGGATGGGCGGCGAAGTACCCGACGGCATCGTCGATCTCCATCGCCAGCACCTCGCCCACGCTCTTGCCGCGCAGGTGCACGGCCAGGGTCTCGCGGTTGAAGCGGGCGCCGTTGCAGGCGTCGCAGGGCACCTTCACGTCCGGCAGGAAGTTCATCTCGATGGTGCGCATGCCCTGGCCCTCGCAGACCGGGCAGCGGCCCTCGCCGGTGTTGAAGCTGAAGCGCCCGGCGGTCCAGCCGCGCATGCGCGCCTCCATCGTGTCGGCGAACTGCTTGCGGATGGTGTCCCAGAAGCCGACGTAGGTGGCGGGGCAGGAACGCGGCGTCTTGCCGATGGGGGTCTGGTCGACTTCCAGTACGCGGTCGATGCCCTTCCAGCCGTCGATGCCGGCGCAGCCGGTCCAGCCGCCCGGTTCGGTGGCGTCCTTGCCCACGCGGCGCTGCAGGTTGTCCAGCAGCACGTCGCGCGCCAGCGTCGACTTGCCCGAACCCGACACGCCGGTCACGACGGTCAGCCGCCCGACCGGGAAGCTGGCGTCGACGTCGCGCAGGTTGTGCAGGCGCGCCTTGCGCACCGCGATGCGCGGCGTGTCGTCGTTGACCGCGCGCCGGGGCTGGAGCGGGTGCTGCAGGGGATGAGCCAGGTACTTGCCCGTCAGCGACGCGGGGTTGGCGATGATGTCCTGCACCCGGCCCTGGGCGACGACGGTGCCGCCCCGCACGCCGGCGCCCGGGCCGATGTCGATCACGTGGGCGGCGCGCCGGATGGTGTCCTCGTCGTGCTCGACCACCACCAGCGTGTTGCCCTTGCCTTCCAGCCGCGACAGCGCGTTCAGCAGGATGCGGTTGTCGCGCGGGTGCAGGCCGATGGTCGGCTCGTCCAGCACGTAGCAGACGCCCTGCAGGTTGGAGCCCAGCTGCGCGGCCAGGCGGATGCGCTGGGCCTCGCCGCCGGACAGCGTGGGCGCGGCGCGGTCCAGCGCCAGGTAGCCCAGTCCGACTTCCTCCAGGAATTCCAGCCGGCTGCGCAGCTCGGCCAGGATGTCCCGCGCGATGTCGGCCTCGCGGCCCGAGGTTTCCAGGTCGCGGAAGAAGGCGCCGGCATCGCGCACCGCCAGCGACGACAACTGCGCGATGGAGCGGTCGCGCCAGCGCACCGCCAGCGCGTTGCGGTTCAGGCGCTGGCCGTGGCAGTCGCCGCAGGGCTGCGCCTCGCCTTCGTACCAGGCGTTCCAGGCCGTTTCCTCGCCGGTCTGCTCGGCGTCGAAGCCTTGCAGCTTCAGGCCCGTGCCGAAGCAGGACGGGCACCAGCCGTGCTTGGAGTTGTACGAGAACATGCGCGGATCGGGCTCCGGGAAGCTCAGGCCGCACGAGGGGCAGGCGCGCTTGACCGAGAACACGCGTTGTTCCAGGTCGGGCGCCGGCGCCTCGGCGCCGCTGGCCATCGCCGCGCGCAGCTTCTGCAGCGGCCAGGCCACGCTCATCACGCCGTGGCCGTGCTCCAGCGCCTCGTGCACGGCGGCTCGCAGCGCCGCCTCGTTGGCCGGGTCGACGATGAGGTCGGCCACCGGCAGGTCGATGTCGTGTTCCTTGAAACGGTCCAGCCGCGGCCACTTGGCGGTCGGGATGAACGCGCCATCCACCCGCAGGTGGGTGTAGCCCTTGTTCGACGCCCACTTGGCCAGGTCGGTGTAATAACCCTTGCGCGCGCTGACCAGCGGCGCCAGCACGCCGATGTGCTGGCCCTTGAGCTCGCGCATGATGCGGCTGACGATCAGGTCGAAGGTCTGCGGCTCGACCGGGATGTCGCAATTGGGGCAGTACTGGGTGCCCAGCTTCATGTACAAGAGGCGCATGAAGTGGTGGGTCTCGGTCATCGTGGCCACGGTCGACTTGCGGCCGCCGCGGCTGGTGCGCTGCTCGATCGCCACGGTGGGCGGAATGCCGAAGATGGCGTCCACGTCCGGCTTGCCCGCGGGCTGGACGATGGAGCGCGCGTAGGCGTTCAGCGACTCCAGGTAGCGGCGCTGCCCTTCGTTGAACAGGATGTCGAAGGCCAGCGTCGACTTGCCCGAGCCCGATACGCCGGTGATGACCGTGAAGGTGTTGCGCGGGATCTCGACGTCGACGTTCTTCAGGTTGTGCTCGCGCGCGTTCTTGATCTCGATCGCGCGCGCGGCGTGGCGGCGCCGGGACAGCAGGTTCTGCAGCGGCACGCCGTCGGGTTCGTCGTTGCGCGCGACCACATAGGGCTCGAAGCGCTCGGCCACGGTGCTTGCCGGTGCGGCGGCCGCGGCCTGGGCGTCGGCCAGGCTGCCGATCTCGGCTTCGTATTCCCGCAGCGCGCGTCCGGTGTGCGAGGCCGGGTGGTCCATGATGGCCTGCGGCGTGCCGGTGGCCAGGATTTCCCCGCCGGCATCGCCGCCTTCCGGGCCCAGGTCGATCAGCCAGTCCGAGGCCCGGATCACGTCCAGGTTGTGTTCGATCACGACCAGCGTGTGGCCGGCCGCCAGCAGCTTGCGGAAGGCGCCCATCAGGCGCGAGATGTCGTCGAAGTGCAGGCCGGTGGTGGGCTCGTCGAACAGGAACAGGCTGCCCTTCTTCGACAGCTTGGCGCCTATGGTCGAGATGCCCGAGCGCGCCGCCTCGGCCAGGTGGCCGGCCAGCTTCAGGCGCTGCGCCTCGCCGCCTGACAGGGTCGGCACGGGCTGGCCCAGGCGCACGTATTCCAGGCCGACGTCGGCCAGCGGCGCCAGGCCGTACTGGATGTCGCGCTCGCCCTCGAAGAAATCCAGGGCCTCGGTCACGGTCATTTCCAGCACGTCGGAGATCGAGGCCGCCCGACCCTTGCGCTCGATGGTGACTTCGCGGATCTCGGGCCGGAAGCGGGTGCCGTCGCAGTCGGGGCAGCGCAGATACACGTCGGACAGGAACTGCATCTCGACGTGCTCGAAACCGGTGCCGCCGCAGGTCGGGCAGCGGCCGTCGCCCGCATTGAAGCTGAACATGCCGGCGGTGTAGTCGCGTTCCTTGGACAGCCGAGCCTGGGCGAACAGCTTGCGCACGCCGTCGAACGCGCCCACGTAGCTGGCCGGGTTGGAGCGGGCCGTCTTGCCGATGGGGGACTGGTCGACCATGACCACCTCGGCGATCCAGTCATCGCCCAGGATGCGGTCGTGCGCGCCGGCGGCCTCGGTGGGCTTGCCCTTGAGCTTGAGCAGGGCGGGGTAGAGCACGTCCTGGATCAGCGTCGACTTGCCCGATCCCGACACGCCGGTCACGCACACCAGGCGTCCCAGCGGGAACTCCACCGTGACGTTCTTCAGGTTGTGCTCGCGCGCGCCCTCGACGATCAGGCGGGGCGTGTTGGCGTTGACCGGCATGGGGCGCGGCGCGGCGACGTGGCGCCGGCCCGACAGGTAGTCGCCGGTCAGCGTCTGCGCCTTGCGCAATTGCGCCGGCGAGCCGTTGAAGACGATGTGGCCGCCGCGTTCGCCCGGCCCCGGGCCGATGTCGATGACGCGGTCGGCCGCCAGCATGACCTGGGGATCGTGTTCCACCACCACCAGCGAGTTGCCGGCGTCGCGCAGCCGGTGCATGACCTCGACGATGCGGTTCATGTCGCGCGGGTGCAGGCCGATGGACGGCTCGTCCAGCACGAACAGGGTATTGACCAGGGACGTTCCCAGGGCGGTGGTCAGGTTGATCCGCTGCACCTCGCCGCCCGACAGGGTGCGGCTCTGGCGGTCCAGCGTCAGGTAGCCCAGGCCCACGTCGCACAGGAACTTCAGCCGCGCGCGCACTTCCTGCAGCAGCAGCTCGGTGGCGGCATCCATCACGCCCTCGAAGTGCAGGGCGTCGCAGAACGCGCGCACGCGCTCGATGGGCAGCAGCATGAGGTCGTGGATGGACAGGCCGGGCAGGGCCGTCAGGGTGGCGTTGCTCCAGGACACGTTCACCGGCCGGAAGCGGGCGTAGCGGCCGTCCGACTCGGGCAGCACCTGGTCGGCCTCGGCCTTGGTGCCCACCCGCCACAGCAGCGAATCGGGCTTGAGGCGGGCGCCGTTGCAGGCCGTGCACGGCGTGTACGCGCGGTACTTCGACAGCAGCACGCGGATGTGCATCTTGTAGGCCTTGGTCTCCAGCCAGTCGAAGAAGCGCTTCACGCCATACCACTGGTGCTTCCAGGCGTCGTTGCCGCCCTTCCAGTCGGGCGTGCCCTGCAGCACCCACTCGCGCTGGGCGTCGGTCAGCTTGCGCCAGGGCACGTCCAGCGGGATCCCCGCACGGGCCGCGTACTTCACCAGGTCGTCCTGGCATTCCTTGTAGCTGGCCGTCTGCCAGGGCCGCACGGCGCCGCCGCGCAGGGTCTTGCTCTCGTCGGGGATGATCAGGCCGTAGTCCACGCCTATCACCCGGCCGAAACCGCGGCAGGCCTCGCAGGCGCCCAGCGGCGAGTTGAACGAGAACGAGCTGGGCGTGGGGGTGGAGTAGGCGATGTCGCAGTCGGCGCAATGGATTTCGTCGCTGAACTTCCACAGCGCGGTTTCCTTGCCTTCCTCGTCCACCACGCGCACGTCCACCCGCCCGGCACCGAGCCGCAGCCCGGCGTCCAGCGCCTCCATCACGCGTGCCCGCTCGGCGTTGCCGAAGCGGAAGCGGTCCTGCACCACGTCCAGCAACTGCACGGCGTTCTTGCCGCTGCCGACCTTGCGCTTGGCGTGCACCCGCGTGTAGCCCTGGCGTTCCAGGAAGCCGCGGATCTCGTCCTCGCTGTAGTTGGCCGGCACCTGGACCGGGAAGGTCACGACCAGGCGCGGGTCGCCGGCCTCGGCCGAGCGGCGCGCCAGCGAGGCGTGGATGGAGTCGGGCGTGTCTTTCTGCACCGGCCGCGCGCACTGGCGGCAGAACAGCCGGCCGGCCCGCGCGTACAGCAGCTTCAGGTGGTCGTTCAGCTCGGTCATGGTGCCGACCGTGCTGCGCGAGGTGCGCACCGGATTGGTCTGGTCGATCGCGATGGCGGGCGGGATGCCCTCGATGCGGTCGACCTGGGGCTTGTCCATGCGATCCAGGAACTGGCGAGCATACGGCGAGAAGGTCTCGACGTAGCGGCGCTGGCCTTCGGCGTACAGCGTGTCGAAGACCAGCGAACTCTTGCCCGAGCCGGACACGCCGGTCACCACCACGAGCTCGTTGGTGGGGATGGTCAGGCTCAGGTTCTTCAGGTTGTTCTGGCGCGCGCCGACCACCCGGATCTCGGGTTCGGCTGCGGTTTCCTGGGGAGAATCGGGGGAGATGGGGGCGGAGGACATCGTTCGGTTCACGTGCCGGAAGGAGGCCGGCGATCCTTCAATCGTAGCCGTTTAGGAGATGCTGCGAAAATCGCAACGTTTGACAAGATTGCGTAACAGGAAGGTACGGCGATAAAAGGGCGGCCGGGTTACGATATTGCCTATGAGCAAGCGCAAATCCTCCTCTGTCGATCTGTTGGGCGCCGAAGCCGGGGTGTACATCCCCCCGCCCACGCTCGGCGACGTCCCGCCCCCGCCCCGCAGCCTGCGCGTGGCGGTGCTGGTCGCCATCGCGCTTGCCCTGACTGCCGGCACCATCGCCGTCCACACCATTCCCGAAGTCGGCCATACCTGGCGGGTCGTTTCCCATCAGACCGAAAAGGCGCTGGGGCGGGTGCTGGGCAAGGCCGAGCAGAAAACAACGGAAGTCGTCGGCGGCGTCGCCGGAGGCGCTTCCCAGCATTGAGCAGCTTGACGGAAACGCCAGAAAATCCGCTAGAATAGCGGGTTAGCCGGATTCAATGACTGGAGATCGACATGGCGGAAAAGAAACGTACTCGCCGCAACACGCTTGAGCGCCGTTGCCTGGGCAAGGCCTTCAAGCGTCTTTTTGTTGGGGCGCCGAAGGGCATTTTCAAGATGCTCGAGAAAGTTAAGCGGGCGTGATGGTTTAGTTTAGCCCCCCCCTACGCGCTTACGCGCGCCCGGCATGGTGAGCCCCCAGCCGCTACGCGGCAGCCCCCCGAGGGGGCGGGGACCCGCCTTGGGGCGGCCCGGCGCCGGGTCCCCGGGGCGGCACTGGTGGACCGGCGGAGCCGGATCCACTGTGCCCATGGTCTGAAAGCCTCCACTTGTGTGGGGGCTTTTTTTTGTCCCACCCCTTGGGAGGGCGGGATATGGCTCAGGAGGCCGGCGTGACGCAGCGGAAGTTCTTGGCGTCTTCCAGCGAGCCGCTGCCGGTGTAGCGGGCCTGTTGGGGGTAGGGGCACAGCGGGCGGGTGCGGGCGGGCCAGGGGGCGTCGGAGCCGGCGCGGGCGGCGGCCGGGATCGAGGCGGGGGCGACGCCCTTTTCGACCCAGTCCACGATGGCCGTCACCATGTCGAACTTGTCGGTGGCGGGGCCGCCGCTGCAGTGGTTCATGCCGGGGATCGTGAACAGCCGGGCGAAGTCCGCGGCATCGGCGTGGGCGCGGCGCAGGCCCTGGTACCAGGCGATGGTGTCGTTCACCGAGAACACCGGATCGCTGTTGCCGTGGTAGACGATCATCTTGCCGCCCCGGGCCTTCAGGGTACCCAGGTCGGTCGGGTCGGGCGGCGTCATGAAGCTCATCGGCGACTCGGTGTAGACCGGCGTGGTCGCGAAGATCCTGGGCGCGTCGGTGTCGAAGTCGAAGCCGAGCAGGTAGTCGATGACCTGCGTGCCGGTGCCGCGCACCTGGGTGGGCGGCGTGGTGAAGACATAGGGCAGGGAGCCGCCGCCCAGGGTGGCGATCAGCGAGTTGGGGACCTCGGTGGTCGAGGTGCCCAGTTTCCAGAAGCGCCAGCCCATGGTCGCCACGCCGGCGTCGTAGGGCCAGTCGGCGTACAGGGCCTCGCCCTTGCCGTTTTTCGGGCCGCCGAACACCTTCTTCAGCGCATCCACCTGCGGCGCGCTCAGGCAGGTGTCGGCCTTGGCGCCGGGGCAGGCCAGGTCTTCGGGCTTGAAGGCGGCCTTGCAGGCCACGGGGTCGTCGATCATGCCGTCGGCCGCGCCGTCCAGCGCATCGCAGGCGGCCACCGTCCGGTCGGCCACCAGTTGCATGTCCTGGGACGAGAACGCCTGGCTGATGATGGGCCGGTCCCCACCCGTGCGCGGCGCCACGGCGGCGAAGGCCTGGTTGTCCCAGGCGTGCTGCACGGCGGCCTGGGGCAGGTTGAAGCCCGGGTTGCCGGCGACGATGCCATCGAACTGGTCGGCGAAGCGCGAGGCGGCCACCATGGCCTGCCTGCCGCCGTTCGAGCAGCCGACGAAGTAGGAGTGGTCGGCGCCGCGTCCGTAGAAACGCTTGAGGATGGCCTTGGCGGTCGGGGTGACGGTGCCGACCGCGTTGTAGCCGTAGTCCACGCGGGCCTGGGGATCGAGGCCGAACAGCGAGCCGCCGACGATGGGTTCGCTTTCGCTGGTATGGCCGCCGTCGGTGCTGGCGACGGCGAATCCCATGGATAGCGCGTTGGTGGTGGCGCCCGCCCCTGTCAGTGCGCCCAGGGCTGGGTTGACGGCGCCGTCCGTGCCGCCGCCGCCCTGGAAGAAGAAGCGGCCGTTCCAGGCATCGGGCATGCGCAGTTCGAAGCCGATGGCGTAGGCCTTGCCGTCGACGTCGCTGTTGCGCACATTCAGCCGGCCTTGCAGGCGGCAGTGGGCGGGAACCGACTGCGCGGGGTTGCCCGCCGAGGCGGCGGCGACGGTTTCGGGCGCGGCCAGTTCGAGCCGGGGGATCCCCAGCGCGGCCGCCGTGATGTCGGCGCAGGCCAGGCGGGGCGGATCGGACGGTCCCGGAACGGACGGCCCCGCGTCGTCGGAACCGCCGCAGCCGTGCAGCGTCCCCAGGGCGGCGAGTACCCCGCCGGCCAGATAGCGTCTATCCATGCTTGTCTCCTCGTGGGCGGCCGCGCGGGATGTGGGTTGGCTTATTCGGCGGCGCAGCGGATGACGGATTGAATCGTCATTTAGTTAATATAGTTAAATAAAAAAGAATCAGGATCAGGTGTAAACCCTAGATAAATATTTGTCGTCCAGGTATTTATTGTTTGTCAAGATAAGTAGTCTTGCGCGGCCGCCAGACCAAGAAAAAGGCATGCCCGGGCATGCCTTTTTCTTGGTCTGGCCGGTCCGGCCGCGAAGGGTATCGATCAGCGGTGCGCGGCCACCAGGGCGTCGCCGCCTTCCAGGTCGGCTTCGATCTGCCGGGCGCCCGCGGCGCTCAGGGCCTGGTCCAGGCGATCCTTGTCCAGTTCGCCTTCCCAGCGGGCCACGACCACGCTGGCCACCGCGTTGCCCACCAGGTTGGTCAGCGCGCGGCATTCGGACATGAAGCGGTCGATGCCCAGGATCAGCGCCATGCCGGCCACCGGGACCGAGGGCACGACCGACAGCGTCGCGGCCAGGGTGATGAAGCCGGCGCCGGTGATGCCCGCCGCGCCCTTGGAGCTGAGCATCGCGACCAGCAGCAACAGGATCTGGTCCACCAGAGACAGATGGATGTCCGTCGCCTGGGCGATGAACAGGGCCGCCAGGGTCATGTAGATGTTGGTGCCGTCCAGGTTGAAGGAATAGCCGGTGGGAATGACCAGGCCGACCACGGGCTTGGAGCAGCCGGCGCGTTCCATCTTCTCCATCAGCGTCGGCAGGGCCGCCTCGGACGAACTGGTGCCCAGCACCAGCAGCAGTTCCTCGCGGATGTAGCGGATCAGCTTCAGGATGGAGAAGCCGTTGTAGCGGGCCACGGCGCCCAGCACGACCAGCACGAACAGCAGCGAGGTCAGATAGAAGGTGCCGACCAGCAGCGCCAGGTTGGCGATGGAGCCGATGCCGTACTTGCCGATGGTGAAGGCCATGGCCCCGAAGGCGCCGATGGGCGCGGCCTTCATCAGGATGGCGACCAGCCTGAAGAAGGCCGACGAGATGGATTGCAGGAAATTCAGCACCGGCGCGCCCTTGTCGCCCACGGCGCCCAGCGAGATGCCGAACAGCACGGAGAAGAACAGCACCTGGAGAATGTCGCCGCTGGCGAAGGCGCTGACCACCGTGTCCGGGATGATGTTCATCAGGAACCCGACCAGGGTCTGGTCATGGGCCTTGGCCGAATACGAGGCCACGGCCTTCGCGTCCAGCGTGGCGGGATCGATGTGCAGGCCGGTGCCCGGATGCACGACGTTGGCCACGATCATGCCGATGATCAGGGCCAGCGTGGAAAAGGTCAGGAAATAGATCATGGCCTTGCCCACGACGCGGCCCACTTTCTGCAGGTCGCGCATGCCGGCGATGCCGGTCGTGACCGTCAGGAAGATGACGGGCGCGATGATCATCTTCACCAGCTTGATGAAGGCGTCGCCCAGGGGTTTCATCGATTCCCCGATCTGGGGGTAGAAGTGGCCGAGCAGGATGCCGACCGTGATGGCGAACAGCACCTGTACGTACAGGATCTGATAGAACTTCTTCTTGCGCGCGGGCGCCTGCGCCGTGCCGGGTATGTCGATCATCGGGATGTCCCCTTCCAGTGGCCGGTTGCCTGCCGCGTCATGGCGGAGGCGAGGCCTCGTTTTCAACGGTTGCCGAGCTCGCGGGGAGCGTCGTTGATGGGGCTAATGCAATCGGCGTGCCTGCCTGAAGCAGGCGGTAAAGAATATGTAATTTATTGATTTGAATAGATAATTTTTCCGCTGAGAAAGCCAAGTCCGGGATGTTTGTGCGGTTTTTCGCTCATCGGGAATATTCGTGTGTGAAAATTCGCACATCGCTTTCCCGTTCCTGGTCATGTCTCCTACCCCCTCGCCGACCCCGGACGTCCACCCCGCGCCGTCGTCCTTCCGGGTTCCCGGCCACGGCCGGGCGTGGGCCTGTTTCGTCCTGATCGGCGTCGCGCTGCTGGCAGCCGCGCTGTGGGCGGCGGGGGGCATCGGCCGCGAGCAGGCCTACGCGGAGGTCGCGGCGGCGGCGCGCAACGCGGCGGCGCTCAAGGTCGCGCTGTTGACCGCCGAGCTCGACAAGCAGCGTTCGCTGCCGTTCGTGCTGGCGCAGGACTCCGAGGTCAGTACGGCGCTGACTACCGCCGACCCGGCGCGCTATCGCGCGCTGAATCTCAAGTTCGAGGCGCTGAGCCGGGATACCGGCGCCGCCGTCATCTACCTGCTCGATCCGCGCGGCGTGGGCGTGGCCGCCAGCAATTGGAACCAACCCACCAGCTTCGTGGGCTCGGACTACGCCTTCAGGCCCTACTTCCAGGGGGCGGCGCATGCCGGCCAGGCGGAGTATTTCGCGCTCGGCAACGTCAGCAACCACCCGGGCCTGTACCTGAGCCGGCAACTGGAGAGCGATGGCCGGACGCTGGGGGTAGTGGTGGTGAAGGTGGAGTTCGACGGTGTCGAAGCCGGCTGGCGGCGCTTCCCGGATCCGGTGTTCGTGACCGATGAACACGGCGTCGTGCTGCTGTCTTCGCAGGACGATTGGCGATTCCGCACCTACGGCACCCTGCCGGCGACGCAGCGGGACGCGCTGCGGACCAGCCTGCAGTTCGGCGACGCGCCGCTGGCGCCGCTGCCGGTGCGGGCGGCTCCCGAGCGCGAGGGCCAGGTGCTGGCGAGCCTGTCCGGGCGGGCCGAACAGGAGTACGTGCATGTGCAGGAACCGGTGCCGGGCACGCCGTGGCAGTTCCATCTGCTGGGCGCGACCCGCGAGGCCATGGCGCGCGCGGCGGCATCGGCCCGCGTGGCCGCCGCGCTGCTGGTGCTGTGCGCCTTGTTCGTGGCGGGGATCTGGCTGCATCGCCGGCACCGCGCCCACGACCTCGTGCTTGCCCAGGCGGCCGCGCGCCAGGAGCTGGAGTCGCGCGTGGCGGCGCGCACGGGCGAGCTGCGTGCCGCCAACGATCAGTTGCGGGCCGAGATGGAAGACCGGCGCCGCGCCGAAGCCGAACTGCACAAGCTGCAGGAAGAGCTTGTACAGGCCAACAAGCTGGCCTTCCTGGGCCAGATCACCGCCGGCGTCGCGCACGAGATCAACCAGCCGGTCGCGGCCATCCGCAGCTATGCCGACAACTCGGCCGTCTACCTGGACCGGGGCAACGTCGAGCGGGCGCGCGGCAACATGGCATCGATCGCCGCGCTCACGCAGCGCATAGGCGTCATCACCGACGAGCTGCGGACCTTCTCCCGCAAGTCCTCCGGCGCTTCCTCCGGCCCCGTGCCGGTGGCCGCCGTGGTCGACGGCGCGCTGACGCTGGTCGGCGCCCAGATGCGCCGGCACGGCATCGCGCTCGAGCGCGCCGGCATCGACGGCGGCCTGGCGGTGCGCGCCGAGCGCGTGCGGCTGGAGCAGGTGCTGGTCAACCTCCTGCAGAACGCCATCGAGGCGCTCGAACAGACGCCCAGCCCACGGATATGGATACGGGCCGAGCGCGAGGCGGATCAGATCGCCATCGAGGTCGGCGACAACGGTCCCGGCCTGCCCGACAGCGTCATGGCGGCGCTGTACACCCCCTTTGTCACCACCAAGCCGCGCGGCCTGGGGCTGGGGCTGGTCATCAGCCGCGACATCGTGGCCGACTTCGGCGGCACGTTGTCCGTGCAGACCGGACCCGGGCGCGGGGCGTGTTTCACCATCCGTCTTCCCGAGGCCGTTTCGTGAACGCTTCCTTTCCCATCGATCCGGCGTCCTCCGACGCCGTCGACCGCGTGCTGTTCGTCGACGACGATCCCGCCATGCGGGAGTCCAACCAGCAGACCCTGGAGCTGGCCGGCTTCCGGGTCGAGACCGCCGCCTCGGCCGCCGAGGCGCTGGAACGGGTGCCGGCCGACTTCGCGGGCATCGTCGTGACCGACGTGCGCATGCCGGTGGTCGACGGCCTGGCGTTGTTCCGGCGGCTGCGCGAACGGGATCCGGACCTGCCCGTCATCCTGATCACGGGCCATGGCGACGTCGAGATGGCGGTGGCCGCCATGCACGAGGGCGCCTACGACTTCCTGGCCAAGCCCTATCCAGCCGAGCGGTTGGCCACCGGCGCCCGCAACGCGCTGGACAAGCGGCGCCTGGTATTGGACAACCGGCGGCTGAAGCGGCTGGCCCGCGACGCGGGCGAGAGCCTGCCGCTGATCGGCGAGACGCCGGCCATGCAGCGCCTGCGCAAGACGCTCAGCCATCTGGCCAGCGCCGACGTCGACGTCCTGGTGCTGGGCGAAACCGGCGCCGGCAAGGAAGTGGTGGCACAGGCGCTGCACGCCTGGGGCGCGCGCCATGCCCAGCCCTTCGTCGGCCTCAATTGCGGCGCCTTGCCGGACACGGTCATCGAGAGCGAGCTGTTCGGCCACGAGGCCGGCGCGTTCACCGGCGCCCAGCGCCGCCGCGTCGGCCGCATCGAGCATTCCAGCGGCGGGACGCTGTTCCTGGACGAGATCGAAAGCATGCCGCTGGCGGCGCAGATCAAGCTGCTGCGGGTGCTGGAGACGCGCGAGGTCTCGCCGCTGGGCACCAACGAGGTCCGTCCGGTGGACCTGCGCGTGGTGGCGGCGACCAAGACCGACCTGAGCGATCCGGCGCAGCGCGGCCAGTTCCGTGCCGACCTGTTCCATCGCCTGAACGTGGTGACCGTCCGCATTCCGCCCCTGCGCGAACGCCGCGACGACATCCCGCTGCTGTTTTCCTACTTCGTTTCCCGCGCGGCGGCCCGCTTCAAGATCGACCCGCCCGCGATCACGCCGGCGGTGCGCCAGCATCTGCGGTCCCACGCCTGGCCCGGCAACGTCAGGGAATTGATGCACTATGCCGAACGCGTGGTGCTGGGGGTGGAGGAGACGGCGCCCGAGGCGCCGGAGACCGAGGCGACCCTGCCGCAGCGCCTGGAGCGCTACGAGGCCGACCTGATCCGGGAAGCGCTGGCGCGCCACCAGGGCGACATCAAGGCCACCCTGCAAACCCTGGGCATTCCGCGCAAGACTTTCTACGACAAGCTACAACGCCACGGCATAGACCGTAGTGAGTATCTGACCCCCCCTACGCGCTGAGGGGAAGCCCACCCCCTACCCGCTGACGCGGGCCCCCTCAAGGGGGCGGCGCTGGCGGACCGGCAAAGCCGGATCCGCGGCGCCCAGGATCAAACCAAGCATGCGGTGTCCCGCATCGAGACACCCTTACGCAGACCCAGGATGCGGTGGATCCGGCTTCGCCGGTCCACCCGCATCGCCCCCTGGGGGGCGCGCGTAAGCGCGTAGGGGGGGGTTATCCTATACCGGGAACTACGGTCGAGAAGCCGGCGTCTACGTGGGTGACTTCGCCGGTGACGCCTGCGGCCAGGTCCGACAGCAGGAAGGCGGCGACGTTGCCTACGTCGTCGATGGTGACGTTGCGGCGCAGGGGCGCGAAGGTCTCGACGAAGTTCAGGATCTTGGAGAAGTCCTTGATGCCGGCGGCCGCCAGCGTCTTGATGGGGCCGGCCGAGATGGCGTTGGCGCGGATGCCCTTGGGGCCCAGCGAGGTTGCCAGGTAGCGGGTGGCGGCTTCCAGCGCGGCCTTGGCCACGCCCATGGTGTTGTAGTTGTCGACGACGCGTTCGGCGCCCAGGTAGCTGAGCGTCAGCACCGCGCCGGTGCCGTTGCCTTCCGGCCCTTGCAGCAGGGGCAGGGCGGCCTTGGCCATGGCGGGGAAGCTGTAGGCCGAGATGTCGTGCGCGATGCGGAAGCCCTCGCGCGACAGGCCGTCCAGGAAGTCGCCGGCGATGGCTTCGCGCGGCGCGAAGCCGATGGCGTGCACCAGGCCGTCGAGCTTGGTCCAGGTCTTGCCGAGGTCGGAGAACACGGCCTCGATCTGCGCGTCGTCGGCCACGTCGCACGGAAACACGAGCTGGCTGTCGAATTCGGCGGCGAATTCGGTGATGCGATCCTTGAAGCGGTCGCCCACGTAGGTGAAGGCAAGCTCCGCGCCTTCGCGGCGGCAGGCCTTGGCGATGCCATAGGCGATGGAGCGATTGGACAGCACCCCGGTGACCAGGATGCGTTTACCGGCGAGAAAGCCCATGTCGAGGGTTCCTGTAAAAGAATGTACCCCCCTACGCGCTGCGCGCGCCCCCAGGGGGCGGCACTGGTGGACCGGCGGAGCCGGATCCACTGTGCCCGGGCAACCGCCTGAAGGCCGATAGGGGCGTGGGAGGTGGAGTTTACTGGATCTTCAGCGTGCGGCCGACGGGGATGGCGGAGCCCTTGATGCGGTTCAGGGCGCGCAGGTGGTCGATCGAGACGTCGTACTGGCGGGCGATGGAGCTCAGGGTGTCGCCCTTGCGGACCTTGTACGTGCGCACCTGGACGGTTTTCTTCGCGCGGCCGTTGCTCTGGACGGTGGCGCGCACGGGCGTGATGCCGGCGCTGGCGACCAGGGTGGGTTCGGCCTGGCGGCTGGTGGGCACCATGAGGATGTCGCCGGAGCCGATGCGCGAACGGGTTCCCAGGCCATTGGCCTTGCGCAGCGTCGCGACCGAGGTGCCGTATTTGCGGGCGACGGTGGTCAGGGTTTCGCCGCGGGCCAGTTCATGCGTGTGCCAGGACGACAGCGAACCGCTGTAGGCGCGCAGGTTGGCCTCGAAGATGCTGATGCGGTCGGCCGGCAGCAGCAGCGTGGGCTCGTGGCTGCCCAGGATCACGCCGCGGTTGAACGACGGGTTGAGCGCCTTGAACTCGTCGAGCGGCATCTCGGCCAGCTGGGCCGCCAGCTTCACGTCGATGTTGCGGCTCTTGGTGATGGTGACGAAGTAGGGCTGGTTGTCGATCGACGGCAGCGCGATGTTGTAGGCGGCCGGGTTGGAGATGATGTTCTTGATCGCCTGCAGCTTGGGGATGTAGTTGCGCGTCTCGTCCGGCATGTCGAGCGACAGGTAGTCGGTCGGCTGGTTGCGCGCCGTGTTCTTGTCGATGGCGCGCTTGACCGAGCCTTCGCCCCAGTTGTAGGAGGCCAGCGCCAGGTGCCAGTCGCCGTGGAAGTCGAACAGGTATTGCAGGTAGTCGAGCGCCGCGCGGGTGGAGGCGATGGGGTCGCGCCGCTCGTCGCGCCACCAGTCCTGCTTCAGGTTGAAGCCGCGGCCGGTGGTAGGGATGAACTGCCACAGGCCCGATGCCTGCGAGCGCGACAGCGCCCAGGGGTCGTACGAGCTTTCCACGAAGGGCAGGAGCGCCAGTTCGGTCGGCATGCCGCGTTGGTCGATTTCCTCGACGATGTAATAGAGATACTTGCCGGCGCGTTCGGCCGTGCGCTGGATGTAGTCGGGGCGCGAGGCGTAGAAGTTCTCCCACTCCTTGACCAGCGCCGTGTCGATGTTGGGCACGGCGTAGCCGCGCCTGATCCGGGTCCAGATGTCGGCCGGCTGCACGGTCAGGTCGACCATGCGCGGTTCCAGGCCATCGTCGGGCGTTTGCAGGCTCAGGGGTGCGTCGATGCGCCGGCCGACGGGCCGGGATGACTGGGAGATTCGCGGGGAGGAAGAGAAGCCGGCGGGGTTGGCGGTGCCGGTGGGGGCGGCGGTCGCCACCCCTTGCATGTCTTGGCCGGTTGCCGCGGGGCGTTCCATCGAAGCGCAGCCCGCCAGGACCATCACGCACCCGGCGATCAGGATTTTGTACAGGGAGGCTGGACGACCATCGCGGACGCCCGCCCGCAGATTCCAGACGCCGCGGGGGCGCAATAGCATGTTTCGTGTCCTTGACCACATGCCTCGCTGGGCCTCGTCCCGTAGGACGGGGCCCAGCGAGGCAGTTTCAATTTGGAGCCGCGGGGGATCCCGGGAAGGGGCAGGGCCCCGACTCGGGGGACCGGCGCGACTCACGGTGCATTTAGCGCGGCATAGTACGAATCGAGAATGGTTTCCGTCAACCCGCTTTTACAAATTCGAAGCTTTTGGCGGGCATTGAACGGAAATCGGGGCAAGATGCGGCGTGCTCTACCGGAAGTCGTTCTTCCATTCGCGCAGCGCGGCGAAAACCTCGACGGCATCGGCCAGCGGCCTGCCGGCATGGGCCGCCGCGGCCGCCGCCACCTCGGGAACGGCGGTGCGCAGGAAGGGGTTGACCTGGCGTTCCAGATCCAGCGTGGTGGGCACCGTGGGCTGCGACTGCTCGCGCAGGTGGCGCGCCTGCTGGTGCCATACCTGCAGCGCCGCGTTGTCCGGTTCGACGGCGGTAGCCCAGGCCAGATTGGACAAGGTGTATTCGTGCGCACAGTAGACGCGCGTCCTGGCGGGCAGGGCGGCCAGCTTGTCCAGCGAGGCCTTCATCTGCTGCGGCGTACCCTCGAACAGCCGGCCGCATCCCGAGGCGAACAGCGTGTCGCCGCAGAACACCAGCGGCTCGACGCCCGCCGCGCGGCCGGCATACGCGATGTGGCCGGCCGTATGCCCCGGAACGTCCAGCACTTCCAGGTCCAGGTCCAGTTCGGGCAGGGCGACCCGGTCGCCCTGGGCGAGGCGGCGGTCGCAGTGGGGCAGTTTCTCGCCGGCGGGGCCGAATACCGTGGCGCCGGTGCGTTCGACCAGCTCCAGGACACCGCCGACATGGTCCTTGTGGTGGTGAGTCAGTAGAATGGCACGAAGCTGGAGGCGCTGCTGCTGCAGCGAGGCCAGGACCGGCGCGGCGTCGCCGGGGTCCACCACGGCCGCCAGCGTACCCTGCCGGATCAACCACAGGTAGTTGTCATTGAAGGCGGGAATGCCGGCTATGCCGGCCGCCGGGCCGGCATCTTGCGGGCCGGCCGATCGTTTGCTTCCTTTCGAGTCTTTCATTCCGATGCTGCCGTCTGACGTCCAGGATTCTCCGATTGTAGAGCTTGCCGCGTGGCTGGCGACCGATCCCGGCCGCCACGCGCTCGCCTGGGAACAGGCGCGGCTGGACGAGGCGGTGTCCGACGTATTCGGCTTCCATGCCATGCAGGCCGGCCTGGCCGAACTGGACGCGCTGCGCGCCAACCGCATGCCCTTCAAGGGCTATGTCGCCGGCGCGATGCCGTCCGAGCCGCAGCGGGCGCGCTGGAACGCGTTCGTGGTGGCCGACCCGGAGGCCCTGCCGTTCGATGCGCAAAGCCTGGACCTGCTGGTCCTGCCCCACGCGCTGGAGTGTTCGGACGATCCCCACCAGGTCCTGCGCGAGGCCGAACGGGTGCTGATTCCCGAGGGCCGCCTGGTGATCACCGGCTTCAACCCGTGGAGCCTGTGGGGCGCCGGCCGCCTGCTGGGCCGGCGCCGGTCCTTCCTGCCGCCCGGTATCCAGCCGCTGTCTCCCGCGCGGATCAAGGACTGGCTCAAGCTGCTGTCCTTCGAGGTCGAGGGCGGCCGCTTCGGCATCTACGCGCCGGCCTGCCGTTCCGAGAAATGGCTGCGCCGCTACGCCTTCATGGAACGCGCCGGCGAACGCTGGTGGCCGGTATGCGGCGGGCTGTACGTGGTGTCCGCGGTCAAGCGTACGGTGGGCATGCGGCTGATCGGGCCCGCCTGGAAAAAGCAGAAGGCGCCGCGCCGGGCCGCGGTGGCCACGGCGCGCGAGGTCCATCCGCTGCGAGCCGGGCGCGGACCCACGCGATAGGCCGCCCGCCGGGCGTCAGGCGTCGAACAGGTTCTGCCGGATCTGCTGCAGGTGGCCCAGGAGGAGGTCGCGCGCCTGGGCGGCGTCGCGGTCCTTCAAGGCCTCGACGATGGCCCGGTGCTGCCGCTGGTACTGCGCCCGCCGCTCCGGCGTGAGCGAGCGGCGCTTCAGGCGGCCCCATTCGCCCTGTTCGCGGACGCGGTTGGTCAGTTCCAGGATCTGCAGGAAGAACGAGTTGTGGGTGGCTTCGGCGAATGACTTGTGCAGTTCGCCGTCCCAATGCTCGAAGGCCTCGATGCTGGCGGCGATTTCCGATTCCTCCACGCACTGCTGCATGCGGGCGAAGTCGGCGGCGTTGGCGTTGCGGGCGATCAGGGCCGGCATCAGGGGCTCGATCAGCAGCCGCGCTTCCATGAGCTCGGCCGGGCTGGTGCTGACCTCCGGCGCGGGCGCGGGGCCGCCGGCCAGGGCCTGGGCCCCCTCGGCGACGAAGGTGCCGCTGCCCACGGACTGGATGATCAGGCCGCGGGTGCGCAGGTCGGCCAATACCCGGCGCACCGATCCGCGCGAAATCGCGAAGCGCTGGCTCAGTTCGCGCTCGGGCGGCAGCTTGACGCCCACGTGCAGCCTGCCGCTGGATATTTCCCCCAACAGGTGATGCATGAGCTCCTTGGCCCCGGGGGCGCGCGAAATGGGGCTGTGCGCTGCGGATTCGTCCATGGTGGCTGTCCCTCGTTCTGCCGCTACCTTAATTCAATGGTACCAATTGGTCAAATTGAAGGGTGCCATATGCTTGATGAAGATCCAATTTGGTTTTATATTGGTATATGAATTCACCAATTGGATCTGTTCAAGCATCATGAAATTCGTCCATCTGATTGCCGACGGCAAGCCCGCCATCGCCCTCGCCGATACCGACATGCAGCATTACTGGCCGCTGGCCGATCTCGTTCCCGGATTCTCCGGCGACATGGTCCAACTGGTCCAGGATTTCGACAACATCCGTTCCCGCCTGGCCGCGCGCGGCGCCGGCCGGCCCCTGTCGGGTGCGCGGCTGCTGGCGCCCATCGACCGCCCCCGGCGCAACATCTTCTGCGTCGGCAAGAACTATTTCGAGCATGCGGCGGAGTTCAGCAAGTCGGGCTTCGACTCCAGCGCGAAGGAAGGCGAGCACGCGCCCGAAGCCCCCGTGGTGTTCACCAAGGCCAGCAACACCGTGATCGGGCCGGGCGCGGCCATTCCCTCGCACGAAGGGGTCACCTCCCAGCTCGACTACGAGGCGGAGCTGGCCGTGGTCATCGGCAAGCCGGGGCGGAACATCCCGCGCGAACGTGCGCTGGAGCACGTATTCGGCTACACCATCGTCAACGACTTCACGGCGCGCGACCTGCAGAAGCTGCATCGCCAGTGGTTCCTGGGCAAGTCGCTGGACGGCTTCTGCCCCATGGGGCCGGCGCTGGTCACCGCCGACGAACTGGATGCCGCCAACCTGGACATCCGCTGCTGGGTCAACGGCGAACTGCGCCAGGATGCCAATACCCGGCAATTGATCTTCGACATCCCGACGCTGATCGCGACCATCTCGGCCGGGATCACGCTGGAACCGGGCGACGTCATCGCCACCGGAACGCCGGCGGGCGTGGGCATAGGCTTCAACCCGCCCCGTTTCGTCAAGCGCGGCGACGTGATCCGGATCGAGGTGCAGGGCATAGGCGTGCTGGAGAACGCCGTCGATTGAAGGCGCGGGGCGCAGGCCCCGCGCCGCCCGGCATCCCCGGACACACGGGGGCGGGCGCCAACCCCAAGGGAAACGAGGAGACGACATGAAACGCACATTGCTGGTCTGGGCGGCCTGCTGCGCCGTCCTTGGCGGCGCGCCCGCCGCCGCGCAGGACTCCTGGCCGACCCGGCCCATCACCATGGTCGTGCCTTTCCCGCCGGGGGGCGTGGCCGACACCGTCGCCCGTCCGGTGGCCGAATCCATGGGCCGCTTCCTGGGCCAGACCGTGGTGGTCGAGAACCGCGGCGGCGCCGGCGGCGGCGTCGGCATGGGGCACGTCGCCAAGTCGGCGGCCGACGGCTACACCATCATGATGGCGCTGTCGTCCATCTCCATCCTGCCCGAGGCCGACAAGCTGCTGGGCAGGGAACCGATGTACCAGTTGTCCCAGTTCACCCCCATCGCCCGCTTCACGGCCGATCCGACCGTGCTGGTGGTGCGGTCCGACAGCCCGTGGAAGACGGCGCAGGAATTCATCGCCGCCCGGAAGAAGGGCGGCCGCGACGTGGCCTACGGGTCCTCGGGCAATTACGGCACCATGCACGTTCCCATGGAAATGCTGCGCAACGAGGCCAACCTGCGCCTGCTGCACGTGCCCTACACCGGCGCCGGGCCGGCCATCGTGGCGCTGCTTGCCGACCAGGTCCAGGCGCTGTCGACAGGGCCCGCCTCGGTGCTCCAGCACATCAAGGGCGGCAAGGTCCGGGCCCTGGCGCACTGGGGCACCGGGCGCCTGGAATCCCTGCCCGACGTCCCCAGCCTGACCGAACTGGGGCACCCGGTGCAGTTCGCGCAGTGGTCCGGCGTGTTCGCCCCGGCCGGCACGCCGGCGCCCGTGGTCGACCGCCTGCGCGCCGCCGCCAAGGCCGCGGCCACGGATCCCAAGGTATTGAAGACGATCCAGGGGGCGGGCAGCCCGGTCATGTACCTGGATGCGCCGGAGTTCGCCGCTTACTGGCAGGCCGACGCCAAGGTCCTGGCCGAGGCCGTCCGCCGGATCGGCAAGGTGGAGTAACGGAAAGCGAGGGTTTTCGCGGGGCCGGAAAAGCACGGGATCCTGCGCAATCGTCATGGTCCGATGCTACAGTGGGCGATACACCTTGTTGCGCTTTCCGCTCGCCTGTATGCAGAAGAATTCGTTGGTCCCCGCCGTGGTGGTCGCTCTCGCCGTCGGGGCGGGGGTCGGCTATTTTTCCCCGCGCCTGTTCCATGCGGGCGCTCCCGCCGGCGCCCCGGCGCCCGCCGAGGCCAAGGCCAAGGGGCCCCAGGCCATCCTGGTCGAAGTCCAGAAGGTTGCGCGCAAGCCGTTCGAGCGGGGCATCACCGCCGTCGGCAGCCTGCGGTCCGATGAATCGGTGACCTTGCGTCCGGAAGTGGCGGGGCGCATCAGCGACATCCGCTTCACCGAGGGCCAGCGGGTCGGCAAGGGCCAGGTGCTGATACGGCTGGACGACTCCGTGCCGCGCGCCGAGTTCGAGCAGGCCCGGGCCAATTTCACGCTGGCCAAGAGCAACTACGACCGCTCCATCGAACTGCAGCAGAAGGGCTTCATCAGCAAGCAGGCCAAGGACGAGGCCGACAACGCGATGAAGGTGCAGCAGGCCGCCATGGTGCTGGCCCAGGTGCGCCTGGACAAGAACGACATCCGCGCCCCGTTCGGCGGCGTGATCGGGCTGCGCAACGTCTCGGTGGGCGACTACGTGGCCGTTGGCCAGGACCTGGTGGCGCTCGAGGCCATCGATCCGCTCAAGGTGGATTTCCGCATCCCGGAAATCTACCTGTCGCAGATCCGCACCGGCCAGACCCTGCAGATCGCGCTCGATGCCATGCCCGACAAGGCCTTCGGCGGCACCGTCTATGCCATCAGCCCGCTCATCGATACCGGCGGCCGTTCCATCGTCATGCGCGCCCAGGTCAAGAACCCCGGCGGCCAACTGCGTCCCGGCATGTTCGCCCGAGTCAAGCTGCTGCTGGACACGCCTTCGCAGGCGCTGGCCGTGCCCGAGGCGGCCCTGGTGCCGGTGGGCGACGACCAGTTCGTCTACCGCGTCCAGAACGGACGCGCCGAGCGGGTGCAGGTCGAGGTCGGCCAGCGGCGCGAGGCCATGGTCGAGATCGTGTCCGGCCTGGCCGAGGGCGACGTGATCGTGGTGGCCGGCGCGCAGAAGCTGCGCGACGGCGTGCCGGTGAAGCTCGCCAGCGCCACGGCGTCCGCGCTCTGAGGCCCGGCACATGGTCCTGTCCGAAGTCTGCATCAAGCGTCCCGTCTTCGCGACGGTGCTGTCGCTGCTGGTCCTGCTGGTCGGCCTGATCTCGTATTCCCGCCTGACCGTGCGCGAATATCCGCAGATCGACGAGCCGGTCGTGTCCGTCAGCACCGTCTACAAGGGCGCCTCGGCCGAGGTGATCGAGTCCCAGATCACCAAGCCGCTGGAGGATTCCCTGTCGGGCATCGAAGGCGTGGAGGTCATGACCTCCACCAGCCGGTCCGAGCGCAGCAACATCAACGTGCGCTTCCGCCTGTCGATCTCGCCCGACTCGGCCGCGGCCGACGTGCGGGACAAGGTGGCGCGCGTGCGCGGCCGCCTGCCCGACGAAATCGACGAACCCATCATCGCCAAGGTCGAGGCCGATTCCCAGCCGGTCATGTACCTGGCCGTCGAGTCCGGGTCGCTGTCGGCGATGGAGACCTCGGACTACATCAACCGTTTCATCAAGCCGCGGCTGTCCGTGCTGCCGGGCGCGGCCGAGGTGCGGGTGTTCGGCGAACGCCTGCCGGCCATGCGCATCAACGTCGACCGCGGCAAGCTGGCCGCTTACCGCCTGACCGTCCAGGACGTGGAAGACGCGCTGCGCAAGCAGAACGTCGAGATCCCCTCGGGCCGGATCGAGTCCATGGCGCGCGAGTTCTCCATCGTCGCCGCGACCAACCTGCGCACCAAGGAACAGTTCGAAAACGTCATCATCGCCAACGTCGGCGGCTACAGCGTGCGGGTCGGCGACGTCGCCTCGGTGGGCCTGGGGCCGGTGGACGAGCGCGTCACCTCGCGCTTCAACGGCAAGCCGGCGCTGAATATCGGCGTGGTCAAGCAGTCCACGGCCAACCCGCTGGACCTGTCCAAGGCGGTGCGCGCCGAGATCGAGGAAATGAACGCCACGCTGCCCAGCGGCATGAAGCTGAACATGGCGTACGACACCTCGGTCTTCATCGAGAAGTCCATCGAATCGGTGTTCCACACCATCGGCGAGGCCATCGTGCTGGTGGTGCTGGTGATCTTCCTGTTCCTGCGCAACCTGCGCGCCAGCCTGATCCCCATCGTCACCATCCCGGTGTCGCTGATCGGCGCCTGCACGCTCATGTATGCGTTCGGCTTCTCGATCAATACGCTCACGCTGCTGGCCATGGTGCTGGCCATCGGCCTGGTGGTGGACGACGCCATCGTCGTGCTCGAGAACATCTTCCGCCACATCGAGGAAGGCAAGTCGCGCATGCAGGCCGCGCTGCTGGGCTCGCGCGAGATCGGCTTCGCCGTCATCGCCATGACGCTGACCCTGGTCACCGTGTACGCGCCGCTGGCCTTCGCCACCGGCCGCACGGGCCGCCTGTTCATCGAGTTCGCGCTGGCCCTGGCGGGCGCCGTGCTGGTGTCGGGCTTCGTTGCGCTGACGCTCACGCCTATGATGTGCTCGCTCATGCTGCGCCACCAGGAGTCGCATGGCTGGCTGTACAACTTCATCGAAAGCGGCTTGAACGCGCTGACGCGCGGCTATCGTCGCGCGCTGTCGTTCGCGCTGGCCCATCGCGGATGGGTGGTGGTGCTGGGCCTGGCCGTGGGTGCGTGCAGCGTGCCCCTGTTCAAGACCATCAAGAGCGAGTTGTCGCCGGTGGAGGACCGCGGGGTCATCTATGGCCGTATCGTCGCGCCGCAGGGCGCCACCGTGGGCTACACCACCAGCTACCTGGAACGCATGGAGGAAATCTACAAGGACATCCCCGAGATGGCCGCCTACCAGGCGGTGGCCGGCTTCCCGGTGGTGACCGAGGGCAACGCCGTGCTGCGGCTCAAGCCCTGGGAAGAGCGTACCCGCAGCCAGCAGGAGGTCGCGCGTTCGCTCCAGCCGAAATTCGCCGCGCTGCCCGGCGTGCAGGCCTTTCCCACCAACCCGCCGTCGCTGGGCCAGTCGCCGCGTTCCTCGCCCATCGAATTCGTCATCATGAGCCAGGTGTCCTATCCCGAACTGGCCACGATGGCCGACACCTTCCTGACCGAGCTTGCGAAGTACCCCGGCGTGCAGAACGTGCAGACCGATCTGCGCCTGAACACGCCCGAGCTGCGGGTGCAGGTCAACCGCGACAAGCTGGCCGACATCGGCGTCGACGTGGACCGCGTTGGCCGCACGCTCGAATCCATGCTGGGCGGGCGCCAGGTGACGCGTTTCAAGGACAACGGCGAACAGTACGACGTGCTGGTGCAGGTGATCCCGCGCGACCGCTCCAATCCCGCCGACATTTCCGACATCTATGTGCGCTCCCGCAACGGCGAGATGGTGCAACTGGTCAACCTGCTGGCCGTGCGCGAAGGCGTGTCGCCGCAGACGCTGAACCACTTCAACCGCATGCGTGCCGTCACGATCTCGGCGTCGCTCGCGCCCGGCTACGCGCTGGGCGAGGCGCTGGACGTGATGAACGGCATCGCCGCGCGCGTGCTGCCCGCCACCGCGCAGACCGACCTGAACGGCCAGTCGCGCGAGTTCCGCGATTCGTCGGGCAGCATCTACCTGGTGTTCGCGATGGCGGTGGCCTTCATCTACCTGGTGCTGGCTGCGCAGTTCGAGAGCTGGCGCAATCCATTCATCATCATGCTGTCGGTGCCGCTGTCGATGACGGGCGCGCTGCTCGCGCTGTGGTTCTCGGGCGGGACCCTGTCCATCTACAGCCAGATCGGCCTGATCACGCTGGTGGGCCTGATCACCAAGCACGGGATCCTGATCGTCGAATTCGCCAATCAGTTGCGCGACCAGGGCAAGGAACTGATCGAGGCGGTGTCCGAGGCCAGCGTGCTGCGGCTGCGCCCCATCCTGATGACGACCGGCGCCATGGTGCTGGGCGCCGTCCCGCTGGCCGTGGCCACGGGCGCGGGCGCCGAGTCCCGCGTACAGATCGGCTGGGTGATCGTGGGCGGCATGAGCCTGGGCACGCTCCTGACCCTGTTCGTCGTGCCCTGCGTGTACGCGCTGGTGGCCGGCAAGCGCAAGCGCCCGCTGCCGGTGGGCGAACATCCGCTGGAACCCGATCCTCACGCCGCCCCCGTTGCGCCGGCGCCGGAATCGGTGGGTTAGGGAAGCAAGAGTCGCCGGTAACCGCTTGCGGCCGGCGGGGCCCCACCCCCTCAGGGGCTGACGTAGCCGGTTTCGGCTGCGCCGAAACTTCCCGCGCCAGGCAGGCAAAACGGGGCGGGCGTGAACTCGCGCGGGGACAGTCCCCCGGACTGTCCCTACTGCCGCGCTCAAACATGCACGCCCTTGCTTCCCCGTTTTGCCTGCCTGGCGCGGCGGCTCCGAACAGCCCCTGAGGGGGTGGGGCCCCGCCGGCCGCAAGCGGTTACCGGCGACTCGCCCAGCCAAATATCCTAAACTTAGGGGCCCCCGCAATTTTTTCTCTGGTGCCCCCGCATGCGTTATGTCGTCCTGGATACTGAAACCACCGGCCTCGATCCGCTCCAAGGACACCGCGTCATCGAAATCGGCTGCGTGGAGATCGTCAACCGCCGGGTCACGCAACGCCACTTCCATACCTACCTGAATCCCGACCGCGACAGCGATCCGGGCGCCCTGGAAGTGCACGGACTGACCACCGAGTTCCTGTCCGACAAGCCCCGGTTCGAAGACAAGGTCGACGAGTTCCTGGACTTCATCCAGGACGGCCACGTCATCATCCACAACGCCGAGTTCGACATCCGCTTCCTGAATGCCGAGCTGGCCCGGCTGCAGCGCGGCGGTTTCCGCGACAAGTGCGCGGGCGTCGTCGATTCGCTGATGCATGCGCGCGAACTGCATCCCGGCAAGCGCAACTCGCTCGATTCGCTGTGCGACCGCTACGGCATTTCCAACGCCCACCGGGTGCTGCACGGCGCCTTGTTGGACTCGGAACTGCTGGCCGAGGTCTGGCTGGCCATGACGCGCGGCCAGGACAGCCTGGTGATCGACCTGGGCGATACCGGCGGGCAGGCCACGACCAGCTTCGGCGCCTTCGATGCCTCGGTGTTGCAGGTGGTGCCGGTGGACGAAGGCGACCTGGCCGCCCACCAGGCCTATCTGGCCGGGCTGGACAAGGAATCCAAGGGACAGACCCTGTGGCGGAAGTGGGAGTCGCTTCCCACCGAATAAAAAAGATATGCTATAGTCATGGGCTGTCGCGATTGCGGCAGTCGAAACCGAAGGTTCTCTTCGGGCGGTTAGCTCAGTGGTAGAGCACTGCCTTCACACGGCAGGGGTCACTGGTTCGAAACCAGTACCGCCCACCAATTCCCCCCCCCCCCCTCTCTCCATATCGTCTTTCCCACCCGGGAATGCGCTCGCGTTCGTGCGTCCGGCGGTTCTCCGTAATCGCAAATTACGTGAATAATCACGTAATTTATGTTGATTCTTCACGGATTGCTAGGTGTTTTCACCAGATTAACAGCCGATTTCATTGACTTTCCTGGCTGTTTATAAATAATAAGATCGTGAAAATTCACCGAAATTTAAATGAGCTGGTAGCTACCGGCTTCTGAGTCGCACCTTTGTTTCGACCTGGAGCAATCATGAGAGCGATGCGAGCACTACCGTTGGCCGTCTGCCTGATCGTTGCAACCATACCCAAGTTCGTCCATGCGGCGGAGGTCGTGCTGAAGGCGGTAAGCGCCTTCCAGGAGGGCACGTACTTTTCCAGGAACTTCGAGAGCTTCGTGAAGAAGGTCAACGAGGAAGGCAAGGGCATCGTCCGGATCGAGTACATAGGCGGCCCCAAGGCGATTCCGACCATGGAGCAGGGGGCCGCGCTGCGCAACGGGGTGATCGATCTGGCCAACACCACGGCGACGTTCACGGCAAGCATCGTTCCGGAGGGATTGGCGCTGAACTACGCGACCCTGCCTTTCTCGGAAATCCGCAAGAACGGCAGCCTCGACTATCTCAATTCGATCATGCGGCAGAAGGGGCTGTACTACTTCGCGCGTACCGGCGATCGCATTCCCTATCACATCTATCTGAACAAGAAGATAGACAAGCCCGATCTGTCCGGCCTGAAGATCCGCATCACCCCCATCTTCCGGGACTTTTTCGTCAAGCTGGGAGCGGGAGTCGTCCAGATGGCGCCGGGCGAGGTCTACACGGGCCTGGAGCGCGGGGTGGTGGACGGCTACGGCTGGCCCGCAATCGGCATCTTCGACCTGGGCTGGCAGGAAAGGACGAAGTATCGATTGGAACCGGGGTTCTACACGCTCGAGCTGGGCATCCAGTTCAGCGCCCGGCGGTGGGACAGCCTGACCCAGGAGCAGCGTGACTTCCTGCAAAAGCAGGTGGCCTGGCTGGAGAAGATGTCCCTGGACGCTTCGCTGCGCGACGCGGCCGCCGACATCAAGAGGCAGTCCGAAGCCGGCATACAGCCCATCAGGCTGTCCGACGCGGATTCGGCGGCTTTCCTGGCCAAGTCGCAGGAAGCGGGCTGGGCGACGGTCTTGAGCGCCAGTCCCAAGCACGGACCCAGGCTGCGCCAGATGATGGCGCCTTGAAGGTGATCGGGGGCGACAGTGAAAATCTATGTGTGGATCTTGAACGCGTTCGGCCTGGTCGCCGGACTGCTGGTGGGCGCCATGGTCATCCTGGTCAGCTACGACGTCGTCGCCCGCAATGTGGGGATGCCGTCGTTCGCGGGGGCCATGGACGTTACCGAGCATCTGCTGCCGGTGGCGACGTGCATCGCCGCGCCGTGGCTCATGTACAACCGCCAGCATATCCGCCTGGACGTGCTCAACGCACTGTCCGAGGGAGTCAGATTCGCGATCTTCCGGATCGCGGCGGTGATCGGCTGTGTCGTCAGCGTCGTGATCGCCTGCTACTCGGTCGCGGTGATGCTCGATGCCTACGAGGCCGAAGCGGTCGTCATGAAGAGCATCGTCTTTCCCGAATGGTTCATCTACATTCCTTTCCCGGCCTGTTTCGCGCTGCTGGCCATCGAGTGCGGCAGGCAGGCCGTGGTCGGAGAGCGGGCGGACGCCGAGAATCGCGATTCGCTGCTCAAGCCGGAGAACCTGCTATGAGCTGGTGGGAAAGTCTCACGCTGCTGTTCGGGCTGTTATCCGTGCTGCTGCTGGTCGGGGTGCCGGCCGGGTTTGCCTTCCTCGCGATCAACCTGGTCGGCGCGCTGGTCTACCTCGGCGGGGCGCCTGGTCTGATGATGGTGGTTCGCAACGGCGTGGCGTCGGTTACCAGCTTTTCGCTCACGCCCATTCCTTTTTTCCTGCTGATGGGCGAAGTGCTGTTCCATACCGGCCTGGCCATGAAGGCCATCGACGCCTTCGACCGGGCGGTGCGCCGCGTTCCGGCACGGCTGTCGATCGTGGCGGTCGTGGCCGGTACGGTGTTCTCGGCCATATCCGGGGCGACGGTGGCCACGACCGCGCTGCTCGGCAGCCTGCTGCTGCCGGAAATGCTTCGGCGCGGCTACCATCCGCGCATGGCCATGGGGCCCATCATGGCCATTGGCGCGGTCGACATGCTGATTCCTCCCTCGGCGCTGACCGTGCTGCTGGGCAGCCTGGCCAATATCTCGATCTCGGGACTGCTGCTGGCAGGCGTCCTGCCGGGCCTGCTGCTGTCGGCGATCTTCGTGTTCTACATCGTCGCGCGCGCAAAGATGAATCCCGAGCTCGCGCCGAGCTTCGTCCGGGAAGAAGTGACGGGTTGGGAGCGATGGCGTCCCCTGATCGTGCACGTGACGCCGCTGGTCTCCATCTTCGCGGTGGTCGTCGCTTCGATGACCGCCGGATGGGCAACGCCAACGGAGTCCGCCGCGCTGGGGGCATTGTGCACCGTGCTCGTGTGCGCGCTGTACCGCAGCCTGTCGTGGCGCATGCTGGTCAAGGCGCTGACCGGAACGGCCGCCATCAGCGGCATGATCCTCTTCATCATCATCGGCGCCACGACTTTCTCGCAGATCCTGGCGTTCTCCGGCGCGACCAACGGCCTGGTCGGCCTGGTCCAGGGCTCGGGGCTGTCGAGCTGGCTCGTGCTGGCCGTCATGATGGGCATACTCCTGGTGCTGGGGTGCTTCGTCGACCAGATAAGCATGATGCTGATGACCCTGCCGTTCTTCATGCCCCTGGTGGCGCACTTCGGATGGGATCCGCTCTGGTTCGGCGTCATGTACCTGATATGCATGCAGCTGGGCCTGCTGACCCCGCCGTTCGGCATGCTGCTCTTCACCATGCGCAGCGTGGCCCCGGCCCACATCCGCACCACGGAGATCTTCGCCGCGGCCGTGCCCTACGTGCTGTTCGGCCTGTTGATGCTGCTGATGGTCATGCTTGTGCCGGACATTGCCACCGGGCTGCCGCGTTGGCTGATGACGCGGTAGGGCCCCGGGGATTTCATAGGCCAGTGGCGCGATGCCACGTTGGAGGAAAAGATCTTGATACCCGCTCCAGACAAGCACGAACGAAGGGGAACGCCGGAAGCGGAGCTGTTCCATGTCGCCGACTGGCCCATGCACTACATGCTGGCCATCGACCGCCAGCACGTCCACAACATGGCGAAGATTCTCAAGCCGTTCGATTGCTCGCCATTGATGTGGCGAGTGGTCAGCGTGCTTTCCGACCAGGACGGCCGCAGCGTGGCCGAACTGGCCGAGACCACCGTCATCGAGCGCTCCAACCTGAGCCGCCTGCTCGATGCCATGGAGGAGGACGGCCTTGTGACGCGGTCCCACGGGGTCGAGGACAAGCGCCAGACCATGGTCTATGTGACGGCGAAGGGGCGGAGTCTGTTCGAACGGTCGCTGCCGGCGGTGCTGGGTTATTACCAGATATTCCTGGCCGATATTTCCCCACCGGAAATGACGGTCCTGATGAAGGTGATCAGGACGATCAAGCGCAACGTCATGGATTTCGATCCTCGTCCCGATGAGGATGAAACGCCATGACCCGACCCGAGAGCTCCGCGGCGTCGACCGCGGTCCGCAACGTGCTGTTCATCATGTGCGACCAGTTGCGCGCCGACTATCTGGGCTGCTATGGCCATCCGTCGATCCGCACTCCCAACATCGATGCCCTGGCGTCGCAGGGCGTGCGGTTCACCCGGGCCTATTGCTCGGCGCCGACGTGCGGCCCGTCGCGCATGTCCTTCTATACCGGGCGCTCCATGACCTCGCACGGCGCCATCTGGAATTTCATGCCGCTGTCGATCGGACAGCCGACGATCGGGGATTGGCTGCGGCCCCGCGGGGTGGAAGTGGCGTTGGCCGGCAAGACGCATTTCGCGCCGGACCTGGACGGCCTGCAGCGCGTGGGGGCGCACGTGCCGCCGGAGGCGCCGGTGCTCGAAGGCGGCTTCCTGGTGGTCGACCGCTACGAGGGGCATGCCAATCCGGGGCCCGAGCATCCCTATACGAAGTACCTCAGGGCCGCGGGGTACGACGTGGCCGATCCCTGGTCGGATTTCGTGATCGCCGGCGAAGACGAAGCGGGCCGTCCGGCCAGCGGCTGGGAGATGCGTAATGCGCACTACGCTGCCCGGGTCGACGAGCGGCATTCCGAGACGGCCTACACCACGGATGTCGCGATCGATTTCATCCGCCGCCAGCAGGGGCGTCCGTGGCTGCTGCATGTCAGCTACATCAAGCCCCACTGGCCGTACATCGCTCCCAGTCCCTATCACGCCATGTATGGCCCGGAGGACTGCCTGCCGGCATGCCGCGACGACGCGGAGCGCGACGACCCGCACCCTGTCTATGGCGCCTATCTGCGGCACGGCGAGTCCTCGGCGTTCTCGCAGGAAAAGGTGGCCTCGCACGTCAAGCCTACCTACATGGGCCTGGTCACGCAGATCGACGATCATCTCGGCCGGCTGCTCGAAGCGCTGCGCGCCACCGGCCAGTACGAGGACACGCTGATCGTCTTCACGTCCGACCATGGGGACTATCTGGGCGATCACTGGCTGGGCGACAAGGATCTTTTCCATGATCCCTCGGCCCGCATTCCTTTCATCATGGTCGATCCCCGGGCCAGGCCCGAAACCCGAGGCTCGAGCGTGGACCGGCCCGTCGAGTCCATCGACTTCCTGGCGACGGTGGCCGATGCGTTCGAGGTGCCCGATACCGACCACGTGATCGAAGGCATGTCGCTGCTGCCTTTTTCGCGCGGGGGCGCCAGCGCGCCGTGGCGATTTGCCGCCGTGAGCGAGCTGGACTATGCCTTTCGGGAAGCCCGGGTGCTGCTGGGCCGGGACGCCCGCCGCTGCCGGGGCTACATGGTCAGGAGCGACCGCTGGAAGTACATCTACTGGGAAGGGTTCGCACCGCAGCTGTTCGACATGCAGGAAGACCCGATGGAGTTGCGGGACGTTGCGTCGAACCCCGGGCATGCCAGCGTTCTCGCCCTGCACAAGGAGTACCTGTTCGACTGGCTGCGGCAACGCAAGACCAGCCTGACCGTTCCGTCCACGCGCATCGTCGTCTCGCGGGACACCATCGAGCCGGCGCACGGTATCCGGATCGGTGTCTGGTAGGCCGGCCCCAGGCCGGAGTTTCATGGGGGTAATCAAAGGAGACGGTATGGAAAAAGATCAGATCCACGGCTGCCTGCGCTGCGTCGCAGCATCGAAACCGGGACGCCAGTCCCGCCATGACAGACTCGGCATTGTCCTTTCCCCGCACCCGGGAAAGAATGGGCTACCCGGACGCGCGCCGCGCGCCGGTTCCAAGAAGGAGGTCGTATGAAAGGCTCCATCGTCGGCGGCTACCTCGCCCCGCATCCCCCCCACCTGGTCTACGGCGAGAATCCCCCACAGAACGAACCGCGTTCCCAAGGCGGCTGGGAGCCGCTGCGCTGGGCGTACGAAAAGGCCCGGGCCTCGCTCGAAGCGCTCAAGCCCGATGTCCTGCTGGTCCATTCGCCCCACTGGATGACCCAGGTCGGCCATCACTTCCTGGGCGTGCCGCACCTGAGCGGAAAATCGGTCGACCCCATTTTTCCCAACCTGTTCCGCTACAGCTTCGAGCTGGACGTCGACGTCGAGCTGGCCGAGGCCTGCTGCGACGAGGCGCGCGATGCCGGGCTGGTGGCGAAGATGATGCGCAACCCCAATTTCCGGGTCGACTACGGCACCATCACCACGCTGCACATGATGCGGCCGCAGTGGGACATTCCCATCGTGGGCCTGTCCGCCAACAATTCGCCGTACTACCTGAATACCAAGGAAGGCTTGCAGGAGATGGACCTCCTGGGCAAGGCCACGCGCCGCGCCATCGAACGCACTGGCCGGCGTGCCGTGCTGCTGGCCTCCAACACGCTGTCGCACTGGCACTTCCACGAGGAACCGGAGCTGCCGGAGGACATGACGCGGGAACACCCCGAGCGCTTCGACGGCTACAAGTGGGACGTGCGCGTCATCGACATGCTGCGCCGGGGCGAGGTGGACGAGTATTTCAAGCTGCAGCCCCAGTTCATCGACGAGGCCTTCGCCGAAGTGAAGTCCGGCGCCTTCACCTGGATGTTCGCGGCCATGGGATACCCCAACATTCCCGGCGAACTGCATGGCTACGGCACGGTGATCGGCACCGGCAATGCCGTGATGGAATGGAACCTGGTCGAGGCCGGACTGGCCGATGCGCCCGCGAAGGCCGCGGCCTGATGCCGGCAACCCTGAAGAGAGAAAAGACATGCCCATAGCAAGCGCATTTCTGGTGCCGGGAACGCCGCTGCCGCTGCTGCGGCGGGACAATCCTCCCTGGGAGGCCATCGCCCGCGGCTATGAAGCCGCGGGGCAGGCGCTGGCCGCAAGCAAGCCCGACGTGGCGCTGATCTATTCCACGCAATGGATCGCCGTGCTGGACCAGTTGTGGCAGACGCGCGGCCGCATCCAGGGTTCGCACGTGGACGAGAACTGGCACGAGTATGGCGAACTGCCGTTCGATATCCGTGTCGATACCGACCTGGCGAAGGCGTGTATCGCGTCCACGGCGCAGATCGGCGTGCGGTCGCGCGAGGTGGATTACGATGCCTTTCCCATCGACACGGGCACCATAGTCGCCACGCATTTCCTGTTGCAAGGCCTGGACATCCCGGTGGTGCTGACGTCCAACAATCTCTACCACGACGGGCAGACCACCGAGAGCCTGGGCCGCCTGGCCGCGCAGGCGGCGGATGCGCAGGGCAAGCGCATCGCGGTGATAGGCGTGGGGGGACTGTCGGGTTCGAGTTTCCGCCAGGACATCGACATCGCGGCCGACCATATCGTCAATGACGAAGAAGACCGCGCCAACCGAGAGATGCTGGCGCTGCTGGAGCGCGGCGACGTGGCCGAGGTACGGGAGAAGGCGCCCGGCTACGCGCAGTCCGCCCGGGCCGACATGGGCTTCAAACATCTCTACTGGGTGCTGGGAGCGCTGGGCGGGCAGTACAAGAAGGCCCGCACCCATGCCTACGGCCCGGCCTTCGGCAGCGGCGCGGCGGTCGTCGAGTTCCAGCACTAGGGCCTGGGCCCGGCCCCTCGCGGCATGCCGCGAGGGGCTTTCATGCAGCGAGTCCCCTCATGGCATCTTCTTCATCCGCGGTCGTGTCCGGCCGCGCGGCTCCGCTCGGCCGCTACCCGCATTTCCGGCGGGCCGGTCCCTTCCTGTTCGTGTCCGGGACCAGCTCGCGCCGGCCGGACAACACCCATGCCGGCGTCGAGATCCTGCCGGACGGCGTACGCCTGGACATCCGCGAGCAGACCCGCGCGGTCATCCAGAACATCGCCGGCATTCTGCAGGAGGCGGGAGCGAGCCTGTCCGATCTGGTCGAGGTGTCCACGTTCCTGGTCGACATGGATGACTTCGCCGGCTACAACGAGGTCTACAACGAGTTCTTCGGCTACGACGGCCCCGCGCGCACGACGGTGGCCGTGCGCCAACTGCCCCATCCCCACCTGCTGATCGAGATCAAGGCCGTGGCCTACGTGCCGCAGGCCTGAGGCGGTCAGGGCGCGGTTCCATCGCGCAGCCAGGCCGAGACCTTGCGCACCCACGGGTGGGCCGGGTCCGCCAGGCCCAGCGCCGTGTCGAAATGGCCATGCTCCGGATAGACCTCGCTCACCACGCCGGAGGGCTGGCGCGCCAGGGTCTGGGTGGCGAGCAGGTTGCTGGCGATGATGCGCGGAAAGTCGCGTTCGCCATGGCTCAGGAAGAAGGGCGTGCGGTTGCCTTCCATCTGGTG
The DNA here is from genome assembly GCF_004216695.1 of Pigmentiphaga kullae. Lineage (GTDB taxonomy): Bacteria > Pseudomonadota > Gammaproteobacteria > Burkholderiales > Burkholderiaceae_B > Pigmentiphaga > Pigmentiphaga kullae. Next base: position 95,130 of record NZ_SGXC01000003.1, read on the forward strand.
CAGGGGGCTGGCCGCCGGCGCGTCTTCCGCCCGCGCCAGGAAGATCTCGTAGATGCGCGCTTCGCCGCTGCCCGGCTCGGGCGCATCGAAGACCAGGTTCAACTGCGAGCTGACGGGAAAGCAGGCCTTGATGGTGTCGGGCGCCAGGCCCGCCTGCCCGAGCAGGTCGTGCCTGAGCGTCGCGAGCGCGTACAGGTGTCCGCCGGCCGAATGCCCGCCCACGTAGATGCGATCCGGGCTGCCGCCGTAGTCCGAAATATGGTCGCGCACCCAGCGCAGGGCCGCCACGCAGTCGTCCAGCGGCGCGGGAAATCGGACGTCGGGCGCGAGCCGGTACGAGACCGAGACGAAGACGGCCGGCGTGGCGACGATGGCGGGCGCCATCAAGCCCATCCATTCCTTGTAGCCATGGCTCCAGGCGCCGCCGTGCGCGAACACCAGCACGGGCAGCCCCTCCAGCCGCTGTTCGGGCAGGTAGACGTCCACCTTCTGCCAGTAGTCGCTGCCGTAGGGCAGGTCCAGCACGCAGCGGGTGCGTCCCGCCGCTTCCCGCGATAGTGCCAGGGCCTGCCGGGCGTAGGCCTCGGCTTCCTCGGGATAGATGGGGGATTGGGCGGGCAGGTCGTCAAAAGCCATGGGGTCGTCCAGAATGGGTCACTTGGGAACGAAGCGCGTGGTGAACGCGGCGGGGGGGACGCTGTCCAGGAAGCCGGCTCCCATGACCTCGTTGGACAGGCGCGCGAAATTCCCCAGGTAGCGGATGTATTCGTCGTTCCAGGTCAGCACGTAGTCGGCGTTCACCCGCTCCTGCAGGATGCGCACGTTGTCGGCGTCGAAGCCGAACTGCTTGCCGTAGGCGACGAATACCTCGGGATGCGTCTTCACGTAGTTCACCGCCTCGATCCAGGCGCGGACGAAATTGGCCAGCGCCTCGGGCCGGGCCTTCATGAAGTCGTCGTTGGTCGCATAGCCGGTCCAGAGAAAGTCCTCGCCAACCTTGTCCTTGTAGACGTCGGCCAGGTTGCCGATGGAGCGGAACTTGCCGGAGGCGATCGCCTTGGCCGCCAGCGGGTCGAACAGCAGGGCGGCCGAGATCTCTCCCTTCTCCAGCAGCGAGGGCAGGAGGCCGGGGCCGGCGTACTGCAATTGGCCGCCGGTGCCCGGGTCATAGCCGAAATACTTGCTGGTCAGCACCCGCAGAAGCACGGTAGCGGTGCCCGCCGCGCCCGCGTACGAGCCGATGCGCTTGCCCTTGAGGTCGGCCAGCGAACGGATGGGCGAGTCCTTGGTGACGAGCACGTCCAGCGAAGCGCCGCGGCCCACCGGATACAGCATCGTCACCGGCACGCCCTTGCTGCGGAACTGGGCGAAAGCCGTCCAGCCGCCGAAGCCGATGTCGACCTGCTTGCCGCGTATCGCGGTGAACAGGCCGTCCAGGGTGGGGTAGACCGAGTACTCCACCTTGAGGCCGTACTTCTTGTCGATGCCCTGGGACACCATGACGCCCGAGGCGATGCCGTTGACCGACTGCGCCAGGTCGCCCAGCCGTATGGTGACCGGTTCGGCGGCCTGCGCGGCCGGATACCAGGTTGCCGCGGCGAGCAAAGCCAGGCGGCAAAGACGAATTGCCAGCGATTTCCACATGCCAGTTCCTTGACGAAGATGATGGGCCGGCCGAGCCGGCGGACACGCCGGTCAGGGCGTGGCGGGCGCCGCGGCTTGTGCGACTTCGAGAAACAGCTTCACCACCCTGCGGTTGATCTCGAAGATCCCGGGGTCGTCGTAGTCCCGCGGCCGGGCTACGTCTATGGGTATTTCCTGCTGCACCTCGCCCTGGGACATCATCAGGATGCGGTCCGACAGGAACGAGGCCTCGTACGAGTTGTGGGTCACGAAGATGATGGTCTTGCCGGTGTCGCGCCAGATGTCCAGCAGGTCCACGCGCAGCCGCCGCGCGGTCAGCTCGTCCAGCCCGCTGAAGGGCTCGTCCATCAGCAGCACGTCGGGTTCGACGCACAGCGCGCGCACCAGCGCCAGGCGTTGGCACATGCCGCCCGACATCTGGTGGGGGTAATGGCCGCGGAACGCATCCAGCCGCGTCAGTTGGAAGTGGCGGTCCTTCAGCTCGGCCCAGCGCGAGGAGGGGACCCGGCAGCTGCGCATGGCGAAGTCCACGTTCTGCTCGGCGGTCAGCCATGGCAGCAGGCGGGGTTCCTGGAACAGATAGCCGATGCGCAGCGGCGGCTTGCCGGCCTTGAACTTGCGGCCGCCCACGTCGATCTCGCCGCTGTAGCGGGGATCGAGGCCGGACAGGATGTTCAGGAAGGTGGACTTCCCGCATCCCGAGGGGCCCAGGATGCAGATGAATTCATTCCTGCGCACGACCAGGTCGAGACCCTTGAGGACGCGCAGCGGCGCTGCGCCGTCGCGGCCGGGGAATTCCTTGACCAGGTTGCGGACGGAAAAGACGACGTCGTTCATAGTTCCACCCTCGGGCGCCAGGAGAAGAGTCGATGCTCGATCGGCTTGAGAATCGCCAGTTCGATGATCAGCATCACGATGGTGAACAGCAGCGTCCATGCCAGCACCTGGGGCATGTCCGCGAGCTGGTACCAGTAGAAGAGCTGGAAGCCGACGCCGTTGGGGCGGCCGATGAGCTCCACCAGCACGGCGATCTTCCAGATGATCCCCAGGCCGAAACGCACCGAGGCCATCACGTAGGGCAGTACCTGGGGCAGGACCACGCGCCGGAACACGGTCCAGCGGTCGGCTTCGAACACGCGGGCCATCGCCACGAGCCGGGTGTCGATGTTCTTGACTCCTTCCCACAGGTTGATGGCGATCGAGGGGGCGGCGGTGATGCCGATGGCGACGATGGTGGCGGCCTCGTTCAGTCCCAGCCAGATGAAGCACACCAGCGCGTAGCACAGGCTGGGGACGGTCAGGCCCACCATCACCCACAGATCCAGGGCCCGCTCGATCTGCCGGTACAGGCCCATCAGCACGCCGATGGGCACGCCTATCAGCAACGCCAGCGCCAGGCCCGCCGTCACCCGGGCCAGCGTCATCCACAGATGGACGAGGACGTTGCCGGCGGCGATGTTCTCCACCAGCGTCTGGAGCGTGAGCAAGGGACCGGGCAGCACCGAGGCCGTGAAGGCCAGGGACAGCAGCCACCACAGCGCGATCGCCGCGGCGATGGAAACGAGCCTAATCATCATGGGGTTCCTTGGGAGGTCAGAGTGCGATGCTGCGGTCGGCGGACCCCGGCCTTGGCCAGGGCTCGCCCGGCCAGTTCCCCGGCGCGGTCCAGCAGGGCGGTTTCGTCGACGCGGGTCAGGCGGCGGTCCCGCATCAGCCATTCACCGTCCACCATGGCATCGCGCACGTCCGAGCCCCGCGCGCTGAAGACCAGCGCCGCCTCGAGGTCGAAGGCCGGCACCAGGTGGGGCTGGCGCAGGTCGACCGTGATGAGGTCCGCCTGCTTGCCGGTTTCCAGTGAGCCCGTCCGGCGGTCCAGGCCGAGCGCACGCGCGCCTTCGATGGTCGCCATGCGCAGTGCCCGCCGCGCGTCCAGCGCGTGGGGATCGCCCGCCGCGGTCTTGGCGGTCGCGCACGCGTACTTCATGCTCTCGAACAGATCCTGGCCGCAGTTGGCGGCGGGTCCGTTGGTGGCGAGCCCGCAGTTGATGCCGGCTTCGAGGAAGGGCGTCAGCGCGGGAAAGCCGGTGCCCCAGAAGAGCCGGGTCTGCGGATCGAGAACGACCGAGGTGCCGGTCTCGGCCAGCAGGGCGATCTCGTCGGGGGAAAGGTCCGATACGCCTACCGCCTGCACGTCGGGGCCCAGACAGCCGGTTTCGTGGAGCAGTTCGACGTTGCGGACCGGCCGGCCGTAGTGGCGTTCGATGATGCGGTTGAACTCGCGCGACTCGGCCACGTGCATGTGCAGGCTGATGCCCAGTTCGGTGGCGAGCGCGCGGCTGGCGCGCAGCATGGACTCGTCCAGGGTCCAGGGCAGCAGCGGGCCGAAGGATAGTCCCAGGCGTCCCTGGGCGCGGCCGTGCCAGCGCGCGTGCAGGCTGCGTACCCGCTGCGCCTGCTGCGCCGGCGTCTCGACGAATGCGGGGTCGAAACGGACGGCTTCGAAGGCGCGGGCCACGATGCCGCGCATGCCCGTGCTTTCCATGGCGGCGAAGGCGCTGTCTTCGGGCGATAGCGAGTCCGACCGGGGGGCGAACAGGTTTTCCACCAGTGTCGTGCTGCCATTCTTCAGGTTCTCGATGCAGCCCAGGGTCTGCGCCGCCAGCATGGCTTCGGCGTCCAGCGCGCGCATCAGCGGCATCTGCAGGTCCAGCCAGGACAGCAGGTCGGTGTTCGTCGCCAGCGTGCGGCCGAAGATCATGCACAAGTGCGTGTGGCAATTGACCAGACCGGGCATGACCGCGTGGCCGGCGGCATCGTGGCGCCGCGCTTCGAGGTCGCGGGGCAGGCCTTCCCGGGGGCCGACATACGCCAGGCGGGAGTCCTCGACCAGTACGCAGCCGCGCTCGTGAATGTCGCCGGCCGGGTTCATGGTCAGGACCACGCCGTTCTCTATCAGTGTCCGTGTCATGGAAACTCCGATGGGTCAGGCGGCGGATGCGCGGCGGGACTGCGTGGCCGTGGCCGCGTCGCTGATGTGGCGCGCGGCGGCCACCACGCGCAGCACGGCCTGTTTCAGCACCTTGTCCTGAAGGCGGAAGGCCGGCGCGGCAAGGGTGATGGCGCCGATCAGCGAGCCGGACGGAAAGAAGGCGGGAGCCGACACGCTGCGCACGCCGGCCTCGATCTCGCCGTCGCTGATGGCATAGCCCTGCTCGCGTATGGCCGCCAGGGACCGTTCCAGCGCCTGCGGGTCGAAGGGCTTGCCGCCGGGTTTCGCCGCGCGCAGGCGCGGCAGCACGCGCGCGCGTTCCTGTTCTTCCAGATAGGCCAGGTGGACCTTGGCCGACGAGCCCAGGTGCAGCGGCACGTTGCGGACGGGATCGACCGAGACCCGGACGGCTTGCCGGCTTTCCAGTGCCACGGTGCAGATGACGCGATCGCCGATGCGTGTCGTGAAGAGCACGGTTTCGCCGCTGGCCAGGGCCAGCTCGTGCACGAAGGGCTCGGCGATGGAGGCCGAGGTGCTGGGGTCCTCGCAACTGCGGACGAGATTGACGAAGGCGGATCCCAGGCGATAGTTGCCAGCCCCGTCCACGTCCTCGATCAGGCCGCGTTCGCGCAGGATCTGCAGGTAGCGATAGGTGGAGCTGCGCGAGGTCCCGAATTCCCGCGCGATGGCCTGCGCGGAATGGACGGCGCCGGGGGTGACGAACGACAGCCAGATGTCGACGATGCGTTCGAACGACGGGTAATGCTCCACACCTTCTGCCTGGATCGCCATGATCGCTCCCTGCTGAGTCCGGCCATACCGGACAAGGTGTGTCTCATTATAGGAATGCGTTTTCATCCCTCAATGGCCAGTCCAGCCATGAGGGAATCCGGTGCTCCTATACGGGAAACTCCCAGGCGCTCAGGCCCGTCGCTGCAACCCGATCGTGGCCACCCAAGCCACGCACCAGCCGATCGCGATGCCCAGACTGTCCGCGAACAGGTCCGCCCATTCCGCAGACCGGTCGGGTGTCATGGATTGCAGGATCTCGATCAGCGCGCCATAGGCCAGGAGGCCCAGCAGGCGTGGCCACGCGGGGCCGGGATAGGCGAAGCGGGCCAGCGCGGCCAGCACGCCGAAGCCCAGCAGGTGATTGGTCTTGTCCCAACCGGTGGTGGGCAGGGGAGTGGCGGAGGGCAGGAGGGATAGCGCGAGTATCCCCAGCAGGGCCGCCCAGAACAGCGGCTTCCATCCGCCGAAGGCGGTCAGGCGTAGATTCATCGGTGTCCGAAGTCAGGCGAAGGGCGGGGAGGTCCCCCGCCCGCCATTATCGCCGTGCTTCGAGAACGCCCGGTGTCAGTTCGTTTCTTTTTCCAGCAGGTGCCGGTAGATCAGTCCGCCGATCGCGCCGCCGATCAGCGGCACGAGCCAGAACACCCAGAGTTGTTCCAGCGCCCAGCTGCCCTGGTACACGGCCACGCCGGTGCTGCGGGCGGGGTTGACCGAGGTGTTGGTGACCGGGATGCTGATCAGATGGATGAGAGTGAGCGTCAGGCCGATGGCCAGCGGCGCCATGCCCGCGGGCGCGCGCTTGTCGGTCGCGCCGTGGATCACGATCAGGAAGAAGGCCGTCAACACCAGTTCGCAGACGACCGCCGCGGCCAGCGTATAGCCGCCGGGCGAGTGTTCGCCGTAGCCGTTGGACGCGAAGCCGGCGCTGGCATCGAAGCCCGCCTTGCCGCTGGCGATCAGGTACAGGACCCCGCCGGCGGCGATGCCGCCCACGACCTGGGCGATGATGTACGGTATGGCGTCCTTGGCCGGAAGACGGCCGCCGGCGACCAGGCCCACGGTGACCGCCGGGTTGAAGTGCCCCCCGGAGATGTGTCCGACCGCGTAGGCCATGGTCACCACCGTCAGGCCGAAGGCCAGCGCGACGCCGGCGAATCCTATGCCCAGCTCCGGAAACGCCGCGGCCAGGACCGCGCTGCCGCAGCCACCCAATACCAGCCAGAACGTACCCAGGAATTCCGCGCAAAGCTTTTTGCTCATATATCCCCCATATCGTGCAGTGGTCGAGTAGCACGCGGAGCATGCGCCCACTGCGGTTCATGCGCAATCGCGCCGTGATTCTATGAGGCGTTTGCGCAACGCATGGCGCGGTGTTTGGGCTTGTTTAGCGTGCGGCCGTCAGGAGGCGGGCGCGGTCTCCATGGCATGGAGCGCGTCGAGCACGTTGCGCTCGGTGCCGCTGATGTGACGGCGCAGGAGTTCGACCGCTTGGCCGGTGTCGCGGGCCAGCACCGCGTCGACGATGCGCCGGTGTTCGTCGTTCTTGCTGCGGTCGGTCTGCCGGTGGCGGGCGGAGAAGCGGCGGAACCGCTCCGCCTGGTCGAACAGGTTCTCGACCAGCCCCAGCAGCAGCGGCGAGCTACAGGCCGAATAGATACCCAGGTGCAGGGACCGATGGCGATCGGACCAGTCGTCGTCCAGCACCACGGGGCCGGACGCCAGGCGCTTTTCGACCAGGGCCAGGTTGTGGTGGGCCGCCACGACGCGGCCTTCCCAGAGATCGTCGCCGTGCTCGATGGCGTCGCGCAGGGTCTCGGTTTCGATCATCAGCCGCAGGCGGGTCAGGTCGCGCATCGCGTCGGCGTGGATGGGCGCGACGCGGAAGCCGCGGTTCTCCAGCGTCCGCACCAGTCCCTGCTGCACCAGCCGGCTCAGGGCCTCTCGCAGCGGGCTGCTGCTCAGGCCGAAGCGGCGTTGCAGCTCTTCCACGCGCAGGCGCTGTCCCGGCTCGAAATCGCCGCGCACGATGGCCCGGCGCAGGGCGAGACAGGCCTGTTCGGTCAGCGGCAGCGCCTCGGGGGCGAGGGTCTCCTGGATCATGCGGCGACTATGCCAGAAACGGATGTTGCGCACAAACCAAGTTTTATGCACAATAAATAAAAATGTGCATAAAAAGGAGGGCGCATGCGACTCGTTTCTTTTCTCAGGAATGGCCGTGCCGGCTACGGCGTCGCCAAGGATGGCGGCATCGTGGAGCTGGGGGGCCGGCTGGATGCCCCCGACCTGCGCACGCTGCTGGCGCGCGGCATGCAGGACGAGGCCCGGGCGCTGTCGGCCCGGCTGGCGGCGGATTTTCCGCTGACCGAGGTCCGGCTGATGCCCGTCATCCCCGAGCCCAGCAAGATCATCTGCGTGGGCATCAACTACGTGGCCCATGCCGCCGAGGCCGGCCGCACGGTGGGCAGGCATCCGGTCATCTTTCACCGGTTCGCCGACACCCTGATCGGCGCCGGACAGCCGCTCCTGCGGCCCCGCGTGTCGGAGCAGTTCGACTACGAGGGCGAACTGGCCGTGGTGATCGGCAAGGGCGGGCGGCATATCGCTCCTGGCGACGCTATGTCCCATGTCGCGGGCTACACCATCTTCAACGACGCTTCGGTGCGCGACTGGCAGTTCCACACCCACCAATACGGCATGGGCAAGAACTTCGCCGCCAGCGGGCCGCTCGGCCCCTGGATGGTGACGGCCGACGAGATCGCCGACTACCGCAAGCTGGAGCTGCGCACCTACGTGAACGGCGAACAGGTCCAGGAAGGCCGGCTTGACGAGCTCGCCTTCGATATTCCCCATCTGATCGCCTACGTCTCGCAGGCGCTGCCGTGGAACCCGGGCGACATCCTGGCCACCGGCACGCCCAGCGGCATCGGCTTCAAGCGCACGCCGCCGCTGCTGCTCAAGCAGGGAGACAGCGTGCGCATCGAAGTGACCCAGATCGGAGAACTGGTGAACCCGGTCATGGACGAGTAGCGCACCCGGGGCGCCGTCCGCGCAGCCGGCGCCCGATCCATCCCTACAAGAACCAGGAGGAGACATCATGCGCATGTGGAGATTGGCGGCGGCGGGCGTTTGCCTGGCCGCCGCGGGGATCGCGCACGCCAGCGATTTCCCGCAGCCGGGGCAGGCCGTGCGCATCGTGCATGGCTACGCGGCGGGCGGCAACGCCGACATCATTTCCAGAGTGGTGGGCCAGGAGATGTCCAGAAACCTTGGGGTACCCGTCGTGATCGAGCCTCGCACGGGCGCGGGCGGCAACATCGCATCGCAGGCGGTGGCCAAGGCGGCGCCCGATGGCCATACGCTGGTCATGCTCATGGGCGGCCACAGCGTGGCCGGCGCGCTGAGCGACAAGCTGGGTTTCGATCCGGTCAACGATTTCTCGATGATCTCGACCGTGATGGATTTTCCGTTCTTCATCATGGTCAAGCGCGATGCGCCCTACCGGAACATGGGCGATCTGCTGCAAGCGATGAAGCGGCGCAGCGGCGGCGTCACGTACGGATCGGCCGGCGTGGGCACGACCCAGCACCTGACGGGCGAACTGCTGGCCGCGCAGGCGGGCGTGCCGCTGTTGCACGTGCCCTATCGCGGTGGTGCGGCGGCGCTGACCGGCATGCTGGGCGCAGAAGTGGATTTCGTCATCGACACGGCCACCGTGGCCGTCCCGCAGCTCAAGGCCGGAACCATACGCGTGCTGGCCGTCAGCAGCCGCGAGCGCTGGGGCGGCCTGAAGGACGTGCCCACGCTGGACGAGTCGGGCTTCACGGGTTTCGACGTCAGTTCGTGGGCGGGACTGGCCGCGCCGGCCAGGACGCCGGCCGCCGTGGTGGACCGCCTGAACGCCGAGTTGCGCAAGGCGTTGGCGGCGCCCGAGGTGCAGTCCCGGCTGGAACAGATGGGCGGCGCGATCGCGCCGAGTTCTCCGGATGCGATGAAGCGCCGCATCGCCGGCGAGATCGACCGCTACCTGGCCGTGGCCAGGGACAAGAACATACCCCGGCTCTAAACTGCGCCCACTCCCAGACTCCAAGGCATGGAACCGTGAAACTCGTACAGATCCACCAGCCTGGCGGGCCCGACGCGCTCGTCATCGCCAACGTGCCGGCGCCCGTGCCCGGGCCGGGCCAGGTCCGCGTTGCGGCGCGCGCCATAGGCGTGGGCCGGCCCGACGTGTTGATGCGCAACGGCACCTATAAATGGATGCCGCCGCTGCCGGCGACGCCGGGAGGCGAGATGGCCGGCGTGATCGACGCGGTGGGCGAAGGCGTCGCGCCGGAACTGGCCGGCCGACGCGTGCTGGTCAGCGCGCGGGAACTGGTCCAGCGCGGCGGCTGCTATGCCGAGGCGATCTGCGTGCCGGCCGATGCGCCGTTCGACCTGCCGGCGGCCATCTCCTTCGAGGCCGCGCTCAGCCTGCCCAATTTCCTGATGGCCGATGCGCTGCTGAATCGCTGCAATCCGGGCGTGCAGGCGCGCCGCGTCCTGTTGACCGGCGCCGCCGGCGGCGTGGCGTCGACGGTGATCCAGCTGGCCCGGCTGCAGGGCAGCGAAGTCATCGGGGTGGTCAGTTCCGCCGAGAAGGCGGCTTTCGCCGCCGCGATGGGGGCCACGCACGTGATCGATCGCCTGCGCGAGTCCATCCCGGAACGCGTCATGGCGCTGACCGGCGGCGCGGGCGTGGACCTGGCCCTGGATCACATCGGCGCGGGCATCCTGGTGGACTGCCTGCACGCGCTGGCCCCGTTCGGCATGGCCGTGTCCTACAACATCGTGGGCGGGCCGCCGCAGCCGGAGATCTTCGGAGAACTGCGCAAGCTGGTGGGCCGCAGCCTGGCCGTGCGCTGCTTCTCCATCCACAGCTTCGACCACGACCGCGCCACGCGCCGCACGGCCACCGAACGCCTGATTGGCCTGATGGCCGAAGGGCGCATCACGCCGCCCGCGGCCACCCGCATGCCGCTGGACGCCGTCCGGGATGCCCATCGCATTCTCGACGCCGGCGCAACCATGGGCAAGATCATCCTCATCCCCTGACACCTAGGAATCCTCATGTCGCTCGTCGCCATTCGCAAGACCCAGTTGTCCATCGAGACCATCCTGCACGAACGCGGCCCCGCGGCGGCGACGCCGCTGCGGGTGGGCACGGCGCTGGCCGTGGTCGCCAATCCCTACGCCGGCCGCTACGAACCCGACCTGCTGCCCTTCATGCAGGCGCTGCGCGAACTGGGGCGCGATCTGTCGCGCCAGTTGGCCGATGCGCTGGGCGGGGCCGCGAGCGTGGAGGCCTATGGCAAGGGCGCGATCGTGGGCGAGGATGGCGAACTGGAACATGGCGCCGTCTGGCACGAGGCGGGGGGCTGGGCCATGCGCGAAGTGCTGGGCGAGCGCAAGGCCATCGTGCCGGCCGCCAAGACCATAGGCCACGCGGGGACGCGGCTGATGATCCCGCTGGGCCATACCCAGGCCGCATTCGTGCGCAGCCATTTCGGCGTGGCGGAGATGACCCTGTGGGATGCGCCGCGGCGCGACGAGATCCTGTTCGGCCTGGCGATGGCCACGGGAGGGCGCGTCCATGCGCGGCTGGGCGGGCTGGCGGCCCGGGACGTACAGGGCCGGGACGGCCTGCGCTGACGATAGACGGATAAGGGAGAAACCCATGGCGGTATCGGCATTGCCCAGCTTGTCCCATTTCGGCATCTACGTGCATGACGTGGAGCGCATGGTGGCCTTCTACACGCGGGTGTTCGGCCTGAAGGAGACCGACCGGGGCCAGGGCTCCACCTTTCGCAACACCCTGGTCTTCCTGAGCGCGCGGCCCGAGCAGCACCATCAGTTGGTGCTGGCTTCGGGCCGGCCCGCGGACGCCACGTTCAGCACCGTGATGCAGATGTCGTTCAAGGTGCAGGCCATCGACGACCTGCGCCGCATCCACCGCGACGCGCTGGCCGAAGGCGCGACCGGCATGCGCGGCCTGAACCACGGCAACGCGCTGTCCATCTATTTTTCGGACATCGAGGGCAATACCGTCGAGGTCTATATGGATACTCCCTACCACGTGGCCCAGCCGCATGGCGATCCGCTCGACCTGGACCTGCCCGATGCCGTACTGCTGGAGCAGACCGAACGGCTGTGCCGGCAGGACCCGACCTTCATGCCGCGCGAGGAATGGGAGCGGCGCTTCGTCGCCTCGCTCGGCTAGCGCGCCGGCCACGGGTGTCAATGCTGCCAGCCGGGGTATTACCTTATGGGAAGGAGGGGCAGGCTACTATGGCGGCCATCCGCAATACCGCACGTTCCAGGAGCGAAACATGCCCCAAGCCCCCATGCGCCTTCCCGTCTACATGGACTACAGCGCCACCACGCCGGTCGATCCGCGCGTCGTCGACGCCATGGTGCCCTATCTGTACGAGAAGTTCGGCAATCCCGCCTCGCGCAGCCACGCCTACGGCTGGGAGGCCGAGGAAGCGGTCGAGACCGCGCGCGGCCACGTCGCGGCGCTGCTGAACGCCGACCCGCGCGAGATCGTCTGGACCTCGGGCGCCACCGAAGGCAACAACCTCGCCATCAAGGGCGCGGCGAATTTCTACGCCGAGCGCGGCAAACACATCATTACCGTCAAGACCGAGCACAAGGCAGTCCTGGACACCTTCCGCGAACTCGAGCGCCAGGGCTTCGAGGCCACCTACCTGGACGTGGACGAGGACGGCCTGCTGCCGCTCGAGCGCCTGGAGGCCGCCATCCGCCCGGACACCATCCTGGTCTCGGTCATGCTGGTCAACAACGAGATCGGCGTGATCCAGGACGTGCAAGCCATCGGCAAGCTCTGTCGCGAGCGCGGCGTGCTGTATCACTGCGATGCGGTGCAGGGCGCGGGCAAGGTGCCCATCGACGTCCAGTCCTTCCCGGTCGACCTGCTGACGGTGACCGCGCACAAGCTCTACGGTCCCAAAGGCATAGGCGCCCTGTACGTGCGGCGCAAGCCGCGCGTGCGGATCGAGGCGCAGATGCACGGCGGCGGCCACGAGCGCGGCATGCGCTCGGGCACGCTGGCCACGCACCAGATCGTCGGCATGGGCGAGGCCTTCCGCCTGGCCAAACTGGAAATGCAGCTGGAGTCGGCGCGCGTCGGCAAGCTGCGCGACCGGCTGCTGGCCGGCCTGTCCGAGATGAAGGAGGTCTACGTGAACGGCAGCCTCGAACACCGCGTGCCGCACAACCTCAACATGAGCTTCAACTTCGTCGAAGGCGAGTCGCTCATCATGGCGATCAAGGACGTCGCCGTGTCGTCGGGGTCGGCCTGCACCTCGGCGTCGCTGGAGCCTTCCTTCGTGCTGCGCGCCCTGGGCCGCAGCGACGAACTGGCGCACAGTTCCATCCGCTTCACGCTGGGCCGCTTCACCACCGAGCAGGAAGTCGATTTCGTCGTCGACCTGATCAAGGGCAAGGTCGCCAAGCTGCGCGAGCTCAGCCCGCTCTGGGAGATGTACCAGGACGGCGTGGACCTGAGCACCATCCAGTGGGCCGCCCACTAGGCTGCAGGAACGGGCTGGCGGCGCGGCTGCCATTTCGCCTGCCGAAATAGGCCAAGAAACCCCGGTGCGCCCAAGGCCGGCGGGGCTATGCTGCGGGGGTCCGTGATTTCCCGCCGCGCAGCGCGGCCTTGCCCTTCATGTCCGATCATCCCGCTTCCGGCGCCCGGCGCGCCCTGTCCGGCATCCGCGTCCTCGACCTCACCTCGGCGGTGGTCGGGCCCTACGCCGCCAAGATCATGGCCGACCACGGCGCCGACGTGATCAAGGTCGAGGCGGCCGACGGCGACGTCATCCGCTGGATCGCCGGGCCTTCCCCCACGCCCGGCATGTCGGGCAAGTTCATGCACCTGAACCGCGGCAAGCGCAGCATCGTGCTGGACCTGAAGCAGCCGCGGGGCCGCGAGGCCGTGATGCGGCTGGTCGCGCGCGCCGACGTACTGCTGATCAACATGCGGCCGCAGGCGGTGGAACGCCTGGGGCTGGACTACGACAGCGTGGCGCGTGCGAACCCCCGGCTGGTGTATTGCGCGATGGTCGGCTTCGGCCCGGGGCCGTACCGCGACACGCCCGCCTACGACTCGATCATCCAGGGCGGCGCCGGCGTGGCCGCGTTGTCCGAGATGGCGACCGGCCAGCCGCGCTACGTGCCCTACGTCGTGGCCGACCGCACCGTGGGCCTGATGGCGCTCAATGCCGTCATGATGGCGCTGTTCCAGCGCGAGCGCACCGGCGCGGGCCAGTGCGTGGAAGTGCCCATGTTCGAGAACATGGCGGCCCTGATGCTGAGCGAGCATCTGTACGGTGCGACCTTCGAGCCGCCGCTGTCGCCGCCCGGCGACCTGCGCCTGATCGATCCGCAGGCCAGCCCGGTCAAGACGGCCGACGGCTACGTCTGCCTGACGACCAACACCGATGCCCAGGCATTCGCGCTGATGCGCGTGATGGGACATCCCGAGATGCAGACCGATCCGCGTTTCAGCACCAAGCAGGCCCGCGCCGCCCACAGCCGCGAGTACTTCGGCATCCGGGCCGAGGCGATCGCCCGCCGCACGACGGCCGAATGGCTGGCGCTGCTGAAGGAAGCGGACATCCCGGCCATGCCCTACAACACGCTGGACAGCCTGCGCACGGATCCGCAGATCGTGGCCTCGGGCCTGCTGCGCGAGGTCGAGCATCCCACCGAAGGAAAGATGTGGGACCTGGCCGACCCTACCCGTATGAGCGGCCGGGACGACGCACCGCCCCGGCCGGCGCCCAAGCTGGGCGAGCACGGCGCCGAGATCCTGGCCGAGGCGGGCTATTCGCCGGAAGAGATCGAGGCGCTGGCCGGCAGCGGCGCGCTGGGGCCTTCGTCGGCCTGATCCGCGTGCCGCAGCGGCGCATGGGCGGCCAGGATCTCCGCGGCGGTCTGCTGCAGGATGGGAATGTGGCGGTCCAGGAAGTCCCGGGTCATCGTGGAGCCGAAGGTGGTCATGCTCAGCACGGCCAGCAGTTCGCCGTCCTCGGCCACCGGCACGGCGCAGGTCGCGCTTTCCCACTCCGCGGTCGGTTGCCGGACCGCGTAGCCGCGGGTCCGCGTCGTGTCCAGGATGGCCTGGAGTTCGGCCGACGCGCCCTCGGGCAGCAGGAAGCGCCGTTCGGGCTCGGAACAGAAGGCCAGGTAGGCCAGCCCGACCGACGATTGCGTCATCGGATGGCGGCGTCCGTACGTGGTGGGCAGGTAGGCCAGGGGGCTGTAGGGCATGGTGCTGTAGCGCACGGCCATGCGGTCGCCGTCCAGCGTCGACAGGCCCAGCGGCCACTTGATCCGGCGCGTGGCCCGGATCATGCAGGGAATGGCCGCGTCCACGATCAGCAGCCGTTCCGAGCAGCCGTCGCTCAGGTCGCGGACCTTGCCGGTCAATTGATAGCTGCCACGGGCATCGACCTCGCGTACGTAGCCTTCGTCCCGCAGCGTTTCCAGGATGCGGAAGACGGTGGGTTTGGGCAGGCCCGTATCCCGATGCAGGTCCGCCAGCGTGGAATGCATGCGCGCGTTCATCGCGCGCAAGACCGCCAGTCCCCGGGAAATGGACCGTATCATCGCCGCCGTTCGCCGTCAGGTCCGGGCGTGGTGGTCAGGCATCGGCCCGGGGGGAATAGCGCGAGGCGGGCGGGCGTTCGAAGATCAGGTCCCAGACGCCGTGGCCCAGCCGCAGGCCGCGGGTCTCGAATTTGGTCTGGGGCCGCCAGGCCGGGCGTTCGGCGTAGCCTTCGCAGGTATTGCACAACTGCGGTTCGCCGCTCAGCACTTCCAGCATCTGTTCCGCATACGGCTGCCAGTCGGTCGCGCAATGCAGGTAGGCGCCCGGCGCCAGGCGGGTGGCCAGCAGCTCGATGAAGGCGGGCTGGATCAGGCGCCGCTTGTGGTGCCGCTTCTTGGGCCACGGGTCGGGAAAGTAGATGTGCACGCCCGCCAGCGAGGCCGGCGGAATCATGTCGCGCATGACTTCCACCGCATCGTGCTGGACGATGCGCACGTTGCGCAGCCCGGAGTCCTCGATGCGCCGGAGCATGGCGCCCACGCCGGCATTGAACACCTCCACGCCCAGGAAGTTGCGCTCGGGCTGGGCCAGCGCGATCTTCTCGGTGGTCTCGCCCATGCCGAAGCCGATTTCCAGCACCGTGGGCGCCTCGCGGCCGAACACCTGGGCAAACGAGATGTGCCGGTCCGTGTAGGGCAGGGACCAGGTGTCGGTCAGGGTCTCGAGCGCTTCTTTCTGGCTGAGCGTGATGTGGCCGCGGCGGTGGACGAAGCTGCGGATGTGGGTGCCCGGCCGCGCGGCCTTGGGCAGTTCGCCGCCGGCCAGGGCCGGCTCGGCGGCCGGAATGGGCAGGGCGGGAGAAGGAGTGGTCATGTTCATCGTGATCCTAGCCTCCGCCGACGGCGACGACGATTTCGAGCCGGTCGCCATTGGCGATGAGGGTGTGCTGGTGCGCGCTGCGCGGGACGATCTCGCCGTTGCGCTCGATGGCGACGCGCTTGCCCGCGTAGCCCAGCGCCTGGATCAGATCGGCCACCGAGGAGGCTGCCTCGATGGTGCGCGGTTCCCCGTTCAATACGATATTCATGGCCGGGATTTTAGTCGGTCTGGAGCCGGTGGTGCGGCAAGCTCCGCGTCAGGTCGGTAACGGATTGCGGGCCGCCGGCAACCATTCATGCGACTGATTGAATTCGGGTTTACCCCATAGACCGGTTTCCAAGTGTGACCTACTATGTATTCATGCCATATATAAATCATCGTTTTATCTATGGTACAAACCGGACCTTCCGGTTTTCTCCCACTCATCCGCCGGCGGGATGCCTCCCGCGCCAGGCCAGGCCGCCGCGATCGCCGGTGGCCACAACTGGAGTCCTTTCATGAAACGTCGTGAATTCCTCGGCAGCGCGGCTGCCGCTGCCGCCACGCTGTTGCCGCTGCCGGGCCTGGTGTCCGTGGTGCACGCCCAGGGCAAGGGCAAGCTGACCTTCCTGACGCCGTCCTCGTTCTCGCTGGCCTTCTCGCCGGTGCTGTATGCGTCGGTGGCCGGCTACTTCGCCAAGGAAGGCCTGGACCTGAAGGTCGAGGCCGGACGCGGCGCCGCCCAGGTCGTCCAGCTGACCGCGGCCAAGCAGGTGCAGACCGGCCGCACCGGCGGCGCCAACTACATGATGGCGCGCGTCAACAGCAATGCTCCGGTCATCGCCATCGCCACCATCGCCCAGCGCTCGCCGTTCGCGGTGATCTCGTCCAAGGACGCCCCGATCAACACGCCGCAGGACCTGGCGGGCAAGGTCATCGGCGTGCAGTCGGCCGGCGGTTCGATGGAAGCCACGCTGGACCTGATGCTGATGCGTGCCAAGATCGATCCCAAGTCCGTGCGCCGTGAACGGGTGGCCGACTCCGCCGCTTCCTTCGGCATGATCCAGTCCAAGCGCGTGCAAGGCTTCCTGGGCAATGCCAGCTCGGCCATCCGGCTGACCGCCCAGAACTTCCCCGTTTCCACCATGCAGATGGATGACGGCGTGCCGGGGCAGGTCTACGTGGCCGAGGAAGCCGAACTGGCCGCCAACAAGGACGCCTACGTGGCCTTCCTGCGCGCGGCCTATCGCTCGGCCCGGGAACTGATCGCGATGGACGACGCGGCGCTGCAGAAGGCCGTGGCGCTGATGCGCGGCAAGTACGACATTCCCGGATCGGACAACACGCCGATCGCGCTGGCCGACATGCGCGCCAACCGCGAGCTGTGGGCGGCCGCGAACCCCAAGCAGGTCCTGCGCTGCAACGAGGCGCAGTGGACCGAGGGCGAGTCGCTGCTGCGCCAGGCCGGCCTGCTCAAGCAGCCGACCACCAAGCCGCTGTACACCAACGACATCTGGGAGGCCGCCAATGGCTGACAACACCGTACGCATGGTGCCGCCGGCCGGTAACGTGCACGCGCTGAACGCCAGCCGCGGGCCGGTGGTCCGCGTGGATGGCGTATCCAAGCGCTTCGACACCAAGTCGGGCACGGTCCAGGCCCTGGAAGGCATCCGCCAATCCATCGGGGCGGGCGAGTTCGTCGCCATCGTCGGGCCCTCGGGCTGCGGCAAGTCGACCCTGCTGCGCATCCTGTGCGGCCTGGAAGAGCCGACCGAGGGCCGGATCGACTGGGGCCGCGAGGGCCAGGCGCCGCGCATGGGCGTGGCGTTCCAGGACCACCGCCTGCTGCCGTGGCTCAGCATCGAGCAGAACATCATGCTGCCGCGGCTCATGCAGGGCCGGGCCTCGGCCGCCGACATCGACCGCGCGCTGGCGCTGTGCAAGCTGGTCGGCCTGACCGGATTCGAGAAGCGCCGTCCGGCCGAACTGTCGGGCGGCATGAAGCAGCGCGCCTCGGTGGCGCGCGCGCTGTTCACCGATCCCGAACTGCTGCTGCTGGACGAGCCGTTCGGCGCGCTGGACGCGCTCACGCGCGAGCAGATCACCGCCGATACCGAACGCATCTGGACCGAGCAGGGGTTCGCCGCGCTGCTGATCACCCATTCGATCAGCGAAGCCGTGCACCTGGCCGACCGCGTGATCGTGATGTCGGCCCGCCCCGGCCGCGTGGTGGCCGAATTCAAGATCGACCTGCCGCGTCCGCGCACGGAAGCCCTGGGCTCGCCCGAGTTCGGCAAGCTGTGCAGCGACATCCGGAAAAAGCTGGAGCTCTGACCCGACATGAAACGACTCGCGCTACAAGTATCCGCCGTCGTGGCCTTCTTCCTGATCTGGAAGGGATACGTGCATTTCTTCGACGTCTCGCCGCTGGTGCTGCCGGCGCCCGAGCTGGTGGTGGTGGCCCTGTTCCGGCTGCTCGGTTCCACCGACACCTACTACCACCTCGGCATCACGCTGACCGAGTGCCTCGGCGGCTTCCTGTTCGCCATCGTGTTCGGCACCATCATCGGACAGCTCCTGGGCCGCGTCGCCATCCTCGACACCGTGTTCAAGCCCTTCGTGATCGCCCTGCAGGTCACGCCCAAGGTTGCGCTGATCCCGCTGTTCATCCTGTGGTTCGGCTTCGGGCTGGAGTCCAAGATCATCGTCTCGGCGGTGCTGGCCTTCTTCCCCGTGTTCGCCAATAGCTACCTGGGCGCGAAGTCGGTGGACCGCGGGCTGTCCGAGGTGTTCACCGTGGGCCGCTCCAGGCAGTCCCGGCGCTTTCGCCTGCTGGTCATTCCCAGCTCGCTGCCCTACATCCTGACCGGGATGGAAATGGCCATCGTGCTGGCCATCATCGGCGCGGTGGTGGGCGAGTTCGTGGCCGGCACGCGCGGCCTGGGCTACCTGGCCACCATCAAGCTGCAGGAGCTCGAGGTCGACACGCTGTTCGCGGTGGTGCTGCTGCTGGCGGCCATCGGGTTCTCGCTGTATTTCGCCGTCGGTTCGCTGCGCAAGGTGATGATTCCCTGGCACGAGTCCGCCAACAAGGTCGCCATCTGATGTCCGGACGTCGTCACTGATGTGGGCGCTGGACGAACTGCGGGCGGCGCTGGGCGACGACGTGGTCCGCGCCGCGGCCGACATCCCCGAGCGCCATCTGCGTGACTGGGTGGTGGCGGCCGGGCCCGGCGACGAGCCCCTGGCCCTGGTCCTGCCCCGCACCACCGACGAGGTCTCGCGCCTGCTGGCCTGCTGTTCCCGGCTGCGCGTGCCCGTCGTGCCGCAGGGCGGCTTGACGGGGCTGTCCGGCGGCGCCACGCCGGTGCGCGGCGGCGTGCTGGTGTCATTGCAGCGCATGCAGGGCATCGAGGAAACCGATGCCGAGGCCGGCACCCTGACCGTGCTGGCGGGCACGCCCCTACAGCGCGTGCAGGAGGCGGCCGACGCGGCCGGCTGGATGTTCCCGCTGGACATCGGCGCGCGCGGTTCCTGCAGCATAGGCGGCAACGCCGCGACCAACGCCGGCGGCAACCGGGTGCTGCGCTACGGCATGATGCGCGACCTGGTCCTGGGGCTGGAGGCGGTGCTGCCCGACGGCACCGTCGTGTCCTCGCTGAATCGGATGCAGAAGAACAATGCCGGCTTCGATCTGAAGCAGCTCTTCATCGGCAGCGAGGGTACGCTGGGTGTCATCACCCGCCTGGTGCTGCGCCTGGCGCCCCGGCCTGCCAGCCAGAACACCGCGCTGTGCGCGCTGGCCGATTATGCCGCCGCCAGCCGCCTGCTGCGCCTGGCGCGCACGCGGCTGGGCCCGGCGCTGTCGGCGTTCGAACTGATGTGGCCCGAGTTCTACGAGCTGGCGCTGGCACACGCTGCCCGCCAGGGACGCGGCGCGGCACCCTTGGCCACGGGCCACGGGCTCTACCTGCTGGTCGAGTCCTCGGGCTTCGAACCGGAGAAGGACGCCGACCAGTTCACCGCCCTGATCGAGGCGGCCGTCGAAGAAGGATTGGTCGAGGACGCCGCGCTGGCGCAATCGTTGCGCGACACCCAGGCCTTCTGGGAACTGCGCGAATCCGGCAGCGACTTCCTGCCCGCGCTCGGACCACGCGTGGGGTTCGACATCAGCGTGCCCACCGGACAGATCGGCGACTTCGTCGAGACCTGCCGCGCGCAGCTGCGCGCGCGTTGGCCGTCCCTGCGCAACATTGCCTTCGGCCATGCCGGCGACGGCAACGTCCACTTCATCGTGCAGGTGGACGACCGGCCGCTGCCGGTGCGCGAGATCGAGGAAATGGTCTACGGTTGCGTACAGGCGCGGGGTGGTTCCATCGCCGCCGAGCATGGCGTCGGCTTGCACAAGCGGCCGTTCCTGCACTATTGCCGCTCCGCTGCCGAGATCGCGCTGATGCGCACGATCAAGGCCGCGGTGGATCCGCTGGGGATCATGAATCCCGGCAAGGTGATCGCGGGGAGCGACTAGCCGCGCGCCCGCGTGCCTTAGCGGGCGGCCTCCAGTCCCGACGCGCGGGCCAGTTCCGTCGCCTGTTCGACTTCGTCTTTCAGGAAACCCGCGAACTCCTGGCGCGTCGTGCTCTTGGGCTCCAGTCCCTGCTTGATGAACGCCTCCCGGACGTCCGGCGCGCCGACCACCGAGACGATGGCGGCGTTCATGCGGTCGACGACGTCGGACGGGACGTTCCTGGGCATCACGACCCCGTACCAGCCGTAGCGCGCGTATCCCGGCAGGCCGGATTCCGCCACGGTAGGCAGGTCGGGCATCACGGCGGTGCGGTAGGGCGTGCTGACCGCCAGCAGCTTCACCTTCCTGGCGGCGGCCAGCGCCATGACTGACGGGAAGCTGGCGAACACCATGTCGATCTGGTTGGACGCGACCGCCGTGACCCCTTCCGCGACACCCTTGTACGGAATGTGCACGATGCGGACCTTGGCCATGGTGTTGAACAACTCATTCGACAGGTGCGCCGCGCTGCCCATGCCGGACGACGCGTAGCGCAGTTCGCCGGGGTGGGCGCGTGCCAGCTCGACCAGCTCGGCCACGTCATTGACAGGCAGGGTCGGCTTGGCGGCGAGCGCGAACGGCACGGTGACGACCAGCGAGACCGGCGCGAAATCCTTCAACAGGTCGTACGACAGATCCTTGTGCATCAGATGCTGCGCGGCATCGGCGGCCGATGCCATCAGCATGGTGTAGCCGTCGGGCGCCGAACGCGCGACCGCGGCCGTCGCGATCATCCCGCCCGCTCCGGGCCGGTTCTCGACGATGACGGACTGCCCGAGTTTCTCGGACAGCTTGGTCGCCAGCAGGCGGGCGGTGACGTCGGTGCCTCCTCCGGGCAGAAAGCCGACGAGCATCTTTATCGGCTTGTCCGGATAGCCCGCCGCACAGGCGGGGACGGCGGCGGCAAATCCCAGTACGGCAGCTACGACGGCAATCGCTTTCATGGTTATCCCCTTGGATTGGATTATGGATCGTCGTATGGAGTGTCGAGGCATCGCGTCGCCTAGGCTACTTTCGGAAACTTCGCGGCGCAATCATTATTTCCAAATATTGGAACGCTTTTCTAAAAAATTGACATGCGCGGGAGTTGAACCGTACATTACGCAGCCAGAGGGTGCCTGATCGCTCCACGAGCATCGCGCCCGAGGGTATTCCCCGCCTTCACGAGGAGCGGTCCATGATTCAAGGCGTCGTCGATGCGGCAACCCTGAAGCGCATGCTCCACGACGGCGGCGAAATCGCGTTGCTCGATGTCCGGGAAGAAGGCGTGTTCGCCAAGGGGCATATGTTCCTGGCCGCCCCGGTGCCGTTGTCCCAGCTCGAGATCCGCGTGCCCGTGCTGGTGCCGCGCCGTTCGACGCGCATCGTGGTGACCGACGGTGGCGAGGGCCTGTCCGAACGCGCGGCGGCCACGCTTGCCAGGCACGGCTACGGCGATGTCTCGGTGCTCGAAGGCGGCCTGCAAGCGTGGATCGATGCCGGGTACGAGGTGTATACGGGCGTGAATGTGCCCAGCAAGGCCTTCGGCGAGTACGTCGAGCTGCATGACGAAACTCCCCGCATGGAAGCCGCCGACGTCAAGGCGCGCATCGACTGCGGCGACGACATGGTCATCCTCGACAGCCGGCCGCTGGCCGAATACCGCAAGGTCAGCATTCCCGGCGCCATCGACTGTCCGGGCGCGGAACTGGCCTATCGCATTCATGATCTGGTGAAGTCGGATTCCACACTGGTGATCGTGAACTGCGGCGGGCGCACGCGCAGCATCATCGGTGCGCAGTCGCTGCGCAACGCCGGCATTCCCAACCGCGTGGTCGCACTGAAGAACGGCACGATGGGATGGCACCTGGCCGGTTTTCCGGTGGACAACGGCAAGGACAGGACGGCGCCGCCGCCGACCGAACCGGGCTTGCGCAAGGCGCGGGAATCGGCGCGGCGCGTCGCCCGGCGCTTCGGCGTCCGCTTCCTGGACGCCGCCGGCCTGGACGCGTTCCGGCGCGAAGCCGGCACGCGCACCGTCTACCTGCTCGACGTGCGCAGTCCGGAAGAATACGCGAGCCGCCACCTGCGGGGCAGCGTCTCGGCGCCCGGCGGCCAGCTCGTGCAGACCACCGATACCTATGTGGCGGTGCGCAATGCCCGCCTGGTGCTGATCGACGACCACGGCGTGCGCGCGACGATGACCGCCTCGTGGCTGATGCAGATGGGCTGGGACGAAGTCTACGTCCTGAGCGATGCCCTGGCGTACGGCGAATGGGTGAGCGAACCGCCGGCGGCCGAGGTCCTGGGACTGGACGACGTCCATTGCGAGAGGATTTCCCCCCAGGCGCTCGCGGCGTTGTGCATCGAAGGGGCGAGCGTCCTCGACCTCGACTCCAAGCCGCGTTATCGGGAAGGCCACATTCCAGGGGCCTGGCACGGCATCCGCGCCAACCTCGCACGCAACCTTGCCCGGCTGCCCGCGGGTGACTGCATCGTCGTGACCTCGGCCGACGGCGTCCTGGCCACGCTGGCCGCGCCTGAAATCGCCGCCATCACGGGTGGCGACGTCCGCGTGCTGGCGGGCGGCACCCAGGCCTGGCGCGCGGCGGGCCATCCCATGGAAGAGGGCGAGACGCGGCTGACCGACGACACGGACGACGTCTGGGTAAAGGTGCATGACCGCACCGGGAACCGTGACCAGGCGATGAAGGACTACCTGACCTGGGAAGTCGATCTGATGACGCAGATCGGACGCGACGACGATGCCGGGTTTCGCCGCTATCCCACCGCTGAATAGGACCGCAAAGGAATCCGCATGAGCCAGAACTCCGCAATCGTGCAAAACGAGGCGGGCGCCGACGCGCGCTCGGTGTCGCAGCGCATTGCCGCGCACGTCGCCGGGCTGCGCCATGCCGCGCTGCCGCCCACCACCGTCGAGGCGTCCAGGCGATTGATGCTGGATACCCTGGCCTGTGCCTGGGCGGGTCGAGATGCGCCGGGCGCGCCCGAGGCGCATGGGTTGGTTGCGGCCGATGGCGGGACGGCCGAGGCCACGGTATGGGGCTATGGCGGCAAGCTGCCCGCCGCCTCGGCGGCGTTCCTGAACAGCCTGTTCGGCGCGGCGCTCGATTACGACGCGGTGAACACCGTCCACGCGGATGTCTGTGTGCTGCCGGCGGCCCTGGCGGTGGCCGAACGCCAGCGCGCGAGCGGCCGGGAATTCCTGGTCGCCTACGCGTTGGGCGCCGATCTGGCCTCGCGGCTGGGCGGCTCGATCACCGGGCAGCACCGGGGCTGGTTCACCACCTCGATCTACGGCGTGTTCGGCGCGACGGCCGCGGCCGCCCGCCTGCTGAGGCTGGACGAGGCGGCCGTCGCCCATGCCTTCGGTATCGCGCTGAGCCAGGCCGCGGGCACCCAGCAGGCCAATATCGAGCAGGCCCTGACCAAGCGGCTGCAATCGGCTTTCGCGGCGCGGGCCGGGGTGTTCTCGGCCCTGCTGGCCTCGCGCGGCGTGACCGCGCCGCGCGAGGCCTTCGAAGGCCGGTTTGGCTTGTTCCAGCTGTACCAGGAAGGCAACCCGCTCAAGGTGCTCGATGGCCTGGGCCTGTCCTTCGCGCTGGAGCAGACCAATCTCAAGAAGTACCCGACCTGCGCCTGCAGCCATGCCGCGCTCGACGCCGCGTTCGCCCTGATCCGGGAGCACGACCTGAAACCGGAGGACGTCAGCGCGATCGAGGTCGTGCATTCGCCGTTGATGCACCGGTTGGTCGGGGCGCCGTTCGACCCCTCGGGCAACCCGCAGGTGACGGCGCAGTTCAGCGTTCGCTACGCGCTGGCCAGCGCGCTGCTGCGCCGCCGCGTCGCCATCGACGACATCCAGGAGGCCGCGGTGCTGGACCCGGCGATCCGCGCCATCACGGAACGCATAGCGGTCGTGGTCGACGAGGACAACAAAAGCGCCCGCGCGCCCGCCACGGTCTCCATGCAGACCCGGCACGGCAGGCTGTCGCGGACGGTGCGCGAGTTCCCGTGGAGCGCGGAAGCGCCGCCCAGCGGCGAGGAGTTGGCCGCGAAGATCGATGCCTGCTTCGGCTACGGCGGCGACGCCTTGACGCCCGCCGCGAGGAAGACGCTGATCGAGCGCGTTCGCCGCATCGAGGACGTCGACGACATGTCGGCGTTCTTCGCCGGCGTGTCGTGACACCCCAGGACCATAGCCAGGACAAGAATCGATGGACACCAGCATTTCCCGCCTGGCGGATTTCGCCGCCGGACTGCGCTTCGAGCATCTGGACGCGAGCGTGGCGCACGAGTGCAAGCGCCGTCTCATCGATGCGCTGGGCTGCGGCGTGGCCGCGTTCGACGCACCGCCTTCGCGTATCGCGCGCAAGCTGGCCGCTCGCGTGGAATTGCCGGACGGCGCCCCGGTGCTGGGAACGGCCGGGCGCACGCTGCCCGAGCTGGCGGCTTTCGCCAACGGCGTCATGATCCGCTACCTGGACGGGAACGACACCTTTCCCGGCGGTGGCGGCCACCCGAGCGACGTCATGGCGGCGGTACTGGCCGTTGCCCAGGAAGTCCGCGCCGACGGCCGCGCCACCATCACGGCCATCGTGGCGGCCTATGAGGTGTACGCGGCCCTGTTTCGCGCGGTCAACATGCGCGAGCGCGGTCTCGACCACGTCTTCTATACGGCGGTAGCCGGTGCCGCCGGCGCCTGCAACGTCATGGGCCTGGACGCGGCGCGGACCGCGCAGGCGATCACGCTGGCCGTGACCCCCAACCTCGCGCTGGAAGCCACCCGCCGCGGGGCCTTGTCCGAATGGAAGGGCTGCGCGGCCGGCAATGCGGCGCGCAACGGATTGTTCGCGGCCCTGCTCGCGCGCGAGGGGCTGACCGGCCCGGAACGGGCCATAGAAGGCGCGCACGGCTTGCGCGAACTGGTCGGCAGCTTCGAGCTGCCTGATCTGGCCGCGCGCGGCGCGGACTTTCGCATCGGCCAGGCGCACCTCAAGCGCTTCCTGGCCGAATTCCATGCGCAATCGCCGATCACGGCGGCGCTCGAACTGGCGCGCCAGGTGCCCCATGCCGACATCGCGCGGATCACTCTGCACACCTACCATTTCGCCTGGAGCGAGGTCGGCCACGAGCCCGAGAAGTGGCGGCCCACCACGCGCGAGACCGCCGATCACAGCCTGCCCTACATGATCTCGGCGGCCCTGATCGACGGCGATTTCAGCGACGCAGTCTTCGAGCCCGAGCGGCTGGCGGACGAGCGCATCCACGCGCTGGCGGCCAGATTGACGGTCGAGGAAGACCCGGACCTGAGCGCGCGCTTTCCGGCCTTCGTCCCCTGTCGCCTGGAGATCGTGACGCATGGCGGCACACGCCACGTCGCGACGGTCGATTATCCCCGCGGCCATGCCGCCAATCCCATGGACGATGCCGAGGTCGAGGAGAAGTTTCTTCGCCTGGCCGGCCGTCATATGGACGAGGCAAGCGCCCGCCGCGCGCTCGAGATGCTGTGGCGCCTGGACGCCAGCGAGACGCTTGAGGAGCTTTGGTCGGTTTTGGCCATAGGGGTGGAGGAGAGACCATGAAACACGGATTGCAGGGAGTGGTGGCCATCGCGCTGGCGGTGGCCGCGGGGCCGGCCTGGTCGGCGGATGCCTATCCGTCCAAGCCGATACGCATCGTGATCCCGTTCGCGCCGGGCGGCACCGTCGACATCCTGGGACGCGTGCTGGGCGAACAGCTCGGCACCCGGCTGGGACAGCCCATCATCATCGACAACCGGCCCGGCGCCGGGGGCAACATCGCGGCGGCGAACGTCGCGCGCGCCGATCCGGACGGCTACACGCTGTTCCTTGGCTCCATGGGCACGCAGTCGATGAACGGCGCCATCTACGCCAAGCTCCCGTTCGACCCGATCGCCGATTTCGCGCCTATCGCGCGCCTGGTCACCAGCGCCAACCTGCTGGTGGTGCATTCGTCGATCAAGGCGAAATCGGTCAGGGAACTGATCGATTACCTGAAGGCCCGGCCGGGCCAGGTGAACTACGCCAGCGCGGGCATCGGCAGCTTCAACCACATCTCCGCCGTCCTGTTCGAGACGATGGCGGGCGTGAAGATGACGCACGTGCCCTACAAAAGCGGCGGCCAGGCGCTCAACTCCGTGTTGGCGGGCGAAACACAACTGGTGTTCCAGACCATTCCGGCCGCGGTGCCCTACATCCAGTCGGGCAAGCTGAGTGCGCTGGCGGTCTGTTCCGAAGAGCGCCATCCCTTGTTTCCCGACCTGCCCACCGCCAGCGAGTCGGGACTGCCCGGCTTCGAGATCAATACCTGGTACGGGATGCTGGCCCCGGCCGCCACGCCGCGCGCGGTGATCGACAAGCTTCACGCGGCGCTGGTGCAGACGCTGCAGGACGCCGCCATCCGCAAGCGTCTGACGGAACTCGGCCTGGATGCCGCGCCGGACACGCCCGAGCAGTTCGCCGCGCTGATCAAGACCGATGCCGTCAAGTGGGGCAAGGTGATCAAGACGGCCGGCGTGGTGGCGGAATGAGCACGTCGAACCGGCCCATGCAGGATGCCGTCGCCTGGGTGGTCGGCGGCGCCGGGTCCCTGGGGCAGACGATTGCCGGCGCGCTGGCCGAAGCCGGGGCCCGGGTGGTCGTGTCGTCCCGCAGCGTGGAAGGGCGCTGGCCCGTCCGGAGTGCGGATGGAACCTGGTCGCGGGGCGCGATCGCGCTGGACCTGGCGTCGGGTGGTCAGGTCGACGCTGCCGCGCGCGAAATCGAAGATCGGTGCGGCCGCATCGACCTGCTCGTCAATTGCAGCGCCGCGCCGGTCTTCGGCGATTTCCTCGAACTGGACGACGAGGACTGGGACACGGTGCTGCAGGCCAAGCTGTTGGGCTACATGCGGACCATGCGCGCCGTCCTGCCGGGGATGGCCGGGCGCGGCGCCGGCGCCATCGTCAACATCAGCGGCCGCGGCGGCCGCCAGCCGACGCCGGCGCATCTGCCCGGCTGCTGCGCGAACGCCGCGGTGAATGTCCTGACCAAGGGCGTGGCCGATATCTACGGGCCGCGCGGTGTGCGGATCAATGCCATCGCGCCCGGACCCATCGATACCCCGCGCCACCAGGAAATCGTCCAGGGCAATGCCCTGGTCGGCTCGGCCGCCTCGAAGAAGCTGCCGCCCGTGGGGCGCCTGGGCGAGCCCCGGGACGTCGCCGATGCGGTGCTGTTCCTGGCCAGCCCGGCGGCTGCCTTCATTACCGGCATCACCTTACCCGTGGATGGCGGAGGAACCGCCACCGTATAGCCAGAAAAGCGCATGGACCAGGCGCGAAAAGGAGACGAGATGAAGAGCATTCGAGGCATTGCCCGGCTCGCGGCCGGGTGTCTGTGCATCACCGCCGGTTCGGCGGCGGCGGACGGTTTTCCGACCCGCCCGCTTCGCGTCATCGTCGGCTACCAGCCGGGTGGCGCCGCCGATCTCGTGGCGCGGGTGGCGGCCGAAGGGCTGGGCGCCAAACTGGGCCAGCAGGTGGTGGTGGAGAATCGCCCGGGCGCGGGCGGGCTGATCGCGAACGAAATGGTCGCCGCGTCGTCGCCCGACGGTTACACGCTGCTGCTGGTGAATTCGTCGTTCGCCTATCTGCCCACGATGTATTCGAAGCTGAAGTTCGACACGGTGAAGGACTTCGCGCCCGTCGCCCTGCTGGCGACGACGCAGAACGTGCTGGTGGTCAACGCCAACCTGCCGGCGAAGAACGTGAAGGAGCTGGTCGCCCTGGCCAAGGCCAAGCCTGGCAAGCTGAGCTATGCCTCGGGCGGCCCGGGCGGTTCCACCCATCTGTCGACGGAATTGTTCAAGAGCATGACCGGCACCGACATCCTGCATATCCCCTACAAGGGCAATGCGCCTTCCATCGCCGATCTCAGCTCGGGACAGGTCGACATGACCATCGGTCCCATCCCGGCGCTGCTGCCGTTCATCAACGGCGGTGCGAACAGCAAGCTGCGCGCGCTGGCCACCAGCGGCGCCCAGCGTACGCCCATGCTGCCCGACCTGCCGACCATCGCCGAGGCCGGCGTGCCGGGTTACGACGCGGGGTCCTGGTACGGCTTCATGGTGGCCGCCAAGACGCCCAAGGATATCCGCGACAAGCTCGAACAGGCGCTGCTGGCGGTCGGCAAATCGGACAAGTTCGTCGAGCAATTGAAGAGCGCGGGCGCGGAGCCGTCGGTGATGCCGGCGGACGAATTCCGGCGCTTCGTCGCGAGCGAGACCGACAAGTGGGGAAAGATCATCCGGGAAACCGGTATCCGGGGCGATTGAGCGCCCGTTGCAAGGAGCATTCCATGGTTGACGCCACGCGCGCGGCGCAGCGCCCGCGCAGCATGTTCGAGAAGATATGGACCCGCCACGTCATCGCCGAGCGCGAGGGCGGCGAGTCGCTGATCTACATAGACCGCAACTTCGTGCATGAAGGGCCGTTCTACGCCTTCGACGGCCTGCGGCTGGAGAACCGCAAGGTCCACCGCCCGCTCAAGCAGTTCGCGATCGCGGACCACTAC
This sequence comes from Pigmentiphaga kullae, assembly GCF_004216695.1. Taxonomy (GTDB): domain Bacteria; phylum Pseudomonadota; class Gammaproteobacteria; order Burkholderiales; family Burkholderiaceae_B; genus Pigmentiphaga; species Pigmentiphaga kullae. Next base: position 124,169 of record NZ_SGXC01000003.1, read on the forward strand.
GCGCCCACGAAGCATCGCGAAGCGGGCGTGGTGGCCATCCAGGATCCGGACATCCGGAGGATGATCGAACAGCTCGAACAGAACGCCCGCGATTTCGGCGTGCCGCTGATCGGCATGACCGATGCGCGCCAGGGCATCATGCACGTCGTCGCCGCCGAGCTGGCCCTGGTGCAGCCGGGCATGATCACGACGGCGGCGGATTCGCACACGACCAGCATAGGCGCGTTCGGGGCGCTGGCCTTCGGCGTGGGGGCGTCCGAGATCAAGCACATCCTGGCGACGCAGTCGCTCTGGTTCCGCAAGCCGAAGACGATGCGGGTTACGGTGGAGGGAAGCCTGCCCCGCGGCGTGGCGGCCAAGGACGTGATCCTGGCGGTGGTCGGCAAGGTGGGGCTGTCCGGAGGGACAGGCCACGTCATCGAGTACGCGGGGCCGGCCATCGGCGCGATGACGATGGACGAGCGCATGACGATCTGCAACATGTCGATTGAAATGGGGGCGCGCGCGGGCATGGTGTCGCCCGACGAGACCACCTTCGCCTACCTGAAGGGACGCCAGTACGCGCCCCCGGCGGAATACTGGGAGCGGGCGCTGGCGTTCTGGCGCGGGCTGCCGACCGAACCCGGCGCGCATTTCGACCAGGAAATCTCCCTGGATACCTCGCGCATCGAGCCCATGGTCACCTGGGGCAACCTGCCCGAGCATGCGTTGCCCATCAGCGCGCGGGTGCCGCATCCGGACGAAGCGGCCAGCGAGAAGCAGCGCGGCCACTACGAGCGCGCGCTGGCCTACATGCAGCTGGAGCCGGGCATGCGGCTGACCGACGTGGCGGTCGACCGCGTCTTCATCGGTTCGTGTACCAACGCCCGCTTCGAGGATCTGGCCGCGGCGGCCGAGATCCTGAAGGGCCGGCACGCGGTCGTGCCCGCCATGGTGTCGCCGGGTTCCACCGACGTGAAGCGTCGTGCCGAGGCGGCGGGGCTGGACCGCATCTTCAAGGAAGCCGGCTTCGAATGGCGCGATTCGGCATGTTCGATGTGCGTCGGGTCGAACGGCGACTTCGCGCTGCCGGGCGAGCGCTGCGCGTCGACGTCTCCGCGCAACTACGAGAATCGGCAGGGCCGCGGCGTGCGTACGCACCTGATGAGCCCGGCGATGGCGGCGGCAGCCGCCGTTACCGGCAGGCTGACCGACGTTCGCAACCTGGGCTAGGAGATCCCGCATGGAGCCGTTTACCCGCCTGACCGCCATCGCGGCGCCGCTGGACCGCGCCGACGTCGATACCGACATGCTGATTCCGCAGCGCTTCCTGCGCAAGCCCCTGACGGTGGGCTACCGCAGCTTCCTGTTCTACAACGACCGCTACGATGCGGCAGGCAAGCTCAGGGGCGACTTCCTGCTCGATCGCGAGCCTTACACCCAGGCGCGCATCATCGTCTCGGGGCCGAACTTCGGCTGCGGCTCCACGCGTGAAGGGGCGGTCTACGCGGTGGTCGATTTCGGCATCCGCGCCGTGATCGCGCCGAGCTTCGGGCCGTTCTACGCCAGCAATTCCTACCAGAACGGGCTGCTGCCCGTCGTGCTGCCCGAGGACGATGTGCGCGGGCTACTGGAACAATTGGCGGCCGCGCCCGGGGCCGAGATCACCATCGACCTGCCCAGCCAGACGGTGACCGATCCGGCGGGCAGGCAATACCGCTTCGAGATCGAACCGGCCCGCAAGGAACGTATGCTGGGCGGCATCGACGACATCGCGGCCACGGGCGAGTTCGCCGGGATGCGCGATGCACTCGAGCGCAAGCTCGAGGCCGAGACGCCCTGGCTGACCGGCAAGGAACTGGCGGAGCTCACGTCGTGACACGTGCGCCGCTGACCGCCGCGCTGGGCGATTTCGTCGCGAACCTCCGGTACGAGGATATTCCCGGGACGGCCGTGGCCATCGCCAAGCAGGGCATCGCAGATTGCGTGGGCGTGATGCTGGCCGGATCGGCGGAGCCCGCCGTCGCGGCGGTACGAAGCGGGTTCGCGCCCGACACCGCCGGAGGCGGTTCGTCGATCTGCTTCGGTCCGGCGCGGGCACCGGCCCACGTCGCGGCCTGGGTGAACGGTACCGCTGCCCACGTGCTGGACTACGACGACGTGGCGCTCAAGGGCAGCCACCCCAGCGCGGTCCTGGTGCCGGCCATCCTGGCCGAAGCCGAGGCGGTGGGCGCGAGCGGGCGCGATATGTTGCGGGCCTATGCGGCCGGGTTCGAGACCTGGGGCGAGCTGATCTCCCGCGACAGTGGCAACTATCAGCGCAAGGGCTGGCATCCGACCGGCGTCTTCGGCGCCGTGGGGGCGGCGGCGGCCTGCGCGGCCCTGCGCGGCGCGACGGCGCAGGAAGCCGCACACGCCCTGGGCATTGCCGCCTCGCAGGCCAGCGGCGTGATGGCGAACCTGGGCTTCATGACCAAGCCCATGCACGCGGGCAAGGCGGCGGCCTGCGGCCTGCTCGCCGCGCGTTTCGCCGCCGCCGGGTTGACGGCCGCGCCGAACGCGATCGAGCATGAACAAGGATATCTGGGCGCGCTGTCGCCCGCCGGCGACGTCGACCGCGAGCGCGCGCCGTCGCTGCCACCCGCACGCTGGCGCCTGACCGAGCAGGGACTGGCGATCAAGCAGTACCCGGTCTGCTACCGGGCGCATCGCGCGATCGATGCCATGCTCGGGCTCGTCCGCGATCGTGGCCTGGACGCCGAGGCCGTCAAGGCGATCACCGTGCGGTTCAGTCCGTCGCATTCGGTGATCCTGAAGAATCATCGGCCACGCACCGCCATCGACGCCAAGTTCAGTATCGAGTTCGCCCTGGCCTGCGCGCTGGTGGCGGGCAGGGTGGGGCTGCGCGACCTGGTCGACGAGTTCGTGCTGAGCGAGCCGATCCAGCGCCTGGTGCCGCGCGTGTCCATAGAGATCGAAGCCGAGGAAATGTCCGGCACGTCAGGCTATGCGCCGTACGACCTGGTGCGCGTCGAGACAACCGCCGGAGAGGTGATCGAGAGCGAGCACGTGCGCCATGCGCGCGGCGACCCCCAGGCGCCGCTCTCGGCCGATGCGCTGTGGACGAAATTCGAGGATTGCGCGCTATGGTCCGGCCTGCAGCTGGATGCCCGCGCGCTTTTCGACAAGCTGAATACGCTGGAGCACTGCCGCTCGGCGGTGGAACTGCTGCGATGATTTCATGATTCCAATATATGAAATCACGTTCTTCAAGATGACCCCCATGATATAGTCGGTTCACGTTCAACCCTCGACGTCGTATCGCTTTGGACAAGACCGCCGCCAAGACCCTGCGCGCATTCGAACACATGTGCCGCATCGAAAAATCCATCGGGGTCAGCGCGCTTGCCGCCAAACTCGACATCACCAAGAGCAACGCGCACCGTATCCTGACCACGCTGGTCGAGACCGGCTACGTGCAGCAGCTGGAAAGCGGCGAGTATTTCCCGACGCTCAAGATCTGGGAACTGGGCAGCATGCTGCTCAGCCGGCTGGACTTCGTCCAGATCGCCAAGCCCCATCTGCGGCGCCTGAGCGAAGCCACGGGCGAACAGGTCTATCTGGCGTCGATGAGCAGCGGCGCCGTCGTCTATCTGGACGTGATCGCCAGCAAGCATCCCATACGCACCTACGCCTCCATCGGCAGCGCGGCGCCACTGCATTGCAGCGCGTCGGGCAAGGTGCTCCTGGCGTACAACCAGACGCTGGCCGACGAATACCTCGCGGCGCCGCTCGAAAAATACACCCCGCGCACGGTGACCAAGGAGGCCGACCTGCGCAAGGTGCTCGACGAAGTGCGCAAGAAAGGGTACGCCACGAACGATGGCGAATGGCACGAAGGTGTGTGTGGGGCTTCCGCGCCCGTCCATACGGCCTTTCGCGAGGGCGTGGCGGCCATCGGCATCTCCGCGCTGAAGGAACGCACGCCGCGCACCAAGCTGGTCCGCTTCGGCGAAGAACTCAGGCAGGTGTCGGTCCGGATCTCGCGAGAACTGGGCTATCACCCGGCCCTGCAAGTCTTAGGCTAGGTCCTTCAACAGCTCGCCGGCATCCGCCAGGCCGTCCAGTCCCAATACCCGGCCCACCAGGCGTTGTGCCTGCTCGGCACCGAGCGGGCGTATGCCTGCCCGCAGGCAGTCGAGCGCCTTCTCGCGGCGGTCGGCCTCGGCCAATGGTGCTTCCCGGGACCCCGGAATGTGGGCGACGTGGCGTTCGCGCCGCTGGCCGGCGCGCGTGCGGACCACCACCGTGGCGGCGCGGCTGTTGCCCCAGGCCTCGTCGACGTGGACGGCCACCCGGCGCGCCAGTTCCAGCGCGGCCGGGTCGAGCACGGCCTCGGGTTCGATGTCGCCCACGCCGAAGCGCCCGCGCAACATGGCCGCGGCGACCGAGTACTGGACGCTGAATTGCGCCGCCACCTGCGGATCGCTGGACGGATCGAACGGCGCTCCCACCAGGCGATGGACATAGGGCGAGATGGTCACCTCGAGTTCCGCGATTTCGGATGGCGGGACCGGCTGTTCCCGCGACAGGTGCAGCGCCGCCTCGATGGCGGTGTGGTTGCAGGCGCAGCTCGGGAAGCGCTTGACGCCGGTTTCCACGTGCGGATAGGACACCCCAAGGCCCTCCAGCAGCCGATCGGGCTCTCCCGGCTGGTATAGCTCGTAGAACCCGAACCGGCCTTCGAATGCCTGACGCGCGGCGGTGATCCCCCGCGCGGCCAACAGAGCGGCCAGCACGCCGCCCTGCGCGGCGAAGGCCGACGAGTAGCGCTTGACGAGGCTGCGTTCGATATTGGGCAACTGCGTCGAGCAGGCCTGGTTCACCGCGATGCCGAACGCGTGCATGGTCTGTTCGGCGTCGAGCTTCATCAGGCGGGCCGCGGCCGCGGCGGCGCCCATGATCCCGTAGATCGACGTCTGGTACCACCCCCGGTGCGGCAGCGCGGAAGCGGCGCCCAGGCGGGTGACGATGTCGTTGCCCAGAACCAGCGCCGCCACCAGTTCGCGGCCGGTGGCGCCGTGCTGCTCGGCCACCGCCAGCGCGGCCGGCAGCACCACGCTGTCCGAATGCACGCTGCCGCGTTCGGAGGCCCGCATGCCGTCGAAGTCCAGCGCCGCGGCCGCGGCGCTGTTCAGGAACGCGGCAGAGCGGGCGGGAATCTTCGCGTGGGTTGCCCAGACGGCGCTTTGCGGCTTGCCGCCTTCGTCGATGATCGCTTCGCGCACGGGCGGGATGCCGGGCGCGCAGGTGCCGGCCCAGGCCACGGCCAGGGTGTCGAGCGCCATGTGCTTGGCGGCCAGGACGGCCGCCGGCGGCAGTGCGTCCCAGGGGGTGTCGATGACATGGGAGGCGAGCCGGGCCGTAAGCGTGTCGGGCGACATGGCGGCGCTCAGGCGGTCGCGGGCAGGACGGGTGCCAGCAGGCGCTCGGCATTGCCGGAACGGATCAGCGCCTTGTCGGCTTCCGAGATGTGCGGATTGGCGGCCAGGAGCTGGACGTCCTTGTATTTCATGCGGCCGCCGGGGTCGTCGTGGGGGTAGTCGGTGGCGAACAGGAACTGCGAGGCACCGAAGAGGTTGATGGCCTCGGGCAGTTCCGCCTCCTCGGTCTCGATGGTGAAGAACAGGTTCTTCTTGAAATAGTGGCTGGGCGCCTGCCTGTTCTTGGGCTTGTAGTCATCGACGGAGACGATGCGCTTGCCGCCCTCCAGCTTGCGATAGTTGAAGCGCGGCGCGGCATCTTCGGACTCGTAGTCAACGATCTCGTTGTTGAAGACGGAATCCAGGTGCGAGACGAGAGGCTTGATGAAACCCACGCCGGCCTCGGTGAAGACAAACTTCAGGTCCGGGAAATCGTCCAGCAGTCCGCTGGTGACGAGCGAGACCAGGCTCATCTGGCCTTCCTGCGGCGCCAGCACGTCCAGTCCGTTGAACTGGTAGTTCAGCAGATTGGTGATGCGGTGGCCGTGCTGGATATTGTGCAGGAACAAGGGCATGCCCAGCGCCTCGGCCCGCTTGAAGAAGGGCCACAGTTCGCGATGGTTGCCCAGCGGGTCGGAATAGCAATGTTCATGTACGGGAAAGACCTTGTCCATGATCACGGCGCGAAAGCCGTTCGCGGCGGCCCATTCCATCTCGGCGATGGCGCCATCCACGTCCTGCAGCGCGACCAGCGCGCCGCCGATGAGGCGGTCGGGATAGCGCTTGAGCAGCTTCAGGATGGACAGGTTCCAGGAGTGCGCCATGGCCGTGGCGAGGCGGGGTTCGACCAGGTAGGAGAACACCGTCGCCGTGAGCTGGGGGAACAGGAACTGCTTTTCGATGCCCAGCTTGTCGTAATCGGCCAGGCGTTCCTCGATGTAGTAGGTGCCGCGGTAGCGCGAACCGGTGCCCGGCGGAGGCAGGGGCGTGGCCCCCGGGACGCGTGGCGGTTCCCCCGGGAACCGGACGTCTACCAACAGTCCCGCATCGTCCCAGGCCAGGCGCGGGCGGAGCGCCTCGAACTCCGGTCCGAGGTAATCGTAGACGTCGGGAGGCAGGAAGTGGGTGTCGGCATCGATGATCATGGCGGGGGCTCGTCCAGTCGTTGTTCGGGCAACGTCTCGCTTGGCCGAAACGCGCTGGAAACAGACTACTCCGCGAGTCTTGGGGCTGCAATACCGTTTTTCCAAATAATAGAACAGCTTTCCAAATTTATTGACAGCCCTGTCGCTTGTCCGTAAATTACCCAGCCAATAAGCCGTATCGCCACGGCCGTTCCTCCCCCCACACTCACACCTAGCGGGCCCGCACATGATCATCGACATGGACACCCACATCCTTCCGCGCGACATCTACGACCATGTCACCGGCAAGACCGCCGACCTGCGGCCGAGATTCGAGTTCGACAGCGCGGGCATTCTCGTGAACTGGAGTTTCCCGGGCAACTACATCGTCAAGGGCTCGACGCCGCTCCCGCCACCCGGCGCCGGCGGCAGGCACACCGGCCTGACCGACGTGGAATACCGCCTGGAGGAATACGACAAGCTGGGCATCGAGAAACAACTGCTGCTGCCGCAGTTCTCGGCTATCTATTTCAACTACACGCTGGATCCCGAGCTTGCCGGCCAGATGGCGCATTCCTACAACCTGTCCATCCTCAATCTGCTGCAGAAGTACCCGGGCCGCCTGATCGGCTCCGCGCTGGTCGCGCTGCAGGACGTGGATGGCGCCATCGCCGAGATGGAATGGGCCCGCAGGAATGGCTTCCAGTCGGTCGCGGTCGACAAGGTGTTCCCCGTGCGCGAGCACCAGTTCTCGGAAACGCTGGGCAGCCGGCGCGAGCTGTGGCCTTTTTTCCAGCGGGCCGAGGCGCTGGGCATGCCCATCGTGCTGCACAACATCCAGCACGGCCATCGCATCAGCAACCTCAACATATTCCAGCGCGACGGGCTGGATGTGGCGTCGCCGGCCGAGGGCCAGCTCAGCTTGATGTCGCTATGCACGAGCGGACTGTTCGACGACTACCCCAACCTGAAAGTGGTGTTCACGGAAGCCGGCTCGGCCTTCATCAGGCCGCTGGTGGAGCGCTTCGACGCCGCCTACGTGAAGCCGCCGCTCAACTACGAGGACGAGGACGCGCAGGCCCGTTTCCATCGCCGCGTCAAGCCTGGCGCCGAACGCCTGTCGGCCGGCAAGCGCATCACCTCGGTCGAGGAATACGAAAGCCGCAACAAGGAACCGGCCAGCTACTACTTCAGGAAGAACCTGTTCTTCACCATCGAGACGGAAGAGCCGGAACTGCCGGACTCCATCGCGTTCCTGGGGGCTTCGCAGTTCCTGTTCGCCACCGACTATCCGCACGACGACCCGGGCGGCCGCATGAAGTACAAGGACGTGCAGCTTCTGCACGACCACCCCGGCATTTCCGAGGAAGACAAGGACATCATCCGCAGCGGTTCGGCCCTCAGCATGCTGCCGGCCTGAACGGCGCACATACCTATCAGCCAGGGAGCGAGGATGGCTATCCATACTGATGTGCTGGTCGTGGGCGGCGGCAACGCCGCCTTGTGCGCGGCGCTGGCGGCACGCGCGCACGGCGTCTCGGTAATGGTGCTCGAACGGGCACCCGAAGACGAACGGGGTGGCAACAGCCGCTTCACCGAAGGTTCGATGCGTTTTGCCTTCAAGGGGGTGGACGACCTGCTGAAGGTCGTGCCCGACCTGACCGAGGACGAAAAGCAGAACACCGACTTCGGCGCCTATACCGAGGACGATTTCTTCGACGATCTTTTCCGCGTCACCGATTTCCGCAGCGATCCCGACCTGGCCGAGGTCCTGGTCAGGCGCAGCTTCGACACCGTGTGCTGGCTGCGCTCGCTCGGGCTGCGCTACGTGCCCAAGTACGGCAAGCAGGCCTACAAGGTGGATGGCCGCTTCAAGTTCTCCGGCGGGGTGGTGGTGGAGGTGGTGGGGGGCGGCGCGGGCCTGGTCGACTCGCTCTACAAGCTGGTCGCCGACCGTGGCATAGACGTGCGCTACAACGCCCGCGCGCTTTCCCTGCTGGCCGACGACAGCGGTGTTCACGGCGTCCGGGCGCGCATCGACGGCAAGACCCGGGATATCGAAAGCCACGCGGTGATCCTGGCCTGCGGCGGCTTCGAGGCCAACGCGGAATGGCGCGCCCGCTACCTGGGGCCGGGCTGGGATCTGGCCAAGGTGCGCGGATCGCGCTTCAACACCGGCGACGGACTGCGCATGGCGATCGACGCCGGCGCGCTGCCGGTCGGCAACTGGTCGGGCTGCCACGTGGTCGCGGGCGACCTGAACGCGCCGAACTATGGCGATCTCAAGTTCGGCGATGCCTTCCAGAAGCACAGCTATCCGTTCGGCGTGTTGGTCAATGCCGAAGGCAAGCGCTTCTTCGACGAGGGCTACGACTTCCGCATGTACACCTATGTGGAGTGCGGGCTGGCGCTGGCGCGCCAACCCAAGCAACTGGCTTACCAGGTCTTCGACGGCAAGGTGCTGCATCTGTTGCGCGACGAGTACCGGCTGCGCAGCGTGACCAAGGTGCGCGCCGATACGCTGGAAGGTTTGGCCGAGAGCCTGGAAGGGGTCAATCCGCAGCAGTTCCTGGCCACCATACGGGAGTACAACGCGGCGGTCCGTACCGACCGGGCGTTCGATCCCAACAGCAAGGACGGGCGCTGCACGGAAGGCCTGGCGTTGAACAAGTCGAACTGGGCCAACACCATCGACGAGGGCCCGTTCGAGGCCTACCCGGTTACCACCGGCATCACGTTCACCTTCGGCGGGCTCAAGATCAATGCCCGCGCCGAAGTGGAGGACGTCGACGCGCGCGTCATCCCGGGCCTCTATACGGCGGGCGAAATGGTGGGGGGACTCTTCTATTCGAACTACCCCGGCGGCAGCGGCTTGATCTCGGGCTCCGTCTTCGGGCGGGTCGCGGGCGATGCCGCCGCGGAATACGTGCGTTCGCGCTAGGCCATGGAAACGACCGGTTTCGCCGACGGCGACGAGATCCGCGCCCGGTTCTCCCGCCGCATGTCGGAAATGTACAGGCGCGAGGTACCGCAGTACGGCGCGCTGCTCGACCTGGTCGCGGACGTCAATGCCGCCGCGCTGCAACGCGATCCGGCGCTGCGCGAGCACCTGGCGCGTGCCGGGGAACTGGAACGCCTGGGGGTCGAGCGCCATGGCGCGATCCGTCTCGGCTCCGCCGGGGAGCTTGCAACGATGCGGCGCATCTTCGCCGTCATGGGCATGCAGCCTGTCGGCTACTACGATCTTTCGGTCGCGGGCGTGCCCGTGCATGCCACCGCCTTCCGCCCGGTGGACGAGAAGTCGCTGGCGCGCAATCCGTTCCGGGTCTTCACGTCGCTATTGCGCCTGGACCTGATCGGGGATGCGGGCCTGCGCAAGACCGCGGCGGAAATCCTGGAACGGCGCCGGATCTTCACTCCCCGCCTGCTGGCCTTGGTCGAGCGGGCGGAAGGGCAGGGCGGGCTGGCCGGTGCCCAGGCCGACGAACTGGTGGCCGAGGCTCTGCAGACCTTTCGTTGGCACAGCGCGGCCACGGTGGACAAGTCGACCTACGCCAGGCTGCACGACGCCCACCGCCTGGTCGCCGACGTCGTCTGCTTCAAGGGGCCTCACATCAATCACCTGACGCCGCGCACGCTGGACATCGATGCCGTGCAGGCGGCAATGCCGGCGCGAGGCATCGCCGCCAAGACGGTGATCGAAGGGCCGCCGCCGCGCAAGGTGGCGCTTCTGCTCAGGCAGACGAGTTTCAAGGCACTGGAGGAGCGCATTGCCTTCGCCGGCGAGGACGTCCGGGCACCGGGCACGCATACCGCCCGCTTCGGCGAGATCGAGCAGCGCGGGGTGGCACTGACCCGCAAGGGGCGCGCACGCTACGACGCGTTGCTGGCGCGCGCCCGGCGGGGCGCGTCTGGCCAGGATTACGCCGGCCGGCTGGCCGGCGCGTTCAAGGACTTCCCCGACGATCTGTCCACGCTGCGACGCGAGGGGCTGGCTTTCTTCCGCTATGCGCGCACCGGCCGGGGCAGCCGGGGCGCTGCCGCCGAGGGCCTTTCCCTGGAGACGCAGATCGAACGCGGCCTGGTCCGCGCCGATCCCATTGTCTATGAAGACTTCCTGCCCGTGAGCGCCGCCGGCATCTTCCAGTCCAACCTGGGGGACGCAGGACCTCGCAGCTATGCCGGCAACGCCGCTCAAGCGGCATTCGAGCAGGCCCTGGGGGCATCGGTGCTGGACGAGATCGCGCTGTACGAAGCGGCGCAAACCCGTTCGCTCGACGCGCTTCGCGCAAAGGTGAGGCAATGAAAATACTGGTCGCGGTCAAGCGGGTGGTGGACTACAACGTGAAGGTCCGCGTCAAGGCGGACGGCTCCGGCGTGGACATCGCCAACGCGAGGATGAGCATGAATCCCTTCGACGAGATCGCCGTCGAGGAAGCCGTCCGGCTGAAGGAAAAGGGTGTCGCCACCGAGGTCGTGGCCGTCTCCTGCGGCGTCGCCGCGTGCCAGGAGACCTTGCGCACCGCCATGGCCATGGGCGCCGACCGGGGCATCCTGGTCGAGACCGACGAAGCGCTGCAGCCCCTGGCCGTGGCCAAGGTGCTCAAGGCGCTGGCCGACCGGGAGCAGCCGCGGCTCATGCTGCTGGGCAAGCAGGCCATCGACGACGACGCGAACCAGACGGGCCAGATGCTGGCGGCGCTGGCGGATCTGCCGCAGGCGACCTTCGCGGGCCGGATCGAGCTGCGGGACGGCGAGGCGGTGGTCACCCGCGAGGTCGACAAGGGCGTGGAGACCGTCGTGCTGTCCCTGCCCGCCGTCGTCACCGTCGATCTGAGGCTGAATGCGCCGCGTTTCGTCACCTTGCCCAACGTCATGAAGGCCAGGAAGAAGACCATCGAGGTCGTCAAGCCCGACGATCTCGGGGTCCAGGCCGGATCGCGCCTGCGCACGATCCGCGTCACCGAGCCGCGTCCGCGCACGGCGTCCGCCAGGGTGCCCGACGTGGCGACGCTGGTCGACCGGTTGCGCAACGAAGCCAAGGTCCTTTGAGGGAGAGTCGCATGGCCGCACTCGTCGTTGCCGGGCACGACAACGTTTCCATCGAATCCGCCACGCTCAGTACCATCGCGGCCGCCGCCGCTTGCGGCGGCGAGGTCCACGTACTGGTCGCCGGCAGCGGGGCGGACGCAGCCGCCCGGGCCGCATCCCGGATCGCCGGCGTCGCCCGGGTGCTGCATGCCGAGGCACCTTGCCTGGCCGATGGCCTGGCCGAGAACGTCGCGGCCCAGGTGCTTGCCGCGGCCGGCGGCTACAGCCACATCCTTTTTCCTGCGAACGCCGCAGGCAAGAGCGTCGCGCCGCGCGTCGCGGCGAAGCTCGACGTCTCCCAGATCAGCGACATCGTCCGCGTGGAAGGCGCGGACACCTTCGAGCGGCCCATCTATGCCGGCAACGCGCTGGCCCTGGTGCAGAGCGGCGATCCCGTCAAGGTGATCACCGTGCGCGCCACGGGTTTCGATCCGGTGGCGGAGACGGGCGGGGACGCGCCGATCGAATCCATACCGGTAGTGTCCGGCCACGGCAAGAGCCGTTTCGCCGGACGCGAGATCAGCAGCAGCGGCCGTCCCGACCTGACCGCCGCGAAAATCGTGGTGTCGGGCGGCCGCGGGTTGGGCAGCGCCGACCGGTTCCGGGAGGTCATCGGTCCGCTGGCCGACAAGCTGGGCGCGGCGATCGGCGCCAGCCGCGCCGCCGTCGATGCGGGCTATGCCCCGCACGACGTGCAGGTCGGGCAGACCGGCAAGGTCGTGGCGCCGCAGCTCTATATCGCCACGGGCATCTCGGGCGCCATCCAGCATCTGGCCGGCATGAAGGATTCCAAGGTGATCGTGGCGATCAACAAGGATGGCGAGGCGCCGATCTTCGGCGTTGCCGACTATGGGCTGGAGGCGGACCTGTTCGAGGCGGTCCCGGAACTGCTGGCGCGGCTGTAGCGCCTGTCGGAAGGAGAAGTTGCCTGCCCCGAACACTGTGCGCAGGCGCAGGTAGGGGGAAAGCGGCTTGTTCGCTATCATGGCCGGAAAAATGGCCTGGATTCGAGCGAACATTCATGATTGACGCCTCACCCTCCACCGCCGGCAGTGGCAACGAAGCGCTTGCCGCCGTACCCGGCGAACTGCGTGTCTTCCAATGGCACGACCACGCTTCCCTCTGGTTCAACCTGGGGGTCGGGCTGCTGGTCATGCAGATGGGCTCGTATCTGCTGCCGGCCCTGAGCCCCCCGCAAGCCTTGCTGGCCATCGTGCTGGGGTCCGTGGTGGGCGCCGGCCTGCTGGGCTGGGTCGCGTGGATCGGCTGCCGCAGCGGCCTGTCCAGCGCCGGGCTGATGGTGGCGGTCTACGGGCGCAGCTTCGCGCGCCTGCCCATCGTCCTGAACATCGTGCAACTGCTGGGCTGGGGCGCTTTCGAGCTGGTGGTGATGCGCGATGCCACGGTCGCCGTGGGCCGCCATGGCGGCGCCATGACCGCCGATTACTGGCCCTACCTGGCCACGCTGCTCTGGGGCGCCGTGATCCTGCTGCTCATCGGCGGCTCCATGGTGCGCCTGGTGCGCCGCATCGTCTCGCGCGTGGCGCTGCCGCTGGTCGTGCTCTCGCTGCTGTGGCTGAGCTGGCAATTCCTTTCCATGGCGCAGAGCCAGGGCCTGGCGGCCTTGTGGAACCGGAGCGGCTCGGGCGGCATGGGCGCGCTGTCGGCCTTGGACCTGGTGATCGCCATGCCCATCAGCTGGCTGCCTCTGGTGGCCGACTACGCGCGCCACGGCAAGAGCGGCCGTTCGGCGTTCACGGGCGCCTGGACCGGCTATGCCGTGGCCAACATCTGGTGCTACGGCCTGGGCGTGCTGGTCGCGCTGACCCTGCCGAGCCAGGACCTGATCATGGCCCTGCTGCAGGCCCAGGGCGGCCTGATCGCCTTGTCCCTGGTGCTGATCGACGAAGTCGACAACGCCTACGGCGACACCTATTCGGCTTCCGTGTCGGCGCACAGCATCGTTCCGCGCTGGAGCATCCGCCGCTGGGGGCTGCTGATCGCCACGGCCTGCTGCCTGCTGGCCATGGTGCTGCCCATGCACAGCCTGGAGCCGTTCCTGCTGCTGCTCAGTTCCTGCTTCGTCCCGCTGTTCGGCGTCATGCTCGGCACCCTGGGCCTGGGCGCCGACGCCAACCGGCTGCTGCGCCAGGCGCCCGCGGTACGGATCAAGGCCGTGCTGATCTGGGCTGCTGGCGTTGCCTGCTATCACCTGCTGCCGCTGGCGACCACGGCGCTCGGCTCGGCCTTGCCCACGCTGGCGCTGAGTTTCGGGCTGGCCGTGGTGTTCATGCGGCGGCGGGAGCAGGCGGAGCCCGTTCCCGCCTGACCGCTTCCGATGGCCGCCGCTCTCTGCCGGCTTCAGCGGCAGATGTAGTTCGCCGCATCATCCGGGTCGCCCGTTCCCCGGTAGGCCGCCTGTGCGGGATAGGCGCACAGCGGACGGGTTCTTTGTACCGATCCTGCCGCCACCCTTGATGCGACGAAGTCGTCCGGCGGAGTGCCTTGTTCCACCCACCGGTCCATGATGGCAAGAATGTCGCGGCTCGGATCCGGCGCGGTATCGGCGTCGGCGCGCAAGGTGGTCGCGCCGGGGCCGCCGCTGCAGTGGCCCATGCCGGGAACCAGGAATAGCCGGTAGAACTCGTCGAGCGCTGTCCGGGATCCTTGCGCGGCGAGTACGCGATCGTAGTAGCCGATGCTGTCGTAGGCACTGACCACCGGATCGCTCCAGCCGTGATAGACCATCAGCTTGCCACCCCTCGCCTTGAACGCCGACAGGTCGGCGCTGGTCTGGTCGACCAGTGGCGCGATCTTCGCATACGCATAAGAAACGTCGCGGTCGAAATCGAATGTCCACCAGTTCCACTGCGGATCGTCGAAAACCCAGTAGCGCCAGAAATCGGCCCGTACCGGCTCGGTCGACCCCATGTAGCCTGACCAGCCCGATTCGCTGCCCACGGGCCAGCCGGGATAGAGCTGGGCCTTCGTGCGGGGATTGCGCGGACCCTGATAGATGTTCCGCGCGGCGCCAAGCTGGTCGGGTGTGAGGCAGTCCGCGGCATCGCCCGCGGTGCACAGCAGGCTGGCGACGTCGAACTTGTCCGCGGTACAGGCGCGGGGATCGTCGATGACGCCGTCCGCCACGCCATCCAGCGTGTCGCAGGCCGCGACGGCGCGGTCCGTGATGAGCCGGAGCTTGGCCGTCGTCAGGAACTGCGTGAGGTTGTCGTTGGCGGGACGGTTGGAGCGGAAACGCCACATGAATTCGATGTTCAGGGCGGTGCGGTTATTGCCCGGAGCGCCGGCGATGATGCCGTCGAAATCCTCGGGATAGCGCTGCGCCTCCGCGAACCCCTGATGGCCGCCCGTGGAACATCCCAGGTAGTAGGCCCGGTTGGCCGGCGTACCGCGCAGCTCGGTCAGCAGCTGCTTGCCGGCGACCGTGATCGCATTGACCGACCGGGAGCCCCAGTCGATGATTTTCTCGGCATTGCCGACGCCCCACAGCATGTCCTCCGTCTGGTGGCCGGTATCGCCGCCCAGGACGGCATAGCCCTGCCGCATGGCGTAGGCCATGTCGCCGTAGCTCAGCGCCGGGCTGTAGCCGCCGTTGCCGGTCGTGACCAGCTTGCCGTTCCAGGATGTTCCTTCGGGCACCCAGAGCTGGAAGTTGATACGCGAGCTGGCCGTGGGCATGGCCACGGCGTCGATGCGGCAGAACGCGGGGACGTCGTTCAGGTCCTGGCGACTGTCGGCGGGGCGATAGGTGCCGGCGGGAACGGACGATACCGCCGTGATGCTCGCCGAGGGGATCCGCACGTCGGCGAAGCTTTCCGGCTGGCAGGCGCGGGCGACGGGTTCCGGGGAGACGGGCGGCGGGGTCCCGCCGCTGCCGTCACCGCCTCCGTCGCCGCCGCCGCAGGCCGCGAGCGACGCGGCCAGGACAAGCGCGACAGGCAATGCGGTGCGTGCGGGAAGTGGATATCCCATGATTTCTCCTTTGGTGTGGCGCCGCGCTCGTTGTCGATCTTGTGCGCGTGGCGAGGGTGGGCGCAGCCTTCTTGTCCGCCGCACTCTAAGCCGGGAGATTTCATTTGGGAATTCGAAAATTTACATGAATTTATCGATTGTTCAGGATAATCGGGACGGCGAACGATGACGTGCCATGGTGAACGCCCCCTCGGCCACCAGGACCAGCACAGCCACCCAGATCGCCAGGTAGGTGGGCCACTGCGAGAAAGGAATCGATTCGCCCAGCACCCCCGCGGCGACGACCACCAGCAGGACCGGTTCCACATAGATCAGCAGGCCGAACAGCGTCACGTTCAGCTTCGGCGCCGATAGCGCCTGCAACCCCAGCGCCGAGGCGCTGATGATCCCCAGGCCGAGGATCAGCCACGGCAGGCTGGGCGGGGCATCGGCAGGCAGCGCGTAGCCGCCCTGCAGGACGAAGAACACACTGACGGGCAGGCCCAGCGTCATGTCCAGCCACAGCGAACCCAGGGTATTGGTATGGGTGGCGCGGCGCAGCCAGAAATAGCCGGGATAGCCCAGGCACACCAGCAGCGCGGGCCAGGATACGGTGCGGACGATCGCCAACTGATAGGCGATGCTCACGAGCGCCAGTCCGCCGGCCAGCAGCTGCATCCGGCTGATGCGTTCCTTGAACGCGAGCCGGCCCAGCGCGACCATCGCGATAGGCAGCAGGAAATAACCCAGCGACACGTCGAGCCCGTGGCCGTTGACGGGCGCCCACATGAACAGCCAGAGCTGGGCGCCGAGCAGGGTGGCCGACAGCACGCGCTGCGCCCAGAAGAACCGCTCGCGGCGCAACCGCGCGGCAAGCTGGCGGATCTCGTGCCAACGCCCCATGGCCAGGACCAGGAGCGTCAGCGCCGGGACGGTCAGCAGCATGCGCCAGCCGTAGATGGCCGCGCCGTCCAGGGGGCGCAGCAAGGTGGTGTAGGCGGACATCAGCGCGAACAGCGCCGAGGAGGCGACGTTGAGCAGGACGCCGGTGGAGGTGTTGAGGGAAGGCGGGGCGGTCATTGGGGTGGGGGTTCGGAAGATGGCCAGGACCGATTCAGCGCAGATCGTTGACGGCGGACACCATCATCCGGGTGAAGTCGTCGGCGATGCCGGTACGGACGGCGCCTTTGCGTACGATGCGAAAGAAATCAACGTCCACCGCCGGATCGACGAGCTCCTGGACGACGACCTTGTAGTGGCGGCACGCGGTGAGCGCAAATGCCGGAATGATCGCGGCGCCCACACCGATCTCGGCCAGGGCGATCTGCGTTTCTATGTGATTGACGGACGTATTGCCGGCGTTGTCGTTGGCGCCGTCGGGCAGGTGCCGGGCGATCAATTGCTGTACCGCGTTACTCGGCTGCAGGCCGATCAGCGGGGTGCCGCCCAACTGGTCCCAACGCGTCTGCCCGATACGGCGCAGCGGATTGCCGCGCTGCTTCCCGTCGGCTGCGCTGACGAGATACAGCCGCGACGAGAACATCCGGGTGCGTTCGATGCCCGTTGCCCCTTTCAAGAAAATGCCGAAACCGATGTCGAGTTCGCCGCTGGCCACCAGGTCCTGGATTGCATCGCGCTGTAGTTCCAGCACCCGCAGGGTGACATGGGGGTAGTTGCGGCGGAACGCAGCGAAGGCCCGTGGAATGAGCTTGTTGCAGACCAGCGGCGTGGCGCCCAGGCGCAGGGCCTGCCGCACTCGTGTCTCGACTTCATGGACTTCGGATACCGCCACTTGCAGATCCTGCACCACCCGCTGGGCGGTGGGGAGCAACCTGGCGCCAGCTTCGGTCAGGGTGACCGAGCGGGTGGTGCGGTCGAACAGCCGGCTGTCCAGTTGCGCTTCGAGTTCGCGGATGCAGAAGCTCAGGCCCGCCGGCGTGATGTGCAGACGCTCGGCGGCCTTGGTGAAGCTGCCGAGCTGCGCGGAGTGGACGAAGGCCAGCAATTGGCGGGTCGATATATTCATAAGAATTACTTGGTAATTCGATTGATATTGTAGCTTGTTGCTGCCTGAGAATTCTCCCAAGATGCGCGGATGGGTGTACCCGCTCCTTGTCCTGGTCCCGTTTCCGGAGAGAAAGATGGCTGCTTCGCATTCCGCTTGTGCTGGAACTGTTTCGCGTTTCAACCGCCGGGTCGTCTTGAAGCGCGTCGCGCTGGCCGCGGCGTTCGCCATGGGGTGTGCCGGGGCGCATGCGCAGTCCTATCCCGATCGGACGATCACGCTGGTCGTCCCGTTCGGCCCCGGCGGCCCCACCGACTCCAGCGCCCGCATCATTGCCCGCGCGCTCGGCGCAAAGCTGGGCCAGTCCGTGGTCGTGGACAACAAGGCGGGAGGCGGCGGCACCGTCGGTCCCATGGCCGTGGTGCGGGCCGCTCCCGACGGTTACACCCTGCTGTGGGGAGGCACCAGCAGTCTCGCGATGGGGCCAGGCCTGTATCCCAAGCTCGGCTATGACCCGGTCAAGTCCTTTGCGCCGATTGCCCAGGTTGTACGCGCTCCGCATCTGTTCGTCGGACGGCCCGACCTGCCTGCGCGCAATCTGACCGAGTTGGTGGCCTTGGCCAAGGCGCGACCAGGCAAGCTGACGTTCGGGTCGGCCGGCGCGGGATCGTCCACGCACCTGGCCGGCGAATCGTTCAAGGCCACCTTCGGCGTCGACCTGCTGCACATCGGCTACAAGAGCGGCGCCCAGGCTGTCGCCGATGTACTGGGCAAGCAGATCGACCTGGTGTTCGATGCCGTGCCCGCGCTGGCGCCAAGCGTGCAGGCCGGCACGCTGCGGGCATTCGGCGTGACGGGCGTGGCGCGCAGTCCGCTGTTGCCCAACGTGCCCACCATTTCCGAGCAGCTCGGGCAGCCTTTCGACGCCTATAGCTGGTTCGGGTTGCTGGCCCCCGCCGGTACGCCCGCTCCGGTCGTGAGCAAGATCGCCGCCACGCTGGAAAGCGCGTTGAAAGACCCCGAGGTCCGTGGGCAGTTGCAGTCGGCGGGTTTCGAAGTGCTCGGTTCGAGCCCCGAGGCGTTCGCCGACACCATAGGCAAGGAAGCCGCCAAGTGGACCTCGCTGATCAAGAAGCTCGGGCTGACCAGCGAGTGATCCGGTCCGCCCACAACCCAGGCCGGAGCCCAGGAGGCCCCGGCTGCATGATGCAGGAGAATCAATGAAACACCCCGGGAACGAGGCGGCGCCGATCCTGATCGCCGGCGGCGGCATCGGCGGCCTGGCCGCCGCACTGGCCCTGCTCAGGCGCGGTATCGACGTGATCGTGCTCGAGCAGGCGCCGCAACTCAGGGAAGTGGGGGCGGGGGTGCAGATCAGTCCGAACGGTTCGCGTGCGCTGCACGACCTGGGCGTTCTGGAGGCTGTCCGCGCCAGTTCGTGCAAGACCGAGGGCAAGGAGATCCGGCTGTGGAGCACCGGTCAGACCTGGAAGCCTTTCGACCTGGGAGACCAGGCGGTCAAGCGTTTCGGCTTTCCGTACTTCACGGCCTACCGGGTCGATCTGCACAACGCGCTGCTCGACGCCGTGCGCGAGCTGCGGCCCGATGCCATCCGCCTGAACAGCCGCTGCGTCGATTTCCTGCAGGATGAGGACGGCGTGACGCTGACGCTGGCCGACGGCAGTACCGTGCG
Source organism: Pigmentiphaga kullae (assembly GCF_004216695.1). Taxonomy (GTDB): domain Bacteria; phylum Pseudomonadota; class Gammaproteobacteria; order Burkholderiales; family Burkholderiaceae_B; genus Pigmentiphaga; species Pigmentiphaga kullae. The sequence continues at coordinate 143,516 of NZ_SGXC01000003.1, forward strand.
GGGCCGGGCGCTGGTCGGCGCGGACGGCATTCATTCGACCGTGCGCACGCGGGCATTCGGCACCGAACAGGCCAGCTATGCCGACATGATCGCCTGGCGCGGCGTGATTCCGATGGAGCGGGTGCCGGAACGGCTGCGGCGGCCGGTCGGCACCAACTGGGTGGGGCCCGGCGGCCATATCATCCACTACCCGCTGCGCCGGGGCGAGTTGATGAATTTCGTCGGCTATCTCGAGGGCAAGCCCTGGGTGGCCGAGTCCTGGACGACACAAGCGACGGTAGAGGAATGCGCGCGCGATTTCTCGGGCTGGCACGACGATGTCCACGCGCTGATCGCCTCGATGGACGCGCCGTTCAAGTGGGGCATGGTGCGCCGTCCCCGTCTGGAAGCGTGGACGGCCGGGCGCATCACCTTGCTGGGCGATGCCTGCCATGCGATGTTTCCGTTTCTCGCGCAGGGGGCGGTCATGGCCCTCGAGGACGGCGTCGTGCTGGCTCGTTGCATCGAGGCCGAGCCCGGCACGGTGGATGCGGCGCTGGCGCGCTACGAAAGGCTGCGCCGCGACCGCTGCTATGCGGTCGTCGATGGTTCCGCGCAGAACGTGGGGCGCTTCCACAATCGCGTGCTTGCCGATCCCGTCGAGGGGCCCCGGTACATCGAGCGCGAGTGGGCATCGCAGCAGGTGCAGGCCCGCTACGACTGGATTTTCGACTACGACGCGGCCGGCGTCGATCTGGGCGAGCCGGCCATGGCCGTGGGAGAGCGCCATGCATGACACCGCCATTTTCGACACCCAGCATTTCGGACAGACGATGGGGCCGGGCGTGTCGCCGGCGCTGCTCGTGGTCGATTTCACTGTGGGATTCAACGATCCGGCGGCGTTCGGCGGCGGCAACATCGGCGCGGCGATCGCGGCGACCACCGAACTGCTGGCATTGGCCCGCGCGCATCGGTGGCCGATCGCGCATACCCGGATCGTCTACGCCAGCGACGGCAGCGATGCCAACGTGCACTGCCTGAAGGTGCCGCGGCTGCTGAGCCTGACCGAGGACAATCCGCAAAGCGATTTCGTGCCCGAGCTGACGCCGCGGGACGGAGAGATCATCGTGCGCAAACGGCTGCCGTCGGCCTTCTTCGGCACCGACCTGGCCGGCATGCTGTTTGCCCGGCGGGTGGACACGCTGTTCATCGCGGGGTGCACGACCAGCGGCTGCGTGCGTGCCAGCACGCTGGACGCGATGTGCCACGGCCTGCGTCCGATGGTGGTTGCCGATTGCGTGGGGGATCGATCGCTGAGCGCCCATGAGGCCAGTCTGTTCGACCTGGGCAAGAAATACGCGGACGTGATCACCTTCCAGCAAGCAGCCGGGATGGCTTCCCGGTTCGCACAGGCCGAGACGACGCCCATGGGAACGGATCATGTCCGTCGGTGACGAGTATCGCGGCCAGATGTGGCGGGAAGTGCTGGCGTTGTGCGAGCTCCGGCGGGACGAAGGCGTCATCGTATTGACCGGCGAGTCCAGCCATCTCCAGAACGTCGATGCCGCGATGCGGGCGGCGGTGTCCCTGGGCGCCAGGCCCTTCCGGGTCGAGCTGCCTCCGGTTCCTCCGTGGCAGCACGGTGCCGACGACCGTACGGCCGCCGTCGGCACGACGCCGCTTTCCGGCAACCCCTGGGCGCTGGGCGCCTTGAAGCAGGCGGGGCTGATCATCGATCTGCTGGGGCTGCTGCATTCGCCCGAGCAGGTCGAACTGCTGGCGGGCGGCACACGGATGCTGATGGTGGTCGAACCGCCGGAGGTGCTGGCCAGGATGGTGCCGACCCGCGACGACAAGCGGCGGGTGATGGCCGCCAACGCCGCGCTGGCTGCGGCCCGCAGCATGCATGTGAGGTCCGGTGCCGGTACCGACCTGCGGCTGGGTATCGGCCAGTTCCCGACCTTGCCCGAATACGGCTATGCCGATGTGGCGGGGCACTGGGACCACTGGCCCAGCGGATTCCTGTCCACCTGGCCCAACGAGGGCAGTGCCGAGGGCCAGGTCGTCATCGACGTGGGCGACATGCTGTTTCCGTTCAAGCGCTATGTCGAGAGTGCTCCCATCCGGCTGCGGATCGAGGCGGGATTCATCGTCGATATCGCCGGCGGCTTCGAGGCGGATTATCTGAAGCGGCACCTGGCGTCCTACCGCGACCCCGGCGCATACGCCGTCTCGCATGTCGGTTGGGGGCTGCAGCCCAGGGCGCGCTGGACCGGACTGGGCATGCGCGACAAGGCGCAGTCGCTCGGCATGGACGCGCGCGCCTACTACGGTAATTTCCTGTTCTCGACCGGCCCGAATGCCGAAGCGGGGGGAGGCAACCGCAGCGCCTGCCACGTCGACATTCCGATGGCGCGTTGTTCGCTTTGGCTGGACGGCCAGCCCATGTTGATCGATGGCGATGTCGTCGCGCCGGACCAGGCCGTCGAGGGAGCGGGTTCGCAATGACCCCATTGGACTGCCAGCGCCACGAATTTCCGCCCACCCGCCTGCACGGTGGCGATGTGCTCGAACGTCCCGTGCTTGCGTTCGCCACGCATGGAAGCCTGTCGCCCGCGAGGGACAACGCCATCCTCTTTCCCACGTGGTTCGGGTCCACGCACCACAACAATACCTGGCTGATCGGCCCGGGAAGGGCGCTGGATCCGTCACGCTATTTCATCGTTTGCGTCAATCTGCTGGGCAACGGACTGTCCAGTTCGCCCAGCAATACTCCATCGCCTCACGACGGCCCGCGCTTTCCGGCCATCCACGTGCTCGACAACGTCCGCCTGCAACGCAGGCTGCTGCGGGAGCGGTTCGGCATCGGCACGTTGCGGCTGGTGGTCGGCCGCTCGATGGGTGCCCAGGCGGCGTTCCAATGGGCTGCTTCGTATCCGTCGGAGGTCCGGGGCATGCTGGCCTTGTGCGGGTCGGCCCGGACCACGCCGCACAACCAGGTATTCCTGGCCAGTCTCGCCGCGGCGCTGAAGGCGGACCAGGGATGGCGCGGCGGGGACTATGCCGAACCGCCCATGGCGGGCCTTCGCGCGCTCGGCCATGCCTATGCCGCCTGGGCCATGTCGCCGGAGTTCTATCGCCGCGGCCTCCATCTGGAGCAGGCCGCCTCCGTGGACGACTATGTCGCCCGCCGGTGGGCGGGCAACTTCATCGGGCGCGATGCCAATGACCTGCTCAGCATGATGAGCACCTGGCAGCGGGCCGACTTGAGTGACGATCCGGCGTTCCTGGGCGACTGGAAGGCCGCGCTGCGCGCCATCGCATGTCCCGCCATCGTGATGCCCAGCCGCACCGATATGTACTTCCCGCCGGAGGACAGTGCGGCGGCGGTCGAACACATGCCCGATGCCGAACTGCGGGTGATCGAGTCTGCCTGGGGACACCGGGCGGGATCGCCGGGCTCGGATCCGGCCGACGTCGCGGTCGTTGATGGGGCGTTGAGGGAGCTGCTGCGCAGGAGCGGCTGATCCGCTTGTCGAAGGAGCCGGGTTTTTCCCGGCCCTGGCGGCATCTCCGAGGGCATTTGCCGGCCTTCGAAAACGGGCTTAGAATTGCGTTCCTGCCGCTTGGCGGCAGTGCCTTCCGTCCAGGCGTTCAGCCCGGGCATCCAAGGCGGGTGTAGTTCAATGGTAGAACGGCAGCTTCCCAAGCTTCATACGAGGGTTCGATTCCCTTCACCCGCTCCAGTTACGCTCCACGCTCAATTCGTCGCCTTGGAAAATAATTCCAGGTGACCGAAGTTCAAAGAATGTTTTTCCTTACGCTGATTGCGCAGGGAAAAATCCCTCCCTGACACCCCAAGTTCGACGCATTTGCCGCAGAACGGCATCGGGACCGCCCCCGGCGCGGACCATGCGGGCACCGCGATTGCTGACGAGCGACCGCCATCTAGCAGATACCTCTTGCCCTGCCGTCTGAGGAGCCTCACATGGCCGCGCCTGTCCAGCATCGCCGCATCCGCGTCGACAATATCGATACCTTCTACCGCTTGGCGGGCCCGCCGGACGCGCCGGCCATTCTGCTGCCGCACGGCTACCCCTGCTCTTCCTACGAATTCCGCAACCTGATGCCTCGCCTGGCGGATCGCTGGCGGCTGGTCGCGCCCGATTATCCCGGCGCAGGCTACAGCGCTACGCCGGACGATTTCGATTACAGCTTCGATGGCTATGCGGCCTTCCTGGACCGTTTCGTCCTGGCGATGGGCCTGGACCGCTTTGCGCTCTACCTTCACGATTTCGGCTCGCCGATCGGCGCGCGGCTGGCGATCCGGGCGCCGCATAGGGTGACAGCGCTGATCATCCAGAATGGCGATGTTCCCTACGAGGACGCCCTGGGCCCCAAATACGCGGACATCGAAGCCACCTGGGCGCTGCCGCCAGCCGAAATGCGCCGGGCCATCGGCAGCAGCATCACCGAAGCGAGTTTTCAGGAAGAGTTTCTGAACCATGTCCGGCCGGACATCGCCGACCGGATTTCCCCGGACTTATGGAAACTGCATTGGTCCCTGATGACGCCACGCCGCAAGGAGGTTGCCATCGACTTGATCGCCGGCCTGAAACAGAACCGATCGTGGTTCTCACGGCACCGGCGATACCTGGCGGACCACAGGCCGCCCACATTGATTGTCTGGGGGCCGCAGGACCACTACATGCCTGAAGCCTCCGCCCGTGCCTATCTGCGCGACTTGCCGGATGCCGAACTCCACCTGCTGGACGGCGGCCATTGGTTGCTGGAAACGCATCTGGATGAAGTAGCCGCGCTGATGCGGGTGTTCCTGCAACGGGTGCATGCGGCCTGATCGGCCGATACCGCGCGGGGCCAAACGCCTCGGGTAAAGCGCTTCACCGCCTCAGCCTGCGCGAGGCGCGCCGGAATTCTGCCGCGAGCGCCGCGGCTACTGCCGTCAGCGGCCGCATCGTCGGCGTGATCAGGTACTGCACGGCCAGCGGCAGATCGAGCTCGATGGGCAGGAACTTCAGCAATCCCCGCTGTCGCAGGGGCTCCAGCGCCGCCAGGCTGTTGATCGCGACATAGTCGCTCTGGAGCAGCATGTCGACCAGCGCGCTCGCCGAATTGCAGTGCGCCACCAGCGTGGGGTCGGGCAGGCCCTGCTTGCGCATCAGCGAGACGATCATCGGTCCGCCGGCCTGCTGCACGCTGTACAGCCAGCCGTAGGGCACGAGGCTGGCCAGGTCGCGGGCGTCGGCGGCTGGGTGATCGGCGCGCACGATGACGCCCAGGTCCGAACTGCACAAGCGTTCGGTATGCAGGTCGGTGATGCTCTGGTCGGCCGGCAGCGGGCTGACCGCGAAGTCGATCCTGGCTTCGCGCAGCGCCGCGATCGTGGAAGACGAGCGGCCGCCGTACACACTGATTTGCGTGTTCGGCCTGTGTTCGCGAAAGCGAGCCACGGCTTCGGATAACAGCATCGCCTCGGCGGTCGCCGAAAGGCCGATCTTGACCTGGCTGTGGTGTTCGCCGCTGAACTGTTCGATTTCCTCGTGCAGATTGCGTAGCTCGGCATCGATGACGCGCGCGCGGCGCAGCACCATGCGGCCGATCTCGGTGGGTTCGACACCTCGGGCGGAGCGGATCAGCAGGGGCACGCCCAACGATTTCTCGAGAGCGGTGAGATTCTTGCTGACGGCGGCTTGTGCGAGGCCGAGTGTCCGGGCAGCGGATCGAACGCTACCTGTCTCGACAACCGCTATCAAATCGCGCAGATGAGCTTCGCGCACTGTGGTTCTTGCCTCCCCATTGTATTTTTTTGATTTTCTTGCTTTGTATGTATTCTATAGCGCCTGGGACAGCCGCCCCCGAATGCGGCCCGGGGCAGCGGCTTGTCGATCGTTTCGAACGGCGAGCCGCTGCCGGCGTTCGTCAGTTCTTCTGGCTTACCACGAGCTTGTTGCCACCGCTGCCGTCCATGTAGCCGCTGGTCGAGAAGTCGCATCCCGACGTGCAGGCGAAGGAGACGATGCCGGTGTTGTTGCCGTTGTCCTGCACCAGGACCCGGAACGTCGCCGGCTTGCCGTCGAAAGTGCCGTTGCCGTCGATCTGCACCGAATTCCTGGTTGCGGTGATGTCGCCGCTGGCATCGATCGCCGAGCCGAGTCGCGTCACCGAGGTCAGCTGGGCGTCATGACCCTGTCCCTTGAGGGTCATGCTAGCCACGGCAGGGGCGCCGTTGCCGTTGCGGCTGGCCTCCACCGAGACGTCCAGGCTGCCCTTCGCCGAAGCCACTTTTCCCTTGACGCTCGCGCGGCGGCTCATGCATGGGTTGTATTCGGGGTTGGTCAACTCCACCGATACCAGGCCGCCTTGGTTCCATCCCGTGTAGTACAGGCAGTTCTCGGTGTCGTAGCGCGGGTCGGGGCGGGTGAAATCCATCTGGTCGCTGGTGTTGCGCTCCTTGATGTAGTAGGCGACTTCGATGGGATGGGTGGGGTCCTTCCAGTCCACGAAGCGCATGCCGCCGTAGGCGCTCGCATAGACCGCCAGGCGCATGTTGCTACGGTCGTCAAAGCCGAGATAGTGCGTCATGCCTGCCCAGGTATCTTCGGCCAGGTTCTTCTCGCAGTTCTCGGGCTTGTTGGCGTCGGACTTGTAGGTGCCGACGACTTGCGGGTTCTTCTCGTCCGAGATGTCGATCATGCGGGCGTAGGATTGGTGCGCGCAGATTCCCGAAGGTGTGCCGCCCAGGCCGCCGCCCGACTCTTCGGTCGAAACGATGTATTCCTTGCCGTTGACGTGGCGCACCCATTCGGTCGCATGGGCCGATGCCGTTTCGCCGTTGCCGAAGTCGGGGTCGATCATCTGCTTGTCGTCGCACCACGAGACGAAGCTGATGTACTTCAACTTCGGGTTGGGCACACGCTTGACGATGTCGCTCGAGTCCATGATGAGCAGGCCGTTGCCGCAGCGTTGGGTTCTTGCCTCGATGGCGGTCTTGTTGCCTCCACCCAGGGAGTTGGTGCCGCCATATAGCGCCATGTAGACGCGCGTTCCATCGTTATTGGTGCTGACGTCGTGGAAGTGGGTCGTGTTCAGGATCTTCCAGTCAAGATTGTCCTGGACTGCCTGGGGCAGGTCCAGGCGGTTCCAGTTCAGCAGGGACTTCGGTTTCCTGGGGTCCGAGAGGTCGGTCACATGCATGTCGATGCGATTGACGGCCTCGGGAACGACCTGGTTCTTGTTGCCGTTGTCGACGTTGCCGCGGCCGATGATCGGATCGCCGCTGAACGGGATGCCGTAGTAGGTCTTGCCGTCGGGCGTGAGCCAGCCGTCGTGGTTGCCTTGGGGCGTGTTGTAGGTGGTGCTGAGCGGAACGGGGTGCAGGCAGTCGCTGACGTCGTAGACGTCCAGCGGGTTGGTGACCTTCCCGTCCACGGTGGGACCGTTGTCCTTGTAGGCGCCGATCATGATGTTGCCCTGGAGTTCGAGCGCCGAGTAGGCGCGGATCATCGCGGGCGTGCGCAGGATTTTTCCGTACGGGTTCGGGCCGGCCGGGTCGAAGGACGCGTGGCCGACCTGGTCGTCGTCGGGTGTGACCGCCATCTTCGTCGGGGTCTTCATGTCGAAGACGATGGTGCCGACGTACTGTTTCTGGTCGGTAATCGGTTGGCCCAGTGCATCCTTGGCGCCATCGCGCCGGGAAGCGTAGGCGCAGCGGTCCTTCAACTGCAGGTCGCCGAAGGCGCCGCGATCGAACAGCTTGTGCTGGGCGACTTTGCGCGCGCCGCACCAGAAGCCCTTGAAGGTCACCTCGTTCCTGGCGGGGCCGCGATCGGCCGCGGGGATTCCGCCACGGATGCCGGTCTCGGGCTGGTCGCCGGGGCCTGGCTCGCAGTAGTCGATCTTCTTGGCCGGGATGGGGTCGCCGGCGACGGGTGTGTCCGTGCCGGGCACCGGGCTGTCGTCGCTGCCGCAGGCGGCGATCAACGCAGCCGTGGCCAGGGCGACCATCGATAGGCCTATATGCGTTTTCACGGGGTGTCTCCTCTCGTTTCAGAGTGGTTGTGGGTAAGCGGAGCGGGGAGTATTCGGGTCAATGCCCTTCGACTTCGTTCCCGGGCGCGGGTCCTCTGTACGCCTCGGGGAGTTGCTCGATGGGAAGCAGGGGAGGCGCAGCGGCGGCGCCGGCCGGCGGGAGCGGTTCGGCATCGGCCGGGGCCGCGGCTGCCTGGGGCCAGGTTTCGATCACGACAGGTCCCCCCATGCCAGTCAGCACGACCCGGTCGGTTTCGATTCCGGTAACGACGAGATCTTCGACGCGGTCGCCCACGCGAAGCTGCAACAGCCGCGAATCGGTTGTGTGCCGCACCATCGCGAAACTGCTCGAGCCGCCGACGACCGTGCCCTCCAGCTTGAACGCCGGCGCAGGCGAGGAAGTCGAGGCCCGGATCGGTGCAGCGGATTCAGCCGTATCGGGAGCGCACATCGGAGCGGAGTCCGGGAGCAAGGCGGCCGCCGGCTCGGTCGGATCGTCGCGCCATGGCTGCCACCACATCCCCGCCAGTACGGCAACGATCGTGGCCAGGAGCCACCACGGCCAGGGTTTTCTCTCTGTCAGGGAAGAGTGCATGTCATGTTGTTCAAATTCATCGATGCGGATCACCGAAGTCGTGTGAGCCATGGCCGTGGCCCCGGTTATAGTCGCGGCCCCGGTACGCCGGAAGACAACCGGCGGTTAACTCGTTCGGCATAGGTGAACGGACCGGCACCGCCACCGAGACCCCGTGCCCGAGGTACTCATCGAAAACCCGCGTGGATGCTTGCTCTCCCACGTGCAGCCGGTATTTTCTCCACACGCGAACCCTGATCGGCGGCTGGCCCCGCCCCTCTTGCCCGCGCCCGCGGCGCTGGTTGATACTGCGAGCCTTCAAGCAAAGGACGGGGACGACGATGTTGCTGAAATGGATCTCCAGCGGTGCTCGGGCCTCGTTGATGGCTGGCGCCTTGCTGTTGGCGCTGGATGCCTCGGCCGACCCCGCATGGCGCGGCGGCATGCTGTTAGCCGGGCACGACCCGATCGTCGATCCTGTACTGCGCCGCTTTCCCGGCAAGGTGACCGGTCTTGGTTCAGCCAACAAGGCGGGCCGGATCTACACGCTGCGTCTCCAGCCGCTTGGCCCGAAAGCGGTGCCGCCCGTACCCAATGCACTGCGCGGCTGGCGGTTGACCGTGTTGAAAGGCGCGCGTTTCGGGAACGTCTACTGGGTCCAGAGCAATACCGCGGATGCGATCACCGTGCGCAGCAAGGATGGTTCGCTGGAGGGAATGGCCCCGGGTGACCTGTTCGTCGTCGAAGAGCTGGACCCCAATCCGCCGGCGACCTCGCTTGGCGACGACAGGGGCAAGCAGCGTGTGGCCTGAACGGATGCGTCCGCTGCTCGTGGCCACGGGCCTGGCTCTGGCCGGCTCGGCGTGGGCGCAAAGCGGGAAACTTCCCGCCGATGCGGTCGACGGCTTCCATGCCGCCCTCAAGCGCAAGGATACGGGAGCGGCGCTTTCGCACCTGGACCGCGGGCTGGTCGTATTCGAGTTCGGCACCATGGACGCGACGGTCGAAGCCTACGCGTTGAGCCATCTGCCGAGCGACATCGACATGGCCGCCGTTTCCGATTGGAAGTTGCAGGCCAGGCGTCTGGGCGGCAGCGGCAACGAACGCTGGGTGCTGAGCACTTACCGCGTCACGGGCAAGCTGCCCAACGGCAGGGAAATCGACCAGGTCACGCTGGAGACGGCGATCGTGCGGCGTGTCGGCGACAGCTTCCGCATCGTCCACCTGCATTGGTCGAGCGATAAAAGCGACTTCCAGTCCTGGGCGCAGGCGCAGCAGCAGCGCCCCGCGCCCTGATATCGGATATCAGCCCACGATGGGCTGGGCCATGATCCACAGGCTCAGGCTGGTATAGGCCACCATTAGCGCGAGCATCGGCAACTGGCTGATCATCGCCGCGCGGTGGCTGGCGAAACGCCGCGCCGCTTCGACGTGCGCGACGATGACCGCCAGCACATGGCCGACGACGATCAGCGTGACCGCAACGTACCAGTAGACGGCCGGACCGAGGATGCCCAGGTCGACGGCGCGCCCGCGCGTGCCGAACAGATTCCAGCCCCAGCCGAACGGATCCGACGCGAGAGGGATGATGAACTGGCCGGTGGTCAGCAGCAGCGACGCGTAGTGCGCCAGGTGGTAGGCCACGGCGATCGGCACCAGGCTCCAGACCATTGCGTTCAGGTCCGCCTGGGCACGGGCGGCGCGGGCCGTTTCGCCGGCCAGGCGCAACATCCATGCACTGACCCCGCGAAAAATCAGCACGAAGGCGATCGGGAACAGCAACAGCAGCAAGGTGTTCAGCCACTGTGTCTCATCCAGCGCCGTCACGGAGGAAAGCGTGAACAGTGTCTCGGCCACGGGGCGCGACATCTGCGCGGCGGTTCCGATGCGATCCATCAGGGGCGTCTCGTGGAAGCCGTCGAAGGTAACGGTTGCCAGCATCAGCAGTACGAAGGCCGCCACGGAATTGGACACCGGCTCCTTCGTCAGCAGCCCGGCGGCGTAGGGGCGCAGGCGCAGGCACGCGGGTTCGGTCGGTGTCGAACCGCATATTTCCAGAGGCGCAAAGCGGCCCAGCACCCGGAACACCATCGCGAATGCGTCGGCCTGGCGGCGCCAGGCCTCCACACCGAACAGCAGCATGCCTATCCAGCCCAGCACCGAATACGCCAGCAGGGCGGTGGCGATGGCGCCCGGCACGTCCTTGTCCTGCCAGATCAGTTCGGCCCAGGCGAAGGCGAAGAACAAGACGACCGCCGGCCACGCGGCCCATCGCGCCGGGTAAGTCCAGCCCAGCGATTCCCGGCGGCCGATCACGCGCACGGCCGCGCGATACAGCGTTGGCAGCGGGTTGACGATCTCCCACAGATCGCCGATCAGCGCGCAGAAGAAGGCCATGCCCACCCACCACAGCACCCAGACCATGGTGACGGAGAGGTTCGCATACGCGTCGGCATTGCCGTAGAAGCCGGTGGCCAGGGTCAGCAGGAACAGTGCGCAACTGACGGTGCGCAGTACGGCAGCGAGCGGATGGGCCACGCGGCGCAGCAGGGAGAACCGCAGCAGATCGGTGCTTCGAAGGAAGGCTGCGCCGAAGTCGCGTTGGCGCGCGAACAGCGCCAGCGCCGCGAAGGTGAGCACGATGGTCGCGCCGGCCCCGGTCAGCCACAGCCACAGGGGCAGCGGCAGATCGAAGCGCTGCCCGAATCCGTGCGCATGCGCTTCGGGCGTGGCGGCTGCCATGGCCAGAACCGGAAATGCCCCGCTCAACCCTCGCGATAGGGATCTGCTCGGCGCCGCGCCGCTATGGATGGACTTCGATGAATAGCACGGCACGATGATTGCCAGCCCCATGGGTATGCACGTGCACCGGAAAGCGGCCCGCCAGATCGGCCTTGAATGCCAGCAGCGCCGGCGCCGGCGGTTCGACCTTGATCTCGATCTCGTAACCATGCAGGTGCAGCATCATCGGCCGCTCGCTGGTCAGGCTGACCCGGACCTGGTCGCCCTTGCGCACCTTCAGCGTCTCGTCGCCCTTGACGCGGCCGCCAACGATCGAGATGGAAAAGGATTGCGTGGAAGCTGCGGCAGCGACGGCGGCGGTGCCGCCGAACGCCGCCACCGCCACCCATGCGATCAGCCGCCGGCGCGCAAGGTCCGTCATGGCAGCCTCCGTGTTCATTGCACGTACTGTTGGCCGGCGGCCTTGATGACCGCGCCCCATTTCTCTATTTCGGCCTCGACGAATTGCTTCTGTTCGGGGCCATTGACCCGGGCGTCGTTGATGATGACCGCGCCCAGCCCTTCCTGGCTTTTCACGAAGACGGGGTCTTTCAGGGCAAGCTTCAGCGCCGAGTTGAGCCTGTCGGTGATCGCCTTGGGCGTGCCCTTGGGGGCGAAGAGACCGTGCCAGATCGTGACGTTAAAGCCCTTCAGCCCGCTTTCATCCAGGGTGGGCAGCGCGGCCAGCGCCGGCGTCTTCAACCGTTGCTGGGTCGTCACCGCGAACGCCTTGACCATGCCGGCCTCGATCTGAGCGGTGGTGTTGGTGGTCTGGTCGCACATCAGATCGACCTGGCCGCTGATGAGATCGGTCATCGCCGGCGCGGTGCCCTTGTACGAAATGGGCTGCATCTCGACCTTGAGCGCATCCTGGAGCATGAGTCCGCACAGGTGCGAGGCGGAGCCGACACCGGCGTTGGCGAGGTTGATCTTGCCTCGATGGCCGTCCAGCCACTTGCGCAGTTCGGTAAAGTTGTTGGCGGGCAGTTTCTTCGTGCTGATGACGGTCATCGGCACTTCATTGACCATGCCCAGGTACTCGAAATCCTCGAGGGTCTTGTAGGGCAGCTTGCTGTACAGCGCGGGCGAGGTGGCCAGGCTGACGTGGTGCAGCAGCAGCGTGTAGCCATCGTTGGGGGCGCGCGCCGCCTTGGCGGCCCCGATCGTGCCGCCGGCGCCGCCGGCGTTGTCGACGAGGACCACGATGTTGCCCAACTGCTTGCGCAGCGCTTCCGCGAAGTCGCGTGCCACCTTGTCGGTCGGCCCGCCGGCGGCGAACGGCACGACGAGCGTTATCGGTTTCTCGGGATATTCGGCCCAGGCGGGAAGTGCGGCGGTGGCCGCCATGGCCATCGCGATCATGGACAGACGCTTCATCGGTCGTCTCGCAGAATGTGAAAGGGCGATCCTATCGAGGGCGTGAGCGGTGCAGAAGACGCGCAATCGTTAATTCGTTCACTTCGGGTGAACGCCAGGTTAGGCCGGCCTAAGCGTGGAAATCAGGGCGCCTAATGGTGTCGCCAACGTGCTACGGCCTCACCACCTGGGGAAAAGTTGTGTCAATATGCGACAAAGACGTATATACCTAAACAAATCCCTGGGGGGAAAATGAAGATGACATGGCGGCGGTCGCTGCGGGTGTGGCTCGTGCTTGGCGCTTTGGTCCTGGTTTCTTGCGGTGGTGGCGAAGGGGGAGGATCAACTCCGCCCGGAGCAGAGGCTGGCGGTGATGGTGCTGGTAGCGGTGATGGCGGTGGTGGAACGACCAATCCAGGCGGAGAGTCGCCCGGGACGCCGAATGAAGGAGAGGATCCTGCCTTGCTGCCTACCCTGAGTGAGGACAGCAATCCCACGGGTCCACGGCTGGACCTGGGTGGCCGGGACTATTTTCCGTTGAATGCGGGAGATTCCTGGGTATTTTCCAGCTCAGAAGGAAGCACGCTGACACGCCGGGTCACCAATGCGGCGGCGGATGGCAAGCGAGATCTTGAAGAGACGGATTCCGTGGCTGGGCTGGTCTCGCAACTGACCTACTCCCTAAGTGCCGATGGAGTGGTTGTCCATGATCCGGCTGGTGCCAAGGATGACTTGCCCGAGTTGTATCGAGTCCTGCCGTCCCTGATCGAGTATCCGGTACCTTTCTATCCCGTCGATGGCGTGCGGCGCATAGTCCGGCAAGGCAATGCCGGCGTAGATCTGGACGGAGACGGGAAATCCGACTTCTATCGATTCAGCTTCGAGCAGGTCTTCAAGGGCTTTAAAGGTCGTACTGTTATGGGGCGGACGGTGAATACCGCGCACTATTCGTCGACGGCCACGGCAACCGTCCAACTGACTGGTGGCGTGAAGCCTGCACACACCGTTGTTGCGCAGGAAGAGGTTTATCTGGCGGCCGGTGTCGGACCGGTCTACATGGAGCGTTCCGCGAAGCGGGAGACAGGAGAGTGGAAGGTGGCTCCCCATACCTTGACCCTGCAGAGCGCGGTGGTGGGCGGCAACGCCGTCATCTTCGATACCGACGGAGAAATCGTGCGGGACGCCGTGTCCGTTACCGATATCTCCGTGTCTCATAACGACCTCGTCTATGACCGTATCGGGAATGTGTATTACGCATCGGTGCCCGCGTGGGTTTCCGCCGTAGGAAATCGGCTCGCCATCATCAGTGCGCAGACCGGCTCGGTTGGATATTCTCCCGTAGTCGGCTCTGATCCCGGGGCCTTGGCGGTCTCCGCGTCAGGAGATGTCTTGTATGTCGGGTTGAATGGATCCGGTGAAGTCGCGCGATTCTCGTTGCCGGAGATGACGCTCATCGACCGAGTCAAACTCCCGGTTTACGCCTTCTCCTTTCAGACGAACGCCGAGACGATCAGCGTTTCTCCGATTGACTCGTCGGTTGTCGTCGTATCGCTTACGGCCCCAGAAGTGTCGCCGGGGCATGCGGGCGTGGTGCTGATTCGCAATGGGGTTCTCCAGCCCCGTGCATTACCGGCATATGACGGTGGTAATGTCGTCGCATTCGATCCGGCAGGGACCCGGGTGTGGGGTCTGGACGCATACGCAGGCAGTCTGGAGCAAATCTACAGGATTGGCGTCCGGACCGACGGTTTGGAACTGGAAAGCGTTGTCCAGGTGCCAGTAGCTTTGCCCTCGATACCTCAGGAAAGGAACGGCATGTTGCTTGCCGGGGAGGTGGTCTTGAGCGCTGCCGATCTGGCATTGCAGGCGACGTTGCCGGCAAGCAGCATATGCAGTTTTGTCGGAAACATACCTCGTATAGTCTGCGTGCAGAATGGCGGCGGATCCGGTGTCAATAAATTGAATTTCTTCTCGGATCCTTATACGCGGACTGGAAGGCTGAGCCTAGGTATGACCGCCGATATCTCGAACTGGAAGCTTGTTCCCGGTCCGCGTGGTCAGCTCGCGATCAGACGCTATGGCTCCGTAACTCTCGTCCAAGACCCATTGCTGGAGTGAACCGCAGGCTGGCCCTGTCACCGCGGCGACAGGGCAGTATCGCGAGGCGCGTTTGCTATTATTGGCCGCGCCTGCCAGCGCTACATGAAACACTAGACCGCGAATGGATAAAACAGTCATCAAAGCCTTCCAGGTGTTCGAGCGCCTGTGCCAGCACGACGGGCCGGTGAGCCTGTCCGAACTGACCCGCGAGACCGAGCTGCAGAAAAGCAATGTCCATCGCCTGCTCAACACGCTGATGCATCTGGGGTATGTGTGCCAGATGCCCGATGCGAGCTACATGCCCACGCTCAAGACCTGGACGCTGGGCAGCAGCATCCGCGAGCGCTACAACGTGGCGGCGTTGGCCCGGCCGGCCCTGATGGCCTTGCGCGACGAACTGGGCGAGACCTCGTACCTGGCTGCCCTGGACCGTGACAGCATCGTGTATCTGGACGTCGTCGAGGGTACCCACCGCATCCGCGTCAACGCGAAGACGGGCGGGCAGGCGCCCATGCACGCGACGGCGTCGGGCAAGGTGCTGCTGGCGTTTTCGTCCGGGTCCGAGCTGGATGCGCTGGCCGAGCCTTATCCGAGCTTCGGCCCCAACACGCCGACGACGCGGGCCGCGCTGGAGAAGATCATGGCGAAGGTCCGGCGCGACGGCTATGCGGTCAACAACGAAGAGTGGGCCGAGGGGGTGATGGGTATTTCCGTGCCCATTCGCGATGCCGGTGGCGAGTGCGTGGCGGCGATAGGCGTGACGGGCCTGGCCGTGCGATTGGCCAAGGCGCCGCCCAAGCGGATCATCGCCTTGCTGCAGGAGCACGCGCAGGCGATCTCGGCAACGCTGGGCTTTCCCGGCTGAACGGGAAAGCCCTTCCCCGCAGGGTCAGTTGGACGCGGCCAGCTTGCCGTCCACGATGACCTTGTTCCAGTAGGCGGTCTCGGACGCCATGAATTTCGCGAAGGCGGGCGGATCGCTGAAGGCCACCGGCATGCCCGCGGCATTGAAGCGTTCGATCACGGCGGGTTCCGACAATACCTTCTTCAGGACGCTGCTGTAGCGCTGGACGATGGCCGGCGGCATGCCGGCGGGCCCCGCCAGCCCCATCCAGCCCGACCAGTCGATCTCGCCGAAGCCCTGTTCGCCCAGCGTGGGAACGTCGGGAAGGTCTTTCGAGCGTTCCTTCGAGGTGACGGCCAGCGCGCGCATCTGCTTGCTCTGGATGTAGGGCATGACCTTGCTGGGAAAGCCGACCACCATGTCTATCTGTCCGCCCAGCGCATCCTGCAGCGCGGGCGCGGCGCCCTTGTAGGGCACGTTGAGCAGTTCGAAATTGCCCAGGCGCTGGAGTTGCAGCATGACCAGGCTACCCAGCGTGCCCTGCGAGACGCCATAGCTGGCGCTTCGGGGTTTCGCCCGGGCGGCTTCGGCTACGTCGCGGAAGGTCTTGTAGGGCCGCTGCGCGTTGACGCCGATGGCCATCGGCGCGCGCGTGACCAGGCCGATGGGGGTGAAGTCCTCCAGCGGACGATAGCCGGCGTCCTTGATCAGGCTGGGCACGATGGTGTGGGCGTCCATGATCAGGCTGATCGTGTAGCCGTCGGGTTCGGCGCGGCGGACGAAGTTGGCGCCCAGCGAGCCGCTGGCGCCGCCGCGGTTGTCGACGATGACGGGCTGGCCGAGTTCGTTCGCCATTTCGTTGGAGAAGGCGCGCGCCATCTGGTCGACCGGGCCGCCCGCGGGATAGGCGACGATGAGCTTGATGGGCTTGGCCGGTTTCCAGGTGGCGTCCGCCGCGTGCGCGGCGGGCAGGCCGGCGCAGGCTAGCGCGAGCGTCACCAGGGCAAGAGCGGGCTTGCCGGGTCGTTGCTGTGTCATGAGATGTCTCCGGTTTTTATCGTTGCGAACGGTGCGCGGCCTCAGGTGGGCCGCTGCGGGGCATAGGCCTGGAAGTTCAGGCTGCCGTCCAGGCGGGCCTGTTCCAGCAGGTCGACTTCCCACGACAGGTATTCGTCCATGGCTTGGCGGGTCTGCGTCGGCCTTTCGAAGGGGCGCAGCCAGACGTCTTCGGGTTCCACCGACCAGCGTTGTCCGTCGCCGGTCAACGGCAGGCCCGCCGCGGACCAGGCCGCGATCCCGCCCGCCAGGTAGTGGACGGGCTTGCTGGTCAGGGCCTGCGCCTCGGCCAGGGCGAAACCCGAGACGCGGCCATCTTCGCAGGTCAGCAGGTAGCCGGCGCTGCCGGCATGGGCATCCAGGGCCGTGCCCAGGTGGCTGCGCGAGGCGAAGACGGCGCCCGACACGTGGCGGCGCTTGTACTGGCGGCTCCAGGACAGGTCCAGTACCGTCACGTCCATGGCCTGCATGTAGGCCTGGGCTTCGGCGACGTCCAGCCCCGGGCGGGCAGGCGTCGGCAGCGGCGCCGGCCGCGTCGCCAGCAGGGCGGCCATGTCGCGGACCCGGTGCGGCGGCGCCACGTAGACGTCGCGCCAACCCATGCACCGCAGCCAGGCTCCCGTCATCAGCGCCCGCGTGTGCTCGGGGTCGAGCAGGAGAATGCGCGACTGCAGGGTGCCGACATACAGATCGGTCGCCTGTACCAGTTGGCCGCCCGGAGCGGACAGCGTGCCGGGCAGCGGATCCCGCGCCGTCTCGTCGGGGGTGCGCACGTCCAGCGCGTAGAGCGTGCGCGCCTCGCGTTCGTCCAGCCATTGGCGGAGCATGGACAGGTCGGCCTCGCGCACGCCGGCGGCATCGGCGAAGCGCTGCGCGGCCGCTCGCGAGGCTTGCGCGGCTTCGCGCGAAGGCGCGGCCAGGCGGCGTTCCGCCCCGGTTTCCACCGCCAGCCCCGCCAGGCGCCATCCCATCGTGCCGTTGCGCAAGGCGACGACGCGCTGCGGCAGG
Organism: Pigmentiphaga kullae; assembly: GCF_004216695.1. Lineage (GTDB taxonomy): Bacteria > Pseudomonadota > Gammaproteobacteria > Burkholderiales > Burkholderiaceae_B > Pigmentiphaga > Pigmentiphaga kullae. The sequence continues at coordinate 161,263 of NZ_SGXC01000003.1, forward strand.
CCGGCGTTGATGATGGACTGTGCGCCCAGGATGCTGCGGGTGCGGCCGGCGCAGTTGACCACTACCAGCGTGTCGTCGTGCGCGACGGCTTCGGGAACGCGGAACGCCAGTTCCGCGCCCGGCGCGCTGGTGGACGTGGGGATGGTCTCGGCGGTGTAGTCGTCGTAGGGGCGCGAGTCGAACACCTGCACGTCGGCATGGGCGTCGAGCAGATCCTGTAGTTCCTTGGCGTCTATGGACGGCGTGCGATAGGCATGCTCGACGAACTCGCCGAAGGCCTTGCTGGGGACGTTGACGCCGCTGAAGACCGGCAGGCCGGCCTGGACCCAGCCCTCGAGCCCGCCTTCCAGGGCGGACACGTCCGTATAGCCGAGGCGGGCCAGCCGCCCGCGCGCCCGTTCGTTCAGCGCCGAGTCGGCGCACAGCACGATGGGCGTCGATCGCCGGGGAACGCGCTGCGGCATCAGGACTTCCAGCCGCGACAGCGCAATGCAGCGGGCCTGCAGCAGGTGCGCGCGCGAGAAGGGCAGCTCTTCGCGGACGTCGACCAGCGCGAGTTCCCCGTCGCGTCGCAGGCGCTCCCGCAATTCGGCGGGTGTCACGATCCGTTCCTGTCCAGGCGTGTTCATGTCGGTTGTTCCAGGGTGCGGGGTTCCACGTCAGCTGGCTCGCTGCGGGGTCATGCGGGTGACCGTTCCCGCCTCGAGATCGAACATGTCGCGATGGAAGGCGTCCAGGTCGCGGCCGGTGACGCGCGCGAACACGGCCTGGTCGGGGTAGTCGATCGCGTGGATGGCCCCCTGGGGAAACAACCGGGCCTGCCCGGGTTCCAGCCGGAAGGACTCGGTCAGCGTTAGGTCGGCGTGGCCGGGTTGCCGGCCGTCGTCGTTGCGCCGGTAGTTGGTGATGTCCACCCAGCGGGTGACCTGGCCATAGATCGCCCAGGATTCTCCGTGATCGTGGGGCGGGGATTTGCGCGCCGCCTTGTTCAGGTGGACCAGCACTTCGAAGCCGAGCTCGGGGTCGGTGTGGACGCGGTACAGCTTGCGTTCGAGCTCCGGCCCGCAGTACTTGTCGACGAATGCCGGCGATTGCAGCAGCCGTTCGAAGTCGGCGCAGACGCGCTCCTGGCCGGCGCGGCCAGGGTCCTGGCGCAGGGTGGCGCGGGTGTTCTCGCAGAACTGCTCGAGGGTGTATGGATGATTCGACATGGATCGCTCCTTACACGATCTGCGGCAGGCACCACACGCGCTCGGCGTGCTCGCGCGTGACGATGTCGAACACGACGCCGTTCGGATCGCGGTACTTGCGCTCGGTGGCCGGACCCTTGCCCACGCCGTTGATCTGGCCGTGGTATTCGGCGCCGGCGCCAAGCACCCGCTCCGCGGCGTCTTCCATTTCGCCGATCAGGAATCCCATGTGATGAAGGCCTTCGCGTTCCTCGGCGTTGGGATTCTTGGTCGAGCTGATGATGGCCAGGCTGACCACGCCGTCGGACATCATGACGGCGACGCTGGACTGGCGCACACGAAACATGCCGAATGCCTGTTCGTAGAAGCGCGCGGTTTCCTCGATGTCCTTCACCGAAAGGGAGATGTGGCGGAGCTTGCCAAGCAGGGGTTGAGCCATGGTGGGGATGTGCCTTGTCATGTGTACCGAGTGCATCCGCCGGCCCCGCACTTTGTACATTCCAAATATTGGACCGACTGTTCTAAAATAATAATTGGCTGATCCGATCCGGGTCAAGCACGAAAAAACCCATGGAGAAGACGCATGACGTTCCATCGACCACCGGCTACTTCCGCCGATGCGCCCGCGGTTCCCGACAGCGTGCGCGCGTTGATGCGCGAGCTCGGGCCCGTCTGGGGCCGCGACATCAAGGACCACACCCGGCGCATGATCGAGGCCTACGACGTGCTGCATGCCGCCGCGCCTAAGGTAGGCACGCGCGAGATGGACCTGTCCTACGGTCCGCACGAGCGCAACCGGCTCGACGTCCATGTGCCGCCTTGGCCTGAAGGAACGGGCACCCGCAAGGCTCGCCCCGTCCTGATGTTCGTGCACGGCGGGGCGTTCGTGGACGGGGAAAAGAATCGCACGCCCGAGATCTACGCCAACGTGTTGTGGTTCATGGCGCGCCATGGCGTCGTGGGCGTGAACGTGGAGTTCCGCCTTGCCCCGGAACATCCTTTCCCGAGCGCGACGCAGGACATCGCCGCCGCGGTGGCCTGGGTGCGCAGGCATGTCGCGCAGTGGGGCGGGGATCCCGACCGGATATTCCTGATGGGGCATTCGGCGGGAGGAACCCACGCCGGCCACTACGCTGGCGACAGCCGCTTCCATCCGCGGGGCCGGAGCGGCCTGGCAGGGCTCATCCTGGTGTCGGGGCGGGTGCGAGCCGAAGCTGGCGCCGAGAATCCCAACGCCCGGCGCGTCGAGGCCTACTACGGTGTCGACGCCCGGCGCATGGAGGAGGGTTCGCCGGTCACCTATGCCACCCAGGGCCTGGCCAGGCTACCGGTCATGCTCGCGGTGGCCCAGTACGAGAACCCGCTGATCGACGTGCACAACGCGGAGCTCTATCACGCCCTGAGCGCCCACCGGCGCCGGTCGCCACGTTTCATGTGGCTGGCCGGGCACAACCACACGTCCATCATCGCGCACCTGAACACCGCCGATGCGGACTTCGGGATGGCCTTGCTGGACTTCATCAGGAATGGTGCTTGAGGAGGACGATTCACACCCGCCTGATCTCCCGGCGTATCGTGCCGGCCGCCTGCAGCAAGGCCGGCGTGCATTCGCGCTCGATGCGGCTTCGCTCTTGCGGCGCGGCGCAGGTGTGTACGCCGGCGATCACCGCGCTGTCGCCGCCGGCCAGCGCGACGGGAGCGGCGATGAAGCCCACGCCGGACCGCCACGTGCCGAACGAGGCGCAGGCGCCGCCTTGCACGAGGTCGTGGAAGGCCTGGTAGATGGCCGCGGCGTGTGTGTGTTCGGCCGGGTTGGCCGACGCCCGCATCGGCGTCAGCCATTCTCCCTGCGTGGCGACGGGCTGGGTCCACAGCCAGGCATGGCCCGGCGCGGTGCGGGCGATGGGCAGCCGCGTCCCGGCCCCGAGGGGGCAATGCGCCGTACCGGCGCCGGCCTGGTGCGCGAGCACCAGCATGTCGCCGCGATCGCGCACGCACAGCAGGCAATGCAGGGCGTGCCGGTTGGCCAGCCATTGCAGCACTGGCGTCGCGCTGCGTACCAGTTCCGAGCCCGACAGCACCGCCTGGCCCAGGACGAAGCTGGCGACGTGCAGGCGGAAGGCATCGCGGTCCGGGACGCCGGACAGGAAGTCATGCGCGGCCAGCGTGTTCAACAGCCGGCGCGCGGTCGTTCGCGGCAGATCCAGCCGGCGGGCGATCTCGGCAACGGTCAGCGCATTTTCGCCCGGCTGGAAGCAGCGCAGGACTTCCATGCCCCGCCGCAGGGAGTCGATGCCGTGATTGCCCTCGTCGCCGTCGGTGGCCTCCAGTGCCTGGGTGCGTTTGCGCATCAGGAGCCTCCCGCGGTGCCGGCCGTTTCCGGGCCGGCTTCGATCCGGTCGCGCAAGCCGAGCAGCAGCGGGCCGATCTCCGCGACGCAGCGCTCGCGGGGGTAGCGAAAGGCCGGCACCGAGCAGCCGAGCACGTATGCGCCGGGGGATTGCGCCACGTCGATGAGGGTCGCGACGCTGTTGACGTCGGGTTCCAGCGAGCCGACCGTGACGCAGAACCGGGACCGGGCGATTTCGGCCGCTGCCTCGTCCAGCGCCGGATGCAGCGGGTCATGGGGGAAGGCCAGTTCCAGTTCGCGCAGGACGGCGGCGCGTCGGGAGGGGGCAAGAGAGGCCATCCAGGCACGGCCCATGGCCGAGCGCGGCAGCTTCAGCCGCGAGCCCGCGGCGACACGGATGGTGAGCGCGCCCCGGCCACGGCAGACCTCGTGGCAGACCATCACGTTGCCTTCGCGCACGGCCAGCACGACCACCAGGTCGTTGTCATCCGCGAAGCGCTGCATGTGCTCGCGGGCCCGCATGCGGATGTCCTGCGTGGACAAGGCGCCGAAACCCAGCGCGAGCGCGGCGTGAGCCAAGCGGTATCGGGCCGACTCGTCCAGGTATTCGAGGTAGCCCAGGCGGGTCAGGGTCGCGGTCAGGCGCGACACGGTGGCCTTAGGCAGGGCGGTCATCTGCGCCAGCTCTCCGTTCGAGCGGGCGGCGTTGCGCGGGCAGAACGCCTTCAGCAAGGTCAGTCCGCGTGCCAGGACCCGGATCTCATCGCGGGGCGTCGTAGTCCTAGGGAAAGTCCCTAACGTGTCGTCCATGGAATGGAATTCGATGTGATGGAAAGAAACGGGCTTGGTGAATTTCCAAGCAATATCAATGACTTCGCATCGACTGGCCGCGCCGCGGCAATGTGAAATTTGCTTCTTTTTCGGGCGGGTCGGCTTGTCATTCTACATAATTAAAATGGAATTAGACTTTTAAAAACGAAATAAGAATCTAGAATTCGGCCATTCCCCTTTCCCCCATTCCCGCATGGAGGTCCGGATTCGATGATCACCCAGCCTTTCGACGAACTATCCCTGGGCCAGCGCCGCCGTTCCGGCGGCCGCACCATGACCGAGACCGACGTCGTCAATTTCTGCGGCCTGACCGGCAACTGGCTGGCCATCCACGCGGACGCGGAATTCTCCAAGCGGTCGCTCTACGGCCAGCGCGTCGTGCAGGGGGGGCTGGTGTTCGTGGTCGTGAACGCGCTGCTCGGCTTCGATTCGAGCGTCGTCGAGGCCTTCTACGGCGTGGACAGGCTGCGTTTTCTCAAGCCCACGTTCATCGGCGACACCCTGCATGCGGAAAGCGAAATCATCGACCTGCGCGCCAAGGGCGACCGGCACGGCATCGCGACCACGAAGCTGGTCGCGGTCAACCAGCGTGACGAGACCGTGCTGAGTTGCGAGTTCAGCCTGCTGGTACGCCGCCAGCGCCTGCCGGCCCAATGACCATTCCCTACCTTCCTCCAAAGAGAACGACATGGATTTCCTGAACGAAGAGCAGACGTTGTGGCGCGATACCGTTGCGCGCGTGATGGAGCAGGAGATCGGCCGCGAGTATGTGCGCCAGTGCGACATCGACCGCGCCTATCCCTATGAAGCCTATGAAAAGGTGGCCAAGCTGGGCTGGCTGCGCCTCTTGATACCCGAGGACCAGGGCGGCGACGGCGGCACGATCTTCGACTACGCGCTGATGTGCGAGGGCCTGGCGCGCTATGGCTTCGATTTCGCGACCGCTTTCATGGTCGCGACGTTCACCGGGATGAACATCGTCAAGTTCGGCACGCCGGAGCAGAAAGAGCGCTACCTGCCCGCGTTCATGCGGGGTGAGTTGCGTTTCTCGATCTCGATTTCCGAGCCCCAGGCCGGCTCCGACGCGGCGTCGACGCGCACGCGGGCCGAGCCGCGCGACCAGGGCTGGGTGATCCGGGGCCAGAAGCTGTGGTGTTCCGGCGCGGCGGCCCGGAACGTCGTGATCGCGATGCTGGTGCGCACCGACAAGGAGGCGAAGAAGCACAAAGGCCTGTCGGTGCTGCTGGTGCCCAACGACACGAAGGGCCTGGACATCCGGCGACTACCGACGATGGCGCGCCGCGCCACGGGCACCACCGAGATCTTCGTCGACGATGCATGGGTACCCGATGCCAACATGATGGGCGAGCCGGGCGACGGCTGGCGCATCATCACCGACCATCTGGAGCTGGAACGGATAGCCGTGTCCGCCGCCTACGTCGGCAACGCGCAGCAGGCCGTCAGCGACGCCCTGCGCTATGCGCACGAGCGCATCCAATTCGACCAGCCGATCTACGACTTCCAGGTGATACGCCACATGCTGGCCGACATGCAGACCGCGGTCGATGCGTCGCGCCTGATGGTGTATCGCGCCGCCGACATGGCCTCGCGGGGCCTGCCCTGCTCGCGCGAAGTCAGCATGGCCAAGCTCATGGCGTCCGAGACCCTGCAGACGGTGACGCGCCAGGGCATGCAGATCCTGGGTGGGCACAGCATGCTGCCCGAGTCCGACATGGAGCGCTATTTCCGCGAGGGCATGCAATCGACCATAGGCGGAGGGACCTCGCAGATTCAGCGAAGCATCATCGCCAAGGCGATGCGCATGTGATCGCGGGCGAGGCGACCCCGGCATTCATCCGCTGGATGTGCAAGGCCATCAAAGGAGACATGACATGAGAAAAATCCATACACTGCAAGCCCTGTTGCTGGGAGGATCGCTGGCGCTGGCCGCCTCGCCGCAGGTCCGGGCCCAGGCGGGAGGCTTTCCCGGCAAGCCCATCACCATCGTCGTGCCGTTCGGCGCCGGCACGACGACCGACCTGGCTGCCCGCTTCCTCGGCAAACACATCACCGAGATCACCAGGCAGCCGGTCATCGTCGACAACAAGCCCGGCGCCAGCGGGTTCATCGCCTTGCAGCACGTCCTGCGCCAACCCGCGGACGGGTACACCATCGTCATCGGCACGAATACGACGCATGCGGCGAACCTCGCGCTGTTCAAGAAGCTGCCCTACGACCCCGTGGCGGATTTCGTGCCGATTACCGCGATGATCGTGGGCGGCGTGGTGCTGACGGTGGCGCCCGGCGCGCCGTACCACAACGTGCAGGAACTGATCGCGGCGGCCAGGAAAAATCCCGGCAAGCTGACCTTCGGCTCCGGCAACTCCTCGTCCAGGGCCGGCGGCGAAGTGCTCAAGGAACTGGCCGGCATCGACATCCTGCACGTGCCGTACAAGACGCTGCCGCTGGCCGTCACGGATGTGATGGGCGGGCAGATCGACATCGTGTTCGGCGACGCGCCGGCGGTGATGCCGCACGTGCGCGCCGGCAAGCTCAAGGCCCTGGGCGTGTCCACGCCTACGCGCATGCCGGGCTACGAAGACATCCCGACGATCGCGGAGCAGGGCGTCCCCGGCTACGAGGCCAGCGGCTGGCTGGCGGTGTTCGCGCCCAAGGGCACCCCGAACGATATCGCCGACAAGCTCAACGCGCTTATCGTGCCCATCATGCAATCGCAGGAGGCCGCCAAGTACTTCGGCGACAACGCCTGGAAGCCGATTCCGGGAACCCGCCAGGAACTGGCGGAGTTCCAGAAGGTGGAAATCACCCGGTGGACGAAGCTGGTCAAGGCGGCCGGCATCGAGCAGCAGTGACGAACGAAAGCAGTCACGGGCGGATCGACTATTCCGGTTCCTTGCATCACAATCGTCAGGTTGGGCCGCCGGCTTCATGGGGAATGCTGCCGGCCGGTTCTCACGATTTCAGTGCAAGCAATCCGAATGAAAAAAACGGCAAATGACAGAGTACGAATGGTGGACGTCGCCCGCCTGGCCAACGTGGCGCCCATCACGGTATCCCGGGCGTTGAGCCATCCTTCTTCCGTTGCTCCCGAGACCCTGGACAAGATCCATCGTGTCATCAAACAGCTGGGTTACGTGCCCAACGGGCCTGCCGGCAGTCTGAAGTCCCAGAAGACCCAATTGATCGCGGCGGTCATTCCCAGCATCAACCACCTGTTTCTGACCGCGATGGTGCAAGGGGTCAGCGATTTCCTCTCGCCCCTGGGCTATCACCTCATGCTGGGAACATCCGGCGAAACTCTTGAAGGGGAAGAGGCCATCGTTCGGGCGTTCCTGTCTCAGCGGCCTCGTGCGCTGCTCCTCCACAACACCGTGCATACCGCCGAGTGCATCGACCTCATACGCGCTTCGGGAATACCGGTCATCGAAACGGGCGACCTGTGCGAGCAGCCGCTCGATACTGCCGTGGGCTTTTCGAACTTCGACGCCGCCTACACCTTGACCAGGCATCTCATCGATCGCGGGTACGAGAACATCGCCTGCGTCTATGCGCGGTCGCCGCATAACGAGCGCACGCAAACGCGGATCAAGGCCTATCGGGCCGCGGTGAACGATGCGGGACTGCGTTCCGGTCCGGATCTCGAAATAGCGACCGACGGCGATGTGGCGTCTGGCGCCGTCGTGCTGCGCGATCTGATCGATGCCCGTCCACAGGTGGACGCGGCCGTGTTCTTCGGCGGCAACATGGCTCTGGGCGCGCATCTCGAATGCCAGAAGATGCGGGTCCCCATTCCCGGGCGCATTGCCATCGTGGCTTTCGAGGATACGGAGATGGGCGCCATGCTGGCTCCCGCCATCACCGCCCTGCGCATCCCCCGCTACGCGATAGGCCGGGAGGCCGCCCGCGTCGCGCTCGCGCGGATCGGGGGCGGTTCGCCTTCTGGCCATGTGGACGTTGGGTTTGAACTCCGCATACGGGAAACTTCCTAGTCGTTCGGGACGCATGGCGTGATATGGTATCGATACCATGACCAGCCACCGCAGAGTTGCGGGCGATTTCGCATGCGCCATCGCCTGCAGCGGTTGTTTTTTGATCGGCGATGGTATCGATACCATAAAGGAGGAGAAATGAAGACCAGTCGGATCGGGATGGGGGCGCTCGCGTTGATGGCATGGCTGGCGGGGGGGCCGTGTATGGCCCAAGCCGGCGAGTGGCCGAACCGACAGGTGAGATTCATTGTTGCCCAGGCTCCCGGGTCGTCGGCAGATGGGTCCGCCAGGCAGATCGCGGCCGCCCTGGCGGCGATCTGGAAGCAGCCGGTCGTGGTGGAGAACAAGGCGGGGGCAAACGGCATCATCGGCATGTCGGCTGTCCAGCAGGCTCCCCCCGATGGCTACACCATCGGTTATGCCGCGCCCGGCAACATGACGGTCAATCAGTTCATATACAAGGAAATACCGTTCGACCCGCTGAAGGACTTCACGCCGGTCACTCAGATGACCAGTATTCCGTTCGCACTGGTCGTCAACGGAAAACTGCCTGTAAAGACCGTCCCGGAACTGATTGCCTATATCAAGAACAAGCCGCAGGGCGTCAATTACAGCTCGGCTGGCGTAGGCAATGTGGGGCATCTCGCGGCCGAACTGTTTGCCAGCCGGGCGGGCGTAAAGCTCTATCACATCCCCAACAAGGGCGATAGCCCGGCCCTGCTGGATGTCGCCAGCGGAACCACCGATTTCATGTTCATGCCGTTGCCCGGGGCCATGGCGACGATCCGTTCCGGAAACGTGCGCCTGATCGCCGTGGGAGGCAGGCAGCGAATCGATGCGTTCTCCGACGTCCCGACCCTGGACGAATCGGGGCTGAAGGGCATGTATGTGGAAGGTTGGTCCGGCGTGGTCGCGCCGCCAGGACTTCCGGCCGGCATCGTTCGGAAGATACAGGCCGATTTTTCGAAAGCGCTGGCTGAGAAAAGCGTAGTCGACTACTTGCGGACCAGCAGCACCCTGGCCGTGGGTTCGACGGCGGAGCAGTTCAAGTCCTTCATGGACGACGAGGCCGCCAAGTGGTCGGGCGTTATCGACTCGATCGGGCTCAGGAATTCACACTAGACACCACGAGGTGAACATGTATTTCCCTAACAGGGTCAAGGCCGCCATGAAGGATGGCCGGAAGAGTTATGGCGCCATCCTGAGCTGGCCATCCCCGCAAACCGTGGAGATCGTCGGCAAGCTTGGCCTGGATTTCATCCAGATCGACGGTGAGCACGGCGCGTTTTCCCTTCGGGAAATCGAAGAAACCTGCCGCGCGGCCGATCTTTGTGGCATGACGACGTTGGCGCGGGTGCCGGACATTCGTTCCAGCACCATCCAGCAGTTCATCGACCGCGGCGTGCAGGGAATCGTGGCGCCGCATATCTCGACGCTGGAGCAGGCGGAACAGGTGGTGCGCGCTGCCTATTTCGGCCCGATGGGCGATCGTTCGTTCGGAAGCGCCCGAGGCGTCGACTATGCGATGGACAAGGGGGACCGGACCGGTTTCTACCGTCGGTGCAACGAGAACATGGTGGTGTGCCTGATGATCGAGGACCGCGAGGGACTGGAAAATCTGCCCAGCATGGTCAACCTCGATGCCGTCGATTTTTTCTACATCGGGATGAACGATTTCTCGCAAGGCCTGGGCTATCCGGGGCAGGCGAAGCATCCTGAGGTCCTGAAGGCTCGCGCGAAGGCCTTCGACATCGTCCATGCCGCCGGCAAGAGGATGCGGGAGGACTTCATCGAGGATGTGAGTTCCAAGGAAATCGTGACAGAGGGCACACGGTGCCTGTGGCAGCACACGATCGGCCAGGCGAGTTAGAGAGGTGGACCATGGGAATGACAGCGTTTGAAAAGATTGTCGCGCGGGCGGCCGGCGTGCCGGCCGTCAAGCCGGGAGATGTGGTCTATCCGATCCCCGACCTGATGTTCATGCATGACGGGCAGGTGGGTTCGACCAAGGAAGAGCTGGACGACATCGGCATCGACAAACTGTGGGATCCCTCGCGGGTGGTGATCGTGACGGATCACGACGTGGTGTACACGACGCCCAAGGCGGCGCAAAAGGGCATGAAGATCCGCGAGGCCGTCAAGGCGTGGAAGATCGATAAATTCTATGACATCGGAGCGGGCGGCCATGGGCACATCTTTCCCATGGAGCAAGGCCTGGTCCGACCCGGCATGTTCATCTTCGCCAACGACATGCATTGCACCAACTTCGGTGCGATCGGGGCCGTTGCGCTACGAATGGGGACCGAGATCGCTACTGTCATCGCGCGCGGAACGACCTGGTTCACCGTCCCGCCGACGGTGCGCATCGTCTTCACCGGACAGTTGAAGGCCGGCGTCTATGGCCGGGACGTCGGCTATCGGATATCGCGAGACATGGTGGATGGAAGGCTGTTCGGCGGCAAATACAGCTATCGCGTCATCGAACTGGCGGGAGCTGTCCACGACATGGATTTCTCGAACCGCGTCGCGCTGTGCAATTCGCCGACCGAGATAGGCGTGGCCACTTTGTTCATCCCGCCGTCCGGGCGGTTGAGCGGGTCGATCCCGCTCGACGGCGATCTGGACCTGGCCGCTCTTTGCAGCGACGAGGATGCCCGCTACGAGGCAGACGAAGTCTTCGACCTGAGCGAACTCGAACCCCAGGTGGCTTTGCCCGGCAGTCCCGACCGCGCCGTGGACGTGAGCGAAGTGACGGGCGTTCACGTGCATCACGCGTTCATCGGTTCCTGCGGATCCGGCACCTACGAGGATCTGGTCATTGCCGAGTCGCTGATCCGCGGCAAGCGGATTGCGTCGGGGACGCGCCTGTATGTCGCGCCGGGCTCGGTCGAGACGGCGCGCCGTGCCGCGGACGAGGGACTCATCTCGAGCATCCAGAGGACGGGGGCGATCATCCTGCAGCCGGGCTGCGGCGTCTGCTCGGGTGGCAAGGTCGGCCCCCTCGGGCCGGGCGAGGTGTCGATCTCCACCGCGGCCACCAATGCCCCGGGCCGGATGGGGCCCCGAGACGCGCAGGTCTACCTGGCCAGCCCGGCCACCGTTGCGGCCTCGTCGCTGCGCGGCGAGATCGCGGATGCGCGCAGACTGGCGGCGGCATGACCGCCGATCGACATGCAAGGAGTGGGAAATGATCAGTGAAACCTGGCTGTACGAGGGGCGTTGCCACAAGTTCGGGGATGATGTCCGGCATGACGGATATCTGATGCCCCAGCAGTACGTGACGGACAAGGTATTCGACCCCGACGTGCTCAAGAGCCACGTCCTGGAAGAGGACCGCCCCGCTTTCCGGACCAGCGTGGAACCGGGCGACATCGTTCTGGCCGGCCGCAATTTCGGCAAGGGCAAGGCTCACGTGCAGGGCTATATCGCGCTGCGTTCGCTGGGCGTCGGCGTTGTGTGCGAGTCCATGCCCTATCTGAGTTTTCGCGGCGCGATCAGTGTCGGGCTGATGTTCATGGCCGATTCCGCGGGCGTTTCCGCCCTGGCCGCCGATGGCGACCGGCTGCGGGTGAACTTCGATACCGGAAGATTCGAGAACCTGACGAGCGGTCTCGTCCGCGACTATCCTCCCTTGCCGGAGGAGCTCAGGAAGATCGTCGCCAAGGGAGGTGCGACGGAAATGCTGAGGCAATGGTGGATGGAAGAGCAGGCGAGGGCGGTGGCGTAGGGCTGCGCCCGGAAGGGATTTTTCTTGACATCCATCCGGGCCGCTTGCATAAATCCGGCTTCTTCGTCACTAAGCGTTGTTGCCGGACCTACCATGGAAAATTATCCCAAGGACATCTACACCGAGCCGGAACCCGATGTCCACACGCTCGCCAACCTAGGACCGCTGACCGGCATGGCCGGCATCTGGACGGGTGCGCGCGGGCTCGACATCAATCCCAAGGCCGATGGCCCCGAGAAGCAGGCCTTCATCGAGCACATGGAGCTGCAGCCCATCGATGCGCAGACCAACGGTCCGCAATTGTTCTACGGGCTGCGCTATCACACCCGCATCGTCAAGCCGGACGACGTCGAGACCTTCCACGACCAGGTCGGCTACTGGCTGTGGGAGCCCGCGACGGGCGCGGTGATGCAGACGCTGTCGATTCCGCGCGGGCAGACGGCGATGGCCGTGGGCCAGGCCAGCGCCGATGCGAAGCGTTTCAGCCTCCAGGCCGTGCGCGGTTCGCTGACGAACGGGATCGTGTCGAATCCCTTCCTGGAATATGCGTTCAAGACCGAGAGCTACACCATCACGGTCACGATCAACGACGACGGGACCTGGTCCTACGAGCAGGACACGATACTGATCATCCCCGGGCAGGCCGAGCCCTTCCACCACACCGACCGGAACACGCTGCGCAAGATCGGCGAGCCCACGCCGAATCCCACGGCGCAGGCGGCTGCCAAGCGAGGGCTGGCCGAGGCGTCGTGAGAGGAAAAGCCGATGGCAGGGGGTATTGCCAGAACACCGTGAAAGACCGCAACACACACCGGGGGTAGCCTCCCCAGCGGACTCGGCCGCCTATTCCAGGCGAATACCCGCCTTGGCTGCCACGTCGCGCCATCGTTCCGTGTCGTGCTCGACGAAGGCCGCAAAAGCAGCGGGCGAGTCGGTGACTGGCGTTGCCCCGAGTTCGTGCAGTTTCTTGATGACGTCAGGTTGTTGCATGACTTGGGAGACCGAGGCCGCGATCTTCTGGACGATGGCCGCCGGCGTGCGGGCCGGAGCGAAGATGCCGACCCACGAGGGCGCATCGAAATCGGGAACGGTCTCGGCGATGGCCGGCAGATCCGGAGCCAGCGGAGTCCGCTTCAGGCTCGTGACCCCCAGTGCCCGCAACCGTCCCTTCTGGGCAAGGGGCCACACCGTGGTCATGTTATCGAATTCCACTTGCACCCGCCCGGACAGCAGGTCGGCCAGGGCCTCGCTGCTTCCTTTGTAGGGGACATGGGTCATGCGCGTGCTGGTCTTCAGTTTGAAGAGCTCGCCTGCCATGTGTACCGAACCGCCCGTGCCCGTGCTGGCGAAGTTGTAGCGATCGGGGTGCGCCTTCAGCAGCGCGATCAGGTCCGCGACGCTGTGTACCGGTAGTGACGGGTGAACGACGAGCAGGTTGGGAAACGTCGCTACCAGGGTGATGGGCGTGAAGTCGGCCAGGTTCTTGTAGGGCAGGTTGGCATTGACGGCCGGCGCCACCGCGTGGGTGGAAGCGGTGCCCATCAGTAGGGTGTAGCCATCCGCCGCCGCCGCGGCGACGTACTGGGAACCGATGGATCCTGTCGCGCCAGCCCGGTTTTCCACGACCACGGGTTGGCCCCATTGGTCGGTCAGCTTCTGCGCCACCATCCGGGCCACGACGTCGGTGGCCCCTCCGGCCGGGAACGGAATGACCCAGCGTACGCTTTTTTCGGGAAACGTCCTGGCTTCATCCTGGGCTTGCGCGGCACCGTGGAGAGTCAGTCCGGCCAGAGTCAATAACAGGCCCGAGGCGTGGGCGGCCATTGCACGAGTTGTCATCATGTCTCCGATTATCTTTAATGCTTTCTTGAAGCGATGCTCGCCGTCGCGCGGCGCGTCGCTGACTGCCCGGCCCGGCGGCGCCTGGGGAACAGGGGCGTGTCAGCTCGCCGCGCCGAAATAGCGCGCGGCATTGTCGTGCAAGACTTTCTGCAGGACGGCCTCGGGATAGCCTTCGGCCTGCCAGTCGGCGATTACTTTTTCGTAGCGGAGGACGGGAAAGTCGCAGCCGAACATGATCCGGTCCTGCATGCGGCCGCGGATTTCTTTTTTCAGCGTGGGGGTGAATTGCCGCGGCCCCCAGCCGTGCAGCTCGTAATGAACATTGGGCTTGTGCAGCATGATGGCCAGCAGGTCGTCCTGCCACGGCCACGCCGGCCGGGCTGCGAGGATCTTCAGATCCGGGTGGCGCGCCGCGACCCGATCGATGTAGCGTGGATGGCCGTCCTCCAGGACAATGCCCTTGCCGCCGGGCAAGCCTTGCCCGATTCCTGTCAGACCGCACAGGATCATGACCGGTGCGCCGACGTCGATGGAGGCCCGGTAGAACGGTTCCCAGGCGGGGTCGTCGGCGGGGGTGCCGGTAACCTGGCCGTTCACACACAGCCCCACGAAGCCTGCGCCGCGTGCCAGGCATCGGTGGAACTCCTCGATTGCCGCGGGGCCGTGGCGGCGGGGATCGAACTGCATCCATTGGCCGAACATGACATCGCGATGGCGCTGCTGCACATCGAGTACATAGTCGTGATAGGGCGTCATTTCGGCCAGTGGCAATTCCTTGATCCACGATATGTCGAGGATCACGCGCGCGTTGTTGTCGCGGAAATACCGTGCCTGTTCGTCCTCGGTGAACAGCTTGAACGGCGTGCGCCAGATTTTTTCCTGCTGGGCGCGTTCGTCCTCGGTGCGGAACAGGTAGCCCTTGTCGGTGGCCCAGTGAGAATGGCAGTCGAAGATGTTCATCGTTTGTCCTTCGGACGGTTGTCGATCAGTCGGCGTACTTTCGATGCGCTTGACAGGCCTGTCCGGGCATCCAGTTCGCCAGGCGCCACGGTCGTGACGGCAAGCTTGACGCCCAGCGCTTCCTTGAAGCGATCGGCGAGCTGGGCCGCCATGGTCTCTCTTTCGCGCCCGCCCAGGTCCGTTTCCACCAGCACGGTCATGTGGTCGCGGCCAGTGGCATCCTGGTCGACGATGCACAGGTATTCGCCGTTGGAGGAGGGATGCTCGGCCACCAGCGCGCCTATGGCTTCGGGAAAGACGTTGGTGCCGCGCAGTTTCACCATGTTGTCCGCTCGGCCGAAGATGCAGGACAGGCGTCGGTGTGTGCCGCCGCACGGGCAGTGGCCCGGGACGATGGATGAGATGTCGTTGGAGTTGAACCGGATCAGCGGTGCGAAATGCTTGAACAGCGTGGTCTGAAGAATCACGCCGCGCTCGCCGTCGGCTACGGGCCGCAGCGTGTCGGGATCGGCGATCTCGAGAACGAACGCATCCTCAAAGATGTGCATGCCGGTGCGCTCGCTGCAGTCGGCGGCCAACGAGCCGCATTCGTTGGTTCCGTAGGTGTCGTAGACCGGCGCGCCCCACAAGGCTTCGAGTTCCTCGCGATCGTCCACGCCCAGGTGGACGATCAATCCCTTGATGCCGAGCGAGCGCGGGTCGATGTGCAGTTCGTCGCGCAGCAGCAGCCCGATATGGCGCAGGTACGCCGGGAATGCGACGAGCTGCGTGGTTTTCCAGGTTTGCATGATCTCGATCTGCCGCCGAGTGGGCGTGACGGCGCCGGTCCCGGTCATGACCGGGACGGCGCCGGTGTATTTCCAAATGCCTTCCCTGGCAAGAAAACCTCCGTTCGATAAACCCAGCGACAGCATCACCTGGACAAGATCGTAGGGCCGCACTCCCTGCATATGGAGCCGGCGGCCGGTCAAGATGTTCATGACCTCGCGATCGCGGGGCGAGTACAGCATGGGGCGAGGTAGGCCCGTGGTGCCTCCGCTGGTCTGCATGACCAACGGCATGGGCGGGTCGCGGTCCGGATCGATGCCCATGAAGTCGCCCCAGGGCGGGTTGCGCGCGAGGGCATCACGTAGGTCGTGCACCGAAAACGGCGGAATGGCTGCAAGATCACTTAGGGACTGGATGTGCTGCGGCTTGAGCCCGGCTTGGCTCCAATGACGTTGATAGAACGGGATCTGCCATGCGCGCTGCACCTGGGCGAGGAAGCGGCGTTCCTGCAATGCCCGGAGTTCTGCGGCTGGCATGCGTGCGACGCCGTCCTGGTATTCGGACGCCGTGGGAAATTCCTTCCATAGTTCCGGGAAGTCGAGCGATTCGTAATAGCGAGGAACTGTCGGCGCGGGTGCATTCATGGGGGTCGCAGGGCGGGGGTTGACGAAAGGCTCTTCTTGCTTTGTTGTTCGTTTATCGAACGAATGTATCGATAAACGAACTGGTCGGAACTATACAATTCGCTCAGAATCAAGGTCAAGAGATCGCCGCTGTCATGTCCATCAAACCTGAATTGCCGCGCCCGCTGCCCCTGGCAACCCGAACGGGGGTTTCCTTCGATTTCCCCAAGTCGGAGTACGTGCTGTCGCTTGAACGCGGCCTCGCGGTGATACGGGCATTCAACGAAAGGCATCCGTCGCGCACGCTCTCCGAGGTGGCGCAGGCCGTGGGCCTGACGCGGGCCGCGGCGCGCCGGTTCCTGCTCACCCTGGGAGCGTTGGGCTACGTCGAGTCCGATGGCAAGTACTACTGGCTGCGTCCCCAGACGTTGGAACTCGGCTATGCCTACCTGGCGTCGGTACCCTGGTGGCGTTATGGCCAGCGCGTGGCCGACAGCGTGGCGCAGGAAACGGGCTGTGCCTGCGCGATCGGTGTGCTGGATCGCGATTCGGTGGCGTATCTGGCCTATGCGTTCGGCAATTCGACCCAGAGTCTGGTGCGCTCCGTCGGTACGCGCCTACCTGCCTATTGCACGGCCATTGGCCGCGTTCTGCTGGGAGCGCTGCCGGAAGAAGAGTTGGACGTCTACCTGGCCAGCGTACCGCTCGAGCAGCTCACGCCGCACACGGTGGTCGATCCGCAGGAGTTGAAGTCCGCCGTCAGGCAGGCTGTCGCGGATGGCTATGCCATCGTGGCGCATCAACTGGAGCCGGGCCTGTATTCCATAGCGATGCCGGTACGGGATCGCCAGGGAGCGATGTGCGCGGCGCTGAGCCTGAGCTTGCGCGACGCGCCCGGCAAGGGTGCCGCGCTGGCGCGGGATTACCTGCCCGCATTGAAGCGGGCAGCGGCCGACATCGCGTCAGCCTTGCCGGCCTGACTGAGGGTGCGCTGGTGCACGCCAGGACGTTGCGGGCCTGGTGCATGGCCGCCCCTGCATGGGCTGGATTGGAAACGGTTGCAAATCCGCTTTCCGTCGAGACCGTGGCAGGATCGCGATTGTTGCCGCCATCGCTAGATCGCCCGGGGCTCTTTCATGAACTGTCATAAATTTACGCGCCTGTATTGGATGTGAGCGCCCGCTACTTTTTGTAGCTTTTGAATCATTCCTGTTTCCAAGAAGACGTCGTATTTCGTTGCGATTCCCTCCCGGTGTTGCCAAACTTCGCCGCAAAAAAACGCATCATCCATGGGGGAATTCCGATGCAGGGTTCATTAAGCGGGAGCGCACGCCATCTGCTGGCTGCGTTGACGGGGGCGCTTGTCCTGACGCTGGCCGCGTGCGGCGGGGACGGGGCCAAGCCACAGGAGCCGCCGGCGGCAAGCACGAAAGCCGTCATCGAAGCGCAGGCGGCGCGCAGCACGGCCTCCGTGGGCAAGTCCGTCGACTTCAGCGTGTCCGCCGTGACGGACGGCACGAAGATCGACCAATACCGCTGGACGTTCAGCGATGGACAGCGAGCCACGGGACAGCGCGTCTCGGCTTCCTTCGGCAAGGCGGGCCCGGTAACGGCTACCGTGCAGGCCATCTCGGGCGGCCAGTCCGTGGCCGAAGGCAGCGCCGCAGTCGTGGTGGTGGATGCCGGCAATTCGCCGTACGCCGAGTTCGGCATTCCCTCGAAGATCGGCAACATCGCCGGCAACGCGAAGCCCGGCCTGGTCGACGCCATGCGCCTGGGGCAGTACGTCGGGGGCTTGAACACGCTGGATGAGCTCCAGGTGGCGCGTGCCGACATCAACCTGGACGGTACGGTCGATGAAGCCGACGTCGCGCTGGCCATGCAGGCGGCCGCCGCGGGCCAGGAACTGCCGTCCGCGCTCCTGAGCACCCAGGCCTATCCCGGGGCGGTGGTAGCGATGGTGTCGCCGGCGCTGCTGAATCCGGAAGCCCAGGTGGCCATCAAGGTGGACGGCGTCGCCTCGCCCCAGGTATTCCGCATGCTGCCGGGCTACGCGTCGTTCCTCGTTCCGGCCGGCCTGGCACGCAACGCCAAGGCGCAGGTCGTCGTGTCGGTCAACGGCGCGGCCAGCGAGACCCTGGCGCTGGACTTGCTGGCGCCGCTCCAGCCGGCGGTGCCTGCGGCCCAGGACGTTCGCGCTTTCTTCGATCGGATCGATCGCCTGATGCAGGCGCAGCACGATGCCATCGTGGCCGAGCCGAGCGGCCTGAGCGCGCAGGACGCCGAGCAACTGCGCAAGGTCGCGGCCGCCGGCCGCAGCGCCTTCGGCAACGCCAGGCTGGAGCTCGAGCGCGTGCTGGCCGGACCCAATGGCGACACGCTGGCCAAGGTGTTCCAGAAAGCGCTGCTGGCCAACGGCATGCGCGAATTCCAGGCCGAGAGCCAGGAGGTGCTGGGCAAGGTGTCTGCGAATGCCGCCGCCGGTCCCATGGCGGCCGCCGTCTCGCCGGACCAGATCTGCGATTTCGTGCTGCCCGAGCTTTGCCGGCTGAAGAAGACCGCCGACATGCTGGGCGAGGCCTCGTCGATCGCCAGCGCGGCTTGCAGCGCGGTCACCGCCACCATCTTCATCGCCGGCGCGGTCATTCCCGCCGACGGTCCCGCCATCGAGATCGGTGCCGTGGCCGCGTTCGTGAAGTTCTGCGTGCCGATCAGCGCGACGCTGTCGGTGGCGTCCACCTTGGGCGAGATCGTCAAGCCCATCGATCCCAAGCTGTACCTGACCGTGAGCCCCCTCAGCCTGAAGCCGGGCGAGTCGGCGCTGGTCAAGCCGGAAGTGGCTTTCATCGGACTGCAGCATCTGTGCGGCATGGGTGCCAGCCAGGGGGCGGGGTACCTGGTCAAGCAGATCATCGGCAAGCGCGTGGTCGCGGGCATCCTGCGCAGCAATACGGCGGCTCGCACGCTGGCGGATTTCTTCGCGAAGTATGCGGAGGATCTCTACGTGAAGCTGCTGGATGGCCTGGCCGATGCCGCCGGCAATGCGCTGGACGCCGCCGGCGTAATGGGCGCAATCGAGAGTTTCGTGACCAACCGCTGCGCGGTGGTGCCGGCGGGCCGGGCCACGATGCCGGCGAATCGCGTCCTGATGCCGTTGAGCGCGGACAAGGGCAGCTACAGCTTCAACTCGGACGGGACGGCGAACTACAACTGCCCGAGCGCGTCGCCCACGTCGGTCGGTACGGCCACGCTGGAGGCGTCGTGGCCGATGTGCGACGGATTGGGCAAGGCGACCGAGATCGTCGGGTGCAGCACGTCGGACGTCCTGATCACCATGGGAGACAACGGTTCAGCGCTGGACGACATCTTCGAGGTCATCGTCGCCGGCCAGACGGTACTGACCAGCAGTGCGCCGGTGCGCAGCGTTTCCGCTTCGGTGCCGATCCCGGGGGGGCAGACCGAAGTGCTGATGCGCGGCCTGGCCGCGCCGGACGGAGTCGGCACCTATTTCATCACGTTCAGCAGTAATGCGAGGGTGGTGGGCGGGGATTCCCTGTCCGGCAGCGACCTGACCCCGGGCGTGACCAAGCGATTCATCATCGAGGTGCAATGACATGCGTATTCGTTCGTTCATCCTCCGGTCCCTGTTGGCCGGTCTGCCGCTGGCGGCAGCCATGAGTGGCACCGCGCATGCCCAGTTCGTCGGCGATGTCTTCTTCGTCGATCCTTCGGTGACGGCCGTGACCGGCGCCGAAGGCACCATACAAGTGGCCGTGTTCTCCGGCACCCAGGCGGTAGGGGCGGCCCATGCCACGGTTACCTACGATCCGGCGGCGCTGGAGATCCTGGCCATCGATCCCGTCGCGGCCGGCCGCGTCACGCCGGCGGTTCAATGGCGCAAGGACGGCAACGTCCTGCACATCGTGATGGTCAACGGCACGTCGCTCACGCAGCCCATCGGCACCGTGCCGCTGGGCAACATCCGCTTCAAGGTGCTGGGTCCGGCGCGGGCCACGACCACGCTCACGGCCAAGGCGACCGAGATCCTGATGCCGGATGCGACGGCCATTCCACCGGGCGTCAAGAGCTACGACGGGGACGTGACCTTCGTTGAGGCGGTGGCCTCGCCGACGCCCCGGTTGGCTGGGCTGGCCGGGAAGTCTTCGAGCCCCGACCTGGTGGAGCGGGCAAGGAGGATGCGGCCGGCCGGCGGTACGGTGACGCTGCAGGTTCCCAGTGGGTCGGGCCAGGCGCAGCCCGTGGAGGTCCGGATACCGGCCGCCACAGTGCCGCGAGAGTAGGACAAAGGAGATTCGGGCCGGCGTTCGGCCGGCTCATCCAGCCGTCAGGCTGTCCAGCAACTGGACGGCCAGGTACGCCAGCAGTGCCAGCGCGATGACGGCCTGGAACACCGCCACGAACCAGAAAAGCAGGGGCGTTTCCCGGCGCCGGATGGTGCGCGGCGGGATGACGAGTTCCCCCTCGCGCAGCCCTTGCAGGTAAAGAGGAAGAAACGCCAGCGGCAGGCACAGCAGGAGAGCCTGCATGAAGCTGTCGGGCAGCGCGATCCATCCCCGCTGCCTGGCCCAAGCGGCAAGCACGATGAGGACGAGCACCCCGGCGAAGATGGCCTGGCGCATGGAACGGCTCCTGGGAAGACCGGAGGATGAGGGAGTCTACCAGTCCCTTGCGGTTTCCCGCTTCGGTTCCTTGCGCGGTGATGGTACGCTTGGCCGCGGCTGGAAGTCCCGACCGTGCGGGGGAGCATGGAAGATCGATGTACGGACTTGCCGGCCATATGCCGACAAGAACTGTGGAGACTTCCCGTGAACGCCTTTGCTCGCATCCTCCCGCTAGCCTGTGGCCTGGCCGTTGCCGGAACCAGCCTGGCGGCGGAGCCAGACCCATTGAGCATGCTCGAAAGCGCCAATACGCAGGCCGCGCAGGTCCACGCGGCGCTGGACTTCTGCAAGCGGGATGCCGCCCCGGTCGTCCGGGCGCTGGATGGATTGATAGGCGGGGCCGGCCTGTCCGCGCCCCAGCGTGACAAGCTGCGGCGCGCGTACGAGCAGGCGATGCGCGACGAATCGGCCCGCATCGCCGGCATCGCCGGCCAGAAGGGCTTCGCCCGGGGGGCATGCCCGGCCGCGACACTGGATACGCTGGACAGGCAGACGCCGGTCATCGTCAAGTCATTGGACGACCTGCGCCGCGGATGGCGGCAAACCGCGGCGCAGGTCCAGACTCCGGCTCCCGCTCCCGCACCGGCCCAGCCGCGGCCACCATCGTCCGCGCCGGCCACCGACATCGCGCCGGGCAAGTACACCTGCTACACCTTCGATGCCGGCCAGTTGAACTACGCGTACACCGACGTCGTGGTACAGAAGAGCGGCCAGTATGCGGTGGGCGCCAAGGCTGGCAGTTATCAACTGAAGGATGGACGCGTCAGCTTCACCGGACCGCTGTCCAACGCGACCGGACGCTATGCGGTGAAGCAGACCGGCGTGCCGCAGCTCGATCTGGTGTTCAACGGCGACAACCGGGCGTCGATGACCTGTCCGCGCGGGCGCTGAGCGGGCGAAGCCGTCGCCTCAGTTGCCGGACTGGCCGGCGGGGCTTGCCGTAGCCGCCGCAGCCGGGGCATCGTTCCGCGCAACCTCGGCGGCGCCCGCGGGACCGTTCTTGGCTTTCTCGACGGCCGCGAGGTTTGGCGTCGGCTTGCCGTCCTCGCGATGCATCCGGTCGAAGACCTGAGGCTCGCCGAAGATCAGTTGTACCCAGTCGGGGTAGTTGTAGGCCACGCCCTTGCTGTGGTCGATGATGGCGCCGATGCCACCGCCGATGATGATGTTGCCGAACATGCCGGCGCCGGCGCGAGAGATCAGCCTGCCGGTGGCTACCGCCGGCTCGCCGTCCTTCTTGCAGTCGATGGAGAGGTCTTCCGACGACTTCCTGACCGATACCGTGGCCGGGGTCGTGGCATTGAAGACGCCACGGTCGTTGGACAGTGTGCAGGCCGCGCCCGCGACGCTTTTGCCGTCCTTGTCGAGTGTCTCGACCCGCAGGGTCTGCATGCTGTCGCTGGTGATCGACGCGCATGCGCCCAATGTGCCGATGCAGGCCGCGGCCATGGCTGAACGAATGAACATCTGCAACTCCCCCGGGGCTTTTATGTGAGGGAGTGAATGTAACTAAAGATTTCAGTGTGAGCAAACCCGCGGCGCCCCGGTCAGCGCCGGGGCGCCCGCGATCAGAACGGCTGCGCCAAGGCCGATGCTTCCGTCGACACGCCCTGGCTGGTCGAGCAGAACGACGGGTCGTACTGGTAGACCCAGTTCGTCTTCGGGATGGCGGCCGGGGCCGTCCAGGAGCTCATCTGGGTCATGGTGTTGAAGATGAGTTCGGAACGTTGGGTGACCTTGTTCGTGAAGTCGCCGCCGCTGGCCTCGACCGTGAACGAGGCTTCGGCTACGACGGGCGTGCTGTCGTTCTCGTTCAGGTACCAGAGCGAGACGGTGAAATCGGCCCCCTGCTGGCCGAGGTCACTGTCCGGACCATCGTAGGTCTTTTCCCAGATCGACAGGCCGCCTACGACGACGAGCGGATCGTCCCGCACGATGCCGAGTCCGGTCGCAACGGGATAGAGGTCCGTGACGTCCTTCATCTTGTTCAGGTTCTTGCCGTTCGAGAAATTCTGCTTGGTCGAACGGGAATAGGCCGTGGCCGAGGCGGTCTTGTCCATCTCGAACTTGGAATCGGCGCCCGATTCGCTGCCGGTGATGGTGACGCCCGCGGCCGCGGACTGGGAGGTCGAGCGGAACTTCAGCGTCGATTCGCGCTTGTCGCTCACGCGTTCGCGGAAGGAATAGGACTGGGCGCGCAACTGGCAGCTGCCCGGCGAGTCGTAGAAGCGCACGGTGCGCTCCTTGTCCTTGGCGAAGCTGCCGTCGACGCTGCGGTCGAAGCCGGCGGAGACCAGCGCCGCCTTCAAGTCGGCCAGGTACGCGTTGGACGCGTTCTTGGGATGGTCCGCGAACAGCGCGGGCTTGAGCAGCACCTTGTATTCCCGCGACGTCGGGACGTCGGCCTGCGCCGCTCCGACCATTGCCCACGCCGCGCCCAGCGCCGCGATCTTCAGCCATGCCATGCTTTTCTCCATTGTAGGGACCTCGCGCCCGCGGGAATGATCGTCGGCGCGTGTGTCAGGCATGTGTCGGCCGCATCGGTCGATGATACGGCAGGCCGGGTCAGTCGAGCGCCCGCGCCCACGGTTCGCCGACGAAGTGCGCGGTCAGGTACTCCATCAGCGCCTGCACGCGCGCGGGCCTGCCGCGTCCCGGCGGCGTGACGAGGTGCAGGGCGATGGGGTCGACCTGCCAGTCGTCCATGGCCGTTTCCAGCGCGCCGGACTGCAGGTCCTGCCAGGCCAGGAATTCGGGCTGCAAGGCCAGTCCGGCGCCCGCGCGCAAGGCGGGCGCCAGCGCCTCGGCATTGTTCACCCGCAGCGGCGTGGGCATGGCCTGGGTGAATTCGCCATGGCGCGCATGGCGGAATCGCCAGCTCGATCCGCCGCGCGCGTACGCATACTGCAGCGCGCGGTGGCCGGCGAGCTCGCGCGGGTGCCGGGGCCGGCCATGCTGTTCGAAGTAGGCGGGGGAACCCACCAGCAGGATGCGCACGGTGCACAGCCGGCGCACCAGCAGGCTGGAGTCGGCCAGCGTGGAAATGCGCAGCGCCAGGTCAAAGCGCTTTTCGATCAGGTCGACCTGTTCGTCGCTGAAATGGACGTCCAGCGTGACCTCGGGGTAGCGCGCCATGAACGCCGGCAGCACCGGCGCCACATGCGAGATGCCGAAGGACATCGGGGCCGTCATCCGTATCGGTCCGCGCGGGTTGCTGGACTGCTCGGTCACTTCCGCTTCGACGGCCTCGCCTTCCTCCAGGATGCGCGAGGCGCGCTCCAGCGCGGCCAGCCCGCTTTCGGTCAGGGAAATCCGGCGCGAGGTGCGATGGAACAGCACGGTCTTCATCCGTCCTTCCAGGCGCGAGACCGCCTTGGAGACGGTGGCCTGGGACAGCGACAGTTCGGCCGCCGCCCGGGCGAACGAACCGGTTTCGGCCACCTTGGCGAAGATGGCCCAGGCTTCCAGGTCGGGGAGTCGGCTCATGGATTCGTGTCCGGCACGTATCGGGTTAGATATAAGAAATGGAAAGTATGCTTTTCAATTAATTCTATTTCAATGGTCTCGAAGAGTTTCTATAGTTCTCTCATCGAAGCAAGCGAAAGCGGAGAACATCATGATCGAACGTCGTCCCTACGAAAGCCTGGGTGGAGCTAACCACGGGTGGCTCGATGCCAAGCACCATTTCTCGTTCGCCGGCTACGCCGACCCGGCCCGCATGAACTGGGGCGCGCTGCGGGTCTGGAACGATGACACCATCGCCCCGGGCACCGGCTTCCCGCCGCATCCCCATGCCGACATGGAAATCATTACCTATGTCCGGGAAGGCGCCATCACTCACCAGGACAACCTGGGCAGCCGTGGCCGCACCGAGGCGGGCGACGTCCAGGTCATGAGCGCGGGCTCGGGCATCCGGCACTCGGAATACAACCTGGAGCCGGGCGTGACGCGCATCTTCCAGATCTGGATCTTCCCGGACAGCCGGGGCGGCCAGCCGTCCTGGGGCGCCAAGCCGTTTCCCAAGGGCGACCGCTCGGGCCAGTTCGTCGCGCTGGCCAGCGGTATGCAGGGGGACGAGGATGCCCTGCCCATTCGCGCCGATGCGCGGGTTTCCGGCGCCACGCTGAAGGCGGGCGAGACCGCGGAGTACCGCCTGGGAGCCGGCCGCTACGGCTACCTGGTGCCGGCCACCGGCCGCGTGGACGTCAACGGCGTGGAGTTGCAGGCGCGGGACGGCGCCGCGATCCGGGACGAGGACGTGATACGCCTGACCGCGATCGAAGATGCCGAACTCGTCCTCGTGGACGTGGCCGGCTGACACATTTGCTGATCGTTTCCCCAACGGAGAACCGCCATGTCCCACTATCTCGACGTCCTGACCCCGCAGAACAGCCAGATCATCTTCATCGACCAGCAGCCGCAGATGGCCTTCGGCGTGCAGTCGATCGACCGCCAGGTCCTGAAGAACAATGTCGTGGCGCTGGCCAAGGCGGCCAGGGTGTTCGATATCCCGACCACCATCACCACGGTGGAAACCGACAGCTTCTCGGGCAACACCTATCCCGAGCTGCTGGCGGTGTTTCCGCAGAACAGGATTCTCGAACGCACTTCGATGAACTCCTGGGACGACCAGAACGTGCGCGACGCGCTGGCCGCCAGTGGCCGCAAGAAGATCGTCGTGTCGGGGCTCTGGACGGAGGTCTGCAACACCACCTTCGCGCTGTGCGCGATGAAGGAGGGCGGCTACGAGATCTACATGGTGGCCGATGCCTCGGGCGGCACGTCCCTGGATGCGCACAAGTACGCGATGGACCGCATGGTGCAGGCGGGCGCGGTGCCGGTGACCTGGCAGCAGGTCATGCTGGAATGGCAGCGCGATTGGGCTCGCAAGGAAACCTATGACGCCGTGACCGGCATCGTCAAGGAACACTCGGGGGCCTACGGCATGGGCATCGACTATGCCATCACCCACGTGCACAATGGCGCGGAGCGCGTCCAGCACGGCGAGCGGATCGGCCCCAACCCGGCCAGGTAAACCTCCGCGCGCGTGCCGGTTACCGGCCGCGGCCAGCCCGCGCAACCATTCGATCCAGCGAGGAGCAGTCATGAGCGCTTCCACCGCCGACCTTATCCTGCGGCACGGCCGCATCACCACGCTGGACCGGGCGAACCCGTCGGCTACCGCGGCCGCCGTCAAGGACGGGCGCTTCCTGGCCGTGGGCGACGACCGCGAGGTCATGGCCCTGGCCGGGCCGGCGACCCGCGTCATCGACCTGGGCGGCCGCGGCGTGCTGCCAGGATTGATCGACAACCATACCCACGTGATACGCGGCGGGCTCAACTTCAACATGGAGCTGCGCTGGGACGGCGTGCGCTCGCTGGCCGACGCGATGGACATGCTGCGCCGGCAGGTCGCGATCACGCCGCCTCCGCAGTGGGTGCGGGTGGTGGGCGGTTTCACCGAGCACCAGTTCGCCGAGAAACGCCTGCCGACCATCGCCGAGATCAACGCGGCGGCGCCCGACACGCCGGTCTTCCTGCTGCACCTGTATGACCGCGCGCTGCTCAACGGCGCGGCGCTGCGCGCGGTGGGCTATACCAAGGACACGCCCGAGCCGCCGGGCGGAGAGATCACGCGCGACGCCCAGGGCAATCCCACGGGGCTGCTGCTGGCCACGCCGAACGCGCAGATCCTGTACGCCACGCTGGCCAAGGGCCCCACGTTGCCGTTCGACTATCAGGTCAACTCCACGCGGCATTTCATGCGCGAGCTGAACCGGCTGGGAGTGACGGGCGTGATCGACGCCGGCGGCGGATTCCAGAACTACCCCGACGACTACGCGGTGGTCCGGAAACTGGCCGATGACGGCCAGTTGACGGTGCGCCTGGCCTACAACCTGTTCACGCAGAAGCCCAAGCACGAGAAGGAGGATTTCCTGAACTGGACCTCCAGCGTGCGGTACAAGCAGGGCGACGACTACTTCCGCCACAACGGCGCGGGCGAGATGCTGGTGTTCTCGGCCGCCGATTTCGAGGACTTCCGCCAACCCCGCCCCGAGATGCCGCCGCAGATGGAAGGCGACCTGGAAGAGGTGGTGCGCATCCTGGCGCAGAACCGCTGGCCCTGGCGCCTGCACGCTACCTACGACGAGACCATTTCGCGTGCGCTGGACGTGTTCGAGAAGGTCGACCGCGAGATCCCGTTGAAGGGCCTGAACTGGTTCTTCGACCATGCCGAGACCATTTCCGATCGCTCCATCGACCGTATCGCCGCGCTGGGCGGGGGGATTGCCGTGCAGCATCGCATGGCCTACCAGGGCGAGTATTTCGTCGAACGCTACGGCGCCGCCGCGGCCGAGGCCACGCCGCCCATCGCCCGCATGCTGGAGAAGGGCGTGAAGGTATCGGCGGGCACCGACGCCACGCGCGTGGCGTCCTACAACCCCTGGGTGTCGCTGGCCTGGATGATCACCGGCAAGACGGTGGGCGGGCTGTCGCTGTATCCGCGGCGCAATTGCCTGGATCGCGAGACGGCGCTGCGCATGTGGACCGAGAAGGTGGCCTGGTTCTCGAACGAGGAAGGGCGGCGGGGCAGCATCGCGCCGGGGCAGTTGGCCGACCTGATCGTGCCCGACAAGGATTTCTTCGCTTGCGCCGAGGACGAGATTTCTTTCCTGACCTCGGAGCTGACCATGGTGGGCGGCCGTATCGTCTACGGCGCGGGCGGTTTCGCCGGCCTGGACGAGAACCCGCTGCCGCCGCCCATGCCGGACTGGTCGCCGGCCCGCCTGTTCGGCGGCTATGCCGCCTGGGGCGAGCCCGAGGGCGCGGGCCGCCATTCGCTGGGCTACCGCCGGGTGGCCGCGTGCGGCTGCGCGCAAGCCTGCGGCCTGCATGGGCACGAGCATGCCCGGGCCTGGGCGTCCAGGCTGCCCGTGTCCGATGTCCGGGGTTTCTTCGGGGCGCTGGGCTGCTCCTGCTGGGCGGTCTGAGGAGAAAGCGACGTGAGCGTAGCGGTCAAGAGCACTTCCCAGGGCGGCTTCGGGCCGCTGAAGCAGAAGCTGTTCGCCGTGCTGTGGGGCGCGACGATCATCGGCAATACCGGCAGCTTCATCCGCGACGTGGCCAGCTCCTGGCTGATGACGGACCTGTCGTCCTCGCCCACGGCGGTCGCCATGGTGCAGGCCGCCGCCACGCTGCCCATCTTCCTCCTGGCCATTCCGGCCGGCGTGCTGTCCGACATCCTGGACCGGCGCAAATTCCTGATCGCGATCCAGGTACTGCTGGCCTGCGTCAGCGTCAG
This sequence comes from Pigmentiphaga kullae, assembly GCF_004216695.1. Classification (GTDB taxonomy): domain Bacteria; phylum Pseudomonadota; class Gammaproteobacteria; order Burkholderiales; family Burkholderiaceae_B; genus Pigmentiphaga; species Pigmentiphaga kullae. The sequence continues at coordinate 189,549 of NZ_SGXC01000003.1, forward strand.
CCTGATGCTGCTTACGGCCTGGGGCATGCAGACCATCGGTTCGCTGGTCGCGCTGACCTTCCTGGGCGGCATCGGGGCCGCGCTGATGGGGCCTACCTGGCAGGCCATCGTGCCCGAGCTGGTGGACAGGAAGGACATCAAGAACGGCGTGGCCCTGAATTCGCTGGGCATCAATATCGCGCGCGCCATCGGTCCCGCGCTGGGCGGCTTGATCCTGGCGAGCCTGGGCGGCGCGGTCACCTATGGCGTGGACGTCATCAGCTATGCCTTCGTGATCGCCGCGCTGCTGTGGTGGCGCCGGCCGCCCACCCCGCGCGACGAGTTGTCGGAGCAGTTCCTGGGCGCGTTCCGGGCGGGGTTGCGCTATGCGCGGGCCAGCCGCGAACTGCACGTCGTGCTGGTGCGCGCGTTCTGCTTCTTTGCGCTGGCCAGTTCGGTCTGGGCCCTGCTGCCGCTGGTGGCGCGCGGGCTGCTGGGAGGCGGGGCGGGGTTCTACGGCATTCTGCTGGGTGCCGTGGGCCTGGGCGCGATAGGCGGTGCCGTGGTCATGCCCAAGCTGCGCGACAAGCTGGACGCCGATGGCCTTTTGCTGGCCGCCGCGCTGGTGACGGCGGCCGTCATGGCCGGCCTGTCCTTCGCGCCGCCGCAGTGGTTGGCGGTGGTGGGCCTGCTGGTGCTGGGGGCGGCGTGGATCACCGCGCTGACCACATTGAACGGCACGGCGCAGGCCATCCTGCCGAACTGGGTGCGCGGCCGGTCACTGGCCGTCTACCTGACCGTGTTCAACGGCGCGATGACCGCGGGCAGCCTGGCCTGGGGCGCGGTGGCCGAATGGGTGGGAGTGCCCGCCGCCCTGCTGGCCGGGGCCGCGGGATTGGTGATCGTGGGCGCGGTGTCCCACGTGCTCAAGCTGCCCAAGGGCGAGGCCGACCTCGTGCCCTCGAACCATTGGCCCGAACCCCTGACGGCGGCGGCGGTGGAGAATGACCGGGGACCGGTGCTGATCCTGGTCGAATACCGGATCGACCCCAAGGATCGCGTGGCCTTCCTGCGCGTGCTGGAGCGCCTGTCGGCCGAACGGCGCCGCGATGGCGCCTATGCCTGGGGAGTGACCGAGGATGCGGCCGAGCCGGGGCTCATGCTGGAGTGGTTCCAGGTGGAGTCCTGGGCGGAGCACCTGCGCCAGCACAAGCGGGTCTCGAAAGCCGATGCCGATGTCCAGGAGGAGATCCTGCGCTTCCACCTGGGGCCGGAACGGCCCCAGGTGCGCCATCTCCTGGCGGTTCATAGCCGGACGGCTGCCTGATCCGGCTCAACGCGCCGGTTGCAGCGTGACGCTGTCCGCCTTCAGGCTTTCGACCTTTTGCCGGCTGAAGGCCATGGGGAAGAGTTCCCCCTTGACCCACAGCGGCAGCAGGTTCTTGTAGTAGGGGCTGGAAGGGTCGGATGACTGGCCCGGCACGTTCATGGCCAGCGAGTTGTCCCAGTTGCCGACGTCGATGGCCTGCCGGTAGGACGCGCCGTGGATCTTGCGGAAGTCGGCGCCATAGGCGCCCAGGTAAACCGTCTCGATGTTGCCGCCCATCGGATAGCGCTCGGTCCCCAGCGCGGCGCGCTGGTCGGCCGGCAGCAGCGCCGCCAGCTGGTGGTCGAACTTGATGTGGAACAGGTCGCCCCACTTCCACTTGGCGGGATCGTTGCCCAACACCTCCTTCAGATTGGCGAGTCCCTCTTTCAGCGCATCGACCAGCAGCGCGTCGCGGCCCCGGACCGGGTCGGCGCCGAAGGCCGCATCGGGTTCCCTGAGCCTGTTCATCACCAGCCGCTTGTCCAGGTCGCCGAACGTGGCGCGGCTGGCGGCCGGCACGTACAGGTCCGAGACCTTGGCGACGATGACGTACTGCCAGAACTCATAGATGGTGGCGGCCGCCGAGTCGGCGGACATGCGGTGGTTCCATGCCTTGAGCCGCTGCAGCGCGTCGGCCACCTCGGCCTCGGGCGAGGACAGGCTGGAAGCCAGGCCCATCAGGTCGCGCGCCGGGATGGACAGGTCGTCGTACTGCAGCTTGACCGTGTCCTGCACGGTCAGGCCGCGCGCGCTGCCCAGGACCTCGCCGATGCGCTGCACCCGGTTGGGATCCGACCATTCGCGCGCCGACATGTCCTTGTACGCGTAGTCGTCCGGCACGTTGTATTCGTTGGCCGTGGCGTAGAACCCCTTGGCCGGGTTCAGCACGCGCGGCAGCGACGCGCCCGGCAGGATGCCGTCCCATTCGTGGCTGCCGTCGCCCGGGACCGGCAGCAGGCCCGACCATCCGGCCTTGGGCCGGATGGGAGCGAGCGCGCCGCCGAACCAGCCGATGTTGCCCTCCACGTCGGCATACACCATGTTCTCGCCGGGGGTGTAGTGGCGGGCCATGCCGGCGGTGAATTCGTCCCAGTTGCGCGCCTGGTTCAGGCGCAGGCTGGCGAGGTAGGCGGCGGTGCCGGGAAACTCCAGGTAGGCCGCGCGCATGGCGTAGGCCTTGCCTCGGGCCGCGTCCTCGTGCAGCACGGGGCCGTGGCGGGTGAACTTGATCGTCGCCTTCACGTCGGCCTGGCCCCGTACCTTGATCGTTTCCTCGACCAGGCGCATTTTTTCCCACTTGCCCTGGTAGCGGTATTCGTCGCGGTTGGCGGGATTGGTCTCGTAGACGTACAGGTCCTCTTCGTCGCCGAACGAGAAGATGGTCAGGCCGAAGGCGATGCGGTCGTTGTGGCCGATGGACACGCCGGGCAGCGCCGGCTCGCCCGCGCCGATGACGTTCCAGCCGGGCGAGTTCAGGTGCACCATATAGCGCAGCGAGGGCATGGACAGGGCCCGGTGCGGATCGTTGGACAGGATGGGTCTGCCCGACGCGGTGCGTGCGCCCGAGATCGTCCAGTTGTTGCTCTCGTAGCGGGCAATGCGGCGCGCGTTGGCGCGAGCCATGCCCTCGGCCGCGCTGCTGGCGGCGGGTGTCTCGTCGGGCCCCGACAAGGCCTTGGCCAGCGTGTCGCGGGCCTTCGCGCCCAGCGGACTGCCGGGGAAGTCGCTGGCCTGGAAGCGCGCGGCGGCATGGCCGAGGTTGTAGGCGTTCATGATCGAGCCATCGATCTGCGACAGGTCCACGCCGCCGGGCACCTGCAAGTCGATGGGCGGTTCGAACAGGCTGAGTTCCTGTACCTTCTTCGCGCCCATTGCCGTGACGTTGCGCGCGAGATCGACTTCGGAGCCGATGTTGCGGGTGATGCCGTACTTGCGCACCAGCACCGTTTCCGGACGCCAGTGGCCCGGTTCCGTGCCTGTGAGCCGGAATTCCAGGGGCAGCCTGGACGGATCGGCCTTCACCTGGTCGATATAGGCGTTGATGCCGGCCACGAACGAGGAAATGATGGCCTGGCTTTGCGGATGGTAGCTGGCGTATTCCTTCTCCAGGTCGCCCCGGTACAGGAACATCCGGGCCGCCCGGTCGGCCTCGACGAAGCGCGGTCCGAACTGTTCGGCCATCCTGCCTTCGCCCTGGCGCCGCCATTGGTCCAGTTGCCACAGCCGGTCGCGCGCCGCGTTGTAGCCCTGCGCGTAGAACATGTCTTCCTGGTTCTTGGCGTAGATGTGCGATACGCCGTATTTGTCGCGGATGATCTCGACGCTTTCCTTCAGGCCGGGAAGCGTGTTGCCGCCGCCGGGCGGCGGTGCCGGATCGTCGTCTCCTCCGCCGCAAGCGGCCAAGAGCAGCGCGGCGCTGACCGAACAGGCCGTGGCGGTTCGTCTCCATGCGTGGTCCATCGATGTCTCCTGTGTAGGGATAGATATGTGCCGCGCATTGCGAGCCGGAGCACGATGGAGCGTTAGCAGGCGACGTTCCCAGCGGACAGGGCCGTGCCGGCCAGTCCTAAGGCATTGATTGGCATGGGGATTTCTCCTTCGACGGGAAGGAGCGGGCGGCGCCGCTTTCCGGAATTCCGCATAAAGCGGGGTCGCGGGCTGGCGGGCCGCCGGAACGGCGGGCGCCGGTTTCTAGGTATGAACGGCCAGCGGCCTGCCGCGCAAGGCGCCGGGCGGCTGGCCGACCACGCGCTTGAAGGCCCGGCTGAAGGCGGCCAGCGAACCGTAGCCCAGGCGGTAGGCCACCGTTTCGATGGGCTGGCGTTCCCGCTCTATCCACTGCACGGCAAGCTGCATGCGCAGTTCGGTCAGGTAGCGCAGCGGCGTCATGCCGGTCACGGCCAGGAAGCGTTCGGCGAAGACCGAGCGCGAACTGCCCATCTGCGCCGCCAGTTCCGCGACCGTCCATGGGCGGCCCGGATCGCGGTGCAGCGCGACGATGACCTTGCCCAGGCGGGGGTCGCGCAGGGCCTGGACCCAGCCGGTGGCGTCGCCGCATCCGCATTCGACCCAGCCGCGCACGATGAAGGCGGACACCACGTCGGCCAGCCGCGCGAGGATGCCGGCGAAACCGGCGCGCCGCGCCCGCGCCTCGCGCTCCATGGCATCGAGCATGGGCCGGATCTCGGGGTAGCGGTCGAGCAGGGTGCCGACCAGCATGACCTCGGGCATCGAGGCCACGAGCATCTGCATGCCGCCCAGGTGGAACTCCATGCAGCCGCTGAAGACCAGCGGGCCGCCGGCCGGACAGGCGGCCGGCTTGACCGCGCAGACCTGTTCGCAGATGTCGACCGATTCGAAGGCCGCGATGTCCCGGCTGGGTGTCCCGGCCGAGGACAGCAGTTCGTGCATCCCGCCATGCGGCAGCAGTACGGCATCGCCGGCGTCGAGCCGGTGCAGGGCTCCGCTCGCGGTGCGCAGCAGCAACGGGCCCCGGCCGACGAAGTGGAACTGCGCGCGCCCCGGAGCCTGGCCGAAACGCACGCCGCAGGGGGGCGCCAGTTCGATCCGCCGGTACTGGACGCCGACCAGCCGCATGCCGAGCAGCAGTTCGCTGGCGGGATCGAAGTCGGGGACGGGTTCCAGATCGGCTACATCCATGATTTCCGGACGATAGATCAATAAAAAAGGATTCTACGTCATAGACAGTCCTGTTGCGTGGCCGATACGCTGCGGCTTTCGTCAATCCTGGAAGTCGTCATGAGTGAATGCATTTCTCCCGGCCGCCTGGCCGCCGCGCCGGACCGGCCCGCCTGGGGCGCGGTGTTCGGGCTGGCGCTGGGCGTGTTCGGCCTGGTCACGGCCGAGTTCCTGCCCGCCAGCCTGCTGACGCCGATGGCCTCCAGCCTGGGCGTGACAGAGGGCCTGGCGGGGCAGGCGGTGACGGCGACCTCCGCGGTCGCGCTGGTCACCAGCCTCCTGATCGCGGCGGCAACGCGCGGCATCGACCGCAGGTGGGTGTTGATGGCGTTTTCCGTGCTGCTGATCGCCTCGAACCTGCTGGTCGCCTTCGCGCCCAGCCTGGCCGTCATCCTGTTGGGGCGGGTGCTGCTGGGCATCGCCATCGGCGGGTTCTGGACGATGTCGGCCGCGACGGCGATGCGGCTCGTGCCCGACGCCATGGTGCCGCGCGCGTTGTCCCTGATCTTCGGCGGCGTGTCGGTCGCGACGATCGCGGCGGCGCCGCTGGGCAGCTATTTCGGCCATCTGTTCGGATGGCGCAATGTCTTCCTGCTGGCCACGTCGCTGGGCGTGGCGGCGTTGATATGGCAGGCCCTGACCTTGCCGCGCATGGCGCCCGCGGGTTCCACGCGCCTGGGCACGCTGGTCGACGTACTGCGGCGGCCGGGCGTGGCGCTGGGCATGGGGGCCTGCATCATGGTCTTCACCGGACACTTCGCCTTCTTCACCTATCTGCGGCCGTTCCTGGAGGGCGTGCCCGGCGTGGACGTCAACGGCCTGTCGGCCATGCTGCTGGGGTTCGGCGTAGCCAATTTCGTCGGCACGTCGCTTTCGGGCCTGCTGCTGCAGCGCAGCCTGCGCATGACGCTGCTGCTGATGCCGCTGGCGATGGGCGGCATCGGCCTGGTCCTGGCCGGCATGGAGACGCTGCCCTGGGTCGCGGCCCTGCTGGTCGCGCTGTGGGGCATGGCCTTCGGCGCGGTGCCGGTGGCCTGGTCGTCCTGGTTGACGCGGGTGGTGCCCGACGAAGCCGAGAGCGGGGGCGGACTGATCGTGGCGGCCGTGCAACTGGCCATTACCGTGGGCGCGGCCGCCGGCGGCGTGGTGTTCGACGCCGGGGGCGCGCACGGCGTCTTCGCGGCCAGCGCGGTGTTGCTGCTGGGAGCGGCGCTGGTGGTGTTCAGGGGGTTCTGGCGGCGGCCGGCGCCGGCCGCCGCGCCTCTGGCCCGATAAGGGGCGCCAGGCCGCGGCCGCTACCCTAGCCCAGGCCGGCGTTGGCCCCGAGCACCGCGAGGGCGGTCATGTTGATGATGCGGCGGACCGTCGCGCTGGAGGTCAGGATGTGCACCGGCGCGTTCACGCCCAGCAGGAAGGGCCCCACGGCCACGTTGCCGCCGGCGGCGGTCTTGAGCAGGTTGTAGGCGATGTTGCCCGCGTCCACGTTGGGGCAGACCAGCAGGTTGGCTTCGCCCTTGAGCGTGGAGGACGGCAGGATGCGCAGCCGCAGGGCCTCGTCCAGCGCGCAGTCGCCGTGCATCTCGCCGTCCACCTCCAGGTCCGGCGCCTGTTCGCGCAGCAGGTCCAGCGCGCGGCGCATCTTGCCGCCCGAGGCCGAACTGCCCGAGCCGAAGTTCGAGCGCGACAGCAGCGCGGTCTTGGGCGCCAGGTCCAGCCGCCGCATGGCCTCGGCCGCCGCCTGCGTGTATTCGGCGATCTGCTCGGCGCTGGGATCGTCGTTGACGTGCGTGTCCACCAGCGCGATGGTCCGTTCGTTCAGCAGCAGGATGTTCATCGCCGCATAGACGCCGTGCCCGGGCCGCCGGCCGATGACCTCGTCGACGAAACGCAGGTGGTCGTGGTAGGCGCCGACGGTGCCGCAGATCATGCCGTCGGCATCGCCCAGGTGGACCATCATGGCGCCGATCAGCGTCATGCGGCGGCGCATCTCCACGCGCGCCATCTCCTTGGTGATGCCGCGGCGGCACATCTTTTCCCAATAGGTCGTCCAGTACTGGTGGAAGCGTTCGTCGAACTCGGGATTGGTCACCTCGACGTCCTGGCCCAGGCGCAGGCGCAGTCCGAACTTCTCGATGCGCGCGAGCAGCACTGCCGGGCGGCCGACCAGGATGGGCTTGGCCAGGCCTTCGTCCACGATCACCTGCACGGCCAGCAGCACGCGCTCGTCCTCGCCTTCGGTGAACACGATGCGCGCCTTGCCGCCGTCGCGCACGAAGCGTTTGGCGTTGGCGAACAGCGGCTTCATGAAGGCGCCGGAGCGATAGACGAACTGCTGCAACTGCTCGGCATACGCGTCCAGGTCCGCCAGCGGACGGGTCGCCACGCCGCTGGCCATCGCGGCGGCGGCCACCGCGGGTGCGATACGCACGATCAGGCGCGGATCGAAGGGCTTGGGGATCAGGTAGTCGGGACCGAAGCGCAGGTCATAGGTGCCGTAGGCGGCGGCCACCACCTCGTTCTGTTCTTCCTCGGCCAGGCCGGCGATGGCGTAGACCGCGGCCTTTTCCATCTCGCGCGTGATCGTGGAGGCGCCCACGTCCAGCGCGCCCCGGAAGATGTAGGGAAAGCACAGCACGTTGTTGACCTGGTTGGGGAAATCCGAGCGCCCGGTGGCCATGACGACGTCGTCGCGCACGGCGTGGGCCGCGTCGGGCAGGATCTCGGGCGTGGGGTTGGCCAGCGCCAGGATCAGCGGCCGGGGGGCCATGGCCGCCACCATGTCGGGCTTGAGCACGCCGCCGGCCGACAGCCCCAGGAATACGTCCGCGCCGGCGATGACCTCGGCCAGCGCGCGGGCCGAGGTCTTCTGCGCGAAGGCGGCCTTCTGTTCGTCCATCAGCACCGTGCGTCCCTCGTACACCACGCCTTCGATGTCGGTGACCCAGATGTTCTCGCGCGGCAGGCCCAGGTCCATCATCAGTTCCAGGCAGGCCAGGGCGGCGGCGCCGGCGCCGGAGGTCACGACCTTGACCTGGGCGATGTCCTTGCCGACCACCTTCAGGCCGTTGATGAATGCGGCGCTGACGGTAATGGCGGTGCCGTGCTGGTCGTCGTGGAAGACCGGGATCGTCATGCGCTCGCGCAGCCTGCGTTCGACGGCGAAGCACTCGGGCGCCTTGATGTCCTCGAGATTGATGCCGCCGAAGGTCGGGCCCAGCGAGGCGATGATGTCCACCAGCTTGTCCGGGTCGGTCTCGTCGATCTCGATGTCGAACACGTCGATGCCGGCGAATTTCTTGAACAGTACGGCCTTGCCTTCCATGACCGGTTTGGACGCCAGCGGGCCGATGTTGCCCAGGCCCAGCACGGCGGTGCCGTTGGAGATCACCCCCACCAGATTGCCGCGAGCGGTGTAGCGGAAGGCATTGGCCGGGTCGGCGACGATTTCCTCGCAGGCGGCGGCGACGCCCGGCGTATAGGCCAGGGCAAGGTCGCGCTGCGTGACCAGCGGCTTGGTCGGGTAGATCGACACTTTTCCCGGAACGGGGAATTCGTGGTAATCGAGGGCGGCCTGGCGAATCGTGGTGCTCATCTTCCTGTCCTTCCGTGCCCCAGGGGCATAGGGTTGCATCAAGATCCAGCCATTCTAGGTGGCGGTTATCATTGAAATATTCTGATTACGGATGTATTCATAATATTTTGCTGATATCTTGACGATTCCAGGCATGCCGGATTCCGTGTTTCCCTCCGATGATGTCGTCCGCCGGCTGGTTTCCCGGCTGAAGATGCGTCACCTGCAACTGATCGTGCAGGTCCACCGGCTCGGTTCCCTGACGCGGGTGGCCGAACTGATGGCGACCAGCCAGCCGGCGGTGACCAATGCCTTGTCGGAACTGGAATCCATGTTCGGTGCGCCGCTGTTCGTCCGCACGGCGCGCGGCATGGCGCCCACCGACATCGGGCGGGTCGTGGCGGGCCGGGCGCGGGCCATGCTGCAGGACCTGGGGCACCTGGTACGCGACATGGAGGCTTCCAGCGCGGGCCTGGCCGCCCGCCTGCACGTGGGGGTGACGCCCTTCGTGTCCGGACGGCTGGTGGCCGAGGCCGTCTGCGCCGTGCAGGCGGGTCCCCGGCGGCTGGCCGTGCGCATCCACGACGGCACCAGCGAGAGCCTGCTGCGCGCGCTGCGCGATCATGCGCTGGACGTGGTCATCGCGCGGGCGAGCCCCATGCTGGACCTGCAGGGCCTGGCGTTCGAACCCCTGTATCGGCAGCAGGCCCGGCTGATCAGCAACCGGCGCCTGGCGGCGCAATTGAGCCGCACGCCGCTTTCATGGCCCCGGCTGGCCGAACTCGACTGGGTCCTGGGCGAGCCGCACACCGCGCTGCGCGAGCAGGTCGCCGGCCTGTTCATCCAGGCGGGCGTCACGCCGCCCGTGCCAATTACCGAAGGCTACTCGGCCAAGCTCATCGGCGAGATCATTGCCGCATCCGAGCGCGCGGTCTCGCTGCTGCCGGCCGACATCGCCGAAGAACTGGTGCACGTGGTGGGCGTGGCCATCGTTCCGTATTCCATCGCCTGGAACCTGCCGCCCATCGCGGCCATCGTGCGCGGGGATAGCGGCGAGAACGAATCGCACCGGCGCTTTCTGGAGGCCGTGCGCCAGGTTTCCGGCGGCATGCGGCGGGACGCGCCGGATCCGGGCCGGCAGACCGAGTTCTGACCGGCGCGCTAGCGTGCGCCGGCCTGGAGCAGGATGCGTTCGATGGCGGTGAAGCCGCGCTGGCGGGCGTGTTGCAGCGGCGTGATGCCGTTGCCGTCGGCCAGATTCACGTCGGCATGCGCGTCCACCAGCAGGCGCACGATGTCGGTGTGGCGGGCGCCGCCCGTACCCAGGATGATGGCTTCGAGCAGCGCGGTCCAGTGCAGGTTGTTGACGTGGTTCACGTCCACGCCCGCCTTGATCAGCGTGCGGACCGTCTCGACGTGGCCGCGTTCGGCGGCCGGGATCAGCGCCGTGCCGCCGTAGCGATTGGTGCTCTTCAGGTCGGCGCCGTGCGCCAGCGTCAACTGGAGGATCTCGTTGTGTCCGCGCGCGCCCGCGTACAGATAGGGGCTGTCGTTGATGCTGTCCTTGGCGTTGACGTCGGCGCCCGCTTCGATCAGGGCGCGGGCCGCGTCCACGTTGTTGCGGTGGGTGGCGATCAGCAGCGGCGTGGCGCCCGCGGCATCGCGCGCCTCGAGGTCCGCCCCCTGGCCGATCAGGGCGCGCACCTCGGCGGCCGTGCCCCGTTCGGCGGCGGCGCGCAGCCGGCCGTCCGGGCCGGCGCCGTTCACGGGCGCCGACAGCGAGGCGAGCAGGGTCGCCGCGACCCCGAGGCGGATGGATAGGCGCTTGCACAGCATGCGCGAGTCTCCCTGGAAAGGTGGAGACGTGATGTTAAGCCGAGATGTCCCGGTCCAGCAGTTGCAGCGGCGGGATGAACAGCGTCGCGTTGCAGCCCTGGCATCGGAAAAGCCGTCGTCCCGGGAAGAGCCGCATCCAGAAGCGCCGAGGCCGGCGCGATTTGCGTGCTTGGCACGGGCAAGGACGAAAAAGCATGGGGAATCCTCAGGGCTGTCCGGCCGCGTGCCGGATCAGCAATTAGAGGATGGGGCGGGGCCGGCGGCTATCCCGAGAAATGAGTAATCGCAGGCAGGCGGGCGCGCAGGCGCGTGCCGCTCGCGTCCGACTCGATCTCCAGCCGTCCGCCAAGGCGGGCGATGCGGGCCCGCATGCTGCGCAGTCCGATGCCTGCCATGGAGCGGTCGGCCAGCGCGACGTCGAATCCCGTGCCGTCGTCCTCGACGCTCAACGCCAGCGCGCCGTGGCCGGCGTCAGTCAGGGTCACGGCGATCGCGCCTGCGCGGCTGTGCTTGATTACATTGGTCAAGGCTTCCTCCAGGAAGCGGGTCAAGGCGAGCAGATGGGCCGTTTCCGGTTTCGAGGGCCAGGCCGGGGCGATCTTCCAGGCGCATCGGACTCCCTGCTCATCGAACAGCTCGCCGAAGCGGCGGCGCAGCGGCGCGATCCAGTCGGCGGGCGAGGCCACCGTTGCCGGGACCGCCCCGAAACTCTGGTCCAGGACCTGCCGCAGGTCGTCCCTCAGGCTTTTCAGGACCGACACGTAGTGCTGCGGCGGCAGCGCGGCGTCGCCCTTTTCCGCCATGACGATGGACCGCACCAGGGAGCTGCCCAGGCCGTCGTGCAGGTCGTGGGATATCTGCAGCCGTTCGCTCAACCGGGCATTGGCCACTTCCAGCTCGTGCTGCCGGCCCAGGGTAAGAGTGAGTTCCCGGCGGGCCTGGTCGACGTGTTCGGCCAGCTCGCGGTTGAACCGCTCCACGCGCCCGAGGGTGGTGGTGAAGCTCCAGGCCAGGACCAGGGCCATGCCTATCATCATCAGCGGGGCGGTGGCGGCCGTATAGCCATGCACGTCGTCGATGATGCGCAGGAACGCCAGCATGTCGTGCGTGACGGCCACCAGGAAGCTCAGCATGCAGGCGGCCAGGAACAGGTGCTCGGGGCGGCGCGTGCGCAGGGCGTGCAGCTGGAACTGCACGCAGGTTCCGACGAACACGCCGGCATAGCCCACCGCCACGAGATAGAACACGATCTTGGGCTGAACCGGCCCCAGCGCCAGCAGCGCCGCGCACACCGCGCCCGTGGTGATCCAGAGCGCCTTTTCCAGGCGGGGGAAGCGCTGGTCGCCGAAGCGCCAGGCGAACATCGAGAACGCGCTGCAATAGATGGTGAAGATGAGGGTGATCCAGGTGGACCAGCCGTGCGTGGTGGCGAACGGCCAGGGCGTCGCGACGACCGAATTCAGGCCGAACAGCAGCCAGGCCAGCGATGTCAGCGCATACCACCCATAGGCCTGCTCGTTGCGCCGCAGGAGCCAGACCACCAGGAAGAAGCAGCCCAGCGTGATGGAAATGATCAGGTTGACCTGCGGGAAGACGCGCCGCAGCAGCCATTCCCGTTCGTAGAGCGGACGGATTTCGTCGGGCGGGCCGATGTGCACCCCACCCAACCCGGAGCTGTAGAGGTCGTAGCCCACCGCCTTGAACCACAAGGTGTTGGTGCCGGCATGCAGCGCCGAAGGCGGCAGCAGGGAATAGCGCGGCATGTTCCAGCCGCGCGACAGGGGTTCGGCCAGGCTGTCGTCCGCCCAGAGCGGATCGTCGTTGACGCTTCCCGCGCCGGCCATCGACAGGTATTCGAGGAAGGCGGCCACGGGTTGGCCGGGGCAGTGCGTCCATTGGACGCGATACCAGACCGTGCCGTCGTGGCCGGGCCAGCGCGTCGACCAGATGTCGGGCAGGGTGACGGCCTCCCAGCCCGTGGTGGGCGGCGTGTCCGGGGCTTCGTTCGCGCGGGCGGCGCTGATGGAGGAGATCGCCGGACGGCAGGCGTCCGCGCGGACCGTGTGCGCCAGGCCAAGCCAGAGCGCCAGGACTACAGCAAGCCAAGCGAGCGCGCTTCGTGGATGGCGCGCGTGCGGGACGTGACCGCCAGCTTCCGATAGATGTTCTTGATGTGGCATGCGGCGGTATGGGGGGAGACGAACAACTGCTCGGCGATTTCGCGATTGGTGTGGCCCTGGGCGACCAGTTCGAGGATTTCCCGCTCGCGCTTGCTCAGCGGCGCTTCGGCCGGTGCCGGGGCCGGCGATGCGGGCGGGGGAAGCAGCGTCAGCAGGCGCCGGGCGACGAACGGGTCGATGGGCGCGCCGCCTCGCAGCGCGCTGCGCACGGACATCGCGATTTCCTGGTCGTCCCGTTCTTTCAGGACGTAGCCGCTGGCGCCCAGTTTCAGCGCGGCGAGAATCACGTCCTCGGTGGTGCAGGTCGAGATCACCAGGATGCCCGCCTGGGCATCGCGCGCGTGCAGGATTTCTATCAGCTCCAGACCGCTGCCATCTGGCAGCCCCAGGTCGATCAGCGCGAACGGGAAGCGGGCACCGCTGTCGAGGTGGAAGCGGGCTTCGGCCAGCGTGGCGCAGGCGACCAGCGCACTCGGGGAATAGCCGAGGTCGGCCAGGAGGCGCAGAATCCGCTGGCGGACCAGCGGTTCATCGTCGACGACGAGGACGGGAGCGGAAAGAGAGAGGTCGGTCATGAGGGAGGCGAAGCGGAGCGCGCGCGGCCGGGCTTGCCGTCGGCCGAACCTCGCGGGCTGACGCCGCCAATTGTAACACAATGTTTGTGTGTTGCAAATGCCGAGAATGAGGTATTGCTTGATGCAAAACGGCCGCGCCGGCAGGTCCCGATGGAATCTGCCGGCGCGGCCATGCATGGACGGGCTGGGGATCAGGCTTCCTGCCAGACCTCGGACGGAATCAGCACGCTGCCCTCGAACAGCCGCCGGGCCGTGCGGATCACCGCCGCGCGCCGGATGGTGGGCGTGGCGCTGACCAGGTCCACGTCGAGGTCGATGGATATCGTGCCCGACGGATGCTCGATGCGCACCACGCCCTGCGGCGGTACGCTGTCCAGGCCGGAGAGCCGGGACGCGATGGTGCCGGGAACGGCGCAGGCCGAGGCCACGCACAAGGCGCCGGTGACGGCGTGCGCGCGGTGGCAGGAGTAGGGCACGAAGTAGCGCGACGAGATCGTGCCGCCGTGCTGCGGTTCGGCCAGCAGCCCGATCTTGGGCACGACCGATGCGCTGACGTCGCCCAGCCCCATCAATTCGCCCGCCTTGCGCCGGATGGCTTCCATCCTGGCGATCAGCGCGGTGTCGGCATCGAGCTCCTCGGCGCTTTCATGGCCGGTCTTGCCCAGTTGGGTGGCCGAGAACAGCACCATGGGCATGGCGACGTCCACGCAGCTGACTTCGATGCCGTCGATCACGTCCAGCGGCCGGCCGGTGGGCAGCAGCTTGCCGGTGATGGAGCCGATGGCGCTGCGGAAATTCAGCTTGACGGGCGCGGCGGTGCCGGGCACGCCGTCGATCGCCGCATCGCCCGAGTAGGTCACCGAGCCGCCCGGTGTCTGCACGATGGCGTGGACTTCGGCCTGCGTGTTGACATTGAAGATGCGCACGGTCGTCTCGTCGCCCTGCGCCGGCACCAGTCCGGCGTCGATGGCGTAGGGGCCGACCGCGCCCAGGATGTTGCCGCAGTTCGGGCGCGTGTCGACCAGGCGCTCGTTCACCAGGACCTGGGCGAACAGATAATCGACGTCTATGCCCGGGCGCTGCGAGGGGCTGATGATGGCGACCTTGCTGGTGAAGGGCGTGGCGCCGCCGATGCCGTCCACCTGGTAGGAATGGGGCGATCCCATGGCGGCCAGCAGCACTTCGTCGCGCCGCGCCGGATCGGACGGAAGGTCCGAGGCAAGAAAGAAAGGTCCGCGCGAGGTTCCGCCCCGCATCATGACGCACGGTATCTTCGTCTGCATGATCATTCCACCTGGATCTTGGCGTCGGTCACGACACGCTTCCATACCGCCAGTTCTTTCTGGATCTGCGCCATCAACTGTTCGGGCTTGCCGATGGCGGGCTCCTCGCCGTTGGCCTTGAGTTGTTCCACGGTTTCCGGCAGCGCCAGCGCGACGTTCATTTCCTTGTTCAGCCGCTGCTGGATGTCGGCGGGCAGGCCCTTGGGGGCGATCAGCCCATACCAGACGATCACTTCATAGCCCGGCACGCCGGCCTCGGCCACCGTGGGGATGGAAGGCTCGGCCTGGATGCGCTTGGGCAGCGTCTCGGCCACGACCTTCAGCCGGCCGCTCTTCATGTAGGGAAAGGCCGCGCCGGCGGTGCTGAAGAAGAGGTCGGTCTGGCCCGCCACGGTGTCGGTCAGGGCCGGGGCCGTGCCGCGGTAGGGCACGTGGGTCATCTCGATCCCGGCGGTACGCTGGAACAGTTCCGTGGCCAGGTGGGAGATGCCGCCCTGGCCGGACGAGGCGTAGGTCAGGCCGCCTTTCCTGGTCTTGGCGAGCTGGATCAGGTCGGCCAGACTGTTGACCGGCAGGGTGGTCGGCACCGCGATCAGGAGCGGGCCGCGCGCGATCATGCCGATGGGTGTGATGTCCTTGATCGGGTCGAACTTGATCGGATAGAGGCTGGGATTGACCGAGTAGCTGTTGGAGATCAGCGTGAGCGTGTAGCCGTCGGGATCGGCCTTCACGCCGGCTTCCACGCCCAGCTTGCCGCCGGCGCCGGCGCGGTTTTCGATCACCACCGGCTGGCCCAGCGCGTCGCCCAGGCGTCGGCCCAGGGTGCGGGCGATGGCGTCGTTGCCGCCGCCGGGAGCGAAGGGCACGATCAGCTTGATGGGCTTGGTCGGATAGTCGGCCGCCTGCGCGGCCTGCCACGAGGTGGCGGCCAGCGTGCCCAGCAGCGCGGACAGCAGGGTGCGGCGGAAGGCCTTGAACGCCGAGCCGGCGCGAGGCGTGAGAGGGTACGTCATACAGGGTCTCCGGGGACGGTTCTTGTGTCTGGATGGAAGAACTGCCGAGCAAGGCGCGTGCCATGGGTGGCAACTGAGAGGGTGTCCAGAGCTAAGTTTTTGATTCGTATGGAATTTCTGGGCGCGGCCAGGGGGCGTGGCAACGCGCCTCGGAAGATTCGTTGTTTCAATAATGTAACGCGTTTCGCCGAAGCGCCGTCACCGCCCGGTGGGCGCGTAGACCTCGCCCCGCATCAGCCGGCGCGCGGTGCGCGTGACGGTCGTGCTGTCGACGCGCGGCTGCTGTCCGCCGCTGACGGCGGCGCCCACGGGCAGAGAACCCGAGGCGTGGCCGATGACGATGTCGCCGCCGTCCGCGGGGGCGCGGCCCAGTTCGGCGCCCAGGGTGCCGGGCAGGCGCACGCAGGCGGCCAGGCACATCGCGCCCGTCAGCGGCGTTGCCCGGTGCGGCTGGCCGGCCGAGAACATGCGGGCGGTGATGTCCACGTCCCGGGCTCGAAGCGAAGCGCCCGAAGGCAGAACCACGTCGGCGGGCGGCGACAGCAGGCAGACCAGCGGCAGGTTGCGCAGGCGCGTGCGCGCCTCGTCCTCGGTGGCGAGCCCCATCAGGACGGCGGCGGCCACGCGCAGTTCCTCGCATTGCCGGACCAGATCCGGCCGCGCATCGATCTGCGCCGCCGATTCGATGCCGGCCAGGCCGAAGTCGGCGGCGCGCGCGAAGACCGTCGGGTTCGAGACGTCGATGCACGAGACCTCGATCGTCCCCACGCCGGGGATCGTCACGGTGTCGCGCGCGGCGCCGGTGGGGAACAGCTTGCCGGTCGTGGCGCCGCCCGGGTCCAGGAAGGACAGCCGGATGGGCGAGCCGGTGCCCGCCACGCCGGGCAGCACGAAATCGCCGGCGACCGCGGCGCGGCCGTCGCTGAGCGCGAAGTCGGCCACGATGATCTTGCCGGTGTTGGTGTTGTGGATGCGGACCGAGGCGCGGTCGCCCGATGTCCGCACCAGCCCCTCGTCCACGGCGTAGGGGCCGATGGCCGACGAGATGTTGCCGCAGTTGCCCCGGTACTGGACCAGCGGCGCGTCGATCGCGACCTGCCCGAAGGTGTAGTCCACGTCGGCGTCGCCGCGCGTGGGCGCGCCCACCACGGCGATCTTCGACAGCGACGAGATGCCGCCGCCCAGGCCGTCCAGTTGCCGCTTGCCGGGATCCGGGCTGCCCAGCGTGGCCAGGAAGACCTGGTCGCGCGCATCGCGGTCGGCGGGCAGGTCGCGGTCGTGGAAGACCAGGGCGCGGCTGGTGCCGCCGCGCATATAGACGGCTGGATAGGCTGCTTGGGGCATCGAAGTCTCCGAATGGGATGGCTGCCCGTTGCAAGGCCCATGCCAGCGGGGTCGCGCGATGCCGGAGCCCGGCGCGGCGCGGCAACGGCGGTGGCGTGTTTCACCGATTCTTGTGTTTGTGTTTCAATATTGAAAAGGAGTGAACATGAGCATCGCCGCATCCGATGACCGCCGGCCCCTGATCTGGGCCATCAGCGCGCACCGGCTGACCGAGGTCTTTCGCACCGTCAGCCCCGAACTCGCGGACCGGGCCGCCATCGAGATCATCGACAAGGGTTTCGACGACGCGATCGCCGAGATCGCCCGACGCAGCGAAAAGCGGGCCTGCGACGTCATCGTCGCGGCGGGCGCCCACGGCGCCTACCTGCGCCAGAACGTCAGCATTCCCGTGGCCTTCGTCAAGGTGGGCGGCTTCGATCTGATGGCCGCGATCTGCAAGGCGCGGCAGTTCTCCGACCGCATCGCCATGGTCATGCACCGGCGCGTGCCGCCGGCGTTGAACCGTTTCGCGACGCTGTTCTCCTTGCCCATGCAGATCCGCGCCTACCAGACCGCCGAGGATGCCCGGCACTGCATCCAGGAACTGGCGGCGGCCGGCGTCGAGGTGGTGGTCGGCCCCGGCCTGATCGCCAACCTGGCCGATGAAGCCGGCTTGACGGGCATCCTGGTCTATTCGCTGGATTCCGTGCGCGCCGCCTTCGACGACGCGATCGAGATCGCCGCCGCGCAGAAGGCCGAGAAGTCGCGCCGCACGCAGCTCGATTCGGTGCTCTATCACCTGAACGACGGCGTCATCGCCGTGGACATGGCCGGCCGCATCGTCGCCGCCAATCCCTCGGTAGACAAGCTGACCGGCCGCCGCGTGCGCGAGGCCCTGGGCCAGCCGCTGCGCCAGGTGCTGCCGGACCTGGAGCCGGGGCAGGTCATGACCCGCGGGGCGAGCGAGATCGGCACCGTGCAGGAGATGGGCGGCAAGTCGGTCGTCGTCGATCGCGTGCCGCTGCTGGACGAGGGCATGCAGACCGGCGCCATCTTCACGCTGCACGGGTCCAGCGAACTGGAGCGTGCCGTCAGCAAGCTGCGGGCGCATACGCACCGGCGCTCGCGCGTGGCCCGCTACCGGCTGGACGATGTGGTGGCCGAGTCCGCCGCCATGCGCCAGGTGATCGCGCAGTGCCGGGTCTTCGCCGAGCACAGCGACGCGGCCGTGCTGATCCACGGCGAAAGCGGCACGGGCAAGGAACTGCTGGCCCAGGGCCTGCACAACGCCAGCCGGCGGCGCCGGCATCCCTTCATCGCCATCAACTGCGGCGCCTTCACCGAGACCCTGCTGGAAAGCGA
Source organism: Pigmentiphaga kullae (assembly GCF_004216695.1). Lineage (GTDB taxonomy): Bacteria > Pseudomonadota > Gammaproteobacteria > Burkholderiales > Burkholderiaceae_B > Pigmentiphaga > Pigmentiphaga kullae. The sequence continues at coordinate 207,739 of NZ_SGXC01000003.1, forward strand.
GCTGTTCGGCTATGACGAGGGCGCCTTCACGGGCGCGCGCCGGCAGGGCAAGCCCGGCCTGTTCGAGTCCGCCAACGAGGGCACGCTGTTCCTGGACGAGATCGGCGAAATGCCGCTGCCGCTACAGACGCGGCTGTTGCGCGCCTTGCAGGAGAAGGAGATCACGCGGGTGGGCAGCGTCGACACCATCCCGGTCGACGTGCGCATCGTGGCCGCCACCCATCGCGACCTGCTGGCCATGGTCAGGGCGGGCGTTTTCCGCGAGGATCTTTACTACCGCCTGAACATCCTGCAGGTGGTGGTGCCGCCGCTGCGCGACCGGCCCGAGGACATCGAGGCGCTGGCCCGGCTGCTGCTGCCGGCGGCGCTGGGGCGCGCGGGATTGCAGGAAGCCGTGGCGCCCATGCTGGAGGCGGCGTTGCCCGTGCTGAAGGAAGGCGCATGGCGGGGCAACGTCAGGGAACTGGAGAACGTGTCGGAACGCCTGACCATGGCCTGCCTGACCGAGGGGCGGCCGCTGTCGCGCCGCGAGGTGCGGGCCATGCTGGCCGATGCGCCGGCCCGGCGACAGGCGCCCGCGGCGCGCAGCCTGTCGGCGGTGCGTGCCAGCCAGGAGGCCGCCCACGCCCGCGCCGTGCTGGCCGAATGCGCGGGCAATCACCAGGAGGCCGCGCGGCGGCTGGGCGTCAGCCGCACCACGCTGTGGCGCAAGATCAAGGCGGCGCAAGCCCGGGAGCAGGCTAGCGGTTGACGACCACGCCGGCGTCTATCGTGCCGTAGACGCTGATGCCGTTGCCGCTTTGCGCGGAGCCGGAGGGGGACCGGGGTGCGGGCGTGCAGGCCACGCAGAAGGCCGCCAGCAGCGGCCCGGTCGTCTTGAGCAGGAATCGAAGCATAGGGTTTCCAGTCCGCGTCAATGCAGGCCCCAGGCGGACATGCCGTCCGAGGCTCCTGGCTGGGAGCCGCCGGCGACGAAGGCCCGGACCTGTTCGTCGGTGATGAAGCTCGCGGCAGAACTGGCGCGCAGGATTTCGTCGGGCGCCATGGGCTTGGCGATGGCCCAGCCCTGTACATAGTCTACGCCCAGCTCCGCCAGCGCTTCCACCGTGGGATAGTCTTCCACCCATTCGGCGATGCTGCGCATGCCGAGGTTGCGCGCCAGCTCGACGATGGCCTCGACGATGGCGTAGTTGGCCGGATGCTCGTGCATGCGCTTGATGAACCCGCCATCGATCTTGAGCGCGTCGGCGGCGAATTCCTTCAGGTACGAGAACGATGTGTAGCCCGCGCCGAAGTCGTCGAGCGCGATCTTGGCGCCGCAGGACTTGAGCCGATCGATGAAGCGGCGGGAGTTGGCGATGTCGTGCAGGGCCACGCTTTCGGTGATCTCCATGCACAGGTATTTCACCACCGGACCGAAGCGCGACAGGATGCGGAAGGTGTCCTCGATGAAGGCCTCGTCGTTCAGCGACGCGCCGCTGAGGTTGACGCAGACGAAGCGGGTGTTGGGCAGGCGCGGCAGGTTCTCGGTCAGCCATACCAGCGTCGAGGTCAGCACCCATTTGTCCAGTTCGCCGATGGTGCCATTGGCCTCGGCCGCCGCGATGATCTTGCCGGCGGGCACCATCGCGCCGGACGAGTCCTGCATGCGGATCAGCACTTCGAAGTCCAGCGAGGCCTCGGGCGCGCGCAGCGACATGATGGGCTGCATGACCAGCGACAGGCCGGTGGGCGTGAAGGTGCTGCCCAGTTCTTCGATCAGCCGCAGTTCCTCGGCGCGCTCCTGGAAGGCCGGCGCGTTTTCCTTGTAGATGACCAGGTGGCCGTGCTTGCCCTTCTTGGCCTCGCGACAGGCGCGGTCGGCCGCCGAGACGGCATCCTGGACGCGCATCTCGGGCGTGATCTCGATCAGGCCGATGGAGACCTTGACCTGGAACGAACGCCGGCGCAGCTGGAAGGGCATGTCGCAGATGTCGCTGATGATGCGGCGGCACAGGTCCGTGGCCGGCAGCATGGCGGTGTCGCGCAGCACCAGGATGAACTCGTCGCCGCCGATGCGGCCGACGTGGTGGTCTTCCCCCAGCGACCACTTGACCCGCTGGCATACTTGCTTGAGTACCTCGTCGCCGGTCTGGTGGCCATACAGGTCGTTGATCAGCTTGAAGCGGTCGAGGTCCAGGTAGGCCAGGGCGATCGGGTGGGCCGGGTCGAATTGTTTCAACGACGCCTCGAGGATGTGCTCGATGCCACGGCGGTTGAGCGCGCCGGTCAGGGTGTCGTTGTTGGCGAGAAAGCGCAGCCGCTCGGTGGCCTTGCGCCGCTCGGTAATGTCCTGCAGCGAGCCTTCGATGCGGGTATGGGCCAGCGTGGCCTTGGCCAGGTACCAGCGCGGTTCCATGCCGCCTATGGGCTGGGCCTGGATTTCCGCTTCGCCGCCGCGGTCGGCGATGTCCTTGAGCCGTGCCAGCGCGCCGGGTTCGAAGTAATTCTGCCAGCGCAGTTCGTGCAGCGGTCGGCCCTCCAGGCCCAGCTTTTCCTGCATGGCGGTGTTGGCGCGCACGAACCGGCCGTCGGGTTCCAGCGTGAACAGGCCCACGGGCGTCACTTCGTAGGCGCGTTGCAGTTCGGCCTCGGCATGTTCGCGTTCGACCCGTTCCACGCGTATCTGCTCGGCGAACGCGAAGGCGGCCACGAGGCTGGACGCCAGCGCGGCGGTGACGCTGTTGAGCGCGCCGACCAGGGCCTTGAAGTCGAAGGCCGCGGCGATGACCTCGGAGAAGGTGGAGAACAACACGATACCCAGTGCCGCCGCGTACCAGAGCGCGATGCGCGAGCGCGTGACGATGACGATGCGGGCCAGGAAGAAGATGACGACGAAGATGCCGAACGAGGCCACCACCCACATGGCGGGCAGGAAGGCGGCGAAACTCAGGAAGACGGCCAGGACCAGCAGTACCAGGCCGGCGCGCGAGCCGGCGCGCAGCAGCCAGCCGTAGCCTACCCGGCTGAGCTCGGTGCGCATGAACTGGGCGAACAGCGTGTAGGTGACGATGTAGTAGGCGGCGATGGTCAGCTTGCGGGTCATCGCCATCCAATCGACGGGAATGGTGCGTTCCAGCCACTGGGTATCGAATCCCATCGTGATGCCGCCCAGGCGCAGGTTGCCGACCAGCCAGATCGCGAACAGCAGGTAGCGGGCGTCGCGGTTGATCAGCGCCGTCATCAGCGTGAGCACCGCCAGGGTCAGCAGTCCGCCCTCGAGCACGCCCGTGGCGTGGTGGTAGGCGAGGTGGGAGAGGGCCAGCTCGGATTTGGGCCAGGCCTCGACGGTGATGCGTGCGGGGCCCGAGAAGTGGGCGCGGCACAGCAGGTCGAGGGGCCGCGCGTGCACGCCCAGGTCCAGCGCGAAACCCGACTTCACCGACTGCAGGATGCCCGACGTGCCGCCGCGCGTGGCCGCGCCCAGGGGCGCCAGGCCGGCAGCGTTCCAGCACGAGACTTCCTGCGCGTGGCGGGACGGCAGTTCCACGCTTTGCGGCGTGTTCGACGGCGGGACGGTAAAGCGGAACCAGAACGGCGTCTCGGCCAGGCGGGTGTCGTGGAAGCGGACGGCGGGCGCGGATGCGAGGGTGGCCAGCGCTTCGGAAGGGGTCTGGCCGGTCTTGTCGGCGACCACGGCGAAGGGCAGGACGCGGTTGTCGTTGGTGTCGTAGATGCTGTGTTCCAGCGTAAGCGCCACCAGCGAGAAGACGAAGATCGCCGCCGGTACGAGGTAGTACGAGAAGTTGCTTAAGAACCAGTCGATCTTGGCCGTAACCCAGGCTATGCGGGTAGAGGGTTCCGCCGAAGGGGGCTGCATGTTCGCCTTGAGAAGGAGGGGGGGCTTGTCGTTTCGCGGGCGGCCCGCCCCCCCGGATGGGCCGCTGATCGTGCCGGATCAGGCCTGCGGTTGAAGGAGGTCTTCCCGTTCCCGCGAAGCGCTGCGCAGCGCGTCAATGTTAATCAAATTCCCATCGATGCGAATGTCCGGATGATGGGTCTTGAACACAAACTGATACAAAGGGTGGCCAGCCTCGCGCCAACGCTTTTCGGCCGTCGCGATTTCGAAAGCCAGTACGCGGTGAGGGATGTTGCCCGCGTGGCGCATCGGCATGAAGCCTTGGCCGGGGAACACTTCGCGGAACATCAGCGCCTCGTACTGGCGATCGAGCGGGGACCGTCCGGCGATGACCATCCAGTCTATGCCCGCTTGCACGCAAAAAAGGAAATAGGCCTTGAAAAGAGCTGTTTTCGCGACACGGCCCATGCGCTCGCTGGAGACGCCCAGACGGGTGGCTTCGGCCAGGGCATAGCCCGAGAGCCAATCGGGCAGCGTGACCGACTGTTCCAGCCACAAGGGGCCGCACATGTTGGTCTGGACGCGCATGGTGCCCAGCGGCGCGCCGTCGAACTTGGATTCGGCCAGCAGCACGACCGAGCCTGGGTCGGTGTCGTGCAGTTCCGGTTCGCCCAGGTTGCGGGCGATTTCCGGCACGTGGCGGCCGTAGGCCGACTGACGCATGGCGATGGCTTTTTCCATGGCTTCGCCGTCCCGGGCGATGCGGATGGTGAAGGGCAGGTTCTCGGGGGTCTGCTCGGAAAGCGGCAAAAGCAGGCCGGACCGGGTGGGCAGAGCATTGTCGTAAGACATTTGGACTTCCTTGTAAGAGTGAGACGGTATGGCCGTTGCGGATATCGCAGCGGTAACACCAGATTCGCACGTCTCGGCGGGAAGTTGCTTACAACTGTCGGGAAAAAGGGGGTTATGGCCCGATTTTTGTTGTGCACCGCACAATAACTGGTTTCAGCCTCCCAGGCTGGCCCAGATCAGGCTGGCGCCGGCCAGCATCAGCAGGCCGCAGACCAGCCATTCCACGGCGCGCCGGGAAATCGGGGGCGGATGCCTTGCCTGCCACCAGGACACGCCCGCGACCACGGGAACGGCGCAGATGCCCAGCAGCAGCGAACTCCATTCGAAATGTCCGCTGGCGGCCACCAGCACCAGACGCAGGGCGGCGCTGGCGGCGAACATCATGAACAGGCACTCGCGCACCAGGTTGCGGTCCAGGGGCTGCCGGTACAGGTGATAGACCATGGGCGGCCCCGAGGTGGAGAAAAGGCCGCCGAGCAGCCCCGACAGCACGCCGAAGAACCATAGCGCCGGCTTGCCCGAGGGCTGGGCGCGGGGAGCGGTCTGCACCAGCAGCAGGATGGCACAGCCGATGATGGCCACGCCCAGCAGCAGGCGCAGCGTCGTGACCGCGTTGGTGCTGAGCCAGGCCAGCAGCGCGACGCCGCCCAGCACGCCCACGAGGCTGCTGGTCAGGATGGGGCGCAGCAGGGTCCAGTCGAAGGTGACGCGGTTGTAGCGCCAGTAGGCCCAGGCGTTCGCCAGGCTCAGGACGCTGGCCACGTTGGCCGCCTCGGGAATGGGCATCAGTCCGAAGGCGCCGACCATGCCGAGCAGCAGCAGGGCGAAGGCAAAGCCGGTGAGGTTCTGGCAGTAGGCCGACAGGCCCACGCAGGCGAGAAATAGCAGGAAGGTCAGTACGGTCATGAACCCGAAATACTAACCCGAAAAAGCACGGTTTTCCGGGGAAGCGGGCGCTTTCAGCTCGCGCGCAGCACGGCCGAGATGCTGGCCGCGCTGCGCAGCGCGTGCTGGGCCAGCGGGGCTTCCGGATCCAGTTCTTCTTCCAGCGCCAGTCCCGCCACGATCAGCGCCGCCACTGCTTCGCCGCCACGGCCGAACACCGGGCAGGCGAGCGTTCCCACGCCCGGCCGCATTTCGCTCAGCCCGAACGACAGGCCCCGGGCCGCGCGTATCGCTTCCAGCCGGTCCGAAGCGGCTGCGTAGCGTTCCTCGCCCACGTGCGCGATGCCCCGTTCGCGCGGCCACGCGGCCAGGATGGCGCGCCCGCTCACGCTGGCGTCCAGCGGAAAGTGGGTGCCGATGTCGGTGATGATGTTGAGCGGCACCGATGGGGCCCAGATGCGTTCGATGATGACCACCTCGTCCAGCGCCGGCACGGAGATCGAGACGATCGCCCGGCGCCTGCCCACGCCTTTCTCCTGCAACTCGATCGCGTGCGGCAGGGCGGCCCGCCGTATGCCCAGCCGGTCGTGCTGGGCCGTTCCCAGAACCAGGCACTTGGGGCCCAGCGCATAGATGCCCTCTCGCGCCTGCACCATGCCCCAGAAGGCCAGGGTACGCAGCACGCGATGGACCGTGGTGCGGTCCAGTTCCGTGGCCTGGGCCAGTTCGAGCGCCGAGGCGCCCCGCGGCATCCGCATCAGCACATCGAGCAGGAACATGGCCCGGTCGATGACCTGGACCCGATTGCCTGGCGGCGCTGCGGAAGTGGAAGGCTGGCGGGGCATGGATACGGTCGAGGGAATCGTTGACGTCGCGACATGGTATCGCTAATCTCGGAGTGCGTATTACAAGCTTAATGTGCGTAATATGCACATAACCAATGATCATGAGAGGTTGTCGCCATGTCGTCCCTGCGTGCTTCCTGGTTTGCGTCGTTCCTTGCGCTGGCTGCCGTTCCGGCCGTCGCGGCGGATGGCTACCCCTCCCGGCCGGTCAGGCTGATCGTGCCGTTCGCGGCCGGCGGCGCGGTGGACGCGGTCGCGCGTACCCTCGCGGCCCGCCTCGCCGAGCAGTTTTCGCAAAAGGTGGTGGTCGAGAACCGCGCCGGCGCTTCCGGCAACATCGGCGCCGACGCGGTGGTCAGGTCACCGGCCGACGGCTATACGCTGCTGTTCACGGCCTCGACCCTGGTGGTCAATCCGCTCATCATGAAGGACAAGCCACCCTTCGATCCGGCCCGGGACCTGACGCATCTCGCGCTGGTCGCCTCGGGGCCGCTCCTGTTCGTCACGCCCGCGTCCGCACCGGCCGGATCGGTCCAGGACTTCGTGGCCCAGGCCAAGGCCGCGCCCGATCGGTTCAGCTTCGCGGTGGGCGGTTTCGGCGCGGCAGGCCACCTGGACGTGGAGTCCTTCAAGCATCTGGCCGGACTGGCTGTGCCCACCGTGCTCTACAAGGGCACGGGACCGGCGCTGATCGACCTGATGGGCGGCCAGGTCAGCGGCATGATCGATCCGCTGCTGACATCGCTGCCCCCGGTCAAGGCCGGCAAGCTCAAGGCGCTGGCCATTACCGGGAACAAGCGCAGCACGCTGGCTCCCGACGTGCCGACGTTCGCCGAGGCCGGCTACCCCGAGGTCAATTTCTCGACCTGGTATGGCTTGTGGGGACCGGCGGGACTGCCGGCCCCCGTGGTGGACAAGTTGGAAGCGGCGGTCAAGCGCTTCGTGGCCGAGCCCGACGCGCGTGCCTGGTTCGAGCGCCAGGGGCTCGAACCGTCGGGGGTGTCGGGTGCCCGTTTCCGGGCCTTCATCGACCAGGAAACGGCCAAGTCGCGCGAGATCGTGAAGCTGGCCCATATCGCCGAGCAGTGACGGGGGCCTGCGCGATCAGGCTTCGTCCACGAGCAGGGCCCGCACCTTGGCCCGCTGGACCTTGCCGTAATGGGACTTGGGGATGGCCGGGGCGAAGCGGATCACGCGCGGCTTCTTGAATCCCGATAGCGACCGGCGGCAGTGTTCCATCAGCTCCTCGGCCGTGGCCGCCGCGCCCGCGTGCAGCACGACGGCGGCGCCGACGATCTCGCCCCACTCGGGGTCGGGCAGTCCGGCCGCGGCCGCTTCGGCAACGGCGGGGTGGCTGCACAGCGCGCGTTCCACCTCGTCCGGAAGTATGGACTTGCCGCCGCTGCGTATCACTTCCTTCAGGCGGCCGGTAATGCGCAGCACGCCCGAGGCGTCCAGGATGCCGAGGTCCCCGGTGCGGAACCAGCCGTCGCGGAAGACCCGGGCGGTCAGTTCCGGCTGCCGCCAGTAGCCGGCCGCGACGTGGGCGCCGCGTATAAGCACTTCGCCTTCCGTGTCCGCCGGTGCGGTTTCCCCATCGCGTTCGATGCGGATCTCGCAGCCGAACAGCGGCCGGCCCACGCTGCGCACGGCCTGCGCCCGGGTCTCGGGGGCGGCCAGGACATCGGGCGGCTGATAGCAGCTCCACGATGCCTCGGTCAGCCCATACAGGATGCCGAAGCGCGGGCCGAAGGCCTCGATGGCGGCCAGGAAAGTGTCGGGCGGAATGGCGGCCGCGCCCACATCCATGCTGCGCAGCGCGCCCAGGTCGTGGTCGGCGGGCCGGGTCTCCTTCAGCAGCCGCACCAGATGGGTGGGCACCAGGGAGGTCGAGGTGGCGCGGTGGCGCGCCAGCAGCTCCAGGAAGCGCGCCGGTTCGAAGCGGCCCGCCAGCACGACCGCGCCGCCCGCGGCCAGCTGGGCCAGCACGATGATGGCGGCGATCGGCCATAGCGGCCGCATGTTGAGCATGACGTCGCCGGGATGCTGGCCGCGCGCCATGACGATGTTCTGCAGCGCGGAGGTGATGCTGCCGTGAGTGATGACGACGGCCTTGGGCGCGCCGGTGCTGCCGCCGGTGTAGTTGAGCGAGGCCATGGCGTCGGCCGCGGGCGTGGCCGCGGGCGCCTCGCGGCTGTCCGCGTCGGTTTCCAGTGGACGCAGACGCAGGCCGGGCACGCGAGCGGCCAGCTCGCGCGCGCGTTCGCCGTATTCGGCGCCATGGGCCAGCATGCCGGCCTGGGCATCGATCAGTTGCGCGGCCTGCTCGTTGGCGCTGAGCGCCGGGTCGAGCGGCACCCGGACCAGTCCGGCCGACATCGCGCCGTAGTCCCACAGCAGGTAAGCGGGCGTGTTGTCCCCAAGGATGGCAACGCGGTCGCCGTCCCCGAGCCCGTCTGCGCGCAGCGCATGGCCCAGTCCGAACACGCGCGCGGCGAACGATGGAAAGTCCAGGACGCTGCCGTCGCGCGCGTCCACGATCGCGGGCTGGCCGGGCCAGCGCTGCGCGCACCGTTGAAGCAGGGCACCGACGTTCATAGCCAGCCCTGCATGATCACGCGGCCTTCCACCGCTTTGGTGTCGAGAAGTTCGTGCGCGCGGCGGATCTCGTTGAAGGGCAGAGTGGCGGAGATGACGGGACGGATCTGGCCGCAGGCCAGCATCGCCAGTGCCTGGCGGATGTCCTCCAGCGTGCCGCTGCCAGATCCCATGACGCGTATCCTGCGGCCGATCAGCAGTCCTGGCAGCACGTCCACCGCCTGGCCGTCGATGTTGCCGAGCACCACCACCGTGCCGCCCTGCGCCATGCTGCGCAGGGTCTCGGGCAGGGACAGGCCCAGGTTATCGATGGCGATGTCCACGCCCTGTTTGCCCGTGAGCTGCCAGGCCTGGGCGCCGAACTTCAGGTCCGGCGCCACGATGACTTCGTCGGCTCCAAGCGATTTCAGATGCGCGGCCTTGGCCGGGCTGGAAGTGACCGCGATGGAACGGGCGCCCAGGGCGCGCACGATCTGGATCTGGTGCATGCCCAGGCCACCGCTGGCGCCCGTGATGAGGACCGTGTCGCCGGGGCTGGTGCCGGCCAGGGTACGCAGCGCGCGCAGGCTGGTGCCGATTGGGCAGCACGACAGCGCCGCGGCTTCCCAGGGCAGGCCCCGCGGCACGGGGATGGCCATGGGCGCGGGTACGCAGACATATTCGGCGTAGCCGCCGACGGTGTCGACGGCCGGCAGGCCCAGCGCGCGGCACATGTCCTGCCGGCCGCGCAGGCAGTTGCGGCACAGGCCGCAGAACTGGCGCTGGTAGATGACCACCGGGTCGCCCACGCGGTGCGTGATCACGCCGTCGCCCACCGCCACGACCTCGCCCGCGGTCTCGTGGCCCAGGACGACGCCGGCGCGTGCGCCGGGCAGCTTGCCCGCGCGGTGCAGGATGTCATGGTGGCAGATGCCGGCAGCCTTGACCTGCACCAGGACCTCGCCCGCTGCGGGGGAGGGAGTGGGAACCTCGCGGATTTCCAGGGTGTCGGGTGCGCCGAAGGCGGAAAGGATGACGGCTTTCATGGGAGAATCGTCCACGGTTAATTGTGCATAATATGCACATAATGTTTACTATTTACACATTTGAAGTATAGTTTGCATAGCCGGCACCCACCTGTCAACGTGTCGCCGGCGCCATTCACGGGAAGAGGCCTGCATGGGTATCGACTATCGTCCGCTCGAAGGCGGCATCCACGAGATCGTCATCAACCGTCCGGAGCGCATGAACGCGCTGGACGTGCCCGCCAAGCGGGAACTGGGCCGCATCTGGCGCGACGCGGCCCAGGATCCGGCCGTGTCGGTGCTGGTGCTGCGCGGCGCGGGCGAGAAGGCCTTCTGCGCAGGTTCGGACATCAAGGAGATGCAGGCGACCGGCACCATGGTGGACACGCGGACGCTGATGGAGGCCATTCCCGGCATAGGCGTGGAACTGCACAAGCCGGTGGTGGCGGCGCTGCACGGTTTCACCATAGGCATGGGGCTGACGCTGGCCATCCATGCCGATTTCCGCATCGCCGCCGAGACGGGCAAGCTGGGATTTCCCGAGGTCCAGCACGGCATGCTCTCGGGTGTCAGTGCCGTCACCTTGCCGGGGCTGGTGGGCGAGCCGCGCGCGCTGGATCTGATGCTGACGGCCCGGCTGATCGAACCGCGGGAAGCGTTGCGCATCGGGCTGGTGGACGAGGTCGTGTCCGACAGCCTTGCGGCCGCGATGGCGCTGGCGCGGCGCATCGCCTCGAATTCCGCGGCGGCGGTGGCGCAGACCAAGCGTCTGATCCTGTTGGAGCGCCGTCGCCGTGCGCGCGATCATGCCGCCGTCATCGACGACGCGCGGTTGGCCATACTCGAGTCGAAAGAGTTCGGCGACGTGGTGGCCCACAAGCCCGGCGCGGGCCGCATCCGCTAGGCGGCCCGCCTATCCGCCCACGCGCCGTCCCGCGTCCAGCAGGCCGCCGATGTCCTGGGCCGCCAGCAGTTCCACCGTTCCCTGCGCGAGCTGCGACAGCGGCCGTTCGCGCGCGGTGGCCAGGACCAGGTTGTTGCGCATGCGCGGCGAACCGATGGTGGAGATCCGGAACGGGCCGCCTTCGACGGTGCTGGCGATGGGCGCCGCGCTGCGCGGCACGATGGCATAGCCCTGTCCGCTCAGCGCGAGCTTGAGCAGGGTGTGCACGGCGTCGACCTCGGCCACGACGTTCAGCTTGATGCCGTGGGGCCGGCAGCCAGCCTCGATCACGTTGCGCACGGCGTTCGGAATGCTGGGCACCAGGACCGGGTAACGCTCCAGTTCCCGCGCCGCCAGTCGCGCCGGCAGCGGGAAGGCGGGCTTGGGGCGGCCGCACAGCACCATGTCCTCGCGATACAGGCTGCGGTATTCCAGGCGGGGGCTGGGCGGCGGATCGAACAGCAGCGCGATCTCGATCTTGCCCAGTATCAGGTCTTCGCGCAGCGCGACGCTCAGGCCTTCGGAAACGGAAATCGACGCCTCGGGATAGCGCTTGCGGAACTGCTTGACCAGTTCCGGCGTCAGCACGTGCGCGATGCGCGGGGGCAGGCCCACGGTCAGCCTGCCGGTGGGCTGTTCGCGCAGCGCCTGGATGTCGGCGCGGGCCTGCCGCGTCAGCTTCAGGATGGCGTTGCCGTAGGACAGCAGGCATTTGCCGGATTCGGTCAGCTCCACGCCGCGGCCGGTGCGGACCAGCAGGTGGGATTTCAGTTCGAGTTCGAGCAGGCGGATGTGGCGGCTGAGCGTGGGCTGGGAGACGCCAGCCACCAGCGCGGCGCGGGTCAGGCTGCCGAGTTCGGCCACGCGCACGAAGGATTCCAGCTGCTGCAGGTCCATGGTATTTGATTTATGGATATCAGATGTAGAAGCTATTTTATTGATGAAAATGGCGGACGTGCGCACAATGCCGCCTCTTGACGAAACGCCGCCAGCGGGATGCCGCCAAGGCGGCATGCACGAGGAGACCCCATGCACATGTCCCGCAAATTCCTGGTCCCGGCCGTTGCCCTGGCGCTGGCTTCCACGTTGGGTGCCGCGCGCGCCGAGGGCTATCCCGATCGTCCCGTGCGCATCGTGATCCCGTTCGCGCCCGGCGGCAGCAATGACATCGTCGGCCGCCTGATCGGCGAGGAACTGTCCAAGAGCCTGGGGCAGCCGTTCATCGTCGACAACCGGGGAGGCGCGGGCGGTACCATCGGCACCGAGGTGGTGGCCAAGTCCCGTCCCGACGGCTATACGCTGCTGCTGATCTCGACCCCGCACACGGCGAATTCGACGCTGTACAAGAAACTGTCCTACGATCCGAACAAGGACTTCGCGCCCATTGCCCGGCTGGCTACCGCGCCGCTGCTGATTTCGGTCTATCCGGGCCTGCCGGTGAAGACGCTGTCGGACCTGATCGCCTATGCCAAGGCCAATCCGGGCAAGCTCAACTACGTGTCGTCCGGCGTGGGCAGTTCGCAGCATCTGGTCAGCGAACTGTTCGAGATCCGGGCCGGCATCTCGATGACGCACGTGCCCTACAAGGGCGCCGGCGCGGCCCTGACCGACGTTGCCGCGGGCCATGCCCAGGTGTCCGTCGGTACCGTGCTGCAGGCGCTGCCGCACGTCAAGGCCAACCGCCTGCGGCCGCTGGCCGTCAGCGGTACCCAACGCCAGGCCGTGCTGCCCGAGGTGCCCACGGTCCAGGAGGCGGGCCTGGCGGGCTACGACGGCGACAACTGGTGGGGCATCCTGGCGCCGGCCGGCACGCCGCCGGCCGTCGTCGACAAGCTGAGCAAGACCATCGGCGACATCCTGGCCAAGCCGGACATGCGCCAGCGCCTGGCGGCCGAGAGCGCGTCGGTGGCTTATCTGTCGCCCGAACCCTTCGGTAAATTCATGGCCGGCGAAACGACCAAGTGGGCGGAGCTGATCAAGCGGCTCGGCATCCAGGCCGATTGACGCGCCCGGCAGGCCATTTCTGGAAGATGCATCTATGAGTAGACCCGCCGCGGTGTTGTTGCGGTATTCCCCGGTGCCCGCCGAGCTGGCGGCCATCGAACGGCTGGCGGCCGAGGTGGTGGCCGCCCATCCGGGGTGCTTCGAGCGCGTGGACGCCAACCGCGCGCTGGACGGTTCCCATCTGTATCTGTACTTCTGGTCCCCGCGGCCAGGCGGCGTGGAGCTGGCCGGCGACATCGCCGGGCGCGCCGGCAGGCTGCTGCCAGGCCAGGCACCGGACGTCCTGATCCTGTCGCCGGTGCAGGACCTGCCCGGTGTTTCGCAGGGCCAGCCGGCCACGCACCACTACGTGGTCGAGACCGACGTGCGCCCGGAAGTGGCCGAGGACCTGTCGAACTGGTACGGGCAGGAACACCTGCCCGGCCTGGCCGCCGTGACGGGCAACGTGCGCGCGCGCCGGCTGGTGGCGGACAATACCGATGGCAGCCAGCGGTCGCTGGCCTGTTATGACCTGACCACGCCCGCCATCCAGCAGGATCCCGCCTGGCTGGCCGTGCGCGCGACCGACTGGAGCAGCCGCGTGCGTCCGCATTTCCAGAATACCCGCCGGGTCATGTGCGAACGGATCTACGCACTCGAACCCGGCCAAGGAGCGATATGACTTCCGCAATCCGACAAGACGGCGCGCCCGCCCTGGTGGACGCGCGCATCACCCGCATCGAGACCATTCCGCTGAAGGTGGAGCTGGAGCGGCCGGCCACGGGCTCGACCCTGAAGCTGACCCACCGCTGCACCATCGTCACGCGCGTGCACACCGATACCGGCGTGGTGGGCGAGTGCTTCAACGGCAACGACGACGAACTGCAGCCGGCCATCATCCGCCTGATCCACGACGAACTGGAACCTCTGCTCAAGGGCCGCCGCGTCGCCGCCATCGACGACGCCTGGGCCGCCACGCGGCGCGCGACCGAGCCTTTCCTGCGCGACCGCCGGGTGGCGCTGCGGGCCCAGGCCTGCGTGGACAGCGCGCTGCACGATGCCGTGGGCAAGCTGGCCGGCCTGCCGCTGCACCTCTTGTGGGGCGGCGCGCGCGAGCGCGTGCCGGTGGTCGCGCTGGGCGGATACTATCGCCAGAGCGGCGACCTGGAGGCCCTGGCCGACGAAGTGGCCGAGCTGAAGGCCTTCGGCATCCACGGCCTGAAACTCAAGCTGGGCGGCAAGACGCCCGCCGAAGATGCCCTGCGCGCCCAGACCGTGCGCCGGGCCGGCGGCGACGGCTTCGTGCTGGCCTGCGACGCCAACCAGGGCTGGAGCCGCGAAGAGGCGCTGGAATTCGTGCGCCGGACCCGCGACCTGAACCTGGCCTGGTTCGAGGAACCTTGCCGCTGGGACAACGACCGCGCCGACATGGCGGTGGTGCGGACGGTGGGTGGCGTGCCGGTGGCGGCGGGGCAGAGCGAACTGTCGCGCTTCGGCTGCCGCGATCTGCTGGTGGCCGGCGCCATCGACATCTGCAACTTCGACGCGAGCTGGGGCGGCGGTCCGACCGAATGGCGGCGCGTGGCGATGCTGGCTTCGGCCTTCAACGTCTCGGTCATGCAGCACCTGGAGCCGCAGATCGGCCTGATGATGTCGGCGGGCGTGGTCAATGGCCGCTATGCCGAAGTCATGCTGCCCTGGCGCGATCCGTTCTTCTACAAGCTGATCGCCAATCAGCCGGAACGGCCGTTCGTCGATGGCTACTACACGCTGCCGACCGCGCCGGGCTGGGGCATGAGCTTCGACCCCGAGTACCTGGAGTTCGCGCGCCGCAAGTAGGAGGCAGCGGATTCAGCGCGCCGCGAGCAGGGCCTCGACGGCGCGCGCCGCCGCCAGCAGGCGGCGGTCCTGGCCGCCCGGGGCGGCCAGCATGAGTCCGACCGGCGCCGCGCCCGGTTCGTGGCAGGGCAGCGAGATGGCGCACCCGTCCAGGAAATTGATGAAGGTCGGATTGCGCAGCACCAACAGGTTGGCGCGGCCATAGGCCTCGTCGTCGGCCAGTTCCCGCACCGTTGGCGCGATGACGGGCACCGTGGGACAGGCGATCACGTCCAGCGTCTCGAAGTGACGATTCGTGCGCCGTATCCAGTCGGCGCGGCGTGCGTGCAGCCCGGCGATGTCCTGGACGGTCATCTGCGCGCCTTTCTCGATGCGCACCTTGACGCGCGGGTCGTACAGGCCGCCATGGCGGGCCATCATGTCCCGGTGCAGCGGATAGGATTCGGCGGCGGTGTAACCGCCCTTGGCGTTGATGGCCGCCAGTTCGGAGAATTCCGCGAAGGGTGCCTCCACGATGGCCGCGCCGGCTTGCGACAGCCGTTGCAGCGCGGCCTGGAACGCCTTGCCAACGTCGCCGTCCATGCCGTCCAGCGCCAGGGTCTGCGGCACGCCGACGCGCAGGCCGGCCAGGGGCGCGTGTTCGTCCGGGTAGACCGGCTCGCCGGACAGGATGGCGTCGACAAGGGCGCAGCAATTCACGGTATGGCCGATGCCGCCTATGCTGTCCAGCGTGGTCGACAGCGGAAAGGCGCCCGTGGCGGGCACGCGGGCCGCGGTGGGCTTGAAGCCGGTCAGGCCCGTCAGCGCGGCCGGAATGCGGCACGACCCGCCGGTATCGGTGCCCAGGCCCACGGCCGCCATGCCGTCGGTGACCGAGACCGCCGCGCCCGAGGACGAGCCGCCGGGGATCCGGCCGGTCTGGCGGTCGTAGGGATTGAGCGGCGTGCCGTAGTGGGGATTGAGCCCCAGCCCCGAATAGGCGAACTCCGTCATGTTCGTGCGGCCCATGACGACGAAGCCGGCCTCGCGCAGGCGGGCGACCGCCACGGCGTCGCGCGCGGCGGGCGGGGCATCGGCCAGCACGCGCGAGCCCGCCGTCGTGACCTGGCCTTCGATGTCGAACAAGTCCTTGATCGAGATGGGGATGCCGGCCAGGCGCCGGGTGCGCTCCCCCCGCGCGCGCGCCGCATCGACCGCGTCGGCGGCGCGCCGCGCGCCGTCGGCGTCCACCGCGACATAGACGCGCGCGCCCTGGCCGGACGGATCGGCGATGCGCGCCAGGCAGGCTTCCACCAACTCGCGGCTGGTCAGGCGGCCGGCGTCCAGTTCGGCGCTCAGGTGTTCCAGGGACATCAGGGGCGGCATCGCGGGGTCTCGTTCAGGCAGGATCGTAATAGTGTATTTCGAGGAGGAGACAGCCGCCGTTCGATTTGAACGGACCGTGCCAGGCGCCGGGCGGGCGCACCGCGTAGGTGTAGCCGGAGAAGGGCGTGCCGCCGTTGCCGTCGGCGTCGTTGCCCACCGTCAGATCGCCGGAGACCAGGAAGACTTCTTCCCAATGATCGTGGACGATGGCCTCCCGCGTGTGCAGGCCGGGCGGAAAGCGCAGGAGGCGGGTGCGGCTGCCCCGCTTGTTCAGGACGTCCAGCGCGCCGGCCAGGATCTTCTCGCGGGCGCCGGAGGCGGGATCGTAGCCTTCGGGCAATTGCCAGCCGTTCTCCATGTCCAATGTGTGGAATTCGTCATGCAGCTTGTTCACGGGCATAGGGTGCTCCAGGGAGGTAGGGGAATCAGCCGGCCACGGGCAGCGTCTCGGCGCGATAGCCGTGGCGCAGCGTGCGGTCCAGCACGGGGTCGTGCAGTTCGAAGTCGAAGCGGGGCGAGTGGCGGATGCCGCCGTGCGCGGGCAGCGTGCCGCAGAACATCGCGCCGCCTTCGGGCAGGGCGCCACCGCCGTCGGCGTAGCCGGCGATCAGCTCGAGCGGATGGCGCATGGCCGTCACCGGGCCTTCCTGGTAGGTCACGCGCTGGCCGTCTTCCTCGATGACGGCGCGCAGCAGCAGCCGGTCCCAGTGCGCGGCCACGTCGTCGAACAACCACCAGTCGGCGCCTATGGGTTTCTCGCACAACTGCTTGGAGATCGCCACGCCCATGGTTTCGACCTTGCGGTCGGTGTGGTCCGAGCCTATGCCCACCCACAACTGCCCGCCCGCGCGCAGCATGACGAATTCGACCTCGCCGCTGGAGTCTGTGCCGCTGACCTCGATGCGGTCGCGAGTGGTCAGGCGCGCGGCGGCGACGCGGTAGTACATGGGCGTGGCCGCCGGACGCGGGACGCCCAGGGCCTCCAGTTCGGCGATGTGTTTTTCCATGGCCTCGCGGTCGCGGCCGGTCCAGCCTGCGATGACGGCGTGCGAGATGGCGGTGTCGCGCGAGACCTTGCCCGCGCCGGTGATGAAGTTCAGGAGCATGGTCTCAGTCCAGTCGCGCGTTGGCGGCCTTGACCACCTTCTGCCAGTGGGCCGATTCCTGCGCGATGAAGGCGCGGAACTCGTCGGGCTTGTCGGCGATGATCGTCAGCCCCAGCGATTCCAGCCGGGTCGTGACGGCGGGGTCGCGCAAGGCCTTGGCGAACTCGGCGTTCAGCCGGTCGACGATGGGGCGCGGCGTGCCCGCGGGTGCGACGAAGCTGTACCAGTTGCCGGCCTGCACGTCGGGGTAGCCGGCCTCGGCCGAGGTGGGGATGTCCGGCGCCTGCGGACTGCGCTCCTTGCCGGTCAGCGCGATGGCCTTCAGGCGGCCGCTCTTGACGTACTGGAGGACGTTCGACAGGTTGTCGCACATCAGGCTGACGCGGCCGCTCAATACGTCCTGCATGGCCGGGGCCGGTCCCTGGTAGGGCACGTGCACCAGATCCACGCCCGTGGCCGCCTTCAGCGATTCGCCGCACAGGTGACTGGTGCTGCCGTTGCCGGCCGACGCGAAGGTCAGCTCGCCGGGGCGCTTGCGCGCCAGCTCCACCAGTTCCTTCAGGTTGGACGCCGCGATGCCGGGATGAGCCACCAGCAGGTTGGGGGTGGACGCGGCGTTGATGACCGGATCGAAGTCCTTGGCCGGCGCATACGCGAGCTTGCTGTACACCCAGGGGTTGATGGCCAGCACGCCCGTCGTGGCCATCAGCAGCGTATAGCCGTCGGCGGGCGAGGTCGCCACTTTCGCGGCGCCCAGCGAGCCGTTGGCGCCGGCGCGGTTCTCGACGACGACCGTGGCGCCCAGGGCCTTCGAGACGTGGGGCGCCAGCAGGCGGGGAATGATGTCGCTGGTGCTGCCCGGCGGAAACGGCGTCACGATGGTGATGGGGCGGCTGGGATACGGATCGGCCCAGGCCGTGGCCGACGCCAGCGCGAGTATGGTACCTAGTGCGAATTTGCTGAACATGCTGAACTCCCGATGGAGGATGGTAGGGAAGGGGAGCGCAGACCGCGGGTCAGGCTCCCTGGTGCATCTCCGGTCGCCGCAGGCTGCTGATCATGGACACCTTCAACAGGTATTCCCTGGCCAGCCGCCCGTCGCCGGCCGTGCGGGTCATCTCTTCGCGCCAGGTCTTCTGCCGCGCTTCGTCCCGCGTCTCCAGGTTGTTCTTGTTGGCGATGGTGATCTTGTTCACGTAGTCGAGCGCCACGGGCCGGCGTTCCGCCTCGTACCGGTCCAGCAGGGCGTCGTCGGCCTGCCCCAGGCAGACCCGGGCAAGCTTGTCGGCCAGGTTGAAAGCATCATGTATGCCACCGTTCATGCCCATGCCGCCCAGCGGATTGTTCAAATGGGCAGCGTCGCCCGCCAGGAAGGCCCGGCCCACCCGGTAGCGCGGCGCCACGCGCTGGTGCACGGAGTAGATGGTGCGGTGCTCGATGGTGTAGCCGGCCGGGTTCGGGTGCACGCATTGCAGACGGCGCTGGATGCTGGCGTCGGACAGGATGTCGGCGTCGGTTTCGTCGGCGCCCACCGGCAGCATCACGCGCCATAGGCCCGGCACGCGCAAGAGGAAGAACCATTGCTCGGGGTCCGCGAAGTAGCTGACCTCGGCCAGGCCGGGGATGACATCGGCGAAATCGAAGGGTGTGCTGGCGACCAGGAAACGTTCGGTCCAGGTGAAGCCTTCCAGCACCACGCCCACCAGGTCGCGCACCACGCTGCGGCCGCCGTCGGCGCCGATCAGCCAGGTACCGCGTTCCGTCGTCTCGGCGCCGTCCGCGCGCCGGACCGTAAGCGTCACGCCGTCCGCGTCCTGCTGCGCGTTCGTCACGCGCGCGTCGAAGCGGACCTCGGCATGCGGAATGCGCGCCAGGCGGTCGACCAGGAGGCCGTTCAGCTTGAACTGCTCGCACTGGAGGCGGTAGGGATGGGCGGTCTCGCCGCCGATGGCGCCGAAGTTGAACTCGGCCACCCAGCCCTGGCGATCGCGGTATTGCATGCGCGGGGCCACCAGGCCCATGTTGATGAGTAATTTCGAAATATCGAGGCGGGCAAGCAGGTCCAGCGTCGACGGCTGGAAGGTGGAGGCGCGCAAGGTCTGGGGCAGGCTGGCCTCGGCTTCGAACACCGTCACGGGTATGCCGGCATCCGCCAGCACGTTGGCGGCCACCAGGCCCACCGGGCCGGCGCCGGCGATCAGGACTCGTTCGTTGTTTGCGGTCATGGCTTGCAGGGATGTGGAGGAACGGGACACATCCTAGGAGTCTTGTCCGCGGTCCGACAAACGATTTATTCTGGACACATCTTGAGTTTTTGGAATGATCCAATGCGACGCAGGCTGCCTAGCATCGGTGCCTTGACCGCTTTCGAGGCGGCCGCCCGCCACCTCAGCATTACCCGCGCGGCGGCCGAGCTGGCGTTGACCGAAAGCGCCGTGTCGCGCCAGATCTCGCTGTTGGAGGAACAACTGGGCGTGCGGCTGTTCCACCGCATCAAGAAGCGCATTTCCTTGACGCGCGCCGGCGCCATGTACGGCGAGCGGGTGATGCAGACCATAGAACGCATCGAACGCGACACGCAGGAGGTCATGGGGCATGAAGGCGGCGGCGTGGTGCTCGAGATCGCCGCGCTGCCCACCGTCGGGTCGCAGTGGCTGGTACCCAGGCTGGCCTCGTTCTACGACGGCCAGCCCGGCGCCACCGTGCACGTCAGCGCGCGCAGCACGCGTTTCTTCTTCAGCGAAAGCGCGCTGGACGGCGCCCTGTATTTCGGCGCGCCCGACTGGCCCGGCGCCGGCGTCGATCACCTGTTCGACGAGGTGCTGCTGCCGGTGGGCAGTCCGGCCTTGCTGCGGGACGCCGCCGCGCCCGGTCCGCGTGACATCGTGGGTTGCCGGCTGCTGCACCTGATGACGCGTCCCGAAGCCTGGCGCCATTGGTGCGCGGCGGCGGGGCTGTCCGACGTCAACGTCATGCGGGGGCCGCGCTTCGAAATCCAGTCCATGTTGATCAGCGCCGCCTGCGCCGGCCTGGGCGTGGCGCTGCTCCCGCGTTTCCTGATCGGCGACCAGTTGCGGTCGGGCAAGCTCAAGGTGCTGTCGGATCTGGCCGTGCGCAGCGAAGGCGCCTATTACTTCGCCTATCCGGTGGAAAATGCCGGCGATCCGGCGCTGGCGGTTTTTCGCGCCTGGCTGCAGGCGCAGACCGAATCCCTCAGGAAACGGACACGGGCAGGCGATGCCGCTCCAGCCGCTCGCGGTCTATCCAGTCGTCCAGGCAGGGCGAGGGTGGCAGCGCCACGCGGCCGCGCCGGATGACCGGCTCGGCGGGCACGATCTGCTCGGCCAGCGTCAGGAAGAAGGTCTGCTCCGCGGCGAAGGCGCAGTCGTCGGCGGGCACGGCCGCGGCCTGCTGCAGATTGATCAGCGTCCCCAGCGCGCTTTCCGCATAGATGCCGGTGGCGACCCGGGCGCCGTACTTGCGTGCGAGCGCGCCGATGGCCAGCGTTTCGGTCATGCCTATGCGTCCGGGCTTGGCGCTGAGCGAGCGTGCGCCCCGTTCCAGGAACAGCGCCGCGTCGGCGGCGGTGGCGCAGGGGCTGTCCACCAGAATAGGCAGAGAGGTGCCGCGCTGCAAGGCCTCGAAGTGGGCGTCCGGCCTCAGCGGGCAGGGGTCTTCGGCGGTCACGACCCCTTCGTCCTCGAGCAGGCGCAGGTAGCCCGCGGCTTCGTCCGGCGCATAGGCCGAGTTGGCGTCCACGTTGAAGACGGCGTCGTCGCCCACCGCCCGGCGTATGGCGCGCAGCGCCCGCCGGTCGACGTCCATGCCTTGTCCGCCCTTGATCTTGAACGCGCGTATGCCGTGGCGCTCGGCCGCGCCGGCGGCATCGCGCGCCATGACTTCCGGGGGCTGGCGGGTCACGGTCCAGGTCACTTCGACCTCGGGCGTGCCGCCCCAGAATTGCCATAGCGGCTGCCGGGCGCGGGCGGCGCGCAGCATCCAGCACGCGGTTTCCAGCATGCCCTTGGCCAGGCGGTTTTCCGGCAAGGGGGCCAGCGCCTGGCGCAGCGTGGCCGGATCGGAGACGTCCAGGCCGGCGGCCGCAGGCATCACCAGGTCCCGGAAGGCCGCGGCAAGCGAGGCCGGCGACACGCCGGACCAGGTCGCCTTGACCGTGCCTTCGGCCATGCCGGCCAGGCCGTCGTCCGACTCGACGCGCAGCAGGGCGTAGACGCCCGCGTCTTCGATCGCATTGGCCCAGACCACCTGGCGGCGGTAGGCCAGGCGGTAGAAATCCAGCGACCAGCGGGCGATCTTCATGGCGGGAAGGTCAGCCCATCGTGATGTTGGCTTTCTTGATCAGCTTGCGCCAGGTCTCCATCTCGCGCTCGACGTGGGTCCGGAATTCCTCCGGCGTGGTACCCAGCATCTCGACGCCCTGGGACTTGAAGTGCTCCTTGAACTCGGGCGACTGCACGATCTTGTTCAACTCGCGGTTCAGCTTGTCGACGATGGGCTTGGGCGTGCCGGCCGGCGCGACGTAGCCCCACCAGCCCGAGGCATCGTAGCCGGGCAGGGTCTCGGCGATGGTGGGCACGTTGGGCAGCACCGACATGCGTTCCTTGCCCGTGACGGCAATCGCCTTCACGCGGCCGGGCTGCAGGTAGGCCATCGCGCCCGTGTAGGTGCTGAACGTCAATTGCACCTGTCCGCTGGCGACGTCGTTCAGGCCCTGGGCCAGGCCCTTGTAGGGGATGTGCATCAGGTCGACGTGGGCCATGTCCTTGAGCAGTTCGCCCATCAGGTGGGCGCTGCCGCCGTTGCCGGTCGACGCGTACGAGATCTTGCCCGGCTGCGACTTGGCCAGCGCGATCAGCTCGGGGACCGTGTTGGCGGGCAGGCTGGGCGTGGCGGTCATCACGTAGGGCGAGGTTCCCACCAGGGTGATGAAGCTGAAGCTCTTGATCGAGTCGTAGGGCAGCTTGGCGACCAGGCTGGGATTGATCGAATGGGAGGCCGCAGTCTGCAGCAGGGTGTAGCCGTCGGGTTCGGCGCGCGCGACGTATTCGGTGCCGATGACGGTGCCGCCGCCGGGTTTGTTCTCGACCACGACCGACTGCTTGAGCGCTTCGGACAGTTGCTGCGCGATGCGGCGCGCCAGCACGTCGTTGATCGCGCCGGGCGTGTAGGGAACGATGATGCGGATCGGCCGCGAGGGGTAGTTGGCCGCGGATTCGCTTTGCGCCCACGCGGGCAGCGTTGTCGCCAAGGCAGCCGCGACGGCTCCCAGTTGAAGGGCGAAACGGGTCTTCATGCTGTCTCCTCGATGACGGCTGTCCGGGGGACTTGCCGTCCTTGCCGGGGGAAAGCCATATTGTTGCTTAAATCAACTATGGATTTTATCAACTATACCGTAACAAGTTGCCATTTTCAACGAAGAGGCGCTGGGGAAAACCCCGGGCGCCCCCGCTCGCATCGTTCATTCGTAGGACAGGGTGTCGAACAGCGCCTGCAGGGCCGCCGGTGGCGTGCCGGCGCCCAGCGCCAGCATCAGCGCGATGCGGGCCTTGTACGGGTCCAGGCCGGCGGCCTGGGGGAAGCCGCCGGGGTCGGGGACCCCGACCCGGCCGGCCCCGGTGCGGCTGGCGCGCACGATCGCCAGGCCCCGGCCATGCGCCTCGCGCAGAAGCGGTTCGATGCGGCCGCTGACCGAGCCGTTGCCGTAGCCCGCCCAGACCAGCCCGCGCGCCCCGCCGCGCAGGGCCGCATCGACCATCGCGGCGGAAATGCCGGGATAGTCGAACAGGATGTCCACCGGCGCGAGCGGCGTTTCCGGCGCGAAGCGGGGCGTGGTCCGGCGGGGAGGCGAGAGCCAGCCGGCGTAGCCGTCCTGGACGAAACCCACGGGCCCGGCCTCGCCGCTGTCGAAGGCGTCCACGCGATGCGTGTGCGCCTTGCGCAGATGGCGGGCGTGATGGATCTGGCCGTTGAGGACGGCGATCACTCCCTGCCGCGCCGCGTGTGGGCAGGCCGCCACCTGGACGGCCTGCAGCAGGTTCATGGGGCCGTCGGCGGATGTCGCGGTGGCCGGGCGCATGGCACCGGTGATGACCAGCGGCTTGGCCGGCGCCAGCGTCAGATGCAGGAACCACGCCGTTTCTTCCATGGTGTCGGTGCCGTGGGTCAGCACCACGCCATCGACCGCGGGATCCGTCAGCGCGAGCGCGGCTTCGCGTGCCAGCGCCTGCCAGAACCCGGGCAGGGCGTCCTTGCTGTCCAGCGAGAACAACTGGCGTGCATCGACGCGCACGTCGTCCATCGGGGGAAGGGCGGCCAGCAGCGCATCGACCGGCAGGGCGCCGGCCTGGTAGCCGCTGGTGTCGCGCGGCGACGGCGCGGCGCCGGCGATGGTGCCGCCGGTGGCCAGGATGCGCACGGCGGGTATCCGGCGCGTCATGCGGCCTCCGCGGGGTATGCTCGCGTGGGGGCGCGGCGCCGCGCCCGCCTGTCAGGACGATCCGTATGCACGATGCGACACACCGCCTGCTGGCCGCGCTCAGGATGCGCCAGCTCGAACTCATCAGTACCCTGGCCGACGCCGGCAACATGCGGGCGGCGGGCCAGCGGCTGCACCTGAGCACCGCGGCGGTCAGCAAGGGGCTGCGCGAGGTGGAGACGCTGTTCGGCACGGCCATCTTCCACCGCCTGCCGCGGGGCGTGGTCACGACCGCCGCCGGCGACCTGATCGTTCAGCGCGCGCGGGTGCTGCTGGGCGAGGTGGCCCAACTGGCGGACGAACTGGCCGCGCACGGCATGCCCGCCGACCAGGGGATACGGCTGGGCGCGCCGCCCTTCATCGCCTGGACGCTGGTGCCCCGGCTGCTGCGCGAC
Source organism: Pigmentiphaga kullae (assembly GCF_004216695.1). Classification (GTDB taxonomy): domain Bacteria; phylum Pseudomonadota; class Gammaproteobacteria; order Burkholderiales; family Burkholderiaceae_B; genus Pigmentiphaga; species Pigmentiphaga kullae. Next base: position 231,888 of record NZ_SGXC01000003.1, read on the forward strand.
CTGGCGGCTCGCGGCGGCCTGCCGCCCGTGCGCATCGTCGAGGGCCGCCTGGCCGACATGTGCCAGAAGCTGGAGGCCGGCGACCTGGACGTGCTGGTCACGATGAACACGCCGTCCGAGCTTGGCGGGCTGAGGCCCGACGGCTTCGTGATCGAACAGATAGGGACCGAGGAATGGACGGTGGTGTGCGCGCCGGCGCATCCGCTGGCCGCGGACCGCCGCCGGCGCCACGCGTGGCGGTCGCTGCGCGACGAGGCCTGGATACTGCCGCCGCGGCCGACCAATGCCCGCATGATGGTGGAGCAGGTCATGCTGCAGCACGGCCTGGCGCCCATCGCGCCCCGCATCGAATCGACCAACGCCATCACCAACCTGCAGCTGGCCGAACAGTCGCTGGGCGTGACGCTGGCGGCGCGCTGCGTGATCGAGGACCGCCTGCGGCGCGGGACCCTGGTGGAGATCGACATGGAGGACCTGCCCGCGCCGGTCCCCATCGCGATGGTCTATCGCTTCAGCGGCGCTCATCGCGGCGGCGTGGCTGCGCTGCGCGAGGCGGCGCAGCGGCTGCGCAGCGCAGCCACGCCGCCCGAAGCCAGTCCCAGTTCGTCCACCAGGAAGTTCTCGGCGCGGAAGTCGCGCGCGTAGGCGGCTTCCAGGAGGTCGATGCAGGCTGACAGCAGCGGCGATTCCACTCCCGCCGCCCGGGCCAGCGCTTCCTGGAACACCAGGCCGAAGGGCGCGTCCTCCAGCACGTAGCGGTGGTCCAGGCGGGCGGGGCCCGAGGGGCCCATGCCGCGCGCCTGGATGGCGGCGGCCATTTCGTGCAGCGGCCCGGCCTCGATGTGGTAGGAGCGGCTGTAGTGCTCGGCCAGCGTGGGCAGGGCAAAGCCCAGCGCCGCGGCGGTGGCCAGGCGTTCCCGGTCCAGGCCCGCGGCCAGGCGGCCGACCACCGGCGTGAAGCAGCCGAACAGCGGCCAGTCCTCGCCCCGGTCCATGCGGGTCAGGTTGGGGATCACCTCGGCGGCGTGGGCGATGGGATTGATGTTGGCCAGCGTCGGCGCCAGCAGGTCGCCGGCGTCGACGAAGCGCTCGCCCAGCAGGGTGGCGCACAGCGCCAGGATGCGGTCGCCCGCGCCGGTCGAGGCCATGTCGATGCGATGGCGCAGCGGATTCGCGTGCAGCCGGCCGTCGGGCAGGAAGTGCGCGGTCGTGGGTGTCGTGGCCCAGCCCGCGGCATGCAGCTCGCAGCCGCGCCGCGCCGCGCGCTCGCGCAGCCAGAGCGGCGCCAGGCTGAGCGCGCCGCTGACGATGACGGTCTGGCCGTCGCGCCACAGCGGCGCCAGCCGTCCCAGCACGTCGGCATAGGCGTTGCCCGGCAGGCAGACGATGACGGTGTCGAATCCGGCCAGACGCTCCGGCGCGGCCAGCAGTTCGATCTCCACGTCGCCGTCCAGGGCGCCGGCGCAGGCGATGCGCGCCATGCCGCCGTGGCGCTGGAGCCGGGCGGCGGTGGGAGACCACAGGAAGGGACGGTGTCCGTGACGAAGCAGATAGGCCGCGGTGGCGCAGCCGATGGGCCCGGCGCCGACGACTGCGACGTCGAGCGCGGGTTGGGAATGCGATGCCATCCTAGTCCAGGGAAATGTGGCGTTCGCGGATGATGCGGGCCCACTTGGCGCTTTCCGCGGCCGCAGCGCGGCGCAGTTCGTCGGGCGAGCTGTCGACGATTTCCACGCCCTGGCGGCGCAGCTTGTCGCGCAGGTCGTTGCCGGACAGGACCTTGTGCACGGCCTGGTGCAGGCGGTCGATGATCGGGCGCGGCGTACCGGCCGGCGCGAACAGCGCGAAGTTGGTGGTCGACTCGAAGCTGGGCACGCCGGATTCGCCGACGGTGGGAACGTCCGGCAGCAGCGGCGAGCGGGAGGTGCCCGTCACGGCGATGGCCTTCAGGCGGCCGGCGGCGGCGAAGGGCAGGGCCACGCCCAGGTCCAGGAAGGCCGCGTCGACTTCTCCCGCGGCCACCGCGTTGTTGGCCGGGCCGCCGCCCTTGTAGGGCACGTGCGTCATGGAAATGCCGGTCAGGCTCATGAACAGTTCGGCCGCCAGATGGCTGGTCGAGCCGTTGCCGCCCGAGGCGACGTTCAGGCGGCCGGGCTGCTTGCGGGCCAGCGCCAGCAGGTCCTTCACGCCGGTGGCTTCCAGCGTGGGGCGCACCGCCAGGATGAGCGGGCTCGAGGCCAGCAGCGAGACCGGGGCGAGGTCGCGCTCGTGCCGGTAGGACAGCGACTTGTACAGGTGCTCGGCGATGGCGTAGGTGCTGTTGGTGGCCAGGATCAGCGTGTAGCCGTCGGCCGGGGCGGCCGCCACCTGGGCGTGGCCGATGGTGCCGTTGGCGCCGGGGCGGTTGTCCACCACCACCTGCTGGCCGAGCTGCTGGCTCAGTTCCGTGGAAACCATGCGGGCCAGCAGGTCGGTGGCGCCGCCGGGCGACCACCCGACCACCATCTTGACGGGACGGGAGGGATAAGCGCCGGATTGCGCGTGGGCGGCCGGGACAAAGGCGACGGCCAGCGCGGTCCATAGGCTTATGGCGGGTAAGGTTTTCATCGAAGGGAGTCCGGGGTGAAGGGTACGATGAGTGTATTGAGCGCCTTCCCGCCTGACGAGCGACGTCTTTTCAAGCCTCGTCAACCCAGGGTTAACGCAGCGTGGCCATCGCCCGCTTCCCCGGTGGGCGCAACCCTTGCACGAGAGCAGAATGACCGCACTGTCCGTATTGGATCTGTCACCCATCTGCGCCGGCGGCACCGCCGCCGACGCCTTTCGCAACACCCTCGACCTGGCGCAGCACGCCGAGCGCTGGGGCTATCGCCGCTACTGGCTGGCCGAGCACCACAACATGCCGGGCATCGCCAGCGCCGCCACGGCCCTCGTGATTGCCCACGTGGCCGCCGGCACGACGCACATGCGGGTGGGCGCTGGCGGCGTCATGCTGCCCAACCACGCGCCGCTGGTCATCGCCGAACAGTTCGGCACGCTGGCTTCGCTGTATCCGGGCCGCATCGACCTCGGCCTGGGCCGCGCGCCCGGTTCGGACCAGGCCACCGCCCGCGCGCTGCGCCGGGGGCAGGGCGATACCGCCGACCGCTTCCCCCAGGACGTGGCCGAACTGCAGCACTATTTCCAGGCGCCCAGCCCGGGGCAGCCGGTGCAGGCCGTGCCGGGAGGCGGACTGGACGTGCCGCTGTGGCTGTTGGGGTCCAGCCTGTTCAGCGCGCAGCTGGCGGCGCAGATGGGGCTGCCCTTCGCCTTCGCCTCGCACTTCGCCCCGGGCTACCTGACGGCGGCGCTGGACCTGTATCGCACGCGCTTCCAGCCCTCCGCGGCCTTGCGGCGGCCCTATGTCATGCTGGGCATCAACGTGTTCGCCGCCGACACCCGGGACGAGGCGCGCCGCCTGTTCACCTCGCTGCAACTGCAATTCGTCAACCTGATCCGGGGCACGCCCGGCAAGCTCAATGCGCCGGTCGACAACATCGAGGAAATCTGGAGCGGTCCCGAGAAGGCGCACATCGAGCGTTCGCTGTCCTGCGCGGTGGTGGGCACGCCGGAAGACGTTGAGACCGGGCTGGACGAATTCGCGCGCCGCCACGGGGCCGACGAGCTGATGGTGACCGCGCAGGTCTACGACCACGCCGCGCGCCTGCGTTCGTTCGAGATCACCGCCGCCGCCGGCGCGCGGCTGGGGTGGCTGGAAAACGCGGCGTGAGGGAGCTCACTCGTCCCGTTCGGGTAGACGCTCGGCCTTCAGCGGCAGCGCCTTGCCCAGCCAGAACCCGTGGACCAGGTGATCGCGGCGGGGAAGGCCGGTGTCGGGATGCACCAGCACGTCCAGGCCGCGCCGGTTCAGCATGAGCCAGGGCACGAGCGTGGCGAAGACGCCGGGGTCGAACAGCAACTGATACATCGCCTGCGTATGCGGGCCGACGGGCACGTCGTGCCAGCGGCCGGCGCGCAGGGGAAAGCGCGCGACGGCTTCCTCGCGCACGATAGCGGCCACGTCGCGGGTGGCGGCGGGGTCGTAGTAGACATGGGCATGGAATGCGCGAATGATGCCGGTGTCGTAGGAGTCTGCCTGCATGGCTTCTGGCCTGGATGGCGGTGCGGACCGCGGTGGTGAACGAAAGAAGAAGGCGCGGCGCGGGCTGCGCCCTGTATGGATTCTATGTGACGGAGCGACAAGTGGATCTGGGATTGAAAGGAAAAGTGGCGGTGGTGACGGGCGCGACGGCCGGCATAGGCCTGGCGGCCGCGCTGAAGTTCGTGGAAGAGGGCGCCCGGGTGGCGATCTGCGCGCGCAGCGCCGACAAGCTCGCGGCCACCGTGGAGCTGTTGCGCGCCAAGGGCGGCGATGTCTTCGGGCTGGCGACGGACATCTCCAGGCCCGAGGAAATCGAACGGTTTTTCACGGCCGTCGCGGGCCACTTCGGCCGCATCGACATCCTGGTCAACAATGCCGGCACCTCGATGCGCGGCCCGTTCCTGAAGGTCAGCGACGCCGACTGGGATGCCGATCTCGAATTGAAGCTGTACGGGGCTATCCGCTGTTCGCGCCTGGCCGTCCAACACATGAAGAAACAAGGGGGCGGCCGTATCGTCAATATCTCCACCATAGGCGGCAAGCAGCCCGCCGCCACGTCCATGCCCACCTCGGTGTCGCGCGCGGCGGGGCTGGCCCTGACCAAGGCGTTGTCGCGCGAATTCGCGGCCGACAACATCCTGGTGAATGCCGTCTGCATCGGCAAGATCAAGGCCGGGCAGCACGAGCGGGCCGCCGCCACCAAGGGCCGCGACGCCGACGACCTGTACCGCGAATTCGCGCAGGACATCCCCCTGGGCCGGGTGGGCGAGGCCGAGGAAGCCGCCAACGTCATCGTTTTCCTGGCGTCCGGAGCGGCCAGCTACGTGACCGGTTCCAGCGTCAACCTGGACGGCGGCGCTTCGTCCGTGATGTGACGACGACACGGGTTCCGGCCCGTGGCGGGACTTGCAATTCCCGTCCCGCGTCTATATAGTTAGTTCATCTAACTAACTTATTGGGCGCGGCGCCCGCGCGCGTGCCCGCCAGGACCATGCTGGACCTCACCGGTAACGAATCGATCGACCTGGCCGCCCAATTGCGGCCGGCCATCCTTCGGCTGAACAGGCTGCTGCGGCGCGAGACACAGGCCTTCGGCGTTTCGCCGCTCATGGTCATGCTGCTGTCGACCATCGACAAGGAACCCGGTATCGGCGTCAACGATCTCGCCAATCGCGAGAACATGCGCGCCGCCAGCATGAGCAGCCACGTCAAGCAGCTCGAGGCCGCCGGCTACATCCAGCGCGACCAGACCCTGCATACGGACAAGCGCCGCGTCGGACTGGCCGTGACCCCGGAGGGGCGCAGGCTGGTGGCCGAGGTGCGCAAGCGCCGCACCGACTGGCTGGCGGGGCGCATCGCCAAGCTCGACCCGGACGACCGCGAGGCGCTTGGCCGCGCGGCCCGGGCCCTGCAGCATCTCGGGGAGTGAAAGCCATGGCCTTGTCCACCAACGATCACTCCCCGTTCATGACCCGCGTCACGCAGCGGCTCGGCCCCATGGTCGTGCCGCTCATCGTCGGCTGCGCGCTGTTCATGCAGATGCTGGATTCCACCGTCATCGCCACGGCCCTGCCGGCGATGGCGCATTCCTTCGGCGAGGATCCGGTCCGGCTCAACGTCGCGATTACCGCCTACCTGCTCAGCGCCGCCGTGTTCGTGCCCATCTGCGGCTGGGCCGCCGATCGGTTCGGCGCGCGCCAGGTATTCGCCTCGGCCATCGTGCTGTTCACCATCAGTTCCACGCTGTGCGGGCTGTCGCAGACCCTGGGCCAGATGGTGGCCGGACGGATGCTGCAAGGGTTCGCGGGCGCGATGATGGTCCCGGTGGGGCGCATCGTGCTGCTGCGCACGGTGTCCAAGTCGGAGCTGGTGCGCGCCATGTCCTTCCTCAGCATGCCGGCCTTGCTGGGGCCCATCTTCGGGCCCGCCGTGGGGGGCTTCCTGGTCGAGTACGGCTCGTGGCGCTGGATCTTCTTCATGAACCTGCCCATCGGCGTGCTGGGCGTGATCCTGGCGCTGCGCTACATCCACGATACCGAGGCGGGCCAGCCGCAGCCGCTGGACATCATCGGCTTCCTGCTGACCGCCGTCTGCCTGGGCACGCTGGTGTTCTGCTTCGAGGCCGTGGGCCACGGCGTGCTGTCCACGCCCATGGTGCTGGGGCTGCTGGTCTTGGGCGGCGTATGCGGACTGCTGTACGTCAAGCACGCGGAGCGTTCGCCGCACCCCATCCTGGATTTCCGCCTGCTGAAGATCCCTACCTTCTCCATCGCGCTGCTGGGCGGGAACCTCTGCCGGCTCGCGGTCGGCGCCGTACCCTTCCTGCTGGCCATGCAGTTGCAGGTGGCGTTCGGCATGGGCCCCTTCGCTGCGGGGATGCTGACCTTCGCCGGCGCGCTGGGCGCGCTGATCATGAAGATGAGCGCCAGCCCCATCATCAAGCGCTTCGGCTTCCGCCGCACCCTCGTGGTCAACGCCTTCCTGACCGGGGCGTCCATCATCGGCTGCGTGCTGTTCACCCCGGTCACGCCGCATGCCGTCATCATCATCGTGCTGCTGCTGGGCGGGTTCTTCCGGTCGCTGCAACTGACCGGCGTCAACTCGCTGGCCTATGCCGACATCGGCCCCGAGCAGATGGGGCGGGCCACGGGCATGGCCAGCGCGGTCCAGCAACTGGCCATCAGCCTGGGCGTGGCCGTGGCCGCTTTCGCGCTGAAGGTCAGCATGGCCACGCGCGGCGCCACCACGCTCGACGCCTACGACGTGATTCCCGGCTTCCTCGTCATCGGCATCACGATGATGATGTCCGTGATCTTCTTCAGCCGTCTTTCCGCCAACGCCGGTTCCGCCGTCAGCGGAAAAAAATAGCTCCCCCCCCTACGCGCTGACGCGCGCCCCCCAGGGGGCGAAACCGGCGGACTGGCGGAGCCAGATCCGCGGTTTCCTGGGTCTAGAGAAAGTGTCTTGGACTGAAGCACGGTTGCTATCGCTGGCAACCAGCGATAGTACCGGTGCCGCAACCCAAGAAACGGGTACTAGACCCAGGATGCGGTGGATCCGGCTCCGCCGGTCCACCCGCATCGCCCCCTTGAGGGGGCCCGCGGAAGCGGGTAGGGGGTGGGCTTTCCTTGCGCGCGAAGCGCGTAGGGGGGCTTCCCCCCCCCTACACCATGTTTTTCGGGATGACCCACGCGTCGAACTGCTCGTTCGTCACATAGCCCAGGGCCAGCGCGGATTCGCGTAGCGACAGGTTTTCCTTGTGCGCCTTCTTGGCGATCTGGGCGGCCTTGTCGTAGCCGATGTGGGGATTGAGGGCGGTGACCAGCATGAGGGAGCGTTCCACCAGTTCGGCGATCCGGTCGCGGTTGGGTTCCAGGCCCGCCACGCAGTTCTTCTCGAAGCTTTCCATGCCGTCGGCCAGCAGGCGCACCGATTGCAGGAAGTTGTGGATCAGCATGGGCTTGAAGACGTTCAGCTCGAAGTTGCCGCTGGCGCCGCCGATGTTGATGGCGACGTCGTTGCCCAGGACCTGCGCGCCGAGCATGGTCAGGGCCTCGGACTGGGTCGGGTTGACCTTGCCGGGCATGATGGAGCTGCCGGGCTCGTTCTCGGGGATGCTGATCTCGCCCAGTCCCGAGCGCGGGCCGCTGGCGAGCCAGCGCACGTCGTTGGCCAGCTTGATCAGGCCGGCGGCCAGGGTCTTCAAGGCGCCGTGGGAGAACAACAGGCCCTCGTGCGAGGCCAGCGCCTGGAACTTGTTGGGCGCGGACTCGAAGGGCAGGCCGGTTTCCCGGGCCAGCTCGGCGGCGACCTTCGCGCCGAACTCCGGATGGGTGTTCAGGCCGGTGCCGACGGCGGTGCCGCCTATGGCCAGTTGCAGCAGGCTGCGCTGGGCGTGGCGGATCTGTTCCTCGGCCAGCAGGAGCTGGGCTTCGTGGCCGGACAGTTCCTGCCCCAGGGTCAGGGGCGTGGCATCCTGCAGATGGGTGCGGCCGATCTTGACGATGTCGGCATAGGCCCGGGCCTTGTCGCCCAGCGTCTTGCGCAGGCGCGCCAGCGCAGGCAGCAGGCGGGCATGGATCTGCAAGGCTGCCGCCACGTGCATGGCCGTGGGGAAGACGTCGTTGGACGACTGGCCGCGGTTGACGTGGTCGTTGGGATGGACCAGCCGCGCTTCGCCCCGCTCGCCGCCCAGGAGTTCCGAGGCGCGGTTGGCCAGCACCTCGTTGACGTTCATGTTGGTCTGCGTGCCGGAGCCGGTCTGCCAGACGCTCAGGGGGAACTCGTCCGGCCAGCGGCCGGCGATGATCTCGTCGGCCGCCGCCTCGATGGCATGGGCGGTGCGGGCGTCGAGCAGGCCCAGTTCGGCGTTGACGCGGGCGGCGGCGCGCTTGACCTGGGCCAGGGCCGTGATCAGAGGCGCGGGCATCTGCTCGTGCGAGATCGCGAAGAACTGCAGCGATCGCTGGGTCTGGGCGCCCCACAAATGATCGGCGGGAACGTCGATCGGACCGAAGGTGTCCTTTTCAACACGGGTTTGCATGTCCATCTCCTTGCCTGCCCGGCCCGGCCTGCGGGCCTGGATGATTCCAGGTTAGCAGAAGCCTTGCGCGCATCGGCTTGTGTCCCTGCAAGCGACTGTGGTAAAGGATGAGCGATGCAAGAACCAGGGAGCTTTTCGTGTTCGAACGAGCCGAGCGGGACCCGTCCATGGACGAGCGGGAGTACGAGCGGCGCGAGCTCGTGCTTCGGACGGAACTGCTCCAGCAGCAGTACGAACTTCTGAAGCAGCGCGACCGCGCCGTGCTGATCGTGGTGGCGGGGGTCGACGGCGCGGGCAAGGGGTCCGCCATCAATCTGCTGAACGAGTGGATGGACCCGCGCCACATCCGCACCCTGGCCTTCGGCGAGCCGAGCGTGGACGAGGCCCAGCGGCCGGCCATGTGGCGCTACTGGAACGCATTGCCCGCGCTGGGGCAGACGGGCATCGTCTTCGGTTCCTGGTATGCGCCCCTTTTCAAGGAGGCGGCGCGCAAGAAGCCGGACATGGACCGCATCGCGGCGATGGCCGCCGAGATCCTGCGTTTCGAGGCCATGCTGGCCAGCGAGCGGGTGCGGATGCTCAAGCTCTGGTACCACCTGTCGCGCGACGCGCAGGTGGCCCGCATCGATGCGCAACTGGCCGATCCTGCGACGGCCTGGCGGGTGTCCGAGGCCGACCTGAAGGTGCGCAAGAAATTCGGCCGGCTGCGCGCGGCCGGCGAAATCGTGCTGGGCGCCACCGACGCGGCCTATACGCCGTGGCAGGTGGTGCCCGGTGCCGATGCACGGCTGCGCGCCGTCGAAACGGCCTCGGCCGTGTTGCAGGCGATGCGCGGGCCGCTGCCGCGCGCGCCGCGCCGGCCGCCGCTGCAGGTCGTGCGCCATGGCGACCGGTCCGGGGCGATGCTGGAGCCCGCGCCGGGCGGCGGCAAGCTGGACGAGGTCGACTATGAAAGGCAGTTGGCCGGCTGGCAGGCCCGCCTGGCGGAGCAGGTCCGCGCCAAGCGCTTTCGCAAACGCTCGCTGGTACTGGTGTTCGAGGGTGTGGATGCCGCCGGCAAGGGCGGCGCGATCCGGCGCGTCTCGCACGCGCTGGACGTGCGCAACTTCGACATCGTGCCGATTTCCGCGCCCAGCGACGACGAGCTGGCCCATCCGTACCTGTGGCGGTTCTGGCGGCACCTGCCGCTGCATGGCCGGGTCTGCATCTTCGACCGCTCGTGGTATGGCCGGGTGCTGGTCGAGCGGGTCGAATCGCTGATCCCGCCCGCCACCTGGCGGCGCGCCTACGACGAGATCAACGACTTCGAGGACCAGTTGCGCCGGGGTGGCGCGGTGGTGCTGAAGTTCTGGCTGTCGGTCTCGCGCGAGGAACAGTTGCGTCGCTTCAAGGAGCGCCGCGATTCTCCGTTCAAGAGCTTCAAGCTCACGCCGGACGACTGGCGCAACCGGCGCAAGTGGGACGACTACATGTCGGCCGCGCGCGAGATGATCGCGCGCACGGATACCGCCCACGCGCCCTGGATCGTGGTGGCTGACGACGACAAGCGCACCGCGCGGGTCAAGGTCCTGGAACACATCGTGAAGGCCATGGATGAAGCCTGATCCACGCCAGCCTTCCACAGCGTGGGTGCTGGCCGTCACGCTCGCCATCCAGTCGCTGGCCTCGGCCGCGACCATCGCGCCGGCGGTGGTCGCTCCGGTGGCCACGCGCGAACTCGGCCTGCCTTCCAGCGCCATCGGTTTCTACATGGCCCTGGTCTACCTGGGCGCGATGTTCACCAGCGTGATCGGCGGCACCCTGGTCACCCGCCTGGGGGCGGTGCGCTGCAGCCAGGCGGCCCTGCTGCTGTGCGGCCTGGGCATGGGGCTGCTGTGCAGCGGCGGTCCCGCGCTTGCCGCCGTCGGCGCCCTGGTCATCGGTGCCGGGTACGGTCCCATCACGCCTTCCAGTTCCTACCTGTTGATGCGCAGCACGCCCGCCCATCGCATGTCGCTGGTGTTCTCGATCAAGCAGACCGGCGTGCCGCTGGGCGGGGTGCTGGCGGCGCTGGCCAGTCCGCAGATCGAGCACGTACTGGGCTGGCGCTGGGCGCTGGGGGTTTGCGCGGTGGCCTGCCTGTTGTGCATGCTGGTCGCGCAAAGCGTGCGGCGCAGCCTGGACGTGCCGGGCGAGCCCGCCGCCCCGTGGCGCTGGCAGGACCTGGCGCGGCCGGTCGGACTGGTCTGGCGCACGCCCGCGCTGCGCCTCATGGCCGTGTGCTCGCTGCTGTTCTCCTTCATCCAGCTGGCGATCACGGCCTACCTGGTGACCTACCTGAACCTGTCGCTGGGATGGACGCTGATCGCGGCGGGCGTCATCCTGTCCTTGTCGCAGGTCGCGGGCGTGGCCGGGCGGATCCTGTGGGGCATCGTGGCCGACCGCTGGGCGCCGCCGCGCAAGGTCCTGGGCGGGCTGGCCCTGACGATGGCGGCAAGCTGCGTCGCCACCGCCTTCCTGCAGCCTGCCACGCCGTGGATACTGGTGGCCGCCGTCGCGGCGGTGTTCGGCGCTTCGGCCATAGGCTGGAACGGCGTGTTCCTGGCCGAGGTCGCCCGGCGCGCGCCGGCGGGACAGGCCGGCGCGGCCACGGGCGGGACCCTGCTGTTCACCTATTTCGGCGTGCTGGCGGGCCAGCCCTTGTTCAGCTACGTGGCGTCGCTGGCGGGCCAGGCCGGCCAGCCCGGCTATGCCTGGGCATACGGGCTGCTGGTGATTCCCGCGCTGTTCTGCGCCACCTGGCTGCTGCGCGCGCGGAGCTAGCGAACCTGCGCGATGACGTGGGCCACCGCCGCGGTCAGCTTCTTCACGTAGGGAATGTGCAGGAACTCGTTGGGCCCGTGGGCATTGGAGCGGGGGCCCAGCACGCCGGTGATCAGAAACTGGGCCTCGGGGAATTTCTCGCCCAGCATGCCCATGAAGGGAATGGTGCCGCCTTCGCCTATCCACGCCGTGCCCTGCCCGAACGTCGATTGCGACGCCGCGTCCAGCGCGCGTTCGAGCCAGCGGGCGGTCGGCGGGGCGTTCCAGCCGCCGGCGCCGCCCTCGCTTTCGAACCTGACCCGGGCCTGGTAGGGAGGGTCCTGCTCCAGCGCGGCTTTCATCGCATGCGTGGCGCGTTCGGCGTCCACCGTGGGCGGCAGGCGCATGCTGAGCTTGAGCGAGGTCTTGGGGCGCAGCACGTTGCCGGCGGCGTCGATGGACGGCAGGCCGGCCGCACCGGTCACGGACAGGGCCGGCCGCCAGGTACGGTTCAGGATGCCTTCGACCGGGTCGGTGGTGGTGGGCTGGGAGTGGGCATGAGCGTCGGCGCCGTGCGAGCATCCCACCCAGGGAAATTGCTTCCACACCTGGTCGCCCAGGATGGCGCCGGCCGTGCGGGCCTGGGCCAGGCGTTCGTCCGGGATGCCGGCGTGGAGTTCCGGCAGCAGCACGCGCCCGGTGGCCGGGTCGTCGATCCGGTTGAGCAACTGGCGCGCGATCCGGAACGAGGACGGCACCAGGCCGCTGGCCATGCCCGAATGGACGCCTTCGTCCAGGATTTCCACCGTCAGCACGCCGCCGGTCAGTCCGCGCAGCGAGGTGGTCACCCACAATTGCTCGTAGTTGCCGCAGCCCGAGTCCAGCCCCACGACCAGCGTGGGCGGCCCGATGCGCGGGGCGAGCAGGTCCAGGTAGGCCGGCAGGTCGTAGCTGCCGCTTTCCTCGCAAGTCTCGATCAGCCCCACGCAGCGGGGACGGGGGATGCCCTGCGCGTCCATCGCGGCCAGCGCCGCCAGGGCGGCGTAGATGGCATAGCCGTCGTCCGCGCTGCCGCGCCCGTACAGCTTGCCGTCCTCGATCTTCGGCGTCCACGGACCCAGGTCCTGGCGCCAGCCGGTCATCTCGGGCTGCTTGTCCAGGTGGCCGTAGAACAGTACGGTGCGGTCGCCGCCCAGGCCCTGGGTGGCGGGCGCCTCGAAATACAGGCAGGGCGTGCGGCCCGGGATGGCGACGATCTCTACCTTCAGCCCGGTGACGGGCTGAGCGCGCGCCCACTTCGCGGCCGCGTCCACGACCGCGGCCAGATGACCGTGCTCGGCCCAACTGGCATCGAACATGGGCGACTTGGCGGGGATGCGCACGTAGTCGGCCAACAGGGGAATCAGTTCGTCGTCATAGCGGCGCGCCAGCACCGCGGCAAGGTCGGACAGGTCCATCAGGGGCTCCCGGATCAGGCTCCAGTGTAGAACTTGTCGCCGGAGAAGGCAGCTTGCAAGATTTACATGTAATTCTTACCTGAGACCGGGCAGGGGACCATGCAAATCTTATAAGAACCTCCACGCTTACCCAGTGCAACAGCCTTTTCAAAGGGCAAGGCGGGCATGGTATGGAATGTGCTCGTCATCCAGCACGACGCCACCGCGTCGTCAGGACAGAGCCCGCCATCAGCGGGACGAGTTTTACGGGGAAAGCCAAGGAGAAGAACCATGTTGCGCTGGGCTACTATCTTTTTCGTGATTCCCTTGCTGGTTGCCGTCGCGGGATTCAGCGACTTCGCGGCCAGTGCCGCGAATATCGCCGTCGTCCTGTTCCTGGTTTCGCTGGGGGCCTTTCTCGCCACCTTCTTCATCCGGACGCCCGAGGACGGGGAAGAGGGCTACGAGGGGGAATGGTCCCGCTGATCGCGCAGGACAAGGAAGCCGATGAACACGCAGCTCTTTTTTCGCGGTTGAACATGGTTGCAAGACGCGTTTCGCAGGCGGCCGCGCCGTCCGATTCCTCCTATCGCAGGTTGGCCGAGCATGCTCCCGGCGTGCTTTGGTCCGCCTCGGCGACAGGGGAGTGGCTGTATGTGAATCCGGCCTGGACCCGCCTGACGGGGCAGCCCGCCGAGCAGGCCCTGGGCTGGGGCTGGCTGGCCTGCGTGCCTGCCGACCAGCGCGACCGGGTTCGCGCCGCCGTCGTCAAGGGGGCTGCCGATGCCGCTCCGTTCGAGGTGGTGCACGGTCTGGCCACGGTCGGCGGACGGCAGGTGGATGCGCATACGCAGGCACATCCCAGCCTGCAGGCCAACCAGCAGTTCGTGGGCTTCAGCGGCACCTGCCTGCCCTTGCGCGAGTCCGCGGCGGCACGTCTGCCCGCCGACGACGAGCCCGACGGACGGCAATTGCTGGACCTGCTGCCCCATGCCGTCGTCGCCTACGACTCTTCCTTGCGGTACCTGTACGCGAACCGCGCCGCCGGGGAACTGTTCGGCATCGAACCCGCCGTCTTCGCCGGCAAGACCGCGCGGGAGCTGGGCGTGGCGCCCTACATCGCGGCGGCATACGAACAGGCGGTGGCCGATACCTTGGCCGCGAGGGCGCCGCAGAGCTTCGACTACCGTATCGATACCGGATCCTCCACGCGCCACTTCCGCGTTCGCGTGGTGGCCGACGGCGAGGGCCGGCGCGCGGTGGCGTCCACCTTCGACGTCAGCGCCTGGGTGCGGGTCCAGGTGGAGCAGGACACGCTGCTGCTGCGCGAACAGGCGGCGCGGACCCAGGCGGAAACCGCCATCGGGATACGCGACCAGTTCCTGTCCATGGTGTCCCACGAATTGAGATCCCCGCTCAACGGCATCCAGAGTTGGGCCCACGTGCTGGAGAGCCGGGTCGACGCCGGCGTGCCCACGGTCGCGCGGGCCCTGGCGGGCATCAGGACCGGCGTGCAGCAGCAGGTTCGGCTGATCGACGAATTGCTCGACGCCACGCATGCCATGACGGGACGGCTCCAGCTCTCGATGGCGATGGAGGCGCTGGCCCCCATCGTCGAACGCGCGATCGCACGCGCCGCCCCGAAGGCCGCCGAACGCAAGGTGAGCCTGCGGGCCGAACTGCCGCCCGGCGACGTCCGCGTCTGGGGCAGTGCCGAGCGCATCGAACAGATGGTGGGACACCTGCTGGGCAACGCCATCAAGTTCAGCCAGCCCGACAGCCAGGTCTCGGTGCGGATCGAGGCGGCGCAGGACGAGGCGCGGATCGCCGTCGGCGATACCGGCAAGGGCATCGCTGCCGACGTCATGCCCTATCTGTTCGACCCCTTCCGCCAGCTCGACGCCTTTCGCGCCCGTCGCCCCGATGGCCTGGGACTGGGGCTGACGCTGGTGCGGCACCTGGCCGAACTCCAGGGCGGCAGGGTAGCCGCCCAGAGCGCGGGCGACGGCCAAGGCGCGGTGTTCTCGATCTACCTGCCGCTGGCCGGCGAAGGCCAGGCATCCACGCCGGTCGCGCGGCCCGAGGCGGCGGCCGTGCCGGCCGGTACCCTGAGCGATGTGCGCATCCTGCTGGTCGAAGGGCACGCCGAGGCGCGCGGCGCCCTGGCCGAATCCTTGCAACAGGCCGGAGGTGCGGTGGTCGCGTGCGAATCGGGCGCCTTGGCGCTGGAGCATTTGCGCCGCGCGGGCGCGGGCGAATTGCCTCATGTCATCGTCAGCGACATGACCCTGCCCGGCATGGACGGCAGCGATACGCTGGCCCGCATCCGCGAACTCGAGCGTGGGGCACCGGAGCGTTTTCCGCTGCCCACTCCCGCGGTCGCGCTGAGTTCGGCCAGCCGGTGCGAGGATCGCATCGGCGCGTTGGCCGCGGGCTTCCAGGTTTACCTCGCCAAGCCGGTGGAGTTTCCCCAATTGGTGGGATTGATACAGAACCTGGCGCGGACCGCTTCCCTGGAACGGCCCTAGCGGGAGGAAGGCGGCCCGTGGGCCGCCCGCCGGGGCTAGGCGTGTGCGCGCATGCGGTCGCGCAGTTCCTTCACCTGGTCGTGGTTGCGCACGACACCTTCGTATTGCAGCTGAATGAGAGACAGGAGCTGCGGCGGCAGTTCCTCGCGCAGGGCCGCCTGGTAGCGGCCCTTGGCCACATCCTCGCCGCGTTCGCATTCCTCCAGGATGGCGAGATCCGTTCTTCCCGCCACCGCCGATTTCAGTCCCAGCCAGCCGCGGTGCAGCGCGCCGGCCGCGGTGCCCCCTTCTTCCGGCTCGTCGCCCAGCGCCGATACCTGCTCTTGCAACTGGGCCGCGGCCGTCGAGCAGTCGCCCGCGCGCCGGGAGAAAAGCGTCTTCAACTCGGGATCGTGGGCGTCCTGGGCAGCTTGCCGAAAGCCGTACTCGCCGTCCTTGCAGGTCTCGACCAAGTCGTTCAGTACTGTCGTCACATCTCGGGCCATCTTCGTCTCCTGGGTAGTCCGATCGGACCGGGCCGCATCGGGCCCGGTCCGGGACTTCCAGCAGGAAACGGACCCGCCGGACGATCCGCTATTTCTTGGGATGAGTGGGCTTGAGCTTCCAGTCCTTGTCGTCCTTGCCGGTACGGACTTCCTTTTCGGCATGGGCCGCGGCCCCGGGCGAGATCGGATCGCTGGCCGGGAAGGTGTCCTCCAGCGAATCGTCCAGCAGTTCCTGGTAGGTAGGCAGTCCTTCGTCGGACTGTTTGGCCTTGTCCTTCGGATCTTTCTCCGAACGGTTCTTGGGTTCAGTCTTCATGCCATGCTCCCGCAAATTGTCGCGTGGTCGAGTCGGCAAGAGTCGTGCCCGGGCCTTACGCCCCCGTGGCGCCGCCCGCCGACGGTTGCGGCGCCGGGGCCGGCGGTCCGTCGCCATCCAGGCGGCGGACGAAACTGGCCTGCGGATTTGCAAACTGTATTCCCGACTGCTTGAAACGGCGATAGATGCGCTGGTTGAAGCCGCGCTGCACCGCGGCCTTGCCGCGATCCAGCGTGCGGATCTGCCCGGCCAGCGTGACCGACGCGCCGTCCACCTGGTCCACGCCCCAGAGCTCCAGGTCGGCCAGCATCAGCGGACCCAGGTCGGGATCGTTGCGCATTTCCGCGCCCACGTTGCGGATCGCGGCCATGACCTCGTCCAGGTCCGAATCGGCGCTGACGCTGACCCGCACCGAGGCGTTACCGATGCCGCGGTTGCTGTTCGATACCGTGCCCACGGCGCTGAACGGCACCACGTGCAGCGAGCCGTCGCCGGCGCGCAGCCGGACCGTTCGTATGGACAGATATTCCACCGTGCCCGACACGCCCGCCAGCGTCACCGAGTCGCCTACCTGCATCGCGTTCTCCATCAGCAGAAAGATGCCCGTGATGAAATCCTGCACCAGCTTCTGCGAACCGAAGCCGATGGCCACGCCGATGATGCTGGCGCCGGCCAGCAGCGGCGCGATGTTGATGCCCAGTTCGTTGAGCGCCGTGAACAACACGATCAGCGCGATCACGATGAACAGCGTCGTGCGCAGGATGGGGACCAGCGTGCGCAGCCGCGTCGCGCGGGCGAGATCGCCGGCCCGGGTCCAGCGCTCCATGCGCCGGTTGATCGACAGGTTGGCGGCTTCCCAGGCGACCAGCGCCAGGATGCAGGACACCGCGATGGTGGCGGTGGCCGAGACCAGCCTGCGGCCCACCGTGCCGGTCTCGAACCAGTCCAGCGCGCGCACGCCCCAGACCTCCAGCAGCGCGATCGCCGTGGCAGCGAAGACCAGGATCATCACCACGCGCTGCGCCAGCGTCTGGTAGGGGCGCCTGCCAGGCTGGCCGTCGCCCGCGGCGGGAGCGTCGCTGTAGAAGGCGCGGTCCAGCGCCCCCAGCAGGATCATGCTGAGCACGGTGGCCGCCAGCATGACCAGCGCCGTGCGCCAGACGTAGTGCAGCAACTGCGACAGTCCGCTGGCCGTGCCCAGCGCCCACACCACCCAGAGCCCCGCGATGACCGCGATGGCGGTGGGGGCCCAGACATTGGCCAGCACCGCCCGCAGCCCCTCGTGTTCCTGCCCGCGTATCCAGCGCGAGACCTGGCGCCGCCGCTGGACCACCATGATGATCAGCATCGCATGCACCGCCAGTCCCACCAGCTTGGACAGCGCGTTGCGCGCGTCGTCGCCGGCCCCCAGCAGATAGGCGATCTCGGTCGCGGCCACGCCGAAGGCGCCGACCGCCACCACGCGCCGCAGCCACGTGTCCAGATAGCGCGCCGATTCGTCGCCCAGGCGGGACAGGCGCAGGCAGGCCGCGGACGGCGCGGTCAGCAGGCGCAGCGCGGTCATGGTCAGGCGCATGGCGAGATAGGCGCCGATCAGCGGCAGGATGAAGGGATAGAAACCCGCAGTCGGCGCGCCGAACAGCGTCATCGATACCGTCGCCACCACCAGGAAGCCGGCCAGCGGCACCAGGGCCAGGACGGCATGCGCCAGCGCGGCGGGCAGCCGGCGCATGATGCGCAGGTGCTGGTCCGGTTCGGCGGGAGTTTCCGTGTCGGCGTCCGGCGCGGAGGGCGGGACCGTGTCCGGGATGTGGCGGCGTTCCGCGTAGGCCAGCAGCAAGGCGCGGGGCCGGCGCAGCAGACGCCCGATCCCGGCTTCCACGCCCAGGGCCACGGCCAGGATCAACAGAATCGTGCCCAGGCCCTGGAAGGTGGCCGCGCGGGCCTCCGGCGTGCCCAGGTAATACTGCCACCAGGCGCCCGCCGACCGCAGCGACAACAGCGTGGCGCCTGTCAGCCGCAGCTCGCCCAGCGCCGAGTCCACCCACTTGCCCACCTGCGTGAAGGCCTGGGCGACCAGCCCGTCCTTCTCCAGCGCGACAGGCGTGTCGGGAGCGGCGGATTCGGCGGCCGGGGGAGCGGCCTGTTGTTCCGCGGCCTCGGCGATGACGCTCAGCGTCTGTTCCAGTTCGGCCCGACGGGTATCGTCGCGCAGCAGGTCCAGGACCTGGCGCGCCTGGGTGGGCGTCACGGCTTCGGGGGCGGCGGCGTCGGCCGGCCGCGGCATCCAGAGGGCCAGGCACAGCAGGGCGAGGGCGGTCCAGGGGCGTGGGCGTCGTGTCTGCATGGGGTCGGCCGGAAGGGGGGATAGGGCGATTCTACCCAGCGATGCGGGCGGTCTGGAGGGGAGTTGCAGCGAAATCAAAAAAACCGCTATAATCTTTCTTCTTTGCAGGGCTGTTAGCTCAGTTGGTAGAGCAGCGGACTCTTAATCCGTAGGTCGAGTGTTCGAGCCACTCACAGCCCACCAGAATTCAGCAAGAACAACGCCTTAGGCGCCCCGGCGACCTAGGGCGTTTTTCTTTGGCGAATTTCTTCGAAAGAACCGTCATGGCCGTGGCCATGAAGGGCTTTCATTCTCGCAACCACATGTGGTGAAGACGATGAGCAAGCCTTTCATTTCGCTGTGTCCAGAGATCACTCGGGCAGACGCACTCACTCTGATGGACTGGCTGGAGGACGAGCGCGTCATCCGCTATCTGAGCGATTCGCGTCATGTCTCCCGGTTCATCGAACAGGTCGTCGGCCGGGTCCAGTTGCCGATCCTGACCCATCTGTTCAACCAGGGCGGCCGGTTCTTCATGGCCTACGACCGGCATGACGTGCCGGTGGGGTTCGTGCGTCTCGTCAAGACGGGCCCGGACTGCGAGATCGTCCTGGTTATCGGAAACCGCGACAACTGGGGCCGCAAGCTCGGCGCCAGCGCCATCCACGAAGGCATGAAGCTCGCCTTCCTCGACATGCGGGCCGAGAAGCTCATCGCCAAGGTCCATCCGGACAACGCGCGCTCGCTGAAGGCCTTCCTGCGCTGCGGCTTCCTGCTTGAAAACGAAACGCCCACTATCAAGTCGTTTGCCATGACGTCCGAGCGCTATCTGCGGCTGCTGCGCGAAAACGCCGTGGGTGATTCCACCGACATCTACATCACCGAAATCGACAAGGCCCGGCTCAGCAGCCTGATCGCCCTCGAAGAGGGCCCGGCCGTCGTCGACCTCGAACACGAGATCGAGCGCGCCATCGTCGTCGATCCGCGGCAGGTCGGGCGCAATGTCGTCACGATGAACTCCCGGGCCTTGCTGCATCTGGGCGACCAGGAAGTGGAAGTCTCCCTGGTCTATCCTCAGGACGCCGATGGCAGCGCCGGGAAACTGTCGGTTTGCTCCGACTTCGGCGCCGCGATCCTGGGCTACCAGGAGGGCGATGCCATCGACTGGCGAATCTCGGACCGGACCCGCCGCATCTGCATCGAGAAAGTGCTGTACCAACCGGAAGCCGCGGGGGATTTCCACCTGTAGGTTCGCACGCCGCGTCGCACCGCCCATCGCGCTAGCCGATGGACGGTTGATGCCGCCGGTGCACGACCAGCCATTTGCCCACGGCGATGACAGACAGCGCGGCGACGATCTCCACCGCCAGTTCGACCATGGGGCCCGGTTCGCCCAGGTGTTCGAGGACGAAGGTGTCGCTGGTCAGCATGCCGCCGGCTATCCATCCCAGCATGCCCGCGCCCAGCGTGACGATCACGGGGAAATGATCTATCAGCTTGAGCACCAGCGTGCTGCCCCAGACGATGATGGGCACGCTGACACAAAGGCCGAATATCACGTAGTAAAGCTGATGTCCCAGGTGCGCGCTTTCGGCCGCGCCGGCGATGGCGATGACATTGTCCAGGCTCATGGCGAAGTCGGCGATGACGATGGTCCGGATGGCGCCGAAGACGGACGTGCCGCCGTCGATGTCGCCGTGCGCGTCCTGGTCCTGGGCCAATAGCTTGATGCCTATCCACATCAACAGCGCACAGCCCACGATCTTCAGGAAGGGCAGGCTCAGCAGCGCCAGCGCGAAGGCGATCAGCAGGACGCGAAGCAGGATGGCGCCGCCGGTACCCCACAGGATGCCCTTGAGTCTTTGCCGTGGAGGCAGGTTGCGGCAGGCCAGGGCGATGACGATGGCGTTGTCGCCTCCCAGCAGGATGTCGATCAGGATGATCTGGAAGACGGCGCCCCAATGAAGCGTCTCGATGAGTTCGAGCATGACCCTGGCCCCCTTGAAAGAACGTGGACGACGCATCGAGGCGACCGGGATGTCCGTTCGCGCGGGATGGATTGCCAGCCATTCTAGGCAGGAAGCGCGGGAAACGTTCTAATAATAGTACTATTGGAATGGTCACTCTTGCCGGGGACGAGCGGCAGGGGCCGGCTTGTGCCCGTCGTACCCGGAAGTGAGATCAATCTCCCTTGCAGGCGTTCTTCTGCGGTACCAGCGTGGCGGTCAGCAGGTAGTCCGACTGCACGTCGACCACGCAGGCCTTCCTGCCCGGACCTCCTCCCATGGCCACGTGCTGGTCCGCTTCGAAGACGAACAGCGATGCGTTCGCGAGCTGCGCCACGACGTCCCTGGAGCTCTGGAACGGGGTGGCGGGGTCGCCGGTCGTGCCCCACACCATGATGGGGGGCGATCCCTGCGCGCGGTAGTTGGTGGGCACGGGATCGGGCGCCACGGGCAGGTGGGCGCAGGGCCGGTTGATGTTGGCCTGCACCGCGCCGGTCAGCGGCGCCGCGGCGGCGGCCTGTGCCACGATATCCTCGAACGCCGCGCCCTGCGGCAGGGGCTGGTCCATGCACGTCGTCCAGACCGCCGGGCCGAGCGATTCGCTGTTCGCCAGTCCGGAAGCTTTCTCCCGCATGGGATCCCAGTCCGCCGGTGCCTGCGCCGCGGAGCCGATGGCGGCCGCCAGGGACGGGTAGGCCGCCGGTTCGTAGATGCCCAGCACGGAGACCAGTGTCAGCCAGCCGGTCGATAGTGGTATGGGCGTGCCCTTGTAATCCATCCGCACCGGGGCAGCATGCGCCCGGGCCAACATTTCCCTGAACTGCCCCTCGGCCTGGTCGCGGATCGGACATTGCTCGGCGTTGTCGGCGCACCAGGAGAAGAATCGCTCCAGTCCGCGGTTCCAGGAGACGGCCTGGTTCACCAGTATCGTGGTCCCGGATTGGGCGGGATTGACGACGCCGTCGATGATCATCGCGCGGATGTGCGAAGGATAGAGGTCGGCGTAGACGATCCCGACCTCGGTGCCGTAGGACACGCCCAGATAGGTCAGCCTGGCGTCGCCCATCGCGCGGCGCAGCACTTCCACGTCGCGGACGACGTTCATCGTGCCCATCAGGGGGAAGACCGGGTCGTCGCGGCAGGTGCGGGCGTAGGAGGCCGCGGCCGCGTCGAGCGCCTTGGCGCCGGCGGCGCTGGTGTCGCCCAGGTCGTGGGCGAAGTATGTCGCCAGCGCGCCGCCGCAGCGCAAGGCGGGCGCGTCCGGCAGAGAGCCGGTGGGGCGGGTGTGGCCGACGCCGCGCGGATCGAAGCCGACGATGTCGAAGCGTTGCCGCACTTGCGCCGACAGCTTGCCGGCGAAATCCGGGACGGCGCCGACGCCGGAGCCGCCCGGTCCGCCGGGTTCGATGACGAGCGAGCCTATCCTGTTCCGTGCATCGTCGGCCGGCCGGCGGCGCAGGGCCAGGTCCAGGGTCTTGCCCTTGGGGTCCGCGTAGTCGAGCGGGACCCGGACCACGGCGCAGTCGTAGCGTTCGCCGTCGACCAGGGACGGCACGGTGCCGTCCGGAAAGACTGTTTCGCAAGCCCGCCAGTCGGGCGCGGAGACGGCCACGGTGGTGGCGGCCAGGTTCTTGCGCGTGGCCGGATCGCCGTCGTCCGAGCCGCCGCCGCAGCCGGTCAAAAGAAGGGCGGCGACCGCGGCCGCCGTCCAGGGGTGGGCCTGCCGGCCCCCGTGCCTCGTTCTTGTCCTTGCCATTGTCCCTGCCCCCATGCCTGGAACGCCTGCCGCCCCCGCGGCGATCCGATCTTGCCAGTTGGGGCGGGGCTTGGCTAGGGCCCGGATCAGGTGCCGCCCAGGTTGCGCATCAGGCCGCCGTCGACGAAGTAGCTGCTGCCCGTCACGTAGCTGGCGTCGTCCGAGGCCAGGAACAGTACCACGTTGGCCACTTCCTGCGGCTGGCCCGGCCGCCCCTGCGGGATCTGCGAGGCCGACTCGCGTGCCTGCGCGGGGTCTTCCAGGCGATCCTGCGTCATGGGCGTGGCGATCATGCCGGGGGCGACGTTGTTGATGCGTATGCCGCGCGAGGCCAGCTCGAGCGCCAGCGTCCGCGTGACCGACCGCAATCCCGCTTTGGACGCGTCGTAGGCCGCGCTGCCGGGCAGCGAAATTTCTTCATGCACCGACGTAATATTTATGATGGCGCCGCCGCCGGCGGACAGCATATGGCGGGCCGCCGCCTGGCACAGCAGCCAGGGCGATACGAGATTGATGTTCAGCATCCACGAGAATTCGTCGGGCGGGATTTCCAGCGAATCCTGGCGCGAGGCTCCCGCGCCGGCGTTGTTCACGAGCACATGCAGGCCCCCCATCTTTCCGAAGGCCTGTTCGAAGAAGGCCAGCGTCTGGGCGGGACCGGAGAAGTCCGCCTGCAGGATCTCGGCGCGCCGCCCGGCGGCCCGCACCTGCGAGGCCGTGGCGCGTGCCCCCTCTTCATCCCGGTGATAGTGAACCAGCACATCGGCGCCTTCGCGGGCGAACGTCGCGGCCACGGCCTGGCCGATGCCGCTGTCCGCGCCGGTCACCCAGGCGATCTTGTCCCGGAGTTTCATGTCGGCTCCCTGGTCGTAGGCGGACCAGGGCAGACGCAAGCGGCGTGCCGCCCATGCCGAAGGGTGTTGTAAAAAAGCCGTTTCGCCGCGCCGGAGCGGGCGCCCGGCGCTAAGATACGCGCCACCCCGAACACAAGCGTCGCGTCGAACGCCGGTTCGCCACTCCCATAGGCCATGTCCTCCCCTACCTCCCGCATGCCGCTGATCGATGCGATCAAGGCTGTCGCCTGCCTGGCCATCGTGCTCCATCACCTGGCCTTCTACGGCCCCATGTCCGAGATCGCCCACCCGCTCATGCCGCGCGTCCTGGATGCGCTGATGCACTACGGCAGGATGGCCGTCATGGCGTTCTTCGTGGTGTCGGGATTCCTGGCCGCGCGCGCCTTCGCCCCGGCGGGCGTGTCGCGGGTGGAGCAGCCCCTGGCCGCGATCAAGCGGCGGTATTTCCGGCTGGCCGTGCCCTTCATGGCGGCGCTGGTGCTGGCCATGGCCTGCGCCGCGCTGGCGCGGGCCTGGATGGAGCACGACTCGATCCCGGATACGCCCACGGCGCCGCAACTGGCGGCCCACGTGCTGCTGAGCAACGGCCTCTTGCGCCAGGAGTCGCTGTCGGCGGGCGTCTGGTACGTGGGCATCGATTTCCAGCTGTTCAGCGTCATGGCCTTGTTGCTGGGGCTGTCGCGCTGGATCAGCGTGCGTCGCCCGACCTGGGGATGGCTGGGCGCCGCGGCCATAGGCGGCCTGACGCTGGCGTCGCTGTTCGTCTTCAACCGCAATCCCTATTGGGACGAGACCGCGCTGTATTTCTTCGCTTACTACGGCCTGGGGTGTTGCGCCTACTGGCTGACCGGCCGGCCCAAAGGCGGCCTGTGGCTGCTGGCCATGGCCGGGGTGGTGGCCGCGGCACTGGTCACCGATTTCCGTGAACGCATCGTGGTGGCGGCGGCCATCATGCTGCTGCTGGGGGCGGCCCGCCAGGCGGGCTGGCTGGAGACGGTGGCGGTGCCGGGATTCCTGAGCCGGCTCGCGCGCATCTCCTATTCGGTGTTCCTGGTGCATTTCCCGCTGTGCCTGGTGGTCAGCGCCCTGGTGTTCCATTTTTTTCCGGAACAGGCCGCGGCCAATGCGCTCGGCATGGGGCTGGCGGTGTTCGTCAGCGTGGCCGGCGGTGCCGCCTTCCACCGACTGGTGGAGTGCCGCACGCTGGACCCGATCGTGCGGCGCGCCGTCATGGGGCTCTTTGCAGTGGGCGGCGCGCTGGCGGTCTACTCCCAGGTCTAGGCGCCGGCCGGCGTCCTAGACCAGCCTCGGGCCCCGGTGTTTGTGCCGGGCCCCGGCGGCCGAGGTCAGTCCCGCTTCCTTCTCGAAATCCGCGCCCTGGCTCTGGACCTGGGTGTAGGCGTGCTCGCGGAACAGGTTTTCGGCGCGGTCGGCCTGCCCGCTTTCTATGGCGGTGACGATGGCGTGATGCTGCCGATGAGCGTAGAACAGAAAGTTGAACATCATGTCCCGGCTCTGCGTGTCGAACGCCAGCGTGAGCGGGTCGGTGAACGGCACGATGTTGCAGCGGCTGACCAGGCTGGCCAGCAGGGGCATGTCGGCGCCTTCCAGGATCAGCGTATGGAAGCGCGCGTTCATTTCCGCGTAGCGGATCTCGTCGTCGTCCGACAGCCTGCGCTCGGTGAAGATGCGGTCGCCCTGGGCCAGGCAGTCCTTGAGTTCGGCCAGCAGTTCCGCGCTGGCGCCGCTGGTGGCCAGCGCGCGCGCCGCCAGCCCCTCCAGCGCGGCGCGCACGTGCAGGGCCTCCGTGCTTTCGCGGGCGGAAAAGGCGCGCACCGCGAAGCCGCGGGCGCCGGACGGTACCAGCAGGCCTTCCTGGGCGAGCGCGGGCAGGGCCTGGCGCACGGGCGTACGCGAGGTGCCCAGCCGTTCGGCCAGGTCGGCTTCCCGGACGCGTTCTCCCGGCGCGAGTTCGCCCCGGAGGATCATTTCACGAATATGCAGCATGGTCGTGGTCTGCTGCATGCGTGCTCCCTGAGTGATGATGCGGCCGCCCCGCGGTTGACGAGGTGGATGCAAGTATAAGACCCGTTTGGGATCCCGTATTGGATCCCAAACGGGCATCGAGCCTCGAAAAAACCCCTAATTGCTTTATTTTGGGATCCCATATAATCTCCGCTACGCATAAAAAGGTCGGTGGCGCATGGCGATGCGGCCGCGCCGGCTTCCTAAAGACGGAGTACGCATCATGGCAAGAATCATCGGCGGCATCGGCAGCTCGCACGTGCCGACCATAGGCGTCGCCTACGACAAGGGCAAGCAGAACGATCCGGCCTGGGCGCCGCTGTTCGACGGCTACAAGCCGGTGGCTGCCTGGCTGGCCGAGAAGCAGGCCGACGTGCTGGTGTTCTTCTACAACGACCACTGCACGACCTTTTTCTTCGACATGTATCCCACGTTCGCGCTGGGGGTGGGCGAACGCTTTCCCATCGCCGACGAGGGCGCGGGCCTGCGCAACCTGCCCGCCATCCGTGGCAACGTCGATTTCCAGGCCCACATCGCCGAGTCCTTGGTGAACGACGAGTTCGACATCACCGTCTTCCAGGACAAGCCCATCGACCACGGCTGTGCGTCGCCGCTGCCGCTGCTCTGGCCGCACCAGCCCGACTGGCCGGGCACCGTGGTGCCCGTCGCGATCAACGTGCTGCAATATCCGCTGCCCACGGCGCGCCGCTGCTATCGCCTGGGGCAGGCCGTGCGCCGCGCGGTGGAATCCTATCCCGAGGACCTGAAGGTGGTGGTGGTGGGCACCGGCGGCCTGTCCCACCAGGTCCATGGCGAGCGCACCGGCTTCAACAATACCGAGTGGGACATGGAGTTCCTGCGCCTGCTGGAAGAAGATCCCGAAGCCTTGATGCGGATGAAACACGCCGACTACGTACGCCTGGGCGGCGCCGAGAGCGTGGAGCAGATCATGTGGCTGTCCATGCGCGGCGCGCTGGGCACCGGCCCGCTGCGCAAGCTGCACCAGAACTACTACCTGGCCACCACCACTGCGATGACCGTGGTGCTGTACGAGGAAGGCGAGCCCATCGCCCGGCAGACCGGTCCGGCCGCCGCGGCCGTGGCCTGAGGAGCATCCGATGAATCCGCAACTCGAAGGCATCGAGCAGATCCCGGGCACCTACGCGTTCGACCTGCGCGTCAGCAACCGCACGCTGAAGATCAACCGCTTCTTCTGGAACATGATAGGCGCCGACTGGCGCGCGCGCTTCGTCGCCGACGAGGAAGGCACGATGGACGCGGCCGGGCTGACGGAAGAGGAAAAGGCCCT
The DNA here is from genome assembly GCF_004216695.1 of Pigmentiphaga kullae. Lineage (GTDB taxonomy): Bacteria > Pseudomonadota > Gammaproteobacteria > Burkholderiales > Burkholderiaceae_B > Pigmentiphaga > Pigmentiphaga kullae. Next base: position 258,394 of record NZ_SGXC01000003.1, read on the forward strand.
GGTGCGCGCGCGCGACTGGCTGGGCCTCGTGCAGCACGGCGTCAACTTCTTCGTGCTCGAGAAGTTCGGCCGGGTCGTCAAGAAAACCAATCTCGAGATCTACGCCATCATGCGCGGCGAGAGCTTCGAGGAATTCATGAAGACACGGCTGGTCCCGGACGCTAGGTAGAAGACCCCCCGTACGCGCTTCGCGCGCCCAGCATGGTGAGCCCCCAGCCGCTACGCGGCAGCCCCCCGAGGGGGCCGGGACCCGCCTTGGGGCGGCCCGGCGCCGGGTCCCGTGGGGGCGGCACTGGCGGACCAGCGGAGCCGGATCCACTGTGCCTTAGCTACACCATTACATCGCAACACCACCGACGATAGGCGCAGCGCGCCAAGGAGAGAGACTATGCGAATCGCGAAACGCGTGGCGGGGCTGCTGTGCGCGGCCGCGGCCGTGGCGGCGGCGGGAGAGGCCGCCGCGGCGGAGATCAAGGTCGGGCTGCTGAGCCAGTTCTCGGGCGCCTACACCTGGTGGGGCCGGGAGTATCAGCGCGGCGTCGACCTGTACCTGGCCCAGCGCGGCGGCAAGTTCGGCGAGCACACCATCACGGTGCTGTCGCGCGACGAAGCCGGCTCCAACCCCCAGCGCGCGCGCCAGCTGTCGCAGGAACTGGTGGTGCGCGACAAGGTGCAGTACCTGATCGGCGGCGTTTTCACGCCCACGGTGCTGGGCGCGGTCGATGTCATCAACCAGACCAAGACGCCCTACGTCATCCTGAACTCGGGCACGTCCAGTGTGACCGACAAGTCGCAATACTATGTGCGAGCCGGCTTCACGCAATGGACGGTCAGCATCCCGCTGGTGCAGTGGGCCTATGACCAGGGCATGAAGAACGCCGTGGTCCTGGCGGCCGACTACGCGCCCGGCCACGACGCGCTGGAAGCCTTCGGCAAGACCTTCGCCAAGCTGGGCGGCAAGGTGGTGGGCGAGATCAAGGTGCCCATGGGCACCACCGATTTCTCCAGCTACCTGCAGCGCGTGCGCGACCTCAAGCCGCAGGCGGTGTTCATGTTCATGCCGGTGGGCCCCATGTCGGCGGGCATGATCCGCAGCTTCAAGGAACGGGAACTGGACAAGGCCGGCATCACGCTGCTGGTGACCAACGAGGCCCAGGAAGAGGACATCGCTCCCATCGGCGACGCCGCGCTGGGCCTGACCTCCGCGCTGCACTACTCGCCCTACCTGGACACGCCCCTGAACAAGGAATTCGTGACCGCCTACAAGGCCAAGTACGGCAAGGACGAACTACCCAGCGTCGCATCGGTGGCGGCCTACGACGGCATGCGGCTGATCGAGCGGATGGTGGGCGCCACCAACGGCGTGAAGGACGGCGACAAGGCCATGGCCGCGATCAAGGACTACAAGTGGGACAGCCCGCGCGGTCCGGTCAGCATCGACCCGCGCACCCGCGAGATCGTCCAGAACGTCTATATGCGCAAGGTCGAGAAGATCGACGGCAAGCTCGGCAACAAGGTGTTCCATACCTATCCGGCCGTGAAAGACCCCTGGCACGAAATCAACAAGTAATGTCCCGCGCGGACGCGGCCAGGCGCCGCGTCCGCTTCCCTTCTTCCTCGCGCCGGATGACGCATGACTTCGACGCTTTCCACTTTCCTCAGCCTTGCCGTGGACGGTATCGCCTACGGCATGATGCTGTTCCTGATCTCGGTCGGCCTGACCATCACGCTGGGCGTGATGCGCGTGGTCAACCTGACCCATTCGGCCTTCGCCATGATCGGGGGCTACATCGCGCTCTGGTTCATCCAGCGCGCGGGCGTGCATTTCTTCCTGGCCGTGCCGCTGGCGGTCCTGGCCACGATGGCCATCGGCGCGCTGCTGGAACGCACGCTGTACCGCTGGGTCTACGGCACCCACGGACTGGGCCAGTTGCTGATGACCATCGGCCTGACCTTCGTCATCACGGCCATCGTCAAGAACCTGGCCGGCACGCAGCTGCAATCCCTGCCGCTACCATCTTCGCTGCAGGGCAACTTCAGCGTGGGGCCGCTCAACCTGTCGGTCTATCGCGCCTTCCTGATCGTGGCCAGCGCCGCCGTCGCGCTCGCGCTGTGGCTGGGTATCGAACGCACGGCTTTCGGCGCGCGCCTGCGCGCCGCGGTCGACAACCAGCGCATGGCGCGCTGCGTGGGCATCAACGTGCCGGCGGTGTTCTCGGTCACGTTCGCCATCGGCTGTGGGCTGGCGGCGCTGGGCGGCGCGCTGGGCAGCCCCATGCTGCCGCTCGAGCCCTACTATGGCCTGAAGTATCTGGTCATCGTGCTGATCGTGGTGGCCGTGGGCGGCCTGGGCAGCCTGCGCGGCTCGCTGTACGCGGCCCTGCTGCTGGGCCTGATCGACACATTGGGCCGCTACTACCTGCCCGCGCTGGGCGCTTTCGTGATCTACCTGGCGGTGCTGGCGATCCTGCTGGTGCGCCCCCGTGGCCTCGTGGCGAACTGATCATGACGACACCTTCCCCGAACTCATCCGTCGCGCGCGCGTTCTCGCGTCATCGCTACAACCTGCTGGACCTGGTGCTGCTGGGCGCGGCGGTCGCGACCTTCTTCCTGGCCGACCTGTACCTGGCCCTGGCCACCGCCGTGCTGATCATGATCGTGTTCGCGCTGTCGCTGGACATCGCGCAGGGGTACGGCGGCATCGAGACCCTGGGCCACGCGGCCTTCTTCGGCACCGGCGCCTATGCCGCCGGCCTGTACGCCATGCACGTGTCGCCCGAGCCGATCTCGGGCCTGTTCGTGGGCATGGCGGCGGCCGCCGTCGTGGGCTTGCTGTCCGGCCTGGCCGTGCTGCGCACCGCGGGCCTGACCCAGATCATGCTGACCCTGGTCTGCGCGACGCTGCTGCTGGAGCTGGCCAACGTGGCCAAGCCGCTCACCATGGGCGACGACGGCCTGACCGGCTATTCGGTCGCCCCGGTGCTGGGCCTGTTCCAGTTCGACATCGAAGGCCGCACCGCCTACTGGTACGCGCTGGCGGTGCTGGTGCTGGTCTACGCCTTCTGCAAGTTCCTGGTCAGCTCGCCGCTGGGCCTGACGGCGCAAGGCGTGCGCGAGAACCCCACGCGCATGGCGCTGCTGGGAGTGCCGGTGCGCCGGCGCCTGCTGACGCTGTATGCCATCTCGGCCGCGCTAGGCGGCGCCGCGGGAGCGCTGTCGGCGCAAGTCAACAACATCGTCGGGCTGGACAGCCTGGGCTTCACCATGTCGGCCAACGTGCTGGTCATGCTGGCGCTGGGCGGCACGGGCCGGCTGTACGGTGCCTTCCTGGGGGCCATCGTCTTCATGCTGCTGGCCGACCGCGCGGCGGCGCTGGACCCGACCAACTGGCTGGCGGCCCTGGGCGTGCTGCTGATCGTCGTCGTGCGCTTCGCGCCCACCGGGTTGTCGGGCTGCCTGGCGCGGTGGACGAGCAGGGAGGGCACGCAATGAGCGCCGCTCCGCTGCAACTCGTGGGCCTGTGCAAGCAGTACGGTGCGCTGAGCGTGACCCGCGACGTCAACCTGACGCTGGAAGCGGGTGCCCGGCACGCGCTGATCGGCCCCAACGGCGCGGGCAAGAGCACGCTGGTGCACCAGATCACCGGCGTGATCCGGCCCAATGCCGGCAAGGTCCTGCTGGAAGGGCGGGACGTCACCGCCATGCCGGCCGAGCAGCGCGTCAAGCTCGGGCTGGCGCGTACCTTCCAGATCAATTCGCTGTTCAACCACCTGACCGTTGCCGAGAACATCGGCCTGGCGCTGTCCGCGCATCGCGGCCTGGACGGCCGCATCGGGCGCCCGTTGCCGGCGCGTCCGGCGTTCGTCGAGGAAGCCGTGGAGTGCCTGCGCGAACTCGGGCTGCTCGACCTGGCGGGCAGGCGGGTGAGCGAGCTGGCCTACGGCCAGCGCCGCCAGATCGAGATCGCGCTGGCCCTGGCGCTCAAGCCGCGGGTGCTGCTGCTGGACGAGCCGGTGGCCGGCGTGCCGTCGACCGAGGGCAAGCGCCTGTTCGAACTGCTCGAGCGCCTGCCGCGGGACGTGGCCGTGCTGGTGATCGAACACGACATGAGCCTGGTGTTCCGCTTCGCGCGGCGCATCACCGTGCTGGTCGAGGGAGCGGTGCTGCTCGAGGGCGGCGTGGACGAGGTCCGGACGGATCCGCGCGTGCGCGACGTCTACCTGGGAAAGCGGGGGCATCATGACTGAGCGGGTACTGGAACTGCGCGACCTGAGCGCGGGCTATGGCGAGACCGTGGTGCTGGAAGACGTATCGCTGCACGTGGACGCCGGCGAGGCGCTGGCGCTGCTGGGCCGCAACGGCGTGGGCAAGACCACGCTGCTGACCACCCTGCTGGGGCTGAACACCGTGCACGGCGGCAGCGTGCGCTACGCGGGCCAGGACATCGCCGCCTGGCCGGCGCACGTGCGCGCGCGCAAGGGCCTGGGCCTGGTGCCGCAGGAGCGGGAGATATTCCCGTCGCTGACCGTGCAGGAGAACCTGACCGTGGCCGCCACGGCGGGGACCTGGAGCCTGGAGCGGGTGTACGAATTGTTTCCACGGTTGGCGCAGCGGCGGCGCAACCTGGGCTACCAGTTGTCGGGCGGCGAGCAGCAGATGCTTGCGATCGGCCGCGCGCTGATCGGGAACCCCAGGGTGCTGTTGCTGGACGAACCCTTCGAGGGGCTGGCACCGGTGATCGTCGATGCCCTGGTCGATGCGTTCGGCAAGCTGCGCGAGGGCGGGGCGCTGTCCATCGTGCTGGTCGAGCAGCATGCGGAACTGGCGCTGGACCTGACCGAGCGCGCCGTGGTGCTGGACCGGGGACGCATCGTCTGGCAGGGCGCCAGCCCCGATCTGCGCGGCGATCCGGAGCGGCTGGCGTCCTTGATAGGTTTGGAGGAAGTGCAATGAGCAGTCTGTCGAATCCGCCCCTGGTGCTGCTGCCGGGCCTGCTGTGCGATGCCGCCGTCTGGGAGGACCAGCGCACGCGCTTCGGCGCGCAACGCGAGTGCCAGGTGCCGGACTACGGTACGCTGGATACGCTCACGGCCATGGCCGAGCATGTGCTGCAACACGCGCCGGCCGACCGCTTCAACCTGGCCGGCCATTCCATGGGGGGCCGCGTCGCCATGGAGGTCACGCGCCTCGCGCCCGAGCGCGTGCTGCGCCTGGCGCTGATGGACACCGGCTACCAGGGTCTGGCCAAGGGCGTGGCGGGCGAATCCGAGCGCGCCGGACGGCTGGCGCTGCTCAAGACCGCGCGCGAACAGGGCATGCGCGAGATGGGGCGGGTCTGGGCGCGCGGCATGGTGCACCCCGACCGGCTGGACGGGCCGGTGTTCGAAGCCGTGCTCGACATGATCGAACGCCGCACCCCCGAGGTGTTCGAGGCGCAGATCCATGCCCTGTTGAACCGGCCCGACGCCTCGGGCCAACTGGCCGGCATCGCCTGCCCGACGCTGGTGCTGTGCGGCCGGCAGGACACCTGGAGCCCCCTGTCGCGCCACGAAACCCTGGCCGCCGCGATCCCGGGCGCGACGCTGGTCGCCATCGAGGATGCCGGCCACATGACCACGATGGAGCAACCCGGCGCGGTCAACGAAGCGCTGGCGCAATGGCTGCGGGCGGAGGCCCGCCACTGATTTCGCAACTCTTCGCGCGGGGCCTCGCGGTCCGCGGCGCGAAGTCATCACTGAGGAGACTCACATGTCGTCCAATCGCGGTGTCGTCTACGTAGGTCCCGGCAAGGTCGAGGTGCAAGGCATCGCCTTCCCCGAACTGGTGAGTCCGGCCGGCAAGTCCATCGAGCATGGCGTCATCCTCAAGGTGCTTTCCACCAACATCTGCGGTTCGGACCAGCACATGGTGCGCGGCCGGACCACCGCGCCGGCGGGGCTGGTGCTGGGCCACGAGATCACCGGCGAGGTGCTCGAGGCCGGACGCGACGTCGAGACCCTGAAGAAGGGCGACATCGTCTCGGTGCCGTTCAACGTGGCGTGCGGCCGCTGCCGGCTGTGCAAGGAACAGCAGACCGGCGTCTGCCTGAACGTGAATCCTTCGCGCGCCGGCGGCGCCTACGGCTACGTGGACATGGGCGGCTGGATAGGCGGGCAGGCCGAGTACGTCATGGTGCCGTACGCCGACTTCAACCTGCTGAAATTCCCCGACCGCGACCAGGCCCTGGCCAAGATCCGCGACCTGACCTGCCTGTCGGACATCCTGCCCACCGGCTATCACGGGGCGGTCACGGCGGGCGTGGGGCCGGGCAGCACCGTGTACGTGGCCGGCGCCGGACCGGTGGGCCTGGCGGCGGCCGCCTCGGCCCGCCTGCTGGGCGCGGCGGTGGTCATCGTGGGCGACGTGAATCCCGCGCGGCTGGTGCATGCGCGCAAGGTGGGCTTCGAAACCGTGGACCTGTCGAAGGATGCCCCGCTGGGTGACCAGATCGCCCAGATCCTGGGCGTGCCCGAAGTGGACAGCGCGGTCGACGCGGTGGGCTTCGAGGCCCGCGGCCATGGACACGAGGGCGCCCGCCACGAGGCGCCGGCCACCGTGCTCAATTCGCTGATGGAAGTCACGCGTGCCGCCGGCAAGATCGGCATTCCCGGCCTGTACGTGACGGACGATCCCGGCGGCGTGGACAAGGCCGCCCAGCATGGCTCGCTCAGCATCCGCCTGGGCCTGGGCTGGGCCAAGTCGCACAGCTTCTTCACGGGCCAGACGCCGGTGATGAAGTACAACCGCGCGCTGATGCAGGCCATCCTGTGGGACCGCATCAAGATCGCCGAGGTCGTGGGCGTGGAAGTCATCACGCTGGACGAGGCGCCCAAGGGCTATGCCGAATTCGATGCCGGCGTGCCCAAGAAATTCGTCATCGATCCGCACGGGCAGTTGCCGAAGGCGGCCTGACCATCCTGGAAGCGGGCCTCGTGCCCGCTGCGCCATCCTAGGGAATGTACCGAGGCCCACGGCGCCCGCCAACGATTGACGTTGGGGGCGCCGTGTTTCATTATTCTCCTGCAATTCACCAAAACGTGAATTAAGCGCGGATGACAAGGTTCGGTCTCCGCGCCGCACCGGTTGCATGCGTATAAAGACACCGCACCAGGAGACAACCATGAACTTCGTCCGCGCCGCAGCACTCGCTCCGGTATCGTGCCTGATCGCCCTGGCCCACGCGCCGGCCGGCGCCCAGGATGCCGCCTACCCCACCAAGCCCATCCGCGTGATCGTGCCGTTCACGGCGGGCAGCACGACCGACATCATCGCCCGCGCCATCTCCGACAAGCTCGGCGCCAGCCTGGGCCAGACGGTGGTGGTCGAGAACCGCGCCGGGGCCGGCGGCACCATAGGCGCGGCCCAGGTCGCCCAGGCCGCGCCCGACGGCTACACGATCCTGATCCATTCCTCGTCGCATACGGTCAATCCGTCCACCTTCGCCAAGCTGCCGTTCGATACGGTGAAGGACTTCGCGGGCGTGACGCCGATCTCGACGCTGCCCAACGTGCTGGTGATCGCGCCGTCCAAGAACATCAAGTCGCTGTCGCAGTTGCTGTCGGCCGCGCGCAGCCGCCCGGGCAGCCTCAACTACGCGTCATCCGGCACCGGCAGCGCCACGCACCTGAACGCCGAACGTTTCCGGCTGCAGGCCAAGATCGACGCCACGCACATTCCCTTCAAGGGTTCGCCCGAGGCCGTGTCCGAAGTCATCAGCGGTCGGGTCGACTACTACTTCTCGCCCGTGGCGCCGGTCATCGGCCAGATCAAGGAAGGCCATCTGGTGCCGCTGGCGGTCGGATCGCCGCGCCGCTCCAGTATCCTGCCCGAGGTGCCGACCACGGCGGAAGCGGGCGTGCCGGGGTCCGAGTTCAACTTCTGGATAGGCATGATGGTGCCGTCCAAGACGCCGCGCCCCATCGTCAACAAGCTGCAGGCCGAGGTCGCCAAGGCGCTGGCCACGGAAGAGGTCAAGACGCGCTTCGCCGCGGTGGGCGCCGATGCCTTTGTGCTGACGCCCGAGAAGTTCGACGCCTACATCAAGGATGAAATCGAGTCGAACGCCCAGCTCGTGAAGGCGGCAGGCATCGAGCCGATGTAAGGCGTGCTAGGGGATGGCCGGGTGGGGCCAGAGCGCGTTGCGGTCGATGTCCCGCAGCGTGCGGCAGCCCGCCAGGGCCATCGCGATCTCGAACTCGGTGCGCAGCATGTGCAGCACGTGGATGACGCCCACGGCGCCGGCCGCCGCCAAGCCATGCAGGTAGCCCCGGCCGACCATGACGGCGGTGGCGCCCAGCGCCAGCGCCTTGAAGACGTCGGTGCCGCGCCGGATGCCGCCATCCATCAGGACGGGCAGGCGGCCAGCCACTTCGGCCACCACCCAGGGCAGGGCCTCCAGCGTGGCGGGCAGGGTGTCCAGGCCGCGCCCGCCGTGATTGGACACGACGATGGCGGCGGCGCCGGCCTCGATCGCCAGCCGCGCATCGGCCGGCGCCAGGATGCCCTTGAGCGCCACGGGCAGCCGGGTGGCCGAGCGCAGCCAGGCAATGTCGTCCCAGGACGGCGCCCCGTCCAGCGCTCCGCTGCCGAAGATGGCGCTTTCCCCGGCCCGCGCCACCGCGCCCGCCATGGGACGCATGCCACGCAGGTTGACGGCCTCGACGTCCGCCGGCAGCCGGAAGCCGTGCCGTTGTTCGCCGTTGCGCACGCCATTGACGGGCGCGTCCACCGTGACCACCAGCGCGCGATAGCCGGCGGCCTCGGCGCGCCGGACCAGCCGCAGGGTGTCGTCGCGCTCGCGCTGGAAATACAGCTGGAACCACAGCGGCGCCTCGGCCGCGCGCGCCATGTCCTCGAGCCCGACGCTGGCCTGCGTGCTGGCCACCATGACCGTCTTCATGGCGGATGCCGCCAGCACGCTGGCCAGTTCGCCCTGCGGATGCGCCAGTTTCTGGTAGGCCACCGGGGCGAGCAGGATGGGGAAAGGCAGCGGTGTGCCCAGCAGGTCGAGTCCGGTGCCGCCGCCCGTCAGGTCGCGCAGCACGCGCGGCTGTATGCGTAGGCGCGCATAGGCCTCGAGGTTGGCGCGCAGCGTGTGTTCGTCGGCCGCGCCGCCCGACAGGTAGGCCCAGGCGGCGTCGCTCATGCGCTCCCGCGCGTAGTCCTCGTAGTCGGCCACGGCGGCGATCTGCGGGGGAATCTGCGTCAGGGGGGGCAGGGGCATGTCGGCTCCGGGGCGCCCGCTCAGGTCTGCGACCATTGCCGCAGCAGGTTGTGATAGATGCCGGTCAGCTGGACCACGGCGTCGCTGCCCGGGACTTCGCGGGACAACTGCTGGATGGCCGTGTCCATGCGGTACAGCGTTTCGCGCTGCGTCTCGTCGCGCACCAGGCTCTGCACCCAGAAGAAGGCCGAGACGCGGGCGCCGCGGGTCACGGGGGTGACCCGGTGCAGGCTGGTGCCGGGATAGATCACGAGGTGGCCGGCGGGCAGCTTGACGCGGTGGGCGCCGTAAGTGTCCTCGACCACGAGTTCGCCGCCGTCGTAGTCTTCCGGCGGCGTCAGGAACAGGGTGGCCGAGATGTCGGTGCGCACGCGGTGGGCGCTGCCGGGCAGGCTGCGGATGGCGTTGTCGATGTGGCTGCCGTAGTTGCCGCCGCCTTCGTAGCGGTTGAAGGCCGGCGGCAGTACCTTCAGCGGCAGCGTGGCGGAAATGAACAGCGGGTTGGCGCCCAGCGCGTCCAGGATCTGGTTGCCCAGTTGCGCGCCCAGCGGATCATCATGGGCCAGTTGCCGGTTGTGCTTGGCGTGGACCGCCATGTGCCCGGCCGTGGCGCGGCCATCGACCCAGGCGGCGCCCGCCAGCGCCTGGCGGCAGCGCGCCACCTGCTCGGCCGTCAGCACGTCGGGAAGGGTCAGCATCATGACGGAGTATCCTCGTGGGGTATCCCGGCAAGTTTACCCTTGCCGCCCACCCAGGAGCCCCGCATGTCCGCCGAGATGCCCGATCTGCAATCCCTCTGGATGCCCTTCACCGCCAACCGCCAGTTCAAGGCCGCGCCCCGGCTGCTGGTGTCGGCCAAGGGCATGTACTACGCCGATGCCGACGGCCACCGGATCCTGGACGGCACGGCCGGGCTGTGGTGCTGCAACGCGGGGCATGGGCGCGAGGAAATCATCCAGGCCGTGCACGCGCAGATGCGCGCGCTGGACTATGCGCCGCCCTTCCAGATGGGGCATCCGCTGGCCTTCGAGGCGGCGCGGCGGCTGGCCGCGCTGATGCCGGCGGGCCTGGACCGCATCTTCTTCACGAACTCGGGATCCGAGTCGGTCGACACCGCGCTCAAGATCGTGCTGGCCTACCATCGCGCGCGCGGAGAAGGCCAGCGCATGCGTTTCATCGGTCGCGAGCGGGGCTATCACGGCGTGGGATTCGGCGGCTTGTCGGTGGGCGGTATCGGCGCCAACCGCAAGGCCTATGCGGGCAACCTGATGCCGGGCGTGGACCACCTGCCGGCCACGCTGAACATCGCCGAAGCGGCGTTCACGCGCGGGCAGCCGGCCTGGGGCGCGCATCTGGCCGACGACCTGGAACGGCTGCTGGCCTTGCACGATCCTTCCACGGTGGCGGGGGTCATCGTCGAGCCCATGGCCGGCTCGGCGGGCGTGATCGTGCCGCCGGTCGGCTACCTGGAACGCCTGCGCGAACTGTGCACGCGCCACGGCATACCGCTGATCTTCGACGAAGTGATCACCGCCTTCGGCCGGCTGGGCGCGGCCACCGCGGCGCAGCGCTTCGGGGTGACGCCGGATCTGCTGACGATGGCCAAGGGCGTCAACAATGCCGCCATCCCCATGGGCGCGGTGGCGGTGTCGCGGGAGATCCACGACACGATCATGGCGGCGGGGCCGGACAACGCGATCGAGCTTTTCCACGGCTACACCTATTCGGGACATCCCGCCGCGGCCGCCGCCGCGCTGGCCACGCTGGACCTGTACGAGAAGGAAGGGCTGTTCGCGCGGGCGGCAAGACTGGAGCCGGTGTTCGAGTCGGCCGTGCACGGCCTGCGGGCAGCGCCGCACGTGAAGGACATCCGCAACATCGGGATGGCGGCGGCGATCGAACTGGAACCGCGCGCGGGACAGCCCGGGGCGCGCGCCTACGAGGCGTTCCTGGCCTGCCTGAAGGCGGGAGTGCTGGTCCGATTCACGGGAGACATCCTGGCGTTCTCGCCGCCGCTCATCATCGACGAAGAGCAGATAGGCGTGCTGTTCTCCGTGGTGAAGACGGCGCTCGACTCCGTGCGGTAGCGCCCCACGACCCAGGATGCGGTGGATCCGGCTCCGCCGGTCAGGGAAGCACACCCCCAAGCGGCCTTTGGCCGCTCCCCCTCAAGGGGGCGGCACTGGCGGACCGGCAAAGCCGGATCCGCGGCGCCCTGGGCCTAGTACCCGTTTCTTGGTACGCCACACCGTTGCTACCGCTGGCAGCCAGCGAAGCACAGGTGCCCCAACCCAAGATAAAGGCACTAGACCCAGGATGCGGTGGATCCGGCTTTGTCGGTCCACCCGCATCGCCCCCTGGGGGGCGCCCGTCAGGGCGTAGGGGGGGGGCTATTAGCTACTATAGTCCGGCTGTTTGGCCGGCACGGCCTGCTGGAAGGCCGGCTGCCGCTGGCAGTGCTCGTACACCGCCATCACCCGCGGGTAGGCCGAGGTATCGCAGCCCATGCGCTGGGCGTTGCCGACCTGGGGGACCAGGCAGCAGTCGGCCAGCGTGGGGGCGTCGCCGAAGCAGTACGGGCCGGAGCCGTGCGCCTGGAGCAGGCGTTCGACCGCGGCCAGGCCGTCCTGGATCCAGTGGTCGTACCAGGCCTTCTTCTGTTCCTCGGTCACGCCGATGACGTCGGTGAGGTACTTCAGGATGCGCAGGTTGTTGACCGGATGAATGTCGCAGGCGATGGCCAGCGCGACCTCGAGCACGCGGGCGCGCTGCATCTTGTCCTGCGGGATCAGGCGCGGCTCGGGGTAGGTGGCGTCGAGGTAGTCGAGGATGGCCAGCGACTGCCCCAGTTGCACCTCGCCGTCGACCAGCAGCGGGACGTTGGCCGAGGGGTTCCTGGCCACGTAATCCGCCGCGCGGTGCTCCAGCTTGCGGATGTTGACGCCGTGGTACTCGTAGGCCAGGCCCTTGAGCGCCAGCGCGATGCGGACCCGGTACGAGGTCGAGCTGTTGAAGAAGCTATAGAGTTCCATGTCGGCTCGTCCGGCCTCAGACCACGCGGACCTTCAGTTCGCCCAGGCCGGCCACGCCGCCTTCCATCAGATCGCCCTTGACCACGGGGCCCACGCCTTCGGGGGTGCCCGTGAAAATCAGGTCGCCCGGTTCAAGGCGGAAGTACTTGGACAGGTAGGCCACCGTTTCCGCGATCGACCAGATCAGCTTGGAAGTATCGCTGCGCTGCTTGTCCTGGCCGTTGACCTTGAGCCACAGCTCGGCCTTGTCCATGTCGCCGACGTCGGCGGCCTTGTGCAGCGGCGCGGTGGGCGCGCTCTGGTCGAAGGCCTTGCCGAGTTCCCAGGGGCGGCCGACTTCGCGCATCTTGATCTGCAGGTCGCGGCGGGTCATGTCCAGGCCGACGGCGTAGCCCCAGACGTGGCTCAGCGCCTGTTCGACCGGGATGTTGGAGCCGGACTTGCCGATGGCGGCGACCAGTTCGATCTCGTAGTGGAAGTTCGAAGTCTCGGACGGGTAGGGCAGGTCCAGGGTCGTGCCGTAGGGCACGGCCACCACGGCGTCGGCCGGCTTGCAGAAGAAGAACGGCGGCTCGCGGTCGGGGTCGAAGCCCATTTCACGCGCGTGGGCGGCGTAGTTGCGGCCGACGCAGTAGACGCGGCGCACGGGGAATTGTTCGTTGCTGCCGGCGACGGGCAGCGTGGTGATCGCTTCGGGTTGGAAGACGTACGACATGGGCGGGTAACCTTTGGGGGAAGGATGGGAAAAGGGATCAGGCGATGCGCTCTTCGCGCAGCAGCCCCAGCGCGGCCTGCACCGGACGATCAGAATAGCTGAAGAGCACCGCGTCTTCGAGCGCGGCCAGTTGCACCGGCTTCCAGGGCGGGACCGAGAACACGTCGCGCGGGCCGAACTGGAAGACTTCGTCGCCGATGCGCACGCTGCCCTGGCCTTCGACCACGCTGAACACCGTGGAGTCCGAGGTGCGGTAGGTCTTGCCCTGGAAGCCGGCCGGCAGCCATTGCATGAAGGTCGCCATGGTGGGCATGGGGTAGCCGCCGGTGGCCGGGTTCACGTAGCGCAGCTTGACGCCGTCCCAGGGGTCGAGTTCGCCGCGGCGCGCCAACTGGTCGAGGGCCTCGCGCGAGCGTTCGTAGGGATAGTTGAAGATGGGCGAGGAGGTGCCGCTGAAGGTGTGGCGCACCGGCGCCATGTTGTAGCCGTAGCGGGCGAAGCTGTCGCCCTCGGGGCGCATGACGGGCTGCGAGGCCTCGGGATAGTTTTCGGCGAAGCCGGCGTCCAGCGAACGCAGCAGCGGGATGTCCAGGCCGTCGAGCCACACCACCGGCTCGCCGCCTTCGGCTTCGGTGGGGTTGCCGTGGTCGTGCCAGGTCCAGGACGGCGTGATGATGAAATCGCCGGGATGCATGGTGGTGCGCTCGCCGTTGACGGCCGTGTAGGCGCCCTTGCCTTCGACGATGAAGCGCAGCGCGGACTGGGTGTGGCGGTGGCTGGGGGCGATCTCGCCGGGCAGGATCAGTTGCAGGCCCGCGTACAGCGTCTGGGTGATGGCCGACTGGCCCTTCAGGCCGGGGTTCTCCAGGATCAGGACCCGGCGCACGGCTTCCTCGGCGCTGATGATGGAGCCCGATTCCATGACGTCGGCGCGCAGTTTCTCGTATTTCCAGATCGCCGGCACGCACTGCGGCTGCGGCTGGGGCGGAACGAGGGTGTGCAGGGATTCCCACAGCGGGCTCAGGTTCTTCTGCGCGATGCGGTCGTAGTAGTCGCGGCGCGCGGCATCGGGAGCGGTCTTGTCGAGCATGGATGTCTCCGTGTCAGGCGGGACGGCGCGGAGTGCCCCCGCAACCGTGGTTTCGGCCATTGTATGCGTCGAGGTATGCAAAACGATATGAAATTATCTTATCAACCATATCAATAAGAATATGTCTTGCTGTGTCAGGGCCAGCCGCCCTGGCCGGCGAAGAGCACCATTCCGGTGTCCGCCTGGCGCCCCGGGATGGCGCACCTGGGGCCCGGACCTGGTGCGCGGCGCAGCCACCGATGGCCATTCCCGCGTGCACGATGAGCGTGCATCGGCGCCCGGTACGGCCCTTGCTTGAGCAAGGACGGATGCTGCCAGGAACGAAGGTGCCCATGCTGTCCTACGACGAAATGCAGTTCGAGACCGGTGCCGTGCGCCGGCACTACAAGCGGTTCTGCGCCTGGCTGGACCGCCAGAGCGGCGACAACCTGGCCAGGAAGCGCGCCGAGGCCGACCTGGTGTTCAGGCGGGTCGGCATCACCTTCGCGCTGGGAGGCGATGCCGGCGATGTGGAGCGCCTGATACCGTTCGACCTGATCCCGCGCATCATCCCGTCCGACGAATGGGAACTGCTGCAGCGGGGCATGGCGCAGCGGGTGCGGGCGCTGAACATGTTCATCCACGATGTCTACCACGAGCGCCACATCGTGCGCGCCGGCGTGGTGCCCGCGGAGCAGGTCTACACCAATGCCCAGTACCGTCCCGAGATGCAGGACGTGGACGTGCCGCGCGACATCTACGCGCATGTGGCGGGGGTGGACATCGTCAAGGCCGGGGGGGACAGCGGCGGCACGTTCCACGTGCTGGAGGACAACCTGCGGGTGCCGTCGGGCGTGTCCTACATGCTGGAGAACCGCAAGATGATGATGCGGCTCTTTCCGGAGTTGTTCGTGCAGAACCGGATCGCGCCGGTGGCCCACTACCCGGACCTGCTGCTGGAGAACCTGCGTTCGGTGGCGCCCATGGGCGTGGACGATCCCACTGTCGTCGTGCTGACGCCGGGCATCTACAACTCGGCCTACTTCGAGCATGCTTTCCTGGCCCAGCAGATGGGCGTGGAACTGGTGCAGGGCAGCGACCTCTTCGTGGCCGACAATACCGTGTTCATGCGCACCACGCGCGGGCCGCAGCGCGTGGACGTGATCTATCGCCGGCTGGATGACGACTTCCTGGATCCGCTCGCCTTCCGCGCCGATTCGGCGCTGGGGGTGCCGGGGCTGCTGTCGGTGTACCGCGTGGGGCGGGTCACGCTGGCCAATGCCATCGGCACGGGCGTGGCCGACGACAAGTCCATCTATCCCTTCGTGCCCGACATGATCGCCTTCTACCTGTCGGAAGAACCCATCCTGCAGAACGTGCCGACCTGGCAATGCCGCAAGCCGGACGAGCTCTCGCACGTGCTCGCGCACCTGCCGGAACTGGTGGTCAAGGAGGTGCACGGCGCGGGCGGCTACGGGATGCTGGTGGGCCCGACGGCCAGCCGCGCCGAGATCGAGGCCTTCCGCGCCCGCCTGCTGGCCAGGCCGCACGGCTACATCGCCCAGCCCACCCTGGCGCTGTCGACGTGTCCGACCTTCGTCGAGCAGGGCGTCGCGCCGCGCCATATCGACTTGCGGCCGTTCGTGTTGTCGGGCCGCAATGTCGCCATGGTGGCCGGCGGACTGACCCGGGTCGCGCTGCGAGAGGGGTCGCTGGTCGTGAATTCCTCGCAAGGCGGGGGAACCAAGGACACCTGGGTGCTCGATTCCGCCGAAGGCGCCGCCGAGGAGAATGTCGCATGCTGAGCCGCACCGCCGATCATCTGTTCTGGATGGCCCGCTACATGGAGCGGGCCGAAAATACCGTCCGCATGCTGGACGTGACCATGAAAGCGCTGCTGCTGCCGCAGACCGACGAAAGCGCCCTGCGCAGCCAACGGGCCGTGTTGGCGATCTCCGAGCTGGACGAGATCTTCGCCGGCCGCTACGACGCGGTGACGGCGGACAACGTGCTGCGCTTCATGGTGGCCGATCCCGGCAATCCTTCCAGCATCCTGTCGTGCCTGCGCGCCGCCCGCGAGAATGCGCGCGCGGTGCGGGGCGCGCTGACGACCGAGTCGTGGGAAACCATCAACCACACCTGGCTGGACTTCAATCGTCAGATCGACGAAGGCATGCTGGCGGTGGACCCGGATTCGGTGTTCGAGTGGGTCAAGTTGCGGTCGCATCTGTCGCGCGGCGTGACGCTGGGGACGGCGCTCAAGGACGAGGCCTTCTATTTCACCCAGCTGGGAACGTTCCTGGAGCGCGCAGACAATACCGCGCGCATCCTGGACGTGCGCTTCGCCGACGGCTCGCGGGGTTCGCGCGCGTTCGCCGGGGCCCAGCTCGACGACTTCTATTACTGGACCTCCATTCTGAGTTCCGTGTCGGGGCTGGAGATCTATCGCCAGGTCTATCGCGACGTACTGGTCCCCGAGCGTGTGGCCGAATTGCTCATCCTGAATCCATCCATGCCGCGGTCGCTGCTCGCATCGCTCGAACATGTGTGCGAAAACCTCGCCATGCTCAGGACCGACAACTCCCGCGACTGCGAGCGCGAGGCCGGCAAGCTGCGCGCCGAATTGCTGTATGCCGAGATACGGCCCATCCTGGCGCGCGGCCTGCACCAGTACCTGACCGAGTTCCTGGGGCGGATCGCGATCCTGGGCAACAGGATCAGTTCGGCCTTCCTCCTGCCCTTGACCGCCTGACGGGGTGTCCCATGCGTCTGTTCATCCACCACGAGACCACCTATCGCTACGATGCGCCGGTGCACTATTCCATCCAGCAATTGCGGCTGGTGCCGGGGTCCGGCCCGGCGCAGGTCGTCGTCCATTGGGATCTGCACGCACCCGGCAAGCTCGACGCGGCCACGGACGCCTACGGCAATGCGGTCCGGATGCTGGTCATGACGCGGCCCCTGTCGGAGATGCGATTCGTCGTGCGCGGCGAGGTCGAGACGACGACGCTGCGCGACGGCCGGCTGGAGGAAGGGCCGGGACGCATCCCGCTCGAGCATTTCACCTGCGCGACGCGCCTGACCGAGGCCGATGCCGCCGTGGGCGACCTGGCCCGCGGCTGCGGGGCGCTGGACCGGCCGGCGGCCTTGCTCGAGCTGGCAGGGCATATCCAGGAGCGCGTCGCCTACCGGTCCGGAATCACTCAGGTGACCAGCACCGCGGCCGAGGCGCTGGCGCTCGGGCAGGGGGTCTGCCAGGACCATGCCCACCTGTTCATCGCCTGCTGCCGCGCCCAGGGCGTACCTGCCCGCTATGTCAGCGGCTACATCGATCCGGGCGACGTTCCGCATGCGGCCAGCCATGCCTGGGCCGACGTCTGGCTGGATGGCGGCTGGGTATCCGTGGATGTGACCCACGGCCGCTATGCTTCCGGTCCTTATTGCCGTATCGCGGTCGGCGCCGACTACGACCGCGCCGCGCCGGTCCGTGGCATGCGCGTGGGCGGCGGCGGGGAGGCGATGGCGGTCGATGTCAGGGTGGGGGCGGAGCAATAGCCCGAGTCCGGCCAGGGCCTGCCCATCCATGCGCCGGCCGGCCGCCGGCGCTAGAATCGCTGTATATTCCGACCAACGTGATGCCGGTATGACCTATTGTGTGGCGACGCGCGTGGACCAGGGGCTGGTGTTCCTGGCGGACACGCGCACCAACGCGGGCGTGGACCACGTCAGCACCTTCCGCAAGATGACCGTGTTCGAGCAACCCGGCGAGCGCGTCTTGGTGCTGCTGACCGCCGGCAATCTGGCATTGACCCAGTCGGTCGTGCAGCTCCTGTCCGAGCCGTCCGATCCGGAACTGCCCACGCCATGGAACGTGCCCAACATGTTCGAGGCGGCCTGCCTGGTGGGGCGGGCGGTGCGCGAAGTCCACCGCATGCACGGCAGCGCGCTGGGCGATTTCAATATCGAGTTCAATTGCAGCTTCGTGCTGGGTGGCCAGATCGCCGGGCAGCCCATGCGGCTGTTCCAGATCTACGCGGCCGGCAATTTCATCGAGGCCTCGACCATGAGCCCGTACTTCCAGATCGGCGAGGCCAAGTACGGCAAGCCCATCCTGGACCGGGTGCTGACGCCGTCCATGCCGCTGGACGAGGCGGCCAAATGCGCGCTGATCTCGATGGACTCCACGCTGCGTTCCAATGTGTCGGTCGGCCTGCCGCTGGACTTGCTGGTGTACGAGAAGGACAGCCTGCGCGTGACCAAGTTCGCGCTGATCGACCACGACAACGACTACTTCAGGATGATCCATTCGTCGTGGGGGGAGCGGCTCCGGCAGGTGTTCGCCGAGATCCCCGATCCACAATGGGCGCCGGTCTCGGCGCTGCCCCTGGGCAAGTCGCCGATGCGTTCCGAACCGCCGCTGGCGGCGGGGCACGGCCCCTACAAGTCGGTGCACGAGCCCGCCTCGGCGCAGACCCTGGCGCAGGCGCAGGGCGGGCAGGCCGAGCCGGATTAGGAACCGGCCCTAACCGATGGGCGTCAGCGCGTTCTCCAGCGCCTGGGCGGTAAGCGGCCGCGAGAACCAGAATCCCTGCGCTTCGTCGCAGCCCAGTTCGCCCAGCCGCCGGGCGTGGGCGGCGGTCTCCACGCCTTCGGCGGTGACCTTGATGCCCAGCGCGTGGGCCATGCCTATGATGGCGCTGATGATGGCGTCGCCGTTCTTGACGGACGAAATCGCCCGCACCAGCGAACGGTCGATCTTGATGCGGTTGACCGGGAAGCGCGCCAGGTAGGCGAAGCTGGAATAGCCGGTGCCGAAGTCGTCGATGGCGATGGCCACGCCCAGCTTGCGCAGGCTTTGCAGCGTATCCGAGACCTGGCGGGTGTTGTCCAGCAGCAGCCCTTCGGTGATCTCCAGTTCGAGGCAGCCCGGCGGCAGGTGCCAGCGTTCCAGGGCGGAGGCGACCACGCCGTACAGCTTGCGGTCGCGCAACTGGGTGGGAGAAATGTTGATGGCCATGCACGGCGACTGGCCGAACTTGGCATGCAGGCGCACCGCCTGCTGGCAGGCGCTATCGATTACCCATGCCCCCAGTTCGTCCATCAGGCCCAGGTCTTCCGCCATGGGGACGAATTCGGCGGGGCCCACGGCGCCAAGCCGCGGATGCTGCCAGCGCAGCAGGGTTTCGGCGCGGGTGATGTGGCCGGAGCGCAGATCGACCTGAGGCTGGTAGGCCAGCGAGAACTGGCGCGTTTCCACCGCTTCGCGCAGCAGGGTTTCGAGATGGTTGCGGCGCGCCGATTGCGTCTGCATGCCGAAGTCGAAATGGCGGGCGGTTCCGCCGCCGCTGCGGCTGGCGGCATGCAGGGCCAGCAGGGCCCGCTGCAGCAGCGCCCGGGCGTCGTTGCCGGCGGTGGGATGGGAACTGACCCCGATGCTGGCGCTGACGTGCAGGGTCGCCGACGCGAAGGGGATGGGACGGGAGACCTCGGCCATCAACGCGGCCTCGCGTTCGGCCGACAGCGTGTTGCGGCCGGTGGAGATCATGACGAACAGCGATCCGCGCATCAGCCCGAGCACGTGTTCGTCGCCGCACAGACGCTTCAGGCGAGCCGCCACCTGCTTGATGGCAGTGTCGGCGGCGGCATGGCCGAGGGTGTCGCGCAGCTTGCGCAGGTTGTCCAGTTCCAGCAGCACCAGCAGGACCGGATCGCTGCTGGCTTTCGCCCGTTCCAGCGCCAGCCCCAGGCGTTCTTCCAGCAGTTCCTGGTTGGGCAGGCCCGTCAGGGGATCGTGGTGCAGCAGGTGCCAGAGCTGCAGGCCATTGCGCGGGCGGCGGGAATTGTCGAAGACCGTTCCCACGTAGCCGGCGGTCTGGCCGTCGGCCTGGGTCAGCCGGCTCAGGGCCAGCGTGACGGTGACGCGGGCGCCGTTGCGGCGCATGTAGGTCCAGTCGGCTTCCGTGCCCTGGCTGGCGATCATTTCGGAATCGGGATGCAGGCCGACGATGTCGCGCACCGGCGGCGAAGCCAGCTCGCCCTGGCGCAGCGCCAGTTCGGACGGGTCGTGAAGGGCGTCGAAACGCAGCTTGCCGATCAACTGGCCGGCGGAATAGCCCGTGATGCGCTCGTAGGCGGGATTCACCATGGTGAACACGCCATGCGCATCGCACATGAATATGCCGCAGGGAGCCGACTGCATCGCCAGTTGATAGGCGGTGGCGGTCAATTGCTGGGCGGACCACGCCGTCGTGGCGCCCGCATCGTTGTGCACGGTCTCATTCCTCCACGACCAGGACATTCTGCCGTGCCGGTCCCGCCGGCACGGCATCTATTGAATCACAAGCGGCCAGGGCGCGGCAGGCGATGATGGCGCGGCGCCACGCTTTTTCAGGGATCTCCCGGAGTGGCGCGTTCCGGGCAGGCCGGCGCGGCCTCAGGCTTTCAGCCGGGCATCCATCGTGATCTGCGCGTTCAGCAGCTTGGACACCGGGCAGCCCGCCTTGGCCGCGTTGGCGGCTGCCTCGAAGGCGGCCTGGGCGGCGCCGGGAATGGCGGCCTCCACGTCCAGGTGGACCGCCGTGATCGAGAAGCCATCGCCCACCTTGTCCAGCGTGACCGTGGCCGTGGTCGCTATGCTTTCCGCCGTCATGCCCGCCTTGCCCAGCTCGGCGGACAGGGCCATCGAGAAGCAGCCGGCGTGGGCCGCGCCGATCAGTTCCTCGGGATTGGTGCCCTTGCCGCCCTCGAAGCGGGTATGGAAGCTGTAGGGCGTTTGCGACAGCACGCCGCTCTCGGTGCTGAGCGTGCCCTTGCCATCCTTGATGCCGCCTTTCCAGACGGCCGAAGCCGATTTCTTCATGAACGCCTCCTGGTTGACAGAGCCATCCAGCTTAACGCCGGGCCGCCGCCGCGGGCCGGGAAGGAATCGCAAGCGGCTGTAACGCCCTTCCCCGGGGGGGAGGGGCCCGTACAATCCAGGCGGTGCCACGGGACACGGACGGACATGACGCAGAACGAAGAAAACGGCGCGCCCGTGCCGCTGCGGGTGCTGCGCGCGGTGGCGGCGGTGGCCGAGGCCGGGGGCGTGACCCGGGCCGCCTCGATGCTGCACCAGTCGGCCTCTTCCGTGACCCGCGCGATCCAGGAGGCGGAGGCCCGGCTCGGCATACGGCTGTTCGACCGCGGTGCGCGCGGCATGGCCGCCACCGCGGCCGGCGAGATCCTGGCGCTGCGGGTGGCGCGGGCGACGGCCTTGCTGCGCGCGGCCGCGGACGGACTGCGGTTGCGCGGCGCGCCGGCATCGGTGATGGCGCTGCCACGGCTGGTCGGCGATACCTCGCTGGCGGCGCTGGCCTTGCGTGCCGAACATGCCACCGAAGGCGCGGCGGCAGAGGCGCTGGGCATTTCCCAGTCCGCGTTGCACCAGGCCCTGAGGCGGCTCGAACACCTGGCGAAACTCCCGCTGTTCGAGCGGACGCGGGTGGGCACGCGGCTCAACGAGTCGGGGCGCTGGCTCCTGTTGCACGGGCGCCGGGCGGTCGCCGAGATCCGGATCGGCCACGAGGAATTGGCGCGCTGGCGCGGCCTGGGGGGGCGGCGCGTATCGATCGGCTCGTTGCCCATGACCGGCGACGTGCTGGTGCCTCGCGCGGCCGCGTTAGCGATCGGCGCGGAATCCGACCTGTCGCTGGCCATCAAGGGCGGTACCTACGAGGCGCTGACCGAAATGCTGCGCGCCGCGGATATCGACTTCATCGTCGGCCCCCTGCGTGGTGCCACTCTTGCCGCCGACTTCGTCGAAGAGGTGTTGTTCGTCGACCGCTTCGTCGCGGTCGTGCGTGCCGGCCATCCGCTGCTGGCGCATCGCCGGCGTCCTTCGCTGCGCCAGATGGCGGCCTATCCCTGGGTGGGGCCCTTGCCCGGTACGCCGGCGCAGCGGGTATTCGACCGCTTGTTCGTCCAGGCGGGCATTCCGATGCCCGGTGTTTCCATCCAGGCGCACAGCACGGCGGTGGTGCGGTCGGTGCTGCTGTCCGGCAACCACGTGGCGCTTGTTTCCCCGCTGCAGGTCCGGGCGGAAGTGGAGGCCGGCCTCCTGGTCCACGCAAGCGGCCCCCTGGGTGGAACCGAGCGCGGCATAGGCATCACCCAGCGGCGCGACGCCTTGGCGTCCTCGGCCTGCCTGGCGGTCATGGAGGCATTGCGCCGGGCCGCGGCCGAGGCTGTCGATACGCCTGGGAATAAGTAGAACGCAACGCAGGATCCCCAACACGCAAGGCTGGGCCCGCATCGGCATCGGCACAGTTCGTATACTGCCCGGCAAGGAAGATCTTCGTCGACGCGCCACCGCTGACGCGCTGCGCGATCGCCGGACATGATGACAAGACAAGGGGGAACACGGTATGGCGAATAGCTTGCACGCAACGATTTGCATGATGATTGCCGGCCTGGCGGCCGCCGGCGCGGTCCACGCGCAGGATGCCGCCGGCAATTATCCGAACCGGCCGCTGCGGCTGGTGGTGCCCTTTACGCCGGGCGGCTCCACCGACATCCTGGGACGCACCATTGGCCAGCAGTTGAACCAGGCCTGGGGCCAGGCCGTGGTGGTCGAGAACGTGCCGGGCGCCGGCGGCAGCATAGGCGCGGACAAGGTCGCCAAGGCCCCGGCCGACGGCTACACATTGTTGATGGGACATATCGGCACCTTGGCCGTGACGCCGTCGCTGTACGCCAAGCTGCCCTACGACCCGATCAAGGCCTTCGCCGCCGTGGCCTGGGTGGCGCGCGTGCCCAACGTGCTGGTGGTGCATCCCTCGGTCCGGGCGAAGAACCTGCAGGAGCTGGTCGCCTATGCCAAGGCCCATCCCGACGCGATCAACTATGGATCCGGCGGCAACGGCAGCGCCGCCCATATCGCCACCGAATATCTCAAGCTGCAAAGCGGGGCGAGCATGCAGCACGTGCCCTACAAGGGCACCGCACCGGCGGTCAACGATCTCGTCGCCGGCCACATCAAGCTCATGTTCACCGGCGTGCCCGCGGTGATCGCGCAGATCAAGGCCGGCCAGTTGAGGCCGATCGCGGTGTCCTCGCCCCAGCGCGTCAAGATGCTGCCCGAGGTGCCCACCGTGGCCGAGAGCGGCTATCCGGGCTTCGAGGCGGATCAGTGGTATGGCGTGGTCGCGCCGGCGGGTACGCCGCGCGAAGTGGTGGCCAAGCTGAACAAGCAGATCAACCAGTCTTTGTCGTCGCCCGAGATCGAGCAACGCCTGGCCAGCGAAGGCGCCGAGGCCACGCCCAATCCGCCCGAGGTCTTTGCCAAACTGATCAACGCCGAGATCGCCCGCTGGCGGCCGGTGATCGAGAAGGGCGGCGTCAAGGTGGATTGATCGTTCTTTCCGCAGCGATTGGACCAAGGGCCCGGCGTGTTCGCGTCGGGCCCTTGTTGCGTTGCCGATACGCCTGCCGTCATGCCGCTGTCACCCGATGACGCGGGAGCCGCGATAGATCGGCCCGGGCCGGCAGTCTGCCCGGGCTTCGGTGGAAAGCGTTACATCTGAGAAGGTAAAACATTCGCGAAAATCGGCTGGCAGCGAAGGCCATGGATTAAGCTTTGCCCAACCTCACTTCAAATGGAGGGCATGATGCTCGAGTGGCTTCGCAGGTGGGTACTGAGTCACGCCCCGACCCCGGAAAGAGAAGCGGAGAAGGCGCTGAACGAGGCGCGGCTGGCGCTGTACCGCGCCGAGCAGCGGGTGCGCGATGCGATCATGTACGCGGAGTACTACCGCGAGCGGGTCAGCTTCCTGAAGCGGGTCAAGGAAGAAGGTATCGAGAACGTGACCGACGTGCGGGCCATGCGCCCGTATGCGGCGCAGGCAGGGAGTTCGCAGGCGACGCTGCGGCTGCATCCGAAGGCGGTCACGAACGAGTAGCGGGTAGCTGGCGCGTCGGTGGGCCGACGCAAAAAAGCCTCCGCTTGGGAGGCCTTTTGCTGCAACCATCGGAAGATGGTTGGTAGGGTGGGAGGGACTCGAACCCTCGACTCTCTGATTAAAAGTCAGATACTCTAACCAACTGAGTTACCACCCCACGTACTCACGGAATTCGCCGCTCGATCAACTGAGCTTGCGACCCGAAGCCCAAAATTATGGCAACCTGAAGACGCTTTGTCAAATGA
This sequence comes from Pigmentiphaga kullae, assembly GCF_004216695.1. Classification (GTDB taxonomy): domain Bacteria; phylum Pseudomonadota; class Gammaproteobacteria; order Burkholderiales; family Burkholderiaceae_B; genus Pigmentiphaga; species Pigmentiphaga kullae. Next base: position 282,652 of record NZ_SGXC01000003.1, read on the forward strand.
AAAGGGCCGGTATATCCGGCTCTTTGGCTTTTGAGCGCGCGCCGCGTCACTTCAGCAGTTCAAGACGATCCTTCGCGGTCTGCGCGGCGGGCACGCCCGGATAGTCGCGCACGATGCGTTCGAGCGTGGTACGCGCACCGCGCCGGTCGTTCAGTTCGACCTGGCTGCCGGCGATGACCAGCAGCGCGTCGGGCGCGCGGACGTTGGTGGGGAAGTTCTTGACCAGCGCCTGCTGCTGCGTGATGGCCGCCTTGTAGTCCTTGAGCGCGTAGTGGCTGCTGCCGACGTAGAACTGCGCGGCTGGTGCGTACGGGCTCTGGGGGTACTGGCGGACGAAGTTCGACAGGGCGGGGATGGCGTCGGCGTAGTTGCCGTTGCGGAACAGGTCGATGGCGGCGTCATAGGCGCGCTTTTCGTCGGCGCCCACGGTGGCCTGCTGGCCGTCTATCGAGGCCGTCTGGGGTTCGAGGCGCTTGAGGCGCGTGTCGAGGTCCAGGTAGATGTCCTTCTGGGCCTGCTGGGTGTCGGCCACCTGCTTGGTCAGGATTTCGATCTGACCGCGCAGGCGGGCGATTTCCTGCTGCAACTGCTCGATCTGCGAGGCAAGCTGCAACTGGCTGCGCTGGCTCTGGGCCAGGTCGTCGGCCAGCTTGCGGCCTTGCTGATCGGAGCGCTCGCGCACTTCCTTGCGCAGGTCGATGATGGCCTGGCGCGCCTCGTCGTCGGAGAACAGGGCCGCGTGGGCCGAGAAACCCGTCAAGCTGGCGCCGATGCAGGCGGTGGCGGCCAGCAGCCGGAGGCGGGAAGTGCGGAGCGTCATGAGGGCGGATCCTTAGCGGTAGGCGATGTCGGCGCGGCGGTTCTCGGCGCGCGAGGCTTCATCCGTGCCGGTGGACTTGAGCTTTTCCTTGCCGAAGCTGATGGCTTCGACCTGGTCGTCGCGCACGCCCAGCAGCACCATCATGCGGCGCACGGCTTCGGAGCGGCGCTGGCCCAGGGCCAGGTTGTACTCGCTGCTGCCGACGTCGTCGGTGTTGCCCTCGATCACGACCTTGCGGTTGCGGTTGTTGTTCAGGAAGCGCGCGTGGTTCTCGACGATGGGACGGTACTGGTCCTTGACGGCGTAGCTGTCGAAGTCGAAGTACACCGAGCGCTGGGCCAGCACGCCCTTGGGATCGTTCAAGGGATCCAGGCCTTGCTGGGTGGTGTCGACGCGGGCGACGCCGCTGGTGTTGGCGCCGGTGTTCTGGCCGGAGCGGTCTTCGACCGGGACGTTGCTGCTCTCATCGAGCTTGACGGGGCTGCTGCAAGCCGAGACTACCGCGACAACGCTCGCCACGACGAACATTTTGAATGCACGAGTAGACATGATTTTTCCTTGGGTTCCGAGGGACGATAGTGGGTTGGAAAAGACGATGACCAGACCGAAACGTGATCCTAAAGTGTCACATGAGCCCCACGGCACGCAAGGTTGCAAGACGTGACAACGATGCGAGGCCGCGACAGCGGGGCCTGTTTCAGATAATCAATTGTTCAGGAAAGGCCCCCAGGTGGGTTCGCGTACATCACCGTTGAGCACCGACAGAGTCTGGGTAACGCGACCGTCGCTCGAAACCGCAGCCAGCACACCGCGGCCGGACTGCGATGTTGCATAAAGAATCATCTTTCCGTTGGGGGCAAAGCTGGGGGATTCGTCCCGGCCGCCGTTGGTGAGGACGAGCTCATTACCGGTGGCGAGGTCTAGGGAAGCTATCTGGAAGCCGGCGCGGCGGGTGACGTACAGCAAGGTTTTGCCATCAGGCGACAACTGGGGAGAAATATTGTAAGTCCCTTTGAACGTGACGCGCTCGACTTGATTGTTGTCCACGTTCAGCCGGTAGATCTGCGGGCTGCCGCCGCGGTCGCTGGTGAAGAGAATGCCGCGGCCGTCGGGCGTGAAAGTGGGTTCCGTGTCGATGCCGGGAGACTGCGTCAGCCGGCGCAGGCCCGAGCCGTCGGCGTTCAGCATGTACAGCTGGGACAGGCCGTCACGGGTCAAAACGACCGCCAGGCGGTTACCGTCGGGCGCCCAGGCCGGAGCGCTGTTGTTACCTTTGAAATTGGCAACCGGTATCCGTTGACCCGTGGTGATAGTGTGCACATACACAACAGGTTTGCGCGATTCGAAGCTCACGTAGGCCAGGCGGGTGCCGTCGGGCGACCAGGCGGGCGAGATGATGGGTTCGCGCGAGCGCAGCGCGGTCTGGGCGTTCTGCCCGTCGGCGTCAGCGATCTGCAGTTCGTAGATGTTGTCGCGCTTGAGCACGTAGGCGATGCGTGTTGCGAAAATGCCACGATCACCGGTCAGCTTCTCGTAGATGCGGTCGGCGATCTGGTGCGCGGTGCGGCGCATTTCGTTCGCGCCCGAGGCGAAGGCCACGCCGTCGATCTGGGCCTGCTTGACCGTATCGACCAGGCGATAGCGCACGTCGTAGCGGCCGTCGCCGGTGCGTTGCACGCTGCCCACGGCCAGCGCGTCGGCGCCGCGGGTCTTCCAGGCGGCGAAGCCGATGACGGCCGAGTCCGACAGCGGGGTGTCGCCGGCATCGATGATGCGGAACAGGCCGGTGCGGTTCAGGTCGGCGCGGATGATTTCCGCGATCGCCTTGCCCTGCGGGTCGGCCGATTCGAAGTTGGCGATGGCCACCGGGTACTGATTGGCGCCGGCGCCCGAGATCTGGACGGTGAGCTGGGCGCGGGCCGGAGCGGAGCCCAGGGCGAAAGCCGCCGCGGCCAGCGCCGCGGCGCATTGCAGGAGCCGCCGTCCTAGCCGGTTGCCGAGGTCACGCAGGCGAGCGCTGCCGGACAGGGCGGACGAGGGGGGGAAAGCGGGATTTGCAAATGTCATCAGTCGAACATCCGATATTGAACTTCTATGTTGGACTCGTATCGGCCGGAAGACGGCCGCGGGAAGGGGTCGCAACGCCGGATACCGGTCTCGACCGCGCGATCGAAAGCCGGTGAACCCGAAGAGCGGACGAGGCGCGGCGCGCCCGCCTGTTCCCCGGTGGGTAGCAACTGGACCCGGAACACGGCCGTGGGGTTCCCGTCGGAGGAACTGCCACTTGCACTATAAATGACTCCGGGTTTGATGCAAGCGCGCACCAGGTCCGCATAGCCGGGATCGCCCCCGCCGCCGCCCGCCTGGTTGCGGCTGGCGGTGCCGCCCTCGCGTCCGCCTTCCAGGCCGGCCGCGCGCGCGGTGTCGTTGCGGAAGGCCTCGCGCAGCTTGCGGTCGCGCTCGGCCTGGGCCTTCTTGTCGGCCGCAGCCTTCTTGTCGGCGGCGGCTTTGTCGGCCGCGGCTTTCTTTTCGGCCGCGGCCTTGTCGGCGGCCAACTGGTCGGCCTTCTTCTTGTCGGCCTCGCGTTGTTCGGCTTCCTTCTTTTCTTGCGCGCGCTTGTCGGCCAGTTTCTTTTCTTCCAGCTTCTGCAGTTCGCGCTTGCGCTCGGCCTCGCGCTCCTCGGCCTCGCGCCGTTCAGCCTCGCGGCGCTTCTTTTCCTGCTCGATGGCGATGTCGGGCTTCTCCTGCGTCACCTTGGGTTCGGGCGGCGGAGGCGGCGGCGGGGGAGGCTTGACCGGCTCGGGTTCCGGTTCGGGCGTGGGGGTGGGCGGCTCGGGCTGGTTGGGCGCGGGCAGCGCCGTCCACAGTTCGGCCTGGACCGGACCCGGCGAGCGCCGGTTCCAGTCCAGGCTGAAGATCAGGGCGGCGGCCAGCAGCAGGTGCATCAGCACCGCCAGGCCGAAGGATTTCCATTTGCCGGGTTCCGGCGGTCGTCGGAGAGGTCGGTTGGATCGGTCGTTGGGCGCCATGGGCAATCAGGAGCCTTGTTGCTTGACCAGCAGGCCGACCCGCTTGACGCCCTGGCGCTGCAGGTCGTCCATGACCTTCAGCACGGACTCGTACTGGGCCTTGCGGTCGGCGGAGATGACGACAGGCTGGTCGGGGTGTTCGGACTGGCGTTCGCGCGCGAGGCGGGCGAGGTCGTTGCGCGGGACGGCGTGCGGCGTGCTGTCGCCGCGTTCGCGGTCGCGGATGGTGACGTTGCCGTCGGCCGCCAGGATGATCTCGAGCGGCTTGACCGGCACCTGCGAGGCCTTGCCGACCGTGGGCAGGTCGATCAGGCCCGGCGACATCATGGGCGCGGTGACCATGAAGATCACCAGCAGGACCAGCATGACGTCGATATACGGGACGACGTTGATCTCGTTCATGGAGCGGCGCCCACCTCGGCCGCCGCGGTTGCTGGAGCGGGTCGAGGGCATCAGCGCACCTGTCGTTGCAGGATGTTCAGGAACTCGTCGATGAAGCTGTCGAAGCGGATGGACAGCCGGTCGATGTCGTGCGAGAACCGGTTGTAGGCGACCACCGCGGGAATGGCGGCGAACAGGCCGATGGCCGTGGCCACCAGCGCTTCGGCGATGCCGGGCGCGACGCTGGCCAGGGTGGCCTGTTCGACGTTGGCCAGGCCGCGGAAGGCGTGCATGATGCCCCAGACCGTGCCGAACAGGCCGACGTAGGGGCTGACCGAGCCGGTGGAGGCCAGGAAGGCGAGATGGGACTCGAGCGAATCCATCTCGCGCTGGTAGGCGGCGCGCATCGCGCGGCGGGAGCCGTCCAGCAGCGTGTTGACGTCGCTCAGCTTGCTTTGGCGGCCCTTGACGAATTCGGCCATGCCGGCCTCGAAGATGCGCGCCAGCGCGCCTTGTTCGCCGCGCCGGGTGGTGACCGCCTGGTGCAGCATGTTCAGGTCGCCCCCGGACCAGAAGTCGGCCTCGAAGCGCTCGGTCTGCTGCTTGGCGCGCTTGATGGCGAAGTGCTTGCGGAAGATGTAGGTCCAGGACATCAGCGAAACGATGGCAAGGATGGCCATCACGCACTGGACGGTAAAGCTTGCCTGGGTGATCAGGGACAGGATGGACATGTCCTGGTTGACGTTCATGCAGAGTCCTTTGGGGGGCGAAAGAGGGGGCCTGAAGGGTTGATGTCGGGATTAATCGGTAGCGGGTTCCGCCGCGAGCGGCGCGAGCGCCCGGACGAGGTCGGGCGGCAGCGCGCGCGGACGCAGCGTCGCGCGATCGACGCATCCTACCTGGACCTTGCCGGTCGCGAGCAGTTCATCGCCGCGTTCGCAAAACTGCAGGAAATCGATGGAAGCCTTGCCCAGGCGGGACACCTGGCTGCGTATCGTCAGGCTGTCGTCCAGGGCGGCCGGCCGCCGGTACTGGGTATCGATGCCGCGCACGACGAAGATGCAGCCGGTCCGGTCCGCCAGCGCGCGCTGCTCGACGCCCAGCGCGCGTAGCCATTCGGTGCGGGCGCGTTCGAAGAACTTCAGGTAGTTGGCGTAGTAGACCACGCCGCCGGCGTCGGTATCTTCGTAGTAGACCCGGATCGGAAACCGGAAATCTGCACTGGCGGGTTGGAGCACGAGGCGGAACCTTGGACGAGTCGAGCGATCTTGGGGCCGGTGAGGCCCCGGGGCGAAATTGTAAACAACCCGCCGGCCCGGGGCATCCGGCCGCCATCCGGGCATTGTGCCAAATGTGACGGCTTGTAAAGCGGGAAACTTTAGCGCGCCAGGGCCGTCAGACGCCAGGAAGCGTTGATTGCAAGCCTGTGCGGCTTCGGGTGCGTGGGTGGCGCCGTCCGGGTTATCGACGCTTCCACCCTTTTATTTTCATGGTTGGACGATTCCGCTTCGCGCTGTCATGGCCGCGTCATCAGCGCCGTTCATGATCTCGTCCGACTTGATGTCAACTGTGCCCTGCACAGTAGAGCCCGTGACCTGGGGGATGCCCAGGCACGGGTTTTGTTTTTGTCCCCCCTACGCGCTTGCGCGCGCCCCCAGGGGGCGGACCGGCGGAGCCGGATCCGCTGTTTCCTGGGGCTGGGGAGATCGTCTCTTGATCCAGGGGCGTAGCAAAGCGAGACACTTCGCCCGAGGACGGCTTGCCTCAACTGGAGAATAGATCGCCACCGGTTTGCGCGGGCGGGGTCAGGCCCAGGTGGCGGTAGGTGCCCTGGGTGGCGATGCGGCCGCGCGGGGTGCGTTGGACGTAGCCGTGCTGGATCAGGTAGGGTTCGATCACGTCCTCGATGGTGTCGCGTTCCTCGCCGATGGCGGCGGACAGGCTATCCAGGCCCACGGGGCCGCCGTCGAACTTGTAGACGATGGCTTCCAGCAGCTTGCGGTCCATGATGTCCAGGCCGGCCGGATCGACGTCCAGCATGGCCAGGGCGGCGTGGGCGACTTCGCCGGTGATGCGGCCGCCCGCCTTGACCTCGGCGTAGTCGCGCACCCGGCGCAGCAGCCGGTTGGCGATGCGGGGCGTGCCGCGCGAACGGCGCGCGATCTCGCGGGCGCCGTCCTCGGCGATGGCGGCGTTGAGCAGGCCGGCGCTGCGGGTCACGATGGAGGACAGCTCGTCGGCGGTATAGAACTCCAGGCGCGCGATGATGCCGAAGCGGTCGCGCAGCGGGTTGGTCAGCATGCCCGCGCGGGTGGTGGCGCCCACCAGCGTGAAGGGTTGCAGGTCGAGCTTGACGCTGCGGGCGGCGGGGCCTTCGCCGATCAGGATGTCGATCTGGAAGTCTTCCAGCGCGGGATACAGGATTTCCTCGACCACCGGCGACAGGCGGTGGATCTCGTCGATGAAGAGGACGTCGTTGCGTTCCAGGTTGGTCAGCAGCGCCGCGAGGTCGCCCGGCCGCTCCAGCACCGGGCCCGAGGTCTGGCGCAACTGGACGCCCATCTCGCGCGCGACGATGTGGGCCAGCGTGGTCTTGCCCAGGCCCGGCGGGCCGAACAGCAGGACGTGGTCCAGCGATTCCTGGCGATTGCGCGCGGCGGCGATGAAGATCTCGAGCTGTTCGCGGATGCGGCGCTGGCCGACGTATTCGTCGAGCGCCTTGGGGCGCAGCGCGCGTTCGATGGCCTCTTCGTTGGGAGACGAGGCGCGCGGAGAGATCACCCGCATGTCGGGGGCGTCGTCTCGGATGGAAAGCTTGTCGGGCTGGATCGCCATGGGGGTATTCTGCCTTGAACTGCCGGTATGTTAGCCCGTTCCGCGCCGGGCCGTGGCCAGGGCGCCGGCTCAGTAGTCCAGCCGCCCGTACAGTTCGTCGAAGGGCACCATGACGTGTTCGCGATAGGACGGACGCTGCCGCAGCCGCTGGTACCAGGCCTGGACGTGGGGCACGTCGGGCCGCGCGATGTCCAGTTCGAAATAGCGGTACAGCGCGGTGCCGGCGGGGATGTCGGCCAGGGTCAACCGCTCGCCGCCCAGGAAAGGCTGGTTCGCCAGCCGCGCATCGAGCAGGCGGAAATAGCCGGCGCATTCCTCGATGCGGGCGCGGATGCGATCGAGATCGCGCAGGGGTTCGGGTGTCCGGTAGTAGCCCCAGAACACGCCGGTCAGGAAGGCGGGCTGCAGCGAGGTGTGCGCCCAGTCCATCCAGCGCTCGGCCTGCGAGCGGACGGCCGGGTCGGCCGGCCAGAAACCGGGGGCGCCGTGGCGGGCCGCCAGGTAGCGCAGGATGGTGTGGGACTCCCAGACGACGGTGCCGTCGTCGTCGATGACGGGCACCCTGCCATGGGGGTTCAGGGCGCGGAATTCCGGCGTGTCGACCACGCCGTGGTCGCCGCCGGCGGGGATGTGTTCGTAGGCCAGACCCAGTTCGCCCGCGAACCAGAGCACCTTCTGCACATTGAACGAACTGCGCCGTCCCCAGATCCGGAGCATGCGGCCTCCGTCGGCCCTAGCGTGCCAGCGCCTTGAGCGCGAGCTTGATGCCTTCCGATACGCCCACGCCGGCCGGCAGGTTCTTCACCGAGGCCACGGCCTCGCGTTCGGAATAGCCCAGCGCCACGAGGGCGTTGAGGATGTCGGTCTGGCCGTCGGCCACCACGTGGCCGGCCGCGGCGCCAAGATCGGCGCCCAGCTTGCCCTTGAGTTCCAGCAGCAATCGTTCGGCCGTTTTCTTGCCTATGCCGGGCACGCGGGTCAGGCGGCCGGCCTCCTGCAGGGTGACGGCCTGCGACAGCTCGGCCACCGTCATGCCCGACAGCACGGCCAGCGCGATCCTGGCGCCCACGCCGCTGACCTTGATGAGTTCGCGGAAGGTGACGCGCTCGGCCGCGGTGCCGAAGCCGTACAGCACGTGGGCATCCTCGCGTATGGCCAGGTGGGTGAGCAGCGTCACCCGGGCGCCGAGTTCGGGCAGGGAATACAGCGTGCTCATCGGCACGTCCAGTTCATAGCCCACGCCGTTCACGTCCAGGCAGACGGTGGGCGGTTGTTTTTCGACCAGCGTTCCGGTCAGGCGTCCGATCATGAATTCACCTTGGCGACTTGTCGTCGCGCGTCATACTAATCTTCCGGCCCGCAGCCGGGTGCCGCGGCGGGCGAAGGCGGGGTGGCTGCCATGCTCCCGCAGGCGATCGGCCATGGGAGAGATGTGCGCATGGCAGATGGCGCAGGCCAGCGCGTCGGCGGCATCGGCCGCGGGGGCGCCGTCCAGCGACAGCAGGTGCTGCACCATGGACTGTACCTGGGTCTTGGCGGCCCGCCCGGTCCCCACCACCGATTTCTTGATCTGCAGCGCGGTGTATTCGTGCACCAGCAGCCCGGTGTCGGCCAGCGCGCACAGCGCGGCGCCGCGCGCCTGGCCCAGCAGCAGCGTCGAGGCGGGGTTGGTGTTGACGAACACCTTCTCGACGGCGGCGAAATCGGGCGCGGTATCGCGCACGACCTGCCGCAGGTTGTCCAGGATGATCTTGAGCCGCGCGGACAGGTCATCGTCGGCGGGCACCACGATGGTCCCGCTGGCGACATAGCGCAGCCGCGGACCATCCGATTCGATCACGCCGAAACCCGTACGCCGCAGGCCGGGGTCCACCCCAAGAATACGCATGACGTCAGCCTTCCCCATATCCAGGGCGCCGCGGATCCGGCTTTGCCGGTCCGCCAGCGCCGCCCCCCGGGGGGGGCGCGTCAGCGCGTAGGGGGGGGCTCATCAGTGCCGGAAGTGGCGGGTGCCCGTGAGCACCATCGCGATGCCGCGTTCGTCGGCCGCCGCGATGACCTCCGCGTCCCGCATGCTGCCGCCGGGCTGGATGACGCAGCTCGCGCCCGCGTCCACCACCACGTCCAGGCCGTCGCGGAACGGGAAGAAGGCGTCGGAGGCCACGGCCGAACCCTGGAGCGACAGGCCGGCGTTCTCGGCCTTGATCGAGGCGATGCGGGCCGAGTCGACGCGGCTCATCTGGCCGGCGCCCACGCCCAGCGTCATGCCGCCGCCCACGAACACGATGGCGTTGGACTTGACGAACTTGGCCACCTTCCAGGCGAACAGCAGGTCGTCCATCTGGGCCGCGGTGGGCGCGATCCTGGTGACGACCTTGAGCTGGTCGCGCGCGACGTTGAACGAATCGGGCTGCTGCACCAGCCAGCCGCCGCCCACGCGCTTGAGGTCGAAGGCGTTCACGCCGTCGCCCATGGGGATCTCGAGCAGCCGCACGTTCTGCTTGGCGGCGAAGATCTCCAGCGCGCCGGCCTCGTAGGCGGGGGCCAGCAGCACTTCGACGAACTGCTTGCTGACCGCCTGCGCGGTGGCCGCGTCCACGGGACGGTTGAAGGCGATGATGCCGCCGAAGGCGGAGGTGGGGTCGGTCTTGAACGCCTGCTGGTAGGCATGGAGCGCGTCGGTCGAGACCGCCACGCCGCACGGATTGGCGTGCTTGACGATGACGCAGGCCGGCGCATCGAAGGTGCGCACGCATTCCCAGGCGGCATCGGCGTCGGCGATGTTGTTGTAGGACAGTTCCTTGCCCTGCAACTGGCGGTAGTTGGCCAGCAGGCCGGCGGCCGGCGCGGTGTCGCGATAGAAGGCGGCGGACTGGTGCGGGTTCTCGCCGTAGCGCATGGCCTGGCTCTTGGCGGCCTGGAAGCTCAGGATCTCGGGATAGGCCTCGCGCGCGGGCACGGCCTCCTGGGCCGGCGCGTCGGTCAGGCTGGTCAGGTAATTGGCGATCGCGCCGTCGTACGAGGCGGTATGGGCGAACACCTTCTTGGCCAGGTTCAGGCGCAGGGCGTAGGAGGTCGCGCCGGTGGCGTCCATTTCCTTGAGCACCTGGGCGTAGTCGGCCGGATCGATGACGACCGTGACGCCGCCGGCCTCGGTGCCGTGGTTCTTGGCCGCCGCGCGCAGCATGGCCGGTCCGCCGATGTCGATGTTCTCGACGGCGTCGGCGAAGGTGCAGCCGGGCTTGGCGACGGTCTCGCGGAAGGGATAGAGGTTCACCACCAGCAGGTCGATGCGGCCGATGCCGTGGCTGGCGATGGCGTCCAGGTGGGCCTGGGCGTCGCGGCGGGCCAGCAGGCCGCCGTGAATCTTCGGATGCAGCGTCTTGACGCGGCCGTCCATCATCTCGGGAAAGCCGGTGTAGTCGGAAACTTCCTGCACGGGCAGGCCGGCCTGGGCCAGCAGCTTGGCCGTGCCGCCGGTGGACAGCAGTTGCACGCCGCGGTCGTGCAAGGCCCTGGCGAAGTCGACGATGCCGGATTTGTCGGAAACGGAAAGAAGCGCGCGTTCGATTTTCATGGGTGTGGGGCAGAATGGCGTGCCAGGGCCGGCACGGGACAATGGGGATGAAGGGGCCGGGTTAGACCTTGATCTGATAGTGGTCGAGCTTCTTGCGCAGGGTGTTGCGGTTGATGCCCAGCATCTCGGCGGCGCGCGACTGGTTGCGGTCGGCCTTCTCCAGCACGACCTCCAGCATGGGACGCTCGACGGCCGTCAGCACCATGTCCCAGATGCCGCTGGTCGTCTCGCCTTCGAGATCCTTGAAGTAGCGGTCCAGGGTGTGGCGTACGCACTCTTCAAGCGTATGTTCTTTCATTGGTTGTTTCCTTGATGCGCGGCCTAGGCGGCCAGCCGCGAGGCTGGCGTGTCGATCGGGCGATCGAACCAGTCGGCCACCGCCTGCCATTGGTCGCGCGTGTTTTCTATCAAATTCAGCTGCGCACAGAACTGCGGCCCTCCCGGCAGCGAGCCCAGATACCAGCCGATATGCTTGCGCGCGGTCCGCACGCCCGTGTATTCGCCGTAGAAACGGTAGTGGTCGTCGAGGTGCTGCAGCAGCAGTTCGCGCATCTCCGCCTGCGTGGGAGCGGGCAGGCGGGTTCCGGTGCGCAGGTAATGGTCGATTTCCCGGAACAGCCACGGCCGGCCCTGGGCCGCCCGGCCGATCATGACGGCGTCGGCGCCGGTGGCATCCAGCACGCGTCGCGCCTTCTCGGGCGTATCGATGTCGCCGTTGGCGATGACGGGAATGGCGAGTTCGGCCTTGACCGCGGCGATGGTCTCGTATTCCGCCTCGCCCATGTACAGGTCCTCGCGGGTGCGGCCGTGCAGGGCCAGGGCCGCGATGCCGATGTCCTGCGCGCGCCGCGCCACCCGCGGCACGTTGCGGTCGGCCCGGCACCAGCCGGTGCGCGTCTTGAGCGTGACGGGCACGCCCAGCGGCTCGCAGGCGCGGACGACGGCCTCCAGGATGCGCGCGACCAGGTCCTCGTCGCGCAACAGGGCCGAGCCGGCGGCCACGTTGCAGACCTTCTTGGCCGGACAGCCCATGTTGATGTCGATGATGCGGGCGCCCTTGCCGACGTTGAAGACGGCGGCCTGCGCCATCAGGTCAGGGTCGCTGCCGGCGATCTGCACGGCGATGGGATCGCTTTCGCCTTCGTGGTCCAGGCGGCGCGAGGTCTTGACGCTGTTCCACAGCCGGGGGTTGCTGGCGGCCATCTCGGACACGGCATGGCCGGCGCCCAGCCGCTTGCACAGCTGGCGGAACGGACGATCCGTCACGCCCGCCATGGGAGCGACGAAAACGTTGTTCGGAAGGTCGTAGGGGCCGATGCGCATGACTGAATGCGCCGTCAGCCCCATACAGGGGGGATGCGGCGCGTGGGCAAAAATGTCCGAGGAAGGCGGGGATTGTACCGCTGTCGGGGCGCCGCGGCGATCAGGCCCGAAGCCCCTCCATCAATTGTCGCGCCAGCGGTCCGCGCAGCGTGCGCGACATGTCCAGGCCCAGCAGGGCCAGGCCGCAGGCATGTTCGACGGGCGCCAGGCCGGTCGTGAAGACGCGCGGCATGAAATCGGTCAGGCCGCTGGTCAGCCAGCGGTCGGCCCCGCGGGCGCGGGCGTAGGCCGCCAGCAGCGGGGCGGCGCCGGCCGACGGATCGCGCAGCAGGGGGGCGAGGCTTTCGGCCAGCCGCGCGGCGTCGCGCAGGCCCAGATTCATGCCCTGGCCGGCCACCGGGTGCAGGGTCTGGGCGGCGTTGCCGATGGCGACGGTATTGCCGTCGACGACGTGGCGGCGCAGGTTGATGCCCAGCGGGTAGCGGTGGCGCGGACCGGCGGCGGCGAAACTGCCCAGACGGGTGCCGAAGGTCTGGCCCAGGGCGTGGGCGAAGGCGCCGTCGTCCAGGGCCGCCAGGCGCTCGGCGTGGCCGGGGCGGCAGCACCAGACCAGCGCATAGCGGCCGGAATCGTGGGCCGGACCGGCGGGGTAGGGGAGCAGGGCCAGGGGCCCCTCGGCGGTGAAGCGTTCCCAGGCCCAGCCCGGGCGCGGGCGGCTGGCGCGCACGATGGCCAGCACGGCATGTTGGCCGTAGTCGCGGTGCAGTTCGTTGCGGGCCTGGTGGTCGAAGGTGCCGCCTTCGGCGTGGACGCAGGTCCGGGTAGTCCATTCCTGTTTGTCCTGTCCCACCACGGCGGCGTCGCCCTCCTGCCGCAGGATGGCGGCGGGCTCGCCCGCGCGGACGGTGATGCCCGACAGCGCCAGCGCGGCGTCCAGGGCCTCGACGATGGCCGGATAGGGCACGACGGTGCCCAGCGCCGGCACGCCGAAGTCGGTGTGCGAGATATGGGTGCGGCCCAGGCGGCCCTTCTGCGAGACGTGGACGTGCAGGATGTCGGCGCCGCCGTCCGGCCACGCGCCCAGCGACGCCAGCAGCACCCGGCTGCCATGGTTGAGCGCCATCGAGCGCGGATCGGACGCCGCGCTGGCGGCGACGGCGGGGCGCCGGGGCCGGCACAGCACGATGCGCTCGGGCCGGGCGGTCGCGCGGGCCAGGAACAGCGCCAGCGTGGCCCCGACGGGGCCGCCGCCCAGGATGGTGACGTCCGCGTGCATGCCCGCGTCAGCCCCGCATCAGGGCTTCGATCTCGTCGGCGGCAACGGGCACGCCGCGGGTGATCAGCTCGCAGCCGGACTCGGTCACGACGGCGTCGTCCTCGATGCGGATGCCGATGTCCCAGAACCGCTCGGGCACGTCGGCCGCGGGGCGCACGTAGATGCCGGGTTCGATGGTGAGCACCATGCCGGGCCGCAGTTCGCGCCACGGACGAGGCGCGTCCGCGGATGCCGCCGCCCCCGGCTCGCGGTAGTCGCCCACGTCGTGGACGTCCATGCCCAGCCAGTGGCCGGTGCGGTGCATGTAGAAGCGGGCGTACTGCTGGGACTCCAGCACGCCGTCCAGCGTGCCCGTCAGCAGGCCCTCGTCTATCATGCCCTGCGCCAGCACGCGGACCGCTGCGTCGTGGCCTTCGTTCCAGCGCGCGCCGGGGCGGGTCCGGGCGGCGGCGGCGTTCTGCGCTTCCTGCACCAGGTCGTACAGCGCGCGCTGCGGACCGCTGAAGCGGCCGTTGACGGGGAAGGTGCGGGTGATGTCCGAGGCGTAGCCGTCCAGCTCGCAGCCGGCGTCGATCAGCAGCAGGTCGCCGTCCTTCAGTTCGGCATCCCCGGCGCGGTAGTGCAGCACGCAGGCGTTGTGGCCGGTGGCGACGATGGAGTTGTAGGCCACGGCCTGCGAGCCGTGGCGGCGGAATTCGTGCAGCAGTTCGGCTTCGATCTCATATTCGTGCAGGCCCGGCCGCGACGTCCGCATGGCCCGCACGTGGGCGCCCGCCGAGATGGCGCCGGCGCGGCGCATGGTCTCGATCTCGAAGGCGTCCTTGACCAGGCGCATTTCGGCCAGGATGGCCCGCAGGTCGTAGCTGCTGGCCGGCGCGGTGGCGCCGGACCTGCCCATGGCGCGCACGCGGTCCAGCCAGCCGCGCAGGTGGGTGTCGAACAGGCGGTCGCTGCCCATGGGCACGAACAGTGCCGGCTGGTCGGCGATGAGCTTGGGCAGCTCGTCGGCCAGCGCCTCGACCGGCAGCGCGCGGTCGAAACCGAACTGCTCGGCGGCTGCGTCGGGGCCGACCCGGTAGCCGTCCCAGATCTCGCGTTCCAGATTCTTGCTGCGGCAGAACAGGATGCTGCGGTCTTCGGCGCCGGCGACCAGGACCAGCCAGGCCTCGGGTTCGGGAAAACCGGTCAGGTAGAAGAAGTCGCTGTCGAAGCGGAACGGGAACTCGGCGTCGCGGTTGCGGACGAGTTCGCGCGAGGTGGGCAGGATCGCGATGCCGCCGCCGCGGGCATGCATGGTGTCCAGCACGCGCCGGCGGCGCGCGGCGAAGGGGGCGGGGTCCGGGGCGGGAATGCTCATGGCGATGGATCCGTGCGCGGGAATGACCAGGGTCTATTGTAGGCTGGCGTCGAGTTCGGCCAGGCGCTGCGGCGTGCCCACGTCGGTCCAGCGGCCGCCGTGATGCATGCCGCCGACCTGGTCGCGGGCCATGGCGGCGCGCAGCAGGGGCGCCAGCCTGGCGGGTTCGCCCGCCGGCAGGCCGGCGAACAGCGCGGGCTGGTAGACGCCGATGCCGGCAAAGGTCAGCCGGGGCTCGCCGTCCTGGACCAGGCCGGATGACGCCAGGCGGAAATCGCCCGCGGGGTGGTGGACAGGGTTGTCGACCAGCACCAGCCAGGCCTGGCGGTCCTGCCGCGACAGGTCGTCGGCGGCGGCCCGGGCCAGGGCGGGATCCCAGTCGGTCCAGATGTCGCCGTTGATTACCAGGAAGGGTTCGTCGCCCAGCAGCGGCAGGGCCTGGCGGATGCCGCCGGCCGTCTCCAGCGCCGTGGGCTCGGCCGAATGGCGCAGGCGCACGCCCCAGCGCGAGCCGTCGCCCAGCGCTTCCTCGATGCGTGCGCCCAGCCAGGCATGGTTGACGACGATGTCGCGCATCCCCGCCCCAGCCAGCCGCTCGATGTGCCAGACGATAAGCGGTTTGCCGCCCGCCGGCAGCAGCGGCTTGGGCACGGTGTCGGTCAGCGGGCGCATGCGTTCGCCGCGCCCGGCCGCCAGGATCATGGCGCGCATCAGAAGGTGTATCCGGTGGCCGGCGTCTGGCCGTCGAGCTTGTCCAGCAGCTTCATCAGCGGCTTGAAGGCCAGGTAGCGGCCGGCCACCTGCCGGACGTAAGCGTTCACGCGCGGCATATGGTCCAGGTAGCCGAGCTTGCCGTCGCGGTGGGCCAGGCGGGCGAAGACGCCCAGGATGCGCAGGTTGCGCTGCAGGCCCATCCATTCGTAGGCGCGATGGAAGTCGGCGAAGTCGGCCGCCACCGGCAGGCCGGCCTGGCGCGCCATCTCCCAGTAGCGGATGCCCCAGTCGAGCTGCTGCGGCTCGTCCCAGGTGGTGCGGGCGTCGGTCAGCACCGAGGCGAGGTCGTAGGTGATGGGGCCGATCACGGCATCCTGGAAGTCGATGACGCCGGGATTGGGGCCGTAGTCCGGTCCGCCCGCCGGCAGGTCGGTCAGCATCAGGTTGGGCGAGTGGTAGTCGCGGTGCACCAGCACGAAGGGCTGGGCCAGGTTGGCGTCGATCAGCGTCTCGAACACGGCGTCGAGCGCGGTGCGGTCGGCCGCGTCCAGGGGCTGGCCGCGGTAGCGCGCGGCGTACCAGTCCGGAAACAGCTCGAGCTCGGTCGCCAGGCGGGCTTTGTCATAGCGCACCAGGCCGGTGGTTGCGCTTTGTTGCAACTTCACCAGGGCCGCCAGCGCGTCCATGTAGATGCGATGGGTGTCGTGCGGAGTGGGCGTGCCCCGCAGGTAATCGACGTAGGTGCTGCGCCCCAGGTCCGACAGCAGCAGGAAGCCCTGGCCCAGGTCCTGAGCCAGCACGCGCGGCACGTGCACGCCGGCCCCGTGCAGCAGCCCGGCCACGTGCAGGAAGGGGCGGCAGTCCTCCTTGTCGGGCGGAGCGTCCATCACGACGGCGGTGCCAGGGCCCATGGCGACCCGGAAATACCGCCGGAAGCTGGCGTCGCTGGAGGCCGGCTGGAGGGTGGACGGGGCGAGCTGGAGCTGCTGGGGAAGGCTGGACAGCCAGGCGGCGACCTGGGTTCGCCTGGGGTCGGCGCCGGCCTGGCCGGCGGCTTGATCGGGAATGGCATTCATGCCTCCTATAATACCGACCGATATCGGTTCCCGGAATGAACCCGGCCCCCTTTTCGGCGGGGCCCGGCGCCCTCCGCCGAAAGCCGCGGGCCGCTATCTTTTTTTACCGCGCGCGGCCGTCGGCTCGCGTATTCTTCGACTTTCCGTTTTTTCCATTCCTCGAGGCCCGTGCGATTGATCCGGTGGTTCAGCCTGTTTGCAGCATTTGCGGTAGCGCCGCTGGCCTATGCGCAAGACGGTCCGTCCGAGTCCCAGGCCGGCGCCGGGTCGGTATCCGGCCCTGGCCTGCGCCTGTCGCCGGGCCTGCGCGAGCACACCTATGATCCCGACCAGCTGCCGGTGTTCATGCAGGCCGACAAGCTCACGGCCGAGGACCAGGACAAGCTCCGGCTGGAGGGCAGCGCGCAGGTGCGGCGCCAGGACACCATCCTGAAGGGCGACACCATCGAGTACGACCAGGTCGAGGACGAACTGGAGGCGCTGGGCAACGTGCGGCTGTTCCGCGAGGGCAACCTGCTGACGGGGCCGAGGCTCAAGCTCAACATGAGCAGCGGCACGGGCGAGATCGACAACGCCCGGTTCTTCTTCGGGCTCAACGGCGGCAGCGGCTCGGCCGAGCGCATCCGCATGCTGGGACAGAACCGGGTCCGAGCCGACCGGGTGCGCTATTCGGGATGCGCGTGCGAGACGCCCGACTGGGAGCTGCGCGCCCGGCGCGCCGACTTCGACTACGACGCCGGCACCGGGGTGGGCTACGGCGGGGTGCTCTATTTCAAGAACGTTCCCATCCTGGCTTCGCCGGTCATTTCCTTCCCGCTGAACAACGAGCGCAAGTCGGGTTTCCTGTCGCCCACGTTCGGCCTGACCAGCAAGAGCGGTCCGGAATTCTCCATCCCGTACTACTTCAACATCGCGCCCAACCGCGACGCCACGTTGACGCCCAAGTTCATGACCCGCCGCGGGCTGCAACTGTCGGGCGAGTTCCGCTACCTGGAGCCTTCGTTCAGCGGGGTGACGCGGCTGAGCTACCTGCCCGACGATCGGGTCGCGCAGCGCGACCGCTATCTGCTCAGTTCGCAGCACCGGCAGCAACTGACGCCCAACCTGGGTTTCAACTGGAACGTTTCCAAGGCGTCGGACGACGCGTATTTCCGCGACCTGTCCGTGCTGGGCACGGGGCTGGCCTCGACCGCCACGCTGGAGCGCTCGTTCTCGATGAACTGGCAGCAGGGGTATTGGGAAGCCTACGGCCGCGTGATCAGCTACCAGACGCTGCAGGATCCGCTGGCGCCCATCCTGCCGCCCTACGGCCGCGAGCCGCAACTGCACCTGACCGGCCAGCGCTACGACTGGAACGGCTTCGACGTGCGGATGGACGCGGACGCCACGCGCTTCCGCAGCAATACGCTGGTGAACGGTTCGCGCGCCTACGCCTATCCGTCGGTGTCGTATCCCATCATCCGGCCGGGCGGTTTCTTCATTCCCAAGGTCGGCATCCATTCCACCCGCTACAACACCGATTCCTACCAGGGCGCGGCGTCCTACACCGCGAACCGCACCGTGCCCATCGTATCGCTGGACACGGGCCTGATTTTCGAGCGCGACAGCACGCTGCTCGGCAGGGAGGCTCGCCAGACGCTGGAACCCCGCCTGTACTACCTGCGCGTGCCGTACCGCAACCAGTCGAACCTGCCCATCTACGACACGGCGCTGGCGGACTTCAACTTCGCGCAGATCTTCTCCGAGAACCTCTATTCCGGCTGGGACCGCATCGCCGAGGCCAACCAGCTGACCGCGGCGCTGACCACGCGCTGGCTCGATCCCAAGACCGGCGTGGAACGCGCGCGCATCATGGGAGCCCAGCGGCTGTACTTCAGCGACCAGCGCGTCACGCTGCCGGGCGAGCAGCCCAGCTCCGACGGCCGTTCCGACTTCCTGGTGTCGGTCTATGGCGCGCTGACGTCCACGCTCAGCGGCGAGACGACGGTGCAATACAATCCCAAGATCGAGCGCGTGACCCGGTCCACGATCGGTGCGCGCTGGAGTCCGCAGCGCCTCAGCACGATATCGCTGGCCTACCGCTACAAGCGGGAGACGGTCAGCGTGCCGGGGCAGGAGTTGATCGACATCGCCTTCCAGTGGCCGCTGGCTCCCCGCTGGTTCGGCATCGGGCGCATCAACTATTCGCTGTTCGAGAACCGGATCGCCGAGGCGGTGGCCGGGATCGAATACAACGGCGGGTGCTGCTGGGCTTTCCGCCTGGTCGGCCAGCGCTACGCGGTGGCCAAGGACAACGCCACGACCGCGATGTTCTTCCAGCTCGAGCTGACCGGATTCGGCGGCATCGGGGCAAGCCCGATGACGACGCTGCGCCGGAGCATCCCGGGTTATCAGGTAATCAACCCGCCGCCTGAGAAAGGGACGGTGTTCGAAAGGTACGAATGATGGTTTCCAAGGTATTGCCCAGAATGACGAAAGCGGCCCACGGCGTCGCCCTTTGCTGCCTGGCCGCTTTGGCGGGCGGGTCGGCGGCGGCCCAGGGGCTGCGCATGCCAGGCGACCTCGGCGGCTCGCCGGGCGGCAACGGCCCGACGCTGCTCGGACCGCAGTCCGCGCCGCCCGCCAGCCAGGCTCCCGTGGCCCCGGCCGTCCCGCCCGCGCAGGCGCCGCGCAGCACCAGCGGTTCGCGCATTCAGTTGGGCGACAACATCGTCGCCGTGGTCAACACCGACGTCATCACCCGCCGCGAGCTCGATGCCCGCGTGCACGCCGCCCAGGCCACGCTGGCGCGCCAGCAGATCGCGCCGCCGGACGCGGCCACGCTGGAGAAGCAGGTGCTCGAGCGCATGGTCGTCGAGAAGACCCAGTTGCAGGAAGCCGCGCAGACCGGCATCCGCATCGACGATTTGCAGCTCGACCGCGCCATCAGCCGGATTGCCCAGCAGAACAACGTGTCGGTCTCGCAGATGCGCGACCAGATCGAACGCGACGGCCTGCCGTTCTCGGTCTACCGCGATGACCTGAGGCAGGAAATCACGCTGCTGCGCTTGCGCGAGCGTGCCGTCGACAGCCAGATCCAGATATCCGAACCCGAGATCGATGCCTACCTGTCCGAGCAGCATGAAGCCGCGCCTTCCGAGCTGACGCTGTCCCAGATCCTGGTGCGCGTGCCCGAAGGCAGTTCTTCCGACATGGTGGCGCGCCTGCGCCGCAAGGCCGAGACCCTGCTCCAGCAGGCGCGCGGCGGCGCAGATTTCGCCCAGTTGGCCGCTTCGTCCTCGGATGGCGAGGAAGCCCTGCGCGGCGGCGACCTCGGCACCCGTCCCGCCGACCGCTGGCCATCGATGTTCGTCGACGCCGTGGCGCAACTGAGCACGGGCGGCATCAGCGAGATCATCCAGAGCGGCAACGGTTTTCACATCATCAAGGTGGTCGAGCGCAAGTCCTCCGGCCCCAGCGGCAGCCCCGGCGCGATGCCCGTGCGGCAGACGCATGCCCGCCACATCCTGATCCGGCCCACCGAGGTGCTGACCGCCGAACAGGCGCGCGAGCGCCTGGCCAACATCCGCCAGCGCATCGTGCAGGGCGGGTCGAGCTTCGCCGACATGGCCCGGCAGTATTCCAACGACGCCTCGGCGCCGCAGGGCGGCGACCTGGGTTGGCTGTCGCCCCAGGAAACCGTGCCGGAGTTCGAGCGTGCCATGGATGCGCTGCAGCCCGGCCAGGTCAGCGAGCCCGTGCAGTCGCCGTTCGGCTGGCACCTGATCCAGGTCGTCGAACGCCGCACGCAGGACGTCGGCCGCGAGCGGCAGCGCGCCGAGGCACGCCAGACGCTGTTCCAGCGCAAGCTGGATCAGGCGTATGAAGACTGGGCGCGGCAGTTGCGGGACAAGGCCTATGTCGAAATGAGGTTGAATCCCCCCCCTACGCCCTGACGGGCGCCCCCCAGGGGGCGGCACTGGCGGACCGGCGGAGCCGGATCCGCGGTGCCCTGGGGTACAACGTGGCTGGCGGAGGGCGGCGTTTTGAGCGCCGTTTTTGTTTTTTGAGGTTGGTCGTTCGGCTGGCGGATGAGTGAGATGAGTGCGATGCGCAGGATGGTCTTGACGACCGGCGAACCGGCGGGGATCGGGCCTGAGTTGTCGGTCGCGGCGGCGGCGTGGTTCGCGGGCGAGCGCGCGGCGGGGCGGGTGCCGGCGGATGTGGAGCTGGTGCTGGTGGGCGATCGCGATCTGCTCGTGCGGCGCGGCGGGCAGGATGCCGCGGCGTTGGCGGGGGTGGGGGTGCACCACGTGCCGCTGCGCGTGCCGTCCGAACCTGGCCGGCTGGACGTGGCCAATGGACGCTATGTGCTGGACACGCTGGATGCCGCCATCGCCATGGTGGCCGATGGGCGGGCGCAGGCCATCGTCACCGCGCCGGTCCACAAGGGCGTGATCAACGATGCCGGCGTGGCCTTCTCGGGGCATACCGAATATCTGCAGGAACGGGCGGGCGTCGACAAGGTCGTCATGATGCTGGCCGGCGGCGGGCTGCGGGTGGCGCTGGCGACCACGCACCTGCCGCTGCGGGCGGTTCCCGATGCCGTTACGGCGCAGACCCTGGACCGGGTGCTGCGCATCCTGGATGCCGACCTGCGCCGGCGCTTCGGGTTGGCGCACCCGCGCATCGCCGTGTGCGGCCTGAATCCGCACGCGGGCGAAGGCGGCCATCTGGGGCGGGAAGAAATCGAGGTCATCGAACCGGCCATCGCGCGGGCCCGCGCCGCCGGCATCGATGCGCGCGGGCCGCTGCCCGCCGACACGCTGTTCGTGCCCGCGCACGTCGCGCAGTTCGACGCGGCGCTGGCCATGTTCCATGACCAGGGCCTGCCCGTGCTCAAGCACGCGAGTTTCGGGCACGGCGTCAACATCACCCTGGGCCTGCCCTATGTGCGGACCTCGGTGGACCACGGCACCGCGCTGGACCTGGCAGGAACGGGCAAGGCCGATCCCGGCAGTTTGCAGGAGGCCATCGTCACGGCCCTCCAGATGATACGAACCGGCACCCAGGCGGATGCCGGCTCCGGAGTTTCCGCATGAAACATCAGGCGCGCAAGCGCTTCGGCCAGCACTTCCTGGTCGACGAAAGTATCACCGATTCCATTGTCCGCGCGGTGAATCCGCGCCGGTCCGACAACGTGGTGGAGATCGGCCCCGGCCTGTCGGCGCTGACCCGGCCGCTGCTGGACAAGCTCGATTGCCTGAAGGTCGTCGAGATCGACCGCGACCTGGCCGCACGCCTGCGCGGGCAGTATGCGCCCGAGCGCCTGCAGGTGACCGAGGCCGACGTGCTGACCGTGGATTTCGCGCCGTTCGGCCAGGCGCTGCGCGTGGTGGGCAACCTGCCCTACAACATTTCCAGCCCGCTGCTGTTCCACCTGATGGCCTACGCCGACCAGGTGCGCGACCAGCATTTCATGTTGCAGCGGGAAGTCATCGATCGCATGGTGGCCCGGCCGGGCGATGCCGACTATGGACGTCTGTCGGTCATGCTGCAGTCGCGCTACGACATGGAGAAGCTGTTCGACGTGCCGCCCGAGGCCTTCGATCCGCCGCCGCGCGTGGTTTCCGCCGTCGTGCGCATGATTCCGCTTCCGGCCGACCGGCCGCGCGCGCGCAGCGAGGAAGCCCTGTCGGCCACCGTGGCCCGGGCGTTCGCCCAGCGCCGCAAGATGCTGCGGCGGGGCCTGGGCGACTGGGCGGCGCTGGTACCCTGGCAGCAACTGGGGATACCCGAGACCGCGCGCGCCGAGGAACTGTCGGTGGCGCAGTTCATCGCCATGGCCGACGTGCTGCACGAAGCCGGCGTGGCCTGACCGCGCCGGCATGCAGCGGCGGGCGCGTCATTCTGGCTGGATGCCCGCCTTGGCGACGATGCCCCGGTAGGTGTCCACGCTGCCGGCCAGCAGCGCCGCGAATTTCTCCGGCGAAGGATGCGCCTCGACCTCGAAGCCCGCGGTCTCCAGGCGTTCCTGCAGGTCGGGCGAAGCCAGGGCCTTTTCGATGCCGCCACGCAATTTCTCGACTACGGCGGGCGGCATGCCCGCGGGGCCGAGCAGCCCCACCCAGGTGTCGGGCACGGCGAAACCCGTCAGGCCGGCCTGGGCCAGCGTGGGCACGTCGGGCGCGGCCTTGGCCCGTTCGGCCTGCAGCACGCCCAGCAGGCGCAGCTTGCCCGCCTTCACGTGGGGCAGGACGTTGGACAGGACCAGGATGCCGACCGGCACCTGTCCGCCCACCACGTCGTTGAGCGCCGGCGCGCCGCCCTTGTAGGGCACGTGGATCATGTCTATGCCGGTCGTGGCCTTGAGCAGTTCGCCGCCCAGTTGCTGGGACGATCCGACGCCCGACGTGCCGTACGAGAGCTTGCCGGGCCGCGCCTTGGCGTAGGCCAGGAATTCCTTCAGGTCCTTCACGGGCAGCCTGGCGTTGACCACCATGGCTTGCGGCGCCGTGCCTATCATCGCCACCGGCGTGAAATCCTTGACCGGGTCGTAGGGTACGTTGCGCGAGAAGAACGGCAGCGTATTGTGGGGCGGCCCGAGTTGCATCAGCAGCGTGTAGCCGTCCGGGGCGGCCCGCGCCACCTGTTCGGAACCGATCATGCTGTTGCCGCCGGCGCGATTGTCGACGATGAAGGTCTGCCCCAGCGCCTCGCCCAGTTTCTGGGCCACGGACCGCGCGACCGTGTCCGCGGCGCCGCCTACCGCGAAGGGCACGACCACCCGGACGGGGCGGTCGGGATAGGTTCCGGCCAGTGCCGGCAAGGGCATCAGGCACAGGGCGGCCAGCGCCCGCCTCATGGGGTTCATGGTGTCTCCTTGGTGTTGGTGGTCGCGGCCGCGCGAGGGGCGGCCGTCGCCGTGTCAGGCTTTCGGCGGGAAGCGCTCGGAATAGGGAAGGAAGCCGATGCGGTGTTCGTTGACCCAGTGGGCCAGTTCGTCATGACGGGGGAACCAGACGCCGGGATGGGAGGCGATGTAGCCCAGCACCTCGTCCAGCATCGCGCTGATCAACGGCCGTCCGCCGAAGTGGCCGTGCACGGTGATGTTGATGAACGCGTTGGGTTCCTTGCGATACAGGAAATCGAAGGTATCGCGGTAGCACTGGAAGAAATCGCGCGGGGCGGCGCGCAGTACCCGGTTGTCGGCGAAATCGCTGTGCGGGATGGCGACCATGCCGCCGTGCCGGGTCTGGATCTGGCACGGCAGGTCCAGGTAGTTGTAGTCGCCGTGCCAGAGCATGCCTTCCTCGGCCAGCAGGTCCGCGGTCCGTTCGGTGGTCGCGATGGTGGAGCTCAGCCAGCCTTGGGGCCGCACGCCGGAGGTGCGCTGCAGGATGTCCAGGCTCTTGCGGATCAGGGCGCGTTCCTCCGCCTCGTCCAGGCCGGGCAGCACTTCGTCCTGCGCGTAGTTGTGGCCGGCCAGCTCGAAACCCTGGCCGACGATGGTGTGGATGACCTCGGGAAACAGTTCGGCCACCCGCGCGTTGACGCAGAACGTGGCGGGCAGCCCGCGATCGCGCGCCAGCCGCATCAGCCGGTAGGCGCCGGCCCGCGCGCCATATTCCGACCAGGTGATGCCGGCCAGGTCCTTCGCGCCGGGCTTGGGAGGACTCGTCATGGGCGAGTAGGGCGGGGCCTTGCCCTCGGACCAGCTTTCGACCAGGAAGGTCAGCGCCACGACGATGCGCGCGCCGCCCGGCCACAGGGATGCGGGAGTGGACATGAAGTCTCCGGTTGACGTTCCCACGGTCTGGCCGTGGTGTTGCCGTCCACTATCCCCGCTTCCCGGACTTTTAACAATTTTAACTTTTTTAATTAAAATTAAGAATTGTTGAGAATAGGCCTTTCTTTCATGCCTGAGGCGTTCAAGATCCCCCAGCTTCGCCAGTTCGTCATCGCCGCCACGCGGCAAAGCCTGCGGGCCGCGGCCGAGGACACCCATCGCACCCAGGCCGCGGTCACGCTGGCCATGCAGAATCTCGAAGCCCAGATAGGCGGCAACCTGTTCGAGCACGGGCACCAGGCCCGCCTGACGCCCCTGGGCGAATCCGTGCTGCCGCTGCTGCGCGAGCTGGTAGCCCTGCACGACCGGGTGCGCAACGAAGTCGGCCTGCTGGCCGCGGGCGAACAGGGGTCGATCGCCCTGGCCGTCATGCCGTCGCTGGCGGAGGAATGGCTGCCGCTCATGCTGAGGCGCTTCGCCGTGGACTATCCCGGCGTCAGCCTGAAGATCGCCGACGTGTCCTCGCCCCAGGTCGGCCCCATGGTGGCCAGCGGCGAGGCGCAGCTCGGCATTGCCGGGGTGGGCGGGGACCTCGCGGGCCTGCGTTGCATACCCGTGGCCCAGGACACGTTCGGCGTCGTCTGCCGCCACGACCACCCCATCGCGGGACGCGGCCGGTCGGTGCCCTGGCGGATCCTGGAAGGCGAACCCATCATCGAGAACACCACCTTCCACGCGCTGCGCGAACATCGCATCGCGGCGCTGTTGCAGCGGCCGCACCTGGTCATCAAGAATCGCACGTCGCTGATCGCCGCCGTGAAGGCGGGCCTGGGCATTACCGTGCTGCCGACGCTGGCGCGGCCGGCGGTGGAACATGACCTGGCGTTCGTGCCGTTGACGGCGCCGCGCATCGAGCGCCGTGTCGGCGTGCTGCACGGCGCGGGCCGGTCATTGTCGCCGGCGGCGGCGCATATGCTGGCGCTGATGCTCGATTCGCTGCGGGCCTTCGCGCGAGCCAAGGGCGCGCGGCCGATCGATCAGCCGAAGAACCAGTAGCACACGCCTATGGCGGCCAGCACGCCGGCCAGGTCGGCCAGCAGCGCGCAACCCACGGCGTGCCGGGTGCGCTGGATGCCGACCGCGCCGAAGTACACGGCCACCACATAGAAGGTGGTTTCCGTGCTGCCCTGTATGGTGGCCGACAGCAGCGCGGGGAAACTGTCCACGCCGTGGTTCTGCATGGTCTCTATCATCAGCGCGCGCGCCGCGCTGCCCGAGAAGGGCTTGACCAGCGCGGTCGGCAGCGCGTCCACGAAGCGGGTATCGAAACCCAGCCACTGGATCGCCAGGCGCAGGCCGTCCAGCACGAAATCCAGCGCGCCCGAGGCCCGCAGCACGCCGATCGCGCACAGCATGGCGACCAGATAGGGCAGCAGCCCCTTGGCCACGTCGAAGCCGTCCTTGGCGCCTTCGATGAAGCTCTCGTAGACGGGGACCTTGCGGATCGCGGCCACGACCAGGAAGAACAGGATCAGCGCGAACAGCGTCAGGTTGCCCAGCAGCGAGGACAGCGCGCCCAGCGCCGCCACCGACAGCGTGGACAGGAAGGCCATGAAGCCTCCCAGCAGCAGCGCGGTGCCGCCGACCCAGGCCAGCACTACCGGATCCCAGACCCGCAGGCGCTGCACCGCGGCCACGCATAGGAAGCCGGCCAGCGTCGAGGCGCTGGTGGCCAGCAGGATGGGCAGAAAGACCAGGGTGGGGTCGGCTGCGCCCTGCTGCGCGCGGTACATGAAGATGGTGACCGGCAGCAGCGTCAGCGACGAGGCGTTGAGCACCAGGAACAGGATCTGCGCGTTGCTGGCCGTGGTCGTGCTGGGGTTGAGCGTCTGCAGCGATTTCATCGCCCGCAGGCCGATGGGCGTGGCGGCGTTGTCCAGGCCCAGCACGTTGGCGGCGAAGTTCAGCGTGATCAGGCCGATGGCCGGATGGCCCCGCGGCACCTCGGGCATGAGCCGCGCGAACAGCGGCCCCAGGATCCGCGCCAGCGCGTCGACCAGTCCGGCCTGTTCGGCGATCTTCAGAAAACCCAGCCAGAGCGCGATGGTGCCGAACAGCAGCACCATGACTTCCACCGACAGCTTGGCCATCGCGAACAGCGAGGCGACCATGGCCTGGAAGACCGACGGGTCGTGGGCGATGCCCCAGCGCGCCAGGGCGGCGGCCGCCGCGGCGATGAAAAATCCCAGCCAGAGTTTGTTCAGCATGCGCGACAGGAGTGGGGAAGGCGCCGGCCCGGCGGGCCCGGCAGTCCGCTGATTGTAGCGATTAGGGCCTGTTCACACTAAAAGGAGCCTCCTTTTAGTGTGAACAGGCCCTGGCCTGGCGCCCGGTCAGCGTCGTCGGGCGTAGGCCGCCGGCGTCATGCCGTTCCAGCGCCGGAAGGCGCGGGCGAAGGCCTTGTCCGATTCGTAGCCGACGGCGGCGGCGATCTGGTCCAGCGTCAGGGCCGGGTCCTTGAGTTTTTCGGCGGCGACGGCCATGCGGTACGAGGCCAGGTATTGCATGGGCGTCATGCCGACCAGATGCCGGAAACGTTCGCTGAACACGGTGCGCGAGAGATGGCAGGCCGAGGCCAGCGCGGCGACGGTCCAGGGGCGCTCCGGATGCTCGTGGATGCCCAGCATGGCGCGCGCGATGCCCTGGTCCGCCATGCCGCGCAGCATGCCGGCGCGCTGTTCGGCCGACGACCGCAGGTGTTCGCCCAGGATGTGCACCAGCAGCAGGTCAGCCATGCGCGCCGTCGCCAATTGCCAGCCCGGCGGCTGCAGCAACGATTGGTCGACCAGCGAGGCCATCGTCTGCGCCAGCGCGGCGGTCACCGCCGTGTCGCGCTGGCGGATCACGATCAGCCGGGGCAGCGTGTCGACCAGCGTGCCGGGGCCGCTGTCCGGCATCCACAGGTGGAGCGAGAACATGCCGGTGGCCGGTCCGTCGCCGCCGTGCGAGAACACGATGGGGCGTTCGCCGTGGGCGCCGACCTGGTGCGTGGCGATCAGCGGCTGGAACGGACGCGCGGGCAGCCCCGGCGCGGACGAGATGGTGTGGGCGTCGCCGTGGGGCAGCATCAGGATGTCGCCGGCCTCGATCCGCTGCGGCATGTCCTGGCCGATGGCGATCCAGTAAGGGGTGCCGGTCGCCATCCTGATCAGCGCGCCTTCCACGCCGTCCGACCGCAGGGCCCAGGGCGCCGACAGTGCGAAGCGGGCCGTCACCGCACGATCGGATCGCCAGTGGGCCAGCAGGCGGCTGAGGAGGTCACCGGAGGCGTGCATGCGGGGTCGGAGGTCTGGGCGGGGCCGCGTGGCGGATTTCCGGACGCCTGGTGTCCGGATCCGGCGTCCCGAGGGTTGAGGCGGGTGCGGGCTGCGCCGACACTTACGGCATCGACACGGAGATTATCATGCCTCGAATCGACCACGCCCTGATCGTCGGCGCCGGCATCGCCGGCTGTTCGGCGGCGATCGCGCTCGCGCAGCAGGGCATGCGCGTGACCCTGGTGGAAAAACAGCGGGCCTGGCGGTTCCAGAGCTCGGGCCTGTTCATCTACAGCAACGGCCTGCGGGCGCTGCGGGAGATCGGCGTGCTTGCGCCGATCCTCCAGGCCGGATTCGCCGTGCCGGGCGGGCGCAACCGCTATTTCGGCCCGGACGGCGCGTTCATCGTCGAAACGGTCTATCCCTGCCTGGACGGGCTGCCCGCCATCCTGGGCATCAAGCGCGCCGAGCTGCATCGCATCCTGGCAGCGCGCATCGAGGAACTGGGCATCGAGCTCAAGCTGGGCACGACGGTGGCGCGCCTGCCGCCCGGCCAGGACGACGGACCGATGCGCGTGGCCCTGTCCGACGGCACGCAAGCCGCCTGCGACCTGCTCATCGGCGCCGATGGCATCCGCTCCCAGGTCCGGGCCGAGGCATTTCCCGAGCTCGTGCCGAGCTATTCGGGTTTCGGCGTCTGGCGCAGCGTGCACGACCGCCCGCGGGATCTCGACGCCAAGATCATGATGATGGGCACGGGCAAGCGCCTGGGCATCATGCCCATCAGCGACGAGAAGCTCTATCTGTTCGGCGTGATGCTCGAACCCCGGGATGCCTGGTACGAGCGCGCCGGGTGGCCGGCGCTGATGCGCGAGCGCTTCGCCGAGTTCAGGGGCCCGGCGGCGCCCTTCCTGGATCAACTGGGCGAAGGCGCCGAAGTGCTCTACACCGGCGTGGAGGAGGTGATCGCCCCGTTGCCCTGGCACCGCGGGCGGGTGTTGCTGATCGGCGACGCCGCCCATGCGTCGACTCCCTTCATGGGGCAGG
Organism: Pigmentiphaga kullae; assembly: GCF_004216695.1. Taxonomy (GTDB): domain Bacteria; phylum Pseudomonadota; class Gammaproteobacteria; order Burkholderiales; family Burkholderiaceae_B; genus Pigmentiphaga; species Pigmentiphaga kullae. Next base: position 311,172 of record NZ_SGXC01000003.1, read on the forward strand.
GCGGCGCGATGGCGCTCGAGGACGCGGTGGTGCTGGCCGAGGAGTTGGCGTCGGAAGGGGCGCTGGAACAGGCCTTGCTGGCGTTCGGCCGGCGTCGCCACCCCATGTGCCGGCTGGTGCAGGACGTCTCGCGGCAGGTGGGGCAGGCCGGCGCGCTGGAGGACGCCGAGGGATGCGCGCGCCGCGACCAGGCGTTGCGGCGGGAAGGGCAGGCGAAGGTCGATGCTTTCTTCGCCGAACTGGAGCGCCTGCGCCCGGCGGGCCGGTAGCGGCCGCCGCGCGCCCGGGCGTCAGTCCTTGTGGGTATTGGCCTGGATGAACTCGATCTTGTAGCCGTCCGGGTCTTCGACGAAGGCGATGACCGTGGTGCCGTGCTTCATGGGGCCGGCCTCGCGCGTGACCTTGCCGCCCAGTTCGCGTACGCGGTCACAGGCGGCATAGGCGTCGTCGACCGCCACCGCGATGTGGCCGTAGCCGGTGCCCAGGTCGTACTTGTCCACGCCCCAGTTGTGCGTGAGTTCGAGCACGGTGCCGTCCTTCTCGTCTTCGTAGCCCACGAAGGCCAGCGTGAACTTGCCGTCGGGATAGTCCTTGCTGCGCAGCAGGCGCATGCCCAGCACCTTGGTGTAGAAGTCGATCGAGCGCTGCATGTCGCCGACGCGGAGCATGGTGTGGAGTAGTCGCATGGGTTACCTCGCTAATCGTGGGAAGGGGAATCCGGGCCCCTAGTGTAAACAGGCTAGTCGAACCGCGGCAGGCTGCCCGGATCGTGGCGCCGCAAGGCGTCGCGGGCGTCCTCGAAGCCGGGCATCAATTGGCCGACTTCGGCCCAGAAGCCCGGGCCGTGGTTCATTTCCCGCAGGTGCGCCAGTTCGTGTGCGATGACGTAGTCGATGATGCCGACCGGGAAATGGATCAGGCGCCAGTTCAGCAGGATGTTGCCTTCGCTGGTGCACGACCCCCAGCGCGTGGCGGCCGACGACAGCCGCCAGCGGTTGATGGTCAGGCCGGTGCGGGCCAGGAAGTCGTGCAGGCGGACGTCGAACAGGACGCGGGCGCGGCCTTGCAGCCAGGCCTGGACGGTGTCGCGGATGCGGGCCGCCGTCGCGTCGGGCGGCAGGCCCAGCCAGAGCACGTCGCCATCGGCGGGCGCGTCGAGGTCGGTGGTGGCCAGGGCCGTGTCGCGCTGCGCGTCCAGGCGCATGACGATACGGCGGCCCAGGTAGGGCAGGTCGCCGCCGTCCTCCCAGCGCGTCTGGTTCAGCGCCAGGCGTTCCCGGCGCAACTGCCACTCGTGGAGCTTGGACAGGATCCAGCGCGCCTTTTCGCGGACGGCGCCATCGATCTCGGCCAGGCCGACCCAGCGCGGCGCGGTTACCCGCAGGCCGTCGTCGCCGATCAGGAAGCCGATGGTGCGGCGGCGCGACCGTTGCAGGACGAAGCGTATCCGCTGCCCCTCGGCCACCACCTCGTGCCAGCGGGCCCCGGGCGGCAGCTGGATGGCGGGGGCGGAGGGCGGCGGCGCGGCGGGCGCGCGGACGACGGGCGGCGGTGCCGCCGGAACGGCCACGGCCTGGGGCGGCTCGGCGAACAGGTCGAGCTGCGCGGAATGGGAACCGGTCTCCCGCCGCGGAGCCGGGGGCGTGCCGGTGTCGGAAGCGGGACGTGTGGCCATGGACGCTAGCCGGCGGCGCGTTCGGCGCCCCGGGTGTCCGGATAGCGCTCGGGGTTGAGCTGGCGCATCTCGGCCTCGATCCAGTCCTCGACCCGGCGGTTGATCTCGTCGGCGGTCAGGCCTTGCGGGTCGATCGGCGGGCCGATGGAAACGGTGATCAGGCCCGGCCGCTTGACGAAGGCCCTGCGCGGCCAGCATTCGCCCGCGTTGTGGGCGATGGGCACGACCAGCGCGCCGGTGCGCGCGGCCAGGCGCGCGCCGCCGCTCTTGTACTTGCCCTTCCTGCCCGGGGCGATGCGGGTGCCTTCCGGGAACATCACCATCCAGCGGCCCGCGGCCAGGCGTTCGCGGCCCTGCGCCACGACCTGCTCGAAGGCGTCGCTGCCTTTCTTGCGGTCGATGGCGATCATGCGCAGTCCCGCCAGGCCCCAGCCGAAGAACGGTACCCAGTTCAGCTCGCGCTTGTACACGTAGCAGACTTCGCGCGGCATCCAGGCGGGCAGGAACATGGTTTCCCAGGTCGACTGGTGCTTGGGCAGCAGGATGGCCGGCTGGTCGGGAAGATTGTCCCAGCCCTTGACGCGCCAGCGCATGCCGACGATCCAGCGGCCGCCCCAGATCATCAGGCGCGGCCAGCCTATCGTGAGCCGGTAGCGCCACCGCAGGGGCAGCGGCAGCCACAGCACGCAGGCGATGGCGTAGGGGACGACCGTGACGACGAAGAAGATCGAGAACAGCAGCGAGCGAAGCCAGCGCATCAGTGCTCCTCGGCCTGGGCGGCGGTTTCGAGCGCGTCGGCGACTTCGCCCAGATCGTTCCAGACCACCGTTCCGGGCGGCAGCTGGCCCTTGGCGAGGGTCTTGGGCCCGTTGCCGGTCAGCACCAGCCAGGGCGTGCAGCCTGCAGCCGCGGCGGCTTCCAGGTCGCGGGCCGAGTCGCCCACCGAGGGTACGCCGTGCAGATCGGACTCGAAGCGCCGGGCGATCTCGCGATACAGGCCGGGCAGCGGCTTGCGGCAGTCGCAGCCTTCGTCCGGCGCGTGCGGGCAGATGAAGATGGCGTCGATGGCGCCGCCATGCTTGGCCAGTGCCGCCCGCAGCTTGGCGTGGATGGCGTTCAGCGTGGCCGCGTCGAACAGGCCGCGGCCCAGGCCCGACTGGTTGGTGGCGACCACGACGCGATAGCCGGCCTGGTTGATCCGGGCGATGGCCTCGAGCGCGCCGGGCAGCGGGATCCACTCGTCCGGCGACTTGACGAAGTCGGGGCTGTCCTGGTTGATGACGCCGTCGCGGTCCAGGACCACCAGCTTGGGGCGGGCAGGAGTGGTGGGCATATCAGGCGGTTGCCAAACGGGACAGATCTGCCACGTGGTTCATCGTGCGGTGCAGTTCGGCCAGCAGCGCCAGGCGGTTGGCCCGCACGGCGGGATCCTCGGCCATGACCATGACGTCGGCGAAGAAGGCGTCCACCGGTTCGCGGGCCTGCGACAGCACCGTCAGGGCGCCGGCGAAGTCGCCCTGCGCGAACTTGCCTTCTGCCTGCGGCCGCAGCGTTTGCACGGCTTGCGCCAGCGCCTGCTCGGCCGGCTCCTTGAGCAGGGCCCGGTCGACCGCGCCGGGTTCGCCTTCGACCTTCTTGAGCAGGTTGCCGATGCGCTTGTTGGCGGCCGCCAGCGCGGCCGCCTCGGGCAGCGCCGAGAAGGCGACCACCGCGCGCACCCGCGCCGGCACCTGCGCCAGGGGCGGCGCCACGGCGACCACGGCATCGACCGCGGCGCGGTCGAACTGGCCGGCCAACTGGTTGCGGTAGCGCTCGAACACGAAGGCGCGGACCTCGTCGATCTGGGCCGTCGTGGGCGGCGTGGCGAAGGTTTCCGCCGCCCGCGCCAGCAGGCCGTCCAGCGTGAGCCCGGCGCCATCGGCGGACAGACGCCCACCCGCGTCGAGCTGCTCGAACGCGCTGATCAGCCCCAGCGCCGCGCGGCGCAGGCCGTAGGGGTCCTTGTCGCCGGTGGGTACCAGGCCGATGCTCCAGATGCCCAGCAGCGTTTCGGCACGTTCGGCCACGAACAGCGCGGCGGCCGTGGCGCCGTCGGCGTCGACGGGCTGGTCCAGGCGGATGCGGTATTGCTGGCGGATGGCCTCGACCACGTCGGCGGCTTCGCCGTCGGCCGCCGCGTAGTAGGCGCCCATGACGCCCTGCAGTTCCGGGAACTCGCCCACCATGCCGGTGACGAGGTCGGCCTTGGCCAGCATCGCGGCGCGGTCGGCGTGCTCGGGATCGGCGCCGATCGCGCCCGCCACCCAGCGCGCCAGCGCGCGCACGCGCTGCGCGCGTTCGAGCTGGGTGCCGAGCTTGTTGTGATAGACGATGGTGCCGAGCTGTTCGACCCGGCCGGCCAGCGGCACCTTCTTGTCGGTCTCGAAGAAGAAGCGCGCGTCGGCCAGGCGCGGCCGGACCACCCGCTGGTTGCCTTCGACGATGTTGGACGGATTGGCCAGGGCCATGTTGCTGACGATCAGGAAGCGGTGCGTCAGCTTGCCGGTGGCGGCGTCGAACAGCGGGAAATACTTCTGGTTCAGCCGCATCGTCAGGATCAGGCATTCCTGGGGCACGGCCAGGAATTCGGATTCGAACTCGCCCACGTAGACCGTGGGGTACTCGACCAGCGCGCATACCTCGTCCAGCAGCGAGGCCACGTCGGCCTCGTCGCCCAGCGACGCTTGCAGGCGCGCGGCCTGGTCGCGCAACTGGCGCTCGATGGCGGCGCGGCGCTGGTCGAACGAGGCGATCACGCGGCCCGGCTCGTGCAGCAGCGCTTCATAGGCATCGGCCGAGGGCAGCTCGATCGCCGCCTGCGACTGGAAGCGATGGCCGCGCGTGCTGCGGCCGGCGCGCAGGCCGAGCGCGGTGATGTCGACCACCGCGTCGCCGTGCAGCGCGACCAGGCCGTGCGCGGGGCGCACGAAGCGAACGGTGGTGACGCCGTCGGCCAGTTGATAGCTCATGACCTTGGGGATCGGCAGCTTGCCCAGCGTGTCTTCCAGCGCCGCCTGCAGGGCGGGCGCCAGCGCCGCGCCCTTGGCGATGCCGCGGTAGACCAGTTGTTCGTTCTTGCCGTCCGACTCGCGCGCGAGCCCGGCGACGTCGACGCCTTCCAGGCCCTTGGCCGCGAGTTTCTTTTGCAGCGCGGGCGTGGGCTGGCCGTTGGCGTCCAGTCCCACGCTCACGGGCATGAGCTTTTCGGAGAACTCGCTGTCGGCCCCTTGCGGCAGCACGGCCGACAGGCGCACGGCCAGCCGCCGCGGCGTGGCGTAGGCGGTGGTGGCGCTGCCGTCGGCCAGCAGGCCCCGGTTCTTCAGGCCGGCGGCGATGCCTTCGGCGAAGGCCTGGCCCAGACGGTTCAGCGCCTTGGGCGGGAGTTCCTCGGTGAACAGTTCCAGCAGGAGGGGTTGAGCGGCCGGCATTTACGCGGCCTCCTTGCGTGCAAGCATGGGAAAGCCCAGTCGTTCTCGTGAGTCGTAGTACGCCTGCGCGATGGCGCGCGACAGGTTGCGGATGCGGCCGATGTAGGCGGCGCGTTCGGTGACGCTGATCGCGCCCCGGGCATCGAGCATGTTGAAGGTATGGGCCGCCTTGAGCACCATTTCGTAGGCCGGCAGCGCCAGCGGCACTTCCACCAGACGCTTGGCCTGGGCCTCGTAGTCGTTGAAATGGCGGAACAGGGTCTCGGCCGACGAATGCTCGAAGTTGTAGGTGGACTGCTCGACTTCGTTCTGGTGGTAGACGTCGCCGTAGGTGACGCGCGTGCCGTCCGGCGCCTCGGTCCACACCAGGTCGTAGACGCTTTCCACGCCTTGCAGGTACATGGCCAGGCGTTCCAGGCCGTAGGTGATCTCGCCCATGATGGGCTTGCAGTCGATGCCGCCGACCTGCTGGAAATAGGTGAACTGCGTCACTTCCATGCCGTTGAGCCAGACCTCCCAGCCCAGGCCCCAGGCGCCCAGCGTGGGGTTTTCCCAGTCGTCCTCGACGAAGCGGATGTCGTGCTCCTGGGGATCGATGCCCAGCGCCTGCAGCGAGCCGATGTACAGGTCGAGGATGTCGGGGGGCGAGGGCTTGAGCACCACCTGGTACTGGTAGTAGTGCTGCAGGCGGTTGGGGTTTTCGCCGTAGCGGCCGTCCTTGGGGCGGCGCGAGGGCTGCACGTAGGCCGCGCGCCAGGGCTCGGGGCCGAGCGCCCGCAGGAACGTGGCGGTGTGCGACGTGCCGGCACCGACTTCCATGTCGTAGGACTGCAGGAGGGCGCAGCCTTGCTGGCTCCAGTATTCCTGGAGTCGGAGAATGATTTGTTGAAATGTCAGCATGGTGTTGGAGTAGATGCGGCCGCGGGCGGCCTTGCGGCACGGCCAAACCCTGGATTTTAACTGGCCCGGGCGAAATACGGACGGATGGCGCCTTGGGGCGCTGCGGCGTATCAGTCCACGCGGCGGATCCGCAGCCAGCCCAGCACCGCCAGCAGGGCCGCGACGATGAACAGGACGGGCACGTTGCCGGTGCGGGCGTAGGGCGTGAGCCCCGTGGTGCCCTGCACCGCCGCGTCCAGCGCGCCGGCGGTGTGCGGCGCCAGCTCGCCCACCACCTGCGCCCGTTCGTCCACCACCGCCGTCATGCCGGTATTGGTGGCCCGCAGCATGGGGCGCCCGGTCTCGCGCACCCGCATGCGCGACATCTGCAGGTGCTGGGGCAGCGCCAGCGAATTGCCGAACCAGGCCAGGTTGCTGACGTTGGCGAGGATGGTGGCGCCCGGATCGGCCGGGCCGGGCCGGACCGCGGGCAGCAGTTCCTCGCCGAACACGTCCTCGTAGCAGATGTTCATCGCGATGTACTGGCCGCCGATGTCGAACGGTTTCTGCCGTTCGCGGCCCCGGTCGAAGTCGCCCAGCGGCATGACCATCTCGTCCACGAACCAGCGGAAGCCGGGCGGCACGAATTCGCCGAAGGGGACGAGGTGGCGTTTGTCGTAGCGGTGCGCGACGCGGCCGGCCACCAGTTGTTCCGGCGAACTGCGGCCATCGAGCGAGATGACGCTGTTGTAGTAGTAGTCGCGGTCGGGATGGATGTCGCGCATGGCCACGCCCAGCGCGAACGTGCCGCCGCGCAGCGCGGCGCTGTCTACCCATTCCTTCCAGGCCGCGGCGCTGAGCTGGTCCTGGAATACCGGCACGGCGGTCTCGGGCAGCAGCGTGAGGGCGATGGGCTTGCCGTCGGCCCGGGGCGCCTCGGCCAGGTCGCGGTGAAGGTCCATCCCCTGCCAGATCTGCGTCGGGTCGAACTTGTCGGAAAGCGGGATATTGGCCTGCACCAGCCGGACGGTCAGCGGCGAGCCGTAGGGTTGCACCCAGTTCCAGGCGGCGCCCGCCATGCCGACGGCCAGCGCGCCCAGTGCTCCCGCGGGCGCGCGCCAGCCCGGGCGCAGCGCGGCCGCGACGCCGGCGGTGCCGCGTTCGGCCACGGCACTGGCCGCCCAGACCAGTCCCGAGGCTGTCAGCGCGGCGGCGAAGGCCACGCCGTAGACGCCCAGCAGCGGCGCCCAGCCTTGCAGCGGCCCGTCAACGTGGGCGTAGCCGATGTTGAGCCAGGGAAAGCCGGTGAACAGGACGCCGCGCAGCCATTCCGAGCCGGTCCAGGCCGCCGCCATCGCCAGCACGCAGGTCAGCGGCGAGGCGAGCCGGGCCGGGCCGTCCGCGGTGGTGGGCCGCTGCGACAGCCACCACGCCACGCCGGCGGCCAGCGCGGGATACAGCGACAGGTAGGCGGCCAGCAGGCCCACGCCCAGCGCCGCCAGCGGCGCCGCCATGAAAGCGTAGACGTGCAGGCTGATGTAGATCCACGACACGCCGACCAGGAAGGTGCCGCCGCCGAAGGCCGCGCCGATCCAGATGGCGCCCCGCAGGCTCGTGGCGCGCCAGGTCAGCCAGCTCATGCCGCCGAAGGCGGACAACTGCAGCACCGGCAGGAACCAGGCGGGAAACGGGGTGGGCGCGAAGGCCAGCCCCTGCAGCATGCCGAGGATCAGCGCTGCGGCCAGCGCGGTGTAGGGCATGGGCACGGGCGGGCTCAGCCTTGGTTGGGAAGCACGGCGGCCGGCGCGGCGCCGGCACTCAGGCGGGAGACGCGCAGCCAGAGCGCGCGGCGGGCATCGGCGCGGATCACGTCTATGCGCAGGTCGTCGCGTTCGATGCGGTCGCCGCGCCGAGGGATGCGGCCCAGGATGCCGGCCATCCAGCCGCCCACGGTGTCGTATTCGTCGTCGTCCAGCGACGAACCGAAGGTTTCGTTGAAGCGGCGGATGTTGGTCAGCGCCATGACCCGCCAGCGGTTCTTGCCGTCGGGGAAGATGGATTGCTCGACCGCGGCGTCGTCGAATTCGTCTTCGATCTCGCCCACGATCTGTTCCAGCACGTCCTCGATGGTGATCAGGCCGGCGGTGCCGCCGTGCTCGTCGACCACGATGGCGATGTGGTTGCGGTTGCTGCGGAATTCGCGCAGCAGCACGTTCAGGCGCTTGGATTCGGGAATGAAGACCGCCGGCCGCAGCAGCGTGCGCAGGTCGAGTTCGCGGTCGATCATGTAGCGCAGCAGGTCCTTGGCCAGCAGGATGCCGATGACGTTGTCGCGGCTGTCCTCGAACACCGGGAAGCGCGAATGGGCGGTCTCGATGATGGCGGGCAGCTGCACGTCGATGGGCTGCGAGACTTCCAGCATGTCCATGCGCGAGCGCGGGATCATGATGTCGCCCGCCGTGAGCTCGGACACCGCCAGCACGCCCTCGATCATGGACAACGCCTCGGCGTCGAGCAGGTCGCGGCTGTAGGCGGCCTCGAGCACGGCCTTGAGGTCCTCGCGGTCTTCCGGTTCGCGGTGGATCAGCGCCGAAAGCCGTTCGAAGAAGGTTCTGGGTGGGTTTTTGGGCGTACGCGAGGCGTACGCCGGACTAGGGGAGGTGTCTGACATCGTCCAATAGGACAAGTGTTGCAAAAGTTTAGGATACTCGATACGGGTCGGGTATTGCCATCTCGGCCAGGATACGGGTCTCCAGGGCCTCCATGCGCCGCGCGTCGCGGTCGTTCAGGTGGTCGTAGCCCAGGGAATGCAGCACGCCGTGGACCACCAGGTGGGCGGCGTGATGCAAAAACGGCTTTTTCTGCGCCCGTGCCTCGGAAACCAGGACCGGCAGGCACAGCACGATGTCGCCGCCCACCACGCCGGCCGGATCCGCGCCGTACTCGAAGGTCAGCACGTTGGTGGCGTAGTCGCGCTGGCGGAAATCGCGGTTCAGCCGCCGGCCCTCGGCGGCGCCCACCAGCCGCAGCGTCAGGGCGACCCCCGCCACGTCGGCCAGTTCCGGCGCCCGCAGCGCCTGGGCCACCCAGCGCCGCAGCCGCCAGCGCGGCAGCCGGGCCTCTTCCTGCCCGTACTGAATGGCCAGGGACAGCGCCGGCGCGGCGGCAGGCGCGCTAGCGGCCCGGGGCTTGCTGCTGGCCATGTTTCTCGTAGGCGTCGACGATGCGCGCCACCAGCGGGTGCCGCACGACGTCGCCGCTGGTGAACTGGGTGAACGACAGGCCCTGCACCGACGACAGCACCTGCGAGGCGTCCAGCAGGCCGCTGCGCTGGCCCTTGGGCAGGTCCACCTGCGACGGGTCGCCGGTGATGACCGCCTTGCTGCCGAAGCCGATGCGGGTCAGGAACATCTTCATCTGCTCGGGCGTGGTGTTCTGCGCCTCGTCCAGGATCACGAAGGCATGGTTCAACGTGCGTCCGCGCATGTAGGCCAGCGGCGCGATCTCTATCGTCTGTTTCTCGAACAGCTTGGTCACGCGTTCGAAGCCGATCAGGTCGTACAGCGCGTCGTACAGCGGGCGCAGGTAGGGGTCGACCTTCTGCGTCAGGTCGCCCGGCAGGAAGCCCAGCCGCTCGCCCGCCTCGACCGCCGGCCGCGTCAACACGATGCGGCGCACCGACTCGCGTTCCAGCGCGTCGACGGCGCAGGCCACGGCCAGGTAGGTCTTGCCGGTGCCGGCCGGGCCCATGCCGAACGAGATGTCGTGCGTCAGGATGTTGCGCAGATAGTCGCGCTGGCGCGGCGTGCGCCCGCGCAGGTCCTGCCGGCGCGGCAGGCGCAGCACCACTTCGCTCTCGCCCGGGGCGCCCTGCGGCGGCGTGTCCTCGTCGGTGTCGTGGGCGGCGGTCATCGCGCCCAGCTCGACCAGGTTCAATTGCAGTTGATCCACCGACAGCGGCTGGTCCGCGTGTTCGTACAGGTATTGCAGCGCCGCCGAGGCGGCGTCGGCGCGTTCGCCTTCCAGCGTGATGCGGTGGCCGCGGCGCGCCAACTCGACGCCGTAGGCGGCGGCCAGCTGGCGCAGGTTCTCGTCCAGCGGGCCGCAAAGATTCGACAGCCGGGCGTTGTCGTCGCCCAGCGAGACGACGACCGGCGCGGCGCGGCGGTGGGAAGCGCGGGAGGCGGCCGTCATGCGGACACCTCCCCGGCCGTCTCGCGCGTCACGACTTCGCCGCGCAGCGTGTGCGACAGCGCCGTGGTGATGCGGATGTCGGCCAACTGGCCGACCAGCCGCGCGGGCGCGGGGAAATTCACGATGCGGTTGTTCTCGGTACGGCCCATCAGTTCGTTGGGATCCTTGCGCGACGGGCCTTCGACGATGACCCGCTGCGTGGTGCCGACCATGCTCTGGCTGATGGCCGCGGCCTGGTCGTTGATCAGCGCCTGCAGGCGCTGCAGGCGCGCCAGCTTGACGGCCTGCGGCGTATCGTCGGCCAGGTCGGCCGCCGGCGTGCCGGGGCGGCGCGAATAGACGAACGAGAACGACGTGTCGAAGCCGACTTCGTCGATCAGCCGCATGGTCTTTTCGAAATCCTCTTCGGTTTCGCCGGGGAACCCCACGATGAAGTCCGACGACAGCGACAGGCCGGGCCGGGCGGCGCGCAGCTTGCGCACGATGGACTTGAACTCCAGCGCCGTATAGCCGCGCTTCATCGCCGCCAGCACGCGGTCGCTGCCCGCCTGCACCGGCAGGTGCAGGAAGGACACCAGCTTGGGCAGCCGCGCGTAGGCCTCGATCAGCCGCGGCGTCATTTCCTTGGGATGCGAGGTCGTGTAGCGGATGCGCTCGATGCCGGGGGTGTCGTGCACGTATTCCAGCAGCAGCGCGAAATCGGCGATCTCGGCCGTATCGCCCATCCTGCCGCGGTAGGCGTTGACGTTCTGCCCCAGCAGCGTCACTTCCTTGACGCCCTGGTCCGCCAGGTCGGCGATCTCGGTCAGCACGTCCTCGAACGGGCGCGAGACTTCCTCGCCGCGGGTATAAGGCACGACGCAGAAGCTGCAATACTTGCTGCAGCCTTCCATGATCGATACGAAGGCCGTGGCGCCATCCACCCGGGCCGGCGGCAGATGGTCGAACTTCTCGATCTCGGGGAAGCTGATGTCCACCTGCGAGACGCCCGAAGCGCGCCGCCTGGCGATCAGCTCGGGCAGCCGGTGCAGCGTCTGCGGACCGAACACCACGTCGACGTAGGGCGCGCGCGCCACGATGGCATCGCCTTCCTGGCTCGCCACGCAGCCGCCCACGCCTATGACCAGGTCGGGCTTCTCGCGCTTGAGCATCTTGGCGCGGCCAAGGTCGGAGAAGACTTTTTCCTGCGCCTTCTCGCGCACCGAACAGGTGTTGAACAGGATGATGTCCGCGTCTTCGGGACGGTCGGTGATTTCCAGCGGCTGGTCGGCGTTCAGGACGTCCACCATCTTGTCCGAGTCGTACTCGTTCATCTGGCAGCCGAAGGTGCGGATGTACAGCTTGCGGGGAGTGGGATTGCTCATGTCGATTGCCGTGACGGGGTTATAGCCCGGGGGCAGAAAGGCGGAACAGGACATTTTAACAGAGGGGGCGGGGTTGGCCGGACGCCACGTGGGCACCGTGTTCAGGTCTCTGTCAGTCCCCCCGGTCTAGACTGGAGCCTCAGATGATTGCTTTGCCGCTAAGGGCGCCGGCGGAATCCGCAGATCCCCAGCGCCTGGCAGGGTTGTTGTCCGACACCGATACCGCGCTTCCCCCGCGAGCATATTGAGGCGCGGCATTGTGTGCTCCCTATTGGCCCGACAGTTTACTGTCGGGCCATTTTTTTGGTGATTCCGGGGTGTTGGCCTGGGCCTGACGTCCATTTGCGTCCTGTTTCCCGACTGTATATAATCGCGGTCTTGGTTTTTTTTGGCGCATTAGCTCAGCCGGTTAGAGCGACGGAATCATAATCCGCAGGTCCCCTGTTCGAATCAGGGATGCGCCACCAGAATTCATGCGGCCCGCAGCGATGCGGGCCGTTTTGTTTTCAGCGGCCGATGGCAGCCATACCCTTACTCCGGCAACCGCGCCGGAAGCACCAGCAACAGCCTCGCGCCATCCTCCCCCAGCGTGAACTCCACACGCCCGCCAAGCTCCCGAGCCCGGCGGCGCATGTTGCGCAGCCCGTTCCCCGCGCCGGCCTGGAGCGGCCGGCCGCCATCGTTGAACACCGATAGCGCCGCCATTCCGTCCCCGGTCGTCCTGCCTTCGATAGCCAGGCGGCGCGCGGGCCCGTGCCGGATAGCGTTGGTGACGGCTTCCTGCAGGATGCGCAGCACGGACAGGGCGTTCTGGGGCGTGACGCCGGTGACCGCTGGCAGTTTCTCGGTGGACCAGTGGAATTCGATGCCCAGGCGCCGCAATTGCGGTTCGAGCCGTTCGCGGAAGGCCGCCAGGGCCACGCCCAGGTCGCCGTCGCCCAGGTCCAGGGAATGGACCACCAGCCGCAGGTCGTCGAGCGCCGCCCGGGCCGCGCGTTCGATGGCCTGGCCGCCTTCCGGGTTGCGTTCGGAAAGCGCGATGATGGCGACGAGGTGGCCGCTCATTCCGTCGTGCAGGTCCCGCATCAGGCGCTGGCGTTCCTGTTCGCGCACCATCTGGCTGGCGTGGATCTTTTCCTTTTCGTGCAGCAGCCCCAGCTCCGCTTCCCGCGCCGCCAGTTTCTGCCGGAGCGTATCGTTGGCGCGGTCCAGGCCGTTGAGGCTGCGGGCCAGCCGGCCCATCAGGATGACCATGATGGCCAGCAGCATCAAGGTGCGGGCGTACGACGCGAGCAGGAAAGGATCGTCGTAGCGTCCGGTCACCACGAGGACGTCGTGTGCCCCGAACCAGACGGTCAGCACGCAGGGCACCGCCATGATGGCGGCATCCCGGTTCCTGCTCTGCGCGAACTGATGCGCCAGGATGCCGGCGGCGACGACGTAGGCGGTCAGCGTGACGCAGGCGCTCATGAATCCGATCACCGGAAAGGGAACCAGTCCGGTCTGCCCCAGGATCAGGAGGAACGCGGGAACGGCGATGACGGCCGGCAGCAATTGCCTGGGGCGCCGCCGCCCCACGATCGCCAGGGCCATGCCGATCGCCATCAGGCCGACGGCGGACACGAGCGAGATGGACTGGAATTGCTCCAGGGTGCCCAGCGCGGCATGCGGCGATTGGGTAACGACGATCAGGATGCTGGTGACCGACATCGCGGCCAGCCATCCGAAGACGGGGTCGTGCCGGCGGGCGGTCCAGATGCTGGCAATGCCTATCGTCAGGGCGATGTGCAGGGCGAAGGTCATGGCGCGGACTTCCTCGATCAGGAAGTTCGACAACTGGTAAGCCGGCATGACCGCGGCGGCCGTTCCCACGCTGACCTGGGAAAGCCGGCCCGGCAGCCAGCCGATCTTGCGGGTCTGCCGCAGCAGGATTTCGTTGTCGCCTGGCTGGATCGCGCCATCGGGAATCCGCGCCAGGAAGGAATAGCCGCTGGTGGGCGCCGACCAGACGGTGTTCGGCGCCGCGTCGGCCCTGCGGCCGTTCACCCAGGCCTCGACGCGATGGCGCACGGCGGGGATGAACAGGAACATGGATTCGCCGGGCACGTCCGCGACGTGGAAGGACAGGCGATAGCTGCCGGTCGTCAGTTCGTAGAGCGCCTCGGGCATCCAGTGGTGCGGCAGGGAAACCGCCTGTTCCGGACTTTCCCCTTCCTGGATGAAGCGGGCTTCGGTGATTGCCAGGGCGCCCTGCGGCGGAGACGTATCCACGAGGTGGGGGAGGGCGCCGATCGCGACCGTAAGGGTGACCAGGAGAATCCAGGCGACCAGTTTTCCCCGATCGTACGAGCAGCGCGCGCGTGTCCCCATCACAGCTTGATGAGCCCGAGTCTCGATGCCTCGAAGACGGCCTCGGAACGGTTGGTGGCTTGCAGCTTGCGGTAGATGTTGCGGATGTGGACCGGGACGGTCTGCCGGGAAATGGCCAGCTTGTCGGCCAGCTCGCCATAGGTGAAGCCCTTGGCGATGCCCCACAGGATGTCCATCTCGCGTTCGGTCAGGGAGGGCTTGTCCGCGGTTTTCTCCGCGTCGCTGGCCACCTGGCCCTGCTCGGCCAGGCGGCGGACCAGGACCCGGGCGATGCGCGAGGAAATGGGCGAGCGGCCGGCCATGACGTCCCGGATCGCGTCGAGCAGGTCGATGGAGTCGGCATCCTTGAGCAGGTAGCCGGCGGCGCCCGCCTCGATCGCGTCGAGGACGGAGCGCTCGTCCGCCAGGATGGAAATGACCATGGCCTCGGCCTTGGGCTGCCGCTTGGCCAGGAAACGGATGGCGTCGATGCCGCTGCCGTCCGGCAGGTTGATGTCGGTGATCAGGAGATCGATCTCGTTGGCCCCGATGGCGATCAGGGTTTCCTCGAGGTTGGCGCAAGCCGCGCACAGGTCCGCTTCGGGCCATTCGCCGATGATGCGGGCGAGGCGCTCGCGTATGGGCCCATCGTCTTCGGTCAGCAGAATCCTGAGCGGACCCGTCGTCATTGCAGATCTCCTGGCCGCACTCCTGCCGCGGCCGTCCCATCGGCCCATGGCGAGTGCGCATTTCTCGATTCAGCAAGTATCGCAGAGGGCGTCGGGCCGACCATACCATGTACATGGTATTCAACCGACGCCCCAGGCATGACTAAGATGCGCCCATCGCGGGCGATCGGCTGCGCGAGCCCAGGGGGAATACCAATGAAAACACATATCCAGCGCCTGGCGGCGGTGGGCGCCGCGGCCGTCACGGGGCTGGCCGCCTGCGGCGGCGGGTCGTCCGGCGGGGACGGCCAGGCCGAAGGGCCCACCACGAATCCACCGAATATCCTGTTCGTGGTGATGGACGACGTGGGCATCGACCAGATGGCCGCCTTCGGCTACGGCGGCGCCACCGCGCCCAGCATGCCCAACATCGGCGCGGTCGCCTCGGCCGGCGTGCGCTTCCGCAATACCTGGTCGATGCCGGAGTGCTCGCCGGGCCGGGCCGCCTTTTTCCTGGGCCGCTACCCGACCCGCACCCGCATCTATCAGGCCATCGGGCCCAACGATCTCGCCAATTCGCAGGTGTCGCCGTACGAGGTGACGGTGCCCAAGCTGCTCAAGCGGGCGAACTACGAAAGCGCGATGTTCGGCAAGTTCCACCTGGCCGGCCCCGAGAACAACGAGGCCGGCAACGCCACGCCCAGCGTGCTGGGCTGGGACCACTTCTATGGCTGGATCGGCGGGCTGCCCGGCTCGATCGACTCGACCGCGGGCGGCATCGCGGCCGAGAAGACCTATGCCTGCGGCTTCGTGCCGGGCAAGGCCGCCGGCGGCGCGGACACGGGGGCCTGCTACCAGGCCGACAACAGCTGCACGACGGTCAGCCGCACTTCGCCCCTGCAGGACGCGGCTGGCCTGCAATGCCTGTCCGCGGGGGGCATCTTCGTGCCCGACCAGAGTTGCGGCAAGGCGCCGGCCACGCTGAATTTCGAACGCGAGAACGCCTACTACGTCTCGCCGCTGGTGATCATCGACGGCGGCAAGGTCACCGAGGTCCCGCTGAGCGATCCGCGTTCGCGCGGCTATCGCACGCGCATCGAAACCGATGCCGCCATCGACTGGATCAAGTCGCGTCCGTCGTCGCGGCCGTGGATGGCCACCGTCAGCTACAGCGCGGCCCATACGCCCTGGCAGCAGCCGCCTCGCAGCCTGGTGCCGGCCAGCGGCAACGCCGTGGCCGACGGCTGGGACTGCAACGGCACGCTGACCGGCCGCCTTATCCAGGACCAGATGACCGAGGCCCTGGACACCGAGTTCGGCCGCCTGCTGGTGGAAACCGGGCTGGCGCGCCGGGGCGACGACGGCCAGTTGCAGTACGACCCGAAGGCCGCCAATACGGTGATCGTTATCGTCGGCGACAACGGCACGCTGGGCTCGGCGGTCAAGCTGCCGTTCAGCGGTTCGCAGGCCAAGGGCACGGCCTACCAGACCGGCGTCTGGGATCCGCTCATCATCGCCGGGCCCCAGGTCGCGCAGCCCGACCGCGAGGTCGATCACATGGTCAACATGGTGGACCTGTTCCAGTTCTTCGGCGAGGTGGCCGGCATCGATGCGCACGCGGCGGTCCCGCGCACGATCGACTCGGTGGCCATCCTGCCCTACCTGACCCACCCCGACCAGCCCAGCCTGCGCACCGTCAACTTCACCATCGGCGGCTACAACCAGCAGGCCGACGGCGGGCGCAACGGCGCTTGCGTGATCAATACGAGCTGCACGCAGATTCCCGTGTCCAAGAGCGTGTGCGAGGACAACCAGGGCACCTGGTGGGGCGCCGGCTACGACGATCCCTCGGTGGTGCCCAATGGCGGTGCCGGCTACGCCTCGTGCTGGAGCGTCAACCAGGCGCTCTACAAGGCCGACCGCGACCAGCTCGAGATCCTGCCCGAGATATCGGCGGCGATCCGCGACGACCGCTACAAGCTGGTGCGCCTGAATCGCAAGACCTACACGATGGACACCGCCAATCCGGTCAACTCGGCGTACGTGGAAAACAAGAACACCGACGAGCTGTACCGGATCGACATGGCCGTTCCCAATCCCACGCTGGATCGCAGCGGCAGCGCCATCGCCACGGGCTCGCCCACCATCACCGCCGCGCTGGATGGCGAGGCGCAGCAGGCCTACGCCACGCTCAAGGCCGAAATGGACAAGCGGGACCAGGTGGCGGCCTACAACTACGGCTATGACACCTTCAACTGCCCGGGCGACGGCAATCGCGATGGCGTGGTCGACCAGAAGGACCTGGACAACTGGACCGAGCTCAGCCAGTTGAACCTGCACGAGGGCGTGGCCCAGTCCAGCTGGTACGACTTCAACCACGATGGCAAGACCGACGCCGCGGATCGCGCCATCATCCAGACCAACCTGGGCAAGTCGTGCAAGCTGACCGTGGCCGGATGAGCGTGTAGGGTGGCTGGGGACTCAGATCGTCCGCAGCCACCTGCCCCGGCTCTTGCGCTGCTGGCCGGCCAGCGGCGGGAGGTCGAAGGGATGGTCTTCGTCGAACGGCGATTCGTAGGGCGTCCTGATCAACCCGGCCAGCTTGTAGGGCGGGGACGGCAGGGGGTCGAAGCGCCGGCCCGTGCGGGTCAGGCGATTCATCTTGTCGGCGTTGTAAAGGCGCCAGCCAGGGGGATCGCCCGAACGGCCGTCGAGCTGCCAGGCGATCACGACCAGCGTGCCGTCGGTGGTGGAGCCCAGGCAGTGGGGATGGGCGATGCGCGTGGCGCCGTGGTAGTGGAACTGGAGTTCGGACCGGACGGCAATGGCGGCGGACAATAGGGTGGAGCGGGTTTCGTTGTGCATCGCAGTTCGGGTAATCCTGATGGATTCCCTTGATGGTAGCGCCTGAAAAACCAGATCGCCAGAAAAATGTTGCGATGCACAAATACGGGTCGGAACGCACCATGACGGCGCGTCCGAGACCCTGTCCTGGTGCCTTGCCGGTCAGATTTCCACCAGCTTGCGCTGGGCCGCGCCGGGCAGCGTGGCGAGACTCTTGCCGAGCGAGGCGCGGTAGCCGCGGGCATGAACCGTGTCGACGTATTGCCAGTCGGCGCGGATGCGTTCGGGCGTGACGGTCAGGACCATGTAGCCGCGCAGGCTGGTGTCGGCGTACTTCAGGCTGCCAGCCCACTTGCTGCCCGCGGGCAGGGTGGACAGGTTGGCCAGGCCGGTCAGCAGGGCCGCCAACTGGGCGGGCGGCACGCCGTCGCCCAGGTATTCCTCGAAGCCGGGCGAGGTCACCGACGAAGCGGCGAACTCCACGCCCACGGCGTTGCCGTCCTGGTCGCGCAGGTCGCTGGCCCAGGCGTTGTGGGTATCCCCGGCCAGCACGACCAGGTTCTTGTCCAACTGGCGCGCCATGCCCAGCACGGTCTCGCGCGCGGCCCAGTAGCCGTCCCACGAGTCGAGGTTGTACGGGATGCAGGGCATGGCCAGGACGGCGCGTTCCTGCGCGGTCAGGGTCGGATCGCCGGCCTGCTGCCGGGCCACCAGCCGGGCATAGGCGGCGGGGTCCATCGCGAACTGGGCGGGGATCTCGACGTCGCCCAGTTGGCCGGTCGAGGCCAGCAGGCCGAGCAGGACCGGCATGGGCAGGTGCACCGGCGCCATCAGCACCTGCTGGCCCAGGACCTGCCAGGTCGCGCTCGATGCGGCCATGCGGTCGCGCAGCCAGGTGGTCTGGGCCTGCCCCATCAGTTGCCGGCCAGGGGCGGCAACGTCGGCGGTGAACGCGGCGGCGAACTGCGCGAGCCCGGCGGCGGGATCGGGGCTGCCGAGCAGCGCGCCGAAGTAGCTGGTATAGGACAACTGTTTGGCGCGGGCCAGCACGCGTGTGTCGAGCATGTGCAGCGACAGCAGGTTGCCGAAGTCGAAGCTGCGGTAGATGACGTTGGGGGCCGACTGCGGACGCGTGGGCAGCCACTCGTGGTAGGCGCGCACCGCGGCTGCCTTGCGCAGCGCGAAGTCGCCCTCGGTATCGGGCTGGTGGTTCTCGGCGCCGCTCTCCCAGGTGTCGTTGGCGATCTCGTGGTCGTCCCAGACGGCGATGAAGGGCAGGGCGGCATGCACGGCCTGCAGGTCGGGATCACTGCGGTACTGGGCATAGCGGCGGCGGTAGTCCGCCAGCGAGACGATTTCGTTGGCCGGCTCGGACGGCCGGCCCATGGCCTGGGCCTGCTCCGAGGCATAACCGTCGCGGCCGTATTCGTAGATGTAGTCGCCCAGGTGGACGGCGACATCCAGGTCGCCGCGCCTGGCGGCCTCGGCATAGACGTGGAAATAGCCGGCGGGGTAGTTGGAACAGGAGAAGACCACCAGCTTGACCTGCTTGACCGGGCCGGTGGGCAGGGTGCGGGTGCGGCCGACGCCGGAGGTCTTGTCTTCGTGCTTGAAGCGGTACCAGTAGGACGTGCCCGCCGCGAGGCCGGTGACGTCGACCTTGACGGTGTGGTCCTGGTCGGCGCGGGCGCTGGTCGACCCGCTCTTGGCGATGTTCTGGAAGGCTTCGTCGGTAGCCATTTCCCACTTGATGTCGACGTCGCCGCCGCCGGCCGGGACGGCGCGGGTCCAGATGACGACGCGGTCGGCCAGCGGATCGCCGCTGGCCACGCCATGGGTGAAGCTGACGTCGACGGGATGGTCATCGTCGCCGCCGCCGCAGGCGGCCAGGGCCAGGGAGGAAGCGGCGCCGGCGCCGCTCAAGGCGACGCCGCGCAGGAAGCGGCGGCGGGCAAGAGTATCGGTCATGTTCGTCGTGTTCGCGTGGGGGAGACGCCGGGCAGGCTACCCGCCGCGGGTGACAACGAAGTGAACGATCCGCGCCGCCGCGCGGCGGGTCAGACTACCGTGAGCGTGACGTCGATGTTGCCGCGGGTCGCGTTGGAGTACGGGCACACGACGTGGGCCTTCTGCACCAGCGATTCGGCCGTGGCGCGCTCCAGGCCCGGCAGGGAGATCCTGAGTTCCACCTCGATCGCGAAACCGGTCGGAATGGGACCGATGCCCACCGCGCCTTCGATCTGCGTGTCCGCCGGCAGGCCGACCTTCTCCTTGGCGGCGACGAACTTCAGCGCGCCCAGGAAGCACGCCGAGTAGCCGGCCGCGAACAACTGTTCCGGGTTGGTGCCGGGGCCGCCCGCGCCGCCCAGTTCCTTGGGGGTGGACAGGCGCACGTCCAGCGCGTTGTCGGATGAGGCGGCCTTGCCGTCCCGGCCGCCGGTGGCCGTCGCGTGGGCGACGTAGAGGACTTTTTCGATGGACATGATGAAACTCCTGGAAGGGCTCGCAGAGCCATGGTGGCGGTTGGGGATGTAGCCGGCCGCCACCCCGGACGGCTACATGTATATTTAGCTATTTAATCGTGTGCTATATAAATGCCGTGACATGTCATGCGGATCTCCGTATGGGCTGCCATGTACTCAGCCGTTCTTCAACAGGCTGTCCCGCAGGGCCTCCAATTGCTGCTTGGTGGCGGCGAGCTGGGCGGGGGTGCATGCGCTGGCGCACAGGACGGCGGAAGGAACCGAAGCGGCCTTGGCCTTGAGCGCCCGGCCTTTCGGCGTCAGCGTGACGAGCACCTGGCGTTCGTCTTCCTTGCCGCGCGTGCGGGCGATCAATTCCATGGCCTGGAGCCGCTTGAGCAGGGGCGTCAACGTGGCGGAATCCAGGAACAGCCGCTGGCCCAGCTCGGAAACCGTCAGGCCGTCCCGTTCCCATAGCACCAGCATGGCCAGGTACTGGGGATAGGTCAGCTCCAGCTTGCCCAGCAACCGGCGGTAGAGCTTGTTCATCGCCAGGTTGGTGGAATACAGCGCGAAGCAGAGCTGGCTGTCCAGCGACAGCGGCGCGGACTTGGCGGCGGCCTGGGGTTTCGTGTTCATGCGGGCAGTATAAATAGCAAAAAATTAAATCGCAAGCGATTTAATTGGCGAGAGCAGGCCGCATGCCGGGTCCGACGCCGTCACGGCATGGGCGGCACCGGTTCTCCCAGGACGTCCTGGATGAGCGTGCGCAGCCAGATGCTCTTGGGGTCGTCGTGGAAGCGCCGGTGCCAGTACTGCTTGAGGTCGTAGCGGCGGATGGGGAAGGGCGGTTCGATGATGCGCGCATTGGCGCTGCGCACGTGCAGCGCGGCCACCGCGCGCGGCAGCACGACGATGAGGTCGCTGTCGTTGATCAGCGTGCCCAGGCTCATGTAGTGCGAGGTGTGCAGCGCGATCTTGCGCTCGATGCCGCGGGCGGCCAGTTCCTGCTCGAACATTTCCTGGCTGCGCCCGTCGTCGCGCACCAGCACGTGGTCCATGGCCAGGAATTCGTCCAGCGTCATGCGCGGGCCTGCCAGCGGATGGGCCTGGCGCACCAGGCAGGTGAGGTCGTGCGAGTACAGCCGCTGCTGGAAGATGAAGTGGGATTGCAGGTCGGGGAAGTAGCCCAGGACCGAATCGACGCGGCCTTCATACAGAGCGCCTTCCAACTCGGCCGGCAGCAGGCCGATGGTGCGCAGCCGCGCGCCGGGCGCCTCGGCGCGTATGCGCCGGTAGAGGGCGGGCAGGAAGACCGCCTCGCCGATCTCGCTCATGCACAGCGTCAGTTCGCCGTCGAAACGGGCCGGCGAGAACTCGGGGTTGGGCAGGATCTCGTGGTCGATGACCTGGATGACCTCGCGCGTGCGGGCGATGATGTGCTGCGCGCGCGGCGTGGCTTCCATGCGCGATCCGCGCCGCACGAACAACTGGTCGCCCAGGGATCCGCGCAGGCGCGACAGCGCGGCGCTGGCGGCCGGCTGGCTCATGGCGAGGCGCTGGGCGGCGGCGCTGACGCTGCCGGTGTCGTAGATGGCGACCAGCACGCGCAACAGATTCAGGTCGGTCTTCATGCGGCGGATATTATCTAAAAATCAAATAGTCGATATTGAAAATATTTGCTATTGAAATTCTGTCGGTGCCGGTAGATTGCTGGCTGAGCCCCGGCTTGGGGCCATCCAAGAACGAGGCGCCAGGCGCCGACAGGAGACGATGCATGCAAGCAAGATATCCGCTGGCCGCGGCGCTGGCCTGGGCATGCCTGGCTTCGGGGGCGCAGGCCCAGGTCAGGATCGGTTTCATGGGAGAGCTGTCCGGTCCGCAGGCGATGCTGGGCCAGGACATGTACGACGGCTTCATGCTGGCGGTGGAACAGGAAGGAGGCAAGCTGGGCGGCATTCCCGTGGCCATCGTGCGCCGGGACAGCCAGCTCAAGCCCGAGGTCGCCACGCAGATCGCCGACGAATTGATCGAACGCGAGAAAGTGGCGCTGGTGGCCGGCATGACCTTCTCGAACGTGGCGATGGCGGTGACCCGCAAGTTCGCCGCGGCGCAGGTATTCATGGTGTCGGGCAACGCCGGGCCGTCGCCCACGGCCGGGTCCGCCTGCTCGCCTTTCTTCTTTTCGGCGGCCAAGCAGAACGACCAGTTCGCCGAGGCCAGCGGCACCTATGCCAGGCAGCAGGGCTATGCGCGCGTGATCGCGCTCGCGCCCAACTACCAGGCCGGCAAGGATTTCGTGGCCGGTTTCAAGCGCAACTACGGCCAGCCGCTGGCCGACGAGATCTACACCCCGCTGGCCCAGCTGGATTTCTCGGCCGAGATCACCCGCATCGCGGCCGCGCGGCCGGACGCCGTCTATGCGTTCTACCCGGGCGCCAACGGCGTGGCCTTCGTCCGGGCCTACGGGCAGGCGGGCTTGCTGGGCAAGATCCCGCTGCTGACCAATGCGGCGGCCGACGGCACCAATCTGCCCGCTCTCAAGGAAGCCGCGCTGGGCGTGTTCAACAGCAGCAACTGGGGGCCGGACCTGCCCAACGCCGAGAACCGGCAGTTCGTCGCGGCCTTCGAGGCGAAGTACGGCCGCATTCCGTCCGAGTACGCGGCGCAGTCCTACGACTCCGCCCGGCTGATCGGCTCGGCGCTGAAGGCCACCGGCGGCAAGGTGGACGACAAGCAGGCCCTGGGCAAGGCCTTGCGCGCGGCCGATTTCAAGTCGGTGCGCGGCAACTTCCGCTTCAACACCAACAACTATCCGATCCAGGATTTCTACATGTTCGTGGCCGCGCGCGATGCCCAGGGGCGGGTCAGCCTGAAGACCGTGTCCAAGCCCTTGTCCGACGCCAAGGACAGTTTCCACGCGCAATGCCGCATGTCGTGAGGATGGCATGGAGTTCCTGAGGAATTGTTGGTACATGGCGGGCTGGAGCGAGGAGCTCCCCGCCGGGGCGCTGTTGTCGCGCACTTTCCTGGAGCAGCCGGTCGTGCTGTTTCGCCGGCAGGACGGCGCACCCGTCGCCCTGCTGGACCGCTGCCCGCACCGCGTGGCGCCGCTCAGCCGCGGTACGCTGGCGGGCGACACGCTGCGCTGCATCTATCACGGCCTGCGCTTCGATGCCCACGGGCGCTGCGTGGAGAACCCGCACGGCGCCATCCCGGCCAAGGCCAGCGTGCCGGCCTTCCCGATGGCCGAGCGCGACGGCGTGCTGTGGATCTGGATGGGCACGCCGGACGCCGCCGACACCGCCCGCGTGCCCGATCTGGGCCACATGGCGCGCGTGCCCGCCACGGCGCAGTCGCGTGGCGCCATGCCGTCCGCCTGTCATTACCAATTGATCGTCGACAACGTCGCCGATCTCAGCCATGTCGAGTACCTGCACGCGACCACGCTGGGCGGCGGGGCCTTCGTCGAGAATCGTCCCGTCGTGTCCGAGCAGGGCACCGAGGTGGTCATCGAGTTGCGCAGCCAGGGGCAGCCCGCGCCGCCGGTCTACGACCGTTTCCTGCCGCAACCCGGCGTGCCCGTGGACTTCGTCAATCGCGTGACCTGGTATCCGGCCGGACTGCTCAAGCTGGACATCAGTGTCACGCCCATGGGCGCGCCGCCGGAGCAGGGGCTGCGGACCTTCAACGCCCACATCGTCACGCCCGAGACGCGCACGTCGTCCCACTATTGGTATTGGCTGACGCGCGAATACCGGCAGGACGACGAGGACATGACCCGGCTGCGGCATGCGCTGATGACGCGCGTCTTCGTCGAGGAGGACAAGCCCGTCATCGAGGCGCAGCAGCGGCTGCTGGGAACCGCCGACCTGTTCGACGCCCAGCCGGTGCTGCTGGCCACCGACACGGGCTCGATCCGCATCCGCCGGGTCCTGAAGCAGTTGCTCGCGCAGGAGGGCGGCCCGGCGGCCTGAGCGCCGCGGTGTCGCGCCCCAGGAACGGTTCGTCCGGCTGATTGCAACATCGCCCCGCCCGCGTCGCGTCTGGGGATTCCGGCCGCAGGCCGGCCTGGACATACGTTTGATTACGTATGTAGCAATGTATCAATATTGCCGCGGTGTACAGTCAGCTTGCCGAAAGCCAAGTGTGCAGGCTCTCCTTGCAGGGGGGCGGCACAGGCGGCGTCGGAACAGAAGGAACCGACATCATGATCAAGAAAACGCTGGTGATTGCGATGGCCTGTGCCGGCCTCGCCCTGGGCACTGCGGCCCAGGCCAAGGGAGACCGCTGGGAGCGTGGCCACGGTCACGGGCACTACGACAAGCATGACCGGGGCGACCACCGCCGTTGGGACGATCGCCGCCGCGACCGCGATTATCGCCATGGCTATCGCGACGGCTACCGCGACGCGCCGCGCGTCGTCCATCGCGGCTGGGCGCCGCCTCCGCCGCACCGCTGGGCGCGAGGCGACCGCCTGCCCAACTACCATCGCGGCGGTTATTATGTCGTGAACGACTGGCACTCCCATCGGCTCTATCGGCCGCAGCCGGGCTACCAGTGGGTGCGGATGGGGTCCGAGTACCTGCTGGTCGCGATCGCTTCCGGCGTGATCGCCAGCATCATCCTCAACAACTGACCACCCCTGTCCGCAAGGACATTGGAGCGGGATTCCATGTCCATGCGGCATACGCGCCTGGCGGCGCGCGCGGCGGTCCTGGCGCTGGCGGCGGCGACGCCGCTGTCGGCGCAGACCATCCTCCACACTGAGAAATCGGCTTTCGAGGACATCGTCGTCTACGAGTCCCGGGGCGAGCGCTGCATGAAGTTCGGCAGCGTGCAGGCGCCCGGGCGCCAGACCTGCCAGTTGCCGGCGCGGCCCGAGGAACTGCTGTTCGACTACACCCGGATGATGATGGCCTCGCTGTACCTGCGCCCCGATCCGCGCCGCATCCTGGTGATCGGCCTGGGCGGCGGCAGCCTGCCCATGGCGCTGGCCAGGGTCGTGCCCCAGGCCCGCATCGACGTGGTCGAGATCGACCCCGCGGTGGCCCGCGTGGCCGAACGCTACTTCGGTTTCCGGACGGGGCCGGCCATGCGGGTGGAAGTGGCCGACGGGCGCGCTTTCGTGCAGGCGGCCGCCCGGCGCGGCGACCGCTACGACATCGTCATGCTCGATGCCTTCGACGAGACCTATATCCCCCGGCATCTGTCCACTGTGGAATTCATCCGCGAGGTGCGATCCATCCTGCGGTCCGATGGCGTGCTCGCGGCGAACACGTTCGCCTCCAGCGGCTCGTACGCCAACGAATCGGCGACCTATGCCGAGGTGTTCGGGCCGTTCTACAACCTGCGCAGCGCCAATCGGGTCGTGCTGGCCTCGGCCGGCGCGCTGCCCGGCCAGGACGAGGTGGCGGCGCGGGCCCGCGCGCTGCAACCCACCCTGGCGCCCATGGGCATCGACCCCGCGCGCCTGCTGCCGATGTTCTCGACCCGCCCCGACTGGCCGCCGGACGCGCGGCCGCTGCGCGACTGACGAGGCAAGGCCGCGCGATCAGCGCAGCAGCGACGCCGGATCCTCGCGGTGCAGCCGGCGGACCGCGAACAGTCCCGAGATCAGCGCGATCGCCATGACGAGGATGGCGCATATGGCTGCCACCATGGGCGTCATGCGTACCGGCACGTTCTGTCCGCGCGCGATGGTCAGCAGCACGACGCACAGGATGGCGGCCAGCGCGGTGCCGGTCACGCCCACGCCGAACGCCTGCTTGAGCACCACCGTGCGCAGCGACGAGGCGCTGACGCCCATGGCCTTGAGCGTGGCGTAGGCGCGCATGGAGCCGGCGATGGCGGCGATCAGGGTCTGGCTGGTGATGGCGGCGCCCGCCAGGAACACCACGCCGGCCAGGAACAGCACGCCGGCGCCGGCGCCCGTTTGCAGCAGCCAGTACAACTGCGTCTTCTTGGAAAATTCCTTGCTGCTCCAGACCTCGTAGGCGCCGAAGCTGCGCTGGTTCGCGATCCGTTCGCGCACCGCCTCGGCTTCCGACGGATTGCGCGCCTTGGCGACGAAGTAGGTCGGCAGGTCGCCTTCGTCCGGCGTGCTGATCAGCCGCGCGGTGTCGGACGAGGCCAGCACGTTGGCGCCGTCCAGGGCGCGCAGGCCGCTGATGACGCCGATGACGCGCACGGGATGGCCGTTGAGCGTGGCCTGTCCGCCTTGCCGCGTGCCCAGCTTGTGCAGGTCGGCGCGGTCCACGACGATGGTGCCGATCTCGGCCAGGCGCTCGCGCAGATCGGGCGACAGCAGCCGCGAAAAGAGCATGCCGCCCGGCCGGACGTCCACGCCCGACACGGCCACGCTCATGCCGCCATGCACCTCGGGGCTGCGCCATTCGGCCGAACGCAGGTAGAAGGGCTCGACCGCCGCGATGCCGCGGTCCATGCGCAGGGGCATCTCGATGTCGGGGTTCAGCGGCAGGCCCTGGTCGATGCTTTGCGTGCCGGGCGAGCCTATCCAGATGTCGGCGTCCGACGCGGTGATGTAGACCGCCGCGTTGCCGAATATGCCCAGCACCAGGCCGGCCTGGGCCAGGAGCAGCAGGCCGGAGAAGGCCACCGCCACCACCGCGGGCAGGAAGCGCGGCCATTCGTGGATGAGAGTCTTGCGTGCGAGCATGTCAGTGACTCGAGGCGGCGGATGACCGTTCTTCGCCGCGCCAGGCCGGGGCGCCGCCCACGGCCTTGTGCAGCGAGATGAACGCGAGATCCTGCGCCAGCGTGGTGGCCGACAGCGCGAGTTGGGCCTGGATGCGGCGCGAGGCGAGGTCGGCGTTGTCGAATTCGCTCGACAGTTTCGAGGCCGTCAGCCGCCCGGCGTGGTCGGCGGCCCGGCCGATCGCTTGCAGCGCGCGTTCCTCGGCTTCGCGGCGCTGGCGGTACTGGTCGAGTTCGATCAGCGCGGACTCGGCTTCGGACCATCCTTCCAGCACCGCCTGGCGGTAGGCCAGCAGGGCGGCGTCGAGTTCGTCGCTGCGGGCATGCGCGGCGGCCTGCCGCTGGCCCCAGTCGAACAGCGGAATGTCGATCAGCGGCCCCAGCGAGAAGATCGTCTGGGTATAGGTGGGCGTGTTGCGCCGGTTGAAGTTGTTGGCGAAGTTGCTGGCCACCGTGAGCGAACCGCCTATGCCCAGGCGGGGATAGAGATCGGCCCGGGCGATGCCCAGCGCGCCGGCGGCATCCAGCACGCGGGCCTGGGCCATCTGGACGTCCGGGCGGGTGCGCAGCATGTCGGCGGGCGTGCTGGCGATGGCGGCCGGCACGGCGGGGTTTGCGGCCAGGGCCGGTTCGCGGCTCCAGGCCGGATCGGGCTCGTGGCGGCCCAGGAGCACGGCCAGCTTGAGCGCGCTTTGCCGCACGGCCATGCCGGGGTCGGCCAGCGCGGCCCGGGCCTGCTCCAGCGCGGCCTGGGTCCGTTCGACGTCCACGCGCGATGCCAGGCGCGTGCGTTCCCGTAACGAGACAAGCTCCACCTGGCGCTCTTGCAGAGTGACCGCTTCCTTCAGCAGGCGCTGCCTGAGCTGGGCGCTGCGCAGTTCGCGCCAGGCGCGTACGACTTCGGCGGCGACGCTGACCCGCGCGCCCTGCAAAGTGGCGGCGGCCGCGTCCACGCTGGCGCGGGCCTGCCGCTCGGCGCCTTCGCCGCGCCCGAACAGGCCGAATTCCCAGGTGGCATCGAACCCGGCCTGGAAATACGAACTGCTGGCGTCGGCGGCGACGGCATCGCGCGTGCGGAAATTCAGGTTGGGCAGGTAGGGTGCGTTGGCCGCGTCATGCAGCTTGCGCGCGGCCTGCAGGCGGGCATGGGCTTCGGCGATGGTCAGGTTGCCGGCCAGGGCCTGCTCCACCAGCCCGTCGAGCTGCGGGTCGCCGTAGGCCTTCCACCATTCGGCGGGCGCTGGCGCGGCCGCGCCCCGCGAAGCGTTGTTCCATTGCGGGGGGACGTCCGCTTGCAGGTCCGGCGCCGGAACGCTCACGCACCCGGTCAGCGCTGCGGCTGCCAGGACCAGTGTCCACCGGAGGCCGGGGCGGAGGGGAAAGGACTGCGAAAAGCGGGAAAAGGGCATGACCGGGCGCGCAGAGGATCCGTGGGGCGTAAGGCGGCAGGAGCCCCGGCGTCGAGGGGCCCATCGCGACAGGCGTGATCTTACTGTCTGTTGGGCATCTGG
This sequence comes from Pigmentiphaga kullae, assembly GCF_004216695.1. Classification (GTDB taxonomy): domain Bacteria; phylum Pseudomonadota; class Gammaproteobacteria; order Burkholderiales; family Burkholderiaceae_B; genus Pigmentiphaga; species Pigmentiphaga kullae. Next base: position 339,302 of record NZ_SGXC01000003.1, read on the forward strand.
CGCGAGCGGGGCGATATCGGCGAGCACTGGGCAGGCTATAATTTTGCCGCGGGAATGCCTAACTGAATGGTAATGGAAATGTCCACCATGGCCGTTTACCCTATGCGCCTCTTGCAACAGGCGCAGCCCACCGGCCGTGTCGACGATGGCAGTTCACGGCTTTTCTGCGATACTGCGCAACGGCGGAGGGTCGGGAAGGTCGCCGGGGACTTCCCGTGTGCTTTCCTAGAACGATAAGCGGTGGGCGCCCAGCCCCCAAGACCCGCGGCCGCAACTGATCTCCCCGAGGTTTCCCTTAATGAGCTCCGAATCCCAACTGCTTGCCGACGAAGCGCAATATTGCTCGTTCGGTGATACCGTCCATTACGTCAACCCGCCGAAGATCTTCGATCGCTGCGAAGGCAGCTACATGTACGATGCCCAGGGCACGCCGTACCTGGACCTGCAGATGTGGTACTCGGCCGTCAACTTCGGCTATGGCAACCAGCGCCTGAACAACGTGCTCAAGAAGCAGCTGGACGTGCTGCCCCAGGTCGCCAGCCAGTACCTGCACCCGACCAAGATCGAACTGTCCAAGGTCATCGCGCAGGACGCCGAGCGCAAGTTCGGCTACAAGGGCCGCGTGCACTTCAACGTGGGCGGCTCGCAATCCGTCGAGGATTCGCTCAAGCTGGTGCGCAACGCCACGGAAGGCAAGAGCCTGATGTTCGCCTTCGAGGGCGGCTACCACGGCCGGACCCTGGGCGCCTCGGCCATCACCTCCAGCTACCGCTACCGCCGCCGCTACGGCCACTTCGGCGAGCGTGCCCACTTCGTGCCGTTCCCGTATCCGTTCCGCCGTCCGCGCGGCATGACGCCCGAGGAATACAGCGAACATTGCGTGGCCGGTTTCGCCCGCCTGTTCGAGACCGAATACAACGGCGTCTGGGATCCGAAGGTGGGGCAGGCCGAATACGCCGCGTTCTACGTCGAGGCCATCCAGGGTACCGGCGGCTACGTCGTGCCCCCGCCCGATTTCTTCAAGGGCCTGAAGAAGGTGCTGGACCAGTACGGCATCCTGCTGGTGGTCGATGAAATCCAGATGGGTTTCTATCGTACCGGCAAGCTCTGGGCCATCGAGCACTTCGGCGTCAAGCCCGACGTGCTGGTCTTCGGCAAGGCGCTCACGAACGGCCTGAATCCGCTGGCCGGCCTGTGGGCGCGCGAAGAACTCATCAACCCCACCGTGTTCCCGCCGGGATCGACCCACTCCACCTTCGCGTCCAATCCGCTCGGCACCGCCATCGGCCTGGAAACGATGAAGATGCTGGCCGAGGTCGACTACGAGGCCATGGTGATGGCCAGCGGCAAGCACTTCCTGGAAGGCCTGAAGGACCTGCAGAAGCGCCATCGCGAGATCGGCGACGTCGACGGCCTGGGCCTGGCCCTGCGCGCCGAGATCTGCACCGAGGACGGCTTCACGCCCAACAAGGCGCTGCTGGACCGGATGGTCGACATCGGCCTGTCCGGCGACCTGGACTACAAGGGCAAGAAGATGGGCCTGGTCCTGGACGTCGGCGGCTACTACAAGAACGTCATCACGTTCGCGCCTTCGCTGCACATCACGCCGGAAGAGATCGACCAGGGACTGGAACTGCTCGACCAGTTGCTGACTCGTGCAAAGAACGGCGGTTGAGGTTGCCGGTCCGGGGGCGACCCCGGACTTCCTGCGGCCGTACCTGAACAGGTTGGAACCCGAGGGGCTGGTAGGCCATTTCCTGGCTTGCCCGCCCCAAGGCTTTTCTGCGTGGGTGACCGCCAGCGGCGGCCCGATGTTCCGTGCCCGGTTCGACCTGCTGACTACGGCCGACGACGGCGCCAAGCGCCTGGTGCGGCGCCTGCCGGGTTTTCGCTTCTGGAAGGGCCTGCTGCAGCCGCGCACCGCGTTCGTCGGTACGACCGTCTCGGAATACGCGCTGCTGGCCGCGGGCACGGATCCCGCGCGCCTGGCCGCGCAGTTGAAGGCCGAGTACGGCGGCCAGCAGCCGTTCCTGATCGTCAAGGACCTGCCGCAGGATTCGCCGCTGCTGAGCGCCGAGGAAAACGACTGCGCGGCGGCATTGGCGCAGGCCTGCCAGGCCGAAGGCTTCGTGCTGGTGGAAGGCCAGGCGCTGGCCTATGTGCCCGTCGATTTCGCCAGCCTGGATGCCTATCTGGAAAGGGTGTCCTATTCGCGGCGCAAGAACATCCGCCGCAAGCTGCGCTCGCGCGCGGGGCTGGACATCGAGCGGGTCATGGCCGGCGATGCCCGGTTCGCGCGGCCCGAGGTGCTGCGCGAGTTCTACGCGCTGTACCGGAACGTCTACGACCAGAGCGAGATGCATTTCGACCTGCTGACCGAAGACTTCTTCCAGCGGGTGCTACAGGACGGCGACAGCGGCGGGATCATTTTCGTGTACCGCCGCGAAGGCCGGATGATCGGCTACAACATCTGTTTCGAGTGCGACGGCAACCTGGTCGACAAGTACATCGGCTTCCAGTATCCCGACGCGCGCGACAACAACCTGTATTTCGTCAGTTGGATGGTCAATCTCGAATACGCGCTGGAGCGCGGCTTGCGCCACTACATCGCCGGCTGGACCGATCCCGAGGTGAAGTCCTACCTGGGCGCGTCGTTCACGTTCACGCGGCATGCGGTCTACATCCGCAATCCCTTGCTGCGGGCCGTGCTCAAGCGCTTCGCCGGGCGTTTCGAGGGCGACCGCACATGGAGCGAGGGCGACAAGCCGTGAATGCCGTTCCGCTGGTGCTCGATTTCGACGATGCCTGCGGCAAGGTGGAAGGCGCCACGGTGCTGCCGCTGCAGTCCTGGCAGGAATCCGTGCGCTTCGGCTGCTCGCTGGCCACGTTCCGCGCGCTGCGGCGCGAGTTGGATGGAACCATCCCGGCGCAGCATGGCACGGTGCTGATGGGCAGCGGCGACTTCCACCACCTGAGCTGGCCCCTGATCGAGCGCATGCGCGCGCGCGGGCCTTTCCGCGTGGTGGTGTTCGACAATCATCCGGACAACATGCGCTATCTGTTCGGGATCCACTGCGGGTCGTGGGTGCGCAGGGTGGCCGCGCTGCCCTTCGTGTCGCACGTGCACGTGATCGGCATCACGTCAGGCGACGTGGGCTGGTCGCACAGCTGGGAAAACTATCTGCGTCCGCTGGCGGGCGGCAAGCTCAGCTACTGGTGCATGAACGTGGATGCCGGCTGGGCCCGGCTGCTGGGCCTGGGCGGCGCGGTGCGCAGCTTCGGCGGCCCGGATGCGCTGATGGAGGCGGTGCTGCCCGTGCTGGGGGCCTCGTCCGAACCCACCTACGTCTCGATCGACAAGGATGTGTTCCACCCCGACGTGGCCCGCACCAACTGGGACCAGGGCATCCTGCGCGAGGAGCACGTGGCCCGGGCGATCGGGGCGCTGTCGGGCCGCGTGATCGGCAGCGACATCACGGGCGAGGTCTCGCTGTACGAGTACCGCGCCTGGTGGAAACGGTGGCTGAGCGCCGCCGACGGCCAGGAGGCGCCTTCGGCGGAACTCCTGGCCCGCTGGCAGGCCCAGCAGCATGCGCTCAATGCGCGACTGATTGCCCTGCTGGCTGCCGCATCGCCGCACTGATCGCGCAATCGGCGGCGATGCGCTGCTCGATGTGGGCCAGCGCTTCCTCCACCTGATCCACCAGGATCAGGCACAGGTCGCCCGCCCCGAGTTCATCCATGGCCGTGTCGATGGCCAGGAACTCGCCCCGGATCTCCCGCACGTCCTGCGCACGGGTCGCGCCCGCCAGTCCCTGGCGCAGCAGCGCGAGCACCTCGCCGTCCTCGCGGCCGCGCTGGCACTGGTCTTCGTACAGCACGACCTGGTCGAAGGCGGTGCCCAGGATTTCGGTCTGGCGGCAGATGTCCACGTCGCGGCGGTCGCCCGCTCCGCTGATGACCACCGAACGCCGCTTGGCGGGCATGCGCTCGATCGCGCGCACCAGCGCCTGGATGGCGTCGGGGTTGTGGCCATAGTCGGCGAAGATCGTGGCGCCGCGGAATTCGAAGCGGTTGAAGCGGCCGGGCGCGGTCTGGGCGTCGTTCACGAAGCTGGCCAGGCCGCGGCGGATGACCTGCCAGTCCAGGCCCAGGGCCCAGGCGGCGGCGATGGCCGCCATCGCGTTCTCGACCTGGAAGTCGATCGCGCCGTCGTAGGTCAGGGGAATGTCGGCCAGCGCGATGCGCTGTTCCTCGGCGCCGCGCGCCGCGACGATGGCCTGGCCGTCGCGATAGACCACGCGCTGGTTCTTGGCGCGCTGGGTGGTGATCAGCGTGTGCTGGCGATCGTTCGAGAAGAAGATCACCGAGCCGGGGCAGCTGTCGGCCATGTTGGCGACGTTGGGGTCGGTGGCATTGAGCACCGCGGTGCCGGTGGGCGCCACGTTCTCGACAATCACCCGCTTGACCACCGCGAGGTCCTCGACCGTGCTGATGAAATTCAGGCCCAGATGGTCGCCCATGCCGATGTTGGTCACCACCGCCACGTCGCAGCGGTCGAAGCCCAGGCCCTCGCGCAGGATGCCGCCGCGCGCCGTCTCGAACACGGCCGCGTCGACGTCGGGGTGCAGCAGCACGTTGCGCGCGCTGCGCGGTCCGCTGCAGTCGCCCACGTCGATGCGCTGCTGGCCGATGTAGACGCCGTCGGAATTGGTCATGCCGACCAGATGCCCGTTGACGCCTTGCAGGTGGGCGATCAGGCGCACGGTCGTGGTCTTGCCGTTGGTGCCGGCCACCGCGACCACGGGGATGCGGCCGTCGTCCTCGGGCGCGAACATGTCGGCGATGACGGCTTCGCCCACCGCACGCGGCTTGCCGTACGAGGGCGCGAGATGCATGCGCAGGCCGGGGGCGGCGTTGACTTCGACGATGGCGCCGCCCTGGCTTTCCAGCGGCTTGATGACGGTGCCGGCCACGATGTCCACGCCGCAGATGTCCAGGCCCACCGTGCGCGCGGCCGCGATGGCGTGGGCGGCGAACTCGGGGTGGACTTCGTCGGTGACGTCGGTGGCGGTACCGCCGGTGCTCAGGTTGGCGTTGTTGCGCAGGATGACCAGCGCGCCCTTGGGCGGGATGGAGTCGGGCGTGTAGCCCGCCTTGGCCAGGGTCGCGATGGCGATGTCGTCCAGGCGGATCTTGGTCAGGCTGGTGGCATGGCCCTCGCCGCGGCGGGGGTCCTTGTTCACTTCGTCCACCAGTTCGCGGATGGTATGCACCGCGTCGCCGAACACCTGCGGCGGATCGCGCCGCGAGGCCGCGACCAGGGTGCTGCCGACCACCAGCAGGCGGAAGTCGTGGCCGGGGATGTAGCGTTCGACCAGGACGGCCGACCCGTACTTCTCGGCCACGGCATAGGCCGCCAGGACCTGTTCGCGCGTCGAGATGTTGACCGCTACGCCCTTGCCCTGGTTGCCGTCGCGCGGCTTGACCACCACGGGCGCGCCGATCTCCTGCGCCGCCGCCCAGGCGTCCTCCGCATCCTCGACCGGACGGCCTTCAGGAACCGGGACGCCGGCGGCATGCAGCAGGGTCTTGGTCAGTTCCTTGTCCTGGGCGATGGCTTCGGCGATGGCGCTGCTGCGGTCCATCTCGGCCGCCTGGATGCGCCGCTGTTTCTTGCCCCAGCCGAACTGGATCAGGCTGCCCTGCGTCAGGCGGCGGAACGGAATGCCGCGCTGGACCCCCGCCTGCACGATGGAGCCGGTGCTGGGGCCGATGCGGACGTCCTCGTCCAGGTCGCGCAGCTGCGCCAGCGCGGCGTCGAGGTCGAAGGGCGTGTCATGCTCGGCGGCCCGGCACAGTTCGAGCGCGAACTTCAGAGCCAGCCTGCCGACTTCTTCCTCGGTGTACTCGACCACGACCTGATAGATGCCGGCCTCCAGCGTGGGGACGGTGCGCACGAAGGTGACCGGGCAGCCGGCCTGGGATTGCAGTCCCAGCGTGGCCAGGCCGAGGGCGCGGGCCATGGAGACGGAGCGCTCCTGGCCCGCCGGCTGCAACAGGCCGATGGCGGGAAAGCGGGCGCGCAGGCGCGCCTCGAAGCCGGGGATGCCGGCGATGGCGCGCTCGGCTTCGGTGCACGAGACGATCGCCTCGAGCGCGGTGCGCCGGCTCCACAGATTGGGGCCGCGCAGCGCACGGATACGTGAGACTTCCATGATGGGTTTCCTGTGCGTTTCCCAGGCTTCAGGCCGTGGCGGCCGCGGGGGCCGGCATGCCGTGGGTTTCGATCCCGGCGCGGATGCAATCCTGCGGCAGGTCCAGCGCCCAGCCCGCGGCCACGGCGGCCAGGACGCTTTCGATCGGCAGGCCCGGCTGTCCGGCCAGGCAGGGCACGGACACGAGGGGAGCCAAGAGGGTTTCGTTCGCGCCATGGGCCAGCACGATGGCGCCGTCGCGTACGAAGACCGCGCGCTTGCCGGCGGCCCGGTGTTCGGCGATGCGCGGCAGCTTGCCGTCGCGCGCGAAGAACATGACGTCGCCGTCGCACAGCCGGGCCATGTCGGCGACCAGTTCGTCGGCGGCATTGAGCACGGCGCAGCCGCTGGGCAGCACGACGTCGACCTGGGTGCGCAGCACGTTGAAGATCTGCTGCGGTTCCACGATGGACAGGTCGGGGTGCGTCTGCGCGGGATCGAGGTCGGTCACGACGCCGACCTGGCAGCGGTCGTAGGCCAGGCCCTGCGTCAGGATGGCGCGGGCGCCGGTCTCGATCGCGGCCGCTTCCATCATGGGGTTCATCAGCGCGCGCTGCACGGCGTTCCAGTCCGCGGGGGCGCGATCGACCTGCCGGTGGTCGAAGTACAGGCCCTGGCTGGACGCCGTGGCGACGCGGCGGCCCGACAGCCGCAGGAATTGGCCGACCAGGTGGACCACGCCGGTCATGCCGTGGCTGCCGGACACGCCCACCAGCGGGATGCGGCCTTCGCCGCCGTTGGGGAACAGATGATCGACGATGGCGCGGCCCACGGGGCGGGGCTTGCCGTCGGCGGGTTTCAGGTGCATCAGCAGGCCGGGGCCGGCATTGACCTCGACGATGGCGCCGCCCTGTTCCTCGAGCGGCCGCGAAATGTCCTCGACCACCAGGTCCACGCCGGCGATGTCCAGGCCGACGATGCGCGCGGCGAGCCGTACGTGCGCCGCGACCGAGGGGTGGACCTCGTCGGTCACGTCGAAGGCGACGTTGCCGTTGCGCTGGATCAGGACTTCCTCGCCGGCGGGCGGGATGGAGTCGCCGTCATAGCCCTGGCGTTCGAGTTCGATGCGGGCGGCGGAGTCCAGCGCGACCAGGTTCAGCGGATGCTCCTCGGTGTTGCCGCGGCGCGGGTCCGAGTTGAGCTGGCTGCCGATCAGCTGCTGGATCGTCGAGCGGCCGTCGCCGATGACCGAGGCGGTCTTGCCGCGCGCCGCCGCCACCATCCGGTCGCCCACCACCAGCAGGCGGTGTTCGTTGCCGGGCACGCAGCGCTCGACGATCACGCCGCTGCCTTCGCCGCTGGCCACGCCGAACGCGGTCTCGATGGCCTCGCGCGTGCGCAGGTCCAGGAACACGCCGCGGCCATGGTTACCGTCGCTGGGCTTGACCACCACCGGCAGGCCGATTTCCTGCGCGGCTTCCCACGCGTCTTCCTTGCTTTCCACCGCGCGGCCCTGGGGCACGGGCACGCCGCAGGCCTGCAGCAGGCTCTTGGTCAGGTCCTTGTCGCAGGCGATGCCTTCCGCCACGGCGCTGGTGCGGTCGGTCTCGGCGGTCCAGATGCGGTGCTGCGCGGCGCCGTAGCCGAACTGCACCAGGTTGCCCTGGTTGAGGCGGATGTAGGGAATGCGGCGGTCCTCGGCGGCCTGCACGATGCTGGCGGTGCTGGGGCCCAGCCAGTGTTCGTTGACGAGGTCGCGCAGGGCCTCGATGGCCGCGGGCACGTCGTAGGGCCGGTCTTCGATGGCGGCCATGACGAGGTCGCGCGCGGTGTGGAGCGCGGCGCGCGTGACCTCTTCCTGGTAGGCGCTGACGATCACGCGGTAGACGCCGCGCGTGGACGTCTCGCGCGCCTTGCCGAAGCCGCCCGGCAGCCCGGCCAGGTTCTGCAGTTCCAGCGTGACGTGTTCCAGGATGTGGCCCGGCCAGGTGCCCTCGCGAACGCGGCGCAGGAAGCCGCCGCGTTCGTCGTAGCTGCACCGGTGCTCGATCAGCGTCGGCAGCCAGGCCTCCAGCCGTTCGTAGAAGCCCGGAATCAGGTTGGACGGGAAGTCCTCGAGTTCCCCGATGTCCACCCAGGCCTCGAGGACGGGCGGATAAGTCCACATGCTGGGTCCGCGCAGGGACAGCACATCGAGGAATTCAATGTGTTTGCGTTTCATGACGAAAATGGGTCTGGGGCGGGGCGCACGGCGCGGAACGGGAAACCGGGGCGTGCAGGCGGCGCGGACAGGCTGAGAAGTTGGGACGAGAGTCCGGGTGGCACGATGCGAGCTGGGTGTACGCTCTCGGGGCGTACTCGAGTCAATCCGATGACAATCGTAGATGAGCGGAAATGTATTGCCCCCTTGCCTGGCAGGCAAGATGGAATACACGGTTTAGGGAATCCCCTAGATGCGACGCTACAACGCATCGGTTTCTCGAACAACGGAAGTGGTGGGAACTATAATACTTACGTGAGGCTGACATATTTCCATGAATTAGAAATAGTTACAAATACTATGTTGCTTATTTGGGGCACTGCCCGCCGATGACTGCCGCGTCTCATCCGTTGTCCTCCCTGCCCGATGCCTGGCGTGGCCAGGCCGCTCCGCCGCTGGCCGAAGGCGAAACCGTCTGCGCCTGGCTGGAGCTCGATCTCGATACGGAACTGCGCTATGCCCGGGGCGCGCTGGTGCTGACCGAGACCCGGCTGCTGGCGGCCTCGGCCGACGCGCCGGGATGGCGCGACTGGCCGCTGGGCGAGGGAATGCGGCTGGCGCTGTCCGACCACGCCGGCGTCGTCGCGGTCGAGCTGGTGGATGCCCGGGCGCGGCTGGCGCTGTGGCGCACGACCATGGCCCACCACGCCGGCGCGGTCCGACTGGCCGACCAGTTCGAGCGCCAACTGGCCGCGCTGGCGCAGGGCGGCGTGGCGGCCCGCCTGGCGCCGGCCTGCCCGCGCTGCCATGCGCCGCTGCCGGAAGGCGAGCAGGACTGCCCGGCCTGCGAGGCCGAAGCGCCGGTCGAGAAGCGGGGCTGGGCGCTGCTGCGGCTGCGCCGTTTCGCCCGCCCTTATCGCGGCAGGCTGCTGCTGGGCTTCATCCTGACGGTCCTGTCCACCGCCGCGACGCTGGTTCCGCCCTACCTGACCATGCCGCTGATGGACGACGTGCTGATCCCGTTCCAGAACGGCAAGCCCATCGACTACGACCTGGCCGCGCTCTACCTGTCCGGGCTGCTGGGCGCGGCGCTGGTGGCCTGGGTGCTGGGCTGGTCGCGCACCTACATCCTGGCCTGGGTCAGCGAGCGCATCGGCGCCGACCTGCGCACCAGCGCCTATGAACACCTGCAGCAACTGTCGCTGGAATACTTCGGCGGCAAGCGCACGGGCGACCTCATGGCGCGCATCGGCAACGAGACCGACCGCATCTGCGTCTTCCTGTCGCTGCACCTGCTGGACTTCGCCACCGATGTCCTGATGATCCTGATGACGGCCGGCATCCTGGTTTCCATCGACCCGTGGCTGGCGCTGGTCACGCTGCTGCCGCTGCCCTTCATCGCCTGGCTGATCCACCTCGTGCGCGACAAACTGCGTCACGGGTTCGAAAAGGTGGACCGCAACTGGGCCGAGATCACCAACGTGCTGGCCGACACCATTCCGGGCATCCGGGTGGTCAAGGCCTTCGCCCAGGAAAAGCGCGAGGTGGCGCGCTTCCGAGAGGCCAACAACCACAACCTCGCGGTCAACGACAAGGTCAACACCACGTGGTCGATGTTCTCGCCCACGGTCATCCTGCTGACCGAGGTCGGCCTGCTGGTGGTCTGGATATTCGGCATCTGGCAGATCGCCAACCACCACATCTCGGTGGGCGTGCTGGCGGCGTTCCTGGCCTACATCAGCCGTTTCTACCTGCGGCTGGACTCCATGAGCCGCATCGTCTCGGTCACGCAGAAGGCGGCGGCGGGCGCCAAGCGCATCTTCGACATCCTGGACCGCGTCTCCAGCGTGCCCGAGCCGGCCCATCCGGTTCCCCTGGGCCGGGTGGAGGGCCGCATCCAGATCCGCGAGGCCACCTTCCGCTACGGCACGCGCGCCGTGCTGCGCGGCATAGACCTGGACATCCAGCCGGGCGAGATGATCGGCCTGGTGGGGCACAGCGGCTCGGGCAAGAGCACGCTGGTCAACCTGATCTGCCGCTTCTACGACGTGGCGCAGGGATCGATCAAGGTGGATGGCGTCGACATCCGCGCGCTGTCCATTCCCGGGTACCGGCGCAACATCGGCGTGGTGCTGCAAGAGCCCTTCCTGTTCTTCGGGACGGTGGCCGAGAACATCGCCTACGGCAAGCCCGAGGCCACGCGCGAGGAAATCGTGGCCGCCGCGCGCGCGGCCCATGCGCACGAGTTCATCCTGCGCCTGCCGCACGGCTACGATTCGCTGGTGGGCGAGCGCGGCCAGGCCCTGTCGGGCGGCGAGCGCCAGCGCATTTCCATCGCCCGCGCGCTGCTGATCGACCCGCGCATCCTGATCCTGGACGAGGCCACGTCCTCGGTCGACACCTCGACCGAACAAGAGATCCAGAAGGCGCTCGACAACCTGGTGCGGGGGCGCACCACCATCGCCGTGGCGCACCGGCTCAGCACCCTGCGACGGGCCGACCGGCTGGTGGTGCTGGACCGCGGCCGCATCGTCGAGCAGGGCCGCCACGAAGACCTGATCGCCAAGGGCGGCGCCTACTATCGCCTGCACCAGGCGCAGACCCGGCAGCTCGATCCTCCCGGCAGCGACAGCACCTGGGACGGCGACGACGAGGAGCAGGCATGAGCTTCCCCTATACGCTGAGCCGCAACGCCTACGGCCGGCTGATCTGCACGCCCGCCGACGGCGGGCCGGCCGAGGAAGTGACGCCCGTGCGCGCCTTCCCCATCGATACCGAATCCGAGGACATCTCGCTGGTCGGCCCGGGCGGACACGAAGTGGCCTGGATCTCCCGGCTGGCGGACCTGCCGCCCGAGGCGCGGGAACTGGTCCGCGAAGAACTCGGCCACCGCGAATTCATGCCCGAGATCCAGCGCATCGTGCAGGTGGCGAGCTACGTCACGCCCACGACCTGGACCGTCCGGACCAACCGCGGCGAAGCCCGGCTATGGCTCAAGAGCGAACAGGACATCCGGCGCATTTCCCAGTCCAAGCTCCTGATTTCGGACGGCCACGGCATCCACTTCCTGATACGCGACCTGGAACGCCTGGACCGCGCCAGCCGCCGCATCCTGGACCGCTTTCTTTGAGGTCCGGCGCGCCCTCCGGGGCGCGTCAGGACGCCAGGACCCGGCAGATCGCCTCGAACCGCTCGTCGTCCAGCCAGTGGCTGTTGGTGATCGACAGCGCGCGCGCAGCGAAATCGCGGGCGTGGGGCACCGGCGCATCGGCGACGATGGGGCGCAGGTACTCGTAGTCGGGCAGGGTGTGCACGAATAGCGGGCCCACGCCCAGTCCCGCGCCCCACAGCCGGTCCAGCGCCCGCTGCCGCGTTTGCGCGTCAGGCAGCAGCAGCATGAAGAATGGCCAGACACCGTCACCGCCGGCGGTGTCCTGCATGACGCGTACCCCGGGCAGGTCTTGCAGCCGCTCCAGGCGCCGCCGGGCGCGTTCCCGGGCGTCGCCCAGGAACGCCGGCAGGCGGCGGGCCGCCCGCGCGCCTACGCCGCGGCGCCAGCGGCCGACCCGGTGGATGGGAATGTCGAGCGAGAAATCGTCGCCGGCGGCCCGGACGGGATCGCCGGCGCGCAAGGCCGCGCGCTGTGGGTTGCCGTAGGCCAGGCGCATGCCGCGCGGTCCGTACAGCAGCGCGTAGGCCAGCAGTTCCAGGCTGCGGCGCGCCTCCCATCCCGGGCGGCTGCCGACGGTGCGCGCGCTGGTGGCGCGCAATTCGTCGCGCAGCGCGGGATCGCGCGCCAGCAGCAGGCCGCCTTCGTAGATGCTAAGGCCCTTGCCCGCGGCCAGGCTGAAGAAGCCGATGTCGCCGTCCTGGCCCACGCTGCGCCCGTTGCGGCGGGCGCCCAGCGCCTGTGCCGCGTCTTCGATGACGGCCGCGCCGCAGCGGGCCGCGCAGCGCAGCGCGGCGCCGGTGTCGGCCACGCGGCCGGCCAGGTGGGTGACCACGATGGCCAGCGTATCGTCGTCGCAGGCCGCCTCGAGCGCGGCCGGGTCCAGGTCGAAGTGCCCGGGGGCCAGATCGCACAGCTTCAGGCGCAGTCCGCAATGGTGGACCGCCAGCGCGACCAGCGGGCAGGTGTAGGCGGGCAGGATGACGGTCTTGCGCGGGCTGCGCCGGGCCAGCGTCAGCAGGGAGACGACCAGGCTGGAGGTGCCGGAGCATTCCAGTTGCAGGGCCGGGACGTCCAGCCAGGACGCGACGTGCGCCTCCAGGTCCGCCGGGCCGCCGGGCAGGAGGTCGTTCCAGCGCAGCGGCAGGCCCGCCGTGGGCGGGATGTCGCGCCCGTGGGCGCCGGCCGCGAGCCTAGGCGTCGGCACGGCCGGACTCCGGGTGGAGGCGCCGCGATTCGCTGGCCTCGCCGAAGGCCAGGCAGACGATGCCGCCGATGATCAGCAGCGCGCCCAGCATCTGGTTGGCGGTGATGTGTTCGTCGAACAGCCAGACCGACACCAGCATCACGGTCACGACTTCGAGATGGGAGGCGGCGAAGGCCGGGCCGATGGGCGCGCGCTTGAGCAGCGACATCCAGGTGAAGAAGGCGCCGATGTAGCCGACGAAAGCGCCGTAGATCCACGGCTGGCCGAATACCCGCATGAGCCAGTCGAGGTCGGCCGCCAGCGGCATCGCATGGTTGGCGGCGTACTTGAAGCTGATCTGCGCCAGCGTGTCGAAGGCCATCAGCAGGCCGAAGCCGATCAGATAGAAGCGGCGCATCACGGTATCCCCACGACCGCCACGCCGGCGGCGATCAGCGCGATGCCGGCCACCCGCAGCGGCGTCAGGTGTTCGTTGAACAGGAAGCGGCCGGCGATCATGATGGCGACGATGTTGATCGAGCCCAGCAGCACGCCCTCGGACAGCGGCACAAGCGACAGGAAGGCCAGCCAGACGACGAACTCCAGGATATAGCAGGCGATGCCTATCCAGATCCAGGGGCGCCGCGCCAGCTCGCGCCAGTAACGCAGGCCGCTGCCTTCGGCAGGCGTGGTGGCGGCCGCCTTGAACGCCAGCTGGCCGCCGGTGTCGACCAGCACGTTCAGCGTCCAGAGCAGGGCGACGAGCGGCGTCATCGCGCCGCCTGCGGCGCGGCGCCTTCGCGCTGCGCGGCGATGTCGGAGAAGAACTCGGCCGATTCGCGTATGACTTCGCGGCGTTCGCGGTCCACCGTGATCATGTGATAGCTGTCGTGCAGCAGCACCAGCTTGGCGGGCCCGCCGACGCGCTCCATGACCAGATGGGCGTTGCCGACGCTGGCCATGTCGTCCTCGGCGGCGTGCATGACCAGGCAGGGCGCGCGCACCTGGCGCAACTGGCGCCGCACCGTGGCCGACAGGTCGATGAGCTCGGCCAGGGAGGGCCAGGGGTTGCCGGGCAGGCCGGCGTCGGCGCTGTCGCCGCCCAGCATGCTGGAGGACACCGCGGCGCGCAGCCGTTCGTCCTTCAGGCCGTAGGGCGGTTCTTCGTCGAAGGTCTTGTCCTGGAACAGGTTCAGGCGCTTGAACCAGGGCAGCAGGAACGACAGGCGCCAGTACCAGGGAATGTTCCAGCCATCGTAGCGGAAGGTGGCGCCGTAGACGCCGACGCCGGCGATGTCGTCGGGCCGGTCGGCCGCGGCCTTCAGGGCCAGCACCGCGCCCATCGACAGGCCGGCGACGAAGCAGTGGTCGACGTCGCGGCGCAGGCGGTCGACGCCCTCCAGCACGCTGGCGTACCAATCCTTCCAGCCGGTGCGGACGAGGTCGTCGACGTCGCCGCAGTGGCCCGCCAGCTGCATGCCGTAGACCGTGAAGCCGGCCCGGTGCAGGCCCTTGCCGACGGTACGCATTTCATTGGGGGTGCCGGTCAGGCCATGAATGAGCAGCACGCCCGCGCGGCCGCCTTCGAAATAGAAATCCGCGGATTTGATCATGAGGTGAAAAATGGACCGCCGGGGGTTCAGGCGGTGCTGGCTGCCGCCGGCGCGATGGTGAAGCCGCGCGGGGGTTGCGCGATGGCGTGCAACTGGCCTTTCAGGATGAAGTCGAGCGCATTGCGGGCCTGGTCGAAGCCGGCGATGGGAATGTGTACCAGGCCGTGTTCGCGGCAGTAGTCGATCAGGCGGTGCTTGGCCAGCACGAAGTCGACCGTGCCCGACACGCAGAAGTCCGAGGCGCCGTCGCCCACGTACAGGATCTTCTCGTGCAGGCCGCGCACGCCCGAACCGTACGAGCACTTGCAGGTGCCGCTGGCCTTGCGGCAGGCGGCGTCGGCGTAGGGGAAGGTCAGTTGCCAGCTGCGCGGCCCGGCCTGTTCGAAGCGGTTGGCCACCACGGGCAGGTCCGCCAGGCCGTGGCGTTCCATGATGGCCGCGATCACGCCGGCCAGGCCGTCGCTGACGATGTGCACCGGCGTGCCGAGGCGGCGCGCCTGCGCCACGAATTCGGGGAAGGCCGGATCGATCTCGATGTTCGCCACCAGGGCGTCCAGTTCTTCCTTGCTGGCGTCCAGCAGCGCGATCTGCTTGGCCATGCACTCGCGCGAGCCGATTTCTCCGCGTTCCCAGGCGTCTTCCAGCTCCTGCCAGCCCGGCCGGCCGAAATGTTCAAGCAGGGTATCGGTGACATCCTGCTTGGAAATGGTGCCGTCGAAGTCGCACAACACGATCCATTCGGATCCGGGTTGTTCATCGGCGGCGTACTGACTGAGCAACATGGCAAGCCTTTAGGGAAGGAAGCGGACCAGCACGCGCTGGCCGACACGCAGCTTTTCGGGGTTTTCGATCGACAGCAGGCTTTCGACGCCGCGGCGGCTGATCCGCTCCTGCGGGTCGTCGCCGGGCGACATGACCTGGAACACGCTGCCGATGCGTTCCAGGCGTGCCGGGATGGGGGTGCCGCCGGGGGCGGACTCTTCCACGATCTCTGCCTGCATGCCGGTTTTCAGCGCCGCGACGTAGGCTTCGTTCACCTCGGCGCGGACGATCAGGCGCCGCTTGGGCAGCAGGCGCAGCATTTCGGTCTGGGCGGTGACCGCGTTGCCGACCTGCACCTCCAGGCCGACGATCTCGCCATCCACGGGCGCGCGGACCTGCTGGCGCTCCAGCGTCCATTGCGCGGCGCGCAATTTCTGGCGCGCGACGTCCACCGCCGCCTGGGCCGCCGTGGCCTCTGCCTCGGCCTGGGCCACGGCGTTGCGCGCGTCGTCGGCTGCCTGGCCATCGATGGCGCCGCCGGCGGCGGCCTCGGCCAGCCGCTGGGCGCGCTGCTTCAGCCCGGGCAGGCGGCTGCGCAGCACGCGTTCCTGAGCCTGCGTCTGGCGCAATTCGGCATCGGCCGCATCGACCGCCAGCTGCGCCGCCGCCGGATTGAACTCGATCAGCGCCTGGCCCTTCTTGACCTGGTCGCCGTCGCGCACCGCCACCCGGGCAACGGTGCCGTCCACGGCCGCGCCCACGCGCACCAGGCCGCCTTCGACATCGATGCGCCCGCGCGCGACGGCGGCGTAGGGCGGCTGGTCGGCCGCCGGGGCTTCCGCCTGTTGCTGGCGGGAACACGACGCCAGCAGCACGCCGCCTGTCAGTACGGCCAGGATTCCAAGGCGAAAGGTAGTGAAAAGCTTAGGCACGAGCTCGAGAGTTCCTAGGTTTCGGCGACCAGCGCACCGGTGCGCCTGTCGTCCAGGATGCGTCCATCTTCCATGGTCAGGACGCGGTCGGCATGGCTGATCAGGCGCGGATCATGGCTGACGCACAACACCGTGGCGCCGTGGCGCTTGGCGATGCGGTGCAGGATGTCGATGACTTTCATGCCGTTGCCGGCGTCCAGCGCGCTGGTCGGCTCGTCGGCAAAGAGCAGTTCGGGTTCCTTGGCGAGCGCGCGGGCGATGGCCACGCGCTGCTGTTCGCCGCCCGACAGGCCCGACGGCCGCTGGCGGGCGCGCCCGCTCATGCCCACTTCCTCGAGGGCGGCCCAGGCCTGTTCCTCGGCCCGCGGCTTGGACAGGCCCACGTAGCGCAGGGGCAGGACGACCTGTTCGACAGCCGTCAGCGCGGGAAAGAGGTTGAAGCCTTGGAAGACGAAGCCGGTATGCATCAGCCGGAAACGTTCAAGCTCTTGAAGCTGAAGCAGGCCAAGATCCTGGCCCAGGGCGCGCACCATGCCGGCATCCGGACGCAGCATGCCGCTGAGTATGGCCAACAGGGTGCTTTTGCCGCAGCCCGACGGCCCAGAAATCAATGTCAGTTCGCCGGGCATGATGCTAACCGACAAATCTCGCAAAATGCGCTCGCGAACATTACCGGATAGAAAGGATTTGCTGAGCGACTCGGCGACGAGACTCGGTGTGCTACCAGGGGGATTCCCCGATGTGCGGCCTGTGGCCTGGGGCTCGGTCGCCCGCATGGCAAGGTCTCCAACTGGCTGAAAAAACAAAACCCGGCAACGCCGGGATTGTAACGCTTGTTACGATAACCCAAGACTTGCGATCGTGGGAAGCCTTGGCGCGGTCCGTCCCGGGGGAGATTGTTGCAACCGCGCATCGGTGCAGGGCGCGGCGTGGCCGCGCCCTTGCAAGGCTCAATCCTCCAGGCGGTTGTCCTTGGTTTCCTTGATGAACAGGGTGCCGATCACCAGGCTCATCACGGCGACGATGATGGGGTACCACAGTCCGTTGTAAATGTTACCGGTGGCCGCCACGATGGCGAAGGCGGTGGTGGGCAGGAAGCCGCCGAACCAGCCGTTGCCGATGTGGTAGGGCAGGCTCATCGAGGTATAGCGGATGCGGGTGGGGAACATTTCCACCAGCATGGCCGCGATCGGGCCGTAGACCATGGTCACCAGGATCACCAGCAGCGTCAGCAGCAGCACCAGCATGGGCTTGTTGACCTGGGCCGGATCGGCCTTGGCCGGATAGCCGTGGTTGCGGATCTCCGTCGTCAGGCGGGCCTTGAGTTCGTCGCCGCGGGTCTTGAACTCCGCCGCCGGCAGGCCCGCGCCCTCGAAGGACTCGATCGTGGTGTCGCCGACCTTGATCTTGGCCACGGATCCCGGAGGAGCCGCCTCGTTGCTGTAGTTGACCGAGTTCGACGCCAGGAAGGACTTGGCCTGGTCGCAGGAGCTGACGAACTTGGCTGTGCCCACGGGGTTGAACTGGAACGAGCAGGTCTTGGGATCGGCCACGACCACCACCGGCGCCTTGGCCTGCGCCGCTTCCAGCGCCGGGTTGGCGTAGTGCGTGATGGCCTTGAACAGCGGGAAGTAGGCGACGGCGGCGATCAGGCAGCCGGCCATGATGATGGGCTTGCGGCCTATCTTGTCCGACAGCGAGCCGAAGATCAGGAAGAAGGGCGTGCCGATCAGCAGGGCCAGGGCGATCAGGATGTTGGCCGTGGTGGCGTCCACCTTCAGGGTCTGGGTCAGGAAGAACAGCGAATAGAACTGACCCGTGTACCAGACCACGGCCTGGCCGGCGGTCAGGCCCAGCAGCGCCAGCAGGACCACCTTCAGGTTGCTCCACTGGCCGAAGGATTCGGTCAGCGGCGCTTTCGATTGCTTGCCCTCGGCCTTCATGCGCTGGAAGGCGGGCGACTCGTTCAGCTTGAGCCGGATCCAGACCGAAATCGCCAGCAGGAAGATGGAGACCAGGAACGGGATGCGCCATCCCCAGGCGGCGAACGCTTCCTCGCCGGTGGCGTTGCGCACGCCCAGGATCACCAGCAGGGACAGGAACAGGCCCAGGGTGGCCGTGGTCTGGATCCAGGCGGTGTAGGCGCCGCGCTTACCATGGGGGGCGTGCTCGGCGACGTAGGTGGCCGCGCCGCCGTACTCGCCGCCCAGCGCCAGGCCTTGCGCCAGCCGCAGGACGATGAGGATGACGGGCGCCGCGATGCCGATGGACGCGTACGAGGGCAGTATCCCGACGATGAAGGTCGACAGGCCCATGATCAGGATGGTGATCAGGAAGGTGTACTTGCGCCCGACCAGGTCGCCCAGCCGGCCGAACACCAGAGCCCCGAACGGCCGGACCGCGAAGCCCGCCGCGAATGCCAGCAGCGCGAAGATGAAGGCCGCCGTGTCGTTGACCCCCGAGAAGAACTGCCTGGCGATGATGGCGGCCAGCGAGCCGTAAAGATAGAAGTCGTACCACTCGAATACCGTGCCTAGCGACGAGGCGAAGATCACGCGCCGCTCTTCCTTGGTCATGGGACGCGCGGCCGGAGTCGGCGCCCCTGAACTGCTGACGGTGGTGCTCATGAAGGAATGTCTCCTGGGTGGGCCTGCTGTAAAGGAGTAATAGTTGGAACGGCAGACTGGCCCTCAGCCACGGGAGCCTCGGGCTTGAAACCAGAGTAGAAACAGTTACTGACGCGGCACTGACAAGTTGCTGACTGACAGCTGAATTTTCACGATTCGGTGATATGAGCGGGCTCCGCGGTCTCCGGCCGCAAGTGCCCGACCAGCCAGTCGACCAGCGCGGCGACGCGGGCGACGTGCTGCTTGCGCCGCGGGACGTAGGCCTTGAACCAGGTTTCCTGCAGCGGGAAATCGTCCAGTACCGTCTCCAGCGTGCCGGCCTGCAGCGCCGGGCGGGCGACGTAGGCGGGCAGGGCGGCGATGCCCAGTTCCGACAGGGCGGCGTCCCGCAGCGTGAGGTTGTCGTCGGCCACCAGGCGGGGCGGGATGTCCAGGCTGATGCCGCCGCGGGCGCTGCGGAAATGCCAGGCGCGGCCGGATGGCTTGAAGACCAGGCAGGCGTGTTCGGTCAGGGCCTGGGGGTGGCGGGGCCGGCCGTGGCGGGCGAGATAGCCGGGCGCGGCGCACAGCACGGTGTCCACCGGGCACAGCGGGATTTCGACCACGCCCTCGTAGCTGGCCGGCCGGCCGCTGATGGCCAGGTCGTAGTCCCGCTCGGCGGGGTTGGTGGAGTGATCGACCAGCGAGATCTCCATCGTGATGCCGTCGTGCCGCCGCAGGAAGGCATTGAAGAGCGGCCCCAGCCTGACCGTGGTCAGCGTGGTTGGCGTGGCCACCCGCAGATGGCCCACCAGTTTGGAGGCGTCCCGCTCCACGCTTTGCACCAGGTCCTCGAAGCTGGCCACCAGCACGCCGGCGCGGGCGTGCAGTTTCTCGCCCGCTTCGGTCAGGCGCACCGTGCGGGTGGTGCGGTCGAACAGCCGCGCGCCCACGGTGGCTTCCAGCTGGCGGATGCGCTTGGCCACCACCGAGGGCACCACGTCCATCTGCCGGGCCGCCTCGGAAAAGCCGCCGCAGGCGACGACCGTGGTGAAGGTGCGCAATTGCGTGATGGCGTCCAATTTATTCCTTATCGAGCTTACTGATAGCTATTTTTTGAACAAATATTCTCCATTATTCCTCAATAAAATCCATTCCCACAATGGGCCGCAAGCGACGTCCCACCGTATCCACGAAGAGGAGACAAGACATGTCCAAATCGCCGATCGCGCGCATGCTGGCCGTCGCCCTGGCCGCGGCATCGACCGCCGCCGTCGCCGCCGCGCCGGGCTATCCGGCCCGGCCGGTCAAGATCGTGACGCCGTTCGCGGTGGGCCAGGGGCCCGACGTGCTGCTGCGCATCGTCGCCGAGAAGCTGACCGCCGCGCTGGGGCAGCAGGTGATCGTGGAGAACCGGCCCGGCGCCAGCGGCTTCCTCGCCTTCGAGGCCGGCCGGCGCGCCGCGCCCGACGGCTACACGCTGGTCCACATGGACAGCTACCATGTCGGCACCCAGCCCTACCTGTTCGCCAGGCTGCCCTACGACGTGCGCAAGGATTTCGATCCGGTTACGCCGCTGGTCCGCAACTACTTCTTCGTCGTGGTTCCCGCCGGTTCGCCATGGCGGACGATGGGCGACCTGATCGCCGCGGCCAAGGCAAGGCCCGGCGGCGTCTCGTACGGCTCCTGGGGCGTGGCCAGTCCGGCGCACCTGGGCGGGCTGCTGCTGGAGGCGGCCACCGGCACGAGCATGATGCACGTGCCCTACAAGGAGTCGGCCCAGTTGTTCCAGTCGGTGGCCGTGGGCGATGTGAACTGGACGCTGGGATCGCCGGTGTCGGCCGGGCCCGTGTACCAGTCCGGCAAGGTGCGCTTCCTGGCCGTGGCGGCGCCGCAGCGCCTGCCGGGCTACGCCGACGTGCCCACCGTGGCGCAGGCCGGCGGTCCGGCCAACTTCGAGGTGGGCGGCTGGAACGGCCTGTTCGTGCCCAGGGGTACGCCCGCCGGGATCGTGCAGCGGCTGAACGAAGGCATCGCCGCCGCGCTGAAGGCGCCCGACGTCAAGGAGAAGCTGGCCACCTTCACCTACGAGGCCTACGCCATGCCCCCGCGCGACATGGCGCGGCTGGTGGACGAGGAAATCGCCAAGTGGGGGCCGATCATCAAGGGCGCCGACATCCGCCTGGATTGACGCCGCAGAGAGGAAACCATCGTGGCAAGCAAGCACATCGAGGTCGTGGTGGCCGGCGTCCGGCCGCTGACGCCGCGCATCAAGGAATACCTGTTGGCCTCGGCCGACGGCCGGCCGCTGCCGCGCTACGAGCCCGGAGCGCACGTGGCGCTGCACATGGCGTCGCGCGACCGGGGGCCCATCGTCCGGCACTATTCGCTGATAGGCGGACTGGCCGGGCGGGACGATCCGCGGCACGTCTATCGCATCGCCGTGCAAAGAGAGGACCGGGCGCGCGGCTCGGCCTTCATTCACGATACCTTCGCGCCGGGCACGCGCCTGCGCGTCGCCGCGCCGGTCAACGATTTTCCGCTGGACCGGCGCGATGCCTGCACCCTGCTCATCGCCGGCGGCATAGGCGTGACGCCCATCGTGTCCATGGCGCGCAGCCTGGCCCGACGGGGCTGTCGCTACCGCGTCGTGTACGCCGGACGCGATCCGGCCGCCATGGCCTATCGCGACATGCTGGAAGCGGTGGCCGGCGACCGCGTCCGTTTCCACTACAGCGACGCGGCCGGCGTGCTGGACCTGCGCGGCCTGCTGGCGTCGCAGCCCGACGGGACGCGCGTGTACGTGTGCGGTCCCGCGCCCATGATCGCCGCCACCCACGACGCCGGCGCCGCGCTGGGATGGGACCCCGGTCGCGTGCGCAGCGAAGTGTTCGCCGCCGGACCCACGGGCGACGAAACGGCCTTCGAGGTCGAGCTGCGCCGATCGGGCAGGACCGTGCGGGTCGGTCCCGACGCCAGCATCCTGGATGCGCTGCGCCTGGCCGACGTGCCCGTGCTGTGGGACTGCGCGCGCGGTGAATGCGGCCTGTGCCCGCTGCCCGTCGTCTCGGCCGACGGCCCCATCGATCATCGCGATCGCTATCTGAGCGCAGAAGAGCGTGCCGCGGGCCAGACCTTGTGCATCTGCGTGTCGCGCATCCGCGGCACGCGCCTGGTGCTGGACGCCTGACCATTCCGAGCCATTCCTGCAGGAGCGTGCCATCATGAACCGCATCGCCGACCCCATGCCCGAACTGCGGGCCGATTTTTCCTTCGAACCCGGCGGCTTCGCCGACCACGCCACGCCGCTGGTGCGCAACTGCTGGTACGTGGCGGGGCTGTCCGGCGAGATCACCCGCGCACTGAGCAGCCGGCGCTTCCTGGGCGTGGACGTCGCCCTGTACCGCACGCAGGCCGGCGAGCCGGTGGCGGTGCGCAACCGCTGTCCGCACCGTTCCTTTCCGCTGGCCAAGGGCCGCCTGGACGGCGATGAACTGATGTGCGGCTACCACGGCATGCGCTTCGATCCGTCGGGCCGCTGCGTGAAGATGCCGGCCATGCCGCTGGTCCCCACCAATGCGCAGGTGCGCAGCTTTCCCATCGTCGAGCGGGCGCCGCTGGTGTGGATCTGGATGGGCGATCCGGACCATGCCGATCCGGCCCTGATCCCGGACACGAGCTGGCTGGCCAGCCCGGCGTGGAAGAGCGTGGGCGGGGCCTTCCACATGAAGGCCGACTACGTGTCCATGCACGAGAACCTGCTGGACCAGACCCACTTCCCGTTCCTGCATCCGGGCGCCATCGGCACGCCGGAGTACGCGCGCAGCAAGCTGGACGTGCGCCAGGAAGGCGACGTGGTCATCATCGACCGCGCGCTGAAGAACTCGCCGCCGCCCGACGTCTACGGCGTGCCCACCGGCCTGACCGGCAAGCCGGTGGACCGCTATTCGGAAGCGCGTTTCGCCTCGCCCGGCCTGCACGTCGCCTTCGCCCGCATCGTCGACAACCACGATGCCGGCGGCGCGCCGCGCACCTATCGCTTCAACATCACCCACGCCTTCACGCCCGAGACCAACGGCAGCATCCACTACTGGTGGTTCAACAGCCGCGATTCCAACCTGGGCGATCCGGCCGCCGACGCCTATCTGCACGAGGCCTCGTCCAAGGCCTACCTCGAGGACGTGGATGCGCTGGAGTGGATACTGGACGTGGTGACGCGCGACGCCGAGCCGCAGTTCGACCTGAACTTCGCGCCCGACAAGCCGGGGCTGCTGATGCGCCGCGCGCTGCATGACATGGCGGCGCGCGAGGCCGGGCTGGACTTCTGACCGGCCGGAGGCGTCAGGCCGGCGGAAAGCTCACGCTGATGCGCGTGCCGGGCATGCCGGCGGCGGTGTCCTGCGGATTGTCGGAAATCGCCAGGGCGGCGCCGTGCCGCTGGGCGATCTCGCGCACGATGGCCAGGCCCAGGCCGCTGCCTTCGGCGTGGGACCCCAGGATCCGGTAGAAGCGGTCGAACACCAGCTCGCGTTCCTCGGGCGGGATGCCCGGGCCGGAGTCCTCGATGTCCAGCGTCGCGCCCGCGGCGGTCGCGGCCACGCGCACGGTGACCGTGCCGCCGCCCGGGGTGTAGCGTAGCGCGTTGTCGATCAGGTTGTTGACCAGCTCGGCCAGCAGCAGGGCATTGCCGGCCACCAGGACCGGCGTTTCCGGGCCTTCCAGGCCCAGGTCTATCCCGCGTTCCATCGCCTCGTGCACCCAGTTCTGCGTCTGGTCGCTGGCGATGGCCAGCAGGTCGACGCGGGCGGAGACGTCCACGGGGCTGCCCTTGTCCTCGGCGCGCGCCAGCGCCAGCAACTGGTTCACCAGGCGCGTGGCCCGTTCGGCGCCCGAGACCAGGTGCCTGAGGCTGGCCTCCATGTCTTCCGGGCTGGCATTGCGCAGCGCCAGCTCGGCCTGCGTGCGTAGGCCGGCAAGCGGGGTCTTCAACTGGTGCGCCGCGTCGGCGACGAAGCGCTTCTGCGCATCGACGTTGGCCGACAGGCGCTGCAGCAGCTCGTTCATCGCGCCGACCAGCGGCGCGATCTCCTGCGGCACCTCGCGGTCGTCGATGGGCGACAGGTCGTCCGGCCGCCGCGCGCGCAGCCGCTCCTGCAGCCGGCCCAGCGGGGCGATGCCGCGCGACAGGCCGAACCACACCAGCACCACGGCCAGCGGCAGCACGACGAATTGCGGCAGCACCACGCCCTTGATGATCTCATTGGCCAGCTGCGAGCGCTTCTCCAGCGTCTCGGCCACCTGCACCAGCGCCGGCTGCGCGCCCGGGATCGTGGGCAGCGACACCCAGGTGTAGGCCACGCGCACCGCGAAGCCGCGCATCACGTCGTCGCGGTACTGGACGATGCCGGGCAGGGGGCGCTCGAGCGACGGCAGCGGCAGTTCCCGGTCGCCGCCCAGGTATTCGCCGCGGCTGCCCAGCACCAGGTAGAACACGCTGTCGGTCTCGTCGGCGCGCAGCATCTCGCGCGCCGAGACCGGCAACTGCAGCCGGGCCCGGCCGTTGACGTCCTTGATCTGCTGGGCCAGGGCCAGCACGTTGTTGGCCAGGCTGCGGTCGTAGGGCGCGACCGAGATGGACTGCGCGACCACGTAGGTGATGGCGACGCTGATCGGCCACAGCAGGAACAGCGGGACCAGCATCCAGTCCAGGATCTCGCCGAACAGCGAGCGCGCCGGCCGTTCGACGGCGGGGATGGGCTGCGGCCCCTTGGGATGGTCGTCCATGCTCCCGGAGCCGGATCAGGCCGCGCCGTGCTGGGCGCCGGGCTCGCGTTCCAGGCAGTATCCCAGCCCGCGCACGGTGGCGATCTTGACGCCGCCCGGCTCCAGCTTCTTGCGCAGCCGGTGCACGTAGACCTCGATGGCATTGGTGCTGACTTCCTCGCCCCATTCGCACAGGTGGTCCACCAGCTGCTTCTTGCTGACCATGCGGCCGCTGCGCGACAGCAGGACTTCCAGCAGGCTGACTTCGCGCGCCGACAATTCGACGATCTGCTCGTCGATGGTCACCACCCGGCCGACCTGGTCGAATGCCAGGCGGCCGTGGCGCAGCACCGCCGGGCCGCCACCCGCGCCGCGCCGCGTCAGCGCGCGGAC
The DNA here is from genome assembly GCF_004216695.1 of Pigmentiphaga kullae. GTDB lineage: Bacteria > Pseudomonadota > Gammaproteobacteria > Burkholderiales > Burkholderiaceae_B > Pigmentiphaga > Pigmentiphaga kullae. The sequence continues at coordinate 364,123 of NZ_SGXC01000003.1, forward strand.
CCGCGCCTCGAGCTCGGACAGCGCGAAGGGCTTGGCCATGTAGTCGTCGGCGCCCAGGTCCAGCCCCTTGACGCGCTGCTCCACGCTGTCGGCGGCGGTCAGGATCAGCACCGGCATGTGCGAATTGCGCGACCGCAGCCGGCGCAGGACCTCGGTGCCCGACAGCCGGGGCAGGCCGATGTCCAGGATCAGCAGGTCGAAGGGTTGCGCCGCCAGCGCGGAGTCCGCCTCGAGTCCGTCGTGGACGGCATCGACGGCGTAGCCGTTCTGGCGCAGGGAGCGGGACAGGCCGTCGGCAAGGATGTTGTCGTCTTCGGCGATGAGGATACGCATGGGGGGATTGTAGCTTCGGGGTGATGCATCGAGGTGCCCCGACGCATTGTCCCCCAGGCGCGCGTCCCCGTCACTATTCGATCTGATACATCCCCGTGCGGCGCGTCGCGTCGGCCCAGTAGGCGGTTTCCTTGTCCACGAAGCGGCCGAACTCCTGGGGCGTCATGGGTTCGACGGCCTCCAGGCCGAGCTGGGGCAGCTTGGCCACGATCTCGGGGTTTTGCAGCACGGCCCGCACGTCGGCGACGATGCGCGCCATGGTGGCGGGAGGCGTGGCCTTGGGCGCGAACATGCCGTACCAGGCGCGTCCCGGCAGCCCGGTCAGGCCCGAGCGGGAGGCCAGCGGCACGTCCGGCATGATGGTGGAAGGCGTGTCGCTGCTGGTGATCGCGATCGCCCGGACCCGGCCCGATTTCACCTGGGGCATGGCGCTGGGCAGGGCGTCGATCATCAGCTTGATCGAACCGCCGATCAGGTCCGTGAACGCCGGCGGGCTGCCTTTGTAGGGCACGTGGACGAGGTCCACGCCCGCCAGCTGCTTGAAGACTTCCATGCTGAGATGGCTGGTGGAGCCCGTGCCGGGCGAGCCGTAGCTGAATTTGCCGGGATTGGCCTTCAACTGGGCGATGACCTCGGACAGCGTGGTGGCCGGGAACTGCGCGTTCACCACCATGAGCATGTCGGTGCCGGCCAGCAGCGCGACGGGCTGGAAGTCGCGCCCCACGTCGTAGGGCAGGTGCTTGTACAGGTTGGGATTGATCACGACGGGGGAGTTGGAGGTGACCAGCAGGGTGTACCCGTCGCCCTCGGCCCGCGCCACTTCCTGCAGCGCGATGGAGCCGTTGGCGCCGGCGCGGTTCTCCACCACCACCGGCTGCCCCCATCTTTGCGCCAGCTTGTCGCCGATGGCGCGCGCGAGGATGTCCGACCCCTGTCCGGGCGGGAAGGGAATGATCACGCGTACCCGCTTGCTGGGGAACGCCTGGTCGGCAAGGGCGGGTTGGCTGGCCAGGCCTACGGCCAGGCAGAGCAGCAAAAGCAGTTTGTTCATGGGAAGGGTCTCCTCGGGAATAGTGCCATCGGTTGGCTTTTCTGTTTCCGAATTTTGATATATTGTTATAACAAACTCAAGATGTCCTTTTCCCACATCGTCCGGGGAGCTTCATGTCGCTACTTCACGGGTTCCGCATTCTTGCCGTCGAACAGTACGGCGCGGCGCCTTTCGGCACCCAGTTGCTGGCCGCGCTGGGGGCCGAAATCATCAAGGTCGAGCAGGCCGCGCAGGGGGGGGACGTGTCGCGGCTGGTCGGGCCGCATTTCCTCGCGGACCTGCCCGACGGCGCGCAAAGCCTGTTCTTCCAGAGCCTGAACCAGGGCAAGAAAAGCATCACGCTGAACCTCGCCCATCCCGAGGGGCGGGCGGTGTTCCGCAAGCTGGCCGCCACGGCCCACGGCGTCGTCGACAACCTGCGCGGCGACGTCGCGGGCAAGCTCGGCCTGACCTACGAGGACCTGAAGGACGTCAACCCGGCGGTGGTCTGTGCCCACATATCGGCCTATGGCCGGACCGGCGAGCGCGCGGCCTGGCCGGGCTACGACTACCTGATGCAGGCCGAGGCGGGCTATTTCTCGCTGACCGGCGAACCGGACACGGCGCCGTCGCGCATGGGCCTGTCGCTGGTCGACTACATGACCGGCGTGATGATGTCCGTGGGGCTGCTCAGCGGCATGCTGGAGGCCGCGCGCAGCGGCAGGGGATGCGACGTGGACACCAGCCTGTACGACGTCGCGCTGTTCAATCTCAACTACGTGGCGGCGTGGTACCTGAACGGCGCCGCCGAGACCGACCGCCAGCCCCGGTCCGGGCATCCCTCGCTCACGCCGTGCCAGCTCTATCGCACCGGCGACGGCTGGATCTACCTGATGTGCAACAAGGAAAAATTCTGGCGCAACCTGTGCGAGCGGGTCGGGCGGCCGGAATGGATCGCGGATGCGCGCTTCGTCGATTTCGCCGCCCGCGGCCGGCATCGTGAGGAACTGACCGGACTGCTGGACGAGGCACTGTCGGTCCGCACCACGGCCGAGTGGATGCGGCACTTCGCCGGCACGGTGCCCGCCGCGCCCGTGTGGTCCGTGGGGCAGGCGCTGGACGCGCCCCTGGCCGAAGGCCGCATCCGCCAGGTCGACCTGGCGGGCGGCGGCGCGCTGCGGGTGCTCGACAGCCCGCTGCGCACGTCCCGGCCGGCGGTGGCCGTCGGGCCCGCGCCGGCCATGGGCGCCGATACCCGCGAGCTGCTGGCCGGCATCGGGATCGACGAAGAGGAGCAAGGTAGACTAAGGACCCTTGGTGTTCTCTGACGTGTCGCCCCATGTTCCAGCGCAGTGCCGGTTCGCAGTACAAGCTGTTGGCCCAGACCCTGATCCGGCGGATCCGCGACGGCGAATATCCGCCCGGCACCCTGCTGCCGACCGAGAACGAACTGGGGCAGCAGTTCAACGTCAGCCGCATCACCGTGCGGGGGGCCTTGCGCGAACTGGAAGTGCAGGGGCTGGTCAGCCGCCGGCCCGGCATCGGGACCCGCGTGGAGTCGACGCAACCCTCGGGCAACTTCGTGCACGTGGGCAACACGGTGGACGACATCCTGCGCTTCACCCGCGGCTTTCGCTTCCATACCCTGAACATCCGCGAGGTCGACGGCGACGAGGGCTCGGCCCGCGCGCTGCGGCTGCCCGCCGGCCAGCGCTTCGTCAGGGTGACCGGCCTGCGCCAGGCCGAGGGCGCGCCGCCGGTCGTCTACAGCGAACACCACATTCCGCCGCTGTACGCGGACGCGCTCGAACAGCTGGACGGCTACCGGGCCTCGGTGGCCGAATGGCTGGCCGAGCGGCGCGGCGACCGGGTGTGCGAAATCCGCCAGGAGATCGATGCCGTCCGGCTGACCCGGGCCCAGGCCGATTTGCTGCAGACCCGCTTCAGTACGCCCACCCTGCGCACGCGCACCTGGTACTACGGCACCAAGAAAGACCTGATCGTCGCCTCGGTGGGGCTCTTCCCCGAAGGGCGGCACCTGTTCAGTACCGTGATGCGGCGCGAGCCGATCGGCTGATCCGATCGCGCGGGCCGCGACCTCGTCCCGGAGAGCCCGCGTGACCCACCCCGTCGTTCCTTCCACCTTCCTGTTCTGCCCCGGCAACCGGCCCGACCGCTACGACAAGGCGCTGCGCGGCGGCGCGCCGGGCGTCATCATCGATCTCGAGGACGCCGTGCCGCCGGCCGACAAGGCTGCCGCCCGGCGCGACGCGCTGGCCTGGCTGGCGGCGCTGCCGCCGGCCGGCCCGGGGGCGCCCGTGGTGGCCTTGCGGGTTTCTTCCCCGCAGACGCCCGCGGGTCTGGAGGACCTGTACGCGCTGGCCCATGCCGGCGCCTTGCCCACCCTGGACTTCGTGGCCGTTCCCAAGGCCGAGGACGCTTCCGAACTGCGCATGGTCCACACGCACGCGGCCGCGGCCAACCCCGCGCTGCGGCTGATGGCGCTGGTGGAGTCGGCGCAGGGCGTGCGCCGCGCGGCCGGCATCGCCGGCGCCGGGCCGTGGCTGGCGGCCATGGCCTTCGGCGCCGCCGACTTCAGCGCCGAGACCGGGGCGGACAACGCCTGGGACGCGCTGGCCTACGTGCGCGGCCGCCTGATGTTCGAGACCGCCGGCAGCGGCGTGCCCATGCTGGACGTGCCGCACATCGCCATCGACGACGACGCCGGGCTGCGCGTCGATTGCGAGCGGGCGCGCGCCATGGGCTTCCACGGCAAGCTCGCCATCCATCCGCGCCAGTGGCCCATCGTCGTCCAGGCCTTCGCGCCCGACCCGCGCCGGCTGGCGTGGGCCGGCGAGGTTGCCGCCGCGTACGAACGCGCCGGCCGCCGCGCCTGCGCGGTGGGGGCGACCATGGTGGACGAGCCCGTCTACCAGAGCGCCCTGCGCATCCTGCGGCGTGCCGCCGCCCCGACCCCATCCACCGTTGGAGACCGACATGCATAGCGCCTACTACCGCCTGGGCGACGACCTGTACGCCGAACGTTTCGGCCTGGGCTTCGAACACCTGTCCGCCGGCCAGCGTTTCGTCCATCGGCCGGGCATCACCTTCTCGCAGCAGGACAACGTGGCCGAGGCCCTGGATTCGATCAATTCCGCCATGGTCCACTACGACGACTGCTATGCCGGACTGACCGACTGGAAGCGGCCCCTGATGGTCAGCACGCTGACCTTGCAGCGGCTGATCGGCATGACGTCCAAGACCTTCGGCCGGCGCCGCCGCATCGTGTCCATGTCCAGCATCGCGCTGATCCGCCCCATGTTCGGCGGCGATACCCTGTATGTCGAGACCGAAGTCTTGGCGACCGAACCGGTGGACGCGCATCTGGGCCGTGCCAGCCTGCTTACGCGCGGCTACAACCAGCGCGGCGAGCAGGTAGCCGAACTGCGCTACGTGGCCGAGCTGTGGCATGGCGCGGCGGGGCCGGACGTGATCGCGGGCGCCTCGGCTTCGGACGAAGAGCGTTTCCTGTCGCATGCCCGGCGCGAGGACGGCGCCTGGGTCGAGCAGACGGGCCTGTTCTTCGAGGACCTGCGGCAGGGGGAAACCTTCGTCCACAGCCCCCGCAAGACCCTGCTGGCCGAGGAAGCCACGCTGCACGCGCTGCGCGCCATGGAGTGGCAGCCGCAAAGCCACGACCATGCCTTCGCGCAGGCGCTGGGGCTGGCCGCGCCGGTCGTGCCGCAGACCTGGGGCATAGGCGTGGCCGTGGCGCTGTCCACGCGCACCTTCGGCCGGGTCACCGTCAATCTGGGGTGGACCGACGTGGAGTTCGGCGCCGACCTGATGCCGGGGGACACGCTGGAGGCGCGCTCCATGGTCGAAGGCACGCGGCTGTCCGGTTCGCGGCCCGACCAGGGCGTGGTGACGGTGCTGACCGAGGCGCGCAACCAGCGGGGGGAGATGGTCAATCGCTACCGGCGCGCGCTGATGGTGTACCGGCGGGGGGCCAATCCTTATGCCAGGGCGGGGTACTGAACGGCGGGCATGCGCTCCTGTTTCGAAATTTCCGTTGTTAATTTGGCCTGGGAGCTTGCAGTCCCATACTGTTTTTTTATACAGTATCGGGCAGTGCCATAATTCGCCCATCAACCCAAGGATCCCAGAATGGACGACACCAAAGCTTCCAAGGCCGCAGCCGCTGCCCAGAACGAAAAGACCAAGGCCCTGGCCGCCGCGCTGTCCCAGATCGAAAAGCAGTTCGGCAAGGGCTCGGTCATGCGCTACGGCGACAACGAGGTCGAGCACGACATCCAGGTCGTCTCCACCGGTTCGCTCGGCCTGGACATCGCCCTGGGCGTGGGCGGCCTGCCGCGCGGCCGGGTCATCGAGATCTATGGCCCGGAATCGTCCGGCAAGACCACGCTCACGCTGCAGGTCGTGGCCGAAATGCAGAAGCTGGGCGGCGCCTGCGCCTTCATCGACGCCGAGCATGCGCTGGACGTCCAGTACGCCTCCAAGCTGGGCGTGAACCTGACCGATCTGCTGATCTCGCAGCCCGACACCGGCGAACAGGCGCTGGAAATCACCGACGCGCTGGTGCGCTCGGGCGCGGTCGACCTGATCGTCATCGACTCGGTCGCGGCGCTGGTGCCCAAGGCCGAAATCGAAGGCGAGATGGGCGATTCGCTGCCCGGCCTGCAGGCCCGCCTGATGAGCCAGGCGCTGCGCAAGCTGACCGCCTCGATCAAGCGCACCAACTGCATGGTCATCTTCATCAACCAGATCCGGATGAAGATCGGCGTCATGTTCGGCAACCCGGAAACCACCACCGGCGGCAACGCGCTGAAGTTCTACGCCTCGGTCCGCCTCGACATCCGCCGCACCGGCTCCATCAAGAAGGGCGACGAGGTCATCGGCAACGAGACCCGCGTCAAGGTCGTCAAGAACAAGGTGTCACCGCCGTTCAAGAGCGCGGAGTTCGACATCATGTACGGCGCCGGCATCTCGCGCGAAGGCGAGATCCTGGACCTGGGCGTGCAGGCAGGCATCGTCGAGAAGTCCGGTTCGTGGTTCAGCTATAACGGCGAACGCATCGGTCAGGGCAAGGACAACGCCCGCGAGTTCCTGAAGGAACGCGTGGAAATGGCCATCGAGATCGAGAACCGCGTGCGCGACAGCCTGGGCGTGGCCGCCCGGGTCGCCGGCGCCGGCAAAGTGACCGAAGCCGAGCTTGAAGACGAGTGACGACGGCAAGCCCGCCTCCGGACCTTCGCTGAAGGCCCGGGCGGTGGGCTATCTGTCCCGGCGCGAACACAGCCGCCTGGAGCTGGGCCGCAAGCTTGCCCGTTTCGGGGAAGAGGACGAAGTTCGCGCCGTGCTCGACAGCCTGGAGAAGGAAGGCTGGCTGTCCACCCAGCGCTATGCCCAGAGCGTGGTGCACCGGCTGGCCGCCAAGCAGGGCACCCTGCGCATCATGCATGAGTTGCGTCAGCATGGCGTGGCGGACACGCAGATCGCCGAACTGCGGGACACGCTCGAAACCACCGAGCTGGCCCGGGCGCGCGAGGTATGGCGCAAGCGTTTCGGCACCTTGCCCGCCGATGCCGGCCAGCGCGCCAAGCAGGTGCGTTTCCTGATGTCCCGGGGTTTCGGCCAAGCCACCATCAGGCAGGTGTTGCGAGGCGTCGATCTCGACGACCTGGACCAAGACTAGGCCGCTTCCCCGAACCCTCGTACACTTTCCGCATCCGTTTTCGCCGCGAGGCCGCCATGCGCGCATTGTTGTTGGCACTGTGCCTGAGTGTGTCCAGCCTGTGGGCCTGCGCCCAGCCCGCTCCCCAGGCGGGCGACGTGATCACGCTGGAAGGACGCATCGTGCTCAAGGGCAACGAGCCCTTCGTCGTGGCCGTGCTCGAGTCGGGCGACCGGCAATGGGACCTGCGCGGCCTGACCCGGCAGCAGATGCAGGACCTGCAATCCCGCACCGTCACGGTCACCGGCACGGTGGCTCGTCCCGCCGGCGAGGCGGGCGGCGGGATGCCTGCCCAGTTGCAGGTGCAGTCCATCCGCTAGCCTGTGTGCCATGGTATGTTGCGCAAAAGCTTCTTCTGCGGGGGCAAGATGAATCGCGATACCGTGGGTACCATCCGGACTCTGGCCGGGATCTCGTTGGCGACGCTGCTGGCCTCCTGTGGCGGCGGCGGGGGCGGCGAGGTTTCCGGATCGGGCGTGTTGTCGGTGGCGTGCAGCGGCGCGCAATGCGGCGCTTCCGACGCCCAGACCTACCGCGGCAGCGGCGTGGGCATCTGGCGCTACGACAATAGCGGTTCGAGTTCGGGCACGTCCGTGCCGATCACCCTCAATGGCGTCAGCGGCCGCACCGTCACCCTGGTCTTCAGCAACGTATCCGACCGCGATGCCGGCATGGCCTCGGTCAGCACGTCCGTCGCGGACCGGCCCGCCACCGCGTCGAAAATAGAGGCTCCATCCGATCCGGATCACCTGCCGGGCGTCAACCAGATCCCCGCGCACATCCGCGACTACCAGCCGCCGGTCGATCGCGCGTCCCAGCCGCAGGTCTCGGCGCGGCAAGGGCCCGCCGCGGCGGTGCGCGCCGCCGTCGAAGGCGATGTGCGGGAATGGCAGGACAGCGGCGGTACGCGGTTCCAGGCCACGCTGGCCCGCCGCTGGGCCGCTGCCGACGGGCGCTGGCTGAACATCTGGGTGCAGGACGGCGAGCGGTCCCCCGCGAAGGTGAGCGAGGCCCTGCTGGACAGCCTGAAGAGCCGGTTCTCGTCGAACCAGGATTCGGTCTATCCCATCGTGACCGATCTCGCGGGCGCGCCCTGGGGCGCCACCGTCGGCAGCGGCTACATCGGCCCCGACCAGGACCTGCACATCGTGATGTCCAACATCACGCCCGATGGCAAGGCCTGGGGCGTGATCGGCTATTTCTTCAGCGCCAATGCCTTCCTGAAGAGCTACGAGGGGCTCAGCAACGAAGCGGTGGTGCTGTTCCTGGACACCGAGACCATGTACCTGGGCGGCCAGGCCGGCCGGAACACCGGCTATACCACGCTGGCGCACGAGATGACCCACATGGTCAATTTCTACCAGCGCGCGGCGCGCACGGGCGTGAGTCCGGACAACCGCTTCGCGGTCTGGCTGGAAGAGACCACGGCACTGATGATGGAGGACCTGGCCTCGGGCCGGGTGGTGCCGGGCTTCAACCCGTTGCGGGATGGGGACTACGGCAACTGGCTTCATCAAAGCCAGAACTGCGATTACATCCGCGGCTGGGACGCCAGCGTGTCCTCCAACTGCTTCTCGTATCCCATCGCCGCGAACTACGGCGGCTACCTGCTGCGGCAATACGGCACGGATTTCTATCGCAGCCTGCTGCGCGGCACCTCGTCCACCGATTCGTTCACGCTGCTCGACCAGGCAGTCAGGCAGGCGGGCGGCGCGGGCGCGCGCCCGGCCTTGCGCGATTGGGGCGCGGCGCTGGCGCTGCTGCCCGCGTCGTCGCCGGCCGGGTTCGGCTATCCGCGCCGCGCGCAGGGCGGTTACGATCTGCCCGCCATCAACGGCCCCGATTACGCCTCGCTGCGCACGCTGCCGTCCAGTTCGCCGTCCACGCTCAAGGCCTCGGGCCATTTCCCGGTGGTGCGCCGGCCATCGGGCGCGTCGTACTCGGAAACCGTGGCGGTGCCGGCGGGTTCGGCCCTGACCGTCGTCGTCCAGTAGCTCAGGGCCCGGGGACCGCCTGGCGTTCGGCGCGGGGCGTCCGGATGCCGGTCAGGTTCCGGAAGGTCAGTTCGCGCGCGATGTCCAGGAAATTCAGGATGTAGGGCGCGTCTCCGTCCTCGACCCGCACGCCCGCGTACAGCGTGCGCCAGACGCCTTCCGCGCCCAGGCGGCAGGCATGCAGCAGACCTTGGTCCAGATATTCGGTCAACGCCCAGTTGGGGATGGCCGTCACGCCGCGGCCGCTGGCCACGAGCTGGATGATCATGGGCGTGAGCTCGGTGGTGCGGATGTCCGCGGGCTCCACGTCGGCGGGGTCCAGGAAGGCGGTGAAGATGTCCAGCCTGTCGCGTTCGACGGGGTAGGTGATCAGCGTCTGCTGCGCCAGTTGCGCCGCCTCCAGGGTCTTGAACGCCGCCAGCGGGCTGTTGCGCGCCACCGCCAGCACCAGCTCGTAGCGGAACAGCGGCACGTAGCGGACCGCGTCCAGGCGGATGGGGTCGGACGTGATCACCAGGTCCAGGTCGCCGCGCACCAGCGCCGGCAGCGGCGCGAAGGAAAAGGCCGCGGACAGGTCCAGGACGACCTCGGGCCATTGTTCGCGGAACACGTCCAGCGCCGGCATCAGCCATTGGAAGCACGAATGGCATTCGATGGCCAGGTGCAGGCGGCCGGTGCGTCCCGCCGCCAGGCGTCCCAGTTCCCGCTCGGCGGCGCGCATGCGAGGCAGGACGTCGTCGGCCAGGGCCAGCACGCGCAGGCCGGCGGTGGTGAAGCGCAGCGGGCGCGTGCGCCGGTTGAGCAACTGCGTGCCCAGGCGTTCTTCCAGGTCGCGCAACTGGTGCGACAGCGCCGACTGCGTGACGTGCAGGCGCTCGGACGCTTCGACCAGGCTGCCGCCTTCGCGTATGGCGACCAGCGTCTCGAGGTGGCGGATGTCTATCATGTCGCCATCATAGCTTGAAAAAAATTCATAATAGCTATGTAGAACTTGATTTTGATTCAAGCATTCCGCCTTGCACAATGCCGTGTTTCATCGGATAGAGTCGGACGCGACACGGACATGGCTACTTTGCACAACCTGGGCTTTCCCCGCATCGGCGTGCGCCGCGAACTCAAGCGCGCCCTGGAAAGCTATTGGGCCGGGCTGTCCACGCAGGAAGCCCTGGAGCAGGCGGGACGCGAGCTGCGCGCCCGGCACTGGGCCGTCCAGGCTGCGTCCGGGGCCGAGCTGGTGCCGGTGGGCGACTTCGCCTGGTATGACCACATGCTGGAGTGGTCCGCCACGCTGGGCGCGGTTCCCGTGCGCTTCGGCCAGGCCGCCGGCGCTCCCGTGGCGCTGGACACCGTGTTCCGGATGGCCCGGGGCAGCGCGCCGGGCGGCGGCCCGGCCGCGGCCTGCGAGATGACCAAGTGGTTCGATACGAACTACCACTATCTCGTGCCGGAACTGCACCCGGGGCAGCAGTTCCGCATCGCCCGCGACACCTTGTTCGAACAAGTGGGCGAGGCGCAGGCGCTGGGCCATGCGGCCAAACCCGTCATTCCCGGTCCGCTGACCTGGCTGTGGCTGGGCAAGGGCGAGGCCTACCGGGGCGCGGGCGATGCGGGCAAGCTGGCGCTGCTGGCGGCCCTGTTGCCCGTCTATGAAGAAGTGCTGGCGCGGCTGGCCGGCCTGGGCGCGCGCTGGGTGCAGATCGACGAGCCCATCCTGGCGCTGGATCTGCCCGCCGCCTGGCGCGAGGCCTTCGCCGCGGTGTACGAGCGGCTGGCCGGCGCGCCGGTGTCCATCTTGCTGGCCACGTATTTCGGCGCGCTGGACGACAACCTGCCGGTGGTCCGGGCGTTGCCCGTGGCCGGGCTGCACGTCGACCTGGCGCGCGCGCCGGAGCAACTGGCGGCCGTGGCCGGCGGGCTGCGGCCCGGCCAGGTGTTGTCGGCCGGCGTGATCGACGGCCGCAACGTCTGGCGCGCCGACCTGGACGCCTGGCGTGCGCGGCTGGCTCCGTATGCCGCCACGCTGGGCGAGCGTCTGTGGCTGGCGCCGTCGTGCTCCCTGCTGCATGTGCCGGTGGACCTGTCTGCCGAGGACCAGCTGGATGACGAACTCAAGAGCTGGCTGAGCTTCGCCCGCCAGAAGCTGGACGAGTTGTCGCTGCTGGCCCGGGCCCTCGAACTGGGCGAGGCCGCGGACAGTGTGGCCGGGGTGGCCGATGCGCTGGCCGTGCAGCGCCGCGCGCTGCGCACGCGCGCCGAGTCGCGGCGCATCCACCTGCCGGCGGTCCAGAGCGCGCTGCGCGAGGCCGGCGGACTGGCTCGTGGCCGTCCGCCCTTCGCGCAGCGCAGCGCCGCCCAGCAGGCGCGGCTGCGGCTGCCGGCGTTTCCCACCACCACCATCGGTTCGTTCCCCCAGACCCCGGAGATCCGGGCGCTGCGCCGCGACTGGCGGGCCGGATCGCTGGGCGACGCCGCCTACGAAAAGGCCATCCGCAAGGAGATCGCCGACAGCATCGCCTTCCAGGAGCGGGTGGGGCTGGACGTGCTGGTGCACGGCGAGGCCGAGCGCAACGACATGGTCGAGTACTTCGGCGAACTGCTGGCGGGCTTCGCCTTCACGCAGAACGGCTGGGTGCAGAGCTACGGCTCGCGCTGCGTGAAGCCGCCCGTCCTGTTCGGCGACATCGCGCGTCCGGTGCCCATGACGGTCGGTTGGACGGCGTACGCCCAGTCGCTGACCGATCGGCCCGTGAAGGGCATGCTGACGGGGCCGGTGACGCTGCTTCAATGGTCTTTCGTGCGCGACGACCAGCCGCGCAGCACCACCTGCCGGCAACTGGCGCTGGCGCTGCGCGGCGAGGCGCTGGACCTGGAGGCGGCCGGCATAGGCGTGATCCAGATCGACGAGCCGGCCTTGCGCGAAGGGTTGCCTCTACGGCGGGCGCAGTGGGCCGGCTACCTGGGCTGGGCGGTCGACAGCTTCCGGCTCTGCACGACCGGCGTGCGCGACGACACCCAGATCCATACCCACATGTGCTATTCCGAGTTCAACGACATCATCGAATCCATCGCGGCGATGGACGCGGACGTCATCACCATCGAGACCTCGCGCTCGAACATGGAACTGCTCGGGGCCTTCGAGGATTTCCGCTACCCGAACGACATCGGTCCGGGCGTGTACGACATCCATTCGCCCAACGTGCCCGAGGTCGAAGGGATGGTCGGGCTGGTTCGCCGGGCGGCCGCGCGCCTGCCCGGCGGGCGCCTGTGGGTCAATCCCGACTGCGGCCTGAAGACCCGGGCCTGGCCCGAGGCCGAGGCGGCGCTGCTGAAAATGGTGGCGGCGGCGCGGGTGCTCCGGCAGGGCCGCCCCGCCGCGGCATAGGGAAGGGCCCGCGGGCGGGGGTGCTATACTCTCTGGGTTTTATCGCCCGCCCATTGCCTCCCGGCCGCGCCCGGAACCCGCCGGCGCCCCCGATGCAATCGGCACCTTAGCGCATGCCCGTAACCGCCAATCGCCTCGCTATGCGACAGCCCGCGACTTTGCTCGTCCAGAGCACAGGTCCGTGGGCTTTTGTTTGCCCGGCCGCGGCTACGCCTGGGCTATCCCCATCCGTATCCAGGCGCATGACCCGTCATGGCGCTGGTCTTTTCCAACCGATCATTCAACGTCTACCCGACAGCGAAGGCTCCGCATGAAAATCCACGAGTATCAGGGCAAAGAGCTTCTGAATAAATTTGGCGTCACCGTTCCGCGCGGCATCCCCGTGTTCTCGGTGGACGAGGCCGTCAAGGCTGCTGAACAACTGGGCGGCCCGGTGTGGGTCGTCAAGGCCCAGATCCATGCGGGCGGCCGCGGCAAGGGCGGCGGCGTCAAGCTCGGCCGTTCCATCGAGGAAGTGCGCACGCTGGCCGGCCAGATCCTGGGCATGCAGCTGATCACGCACCAGACCGGCCCGGAAGGCCAGAAGGTCCGCCGCCTGCTGATCGAGGAAGGCGCCGACATCAAGAAGGAACTGTACGTCGGCATCGTGACCGACCGCAGCTCGCAGCGCGTCTGCGTGATGGCCTCGAGCGAAGGCGGCATGGAGATCGAAGAGGTCGCCCACGCCACCCCCGAGAAGATCCTGAAGGTGTTCGTCGACCCCGCCAAGGGCCTGACCACCGACGAAGCCTCGCAACTGGCCCGCGGCATCGGCGTTCCCGAAGGTTCGATCGCCGATGCGGCCGATCAGATCCAGAAGCTGTACACCTGCTACGTCGAGACCGACGCCGACCTGGCCGAGATCAACCCCCTGATCGTCACCGGCTCGGGCAAGATCATCGCCCTGGACGCCAAGTTCAACTTCGATTCGAACGCGCTGTTCCGCCACCCCGAGATCGTGGCCTACCGCGACACCGATGAAGAAGACCCCGCCGAAATCGAAGCCAGCCAGTTCGGCCTGGCCTACATCCAGCTCGACGGCAACATCGGCTGCCTGGTGAACGGCGCCGGCCTGGCCATGGCCACCATGGACACCATCAAGCTGTTCGGCGGCGAGCCGGCCAACTTCCTGGACGTCGGCGGTGGCGCCACGGCCGAGAAGGTGACCGAAGCCTTCAAGATCATGCTGAAGAACCCCGGCCTGAAGGCCATCCTGGTGAACATTTTCGGCGGCATCATGCGCTGCGACGTCATCGCCGAAGGCGTGATCGCCGCGTGCAAGGCCGTCAGCCTGAGCGTGCCGCTGGTCGTGCGCATGAAGGGTACCAACGAGGAGCTCGGCAAGAAGATGCTGGCCGATTCCGGTCTGCCCATCATCAGCGCCGACACCATGGCCGAAGCCGCCACCAAGGTCGTGGCCGCGGCCAAGTAAGCGCACGAGCGCACAGCACAGGATATTAAGGACTCGAAATGTCGATTCTGATCAACAAAGATACCAAGGTCATCACGCAGGGGATCACCGGCAAGACCGGGCAATTCCACACCCGCATGTGCCGCGAGTACGCCAACGGCAAGAACTGCTTCGTGGCCGGCGTGAACCCCAAGAAGGCCGGCGAGGACTTCGAAGGCGTGCCCATCTACGCCAACGTTTCCGAAGCCAAGGCCGCCACCGGCGCCAACGTGTCGGTCATCTACGTGCCGCCCGCGGGCGCCGCCGCCGCCATCTGGGAAGCCGTCGAGGCCGACCTGGATCTGGCCATCTGCATCACCGAGGGCATTCCCGTCCGCGACATGCTGGAAGTCCGCAACCGCATGCGCGCCGAAAACAAGCGCACGCTGCTGCTCGGACCCAACTGCCCCGGCCTGATCACCCCCGACGAAATCAAGATCGGCATCATGCCCGGCCACATCCACCGCAAGGGCCGCATCGGCATCGTCAGCCGCTCGGGCACGCTGACGTATGAAGCCGTGGGCCAGGTCACGGAATTGGGCCTGGGCCAGTCGAGCGCCGTCGGCATCGGTGGCGATCCCATCAACGGCCTCAAGCACATCGACGTGCTGAAGATGTTCAATGACGATCCCGACACCGACGCCGTCATCATGATCGGCGAAATCGGCGGCCCGGACGAAGTGAACGCCGCCCAGTGGGCCAAGGACAACATGAAGAAGCCGGTGGTCGGTTTCATCGCGGGCGTGACGGCTCCGGCCGGCAAGCGCATGGGCCACGCCGGCGCGCTGATCTCGGGCGGCGCCGACACGGCCGAAGCCAAGCTGGAGATCATGGAAGCTTGCGGCATCAAAACGACCAAGAACCCGTCCGAGATGGGCAAGCTGCTCAAGTCCGTGCTGTAAGTAAAAAGAGAGACGGGCGCGATTGACTATCGCGCCCGTCGCCATTTCAGGAGAAAAGCGTGGAATTTGGCTCAGCCGCCTTTGTACTGGCTCTCATTCAAATCATCTGGGTGAACATCCTGTTGTCGGGGGACAACGCGGTGGTCATCGCGCTGGCGGCTCGTTCGCTGCCGGCCCATCAACAAAAGAAAGCAATCGTGATCGGCTCTGCGGCCGCCATCGTGATGCGTATCATCCTGACGCTGGTTGCGGCCCAGTTGCTGCAGCTGCCCTGGTTGAAACTGATCGGCTCGCTGCTGTTGCTGTACATCGGTATTTCTCTGTTGCTGCCGGAAGGTGAAGAGGACGAAGGCAAGCTGGCCAAGGACGGCCTGATGGCCGCCATCCGCACCATCCTGATCGCCGACCTGGTCATGAGCCTGGACAACGTGATCGCCGTGGCGGCTGCCGCCATGGGCAATACCGTGCTCCTGGTCCTGGGCCTGGCCATCAGCATCCCGCTGGTGATCTTCGGCAGCACGCTGCTGCTGAAAGTCATCGAACGCTTCCCGCTCATCGTCTGGCTGGGTGCCGCCCTGCTGGGGTTCATCGCCGGCGAGCTGTTCGTCAACGATCCCGCGCTGCACACCGAGGCCGTCGAGGCGTCCATGGGGCTGAGCCATCATGGCGCCGAGATCGCCGCCGGCGTGATCGGAGCCGTCATCGTGCTGGTGGTGGGCAAGGTGCTGATGTCGCGGCGCCGCTCCGGCGACCAGCCTGCTTGAGGGCCGGCAACGCATAGTCGTGGTAAGTCGGCTTGGCATTCGTGTGCCAGGCCGGTCTCGTCTTCGCGGGGGTGTTTCCGGGCATGCGGGTGCCTGGAAATACCTTCCCATAAGGCGTGGTGAATTCGAAAAACAAGGAAGAACCTATCTTCCGTACAGGAAGATTCGCTCGTCCGGATCTGGCTTAGGGAGCTACACGTGCTTGAATTTTTCCAGACGCTCAGCTGGGCGGCAGTATTTCAAATCATCCTGATCGACATCCTGCTGGGCGGGGACAACGCGGTGGTCATCGCGCTGGCCTGCCGCAACCTGCCCGCCAAGCGGCGGATGCAGGGCATTCTGTGGGGGACGGCGGGCGCCATCGTGCTGCGCGTCGTGCTGATCGCCTTCGCGGTCACGATGCTGCAGATCCCGTTCCTGAAGATCGTGGGCGGCGTGCTGCTGTTCTGGATCGGCATCAAGCTGCTGGTGCCCGAGGATGAGTCGCACGACAACATCGAGGGCGGCGCCACGCTGCTGGGCGCGATCAAGACCATCATCGTGGCCGACTTCGTCATGAGCCTGGACAACGTCATCGCCATTGCCGGCGCGGCCCAGCAGGCGGACGAGTCCCACCAGATCGGCCTGGTCATCTTCGGCCTGCTGGTCAGCGTGCCCATCATCATCTGGGGCAGCACCCTGGTCCTGAAGCTGATCGACCGCTTCCCCGTCGTGGTGACGCTGGGCGGCGCGCTGCTGGGGTGGATCGCCGGCGGCATGCTGGCGACCGACGTCGCGGTCCAGTCCCATGTGATCCAGCCCAGCTCGCTGGCGGCCTACAACACGCAGATCACCTATGCCGCGGAAATCCTGGGCGCGCTGATCGTCGTCGGGGTGGGGATGTGGTTGGCCCGCCGCAAGAGGGCGCAGCAGCCGGCCAGCCAGGCCTGATCGGAGCGCGGGGCCGCGAGGCCCGGCACGGCACGCCCTGCTTCGGCAGGGCGTTGTCGCTTGTGGGGCGTCATTCGTCGAAGGGCCGCTTGCCCAGCGCGTCGACGACATGGTCGACGAAGGCCGTGATGCGCGAGGCCAGGGCGGTATTCCGGTAGTAGACCGCGTTGATCGCCTGGCGCATGTCCAGCGTCTGCCCGGGAAACAGGGGCACCAGCCGCGCCTGACGGCGATCGTCGCCCGTCATGAAATCCGACAGGCAGACGATGCCCAGGCCCGCCAGGGCCATCTGCCGCAGCGTTTCTCCGCTGGACGAGGCGATCGTGGGCCGGATGCGCAGGATGTCTCCGTCGGCGTCGCGCAGCGGCCAGTCGTTCAAGGTCTCGGGCTGGGTGAAGCCCAGCAGGGTGTGGTGCCCGAGTCGACCCGGATCGGCCGGCGAACCATGGCGCTCCAGGTAGGCGGGACTGGCGAGCACGCGCAGGCGGCTGGTGCCCACGGGGCGCGCGTGCAGGGTGGAGTCCTTCAAGGCGCCGATGCGGAAGGCCACGTCGGTGCGTTTCTCGATGAGATCCACGATGCCTTCGTTCGAGTTCAGTTCCAGTTCCACCTTGGGGTAGCGGGTACGAAAACCGTCCAGCAGCGGCACGAGGACGTGCAGCATGAACGGCGTGGATGCATCGACCCGCAGCCGTCCGGCCGGATGCAGGCGCCGGGCCGCCATCTGCTCCTCGGCCTCGTCGACAGAGGCCAGGATGGCGCGCGCATGCTGCAGGAAGGTCGAGCCTTCCTCGGTCAGTTCCAGCCGCCGGGTGGTGCGGCGCAGCAAGGTGGTCTGGAGCTTTTCCTCCAGCCGGCCCAGGCTGCGGCTGGTGGCGGAGATGGTCAGTCCGAGCACCTCCGAGGCCGCCGTGATCGAGCCCATGTCCACGACAGCCACGAAGGCCTGCAATTCGTCCAGCGTGGTCTTCATTGTTGAAGTTAAGTCAAATGAGATTGGCCGATATAGGGCTTAATCCGCAAATATAAACCCCGCACACTGGCTCCATCCACAGAAAACCGTTCCAGGATGGCCGTCATGTCTCCCGCTCTCAACGACTCCAAGCCCGGTGTGGCTCCGGTGAAGTCCACCGCCGCCCTGTTCGCGCTGGCCATAGGCGCGTTCGCCATCGGCACGACCGAGTTCACCCCCATGGGCCTGCTGCCCGTGATCGCCGATGGGGTGCGGGTCGACATACCCACCGCCGGCATGTTGGTGTCGGCCTACGCCGTCGGCGTCATGGTCGGCGCGCCGGTGATGACGCTGCTGTTCAGCCGCTTCGGCAAGCGTGCCGCGCTGATGCTGCTGATGCTGATCTTCACCGCCGGCAATCTGCTGTCGGCGTTCGCGCCGGGCTACGCGACCCTGCTCCTGTCTCGCCTCGTCACCAGCCTCAACCACGGCGCCTTCTTCGGCATCGGGGCGGTGGTGGCGGCCAGCGTCGTGCCCAGGGAAAAACAGGCCAGCGCGATTGCGGCGATGTTCATGGGGCTGACCGTGGCCAATATCGGCGGCGTGCCGGCGGCGACCTGGATCGGACAGCAGGTGGGATGGCGCGTTGCCTTCGGCGGAACCGCCGCGCTGGGCCTCGTCACCATCGCCGCGCTGTGGCTGGCCCTGCCCAAGGGCGAGCCCGGCACGCGGCCGGATGTGCGCCGCGAACTGGCCGTGCTCACGCGTCCCGAGGTCCTGCTGGCCATGGGCACCACCGTGCTGGGCGCGGGCGCGATGTTCGCGCTTTACACCTACGTGGCGCCCGTGCTGGCCGACATCACGCATGCCAGCCCCGGCTTCGTGGCGTTCGCGCTGGTGCTGATCGGCGTCGGTTTCACGCTGGGCAATACCCTGGGCGGCCGCCTGGCGGATTGGTCGGTCGACGGCGCGACCACGATCATCCTGGCCGCGCTCGCCATCATCATGGCCGTTCTGCCGCTGGTCCTGACGTCTCATGCCGGCGCGGCCATCGGTCTCGTGGTGTGGGGCGCGGCCGCCTTCGGCATCGTGCCGCCGGTGCAGATGCGCGTCATGCAGGCGGCGGCCCAGGCGCCCGGGCTGGCTTCGTCCGTCAATGTCGGCGCCTTCAATCTGGGCAACGCGCTGGGCGCGGCCCTGGGTAGCGTGGTCATCGGCCAGGGGCTGGGCTATGCCGCGGTACCGGTGGCGGGCGCGACGCTGGCCGCCGGCGGCCTCGCGCTGGTCTGGCTGGGCCGTGCCGGCCGGCGCAGGGCGCCGGTGTGCGGGTAAGGCAGGAATTCCCGCCTGAAACAGGCTAACCTATGGCCCCTGTGTTTCTTATTGCCGTGCCTGCGGGGCAGGCGCCAGAGGATGGAATGAAGAGCTTGCAGAAAGGGTTGACGCTGATGCAGATGCTGGTGCTGATCGGCGCCGTCGGCGTGGCGATCGCGGTCGCGGTGTCCTACCTGCGTTGAATCCCGGGGCTACCGTTCGCGGTAGCCCAGTGCCTGCGACAACTCCCGCGCCGCCCGCACGACGGCGGGGATCACGGTCCCGGCCACGACCTCGTCGGTAAAGGTGTAGATCATCGAGGTCGCGTTCAGTCCCGCCACCACTTCTCCCTGGGCGTTCAGGACCGGCGCGGCGATCGAACGCACGCCGCGGTGGAATTCCTCGTCGTTGTAGACGTAGCCGCGTTCGCGCGCGGTATCCAGCAGCGCGCGGAAGGCTGCGGGGTCCACCGTGGATTTTTCGGTCAGGGCGGGTATGGGCGCGCCGTCCAGGATGCGGGCGATGTCCGCCCGGGGCTTGTAGGCCAGCAGGATCCGTCCGATCGAGGACGAGTGCGGCGGCATGCGCGAACCGACGTGGATGTCGATCGAGGTCGGCAGCGGGATGCGGGCCTGCGCCACGTAGACCAGCTCGTCGCGGTCCAGGATGGCCATGTGCACGGAAGCGCCGACCTCGGTGCGCAGCCGGTTCATGATCGGCTGCGCCAGTTCGACCAGCGGCAGGCGGTTCAGATAGGCGAAGCCGAGCTTCATCGCATGCGCGGTCAGGCGGTAGCGCCGGCCGACTTCCTCGCGTTCCAGGAAACCCAGCTTCTCCAGCGTATGCACGAAGCGGTAAGGCTTGCTGCGGCTCCAGCCCAGGCGCTGCGCGAGTTCGGTCAAGGTCAGCGAGGGCTGTTCGCAATCGAAGGCTTCGAGCACGGACAGGCCCTGGGCAAGCGCGTCGACCCAGTAGGGATCCTTGCGAGGAGCGGAAGCGTTGTCGGGCGTGTCGTCGCCGTCGTCGGTGGCCGGCAGCTGGGGTTCGGTCATAGGGGCGGATAGGACGGGGCGCAAGGCGAAGCGCCTTGCGCCCGGTCATTTTATAGTCTGCGCAGCCCTATCCGGTCGATCAACAGCTTTTCCTTCTGCATGGTGTCCGCGGCGAAGCGGGTGAACTGCTCGCTGCTCAGGTAGGCGGGCTCGAGATCGTACTGCTTGAGCGCGGCGCGGTAGTTGTCCATCTCCATGGACTGCTTGAAGGCGTCGTGCAGGATGCGGACCACGCCCGGATCGGTGTCGCGCGGGGCCGCCAGCCCGAAGGGGGCGTTCTGCACGATGTCGTAGCCGAGTTCCTTGAGCGTGGGCGCCGCCGAGAAGCGCGCGCTGCGGGTTTCGCCGCCGGTGGCGAGCAGGCGCAATTGCCCCGACTCGACGTACTGCGCCCAACTGGGGCCGTCGGCGAGCGACATGATGTGGCCGCCCAGCAGCGCGGCCAGCGCCTCGGCGCCGCCCTTGTAGGGCACGTGGTTGAACTTCACGCCGGCCTGGAAGGCCAGGTCTTCCATGGTCAGGTGGGGCGAGGACAGCGTGCCCGGCGTGCCGTAGGTCATGGTGCCGGGATTGGCCTTGGCGTAGGCGATGTAGTCCGCCACCGTCCTGATGGGCGAGGAGGCCGGCACCACGAGGCCGAAGGGGTAGGCCGCCAGGCCGATGATGTATTTCAGGTCCTTGAGCGGATCCCAGGCGGTCTTGACCAGATAGGGCGTGCGGAACACCGATACCGCGATCTGCGCGATGGTGTAGCCGTCGGGCGCGGTGGCCTGCATCATCTGGGCGGGAATCACCATCCCGGCACCCGGCTTGTTCTCGACCACGACGGGCTGTTTCAGGATGGCGGCCGCGTTCTGCGCCAGGACGCGGAACGCCACGTCGGTGGCGCCGCCGGGCGCGAAGCCGACCAGCATGCGGATGGGGCGCGAGGGAAAGCCGGGCTGGGCGCGCGTGGCCGGGGCCGCGCCGGCGCCCGCCGCCGCGATCATGGTGCCGAGGAAATGTCGTCTTTGCATGGAAGGACTCCGCTGGAAAGGGAAGGGTTCAGTGCGCCCGCGCGGGCAGGGGTTCGGTCCAGGCGTCGTAGCCATAGACCCAGTCGGCGTTCGTGTCCGAGCGCAGCCAGTCGTTCTGCAGCGAACCGCGCTGGATGCGGCTGGCGCGTTCCAGCCGGGCCTGTTCGTAGCGCAGCAGGGCGGCGGGCACGTCGTCCCCGGCCTCGCCCAGGCAGCGGCTCAGCACCGCGGCGTCCTCCAGGCCCATGGCGGCGCCCTGGGCCATGAAGGGCAGCATGGCGTGGCAGGCGTCGCCCAGCAGGGTGACGCGGCCATGGGTCCAGCGCGCCATGGGGTCGCGCGCATAGAGCGCGGTCTTGAGGACGACGTCGCAGCCTTCCAGGATGGCGAGCGCTTCCTCGTGAAAGCCCGCGTACGCGCGCAGCAGTTCGTCCTTGTGTCCCTGGATGGACCAGGACTCGTGGGTCCATTCGGTCTCGGGCACCGTGGCGAACACGAACAGCTCGCGCTGGCCGCGGTCGATCAGGAAGGTGAAGATCTGGCTGGAGGCATCCGGCCCCCACCACTTGGTGGTGGGGGTCAGGTCGTAGCGGGCGAGCGGGGCGGTGGGCACGATGGAGCGGAACGCGACCTTGCCCGTGAAGCGGGGGGCTTCGGGGCCGGCGATGGCCTCGCGCACCACCGAATGGATGCCGTCGCAGCCGACCACGGCACGCGCCGCCACCCGCGATCCATCGGCCAGGTCCAGCCAGGCGTGGCGCTCGTCCTGGCCGACGCAGGCCACCTTGGCGCCCAGGCGGACCGAGCCGGCGGGCAGAGCTGTTTCCAGCGCCGACAGCAGGTCGGCCCGGTGGATGGTGAGCTGCGGCGCGCCGTAGCGCCGTTCGCCCTGGGCGTGCAATTCCAGCCGCGAGGTTTCCTGGCCGCTGTCCCACAGCCGGCTGACCCGGCAGGTGGGTTCGTAGGCGGTGGCGCGCAGCACCGCGCCCACGCCCAGCCCGTCCAGCACCTTCACCGCGTTGGGCGTCAGGTTGATGCCCGCGCCCACGCGGCCGAACCGGGGCGCCTGTTCGTAGACGCCCACCTTGTATCCCGCGCGATGCAGGGCGATGGCGGCGGCCATGCCGCCTATGCCCGCCCCGATGATCGCGATGTCGACTTCCGTCATGCTTCCATCCTGATTGTTTCGTATAAGAAAACTGTTTTCGAATATAAAACTTGAGGGCAAAGGGAAGCAATAGGGGATGCCACGAGGTCGAGGACGAACGCGTGCGCCGGGCAGGCGGCGGCACGTCGGGAACGAGGGGAAGGAGGCGGCCGGCCAGGGGACCCTGGCCGGCATGGGAAGGAGGCGGACCGGGGTGGGGGTCCGCCCGGCCGCCGGGGGTCAGCCGGTGTTGCGCAGGCCGGCGGCGATGCCGTTGATGGTCAGGTGGATGCCGTTCTGGGTCCGGCCGGCCGGATCCGCCTTGGCGCGGCCCGCCTTGCCGCGGGTGGCGCGGTAGCGGCGGATCAGTTCGATCTGCACGTGGTTGAGCGGATCGATGTAGGCGATGCGGTCGCGGATCGAGCGCGCCAGCGAAGGGTTGTCGGCCAGCAGCTGGCGTTGGCCGGTGATCAGCTTCAGCGCGCTCATGGTGCGCTTCCATTCGTCGCTGATCGCGCCGAAGATGCGCTTGCGCAGCGCGGTGTCCGGCACCAGCTGGGCGTAGCGCGAGGCGATGACCAGGTCGGTCTTGGCCAGCACCATTTCCATGTTGGACAGCAGCGTGCGGAAGAACGGCCAGTCGCGCGCCATGGCCTGCAGGTGTTCGACGCGCTCGCGCCGGGTGCCTTCGCCGTGGCGCAGGTAGTCGTCGATGGCCGCGCCCATGCCGTACCAGCCCGGCAGCAGCAGCCGGCACTGGCCCCACGAGAAGCCCCAGGGAATGGCGCGCAGGTCCTCGATGCGTCCGGTGGACTTGCGCGAGGCCGGGCGCGAACCGATGTTCAGGCCGGCGATCTCGGAGATCGGCGTCGAGGCGAAGAAGTAGTCGGCGAACCCCGGCGTCTCGTAGACCAGGGCCCGGTAGCTGCGCATGGCGGTGGCCGACAGACGGTCCATGGTCTGTCCGTAGCTGGCGAACAGCGCGTCCTCGGCCGAGGCGCTTTCGGTGTGGTCGGCCAGGCTGGCCTCCAGCGTGGCCGCGGTCAGCAGTTCGAGATGCCAGCGGCCGATGTCGGCGTCCTTGTATTTGCTCTGGATGACTTCGCCCTGTTCGGTCAGCCGGATCTGGCCGGCCACGGTGCCCGGCGGCTGGGCCAGGATGGCGTCGAAGCTCGAGCCGCCGCCCCGGCCCACGGTGCCGCCGCGGCCGTGGAACAGGCGCAGCCTGACCTTGCGGGCGCGAAAGACCTCGACCAGCGCGCGCTCGGCCTGGTACAGCGACCAGTTCGACGTCAGGAAACCGCCGTCCTTGTTGCTGTCGGAATAGCCCAGCATGACTTCCTGCACGCCGCGCTGGGCATGGCGCACGCGCGCCTTGACCTCGGGCAGGTCGAGGAACTGCGCCATGATGGCGGGGCCGTTGGCCAGGTCGGGAATGGTCTCGAACAGCGGCACCACCATCAGCCCTTCGCCGTCGGCGGGAACGTGGCCGCCGGTGGAGCCGCCGCCCGGCGCGATCAGGCCGGTTTCCTGTTGCAGCACCAGCACTTCCAGCAGGTCGCTGACCGTTTCCGTGTGCGACACGATGGCGTGGTGCACGGCTTGCGCGCCCAGGCGCTGGCGGGCGCTGGCGGCGGCCCGGAAGATTTCCAGCTCGCGCGTCGTCTCCTCGCTGTAGCGCAGCCAGGGCGAGACCAGCGGGCGGACTTCCTTCAGCTCGCGCCGCAACAGTTCGATGCGGGCGGCCTCGTCCAGGCTGGCGTAGTCGGCTTCGACGCCGGCGCGCGCGAACAGCTCGGCCACCGTGCGTTCATGCACGTCGGAGCTCTGGCGCAGGTCGATCGTGGCCAGGTGAAAGCCGAACACGTCCACCGCCTGGCGCAGCGCCGACAGGCGCAGCCGGGCGATGGGCGAGGCGTGGTGGCCGTTGAGCGAATCGGCGATCACCGCCAGGTCGGCGGCGAATTCGGCAGGCTCGGCATAGGGCTGGGCGGGCGGGGCTTCGCGGCGGGCCAGGTCGCGGCCGGTCAGCGCGCGCGCCGATGCCGCCAGGCGGGCGTAGATGCCGACCAGGGCGCGCCGGTAGGGCTCGTCGCGGCGATGCTCGGAAAGATCGCCGCCTTGTTCGGCCAGCGCGGTCAGCGCGTGCGAGGCCGGCGTCAGCAGCGCGCTCAGGGACAGCTCGGCGCCCAGCGCGTGGGTTTCGTCCAGGTAGTACTCGAAGGCCGTGGTGCTCTGGCGCAGCAGCGCCAGGTTCAGCGTCTCGGCATCGACGTTGGGGTTGCCGTCGCGGTCGCCGCCTATCCAGCTGCCCATGCGCAGGAAGGACTTGAGCGGCGTGGGGTGGGGGCCGAACGGATCGGCCGGCTCGCGGCCCAGCAGGCGCGAAAGATGGCCGTACAGCTGCGGGATGACGGACAGGAAGGTGCTGCGGTAGTAGGACAGCGCATTCTCGATCTCGTCGGCCACGGTCAGCCGGGAGTTGCGCAACATGCGCGTCTGCCACAGCGTGGTGATGCGGCCCAGCAGCGCCAGGGTCTGTTCGAAGGATTCGTCCGTGGTGCGCGGGTCGTCGCGTTCCTGCAGCAGGTGGGCGATTTCCTTGTGCACGTCCAGCGTGCTCTTGCGCTGTACCTCGGTGGGGTGGGCCGTCAGGACCGGAGAGATCAGCGTTTCGTCCAGCAACTGGCGCATGCGCGCGTTGCCGATGCCGGCCGCCCGCAGCCGGGCCACGGCGTCCTGCAGGCTGCCGCGCGCGGGGGCGTCCTGCTGCAGCAGGGTGGCGCGGCGGCGCCGGTTCTGGTCGCGGTCCTCGGCGATGTTGGCCAGGTGCAGGTAGTAGGTGAAGGCCCGGACCACGGAGTTGGTCTCGTCGGCCGCCAGCAGCTTCAGGCGTTTTTCCAGCGCGCGGCCGTCGGTGGCGTTGCCGTCGCGGCGAAAGCGCACCGCCGTGCGGCGCACGGTCTCGATGGTGTCGAAGACGCCCGCGCCTTCGCTGGCGCGGATCACGTCGCCCAGGAGGCGGCCCAGCAGTCGGATGTCGTTGCGAAGAGGTAGGTCGGGGTCTTGAAGCGATGGGGTCATGGAGCGTCGCGCGAGTTGTCGTTGGAGTCGGCTGCTGCAAATGCCTTGGAGACGGCCCGGGGCAAGAAACACGGTAACAGTACGGGCACCTCGAAAGCATGCCATGAAAAAAGAGCCCATATCGAATACTTCTATAATCCCGAAGGGGGGCGCCGCGAGAGCGGAAGCCTGTCCGCACCGCAATCGAGATCCCCGCATTTTGAAAAACGATCGTTTGATCATCGCCACGCGCGAAAGCCAGCTGGCGCTCTGGCAGGCCGAACATGTCCAGGCGCGGCTGCGCGCGCTGTACCCGCAGTGCTCGGTCGAACTGCTGGGCATGACCACCCGCGGCGACCGCATCCTGGACCGCACGCTGTCCAAGGTCGGCGGCAAGGGCCTGTTCGTCAAGGAACTGGAAACCGCCCTGCAGGACGGCCGGGCCGACCTGGCCGTGCATTCGCTCAAGGACGTGCCGGTGGACCTGGCGCCGGAGTTCGCGCTGTCCACCATCATGGAACGCGAGGATCCGCGCGACGCCCTGGTGTCGGCGCGCTACGCGGAGCTGGCCGACATGCCCGCCGGCGCGGTCATCGGCACCTCCAGCCTGCGCCGCGAGTCGCAGATCCGGGCCCGCCATCCGCACCTGCAGGTACGGCCGCTGCGCGGCAATCTGCAGACCCGGCTGGCCAAGCTCGATCGCGGCGAATACGACGCCATCGTGCTCGCGGCCGCGGGCTTGCGCAGGCTGGGCCTGGGCGACCGCATCAGGACTCTATTGGCGCCCGAAGACAGCCTGCCGGCCGCCGGGCAGGGCGCCCTGGGTATCGAGATCCGCGCCGATCGCGAAGACCTGCGCGCCGTGCTCGCGCCGCTGGCCCATGCCGCCACCACCGCCGAGGCCCTGGCCGAGCGCGCCGTGTCGCGGCGCCTGGGCGGCTCCTGTCAGGTGCCGCTGGCCGCCTACGCGCAGGCGCAGGGCGAGTCGCTGCGCCTGAGAGCGCTGGTCGCGACACCCGACGGCGCGCGCATCGTCCGCGCCGAGCGGACCGGCGCCGCGCGGGACGCCGAGGCACTGGGCCTGGCCGTGGCCGAAGAACTCCTGGCGGCCGGCGCGGCCGACATCCTCGCTGCGCTGGGCTGAGCCGCGATGCCGGCCCGGTCCTCCGCGCCATTGTCCGGGCGTGCCGCCATCCTGACCCGCCCCGGCGGGCAGAACGACGGCCTGGCGCGGGCGCTGGCTGCGCGGGGGTGGCGGGCGCTGGATCTGCCGGCGTTGCGGTTGACCCCCGAGGCCGGCCCGGCCCCCGATCCCGCGGCGTTTGAACTGGTCGTCTTCGTCAGCGGCAACGCCGTCCGGATGTTCCTGGACAAATGGCGCGATTCCGCCGGTCCGGACTGGACATGGCCCGCCGCCACGGCCGCCGCGGTCGTCGGACCCGCCAGCGCGCGGGCATTGCGCGAGCACCCGGCCTTCGGTGGCGGACCGCGGCTGCTGCAGCCCGCGTCAGACAGTCCGCATTTCGACTCCGAAGCGTTGTGGGCGGTCCTGTCGGCCGCGCCGCTGCCATCGCGGGTACTGATCGTGCGTGGGGGCCGGGGCGAGCAGGGCACCGGCCGCGACTGGCTGGCCGGCCGGCTGCGCGAGGCCGGCGCCAGCGTCACCCTGCACCGCGCCTACCGGCGGGTCCCCGAGGCCTGGACGCCGCCCCAGGCCGACGGCTTGCGCGAACTGGCCCGCGCGGGCACGCCCACCGCCTGGCTGCTGACCAGCGCCGAGGGCGTGGACGCGGTGCGCGGGCAGCTTGCCCGCCTGGGATTGCTGGACTGGTGGGCCGATTGTCGTCTCGTTGCAACCCATCCACGGATCGCCCGGCATCTAATAACGGTGATCGCCGAAGCATTGCCCGCTCGCGACCACCCGCCAATGTTACAAACTTGCGCGCCCCGGGATGAGGACATCCTGGCCGCGATAGAATCGGTGTCATGACTGCATCCGAGAACGCATCTCCCGCATCCGCGCAGGGTCCTGCGCCCAACGATACCCGTTCCGCAACCGAGCGCGCCGGCCGTGCCCCCAAGGGCCGGACGTCCAGCCGGTCCTTCCCCTGGCTGGGAACGGTGCTCGCCTTCGCGCTGATCGTGATCGTGGTGCTGGCGGCCGCGCTGTGGCGCCAGCAGCAGCTGGTCGATGCCATCGGCCGCGAATCGGCGCGCCGCTTCAACGAGATCGACTCCTTCTCGCGCGATGCCCAGGCCCGCGCCCGCCAGGCCCTGTCCATCTCCCAGGGCAACACCGACAAGCTGGCCGTGCTCGAATCCAAGGTGCTGGAATCGCAAAGCCAGCAGGCCGCGCTGGAACAGCTCTACCAGGAGCTGTCGCGCGGCGAGGACGAATGGACGCTGATCGAAGTCGAACAGGCCCTGTCCATCGCCGCCCAGCAACTGCAACTGGCCGGCAACGTGCAGAACTCCATCGCCGCGCTGCAGGTGGCCGACGCCCGGCTGGCGCGCGCCGACCGGCCGCAGTTCACCGCCGTGCGCCGCGCCATCGCGCAGGATCTCGAACGGCTGCGCGGACTGCCGTCGGTGGACGTGTCCGGCCTGGTGGTCAAGATCGACCAGTTGATCGGACTGCTCGACCGCCTGCCGCTGCTGGCCGGCGTGCAGCCGGCCCACGAAGCCGACGGCCAGGCCGCGCCGGCCGCCGCCCAAGCCGTGCAGGCGCCGGCGGCCGATGCGCCCTGGTGGAAGCGGGCCATCGCGTGGTGGGAACCGCTGCGCAACGGCTTCCTGGGCGACATGCGCGACCTGATCCGCATCCGTCGCATCGACAAGCCCGACGCCCTGCTGGTGTCCCCCGAGCAGGGCGCCATGGTGCGCGAGAACCTCAAGCTCAGGCTGCTCAATGCCCGCCTGGCCCTGCTGTCCAGGCAGGAGCATGCCTGGCGCGCCGACCTGGACGCGGTCGGCCAGGCCCTGCCCGCCTACTTCGACGCCAATGCGCCGGCTACGCGCAATGCCCAGACGCTGCTGCGGCAGATTCGCGAGACCGACATCTCCATCGAGCTGCCGAACCTGAACGACAGCCTGGCCGCGGTGCGCTCGGTGCTGCCTCGCAATGCCGTTTCCGGCGCGCAGAGGTAAGGCATGCGCACCTGGTTCTGGACCCTGTTGCTGCTGGTGGCCGCCGTCGGGCTGGCCGTCGGGCTGCGTTATCACTCCGGCAACGTCGCGCTGCTGCTGCCGCCCTACCGGGTCGAGCTGTCCGCCAGCCTGGCCGCGCTGATCCTGGTCGCGCTGTTCGCGGTGCTGTACGCCGCGCTGCGCGCCATCTCCTGGACCCTGGACCTGCCCGTGCGGGTGCGCCGCTGGCGTGCGCGCCGCGCGCTGACCCAGCAGCAGGAGCTGCTCGAGCGCGGCTGGATCAATCTGCTGGAGGGCCGCTATGCCAAGGCCGAGGCCGACATGAGCAGCGTGGCCGGACAGACCGACGTACCCTCGCGCCGTGTCCTGGCCAACCTGTCGGCCGCGCGGGCCGCGCATGCCATGCAGGAATTCGCCCGCCGCGACCTGCTGCTGGCGCAGGCCCGCGAGGCCGCCGACGCCGATGCCGGACTCAAGCCCGCCGTCGTCCTGGTCGAGGCCGACATGCTGCTCGACCAGCAGCGGCCCGAGGAAGCGCTGGCGCTGCTGTCGCAGCTGCACGACGGCGGTCCCAAGCACATGCATTCGCTGCGGCTCACCCTGCGCGCCCATCGCGACCTGGGACATTGGGCCGAGGTCCTGAAGCTGGCGCGCACGCTGTCCAAGCGCAATGCCCTGCATCCGGCCGCCGCCACGCGCATGATCGCCACCGCCGCGGCCGAGTTGCTGCGGTCGGCCAGCGATGCCGCCACGCGGCGCGCCATCTGGAAAGACCTGAAAGACGACGAGCGCATCCTGCCCGAAGTGGCGCAGGCCGGCGCCGCGGTGTTCGAGGCCGATGGCGACGAGGCGCGCACCCGCCGCATCCTCGAGACCGCGCTCGACGCCCAGCTCAGCCCGCTCCTGCTGCAGGCCTATGCCCGTTGCAGTCCCGAACACATACCCCCGCGGCTGGAGAAGGCCGAGAGCTGGCTGCGCCAGCACCCCAATGATCCCGACCTGCTGCAGGCCCTGGGCACGCTGTGCCTGTGCGGCCGCCTGTGGGGCCCGGCGCAGCGATATCTCGAACGCAGCCTGAGCGAGCGCGACGACCCGCGCACGCATGCGCTGCTGGCCAGCCTGTACGATCGCACCGACCGCGCCGTCGAGGCCGTGCGCCACTGGCGCCTGGCGACCGAGGCGGTGATCGGCCTGCCGGTCCTGAAGGCCGACGAAGCCGTTCTGTTCGGCCCCGCCGCCGCGCGTCCGCAGTTCGAGAGCGAAGAGGACGTGGCGCCCGATCGCGCGGCCGGCCTCTAGCGGCGGTTTTTTTCGATGTCGTGCCGGCCCCGGGCCGGTCCACCTGTTTTTACCAACCTTCCAGGCAGTTATGAATCTCGATCGAGTCGGTCCCGGCAAAAAGGCGCCGGAAGAATTCAACGTCATCATTGAGATCCCGATGAACGCGGATCCGATCAAGTACGAAGTCGACAAGGAAACCGGAGCCTTGTTCGTCGATCGCTTCATGATGACCGCCATGCACTACCCGTGCAATTACGGCTATGTGCCGCAGACCCTGTCCGACGACGGCGACCCCGTCGACGTGCTGGTCATCACTCCCCATCCGGTCACCGTCGGCGCCGTCGTGCGCTGCCGCCCCATCGGCATCCTGAACATGGACGACGAAGCGGGCGGCGACGCCAAGCTGCTGGCCGTGCCCGTGGACAAGGTCCTGCCCATCTACCGCCACTGGCAGAAGCCGGAAGACCTGCAGCCCGAGTACCTGCTGCGCATCCAGCATTTCTTCGAGCACTACAAGGATCTGGAGAAGGGCAAGTGGGTCAAGGTGAAGGGCTGGGACGGCCCGGAAGCCGCCCGCCAGGAGATCGTCGGCAGCATCGAGCGCTATCAGCGGGCCGGCAAGTAAGGCGAGGGCCGCGCCGCTACGAAGAGACCTCCCGGCGGGAGGTCTTTTTTCATTGGGAAGGAGATGACTGCGCGCGCCGTACAACCCCGCGCGCCGCCAGTTCCTCGATGCGCTGGGGCGACAGCCCGGCCAGCGTTTCCAGGATTTCCTGCGTGTGGGCCCCGGGCACCGGCGCGGGCGTGTCGTAGCCGGCCTGGCTGTCGCTGAACTTGATCGGGAAGCCGGGCGCGCTGGCGCCCATGTCGGTGCCGGTCATGGGGTTGTGCACCGGGACCACCATGCCGCGCTCGCGCAGTTGCCGCCACTGCATGACCTCGTCGATGCCGCGGACCGGACTGCACGGCACCTTGGCCGCGTGCAGCGCGTTCACGATGTCTCCGGTGCCGCGGGCCTCGGTCCAGGCCGACACGATGGCGTCGATCTGCGCGTTGTGCGCGATGCGCCAGCCCAGGTCGTTCATCCGCGTATCGTCGGCCAGGTCCCGCCGGTCCATCGCGCCCAGCAGCGCGGTCCAGTCGGCGGCGGTGGCCGCGCCCAGCACTACCCAGCCATCGCGCGAGCGATAGACGTTGAAGGGCGAGAACCGCATGATGCGGCTGCCTTGACGCTGGGGCAGGCCCAGCTGCTCGTAGCAGTCGAAGGGTTCGTCGAACATCAACGAGAACAGGCAGTCGGCCATCGAAATGTCCACCGCCTGGCCGCATCCCGTGCGCTGGCGGTGCAGCAGGGCGGCCAGGATGCCGGACGCGGCGAACACGCCGGCGATGGCGTCGGACAGCGGCGAGCCGGTCTTGACCGGGGGGCCGCCGGCTTCGCCGGTCACGCTCATCAGGCCTACCGCCGCCTGCACCATCAGGTCGTAGGCCTTCAGGTGCCGATCGGAACCGGTCGAGCCGTATCCCGTCAACGAGCAATAGACGATGCCGGGGTTGACCGCCGCCAGCGCGTCATAGCCTACCCCCAGCCGGTCCGCCACGCCCGCGCTGAAGTTGTCGATCACGACGTCGGCGCCGGCTGCCATGCGCAGGAAGACCTCGCGGCCCGCGTCCGATTTCAGGTCCAGCATGACCGATTGCTTGCCGCGCGCGCGTTTCAGGTAGGCCAGCCCCATGTCCGCGTCCGAGGTCCGCTGGAAGGATACGCCGCCGGGGCCGGCGTAGGGGGGCGAGAACGCGGTGGGGTCGCCTGTGGCGGGATCGTCGATCTTCACGACCTGCGCGCCCATGCCGGCAAGGAACAGGGTGGCCTGCGGGCCTGAGAAGAAGCGGGTCAGGTCCAATACGATCGTCCCGGATAATATTTTCTGCATGCTCAGGTTCATTCGGTGGCTTGGCGGGCAGTCTAAGCAGAACCGGCGATGCCGACGTCATAGGACTTTGCGCGGGGGACATATCCCGCAGTTATGGACCCTCCGTGGCAGCCAGCATCGTCGCGCCGGGCCAGCCGCCCGCCGCGACGATGTCCCGTACCAGCTCGGGGACCAGCGCGGCCACGCTTTCCGCGGCGGAGCCCATGGCGACGATGTCCGGGCTGCACAGCGAGAGCCGCCGCAGGATGGGCGGATCGCCCACCGACAGCGCCGACAGCCGGTCGCGCGCGCCTTCGCCTACCAGCGAGGACAGCGACAGGATGGTGGCCGCCTGGCCGCGTTCGACGATGGCCTGGATGGTGGACAGCGAATCGAGTTCGGCCATGACCTGGGGGGCCAGCCCGCGCGCGGCGAAGACCTGGTCGATGAGCTGGCGCGTGATGTTGGCGCGTCCGGGCAGCACCAGCCGCATCGCCGCGGCGTCCTCCAGTCTGACGCGGCCGCCGCGGGCACTCGGGGCGGGCGTGGCTGACAGCAGAAACAGTTCTTCCTCGACCAGCGGGACCCGGTGGATGTGGGGCAGGTCGCCGCCCTCGCGCGCGGCCGCGCCCGGCGGCGGAGCCGGCTCGAACAGCAGGGACATCTCCAGGCGGCCGTTGCCCACCAGTTCGCGCAGGTGGCCGCTCAGGCTTTCGACCAGGCTGAGCTGGATGTCGGGGTAGCGCTGCTGCACGGCGGCGATGAGCGGGCCGGCCAGCACGTTCGCGGCGCTGGTGGGCATGCCCACCGACACCGGGCCGCCGGGCAGGGCGCCGGCATGGGCGACGTCGCGGCGCAGGCGATCGACCTGCCGCAGCACGGCCTGGGCGTGCAGGTACAGGGTCTTGCCGCCGGCGGTGGGCGTGACCCCGCGCACGCTGCGCGCCAGCAGCCGCACGCCCAGTTCGGATTCCAGGTTCGCCATTTGCGCGCTGAGGGCCGGCTGCGCGACGTAGAGGTCCTTGGCCGCGCGGGACACGCTGCCCAGTTCGACGATGCGGACGAAGTACCGCAACTGTCTCAGCTCCATGTTCTTCTCTCGTGCTCGCGGCGGAACACTGTAGACCATAGGTTCCGCATATACCGGGATCGCAATGTCCTATTATTCCCGATGCATCGATGTCCCTACCATGGCTTCCCATCCCCGGCTAAGCCGCGCAAGGGCACGGACATCATGATCGACCTCTATTTCTGGACCACCCCGAACGCCTACAAGGTCTCGATCCTGCTGGAGGAACTGGAGCAACCCTATCGCGTGATGCCGGTGCACATCGGCAAGGGCGAGCAGTTCGATCCCGCCTTTCTGGCCATCAGTCCCAACAACAAGGTGCCCGCCATCGTCGACCATGACGGCCCGGGCGGGCGGCCGCTGGCCATGTTCGAATCGGGCGCGATCATGATGTACCTGGCCGAGAAGTTGGCCAGCCCCCTGCTGCCCGCGGATCCGGTCGGACGCTACGCCACCGTGCAGTGGCTGATGTTCCAGATGGGCGGCGTCGGCCCGATGCTGGGCCAGGCGCATCACTTCCGCAAGTACGCGCCCGAGACCATTCCCTACGCGGTGGAGCGCTACACCAGCGAGGCGCATCGCCTCTACGGCGTGATCGACCGCCGCCTGGGCGAGGCCGAATATCTGGCCGGCGATGCCTACACGCTGGCCGACATCGCCACCTATCCCTGGCTGCGGCCCTACAAGTGGCAGGGCCAGGACATCGATGCCTGGCCCAACCTGAAGCGCTGGTACGCGGCGGTCCGCGCCCGCCCGGCCGTGCAGCGCGGACTCGCGGTGCTGGCCGCGAAGGTGGACCGCAGCGGCGCCCCGCCCCAGGGCGAGCGTTGGAACAACCTGTTCGGCGGCGCCCGGCTCGGCGCGCGCCAAGCCTGACAACCGCCACACCGAAGGAGTCCCATGTCCGCCGCCTTGCCCATGCTCAAGGGATACCGCGTCCTGGATATGACGCAGATCGTGGCCGGGCCGACGTGCTCGCGCATCATGGCCGAACTCGGCGCCGACGTCATCAAGCTCGAACTCGCGCCCTTCGGCGACCGCACCCGCATAGGCGGGCTGCGTTCGCGCGACCCGCTGCACAAGAATTCCAGCCGCAGCACCTATTACTTCCAGCACAACCATTCCAAGCGCAGCCTGGCGGTGGACATGAAGCATCCGCGCGGCGTGGCGCTGATCAAGGCGCTGGCCGCGCGCTGCGACGTGCTGGTCGAGAACTTCAGTCCGGGAGTCATGGAGCGCGCGGGGCTGTCCTATGAAGCGTTGCGGGAAGCGAATCCGGGGTTGGTCATGTGCTCGATCTCGCTGGCCGGCCAGCACGGGCCGTTGAGCCGCAAGCCCGGCTACGACTACGTTGCCCAGGCCTATGCCGGGGTCACGGACCTGATCGGCGAGCCGGATGGCGATCCGGCGATGATCACGATGGCCGTGGGCGACACGGCCACTGGCCTGACCGCCGCGATGGCCGTGGGCTACGCGCTGCTGCATCGCGAACGCACAGGCGAAGGCCAGCACGTCGAGGCCTCGCTGCTGGATACCTATTTCCAGATGCACGAGGTGGCGCTGCCGCGCGTGTCGCTGCGTCCCGGCTACACGCCGCGCCGCACCGGCTCGCAGCATCCCGACGGCGGTCCGACCGGATTGTTCCGCTGCGGCGATGGCCGCTATATCGCGCTGGCC
The DNA here is from genome assembly GCF_004216695.1 of Pigmentiphaga kullae. GTDB lineage: Bacteria > Pseudomonadota > Gammaproteobacteria > Burkholderiales > Burkholderiaceae_B > Pigmentiphaga > Pigmentiphaga kullae. The sequence continues at coordinate 398,333 of NZ_SGXC01000003.1, forward strand.
ACACTGCCCCACCAATGGGAGGCGCTGGTCCGCGCCCTGGACATGTCCGAGCTGATGGCCGATCCGCGCTTTGCCACGGCGGCCCTGCGGCGCGACAACAACGCGGCGCTCAAGACCCTGCTGGAAGGGTGGCTGGCGCGCTTCGATTCCAGCGAGGCAGCCATCGCGGCGCTGGAGGCGCACCGTATTCCCTGCGCGCCCGTCCTGAGCCTGAACGAGGCGATGGCGCATCCGCACCTGCGCGAGCGCGGCACCGTGCGGCGCGTCCATGACGAGGTGCTGGGGGATTTCGACATCCCCGGACTCCCCGTCCGGTTTTCCGCCTGGGAGCCCGCGCGCGAGCTGCGCGCCGATGCCCTGGGCGAGCACAACGAAGACGTGTTGAGCGAGGTGCTCGGGCTGGGGCCCGAGGACATCGAGGCGCTCTACGCGCAGGAGGTCCTGGTACAGGACAGGCTGATCGCGCGCGGCAGACGCGGGACGGCCTGACGAGTCATCCATCCAAGGAGGAGGCATCATGCGGACATTCATGTTTGCGGCGGCATTGGCCGTGGCGGCCGGGCCGGTATCGGCGCAGGATTTTCCGGCGCGGCCGGTCACGGTGATCGTGCCGTTCTCGGCCGGCGGCCCGACGGACGTGGTCGCGCGGCACCTGGCGCTGGCCATGGGCGCCAACCTGGGGCAGACGGTGGTGGTGGACAACCGGCCCAGCTCGGGTGGCATCGTCGGCGCGGAGGCGCTGCTGCGCGCCGCGCCCGACGGCTACACGCTCATGATCCACAACATCGGCATGTCCACCGTGAAGGCCCTGTCCCCGGAGATCAAGTTCGATCCGGTGCGGGACTTCGGTTATGTAGGCGAAGTGGTCGACGTGCCCATGACCCTGGTCGGCAAGAAGGACCTGCCGGCCAGGAGTTTCCAGGAGCTCTCGGCCTACCTGAAGAGCCAGGGCTCGCGCATCAACCTCAGCAATGCCGGCATCGGCACCGCGTCCCATCTATGCGGCCTGATGCTGATGACGCGCCTGAAGGTGGCCTTGACGACCGTCCCGTACAAGGGCGCCGCGCCGGCCATGACCGACCTGCAGGGCGGCCAGGTCGATCTGCTGTGCGACCAGATCACGACCACCCAGCAACCCATTCTGACGAACCGCGTGCAGGCCTACGGCAGCACCACGGCGGTCCGCCTGCCTTCGCTGCCGGAACTGCCGACGCTGAGCGAGCAGGGGCTGCCCGGTTTCGAGGTGACCGTCTGGCACGGTCTCTACGCGCCGCGGGCGACGCCGCCGGCCGTGATCGGCAGGCTGCAGCGCGCCTTGCAGGCGGCCCAGTCGGATCCGGCCTTCGTCGACAGCATGAAGAAGCTGGGAGCCATGCCCGTGGGGCCGGAGCGGGCGACGCCCGCCGCGCTGGAGCGCAAGCTCAGGAGCCAGGTTGCCACGTGGACGCCGCTCATCCAGCAGTCGCAGGGACTGGTGCAATAGCACGGACGCGGATTTTTCTGGAGCAAGACGCATGAAGATCGAGATGTATTGGGACGTGGGCAGCACCAACACCTATTTCGCCATCAAGCTGATCAAGCCATTGCTGGCGCGCTACGGCGCCGAACTGGTGCTGCACCCATTCAATCTGGGCTACGTGTTCCGCAGCAACGACTACGAGCTGATGAAGGAGCCCAAGGCGAAGCTGCGCAATCGCAAGCGCGACCTGATGCGCTGGGCCGAGAAGTACGGCCTGCCATTCCAGATGCCGCGCGAGTTCCCGATCAAGTCCAGCCGCGCACTGCGCGGGTCGCTGGCCATGCGTCGCCAAGGCAAGGAGCTGGAGTTCGTCGAGCGGGTCATGGAGCGCTACTGGGAGCAGGGCGATGCCGGCATCGCCGAGTACGCCGGCCTGCGTCCCATCGCCCAGGCGCTGGGAGCGGATCCGGACGAGTTCGAGCGCCTGAGCGCCTCGGACGAGATCGGCGAGGAACTGGCCCGCAGCACCAACGAAGGCATCGCGCGCGACGTGTTCGGCGTACCGATGATCATCGTGGGCGACGAGTTGTTCTGGGGCAAGGACCGGATGGAGTTCGTCGAGGATGAACTGCGGCGCCGGCAGGTCCGCGCGGCCTGAGCGAGCGCGCTGTAGGCAAGGGTGGCAGATACAGAGGGCCGGGCGCCCCCGCGCCGCGGTTTACGCGGAATGCGATTCGTGGGGCAGGGTGAAGCGCAGGGTGGCCCCTTTCCCGGGCTCGCCATGAGCGACGATGCGTCCCCCGTGGCGTTCGACGATGCGGCGGCAATGCGCCAGCCCCACGCCGGTGCCGTCGAAATCCCGGTTCGAATGCAGCCGGCTGAACATGGTGAAGAGCTTGCCCGCCTGGCGCATGTCGAAGCCGGCGCCGTTGTCGCGCACGTTGATGGCGATGGTCTGTTCGTATTCGTCGGCCCAGACTTCTATTCGCGCGTTCGGGGTATAGCGGGTGAACTTGACCGCGTTGTCCAGCAGGTTGACCATGACCAGCCGGATCAGGTGAGGATCGGCGAACACGCGCGGCAGCGCGTCGATGCGCCACGTGACCGACCGGTCGCCCACGCTGGCGGCCAGTTCCGACTGGATTTCCTGCACCATGGTGCCCAGCGGCCACAGCGAGGGCACGATGCCGGCGCGCCCCAGCCGCGATAGTTCCAGCAGGGCGTCGATGGTGCGGTTCATGCGCTCCGCGGTGGTCAGCAGCGCCGACAACATGGGCTTGATGTCGCCGCCCGGCTGGCCGGTCTTGCGCAGCATGATGTCGGCGGCGGACATGATCTGGCGGGCCGGGGCACGCAGATCGTGGCTGACCGAACTGGTGAAGGCTTCCAGCTCGGCCGTGCGCTCGGCCACGCGCAGCTCCAGGGTTTCGTTCAACTGCCGGATCTTGTCCTCGGCCAGCCGGTGTTCCGTGACGTCGACGCAGAACAATTCGACCCGCTGTCTGCCGTCCCGGGTGACGCTGATCGCGGCCAGCTCGACGTCGCGCTTCTGGCCGTCCAGCGCCACCAGCCGATAGGGCCTGAACTCGGCGAAGCCCGGGGCCTGGGCGAGTTCCTCGATGCGCCGGCGGACCTTCTCGCGGTCCTTGTCGACGATGAAGTCCGAGAACGGCCGTCCGATGGCGCGGCCCGACCAGTCCGCCGACAGCATGAGCAGCGCCGCGGGGTTGGCATAGATCAGCAGGCCGTCGACCTGGGTCAGGATGCCGATGGGAGCATGCTCGATGACGGCCTTGTACATCGATTCGCGTTCGATCAGGCCATGCTTGGCGCGTACCGCGTCGGTCACGTCCACCAGCATCATCAGCGTGGCCTGGGTGCCCCCGTCCGTATCGGCGTGGGGCGAGAGGAAGACGTCGAATTCGCGCTTGACGTTGTCGGGCGTGGTGAAGGGCAGCCGGAAACTCGCGGCCTTGCCCTGGGCGGCCTGTTCCAGGTGGGGCGCGCACAGCGAGGCCGCGCGGCGCGGCCACAGCTCGCGCATGGTGCGCCCCAGCGCGACGTCGGCGGGCTTGTCGATCAGGGCCAGGTAGGGGCCGTTGGCATAGGCCAGCGCGCCGTCGGCGCCGGCGATCGCCATGGCGTGCGGCAGGCGGTCCAGCAGCGGCTCCATGTGCGTGGCCGGCCGCGCGGGGCGGTCGAGGGCCGCTCGCGCAGCCAGCCGCTGGCCCGCCGCCTGCGATGCCGACAGGCAGAGGTGAACCACGGCGACGGACAGCAGCGTGGTCACGGCGAACAGCGGCGCGACCGGGACGTCGGGCAGACGCCAGACCAGCGGCAGCGGACCGATCATCCAGTTCCAGAAATCCAGCAGCGAGGTGAAGACCACCGAGGCCGCCGACAGCAGCGTCGATTCGCGCAGGGGTAGCACGATGACGCCGGCGACCAGCGTGGAGATCAACGGCAGGGCGATGGGCCATTGCAGGCCGCCGGTGACCGCGCAGGCCAGCAGGGCCAGCGCGGAGCATCCGTATATCAGGCCCCGTCCACGGACGGGAAGGCGGACTTGGGCGGGGGCAGCGGCTCCGGCGTCGCCTGCCTGGGCGCTTGCTCGGTCAGCCGACATTGGAACTTGGTATCAATTGAAATAAAGGGTTACTTGTGGCAGCCGCGCCGGATTGTACCGGCTTCCCCCCGGACTGGGAATCATCGGTGCGTGGCAAGAACCAATTGGATCATTCCGCCGGGTCGGTCAGGCGGGTCTCGATATTGGCCAGCACGCGCGCCGCAGCGCCCTTGGCCTCGAGCGCGAACAGCAGCAGCGAATGGGTGGTGACCTGGTAGACGTCTCCCGCGTTGAACACCGGCAGGTCTTCGCGCACGGGCATGTTGGTGTCCAGCAGACAGGTCCAGACATCGGGGCCGGGCACGTCCGGCAGCGTGAAGTTGACCGTATCGTGATGGGCGTTGAACACCAGCAGCAGCGTTGCGTCCGAGGCCGGGCGCTTGATGCCCGAGGCCTGGGCGCGGCCGTCGATCAGCATGCCGAAGCAGCGCATGGATTCATCGGCCCATTGTTCGCCGGTCAGCGGCGTGGCCGAGGGCGAGAGCCAGCGTACGTCGGTGACGTCCAGGACCTCGTTGTATTCGCCAGTCAGGAAGCGGTTGCGTCGCAGTACCGGCAGGCGCCGGCGCAGGTACAGGAGCTTGCGCACGAACTCCTGCAGCGCGCGGCCGTCGTCGCCGATGCCTTCCCAGTCCACCCAACTGATCTCGTTGTCCTGGCAATAGGCGTTGTTGTTGCCCCGCTGGGTGCGGCCGAACTCGTCGCCAGCCAGCATCATGGGCGTGCCCTGCGACAGCAGCAGGGTCGCCAGCATGTTGCGCTTCTGGCGCTCGCGCAGCGCCTGGATGCCCGGATCGTCGGTGGGGCCCTCGGCGCCGCAGTTCCACGAGCGGTTGTCCGAATGCCCGTCGCGGTTGTCCTCGCCGTTGGCCTCGTTGTGCTTGTCGTTGTAGGACACCAGGTCGTTCAGCGTGAATCCGTCGTGCGCGGTGATGAAGTTCACGCTGGCCCAGGGCTTGCGTCCGCGCCGGTTGAAGCGGTCGCCCGAGGCGGTAATGCGGGTGGCGAAGTCGGCGGCCGTGCCCGCGTCGCCCTTCCAGAAGCCGCGCACGGTATCGCGGAAGCGGTCGTTCCATTCGGCCCAGCCCGGAGGGAAGCCGCCGACCTGGTAGCCGCCCGGCCCGCAGTCCCAGGGCTCGGCGATGAGCTTGACGCTGGACAGGATGGGATCCTGGCGGCAACTGTCGAGAAAGCCGCCGCCTTCGTCGAAGCCATGGTCCTCGCGTCCCAGTATGGTGGCCAGGTCGAAGCGGAAGCCATCCACCTTCATTTCCGTGACCCAGTAGCGCAGGCTGTCCGTCACCATCTGCAGCGTGCGTGGATGGCTCAGGTTCAGGGTGTTGCCGGTGCCCGTGTCGTTGATGTAGTAGCGGGCGTGCTCGGACAGCAGGCGGTAGTACGAGGCGTTGTCGATACCCTTGAAGGACAGCGTCGGGCCCAGTTCGTTGCCCTCGGCCGTATGGTTGTAGACCACGTCCATGAGGACTTCCAGGCCGGCATCGTGGAAGCGGTCCACCAGGCCCTTGAATTCCCGCACGGCCTCGCCGGCGAAATAGCGCGGATCGGGCGCGAAGAAGCCCAGCGTGTTGTAGCCCCAGTAGTTGGTCAGCCCCTTCTCGAGCAGGTGGTCGTCGTTGACGAAGGTATGCACCGGCAGCAGTTCCACCGAGGTCACGCCCAGGCCCCGCAGGTAGGCGATGACCTCCGGGTTTTGCAGCCCGGCCAGGGTTCCGCGCAACTCGCGTGGCACGTCCGGATGCAGCCGGGTGTAGCTCGCCGCGTGCATTTCGTACACGACGGTCTGGTCCCAGGGCACGAGCAGCCGTTCGGGTCGGCTGCCCGAGGCCGAATCGACCACGATGCATTTGGGGACGAAGGGCGCGCTGTCGCGTTCGTCGAAGGACAGGTCCGCGTCCGGATCGCCCATGCGGTAGCCGAACACTTCCGGCGACCACTTCAACTGCCCCGCGTGCGCCTTGGCGTAGGGGTCCAGCAGCAGCTTGTTGGGATTGAAGCGATGTCCCTCGTCGGGGACATAGGGGCCGTGAACGCGGTAGCCGTACAGCGTCCCCGGTTGCAGGCCGTGCAGGTAGCCGTGCCAGATCTCGTCGGTGAATTCGGGCAGTTCTATCCGGTCGGTCTCGCGGCCCCGCGCGTCGAACAGGCACAGTTCCACCTTGGTGGCGTGGGCCGAGAACAACGCGAAATTGGTGCCCCGTCCGTCCCAGGTCGCGCCCAGGGGATAGGGATGGCCTTCGGCAAGTCGATAGAGTCCATTCGCCATGCTGTTGCTTCCGCTACGAGCCGGGCCATAGCATGCAACAGGCGGGCGCCCAAGTGTCCTACGCGAGGTAAAAGAAGTAAGCGGCCCTAGGCGTGGAAGCGTTCCGCCGTCAGTCCGTCCAGGTCGATGGCGGGTTGCCGGCCGGCCACGATGTCCGCCACGATACGGGACGTTCCGCAGGATTGCGTCCAGCCGTTCGAGCCGTGGCCGCTGTTCAGGAACAGGTTGTTCCAGCGCGTGCGGCCCAGGATGGGCGGACCGTCCGGCGTCATGGGCCGCAGGCCGGCCCAGAATTCCACCTGGCCCCAGTCCAGTCCCCGCGGGAACAGTTCGCCCACGACGTCGACCAGCAGTTTCCGGCGCGCCGGGTTCAGGTCCAGCCCGTATCCGGTCAGCTCGGCCATGCCGGCGGCGCGTATGCGGTTGCCCAGGCGCGAGATCATGATCTTGTTGTGCTCGTCCATGACCGCCATGCGCGGGACCGCGTCAGGGTCGGATACGGGCACGGTGATGGAATAGCCCTTGAGCGGATAGACCGGCAGGTTCAGGCCCAGCGGCCGCACCAGGAACGGCGCGTGGCTGCCTAGCGCGACCACATAGGCATCGGCGCGCAGCGGGCCCTGCGACGTGCGGACGGCGCCGATGGCGTCGCCTTCGCGCTCCAGCGCATCGATGCGTACGCCATAGCGGAAATCGACGCCGCGCAGCTGCAGGAACGCGGCCAGCCCCTGCGAGAACTTGTAGCTGTCGCCCGAGGCGTCGGCGGGCATGTGCAGGGCGCCCGCCACCGTGGCGCGGCTGTGCGCCATGGCCGGCTCCAGCGCGCTGATGTCGGCCGGGTCCAGGATGCGCCAGGGCACGCCGTATTCCTCGAGGGCCTTGGCCGACAGGCGGCCCAGGTCGAGTTCGGCGGGGGTGCGGAAGATCTGCAGCGTGCCGCCTTCATGGAAGTCGAACGACGGCAGGTCCTCGCCGCTGGCGATCTCGCGCAGGCATTGCAGGCTGTAGTGCGCCACGCGCTGCATGCGCAGCTTGTTGACGCGGAAGCGCTCGGCATTGCAGTTGCGCATCCATTGCAGCACCCAGGCCACCTTGCGGGGCTCGGGCAGCGGCGAGAACCGGATGGGGGAGTCGCGCTGGACCGACAGCTTCAGCACCTTGGCGATCATGCCCGGCGCGGCCCAGGGGCCGGCGAAGCTGGGACACAATCCGCCCGCGTTGCCGTAGCTGGTTTCCCGGCCGGGGCCGGGCTGGCGCTCGACTACGGTGACTTCGTGACCGTCCTTCCACAGGTAGTAGGCGGTCGCGACGCCGACCACGCCGGCGCCCAGCACGAGTACTTTCATGAACCTTGCCGCTTATTCGACCGTGATCTTGGCCGCGTCGATGATCTTCTGGTAGCGCGCCATTTCCGAATCGATGTACTTGGCGAAGTCGGCCGAGTTCTTGTAGGCCGATTCGAAGCCCAGCGACGACAGGCGTGCCTTCATCTCGGTCGAGGCCATGATCTTGGCCGCGGCGGCGTCCAGCTTCTTCAGGATGGGGGCCGGCACCTTGGCGGGCGCCCACAGGCCGTACCACGAGTAGAACTCGAAGTCCTTGAAGCCGGCTTCGCGCATGGTTGGCACGTCGGGCAGCAGCGGGCTGCGTTCGCGGCCGGTCACGGCCAGGGCGCGCAGCTTGCCGGCTTTCACGTGCGGCAGCGACGAGAGCATCGGGTCCATCATGGCCGACACCTGGCCGCCCACCAGATCCTGCAGCGCCGGCGCGGCGCCCTTGTACAGCACGATGGGGATGTCGCCGGTCAGGTGGGTGTCATGCAGGAACAGCGCGGAACTCAGGTGGCCGGCCGAACCGAAGCCGCTGGTCGCGAAGGTGTACTTGGTGGGGTTGGCCTTCAGGACGGAGACGAATTCCTGGACGTTCTGGGCAGGGACCTGGGGATGCACGCTGAAGATCAGCGCGCCCTGGGCCAGCATGCTGACAGGGGCGAAGTCCTTGACCGCGTCGAACTTGATGTCCTTCTTGTACAGCAGCGGATTGATGGAGTGGATGGAGGCGTTGAAGTACAGCGTGTAGCCGTCCGGTTCGGCGCGCGCGACATAGGCGGCGCCGATCATGCCCGAGGCGCCGGCGCGGTTCTCGACCACGATCGACTGCTTGAGCTCGTCCTTGAGTTTGTCGGCGAACAGGCGGGCCGTATTGTCGACCGCGCCGCCGGGGGCGTGCGGGACGACGATGGTGATCGTGCGGGACGGATAGTCGCCCTGCGCATGGGCGGGGCTGGTCAGGGCTGCGGCGCCGGCCAGGCCGGCAACGGCCAGGGAGGTGTGCAGGAAAGTGCGGCGGGTCGTGCGGTTCATGATTTCCCCATATTCGAAAAACAGAATTGTCTCCGTTTTCTATATATTTTGCGGTTATTAGAAAATGCTCCGGCCTTCCCCTGTCGGGTCGGGCCGGAACCCGCGCGTCCTGGGCCGTTCCGCGTGCGGGACGGCACGGACGCCTTGTTGTTCTCCTGTTTTCCTTCTTATTCCCGGATCGTCGTCCGGGTGTCCGTCAGAACGTGCCCGGGTAGCCGCCGCCGTCGATCAGCAGGCTCTGGCCCGTGATGTAGCCCGTATGCGCCGAGCATACGAAGGCGCACAGCGCGCCCAGTTCCTCGGCGCGCCCGTAGCGGCCGGCGGGGTTGTTGCTGCCGCGCTCTTCCCAAAGTTGGTCGAAGGTCTTGCCGGTGTCCTCCAGCATGCCTTCGATGTGGCGGCGCTGGGCGTCGGTGGCGAACACGCCCGGCAGCAGGTTGTTGATCGTGACGTTGTGGCGCACCGTCTGGCGCGCCAGTCCCGCCACGAAGCCCACCAGGCCCGAGCGCGCGCCGTTGGACAGGCCCAGTTCGATCTGCGGCGTCTTCACGCTGCGCGACACGATGTTGACGATACGGCCGAACTTGCGCTCGACCATGCCGTCCACCGTGCGGCGGATCATCTCGATCGGGCCCAGCATCATCGAGTCCAGCGCCTGGTGCCAGTCGTCCAGCGTCCATTTGCGGAAATCGCCAGGCTCGGGACCGTCGGCATTGTTGACCAGGATGTCCGGCGCGGGACAGGCGGCCAGCGCCGCGTCGCGTCCCGCTTCGGTCGTGATGTTGGCGACCACGTAGCGCACCGGCGTGCCGGTCTGCGCCGTGATCTCCGCCGCCGCCTTCTCCAGCGTGGCCTGGGTGCGCGCCGCGATGGTCACGAGCACGCCTTCCTGCGACAGCTGGAGCGCGCAGGCGCGCCCCATGCCGCGGCTGCCGCCGAATACCAGCGCGCTCCTGCCTTGGATGCCGAGGTCCATGAGTCGCGTCCGTCCGTCAGGCCGACTTCAGCTCGGGCGAGCTCCAGCCGTATTTCTTGTCCAGTTCGAGCTCGCGCACCACGCGCAGGCCCTTCTGCAGCGCCTCGGGGGCCAGGCCCTTGAGCGGCTTGCGCAGGTCGCCGGCGGGCAGGCCCACGGCCTTCATCAGCGACTTGATCGCCACCGGGTTGATGGCCGAGTACGAGAAGTGCAGCATGGGAAGCATGTGCAGGTACATGTCGCGGAAGCTCTCGGACACTTCCGGCGTCCTCCAGGGCTTGGAGATCGTGGCAATCTCGGCCGGGGCGATGTTGCCGGTCATGTTGGCGGTGCCGTGGCCGCCCAGGCTCATGGTCGGGACGACCAGGCCCAGGTTGGGCGAGTCGCAGCACATCACGGCCACGTCGGGGCGGGCGCGCAGCACCTGCGCGACCTGGCCCACGCGGGTGGTCGATTCCTTGTGCACGACGTAGTTGGGGTGCTTGAAGATGCGCAGCAGGTTGTCCCAGTGCAGGTCGGTCTTCACGCGCGGCGGGTTGTTGTAGATGCCCAGCGGCAGGTCGGTGGCGTCGGCCACTTCCAGGAAGTAGTCCTCGATGTCGGACTCGGGACCGCAGATGTAGGCCGGCGCGGCCAGGATGGCGCCGTCCGCGCCGTTGGCGTGGGCGAAGCGCAGGTAGTCGATGGTGGTGTCGGTGTTGTTGCCGGTGCAGCCGTAGAAGAACTTCATCTTGCCGTTCTTCATCTTGGCCGTCTCGGCGATGATCTGCTGGCGCTCCTGCTGCGACAGCATCGAGACCTCGCCCGTCGAGCCCATGATCAGCACGGCGGAGGTGCCGTTGTCCTCATGGAACTTGAGCAGGGTGCGGAAGCCTTCGAAATCGACGCTGCCGTCTTGATTGAAAGGAGTGATCAGGGCGACGAACGACCCTTCGATTTTCATCTTAGCCATGGCGATTCCACCGATTGATTAACTGTTACATGATACCTTGCGGAGGTTTTCCGCTTTTCCCTCATGGGCGCCGCGGATCCGGCTTTGCCGGTCCGCCAGCGCCGCCCCCTGGGGGGCGCGCCTAAGCGCGTAGGGGGGTGCACACCTCGATCTCGGCCAGCGCGGCGAAGCCGCCTTCCAGGTCGGCGATCAGGTCGGCCGGATCCTCCAGGCCGACGTGCAGCCGCAGCGCCTGGCCGGTGTAGGGCCACTTGGCGGTGACGCGGTCGCCCGACGGGTTGAAGGGAATGACCAGGCTTTCGTAGCCGCCCCACGACACGCCGATGCCGAACAACTGCAGGCTGTCGATGAAGGCTTCCACCGCGGCCGGCGAAGCGGGCTTGAGCACCACCGCGAACAGTCCGGCGGCACCCAGGAAGTCGCGTTTCCACAGCGCGTGGCCGGGATGGCTGGGCAGCGCGGGGTGCAGCACCTTTTCCACCTCGGGCCGGGTCTCCAGCCACGACGCCACCTCGACGCCCGACTTCCAGTGCTGCTGCAGGCGCACGTTCATGGTACGCAGGCCGCGCAGCGCGAGATAGACGTCGTCGGGTCCGGCGGTCTGGCCCAGGTCCTGGGTGGTGCGCTTGATCAGCGGCCAGGTCTCCTCGGTGCAGGTGACGATGCCCAGCATGGCGTCGGAATGGCCGACGATGTACTTGGTCGCGGCCTGGATGGAGACGTCCACGCCGTGCTCGAAGGGCTTGAAGAACAGCGGCGTGCCCCAGGTGTTGTCCATGACCACCTTGGCGCCGTGGCGATGGGCCACGGCCGCGATGGCGGGAATGTCCTGGATCTCGAAGGTCTCGGACCCGGGCGACTCGACGTAGACCACGCGGGTGTTGGGCCGCATGCTGGCTTCGATGCCGCCGCCCGAGGTCGGATCGTAGATGGTGACTTCCACGCCGAAGCGTCCCAGCACGCGGGTCAGGAAGGTGCGGGTGGGCGAATAGGCGCTGTCGGTCAGCAGCACGTGGTCGCCGGCGGCCAGCAGCGCGGTCAGCGCGGTGGCGCAGGCGGCCAGCCCCGACGGGAACACCTGCGAACGGTAGCCGCCTTCCAGTTCGGCGATGGCTTCTTCCAGCGCGTGATGGGTGGGCGTGCCGAAGCGGCCGTAGGTGGTGGCGCCCGGCTCGTCGGCGGCGCGACGCTTCTTCTTTTCTTCCCATTCGGCCATCGACCCGTGAAGAATGGTCGATCCGCGGAAGATCGGGGTGTTAACGAGCCCGGCGAAACGCTCGGGGTGTCTGCCGGCGGTAACCAGCCTGGTCTTCTCTTTCATTGCTGCGGTTGTCCTCGAATACACAGACGGCGCCGGTGGCGCCGGACCCATCCGCGATACGGTCGGGCATGGAGAAAGTGTAGGCGGGAAGGGGATTAAATTTTTTTCCTTATTGACACTGGTTTGTCAAAAAATGGGAAAATTATTTATCATTCAATATCTAGAATAGTGATTGATTCCCCATGGATAAAAAAGACAGCAATATTCTTTCTATCCTCCAGGAAGACGCCACGCTCTCGGTCAACGAGATCGCCGAGCGGGTCAGCCTGTCCCCCACCGCGTGCTGGAAACGCATCCAGCGCCTGACGCAGGAGGGGGTGATCCGCAAGCAGGTGTGCCTGCTCGACAACCGCAAGCTGGGCGTGGGAGTGACCGTGTTCGTGGCCGTCAAGACCAACCACCACGACCTGCAGTGGCTGCAGAAATTCGCCGCCGGGGTGCGCGACATGCCCGAGGTGGTCGAGTTCTACCGCATGAGCGGCGAGATCGATTACCTGCTCAAGGTCGTGGTTCCTGACATCCAGGGCTTCGACATGGTGTACAAGAAACTCATACAGGTCGTGGAACTCTTCGACGTCAGTTCGAGTTTCGCGATGGAAGAACTGAAATACACGACGGCGCTGCCGTTGGACTACGCTTGATCCTGCCGAGACCGCCATGGCCGTAGATGTCAAACGCTTTCCGTCCCTGTCCCACTGGGGCGCCTTCACCGCGGTCGTCGCCGACGGCCGCCTGCAGGCCTGCGAGCCGTTCGCGCTCGACCCGGCCCCGTCGCCCATCCTGCAATCCATGCCCGGCATGGTCCACTCGCCCCTGCGCATCGCCCGCCCCGCCGTGCGCGAAGGCTGGCTGCGCGACCGCGAGCGCGCCGATCGCGGCGCGCGCGGCAGCGACCGGTTCGTGGAAGTGGAATGGGACGTGGCCCTGAAACTGGTGGCCGAAGAACTGGCGCGCGTGCGGACCACGCATGGCGACGCCTCGATCTTCGGCGGATCCTACGGCTGGTCCTCGGCCGGCCGCCTGCACCATGCGCGCACGCAGACCCACCGTTTCCTGAACGCGGGCGGCGGCTGCGTCAACCAGGCCGGCAACTACAGCTGGGGCGCGGCGCAATTCCTGCTGCCGCACGTCATCGGCACCTATTCGCCGGTGACCGGGCGCGTCACCGACTGGAACAGCGTGGCCGCGCATACCCGGTTGTTCGTGGCCTTCGGCGGCATACCGCTGCGCAATACCCAGATCACCTCGGGCGGCGCCGGCGAACATTCCACGCCGCGCTGGCTGGCGCGCGCCCGCGAAGCGGGCGTCGAATTCGTGGTCGTCAGCCCCACCCGGGGCGACGTGCCGGAAGGCATCGATGCGCGCTGGATTCCCATCCGCCCGAACACGGACGCCGCGTTGATGCTGGCCATGGTCCACGTGCTGCTGACCGAGGACCGGCACGCCGCCGACTTCGTGCAGACCCACTGCGCCGGCTTCGATCGTTTCGCCGACTACGTCCTGGGCAAGGCCGACGGCCAGGCCAAGAGCCCCGAATGGGCACAGGAACTGTGCGGCGTGCCGGCGGCCGACATCCGCGCCCTGGCGCGTCGCGCGGCCGACACGCGCACCATGCTGACCTGCACCTGGTCCCTGCAGCGGGCCCATCGCGGCGAGCAACCCTATTGGGCGGCCATCGCGCTGGCTTCGGCGCTGGGGCAGATCGGCCTGCCCGGCGGCGGCTTCGCCTTCGGCCATGGCTCGATGAACGGCGTGGGCAATCCGCGGCCGGCCGCCGCCTCGCCCGAGATGTCCTCGGGCGCGAACCCCATCGGGCGCTCGATACCCGTGGCCCGCATCGCCGACATGCTGCTGCAGCCGGGCCAGCCCTTCGAGTTCAACGGCCGCAGCGACGTCTATCCCGACATCCAGATGATCTACTGGGCGGGCGGCAATCCCTTCCATCACCACCAGGACCTGAACCGCCTGGTGCGCGCCTGGAGCAAGCCCCAGACCATCGTCGTGCACGACAGCTGGTGGACGCCCACCGCGCGCCGCGCCGACATCGTGCTGCCGGCCACCACCACGCTCGAGCGCAACGACATCGGCGGTTCCTCGCGCGACCGCTTCGTGCTGGCCATGCACCAGGCGCTGGCGCCGCATGCGCAAAGCCGCAACGACTTCGACATCTACCGCGAGCTGGCGGCCATGGGCGGTTACGAGCAGGCCTTCACCGGCGGCCGCGACGAGTTCCAGTGGATACGCCACATCTATGACGGCATGGCCGCGGGATGGCGCGAGTCGGGGTTCGAGGCGCCCGGCTTCGAGGACTTCTGGCGCGCGGGCCACCTGGAGCTGCCGGAGCCGGCGCGCGAGTTCGTGCTGTTCGAGGACTTCCGCCGCGACCCCGCCGCCCATCCGCTCAAGACGCCGTCGGGCCGCATCGAGATCTATTCCGAGCGCATCGCCGGCTTCGGCTACGACGACTGCCCGCCCCATCCGGCCTGGGTGCCGCCGGCCGAATGGCTGGGCGCGGACCTGGCCGCGCGCTTCCCGCTGCACCTGGTCACCTCGCAGCCGGGCGACAAGCTGCACTCGCAGCTGGACGCCGGCGTCGTGTCCACCGCCAACAAGCTGCACGGGCGCGAGCGCGTACGCATGGCGGCCGAGGACGCGGCGGCGCGCGGGATCCACGACGGCGACCTGGTCAAGGTCTACAACGATCGCGGTGCCTGCATCGCGGCGGTATCGGTGCAGGATGGCGTGATGCCCGGCGTGGCCATCATGTCCACCGGCGCCTGGTTCGACCCCCTGGACGCGGCGCTGGAGCGCCACGGCAATCCCAATGTGCTGACGCTGGACGCGGGTACCTCGCGCCTGGCCCAGGCGCCCAGCGCGCTGTCGGCGCTGGTGGAGATTGGCAGGTGGGAAGGCGAGGCGCCGCGGGTCGAGGCGTTCGAGGTGCCGGCGATCAGCGCTGCGTGACCGGTTCGCCGGCCAACACGGCCTTGCGGCGCGAATACAGGAAATACACCGCGAGGCCCGCCAGCACCCATATGCCGAAGGCCAGCCAGGTGACCCGGTCCAGGTGCGCGATCAGGAACACGCAGCAGGCCACGGCCGCGAGCGGGACATAGGGAACGCCGGGGCAGCGGAAACCGCGCCGCAGGTCCGGTTGGGTGCGGCGCAGGACGATGACCGCCAGCGAGATCAGCGCGAAGGCGGTCAGCGTGCCGATGTTGATAAGCTCGGCCAGCACGGCCAGTGGGATGAGTCCGGCGATCAGCGCGAAGGCCAGTCCGACGGTCCACGTCAGCGTGAAGGGCGTCGCGTGGCGCGGGTGCAGGGTGGCCAGCCGTTGCGGCAGCAGGCCGTCGCGGGCCATGGCGTAGAGGATGCGCGTCAGGCCGTAGCTCATGACGAGGATGACCGTGGTCATGCCCAGGATCGCGCCCAGGTCCACCACGCCGGCCAGGCCCAGCTGCCCCGTACGCTGCAGGGCCAGCGACACGGGGTGGTCGGAGTTGGCGCTGAAGTCCTGGTAGGGCACGATGCCGGTCATGACCAGGGTCACGAGCACGTACAGCACGGTGCAGATCAGCAGCGAGCCCAGGATGCCGCGCGGCAGCGAGCGCTGCGGATCCCTGACTTCCTCGGCCGAGGACGCCACTGCGTCGAAGCCGATGAACGCATAGAACATCAGGGCCGCGCCGGCGTAGACGCCGCTCATGCCGTAGGGCATGAAGGGTGTCCAGTTCTCGGGCCGCACGTGGGTGGCGCCGGCGGCGATGAACAGCACCACCACCAGGATCTTGATCACCACCATCGCGTTGTTGACGCGCTTGGACTGGCGGATGCCGAGCGAGAGCAGGGCGGTGATGGCGGCCAGGACCAGGAAGGCGGGCAGGTTGAACAGCGAGGCGCTGCCGGACACCGCGCCCGGCGCGGCGCGCAGCGCTTCGGGCAGGTGCAGGCCGAAGCCGGCGATCAGCGATTGCAGGTAGCCGGACCAGCCGGCCGCGACGGCCGAGGCCGCCAGGCCGAACTCCAGTATCAGTATCCAGCCGATCAGCCAGGCCGGCAGTTCGCCCAGGGTGGCGTAGACATAGGTGTAGACCGAGCCCGATACCGGCAGCGAGGACGAGAACTCGGCATAGGACAGCGCCGAGAAAAAGCAGGCGATGGCCGCCAGGACGAAGGACAGCGACAACGCCGGGCCGGCGATCAGGCTGCCGGCGCCGGTCAGGATGAAGATGCCCGAGCCGACGACCGCGCCCACGCCCAGCATCACGAGATCGAAGGTGGACAGGTTCTTGCGCAGGCCGGCCGTCTGGCGCTGCGCCATCATGCTGTCTATGCTCTTGACGCGGAACAGGTCCATGGGCACCCCGCTGGATGTGGTGTCGGCGCGTTCTCGCCCGGTCCCTTGCCCGCATTCTCACACAGGTGTCCGGGCGAGGCGATTCTTGTCCGGGGGGCCTTTCTGCTGTTACAGTAGCGGGCTTGCGTCCCTGTAGTTCAATGGATAGAACAGGTTCCTCCTAAGAATCAGATCCAGGTTCGATTCCTGGTGGGGACGCCACCCGCCGCCTTCCCCTTCCCGTTTCTGCCCCCGTCATTTCCCAGCCTGCATGGCATCCGGCCAGCCCGATGGCTCGCCCAGGTTCGATATGCCGAACACATTGGCGCGGTTGAGCCGGGCGAATTCGGCGTGCAGCAGGTCCTGCACCGCGTCGTAGGCCGCCGGGCTGTCCCGCTCGATGCGGCGCGCCAGCACCAGCATGCGGTTCAGTTGCACGCCGGTGATTTCCGAGCCGGTCACCCGGCCCGCCGCGACCAGGTCCTTGAAGACCGAGATCGGCATGATGGTGGCCCAGCGGCCCCGGCAGACCAGTTCCCGGATGGCGTCGACCGAATCGATCTCCGCCTCCAGCCGCAGGTCCACGCCCAGCGGCATCAATTGCCGGTCCACGATGTCGCGGTGCAGGGACGTCATCAGGAGCGGCATGCGATGCAGTTGCGTGGCCGGGATGACGGGCCCCAGGCCCAGCGCGGCGTTGGCGATCAGCGCGAAGGGTTCGCCCAGCAGCGGCTGCAGGGCCAGCGAGCCGCCCGGGCTGGGGTTGGTGACCACGGCCATGTCCACCACGCCGCGTTCCACCCATTCCAGCAGCGAGGGCGTGAAGGCCTCGCGCATCTTGAGGCGGATGCCGTCCAGGCCCCGCCGCGATTGCTCGAACAGGCCCGGCACCAGCACCGCGGCCAGGGTGGGCGAGATGCCTATGGTGACCGTGGTGGCGGCGCTGGCCGGGCGCTGCGTCATCTGCCGGCGCAGCCGGGCCGCCTCGGCCAGCATGCGCTGCGCGGATTCGTACAGTGTCAGCCCGGCGGCCGTCAGCCGCACGCCGCGCGCGCCCCGTATCAGCAGGGGCTGGCCCATTTCCCGTTCCAGCTCGCGGAGCTGGCGGCTGAGCGCGGGCTGGGCGATGGAGACGGCCTGGGCGGCCGCGCTCAGGCTGCCGGCATCGACGATGGCGACGAAGTACCGCAAGGTGCGCAGATTCATGGCTAACCCGAAGATTCCATATCAAGATGATATGGCTTGGAGCGAGTTCTGTATTGGATTTCTACCCCGACGCTCTCTAGCATTGGCCGTCAACGCGCTGTGGCATGGACGGACATGGGTGTAGATAACAATTCGATATCGGTTTCCCTGGAAAAACTGGAGCGATTCATCGCCGCGGCGCTGCGGCGCGCGGGGCTGCCCGAGGCCGATGCCGCTACTGTGGCCGGGCTGATGGCCCAGGCCGACCTGCAGGGCTCGGACGGCCATGGCATCATCCGGCTGCCCCAGTACATACGGCGGATCCGGTCGGGCGGTATCAACGTGCGGCCCGACATCCGGGTGGTGGCCGACATGCCGGGCATGGCCATCGTGGACGGCGACAACGGCATGGGGCATCTGGTGGTGTCGCGCGCGACCGAGCTCGCGATCGATAAGGCCAGGACCCAGGGCGCGGCCTGGGTGGGCACGCGCCGCAGCAATCATGCCGGCCCGGCTTCGCTGTATTCGGCCATGCCGCTGCGGCACGACATGGTCGGCATCTATTTCGCGGTGGGCAACGCCAATCACCTGCCGCCCTGGGGCGGTACCGACATGCTGCTGTCGACCAATCCCATCTCGGTCGGCGTGCCGGCGGGCGACGAGCCGCCGGTGGTGCTGGACATGGCGACCACGGTCGCGGCCTATGGCAAGGTCAAGGCCAAGGCCAAGCGCGGCGAGATGATGCCCGAAGGCTGGATGATCGACCGCGAGGGCCGGCCGCTGCTCGACCCCACGCGTTCGGACGAGGGTTTCCTGATGCCCATAGGCGGCCACAAGGGCTACGGCCTGGCCCTGATCGTGGGCCTGCTGGCCGGTACGCTGAACGGCGCCGCGATGGGGCGGGACGTCGTCGATTTCAACAAGGACCATGTCACGCCGACCAATACCGGACAGGCCATGCTGGTCCTGAACCTGGCCGCCTTCGGGCCGGTCGGGGGCTTCAAGGAGGCGGTCGACCGGCTGGTGGGAGACTTGCGCGGCAGCGCCCGCATGCCCGGCACCGATCGCATCTGGATACCCGGCGAACAAAGCCACGCGCGCCGCCAGCGCTACCGGGAAACGGGCATTCCCGTCTCCCGCGGCGTGGCGGCCGAACTGGACCAGCTGGCCAGGGAACTGGAGATCCCGCCCCTGGCCTAGCCGACCGCAGATTCGTTCCCAGACACCACCCGCATAGACGGGGGAGGAGACAGACATGAAGTCCATCATCGCAAGCGTGGGCATGGCGTTGCTGGTCTGCGCGGGCACCCCCGCGCGGGCGGCCGACGCCTATCCCGCCAAGCCCGTCCGCATGGTGATCCCGCTGGCTGCGGGCTCCGCGGTGGACAAGGCGGTCCGGATCGTGGTCCAGAAGATGTCCGAGGACCTGGGCCAGCCCTTCGTGGTCGAGAACATTCCCGGCTCGTCGGGGCTGATCGGCGCGGACAAGGTGGCCAAGGCCGCGCCCGACGGCTACACGCTGGGGGGCTTCAACGACAGCATCCTCACCATGATTCCGCACATCTATCCCAACATGCCGTGGCATCCCCTGAAGGACTTCGATCCGGTCTCGCTGGTGGCGACGGTCGAATGGGGGCTGGTGGTGCCGGCCGATTCCCCCTACAGGACGGCGGCCGATTTCATCGCCGATGCGCGCGCCAATCCCGGCCGCATCAACTACAGCTCGGGCGGCAACGGCAGTCCGCAGCACATCGCGATGGCACTGTTCGCCAGGAAAGCCGGCCTGGACATCGTGCACGTGCCCTACAAGGGCGCCACGCCGGGCGCCGTCGCGGTGGCGGGAAAGGAAGTGCAGGCGGGATTCCAGGGGCTGGGAACGGTGGCGGGGCTGATCCAGGGCGGCAAGGTGAAGCTGCTCGCGGTCTCGACGAAGGAGCCGCTGGCGCAGTTCCCCGGGGTGCCGACGGTGGACACCTCCGGCCTGCCGGGATTCTTCTTCGATTCGTGGGCCACGATCGTCGCGCCGCACGGCACGCCCCGGCCCATCGTCGACCGCCTGCACCAGAGCGTGGTGAAGGCGCTGGCCGCGGCCGACGTCAAGGCGCAACTGGCGCCGCTGGGCATGACGCTGCGCGGCATCGGTCCCGACGAATTCGGGGCCGCCACGCGCGGCAACTTCGACCTGTACCAGCAACTGATCCGCGACGGCAACATCCAGTCCAACTAAGGTCAAGGAGCCCATGATGAACGTCACGCCCTCCCGGGCCGTCCTGCTCAAGGCGGCCGAGCTGCCCGTCCACGACCGGGGCGGCGGCGCGCGCACCACGCCGCTGGTCGGCCGCCAGGCCGGCGCCCAGGGCTTCCTGACGGGCTACACCGAATTCGCGGCGGGCGCGCAGATTCCCTTCCATTTCCACAACTGCGAGGAAAGCGTCGTGCTGATCGAGGGCGAGGCCATGCTCGACATCGACGGCGAATCGCATCCCCTCAAGGCGCACGACGCTACCTACATTCCGCCAGGCGTGCCGCATCGCTTCCGCAACCTGTCGGCGACGCGGCCGATGAAGATCCTGTGGATCTACGGCTCGCCGGACGCCACCCGCAGCCTGGTGGAAACCGGCGAGACCCGGCCGATCGCGGCCGAGCACGGCAGGTAGCGCGGGTGGGATCAGGCCGCGGCGCGCGCCTCGGCCGACAACTGCACTTCCTCGGTGGTCGCGCGCCGCAACTCGCGCCGCTGCGCGAAGTCGAAGCGCCGTCCCCGGTGCAGGGTGGCGGTGTTGTCCCACATGACCAGGTCGCCCACGCGCCAGTGGTGGCGGTAGACGAATTCGCGCTGGGTCGCGTGTTCGAGCAGGTCGAGCAGCAGCATGCGGCCCTCGGCCACGGTCATGCCCACGACTTCGCAGGCGTGGATGCCGACGAACAGGATCTTGCGGCCCGACCGTGGGTCGGTCTGCACCAGCGGCCAGCGCACGGCGGGCAGGGCGTCGCGCTGGGCCTGGGTGTACTCGGTGTCGCCCAGCAGGAAGCGCGAGTGCAGGGCGTAGTGCACGGCCTGGAGATCGCCGATGGCGGCCTTCATGCCGTCAGGCAGATGATCGTAGGCCGCGCGCAGGTCGGCGAACTCCGTCTGGCCGCCGTCCTGCGGGACCACCACCGCCGACAGCATCGAATACTTGGCCCGCGGGCGCTGGAACGAGCTGTCGCTGTGCCAGAGCTGGTTGGCGATGTTGCCGACGATCTTGGCGTGGTCGCGGCCGGCGACCGAGCCGTCGACGGTGACGTTCGAGATGTCGGCCAGTTCCGCATGGTCGAAGCGGTGGGCGCCGCCCTTGACCTTGCGCAGGCCCAGGTCCAGCGGGCCGAAGCCTTGGGCGAAGCGGATCTGCTGGTCCTGGTCCAGCGGCTGGTCGCGGAACACCAGCACGGCGTAGTCGTCCATCGCCTGTTCGACGGCGCGGACGGCGGCCGCGTCCAGCGGCCGGGCCAGGTCCAGTCCCGAGGCTTCGGCGACGAAGCCGGGGGTCAGGGGCGTGAGTGAAAGTGCCATGGTGCGAGTCTCTCCTTGTCGGGGTTCATTCGATCCTGATGCCGGCGGTCTTGACCACCTTGGCCCATTTGTCGATCTCGGCGTCGATCAGCGCGGCGTATTGCTCGGGCGTCGAGCCCACGGGCTCCATGCCCAATTGCTGCATGCGCGCGGCCAGGTCGGGCGCCTTCACGATGCGTCCGATGTCCGCGCCCACGCGCCGCCGCAGGTCGGCGGGCACCCCCGCCGGCTCGACGATGCCTATGGTGCTCATGGCCGAGAATCCCGGCACGGTCTCGGCGATCAGGGGGATGTCGGGGTGGCTCGCGGCCCGTTTGGGGCTGGCCAGCGCGATCAGCTTGAGCCGCTTGTCCTCGACGTAGGGCATGGCCGAGAACATCACGTCGAACAGCAGCGGCACGCGTCCGCCCACCACGTCCTGCTGCGCCGGGCTGCTGCCCTTGTACGGCACGTGCACCAGCTCGATGCCCGCCATGTGGGCCAGCAGCTCGCCGGCCAGGTGCGTGCCCGTGCCCACGCCGGGCGTGGCGTAGCTCAGCTTGCCCGGATTCTTGCGCGCATAGGCGATCAGCTCGGGCACGGTGTCGACCGGCAGCGAGGGATGCGCGAACAGGCCGAAGTGCGTCAGCGCGACCTGCGAGACGGCGGCCAGGTCCTTGCGCGTGTCGTAGGGCAGC
This sequence comes from Pigmentiphaga kullae, assembly GCF_004216695.1. GTDB lineage: Bacteria > Pseudomonadota > Gammaproteobacteria > Burkholderiales > Burkholderiaceae_B > Pigmentiphaga > Pigmentiphaga kullae. The sequence goes on from NZ_SGXC01000003.1 coordinate 420,068, forward strand.
GAGGGCTGCATGCTGGGGTTGATCATCAGCGCGCTGATGGCCATGCCCAGCGTGTAGCCGTCGGCGGGCGCCCTGGCGACCGTGTTGGTGCCGGTGATGGTGCCGCCGCCCGGCTTGTAGTCGACCACGACCGGCTGCTGCCAGGCGGCCTGCATCTTTTCGGCCAGCATGCGGGCGATCGTGTCGGTGGGGCCGCCCGGCGCGAATGGCACGATGAGCTTGACGGGGCGGTCGGGCCAGGCTTCGCCCTGGGCGGCCGAGAGGCGGGGCGCGGCCGCGGCGGCGAGCAGCGCGGCCAGCGCGCTGCGCCGCCCGGGGCGGGGAGGAAAGTCGGGCATGCGTGTCTCCTTGTTTTTTCTGGTGGGGGATGGGCGGATGGCCTTATGCGGACGAGGCGGCCATCCGTTTGCGTGGCGCGGGCGGCGCGGCGGTCAGCGCCGTACCGCAGATGCCGCCGATCTCGTCGGCGAAATCGGCCGCCGCGCGCAGCAGCCGGGGGATGACGAGGTCGTGCAGTTTGTCGGGCGTGATCAGGAACGAGGGGCCGCCGCAGTTGATCGCGAACACCTCGCCGCTGGGCGCCCGCACCGGCGTGGCGACGGCATTGATCTGCGCGTGCCATTCGCCCTGCGATGCCGCGTAGCCCAGCCGGCGCGCCTTGCGCAGCGCGGCGTCCAGGCGCGAGGCGGTCACGGTGCTGCCGGCGGCCAGCGTGTCGGCGCCCACGGTGGCGCAGGTCAGCGGATCCACGCCGGACAGCCAGGCCCGTCCCAGCGCGGAACTCGCCAGCGACATGCGGGTGCCGACGTCGGCGCCCAGGAAAGCCACTGCCGACCGGGCGCGGGCCGCCTCGACCACCAGGATGTCGGTGCCGTCGCGCAGGCCCAGGAAGGCCGAAGCGCCACAGGCTTCGGCCAGCGCCACGAGATGCGGCCGCGCCAGGCGGCGCGCATCGAGCGCGCCCAGGAAGGATTGCGCCAGGCGCACCACGCCGGCGGCCAACTCGTACTTGTCGGAGTCCGGACAGGGACGCAACTGGCCCAGCGCGACCAGCGTGGAGATCAGCCGGTAGGCGGTGGGGCGGGGAATGCCGGTGGCCTCGGCGATGTCGCCGTTGCCCAGCGGTCCCGGGGCGCGGGCGAAGCAGTCGAGCACGGCGAAGCCGCGTTCCAGGGCGGTGACATTGGCTGGCGGCTTGGTGCGGCGGCGCATGGCGTGAGCGGGTTCCGGATGGGCGGCCCGGGATGGCCGCCGTCGGAAATCACTCTAGGATCGCCGCTTCGTGAAGACAACCATTTCCAAAAACCATTTTCATTTTTCCGCTTTTGGATGCGGAGTCGTCCCTCAGGCCGGCGGCTCGGTGCTCAGCAGCGCTTCCTCGATCGCGGCGGGCGTCAGGTCCGGCGCCAGCTTGCCGACGAACTCGTACAGGTGGCGCGGCCAGTACGCGCCCCGCCGCGCCAGCGCGTAGACGATGCTGGTCGGGAAAAGATGGTCCACCGGGCGCGCGTCGAGCTTGCGGTCGCGCGTGCGGGAATAGGCGATCAGCGGGATGACGGCCAGGCCCACGCCGGTGGCGGCGTAGCTTTTCATGATTTCCACGTCGGTGCCGCGCATGGCGATCTTGGGCGACAGGCCGGCGGCGGCGAAGGCCTCGTTCACCCGTCGGCCGATGGCGTGCTGTTCGCTGTAGGTGATGAGCGGGTGGCGGGCGATGGCCTCCAGCGTCAACGGCGAAGCCTCGAACACGGGATGGCCGCGCTCGCCGATCAGCACATGCTTGAGCTTGTAGCAGGGGATGGTGGCCAGCGAAGGCGGCAGGATCTGCGGCGCCGTGGACAGGCCGAGATCGACCTCGCCGGTGGCGACCAGGTCGGCGATCTCGGACGGCGTCGCCTGCACCAGGTGCAGGCCCACGCCCGGATGGCGGCGCGTGAATCCGGGCACGATGTCCTGCAGCGCATAGCGCGCATGCGTGTGCGTGGTGGCGATGGCCAGCCTGCCGCCGGCCTCGCGCCGGTGGTCGGCCACGATCAGCGAGATGTCCTCGGTCGCCGCCAGGATGCCGCGCATGCATTGCAGCACCTGCCGGCCCACGTCGGTCAGCCCCAGGATGCGGCTCTTGGCGCGGATCAGCAGCGCCACGCCCAGACTGTCCTCAAGCTGGCCGATCTGCTTGCTGACTGCCGACTGGGTGGTGTGCAGGGCGCGCGCCGCCCGCGACACGCTCATGTCATGGTCGACGACGGCGCAGAACGCGCGCACTTGCTGGAGTTTCATCGGGGTATTCCAGGAATACGTTTCCAAAATGGAATAGACATCCGCAATTTATCATTTCTCGGAAACGAAAGGCAGGTCTACGATGGGCTCCGTACAAGAGAACTCCAGCGAGACAGCACCGTGACCTCCGACACCACGCCCGCGGCCCTCGACGCGTTGCAAGCCTGGGTGGGCCGCAGCGAGACGAACGCCGACGTCGTCACCCCCCAACTGGCCGAACGCCTGTCGGCCACCATCGAGTCCTCGCGCGGCGCCGCGTTCGCCCGGGGCGCCGAATTCCCGCAGATGTGGTACAGCGTGCTTTTCCCGCGCGTCGTGCCGCGTTCCCAGCTCGGCCGCGACGGCCATCCGGCGCTGGGCGACTTCCTGCCGCCCGTGCCGTTGCCCAAGCGCATGTTCGCCGGCAAGCGCATCCAGTTCGTCGCGCCCATCCGCATCGGCGACGAGCTGGAGCGGGTGTCCACCATCGCCTCGGTCACGCCCAAGCAGGGCAGCTCGGGGCCGCTGGTGTTCGTGACCGTGCGCCACGTCGTCAGCAACGCCGCCGGCGCCGTGGTGATCGAGGAGCAGGACGTCGTCTATCGCGACAGCACGCTGGCCAAGGATGGCGGCGCGGCCAAGCCCGCCGCGCCCGCTTTCGAGGCCCGGCACCGGTCCGACACCATCGTGGCCGATGCCGTGATGATCTTCCGCTACAGCGCGCTGTGCTTCAACGGCCACCGTATCCACTACGACCAGCCCTATGCCACCGAGGTCGAAGGCTATCCCGGCCTGGTGGTCAACGGCGGCCTGGGCGCGTTGTGCGCCGCTGAACACCTGCACGAGGCCTGGGGCGGCGCGCGCCTGTCGCGCCTGACCACCCGCAACACCTCGCCGCTGTTCGAGGGCATGCCCTTCCGCATCGAGAGCCGCGCGGGCGCGGAGCCCGGCGCGATCGAGTTCCGCGTCGTGACCGAGGCGGGCAAGACCACGCTGCAAGGCTCGGCCATGAAGGAGGCGGCATGATGGCATCCGCATCGCAACAGGCCGGGCGCGCGCCGCTGGAAGGCCTGCGTATCGTCGACCTGACGCAGGTGGTGGTGGGCCCCTACGCGACACAGTTCCTGGCGGACTTCGGCGCCGAAGTCATCAAGATCGAGCATCCCTCGGGCGATCTGGCGCGCTGGATAGGCGGGCGTTCTCCCACGCCCGGCATGGCCGCGAAGTACCTGCATCTGAACCGCAACAAGAAGAGCCTGGCGCTGGACCTGAAGAAGCCCGGCGCGCTCGATGCCCTGAAGAAACTGATCGCGTCGGCCGACGTGGTGGTGCACAACATGCGGCCGCCGGCGGCGGCGCGCCTGGGCTTGTCGGCCGAGGACCTGATCCGGCTCAAGCCCGATCTGATCTATTGCAGCGTGGTGGGCTTCGGCCAGGAAGGGCGCTATCGCGACAAGCCGGCCTACGATTCCATCATCCAGGGCGCTTCGGGCCTGGCGGCGATCAACAACGGCGGCGACGGCCAGCCGCGCTTCGTGCCCATGGTCATCGCCGACCGCACCGTCGGCGTGATGGTGGCCAACAGCATCCTGATGGCGGTGGTGCAGCGGCTGCGGCACGGCGGTCCCCAGGTGGTGGAGGTGCCCATGTTCGAGAGCATGACCGCCTTCGTGCTGGCCGAGCACATGTTCCTGAAGACCTTCGATCCGCCGCTGGGCGCCACCGGCGACTCGCGCCTGCTGGACCCCAATTCGCGGCCCGTGCGCACCGCCGACGGTTATCTTTGCGTGACCGCCAACACCGACGCCCAGGTCTTCGCGATGTTCGACGCGATGGGCCGGCCCGAACTGCGGACCGACCCGCGCTTCGCCGAGAAGCGCGCCCGTTTCGAGAACATCGGCGAGATGTTCCGCATCCGCAACGAGGTGTTCGCGACGCGGACCACGGCCGAATGGCTGGAGGTCCTGGAAGCCGCCGACATTCCCGCGATGCCGCTGCATACGCTGGACTCGGTGCTGGACGATCCGCACCTGGCCGACACCGGGCTGTTCCAGAAGATCGAGCATCCCACCGAAGGCACGATCACCAACCTGCGCAACCCGGTCCGCTTCTCGACCTACGAGCCGGCGCTCAAGTGGCCCGCGCCGCATATCGGCGAACACAGCATCGAACTGTTGCGCGACGCCGGACTGGGCGACGAGGACATCCAGGCCATGGTGGCCAGCGGCGCGACGGTGGACCATGCCGCGGCCCGGGAGGCGACACGATGACGAGCATGGCGGAACGAGCGAAGCAGCGCGAGCTGCCGGTCTGGCGGTCGCTGCTGTACGTGCCGGCGAACGTGCCGCGCTTCATCGAGAAGGCGCACACCCGCGGCGCGGACGCGATCATGCTGGACCTCGAGGACAGCGTGCCGGTTTCCGAGAAGGCCGCCGCGCGCGAGGCCGTCGCGGCCGCCGCCGCGCAGGTGCGGCGTGGCGGGGCGGACGTGCTGGTGCGCGTGAACCGTCCGCTCGGCCTGTGCGTGCGCGACGTCGAGGCCAGCGTGGGCGCGGACGTGGACGGGATCGCCATCACCAAGGCGGACGGCCCGTCGCACGTGCGGCTGCTGGACGAACTGGTGACCGAACTGGAGGCCGACCGCGGCCTGGCCATGGGGCATACCCGCTTCCTGGTCATGATCGAGACGCCCGAGGCGTTCGAGCAGATGACCGACATCGCCCGCGCCTCGCCGCGCGTGGCGGCCATCAACATAGGCGGCGAGGACTTCGCCCTGAACGGCGGCTTCGAGCCCACCGACGAGGCGCTGCTGATGCCCAAGCAGCGCATGATCCTGGCGGCGCGCGCCGCCGGCGTCATGCCGCTGGGCTACATCGGCACGGTGGCCGACTTTTCCGACTGGGACCGGTTCCGGGCCATGGTCAGGCGCTCGCGCCAGTTCGGTTTCGACGGCGCGAGCTGCGTGCATCCGGGGCAGGTCGCCATCGTCAACGAGGAGTACGGGCCGCGGCCCGATGACGTGGCGCATGCCGTGCGCGTCATCGAGGCGGCGGAGCAGGCGCAGGCCGAAGGCCGCGCGTCGTTCCAGCTGGACGGCAGGATGATCGACATTCCGGTCATCGAACGGGCCCGAAGGCTGATCGCGCGCCAGCGGCGCATCGAGGCCCGGGGCGCCCGTCCCTGAGGCCACGGGGCGGCGGGCTCCAGGGCCCGCCGCCCACATATCAATACACACAGGAGACCCATCGTCATGTTCAAGCAAGTCCTTACCTCGGCCATCGTCTGCGCCGCTTTCGCCGCTCCGCTGCACGCGGCCGACAACTATCCGTCCCGGCCCATCACCCTGGTCGTTCCGTTCACGCCGGGCGGCAGCACCGACATCATCGCGCGCGTCATGAGCAAGCAGCTGGGCGCGGCGCTGGGCCAGCCCATCGTCGTCGAGAACAAGCCCGGCGCGGGCGGCATCGTGGGCACGCAATACGCCAAGTCGCAGCCGGCCGACGGTTACACGCTGATCATGGGCGCCATCGGCACCTTCGGCGCCAACGCCACGCTGTATCGCCGCCTGCCCTACGATCCGGTCAAGGACTTCGCCCCGATCTCGCTGGTGGCCGGCGTGCCCAACGTGCTGGCGGTCAATCCGGCCAAGCTGGACGTGCGCACGGTGGACGAGCTGATCAAGGCCGTGCGCGCCAAGCCCAACGGCTACGACTACGCCTCGGGCGGCAACGGCAGCGCGGCCCACCTGGCCACCGAATACTTCAAGCTCAAGGCCAACATCCAGATCCAGCACGTGCCGTACAAGGGCACGGCGCCCGCGCTGAACGACCTGGTCGGCGGCGTGACCTCGCTGGTGCTGACCGGCTATCCGCCGCTCTCGCCGTTCTTCCAGGCCGGCCGCCTGCGCCCCATCGCGGTGGCCACCGCCAAGCGCCTGCCGCAACTGCCCGACGTGCCGACCATCAGCGAAACCAAGGGCCTCGAAGGCTTCGAGGCCAGCCAGTGGTACGGTCTGCTGACGATCGCCGGCACGCCCAAGCCCATCGTCGACCGCCTGAACAAGGAGATCGTGGCGGCGCTGAAGAATCCGGAGACCCTGGAGCAGTTCCGCAAGGAAGGGCTGGAGCCGATGTACAACACGCCCGAGGAATTCGCCCAGTACATCAAGGACCAGATCCAGCTCTGGCGGCCGGTCATCCAGAAGGCCAACATCATCATCGATTGACGGCCCGCGGCGGCCCGGACGTTCCCGCGGGCCGCCGGCCTTGCGCTACTGCTTGAGGTTGAGCTTGGGTACCAGGGTCTTGAAGGCCTGGCCCTGCCGGGCCACGTCGGACGAGAACTCGGCCAGGTCGGCGTAGGCGGGTGTCAGGTTCTGCTTGCGCATGGTGGTCTGGAACTCGGTCGACTGCGACAGGGTCCGGGCCGCCGCGCGCCATTTCTCCACCGCCTCGGCAGGGGTGCCCCTGGGAACTCCCACGCCGCGCCAGACGCTGAACAGCAGGTCGTGGCCCAGTTCCTTGAAGGTCGGAACCTGGCCCAGCGTCTCGATCCGTTTCTCGGACATCACCGCCAGCGTGCGCAGCTTGCCGGCCTCCACGTGCTGGCGCAGTTCGGCATAGGCCACCGTGGTGGCCTGCACGTCGCCCGACAGCAGGCCCATGATGGCGGGCGCCGACCCCTGGTAGGGCACGTGCGTGAACGCGATGCCCGCCGATTCGCCCAGCGCCGCGGCCGCCATGTGCGGCACCGTGCCGTTGCCGGCGTTCGAGATCGCGACGCGGCCCGGGTTGGCCTTGGCATGGGCCAGGAATTCCTGGATGGTGCGCCAGGGCGCGTCGGCGCGCACCGTGATCGACGACGGATCGTCGGTGAAGCGGGCGATGGGCTGGAACTCGTCCACGGTGGTCTTGCCTATGCCCATCAGCGGCACGACCAGCATCTCCGGCGTCATGAGGACCAGCCGGTAGCCGTCGGCCGGGCCGGTGGCCACGTAGGACCAGCCGATCGAGCCGCTGGCCCCGGGTTTGTTGACCACGTAGACGGTCTGCGGAAAGATGGGGCGCACCGCGTCGGCGATGGCGCGGGCGGTGTTGTCGCTGCCGCCGCCGGGCTGGTAGGCGACGACGAGTTCCACGGGCTTGGCCGGATAGCCGGCGGCCCAGGACGAAGCCAGCGCGGACAGGCTGGCGAGCGAGGCGCAAAGCAGGCGGGCGAGGTTCATGGTGCGGTCCTTCTGCTGTGGGAAAGCCCCCGGTGGCGCCTGGCGCCGAGGGGGCGGGGATCAGTAGTCGTATCCCAGCCGGCGCAGGCCGGCCTGGGTCTCGCGGACGATGGCGATGGTGCGTTCCCGTTCGGCGCCCGACAACGGGAGCCGGGGCGGCTTGACGGTTTCCGCGGTGCCGTCGATCAGGTGTTCGGCCAGCTTGATGTGCTGCACCAGCTTGGCCACCGTATCCAGGTGATACAGCGGCGTCAGCACGCGATACAGTTCGCGCGCCTTGTCGAAGTCGCCGGCGGCGGCCAGCGCCAGCAAGTCCACCGATTCGCGCGGCACCGCGTTGGCCATGCCCGATACCCAGCACCGGACGCCCAGCGCGGCGCTCTCGACCACCAGGTCGTCGACGCCGCACACCACCGCCAGGCGGTCGCCGAAGCGGGTGATGAGATCGGTGACGCGCGTGGTGTCGTAGGACTCTTCCTTGAGCGCGACGATGCTCGGCTCTTCCAGCAGGCGGGCCACCACGTCGGGCGTGAGGTCCACGCCGTAGCCGCGGGGATTGTTGTAGAGCAGGATGGGCAGGGGCGAGGCCTGCGCCACCGCGCGGTAGAAGGCCACCGTCTCGTCGTCGTCCGACTTGTAGGTCAGGCCGGGGAACACCATCAGGCCGTCCACGCCCAGCGCATGCGCGTCGCGGGCGAAGGCCGCGGCCCGCTCGGTACTGGTCTCGGCCACGCCGGACAGCACCGGCACGCGGCCCTTCACGGTGTCCAGCGCGATGCGCAGCACTTCCTGCTTTTCCTGGGGCGACAACTGGGCGTTTTCGCCCACCATGCCCATCATCAGCACGCCGTTTACGCCACGGGCGATCAGGCGTTCCAGGCCGGCGCGGATGGCGCCGGCGTCCAGCGAGCAGTCGGGTTTGAGCTTGGTCGTGACGGCGGGAAACACGCCTTGCCATCGGATCGTCATGCAGGTGCTCCTTGAAATCTGCAGTAAGGATATTGATTACTTTATATTGGATCCAATTTAAAAGTCCATGAAAAACGGCCAGGGAGGCCGTCGTCAGCTTGGCGGGTGGCCGCCGGTGGCTGTTGGATAGTGGATCCAATATACTGCTATTAAAGTCCCAAGTCCGTCGCGCGTCTGTCGGGGTTTACCTGGACCCCGCCATTTTTCCTTCGCCATGCCCAGAAACGATCTTTCTCCGTCTTCCCCCGCGTCCACCGGCAACCGGCTGGTGCGCCGGACCACGTCCGAACTGGTGGCCGAGGCGCTGCGCGACCGCATCCTGGCGGGCGCGATCCCGCCCGGTTCGCCCCTGCGCCAGGAGTCGTTGGCCGACGAACTGGGCGTGAGCCGGATCCCGGTGCGCGAGGCCATCCGGCAGCTCAGCGCCGAAGGGCTGGTGGATGCCATTCCCCACCGTGGGGCCTTCGTCTCCATGCTGTCGCGCGCCGAGGTCGAGGAATTGTTCGACATCCGCCTGCGCCTGGAGCCCTGGCTGGTCCACGAGGCGGCCACGCGGATCTCGGAAGAGGAACTGGCACTGGCCGAGCAATGCGTGGCGCGGATGGACACGGCGGGGCCCGACCAATGGGGCCAGTTGAACTGGCAATTGCACGAAGGGCTGTACCGGGCGGCCCAGCGGCCGGCCGCGCTGGCCATCGTGCGCGGCCTGCACGAGAAGTCCGAGCGCTATTTCCGCTTCCAGGTGGTCAACGCCCCGATCCGGCAGCAGGCGCACCAGGAACACATGGCGCTGATCTCGCTGTGCCGCGGCCGGCAGGCCGACGAGGCCCGATCGGTGCTGGAACGCCACATCGGCGACGCCGCGGAACAGATCCTGGCCATCGTCGAACGCCTGCTGGACCAGGCGCCGGGCCGCGATCCGGCGTAGCGGGAGCGGTGCGACTACAATGCGCAGGCCGTGGCCGGTCGCGCACGCACCGGCGCCACGGTTTTCCACGATCCTGTCTTTCATGCCGTCGCAGCCTCTTTCTTCTTCGATCCCGTCGTCCCGCTCAGGAAACATCGTCGTCTGCGCGTCGCTCGTGCTGCTGTTCGCGATGGGCGTGCGCGCGACCTTCGGCCTGTTCATGCAGCCCATGGGGCTGGTCCATGGCTGGGGACGCGACGTGTTCTCGCTCGCCTTCGCCATCCAGAACCTGGTGTGGGGCGTCTCGGCCATCCTGATGGGGTCGGTGGCCGACAAGTGGGGCTCGGGCCGGACCATCGTCGCATCCGCGCTGCTGTGCGCGCTGGGCCTGGTCGGCACGCGCTATGCGGGGTCCGAGGCCATGCTGTACCTGTGCGGCGGGGTGCTGGTCGGGCTGGGACAGGCCGGCACCACGTTTGCCGTGCTGCTGCCGGTGGTGGCGCGCGCCGTGCCGCCCGAGGGCCGCAGCACCGCGATGGGCATCGCCAGCGCGGGCGGATCCATGGGGCAGTTCGTGGTCGTGCCCGCCGGGCAACTGCTGATCGATCATTTCGACTGGACCGGCGCGCTGTGGGCGCTGTCGGCGCTGATGCTGCTGGCGCTGCCGCTGGCGTCGCGCCTGACGGGCAAGCCGGCGCACGCAGCCGGCTCCCAGTCGCTGGGCGCCGCGGTGCGGCAGGCCATGGGGCACGGCTCCTACCACTTCCTGTTCTGGAGCTACGCGGTCTGCGGCTTCCACACGGCCTTCATCACGCTGCACCTGCCCGCCTTCGTGGTGGACGGCGGCCTGAAAGCCTCGGATGGCGCGCTGGCCATCGCGCTCATCGGCCTGTTCAACGTGTTCGGTTCGTACTGGGCCGGCCGCATGGGCGGCCGCCACAGCAAGAAGCACCTGTTGGCGCTGCTGTACGCGACGCGCTCGGCGGCGATCATGCTGCTGATCCTCTTGCCGCTGACGCCGGCGGTGCTGTATGCCTTCTCGGCCCTGATCGGCCTGGTCTGGCTGGGAACCGTGCCGCTGACCACCGCGCTGGTGGGACAAATCTACGGCATGCGCTATGCCTCGACGCTGACGGGCATCGTATTCTTCGGCCATCAGATCGGCAGTTTCGTGGGCGTCTGGCTGGGCGGCAAGCTGTATGTCGCCACCGGCAGCTACGATGCGGTCTGGTGGATCTCGGTCGCGCTGGGCCTGGCCGCCGCGGCGCTGTGCATGCCCGTGCGCGAGCGCGCATTGGTGCCGGCATGAGTTCCGCCGGAAACAGGAGCGATGTCCATGGCCGATTCCAGCAGGCAGGAGCAACCCGGGGGGCGCGGGCGCGCCTGGCGGACAGTCCTTGCCTGCGCTTTGCTTGGCGCCGTGCTTGCGGTAGCCTTCGTGGGCTATTTGCGCCCGCAACTCGTCGTCGGATGGGAAGGGCTCATGGCCCTGTGCGGCTTTTGAACGCCGCCCGCCGGGGAAGGAATGGGTGCCCAAAAAATGGGCGTGCCAGTCCGACCCGCATGGTTAGGCCCTCCATCCGTAAAATACCCTTCATTTTCCACAGTCGCTGGGGATAACTTGGCCACTCGCTACAACGAAGCTTCCATCCGGGTGCTGAAGGGGCTGGAGCCCGTCAAGCAGCGCCCGGGCATGTACACCCGAACCGAAAACCCCCTGCACGTCGTGCAGGAGGTGATCGACAACGGCGCCGACGAGGCGCTGGCCGGCTACGGCAAACATCTGCAGGTCACCCTGCACACCGACGGCAGCGTGACCGTCGAGGACGAAGGCCGCGGCATTCCCGTCGGCCTGCATCCCGAGGAAAACGCGCCTGTCGTCGAGCTGGTCTTCACCCGCCTGCACGCGGGCGGCAAGTTCGACAAACAGGGCGGCGGCGCCTATTCGTTCTCCGGCGGCCTGCACGGCGTCGGCGTCTCGGTCACCAACGCGCTGTCCTCGCGCATGGAGGTCACGGTCTGGCGCGACGGCGCGGCCCACCGGCTGGTGTTCCAGCACGGCGACGTGGTCGAGGAGCTGGCGCAGGTCGCCGATCCCACGCGCAAGAAAAGCGGCACGCGCGTGCGCTGCTGGCCGGACCCCAAGTATTTCGACAGCGGCGCCATCCCCATGGGCGAGCTGTCGCGCCTCCTGCGCAGCAAGGCCGTGCTGCTGCCCGGCGTGAAGGTCACGCTGCGGGTCGAGAAAACCGGCGAGACCCAGACCTGGCTGTACGAGCAGGGCCTGCGCGGCTACCTGACCGAGGCGCTGGCCGGCGCCGAACTGCTCATCCCCCTGTTCGAGGGCGAGCAGTACGCCGGCGGCGACAACGAGAACTTTGCCGAGGGCGAGGGCGCGCAGTGGGTGGTGGCCTGGACCGAGGACGGCAACGTCGTGCGCGAGTCCTACGTCAACCTGATCCCGACGCCGGCCGGCGGCACGCACGAGGCCGGGCTGCGCGACGGCCTGTTCAACGCCGTCAAGGGTTTCGTCGAACTGCACAACCTCAGCCCCAAGGGCGTCAAGCTGTTGCCCGAGGACGTGTTCGCGCGCGCCAGCTTCGTGCTGTCGGCCAAGGTGCTCGATCCGCAGTTCCAGGGCCAGATCAAGGAACGCCTGAACAGCCGCGACGCGGTGCGCCTGGTGGGCGGCTTCTCGAAGCCCGCGCTCGAGCTGTGGCTGAACTCCCACGTCGAATACGGCAAGAAACTGGCCGAGCTGGTCATCCGCCAGGCGCAGTCGCGCGTGCGGGCCACGCAGAAGGTCGAGAAGCGCAAGAGCTCAGGCGTGGCGGTGCTGCCCGGCAAGCTGACCGATTGCGAGAGCAGCGACGCCACCCGCACCGAGGTCTTCCTGGTCGAGGGCGACTCGGCCGGCGGCTCGGCCAAGATGGGGCGCGACAAGGAGTTCCAGGCCATCCTGCCGCTGCGCGGCAAGGTGCTCAACGCCTGGGAGGTCGAGCGCGACCGCCTGTTCGCCAACAACGAGATCCACGACATCGCGGTGGCGATCGGCGTCGACCCCCACGGTGCGAACGACGATCCCGACCTGTCGGGCCTGCGCTATGGACGCGTCTGCATCCTGTCCGACGCGGACGTGGACGGATCGCACATCCAGGTGCTGCTATTGACGCTGTTCCTGCGGCATTTCCCCAAGCTGGTCGAGGCCGGGAACGTGTACGTGGCGCGCCCGCCGCTGTTCCGCGTGGACGTGCCGGCCCAGGGCAAGCGCCCGCCGCGCAAGCTCTATTGCCTGGACCAGGGCGAGCTGACCGCGGTCGAGGACAAGCTGCGCAAGGAAGGCGTGCGCGAAGGGTCCTGGAGCATCAGCCGTTTCAAGGGCCTGGGCGAAATGAGCCCCGAGCAGCTTTGGGAAACCACGATGAACCCCGACACCCGCCGCCTGCTGCCGGTCACCTACGGCGAACTCGGCGCGGACGAGACCACGCGCATGTTCGACATGCTGATGGGCAAGGGTGAGGCCGCGCAGCGGCGCTCGTGGCTGGAAGAGAAAGGCGACCTCGCCGAGGTGGATATTTGATGACGGACGAACAACAACCCGGCCTGTTCGAGCGGCCGGGCGGCGATGCCGCGATCACGCTGGCGCGCTATGCGGAGCAGGCTTATCTGGATTACGCGGTATCGGTGGTCAAGGGCCGGGCGCTGCCCGACGTCAGCGACGGCCAGAAGCCCGTGCAGCGGCGCATCCTGTACGCGATGCAGGCCATGGGGCTGGGTTCCAACGCCAAGCCGGTGAAGTCGGCCCGCGTGGTGGGCGACGTGCTGGGCAAGTACCATCCCCACGGCGACCAGGCCGCCTATGACGCGCTGGTGCGCATGGCGCAGTCGTTCTCGCTGCGCTATCCGCTCATCGACGGACAGGGCAACTTCGGCTCGCGCGACGGCGACGGCGCCGCGGCCATGCGCTACACCGAGGCGCGCCTGACGCCCATCGCCCGGCTGCTGCTGGACGAACTGGACGAAGGCACGGTCGACTTCATTCCCAACTACGACGGGTCGTACCAGGAGCCCAGGCAGTTGCCCGCGCGCCTGCCCGTGGTGCTGCTGAACGGCGCCTCGGGCATCGCGGTGGGCATGGCCACCGAGATCCCGCCGCACAACCTGCGCGAAGTGGCGCAGGCCGCGGTGGCGCTGCTGAAGAATCCCAGGATCGCCGACGACGAGCTGTACGGCCTGCTGCCCGGGCCCGATTATCCCGGCGGCGGCCAGATCATCACGCCGCGGTCCGAGATCGCCCAGATCCTCAGTTCCGGCCGTGGCTCGATCAAGGTCCGCGCGCGCTGGAAATTCGAGGAAATGGCCCGCGGCCAGTGGCAACTGGTGGTTACCGAACTGCCGCCCTCGACTTCCGGCCAGAAGGTGCTGGAGGAGATCGAGGAACTCACCAACCCCAAGGTGAAGGCGGGCAAGAAGAGCCTCTCGAACGAACAGCAGCAGACCAAGGCGGCCCTGCTCGGCCTGCTCGACGCGGTGCGCGACGAGTCGGGCAAGGACGCGGCGGTGCGGCTGGTGTTCGAGCCCAAGACCTCGCGCGTGGACCGCGACGAATTCGTCAACACGCTGCTGGCCCATACGTCCATGGAAAGCAGCGCGCCCATCAACCTGGTGGCGGTGGGCAACGACGGACGGCCGCGCCAGAAATCGATGCGCGAGATCCTGGACGAGTGGCTGGCCTTCCGTACCCAGACCGTCACGCGCCGCTCGCGCCATCGCCTGGACAAGGTGCTGGACCGCATCCATGTGCTGGAAGGGCGCATGGTGGTCTACCTGAACGTGGATGCCGTGATCAAGGTCATCCGCGAGTCGGATGAACCGCGGCCCGCGCTGATGCAGGCCTTCAACCTGACCGAACGCCAGGCCGAGGACATCCTGGAGATGCGCCTGCGGCAACTGGCGCGCCTGGAAGGTTTCAAGATCGAGCAGGAGCTCAAGAACCTGCAGGAAGAGCAGGGCAAGCTCGAGGAACTGCTGGCCAATCCGGCCTCGCTCAAGCGCCTGATCGTCAAGGAGATCGAAGCCGACGCCAAGCAGTACGGCGACGACCGCCGCACGCTGATCGAGGCGGCCGAGCGCGCCACCATCGAGGCCAAGGTCATCGACGAGCCGGTTACCGTGATCGTGTCGCAGAAGGGCTGGCTGCGCGCCCGCCAGGGCCACGGCCACGATGCCAGCCTGTTCACGTTCAAGGCGGGCGATGCGCTCTACGGCGCGTTCGAATGCCGGACCACCGATACGCTGATCGCGCTCGGCAGCAACGGCCGCGTCTACTCGGTGGCCGTCAGCGCGCTGCCCTCGGCGCGCGGCGACGGCGTGCCGGTGACCACGCTGATCGACCTGGAAACCGGGTCACGCATCCTGCACATGATCGCGGCGGCGCCCGAGAGCCGCTGGCTGCTGGCCACCGAGCGCGGCGTCGGCTTCGTCACGCGCCTTGGCGACATGGCCACGCGCCAGCGCGGCGGCAAGCAGTTCATGACGCTGGACGAAGGCGACAGCCCGCTGCGCCCCGTGCCGGTGTTCGACAGCGCCGACTCGCTCGCGCTGCTGACCGACAAGGGCCGCTTCCTGGTGTTCGGCCTGGCCGAGGTCAAGGCCCTGTCGTCGGGCGGCCGCGGCACGGCGCTGATGGACATCGATCCCAAGGACACCCTGGCCCAGGTGGTGCCGGTCGGGCCGGCGGGGCTGCGGATCACGGGCATCTACCGCAACAAGCCGCACGAAGAGATCCTGTCCGCCGGCGGGCTCGCGGTCTACGTCGGCAAGCGGGCCCGCAAGGGCCGGCTGCTGGATGCCAAGCCCAAGCAGCCCGTGCTGTCGCCGGTGCTGTAGCGCCATGATGCGGCGGGGGGCGGCGGCGGTCCTGGCGGCGTGCGCGGTGGCGGGGTGCTCCCCCGTCAACCCGTACTACGATTCCAGCCAGCCGCACCATACGCCGCACGGGTTCCGCAACCTGTACTCGTATGCCCAGCCAGGCACGCTGGATTTCTGGCGCTGGCAGTTCGACCGGTGGGCGCAGGGCCTGCCGCCGCCCCCGACCGAGTCCCTGGCTCCGGTCGTGGCGGACACCGCGTGGCTGAAGGAGCCTTCGCCAGACGTGCGGGTCAGCTGGGTCGGACATTCCACCCTGCTGGTGCAACTGGGCCAGTTCAATCTGTTGACCGATCCGGTGTTCTCCGAGCGCGCCTCGCCCTTCGGATTCATGGGGCCCAGGCGTCACCAGCCCCCCGGCATCGCGCTGGCGGACCTGCCGCACATCGATGCCGTGGTGATCTCGCACAACCACTACGACCACCTGGATTTCGAATCGGTCAAGGCGCTGGCGGCCCAGCCCGGCGGCCCGCCCGTCTTCATGGTGCCCCTGGGCGTGGACGTCTGGTTCCGCCGGAACGTGCCCGAGGTCACCGACCTGCGGCCGCTGGACTGGTGGGGCCAGACGATGGTGGGCGATGCCATCCTGACGCTGCTGCCGGTGCAGCACTGGAGCGCCCGCACGCCCTTCGACCGGAACGTGTCGCTATGGGGCGCCTGGGCGGTCCGGACGCGCGAGCCCGCGTTCAATTTCCTGTTCGGCGGCGACTTCGGCTATTCCAAGGACATCGCCACCATAGGCGAGCGCATGGGGCCCTTCGACCTGGCCGCGCTGCCGATAGGCGCCTATGCGCCGCGCTGGTTCATGCGCGGCCACCACATGAATCCCACCGAGGCCGTGCAGGCTCACCGGGATCTGGACGCCAGGACCTCCGTGGCCATCCATTGGGGTACCTTCGAGCTGGCCGACGAGGCCCTGGACCAGCCGCCCCGCGACCTGGCGCGGGCCCGCCGCTACGCAGGCGTCCCGTCCGACGAGTTCTTCGTGATGCGCCATGGCGAGAGCCGGGTCTGGCGCGACGGCCGCTGGCTGATCCGCGCTCCAGAGAATTGACCCCCCCTACGCGCTTACGCGCGCCCCCCAGGGGGCGATGCGGGCGGACTGGCGGAGCCAGATCCGCCGCATCCTGGGTCTGCATGGTTTGTCTCGGTGCGGAAGTACCGGGCTCTTGCGCGATGTTGGCGGATGAATGTTGTGCGGAATCGGCATTTGTCTTGATTTGGTCATTGAGGCGCTGTATAAAAACCCAGTGAAAGATAGCGATAGGCAATCCATTCAGGAGAAAACTGTGGCTCATCTGGTTCTCGCGCTCGATGTCGCCGGCACGCCGGTGCATTGGGTCGACATCGAAAAAGCCATCTGCCTGCACGTGTCGGGCAGGGTGGCGTGGGAACTGGGCGACACCACCGTCACCTATCGCGGGGGCACGAACCGGCTGACCGGGCTCGTCTCCACCGTCAGCACCGCCAGCATCATCGCCGTGCGCGGCCGCGAGTTCCGCGGCGATCGCTCGGCCTCCATCAGCATCAGCCGCGAGCGCCTGTTCTCGCGCGACATGCATGTCTGCGCCTACTGCGGCGGCTGTTTCCCCGAGTTCGAACTGACCATCGAGCACGTCCGCCCCGAATCCCGCGGCGGCGCCAACACCTGGGAAAACGTGGTCACCGCCTGCCGCTCGTGCAACCAGCGCAAGGGCAACCGCACCCCCGAGCAGGCCGGCATGCCGCTGCTCTACCTGCCCTATAGGCCCAACCGCTGGGAAGGCATGATCCTGCGCAATCGCCGCATCCTGGCCGACCAGATGGAATTCCTGCTGGCCGGCGTACCTATTACAAGTAGGTTGGGGCCCCCCCCTACGCGCTGAGGGGAAGCCCACCCCCTACGCCCTTCGGGCGCCCAGAATGGTGGGCCCCCAGCCGCTACGCGGCAGCCCCCCAAGGGGGCCAGGACCCGCCTTGGGGCGGCCCGGCGCCGGGTCCCGGGGGGCGATGCGGGTGGACCGGAAGGGAAGCCCTCCCCCACGCCCTTCGGGCGCCCCCTCAAGGGGGCGGTGCGGGTGGACCGGCGGAGCCGGATCCACCGCATCCTGGGTCTGGGTGGGGCTGTTATGCTTGAAAAAGATGCGCGCGGCCTTATCTAGGCCGCGTGAGCTTTTTGCTTCAGCCGGACAACTTCCTTTCGTCAACCGCCATGCTTGGCGCGCTTTAACCATGCGCGCCGGGATGGGCCTTGTTATTGCCATGAGTCAGACCAACACCTCCGAAACCCTGGGCTTCCAGACCGAAGTCAAGCAGTTGCTGCACCTGATGATCCACTCGCTGTACAGCAACAAGGAAATTTTCCTGCGCGAGCTGGTCTCCAATGCGTCCGATGCCTGCGACAAGCTGCGTTTCGAGGCCATCGACCGGCCGGAACTGCTGGAAGGCGACGGCGAGACGGCCATACGCGTGGGCTTCGACAAGACCGCGCGGACCATCACGATTTCCGACAACGGCATAGGCATGACGCGGGACGAGGCCATTGCCAACCTGGGCACCATCGCCCGCTCGGGCACGCGCGAGTTCTTCCAGCAACTGACCGGCGACAAGCAGAAGGACGCGCAACTGATCGGCCAGTTCGGCGTGGGCTTCTATTCGTCGTTCATCGTCGCGCAGAAAGTCACCGTCGTCAGCCGCCGCGCGGGCCTGCCGGCGGACCAGGCGATACGCTGGGAATCGGCCGGCGACGGCGAGTTCACGATCTCGGCGGCCGAGAAGGCCGGGCGCGGCACGGATATCATCCTGACGCTGCGCGAGGATGAGGACGACTTCCTGTCGTCGTGGAAGCTGCGCGACATCCTGCGCCGCTATTCGGACCACATCTCCGTTCCCATCCTGATGAAGAAAGAGGAATGGGACGCCGAGAAATCCGAGCAGGTCACCCGCGACGAGGAAGAAACCGTCAACCAGGCCAGCGCCCTGTGGACGCGCAGCAAGTCCGAGATCACCGACGAGCAGTACGCCGAGTTCTACAAGCACGTGGCGCACGACTTCGAGGAGCCGCTGGCCTGGAGCCACAACCGGGTCGAAGGCCGCAGCGAATACACGCAGCTGTTGTACGTGCCCCGGCGCGCGCCGTTCGACATGTGGGACCGCAACAAGAAGCACGGAGTCAAGCTGTACGTGAAGCGCGTCTTCATCATGGACGACGCCGAGCAACTGCTGCCCGGCTATCTGCGCTTCGTGCGCGGCGTCATCGATTCGGCCGACCTGCCGCTGAACGTATCGCGAGAGATCCTGCAGGAAAGCCGCGACGTGCGCGCCATCCGCGAAGGCAGCGCCAAGCGCGTGCTGAGCCTGCTGGAAGACCTGGCCGAGAACCGCAAGGACGACTACGCGACGTTCTGGACCGAGTTCGGCCAGGTGCTCAAGGAAGGCGTGGGCGAGGATGCGGCCAACCTGGAGCGCATCCTGAAGCTGCTGCGCTTCGCGTCCACGCAGGACGGCACCCCCGCGCAGACGGTGTCGCTGGCCGACTACGTGTCCCGCATGAAGGAAGGCCAGGACAAGATCTACTACGTCACGGCCGAGACCTTCGCCGCGGCCAGCAGCAGCCCGCACCTGGAGATCTTCCGCAAGAAGGGCATCGAGGTCCTGCTGCTGACCGATCGCGTCGATGAATGGATGCTGTCCTTCGTCAACGAGTTCGACGGCAAGCCGCTGACCTCCATCGCCAAGGGCGGCCTGGACCTGGGCGCGCTGGCCGACGAGGAAGAGAAGAAGCAGCAGGACGAGGTGTCGGAAGAGCTCAAGCCGGTGGTCGAGCGTTTGAAGGCCGCGCTGGGAGAGGCGGTCAAGGACGTGCGCGTGACCTTCCGCCTGGTCGATTCCCCCGCCTGCGTGGTGGTGGACCAGCAGGACATGAGCCAGCACCTGCAACGCCTGCTCAAGGCGGCCGGGCAGGCGGCGCCCGAGTCGCGGCCCATCCTGGAGATCAATCCGGGACATCCGCTGATCGCCCGCGTGCGGCAGGCCGGCGACGCCGATTTCGGCCAGTGGGCCCGGCTGCTGCTGGACCAGGCCCTGCTGGCCGAGGGCGCGTCGCTGGAGGATCCGGCCGCGTTCGTGCGCAGCATGAACAGCCTGTTGCTGAGCCAGGCCTCTTGAGCCGCGGGGCGCAGCGGTCCGGGCCGGAGCGGCGGCGGGCCGCCGGTCCCAGCGAGCTCGACGAGCCGACGTTCTCGGAAGAGCAGGGCGTTCGCTACCTGCATTTCGGCAGCCCGTGGATCCAGGGCGCGATGCGGATACGCAGCCCCTTCGCGCTGGAGCTGGAATACACGCGCCAGATGATGGCGTGGCTGCTGTTCCTCGATCCGCCGCAGGCCGGCGGCGAGCAGGCCATCGGCACGCTGGGGCTGGGCGCGGGGTCCTTGACCCGCTTCTGCCTGAAGCATACCGACAGCCCGGTGCATGCGGTGGAATGGAATCCCAGCGTGACCGCCGCCTGCCGCGCCTATTTCCGCCTGCCCGCCGACAACGAGCGCTTCATGGTGACCCATGACGACGCGGGCGCCTGGGTAGAGGACATCGCCAACCGCGGCAGCTGCCGCGCCTTGATGGTGGACTTGTACGACCATGCCGCGCGCGGCCCGGTGCGCGATTCCGTCGAGTTCTATCGCGGCTGCCGGCGGGTGGTCAGCGCCAACGCCAGCCAGGCCGGCATCGTGACGGTCAACCTGTTCGGCGCCCACGACAGCTACGAACACAATCGCCGCAACCTCGATGAAGCGTTCGAGGGGCGGGTGGTCGAGTTGCCGGAAATCGAGGAAGGCAACCGGGTGGCGATCGCCCTGGCCGGTCCGGCCTTGCGGATCGACGCGCAGGTGCTGCTGGCGCGCGCCGACGAGGTCGAGAACCGCTACGGCCTGCCTGCGCGCAAATGGGCGCGCTCGCTGGCGCCGGAGCTGGGGCGGTTGTGAGCGCCGCGGCGCCGCCCCAGCTCAGCGGTTTTCCGCCGGTCCTGGCGCCCGACGCCAGGGTGCTGCTGCTGGGCAGTTTCCCGGGCGTGGCTTCGCTGGACGTGGGCCAGTACTACGCCCATCCGCGCAACCAGTTCTGGCGCCTGCTGGGCGCCTGCCTGGAGGTCGAGGCACTGCATCTGATGCCCTACGAAGAGCGCCTGCGCGTCGCCGTCCGGCATCGCGTGGGCATCTGGGACGTGGTCGCCAGTTGCCGCCGCCAGGGCAGCCTGGATGCCGCCGTGACCGAAGCCGAGGTCAATCCGCTTGCCGCCTACCTGAAGGTACACGCGCCCCGGCTCGAATGCATAGGTTTCAACGGCGGCCTGTCCTGGAAGCTGGGCCATCACCTGGCCGACTACGGCTACCGCGTGTTCCGGCTGGCTTCTTCGTCGCCGGCGGCCGCGATGTATAGCTTCGAGCAGAAGCTGGAGCAATGGCGGCCCCTGTTCGCATGTCGGTCGTGATCTCCTGCTGCAACAGGTCGTCCGTCAGGTGGCGGATCTCCTGGATCAGGGCCTTGCTGGCGGTCGACAGCATGGTGTCGCGCCGGTAGGCGACGCCTATCATGTGCGTGCTCAGCAGCTTCTTGCCCACCGCCGGCTGGAGCGGCAGTTCCACGATGTTCCCGGTGTGTTTCTCCAGGCGCGCGGAGTCGTAGCGGGCCAGGCCGATGCAATCGCTCGCCACCAGCGTCGAGCGGAAGAAATAGAAGGAATCGGTGCGGATCACGCTGTTGGCGAAGGGCGTGCCCTGCGCGCGCATCATCTGTCTGAGCATGACTTCCAGCTGCGAGCATTCCGACAGCACCAGCCAGGGGTAGTCCGCCAAGTGGGCGCCGGTGCCGTCGAAGGTTTCCAGGATCGGATGGTCGGCGCGCACGAACAGGGCGGTGCGGTCGGGGAAGAGCGGTTCGGACACCAGTTCGTCGGCGTATTCGTCGTCCTCGATGCCGACGATGACGAAGTCCAGGTCGCCGCGCAGCAGCGGGCCCAGCATGCTGCTGCGATGGCCGAACCGGTAGTTCACCGTCAGCCGCCGCGCGCGCTGCGTCAGGTTCAAGGTGGCCTTGGGCAGAATCTGGTTCTGCAGCAGGCCAGGCACCACGCCCACGTTGACCTCGCCCGTCGAGACGTCGCGCAGCGCGCGCGCTTCGCTTTCCAGTTTTCGGAACTCGGCGTCGACCAGCTTGGCGCGGGTATAGATGGTTTCGCCAAACGACGTGAGGCTTACGCCGCGCGCGTTGCGGGTGAACAGTTCCACCCCCAGGGCTTCTTCCAGGTCTTGCAGGTCTTTCGTCAGCGAAGGCTGCGAGACGTTCAGGTGAATGGCGGCCTTGTTGATGCTGCCGAGTTCGGCGATGGCCAGGAAGCGTTTGAGCGTGCGCAGGTTCATGGTGCCAGCATATCAATATTTCCGATAGCTGGTAGAGAAAATTGTATTTGTTGTCTATAGCTAGCCTACGTATTCTGTCGCCCATGACGAGAGCCCGCCGCGTGCGGGCGCCAGAACGCGAAAGGCCGGGCCGCCGCTGCCCGGCCGGTGGGAGAGACAGCAATGAGTGCGCAACTCAGGCAAGAGCGGGGCGTCCGCCTGCGGACCGCCATGGAACAGGCCGGCCTGGACCTGTTGGTGGTGACGGGCAATGCCTGGCGCAGCGACTATCTGCGCTACGCGCTGGACGTGACGCCCATGGAAGGCCAGGCCGTGGCCTTCGTCACCGCCGACGATGCCTGGCTGATGGTCGAGACCCCGGCCGAGGCCGAGCGCATCGCGGCCGAGCAGCCCGGCATGAAGGTGGAGTGGAGCGCCGACCTGCTGGCGCGCGCACGGCAGGCCCTGGATGCCGCCCGGCCCGGACGCACCGGCCTCGCGCCCGCGCATTCGACGCCTGCGCTGCTGGCGCGCAGCGCCGCGGGCGCGGGCATGCAAGCGGCCACCGCCATGCTGGACGGCCTGATGGTGCGCAAGAGCGCTGCCGAAGCCGACCGGGTCGAGCAGGCGGTGCGCCTGGCCGACGAAGGCTACGAGGTCTTTCGCGCGGCAGCCCAGGTGGGCAAGCGCGAATTCGAGCTGGTGGGCGAACTGGAAGCCTGGCTGCGGACCCAGGGCTGTCCGGAGAATTTCATGATCATGGGATCGGGCGGCAAGGAAGTCCGCACCATGCGTCCGCCGGGCGAGCGCCAACTGGCCGCGGGCGACCTGGTCACGACCGAACTCACGCCCTGCCTGGACGGGTACTACGCGCAGATCTGCCGCACGCTGGTACTGGGCACGCCCACGCGCGAACAGCTCGATGCCTACCGGGTGTACCTGGACGCGCTGGAGGCCGGCATCGCCGCGGTGAAGCCGGGCAATACCCACGGCGACGTGGCGCGCGCGCAGAACGACATCTTCCGCCGCCATGGCCTGGGCGAATACGTGACCTCCAAGTACACCCGCGTGCGCGGCCACGGCATGGGGCTCTACGTCGACGGCCCGCACGTGCTGGAGGACGTCGACCTGGTGCTGGAGCCCGACATGACCCTGGTCGTCCATCCCAACACCTACCACCCGGTGGCCGGCTACATCGTGCTGGGCGACACCGTGCGCGTGACCGCCGACGGCTGCAGGGTGCTGACCCGCACGCCGCGCGAGCTGCGCAGCGCCCCGGCCGGCCTGGCCTGATTCGGTATACACGGAAGGATACGTTTATGCGTCGCGGACTCATGAGCTGGTCGCGGGAAGAACTGCCGGCCTCGGTGCTGGACGAGCGCGTTGCGCGCCTGCGGGCCGGCATGAAGCGGGAGGGCCTGGCGGCAGTGCTGGCCTACACCTCGTTCGCCGAGCCGGCCGCCGTGCACTGGTTGACCAATTTCACACCGTACTGGAGCGAGGCCATGCTGCTGGTGCTGCCGGACGAGGCCCCGGTCCTGCTGGCGTCGCTCACGCCGCGCGTGCACGGCTGGATACGCGAAGTCTCGCATCTGGGCGAGGTCGTGTCCGCGCCCCGGCTTGCCCAGGGTGTGCTCGACATGCTGGCCGGCAAGGGCGTGCAGCCCGGCGCGCGCCTGGGCGTAGTCGGCCTGGACAGCCTGCCGGCGGCGGTGGCGCTGCCGCTGATGAAGGCCTGGGGAGCCGCGGCCATCGTCGATGCCGCGCCCATGTTCGCCGCCATCCGCCAGCCTTGCGGCAAGGAAGAGCTGGCGCTGGCCGGCCGCGCGCTGGGCATCGCCCGACGCGCCGTGGCCGGGGTGCCGGACGATGTCCCGGACACCTCGGTCCTGGCGGCCGCCATCGAGGCCAGTGCCCGCGCCGCCGGCGCCGAAGAAGTGCTTTATCGCGTCGCGCCCGACCTGTCGCGCGGCGGCGCGCTGGGCCGGCTGGAAGGGGAGTTCGCGCTGGGCGCGGCCTATGCCCTGGAACTATCGGTGGCCTACAAGGGCCATTGGATCCGCCTGGGCGGCAGCCACGCTCGCGGCGCGCCGCCCGAGGGCTGGGAAGCGGCCCGGGCCTGGTTCGACGACAGCCTGTCGCGCCTGGCCGGTCGCGGCGCCGACGGGCTGCCCGCCGCGCCGGCCGGCGCGGCGCGCTGGACGCTGGAGTCATGTACGGGCGTGCAGCCCCTGAGCCTGGCGCGCACCGATGAACAGGAATTCGTGCCCCTGCCGCCCGGCAGCCTGGCGGTGTTCTCCGCCCATGCCGCGCTGGAGGGCGGCCACTGGTACCGGAGCGCACCCCTGACGCTGGGCGGCGGCGGGCAGCGCGGACAGGTGCTGCGCGGTTGACGCGCGGCACCCAGACGAACGCGGCGCATGGACGCGCCGACATACAAGGAGACAACACCATGTCCAAGCACATCGTGCGGCGGCTGCTGGCGGCCGCATCGCTGGCCCTGCCCTGTGCCGCGATGGCGGCCGGCTATCCGGAGCGGGTGATCAAGGTGGTCGTGCCGGTGCCCGCCGGCGGCGCGGCCGATACCCTGGCGCGCCTGGCCGGCGAGGGGATACAGAAGAAATGGGGCCAACCGGTGGTGGTGGAGAACCGCGCCGGCGCCAACGGCAACATCGGCGGCGAGGCGGTCTACCGCGCCGAGCCCGACGGCTACACCTTCCTGGTGTCGCCGCCCACGGCGATCGCGATCAACCAGAGCTTCTACAAGAAGCTCGCCTACGACCCGAACCGTTTCGTGCCGGTGTCCATCATCGCCGCCAACCCGAACGTGCTGCTGGTCAATCCCAAGGTACCGGCGAAGTCGCTGAAGGAACTGATCGCCTATGCCAAGGCCCATCCCGGCAAGCTCAACTTCGCCTCGGGCGGCACCGGTTCCACGCCGCATCTGGCGGGCGAACTGCTGAAGATGATGGCCGGCATCGACATGGTCCACATCCCCTACAAGGGCGGCCCGCCGGCCTATGCCGACCTGATCGCCGGCCAGGTGGAGGTGATGTTCCAGGGCCTGGCCACCGCCTTGCCGCAGATCCGCGAAGGCAAGCTGCGCGTGCTGGCCATCGGCAGCGAGAAGCGCCACCCGGCCTTGCCCGACGTGCCCACGCTGAACGAAACCATGCCCGGATTCATCTCGGTGTCGTGGACCGGCATGGTGGCGCCGCCGGGCACGCCGGCCGACATCGTCGCCAAGGTTTCGGCGGCGATACGCGAGGAACTGATGGTCAACGGCGCCGGCAAGGACATCAAGGGCCTGGATGCGCGCGACCTGATCGCCAGCAGTCCGGCCGAGGCCGACCGGTTCATCAAGGAAGAAGTGGCCCGCTGGGGCAAGGTGATCCATTCGACCGGCATCAGCATCGACTGAGCCCGGTTCTTTCAGGAGATTTTTTCATGCGTGCAGCCCTCACCGGACCGGCCACCTGGCGCGGCCCCGAAATCAAGGACAGCAAGGCCTGGGTCTACGAGTTCACCCAGGCCGAGATCGACGAGATCGATGCCGCGCTGCGCAACGTGCGCAAGCAGGGCAAGCTCATCTCGACCATGACGCGCGAGGACTTCCCGCTGCCGACGGTGTCGAAGGTGATAGACCACACCCGCGAGCAGATCGAGAACGGCCTGGGCCTGCAACTGCTGCGAGGCATCCAGGCCGAGCGCTACGGCAAGGACGACCTGCGCATCATCTACTGGGGCATCGGCCAGCACATGGGCACGGCCGTCTCGCAAAGCGCCAAAGGCGACATCCTGGGCGACGTGCGCAACCTGGGCATCGACATCAACAGCCCGCAGGGCCGCGGCTATACCTCGAACCAGAAGCTGACCTACCACACCGATTCCTGCGACGTGGTGGCGCTGTTCGTGCTGCGTACCGCGCGCAGCGGCGGCCTGAGCATGATCGCCAGTTCGCAGGCCATCCACAACGAGATCCTGAAGCAGCGTCCCGACCTGCTCGACGTGTTGTACCAGCCGTTCCACTGGAGCTGGCAGGGGCAGGAAGAACCCGGGCAACTGCCGTACTACCAGCAGCCCGTGTTTTCGATGCATGAAGGCAAGTTTTCGTGCCGCTACGTGCGCACGCATATCCGTTCCGCGCAGCGCTTTCCCGACGTGCCGCGCCTGACGCCGATCCAGGAAGAGGCGCTGGATTTCCTCGACAGCCTGTCGGGCAGCACCGATTTCCATTTCTCGATGATGTTCCAGCCGGGCGACCTGCAATTCCTGAACAACCACATGATGCTGCATTCGCGCACCGCGTTCGAGGACTTCGAGGAACCGGAGAAAAAGCGCCACCTGTTGCGCATGTGGCTGTCGGTGCCCAACAGCCGCGCCCTGAGCCCGGCCCTGGCCACCATCTACCGCGACCAGCGCGCGGGCGCGGTGCGGGGGGGCTTTCCGTCGCGCACGGGCAAGCTGATCTACGAAACCGTCGGCAGCATCGAGTAAGGCGGAGGGCCTATGTTGTACGAAGCTGAGCGGGGCCGTATCAAGCTGGCGTTGGTCGGCGACATGATGTTGTCCAGGGCCTTGAAGCCTTACGCCGAAGACGACTATCTGGCGCTGGTCGATCTGCTGCGGGACGCCGATGCCAGCTTCGGCAACCTGGAGACCACCGTGCGCGAGTCCGGCGAAGGCGTGCCCAACTTCACGCAGGGCACGCCCATGAGCACCGCGCCGGCCTTGCTGGAAGAGCTGAAGTGGATGGGCCTGGACATCGTGTCCATCGCCAACAACCATGCCACCGACTACGGCGTGTCGGGGGTGCTGGCCAGCCTGGCGCACCTGGACCGCGCCGGCATTCCGTACTCCGGCGCGGGCCGTACGCTGGCCGAGGCACGCCGGCCGGGCTACCTGGAAACGAACGCGGGCCGCGTCGGCCTGGTCTCGGCCACGTCGTTCTATCGGCCCTGGAACCGCGCGGCCGACGCGCGCTCCGACAGCGCCGGCCGCCCTGGCATCAATCCCCTGGGGTTCGCCACGTCCTATACGGTGGACGACGAATCGCTGGCGGCGCTGCGGCGCATCAGCGATGAGCTGGGCATGGCGCAGGAGCAGGTGCGGCACCGCTCGCAGTTCTATGCGCCGCACGAGGTGCCCAGCAATGACGACGACAGCGTGGCCCTGCTGGGCGCGAAGTTCCGCCGCGGCAAGGGCTTCGCCGTATCGACCAAGGTCGACGCCAAGGATGCCGAAGCCAACCTGCGCTTCATCCGCGAGGCGCGCAAACAGGCGGACTGGGTGATTTTTTCTTTCCATTGCCACGAGTTCGGCAGTGCGGGCAAGCGCACCGCGCCCACCGACGTGGAGCTGGAGGAGTCCGCGCAGTTCGCCATCGAGTTCGCCCGCGCGGCCGTGGACGCCGGCGCCCACGTGGTGGCGGGGCATGGCCCGCACCTGACCATGGGCGTCGAGGTCTACCGGGGCGCGCCCATCTTCCACAGCCTGGGCAACTTCATTTTCCAGAACGAGACCATCAACGCCTTTCCCGCCGAGGCCTACGGCCGCTTCGGGCTGGACGCAGCCGCCACGCCTTCCGAGTTCCTGGACGCGCGCACCGGCAACGACAGCCGGGGCTTTCCGGCCACGCGCGAGTTCTGGGAAGGCTGCCTGGCCACGTGCCAGTTCGAGGCGGGCAAGCTGGCCGCGGTCAGCCTGTATCCGATCGACATGGGATTCGGGCGGCCGCGAGGCCAGCGCGGCCGCCCCATGCTGGCCCGGGGCGAGGACGCGCATCGCATCCTGGCGCGCGTCGCCCGGCTGTCCCGCCCCTTCGGCACGCGCCTGGACATCGAGGGGGACGTCGGCGTCCTGCGCCTGCCATGAAGCGCCTGGCCATCCTGGACGATTACCTGCGCCTGGCGTTGCGCTCGGCCGACTGGTCGGTGCTGGAAGGGCAGTGCCGGATCGACGTGATCGACCGCAAGCTGGCGGTGCCGGACGAGGCGGCCGAGGTGCTCGAGCCGTATCACATCCTCTGCCACCTGCGTGAACGCACGCCCATGCCGCGCGCGTTGCTGGAGCGCTTGCCCAACCTCGAGTTCATGACCGTGACGGGCAAGGCGCATCGCACGCTGGACCTGCGGGCGGCGACCGAGCGGGGCGTCGTCGTGTCCCATGTGTCCTCGGCCGTCCAGGGGTCCAACGCGACGCCCGAACTGGCCTGGGGACTGATACTGGCCACCGCCCGCCACATCGCCTACGAGGACCGCGGCGTGCGCGAGGGAGCCTGGCAGCGTACCGCCGGCATGCTGCTGGACGGCAAGACCCTGGGGCTGCTGGGACTGGGGCGGGTAGGCCAGCGCATGGCCGCCATCGGCCAGGCCTTCGGCATGCGGGTCGTGGCCTGGAGTCCCAACCTGACCGACGAGGCGGCGGCCGCCTTCCAGGTCCGGCGCGTCGACAAGGACGAGTTGTTCGCGCAGTCGGACGTGCTCAGCATCCATGTGGTCCTGAGCGAACGGTCGCGCCATCTGGTCGGCGGGCGGGAACTGGCGCTGATGAAGCGCGATGCGCTGCTGATCAACACCGCCCGGGGACCCATCGTGGACGAGGCGGCGCTGGTCGAGGCGCTGGCGCAGGGCCGGCTGGGCGGCGCGGGGCTGGACGTCTTCGAGACCGAACCGCTGCCGGCCGGCCATCCGCTGACCCGGCTGGACAACGTGGTGCTGACGCCGCACCTGGGCTACGCCACGCGCGAGACGATCGCGGGTTTCTATCAGGCCAGCGTGGCGGGCGTGCGGGCCTACCTGGCGGGCGCCCCCGTCGGGGTCCGAGAGGAGTGACCGGCAAGGGCTGGCGACGGAGGTTCCACTGAACGCCGGTCAGGCACCCTGTCTACAATGCGAGGTCCACGGTTCATGCAAAGGCGGGCAGGGCGATGTCGCAGTACTCATTGATCGGCAACCTGGTCGTGTTGCGGCCCCTGGCGCGCGAGGATGCCGCGGCGCTGGTGGCGGCGGCGCGGGACCAGGACGCGTGGCGCACCCTCTACACCCAGATTCCCGCCGAGCCGGCCGCGGCCGAGGCCTACATCGAAGCCGCGCTGCGCGCCCGCGACATGGGCGAGTCCATGCCCTTCGCCACCACGCTGCGCGAGGATGGCCGGGTGGTCGGCTCGACCCGCTATTGCCGCATCGAGCCCGCGCATCGCAAGCGCGAGATCGGCTATACCTGGATAGGCGGTTCGTGGCAGCGGACCTTCGTCAACACCGAGGCCAAGTACCTGATGCTGCGCCACGCGTTCGAGGGGCTGGGCTGCCAGCGCGTGCAGTTACAGACCGATGAGCTGAACCAGCAGTCCCGCCGCGCCATCGAACGGCTGGGCGCCCGGCTGGAAGGCATCCTGCGCAACGATCGCATCATGCCCGACGGGCGCAGGCGGCATTCGGCCATGTACAGCATCGTCGACGAGGAATGGCCGCGGGTGCGCGCCGGCCTCGAAGCCGCGATGCGCCGGCGGGGCCTCGAGCCCGCCATGGAAGTGGCGGAGGGCTAGAGGCTATTCGACCAGCAGCTTGCGCCGTTTCAGGATGTCCTGGATCTGGCCCAGGCGGCTTTCCGGATCGTCGTCGGCCAGCAGGTGCCGCTGCTGCGGCGGCAGCAGCGGCAGCATTTCCGCCCAGCGGTTCGCCACCCATGCGCATTCGTCCAGGCGGAAGGGCGGCGCGATGGGCAGGTCCGCGCGGGGGCCCTGGTGCTGCTGGATGTCGGCGATCAGGCGGCCCAGCGTGTTGGCCGCCGGTTGCAGGGCATCCGGGATGGGGACCACCGGATCGTCGGCCAGCGGTTCGACCTGCCCGACCCAGAGACCGTACTTGCGCTGTTCGCTCGACACCAGGCGAAAGCGCGTCGTCCCCACGCAGCGCAGTTGCAGCAGGCCCGGCATGGGCGCATCCCACTGCTCTATCTTCGCCATGGTGCCGAAGTCGGCCAGGACTTCCCTGCCTTCGGGCGTGCGGACCTCGTGGCCGGCCAGGAGCGGCACGACGCCGAACGGAGCCTGATCGGCGATGCACTGCTTGATCATGTCGAGGTAGCGGATCTCGAAGATGCGCAAGTGCAGCATGCCCTCGGGATACAGCGCCCGGCTGAGCGGAAAGAGCGGGGTCGTGTTCATGGCGGGTAGGCGGTTGGTTGCCCGAGCCTCCAGGATAGCGCTTCTACCAGGAATGCAGCGCAGGCCGCTTATTTCGTGCCACGCAGCCGCAGCGCATTGAAGATCACCGAAGCCGAGCTCAGACTCATCGCCAGTGCCGCAATCATTGGCGACAGGAGCCAGCCAGTGAACGGATACAGAACCCCGGCGGCAATCGGTACGCCAATACCGTTGTAGACGAAGGCAAACATCAGGTTCTGCCGCATATTGCGCACCGTATCGATGGAGACCTCGCGCGACGCCGCGATGCCGCGCAGGTCGCCCTTGATCAGCGTGATCTGGCCGCTGTTCATTGCCACGTCAGTGCCCGTGCCCATGGCGACCCCGACGTCGGACTTTGCCAGCGCGGGAGCGTCATTGATGCCGTCTCCCGCCATGGCAACCACATGGCCTTCCTGCTGCAGCCGCGCCACCAGCGCCAGCTTGTCGGCGGGCTTGACCTCGCCATGCACTTCATCGATACCCAGCTTGGCCGCTACGGCCTTGGCGGTGGTGAGACCGTCTCCAGTCGCCATCACGATGCGCAGACCGCTGGCGTGCAGGGTTCGGATGGCGCCGGGCGTGCTGGCTTTGATGGGGTCGGTCACCGCCAGAATGCCCGCGAACCGTCCGTCGACAGCCAGGTGCATGATGCTGGCGCCTTCACCGCGCAGACGCTCTGCGTCAGCCCGCAGGGACGAAACCGCCACGCTTTCCTGCTCCATCAAGGCCGTGTTGCCCAATGCCAGCCGCCGTCCCTCGACCGTGCCGCGCACGCCGATGCCGCTGCCCGATTCGAAATCGGCCGGTTTGGCCAGCGGCAGGCCCCTGGCTCGCGCTGCGCTGACAATCGCATCTGCCAGCGGGTGTTCGCTGCCCTGGTCCAGACTGGCCGCCAGCCTCAGAACCTCATCGGGCGTGAAGCCGGGCGCCGCAACGGCGGTGTCGAACGCGGGTCTGCCTTCCGTCAGTGTGCCGGTCTTGTCCACGATGAGGGTGTCCACCTCGCGCATCTTCTCGATGGCACCGGCATCGCGGAACAGCACTCCCTGCGTGGCGGCGCGCCCGGTGGCCACCATCACCGACATGGGGGTGGCCAGGCCCAGAGCACAGGGACAGGCGATGATCAGCACCGCCACGGCATTGATCAGCCCGAACACCCAGCTGGGCTCCGGCCCGAACAGGCCCCAGGCCAGAAAGGTAGCGATGGCGATCAGCACCACCGCCACGACGAACTTGCCCGCCACCACGTCGGCCATGCGCTGCATGGGAGCCTTGGAGCGCTGGGCCGAGGCGACCATCTGCACGATCTGCGACAGCATGGTGGCCGCGCCGATTTTTTCGGACCGCATGATCAGCGCGCCGCTGGTGTTCAGCGTGGCCCCGATCAACGGGGCACCGGCACGCTTGGTCACCGGCACCGGTTCGCCGGTCAGCATGGATTCATCGACCGCGCTGCTGCCTTCGGTAACGATGCCATCGACCGGAATTTTCTCGCCAGGGCGCACACGCAGCAGGTCGCCGACATGAACATGATTGAGCGGCACATCCTCTTCGCTGCCGTCCGCGTTGATGCGCCGCGCAGTCTTTGGCGCCAGGTCCAGCAGGGACTTGATGGCCGCCGAGGTCTGGGAGCGTGCCTTCAACTCGATAAGTTGGCCCATCATGGTCAGGGAAATGATGACCACCGCTGCCTCGAAGTACACGGCCACGCGGCCCATGGACATGAACGAGTCGGGGAAAGCGCCCGGCGCCACCGTGGCGACCACGCTGTAGACGAAGGCGGCGCCCGAGCCCAGGGCGATCAAGGTCCACATGTTCGGGCTGCGGTGGACGATCGATTGCCAGCCCCGCACGAAGAAGGGCCAGCCTGTCCACAGCACCACGGGCAGCGACAGCACGAATTCGACCCAGGTCTGGGTGGCCATGGCGAACCAGCCCAGACGATGGCCGAGCATGGCCAGGACGGTCACGATCAGAGTGAGGGGCAGCGTCCACCAAAAGCGGCGCTGAAAATCGATCAGCTCGCTGTTGTCTTCCTCGGCCAGCGGAATGATCGGCTCCAGCGTCATGCCGCACTTGGGGCAATTGCCGGGGTGGTCCTGCCGCACCTCGGGGTGCATGGGGCAGGTGTAAATGGTGCCAGCCGACGCATCACTCCGTTCTCCAGACTGATGATGGTCATGGTGATGCGGATTCATGCTGTTCCCCTCGCGCCAGATCAAGGCTTGATGCTCCGCCTTGACACTATGGGAATGTCAAGTATTTTGTGCGTGATCCGAGTACAGGATCGCATTGAGCACCTGCGAATATGCATGCAATCTTCATTCGTTGGCGTCAACACGACCTGGCCCAGCGCAACGACCGCCTCTAGTCCAGCGGAAACACCGCCTGGTCCGCGCAGGCGCGCAGCAGTTCGTCCACCGGCCCCTGGGGCAGCGTCATGCCGGGATCGATGTCTGACAGGGGGCGCAGCACGAAGGCGCGCTGGTGCATGCGGGGGTGGGGCAGGGTCAGCCGGGGCGTGTCCAGGCGCTGGCCGTCGTACGCCAGCAGGTCCAGGTCCAGCGTGCGGGGGGCGTTGCGATAGGGGCGTTCGCGGCCGTGGCGCCGTTCGATGTCCTGCAGCAGGTCCAGCAGCGCCAAGGGGGACAGCGTGGTGCGCACGCGCACGACGGCGTTGACGTAGTCCGGGCCGCTGGAGTCGATCGGCCCGGTGCGGTAGAAGCGCGAGAGCGCGTCCTGCCGTACCTGGGGATGGGCGGCCAGCGCGGCCAGCGCCTCGCGCAGGGTGGCGGCCGGATCGCCCAGGTTGGCGCCCAATCCCACCCAGGCCATCCGCCAGCCGGGGGCGTTCATCCCGCTACCGGGGTGCCGCCTTCCGGGCCGCCCTCGGCGGGGCCGCCCTGGCGCGAACGGCCGCTGCGCCGGCGGCGCTTGCGGGGGGCCGCCGCTTCGCCGGCCGCGCGCGGCTGGCGGGCCAGGTCTTCCAGCATTTCGGCACGCGCCGCGTCGCTGGCGTCGGCCAGGTCCATCCACCATTGCGCCAGGGCGCTGTCGACCTCGCCGGCGGCGGCGCGCAATTGCAGGAAGTCGCAGGCGGCGCGAAAGCGCGGCTGTTCCAGCATGCGCCAGGCGCCCTTGCTCTGGCGCCGTTCGAAGCGCGGCTGCATGAACCAGATCTCGCGCATGTCGGACACGAAGCGGCGCTGGATGGCGAGCTTCTCGGTCTGGTCGTCCAGCACGGAATCCACGGCCATGCCCAGGGCGGGCATGGCAGGCTCGCCGTCGGCGCGGTACTGCTGCCAGCGGTGGTTGACCTGCTGCCACAGCAGCGCGGCGAACAGGAAGCTGGGGCTGACCGACTTGCCGCTGCGCACGCGCACGTCGGTGCGCTCCAGAGCCAGCTTCACGAAGCGCTCGCCCCCAGGCTGTTCCAGCACCACGTCCAGCAGCGGCAACAGGCCCTTGTGCAGGCCCTCGGCGCGCAGCCGGCGCAGGCAGTCCAGCGCGTGGCCGCAGGTCAGCATCTTCAGCATCTCGTCGAACAGCCGCGAGGCGGGCACGTTCTCGATCAGGTGGGCCATCTCGCGGATGGGCGCGAGCGTGGCCGGCGCGATGGTGAAGTCCAGCTTGGCGGCGAAGCGCATGCCGCGCAGCATGCGGACCGGATCCTCGCGATAGCGCTTGGAGGCGTCGCCGATGATGCTGACGGTCTTCTTCTTCAGGTCGGCCACGCCGTCGTGGTAGTCGATGACGATCTCGGTGGCCGGGTCGTAGTACAGCGCGTTCAGCGTGAAGTCCCGCCGGGCGGCGTCTTCCTCCAGCGTACCGAAGACGTTGTCGCGCAGGATGCGGCCGTGCTCGTCGGTGGTCTGTTCGTCCGAGCCCGAGGCGCGGAAGGTGGAGGTCTCGATGATCTCCTGGCCGAACACCACGTGCACCAGGCGGAAGCGGCGGCCGATGATGCGGGCGCGGCGGAACAGCGGCTGTATCTGTTCCGGCGTGGCGTTGGTGGCCACGTCGAAATCCTTGGGCTGGGCGCCCACGATCAGGTCGCGTACGGCGCCGCCGACGATGTAGGCCTCGAAGCCGTTCTCGTGCAGCACGTCGCAGACCTTGATCGCATGGCGCGAGACCAGCCGGCGGTCGATGCCGTGCTTGGCCTGGGGCACGCGCAGGGGCGCATGCCGCTTGACGCTCAGGATGGGGCGCGCCGCGCGGGGGGTGAACAGCTTGCTGATGAGCTTCTTGATCATGCGAACAGGTCCGTGATGCGCCAGCCCCGTTCGCGCGCCAGTTCGCGCAGCGCGGCGGATGGGTTGGCGGCGACCGGGTCGGTCACCGCTTCGAGCAGCGGGACGTCGTTCATCGAGTCGCTATAGAAGAAAGACTGGCGGAAATCCGACAACTGCCAGCCGTGGCCGGCCAGCCACTGGTTGACGCGCACCACCTTGCCTTCGCGGAAGCACGGGATGCCCTGAATGCGGCCGGTGTAGCGGCCGGCGGTGTATTCCGGCTCGGTGCCCAGCAGCACGGGAATGCCGAAGGCGCGCGCGATGGGCGCGGTCACGAAGGTGTTGGTCGAGGTGGCGATGGCGCACAGGTCGCCCGCCTCCAGGTGTTCGCGCACCAGTGCGACGGCCTGCCCGGAGATGGCCGGGCGGATCACCTCGGCCATGAAGTCCTCGTGCCAGCGGGCCAGGTCGTAGGGGGTGTTGCGGGCCAGCAGGCCCAGCATGAACTCGGCCGATTCCATCGCGGTCAGCTTGCCCTCGTCGTAGCGCCGCATCAGCTCCTCGTTCCGGGCGCAGGCGGCGGCGGGGTCGCCGACGTGGCCGGCGCGGGCGAGGAAATCGGCCCACCGGTAGTCGCTGTCGAGCGGCAGCAGGGTATGGTCCAGGTCGAACAGGGCGAGGCGGGCAGGCGGCGCTTGGGTGGGGGTCATGACAACGAAGAATACGACTGAATGGAGGACGGTTGGGGCTGTTCGGCCAGCATGGCGCGCAACAGCGGCAGCGTGATCGGGCGCTTGGCCGCCAGCGAATAGCGGTCCAGGGCGTCGAGCAGGGCTGCCAGCTGGCGCATGTCCCGCTCGTAATGGGTAAGAATCCAGTTCACCACCTCGGGCGCGAGCTGCAGCCCGCGGCTGGCGGCCTGGCGGATCAGGGCGTCGGTCTTTTCGGCATCGGACAGCACTTCCAGCCGGAAGACCAGGTCCCAGCCCAGGCGGGTGCGCAGGTCCTCGCGGATCTCGAGCTGGCCCGGAGCGCGTTCGCCGGCCACGATCAGCGACAGGGCGATGTCGGTGGCCGAGGTTTCGCGCCAGCGGTTGTACAGCGAGAACACGCAGGCCAGCCGGGGTTCGTCCAGCAGGTGCAGGTCGTCGATGGCGATCAGCGCGGGGCGGACGTCGGATTCCTCGGGCTGGGCGGTGCGGCGGTAGGCCGACACGGGGCTGTGGCTGTCCAGGTAGATCGCGCCCGGCCGGTCGGACAGGGCGCGCAGCAGGTGGGTGCGGCCGCAGCCGGCGGGGCCCCAGAGGTAGACGGCCCGGCCCGGCGCCAGCGCGCGCAGGCTCGCCAGGGCCTCGGTATTGGGGCCCGCGACATAGTTTTCCAGGGACGGAGCCGGCGCGGCAAGAACGTCGAGTAGCAACTGCTTCATGGGGTGCGGCTAAGAGACCCGCAGCGTCGGACGATCATGGCGTTGGGTGGCGACAGGTCGGGCCGGGCAAGGCTGCGCAGGCAGAAAAGGAACGCGGGGCGCGGCGGGTGCCACCGGGAATTGACCCGATGTAAATCCCTGTCCGCTGCATGGGAATACCAATCATCGTAAAATTATAGCTTTCAGGCGGTCCCGGCTGGTTTTTTTGCCGCGAAAGCCCGCGCCCATCCACTTTTCGGTCCATCCCATGTCCGCACAACAACCCAGCGCTTCCTCTCTAACCTACCGCGACGCGGGCGTCGACATCGACGCGGGCGATGCCCTGGTCGAGCGCATCAAGCCCCTCGCCAAGCGCACCATGCGCGAAGGAGTGCTGGCCGGCATTGGCGGATTCGGGGCCCTGTTCGAGGTGCCCAAGAAGTACCGCGAGCCCGTGCTGGTGTCGGGCACCGACGGCGTGGGCACCAAGCTGCGCCTGGCGTTCTCGTGGAACAAGCACGACACCGTGGGCATCGACCTGGTGGCCATGAGCGTGAACGACATCCTGGTGCAGGGCGCCGAGCCGCTGTTCTTCCTGGACTACTTCGCCTGCGGCCGCCTGTCGGTGGACACGGCCGCCACGGTCGTCGGCGGCATCGCCAAGGGCTGCGAGCTGGCCGGCTGCGCGCTGATCGGCGGCGAAACCGCCGAGATGCCCGGCATGTATCCCGACGGCGAATACGACCTGGCGGGCTTCGCCGTCGGCGCGGTCGAGAAGTCGCAGGCCATCGACGGCAGCCGCATCCAGCCCGGTGATGCCGTGCTGGGCCTGGCCTCGAGCGGCGCGCACTCCAACGGCTATTCGCTGGTGCGCAAGATCATCGAACGCGCCGGCGCCACGCCGGACCAGGACTTCCACGGCCAGCCGCTGCGCGACGTCGTCATGGCGCCCACGCGCATCTACGTCAAGCAGGTGCTGGCGGCCATCGCCAAGCACGAGATCAAGGGCCTGGCCCACATCACCGGCGGCGGCCTGCTGGACAACGTACCGCGCATCCTGCGCCCCGGCCTGGCCGCGCGCCTGCACCGCGATGCGTGGAAGATGCCCGAACTGTTCACGTGGCTGCAACGCGAAGGCCAGGTGGCCGACACCGAGATGCACCGCGTTTTCAATTGCGGCATCGGCATGGTGGTGGTGGTCTCGGCCGACCAGGCCGACGCCGTGGCCGCAACGCTGCGCGACCAAGGCGAAACCGTCTACCGCCTGGGCGAAATCGTCGACCAACAACCCGGCACCGCCCAAACCGAAGTGGTGTAAGCCCACCCCTACCCGCTGACGCGGGCCCCTCAAGGGGCGACCCTGGCGGACCGGCAAAGCCGGATCCGCGGCGCCCAGGATCAAAGCAAGCATGCGGTGCTCCGCACCGAGAACGACGACACAGACCACGACACGGTGGATCCGGCTCTGCCGGTCCACCGCCGTCGGCCCCCTGGGGGGCGCGCGTCAGCGCGTAGGGGGGATATCCCTCAATGCACCCAGCAGCGCATCGCATTCGGCATCGGTGCCGACCGTGATGCGCAGGTACTGGTCGATGCGCGGCTGCTTGAAATGCCGCACCAGCACCTTGCGGTCGCGCAGCGCCTGCAGCAGGGCCGCGCCATCGTGGCCGGGGTGGCGCGCAAAGACGAAGTTGGCGGCCGACGGCAGCACCTCGAAACCCAGTTCTTCCAGCCTGGCGGTCAAGCGCACGCGCGAGGCGATGACGGCCTGGCGGGTACGGTCGAAATAGGCGGTGTCTTCCATGGCCGCCGTCGCGCCGGCCAGGGCCAGGCGGTCGAGCGGATAGGAATTGAAGCTGCTCTTGACCCGTTCCAGCCCTTCGACCAGGTGCGGCTGGCCGATGGCATAGCCGACCCGCAGGCCCGCCAGCGAGCGCGCCTTGGACAGCGTCTGCACCACCAGCAGGTTGGGGTGGGCCGCCACCAGCGGGACGGCCGACGTGCCGCCGAAATCGACGTAGGCTTCATCCACCACCACGACCGAATCCGGATTCGCCTTCAGCAGCGCCTCGATGTCCTCCAGGGGCAGCAGGCGGCCGGTGGGGGCGTTGGGATTGGGGAAGATGATCCCGCCGTTCGGCTGGCCGTAGTCCTGCACGCGCAGGGACAGGTCGTCGGCCAGCGGCACGGTGCGGTAGTCGATGCCGTACAGGCCGCAGTAGACCGGGTAGAAGCTGTAGGTGACGTCCGGGAACAGCAGTGGCAGGTCGTGCTTGAGCAGGCCGATGAACACGTGGGCCAGCACCTCGTCCGAACTGTTGCCGACGAAGACCTGGTCGGCCTGCACGCCGTGGAAGCGGGCCACCGCGGCCTTGAACACGTTGGCGTCGGGATCGGGATAGCGCCGCAGCGTCTCGTTGGTGGCCTGGCGTATGGCTTCCAGGGCACGCGGCGAGGGCGGATACGGGTTCTCGTTCGTGTTGAGTTTGACGAGTCCGTCTATCTGCGGTTGTTCGCCGGGGACATAGGGCGTCAGTTGCTGAGCGACGCGGCTCCAGTACCTGTTCATGAATCTGGTCTTCGAAAGCGCAAAGCGCGGCAACGGACCGCGCACGCATCCAGCATAGCAGGGCCGGCGTCCCGGCGCACGCCGCGGCCGGCCGGGCGTGGCGCGGGCGCGCCGTCAGCGCGGATCGCCGGCCGCTTCCAGGGATGCGTCCAGCGTCGCGGCCGCCGCGTCGATCACGCGCGCCGTGCTGTCCGGCGCCAGGCAGTCCACCGCCAGCCGGTCGGGCAGGGCGCGCAGCCAGGTGATCTGGCGCTTGGCCAGTTGCCGGGTGGCGGCGATCGCCTGGCCGCGCATCTCGGCGCCGTGGACTTCCCCGGCCAGATAGCTCCAGGCCTGGCGGTAGCCCACGCAGCGTATGGACGGCAGGTCGGGGCTCAGGTCGCCGCGCGCGCGCAGGCGACGCACTTCGTCCACCAGGCCCGCTTCCAGCATGGCGTCGAAGCGCTGTTCGATGCGGGCGTGCAGGCCTGCGCGCTCGGACGGCTCCAGACTGAGATTGACGTAGCGCAGCCCCGCGTCGGCGGGCGCGGCCTGGCCGGTCAACAGGGCCGACATGGGTTGGCCTGTCAGCGCGTGGATCTCCAGCGCGCGCTGGATGCGCTGGCTGTCGTTGGGCGAGAGCCGCGCGGCGGTGACCGGATCGAGGCGCGCCAGTTCGGCGTGCATGGCCGGCCAGCCGACGTCGGCGGCGCGCGCGTTCAACTGTGCGCGCAAGACGGCGTCCGCCTGCGGCAGGTTGTCCAGGCCCTCGCGCAGCGCCTTGAAATACATCATGGTGCCGCCCGCCAGCAGCGGAATGCGGCCCCGGCCGCGGATGTCGGCGATCAGGCGCAGGGTCTCGGCGCGGAACTGGCCGGCCGAGAAACTCTCGGCCGGATCGCGGATGTCCAGCAGGTGCTGCGGCACGCGCCGGCGTTCCTCCCGGCCGGGCTTGGCCGTGCCGATGTCCATGCCGCGATAGATGGTGGCGGAATCGACGTTGACGATCTCGAGCGGCCAGCGGTCGGCCAGCGCCAGCGTGGCCGCGCTCTTGCCGGCGGCGGTGGGGCCCATCAGGCACAGGATGGGAGGGGAGCCGCGGTCGGCCATCTTCGGTGCGGACTCAGCGCCCACGCAGGAACAGGCGGTCGAGATCGCCCACGCTGAGCTGCACCCAGGTCGGACGGCCGTGGTTGCACTGGTCGGCGCGTTCGGTCGCCTCCATCTGCCGCAGCAGGCCGTTCATCTCGTCATGGTTGAGCCGGCGGTTGGCGCGCACCGCGCCATGGCAGGCCATGGTCGCCAGCAGTTCGTTGCGCTGCTCGGTCAGCAGGCGCGATGCGCCCACCTCGGCGAAGTCGCGCAGCACTTCGCGCGCCAGGGTCTCGATGTCGGCCTGGGCCAGCGGCGCGGGCACGGCGCGTACCGCGACCGAGGCAGGCCCGGCCGGCCGCAGCTCGAAGCCGAGGTCGGACAGGGCTTCCTGCTGTTCCTCGACCAGCGCGACGTCGCTTTCCGAGGCCCGGAACACGACCGGCACCAGCAGGTTCTGGCGCGGCATTTCGCGCGCGTCCAGCGCGTTCTTGAGCTGTTCGTACACGATGCGTTCGTGGGCCGCGTGCATGTCGATCACGACCAGCCCGTGCGCGTTCTGGGCCAGCACGTAGATGCCGTGCAGCTGGGCGATCGCCATGCCGAGCGGCAGTTCGGTGCCGTCCGGCAGCGGGCGGGGACGGCCACCGGCCAAGGCCTGGGCCATGCCCGCGGCGCTGGGTAGGACGGCGGGCGAGGGCGCGGGCGCCAGGGGTTCGTGCAGGGCCAGGATGCGCGCGCCCAGTTCGGGCCGATAGGCGGGCGGGGCGTCCTGCAGCCGGAACGGCAGTTGCGAGGACGAGGCCAGTGCGGGCGCCACGGAGCGCGCGAAGCCCGGCTCGGACGGAGAGGGCATGGGCGAGGCGTCCAGGCCGTCGGCGCGGCCCGGAGCCGGCACGCCGCCCGCCAGGACCGCCTCGGACGGCGGCGCGTCGGCGGCCGGGTCCATGCCGGGCGCCGCGCCCGCGGCATGGGCCAGGGTCTGGCCGACGATCTGCGTCACGAAGCGGTGCACCGCGCCGCTTTCGCGGAAGCGCACCTCGTGCTTGGCCGGGTGCACGTTGACGTCGACCGCCGCCGGGTCCAGGTCCAGGAACAGCACGTAGGCCGGCTGCCGGTCGCCGTGCAGCACGTCGGCATAGGAGGCGCGCATGGCGTGGCTGACCGTGCGGTCGCGCACGAAGCGGCCGTTGACGTACAGGTACTGGCGGTCGGCGCGGGCGCGCGAGGCGGTGGGGCGCGAGACGACGCCGTGCAGGCGGATCGCGCCGGCGTCGGCCTGCACCGGCAGGCCACCCTGGCCGAATTCCGCGCCCAGCACGTCATGGATGCGGCGCACCGGGTCGGCGGGCAGGTGCTGCTGATAGGCGCGGTCGTGGTGGAACAGGCGGAAGGCGATGTGGCAGTGCGCGAGCGCGATGCGCTGGAAGGCCTCCACGCAATGGCCGAATTCCGTGGCTTCCGATTTCAGGAACTTGCGCCGGGCCGGCACCAGGTCGAACAACTGGCGCACGTCCACCGTGGTGCCCGGGGGGCCGGAGGCGGGGGAGACCTGGCCGTCTTCCCATTGCCAGGCATGGTCGGCGCTGGCCGTGCGCGAAATCAGGGTCAGCCGGGCGACGGAGGCGATCGAAGCCAGGGCCTCGCCGCGGAACCCCATCGAGGCCACCGATTCGAGTTCGTTCAGCGAGCGGATCTTGCTGGTGGCGTGGCGGGCGACGGCCAGCGGCAGTTCGTCGGGAGGAATGCCGCCGCCGTCGTCGCTGACGGCGATCCGCCGGATGCCGCCGCCCTCGAGCCGCACGTCGACCGCGCGCGCGCCGGCGTCGATGGCGTTCTCCATCAATTCCTTGAGGACCGAGGCAGGGCGCTCGATGACTTCACCCGCCGCGATCTGGCTGATCAGGAGGTCGGGAAGCTGGGCGATGGGGCGACGTTCGGACATGGCCGGATTATAGTGGCCCCTCCCGGGCGCGGGGATCCTGTCATGCTTTGACATGCGCGGAAACGCCTGCGTCGGCTATAGTGCCCGCTCGCCTTTTTCCTCGTCCCCTATCTCCGGCTTCCCATGCTCGAATTCCTGCAGATGTTGATCCATATCGACCAGACCCTGGGCGTATGGGTCGCGCAATATGGCGCCTGGATCTACCTCATCCTGTTCCTGATCGTCTTCGCCGAGACCGGCCTGGTCGTTCTGCCCTTCCTGCCGGGCGATTCGCTGCTGTTCATCGCCGGCGCCTTCGCCGCCACCGGCAGCATGCACCCCGGGCTGCTGATCGTGCTGCTGCTGATCGCGGCGGTCTCGGGCAACACCGTCAACTACTACGTGGGCCGTTACATCGGCCCCCGCGTCTTCTCGCAGAACATCCGCTTCCTGGACCGCGCGGCCCTGATCAAGACCCACGCCTTCTACGAGAAACACGGCGGCAAGACCCTGATCATTGCCCGCTTCCTGCCCGTGGTCCGGACCTTCGCCCCCTTCGTCGCCGGCGTCGGCTACATGACCGTCGCCCGCTTCCAGTTCTTCAACATCATCGGCGCGCTGCTGTGGGTGTTGCTGCTCGTCCTGGCCGGCTACTTCTTCGGCAACCTGCCCCTGGTGCGCGAACACCTGAACACCATCGTCCTGATAGGCCTGGCCGCCGCCATCGTCCCGGTCGTACTGGGCGGCCTATGGAAGTTGATAGGCGGGTTGAAGTCGCCCCCCCCTACGCGCTGAGGGGAAGCCCACCCCCTACGCCCTTCGGGCGCCCCCTCAAGGGGGCGGCGCTGGCGGACCGGCAAAGCCGGATCCGCGGCGCCCAGGATCAAGGCAAGCATGCGGTGCTCCGCACCAAGACAACCCCACTAGACTCAGGATGCGGTGGATCCGGCTCCGCCGGTCCACTCGCATCGCCCCCTGGGGGGCGCGCGAAGCGCGTAGGGGGGGACCCCTACGTCAGTTTGTTCTTCGACAGCGGCGGGTTCTTCGCGAAATAGCGCTGGATGCCCTGCATGATGGCGGTCGCCATGCTGCTCTGGTAGGACACGTCCGACAGGCGCTTTTCCTCTTCCGGGTTGCTGATGAAGGCGGTCTCGACCAGGATGGACGGGATGTCGGGAGCCTTCAGCACCGCGAAGCCGGCCTGCTCGACCCGCGGCTTGTGCAGGCGGTTGATGTTGGACAGTTCGTCCAGCACCGCGCGGCCGAGCTTGAGCGAATCGTTGATCTGGGCCGTGGTCGACAGGTCCAGCAGCACCCGGGCGATCTGCTTGTCGTGCGAACCGATGTTGACGCCACCGATCAGGTCGGAGGCGTTTTCCTTGGCCGCCAGCCAGCGCGCCGCGCTGCTGCTGGCCCCGCTCTCGGACAGCGCGAACACCGACGAACCGCGCGCATCCGGCTTGATCCAGGCGTCGGCATGCACCGACACGAACAGGTCGGCCTGCACCCGCCGCGCTTTCGCCACCCGTACGTGCAGCGGCACGAAGTAGTCGCCGTCGCGGGTCAGCATGGCGCGCATGTTGGGCTGCTGGTCGATCATGGCCTTGAGACCGCGCGCGATGCGCAGCACGACATCCTTTTCCCGCGTGCCGCCCCGGCCGATGGCGCCCGGATCCTCGCCGCCATGGCCGGGATCCAGCGCCACGGTGATCATGCGCGCGACCTGCGGAGCCGGATCGGACCGG
Organism: Pigmentiphaga kullae; assembly: GCF_004216695.1. Taxonomy (GTDB): domain Bacteria; phylum Pseudomonadota; class Gammaproteobacteria; order Burkholderiales; family Burkholderiaceae_B; genus Pigmentiphaga; species Pigmentiphaga kullae. The sequence continues at coordinate 462,866 of NZ_SGXC01000003.1, forward strand.
CGCCGGATGGATGGCGCCTGGGGCGCCGCTTCCGGAATGGGCGCGCCGTTGGCGCCTGCGCCGGTGCCGGGCGCCGGGATGGCGTCGCGCTCGGACTGCAGGTTCTCCAGGATCTGCGCCATGGGGTCGTCGCCGCCCTTGTTCGCCAGCGCGAGCAGCGGGTCCTGGGCCGCCTTGGGATACAGGTCGAGCACCAGGCGGTGTTTGTATTCGCCCACGGGCTTGAGGCTGAAGACCTGGGGGATGGTTTCCTGCTTCAGGTCCAGCACCAGCCGCACCACGTTGGGACGGTTCTGTCCGACGCGCACGCTGGCGATGTAGGGGTCGTCCGGCCGGACCTTGGACACCAGGTCGCGTAGCGCGGCATTCATTTCCACGCCTTCGATATCCAGGACCACGCGGTCCGGATTGTCCAGCACGAAATGCTCGGTCTTGAGTTCGGCGTCCAGCTCCAGCGTGAGCCGGGTGTAGTCCGGGGCGGGCCACAGGCGCACCGCGACCAGTTCGGCGGCCCGGGTTGCCGTCGGGATCAGGGGTACCACCAGGGTGGCAGCCAGGCCGGCCACCAGCCGGCGGCGGGAGATGCCGCGGGGCGCGAGCACCCCCTGGGCCTGGGCGTAGGACAGGGCCGGTGTGCCGGCCGGAAGGTCGGGATCGGGTTCTAGACCGTCGCGTCGGGAAAAAGTGTGTTCAGCCATGCCTGCCCTTTTGCGGTGTGGGCGTCCAGCGTCACCCCGCGTCCTGCGCCTTCATAAGACAGCGCGATGTCCAGGTCCGGGACCGGAAGCGCACCGCCTGCGCGTTCCGCCCATTCGATGAGCACGAGGGCGTCATCGCGCAGGGCGTCCCGGAATCCGGCGTCGAGCCACTCGCGTGGATCGGTAAAACGATAAAAATCAAAGTGATAGCAGTATAAGTTCGAAACTTTGTAAGGTTCAACTAGCGTGAACGTCGGACTTTTGATTCGACCTGTAACGCCGACTCCACGCAACAGTGCCCGGGCGAAGCTGGTTTTGCCGGCGCCGAGGTCGCCGTGGAGGTGGATGCGGCCCCCGCTGGCGACCAGCGGAGCCATCCGGGCGGCCAGGGCCTCGGTGGCGGATTCGTCGGGCAGATGGGCGTGGCGGGAGTCGGGCATGGCGGGATGAAGGGCAGGGTTCATGGGCATGGGCTACCATGACAGTATGTCAGCGTCGCCCCCGTTTGCCCCCGTTTCCACCCAGGACGGCCCCGACCTGGCCGCGCTGGCCGAGACCATACGCGGCTGGGGCCGGGAGCTGGGTTTTTCCGCGGTGGGATTCGCCGACCTCGACCTGGACGAGGCGGGCCAGCGGCTGGCCGCCTGGGTGGCCGAGGGCATGCATGGCGAGATGGATTATATGGAGCGCCACCTGCCGCTACGGCAGGACCCGGCCCAATTGGTCTCGGGGGCCCGCTCAGCCATCATGGTGCGCATGGACTACGCTCCGCTGGACGGGCCCGCGCTGGCGGCGCGCCAGCGCCAGGCCCTGGAGGCGGGCGACCGGGCGGTCGTGGCCGCCTATGCCCTGGGCCGGGACTACCACAAGGTCCTGCGCCAGCGCCTGCAGCGGCTGGCGGACCGCATCGCCGAGCATGCCGGCCCCTTCGGCTACCGCGTCTTCACCGATTCGGCCCCGGTCATGGAAGTGGAGCTGGCGCGCAAGGCCGGACTGGGCTGGCGCGGCAAGCATACGTTGTTGCTGTCGCGCGACGGGAGCTGGTTCTTCCTGGGCGAGATCCTGACCGACCTGCCGCTGCCGGCCGACAGCCTGGAGACACCGCATTGCGGGCAGTGCCGCCGCTGCATCGACGCCTGTCCGACCGGCGCCATCGTGGCGCCCTACGTGGTGGACGCCCGGCGCTGCATCTCCTACCTGACCATCGAACTCAAGGGCAGCATACCCGAGGCGCTGCGGCCGGCCATCGGCACGCGCGTATACGGCTGCGACGACTGCCAGACTGCCTGCCCCTGGAACAAGTACGCGCGCGCCAGCGCCGAGGGGGATTTCGCGCCGCGCCACGGGCTGGACGCGGCGTCGCTGCTCGACCTGTTCGCCTGGAGCGAGCGGGATTTCGACGAGCGTACCCAGGGCAGCGCGATCCGCCGCATCGGCTACGAGCGGTGGCTGAGGAACCTGGCGGTGGCGCTGGGCAACGCGCCGCCCTCGGACGAAGCGCGCGCCGCGCTGCGCGCGCGGGCCGACCATCCCGCCGAACTGGTCCGGGAGCACGTGCGCTGGGCGCTGGAGCGCCAGAGTCGGGGAAAACGAGAGGTGTGACATGCACAGCGTGTCAAACCTGTTTGCTATTCTTTTGGCCAGGCCCACTTGAGCCCATGAGGTCAAGACAGCACTAGAAACGCGCAGCATCGAGACCGGCGCGCAGACGCCTTCGCATCGTTGCGGCACGGGCCGATTCCGTGAAGGACCATCCACAAGAGGAGTACGCATGAAAGCAGCAAGAATCGCCGCTTCGCTGGCGGGGCTGACCGTTTCCGCCACCATGCTCGCCGTGCCCGGCACGGCCGCCGCCCAGTCGTCCTATCCCAACAAACCCGTACGCGTCATCGTGCCGTTTGCGCCCGGCGGCTCGACCGACATCATCGCCCGGCTCGTGGGCGAGCGCATGGGCCGCGAACTGGGCCAGCCCTTCGTGATCGAGAACCGCGGCGGCGGCGGCGGGGCCATCGGCGCCGGCGAAGCCGCGCGCGCCGCGCCGGACGGCTACACCCTGAGCATCGCCACCGTCTCGACGATGGCCATCAACCCCGCGTGCAACCCCAAGCTGGGCTACGACCCGCTCAAGGACTTCCAGCCGGTCACCAACTTCGCCCATACGGCCAACGTGCTGGCCGTCAACCCCAAGGTCCCGGCCAACGACTTCAAGTCCTTCCTGGAACTGGCCAAGAAAGAACCCGGCAAGTTCTCGTTCGCCACCTCGGGCACTTGCAGCATCAACCACTTCCTGGGTGAACTTTTCCAACTGGGTACGGGCGCCAAGATCGTCCACATTCCCTATCGCGGTTCGGGGCCGGCCATCGCCGACGTGGTCGGTGGCCAGGTGCAGATGCTGTTCGACAACCTGCCTTCGTCCATGCCCAACATCCAGGCCGGCAAGCTCAAGGCGCTGGCGGTCGCGTGGGACAAGCGGGTGGACGGCCTGCCCGACGTGCCCACGTTCAAGGAGCTGGGCCTGCCGCTGATGAACGATCCGGCCTGGTATGGCCTGCTGGCGCCCGCCGGTACGCCCAACGACATCATCAACAAGCTGCGCGACGCCGCGGTGAAGGTGCTGTCCGATCCGCAGGTGAAGGACACCCTGGCCAAGCAGGGCGCCGCCGCCGTCGGCAATACGCCCGCCGAGTTCCGCACCGAGATCGAGAAGGAACTGAACAAGGCGAAGGACGTGGTGAAGAAGCAGAACATCAAACTGGAGTAGAAGATCCCCCCTACGCGCTGACGCGCGCCCCCCAGGGGGCGATGCGGGTGGACCGGCAAAGCCGGATCCACCGCATCCTGGGGTACCAACAGGCTGGCGGAGGACAGGCGTTCTTGCCTCTTGTCAGCACAAATGAGAACGGCCTTGTATCTGATGATGCAAGGCCGTTCCCGTATTCGCGGTCGTCCCAGACCCAGGGCATAGCGGATCCGGTTTGTATGGTTATAGGTGCCGCCCCCCTGGGGACCCGGCGCCGGGCCGCCCCAAGGCGGGTCCCCGCCCCCTCGGGGGGCTGCCGCGTAGCGGCTGGGGGCTCACCATGCCGGGCGCGCGAAGCGCGTAGGGGGGGGGCTAAACCCCCCGAGCCATGGCGGCGGCCAGGATGGGGAGGGCGAGCCAGCCCAGGAATTGGAGGCGGATGGCCTTGCGGACCTTGTTCACGTCGTCGGCGGCTGGCTGGAAGTCCGCGTTGTGGCGGGCTTGCTGGCGCCAGCGCAGGTAGTTGATGGTGGGCAGGGCCGAGATGGCGCCCACGGCCAGGAAGACCGCGATCTTGGCCCAGAAGACGGGGTTGTCCAGGTAGAAGGCCGCGCCCTTGGGGCCCCAGGCGACGCGGGCTGCGCCGATGGCCAGAATCAGCATGGCCAGGCTGCCGTACCAGGCGTCGGTCTTGCCCAGCAGGGCCAGGGGAATGGCGGGGCGCGACGGGCCCAGGAGCGTCCATTGCATGGCCAGTGCCGCGGCCATGCCCAGGAAGCAGAGGTGGTGCATCCACGCGAGAATGAAATCGGCGATCATGGTCTTGACGCTGTCTAGATTGGAAAGTGCCACGATAACGTTCGATGTTTACACTGTCAAGAAAAAATCCCGGCATGCCATCCGTCAATTTGACGGCGTAAAGATTTCTTTGCGAAGATGGGGCATGCGAGCTGATCTTCCCCCGGGCGGCAAGCGCCCCCGTCGCACCGTTGCCCGCCAGACGGGCTCCTATCACCATGGCGACCTGCGCCAGGCGTTGCTCGACGCGGCGCAATCCCTGCTTGACGAGCGCGGCCTCGAAGGCTTCACGCTGCGCGAATGCGCGCGCCGAGCCGGGGTCTCCCATGCGGCGCCCGCGCATCACTTCGGCGACGCCACCGGCTTGCTGACGGCGTTCGCCGCCGCGGGCTTCCGGCAGTTGTCGGCCATGATGCAGGCCTATCGCGACAAGGCGGCCGCTTCGCCGCAGGCCCAGTTGCGGGCCGTGGGGCTGGCCTATATCGATTTCGCCATCGGCCATCGCGCCCAGTTCCAGCTGATGTTCCGCTACGACCGCCTGTCGCCGGGAGATGCCGGACTGGAACAGGCGGGCAGCGAGGCCGCCGGGCACCTGTCCACCACGCTGGCCGGCGCGCTGGCCGAACGAGGGCTGGACGGGCAGGGCCAGGACTTCGAGCGCCGGCTGTTGCTGGCCTGGTCGGCGGTCCATGGGTTCGCGACCCTGCTGCTCGAAGGCCGGCTGGACGGCTGGCGCGGCCGGCAGTCGGTGCCCGCGTTCGCTTCCCGGACCGGCGACGAGGTGCTGGCGGTCCTGGAGGTGGCCCTGCTCGCGCCGCCCGGCGCCGGCCCGCGGCGGCGCGGCCGGGGGCGCGCGGCATGAACGCCGCGCGGGACGGCCGGACCAGGTCCAGGCGGGGCGTGGTGCGGCCGGGCGATGATCCCGGCGTCGCGACCTTCCTCGAAGCCATGTGGCTGGAGGACGGGCTGTCCGACAACACCCTGCGCGCCTATCGCCAGGACTTGTCGGCCTTCGACGCCTGGCTGAAAGAGAAGCGCGCCTCGGCCCTGGACCGCGCCCAGGCGCATGACATCGAGGCGTGGTTCGCGGCGGTCCATCACCAGAGCAAGGCCACCACGGCCAACCGGCGGCTGGCAACGCTGCGCCGCTATTTCCAATGGGCACTGCGCCTGCATCGCGTGCAGGCCGATCCCTGCCTGACGCTGCGTGCCGCCAAGCAGCCGCCCCGCCTGCCCAAGACGCTGTCCGAGGCCCAGGTCGAGGCCCTGCTGGGCGCGCCGGATCTCGACACCGATCTGGGGCTGCGCGACCGCGCCATGCTGGAAACGCTTTACGCCACGGGCCTGCGCGTATCCGAACTCGTCGACCTGAAGTCCCTGGACGTCGGCTTGAACGAGGGCGTGGTGCGCGTGGTCATGGGCAAGGGAGGCAAGGACAGGCTCGTGCCGCTGGGCGCGGAGGCCGCGCACTGGATCACGCGCTACCTGGAAGCGTCGCGTCCCGCGCTGCTGGGAGGCAAGGTCAGCGACGCGCTGTTCGTGACCGCCCGCGCCACCGCCATGACCCGGCAGAGCTTCTGGCTCATCGTCAAGAAGTACGCGCTGCGGGCCGGCATACGCGCGGCCCTGTCGCCGCACGTGCTGCGGCACGCCTTCGCCACGCACCTGCTCAATCATGGCGCCGACCTGAGAGTGGTGCAGATGCTGCTGGGGCATGCCGACATCTCCACCACGCAGATCTATACGCACATCGCGCGCGAGCGCCTTAAACTGCTGCACGCGCGGCACCACCCGCGAGGCTGAGGCCGCCCTTCATCTCATCATGAGCAAAGCCAGACACGTTTCGGAAACCCCCGCCACGCAATTCCTGCGCAGGCATGGCGTCGCCTTCACCGAACATGCCTACGACTACGTCGAGCACGGCGGCACCTCGGAATCGGCGCGTCAACTGGGCGAGGACGAGCATGCCGTGGTCAAGACCCTGATCATGGAGGACGAGGCCGCCCGGCCGCTGGTCATCCTGATGCACGGGGACAAGGAAGTGTCGACCAAGAACCTGGCTCGGCAGATCGGCGCCAAGAAGGTGGCGCCCTGCAAACCCGAGGTGGCCCAGCGGCATTCGGGCTACCAGGTGGGCGGCACCTCGCCCTTCGGGACCCGCAAGGCCATGCCGGTGTACGTGGAGGGCAGCGTGCTCGACATGCCGCGCATCCTCATCAACGGCGGCCGCCGAGGCTACCTCGTCGGCATCGACCCCAAGGAACTCGTTCGCCTGTTGAAGGCCGTGCCGGTGGCCGCCGCGTTGTGACGAGCCGGGCCGCGGCGGCTTTCGTGCGCTTGCAGCAGGACAGTGTCTTGTCCAACCGGTAGAATCGCCGCCTGTCATGCCATCGTCACCGTGACGTGGCCACATAGGCCCAAGGGTTTCCCATTCATGATCACCGTCGCCGCCGCCGTCATCGCCTATCTGATCGGTTCCATCTCGTTCGCCGTGGTCGTGAGCCGGGTGATGGGGCTCGACGATCCGCGCAGCTACGGTTCCGGGAATCCGGGCGCCACCAACGTGCTGCGCTCGGGCAGCAAGGCCGCCGCGATCCTGACGCTGGTCGGCGATGCCTTCAAGGGCTGGGTGGCGGTGTGGCTGGCCCAGGTCTATGCGTATCGGCTGGGCTTTGGCGAAACCACGATCGCGGTGGTGGCGCTGGCGGTATTCCTGGGCCACCTGTACCCGGTGTTCTTCCGGTTCAAGGGCGGCAAGGGCGTGGCGACCGCGCTGGGCGTGCTGCTGGGCCTGCAACCCTGGCTGGGCGTGGCCACGCTGGCGACCTGGCTGATCGTGGCGCTGTTCTTCCGCTATTCGTCGCTGGCCGCCATCGTCGCGGCCATTTTCGCGCCCATCTACTACGTGTTCGGCCACGGCGTGGCCTGGACCGCCGATTCCCGCATCGGCACCGCCATCGGTCTGATGGCGCTGATGCTGCTCTACCGCCATCGGCAGAATATCTCCAAGCTGATGGCCGGCAAGGAAAGCAAGCTCGGGAAGAAGAGTCCCCCCCCTACCCGCTGACGCGGGCCCCCCAGGGGGCGATGCGGGTGGACCGGCGGAGCCGGATCCACCGCATCCTGGGTCTAGTACCGTTATCTTGGGTAGGGGGCGGTGCTTCGTGGCTGCCCGCTAGGCAGCGTCTAGTGGCCACCGGGGTTGGACCGTGAAGCCCATGTGGCGCTCGCTGGGGTTGGCCAGGCCGGCTTGCAGGCGCAGGGCGCCGGCGAAGGCGATCATGGCGCCGTTGTCGGTGCACAGTTCCAGCGGCGGGAAGTAGGCCTGGGCGCGCAGGCGCGCGAGGTGGGTGGCCAGGCGTTCGCGCAGCAGGCGGTTGGCGCCCACGCCGCCGGCGACGACCAGGCGCTTCAGGCCGGTGGCCTCGAGGGCCTTGGCGGCCTTGGCGACCAGCACCGAGACGATGGCATCCTGCGTGGCCGCCGCCAGATCGGCGCGGGCCTGCGCGTCGTCGGCGTCCAGGGTTTTCATGCGGGTCAGCACGGCGGTCTTCAGGCCGCTGAAGCTGAAATCCAGGTCGGGGCTGTGCAGTTTCGGGCGGGGCAGGTCGAAGCGGTCGGCGCGGCCGGATTCGGCCAGCCGGGACAGCGCCGGTCCGCCGGGATAGCCCAGGCCCAGCAGCTTGGCGGTCTTGTCGAAGGCCTCGCCGGCGGCGTCGTCCAGGGTCTCGCCCAGCAGTTCGTAGCGGCCCACGCCGTCCACCCGCATGAGCTGGGTGTGGCCGCCGGAGACCAGCAAGGCGACGAAGGGAAACTCGGGCCGGGGCGTCGCCAGCAGCGGCGACAGCAGGTGCCCTTCAAGGTGATGGATGGCGATGGAGGGCAGGTCGCGGGCCCAGGCGATGGCTTGCGCCACGCTGGCGCCCACCAGCAGGGCGCCGGCCAGGCCCGGTCCGGCGGTGTAGGTGACGGCATCCACGTCGTCCAGGGTCAGGCCGGCGCCGTTCAGGGCCTGCTGCGTCAGCGGCAGCACCCGCCGCACGTGATCGCGGGAGGCCAGCTCCGGCACCACGCCGCCGTAGGCCTGGTGCATCTCGACCTGCGAGTACAGGGCGTGGGCGAGCAGGCCGCGTTCGGCGCTGACGACGGCGACGCCGGTTTCGTCGCAGGAGCTTTCGAAGCCGAGGACAATCATTGAAAAATGCGCGCGGGCGCGATTATGATCAGAGTTAACCCTAGCGGCAGTGTAGCACCGAGGCTGCGGAAGGGTTGGCAATATGGAAAAGGATCTGCTATATTGGCAGGCTTGATCAACCCCTAGCAACCCCGAGGCAATCGTTACATGCCGACAATTCGCGTTAAAGAAAATGAGCCGTTTGAGGTCGCCCTGCGTCGTTTCAAGCGCACCATTGAAAAGACTGGCTTGCTGACCGAACTGCGCTCGCGCGAGTTTTACGAAAAGCCCACGGCCGAGCGCAAGCGCAAGCATGCCGCCGCAGTCAAGCGCCACTACAAGCGCATCCGCAGCCAGCAGCTGCCCAAGCGCCTGTACTGATTGCTGCCGCGCCCTTGGCGCGACGTAAGCTTTCCGGTAGTTTCGCAAAGTTGTTGTCAGAGCCGCTACGGCACTAGCCGGGCGGCTTTTGGCGTTTTTGCCGTTATTCTCTGTCCTGGCTTGTGCCCACCGTGGCGCCCGGCTTCTCTCTTACCGCGGAATCCCTCCATGAGCGCAGATACCCTCAAAGCCCGCCTGTCCGATGAAATCAAGAGCGCGATGCGCGCCAAGGCGACCGAGCGTCTCGGGACCCTGCGGCTGCTGTCGGCCGCGGTCAAGCAAAAGGAAGTCGACGAGCGTCGCGAGCTGGCGGATGCCGACATCGTCGCCATCGTCGAGAAGCAGGTGAAGCAGCGCCGCGAGTCGATCGCTTCGTTCGAGCAGGCTGGCCGGACCGAGTCGGCCGATCAGGAGCGCGCGGAAATGGCGATCCTGCAGGAATTCCTGCCGCAGGCAGCTCCCCAGGAAGAGGTCGAGGCTGTCGTCGCGGCCGCCGTGGCCGAGGTCTCGGCACAGGGCGTCACCGGCGGCGCCGCCATGGGCAAGGTGATGGGGCTGGTCAAGCCCAGGCTGGCCGGCCGCGCGGACATGGCCGAAGTGTCCAAGCTGATCAAGGCCCGCCTGGGTTGAAGCGGCAGGCCGTGCGTTTTCCTTTCGCGCCGCGCGCATGATCCCCGAGTCATTCATCCAGGATCTGCTGGCCCGGGTCGACATCGTCGATGTCGTGGGCCAGCACGTGCAGTTGCGCAAGGCGGGTGCCAACCTGCTGGGATTGTGTCCCTTCCACGGCGAAAAGTCGCCATCGTTCACGGTCAGCCCCACCAAGCAGTTCTATCACTGCTTCGGTTGCGGCGCCCATGGCACGGCCATCCGCTTCCTGATGGAGCACACCGGCGCCGGCTTTCCCGAAGCGGTGCGGTCGCTGGCCGGCATGGTGGGCATGTCGGTGCCCGAGGAAGAGCGCAGCCCCCGCCAGCGGGCCGCGCGCCAGCAGCGCGAAGCCATGGTGTCGCGCCACAGCCAGGTGCTGGAGACCGCCAATACCTGGTACCGGCAGCAGTTGCGCGGCGCGGGCGCCGCCGTGGCCTACCTGAAGGGGCGCGGCGTGTCCGGCGAGATCGCCGCCCGTTTCGGGCTGGGCTGGGCCGGCGGCGAACGCCAGGGCCTGTCCGCGGTCCTGTCCAACTACGACGATCCGCTGCTGGTCGAGGCCGGGCTGGTCATCCTGAGCGAAGATGGGCGACGCTACGACCGGTTCCGCGAGCGTGTCACCTTTCCCATCCGGAATGCCCGGGGCCATCTCATAGGCTTCGGTGGCCGCATCATCGGCAAGGGCGAGCCCAAATACCTCAACTCGCCCGAAACCCCCATCTTCTCGAAGGGATCCGAGCTGTACGGGCTCTGGGAGGCGCGCCAGGCCATCCGCAAGGAGGGCATGGTGGTGGTGGTCGAGGGCTACATGGACGTCGTGGCGCTGGCGCAGCTCGGCATCGAGTGCGGCGTGGCCACGCTGGGTACGGCGACCACGCCCGTGCACGTGCAGAAGCTGCTGCGGGCCAGCGACAGCGTGATTTTCAGCTTCGACGGCGACAAGGCCGGGCGCAAGGCCGCCTGGAGGGCGCTCGAGGCCTGCCTGCCGCTCCTGCGCGACGATATTTCGATCCGCTTTCTTTTCCTGCCGGACGAGCACGATCCCGACTCGTACGTGCGCGAATTCGGCGCCGAGCGCTTCCGCAAGGCCCTGCGCGAGGCGATGCCCCTGTCCCAGTTCATGCTGGGCGAACTGGCCGAGCGGCACCAGATGGACGAGGCCGAGGGCAGGGCGCGCTGCGTGCACGACGCGAAACCGCTGCTGCAGGCCATGCCGGCCGGCGCGCTGCGCATGCAGGTGCAGCGGGAACTGGCGCAGTTGACCCGCCTGACCACGGAAGAGCTGGGCCAGTTGGTCCCGTTGCAGGACGTGCCCAGCGGACCGCTGGTGCAGACGCCGGCCCAAATGCGGGGAACTTCCCCGGTGCCGGGGCGCTCAGAGTCTAATAATGGTGTGCAGGGCAGTGCCGAAGCCCCCGATTGGGTGCCCGACCATGAACCGCCTGACGACCATTTCTACGAACCCGCCCCGGATTTTCACGAGCGGCCCGCCGGGCCGGCCGGGGGCGGCGGGTTCCGGCCGGGGCGCTTCAAGAGCGGGCGCTTCCGGGACCGCGACGGTCGCTACGGCGACGAGCGGCCGCAGGGCTACACGGGCCCGCGGGCCAGGGTGACCCCGATAGCGGGGCGATTGCTTCAGCTGCTGCTGACGCATCCCGGCCTGGTCCGGCACATGGGCGAAGATGCCGAACATTTGCTGGAGGCCAACCAGGGATACGAATCGGTCAAGGCGCTGCTGGCGCTGGTGCGCGAAACGGGCGCCCAGCACGCGGGCGCGCTGTTGCAGGCTGCCGAGGGCAGCGCGTTGTCGCAGACTCTTGTGATGGCGTCGACGGCCACCATCTATGAAGAAGAGCTGCCGGATCCCGACGCGGAATTGCATGACGCGCTGCGCATGGTGGCCTTGCACGCCGCCGTTGCCGAGCAGCAGCAGCTGGCCGCTTCGGGCCTGAAAGATGCGCAGGACAAGGCGCGCTACCTCGCCCTGACCGAAAGAATTCTAGAGTTGAAGAAGCCGAGAGTGGTAGAATAGAGGGTTTACCGTAGGTTAGATCGGGAGAATTTTTTCCCGTTTTCTGGTATGGATTTTGCTTGGCGCGATCTTTGCCAGGGGCCGTTACCGGATGCGCGGGAGCCGAGATCGGCGCACACGTGCCGACCCGCGGATTGGGGGCTGGGGCAATCCAGCCGCCGGATGAAATATTAGGAGTGGTTGACCGACCATGGCGAAAACGACAGGCAAGACGCTGACTGTGAACAAATCCAAAGCCGAAGGGCAAGACAAGGCCAAGGAGAAGGCTGCGTCCAAGACGGCGGCCGCCAGCGGCGTCAAGGTGACGGTCAAGTCGGCTGGCAGGGCCCGCACCAAGCTGTTGGACCCGCAGGCCCAGGCGGCCGATGCCGATTTCGACGCCGTGGCGGCCGAACTCGCCGAGAAGGCCAAGCCCGCCGCCAAGGCGGCCAAGAAGGCCACCAAGACGGCGGCCAAGACCGCGACCGCCGCCGACAAGAAGAACGCCGAGAAAAAGCTGGCCGAGCTGCTGGCCAAGCCGGCGGGCCGCCGGCCGGGCCGTCCGCCCAAGGACGCCAAGCAGGCCGAGTCTTCCGGCGGGGATTTCGATGACGGGGGCGATAACGACGGTGATGCCGAGCCTATCCCCGAGATCAAGATCCCCAAGGGCCGGGGCAAGCGCGGCAAGGCCGACCCCAAGGACCTGATCGCCCGCGGACCGGTGACGCCCGAGGAATACGAGGCCCGCCGCAACCGCCTCAAGCTGCTGATCAAGCTCGGCAAGGACCGCGGCTACCTGACCTATGGCGAGATCAACGATCATCTGCCCGACGACCTGGTCGACGCCGAGGCCATCGACGGCATCATCAGCACCTTCAACGACATGGGCATCTCGGTCTACGACCAGGCGCCCGATGCCGAGACCCTGCTGCTGAACGAGAACGCCCCGGTCGCCTCGTCCGACGACGACGCCGAGGAAGAGGCGGAAGCCGCGCTGTCCACGGTCGACTCCGACTTCGGCCGCACCACCGACCCCGTGCGCATGTACATGCGCGAGATGGGTTCGGTCGAGCTATTGACCCGCGAAGGGGAAATCGAGATCGCCAAGCGGATCGAGGACGGTCTCAAGCACATGGTGATGGCGATCTCCGCCTGCCCGACCACGATCAACGAGATCCTGGAGAACGCCGACCGCGTCCGCGCGTCCGAGATCCAGATCGACGAGATCGTCGACGGCCTGATCGATCCCAACGACGGCGAGGAATATGCCGGGTCGGGCGTCACCTCGTCGTCCGACGATGACGACGAAGAGGGCGACGACGCCCCCGCCGGCGGCATGAGCAGCAAGCAGGTCGAAGAGCTGCGCGTGAAGTCGCTGGAGAAGTTCGACAGCGTCAAGCGCTGGTTCGACAAGATGCGCCAGGCCTACGAGCGCGAAGGCTACAAGTCGGAGGCCTACGTCACCGCCCAGGAAACCATCCTGGAAGAGATGATGGGCATCCGCTTCACCGCGAAGATGGTCGAGCGCCTGGCCGACACGCTGCGCGCGCAGGTCGAGGAAGTCCGCAAGCTCGAACGCGCGATCATGCAGATCTGTGTGGACCGTGCCGGCATGCCGCGCACGCACTTCATCAAGGCCTTCCCCGGGCATGAAACCAACCTGGAATGGGTGCTTGGGGAAGTCAACGCCGCCCACGATTATTCCGAGACGCTGTCGCGCCAGATCCCGGCCATCCAGGAACTGCAGCAGAAGCTGATCGACCTGCAGGCCCGCGTGGTGCTGCCGCTGAAGGACCTCAAGGACGTCAACAAGCAGATGGCCACCGGCGAGGCCAAGGCCCGCAAGGCCAAGCGCGAGATGACCGAGGCCAACCTGCGCCTGGTGATCTCGATCGCCAAGAAGTACACGAACCGCGGCCTGCAGTTCCTGGACCTGATCCAGGAAGGCAACATCGGCCTGATGAAGGCGGTGGACAAGTTCGAATACCGTCGCGGCTACAAGTTCTCGACCTACGCCACGTGGTGGATCCGGCAGGCCATCACCCGTTCGATCGCCGATCAGGCGCGCACCATCCGCATTCCGGTGCACATGATCGAGACGATCAACAAGATGAACCGGATCAGCCGCCAGATCCTGCAGGAAACCGGCGCCGAGCCGGATCCCGCCACCCTGGCGCAGAAGATGGACATGCCGGAGGACAAGATCCGCAAGATCCTGAAGATCGCCAAGGAGCCGATCTCGATGGAGACCCCCATCGGCGACGACGACGATTCGCATCTGGGCGATTTCATCGAGGACACCGCCACGCTGGCGCCCTCGGATGCGGCGCTGCATGGTTCGATGCGCAACGTCGTCAAGGAAGTGCTGGATTCGCTGACGCCGCGCGAGGCCAAGGTGCTGCGCATGCGGTTCGGTATCGAGATGAGCACCGACCAGACCCTGGAAGAAGTGGGCAAGCAGTTTGACGTGACGCGCGAGCGTATTCGTCAGATAGAAGCCAAGGCGCTGCGCAAGCTGCGTCACCCGAGCCGGGCCGACAAGCTCAAGAGCTTCCTGGAAGGTCAGTAAAAACCCTGTAGCACGGTCTGCCAAAGGGAATCCCTGCCCGCGCGTGAGCGCCGGCAGGGATTTTTTTTCTTCCATTATCAACCAACCGGATGGTTGACTCGTGGAAAATTGTGCGTATCATTGACGCGTATCCAAGGGGTGTTTCAAGCCAAAGCGGAGTGCGTTGCCATGAAACTCGAAAGACTGTTTGCGATCGTGATCTGCTTCTCGATGCTCGCTGTCGGGATGCGGGATGTGCCCGCGCAGGAGGGGCGGAAAGTACTGCGTGTCATCAGCGGCGACGTGACCGAGCTGGATCCCACCCAGGGTAGCAACAGGGTGTCGCGTGTCTATTCGCAAATGGTTTTCGACACGCTGTTCGCGCTCGATGGCAAGCTGGTCGCGAAGCCGATGATGGTGGAGAAGTACACCGTCAGCAGCGACGGCCTGACGCGGGACTACACGCTGCGCCCCAACCTGAAGTTCCACGACGGATCGCCGGTGACCGCGCGCGACGTGGTGGCCTCGGTGAGGCGCTGGGCCGACAACACGGCCATCGGGGCGCAGCTCAAGTCGCGGCTGTCGTCCCTGGCGTCCGTCGGCGACCGCGACTTCCGGCTGGTCTTGAAGGAACCCTTCGGGTTCGTGGAGTTCCTGCTGGCCGGAGCGGGTTCGCCCATTCCGGGCATCATGCGGGAGAAGGACGCGGCGCGCCCCTACAACACGCCGATGCCGCTTCCCGTGGTCGGTTCGGGGCCGTTCAAGTTCGTCGATGCCGAGCGGGTGGAAGGCAGCCGGGTGGTATTCGCGCGCAATGCCGACTACCTGTCCCGCGGTGAGCCGGCCGATGGCCTGGCGGGGGGGCGGGTCGTCAAGGTCGATCAGGTCCGCTGGATCATCATGCCGGACGCGACGACAGCGTCGAACGCCCTGGCGGCGGGCGAGGCCGACCTGTGGGCCGAGGCGGACCCGGACCAGATCGCGTTCCTGAGGCAGCGGGGGCTCAAGCTCAGTCCCAATGGGCTGCCCTTCGTCGAGTTCGTGCGGCCCAATTTCCAGCTTCCGCCGTTCAACGACGTCAGGGCGCGCCAGGCGCTGGCGCTGCTGATCGACCAGGATGAAATCATGCCCGCCGTGGCGGGGGACGCGGACTGGAAGCCATGCCATTCGTTCAGTGTCTGCGGCACCGCCTTTGGTACGGAAGCGGGATCCAAGCCGTTCCTCAAGCAGAACGTGCAACGGGCCAGGAGCCTGCTGGCCGAGGCGGGGTACAAGGGCGAGACCATCGTGCTGTTGAGCCTTCCGGCCGGCCCGAACATGGCCGTCGCGCAAGTGCTGGCCCAGCGCCTGAAGGAAGCGGGAGTCAAGGTCGATCTCCAGGTGACCGATCTTCCCACGCTCCTGCAACGCATCCGGGCCAAGGGCCAGCCTCCGGGCAAGGGCGGCTATCACCTGTTTCCGTACAACGCCACCGGCAGCATCTGGTTTCACCCGCTGACGAACGCCGCGCTCGACATGTCCTGCGGCGGGCACAACTGGCCCGGTTTTCCCTGCGATGAGGCCGGCGAGCGCCTGCGCCAGCGTGTTCTGCGGGCATTGACCCCCGCCGAGCAGCAGCAGGCGTTCGAAGCCCTGCAAGAGCACATGTGGCAATTCCTGCCCTACGTGCCGGTGGGGCAGTGGGATGTCGTCAGCGCCTATCGGCCCAATGTCACCGGCCTGCTGCCCGCATACGTCCAGCCCTATTGGAACGTCGAGAAGCGGTGAACGCGTCCGGAAGGATCATTCCCTAGGAGAAGTCCATGCAGAGTCGTCAGGTAAGTCCGGAGGAAATGCGAAAGAGGGTGGCGGTCTTCAGCGAGCTCCAGGCCAGCGCCATGCCGCTGATCGACGCGGCCAGGCCCGAGTTCCAGCGCGAGCTACTGAGCATCATCGGCCAGGGCGTGGCTGAGGATGGCGCCATCGTTCCGCCCATCACGGATGTCGAGGGGTTTCATCTGTCCATCGTCCGGGTCGATGCGGGGAAAGGCAGCGCGCTCCACAAGCATCGGACCGTGGAGGTGTTCATGCCCCTGAACGGCCGGTTCTCGGTGCAATGGGGAGACCATGGCGAGCACGAGATTTTTCTGGACCAGTATGACGTTATCTCGCTTCCGGTCGGCGTGCTGCGCGGGTTCCGCAACGAGAGTCCCGGCCAGGCGCTGCTGCTGGTCATCATCGGCGGCGACGACCCGGGCAACGTAGAGTGGATAGACGAGGTGATGGATGCGGCGCGCCGGAAAGGCTTCGGCCTGGACGAGCGGGGCAAGATCACGACCCGTTCCGTGAGCGAGGGAGGCTGAGCCGGCCATGCGACAGGACGAACTTTGTGGATTGTCCGCGACGCGTCTGGCGGCTCTTGTCGCCGCGCGCCAGGTTTCGCCGGTCGAGGCCGTCGGCGCGGTGCTCGATCGCATCGATCGGGCCAATCCGCGGGTCAACGCGTTCGCGCTGGTCTTGCGGGAAGAGGCGGAAAGGGCGGCCCGCGCGGCCGAGCGACGGGTGATGGCGGGCGAGGCGCTCGGTCCGCTGCACGGGGTGCCCGTGACGGTCAAGGACAATGTCGCGGTGGCCGGCGTGCCGCTGGGCAACGGATCCATCGCCGCGGCGCCGGTCATCCCGGCGAAGGACGCCGTGGCGGTCGAGCGGGTGCGCGCCGCGGGCGCGATCCTGGTCGGCAAGACGACCTTGCCCGAATTCGCGCACAAGATGGTGACCGAAAGCCTGGCGACCGGGGTGACGCGCAACCCCTGGAACCTGGACCATACGCCCGGGGGGTCGAGCGGCGGGGCCGGAGCGGCCCTGGCCGCGGGCATGGGGCCGCTGGCGATCGCCACCGACGGCGGAGGATCCATTCGTTGTCCGTCGGCCTGGAATGGCGTGGTCGGCATGAAACCGACCCTGGGACGCGTGCCGATCGAGGCGGTGGCCGACGGCTTCGGGAATTTCGCCTACATCGGACCGATGGCACGGACCACGCAGGACGCGGCGCTGTTGCTGTCGGTGATGCAGGGGCCGTCCGCCGCCGATCCGTTCTCGACCAGGGGTGCGCCGCCCGCGTGGTCCGGCGAGATCCGTGGCCTGCGCATAGGCTGGATCGAGCACTTCGGCGAATATCGAACCGATCCGGAGGTGTTGCGGATCACGTCGGCCGCGGTGTCCCGTCTTACGGATCGCGGGGCGTGTGTCGAGGGGCTGCGCGAGGCCTGCTTCGATGGCCTTTATCCCCTGTATGCGACGCTGGCCAGCACGCATCGCGCTGGGCGGTATGGGGCCCTTTTCGATGCCGCGCCGGACAGGACGACGCCCACGCTGCGCGCGGGTATCGCACAGGGCCGCGGCTGGTCGGCCATCGAGTTCCTGGCTGCCTGCGACCGGCGTACCGCGCTTTTCCGGTCGGTGCAGGCAGTTTTTGAACGTTTCGACGTGCTGGCCATGCCGACGACGACCGTCGCGGCGCCTCGCCTGGACGCCATCGATCCGGGGTATCCGGGGGCCTATCCGCACTGGGCGGCGGCGCTGCATCCGTTCAACCTGACGGGCCATCCCGCGCTTTCTACACCGGTGGGGTTCACCGGGGCGGGGCTGCCCGTGGGGCTGCAACTTGTGGGGCCTTGGGACGCCGAACAGCGTCTCTTCATGCTGTCCCAGGCGCTGGAGCAGGACCTGGGCCTGTCGGGACGCATCGCGAGCCCGGAGGATGCGCCATGCTAGGTTTCATCATCCGCCGGATTCTGTCGACCCTGCCTGTCATGGGCGTGGTCGCGCTGCTGGTGTTCAGCCTGATGTACCTGGCGCCCGGCGATCCGGCATTGCTCATCGCCGGCGACCACGCCACCCAGGAGGAACTGGATCGTATCCGGGTCTCCCTGGGCCTGGACGAACCGTTTCCCATCCGCTTCGCCACCTGGGTCTGGCAGGTTCTGCATGGGGCGCTGGGGACGTCGATCTTCACCAATCTGCCGGTGGGCACGTTGCTGCTAGAGCGCATGGAGCCGACCATCTCCCTGATGGCCGTGACCCTGGTCATCGCGACCAGCGTCGGCGTGCCGCTGGGGATCGCCGCGGCGGCCAAGGCGGACTCCTGGGTCGATCGCCTGGTCATGATGGGAGCCGTGTTCGGATTCTCCGTGCCGGTGTTCGTCCTGGGCTATGTGCTGGCCTACGTGTTCGGGCTGCAGATGGGAATCCTGCCGGTGCAGGGATACCGGGCATTCTCGGAGGGGCTGGGGCCGTGGCTGCGCAGTGTGCTGCTGCCTTCGTTCGCGCTCAGCGGCGTCTATATCGCCATCATCGCGCGCACGACGCGTGCCGCGCTGCTGGATGTCCTGCAACAGGGCTACATCCGCACCGCGCGCGCCAAGGGCGTGGGCCGGGTTCGCATCCTCTACGTCCACGCGTTGAAGAATGCCGCCCTGCCCATCGTTACCGTCATCGGCATCGGCATGGCATTGTTGGTCAGCGGCGCGGTCGTGACCGAAAGCGTGTTCGCCATTCCCGGCCTGGGCCGGCTCACCGCCGATGCCATCCTGCGCCGCGACTACCCCGTCATCCAGGGCGTGGTGCTGCTGTTCTCGTTCACCTACGTGATGGTCAATCTACTGATCGACCTCGTCTATATCCTGATCGATCCGAGGGTACGGCTGTGAATGCCCATGTAACCACGACGCTTGCCGCGGAGCTTGCTCCGCCGGCGGCCCGGCCGCTGCCGGACCTGTTTCCCGAGACGCGTCCCGCCGGCGGGGTCGTCGGATTCGTCCGTCGTCATCCGACCATGGTGGTCGGCGGCCTGCTGCTCCTGTTGATGATCCTGGTCGCAGTCTTCGCCCCCTGGCTGGCGACCCGGGACCCGGCTGCGGTGGCGCCGGCGTTGCGCAAGCTGGAGCCCTCGGCGCGCTTCTGGTTCGGGACCGACATCCTGGGCCGGGACCTGTATTCGCGCGTGCTGTTCGGCGCCCGGGTATCCCTGGTCGTCGGCTTTTCGGTGGCGCTGCTCTCTTGTCTGATCGGCCTGGCGGTCGGCGTGGTCTCCGGCTACGTCCGGTGGGCGGACAACATCGTGATGCGGGTGATGGACGGCATGATGTCGATTCCGCCCATCCTGCTGGCGATCGCGCTGATGGCCCTGACGCGGGCCAGCATCGGCAACGTGATCTTCGCCATTACGGTGACAGAGATTCCCCGCGTCGCGAGGGTGGTGCGCGGGATCGTGATCTCGCTGCGGGAGCAGCCCTTCGTCGAGGCCGCCATCGCCTCGGGAACCCGGGCGCCGACGATCATGGTCCGGCACATCCTGCCCAACGTCATGGGGCCGCTGATCGTGCAGGCAACCTTCATCTGCGCCAGCGCCATCCTGATCGAAGCCGCGCTGTCGTTCCTGGGCGCCGGCACGCCATCCAACATCCCGTCATGGGGGAACATCATGGCCGAAGGCCGGAGCATCTGGCAGGTCAAGCCGTACATCGTCTTCTTTCCCGCCTTGTTTCTCAGCGTGGCCGTGCTGGCGATGAACATGCTGGGCGATGGCGTCAGGGATCTCCTGGACCCGAGGATGAACGAACATGTATGAGGACGCGAGCGTTTCCGCCGCCCCCCTGCTGGACGTCGAGGACCTGCAGACGCAGTTTCTCGCGCGCGACGGCATCGGCCGCGCCGTGAACGGCATCAGCTTCCAGGTGGCCGAGGGAGAAACCGTGGCCATCGTGGGAGAAAGCGGCAGCGGCAAGTCGGTGACCGCCATGTCCATCATGCGGCTGCTGCCCGCCCGCACGACGCGCGTGGCAGGCAAGGTCCGGTTGCTGGGCCGGGACCTGATGGCGCTGACGGAGGAGGACATGCGGAGCATCCGCGGGAATGTCCTCAGCATGATCTTCCAGGACCCCATGTCCAGCCTGAATCCCGTGCTGACGGTAGGCCAGCAGATCGGCGAAGCCCTGGCGCTGCATGCGGGACTGCGCGGCAGGGCGGCGCAGGACAGGGCGGTGGCGATGCTGGAGTTGGTCGGCATCCCCGAGCCGCGGCGCCGCGTCCGGCAATACCCCCATGAACTCTCGGGCGGCATGTGCCAGCGGGTCATGATCGCGATGGCCCTGGCGTGCGAGCCGCGGCTCCTGATCGCCGACGAGCCGACGACCGCCCTGGACGTGACGATTCAGGCGCAGATCCTCGACCTGGTGAAGGACCTGACGCGCCGGACCGGCGCGGCCGTGGTGCTCATCACGCACGATCTCGGGGTGGTATGGGAAGTGGCGCAGCGCGTGCTGGTGATGTATGCGGGACGGGTGGTCGAGGAGGCGCCCGTCGCGCAGGTGTTTCGCGATCCGCTGCATCCCTATACGCGGGGCCTGCTGGGCGCCGTGCCCACGCTGGACTCCAGCGCGGGCGGTGGACGGCTGGCGGAAATACCGGGCACCGTGCCCGGCATCAAGGAGCGCATCGACGGCTGTGCGTTCGCGGGGCGATGCGCCTTGGCCGTGGATGCATGCCGGGCGGTGGTCCCGGCCTTGCAGGTCAAGTCGCCGGGGCATCGCGTGGCTTGCCACCGGGTCGAGGTGCAAGAGGGGGCAGGTTCATGAACGCACCGCTGTTGAAGGTCACCGGCTTGAAGAAATACTACGCGATCGGGTCTCGTTTCCCCGGCGCGAGCCCCCGGCAGCTCCGGGCCGTGGACGACGTGTCGTTCAGCATCGGGCATGGCGAGACCCTGTCGCTCGTCGGCGAGAGCGGCTGCGGCAAGTCCTCGGTCGGGCGGTCCATCCTGGGCTTGTTCCCCATCACGGACGGCAGCATCGAGCTGGGCGGGATGAGGATAGACCGGTTGTCGTCCGAGGCCTTTCGTCCCGTTCGCAAGAAATTGCAGGTGGTGTTCCAGGATCCTTTCTCGTCGCTGAACCCCAGGATGAAGGTCCGGGACATCGTGGCCGAGCCCTTGCGCAATTTCCGGTCGGACCTCTCCAGGGCGCAGATCGATCGCAAGGTTGGAGACGTCCTGGACCAGGTCGGATTGCCGCGCGACGCCATCGGCCGGTGGCCGCACGAGTTCAGCGGGGGGCAGCGCCAGCGCATCGGCATCGCCCGGGCCCTGTCGGCCGAGCCGGAGCTGATCGTGTGCGACGAGGCCGTGTCCGCGTTGGACGTGTCGGTCAAGGCCCAGATCATCAACCTGCTGCAGGATTTGCAGCGGGAACTTGGGCTGGCGCTGCTGTTCATCAGCCACGATCTCGGCATCGTCGCCCACATGACGCATCGCGTGGCGGTGATGTACCTGGGCAAGATCGTGGAGATCGGGACGCGCCAGGAAGTGTTCTGCCAGACCCGGCATCCCTATACGAAGGCCTTGCTGTCGTCGGTGCCGTCGATGAAGGCCCACGGAGCCGGGAGCCGGCGCATCATTCTGGCCGGCGACGTTCCCAGTCCCGTGAACCCTCCGCCGGGTTGCCGCTTCCATGCCAGATGCCCGTCCGCGATGGACCGCTGCAAGGTCGAAGAACCGCTGCTGGTGTCCCATGGGGACGGCCATGCGTCGGCCTGCCACTTGAACGATGTGAACGGAGAACCCGCGCGATGATCCACCATGTTCCCGCCTCGCCCGAGAATGTCCGGGTCGGCATGTTCGACGCCGGCTTCGAGCCCATCCTGATCGTCGAATCCGGCGATACGGTCAGGATGGAGACCGTGTCCGGCAAGGCCTCGCTGTTTCCGCAACCCGGATCGGGAATGACCGTGCCCGCGGCGCTGAGGCGCATAGCCGAGGCGAACCTGCCCATGCTGGCGCCGCACATCCTGACCGGTCCGATCGGCATCGCGGGCGCGGAGCCGGGGGACATGCTGGAGGTCAGGATAGATGCGGTGGAGCTGGGCTCCGATTGGGGGTATAACTACATCCGCCCGTTGGCGGGGGCGCTGCCAGAGGATTTCCCCGACCTGACGGTGGCCACGATCCCCATCGATCGTGAGACCCGCCGCGCGCGCCTCGCATGGGGCATGACGCTGCCGGTCGCTCCTTTCTTCGGTGTCATGGGCGTTGCGCCGCCACCTTCATATGCCTGCATTTCTTCGAAAGAGCCGCGCGTCCATGGCGGCAACATGGACAACAAGGAACTGGTGGCCGGAAGCACGCTGTTTCTTCCCGTCCACGTCCCCGGCGCGCTTTTTTCCGCGGGAGACGGCCACGCGTTGCAGGGAGACGGCGAGGTATGCGTCACCGCGCTCGAGACCTGCCTGGACGGCGAGTTCACGCTGGCCGTCCACAAAGGGGGCGGCGCCGCCGATCCCGTGCTGCGCTTTCCCCGCGCGGAAACGCCGACGCATTACATCAGCATGGGGTTCCATGAGAGTCTCGATCAGGCCCTGAAGCAAGCGCTGCGCGAGATGATCGACTTCATCCGTGCGCGAACCGGTCTTGCGCGCGCCCATGCCTATCAGCTGTGTTCGCTTGCCGTCGACTTCCACGTGACGCAGGCGGTGAACGGAGAGAAGGGCGTGCACGGGATGCTCCGCCGGGAAATACTGGACTGACCGGGGCCTGCTCCACTTTTTTTCAGGAAGCGTCAAATTGACAGTTCGCAGTACCGACAAGAAAGACAAGCCGGCCTTCTTCATTTCGGCCACGAGGCGTCCGAGCCGCTCGAACGGTGCCCGCGATCCGGAACGCACACGGCAGAACCTGCTGGACGCGGCTTACCGGGAGTTTTCCCATAGCGGGTACCACGCCGCGAGCGTCGAGAAGATCTGCACCCGCGCCGGCGTCAGCAAGCAGATCCTGTCCCATCATTTCGGCTCGAAGGAAAATGCCTATCTGGCGGTGCTCGAGGCGGCGTACACGGCATTCCGCTCCAACGACCCCAAGCTGGAACTGAACGCCGCCGACCCGCGCGCCGCGCTGCGGGACTTCGTCCTGTTCACGTTCGACCACGTTCGCCACAACCGGGATTTCGTCAATCTGCTCAGCGGCGAGAACGTGAACAAGGGCAGGATCATCCGCAAATCGGAACGCCTGAAGTCCATTTACGATCCCATGATCCATCGTATCGGCATGCTGTTGAAGGCGGGGGCCGAGGCGGGGCTGTTCCGGCCCGGGCTGGATGCGCGCCAGGTCTACATCAGCATCAACGCCTTGTGCTTTTTCAGTATTTCCAATTGCCACACGCTGTCGGCGGTGCTGGGTACCGACTTGTCGGACGATGCCGCGCTGGACGAGCGCCGCGCGCACGTCGTCGATTTCGTGATGGCCGCCATTACCGCGTGACGCGCTTGGGCGGTGCGGGTGTTTCTCCTTCCAGCCCGTGCTGGGCCCGGTACTGGGCCGCCTGTGCCGCCAGCCACTGCCTGAACAGGTGCAGGGGTTCGTGGTCGGCCTTCCACTCGGGCAAGACCAGGTAGTAGTTCTTGTCCCGCACCGATTCGCGTTCGCAGGCGACGATCAGGCGGCCCGAGGCGAGTTCCTGCTCCACGATCAACCGCGGCACGAGGGCGATGCCCTGGCCGTGCACGGCCGCTTCCACCAGCATCGAGAACAGTTCATAGCGCGGGCCGCCCAGGTCGTGCGGATGGCTGACGTTCTGCGCGGCGAACCACTGCCGCCAGGCGTAGGGGCGGGTGCTTTGCTGCAGCAGCCGATAGGCCGAGAACTGCCCGGGCATGATGCGCTTGCGCACGCCCAGCAGCCTGGGGGAACACACGGGCACCAGTTTCTCGGGCATCAGGAAGACCGCTTCGGTGCCCGGCCAGGGCCCGTCGCCGGCGTAGATGGCGGCGTCGAAGGGAGTGCCCTCGAACAGGAAGGGCCGGCTTTGCGGGGTGATGTTCAGGACGATGTTGGGGGCCTGGCGTTCGAAGTCGGCCAGGCGCGGCAGCAGCCAGCGGGTGGCGAAGGTGGGCACGGAGGCCAGTTCCAGTACGCCGCCTTCGCCGCGCCGGGCCATCAGGTCCAGGGTGTCGCGTTCGACCTCGTCCAGGCGGCGCGCCACGGTTTCGCCGTAGGTCTGGCCGGCCTGGGTCAGGGTGACGCCGCGCCGGGTGCGGCGGAACAGCTTCAGGCCCAGGAAGGACTCCAGGCCGGCGATCTGGCGGCAGACGGCGCTTTGGGTCAGGGCCAGTTCGGCTGCGGCCTTGGTGAAGCTCTGGTGGCGCGCGGCCGCCTCGAAGGCGGCCAGGGCGGCGGTGCTGGGCAGTTTGCGGCGCATGAGAAGGGCCCGGGGTCGGAAGGTTCTACTTTACCAAGTGCGAAAAGCGCACAGATAAGTGAAAAGAACTCGTTTGGCGCAGCGGCCGAATCCGTATATCTTGCAGGAAATTCGCCGGGAGGACACGAATTCTCCTGTTTCCCAATTACTTGCGAGACATGAATCTTATGCACAAGCCTGCACAATTCAACTGGGCCGACCCCCTGCTGCTCGACCAGCAGCTGAGCGACGACGAGCGCATGGTCAGGGAAGCGGCGGCGGCATACTGCCAGGACAAGCTGATGCCGCGCGTGCTGGAGTCGTTCCGCAACGAGCGCACCGATGCCGCCATCTTCCGCGAGATGGGCGAGCTGGGCCTGTTGGGGCCCACGATTCCCGAGCAGTACGGTGGTCCAGGCCTGAACTACGTCAGCTACGGCTTGATCGCGCGCGAGGTCGAGCGGGTGGATTCCGGCTACCGGTCGATGATGAGCGTGCAGTCCTCGCTGGTCATGGTCCCCATCCATGAATTCGGTACCGAGGCGCAAAAGCAGAAATACCTGCCCAAACTGGCCACCGGCGAGCTGATCGGCTGCTTCGGCCTGACCGAGCCCAACCACGGTTCGGATCCCGGCTCCATGGTCACCCGCGCCACCAAGGTGGACGGCGGCTACCGCCTGAGCGGGGCCAAGATGTGGATTACCAACTCGCCCATCGCCGATGTGTTCGTGGTCTGGGCCAAGCTCAAGGACGAGGACGGCAAGGACAACATCCGCGGCTTCATCCTGGAGAAGGGCTGGAAGGGGCTGTCGGCGCCGGCCATCCACGGCAAGGTCGGCCTGCGTACGTCCATTACCGGCGAGATCGTCATGGACGAGGTGTTCGTGCCGGAAGAGAATTACATGCCCAACGTGGCCGGCCTGAAGGGCCCGTTCACCTGCCTGAACTCGGCCCGCTACGGCATCGCCTGGGGCGCGCTGGGCGCGGCCGAGTACTGCTGGCACACCGCCCGCCAGTACGTGCTGGACCGCAAGCAGTTCGGCCGCCCGCTGGCCGCCAACCAGCTGGTGCAGAAGAAGCTGGCCGACATGCAGACCGAGATCACGCTGGGCCTGCAAGGCTGCCTGCAACTGGGCCGGATGAAGGATGCCGGAACGGCGGCGGTGGAGATCACCTCCATCATGAAGCGCAACTCCTGCGGCAAGTCGCTGGACATCGCCCGCGTCGCGCGTGACATGCTGGGCGGCAACGGGATTTCCGACGAGTTCGGCGTGATCCGCCACGTCGTCAACCTCGAGGTGGTCAACACCTACGAAGGCACGCACGACATCCATGCGCTGATCCTGGGCCGCGCCCAGACGGGCATCCAGGCGTTCTGCTAGGCATACGGGGCGCCGGGCGGCGCCTCTTTCAGCTTGCGCCACAGCGTGGCGGGGCTGATGCCCAGTATCCGGCACGCCGCCGCGCGGTCGCCGTGGCAGGCGTCCAGCACGCGGCGAGCGTGCGCCGCCTGGCTGGCCCGGGCGATCTCGTCCAGCGACGCGAAGGCGGTCCCGCCCGGATCGGCGGGCGCGGTTTTGTCCGTGCCGCCGTACAGCTCGGGCACGGTGATTTCCAGTTCCAGCTCCAGTTCCTTGCGGCCGATCTTGCGGCCCGCATGCGACACGGCCACCCGTTCCAGCACGTTCTCCATCTCGCGCAGGTTGCCGGGCCAGGCGTAGTTGGCGCACAGCGACCGCACGAAGGCCGGCAGGCGCACGGGCCGCGCCATGCCCAGCCGCCGCTGCGCGCGGGCGTAGAGTTCCTCGGCCAGTTCGTCGATGTCGCCTTCGCGTTCGCGCAGCGGCGGCATGGCGATGCGCAGGATGTTCAGGCGGTAGAACAGGTCCTGCCGGAACTCGCCGGCACGCACCATGGTCTGCAGGTCGCGGTGGGTGGCGGCGACCACCCGCACGTTGACGGCCACCGGTTCCAGCGCGCCCACCGGCAGCACCTGCCGTTCCTGCAGTACGCGCAGCAGGCGCACCTGCAGCGCCAGCGGCATGTCGCCGATCTCGTCCAGGAACAGGGTGCCGTTGTGGGCGGCCTCGAACAGGCCGGTCTTGCCGCCCTTGCGGGCGCCGGTGAAGGCGCCTTCCTCGTAGCCGAACAGTTCGCTTTCCAGCAGAGGCTCGGGGAAGGCGGCGCAGTTGATGGCAACGAAGGGAAAGTCGCGGCGGGGGCTGGCGCGGTGCATGCCCTGCGCCAGCACTTCCTTGCCGGTGCCGCTCTCGCCCTCGATCAGCACCGTGGAACTGACGCCGGCGTACAGCCTGGCCAGCTCGCGCACCCGCTGCATGGGGCCCGAGCTGCCCAGCAGGTCGTCCAGGTCGTAGCGCGTGCCGGACGGCCGCGCCGGCGCGCCGGTGCGCAGGTTGCGGTCCACCCGCTGGATGGCCTGGGCGTCCTGCGCCGTGACCACCGCGCCCAGCAGTTCGCCGCCGCTCAGGATGGGGATGCGGTTCAGGATCAGCACCTTGTCGCGCACCTTCTGGATGGTCTCCAGTTCCTTCTGGCCATGGCGCAGGGGGCCGTCGAGCGAGATCGCCGGGGCGGCTTCCTCCAGCGGCTGGCCGATGGCCTGCTCGCGCCGCAGGCCCAGCAGGCGCTCCATGGGCGGATTGAGGGACTGGATGCGGCCTTCGGCGTCCACCGCGGCCACGCCCTCGTTCAGGTGGGACAACACGGTGTTCAGGTATTCGCGGCGGCGCTGCTCGATGCGGGCGAGCCGGGCCGCCTCGATGGCGTCTTCCAGCGCGACCCGGATCGAATTGGTGGAATAGAGGAAGACGCCCGCCAGGCCCTGTTGTTCGGCCAGGTCCGAGACCAGCCCGGGGCCGACGATGACCTCCAGCCCGGCGCGCTTGAGCGCCTTGACCTGCGCGGCGGCGTCCTCGGTCGTGACGTAGCTGTGGCTGGGGAAGTCCAGCCCGAAGGCCTGCTTGAAGGCTTCGGCCTCGGGAAAGGTGGAGGCGTGGGTGACCAGGGCCAGCCGGCTCGACAACTGCCTGGCCGTGGTCAGGGCGTGCATGACGTCGAAGCCCGTGACCTTGATCAGGATGACGGGCACGTCCACGTGCTGGCGCAGGTAGGCGCCGTTCGAGCCGCCCGCGACCACCGCGTCGACCAGACCCTGGCGCGCGGCTTCGTTGATCGAGCGGGCCGCCGTCTCGAAGCCTTCGTCGACGATGCGGAAATCGGCCTGCGCGGCGTAGCCGGGGGCCAGTTCGGCGAAAGCGCGGGACACGCGGCTGATGCCCATGGTCCAGATGACGGGCCGGGAGTGAGGGCGGGAGGCAAGGGCGGCTGGAAGGTCCATGGCAAGGTCCTGATTGCAGATTTGATTATATAGATTTCAAATATGAAATGAATCTGGCGCTCGGAGTTCGGCGGCAAGGACGGGAATGCCGCGCGCCATCACGGGGGAAGCCCGCGCCCACGCGGCCTGGCGGGGGGAAGGGCGGCGCCGGCCCACGCATGGCACGGTCTTTGCAGTAAGCTGAGTTTTCCCCTAGTCCGAGTCATCGCCATGACCTCCTCACGACCCGCCTCGCCCGGCGCCCGCTTCCGCCAGGCGCTGCGCGAAGAACACCCCCTGCAGATCATCGGCGCCATCAACGCCAACCACGCCCTGCTGGCCAAGCGCGCGGGCTTTCGCGCCGTCTACGTGTCGGGCGGCGGCGTGGCCGCCGGCTCGCTGGGCATGCCCGATCTGGGCATCAACACGCTGGACGACGTGCTGATCGACGTGCGCCGCATCACCGACGTGTGCGACCTGCCGCTGATGGTGGACATCGACACCGGCTTCGGCCCGTCGGCCTTCAACATCGCGCGCTCGGTCAAGAGCCTGATCAAGGCCGGCGCCGCCGCCTGCCACATCGAGGACCAGGTCGGCGCCAAGCGCTGCGGCCACCGTCCGGGCAAGGAAATCGTGTCGGCCTCGGAAATGGTGGACCGCGTCAAGGCGGCGGCCGATGCCAAGACCGATCCCGACTTCTTCCTGGTGGCGCGCACCGACGCCATCGCGGTGGAAGGGCTGGACGCCGCCATCGAGCGCGCCCAGGCCTGCGTGGAAGCGGGCGCCGACGGTATCTTCGCCGAGGCCGCCTACGACCTGCCCACCTACCGCAAGTTCGTCGACGCCGTGAAGGTGCCGGTGCTGGCCAACATCACCGAGTTCGGACAGACGCCGCTGTTCACGGTGGAAGAACTGCGCAGCGCCGACGTGTCCATGGTGCTGTACCCGCTGTCCGCCTTCCGCGCCATGAACAAGGCCGCGGAAACCGTCTACACGGCCATCCGCCGCGACGGGCACCAGAAGAACGTGATCGACATGATGCAGACGCGAGAGGAGTTGTACGATCGCATTGGCTATCACGCGTTCGAACAGCATTTGGATGCGTTGTTCAAAAAGGGGTCCCCCCCTACGCGCTGACGCGCGAGGGAAGCCCACCCCCTGGCGGCCTTTGGCCGCTCCCCCTCAAGGGGGCGGCGCTGGCGGACCGGCAAAGCCGGATCCGCGGCGCCCTGGGTCTAGCGAATTTCTTGTGTCTTGGGTTGCGTAGTAACTGCCAAATGGAGCGAGTGAGACGATGAGCGCAACGGTATCGAATCAGAAGGACCAGCCGGCCGCGGGGCCGAAGCCGAAGAAGTCGGTGGCCCTGTCGGGCGTGATGGCGGGCAATACCGCCTTGTGCACGGTGGGCCGCAGCGGCAACGACCTGCACTATCGCGGCTACGACATTCTGGATATCGCCGATGAGTGCGAGTTCGAGGAGATCGCCTATCTGCTGGTGCACGGCAAGCTGCCCAACCGCAACGAGCTGGCGGCCTACAAGACCAAGCTGAAGGCGCTGCGCGGGCTGCCCGCCAACGTGAAGGCGGCGCTGGAATGGCTGCCCGCGGCCAGCCACCCCATGGACGTGATGCGCACCGGCGTGTCCGCCCTGGGCTGCGTGCTGCCCGAGAAGGACGACCACAACCTGCCCGGCGCGCGCGACATCGCCGACCGGCTGATGGCCTCGCTGGGATCGATGCTGCTGTACTGGTACCACTACAGCCACCGCGGCGAGCGCATCGACGTCGATACCGACGACGACAGCATAGGCGGGCACTTCCTGCACCTGCTGCACGGCAAGCCGGCGCCCGCCTCGTGGGTGCGGGCCATGCACACCTCGCTGAACCTGTACGCCGAACACGAGTTCAACGCCTCCACGTTCACCGCCCGCGTCATCGCCGGCACCGGCTCGGACATGTACTCGGCCCTGACCGGCGCCATCGGCGCGCTGCGCGGACCCAAGCATGGCGGCGCCAACGAAGTCGCCTTCGAAGTCCAGAGCCGCTACGAGACGCCCGACGAGGCCGAGGCCGACATCCGCCGCCGCGTCGAGAACAAGGAAGTGGTGATCGGCTTCGGCCACCCCGTCTACACCGTGTCCGACCCGCGCAACCAGGTCATCAAGGGCGTGTCGCACCGCCTGTCCAAGGAGTCCGGCAACATGCGGCTGTACGAGATCGCCGAGCGCCTGGAGTCGGTGATGTGGAACGTCAAGAAGATGTTCCCCAATCTCGACTGGTTCAGCGCCGTCAGCTACCACGAGATGGGTGTTCCCACCGCCATGTTCACCCCGTTGTTCGTGATCGCCCGCACCGCCGGCTGGTCGGCCCACATCATCGAACAACGCATCGACAACAAGATCATCCGCCCCAGCGCCAACTACACCGGCCCTGAAGACCGCAAGTTCGTGCCGCTGGCCAAGCGCAAGTAAGCAGTATCGAACAACCACCTTTCATCAACCAAACCCAGTTCGTGCCAAGCCGTCCGACCCAGGGCACAGTGGATCCGGCTCCGCCGGTCCGCCAGTGCCGCCCCCTGGGGGGCGCGCGAAGCGCGTAGGGGGGAGCCCCATGTCTTCCGCTATCTCTACCGTTCGTCCGAAGCCCGACCAGGTCCTGGTCGACATCGTCGACTACGTCCTGAAAAAACGCATCACCAGCAAGCTGGCCTACGAGACCGCCCGCAACTGCCTGATCGACACCCTGGGCTGCGGCCTGGAGGCGCTGGAATACCCGGCCTGCACCAAGCTGCTCGGACCCATCGTTCCCGGCACCGTCGTGCCCAACGGCGCCAAGGTGCCCGGCACCCAGTTCCAGCTCGATCCCGTGCAGGCGGCCTTCAACATCGGCACCATCATCCGCTGGCTGGACTTCAACGACACCT
Source organism: Pigmentiphaga kullae (assembly GCF_004216695.1). Taxonomy (GTDB): domain Bacteria; phylum Pseudomonadota; class Gammaproteobacteria; order Burkholderiales; family Burkholderiaceae_B; genus Pigmentiphaga; species Pigmentiphaga kullae. The sequence goes on from NZ_SGXC01000003.1 coordinate 493,328, forward strand.
GGCTGGCCGCCGAATGGGGCCATCCCTCGGACAACCTGGGCGGCATCCTGGCCACGGCCGACTGGCTGTCGCGCCAGGCCGTTGCCGCGGGCAAGAAACCGCTGACCATGCGCGACGTCCTGACCGCCATGATCAAGGCCCACGAAATCCAGGGCTGCATCGCGCTGGAGAACTCCTTCAACCGCGTCGGCCTGGACCACGTGGTGCTGGTCAAGGTCGCCTCCACCGCCGTGGTCGGCCAGATGATGGGCCTGACCCGCGATGAACTGATCAACGCCGTGTCGCTGGCCTGGGTCGACGGCCAGAGCCTGCGCACCTATCGCCACGCGCCCAACACCGGCTCGCGCAAGAGCTGGGCCGCCGGCGACGCCACCAGCCGCGCCGTGCGCCTGGCGCTGATCGCCCGCACCGGCGAAATGGGCTATCCCTCGGTGCTGAGCGCCAAGACCTGGGGCTTCTACGACGTCCTGTTCAAGGGCCAGCCCTTCAAGTTCCAGCGCCCCTACGGCAGCTACGTGATGGAGAACGTGCTGTTCAAGATCTCCTTCCCGGCCGAGTTCCACTCGCAGACCGCCGTCGAATGCGCGATGGACATCCACAAGCAGTTGCAGAAGCAGGGCCGCAGCGCGGACGACATCAAGAAGATCACCATCCGCACCCACGAAGCCTGCATCCGCATCATCGACAAGAAGGGCCCGCTGGACAACCCCGCCGACCGCGACCACTGCATCCAGTACATGGTGGCCGTGCCCATCCTGTTCGGCCGGCTGACCGCCGGCGACTACGAGGACGAGATCGCCAGGGACCCGCGCATCGACCAGTTGCGCGACAAGATCGTCTGCGTCGAAGATCCCGCCTTCACCAAGGACTACCACGACCCCGAGAAGCGCTCCATCGCCAACGCGCTGACCGTGGAATTCAAGGACGGCAAGAAGCTCAAGGAAATCGTCTGCGAATACCCCATCGGCCACAAGCGCCGCCGCAAGGACGGCATCCCGCTGCTGGAAGCCAAGTTCCGGACCAACCTGGCCCGCCGCTTCCCGACCAAGCAGCAGGACACCATCCTGGGCGTGTCGCTGGACCAGCAGGTGCTGGAGGCCATGCCGGTGCATGAGTACGTGGATCTGTACGTGATCTGACCGGGGCCGGGCCCGGGGGCGCGAGTCGGTGTAGAATTGCGCCCTCGGGCCTCTAGCTCATGCCTGGTTAGAGCAGCGGACTCATAATCCGTTGGTGCTGGGTTCGACTCCCAGGGGGCCCACCAAAGAATTACTCAGGTATCAAGCATTTAGCGCCACCGTGATAGGTGGCGTTTCTTTTTGCGCGATGCCGCTTGACCAAAATTCGACATTTTCCGCGTGCGCGGCGAGGTGCGAAGTGGCAGGTGCGCGTACTTCTGCACCATCTCGATCCATTCCCAGCCGCCCAGCTCTTTGAGCACCATGAGCGGCGTGCCGCGCTGAACGTGCCAACTCGCCCAGGTGTGCCGCAGGTCGTGAATGTGGAAGTCCTCGAACCTGGTCGGGCTGGCCGGGGATGGAGCCCCGGGCCATGCAAGCGATTACCGAGGTGCTGGATGCGGCCGGGCTGCTCGGATCGATTGGCCCGAAGTGATGTCGAAACCTGATATCCGGCACGATTATGGCGAACTCCAGGGAGGTGAAGGCTTATGCCGAAGCTTAAGAAAGGGCTCATCATGCCCACCCCAGAAGAGGATGCGGCGATCAACGCCGGCATCGCCGCGGACCCTGACGCCTACGAGCTGGGCGCACAGGAGTTCAAGCAACTGCGGAAAGTTGGGCGCCCGCGCGCGGCCCAAGCGAAAGTCCAGCTCACTGTCCGCTACGACCAGGAGGTCGTGGACGCGTTCAAATCCAGCGGGCCAGGTTGGCAGTCTAGGATGAATGACGCGCTGCGGGACTGGCTCCGGGATCACCGGGCACGGGACCTTGTGCAAAAGACGTAAAAAAACGTGGCATTTTTCGCCAAGCTCGCAAGCGTTGCGGCCAGACAAAGCCCGCCTGTCTCACGACGGCGGGCTTTTTCTTTTCAGGTAAAAAAGACCCGCCATTACTGACAGGCCCCCAACGCTACTTCGGTGCCATCAGGAGCCGTCAAAAATCCGTCCATCTTTCATAGGTCTTGGAGCCATCGACGTTCCTGTACCGTGCGCGTTCCCGAGTGGCGGCGAGGATTCCCGCACATCCAGCAGCTACATGGCGTTGGGGTATCGATGACCTTGCTCCGCTCAGCTTCTCCGGTCAGTTTGTGACCCCACCAATAGGCCCGCTTTCGCAGCAGCCTGGCGCGAGCGGCGCGCCGTTCCGCTTTTCCTGACATGGTTTTCCTCGCACATTTTCATACGTTGAATGTGCGAAAGCCCGCTCAGGGCGGGCTATGCCAGATACCGTGCCACCAGCGCATTGGCATGCCCGTGACCCAGTTGATGTTCCGACTTCAAATGCGCCACCAGCTCCATGTACTTGAGCGGACCGGCCTTCTTGAGCTTATAGGGCCGATTCCGCGTCCTGGCTCCTGTAGTCTCGCGCCAACCACCCCGCGGCCAGCTCATCCGCGCTCAGCGCAGGCGAAAAATAAAACCCCTGTCCCAAGGTAAACCCGATCTCCCGCAACTGGTTGCGCTGGGCCTCGGTTTCGATGCCTTCGGCCACCATCTCCAGATGCATCGCGCACCCCAGTCCGTAGATCGCCCGGCAGACGATTTCCGCGTCATTGCTGGTGCCCAGGTCGTCGATGACGCTCTTGTCGATCTTGATGCAGTCGAAGGGCAGGGATTTCAGGTGGCCGATGTTCGAGGCGCCGCTGCCGAAATCGTCCAGGGACAGCGGGAAGCCCAGGGCCTTGATGCGATTGAGTACGTTGATGGACAGGCTCGGATCCGTCATCACGGAAGATTCCGTCAGCTCGAATTCGATCTGCGACGGGCTCAGGCCGTGGCCCAGCACGCAGCGCAATGCCCGCTCGGGAAATTCGCTGTCGAGCAGCTGTTTGGCGGACAGGTTGACGGACGTTACCGGCGGAGTGAAGCCATGCCGGCGCCACGCGACGAGTTGGCGACAGGTTTCCTGGAGCACCCATTCCCCCAGCGGGACGATCAGGCCCGAGGTTTCTGCCACGGGAATGAATTCGTCGGGAGCCACCTTGCCGAGGGCGGGTGAATGCCAGCGGCATAGGGCCTCGACGCCGTGGAGCTTGCCGGTGTCCAGGTGGACCTTGGGCTGGTATTGCAGGAGGAATTCGTTGCCGGTCTCGACCGCGCGCCGCAGTTCCACCTCCAGTTTCATGGGGCGGACGGCTTGTACGACGGTGTTTTCGTCGTAGACCTGCAGCCGGTTTTCTCCCAGCGTGATGGAGCGCGCCAGGGCCTGGTTGCCGTGCGCGATGAGGGTTTCGAGGGCATCGTGGTCGCCCGAGGACGAGCTGATGCCGATGTTCAGGCTCAGGTGCAGGTCGCGGCCATGGGAGTGGAAGGGGCGGCGAAAGGCGGCGAAGACGTCGTCGACCAGCGCGACGGTCTCGTCCAGGGGATCGGCCATGACGAACAGGCCGAAGGTGCCGTCGTCGAAGCGCGCCAGGGTGGGGTTCTTCACCACGGCCTCGAGCCGGCGGGCCGCCTCGGTCAGCAGGGACTCGGACAGGCGCGGTCCCAGCGTCACGCTGACGTTGCGCAGCCTGCGGATGGATATCAGCAGCACGACGATCTTGTCGTCGGAGCCGGCGAGTTTTCGAAGCGCGGCATCCAGTTCGAGCCAGAAGCCGGCCCGGTTCAGGAGGCCGGAGGCGCGATCCCGGACCAGCAGCGTCCTGACCAGGTCCTGCTGTTCGTTGAGTTTGCGGCCCAGGTTGGTCTTCTGCTGAATGAGGATGAGCATGCCTCCCGCGATCATGGTCACGCAGAACTGGGAAAGCGGCATGACGATCAGCAGCGATCCGTGCACCTGGGCCAGCCACAGCGCGGCGATCTGGTTCAGCGAGGCCCAGGCGCCCATCGTGGCGAGGGCGCGCGCCGAGACCGCGCCGGACTCGGGCACCAGGCCGCGCCAGCGCGCCAGGAAGACGATGCCCAGGAAGATGGTGGCCAGGACGGCCACGCCTATGGGCGCCACGGGGCCGCCTATCCAGAAGCGGGTGACGGCGCCGATGGCCAGGGCGACGACCGCGGGCAGGGGGCCGCCGAACAGGTAGGCCAGCACCAGGATGGCGCCCCGCATGTCGGCGATGGTGTGCTGTCCGTGGTGGACCGAGGACATCATGGCCAGCCACATCGCGGCGCCGAACAGCACCGACATGTGGAGATTCCCCTGCCTGCCGCCGGGCAGCCACGCCCTGAGCGCGACATAGACCGAAGTCAGCGCGATCGGAGTCAAGGCGGACAAAAGGAGGGGGAACAGGGTGTTCATACGTTCCCGCGCGGAAGGTGCGACTCCTCACCCCCGGCGCGGCGGATTACGGTCTGGCTTCAAAAGTGTAATCGCATGATCGATCCTTGACGTGGTGGAAGGGTATTGTCAGGAACCCTTATCTTGGTCCTCCCTGGATGCCGGTTTCCTTTCTCCATACATCGTCCCGGGACATGCTGGGGTTGGCCGGCCGCCGGTCGTAGTACGGAATCAGGGGCACATACAGGCCGTAAAGGCGGCGCAGCTCGCCGATGGGTTCGTCGTGTTCGTCCACCCGCAGGTCCACCCAGGCATAGGATTTCCTGTTGTGCACCAGCAGCGCGGCGGAGTGCTGGCCGGCCACCTGGCCGCCGGCGTCGCGCGCCGCTTCCAGCACGCGCACCAGGCGGTCGGCCAGTTCCAGATCGGTGTGCCGCTCGAAGGCCTCGGACATGGCGGTAAGCGTGCGTTCGCTGGTCAGGCGGTTGCCCAGCACGACATAGTCCTGTTTGGCGATGTGCCCTTTCCAGTCCTCGTTGTCCTTGCCGGTCACGGCGGCGGTCCGGCCGTCCTTGTCGATGACGGCGATCTGCCGCCAGGCGATGTTGTCTTCCCCGTCGCTTTCGATGATGTCGTTCAGCACCTTGCGGGCGGAATAACCCTGTTCCAGCAGCGACAGGCCCAGCGGCCCCAGGCGGGGGTCGCCGTTGGCCTGTACGACCAGCCCCCCTGTGCCGGGCCGCAGGAACGGGCACTTGGCGCCGATGGCCATGGGACGCGTGGCGATGGCGATGCCGAACATGCCCGTGCGCGGGCAGCGGGCGATCACGGAAAACGTCATGGATACCTCCTTGGGGCGGGGTGGTGGCTAGTCGACCTTGACGTTGGCCGCCTTGATGATGGCGGCCCACTTGGGGATCTCGGCGCGCAGGTAGGCATCGAACTGTCCGGGGCCGGCGCCGATGATCTCGGCGCCGAAGCCGTCCATGCGCGTCTTGATGTCGGGCGAGGCAAGCGCCGCGGCGATGTCCTTGTGCAGCCGTTCGACGATGGGCCTGGGCGTGCCGGCCGGCGCGAAGATGCCGAACCAGACGGCCACGTCGTAGCCGGGCAGGCCCGCCTCGGCCACCGTGGGCAGGTCGGGCAGCGACGCCGACCGCTTGGTGCCCGCCACCGCCAGCGCGCGCAGGCGGCCGGCCTGGATGTGGGGCAGCAGGGCGGGCGGGTTCTCGAAGGCCATCTGCACCTGGCCGGACAAGAGATCGTTCAGCGCCGGGCCCGTGCCCTTGTAGGGAACGTGGACGATGTCGACGTGGGCCAGGTATTTGAAAAGTTCGCCGAACAGGTGCTGCGAGGAACCGTTGCCGGTGGACGAGAAGTTCAGCTGTCGGAGATGGGCCTTGGCGTAGTCGATCAGCTCGGGCACCGACCGGATCGGCAGCGAGGGGTGGACCACGAGGATGTTGGGCACCACGGCCGCCAGCGTGACGGGGGCGAAGTCGCGCATGGGGTCGTAGGGCAGGCGGGGATACAGGCCGGGCGCGATGGAGTGGGTGGGCGAGCTGCCCATGACCAGGGTGTAGCCGTCGGCCGGCGCCTTGGCCACGTAGTCCGAGCCTATGGTGCCGGCCGCGCCGGGGCGGTTTTCCACGACCACGGGCTGGCCCAGCGATTCGGTCAGCTTCTGCGCCAGCGCCCGGCAGAAGATGTCGTTGGCGCCGCCGGGCGCCCAGGGGCTGACCAGTTTGACCGGGCGCGCCGGATAGTCCTGCGCGGCCGCCTGGCTGCTTGCTATGGCTACCCCCAGCAACAGGTAGCGTGACCACTTCGACAACTTGCCGTTCCATCTGCTCGAGCGCATGGCGTGTCCTTGGAAAGACGACGAGGAATCAGTTGCCGGCTCCCGCCTTGGGGTAGAGGGTGGCCGTGTATCGGTAGCGTTCGGGGTGATAGACCGCATCGACGATCTCCACCGGCCGGTTCTGCGCGTCGTAGTAGATGCGGGTGGCGCGCAGCACCGGCGTGTTCCGTGGGATGCCCAGGCGGGCGGCGATCTCGCTGGTGGCCGCCAGGGGTTCGACGAGCTGGTCGGCGTGGTCGATGCGGACGTTCAGCCGGGTCTGGAGGTATTTGACCGGCGGCAGCGGGCCGGCCACTTCGGCGGCGCCTATGCCGTCGGCCACATGGTCGGCGAAGTAGAAATGAGCGTAGTCCAGCGGTTCGCCAGGCGCCACGTGATTGACCGCGCGCACGCATTTCCATTTCTGCGTGCCCAGGCCGAACAGTTCGCGCAGCCTGGCCGGCAGGGGCATCCAGGCCTCGTCCACGACGCTGACCTGGTTGCGCGGCAGGACCTCGTCGATCACGCCGACCAGGGTGACGTCCTTGGTGGCCCGGCGCGGATCGTTGACGAAGGTGCCGACGCCGCGGCGGCGGACGATCAGGTGGCGGGCCAGCAGTTCCTCGACAGCCTTGCGGACGGTGATGCGGCTGACGCCGAACTCGCGGCACAGGCTGTCTTCCGGCGGCAGGGCGTCTCCGGGGGCGAGCTGGCCGCTGGCGATGCGCTGGATGAGGTGCTCGGCCACCTGCCGGTACAGCGGTGCGCCGCCTTCGGCAAGCAGCGGATTGGGAAGGTTCATGCGTAGGTCATGCCGTCATGATGTGTAGTGATCATGACGGCATGACATCATGATGTCAAGGGCGGGCCATCGTCCCGGTCCGTTCCATGGCCGGCAGTAAGCGCCGCCGCCGCAGGTTCACCGCCAGCACCATCAGCGCCAATCCCATCGCGAACGCGATCGCCAGGGTCGGCCCGATGCGGTCGGATTGCGCCAGGCCGATGCCCGCCAGCGTGGCGCCGAGCGACTGGCCGCCCACGCGGGCGATGGCCTGCATGCCGCCGGCCGCGCCGACCCGGTCGCGCGGCGGGCTGGACAGCATGTCGTGCGTGTTCGGCGCCTGGAACAGGCCGACGGCGATGCCGCCCAGCGCCAGGCCCGGCGCCAGCAGCAGGAAGAGGTGGTCCGGGGCCAGCAGTATCCACGACAGGCCGGCCACCATGACGATGGCGGCCGTGGCGCACAGCGTGGCCGCGCCGAAGCGCGCGAGCAGGCGGCTGGCGAAGAAGGTGGTGACGGTGGCGCCGATGGGCCATGCGGTCAGCAGCAGCGCCGCCTGCGGCAGGGTCAGGCCCCGGTCGCCGTGGAAATGGAAGGGCAGCGCGATCAGGCTGGCCATCTGCGTCGCGAACATCAGCAGGGACGTGAAGATGGACAGGCGGAAGCGGACGATGGCGAACAGGTCCAGCGGCAGCAGGGGGCGGGAGCGGCGGGCATCCCGGCGTATCCAGGCCTGCCAGGCGGCCGCCGCCGCGAGCAGGACGGCCAGGCCCGTGGCGGGGTGGGCGCCCAGCCGGTCCAGGCCGATGACGGTCAGGCTCAGGGCCGCGACGTTCAGGGCCATGCTGGGCAGGTCGAGCCGGGTCGGGCGGCGAGGCGTCGCGGGCAGGGCGAAGGCGCAGAACCAGGCGAGGGTGCCGGCGGGCAGGGCGATCGAGAACAGCCAGCGCCAATGCGCGACGGCGAGGATGGCGGACGACAGGGCGGGGCCCGCGGCGGCGGCCAGCGTCACGGCCATGGTGTTGATGCCCAGGCCGGTGGCGAAGAGGCGTGCGGGGTAGGCGGCGCGCAGCAGCGCCGCGGCACTGCTCATGATGCATCCCGAGCCCAGGCCCTGGACGATGCGGGCCGACACCAGCGTCCGGGCATCGGGCGCGAAGGCACAGGCCAGCGCGCTGAGCGTGAACAGCAGCAGTCCCAGCCGGAAGACGCGGGCATAGCCCACGCGTTCTCCCGCCGCGGCAAGCGGCAGCAGGCTGGCCACGATGGTGAGCTGGTAGGCGTTGAGCAGCCAGACGGATGCCGCGGGAGACATGCCGGTCTCGGCGGAGATCAAGGGCAGCGCGACGTTGAGCATGCTGCCGTCCAGCACGCTCAGGATGGCGGCAAGGGTGATGGCGCCGACCGCCACGGCGCGCCGCGGCATGCGCAGGCCGTCGTCCGCCGGCGCGGGGAAGGAGGGGGAGTCTGGTGCGGACACGCGGATGAGGCCTCGTGCGGCGCCCGGGGCCGGGCATCGCGGCAAACGACATGGGGAGCCCGCATGATGCACGCGGCGCAGGTCGCGGCGAACGAAGGATTGCGCATGACCTTATCCGCTTCCGGGCATGCCGGGCCGGTGCGAAAAACGCATGTCGATAGTCGATCTTATTTGTTCGCTTCAACGGACAAGCTGACTAAGCTTGCCGGTCTTCGCAACGACGACAGACAGATTCATGGAAGTCCAGGCCCTGACGCCGACCGTAGGCGTGCGCATTACCGATTTCAAGGCGTCCGAGGCGACGCCGTCCGACGTCGAACGGCTGAAATCCCTCATCGCCGAGCATTGCGTGATCCATCTGCCCGGCCAGTTCCTGGACGCCGGCGGCCTGGAGGATTTCGCCGGACGCTTCGGCGAACATTGGCTGGGTTCCTTCCTCAAGCCCATCGACGGGCATCGCCATGCGATTCCCATCAAGAACAACGGCAAGGCGCTCGCCATTTCCGAGCGCTGGCACGCCGACAGCACCTACGATCAGTTTCCTCCATACCTGTCGTTCCTGACGGCGATCGATCTGCCGCCGCTCGGGGGCGACACGATGTGGTGCAACCAGTACCTGGTCTACGAGTACTTGCCGGAGGGCGTGAAACGGCTCATCAAGCGGATCCGCGCGGTGCACTACAACCGCGGACAGGTCAAGGTGCGCACCGGCGCGAGCCGCGACGACCTGCCCGGCTTCGCGCATCCGCTGGTGATCCGGCATCCGGTCAGCGGCCGGCCGGTGTTCTACCTGAGCGCCCATGCCGAGCACCTGGAAGGGATAGGCAGGGAAGAGAGCGCGCTGCTGCTGGACTGGCTGCGCCGCTACAACGGCCAGCCGGCGTTCAGCTACCGGCACCGGTGGTCGGCGGGCGACGCGATCATCTGGGACAACCGCTGTACGACGCACTACGCCGTGCATGACTACGGCGACTATCCGCGCTACCTGAACCGCGTGACCATCGCCGGTTCCCAGCCCGAAGCCTATTTCGACATCGACTAGATCCCCATCCGGGATGCATCAGAGGTTCTTCACATGAATACCAACATCGCACGGCGCCGGCTGCTTGCCGCCGCCACGGCCGGCGTCGCGGCCGGCGCGCTGCCCCTGCCCGGCCTGGCGCAGGACTATCCGTCCAAGCCCGTCACGCTGGTCATCCCCTACCAGGGCGGCATCACCGAACAATTGGGACGGCTGTACGCCACCGAACTCGAGAAGGTATTGGGCAAGTCCGTCATCGTCGAGGTCAAGCCGGGCGCGGGCGGGGTGATCGGCGGCAAGTACGCGGCGCGCGCGCCGGCCGACGGCTATACGCTGGTCGTGACGTCCGGCCTGACGCAAGAGACCGCGCAGGGGCGGTTCGATACCTTCGCCGAACTGGAGGCGATCACCGCCATCACGTCGCAAGCCTTCCTGCTCTATGTCAAGCCCGACAGTCCGATCACGACGCTCAAGGACTACGTCGAGTACGCCAAGCGCCATCCCGGCAAGCTGTCCTACGGCAGCGTGGGGCCCAACACCTCGGCCCACATCATCGGCCAGACGCTGGAGAAGAGCGCCGGCATCAAGCTGGTCCACGTGCCCTACAAGGGCGGCGGCGCGCAGGCCCTGGCCGTGATGTCGGGTGAACTGGCCTCTGGCTATCTCACGTCGGCCTTCATCAAGCCTTATGTCGAAGGCAAGACCCTGCGGCCCATCGCGATCGTGTCGGACCAGCGCAGCGAGATCTATCCCGACGTGCCGACCATCGTCGAGGCCGGCTATCCCGATCTCGCGCCGGTCGGTTCGTCGTGGTTCGGCATCTTCGCGCCCAAGGGTCTGCCCGCGCCGGTCAAGGATGCGCTGGTCAAGGCGGCCGGCACCATCCACGATGCCGGTCCGGTGGCCGCCTTCGTGCGCAACTCCGGCGGAGTCCTGTTGACCGCCGGCCCGGCCTACGCGACGAAGAAGACCCAGGAGGACATCGACTTCTGGAAAACCTTCTACCGGACGCACGGCACGAAGTGAGTGCGCGGACGTGAACGGGGACCCCGCACCGGATCGCAGCTTCACCGAGGATCGCGCCGAGCGCGCGCGCCGGACGCTGCCCGCCGAACTTTGGGCCTATCTGTCGGGAGGCGCGGAGACCGGCGCGGCATTGCGCCGCAATCGCGACGCGTTGGATGCCGTGGCGCTGGTTCCCCGCGTGCTGGTGGATGTGACGGACATCGCGTGCTCGGCCTCTTTGCTGGGCCGCGAACTGTTGCTGCCGGTCATGTTGGCGCCGGTGGGGTCGCTCCACCTGGTGCATGAGCAGGGCGCGGCGGGCGCACAGCGGGCGGCCGAGTCGGCGGGCATCGCCTATGCGCTCGGCTCGGCCCTGCCCGACGCGGGTGCGCTGCGGGTGCCGCCGCGGGCCTGCGGTTTGTTCCAGCTTTACGTGGACGGCAACCAGGACTGGCTGGACGAGCAATGCGCGGCCGCCGTCGACCGGGGGTACTCGGGCCTGATCGTCACGGTGGACGCGCCGGTGTTCCCGGTCCGCCCCGCCGATGTGGAAACCGGTAATCATGCCGCGCTGCGCAGCGTACGCGACACCAGCGCGCATCGCCGCTCCTTCGATTGGACCGCGCTGCGGCGACTGATCGCCGCCCATCCCGGCATTCCGTTCTTCATCAAGGGCATCCAGGATCCCGACGATGCCGTTCGCGCCCGCGACCTGGGCGTGGCGGGCGTCTATGTCTCGAACCACGGGGGCCGGCAGTTCGACCAGGGCGCCGGTACGCTGGCCCTGCTCGGCCCGATCGCGCGGGCGCTGGACGGCAGCGCGACGCTGGTCGTGGACGGGGGCTTCGAGACCGGCAACGACGTGCTCAAGGCGCTGGCGCTGGGAGCGGACGTGGTGGCCCTGGGGCGCGCCTGTCTGTACGCCTATGCCCTGGACGGCGAAACCGGCCTGGCGGCCTATCTGTCCGCGCTGCGGCGGCAGATCCTCACCAATATGGCCCTGCTGGGCACGCCCACGCTGGCGGACCTGCGGGGCCTGAGGGTCCTCAAGCGCTGACGCGGCCGGGCGGCGCGCGGCGATCCAGCCATCACCTTTCAAGGCAGTCGAGTGGAAAGAGTCTATGCAGCGGTGTTTCTGGTCCTCGTGGGGGCGGGGGCCGTTCATTTGTCGATCGGCTACGGCATCGGCGATTCGCTGGAGCCGGGGTCGGGCTACTTCCCGATGATCCTGGGCGTGCTGCTGGCGGTCCTGGGCACGGCCATCGCCGTGCGCGAGTTCCGGGGGCGGCGGGAGGCGGCCGCCATCGGCCGGTGGCCGGTGCGGCCGCTGGCCTGCATCATCGGCGGCCTGGTCGTGTTCGCGGTGCTGCTGGGGGGCGGCGGGTCATCGGGATTCCGGGGCGCCGGGCTGGTGCCCGCCATGTTCGTGCTCGTGTTCATCACGGGGCTTGCCAATCAGCAACTGTCGTTCCGGGAGAATCTGCTGCTCTCGGCGCTGCTGACCGCGATCTCGCTGGTGATTTTCGTCGCTTTGTTCGGCCTGGCCATCCCGCTGTGGCCGTGGTCGTACTGAACCGGACTATCCATGGACCTGCTGCACAACATCGCCACCGGTTTTTCGCTGGCCCTTTCCGCCTCCAATCTGATGTACGCGTTGGTAGGGTGCCTGCTGGGCACGCTGGTGGGCGTGCTGCCGGGGCTGGGGCCCGTGGCCACCGTCGCCATGCTGCTGCCGGCCACCTACGCGCTCGATCCGATTCCCGGACTCATCATGATGGCGGGCATCTACTACGGCGCGCAGTACGGCGGTTCGACCACCGCCATCCTGATCAAGCTTCCCGGCGAGTCGTCGTCGCTGGTCACGACGCTGGACGGCTACGAGATGACGCGCCAGGGCAAGGCCGGAACGGCGCTGGCGCTGGCGGCCGTCGGATCGTTCTTTGCCGGCTGCGTGGGCACGTTGATCCTGGCGGCTTTCTCGCCGCAACTGGCCAAAGTGGCCTTCCACTTCGGGGCGCCCGAATATTTTGCGCTCATGTGCCTGGGCCTGATCGGCGCCATCGCGCTGTCTTCGGGCGACATGCTCAAGGCCCTGGCGATGACGGTGCTGGGCCTGCTGTTCGGCATGGTGGGCAGCGACGTCACCTCGGGCGAGACCCGCTTCACGTTCGGCTTGCTGGATCTCGAGGATGGACTGGAGTTCGCCATCGTCGCGATGGCCTGGTTCGGCTTCGGCGAAATCATCTGGAACCTGCACAATGCCGATCCCTCCCGGCATGTCGCGCCGCAGCGGGTTTCCCGGCTCAGGATCTCTCGGGAGGACATGAAGGCCGCCATGCCCGCCATTTTCCGCGGATCGGCCATCGGCACGCTGTTCGGCGTGCTGCCCGGCGGCGGCGCGGTGCTGGCGTCCTTCGCGTCCTACACGGTCGAGAAAAAACTCGGCCCCAAGCCGGGCGAACCCGATTTCGGCAAGGGCAACCTGCGCGGGCTGGCGGGGCCGGAGTCCGCCAACAACGCCGGGGCGCAGACGAATTTCATTCCCATGCTGACGCTGGGCATTCCGTCTGGCCCCGTCATGGCGCTGATGATCGCCGCCCTGTCCATTCATGACATCCAGGCCGGGCCGCAGATACTCACCCGCAACGCCGACCTGTTCTGGGCGCTGGTGGCGTCGATGTGGATCGGCAATTTCATGCTGCTGATCCTGAACTACCCGCTGATCGGCATCTGGATACGGCTGCTGACGGTGCCGTACAAATGGCTGTTTCCCGCCATCGTGCTGTTCTGCACGATAGGCGTCTATTGCATCTCGAACAGCGCGTTCGCGGTCCTGTTGCTGGCCTTCTTCATTTTCTTCGGCTATGCCGCGCGCAGGCTGCAGTTCGAGGGTGCGCCGCTCATGCTGGGTTTCATCCTGGGCGGCGACATGGAAGAATACCTGCGCAGGTCGTTGACGCTGTCGGGCGGCGACTGGTCGGTGTTCGTCCAGCGCCCGCTGTCGGCGACGTTCCTGGCCATCTGCGCGGGCACGCTTGCGCTGATGAGCCTGTCGTTCATCAAGGCCAGGCGGCGGCAGGTCTTCGTCGAGGCCGAGGCATAGATTCTCTGGATACTTTTTCATCATGAACAAGGTTTGCATCTTCGGCGCCGGGGCGGTGGGCGGATACATGGCGGCTCATCTCGCCCGGGCGGGCGTCGACGTGTCGGTCGTCGCCCGCGGCGAGCACCTGGCGGCCATACGCCGCGACGGCCTGAGGCTCATCGGCCACGACGGCGAGTTCACCGTGCGCGTGGCGGCCAGCGACCGTCCCGCCGACCTGGGGCCGCAGGATCTGGTCATCTCCACGCTCAAGGCCCACGGTCTGCCGCCGGCCGCGTCATCGATGCGGGCCCTGCTGGGACCCGATACGCCCGTGGTCTTCGCGGTGAACGGCATTCCGTGGTGGTACCTGGCGAACCTGCGCGGCGGTGCTCCCTCCGCGTCCAGGCTCGATCCCGACGGCACGCTGGCGCGCGAACTGGGCCTGGCGCGGACGCTGGGCTGCGTGATCCGTTCGCCCAACGAGGTCGTCGCGCCCGGCGTGGTGCGCAACAATTCGCGCGCCAGCAGTTTCGTGGTGGGCGAGCCCGGCGGCGCGCTGTCGCCGCGGCTGGAGCAGGTGGTGGCGCTGATGCGGCGCGGGCTGCCGGGCGCGGCGGCCACCGGGGACATCGGCCGGGAGATCTGGGGCAAGCTCCTGCTCAACGTTCCCAGTTCGCTGCTGTCCAGCCTGACCCACTCGCCATCGTCGGCCCTGTTTGCGGATCCCGCCACGCGCGAACTGTATGCCCGCCTGGCCCGGGAGGCGTGCGCGGTGGCGGCCCGCCATGGCGTCGCCATGGCGTTCGACCTGGAGGGGCAGGTGGCGGCCACGGGATCGAACCCGCATCCGCCCTCCATGTTGCAGGACCTGCTGGCCGGACGTCCGCTGGAGTTGGACGCCCAGCTATTCGCGGTCCAGGACCTGGCCCGGTCGGCCGGCGTGGACACGCCCATGCTGGACGTGATGCTGGCCCTGCTGGCGCACCGCGCGCACGCGCGGTCACCCGCCGCGCACGGATGACGAAGGCCTCAACGCCCGGCGGCCGCCAGCGGTTCGGTCCGGCGCAGCAGTTCGCGTGCCTGGGCGAGCGGCGCCGGATCGATCCAGTCGTCCACGGAAAAATCGTGGCGGATGAATCCGTGGCGATGGAGAAAATCCTTGCGGATCGACAGTGCCTCGATCAGGTCCGGGGCCAGGCTGGGTTCGAGGTTTTCATACAGGCTGGCGTCGAACGCCGCCGGCACCCACTCCTCGACCACGGACACTTCGCGCGCGATGATGCCGGCCGCTTCGGCGCGGTGCTCGCGCGCCCACTGCGCGGCGCGCAGGACCTGGGCGAGGTAGCGCGCCACCAGGTCAGGACGGGTGCGTACCAGTTCGCCGCTGACCGACAGCACGTTGGGCGTGCCGTTGTTGATGGCGACCCGCCGGTCGGCGTGGTGGCCGATGTCGACCACGATGTCGGCGCCGAGGAATTCGCGCAGGGCGGGACCGTGCGCGCCGTAGACGTACAGGGCATCGGCCTGGCCGCGGATCAGCGCCAAGGCCTCGGCCCGCGACTGGCTGGCGGTCTGGCGCGCGTCGAACAGCGGGCCGGACGATGAGGCGGCCTGGTCGCCTATGTACGGCGCCTCGACCGGCAGATCGATGAAACTGACATCGTCGGCGCCCAGGCCCGCCGCGGCCAGAGACTGCAGATAGCCTTGCAGCGCCGAGGCGCGCCAGAAATCGATCTTTTCATTCACCCGCCGCGGCAGCGCCAGGCGCTTGCCCTTCAGGTCGCGGACATCGCGGATGCCGGCGCCGGGCAGGGCCAGGATGGCCTGGTACTGGGGCAGCCAGGTCAGGCCGACGACCACGACGTCCTGGCCTTCCGAGCGCGACCAGATGGGTGGCGCGTTGCCGCCCTGGCGGAAGGAGTTGGCCTGGCGGTGGTTGAAATGCGATTCGCGCACGGCCCGGCTGGGCGAGGCGCGCAGCGACGAGACGGCGATGCCGTCCGGCGCGAATTCGGCATCGATCCAGCCGTGGTGGATGGCGATGCCCGAGGCGCTGGGCACCGGGCAGCGGGTGTACCACAGGCGGTCGATACGGGAGATGTCCGGGCTGGGCATGTTCTTGCTCCTGTCGGCGGTGCGTTACTCGACGCGGATGTCGTGAGCCCGGATGACCTTGCCCCAGTTGACGATTCCGTCGTCGATCACCTTGCGCAGCGCATCGGGAGAGCCGCCGGCCGGATCGAAGGCCTGGGCCTGCAATTGCCTGCGGATCTCTGGTTCCCGCAGGACGGCATTGAAGGCGCGGTTGAGCCGGTCGATGATCTCGGGGCTGGTGCCTGCCGGCGCCACGAAACCCTGCCACGAGTCGAAGACGAAATCGGGCAGGCCCTGTTCGGCGAAGGTGGGCACGTCGGGCAGGGCGGCCGAACGCCTGGCGGTGGAGACGGCCAGCGCGCGTAGCCGGCCTTCGCGGATGAAGGGCAGGGCGGGCGCGATGGTGACGATGATGCCGTCGGCGTGGGCGCCCAGCACGTCGGTCAGCGCGGGCTGGGCGCTGCGGTAGACCACCGGCTTGACTTCGATGGCGGCCTGGCTTTGCAGCAGCACGCCCAACTGGCCGGTGGTGCCGATGGCGGGCGAGGCAAGCGAATACTTGCCTGGCGCGGCCTTCGCCAGTTTCAGGAATTCCTGCACGCTACGCGCGGGTACGGCCGGGTTCACCGCGAAGACCTGGGGCGAAGAGATGGCGTGGACGATGGGCGCGAAACTGGTGCGCGCATCGAACGGCAGTTTGGTGAACAGCGACTGGTTGATCGAGATGATGTCGGTGGCCAACAGCAGCGTGTAGCCGTCCGGCGCGGCGCGCGCCACGTGTTGCGAGGCGATGTTGCCCGCGCCGCCGGGCCGGTTCTCGATGGTGATGGGCTGGCCCAGTTGCGCGGCCAGGGACGGCGCGAGCAGGCGCGCGAGAATGTCGGGACTACCGCCCGGCGCCGCCGGGACGACGATCTGTATGGGTTTCGAGGGATAGGTTTGCGCGTGTCCGGCTGCCGGCGCGATCAGGCCGGCGAACGGGACGAGCAGCGGGATGAGCCGCGGGAGATGCATGATGAAGAAAAGCGTGGCGTGGGAAGGGCGCCACTATAGGCATGCACCCCCTGGGCGGGGAACCAATGAATTCGAGTTAGCTTATCTGTTTTCCGGCCGGCCGTAGAGCCGCCCCGCCAGTTCCGCCACCTTGGCGATGACCTGGTCCTTGACCTCGTCCGATACCCGCGTGCTGGCGACGTAGACCGACATCAGGATCGCGGGCCGTGCGGGCGGCCAGGCGAGCCCGATGTCGTTGGCGCCCACCTTGGAGTAGGTGCCGGTCTTCTCGCCGATGCGCCAGCCGGCCGGTATGCCCGCGCGCAGCCGCTTGTCGCCCGTCGTATTGCCGACCAGCCATGCCTGCAGCCGTTCGCGCGACGCGGGCGACAGGGCCTCGCCCACCGTCAACCTGCCCAGCGTGCGCGTGATGGCGTGGGGCGTGGTGGTGTCGAGCATGCCGGTGGCATGGGGCACGTTCAGCTCGGGTTCGTAGCGGTCGCAGCGCGTGACGCCGTCGCCCAGGCCCCGGATGAAACGCGTCAGCGCCTCCGGGCCGCCGAAGCTGCGCAGGATGAGATTGGCGGCGGTGTTGTCGCTGGTGGTCATGGTGGCATGGCAGAGTTCGGCCAGGGTCATGCCGCGATCGCCCACGTGTTTCCCGGTCACGGGCGACCAATTGACCAGGTCCTGCCGGGTGTAGCGGATCCGCCGGTCCAGCGAATCTTCGCCCCGGTCATGCCGGGCCAGCACGAATCCGGCGGCCAGCAGCTTGAAGGTGCTGAGCATCTGGAAGCGTTCGTCGGCGCGGCGGCCCAGTTCCTCGCCGGAGGCGGTATCGACGATGCACACGCCCAGCCGCCCGTCGATCAGCCGCTCCAGGCGCGCCAGCTCGTCCAGGGCGGCGTTGCGCGCCGCGACCGGCAGGGTGCCCGCCGGCTGGCCGGCCCAGGCGCCGCGTGCGCCGCAGGCGAGGCTGGAAAGGACGAGGGCATGGAACGAGCGGCGTGTGGTCAAGGACGTTTCCTCCTAGGCAGGGAATGGCTGCCCGCGCGGCACGCGGGGCCGTATTCTAGCCCCGGCGGCGAGCCGGCCCGGGGCGTTAAGCTATTCGACAACCCGGATTCGTAATATGACGGTACTTCCCGCGATAGGCCCGCCATGCCCCAGACCTTGCCGCCCGTTTCCGCCGACAGTGGTTCCCCGCCTCCTTCCGTGCTCCAGATCTTCCTTGCCTTCACCAAGATCGGCTTGACCAGCTTCGGCGGCGGGCTGAGCGGCTGGATGCTGCGGGAGTTCGTGCAGCGCCGGAACTGGCTGTCGGAGGCCGAGTTCCTGAGCGGCCTCGCGCTGGCCCAGGCCTTTCCGGGCGTCAACGTGGTCAACCTGGCGATCTGGGTGGGTTTCCGGCTGCGGGGCGGCGTGGGCGCGCTGGCCGGCGCGCTGGGGCTGGTGGTGCCCGCCATGGTGCTGGCGCTGGTCGTGGTGGCCGCGTTCGCGACGATGGCGAAGTCCGACTCGGTGCACCTGGCGCTGGCCGGCGTGGCGGCCGCGGCCGTGGGGCTGTCGCTGCAGACGGGGCTGCGGGCGGCGCGCCGGGCCGCGCGGGGCGTGCCCGCCCTGGCCGTGATGGTCGTCACCTTCGTGGCGATCTTCCTCCTGAGGCTGCCCCTGCTGTGGGTGGTCGGCGCGATGGCGCCGCTGTCCATCGGGCTGGCCTATCTGCGCCTGCGCGCGGGCGGGCAGGCATGAGGTTCGCGCAACTGCTGGAAGTGGTCCTGGTCTTCGCGCCGCTGTCCTTCCTGACGGTGGGCGGCGGGCAGAGCATCGTGGCCGACATCCACCGCCAGTCGGTGGACGTCTATGGTTGGGTGACGAATCCGCAGTTCATGGACCTGTATGCCCTGTCGCGCATCATTCCCGGTCCCGGCGCGCTGCTGGTGACGCTGGTGGGCTGGCAGGCGGCGGGGCTGGCGGGCGCGCTGGTGGCGTCGGCCGCGATCTTCATTCCGAGTTCGCTGCTGGTGTACGCCCTGGCGCATCTGTGGACCCGGTTCAAGGGCACGCGGTGCATACGCGCGATCGAGGCGGGCCTGGTGCCGGTGGCGGCGGGCATGGTTCTGGCTGCTTCGTGCACCGTGCTGCGCGCCGCCGAGGGCGGCGCCTGGGCCTGGGGCGTGGCGGCCGCCTCGACGCTGACGCTGATGTACACGAGGCTCAGTCCGTTCCTGATGCTGGGAATAGGTGCCCTGGTGTTCCTGGTGGCGCTGGGTTGACATGGATGAAGGCGGCGGATGCCGCCAACAAGGAGTCGAAGGTGGAAGACTGGACGTTGCAGGCAAGAGGCTGGGTCAATGAACGCAATTTCGAGATCGATACTTCGCCGGGCGAGGACGGCTATCGGTTCCAGGTGCGGGTGCTGGGTTTTCCGCTGATGCGGGACAGCGAAGTCTTCGCTTCCGCGGAGCAAGCCCGGGCGGGGGCGGTGGCGTTCCTGGAACGGCAGTTCCAGGCCCCGGTCGAGCTGGAATGAATCAGCCCGGATAAGCCCGCCGGACCGAGCGGATGAAGCCGCGCACGGCGTCGTCGTAGGCGGCGCCGCTGCGGCTGGCACCGGAGTGCGAGGCGCCTTCCAGCCAGACCAGTCGCTTGTGCGGCGATTGCCGTGCCGCCGCCAGCAGCGCGTCGCTCATGGCGGGCGGGACGACCCGGTCCCCGGTCCCGTGCAGCAGCAGGAGCGGCGTGCGCAGCTTGCCGATGGCGTCGCGCGAATCGAAGGGCTGCGTGACCAGCAGGCCGAAGCCGGGAATGCCGGCCCAGCGCGTGGTGGCGATCATGTCGCGGATACTGGTGAAGGTCGCTTCGACGATCAGGCCGGCCACCGGTATCGGCGGGTCGAGGCGGGCCATCAGGTCGATCGCGATGGCGCCGCCCAGGCTGTGGCCGTAGACGAAACGGCGGGCGGGATCGGGCTGGAGCCGGGCCAGTTCGCGCAGGGCTGCCTGGGCGTCCTGCCTGACGCTCGCCTGGGACGGCAGGCGGGGCGACGAGGCACCGAAGCCGCGATAGTCGATGGCGAGCATCGAATAGCCCAGCCCCGCCCAATGCTCCATGCGGAACGCGCTGCCGTTCAGGTTCCAGCGCGAGCCGTGCAGATACAGCACCGTGGGGGCGCCGGGATCCGGATGCCGCCAGTACCAGGCGCGCAGGGTGTCGCCGCCGGGCAGGGGCAGGTCATAGACCTGGGTGCCGGCCGGCGGGTCGCGCCACCACGAGCGTTCGCCCAGTTCGACCGAGAAGATCATGCCGCGCTGCCAGCGGTCGAGCGCGACATAGCCCGCGCTGGCAAGCGCGAGCACGCAGGCGAGGGCGGCAAGGCGGCGGATCCACATGCTCATTCCGAGCGCCGGACCCGCCGGAGGTTCCCGCATCGGGCGGGCAAGCCGGTCAATCGGCCTGGATGCCGAATTCCTTGACGACCTTGCCGAAGAACGCGTATTCGTCGGCGGTCAGCTTGCCCAGGGCCTCGGGCGTGCTGGCCTTGGCGAAGGCGCCGAAGACGCGCATCTTGGCCACCACGTCGGGCATTTTCAGGATTTCGGCCATGTGCCCGTTCAGCGTGCGCACGACCTCGGCCGGCGTGCCCTTGGGCGCGTACAGGCCCTGCCAGGCGGCGATGTCGATGTTCTTGTATCCCAGTTCGGCCATCGACGGCGCGTCCGGGGCGAGCGGGGTGCGTTCGGCCGCGCCGTTGGCCAGGATGTGGATCTTGCCCGACGCAAGGTAGGGCTCGACCGGGCCGTAGGTCATCCAGCTCAGCGCCACGTGTCCGCCCAGCAGGTCGTTGACGGCGGGCGCCACGCCCTTGTAGGGGACGTGGGTGATCTTGACGCCGGCGGCCTGGTTGAAGAGTTCGCCCAGGATGTGCATGGGCGAGCCCGAGCCGGGGCTGGCGTAGGTCAGGGCCTTGCCCGCCTTGGCGTCCTTCAGGACCTGGGCGACCGAGGTGTAGCCCGAGGCCTGGCCGGCCACCAGCAGCAGGGGCTGGGAGGCGGTCTGGGTGATGGGCGAGAAGTCGCGGGCGGGGTTGTAGGTGTCGGCCGAATTGGTCCTGACCACGTGGGTGGCCATCGAGAAGGTGCTGGGAGCCAGCAGCAGCGTGTAGCCGTCCGGCTTGGCGCGCGCGACGTAGTTGCTGCCGATGATGCCGCTCGCGCCGGCGCGGTTCTCGACGATCACGGGCTGGCCCAGGCGCTGCGTCAGCTTTTCGCCGAACAGGCGGGCCATGGCGTCGGTGTCGCCGCCGGCGCCGTAGGCGACGACGATGGTGATGGGCTTGGCCGGATAGTCGGCCGCCATCGCGGAAAAGGGCGTGGAGAGCGCGCCGGCGGTCGCCAGCGCGGCAGACAGCGCGAGCGTGGCGCGCCTGCCGGATTGGAGTTGCTTGAACATCATGATGACCATCTGCGTAGAAAGGAGAGTGGCCGACAGGCGGGGACGGGGCTCGTGGCCCAGCCGGGGGACCGGCCGGCGGCGCATGCGCGTGCATGCGTGGCGAGGTTATACCGCAGCCGTCCGCGGCGCGGATCCCGCCTTTGTATCTTCCAGGGAAAGCGATAGGTTGGGCGTGCGCAACATGCCAGGGGTGAAACGGCGATGAAACGCGCGGACCCGTTTCCGGTCCGCTGATCAGACCGGGGAAGGGGGCACCGCCGCCGCGCCCGCCTCCAGGTAACGCTTGAGCTCGCGCAGGTCCTCGGCCATCTGCCGGGCGGGGTTCTCGCGCGACAGGCGCGCCAGGAGCCGGCCCGCTTGGCCCAGGGGCGGCTGGTAGGCGATCGTCGCAGTCACCACTGTGCCCGCTCCGTCGGGCGCATCGTGGAATTCGACTCGGCCGTGGTTGGGAATGTCGGCGGTGGCCTCGGCTTCCCAGGCGATGCGTTCGCCCGGCACGTCCTCGACCACGTGGGCAATCCATTCGACCAGCCTGCCCAGCGGCGCCTTCACGGTCCATCGCGACCGGCGGTCGTTGATGACGTCGATGGATACGATGTGGCGCATGAAGCGCGGCAGGTTCGAGAAGTCTCGCCAGAAGCGGTAGATTTCCTGGCGCGGCCGGTCGATGACGATGGCATGGGTTGCCGCCGCGGCGGACAGCCAGCCCTGTTCATGGGCGATGCGCCGCTCCAGCGGCGAAGCCGAGACTGCCCGCTTGACGGGGCAATTGCCCGTGGCGGCGCGCCATAGCAGGCCGGCGGCCACGGCGCTGGCTAGGTCGCCGGCCAGCCCTCCGCGGCGCAGGCCCCAGAGCAGAAGCAGCGATCCGCCGGCCGCTGAGCCCAGCCGTTCGGCGGATCCCAGATTGCGTTCCGGATCCCGGCCGGCAGCGGGGGAGAAGGATGGGGCGGGGGGCAGGCTCGTCCGGTCGTCCATGCGGCTCTCCATGGCAGGGGCGGAAGGCGCAGCAAGCGGCGTGCCGTCGCGCCATCCGGCGGAAATGCCGGATGGCGTGTAAAAGTTGCCGCGCCATGTCGGTAAAAGGGAACGCGTGCCGGTGGCGTAGACTGGCTGTTCCGCATGACCGCAGGAGGCACGATGGAGACAGGCATGGGCACGGGCTACCGGCGCTACGTGGCGTGGCTGGCGCTGGCGTTCGCGGTGGTCTGGGTGGCGCTGGCCATCGACCCGCTCGACCGTTCGGACTGGGCGCTGGAGAACGTGCTGGTGATCGGATTCTGCGTCGGGCTGGCCGCCAGCTGGCGGCATTTCCGGTTTTCGCGCCTGTCGTACACCTTGATCTTCGTCTTCCTGTGCCTGCACGCGATAGGCGCTCACTATACCTACGCCAAAGTGCCCTACGACGCATGGTGGCAGGTGCTGGCCGGCCGCAGTTTCAACAGCCTGTGGGGCTGGGAGCGCAACAATTTCGACCGCGTGGTGCATTTCTCGTACGGGCTGCTGCTGGCCTATCCGATACGCGAGGTCTTCCTGCGGGTGGCCGATGCCCGGGGATTCTGGGGCTATTTCCTGCCGCTGGAGTTCACCCTGGCGACCTCCGCCATGTTCGAGCTGTTCGAGTGGGTGGCGGCCGAGGTCTTCGGCGGCGACCTGGGCGTGGCCTACCTGGGCACCCAGGGCGATGTCTGGGACGCGCACAAGGACATGGCCCTGGCCGCCTGCGGGGCCGTGGTGGCGATGATCGCCACGGCCGCCGTGAATCGCTGGCTGCAGCGGGATTTTTCGCGGGAGTGGTCGGACAGCCTGCGGGTCAAGGACCCGCGTCCCTATGGCGAGGAGGAAATCGCCCGCATGGTGCGGCAGGCGCAGGACTAGCGGCGGCCGGCGCCGCGGGCCGGAGCCCGCGGCGGTGGAGCCGGTTCAGGCTTCGCGCTTGAGCCTGCGCAGCAGCAGGGGCAGCACCAGCGCGGCCGCGGCCAGGGCGAGCAGCGTGGCCGAGGTGGGCGTCGATACCAGGATCAGCGGATTGCCCTCGCCCACGGCCAGGGCGCGCCGCAGCTGGGTTTCCGCCATGGGCCCGAGGATCAGTCCGATCAGCACCGGCGCGATGGGGAAGTCGTACACCCGCATGACGTAGCCCATCAGCCCGATGCCGAACATCAGCGCCAGGTCGGACCAGGACGTGGCCACGCCCCAGATGCCCACCATTGCGAAGATCAGGATGCCGGCGTACAGGTAGGGCCGGGGAATCAGCAGCAGGCGCACCCACAGGCCCACCAGCGGCAGGTTCAGCACCAGCAGCATCAGGTTGCCGATGTAGAGCGAGGCGATCAGGCCCCAGACCAGGTCGCCGCTGTTGGTGAAGAGGAAGGGGCCGGGCTGCAGGCCGTAGCTCTGGAAGGCGGCCAGCAACACCGCCGCCGTGGCCGAGGTCGGCAGGCCCAGGGTCAGCAGGGGTACCAGCACGCCGGCCGCGGCGGCGTTGTTGGCGGCTTCGGGGCCGGCCACGCCCTCGATCGCGCCCTTGCCGAATTCCTCGGGGTGCTTGCAGAGCTTGCGTTCGATCGTATAGGACAGGAAGGTGGGGATCTCGGTGCCGCCGGTGGGCAGCGCGCCGATGGGGAAACCCAGCGCGGTGCCGCGCACCCAGGGCTTCCAGGATCGCTTCCAGTCCTGGCGCGTCATCCAGGTGCCGCCCGACAGCGGGTTGATGCGCGGCGGGGCCTTGCTGTAGCGGCTGGCGACATACAGGATCTCGCCCACCGCGAACAGCGACACGAGCACCACCGTCAGTTCGATGCCGTCGAGCAGGTCGGCCGAGCCGAAGGCCAGGCGGGCCTGCCCGGTCTGGCCGTCGATGCCCACCACGCCCATGGCCAGGCCCAGGAACAGCGCGATGAAGCCGCGCACGCGCGAGGTGCCCAGCACCACCGAGACGGAGGTGAAGGACAGCACCATGAGGGCGAAGTAGTCGGCCGGGCCGAACACGAAGGCCAGCTCGGCGATGGCCGGCGCCACGAAGCTCAGGGCCAGCGTGGCGATGGTGCCGGCCACGAAAGAGCCGATGGCGGCGGTGGCCAGCGCGGCGGCGCCGCGGCCGGAGCGGGCCATCTTGTTGCCTTCGAGCGCGGTCATCATGGAGCCGCTTTCGCCCGGCGCGTTGAGCAGGATGGAGGTGGTCGAGCCGCCGTACATGGCGCCGTACAGCACGCCGGCGAACATGATGAAGGCGGCGGTGGGGGCGATCTGCACGGTGACCGGCAGCAGCAGCGCGATGGTCAGCGCCGGGCCGATGCCGGGCAGCACGCCGATGGCGGTTCCCAGCACCGAGCCGAGGAAGGCCCAGAACAGGTTCATGGGCTGCAGCGCGACGCCGAATCCGGACAGCAGGGCGTTGAAGGTATCCATGGATCACCACCCCGCCGGAGGAAAGGCCTCGCCCAGGCTGACGCCCAGTCGGGAGAAGCCGAGCCAGCAGATCACGCCCAGCGCGAGGCCGATGGCGCAGTCGAACACCACGCGCCGCGAGCCGAAGGCGCGGGTGACCAGGGCGAAGGACCCCATGGCGGTCAGGGGAAAGCCGAGCGGCTGCATGGTCAGCAGGGGTAGCGCGGCGCCGGCGGCGGCCCAGAGCAGGGCCGGGCGCGAAGCGCCGGTATCGGCCTCGGCGTTCTCCACTTCCTGGGGCGAGAAGGTCTCGCCGCGGGCGATCTGCACCAGCAGCAGGATGCCCAGGACGATCAGCGCCGCGCCGATGGCGCTGACGAAGAAGCCCGGGCCCAGCGCGGCATAGCCGCCGATCTGGGGCAGGGTGCCGCCTTCATAGAGCCAGACCGCGCCTATGATCATGACGGCCAGGCCCAGCCACCACGGGCGCCTTTGCGGGGTTGTCATCGTGTCGTCTCCGATGGGCGCCGGCGGCGGCGCCCGGTGCCTTCTCGTGTGGGCTTGGACCTTACTTGACCAGTCCGACGTCCTTGAGCACCTCGGCCTGGCGCGCCTTTTCCTTGGTCAGGAAGGCGGCGAAGTCGTCGCCGGCCAGATAGGCGTCGTCCCAGCCGCGATCGGCCAGCGCCTTCTTCCACTCGGCCGAGGCGTGCAGCTTGGCATAGCGCTGCAGCCACATGTCGCGGCCGGCCTTGCTCATGCCGGGCGCGCCGATGATGCCGCGCCAGTTGCCGATGACGACGTCGTAGCCGCTTTCCTTGAGCGTGGGCGCGTCGATGCCGGGCAGGCGTTTTTCGGAGGAGACGGCGATGATGCGGATGCGGCCCTGGTCGGCGAAGGTCTTCAGCTCGGACAGGCCCGAGATGCCGATCTTGGCCTGCCCGCTGGCCAGCGAGGTGACGACTTCGGCGCCGCTGGTGTAGGGCAGGTAGTTGACCTTGGTCGGGTCGAACTTGGCCGCCTTGGCGAGCAGGGCGGCGGTGACGTGGTCGGTGCCGCCTATCGAACCGCCGGCCACGGCGGTGCCGCCGGGGTTGGCTTTCATCGCCTGGACCGCGTCGGCGATGGTCTTGATGGGCGAGTTGGGCGCCACCACGATCGCGCCGGCGTCGTCGGTCAGCCGCACCAGCGGCACGGTCTGGTCCAGCGTGATGGGGGACTTGTTGGTGATGATGGCGCCGACCAGGATCGCGCCCATGGACATGATGGCGTTGTCGTCGCCCTTGCCGGTGCGCACGAACTCGGCCAGGCCGATGGTGCCGCCCGCGCCGCCCTTGTTGGTGACCTGGAAACCGTCGGTGAAGATGCCGGTCTGCTGCATGACCTGCAACGGCACGCGCGCGGCGCCGTCATAGCCGCCGCCCGGGCCGCCGGGGGCCATGACCTTGGCGGGGGCCGCGATGCCGGCCAGCGGCACGACGGCGATGGCGAGGGCTGCAACCGTTTTCTTGACGAACTTCATGCATGTCTCCTTGCTGCGGTGGAATACGGGAACGGCAAGGGGCCGCTCCGCGACGAATACAGTATCCGCCCAAACCCGCGCGGGCGGGAAGTCATTCCCACGGCGGCACCAGCACCACGCCGTCCATGAGCCTGCGGGCCGTGCGGCTCATGGCCACCCGCGCGACGCTCCAGCGTCCGTCCTGGCTGCGTGCCTGGGCGCCCACTTTCAACGTGCCCGACGGGTGGCCGAAGCGCAGTTCGCCGCGGGGGCCGCCCAGCACGTCGGCCAGCACCGTGCCGGGCACGGCGGCGGTGGCCGCGATCGCCACCGCGCCGGTGCCCGTCATGGCGTGGTGCAGCTTGCCCATGGAGAAAATGCGCACGTTCAGGTCGATGTCGCCGGCGCCGATGGCGCGGCCGCTGGAGGCCGTATAGGCAGCGGCGGGGGCGGCGAAGGCAAGCTTGGGCGTGTGCTGGCGGTGCGTGGTGGCATGGGCGGCATCGGGCGCCAGCCCCATGGCCACGGCGGCATGGGCGCGGATGGCCTCGACCCGCGCCAGCAGTCCGGCGTTGCCGTTGATGTCGGGCTGCAGTTCGGTGCCAGCCAGCCCAAGGGACGAGGCGGCCACGAAAACGGTGGGATTGCCGGCATTGACCAGCGTCGCCCGGATTTCCCCCACTGCCGGAATGGTCAACACGTCGGCCGCGTGGCCGGTGGGGAACATCGCGCCTTCGGGGCCGTCGCCGCCGCCGGGGTCCAGGAATTCCAGCCGCACTTCGGCCGCCGGAAAGGTCACGCCATCCAGTTCGAAGTCGCCCAGCTCCTGGACCTGGCCGCCCCGCACCGGCACGTGGGCGATGATGCGCTTGCCCAGGTTGGCCTGCCAGATGCGGACCACGGCGATGCCGTCGCCATCGGGCCGCACCAGTCCGCGGTGGATGGCGAAGGGGCCGACGGCGGCGCTGAGGTTGCCGCAGTTGCCGCTCCAGTCGATGACCGGCTGGCCGATGGCGACCTGGCCGAACCAGTAGTCGACGTCGCAGTCGGGGCGGGTGGCGGAGCCCACGATGACCACCTTGCTGGTGCTGGAGGTGGCGCCGCCCATGCCGTCGATCTGCTTCTCGTAGGGATCGGGGCTGCCGACCACGCGCATCAGGACGCGGTCGCGGGCGGCGGGGTCGGAGGGAAGGTCGGCAGGCAGGAAGAACACGCCCTTGCTGGTGCCCCCGCGCATGTAGAGGGCGGGAATGGCACGCTGTCTGTCGGTGGCGGTCATGGCGGATCGAATTGCCGGTTTCGGATTGTTTTCAGGAAACGCGCCCATATCTGCGAGGTTACTACGAGGCGCGCGGGAATGCCCGGGCTGCCGGCAGGGATGTGGCGCGCAGTCCTTCCCGGCCCGGCCGGAATCGGTGCAAACTAGCTCCTTCGCCGTTTCCTACCCGGAACCGGCGCGGCTCGCGTTTCGTTCCATCAACCTTTCGACGAGATAGCCATGACCCGCAAGACCCCCATCGAGCGCTACCGGAACATCGGCATCAGCGCGCATATCGACGCCGGCAAGACCACGACGACCGAGCGCATCCTGTTCTACACCGGGGTCAATCACAAGATCGGGGAAGTCCATGACGGCAATGCCACCATGGACTGGATGGAGCAGGAACAGGAGCGCGGCATCACCATCACCTCCGCCGCCACCACGGCGTTCTGGAAGGGGATGGCCGGCAACTACCCCGAGCATCGGATCAACATCATCGACACCCCGGGGCACGTGGACTTCACCATTGAGGTCGAGCGCTCCATGCGGGTGCTGGACGGCGCCGTCATGGTCTACGACTCGGTCGGCGGCGTGCAGCCGCAGTCCGAGACCGTCTGGCGCCAGGCCAACAAATACCATGTGCCGCGCATGGCCTTCGTCAACAAGATGGACCGTGTCGGCGCGGACTTCTTCCGCGTGCAGCGGCAGATCGTCGACCGCCTGAAGGGGCGGGCCGTCCCCATCCAGATCCCGGTGGGCGCCGAAGACCATTTCGAGGGCGTGGTCGATCTGGTCAAGATGAAGGCCATCATCTGGGACGAGGCCAGCCAGGGCGTGCGCTTCGAGTACCGGGACATCCCGGCCGGGCTGCAGGCCACGGCCGTCGAGTGGCACGACAAGATGGTGGCCGAGGCGGCCGAGGCCGACGACGAGCTGATGGACAAGTACCTGAACGGCGACACGCTGACCGAGGACGAGATCCGGCGCGGGCTGCGCAAGCGCACCGTGGCGGGCGAAATCGTGCCCATGCTGTGCGGCAGCGCGTTCAAGAACAAGGGCGTGCAGGCCATGCTCGATGCCGTCATCGACTACCTGCCGTCGCCGGTGGACGTGCCCGCCATCAAGGGCGTGGACCTGCACGACGGCGAGATCGAGCGCCATCCCTCGGACGACGAGCCGTTCTCGGCGCTGGCCTTCAAGATCATGACCGACCCCTTCGTCGGCCAGCTGATCTTCTTCCGGGTGTATTCGGGCATCGTGCGCTCGGGCGACACGGTATTCAATCCGCTCAAGGGCAAGCGCGAGCGGCTGGGCCGCATCGTGCAGATGCACGCCAACGAGCGCCGCGAGATCAAGGAGGTCTACGCGGGCGACATCGCGGCCGCCGTGGGGCTGAAGGAAGCCACCACCGGCGACACGCTGTGCGAGCCGGATCATCCCATCATCCTGGAACGGATGGTGTTCCCCGAGCCGGTCATCTCGCAGGCGGTCGAGCCCAAGACCCAGGTCGACCAGGAAAAGATGGGCATGGCGCTGAACCGCCTGGCGCAGGAGGACCCGTCCTTCCGCGTGCGCACCGACGAGGAGTCGGGCCAGACCATCATCTCCGGCATGGGCGAGCTGCACCTGGAGATCCTGGTCGACCGCATGAAGCGCGAGTTCGGCGTCGAGGCCACGGTGGGCAAGCCGCAGGTCGCCTACCGGGAAACGGTGCGCTCGGCGGTGCGCGACGTCGAGGGCAAGTTCATCAAGCAGTCCGGCGGACGGGGCCAGTACGGCCACGTGGTGATCTCGCTGGAGCCGCAGCCGGCCGGTTCGGGCTATGCGTTCGTCGACGCCATCAAGGGCGGCGTGGTGCCGCGCGAGTTCATCCCCGCGGTCGACAAGGGCATCCAGGACACGCTGGGCTCGGGCGTGCTGGCGGGCTATCCGGTGGTGGACGTGAAAGTCACGCTGACCTTCGGTTCGTACCACGACGTGGACTCGAACGAGAACGCGTTCCGCATGGCCGGCTCGATGGCCTTCAAGGAAGCCATGAGGCGTGCGAATCCGGTGCTGCTCGAACCCATGATGAGCGTCGAGGTCGAGACGCCCGAGGACTTCATGGGCAACGTGATGGGCGACCTGTCGTCGCGGCGGGGCATGGTGCAGGGCATGGAGGACATCGCCGGCGGTGGCGGCAAGCTGGTGCGCGCCGAGGTGCCGCTGGCCGAGATGTTCGGCTACTCCACCACGCTGCGTTCGCTCACGCAGGGGCGCGCCACGTACACCATGGAGTTCAAGCACTACGCCGAGGTGCCGCGCCAGGTGGCCGAGGCGGTGATCGGCGCCCGCAAGCAGGGAGGCTAGGGCCGGGCGGCGAGCCCCACGCCGCAGCCCGGCGTGCCGGGAAGCGTCAGGATGCCGTTTGCGACGCTCAGGCCCGTGCAGGGGTCGTCCAGCAATTGTTCGTGTTCGGACAGTTCGCAGGCGTAGGGCAGGGCGGCGATCGTGCTGGCGGCCTGGGCGTTCATGGCCTGCATGAGCGCCGGGCCGAACGCGGCGCCCACGCGGCATATCACGCCGCCGGCTTCGCAGATGTGGACCGCTTCCATGAAGTGGCGAAAGCCGCCCAGTTTGGTGACCTTGAGGTTGACCGCGTCGACGACCCGGTCGGCGACGAGCCTGTGGATGTCCTGGACGGTGACGGCGCTTTCGTCGGCTTCGATGGCCGTGGGCAGGCTGCGCGCGAGCAGCGAGAGGCCCGCCCAGTCATGGGCCGGAACAGGCTGTTCGATCAGCGCGATGTCGTACCGCTCCATGCGCGCGAACGCGGCCATCATCTGCTTGGCGTGGTATGACTGGTTGGGATCCAGCGTCAGTACGACCTCGGGCCCGACTGCTCCACGGACGGCGGCGACGCGAGCGATGTCGAGTTCGGTCTCGCCGGACAGCTTGAGCTTGAGTTGCCGGTATCCGCCCGCCGCCAGTGCGGCGGCGTTGGCCGCCATCTCCGAAGGCGGTTTGATGGAAAGAATGCGGGACAGCGGCAGCTCGGCACGGACCTGTCCGCCGAGCAGGGCGCTGATCGGCACTCCCAGGCGCCTGGCCAGCAGGTCGTGCAGCGCCATGTCGATGGCGGCCTTGGCGCTGTACTGGAATGCCAGTTTGCGATCGACGTCGCTCATGATCGCCGCGATCTCGTCCAGCCGCCTACCCGTTACCACGGGCGCCAGCAGTTCGAGCGCGGTCCGCACGCCTTCGCCGTGGGTGGTGATGGCAGGAATGGCATGGGCATAGCCCAGTCCGGTCGTGCCGGCGTCGTCGGTCAGTGCCAGCAGATAACCCTCTATCGACGGCACCGAAGCCCGGGCGAACTTCCAGGAGGCGTCGCGCATGCGCTGGGGGCAGGGTATGACGGATACGTGGACGACGTGCATGGCTTACTCGGAATGTACGGTTGGCGTCGCGAGGGCGTCGAACACCGCGGCGACGTCATCGATCGCATCCAGCCGCATCAGGCGGTCGATGGCCTCGTCGATTCTGCCGGGGGCGATGACCCCGTCGGCATTCGAGCGGAATTTCCGGATGTAGTCTTCTTGCGAGATGGGGTTGGCGCGCGTGCCGCGCACACTCTCGATGACGTGCTCGAGACAGGAGCCGTCGTTCAGCCGGATGCGGACGTGGGCGCCGGCCTTCTTCGGGTCGGCGCTTTGGGAGGCATGGGCTTCGTACGCCACCTTGTCGGCCAGGGCGTTGATGACCGGGTCCGCTAGCGCCTCGGGACTATAGGCGTGCTTGTCCATGCCGCCGCGCACCAGGGCCTCGGCCAGCGAGTGCTGCAAGCTGATGCGGCCATGCCAGGAGGTCAACGGCCGCAGCTTCTCGGCCGCCGGTTCGCAAAGCGTCGCCACGGAGCTGGGAGCGATCCGGCAGCGGATCTCGGCAATGTCGGCGGGCGCTATCGCATGCGCCGCCTTCAGGGCGAGTACCGCGTCGACATAGGGATGAATGGTGAACGCGCTGGGGTAGGGCTTGGAGGCCACGTTGAGCAGCTCCCACCGGCCGCCGAGCTCGTCTGTCGCCTGGACGTAGCGGAAGGCCGACGGCTCGGCTTTCTGGACGTGCGTCTGGAACCAGCCGAAGCGTCCTTCGAACACCAGGCGCGGACCGCTGATCCCCTCCCGGCCCAGCGCGACCGCGCGCACGGCCTGGCTCGCCGCCATCCCGACGTGGAGCGTCTTGGTCGATGCGCCGTCTTCCCATGACGCCATCAGGCCGCCGCACATGCTGGCGCAATGGCCGATGGCATCGACGAGCTGCCGGCAATCGAGATGTTCCAGCCAAGCGAGCGCGTAGACGGCGCCGAATGCCCCCATGATCGCGGTCGGATGTATACCCACGCCATGAAGGCGCATGGGGGACACCAGGCCGAGCCGGCAACTGAGCTCGCTGCCGATGATCACCGCCTGCATCAGGCGGGCCCCGGACAGGTGCGACGACTGGCAGTAGGGAAGGGCGATCGAGAAGGGCGCCACGGTGGGATGGACGAAAGACTCGATGTGCGTATCGTCGAATTCCAGCAGCGAAGACATGACGCCGTTGACGAACGCGGCGCCCGAGAGCGACAGCGATTGATCGAAGCCCAGGCTCCTGGCCTGCGAGCCGGCGTCGGTCCGCGCCATGGCGCGGACCGCGGCATGGACGGGTTCGAGCGGCCTGGCCGCGAGCATGACGCCGACCGCATCGAGGATCTGCAGCCGGGCGAGATCCTTGACGTCGCGGGGAATGTCGGTCCATGACAGGTTCGTGGCCCAGTCCGCGAGCCGTTCGCTCATTCCATGCATGGCCCTAGTCCATTTTGATGGTGATGGATCGGCCCAGCCGCGACCACTGGCCGTATTCGGCGCGCAGGAATTCGACGAACTTCGCCCCGCCCAGCGCGCTCGGCGTCGAGCCCTGGTTCTCCAGGGTCTGCTTGAAGGCCGCGTCCCGGAATACGCCGTCCACGGCCCGGTCCAGCGCGGACAGGACCGCCGCCGAGGTGCCCCGCGGCGCGAAGATGCCGTACCACCCGGCCAGCTTCACCTTGCCGAGTCCGCTCTCGGCCAGCGTCGGTACGTTGGGCAGCATGGGCGAACGTTGAGGCGACGTGACGGCAAGCGCCGTCGCCTGGCCGGACTGGACGTAGGGAAGTCCCACCTGGAGATCGGAGAACAGCAGATCGATGTGCCCGGCGTGAAGATCGATCAGCGCGGGGCCCGCACCCTTGTACGGTATATGGACCAGATTCGCGCCGGTCTCGTGCTTGATGAGTTCCGCCGCGACATGAGGAAGCGTACCCGTGCCCGAGGAGCCGATGTTCAGGCCGGCGGAGCCGGCTTTCGCGCGGGCGGAGATTTCGCCCAGCGTCCCGATGCCCGATTTCTTGCTGGCCATCAATATCATCGGAGCGGTGGCGATCATCCGTACCGCGATCAGATCGCGGAACGGATCGTAGGGTACCTTGGTCAGCGCTGGATTGATGGTGATCGGGCCCTGCAGGCCCAACAGCAGGGTATAGCCGTCCGGTGCGGCGTTCACGACCGAGCCGGCGCCGATGACGCCGCCGGCGCCGGCCTTGTTCTCGACCACGACAGGCTGGCCGAGCTGCCGCGCAAGCGCTGCCGCCAGGGAGCGCCCCACCAGATCGGTGGGGCCGCCAGGCGCGTAGGGAACGACCAGCTTGATCGGCTTGGCGGGGTACCGGATATCTTCGGCATGGGCGCCGGGTGCGCAGTAAAGGCCGGCAAATACCAGGCAGAGCGCGCGGATGCGATAGGTCAACGCCATGGGTCTCCTCGTTTTTGTTCGTGCTCTTGAAGCGTGGCACCGGGTACGAGGATTACATCACAGCGTTGTTTCGCTGGGCGAAAAGTCCGGAAATAGGTGCGGGCTACCGCTCCGCGATGCCCGGTACGCCGCGCCGTATGGCTTGGGAGAAATCCGGATCGGCATCGGCGTCCCGCGCCCGCTGCGTGATGCGGCCCAGCCGCTTCAGTTCCGCCAGCGGGTGCGAGGTGTCCAGCCCGCGCACGTCGTAGATATAGCCCGGCAGATAGCCGGCCAGAACCAGCCGGTAGTCCATGGGCAGGCCGGGAATGATCCGCGTCATCATGTGGTAGACGATGGTCGTGCAGTTGGCCGTGATGGTGTGGTAGAAGCGCGGCGTGGACACGAGCTTGTTGGCCTCGTCCACGTAGGCCAGGAACAGCGACATCATGGCCTCGCGCGGCATGGACACGCGGTACAGGTAATCGTCTTCCCCGCGGATGTTGGTGCGCACCCGGACGATGTCGCGTTCGTCCGCCGCCACGACGCTGGTCTCGAATTCCTTGAAGAAGCCGCCGATGGACGAGAACTTTTCGTGCCGCTCCTTGCGGATCTCGACCGAGAACACCAGATGCCGGCCGTCCTCGAAGCCGAACGACACCAGTGTGTGGGCGATGGCCTCGATGGTCCAGTAGGACAGGATCAGGTCCACGCTGGCCAGTCTGGTCAGGTCGTAGCTGCGCGTCTCCCAGCGCGGGGTGTAGTCGGCCGGGCCGCGCCAGTCGAAGTTGCGCACGTTGCGCAGCGTGACCATGTGGCCCTCGACCTGGCCCGTGGTCATCTGCGCGACGTCGTCGGCCCAGACCCGGTCGTTCGACGGCGCGATGCCGTGCCACCAGGCCAGCAGCAGGCCGAAGCCCACGACGTACAGGCCCGCGCCCCAGGCGGGCCGCCCCGCCAGCGTCAGCCACAGCATGCCCAGGCCGAAGATCGCGGCGGCCACGGCCGCCGCGATCTTGACGGGCAGCGGGCCGGGCACCTGATAGCGCAGGGCGAAGGCGGCCCACAGGGTGGTGGGCAGGAAAACCAGGACGGCCAGCGCCGACAGTAGAAAGGTTCGCATGGGCCCGAACATACCATCGCCGGCGACGATGCGGCAGCCCCCTTGCGAAGGCGCCCCGCAATGCGCTTGCTAGCTGGTACAGTTGTCGGCGACGTTCCTCGGCTCAACGCTCGCGACCATTCATGACGCTTCCTGTCTTCTCCGCCCGCCTCGTGGCCCGCTGGCTGCTGATCCTGATGCTGCTGGCCGGCGCCTATTTCTTCAGCGGGTTCCTCGTTCCCGGCCTGGCCGCGCTGATCATCGGCCTGGCCAGCTGGCCCCTGTACCGGCACTGGGTCCGGTTCTGCGGCGGCCGCACGGCGCTGGCGGCCTCCGGCGCGCTGCTGGTCATCGTGGTCGGGCTGATCGTGCCCTTCGCCTACGCCCTGTCTTATGCCATCCAGGAGGCCAGCAATCTCGTCCGCTGGCTGCTCGAAGCCAACCGCGAGGGCCTGGCCGTCCCGCACTGGGTGACCGGGCTGCCGCTGGTGGGCGAGCGCCTGGCGGGATATTGGGAGGAACACCTGTCGCGGCCGCACGCGCTGGGCGCCTGGGTGCAACTGATCAGCGGCGAACACCTGGGCAACATCTACCGAGTCGTGCTGTCCTCCACGGGCAACGTCTTCCATCTGGCGCTGACGGTGGTGTTCATGCTGATCATCCTGTTCTTCGTCTACAAGGACGGCGAACGCATGGTCGGCCAGCTCGACACCGTGGGCGAACGCGTGCTGCCGGTGCGCTGGACCCGCCTCTCGCGCGTGGTGCCGGCCACCATCAGCGCGACCGTGACCGGCATGGGCCTGATCGCCATCGGCGAGGCCGTGGTGCTGGGCACCGCCTACTGGATCGCGGGCGTCCCGTCGCCGGCCCTGCTGGGCCTGATCACCGGCTTCATGGCCCTGGTGCCCGGGGGCGCCCCGCTGGCCTTCACGCTGGTCTCGCTGTACCTGATCGGCTCGGGCAAGCTCATCGCCGGCATCGGCCTGTTCGCCTGGGGCACGCTGGAACTCTTCATCGTCGACAAGACCCTGCGCCCCCGCCTGGTGGGCGGCCCCGTCAAGCTCCCCTTCCTGCCCACCTTCATCGGCCTGGTGGGCGGCGTACAAACCATGGGCCTGGTCGGCCTGTTCGTCGGGCCCGTCCTGATGGCCCTCCTGGTCGCCATCTGGCGCGAATGGCTGCGAGAGGAAAGCCCCCCCCGACGCCCTTACGGGCGCCCCCCAGGGGGCGGCGCTGGCGGACCGGCGAAGCCGGATCCGCGGCGCCCTGGGTAGGGGGAGCAAAAAAATGGCCTCGCTTCAAAAAAAAGCGAGGCCATTTTTTCTTCATTTCCAACTGCCGGCAGCCAGCGGCAGCACCTCTGCTTCGAACCAATATCACGGTACTAGACCCAGGATGCGGTGGATCCGGCTCCGCCGGTCCTCGCGCATCGCCCCCGGGACCCGGCGCCGGGCCGCCCCAAGGCGGGTCCCGGCCCCCTTGGGGGGCTGCCGCGTAGCGGCTGGGGGCTCACCAGACTGGGCGCCCGTCAGCGCGTAGGGGGGGTCAACAAATGCCTTGCGCCATCATCGCGTCGGCGACTTTCACGAAGCCGGCGATGTTCGCGCCGTCGACGTAGTTGATGGAGCCGTCGGCGCGGCTGCCGTGGCGTACGCAGTTTTCGTGGATGTCCTTCATGATGGCGCGCAGGCGTTCGTCGACTTCGGCATGGTGCCACGACAGGCGCTGCGAGTTCTGCGCCATTTCCAGGCCCGACACGGCCACGCCGCCGGCGTTGCTGGCCTTGCCGGGGGCATACAGGGTGCCCGCATGGGTGAAGACGTCCACGGCTTCCAGCGTCGACGGCATGTTCGCGCCTTCGGCCACGCACAGCACGCCGTTGCGGACCAGGGTCTCGGCGTCCTTGTGGTCCAGTTCGTTCTGGGTGGCGCAGGGCAGGGCGATGTCGACCGGGATGTGCCAGGGGCGCTTGCCGGCCTCGAACGACAGCTTGTTGCGCGCGGCGAAGTCGGCCAGGCGGCCGCGCTGGACGTTCTTGAGATCCATGATCTCCTTGAGCATGTCGACGCTGATGCCGTCCTTCACGTACAGGGTGCCGTCGGAGTCGGACAGGCTCACGACCTTCGCGCCCAGGTCCAGCGCCTTCTCGGCGGCGTACTGCGCGACGTTGCCCGAGCCGGAAATCGACACGGACTTGCCGTCGAAGCTCTGGTTCTTGCGATACAGCATCTGTTCGGCGAAATAGATGGTGCCGTAGCCGGTGGCCTCGGGGCGCATCAGGCTGCCGCCGAAGGCCAGGCCCTTGCCCGTGAACACCGCCGCGGCGCTGTTGGACAGCTTCTTCATCATGCCGGCCATGAAACCCACTTCGCGGGCGCCCACGCCGATGTCGCCGGCCGGCACGTCGGTGTCGGGGCCGAGGTGGCGGTAAAGCTCCAGCATCAGGGCCTGGCAGAAGCGCATGACCTCGCCGTCGCTCTTGCCCTTCGGGTCGAAGTCGGAGCCGCCCTTGCCCCCGCCCATGGGCAGGGTGGTGAGCGAGTTCTTGAAGGTCTGTTCGAACGCCAGGAAGCGCAGGATGGACAGGTTGACCGACGGGTGCAGCCGCATGCCGCCCTTGAAGGGGCCGATGGCCGAGTTGTGCTGGATGCGGAAGCCGCGGTTGACCTGGGTCTGGCCGCGGTCATCGACCCAGCTGACGCGGAACTGGATGATGCGCTCGGATTCCACCAGCCGCTCCAGCAAGCCATGCTCGGCGTAGCGCGGGTGCTTCTGCAGGAAGGGCCAGAGGCTGGTCATGACCTCCTTGACGGCTTGCAGGAACTCCGGCTGATGAGGATCGCGCAGGGCGACCTGCGAGAGAAAGCTGTCTAGGCTGGCGTGTTTCAATATCGGCTCCGTTGAATGTCCGGGCGCTTGGGGTCGTCCTGCCGCAATCCGCTGGGAGCGGCGTCGAGGGCTGCACCTTATGCGTGCGGCAATTGCTCTGATGTGGTGCGTTACACCGAAAAAACGCGGCATTGTAATCGCGTTTTTCCGTCATCATGTCGGTAACCCACGACTTTATGCACTTATTTAGTGCGATCTTTAAAAAGGGACGGAGCGTGGCGGTCGGGTGTTTTCGGGTGTTTAAATAGGGACGGAACGAGGCGGGGACGACCCCGCTGGACATGACGAATGGGGACGGCCCCGCAATCAGGAAAAAACCATGGCTTGGACCCTTTTGATCATTGCCGGACTGATGGAGGTCGGTTGGGCGATCGGCTTGAAATACACCCACGGATTCACGCGATTGTGGCCTTCGGTGGGCACCATCGCCGCCATCGTCGTCAGCATGGCGCTGTTGGGCGTGGCGATGCGCACGCTGCCGGTAGGCACCGCCTACGCCATCTGGGTGGGCGTGGGCGCGGTGGGTACCGCGGCGCTGGGCATCCTGTTGTTCGGCGAGGCCGCCAGCCCGGCGCGCCTGATCAGCCTGGGGCTGATACTGGCGGGTATCATAGGGCTGAAACTGGCTTCCTAGCGCGCATTTCCATTCCATGACCACCGCCGCCCACGACGGACCCCTAGGTATTTTCGACTCCGGCGTGGGCGGCATCAGCGTGCTGAGCGCCATCCGGCAGGCCTTGCCGCACGAAGACCTGCTGTACGTGGCCGATAGCGGCCATTTGCCGTATGGAGAGAAAACGCCGGCCTACATCGTCTCGCGCGCCCTGCGCCTGGCCGAATTCTTCCTGTCGCACCGGGCCAAGGCGGTGGCCATTCCCTGCAACACGGCCACGGCGGTCGCGGTGGAGGCCCTGCGCGAACGCTATCCGGACCTGCCTATCGTCGGCATCGAACCCGCCGTCAAGCCGGCGGCCCGGCTGACGCGTTCCGGCGTGATCGGCGTGCTGGCCACCACGGGCACCCTGCTCAGCGACCGCTTCCATGCGCTGGTCCGGCGCGAGGCGCCGGACGTGGAAGTACTGCTCAAGCCTTGCCCCGGTTGGGTGTCGCTGGCCGAGGAAGGCTGGACGCCCGACCAGGACCGTCTGGTGGCCGAGCCGCTGGCGGAGCTGGTCGAGCGCGGCGCCGACGTGCTGGTGCTGGGCTGCACGCATTTTCCCTTCCTGATCGATCCGATCCGGCGCCACGTGGGGCCGGACGTGGCGGTGCTGGAGACCGGCGTGCCTTTCGCCCGTCAATTGCAGCGGCAGTTGCTGGCCCGCGGACTGGCGCGCGAGACGGGCGAGGGCGGCGTCACTTTCATGACCAGCGGCGATCCGGCCGAGGCCGCGCGGCGCATCGCGCGCCTGACCGGGCAGGAGACCGCGGTGGCGCGCCTGCCTCGGGAATATCGCTGAGCGCGGAACGCCGGCCCGGATTCGCGAGCGGGGTAGGGCCTTTCCGGCCCGGCCCGGGGCGATGGGGTATCCTCACGCCTTCCGCGGGCCTTCGCGCCGCGCCCGGCCGGTCCAGCGCCGCCGTTTCCACGGACACCTCGGGAGCCTTCATGTCGCTCGAACAGAACTACACCTCCATACTCGAACAGCTCGGCGAGGACCCTGGCCGGGAGGGGCTGCGCGATACGCCCAAGCGCGCCGCCAAGGCCATGAAATACCTGTGCCAGGGATACACGCAGAACCTGGACGAGATCGTCAACGGCGCCCTGTTCTCGTCCGACACCAACGAAATGGTGCTGGTCAAGAACATCGAGCTGTATTCCCTGTGCGAACACCACCTGCTGCCTTTCATCGGCAAGGCCCACGTGGCCTACCTGCCCAACGGCAAGGTGCTCGGCCTGTCCAAGGTAGCGCGCATCGTCGACATGTACGCCCGCCGCCTGCAGATCCAGGAAAACCTCTGTCTGCAGATCGCCGAGGCGGTCCAGGAAGTGACCGATGCCCTGGGCGTGGCGGTGGTCATCGAGGCCCAGCACATGTGCATGATGATGCGCGGGGTCGAGAAGCAGAACTCGTCCATGGTCAGTTCCGTCATGCTGGGCGCGTTCCGTGAGAATCCCTCGACCCGGGCCGAGTTCCTCGAACTGATCCGCTAGCCAGCGCGGCCGCGCCACTCCGGCTTCCGCACCAGCCGGGTGCGGATTTTCTTTTTGCTGCCCGTGGATGGTGCGATGCCGCGCCGCCATGGCGCGCCGCGCCTCGCGCAGGGAGTGGTTTTGCCCCTGGCCCGGTGTTTGCTAAGCCTTCGGTAGTGGTTTACCCCAGTCGCGCCCCCAAAATCGAGGCGCTATATTTTTGCCACTGTTCCGTATATGAGATGAGGTTTCGTATTTAAGACGACGAACGATGCCGGCCCAGCGATCGAATAACACTATCGCAGTGCCCGGCCCCCCGCAACCACGGGGATGGAGCGGTTCCGCTTCCGTTCGTCGCCGGATCGAGGCTTCGGTTCCTACAGGCCCGCAACATGAATGAAATCGAGTTCCGCAAGGTTGGCAAGCGCTTCATGGACCGCCAGACGGGACAGCCCCGTACGGCCGTCACCGACGTCAACCTCAGCATACGCAGCGGCGAGGTGGTGTCCATCATCGGCCCGTCGGGCTGCGGCAAGAGCACGCTGCTGAACATGGGCGCCGGCCTCTATCTGCCCAGCGAGGGCGAGGTCTACGTGGGCGGCGAGCGCGTCACCAAGCCCGTGCGCAAGGTGGCGTTCATGCTGCAGAAGGACTTGCTGATGCCGTGGCGCACCATCCGCGCCAACGTCGAGCTGGGCCTGGAGATCGACGGCGCTCCCGCCCGCGAGCGTAAGGTGATCGCCGACGAGCTGCTGGCCAAGTGCCACCTGAAGGGCTTCGAGGAACACTATCCCTACCAGTTGTCGGGCGGCATGCGCCAGCGCGCCGCGCTGGCCCGCACGCTGGCCGTGGACCCGCAGGTGCTGCTGCTGGACGAACCGTTCTCGGCGCTGGATGCGCAGACCAAGATGGTGCTGCAGCAGGACCTGGCCAAGATGGTGTACGAGAAGCGCAAGACGGCGCTGTTCATCACCCACGACCTGGTGGAGGCCATCGCGCTGTCCGACCGCCTGCTGGTCATGAGCGAGCGCCCCGGCACCATCATCGAGGAAATCATCGTCGACCTGCCCATGCGCGACAACCCGCTGGAGCGGCGCAAGCTGCCGGAAATCGGCCCCTTGCAGGGACGCCTGATGGAGTTGCTGAAGGTCGGCAAGGAAACCGCCGAACTGCACTGAGCCGTCCAATTCTCCCGATCACGCACGTTGCGCCCGTGGGCGCCCATTCTTCACAGGAAGCCCTATGAAAAAAGCTCTGGTCTCGTTCAGCTTCAAACTGGCCGCCGTCGCCGTGGCTGTCGCCTCGCCCTTCGCCGTCCACGCCGCGCCCGAGGAAGTGAACTATCTGCTGCCCGCGCCGCCCACGCTGCCGGCCTTCGCCCCATGGATGATCGCGCAGCAGCGCGGCTACTACGCCGACGAGAACATCAAGGTCAATTTCGTGCTGGGCAAGGGCGGCGTCGACGTGGCCAAGCAGATCGGCGCCGGCAATGCCGTGATCGGCGGCGCCATCGGCGATACGCCCATCATCGTCCGCGCCAACGGCGTGCCGGTGAAGGCCGTGGCGGTGCTGGGCGCCGGCTCGCTGTCGGCGCTGGCGGTCAAGAAGGACGGCCCGATCAAGTCGGTGTCCGACCTCAAGGGCAAGACCCTGACCGTGATCTCGTACAGCGACACGACCTATTACGCGCTGCTGGGCACGTTGAAGAAGTACAACCTGAGCAAGAACGACGTGTCCATCCAGGCCGCGGGCCCGGCCGGCGTCTGGCAGTTGTTCGCCGCCGGCAAGTCCGAGGGCATGGCCGCCACGCCCGACTGGCTGGTCGATGCCGACGAGGCCACCAACGGCAACGTCGATTACCTGAAGATCGACAAGCCGTTCAACAGCATGGCGCAGGCCATCATCGCCTCGGACGAGACGATCAAGAAGAATCCGGACCTGATCAAGCGCCTGGTGCGCGCGACCCTGCGCGGCATGCAGGACGTGATGAAGGATCCCAAGAGCGCCGCCGCCACCTACGCCCAGGCCGCGCCGGCCTTCAAGGGCAAGGAAGAGAAGCTCGAGCGCATCCTGCGCCTGTACAACAAGTACGTGTACGCCGACCAGAAGGTGCTGGGCCAGATGGACACCGCCCGCCTGGCGGAGGTGCAGAAGTTCTACGTGTCGGAAGGCATCGTGTCCAAGGCCGCGCCCTTGACCGATCTTTATACGAACCAGTTCGTCGGAGTTGAGCGGTAATGTCTGTATCCGTATCCAACGAAACCGCGCCCGTCGAAGCGGGCGCCAGCAAGCCGGCGGGCCGTCCGTTCCTGTCCGGCAAGGTCGCCACGGCGGCCGGCAGCCTGCTGGTCCTGGTGGTGTTCCTGGCCGCCTGGGAATGGGGGCCCGGCCTGCTCAAGATGCCGGAGTTCATCCTGCCCCGCTTCAGCCGCGTGGTCCAGGAATTCGGCCACATGTGGCAGAACAGCGAACTGCTCATGCACAGCGGCATCACAGCTTTCGAGGTGATCGTCGGCTTCATCCTGGGCGCCTTGCTGGGCCTGGTGGTGGGCGTGGTGCTGGGCCTGTCGCCCACCACCGAGTCCATCCTGTCGCCGTACATCCTGGCGCTGCAGATCGCCCCCAAGGTGGCCTTCGCGCCGCTGTTCGTGATGTGGCTGGGCTACACCATCTATCCCAAGATCCTGGTCGCCATCCTGATCGTGTTCTTCCCGGTCATGATCAATGTACTGTCGGCGGTGCGCACCGTGGATCCGGACATGGTCAACCTGGTCCGCACGCTCAACGCCAGCCGCTGGCAGATCTTCCGCCTGGTCGAGTTCCCGTCGGCCCTGCCGGCGCTGTTCTCGGGCCTGCGCATCGCCTCGACGCTGGCCGTCATCGGCGTGACCGTGGGCGAACTGGTCGGGGGCAACCTGGGCCTGGGCTTCCTGCTGGTCGACGGCGAGGGGCAGGGCAACACTTCGGCCGTGTTCGTCACGATCGCGGTGCTTACGCTGATCGGCATCGTCGCCTACGCGGGCGTCGTCTGGGCCGAGAAGCGCGTACTTCACTATCTGCCGCGCGCGGCCACCACCACGGTCTGAGCGCGGGTAATGGGAGCAATGTTGGATTCAAGCACTATCGGTAATCTCCTGCGGGGCCGCCGCATCCTGGTGACGGGCGCGGCGCGCGGGCTGGGCTACGAGTTCGCGGTGGCGCTGTGCCAGGCCGGCGCGCAGGTGGCCATGGCCGACATCCTGGCCGACACGCTGAAGCAGGCGGTCGAGTCGCTGCAGGCGCGGGGCTTTCCGGTGCATGGCATCGAAGTCGACCTGGGCGACAAGGCCTCGGTCGAGCAATGCGCGGCGCGCGCCGTCGAACTGCTGGGCGGGCTGGACGGGCTGGTGAACAACGCCGCCATCACCAACTCGGGGGGGCGCACGGCGCACCAGCTCGAGGTCGAGGTGTGGGACAAGGTCATGCAGGTCAACGTGCGCGGCACCTGGCTGATGTCCGTGGCCTGCCACGCGGCGCTGAAGGCGTCGGGCCGGGGCGCCATCGTCAACCTGGCGTCGGACACGGCGCTGTGGGGCGCGCCCAACCTGATGGCCTACGTCGCCAGCAAGGGCGCGGTCACGGCGATGACGCGGTCGCTGGCGCGCGAGTTCGGCGCCGACAACATCACCGTCAATGCCATCGCCCCGGGGCTGACCCTGGTCGAGGCGACGGAGTACGTGCCCGAAGCGCGGCACCGGCTCTACCATGACCAGCGCGCGATCCACCGCGAACAGGTGCCCGAGGACGTGAGCGGATCGGTGCTGTTCGCGCTGTCGGACCTCGCGCGCTTCGTCACCGGCCAGCTCCTTCCGGTCAACGGCGGATTCGTGATGAATTGAAAAAAGCGGGCGGCGTGGCCGGCACCGCCTGCCGGGACCGGTATCATTCCGTCCGCAAGCCATCAGACAGTCGGTCACACCATGAGCAAAGGGAACATCTCGGAGGTCGCGCAGGACAAGTATCTCGTCCCGGCGCTGGAGCGCGGCCTGCTGTTGTTGGGACAATTCAGCCACCTCGACCGCAAGCTGTCGGCGCCCGAACTGGCGCGCCGCCTCAGCCTGCCGCGTTCCACCGTCTTCCGGCTGTTGATGACGCTGGAGTCCATGGGGTTCG
The DNA here is from genome assembly GCF_004216695.1 of Pigmentiphaga kullae. Taxonomy (GTDB): domain Bacteria; phylum Pseudomonadota; class Gammaproteobacteria; order Burkholderiales; family Burkholderiaceae_B; genus Pigmentiphaga; species Pigmentiphaga kullae. The sequence goes on from NZ_SGXC01000003.1 coordinate 536,698, forward strand.
TCCAGCGCGCCGAAGGCGGACATGACTACCGGCTGGGGCTGGCCGTGCTGCGGCTGGGTTTCGAATACCTGGCCTCGCTCGAGCTGACCGAACTGGGCGCGCCCTTGCTGGAGCGCCTGCGGGGCGAGATTGGGTTCTCGTGCAACCTGGTCGTGCGCGACGGCCGCTCCATCGTCTATGTCGCCAAGTCGTCGGCGCCCACGCCATTCACCAGCTCGGTCCACGTCGGCACGCGGCTGCCCGCGCACGCCACGGTGCTGGGCCGCGTGCTGCTGGAGGACCTCACGCTGGACGAGCTGCGCGAGCTGTTTCCCGAGGAACACCTGGCAAGCTATTCGTCCAGCACGCCCACGACCGTGATGGACCTGTACGAGCTGGTGCAGAAGGATCGCGAACGCGGCTACGTTCTGCAGGAAGCCTTCTTCGAGGCGCGGGTCTCGACCATCGCCGCGCCGGTGCGCGACGCCACCGGCCGCATCGTGGCCGCGCTGGGCGCCACGATACCCTCGTCGCGCTTCGAGCCCGAGCGCATCGACGACCTGGTCGGCCGGGTGCGCAGTACCGCCATGGAGTTGTCGCGTCTCCTGAATTATTCGCCCGAGAAGATGCAGGCCATGGGCCGGGTCGTCAATCTGTGAGCGTTGCGGTGGTGGGGGCCGGACCCGCGGGCCTGATGGCCGCCGAGGTCCTGGCCGAAGCCGGCATCGCGGTGGACGTCTACGACGCCATGCCGTCGGCCGGCCGCAAGTTCCTGCTGGCCGGCATAGGTGGTCTGAACATCACCCATTCCGAACCGGCGGCCGCCTTCCTGGCCCGCTACGGCGATCGCGCCGGGGCGCTGGCGCCCATGCTCGAGGCGTTCGGCGCCGAGGCCGTGCGCGAATGGGTGCATGGCCTGGGCATCGACACCTTCGTCGGATCCTCGGGCCGGGTCTTTCCCAAGGAAATGAAGGCCGCGCCGCTGCTGCGCGCGTGGCTGCACCGGCTGCGGGGGCGGGGAGTGCGCCTGCACATGCGGCATCGGTGGCTGGGGTGGGAGGCGGGCGGCGCGCTGGCCTTCGATACGCCGGCCGGCCGAACGGTCCGTCGCCACGACGCGGTGGTGCTGGCCCTGGGCGGCGCGAGCTGGCCGCGGCTGGGCTCGGACGCGGCCTGGGTGCCGTGGCTGGCCGGGCGCGGCATACGCATCGAGCCGCTGGCGCCGGCCAATTGCGGTTTCGAGATCGACTGGAGTCCGCACTTTCGCGAGCGCTACGCGGGACAGCCGGTACGCGCGGTCACGCTCGCCCTGTCCGACGAGCGGGGCGAGTGGCGCCGCGGCGGCGAGTTCGTCGTGTCGGGCTACGGTGTCGAGGGCAGTCTGATCTATGCCGCTTCGGCCCGCCTGCGCGAGGGCATCGCCCGCCACGGCCGCGCCGAGCTGCGGCTCGACCTGGCGCCCGGGCTGGGCATCGAGCGCGTGGCCGAGGAACTGGCGTGGCCGCGCGGCAGCAAGTCCATGGCCAACCATCTGCGCGCGCGCATCAAAGTGGACGGCGCGAAGGCGGGCCTGTTGCGCGAGATCGTGCCGGCCGCCGACTTCCAGGATCCTGCCCGGCTGGCCGCCTGGGTGAAGTCGCTGCCCTTGACGCTGCGCGCGCCGCGGCCCCTGGCCGAGGCCATCAGCACCGCCGGCGGCGTGGCGTTCGACGCCATGGACGAACACGGCATGCTGCGCGCGCTGCCCGGCGTCTTCTGCGCCGGCGAGATGCTGGATTGGGAGGCGCCCACCGGCGGCTATCTGCTGACGGCCTGCCTGGCCGGCGGCCGCTGGTCGGGGCAGGGCGCCGCCCGTTGGTTGGCGCGGCGCAACGGCGCTTGACCTTGCCATCGTGGGAAGGGAAATACTGGCTACACCATTACGAAAGGAGTCATGCCATGTTTGAATTCCAGGTGCAGGGAATGAGCTGCGGACACTGCGTCAAGTCCGTCACCCAGGCCGTGCAGGCCGCTTATCCCCAGGCCCACGTCGAAGTCGACCTGGGCGCCGGCAAGGTACGCGTCGACGAGGCCGGCGATGCCGCGCGCATCGCCAGGCTGATCGAAGAGGCCGGCTACACGGTGTCGGGTTCAGAAACCGTCTGATCGCCGAACAGCGCGAGTTGTCCGCCGGGGGCGCCCAGGCGCACGCCCAGTCCCATCAGCCTCACGGCGCGCGGGTTGCGGCGGAAGGCCGTGGCCAGCAGGATGCGGAATTGTTCCTCGTCCAGCGCCGCGCCCACGCCTTCGGCGGTGGTGCGGTTGAAGTCCGAGAAGCGCAGTTTCACGAACAGCTTCTGGATGTGGTTCTGGGCGTCGGCGCGCCGTACGCGCGCGTCGAGCTGGTCCAGCATCTCGCGCAGCAGGTCCTGGCACGCCTCCAGCGTGTGCAGGTCGGTGACGAAGGTCTGCTCCACGCTGACCGACTTGCGTTCGCGGGTGGGCGAGACCTCGCGGTGGTCGATGCCGCGGCACAGGTCGTGCAGGCGTTCGCCGAACACCCCGAATTCGTCGCGCAGCCGGTCGTGTTCCCATGTCCGCAGGTCGGCGCAGGTCTCCACGCCCAGCGCCTTGAGCCGCGCGCCGGTCACCTTGCCCACGCCGTGCAGCTTGGAGACGGGCAGGGCCGCCACGAAGGCGTCCACGTCCTGCGGGCGCACCACGAACAGGCCGTCGGGCTTGTTCCAGTCGCTGGCGATCTTGGCCACGAACTTGCTGGGCGCCACGCCCGCCGAGACGGTGATGCCGACGGCCTGGGCCACGCGCTGCCGGATCTCGCCGGCGATCCGCGTGGCGCTGCCCTGCAGCCGGTCGCTGCCGGTCACGTCCAGGTAGGCCTCGTCCAGCGACAGCGGCTCGACCAGTTCGGTGTAGTCGCGGTAGATATCCATGATCTGCGCCGAGGCCACGCGGTACATCTCCATCCTGGGCGGAATGATGAGTAGGTCCGGGCACAGCCGCACCGCGCGCGCCGACGACATCGCCGAATGCACGCCGAATTTGCGGGCCTCGTAGTTGCAGGTGGCCACCACGCCCCGGGTCTCGGGCCGCCCGCCCACGGCCAGCGGCCGGCCGCGCAGGCTGGGGTCGTCGCGCATTTCTATCGATGCGTAGAAGCAGTCGCAATCGCAGTGGATGATCTTGCGCATGGCCGCATTCGCCGGTTGCCCGCGCCTATTTCAGGCTGAGCTTCGCGTAGCGATAGAAGCTGCCGGCGGCCGCGGTGGCCGCGAGCAGGAACCCGTGGCGGCCGTCCAGGAAGCCGCGCTTGAAGACGTACAGCCGCACGAAGGTCCAGGCGCCGTGCCCGATGGCGGCGCCCACGCCGGCGCGCCGGCCGCGCGCGTGCAGGGCCTGCGCGCTGTCGCTGGAATAGCGGTTCATCTTGGCGATGGCGCTGTCCAGGTCGGGGTAGGTGTAGTGCAGCAGATGCGGCGCCAGGTGACCCGCCTCGCCGTCGGCGACCACCTTTTCGTGCACCAGGTCGTCGCTGAATCGGGCCGTGCCGCGCCGGAACAGGCGCAGCACCCGGTCGGGCCACCAGCCGCTGTGCCGGATGAAGCGGCCGCAGAAACTGGACAGCCGCGGCATGTCGTAGGCATCGTGGCGCGGGGCGCGCAGGACGTCGGCGATCGCGGCGGCCAGTTCCGGCGTCACCCGTTCGTCGGCATCCAGCGACAGCACCCAGTCGCCGGTGGCCAGGGCCAGCGCGCGGTTCTTCTGCGGGCCGAAGCCGGGCCAGTCGGGGGTGATCTCGACCCGGGCGCCATGCCGGCGCGCGATGTCCACCGTCTCGTCGGTGCTGCCCGAATCGACCACGACGATCTCGTCGGCGAAGCGGACCGATTCCAGGCAGTCGGCCAGGTTGCGGGCCTCGTTGCGGGCAATGATGATGACGGACAGGCGCATGGCGCATGCGGAGCAGGGTGGCGATGCCGCCATTACAGCATGGTGGCCGGGGGACGCGGTCCGGTTCGCCGCCGGTTTTTCCTTCTGGTTGACAGGCTGGCTTTTGAGGTAAAATCTAAGTCTTTGATTTTTCTGGACTATTGATACGCATCATCGTGTTGCGGCATTGGTGGTCCCCCACCATGACAGATACAGCGGCATCAGGGCCCAGTTCTTTTGCCGATTTCGGCCTGCACCCCGACATACTCAAGGCGGTCGTCGCCACCGGGTACACCATTCCGACGCCTATCCAGGCGCAAGCAATCCCGGTCGTCACCAGCGGCCGCGACGTAATGGGCGCAGCGCAAACCGGAACCGGAAAGACCGCGGCTTTCACCCTCCCCATCCTCCATCGGCTCATGCCCTTGGCCAATAACAGCGCATCGCCGGCACGGCATCCCGTCCGCGCGCTGATCCTCACGCCCACGCGCGAATTGGCCGACCAGGTGGCCGACAACGTCAAGCGCTACAGCCAGTTCACGCCCCTGCGCGCGGCCGTGGTCTTCGGCGGGGTCGACATCGGCCCCCAGAAGGAAGAAGTGCGGCGCGGCTGCGAGGTGCTGATCGCGACGCCGGGGCGCCTGCTCGACCACGTCGAACAGAAGACCATCAACCTGGGCCAGGTCGGCATGCTGGTGCTGGACGAGGCCGACCGGATGCTCGACATGGGCTTCCTGCCGGATCTCGAGCGCATCATCCGGCTGCTGCCGCAGCAGCGCCAGACCCTGCTGTTCTCGGCCACCTTCAGCAACGAGATCCGCAAGCTGGCGCGCTCGTACCTGACGCAGCCGGTCGAGATCGAGGTCGCGGCGCGCAACGCCACGGCCGACACCGTCAGCCAGATCGCCTACAAGCTGAGCGGCGACGCCAAGCGCGCCGCGGTCGTGCACCTGGTCAAGTCGCGCGGCCTGAAGCAGGTCATCGTGTTCTCGAACACCAAGATCGGCACCGCCCGCCTGGCGCGGCAACTGGAGCGCGACGGCGTGCGCGCCGAATCCATCCACGGCGACAAGACCCAGGCCGATCGCATGAAGGCGCTCGAGGCCTTCAAGGCCGGCGAGCTGGAAGTGCTGGTGGCGACCGACGTCGCGGCCCGCGGCCTGGACGTGGCCGGCGTGCCCTGCGTGATCAACTACGACCTGCCCTACAACGCCGAGGACTACGTGCACCGCATCGGACGCACCGGCCGTGCCGGCGCGACGGGCGAGGCTATCGCGCTGTTCGCGCCCGAGGAAGAGCGCTTCCTGCTCGACGTCGAGAAGCTGATCAAGCGCGAGATCCCGCGCGGCCAGCTGGACCTGCCGGCGTCGCTGCTGGCATCGTCGCGCGGCGAACGCGAACGGCCGGTCCGCAGCCATGGCGCACGCGGCGAACGTGGAGAGCGCGGCGAGCGCCACCGCTACGAGCTGCCGGCCAAGCCCGTCGACGATTTCTTCTTCCGTCCCTACGTGCCCGCGACCGGCGCCGAGCCGGCCCGCACCGAGGCGCCTCCCGTACCGCCCCGCACGTCCGCCAAGCGTCCGCTGGCCGTGTTGCTGGGCGGCGGCAAGAAGGACTGAGCTTCCTTGCGCCGCAGTCGGGGCGTTTGCCGCGCCCCGGCCTCATCCCCGACGTATTTCCCATCGCCGCGCCCAGCGGTCCGTCGCCTCGGCCAGGAAGGCGGCGACGTCCGCCGCCGGCAGCGGCTCGAATTGCAGGTGGCGCCAAGCGGCCTGCAAGGCCGCCAGCGGCTGCCGCGTGTCGATCGCGGCCGCGCCGGTCTGCTTGGACAGTTTCTGTCCGTCGGCATTGACCACCACCGGGACGTGCATCCGCCGGGGAATCGGTAGTGCCAGCAGCGTCTGCAGGACTTTCTGCCTGGGCGTGGAGCCGAGCAGGTCCTGGCCGCGCACGACGTCGGTGATGCCCTGTTCGGCATCGTCCACGACCACCGCCAACTGGTAGGCCCACATCCCGTCCGCGCGGAAAAGCACGAAGTCGCCCACCTCGTGCGATACGTCCTGGTCGATCACCCCCATCCACCGGTCGTCGATGCGCACGGTGCCCGGCGGCACGCGCAGCCGCCAGGCGCGCGCAGGCTTGCCGTGCAGCCCGTCGCGGCAGGTGCCCGGATAGGGCAGTTCGCCGGCCGGCAGGTAGCCGCGCGCGTTCAGGATGGAATCGGCGATTTCCTTGCGCGTGCAGCCGCACGCATAGACCAGGCCGTGGCGCCGCAGCCTATCGAAGGCCTCGCGGTAGGCCTGGTGGCGCGAGGATTGGTAGAGGACTTCGCCGTCCCAGTGCAGGCCCAGCGCCCGCAACTGATCGAGGATGACGCGGTCGGCGCCTTCCACGACCCGCGGCGCGTCCAGGTCCTCGACCCGCACCAGCCAGCGCCCGCCGTGGGCGCGGGCGTCCAGATGGCTGGCCAGCGCGGCCACCAGCGAGCCCTGGTGCAGGGGGCCGGTGGGGCTGGGGGCGAAGCGGCCGACGTAGTCCGTTGGCGCGTGCATGGCAGGGCGTCGTTCCTTGAGTTCGAATGAGGTCCTCGAAGGATACGGCACAAATCGCCGAGGTTCTGCGGTACGGCCCGCCCTGATAGACTGGAAGCGGACGAAGGTCCTCCTTCGCCCCCGGGCGATTGAAATCGGTCGGCGTGTCCCACATATAAGACAGTAACCCCCGGCAGGGGCGGCACTTTACTTTGCGAGACCGCGGCTATGGAGTTCAAGGACTACTACGCTACTTTGGGCGTCGAGCAGGGGGCGTCGGACGACGACATCCGGCATGCCTACCGCAAGCTGGCCCGCAAGTACCATCCGGACGTCAGCAAAGAGGCCGACGCCGAGCAGCGCATGCGCGACGTCAACGAGGCCTACCAGGTGCTGAAGGATCCCGAGAAACGAGCCGCCTACGACAACCTGGCGGCCGGCGTCTCGCCCGGCGGCGATTTCCGCCCGCCGCCCGACTGGGACAGCGGGTTCGAGTTCCGCGGGGCCAGCCCCAACGACGACGCGGCGTTCAGCGAGTTCTTCTCGTCGCTGTTCGGCGCCCGCCATCGTCCGGGCGGCGCGCAGATGCGCGCCCGGGGCGAGGACCACCACGCCGCCATCGAGATCGACCTGGACGACGCCCTGCACGGCGCCACCCGCGACATCTCGCTGCGCTCCATCGGCCACGACGAGCACGGGCAGCCGCGGCTGCAAACCCGCACGCTGAGCGTGCGCATCCCGGCCGGGATCCGCGAAGGGCAGTTCATCCGCCTGGCGGGACAGGGCATGCCGGGCCTGGGCGGCGGCGAGAACGGCGACCTCTACCTCGAAGTCCGGATCAAACCCCACCCGCGCTATCGGGTCGAGGGCCGCGACCTGTACATGGACCTGCCGGTGGCCCCCTGGGAGGCCGCGCTGGGCGCCACGGTGCGGGCACCCACGCCGCACGGGCCGGTCGAGGTCAACGTGCCGGCGAATTCGCGCAATGGCCGCAAGCTGCGCCTGAAGGGCAAGGGCATTCCGGGAGACCCGGCGGGCGATTTCTATCTGGTGCTGGAGATCGCCTGGCCGCCCGCCGACACCGAGAAGGCGAAGGCGGCCTATAGACACCTGGCGCAGGAAGTGCCCTTCGACCCGCGCCGGAACCTGGGAGACTGACGATGAAGACGGTTGCCGTCACCGCCACATTGGTGGGCAAGGAACAGCCGCTCAGCACCGGGGAGCTGGCCCGGGCCTGCGGCGCGGAAGAGGCCTGGGTGCTGCAACTGGTACGGGTCGGCATCATCGAGGCAAGCGGCCGTCCGGCCGACTGGTGCTTCGACAGCGCCGCGCTGCGGCAGGCGCTGGCGGCGCGCGACCTGCAGCGCGATTTCGACGCCAGCCTGGATGCGGCGGCCCTGATCCTCGACATGAGCAACGAAATACGGCGGCTGCGCGCGCGGCTGCGCGTGCTGGGCCTGGACGCCGAGGGCCGCTGAACGCCACGATTTCGGGTTTACCCTAGTGTCGATGGGAAGGCGGAGCGGCTATATTTCGTTCTGTTCCGTGTATGGATTGTCAGTTCATATTTGAAACGACATCCGTGCCCATCCCCTTAGCTGCTCGAACGAACCCTGGCGCGCGCCGTGAACCCGCTACTCCCTCAGGAAAACTCGCAGGACAAGTACGTCGTTCCGGGCCTGGAGCGAGGCCTGCGCGTGCTGTGCGAGGTCGGCCAGGCGCAGGGCGCCATGAACGCGCCCGAACTGGCACGCCGGCTGGGCGTGCCCCGCACCACCGTGTTCCGGCTGCTGGCCACGCTCGAGCGCATGGGCTTCGTGCATCGCGCGGACAACGGCCGCGACTACTCCCTGGGCATGGCCGTGCTGCGCCTGGGCTTCGAATACCTCGCCTCGCTCGAACTGACACAGTTGGGCGCGCCCCTGCTGGAGCGGGTGCGCAACGAGTTCAATCTTTCCTGTCACCTGGTGGTGCGCGACGGCGCTGACATCGTCTACGTCGCCAAGGCCGCCGCCAACACGCCGCTCGCCAGTTCGGTGAACGTCGGCACGCGCCTGCCCGCCCACGCCACGGTGCTGGGCCGGGTGCTGATGGCCGACATGTCGCTGGACGAGTTGCGCGAACTGTATCCGCAGGGCTCGCTGCCCGTCGTCAACGCGTTCACGCCGCGTTCGGTGGAGCAGTTGCACGCGCTGCTGGTGGAGGATCGCCGGCGGCCCTACCTGCTGCACGAAGGTTTCTTCGAATCGGGCATCTCGACCCTGGCTGCGCCGGTGCGCGAACAGGGCGGCGCCATCGCCGCCGCGCTGGGCGTGGCGATGCCCGCCGTGCCGCTGGAGGCCGGCCGCCTGGAGCGCCTGGCCGGCAGCGTCTGCGAAAGCGCCGCCGAACTTTCTTCTTTGCTCAACTACCGTGGGCAGGATGCCGCCTACGGTCTCGATGAAAAACTGAACGGAATGGTTGCCTAATGACTATGTATAAGCTTGACGGGAAAGTCGCCGTCGTCACGGGGGGAACCTCGGGCATCGGTCTCGCGACGGTCGGCTTGCTGCTGGAAGCCGGCGCGGCGGTCGCCTTCTGCGGCCGCAACGAAGACAAGCTCAACGAGGCCAGGGACAGCCTCTTGGCCCGCTTTCCCGGCGCCCGCATCCTCGCCGCCCGCTGCGACGTGCTGGTGCCCGAGCAGGTCGAGGCCTTCGCCGCCCAGGTGCAGCGCGAGCTGGGCACGGCGTCCATCCTGGTCAACAACGCCGGCCAGGGCCGCGTGTCCACGTTCGCCAGCACCGAGAACTCGGCCTGGCTGGACGAAGTCCAACTGAAGTTCTTCTCGGTCATCAACCCGACCCGCGCCTTCATCCCGCAGCTCGAGCAGAACGAGGATGCCGCGATCGTGTGCGTGAACTCGCTGCTGGCCATCCAGCCCGAACCGCACATGGTGGCCACTTCGGCCGCGCGCGCCGGCATCCACAACCTGGTGCGCTCGCTGGCCTTCGAACTGGCCCCCAAGAAGATCCGCGTGAACGGCATCCTGCTGGGCCTGGTGGAGTCGGGCCAATGGCGCCGCCGCTACGAGGAGCGCAAGGACCGCGCGCTGACCTGGGAGCAATGGACGGGCCGCATCGCCGCCGAGAAACAGATTCCGCTGGGCCGCCTCGGCCGTCCCGAAGAGCCCGCGCGGGCCATTTTCTTCCTTGCCACGCCCTTGTCTTCCTACACGACGGGCAGCCATATCGATATTTCCGGAGGGGTTTGCCGTCATGCCTAATGTCAACCGTATCACCGTCGGCGCAGCCATTGCGCAGTTCCTGGAGAACTGCGGCGTCAAGGCGGCATTCGGGGTCATCTCGATCCACAACATGCCCATCCTCGATGCCTTCGGCGAACGCGGCAACATCCGCTTCGTCATGGCCCGCGGCGAAGCCGGCGCGACCAACATGGCCGATGCCTATGCCCGCACCACCGGCGGCCTGGGCGTGACCGTGACCAGCACCGGCACGGCCGCCGGCAACGCCGCCGGCTCGATGGTCGAGGCCATTACCGCCGGCACGCCGCTGCTGCACCTGACCGGCCAGATCGACAGCCCCTACCTGGACCAGAACCTGGGTTTCATCCACGAAGCCAACCACCAGCTCGACATGCTGAAGGCCGTGTCCAAGGCCGCCTTCCGCATCCGCACGCCCGAGACCGCCATCGGCATCGTCAAGCGCGCCGTGCAGATCGCCATGACGGCCCCCACCGGTCCGGTCAGCATCGAGATCCCCATCGACGTGCAGGCCGCCCTGATCGACGAACCCGCCGACCTGAACCCGCTGCCCGTGGCGGCGCTGGTGCCGTCCGAGGCCGCGCTGGACGAGCTGGCCAGCCGCCTGGCCCAGGCCAGGCGCCCGCTGCTGTGGCTGGGCGGCGGCGCCCGCCAGGCCGGCGAGCAGGTCCGCCGCCTGGTCAAGCTGGGCTTCGGCGTGATCACCAGCACGCAGGGCCGCGGCGTGATCCCGGAAAACGACCCGGCCTGCCTGGGCTCGTTCACGGTCGCCAAGCCGGTCGAAAACCTGTACCAGACCGTGGACGCGCTACTGGTGGTCGGCTCGCGCCTGCGCAGCAACGAGACGCTGAAGTACGCGATCAAGCTGCCCGCCACCCGCTATCGCATCGACGCCGATTCGCAGGCGGACGGCCGCGCGTACACCACCGATTTCTTCGTCAACGGCGATGCCACCCTGGCGCTCAAGGGCTTGGCCGATCGCCTGGAAGGCAAGATGTCGGTCGATCCCAAGTTCCTGGACGACATCCAGTCAGCCAGGCAAGGAGCGATGGCCAAGCTGCGCGACGACGTCGGCCCGTACACCCGGCTGATCGATACCCTGCAATCGGTGGTGGGCGAGTCCTTCAACTGGGTGCGCGACGTCACGCTGTCCAACAGCATCTGGGGCAACCGCCTGCCTTGCCTGCATGATTCCAAGGCAGGGGTGCACGCCCTGGGCGGCGGCATCGGGCTGGGCCTGGCCATGGGCGTGGGCGCCGCGGTGGGCGCGGCCGTGAGCGGCTCGGGCAAGAAGACCTTCACGCTGGCCGGCGACGGCGGCTTCATCCTGAACCTGGGCGAGCTGGCGACGGCCGTGCAGGAGCAGGCCGACATGCTGATCGTCCTGATGAACGACCAGTCGTACGGCGTCATCAAGAACATCCAGGACGCGGTCTACGGCGGACGCAAGCACTACGTGCAGCTGCACACGCCGGACTACGCGCTGCTGACCCAGTCCATGGGCCTGGGCCATGCCCGCGTCAGCAACCTGGACGAGCTGGAAGGCGCGCTCAGGCAGGGGTTGGCCGCTAAGGGGCCGTTCATCGTCGAGATCGACATGCTGTCGGTCGGCGGCTTCAACACCAAGTTCGCGGGTCCCCCGGTCAAGGCCGCGACCGACAAGGCGGGAGCCTGAACCATGCTGATCTCCGACAAGAACCTTCCCATCTGCGTCGCCGGCGTCTGGCGCGAGGGCGGCGGCGAACGCTACGCCACGCTCTATCCGGCCACAGGCGAGCCCGTGGCCTATCTGAACGCAGCCAGCCTGGACGACGTCGAAGAGGCGATCCAGGGCGCGCACCGGGCCTTTCGCACCAGCGGCTGGGCCCAGCGCAAGCCGCATGAGCGCGCCGCCGTGCTGTACCGGATCGCGCAACTGATCCGCGAGCGCGCCGAGGACCTGGCCCAGCGCCAGCGCCTGGACAACGGCAAGCCCATCAGCGAGACGCGCGCGCTGGTGGCCAGCGCGGCCGGCACCTTCCAGTTCTTCGCCGCCGCCTGCGAGACGCTCGAGGAAGTGATCACCCCGTCGCGCGGCGACTACCTGTCCATGAGCGTGTACGACCCCATGGGCGTGGTGGCCGCCATCACCCCGTGGAACTCGCCCATCGCCAGCGAGGCCCAGAAGATGGCCCCGGCGCTGGCCGCCGGCAACGCCCTCGTGGTCAAGCCCGCCGAGGTCACGCCGCTGATGGCGCTGGACCTGGCCGCCATCTGCGAGGAAGCCGGCGTGCCCAAGGGCATCGTCAGCGTGCTGCCCGGCAAGGGTTCGGTCATCGGCGACGCCATCACCAAGCATCCGCTGGTCAAGCGCGTGTCCTTCACCGGCGGCACGGCCACCGGCCGGCACATCGCCCACATCGCCGCCGACAAGATGATGCCGGTGTCGCTGGAGCTGGGCGGCAAGTCGCCCACCATGGTGTTCGAGGACGCCGACCTGGACCACGCCGTCAACGGCGTGCTGTACGGCATCTTCAGTTCGTCGGGCGAGTCCTGCATCGCCGGTTCGCGCCTGTTCGTCGCCTCGTCGATCTATGAGCAGTTCCTGGACCGGCTGACCCAGCGCGCCGCCGCGCTGCGCGTGGGCGACCCTGCCGACGAACGCACCCAGATGGGCCCGCTCATCACCGGCCGCCACCGCGAATCGATCGAGCGCTACGTCGAGCTGGGCGTGTCCGAAGGCGGCCGCATCCGCACCGGCGGCCAGCGTCCGGAAGGCGGCATCTACGACAAGGGCTATTTCTATCGCCCCACCATCATCGAAGGCCTGAACAACCAGGCGCGCATCAGCCAGGAAGAAATCTTCGGGCCGGTGCTGGTGGCGATGCCCTTCGACAACGAAGAGAACCTGATCGAGCAGGCCAACGACAGCGTGTACGCGCTGGCGGCCGGCATCTGGACCCGCGACTACAAGCGCGCCTGGCGCGTCGGCCGCGCCGTGCAGGCCGGTACGGTGTGGATCAACACCTACAAGTTCTTCTCGATCTCCACGCCGTTCGGCGGCTGGCGCGACAGCGGCCTGGGCCGCGAGAAGGGCCGACTCGGCATCCTGCAGTACATGGAACAGAAAGGCATGTACTGGGGCATGAACGAAACCCCGTTGCCCTGGGCAAATTGAGGTAGGAGAGCCAAATGGACGTATTGGGTATAGACGAAATCACCTACGGGGCCGACGATCTGGCCGCCTGCAAGCAGTTCCTGTCCGACTGGGGCCTGACGCTTGCCGAGGAAACCGACAAGTCGCTGGTGTTCGAGTCGATGAACAAGTGCCGGGTGATCGTGAAGACCACCGATTTCCCGGGCCTGCCGCCGGCGATCGAGGAGGGCCCGACGCTGCGTGAAGTGGTGTGGGGCGTGTCCAGCGACGAAGTGCTGGAGCGTTTCGCCACTCGCCTGAAGGACAAGCCGGGCTACGTGAACGAAGGCGGACGGGTCGGTTGTACCGATCCCAACGGCCTGGCCGTGCGTTTCCAGACCACCCGCAAGATCGACATCGATCTCGACAGCCCGGGCATGAACACCTGGGGCACCAAGGCCCGCCGCAACCAGCGCAGCCCGATCTACGAGCGCGCCACCCCTATCGAAGTCGGGCATGTGGTGTTCTTCGTGAAGGATGTGAAGGCCTGCGAGCAGTTCTATACCGAGAACTTCGGTTTCGTGGCCTCCGACCGCTATCCGGGCAAGGGCGCCTTCCTGCGCTGCGCGCCCGAGGGCGGCCATCACGACCTGTTCCTGCTGCAGCCGCCGCAGCCGCGCGCCGGCCTGAATCACGTGGCGTTCGCCGTGCGCGACATCCACGAGGTGTTCGGCGGCGGCATGGCGATGGCCCGCGACGGCTGGAGCACGCAGCTCGGCCCGGGCCGGCACCCGATCTCGTCGGCCTATTTCTGGTACTTCAACTTCCCCGGCGGCGGCCTGATCGAGTACTACGCCGACGACGACTACCTGGATGCCGAGTGGGAAGCCCGCGATTTCGAGCCCGGCCCGACGGTGTTCGCCGAATGGGCGATCGATGGCGGCCTGGACGGCAATACCCGCCGCCAGAAGAACGCCAAGGCGCCCGACGGCAAGTTTCTTACCGAGAAGAAGTAGGGGCGACGTATGGCCGAGCCGGCGAATGTGATGTTGACCGTGCTGCTCAAGCACGATCAGTCGAACAATCTGGACGCGGTCCAGACGAAGTTGAAGGAAGCCGACTGGTGGGAGCGGTTCCCACCCGAGGGCGTGAGGATCGTGTCCTGGACCGTGGCGATGGGGCTGGGGCAGATCGTGACGCTCGAGGTGCCGCCGCATCTGCTGGCCACGGTCAATGTCGAACTCGAGCGCTCGGCCTGGGGTGTGTTCCGCACCGAGTGCTATCCCACTTATGACTTTGTTCCCGTTCGCGAACGCATCCGCGAACGCGTACGCAACGGAGGTAAATGATGCAACAAGACCGCTATCTGGACCCGCATCAGGCACGGCGCCGTCCGCCCACCGAGTGGGAAAGCCTGCTGGGCGATTCGCTCGAGCGCGCCTTCGCGGCGGGCAAGCATGAGCTCGCGCCCATCGTCGAGTACCTGAACCACGCCGGTCCTCCGGCGCCCAACGGCGTGCCCTGGACCGAGGACCTGCTGCAATCCGAACTGGCCCGCCTGGCCGAGACCGCCTGAGGAGTCCGCCATGATCAAGATCGATAGCCCCGACACCCTGCTCGCGAACGGCCTGAAAGACACCTGGTACGCGATCTGTCCGTCCAACTTCATCGCCGACAAGCCCGTGTCGCTGCGTCGCCTGGGCATGAAGCTGGTGTTCTGGCGCGACGAGGCCGGCAAGCTGTACGCGCTGGAAGACCATTGCCCGCACCGCGGCGCGCCGCTGTCGCGCGGCATCCTGCTGGGCGACCGCATCGCCTGCGGCTACCACGGCGTGCAGGTGCGCGCCGACGGCGTGGTGACCAACGTGCCGGGCAGCCCCGGCTGCAGCCTGGAAGGCAAGCGCGCCGCGCGTTCCTTCCACGTGGTCGAGCGCAACGGCGCGGTGTTCCTGTACAACTCGGCCACCAACGTGGACCAGGCGCCCGACTTCACGCTGCCCGAAGAACTGGTCTCGGACGAGTACGCCGCCTTCCTGTGCTACACCGAATGGCGCGGCGACTACCGCTACGTCATCGACAACGTCATGGACCCGATGCACGGGACCTACCTGCACAAGCAGTCGCACTCGATGGCCGAGGGTTCCTCGGTGGCCGAGTTCGGCGTGCGCGACACCGAGCACGGCTTCGTGTTCGAAAAGAAGGGCCAGCGCGGCGTGAACTTCGACTGGACCGAGTGGGCCAACACCGGCCTGCACTGGCTGCGGCTCGAGATCCCGTATCCGTCCACCGGCGGTCCCGGCGGCAGCTTCGCCATCGTCGGCACCTACACCCCCATCTCCGAGAACCTGGCCGCCGTGTTCCACTGGCGCTGCCGCAAGGTCTCGGGCTGGCAGCGCCACGCATGGCAGTTCCTGTACCGCAACCGGCTGGAAGCGCGCCACTGGGCGGTGCTGGAGCAGGACCGCGAAGTGCTGGAAGTCATGGAACCCGACGCCAACCAGCGCGAAAACCTGTACCAGCACGACATCGGCCTGGTCCGCCTGCGCCGCCACCTGCGCAACCTGGCGACCGAGCAGTTCGAGCAACTGAAAGGGAAGACGGCGTGAGCCGCGACGCGGCGGCGCGCCGCGTCATCGCGCCCTCGGTGCCCGAGCGCGAGACCGCCACGTGGTCCAATTGCCTGGTCCTGGGCAATGAAATCGCCATGTCGGGCATGACGGCCAACCCCGAATCGACGGCCGCGTCGCCCCTCGGCACCTACGAACAAACCCTGATTGTGCTAGGCAAAATCCGAGCTTTGGTCGAGGCCGCTGGCGGAGGGGTGCAAAATATTTATAAACTGGTGATTTACGTGACGAACATCCAGGACAAGGACGAAGTCGGAAGGGCCCGCAAGGAGTTCTTCCAGTCGCCTTATCCGTGTTCCACGTTGGTCGAGGTGCGCGGCCTCGTTTTTCCCGGTCTGACCGTGGAGATCGATGCGTTCGCGCGGCTCGACATCGCCCTGCGTGCCGACGCATAACCGTTTTTTTCGACCCTTTCATGAACAGCAGCTCACTCCTTACGGTACTGGTTCACACCATCCGCCTCGAAGCGCAGGGCATCATCAGCGTGGAGTTCCGCTCGCCCACGGGCGAGGAACTGCCTGCCTTCGCCGCGGGCTCGCACATCGACCTGCATCTGCCCAACGGCCTGGTGCGCAGCTATTCGCTGTTCAACTCGCCGGAAGAGCGGCATCGCTACGTGGTGGGCGTGCTGAACGACCGTAACAGCCGCGGCGGTTCGCGCTTCGTGCACGAACAGCTGCGGGTGGGCTCGACCATCAAGATCGCGCCGCCGCGCAACAACTTCGAGCTGGACGAGTCGGCGGCCAAGTCGGTGCTGCTGGCCGGCGGCATCGGCGTGACGCCCATCTTCTGCATGTACAACCGGTTGCGCGCGATTGCCAATCCGGTGGAACTGCTCTACTGCGCCCGCACGAAGACCGAAGCGGCCTTCGTCGACGAACTGGTGGCCTCGGGCGGCCAGGTCACCACGCGCTTCGACGATGAAGCGGGTTGTCCGCCCAATCTGCGCGAGCTGCTGGCCGGCCATCCGGCCGACACGCATTTCTACTGCTGTGGGCCGACGCCCATGCTGGATGCCTTCGAGGCGGCCTGCAAGGAACTGGGCTACCAGAACGTGCACATCGAGCGCTTCGCCGCCGCCGGCGAAGTCACGGCCGCACAGGAAGGCAGCTACCAGGTCGAACTGGCCAAGTCGGGCAAGACCATCGACGTGCCGGCCGGCATGGCGCTGCTTGACGCGCTGCTGGAAGCGGGCATCGATGCCGACTACAGCTGCCGCGAAGGCGTGTGCGGCGCGTGCGAGACCGCCGTGCTGGAAGGCACGCCCGACCATCGGGATTCGGTGCTGACCGAGCGCGAACGCGAGTCGAACAAGACCATGATGGTCTGCGTGTCGGGTTGCAAGGGCGCCAAGCTGGTGTTGGATATTTGACCCCCCCTACGCGCTGACGCGCGCCCCCCAGGGGGCGATGCGGGCGGACCGGCGGAGCCGGATCCACCGCATCCTGGGTCTAGTGGGACCATCTTCGGTCGTAGCACGGTTGCTATCGCTGGCTGCCAGCGGTAGCAACGGTGTGGCGTACCAAGAAACGGGTACTAGACCCAGGGCGCCGCGGATCCGGCTTTGCCGGTCCGCTAGTGCCGCCCCTTGAGGGGGAGCGGCCGAAGGCCGCTTGGGGGTGGGTTTCCCCGACCGGCGGAGCCGGATCCACCCGCATCCTGGGTCCGAGAGGGGGCGGGAGTCGGGCGGTGTCTTTGGGCACCGCCTTTTTTATGTCCGTTTGATAGGCAGGCGTAATACGGGGGAGGGCAAAGTCCCCGGGCGGCGCCCTACGGCGCCGCCGCGCCGTCGGCGATGGGCGTGACGTTCGTGAACAGGTCCGCCGGCAGGTGCTTGACCGCCTCGTAGGTCGTGCTGATGTGCTCGGACAGCAACTGGCCGGCGCGCTCGCCATCCCGGGCCAGCGAGGCCTCCAGGATGTTCCGGTGTTCGTCGTGCACGTCGCGCGGAATCGGCTTGCGGGTGACGACCAGCCGCCGGTAGCGCTCGGCCTGCTGGTACAGGATGCCCAGGAAGTGGTGCATCCAGCGCGACGTACAGGCGCTGATCAGCGCCTGGTGGAACTCGCGGTTGCGGTCTTCCCATTCGTCGAAGCGGTTGACGGGATTGGTGGCCAGCCGTTCCTCAGCCCGGCTCAGGCGGTGGAAGGCGGCGATGATGCGGCTTTCCCAGACGTCGTCGCCGGCCTGGATGGCCTGCCGCAGGGCCTCGCATTCCAGCAGGATGCGATTGCGGGTGATGTCCAGGAAGTCTTCCATCGAGATGGGCGTGACGTGGAAGCCGCGCTGGCCGTGGGACACCACCAGCGCGTCCGACACCAGCAGCGACAGCGCCTCGCGCAGCGTGCCGGCGCCGACCCCATAGGAATCCTTCAGGTGCTCCACGCGCAGGCGCGAGCCGGGCGCAAGCTTGCCTTCGATGATGTCGCGCCGCAGGGCGGCATAGGCCGTGCCCACAAGCGTGGTGGGGGCGGCGGCGTGGGCCAGGGGCGGTAGTTCCAATGGGATTCCGGGCATGCGTCTCGGGCGGCTGGGTGCCCCCTCTCATGAGCGATGGCTAGATTCTAGTCGATTCTCGACGAAATCCCCGGGTATTAGGGAAATCCATAAAATCTCGATAAAAATATTTCCAACCGATATTTTGTGGCGTATCGTGTCCGTCTACGAAAGGGCAGGGGCCTCCCTCGCCCCCAGCTGGAGACACCGGTGATTCATCTACACGACATCCGCTACGTGCGGCTGGGCACGCCCGACCTGGAAGGCTCGGTGCGCTACGCGACCGAAGTCCTGGGCCTGGAAGTGGCCCGTCGCGTCGGCAAGGCGGTCTACCTGAAGTCCGACAGCCGCGACCACACGCTCTGCTACTTCGAAGGCGACCCGCGCGACCACACCTCGGCCTTCGAGGTCGACACGCCCGAGGAACTGGACCAGGCCATGGTGCTGCTGGAGCAGTCCGGCTACGCGGCCACCCGCGGCAGCGTCGAGGAAGCCGAGAAGCGCCATGTGCGCGACTTCATCAATTTCAAGGATCCGTCGGGCAACAGCGTCGACCTGGTCCATGCGCCGCACCACAGCGGCCGCCGCTATTTCCCGTCGCGCGACGCGGGCATCACGGGCTTCAGCCACATCGGCCTGCGCACTCTGAATCCCCGCCGCGACGAAGCCTTCTGGACCCAGTTGCTCAGCGCCAAGGTCAGCGACCGCATCGGCGAAGCGCCCCTGCTGCGCATCGACGAAGTGCATCACAAGATCGCGCTGTTCCCGTCCAGCTACCCGGGCGTGCAGCACATCAACCATCAGGTCGAGAGCATCGACGACGTGATGCGGGCCTACTACATCCTGCTGGAGAAGCGCATTCCCATCCGCTTCGGTCCCGGCCGCCATCCGACCTCGGGCGCGATGTTCCTGTATTTCGAGGGACCGGACGGCATGATCTACGAATACTCGACGGGCGTGCGCCTGATCACGGAAGAGGACGAGAAGACCTACCGTCCCCGCACCTTCCCGGCCATCCCGTCGTCGTTCTGCATGTGGGGATCCAAACCCGATATTCCGGAGTTCAAGACTTGAGCCAGCACGACCACGCACCGACCGCCCGGCAGCAGAGCCTGGTGCGGGCGGCCGCGCGCGCCCTGGCGCGCGCCAATCTCGTCCACGCCTACGGGCATTGCAGCCTGCGGCTGGACGCCGACCGTTTCCTGGTCTGCGCCGCCAAGCCCATGGGCATGATCGGCCCGCATGAAGCCGGCACCGTGGTGCCGGTGAACGGCGAACTGCCCGAGGGCGTGCTGGGCGAAGTCCGCATCCACCAGCACATCTATCGCCTGCGTCCCGAGGTCGGGGCGGTGATCCGCAGCATGCCGCGCGACGTGATGACGCTGTCGTCCGCGCGCGTGACGCCGGCGCCGCGCCATGGCATGGGGTCGTATTTCTCGCCCGCCGTGCCGCTCTGGGACGACCCCCAACTGATCCGCACCGACGAGCAGGCCGCCGGCGTGGCCGCGAAGCTGGGCGCCGCCGCGGCCGTGGTCATGCGCGGCAATGGCGCGGTGGTGGCCGCAGCCAGCATCGAGCAGGCCGTGGTGCTGAACTGGTACCTCGAGGACGCCGCGCGCATCGAGCTGCAACTGCGCGCGGCGGGCCTGGCCGACGGTCCGACGCTGTCGCCGGACGAGGCCGCCCGCCGCGCGACCGGCGCCGGCCGCATCTTCGAACGCATGTGGGAATACCTGTGCGACGGGGATCCCGAATTTGCCGATGTCATCTAAAGGTATATCCATGAACGAATTCAAGAATTTCATCAATGGCCAGTGGGTCGCCACCGGCAAGACCTTCGAGAACCGCAATCCCGTCGACAACAGCCTGATCGGCCCGGTGCATGAAGCCGGCCAGGCCGAGGTCGATGCCGCCGTGCGCGCGGCCCGGGCGGCGCTGTCCGGTCCGTGGGCGACGATGAAGGTGCAGCAGCGCGTGGAGATGCTGCATGCCATCGCCGACGGCATCAACCGCCGCTTCGACGACTTCCTGGCGGCCGAGATGGCCGACACCGGCAAGCCGCACGTGCTGGCCAGCCACGTGGACATCCCGCGCGGCGCCGCCAACTTCAAGGTCTTCGCCGACCTGATCCGCAACGTGCCGGGCGAAAGCTTCGACATGGAAACCCCCGACAACGGCTTTGCGCTGAACTACGCGGTGCGCGTGCCGCGCGGCGTGATCGGCGTGGTCTGCCCGTGGAACCTGCCGCTGCTGCTGATGACCTGGAAGGTCGGTCCGGCGCTGGCCTGCGGCAACACCGTCGTGGTCAAGCCTTCGGAAGAGACGCCCGCCACCGCCACGCTGCTGGGCGAGGTCATGAACGAAGTGGGCGTGCCGCCCGGCGTCTACAACGTGGTCCACGGCTTCGGCCCGGATTCGGCCGGCGAATTCCTGACCCGCCATCCCGATGTCGACGGTATCACCTTCACCGGCGAGACCCGCACCGGCGAGGCCATCATGCAGGCCGCCGCCAAGGGCGTGCGTCCGGTGTCGTTCGAGCTGGGCGGCAAGAATCCCGGCATCGTCTTCGCCGACGCCGATTTCGACAAGGCCGTGGCCGGCATCGCCCGCTCGTCCTTCGAGAACAGCGGCCAGGTGTGCCTGGGCACGGAGCGCGTCTACGTGCAGCGCCCCATCTTCGAGAAGTTCGTCGCCGCGCTCAAGGCCAAGGCCGAAGCGTTCAAGCTGGGCGACCCGCACGACCACGCCACCAACTTCGGTCCGCTGGTTTCGCAGGTGCATCGCGAGAAGGTCCTGAGCTACTACGCCAAGGCCCGCGAGGAAGGCGCCACCATCGTGACCGGCGGCGGCGTGCCCGACATGCCCGGCAAGATGGCCGAGGGCGCCTGGGTACAACCCACGATCTGGACCGGCCTGCCCCAGACCGCGGCCGTGATCCGCGAAGAGATCTTCGGACCCTGCTGCCACATCACGCCCTTCGATACCGAGGAAGAGGTCATCAAGATGGCCAACGACACGCCCTACGGCCTGGCCGCCACGGTGTGGACGCAGAACGTGGGCACCGCCCACCGCCTGGGCAAGGCGCTGAACGTCGGCATCTGCTGGGTGAACTCCTGGTTCCTGCGCGACCTGCGCACGTCCTTCGGCGGCGCCAAGCAATCGGGCATCGGCCGCGAGGGCGGAGTGCACTCGCTGGAGTTCTACACCGAACTGCGCAACGTCTGCGTGAAACTGTAAGGAGCGCGCCATGCCCCTCATCCAGGTGCAAATGATGGAGGGCCGCACCGACGAACAGCGTGCGGCCCTGATCGAGGAACTGACCGAAGCCACGCACCGCGCCATCGGCGCTCCCCGCGAGTCCGTGCGCGTGGTGCTGGTCGAAGTGCCCAAGACGAATTTCGGGATCGGCGGCAAGACCGCCAAGGCGCTGGGGCGCTGATTTCCCGCCATTTCCCGACGAAGGAGACATAGTCGATGATGAAGAAACAAACCGCCGTCCTGATCGCGGCGGCCCTGATGGCCGCCGGCGCCGCGCATGCCGAGGTCAAGGTCGGTTTTTCGGGCGTGCTGTCGGGCCCCATGGCCGCGCTGGGCCAGGACCAGTACGACGGCTTCATGCTGGCCGTCGAGCAACTGGGCGGCAAGCTGGGCGGCCAGCCCGTCACCGTGCTGCGCGAGGATGACCAGCTCAAGCCGGACGTGGGCGCGCAGATCGTCCAGAAGTTCATCGAGCGCGACAAGGTCGACGCCATCGTGGGGCTGGGCTTCTCCAACGTGCTGATGGCCGAGACCCGCCGCATCAAGGATTCGGGCGTGGTCGCGCTGTCGACCAACGCCGGTCCG
This sequence comes from Pigmentiphaga kullae, assembly GCF_004216695.1. Taxonomy (GTDB): domain Bacteria; phylum Pseudomonadota; class Gammaproteobacteria; order Burkholderiales; family Burkholderiaceae_B; genus Pigmentiphaga; species Pigmentiphaga kullae. The sequence goes on from NZ_SGXC01000003.1 coordinate 558,478, forward strand.
GCCCCGATCGCCGGCAAGGGCTGCATGGCCAACCTGTTCGTGATGGGCTGGCAGAACGACGGCATGTCCGAAGCCATGGGCAAGTACGCCAAGGAACAGGGCTACAAGAACGTCTACCTGATGACGTCGAACTACCAGGCAGGCAAGGACAAGCTGGCCGGCTTCAAGCGCTTCTACGGCGGCACGATCCAGAACGAGGTCTACACCCCGCTGGGCCAGCTCGACTACGCGGCCGAGATCGCCGCTGTCCAGAGCGCCAAGCCGGATGCCCTGTTCGTGTTCTATCCCGGCGGCGTGGGCGTGAACTTCGTGCGCCAGTTGAACCAGGCCGGCCTGATGGGCAAGCTGCCGTTCCTGTCCGAGAGCCTGATCGATTCCAACTCGCTGGCCGCGCTCAAGCAGCAGGCGGTCGGTTCGATCTACGGTACGCCGTGGGCGCCGGTGCTCGACAACCCGCAGAACAAGAAATTCGTGGCGGGCTACGAGGCCAAGTACAAGCGTCCTCCCACCGAGTACGCGGTGGCCGCCTATGACGCCGCCTACCTGCTGGATGCGGCCATCACCAAGCTGGGCGGCAAGGTGTCGAACAAGAAGGCCTTCGCGGCCGCCGTCAAGGAAGCCGGCTCCAAGTTCCCCACGGCCCGCGGCAAGTTCGCCTTCAACACCAACAACATGCCCATCCAGCACTACTACGCCTACGAGATCGTCAAGAACGGCGACGGCGTGGGCTACAAGCAGCTGTCGCAGGTCCTGACGGACCACAAGGACGCCTACGCTGCTGAGTGCAAGATGTAGAAGATCCCCCCTACGCGCTTACGCGCGCCCCCCAGGGGGCGATGCGGGTGGACCGGCGGAGCCGGATCCACCGCATCCTGGGTCTTGGGGGGGGGCGTCTTGGTTCGGAGCATCGGTTATTTGCCCTGATCCAGGGCGCCGCGGATCCGGCTTTGCCGGTCCGCCAGCGCCGCCCCCTTGAGGGGGCCCGCGTAAGCGGGTAGGGGGTGGGCTTCCCTTTCAGGGGTGGCACCGATGGATGAGGGGCGCGAGCGCCGGTATGCTCGGTTGGCGATCGCCGCCACGGGATCGGGGAGTGCGTAGGCACTGGGAACGAAAGAGCCGGGTATGCGGGGAAGACCCGGGTTTTGACACGGAAGTCTGTCAATGAATAGTTCGCTGTTTTTGTCGCAGTTGCTCAATGGTGTGCAGCTCGGCGTGCTGTTGTTCCTGCTGTCGTCAGGGTTGACCCTGATCTTCGGCATCATGAATTTCATCAATCTCGCGCACGGCTCGCTGTACATGGTCGGCGCGTTCATCGGGGCGGCCAGCTATAACGCGAGCGGGTCGTTCATCTTTGCCATCGCCGCGGCGATCATTGCCGCCGGGCTGGTGGGGCTGCTGCTGGAACATCTGGTCGCCCGGCCGCTGTACCGGCACGATCACCTGTACCAGGTGCTCGCGACCTTCGGCCTGATGATGTTCTTCAACGAACTGGCCATCGTCATCTTCGGCAACCGCCCTTACTACGCGGCCATTCCGTCCGCGCTGGACGGCGCGGTGACGCTGTTCGGGTCGCAATATCCCCTCTACCGGATCCTGATCATCGCGGTCGGCGTGGCGGTTGCGCTGGGCGCCTGGTACCTGATCCAGAAGACGCGCTTCGGCATGCTGATCCGCGCCGGCGCCAGCAATTCGCCCATGGTCAGCGTGCTGGGCGTGAACATCGACCTGCTCAAGAAGCTGCTGTTCATGCTCGGCGCCGGCCTGGCGGGCCTGGCGGGCGCGCTGGCGGGCCCCATCCTGTCGGTGCAGTCCGGCATGGGCGAGCCGGTCCTGATCCTGGCGCTGGTGGTCATCGTGGTGGGTGGCATCGGCTCCATCCGCGGCGCGCTGGTGGCGGCGATGATCATCGCCGTGATCGACACGCTGGGACGCGCCTACATCCCGCACATGCTCGGCTCGTTCATGCAGCCGGCCTCGGCCAATGCCGTCGGCCCGGCCATGGCCTCCATGCTGATCTATGTGCTGATGGCGCTGGTGCTGGCGTTCCGGCCCAACGGCATCTTGACTAAGAGGTAGTGGTTCCCCCCCTACGCGCTTACGCGCGCCCCCCAGGGGGCGGCACTGGCGGACCGGCGGAGCCGGATCCGCGGCGTCCTGGATCTGGCAGCAGTAACTGATATTCCTGCAAGGTAGACGATATGAATCGCGTCAAATTCGGGGCCTGGATGATTCCGGTCCTGTTCATACTCCTGGCGGCCGTGCCGTTCGTCGCGCAGGCGATGGGTGAGCCGTTCTACGTGACGTTCTTCGCGCGCGTGCTGGTCTATGCGCTGGCCGCCTGCGCGCTGAACCTCGTGCTGGGCTTCGCCGGTCTGGTCAGCTTCGGCCATGCCATGTTCATCGGCCTGGGCTGCTATGCCGTGGGCATACTCAGCTACTACGGCATCAGCGACGGCTGGCTGCAGCTGCTGACGGCAGTGGCGGTGTGCGCGCTGGTGGGCCTGGTGGTCGGCACGGTATGCCTGCGTACCTCGGGCATCGGCTTCATCATGATCACGCTGGCCTTCGCCCAGATGTTCTACTTCCTGATGGTCAGCATGACCACCTTCGGCGGCGACGACGGCCTGAACATCAACGAGCCGAGCAACTTCGGACTGTTCGAGCTGTCGGGCAGCACCGAGGTCTACTGGGCGGCCTGGGCCGTGTTGCTGGCGGTCACGATATTCCTGGCGCGGCTCAAGAAGTCGCCGTTCGGGATGGTGCTGCAGGCCACCCACATCAATCCGCGCCGCGTCAATGCGTTCGGCTACTCGGTCTTCCGCGTGCAACTGGCCGCCTACGTCATGTCCGGCGTATTGACCGGCCTGGCGGGCCTGCTGCTGGCCAACCTGACGGCCTTCGCCTCGCCCAGCTACATGTCGTGGCCGGTGTCGGGCGAGCTGATCGTCATGCTGGTCATCGGCGGCCTGGGCACGATCACCGGTCCCATCGTGGGCGCGATCGCCTTTCTCGTGATGGAAGAATTCTTCAAGGGCCTGACCCAGCACTGGATGCTGATCATGGGGCCGGTCATCGTCGTGATCGCCCTGGTGAGCAAGAACGGCTTCGCATGGCTGATACGCCGGCGCGAAGAACCCGCCCCGGCGCCGTCCGCGGCGCCTGCCGCGGCACCCAAGGTTGCCGCCGCTTCCGCGGGAGAATCGCAATGAACGCCATCGGACTGCGTACCCAGGACCTGGTCAAGCGCTTCGGCGGCCTGCGCGCCACCGACGGCGTGACGCTGGAGATCGAACCGGGCGAGCTGCACGCCATCATCGGCCCCAACGGCGCCGGCAAGACCACGCTGATCAACCTGTTGACCGGTGAACTGCGCTCGGACGAGGGCAGCATCGTGCTGGGCGGTGAAGAGGTCAGCGGCACGCCGGTGCAGCAGCGCGTGGGCATGGGCCTGCTGCGCTCCTACCAGATCACGTCCATCTTCGATGCCTTCACGGTGGTCGAGAACGTGTGTCTGGCGGCGTTGCGCAAGAAAGGCGTGCGCTGGGCCGTCTGGAAGCCCATGTCGTCCTACGGGGAAGTCATGGAGAAGGCGCGCGCCATTATCGCGCAGTGCCACCTGTCCGACGTGGCCGACACCGTGGTGTCCAACCTGGCCTATGGCCAGCGGCGCCAGCTCGAGGTCGCGATGGCGCTGGCGGCGGATCCGCGCATCCTGCTGCTGGACGAACCCATGGCCGGCATGAGCGCGGCCGAAGGCGCCGCAGCCATCGAGCTGCTGCGTTCCCTGAAGGGCCGCTACACCATCCTGCTGATCGAGCACGACATGAACGCCGTCTTTTCGCTGGCCGACCGCATCAGCGTGCTGGTCTACGGCAAGATCGTCGCGACCGGTTCGATCGAGGAAATCCGCAACCACCCCGAAGTGCGCCGCGCCTATCTGGGCGACGACGCCGACGCCTGAGGCAGGAGTTCACGCATGCTTTCCATACAAGGACTGGCGGCCAAGTACGGTTCGTGCCAGGCGCTGTTCGACATCGACATGGAGGTCAAGCGCGGCGAGGTCGTGGGGCTGATCGGCCGCAACGGCATGGGGCGCACGACAGTGATCAACTGCCTGTTCGGCCTGCTCAAGCCGGCGGCCGGCAGCATCACCTTCGACGGGCAGGCGCTGAACGGCATGGCGCCGTACCGTGTCGGCCGCCTGGGGCTGTCGCTGGTGCCCGAAGGGCGCCAGATCTTCCCCACGCTGACCGTCGAGGAAAACCTGATCGCCACCTCCAAGCGCACGGACGCCTCGGCATGGACGCTGGAGAAGATCTACGGCCTGTTCCCCCGCCTGAAAGAGCGCCGCGCCAACCTCGGCACGCAATTGTCCGGCGGCGAGCAGCAGATGCTGGCCATCGGCCGCGCGCTGATGACCAATCCCCGCCTGCTGGTGCTGGACGAGGCCACCGAAGGCCTGGCCCCCATCGTGCGCGCCGAGATCTGGAGCGTGCTGGCCCGCCTCAAGCAGGAGGGCCTGACCATGATCGTGGTGGACAAGAACACCAAGGCCTTGCTGCGCTTGTCCGACCGCAACTTCATCCTGGACAAGGGCGTGACGGTGTGGCGAGGCACGTCGCCGGAGTTGTCGGACCGCCCCGAGTTGATCGCCCAGTATGTCGGTGTCTAGGCTTGGCTTTTTTGCATAGGAAGGATCGATGAGGTTGAAGGACAAGACGGCGCTGGTGACCGGTGCCGCGGGCGGTATCGGACTGGCGATCGCGAAGCGGTACAGCCAGGAGGGCGCCAACGTGGTGCTGGTGGACCGCGCCGAGAAGGTCGAAACCGAGGCCCTGGCGGCCATGGCGGGCCCGGCGCGCGCCCTGCGCGGCGACGTCACCGATCCGGCCCAGGTGGCTGCGATGGTGGACTTGTGCGAGCGCGAGTTCGGCGGGCTGGACATCTGCGTGTGCAATGCCGGCGTGATCCGCGCCGCCGAGTTCCTGGACGTCACGCTCGAGGACCTCGATTTCGTGATGAACGTCAACGTCCGCGGGACCTTCCTCGTGGCCCAGGCCGCGGCCAAGGCCATGGTGCGCGGCGGACGCGGCGGCAGCATCATTACGCTGTCGTCGATGACGGCCGAACTGGCGATGTCCAACCAACTGGCCTACGGCGCCAGCAAGGGCGCGGTGCGGCAGATGACCAAGGCCATGGCGCTGGCGATGGCGCCGCACGGCGTGCGCGTCAACGCGCTGGGGCCGGGCAGCATCGACACCGACATCATGTCCACCATCACCGACAATCCCAAGGCGCTGCACACGGTGCTGTCGCGCATCCCGATGACGCGGCTGGGACGGCCGGAAGAAGTGGCGGGCGCCGCGGTGTTCCTGGCCAGCGAAGACGCCAGCTACGTGACCGGGCAGACGGTGTTCGTCGATGGCGGCCGGCTGGCGCTGAACTACACGGTGGAAGTCCCGGGCATGCCCCAGGAGTGACCGCCGCGCGGTGATCGACAAAGGCCTCGGGGCATGCGCCGCCGAGGCCTTTGTATTTCAGCGCCGGGTTTTCCGGCTGCGTGTCAGTCGAGCGAGATGTTCGCCTTCCTGATCACGGGCCCCCACAGCGCGTGGTCGGCCTTGATCCGGGCGGCGAATTCTTCCGGGCTGGATGTGTAGACCACCGAGCCGTGCGCATCAAAGAGCTTCTTCATGTCTTCGGCCTGGACCGCCCTGGCGATCTCGCGGTTCAGCTTCTGGACGATGTCGGCCGGCACGCCGGTCCGGGCCACGATCCCCAGCCACACGGTGTCTTCCAGGCCCGGGTAGCCCTGTTCGGCGAAGGTGGGGACGTTGGGCAGACTGGGCAGGCGTTCCCGGGTGTTCACGGCCAGCGCCTTGAGCCGGCCATCCTTGACCTGCGGCTCGATCAGGGCCGAGCCGGCCAGGTAGAGCTGGGTCCTGTCGCCGATCGTGGAGTTGAGCGCATCGGGGCCGGACTTGAACGGTACGTGCAGGATGTCGGCGCCGGTCTGCAGCTTGAACATCTCGAATAACACGTGGGGCGGCGAGCCGGTGCTGGAGGACGCATAGTTCAGCGCGCCGGGCTTGGCCTTGGCCAGCGAGACCAGTTCCTTGAGCGAGCCCGCGGGCAGGGCGGGGCTGGCGGTCAGCACCATGGGGATCACGGCGATGGGGCCGACGGCCTGGAGGTCGGCCAGCGGATCGTAGGGCAGCTTGCTGAACAGGTACTGGTTCCAGACGGCATGCGCGTTGGTGACCACCGCCAGCGTGTAGCCGTCGGCGGCGCCGTTCTTCAGGTTGGTCATGGCGAGCAGGCCGCCCGCGCCGGGGCGGTTGTCGATGACCACGGCCTGGCCCAGGGACGTTCGCATCTTCTCGGCGATGGGGCGGGCGAACAGGTCGGGCAGGCTGCCCGGCGCGCCGTTGACGATCAGGTGGATGGGGCGCGCGGGATAGGCGGTCTGGGCCTGGGCCGGCGCGGCGGCAAGCATGAGCAGCCCCAGGGCGGGGGCGGCAAGGTAGCGGGGTGCGTGCATGGCGGTGTCCTTGCGGGGGGGATGGGGTCAGGCCGTCAGACGGCGGCGCGCGATCTCGACCATGACCGACATGCCGACGGGCAGCACGCTGTCGTTGAAGTCGAACCTGGGGTGGTGGCACATGTGGCCGCCGTTGCCCAGGAAGAAGTAGCAGCCGGGTTTTTCCTGCAGCATGTAGGCGAAATCCTCGGAGGCCATCAGCGGGGCGATGTCGGGTTCCAGGCCGGCATCGCCGACGATGGCGCGGGCGGCATCACGTACGACCTGGACCTGCTCCGGCGCATTGATCGTGGCGGGCGAGGTCTGCAGGTGCTCGAACTCGATGCGGCAGCGGTGCGCCTGCTCGGCGCCGGCGCAGATCTCCTTCAGGCGCCTGAGGATCTCGGCCTGCACGCCGTGGTCCAGCGTGCGCACCGTGCCTTCCAGCACGGCCTCGCCGGCGATGACGTTGATGGCGGTGCCGGCATGGAACTGGCAGATGCTGACCACCGCGGTCTGCAACGGATCCACCGAGCGGCTGACGATGGTTTGCAGCGACTGCACCAGCGCGCTGCCGACCACCACCGGATCCACCGTGCGGTGCGGGCTGGCGGCATGGCCGCCGACGCCATGGATGCGGATGCGAAACAGGTCGCAGGCCGACAGGATGGCGCCGTTGCGCACGCCCACGCGGCCGGGTTCGAGCGGCGGGTGGTTGTGCAGGCCGTAGACCTCGTCGCATGGGAAGCGCTCGAACAGCCCGTCCTGGATCATGGACGAACCGCCGCGCAGGGTTTCTTCGGCAGGCTGGAAAATCAGGTGCAGCGTGCCGCGGAATTCCCGCCGCGAGGCGTAGTGGCGCGCGACGCCCAGCAGGATGGCGGTATGGCCGTCGTGGCCGCAGCCATGGAATAGATTGGGCTTGGTGGACTGGTAGGGCAGGCCGGTCTGCTCCTGCATGGGCAGGGCATCCATGTCGGCGCGCAGGCCGACGTTGCGGCCGGGGCCCAGCGCGCCCTGGATGACGCCGACCACGCCGGTGCCGCCTATGCCGGTATGGGTTTCGATGCCCCATTCGCGCAGCCGTTCGGCAACGAAGGCCGCCGTTTCGTGTTCCTCGAAGCCGAGTTCCGGGTTGCGGTGCAGCGTGCGCCGCCATGTGGTCATGTCCTGGGCGTGCGTGTCCGAGACCTCGATTTTCATTGCCATCCTGCCATGTGAATCAAAAAATAGGATGCTATTTCAACTATTGAAAATTGCACTCAGTATTTACCCCGCCGATGGCGCGCGGCATACAATGCCGCGATGCCCCGCCGCCCGCACGAGACCGCCGTGACCAAGAAACTCGAGACCTATTTCACCTACAAGCTCGACCTCATCAAGAGCGAGGCGGTGCGGCAGGTCAACGAGCTGTATCGCAAGGAACTCGGGCTGGTGGTGCGCGACCTGCGGGTGCTGCGCCAGATCGGCGATGCGCCGGGCATCAGCGTGTCGGCCCTGCAGGCCGCCACCTTCATCGAAAAGACCGTGCTGTCCAAGGTCGTGTCGCGGCTGATCGAGCTGGGCCTGGCCGAGCGCAGCATCAGCACGCGCGACGCGCGGGCGTTCGAACTGACCCTGACTGCCCGCGGCCGCCGCGTGCGCGAGCAGGCGGACCGCATCGGCGGCGGCCACGAGCGCGAGGTGATGTTCGGCGATTTCAGTGAACAGGAACTGCGCCAGCTCGATGCGCTGCTGGACAAGCTCATGCAATCGCTGCGGGCCGCGCGCGACGGCGGCGCGGGGGAAGCCGCCTGAGCGTTCCGGCCGGTCAGCCGGAGGAGTCGTCGGCCGGGGCGTCGGCGATGCTGCGCGCCAGTTCGTCCCACAGGGCGCGCGCGGGCCGGCTCAGCGTCGCGTCGCGCCGCCGCACCAGGCAGATGCGCCGCGCGATGGTCGGTCCGGTCAGGGGGATGGTCGCGACGCGGGTCGTTGCCGCCAGCGCCAGGCGGGGCAACACCGCCATCCAGCCGCCGTGCTCCAGGAAGCCGATCATGGACGACAGGTGTTCCACTTCGTCGAACCAGGGCGCGGGCACGCCCGCCATGGCCAGCGCGGCGTCGATCTGCTGGCGGTTGGCGCTGCTGCGGCGCAGGGCCAGCACCCGTTGTCCCGCCAGATCGGCCCAGGCGGCCTGGCCGCGCGCCGCCATCGGGTGGCCGGGCGCGCATGCCAGCACATAGGGATCGTCGCGCAGCAATTGGCTGGCCAGCTCGGGCTCGTCTTCCCACATGACGGTGATGCCGAACTCGGCCTCGCGCCGCAGCACGGCATCGCGCACGCGCGCCCCGGTGTCGTCGCGCAGGTCCACGCGCACGTCCGGATGGCGCTGCCGCAGGCGCGACAGGGCGGCCGGGAACAAGGAATACGCCACGGTGGTGATGCAGGCCACGGTCAACTGGCCGCCTTCGCCGCGCGCCACGCGCGCCGCGCCGGCCAGGCAGTCGTCCAGGCTGTCCAGCAGCGGCGCCAGGCGTTCGTGCAGGGCCTGGCCCAGCGGCGTCAGCACCATGGTGCGCGTGGTGCGTTCGACCAGGCGGCCCCCCAGGGCTTCCTCCAGCTTGCTGATGCGCCGGCTCAGCGCGGAGGGCGAGAGCGCGAGCATGTCGGCGGTCTTGTTGAAGCCGCCGCAGCGCACGAGGGCGCAGAAGGCCTGGAGATCGGGAAGATCGCAATTGGTGCGCATGACGCAATAATATCGCAATAATTTGCACTGGATTTCATTATTCGACGCCGGCATCATGGCCGTCACGACTTGACCGTGATCGCCATGCCCGTCATCAAAGCTTTCGTTTACAGCCCTTTATTGGCCGACGCGCCGCTGGCCGCGCTGGCCATCGCCACCGAGCGCGCCTGCGTGGACCTGCTGGGTGCTCAGGCCACCCAGGTGCAACTGATGGTGGTGGCGGCGCACGCCATCCCGCGCGGCTACCCCGTCTACCTCGAGGTCCAGTTCCGCCGCAACGAGCGCCGCGGCGCCCAGGTCGTCGCGAACTTCATGGACGCCATGGAAGGCGCCCTGGGTTCCTGTTTCGGCGCCGTGCCGCGCATCCGCTGCTTTTCCGAGGACCAGGATTTTCTTCATGCCCGCAATTGAATCCGCGCCCGACGAAATCTGCCTGCGCGCCATCGACAGCTTCCACGTCGGCGGCGCGGTGCGCACGCTGAGCGGCCTGCCGGTCGAGACCAGGCGCCTGGCGCAGGGCGCGGCGGCCCGGCCGGTGGATCCCAACGGCGACCACGTCGTCGGCCAGATGTACGTGCAGGCCTACCGGCTGGCACGCCCCCGGCATGCACTGCCGGTGCTGCTCTGGCATGGCGGCGGCATGACGGGCGCGAACTGGGAGACGACTCCCGACGGGCGTCCGGGTTGGCTGTGGCGCTTCCTGCGGGCGGGATACGACGTCTGCGTATCCGACGCCGTGGAGCGCGGCCGCGCGGCCTGGGCGCGCTATCCGGACCTGTATGCCGAGGCGCCGCTGTTCCGCACGCTGGACGAGGCCTGGGACATGTTCCGCATGGGGCCGGCCGATGGCTACCGCACCGACCCGGCCGCGCGCCGGGCCCATCCCGGGCAGCAGTTCCCGGTCGAGGCCTTCGACCAGTTCGCGCGCCAGTGGGTGCCGCGCTGGGCCGGCCACGAGACCATCACCAGCGCCGCCTATCGCGCGCTGCTGGACAAGGTGGGGCCCTGCATCGTGGTCGGACACAGCCAGGGCGGCGGGTTCGCGCTGCTGGCGGCCCAGGAGCGGCCCGAGACCGTACGCGCCGTCGTGGCGCTGGAGCCTTCGGGGGCGCCGGCCGCCGGACAGGCGGGGACCCAGCCGCACCTGCTGGCCTGGGGGGACCATATCGACGATCACCCCGTCTGGCGCCGCTACCGCGCCACGGTGGATGCGCATGCGGCCGCGCTGGCGGAGCGGGGCGCGCCGGTCGAGGTGCTGGACCTGCCCGCCGGCGGCATGCGCGGCAATTCCCATTTCCTGATGATGGACCGCAACAGCGATCTCATCGCCGAGCGGGTGCTGCATTGGCTCGACGCGCTCGGCCTGCAACATCCTTGAACCAGAAACCGGAGACAGCATGAACAAGAGCATACGCATGGGCGCATACGCCCTGGCTTCCCTGGCCGCATTCGGCGCCGCGGGCGCCGTGGCGGCCGATTCCTATCCCCATCGTCCGGTGACCGTGCTGGTGCCGTTCGGGCCGGGCAGCGGCGTGGACACCACCGCCCGCATCGTCGGCGAGGCGCTGTCGCGCGAACTGGGCCAGCCGCTGGTGATCGAGAACCGCGCCGGCGCGCAGGGCGCCATCGCGGCCCAGGCCGCGGCGCGCGCCGCGGCCGACGGCTACACCCTGTTCTTCACCACGCAGACCACCCAGGCGGCCAATCCCGCGCTGATGAAGAAGCCGGGCTACGATCCCGTCAAGGACTTCGCGCCGGTGGGGCGCGTGGCCTACACGCCGGCCTTGCTGGTCGCCAATCCCGCGCTGCCGGTCAAGACCCTGGCCGATCTGGTCAAGCTGGCCAAGGCCCAGCCCGGCAAGCTGTCCTACGCGTCGGGCAGCGCGGGCACCCTGGTGCCGGGCGCGATGCTGACGACGGCCGCCGGCATCCAGATGCTGCACGTGCCCTACAAGAGCATCCCGCTGGGGTTGAACGACGTCATGGCCGGCCACGTGTCGGCCATGTTCACCGACATCGTGACCGGCACCCAGCAGGTCAAGGCCGGCAAGGTCCGCGCGCTGGGCATCAGTTCCGCCAAGCCGTGGCCGCTCCTGCCCGAGGTGCCGCCCATCGCCGAGCAGTATCCCGGGTTCGAACTGCTGGCCTGGTATGCGCTGTACGTGCCGGCGGGTACGCCCGCGCCGGTGATCGAGCGGCTCAGCCAGGCGCTGGAGAAGACCACGCGCGATCCGGCCGTGCGCGAGCGCCTGGTCGGCCTGGGGCTGGAAATGTCCTACAGCACCCCGGCTGAACTGGCCGTTTTCGGCCGTGCCGAACTGGAAAAATGGAGCCGGGTCATCCAGGCCGCGGGCATCGAGAAGGAATAGGGCAGCCCCCGGGGGAAAGCGGTGCCGGGGGGTAGCACGGACCCGGCGTCGAGAGGCTAAAATGCCGGCATGTCCCAGTCGCCCACCCCCCCCTTCGTCCATCTGCGCGTCCACTCCGAGTTCTCGGTGTCGGACGGCATCGTCCGCATCTCCGACCTGGTCAAGAAAGTCGTCGCGCTGGAACAGCCGGCGATCGCGCTGACCGACCTGTCCAACCTGTTCGGGTTGATCAAGTTCTACAAGGCGGCGCGGGGCAAGGGCATCAAGGCCATCGCTGGCTGCGACGTCTGGGTCACCAACGACGCCGACCGCGACAAGCCCTATCGCATGCTGCTGCTGGTGCGCGACCGCGCCGGCTACCTGAACCTGTGCGAACTGCTCACGCAGGCCTTCCTGACCAACCAGCACCGCGGCCGCGGCGAGATCCGGCCCGAATGGCTCGAGACCTACGGCGCGGGGCTGATCGCCCTGTCCGGCGGGCGCCAGGGCGACGTGGGCCAGGCGCTCGAGGCCGGCAACCAGGACGCCGCGCTGGCGTTCGCGCGCCACTGGCTGAAGGTGTTCCCGGGCGGTTATTACGTCGAATTGCAGCGCGCCGGGCGCGAAGGCGACGAGACCTACGTGCAGGCCGCGATGCGGCTGGCGGCCGAGTGCGGCGCGCCGGTGGTCGCCACCCACCCGGTGCAGTTCATCGAGCGCGAGGATTTCCGCGCCCACGAGGCCCGCGTCTGCATCGCCGAGGGCGAGATTCTGGCCAACCCGCGGCGCCAGCGGCTGTACACCGAAGAGCAGTACCTGCTGTCCTCGCAGGAAATGGCCGAGCGCTTCGCCGACGTGCCCTCGGCCCTGGCCAATACGGTGGCGATCGCCACGCGCTGCAACCTGACATTGGAGCTGGGCAATCCCAAGCTGCCCAACTTCCCCACGCCCGAGGGCGTGACGCTGGCCGAGTACCTGGTGCAACTGTCCAGGGAGGGCCTGGCCCGCCGCATGGCGCAGCTCTTCCCGGACGAGAAGGAGCGCGCCGCGCACCAGGAGGAATACGACCAGCGGCTGGACAAGGAATGCCAGACCATCATCGACATGGGCTTTCCCGGCTACTTCCTGATCGTGCAGGACTTCATCAACTGGGGCAAGAACAACGGCGTGCCCGTGGGTCCGGGCCGGGGCTCGGGCGCCGGCTCGCTGGTGGCCTTCAGCCTGGGCATCACCGATATCGATCCGATCCGCTACGACTTGCTGTTCGAGCGCTTCCTGAATCCCGAGCGGGTCTCCATGCCCGACTTCGACATCGACTTCTGCCAGGACAACCGCGACAAGGTCATCGAGTACGTCAAGCAGAAATACGGACGCGACGCGGTCAGCCAGATCGCCACCTTCGGTACTCTGGGCGCGAAGGCGGTCATCCGCGACGCGGGGCGGGTGCTGGACCTGCCCTACCTGTTCTGCGACGGCCTGTCCAAGATCATCCCGCACTCGCCGGCCGATCCGTGGAGCCTGGAACGCGCGCTGAACGAAGAGCCCGCCTTCAAGGAACGCTACGACAACGACGAGGAAGCGCACGCGCTGATCGACCTGGCCCAGCCGCTCGAAGGGCTGACCCGGAACATCGGCATGCACGCCGGGGGGGTGCTGATCGCCCCCGGCAAGCTGACCGATTTCTGCCCGCTGTACTGCCAGCCGGGCCAGAGCCACATCGCCGTGTCGCAGTTCGACAAGGACGACGTCGAGGCCGTGGGCCTGGTGAAGTTCGACTTCCTGGGCCTGCGCAACCTGACCATTCTCGACTGGGCCGTGCGCTATGTGCGCGAGTTCAACGAGGGCATGCGCGACTTCGACGTCATGGCGCTGCCGCTGGACGATCTGGATTCCTACAAGCTGCTGAGCGACGGCAACACCACCGCCGTGTTCCAGCTGGAATCGCGCGGCATGAAGGAACTGCTCAAGAAGCTGCGCCCCAGCAACTTCGAAGACATCATCGCCGTGCTGGCGCTGTACCGGCCGGGGCCGCTGGGCTCCGGCATGGTGGACGACTTCGTCAACCGCAAGCACGGCCGCGCCAAGGCCGAATACTTCCACTCGGATCTGGAGGCAGTGCTCAAGAGCACCTATGGGGTCATCGTCTACCAGGAACAGGTGATGCTGATCTCGCAGATCATCGGCGGCTATACGCTGGGCGGTGCCGACATGCTGCGCCGGGCCATGGGCAAGAAAAAGCCCGAGGAAATGGCCAAGCACCGCGAGATCTTCCAGTCGGGCGCCGAGAAGAAGGGCTATGACCCCGACATCGCGGTCACGCTGTTCAACCTGATGGAGAAGTTCGCGGAATACGGCTTCAACAAGTCGCACACCGCCGCCTACGCGCTGATCGCCTACCAGACCGCGTGGCTCAAGGCCCACCATCCGGCCGAGTTCATGGCCGCCACCATGTTGTCCGACATGGACGACACCGACAAGGTCCAGATCTTCTGGGCCGACACGGTGGCCAACAAGGTCAAGGTGCTGCCGCCAGACATCAACCTGTCCAACTACCGCTTCGAACCGGTGCTGGACGAACACTCGGCGCGCGGGCAGCCGCCGCGCACCATCCGCTACGGGCTGGGCGCGGTCAAGGGCACCGGGCAGAGCGCGGTCGAGGAAATCCTGCGCGCGCGGGCCGAGAAGGGGCCGTTCACCGACCTGTTCGACTTCTGCCGGCGCATCGACCGCCACGTGGTGAACCGCCGCGCCATCGAAGCGCTGATCAAGGCCGGCGCCTTCGACACGCTGTCGCCCAACCGCGCCGCGGTGCTGGCCACCCTGGGCACGGCCATGGACGCCGCCGAACAGGCCGCCCGCGCGGCCAGCCAGGTCTCGCTGTTCGGCGGAGACGACCACGCCGACCTGGCGGGCGACCTGGCCGACGTCGAGCCCTGGGACGAACGCGAGCGCCTGGGCCAGGAAAAAACCGCGCTGGGTTTCTACTTCAGCGGCCACCTGTTCGACGCCTACCGCAACGAGGTCCGCCGGTTCGTGCGCAACCCCTTGTCCAACCTGCAGCCCAGCCGCGACCTGCAATGGATGGCGGGCATCCTGTCGGCCGTGCGCACGCAGATGACGCGGCGCGGGAAGATGGTGTTCGCCGTGCTGGACGACGGTACCGCGCAGGTGGAGATCTCGGTGTTCAACGAGTTGTACGAGCGCCATCGCAGCCGTTTGCGCGAAGACCAGCTGCTGATCATTTCCGGCAAGGTCAGCAACGATGAATACTCCGGCGGCATGCGCATCGTGGCCGACGACCTGTTCGACCTGCAGATGGCGCGCGAGGCCAAGGCCCGGGCGCTGTCCATCCGCCTGAACGGCAACGCGCACGCGGATTCCCTGCGCGAAGTCCTCAACCCGCATCGCGCCGACCCCGAGAACGGCTTCCCGGGTACGCCGGTCGAGATCGTCTACAACCGGGGCGATGCCAAGTGCGTGGTGCGCCTGAGCGAGGACTGGCGGGTGCGGGTGCCGGATGTGCTGATCCAGCAGCTGGGCAAGCTGACGGGGCAGCCGGCCGATGTCGGGCTGGAGTACTAGGGCCTAGGCGGCCGGCTCGTGCCGGCCGGCGCGTATCACGATGGCCATCAGCGCCGCGATCATCAGGGTGTAGAACGCGGCGACCATCGACATCGCGAACATGACCTCGGTCATGCCGAATACCAGGAAGCCGATCGCCAGCAGCAGGCCCATGGTGCCGGCGATTCTTTCATCGCGGCCGCCACGGCGCGTGGCCCGCGCGAAGAAGAAGGCGGGCACCAGCCAGGCCGCCGCGATCGCCAACCCGCCCAGGATGCCGAGCGTGGCCAGGTTGAACAGGAACTCGTTGTGCGAGTGCCGGAACTCGGCGGCGTGCTTGGTGATCAATCCCTGCCTGGCCGCCTCGCGCATCGTGCGGCGGTAGTCCTGCCGGCTCACGCCGACCAGCGGATGGGCCTCGAACACTTCCAGCGCCGCGGACCAGAGCTGCAGGCGGTTGCCCACCGATGAGTCGAGGGCCTGGCCCTTGCGATACTCCTGTATCTCCGTATAGGCCTCGTCCACGCGCTGGTTGACGAGGTCGCTGGCGTGGTACACGGCCAGCACCGCACAGGCAAGCGCCGCCATGGCCAGGAGCTTGCGCCAGACGCTGCCCGACATCAGGAAGAAGAACACCAGCGCGAAGGCCCCCAGCGCCAGCCAGCCGCCGCGCGTGCCGGAGGCATAGGCGACGTACAGGCCCGCCGCGCCGCCCAGCAGCTTCAGCGCGATGCCGATCCGGCCCCGCACCGTGGCGCGATCGGACCAGCCCAGGGTCAGCAGCGAGAACAGGCCCAGCAGGAGCGTGATGTTGCTGAACGGCAGCAGGTTGGAGAACAGGATCTGTGCGGGGCGGCCCTCGGGCGACAGGCCGATCTGGTAGTGGAGGATGCCGGCACCGATCAATGCGCCGGCCACGCAGCCCCATTGGATCTGCCTGAGCCAGCGCGACGGCACGTTCAGCAGCAGCCACAGCAGCGGACCGAACAGGGCCATGCGCAGCGGGGTATCGAGCACGCTGGGGTCGTCGAACACGCGCGCATCGCGCAGGCCCACCACGACGGTGCTGACACAGGCGGCGAGAAACTGCGCAGCCAGCGCGGCCCAGACCGGCCAGTACCGGCGGACGACGGGAACGAAACGATCCCGGGGCGCCAGGCGGCCCCGCCACGCGGTGCCGATCAGGGCGAAGAGCAGGAGCAGGAACAGCAACTGGTTGGCGCTTCCCCGCATCCACAGCGCGAGGGCGGGTACCAGGGAAACGGCCAATGCGGAAAGAAACAGCAGCGGGACAGGGAGCCCGCCGTGCTGGGGCATGGAACGGCTCATGAAACCTCGGAAGGAGAGCGCAGGGTTGCGGACAGGTCCAGGAGGGCCTCGACATGGGCGCGGGTGTCGGGGGCGTAGGAGAGATGGCTCAGCGGGCTTGCCAGGCGGGCACGGCCTTCCCGTGTCCGCGATTCTGCCCGCCTGACAGCATCCGCGAGCGATGCCGGCGCATCGACGTCGAAGGCCAGGCAGGCTTCCTCGGACAGCGCCTCGGTGCTGCCTATGCCGCGGGGCAGCACGGTGGGCGTGCCGCACAGCACGGATTCCGGCCCGACCAGGCCGAAGGGTTCGTAGCGCGAGGCCAGGATGGTGTAGTCGGCCGCCCGATAGCAGTCGGCGATGTCCTGGCGGTAGCCGACGTAGCGGATCTTCGGGGAACGCGGCTCCACCGGCCGGCCGGCCACCAGCAGCGAAACCGGCAGGTCGGTCGCGCCGAAGCAGGCTTCCAGCATCGGATAGCCCTTGCGTTCGTGGCCGGTGGAGGGAAACAGGAAGGCGGTGGTGCCTTCCGGAATGCCCAGTTCGCGGCGAAGCTCGGCCCGCCGCGCGGCGTCCACGGGGCTGAATGTGTCCACGTCCACCGGTGGGTACAGTACGCGTATCCGCGCCTGCGGCACGTCGTAGTAGCGGCGCAGTTCGTCGGCCATCATGCGCGAATGCGCCAGCACCAGGTGCGCCTGGGCGTAGTGTGCGCGTTCGAGCCGGATCTGCCAGCGGTCCCAGCGCGTGGGCCGCCGGTTCGCATGGGCCAGATGTCCCAGGTGCGTGCCGCCGCAGATGGCCACGTCGGAGACGGCCGTGCGGCTGCAGCCGATCAGCAGGTCAACGCCATGGGCGGCCTTCAGCGTTCGCAGGCGCCAGGAGAAATAGTGATCGCGCAGTTTGCCCGGCAGGGCCCGGACCGCGATACGCACCGGTTCGATGAACGCGTATTCCGGGATGTCCGTATCGAAGCTGCGGGCGAAGACGACCGGGCGGATGCCGAGCTGGCGCAGGCCCTTGACTAGGTCCATGGCGTAGCGCTCCATGCCCCCGCCGTAGCCGAAACGATGGCAGGCGATCGCCAGCTTCATGCGCCGGCTCCCTGCCCGGCCGGCACGGCGGCGTCCACCAGGGACTGCGCCGCGGCGACCACGGTGGCGGTCGCGAGCCCGTCCAGGCAGTCGCTGTGGCTGCCGCGATGCCGGTCGCACCCTTCGCGCTGACAGGGCACGCAATCGCGGACCAGTTCCTGCAGCATGAGCACGTTGCCGCGTATCTGCCGCGGCGCGGCCTTGGACCACGGCTGATCCAGTCCTGCGGCGGGGCTCGGACCCCATTGCCGCGGGTCGGTGGGACCGAACAGTGCCAGCGTGGGCGTGCCACAGGCCGCCGCCAGGTGCGTGGTGGCGGTGTCGGGGCCGGCGTAGACCGTGGCATGGCGCAGCAGGTCGGCCAGTTCGGCCAGGCTCAGCCGGCCCTGGACCCGGACGATGGCCTGCCGGACGTTTTCGTCCAGGCCCTCCAGCAGGCTGTCGAGATACTGCGACTCGGTTTCGCCGGGCCCTCCGCTCAGGACCAGTTGCAGGCCGCGCGCGTGCAGGCTGGCGAACAGGCCGCGCCAGCCCTCGGCGTGCCACTGCTTGTAGCGCCAGCGCGGAGAGGGGTGGATGACCGCATAGGGCCGGCGTGCATCGAAGGGGGGCGCTTCGGGCGCCAGGGCGGCCAGCCGGGCGCCCCAGGCGTCGCGCAGGACGTGGGCCGTGGGCGGCACGAGCGTGCGCGCGGGCGCAAGGTCCAGCAGGGCGGCCACCCTTTCGTTCTCGTGCACGCGGTGCATGTGCTCGTCGATGACCAGCGGATGGCGCAGCGACAGCCGCTTCCACCAGGCATGGCCGGCCTCGGGCGGCACCAGTCCGACGCGTACCCGCGCCGATGTCAGGCCGAACAGATGGGGCTTGTCGCCGGGCTGCGGGACCAGCGCGAGATCGTAGCGGCGCCAGAGCCGGCGGACCATGGCGCGGACTTCGCCCTTGGCCGGGCGTTCGGCAATGGTGAAGACCTGGTGGACGTCCGGGTTGTTCTCCAGCATGCCCTCGGTTCCGCGGAACACCAGCATGTCGACCTGGCAGTCCGGGTAGCGTGCGCGCAGCGCATGGGGCAGCGGG
The DNA here is from genome assembly GCF_004216695.1 of Pigmentiphaga kullae. GTDB lineage: Bacteria > Pseudomonadota > Gammaproteobacteria > Burkholderiales > Burkholderiaceae_B > Pigmentiphaga > Pigmentiphaga kullae. The sequence goes on from NZ_SGXC01000003.1 coordinate 577,108, forward strand.
GTGGTGAGCAGGACGTCGCCGAGATAGCGCAGGGCGATGACCAGCACTCGTCGAGGGGCGCGGGCGGGCATGGGGCTCATGTCGAAGAAGAGGACACCAGGCGCCGTACCGCGTCGAGCACGTCGGGCAGGGCGGGCCATTGGCCTTCGGCGCCCAGGCAGATCGCTTCGGGCGACCAGGGGCCGGTGCGTTCCCGGCGCGTGACGCCGAACAGGGTGATCTGGCGCGCGCCGGCCGCCGCGGCGACGTGGGAGGTGCCCGAGTCGTTGCAGACGACCGCCGCGGCGCTGGCGGTCAGGGCGGCGAAGGCGCCCAGCCCCAGGGGCGGCAGCACGGTCGCCGCCGGGGCAGCCTGGCGGGTGGCGTCTGTTTCGTGGGGCGGAGGGCAGACCACGCATGCCACCCCCTGGGCGGCCAGCGCCCGGGACAGATCGGCGAACAAGGGCCACGCCTTGGGCCGCCCGTGGTGCAGGCCGGTCGCGACCGGGGCCAGCAGAACGAAGGGGCGGCCGATGCCGGCATCGGCCAGCACGCGATCGGCCGTGTCCCGGTGCGCGGGCGTCAAGGGCAGCTCCAGCCGAGGGCCGGGGGCGGCCGGCAGGTCGATGCCCGGATGCCAGCGCCGCAGCGTCTCGCGCGCCAGGTGGTGGAAGATTTCCACTTCATGGAGCCCCCGTGGCTTGGGCAGGGCCCAGCGCAGGAACAGCGCCCGTCCGTCGCCGCGATAGCCGGCCGCGAGGATGCCGGCCAGCCGGAACAGCGCGGCGCTGGAAAGCGAGTTGGGAAAGACCACGCCGCGGAGCTTGCCGCCCGCGCGCGCCGCCTGCCGGGTGGCGGCCAGGTTGGGCCCGAACGCCTTGCCCAGCGGGACGAACCCCGCGGGAGACAGCCCTTCGAGCAGTTCGCGCGCCCAGGGGCGTCCGTGCAGGACCAGGGGATGCCCGGCATGCCGGATCATTTCCAGCGCGGGCAGGCACATGCAGGCGTCGCCCACCCAGTTGGGCAGCCGGACGTGTACGGGATCGGCTTCAGGCATCGAGGACGTCAACAAGGCAGGTCGGGCGTGGCGGCTGCGCGTACAATCGGAAGCTTTCTATTGTAAGCGGCGGGCCTGCCGTAGCGCGAATCGCGCGCCACCCGCGGCCGGGCCCACCACGAGCACCTTGTGAACTCCCAACCCGTCAAATCCGAACTGTGGCGCCGCGTCTATAGCCGTGTCCTGAAATACTGGAAGGCGCTGGCCCTCGGCATGTTGTTCCTGGTCGGCGTGGCCGCCTCCCAGCCGCTGCTGGCCATACTGATGAAGCCGCTGCTCGACGGCGGCTTCAACGGCCAGAATCCGGACTATGTATGGAAGATCCCGCTGGCCATCGTCGGCATCTTCCTGGTGCGCGGCGCGTTCAATTTCCTGAGCGACTATCTCATGGCCTGGTCCGCCAACCACGTGCTGGCGGACCTGCGGCGCGAGATGTTCGACCGCCTGTTGCGCCTGCCCGACGGCTATTTCAAGCGCATGGGGTCGTCGGTCCTGCTGAACCGCTTCGTGGTCGACGCCACCAACGTCATGCAGCTGGCCACCGAGGTCATCACGGTGCTGGTGCGCGAGACCCTGATCGTGATCTCGCTGGCCTGCGTGCTGTTCTACCTGTCGTGGAAGCTGACCCTGATCGCGCTGGTGGCCTTTCCGCTGTCCACCTTCATCATGCGCGCCATCGCGCGCCGCATCCGCCGCATCAACCGCGAGACCATCACCATGAACGGCGAGCTGACCCGGGTGGTGAGCGAGGCCATCGATGGCCAGCGGGTCATCAAGCTGTTCAGCGGCTATGCCCACGAGGAAGAGCGCTTCCTGCACATCAACGGCCGGCTGCGGCGCTTCGCGATGCGCAACACGGTGGCCGGCGCGGCCTCGGCGCCCATCACCCAGGCCATCGCCGCCGTGGCGCTGGCGGTCGTGGTGTCGACCGCGCTCGGGCAGTCGGGCGCCAACCAGATCACCGTGGGCGGCTTCGCCGCTTTCGTGACCGCCATGCTGCAGATGCTCGATCCGCTCAAGCGGCTGGCCAATGTCGCCAGCCCCATGCAGCGCATGCTGGTGTCCGCGGAAAGCGTGTTCGCGCTGGTGGACGAGGAACCCGAACGCGATGACGGCGTGCGTCAGCTGCCCAGGCCGGCGCGCGGGCATATCGAGTTCGAGCGGGTGTCCCATCGCTTTCCCGACGCCGGCCGCGACACGCTGGAGCAGATCTCGTTCACGGTGGAGCCGGGCCAGACGGTGGCTTTCATCGGGCGGTCCGGCAGCGGCAAGACCACGCTGGTCTCCATGCTGCCCCGCTTCGCGCTGCCCACGGCGGGATCGATCCGGGTGGACGGCATTCCCATCGACGAATTGACGCTGACCAGCCTGCGCGACGCGATCTCGCTCGTGAGCCAGGATGTGGTGCTGTTCGACGACACCATCGCCGCCAATGTGAGCTACGGCGCGAATACCGAGCCGTCGGAAGCGGCCATCCGCCAGGCGCTGGCCGATGCGAACCTGCTTGAATTCGTCGATTCGCTGCCGCGGGGCATGCACAGCCAGGTGGGCGAGAACGCCGCCCGGCTGTCGGGCGGCCAGCGGCAGCGCCTGGCCATCGCGCGGGCGCTGATCAAGGATGCGCCCATCCTGATCCTGGACGAGGCCACCTCGGCCCTGGACAACGAATCCGAGCGCCAGGTCCAGGCGTCGCTGGAGCGCCTGATGGCGGGGCGCACGACGCTGGTCATCGCCCACAGGCTGACCACGGTGCAGAACGCCGACCGCATCATCGTGCTGGACCAGGGGCGCATCGTCGAACAGGGTTCCCATGCGGACCTGCTGGCTGCGGAGGGCCTGTACGCGACGCTCTACAAGATGCAGTTCAGCGAAGCAGCGTGATCCCGGGCAGGCCTGCGGCCTGCACCGTTTCCTGGCCCCGCAGGCGCGCGAAGGCCCGGGCGACCCGGCCAGGCGTCAGCACGTACTTCCACAGCTTTTCCTTGAGCCGGCCGGTGGGTATGCCGGCGCTGCCGATCAGCACCTGTCCCGGCCCCCAGTCGGGTCGCCAGGTCCTGGCGCCTCCCTGGCGCATGAACAGCGACAGGGTCGGGACATGGAGGTTGGAGGCCAGATGGCCGATGCCCGAGTCGTTGCCGATGAACCAGCCCGATTCGAATACCCAGGCGGCGACGTTGTCCAGGCCGCCGAGATCCGGCAGCCCCAGCCCTTGCGCGCGCAGCAGGGGTTCCCATTGCGGGCGTTCCGCGGGGCCGACGATGAATTGCGGATCGAATCCCTCGTCGCGCAGACGGCTGGCCAGGGCGATGAAACGCGCGGGCAGCCAGCACTTGTCCGGCGTGCTGGCGGCGGGGTGGATGACCACGCGCGAGGCATGCAGTCGATGGGCGAGGCCGGCGGGAGGCTGGAGGCCGTTGTGTTTTTCCGCGTCCACCAGCCCCAGGCCGTTCCGGCAGAACTCGGTCAGCCGGGTGGCCATGGACTTGGGCGAGCGCATGCGGCACAAGTCTTCCAGGACCATGGCGCGGGGGTGAAGTCCGGTGAAGTCCGGGAGCGGCCTGTGGTCGTGCAGCTGGATGACGGTGCCGAAGGCTTCCAGCGCGAGGCCGGCGCCGTCGGGCGACAGCCCGGGCTGGATGTCGATGCCGGGAAACCAGCGCCGCAGTGCATGAACATGGGGACCGAAGACGGTGACGGCCGATCCGGACCGGCGCAGGTTGTGGGCCACCGTCATCGACAGCAGCGAATCGCCGATGGCGGGAGAGGTGACCAGGGCGACTTTCGCCAGGGAGTCCTTGTTGGGCGGCACGATGTCTGGGCTAGGATGAAACCGTGGGCCGGGCGGCCCACGGGGTCCTATTGTATGCAACCCATGGCGATGCCACGGGGGCCAGCATCACTTCATCTGGCATTCGCCCGCGTACGAGTCCTTGCTGTGTTCGTAGATCACGCCCTTGGTCACGAACGCCGGCTTGCCGCTGGCGTCCTTGGCCACGTCGACCCGGTAGAACGGCGCGATCGGGAACTGGTTGGTGTTGAACGCGAAGGAGCCGCGCACGGAGTCGAACCTGGCTTCCCGCAGCGCCGCGCGGAAGGCGGCCTTGTCGGAGACGTTGCCCTTGGTCTTGGCCAGGGCCGAGGCGATCAGGCTGGCGGCGTCGTAGGACTGGGCGGCGTACATCGAAGGTTCGCGGTTGTACTTCTTGCGGAAGGCGTCGGCGAATTTCTTGTTGGCCGGGTTGTCGAGGTCGGACGAGTAGGGCGCCGCCGTGACCGCGCCCAGCGCGGCATCCTGCAGGGCGGGCAGGGTGGAGCCGTCGATGGTCGAGGTCGACAGCATGCGCACCTTGTCGAACATGCCGGCCTGCCGGTACTGCTTGACGAAGTTCACGCCCATGCTGCCGGGGTAGAACGTGTAGATGGCCTCGGGCTTGTTGGCGGCCAGCGCGGAAATCTCGACCGAGTAGTCGGGCTGGTTGACCTGGGTGAAGGTCTCGCCCACCACCTGGCCCTTGAAGGTCCGCTTGAAGCCTTCCATGGCGTCCTTGCCGGCCTGGTAGTTGGCCGCCAGCAGGTGCACCTTCTTGATGCCCATCTTGTTGGCGAGCTCGCCGCCGGCCTCGTGCAACTGGTCGTTGTTCCACGAGGTGGAGAAGAAGTAGGGCGAGCAGCCCTTGCCCGTGATCGGCGTGGGGCCGGCGTTCGAGCCGACCAGGAAGACCTCGGCGCTGGTGATGGGGCGATGGACCGCCATCATGACGTTCGAATAGATCAGGCCGGTGATGACGGGCACCTTCTCGCGTTCCAGCAACTGGCGCACGACCTGCAGGCCGACCTCGGGCTTCATCTGGTCGTCTTCCTTCAGGACCTGGACGTCGACGCCGCCCAGCTTGCCCTGGCCCTGCTCCACGGCCAGCATGAAGCCGTCGTACTGGTCCTGCCCCAGCACCGAACCCGGACCGGACAGCGTGGAGACGAAGCCGATCTTGACGGCGGCGAAGGAGGGGGCGGCGAAGGCCGCTTGCAGTATCGATGCGATGGCTATCAGTTTGGCGGTTTTCATGCGGACTCCTGGCTTGCCTGCGGGGTGGATGAGGCCGGATGCCCGGCCCCCGGGATACTGCGGTCGGCGGCGCGACGCCGGTGCCGGACGGTTATTTCAGCTTGCACTCCCCATGGTAGGGGTCCTGGTGGTCCGGGAACACGGTTTCCCGCGTGGCCAGCGTCACGCCGCCCGCGGGATCGCGCACCACTTCGAATGCGTAGTAATTCGATACGGGGAAGTGATTATTGTTAAATTTGAAGTTGCCCCGCACTGAGGGGAAATTCGCCTTGACCATTGCCTGTTCGAAGGCTTTCTTGTCGTCCAGGCGGCCACCGGTGGCCTTGAGCGCGGCGTTCAGGGCCTGCGCCGAGTCGTAGCCGTAGGCCGCGTAGTGCGAGGGAACGCGTCCGTATTTCTTGCGGAATTGTTCGACGAAGCTGCGGTTGGCCGCATTGGGCAGGTCGGGCGACCACGGTCCGCCCGACATCACGCCCAGGGCCAGGTCCTGCAGCGCCGGCAGGGTCGTGCCGTCCACCGTCGACCCCGACAGCAGCGGCACCTTGCCCAGCAGGCCGGCCTGGTGGTATTGCTTGACGAAGTTCACGCCCATGCCGCCGGGATAGAAGATGAAGACGGCATCGGGGCTGGCGGTGCGCAGCTGGGTGATTTCCACCGAGTAGTCGGGCTGGTTGACCTGGGTGTAGGTCTCGCTCAGGACTTCGCCCTTGAAGTAGCGCTTGAAGCCCGTCAGCGCCTCGCGGCCGGCCTGGTAGTTCGGCGCCATCAGGGCCACGCGCTTGTAGCCCTTCTGCTGGGCGTACTTGCCCATGGCCTCGTGCTGCTGGTCGTTCTGCCAGGACGTGGAAAAATACAGGGGCGAGCACATCTGGCCGGCGATCTGGCTGGGGCCGGCATTGTTCACCAGCAGGAAGGTGCCGCTGTTGACGATGTCGCGATAGACCGCCATCAGCACGTTCGAGAAGCTCAGCCCGGTAACGATCTGCACGCGGTCGCGCTCGATCAGTTTCTTGGCGGCCTGGCGGCCCACCTCGGGCTTGAGCTGGTCGTCTTCCTGGATGATCCTGACCGCCTGTCCGCCCAGTTTGCCGCCCGCGGCTTCCACGCCCAGCATGAAACCGTCGTACTGGTCCTGGCCCAGCGTGCCGCCGGGCCCGGACATCGTGGCCAGGAAGCCGATCTTGATGTCGGCGTGCGCGGCGGCGGTGACGCCGAACGCGAGGCAAAGGCTGGCCACCAGGGCCGGGACTGGGCGCTGCAAAGTCATGGACGATTCCTTGGACTTACGTTTTAAGTTTAAAGTAATTCTTGGAATTCGAAACGAAATTCGTGTTCGTCTTCCGGCGCCGCGCGGCGGATGTGGCCGGCGGTGGGGGCGGGGAAGTGGGCGGGCAGGACCAGCGTGCCGTCGTTGGCGCAGGCTTCCAGCAGCGATTGCCGGGTGCGGCGGGCATGGTCGGGATCGGCGCAGAAGCGCGTGCTCCACTGCGGGTAGCAGCACTGCAGCGGGTGGTGGAAGGCGTCGCCGGTCAGCAGGACGCGCTGGCGCTCGCCCTGGATCTCGACGGCCACGTGGCCGGGCGTATGCCCGGGGGCGGGGACCAGGCGGATGGCCTCGTCGATCCGGTGGTCCATGTCGACCAGGTCGGCCAGGCCGGCCTCGAACACGGGCAGGACCGAGTCGCCCACGTAGTCGCCGGTGCGCACGAGGCCGGGATGGCCCTCGTGTTCCTTCCAGTAGGCCCATTCCTCGTGGGTGAAGAGATAGCGCGCGTTGGGGAAGGTGGGCACCCAGGCCCCGTCCACCCGCCGCGTGTGCCAGCCCACGTGGTCGACGTGCAGATGGGTGGACACGACCACGTCGATGTCCTCGGGGCGCACGCCGGTCGCCTCCAGGCGATCCAGCCAGCCCCAGTGCTGCTGGTCGAAGTCGGCGCGCACCCGCGCCTTGCAGTCGCCCACGCAGGTGTCCACCAGGATCAGGCGGCCGTGGCTTTTCAGCAGAAAGGATTGGATGGAGATGACCAGCCGGTCGGACACCGGGTCGTAGAACCGCGGGGCCAGCCAGTCCAGATTGGCCTGGATGGCCTCGGGGGTCGAGTCCGGGAAGATCTCGGCGGGCCGCAGCAAGGGGCCCTCGGCCTCGACGATGCGGGTGAGTTCGACCCCGCCGAAGTCGAGCCGTGCCGTCATGCGGTGCCCGGGACGTGCTTGCCGGGATGCACCGTGCCGCAGGAGGGGCAGCGGCGCTTGTCTTCGCTGGCGTAGAAGGCTTCGAACAGCGGCGGCAGGTCGGTCACGATGCTCTTGAGCTGGACTTCGACGCGATGTACCAGGTGCCCGCAATGCAGGCAGTACCACTCGAAGCCGTCCAGCAGTCCCTCGGGGCGCTGGCGTTCGATGACCAGACAGGCACTGCCGGTCTCGGGACGCTGGGGAGAGTGGCGCAGGTGCGGAGGCAGCAGGAAGATGTCGCCTTCCTTCAGGTCCACGCGCTCTTCCTTGCCTTCCACCCAGAGCTTCAGGTAGGCGTTGCCGCGGATCTGGTAGAAAAATTCCTCCAGCGGATCGTCATGGTAGTCGGTGCGGTGGTTGGGGCCGCCGACCACGGTGACGATGAAGTCGGAGTCCTGCCAGATCTGCTGGTTGCCGACCGGCGGCTTGAGCAGGTGGGCATTGTCGTCGATCCATTTCTGGAAGTTGAGCGGAAGACCGTATTTGTACATGGTGTTCTCGTTGGGTCGGTAGGTCTGCGCCCGCGAGGCGGGCTCCCGCGCCGGGAGAAGGCGATCGTGGCCTATCGTAGGCCAATTGCAGTCTATGTGAGCCGGGCGCCCGGCGAGAAATAGAAGTTGGCGCCCGGGGTATGCGCATTGGTTATGGCGCATCCGGGCCCAGCCTTCCCAGGGGAGCGTCAGGAGGCGGCGGCGCGCCGGGTGTCGCAGATGCGGTGCAGGTATTCGATCAGGTGCTGGCTGGCGGGCGTGAGCTGCCGGTTCGCCCGCACCGAGTAGCCCACGCGCCCGAACAGGCCGAATTCGGCCAGCGGCAGGAGCTTGAGCAGTCCGTGGTCCAGGAACTGCGCGGCGGCGTCCTGCGGCATCAGGGCGATGGCCTCGCCGCGCAGCAGGATGCCAAGGTTGGTCAGCAGCGACAGCGATTCGATGTGGCGGGGCGGGATGCCCAGCCCGGTGCGGTGGAAGGTCTGCTCCACCGCGGAGCGCAGCGGCGATTCGGCGGACGGCAGGATCCAGGGCAGTTCCATCAACTGGCCCAGCTCCAGGTTCTCCGCGCGCGCCAGCGGATGGTGGGCGCCGACGACGGCGTGCAGCTTTTCCTCGTACAGCGTGTGGTGGGTGAGCGGATAGGCATAGCCCAGCGCGATGTCGCGCTCGGGCAGGCGCCCCACGACGATGTCGAGGTCGCCCGTGGCCAGGGCGGGGAAGAGCTGCGACGAGGGGCCTTCGGAGACGGTGACGCGGATGCCCGGGTGCTCCTGCATCAGCATGGAGATCGCCTCGGGCAGCAACTTGGCCGACGCGGCGATCAGGGTGCCGACGATGACGTGTCCGCTTTCCCCCGTCAGCGCGGCGTTGAGCTCGTCGGTCATGTAGCGCAGTTCGGCCATCAGCGTCTTGACCCGCCGGCCCAGCAGGTGCGCCAGTTCGGTCGGGGCCACGCCGCGGTTGGACCGCTCGAACAGCGGCGCGCCCACGAACTTCTCCAGTTCGTAGATGGCCTTGGTGACGCTGGGCTGCGTCAGGTTCAGTTCATTGGCGGCGCGCGACAGCGACCGGCGCTCGAGCACCCGCTCGAAGATCTGCAATTGATGCAGCTTGAGCTTGTGCCCCAGCGCATTGGGAGTCAGACGGAAATTGGACATGGCGGCCGCAGGGGACATTCCCCCGCGATTATCGCCCATTCCCACTCGCTTACAGTTTCACGCAGACGTTGGTCGGCTCGGTATAGAAATGCAGCGAGTGCCGGCCGCCTTCGCGTCCGATGCCCGACAGGCCGCTGCCGCCGAAGGGCGTGCGCAGGTCGCGCAGGAACCAGCAGTTCACCCATGCCAGGCCCACCTGCATGGCCTGGGCCACGCGATGGCCGCGGGTCAGGTTGGTGGTCCAGACGGCCGCCGCCAGCCCGTAGTGGGTGTCGTTGGCCAGCCGGATGGCTTCTTCTTCGGTGTCGAAGGGAGCGATGTGGCAGACCGGGCCGAACACTTCTTCCTTGATGCAGCGGGCGGTCTCGGGCAGGCCGGTCCAGATGGTCGGCTGGATGTAGGCGCCCTGGTCGCGCTCGTCGCCGAAGGTCGGCACGCCGCCGCCGGTGACCACGGTGGCCCCTTCCTCGACCGCCAGGCGCAGGTAGGACAGCACCTTCTCGCGGTGTTCGTGCGACACCAGCGGACCCATGGTGGTGGCGGTATCCATGGGACGGCCCAGCACCAGCTTCTCGGCTTCCAGCTTCAGGGCGGCGACGAAGCGGTCGTAGATCGGCCGCTGCACGTAGACGCGCTCGGTGCACAGGCAGACCTGGCCGCAGTTGGCGAAGACCGAGCGGGCCACGCCGGCCACGGCCGCGTCGAAGTCGGCATCCTCGAACACCAGCGCGGCGTTCTTGCCGCCCAGTTCGAACGACACCGGCTTCACGCCCGGCGCGACCGCTTTCATGATGGTGCTGCCGGTGGCCGATTCGCCGGTGAAGGTGATGCCGTCGATGTCCGGGTGGGTGGTGATGAATTCACCGGCCGAGTTGGGGCCGAAACCATGGACCACGTTGAACACGCCGGCGGGCAGGCCGACCTCGGCCGCCACTTCGGCCAGCAGGGTGGCGGTCGAGGGCGTGACCTCGGAAGGCTTGGCCACCACGGTGTTGCCGAAGGCCAGCGCGGGCGCGACCTTCCAGGTGAACAGCAGCAGCGGCAGGTTCCACGGCGAGATGACGCCCACCACGCCCAGCGGCTTGCGGTAGGCATAGTTCAGCGCCTGCCGCCCGTCCGGGGTGTCGGTCATGAAGCTTTCCATGTCCAGCGTGCGGGCGATCTCGGCGAAGGCGCGGAAGTTGGCCGCGCCGCGCGGGATGTCGATCTGGCCGGCCCAGCCCACGGGCTTGCCGGTGTCGCCGATCTCGGCCGCCAGGAAGTCGTCGAAGCGGCGTTCGATGCCGTCGGCCAGCGCGTACAGGTAGTCGGTGCGCTGGTTGACCGGCAGCGCCGCCCAGGCCGGCAGGGCCTGGCGCGCCGCCGCCACCGCGGCGTTCACCTGGTCGCGGCTGGCTTCGTGCACGCGCGCCACCAGTTCCCCGTTGGCGGGGTTGAGTTTGTCGAAGGTGCGGATGCCGTCTTCGAAGCGGCCGCCGATGAAGTTGCGCAGGGTTTTGACCGACATGGTGCTGGGTTCCGTTGAGGTTATAGTACGTATACGTCATAATATAGTGGAAACCAGCGCGATCGGTCCATCCCCCCGGGGCATAACAACTTCGGCGCCAGCCATAACCGGTTCGAAGAATCGCCAGGGGGCCCGGCTGCCGGGCGCGCCACATCAGTTAAGATCTCAGGTCCGCTCCGGCCCGTCATCATGAATCGACCTACCGCCCTGCGGCGCCCGCCCGCCGCGCCGTCTCCCGAACCGGAAACCGTGCCCTGCACGGACGCCGTGCGGGCGTTCGAACTGACGGACGTCGTGTCGCACCTGTTGCGGCGCGCGCATTTCCGGGCCGAGGCGCTGTTCATGCAGACCTTCCACGACGAGGACCTGACGCCGCGCCAGAAGGCGCTGCTGATCACCGTCTGCAAGCATCCCGGCGCCACGCAGAACCAGTTGGCCGAGGACATCGCGCTGGACCGCAATTCGCTGGCCGACATGATCAACCGCCTGGTGCGCAAGGGATACCTGCGGCGCCGGCGCTCGGCCGACGACAAGCGCGCCTATGCCGTCACCATCACGCAGGCGGGCGTGGATGTGCTCGAGCGCGTGCTGCCCCGCGACAAGGACGTCGAGGACGCCATCATCGCGGCCCTTCCGCCCGAGTACCGGGCGCTGTTCGTCAAATGCCTCAAACTGATGGCGGGGGTGGGGTCGTGAGCGGCCGCCATTGTCCAGGCACAGGTTTCTCCCGTATATTCGTACGTATACGGCATAAAGGTGTTTTTCTCTTTTCTTCTTCAACTTCCAAACAGGACTACCCATGGGGCAGATAGGACAAGGGGGCGTCGCCGCCGAGGCGATCGCCGGGCTTGCGCAGCGCCTGCGCAGTGCTCATGAAAGCCGCGTCGCGATCGATCCGATCCGCGATCAGTTGCCGGCTGGCGACTTGGATGCCGCGTACGCGGTGCAGCAGGCCAACACCGACCACTGGGTCAAGCAGGGCCGCCGGCTGGTGGGCCGCAAGATCGGCCTGACCTCCAAGGCGGTGCAGGCGCAACTGGGCGTGGACCAGCCCGACTACGGCATGCTGTTCGCCGACATGTCGGTATGCGACGGCGAGGAAGTGCCGCTGTCCAGCCTGATCCAGCCCAAGGTCGAAGCCGAGATCGCCTTCGTCATGGAGCGCGATCTGGTCCAGCCCATGGCCACCATGGCCGAGCTGATCTCGGCCGTCGCCTATGCCGTGCCGGCCATCGAGATCGTCGACAGCCGCATCGCCAACTGGAAGATCAGCATCGTCGACACGATCGCCGACAACGCCTCGTCGGGCCTGTTCGTACTGGGCAACCGGCCGGTCAAGCTGGGCGACTTCGACGCCCGCCTGTGCGGCATGGTCATGGAGCGCAACGGCGACCAGGTCTCGATCGGCGCCGGCGCCGCCTGCCTGGGCCACCCGCTGAACGCGGCCCTGTGGCTGGCGCGCAAGATGGCCGAGCGCGGCAATCCGCTGCGCGCCGGCGACGTGGTGCTGAGCGGTGCGCTGGGCCCCATGGTCGCGGTGCAGGGAGAGGAGATTCTGGAAGCGCGCATCGCCGGACTGGGTTCGGTGCGCGCGGTGTTTGGCGCCAAGGAGCAAGCATGAGCGGTCCGCTGTTGTCCCTACCCGAAGTGGCCCGCGAGCTGGACGAAGCCGCCAGCACGCCGCACGCCGCCGAACAATTCGTCGAGCGCCGCCCGCTCACGCTGGCCGAGGCCTATGAAGTGCAGCGCATGCTGATCCAGCGCCGCGTCGACCGCGGCCATCGCCGTATCGGCATGAAGATGGGCTTCACCAGCCGCGCCAAGATGGTCCAGATGGGCGTGCACGACATGATCTGGGGCCGCCTGACGCATGACATGCGCGTGGACGAGGGCGGCGAGCTCAAGCTGTCGACCCGCGTGCATCCGCGCGTCGAGCCCGAGATCGCCTTCCTGCTGCGCAAGCCGCTGTCGGGCAGCGTGTCGCCGATCGAGGCGCTGGACGCCGTCGAGGCCATCGCGCCCGCGCTCGAGATCATCGACTCGCGCTACAAGGCCTTCAAGTTCTCGCTGGAAGACGTGGTGGCGGACAACGCCTCGTCGTCGGGCGTGGTGCTGGGGGCCTGGCACAAGCCCAGCATCGACTTCTCCAACCTGGGCCTGATCATGTCGTGCAACGGCAAGGCCCAGCAGGTCGGCACCACCGCCGCCATCCTGGGCCATCCCGTGCGTTCGCTGGTCGCGGCCGCGCGCCTGGTGGCGCAGGCGGGCGAGATCCTGCCCGAAGGCTCCATCGTCATGGCCGGCGGCGCCAGCGCCGCCGAGGCGCTCGTGGCCGGTACCTGGGTCGAGCTCGAGATGCAGAATCTCGGCCGCGTGGGCTTCCACGTAACGGCCTGAGGCGGTTCCCGCCGCCGCCGGGCGGCCCCGACAGGGGCTGCCCGATGCCCCTGGCCCGCGCCCGCGGGTGTATGGCCAGGAGCTATATTCCCCATGATTTAATATAACTTTGTGTTATATGAATATGGGGACTTGGTCTGAGCCGACCCGTGGCCAGGTCTTAAAATTCTCAGGATGCCCATTCCCTGCGCACCGCGCGCAATCATCATGAGAATCCTCGCCATTCTTTCCGCCTGGCTGATCGCCTTCGCCGCGCAGGCCGGCGCCCAGGCCGCCCCGTCTCCCATCCTGTCGCCCGACGAATTGAAGGCAGTGTTGTCGTCGCCCTCGGTCACGGTCATCGACATCCGGCCGCCCGCCGACTACCTGCAAGGCCACATCCCCGGCGCCTTGTCCGCCCCCTATGGCTCGTGGCGCGGTCCGGCCAACAGTCCGGGCACGCTGCCGCCGCTGGAGAAGCTGGCCGCGCAGGTGCGCAAGCTGGGGCTGACGCCCGAACGCCATGCCGTGGTGGTGTCCTCGGGCGCGGACGTGACCGATTTCGGCGCCGCTGCGCGCGTGTACTGGACGCTGAAATACCTGGGCCTGAACCGGTTATCCATCCTGAACGGCGGCGTGCAGGCCTGGCAGCAGGCACAGCAGCCCCTGAGCCAGGACGCGCCGGCGCAGCCAGCGCCCAGCCGCTACGAACCCAGGCTGAACACCGCGATCAAGGCCACCCAGGCCGACGTGCTGGCGGGCACGAATGGCGGCGATATCCGCTTGATCGACGCGCGGCCCAGGAACTTCTTCGAAGGCCTGGTCAAGGCGCCGACGGCCTCGGTGCCCGGCACCATCCATGGCGCCACGAACGTCCCGCACAGCGTCTGGTTCGCCCCCGGCAGCACGCGCATCGTCTCGGCCGCCGAGGCGCGCGCCATCGCCGCCCGGGAGTTCCCGGACGCGGGCGGCGACAACATCGCGTTCTGCAACACCGGCCACTGGGCCGCCACCGACTGGTTCGCGCTGTCGGAGCTGGCGGGCCTGCCCAACGTGCGCATGTATCCGGAATCCCTGGCCGACTGGACCAATGCCGACCAGGCCTTGCCCATGGACAATGCGCCGGGCCGGGCCAGCCAGATCTCGGAAAAATTCAAGAAGTTGTTCGGCAACTCGTAACGCGGCGGAGGAATCTTCCTGATGCAAACGACGCTTTCCCAGGCGGGCGCGCCCGCCGTTTCGTCCTCCGCCGCTCCCGCGCTTGGCCAGGCGCGCTGGCCGCTGACCGCCGCCATCCTGCTGGCGGTGCTGGCGCTGGCCTGGTTCGTGACAGTGCGCCAGTCGGTGCTGTTCGTCATCGGCATCGGCATGGGCGGCCTGCTGGCCGGCGCGCGCTTCGGTTTCACCACCGGCTGGCGCCGGCTGATCGAGGCCCGCGACGCCAGCGGCGTGTTCGCCCAGATCGTGCTGTTGGCGGTGGCGGCGGCCATTTCCATTCCGCTCCTGGCGACCTTCCCCGGCGACCTGGCCGCGGCCCTGGGGCCTCCCAGCGTCAGCCTGCTGATCGGCGCCTTCGTGTTCGGCATCACGATGCAGATCGCCGACGGCTGTGGCTCGGGCACGCTGTACAAGGCTGGGCTGGGCATTCCGCTGAACATGGGCGTGCTGCCGCTGTTCGCGCTGGGCAGCTTCCTGGGATCCGTGCACCTGCACGGCTGGCTGTCGCTGGGTGCCGTCGCGCCGGTCAGCCTGGTGCGCGACTGGGGCGCGGGCGGCGCGTTGGCGCTGACCTTCGCCGGCTTGGCGGTTTTCGGCCTGGCGGCCTGGATCTGGAGCCGCAAGGGCGGCGGGGCCGCGCCGTCCTCGCCATGGAACCGCAAGCTGCTGCTGGCCGGCATCGGCCTGGCCCTGCTGGCGGTGGCCAACCTGGTGGTGGCCGGCCAGCCCTGGGGCGTGGTCTACGGCTTCGGCCTGTGGGCGGCCAAGGTGGCGACCGCGGCCGGCGTGTTCGATCCCGCCGCCAACGCCTTCTGGGGCCAGGCGGGCAACCTGCGCACGCTGGACCAGAGCGTGTTCCTGGACGTCACTTCCATCACTAACATCGGCATCATGGCCGGCGCACTGTGGATCGCCGCGCGCAAACCGTCCAGCGGCAAGCCGCTGACGGGCCGCCAGTGGGCGGCCGTGCTGGTCGCGGGCTTCCTGCTGGGCTACAGCTCGCGGCTGGCGTTCGGCTGCAACGTGGGGGCCATGGTCAGCGGTATTTCCACGGGCAGCCTGCATGGCTGGATCTGGGTCGTGCTGGCGTTCGCCGGTTCGCTGATCGGTGTGCGCCTGCGCCGCCGCCTCGGCGTTTGACCGGGAGGACATGGACATGACTACCCGTACTTCCGCCATCCTGCTGTTCTGGGCCGTGCTGATCGTCTTCTTCGCCTGGGACTGGACCCACGCCAGCCCGGTCAACCACCGGAAGGAGCCCGCCATCCTGGCCATAGGCTCGGGGCAGGCACCCAGCGGAGGACACTGCTCGGCGTTCTGATCCGCGTCCCAGGGTTTCTATGTGCAACCATCATGCATATGCAATAGAGTTGCACTAACTTCGGTTTTGAGCAAGAATGCCGCTCGCGGCCGGCAAGGATTTGCCTTGTCGGCGGCCTGCGGCATTTTTGCGCCATCCATGAAGAAGGAACCGTGATGTTGGGAAGGCTGAATCCCCTCGTATTGGCATTGATGAGTGTTTCCTGGGGCCTGCCCGCGGCCGCCTGGGCCCAGGCGGAAACGCCCGCGGTGCCCGCGCCGCAGACCTTGAAGGCGGTCACCGTGTCGGCTACGCCCCTGTCGCGCAGCGAACAGGATCTGGCGGCGCCGGTTACCGTGCTGGACGAGGACGACCTGTTGACCCGGCGTGCCGCCACGCTGGGCGAGACGCTGGAGCAGGAGCCGGGCATCACCTCATCGCATTTCGGCGCGGGTGCCAGCCGCCCGATCATCCGCGGCATGGACGGCGCGCGTGTCAAGATCGTGTCCGACGGCGCCGAGGTCCAGGACGCCTCCACCATCAGCCCCGACCATGCGGTGGGTCTGGAACCCATGCTGTCCCAGCGCGTGGAAGTGCTGCGCGGGCCGGCGGCCCTGCTGTACGGCGGCGGAGCGGTGGGGGGCGTGGTCAACGTGCTCGACAACAAGATCCCCACCGAAATGCCCGAGAACGCCGTGGAAGGCAGCGTGGAACTGCGCGGCGCGACCGGTCCGCGCGAGACCTCGGGCGCGTTCGAGCTGACCACCGGCGGCAAGGGCCTGGTCTTCCACGCCGAAGGGCTCAAGCGCAATGCCAACGACTACAAGGTGGGGCGCGGCTGGGCCGGCGGCAACCGGGTGGACGGGTCGTACAACCATACCGAGACCGGCAGCGTGGGCCTGTCGTGGGTGGGCGACCGCGGCTATATCGGACTGGCCTACACCAGCCAGCGCAACCGCTACGGCCTGCCGGGCCATGATCACGCCTACGAGGGCTGCCACGCGCACGGCACGCACCTGCACTGCCCCGACGACGGCCACGACCATGGCGACGAGGACGGCCACGATCACGATCATGGCGAAGAAGGCGACAGCCACGGCGTGCCTTTCGTGAAGCTGCGCAGCCAGCGCTGGGACGTGCGCGGCGAGCTGCGCGATCCCTTCGCCGGCTTTACCCGGCTGCGTGTGCGCGCCGGTTTCACCGACTACCAGCACGACGAGATCGAGGGCGATACGATCGCCACCACGTTCAAGAACAAGGCGCACGATGGCCGGGTGGAACTGGAGCACGCGCCCATAGGCGGGCTGCGCGGCGTGATCGGCGCGCAGACGACGCGCCGCGACTTCAGCGCGCTGGGTGAAGAGGCCTACGTGCAGCCGACCGTGACGCGCAACAACGGCCTGTTCGCGCTCGAGGAATACACGGTGGGCGACTGGCGCTTCGAGGGCGGGCTGCGGCATGAATGGCAGCGCATCGACGTGCAGGGCGGCGCGCCCGATACCCGGCATCGCGGCACCTCGGTGTCGGCGGGCGCCGTCTGGAAGTTCGCGCCGCAGTATTCGCTGGGGGTGTCGGCGTCGCGCTCGCACCGCCTGCCTACCGCCGAGGAGCTCTATGCCAACGGCCTGCATCTGGCCACCTCGACCTACGAAATCGGCAACGCCAACCTGAAGAAGGAAACCTCCAACAACATCGACCTCACGCTGCGCAAGTTCGCCGGGCCCACCACGTTCTCGGTCTCGGTGTTCCACAACAAGATGGACAACTTCATCTATGGCCGCACGCTGGACGTCTACCAGAACCTGCAACTGCTGGAGTACACGCAGCACGATGCCACCTTCACCGGGCTGGAGGCCAAGGTGCGCCACCAGATCGACCGCATCTTCGCCGTCTCGCTGACGGGCGACTACGTGCGCGCGAAGCTGGACGGCGGCGGCAATCTTCCGCGCATTCCGGCCTACCGGGTCGGCACGCGGCTCGACGCGCGATGGCAGGCCTGGAGCGGCGACGTCGAACTGTCGTACGTGGGGCGCCAGGACAAGGTGGCCGAGTTCGAGACCGAGACGGCCGGCTACACGATGCTCAACCTTGGCGCCGCCTATGAAGGCCGCATGAGCGGGACCCGTTACCAGATCTACGTCCGGGCCAACAACCTGACGAACAAGCTCGCCTACCGGCACACGTCGTTCATCAAGAATGCCGCGCCGCTGATGGGCCGGAACATCGTCATGGGTGTGAGGCTGACGTTCTGATTGTTACAGTGGTGACCGGGGGCGCGGCCTATCCTGGGTGAAGGTTTCACTCGAGAAAGGAGAGCGATATGGAGCAGGCAGTCAAGCCGCAGGCCCCCAGTGCCGAGAAGTTTTCCATCGATGTGGAGGCCATCCGCGCCCGGGCGCGCAAGAACCTGGACGAGGGCGCGGTGACCCAGGACTACGGCGCCGATCGCGGCATCGTGCTCAAGATGCTGAACGAGGCCCTGGCCACGGAACTCGTCTGTGTACTGCGCTACAAGCGCCACTATTTCATGGCGCGCGGCATCCATGCCGATCCGGTCGCGGCCGAGTTCGCCGAGCACGCCACCCAGGAACAACAGCACGCGGACCAGATTGCCCAGCGCATCGTGCAACTGGGCGGCGAGCCGGATTTCTCGCCCGACGGCATGCAGGAACGCAGCCATTCCCAGTACATCGAGGGCAGCACGCTCGAGAGCATGATCAAGGAGAACCTGGTGGCCGAGCGCATCGCCATCGACAGCTACCGGGCGATGGTCCGCTACCTGGGGGACAAGGATCCGACCACGCGCCGCATGCTGGAAGAGATCCTGGCGGTCGAGGAAGAGCACGCGGACGACATGTCCGACCTGCTCGCGCGCGGCTAGCCCCTTAGGCGGCAGGGGGCGCGAGCGAGGCCGACGGCGGGCCGAACAGATAGCCCTGGGCGTATTGCGCGCCCAGCGCCGCGAGGCGGGCCAGGCTGGCCTCGTCCTCGACGCGCTTGAACACCACCTGGCATGAAAGGCCTGCCGCCGTCTCCAGCAGCGGGGGCAATTCGCGCTCGGGATCGTCGACGGTGCGCAGGTCCAGCTTGATGACTTCCGGCGCATGCAGGTGCAGCAGCGCCTGCGCCTCGCCCACGTTGTTGGCGTGGACGCCCGACAGGAAGCCCGCCTTCTTGTAGTTGCCCAGGATCATGCCGGCCAGCAGCACGTCCTGCGCGGCCTCGGCCGGCAATTGCAGCACGATGCGCGAAGGCGGAATGCCCAGTGCCTCGACCATATGGCGGAACGCCTGTCCGTGGTCATGCGTGATGGCGGCCAGCAGCCGGCCGTGGACGCGCAAGTACAGGGGGTGTTCGGCGGCGGCCTTGGAGAAATAATTCAGCGTATGGACCAGGCGGCACAGCCGGTCCAGCCGCACCAGGGTGGCGTCGTCGGCCGCCCGCGAAAACAGGCCCCAGGGGCTGATGACGTCGCCGTCGGTCGCGTGCGAACGGGCATAGGCGTCGTAGCCGGCCACCGTTCGCGTGTCGATCCTGACCACCGGCTGGAAGCCGCTGGCCAGTTCGAATTCGTAGAACCTGCCCAGTACGGTGCCGTCGGGCGCCAGGCGCAGCGACGCATGCAGGTCGGGCCGGCTGGAGAGTTTTTCTATCAGTGTCCGGATTGCCGCATAGGCCACGGAAAGCTCCTGAAGGGGACGCAAGGGATATTTCCCCGAGCGTACCGCCGATCACCATAACGCCAAACGATTGTTTTGCCGATCGGATATTCCTTCCGGTTCTGAAGGCTCAATAGCGTTGGCCAAGCTGCAGTTCCTCCAGCAGGCGGCCGTACAGAGCATGGCGCTGGGGCGCGATCCGGCCGGCCTCCAGGGCTTGCAGCACGGCGCATCCCGGTTCGTGGATGTGGGTGCAGTTGTAGAAGCGGCAATGGCCCAGGTAGGGCGAGAACTCGGGGAAGCCCTTTACGATCTGCGCGCCGTCCAGGTGCTGCAGGCCGAAGGCCTGGAATCCCGGCGAGTCGATCAGGTCGGCCCCCGCGGCGAGCGTGGCGGGCAGGTGATACAGCCGCGTGCTGGTGGTCGTGTGCTTGCCCGCGCCCAGCGCCTGCGAGTGTTCCTGGGTGGCGGCCAGGGCATCCGGGACCAGGGCGTTGAGCAGCGTGGACTTGCCCATGCCGCTCTGGCCCAGCAGCAGGCTGGTCCGGCCGGCCAGCAGGGGCGCCAGCGCGGCCCGCGTGGCGGCGGTATCGCGGGCGCTGAGTTCCAGCACCGGCACGCCAAGCGCCTGGATGGGCGCCAGCTTGCGGCGGGCGGTGGGGAGGCCGGCCGTGCGGTCGACCTTGTTCAGGATGACGATGGGGGAGATGTCGGCATTGAAGGCGCCGACCAGCGCGCGGCCCACCAGTTCGTCGGAGAAGTCGGGCTCGGTGGCCACGACGATCAGCAACTGGTCGACGTTGGCGGCGAACTGCTTGGTCCGCATCTCGTCCGAGCGGTAGAGCAGGTTGCGGCGCGGCAGCACCGACTGGATGGCGCCTTCGGCCGGCCCCTCGGGCGCGACCTCGACCCGGTCGCCCACGGCGGCCGTGCCTTTCTTGCCGCGCGGGTAGCATTGGCGGGTCGCGCCGTCATCGCATTCGACCGTGAAGTGGCGCCCGAAGGCGGCCACGACACGGCCCTGCAGGCCGGCACCCGAGGCGCGCCGCGGCGGCTTCATGATTCGTAGCGCGCGTCGATCTTGGCCGCACAGATGAAGTCGTTGATGGAAATGCCGCCTATCTCGTGCGTGGTGTAGTGCACGCGTACCCGACCGCGTCCCACCAGCATCTCGGGGTGGTGGTTCTCCTGGCCGGCGACTTCGGCGACGGCGTTCACGAAAGCGATGGCGCGGGCATAGTCGGCGAATTCGTAGTCGCGTTCCAGGACCTCGCCGCGCCGCGCCCAGATGGGCAGGACATGGATCTGCTCGTCGATGTGGGCCGAGCTCATCGGCGCCCGGTTCTTCATGGGCACGCAGCGACCCGAGCGCAGCTGTTCGATACTCAATACGCGATTCATGCCGTTTCCTGGAGGCGGTCGAGTGGGACGGCATGCGGCGCGGCGGCCCGCAGCCGGCCGATGCGTATGCCGGCGGGCGGGTGCGAGTCGTAGAAGGCCGAATGCACGGGGTCGGGGGTAAGGGTGGCGGCGTTGTCGTCGTAGAGCTTGACCAGCGCCGAGACCAGGTTCGCCGGATCGGTCTGCTGGCTGGCGAAGCGGTCGGCCTCGAACTCGTGCTTGCGCGAGTACCAGCTCGCGAGCGGAATGAAGGCGAAGGTGAAGACCGGGGCCACGAGGAAGAACAGGATCAGGGCCAGGCCGTCGTTGTGTCCGTCCAGCAGCGGCACGGTGCCCAGACCGGTGTAGAACCACACCTGCCGGGACAGCCAGCCCAGCAGCGCGAAGAACACCAGCGACACGCCGAAGCTGAACGCCAGGCGCTTGAGGATGTGCCGGTGCTTGAAGTGGCCGAGCTCGTGCGCCAGCACGGCCTCGATTTCCTCGGGAGCGAGACGGGCCAGCAGCGTGTCGAAAAAGACGATGCGCTTGCTCTTGCCGAAGCCGGTGAAATAGGCGTTGCCGTGGGCCGACCGCTTGGAGCCGTCCATGACGAAAAGCCCGTTCAGGGCGAAGCCGGTGCGGCGCGCCAGCGCCTGGATGCGCTCGGCCAGCGCCTGGTCGGCCAGCGGCGTGAACTTGTTGAACAGAGGCGCGATGACGGTGGGAAACAGCAGCATGACCGAAAGGTTGAAGACGATCCACAGGCCCCAGCCCCACAGCCACCAGTAGGTGCCGGCGCCGGCCATGAGCCACAGCAGGGCCGACAGCAGCGGCAGTCCGAACACCACGGCCAGCGCGAGACCCTTCAGGGTATCGGCAGCGAACAGCCGCAAGGTCATCCGGTTGAACCCGAACCTGGCTTCCAGTACGAACTGGCGCCACAGGGTGAAGGGAAGGTCCAGCAGCGAGAGCAGGGCGGCGGCCATCGCGACCAGCAGCAACTGGCGCACGAAATCGGACGAGGCCAGCGAGGCGGCCAGCTCGTTCAGGGCCTGGAGCCCGCCCAGCAGCGTCAGGCCGACCAGCACCGCCGTATCGAACAGCAGCGCGACGATGTCGAAACGGATGCGGGCGATGGTGTAGTCGGCCGCCCGCCGGTGGCTGGCTTCCCCGATGCGGTCGGCGAATTCGGCGGGGACGCGATCGCGATGTAGCGCGACGTGGCGGGTCTGGCGGGTGGACAGCCACAGCCGGGTGGCGACGCCGGCCAACAGCATCAGGACGAACAGCAGGGTAAACACGATGACGGCTCGTAGTCAGGGGGGCATACGCGCAAGCCCCGACGGATCCCGACACGGGTCCGGAAAGCGCAGGCGCCAGCCTGTGAGAAAATTGCCATTTGTGCCCGCGCCGCCCTCATGGCGCCGCGCGCGCGATCATGCATAGTTCCGGAGCACCGATTATATGGCGTTGAACGAAAATCACCTGGTTTGGCTCGACATGGAAATGACGGGCCTGGATCCGGAAAAGGAAAGGATCATCGAAGTCGCGGTGGTCGTGACCGACGCCCAGCTCGAAGTGGTGGCCGAAGGGCCGGTCCTGGTCGTGCACCAGTCCGACGAACTGCTCGACGGCATGGACAACTGGAACAAGGCCACCCACGGCCGCAGCGGGCTGATCGACAAAGTGAAGGCTTCCTCGCTGACCGAAGCCCAGGCCGAGGACACCCTGCTGGCGTTCCTGGGCCAGTACGTGCCGGCCGGCAAGTCGCCCCTGTGCGGCAACACCATCGGCCAGGACCGCCGTTTCATGGTCCGCTACATGCCCCGGCTCGAGGCCTTCTTCCACTACCGCAACCTGGACGTCAGTACGCTGAAAGAACTCTGCCGCCGCTGGAAGCCCGAGATCTACAAGGGCTTCGAGAAGAAAAGCCGGCACGAGGCGCTGGCCGACATCTACGAGTCCATCGACGAGCTCAAGTACTACCGCGAGCACTTCCTGCGCGTCTAGGTCCGGGACTGCGCCAGCGCGGGGCCGGCCTGCCGCCGGGCGGCCACCCGCCAGTAGACGTACTGCAGCATGAGCGACGAGACCGCCATGCTGAAGGTCGCCATCAGCCACATGGTCCCGGCGCCCGTGGGCGCGCCGGGCATCAGCACAGCGACCAGCCCGCCCAGCGCGCCGGCACCCGGGCCGAATGCCAGCCACCATCCTCCCAGCAGGCCGATGCCCCACAGCGCGCCGGCCTGGATCAGCATGGGCCCGACCGCCATCTTGTAGGCGCGCAGCAGGTAGCTGGTCATGCACTGCAATGAATCGAACAGATGGAAGAAGGCCAGCATGCCCAGCAGGCCCAGCGCCACGACGCCGACCTCGGCATCGCTGGTGTAGGCCTGGACGATGGGGCCGCGCGCCAGGATCACGACCGCGATCGTCAGCAGCGCGCCGGCGGTGCCGACCATCAGTCCGGCCGAGCCCGTGCGGCGCGCGCGCAGCGGGTCTCCCGAGCCGATGGCCTGGGCCGTGAGTGCGCCGGTCGAGACTCCCAGCGCCAGCGGCATCATGAAGCACAGCGCGACCAGGTTGGCCATGATCTGGTGCCCGCCGGTGGCGTAGATGCCCTCGCGCGCCACCAGCAGCGCCATGAAGGTGAACGACGTGACCTCGATCAGGTAGGAGCCGCCCATCGGAAGGCCCAGCCGCAGCAGTTCCCCCAGCGTCTTGCGGTCGGGGCGGCCGATGCGCAGGCCGAATTGCCGGTAGAACGGGTCGCGTCGCAGGACGAGGACGCTCAGGCCCACGCTGATCCAGAACACCAGCGCGGTGGACAGCCCCGCGCCCACGGCGCCCAGCGCGGGCAGGCCGAACTTGCCGTAGATGAAGAGCCAGTTGAACAGCGCCTTGAAGCCTATGCCCGCGATGTTGATCATCATCACGACCTTGGGCCGCGACACCGCGGTGTTCAGGGCGTACACAGTGCGGAAGACCAGCGCGGCGGGCAGGGCGACGATCAGCATGGCCAGATAGCCGCGCACCTGGTCCCGCACGGCCGGGTCGACGTTGCCGGACATCGCCAGCCAGGTGTCCGGAAACAGCATCGCCAATCCGCCCACCACCGACAGGCCCAGCGACAGCCAGACCGCCTGGCCCCAGGCGCGGCCGATCTCGGCCAGCCGGCGGCCGCCGAAGTGCTGGGCGGCGATGGGGATCAGCGCGTGCAGCACGCCGGTCAGGCCGATGAACACGGTGACGTAGATGGACACAGCCAGCGCCATGGCGGCCAGCGCCACGGGCGACGCATGGCCGGTCATCGCGGTGTCGAGCACGCCGAAAGCCATGCTGGCCCACTGGCCGACCAGGACCGGCCAGCCCTGCTGGAGGATGCGGCGCAGGGTCGCGCCCCAGCTGGAAGGCGGCGCGAGCCCGGTGTCGGTCACGAAACGGGGCGTCCGGCCGGGACCGGACGCAACAGGATGAAGTATTCCCGGAACTGCGGGGCGCGGCGGAATTCCGCCGCGCGGGTGCCTTCCCACAGCACGCGGCTGCCGGCGTATTCGCCGCGCTGGAGCGCGTTCCGCAGCACGCTGGCGCTGCCTTGCAACAGGACCAGCGGGCAATCTCCGGACAGCTCGAAGCGCAGGTTGTCGAACACCGCGAACGAGGCGCGCTGCGACAGCCCCAGGCCGGAACTGCGCACGCATTCCTGCCTGCCGGTGCGCGCCTGCTCGGCGGCCAGCGCGTGGGCCATGCCGTTCGAGACTTCGCGGTAGCTCTTGTTGTAGTTGATCGAGGGCAGCCACAGCGTCATGATCAGCAGCCAGCACGCGACCACGCCGCCCGCCGACAATACCGTTCCGCGCCACAGTCCGGTGGGGCGCGAGCGGAAGCGCCAGATGATCAGCGCGATCCAGGCCACGCTGGCGGCGACCGCGGCGGTGAAGGCGAACAGCGAGAAATCGGCATCGAAACCCGGGGTCTGGCGCGCGATGTTGCGGGCGATCTTGGGCGGCACGCCGGTCATGATGGCGATCCATCCCATCCAGACCACGCAGGCCGTTGCCGAGAACACCATGACGGCGAACCAGTCCAGGGCATTGATCAGGCCCCGCCGCAGCGTGGGCAGCGCAAGCGCGGCCAGCATCGCGCAGGGGATGACCAGCGCCAGGTATTCCGCGTCGACCGGCTCGCGGGTGGCGAACAGCATGGCCAGGCCCGCCAGCATCAGGGCCACCGGGATCTGCACGTGGGGCGAGCGCAGATAGCCGCGCCACCGCCACAGCGCCAGCAGCGCCAGCGGCCCGGTGGGCCACAGGAACCAGGGCATGTTGCGCAACACGTCGGACAGCCCGCGCGGCGTCAGCATGCCGAACACGCTGGCGTTCCAGTGCCACCAGCCGCTCATCCAGTAGGGGTGGAGCTGGGCCGTGGCGACCCACCAGGCCAGCGACAGCGCCAGGCCGAGCGGCAGGCTGAACAGGGCGATCCAGCGCGCCGCCGGCCGCAGCGCCGGGCAGGTGCCGGCCAGGACGGCGACGGCCAGCAGTTGCGGCATGACGGCGGGGAAACCGCGCGCCAGGAATGCGCCGCCCAGCGCCAGCCCCAGCGTCAGCGCGCCGGAGCGCGGGTGGTCGAGCATGCGGGCGAGCGAATAGAAGGCAAGCGCGTGGAAGGCCAGGGCGGCCGGTTCGGCGGACGTTTCGTGGGACCGCCACAGGATGCCCAGGGTGGCCAGGAACAGAAGCAGTGCGGCGTCGGCCAGCATGCGGCCGTAGTCGCGCGGTTCCGGCTGGCCGCCGAAAGGCAGCGCCAGCGGCTGCGCCTCGGCCCGTCGGCCCAGCAGGTAGGCGCCGTACCAGAGACTGGTGCTGGCGATGCCGAACCAGATCAGGTTGGGGATGCGCCCGGCCAGGATATGGCCCAGCAGCGGCGAAAAAATGGCCATGCACAGCGCGCCCACCCAGGTCGCCAGCGGTCCTTCCTGCGACACCGCCACGCCGGCCGCCTCGGGCGCCAGCCATTGCGCCCAGCCGCCGTCGTAGGCGGACCACATCTGCGCCAGGCCGATGACGTCCTCGCTTTTCCAGGGCTCGCGCATGACCAGGCCGGTCACGATGTACAGCAGGCACAGGGCCAGCAGGCCCCAGCGCGGGAGCTTCGTGGCCGCGAGCGCGGTCAGCCGCGCGGGGGTGGGCGGCAGGATGGACGTATGGAAGGGCGACGGGAATCGGTGGGGCATCGAACCGCTGGGATTACCTAACAGGCGACAAGACGGATTCTAGTGTCCCGGCAGGCCGCGACACGCAAAAAAAGGCGGAATGCGAGGCCGGATTGCAAGCAATTGCAGCGAAGGGGCGGATTTCCGCGTTGCGAGCCCCGGCCGGGCGCGCGGGAAAGGTCGACCACAGAAAAAAGGCAGCCCGCAGGCTGCCTTTTTCGTGGCGCGGGACGGTGCGATCAGGCGGACGTCTTGCCGGCGCCGGTGGTGCGGGCGAAACGGGCGCGGAACTTCTCGACGCGGCCGGTTTCGACGATGCGGGTTTGCGCGCCGGTGTAGAACGGATGCGATTCCGAGGTCACGTCGCACTTGAACAGCGGGTAGGTCTTGCCATCGAGTTCGATGGTTTCACGCGAGTTCAGGGTCGAGCGGGTAACGAACTTGTTGCCGGTCTGCAGATCCTGGAACACGACGTCGCGGTATTCGGGGTGGATGCCTTCTTTCATGGTCTTCCTTGGGAGTATGCGGGTCGCCAGCCGGGACGAAGGTTTGCGCCTTGGGGCGGTTTTTCCTTAGGGGCGGCTTCCGTGATGACTTGCTGGACGGAGCGCCGGTCCGACAACGTGCCCAATTTCTAGAGCTAAGCCCTGAATTATCGCGGGATTCCCGGATTTGTGCAATCAGCGCGATGTTTTTGGCGCATTTCGCGCTTCAAAGACATCGCTTGGCAGAGCAACCACCCCCCGCCAGCCCGGTAGTTGCCAGGATGCGGTGGATCCGGCTCCGCCGGTCCACCCGCATCGCCCCCGGGACCCGGCGCCGGGCCGCCCCAAGGCGGGTCCCGCCCCCTTGGGGGGCTGCCGCGTAGCGGCTGGGGGCTCACCATACTGGGCGCGCGTAAGCGCGTAGGGGGGGACCTACTTTTTCATCATGTCGAAGAATTCGGCGTTGTTCTTCGTCGAACGCATCTTGTCCAGGATGAATTCCATGGACTGGATCTCGTCCATGTCGAAGATGAACTTGCGCAGCACCCACACCTTCTGCAGCACGTCCGGCTTGATCAGCAGCTCTTCGCGGCGGGTGCCGGACTTGTTCAGGTTGATGGCGGGGTAGACGCGCTTCTCGGCCAGGCGGCGTTCCAGGTGGACTTCGCTGTTGCCGGTGCCCTTGAACTCTTCGTAGATCACGTCGTCCATGCGGCTGCCCGTTTCGATCAGGGCGGTGCCGATGATGGTGAGCGAGCCGCCTTCCTCGATGTTGCGGGCCGCGCCGAAGAAGCGCTTGGGCCGCTGCAGGGCGTTGGCGTCGACGCCGCCGGTCAGGACCTTGCCGGAAGCCGGCACCACGGTGTTGTAGGCGCGGGCCAGGCGGGTGATGGAGTCGAGCAGGATGACGACGTCGTGCTTGAGTTCGACCAGGCGCTTGGCCTTTTCGATGACCATTTCGGCCACTTGCACGTGGCGGGTGGCCGGTTCGTCGAAGGTGGAGGCGACCACTTCGCCGCGCACCGAGCGCTGCATTTCGGTCACTTCTTCCGGACGTTCGTCGATCATCAGGACGATCATCGTGACGTCGGGATGATTGGCGGTGATGGCGTGCGCGATGTGCTGCATCATCACCGTCTTGCCCGATTTCGGGCTTGCCACCAGCAGGCCGCGCTGGCCCTTGCCGATGGGGGCGAAGATGTCCATGATCCGGCCGGTCAGGTTTTCCTCGCTCTTGATGTCGCGTTCCAGGCGCAGCGGCTTGTTCGGGTGCAGCGGCGTCAGGTTCTCGAACATGATGCGGTGCTTCATGGTCTCGGGCGCCTGGCCGTTGACCTTGTCCACCTTCACCAGCGCGAAGTAGCGTTCGCCGTCCTTGGGGGTGCGGACCTCGCCCTCGATGGAGTCGCCGGTATGCAGGTTGAAGCGCCGGATCTGGGAAGGCGATATGTAGATGTCGTCGGTGCTGGCGAGGTAGGACGTTTCGGGCGAACGCAGGAAGCCGAAACCGTCGGGCAGCACTTCCAGCACGCCATCGCCGAAGATCGGCTCGCCCTGCTTGGCGCGCCGCTTCATGATGGCAAACATCAGTTCCTGCTTGCGCAGGCGGCTGGCGTTCTCGATCTCGAGCGTGGCGGCCATTTCCAGCAGTTGCGAAACGTGCAGCGCCTTCAGTTCATTGAGATGCATCTCGGGTAAAGCTCCGGGGGGAGTTCTTGGTGGTGACACGTCCTCGTGGGAGGACTTTGCGCAGAGAGTCTGTTGCTCTTGGGGCGGAGGGCTGGATCCCGAGGCCGGGGCGCGCCGCCGGTGCGCAAGGAGAGGGCGTGGTAAAGGTTGATCGGAAAGGACCGGCTCTGGGCCGGTCCGTGTCTTGCTACCTGCTTACAGCGAGCTGTCCAGGAAGGCGGTGAGCTGCGACTTGGACAGCGCGCCGACCTTGGTGGCCACGACCTGGCCGTTCTTGAACAGCATCAGGGTCGGAATGCCGCGGATGCCGTACTTGGCGGCCGTGGCGTTGTTGTCGTCGACGTTCAGCTTGGCGACCGTCAGCTTGCCCTTGTACTGGGAGGCAGCCTCTTCCAGGATGGGGGCGATCATCTTGCAGGGACCGCACCATTCTGCCCAGTAATCGACCAGGACAGGCTCATTGGCTTGAAGTACGTCGGCATCGAAGCTGGAGTCGCTCACGTGCTTGATCGCGTCGCTCATGGTTTTCCTTCTGGAGGTGTGCGCAAAGCGCAGGAAGAGGGTGCAGTGCGCGGTAAACGGATATGTGATTCGTTAGATATATGCGGGCGCGTGTGCTTGGATTCCAGACCCCTGAGGGGAATTTTTTTATATGCGCGGATCCTGACGGGAGTACCCCTGGACGATGCGTGAGAAGCGCGAAACGCGAGGGGAGCGGGGCAGGTAGGCGCCGGAATCGGTCGGCGTAGAGCCCGAGATAAACCAATGGTAACCGCAAAAAAGCGGTTTTTCCAAGAGCCTGTCCGGCTAGTGTGGTTTTTAGAGCCCAGGACAAGGGAATTGGGTGGCGAGCCTGACTTCGGCACTGACGGTTTACAGCTATGGCTGCTTCGTTCCCGACCTGACCAGGTTCACCGCTCCGCCATGCGAAGGGGCCCGCCAATGCCAGTATAGCACCCCCCCTACGCGCTTACGCGCGCCCCCCCAGGGGGGCGATGCGGGCGGACCGGCAAAGCCGGATCCACCGCATCCTGGGTCTAGTGCGGTTTTCTTGGTTTGTGGCACCCGTGCTTCGCTGGCTGCCAGCGATAGCAACGGTGGCACAAACCAAGAAAACCGCACTAGACCCAGGGCACCGCGGATCCGGCTTTGCCGGTCCGCCAGTGCCGCCCCCTGGGGGGCGCCCGAAGGGCGTAGGGGGGTACAATACTTTTTATGACATATCTGGTGCTGGCTCGTAAATGGCGGCCGCGTTCATTCGATACGCTGGTCGGACAAGAACACGTGGTGCGTGCGCTGACGCACGCGCTTTCCACGCAGCGCCTGCATCATGCCTGGCTGTTCACGGGGACGCGCGGGGTGGGCAAGACCACGTTGTCGCGCATCCTGGCGAAATCGCTCAATTGCGAGACCGGCATCACGGCTACGCCTTGCGGCCAGTGCCGGGCGTGCACCGAGATCGATGCCGGCCGTTTCGTCGACTACCTGGAACTCGACGCCGCGTCGAACCGGGGCGTGGACGAGATGACGCAACTGCTCGAACAGGCGGTCTATTCGCCCACCTCCGGCCGCTTCAAGGTCTACATGATCGACGAAGTGCACATGCTGACCGGGCATGCGTTCAACGCCATGCTCAAGACTCTGGAAGAGCCGCCGCCCCACGTCAAGTTCATCCTGGCCACCACCGATCCGCAGAAGATCCCGGTCACGGTGCTGAGCCGCTGCCTGCAGTTCAACCTCAAGCAGATGCCGCCGGAGGCCATCGTCGGCCACCTCGAGCATGTGCTGGCGGATGAACAGCTGCCGTTCGAGATCCCGGCCCTGCGCCTGATCGGCCAGGCGGCGCGCGGCTCCATGCGGGATGCCCTGTCGCTGACCGACCAGGCCATCGCCTACAGCGCCGGCAACCTGTCGGAAGAAGCCGTGCGCGGCATGCTGGGCACGATCGACCAGCGCCATCTGGTGCGCCTGCTGGATGCGGTCCGCGCGGCGGACGGCGCCGGGGTGGTGGGCGTGGCCGACGAACTGGCGGCGCGCAGCCTGTCGTATGCCGGGGCGCTGGCCGACCTGGCGGTGATGCTGTCGCGCATGGGCATGGCCCAGCGCGTGCCGGGCGCGGTGTCCGAGGAGGACCCCCTGGCGGCGGACATCCAGCGGCTGGCAGGCGAGTTCTCCGCCGACGAGATCCAACTGTTCTATTCCATCGCCGTGCACAGCCGCGCCGAACTGGCGCTGGCGCCCGACGAATACGCCGGTTTCGTGATGGCCTGCCTGCGCATGCTGGCATTCACCGCCGAACCGCAGGCGGCATCCCAGGAGGCCCCCGCGCCGGTCCAGCGGTCCGCCGCCTTGAAGGCGGCGCCGGCGGTGGCCGCGTCGATGCCGGCTCCGGCTCCAGCTTCGGTGCCGCCGGCCGCGCGTCCGGCCGCCCCCGCCCCCGCGCCCGCGCCGGCGCGCGCATCGGCTGCGGCCGAGGCGTTGGCCGCAGCCCGCAACATGTCGATGGCCGGCAACAAGCGCGCGCCGGCCTCGGCGCCTGCCCGGCCGGCCGGCAACACGGCGCGGACCGCGCCGGCACCGGCACCGGCCTCGCCCCCGGATGGGGCGGGTTCCGACGAAGACGGGCCGCCTGCCTGGCACTCGGAGGCCGAGGCCGGGCTGCGGGACGACGAGGCCGCGGCTTCGCGACCCGCTGCCGGCCCGGACCGGGACGAGGCGCCGCCCGTGGTACCGGAAGCGCCCGCGGTGCCAGCGCCGCCCGTGGTCCAGGCCGAACCCGCCCGCGGCGGCGACGGCATGGCCGGCGCGTCCGGCGGTCCCATCGCATTGAACGAGCCGTGGCCGGAATTGGCGGCGCGGCTGCCCATCAAGGGCATCGCCGCCCAGCTCGCGCAGCAAAGCGAATGGGTGGGCGTCGAAGGCGGCACCGTGGTGCTGAAGGTTGCGACCCGCGGGCTGGCCGAAGGCGCGGGGGTAGAGCGCCTGCGCGTCGTGCTCGAGCAGCATTTCGGCGTGCCCGTGCGGCTGCGCTTCGAGATCGGCCAGACCGGCGACGCCACCGCTTTCGCGGTGGCCGAGTCCGAGCGCCAGGCGCGCCAGGCCGAGGCCGAGCGCGCGATCATGGCCGACCCCTTCGTACGTGAATTGCTAGACAGTTTCGGCGGCCAGATCGTACCCGACTCGATCCGCCCGGTATCTTCCGAATCCAAACAAGGAACCCAGCCATGATGAAAGGACAGCTTGCCGGCCTGATGCGCCAGGCGCAGCAGATGCAGGAAAACATGAAGAAGGCGCAGGAAGCGCTTGCCGACATGCTCGTCGAGGGCGTCTCGGGCGGCGGTCTGGTCAAGGTGACCATGTCCTGCCGCAACGATGTCAAGCGCGTCGCCATCGATCCCAGCCTGCTGGCCGACGACAAGGACATGCTGGAGGATCTCGTGGCCGCCGCGCTCAACGACGCGCTGCGCAAGGCCGAGGCCACCAGCCAGGAAAAGATGTCCGCGCTGACCGCCGGCCTGCCCCTGCCTCCGGGCATGAAGCTGCCTTTCTGAGCGGAACGGGAATGGCAGGCGATCGATTCGTCGGGCCGGCGCCGCTGTCGGTGCTGGTCGATGCCCTCAAGCGCCTGCCTGGGGTGGGCGCCAAGTCGGCGCAGCGCATGGCTTACCACCTGCTGCAGCACGACCCGCACGGCGCCCGCATGCTGGGCCAGGCCCTGGGCGACGCGGTCGACCGGCTGCGCCACTGCGCGCGCTGCAATACCTTCACCGAATCCGAGATCTGCGAGACCTGCGCCAGCCCGCGCCGCGACGCCAGCCTGCTGTGCGTGGTCGAGACGCCGGCCGACCAGAACATGATCGAGGCCAGCCACAGCTACAACGGGCTGTATTTCGTCCTGATGGGCCGGCTGTCCCCGCTCGAGGGCGTGGGGCCGAACGAGATCGGTTTCGACCGCCTGCTCGCACGCGCCACCGACGGCCAGGTCAGGGAAGTCATCCTGGCCACCAATTTCACGACCGAAGGCGAGACCACCGCCCACTACCTGGCCGAGCTGCTGCGCGCGCAAGGGCTGGGCGTGACCCGGCTGGCGCGCGGGGTGCCCGCGGGCAGCGAGCTGGAATACGTCGACGCCGGCACCATCGCCTGGGCGCTGATGGACCGCCGCGCGCCGTAGGCGCGCTTTGCCGTTTCAGTAGTGTGGAGGGATCTCGTCGCGCAGCGATGCCGGCGCGGCCGGCCCCTGCGCGCTCTGTTCCCGGACCCGGGCCAGCTCGCGCGCCAGCGCATCGATCTGTTGCTGCTGCCGGTAGACCAGTTCGTTCAGTTGTTCCACCAGGTCTTCCATGAAGGCGAGCTTGATCTCGACTTCCATCAGTCGCTGGGGGGCGGGTGTGTCGGGCATGTGGGGCTGTCGTCAATAGGCCTTGCTGTCGTGGACGACCAGGCGCAAGGTCATGAAAAGAATGCGGATGTCCAGCCAGGGCGACCAGTGCTGGATGTAGTAGCGATCGTACTCCACCCGCTTCATCATTTTGTCCAGGGTGTCGGTTTCGCCGCGCAGGCCGTTGACCTGCGCCCAGCCGGTGATGCCCGGCTTGACCGTGTGGCGCAGCATGTAGCCGCGTATCTGCTGCCGGTAGAACTCGTTGTGTTCCGCGGCATGGGGGCGCGGGCCGACCAGGCTCATGCTGCCGTTGAAGACGTTGAACAACTGGGGCAGCTCGTCCAGCGACGTGCGGCGCAGGATCCGGCCCACGGGCGTGATGCGGGGGTCGCCGCGGGTGGCCTGGTGGATCTTGCCCGGGTCCGGCTGGTGCGTGTACATGGACCGGAACTTCATGACCTGTATCGGTTCCCCGTCCAGGCCGTAGCGGGTCTGGCGGAAGAGGATGGGGCCGGGTGAGCTCAGCCGCACCAGGGCCGCGATGATCAGCATGGGGACGCCCGCCGCGAGCAGCATCAGGCCGGCGAACAGCAGGTCCATGCAGCGCTTGATGCCCCGCGCGATGCCCAGGATCTGGGTGTCGTGCAGGCGCAGCAGGGGCACGCCCGCCATGTTGCTGACGCTGACCTCGAAATCGCCCAGCGCGGGCGATTCGGGGATCAGGTAGATGGCCGAGGTCGAGTCGCCCAACTGGTTCATGATGGGCTGGGCGTAGGGCGTCTTCATCAGCGTCATGCTGATGAAGGCGACGTTGGACTTCTGTTCCTTCAGGTGCTCGACCGCCTGGGGCAGATTTCCCAGGTAGGGCAGGGAGTCCAGCGGCTCCGGCCGCGGGGTGTCGTCGAAGTAGCCGTCCACCAGGATGCCCATGGCCGGCGAGCGGCGCAGCCGGATGGCCAGGGTCTGGGCCTGGAAGCCGGGCATGATGAAGATGGCGCGGCGGACGTACTGGCTGGCGCCGTACAGGTGCTGCGCGCTGAGCCGCATCAGCGCCAGGCCGGGCAGCAGCGCCACGGGCGTCAGGAAGGCCCAGGCCTGCAGGATTTCCCGGCCCAGGTTGCGGTGCTCGATGGGCAGAAGGATGAAGGCGAGCAGCGTCACCATGACCACCTGCGACCAGGTCAGGATGGCGCGCCACAGCATGAAGGCCATGGTCCGCGTGCTCAGCAGCTGTTCGAAGCGGTAATAGGCGATGCCGGTGGCCAGCGCGATGACGAGCAGCAGCGCCCCGTCCTCGTTCGAGGGCTGGCGCCCGAAATAGACGCTGGTGGCGGCATGGCAGAGCAGCGCGATCACGGCTGCGCCGATGGCGGCCATGCTGTAGAACATGCGCTGGTGGGAGGGAAGGCGGCTGGTGGCCATGGGGTTTCCTGTCAGCGTCCGCGGACGCCGGAGCGATATTCCCGCCAGCAGATGGCGAAGAACCGGGGGTCTTCCTTCAGATAGCGCCGCCACAGCCTGCCGGGATTGCAGAGCAGGCGCCACAGCCATTCCATGCCCATCCGCTGGACCAGCCGCGGGGCGCGCCGCTGCAGGCCGATGGCGAATTCCATGGCCGCGCCCACGCACAGCACCAGCCCGTGGGGCAGCGTGGGGGCATAGCGGCCGGCCCAGGTCTCCTGCTTGGGCATGCCCAGGCAGACGAAGACCAGGTCGGGCGCCAGGGTGCGGATGCGGTCCGCGGCTTCGCGTCCTTCGTCGCCGTTCGGATCGAAACGCATCGACGGCGTCATCACGGTGACGTCGATGCCGGGATAGGTGGCGGCGAACCGGCTTTCCAGCATGGGGCCGTCGCCGGGCATGCCGCCCAGGATCACGATCTTCCAGCCATGCGCGACCGCCTGCCGGCACAGCGCCACGAACAGGTCCGAGCCCGTCACGCGCTCGGGCAGCGGGCGGCCCAGCAGGCGGCTGGCCCAGACGATGGGCATGCCGTCGGCGAACAGGTACTCGGCCTGGCGGTAGATGGGCTGGAGATCGGGCTGCTTGTCCAGGCGCACCACGTGGTCGACGTTGGGGGTCGACACGATGCCCGCCGGTCCGCGCCGGCTGGCGACGGCGTCGGTCAGGATCGCGACGGCCTCGGAAAAGGTCGCCGCGATGATGTCCAGGTCGAAAAGCCGCATCCGGACGATGTCGGGCTGGGCAGGGTGTGTAGGCATGTCGAAATGGAGGACGGGCGTGGTGAGCGTGGGGCTGAAGGGATGCCGGCAGAATGCTACAAAAAATTGCGCCTGTTATTTCCCGGCTTGGAGTTGTTTGCTGTTCCTTTGCTACGCTGTTCTGCGAGAATGTCGCACCCGCGGTCCGTCCCTGATCCCCCTCTATAATCGGCGCGATGATTTTAGCGGGCGTTTCCGTGACTTCAATGGAGTGGTTTTGAGGCAATTACGCATATGTCTGCCCAAGGTGCTGGCTGCGCTGGTGGCGTGGCTGGCGCTTGGTGCCGCCTACGCCGCCGATGAGATGCCTCATCCCGGCCGCCTGGCGCCCGCAACCATCGTTCCCTCCGAAGTCGAGGGGGGCGCCGTCGCCACGGTGGGGCCGGGCGACACGCTTTATCTCACGGTCTACGGCCAGCCGGAACTGGCCGCCCAGGTCACGCTGGACGTCCGGGGACACATCGTGGTTCCTTTCCTGGGAGACATGGCCGTCGGGGGCGAGGCGCCCTCGGCCATCGCCAAGCGGATCGCCGACGGGCTGCGCCAGCGCGGATACCTGAACGATCCCCAGGTGGCGATCGAAGTGCTGCGGGTCCGCAGCCGCATGGCCTCCATCCTCGGCAGCGTCGCCAAGCCCGGCCGGTATCCCATCGAGGGCAGCCTGACGCTGCTGGAGTTGCTGGCCCAGGCCGGCGGCCTGAAGGACAACGCCGACGACGTGGCCGTGGTCCTGCGCAAGGACTCCCAGGCCCCGGACGGCCAGCGCCGGATGGAGTTGCTGATAGGCAACAAGAGCCTGCCCGACCGTCCCGTCCAGGACCTGTCGCTGCAGGCCGGCGACGTCGTCTACGTGCCGCAGGCCAAGGTTTTCTACATCTACGGCGAAGTCACGCGGGGGGGCGCCTATCCCATGGAGCGGGGCCTGAACGTGATGCGCGCGCTGTCGCTGGCCGGAGGGCTGACGCAGCGGGCCTCGGAACGCCGCATCAGCATCAGCCGGCCGGATCCCGGCACGGGCGAGCAACGCAAGCAACGCGTCAACCTCGACGATCCGGTTGCTGCCGGCGACGTCATCTACGTCGACGAACGCTTCTTCTAGCCGGAGCGGGCGTGCGCGCGCACCAGCGTTCCTCTGTCTGGCAGTCGGCGATACCGCTGGCGGTGGCCGTGTCGCTGTGCGCCGTCCGGCCCGCGGGGGCCGGGCAGCCTGAAGCCGATGCGATGATCGACGCGGTCATCGCCAAGACCGTGGGGGCGGTGGCGCCCAAGGCGGCCGAACCGCCCGTCCCGGCGGCGGTGCCTGCGCCGGAAGCGCGCGCA
The DNA here is from genome assembly GCF_004216695.1 of Pigmentiphaga kullae. Lineage (GTDB taxonomy): Bacteria > Pseudomonadota > Gammaproteobacteria > Burkholderiales > Burkholderiaceae_B > Pigmentiphaga > Pigmentiphaga kullae. The sequence goes on from NZ_SGXC01000003.1 coordinate 612,848, forward strand.
GATGCCGGCCAGGCGCCGCCGACGCGGCGCGGCCTGGGCGCGGGTTCGCCGGTCTTTCCCGAAGGCATCGAATACTCGGTCCAGATCTCGCGCGTGATCCAGCAGGTCAGCAACCCCTATCGCTTGCCGGACACGGCGGGGGACCGGCGGCACGGCGACCTGGCCGTGGGCGACGAGGTGCGCGCGGCCGCGATCATTCCCCTGGCGTCCGAGCGCACGCGGCTCCTGGCCTCGGCGGCCTTCGGCAACGTCGACTACCGGGACCAGGGCCAGCTCGACCACCATCCCCACGCGTTCAGGACGACCTTGCAGTGGCGCGCGGGAGACCTGCTCCAGGGCAGCGCCTCGGTTTCCGACCGGGTCCGGCTCAACCGCTACATGGCCAGCAGCTGGCCCGAGCGCGACCTGCTCAAGCAGCGGGTGTTCAACGCCGACATCGGCCTGCGCGTGACCGAGTCGCTGACCCTGCCGATCCTGGGCGTGTCGCGCACGTCCTCGCGCAACGAGTTCGCGCTGAACCAGCAGCTGTACAACCGGGACGACAGCCAGATACAGCTGGCCGGCCGCCTCATGGGCCGGGACAACTCCTACGTGATGGCCGGCGTCTCGCGGGTGCGCAGCAGTTATCCGGATCGCACGCCGCTCCAGATCCAGCAACTGGACCGGGCCTACACCGACACCGAGTTCTTCCTGAACAGCATCTGGCACTACAGCGCCAGGACCGCCCTGGAAGGCTACGCGGGCTGGCGCCAGCGCCGGTATTCGACGCTGACCGACCGCAACGTGGATTTCGTCACCGCCGAACTGCGCGCCTACTGGGACTACTCGGTGAAGACCGCGTTCCACCTCCACCTGTGGCATCGGCCGTTCGGCAACGAGGAAGATCCCTCCACGCTGTATTCCACCTTGACCGGAGGCCGGGTAAGCATGCGTTGGCAGGCCGGCGAGAAGACCTGGCTGTCGCTGAACGTCGTGCGCGAACGGCAGAAGAACTATCGCATCGGCGCGGGCGGCACCTCCGAGACCATGAGCTGGCGCGTGGGGCCGCGCCTGGAGTGGCAGATGAATCCCCGTGTCCTGCTGACCCTGGACGGCTGGCGCGAGCGCGTCAGCGGGGCGGGGTATCCGGGCTACGGCGGCACGGTGGTCCGCGCCGGCGTGACTCTGATGTACGACAATGGCTCGCCGCGGCCGTCGCGCCTGTACATGCGCGAGGAGTGCGACGCGCCCCGCTACCTGGATACCCGGCTGTGCGACCAATGACGATTTCCTTCCCCTGAGGCCCACCATGTTGCTCGACGCCAATGCGTTGCCGCAGGACGCCCGGCTGCACGCGGACATCTGTATCGTGGGGGCCGGCGCGGCCGGCATCGCCATGGCCCTGTCGCTGGCCGACTCCGGCCTGGACGTGGTCGTGCTGGAGGCAGGCGGCCAGGAACCCGAGCCGCGCACACAGGCCCTGTACGAGGGCACGGTCGAAGACGCCGCGCTGCACAGTCCGCTCGACCGCTACCGCCAGCGCCAACTGGGCGGCTCGACGACGATCTGGGGCGGACGCTGCATGCCCCTGGACCCCATCGATTTCGAGGCCCGTCCGTACATTGCCGGCAGCGGTTGGCCCCTCGGCCCCGAGGACCTGGCGCCCTACTATCCGGCGGCCAATGCCTGGTGCGAGGCCGGCGACTATGCCTATACGATGGCCGAAGCGTTCGCGGAGCCGCGCCGGCCCATGCTGGAAGGCTTCGACGAAAGCCATTTCTCCACCCAGACGCTGGAGCGCTTCAGCTGTCCCACGAATTTCGGCGGGCGCTACCTGGGGCGTTTGCGGGCGGCGCCGGACCTGCGCGTCGTGCTGCACGCGAACGTGACCCGGCTGGAACTGGACGAGGCCGGCGAGGCGATCCGTCACGTGGAATTCAAGACGCTGGACGGCAAGGCTTTCGCCGTGTCGGCGGACAGCGTGGTGCTGGCCGCGGGCGGCCTGGAGGTGGTCCGGCTGCTGCTGAACAGTCCCGGCCGCACGGGACGGGGCGTGGGCAACGCGCACGACGTGGTGGGCCGCTACTACATGTGCCACCTGGCCGGTACCATAGGCAGCCTCGTGCTGGCGCCGCCCCATCGGGCCTGGCACGGCTACGACGTCGCCGACGACGGCACGTACTGTCGGCGGCGGCTGGCGCTGCGGCCCGATGTGCAGCGCGAGCAGGGCATCGGCAATTTCGTGGCCCGGCTGCATCACCCCCGGATCACCGACCCCGCGCACGGGACCGCCATCCTGTCGCTGCTGTTCCTGGCCCGGGCCTTCGTGCCCTACGAATACGCCAAGCGCCTGCACGGCGACGAGCGGGTCTCCGTGGGGGGCTGGCTGCGGCATGCTTTCAACGTGCTGCGGGGCGCGCCGTCGGTGGCGGGTTTCCTGTGGCACTGGCTGCGCGACAGGACCCTGGCCGCCCGCAAGTTTCCCTCCATCATCGTCTACCCCCGGACCCAGCGCTACAGCCTGGATTTCCACGCCGAACAGGAGCCCAATCGGGAGAGCCGGGTGTCCCTGGGAACGTCCGTCGACGAACTCGGCATGCGGCGGCTGCACGTCGACTGGCACTACACGCGCCAGGACGTGGCGACGGTACAGAAGTCCCTGGCCTTGCTGGCGGCCGATGTCCGCGATTCGGGCATTGGCGAGTTCGATTACGATCCGGGCGAGGTCGAGCGGGAGATGACGCGCTACGGCGCCTACGGCGGCCACCACATCGGCACGGCGCGCATGGGCGACGATCCGCGCACCAGCGTGGTCGACAGGAACTGCCGCGTCCATGAGGTGCGGAACCTGTACGTGGCCGGGGCGGCGGTGTTCCCGACGTCCAGCCAGGCCAACCCCACCCTGACCCTCGTTGCGCTGGCGCTGCGCCTGGCGCGGCACCTGCAGATCCGGCATGCCGGCGGCGAGCCGGCCGATCCTGGGAGTCCCGCATGAAGACCCGTGTCCTGATCCTGGGCGCCAGCGGCTACGTCGGCCGCCGGCTGGCCGCCGCGCTGCATGCCTCCGACTGGGCCGAACCCGTGGCCGCGACGCGCCGCAAACCGGTGGCCGGCGATATCGAGACCGTCTTCTGCGAGGCCACGGATACCGGGTCGTTGACCCGGGCCGCGGCCGGTGTGGACGCCGTGGTCAATTGCGTGGCGGGCAGCGCCGACGTCATGGTGGCCACGGCGCGCGCGCTGGCCGAGGTCCAGGCCTCGCGCTCGCGGCCGCTGCGCATCGTGCATTTCAGCTCCATGGCGGTCTACGGCGATGCGGTCGGCAAAGTGGACGAGAGCCATCCGTTCGCCAGCCTGCCGCCCCAGTCCTATGGCGGCGCCAAGATCCAGGCGGAGGCGCTGCTGGCGGACGCAGCCCAGGTAGGTATCCTGCGGCCCGGCTGCATCTATGGCGCCGGCAGCCCGCAGTGGACCGAACGCATCGTGCGTCTGTTGCGCGCCCGCCGCCTGGGCGACCTGGGGCCGGCCGGCGATGGATGCAGCAACCTCGTCCACGTCGATGACGTCGTGGCCGCGACCGCGGCGATGCTGCGGCGGGGCGCGGACGGCGCGTTCAATCTCGCCATGGCCGGCGCCCCCAGTTGGAACGTCTACTTCATGCGCCTGGCGCGCGCCATGGGCGCGGTGCCGGTGCGGCGCCTGACCGCCCGGCGGCTCAAACTGGAAGGCAAGGTGCTGGCGCCACCCCTGAAAATATTGGAGATTGCCGGCGGCAAGGCCGGCCTGCGCGGCCTGCCGCCCGTGATTTCGCCCGCGCTGCTGCGGCTGTGGCAGCAGGACATCCGCCTGGACGTGCGGCGCGCCGAGCAGGTGCTCGGCATGCAGTGGACAACCCTCGAGGCCGGCCTGGCGGAATCCCTGGCGAACCGGTCCGGGCAATCGGAAGAAGCGAGGAACTGACGTGGCCTATCCCTACCGCGTGGCGGTGCAGATCAGCATGTACCCGATGGACGTGCGCCATGCCCGCCACCTGCTGGCCCACCAACTGCGGGTGTGGGGGCCGATGGTCGACCGCTTCGTCGTCACCATCGACGTGCACCGCAGCCGCGCGGGGCGGTATCGCGGCGCCGGCTTCGACGAGAACCTGGCGGCCCTGCGCGCCATCGTCGACGAACTGCGGGCCCAGGACCCGCGCGTGTCCTGGCACGAGGTCGACTACCGGCCGGAAACCCGCCGGGAAGTGGCCCGCACCTATTTCGGCCGGGACGACATCCCGGTCAAGGCCTGGGACGGCGGACCGTTCTATGCCTATTTCCACGGCCTGCTGGAGGCGCGGGCGCGGTACGTGATTCACTTTGACGGCGACATGCTGTTCGGCGGCGCCAGCCGGCAGTGGGTCGGGGAAGCGGTGCGCCTGCTGGACGGCGATCCCGACGTGCTGCTCGCGAGCCCGCTGCCGGGGCCGCCCAGGGCGGATGGGCGGATCTTCGGCCATGGGGAAGGCGCCGAACGCCTGGACCGGCCGGAGCTGGGGCTGGCCTACCGGTTCCAGCATGCCAGCACCCGCGTGTTCGTGATGGACCAGCAGAAACTGCGCGAGAAGGTCGGGGTCCTGCCGTTGACGCCGCCGGTGCTGGCCAGCCGGATCAAGTCGCATCTGCTGGGCAACCCGCCCATCGCGCGCGAGGCCGAGGTCATCCTGGGCGAAGTGCTGCGCGATCACGGCCTGTACCGGGTGGATTTCCTGGGGACGGCGCCGGGCATGTGGTCGCTGCATCCTCCCTACCGCAGCGACGAATTCTATCGGCGGCTGCCGGAGCTGATCGCCGCGGTGGAGGCGGGCGACGTGCCCGAGGCCCAGCGGGGCGACTACGACATGAACGACAGCATGATCGACTGGAGCGTGCAGCGCCAGGCCAACCGCCGCTCCCGCCGCCTGTGGCGGCTGCTGAAGGACCGTCTCAACCTGTCGTAGCGCGGACGGCTGGCAGCCGCCGGCGCGCGAGCCGCTGTCCCAGCGGCCGTTCGACCAGCCGGTGGCAGGCAAGTCCGGCCAGGGTGGAGACGGCAACCGCGACCAGGCAGAAGGCCGCCATGCCCGCCGCCGTGCCGCCCAGTCCGGCCTTGCGCCAGGCCTGCGACAGGGCGGACAGCACCAGCGGGTGGATCAGGTACAGCGAATACGAGGCGTCGCCCACGCGATGCAGCAGCGGCCACGACGGCGTGCGGCCGGTCCGCTCGATCGCCAGGGCCCCGGCCACGATCAGGATCGAGGGCAGCCCCGCCTGCAACAGGCGCGACGTGCCGGCGGGCCAGGCGCCCGACCCGGCCAGGAGCGCGAGACCGGCCAGCGCCAGCGGCCATCCCGCCGCGTTGCGCGCCGGCCATCCGCCGCCGGCGTACAGCCGGCCCAGCATCATGCCGGCCAGGAATTCCAGCATGATGTCCGACGTATAGAAGCCCGCCGCGGGCGAGGCCGGCCGCAGCCACCAGCCCACCGCCGCGAGCGCCGCCAGCACGAGGCCCGTGGCGGCCAGCCGGCGCCGTTCTGGCAGCAGCAGGGCAAGGCCGAACAGGAGGTAGAAGAACATCTCGTAGTTCAGCGTCCAGCCCGGGACGAGCACGGGTTCCACATGGCCCGCCGGCGACGGCCAGGCGATGAAGGCATACGAGGCCAGCACGTGGGGCAGGTCGAAACGCGCGGTCTGCAGCAGCTGCGGCGCCGCCAGCATGATCGCCACGACGACGGAGGTGATCAGCCAATACAGCGGCACGATGCGAACGATGCGCCGGCGGTAGAAGTCCATGGGGGTGACCGGGCGGCCGGCGGTCGTGGTCCACATGATGAATCCGCTGATCACGAAGAAGATGTCCACGCCGTTGGACAGCCAATCGGGCCAGGCGCCCTCGTAGCCCATCCGCGCCAACTGCGGATGCAGGTGGAAGACGACGACCATCAGCGCCGCGAGCGCCCGCAAGTGCTGGATGGAGCGGATTTCCATGTTCAGTTCCTTCTTGCGTCCGGGCCGGCCGCCCGCGGTGCGGGCAGCAGCAGGGCGCGCAGCGGCGCGACGCGGCCGGCCACCGCGAAAAGCAGGGTGGGCACCGCCAGGCCCGCCAGCCAGGCCAGCAGGGCCGCGGGAGCGGTGCCCAGCGAGGGATGAAGCGCGTGCCAGGCCGCGGTCTGTACGGGCTGGTGGAAGATCAGGATGAACAGCGAAGCCTTGCCCAGGTAGCCGAGCACCGGACCCAGCCAGGGGGCCGGGGCCAGGAGGCGGGCCACGGCCAGCGCGGCGGCGATGCCGACCAGCGCCGCCACCGTGGACAGCAGCGGATCGTCGTAGCGCCGCAGGTTCAGGTCGAGCGAAGCGGGCACCAGGGCATGCCAGGCCAGGAACACGAGGAGGGCCGCCCAGCACGCGATGCGCGTCGCCCGGCCGGTGTCGGCCAGCACGCGGCCGCGCAAGGCGTGGCCCAGCAGCATGAAGAAGCAGCCTATGGGCAGCAGGTCGACGCTGAAGGGCAGGCCGCGCACGATGATCTGCTGGCCGAACAGCGATACCGGCAGGTTCCAGGCCAGCGGGACGGCCAGCGCGCCGCCCCAGGCCAGCGCCAGCAGCAGCGCCGCGCGGGCCATTGCGTGCCCGGCCAGCGCGCGCCGCTGGATCAGCCAGTAGGTCGCCAGCATGACCAGCCAGGTGTAGGGCAGGAACCACATCGGGATCCAGGTCAGCGTCTCGCCGTTGCCGTACAGCATGGCGGCTGCGCGGTCGATGAAGCGCTGGCCCCGCAGCGCCACCGCCGCCACGGCCAGCGCCAGCAGTACCGTGAAATACGGCTTGAGCAGGGCCTGGGCCCGGCCCGCCGCGAACTCGGCCCACGATCGCCCCGGGCGCAGCAGGGCGCCCGACAGGAACAGGAAAATGGGCAGGTGGAACGAGGTGATGACGTCGAGCAGCCGGGGACGCGCATCGAACAGCCACCAGCCGTGGCCGAGGACCACCAGCGCGATGCCTATCCCTTTGGCGACGTCGATGTGCGCGTGGCGCGGTGTCGGGGGCACGGTCGGTTCAGCCATGCGAACGCGTCCTTGCCCGCTTGAACCGTTGCCAGCCCGCACGCCAGTCTTCGTAGGGCGTCAGCAACTGCACCAGGAAGGCCGCGATGCCGGCCGTGCCGTCCACCGTGATCCGGGGCAGCTGCCAGGCGTCGTCCCCCGGCCGGGCGAGCCCGCGCTGGATGGTGGTCGCATTGCGATAGCCGGCCTCGCGCGCCAGTTCGACGTGGCGTTCGTCGTAGCGTCCGTAGGGAAAGCAGAAAGCGTCGACAGGCTGGCCCGTCAGGGCCTGCAGCCGCTGCCGGGATCCGGCGATCTGCGTCCGTGCCTGCTCCGGTTCCTGCCGGGGCAGGTCCACGTGGTCGGTCGTATGCGAACCGATCTCCTGGCCCGCCTCGGCCCATTGCCGCAGGTGGTCGGCGGACATCAGCGGGACCTGAGGGATGCGGTGGGCGGCGTCCCAGTCGTTGGTTCCGCCCACGCGGCCGGCCACCACGTAGTTAGTCGCGCTGAACCCGACCTCGCGCAGCACGGGCAGCGCGTGGCGCAGCACGTTCAGATAGCCGTCGTCGAAGGTGATGCCGAACACCCGGCCTCGCCGTTCGCCCGACAGATAGGGTTGCAGGTCCCGCATCGACAGGCCGCGGTAGCCCAGCCTGTGCATCCAGCGCATCTGCGCCGCGAAGGCGCCGGGCGCGACCGTCAGGTGCCGGAAGGGCATGCCAGCGGGCGGCAGCGCGTCGATCTGGTGGTACATCAGGATGGGGATGGCCCGGGTCACGGCAAGGCCTCCTGTGCAACGGCCGCCGTCTCGGCGCGGCGTATCTCGGCGCGCGTGCAGGCCAGGACGGCGGCGATGTAGAACAGCTCGCCGCACAGCACGCCGAAGGGGGCTCCGATCGCGCCCCAGTGCAGCATCGCCGCCTGGCAGATGGCCAGCGACAGCAGCGCCGATCCCAGCGTGATGGCGGTCAGCGTGCGCAGCCGCTGCCGCAGCAGCAGCAGGAGCATCAGCGGATCCCGCAGCGACATGACCAGGAACACGGCGCCCCAGAGCTGGAACAGGATGTCGCGCTGCGCGAAATCCTTGCGCATCAGGTCGATGAAGATCCAGTCGCGCAGCAGCCAGGCGATGCCCAGGTAGATCAGCGTCATCGCCCCCAGGATGGCGGAGAACAGCACGAGGCGCCGTGCGGTCGCGCGCGGCCCGAGCTGGTGCAGCCAGCCCGAGGCGACGGGCGTCAACTGCTTCTGCACGCCGGCCGTGACCAGGTTCACGGGCATCATGACGAGCCGGGACGCGGCCAGGGCGGCTACGGCCGCCAGGTCCAGCGTGGCCGCGGCCAGGAAGCTGTAGCCCTGGTTGAACAGCCAGTAGATGACGCCGCCCGAAGCGGCCCAGAAGCCGACGTGGGCGATCTCGCGCATGCGGCCCGGCGGGGCGTCGGCGTCCATGTCGTCGCGCAGCGCGCGGCGCAGCAGCCGGCCGCACGCCAGCGCGGACAGCGCGGCGCCGCCCAGCGCGATGGTGGCGGCGACGGGCTGGCGCATGGCCAGGAGGCCCCCGGCGATCAGGCCCGCCACATAGACCGTGTCGGCGGCCAGGACCGCGTGCGGCCGCTGGTAGACGAGCAGGATGCCGCGGAAATATTCCCGGTAGGTCGCGGCGGCCAGCAGGGCGACCGCCGCGATGCAGACGGGCAGGGCGTCGGGCTGCAGCGCGTCCGCCGCCCAGGCCAGCCCGATGGCGGCCAGCGCCACGGCGCTGCCGGCCGCGGTCCAGCGCCGCTGGTCCCGCCACAGCCCGCCTATCCACGACCGGCGCGCGTCGGCGTCCAGGCCGGGCAGGCGTATCACCAGCGGCGTCGAGATGAAGGTGCCTTGCAGCGTGGTGGCGAGCATCATGCCGTTGAAGGCCAGCACGTAGTACCCGTACTGGGTCTCGCTGGCATAACGGATCAGGATCAGCCCGACCAGGAAGTTGGCGCCGGACAACAGCGCCTGATCGACGATCGAGCTGCCGAACAGCCGTACCAGCCGGGACGAGAACGGCGAGTCCGTCATTGTCCGTCGCGCCGGGTCTTGACCCAGCCCTGTTCCCCGCGCCGCCGCAGCAGCGCATGGAGTTTCCACAGCACGAAGAACGGCGCGCGCGCCAGGTCCAGCAGCGCACGCGGGCCCAGCGGCCCCAGTTGCCAGCCGCGCAGGATGTGCGCGCCCAGGATGATGCCCATCAGGACCGCCCAGCCCACCCAGGCCCAGGCGGCCGGCGTGACCAGCGCGGCCAGCAGCGCGAGCACCAGCAGGGCGCCGATTTCCAGCGCGACGTAGCCGATGGGCAGGGTCAGCAGGTCCAGCGCGAGATCCATGCAGATGCGGTCCGGCCGCGCCAGCCCGGCGCGCAGCAGCCTGCCGGTGTAGATACGGATCACCGCGAAGCGGCCGCCTTCCCAGCGCTGGCGCTGCGAGACCGAGGCCGATCCCGAGGCCACCAGTTCGGCATCGGCGTGGGCCTCGTCCACGTACCAGACGCGGATGCCTTCCAGGCCCAGGACGATGCCTTGTTCCAGGTCCTCGGTCAGCGAGACCGAGCGGAACGGATGGTCGCGCAGCAGCGCATGGGTGAAGCCCATGCCGTTGCCGCGCAGGCCGCAGGAGACGCGCAGGCGTTCCCGGGCACGGCCGCGGACCGCGTGGAATGCGCCATAGGCGATGGTGATGATGCGGGTGCGCCAGGAGTCGTCGGGATTGAGCACGCCGTAGTTGGCTTGCAGGGCCTGTGCGCCTTGCTCGATGCGCGCGGCGAAGGCCGACAGGAAATTGGGCGAAACCACCGTGTCGGCGTCGACCACGGCGATGGCGTCCGCCCACTGGCCGGCGGCGCTGTGGGCGATGCCATGGGCCAGCGCATAGCCCTTGCCGCGCAGCGTGTCGTCGCGGCGCTCGATCACCGTGGCGCCCGCGGCGGCGGCCAGCCGCGCGGTGTCGTCGGCGCAGTTGTCGGCGATCACGACCACGCGCATGCGGTCGGCGGGCCAGTCGATCTGCCGCAGGCTGGCGACCGTGCGTTCGATCACGGCGGCCTCGTTGTGGGCGGGGACCAGGATGTCGAAGCGCAGCGAGCGCGATGCCGGCTGCGGCGCGGGAGCGCGCCACGACAACAGCGTCATCAGGCCCAGGTAGAGGCAGGAGATGGTGGCGGGAACGGCCGCCAGGCAAAGCAGGAAATAGATCAGTCCCACGGATGGATCCTCAGGCGTATTCGCGATAATGCCAGCCCGCGAGCACGGACAGTTTGCCGGCGTTCGCGCAGGCGCGCGCGAGCCAGTGCGCGCTGCGGTGCAGGCCGGCGGGCAGCGTGACCAGGGCAAGCAGCAGCGCGGCCAGCGCCTGCGCCAGCGCGCGCACGAAGAACAGCAGCCTGCGCGCGGGCCCGAGGCCGCCGAGCTTGCCTTCCAGGAAGTGGCGGGCGTAGTCCTGGCCGCCGCGCAAGGCGCGCGCCAGTATCCATTTCAGGCGCAGGCGGGACGGCACCACGTCCTCGGTGGCCACCGCCTCGTCGCTCCAGACGATCCGGGCGCCCTGGCCGACCAGCCGCATCAGCAGGTCGCCATCCTCGCCGCCGGTCAGCCCGAACGAGGGATCGAACGGCCCCGCCGCCTCCTGGCCGGCCAGCCATCGCGCGGCGATCAAGGCATTGCCGATGCGCATGACGTTCAAGGGCACCAGCGAACCCGTCGCCATCCGGGGGCCGTCGTAGAACCCGCCCCGTCGTATCCAGGCCGGCGCGTCCGCGGGCACGACCGGCACCACGGGGGCCAGCACGCCATCGGCGGCATGGTCGCGCGCGGCGGTGTGCAGCGTGCGCAGCCACGCCGCGCCCACGCGTTCGTCGTCGTCCACGAAGGCCAGCCAGTCCGCGCGCGCGTGGGCGACACAGCGGTTGCGGGTCAGCGAGATGTTCTTTTCCGGCTGGATGTCGTAGACCAGGGGCGCCGAAAATGTCGCCCGGCGCGCTTCGACCACGGCCCGGGCGCTGCCGGCCGGATCGTTGTCCACCACGACCACCTGGACCGGCGCGAGCGTCTGGCCGGCCAGATCGCCCAGCAGCGCGTCCAGGCGCTCGGCGCGCCGGTAGGTGGCGATGCAGACCGCGATGCGGGGCGGCTCATTCATGCTGGACTCCGGTGCGGCGGGCGGAGCCGCCGCGGACATAGGCCTTGCCCAGGAACAGCAGCCGGGTGATGCCCCAGCGATCGAACACGATCTCCAGCAGGATGGGCAGCAGGATGCCGGAGGCCAGGCCGCAGACGAACAGCACCACCGGTTCGTGCACGTTCAGGTGGGTGAGCAGGATGCGGCAGCCGGCGGTGCCGAACACATGGAACAGGTAGATGGAATAGGAGTAGCCGCCTATGCGCACCAGCGGCTTCCATTGCCAGGCAAGCGAGTACAGGAAGGCGATGCTGACGGCCGAGTACAACTGCCCCGACAGGGCGTCGGCCGACAGGTGAGGGACGTTCCAGCCGGCCAGGCTGGCCTGGTGCCAGGCGATGCAGGCGAGCAGTGCCGCCGCCGCGCAGGGCAGCCAGTAGCGCGGCAGCGAGGCGGGCGCGTCCAGGCCCGGCGTGCGGCGCAGCGCGACGCCCAGCAGGAAGTAGGGCAGCAGGTAGAACGCGCCGTTGATCGAGAACGGATTGGCGGCGAACCGGATGTGCGGCAGTATCAGGAAGGCCAGCAGCGTGACGGTCCAGAGCCAGCGGCGATTGCGGCCGGCCCCGGAAACGTCCAGGACGTAGATGACGATGAAGATCAGGAACAGCGCCTGCAGGAACCAGAAGTGGTCGTAGGCGTAGAACATGAACCGGAACCACGAGCCGCCGTGTTCGACGTTGACCTCGCCGACGTGGCGCTGCACGTACTGGTAGACCTGTCCCACCATCAGCAGCGGCAGCAGCAGCCGCCGCACCTTGCCGCGGAAGAAGGGCACGAAATCGCCGGCCTGGGCGGGCCGGCGCATGGCATAGACATAGCCGGACAGAAAGGTGAACAGCGGCATGCGCAGGTACACCAGGCTGTCCGAGAACCACCGCAGCCACGCATCGTCCGGCAGGCGCAGGCCGCGCACGCCGTCGCCGATCACGTGGTAGGCCACCAGCAGGATGCAGGCCAGGCCGCGCAAGGTCTCGATGCGCAGGTCGCGGGAATTCATGGGCGGATCTCCTGTCCGGCGACGCCACGGACGATCTCGAACCACGGGCTGGATTGTTCGGGCGTGGCGTACAGGCGCACGCGTACGGACTGGTCCCCGGACGCCTCCGTGGGCAGGGGCGCCATGCGGCGCCCCGCGCCATCCAGCGGGTGGACGGCGACCGGACGGCCCTGCGTGGCGATCTCGAACTCCAGCGGATGGCGGGCAAGCCAGGTGGGACCGGCCGTGGCGCGTGGCGCCGACGGGCCGGCCGCGCCCGCATCGGGCTCGAGCGTGATCCATCCCGGTTTGCCGGGATAGGGAATCACGCGCTTGGGGCGTGGCGGCTGGGAGCCCGGCTGCCTGCCGGCGGTGGCGCTGCCCACGGTCAGCAGCATGTGGCCGGACTCGGCCAGGGAGTGTCCATCCAGTGGAGTCAGCAGCAGCGACACCGGGGCCGCGGGGCCGGTCGGCCGAATCGCATGGTCCGCCGCGGACAGGCGGCCGGCCAGCGGGCCGAACACGCCCCAGGCCCGGGGCGTATCGACGATGACGAGTCCTTGCGCCGCATCGTGGCGCGCCTGCCCGTCGGGCGTGGCCTGCCCGGCCGAAGGAGGAGGCGTCCAGGATGCATCGTTGGCGCCCGGCGCCTGCGCCAGGCGGAACGACCACGCATGCGCGGGCACGACGGACAGCCGGCGCTCGACGCTGCGTTCGAGCGCGTCGGCCACGGCCGACTGCGCGATGTCCAGCGCGGCGGATTCGGGCAGGGGAAGATCGAGGCTGCGCGCCAGGGGACGAACGTACTCCGAGCGGAACAGCAGGGCGCTTTGTCCGGCCAGGGCCAGCTTGCCCCAGTCTGCCGCCAGCGAGAAGCGTGTCGGCCCCTCCGGCGGCGGCCATTGGTCCGCGTAGTCGAAGAAGAACAGCCCGTCCCAGTCCTGCAGCGAAGCGAGGGTCGCCATGATGGGGAGTATCGCGGAGCCGCCGGGGTTGGGATAGGGCTGATTGTATTCGCTGACGACGAAGGGTTTGCCGGCGTCGCGCCGCAGCGACAGCGCCAGCAGGCGGGACAGTTCGGACGAGCCCGACGCGCTCGCGGCCGTCATGCGCCAGTCGTCCGTCCGGTCTTGCGCGCCGCCGGCGATGGGATGGGCGACGTACACGTGCTCGTCCACGTAGTCCATGTCCCGCTGCGAGAAGAGATTCATGATGCCGCCGAACGCCATCTGCGTGCCGGTGACGGGCACGCGCGGGTCGGTTTCCTCGTGCACCGCCCGGCGCAGCCGGACGAAGTAGGCGGCGTCGGTGTCGGCCAGGAACTGGACGAAATCGCGCTTCTTGCGGGGGGCTTCGACGTGCCCCCGCGCGCGGTCGACGCCCAGGCGCTGCAGCATCCGGTCCATGCGCCGGGCCGCGAGGTCCAGCGGTCCATCGGGGCCGTCCTCGTCCTCCGGCGCCGGCAGGGCGCCGGCCCAGGCGACGCCCGGGCAATGGATCCACGCGCGGCACGCGGCCTCGACCGACCCGTGGCGTGCCGCCAGCCAAACCTGCCAGCGGCGCTCGAGCTCGGGGACATAGTGACGCTGCCTGGCCTCGGCCCAGGCGCCGCGCCGCGTCCACGACCACAGCAGCGACGCCTCGTTGTTGATCTCCACCATGGCCAGGCCGGGGTGGTTCTTCAGGCCCAGGCGCCGGATCAACTGGCGCGCATAGGTTTCCTGGCGGTCCACCAGGGCGGGGGCGTACACGTGCAGCGGCGAGGCGATCGAAGTCGCGTCCCGGCCGGCGTCCAGGCGCGGCAGGCCATCCACCGCGGGTCGGAACCGGTAGCCCACGTGCAGGTTCAGGTTCACGTACAGCCCTTCGCGCGTCAGGGCATCGATCAGCGCCCGCAGCCGTGCCACCGCCCCGGCGTGGAAGCTCGGGTGCGGGCCGGCGGTCAGGATGCCGATGGGCGTGCCGTCGGGGCCGGACGGCAGCGAGTCCAGGTGGTGCAGGCGGACCGCGTTGAATCCCAGCTTGCGCAGCCGCCGCGCCAGCGCGGGGGCCTGGTCGGGCGGCGGGAAGTTGGCGCCGAAACTCAGGTTGATGCCGAACAGGCGGACCCGGCGGTCGTCGTCCGTGCCCGGGATGCCGTCGGCGCCGACGGCATAGAAGTGGCCCTGCCGGGCGACGATGCGGTCGGCGCCGGACAGCGGGTGGTTCAGGGCGGACTGGTCGGGCGCGCCGCCCAGGCGATCCTCGTCGATCGCGTAGGGATAGGGCGGCGGTGCGGCCTCCCGGCCAGCGGAGGGCGCCGGTACCAGGGCAAACAGGCTGGCGGCCACCGCCCAGGCCCCCAGGCGCGGCGCCGTCATCATGTGCCCCGGCGGGCGAACTGTAGCCGCGCCGACACGGTGATGGACGAGAAGATCAGCACCATGTTCTGAAGCGAGACGTCCCGCAGGAACTGGCTTTCCGAGAAATTGCTGATGACCATCAGCACCAGGATGGACAGATGCAGCGCCGCCTCGTCGCGATCCACGCGCATCAGCAGGAACAGCGATACCATGTGCCACAGCAGCAGCCCGATGAAAAGCGCGAGGCCGACGATGCCGATCTCGTTCAGCAGGTCGATGTAGCCGTTGTGGCCGTGCGAGGGCATCCAGCCGAACTCGTCGGCGATGAACTGGGCCGGCCCGCCTTCTCCGATCCAGAAGGCGCCGTAGCCGATGCCGAAGGTCAGGTGCTCCCGGGCGGCGACCAGCACCAGCCGCCAGATCTCGGTGCGGCCGGTCAGGTCGGGGCTCTTGTTGAGCAGCGTGGCGATCGGCGCGATCACGTCCTGCCAGGTGGGCAGGCGCCCGGTCGCGATATAGAAGACGTAGGTCAGCGCCAGCAGCAGGGACAGTCCGACCAGCGAGGCGATCAGTCCCGCATGGCTGTCCCGCACCCAGCGCTGGCGCAGCGCGAGATAGATGGCGATGCCGACCGCCGTCACCACCATGGACGTCGTGCTCTTGGACATGAACAGCACGAAGAGGCTGAAAAGCGTGGCCGCCACCGTGCGGCCCAGGGGCAGCCGCCGCTCCATGCATTCGCGCAGCCACAGCATCACGCACAGCCCGGCCACCGCGCCCAGCAGGTTCTTCTGCCACATGATGCCGCGCCAGGCGCCGTCCAGGAACAGATCGACGCCGATATGGGGCAGCGCCACCGCGACGAAGGCGGACACCACGACCAGCGCCGACAGGGTGCCCAGCAGGGCGTGGGAGAACTGGCGCGGCCGGGCGATGGGCGGGGAGATGACGATGCCCGTCAGCAGCAGTCCGCCCAGCAGGATGACCCGCTTGATCGTGACGTTGGGGGCCGGCGACCAGGCGATCGAGGCCGCGCAATAGATCAGCAGCAGGATCAGGAACGGATTCATGCGCCGGAAGATACCCAGCGCCTCGGCCGGATGCCGGTAGGCCAGCCAGCCGGCGGTCAGGAAGATGGTGCCGAACTGGATCTGCCGCAGCAGCGAGCCTTCGGCGATCTGGTGTCCCGCCTCGGGGCCGAGTTCGCCCATCTGGAACGTGGTCGGCACCAGCGAGCAGATGAAGCAGAGCGCGACCAGCGCGCCGATCAGGAAATGATCGAGGCGCCGCGCCGAGGCCGGGCCGTCCAACTCATGCACTCCGCGAACGAAGCCCCGGCTTCCATCCCGAAGCCCCGCGGGCGCCCGCGTATTCGTTGTAGACCGCGCCCAGGATCTCGACGCCGGCGCTGCGCAGCTGGCCCGTGGCTGCGCGCATGGCCTTGAGCGAGCTGCGGTGCTGGCGCGCCACGAGCACGCACGCGCCCACCTGGCCGGCGATGATCTGCGCGTCGGCCGACAGCGTCGCCGAAGGCGTATCGACGACGAAGGCATCGATACGCTGGTCGAGTGCGTGCATCAGTTGCCGCAGGGCCAGGGTGCCCAGGATCTCGGTGGGGTTGGGCGGACGCGGTCCCCGGTCGATGACCTGCAGCAGCGGGAAGTCGGGCAGGGGCGGGCTGGCCTCGGCCTCGGCGCGGCCGGCCAGCATGGTCGACAGCCCCGTGGCCTGTTGCACGCCCAGCAGGCTGGGGCGGTCCGGCCCCCGCATGTCGGCGTCGATGTAGAGCGTGCGCAGGCCGGCCTGGGAAAAAGCGATGGCCAGGCTCGCGGCCAGGTAGCTCTTGCCTTCGCCGTCATCCGGGCTGACCACGGCGAAGGCGATCCGGCGCTGGTCGCCGAAATGCAGCGAAAGCTGGGTGCGGATTTTCCGGATGGCCTCGGCCTCGGGGCCGAAGGGCGCATGGGCGATGGACAGCATCGGCGAGACGCCGGACTGCGGCGAAGCCGAGATCGCGTAGCGGAATTGCTGGGCCAGCACGGTCCGTATCTGTTCCTCGGTCAAGAGGCCGAGCCGGATTGCCGCTTCGCCGAAGCGCAGCCCCTGTTCGGCCTGGACCGCGGCGACGCGCGTCACCTGTTCCGGCGTCAGCAGGCCGGCCTGCTGGAGCAGCTCACCCAGGCGGCCGTGGTCGTTGGAAATGGGGGGCGTCATGCTTGGGCTCCGATGGTGCCGAGCACGGGCAGTCCGAGATCGTGCGTGAGATCGTCCTCGCAGCGGACGCGGCGCAACGCCAGTTCCAGCGCCAGCGCCAGCAGCAGGCCCAGGATCAGGCCGACGGGCACGCCCAGGGCCATGGATCGCAGCAAGCCGGGGTTGGACGGGGCGCTGGGCGCTTCGGCCTGGCGCAGCACGGTCGCGCCGGGCAGGGTGATGCTGCTGGCCATCAGCAGCGAGTCGTACTTTTGCATGGCGGCGTTGTAGACCTGCTGGGCGCCCGCCAGCTGCTGGCGGTACGACGCCATCCGGTCGCGGTATTGCATCAGGTCGAAGACCTTCTTGCGCTGTTCTTCGATGGCGCTTTGCAGCGAGGCCTCCTGCAAGGCCACCCGGGAGGTGTCGCTGGCCTGGCGGTCCACCGCCGCCCGCGATTCGCGGGCCAGCTGGCCGCTCAGGTTCTGTTGCTCCTGGCGCAGGCTCTTGACCGTGGGGTGGTTGACGCCCAGCGTGGCCTGTACTTCCAGCAGCCGCTGGTTGACGGCGTTCAGGCGGTCCTTCAGCGCGTTGATGACCGGCAGGCTGCCGATCTCGGGGATCTCGTCGGGACGCATGCCGTTCCTGATCATGGCCTGCGTGGTCTGGCGCTGCGCCGCGGCCTGCTGGCGCTGGGCCTGGTATTCGGCCAGCTCGCCCTGCATCTGCCGCAGCCGCTGTTCCTCCAGGCTTTCCGAATTGGGCAGGTCGATGACGCCGGTCTCGCGCTGGTAGGCGCTGAGCTTTTCCTGGATCGCGTCCACCTGCCCGCGCAGTTGCTCGAGCTGCGCGGTGTATTGCTCGGTGCGGGAACGGGCGGCCTGGTTGGCGATCCCCTGGCTCAGGGCGATATAGGCGTCGACCACCGCCTGCGCGTGGATGCGCGCCGATTCCGCGTTCCGGTCGGTGTACGAGACTTCCAGCACGCGGCTGCCGCGTTTGTTGGCGACTTCGGTGTTCTTGATGATCCGGGTGATCAGGCCGTCGCGCGCGCGGGCCTCGCCCACCTTGCTCGCCGCTTCGCGGAAGTCGGCGCTTTCGTCCAGGTGCAGCTGGTCCACCACCTTTTCGGCGATGGCCCGGCTCTTGAGCATGTCGATCTGGGTCTGGAGATAACTGTCGTCGAGCAGCGCGGAGAAATTGCGGCCGGCGATGGGGTCGTTCTCGCGGTAATCGACGTAGATGCTGGCCGTGGCCGACCACTTGGAGGCCTGCAGCAGCGAGATCGCCGCCGTCGCCACCAGGCAGGCGGCGGTGACGGCCGCGACCAGGGGCGCGCGGGCCCGCAGCATCGCGACGATCTGCCGGACGGACAGGAGAGGAGAAGGGGCGGATGGCAAGGTCAAGTGTTTCCCTGGATGGCAGGAGGCCGGGATGCCCGGCTGGCGCCGGCGAGACGGCTGGCCGCCGAATTGTGCCATCGAAGTCCGCGGGACGGCATCCGGCGTTTATCCTTGTTTGAGGGCGGGTCCGTTCAGGCCGCCTCGAGCAACCCGTCCAGCTTGCGCGCGTCCGCGACGAACGCCCGTATGCCCTCGGCCAGCTTGTCGTTGGCCATCGCGTTCTCGTTCAGCGCGAAGCGGAAATCGGCCTCGCCCAGCGGCGCCCCGGACGGCACGGTGTTGCCGGGAGGCGTCAGTTGCCGGGGCACCCCGCCCTCGGCCGCCTGCAACTGGCCCAGCAGCTCGGGGCTGATGGTCAGCAGGTCGCATCCGGCCAGGGCCAGGATCTGTCCGGCGTTGCGGAAGCTGGCGCCCATGATCTCGGTGGGGACGCCGGCGCGCTTGTAGTGGTCGTAGATGCGCCGCACCGACTGCACGCCCGGATCGGCGCTGCCGGCATTGGCCGCCTCGTCCCAGGCCGTGCCCTGGCTTTTCTTGTGCCAGTCGTAGATGCGGCCCACGAAGGGCGAGATCAGCTGCACCCGCGCCTCGGCGCAGGCGATGGCCTGCTCCAGCGAGAACAGCAGGGTCATGTTGCAGCGCACCCCCTCGCTTTGCAGCACGCGCGCGGCCTGGATGCCTTCCCAGGTCGAGGCGATCTTGATCAGCACCCGTTCGCGGGGGATGCCGGCGGCGGCGTACAGCGCCATGATGGCGCGGGCGCGCTCGACCGTGGCACGGGGGTCGAAGGACAGGCGGGCATCCACCTCGGTGGAGACCCGGCCCGGCACGATGTCCAGGATGTCCTGGCCGAAGGCCACCAGCAGGCGGTCCATCCGCTCGGCCGTGGAAGCGCCCGCGTGGTCCCGCACCACCCGGTCCAGCAGGGGCCGGTATTCGCTCTTCTGCACCGCCTTCAGGATCAGGGACGGATTGGTCGTGGCGTCGGTGGGACGGAACGCCCGCATGGCCTCGAAGTCGCCCGTGTCGGCGACGACGGCGGAATGCTGGCGCAGGGCTTCGAGCTGATTGGACACGGTTCCTCCGTATAACAGGTTCTATAAGCTATAATTGTAAGGTTTGACGTTCAAATTTCACGTCCTCCCCTTAGCGCGTACCCCGATCCCCGCTGCTGATTCGTACAACCGCGTGCTGCAAAGTCATCTTTTGCAGCCGTAGCCGTCGAAGGCCTGGTGCCGTCACACGATTCGCCGTCCCGTGCCCGTTTTCGGTGCCCGCAGGGCGGCGGCGAGTGGCGAGTTGGCACCGCGCCAGGCCCGCGCAGGAAGCTGCGCAAGAATGGCTGACCGGGTTGTGCCGCCCGACACCTTGCGGCGCCTGTTGGCGTACCCTCGGGAGGAGGACTCCATTCGGAGATTCTCTCTTGTTGCCGTCTCTCTTTCCCGAGACTACCCCCGCAATACTGGCGCTTGCCGACGGCACGATCTTTCGTGGCACGTCCATCGGGGCGCCTGGCCATGCAGTGGGCGAGGTCGTGTTCAATACCGCCATCACAGGGTACCAGGAGATCGTTACCGATCCCAGCTACAGCCGCCAGATCGTAACGCTCACCTATCCCCACATCGGCAATACCGGCATCAACGACGAGGACCGCGAGGCCGCCAAGGTCCACGTGGCGGGCCTGGTCGTGCGCGACTACTCGCTGGTCGTGTCGAATTTCCGCTCGCAGCGTTCGCTGTCGGACTACCTCGTCCAGCAGAACGTCGTGGGCATCGCCGGCATCGACACCCGCAAGCTTACCCGCATCCTGCGCGACAAGGGCGCCCAGAACGGCTGCGTGTACGCCGGCGGCGACGAACAGGAAGCCCTGCGCCTGGCGCGCGAATTCCCCGGCATGTCGGGCCTGGACCTGGCCAAGGTCGTGTCCGTGGACAAGGCCGGCGAATGGACCGAGGGCATCTGGCGCCTTGGCGCCGGCCACGCGCCCAAGGGCGATGGCCGCTTCCACGTCGTCGCCTATGACTTCGGCGTGAAGTGGAACATCCTGCGCCTGCTGGTGGATCGCGGCTGCCGCGTCACCCTGGTGCCGGCGCAGACCCCGGCGGCCGAGGTGCTGGCCCTGAATCCCGACGGCGTGTTCCTGTCCAACGGCCCCGGCGATCCCGAGCCCTGCGACTACGCCATCGAAGCCACCCGCGCCTTCTTCGAGCGCCGGATCCCGGTGTTCGGCATCTGCCTGGGACACCAGATCATGGGCCTGGCGCTGAACGCCAAGACGCTGAAGATGAAGCTGGGCCACCACGGCGCCAACCATCCGGTCAAGGACGTCGCCACCGGCCGGGTCTTCATCACTAGCCAGAACCACGGCTTCGCCGTCGACCCCGAGACCCTGCCGGCCAATACGCGCGTCACGCATGTGTCGCTGTTCGACGGCTCGCTGCAGGGCTTCGAGCTGACCGACCGGCCGGCGTTCTGCTTCCAAGGCCATCCCGAGGCCAGCCCGGGACCCCACGACATCGTCGTCCTGTTCGATCGGTTCACCCAACTGATGCAACAGAGCAAGCAACAAGGTTAAGCCGCGTCATGCCCAAGCGTACAGATATCCAAACCATTCTCATCATCGGCGCCGGTCCGATCGTCATCGGCCAGGCGTGCGAATTCGACTACTCGGGCGCGCAGGCCTGCAAGGCGCTGAAGGCCGAGGGCTACAAGGTGATCCTGGTCAACAGCAACCCGGCCACGATCATGACGGACCCGGAAACGGCCGACGTCACCTACATCGAGCCCATCACCTGGCAGGTCGTCGAGAAAATCATCGAGAAAGAGCGCCCCGACGCGCTGCTGCCCACCATGGGCGGACAGACCGCGCTGAACTGCGCGCTGGACCTCGACAAGCACGGCGTGCTGGCCAGGTACGGCGTGGAGTTGATCGGCGCCAACGCCCATGCGATCGAGAAGGCCGAGGACCGCCAGAAGTTCAAGGACGCGATGACCAGCATCGGCCTGGAGTCGGCCAAGTCGGGCGTCGCGCACACCATGGACGAAGCCTGGGACATGCAGCGCCGCATCGCCGAGCAGACCGGCACCAGCGGCTTCCCGGTCGTGATCCGGCCCAGCTTCACGCTGGGCGGCACGGGCGGCGGCATCGCCTACAACGCCGAGGAATTCGAGACCATCTGCCGCCGCGGCCTGGAGGCCTCGCCCACCAGCGAACTTCTGATCGAGGAATCGCTGGTCGGCTGGAAGGAATTCGAGATGGAGGTCGTGCGCGACAAGGCCGACAACTGCATCATCGTCTGCTCCATCGAGAACCTGGATCCCATGGGCATCCACACCGGCGACTCGATCACGGTCGCCCCGGCGCAGACGCTGACCGACAAGGAATACCAGCTGATGCGCAACGCCTCGATCGCGGTGCTGCGCGAGATCGGCGTGGACACCGGCGGTTCGAACGTGCAGTTCGCGGTCAACCCGGCCAACGGCCGCATGATCGTGATCGAGATGAACCCGCGCGTGTCGCGGTCGTCGGCGCTGGCCTCGAAGGCCACGGGCTTCCCCATCGCCAAGGTGGCGGCCCGGCTGGCGGTCGGCTATACGCTGGACGAGCTGCGCAACGACATCACCGGCGGCGCGACGCCCGCTTCGTTCGAGCCCACCATCGACTACGTGGTCACCAAGGTGCCGCGTTTCGCGTTCGAGAAATTCCCGCAGACCGACGCCCACCTGACCACGCAGATGAAGTCCGTGGGCGAGGTGATGGCCATCGGCCGCACCTTCCAGGAGTCGTTCCAGAAGGCGCTGCGCGGCCTGGAAGTGGGCGTGGACGGCCTGAACCAGAAGACCACCGACCGCGAGCGCATCGAGGTCGAACTGGGCGAGCCCGGTCCCGAGCGCATCTGGTTCGTGGGCGATGCCTTCGCCCAGGGCTTCTCGCTCGAGGAAGTGCAGCAGCTGACCCACATCGACCCGTGGTTCCTGGCGCAGATCAAGGAAATCGTCGACATCGAGCTGGCGCTCGAGAAGAAGACGCTGGCCGATCTCGACCGCGGCACCTTCTGGAAGCTCAAGCGCAAGGGCTTCTCCGACCGCCGCCTGGCCTATCTGCTGGATACCACCGAGACCGAGGTGCGCAAGCTGCGCCACCAGTACGACGTGCGTCCGGTGTACAAGCGCGTCGACACGTGCGCGGCCGAGTTCGCCACGCATACGGCCTACATGTATTCGACCTACGAGGAAGAGTGCGAGGCCAATCCCACCGACAAGAAGAAGATCGTCGTGCTGGGCGGCGGACCGAACCGCATCGGCCAGGGCATCGAGTTCGACTATTGCTGCGTGCATGCCGCGATGGCGCTGCGCGAAGACGGGTTCGAGACCATCATGGTCAATTGCAACCCGGAAACCGTCTCGACCGACTACGACACCTCCGACCGGCTGTATTTCGAGCCGCTCACGCTGGAGGACGTGCTCGAGATCGTCGACAAGGAAAAGCCGGTCGGCATGATCGTCCAGTACGGTGGCCAGACTCCGCTGAAGCTGGCCAAGGCGCTGGAAGCCAACGGCGTGCCCATCATCGGCACCAGCCCGGAATCCATCGACATCGCCGAGGACCGCGAGCGCTTCCAGAAGCTGTTGCACAAGCTCGGCCTGCGCCAGCCGCCCAACCGCACCGCGCGCACCGAGGCCGAGGCCCTGGCGCATGCGCAGGACATCGGCTATCCGCTGGTGGTGCGTCCCAGCTACGTGCTGGGCGGCCGCGCGATGGAGATCGTGCACGAGCAGAAGGACCTCGAGCGCTACATGCGCGAAGCGGTCAAGGTCAGCAATGACTCGCCCGTGCTGCTGGACCGCTTCCTGAACGACGCCATCGAAGTCGACGTGGACTGCCTGTCTGACGGCAAGCGCGTCTTCATCGGCGGCGTGATGGAACACATCGAGCAGGCCGGCGTGCACTCGGGCGATTCCGCCTGCTGCCTGCCGCCGTACTCGCTGTCGGCCGAGCTGATCGAGGAGATCAAGCGCCAGACCGGGCTGATGGCCCGCGCGCTGAACGTGGTCGGCCTGATGAACGTGCAGTTCGCGATCCAGCAGGGCACCGTCTACGTGCTGGAAGTGAACCCGCGCGCCTCGCGTACCGCGCCCTACGTCTCGAAGGCGACGTCGCTGCCGCTGGCCAAGATCGGCGCCCGCGCGATGGCCGGCCGCTCGCTCGACGACCAGGGCCTGGGCGAGGAAATCGTGCCCAAGTACTTCTCGGTCAAGGAAGCGGTGTTCCCCTTCGTCAAGTTCCCGGGCGTGGACACCATTCTCGGCCCCGAGATGAAGTCCACCGGCGAGGTGATGGGCGTGGGCGAGAGCTTCGGCGAGGCCTTCGTGAAGTCGCAGCTCGCGGCCAGCGTGCGCCTGCCGGAAAGCGGCACCGCCTTCATCAGCGTCAAGAACGAGGACAAGGGCAAGGTCATCGCCGTCGCGCGCGGCCTGCACGGCCTGGGCTTCTCGCTGGTCGCCACGCGCGGCACGGCGGCCGCCATCGAGGCCGCCGGCATCCCGGTGAAAGTCGTCAACAAGGTCACCGAAGGCCGGCCCAACATCGTCGACATGGTCAAGAACGGCGAAGTCGCGCTGGTGATCAATACCGTGGAAGAACGCCGCAATGCGATCGCCGATTCGCGGGCCATCCGGACCTCGGCGCTGGCTTCGCGCGTCACCTACTACACGACGGTGGCGGGTGCCTGGGCGGCGGTCGAGGGCATGCAGTACATGCGCCAGGGCGCCGGCCTGCAGGTCTATTCGCTGCAGGAGCTGCACCGCTCGGTGGCCTGACGGCCGCCGGCCGGGGTGGCCCGGCTTGCCTATGATTCCAAGGGTTAACCCTTGGTTTTCAAACGGTAAAGTTTGCCCAAGGACGCTTGCTTGTTCTCGTGAGTTTTTGGACAATCACTATTGATCGCCCCGGTTCCTGATCGAGCCGGGGTTTTATTTTTCACTTTCGCCATTCCTGGCCGCGCCCACGGCGCGGCGGGCGCCAGCTTGCGCTTTCGCGGGGATGCGAAATCCAACAGACGTAAAGGAAGTACACATGGCTGCCATTCCGCTGACCTTGCGCGGGGCCGAGCGCCTGAAGCAGGAACTGCATCGATTGAAGACGGTGGAACGCCCCGCCGTGATCACCGCGATTTCCGATGCCCGCGCCCAGGGAGACCTGTCCGAGAACGCCGAATACGATGCCGCCAAGGAAAAGCAGGGCTTCATCGAAGGGCGTATCCAGGAACTCGAGGCCAAGCTGTCGAATGCGCAGGTCATCGACCCGGTCGAACTCGACGCGGACGGCCGCATCGTGTTTGGCGCGACGGTCGACCTCGAGGACCTGGAGTCCAGCGAGCGCGTCACCTACCAGGTGGTGGGCGACGACGAAGCGGACATCCGGTCCAACCTGATCTCGGTATCCAGCCCCATCGCCCGGGCGCTGATCGGCAAGTCGGTCGGCGACGTGGCCGAGGTGCAGGCGCCGTCGGGCATCCGGGAGTACGAGGTTTTGGACGTCCGGTATATCTGATTCCCCCTACGCCCTTCGGGCGCCCAGAATGGTGGGCCCCCAGCCGCTACGCGGCAGCCCCCCAAGGGGGCCGGGACCCGCCTTGGGGCGGCCCGGCGCCGGGTCCCCGGGGGGCGATGCGGGCGGACCGGCGGAGCCGGATCCACCGCATCCTGGGCTTGAGGGGGTGGGGTTCTTTTGTCCTATTTTTGTCCTGATTCAATGTGTTGGTCTGCCCTGGAGGCTGATTGATGGCTACGGTGGTGCGGCTGTTGGCGGCGCTGTGGTGTGGGGCGCTTTGGACGATCGGGCTGCTGGTGGTGCCGTTGTTGTTTTCGCAGCTCGAGCCCATGCGCGCGGCGGCGACGGCGGGGTCGTTGTTCCGGTTGCTGGCCTATGGCGGGCTGGTGGTGGCGTTGTCGATGCTGCTGCTGGACCGGTTGGGGCGCGGGTTGCCGCTGGGAGCGGCGGGGCGCCGCACCGTGCTGGTCATGGCCGTGGGAGTAGGGTTGGGGTATTTCGGCACCCGGCCCGTGATGGACTACGGGCGGGCCTTGATCGCCGCCGGCCAGGCCGTACCCGCCTGGGCGGATTTCGGGACCTGGCACGGGGTGTCGAGCGTGCTTTACTTCTTGGTGGCGGTTCTGGGTTTGCGGCTGGTGGCGGTCGTGCGTTGACCGCCCTCGGCCGGCCGGCTGCGGGCGCCGGCGCGCAGCGACAGCGCGCTGCCCGCCCGTTTTGCCGCCGGCTTGCCCGAGGCGGTCTTGCGGGCCGCGCCCAGCGTGGAGCCCAGGCCCGAGGGCCGGCGGGCCGGCGTGGTGCGCGCGGCGCCCCGGCGCGAACCGGTTTCCTCGTGGGTGGATGGCCGCTGGCGCTTGTCCGTGCCCAGGTAGCGTTCCCGGGCGGTCAGGGCGCCGTCGCCGCGCTCGGCGCGATCCTGGCGTTCCGCGCGGGTACGGGCCGGCGCCGCGGGCTTGCCGGCCACCGCCAATTTCTTGGGCAGGTGGGCTTCGTTGGCCTTGCGCGCCCCGGTGCCCAGCGTGGACACGTCCGACTTGGGCTTGCGGGCGCCCAGCAGGCCGGCGGCATCGGGATCGCGCTCGGTCGGGCGGTACAGGATGAAGACCTTGCCCAGGTGATGGACGGGCGCGCAGGAAAGCTCGCCGCAGATCTGGTAGAGCAGTTCATCCCGCGTGGCGCGGTCTTCGCCGCCGGCGCGGACCTTGATCAGGCCGTGCGCCGAGAGGTTGCGGTCGATTTCCTGCAGGACGGCTTCGCTCAGGCCCTTGTCGCCGATTAGGACGACCGGTTTGAGCGGGTGGGCAGCGGCCCGGAGGGCGCTGCGCAGTGTCGAATTGATGTCTAGGACTGGCATGGCGAGATTGTACGGGAGCCGGGCCGGCGGCGCGATGGCTCCTTTGGGTTTCGGGGGAGCGGGCCCTGGACCGCAGTATGCTCCGGATGGCGCGGCGATGCCGCATTGATTTGAATCGATACCGACCCGGATGACCGGGCAGATATGGCCAAGAACAAGTTTTCGAAGAACTGGTTGCACCAGCACATCAACGATCCCTACGTGAAGCTCGCGCAGCAGAAGGGATACCGGGCCCGGGCCGCCTTCAAGCTGACCGAGATCCTGGACACCGAGAAGCTCATGCGGCCGGGCGACGTGGTCATCGACCTCGGTTCGGCGCCCGGCAGCTGGTCCCAGGTCGCCCGCGAGCGCCTGGCCGGTCCGCAGGGTACGATACGGGGACGGATCATCGCGCTGGACCTGCTTCCCATGGAGCCGGTGGCCGGGGTGGAGTTCATCCAGGGCGATTTCCGCGAGGAAGAGGTGCTGCGCCAGCTCGAGGCCCTGCTGGGCAGCCAGCCGGTGGACCTTGTTATTTCGGACATGGCCCCCAATCTATCGGGGGTCGGTGCCGCGGACTCGGCGCGTATCCAGCATGTGTGCGATCTGGCACGGGAATTCTCGCAGGAGCATCTCAAGCCCGACGGGGCGCTGATCGTGAAGGCGTTTCACGGCAGCGGTTTTTCCCAGATCGTGCAGAGCTTCAAGCAGACTTTCCGCCGGGTGGTGGAACGCAAGCCCAAGGCGTCGCGGGACAAATCCTCCGAGACCTTTCTCGTGGGGGTGGGGCTGAAGAATCCCGGCGGCCGACAATAGTAGAATCGGACTTAGTGTCCGATCGGGCCGGGTATTTCCGGCAGGTCGACCGATCGGCAATCAAGTAGGAGATCGACCTTGAACAATATGTTCTCCAAAGTCGCGGTCTGGATGGTGATCGCATTCGTCCTGTTTACGGTCTTCAAGCAGTTCGAGGGCCGCACCCGTCCGCAGGACACCGTGTCCTACTCCCAGTTCATGGAAGAGGCCAAGGCCGGGCGCATCCAGAAAGTCGACATCCAGGGCGATGTGCTGAGCGTCACGCCTACCGACGGCCGTCCCTACAGCATCACGTCCCCCGGCGATCTCTGGCTGGTCAGCGACCTGATGAAGTACGGCGTCCAGGTGTCGGGCAAGGCCAAGGAAGAGCCCTCGCTCTTCATGAGCATCTTCGTTTCGTGGTTCCCGATGCTGCTGCTGATCGGCGTCTGGATATTCTTCATGCGCCAGATGCAGGGCGGCGGGCGCGGCGGCGCGTTCAACTTCGGCAAGTCGCGCGCGCGCATGCTGGACGAGAACTCCAACACGGTCACTTTCGCCGACGTCGCCGGCTGCGACGAGGCCAAGGAAGACGTCCAGGAACTGGTCGACTTCCTGCGCGACCCCTCGAAATTCCAGAAGCTGGGCGGCCGCATTCCGCGCGGCGTGCTGATGGTGGGCTCGCCGGGTACCGGCAAGACGCTGCTGGCGCGCGCCATCGCCGGCGAGGCCAAGGTGCCTTTCTTCAGCATCTCGGGTTCGGATTTCGTCGAAATGTTCGTCGGCGTGGGCGCGGCCCGCGTGCGCGACATGTTCGAGAACGCCAAGAAGCATGCCCCCTGCATCATCTTCATCGATGAAATCGACGCGGTCGGCCGCCAGCGCGGCGCCGGCCTGGGCGGCGGCAACGACGAGCGCGAGCAGACCCTGAACCAGATGCTGGTGGAAATGGACGGCTTCGAGACCGGCCAGGGCATCATCGTGATCGCCGCCACCAACCGGCCCGACGTGCTCGACCCGGCGCTGCTGCGCCCGGGCCGCTTCGACCGCCAGGTCGTGGTGCCGCTGCCCGACATCCGCGGCCGCGAGCAGATCCTGAAGGTCCACATGCGCAAGGTGCCGGTGTCGTCCGACGTCGACGCGACCATCCTGGCCCGCGGCACGCCGGGCTTCTCCGGCGCCGACCTGGCCAACCTGGTGAACGAGGCCGCGCTGTTCGCCGCTCGCCGCAACGGCCGCACGGTGGACATGCTGGATTTCGAGAAGGCCAAGGACAAGATCATCATGGGCGCCGAGCGCCGCTCCATCGTCATGCCCGAGGAAGAGCGCCGCAACACCGCCTACCACGAGTCCGGCCACGCCATCGTCGCCAAGATGCTGCCCAAGACCGATCCGGTGCACAAGGTCACGATCATCCCGCGCGGCCGCGCGCTGGGCGTGACCATGCAGTTGCCCGAGGGCGACCGCTACAGCATGGACAAGGACCGCATGCTGAACACCATCGCGGTGTTGTTCGGCGGCCGCATCGCCGAAGAGGTCTTCATGAACCAGATGACCACCGGCGCCTCGAACGACTTCGAGCGGGCGACCCAGATCGCGCGCGACATGGTCACCCGCTACGGCATGACCGACTCGCTGGGCCCCATGGTCTATGCCGAGAACGAAGGCGAGGTGTTCCTGGGCCGCAGCATCACCAAGACGACCCAGGTCTCCGAGGCGACCATGCAGAAGGTCGACGGCGAGATCCGCCGCATCATCGACGAACAGTACGCGGTGGCGCGCAAGATCCTGGAGGACAACCGCGACAAGGTCGAGGTCATGACCCGCGCGCTGCTCGAATGGGAAACCATCGATGCCGACCAGATCAACGACATCATCGACGGACGTCCGCCGCGGCCGCCGAAGGCCTCGGATTCGGCCGGCGCGCCGCCCAACACGCCGCCCAGCACCGGCGGCGTCGCGCAGAACGCGACGGCCCCGGCGTAGGGGTACCCCCCCCTACGCGCTTCGCGCGCCCCCCCCAGGGGGGCGGCACTGGCGGACCGGCGGAGCCGGATCCGCTGTGCCCTGGGGGACCAACCGGCTGGTGGAGGGCGGCGTTTTGCCGCCCTTTGTTGTTTTATGGCGTAAGCATGCATGCAGGATTCCGTGCCAATTCATTCTGATACGCCGCCTCGGCTTCAGTGCGGTCGTTTTTCTCTTGAGTTTTCCCGGCCGCTGGTCATGGGGATCATCAACGTCACGCCGGATTCGTTTTCCGATGGAGGGAAGAATCTGGCGCTGGATGCGGGGATCGCGCATGCGCGGCAGTTGGTCGCGGAAGGGGCCGACATGCTGGATATCGGCGGCGAGTCGACGCGGCCGGGGGCGGCGCCGGTGGCGTTGGGGGACGAACTGGCCCGGTTGCTGCCGTTGATCGAGGCGCTGCGGGAGTGCGGGGTGCCGCTGTCGGTCGATACCTTCAAGCCGGCGGTGATGCGGGCGGTGCTGGACGCGGGCGCCGACATGATCAACGACATCTACGGTTTCCGGCAGCCGGGCGCGATCGAGGCGGTGGCGCGAGGGGCGAGCGGCTTGTGCCTGATGCACATGCAGGGCGAGCCGCGCACCATGCAGCAGGCGCCGGCCTACGGCGACGTGGTCGGCGAGGTGGCCGCTTTCCTGCGCGAGCATGCGCAGCGCCTGCTGGCGGCGGGGGTGGAGCGCGAGCGGATCTGCCTGGATCCGGGATTCGGCTTTGGCAAGACCACCGCCCACAATTACCAGCTCATGCGTAGTTTGCCCACTATCGGTGCGCTGGGATATCCGCTACTAATCGGGGTGTCCCGCAAGACCATGATCGGGGCGGTGACCGGCAAGCCCGTGGGGGAACGGGTGGCCGGCAGCGTCGCGGCGGCCCTGGCCGCGGTGGACCGGGGGGCGGCCATCGTCCGCGTCCACGACGTCGCGGCCACGGTGGACGCCCTGAAGGTCTGGCAAGCGGTACGGGCCTGGGACGAATGATGGCCGTGCGCTTTTCGCGCGGACAAGAACAACAAGCAGGGGGCCATCCACGATGGTTGGACGACGCAAGTATTTCGGTACCGACGGCATTCGGGGCAAGGTCGGTTCAAAGGTCATCAACGCGGAATTCGCGCTGCGCCTGGGATATGCGGCGGGACGCGTCCTGACGGCGGAGCATCGCGACGGGGGGCGGCCGGTCGTCCTGATCGGGAAGGACACGCGCATCTCCGGCTACATGCTGGAATCGGCGCTCGAGGCGGGGCTGTCCGCGGCGGGCATCGACGTCCTCCTGGCCGGGCCCATGCCCACCCCGGCCATCGCCTACCTGACCCGGGCGCTGCGCCTGTCGGCCGGCATCGTGATCAGCGCTTCGCACAATCCCTATTTCGACAACGGCATCAAGTTCTTTTCGGCCACCGGCATGAAGCTGGCGGACGAGGTCGAACTGCGCATCGAGGCCGAACTGGGCGAGCCGGTCGGGTGCGTGTCGTCCGGCAAACTGGGCCGCGCCAAGCGCCTGACGGACGCGGCGGGCCGCTACATCGAGTTCTGCAAGAGCGGTTTCCCCAACGACCTCGACCTGGCCGACATGCGGCTGGTGATCGACGCCGCCCATGGCGCGGCCTACCACGTGGCGCCCGCGGTGTTCGAGGAACTGGGCGCCACCGTGAGCTGCATAGGCTGCGCGCCCAACGGGATGAACATCAACGACGGCGTCGGCGCCACCCACCTGGACGCGCTGGCCGAGGCGGTGCAGGCGCAGAAGGCCGACCTGGGCATCGCGCTGGACGGCGATGCCGACCGCGTGCTGATGGTCGATGGCGACGGTAGGCGATACAACGGCGACGAGTTGCTGTATGCCATCGTGACGGATCGCCTGCTGGCCGGGCCGGTGGCGGGCGTGGTCGGTACGCAGATGACCAATCTTGCCTTCGAACACCGGATGCGCGACCTGGACGTGCCGTTCGCGCGGGCCGCCGTGGGCGACCGCTACGTGCTGGCGATGCTGCGCAAGAAGGGCTGGCTGTACGGCGGCGAAAGTTCCGGCCATGTGTTGTGCCTGGATCGCCATACCACCGGGGACGGCACCATGGCCGCGCTCCAGGTGCTGGCGGCGATGCGCCGCCAGGGCAAGTCGCTGGCCGGGTTGCTGGAGCCGCTGCGGCTGTATCCTCAGAAGCTGGTCAACGTGCCGCTTGCGCCGGGCGTGGACTGGCACGGGCATGCCGGCCTGGCCCAGGCCAGGGAAGAGGTCGAACGGCGGCTGGATGGGCAGGGGCGGGTGCTGATCCGCGCCTCGGGCACCGAGCCCAAGCTGCGCCTGATGGTCGAGGCGGCCGACGAAGCGCTGGTCGACGACTGCCTGGCCCTCCTGTCCGCCAGCCTGGCCTAGCTTCGGCGGCGCCGCGACCCTGTCAAGCCCCAGTCATGCCCCGCGGGCACAATCGGGAACTTCGATTATGACCATGCAAGCATCGTCCATGAACCTGATTCTCTGGCGCCACGCCGAGGCCGAGGACGGCCCGAACGACCTGCAGCGCGCCCTGACGCGGCGCGGGCACAAGCAGGCCGAGGCCGTCGCCGCGTGGCTCCGGGCCCATGCTCCGTCCGACCTGATGGTCATGGCCAGCCCCGCGGTGCGCACGCGCCAGACCGCCGATGCGCTGGGCTGCGACTACACCGTCGTGCCCGAATTGGCACCCGAGGCCTCGCCGGCCCATGTACTGGCCGCCACCGGCTGGCCCCTGTCGCCGCGCTCGGTCCTGGTCGTGGGCCACCAGCCCACGCTGGGCCGCGTGGCCAGCACCCTGCTGGCCGGCGACGACCTGCCCTGGAGCCTGAAGAAGGGCGGCCTGTGGTGGCTGGCCCGCCGCCAGCGCGACGAAGACTTCCAGGTCGTGATCCGCGCCGTCATCAATCCCGAGTTTGTCTAGGGGGAAGCCCACCCCCTACGCCCTTCGGGCGCCCCCTCGAGGGGGCGAAACCCGCGGACCGGCAAAGCCGGATCCGCGGTTTCCTGGGTCTAGGGGAAGTATCTTGGACTGAAGCAAGGGTGCTACCGCTGGCAGCCAGCGATAGCACCGGTGCCGCCCCCAAGAAGCAGGTACTAGGCCCAGGATGCGGTGGATCCGGCTCCGCCGGTCCACCCGCATCGCCCCCTTGAGGGGGAGCGGCCAAAGGCCGCTCGGGGGTGGGCTTCCCTGCCGGTCCGCCGGTTTCGCCCCCTGGGGGGCGCCCGAAGGGCGTAGGGGGGGGCCTTTTCGTAAGCATGCGTTTCCGGCGGCCCACGGGTATTGTTTGATTCATGGTACCGTCATTATTCTGTCAATGACGTGAAACGCTAAGCACCGACACTCGACTTACCTGTCAAGGAGTGTGCATATGCTCGAATTCACCCGCATCGAAGCGCGTCGCGGCCTGGCCGACGAACTTCAAGGCGGTGTCCAGACCCCCGGCCTGGTCGTGGGGTTGGCGCGTTCCTGGGAAGAAGTCCGGCAAGCCCAGCGCCTGCGTTACGAGGTGTTCACCGAAGACATGGGGGCCGTCTTCCCGACCGCCATCGACGGCATCGACGAGGACCGGTTCGACGCCTGGTGCGAACATCTCATCGTGCGTGAACTGGATACCGGCCGGGTCGTGGGGACCTACCGCATCCTGGGGCCCGATCAGGCCCGCCACGCCGGCGGCTACTATTCCGAGTCCGAGTTCGACCTGTCCGGGCTGGGGGCCATCCGCAGCGAACTGGTCGAGTTCGGCCGTTCGTGCACCCATCGAGACTACCGCAGCGGCGCCGTCATCATGCTGCTGTGGTCGGGGCTGGCCGAGTTCCTGCGCCGTACCGGCAAACGCTATGTGTTCGGCTGCGCCAGCGTCAGCCTGCGCGACGACGGCGCGACCGCGGCGGGGGTGTACCGCTCGGTGGCGGCCGACATCGAGCAGGCCCGCGACCTGTGCGTGCAGCCGCTGCACCGGCTGCCCGTCGAGCGCCTGGACTGCAACCTGCCGACCCGCGTGCCGCCGCTCATCAAGGGCTACCTGAAAGTGGGCGCCCGCGTGTGCGGCGAGCCGGCCTGGGATGCCGATTTCAACACGGCCGACTTTCCCATGCTGCTGTCCATCGACGCGCTGGACGACCGCTACCGCCGGCATTTCGGGCTGGAATCCCAGGTCTCGAGGCGTTCGTGAGGTCCGCGGCGTCGCCTGGCCGCCGCCTGGCGGCGGCATTCCCGCGCCCGTCGGGAACGCGGCGCAGGCGCTTGCGGTTGACGCGGCGGCTGCGCCGCACCGGGGTGAGGGTGCTGCGCCGGCTGACCCGGCGCCTGCGTTCAGAGCTCAAGCAGCTCGAACGTGAATCCCACCTTGCGCCATTCTGATTCCTCGGCGCGCAGCGTGAAGTCGGTCAACGGATGGGCGCTCATCCAGGCCGCGTCCGTCTTGACGATGACGGACGACCCCTTGACCGACACCTTGATGGGCGGCGCGGTGATGTCCTCGCGCCGCCGGTAGAGGATGGCCGCCAGGCGCAGGCACAGGATGGCGATCCACTGTTCGTGGTGGGTGACCAGGTGCTGGAGCTTGGCCAGCTTGCCCTGGTGGCCCAGCGCCAGGAGCGCGAGCAGCGCCTGGTCCTGGCGCGAGAAACCCGGCATGTCGGCGTGTTCCAGGATGTAGGCCGAGTGCCGGTGATAGGTGTTGTGGGCGATGGACAGGCCGATCTCGTGCAGTTCGGCGGCCCAGCCCAGCACTCGGGTCAATTCCTGGTGTTCGTCGGCGGGGATGGGCACCAGCTGCTTGAACAGCTCCAGCGCCGTCTGCCGCACGCGCGCAGCCTGGGCGCGATCCACCTTGTAGCGGCTCATGAACTGGCGCACGGTGTCGTCGCGCTTGTCCAGCGAGGCGTCGCGGCCGGCCAGGTCGTACAGCACGCCCACGCGCAGCGCGCCGTCGGCCGTGCGCATCACTTCTATGTTGAGTTCGTCGAAGACCGCGCTCATGATGGCCAGCCCGCCCGGCAGCACCGAGGTACGGTCCGGCTTGATGCCCGCCAGTTGCGCGCGTTCGACGGTGCCGGCCTTGATCAGCCGGTCCTTGAGCTTGTCCATGCCGCGCCGGGTGATGCCGCCTTCCGAGAAGCCGGATTCGGTCAGGATCGCGCCCAGCGCCTTGCTCGTTCCCGACGAGCCGTAGGCTTCCTGCCATCCTGCCTTGCGATACTGCTTGGCGATGACCTCGATCTCGCGGCGGGCGGCCATTTCTGCCTGCTTCATCGTATGGGCGTCGACGATGCCGTCGGGAAAATAGGCGCGGCTGAAACTCACGCACCCCATGTACAGCGATTCCATCAGCTCGGGCTCGAAGCGCCGGCCGACGATGAACTCGGTCGAACCGCCGCCGATGTCCACCACCAGCCGCTTGGCCGGCGAGGGCGGCAGCGAATGCGAGACGCCCGAGAAGATCAGGCGGGCCTCCTCGCGGCCGGCGATGACCTCGATGGGAAAGCCCAGGGCTTCTTCGGCCAGGGGCAGGAACTCGGCCACGTTGCGCGCCACGCGAAAGGTGTTGGTGGCCACCGCCCGCACGCGTTCCGGATGGAAGCTGCGCAGGCGTTCGCCGAAGCGGCGCAGCACCTGCAGGGCGAAATCGGTGGTCGAGGTGTCCAGCGTCTTGTCGGCCCGCAGGCCCGCCGCCAGCCGCACGGTTTCCTTGAGCCTGTCGACCGGGTAGATCTGGACGGTTCCGCCTTCGTCGACCACGCGGCCGATGACCAGACGGAAACTGTTGGAGCCAAGATCGACGGCGGCGAGCAATTGGTTCATGGAATGGAAAGATGGGAGGCGAACTGCAAGAATAAGGCGCTTCGATGACAGAATGGTTGCACTGTCATAAGGTAGTCATCATTTTGACGCAAAAATAACCCTCTCAGCTTCGTCCCTCCATTTTTGCGGATCCCCCATGGTTGCCAGACTGCCTGCCAAAGACCTGTTCCTGAATCGCGAGCTTGCCTTGCTCAAGTTCAACGAACGGGTCCTGGCCCTGGCCGAGGACGACCGCACACCCTTGCTCGAGAGGCTGCGCTTCCTGTGCATCGTGGCCTCGAACCTGGACGAATTCTTCGAGATCCGCGTGGCCAGCCTGCACGAGCAGGTGCGGCAGAATCCCGGCGCGCGCGGGCTGGACGGCCGCACCCCGGCCGAGGTCGTGCAGCGCGTGTCCGAGGCCGCGCATGCGCTGGTCGAACGCCAGTACGCCTTGCTGAACCGCGAGGTGCTGCCGCGCCTGCAGGCCGAGGGCATCGTGCTGCACATGGCGCAGAGCTGGACGCCGGCGCAGCGGGCGTGGGCGCACGAGGTGTTCCGGCTGGACGTCATGCCGCTGCTGACGCCCATCGGCCTCGATCCGGCGCATCCATTCCCGCGCGTGTTCAACAAGAGCCTGAACTTCGCCGTCCAGCTGTCGGGCCGCGACGCCTTCGGCCGCAATGCCGCCATCGCCATCGTGCAGGCGCCCCGCGCCTTGCCGCGCCTGACCCAGATGCCTCCCGAGCTGTCCGGCCACCCGCACGGCTACGTCATGCTGACCTCGTTCATGCAGGCCTTCGTGGGCGACCTGTTCCCCGGCATGACGGTGGACGGCTGCTACCAGTGGCGCCTGACGCGCAACAGCGACCTGTTCGTCGACGACGAGGAAATCACCAACCTGCGCCAGGCCCTGCAAGGGGAACTGACCCAGCGGCACTTCGGCGACGGTGTCCGGCTGGAACTGGCCGACTCCAGTCCGCCGGAACTCGAGAGCTTCCTGCTCAAGGAGTTCTCGCTCACGCCGGCCGACGCCTACCGGGTGGACGGCCCGGTCAACCTGGCGCGGCTGATGCAGCTGGTGAACGGCATCAACCGGCCGGAACTGAAGTTCCCGCCGTTCCGGGCGGCGCTGCCGGCGCCGTTCGACCGCAGCAACCTGACGCCCGACGAACTCTTCAAGGCCATCGCCGCGCAGGACCGGCTGCTGCACCATCCCTACCAGTCGTTCCAGCCCGTCATCGATTTCCTGACCGCGGCGGCGGCCGACCCCAGCGTGGTCGCCATCAAGCAGACCATCTACCGCACCGGCGAGGACTCCGAACTGATGCGCCTGCTGCTGGCGGCCGCGCGGTCGGGCAAGGAAGTGACCGTGGTGGTGGAGCTGATGGCCCGTTTCGACGAGCAGACCAACATCAACTGGGCCGCGCGCCTGGAAGAAGTGGGCGCGCACGTGGTCTACGGCGTGGTGGGCCACAAGACCCACGCCAAGATGGCGCTGGTGCTGCGCCACGAACGCGGCCGCATCCGCCGCTACGGCCACCTGGGCACCGGCAACTACCACCCCAGCACGGCGCGCCTGTACACCGATTTCGGCCTGTTCACCGCCGACGCGCGCATGTGCGAGGACATGGAGCAGATCTTCTCGCAACTGACCGGACTGGGCGCGCGCCGCCATCTGAAATGCCTGCTGCAGGCGCCGTTCTCGCTGCACGAAACCATGGTGGCGCTGGTCCGCCGCGAGGCGCGCCACGCGCGCGCGGGCAAGCCGGCGCGGATCATGGCCAAGATGAATTCGCTGCTCGAGCCCTCGGTGATCGAGGAGCTGTACAAGGCCAGCCGCGCGGGCGTGCGCATCGACCTGGTGGTGCGCGGCGTATGCACCTTGCGCGCCGGGGTCCCGGGGCTGTCGGACAACATCACCGTGCGGTCCATCGTCGGCCGCTTCCTCGAGCACTCGCGAGTGTTCTATTTCCTGAACGGCGGCCAGGAGGTGGTCTACCTGGCCTCGGCCGACTGGATGGACCGGAACTTCTTCCGCCGCGTCGAAGTCGCTTTCCCCGTCTTCGATCCGGCCTTGAAGAAGCGGGTGATCGACGAATCCTTCACCTTCGCCCTGCGCGACAACCAACTGGCCTGGCAGCAGCAGCCCTCGGGGGACTACGGGCGGGTGAAGTCGCGCCGCCGGCCGTTCAATCTCCATGCGCACCTGATGAAGGCGCTGGGCGGTTCCGACGAAACCGCCGGCTAGGTCCGACGCGACCGCAGCAGCGCGGGCGTGAGCACCAGCGTGGCCAGCGCCAGCCCGACACCCACGATGAAGCTGCCGCCATAGCCCGCCAGCGCGGCCAGGGCCATCAGCGACGAGGACGCGGCCATCTCGCCCAGGTCGCGCATGCTCTGCACGGCCGTCATGTCGGTGCCGGCCTGGTCGCGCGCGTGGGCGAAGCGCATAGCGGCGGTCATCATCGCGACGGATGCGCTGCCGGCGCCGAAGCTGGTCAGCAGCGTCGCCAGCCAGACCGCATGGCCGGGCAGCGCGGGCGAGGTCCAGGCCAGCACGGTCCAGACGGCGGCCGCGATGCCGGCCGAGGCGATGCCGGCGAAGAATACCGGCCAGGTACCCAGCCGCGACACCAGCCAGGCGCCGCCGCCGCACCCCAGAACGATGGTGACGGCGCCGCCCGCCATGCCCACCTGGCCGATCTCGTCCAGTGCCCAGCCGGCATCGACCAGCAGCAGCTTGGACAGCCCATGGCAGGCCACCACCGTCACGGCCGACAGGAAGGCCGCGGCGATCAGCGCCCAGGCGTGCCGGCCCGAACGCAGGAAGCGCCACAGGCTGGCCCGCTGCGGGCGCGGCCACCGGTCGGACGGCGGGGCGGGTTCGCGCCAGGCCGCGACCAGCGCCAGGCTGAGCGCGATGGGCAGGGCCAGGAGCAGCAGTGCGCCGGTCTGGCCGACGCGCGCGTAGGCCATCAGGAACACCGGACCGCCGTAGAAAAAACCGATCATGGTGCCGGCGACCTGGACCGCGTTGGCGGTGCCCAGCGAGCGGGTGTCGAACCGTTCGGCGACCAGGCCGTCGGTGGCGATGTCCTGCGTTGCGCTGGCCAGCGACGCGGCCACCGACAGCGCGAGCAGATAGGGCAGGGTGGCCTGCGTGACCCCGATCGCCATGACGCCCAGCAGCAGTGCCAGGACCAGCGCCTGCATGGGCAGGATCCAGCTGCGCCGACGCCCCAGGCGCGGCGACCAGTGGTTGTCCACGATCGGGGCCCAGCCGCATTTCAGCACCCAGGGCAGGCTGATCAACGGCAGATAGGCCAGGGCGCCGAGACTGGCGCCCTGGCCGCGCAGGATGGCCGGCAGCGCTTCCATCGCGAGTCCGAAGGGGATGCCTTGGGAAGCGTACAGGCAGGCGATCATGGGCCATTGCAGCAGCGTGGCGCCGCGTCGTGTCGCCCGGGTGGGGGAAAGAGAGTGCATGTCAGGTTTCCAGGTCATGGGGGCGGTGCAGGCGGTGCTCGCTGTCGGTGGCGGGGGTGACGAACATCAGGAGGCCCGGCTGGCGCACCTCCAGCCGGTGCCACCATCCTTGCGGAACGACGAGGGATTCGCCCGCGGCGACTTTCAATTCGCGTTCGTCGCCCGCGTCCGCGGCCAGGACGACGCGCAGCGATCCTTCCAGCAGCGTCAGGATCTCGTCGCCGCGTGGATGCCGTTCCCAGTGATTGCCGTGGACCGAGGCGGTGTCGGTGATGGGCTTGATGCCGATGATCCAGCCGGCCCGCGGCAGGCCGTCGCGCTGGAACGGCATCAGCCGGACCGTCGCGTCGGCCTGGAGGATGGCCAGCGAGGAGGACAACGCGAAGAGCCGGGGCAGGCGCGAGGCGTCGCCTGTGGGGGCGGGGAGTTTGTGTCGGGTCATGATGGATGGCGAGGGGAAAAACGGGCGAGCCGCCACAGCAGCGCGCCCGCCAGGATCAGCAGGAGGTTCAGGCCCAATGCCGGCCACTCGGCGGCAAGCGGGTGGCCGGACTGGCGCGCCAGGCTGGCGAGGGCCGCCAGCCAGAGCAGCGCACCGGCGGATCGCAGCGCGGCCATGGCGCGCCGGCCGCCGTCCCCGGGCCACGCGAAGGCGGCGGCCGAGGCCAGCCAGGCACCCCAGAAGACCCACGCTTGCAGCGCCGGCCGGGTCGGCAGGGTGTCCGGCGTCAGGCTGGTGGCCGCCAGAAGGGCGCAGCACGCAAGCGTCAGCCCCAGGCAGACGCCTTGCGTTGCCCGCCGCGGCCAGGTCCGGGCGTGCTCCGGCGTGGCCCGCCGCCGCAGCCAGAGCCAGGTGCCGGAGGCGGCCAGCAGCGCGGCGGCCAGTCCCCCCGCCGCATGCACCCAACGGCTGGCCGTGCCGCCGTATTGCGCGAAGTGCAGGGGCTGGATGGCGATGAAGGCCCGGGTCCAGGGACCGCGCTGCGCCGCGCTGTCGTGGCGCAGCAGCGCGCCGTCGCGCAGGCGGTAGTGGAAGCGCTCGAACACGCCGGTGCTCAACTGGCCGGCGCCGTGGCCGCGCAGGGTGGCGTAGGCCTGCGCATCGCCCCAATGCCGGACGGCGACGCTTTCCACCTGGAAGCCGGGATGCGCCTGCCGGTGGCGGTCGACCAGGGCGTTCAGGCTGGGCATGTCGGCGGGCTGCCCCTGCGCGGGGAAGGACGCGTTGTCCATCAGCGCCTGCATGGCCCGGCGCGGGTCGTCGGGGAAGGCGTGCGGCGCAAGGTTGACGGTGGCCAGCGCGCCCAGGCCCGAGAAAATGCCCGTTACCGCGATCAGCAGCAGGAGCGGCGAGAGCCAGAGCCCCAGCAGCTTGTGGGCGTCGAGCGCCAGCGTCCGGACGTCCGCGCCTATGCGCAGGCGCAGCAGTCCGGGGGCCCGGCGGGGATGGTTGGCCACGCCGCCCGCGACCAGGAAGGCCAGCGCGAAGCCGAACAGGCTGACGATCACCCGCCCCGGAAAGCCCGCGTGCAAGGTGTTGTGCAGCGTGACCAGCAGGTCCGCCGCGCCGCCATGGGTGGCGGGCATGGGGCTGGCGTCGCCGGCGCGCAGGGCCAGCGCGGCCTGGCCGGCGGCCGGCCTGCCGCCGGCGGGGGCCACGATGGCATGGCGCCGCAGGCCGTCCGGCAACTGGATCGTCAGGGAAGCGGTGTCGCCGAATCGGGCCTGGCCCGCATGCAGCAGGGCGTCCAGGTCGGGGCGCGCGGTGGCGGCCTGGCGCCCGGACGGCATTTCCCAGTAGCGGATTTCCTGCTTGAGCACGGCGAACATGCCGGTCAGGCAGACCACGAACAGCACGAGGCCCACGACCATGCCGGCCCAGGCGTGGGTGACGGCCACGGCGCGCCGCATGGGCACGGCCGTGCGCACACCCAGGAACAGGCAGGCGCCCAGCATCAGCAACTGCGCCAGCACGCCGATGAACATGCCGGCGTACAGCCGGTCCAGCGCGTCGCCCAGCGGCGCCCGGCGCGCGATGGCGATCGCCAGGCCGATGGCGGCCGCCGGCGCGGCCAGGACGGCCAGGCCCGTGCGCAGGGGCCAGCGCGGGGCCGGCACCCTAGTACTCCATGCGCAGCGTCAGCGCCACGCTGCGGGGTTCGCCGTAGCGGTTGTTCCAGCTGGTGCCGGACAGGCTCTGGTAGTAGCGCCTGTCGAACAGGTTGTTGACGTGCAGCGCCGCGCTCATGTGCTTGTTGATGCGGTAGCCGATCCGCAGGCTGGCCAGGGCATAGCCGCCCTGGCGCAGGGTCACGCCGCCGGACTGCACGGTGTAGGCGCTTTGCGCCTGGATGCCCGCGCCCGCGCTAAGGCGGCCGTCGTTCCCGGGCAGGACGGTGTTCGCCCACAGCCTGAAGATGTGCTTGGGCGTGAAACGGGCGAAGGGCTGCCCCTGCGACTGGGCGTCCTTCAGGTACTCCGTGGCGTTGTAGGTATAGCCCAGCGACAGGTCCAGCCCCGGCATGACCCGGCCGTTGACTTCCGCCTCGATCCCGCGGCTCTCGACCTCGCCGCCGGCGATGTAGTAGCAGACGGCGCCCGCGCACGGATGCGCTGGGTCGGTCTGTGCGCGGTTGCGCTGCCGGATGTCGAAGAGTGCCACGCTGGTGTCCAGCCGCCCGTCCAGCAGGCCGCCCTTGATGCCGACCTCGCGGTTGCTGCCCTGCACCGGGTCGAGCATGCCGCCCTCCCACGTGGTCTGCGTCTGGGGCTGGAAGACCTGCGCGTA
This sequence comes from Pigmentiphaga kullae, assembly GCF_004216695.1. Classification (GTDB taxonomy): domain Bacteria; phylum Pseudomonadota; class Gammaproteobacteria; order Burkholderiales; family Burkholderiaceae_B; genus Pigmentiphaga; species Pigmentiphaga kullae. The sequence goes on from NZ_SGXC01000003.1 coordinate 653,770, forward strand.
GCTGGCGTAAAGCGCCCACTGCGGGGAGATGTCCAGCACCAGGCCGCCATAGGGCGTGAACTCGCTGCTCAGGCGCGAACTGGCCGAAGCGGTGTCCTGTTTCCATCGGCTCACCCGTCCCCCCAGGATCAGCTTGAGGGGGTCGGCCAGCGAGAACCGGCCCATCGCGTAGAGGCCAGACTGGACCATGCGCGTCGGTCCGCGCGACGTGTAGGAGCCGACCGCCGGTTCGGGCACGCTGTGCGGATCCCAGTTCCAGACGTCCACCGGCACGCCGACCGGCGTCAGGAAGTTGGCCGAGAACTGCTCGGTGCGGGTGCGCAGGTGGTTGACCCCGATCAGCGCCTCGTGCCGTCGGCCGAACAGCGTGAACGGGCCATTCAGATACCCGTCGGCGCTGGTCTGGCGGTTGTCGAACTCATAGGCGCCGCCCGTCAGGCGCGGACCGGCGCCCGTCGCGGGGTCGACCGCGCCATTGGCGCCGGCATATTTCAGGTCGGCGTCGCCGCTCAGGTGGTTGACGTTGAGCCTGGCCGTCCAGCCATTGGCGAACGCATGCTCCAGGCCGGCGAACAGCCGCGTGTTGTCCCAGTTGAAGCGGTCCCAGGCGACATCCAGGTAGGTCGAGCGCGGCAGGCCGATGTCGCGGCCGTCGCGGTAGAAGGGCACGCCGGCCATGTTGGTGATCGAACGGATGCGCTGATGGTGGACGCCCACGGAAAGCACGGTGTCGGGGCCCAGGTCGAGTTCGGCCGTGCCGTACAGGTTGGTGGATTTCTGGCCGGCCACGTCGTAGAAGAAATCGCGGTCCTCGTGGCTGGCCACCATCCTGGCGCGCAGGCTGCCGCTCTCGTTCACCGGGCCGCCCACGTCCGCCTCGGCGCGGTAGCGGTTCCAGCTGCCGGCGGTCAGCGCGCCGCGCGCGCCGAACTGCCGCGGCGCCCGCTTGGGCACGAGGTTGACGGTGGCGGCCGGGTTGCCCGTGCCCTGGAGCAGGCCATTGGCGCCGCGCAGGATCTCCACCCGTTCGTACATGCCCATGTCCTCCGGCGCGCCGGCCGTCTGGCCCATGAGCACGGGCACGCCGTCCTGCTGGAAAGAATCGATCTTGAAGCCCCGGGCGTAATAGCCCGTGGTGAGCTGCTGATAGGGCTGGACAGTGATGCCGGGCGCCTGCTGCAGCACTTCTTCCAGCGTCTGCAGGTTCTGTTGCTGCATGCGCTCGCGGTCGATGACGGTGATCGATTGCGGCGTTTCCTTGGCGGACTGCGACGTCTTGAGCAGCGACGACGGCGTATCCGCGCCGCCCGTGACGGTGACCGCGGGCAGCGTGCTGGCCGGCGGCTCGGGCGCGGACTGGGCATGGACCCCCGCGCCCAGCAGCATGATGGCCGTGGCCAGGGCGGTGCGGGGCAGGCCGGGGCGCCATGCGCCCGGCCGGGAATGAAATGGCTTGCGGGTATCCACGAAGACCCTCTCCCTTTTTATGAATTGAGAATCAATCTCATAAATTCTAGGGAGGGAGCCGGATGCGAATTGGCGATTGCCGGTATCACTCTGGCGATCGAGGGTATCCGCGGCTAGCGGCGCAGTCCGCGCGGCGCGATGCCGAAGCGTTTCTGGAAAACCTTGGAGAAGTGCGAGTCGCTGTAGCCGGCGGCGAAGGCGGCCTGGGCCACGGTGCACTGGCCGGCGGCCAGCATGCGATAGGCGAACTCGAGGCGCTGGTCGCGCACGAATTGATAGACGCTGCAGCCGAACACGGCCCGGAACCCCCGCGTAAGCGTCGTGACGTTCAGGCCGACCTGGCGCCCCAGGGCTGCCAGGCCAGGCGGCTCGGCAAGCCGTTCGAGCAGCCGGGCGCGGGCCTCGTGCAGCGCGTCGAGCTGGCGCGGCGACAGCATGAGCGCATCGGCCTGGGCCGGCCCGGCGGCGGGCGCGAGTTCCAGGCCGGCCAGCACGGTGGCGGTCAATTCCAGGGCCTTGCCGGCCAGGTAGAGGTCGCGCAGGTTGCCGCGCAGGGGGCAGGCCAGCAGTTGCCGGCCCAGGGCCTGCAGGATCCGGTTGGCCTGCCGGTCGAGGAAGAACGGGGCATCGGCGCCGTTGCGCTGCCGGGCATGCCGGCCGATGTCGAGGTCCAGGCCTTCCTGCAGCGCTTGCTCGGGCATGCGCACGGCCACGTAGCGCAGCGGCGAGGCGGCATGGAAGGCATGGCTGACCGTGAAGGGGCTGCGGCTCAGGCTGAGGTGGACGGCGGGACCCTTCAGGCCCACCTGCCGGTGTTTTTGCATCGAATAACGCAGTTCCCCGCCCAGCAGCAGGACCAGCTTCAAGCCGGCTTCGTTCTGCTCGGTAATGGCCTGGTCGTGATCCGCGCGCAAGATACCGCCGCTGATGGACAGCGAGGCGGTCACGGCGGGGACATGCCACTGTTCGGGCACCGGAGCGGGCATGGCTTTATATTGAATGAGAATCGTTCCTGATTTTACATGCCCGCTCCATGACCGTCATGTGTGCTGTCATGGTCATGTCATATTTGCTACGTAATCTGACGCCGTCGTGAGCTTTACCTCCCACAAAAGCAGAGGACCTGCAAATGTTCAAACTCGTATTCAAGCAAGTTTCGGTGGGCGTCGTGCTGGGCGTTGCCGCGTTGTCCGCGCACGCCGCCGATATCACCGGTGCCGGCGCGTCGTTCCCTTACCCCATCTACGCCAAGTGGGCCTCGGATTACAAGGCCGCCACGGGCAACACCGTGAACTACCAGTCCATCGGTTCGGGCGGCGGCCAGAAGCAGATCATCGCCAAGACCGTGGATTTCGGCGCCTCGGATGATCCCATGAGCGGCGCCGACCTGGAAAAGAACGGCCTGGTCCAGTTCCCCGCCGTGATCGGCGGCATCGTTCCCGTCGTCAACCTGCAAGGCATCCAGCCCGGCCAGCTGAAGTTCACCGGCGCGCTGTTGGCCGACATCTACCTGGGCAAGGTCAAGAAGTGGAACGACGAGGCCATCGCCAAGCTGAACCCCGGCGTGAACCTGCCCGCCGCCGACATCATCGTCGTCCACCGTTCGGACGGTTCGGGCACGACCTTCGGCTGGACCAACTACCTGTCCAAGGTTTCCGCCGACTGGAAGTCGACCGTGGGTGAAGGCAAGGCCGTCAAGTGGCCCGCCGGCCAGGGTGGCAAGGGCAACGAAGGCGTCGCCAACTACGTCAAGCAGTTCGCCGGCGCCATCGGCTACGTCGAATACGCCTACGCCAAGCAGAATAAGCTGTCGCACGGCCAGGTCCAGAACAAGGACGGCAAGTTCGTCCAGCCGGAAGAGGCCGCCTTCGCCGCCGCCGCCGCGAACGCCGACTGGAAGAGCGCGCCGGGCATGGGCGTGATCCTGAACAACGAGCCGGGCGAGAAGAGCTGGCCCATCACCAGCGCCACCTTCATCCTGATGCACAAGGCCCAGGACAAGCCGACGCAAGGCGCCGAAGTCCTGAAGTTCTTCGACTGGGCCTTCAAGAACGGCAAGAAATCGGCTTCCGAGCTGGACTACGTGGCGCTGCCCGACGCGGTGACGACGCAGATCCGCTCGCTGTGGAAGTCCGACATCAAGGACGCCAGCGGCAAATCGCTGTACTGATCCGCCGAGGTGCCATAGTGGCGTGAAACGGGGCCGGGCAGAGTCGTCCGCCCCGTTTTTCGCGTCTCCAGGCCCCCGGGGTCGACCTGTCTCCCTTTCCGGAAACTCCCATGAGCGCGGTCCTTGATAACATTTCGGGCGAGATTCGAGGAAATTCTTCCTCCGAGCCGACTACTACCGGGAATACGCCCCCGATGAAGAAAAACCGTAACGCGGCCATGGACGCGTTGTTCAAGAACCTGACCCGGTTCTTCGCCTTTGCCGTGCTGAGCCTGCTGGCCGCCATCCTGGTGTCGCTGGTCGTGGGCAGCCAGATCACGCTCGAGAAATACGGCATCTCGTTCCTGTGGTCCTCGGAATGGGATCCGGTCAACAATGAATACGGCGCGCTGGTGCCCATCGTCGGCACGCTGGTCACCTCGGCCATCGCCCTGCTGATCGCGGTGCCCGTGTCGTTCGGCATCGCGCTGTTCCTGACCGAGCTGTCGCCCACCTGGCTGCGCCGGCCGCTCGGGACCGCCATCGAGATGCTGGCGGCGATCCCCTCCATCATCTACGGCATGTGGGGCCTGTTCATCTTCGCCCCGCTGTTCAAGCAGTACGTGCAGCCCTTCCTGATCGCCACGCTGGGCAACATCCCGGGCGCCGGCATCCTGTTCCAGGGTCCGGCCTTCGGCATAGGCGTGTTCACCGCCGGCATCATCCTGGCCGTGATGATCATTCCCTTCATCACCGCCGTGATGCGTGACGTGTTCGAGCTCGTTCCCGCCATGCTGAAGGAATCGGCCTACGGGCTGGGCGCGACCACCTGGGAGGTCGTCTCCCGCGTGGTGCTGCCGTTCACCAAGGTCGGCGTGGTCGGCGGCATCATGCTGGGACTGGGCCGCGCGCTGGGCGAGACCATGGCCGTCACCTTCGTCATCGGCAACGCCTACCGGCTGTCCGGCTCGCTGTTCGCGCCGGGCAACTCGATCGCCTCGTCCCTGGCCAACGAATTCGCCGAGGCTTCCGACGACGTGCACCTGTCGGCGCTGATCGAGCTGGGCCTGATCCTTTTCCTCATCACCACCGTCGTGCTCGCCTGCTCGAAGCTCCTGCTGCTGCGCCTGGCGAAGAGCGAAGGCGCCCGGTCCTAAGGAGCCGCGATGTCCGTCATCACCATGCAGAACACCGTCTACCGCCGCCGCCGGCTGACCAACAAGGTCATGCTGACCCTGTCGGCGGTCGCCCTGGTGTTCGGCCTCTTCTGGCTGTTCTGGATCATCCTGACCCTGCTGTCCAAGGGCGCCGCGGCGATCTCGCCTGCGCTGTTCACCGAGATCACGCCGCCCCCCGGGCAGAACGGCGGCCTGCTCAACGCGCTGCTGGGCAGCGTCATGATGGCCGGCATGGGCACGCTGATCGGCACCCCCATCGGCATCCTGGCCGGCACCTACCTGGCCGAGTACGGCCAGCGCGGCTGGCTGGCCCCGGCCACGCGCTTCATCAACGACGTGCTGCTGTCGGCGCCGTCGATCGTGATCGGCCTGTTCATCTACACCGTGTTCGTCGCGCGCATCCAGCACTTCTCGGGCTGGGCGGGCACGCTGGCCCTGGCCGTGATCGTGATCCCGGTCGTGGTCCGCACCACCGACGACATGCTCAAGCTGGTGCCCAACAGCCTGCGCGAAGCCTGCATCGCGCTGGGCTGCCCGCACTGGAAGATGATCACCATGGTGTGCTATCGCGCCGCGCGCTCGGGCATCGTCACCGGCATCCTGCTGGCCGTGGCCCGCATCGCCGGCGAGACCGCGCCGCTGCTGTTCACCGCGCTGAACAACCAGTTCCTGTCGTTCAACATGAACGCCCCCATGGCCAACCTGCCCGTCACGATCTTCCAGTTCGCGATGAGCCCCTTCGCCGACTGGCAACGCCTGGCCTGGGCCGGCGCGACGCTGATCACGCTGCTGGTCCTGGCCATCAACATCATTGCCCGCATCATGTTCCGCAAACAGGCCGCCTGACGCCCGCGACAAACCGGACACGCCATGGAAAACATCGCCAACATTTCGAATCCCAAGCTGGAAGTCAAGAACCTGAACTTCTACTACGGGAAATTCCACGCCCTGCGCAACGTCAGCATGCAGATCCCCGAGAAGCAGGTCACGGCCTTCATCGGCCCGTCGGGCTGCGGCAAGTCGACGCTGCTGCGCACCTTCAACCGCATGTTCGAGCTCTATCCGGAACAGCGCGCCGAAGGCCAGATCAACATGGACGGCGAGAACCTGCTGACCTCGAAGATGGACATCTCGCTGATCCGCGCCAAGGTCGGTATGGTGTTCCAGAAGCCCACGCCGTTCCCGATGAGCATCTACGACAACATCGCCTTCGGCGTGCGTCTGTTCGAGAACCTGAGCAAGGGCGAGATGGACGAGCGCGTGGAATGGGCGCTGACCAAGGCCGCGCTGTGGGAAGAGGCCAAGAACAAGCTGCACCAGAGCGGCCACAGCCTGTCGGGGGGGCAGCAGCAGCGCCTGTGCATCGCGCGCGGCATCGCGATCAAGCCCGAGGTCCTGCTGCTGGACGAACCCTGCTCGGCGCTGGATCCGATCTCCACGGCCAAGATCGAGGAACTGATCGCCGAACTGAAGAACGACTACACGGTGGTCATCGTCACCCACAACATGCAGCAGGCGGCGCGCTGTTCGGACTACACCGCCTACATGTACCTGGGCGAGCTGGTCGAGTTCGGCGTGACGGACCAGATCTTCATCAAGCCGACCAAGAAGGCGACGGAAGACTACATCACCGGCCGCTTCGGCTGAGTCTTGCGCACCGGCTAGTAGACCAGCGTATCCAGGCTGATCCAGCCCCGCACGTCGACGATGCCCATGCGGGCGTGGGCGCCCGAGGGCAGGCGGTCGCGAGTGCCGCGGGATATCTGCTGGTTGTGGGTGACCGGTACGAACGGCACCGCCGCGCTGGCCTGCGGTGCGGCCCAGTGGCCGAGATTGTTTTCGTCCTGGGCCAGCCAGAGTGGCTGCACCGAGGCCTCGTCGGGCAGGCCCTGCGGACGCGCCACGCCGGCGGAATAGTTGTTCCCCAGGGCGTTCAGGAATCCGGTGATGCGCAGCACGCCGGGTTCGGCCGCGTCCGACACGATCAGCAAGCCTCGTTGCAGGCGGCGCGGGTCGCCGTCGGGAAGATCGTCGTCGGGGGTGTCGTTGCGCAGGGTGACGGGGACCAGGAAGTTCTCGGGGGAGTCGATGGCGAAGCGTATGCCATCCGGCAGCGCGGAGAAGTAGACCGGTGTGCCGGTATCGTCCAACTGGAACCAGCCCTGCATGAAGGACGTATCGACGAGCCGGTCGACGGTGCTTTCCGTCAGGGGCTTGAGGGCGGTGATCCATCCGTCGGCGTTCTGGACCGCGGCGAAATCCTGGGCCACCAGCGCGCGATCCACGGCGTTCAACGGTGCCTGGACCGAGGTCGGGGCCTGCGGGGTGCCGTCGTGCCAGTCGATGACGCCCAGAGTGGGCAGCGGCAGCCGGGTGTCGTCGAGGCCGATGTCGGAATGCTGCCGGATGAAGCCACGCTGGGTCGAGGAGACGAAGGACAGCGAGGTGTAGGTGCGCGTGTCGGCCGCGGTCTCGGCCACGCGCTGCGGCAGGTAGAACGTCAGGCCCGAGAGATTGGAGAAGGCCGCGGTGTGTTTCTGGTGGACCACCGCTTGTTCCAGGGCCTGAGCCAGCCGCTCCCGCTGTCCGTCGGCCAGCCTGAGGCTGCCCCAGTCGAACATGTGCAGGTCGACCAGCTCCGCCGGTCCGGGCGACAAGAGGACGGAGCCGAAGATGAAGGCCCGGGTGCGCGCCTCGGCGATGTCGATCCAGGTTTGCACCGGATCGGCGGCCAGTTGTCCGTTCAGCGTGGCGGCGATGTCGGCCAGCGCCGCGCCCACGCCGTCTATCCGGCCGAGGTCGATCAGCGACAGCGTGGCTTCGGCGGCCGGGTCGTCCTTCAACTGCTTGGCGATGAAGGCATCGACGATGGTGCGGCCGAAGGCCGCGGTGCTGTCGGTGGGGGAGCGGGTCAGGTGCGACAGCAGCGCGGCCCAGTCCTGGCCGGCGCCGGGTTCGAGTTCCTGCGATCCGATCATGTAGTCGGCGTAGGGGGCCAGCGCCTGGGCGACCTCGACCGAGCCCATCAGGCAGGCGTCGAAGCCGACCAGCGCGAGCTTGCGTCCGGCGGCCTGCGTGGCGGGGGCGATGGCGCCGCGTATGTCGTCCAGCGACAGGGAATTGTGGGTGAAGGGATCGGCCCCTATGCCGCGATTAGGGCCGCCGCCGTGGTCCCATAGAACCAGCATGGTCCGCTCGGCCGGGTAGGTCTTCATGCCCCAGGACACGAAGTCCTGCAAGGTCTGGGCGCTGCCCATGTCCACGTTGCCCAGGTCGTCCAGCACGTCGACCTGCTGGCCGCGCACGCGCTTGCGCTGGACGGTGCGCCAGCCGTCCTTGTCGGCGGCGCCTGTGGCCAGCACGACGTTGACCCGGTCGCTGGGCGCGACGCTCCGCATCTCGTCGATGTTGCTGGTGCCCGAGCCGTCCTCGCTTTCGAGATTGGTGCCCATCATGTAGACGAGCAGGGTGACGTCGGCCTTGGCGGCGGGCTGGCTGCCGGATCCCCCGCAACTGACGACGAGCAGGGCCAGCGCCGCGATGGCGAAGGTCGATCGCAGGCGGGCCGCGAAGAGGCGGAAAGCCGGGAAATCGGGGGTGGGCATGCGACGATCCTCTTGTTGATTGTTTTGGAAGCATTTTGTAACACTATCCAAAGCAATCGGCGAGGTCTCAGCGTCTCGGGCGTGGCGCCTGTGCCATCGATGCCCGCGCATAGTCCACGAACGAGGCCAGGTAGTCGATGCCCGCGTCGGCCTCGCGCGTGCCCAGGAATATCTGCTTGGCGATGCCTTCCTTGCCCAGCTTCACGCTGGCCACGGGCATGCGGTCGGCGTATTCCTCGGCCAGCCAGCGCGGCAAGGCCGCCACGCCGCGGTTGCTGGCCACCATCTGCAGCATGATGTCCGTCGTCTCTATGGTCTTGTGCCGGCGCGGCGCGACGCCGGCGGGGCGCAGGAACTGGTTGTAGATGTCCAGGCGGTCGGTCTCGACCGGATAGGTGATCAGCGTTTCGTCCACGAGCTGTTCGGGCTTGACGTAGCGCTGCGCGGCGAAGGGATGGTCTTCCGCCACCACCAGCACCTGTTCGTAGTCGAACACCGGATCGAAGCGCAGGCCGGGACGCTTGAGCGGATCGGGTGTGACGAGTATGTCGATGTCGTAGCCGAACAGGGCGCCTATGCCGCCGAACTGGAAGCGCTGCTTGACGTCCACGTCCACGTCGGGCCAGCGCGCCAGATAAGGCGAAACCACCTTGAGCAGCCACTGGTAGCAGGGGTGGCACTCCATGCCGATGCGCAGGGTACCGCGTTCGCCCGCGGCGTACTGCTTCATGCGCGCCTCGGCGTGTTCGAACTGCGGCAGCAGCCGCTCGGCCAGCGACAGCAGGTACTGGCCGGCCTGGGTCAGCCGCAGGCTGCGGCCTTCGCGGTCCCAGATGGGCGTGCCGAGCTGCTGCTCGATCTTCTTGACGGTGTGGCTGAGCGCGGACTGCGTCAGATGCAGCGTGCCCGCGGCGGCGGTCAGCGACCCCTGGCGGTCGACTTCCCGGATGATGACGAGGTGTATGCGTTCGAGCATGGGGCCTTACCGGCAATGAATGAATAAATATAATGGATAAATGAAATAATGCCATTTTATTTCATTGATTAATGTCCCTATCATGACTGCCTTCCCGCGTCGTTTCGCGTACTCATTCATCGGATGGCAGGTCACATGGTCACCACTCACAACCTCGGTTTCCCGCGCATAGGCGCCAAGCGCGAGCTCAAGTTCGGGCTCGAGCGCTACTGGAAAGGCGAGGCCTCGCGCGACGAACTGAAGGCGCTCGGCGCGCAACTGCGCCAGTTGAACTGGGCCAGCCAGAAGGATCTGGATCTGGCGCCGGTGGGCGATTTCGCGTTCTATGACCAGGTGCTGGACATGAGCTTCACGCTGGGCAACCTGCCCGCGCGCGTGCAGGGTTTCCATGGCGATGCGCTGGACAATTATTTCCGCGTCGCGCGCGGCCGCTCTGCCGAATCCGCGGACGCCCACGCCGCCTGCTGCGGCGGCGTCGCCGCCGGCGAAATGACGAAGTGGTTCGACACGAACTACCACTACATCGTCCCCGAGTTCACGGCCGACACGACGTTCACGCTGGACGCCTCGCGCTACGTCGAGCAACTGGCCGAAGCCCGCGCGCAGGGCATCAAGGCCAAGCCGGTCGTCATCGGCCCCGTCACCTACCTGTGGCTGGGCAAGGCCAAGGACGATTCGGACAAGCTCGCGCTGTTGCCGCGTCTCTTGCCCGCCTATGTCGAACTGCTGGCGACGCTGGCCGCCCAGGGGGCCGAATGGGTGCAGATCGACGAGCCGGTGCTGGTCACCGAACTGGCCTCCGCCTGGCGCGAAGCCTTCCGCACCGCCTATGCCGCGTTCGCCGGCGGTCCGGCGAAGTTGCTGCTGGCCACGTATTTCGGCCAGCTCCAGGAGAACCTGCCGCTGGTGTGCGAGCTGCCGGTGCAGGGCGTGCATCTGGACGCGGTCAACGCGCGCGCGGAAGTCGAGCCGCTGATCGCCGGCCTGCCGGCCGATAGCGTGGTGTCGCTGGGCGTGATCAACGGCCGCAACATCTGGAAAACCGACCTGAACGGCGTGCTGGACTGGCTGGTGCCGGTGGCCGCGCAACTGGGCGAGCGCCTGTGGATAGCGCCGTCGTGCTCGCTGCTGCACGTGCCGGTGGACCTGGACAGCGAACGGAAGCTGGATCCCGAGGTCAAGCCGTGGCTGGCCTTCGCGCTGCAGAAATTGGACGAACTGAAGGTACTGGCCGTCGCGCTGCGCGAGGGGCGCATTGCCGCGCAGACGGCGCTGTACGCCAATCGCGACGCGATCGAGGCACGGCGCGCGTCGCCACGCGTGCATAACCCGGCCGTCAAGGAGGCCGTCGCGCGCCTGACCGCCGACATGGGGCGCCGCCAGCACGCCTACGCCCAGCGGGCCGCCAGGCAGGCCGCGCTGCTGAAGCTGCCGGCCTTCCCGACCACCACCATCGGTTCGTTTCCGCAGACCGCCGAGATCCGCCAGGCGCGCAGCCAGTACAAGGCCGGCACGCTGGACGAGGCCGGCTACCAGGCCGCGATGCGGGCCGAGATCGGCCGCAGCGTGCGCGAGCAGGAGGCCCTGGGCCTGGACGTGCTGGTGCACGGCGAAGCCGAGCGTAACGACATGGTCGAATATTTCGGCGAACAGCTCGAGGGCTACGTGTTCAGCCAGTTCGGCTGGGTGCAGTCCTACGGATCCCGCTGCGTGAAGCCGCCGATCCTGTTCGGCGACATCAGCCGCCCCCAAGCGATGACCGTCGAGTGGATCAAGTACGCCCAGTCGCTGACCGACAAGCCGATGAAGGGCATGCTGACCGGACCGGTCACCATCCTGAACTGGTCCTTCGTGCGCGACGACCAGCCGCGCGCGGACTCATGCCGCCAACTCGCGCTGGCCATCCGCGCCGAAGTCCTGGACCTGGAGCGCGCCGGCATCAGCGTGATCCAGATCGACGAGGCCGCGCTGCGCGAAGGGCTGCCGCTGCGCCGCGCGCAATGGAGCGAATACCTGGGCTGGGCCGTGGAGTCCTTCCGCATCACCGCCAACGGCGTGCGCGACGAGACCCAGATCCACACCCACATGTGTTATTCCGAATTCAACGACATCATCCAGGCCATCGCCGACATGGACGCGGACGTGATCACCATCGAGACCTCGCGTTCCGACATGGAACTGCTGGATGCGTTCGACGACTTCAAGTACCCGAACGAAATCGGGCCGGGCGTCTACGACATCCACTCGCCCAACATCCCGACCCAGGAGCACATCGTGCAACTGATGCGCAAGGCGGCCGAGCGCGTGCCGGCCGAACGCCTGTGGGTCAATCCCGACTGCGGCCTGAAGACCCGCCAGTGGGCCGAGGTCGTCCCGGCGCTGACCAACATGGTGGCCGCCGCCCGCACGCTGCGCGGCGAAGCGAGGTAAGAGCATGATGCCCCTGAACCCCCCGTTCCGCGCCGACCACGTCGGCAGCTTCCTGCGTCCCGCCTACCTGATCGAGGCGCGCGAACGCCATGCCCAGGGCGCGATCACGGCCGAGGAACTGCGGCGCGTCGAAGACCGCGCCATCGCCGAAATCGTCAGATTCCAGGAAGACGTCGGCCTGAAAAGCATTACCGATGGCGAGTTCCGCCGGACCTATTTCCACGTCGACTTCCTGCGCCGGCTGGGCGGCGTGTCCAGCGGCGAGCCGGTCGCGGTGCAGCGGCCCGACGGCAAGACCGAACTCGCGCCGCCCGTCATCAGCGTGGTCGACAAGGTGCGCCACCTGGCCGACATCCAGCGCGCCGACTTCGAATACCTGCACAGCCAGCTGGCACCCGGCAGCGTCGGCAAGGTGGCGATCCCGTCGCCCACCATGCTGCATTTTCGCGGCGGCCGCGCCGGCATCAGCACGCGGCATTATCCCGAGCTCGAGCCCGACTTCTACGACGACGTCGCCCGCGCCTATGGCGACGAACTGAAATCGCTGGCGGCGGCCGGCTGCCGCTACGTACAGTTCGACGACACCAACCTGGCCTACCTGTGCGACGCCCGCATGCGCGCCGCCGCCACCGGCCGGGGCGACGACCCCGACGAACTGCCGCACCGCTACGCCCGGTTCATCAACAAGGTGGCGGCCTACAAGCCCGAAGGCATGGTCCTGGCCATCCACCTGTGCCGGGGCAACTTCAAGAGCACCTTCGCCGCCAGCGGCGGTTACGAGCCAGTGGCCGAGGCCTTGCTGGCCGAAATGAACGTCGACGCCTACTTCCTGGAATACGACGACGACCGCAGCGGCGACTTCCGGCCGTTGCGCTTCCTGCCCAAGGGCAAGGTCGCGGTGCTGGGCCTGGTCAGCACCAAGTTCGGGGAACTGGAGTCCAAGGATGATTTGAAGCGCCGCATCGACGAAGCGGCGCGCCACGCGCCGCTGGAGCAGCTCGCGCTGTCGCCGCAGTGTGGCTTCGCCAGTACGGTGCATGGCAACGACATCGCCGTGGCGGCCCAGCGGGACAAGCTCAGGCTGGTGCTGGAGACGGCGCGCGAGGTGTGGGGCGAAGAGTAGGAGACGGCTTGCCCCCACGGTTTGGCGCCCGGCGGGCGGCACGCCACCGCCGGCACATGCAATGACGGAGACACGCTTGCTCCCCGCGAAGACTCAACGCTTCATTGAGTCCTTGCGCGAGAGATCGGGCCACTGATCCAAATCCCGACAGGAAATATTATTCTGTTCTGTGCAATAAAGAAGTGTGCACAGAGGTTATTCCTCTAAAAATCGTTCGGCTCCACACTGGCGGCCCGGATCGGGAATTGTCCCGCTCCGATAACCCACCCCAGGAGCTGGACCATGAAAATCTATCATCACCCTATGTCGGGCCACTCCCATCGAGTGGTTCTTTTCGCATCGCTGCTTGGCTTGAAGGCCGAGCTGGTCGAAGTCGATCTCATGTCGGGGGCACACAAGAAGCCCGAGTTTCTTGCCCTCAACTCGTTCGGCCAAGTGCCGGTTCTGGATGACGACGGCGTTGTCATCTCGGACTCGAACGCCATCCTCGTCTATCTCGCAAAAAAGTCCGGCCCAAGCGGCTGGTTGCCGGAAGACGCACGTGGCGCGGCTGCCGTCCAGCGTTGGCTGTCGGTGGCTGCCGGCGAGATTGCCTACGGGCCGGCGGCGGCTCGCCTGATCACGGTGTTCGGCGCAGGCTACAACGCTGAAGAGGTAATCGGTCGCGCGCATGCGCTGCTCGCCAAACTCGAGGGCCACCTGGCCGCTCGTGAATGGCTGGCCGCCGATCATCCGACCATCGCCGATGTCGCCGCCTATAGCTACATCGCCCGCGCGCCGGAGGGGAATGTCGATCTCTCGGCGTACACCGCCGTCAAGGGTTTCCTCGGCCGCGTTGAAGCATTGCCGGGTTTTGTCCCCTTCGTCCTGACCCCGGCCGGGCTGGCCGCCAAAGCGTGATAGCGACTTGAGAGCGGACGCTTATGACGCTGCTCTGCTCCCAAATTGAGAGGCGAGAATGGCCGAGAAACCTACTCAGTTGCCTACCTGGCACGAGGGTGAAAAATTCATCCAAGGGAAGGTCGGCGTGGCTGAACGAATGGAAGCGGTTGGCCAACGTGTCGTGCGGGATTTCATGCCCGACCAACACCGCGACTTCTACGCTCAATTGCCGTTTATCGTGCTTGGCAGCGTGGACGCGAAGGGAGATGCCTGGGCGACCTTTCTTGAAGGCAAGCCGGGCTTCATGTCTTCGCCGACGCGAACGACGCTCGATATCGCCACCCGACCGGATGCTACGGATCCGGCGGGCCGTGGGATGATCGAAGGGGCTCCGGTCGGCCTGTTGGGTATCGAAATGCACACGCGCCGCCGCAATCGCATGAACGGTGTGCTCTCAAGCCGCGTCGATAAGGGGTTCCGGGTCGAAGTCGATCAGAGTTTTGGAAACTGCCCGCGCTACATACAACTTCGCGACTTCGCTTTCGACCGCGATCCGGGCACGCCCGCCGCGGTGCAGGTCGAAGAGCTTGCTGCGATTGACCCGGAGACGCGGACACTGATCGAGAAGGCCGACGCCTTTTTCGTCGCTTCCTACGTCGAGCGCGAAGGTCGCCGTCAAGTCGATGTTTCTCATCGCGGGGGCAAGACTGGCTTCGTTCGTGTGGATCGGGACGGGACGCTCACTATCCCGGACTTCAACGGCAATCTGTTCTTCGCCACCCTTGGCAACATCCTGCTCAACGGCAAGGCGGGACTTCTATTCGTCGATTTCGAGACGGGCGACATGCTCCAGATGACCGGCCAGGCCGAGGTCATCCTCGATTCTCCCGAAATCGCGGCATTTCAAGGCGCGGAGCGGCTTTGGACATTCCGGCCGCACAAGATCGTGCGCAGAAATGGTGGCCTGGCGCTGCGCTGGAAATTTCAGGATGGCGGCTGGTCCGAGAGTTCGTTGATGACGGGCGATTGGCGGCAAGCGGACGCGCGGTTGCGGGCGGTAGAATCAGCAAACCGGTGGCGGGCCCTCAAAGTGCGCCGAATCGTGCACGAAAGCGAGTCGATCCGATCGTTTCATTTGTCGACGGACGATGGAGCGGGACTTCTGCCGCATTTGGCGGGCCAGTATCTGCCCATACGCATCAAGCTCGCAGGATCGGATAAGCCGGTCATTCGCACCTACACATTGTCGGCCGCACCGTCTGATGGCTACTACCGAATCAGCGTCAAGCGCGAAGGCCTGGTATCTCAGTACCTGCACGACCACTTGCATGAGGGCGACATGATCGAAGTACGGGCGCCAGCGGGGGGGTTCACGCTCGATGCGGGGACGAGTCGCCCGGCAGTACTGATGGCAGGTGGCGTCGGGATAACGCCCATGCTTGCGATGCTGCGCCACATTGTCCATGAGGGGGTGCGCAGACAAAGTATCCGGCCCGCCACGCTGTTTTATGCCGCGCGCTCAAAGCGGGAGCGTGCGTTTGATGACGAGATTGCAGAGCTGGTTGCCGCCGCAAAAGGCGCGGTCAAAGTCATCCGTGTGCTAAGCGATATTGCCGATGCCGAGGAAGGTATCGATTACGAGGCGCCCGGTCGTCTAGACATGCCTCTTCTGCGCCGCTTTCTCGCTCTTGGCGACTGCGAGTTCTATCTCTGCGGCCCTCCGTCGTTCGCGCAGACTGTCTACGACGGCCTGCGGAACTACGGCGTCGCCGATGAGAGAATCCATGCGGAGGCGTTCGGACCGGCGTCGTTGGAACGCACGGGCACCTCCCATGCGGTAATTCCTGTCCGCTTGTCGCCAGCCACGAAATCCGTGCCGATTGCGTTCACGAACTCGCTGAAAGAGGCACGCTGGACACCAGAGTCCGGCACGCTCCTGGAGCTTGCTGAGGCGCGCGGATTGGAGCCCGAATACAGTTGCCGTGAAGGCAATTGCGGGACGTGCCGAACCAGATTGATCAAAGGTGCGGTGACTTACGTAAAGGAACCAACCGCCAAGGTCGGCGAGGATGAGATTCTCATTTGTTGTGCTGTTCCGGCAGTTCAACGGGGCGAAAGCGAGAATCGAATCCAGCTGGCACTCTGAATATTCCCGGAGCCAGGTGCTTTTCAACCCGACAAGGAGAGTCCTCATGTCTCGTTCGCCCCTTCCCCCTTTTACCGAACAGACCGCGATCGAAAAGGTGCGCCTTGCGGAGAATGGCTGGAACAGCCGCGATCCTGCCAAGGTAGCGTTGGCTTACACCGAAGATACCCGTTGGCGAAATCGCGCTGAATTCGTTACGAGCCGAGGGGAGGCCGAAGCCTTCCTGACCCGCAAATGGAATCGCGAACTGGACTATCGCCTGATCAAGGAACTCTGGGCATTTACGGGTAACCGCATCGCCGTTCGTTACGCCTACGAATACCGCGACGATAGTGGTCAATGGTTCCGCGCCTATGGCAACGAGAACTGGGAGTTCGCGGAAGACGGTTTGATGCGGGCGCGCCATGCCAGCATCAACGAGCATCCGATCGCCGAGGCTGACCGCAAGTTCCGCTGGCCGCTAGGAAGCCGGCCGGACAATCATCCCAATCTTGGTGATTTCGGATTCTGAACAAGGGCGATAGCGCTTGCATCGGCTCGCGAGGAGCAAATCCGCCAAGATCGTCGCAGCAAGGCTGCTCTCTGCAAAAGGGCTCCGAAATGACGCATAATCCCGGAGACTCTCATGATGATCCGCCAATACGAGAGGAAGGACCAAGGAATGGATCGTTGGCTGGCGATGCGTATTTTTGTAAAGGTTGCAGAAACAGAGAGTTTTGCCAAAACCGCGCGTCACATGCACATGAGCGCTCCGTCGGTTACGCGAACCATAGCGGCGCTGGAGGAATTGATTGGGGCCCGTCTATTTGTGCGTACTACCCGGTCCGTCAAGACGACGGAGGCAGGCAGTCGTTACCTGGATGATTGCCGTCGAATCCTGAGCGACATTGCCGAAGCCGAGTCGGCCGCGGCGGGCCATTACGCCGAACCGTCTGGAGCCTTGACCATCACGGCCTCCGCCATGTTTGGGCAGATGTACGTGCTGCCCATCGTGACGGAGTACCTCGATACCTACCCAAGCATGCGCGCGAGGACTTTCTTCCTGGATCGTCCCGTGAATATCGTAGATGAGGGTATGGATGTCGCTATTCGCATAGGCCACCTGCCGGACTCGGGGTTCACCGCTATTCCGGTCGGTTCAGTGCGCCGAGTTATCTGCGGATCACCGGAATACCTGGATTCCCGTGGCGCACCTGCCACGCCCGGGGATCTGAAGAATCATCGCATTGTTGCGTCCAATAGTGCGTGGTCCTCTCCAGAGTGGCGTTTCGCGGAGGGTCAGAGAGTCGTCATTGACGCCGCATTGCAATGCAACACCAATGAGGCGGCTATTGAAACTGCCAAAGCGGGCCGGGGTTTGACCAGGGTACTTCTCTATCAGATTGGACCCGCATTGCTTGAAGGCACATTGCAGATTGTGCTTAGCGAGTTTGAAGAGCCTCCGCTACCTATCCATGTGCTGTATCCAGAGGGCCGGCAGGCTCCTGCGAAAGTGAGAGCTTTCGTCGACTTGGCGGTTTCCCGCCTGCGAGAGAATCCGCTCTTTAACTGACCATTCAAACCTGACAAGGGCCTTGGCGATTCAGCTGGCGCATGGTCGCGCCGATGCGCCCCGCCATGGGCTCGGACCTTGCGCTATTTCGTCCCAGACGCCGAGCAAAGAAAAAGGGCTAGCTCACCAGAAGTAAGCTAACCCTTTGATTTTATTGGTCGGGGCGGCGGGATTCGAACTCGCGACCCTCTGCTCCCAAAGCAGATGCGCTACCAGGCTGCGCTACGCCCCGACGGACCCGCATTGTACCCGATGCCAGACCCCCTTACTGCCCCGCCGGCCATTTCTTGAACGCAAACACCCAATAAGCCGCCAGGTTGACCAGCGGGATCGGCAGCAGCAAGGCCCACCACCCCGGAATGGCCGGTGCGCCGGGGTAATATCTTTCCATGCGGCCGGGCCGCGTCCATCCGTCGGATGGGGCGCGGCGGCAGAATGGCCAAGGAGAGCTTCATGAACGAACAAGGGACCCTGGATCGCCTGGAACCGGGGATGGTGATTCCTTACGGCGGCAATCGGTATACGCGCGTGGACGCGGAGCTGGCGCGCGCGTTCCAGGCGGGCGACCGGCTGCTGGTGGTGCAGGAAAGCGGGGCGCTGCTGCGGATTCCGGGGCAGGTGGACGAGGTGGTCCGCGCCCGGGTGGGCGAGGCGCGCGAGGCTTTCGAGGCGCTGGCGCAGGTGCAGCCGGGCGCGGTGGACCGGTTCTACGAGACGTTCGCCGGCGCGCTGGAACGGGACGAGGTCTGGGCGCAGGTGGTGGCGGCCAACGAGGAGGACGTGCGGCGCGCGCAGCAGCGGAGCCGTTCGACGACGCGGCTCAGGGTGTCGGACAAGATGCGCGCCGCGATGATCGAAGGGCTGCGGGTCTGGCCGGGCCTGGCGGCGCAGGATGATCGGGTGCTGGGCCGGGTGGACCATGGCGACTGGCAGGTGGATGTGCTGCGGGTGCCGTTGGGCGTGGTGGCCTTCGTGTTCGAGGGCCGGCCGAACGTGCTGGTGGACGCCTGCGGCGTGCTGGCCAGCGGCAATACGGCCGTGCTGCGCATAGGCAGCGATGCGCTGGGCACGGCCAGCGCGCTGCTGCGCCACGCGCTGCGGCCGTCGCTGGAGGCGGCGGGGTTGCCGCAGGGAGCGGTCAGCCTGGTGGAGGTCGAGGACCGCGCGGCGGGCTGGGCGATGTTCAGCGACAGCCGGCTGGCGCTGGCGGTGGCGCGCGGATCGGGCACGGCGGTGATGCAATTGAGCAGCGTGGCGCGGCAGGCCGGCGTGCCGGTCAGCGCGCACGGCACGGGCGGCGCCTGGCTGGTGGCGGACCCGAGTGCGGACGGCGAGCGTTTCGAGCGCGCGGTGCGTCATTCGCTGGACCGCAAGGTCTGCAATACGCTGAACGTGTGCTGCATCGTGCGCGAGCGGGTGGCGGACCTGATGCCGCGCTTTCTGCGCGCCATCGACGAGGCGGGGGCTGCCCTGACCGGGGCGCCGCGCCTGCATGTCACGCCTTCGGCGCAGTCTTTCGTGCCGGCGGAGCTGTTCGAACGCCGTATCCTGGTGCGGCGCGCCGAGGGCGACGTGGACGAGCCCTATGCCAGCCCGTTGCCCGAGGAGCGGCTGGGGCAGGAGTGGGAATGGGAAGAGACGCCGGAGCTGTCGCTGGTGGTGGTGGAGTCGGTGGACCAGGCGGTGGCGCTGTTCAATCGCTACAGCCCCCGTTTCGTGGCCAGCCTGATCGCCGGCGATCCGCGGGCGCACCAGCGTTTCCGGCAGCGCATCGATGCGCCGTTCGTGGGCGATGGCTTTACGCGATGGGTGGACGGGCAGTATGCGCTGGGCAAGCCGGAGCTGGGCTTGTCGAATTGGGAACACGGCCGTCTGCTCGGCCGCGGGGGCGTGCTGACGGGCGCCGATCTGGCCGCCGTGCGGCTGGTGGCGACCACCGCGCAGGAACAGCATCGCTAGATCGCCGTGTCCAAACGTTCCCTGGATGTCGCCGCCATCGCGATGCTCGTGCTGCTTTGCGCGAGCTGGGGCGGGCAGCAGGTCGCGGTGAAGATCGCGCTGCCCGATTTCCCGCCTTTCCTGCAGATGGGCATACGCTCGGCCGGGGCCGGGCTGCTGGTGTTGTGTTATTGCCTGGCCACGGGGCGGGGCAAGCTGTTCGTGCGGGACGGTTCGCTGTGGCCGGGCCTGTTCTCGGGGCTGCTGTTCTCCAGCGAGTTCGTGTTGCTGTACCTGGGCCTGCAATGGACCGATGCCAGCCGCACCTCGCTGTTTCTGTACACGGCGCCGTTCTTCGTGGCGCTGGGGGCGACCTGGCTGCTTCCGTCGGAACGTCTGCGCTGGCCGCAGTGGGTGGGATTGGGCCTGTCCTTCTGCGGAACCGCCATCGTGATGGGCGTCCCGCGCGGGGCCACGTCGCCGCAAGCATGGCTGGGCGATCTGATGATCATCGGGGCGGCCGTGTTCTGGGCCGCGACGACGCTGGGCATCAAGGCGACCCGCCTGGCCACGGCGCCGCCCGAGAAGGTGCTGCTGTATCAACTGGCGATGTCGGCGGTGATCGGGCTGGGCGCGGGCATGGCCACCGGCGAGTCGGTGCGCGGATGGAACCTGGCGCCGGTGCTGGCGCTGACCTATCAGACGGTGTGGATCGCGGCCACGACCTTTCTGCTCTGGCTGCGGCTGTTGACGCTGTATCCGGCCAGCACGCTGCAGGCGGGCACGTCGATGTCGCCGCTGTTCGGCGTGGCCGCCGCGGCGCTGATCCTGCATGAGCCGGTCGGGCCGATGTTCCTGCTGGCCGTGGCGCTGGTAGTGTCGGGCCTGGTGCTGGTGAACCGCCGGCGCTAGCCGCCGGCCGCGCCCTGCGTGTTGACGTACAGGGCGTAGATGGACGTGCTGGCGGCCATGAACAGACGGTTGCGGTGCCGGCCGCCGAAGCACAGATTGGCGCAGCGCTCCGGCAGCGCGATGTGGCCGATGGCCTCGCCGTCCGGCGCGAACACGCGTACGCCGTCCAGTTCGTCGCTGCCCATGCCCCAGCCGCACCACAGGTTGCCGTCCACGTCCACGCGCAGGCCGTCGGGCGTGCCCGGTCCGGCGTCGATCACCGCGCGCCGGTTGGACAGTTTCCCGCCGCCCGCGGCGACGTCGAAGGCCAGGATGCGGCGCGGCTTGGCGCGCGACTCGACCACGTACAGCACGGATTCGTCGGGCGAGAAGGCCAGGCCGTTGGGACTGGCGATGTCGCCGGCCACGACCTCGGCCACGCCGGTGGCGGGGTCGAGCCGGTAGAGGTTGGACGGCAACTCCTGCCTGGCGGGCAGCCCCTGGTAGTAGCCGGCGATGCCGAAGGGCGGATCGGAGAACCAGACCGTGCCGTCGGACTTGACGACGACGTCGTTGGGGGAGTTGAGCGGCTTGCCGTCGTGGCGGTCCATCAGCACGGTGACGGCGCCGTCGTGTTCGGTGCGGATCACCCGGCGGCCGCTGTGCTCGCAGGTGACCAGGCGGCCCTGCCGGTCGCGGGTCATGCCGTTGGCATGGCCGGACGGCGAGCGAAAGACGCTGACCGCGCCGCTGATCTCGTCCCAGCGCATGACGCGGTCATTGGGGATGTCGCTCCACAGCAGGTAGCGGCCGTCGCCGAACCAGACCGGCCCTTCGTTCCAGCGGCAGCCGCTGGCCAGGCGCTCGACCGCGGCCGAGGGCAGCCGGTATTGCTCGAACCGAGGGTCGAACGCGCGGACGGCGGGGTCGGGATAGCGCTGCGATGCTTGCCACATGGTGCCTCCTGGTGCGGGGCGCAGGTGGGCGCGCCCGGACGCTTCGATTGTCGGCCATCGCGGCGCGCGCCGCCAGTGCGCCGCGATGGCAGCTTCTGCGCCGCGGGCGAGTAGATTTTTCATTTCCAGGCGGGGGCGTGCCCGGGGAACGCCCGCGCGGGGCTCCTGGCACGAAGCCTGCTCGACCCTCGCCATGGACTTCACCCAAGCCTCCGATTCCGCCGTGGCCGCGCTGGCCGGCAACTGCGCCGCGCCCGAACTGGTCTATGTGGACGACACCCGCCCGGGGTATGGCCGCAAGCTGTTCCGTGGCCGGTTCGTGTACGTGGACCAGCGGGGCGCGCGCATCCGCGACCCGAAGGAGATTGCCCGCATCGATGCGCTGGCCATACCGCCGGCCTATGGCGAGGTCTGGATATGCCCGGATCCCGCGGGGCACATCCAGGCCACCGGCCGCGACGCGCGCGGCCGCAAGCAGTACCGCTACCATCCGCACTGGCAGGTGGTGCGCAACGCCGACAAGTATGGGCAACTGGCGCAGTTCGGCCGCGCGCTGCCGCGCATCCGGCGCCGGGTGCAGCGCGCGCTCGATGCGCCGGGACTGGGCGAGGAAAAGGTCCTGGCCGCGGTGGTGCGCCTGCTGGAAGCGACGCTGGTGCGGGTGGGCAACCGTGCCTATGCCCGGCAGAACCGCTCGTTCGGCCTGACCACGCTGCGGCCGCGCCACGCGTCGCTGTCGGGCACGCGGCTGCGGCTGCGTTTCCGCGGCAAGAGCGGGATCGAGCACGACGTCACCATCGCCGACCGCAGGGTGGCGCGGGTGGTGCGCCGCTGCATGGAGATACCCGGCCAGACCCTGTTCCACTACCTGGACGAGGCGGGCCAGCCGCGCGGTATCGATTCGACTGCCGTGAACGCCTACTTGCGCGAGGCGGGACGAGGGGATTTCACGGCCAAGCATTACCGCACCTGGGCCGGATCGGTGCTGGCGCTGGAGTGGCTGCGGGGCATGCCGCGCGAAGAGGGCGCGGCCGCGCGGCAGGCGGTGGTCGAGGTGGTGAAGGCGGTGGCGCAGCGGTTGGCCAATACGCCGGCGGTGTGCCGGGCCTGCTACATCCACCCGGCCATCGTCGATACCTATCTGCGCGGCGAACTGCCGGCGACGTGGCCCGCCTCCGGCCCGCGCGGGCTGAGCGCGGCCGAGCGGCGGCTGCTGGCGTTCCTGGACGGTCCGGGTTGAACCCTAGGAGCCGGCCGGCCGCGCGCGGCGCCGCTCCAGCCAGGCCCCCAGTTCGCCGACGATGCCGCGCCGGAAGGCCAGCACGCAGACGACGAAGATCAGGCCCGTGACGATGGTGACGGCGTCGCCCAGGTTGCCGAACCACGCGATGCCGGTCATGTCCGCCAGCGCGGTGCCCCATTCGCCTATCTTGTTTTCGACCAGCACGATGATGAGCGCGCCCACCATGGGGCCGGTCAGGGTGCCCATGCCGCCCACCAGCGTCATGAGGATGACCAGGCCGGACATCTGCCAGACCACGTCGCTGAGCGTGGCCGAGATGAACACCACCGATTTCGTCGCGCCCGCCAGCCCGGTCAGCGCGGCGGACAGCACGAAGGCCAGCAGCTTGTAGCGGTTGACGTCGTAGCCCAGCGAGGTGGCGCGCGCCTCGTTCTCGCGTATGGCTTTCAGGACCTGCCCGAAGGGCGATTGCACGGTGCGATAGACCAGGAAGACGCCGAACAGGAAGACAGCCAGCACGACGTAGTACAGCGCCATGTCGTTGCCCAGGTCGATGTGGCCCAGCAGCGTGCCGCGCGGAATGGCCTGCAGGCCGTCCTCGCCACCGGTGAAAGGGGCCTGCAGGTAGAAGAAGTACAGCATCTGCGCGACGGCCAGCGTGATCATCGCGAAATAGATGCCGCTGCGCCGGATGGCGAGCCCGCCCATGACCAGCCCGATCGCCGCCGCGACCGCCACGCCGAACAGGATGCCCAGCTCGGTGGGCAACCCCCAGGTCTTGAGCGCATAGCCGGTGGCGTAGGCCGCGCTGCCCAGGAAGGCGGCGTGCCCGAACGACAGCAGCCCGGTGTAGCCCAGCAGCAGGTTGAACGCGCAGGCGAACAGCGCATAGCACATCAGCTTCATCGCGAAGATGGGATAGACGCCGAGGTAGGGCAGCACGCCCAGCCCCAGCGCCAGCGCCAGGCAGCCGGCGAGATGTCGGTTCATGTGGCTTTTCCAAACAGGCCGGCCGGCCGCGCGAGCAGCACGAGGGCCATCAGCACGAAGACGACGGTGTTCGACGCCTCGGGATAGAACACCTTGGTGAAGCCTTCGATCACGCCCAGGCCCAGGCCGGTCAGGATGGAGCCCATGATGGATCCCATGCCGCCGATGACCACCACGGCGAAGACGACGATGATCAGGTTCGAGCCCATCAGCGGCGAGACCTGCTGCACGGGTGCGGCCAGCACGCCGGCGAAGGCGGCCAGCGCCACGCCGAAGGCGTAGGTCAGCGTCACCATGCGCGGGACGTTGACGCCGAAGGCCTCCACCAGCCGCGGGTTCTCGGTGCCCGCGCGCAGGTAGGCGCCCAGGCGCGTGCGTTCGATCACGTACCAGGTCGCCAGGCACACCGCCAGCGACGCCAGCACGATCCAGGCGCGGTAGTTGGGCAGTATCATGAAGCCCAGGTTGGTGGCGCCCTGCAGCAGATCAGGCACCGGATAGGACTGCCCCGAGACTCCATAGAAGCTGCGGAACAGCCCCTCGATCAGCAGCGTCAGGCCGAAGGTCAGCAGCAGGCTGTACACGTGGTCGAGCTTGTACAGCCAGCGCAGCATCGTGCGTTCGATCACGATGCCCAGCAGCGCGACCGCCAGCGGGGCCAGGACCAGCATCCACCAGTAGCCCAGCCCCAGGTATTGCAGGCCCAGCCAGGCCAGGAAGGCGCCGACCATGTACAAGGCCCCGTGCGCGAAGTTGATGACGTTGAGCAGGCCGAAGATGACGGCCAGCCCCAGCGACAGCACCGCGTAGAAGGAGCCGTTGACGAGCCCGAGCAGCAACTGCCCGAGCATCGCCTGCAGCGGGACGCCGAAGATCATCATGACTTCTTCAGCAACGGACACTTGGACTCGGCGGGGGTGGTGTAGACCTTGTCGCCGGGCAGCTTCTGCGCCACCTTGTAGTAGTCCCAGGGGCCCTTGGATTCCTTGGGCGTCTTCACCTGGAACAGGTACATGTCGTAGATCATGCGGCCGTCCGCCCGCACGTAGCCGTCATGGGCGAACATGTCGTTGATCTTGTTCGACTTGAACCACTTCATGATGGTGTCGGGATCGTCGGTGCCCGTGGCCTTGACCGCCTTCAGGTAGAAGGACGCGGCCGAGTAGTCGGCCGCCTGCAGCGACGAGGGCTTGCGCTTGAGCTTCTGTTCGAACTTGGCGGCCCAGGCGCGCGACTGGTTGCTCTGGTCCCAGTACCAGCCGTCGGTCAGGTAGAGCCCCTGCGTGGCGGCCAGCCCCAGCGTGTGGATGTCGTTGATGAACACCAGCAGGCCGGCGATCTTCATGGTCTTGGTGACGCCGAATTCCGCCGCGGCCTTGGTGGCGTTGATGAAGTCGCCCCCCGCGTTCGCCATGCCCAGTATCTGTGCCTTGGATGCCTGGGCCTGCAACAGGAAGGACGAGAAGTCCGAGGCCGCCAGGGGATGTCGGATCGAACCCACCACGGTGCCGCCGGCGGCCTTGACCACCGCGCTGGTATCGGATTCCAGCGAGTGGCCGAAGGCGTAGTCGGCGGTCAGGAAGAACCAGCTCTTGCCGCCTTGCGCCACCACGGCCGACCCGGTGCCGCGCGCCAGCGCGACGGTGTCGTAGGCGTAGTGGACGATGTAGGGCGAGCAGTCTTCGTTGGTCAGGCGCGACGAGCCGGCGCCGATGACGACGTAGGGAATCTTCTTCTCGGTGGCGACCTTGGCCATGGCCAGCGCGGTCGAGGAATTGGTGCCGCCTATCAGGAGGTCCAGCCCCTGCTGGTCTATCCATTCTCGGGCGCGGGCCGAGGCGATGTCGGGCTTGTTCTGGTGGTCGGCGTACAGGACCTCGATCTTCTTGCCGTTGATCTGGCCGCCGGCATCGGCCACGGCCATGCGGATGGCGTCGGCTCCCGCAGGGCCGTCGATGTCGGCATAGACGCTAGAGCCGTCGGTGATGAAGCCTATCTTGATGACGTCGCCGGAAATCTTCGGCGCCTGCGCCTGCGTCGGCGCGGTGGATCCCAGAACCAAACCGGCCGTGATGGCCGCTGCGAGGGCTTGCTTCTTCATGCGGGTCTCCTAAGAGGTACTCCTCATACGCCAAGCAGTTCGTGCAGGGTGTCCTGCTTGGCTGCCAGGTCCGACGATGCGAAGGCTTCGATCACGCGGCCGTGTTCCATGACATAGAAGCGGTCGGCCAGCGGCGCGGCGAAGCGGAAGTTCTGTTCCACCATGACGATGGTGTAGTTGCGGGCCTTCAGGGCCCGGATCATGCGTGCCAGGGCCTGCACGATGACGGGTGCCAGGCCTTCGGAGATCTCGTCCAGCAGCAGGAGGTCGGCGCCGGTGCGCAGTATCCGGGCCACCGCCAGCATCTGCTGTTCGCCGCCGGACAGCCGCGTGCCGGGGGAATGCCGGCGTTCGCGCAGGTTGGGGAACATCTCGTAGATTTCCTCGACCGACATGGCCCGCTCGCCGGTGCCGCGCAGGGGAGGGGGCAGCATCAGGTTTTCTTCGCAGGACAGCGAGGCGAAGATGCCGCGTTCCTCGGGGCAATAGCCCACGCCCAGGTGGGCGATGCGGTGGGTGGGCATGCCTATGGATTCCACGCCGCCTATGCGCACCGAGCCGCGGCGCGCGCCGGTCAGGCCCAGGATGGCGCGCAGCGTGGTGGTGCGGCCCGCGCCGTTGCGGCCCAGCAGCGTGACGACTTCGCCGCGCGCCACCTCCAGGTCCACGCCGTGCAGGATGTGCGATTCCCCGTACCAGGCATGCAGGTCCCGGATTTGCAGCGCCGGACCGTTCATGCGTGGGCTCCCTGGAGCTCGCCTTCCACCGTGCCCATGTAGGCCTGCATGACTTCCGGGTTGCGCGACACGGCTTCGTAGGGGCCTTCGGCCAGCACCATGCCGCGCGCTAGGACCGTGATGGTGCTGGCGATGGAGGACACGACCTTCATGTTGTGCTCCACCATCAGGATGGTGCGGCCCGCCCCGACTTTCCTGATCAGTTGCGTGACGCGGTCCACGTCCTCGTGGCCCATGCCCTGCGTGGGTTCGTCCAGCAGCATCAGCTCGGGCTCCATGGCCAGCGTGGTGGCGATTTCCAGCGCGCGCTTGCGTCCGTAGGGCAGTTGCACCGCCGGGGTGGCGGCGAATCCGGCCAGTCCCACTTCGTCCAGCAGTTCCATGGCGCGCGGATTCAGGCGGTCCAGCAGCGAGACGCTGCGCCAGAACCGGAAGGTCCCGCCTTCGCGCCGCTGCAGTCCGACGCGGACGTTTTCCAGGGCGGTCAGGTGCGGGAAGATGGCGGAGATCTGGAACGACCGGATGATCCCGCGCCGGGCGACCTGGGCCGGCGCCTCGCGGGTGATGTCGGTGCCGTTGAAGAAGATGCGCCCGGAGGTGGGCGTCAGGAATTTCGTGAGCAGGTTGAAGCAGGTGGTCTTGCCGGCGCCGTTGGGCCCGATGAGGGCATGGATGCTGCCGCGCGCCACGCGCAGGTTCACATCCTTGACCGCGACGAATCCCTTGAAGGCCTTGCTGAGGTCCCGGGTTTCGAGGATGAGGTCGCTCATGGTTTCCCGTATCAGGCTATGTCGCATGTGCCTGCTGCATTGTGTCGCAAATCCTTCTCTTGGGGGCCTAGGTGTTTGCCCGGAACCGATGGGCGGCCGCCGGCCGGCATGGTGGTAAACTTCCGCGCTTCGGGGCGGCGGTAGCTCAATTGGATAGAGCACAGGCCTTCTAAGCCTGGGGTTACGGGTTCGATTCCTGTCCGCCGCGCCAGCCTGCCCGCCTTTGGTTTCCCTTCCCCCGCCAGGTCCGCTTCTTGCGAAACGTCTTTCCGTCGTGGCTACGGAGGATGCGCCTTGGACTGGTCCGGAATCTTCGCCTTTTCCATTCCGCCGCTGGAAACCCTGGTTCGCGGCACGGTCATGTACTGGCTGCTGTTCCTGTTGTTCCGCTTCGTCGTCCGGCGCGACGTGGGCTCGATGGGCATCGCGGACATCCTGCTGATCGTGATCGTGGCGGATGCGGCCCAGAACGGCATGGCCGGCGACGGCAAGAGCGTGAGCGATGCGGCGCTGTTGGTGAGTACGCTGGTGGCCTGGAACATGGCCCTGGATCGCGTGGCTTTCCATTTCCCGTGGATGCGCCGCTTCGTCGATCCGGAAAAGATCATGTTGATACGCAACGGCAGGAAGCTGCGCGGCAACATGCGGCGGCAATCGATCACCGACGAGGAACTCGAGGCCAAGTACCGGCAGCAGGGCATCGAGTGCATCGAAGACGTGAAAGCGCTGTATCTGGAAGCCGACGGCAACGTCAGTGTCATCAAGCGGAAATAGCGGCACGCTAAAGCGCGATGCGCGGCCGCAGCCAGCGATAGCCGTAGCCGCGCAGCCGCAGCCGGACCGGGTGGCCCGAGGGCGCGTCGTAGGGGCCGTCGGCCATCACGTCGGTCATGTGCTGGCAGTCGGCGTCGTGCAGGGTGAACTGCACGTCCTCCGGCCCGAGGTTGGCCAGCGTCAGCACCGCCACGCCGTCCAGCTCGTGCCGCAGCGCCAGCACCTGCGGACATTCGATGGCGGCGGGCCGGCAGTGGCCGCCGCCTATCTCGCGCATGCCCAGCCGGGCACGGATCATCTTGCCGGTATGGGTCAGCAGCGAGTCCTCGTCCAGCGATTGCGCGTAGACGTTGACGTGCCGGTAGTCATAGGGCCCCGAGTCGATCAGCGGCACCGCCAGTTGTCCCGGACGCGCGGCCGAAAAGCCCGCGCCGGGTTCGTCCGACCATTGCATGGCCGTGCGCACCGCCAGCCGTTCTGGCAGCGACAAGTCGTCGCCCATGCCGATTTCCTCGCCATAGCGCAGGATGGGCGTGCCCGGCAGGCAGAACAGCAGCGCATGCACCAGCGCCAGCCGCCGCTTGTCACCGCCCAGCATGGGGGGCAGCCGCCGCCGGATACCGCGGTGATAGATGCGCATCTCGGGATCGGGCGCGAAGCAGTCCATGACTTCCCGGCGTTCGTCCTCGCTCAGGCGCTCCAGGTCCAGTTCATCGTGGTTGCGCAGCCATAGCGCGTACTGCGCGCCTTCGGGCGGGTCGGGCTGTCCGGCCAGCGCCCGCAGCAGAGGTTCTGCCTTGCCGCGCGCCAGCGCCAGGTAAAGGTAGTTGTTCAGCCAGAAGTTGAGCACCAGGGTCAGCCGGTCGCCCCTGCCGAAGTAGTCGACGTAGTGGCAGGGAGGCACGTCCACTTCTCCCAGCAGCACGGCGTCGGCGCGCCGGCGGGAGACGAAGCGGCGCATGTCGTCCAGCAGCCAGAAGCCGTCGTCGGTGGGGTCGGGGGAGCGCGCGCTGTCTATCATGTGCGAGGCGGCGTCCACGCGGAAACCCGAGACGCCCAGCCGCAGCCAGAAGTCCATGATGCGTTCGACTTCGTGCCGCACCTCGGGATTGCCGAGATCGAGGTCCGGCTCGTGCGAATAGAAAATGTGCTTGTAGTATTGGCCGGCCTGTTCGTCCCAGGTCCAGACGCTGTCCTCGACGGTGGGAAAGATCGGTTTCTCGTCGGTGGGCTCGGGCGTGTCGGCCCAGACGTAGTAGCCGCGGTAGCGCGAGGTACGGTCGCGGCGGGCGGCCTGGAACCAGGGGTGGCGGTCGGAGGTGTGGTGCACCACCAGGTCGATGATCACGCGCAGCCCCAGTTCTTCGGCCTTGGCCATCAGCGCGACGAAGTCGGGCAGGGCGCCGAAGCGCGGGTCGACCGCCAGATGGTCGGTGACGTCGTAGCCGCCGTCGCGCATCGGCGAGGCATAGAAAGGCGTCAGCCACAGGCAGGTGACGCCCAGGCCGCGCAGGTATTCCAGCCTTTCCGATACGCCCGCCAGATCGCCCAGGCCGTCGCCGTTGGCGTCGCGGAACAGGCTGGGGTCGACCTGATAGATGATGGCGTTTCGATACCACAGCGGCACCATGTCTCAGTCCCCCGGTTCGAGCATCACGGCGTGGTCGCCGGCCAGTTCCCCGCCGAAGGCGGTGCCCGGCGCCTGGCCGTCGCTGCACAGCGCGATGCGCCAGTTTCCCGGTGGCGCGAAGCGCCGCGGCTGCGCGGCGAAGTTCACGCACACCAGGCGGACGTCGTCGCTCCGGCGGCGGCGAAAGGCCAGGACCTCGGGCGGGGATTCTAGTTCTTCCCAGTCGCCCAGCCTGAGCGCGGGACTGGCCCGGCGCAGCGCCAGCGCCTGCCGATAGAGATGGAGGATGGAGCCCTGGTCGGCCCATTGCCGTTCAGCCGCCTGCCGCGCCGGATCCGGCGGGAAGGGCAGCCAGGGCGTGGCGCCGGTCCAGCCATGGGGCGGCGCCTCTTTCCAGGGAAGGGGCGCGCGGCAGCCGTCCCGTCCGCCCGGATCGACCTGCCGCCGCGGATCGATGCGGGCATCTTCCAGGCCCAGTTCCTCGCCCTGGAACAGGAACGGGGTGCCGCGCAGCGACAGCAGCAGGATCGCGGCCGCGCGCGCCCGGCGCAGCGAGCCGTCGTAGCGGGTGCGATGGCGGACGTTGTCATGGTTGGACAGCACCCAGGTCGGCCAGGCGTCGGCCGGGCGCAGCAGGGCATCGACCTCGCGTATGCAGGTGCGGAAGACGACCGGATCCCAGGGCGCGTCCAGCGGCGGGAAGTTGAACGACATGTGCAGTTCGTCGCCGGCGCCGTAGTACTGGACGATGCTGGCGGTCGAACGGATGTTGACTTCGCCCACCAGGACGCGCTGGCCGGGATAGCTGTCCACCAGCCGGCGTATGCCGCGCAGTACCTCGTGGCTGTAGGGCTGGTCGTTGAAGTCCACCAGCGGTTCGCCGGCCAGGCAGCGCGGATGGTCGGAGAAGGTCGGGTCCTTGCCGATGCAGTGGGCCACGTCGATGCGAAAGCCATCGACGCCGCGATCCAGCCAGAAGCGCAGTACGCCGTGCATGGCTTCCACCACCTCGGGGTTGCGCCAGTTCAGATCGGGCTGCTGGGGCAGGAAGAAATGCAGGTAGTACTGGCCGGTCTGCTCGTCCCAGGTCCAGGCGCTGCCCGCGCCCAGCGCCGCCCGCCAATCGTTGGGTTCGTCGCGCCAGATATACCAGTCGCGCCGTGGGCTGGCCCGGGACGAGCGCGCATCCAGGAACCAGGGGTGCCGGTCGGACGTATGGTTGGGCACGAAGTCCAGCAGCACGCGCAGGCCCCGTGCGTGGGCCTCGTCGATCAGCCGCTGCGCATCGTCCAGCGTGCCGAACAGCGGGTCGACGTCGCAATGGTCGCTGATATCGTAGCCCGCGTCCGCCATGGGCGAGCGGAATATCGGCGACACCCACACGGTATCGGCGCCCAGGTCGCGCACGTGGTCCAGGTGGGCGAGCATGCCGGGAATATCCCCCACGCCGTCGCCATTGGCGTCGGCGAACGAGCGGGGATAGATCTGGTACACCACCGCGTTCTTCCACCAGGCTTCGTCCGAGCGTGTGCCATTCATGCGGATTGCCGGCCTTGTTCTTGTCGGGGCGGGCGGTCCAGCAAGTGATATTCCCAAGGGAAATCCGCAAGCCAGGTGGGTACGCTAGGCGGGGAACGGCGGTTGAACTTTCTCCGCCGTGGCATTGCCTCATGGGTGTACCGTCTGCAGGAGACTTCTATGTCGGAAGGCGCAGGAGAGCACTACAAGGGTTATTACATACGCACCGTGGCGCGTGCGGTCAATCATCCCCGCGACGGCATGACGTCGCTGTTCGAGGGAACCGCCACGGTATCGCTGGACCCGGGGTCGCAGTACCACCCCATCCCTCCCGACCAGCACCTGGGCGACGACCAGGTGTTCGGCACCGAGTTCGAAGCCCACCGCTACGCCGAGAAAGCCGCCAGGCGCTACATCGACAAGCTCGAAAAAGGAAAGTAGCGCCGTGGCCGGATGCGTCCGGCGCTTGCCCATCCCCGTTTTCCAGGACGCAGGCCAGGGCATGGACCCTGGCCTGCCGGAACGCTTGGTCCGAGCGTGTCTTACTGGCCGGATTTCTGTTGCTGCTGCCCGGGTTTTTGCTGCTGGCCGGTCTGTTGCCGTTGCTGCTGTTCCTGCTGCTGTTGTTCCTGACCGCGCTGCTGGCCTTGCTGCTGGCCTTGTTGCGGGTTCTGGGGGCGCTGGCCGCCTTGCGTCTGCTGGCCGGGGGACGGTTGCTTCTGTTGATTCATGAGCCTACTCCTTGATTATATGGATGCGGGCAAGGGCGCAAATGCCCGCTTGGCGGTGGGTGCGTGACGCCGCTTTGATTTATCCGCAATTCCTGTTCCGCAGTCGGCGGGCCACGTCGCGGATAATCGAGAAGGCCCTCGCATGTAATTATTGGATGAGGCGCTTGTAAATTTTTCTCGGCCGCAAATGGATGGGGACATTTTTCCTGTAGGTATTTACCTCATGCGGGAAAACGATAGGTTTGAGGGATTGATTTCGTGAAATCTACGCGTTAACCCTGGAAAAATTAGTTGATTTTGTCCACTTTGTTGCCGATGTGCCGCGCTATTTCTGGGAATCCGGCGCGCAGGGGTCATATCCCCGCATTTACGCAGGGATATATGGGTAAAGAAAAATTCATATAAGCCCCCCCATGCCCGGCAATATGCTTGTATCCGAACGAAACGAAAACGAGTTGACTAAGCGCACGATGCGCCGCATAGTCATTTTCGAGGTGTCAGGCTAGGGTTCTCTCGGTTGGGTCGGCAAGTCGGCTTTCCATTTGGGCACGCCCCGTTCTTGATCCCGGTTAAGTGATTATCGCGGTACGCACATATTCAAAGAAGGAAATGCATCATGGCGACAGGCATCGTTAAATGGTTCAACGACGACAAGGGGTACGGGTTCATCATGCCGGATGATGGGGGGAAGGACTTGTTCGCCCACTTCTCGGAAATCCAGGCTGAAGGCCGCAAGACGCTGTATGAAAACCAGAAGGTGAGCTTTGAGGCCGTGCAGGGTCCGAAGGGCCCGCAGGCTTCCAAGATCCGTATCCTGTAAGCCGTTCGTCCCGGCCTGACAAAACGCCCCTGCCATGCAGGGGCGTTTTGTTTTGGGCGAAGGCCTCCGGCCGGCGGCAGGCAATAAAAAATCCCCGGAGGCCGCCTGGCCTGGGGATCGGTGCCGCGCCTTGGCTGGCGCGGGTGCTGAATGCGGGGTGGGGTGGCTGATGGGACTCGAACCCACGACAACCGGAATCACAATCCGGGACTCTACCAACTGAGCTACAGCCACCACTTGCAGCGCCTGACCGGAAAGCCCGATCAAGCGAGACCGCTATTCTAGCGAATTTCTGGCGATTACGCGAATCGGCCCGGCCGCTAGCGTTCCAGCCTGACCTCGAAGTAGGCCGTGTCGGTTTCGCCCAGCGCCGCGAAGCCTTCCTGGGCCGCCTTGATGGCCGCGCGCTGCCAGCGCAGCGCCAGCGATCTGTCCTCTTCCGAGATCTCGTCCAGCGATTCCTCGGCCCAGCTCCAGGCCTTGTAGGCGGCGGCGAGGCCTTCGGTGCCGCCCAGCGCCTTTTCCAGCGTACGGGCGTAGCGGCGTTCGGCCTGGAGCCGCAGTTCCTCGGGCAGTTGGGGATAGTCTTGCAGGGTGACGGTATACATGGTTTTTCGCACACGTTACTGTATGTATATACAGTATCCGCCGAAAATCATGACGAAATCAAGAGGCTCGCGCAAGGGTCTCGTGGCCGCCACGGGAATGGGGGTTGCTCGCCCCTGGATACGCCGCATTCGCGGCGTTTTTTTTCAGGAGAGTAACCATGCAGATCGCAGAAATCATGACCCGCGACGTCGCCTTCCTGTCGGCCGACGAACCCGTCCAGCGCGCGGCGCAATTGATGGCCGACCTGGACATCGGCTCGGTTCCCGTTTGCGATGGCCGCCGGCTGGTGGGCGTCGTGACGGACCGGGACATCGCGGTGCGCTGCACCGCGGCTGGCGCGCCGGTCTCGACACGGGTGAGGGAGGCCATGACGCCCCATGTGAGCTGGTGCTATGCCGACGAGGATGCCGAGACGGTCAAGGCCAAGATGCGGGACGAGCAGATACGCCGCCTGCCCATCCTGGGCACGAACAACGAACTGGTCGGGGTCGTCTCGCTTGGGGACCTGGCTACGCGGGCCGGGGGGACGGACGATGCGCTGGCGGGCATTTCGGAGCCCGCGCGTGCGTCGGGGGAGTTGTTTCGTTAGGCCGATGCCTGGCGGGGCCCCGGCCGGATGGCCCCGGCCGGATGGCCGGGGCCGGGGGGATCACGAGCTTCCGGGGCTCGTCTGCACCGCTTCCTCGCGGGAAGGGCTCTGGGCCTGGGCCTGCGACTCCGCCGCGCGGCGCTGGCGGTGAGCGTGGCTCAGGGCGCCCGCGGCCCGGGCTTCCTCAGAATTGAATTCGTGCGCGTTACCCGACTGGTGGGCGGCACGCCCCCCCTCGGCGGAAATGGCCCGCTGTTTCTGCGGATCCATGGCGGCAAAGCCCCGGGGGCGCTTCTGGCTCGTAAGCGTAGGCATGAAGTTCTCCAAGATAGGGAATGGTTCTGCTGACGAGCCCGCGGGGTCGCAATCCCCGTGCCAGCCTGCTTGGGCTGGGCAGTCCGGCGGTATCTGGCCCTGGCCCGGCCGGGCGTCGTGGGGGCGGGCAGGATTTACACGCAGTCCTGGTGATTTATGCATGCGGCCGCCGCAGGCATGCTGGGGGCCCGCCGGGTACGGCGCGTGCTGGAGCATGGTGTCGGAATACGGGAGACCCGCATGCGGACCGTGGAAGAGATTACGCGCGCGATGCGTGAGCGCAAGCTGCTGCTGGTCACCGCCGAATCCTGCACGGCGGGCCTGATCGCGGCGATGCTGGCCGACGTGGAGGGGGCCGGCGCCTTGCTCGATTGCGCCTTCGTGGTGTATTCGCCCGATGCGAAGCGGCATGCCCTGGGCGTTCCCGAGCGGATCCTGCGCAACTACAACCTGACCAGCGAACATGTGGCGCGCGCCATGGGCCGGGGCGCGCTGGCGCGCAGCCGGGCCAATGTGGCGATCGCCAATACGGGCGTGGCGGACGGGGGTGGCGACGGTGTCGCGGCTGGCACCCAGTGCTATGCGTGGGTGTTCCGCGGGCAGGGCGGAGAAATCACGGTCTACAGCGAGACGCGCCGCTACGCGGGCGGACGCAATGCCGTCCGGGAGCAAGCGGCGCGGCATGCGCTGGAGCGCCTGCCGCATTATGCCGACCTTGCGGCGCGCGCCTAAGATGGCGCGGCCGCCACGGCATCAGTGTTGCCCGGTCGTGTCGGACCCGGTTTCCTCGGTCTGGCACAGGGTGGCGATGACGTTCTGCCAGCCTTTCTTGAACGAGGGGTGGGCCTCGTTCAGCGTGGGCTCCACCTGTTGTGCGATGGCCTGCATCACCTGGCGCAGTTGTTCGGCGTTCGGATGGGCCGAAATCAGCATGCTCACGACGTTCTGCAAGGCGGTGAGTTGTCCCTTCATGAATTCAGGGTCGGTCACGTTGGCTCCTTCTACGGCTTGTTCTGGGGAATTTGCAAGGCTCGGATCGAGTCCAACCGGCATGTTAACGGTTCCCTGCCCAGGGTGTTTCAACAAGGGTTTTCGCCAACCTCGGGATAGGTAGATATCCCAGTATGGTGGCGCTGACATCGAGGCCCGGTTGGTCTACGATGGGCGCACGCTGGAGGGCCGTATTCATGGCAACAATGGTGATTGATCGTAAGAAGCTGGTGTGTTTTGTCGTAGCGGCCACTGACCCGGCCGGCGAATCGCGTTGGTGCGCGCTCAACGAAGATCGTGAGTGGCTGACCAACCTGGGCGCCGAACCCGCGGCCGCGGCCGAAAAGGCCGGCGTCTATTGCTGCAACCCCAGCCCCGAAGTGCGGCGCGCCGCCGCTGAAGCCCTGGGGGTCGACCCCGGCGCCGAATTCGTCGTCCACCGATTGTTCCAATCGTCGGACAGCGACGAATGCGCCGAGGTTATCGCCCGCAAGGTGGCGCGGCTGCACTGATCCGCTCAGGCGTGCCGGTTGGCTGCCCGGGTACGGGCGGCCTTCTTGGCGGCTGCCGAGCGTCCGGCCGCGCCCTTGGTGCGAGCCGCCTTCCTGGCCGCGGCCGACCTGTCCGCCGCGCTGCGGCGCTTGGCCGCCGTCTTGGCATGAGCGGCCAGGGCGCTTTTCGACGCTCCCGACTTGCCTTCCCGTTTCAGCGCGGTCTTGGTCGCGCGTGAGCGCGTGGCGGATTTCTTGTGCGGGGCCTCGTCGCCCTTGCGCACGTCCTGTTCGGCCTTGGCCCGGGTCTTCGCGCTGGCGCGGCCCGGTTTGGGGGCGGGCAGGTCCACGCCGGAGCGGCGGGCTTCCGACAGGCCGATGGCGATGGCCTGCTTGGTCGAGCGGACGCCGTGCCGGCCTTCGCGCACGTGGTGGATCTGTTCCTTGACGAATTCGCCGGCCTGGGTCGATGCGGACTTGCCCTGGCGCTTGTCCTGCTTCGCTTTTTCGATGGTCTTGCGTTCCGGCATGATGGCTCTCCTTGCGGAAAGCCTGGGTGCAGCAACCCCCGTGCCTACGGCGCGCCTAGCTGGCGCGTCCGGACGCCCCGGTCAGCACGCAGTCGGCCACGGTGGGCATGCCGTCCTGCAGCGTGGCGCGCTCGCATTCCAGGTAGACCTTGAAGCCGCGCGGCAGCGTATCCAGCGCCACTTGCTCCGGGCAGTCGCGCCCGCCGTCGCAGGCGGGGTCGGACTTCAGCCAGACCCGCACCGGATGGGCCGGATCGGCCGCCTTCAGATCGAGTTGCAGTTCGCCGGCACCGACGATGTGGACCTTCTGCAGGCGTCCCGTCACGATGAAGGGGCCCTGGCGGTATTTTTCCAGCGCGCGCGGGTCGCGGGCGGTGAAGTCGACGTAGACCAGTTCGGCGTCGTAGCGGGGCGGGCCGTCGGCCGAGGCCGCCGGCGCGGCGGCAGGGAGGGAGTCCGGAGGGGATTTCGAGCAGGCGTACAGGGAGACCAGCGCAAGGACGAGAAGCGGCAAGCGGCGATACATGGGATGTCCTGTGGGCGGGAAACGCGGCGTTTCCCGGAAGGCGCTCGTCCGCGTCGGGACGGCCTCAGGGGGTAGTGTAAACGGTCGCGCGGGCCGCCGGCTTGCCGGGCGGGTTGGCCATGGACGTGCCGGTGGGCGCGGCGTTGGTACGGGCGCGGCCGGCGGGCAGCACCGGCGCGACCTCCGGGCGGACTTCCGTCAGGCTGTTCTGCAGCATGTAGTCGTTCATTTCCTTCCAGCCGGTGAAGATGGCGGCCTTGGACATGTGCGGATTGAACGTGTAGCAATCTTCCAACGCCCGGCCCGCCTGGCGGCAGGCGCTGCCGATGGCGCGCCCTTCGGAATCCTTCCTGGCCTCGATCTGCGAGACGGGTTGCAGCCCCAGGTAGTCGCAGCCGGCCGCCGCCAGCAGGGCGCATGCGGCCAGCAGGCGGCATCCCGCGCGCAGCGTGCGGCGGGCCGGCGGGATGGCGGAAGAACGGAGAAGAAGGGTTCGCGGGCTCATGAACACCTTATCGGACGCGGGCCTGCGGAACTGTAGGGCGAACTCAATTTGCCCGCGGCGCTGCCGATAAACGGGGCATGACCGGCCATATCCCCTCCCATCTCCCCCCCGACGGCGCGCCCGGCGACCTGAGCGCCGAGGACCTGGACGCCCTGGCCCGCTCGCCGCTGTTCGCCGGCTGCACGGCCGAGCAGCGCGGCCTGGTCCGGGCATTCGCCTTCGCCACCCATCTGGCCCATGGCGCGATCCTGCTGCAGCCGGGCGAGCCCAATCACCATGTCTATGTGCTGGTCGAGGGGCA
This sequence comes from Pigmentiphaga kullae, assembly GCF_004216695.1. GTDB lineage: Bacteria > Pseudomonadota > Gammaproteobacteria > Burkholderiales > Burkholderiaceae_B > Pigmentiphaga > Pigmentiphaga kullae. The sequence continues at coordinate 691,233 of NZ_SGXC01000003.1, forward strand.
ACTGGCCGCTTTCCTCGACGCCGACCTGCAGAAGCGGGTGGCGCGCTTCGTGCCCGGCGACAGCCTGGGCGAGCATGCGCTGGTCGGGCCCGAGGGCGGCACCGTGTACGTGGCCGTGCAATGGCCCGCGCGGCTGGTGGCGCTGGAGGCGACGCGGCTGCGCGCGGTGATGGAGACCGTGCCGCGCATCGCGCTGAACGCGCTGGACATGCTCAGCGCCAGGCTGCGGGCCGCCAACCTGCGCCACGATCCGCGCGAGACAGCCGCCGGCATCGACTTCATGGCCAGCCACGATGCCGTCACGGGACTGTACAACCGCCGGTGGATGGCCACGGCCTATCCCGCCGAGATGGCGCGCGCCGGGCAGGGCGGAGAATCGCTGTGCCTGGCGCTGATCGACATCGACCGTTTCGACCGCCTGAATCAGGCGTTGGGCCGCGCCGCGGGCGATGCTATCCTGCGCCAGTTGGCCGATCTGACAAGGAATCTGCTGCCGTCGCTCGACATGCTGGCGCGGGTGGGCGGCGATCGCTTCGCCGCGCTCGTTCCGGCTTCGCTGGCGGAGACGGTCGCCATGTGCGAACGCCTGCGCCTGCACGTCGGCGGACGCCAGTTCGCGCTGCGGGGCAGCCTGGGCACGCAGATCACCTTGTCGGCCGGCGTGGTCCAGGCACAAGGGGATTTTGACGCGACGCTTTCCAGGGCGCAGGCGGCCCTGGCGCGCGCCAAGGAACGGGGCCGCAACACGGTCGAACCTCCGCCGGGCTGAAGCGTTTCTTCGTCAACCGCCGTGCCCCCAAGGAGGGTTCCATGGATAGCCCGGGTACCGAATTCGACAGTCTCCTGCCGCCCCTCAGCCTGAACCGGCGCGGCTTTCTTACCACCACGCTGGCCGGCGGCTTCACGCTGGCCGCGGGGCCTGTCATGGCCCAGACGGTGGTCCGCACCGACACGAACGGCCTGGTCGCGGGCGAGGTCAGGATACCCGTGCGCGACGGCGAGATCCCCGCCTACCGGGCGGCGCCGGCCGGCAGGAAGAACGCGCCGGTGGTGCTGGTGGTGCAGGAAATCTTCGGTGTGCACGAATACATCCGCGACGTCTGCCGCCGCTGGGCCAAGGCCGGCTACCTGGCGGTCGCGCCCGAGCTGTACGCGCGCCAGGGCGATCCGTCCAAGTACACCGAGATCGCCAAGCTGGCCGCCGAAGTGGTCAGCAAGGTGCCCGACGACCAGGTCCTGGCCGATCTCGACGCCACCGCGCGCTGGGCCGCGGCCCATGGCGGCAGCCGTTCGCGGGTGGGCGTGACCGGCTTCTGCTGGGGCGGGCGCATCGTCTGGCTGTATGCGGCCCACAACCCCGCGGTCAAGGCCGGCGTGGCCTGGTACGGGAAGCTGGTCGGCGATCCCACGGCCTTGCAGCCGCTCAACCCCGTCGACGTGGCCGCGCAGGTGAAGGCGCCGGTGCTGGGGCTTTATGGCGGCCAGGATGCGGGCATTCCGCTGACGTCCATCAATGCGATGAAGGACGCCCTGGCCAAGGGCGGTCCGGCTGCCCGCGAGTCGAGCTTCGTGCTGTTCCGCGATGCGCCCCACGGATTCCACGCAGACTACCGGCCAAGCTATCGCGAAGCCGATGCGAAGGAAGGCTGGCGGCTGGCCCGGGACTGGTTCGCGCGGCATCTGTGAGCGCGGTTCCCCCGATATCCCGGCCGGCGGCGGACCACCCGCCGCTGTGGCTGGTCCTGGATGCCTGCGTGCTGATGTCCAGCATCCTGCGACCGCTGTTTCTGGATCTGGCCCAGTCCGGCTGGTTCCGGCCGGTCTGGAGCGAGCGCATCGGGGTGGAATGGCGGCGCAACGCGGCCCGCATCTGGGAGGTCGCGCCGGCGCTGCTGGAGGCGGAGTGGGCGGCCATGGGCCGCCGCTTCCCCGAGGCCGACGCCGGCGATGTCTCCGCCTACGAAGTGGGCCTGCACTACAGCGATCCCAAGGACAGGCACGTGGTCGCCGCGGGGCTGGCCAGCCGTGCCCGCAGCGCCTCGGCGGTGCGTCCCGAGGTGTGCGTGCTGACCTGGAACCTGAAGGATTTCAACCGTTCGGAGCTGCGCCGCCTGGACGTGTCCGTGCGGGATCCGGACCGGCAACTGGCGGCCTGGGTGGACCAGGACCGGCCCGGTCTCGTGGCCGCGCTGCGGCGCCTGCCGGACTATGCCCGGATCCTGGGCCGCGAGGAATCGCCGGCGGCCATTCTGAAGCGCGAACGCCTGTTCCGCACGGCGCGGCTGCTGGCCGGCGACATCGATTCGTAAAACTCCGGAAGTTACGTATACTTCTGTTTCTGCAACTGAGTTTCACGAGCATCCCGTGACCTTAACTTACATCCTGCTCGCCACGCTGGCGAGCGGAGTTCTGTCGGTGGTCGTTGCCGGCTGGCTGGCCTTCCGGTATTTCGCCCGCTTTCTTCACCAGATGATCAGCTTTTCGGTCGGGGTCATGCTGTCGGTGGCGCTGCTCCATACGCTGCCCGAGGCGTTCGATTCCGAGGCCGACACGCGCGTGCTGTTCGCGCTGCTGCTGGCGGGCCTGCTGGGATTCTTCATGCTCGAGAAGCTGGCGATCCTGCGCCACAACCATCACCACGAGCACGACGGCCACGGGCATCCCCCGGGGCACGACGCCCACGAGGCGGGGCGCGGCGGGCTGGCCGTGCTGGTGGGGGACGGGCTGCACAATTTCTGCGACGGCATCGTCATCGCCGCCGCTTTCCTGGCCGACCCCATGCTGGGCCTGCTGACCACGCTGACCATCGCCGCGCACGAGATTCCGCAGGAACTGGGCGATTTCATCGTCTTGGTCAACGCCGGCTTCACCCGCAAGAAGGCCCTGCTGTTCAATGTGCTGTCCAGCATGACGGCCATCGCCGGCGGCCTGGTGGGATATTACCTGCTGGCCGGTTCCAGGCAGTGGGTGCCGTACGTGCTGACCCTGGCGGCCAGCAGTTTCCTGTACATCGCGGTGGCGGACCTGATGCCGCAGATGCAGCGCCGCACCACGGTGCGCGAGAGCCTGCCGCAATTCGTGCTGATCGCGGCCGGCGTGCTGGCGATCTATGCCGTCAATTCCGTGTTCCATCGCCATGCCCATGGACCGGCGAACGGACATGCGGTCGAGGCGGTCATTTCCTCCGACCCCGCTTCCCCGCCTTCTGCGTCCACGCGCTGAGCGTCATTCCGGCGTGCCGGCGGCCTTCGGGGCGCCGGCCGCGATCGGGGGCGTGCCGCCGGGCGCGCTCAGCACCTCCGGCGCGGCATAGGCGGCCGACGCCACCAGATGGCTGTTGATGCGGCGCAGGTCGCGCAGGACGTCCAGGTGCAGGGCGCTGGTTTCCGTGGTGTCGATCCGGCCGCTGCGCAGGCGTTCGAAATGGGTCTGCGTGGCCTGGCCTTCCATGCCGCGGAAGGTTTCCTTCTCGGCCGCCAGCAGCCGCGCGGCGCGGGCGTCGGCCGTCACGAACAGCGAGGCGGCCAGGCGCAGGTTCGCTTCCAGCCGCCCGTGCATGTCGTCCAGTTCGCGCCGCCCCTCGGGCGAGAAGGCGAGCCCCCGCTTGGTCAGCTTGCCGATGTCGTTCAGCAGGTTCTTGTCGACGACGTCGCCCGCATGTTCCAGATTGGTGATGAAGGTCAGGATCTCGTCGGCCCGGCGCCGGTCTTCGCGCGTCATCTCGTCGGCGTCCAGGCCCGCGACGTAGGTCTTGATCGCGCCGTTCAGGCGGTCGAGCACGTCGTCCAGGCGCCGAGCTTCCGCGATGCGCTTGCGATCGCCGGTGGCGAGCGCCTGGCGCGAGTGATGCAGCATGGTCTGCAGGGTGTCCGCCATGCGCAGCGACTCCCGCGCCGCGTTGCCGAGCGCGACCACGGGCAGGTCGCGCGCGGCGCTGTCCAGGTACAGGGGCTGTCCCGGGTCGGCGGCGGGGTTGGCCGGCAGCCAGCGGCGCAGCAGCGCCGCGTAGGGCGTCAGCAGCGGCAGGAAGAGGGCCGCCAGCGCCAGGTTGAAGACCGTGTGGAAGTTGGCCACGGCGCGCGCGTTGTCGCCCGCCAACTGCGTCATCCAGGGATGGATGTGATGCAGCAGGGCCAGTCCGATCAGCACCCCCACCACGCGGTTCAGCAGGTTGCCCAGGGGCAGCCGGCGGGCCTGCGGGTCGTCCTTGGCGGAGCCTTCCAGCAGCGGGTTGATCGCCGTCCCCAGGTTGGCGCCCAGCACCAGCGCGAAGGCGACGTCGACGGGCAGCAGCCCCTGGGCCGAGAAGGACATGACCAGGACCACGATCGCCACGCTGGAGTGCGCGGCCCAGGCCAGCACGGCGGCCAGCAGGATCGCCAGCCCGGGCTGGCCCGACAGGGCCTCCAGCGCCGAGCGCAGGGCGGGCAGGTCGCGGTAGGGCTCGAGCTGCGCGAGCAGCAGGTGCAACGACAGCAGCAGCAGGCCCAGGCCGATGAAGACCCGTCCCAGGTCGCGTACGTGGGTGGCGTTGCCGCGGCGGAACATGGCCACGCCGACCAGCACCAGGATGGGCGCGATGCGGGAGATGTCGAACGACAGCACCTGGACGATGAGCGTGGTGCCGACGTTGGCGCCCAGCATGGCGGCCAGCGCGGGCACCAGGCCCACCAGGCCGTTGGCGGCGAAGCCCGCCACGATCAGGCCGGTGGCCGTGCTGCTTTGCAGGATGGCGGTTACGCCCAGGCCGGCGAAGAATGCATACACGCGATTGCCCAGCGCCACGCCCAGGGTGGTGCGCAGGCGCGGACCGAAGGCCCGCTGGATGCCGGTCTGCACCATGTGCACCCCCCACAGCAGCAGGGCGACGAAACCGGCGATATCGAAGAGCGTGAGATAGGCGTTCATGACGTTCAGCGGCCGTCCGGGGGCCGGTGCACGTCGTGCGTGACGAACGGATGTTCGGCGCTGGGTACCTCGAGCCAGGACGGGTGTTCAAGTGTACGCCGTATGTCGGCCAGGCCTCCGCTCCAGCGTTCTTCCATGCCCAGTCGGCCGAACTGGTAATCCTTGTAGGGCGCCTCGCATTTCCCGCCGCGGTAGATCAGGTGCAGCACGTTGATGCGCCGGTCGCTGGCCAGCTCGCGCGCCCGCTTCATCCACGGTTCGCGGCCGTGCCCGGCCGGCATGTGCTTGAGCAGCTCGCGCAGCAGGCCGCGATACTCCTGCACCTCGCGCATGTAGTCGGTCACCAGGCGCGTGCGGCTGGAATACTGGATGTCCTTCTGGCGGATGGGCACTTCGCTCAGGTTGCCGGGCAACTGGCCGTGCGCGCTCCACAGGTCGACCTGGAAGACCAGCGAGTAGCGGCGCGGACTCGATTGCAGGATCTGGTAGAGCGGCGTGTTCGAGACGACGCCGCCGTCCCAGTAGTATTCGCCGTCGATCTCGACCGGCGCGAAGCCGGGCGGCAAGGCGGCCGAGGCCATGATGTGGTCCGCCGTCAGCACCCGGGCGGTGTTGTCGAAATAGGCGAAGTTGCCGGTGCGGACGTTGACGGCGCCCACCGAGATGCGGGTCCCGCCGTTGTTGAGCCGGTCGAAGTCGACGAACTCCTCCAGCGTGCGCTTGAGCGGCGCGCTGTCGTAGACGCTGGCGGTGCCGGGGTCGTGCTGCATGGGCCATGACGGCACCTGCCTGGGTACGAAGAAGCCGTTCTGTCCTTCCAGCACCGCGCGCCAGGCCTCCCAGGCGCTGAGCGCGGCGCCGGCCGGACCGGGAAGATGGGCCAGCGCATCGCGCAGCGCGTCGACCGGCGTGGGCGGCAAGAGCGGCGGACGGCAGATGTGGTCCCAGAACCGCTGCAATTGTTCGACCCGGCGCTCGGGCGGATTGCCGGCGATGACGGCGGCGTTGATCGCGCCGATCGAAATGCCGGCGATCCAGTCCGGATGCAGCCCGGCCTCGGCCAGGCCTTCATAGACGCCGCCCTGGTAGGAGCCCAGCGCGCCGCCGCCCTGCAGGACGAGCGCGACGGTGTCGTAGCCGAGTTCGCCGCGCCGCGATTGGATGGAACGAGTCATTTCAGTCACCCATGGCGCACGTAGCGGATGTCTCCGGACCCAGGGCACCGCGGATCCGGCTCCGCCGGTCCGCCAGTGCCGCCCGACGGGGTCCGGCGCCGGGCCGTCCCAAGGCGGGCCCCGGCTCCCTCGGGGGGCTGCCGCGCAGCGGCTGGGGGCTCACCATGCTGGGCGCGCGTAAGCGCGTAGGGGGGGGCTCCCATCTCTAGTGCATATACCAGCCGTGGCTGACGACGAACGATTGTCCGGTGAAGGCTGCCGTGGGGAAGGTGGCCAGGAACAGCACGGTCTGCGCAACGTCCTGCAGGGTGGTGAATTCGCCGTCCACGGTGTTGCCCAGCATGACCTTCTTGATCACTTCGTCTTCCGGGATGCCGAGTTCGCGGGCCTGCTCGGGGATCTGCTTTTCCACCAGCGGCGTGCGCACGAAGCCGGGGCAGACCACGTGCGAGCGCACGTTGTGCCTGGCGCCTTCCTTGGCCAGCACGCGGGCCAGGCCGAGCAGGCCGTGCTTGGCGGTGACGTAGGCCGATTTCAGCGGCGAGGCCTCGTGCGAATGCACCGACCCCGTGTAGATCACGATGCCGCCGCGATCGTCGCGGTACATGTGCTTGAGGGCCGCCTTGGTGGTCAGGAAGGCGCCGTCCACGTGGATGGCCATGACCTTCTTCCAGTCGGCGTACGCGAACTGGTCGATGGGATTGACGACCTGGATGCCGGCGTTGGACACCAGGATGTCCACGCTGCCGAACGTGTCGACCACCTGCTGGGTGCCGCGCTCGACCGCCGCTTCGTCGGTCACGTCGAAGTCCACCGCCATCGCCTGGCAGCCCTTGAGCTTGAGTTCGTCGACCACCGCCTGGGCGGCCTTCAGGTTGATGTCCGCGATGGCGACGGCGGCGCCCGCCGCGGCCAGCGTGTCGGCGATTTCCTTGCCGATGCCGCTGGCCGCGCCGGTGACGAGAGCGACTTTTCCATGAAGCTGCATGTTGTATCCCTTGGTATGCGCGTGGGTGGGAAGCGGTCAGGCCAGCAGCGCCGAGGCCAGCAACTGGTAGCTGCGGACCCGGTACTCGTGGCTGTGGATCTGGGAGTTGATCATGACCTCGTCGGCCTGCGTGGCCCGGGCCAGCGCGCCGATCGAGCCGGCCAGCGCCTCGGGCGTGCCGATGTGGATGCGGGTGCGGTTGTACTGGCGCAGCGCCTCTTCATCGGGCTGGTAGACGTAGGCCAGGGCTTCCTCGACGCTGGGCAGCGGGGTGCGGGTGCGGCCGCTGCGCGTGCGCATCATGCTGAGGTCGGCGGTGGAGGCCAGGCGCTCGGCTTCGTCGGCGGCAGGCGCGCAGACGGCCGACACCGCCAGGATGGCGCGCGGCTCGTGGCCGAACGGCGATGCGCGGAATTCCTCGCGATAGAGCCGCATCGCCGCATGGACGTTCTCGGGCACGATATGGTGGGCGTAGGCGAAGCCGAAGCCGTTGGCGGCGGCCACGCGCGCGCCGAACAGGCTGGAGCCGAGTATCCAGATGGGCGGGCAGGGCACGCCCACGGGCGTGGCGCGCACCCGCGCATGGGGATGGTCGGACGGCATGACGTCCTTCAGGTAGCCGACCAGATCGGCCAGTTGCTGCGGGAATTCGTCGGCATCGGCATGGCCGCGGCGCAGCGCGCTGGCGGTCACGGGGTCGGTGCCGGGCGCGCGTCCCAGGCCCAGGTCGATCCGGCCCGGGAACATCGCTTCCAGCACGCGGAAGGTCTCGGCCACCTTCAGCGGGCTGTGATTGGGCAGCATGATGCCGCCCGATCCCACGCGCAGCCGGGTGGTGGCGCCGGCGATCCGGCAGATCAGCAGTTCGGGTGCCGAGCATGCCAGCATGCCGGTGTTGTGGTGTTCCGCCAGCCAGTAGCGATGATAGCCCGCGGCCTCGGCCTGGCGCGCGAGGTCCACGCTGTTGGACAGGGCGTCGGTGGGCGTGTAGCCGGCGGGAATGGGGCTCAGGTCGAGGACGGACAGCTTCGGGGACATGGGAGGAGGGGACGGCCGTTAACGCATCAAGTGTGAACCCGACGGCGTTTTGCTGCAACCCAGCATGGCCGGCGTGGGGAAGCTCAGGCCCGCCGGGCCAGCGCCAGCGTGCGCCAGGTCGAGACCAGGCCCGCCGCCGCTATCAGCACCATGCCGGCCCAGCCCAGCATGTCGGGATGATCGTCCCAGAACAGGAAGCCGAGCAGCACCGAGAACGGGATGGTGCTGTACTGGAGCACCGAGGACAGGGCGGCCGAGCCGCGGCTGAACGCCCGCGTCATCGCGAACTGCCCCAGCAGCCCGCTGATGCCGACGCCCAGCAGCGTGAACCAGCCATAGAGCGAGGGCGGCTGCCAGCCGGTGACCGAGGTGGCGACGCCGCCCGTCAGGCAGGACGACAGCGCGAAGAACAGCACGATGCGCCATTCGGGTTCGCCGGACTGGCCCAGCGAGCGCACCTGCATCACGGCGATCGCCGTCAGGCTGCCGGCGGCCAGGCCCAGCAGCGCCGCCAGCCATTGCGAGTGATCCAGGGTGGGGCGCAGGATCGCGATCACGCCGATGAAACCGATGACGACCGCCAGCGTGCGCAGCCGGTCGGTCAGGTCGTGCTGGCGCCAGATCATCCAGCCGGCGATGAACAGCGGCGAGGTGTAGTTCAGGGTGATCGCGGTCGCCAGCGGCAGCCGGCCCATGGCGAAGAACGACAGCCAGATCGACCCCACGCCGGCGACGTTGCGCATGATGTGCAGCCGCCAGGTGGGCGGGATCACGACGCGCCGGGTGGCCCAGGCCCACGCCAGGATGCCCGCCGCCGTGGGCAGCCCCCGGAACAGGATGATCTGCCCCAGGCTGGCCTCTTCCGAGGCGAATTTCACGAACATGGCCATGATCGCGAACATCAGCGAAGCGAAAAGCATCCAGAGGGCTTGCATGGAGGGCGGGCGGCGATGAGGTGGCCTCGATTGTAGCTTCTGGGGTTAACCCCAGTATTCGCCTTGAAATCATCGTCCCGGCTACCATATAGCCCCAACCGGGAAACGGGTATCGTCCCTCTCGCCGTTCTGCGGCGGCCGGAGGGAACTTCCCGATGCCTGTTGCCGTCACATTCGGCGCCGCGCGGGGCGGTTCCCGGTGGCCGAGGGGAAAACCCACCCCCGGACAAAACATCAAAGGTTTTCGGAGCATCCTGCCCTCATGAAACGCATCATGCTATTTCTGGCGACCAACGTCGCCGTCATGCTGGTCCTGACGGCGACGCTGAGTCTGCTCGGCGTCAACCGTTTTCTGACCGCGAACGGCCTGGACATCCAGTCGCTGGCCATCTTCTCGCTCGTCGTCGGTTTCACCGGTTCCATCATCTCGCTCCTGATGAGCAAGCCGATGGCCAAGTGGAGCACCGGCGCCCGGGTCATCGACCCCAACGCGCCCAACGGCGCCGAGGAGCAATGGCTGGTCGACACCGTGCACCAGTTGGCCGACCGCGCCGGCATCGGCCGTCCCGAGGTCGCCATCTACGAGGGCGAGCCCAATGCTTTCGCCACCGGCGCCTTCAAGAACGACGCGCTGGTCGCGGTATCCACCGGCCTGCTGCGAGGCATGACCGAGGAAGAAGTCAGCGCGGTACTGGGCCACGAAGTGGCCCACATCGCCAACGGCGACATGGTCACGCTGACCCTGATCCAGGGTGTGGTCAACACCTTCGTGGTGTTCCTGGCGCGCGTCGTCGGCTACGTGGTCGACCGGATGGTGCTCAAGAACGAACGCGGCGGCGGGATCGGCTATTTCGCCACCGTCATCGTCTGTGAACTCGTGTTCGGCATCGTCGCCTCCATCATCGTCGCCTGGTTCTCGCGCCTGCGCGAATACCGCGCCGACGCCGGCTCGGCCTACCTGCTGGGCTCGCGCGAACCGATGATCCGCGCGCTGGCCCGCCTGGGCGGCATGGAGCCGGGCGAACTGCCCAAGAGTTTCGAGGCCTCCGGCATCGCCGGCGGCGGCAAGGGCTTCGGCGCCTTGTTCGCCTCGCACCCGCCCATCGAGCAGCGCATCCGCGCCCTGATGAACGCAAAAGGGTAGTAGAGGTCCCCCCCTACGCCCTGCGGGCGCCCCCCAGGGGGCGATGCAGGTGGACCGGAAGGGAGGCCCACCCCCACGCCCTTCGGGCGCCCCCTCAAGGGGCGGCACTGGCGGACCGGCAAAGCCGGATCCGCGGTGCCCTAGGTCTTCGTCTTCGGCATGGATGAAATGAGAACGGCCTTGCAATCGATGCAAGGCCGTTCTTGTTTTCTATCCAGCAGACCTGGTAAAAACGCCAGTCCTCGCCAGCCGTTTGGTACCCCAGGATGCGGTGGATCCGGCTTTGCCGGTCCACCTGCATCGCCCCCTTGAGGGGGGCGCCCGAAGGGCGTGGGGTTGGGCTTCCCTTCCGGTCCGCCAGTGCCGCCCCTGGGGGGCGCGCGTCAGCGCGTAGGGGGGGACGACTTCACCCGGAGGTCGTTGCGGACGCTTTGGACGCCTTCGACGCCTCGGGCGACTTCCACGGCGCGGGCGGCTTCGGCTTGGGAGTTGACGAAGCCGGAGAGCTGGACGGTGCGGCGGAAGGTTTCGACGTTGACGTCGACGGCGCTGACGTCCTTGGCCGAGACCAGGGCGGCCTTGACCTTGGCGGTGATGGCGGCGTCGCTGGCGTATTCGCCCGCGGATTGCTGGGTGCGGGTTGCCGTGCAGCCGCCCATGACCGTGGCGGTACCGATGATGCCGGCGACGAGCAGGGTGCGAACGTTCATGATTTTTCTCCTTGGGCGTGAATCATTTTCGGAACAGGCCGCTCAGCAGCGACAGGACCGCAAGCACGATGAAAATGAAGAACAGTATCTTCGCGATCGACGCGGCACCGGCGGCAATGCCGCCGAATCCCAGGACCGCCGCGATGATGGCGATGACGAAAAATACGACTGCATAATGCAGCATGCTTTTCTCCCGTCTTTTTTTGGCTATGGCGAAAATCCGGCCTATATGCATCCGGGCCCGGCTTTCGTTTTAAAAGCTACGCGCCGCTCCCTGCGTTGACAAGGCGGCAGTGTGTATATTTGTAATGATGCGCATGCCGCCGAATTGCCGTGTATTTATTACAGATCGGTGGGGATCGCCTTCAAGTGCGCCATGAGCGACAGGGGCTTGCGGCGATTGAAAAAAAGAAAAGCGCCCGTGAAGGGCGCTTTGATGGGCAGTCAGACAAAAGTTACGTCTTTACATATTTTCCGGCTCGTCCATCGCCTGCCGGTACCACTCATGGAAGTGCTGCATGCCGTCTTCCATGGGCGATTGGTAGGGCCCGGCCTCGTTGGCGCCGCGTTGCATTAATGCCTTGCGGCCGGCGTCCATGCGTTCGGCGATCTCGTCGTCCTCGACGGCGGTTTCCATATAGGCTGCCTGCTGGGCCTCGACAAAATCGCGTTCGAAATGGACGATTTCCTCGGGATAATAGAACTCGACGATATTGACCGTTTCCTGCGGGCTCTTGGGATAGAGCGTCGACAATACCAGCGTGTGCGGATACAGCTCGATCATGTGGGTCGGGAAATGCGTGACCCAGATCGCCCCGAATTCCGGCGCGCTGCCATTGCGGTAGGCCAGCAGGGCATCGTGCCAGCGTTGGTAGACGCCCGAGCCGGGGTGCGCCAGCGCGTTGTGCACGCCCACCCGCTGCAGGCTGTAGTAGTCGCCGAATTCCCAGCTCAGATCGTCGCAGGTGACGAAGCGGCCCAGGCCGGGGTGGAACGGACCGACGTGGTAGTCCTCGAGGTAGACCTCGATGAACGTCTTCCAGTTGTAGTTGCACTGGTGCACCTGCACCCGGTCCAGGACATAGTCGCTGAAATCGAACTCGGGCCTGCCGTCCAGGGCGGCAAGCTCGGTGGCGATCTGGCGGCCGCCGGCGCGGGGCGACTCGAACAGCGAGCCGTTCCATTCCTGCAGCGCGAAGCGCTGCAGGTCGAGACCCGGCGTTTCGCTGAACAGCGGGGCGCCGATCAGCTTGCCGCGGGCGTCGTAGGTCCAGCGGTGCAGCGGGCAGACGATGTTGCCCGGGCGGCCCAGGTTGCCGCTGCAATGCGCGGCCTGCCGTTCGCCGCCGGCCGGGTGCTTGCCCAGCATCAGCGCCTGCCGGTGACGGCAGACGTTGGACAGCAGTTCGACGCCGCCCTGGTTGCGCACCAGCACCCGGCCGTCGTTTTCCTGTATCAGGGTACGGTAGTCCCCGACTTCGGGGACGCCTTTCTGGTGGCCCACGTACATCGGGGCCTGGCCAAAGATGTTTTGCATTTCGCGCGCGAAGCGCGCTTCATCGAAATAGGCACTGACTGGGAGCTGCGCTCGGCTCGCCGCCACGTGTGCCACGCGACCGATATCGGTCATGACTTCCCTCCGCGAGAGTTGTGAAGCCAGTCCCCCTCGCTGCGAAACCACCCCTTACGCGACCTGGAGCGGTGTTTGGACTTCGCAGATGGTGCTGGCGCGAAGAAAATGATCTGCCCGATCAAGCCGGCTATTGTACCCCGGACGGCCGTGGAAGTCCCCGCCACCTCCCCGGTCCGGCCCCGGACGCGGCGGGGGTGGACTCCCGGCATCCCGTACAATTCCGGGTTCGATGCCGTGACGAGACCCAGGAGGCTTGATTGGCCGACAAATCCGTGAATGTTCCCGATGCGCAGGGCGACGCCCCCGCGCAGGCCCTGCCTCAGGACTTCGAGGCCGCGCTGGGCGAGCTCGAGGCGCTGGTGGCGATGATGGAGGACGGCTCCATGCCGCTGGAGTCCTCGCTGGCCGCCTACCGGCGCGGCGTCGACCTCGTGCGGGTCTGCCAGGACAGGCTGGCGCGCGCCGAGCAGCAGGTCCGGGTCCTCGAGGGAGAATTGCTGCGTCCCTTCGAAGAGGCCGGGGACTGACTTGATGGCTGGCAGTCGCGAAGATTTTTCCGCCTGGATGGCGGCGTGCGGGGTGCGCGCCGAACAGGCGCTGGCGCGCTTGTTGCCCGCCCAGGATACCGAGCCGCGCACGCTGCATGGCGCCATGCGCTATGCGGTGCTGGGCGGGGGCAAGCGCGTGCGCCCCATGTTGACCTATGCCGCGGGCGAGGCCTGCGCAGCATCCGGCGCCGGCAGCGAGGTGGCGCTGGACGCCGCCGCCGCCGCGGTCGAACTGATCCACGCCTATTCCCTGGTGCATGACGACATGCCGTGCATGGACGACGACGTCCTGCGCCGCGGCCGCCCGACCGTGCACGTGGAGTTCGGCCAGGCCACGGCGCTGCTGGTGGGCGATGCCCTGCAGGCCCTGGCCTTCGAAGCCCTGGCGGGCATGCCGATTGCCCCCGGCCTGACCGTGCAGGCGGTGCAGGTACTGTCGACAGCGGCCGGCAGCCTGGGCATGGCGGGTGGCCAGGCCATCGACCTGGCCAGCGTCGGCAAGCCGCTAAACCGGGATGAACTCGAAGCCATGCACCGGCTCAAGACCGGGGCGCTGCTGCGCGCCGGCGCCGCCCTGGGCGGCATCGTGGTGGGCGCGAGCTCGGTCCAGCGCGCGGCGCTCGACGGCTATGCGCAGGCCGTGGGGCTGGCGTTCCAGGTGGTCGACGACATCCTCGACGTCACGGCCGACTCGGCGCGCCTGGGCAAGACGGCCGGCAAGGACGCGGCCGCCGACAAGCCCACCTATGTATCCATACTGGGCCTGGACGAGGCCCGGACCCTGGCGGAACAACTGCGCCAGGCCGCGCACGAGGCCATCGCTCCGCTGGGCGCGGGCGGTGCGCGCCTGGCCGCGCTGGCCGATTTCATCGTGCTGCGCGACCGCTGAACGGAGATACCGAAACATGCCCACCGATATGCTCGACCGCATCGAATCTCCGGCCGACCTGAAGAAACTGGACCGCTGCCAACTGTCGGCGCTGGCCGATGAATTGCGCGCCTTCGTGCTGGAGTCGGTGTCCCGCACCGGCGGCCACCTGTCGTCCAACCTGGGCACGGTCGAACTGACCCTGGCGCTGCACTACGTCTTCGATACGCCCGACGACCGTATCGTCTGGGACGTGGGGCACCAGACCTATCCGCACAAGATCCTGACGGGCCGGCGGGCCGGCATGGCCACGCTGCGGCAGCAGGGCGGCATCTCGGGCTTTCCCCGCCGCAGCGAATCGGACTACGACGCCTTCGGCACCGCGCATTCGTCCACCTCCATCTCGGCCGCGCTGGGCATGGCGGCGGCGGCCCGCTACGCCGGCATCGACCGCAGGCACATCGCCGTGATCGGCGATGGCGCGATGTCCGCCGGCATGGCCTTCGAGGCGCTGAACAACGGCGGCGTCATGCCCGACGTGGACCTGCTGGTGATCCTGAACGACAACGACATGTCGATCTCGCCGCCGGTCGGTGCGCTGAACCGCTACCTCGCGCGACTGATGTCGGGCAAGTTCTACGCCGCCGCGCGCAACGTGGGCAAGGCCGTGCTGTCGCACGTGCCGCCCGTGTTCGAGCTGGCGCGCCGCATCGAGGAGCACGCCAAGGGCATGGTCACGCCCGCCACGATGTTCGAGGAACTGGGCTTCAACTATGTCGGCCCCATCGACGGACACGATCTCGATTCGCTGATCCCCACGCTGCAGAACATGCGCAAGCTGTCCGGCCCGCGCTTCCTGCACGTCGTCACCCGCAAGGGGCAGGGATACAAGCTGGCCGAGGCCGATCCCGTCCTGTACCACGGACCGGGCAAGTTCGATCCCGCGGTGGGCATCAGCAAGCCGTCCACGCCGCCCAGGAAGACCTTCACCCAGGTGTTCGGCGACTGGCTGTGCGACATGGCGGCCGAGGACACGCGCCTGATCGGCATCACGCCCGCCATGCGCGAGGGCAGCGGCCTGGTCGAATTCGAGCGGCGCTTTCCCGAGCGCTATTTCGACGTGGGCATCGCCGAGCAGCACGCGGTGACCTTCGCGGGCGGCCTGGCCTGCGAAGGGCTCAAGCCGGTGGTGGCCATCTATTCCACCTTCCTGCAGCGCGGCTACGATCAACTGATCCACGACGTCGCGCTCCAGGATCTGGACGTGACCTTCGCGCTCGATCGCGCCGGGCTCGTGGGCGCCGATGGCGCCACGCACGCCGGCAACTATGACATCGCCTTCGTGCGCTGCATCCCCAACATGGTGGTGGCCACGCCCTCGGACGAGGCCGAATGCAGGCTGCTGCTGTCGACCTGTTATCGGCATCCCGGACCCGCCACGGTCCGCTACCCGCGCGGCGCCGGCAGGGGAGCGGCGCCGGCCGCGAATCTCGATACCGTGCCGCTGGGCAAGGGCGTCGTGCGGCGCGAAAGCGGCCGCGCGCAGTCCGGCGGCCAGGCCGGCGTCGCGATCCTCGCGTTCGGCACGCTGGCCGTTCCTGCACTGCAGGCGGGCCTGGCGCTGGATGCCACGGTGGCGGACATGCGCTTCGTCAAGCCCATCGACCGCGAACTCATCCTCGACCTGGCGGCGCGGCACGCGGCGCTGGTGACGGTGGAAGAGGGCAGCATCATGGGCGGCGCCGGCAGCGCCGTCTGCGAAGTGCTGAACGAGGCCGGCGTGACCGTGCCCGTGATGCAGCTCGGCCTGCCCGACCGCTTCATCGATCATGGCGACCAGGCCGCCTTGCTGGCGGGCCTGGGGCTCGATGCGGCAGGCATCGAAGCTTCCGTGCGCGGGCGTTTTCCCGATCAGGTGAGTTGATCCCCCGAATGCGGGAAGCACCCGCTTTCCGTATCGGGCGCGCCACGCATGACCGAGGGTTAGCCCCGTAGGTGCCGCACCACGACAGGCGCAGAATTACTTTTACTGAAGCGCTTTGCGAAGCGTTGCAATCGCGTCCAGTAAAAGTGATGTAAAAGCGGTAGATATAACGCGCTGTCGTGGGGAGTATGCGTCAATGCCCGCACCTCTGAGATCCCCCAATCCGTCGGCGTCCTTGACGACGCTGCGCGAGATCCTCGGCTACAACGTTCGAGCGTTCCGGGTCGCGCAGAAGATGTCGCAGGAGCAGCTCGGGTTTGCCGCCCATCTCGACCGGACCTTTGTCAGTCAGGTCGAGCGGGCACGCGTCAACATCTCGGTCGACAACATCGAGAAGCTGGCCAAGGCGCTCGAACTCGACCCCGCCATGCTGTTCAAACGCCCCGTGCTCTGAGTCCCGGCGGGGCCGCCATGACCGTTCCGCGAGCAGGACCGCTCAGTCCCTGAAGTTCTCGAAGCCCAGGGGCAGGTCGGTCACGTCCTTCTTCAGCAGCGCGATGGCGCTTTGCAGGTCGTCGCGCTTGGCGCCCTGCACGCGCACGGTGTCGCCCTGGATGCTGGACTGGACCTTCATCTTGCTGTTCTTGATCAGGGCCACGATCTTCTTGGCCGCGTCCTGCGGCACGCCATTGCGCACCGTCAGCACCTGCTTGACCTTGTCGCCGCCCATCTTCTCGACCTTGCCGTGATCCAGGAAGCGCACGTCCACGCTGCGCTTGGTCATCTTGTTCAGCAGCACGTCGCGCACCTGGTTCAACTGGAAGTCGCTGTCGGCATAGGCCGTCAGTTCCTTGTCGGTCTGTTCGACGCGGGCATCCGAACCCTTGAAGTCGAAGCGGGTGGTGATTTCCTTGTTGGTCTGCTCGACGGCATTGCGCAGTTCGACCAGGTTGGGTTTGCAGACGACATCGAATGTAGGCATGAATGAGCTCCTTGCGTGCGGCTTGCGGCCTGTCTTGGAATAGAGGAATTGTAGTCAAGTAAGATGGCGGGGCCGCGGGAAATCCGTCCCGCCCCGCTAGTTCGTCTTTCGTCCTGCCTGGTGCCCAGATTGGCTGTCGCTCCCGATTCCAGCGCTCGCGCGGGCCTCGTGCCCGGTGCCTGCGATCTTTCGTCTCTCAACACCCTGGGGCTGGTCAGTTCGGCGCCGGCCTGCGTCACGCTGCGCAGCCGCGACGAGCTGCCGGCGCTGGCCGGCCTGGCGCGTTCCCGCGACGCGGGGCTCCTGGTGCTGGGCGGCGGAAGCAATCTGGTCCTGCCGCCCCGGGTGCGCGGCCTGGTGGCGCGGATGGCGCTGCGCGGCATCCGGCTGTTGGCCGAGGACGACGAGTCCCGCGTGGTCGAAGCCGCGGCGGGCGAAAACTGGCACGACTTCGTTACCTATTGTGTCGGGCAAGGCTGGGGCGGGCTGGAGAACCTCGCGCTCATTCCCGGCACCGTCGGCGCGGCGCCGGTCCAGAACATAGGTGCCTATGGTGTCGAACTGCGCGACCGCTTCGCGGGCCTGACGGCCTACGACCTGCTGCGCGACGCCTGGACGGAGATGGACGCGGCGCAATGCGCCTTCGCCTATCGGGACAGCATCTTCAAGCGCGAGCCCGGGCGCTGGGTCATCGCCGCCGTGCGGCTGCGCTTGCCCCGGCGGTGGGCACCCGTGCTGGACTATCCCGATCTGCGGCGGCACGAGGGCCTGGCAGGCTCGCCCACCCCGCGCGATGTCTACGAGGCGGTTTGCGCGATCCGGCGGGCCAAGCTGCCGGACCCGGCCGTGCTGGGCAACGCCGGCAGTTTTTTCAAGAATCCGGTGGTGCCGGCCGCGCAATACGAGCAGCTGCATGCCCGCTTTCCCGGCCTGGTGGCCTATCCGCAAGAGGACGGCGGCTACAAGCTGGCCGCCGGCTGGCTGATCGACCAATGCGGCTGGAAGGGGCGCCGCATGGGACCGGTGGGTGTGCACGAGCGCCAGGCGCTGGTGCTGGTCAATCATGGCGGCGCGCAAGCCGGCGACGTGCTGGCGCTGGCGCAGGCGGTGCGGCGCGACGTGCGCGAACGCTACGGTCTGGAGCTGGAGATCGAGCCGGTCGTGGTGCCGGGCATCGATCCCTAGGCCGCTTCCCGCAAGGCGGCGTGCTGCCGGACGAAGCGCAGCAGCAGTTCGCGGGCCTCGGGTGCCGGCCGCAGGCGGGCGCTCAGCGCCTGGACGTCGAAGCCTTCCTCGCCCAGCCTGGGGCCGAAGTGGGTCAGGTAGGTCCCCATGATGCGGGGGCAGAACTCCGGATGGTACTGGCTGGAGATCACGCCATCGCCGTATTGCACGATCTGGTGCGCGTCGTGCTCGGAGCGCGCCAGCACGGTGGCGCCGGCCGGCACCTCCATCACGCTCTGTTGATGGATCAGGTGCGCGGGAAAGTGCGAGGGCAGTCCCGCCAGCAGGGGAGCGTCGCCGGCGGCGGGCAGCAGTTCGACGGTTTGCGTGCCCACTTCACGGCCGCGGGGATGAAAATCGACCCGGCCGCCCAGCGCATGGGCCAGCAACTGGTGTCCGTAGCAGATGCCCAGGATGGGCAGGCCCAGGTCCACCGCCCGCCGTATCCAGCCGGCCGTGCGCTCGCTCCAGTCGGCCAGGTCGGTGACCATGGCGGGTGAACCGGTGATGATCGCGGCCCGATAGCTCGAGGGCGGCCGCAGCTCGGCCCCCCGGTGCACGGCCACGATCTCGATGTCCCCGGCGCGCAGCCCGGCCGCTTCGCGGATCATGCAACTGAAGGTGCCGTGCCGGTTCGACACCGGTTCGGGCGGGAGCCCGGTCTGGATGATGAGCAGGGGCGGTTGGGCGTTCTCGTTCATGGCGCTCGAAAAACAAATCGGCGGCCCGAGGGCCGCCGACGGCGGGTCAACGCCAGCCCGTCTCCGGGCTGGTGGTAGGCACGGGTTCGGACGGTTGGCTCATCCGCGCTTGCGACGGGCGTTTTCCGCGATGCGCATGCGCAGGGCGTTCAGCTTGATGAAGCCGCCGGCATCCGCCTGGTCGTAGGCGCCGCCGTCGTCGTCGAAGGTCGCGATGGTCTGGTCGAACAGCGTGTTCTTCGAGTCGCGGGCGATGGTGTAGACGTTGCCCTTGTACAGCTTCAGGCGCACCCATCCGTTCACGGCCTGCTGGGTATGGTCGATCAGCACCTGCAGCGCCTTGCGCTCGGGGCTCCACCAGTAGCCGTTGTAGATCAGGCTGGCGTAGCGCGGCATCAGGTCGTCCTTGAGGTGGGCGACTTCGCGGTCCAGCGTGATGGATTCGATGGCGCGGTGGGCGCGCAGCATGATCGTGCCCCCCGGGGTTTCGTAGCAGCCGCGGGACTTCATGCCGACGTAGCGGTTTTCCACCAGGTCCAGGCGCCCGATGCCGTGCTTGCCGCCCAGCTTGTTCAGCTCGGTCAGCACTTCGGCGGGCGTCATGCGCTTGCCGTTCAGGGCGACGATGTCGCCCTGCTCGAACTCGACGTCCAGATATTCGGGGGTGTCGGGCGCGGCTTCCGGGGCCACGGTCCAGCGCCACATGGATTCCTCGGCTTCGGCCTTGGGGTCTTCCAGGTGGCGGCCTTCGTAGCTGATGTGCAGCAGGTTGGCGTCCATCGAGTAGGGCGCGCCGCCCTGCTTGTGCTTCATCTCGATGGGGATGCCGGCTTTTTCGGCGTAGGCCAGCAGCTTCTCGCGCGAGAGCAGGTCCCATTCGCGCCACGGGGCGACGACCTTGATGCCCGGCTCCAGCGCGTAGTAGCCCAGCTCGAAGCGGACCTGGTCGTTGCCCTTGCCGGTGGCGCCGTGGGAGACGGCGTCGGCCTTGACCGCGCGCGCGATCTCGATCTGGCGCTTGGCGATCAGCGGGCGGGCGATGGAGGTGCCCAGCAGGTACTCGCCTTCGTAGATGGTGTTGGCGCGGAACATCGGGAAGACGAAGTCGCGGACGAATTCCTCGCGCAAGTCGTCGATGTAGATGTGTTCCGGCTTGATGCCGAACTTCAGGGCCTTGGCGCGTGCCGGCTCGAGTTCTTCACCCTGGCCGATGTCGGCGGTGAAGGTGACGATTTCGCACTGATACGTGTCCTGAAGCCATTTCAGGATCACGGATGTGTCAAGACCGCCCGAGTAGGCAAGTACGACCTTCTTTACTTCGCTCATTGATGTTCCCAGGGCATGGACGGCCCGCGCTTGGGCGGTGCAGCTTTCTGGCCGGTCAGGTCACCGGATATGGGGGCGCACCCAAGGGGCGCTCCGTGCCATATGCGCGGGATCGTGCAATCGCCCCCCGGCCTCACAAGGGCGACCGGTCATTGTATCACCCCCTAGAGGCGCCCTAGAAGCAGAAATTCCATCAGGGCCTTCTGGACGTGCATGCGGTTCTCGGCTTCGTCCCAGACCACGCTTTGCGGGCCGTCGATGACGTCGGCGGTGACTTCCTCGCCACGGTGGGCGGGCAGGCAGTGCATGAAGACCGCGCCGGGGTCGGCCACGGCCATCATGTCGCCGTCGACGCACCAGTCGGCGAAGGCGGCGCGGCGTTCCTCGTTCTCGGCTTCGAAGCCCATGCTGGTCCAGACGTCGGTGGTGACCAGGTGGGCGCCCTTGCAGGCTTCCATGGGGTCGGCGAACTGCTTGAGCCGCTCGGCGTCGATGACGCCGGCGCGTTCGGGCTCGAGTTCGTAGCCGGGCGGGGTCGAGACGTGGAGATTGAAGTCCAGCAGCTCGGCCGCCTGCAGCCAGGTGTTGCACATGTTGTTGGAGTCGCCCACCCAGGCCACGGTCTTGCCCTGGATCGAGCCGCAGTGCTCGATGTAGGTGAAGATGTCGGCCAGGATCTGGCAGGGGTGGAATTCGTTGGTCAGGCCGTTGATGATGGGCACGCGCGAGTAGGCCGCGAAGCGCTCGATCTTGGTCTGTTCGAAGGTACGGATCATGATCAGGTCGACCATCCGGGAGATGACCTGGGCCGAGTCTTCGACCGGTTCGGAGCGGCCGAGCTGGGAGTCGCCCGTGGTCAGGTGGATGACCGAGCCGCCCATCTGGTACATGCCGGCCTCGAACGACACGCGGGTGCGGGTGCTGGCCTTCTCGAACACCATGGCGAGGGTGCGGTCGCTCAGGGTGAAATGCGGCTCGTAGTTCTTGAACTTGCGCTTGATCAGCGCCGCGCGGCTGAACAGGTATTCGATTTCCTCGCGCGTGAAGTCGTTGAACTGGAGGAAATGGCGCAGGGGAGGGGTGGTCTTCGAGTTTTGCTGGGGAGTTGCGTTCATACGACGCCTCTGACAGAGAGTTGCCGAATCGGCGGGCGGCGCCGTGGCGCCGCGGGCCATCGACTCATCGGCTCGTTTCGCGGAAAGGATCAATGATACCCGAGGCATTGTTACAAGCGGCGGGAGCCTCGGGATGGTGCGCGATCGCGTCGGCGGCGTGGGCGGTCGGTGGGGTGGCGGAAATCGTGTCGCGCGCCTGCGCGCCGTTCAGGGTGCGGCTGGAGGCCGGGTGGGGCGATAAGCTACAATGCCGAGCTTCTCTGGCGGGGCGTAACCCCGCCCGTCGCGAGCCCTGCCGGGCCCTATCGGGTCTTGCCTGGCCCGCGTCGAGTCCCGCGCCGCTGCGCGGGGCGGTCCGGTCGGCACATGCAACGCCTGTGTGCAACGGATCGGGCTCAAGATCCATCGGGTTCACGAGACCCCTCACCGCGGACACCTTCCGCAGACAACGACGATGGCTGAAAGCGTCAGGCAGTTCATTATCCAGGGTATCACTTCCGGCGGCAGCAAGTTCCGCCCCAGCGATTGGGCCGAACGCCTGGCCGGCGTCATGTCGCCTTATCGGCCCAAGGGCAGCGTGGCCAGCCCCTTCACCTATTCCCCCTATGTCGTGCCCACCTTCATCGACGGCGTCAAGTGCGTGGTGGTGGACGAGCGGCTGCGGGCGCTCGAGCCCCTGGCCTGGCAGTTCGTGAACGATTTCGCGCGCGACAACGATTTGCGCACGGTCGAGGCCTGCCTGATCCCGGATGCGCCGGGCAAGCCGCGTCAGCCCTGAGGGGCCGGTCAGGCCGGGGCCCCGGTGGGGGGCATTACGAGATGTATGGACGAACAAAAGCCAGCTTGGCAGGAGGGTATCCTGCCAAGCTGGCATCTTGCTCGCGCGCGGCACCGGGGCCGCGCAGCGGAATCAGATCAGGCCAGGGCCTTGACGGCGGCGGCCAGGCGGCTCTTGTGGCGAGCGGCCTTGTTCTTGTGAATGATCTTCTTGTCCGCGACGCGGTCGATGACGCTGGTGGCTTTCTGCAGCACTTCCGTGGCGGCGGCCTTGTCGCCGGCTTCCACGGCCTGGCGCACGCGCTTGATCGACGTGCGCAGCATCGAACGCAGGCTGGAGTTGTGCTTGTTGCGGACCACTGCTTGGCGGGCGCGCTTGCGTGCTTGGGCGGTATTAGCCATGAAAATTCCGTATCTGGTAGGGCGAAGTCACGACTTGCTATATGTGCTATACGCGGCGGCAGGAGCTTCGCAAAGCCAAAGACTATAGCCCCAAATGGCCGTAAAATCAAATGCTTCGTGGCCGAGTCCCCGCAAAACCACGAGCAAGGCAACCATACTCGCGCGGCGCCCCGCGTACAAGGTCACCCATGAATTTGCTGCGCGCCGCGGCCACCATCAGTAGTTATACCCTGTTGTCCCGTATCACCGGCCTCGTGCGCGACGTGCTGATCGCCCGGGCCTTCGGCGCCGGCAGCCTGACCGACGCGTTCTGGGTGGCCTTCCGCATTCCCAACCTGCTGCGCCGGCTGTTCGCCGAGGGCGCGTTCTCGCAGGCCTTCGTGCCCATCCTGGGGGAGGCCCGCAACCGCCATGCGCCCGAGGACACCCGCCGCCTGCTGGACCACGTGGCCTCGCTGCTGACCTTCGCGCTGATGGCCGTGACCGCCGTGGGCGTGATCGCCGCGCCCTGGGTGGTCAGCGCGATGGGCAGCGGGCTGCGGGGCGCGGAGCGCGCGGCCGATTTCCAGGCGGCGGTCTGGATGACCCGCGTCATGTTTCCCTACATCCTGTGCATGTCGCTGGTGGCCTTCGCCTCGGGCGTGCTCAACACCTGGCGGCATTTCGGCGTGCCGGCCTTCACCCCTGTGCTGCTGAACCTGTCCATGATCGCCGCCAGCCTCTGGCTCGCCCCGCACCTGGAGGTGCCGCTCTATGCCCTGGCGGTGGGCGTGATGGCCGGCGGCGTGGCCCAACTGGCGGTGCAGTTCGCCGCCCTGGCGCGGCTGGGCCTGTGCCCCCGCATCGGGCTTGGGCTGCGCGCGGCCTGGGCGGATCCCTACGTGCGGCGCATCCTGCGGCAGATGCTGCCGGCCATCGTGGGGGTCTCGGTGGCCCAGGTGTCGTTGCTGATCAATACCAACATCGCGACCTGGCTGGCGCCGGGCAGCGTCACCTGGCTGTCCTTCGCCGACCGGCTGATGGAGTTTCCGACCGCGCTGCTGGGCATCGCGCTCAGCACCGTATTGCTGCCCAGCCTGTCGCAGGCGCATGCCGCCGGCCACGCCGAGGAGTACAGTGCGCTGCTGGACTGGGGGCTGCGCCTGACGCTGCTGCTGGGCCTGCCCGCCTGCCTGGGCATGGCGCTGATGTCCACGGCCCTGGTCAGCACGCTGTTCCACTACGGCGCCTTCTCCGCCGCCGACGTCGCCCAGACCCGGATGGCCGTGGTGGCCTACGCGGTGGGCCTGATCGGGCTCCTGTCCGTGAAAATCCTGGCGCCCGGCTTCTATGCCAGGCAAGATATCCGCACGCCGGT
Organism: Pigmentiphaga kullae; assembly: GCF_004216695.1. Lineage (GTDB taxonomy): Bacteria > Pseudomonadota > Gammaproteobacteria > Burkholderiales > Burkholderiaceae_B > Pigmentiphaga > Pigmentiphaga kullae. Next base: position 714,988 of record NZ_SGXC01000003.1, read on the forward strand.
CAAGATCGCGCTGGTGGTGCTGGTGGCCACGCAGTGCCTGAACCTGGTGTTCGTGCCGTGGCTGCATCATGCCGGGCTGGCGCTGTCCATCGGCCTGGGGGCCTGCATCAACGCGCTGGCCCTGCTGACCGGGTTGCGCCGCCGCGGCGTCTATCGGCCGGCGGCCGGTTGGGGCGGCTTCCTGGCAAGGTTGGCGGCGGCGCTGGCGGCCATGGGCCTGGCGCTGTGGCTGGCCGATCAGCGCGTGGACTGGCTGGGCCTGCAGGCCCACGCCTGGCTGCGGGTGGCGCTGCTGCTGGGCGTGATAGGCGGCGCCGCCGTGGTCTATTTCGGCGTGCTGTTCGTGCTGGGTTTCCGGCCGCGCGATTTCCGGCGCCGCACGGCGCCGCCCAGAGAATAGGAAGCGCCGACAACCCGGAGCACCGATGCGATGCCTGACGCGCCCATCAACCGCACCAGCGAGTTCCTTCCGCACACCGCGTTCTGGATACGCGATCAGGCCACCTCGGTCGGGCAGCCGCCGCTGCACAAGCACGAATATTTCCAGATCTATGTGAACCTGGCCGGCCGCACCGAGCATGTGCTGGGCGCGACGGTACGGCCCATCCTGCCGGGCACGCTCAGTTTCATCATGCCGCTGCGCGTGCACTGCATCCGGCACGTCGAACCGGCGGAGTTCTTCGTCATCAATTTCCGCCGCGATTTCCTGCGGCCGGAGTCGCGTATCGACCTGCTGGAACTGGAGGACGTCTCTATCGACGAGATGCCCGAGCTCGCGCCTTTCCTGTACCAGGAGCACCTGGATTTCGAGCTGGGCGCCGACGAGTTGGATGAGGTGCGCCGCCTGTGCCTGCGCATGCAGGCCGAGCACGGCCGGGGCGGCTTCTACGCCGCCGAGTTCATCCGCGCCGACCTGTTCCGCCTGATCGGCCTGGTGTGCCGCCGGCATCAGGACGATCTCCAGGCCCTGGCCCGGACCTCGATGCTGCAGGGCAGCCGCCGGGCATCGCTGGCGCGCGTGAGCCGCTTCATGCGCGAGCACCTGGCCGAGCCCATCACGCTGGCGGACGCGGCGGCCGCCGCCTATCTGTCGACCCACTACCTGGCGCACCTGCTCAAGCGGGAGACCGGCCGGACCTTCACCGAGATCCTGGCCGACCAGCGCATGGACCTTGCGTGCCGGATGCTGGCGGGATCGTCGCGCCCGATCGCCGAGATCGCGGCCAGCGTGGGCTTTCCCGACGAGGCGTATTTCGCCCGGCGTTTCCGCCAGTTGCGCGGCGTGACGCCCAGCGCCTATCGCGGCCAGGCCGCGGGCCGGGAGAACCCGGCCGAGGCCTGGCAGGCGTCCTGATTTTGTCCAAATAGTCGCCAATCCCGTCCATGGCCGGCGGCGGCCGCGCTTCCTATACTTTTCTGCATGCGCGGGACGTGCGGGGGCACGCCGTCCGCGCCACCGGAAAAGGGAGGGCGCCATGTATCGACCGTTACGCCGGCTGGGACTTGCCGCATGCCTGTGGGCATGCGCGATGGGGGCCGCCACCGCGGCCGATGCGGATTATCCGTCTCGCGCGGTCCGCATGGTGGTGCCCTATGTGGTGGGCGGCAGCACCGACCTGCTGGGCCGCCAACTGGCGCAGCGGCTGGGCGCCGCGCTGGGCCAGCAGGTCTTCGTCGAGAACCAGGGCGGCGCCGGCAGCACGATAGGCACGGCCACGGTGGCGCGGGCGCAGCCGGATGGCTACACCATCGGTCTCCTGGACACCGCCTTCGCCATCAATCCCAGCCTGTACGCCAACCTGCCGTACGACAGCCTGAAGGACTTCGATTTCCTGTCGGTGGTCGCCACCGCGACCGGCGTGCTGGTGGTCAACAGCAAGCGCCTCAAGGCGCGCACGGTGCAGGAGCTCGTGGCCGAGGCCAAGGCCCGGCCCGATCAGCTCAGCTTCGCGTCCGCCGGCGCCGGCACGGTCGTCCACCTGCATGGCGAGACCTTCAAGACCGCCGCGGGCATCAAGCTGCTGCACGTGCCCTACAAGGGGGCGGGGCCGGCGATCGCCGATCTGCTGGGCGGGCAGGTCGACATGATGTTCAACCTGCCGGCGCTGGTCGTGCAGCAGGTCAAGAGCGGCGTGCTGGCGCCGATCGCGGTGACCGGCGACAAGCGCTCGCCGCTGTTCCCCGACACGCCATCCTTCGCCGAGGCGGGCTATCCGGGCGTCGATGCCGTGTCCCTGTGGGTGGTGGCCGCGCCCAAGGGCCTGCCCGCCGCCGTGCACGACAAGCTGGTGGCCGCCATCGGGCAGGCCATGGCTGGCCCGGACATGCAGGCCAAGCTGGCCGAGAGCTCGTTCGAACGCACGCTCGTGCCGTATCCGCGCAGCGTGGATTTCGTGCGCGAGCAAATGGCCAAGTTCGCCGCCGCGGTGAAGGCTTCCGGCGCGACGGTGAACTGATGCGTATCGTCAAGATCCTCGAACGCACGGTCGCGCTGGAATCGCGCCTGTCCAATGCCCGCTCCGACTTCAGCCAGATGACCGCCACGGTGGTGGCCGTGGTGTCGGACGTGATCCGCGACGGACGGCCGCTGGTGGGGTTCGCGTTCAACTCCTTCGGCCGTTATGCCTGCGGCGAACAGATCCGCGACCGGATCGCGCCGCGCATCCTGGGCGCCGATCCCGACAGTCTGCTGGACGCCTCGGGACGGAATTTCGATCCCGCGGCGATCCTGGCCTGCGGGCAGCGGCGGGAGCGGCGCGGCGGCTACGCCGAGCGCGCCATTCCCATGGGCACGGTGGACGTGGCCGTGTGGGACCTGGTGGCCAAGGTCGAAGGCAAGCCGCTGCATGCCGTGCTGGCCGAGCGCCATGGCGGCGGCCGGGCGCGCACGCACGCGCCGGTGTATGTCGGCGGCGGCTGGTATTTTCCGGGCCAGACCGCGCGCGACCTGAAGGACGAGATGATCCGGTACCGCGACGCCGGCTACCGGATGGTGAAGATGAAGATAGGCGGCCTGTCGGTGGCCGAGGACTGCCGGCGCATCGAGGCCGTGCTGAGCGAGATGGGCGACGGCCGGGCCCTGGCCGTGGATGCGAGCTGCGCGTTCGGCCGCGATACCGCGCTGGACTATGCCCGGGCCATCGCGCCCTACGGCCTGCGCTGGTTCGAAGAGCCCTGCGATTTCCTGGAGTACGGCATCTATGCCGACCTGGCCCGCGCCTACGCGGGGCCCCTGGCCACCGGCGAGAACATGGCCTGCGGCAAGGAACTGGACCACTTCCTGTCCTACGCGGGCTTTCGTCCGGACCGGGACATCATCCAGCTCGATCCTCCGCTGTCCTTCGGCATCACCGAGTACCTGAACGTGCTGGCGGTTGCCGGCCGGCACGGTTTCGCCCGTTCCGCGATGTATCCGCACGGCGGCAACCTGATGTGCCTGCACCTGGTCGGCGGCCTGGGGCTGGGGGGATGCGAGTCCTATCCGGACACGTTCGGCATCTTCAGCGGCTTCGGCCAGGAGGTCGCTATCGCCGACGGGCAGGCCACTCTGCCGCAGTCGCCGGGCATAGGCTTCGAGCGCCAGCCCGGCCTGTACGCCGTGATGAAGGACATGGCGGGATTCTGACACCAAGCGAGGAGTGAAGATGAAGATAGGACGCATGGCCACCGTGGCCGGAGCGCACGTGTGCGCGGTCGAGGGCGATCGCGTGGTCGACCTGGCGCTGGCCGCCCACGCGGCGGGCCGCGAATGGATGGCGCCGCTGTTCCACGACCTGCGGCTGTTCCTGGCGGCGGGCGACATGGCCCGCGACGCGGCCGCCGGCCTGGCCGCGTCCGGTCCCGTCGTTGCGCTGGATTCGGTGCGCCTGCTCGCGCCCATCGAAGCGGGATCGAAGATCCTCGCGCACGTCGTCAACTATTTCGACCATGGCGCCGAGGGCAAGCTGACGCCGCCCGAGCAGCCGTTCTTCTTCACCAAGCTGCCCGGCACGGCGGTGGCACCCGGCGACCCCATCGGCGGCCACGATTTCTCGCGCAAGATGGACTACGAGGCGGAACTGGCGGTCGTGATCGGCCGGGAAGGGCGCGACATCGCCGAAGCGGACGCCTACGACCACGTGGCGGGCTATACCGTCTGCAACGACGTAAGCTACCGCGAGTTGCAGGCCAACGAGGCGGCGCCCACCCTGACCGGCCGCTATGGCCAGAACTGGATACAGGGCAAGAGCCTGGACCGTTCCTGCCCGCTGGGGCCGGCCATCGCGCTGGCGCGGGACATTCCCCGGCCGTATCCGCTGCGCATCACGTGTCGGGTCAATGGCGAGACCAGGCAGGATGCGTCCACCGAGCAGATGATCTTCAAGATCCCGGCGCTGGTCGCGCACATTTCGCGCGCGATGACGCTGCGGCCGGGCGACGTCATCGCCACCGGCACGCCCGCGGGCTGCGGGGTGGCCGACGGCCGCTATCTGCGGCCGGGCGATGTCGTCGAGTGCGAGATCGAGAAGGTGGGAAGCCTGCGCAATACGGTGCTGGCGGCGGTCCGGTCCTGAGCGGCCCGGAACCCGCCACCGCGCCCGGCCGCTAGAGCAGCGGCACCAGCAGCAGTGCGACGATGTTGACGATCTTGATCAGGGGGTTCACCGCGGGGCCGGCCGTGTCCTTGTAGGGGTCGCCCACGGTGTCGCCGGTAACGGCGGCCTTGTGGGCCTCGGAGCCCTTGCCGCCGTGGTGGCCTTCCTCGATGTATTTCTTGGCGTTGTCCCAGGCGCCGCCGCCCGTGCACATGGAGATGGCGACGAACAGCCCGGTCACGATGGCGCCCATCAGCATGCCGCCCACCGCCATGCGCGCCGCTTCGCCGCCCATCAGCAGGCCGATGATCACGGCCAGCACGATGGGCACCACCACGGGCAGCGCCGAGGGCACCATCATTTCCTTGATGGCCGCCTTGGTCAGCATGTCCACGGCCTTGCCGTACTCGGGCTTGGCGGTGCCTTCCATGATGCCGGGGATCTCGGTGAACTGGCGCCGGACCTCGACCACCACCGATCCCGCGGCGCGGCCCACGGCCTCCATGGCCATCGCCGCGAACAGGAAGGGGATGAGGCCGCCCACGAACAGGCCGATGATGACGGCCGGTTCGGCCAGCGAGAAGTCGACGTTCTTGCCGAGGTGGTCGAGCGCGTGGGTGAAGTCGGCGAACAGCACCAGCGCGGCCAGGCCGGCCGAGCCGATGGCATAGCCCTTGGTGACCGCCTTGGTGGTGTTGCCCACCGCGTCCAGCGGATCGGTGATGTTGCGCACCGATTCGGGCATCTGCGCCATTTCGGCGATGCCGCCGGCGTTGTCGGTGATGGGGCCGTAGGCGTCCAGCGCGACGATGATGCCCGCCATGGACAGCATGGCGGTGGCCGCGACGGCGATGCCGTACAGGCCCGCCAGCGTGTAGGCGGCGTAGATCGCCAGGCAGACCAGGATCACGGGCGCGGCGGTGGACTTCATCGAGACCGCCAGGCCGGCGATGATGTTGGTGCCGTGTCCGGTGGTCGAGGCCTGCGCCACGTAGCGCACCGGCTTGTATTCGGTGCCCGTGTAGTACTCGGTGATCCAGACGATCAGGCCGGTCAGCACCAGGCCCACCACCGTGCAGCCGTAGAGCCGGCCCAGGCTGTTGCCGTCGTCCAGCGGGGTGCCGGCGAAGACCCAGGCCGTCAGCGGGTAGAACGCCACCAGCGCCAGGATGCCCGCCACCGCGAGGCCGCGGTACAGCGCGCTCATGATGCGCTTGCCGGGGCTGGCCTTGACCGCCATGCAGCCCAGGATGGATGCGATGATGGAGAAGCCGCCCAGGACCAGCGGGTAGATGACCGCCTGCAGCGGCGCCACCTCGATCACCAGCGACCCCAGCAGCATGGTGGCGACGATGGTGACGGCATAGGTCTCGAACAGGTCCGCCGCCATGCCCGCGCAGTCGCCCACGTTGTCGCCGACGTTGTCGGCGATGACCGCGGGGTTGCGCGGATCGTCTTCGGGGATGCCGGCCTCGACCTTGCCCACCAGGTCGGCGCCCACGTCGGCGCCCTTGGTGAAGATGCCGCCGCCCAGCCGGGCGAAGATGGAAATCAGCGAGGAGCCGAAGGCCAGGCCGATCAGCGGCTGCAATTGTTCGTGCAGTCCGGCGCCGTCGGCGCCCGACAGGTTGGTGCCCAGCAGTACCCACAGCAGCACGGTAATGCCGGTCAGCCCCAGGCCCACCACCAGCATGCCGGTGATGGCGCCGCCGCGGAAAGCGACGGTCAGCGCTTCGTTCAAGCCCCGCGTGGCAGCCTGGGCGGTACGCACGTTGGCGCGCACCGAGACGTTCATGCCTATGAAGCCCGCGGCGCCGGAAAGCACGGCGCCCACTGCGAAGCCCAGCGCGCACGGCCAGCCCAGGCCGGGCACGAGGCCGATGACGATGAACAGCACCACGCCGACGATGGCGATGGTCGTGTACTGACGGGCGAGATAGGCTTGAGCGCCCTGCTGCACGGCCGTCGCGATTTCCACCATGCGGGTGTTCCCGCTTTCTTGCTTGAGTATCCAGAAGGTGGAAATCGCGCCGAACGCGACGGCCAGAAGGCCGCATACGAGCGCGAATGACAGACCGGTTGCCATGCAACTCCTCCTTTTGTTCAACTACGAAAGTTTCAAAAACTACCGAGCAAACAAAAACAGTGAAGCAGTTACCGCACCCGACCCAACCCCAACCTCACCCAGACCGAGGAAACCGCGGATCTGGCTCCGCCAGTCCGCAGGTTTCGCCCCCTGGGGGGCGCGCGTAAGCGCGTAGGGGGGGCTACCTCAACGCATCGAACAGGCGGGTCTTGATCTCGTCGACGGAGCCTACACCGGAGATCTTGCGGTAGCGGGGCGCCTTCGCATCGCCTTCGGCGGCCCACTGCGAGTAATAGTCGACCAGCGGCCGGGTCTGCTGGCGATAGACCTCGAGACGCTTGCGCACGGTCTCTTCCTTGTCGTCGTCGCGCTGGACGAGCGGCTCGCCCGTGACGTCGTCGACGCCGGCGTTCTTGGGCGGATTGAAGCGCAGGTGGTAGGTGCGGCCGCTGGCCAGGTGCACGCGGCGGCCGCTCATGCGTTCGATGATCTCTTCCTCGGGTACGTCCACTTCGACCACGAAGTCCAGCGACACGCCGGCCGAGCGCAGCGCCTCGGCCTGGGGAATCGTGCGGGGGAATCCGTCGAACAGGTAGCCGTTGGCGCAGTCCGCTTCCTTCAGCCTGTCCTGGACGAGGCCGATGATGATGTCGTCGGAGACGAGTCCGCCGACGTCCATGACTTTCTTGGCTTCGATGCCCAGGGGCGTGCCGGCCTTGACCGCGGCCCGCAGCATGTCGCCGGTGGAAATCTGGGGAATGCCGTAGCGGTCCTTGAGGAACGCGGCCTGGGTGCCTTTGCCGGCGCCGGGCGCTCCGAGCAAGATTAGACGCATTGATGCTTCCTGATTGAGTTGGTGTTCTTGGCCTGCGGCGTTACCGGCGCACACACCGCTGGCCCGGCCCATCAGGGTCCAGGCCGCGAACGTGTCGCCGGGATGGTGATGAAAGCCGATGCGCTGCGGCATGCGGTCGATGTCGGTATGCCGACCCCCCTATGGCCGCGTGTTTCAGGCACGAGTCCCCCAAACTTACCTCAAGCGCGCGGCGCCGGTCAAATCAGCCTTGGGCTTCCACCAGCCGCCGCACGAATTCGAGATCGGCGGCCGTGTCGACGCCGGGCGCGGGGGCCTGCGGCGTGACGTGGACCTGGATGGCGTAGCCGTGCTCGAGCGCGCGCAACTGCTCGAGCGACTCCCAGCGTTCCAGGCGGCCCTGGGGCAGCGTGGGAAAGCGGCGCAGGAAGCCGACGCGGTAGGCGTAGAGCCCGATGTGGCGCAGGGCGGGCAGGCCGGGCGCGAACACGCGCTCGCCGCCGGCCAGCGCATCGCGGGCCCAGGGGATGGGCGCGCGCGAGAAATACAGGGCATGGCCGTCGGCGCCGCAGACGACCTTCACGAAGTTGGGGTTGAACAGTTCGTCGGCGGTGTCGATGGGATGCGCCGCGGTGGCGATGGCGGCCGCGCTGTGGCGGTCCAGCGTCTGGGCCACGTGGGCGACCAGCGCCGGGTCGATCAGGGGTTCGTCGCCCTGGATGTTGACCACGATCTGCGTGTCGTCGAGTTCGAGCGCGTCGCAGGCCTCGGCCAGCCGGTCGGTGCCGGTCGGGTGGTCGGCGCGGGTCATCAGGCTGTCGAAGCCGTGGGCGCGGACCGCGTCGCGGATGGCGGCGTCGTCGGTCGCCACCAGGATGCGCGATGCGCCGCTGGCCCGCGCCTGCCGCGCGACGCGGACGATCATGGGGACGCCGCCGATGTCCGCCAGCATCTTGCCGGGCAGGCGCGTGGAAGCGGCGCGCGCCGGGATGATGGCGGTGAAGTCGGCCGGATCAGGCATGGGGCGTCTCGGCGGCCGGGGCCTCGGTCTCGTCCTGCCACGGCTGGGCCTCGGATTCGAGCATGACCGGAATGCCGTCGCGGATGGGAAAGCTCAGGCGGTCGGTGCGGCAGCCCAGCAGGTGCGCGGCGCGGTCGTGGCGCAGCTGGCCCTTGCAGAGCGGGCAGACCAGGATGTCAAGCAGGCGTATGTCCATGGAGTCGGGTTTCCAGCCAATCGAAGAACGCGGGGTCGGACAAATGCGCCGAAACCGTGACGGCCCACACGCGCGGGTCGTCCACCGCCGGACATTTTACGGCGTCCTTGTCGGTGACGAGGATGATATCGGCCTCGATCGCGGCGAACGGTGGGTGGGCGTAATCGTAGTGGTCGGGCAGGCCCAGCGTGGTGTCCAGCCGGATGCCGGCGCGGCGCAGCGTGGCGAAGAAGCGCTCGGGGTTGCCGATGCCCGCCACGGCGGCGATGCGGGGCATCGAGCCCAGCTCCGCCAGTGGCAGGCGCTTGCCGTCGGCCAGGCGCCAGGCGCCGTCGATGACGAGATCCATGTCCACCGCGCGCACGCCGGCCGGAGCGGAGGGCACGGCGCCGGACCCGCCGCCGCTGCGATTGGTGACGATCGCGTCCACGCCGCGCAGGCGCGAGGCCGGCTCGCGCAGCGGGCCGGCGGGCAGCAGCCGGCCGTTGCCGACGCCGCGTTCGTCCTGCACCACGATTTCCACGTCGCGGGCCAGCGCCAGGTGCTGCAGGCCGTCGTCGGACAGGATCACGTCCACGTGGGGATGCGCCGCCAGCAGCGCGCGGGCGGCGTCGGCGCGGCGGGGATGGACCGCCACCGGGACGTCGGCCTGGTGCGCGATCAGGGCCGGTTCGTCGCCGAAGTCCGCGGGGTCCAGCCGGCCGCAGCCCACGCGGGCGGCGGGGCCGACCCGCACGCCGTAGCCGCGGCTGATCACGCCGGGACGATGGCCGCGTGCCCGCAGGGCGCGAGCCGCGGCCACGATGAAGGGGGTCTTGCCGGTGCCGCCGACATAGACGTTGCCGACCACGACCACCGGCACGCCCACGCGCTCGGTCCGCCGCCAGCCCGCGCGGTAGGCGAGGCGCTTGGCGGCGACGGCCAGGGCGGCCAGCAGGGACAGGGGAGCAAGCAGCCACGACAGCCATCCGCCCGTCTGCCACTGGCGTTGCAGCACGGTGCGCAGGGCGGGGCCGGGCTTCATCTGCCCGATCCCGCGGGCGCGGCCTGCGTGGTGAATCCTATGCGCGAGATGCCGGCCCGTCCCGCCGCCTCCATGGCCCGCACCACGGCCTGGTGGGTGGCTGCGGCGTCCGCGTCGATCACCAGCGAGGGGTCGTCGCGCCCGGCCGCCGCCTTGCGCAGCGCCTCGGACAACTGGTCGGCGTCGGCGACGGGCAGCGCCTTGCCGTTGAGCGCGTAGCGGCCGTCGGCCGCGACCGTGACGGTCAGGCCCGTGGCCGCTTCGGCGGACTGGGCGGTGGCGTCGGGCAGGCGCACGGACAACTGGCTGAAGCGCGAAAAGGACGTGCTGGCGGCCAGGAAGATCAGGATGACCAGCAGGACGTCGATCAGCGGGATCAGGTTGATGTCGGGTTCGTCGGTCTCGAGGTGGCGGCGGAAGTTCATGGCTGGGCGCCGGGCGGCATCACTCGGCTTGCAGGCTGTCGGCCAGGCGGGTGGCGGCCCGTTCCAGGTCGTGCAGGCTGTCGTTGATGCGGGCGCGGAAATAGCGGTAGAAGATCATGGCGGGAATGGCGATGAAGATGCCCAGCCCCGTGTTGTACAGTGCCACCGAGATGCCGTGCGCCAGTTGCGCGGGGTCGCTGCCGGCCGGCGCGTACGAGCCGAAGATCTCGATCATGCCGACCACGGTGCCGAACAGGCCCATCAGCGGCGCCACCGCCGCGATGGTGCCGATCGCGCCGACGTAGCGGTTCAGGTTGTGCGCGACGGTCTCGCCCGATTGCTCGAGCGCATCCTTGAGCGCGGGGCGCGAGCGGTGGGCGTTGCGCAGCCCGGTGGCCAGGATGCGGCCCAGCGGCGAATCGGCTTCCAGTCGGGCCACGATTTCGGGAGTGACGCGCCGTTTCTGCACCAGGGCCAGGACGTCTTCCAGCAACCTGGGCGGGGCGATCCTGCTACGGCGCAGGGCAAGCAGGCGTTCGACGATGAGCGTCAGCGCGATGAACGAAGTGGCGATCAGCGGCCAGATGGGCCAGCCGGCCTCGCGGACGATGGCGAGCAAGAAACCTCTCCTTTTCGATGAAGGCGAGAATGTACGGGCGTGGGCGGACGAGGGCAAGTCGCCATCCGGAAAGTATCCACAGAATCTGTGGATAATTATGTGTGTAACTTGGCCCGGGGCCACGAAATATGCGGTTCTTGCTAGGATGCCCGCTTTTGATTCAGTGGCTGGTGAAGCCAAAAAATCAATCAAATCAATGGCTTATAAGAAAATTACACCGTCTGTGACAGAGAAATTACTTGACAACCATAGTTTTCAAGCCTGTGGAAAGCTTCTTGCCTGGAAACCCTCATGAATTCTGGTTTTGCGTCCGCACATGACGATTTTTCGCGGGGGATACTGACTATCTCCCAGCTAAACCGCGCGGTGGCGGGCTTGTTGGAGCGCAACATTCCGCTGGTATGGGTGCGGGGCGAGGTGTCGAACTTCACCGCGGCGGCTTCCGGCCATTGGTATTTCACGCTCAAGGACGGCGGCGCCGCCGCGCGCGGCGTGATGTTTCGCGGGCGCGCCATGCTGGTGGGCTTCACGCCCAGGGAAGGCGACCGCATCGAGGTCCGCGCCCGGGTGTCGCTGTACGAACCGCGCGGCGACTACCAGTTGCAGGTCGAGGCCATGCGCCGGGCCGGCCAGGGCGACCTGTTCGAAGCCTTCCTGCGGCTGAAGGAAAAACTGTCGGCCGAAGGCTTGTTCGATCCGGCCCGCAAGCGCACGCCGGCGGCCGTGCCGCGCGCGCTGGGCATCGTCACGTCGCTGCAGGCGGCGGCGCTGCGCGACGTGCTGACGGCGCTGGCGCGGCGGGTGCCGCACGCCAGGGTGGTGATCTACCCGGCGCCGGTCCAGGGGGACGAGGCCGGCCCCAGGCTGGCGCAGGCCATCGTGCTGGCGAACCGGCGCGCCGAGGTCGATACCCTGCTGCTGGTGCGGGGCGGCGGCAGCATCGAGGACCTGTGGGCGTTCAACCATGAAGGACTGGCGCGGGCCATCGTCGCCAGCGCGATTCCGGTCATCAGCGGCGTCGGCCACGAGACCGACTTCACCATCGCCGATTTCGCCGCCGACCTGCGGGCGCCCACGCCCACGGCGGCCGCCGAGTTGGCGGGCCTGCCGCGCGAGCAGTGGCTGGCGCGCCTGCGCCAGGCGGCGCAGGACCTGCGGCGGGCGCAGCGGCGCCGTGTCGAGCAGGCCGGGCAGCGGCTCGACCGCGCGGCGGCGCAACTGATCTCTCCGCGCGAACGCCTGGCGCGGCAGCAGGAGCGGCTGGCCGCGCTGGTGCGCGGGCTGGAGGCGGCGTGGGCCGGCGCCCAGCGCGACCGCGAGGCCGAGGTCGGCCTGTTGCGACAGCGGCTGATCGCCCAGTTGCCCGATCCCACGCGGCTGTCGGCGCGCGTGGACGACCTGGCGCGGCGCGTGCGGCAGTGCCAGTCGTACCGGCTCGCCCGGCTGCAACAACAACTGGCCTCGCATGCCGCGCACCTGCGCGCGCTCGGGCCCGAGCAGACGCTGGCGCGCGGCTATGCCATCGTGCGCGACGAGCAGGGCGGCATCGTGCGTCAGGCACGCAGCTTGCAGGCCGGCGCCCGGATCGACCTTTGCTTCGCCGAGGGCGCGGCCCAGGCCTCGGTGACGGCGGTCGAAGCCGACCGCGGGTTGGTGTGACGGCCCGAATCCGCGCGGCCGCCAGGGCTGACATGACTGCGTCGCCCCGGCGCGTTAACCTTGCGTAACGCGGGGACTTCCGGGCCAAGCGGCATACTTGCCGATAAAATGCCCCCGCAAACCTCCCAACCATAAGCAGGAGCTCAGATGGAACATACTCTTCCGCAATTGCCGTATCCCCAGGACGCCTTGGCCCCCACCATCTCCAAGGAAACGCTGGAGTACCACCACGGCAAGCACCACCAGACCTACGTCACCAATCTGAACAACCTCATCAAGGGCACCGAATTCGAGAACGCCTCGCTCGAGGACATCGTCAAGAAGTCGTCCGGCGGCATCTACAACAACGCCGCCCAGCACTGGAACCACTCCTTCTACTGGAACTGCCTGACGCCCAAGAGCACGCCGCCCGCCGGCAAGCTGGCCGACGCCATCAATGCCAAGTGGGGCAGCTTCGACGCGTTCAAGGACACCTTCAACAAGCAGGCCGCCGCCAACTTCGGTTCGGGCTGGACCTGGCTGGTCAAGAAGGCCGACGGTTCGATCGACATCGTCAACACCGGCGCGGCGGGCAACCCGCTCACCACCGGCGACGTGCCGCTGCTGACCTGTGACGTTTGGGAACACGCCTACTACATCGACTACCGCAATGCCCGTCCGAAGTACCTCGAGAGCTTCTGGGGCATCGTGAACTGGGAATTCGTGGCCAAGAACCTGGGCTGATTCCCGCCGCGGCCCCGCGGGGCCGCCGCATGACGCGCGCTGTCGCAAGCTCAGGCTTGAATGCACAGCGCGCGTTTTTCATTGTTTTTACATGAAAGCTCGACGCTCAGTGCCCTGGCGCGACCAGGCCTCCATCACCGTGCGGCGCAAGGGACGGCAAGTCCTGCGGGTATCGCGCAAGACCTTCCGCTACGCGCTCGTCCTGTGCGGGGCGGCGGTGGTGGCCTTGCTGTCGCTGGCGTTCGCCTGGCTGGCCGAGATCGCGCTGGAGTGGAATCGCCACTGGACCTCGGCCGCGCCGTGGGCCGCGCTGGCGGTCATCCCGCTGGCGATGGCGGGCCTGCGCTGGCTGACCTTGCGGCTCGCGCCGATGGCGCGGGGCAGCGGCATTCCCCAGGTCATCGCGGCCACCGCCATCCCGGCGCCCATCGCCTCCTCGGGGCTGGTGTCGCTGCGGCAGGCGCTCTGGAAGATTCCACTGACCGCGGCGGCGCTGCTGGCCGGCGCTTCGGTGGGGCGCGAAGGGCCCTCGGTGCAGGTGGGCGCGGCGGCCATGCTGGCCTGGGGCCGGTTCTGGCAGGAGCGGATAGGCGTCAAGCTGGAGTTCCGGGCGAACGAATTGATCGCCGCAGGCGCCGCCGGCGGCCTGGCCGCGGCATTCAACACGCCGCTGGCCGGCGTGGTGTTCGCCATCGAGGAACTGGGGCGGGGCGCCGCCGTGCGCTGGAACCGCCTGGCGTTGTCCGGCGTGTTGGCGTCGGGTTTCATCGCGCTGGCCATCGCCGGCAACAATCCCTACTTCCATGCCGCGGCGGCGGCCGGGTTCGTCCAGGGATCGTGGGGCTGGACCCTGGCCAGCGGCGTGCTGAACGGCGCCGTGGGCGGCCTGTTCGCCGCCACGATGGTGCGCGGCGTGACGGGGCTGGCCCCCGCGCGCTGGCGTCCCTGGCTGCAGCGCCATCCGGTGCGGGTGGCCTTCCTGTGCGGCCTGGTCGTGGCGGTGCTGGGCTGCCTGACGGGAGGCGCGACCTACGGTACCGGCTATGAACAGACCGCCGCCCTGCTGAACGGCCATCCCGTCGAGAGCGCCTGGTTCGGGATCGCCAAGTGGGTGGCGACCGTGGCCTCGTACGTGTGCGGCATTCCCGGCGGCATCTTCACGCCGTCCCTGGCCATAGGCGCCGGCATGGGCGAACACATCGTGCAACTGGCCGGACCCGCCGCCGATCCGCGCACGCTGGCGCTGGTGTCGATGGCGGCTTTCCTGGCGGCGGCCACCCAGGCGCCCATCACGGCCAGCGTGATCGTCATGGAGATGACGCGCAGCCAGGACCTGATGTTCCACCTGCTGATGGCCACGCTGATCGCGTCGCTGGTGTCCCGGCAGTTCTGCCCGCGGCCGTTCTACCACGCGATGGCGCTGCGCTTTCACAAGGAAGTCATGCACCCTCATCATCGGCCATCCGCCGGCCCGGCAAGCGCCGCGCCGCCAAGTGGTGCCCAAATGTAATTTTGTGAAGTCCATGCTTCACAATAGGCGGGCTCTCACCCTCTAATAGCGCTACGGAAAGCACGCACGAAGGCGTGTCCGGGGGATTTCATGGCAGACAGGAAAAAGGCGGCCGCCTGGGCCGCGGGCGTGGTATTGCTGGCCGCGGCGGTGGGCGGCGCATGGTGGGCGGGCAAGCAGTCCGGCGGCGGAGGGGGCGAGCCGCCCGCTTCCGAGCTGGTCGGCAGTGCCGATCCCTTCACGTTGCTCGAATGCCGGACGCGCCTGTTCGACGAGTCGCTGGCGCTGGCCGTGACGTTCTCGCAGCCGCTCGATCGCCGCCAGTCGCTGGGCAAGCTGCTGCAGGTGGTGGACCTGGGCGCCGCTTCCGGCGATGACGAGGCGGCCAAGACCCTGGGCAAGCCGCAGCCCGGCCAGGCCCTGCCGGAAGGCAAGCCGGTGGCGGGCGACTGGTCGCTGGGCGACAACCCGCGCGTCGCCTACTTCCCCTACATCCAGCCGAACCGCCGCTATGCGATCGCGGTGCCCGAGTCCGTCAAGGGCGCGGGCGGGCAGGCGCTGCCAGAGGCCTTCGGCTGCGAAGTGGCCAGCGAGGCCATGCCGCCGTCCTTCTATTTCGCCAGCCGCGGCGTGGTGCTGCCCGCGGGCCAGAACGGCGGGCTGCCGGTGGTCACGGTCAATACGCCCGAGGTCGACGTCCAGTTCCTGCGCATCGACCCGGCGCAGTTCCCCCGGTTCTTCGAGCAGGTGCTGGGCGTGCGCCGGCCCGTCGCCAAGACCGATCCGGATGCCGAGGAGGCCAATGACGACGAAGACGACGAGTGGCGCTACAGCGGCAACCGCAGCCTGAAGGGCACGGTGGGAAGCTGGGACCTGGATCGCCTGAAGGACGTGACGCGCAGCGTCTACGCCGGCCGCTTCCTGACCGACGACAAGGCCAATCGCCGCCACGTCACCTTCCTGCCGGTCGAGGGCATCAAGGAACTGAAGGACCCCGGCATCTACGTCGCCGTGATGAGCCAGCCCGGCCGTTTCCGCGACGAATACCAGGTCACCTATTTCTACGTCAGCGACATCGGCCTGCACACGCGGCGCTACGCCGGCCAGCTCGACGCGTTCGCGACCTCGCTCAAGAGCGGCAAGGCGATGGACGACGTCGAGTTCGAGCTGCTGGACGCGAACGCGAAGTCGCTGGGGCGCGCCAAGGCCGATGGGCAGGGGCGCGCCGTGTTCGCCGGCAGCTTCGAGGCCGCGCGCATCCTGATGGCGCGCCGGGGGGCGGAACTGTCGGTGGTGGCGCTGGCCGAGCCGGCGCTGGATTTGTCCGAATTCGACGTGGGCGGCTATCCGTCCCGCGACAACAAGCTGTTCGTCTATGCCGGCCGCGATCTCTACCGGCCGGGCGAGCGCTTCGACGTTTCCGTGCTGGCGCGGGACGCCGACGGACGGGCGGTGCAGGCCGCGCCGGTCACGGCCACGCTGAAGCGGCCCGACGGCCGTACCGTGCGCACCGCCTTGTGGCGGCCCGATGCGCAGGTGCCGGGCTATGTCCGCCAGGCCATCGAGCTGCCGGCCGACGCGCAGACGGGTACCTGGCTGCTGGAGACGCGCCTGGACCCGGCGGCCCGCTCGGCCGATGCCTCGTGGAAGTTCCAGGTGGAAGAGTTCCTGCCCGAGCGCATGAAGCTGGACCTGAAATCGCGCGAAGGCGTGCTGGAGGCCGGCCGGCCCCTGAACGTGAAGGTGCAGGGCGACTACCTGTACGGCGCGCCCGCGGCCGGCAACCGGCTGCTGGGCACGGTATCCATCGACCGCGACCGCTATGCGCTGCCGCAGCAATGGCCGGGCTTCCTGTTCGGCGATTTCGCCGACGACGACCGCAAGCAGCGGCGCGATCTGGACGAAACCACGCTGGACGACAAGGGCGCGGCGGCGGTTGCCGTGCCGGTGGACGTGTCCGGCACCGCCTCGCCCATGAAGGTGAAAGCCAGCTTCAGCCTGCTGGAGTCGGGCGGCCGTCCCGTCGTGCGTTCCATCGAGCGCAGCGTCTGGCCGGCGCCGGCCTTGATCGGCGTGCGTCCGCTGTTCGACCGCGATGTCGCGCGCGAAGGGACGATGGCCGAGTTCGAGGCGGTGCGCGCGGGTCCGCAGGGCAAGGTCGTACCGCTCAAGCAGGCGCAGTTGCGCGTGTACCGCGAGGAGCGGGTGTACTACTGGCGCTTCGACGACCAGCGCGGCTGGAACAGCGGATTCACCGAGACCGAGGAACTGGTCGAGTCGCGCGTGCTGGCGCTGCCCGATCGCGTGAAGTTCGGCGTGCCGGTCAAGTGGGGCCGCTACCGGCTGGAGCTGAGCGATCCGGAAAGCGGCGACACGCTGCGCTACCGCTTCTATGCGGGCTGGGGCGCGCAGGATGCCGAGGAAATGGGCAACCGGCCGGACCGGGTGCAGCTCAAGCTGGACCACGCGCCGGTGCGCGAGGGCGAGACGGTCAAGCTGTCGATCACGCCGCCCCACGACGGCGAGGCGCTGATCGCGGTCGAGGGCGGCACCATGCTGTGGAGCCAGCGCACCAGCGTGAAGGCTTCGGGGTCCACGGTCGAGATTCCCATCGGCAAGGACTGGAGCCGCCACGACCTGTACGTGTCGGTCACCGTGTTCCGGCCCGGCAGCCAGGGCGATCGCGTCACGCCGGCGCGCGCGCTGGGCCTGGTCTATCTGCCGCTGTCCCGCGACGACCGCAGGCTGGCGGTGGAACTGGCCGCCCCGCCCAAGGTGCTGCCCGAGAAACGGACCACCGTGAAGGTCAAGGTGGGCAACGCGGGGCAGGGCCAGCAGGCGTACGTGACGCTGTCCGCGGTCGACGTGGGCATCCTGAACATCACGCGCTACGCCACGCCCGATCCCTTCGACTTCTTCTTCGGCAAGCATCGCTACGCGCCGGAGCTGCTGGACCTGTACGGCAAGCTGATCGAGAAGATGGAGGGTACGCAGGGCAAGCTGAAATGGGGCGGGGACGCCGCGATGCGCGATACCCGCAGCATGCCGGTGAAGGTGCGGCTGGTGGACCTGTTCAGCGGCCCGGTGCGGCTGGACGAGCAGGGCGAGGCGCAGATTCCGCTCGACCTGCCCGATTTCAACGGCACGCTGCGCCTGATGGCCTCGGCCTTCACGCCCGATCGCTTCGGCAACGCGCAGGCCGAGATGGTGGTGGCCGCGCCGGTGGTGGCCGAACTGTCGACGCCGCGCTTCATCAGCCCGGGCGACGAGGCCGCGATCGCTCTGGACGTGACCAACCTGAGCGGCGCGCCGCAGACGCTGACGGTGAACCTGGAAGGCCTGGACCCCGTGCGGATACGGGGCGGTTCGCAAAGCGTGAACCTGGCCAACCAGCAGCGCGCCACCCTGCGCTTCGTGGCCGAAGCCACGGGCGCCTACGGGCTGGGCCGGCTGCGGCTGACGGTCGACGGCCAGGGCGGCGCGAATCCGATCCGCATCGTGCGCGAGTCGCTGTTGCAGGTCCAGCCGCCGGTCGCGGCGACGCGCGACGTGCGCCGCGTCAGGCTGGGGCAGGGCGAGAGCCTGAAACTGGAGTCCAGCTGGATCGCCAAACTGTATCCGGATTCGGCCAGCGCCAGCGTGGCGATTTCCAACAAGCCGCCGTTCAACGTGAAGCGCCTGGTGCAGGGGCTGCTGGACTATCCCTATGGGTGCCTGGAGCAGACCGCCAGCGCGGCCTATCCGCACGTGTTCATCGGCGAGGACGAGGCGCGCGCCTGGGGGCTGACGCCACGCACGCGGGCCGAGCGCGAACGCATGATCGAAGGCGCGGTCGGCCGCATCGCCGGCATGCAGAAGGCCGGCGGCGGCTTCGCCCTGTGGGGCGACGGCGCCCAGGAGATCTGGCTGTCGGCCTATGTGGCCAGCTTCCTGCAGGATGCGCGCACGGCCGGCTTCAACGTGCCCGACCTGGTGTCGCGCCGCGCCTCCGACTGGCTGCTGGCCCAGTTGCAGCAATCGTCCGCCAACTTCCCCAGCCTGCCGCAGAACCTGCTGGCCCAGCTTGCCGCCGGCTCCGGCCAGCGGCTGCGCGACAACGACTACAACCTGCTGCGCGACAGCCACCGCCGCTTCGCCGAGCTGGCCAACGCGGCCTACGTGCTGGCGCGCGAGCAGAAGGCGCCGCTGTCCACGCTGCGGGTGCTGTACGACAACTATCGCGACCGCTCGCGCTCGCCGCTGCCCCTGGTGCACCTGGGCATCGCCCTGAAACTGATGGGCGACGAGACGCGCGCGCGCGCGGCCTTCGACGAGGCGATGGCGCGCGGCTACGGCATCGACGCCAATCGCTACGGCGGCTACGGCGAGTGGCTGGGCGACTACGGCTCGGCGCTGCGCGACTACGCGATGTCCTATGCGCTGATGATGCAGCACCAGATCGACCATCCGCGGCGAGAGACCCTGCTGGGCGACGTGGCCGGCCGCCTGGGCAGCCGCAGCTACCTGTCCACCCAGGAGCAGCTGGCGCTGTTCCTGGCCGCGCGGGCGGCGGGCGGCGTGGCCGGGGCGCAATGGACGGCGACGCTGCGCACGGCCCAGGGCGAGCAGCAGCTCAGTTCGCGCGACACCGAGGCGCGCAGCTTCACGGCGGCGCAGTTGGCCGGCGGCGTGGACATCGTCAACACGCAGGCCGACCCGCTGTTCGTCGAGGTGGACGTGCAGGGCTACCCGCGCCAGGCCGAGGCGCCGAGCGCCTCGGGCGTCACGATCGCGCGCAGCTGGTACGAGTCGGACGGGCGGCCCTGGAACGGGCGCCCGCTGCAGACCGGCGAGATGCTGATCGTCAAGCTGGACGTCGCCTCGAGCCGCCGCATCGAGGATGCGCTGGTGGTGGACCGGGTGCCGGCGGGGTTCGAGGTCGAGAACATGAACCTCAGCCAGGGGCCGGACATGGCGGACTGGAAGGTCGGCGGCGTGCAGGTGTCCGAGGCGCTGAACGATACGCGCATCAAGCATCGCGAGTATCGCGACGACCGCTATGTCGCGGCCGTGGGCATACAGGGTCCGGTCACCGTGTTCTACCGCGTGCGGGTGGTCACGCCGGGCCGCTTCGTCGTGCCGGCGCCGGTGGTCGAGGACATGTACCGTCCCGAGATCCGGGCGGTGGGCGCGTCTTCCGGTCCGTTGGTGGTCAACGACCCGCGCGGAGGCGCGCGCTGAGGCGGCGCTGGGTCGCCGCGGCGGCGGCGGGTGCCATCGGGCTGGGGGCGCTGTGGGTGGCGGACCGGACGCATCCGCTGCCGGCCCAGGCCTTCCGGCCGGCCGATGGCGGCCTGGTGGTCACGTCGGCCGACGGCAGCCCCTTGCGCGCGTATCCGAGCGAGGACGGCATCTGGCGCTACCCCGTCTCGCCCGAGGATGTGTCCCCGCTCTATCTTCAGGCGCTGCTGACCTACGAGGACCGCTGGTTCCACTGGCACTGGGGCATCAATCCCTACGCCATGGCGCGCGCCGCCTGGCAGTGGGCGAGCTCGGGCCGCATCGTCTCGGGCGGTTCGACCCTGACCATGCAGGTGGCGCGCATGATCGATCCGGCGCTGCGCGGCGCGCCGCGCAGCATGGGCGCCAAGCTGCGCCAGATGGCGCGGGCGGCGCAACTGGAATGGCATCTGTCCAAGCGCGACATCCTGACCCTGTATCTGAACCACGCCCCCATGGGCGGCATCGTGGAAGGCGTGGAGATGGCCAGCCGCGCCTATCTGGGCAAACCGTCGCGCCAGTTGAGCCATGCCGAGGCCGCGCTGCTGACGGCGTTGCCGCAGGCCCCGTCCCGGCTGCGCCCCGACCGTGCGCCCGAGGCGGCCCGGGCCGCGCGCGACAAGGTGCTCGCCCGCCTGGTCGAACGCGGCCGCTGGAGCGCCGAGGTGGCCGAGGATGCGCGCATCGAACGCGTGATCGCACAGCCGCTGCGCGGTCACTGGCTGGCGCCGCTGGCCGCCGAACGCCTGCGGCAGCGGTCGCAGCAGGGGGCCGCCGCTTCCCGCCGCGTGGTCCGATCGACCCTGGATGCCGAATGGCAGTCCATCGTCGAGGACATGTTGCTCGACCGTGTGGACACGCTGCCGCCCAAGGTGTCCATGGCCGTGCTGGTGATGGACAACGACAGCCTGGAGGCGCGCGTCTACGCGGGGTCGGCCGATTTCTCCGACGCCCGCCGGGCGGCGCATGTGGACATGGTCCGAGGCGTGCGCTCGCCGGGTTCCACGCTCAAGCCCTTCCTGTACGCGATGGCGCTGGACGAGGGCATGATCCATTCCGAGAGCCTGCTGGTCGATGCGCCGCAGACCTTCGGCGGCTACCGGCCGGGCAATTTCCAGGCGTCCTTTTCGGGTGCGGTCAGCGTGTCCGAGGCCTTGCAGCGTTCGCTCAACGTGCCCGCGGTCGACCTGCTCGATCGCATCGGCCCGGCGCGCTTCGCGTCGGCGCTGCGCGCGGGCGGCCTGCGCCTGCGCATCCCGGCGGGCGCGGCCCCGAACCTGAGCCTGATCCTGGGCGGGGCCGGCACCACGCTGGAAGAGCTGGTGGGGGCCTATCGCGCGCTGGCCCGCGGCGGCATGGCCGGCCGCGTGCGGCTGACCGCCGACGAGCCGCGCGTCGAGTCCCGCATCATGAGCGAGGGCGCGGCCTTCATCGTGCGCGACATCCTGGAGAGCGGCGGCCGGCCCGACCGGCCGTTCTATGCCGGCGGCCGGGGGCTGGCCTGGAAGACCGGCACGAGCTTCGGCTTTCGCGATGCCTGGGCCGTGGGCGTGACCGATGCCTGGACGCTGGGTGTCTGGGTGGGCCGGCCCGACGGCACGCCCAATCCCGGATTCTTCGGCGCCAACGTCGCCGCGCCGCTGCTGCAGGACCTGGTGGCGGCGCTGCCGGCGGCCTCGCCCGTTCCCCGCGTGCCGCCCGCATCGGTGCGCCCGCAGTCCGTCTGCTGGCCGCTGGGGCTGCGGGCCGACAGCACGCCCGAAGGCATGTGCCTGCAACGCCGCCAGGCCTGGTCGCTGGACGACGCGGTGCCGCCCACGCTGCCCGATCGCGGAACGCAGGGGGGGCTGGTGGAGACGATCTGGCTCGATCCCCGCTCGGGGATGCGCACGGACCCGGGCTGCCGCGTGCCGGGCACGCCCAGGCAGGTCGCGCGCTGGCCGCTGGCCTTGCAGCCGTGGGCGGAGGCGGGGATGCTGCCGGGAGCCGGGACGGCGCGCTGGCATCCCGCATGTGCGGCGGCCGCGCACGCGGGCGCCGGCGTGCGGCTCGAAGGCCTGGATACGGGCGCGATCCTGCGTCCGGTGCCGGGGCGCGACCGGATCGACGTGCAACTGCGGGTGCTGGGAGGCGACGGCGCGCTGTGGTGGATGCTGGATGGCAAGCCGGTCCGCCGTACCGATGGCGCCAGTCCGGTCTCGCTGCGTTTCACCCGTAACGGCGCGCATACCGTCACCGTCATGGACGAGGGCGGCCGCTACGACAGTGTGCGCGTCACCGTGCGCGGGCTGCCGGGACAGGCTCGGAATGACGGCGCGGGAGGCTTATGATGACTCTGGCCTCTTGCCCCTCGTGCATAATCGATGTTTAATATTCGAACAATAGTTCGCGTATAGAACTTTTCCGTTTTGCAATCAGGTACGCCACCTGCGTCCCCCCGGACGCCAGGCATCGTGCGGAGACATACATGATCAACAAAATCGTGGCTTCGGTGGCCGAAGCGCTGGCCGGCGTCAAGGACGGCTCCACCATATTGGTAGGCGGGTTCGGCACGGCCGGCCTGCCCAACGCGCTGATCGACGGGCTGATCGAGCAGGGCGCCAAGGATCTCGTGGTGGTGAACAACAACGCCGGCAACGGCTACACGGGCCTGGCGGCGCTGCTGCAGACCGGGCGCGTGCGCAAGGTGATCTGCTCGTTCCCGCGCCAGACCGACTCCTACGTGTTCGACGAGCTCTATCGCGCCAAGAAGATCGAACTCGAACTCGTGCCCCAGGGCAACCTGGCCGAGCGCATCCGCGCCGCCGGCGCGGGCGTGGGCGCCTTCTACACGCCCACCGGTTTCGGCACGCTGCTGGCCGAAGGCAAGGAGACGCGGCACATCAACGGCCGCGACTACGTGCTGGAATACCCCATCCACGGCGACGTGGCGCTGATCTCGGCCTACAAGGGCGATCGCTGGGGCAACCTGACCTATCGCAAGACCGCGCGCAACTTCGGGCCCATCATGGCGACCGCGGCCAGGATGGCCATCGCCCAGGTGCACGAAACCGTCGAACTGGGCGAGCTCGATCCGGAGGCGGTCGTGACGCCCGGCATTTTCGTCAAGCGCGTGGTGGCCGTCGGGGCCCAAGCCAGCGCCCAACAGGCCGCCTGAGGAACACGCACATGAACAAGATGAATCGAGACCAGATGGCCCAGCGCGTGGCGCGCGACATTCCCGAGGGCGCCTACGTGAACCTGGGCATCGGCCTGCCCACCCTGGTGGCCAACCACCTGCCGGCCGATCGCGAGGTCCTGCTGCATACCGAGAACGGCCTGCTGGGCATGGGTCCCGCGCCCGAGAAGGGCCACGAGGACTGGGACCTGATCAACGCCGGCAAGCAGCCCGTTACCGCGCTGCCCGGCGCCGCCTATTTCCATCATGCCGATTCCTTCGCGATGATGCGCGGCGGCCACCTGGACATCTGCGTGCTGGGGGCCTTCCAGGTGTCGGTCAAGGGCGACCTGGCGAACTGGCACACCGGCGCGCCGGACGCCATCCCCGCCGTGGGCGGCGCGATGGACCTGGCCATCGGCGCCAAGCAGGTGTTCGTGATGATGGACCTGCTGACCAAGACGGGTTCCAGCAAGCTGGTGGAAAGCTGCTCGTATCCGCTGACCGGCGTCGGCTGCGTCAGCCGCGTCTATTCCGACCTGGCCGTGTTCGACATCACCAAGGAAGGGGTCTACGCGAGCGACGTGGTCGACGGGCTGTCGTTCGACGAACTGCAGCGCCTGTGCGGCGTGCCGCTGCGCAAGGGCTGATCCCATGGACGCCTTCGTCTACAACGCCAACGCCGCCCGCGTGGTGTTCGGCGCGGGCGCCCTGCGGCACCTGGAGCGGGAGATCGGGCTGCTGGGCGCGCAACGGGCGCTGGTGCTGTCCACGCCGGGCCAGCGCAAGTTGGCCGAACGCGTTGCGGCCTTGCTGGGGGCGAAGGCGGCGGGCATCTTCGACGGGGCGGTCATGCACGTGCCCATCGAGGCCGCCCGCCAGGCGCGCGACGAGGCGCGCCGGCTGGACGCCGACTGCGCCGTCGCCATCGGCGGCGGCTCCACGGTGGGGCTGGGCAAGGCCATCGCGCTCGAGTCCGGGCTGCCCATCCTGGCCATTCCCACCACCTACGCCGGCTCCGAGATGACGCCGATCTACGGCATCACCGAAGGCGGTTTGAAAAAGACGGGCAAGGACGCGCGCGTGCTGCCGCGTACCGTGATCTACGATCCCGAGCTGTCGACGGGACTGCCGGTGGGGCTGTCGGTCACCAGCGCGATGAATGCCATGGCGCATGCCGCCGAGGGCCTGTACGCTCAGGACAGCAACCCCATCATGTCGCTGATGGCCGAGCAAGGGCTGGCGGCCATCGCCCGCGCGCTGCCGGGCATCGTGCGCCAGGCCGGCGACATCGAGGCCCGCTCGCAGGCGCTGTATGGCGCCTGGCTGTGCGGCACCGTGCTGGGCAACGTCGGCATGGCCCTGCACCACAAGCTTTGCCACACGCTGGGCGGCAGCTTCAACCTGCCGCACGCCGAATGCCATACCATCGTGCTGCCGCATGCGATGGCCTACAACGCCCCGGCCGTGCCGGACGCCATGGCGCGCATCGCGCGCGCCATCGGTACCCAGGACGCGGCGGCGGGGCTCCACGACCTTGCCCGCGACAACGGCGCCCCCGTTGCCCTGCGGGATCTCGGCATGCCGGAGGCCGATCTGGATCGTGCCGCCGACATCGCGGTGTCCAATCCCTATTGGAACCCGCGTCCCATCGAGCGCTCGGCCATCCGCGCGCTATTGCAGAACGCCTGGGCGGGTGTACGCCCGGTCACCAACGTCAGTCGCAACCCCTAGAACAGCTTTATCCCCCATTCGAGACAGAACATGACTACACACGCCTTCATCTGCGACGCGATCCGTACCCCCATCGGCCGCTACGGCGGCGCCCTGGCATCGGTGCGCACCGACGACCTCGCGGCGATCCCGCTCAAGGCCCTGATGGAACGCAACCCCCGCCTGGACTGGGCCGCCGTCACCGACATCATCTTCGGCTGCGCCAACCAGGCCGGCGAGGACAACCGCAACGTCGCCCACATGGCCTCGCTGCTGGCCGGCCTGCCGCTGGAACTGCCGGGGTCGACCGTCAACCGCTTGTGCGGCTCGGGCCTGGACGCGGTCGGCACCGCCGCGCGCGCGATCAAGTCGGGCGAGGCCGGCCTGATGCTGGCCGGCGGCGTCGAGAGCATGAGCCGCGCCCCGTTCGTGATGGGCAAGGCCGAGACGGCGTTCTCGCGCAACGCGCAGATCTATGACACCACCATCGGCTGGCGCTTCGTCAACAAGCTGATGAAACAGATGTACGGCGTGGATTCCATGCCCGAGACGGCCGAGAACGTCGCCACCGACTACAAGATCGAGCGCGAGGCCCAGGACCGCATGGCGCTGGCCAGCCAGGCCAAGGCCGCCGCGGCCCAGAAGTCCGGTGTCTTCGACGCCGAGATCACCCCCGTCACGATTCCCCAACGCAAGGGCGACCCGGTCGTCGTGACCAAGGACGAGCATCCGCGCGAGACCAGCATGGAAGCGCTGGGCCGCCTGAAGGGCGTGGTCCGCCCCGACGGCACGGTTACCGCCGGCAATGCCTCGGGCGTGAACGACGGCGCCTGCGCGCTGCTGCTGGCCAGCGAGGCCGAGGCGGGCCGCCACGGCCTGACGCCGCGCGCCCGCGTGGTGGGCATGGCCACCGCCGGCGTGCCGCCCCGCATCATGGGCATGGGCCCGGCCCCCGCCACCCGCAAAGTGCTGGCGCTGACAGGCCTGAGCCTGGACCAGATCGACGTGATCGAGCTGAACGAAGCCTTCGCCGCGCAAGGCCTGGCGGTGTTGCGCGACCTCGGCCTGGCCGACGACGATGCGCGCGTTAATCCCAACGGCGGCGCGATTGCGCTGGGCCATCCGCTGGGCGCCAGCGGCGCCCGGCTGGCCACGACGGCGGTCAATCAACTGCACCGCACCGGCGGCCGCTACGCGCTGTGCACGATGTGCATCGGCGTGGGCCAGGGCATCGCCGTCATTCTCGAACGGGTCTGATCCCGGGCACCGGCGCCGCCCGGGCGGCGCCCGGTATCGATGCCCCGTGGCGCGAGCCCCGGGGCATCGTCGTTTCAGCCCAGCATGCCCACGGTCACGCGGCCGACGTAGCCCTGCTCCGGACTGCCTTTCATCGAGACGGTCTGCGCGGCGATTTCGGCCGGCGAGTTGTCGCTGAAGATTCCGTCCTTCGCGAGGCTGATGCGCGCGTAGGCATGCAGGCTGGACTCGTAGCCGCGGACCTCGCCGTAGACCGCGCCGCAGGCGTCCTGCGGCAGCGCCAGCTGGGACGTCAGGTATTTGCGGTCATGGCGCGGGGCGCCGTCCGCGGTGGGGTAGACCTCCAGGTGCAGGTGCGGATAGCGGCCGGGGTAGCAGCCCGGGAAGATGGTCTGGAAGCTGACCTCGCCGTGGGCGTCGGCCACCTGCACGCCGCGCAGGAAGTTCTCGTCGCGCAGTTCGCGGGTGTACAGCGAATAGCCGCCGTCGCGCGTGCAATGCCACAGATAGACCGCCCGGCCGGGCAGCGGCGCGCAGCCGGCGCTGGCGTCGACCAGCCTGATCGTCAATTGCAGCGGTACGCCCTGGGCCGTGCCGGTGGGGCCGCCGAAGCTGCCGCGCAGGTCGCTGCGTACGACGCCGGACGAAGCCAGGACGTTGGCTGAGCTGCTGGCCGGGCCGCCGCCGTTGGCCGGGTAGGGGCCGGCGGTTTCCTCGGGCAGGGCGATGCAGGCGCCCGGGGGCGCGGCATCGCCGGCGCGCGCCAGGCCCGGCAGGCCAAGCGCCGCGGCGCCCGCGCCCAGCATGCGGGTCAGCGCGAGGCGGCGGGCCGGCAGGCGGGCCATCCGGAGCAGGTCGCGTTCCAGTTCGGTGGGGGCAGGCGCCGGTTGCGGTTCTGTCATGTGTCGTCCATCGCGGGTCGCCGTGGCGGGCGTAGGGGAGGGGCGCAGGCCGCACGCGGCGGCGCAGCTATGGTACTTCGGCGCGCCGGCCCGCGGCATGAGCGTTTCGCAAGCAGACGCAACCGGCCCTAGTTGGCCCACTTGCGGTCGAAGTCCATCTTGCGGAAGTGTTCCACCATGAAGTCGATGAACGTGCGTGTCTTGGCCGGCAGGTACTGCCGGTGCGGGTAGGCCAGGTTGATGGTCAGGCGCGGCAGGTCCCAGTCGTCCAGCACCGGTACCAGCCGTCCGGCCACGATGTCGTCGTAGATGATGTACTTGGGCTGGACCAGGATGCCCAGTCCTTCGCGCGCGGCGGTGCACAGCACCTGGCCGTCGTTGGCTTCCAGCACGCCCTTCACCGGCAGCACGCGGACTTCGCCCGCGCGCGAGAAGCGCAGTTCGTCGTAGCGGTTGGAGTAGGTGTAGAGCAGCAGCCGGTGGCTGGCCAACTCGTCGATGGTGCGCGGCGTGCCGTGGCGGTGCAGGTAGCCGGGCGAGGCGGCCAGGATGCGCCGTGTCTCGGCCAGCCGCCGGATGGTCAGGTTGGAGTCGGATTCATATTCGCGCGTGCGTACCGCCAGATCGATGCCGTTGTCGATCAGGTCGTAGTAGCGGTTGGCGGTGATCACGTGGACGTTCACGTTGGGAAAGCGGCGGTTGTACTCGGGCAGCAGCGGCGCGATATGGCGCATCGCGAATGACAGCGACGAGGTGACGCGCAGGTCGCCCACGGGGTTCAGGACCGTGGCGTTGACGGCGGACTCGGCCTCCTGCATCTCGCCCAGGATGTTCTTGCTGCGCCGGTAGAACTCCTGTCCGACCTCGGTCAGGTACAGGCGCCGGGTGTTGCGTTCGACCAGCCGGGCCGACAGGCGTTGTTCCAGCGTAGCCAGGTGCCGGCTCGCGGCGGCGGTCGACAGGCCGGCGGCTTCGGCTGCGCGCGTCAGGCTGCCGAGTTCCGCGATGTGGACGAACAGCTCCAGTTCGCGCCAGCGGTCCATGCTTCTCCCTCGATTATTAGCAGAATTGCAAAAGTGATTTCCGTTTGCCGGGGCTATACCGGTGTTTTTCGTCCGGCCTGCGCACTTATAATGCCGAACCTTACGACTATTGCGCCCAATCGGAGCTCTTCATGGCCATCATTTCGCAGGAAGCCCTGGACCAGTTGTTCACGTCCGCCCGCACGCAGAACGGCTGGCTGGACAAGCCCGTGTCCGACGAGCAGCTCAAGCAAGTCTACGACATTGCGAAAATGGGGCCGACCTCGATGAACTGCCAGCCGATGCGCGTGGTGTTCCTGCGCACGCAGCAAGCGAAGGAAAGGCTCGTGCCCGCGCTCAGCCCGGGCAACGTGGACAAGGTCAAGGCCGCGCCGGTCACGGCCATCATCGCCACCGACACGCGCTTCTACGAGTTCATGCCGCAGATCTGGTTCCGCGAGGGCGCCAAGGAGATGTTCGAGGGCAATGCGGCGCTGGCCGCCGCCACCGCCGCCCGCAACGGCACGCTGCAGGGCGCCTACTTCATCATCGCCGCCCGCGCCATCGGCCTGGATTGCGGCCCGATGAGCGGCTTCGACATCGCCAAGGTCAATGCCGAGTTCTTCCCCGACGGCCGCCTGACCGCCAACTTCATCTGCTCGCTGGGCTACGGCGACACGTCCAAGCTGTTCGACCGCCAGCCGCGCCTGTCCTTCGAGCAGGTCGCCACGCTGCTTTGATCGCACCGTCCGGTCCCGGCGGCAGCCGGGACCGATGGCGTCGGGATCGCGCCTATTGCTGTTCGATGCCGGCCTTCTGCATGACCGTGCGCCACCGCTCGATCTCGGCGCCGACGTGGCTGGTCATCGCCTGAGGCGTGGAGGCATCCGGCAGGCAGGCCGCCGCCAGCGCCTGCCTGCGGAAGTTCTCGTCGGCCAGCGCCCGGCGCACCGCCTGGTTCATCTTGTCGACGATGGCGGCGGGCGTGCCGGCAGGGAAGGCCAGCCCATACCAGGTCGTCACGTCATAGCCCGCCACGCCCGATTCCAGCGCCGTGGGCGTCTGGGGCAGGCCTTCATAGCGCCGCGGCGAAGTCACCGCAAGGGGCTTGAGCTCCCCCGCGCGTATGTGCCCCAGCAGCGGCGAGGCCACGTCCACCAGCAGTTCCACCTCGCCGCTCAGCACGGCGGCGACCGCGTTCGGCGTGCCCTTGTAGGGGACGTGGACGATGTCGATGCCGCTGACCTGGCGCAGCAGCTCGCCGGCGAAGTGCTGGGTGCTGCCGATGCCGACGCTGGCGTAGTTCAGCTTGCCGGGCTGCGCCCTGGCCAGCTTCACCAGGCCGGCGATGTCGGTGGCCGGGAAGCTCTTGCCGGCCGCCACTACCAGGGGCTGGGCGCACAGCATGGACACCGGCGCGAAATCCTTGACCGAATCGAAGGGCAGTTTGCGGTAGATGGCCGCCGAGACCGCGTGGCCGTTGTTCATGACGAATACCGTGTGGCCGTCCGGGGCGGCGCGCGCCACCGTGCCCGCGGCCAGGGTGCCGCCGGCGCCGGGCTTGTTCTCCACCACGATGGGCTGGCCCAGGATTTCCGCCAGCGGCTGGGCCACCATCCGGGCGATGATGTCGGTGCCGCCGCCGGGCGCGAAGCCCACCACCATGCGCACGGGCCGGCTGGGCCAGTCCTGGGCGGCCGCGGGCAGGGCCAGGGTCATGGCGAGCGCGCACAGCAGCGCGCCCGGCCGTTTCGGGTCGGTATGGAACATGGATAGTCTCCTGTGTGCTTCTTATTGTGGTTTGCCGCCGCCGCAGGGGCGGCGGCAAGCTTGCCCGCGAGGCGTCAGGGCCGCGCGGATCCCGCCAGCCAGGCCTTGCCGCGAGCGTACAGCGCCTGGACTTCCTGGCCATGCAGGCCGGGCATGGTGGTCTTGACGTCCATGCCTATCTTGACCTGCAGATAGGCCAGGTGGCGATAGCCTTCGGGGAAGCGGGCCAGCAGCGCCGCATCCAGTTCCGGGCGGGCGGCCGGGTCCACCGGGTCCATCCTGTCCTTTTCGTAGATGGGCTGGCGTTCGACCATGCCCCAGCGGCCGCCGCGCTTCTCCAGGAAATCGTAGAAGCGGCCGGTGCACACCACGTCGCACAGCACGCCGTCCACGGTGGCGCGCTGGGAAATGGTCATCTTGGTCTGGACGACGGCACGGTCGCCCTCGCGGTCGATGGTCGTGCCGCCCAGGAAGTGCAGGATGTTGACGCCGCGCTCCATGCCTTCCCGGCTCTGCCGGATGAACTCGGTGGCCGACGCCTGGCACCAGGTGGCGTTCATGCGGCCGTCCTCGTGCCAGACGGTGGCGAAGCGCTCCCAGTCGCCCGCGTCGCGCCACAGCGCCCAGTTCTCCACCAGTTCGCGTATCGCGAGTTTTTCTTGGTCGTACATGTCTCCTCCAGTCAGGGAAATCAGGGGGCGGATCCGGATGCCGGGTTCAGCACGAAGTCGAAGTCCAGGGTGTAGAAGGGCCGTGCGCTGGTGCCGCCGTCGGGCGTGGGGCCGGGCTCGTGCCGCACCCATTGCGCGATCAGCGACGAACGCACGCCGAACACCGCGTCGGAATCCAGGTATTGGTCGCCGTCGCGGAACACGTGGGTGACCAGTGTTTCGTAGCCCTCGGCCCGTATCATGAAATGCAGGTGGGCCGGCCGCCACGGGTGGCGGCCCAGCGCGGCCAGCATGCGGCCGACCGGGCCGTCGTGGGGAATCGGATAGGCTTCGGCCAGGATGGAGC
The DNA here is from genome assembly GCF_004216695.1 of Pigmentiphaga kullae. Taxonomy (GTDB): domain Bacteria; phylum Pseudomonadota; class Gammaproteobacteria; order Burkholderiales; family Burkholderiaceae_B; genus Pigmentiphaga; species Pigmentiphaga kullae. Next base: position 745,736 of record NZ_SGXC01000003.1, read on the forward strand.
GGAAATGGAAGCTGCCGTCGGGCGCCGAGTGGATGCGTCCCCGGCCCCGGTGCGTGGGGTCGTCGGGGTTCTGCACGTCGTAGAAGCCTTCGGCGTCCGCCTGCCAGACTTCCATTTCGGCGCCGCCCACCGGCGCGCCGTCCACGCCCCGGACGGTGCCGCGCACGAAGCACGGATCGCCCTTGGCGCCGTTGGCGATGTCCTCGCCCAGCGCGTACTCGGGCGCGCCTTCGACGAAGAAGGGGCCGAAGACCGTCGCTTCCGTACAGGCGGGCGGCTTGCGGTGGTTCATCGCCGTCACCAGCGTCGACAGGCCCAGCGTGTCGGACAGCAGGATGAACTCCTGGCGCTTGTCGTCGGTGATGTGCCCGGTGGCGGTCAGGAATTCGATGCCGGCGGCCCATTCCGCTTCCGTCAGCTTCACCTCGCGGGCGAATTCGTGCAGGTGTTGCACGAGGCTGGTCATGATCTCCTTGAGGCGGGCGTCGGGCGCCTGGGCGTGCCGGGCCAGGACGGCCTGGGTGATGGTGTCTTCGTTCAGATTGCGCAAGGCATGGTCTCCTGGATGCTTGTGTCTTCCGCCGGCCGTGGGCGTGCTCAGGCCGGCTACTGTAGACGCGGCCGGGAGCGATTGAAATGGAAAAATCGGAAAAGAGTTTTACGCCAGGCGCAAGGCTGGCGTGACGTGGCGCCGGGAGAGGCGCCGCGGGAGAAGGGGGGAAGGAGAGGTGGCCGGCGATTCAGCGGGCGCCGGGAATGCCTTCGAGGCGCGAGCCCGCCTTCAATCCGCGTTTGGCGAACCAGCCGCGTTCCATTTCCAGCGCGTAGCGCACGGGCTGGGCCGCGCAGTGGCTGTCTTCCGTCCTGGGCGCCATGTCTTCAATGTTGGCGATGGTGCCGTCATCGGCGATGAAGGCCACCGACAGCGGGATCAGCGTATTGCGCATCCACATGCACTGGGTGCCGGGCATCTCGAAAATGAAGAGCATGCCCTGGTTGGGGCCCAGCTTTTCGCGGAACATCAGCCCGCGCTCGCGAGTGGGCGGCGTGCTGGCGACTTCGGCGTGGATGAGGTGCATGCCGGCCCGCAGCGTTTGCACGGGCAGCGTGGGCTGGGCCGAGGCGGCCGGGGCCAGGAGGGCGGCGGTAAGGCAGGCGCCTGCGCCGGCAGCCAGGCGCGGCAGGAGGGAGCGGATGCGGGTCATGACGTCGGCAGGGAGCGAAAAGGGTACAGGTGGACCGCCGCGGGGCAGGGCCGCCGCGGGAAGGCTCCCGGCGAGGGTAGCATGACCTGGCCCACGGCAAGGTTAAAGGCGCGTCGGGCCGGCGCTGGAGGCGGAATGCAGGGCCCGCCGGAGCGGAAGGTTCTGGCGGGCCGGCGGGCGGTTCAGGCGGCGGGGCCGCGGATCAGGCCGCTTCGCTGATGTTCAGCGCCTGCTTGCCCTTGGGACCCTGGGCGGCCTCGAAGGTGACCTTCTGGCCTTCTTTCAGGGTCTTGAAGCCGTTCATCTGGATGGAGGAGAAATGGGCGAACAGGTCGTCGCCGCCATCGTCGGGCGTGATGAACCCGAAGCCCTTGGCGTCATTGAACCATTTGACGGTGCCGCTACCCCTCTTGCCTTCGTTGATATCGCTGGACATGACGTAATGCCTTCTTGTAGTCGGTTACAACATATGCGAGGCGAGCTCCCCCGGTGCCGTAGGCAGACGATTGCGCGCTTCGCAGGTGCGAGTTTTGGTGGGTTTGCTACTGCCGGGGCTTGATAAATCAGGCCCCGGACATCAAATAATGGGAAAGATGTCACGCTGCGTCAAGCTCGGGATGGCCCGGGCATATAGGAGTATGCTGACGGCTTGCGGGGCACTTTCAAGTGGATAGAATAGGCGCATGGGCACCGGGTTCGATTCTCAACCGGATCAGACAACGCTGCTTGAGCGGGAACCGTCGAAGACCAAACCACCTCCAATGTTCACGGTGGTGTTGTTGAACGATGATTTCACGCCGATGGAGTTCGTTGTGCTGGTATTGGAGAAATTTTTCAGCAAGGGGCGCGAGCAGGCCACCCAGATCATGCTCAAGGTGCATCACGAGGGTCGCGGCGTCTGCGGAGTCTATCCGCGGGACATCGCCAGGACCAAGATCGACCAGGTAAGCCGTTTCTCTCGGCAGAACCAGCATCCGCTTCAGTGCATCATGGAGGAAGCGTGATTTCTCAAGAATTGGAAGTTAGCCTTCACATGGCGTTCGTCGAGGCCCGTCAGGCTCGGCACGAATTCATCACGGTAGAGCACCTGCTGCTCTCGCTGCTCGACAATCCGTCGGCGGCCGAGGTGCTGCGCGCTTGCGCCGCCAACCTGGACGACCTGCGCCGCAACCTGCGCAATTTCGTCAACGACAACACGCCCGTGATCCCGGGCACGGAAGAGGCCGATACCCAGCCCACGCTGGGTTTCCAGCGCGTCATCCAGCGCGCGATCATGCACGTGCAGTCCACGGGCAACGGTAAGAAGGAAGTGGCCGGCTCGAACGTGCTGGTCGCCATCTTCGGCGAAAAGGACTCCCACGCGGTCTACTACCTGCACCAGCAGGGCATCACCCGCCTGGACGTGGTCAACTTCATGTCCCACGGCATCACCAAGCAGCCGCAGCTGGAAGCCTCCAGCACGCCCAAGGAACCCGAGGCGGAAGCCGAGGCCGAGGCTAAGCAGTCGCCGCTGGACCAGTACACCCAGAACCTGAACGTGGCCGCCAAGGCCGGCAAGATCGATCCCCTGATCGGCCGCGACAGCGAGGTCGAGCGGGTCATCCAGGTGCTGTGCCGCCGCCGCAAGAACAATCCGCTGCTGGTGGGCGAGGCCGGCGTGGGCAAGACCGCCATCGCCGAGGGCCTGGCCTGGCGCATCACCGAAGGCGCCGTGCCCGACGTGCTGGCCGACGCCTGCGTCTATTCGCTGGACATGGGCGCGCTGCTGGCGGGCACCAAGTACCGCGGCGACTTCGAGCAGCGCCTGAAGGCGGTGCTCAAGCAGCTCAAGGAAAGCCCCAAGGCGGTGCTGTTCATCGACGAGATCCACACGCTCATCGGCGCCGGCGCGGCGTCGGGCGGTACGCTGGACGCCTCTAACCTGCTCAAGCCGGCCCTGTCCTCGGGCCAGTTGAAGTGCATAGGCGCCACCACGTACACCGAATACCGCGGCATCTTCGAGAAGGATCACGCGCTGTCGCGGCGCTTCCAGAAGATCGACGTCAACGAACCCAGCGTGGAGCAGACCGTGCAGATCCTGCGCGGCCTCAAGCAGCGGTTCGAGGACCACCACAGCGTCAAGTATTCGTCGGCGGCGCTGTCGGCGGCGGCCGAACTGTCGGCCAAGTTCATCAACGACCGCCACCTGCCCGACAAGGCCATCGACGTCATCGACGAGGCCGGCGCGGCCCAGCGCATCCTGCCCAAGTCGCGGCAGAAGAAGGTCATCGGCAAGGCCGAGATCGAGGACATCGTGTCCAAGATCGCCCGGATCCCGCCGCAGTCCGTCTCCAGCGACGACCGCAGCAAGCTGGCCACGCTCGAGCGCGACCTGAAGGCCGTGGTGTTCGGCCAGGATGCCGCCATCGATGCGCTGTCCGCGTCCATCAAGATGGCGCGCTCGGGGCTGGGCAAGCCCGACAAGCCCATCGGCGCCTTCCTGTTCTCCGGCCCCACGGGCGTCGGCAAGACGGAAGTGGCCAAACAGCTGGCCTTCATCCTGGGCATCGAGCTGCTGCGCTTCGACATGTCCGAGTACATGGAGCGCCACGCCGTGTCGCGCCTGATCGGCGCGCCGCCGGGATACGTGGGCTTCGACCAGGGCGGCCTCTTGACCGAGGCCATCACCAAGAAGCCGCACTGCGTGCTGCTGCTGGACGAGATCGAGAAGGCTCACCCCGAGGTCTTCAACATCCTCCTGCAGGTGATGGATCACGGAACGCTGACGGACAACAACGGCCGCAAGGCGGATTTCCGCAACGTCATCATCATCATGACGACCAACGCCGGCGCCGAAACCCTGCAGAAGAACGTGATCGGTTTCTCCGGCGCGCGCGAGCAGGGCGACGAGATGGCGGAAATCAAGCGCATGTTCACGCCCGAGTTCCGCAACCGCCTGGATTCGACCATTTCGTTCAAGGCCCTGAACGAAGAGATCATCCTGCGCGTGGTCGACAAGTTCCTGATGCAGCTGGAAGAGCAACTGCACGAGAAGCGCGTCGAGGTCATCTTCACCGATGCCCTGCGCGCCTACCTGGGCAAGAAGGGCTTCGATCCGCTGATGGGCGCGCGTCCCATGCAGCGCCTGATCCAGGACACCATCCGCCGCGCGCTGGCCGACGAACTGCTGTTCGGCAAGCTGGTCAGCGGAGGCAGGGTGACCGTGGACATGGTCGACGACGAGATCAAGCTCAACTTCGACGACACGCCGCCGAAGGCGGCGCCGCAGCCGGAGGTGGAACTGGCTGATTAGGCCCCCCCGTACGCGCTTCGCGCGCCCCCCGGGGGGCGGCACTGGCGGACCGGCGGAGCCGGATCTGCTGTGCCCTGGGTCTAGGTCTGGGCCGTCGACGGTTGTTGGCGGCCTGTTTTTTTGCCGCCGGGCCGCTCCAAGGCAAAAAAGCGCCCCCTCGGGGGGCAGCGCCGCCGCGTAGCGGCAAGCGTGGGGGCATTTTTTGTGGGGTGTGTGGTTTTGCGGAGGGTGGGGGTATCTATTAGGGTAAATCTGGGGTATTATTGCTGTACTGCACAAATCACGTCACCGTCCTGTCGGACACCGGCGTGGCCTTCATGCAGACGATCGGTAACCAGATGGGTTGACCGAAAACTGCATCGTCTCTGACCTCGTTTTTCCCTTTGCGTTGCGCGCACGGTGATATCGGTCGGCGCCGATGATCCGTCCGGAGCGGCCGTGTCCGTCTCCGCAGCGTAGCGCCAGCTTTCCAGGCTCGATGAATCCGGCACCCCCGTGGGCGGTGCCATGGCCGCGTTTTTGCGCGTCCGGGGAACGTCCCGCGAGGGAAGGCTTGCGTTGCGCCATACGTAACGTAAGGAATGAATATGTCTTTCACTGAACTCGGTCTTGCCCCCGCCATCGTCGGTGCGCTGACCGAAGCCGGCTTCGCCGAGCCCACGCCGGTCCAGGCCCGGGCGATCCCGCTGGCGCTGCAAGGGCACGACCTGATGGTGTCGTCCCAGACCGGCAGCGGCAAGACCGCCGCCTTCATGCTGCCGGCGCTGAACAAGCAGGTCGAGGCCTCCCCGCTGCGCACGCCCGGCGTGCGCGTACTGGTGCTGACCCCCACGCGCGAACTGGCCCAGCAGGTCTCGGACGCCACCCGTACCTACGGCAAGGCGCTGGGCTGGCTGCGCACGGCCACGGTCGTGGGCGGCATGCCCTATGGCGCCCAGTTGAAGGCGCTGTCGCGCCGCGTCGACGTGCTGGTCGCGACCCCGGGCCGCCTGCTGGACCATGTCCAGTCCGGCAAGGTGAACCTGTCCGAAGTCGAGGTGCTGGTGCTGGACGAGGCCGACCGCATGCTGGACATGGGTTTCATCGACGACATCGAAGCCATTGTGGCGCGCACGCCCGCCACCCGGCAGACGCTGCTGTTCTCGGCCACGCTGGACGGCTCGGTGGCCCGCATGGCCGCCAAGATGATGCGCGATCCCCAGCGCATCGAGATCGCCAGCCAGAAGGAAAAGCACGCCAACATCACCCAGTCGCTGCTGTACGCGGACGACATGGAGCACAAGATGCGCCTGCTGGACCACCTGCTGCGCGACGCCAGCATCCAGCAGGCCATCGTCTTCACCTCGACCAAGCGCGCGGCCGACGACCTGGCCGACACGCTGGCCGACCAGGGCTTCGCCGCCGAAGCCCTGCACGGCGACATGAACCAGCGCCAGCGTACCCGTACGTTGGGCAACATGCAGCGCGGCCGGGTGCAGATCCTGGTCGCCACCGACGTGGCGGCGCGGGGTATCGACGTGCAAGGCATCAGCCACGTCGTCAACTTCGACCTGCCCATGCAGGCCGAGGACTACGTGCACCGCATCGGCCGTACCGGCCGTGCGGGCCGCGACGGCCTGGCGTTCACGCTGGCCGCGCATGGCGAGCGCCACAAGATCCGCACCATCGAGCGCTATACGGACCAGAGCATCCCGGTCCAGGTGATTCCCGGGCTGGAGCCGCAGCGCGCGCCGCGGCCCGGTTCCGACCGTCCCCGCCGCGGCGGCCCCGGCGGCAAGCCGGGCTGGCGCCAGGGCGGCCGTGGCGGCTACCAGAACCGTGAAGGCGGCCAGCGGCAGTACGAAGGCCGCGGCCATTTCGACCGCAACCGCGACGAGCGTCCGGCTTTCGGCGACCGTCCGCGCGGCGAACGCCGCCACGGCGAGCCGTCCCAGGGCGAACGCCAGGGCTACGGCGAGCGCCGGTACGAGCCGCGCTTCCAGGACGACCGCCGCGAGCGGTCGCCCGAAGGCCAGGGCTACGCCGCCCGGCCGCGTGGCGACCGTCCGCAGGGCGAGCGCACCTGGGGCGATCGTCCCCAGGGCGGCCGTCCCGAAGGCGATCGCCGCGAGCGTCCGGCCCAGGCCTGGGCCGACCGCCCCCGTGCGGCCCGTCCGGAAGGCGATCGCCGCGACGCGCCCGTGCGCCGCTTCGACTCCCGTCGCCGCGCCGCCTGACGGCATCCCGCGCGGCGGTCAGCCGCCGCATCCAGGGGGCGCCACCCGCGCCCTCTGGTCCGACGCCCCCGACCTGCGGTCCAAACCGCGCTCGGGGGCGTTTTCACGTCCGCGCCAGCGATCCTCGCCTCAATCGTTCGCCTTCAATTAATTTGAACTGAAATATTATTAAGCGATATGATTTGCCTTGGCATTACCCGGGCAGCTCATGATTCGTTTTCTTCTTGCGATATGCACGGCGGTAGGGTTGGCGGGTATCGCGCCGCCGGCGGAAGCGGCCGACGCCGCCACCGGGGCCGTGGCCCAGCCCGACAGCCTGCAGCGCGCCGTCCAGGCCGGCAGGCTGCGCATCGGCTACGCGAACGAAGCGCCGTTCGCCTACATGGACAGCCGGGCGGGCAGGTTGACCGGCGAAGCCCCGGAGATCGCCCGCGTGATCCTGGGGCGGCTGGGCGTGGGCGAGGTCGAGGGCGTGCTGACCGAGTTCGGCGCGCTGATCCCGGGCCTCCTGGCCGGCCGTTTCGACATGATCGCCGCCGGCATGTACGTGCTGCCCGACCGGTGCCATCAGATCGCCTTCTCCAATCCCACCTACGGCGTGGGCGACGGATTTCTCCAGCGTACGGACAGTCCCCGCGAACTGCATGGCTATGCGGACGTGGCGGCCGATCCGGCGGCCCGCGTGGGCGTGGTGGTCGGGGCGGTGCAGAACGACTATGCCGCGCGCGCGGGCGTGCCGCCGTCACAGGTCGTGGTGTTTCCCGACGTGGTCAGCGCGGTCGAGGGCGTGGTGGCGGGGCGGGCGGATGTCTATGCCGCAACGGCCCTGACCCTGAACTATGTATTGACCAAGGTACCGGACTGGCAGATCGACAAGGTCGCCCGTTTCGTCCAGCCCACCGAGAACGGCGAGGCGGTGCGGGGATACGGCGCGTTCGGCTTCCGCAAGGGCGACGTGGCGCTGCGCGAGGCCTTCGACCGCGAACTGGCGCAATTCATCGGGACGCCGGCGCACCAGCGCCTGGTCGAACCTTTCGGCTTTACCGGGGCCGAGCTGCCGGGCGATGTCAGCGCGGCGCAATTGTGCGGACAGGCGCCCGCCCCGGTCGCCGATCCGTCATGATCGACCTCCAGGAGCTGTTGCCGCCGCTGCTGCGCGGCCTGTGGGTCACCTTGCAGCTTACGGCCGGCGCTGCGGTGCTGGCCGTGCCGGCGGCGCTGCTGGCCGGCCTGGGGCGCATGTCGCGGCGGCCCTATCTGTCGTGGCCGGCGGCGTGCTACGTGGAGGTGTTCCGCGGGACCTCGGCGCTGGTGCAGCTGTTCTGGGTGTATTACGTGCTGCCGCTGCTGGGCCTGCGGCTGCCGGCGGTCTGGGCAGGCATCCTGGTGCTGGGCCTGCACACCGGCGCCTACGGGGCGGAAGTCGTGCGCGGCGCGATCGCAAACGTGCCCAGGGGGCAGGCCGAGGCCGCGGTCGCGCTGAACATGACGCCGCTGGCCACGCTGTGGCGCATCCTGGTGCCCCAGGCCGTGCCGCTGATGCTGCCGCCGGCGGGCAACCTGCTGATCGAACTGCTCAAGAACACGGCGCTGGTGTCGCTGATCACCATCACCGACCTGACCTTCAGCGCGCAACTGCTGCGCAGCGAAACCTTCCGCACCGTGGAGGTGTTCAGCATCGCGCTGCTGATGTACTTCGCCGCCGCCCAGGTGCTGAACGGCGGCATGCGGCTGCTGGAACGGCGCGCCGCGCGCCACCGGGAGCGGGCATGACCGCTTCCGCCAGCCAGCCCTTGTTCGACTGGGCCTACGCCCGCGCCGTGCTGCCCACCTTGCTGGACGGCCTGGCGATCACCGTGCAGGCCACGCTGCTGGGCATGGTGCTGGCCGTGACGCTGGGGCTGGTGCTGGCGCTGATGCGGCGGGCGCCGGTACGGCCCCTGGCCTGGGGCGCGGCGCTGGTCATCGAGTTCGTGCGCAGCACGCCGCTGCTGATGCAGCTGTTCTTCCTGTTCTACGTGCTGCCGGTCACGGGGGTGCGGTTCTCGCCGCTGACCACCGGCGTGCTGGGGCTGGGGGTGCATTACGCCGCCTATTGCGCCGAGGTGTACCGGGCCGGCCTGGACAGCGTGCCGCGCGGCCAGCGGGAGGCGGCGCTGGCGCTCAACCTGGGGCGCTGGCGGACGCTGCGGGACGTCATCCTGCCGCAGGCGATCCCGCCCATCGTGCCGGCGCTGGGCAATTACTTCGTCGCCATGTTCAAGGACACGCCGCTGTTGTCGGCCATTACCGTGGTGGAACTGCTCCAGGCCAGCAAGATCGCCGGTTCGGCCACGTTCCGTTATACCGAGCCGCTCACGCTGGTGGGGCTGATTTTCCTGGCGCTGAGCCTGGCGGCGGCCTGGGGCGTCAGGCGCCTGGGCGCGCGGCTGCGCCGGGCCGGGGCGACGACATGAAGGAGGACGCATGAGCGCCAGTGTCACGTTGGAGAATATCAGCAAGCGCTACGGCGACGTCGAGGTGCTGCGCGGCATCGATCTGCACATTCCGGCCGGCCAGACGGTCGCGCTGATCGGCCCGTCCGGATCGGGCAAGTCCACCCTGCTGCGCCTGCTGATGACGCTGGAGCGGCCCGATGCCGGCCGCGTGCTGATCGACGGCGAGTCCATGTGGACCGAGCAGCGGGGCGGCCGGGAGGTCCCGGCCCGCGCCGCCCACCTGCGCAGGGTGCGGGGCCGGATAGGCATGGTGTTCCAGCACTTCAATCTGTTTCCCCACATGACGGCGCTGCGCAACGTGGCCGAGGCGCCGCGGCACGTGCTGGGGCTGGGCCGGGAAGAGGCCGAGCAGCGGGCGCGCGAATACCTGGACATGGTGGGGCTGGGGGACAAGCTGGACCAGTATCCGGGCAAGCTTTCCGGGGGGCAGAAGCAGCGCGTGGGCATCGCCCGCGCGCTGGCCATGCGGCCCGAGGTCATGCTGTTCGACGAGGTGACCTCGGCGCTGGACCCGGAACTGGTGGGCGGGGTGCTGGAGATCATGCGGGAATTGTCCGCGCGGCGCACCATGACGATGATCATCGTGACGCACCAGATGAAGTTCGCCGAGTGCAGTTCCGATCGGACGCTGTTCTTCGAAGGCGGCCGCATCGTCGAGGACGGTCCGTCCGCCCAGGTGTTCGGCCAGCCGGCCGAGGCGCGGACGCGCCAGTTCCTGGAGGCGGTCATCGAGGCCTGAGACTGCAGGCCCCGGCCGGGGCAACGAAGGGTAGACTATGGGAGCCCGGCGCCGCTCATGCGGGCCGCATCCTTGTCAATCTGGAATAGTCAGCTGCCATGCGTTGCCTGGTCATCGAAGACGAAGTCGATACTTCGCGCTACATCTGCAACGGCCTGAAGGAGGCCGGCCACGAGGTGGCGGCCTGCCGTGACAGCGCCGACGGGCTCAATCGCGCCATGACCGAGGCCTGGGACGTCATCATTCTGGACCGCATGCTGCCCAACGACGTGGACGGTCTGTCCATCCTGACCACGCTGCGGGGCATAGGCAAGACCACGCCCGTGCTGATCCTGAGCGCGCTGGCGGGGCTGGACGAGCGCGTCAGGGGGCTGCGCGGCGGCTGCGACGACTACCTGACCAAGCCGTTCGCGTTTTCCGAGCTGGCGGCCCGGGTCGAGGCCCTCTACCGCCGGGCCAGCGCGCGCGACGACGTGCGCGAACTGCGCATCGCCAACCTGCGGGCCGATCTGACCAAGCGCACCGTCGAGCGCGACGGCAAGACCATCACGCTGCAGCCGCGCGAGTTTCGCCTGCTGGTCTACCTGTTGTTGAACCAGGAACAGGTCGTGACCCGCACCATGCTGCTGGAGGCGGTCTGGGACTATCGCTTCGATCCGCAGACCAACGTGATCGACGTGCAGATCAGCCGCCTGCGCAACAAGATCGACAACGGCTTCGCGCCCCCCCTGATCCATACCGTGCGCGGGGTGGGGTACATGATTTCGGCGGCGCCGCGTTGAGCACGGCCTACGACGACTATCCCGGTCGCCAGACCGGACCGCTGGCCTTCGTCGGGCGCCTGTGGCAGTCGGTCGCGTTCCGGCTCGCGCTGGGCTATGGCGTGTCGGTGGTGCTGTTCATGATGGTGCTGCTGTCGGTGCTGTACGTGCAGACCATCGGCGTGCTGCAGAACCGCATCGACCGGCAACTGGTGTCGGCCAGCCACCGGATGACCAGCCATTTCGAGGCCTACGGGCTGGAGCGGCTGGCCGACGACATCACCGAGACCTTGACCGACGGCGTCAACTCCGACACCGAGGTCTACCTGCTGGCCACCGCCGCCGGCAAGAAGATGGCGGGCAACATTGCCGTTTCGCGCGATTTGCTCAAGCCCACCTTCGGCATCGTGGAAAAGCAGGTGCTGCGGGACGGGCGCATTTCCTACAGCCGGTTCCGCACCGAACTGCTGGCCGACGGCTCCGTCCTGCTGGTCGGCCGTGACATGCGCGACCAGAAGGACCTCGAGCAACTGGTGGGCAACGCGTTGATGGCGGCAGCGGTGGTCTCGGTGCTGCTGGCCATCATCGGCGCCATCGTGTTCCGCGACCAGCTCGAGAGCCGGGTCGGCGCGATCCGCCGCACCGCCGCCCAGATCGAGGCCGGCGACCTGACGCAGCGCATTCCGGTGTCCGGCAAGGACGACGAGTTCGCGCGCCTGAGCCACGACATCAACCTGATGCTGGACCGGATCGAGATCCTGATGGACGGCGTGCGGCACGTCTCCAACACCATCGCCCACAACCTGCGCACGCCGCTGTCGCGCATCCGCGCCAAGCTGGAGGTGGCCAGCCGTCCGGGCACGGATCCGGCGCAGGTGGCCCAGGCCACGGCTTTCGCCATTCGCGAAATCGAGGAACTCACCATCGTCTTCGACAAGCTGCTGCAGATCGCCGAGGCGGAGTCGGGCGCGCGGCGCCAGGCTTTCCAATCGGTATCCCTGAATGACATCGTGGCCGACGTGGTGGAGTTGTACGAGCCGGTGGCCGAGGAAAAGGGCGTGGAGCTGCGCGTGCGCATGGACGAGGACGTCATGGCGGCGGGCGACCGCGACCTGCTGGCCAGCGCGGTGGCCAACCTGCTGGACAACGCGATCAAGTATGCCGGCAGTCCCGCCCGCGTCACGGTCAGCACGCGGCGAGGCAGCGACACGGTTTCCCTGGTGGTGCAGGACAATGGGCCGGGCATCCAGGCCATCGAGCGTTCCAAGGTGGGGACCCGGTTCTTTCGGCTGAATCGCCGCGTGCCGGGCTATGGCCTCGGGTTGGCCAGCGTGACGGCCATCGCCAGCCTCCACAATGCGTCGCTGGACCTGGACGATGCCGCTCCGGGACTGGTGGCCCGGATCACGCTGCCCCGGCTGGGGAACATGACAAAACGGTAATGTTTCGGCCATGCTTTCCCGGCTTGCCGGTCGCTAACATCACGCGATCCGGATTTCGGGTGCGTTGTGCCGTGGGAAGCGTCGACGACCGATCCGAGCCGTAAAATCGTCAAAGGGTTCCCATGCCGCGTTTTGCCCGTTTTGTCGCTGTCACCTGTCTGCTTGCCCTGGCGGCATGCTCGGACAAGCAGGAAGTTCCGCCGGCCCCCACCGAAAATGCCGCGCCGCTGGCGCCCGGCCAGGTCCGTGTCAAGCCCGCTTCGCTCAAATACATGGAAATCCAGGAAATGGGGACCCAGGGCGCGGTGCACGTGGTCTGGGCCCCGGCCCGGGTGGCGTTCCGCGAGGAACAGGTGGCCGAGGTGGTGGCGCCGGCGTCTGGCCGCATCCTCCAGGTCCAGGCTCAGGTGGGCGACGTGGTCAAGGCCGGGACGCCGCTGGCGACGCTGTCCAGCCCGGACGCCTCGCGCGTGCGCGCCGACTATGCCAATGCGCAGGTCGAACTGCGGGTGGCGCAGGCCGAAGCCAGGCGCCAGCAGTTGATGATGGAGAAGGGCATAGGCATCGAGGCCGAGCTGCTGGTGGCCGAGGCCAAGCTGCAGGAAGCCCGGCACAACGCCGACGTGGCGTCGCGGGCGGCCAGCTTCCTGGGCGGCGGCGGCAGCGACACGCTGCTGCTGCGCGCGCCGCGCGCAGGCGTGGTCATCAACCGCAACACCACGCCCGGCGCGTCGGTGGGCCCCGATTCCGGATCGCTGTTCACCGTGGGCGACCCGACCGCGCTGTGGATCAACGCCGACGTATTCGAAAGCGACCTCAGCACGATTGCCCAGGGGGCGCCGGTGCAGGTCGTGGTGGCATCGCTCGACCGGCCCCTGACGGGCAAGGTCACGCGCGTGGGTTCGGCCCTGAATGCCCAGACCCGCCGCGGGCAGGTCTTCATCACGCTGGACGACTCCAATCCCAATCTGCGGGCCGGCATGCTGGCACGGGCCGGCATCCAGAGCCGCGCCGCCGAGGGGTTGTCGGTGCCGGTCACCTCGGTGCTGATCAAGGACGGCCAGCGCTCCATCGTGTTCATCCAGGTCTCGGACAACGTGTTCGAGGCGCGTACCGTGTCGCTGGGCCAGCCGTCCAACGGCTACATCCCCGTGTTGTCGGGCATCCAGCCGGGCGACAAGGTGGTCACCAAGGGCGGCTTGCTGCTCGACGGCGCCGCCAACCAACTGCTGTAAGGATCCGCCATGCGTTCACTTATCGCGCTGGTGGTCCACCGCCGCCTGGTGGCGTTGACCGCGACGCTGATCGTCGCCATCTACGGCGTCTACGCCTTCCTGAACACCGCCATCGAGGCCTATCCCGACGTCACCAACGTCCAGGTGGGCGTCATCTCGCTCGCGCCCGGCCTGGCGCCGGAAGAGGTCGAGCGGCAGGTGACGTTCCCGCTCGAACGGGCCCTGAACGGCACCCCCGGGCTGGTGTCGCTGCGGTCCGAGAGCTATTTCGGGCTGTCGATGATCACCATGGTCTTCGACGACAAGACCAAGAGCTTCGATGCGCGGGTGCAGGTCACCCAGCGGCTGCCGTCGGCCGACCTGCCCGACGGCGTCACGCCCGAGATGGCGCCCGACAACACGCCGCTGGGCAAGATCTTCTATTACCGGCTCAACAGCGATCGCCATACGCTGGCCCAGCTGCGTTCCGAGCAGGAATGGACCGTGGCCCGGGTCCTCAAGCAGATCCAGGGCGTGGCCGACGTGGTCAGCATGGGCGGCTTCGTCAAGGAATTCCACATCGAGGTGGATCCGGCCAAGCTGATGGCGCACAACCTGACGCTGGACCAGGTGGTCGAGGCCGTCTCGAAGTCCAACCAGAACGTGGGTGGCGGCCTGCTGCGCCGCGGCGAGCAGTCGCTGATCATCCGTGGCATCGGCCTGTTGCGCACGCCGCGCGACATCGAGACCATCGTGCTGGACGTGCACAACAACACGCCGGTCCGCGTCAAGGACGTGGCCCGCGTGGTGCAGTCGTATACGCCGCGCCAGGGTTCGGTGGGGATGAACGACGAGGACGACATCGTCGAAGGCATCGTGCTGCTCAAGCGCGACGAGAATCCCAGCAAGGTGCTGGACCAGGTGCACGCCAAGGTGGACGAAATCAACGCCCACATGCTGCCCGCGGGCATGCGCATCGAACCCAGCTACGACCGTTCGCACCTGGTCGGCCACACGCTGCACACGGTCTATCACAACCTGCTGTTCGGCGCGACGCTGATCGTGGGCGTGCTGTGGCTGTTCCTGCGCAGCCTGCGCGGTTCGCTCATCGTCGCGGTAGTCATTCCCTTGTCGCTGTTGGTGGCGTTCATCGGCCTCTATTTCCTGGGCATGCCGGCCAACCTCATCTCCATGGGCGCGATCGACTTCGGCATCATCGTCGACGGCGCGGTGGTGCTGACCGAGGCCATCATCCACAAGGCCAGGCTGCGAAAACCCGCTTCGCGCCGCGACATGTTCGAGCTGATCATCGAGGCCGCCATGTCGGTGGCCAAGCCGACGCTGTTCGCGATGGCCATCGTGATCGCGGCGCTGATCCCGGTGTTTTCGCTGGAAAGCATCGAGGGCCGCATCTTCCGTCCGTTGGCCATGACCTACACCTTCGCGCTGGTCGGCGCGCTGGTGTTCGCGCTGACGCTGGTGCCCGCGCTGTGCGCGCTGCTGCTGCGTCCGAAGGACGTGGTGGCGCCCGAGCCGGCGGTGTTCCTGCGCATGCACCACGCTTACTCCCGCTGTATCGCGCGCGTGCTGGAAAGCGGCCGCAACCGGCGCAACGTGTTCGCCGTGGCCATCGTGGCGCTGCTGCTGGCCTTGTATGCCGGCTCGCACCTGGGCACCGAATTCCTGCCCGAGCTGGATGAAGGCGATGCCTACGTGCTGGTGCAGATGCCGCCATCGATCTCGCTGGAGAAGGGGCAGGAACTGCTGCGCACCATCCGCACGCGGCTCAAGGAAGTGCCCGAGGCCATTTCCGTCACCAGCGAGCAGGGACGGCCGGAGGACGGCACCGACAACGAGACCATCAACGTCGCCAAGGTGCTGGTGCGCCTGAAGGAACGCGCGCAGTGGCGCAAGGACCTGACCAAGGACGAACTGGTGGCCCAGATGCGCCAGTCGCTGGCCGACATCCCGGGCGTGCAGTTCAACTTCGCCCAGCCCATCCGCGACAGCGTCGAGGAATCGACCTCGGGCGCGCGCGGCCACGTGGTGCTGAAGGTGTTCGGCACCGAGATCGAGACCATGCGGGGCATCCTGCAGCAGACCAAGGAGGCCGTCAGCCATATCGACGGCGTGGTCGACCTGGACCTGTACCGCGACGCGCCGGCACCGCAGCTGCACATCGAGTTCAACCGCGACGCGCTGGCCCGCTATGGCATTTCCATGGAAGTAGCCGACACCGCGGTCGAGACCGCGCTGGCCGGCAAGGTGGTCACCACCGCCTGGGAAGGCGAGCGCAGCGTGCCCGTGCGGGTGCGCCTGCCCTACGTGGACCGGATGGACGAGGCGCGCATACGCGAGATCCAGGTCTCGGCGCCCGACGGCACCTACGTGCCGCTGCACGCCCTGGCCAGCATCAGCTTCAAGGTGGGCAATTCCTCGATCTTCCGCGAGGGCAACGCCCGCTACATGGCGCTGAAGTTCAACGTCCAGGGGCGCGACATGGGCTCGGTCGTGAAAGAGGCCATCGCCGCCTTCAAGAAGGACGTGAAGATGCCCGAGGGTTACATCGCCCAGTGGGGCGGCCAGTGGGAGAACCAGCAGCGCGCCTCGGCCCGCCTGAAGATCGTCGTGCCGCTGTCGCTGCTGGTGGTATTCGTGCTGCTGTTCAGCGCGCTGGGCAGCGCCCGCAGCGCATCCATCATCCTGCTGACCGCGCCGTTCGCGATGATAGGCGGCATCGTCGCGCTGCACCTGACCGGCATCGACCTGTCCATCAGCGCGGCCATCGGCTTCATCGCCCTGCTGGGGCAGGTGGCGCTGGCCGGCCTGCTGGTCCTGAGCGCGGTCGAGAACCTGCGGCGCGAAGGCGTGGCGCTGGTGCCCGCGCTGATCGAGGGGGCCGCCGAGCGCATGCGCTCCATCCTGATGGTGGCGCTGCTGGGCCTGATCGGCCTCTTGCCCATGGCCTTGTCCACCGGCGTGGGCAGCGAGACCCAGCGTCCGTTCGCCTCCGTGGTGGTGGGGGGCATGGCGGTACTGCCGCTGGTGGCGCTGTTCGTCCTGCCCGTGCTGTATGCCTGGCTGGGACCCAGGCGCATGCTGACCGCCGAGGAGCGCGACGCGGCAACTTTGGACAACGATCATGCGTAAGTATCTAGGTATCCTGCTGGTCGCGCTGTGCCTGCCGGCGGCGCGGGCCGCCGATCTTCCCCCGGCGCTGGGCACCGAGGTGTCGCTGCCCCAGTTGCTGGAACTGGTCAAGACCTCCAGCCCCGCGCTGCAGGCCGAGCGCACGCAGGTGGCGATGGCCGAGGCCGACCTGATGACGGCCCAGACCTTCTCCAACCCCAGCGTGGGCTATACCCACAAGCGGGGCGAGAAGGAAACCACCATCTCGCAGGACATTCCCATCTTCGGCCAGCGCGGCGCCCGCATCGAAAGCGCCCGGAGCGGGGTCGACGCGGCCCGGGCGCAACTGCGCCTGGTCTATGCCCAGGCCTTGCAGGACGCGGCGCGGGACTTCATGTCGCTGTTGGTGTCGCAGGAGCGCGAGAAGCGCTGGCTGGACGCCAAGGACGACCTGGAAGGCGCCTTCCGCATCGTGCAGGGCCAGGTGCAGGCGGGTGCCCGCAGCCGCTACGACCTGACCCGGCTCGAGGTGGAGCGCGCCTCGCTGGACGCGCAGCTGGCCCAGGCCCAGGCCGAGACGCTGCAGGCATCGGCCCGGGTGGCGGCCAGCGTCGGCGCGCCGGCGTGGCGGCCGCGCGCGGCCGGTTCCATCGTCTCGCACTGGACCGCCCTGAACTTCGACGCCATCTGGCCGCAGGCGCAGAACCGCCTGCCCTCGGTGCGCGCGGCCCTGGCCCAGCAGGCCTACGCCGAGAAGCAGCTGGAGGCCGAACGGCGCCAGGCCTATCCCACGCCCACCTTCATGGTCGGCCGGCTGAACAACAGCGAAGGCCGCAGCACCGAGTACGGCGTGTCGGTGGCCATTCCGCTGTTCGACCGCAACCAGGGCCCCATCGCGCGCGCCGCCGCCGAGGCCGACGGCATGCGCCTGCGCAGCCGCGCCATCGTCGTGGCCGCGGAAAGCGAGCTGCGCCGCGCCACCGAACAGCTCGGCCGCCGCCAGCAACTGGCCGACCGCTTCGAGAAGGAAGGCCTGTCCATGATTCCGCGCCTGCGGCAGATGGCGCAGGATTCCTACACGCTGGGCCGGGGCAGCATCCTCGACCTGGTCGATGCGATCCAGGCCGTGGCCGAGAAGAAGAACACCTACCTGGACCTGCTCGAGGCCGTGATGCAGGCCGAGGTGGACGTGCGCATCGCCTCGGGGGAACTGGGGGCGGACCTGCTCGAATGACCCGGGAATGACCCGCCCGCCGGCCCCCGGCGGCGTAAACTAGCGGACATGGCCGGCCCCACCGCGTGGGTTTTTTCCGGCCGGTTCTCATTCCGGGGGTTCAAATGAAATCATGGTCATTGCGCGGCTTCCTGCTGGCCGGGCTGGCGCTGGCATCGGCCGCGCGAGCGGACATCACCGTCGGCATCGACCTCGCCACCACCGGCCCGGCGGCGGCGATCGGCATCCCCTCCAAGAACGTGGTCATGATGTGGCCGCCCACGCTGGGCGGGCAGAAGGCCACTTACATCATCCTGGACGACGCATCCGACCCCACCAATACCGTCACCAACGTGCGCAAGCTCACGTCCGAGCAGCGCATCGACGTCCTGGTCGGCCCCAACACCACGCCGGCCGCGCTGGCGGTGCTGGACGTGATCGCCGAAAGCAAGACGCCCATGGTGGCCCTGGCGGCCAACGCCTCCATCATCGAGCCCCATGCCGACGCCAAGCGCAAATGGGCGTTCAAGATGCCGCAGAACGATTCGCTCATGGCCAGCGCCATCGTCGGGCACATGGCCCGCGCCGGCGTGAAGACGGTCGGCTTCATCGGCTTCAACGATTCCTACGGCGAGAGCTGGTGGAACGAGTTCTCGCCGCTGGCACTGAAGGCCGGCATCAAGGTCGTCGCCAACGAACGCTACAACCGTACCGACACCTCGGTGACCGGGCAGGTGCTCAAGCTGATGGTGGCCAAGCCCGATGCCATCCTGGTGGCCGCCTCGTCCACGCCGGCGCTGCTGCCGCAGAAAACGCTGGTGGACCGCGGCTACCGGGGCAAGCTCTACCAGACCCACGGCATCGCCACGCCCGAGTTCCTGCGCCTGGGCGGCAAGGCGGTGGAAGGCACGCTGTTCCCGACCGGCCCCGGCGTGGTGGCGCACGGCCTGCCTGCTTCGCATCCGGTCAAGAAGGTGGCCACCGAGTTCGTTGACCGGTACGAGGCCAAGTTCGGCGCCGGCTCGGTCACCCAGTTCGCGGGCGACGCCTGGGGCGCCTGGATGCTGCTGGACGACGCCGTGGGGCGCGCGTTGAAGAAGGGCGCCAAGCCCGGCACGCCGGCGTTCCGTGCGGCGCTGCGCGACGCGCTCGAGTCGACCTCCAACCTGACCGTGCCCAACGGCGTGCTGAACATCTCGGCCAGCGACCACCAGGGCTTCGACGAGCGCTCGCGCGTCATGGGCATCGTGCGCGACGGCAAGTTCGCCTACGAGGGAGAAGGCAAGAGCAAGTAGGCGCGGCACAAGGGGGCGGACAGCGAGTTCGCCCCCTTTTTTCTTGCGCAATAAAATTGTCGACAATAATAAAGCAGGCAATTATAGTGAGCTGAAATTCACCGATCCGAGGAGACGGCATGAGCTGGCGGGCGGAAGCGGACGAGATCCGGCGCAGGCGGGAACTGGCGCGGGCATGCGGCGGCGAGGCGTCGGTGGCGCGCCAGCACGCGGCCGGCAAGTTGACGGTGCGCGAGCGCATCGACAAGCTGCTGGATGCCGGTTCGTTCCAGGAGGTGGGGCAGTTGGCGGGGCGGGCGGTCTACGCGGAAGGCAGGCTGGCCGGCTTCGAGCCCGCGCCCTATGTCATGGGCCTGGGGCGCATCTCCGACCGGCCCGTGGCGGTGGGGGGCGAGGACTACACCATTCGCGCCGGCACCGGCTTCGGCAGCGACCGCCGCAAGGGCGGGCAGGGCGGCTTCGTCGAGGATCTGGCCTTCCACTACCGCATTCCGCTGGTCAACCTGATCGATGGCACCGGCGGCACCGTCAACACCGTCAAGCGCAAGGGCTATTCGGTCACGCCGGGCTATGGCCAGGACGGTTTCGAGCGATCGGCCTCGCTGATGGGCATGGTGCCCGTGGTGAGCGCGGTCATGGGCACGGTGGCGGGCGGCCCGGCGGGGCGCGCCATGCTGGCCCACTGGACCGTCATGGTGCGCGACAGCAGCCAGATATTCGCGGCCGGCCCGCCGGTGGTCGAGCGCGCCTTCGGCGTCAAGCTGCACAAGAACGACCTGGGCGGGGCCAAGATCGCCGCCGACACCGCCGGGACCATAGACAATGTGGCGCCGGACGAGGAGACCTGCCTGGCGCAGATCCGGCGCTTCCTGTCGTACATGCCGCAGAACGCCTGGGAACTGCCGCCCGTGCTGATGTCGGGCGATCCCGTGGACCGCTGCGAGGACGCGCTGGTCGACATCGTGCCCCGTTCCGAGCGCCAGGCCTACAACATGAAGAAGCTGGTGGGCATGGTCGTGGACCGCGGGTCGGAGTTCGAGATCCAGCCGGGCTTCGGCCGGGCCGTCATCACGATGCTGGCGCGCATGAACGGCAAGGTCGTGGGCGTGGTGGCGAACAACCCCATGTTCGGCGGCATCGTCGACGTGAAGGCGGCGCGCAAGCAGACGCATTTCATCGACCTGTGCGATGCCTTCAACATTCCGCTGATCTTCTTCGTCGACGTGCCGGGCCTCTTGATCGGCGTCGAGTCCGAATCCGAGGCGATCATGCGCTTCGGCATCCAGCAGCGCTACGTGCTGGCGCAGGCCACGGTGCCGATCTACACGGTGCTGGTGCGCAAGTGCTTCGGCGTCGCGGGCGGCAGCGTGATCGACCGTTCCGGGTTGAATTTCAAGATCGCCTGGCCGTCCGCCAGCTGGGGCTCGCTGCCCATCGAAGGAGGGGTCAAGGCGGCCTACCGCGCCGACATTCAGGGCGCCGCCGATCCGGCCGCGCGCGAAGCCGAGATCGAGGCCGAGTTGCGGGCGCTGTCCTCGCCGTTCCGCACCGCCGAGGCCTTCGCGGTGGAGGATCTGATCGACCCGCGCGAGACGCGGCCTTACCTGTGTCAGTTCATCGACGCCGCGCAGGGCCGGCTGCGGACCACGCTGGGGCCCAAGCTGCGCGCGGGAGTGCGCCCGTGACTCAGGCCCGGCCGGCGCCGCCGGACACCAGCCGCGCCGCGGCGTTCCTGCAGGCCTTCGAGGAGGACCGCGGCACGCCCATCGCGTTCTGGTGGGTGTTCGCCGGGCCGTCCAATACGCTGACGCTGCCCGAGCAGATCGCGGCCAGCGTCGGTGACCGCATCATCTCGCACGCCATCGCCCCGGGCGAATGGATACGCGAACAGGAGATCGGCCAGCAGTTCGGCGTCAGCCGCAGCCCGGTGCGCGAGGCCATGCGCCTGCTCGAGCGCGAGGGCGTGGTGCGCATCCACGCCAGGCGGGGTGCCCGGGCCACCTTCCTGGCGCAAAAGGAAATCAAGGACCTGTTCGAGGTCCGCGCCAGCCTGGTGCGGCTGGTCGGACGCCTGGCGGCCGGGCACCGTCCCGAACGCTTGCTGGAACTGCTGGAGATCGGCTTCGCCACCCTGCGCGAGACGACCGACGATCCGGCCGCCGCGCGCCGCTACGGCGAGACCGCGGCCCAGATGACCCTGCTGTGCGCGGCGTTGTGCGGCAATGAACGCCTGTTTCCGCTGATCGCCTCGCTGTCCATGCAGATGCTGCGTTACACCGGCCTGGGGCTGAAGTCCCCGGAGCGGCGCCGCCGTTCCATCGTCCTGTGGCGCGGCGCCATCGATGCCATCCGGCGCGGCGATGCCGACGCCGCCGAACAGTTTTTCGCCAGTCGCCTGGAAGAGAACTGGCGGGAGATCCGCCGTCTGTTGGAGACCGAAGTGCCAGCGTAGAACACATTCCCGTCAGGAGGGAAGCATGGAGACTATCTATCAGGGCCGCCGCCGCGCCATCGTCGCGCTGGGGACGGGCATGGGAGGATTGCTGCTGGGTGCGGCGGCACGGCCCGCGTGGGCGGCCTGGCGGCCGGACCAGAACGTGGAGTTCGTCGTGCCGGCCGGGCCGGGCGGCGCGCTGGACCAGACCGGCCGCGCGATGAAGCAGTTCTACGACGAGAGCCACGTGCCGGGCGGCAAGACCTTCCTGGTCACCAACAAGCCGGGCGCGAACGGCAAGATCGCCTTCGAGGTGCTGCTGCAGAGGCGGGCCGATCCGCACTACCTGTCGATCAATTCCCATGGCTACATCTCGAGCTACCTGACGGGCAACCTGGATATCCTGCCCCATCGGGACCTGACCCCCATCGCCGTGATTCAGGACGAGTTCGTGGTGGCGGCGGTGCGCACCGAGTCGCCCATACAGTCCGCGGCCGACCTGGCCGAGCGGCTGCGCAAGGATCCCGCCAGCCAGCGCATAGGCGTGGCCACCAGCATCGGCAACCATATCCACATCGGCACGGCCAAGGCGCTGGGCGCGGCGGGCGTGGACGTGCGCAAGCTGGTGGTGGCGCCGTTCAAGTCTTCGGCCGAGTCCATGGTGGCGCTGGTGGGCGGCCATCTGGACGTGGTGGCCGCGACCACGCCCAACGTCATCGCGCTGAAGAAGGCCGGCAAGATCCGCGTGCTCGCGGTCAGCGCCGGTCAGCGGCTGGGCGGCCAGTTCGCCGACGTGCCGACGTGGAAGGAGCAGGGCATCGATTCGACCTTCAGCTCGGCCATGGGCATCGTCGCCGCCAAGGGCATCTCCGAGGACCAGATCCAGTTCTGGGAAGACATGTGCCGGCGCATGAGCCAGTCGCCGATGTGGGAGCAACTGGCCGAGACCAACCAGAGCCGGCCCAATTTCATGGGGCACCGCGACGCGGCGCGGTTCTACGAAGAGGAGTACCAGGGCATGCGCGAGATCGTCGCCAAGCTGGGCCTGCTGGGGGCGGGTAAATGAGCAATGCCAGGCTGACCGGGCATACCGGCCCGCTGAGCGGCTACAAGGCGATCGAGATCTGCTCCACGGTCGCCGGTCCCGCGTGCGGACGCATCCTGGCGGACTTCGGCGCGGACGTCATCAAGATCGAACCGCCCAGCGGCGATCCGCTGCGCAACATGGGCAAGCACGTGGGCGACGTGTCGCTGTACGCCGCCACGGCCCTGCGCAACAAGCGCGCGATGGTGATCGACCTGAAGACCGACGAGGGCCGGGACCTGGTGCGCCGGCTGGCGGCCAAGACCGACGTGCTGGTCGAGAACTACCGGCCCGGCGTGATGGAGCGGCTGGGGCTGGGCTACGAGGACTTGTCGCGCGAGAACCCGGGCCTGGTCATGGTGCGCATCAGCGGCTACGGCCAGACCGGGCCCTACCGGATGCGGCCCGGCTATGGCGCGATCTGCGAGGCCATGGCCGGCGTGCGCCACCTGACCGGCGATCCCGACCGGCCGCCGGCGCGCGTGGCGGTGGCCACGACCGATTATCTGTCGGCGGTCTATGCCGCGTTCGGCACGGTGTCGGCGCTGCTGAACCGGACCCGCACGGGCAAGGGGCAGGTGGTGGACGTGGCGCTGTACGAGACGGCGTTCACGCAGATGGAAGTCTACGTGCCCGCGTTCAAGACTCTGAATCTGATTCCCAAGCGGGTAGGGCCCAACCTGCCCAACATGGCGCCCAACAGCCTGTATCCCACCCGCGACGGCGGCTATGTGCTGATCGCGGCCAACAGCAACCCCACCTTCGAGCGGCTGATCGCGGTCATGGGCCGGCCGGACCTGATCGAGGACCCGCGCATGAGTTCGATCCGCGCGCGCGGATCGAACATCCCCTACTGCAACAGCGTGGTCAGCGAATGGACGCTGCAGCACGACGGCAGCGAGATCGAGCGCATGCTGCTCGAGGCGGAAGTGCCGGTGTCGCGGGTCTATACGATGGCCGACATCTTCGAGGATCCGCAGTTCGCCGCGCGCGGCATGCTGCCGGAAATTCCGCATCCCGAACTGGGCTCGCTGCACCATCCCGGCATCGTGCCCAGGCTGAGCGACACTCCCGGACAGATCATGCACACCGGCCCGGACCTGGGCCAGGATACGCGGCAGGTGCTGGCCGACGAACTGCAACTGTCGCCGCGCGAGATCGACGCCCTGGTCGAGCGCGGCATCGTGGCCTGCGGCGAACCCGCAGAGCCGGCATGAGGAGCGAGCGCCATGTTCGATAAGGTGCTGGTGGCCAACCGCGGCGCGGTCGCGGCCCGCGTGCTGCGCGCCCTCAAGCAGCTCGGCATCCGGACCGTTGCCGTGTATTCCGAGGCGGACCGGGATCTGCCTTACCTGGCTTGGGCCGACGAGACCCGCGCGATCGGTCCGGCCGATGCACGCGCCAGTTATCTGAACCAGGATGCGCTGCTTGCCGTGCTGGCCGAGACGAGGGCCGATGGCCTGCATCCCGGCTATGGGTTCCTGGCCGAGAACGCCGGCTTCGCGCGCCGCGTGGCCGCGCAGGGAGCGGGCTTCATCGGGCCGGGAGCGGACTGGATCGAGGCCATGGGACACAAGACCCGGGCCCGCGACCTGATGGCCGCGCGCGGCATGCCGCTGGGGCCCAGCTCGGGGCTGCTGGACGATGATGACGAGGCGAGCCTTGCGGCCGCGCGGCGCATCGGCTATCCGGTACTGGTCAAGCCCGCCGGCGGCGGAGGCGGCATAGGGATGCTGGCCGCGCACGACGACGCGCAACTGCTGGCCGCCGTCGCGCAGGCGCGTTCGCTGTCCCAGCGCAGCTTCGGCTGCGCCGATCTCTACCTGGAGCGGCTGGTCGAGCGGCCGCGGCACATCGAGTTCCAGGTGCTGGCCGACCGGCACGGCAACGTGCGGCATCTGTACGAGCGCGAGTGTTCGGTCCAGCGGCGCCACCAGAAGGTGGTGGAAGAAGCGTCGGCGCCCGGCCTGCCGCGCGCGGCGCTGGATGCCGCGGCCGATCGCGTCACCCGCATCCTGGCCGACATGCGCTACGACGTGATCGGCACGGTCGAGACCTTGTACGACGGCGCGGGCGGCTTCAACTTCCTGGAGATGAACACGCGGCTGCAGGTCGAGCACGCGGTGACCGAAGCGGTCACCGGCATCGACCTCGTGCAGGCCCAGGTGCGGCTGGCCTGGGGCGAGCGGCTGGATGCCGTGCTGCCGTCCTCGATCGGCCTGAACGGCCATGCGATCGAGGCGCGCATCTATGCCGAGGATCCGCTGCGTTTCCTGCCTTCGCCGGGGCCGCTGGCCAGGCTGGAGTGGCCGTCCGGCCCCGGCATACGGGTGGAGACCGGCTATGCGCAGGGCAGCCGCGTCACGCCGTACTACGACCCCATGATCGCCAAGCTCATCGTGCATGCCGAGGATCGCCCGCGGGCGCTGGCCGCGCTGGAAGAGGCCCTGCGCGCCACGGTGGTCGAAGGGGTCAAGACCAACATTCCGTTCGTGCTCGCGCTGCTGCGCAACGAACGGTTCGTCAACGCGGACATCGACACGGGCCTGGCGGCCGAGGTCGTGCGGGACATGAAGACGGCTGCCGCGGCGAACGCCGCGTAAGGCCGACGGGCATAGACAAGGGAGGGCGCCATGGCGCGTATCGAAGTGCAATCGGAGATCACCGGCACCGTGTGGAAGGTGGAGGTATCCGTCGGGGCGGCCGTGGAGGCGGAGGCGGCGCTCTTGATCGTGGAGTCCATGAAGATGGAAATTCCCATCCCGGCGCCCGCCGCCGGGACGGTACTGGAGCTGCGCGTGGGCGAAGGCGACCCGGTCGAGGAAGGCCAGGTCGTGGCCGTCATCGAGGGGTAGTCTGCGTCGCCAGACGCAGCGCGTAATCGCGCACGTCGGCCGGCCAGTCGCGCAGCAGCGCCGCGTAGCGTTCGCCGTCGCCCGCGAACAGCGCGCGGGCGGCCTCTTCGAAACCGGGCAGGTCGCCTGCCATGGCGGACATGAAATGGTAGGCCGCGTCGCGCGCGCGCCGTTGGCCTTCCTGGCCAGCGTGGGCGCGGCGGGCTTCCTCCACCAGCTTGCGCAGCGCCACCGACGCGCCGCCGGGCTGGCCGTTGAGCCATTCCCAGTGGCGCGGCAGCAGCGTGACTTCGCGCGCGACCACGCCCAGCCTGGGCCGCCCCTTGCCCCGGGGCGCCGAGGGCTCTTCGGCGGCCACGGCGTCGTCGCAGGCCGCGGGCGGTGTCGGGGGCAGGCGCGCCAGGACTTCGCGCTCGGAACCGCGCGTGTCGATGTCGAAGGGTTTTCCGGTCGCGTCGTCGAAGATGAGAATCGACGCGTGGTCCGGCGCGCGCGCGGCGCGCCGCACGGCCAGCGCGACGTCGCGCAGCGGGCCGCTGGCCAGCAGGCGATGGCCGTCGAAGGCGGTGCAGGTAAGGGCAGACATGGCATTCACCACAAGAAAGGATGTGGTATTAATTTACCCGGGTAAAAATATATTTGCAATAACACCCGGGTAAATTTATTGATATGTCGGCGATCCGCAACGACTGCTTCACGTGTAGCCCGATGCCGCGGGATTGGCCGTGTCGCCGCGGGCACGCGCCAGTTCCTGCCGCGTGCCCGCCTGGAGCAGCGCGCTGTCCTTGGCGATGGTGACGAAGCCGAATCCCTGGTCGGCATAGCGGCGCCCCGAGGCGCCTCCCGAGCATTGGATGCCGGCCACGCGCCCGTGGCGGCGGCAGGCGTCCAGAATGGCCGCGACCGCGTCGGCATGTTCCTTCTCCGGCTTGTCCAGGTCGGGCTCCAGCCCCAGGCCCAGCGCAAGGTCGGCGGGACCGACATAGATGCCGTCCAGGCCCGGCGTGGCGGCGATGGCTTCCAGGTTGTCCAGTCCCCGGCGGCTTTCGATCATCACGAAGCACATGGGCTCGTCGCCCAGCGTGGCCGTATCGCGCGCCTGCCGCACCAGCGCCGAACGGATGGGGCCGTAGGAGCGGATGCCGGTGGGTGGGTAGCGGCAGGCCGCGACCGCGGCGGCCGCCTGCTCGGGCGTCTCGCACATCGGCACGATCACGGCCTGCGCACCGGCGTCCAGCGCCTTGGCGATCATCCAGTCGGTCGAGGCGGGCACCCGCGTCACGGGGATGCCGCCGGCGCGTTCGATGGCGGTGAACATGGGCGTGACGTCGGCATAGTCGATCAGGCCGTGCTGCTGGTCCACGCAGACGTAGTCCAGTCCTCCCGCGGCCAGGAGTTCCGCGCCGAAGGCGCAAGGTAGAGCACACCATCCGCCGAAAACGGCTCGCTTTTCGGCGATCGCCAGGCGTAGGACTTTGGACATGACTGCCTCCCGTTGGGGGTTTTCACGCATGAGCGTGGATTCGAACGAAAAGTGATTGACAAAGATTCCGGCTGCCAACAGACTAAAAGTGTATCCACTTTTTCACGACAGAGATAGTGTCAAAGGCAAGCATGAGCAGGACACCAGAGATCGATGTTGGGGACTACGTCCGCGAGATACCCGGGCAGCAATTCCTGGTCCGCACCGAGGCGTATACGGACGAAGACGTCTTCGAACTGGAGATGAAGCACATCTTCGAGCGGACCTGGATCTACGTCGGACACGAGACCGAGTTTGCGTCGGCCGGCAGTTTCAAGACGGCCCATGCCGGGCGCCAGCCCATCGTCGTGATCCGCGACAAGGAAGGAAAGATCGGCGCCTTCTTCAACCGCTGCATGCATCGCGGCGCGGCGCTGTTGCGCGAGCCGCAGGGTGTCGTGCAGGAAATGCGGTGTCCGTACCACGGCTGGATCTTCGACCTCGCGGGCCGGACGCGCCTGGTGTCCGAGCGCGGCGACCCGGGCGGCTACGGCGCCAACTTCATCGAGCCCGAAGGCCTGGTGCGCGTGCCGCGCCTGGAAAGCTACCGCGGTCTGCTGTTCGTGTCGCTCGACGCCGGCATCGAGCCGCTCGTGTCCTACCTGGGCGAGCTCAAGGCCGTCATCGACGCCAAGCTCGATCTCTCGCCGGTGGGCCGCATCGCCATCGCTTCCAAGCCCTACGTCTGTCGATACAAGGGCAACTGGAAGCTGCAGACCGAGAACATCGTCGACG
This sequence comes from Pigmentiphaga kullae, assembly GCF_004216695.1. GTDB lineage: Bacteria > Pseudomonadota > Gammaproteobacteria > Burkholderiales > Burkholderiaceae_B > Pigmentiphaga > Pigmentiphaga kullae. The sequence continues at coordinate 773,370 of NZ_SGXC01000003.1, forward strand.
CCTATCACTTCATGCATACCCATGGCGCCTTCGTGAAGCTGCAGGCCAAGTACGGCGACAGCACCGGCGACTTCGGCGTGCACAAGGGACGCAGTTCGCGCGAGATGAGGGAGCAGCGCTTTCGCGGCGAGACCTGGTCCTGCCGGCAAGGGCATGGCTTCGCGCGGGTGCCGGCGGCCGATCCGGGCTACCTGCTCGATGGCGAATTCGGACGCATGTATCGCGGGCTGCTGGACACGCATGGCGAAGCGGCGTTCGCGGGCATCACCTCGAAGGCGACCTCCACGGTATTTCCCAGCATGGGCATGATCCATCAGCAGATCCGGGTCTGGCGTCCTATCTCGGTCGATGAGACCGAGGTGCTGATCTATCCGTACGAGATCGAGGGCGCGCCTGATGCCTTCAACGCCGGCATGCTGCGCAGCCAGGAGCGGTTCTATGGGCCGTCGGGTTTCGGCATGACCGACGACACCGAGATATTCGCTCGCGTGACGCAGGGCCTGCGCGCCAGCAGCGTGGAGTGGCTGCTGTTCGACCGCGGCATGGACAGCGACGAGAGGACCGGCAGCGGCGACTACCGCGGCCTGCCGTCCAGCGAAGCGCCCCAGCGCGCCCTGTGGCGGGCCTGGGAAAAACTGATGCGGCAGGCATCGAAGCACGCTTGAGGCGGGAATCGAGTATGGAAAGCGCAATGTTGCAGGACATCACCCAGTTCATTTATCGCGAGGCGCGGCTGCTGGACGACAGGAAGTTCGACGATTGGCTGAACCTGTTCGACGACGACGGCTTCTACATCGTGCCCCTGGTGGACGAGGCGCGGCCGGGGCGGCAGGCGGCCATCGTCAACGACGACAGGATGGCCCGCGAGGAGCGCGTGTATCACCTGGTCAACCACTGGTTTCCGGCCCAGCAGCCGCCGTCGCGCACGCTGCACTTCGTCTCCAACGTGGCGGCCGACGAACGCGGCGACCTCTGGTCCGTGTCGAGCAGCCAGTTGATCCACGAGACGCGCGGCGGCGACTGGACCCAGGTCGGCCTGGGAGAGAAGAACGCCATCGCGGCCCGCGTCGACTATCTGCTGCGCCATCGCGACGGGGGATTCCGGATTCACGAGAAACGCATCCATCTGCTCGACCGTGCGGGCTGGCAAGGCAATCTCGCCTTCATCTATTGATACACAGGGAGTACGGCACATGAAGCTGGTCAGGTACGGCGCGCAAGGGTGCGAGCGGCCGGGCATGCTGGACGGGCAGGGCGGGTTGAGGGATTTGTCGGGCCTCTTGCGGGACATCGATGCCCGGGCCATGGCGCGCGGCCTGCAGGACAGCCTGGGCGCGGTCGACGCCGGGCGCCTGCCCCGGGTCGACGGAACACCGCGCCTGGGGGCGCCGCTGGCACGGCCGGGCAAGATCATCGCCATCGGCTTGAACTACGTGGACCATGCCAGGGAGTCCGGCATGGCGATTCCGGCCGAGCCCGTCGTGTTCATGAAGGCGCCGTCGACGCTGTCCGGACCGTACGACGACGTGCCCAAGCCGGCGAAGGCCGAGAAGATGGATTGGGAAGTCGAGCTGGGCATCGTCATCGGCAAACCTTGCCGCGACGTGTCCGAGCTGGATGCGGCCGGCAGCATTTTCGGCTACGTGCTGGCGAACGACCTGTCTGACCGGGCCTTCCAGCTCGATCGCGGCGGCCAGTGGGACAAGGGCAAGAGCTTCGACCGTTTCTGCCCCATCGGTCCCTATCTCGTGACCCATGACGAGATCGCCGACGTGCACGCGCTCGACATCTGGCTCTCGGTGGACGGCGAGCGGGTGCAGCAGAGCAACACCCGCCAGATGATCTTCAAGTGTCCGGCCATCGTCAGCTACCTGAGCCAATGCATGACCCTGGAGCCGGGCGATCTCGTCATTACCGGCACGCCGGCGGGCGTCGGCCTGGGCATGAAGCCGCCGCGCTACCTGCGAGGCGGCGAGCTGGTCGAACTGGGCATCGCCGGCCTGGGTACGCAGAAGTACCGCATCACCCGCTGATCCCTCCCAACCGTTTCTCCACAGGAATCCCGCATGCACGCTGTTTCTCCCAACGATGCGTTTCTTGATCACCTGGCCGCGTTCTGCATCCGCTCCCGCGGCTTCGAGATCGATGCCGCCTGCCGCGACGCCGTCAGGAAGGTCGTGCTGGACTCGTTCGGCGTGGTGCTGGGCGCGCTGGACCACCGGGCCGCCCAGCGCGCGCGCAGGTTCGCCGCCTGCTTTCCGTTGTCCGAAGGCGGGGCCAGACTGTGGGGATCCGGCGAACGCGTGGGCATCGAACATGCCGCCCTGCTCAACAGCCCGCCGCTGCGCGCCTACGATTTCAACGATTTCTATCTTGGCCGCCTGGGCGGCGCGCATCCCAGCGACATCCTGACCGGCGTGATCGCGGTGGCGGAGTCGGCCGGCGCGAGTGGCCTGGAGGTGGCGCGGGCCCTGTGCCTGGGCTACGAGATGATCGTGGCCATGAGCGACTACTTCGATCCCGACCGGGCCGGCTGGGACTATCCCTGTCTGACCGCGCTGGGCGCCACGGCCGCGATCGGCGACATGCTGGGACTCGATCATGCGCAGTTCCGGCAGGCCTTCTCGATCACCGTGAACGCGAACTATCCGTCGCTGGAAGCGGAGTCCTCCGAATTCGACGCGCATGGCGAGCTGACCATGTGGAAGCGCTTCAACGGCGGTGACGGCGTCCGGCATTCGATCTACGCCTGCCATCTGGCCAGGTGCGGCGTGGAGGGCGTGGTACGTCCCTTCGAGGGGAAGTTCGGCTATCTGGCCAAGCTGCAGGCCACCACCGACGAGGCCGCGCAGGCCGTGCGGCGCCTGCAGGGCATCGAGCGCTTCGAAGGCATCGCCCGCGGCAGCTTCAAGCGCTGGCCGGTCGGATCGCGCGGACAGAGCGCCATCCAGTCGGCCCTGCGAGCGCGTGCCGCCTGGCAGGACGCGGGCCGCTCGCCGGAGGCGATCGCCAGGGTGACGGTACATGCCGATCCCGGGGTGTATCGCCACCTGTACGAGATCCGCGTCGATCCGTTCGCGCCGCGCACGCGCGAGGCCGCCGATCATTCCCTGCCTTACATCGTCGCGGCCGCCCTGGTGCAGGGCGGCATCCGTCCCGCCAGCTTCGAGGCGCCGCTGCGCGAATCGCCTGAACTGCGCCGGCTGCTGGACGGCCGCATCGAGGTGGTCCAGGCCGAGTCGGCCTCGCCGTCCAACCTGTTGTCGGAAGTGGTGATCGAGGACGAGGCCGGCAATCGCCAAAGCGGTGGCCGCGAGGCCGCGCCCGGGTCGGCCGGCGTGCCGATCTCGTTCGACACCCTGGTCGAGAAATTCAAGGAGAACCTGGGCACGGGCCGGGCCGCGCGGGCCGAGGCCTTGATCGCCGCCGTGGCGGATCTCGATGCCTGCGTCGACATGCGGAGTCTGGTGGACGAGACGATGGCCTGAAAGCCATCGCCTGTGGATGCCGCGCAGGCCGTGCCTGCCGGTGGATGTGCCGTGTAGAGCTTCTATGAGAGGTCCTTGCCATGCTTACCCGTTCAGTCTGGAAATTCCTGCTTGCCCTGTGCTGTGCCGCGAGTTCATACCCGGCACTGGCCGACGACTTCCCCAGCAAGGCCGTGCGGTTCATCGTGCCCTTTTCGCAGGGCACGGGGCCTGACCGCCTGGCCCGCCTGGTCGGAGAAGAATTGACCAAGGCCTGGAAGGTCCCGGTCGTGGTCGAGAACCGCCTGGGGGCGTCGGGCCACGTGGGGGCCCAGGTCCTGGCCCAGTCGCAGCCCGACGGCTATACCGTCGGCGTCATGGGCAGCAACATTTCGGTAACCGCCCACCTCATGAAGTCCGATACTTTCGTGCCCATGCGCGACCTGCAGCCGCTGGTCATCGCCGGCTATGGCGACATGACGCTGGTGGTGTCGGGCAAGTCGCGTTTCAACACGCTGACGGAGTTCCTGGACTACGCCAAGGCCAACCGCGGCAAGGTGGCGTTCGCCAGCGCCGGCATAGGCTCGCCTTCGCACATCTTCATCGCCCAATTGCAGCAGAAGACGGGAACGGAGTTCCTGCACGTGCCGTACAAGGGCACGGCCCCGGCCGTGACGGACCTGATCGGCGGCCAGGTCGAGGCCTTCTTCATCGCCACCCACACCGTCAAGCCCTATCTGGCCTCGGGCCAGTTGAAGGCGCTGGGCGTGGGGGCCGAGCAGCGCAACTCCCACGCGCCCGAGATCCCTTCCTTCGCCGAACTGGGCGTGAAGGACTTCTCGACCGAGGCCTGGTACGGCTTCATGCTGCCGACCGGGGTTCCCGCGCCGATCGCCGAGAAGCTGTACCGCGACATCCACACGATCGTCAGTAACGAGCCCGTACGCGGCCAGCTCGACAAGTTCGGCCTGACGATGCGGCCGTCCACGACCGCCGAGATGCGGGAGTTCGTCGGCAAGGAGTTCCGGCGCTATGGCGAGGTCATCGCGCAATACCACATCAAGGCGGAGGAGTAAGGCGATGCAGGCAGGGGCTCAGCAGTTTCCCACGGTGATCGACGTCACCGGCATGTCGGTGCTCGTGGTGGGGGCGGAGGGCGGGGTGGGGCCGGCGGTGGTCGACGGCTTCGAGGCGCATGGGGCACGGGTCCATGCCGGTTACCTGGCGCCGGGAAGCGGCGGCGCGGACAGGCCCGGCGACCGCGTGCCCGCCGATGCGGATCCGGCCGCCATCCGCGATTTCCTGGATCGGGTGGAAGACGCCCATGGTCCGCTCGATGCCTTGATCTTCGTGTCGCCGCCGGTCTCGGTGGGCAAGGCGCTGGACATCGATCCGGTACTGTACGCCCAGGTCGCGCGCGACGAACTGGTCCTGCCCGTGCTGTTGCTGCGCGAAGCCGCCGCCCGCATGGCGCGGCGCGGCTTCGGGCGCCTGCTGTCGTTCTGCTCGATGTCGGGCAAGACCGGCGCGCATCCGGGCGTCAGTCCCTATGCCGCGGCCAAGGGCGGCCTGATCGCGTTCAGCCGTTCGCTGGCGGCCGAACTGGCGCCGCAGGGCGTGACGGTCAATGCCATCGCCACCGCGCTGTTCGACGTCCAGGTGACCAAGACCGGGGAAGACCTTGAGCACGTACTCAAGGGCATCCCCGTCGGACGCGTGGGGCGCTCGCAAGAGGCCGCCGCGGCCGCCTTGTTCCTGGCCTCGCGTCTGTCCGGCTACATCACGGGGGAAACGCTGAACATGTCCGGCGGGCGCTTCATGGATTGAGCGCCGCCCGGGACTACAGGCGCACGCGCAGGATCGCCACCGCGTTCTGCATGAAGACCGGTGCGTAATCCGGGTCGATCAGCTTGATCGAGGCCGTGGCCGAGCGCACGAGCTGCAGGGTCTGGATACGCTGCGCAGCCTGGAGGTCTTCGGTTTCGTAGGCGTGCAGCAGCCCCGCATGGTCGCCCAGGTCGTCGGCGAAGAGCGACGGCGATGTCTGTTCGAGCGAGTAGCGCGCGCGTTCGGTCCGATGCCAGTATTCGTCCATCTTGTCGATGTACATCCGGCCCGCGGGCCGGTTCAGGCGGCGGTGGAAATCCAGGTGCAGGTCGCGCCAGTGGCTGGACTGCTCGTCGTCCTGGCGCGACATCCTGTCCACGACCTTCTTGCAGGCGGCCAGTTCGGTCCGGCTCAGGCGCCCCATGGAAACCTGGGTGGCGATGGCCTGGCAGGCGATCCACAGTCCGTAGATCTGGTCGACTTCCTCGGCCGTGAGTTGCGTGACCGTCATCCGGTACTTGAAGCGTGCCTCGGCCAGCCCGTCGGCCTGGAGCATGCGCAGCGCTTCGCGCACCGGCGTGCGGCTGACGCCATATTTCTGCGAAATATGGACCTGGTTCAGCTCATGGCCGGGCTGGAACTCGCCCTGGAAAATGCGTTTGCGCAGCGCCTCGTAGATGCGCACCGCTTCGAGATCGGTCTCGGCGCCCTCGCTGTCGGTCTTCGCCATGGACGCGCGATCAATGCTTGCCGGTGCTTCCGAACCCGCCCGCGCCGCGGTCGGATTCCGTGAAATCGTCGACCACGTTGAAGCTGACCTGGGCCACCGGCACGATGATCATCTGGGCCAGGCGCTCCATGGGCTGGAGCACGAAGGCTTCCTGCCCACGGTTCCAAGTCGACACCATCAACTGGCCCTGGTAGTCGGAATCGATCAGCCCCACCAGGTTGCCCAGCACGATGCCGTGTTTGTGGCCCAGGCCCGAGCGCGGCAGGATCATTGCGGCGTAGCCGGGGTCGGCGATGTGGATGGCCAGGCCCGTGGGCACCAGCACGGTCTGGCCGGGCTGGATGGTTTGCGGGGCTTCCAGGCAGGCGCGCAGGTCCAGGCCGGCGGAGCCCGGGGTGGCGTAGGCGGGCAGGTAGTCGCGCATGCGCGCGTCGAGGATCTTCAGGTCTACGGATTTCATGCGTTGCGATGGGATGAACGTTGATTGCGGTTGGGCGGCACGAAGGGTGGCAGCATCGTGCCCGGGATGCCCTGCGCGCCACGCAGCGTCTGGCGTCCGCGCCGGAACAGCGAGCGCGCGACGACGAACAGGATGATGGTGCGGACGATGTTGAAGGGTTCGAGCGGATCGTGGTCCATCAGCGCCGCGCCGATGCTGCTGACGGTCAGTACGCCGAACAGCACGCCCAGGAGGATCTGGATGGTGCCCTTGACCGCGCTGTTGCCCTGGGCCGCCAGCGTGGCGCGCGAGGCCGGCTCGCTGACGCCGGCCGGCATGTTGGCCGAGGGGGACGACGGTGCGGTGGGGGCGGACGGGATGCCGGTGCCGGCGGTGTATTGCTGGCCCGGGCTGCGCGTGTCCTTTTGCGAGCCCGGCAGCCGCAGCGCCGAGCGGAAGCCGCCCGTGCCGGTCTTGAGCAGGCCTTGTTCACCCGGCGTGCCGGCGCCGCGGTTGACCATCTTGTCGATATAGGCGGCGTAGTCGCCGTTTGGGGGTTCCGCGTCGAAGGGCATGACGGTCCTCCTCGGATCGTTCACGAGCCGGCGCGCCGGCCGATTTCTGCCACCAGCTGTCGCGCGGCCGCGAGCTTGGACAGGCGGGCCAGCGGATGTTCGCCGGCATCGTCGTACAGTACCAGGGTGGTGTCGTCGCGGCCCAGCACTTCCTGGGCCAGGTTGCCCACCAGCAGCGGCACGCGCTTGCGCGCGCGCTTCTCGGTGGCGTGGCAGGCCAGGTCCTCGGTCTCGGCGGCGAAGCCCACGCAATAGGGCGGGCGCGGCAGGGCCGCCACCGTGCCCAGGATGTCGGGGTTCTGCACGAATTCAAGCGCCGGCGGCGCGCCGTCGGTTTTCTTCAGCTTGCGGGCGCTGACTTCCTTGACCCGCCAGTCCGCCACCGCCGCGACGGCCACGAAGATGTCGGCATCCGGCACGCCCGCCATCACGGCATCGAGCATGTCGCGCGCGGTCATCACGTCGACCCGGCGCACCCCGCGCGGCGCGGCCAGCGCGGTGGGGCCGGACACCAGCGTGACCTCGGCGCCGGCCTCGCGCGCCGCGCGCGCGATGGCATAGCCCATCTTTCCCGAGGACACGTTGGTCAAGACCCGCACCGGGTCGATGGGCTCGGAGGTGGGGCCGGCCGTGATCAGCACCCGCCTGCCGGCCAGCACCTTGGGCTGGAAGTGGGCAATCAGGTCTTCGAGGATTTCGTGCGGTTCCAGCATGCGGCCGGAACCGACCTCGCCGCAGGCCTGGTCGCCTTCGGCCGGGCCCAGCAGCGTGACGCCGTCCGCGCGCAGCTGCGCGGCGTTGCGCTGGGTGGCCGGATTGGCCCACATCTCGCGGTTCATCGCCGGCACCACCAGCAGCGGGCAGGCGCGGGCCACGCATAGCGTGGTCAGCAGGTCGTCGGCCATGCCGTGCGCCAGCTTGGCCAGGAAGTCGGTGCTGGCGGGCGCGATCAGGACCGCGTCCGCCCCCCGCGTCAGGTTGATGTGCGCCATGTTGTTGGGCATGCGCGCATCCCACTGGTCCACGTAGACCGGCCGGCCCGACAGCGCCTGCATCGTGACCGGCGTGACGAAGTGCGTCGCGGCCTCGGTCATGACCACGTCCACCGTCGCGCCGCGCTCGGTCAGGCGCCGCACCAGCTCGCAGATCTTGTAGCAGGCGATGCCGCCGGTCATACCGAGGACGAGGCGCTTGTTGGCGAGGTCGGACATGGGCGGGGTGGGGAGAGGTTGGATCAGGGGATTATAGACCCCGTGCCCAGGGGCCACGGCCCCTGCGCCTCAGGTCGCGGGAGGGGTGTCGCCGCTGCGTGGCTTGCGGATTTCGTCGACGATCAGCAGCACCGCGCCGACCGTGATGGCCGAATCGGCCAGGTTGAACGCGGGGAAGAACCAGTCGCCGTAGTGCACCAGCACGAAATCGATGACGTGGCCGTGGATGAAGCGGTCGATCACGTTGCCCAGGGCGCCGCCCAGGATCAGGGTCAGCGCCCACGAGAACAACCGCTGGTGGCCATGGCGCGACAGCATCCAGACGATGAAGCCGGACACGCCCAGCGCCAGGATGGTGAAGAACCAGCGCTGCCAGCCGTCGGCGCCGGCCAGGAAGCTGAAGGCCGCGCCGCGGTTGTACAGCAGGGTGAAGTCCAGCACCGGCAGCAGCGGCAGCCGCTCGCCGTAGGCGAACAGCTTGTCCACCGCGACCTTGGTGACCTGGTCGGCGACGATGATGAGCGCGGCGATGGCCAGCCAGGCGGCCAGCCGGGAACGCGGGGCGGGCGCGCCCATCAGGCGAACTCGCGCGGTTCGCCCGTGCCCTCGAGATTGGCGACGCAGCGGCCGCAGATCTCGGGCTGCTCGGGATCGACGCCCACGTCCTCGCGCCAGTGCCAGCAGCGCTCGCACTTCTTGTGGCCGGACGGGGCGACGTCGATCCGCAGGTCGCCCTCGGCGGCATGCAGGCCCACGCGCGAGACGATCAGCACGAAGCGCAGGTCTTCGCCCAGGCTGGCAAGCAGCGCGTAGTCGGAGGCCGGCGCGTGGATGTCGATCTCGGCCTGCAGCGAGGAGCCGATGCCGCCCGCCGCGCGGACTTCCTCCAGCTTCCTGGTGACTTCTCCGCGCAGGTGGCGCAGGCGGCCCCATTTCTCGAGCAGGGCTCCGGCGTCCGGCTGGGCCGGCACGGCATGGAAGGTTTCCGTGAAGATGGTGAGCGACCCCTGCTTGACCAGCGCCCAGGCTTCCTCGGCGGTGAACGAGAGGATGGGCGCCATCAGCTTGAGCAGCGCCTGCGTGACGTGCCAGAGCGCGGTCTGCGCCGACCGCCGGGCCACGCTGCCGGGGGCGGTGGTGTAGAGGCGGTCCTTCAGGATGTCGAGGTAGAACGCGCCCAGGTCCTCGGAGCAGAAGGTCTGCAGCCGCGCCGTGGCCGGGTGGAATTCATAGCGGTCGTACAGCGCCGTGATCTCTTCCTGCAGGCGGGCCGTCATGGCCAGCGCGTAGCGGTCGATCTCGAACATCCGGGCGTCGGGCACGGCCTGGGTGGCGATGTCGAAGTCGCTCAGGTTGGCCAGCAGGAAGCGCAGCGTGTTGCGGATGCGGCGATACGATTCCACCACGCGCTTGAGGATCTCGTCCGAGATCGACAGTTCGCCCGAGTAGTCGGTGCTGGCGATCCACAGGCGCAGGATCTCGGCGCCCAGCGTGTCGGAGATTTTCTGCGGCGCCAGCGTGTTGCCGAGCGACTTGCTCATCTTGCGGCCCTGTCCGTCCACGGTGAAGCCGTGGGTGAGCAGGGCCTTGTAGGGTGGCGTGCCGTTCAGCATGCAACTGGTCAGCAGCGACGAGTGGAACCAGCCGCGGTGCTGGTCCGAGCCTTCCAGGTACAGGTCGGCGGGCCAGGCGCCGTCGGCAGCATGCGAGCCGCGCAGCACGGTCTGGTGGGTCGTGCCGGAGTCGAACCAGACGTCCAGCGTGTCGCGGTTCTTCTCGTACAGGCCGGCCTCGTCGCCCAGCAGTTCGCGCGGGTCCAGCGATTGCCAGGCTTCGATGCCGCCCTGTTCGATGCGCTGCGCGACCTGTTCGAGCAGTTCGGGCGTGCGGGGGTGCAGCTCGCCGGTTTCCTTGTGCACGAAGAAGGCCATGGGTACGCCCCATTGGCGCTGGCGCGACAGCGTCCAGTCGGGCCGGTTGGCGATCATGGCGTGCAGCCGCGCCTTGCCCCAGGAAGGGTAAAAGCGGGTCGCTTCTATGCCCTCCAGCGCGCGTTCGCGCAGCGTGCCGCCGCCTTCGGCGGGCAGGATGTCCATGCCGGCGAACCATTGGCTGGTCGCGCGGTAGATGATGGGGGTCTTGTGGCGCCAGCAGTGCATGTAGCTGTGGCGCAGCTTCTCGACCTTGAGCAGCGTGCCGGCTTCCTCCAGCGCGGCGACGATCTTCGGGTTGGCGTCCCAGATGGTCAGGCCGCCGAACAGCGGCAGCGTCGAGGCATAGCGGCCATCGCCCATCACCGGGCTGATGATGTCAGCGTCCGGCATGCCGTTGCCCTTGCAGGAGATGAAGTCCTCGATGCCGTAGGCCGGCGCCGAGTGCACGATGCCGGTACCGGTGTCCAGGGTCACGTAGTCGCCCAGGTAGACGGGCGAGAGCCGGTCGTAGCCCGGATCCTTGCGGGCCAGCGGATGGTGGAAGGCGATGTGGTCCAGCGCCAGGCCCTTGCAGGTGGCGACGATCTCGCCTTCCAGGTCCCAGGCCTGCAGGCAGGTCTCGACGCGCTCGCGGGCGAGGATCAGCAGCGTGCCCCAGGCCTGCGGCGTCTTCACGCGCACCAGCGCGTAGTCGATCTCGGGGTGGACGTTCAGCGCCTGGTTGGAGGGGATGGTCCACGGCGTGGTGGTCCAGATGACGACGGCGCCTTCCTCGTCGATCGAGGGCAGCCCGAAGGCCTTGGCCAGCGCCGCGCGATCGGCGAAGGGGAAGGCCACGTCGATGGCGGGGTCGGTGCGATCGGCGTACTCGACCTCGGCCTCGGCCAGCGCCGAGCCGCAGTCGAAACACCAGTTCACGGGCTTGAGGCCGCGGAAGACGAAGCCTTTTTCCAGGATGGTGCCCAGCGCGCGCAGCTCGTCGGCCTCGTTGCGGGGGTTCATGGTCAGGTAGGGGTGGTCCCAGTCGCCCAGCACGCCCAGGCGCTTGAAGTCCTTGCGCTGCCGGTCGATCTGCTCGGTGGCGTAGGCGCGCGCCTTGGCCTGTACCTCGGCCACCGGCAGCCCCTTGCCGTATTTCTTTTCGATCTGGATCTCGATGGGCATGCCGTGGCAGTCCCAGCCCGGCACGTAGGGCGCATCGAAGCCGGCCAGCGTGCGGCTCTTGACGATGATGTCCTTCAGGATCTTGTTGACCGCGTGCCCCAGGTGGATGTCGCCGTTGGCGTAGGGCGGACCGTCATGCAGCACGAAACGCGGCCGTCCGGCGCTGGCCGCGCGGATGGCCTGGTACAGGTGCTTCTCTTCCCAGGCCGCGACCCAGCCGGGCTCGCGCTTGGCGAGATCGCCGCGCATGGGGAACGGAGTGTCGGGAAGGTTGAGAGTTTTCTTGTAGTCCATGGAAAAACAGGATTTTGCACATCGGCCCCGTCCGCGGGGCAGGCAAGCTTCACATTCAAATATCGTAGGCCACGGAAGGCGGGAAGAACTCAATTCTTCGCCAGCCAAGGCAGTTTCCAGGATGCGGTGGATCCGGCTCCGCCGGTCCACCCGCATCGCCCCCTGGGGGGCGCGCGTCAGCGCGTAGGGGGGGGCCTAACTAATTCGATCGGTCGCGGAAGTGGCCAGATCGGCCTGGCCCAGGTGGCTGGACGCGAAATAGGCCCGGGCCTGGCGCGCGTCGTCCTCGATCGCCGCTTTCAGAGTCGGCAGATCGACGAATTTTTCTTCGTCGCGCAGCTTTTTCAGGAATTCCACCTGTACGAGTTTACCGTAAGCGTTGCCGCTGAAATCGAACACGTGGACTTCCAGCAGGACCCGGCCGCTGTCGTCGACCGTGGGGCGCACCCCCAGGCTGGCCACGCCGGGCAAGGGTTGGGGGGCCAGTCCGTGCACCTGCACCACGAAGATGCCGGACAGGGCCGGGCAGCGGCGCGAGACGCGCAGGTTCAGCGTGGGAAAGCCCAGCGTGCGGCCCAGTTTCTGGCCGTGGATGACGTGGCCGCTGACGCTGTAGGGGTGGCCCAGCAGCTCGGCGGCGCGGTCCAGGTCGCCGACCGCCAGCGCCGTGCGGATGGCGGAACTGGAAATGCGCTGGCCCTGGTCGGTGACCGACTCCATGGATTCGACCTCGAAGCCGTGGCGCGCTGCGCTGGCGCGCAGCAGGGCGATGTCGCCGGTGCGGTGGGCGCCGAAGCGGAAGTCGTCGCCCACCAGCAGCCACTTCACGTGCAGGCCCTCGATCAGCAGCCGGTCGATGAAGGCCTGGGCCGGCATCGAGGCCAGGCGTTCATTGAAGCGTTCCACCACCACGTGCTGCATGCCGTAGCGGGCCAGCGCGCACAGTTCGTCGCGCAAGCCGGCGATGCGGGTGGGCGCCAGTTCGGGGCGCTGGTGCAGTTCGGCGAAGAATTCGCGGGGATGGGGCTCGAAGGTCATGACCGTCGGCACGAGCCCCCTGGCCTGGGCAGCTTCGCGCACGCGGGCCAGGATGGCCTGGTGGCCGCGGTGCACGCCGTCGAAATTGCCGATCGCCAGCGCGCACGGGCGGCGCAGCGAAGGCGGCGGCAGGCCCCGGAAAATGCGCAGGGCGGACGGCGGGAGGGGCGGGACGGACGGATTCAAGCCGGTGGCAAAGCGGAAGCTGGGAAGTCGAATTCTAGCTGCCCGGGGGCAGGTTCCTGATTATAGGCGCGTCGCCGTCGGGCCGCGTGCCGCGCAGGTTGACCACCACGCCCTGCAAGTGGTCGCGCATGGCGTCGGCCGCCTCGCGGTTGCGGCCGGCCTCGACCAGATCGAGGATGTGCAGGTGCTCCCGCGCCTGGCGGTAATAGCGCTGGCGGTCGACCATGGCGCGGTATACCAGGAGGCGGCGCACCCTGTTGACCCGTCGCAGCACGTCGCTGAAGAACGGGTTCTGCGAGGCTTCGGCCAGGGTTTCGTGGAATTTCACCGCGTGTTCGTACAACTCGTCGGCGGTCATGGTGTCGGCGCCGCCGGCCAGGATCTGGCCTTCCACTTCGCGCAGCCGGGCGGCTGCCTCGGGGCTCAGGTGAAAGCTCGGTTCCAGCAGGCTGGCCGGTTCGATCGCCAGCCGCAGGCTGTAGGTCTGCTCCAGCGCCTCGGGTGTGCGCAGGATGGGCGAGAAGGTCCAGCCGTAGCCGATGCGCCGTTCCGCCCAGCCTTCGCGCGAGATCTTGCGCAGCAGCTCGCTCAGCTGCCGGTGCGTGAGGCGGTAGGTCTGGCGCAGGTAGGTCTCGGTGACGTGGTCCTTGAGCTGGCCACGCAGTCGGTCTTCGGCGATCTGGAAGTAGACCCGGGTCAGTTCCGGCTGGGTGCTCAGGCCCAGTTGTTCGGGCGCCGCCAGTTCGGCATCGGAAAGGAAATAGCCGCGATTGGCCTCGTGCCGCAGTACTCCCTTGTCGGCCAGCAGTTGCAGGGCCTGGCTGACGGTCCAGCGCGATACGCCGAAATGGTCTCCCAGCGACTGGGCCGTGAGGTGGGTACCGGCAGGCAGTGCCTGGGCGTTGGCGTGGGCGAGGATACGGCCTGCCAGTTCAGGGACGACGGCTTTGCGGGATTCGCTGCGCGGACGTTGGGCGGTCGACATGTTCCGGAGTGGGGGGCTATCAGCGTGTCGGGGAAAAGCAGAGGCTGCGCGCCGCGAAACCAGCACGCAGACACGATGTTAGCGGTTTTCCGCAGTCACTCCGTTCTTCCCTGACTATCCATTAATTGCATTTATATGCATAAATATGCAATCATGGGGCAGAAAAAATGAGGAGACACACCATGAAACCCATCCAACGTACGATCCGGGCCCTGTTCGTCGCGGCCGCGCTGAGCGCCGGGGCTTCGGCCCAGGCGCAGTCCTACCCGAGCAGGCCTGTCAGCCTGGTGACGCCGTTCCCGCCGGGAGGCGCGGCCGACGTCGTGATCCGCCTGATGGCCCAGGAACTGGGCAAGGAGCTGGATGCGACCTTCATCGTCGACAACCGCGCGGGCGCCGGCGGCGCCATCGGCACCAGCTATGTGGCCCGGGCCAATCCCGACGGCTACACCCTGCTGCTGACATCGTCCAGCACGATGTCGATCAACCCGCACCTGACGGCCAAGCGTCCATACGATCCGTTCACCAGTTTCACGCCCATCTCGCTGGTCGGCTACGCCACGAACGAACTGGTGGTGACGGCCACGCTGCCCTACAAGACGGTCGGCGATGTCATCGCCGCCGCCAAGGCCGCGCCGGGCAAGATCGCGTTCGGCTCGAACGGCGTCGGCACGCTTAGCCACCTGATGGGCGAGATGTTCATGCAGCAGGCGGGCGTGAAGATGCTGCACGTGCCGTACAAGGGCGCGGCGCCGGCCGTGGCCGACACCGCCGCGGGCCAGGTCTCGGTGCTGTTTTCCAACTACGCCAGCGTGGCGCCGATGGTCAAGTCGGGCAAGCTGCGCGGCCTGGCCATCACCAGCCTGAAGCCGACGCCGCTGGCGCCGGGGCTGCCGACCATCGCCGAGTCCGGCCTGCCGGGCTTCGAGGCCAACCAGTGGTGGGGCCTGTGGGGGCCGGCCGGCCTGCCCAAGGAAATTGTCGACAAGCTCAATGCCGCGGCGACCAAGATCCTGACCAGCCCCGAGGCCATCAAGCGTTTCAACGCGGAAGGGGTGGACCTGCTGAGCGGCACGCCGGCCGACCTGACGGCCTACCTGCGCGCCGACTACGATCGCTGGGGCCAGGTGGTCAAGGCCGCCGGGATCACGCCCGAATGACGTTCCGAGCCTTCTTCCCCTCCTGCTGCCAGAAGTCCTTGCCATGAACCCAGCCCAATCCTCGTCCATCGCCGTTACCGACGAACTGGCGCGCTTCGCCGCCGCGCTCGACTGGGAGACGGTGCCGCCGCACGTCCAGGCCATCATGCCGGTGCTGATGATCGATATGTTCCGCGCGGCCGCGGTGGGCAGCGACAAGCCCTGGACGCGCGCCGTCGGGCAGTCCTTCGGTTCGGCCACCGGCGCCGACTGCGCCAGCCTGTTGTACGCGGGCCGGCGCATCGAGGCCGGCCGCGCCGCCTTCATCAACGGCACGGCCGCCGGCGGGCTGGACTGGGACGACTCCCACGTCGCCGCCATCATCCATCCCGGCGTATGCATCTGGCCGGCGGCGCTGGCCGCCGCCGAGATCGCCGGCGCCAGTGGCCGCGAGCTGCTGACCGCGGTGCTGGCCGGCTACGAGGTGGCCATCCGCGTCGGCATGTCGATCCAGCCCGAGCATTCGCTGCGCGGCTTCCAGGGCACGCCCACCTGCGGCGCGCTGGGCGCCGCCGTCGCCTGCGCGCGCCTGTTCCGGTTGCCGGCCGAGCGCCTGCGCGATGCGCTGGGCATCGCCGCCACCTTCGCCTGCGGTCTGTCGCAGTTCTTCGTGTCGGGGTCCGACATCAAGCGCTTCCATGCCGGCAAGGCGGCCGCCAACGGCATCGAGGCCGCGCTGCTGGCACGGGCCGGACTGACCGGTCCGCGCGACGCCATCGAGGGCAGCCAGGGGTTCGGACGGGCTTTTTCCGACCGCTTCGATCCGTCCACGGCGGTCAAGGACCTCGGCCGGCATTTCCCCACGGAATGGGTCTCGCTCAAGCCGCATGCCGGCAGCGTGCGCATGCAGGCGGCGATCGAAGGCGCGGCGATGCTGGCGCGCGCCGGCGTGCGGATCGAACAGGTGGCCTCGATGGAGCTGGGCGTGCATGGCGCGATGATGAGCAAGCTGGCAGCCAACCGGCCGGTCGACTACCAGCAGGCGCAACTGAGCACGCCGTTCGCCGCCGCGATGGCCGTGGCGCTGGCGCCTGGGCGCGAAGGCCCGTTGACGCTGTCGGTCGACGATTTCGAGCAATATCTGGACGACCCCGCCATCCGCGACCTGTCGGCCCGTACCCGATGCGTGGTCGATGCCAGGGTCGAGGCATTGACGACGGCCGAGGCGGTGCCGGCGCGCGTCACCATCACGATGAAGGACGGCAGCCGGGTCGAGCAATTCGTCGAACACCCGAAGGGTTGTCCGCGCAATCCCATCACGGCCGACGAAGTCGTGCAGCGGTTTGCCGCCATCGCCGCGCCGCGCTTTGGCGCCGGCCCGGTCGATGCCTGGCTGGAACAGGCCCGCCATCCCGAGCGGCTGGCGTCGGTGGCGCCGTTGTTCTCGTTGCGTGGATGAATCCGGAGCAAGCATGGAAAATCCGACCCCGACCTTGGAACTGGCATCATTCGCCGCCGCGCTGACCTACGAACGCCTGCCGGCGTCGTCGCAGTCGGCCCTGTTCGAGTTCGTGCTCGATTACCTGCGTGTCGCCTCGTTGGGCGAGCGCATGTCCTGGAGCCGGTGGGCGCGCGATTACGTCATGCAGACGGGTGGCCCGGGCGCGGCGCCGTTGTTGTTTTCCGACGGGCGCACGGACCCAGCCAGCGCGGCTTTCCTGAACACGGTCTATGCCGGCAGCATCGATGCCGACGATACCCACGTCGGTGCGATGCTGCACCCGGGTTGCATCGTCTTTTCGGCGGCTCTGGCCATCGGCCAGAGCCGAGGGCTGGCGGGCGAGCGGGTGCTGGCGGCGGTGGCCGCGGGCTACGAGGCGATGATCCGCATCGCGCTGTGCATCCAGCCCAGCCATTTCAAGCGAGGCTTCCAGAGCACGGCCACTTGTGGCGTATTCGGCTCCGCGGTCGCGGCGGCGGCCTTGCTGTTCCCCGGCGATGCGCGCCGCATCGCCCAGACGATGGGGTTGGCGGCGTCGTTCAGCGGCGGGCTGGTGCAGTTCTTCCACTCGGGGTCGACGGTCAAGCGCATCCATGCCGCCCAGGCAGCGCGCTCCGGCGTGCACGCCGCCTTGCTGGCCGAGGCGGGTTTTTCGGGGCCGGTGGACATCCTGGAGGGGCAGGATGGTTTTGCCCGCGCGTATGCCGATCAAGTCGACTTCGCGCCGCTGTACGACCGGCTCGGCTCTTTCTATCGGATGACCGAGGTATCGATCAAGCCGCACGCATGCAGCGCCCGCGTGCTGGCTGCGGTCGAAGCGGCGGTGGACCTGTGCCGCGAGCACGATGTGGCGGCCGGCGACATCGAGGCTGTCACGCTGGGCATTCCGCGCGTCATCCAGGGCAGGCTGACCAGCAACGCACCCGCCAGCCTGCAAGGCGCGCAGATGAGCGCCCCCTTCAGCGTGGCGCTGGCGATCCGCAAGCAGATCCGCAGCGAGGTGTATGCGCTGAACGTCGACGATTTCGAGGCCGGCCTGGAAGATCCCGTGGTGATGGCGCTGGCCGCCAAGGTCGAGTGCATGATCGACGACGAGGCCGAGCGCGCCAGCACCGCCGAATCGGTCGGGGCGAGGCTGACCTTGGCCTTGCGCGACGGCCGGCGCGTGAGCCGTTTTGTCGCGGCACCGAAAGGTTCGGTGTCGCGGCCCTATTCACAAGAGGACCACGTGATGCGTGTTCGTGCCGAACTGGCGCGGCGCTATACGGAGTCCGGGGCCGATCGGTTGATCGACCAGGTACGGGACTTGCCGCAGGCGAAGGACGTCGGTGTGCTGGCGCCGTAACCGCGCATGGCGGAAAACGCCGTCGGCACCAGGATCTGGTTGGACATGGAGGCGACGATCGGGCCGTTCTTTTCGCTCTCGGCCTTGGCCGCCAGCCATTCAGGATCGCTCGAAGCGTCGGCCGACATCCGCATGGCGGCCGGGTATACAGCGGTAGACGCGAAGTTCGTGCAGCATGGCTATTTTCTCCGGGGAGCGACCTGCGGCCGGGTTCAGAGGCGATCGGCCGCTGCCGGACCCGATGATACAATCCGCCGGTGAAAGCCTCTCATTTTTCCCCGGCCCGCCGGTGCCGTTTCGTCATCCTGATTTCCGGCCGCGGCAGTAACATGCAATCCATCACGCAGGCCTGCCGCGACCAAGGCTGGCCCGCCGAGGTGGCCGCCGTGATCGCCAACCGCGAACAGGCCTCCGGCCTCGAATGGGCCGCCGGGCTGGGCATCCCCACACGGGTGGTGCCCCATCGCGACCATCCCGACCGACCCTCGTTCGACGCCGCGCTGGCGCGCGAGATCGACGCCTTCGAACCCGACTACGTGTTGCTGGCCGGTTTCATGCGCATTCTCACCGACGATTTCGTGCGGCATTATGCCGGCAGGCTGGTCAACATCCATCCGTCGCTGCTGCCGCTGTTTCCCGGCCTGGCCACCCACCGGCAGGCCCTGGAGGCAGGGGTGCCGGTCCACGGCTGCACCGTGCATTTCGTCACGCCGGTGCTGGATCATGGGCCCATGATCGCCCAGGGCGTGGTGCCGGTGCGCGCGGGGGATACAGAAGACGCCCTGGCCGAGCGCGTGCTGTCCATGGAACACGTGGTCTATCCGGCCGTGGCGTCCTGGCTGGCGCACGGTCGGGTGGCGCTGGAAGACGGCAAGGTCACGGTGGACGGCGTGGCCGACCGCGCGTTCGGCCTGGCGTCGGCAGTTTCGCGGGGAGACGAGGCATGACATCCGAACGTTCCGGTTCTTCATCCCGGCCGGCGCAGGGCGCGCGGCGTCCCGGCGGCCAGCAGGCCCGGCCCGGCGCGCGGCGCCCCGCCCCGGCGGGCGCCAATCCCGTCGCGCAGCGCATCGAGCAGGTGCGCTCCGCGCTGGGCGAGATCCTGCAGTGGTCCGGCCCGGCCGACCAGGTGCTGTCCCGCTGGTTCCGCGACCACCCCAAGCTGGGCGGGCGCGATCGCGGCACGGTGGCCGAAGCGGTCTACGACGTGCTGCGCCACCTGCGGCGCTACCGCCACGTGGCCGAGGGAGGCCGGGGTGCCGCCACGCGCCGCCTGGCTATCCTGGGCCTGGCGTCCACGCTGGGCCGGGAAGGGATACTGCCTGTCCTGGACGCCGATGAAGCGGACTGGCTGCGCCGCGTGTCCGCCATCGACCAGGCGGCGCTGCCGCGCGAGATCCGCCTGAGCATTCCCGACTGGCTGTCCGAGGCGCTGGCCATCGAACCGGACAGCGACAGCCTGCTGGCCGCGCTCAATCGCGCCGCGCCGCTGGACATCCGCGTCAACCCGATGAAGGCCGACCGCGAAACCATCCTGGCCGAATTGCGGGCGGGCGTGGCTTCCGAGATGGCCGAGCCGACGCCGTATTCGCCGTTCGGCATCCGGCTGCAGGGCCGGCCGGCGCTGACCCGGTGGGGGCGCTTCGAGGACGGCAGCATCGAGGTCCAGGACGAAGGCAGCCAGTTGCTCGCGTTGCTGGTCGCGCCCCGGCGCGGGGAAATGGTGATCGATTTCTGCGCCGGCGCCGGCGGCAAGACCCTGCTGCTGGGAGCGCTGATGCGTTCGACCGGGCGGCTGTACGCCCTGGACGTCTCGCACACGCGGCTGGCGCGTTTCAAGCCCCGCCTGGCGCGCAGCGGCCTGTCCAACGTCGTGCCGGTGGTGATCGCCAACGAGAACGACGCCCGCGTCAAGCGCCTGGCGCGCAAGGCGCACCGGGTGCTGGTGGACGCGCCGTGCAGCGGGACCGGGACGCTGCGGCGCAATCCCGACCTGAAATGGCGCCAGAATCCCGAAAGCGTGTCCGACCTGTGCGCGCTCCAGCGCAGCATCCTGGCGTCGGCGGCGCGCTGCGTGGCGCCTGGCGGCCGCCTGGTCTATGCGACCTGCAGCATCCTGCGGGTCGAGAACGAAGGGCAGGTCGAGGCTTTCCTGGCGGCCCATCCCGAGTTCGAACTGCTGCCGGCCCCCGAATTGCTGGCCGATCGCGCCGGTGCGCTGTCGCTGCCCGGCCCTTATCTGAAGCTGCGGCCCGACGTGCACGGGACCGATGGTTTCTTTGCCGCGGTGTTTCAACGGCGCCACGGTCCGGCCGTAGCCCAGGTTGCCGCGGCCGAGGCCGAATTGCCCGAACCGGATGCGCAGGCGGCCGGCTTGGACGATGAAGTCGAGGCCCCGGACGAGGAGCCCGCCCGGGACGAGGCGGCCGGATCGGCCGGGAACCTTGGGGAAGGGGATCGATAACCCTGTTATGGTTAGGGTTATCCCCCTCTTTGAAAAGGGTCGTCCCGCCCCAAGATTCGCGTTATCGTGTCGAGCGCATGGCAGAGGGCCGGATTCCGGTTTTTCCGCCATCCGGTCGCGGGTTTCCCCTGGGGAACCGCCACCGTCGTCCGGTTTCTAAGACCTTGGTCCCGCCGACTCTACCGGCGGCCAGGATCGATGGGTTCTGTTTCTTCGAGGCGCAAGGCGCCTCCCGCGCCGGCACTGCCGCCGGCCTGCCTGTGAGGTGATATGGATTTTGTGCTTTCGTTTTTGTCCGATGGTCTGCTTGGCGCGTCGTGGTGGCAGATCGTCGCCTTCACCCTGGTAGTCACCCATATCACCATTCTCGGCGTCACGATCTACCTGCACCGCAGCCAGGCGCACCGCGGCCTGGACCTGCATCCGGCCATCGCGCATTTCTTCCGTTTCTGGCTGTGGCTGACCACCGGCATGGTCACCAAGGAATGGGTGGCGATCCACCGTAAGCACCACGCCCGCTGCGAGCGTGAAGGGGATCCCCATTCGCCCATGGTGTACGGCATCGGCAAGGTGTTCTTCCAGGGCGCCGAGCTGTATCGCGACGAGGCGACCAACCGCGAGACGCTGGAGAAGTTCGGCCACGGCACGCCCAACGACTGGGTCGAGCGCAACATCTATTCGCGTTTCGGCTGGCAGGGCGTGGGCCTGATGATGGTGATCGACGTCGCGCTGTTCGGCGCGATCGGCCTGACCGTCTGGGCGGTGCAGATGATCTGGATCCCCTTCTGGGCAGCCGGCGTGGTCAACGGCATCGGCCATTTCTGGGGCTATCGCAATTACGCCAGCCCGGATGCCAGCCGCAACGTCTTCCCGTGGGGCATCGTCATCGGCGGCGAGGAACTGCATAACAACCACCACGCCTACGCGTCGTCGGCTCGCTTCTCCACCAAGTGGTACGAGTTCGACATCGGCTGGGGCTATATCCGGGCCCTGGAGATTCTGCGCCTGGCCAAGGTCAAGAAGGTCGCGCCCAAGGTGCGGCTGGCGCACGGCAAGCCGGTCGACCTGGAAACCTTGCAGGCCGTCATCACGCACCGCTACGAGATCATGGCGCGCTATGCCGACCTGCTCAAGCATGCCTGCCGCGACGAGATCGCCCGCTTGAAGGCCGCCAAGGAGTCGCACCTGCAGTGGAAGCTGCTGCGGCGCTCCAAGGCCCTCTTGCACCGTGCCGACGACGAGTCGCTGACCGATTCGCACCGCTCCGCGCTGAACACTTTGCTGGCGGACCATCGTTCGCTGGCCATCCTGGTCGAGATGCGGCGCGAACTGGCCGCCATCTGGGAACGCTCCAGCGCCTCCAGCGAGCAACTGCTGCGCGACCTGCAGGACTGGTGCAACCGCGCTCAGCAAAGCGGCATCGCGCGGCTGGAAGAGTTCTCGGCCAGGCTGCGCAGCTACGCGACCTGAGCGGCCGGTCGGACAAAAAGAAAAAAGGAGCCACGGCTCCTTTTTTCTTTGGTGGGACCGTGAGGCTCAACCCCTGGCCGGCTTGCCGTTTTTCCGCACGTGGCCGCTCAGCTCGGCGCCGGCGTTGGCCGGCAGTTCGCGGCATTGGGTAACGGCCAGCACGCCCAGAAGGCCCATGGCGGCAAAGCCCACGGTGAAGTCCGTCAATTGCACGGCCGCATGGCCCAGCGCATGCATGGAGGTGTCCAGCACCAGCGCGGCCAGGCCGATGCCCAGGGCCGCCGTCATCTGCTGGTTGGTGCTGGCCAGGCTGGTGGCCGCGCTCATGCGGGGTGGCGGCACGTCGGCGTAGACGATGGTGCCGTAGGCATTGAACTGCAGCGAACGCGCCAGGCCGCCCAGGAGCAGCAGCAGGTAGATTGCCGCCAGCGGCCACTCCGGCCGGAACGCGCCGCACAGGCCCAACAGCATCGCCGACAGCAGGCCGTTCCAGATCATCACCTTCCGGTAGCCGAAGGCCCGCAGGAAGCGCACCGAGATCGCCTTCATCACCAGGCCGCCGACGGCGCCGGCGAAGGTGATGGCGCCGCTCTCGGCGGCCGACAGGCCGAAGCCCAGTTGCAGCATCAGCGGCATCAGAAAGGGAAAGGAGCCGTAGGCCACCCGATACAGGAAGCCGCCGCGCATCGCCACGCGAAAGGTGGGGATGCGCATCAGGCTGAAGTCCAGCACCGGGTCGGCATGCCGGCGGCTGTGCCAGGCATAGGCCAGCGCGCAGGCCGCCGCGGCGGCCAGCAGGAGCAGCGCGGCCGGGGACAGGCCGCCGTGGCCCAGTCCTTCCAGCCCGACGATCAGGCAGGCCAGCGTGGCGGCCGCCAGGACGAAGCCCGCGTAGTCGAACGACGAGGGCGGCGCGTCGCTGCGGATGTCGGGGATGTAGGTGGTGGCGAGCGCGATGCCGGCCAGCCCGATGGGCACGTTGATGAAGAAGATCCAGTGCCAGGACAGGTAGGTGGTCAGGAAGCCGCCGATCAGGGGGCCGACGGCGGGGCCGATCATCGCGGGAAACAGCACCCAGGACATGGCCGAGACCAACTGGGATTTCTCCACCGTGCGCAGCAGCACCAGCCGGCCCACCGGCACCATCATCGCGCCGCTGGCGCCTTGCAGCAGCCGAGCGCCGATCAGCCACGGCAGGTTCTGCGCCAGGCCGCACAGCACGGAGCTGACGACGAACAGCATGATCGCGCCGCGGAAGGTGTTGCGCGTGCCGAAGCGGTCGGCGATCTTGCCGCTGATGGGAATGAAGGCCGCCAGGCTCAGCAGGTAGGCGGTCATGGCGAAGTTCATGCGGACCGGGGCGGTGCCCAGCGACTGCGCCATGGCAGGCAGCGCGGTCGAGATGATGGTGGAGTCCAGTTGCTCCATGAAGAACGCGCTGGCGACGATCAGCGCGATGATCCGGTAGCTGCCCTGGCGGGACGAGGCATGACCCATGAAGCCGTGGTCTCTGTGTGAGGGGTGGGGTACCCGCGCGGCGGGCCGGCGGAACAGCGGCGCGGCTCCTGCCGCGCAAGCCGGCGATTTTAGTCCTTCGCGGGCAGGGCGGCGCTGGTCCGCCGCTTGCTAGTGCACCAGAGAGTCCATCGACCCTGTTCCCACGCACGCGTCCCAGGCGCGTGCGCCTCATCGAGAGGCGGCGAGCCCTGGCGTGGTGCGCAACGGGAGAGGGTGGACGCACTCGCCGGCCCTTGCCCATTTCATAGCCAGGAGAAGAACCATCATGCTGAAAAGTGAACGGATGTCATTGAGCCGCAGCGAACGATCCTGGCTGCCGTGGTGGGGCAAGACGGGCAAGATCGCCATGGGATGGTCCACATGGCTCAATCGCGACCGCTATGCGGCGACCGAGGCGGGGTTCGAAGGCATTGCGCAGACACGTGTCGCCATTCTGAAGAATTGGGCCGACCACTTGTGGGCGCAGCTCGATGCCGCCGCCGGGCAACTGGTGCACGGGTTTCCGTCAGTGCCGCCGGGGTGGCTGGCGGAAAGGCAGGCCATGGCCGCCGATTTTTCCGAGCTGTTCGTCATCGATGCCCATGGCCGGCTGCTGGCCTCGACCGCGCCTTCGCGCATCGGCGCGGCGGATCTGTCGCCGCAGGCCGTTGCCGCCGGATTGCGGCAGCCTTTTCTGCACGGCCCGTACATCGATCCCGTCACGGCGGCGCTTCCTCCGTCCACGTCGCGTTTCCATGATGCCGTCACGCTGATGTTCTACCAGCCCGTCGTGAAGAACGGGGTGGCCGTGGGCTCCCTGTGCGGCCGCGTTCCGAACGACGTGCTGGGCGATCTCATCCAGCGCGAAGCCGGGCACGTCTTTCGCGAGTCCGGCGACAACTACGTCTTCATGGTCGAATCGCGCTTCGATCCGGCGGTCAGGCCGGGTACGGCGCTCTCGCGGTCGCGCTTCGAGGATTCCACCTTTTCCCATGGCGACAATCTCAAGCAGGGCGTGCGCACGCCGTTCGGCGTGGTCAGCGTGCGCGAGCACACCGAGCTGGAGTTGTTGTTCACCGACCCCGCGACCGGACAGCTGCACCCGGGCGTGCGCGAAACCATACGCAACCGTGAAAATCTCTTCGTCACCTATCCCGGCTATTCGGACTACCGGCATGTGCCCGTCATAGGCAAGGGCGTGACGTTCACGCTGGCGGGCTCGCCCGATACCTGGGGCATGATGTGCGAGGGCGATCTGGAAGAGGTCTATCGCTATCGCAGTATCGGATTCGGCCTGATGCGCCTGCATGGCCTGGCCATGATGTCGACGGTGGCCGTGGTGCTGGCGCTGGAGTTTGCCGGTGCGCGGCTGCCGGCGATGTGGTCGGTTGCGGCGGCGACGGCCTGGGCGATGGCGGCCACCGTTGTCTTTCATCGGTACGGCATCCGGCCGGTGTCCGAACGCATCCGCGGCACGACCGCGGTCATTCGCGCCATTGCCGAGGGGGGCGGCAACCTCAGCCAGCGCTTGCCCGTGCCGGACGGCCGCGTCGACGAGACCACCACGGTGGCCAAGTGGGTCAACAGCTTCATAGACGTCCTCGACCATACGATCGGCCGGGTGGTCAGCACGACCGACGAAATCAGCCGTTCCAACGAGTTCCTGCAGCAGAAAAGCCGCAGCAGCGCGGCGGCGTCGCGCGAGATGGTGGCGGCGACGCAGGCCATGCTGGAATCGCTGGGGCAGCAGCGCGCGGAAATCGACGCCGCGACGCAGAACGCACGTTCGATGCAGGAAGTGGCCAGCGTCGAACGTGCCCGGGCGGCGCAGCAGTTCGATATCCTGCAGGCACGCATGGGGCTGATCCGCGAGTCGGTGGGGGCGTCGGCCGACCGCATCGCGCAGCTCGACAGCAGTACGACCGAGATCGGCCGGGTGGTGACCATGATCGCCGCCATCGCCCGCCAGACCAATCTGCTGTCGCTCAATGCCGCCATCGAGGCGGCTCGCGCGGGCGAGGCGGGCCGTGGCTTTGCCGTGGTGGCCGACGAGGTGCGCAAGCTGGCAGACGGCACGGCCAAGGCGACGGCCGAGATCGACGCGATGATCAGCAAGGTGCAGCAGGAAGCCAAGGAGTCGGTGCGGATGATGGAGTCGGGACTGGAGCAGATGGAGGAGGGCTTTCGCCTGGCCGCCGGAACGGCTGCCGACCGCGGCGAGATGGACGGGGTCATGGACAGGATGTTCGACACCATCGGCCAGATCGCCGACAGGGCGCAGTTGAGCGGCCAGCAGATCGACCGCATGAGGCTGGCCGCGCAGGCCATGCGCCAGGCCATCGAAGAAGCGGGACATTCGACCGAACAGACGCGTTTTTCGACCGCCAAGCTGCACAAAGTGATGGGAGCTTTCAAAGTGACGGCGTGACGCCGGCAGGCCGCGGCGCGCCGGGTTCCCGCGCGGGGCGCCTTCTAGCGTGACCCTGCCCGGGTGGCGGCGTGGCTGCGCACGGCGTCGACCAGCGCACGCACGCAGGCGGGCAGGGCTTCCAGCTTGCGCACCAGCATGTCGCGTTCGCGTATCGCCCACGGTTCGTCCAGCGTGACGATCTCCAGCCGCATGGTCCGCTGGTGCCGCCGAGCCGCCGATTCCGGAAGGACGCCGATGCCCACGCCCGCTTCCACCATGCGGCAGACGGCCTCGAAGCCGGACACCTGGATGCGCAATGCCAGTGTCGTTCCGCGGTTCTCCACCTGTTCGCGCAGGAAGTTCAGCATGGTGCTGCCCTCGTGCAGGCTGACGTGGGGGAATTGCAGCGTGTCGTCCAGCGTCACCTGCCTGCGCCCGGCCAGGGGGTGGCCTACCGGTACCGCCAGGGCCAGGCGGTCGGTGCTGAAGTGCAAGCGCTGCAAGCCCGGAGCGACGATGGGGCCGGCCGTGATCCCCAGGTCGGTGGAGCCGTCCATGACGCCCCGGATGATGTCCCGCGTCAGCTTTTCCTGCAGATCGACCGTGACGCCCGGCCGGTCGGCCAGGAAGCGGGCCAGGATCTCTGGCATGAACTCGGTCACCGCCGTGGTGTTGGCGTAGATGCGGATGTGGCCGGTCGAGCCGGCGCCGCCGTCGGAGAACTCGCTTTTCAGGAAATCGACCTGGCGCATGACCGCGCGGGCGTGCTCCAGCAGTCTGATGCCGGCCGGCGTCAATTCCACGCCGCGGCTGTTGCGGTACAAAAGCCGCGCTTCCAGCTGGGTTTCCAGTGTCTTGATGCGGGTACTGGCCGCCGCCAGCGACAAATGGGCGCGGCGGGCGCCCTGGGTCAGGCTGGGGCCTTCGGCAACGTGGATGAAAAGGCGCAGGTCGGCCAGATCGAAGTGCATGGCGGCGCTTGGCGGAAAGATCCCATTCTACGGCGAGTCTTCGGTATTTTCGAAGACGGGGTCGAAAAAACGCAAATTTACAGAAGGCTGCGACGCGCGCATGCTGGCGACCTGCAACGCAGGAACAGGAGACTCGTCAGTGACCAGGGAGACCCCCGCCGAGCCCGGAGATTGGGCAGGGCGCACCGAAACTTCGACGGACCAGATCAGCCACGGCCTGGCCCGGCGCATCGGCGCCACGCTGGGGCAGCCGGTACCGCCTCCGGGCGCCGAGCTGCCGGAACTGTGGCATTGGGCGTATTTCCAGGAACCTGTCGAGGCCGGCGGGCTGGGCGTCGATGGCCATCCTGCCCGCGGCGGCTTTCTGCCGCCGGCCGAAGGCCGGCAGCGCATGTGGGCCGGCGGCAGGCTGGCGTTCATCCAGCCGCTGGTGGTGGGCGAGGACGCACGCCGTACCTCGACCATCCTGTCGGTGGAAGAAAAAGCCGGCCGCACCGGCGCCCTGCTGTTCGTGACCGTACAGCACGAATATCGGCAGCTTGGCCGCGTCGCCGTGCGCGAAGAACAGGACATCGTCTACCGCGAACCGTCCCCTCCGCGTACGGCCGACCCGGAGCCTTTGCCGCCGGCCGGCTGGTCGGAAACCGTCGTGCCTACGTCCACCATGCTGTTCCGGTATTCGGCGGTCACCTTCAACGGCCACCGCATCCACTACGACTGGCCCTATGCCACCGCCGAGGAAGGCTACGCCGGCCTGGTGGTGCACGGCCCCCTGATCGCGACGCTGCTGGTGGGGGCCTTCGTGCGCGCCCACCCGTCGCTGCGGCCGACGCATTTCTCGTACCGGGGCGTGCGGCCACTGATCGCGCCCACGCCCTTCGAGGCGGCGGGACGGATGACGGGCGCGGGCGTGGCCCAGGTATGGGCCGGCAACGCGCAGGGCGCGATCCAGCGTGGCGAACTGCGCTGCGTGCAGAGATAACAACCGCGGCCCGCGCGCGAGCGCGAAGGCCGCCTGTCCATCGGAGACGGCATGGAAGAGTACGACGACATCCGCCAGGGCGTGCGCGCCCTGTGCGCCCACTATGACGCGGCCTACTGGCGCGGGGTGGACGAGGCCAGGGGCTTTCCCGAGGCGTTCGTGCGCGCGCTGACCGAGGCCGGATGGCTGGGAGCGATGATCCCCGCCGAGTACGGCGGATCGGGCCTGGGGCTGTCCGAGGCCTCGGTGATCCTGGAGGAAGTGAACCGCTGCGGCGGCAACTCGGGCACGGTGCACGGACAGATGTACAACCTGTTCACGCTGGTGCGCCACGGGTCGCAGGCGCAGAAGGATCATTTCCTGCCGCGCCTGGCCAGCGGCGAACTGCGCCTGCAATCCATGGGGGTGACCGAGCCGACCACCGGCACCGACACCACCCGGATCAAGACCACCGCCGTGCGGCGCGGCGACCGCTATGTGGTCAACGGGCAGAAGGTCTGGATCTCGCGCGTGCAGCACTCCGATCTGATGATTCTGCTGGCCCGCACCACGCCCCTGGCCGAGGTCGCCAGGAAAACCGAGGGCATGTCCATCTTCCTGGTCGACCTGCGCGAAGCGATCGGCCACGGCATGGAGGTGCGTCCCATCGCCAACATGGTCAACCACGAGACCAACGAACTGTTCTTCGACAACCTGGAACTGCCCGTCGACAGCCTGATCGGCGAGGAAGGCAAGGGCTTTCGCTACATCCTGGACGGGCTGAACGCCGAGCGCACGCTGATCGCCGCCGAATGCATCGGCGACGGCCGCTGGTTCATCGAGCGTGCGCGCAGCTACGCCGGCGAACGGCAGGTGTTCGGCCGTCCGATCGGGCAGAACCAGGGCGTGCAGTTTCCCATCGCCGAGGCCCACATCGAGGTCGAGGCCGCGGACCTGATGCGCTGGCGCGCCTGCCGCGAATACGACGGCGGCGTGCACGCGGGCGCCAGCGCCAACATGGCCAAGTACCTGGCCGCCAAGGCTTCCTGGGAAGCGGCCAACGTGTGCCTGCAGACGCACGGTGGCTTCGGCTTCGCCTGCGAGTACGACGTCGAGCGCAAGTTCCGCGAGACGCGCCTCTATCAGGTGGCGCCGATCTCGACCAACCTCATCCTTTCCTACGTGGCCGAGCATCTGCTTGGGCTGCCGCGTTCCTTCTGAGGCGTTTCCATGGACAAGACCAGCCTGGCGCGGAACGGCGCCACCGGCGCCCTGTGCGAATTCCTGGCGGCGCTGCGTTTCGAGGACCTGCCAGCGCCATTGGTGGACCGGACCGAAGACCTGTTCCTGGACTGGGTGGCGTCGGCCCTGGCCGGGAAGGGCGGACATCCGGTGCCGCTGTTCGAGCGCTATGCCGCCGCGATGGGGCCGGCGCAAGGGCGCTGCGCGATCCTGACCAACCGGCGCACCACGTCGGCGCATTTCGCCGCCCTGGTCAACGGCGCGGCCTCGCACCTGGTCGAGCAGGACGACCTGCACAACAGTTCGGTGCTGCATCCGGCCACCGTGGTGTTTCCCGCCGTCTTCGCCGCGGCGCAGGACCTGGGCAAGTCGGGTAGCGAACTGCTGCTGGCCGCGGTGGCGGGCTACGAGGCCGGCGTGCGCATCGGCGAATTCCTGGGACGGTCGCATTACCGCATCTTCCATACGACCGGCACCGTGGGCACGCTGGCGGCCGCGGCGGGCGTGGCCAAGCTGCTGGGGCAGGATGCGCGGACGCTGGCGCACACGCTGGGGTCGGCCGGAACCCAGGCCTCGGGCCTGTGGGAGTTCCTGCGCGAGGCCGCCGATTCCAAGCAGCTCCATACCGGGCAGGCGGCCGCGAATGGGCTCCTGGCCGCCTATCTGGCACAGGATGGCCTGACCGGCGCGAACGGCGTGCTCGAAGGCCGGCAGGGCATGGCGGCGGGCATGTCCTCGGACGCGGATCCGGGTCGGCTGGGCGATCGCCTGGGCCAGCGCTGGGCCACGCTGGAAACATCATTCAAGTTCCACGCCTCGTGCCGCCACACCCATCCGGCCGCCGATGCGCTGTTGCACCTGATGCGTACCGAAGGCATCGCCCACGGCGACATTGCTTCGATCCGCGCCCGGGTGCACCGCGCCGCCATCGACGTGTTGGGCAACGTGGACGAACCCAGCACCGTGCACCAGGCGAAGTTCTCGATGGGGGCGGTGCTGGGCCTGATCGCGGTCCATGGCCGCGCCGGCCTGGAGGAATTCCGCGACCATGCGCTGACCGATCCGGCGGTGGCGGACATCCGCCGGCGCACGACCATGGTGCTGGACGACGAGGTCGACCGCGCCTATCCCGCCCGCTGGCTGGGCCGGGTCGAGGTCGAGACGCGCGACGGCCGGCGCCTGGCGGCCGCCATCGATAGTCCCAAGGGCGATCCGGACAACACCTTGTCGCGTCCCGAGCTGGAAACCAAGCTGCGGCGCCTGGCGGCCTTCTCCGGCGCCGCGACGCCGGCGCAGATCGATGCCTGGATCCCCCGTCTGTGGAACCTGCGGCACGCGCGCGACCTGTCCGATTTTGTGCCGGAGGCCGCATGAGCGCATTTCTTTCATCCACCGCACCGCGGCCGCTGGACGGCGTCACCGTGCTGAGCCTGGAGCACGCCATCGCGGCGCCGTTCTGCACGCGGCAACTGGCCGACCTGGGCGCGCGCGTGATCAAGATCGAGCGTCCCGGGACCGGCGACTTCGCACGCGGCTACGACGAACGCGTCCGAGGGCTGTCGTCCCACTTCGTCTGGACCAACCGTTCGAAGGAAAGCCTGGCGCTGGATCTGAAGCAGGCGGGCGCGCGCGAGGTGCTGGAGCGGCTGCTGCCGCACGTCGACGTGCTGGTGCAGAACCTGGCGCCCGGCGCGGCCGACAGGCTGGGGTTGTCGTTCGAGGCGCTGCACGCGCGGCATCCCAGGCTGATCGTCTGCGACATTTCGGGCTATGGCGACAGCGGCCCGTACCGGGACAAGAAAGCCTACGACCTGCTGATACAAAGCGAGGGCGGCTTCCTGTCGGTCACGGGCACGCCCGACGAGCCGTCCAAGGCCGGCGCCTCGGTGGCCGACATCGCCGCCGGCATGTACGCCTATTCCAACATCCTGGCCGCGCTGCTGCTGCGGGCCACGACGGGCAAGGGCAGCCGCATCGACGTCTCCATGCTCGAAAGCATGGTCGAGTGGATGGGCTACCCCATGTACTACGCGTTCGACGGCGCGCCCCCGCCGCCGCGCTCGGGCGCCGCGCACGCGACCATCTATCCCTACGGTCCGTTTCCCGCCGGCGATGGCGGCACCGTGATGCTCGGCCTGCAGAACGAACGCGAATGGCGCGTGTTCTGCGAGCGCGTGCTGGCGCGGCCCGAACTGGCCGGAGATCCCCGTTTCGACGCAAACTCGCGGCGCACCGAAAACCGGGCCGCGCTGCGCGACATCATCGTGGAGGTCTTCGCCGGCATGACCACCGGACAGGTCATGGCGGCGCTGGACGAGGCCCAGATCGCCAACGCGCGCGTCAACGACATGGCCGGCGTCTGGGCCCACCCGCAATTGGCGGCCCGCCAGCGCTGGACTCGCGTCGACAGTCCCGCCGGCGCGTTGCCCGCGCTGCTGCCACCGGGCACGGGCGGCGCCTACGGCGCCCGCATGGACCCCGTGCCGGCGCTGGGCGCCCACACGGCGGCCATCCTGGCCGAACTCGGCTACGGCGAAGCCGACGTCCAGGCCTTGCGCGCCGCCGGGGCGGTGGGCGCATGACGCGCGTGCGATCGGCCCTGTTCGTGCCGGGAGACCGGCCCGAACGGCTGCCCAAGGCGCTGGCCAGCGGCGCGGATGCCGTCATCGTGGACCTGGAGGACGCGGTCGAGCCCGGCGCCAAGGATGCCGCGCGCGCGGCCGTGGCGGCATCCCTGCGGGGTTGCGCGGACGGGGCGGTGGTGGTGCGCATCAATGCGGTCCGGACAGCCTGGTTCGACGAGGACATCGCGCTGTGCGCCGCCAGCCCGGCGGTGGCCGCGGTGATGCTGCCCAAGGCGGAATCGGCGGCGGACGTGGCCCGCGCGGCAGCCGCCGCACGGCCCGTGTGGCCGCTGATCGAAAGCGCGCGCGGCGTGCTGGCGCTGGAGGCCATTGCCGGTGCGCCGGGAGTGGGGCGCCTGGTGTTCGGCAGCCTGGATTTCGCGCTGGATCTCGATCTGGATCCGGTGTCGGTGGCTGGCCGCGCGGTCCTGGACGATGTCCGGCATCGCATGCTGCTCCATGCGCGCGCCGCGGACCTGCCCGCGCCGCTCGATGGCGTGCATCCGCAACTGGACGACACCGACGGCCTGCGCGCCGAAGCCGCGCGGGCACGCGGCGCCGGCATGGGCGGCATGCTGTGCGTGCACCCCAGGCAGGTCGCCGCCATCAACGAGGCCTTCAGTCCTTCGGAAGCGGAACTGGCGGGGGCTCGCCGCGTTGTCCTGGCGGCGGCAGGGCAGCGGGGGGCGTTCCGGCTGGATGGAAAGATGGTCGACGCGCCGGTGCTGGCACGGGCCCGGCGGACGATGGAGGCCGCGGGCGAGCCATAGCGGCGGGCGTTCGCTGCGGGCAAAGAAAAACCCCGCCTGAGCGGGGTTTTTTCCTGGGCGCCGGCAGGGCCGGCGCGAACCGAGCCGATTACTTCAGCTTGGTTTCCTTGTAGTCCACGTGCTTGCGCGCGACCGGATCGAACTTCTTGATCAGCATCTTTTCCGGGGTGGTGCGCTTGTTCTTGGTCGTGGTGTAGAAATGCCCGGTTCCGGCGGTGGACTCGAGCTTGATCTTTTCGCGAATACCCTTGGCGGCCATGGTGTGCTCCTGTGGATCCGGTGGTTAAACGGCTTCGCCGCGAGCGCGCAGATCGGCCAGGACGGCTTCGATGCCGTTCTTGTCGATGGTGCGCAGGGCGTTCGTGCTGACGCGCAGACGGACCCAGCGGTTTTCGCTTTCGACCCAGAACCTGCGGGATTGCAGGTTCGGCAGGAAGCGACGCTTGGTCTTGTTGTTGGCGTGGGAAACGTTGTTGCCCGTGATCGGACCCTTACCGGTTACTTGACATACTCGTGCCATGGCGACACCTCTTCTGCTATTTCGTGAATTCGGGAGACGGATCCGGGGGCCGGCTATGCCGGACTGTGCCCCGAAGTTCTGGCGCGGCTTGGCAGGATGGATGCCGACCCGGTTCGCACGGGTTCTCAAGGTACCCCGGCGCATGGCCAGAATGCGTTGAGAACGTGCGCTGCAAACATCCCGAGCCGGGTTTTACCAGGTTCGAAACGTCTATTTCCCGGGGCGAGTTTTCTCGCGGACCAAGGGTAACGCCGTAAAGCTCGCAAGAATAGCACGAAAGCCGGCGTTTTTTCAAGCCGTTGTTTGTGGCGCAGCTTGTTTTCCCACGGAGCCCGCCCCCGGGATTCTACGACACCCGGCAACCGGGGACGCGCTCAGGCTCCTCGCTAACCCTATGTTGACTGATCGATCAGTCAGGGCCTAGGCTAGCGCATCCCTACCAGGAAGCGCGCCTTGACCGACCAGAATGCCCGAACCGCCATCCTCGACGCCGCCGAAGGGGTATTCGCCGCCCATGGCTTCGATGGCACCAGCATGCGGCAGATCGCCAACGAGGCCGGCGTGGCCCAAGCGCTGCTGCACTATCACTTCGGCACCAAGGAAAAGCTGTACGAGGCCATGTTCGCGCGCCGCTCCGACGCCATCAACGCCGTGCGCGCGGCCGCGCTGGACCGGTTGTTCGGGCCGGACGGGCAGGGGCGGCCCACGCTGGGCGACCTGCTCGAGGCCCTGTTCCGGCCCACCGTGGAGTTCGGCCACGAGGGGCCCGCGGGCAACCTGTTCTCGCGCGTGCTGGCCGCCACCGCCAATGCCGACGACGAACGCTCGCGCACGCTGATCGGCGCCCACTACGACGCGATCGCCCGCCGCTTCATCGACGCCTTCCGCCGCGTCCTGCCTCCGTTGCGGCAGGACGACGCGGTGTGGTCCTACATGTTCGCCATCGGCGTGGGCATGACCATGATGGCCGCCACCGGCCGGGCGGGGCGCCTGTCCGATGGCGCCTGCGACGACAGCGACGTCGACGCCGTCATGGCCCGCCTGGTGCCTTTCATCAGCGCCGGCATCGAGGCGCTGGCGGCCGATCGCGCCGCCGGCGGCACGGGCCGTCCTCCCGTCTTTCCCCCGCGTTCCGGTTCCGGAGCCGGCTGATTCCCCGGGGTCCTGCCCCGACCGAGAGAACCGGGCCGCCACGAGCCCGGCCCCCTGACAAGGAGACATGCATGCGTATTCTGCCGGCCGCATTGGCGGCTTTGCTGGCCACCGCCACGATGGCGGTACAGGCCAAGACCATCACCGTGACGCTGGTCAACGGCCATCCGCCGGTGTTCCGCTGGGTCAAGCACCTGCAGGAGTCCTTCGTGCCGGCGGTGAACAAGGCGCTGGAAGGTTCGGACATCAGGCTCGAGTGGAAGCAGCAGTACGGCGGCGCGCTGGCCAAGGTGGGCGAGGAACTGGAAGCGGCGCAGGACGGCGTGGCCGACATCGCGCTGGTGCCCACGATCTTCGAGCCGGCCAAGCTGCCGCTGCAGAACGTCACCTACTACACGCCCTTCGTCTCGGACGATCCCGGCCTGGTGACCCGGGCGGTGCAGGACGTGCAGCGCAAGATCCCGGCGATGATGAAGGCCTGGGAGGCGAACGACGTCGTCTACATCGGCGGCGGCTTCGGGCTGGACGACTACCTGTTGTTCACGAAATTTCCGGTCAAGAGCCTGGACGATCTGAAGGGCCGCAAGATCGGCACGCCGGGCACGTCGATCAACTGGATGAAGGGCACGGGCGCGGTGGGCGTCGCGGGCAACCTGACCGAGTACTACAACTCGCTGCAGACCGGTCTCTACGACGGCGTGGTCACCTTCGCCACCGCGGCCCTGCCGGCCAAGATCCAGGAGGTCGCGCCCTACATCACCCAGATCGGCTACGGCGCCCAGTACTCGGGCGGCATCGCGGCCAACAAGGACTGGTACGACGCCCAGCCGGAAGCCTTGAAGAAGGCCTTGAAGGCGGGCGCCGACGCGTTCGAGAAGGCCTATACCGACGACCTTCGCAAGGCCACCCGCGCCGCGCTGGACGAACTGGTCGCCAAGGGCGGCAAGCTCAATGCGGAATCGGCCAGCCTGCGGAGCGCCTACGCCAAGGCGCTGGAGGACCCGACCAAGAGCTGGATCGCCGAGTTGCAGAAGAAAAAGCTGCCGGCCAAGGAGGTGCTGGACGCCTACATGAAGGAAGTACGGGCCGCCGGCGCCAAGCCGGTGCGCGACTGGGATCGGAACTGAACCGGGCGGCGAGGTCATCCATGTCTGAAGTCCCCACCGCCGGCGAGGGAGATTTCCTCCCGCCGTCCACCCACCCGCTGCTGCGCGTCCTGGATGCCTGCACCGCGGTCCTGAACGCGATCGGCACGCTGCTGATCGTGGGCGTGATGGTCGCCATCAACTCCGACATCGTCGGCCGCGCCTTCTTCGGCCATCCCATCTCGGGAGTGCCCGAGATGGTCAGCATGTCCATCGTCGCCATCGTCTTCCTGCAGGTCGCCCATTCGCTGCGGCTGGGCGGGCTGACGCGGGCGGAGGTGCTGCTGGACAAGCTGCCGCCGCGCGGGCGGGCCGGGCTGGAGGCTCTGTACTGCCTGATCGGCGCCGCGTTCTGCGCGGTGCTGTTCAACGGTCTCGCGCCGCTGTTCGAGCGGGCCTGGTCGCGCGATCTGTTCGTCGGCGCGATCGGCGATTTCACCGCGCCGATCTGGCCGGTGCGGCTGATCATGCTGGTGGGGACGGCGGCGCTGGGCCTGCAGTTCCTGGCCAGGGCGGTGCGCGCGCTGTGCGCGGCCGCGACGACGCACGGCCGGGCCGTGCAGGCGGGGGCATGACCATCATGAGCGATCTGGTCATCGGCGCGCTGGCGCTGTTCGGGATGGTGGGGCTGATCTACGCCGGCATGCACGTCGCCATCGCGCTGGCCGTGTGTTCCTTCCTGGGCGTGCTGGCGATCAAGGGCAGCTTCCTGATCACCGGCCGCATGCTCGCCCTGGCCGCCACCGAGTCCATCGATTCCTACATCTTCGGCGTGGTGCCGCTGTTCGTGCTGATGGGCTTCGTCGTGTCGCAGGCCGACATCGGGCGGGACGCGTTCGACGTCGCCAACCGCATGCTGGGCCGCATCAAGGGCGGCCTGGGCATCGCCACCGTGGGCGCCAACGCCATCTTCGCCGCCATCACCGGCATCTCGATCGCCTCGGCGGCGGTGTTCACGCGCGTGGCCGTGCCCGAGATGCTGCGGCACGGCTACACCAAGCGCTTCGCCTACGGCATCGTGGCGGGCAGCTCGGTGCTGGGCATGCTGATCCCGCCCAGCCTGCTGCTCATCCTGTACGGCATCCTGACCGAGCAGTCGGTGGGGGACCTGTTCCTGGCCGGCGTGGTGCCGGGCATCGTGCTGGCGATCGCCTTCGGCCTGGGCGTCTACTGGCTGGCCCGCAATCGCCCGGATTTCGCCGGTTCCAGCATTTCCGAGGACGTCGTGCCGCTGTCCGCCGCCGCGATGGGGCGCAAGGCGCTGCCCATCGTGCTTTTGATCGGCCTCGTGCTGGGCGGCATCTACGGCGGATTCTTCACGCCCACCGAAGCCGGGGCCGTGGGCGCGCTGGGCGCGATCGTGATCGGCCTGTTCCGGCGCGCGCTGCCGCCCGGCCGCATCTGGCGGGTATTGACCGACACCGGCCAGGTCACCGCCGCCATCTGCTTCCTGATCATCGCGGCCAGCATGTATTCGCGCATGCTGTCGCTGAGCGGCCTGCCGGAGTTCCTGAGCGCGGCGCTGGCGGCCAGCGACATCGGCTACTGGGGCATCATCATCGCCTACGTGCTGCTGATCGTCGCGATGGGGACCATCCTGGACAGCTCGTCCATCCTCTTGATCGTGGTGCCGCTGTTCTATCCGATCATGAAGGCCTTCGGCATCGATCCCATCTGGTTCGGCATCGTCACCGTGATCGCCGTCGAGGTCGGCCTGCTGACGCCGCCGTTCGGGCTGTCCGTATACGTCATCAAGGGGACCTCGCCCGACCGTACGTTGAAACTGGGCGAGATCTTCCACGGCGCCCTGCCGTTCGCCGCCATCATGCTGGCGGTGCTCGCCCTGATCCTGGTATTTCCGTGGCTGGCCACCGGCCTGCTCGGACGCTGAACGAAGGAGCCCATCATGCCTCGACGTTTCGTCGATCTTTCCGTCGCCCTGGACGACCGCATTGCTTCCGATCCGCCCGGCCACCTGCCGCAGATCGCCTATCTCGACCATCGTTCGACCGCCGCCGACATGGCGTCCTTCTTTCCCGGGCTGGACGTGGCCGACCTGCCGGGCGGCGAGGGATGGGCCATCGAGCGGCTGAACGTCTCGACCCACAACGGCACGCACCTGGATGCGCCGTACCACTTCCACTCGACCATGGATGGCGGCGAGCGTGCCATCACCATCGACGAGGTTCCGCTGGAGTGGTGCTTCAGCCGCGGCGTGAAGCTGGATTTCCGCCACCTGCCCGACGGCCACGTGGTCACGCCCGAGGAAGTCGAGGCCGAACTGGCCCGCATCGGCCACGTGCTCGAACCCTACGACATCGTGCTGGTGAACACGGCGGCCGGGGCGCGCTACGGCCAGCCCGACTACGTGTCGGCCGGCTGCGGCATGGGCATGGAGGCCACGCTGTACCTGACCGAGCGCGGCGTGCGCGTGACCGGCACCGACGGCTGGAGCTGGGACGCGCCCTTCGTGCACACGGCCAAGCGCTTCGCCGAGAGCCCGGATCCGGCCATGATCTGGGAAGGCCACCGCGCCGGCATGGCCCGCGCCTATTGCCACCTGGAAAAGCTCGGCAACCTGGAAAGCCTGCCGCCGCACGGATTCACCGTCTCGTGCTTTCCCTACAAGATCCGTGGCGCCTCGGCCGGTTTCACCCGCGCCGTGGCCATCTTCGAAGACTGAACCGGAGCCCGTGATGAACGACACCCAAGCCAAGCCCGCCAAGAAAGCCGCGCCCAAGATCATCATTACCTGCGCGGTCACGGGCGGCATCCATACGCCCACCATGTCCGAGGCGCTGCCCTACCGCCCCGAGGACATCGCCGAGCAGTCCATCGCCGCGGCCCAGGCCGGCGCGGCCATCCTGCACCTGCACGCGCGCGATCCCAAGGACGGCCGGCCCACGCCCGATCCGGCGGTGTTCATGCAATTCCTGCCGAAGATCAAGGAAGCCACCGACGCCGTCATCAACGTCACCACCGGCGGCGGCCTGAACATGACCGTGGAGCAGCGCCTGGCCGCGCCGCTGCTGGCCAGACCCGAGATGTGTTCGCTCAACATGGGCTCGATGAACTTCGGCATCTACCCCATGGCCGATCGCTACAAGCAGTGGAAGTTCGATTGGGAAGAGAGCTACCTGCGCAACACCGACGACTTCATCTTCCGCAACACCTTCCGCGACATCGAACGCATCCTGAAGATGCTGGGCGAAGAGCACGGCACCCGCTTCGAGCACGAGTGCTACGACGTCGGCCACCTGTACAACGTCGCGCACTTCGTCGACCGCGGGCTGCTCAAGCCGCCGTTCTTCATCCAGATGATCTTCGGCATCCTGGGCGGCATCGGCGCCGAACTGGATAACCTGATGTTCATGAAGCGCACGGCCGACCGGCTGTTCGGCAACGACTACCGCTGGTCGGTGCTGGCCGCCGGCCGCCACCAGATGAACTTCGCCACCCAGGCTGCCTTGCTGGGCGGCAGCGTGCGGGTCGGGCTGGAGGACAGCCTGTACATCGGCAAGGGCCAACTGGCGGCGTCGAACGCCGACCAGGTCGCCAAGGTGCGCCGCATCCTGGAGGAAATGGGGCACGAGATCGCGACGCCGGACGAGGCCCGCGCCATGCTGGCGCTCAAGGGCGCGGACCGGGTCGGGTTCTGAGCGCGGCCATGGCGGGCGCTTTCAATCCGCTGGACGGCTTCGTCGTCGATCCGGCCGCCATCGCCTATGCGGGGCAGGGGCTGCAACGCCCCGAATGCATCCTGGCCGAGCGCGACGGTTCGCTGTGGGCCGCCGATGCGCGCGGCGGCGTGGTCCACATCCGGCCCGACGGCAGCCAGCGGCTGGTCGCGCAGCAGGCCGACACGCATTTTCGCCAGGCCGCCGACGACGCCACCCGCTTCGTCGCGGGCACGCTGCCCAACGGCCTGGCCTTCGCGCGCAACGGCGATATCGTCATCTCCAATTTCGGCACCGACCGGCTGGAGCTGATGACGCGCGAGGGTCGCAGCCGCGTGCTGGCCGACACCGTGGACGGCCAGCCCATCGGCAAGGTCAACTTCGTGCTGCGCGACAGCCGCGACCGGCTGTGGCTGACCATTTCCACCCGCATCACGAACTGGATGCAGGCCATGGATCCCAAGGTGGCCGACGGCTACGTCGCGCTGTACGAGCACGGCCGGCTGCGCATCGTGGCCGATGGTTTCCACTTCACCAACGAGATTCGGCTCGACGCCCGCGAGGAGTGGCTGTACGTGGCCGAGACCTGCGCGCGGCGCGTCTCGCGCCTGCGGGTGGCGCCGGACGGCAGCCTGTCGGGCCGCGAGGTGTTCGGCCCCGCCGACCATGGCGCGTTCATCGACGGCATCGCGTTCGATGCCCACGGCAACCTGTGGGGTACGCACGTGATGACGGACCGGATCTTCGCGATCACGCCGGAAGGGGAGCTGCGGATCGTGCTGGACGACGATGGCGGCAGCGCCGCGGGGAAGGCGTTGATGGCGGCGTTCGAGCGGAGCGAGGCGACGCCGGAGATGATGCTGGCCTGCGGCGGGAAGATCGCGCCGTGGTTCGCGAGCGTGACGTTCGGGGGGGCGGACCTGCGGACGGTTTACATCGGCAGCCTGCGGGGGGAGCGGATTCCGTACTTCCGTGCGCCCGTGGCGGGGCTGCCCATGGCGCACTGGTAGTGCCTACATCACCCCGCGTTCCGCCAGCGACGTCGTCTGCCCGCCCGCCACGATGATGTGATCGAGCAGGCGCACGTCGACCAGCGCGAGCGCGGCGCGGACGTGGCGGGTGAGGTGTTCGTCGGCCTGGCTGGGTTCGGCGTTGCCCGATGGGTGGTTGTGGGCCAGGATGACCGAGGCGGCGTGGTGGCGCAGCGCGGCGCGGACGATCTCGCGCGGGTAGATGGTGGCCTGGGACAGGGTGCCCTGGGACAGGATTTCGCTGGTGATGAGGCAGTTGCGCGCGTCCAGATACAGCGCCATGCAGCATTCGATGCGGCGGTGGGCCAGGGTGGCGGCGCAGTAGCGGCGCACGTGGTCGGGGCGGGAAAGCGCGTCGCCGCGGTGGATTTCCTCGGCCAGCTCGCGCCGGGCGAGTTCCAGGATGGCCTGCAGTTGCGCGGCCTTGACTTCCCCCAGGCCGGGCATGCCCCGCAGTTCGTCGCGCGAGGCGCCGAACAGGCCGCGCAGGCCGCCGAATCGCGCCAGCAGGCGCCGGCCCAGTTCGAGCGCGTTGCAGCCGTGCGTGCCGGTGCGCAGCAGCACGGCCAGCAGTTCGGCGTCGGTCAGCACCGTGGGGCCGTGGCGCAGCAGGCGCTCGCGGGGGCGTTCTTCGGGGGGCAGGGAGGCCTGGAGAGTGGGAAGGGCGGTCGGCATGGCGGCGGGACGGGTAAAATCGGTTCTTTGGCGCACAGCATCGACACGGTGACACACTTTGGCTGCATCTTCCCCCTCCACGCCCCTCGTTGTCCGTGAGGACTCCTACGTAACCCTGCACTACCGCATTTCGCTGGCCTCGGGCGAGGGCGCGGGCGGCGTTTTCGTCGATACATTCACCGGCCGCCCGGCCACGCTGCAACTGGGCCTGGGCCAGTGGGCGCCGGGCATGGAGGCGGCGCTGGTCGGCCACGGCGAAGGCGAGAGCTTCAGTTTCACCCTCGCTCCCGCGCAGGCCTACGGCGACCGCAATCCCGAGCTGATCCAGCGCGTGACCCTGGCGATGCTGCGCGAGCACGCGGGCGACGAGACCTTCGAGCCCGGCGACCTGGTCGAGTTCGCCGCGCCCAACGGCGGCCGGTATTCGGGCGTGTTCAAGGAGCAGGGCGACGACTACGCGCTGTTCGATTTCAATCATCCGCTGGCCGGTTCGGCGCTGAAGGTGGATGTGTCCATACTCGGAGTGATGTGATGGCGCAGGCGCCCATGGAAGTGGTCCTGGCCCAGCCGCGCGGCTTCTGCGCCGGGGTCGACCGGGCCATCGAGATCGTCGAGCGCGCCTTGCAGATCTACGGCGCGCCCATCTACGTGCGGCACGAGATCGTCCACAACCGCTATGTGGTCGAGGACCTGCGCGCCAAGGGCGCCATCTTCATCCAGGAACTGGACGAGGCGCCGGCCGGTTCGACGGTGGTGTTTTCGGCCCACGGCGTGTCCAAGGCGGTGCGCCACGAGGCCGAGCAGCGCGGCCTGCAGGTGTACGACGCCACCTGTCCCCTGGTGACCAAGGTCCACGTCGAGGTGGCCAAGATGCGCGCCGCCGGCAACGAGATCGTCATGATCGGCCACAAGGGGCACCCCGAGGTCGAGGGCACGCTGGGGCAGTCCGAAGCGGGCATGTACCTGGTCGAGACGGTCGAGGATGTGGCCGCGCTGGCCGTGGCCGATCCGGACAGGCTGGCCTACGTGACCCAGACTACGCTGTCGGTGGACGACGCGGCGCAGGTCGCGGCGGCGCTCAAGGCCCGGTTTCCGAACATCGCCGAGCCCAAGAAAAGCGATATCTGCTATGCCACGCAGAACCGCCAGGACGCGGTCAAGGTCATGGCGCCCGAATGCGACCTGGTGCTGGTGGTGGGCAGCGTCAACAGCTCCAATTCCAACCGCCTGCGCGAGGTGGCCGAGCGCAAGGGCGTGGCTGCCTATCTGATCGACGGCGCGGGCGACATCGACCCGGCATGGCTGGAAGGGCGCCGGCGCGTGGGCGTCACGGCGGGTGCTTCGGCACCCGATGTGCTGGTGCAGCAGGTCATCGCCCGCCTGAAGGAACTGGGAGCGGCCTCGGTACGCACCCTGGCCGGCGCCGAGGAAGGCATCGCCTTCCCGCTGCCCAAGGGCCTGTCCAGGAACGTCCGCCTGTAGTCCTACGGAGCCTTTATGCGTCTCTACAGCTATTTCCGCAGTTCCGCCGCTTATCGCGTGCGCATCGCGCTGGGCCTGAAGGGGCTGTCGTACGACTACCTCGCGGTGCACCTGCTCAAGGACGGCGGCCAGCAACTGCAGCCGGACTTTCGCCGCCTGAGTCCGGATGCCCTGGTGCCGGTGCTCGAGGACGACGGCCACGTGCTGACCCAGTCGCTGGCCATCATCGAATACCTGGAAGAGACGCGCCCCGAGCCGGCGCTGCTGCCGGCCACGCCGGCCGAGCGCGCCCGCGTGCGGGCGCTGGCGTTGAACATCGCCTGCGACATCCATCCGCTGAACAACCTGCGTGTGCTGAAGTACCTGAAGAACCCTTTGGGCATCGACCAGCAGGGGCGCGACGAATGGTACCGGCATTGGGTGGAGGGCGGCCTGGTCGCGCTCGAGCGCATGCTGGCCGGCTCGCCCGCGACGGGACTGTGCTGCCACGGCGACCAGCCGACGCTGGCCGACCTGTGCCTGGTGCCGCAGGTCTACAACGCCCGCCGCCTGAAGGCGAACCTCGATGGAATGCCGACGGTGGTGAGGATCGCCGATCATTGCGCCGCGCTGCCCGCATTCCAGGCAGCCCACCCCGACGCGCAGCCGGATGCGGAATAGGATTTGAATATGCGCGCAAAGTTTTGCTAGAATAGCGGGCTAGCTTGAAGCCTTAAGGGGCTTTGGCCAAGGTTACGCCGGCATAGCTCAGTTGGTAGAGCAGCGCATTCGTAATGCGAAGGTCGTAGGTTCGACTCCTATTGCCGGCACCATCAAAAAGGGACAGCCCCGTGGGCTGTCCCTTTTTCTTTGCCGCCTGCATTTCATCTTTCACGGCGAAGATTCCTCGCCGTCCTCGTCCATGGTCCGCAAGTCGCGGGCCAATTGCCCCATCCTGTCCGCGATGGCGCGAAGCTGCGCCGGCGACAGGACCATGTGGGCGGCCAGGCGGAACAGATACAGATGTGCGAACAGGGCGGGCATCGTCTCGTCCGTCCAGCCCGACCAGACGTCCTGGAGCGGGTCGTCCCGCCGGGATGGGGAGTCGCCGGATCCGGGCGCGATCCGGTCGGCGCCGGGCGGGCGCCTCATGTCCGCTGCCGGGATGCATCCGGCTGCGCGGGCGTCAGGCAGTGTCGGCAGGCCAGGGAACCGGGGGACACATAGCGCCGGCATCGCGGGCAAAGCATGCCTCCGCGCCGTGCGATTTCCGCCAGGCGCCGCGCCCGGCGCCGGTGCCGGACGCCCAATGTGACGCATATAGCACATATGAGGACAAGCAAAGCCGTGAAAAGAAGATCCATTTGCCTCTCAAATTCCGAATTTCGAGTGAGGATGGATAATATCCACATTTTGTTACCGTGAGTTTCATTTCAGGGCCGGTTCCTTCTCCAGACTCCTGAATGGACCGTGCCGCGGCCGGTGGGCGTGCCCTCGGGTTGATCCAGGTCAAGCCCCGGCCGACCGCGTCCGGCCTGCGCCGGCGGCTTCATGGCACGATGGGTTCTCCCCCAACAATGATGGAATGCCAGCATGGGTACCGATACTTGCAGCATCTTGCTTGCCACCGATTTGAGCGCCCGCGGCGACCGGGCCCTGGACCGCGCGCTCGAGATCGCCCGCCAGAGGCGTTGCAAGCTCGTCGTGCTTCACGTCATCGAGGAGTCGCCGCTGGTCGAGCGGCTGATGGCGCGCGGCAATCGCGAAGCGGACAGGGAGACGGCCGAGCGCGCCCTGCGGGACATCGTGGGCGAGGCGGACGTGCCGATGGAGCTGGTGCTGGAGACCGGCAATCCCGTCGAGGTGATCCAGCGCACCGCCCGCGGCCGGCAATGCGACCTGATCGTGACCGGCGTGGCCCGCGACGAGACGCTGGGCCGGGTGCTGCTCGGGTCCACGGTCGAGAAGCTGGCGCGCGAGTCGTCGCTGCCCATCCTGATCGTGAAGAAGCGTCCGCATCGTACCTACCAGCACATCGTCGCTGCCACGGATTTCTCCGAGGGGGCCAGGCAGGCGATGAACGCGGCGCGGGCGTTCTTTCCCGGCGCGCAAATGACGCTGTTCCACGCCTATCCCACGCTGAAGGCCGATCCGGACTTGGCGGAGGTCGAGGCGGCGCGGCGCGCGGCCGAACGCCTGGCCGACGGCTTCATCGCCAACAATCTGTCCCGGGCGGGGCAGGCGGGCACGCGGCTGGTTCTGGAGCACGGCCTGCCCGAAGGCGTGGTGCCGGGCTATGTGCGCAGCCATCCGGCCGATCTGCTGGTGGTGGGTACGCATGGGCTGACGGGGCTGCTGCGGACCGCGATCGGCAGCGTCGCGGAACGGCTCATCTACCTGACGCCTTGCGATGCCCTGATCGTGCGGACGATGGAGCGCTGAAACCGGGTGGCATGCCGGGATCCTGGTTCCGGCATGCCGTTGTTCGTTGTTGTTACCTAACTGCGAATAAGTCGCATTTGTGATATCGTAGCGATCTTCACGGTCAGCTACGCGATTCATTCGAATGAGTGCCACCTTGCATTGGAATACGCCGGCCCCCGTCGGGCTGCGCGTCGGCGCTGGCGCCGCGGTGGTGCTTCTGCATGTGGCGGTGGTCGGCGCGATACTGGTGGCCAGATCCGAGCCGCAGGTCGCCAAGCCGGTCGAGACGGTCGAGGTCCGGTTCGTCGAGATCGCGCCCCAGGTCCAGGTGGCCGCCGCGCCGCCCGCACCCACGCCTCCCGCCCCGAAGCCCGAACCCAAACCCGTTCCTCCCAAACCCACCCCCAAGCCCGTTCCCAAGCCGCCGCCCCCCAAGCCGGCTCCTCCGCCGCCCGAACCGGCGCCCCCTTCCGAAACCGCCTTGTCGCAGCCCGCTCCGGAACCGGCGCCC
Source organism: Pigmentiphaga kullae (assembly GCF_004216695.1). Lineage (GTDB taxonomy): Bacteria > Pseudomonadota > Gammaproteobacteria > Burkholderiales > Burkholderiaceae_B > Pigmentiphaga > Pigmentiphaga kullae. The sequence continues at coordinate 818,210 of NZ_SGXC01000003.1, forward strand.
GCTCCCGCGCCCGCGCCGGCCACGTCGCAGCCGCCCAGCGGCAAGCCCGAGCCGTCCGACCGTACGGCCGCGCCGCAGGCGCCGGTTTCCAACGAGCCCAAGCTGGTCGGCCGCATCGAGTACCTCGGGGCGCCGCCCATGCCGGAGTACCCGCGCACCTCCAAGCGCCTGGGCGAGGAAGGCAAGGTACTGGTGCGGCTGCTGATCAATACCCGGGGGCTGGTGGACAAGGCGACGCTGGAGAAGTCCTCGGGATTCAACCGGCTGGACGAGGCGGCGCTGGACGCCGCCCGGCGCGGCCGCTTCAAACCGTATACCGAAAACGGCATGGCGATCGCCGCGATCGCCATCGTGCCGTTCGATTTCACTCTCAGGAACTGACATGACCGAGACCCCGAGCCTGGGCTTTGCGCACTTCGTCTCTCAGACCGACGGTCTGGGCAAGGCGCTGTTCTTCATCCTGGTACTGATGTCGCTCGCGACCTGGTACCTGATCGTCGTCAAGGCCATTGCGAACATGCGTTCGCGGCGGCAGGGCGAGACCTTCCTGCAGCATTTCTGGAACGCGACCTCGCTCGAGGCCGTGGACCGCGAGATCACCACGCACGGCGCCAACGATCCGTTCTCGCACCTGACCAGCCACGCCCTGTACGCCCGCGTGCATCACGCGAAGTTCGGCGCGGCCAAGCTGGAAGAGGCGGGTTCGCAGTCCGATTTCGTCACGCGCACCATGCGCAAGGTCATCGACGAGGAAACCGCCAAGCTCGAGAACGGCCTGACGCTGCTGGCATCGGTGGGCTCGACCGCCCCCTTCGTCGGCCTGTTCGGCACGGTGTGGGGCGTCTACCACGCGCTGGTCTCCATCGGCCAGGGCGGCGCGGCCACCATCGACCGCATCGCCGGCCCGGTGGGCGAGGCGCTGATCATGACCGGGCTGGGCCTGGCGGTCGCCATTCCCGCGGTCCTGGCCTACAACTTCTTCACGCGCAGCAACCGTGTGCTGCTGGCGCGCCTGGACGCCTTTGCCCACGACCTGTTCGCGTTCCTGACCACCGGCCAGCAGATCGTCACGGACGGCAACGTGCGCGCGCTGAAGGCCAAGGCGGGCGAATAAGACTAGGAGTCTTCCATGGCTTTCGGCAGTTTCAACAGCGGTCGCGGCGCGGGCGCGCCGCAATCCGAGATCAACATGGTGCCGCTCATCGACGTGATGCTGGTGCTGCTGGTCATCTTCATCATCACGGCGCCGCTGCTGTCCCATGCGGTGCGCATCGACGTGCCGCAGGCGACCTCGGCGCCGGTCGATTCCGACCCGGCCAAGATCGACCTGGCGATCGACGCCAGCGGCAAGGTGTTCTGGAACGACGCCGAGGTGACGCTGGAGGATCTTCCCGCCCGCTTCGCCAGCGTGTCCAAGGACACGCCGCAGCCCGAGCTGCAGCTGCGCGCGGACAAGAACACCCGCTACGAGATCCTGGCGCAGGTCATGGCCGACGCGTCCCGCTCGGGCATGAAGCGCATCGGCTTCGTCAGCACGCCGGAGCCGCCGCCGGCGGCCAAGTAGGGGAATGGGAAACAGGCCCTAGCTTTCGGCGGCGCCTGGGTTTACCCTAGCGGCTTTCCCCTTTCTCGCTGCGCCGGTTCGCCGGCGCTTTGTCATATGCGTGTATTGGTCATCGAAGACGACGCTACCCTGGGGGGCGCCCTGGCCGAGTTCCTGGGCGACCAGGGCTACGCCGTCGATCTCGTTTCCAGCGGCGAGCGCGCCTCGGCCGCGCTGTCCAGCCAGGGCTACGACCTGGTGCTGCTCGACCTGAACCTGCCGGGCGAAGACGGCCTGACGGTGCTGCGGCGGCTGCGGGCCAACGAAAATCCGGTGCCGGTCCTGATCCTGACCGCGCGCGACGCGCTGGAAGACCGGGTCGCGGGGCTGGATGCCGGCGCCGACGACTACGTCACCAAGCCCTTCGAGCTGCCCGAGCTGGCGGCGCGGGTGCGCGCCCAGATACGGCGGCGCGCGGGCCAGGTCAATCCGATCATGGAAGTCGGCGCCCTGAGTTTCGATACGATAGGGCGCGAACTGCGGGTCAGCGGCGAACGCGTCGCGCTGTCGGTGCGCGAGCTGTCCGTGCTCGAGATGCTGATGGCGCGTGCCGGCCGCGTCGTGACCAAGCGGCAGATCGTCAATTCGCTGTCGGCCTGGGATGCCGATTTCAGCGAAAACGCCGTCGAGGTCTACGTCTACCGCCTGCGCAAGCGGCTCGAGAAGGCGGGGGTCAGCATCCAGACGGTACGCGGGTTCGGCTACCTGCTGGAGTCCGATGCCGTCGCGCAATGAGACCCGGCCCGCTCCGCAGACCCGGGTCCTGCACCGGCGCTCGCTGGCCTGGCACCTGCTGGTGCGGCTGTTGCCCGCCGTGCTGCTGCTGGCCACGATGGACAGCATCATCACCTATGTCCTGACCCGCAAGCTCAATACCCAATCCCACGACCGCGCGCTGATCGACACCACCCGCGCGCTGGCGCGCCAGGTCGTCATGACTCCCCAGGGGCCGCAACTCGACCCGGCCTGGAACACCACCCGTTTCCTGACCACCGATCCCGACGAGCGGACCTATTTCCGCATCAGCGTCGACGGCGAGATCATCGCGGGAACGGCTGTCCTGCCTTCGCCGCCGATGGTGGACGATCCGGACAGCGCCGCGGACGACGAGGTCGAGCCGCTCGCGCTGCTCGACCGCATCAACAAGGCCGTGCCGACGATCTACGATTCGCTCGTGGAAGGCCTGCCGGTGCGCGCGGTGGCGCTGGACTTCAGCGTCGACGACTACCTGGTCGAAGTGGCGATGGCCGAGACCCTGAACACCCGCAGCCGTTTCATCGAGGAGATCCTGTCGGTGCTGGTGGCGGGCCAGTTGCTGCTGATCGCGCTGCTGGGCTTTGTCATCGTCACCGCCGTGCGTTCGGGGCTGGAGTCGGTCAGCAAGCTGTCGGACGAGATCGAGAGCCGCAGCATCGACGACCTGCAGCCCATAGGCGGCGATGACGTGCCGAGCGAACTGACGCCGCTCATCGCCAAGACGAATTCGCTGCTGGGCCGGCTGGACGAGGCGGTGGCCGCGCAGCGCCGCTTCATCGGCCATGCGGCGCACCAGCTGCGCACGCCGCTCAGCGGGCTCAAGCTGGAGTCCGAACTGATGCTGGCCCGTCCGGTGCCGGACGACGTGCGCCAGCGCGCCGAACGGATCAAGGCCGCCGCCGACCGCATGATCCGGGTCGGCGAGCAATTGCTGGTGCTGGCGCGCATCGACGCCAACGTGCGTCCGCGCGATACCTTTGCTCGCATCGACCTGACCGAATTGACGCGCGAGTGCGGCGCGCGCTGGGTGCCGGCGGCGCGCCATGCGCAGGTCGAGATCGTGTTGATCGCGCCCGACGAAGCGGTCTGGGTCGACGGCGACGCGGTGCTGCTCGACCAACTGCTGGGCAACCTGATCGACAACGCCATCCGCTATCACGGCGGGCCGGGCGAGATCGTGCTGCGGGTGAACGATTCGCCGCCCAGCCTGGTCGTGGAGGACGACGGACCCGGCATCGCGGCCGAGGACAGGGCGCGGGTCTTCGATGCCTTCTACCGGGCGAAGAATTCCCAGGCAGGGGGCTCGGGGCTGGGGCTGGCCATCGTCAAGGAGATCGCCGAGGCGCACGGCGCGCACTGGGACCTGCGCAGCCGCCCCGAGTTTGCGGGCACCCGCATCAGCCTGGTGTTTCCCGGGCCGCGCATCGGCGCCCATCTGAGCCGGGTGCGCAGCGAGCCTCGGCAGCCGGACTGGTAGGCCTGGACAGGGCCGTTGCCGTCAGCGGATGACGGCTGTCTTGAAGTAGGGCACCGCGATGCCCACGATGCGTTCCATGGGGCCGGCCAGCACGCTGAAGGTCAGCCACAGCAGCAGCAGTCCCGCCAGTAGTGTGACCGCGAAACCCAGGTTGAAGATGTTGAGCTGGGGCGCGCTGCGCGAGACGAAGCCCAGCGCGATGTTGATGGACAGGACCGCGGCCAGCACCGGCAGCGCGATCTGCAGCCCGCCCGCGAAGACGATGGTGCCCAGGTTGGCCAGCCGCATCCAGTCCAGGTTGTCCAGCGGATGCGGCGTAACGGGAATGATGCGGAAGCTGTCGCCCAGGGTCAGCAGCAGCGTCAGGTGGCCGTCGGTGGCCAGGAAGGCAAGCATGGCCGACAGCATCAGGAAGTTGGCCAGCAGCGGCGAAGGCGCGCCGCGCTGCGGGTCCAGGAAGGACGCGAAGCCCAGGCCCATCTGCAATCCCACCAGGTCGCCCGCCAGTTCGAAGGCGGCGAAGACCGCGCGCAGGCCGAAGCCCATGGCCGCGCCCACGATGATCTGCTGCAGGAGCAGCAGCAGGCCGGTGCCGGAGAACGCGTCCACCGGCGCGGCGGGCACCGCAGGGGCGACCAGGACGGAGATCAGGAGCGCCAGGCCGACCTTGACCCGCTGGGGTACGGCGCGATGTCCGAATATCGGCGCGGTCTGCACCAGCGCCAGGGTGCGCACGAACGGCCACAGCAGCGCCGCGATCGCGGCGTGGATGTCGGCGTCGGTGAAGCTGAGCACGGACGGCGCAGCTCAGCCGAGCATGAAGGGAATGTTCTCGAACAGCCGCCGGATGTAGTCGGTCATCATCGACAGCATCCACGGGCCCGCGATCAGTGCGGCGGCGAAGATGGCGACCAGCTTGGGCACGAAGGACAGGGTCATTTCGTTGATCTGGGTCGCGGCCTGCAGCACGCTGATGACCAGGCCCACGACCAGGGCCGACAACAGCAGCGGGGCGGCAAGGTAGATGGCGATCTGCACCGCCTCTTGCGCCAGGGTCAGGATGCCGGCGGTACTGTTCATGAGAGGCCCTTGGTCAGGCGCGCGCAACGCGGCGCAAGGAGGTTCATCGGAAGCTGGCCACCAGGCTGCCGATCAGCAGGTTCCAGCCGTCGGCCAGGACGAACAGCATGAGCTTGAACGGCAGCGAGATAAGCACCGGCGACAGCATCATCATGCCCATGGACATCAGCACGCTGGATACGACCAGGTCGATGACCAGAAAGGGCAGGAAGACCATGAAGCCGATCTGGAACGCCGTCTTCAGCTCGCTGGTCACGAAGGCGGGCACCACCACGCGCAGCGGCAGCTGGGCCGCCTCGGATACCGGCGGCGTGCCGGCCAGGCGCATGAACAGCGCCAGATCGGACTCGCGGGTCTGCCTGAGCATGAAATCCTTCATCGGCGCCTGGGCCTTGTCCACGGCTTCCCGGAAATCGATCTGCTTGCTGTCGAAGGGCTGGTAGGCCTCGGTATAGACCTTGTCGAACGTGGGCGTCATGATGAACAGGGTCATGAACAGCGCCAGCCCGATCAGCACCATGTTGGGCGGCGAGCCCTGCAGGCCCAGCGCGCTGCGCAGCAGCGAGAGCACGATGATGATGCGCGTGAAGCTGGTCATCATCAGCAATACGGCGGGCAGGAAGCTCAGCGCCGACAGCACCAGCAGCGTCTGCAGCGACAGCGACCAGGTGGTGCCGCCGCCCGGGCCGGGGCTGCTGGTCAGGGCCGGGATGCCGGCTTCCTGCGCATGGACGCCGCCGGCGGCCAGCAGCAAAAGCAGGGCGATGGAAACCAGAGGCGCGCGCATCATTGCTTGCCGAAGCGGGCCAGGAGCGTGCGAAAGTCGGGCAGCGGGGCGGCCGCGGCGGATTCCGCCGGGGGCGCGTCGTCGGGGCGCGGCAGCACGGCCAGCGGCCGGACGCTGCCGGCCGAGACGCCGGCAACGATCCATTGGCCGGCCACTTCGACCAGGACCACGCGTTCGCGCGGCCCGACCATCAACTGGCCGCGCAGCCGCAGCGGGTTGGCGCCGCCGGCCTGGGGCCGCTGCACGCGCCGCAGCAGCCAGGCGCAGGCCATGATCAGCGCCAGCACGGCGGCCAGCGCCAGCACGGTCTGCAGGGTGGAACCGGGGGAAATCATCGGGGCGGCTAGCGGTTGAGGCGGCGCAGCCGCTCGGACGGCGTGACGATGTCGGTCAGCCGGATACCGAATTTGTCGTTGACCACGACCACCTCGCCCTGGGCGATCAGGCAGCCGTTGACCATCACGTCCATGGGCTCGCCTGCCAGGCCGTCGAGTTCCACCACCGATCCCTGCGCCAGTTGCAGGATCTGCTTGATGGGGATGCGGGTGCGGCCCAGCTCCACGGTCAAGGTGACCGGGATGTCCATGATGATCTCGATGTCGTTGACCGTCCTGGACGTTTCCTCGCCGGGGGTGAACTGCTCGAACAGTTCGTCGGCGGGGCGCGCGGCCGCGCCGGCCTGCGACTGTTCGGCCAGCGCCGCGGCCCAGTCGTCGTCGGCCGTGGCGCCGGGCGGCTCGGGCAGGTGTTCAGGATCCGCTTCCATTCTCATCTCCTAACTGGTTTTCCGATTGCAGGGTGGCCAGCACCTTGCCGATGCGGATCGCGTACTGCCCGTTGCTGACGCCGATCTTGCAGTCGAATATGGGCACGCCGTCCACATAGGCGGGCAGCGTGGGGGCGATGTCGATCGGGATGACGTCGCCCTTCTGCATGTTCAGCAGGTCGCGCAACACCAGTTCGCTCTGGGCCAGGTTGACCACCATCTCGACGTCGGCCAGCTGGATCTGCTTGGAGAGCATGCGCAGCCAGCGCTTGTCGGGTTCCATCTGGTCGCCCTGGACGGGGCTGTACAGCGCATCGCGGATGGGCTCGACCGACGCGTACGGAAAACAGATGTGCAGGTCGCCGCCGGACGAGCCGAATTCGATCGAGAACGTCGAGCAGACGACGATCTCGGACGGCGTGGCGATGTTGGCGAACTGCGTGTGCATTTCGGCGCGCTGGTATTCGAAGTGCATGGGGTGGACGGCGGCCCACGCCTTGGCGTATTCGTCCAGCACCACCGCCAGCATGCGCTGGATGATGCGCTGCTCGGTGGCGGTGAAGTCGCGTCCCTCGACCCGGGTGTGATAGCGGCCGTCGCCGCCGAACAGGTTGTCGATGACCGAGAAAACCAGCCGCGGCTCGAAGATGAACAGGGCATTGCCCCGCAGGGGCTTGAGCGAGACGATGTTCAGGTTGGTCGGGACGACGATGTTGCGCAGGAACTCGCTGTACTTGACCAGCCGCACCGGGCCGACCGAGATCTCGGGGTTGCGCCGCAGGAAGTTGAACAGCCCCACGCGCAACAGGCGGCCGAAGCGATCGTGGATGATCTCGAGCGACGGCATGCGGCCGCGCACGATGCGCTCCTGCTTGGCCAGGTTGTAGGGACGTATGCCGGCCGGCTCTTCTTCCTTGGGCAGCTCGTCGTGCTCGCCCGTGACGCCCCGCAACAGGGCGTCGACTTCGTCTTGCGACAGGAATTCACCGGCCATCGTGGGCGCTCCGGGCGGCGTCGTGGGAAGGCGTCATCGGCGTCACGGCGCAACGAGACCTACTGGATCACGAAACTGGAGAAATGCGCGGCGTAAACATTGGAACGGAATTCCGGCGCAATGTATTTCCGGGCGATGTCGACGACCTGCGTGGCCAGGGCCTGCTTGCCCTTCAGGCTGAGCAGTTCGTCGGCGGTCTTGGAACTCAGCAGCAGCAGGATGTCGCTGCGGATGGGAGGAACGACCGCGTTCAAGGCGGCGCCCGCCTTGGCGTCTCCCACCTCGATCACGATTCCCACCTGCGCGAAGCGGTCGTTGTCGCGCTCGGCCAGGTTGGCCGTGAACAGGTCCAGCGGCGTGAAGACGCGCTTGCCCGGGTTCGCGGACGCGGTGGGGGCAGGCGCCGCGGGGGGCCTGGGTTGGGTCGGGTCGTCGTCTTCCTGCAATCCGGGATAGCTGTAGGTCTCGAAGTTGGCCAATTGCTTGTTGTGGACGAGCAGCAGCGCGGCCATGGCCGCGATCACGACCAGCAGTACGAGTCCGCCCAGCACGAACAGCCAGGTGCGGGTACGTTTCACAGGGACTATGGCCTCGGCCATGAACAACATCTCCGGAGTCGGTGGGAAAGGGCAGCGAACTGCCCCGAGACTGCATTATCCAGACGCGGATCGGCAACGATCGGTGGAACAGCAGGGGAAATCCCGCGGTTGGCCGGCCGGGCCGGCCCGCGGCGGCCTCATGCGTACAGGTCGACCATGCCGTTGCCCGTCGAGGTGCCGCGCACGGCGGGAGCGGCCGGGCTCGCGGCAAGGCTGGTGGCGTCGCCGCCGGCGGCCGGCGCGCGGTTTGCCGGTGCCTCGCGTCCGGCGAACTGCCGGGCGGCCAGGAAACCGCTCTGCTGTTCGCTGCCGACCGAGGCCTGGCCCAGGCTCAGCCCGTTGGCGGCCAACACGTCCTTCAGGCCGGCCAGCGAGTTCTCCAGCGCCTGGCGCGTCGATTCGTGGTTGCTGCCGAACACCACGCTGGCGGCGTCGCCGTCCAGCCGCAGGTGGATCGTGATGGGCCCCAGCGCCTCGGGATCGACACGCAGCTGCGCGGTTTGCAGGGGACCCGCGGCCATCCAGCGCAAGGCCGTGTCGATGCGGTCCTGCAAGGCGCCGGTGTGCAGTTGCACCGGGGCGCCCGGCACGGTGGGCAGTTCGCCGCGCACCGATGGCGCCGGCGTGTGATGGGACGGCGGGGTGTTGACCGGCACCGTGGCGGACGCCTGCAGCACCGCGACGGGATCGGATGCCTTGGAGGCGGCGGGTTCCACGGCGGCAGGCTGGGAGGACGCCAGTGGCTGGGCGCGAGGTACGGAAGCTGTCCGATCCACGCGCCGGCCGGCGGCCTCCGGGGCCGTGCCGGCGGCGGGCGCCGCAGCGGCGGGGCGCGCGGTCACGCCGGCAGCCGGGTTCGTCGCCAGGGCGACGGCATCCTGTTCGGCCACGGCGGAGGGCAGGGCGGCGGGATCGGCCTGCGTCGCGGATGCCGGCACGGCTGCCGGGGCCGGGGCATCGCCGGCACTGACGGCATTGATGGCATCGGCGGCGCCTTCCGGCGCAAGGGCCGCGACCACGGGCGCCATGGCGGGCGGCGCGAGGTAGCCGGCCCACTGCGACAGCCAGGGCAGGTCCGGCGCGATGGTGGGGGCGGCGTCGTCCTGGCCGCTGGGGGTATCGGTATCCGCCGCTTCGGTCTGTGCCGGAGTGTCCGTCCTGGCGGGTTCCGGCACTTGCGACGCCGCCGCGAGCATGTCCTCGAAGGGCAGGTCGGCCGGCGCGCCGTCGCCGGATCCGGCCGGAGCGGGCGGGGGCGCGGCCGGGGGCTGGGCGAACGAGACGGGAAGCGCGGTCATACCGCGTATCCCGTTGGGGTGCCGAAATGCCGGCGGCTGGCGAATTCGTCGATCTGCTTCTGCATGCGCCTGGCCTCGGTCGATTGCTGGCGCTGGGTTTCCCGCTGGGCCAGGATCTCCAGGGACTTGAGCTTGCGTTCCTCGTCGAAGAACGCCGCTCGGGTCGAGTGCATGTGGCCCGCGCAGCGTTCGACCTCCTGCGACTGCTGTTCGACGGCCTCGCTCAGTTGCTGGATGAAGCGGGCGTAGTTGCCGACCAGCGTGCCGTCCAGGCCGATGCCGGTCTGGTTGCGCATGCGCGACTCGTAATCCGACCGGTAGTTCTCGATCAGCACCAGGCGCTCGCGGGCGCGCGAGTGTGCCGCGGCGGCCTGGGCGAACTCCTGGGCGGCCTTGTTCTTGCGGCCTTCCGCAAGTTCGATCAGCGTGGCGAGCGTGGTGGTGGACGTCATGGCGGACCTTTGGGGCGGATCAGGTGCCGGCGCCGAAATGTTCGGCGATGGCGGTCATCAGGGTCAGGCTGTCGGCATAGGGCGCACGGTCTTGCATGTCCTGCTGCAGGAAATTGCCGATGGTGGCGTGCGCCGCGATGGCCTGGTCGAGTTCGGCGTCGGTGCCCGGCACGTAGGCGCCCACCTGGATCAGATCGCGCGAGCGCTGATAGCGGGAGAACAACTTTTTCAGCGTGCGCGCGTGACGTTGCTGTTGGGCATCGACGATGTTGTGCATGGCCCGCGAGATCGATTGTTCGATGTCGATGGCGGGGTAGTGGCCGGTGTCGGCCAGCGCCCGGTTGAGTACGATGTGGCCGTCCAGGATGGCGCGGGCCGAATCGGCGATCGGGTCCTGCTGGTCGTCGCCTTCGGTCAGTACCGTGTAGAACGCGGTGATCGAGCCGGCGCCGTGCGTGCCGTTGCCCGCGCGTTCGACCAGCGCGGGCAGCTTGGCGAACACCGATGGCGGATAGCCCTTGGTGGCGGGCGGCTCGCCGATGGCCAGCGCGATCTCCCGCTGCGCCATCGCGTAGCGCGTGAGCGAATCCATGATCAGCAGCACGTTCTTGCCCTGATCGCGGAAATGCTCGGCCAGTACCGTGGCGTAGGCCGCGCCCTGCAGGCGCATCAGCGGCGCGGCGTCGGCGGGCGCCGCCACCACGACCGACCGCGCCAGTCCTTCCGGGCCGAGAATGTGGTCGATGAATTCCTTGACCTCGCGGCCGCGTTCGCCGATCAGGCCCACCACGGTCACGTCGGCCTCGGTGTAGCGTGCCATCATGCCCAGCAGCACGCTCTTGCCGACGCCCGAGCCGGCGAACAGGCCCATGCGCTGTCCGCGCCCTACCGTCAGCATGGCGTTGATGGCGCGCACGCCCACGTCCAGGGGGCGTTCGATGGGTTGGCGCTCGATGGGATTGACCGGCCGCGCGGCCAGCGGTGCGCGCTGGGCGGAGGTGATCGGGCCCAGCCGGTCGAGCGGGCGCCCGGCGCCGTCCACCACGCGCCCCAGCAGTGCGTCGCCGACGGGCAGGTGCTTGGTGATTTCCTCGGTTGGGAGGCTCTGTCCGGCGGCTTCGTCGGCCGGTGGGTAGGCGGGGGCCGGACGCTGCGGCTCGAGCGGCATGACCAGCGATCCCGCCGTCAGTCCATGTAGTTCGCTGGATGGCATCAGGAACAGCCGTTCGCCGTTGAAGCCCACCACCTCGGCCTCGGCGGCGCGGTCGTGCGCCTGCATGATCCGGCAGGTGCTGCCCACCGGCAGCTTCAGGCCCACGGCCTCCATGACCAGGCCGGCCACGCGCGTCAGGCGGCCCGACGCGGCCACGGGCGCCGCCGTGCGCACGCGGGCGGTGCAGCCTTCGACGAAACGGGCCAGGCTGGCGGTGGCGTCATGCACGCTCGTCGCTCCAGGGGCTGTCCTGGCCCAGCGTGGCCAGGGTGCGCTTCCAGCGCGTACCCAGGGTCGCGTCGATATCGGACTGCTGGGTGGATATCCGGCAGCCGCCGGCCTGGACGCCGGCATCCTCGACGATCTTCCACTGCCCCAGTTCGAGTTCCTCGCCCAGGTGGGCGCGCACCAGTTGCACGTCGGACGGGTGCAGCAGCAGTTGCTTGCCGGTTTCTCCGCCGATGAGCTGGTTGAAGGCGTCGCGCACCACCGCCAGGATCACGTTGTTGTCCAGGGCCAATTCGCGCTGGATGACCTGGCGCGCGATCTCGGCCGCCAGCTCCAGCAGTCGGGGAGCCAGGCCGGTCTCGAAGCGGTCGAACACGTCGGAGGCGGCGCGCGCCATCGTCTGCAATTGCTCGGCCTCGCGCCGGGCCGCGGCGCTGCCGTGGTCGTAGCCCGCCGCATAGCCTTCGTCGAAGGCCGCCGTCTTGATGCGCTCGACCTCGGCCGGGTCGACGGCCGGTACCGGATCGGCGGGAAGCGGCGCCGCTTCGGCCGCGGCGGGGGCGGGCGTCGCGGTTTCGCGCCGCACGGTTTCCTCGCGGGCGCGGCGGTCGGCCTCCTGCCGGGCGGCGGCCAGCGCCGTTTCGATCGCGCGCTTTTCTTCCGGCGTTTGTGGCCGGCGCCGGGTCTCGCCCTGCATGGATGCTTCGCCGAAGGTGTCCAGGCGCCAGACGGGCAGGTGGCGGCCTTCGTCGGCGCGCAGGATGCGGCGGGCGCCCGGCAGCGGCTCAGACATACTGTTCCTCGCCCATGCCGTTGATGGCCAGGTCGCCGGACTCGGTCAGCCGGCGCGCGACCTTCAGTATTTCCTTCTGCTGCGCCTCGACCTCGGAGATCTTGACCGGACCGCGCACATCCAGGTCCTCGCGCAGCTGCTGCGCGGCGCGGGCCGGCATGCAGCGGAACACCTTGGCGCGCAGCTCGGTGCTGGCGCCCTTGAGCGCGAGGATGAGCGAGTCGGGCGTGACCTCGCGCAGCAGCAGCTGCATGCCGCGGTCGTCGGCGTCGATCAGGTTTTCGAAGGTGAACATCTCGTCGATGATGCGCTGCGCCAGTTCCGTGTCGACCTGCTTGACGATGGACAGGATCTGGTGCTCGGACGACGAGCCCACGTAGTTGAGGATGTCGGCCGCGGTCTTGACTCCGCCCAGCTTGCGGCGCTTGATCTGCTCGTTGCCCGAGAGCATCTTCAGCAGCACGTCGTTCAGCTCGCGCAGCGCGGCCGGCTGGATGCCGTCCAGCGTGGCGATGCGCAACAGCACGTCGGCACGCACGCGCTCGGTCAGGTAGTTGATCACCGCGGCCGACTGGTCGGCCTCCAGGTGCACCAGGATCGAGGCGATGATCTGGGGGTGCTCATGGCGGATCAGCTCGGCCACGCTGGCCGGGTCCATCCACTTCAGGCTCTCGATGCCCGAGGTGTCGCCGGTGTGCAGAATGCGGTCCAGCAGGAATCCCGCCTTGTCCGCGCCCAGCGCCTTGGTCAGCACGCTGCGCAGATAGGCATCGGCATCGGCCCCGAGCCCCGTGTGCGCGCCGATGTCCGTCTCGAAGCGCTGGATCACCTGGTCCATGGCCTCGCGCGCGATCCCCTGCATCCCGGCCATCGCCGTACCCAGCTTCTGCACCTCGCGCGGCGACAGATACTTCAGCACCTCGGCCGCCTCTTCCTCTCCCAGCGACAACAACAGGATGGCCCCATCGGCCACCCCCTGGTCGGGTTCGGCATTGACTACGTTCATCATCGGCTTACCACTTCGTCGTACCCGCCGGCAGCCAGCGACAGCACCGACGCAACAATCCAAGAAACGGGTACTAGACCCAGGATGCGGTGGATCCGGCTCCGCCGGTCCACCCGCATCGCCCCCTGGGGGGCGCGCGAAGCGCGTAGGGGGGGGCTATACATCGTTCACCCACTGTCGGATCACCGTGGCCACGACCTGCGGGTTCTCCCGGGCGAAGCGGCGGACCTTTTCCAGCGGGTCTTCCGGCTGTTCCTCGACGGCTTCGGCAGGGGCCTCGGCCATCATCGCGGGGCTGGCGGCCGTAAAGGCCGGCTCGGGCGGCGGCGGGGGCGCGGTCAGTTGCTTGATGGCGGGGCGGATCACGCCGATGATCAGGTACAGCACCGCCAGCGCAAGGACCAGCGCCACGCCTATGTCGCGTGCCAGGTTGACGAACTCCGGCTGCTGCCAGAACGCCGGCTCGGCGGCGGCTTCGGCGGCGGCTTCGTTGAACGGGATGCTGATGACCGATACCGAGTCGCGGCGCTGCGCATCGAAGCCGACGGCCTCGTTGACCAGCGCCTTGATCTGCGCCAGTTCGGCATCGCCGAGCGGTGTGCTGACCGGCTGGCCCTTGACCACGCTGGTGCGGTGGTTGACCACCACGGCGGCGGACAGGCGCTTGATGCGGCCCACGGGCTCGCGCACGTAGCGCACGGTCTTGTCGAGCTCGTAGTTGGTGGTGTCCGCCCGCTTCACGTTCTGCGCGGGGGGCTGGGCCTGCGTGCCCGGCGCGGGCGGGTTGGTGGCGGCGCCGCCGGTGGTGGGGGCGATGGCGACCCCGGGCGGCGTGTTGCTGAGCGTGCCCGGCACGCCGCCGTCCATGCCCAGCGCCGGCTCGCGCGATTCCGAGCTTTGCCGGCTGCGGATGGCGGCCTGGTCGGGCGAGGCGCCGTTGGGGCGATAGATCTCGTCGGTCTGCTCGTGCCGGCTGAAATCCAGGTCGATGGCGACCTGCGCGCGCAGGTTCTGGGCGCCGACGATGGGCGAGATCAGCTCGGAGATGCGGCGGGTGTACTGGCGCTCCAGCGTGCGCAGGTATTCGAGCTGGGTGGCATCCAGGCCGTTCGGATCGGTGTCGTTGGCCGACAGCAGGGTGCCGGTCTGGTCCACCACGCTGACCGCGCCGGGCGCCAGTTCGGGAACGGAGGAGGAAACCAGGTGGACGATGCCGGCGACCTGGCCGCGTTCCAGCACCCGGCCGGGCAGCATCTGCACCAGCACCGACGCGGTGGGGCGGTTCTGCTCGCGCATGAAGATGCTGGGCTTGGGAATGGCCAGGTGGACCCGCGCGCTCTTGACGGTGCCCAGGCTCTGGATGGAGCGGGCCAGTTCGCCTTCCAGCGCGCGCTGGTAGTTCACCTGTTCCTGGAACTGGGTGAGGCCCAGGCGGCTGTTGTCCATCAGCTCGAAGCCGACGTTGCCGGCGCGGGGCAGCCCCTGCGAGGCCAGGCGCAGCCGCACTTCGTGGACCTGGCCGGGCGGCACCAGGATGACGCTGCCACCGTCGGCGATCCGGTAGGGGATTTTCTGCTGTTGCAACGCGGCGACGATGGTCCCGCCGTCCTGGTCGGACAGGCCGCTGAACAGGACGCGGTACTCCGGGTCGCGGCTCCACAGCAGCGCGGCGACCACGACGGCCATGAGCATGGGGATGCCGATCAACAGGGCAAGCCGGTGGCGCGTGGGCAGCCTGCCGAACGCCTGCAGGAGCTTGTTACCGCGTGATGCCCCGGCGGCGGGTTGGTTCTGCGTGTCGTCGGCCATGTAGTGAAGCGGGGCGTTGAATACCAAACAAGAAGAAGGGGCGCCGGAGCGTCCCATTTCCCAGGGCTTGTATTATTTGATGCAGAATGTCACAACGAAGGAAGGAATAGACGGGTTTTGCCCCGGTACTTCCCGGTCTGCTTCCTTCCCGCCGCGGCTACTATCCCAGGCTCCACAGAATCGCCCATGGGAAACCGCATATGGACCGCATCCAGGACGTGATCGCCGCTTCGGCCGGGCAGGCCGGCTCGACCGGCATGGCGCGCGCGGCGCAGATGCTGTCGCGGCCCGATGCCCTGATGGGTGGTGGCGCGGCCGCCGGCGCGGCCCCGGCCTCGTTCGCCAACGTGCTGGTCGATGCGATCCAGGGCGTGCAGCGTGCCCAGTCCGAGGCCAGCGCCGTCCAGAAGGCCTACCAGCAGGGCGATCCCGAAGTCGGCCTGGAAACCACGATGATCGCCATGAACAAGGCCAGCCTGTCGTTCCAGATGCTGGCGCAGGCGCGCAATCGCGTGATCGCGGCCTACAACGAAGTCATGAACATGCAGGTCTGAGCGGGAACCGGCCCCTAGCGTCCGTCAGGATCGGCGCCCGCGGCGGCGCCGGCTTCCTCGTCCTGCCTGTACACCCACGCCAGCACCTCCGCCACCGCCACGTACAGCGAGGGCGGGATGCGGGCGTCCACGTCCACCTTCATCAGCAGATCGATCAGTTCGCGCGAACTGTGCACGAACACGCCGGCTTCCTTGGCGCGGCGCAGGATTTCCTCGGCGATCGCGCCGCTGCCCTTGGCCACCACGATGGGAGTCTTGCGTTCCTTTTCGTAGCGCAGCGCCACCGCCTGGATGCGCTTGGGATCGAGCGGGTCGTCGGCGGCCGGATCGGCGGGGACCTGGGTCATGTGCGGGCCGGCGAGCGGGACGCCGTGGCGATCTTGAGGTCGGACATGCGCAGGCCCTGGCCATCGAGCGCCTGTTGCAGGTCCAGGCCGCCGGCGGTCAGGCGGGCTTGCAGGTCGCGCAGGCGCTGGCCGCGCAGTGTCCGGGTGTCGGGCTGGATGGCGATGCGGGTGTCGGTGCCGTCCAGCGCGACGTCCACCTGCATGGTGCCCAGGTGGCGTGTCTGGATCGAGATGCGGACGCGCCAGGTTCGCGGCAGTTCGGCGTCGGCACCCTTGCCTTCGTCAGGCTGGATTTCCAGGGTGAAGGGCTGTTCCGCCCAGGCGCCCTGCAGGAACAGGCGGCCGCTGGCCAGCGCGGCGATCTGGTCGTGCACGACCTGCCGCACGTCGGGCGGGATGGCGGCCAGGGCCGCCTGCAGGCCCTTGGCCGCGTTTTGTTCGGGCGTGGCGGGGTCGGCCGAGGGTGCCGGGGAGCCGGTCGGGGGAGCCTGGTCGCGCGCCTGGGGCGCGGGCGAGAGCGCTGCCTGCGGTTCGGCGCGCAGCGCCTCGATGGGCAGGCGCCCCTCGCGCCACTCCTGCAGGTGGGCTTCGTAGAACAGGCCGGATTGCTGTACTGCCTGCCGGATCTGGCGCGCGGCTTCGTCCGGCGGCGTGCCGGCCGGAATGCGCAGGGCGTCCAGGGGCACGCTGCGCTGCGTGCCGCCCGTCTCGTCGACCAGCGCGAGCAGCAGGCGGGCCGAGCCGCTCAGCATCACCTTGGTGTCGCCGGTCTCGAGCTTGAGCTCGGCCAGCGATGGCATGGGAACCGGCGAGACGCCGCGCACGGCGCGCGTGGCCTGGTCCGGGGAGACCGATTCGGTATCGGCGGTGGCGAGCGCAAGAGGCCCTTGTCCGCGGCCGCCGCCTTCGCCCGGCGAGCGCGGGCCGCCGATGCGGCCGCCGTCCTGGCCGTGCAGGAAGGTGCGGTCGTCCAGCAGCCGCAGCACCACGGTTACGCCCGGGCTCAGTGCCTGGCGGGTATTGATCAGGTAGGGCTTGCCGGCGATGTTGACCAGTGCTTCGGTGTCGCTGTTGGCCTGGAGTACGGTCGCCCGCACCAGCCCGTGCGGCAGTCCCGTCGCGCCGGGCGGGCGCGCGCCGCCCGCGGCGTTGCCGCCGGACACGTTCAAGAGCCGCGCCAGCACCGCCTCGCGGGCATCCTCGCGATAGCGCTCCCAGCTTTGGGTGGGGGAGACGCCGCTGACCGGCTGCGTCTGGCGGGTATCCGCTACCAAGCGCCAGCCCCTTCAGCGGTACATCTGCGCGCCGAAGGCGTGACGCCGGGGCCGCAGTATCTGTTCCAGCTCCCGCATCCACGGTTCGGCAATGTTGCGCGTGGCGGCGTCGTTGGCAAGGATTTCGCGTATCAGTTGCATGCAGGTTTCGCGCTCGGCAGGCGGGCAGGTCTCGATGGGGCGGCGGCGCAATTGTCCCACGAGCTCGGCGCAGGCCGATTCGCTGGCCGTGACGGCATCCCAGTCGCCCCGTTGCGCCGCGGCCAGCATCGTGCGGCTGATCTCGGCCAACTGTCCATAGAGCGCGGGCAACAGCGCCGGGTCGGGCGCCATGCCGGTATCCTCGCCCGCCATCATCAGGCGGCAACCTGGCTGTCGGCCTGGATCGACGCCCAGGCTTCGCGCAGCCCATCGAGCAGGCGAACGCTTTCCATGATGGGGGCGGGATCGTTGTCGATGCCGGCCTGCATCGTGCGCCGCAGCATGTAGTCGTACAAGGCGTTCAGCTGATTGGCCAGGTCGCCGCCAGCCTTGTGGTCCAGGCTGGCGCGCAGTCCTTCATCGAGGATGCGCGTGGCGCGGCTGAGCGCCCGGGTCTTGCCCAGGGGGTCGTTGGCTTCGATGCAGCCGATGGCTTTGCGCAGCGATTCCAGCGCGCCGTCGTACAGCATCAGGATCAGCGCATGCGGACTGGAGCTGGACACCCCGGTCTCCACCCCGACGCTGACATAGGCCCTGGCCCCGAAATTTCCGAATCCCGACACGTGCGACTCCTGAACGCGTAGCGGCTTGCCGCGTGCACGGCAGCCCTGACGGATTTAACGGCCTGGCGCGATGGACCTAAAGCGGGAATTGGCGCGGCAAAACCGCGGAGTTCCCCCTTGCGCGCCGGTCGCGTTACTTGTTGAGGTTCTTCAGCGCCTCGATCTGCTGGGTCAGGAAGCTGCCGGTGTTGTTGAGCTGGGTCAGCATCGAATCGAGCGCCGTGAACTGCCGGCGATAGCGCGCCTCGATCTCTTCCAGGCGATTGCTCATCTGGGTCTGCTGGGTCTCCAGCGTCTTGATCGTGCTCTTGAGGCCGTCGGTGCGGCTGTCGATCACGCCCTTGCTGTCGGTATAGGGCGATAGTTGGGCGGTGAAGCGCTCGACCAGGCTTTGCGAGCCTTCGCCGAAAGGCTGGGGCGTGAACAGCCTGGATACGGCGCCCGGATCGGCGGCCATGGCCTTGTTGAACTTGTCGGTGTCCAGCGTCAGTGCGCCGTCCTGGTCGAAGCCCACGCCCAGGGAGGCCAGCGTCGTATAAGGGCCGGTGGCGCCCTGCATGGGCGAGAAGACCTCATTGCGCATGCGCGCGGTCAGGTCGCGCACCAGGCCATCGCCCGCCAGCGGCCCGGTGGCGCCGGCCTTGCCCCGGGTGTCGCTGGGCGCGTTGGCCGACAGCGCCGAGGCCACGTTCAGGAAGGCGTTGTACGCGGTGACCAGCGATTGCAGTGCCGCCGCGCCGCCGCTGGGCGACGGGTTGGTGGCGATGGTCGTGGTGCCGGATTTCTGCAGCGTGATCGTGACGCCGTCGAGCACCGAGGTAACGGTATTGGTGGCGCTGGTGACTTCCATGCCGTCCAGTTTGAACTGCGCGTCGGCGCCGGCCTGCAGCCGGCTCATGCCGGTGGGCGAACCGCCGCTGGAATAGGACGGAGCGGTGGCCGGGTCATAGTCGAAGAAGTCCAGCGAGCGGGTGCCGCCGGTACCCGAATCCGCGCTGGTGACCTGAAAGGCGTTGGCCGCGCCGGTGGTGGTGGACGTGAGCACCAGCCGCGACCCCGTGCCGTCGGTGACCAGCGAGGCCGTGACGCCCATTTCCGCCTTGTTGATGGCGTCCCGCAGCCCGGACATCGTGTTGTTGCTGGCGTCGATGACGACGGACTTGGCTTCGGCCTCGCCGGCAACGAAGCTGCCGTTCTCGACCTTGCCCAGCGTGAAGGTCAGGGTGCCGGTGTTCAATTGCGCATCGCTGGCCAGCGCGCCGCTGACGGCTTTCTCGGCCTGGGCCAGCGAGGTGACGTCGAGCTTGTGGCTGATCTTGCCGGCCTTGTTGTCGGCCGTGATGAAGGCGACCGACGAGTCCGACGAGCTGCCGACCAGGCCGGTGAATTTTTCCGGCGTCAGGCCCGCGGCGGCCGTCAGCAGCGAAGACAGCGAGCTCTTGAGCTGGCCCAGGGCCGAGATCTTGGTCTGGGCCGAGGTGGCCTGGGCCTGCAGCTTGGTGAGCGGCACCTTCTCGGCCGCCATCAGGTTGGTCAGCAGGGTGGACAGTTCGAGGCCGGAGCCCACGCCAAGGGCGGATCCTACGCTAGCCATGGAGTATTCCTGGTATCGGGTTGGCGGGCGGGTTCAGGCCTTGCGGCTGAACAGGGCGCCCTTGATCTGGTCCAGCGAGCGGCTGAGCGCCAGCGCTTCCTCGGACGGGATCTGCCGGATCACGTCCTGGGTGTCGCCGTCGACCACCTTGACCACGACCTTGCCGCTGTCGTCATCGATGCTGAACGTCAGGTTGTGGGCCGCCAGCGGGACGAAGCGGTTGAATGCGTCGACCGCGGCCCGCAGCTCCCCGACGTCAGGCACCTGGGCCGTCGCCGGCAACGACGGATCGAGCAGGTTGGTCGAGCCAGCGGGCGCGATGGGCCGGGCGGCCGACGCGGCGGCGGCCGGCAGGCTGCGCAGGTCGGCGGCGGTGTCGATGGCGTTGATGCTCATGAAGGTTCCGTGGCGGTAGGGGTGGGGCAATACGTGGATTAACGGGCCAGGGAGGGGAAACTTGAGCAGGAAGGCCTGGCAAAAAATGCCCCCACGCTTGCCGCTACGCGGCGGCGCTGCCCCCAAGGGGGTGCTTTTTTGCCTTGGGGCGGCCCGGCGGCAAAAAAAGTCCCCACCCCGGCGCAAGGCGGGGTGGGGACGATGCGCCGGAGGGGATCCGGCGGAAATGCCGCAATGCTTAGCCGCGGAGCAGCGTCAGCACGTTGTTGGGCAGCGAGTTGGCTTGCGCCAGCATCGCGGTGCCGGCCTGCTGCAGGATCTGGCCGCGGGTGAGCGCGGCGGTTTCCGAGGCGAAGTCGGCGTCCTGGATGCGGCTGCGCGACGAGGACAGGTTCTCCGAGGTGGTTTCCAGGCTGGAGACGACCGAGGTGAAGCGGTTCTGGATCGCACCCAGCGAGGCGCGCGCGTCGCTGACGGTGGACAGGGCGGCGTCCAGGGCGGACAGGGCGTTGGAGGCGCCGGCGACGGTCGAGATGTCGATGGCGTTCAGCGCGGTGCCCGTCTGGGTGATGGTGCCGGTCAGGGCGAAGGCGCCGGTGCTGCTGATCGAGCCGGTCACGCCCGTGGGGGCCTTGTACGAGACGTTCAGCGAAGCGCCCGTGGTGCCGGCGGCGTCCAGGCCGAAGTCGGCCAGCGTGGAGCCGACGGCGGTGCCCAGCGTCAGGGCGCCGATCGTGATGTTGCGGCCGTCGGCGGCTTCGAGCTTCAGGCCCGAGCCGGTGTCGACGGCGCGCACGCCGGTGGTGGCCGATTGCGCGTTGATCGCGGTCAGGGCGTTTTCGCGGTTGGTCGCGGCGTTGGTGGTGGCGGTCAGGTTGATCGTCAGGCCGTTCAGCGTGAAGCTGGCGGTGCCGGCGGTCGTGGTCGTGACGGTCGACGTGCCGACGGCTTCCGTGGCGTTCGCGGTGACGTTCAGGCCGGCGATGCCCTGGGTGTTCAGCGCGTTGGCGATGGCCTTGGCGTCGTTGGCGATGCTGCCCAGGTCGAACGTGCCGGCCGAGCCGAAGGTGACGGTCTGCGCCGCGGCGGTGTCGCTGGCGGTGCCGATCGACAGGTCGGTCGCGTTGAAGCCGTTGTACTGGCCCAGCGTCGAGGCCCTGGCGTCGGCGATGTTGCTGATGGTGATGGTCTGGCCGGCATTGGCGCCGACCTGGAACTTCTGGGCGGCGAACGAGCCGTCCAGCAGCTTGGTGCCGTTGAAGTCGGTGTCGCGGGCGACGCGGTCGATTTCGGCGGTCAGCTCGGCCACTTCCTTCTGCAGCGAGGCGCGGTCATCGGCCGAGTTGGTCGAGTTGGACGACTGCACGGCCAGCGTGCGGATGCGCTGCAGGTTGGTGCCGATCTGGCTCAGCGCGCCTTCGGCGGTCTGCGCCAGCGAGATGCCGTCGTTGGCGTTGCGCACGGCCTGGTTCAGGCCGTTGATCTGCGTGCTCATGCGCTCGGAAATGGCCAGGCCGGCGGCGTCGTCCTTGGCGCTGTTGATGCGCAGGCCGGTCGACAGGCGCTGCAGGGCGGTGTTGACGGCGCTCTGCGAGCTGTTCAGGTTGCGCTGCGCGTTCAGCGAAGCGATGTTGGTGTTGATGACTTGTGCCATGACTGATCTCCGTGAGGGTGAGTCATATGGTGTTTCAGGAGGGGCCCTGGGGGCCCGACGATGCATCCGCGGCTGGAGGTCCTTCCGCAATTGCGCCAGGGCCATCGCAGGCTGCATGCAGTGCCGGCGTGGCCGCGTTGAGGCAATTAACGGGGCGGGGGTTTGAAAACTTTAGGAAGGGAAGGCGGCGGGATGGAAAAAAATACCGCTAAAGTTTCGCCGCGTCGGTCCGATTCTGGGTGCCGCCGGGGCGGGCTTCAGGCCGGCGTTTCCAGCGTGAAGTAGAAGGTCGCGCCTTGTCCGGGCGCGCTTTCGGCCCAGATCTGTCCGCCGTGGCGATTGATGATGCGGCGGACGGTGGCCAGGCCGATGCCCGTGCCGGGAAAGTCGCTGGCGCGATGGAAGCGCTGGAAGGCGCCGAACATGCGTTCGGCGTTCTGCGCATCGAAGCCGGCGCCGTTGTCGCGCACGAAATAGATGGTGCTGCTGCCGCGCAGCAGGCTGCCGAACCGGATGTGCGCCTCGGCGCGTCCGCCGGTGAATTTCCAGGCGTTGCCCAGCAGATTGTCCAGCACGATGCGCATCAGTCCGGCATCGCATTCGGCCAGGGCCGAGGCGGGAAGTTCTTCCTCGACCTGGCGGTCGGGCTGGCTGCGGCGCAGGTTGGCCAGGACCTCGCGCGCGAGGGCGGCCAGGTCCACCTTGGCCTTGAGCAGGCTGCTCTGGTTGATGCGGGCGAGCTGCAGCAGGTCGCCGATCAGGTCCTCCATGCGCTGCGCGTTGTCCACGATGTGCCGCAGGTGCTTGGAGTCGGCCTCGTCCGCCTGGCCGGCCAGCCCGCGTTCGAGCAGCCCGGCGAAGCCCGCGATCTGCCGCAGCGGCGCGCGCAGGTCGTGGGAGACGGAGTACGAGAAGGCTTCCAGTTCCTCGTTGATCACGCTCAGCAGGTGGGTGCGCTGGGCCACCCGCTTTTCGAGTTCGTTCTGGATGCGGCGCGCCGCCTCCTGCTGTTCCATGTGCTGCGTGATGTCCTGGGCGTAGCCGGAGACGGCGACCGATTCGCCCTCGTCGTTGCACAGGCAGCTCATCTGGATCTCGAACCAGCGCGGCTCGCCGTTTACCGTCCAGATCTGCTCGAAGCGCTTGCGTGCGCGGGACTCGAGCAATTGCCGGTGGCGCAGCGCGTGGACGCGCGCGATCGAGGCGGGCATGAGTTCTTCCATTGCCTTGCCCAGGCAGTCCGCCGCCCGGGGGATGCCGAGCATGTCGGCGTAGGCCTGGGAGACGTACCGGTACCGGCCGTCCCGATCCACGACCCAGGTGGCGACGGGGAGCGATTCCAGCGCGGCCTCCAGCAGGGCATGGTCGTTTTCGGCCAGACTCGTTGCCTGATGGATTGGTGGAATCGCATTTCGCATTTGCGTGATTAAATGAAACAAGTGATACAGAATTTGTAAGAAAAATTCTTACACGCGGAGTTTACCTAAGCAGACGCGAAATCCAGCGGGCTTCCGATGCCATTTTGGTAACAAGTGTCCAATAATTTACATATTGAATTGGTCCCTGCGCCAGAAAAAAAGACTGGCTCGGGGTGCGCTGTTTTTACATCCCGGCTGCGGGATTACCCTGAAAGGAATCGCGATGACTCAAGTTTGCGACGTGGTCGATGTGGATGTGTCGGCTCCCCAGGCCGAATCTTCCCCCATGTCCCGGCTGGGCGAAGAGATCCGCGATGCCAACCTGACCTACCTGATGCTGGCCCAGCAGATGCTGCGCGTCGACCGCAGCGAGGCGCTCTACCGCCTGGGCATCACCAGCGAGGTGGCCGACATCCTTTCGTCGCTGACCACGGCCCAGTTGCTGAAGATCGCCGGCTCGAGCATGCTGCTCGCCCGCTTCCGCTTCGACGATTCGCTGGTCTGGAACCTGCTGTCCTCGCCCAAGCGCGACGATGTTTCCCCCCGTATCCATGCCGCCATCCTGATGGCCGGACGCACCGCCGCGATGGCCGCCTCCTGAGCCGCGCCATGGCCTGCAGCAGTATCCGGGGGCGACATGGTCCGCGCTAAGAGCGTCCTGTCCGAGGCGCGCCAGATCGAGATCGCTTCCGAATTGATCCGCCTCGATGCCCGGCTTCAGGTGCTCGAGGCGGAGGTGCAGCTGTCGCGCGAGCGCCTGTTGCGCCTGTATCGCGAGATCCGTGGGAAGTCGCCGCCCAAGGGCATGCTGCCGTTCTCCACCGACTGGTTCATGACCTGGCAGCCCAATATCCATGCCTCGCTGTTCATGAACATCCACCGCCATCAGGTGGGCCTGGACGACGCGACGGCGGTCGAGGCGCTGATCCGCGCCTACCGCCTGTACCGGGAACAGATCGGACAGCTGGGCCTGCCCGAGGTCCTGTCGATCACGCGGGCCTGGCGCCTGACGCGGTTCTTCGACGCCGGCATGCTGGGCATGACGGCCTGCACCAGTTGCGGCGGCGAATTCGTCACCCATACCTTCGAGCTGGCCCACCAGTACGTTTGCGGGCTTTGCCACATGCCGTCCCGCGCCGGCAAGACCCGGCGCACGGCCAACGCGGCGGAAGTCGCCAAGGCGGCGCCCCGCTGATGCCAGTCGCGAGAGCTTCCGCTCTCAAGTTTTGTTTTTGCCGGTCGAAAACCCGTTCATGGCTTCGCGCAATGTGCCAACGAAGCCCGATTGCCCCACGCACGTCGTTCCCCAGGCTCCTGGCCCGGCAAGGCCCCCGATGTTCCGCATCGAGGCCCTTTGCCCAGACCCAGGATGCGGTGGATCCGGCTCCGCCGGTCCACCCGCATCGCCCCCTGGGGGGCGCGCGAAGCGCGTAGGGGGGGACATCTACATGCTTGTCATCATCGGCTACATCATCGTTGGGGCGTCCGTGCTGGGTGGCTATGCCATGCATGGCGGCTCGCTGGGTGCGCTGTTCCAGCCGTTCGAGCTGATCATCATCGCCGGCGCGGCCTTCGGCGCGTTCGTGTGCGGCAACTCCAGCAAGGTGGTGCGGGCGACGCTGCGGGCGCTGCCGACCACGCTGCACGGTTCGCGCTTCACGAAGCAGCGCTACCTCGACCTGCTGGCGCTGCTGTACGAAATCCTGAACCGCGTGCGGCGCGAGGGCCTGATGTCCATCGAAGCCGACGTCGAGGAACCGCACAACAGCCCGCTGTTCCAGAAATACCCCGCGCTGGTGGCCGACGAACACCTGGTCGAGTTCGTGACCGACTACCTGCGGCTGATGGTCAGCGGCAACCTGAATCCGCTGGAGCTGGAAGCCCTGATGGACCAGGAAATCGATACCCATCACCAGGAGGCCAGCGTGCCGGCGCACGCCATCCAGCGCATCGCCGACGGGCTGCCGGCCTTCGGTATCGTCGCCGCGGTCATGGGCGTGGTCAACGTGATGGGGTCGGTGGGCGAGCCGCCGGCCGTGCTGGGCGCCAAGATCGGGGCGGCGCTGGTCGGCACCTTCGTCGGCATCCTGCTTGCCTACGGCATCGTCGGGCCCCTGGCCTCGGTGCTGGAGCAGAAGGTAAGCGAAAGCAGCAAGCAGCTCGAATGCATCAAGGTCGCCCTGCTGGCGAGCCTGAACGGCTATGCGCCCGCGCTGGCCGTGGAGTTCGGCCGCAAGGTGCTGTTCTCGACCGAGCGTCCCACGTTCGGCGAGCTGGAAGACACGGTGCGGGGCAAGTCCGCCGCGTGACGGCACGGTAGGGAGTCGCGATCATGGCAGGCAAGGACGGCGCAGCGCCGATCATCATCAGGCGGTCCCGCAAACGGGCCGGCAAGCCCCATGGCGCCGGCATGTGGAAGATCGCCTATGCCGACTTCGTCACTGCCATGATGGCTTTCTTCCTGCTGATGTGGCTGCTGACGACATCGGCCCAGGCGGACCTGGAAGGCATTTCCGAATACTTCCGCACGCCGCTGCGCGTGGCGGTGACGTCGGGCAGCGTGGCGGGCGATCCGGTCAGCGTGCTGACGGGCGGCCAGCACGTGAGCCCCCGCATCACGCCCCAGCGCCGCGCCAGCGACGAGGAGCAGGAAGCCCGTGAGCGCCGCAAGCTCGAAGGCCTGAAATCCGAACTCGAGAGCCTGATCTTCACGCAGCCCACGCTGACGCAGTTCAAGGACCAGATCCTGCTGGACTTCACCGACGAAGGGCTGCGGATCCAGATCGTGGACGAGAAGAACCGGCCCATGTTCGATACCGGCAAGACCGCGCTGAAGGACTACAGCCGCGTCATCCTGGACGAGCTGGTCGGCGTGTTGAACGGGGTCGAGAACAAGATTTCGATTTCCGGCCACACGGATTCGGCGCCCTATGCCGGCGGCAATGGCGGCTACAGCAACTGGGAGCTGTCCGCCGACCGCGCCAATGCCGCGCGGCGCGAGATGATCAGCGCCGGCATGCAGGAGGGCAAGGCGCTGCGCGTGGTGGGGCTGTCGGATTCCGTGCCGTTGAACCGCGCCGACGTGAAGGCGGCCGAGAACCGGCGCATCAGCATCGTGGTGCTGAACAAGCGCAGCGAGGAATTTCTCAAGAAAGGCGGCGTTTATGTCGATGTACCTGCCATTCCCGGCAGCTTGAACGACAGGACGCCGCTGCGGGTGTCCGCTCTCGAATCGCAATGATCACTGGGCCGGCTTGGACCGGCCGGTATGGAGGATGCTATGGGTGCCGGTGACAATCGGTTGATGGAAATGGTGGACGAGAAGGCCCGGCTGGCCGGTTCCAACAAGATGGAGCTGCTGCTGTTCTCGCTGGGCGGCAGCGAGGTTTTCGGCATCAACGTGTTCAAGGTGCGCGAGGTCTGCGAGACGATTCCGATCACCCGGACGCCGAACGTGCCGCGCGGGGTGGAGGGCATCATTTCGCTGCGCGGCGCGATCCTGCCCGTCATCGACCTGGCCACCACCATCAACATGCAGATCGACGCGCCCCGCACCAAGCTGCTGATCACCGAATTCTCCAGCCATACGCAGGCCTTCCTGGTGGCCGACGTGGACCGCATCGTGCGCATCGACTGGGACAAGGTCAAGTCGCCGCAGTCCATGCCCTCGAACAACACCTCGTTCATGACGGCGCTGACCGAACTGGCCGACGGCAAGCTGGTGTCCATCCTGGACGTCGAGCAGATCCTGGCCTCGGTCATCGGCGAGGACAAGATCCCGTCCGAGATCCAGCAGGTCGACGCCGACATCAAGGCGAACGTGTTCTTCGCCGACGATTCCTCGCTGGCGCGCAAGAAGATCACGGAAGTGCTGGACCGCATGGGGCTGCCGCACCAGCACGCCACCAACGGCGCGGATGCCTGGGACAAGCTCAAGGGCATCGCGGCCCGGGCCGAGGCCGAGAAGCTGCCGCTGGACCTGATGCTGGGGATGATCCTGGTCGACGCCGAGATGCCCGAGATGGACGGCTACGTGCTGACCCGCCACATCAAGTCGGATCCCCGCTTCGCGAAGATTCCCGTCGTGATGCATTCGTCGCTGTCGTCGGTGGCCAACAAGAAGCTCGGACAGCAGGTGGGCGTCGATGCCTACGTTGCAAAATTCCACCCCTCCGAACTGGCTAGTATGATCGCCGCTCAACTCACACACATCAAGGCCAGAAAGGGAGCAAATGAAGCCTGACGATTTGAAGTTCCTTATCGTCGACGATTTTTCGACGATGCGGCGCATCGTCCGCAATCTCTTGAAGGAACTCGGCTACAACAACGCCGACGAGGCCGAGGACGGCCAGATCGCATTGAGCAAGCTGCGCAGCGGCCTGTTCAATTTCGTGGTCAGCGACATCAACATGCCGAACATGAACGGCTTCGAGCTGCTGCGCGAGATCCGCGCCGACGACCAGCTCAAGAAGCTGCCCGTTCTGCTGGTGACCGCCGAGGCCAAGAAGGAAGACATCGTGCTGGCGGCCCAGATCGGGGCGAACGGCTACATCGTCAAGCCCTTCACCAAGGCCACGCTGGAAGAGAAGCTGACCAAGATCGTGCAGAAAATGAGCGGGAGCACGTAAATGGCCCATACCGGCGATACCGAAGACCTCGAAGCGTTGTTCGACCAGATTTCGTCCGAAACCCTGGCCCGGCTCGATGCCGAACCGGCGGCCGACGCGGCCCCGGCCGTGCAGGCCACCGAGAGCGGGGTCGGGGCGGCGTCCGAGCAGTCGCCGGAGTTCTACCAGCGGGTCGGCATGCTGACCCGGCAACTGCACGACGCCCTGCGCGAGCTGGGCTACCACCAGAAGGTGGAGCAGGCCGTCCATTCTCTGCCCGACACGCGCCAGCGCCTGGACTACATCGCCCGGCTGACCGGCCAGGCCGCCGAGCGCGCCCTGTCCAACGTCGAGAAGGGGCAGGAGATCCAGGATGGCGTGGAGCGCGAAAGCGTGCGCCTGAGCGGGCAGTGGCGCGAACTGTACGAGCGCCGGCTGAGCGTCGACGACTTCAAGCAGGTGGCGGCCGACACCAGCGCGTTCCTGGACCGCACGCAGGAAGACGCGCGCGCCACCCAGGCGCTGCTGACCGACATCATGATGGCCCAGGATTTCCATGACCTGACCGGCCAGGTCATCCAGAAAGTGCTCAAGCTCGCCCAGGACTTCGAGGACGAACTGGTCAAGCTGCTGATCGAGAGCACGCCGCCGGACAAGCGCAATGCCGCGCAGAGCGAATGGATGAACGGTCCCGTCATCGATGCCTCCAGCCGCGACGACGTGGTGGCCAACCAGGCGCAGGTCGACGATCTGCTGGAAAGCCTGGGCTTTTGAGCGAGTAAACGAGTGTCAGCCTTCTCCGACATGCAGGACCTGCTTGCCGACTTCCTGACCGAGGCCTCAGACCTGCTCGACGACGTCGATATCGGCCTGGTCGAACTGGAACAGCGTCCCGACGACGCCGGCCTGCTCAATCAGGTGTTCCGCGGCTTCCATACGGTCAAGGGCGGAGCCGGGTTCCTCGAGGCGACGCCGCTGGTGGAGCTGTGCCATCGGGGCGAGAACCTGCTGGACCTGCTGCGCGGCGGTTCGCTGCGCATCACGCCGGAAATCATGGACGTGATCCTGGCGGCGACCGGCGAAGTACGGCGCATGTTCTCGGAAATGGAGCGCGGCGCGATGCCCGAGGCGGCGCCCGCCGGGTTGTTGCTCGCGCTGGAGGCCGCCGCCAAGGGCGAGGCGGTCGACACCAGCGCGCTGCGGGCGGATTCCCTGCCGGCCGCCGCCGCGGCCGAGGCCTCGCACGTGCTGGCCCATGCCGCGGCGCCCGGCGCGCGGGCGGACGGCGAGCCGGACTGGCTGGGCTACTACCGCGCCGCGTTCGGCGATCCGCCCGGGATGAAGGCCGAGGCGGCGCCGGTCCAGGAAGCGGGCGCGCCCACATCGTCGCGGCCCTATCGTCCCGAGATGCTGGCCCCCGTGGGCGGCGCGCAGGCCGTGGCCAAGGACGCGACGATACGCGTGGATACGGCGCGCTTCGACCAGATCCTGAACCTGTCGGGCGAGATCGGCCTGACCAAGAACCGCCTGTCCTGCCTGCGCGACGCGCTCCTGGGCGCCAGCCGCCGGGACGACGCGGCGGCCGAGACGCTGGACGCGGTCTTCAGCCAGCTGGATACGCTGGTTTCCGACCTGCAGTCGGCCGTCATGATGGCGCGCATGCAGCCGGTCGGCCGGGTGTTCCAGAAATACTCCCGCCTGGCGCGCGACCTGGCCCGACAATTGGGCAAGGACGTGGAACTGAACATCACCGGCGGCGAGACCGAGGTCGACAAGACCATCCTGGACGAACTGAACGATCCGCTGGTGCACCTGATCCGCAACGCCGTCGATCATGGCATCGAGACCATGGTCGAGCGCCGCTCGGTCGGCAAGCCCGCGCGCGGCACGGTGCATCTGTCGGCCCGACAGACGGGCGACTCCATCGTGATCGAAGTGTCGGACGACGGCCGCGGCATGGACCCCGACGTCATCCGCCGCAAGGCCATCGAGAAGGGCGTCATCAGCGCGGAAGACGCCGCCGTGCTGGACAACGCCCATTGCCTGCAACTGATCTTCCTGCCTGGGTTCTCCACCCGCAGCGAAGTCAGCGACCTGTCGGGGCGCGGCGTCGGCATGGACGTGGTCAAGACCAACATCGAGAAGCTCAAGGGGCAGATCGACATCCAGTCCGCGCCGGGCATGGGGTCGCACATCGTGATCTCGCTGCCGCTGACCCTGGCCATCCTGCCCGTGCTGATGCTCAAGCTGGTGGACCAGCCCTACGCCATTCCGCTGTCCGTGGTGCGCGAGATCATCCCGCTGCGCCAGGAGGAAATGCACACGGTGGGCAGCAACCAGGCCCTGACCATACGCGGCGAGATACTGCCCGTCATCGACCTGGCCGTCCTGCTCGGACGCCAGCGCGAGGAACCGCCGTCGCTGGCCGTCGTCCTGGCCTACGGCGAACGCCAGCTGGTCCTGGGCGTGGACGGCTTCATCGGCCAGGACGAGGTCATGATCAAGCCGCTGGAGGGCATCCATCCCAAGGGCGTGGCCGGTGCCACCCTGTCCGGCGACGGTACGCTGGTGCTGGTCCTGGAGATGAAACAACTGCTGGAAGGGGTGTTCTGACCCCCAGGCGCCGGCAGGCCCGCCCCGGGCGGGAGTAGCGGCTCTTTCCGGTGTCTGTTTCGGGCTTTGTCCGGGCAGGCCTTCGCGATAATCCATACGCCTACATGGCTGGGGCGGCGAGCGTTCGCCTGGCCGGCGTAAGGTCGCCGGAGCGTGGATAGCGCGCCGGTGTTCGTCGATATCCGGAATACCGTGGCAGATAACCAGGAAAGCGGCCAGGAAAAAACCCTGGCGCCATCCCAGCGGCGGCTGGACCAGGCCCGCGAGGAAGGGCGCGTCGCGCGCTCGCGCGACCTGTCGGGCGCCGTGGCGACCTTCGCCTGCGTGGCGGCGCTGGCCCTGGCGGGGGCGGGCATCGCCGACCGCGCGATGACCTGGATGAAGACCGCCTTCGCCACGGCGGCGGGCACGGCCGCCACCACGCGCGACGACGCCATGCTGCTCAAGTCGCTGAACGAAGCCCTGGCCGATGCGCTGCTGGCGATCTCCCCGATCCTGGCCGCCGGCATGGCCGCGGGCATCCTGGGTTCGATCGGGCTGGGCGGGCTGGTGTTGTCGGGCAAGGCGCTGGGCCCCGATTTCAGCCGGCTGTCGCCGCTCAAGGGCTTCGGCCGCATCTTTTCCCTGGCCGGGCTGGGCGAACTGGGCAAATCCATCCTCAAGGTCCTGGTACTGGGCGGCGTCGCCGGCCTGTTGGTCTGGCACGGTACCCAGGGCTGGCTGGCGCTGGTCCTGCCGTCGCCGCCGCAGGCCCTGGCCGAACTGGGCGGGATGCTGTCCAACCATGCGTTGGTACTGGCCGGCGCGCTGTTCGTGATCGCGGCGGCCGACGTGCCGCTGCAATGGTGGAACCATCACAAGAACCTGCGCATGACCTTCGAGGAAGCCAAGCAGGAGAACAAGGAAACCGAGGGCGATCCCCATGTGAAGGGGCGCATCCGCCAGTTGCAGCGCGACCGGGCCCGCTCGCGCATGATGCAGTCGGTGCCCACGGCCGACGTGGTGGTGACCAACCCGACCCACTACGCGGTCGCGCTGAAGTACGACGACAAGCGGATGGGGGCGCCGCGCGTGGTGGCCAAGGGCACGGACGCGGTCGCCGCCCGGATCCGCGAACTGGCCGGACAGCACAAGGTGGCCGTGCTGGAGAGCCCCAGGCTGGCACGGGCCCTGTACCGCCACGCCGACATCGACCAGGAAGTCCCGGTGGCGCTGTACCGGGCCGTGGCCCAGGTGCTGGCCCACGTCTATCAACTGCGGGACTATGTGTCCGGGCCGCCGCCCGAGCTGCAGCCGGTCGAGATCCCCGCGGGCTGGGATCCGCTGGATGACGCGCCGCTGCGCCGCGGAGGCCGGGCATGAGCGGCCGCAGCCTCAAGCTGGGAGGGCTGGAGTTCAACTCGGCGCAGCTGCGCGAGCTGGGCATGCCGGCCTTCATCCTGCTCGTGCTGGGCATGATGCTGCTGCCCCTGCCGCCCCTGATGCTGGACCTGCTGTTCACCTTCAACATCGCGATCTCGCTGCTGGTGCTGATGGTGGCCACCTACACCAAGCGGCCGCTGGATTTCGCGGTCTTTCCCAGCGTGATCCTGGTCACCACGCTGCTGCGCCTGTCGCTGAACGTGGCGTCCACGCGCGTGGTGCTGCTGCACGGCCACAGCGGCCCGGACGCCGCGGGCAAGGTGATCGAGGCCTTCGGGCAGTTCCTGGTGGGCGGCAACTTCGCCGTGGGCGTGGTCGTGTTCCTGGTGCTGGTCATCATCAACTTCGTCGTGGTCACCAAGGGCGCGGGCCGCATCGCGGAGGTCTCGGCCCGCTTCACGCTGGACGCCATGCCGGGCAAGCAGATGGCGATCGACGCCGACCTGAACGCCGGGCTGATCGACGAGGCCACCGCCCGCAAGCGCCGTACCGACGTGGCGCAGGAAGCCGATTTCTACGGCGCGATGGACGGCGCCTCGAAGTTCGTGCGCGGGGACGCCATCGCCGGCATCCTGATCCTGTTCGTGAACATCATCGGCGGACTCCTGATCGGCGTGGGCCAGCACGACCTGAGCTTCGCGGAAGCCGGACGGGCCTACGTGCTGCTGTCCATCGGCGATGGCCTGGTCGCGCAGGTGCCGGCGCTGCTGGTGTCCATCGCCGCCGGCCTGATCGTCTCCCGGGTGGGCGAGGGCGAGGACATCGGCACCGAGGTGGGCAAGCAGTTGCTCGGCACGCCGCAGGCGATCGCCCTGTCGGCCGCGATCATCGGCATGCTGGGCCTGGTGCCGGGCATGCCGAACCTGGCGTTCCTGACCCTGGCGGCGGGCCTGGGCGGGTTGTCCTGGCACATGGCGCGGCTGCGCAGGCGCCAGGCCGAGACGGCGGCCGCGCCGCCCGTGGCGGACGAGCCGGCCGAGGCGCAGGAGGCCAGCTGGGACGACGTCACCCAGGTCGATACGGTGGGGCTGGAGGTCGGCTACCGGCTGATCCCGCTGGTGGACAAGACCGGCGACGGCGATCTGCTCAAACGCATCAAGGCCCTGCGCAAGAAGTTCGCCCAGGACGTCGGCTTCCTGCCGGCGGCGGTGCACATCCGCGACAACCTCGAACTGCGTCCCGGCGGCTACCGCATCACGCTCAAGGGCGTGGCGATAGGCGAGGGCGAGGTGCAGACCGGCGGTTTCCTGGCCATCAACCCTGGCCGCGTGACGCGCGAGATCCCAGGTTCGCCCACGCGGGATCCGGCGTTCGGGCTGCCGGCGCTGTGGATCGAGGCCACCGCGCGCGAGGCCGCGCAGGCGGCCGGCTATACCGTGGTGGACATCGGCACCGTCATCGCCACCCATCTCTCCCATCTCCTGCACAACCATGCCGCGGACCTGCTGGGCCGCGCCGAGCTGCAGGCGCTGTGCGACCACTTCACGCGCGGCACGCCCAAGCTGCTGGAAGACCTGGTGCCCAAGCTGATCTCGATGGCCACGCTGCAGCGGGTCCTGCAATCCCTGCTGGACGAAGGGGTGCACATCCGCGACTTCGGCACCATCGTCGAGACGTTGTCCGAGCACGCCGTCCATACCCAGGACCCCGTCGAGCTGGTGGGGGCCGTGCGGGTCGCGCTGGGGCGCGCCATCACCCAGGGCATCTTCGGGGCCAACGGCGAAGTCGACGTGCTGGCGCTGGATCCCGAGCTGGAACGCATACTCCAGACCATCAGCTCCAAGGCGGGCGAGATCGGCGCCATCGAACCCGGCCTGGCCGAGCGCCTGCTGAGCGAAGCCGCCGCCGCGGTCGAAAAGATGGATGCCGTGGGCAAGCCCGCCGCGCTGCTCGTGCCCGACCGCCTGCGCTTGGCGCTGGCGCGCTTCTTCCGCCGTTCCGTGCCGCGCCTGAAGGTGCTGGCGCATTCCGAGATTCCCGAGTCCCGCCTGATCCGCGTCGCGTTGACGCTGGGAGGGCGTTGAGCATGTCCATTCCTTCTAGCCTCCAGGTGCCCGCCTCATGAAGTTCCGCAAATTCATCGCTGCCTCCACGCGGGATTGCCTGCGCATGATGCGCGAGGCGCTGGGTGCCGATGCCATGATCGTGTCGACCCGGCGCACCACGGCCGGGGTCGAGGTGGTCGGCATCCGCGCGCAGGACATGCCCGCGGCCGACGAGGTCGTGGGCGAAGTGGCCCATGCGGCCGTCGCCTCCCCGCCGTCCGCCGACGTTCCGCCGGACGCGCCGGCGGTCCGGCCGGCCCTGTGGGACGACATGGAAGACGAATCCGTGCGTCTGTCGCCGGCGGCCCGCGTGCTGGCGCTGCATGACGAGACGGCCGAGCGCGCGGCGCCGGCCGCCCAGGTGCCGCCGGAAGCCGCGGCATCGGAGCCGCCGCGCGCCGAGTGGCCGCGTTTGCAGGAAGGCCAGATTTCGCATCTGGTGCGCGCGGGCGGCGACTATGCCGATCCGGCGCACGCCATGGCGGTGGCCGCCGCCGACGGCGGCGCGGACAAGCCCGTGCTGCGCCTGGGCGCAAGCCGCCCGCCTGCGGACAAGCGCGCGGCGCCGCGCGCGGGCGGGGCCGCCGAGCGTCCGGCCAAGCCCGCCGGGCCGGCAGCGCCCGCCAAGCCGACGGCCCCCCCGACGGTGACGGCCCGGCTGGACGAGCAGGACCGCGCCGAGCTGGCGAGCCGGGTGGCAGATCCCATCGTCAGCGAGATGCGTTCGATGCGCGACTGGCTGGCGCATCAGATGGACGCGATGGCCTGGCGCGACAGCACCCAGCGCCACCCGCTGCGCCGCGAACTGTGGCGGCGCATGGTCGATTGCGGTTTCACGCCGGAGCTGGCGCGCAGCGTCGCCTCGCGCCTGCCGGCCACGCAGGGGGTGGACGAGGTCGACCGGTGGCTGGCCGAGGTGCTGGTCCGCAATCTGGCCTGCGTCGAGGCCGAGGCCAGCATCGTCGCGCAAGGCGGGCGCTATGCCATCGTCGGTCCCACCGGCGTGGGCAAGACGACCACCACCGCCAAGATCGCGGCCCATTGCGTGGTCAGGTACGGCGCCGGCGCGCTGGGACTGATCTCGACCGACCAGAATCGCATCGGCGCGGTCGACCAGCTCCATACCTTCGGCCGCATCCTCGGCGTGGAGGTCTACGCCGCGAAGGGTGCGAGCGACCTCGACGTCCTGCTGGCCAGCATGTCGGACCGCAAGCTGGTGCTGATCGACACGGCGGGCGTGAGCCAGCGCGATACACAGATGGCGCGCCACCTGCAGGCCATTTCCGGCGAAGGCGTCAAGCGGTTGCTGGTGGTGCCGGGCGGTTCGCACGCCGAGCAGGCCGAGGACATCGTGAACGGCTACTCGGCCGGCGGGCTGGCGGGCATGGTGGTGTCCAAGCTGGACGAGGCCGTGCGCCTGGGCGGCGTGCTGGACGCGGCCATCCGCCATCGCGTGCCGCTGCACTACATGACCAATGGCCAGCGCGTGCCCGAGGACATCCACGTCGCCAATGCGCGGCTGCTGGTGCACCGGGCGCTGCGCGTGCGCAATGCGCCGGTGTTCGCGCTGGAGGCCGAAGAGCTCGACTGGGCGTGCGAGGCCGCGGTGCCGCCGGCGGAGCCCGCGCCGTCGCAGCCGGCGCAGGCCTGACCATGGGGCCCATGTATTTCCGCCCCGAATTTTCCCCGCGAGAGATGAATGTATACGCGTGAAGGAACCCTGGCGCGCGAGACGAACGTCGAACAGTACGTGCCCATGGTGCGCCGCATGGCCCACCACATGGTGGCGCGGCTGCCCGCCAGCGTGCAGATCGAGGACTTGATCCAGGCCGGCATGCTGGGCCTGCTGGATGCGCTCGGCCGCTTCGAGGAAGGGTTGGGCGCGCAGTTCGAGACCTATGCCACCCAGCGCATACGCGGTGCGATGCTGGACGAACTGCGGCGGGGCGACTGGCTGCCGCGCAGCGTCCGCCAGGTCCAGCGCAAGATCGAGGCGGCCATGCACCGCAGCGAGCAGAGGCTGGGCCGCTCTCCCTCCGACGCCGAGATGGCGGCCGAACTCGAGGTGGAGCTGGGCGAGTACCAGCAGATGCTGGCCGATGCGCGGGGCGTGCAACTGTTCCATTACGAGGACCTGGACAGCAGCGAGGATGCCGACGACTACCTGGACCGTCACATGCCGGCCGATGGCGCGGGCGACCCCCAGGCCAGGCTGTCGGATCGCCGTTTCCGCGAGGCCGTGGTCAATGGCATCGAGCGCCTGCCCGAGCGCGAGAAGCTGGTGATGGGCATGTACTACGAGCAGGACATGAACTTCAAGGAGATCGCCGCTGTGCTGGGCGTGACTGAGTCCCGGATTTGCCAGTTGCATACGCAGGCGGTGTCGCGCCTGCGCACGCGCCTGAAGGAGTGGGGGCGCTAGCCGCCGGCGCGCTGCCGGCTCAGCGCGACAGCTGGCCGGAGGCGGAGTAGGACAGATCGGCGCCGCTGATGCGGGCCAGCGCCGCGTAGCGGGCCGAGGCCGATACCGTATTGAGCGTGGACAGTTCCACGCCGATCTTCAGCGGATGCGCCGCTTCGGCCAGGCGTTCGCGCCAGGCCTGCCGCACTTCCGGCCGGGCCGCTTGCAGGCCGGGCAGGGCGTCCGGGATCGCGCGCTGCACGTCCAGCACGCGCAGGCTCAGGTCCTGGGTGGCGGCGTCGATGCGCTGGGTGTCGGAGCAGGCAACGGCCTGCGCCAGCGCCTTGCCGGCGGCGCTGCAGCGTTCGACGATCTGGGAAAATTCCTCGAGCGTCATGACTGGCGCGCCAGGCCGCTTTCGATTTCCAGCAGGCGGTCGGCCACGACCTCGGCGTTCACGGTGAATTCGCCGTTGCGGATGGCCTGCTTGATGCGCTCGACATTCTCGGCATTGAAGGGGGCTTCGCCCGCCGACAACTGGCTGGTGGCCAGCGCCGACAGCTGGACCTGGCTGAGTTCCGATCCGCCCGCGGGCGCCGGGGCGGGCGTCGCGGGGCGGGCTTCCGCACCCTGGGCGGGGCGGGAAACCTTGATTGAATCGGGACCCTTTTGCGTGATCTTCACGTTGACTCCATCTTGCTGCCCTGTGGAGTGGTCGCGCCAACCCCGGCAGATGAGGCAATTATCGGCGCCTGCGTGCCGAACTTTAGCATCGGCGCGCCCGGCGCGGGCCCATTGCGCTACAGGATGTAAGTGCTGCGCGGCGATCCGGCCGGCCGATCCTAGAGGTTGACCTCGATTTCCCGGTCTTCGCGCAGGATGCCCGCCACCGTGCGGCCCGAGTCGAGCTGGACGCGCGCCGTCTGGCCCGGGCTGGCCGGGTGCAGCATCCGGCCGGTGGCCTTGATGACGAATCCCGCGCCGTTCAGCACCACCTGCACGGGATCGCCCGACCCCAGGTGGGCGCGCGACTGCACGGCGGAGGGCGGGATGGGTTCGCCCGCCTTGAGCGGCCGCGTGACGGTCGAGCCTTCGAGCTGGCGCGGATCGGTGGCGACCCCCCGGGGCCAGGCGGCCACGTTGACCTCGGCCAGCGACCAGTCGCTTTCGCGCAGCACGGTCCCCGCGGGCAGGGGGCGGCTGGGCACGGGCACGGCCACGAGCAGCGCCACCTCGGCCGGAATGCGGATCTGCCAGGGCTGGTGCGCGCAGCGCAGGCCGATGGAGGTCCTGCCGGTGGGCCTGCCGCCGGCGGGCAGGAAAACCTGGGGTGCGCAGGGAGCCTGCGCGATGCGTTCGGCGGCCTGCTCCTGGATGTGGATGTCCACGCGTCCGCCCAACGTGGCGGCCGCCGCGGCGGCGCGCGCTTCCAGCAATTGCCGGCCGCGTTCGAGCAGGTCGGCGTTGGACGGCGAGGCGGCGGGCGCATCCGCCCAGGCGGGCAGTTGTGCCAGGGCGGCCAGCAGGAGCGTCGCGGCGGTCGCGCGGCCGGACCGTTTCATGGAGCGGGTTTCCTGGAGTTCTCGGGGGACGAGACACTCTATCGCGCCCCCGGCGCCAGGAAGGTGAAAACAAGGATGAAAAAGAGGTCCTACTCCGCCTTTGTTCGTGGCAGGGAATCCGAATAATGGCAAGGCCTGCGAAAAGGCCCGGCGCCCGCACGCAAGTACAGGAGGTCATGTGATCAGCCGCATAGGCGACGAACTGATGTTCAACGCGCAAGCCCTGGAGCTGCGCGCCCGCCGCCAGGAAGTCCTGGCGGCCAACCTGGCCAATGCCGAGACGCCCAACTACAAGTCGCGGGACTTCGACTTCGGCGCCGCGCTGCGGGCCGCCACGGGCACGCCCGCTGCGGATGCCGCGCAGGCGCCGCTGCGGATGTCGGCCACGGATGCCCGGCATCTGCGGGGCGACGCCGGGGACGGCCTGCCGGTGGCGTTGAAGTACGGCACGCCCGCGCAGGCCTCGATCGACGGCAATACCGTCGATCCGGACCTCGAGCGCACGCGGTTCGCCGACAACGCGCTGCGCTACGACGCCGCGCTGCGCATGCTGAACGGGCAGATACAGACGCTCCAGCGCGCGATCCAGAACAACTGAACGAGGCTGCACCCCCATGTCCATGAGCAAGGCATTCGAGATCGCCGGTTCGGCGCTGACCGCCAACAGCCAGCGCCTGAGCGCGGTGGCCAGCAATCTGGCCAACGCCGAGAGCGTGAGCGGGCCGGACGGCCAGGTCTACCGCGGCCGCAAGGTGGTGTTCGAGTCCTACCTCGTGCCGGGAGCGGTGGCCGGCGGCAACGGCGTGCGCGTGCGCGAAGTGCTGACCGATCCCGCGCCGCCCAAGCGCATCTACGATCCGAAGCACCCCATGGCCGATGCCGAGGGCTACATCAGCATGCCCAACGTCGAGGTCGTCGATGAAATGGTCGACATGATCGCCGCCTCGCGCGCCTACCAGACCAACGTCGAGGTCATGAATACCGCCAAGACCTTGATGCAGAAGACCCTGACCCTGGGCACCTAGGCCCAGACGCCGGGCCGCCCCGGAAACGGGCGCCCATTCGCAAGGAATCCGCATGGCCGTTTCCAACGTCAACAGCAATACCGGCACCAATGCCTCGGGCAGTTCCCTGGCCGCGTCATCCGCGGAGGAGCTGTCCAACCGCTTCCTGACCATGCTGACCGCGCAGATGCGCAACCAGGACCCGCTCAATCCGCTCGACAACGCCGAGCTGACCTCGCAGCTCGCCCAGATCAGCACCGTCACGGGCATCAGCCAGCTCAACACGACCATGCAGTGGCTGGGCTACAGCATGGGCAGCCTGCAGGCCACCCAGGCGGCGTCGCTGATCGGCCGCAAGGTCATGTTGTCGGGCGACGGACTCACCCTGGCCGACGGCAAGGCCGAGGGGGGCTATGTGCTCAGCATCCCGGTCGAAAGCGCCGAACTGGTGGTCAAGAACGCGGACGGTGTCGAGATCGCGCGCAGGAAGCTGACCGACG
Source organism: Pigmentiphaga kullae (assembly GCF_004216695.1). GTDB lineage: Bacteria > Pseudomonadota > Gammaproteobacteria > Burkholderiales > Burkholderiaceae_B > Pigmentiphaga > Pigmentiphaga kullae. Next base: position 857,226 of record NZ_SGXC01000003.1, read on the forward strand.
TCGAGGCCGGCGTGCATACCTTCACCTGGGACGGCAAGAACGCGAAGGGCGACACGCTGCCCGACGGCGACTACAAGTTCGAAGTGCAGGTCGGAGAGGGCACCAAGGTGGGCGCGGCCCCGCCGCTGACCGTGACCCAGATCACCTCGGTGCGGCCGTCCTCGGGCTCGACCACGGTGGTCGACGCCAAGGGCAACCTCGTGAACCTGTCCGACGTCTACCAGGTCTGGTAGCGCCTCGTCCCGCCCCGATTTCCCGGATACCGAAACAGATAGTGCAAGGAACCCTGCGATGAGCTTCCAACAGGCATTGAGCGGCCTGAACGCCGCCGGCAAGAACCTCGACGTGATCGGCAACAACGTCGCCAACGCCAACACCGTGGGCTTCAAGGCCGCGCGGGCCGAATTCGCCGACGTCTACGCGTCGACGGTGCTCGGCACCTATTCCAACAACATCGGTATCGGCACCAAGCTCAATTCCGTCACGCAGATGTTCACCCAGGGCGCCATCTCGGTCACGTCCAATCCGTTCGACGTCGCCATCTCGGGAGAAGGCTTCTTCCGCATGGACAACGCCGGATCCATCGTCTATTCGCGCAACGGCCAGTTCCATCTGGATGCCAACGGCTATGTGGTCAACGCCAACGGCCTGCGCCTGACGGGCTATGTCGCCGACGCGAACGGCAACATCAATACCGCCCAGCCGCAGCCCCTACGGCTCACGGTCAGCTCCATCGAGGCGCGCGGCACCTCCGAGGTGACGCAGGGCGCGGTGCTCGATTCCCGGACCGACGCGATCGATCGCACCGCCCATCCCTTCAGCCCCGACGACTCCAATACCTATACCCACGCCACCTCCATCGCGGTCTACGACTCGTTGGGCAACACGCACACTCTTTCCACGTTCTACGTGAAGCGCGCACCGGGCCAGTGGGAGGTCTATACCGCGCTGAACGGCAAGGTGACCAACCCCGATACCGACGGCGACGGGACCCCGGACGGCGCTCCGCTGGTGTTCGACGCGTCGGGCAAGATCGACCTGGCCGCATCGAACAACGGCGTATTCCAGATCGACGTCGATGCCGCGACGCTGGGCACGGGCGCGACCGGGCTGACCATCAACTACAACATGGCGTCCACGTCGCAGACCGGCCAGGCGTTCAGCAACGAGTTGCAGCGCCAGGACGGCTACACCTCGGGCCGCCTGACCAGCTTCACGATCGACGAGAACGGCATCCTGAAGGCCAACTACTCCAACCAGCAGTCGCGGGCGCAGGGCCAGATCACGCTGGTGTCCTTCGTCAATCCGCAGGGGCTGGTGTCGGCGGGCAGCAACAACTTCCTGGAAACGATCCTGTCGGGCGGTCCGCGCATCGGCGTGCCGGGTTCGAGCAACTTCGGCACCGTGACCTCGGGCGCGCTGGAAGATGCCAACGTCGACCTGACCGGCGAACTGGTGAACATGATCACCGCCCAGCGGGTCTACCAGGCCAACGCGCAAACGATCAAGACGCAGGACTCGCTGATGCAGACCCTGGTCAACATGCGCTGATGGACAGAGCCCTTTACATTGCCGCGACCGGCGCCCGCGAACTGATGCGGCGCCAGGACGTGCAGACCAACAATCTGGCGAACGCGCTGACGCCCGGGTTCCGCGCCGAGATCGTGGCCCAGCGTACCGCGCCCGTGGTCGGCGGTCCCGGCCTGCGCACGCGCGCCTATGCGGTCGAGTCGACGCCGGGCGCCGATATGTCGGCCGGCGCGATGATGGCGACCGGGCGCGACCTGGACGTCGCGATCCAGGGCGAGGGCTGGTTCGCCGTGCGTGGCGCGGACGGCGGCGAGGCCTACACCCGCGCCGGCGGCTTCCAGACCACGGCGGACGGCATGCTGGTCGACGTGGCCGGGCGCCCGGTGCTGGACCCGAACGGCGAGCCCATCCTGATTCCGCCCGACACCAAGGTGCAGGTCAATACCGACGGTTCGATTTCCTCCGTGCCCGAGGTCGACCGGGTACAGGCCGCGCAGATCGCCAACCTCAAGCTGGTGAACCCGCCGGGGAACACGCTGGCGCGCGGCGCGGACGGCCTTTTCCGCCTGCGCCAGGGCGGCATCGCGCCGGCGGCCGACGGGGTGCGCGTGGCGGGCGGCATGCTCGAGGGCAGCAACGTGAACGCCGTGGAAACCATGGTGGGCATGATCGCCGCGGCGCGTCACTACGACGTGCAGATACAGCTCATGCAGAACACCGACCAGAACCAGCGGTCGGCCACCCAGATATTGAGCATGACTTGACCGCGGGCCCGGGCCCGCGGCGATGGAATCTTGCGTAGTGCGGCGCATGCCGCGATAAGGATCAAGCATCATGATGCGTTCTCTCTGGATCGCGAAGACCGGCCTGGATGCGCAGCAGACCCAGCTGGACGTCATCTCGAACAACCTCGCCAACGTCAGCACCAATGGCTACAAGCGTTCGCGCGCGGTGTTCGAGGACCTGCTCTACCAGACCATGCGGCCGGCCGGCACGCAGACCACGCAGCAAAACCAGGTACCCGCGGGGCTTACGCTGGGAACGGGCTCGCGGCCCGTGGCCACGGTTCGCAACTATTCGCAGGGCGCCCTGCAGCAGACCAGCAGCAGCTTCGACCTGTCGGTCAACGGCGCCGGCTTTTTCCAGGTGCAATTGCCCGACGGCACGCTGGCCTATACGCGCGACGGCAGCTTCCAGATCGACAGCCAGGGGCAGCTCGTGACCAACAACGGCCTGGTCATCGATCCGGGCATCGTGGTACCGGAAGGCGTCAAGGAAGTCGCCATCGGCCAGGACGGCGTGGTGACGGCGACGGTGGCGGGCCAGACCCAGCCGGTCCAGCTGGGCCAGCTGCAGCTGGCGACCTTCATCAATCCGCCGGGCCTGCAGCCGCTGGGCCAGAACCTGTTCGGCGAGACCGCCGCCTCGGGCGTGCCCGTGGTCAACGTGCCCGGCTTGAACGGGGCAGGGCTGATCAACCAGGGCTACGTCGAGGCATCCAACGTCAACGTGGTCGAGGAACTGGTCGGCATGATCCAGACCCAGCGCGCGTACGAAATCAACTCGCGCGCCATCACCACGGCCGACCAGATGCTCCAGCGCATCTCGCAGCTCTGAGGAAGGCCGGGATGAAGCAAGCGTTCAGGCCGCGTGTCCGTGGCGCCAGGGCCATCGCCGGGATGACGATCCTGGCGGGGCTGGCGGCCTGCGCCGCGCCCAAGGTCGACATCGACGGACCGACCACGGCCCGGCCGGTGGATCCCGTGGCCTACAACGCGAACCGCCGGCCCACCGGCGGCATATTCGGCGCCGCGCCCGGCTATCGTCCGCTGTTCGAGGACGTGCGGGCGCGCAACATCGGCGACACACTGGTCGTGCGTCTGGAAGAACACATCAATTCGTCCCAGCGCAACAATACGTCGGCGCAGCGGTCGGCCTCGGCCTCGGTGGGGATCCCGTCCATCAACAAGCTGCCCGGTTCCGGCATCCTGCGCGGCTTGGGCGTGCAGGGCGAGAGCGAGAACCGCTTCAACGCCCGCGGCGAGACCGGCGCCAGCAACATCCTGTCGGGCACGATCACCGTGACCGTGGTCGAGGTGCTGGCCAACGGCAACATGCGCGTCTCGGGCGAAAAGCAGATCGGCACCAACCGCGAGACCGAGCGCGTGCGTTTCTCGGGCGTGGTCAACCCGACTCACATCGTCGGCGGCAACTCGGTCAGCTCGACCCAGGTCGCCGACGCGCGCATCGAATACCGGGGGCAGGGCGCGATCGACGAGGCCCAGACCGTGGGCTGGCTGTCGCGCTTCTTCTATTCGTTCCTGCCGTTCTGAGCGCGCGCACCATGAACCATCATCCGTTCCTCGCCGCCTGCCTGCGTCTGGCCGTGGCGATGCTGTGCGCGCTGCTCGCGCCGGCGGCCCAGGCCGCCCGGGTCAAGGACCTGGCCAACGTCCAGGGCGTGCGCAACAACCAGCTGGTGGGCTACGGCCTGGTCGTGGGCCTGGACGGCACGGGCGACCAGACCACGCAAACGCCGTTCACGACCCAGTCGCTGATGTCCATGCTGTCCAACCTGGGCATCAACGTGCCGCCCGGCACGCGGCTCCAGCTCAAGAACGTGGCGGCGGTGATGGTGACCACCATGCTGCCGCCGTTCTCGCAGCCGGGCCAGCAGGTCGACGTGACGGTCAGCTCCATGGGCAACGCCAAGTCCCTGCGGGGCGGCACGCTGCTGCTGACGCCGCTCAAGGGGCTGGACGGGCAGGTCTATGCGATGGCGCAGGGCAGCGTGTCGGTGGGGGGCGCGGGCGCCTCGGCGGCAGGCAGCCGCGCGCAGATCAACCACCTGAGCGCGGGCCGCATCCCGGCCGGCGCCACGGTGGAGCGGGACGTGCCGACGCCGTTTTCCGACGATGGCGCGCTGAGGCTGGAGCTGACCACCGCCGATTTCTCGACGGCGCGTTCGATGGTCGAGACCATCAACCGCCGTATCGGCCCCGGCACGGCGACCGCGCTCGACGGCCGCGTGATCGAACTGCGCGCGCCCTCGTCCCCGGATGCCCGGGTCGCCTTCATGGCGCAGATCGAGGACCTGGAGGTCGTGGGCAGCCGCGCGCCGGCGCGGGTGGTCATCAATGCGCGCACCGGCTCGGTCGTGATGAACCAGAGCGTGCGCCTGGCGCCGGTGGCCGTCGCGCACGGCAACCTGAGCGTCACGGTCAGCGCGGCGCCGGTGGTCAGCCAGCCGGCGCCCTTCTCGGGCGGGCAGACGGTGGTGACCGAGCGCGCCGACATCGAGATCAGGCAGGGCGGCGGCGCCATCGTGCACCTGGATGGCGGCGCCCAGCTGGCGGAGGTGGTCAAGGCGCTGAACCTGCTCGGCGCCACGCCGCAGGACCTCATCTCCATCCTGCAGGCGCTCAAGACCGCGGGTGCGTTGACCGCCGAACTGGAGATCATCTGATGACCAAGATGGACAGCGCGATGCAGCGGGGCGGCATGGCGATCGATGCCCGTTCGCTGGAAGACCTGAAGCTGCAGGCGCGGCGCGACCAGGCGGGAACCGTCAGGCAGGCCGCCCGCCAGTTCGAGGCGCAGTTCGCCCAGATGCTGCTGTCGCAGATGCGGCAGACGTCGCTGGCGGGCGACGGCCCGCTGGCCCAGGCGCTGAACAGCCCCGCCTCGCAGACCTGGCGGGGGATGCTGGATCAGCAGATGGCGCAGAAGCTGGCCGGCGTTCAGGATGCGGGCAGCGGCCCCGCGCCGGCGCGCAGCGGCCTGGGGCTGGCCGACATGCTGGAGAAGCAGCTGACCCGCAGTACGATGTCGCCGGAGTCCCTGCGCCGTGCCGGGCTGCCGCTGTCCATGTCCACGCTGGAGCTGGCGCGCGGCCGGACCATCGGCACGCCCTCGACGGCCACCAGCGGCATGATAGGCGGCATGGACGCCGCGGCGCTGGCGGGAGGGGCGGCCCCGCCGCGCCGCATCCAGAACGGCCGGTTCGGCACCCAGCCGGCCTACGCGCCGCCCGCGGCGGCCAGCAAACCCGCGGCCGAGGCGCGTACCGCGCCCGCATCCGCCGAAGAAGTCCGCGCCGAGTTCCTGGGCAAGTTCCTGCCCGCGGCCCGGCGCGCGGAGGCCGCGACGGGCATCCCGGCCGCCTACATCCTGGGCCAGGCCGCCCTGGAGTCGGGCTGGGGACGGCGCGAGATCCGCGGCGCCCAGGGCGAAGCCAGCCACAACCTGTTCGGGATCAAGGCGACGGGCTGGGACGGCCGCACCGTGCGCACCCGCACGACCGAATATCGCAACGGCGCGCCGGAGCGCGTGACCGCCGAGTTCCGCGCCTACGACTCCTACGAACAGGCGTTCGAGGACTACGCGCGCCTGCTGGCGTCGAATCCCCGTTATGCCAAGGTGCTGCAATCGGCCGGCAACGCCGAGCAGTTCGCCCAGGGCCTGCAGCGGGCAGGCTACGCGACCGACCCCAGGTACGCCGAAAAGCTGGGCAGCACCATCCGGCGGGCCATGCAGGTCGTCGTCTAGCGGCAGATTTGCTCCGGCCCGGGCGTAAGGCCGCCGGCATGCTCAAGCTTGGGCGCCGGCGTCCGTTAAGAAAGACATCAGCCGTGCAAGGCGCCGCCGCGCACGCCAGGCAGTCCGCATGAAACCATGACCACGAACATCGCCAACATCGCATTGACCGGATTGCGCGCCGCCCAGGCCGGGCTGGCCGTCACCGCCAACAACATCTCCAACCAGGGGACGCCCGGGTATTCGCGCCAGCAGGTGGTGCTGCAGTCGGCCTTGTCGAATTTCAGCGGCGCCGGCTATTTCGGGCAGGGCGTGGACGTCGTCACGGTCCAGCGCGCCTACAGCGACTTCCTGTCCAGCCAGGCCAGCCAGTCGGCATCGACGCTCAGCTATCTTTCCACCTATTCGGACCAGATGAGCGGCCTGATCAACCGCCTCGGTTCGGTGGATACCGGCATCAACCAGAGCCTGAACGCGCTGTACACCGCCATCGGCGGCTTCAGCCAGAATCCCGCCCAGACCGCGTCGCGGCAGGCCGCGCTGGCGGCGGCGCAGTCGACGGCGGCGCGCTTTCGCGCCGTCAGCGAAGACCTGTCCACCCTGAGCCAGGGCATCGACAACCAGGCCAGCGCCACGGTGGGGCAGATCAACCAGCTGGTGCAGAGCATTGCCGCCTACAACGCCAAGATCGGCGACGCCTATGGCACCAGCCAGGGGCAGGCGCCCAACGCCCTGCTGGACCAGCGCGACGTGCTGGTTCGCGAACTGGGCAAGCTGACGGGCATCACCACCAGCACCCAGGGCACGAGCATCAACGTCTACCTGGCCAACGGCCAGCCGCTGGTCCTGGAGCAGGTGGCCTCGCAGTTGAAGATCGACACCCGCGACCCGAATTCGCCCACCGGCACCAGCCTGTCGCTGACCGTCGGCAGCCATGCCATGCAGCTCAACCAGAGCGACATCGATGGCGGCCAGCTGGGCGCGCTGCTGCAATTCCGTGACAACGAACTGGCCCAGGCCCAGTCCGAACTGGGGCGCCTGGCCATCGCCATGGCGGCGGCCTACAACCAGCAGCAGCAATTCGGCCTGGACAGCAACGGGCAGCCGGGCCAGGCCCTGTTCCGCATCGGCAACCCCGTGGCCGTGGGCCAGCGGGGCAACACCGGCGATGCGCGGCTGGCGGTGGGCATTGCCGACACGCGCTCGCTGACCGGCAGCGATTACCAGCTGACGCGGGTGGGCAGCGAATATGTGCTGACCCGCCTGGATGACGGTACCGAGCTTGGGCCGTTCTCGTCCCTGCCGCAGAATGTCGACGGCCTGACCATCGGTCTGGCTGACGGCGACCTGGCAGACGGCGACACGTTCACGATCAAAGTCGCCAGCCAGGCCGCGGCCGGCGTCGAAGTGATGCTGGGCGACCCTGGCAAGCTGGCCGCCGCCGCGCCCATGGGCCTGGAGACGGCGGGCACCAACACCGGTACGGCCCAGGCGTCGCGGCTGCGTTCGGCCGAGTCGGCCAGCCCCGACTACGGGACGTCGGTCACCGTCCGCTTCACGTCCGCCACCGGTTACGAGTTGCTGGGCGAGGACGGCACCGTGCTGTCGACGGGCTCCTTGCAGCCGCCGCAGCAGGCCATTTCGTACAACGGCTGGGCCTTCGACCTGGCCGGCATCCCCGCCGCCGGGGACACCATCACCGTCAAGGCCGATCCAGGCGCTCCCGCGGGGGACAACCGCAACGCTCTGGCCATGGCCGGACTGGGGACCACCCGGATCGCCGGGGGCAGCACGCTGACCGATGCCTATGCGGGACTCATTTCCCAGGTCGGCACGCGCGCAGCCTCGCTGAACATCAGCAAGGCCGCGCAGCAGACGGCTTTCGACCAGGCGGTGGCCAGCGAACAGTCGCTGTCGGGCGTGAACCTGGACGAAGAGGGGGCCAACCTGCTGCGCTACCAGCAGGCCTATGCGGCCGCCGGCAAGGTGCTCGGCATGTCTTCCGAGCTGTTCGACCAGTTGCTCGCCGCCATCCATTAACGATACGCCTACGGACCGCCATGAGAGTCAGCACCAACCAGTTCTACGACAACAGCATCCGTGCCATCAACAGCCAGCAGAGCGCGCTGCTGCAGGTCTCGCAGCAGCTGTCCGCCCAGCGCAAGCTGCTCAGCCCGTCCGACGACCCGGTCGCGGCCGGCCGCGAAGTGGCGCTGGATGCCACGCTCAAGGCCAACGAACAGATGCTGAAGAACCAGGCGGACGCCAAGGGCCTGCTCGAAGGCACCGAGAACTATCTGGTGGAAGCCGGCAACACCCTGCAACTGGCGCTGACCCGCATCGTGCAGGCGGGCGGGGGCGGGTTGAACGAGGAAAACCGGCAATCCATCCTGGCCGACCTCAAGGGGCTGCGCGATCAGTTGATGAGCGTGGCCAATACCCAGGACGAGAACGGCAACTACGTCTTCGCCGGCTACAAGCGCGACAGCCAGCCCTTCGTGCGCAACGCCTCCGGCGTGGTCTACCAGGGCGACGCCGGCGTGCGCCAAAGCCAGATCGGGCCCAACCGCGTGATCGACGTCAGTTTCAGCGGCAACTACCTGTTCGGCGACATCCCCACTGGCCGCAACGGACTGGATGCCGGCGCCGCCAGCGGCAACACCGGCAGCGCCACGCTTACCTCCAGCACGGTCACCGACCGCCAGGCCTGGTCGGCCGCGGCGGCCTACGGTCCGTATACCATCGAGTTCGGCGCCGACGGCGCCTATACCGTTTCGGACAGGGACGGGGCCGAGGTCGGCACCGGCACCCTGGGCGAGGACGGCCAGACGATAGACATCGCCGGCGTGCAGATCGGTTTCAGCGGCCGCCCCGCCGAAGGCGACAAGCTGAGTTTCGGCCCGTCGCGCTCGCAAAGCGTGTTCGATACGCTGGACCAGGCCATCGCCGCCCTGGGGCAGCCCGCGTCCGAGACCGAGTCCGTTTCGCGCGCCAACGCGCTGTACGAGGCCAACCTGAACCTGAACTCGGCGCTGAACCGGCTGCTCGAGGCGCGCTCGTCCATCGGCAGCCGCCTGACCGAGGTCGAGGCGGCCACCACGGCGGGCGAAACCCGCGGCGAACAGATCACCGGCGAGCTCTCGCGGGTAGTGGGGTCGGACCTGGAAACCATGACGGAATTGACCGGCGAGCTGGCCAAACGCACGTACACTGTGCAGGCCGCGCAGCAGACCTATACGCAGATCGCCCGGATGTCGATATTCAACTACCTGTAACAGGACGGTTCCGGCGGCGGACGGATGCGAGGGTGCCGCCGGCGCGTTTACCTGGCCCACCGGATGTTTCATGTCGCAGGAACCGTTCAACATCCTCGTCGTCGACGACGAGCCGCTCAACCTGGAAATCATTTCCGAGCACCTGTCCGATCCACGCTATCGGCTCCGGTGCGTGCAGGACGGTATCCAGGCCTGGGACGTGTTGCAGGAAGCAGGCGCTGACTTTGACCTGATCGTGCTCGACCGGATGATGCCGGGGCTGGACGGCATCGAACTGCTGACCCGGATACGCGCGGACCGCCGCCTGGCCGACATTCCGGTCATCATGCAGACCGCCGCCTCGCGCCCGGCCGACGTGCTCGAGGGCATACACCGGGGCGCCTATTACTACCTGACCAAGCCGTACGAACACGACATGCTGATCGCGGTCGTCAGCGCGGCCATCGAATTCCGCGCGCGGCAGAAGGGCCTGCGCCGCCGCCTGTCGGACGTGCACGATGTGTTCGCCCACATGCGGCAGGCCAACTTCGGCTTCGTATCCCTGGCCGAGGCCCGTCAATTGGCGTTCTTCCTGGCCAAGCTGTGCCCCGCGCCCGAAGTGGCGGTGATCGGCCTGGCCGAGCTGATGGTCAACGCGGTCGAGCACGGCAACCTGGAAGTCGGCTTCGTGGACAAAGGGCGCCTGAGCATGGAAGGCCGATGGGCCGCGGAAATCCAGCGGCGGCTGTCCCTGGCCCCGTATCGTGACCGCATCGCCAGCGTCAGTTTCGAACGCGAACCCGACCGCATCCGCTTCCGCGTCAAGGACCAGGGTCCCGGCTTCGATTGGCGATCCTACCTGGAAATCTCCCCCGACCGCGCCTTCGACATGCACGGCCGAGGCATCGCCATGGCCCGCGCCCTGACCTTCAAGGACCTGACCTACACCGACAACGGCCGGGAGGCCATCGGCAGTATAGAGACCCCCCCTACGCCCTGACGGGCGCCCCCCAGGGGGCGAAACCGGCGGACTGGCGGAGCCAGATCCGCGGTTTCCTGGGTCTAGGGAAACAGTCTTGGACTGAAGCACGGTTGCTATCGCTGGCAGCCAGCGAAGCACAGGTGCCGCAACCCAAGAAGCGGGCACTAGACCCAGGATGCGGTGGATCCGGCTCCGCCGGTCCACCCGCATCGCCCCCTTGAGGGGGCGCCCGAAGGGCGTAGGGGGTGGGCTCCGCTTCTACTCGACCAGTTTGTGCTTCAGCGCGTAGTGGGTCAGCTCGGCGTTGTTCTTGAGCTTCATCTTCTCGAGCAGGCGCGCGCGGTAGACCGACACGGTCTTGGGCGATAGCGAGATTTCCTCGGCGATCTGGGTCAGGGTGCGGCCCGAGGCGATCATCACCATGGTCTGGTATTCACGGTCGGACAGCAGTTCGTGCGGTGGGCGTTCGTCGCCCTGGCTCAGATGGCTGGCCAGTTGTTCGGCCAGTTCGGGGGTAATGTATTTCTTGCCGCGCGCGACGGTCCGGATGGCCGCGATCACGGTTTCGGGCGGGGAGTTCTTGTGCAGGTAGCCGGCGGCGCCGGCCTTGACGCTGCGCACCGCGTATTGGTCCTCGGGATACATGCTGAGCATGAGCACGGCGATGCGCGGCCAGCGCTCGCGCACCTGCTTGAGTCCTTCCAGCCCGTTCTTGCCGGGCATGGAAATGTCCATCAGTACGACGTCGGCCTCGGTCTTGCGCAGCACGTCGAGCAGGTCGCCGCAGTCGGCCGCTTCTCCCACCACCGAGATGCCTTCCTCGGCCTGCGCGATCTGCCGCAGGCCCGAGCGCACGATGGCGTGATCGTCGGCGAGCACCAGACGGATCATTCCTGATCCTCCGGTTCGTGGTGGGGGGATTTGCCTCCCGGCAGGGACAGGGTGGGGGGATTCAACGGTATCGAAATCATGAGTGTGGTTCCTCGGAAAGGCGGCGTGCCCGTCTGGGGCGAGCCGCCTATGTCCATCCAGCCGCCCAGGCCGTGGACGCGTTCCATCATGCCGCGCAGGCCGAACGAGGTGCGCTTGCGCAGTGCATCGGACGACAGGCCGATGCCGTTGTCGCGGACTTCCAGGCTGAGCGTGCTGTCGTCGGCGAAGAGGTCGACGTCCACGCGCGTGGCTTGCGCGTGCTTGAACACGTTGGTCAGCGCTTCCTGGAAGATGCGGAAGACGGCGATGGATTGTTCCAGTTCGAGCGCGAGGTCGTCCTGGTTGGTATGGACGTTGACGGTGATGCCCGTGTGCTGCGCGAAATCGCGCGCCTGCCACTCGATCGCGGCGACGATGCCGAAATCGAGCACCGGCGGCCGCATGGCACGGGCGATGCGGGAAATGGCCTCGCCCAGCGAGGCGACCATCTGTTCGGCTTCGTCCAGCAGTTGCGCCGTTTCCTTTTCGCGGGAACGGCGGCGGGCCAGCGCGAGGTCGGCGCGTATCCGCGTGACCAGGGCGCCCAGGTCGTCGTGGATCTCGCGCGCGAGTTCGGCCCGTTCGTTTTCCCGCAAGCGCTCGGTGTGGCGGGAGAGTTCGCGCAACTGGCTTTCGGAGCGGCTGAGTTCGGCCTGCGCGTGGGCCAGGTGGGTGACGTCGGACAGCGCGACCACGCAGCCCGAAGGCGGAGAGCCGCTGAGCGGGCTGGCCGACACCAGCAGTTCGCGGTTTTCCCCCTTGGTTTCTATGCTGAACGGCAGGCCGCGTACTTCGGTGCCGTCCAGCGCGGGCGCGATCAGCGTCAGCAGCTTCCAGGTGTCGGGCTGCGAGGGCAGGGCGAATGAACGGGACAGCGTGTCGGCCGAACCCAGTCCGGTCAGGTCTTCGCAGGCCGGGCTCCACATGGTGACGGTGCGTTCGCGCGAGATGGCGAACAGCGCGACCGGCGTGGCCGAGAAGACGGCGTTCAACTGGTCGTGGGCCGAGGCCAGCGCCGTCTCGGCCCGCTGCCGCTGGTCGCGGGTCTGCACTTCGCGCAGGCCGCGTTCCAGCGCGGGGGGGAGCCGGCGCATGTTGTTCTTCATCACGTAGTCGTCGGCGCCGGCCCGCATCGCCTCGACCGCGGTTTCTTCGCCGATGGCGCCCGACACGATCAGGAAGGGGCCGCGGAAACCCACTTCCTTGGCCACCTTCAGCGCGCGCAGGCCGCTGAAGGTGGGCAGGGAGTGATCGCTGATGATGGCGTCCCACGTGCGTTCGGCCAGGGCCTGCCGCATGGTGGCTTCCGTGTCGACGCATTGGGCGGTGACATTCAGCCCCGCGTCGACCAGCACGGCGCGCATCAACGTGAAATCGGCCAGCGAATCCTCGATGAAGAGGATGGCGAGCTGGGCAGCCTCGCGCGCGTCGGCGCCCAGTCCGGCCGAAGCCTGGCCGGGCGCCGTCGTCATGAAGCGAGGCAGCCCGGCCGATGCGGGGCTGGCGTTCTGCACGGAGACGGGGCCGCGATTGAACATTGCTTAATGAATCAGTGACTGTTGCCGATAATCCCATCAATGATAGCGTGGGGGCTTTTCCTTTAGGGCCGAGCGTGACATCCAGAACCAGCCTCCTGGCCATGACCGACGCGATGCCGGGCACGGCCGACCCCCTCGTCGGGACCGAATTCGCCTTCAGCGGCCAGGATTTCGACCGGATACGGACCTTGTTGCGGCAGCACACCGGCATTTCGCTGTCGGACGCCAAGCGCAGCATGGTCTACAGCCGGCTGGCCCGGCGGCTGCGCGCCACGGGCCGGCCGTCCTTCAGCGCCTACCTGGAGGGGCTGCGCGCCGGCGCGCCCGAATGGGAATACTTCGTCAACGCGCTGACCACCAATCTGACGTATTTCTACCGCGAGAACCACCATTTCCAGATCCTGGCCGCCCACCTGAAGCGGCTGGCGGCCGAGCGTCCGGGCCAGACCCTGCAACTCTGGTGCGCCGCCGCTTCCACGGGCGAAGAGGCTTGGACCCTGGCCATCACGGCCGCCGAGGTGTTCGGCACCCTGGCGCCGCCGGTGCGCATCCTGGCGAGCGACCTGGACACCCACGTGCTGGCCACGGCCCGGCAGGCCGTGTACCGGCGCGACCAGTTGGCCAAGGTGCCCGACCAACAGGCGCGCCGCTATTTCGTCGAGGAGGCCGAAGGCCGGTACGGCGTGCGGCCCGAACTGAGGGCGCTGGTGAACTTCCGCCAGTTGAACCTGCTGGACCCCGCCTGGCCGGTGCGCGGGCCGCTCGACGCGGTGTTCTGCCGCAACGTCCTGATCTACTTCGACCGGCCCACGCAATTGCGGGTCGTCGAGCGCATGGCCGGGCTGATGCCGCCCGGGGCCCTGCTGTTCGTCGGCCATTCCGAGAGTTTTTCCCAGGGGCAGCAGCGCTTCGTGCTCCAGGGGCGCACCGTCTACGCCAGGCAGCCGGGCTGAGCGTATCCATGAACGACGAGCAATCCCGGCCCGCCGACGGCCGCGCGTCCCCGCCATCCCGGTACGACCGCAGGCTGCTGGTCGCCATCGGCGCGTCCACCGGCGGCACCGAGGCGCTGCGCGAACTGCTGGAGGCGCTGCCCGCCGACCTGCCGCCCATCGTCATCACCCAGCACATGCCGCCCGGCTTCACGCGCAGCTTCGCCGAGCGCCTGGACAAGCACACGCCGCTGCACGTGAAGGAAGCGGAGCACAACGAACGGCTGTACCCGGGGCACGTCTACGTGGCCCCCGGCCACGCCCACCTGTCGGTGCGGCCGCTGCCGCTGCTGGGCTACCACGCGCAATTGTCCGAGGGCGAACCGGTCAACCGCCACCGTCCCTCGGTCGAGGTCCTGTTCCTGTCGGCCGCCCGCGCGGCCGGGGCAGGCACCGTGGCCATCATGTTGACCGGCATGGGCAAGGACGGCGCGCGGGCCATGCTGGCGCTGCGCGAGGCAGGCGCCTACAACCTCGCCCAGGACGAGGCATCGAGCGTGGTCTTCGGCATGCCCCGCGAAGCCATCGCCCTGGGCGCCGTCCACGAAATCGTCCCGCTCCCCCAGATGGCCCAACGCCTGATCATCGCCGTAGAAGCCAAAAACAAGGCCATCAACGGCCCCTGAAAAACAGAACGGCCCCATACGAGGCCGTTCCAGCAGTTGCCAGGGCGCCGCGGATCCGGCTTTGCCGGTCCGCCAGCGCCGCCCCCTTGAGGGGGCGCCCGAAGGGCGTAGGGGGTGAGCCTTCCCTTCAGCGCGTAGGGGCGGGTCTCAGATTCAGCACATCCTGCATGTCATACAACCCGGCCGGCTTGTCCGCCAGGTAGCGGGCGGCGCGCAGGCTGCCTTCGGCGTAGTTGACGCGGCTGTTCGACCGATGGGTAACTTCGATGCGCTCGCCCGGGCCGCAGAAGAAGACGGTGTGGTCGCCCACCACGTCGCCGCCGCGGGCCGAGGAAAAGCCGATGGTGCCGTGCTTGCGGGCGCCGGTGTCGCCGTGGCGGGCCCATTCGGCCACCTCGGACAGCGGCTTGCCCCAGGCCTGCGCCACGGTCTCGCCCATTTTCAGCGCGGTGCCCGAGGGCGCATCCACCTTGTGCTTGTGGTGGACCTCGAACACTTCCACGTCATAGTCTTCCTTCAGGATGCGGGCGGCGATGTCCAGTAGCTTGAGGGTGACGTTCACGCCCACGCTCATGTTGGGGGCGAAGACCACGCCCACCTTGTCGGCGGCCGCCGCGATCGCGGCCTTGCCGGCCTCGTCGAAGCCGGTGGTGCCGATCACCAGCTTGACGCCGTGGCGCCGGCAGGCTTCCAGGTGGGCCAGCGTGGCTTCGGGGCGGGTGAAGTCGATCAGGCAGTCGGCCTGCGCAAGGGCGTCGAGATCGTCGGTGATCATGACCTTGCTTTGCTTGCCCAGGAATTCGGCGGCATCGTGGCCGATGGCGGGGCTGCCGGCGCGGTCCAGCGCGACGGCGAGTTCCAGGTCGGGGGCGGCGAGCACGGCTTCGATCAGCATGTGGCCCATGCGGCCGGTCGCCCCGGCAATGGCGATACGCATCGAGGTCATTCCTTGGTATTCGTGGCGGGTTGAGCGGGGGCCTCGTCGCCCGAGGGCGCCGTGGCGGGAGGAGCGACCGGCGCGACGGGCGTGGCGACGGCGGGGGCCGAGCCGGGATCCAGGCTGGGGGAGGAGGCATTGCCATCGACCGTCAACGGCGCCGCGTTCGGGGCCTGCTGGGCCGGTTGCGTGGCGGCGCCCAGGGCCTTGCGCGTGTCCTTCTGCTGGAACGGCTGGCGGGCGGGCTGTTCATCGCCGGTCCAGCGCTCGAGCCGGTCGTTGGCGAAATAGACGGTGAACCGCCGTTCCTCGGTCTGCCCGTGGCCGGGCGTGAACAGGTACGGATAGTCCCAGCGGTCCGAATGGAAAATGCTGGTCAGGGTGGGGCTGCCCAGGGCGAAACGCACCTGTTCGCGGGTCATGCCGGGGCGCAGCAGTTCCACTTGTTCCTGGGTCAGCCAGTTGCCCTGCTGGACGTCGGCCCGGTAGGGCTTGACGAAGTTCGGGACGTAGTTGTTGACCGAGCTGCATGCCGCCAGGCCCAGCAGCGCGGCCGGGGCCAGCCGCCGCAGGGTGCCGGCGTGGCCGTGGATGAAGGAAATCAGAGCGTTTGGCACAGATCCGCACTCGTCTTGATTGGGGAAACCGTTATCATAAAGCCCTCGGGGATTGCCTGGGCTTTTCCGGAGTTTTCCCGGCACTGCCGGGCGGCTGCCGCGGGACGGGCAACGGGTGCACCGGGGCGTGCCGTTTCGCCGCCTGCCATGCCGGGGCCGCGCCTTGCGGGCGCAGCGCGCCCGACGGCCGACTGGGCCTGAAGATCCAGCACCCACGCCGGATCCTGCCGTTTCGCGGGATCCGACACACGAAACCGCTTTCAGAAAGGACCATCATGACAGATCAAAGCGAACTCAAAAGTATAGGCCTGAAAGCGACCTTCCCCCGGCTCAAGATCCTGGATGTCTTTCGCAAGGCCGAAGTGCGCCACATGAGCGCCGAGGACGTCTACCGGGCCCTGATCGGCGAAAGCGTCGAGATCGGGCTGGCCACCGTCTATCGCGTGCTGACGCAGTTCGAGCAGGCCGGGCTGCTGGTCCGCAGCCAGTTCGACAGCGGCAAGGCCGTGTTCGAGCTGAACGAGGGCGACCACCACGACCACCTGGTCTGCACCAATTGTGGCAAGGTCGAGGAGTTCTTCGACGCGGAAATCGAGAAACGCCAGCAGAAGATCGCCAAGGACCACAATTTCGTGCTGACCGGGCACGCGCTGTCGCTGTACGGCATCTGCCAGAACTGCGCCAAGAGCCGCTGAGGCCGCAGGGGCGGGCCGGCGGCCCGCCTCAGTTGTTGCCTATCATTTCCCGCGCATGCTTGCGCGTCGTGGCGGTGATCTCTATGCCGCCCAGCATCCGGGCGATCTCGTCCACCCGTCCCCCCCTGTCCAGCTGATTGACCGTGGAGATCGCCGCGCCTTTCTCCTGGCGCTTGTCGACCCGCAGGTGCGTGTTGCCGCAGGCGGCCACCTGGGGCAGGTGGGTGACGCACAATACTTGATGCAGGCTTCCTAGTTCGCGCAGCAGCCGGCCGACGACCTCGGCCACCGCGCCGCCTATGCCCGTGTCGACCTCGTCGAAGATCAGGGTCGGGACCCGCGCGGCGCGGCTGGCGATGACCGACAGGGCCAGCGAGATCCGCGCCAGTTCGCCCCCGGAAGCCACCTTGGCCAGCGGGCGGGGCGTGGTGCCGGCGTGGCCGGCGACGCGGAACTCGATGGCCTCGGACCCGTGGACCCCGGGGTCGGCCGGCTCGACCGCGACCTCGAAGCGCCCGCCGCCCATGGCCAGCGTCTGCATGGCCTGGGTCACCGCCTTGGACAGCGAGCCCGCCGCCTTCTTGCGGGCCCGGCCGAGCTTGCCGGCGGCGGTGTCGTAGGCCGTCTTGGCGGCCTCGACCTTGGCGCGCAGGGCCTGGACGTCCTCGGCTTCCTTCAGGGTTTCCAGTTGCGCCAGCAGCATGGCGTGGCGTTCGACCAGTTCCTCGGGTTGCAGGCGGAATTTGCGCGCGGTGTCGAATACCGCCTGCAGGCGGCCTTCGACTTCGCCCAGGCGCTGCGGATCGAGTTCCAGGCGCCCCAGGTAGCTGTTCAGGTCGGAGACGGCTTCCTGCAGCGCGATGCGGGCCGATTCCAGCGCCTCGGACACCGGTGCCAGCGCCGCGTCGTGCGCGGCCAGCTGGCCGATGCGCTGGGCGGCGGCGGCCAGGCGGGCATGGGCGGCGTCATCGTCCTCTTCCAGGGCGGCGATGGTCTGGCTGGCGCCGTCTATGAGCGACTGGGCATGGGCCAGCCTGCCATGTTCGGCCTGGAGATGGTCCCATTCGCCGTCCTTCAGCGCCAGCCGGTCGAGTTCGTCGGCCTGCCATTGCAGGCGCTCGCGCTCCTGCTGCAGCGAAGCGGCGTCGCGCTCCACCGCCTCGAGCTTGCGCGCCAGTTCGCGCCAGGCCTTCCACGCCTGCGCCACGTCGCGCCGCAGCGCGCCGTGATCGCCATGGTCGTCCAGCATGTCGCGCTGGGAGTCGGTCTTGAGCAGGCTCTGGTGCGCATGCTGGCCATGGATGTCGACCAGGTGTTCGCCCAGTTCGCGCAGCTGGGTCAGGGTGGCGGGCACGCCATTGATGTAGCCGCGGCTGCGCCCCTGGGCGTCGATGACCCGTCGCAGTACCAGGCTGTCGGTGTCCAGTTCGCGCTCGGCCAGCCAGTCAAGCAGCGCCGGTGGCACGTCGAACACCGCGCTGACCTCGGCCCGGCTGGCGCCTTCCCGCAGCACCGAGGCATCGGCGCGTTCGCCCAGGGCCAGGGCCAGCGCGTCGATCAGGATCGACTTGCCGGCGCCCGTTTCACCGGAAAAGACGGTGAAGCCTGGGCCGAATTCGACCTCGGTCTGGTCGACGATCACGAAATCGTTGATGTGCAGGGCGCGCAGCATACGAATGGAGCCGGTGAAAGGGGCGGGGAAAGGCTAGTCGATCGCGGTGCCGGAAATCTGATTCCAGTGCAGCTTGCGCCGCAGGGTGGAAAAATAACTGTATCCGGCCGGGTGAAGGAAGCGGATGGTATGTTCGGCGCGTTTCACCAGGACGCGGTCGCCTTCCTGCAGCGACGACCAGCTCTGCATGTCGAAGTGCACGCTGGCGCTTTCGTCGCGGCCGCCGGGAGAGCGGGTGAGGGTGATTTCTATCGTGCAGTCGTCCGGGATGGCGATCGGCCGGTTGGACAGCGCCTGCGGCGCCACCGGCACCAGCACCAGCCCGCGCAGCGACGGGTGCAGGATGGGGCCGTTGGCCGACAGCGCATAGGCCGTCGACCCCGTGGGCGTGGCGATGATCAGGCCGTCGGCGCGCTGCTTGGACATGTACAGCCCGTCCACCTGCACGGTGACTTCCAGCATGCCGCCCAGGCCGGCGCGGCTCAGCACCACGTCGTTCAGCGCCAGCGCCGATACCAGCGTGGTCTCGCCCCGGATGACGCTGCAGGACAGCAGGGTGCGGGTTTCCGACTCGAACTGGCCGTCGAGGATGCCGGCGATGGCGGTGCAGGCGTCTTCGATGGGGACGTCGGTGATGAATCCCAGCCGGCCGTGGTTGATGCCCACCACGGGCACGTCCCAGGGCGCCAGTTGCCGCGCCACCCCAAGCATCGTGCCGTCGCCCCCCATGACGATGGCCAGCGACGCGCGCTGCCCGATCTCCTCGACGGTGGCCGCGGGGTAGTCCAGGACGCCGATATTGGTGGCGGTGTCCTTCTCGAACACGACCTCGCGCCCGGCATCGCGCAGCATCTGCGCGACCGCGCGCAACGGCGCGGCGATGCCGGTATCGTGGTATTTGCCGACGAGGGCGACGATGGGAAAATGCATGCAGGCATTATATGAGGGGAGACCTCCCAACGGGGCCCCATGTGGTCCTTTTTGCCATTCCCAACACCCAATCCGTTCACCCACCTTGAACGCCGTTCCTCTAAAGAACTCCGGCCCCTGGCAGCCCGGTAGTTGCCAGGGCACCGCGGATCCGGCTCCGCCGGTCCGCCAGTGCCGCCCCCCTGGGGGGGCGCGCGTAGCGCGTAGGGGGGGTACAATTGGCTATGGACGATCGCGCACGTACATTGTTGAAAGCTCTCATCGAGCGTTACATCACAGACGGACAACCTGTCGGTTCGCGCACGCTCTCCAAGGTCTTCGACCTGTCGCCGGCCACGATACGCAACGTCATGGCCGATCTCGAGGACCATGGCCTGATCCACAGTCCCCACACTTCCGCCGGCCGCGTCCCCACTCCCCGGGGCTACCGGATGTTCGTCGATTCCCTGCTGACGGTGCAGCCCTACGAAGTGTCCGAGGCCAGCCACATCCAGACCCTGCTGCCTTCGGCGGAACCCCAGCGCGTCATCGCGGCCGCGGCCTCGCTGCTGTCCAAGCTGACCCAGTTCGCCGGCGTAGTGATGTCGCCCAAGCGCAGCCAGATGTTCCGGCAGATCGAATTCATCCGGCTGTCCGACACGCGGGTGCTGCTGATCATCGTGACGCCCGAAGGCGACGTGCAGAACCGCATGCTGATGGTCCAGCGCGACTATTCCTCGGCCGAACTGACCGAGGCGGCCAATTTCTTCAACCAGCATTTCAGCGGCAAGTCGTTCGAAGACGTCCGCCAGATCCTCCAGCAGGAACTCAGCCAGTTGCGCCAGGACATCTCCAGGCTGATGGAACTGGCGGTGGACGCCAGCGCCGAGGCCGCCACCGAGGACGACAGCGTCGTCATCTCGGGCGAATTGAACCTGCTGGGCGTCTCGGACATCACGGCCGACATGGACAAGCTGCGCCGGATGTTCGAACTGTTCGAGAAGAAGACCGACCTGATGCAGTTGCTGGACGTGTCCAGCCGGGCGCATGGCGTCCAGATCTACATCGGCGGCGACTCGCAGCTGGTGCCGGTGGAAGAGGTCAGCGTCATCACGGCGCCCTACGGGGTGGACGGCAAGGTCGTCGGGACCCTGGGCGTGATCGGTCCCACCCGGATGTCGTACGAGCGGGTGATTCCCATCGTCGACATCACCGCGCGGCTGCTGTCGAACGCGCTGAGCCACCATTGAGCCGGCGTCCGCCGGCAGCGGCGGACGGCCCTCCCGCCCGCCGCCGTTTCCCCTGTCATTCCTGAGTCCGGAAAACGCCACGCATGCGCTTCCTTCCCGAGCCGTCGCCGTCCTCCCATCATCCCACCCGCACCGGCCTGCTGCTGGTCAACCTGGGTACGCCCGACGCGCCCACCGCCTCCGCCGTGCGGCGCTACCTGGCCGAGTTCCTGTCCGATCCCCGCGTGGTCGAGATTCCCCGCCTGGTCTGGCTGCCCATCCTGTATGGCCTGGTCCTGACGCTGCGTCCCCGCGACGCGGCGGCGCGCTACGCCTCGGTGTGGACGTCCGAGGGCTCCCCGCTCCTGGCCTGGAGCCGCCGCCAGGCCGAGGGGCTGTCGCGCGAACTGTCCGACCGCGGGCTGGGCGTGGAAGTGGCGCTGGCCATGCGCTATGGCAATCCGTCGCTCGAGGCGGGCATCGCCGCGTTGCGCGAGAACGGCTGCGAGCGCATCCTGGTCCTGCCGCTCTATCCGCAGTACGCGGCCAGCACGACCGCCGCGGTATCCGACGCCGTGGGCGCCTGCCTGGCGCGGCTGCGCAACGTGCCCGAGATCCGGTACGTGCGCGATTTCCACGCCGACCCGGGCTATATCGAGGCGATGGCCGTCCGCATCCTGGATTTCTGGCGCGACAAGGGCCGGGGCCGGAAACTGGTGCTGAGCTTCCATGGCCTGCCCAAGCGTTCCATCGCGCTGGGGGATCCGTATCACCAGCAATGCCTGGAAACCGGCCGCCTGCTGGCCGAGCGGCTGAGCCTGTACGCCGAGCAGGTCGAGGTGACCTTCCAGAGCCGCTTCGGCGCGGCCGAATGGCTCCAGCCGTATACTGAGCCCAGGCTCAAGGAACTGGCCAAAAGCGGCGTGTCCGACGTGGACGTGTTCTGCCCCGGTTTCGTCGCCGACTGCATCGAAACCCTGGAAGAGATCGCGGTACAGGGCAAGGAAGCATTCCTGCTGGCGGGGGGCCGGCAGCTACGCTATATCGACGCGCTGAACGATTCCGCCGCCTGGATGAAGGCCCTGGCCAACCTGGCCGAGCGCCACATGCAAGGCTGGATCACCCGCCCCGTGGCCCGCCAGCCGGCCGACGCGGCGCACGCAGCCGTCTTGTTGCAACGCAAAAACGACACGACGCCGGCCACGGACCAGTAACGGGATGGAAGAACTACGTATCGATAAGTGGCTCTGGGCGGCGCGCTTCTACAAGACCCGCACGTTGGCCCGGGAGGCGGTCGAGGCAGGGCAGGTGAAGGTGTCCGGCGAACGGGTCAAGCCTTCGCGCGCCGTGCGCCCCGGCGACATCCTGCTGATCCGCGCCGGCGAGCAGGAGTGGGAGGTCCTGGTCCGCGCCCTGTCTTCCCAGCGCGGCCCCGCCGTTTTCGCGCGCACCCTGTACGACGAAACCCAGCAAGGCCTCAAACGCCGCCTGGAAGCCATCGAACTGCGCCGCCAGAACGCCGACCCCGCCGCAAACCTGAAAGGCCGCCCCACCAAGCAAGACCGCCGCAATATTGACAGATTGAGGACCCCCAATTGAGGACCCCCCCTACGCGCTGACGCGCGCCCCCCCAGGGGGCGATGCGGGTGGACCGGCAAAGCCGGATCCACCGCATCCTGGGTCTAGTGGGACCATCTTGGGTCGTGGCACGGTTGCTACCGCGGGCAGCCAGCGATAGCAACCGTGCTTCAGTCCAAGATCGTTTCCCTAGACCCAGGAAACCGCGGATCCGGCTTTGCCGGTCCGCCGGTTTCGCCCCCTGGGGGGCGCGCGTCAGCGCGTAGGGGGGGAGATATACTTGAAAGCGCGGATTTAGTCCCCATTTCGCAGATAGAGTTCAAGCAAGTCGCTGATTTATTTTGGTTTTTCATGGAGGCACCAATGTCGGCTGAGCACAAGCCTGGCGACCAACCCAATCTGGATCCCGAAAACGTGAACCCGAACCCGGCGGCGGAAACGCCCGAGGCCGCGGGCAGCGAGGATCCCATCGTCGCGCTGCAGGCCCAGCTGGCCGCGGCCCAGGCCGAGGCCAAGGACAATTACGATGCCATGCTGCGCGCCCGCGCCGAAGCGGACAATGTCCGCCGGCGCGCCCAGGAGGAAGTCTCCAAGGCGCAGAAATTCGGTATCGAGGCATTCGCGGAAAACCTGTTGCCGGTGAAAGACAGCCTGGAGGCCGCCCTGGCCCAGGAAAACCAGTCCATAGACAGCCTGCGCGAAGGCGTGGACGTCACCCTCAAGCAACTGGTCGGCGCCTTCGAGCGCAACAAACTGGTCGAGATCGCCCCGGTTCCGGGCGACAAATTCAATCCGCACCACCACCAGGCCATTGCGTCGGTTCCGTCGGACGAGCCGGCCAACACGGTCCTGCAGACCCTGCAGAAGGGTTACATGATCGTCGATCGAGTACTGCGTCCGGCACTGGTAACGGTCGCGGCCGCCAAATAGGGCCCGCCGCGATCGAAAGAAGCTATCGCAGGCATTGAAATAACGAAATTCCTACCTATTTATTGATCAAGCGAATTTTTCTGATTTCTTTCAGGAACAAGGATTATGGGCAAAATCATAGGCATCGACCTGGGCACTACCAATAGCTGCGTCGCAGTGATGGAAGGCCCGCAGGTCAAGATCATCGAAAACGCCGAAGGCGCCCGCACCACCCCCTCGATCGTCGCCTACATGGAAGACGGCGAGATCCTGGTCGGTGCGCCGGCCAAGCGCCAGGCGGTCACCAACCCCAAGAACACCCTGTACGCCGTCAAGCGCCTGATCGGCCGCAAGTTCGACGAAAAGGCGGTGCAGAAGGACATCGACCTGATGCCCTATGCCATCGTCAAGGCCGACAACGGCGACGCCTGGGTTCAGGTGCGCGACAAGAAGCTGGCGCCTCCGCAGGTGTCGGCCGAAGTGCTGCGCAAGATGAAGAAGACCGCCGAGGACTACCTGGGCGAGGAAGTGACCGAAGCCGTGATCACGGTGCCGGCCTACTTCAACGACAGCCAGCGCCAGGCCACCAAGGACGCCGGCCGCATCGCCGGCCTGGACGTCAAGCGCATCATCAACGAGCCCACCGCGGCCGCGCTGGCGTTCGGCCTGGACAAGTCGGAAAAGGGCGACCGCAAGATCGCCGTATATGACCTGGGCGGCGGCACGTTCGACGTGTCCATCATCGAGATCGCCGACGTCGATGGCGAGAAGCAGTTCGAGGTGCTGTCCACCAACGGCGACACCTTCCTGGGCGGCGAGGACTTCGACCAGGTGCTGATCAACTACATCATCGGCGAGTTCAAGAAGGAACAGGGCGTGGACCTGTCCAAGGACGTCCTGGCCCTGCAGCGCCTGAAGGAAGCCGCTGAAAAGGCCAAGATCGAACTGTCGTCGGCCACCCAGACCGAGATCAACCTGCCGTACATCACGGCCGATGCCTCCGGTCCCAAGCACCTGAACCTGAAGATCACCCGCGCCAAGCTGGAAGCGCTGGTCGAAGACCTGATCAGCCGCACGATCGAGCCCTGCCGCATCGCCATCAAGGATGCCGGCGTCAAGGTCTCGGACATCGACGACGTGATCCTGGTCGGCGGCATGACGCGCATGCCCAAGGTGCAGGAGAAGGTCAAGGAATTCTTCGGCAAGGATCCGCGCAAGGACGTGAACCCGGACGAGGCCGTCGCCGCCGGCGCCGCCATCCAGGGCTCCGTGCTGTCGGGCGACCGCAAGGACGTGCTGCTGCTGGACGTGACTCCCCTGTCCCTGGGTATCGAGACCCTGGGCGGCGTCATGACCAAGATGATCAAGAAGAACACCACCATCCCGACCAAGTTCTCGCAGGTGTTCTCCACCGCCGACGACAACCAGCCGGCCGTGACCATCAAGGTGTTCCAGGGCGAGCGTGAGATCGCCGCGGGCAACAAGGGCCTGGGCGAATTCAACCTCGAAGGCATCCCGCCTTCGCCGCGCGGCACGCCGCAGATCGAGGTCACCTTCGACATCGACGCCAACGGCATCCTGCACGTGTCGGCCAAGGACAAGGGCACCGGCAAGGAAAACAAGATCACGATCAAGGCCAACTCCGGCCTGACCGAGGCCGAAGTCGAACGCATGGTCCGTGACGCCGAGGCCAACGCCGACGAGGACAAGCGCGTGGCCGAGCTGGCGCAGTCGCGCAACCAGGCCGACGCCCTGGTGCACGCCACCCGCAAGTCGCTGGAAGAGTACGGCGACAAGCTCGAGGCGTCCGAGAAGGAATCCATCGAGGCCGCCATCAAGGACCTCGAGGACGTCCTGAAGGAAGGCGACAAGGAAACCATCGACGCCAAGGTCGAGGCCCTGTCCAAGGCTTCGCAGAAGCTCGGCGAAAAGATGTACGCCGACATGCAGGCCCAGGCCCAGGCCGCCGGCGCGGCGGGTGCGGCCCCCGGCGGTGACGCCGGCGGCGCCAAGGCCGACGACAACGTGGTTGACGCCGACTTCAAGGAAGTCAAGCGCGACGATAAGTAAGCAGTACCCGCGGAGCGGCCTACAACGTGGGCCGCTCCGGTTTTCGTCTTGACTGCACAGGCGCAGGCACCGGTGCAGGGTTTGGGTAGGCCCCCTGGCTGCTCCACAAAGCGAGGGGGCCTACCCAAACCCGTCAATAGCACACGACCGCTATTCACCAGAGATATTAGGCCCCCTGAAAACAGGCCACCGAAGAAAGAACCATGTCCACCAAACGCGATCTGTACGAAGTCCTTGGCGTTGCCCGCACCGCCACCGAGGAAGAAATCAAGAAGGCCTACCGCAAGCTGGCCATGAAGTACCACCCCGACCGCAACCCCGACTCCAAGGAAGCGGAAGAGAAGTTCAAAGAGGTCAAGTACGCCTACGAGATCCTCTGCGAAGCCGAGAAACGCGACGCCTACGACCGCTACGGCCATGCCGGCGTCGACGCGGCGGCCGCGGGCGGCATGGGCGGCGGGGCGGGGGGCTTCGCCGACGCGTTCGGCGACATCTTCGGCGAGATCTTCGGCGGTGGCCGCCAGCGCGGCGGCGCCCAGATGTACCGCGGCGCCGACCTGAAATACAGCATGGAGATCACGCTGGAGCAGGCCGCCACCGGCTTCGACACCGAGATCCGCGTTCCCAGCTGGGACAACTGCGACACCTGCCACGGCTCCGGCGCCAAGCCCGGCACCCAGCCCAAGACCTGCCACACCTGCGGCGGCACCGGCGCGGTGCGCATGCAGCAGGGCTTCTTCAGCGTCCAGCAGACCTGCCCGACCTGCCACGGCACCGGCAAGGTCATCCCCGAGCCCTGCTCGGCCTGCGACGGCGTCGGCAAGGTCCGCCGCAACAAGACCCTGCAGGTCAAGATTCCCGCCGGCATCGACGACGGCATGCGCATCCGCTCGTCCGGCAATGGCGAACCCGGCGTCAACGGCGGCCCCTCCGGCGACCTGTACGTCGAGATCCACATCAAGCAGCACGGCATCTTCCAGCGCGACGGCGACGACCTGCACTGCGAACTGACCATTCCCTTCACCACGGCGGCGCTGGGCGGCGACCTGGAAGTGCCGACGCTGGGCGGCCGCGGCGAGATCAGCATCCCCGAAGGCACGCAGTCGGGCAAGGTCTTCCGCCTGCGCGGCAAGGGCATACGAGGCGTGCGCTCCAGCTACCCGGGCGACCTCTATTGCCACGTCGTGCTCGAGACCCCGGTGCGCCTGAACGACAGGCAGAAACAGATGCTGCGCGACTTCGAGGCCTCGCTGAGCGAAGGCGGCGACAAGCATTCGCCGCAGAGCAAGTCGTGGACGGATCGGGTGAAGGAGTTCTTCAGCTGATACCGGATCGGGCGCCGCGCATCGGGTGCCTTACCGCACCCGGTTGCGCAGGCCGGCCCGGTCGCCGCTGGCCCACGCCCGCACGTTGTGGGCGACCAGCGGCAGCACCTGATCGGCATAACGATCCG
Source organism: Pigmentiphaga kullae (assembly GCF_004216695.1). Classification (GTDB taxonomy): domain Bacteria; phylum Pseudomonadota; class Gammaproteobacteria; order Burkholderiales; family Burkholderiaceae_B; genus Pigmentiphaga; species Pigmentiphaga kullae. The sequence goes on from NZ_SGXC01000003.1 coordinate 883,725, forward strand.
ATTCGCCGCCTATGTGCGGCGTGATCAGCAGCTTCGGCACCGACCACAGCGGGTCGTCTTCAGGCAAGGGTTCGCGTTCGAACACGTCCAGGGCGGCGCCGGCCAGCCTGTCGCCGTGCAAGGCGTCCACCAGCGCCGTGGTATCGCACAGACCCGCGCGCGCCAGGTTGACGAGGTAGGCGCCGGGTTTCATCGCCGCCAGCACGGCGGCATCCACCAGCCCCTGGGTCGATGGCGTCAGGGGAGCCAGCAGCACCAGGAAATCCGCCTGCGCGGCCACGTCGCGCAGCATGCCGCGCGCATGCACCTGATCGAAGCCCGCCACCGGCCGGGGGCTGGACGAGACCGCCAGCGTACGCATGCCCAGTGCTTGGCATTTGCTTGCCAGTTCGCTGGCGATCATGCCCGTCCCCAGCACGGCAAGCGTCTTGCCGTGCAGCAGCGGCTGGCGTCGGCGCCGCCAATGGCGTGCGCGCTGGTCCGCCAGGATGGCGGGCAGATCGCGCGCCAGCGCGAGCATCATCGTCAACGCCATTTCCGAGACCGCGGGGCCGTGGATGCCGTGCGCCGACGTCAACGCCACGTCCGGCGGCAGGTCGGTGTGGTCGGCGATGCCATCGACCCCGGAGGACAAGGCCTGAAGCCACTCCAGCCGGGGCAGGGCACGCAGCAGGCCATTGTTCAACGCACTCGCGAAACACGCCAGCGCGGTGGCCTGCCGCGCCGAGTCCGTCAGCGGCTGGTCCGGGCGGATCCAGTCGAAAGCCAGATCGGGCAGGCTGCGCGCCAGCTCCCGCGCATAGTGCTCGCCATCGGCATTGACGATGAGCAGCCGGAAATCTTTCCCAAGTGCCGAGGTCGCCCGCATGGTGTCAGTCCGTGCTGATCTTGGCTGCCGAGATCAGCGGCCCGTAGGACCGCTGTTCGCTTTCGATGCGGGCGCGTACGGCGTCGGCGGTGGACGGCGCGGCTTCCTGGCCGAGCGCGGCCAGCGCCTGCCTGGCTTCCGGCGTGGCGAGCCATGTCCGGATCTCGCCGCCGAGTTTTTCGATGATCGCGTTCGGCGTGCGCGCCGGGGCGTAGAGCGCGAACCAGGTTTCCAGCTCATAGCCGGGGAAGCCCAGTTCAGCCAGGGTGGGCACGTCCGGATACATGCTGGAACGCTGCTGCGACGTGGCGGCCAGCACCTTGATGCGGCCCGACTTGCCGAATCCGCCCAACGCGGCCTGGTCCAGCATGGCCAGCGGCGTGCGCCCCGACACCACGTCGGCGATGGCGGGCGCGAAGCCCTTGTAGGGCACGTGGTTGAGCTTCACGTCGGCCCGCTGGGCGAGCAGTTCCATGCCGAGATGGGCGGAGCCGCCGATGGCATTGGAGGCGTACGACAGCGCGCCAGGCCTGGCCCGCGCCATCGCGAGCACCTCGTCCAGCGTATTGGCGCCGAGTTCAGCCGATACGCACAGCAGGTACGGTCCCTTGGACAGCATGCCGATGGGGGCGAAGTCGGCGCGGACGTCGTAGGGTACCTGCTTGCTGGTAAGCGGGATCAGGGACATGGTCGACCCGCCGGTCATCAGCAGCGTGTAGCCGTCGGGGGCGGCCCGCGCGACCGCCTGCGCGGCAATCACGGTGTTGCCGCCGGCGCGCGACTCCACCAGCACGGCCTGGCCCAGGGTCTTTTCCAGGCGCTGGGCGAGCAGGCGCGACAAGCCATCGGCGCCGCCTCCCGGTGCGTAGGGAATGATGATGCGTATCGGCTTGTCGGGATACGCGTGGGCGGGTCCGGCCGCCAGGGCCAGCGCGGCGGCCATGCCGGCGAACAGATTGCGGCAACGATGGAACATGCCTGTCTCCTTGCGCGCGGCTCTTGCCGCGCTGCGTCTTGTCATGGGGCCGGCTTGCGCCGGTGGCGGGTCAAGTGCGATAGGACGGATCCTTGCGGTCCAGCATGCGCAGAAGCGCGGGCCATTCGAGATTGCCCAGGGGGCTGACGGTGCCGTCCGAGCGCAGCGTGCCGGGAGGCCGGAAGCCGGCCGAGGAAATCCTGTCGGCCAGGGCGGAGTCGGGAAGGGTCAGTTCCTGGCCGCTGGCCAGCGCATCGACCTGGGCCTGCATCGCCATTTCCAGGTGCCACATCATCGCGAAGGCCTGGCCGATGCTTGCTCCTGCCACCAGCGTGCCGTGGTTGCGCAATATCATGACCGGCTTGTCGCCCAGGTCGGCGGTCAGGCGTTCGCGTTCGGATAGCTGGTTGGCCAGCCCCTCGCTGTCGTGGTAGGCGACTTTGCCGTGGAACAGCATGGCGTGCTGGGTCAGCGGCAGAAGCCCGCACTTCATCGCCGATACGGCCATGCCGGCCCGGGTATGGGCATGGATGACGCAGCGCGCATCCGGACGCGCGGCGTGGACGGCGCTGTGGATGACGAACCCGGCGCGATGGATGGGGTGCTGCGTGGGTTCCACGACGTTGCCGTCGATGTCGATCTTGACGAGATTGGAAGCGCAGACTTCATCGAACATCAGCCCGAAGGGGTTGAGCAGAAAATGTTCCTCGGCACCCGGCACGCGCGCCGAGATGTGCGTGTAGATGAGATCGGTCCACCCGTAGTGGGCATGGAGCCGGTAACAGGCGGCCAGGTCCACGCGCATCTGCCATTCTTCGGTGCGCGATGCGGGACGGGAAGAGGCGGAAGGATCGGTCTGCATGAATTCCTGAGCGTGTTCAATATGGTGAGGCGCATGGGGCGCGCTTGGGGTAGAGTGTTTCGCGGCGCCGCCCTGCGTACATTGAATCGCCCGGCCACGCCAAAGCCAATCAAAACATTCTGTTCGAAACTTGAGAAAAATCTGAATGAGCATCGAGACCCAGTTGAGCCTGCGGCAACTGCGGGCTTTCGTCGCCGTCTACCGCCTCGGCAAGCTGGCGACCGCCGCAAGCCGCCTTTCCGTGACCGAGTCGGCCGTCAGCACCATGCTCAGGCAGATGGAGTCCACGTTGAACCTGCGGCTGTTCGACCGCACCTCACGGTCGCTGGTGCCGACCCAGGCCGCCCAGGAAATCGTCGAGAGGGCCGAGCGCATACTGGGCGACGTGGCGTGGCTCGGTACGCGGATGGAAGACCTGGGCGACCGCCGCATCGGCCGCGTCCACGTGGCCGTCACCGCCACCGTGGGCAGTGTCCTGATGCCGGGCGTGGTGCGGCGTTTTCGCGATGCCTATCCTGGCGTGCAACTGGTGCTGGACGATTGCGCGCCGGACCAGTTCCTGGCCAGGGTATCGTCCGAGCCCGTGGATTTCGGCATCGGCACACCGGAGCGCGAGGACGCCTTGCTGGTGTCCCGGCTGCTGCTGCGCGACCACCTGTGCCTGGTATGCGCGACCGACCATCCATTGGCGGGCCGCCGCCAGGTGCGTTGGCGTGAACTCGCGAAGGAGCCGGTCATCGCCGTGCGGCAGGGGCTGGCCTATGGCATGCGCGGCCGGATGGAGGCGGCCGCGGCCAGCGCCGGCATCGCGCTCAACGTCGTGCACGAGGTCAACTTCCTGTCATCGGCATTCTGGATGGCGGCCAGCGGGCTGGGCGTGTCGATCTGGGCATCGGCGCTGGCGGGGCGCATGCACTACGAGAATCTGACGCGCTGCCGGCTGGTCGGCCCGCGGGTACCCATGGATTTTTCGCTGGTGCACAAACGGGGACGAAGCCTGTCGCCCGCCGCCGAAGCCTTCGTGGAAATCGCCCGCGACGAACTCGCGGGCATGGACATTCTTTAGGCACCGCTTCCGCCGCGCAGGTCCAGCGGCCGCAAGGTCGACTTCAATCCGTCGTAGACCTGGCGCAGCACCGGGTTCAGCGAATCCGGACGCATCCACAGGTAGTAGCTCACGTCGGGCAGCCGGGGCAGGCCGTCCTTTTCGCCCAGCACGCGCATGTCGGGCCCCAGCAGTTCCACCGAACGGGCGGTGACGCCCAGGCCGGCCCGTATCGCCGCCTTGATCCCTATCATGTGCGGCGCGAGGTAGGCCGTGCGCCACGACATCCGCGCCGAATCGAGCGCGGTCAGCGCGATGCGGCGATACAGGCTGTGTTCGTCCGCGATGATCAGCGGCACCGGCTTGCCGGGTTCGAAGACGTAGTCCGCCGCGCACAACCAGACCGTGGGCGAGGTGCGCAGCACCATGCCTTCCAGCGCCGGGTCCTCGCGCGTCGATACCGTCAGGTCCAGTTCGCCCACGCGCAGCGACTCCATCAGGAACGGGCTGCGCCCCACGTGGATTTCCATCTGCAGCCTGGGGGAGAGGCGCGCGATGTTCGCCAGCAGCGGCGGCAGGATGCTGTCCGCCACGTCCTGCGGCGAGCCCACGCGCAGCGAGCCCGTCAGCTCGCGGTCCTTCAGCGCCCGCCAGGCCTCGTCGTTGATGGCGATCATGTGCTTGGCGTAATCCAGCAGCCGGCGCCCGTGCGCCGTCAGGCGCCTGTAGCGTCCCGCCTTCTCGAACAGCGGCACGCCCGCCTGGGCTTCCAGGCGTTGCATCTGCTGGGTCAGCGCGGCCTGCGTGCGGTGCGTCTTTTCGGCGGCCGCGACGTAGGTCTCGTGCTCCGCGATCGCCACCAGGGTGCGCAACTGTGTCAGGTCGAAATTCTTCATATAAGAGATTCTTATATTTTAGGGGTCGATTTCTAAATTGTGCTGGGAGGTTCCGCTACATAGACTGTGGATCGGCCAATGAAATTATAAGTTTCCACGATAGTTTTATCGATGTCACTCCAGGCCGGAAGCGATGGCGACCGGCTTCATCCACAGATACCTCCCATGAGCAAAACCATCACCGCAGGGCAAGCGAAACAATGGCTGGACGAAGGCGGCGAGATCGCCTTCCTGGACGTGCGAGAGCATGGGCAGTACGGCGAAGAGCATCCCTTCTTCGTCGTGTCTGTCCCCTACAGCAGGCTGGAGCTGGACGCCGAGCGCCTGGTGCCGCGCAAGCGCGTGTCCGTCGTGCTGCTGGACGAGGGCGATGGCGTGGCCGAACGCGCGGCCGCGCGGCTCGAAGCGCTGGGCTACGGCCAGGTGCACGTGCTGCGGGGCGGCGTGGCAGCCTGGAAGGCGGAGGGCTACGGGATGTTCCAGGGCGTGCACCTGCCGTCCAAGACCTTCGGCGAACTGGTCGAGCATGCGTATCACACGCCCCGTCTCCAGGCGCAGGAACTGGCCGCCATGCAGGCACGGGGGGAGGCGGTGGTGGTCCTGGACGGCCGCCCGGTGGACGAGTTCCGCAAGATGAACATCCCGGGCGCGGTCTGCTGCCCCAACGGCGAGCTGGCGCTGCGCATCCACGCGCTGGTGCCGGACGACGCCACGCCCGTGGTGGTCAATTGCGCCGGCCGCACTCGCAGCATCATCGGCGCGCAGACCTTGATCAACATCGGCATCCCGAATCCCGTCTACGCGCTGGAGAACGGCACGCAGGGCTGGTACCTGAACGACCTGGCGCTGGAGCACGGCAACGACCGGCGCTATCCGCAGGTGGACGCGGCGGCGCCGGCCTTGCAGGCGCGACGCGACAAGGCACGCGAACTTGCCGGCCGGCACGGCGTCGGCGACGTCGACGCGGCGACGCTGGCCGGCTGGATGCGCCAGGAGGACCGCACCACCTTCCTGCTGGACGTGCGCACGGGCGAGGAGTTCGCCGCCGGCACGCTGCCCGGCGCGCAGCACGCGCCGGGCGGACAGCTCCTGCAGGGCACGGACCTGTACGTGGGAGTCAAGGGCGCCCGCCTGGTGGTGGCGGACGACGACGGCATCCGCGCCCGGGTGGTGGCGAGCTGGCTGGCCCAGATGGGGCGTGAGATCCACGTGCTGCCCGCGGAGGAATGGGCCCGGGCGCGCGCGGAGCTGCCGGCGCCGGTGCCGGCCACCGCCGTGCCCGGCCTGCCGGTGATCGAGCCCGCGGAACTGGCCGGCCTGATGGCCGCGGGCGCGGTGCAGATCCTGGACGTCCGCGCCAGCATGGCTTATCGCCAGGCGCACATCGCGGGCGCGCGCTGGGCCATCCGGCCGCGCATGGCGGGCCAGGCGCAGGCGGGCGGGCTGGTGTTCGTGGCGACCAGCGCCGAATTGGCCGCGCTGGCCGCGAGCGAGCTGCCGGACGAGATCCGCGCCGGCGCGCGCGTGCTGGTCGCGCCCGTCGCGCGGTGGCGGGAGGCGGGGCTGGCCATCGAGGCCACGCCCGATACGCCGGCCGATGCGGACTGCATCGATTTTCTGTTTTTCGTCCACGACAGGCACGACGGCAACAAGGAGGCCGCCCGGCGCTATCTCGCCTGGGAAACGGGCCTGATCGGACAACTCGACGCAAGAGAGCGGGGCGCATATCGCATCTCGCCATGAAACCTGAGGAGGAAAGCATGAAGACCAAGAACACGAAGCGGGGTGACAGGGCGTCGACGTCCGGCCTGGTTCTGGCCGCCGCGTTGGCCGCGGCCTGGGCGGGCCCCGGGCAGGCGGCCGATGCGGGCGCGTTCCCGGCCAAGACGGTCCGGATGGTGGTGCCGGTATCGGCCGGCGGCAGCACCGACAAGATCGCCCGCCTGCTGGCGGAAAAATTGAATGCCAAGTGGGGCCAGGCCGTGGTGGTGGAGAACGTCACCGGGGCCGGCGGTTCGATCGGGGCGGCGCAGGTGGCCAAGGCGGCGCCCGATGGCTATACCCTGCTGCTGCACAGCGACGCCGTGGTGCTGAACACCGCGCTGCTCAAGAAGCCGCCCTATACGCTCAAGGATTTTTCCGGCGTGGTGCGCGCCATCGCCAATCCGCAGATCCTGGTGGTCCGGCCCACGCTGGGCGTCAAGACCTTCCAGCAATACCTGGCGCTGGCGAAGAAGTCTCCGGGCCAGGTGACGGTGGGCCTGCCGACCAGCGGCGGCATCGCCCACATCGCGCACGAGATGATCCAGGCGCAGACCGGCATCGACGTCAACTACATTCCCTATCCCGGGGGCGGTCCGGCCGCGGTCGACGTCATGGGCGGGCACATCGACGCCACCATGATCACCATGGCAGCCGTCACCGAGTTCATCAAGGCCGGACGTCTCGTGCCGCTGGCCGTCACGACCTCCTACCGTTCCGCCGCGCTGCCCGACGTGCCCACCGTGGCGGAATCCGGCGTGCCCGGCTTCGACGTCGAGTCCTGGCAGGGCATCCTGGCGCCGGCCAGGACGCCTGCGGCCGTGGTCGAGAAGATCAACCGCGACGTGATGGAGATCCTGCGCCAGCCCGACATCAAGGCACAGGTCGAGAGCATGGGATACGGCGTCGCGGGCGGCACGCCGGCCGAGTTCGACAAGTCGCTGCGCCAGGACCTGGAGCGCTATTCCAAGGTCATCAAGGACGCGCGCATCACCCTGCAGTAACCGGGGCGCGGGCCATCGTGCCCGCGGCACCGACCGACAAGACCAAGAGGGGACCATGTATCCGCGTAGTGAAAAAAGGCTGGCCACGGGCCTGCTGTATCTATTGCTCGGGGCCGGTACGGCGCTGCTCGCCTCGGGCTATCCCATGGGCACGCCCGCGCGCATCGGGCCCGGCTATTTCCCGTTCTGGCTGGGGCTCCTGCTTGCGGCTCTGGGCCTGTCCATCACCGTGCGGGCGTACGCGGCGCGGGCGCCGCGGGAAAAGCTGGAGCGCTGGGACTTCAAGTCGCTGTCCTGGATGACCGGGTCGGTGGTGCTGTTCGGCGTCATGCTCAAGCCCCTGGGACTGGTGCTGGCGATCGCCACGCTGGTCGTCGTCGCCAGTCGCGCCAGCCATGAATTCACGTGGCGCGGCGCGCTGGCCAACGCGGCCGTGATGGTGGCGCTGATCGTCGGCGCGTTCGTCTACGGGCTGGGGTTGCCGTTCAGCCTGTGGCCCGCTTTCCTGGACTGAGGAGCGCTGAATGGAATTGCTGGACCATCTGGCGCTGGGCTTCGCCACCGCGCTTTCATGGCAGAACCTCGCCTATGCCTTCACGGGCTGCCTGCTGGGCACCCTGATCGGCGTCCTGCCGGGCCTGGGGCCGGTGCCGACCATCGCGATGCTGCTGCCCATCACCTACGCGCTGCCGCCCACGTCGGCGCTCATCATGCTCGCCAGCATCTACTACGGCGCGCAATACGGCGGGTCGACCACCGCGATCCTGGTGAAGCTGCCGGGCGAGTCGTCGTCGGCCGTCACGCTGATAGACGGCCACGCCATGGCCACGCAGGGCAGGGCGGGACCGGCCCTCGCCACCGCCGCCATCGCGTCCTTCTTCGCCGGCTGCGTCGGCGTGCTGCTGCTGGCCGCGTTCGCCGCGCCGCTGGCCGAGATGGCGTTCAAGTTCGGGCCGGCGGAGTATTTCTCGCTCATGCTGCTGGGGTTGGTCGGCGCGGTGGCGCTGTCTTCCGAGTCGCTGGACGTGTCGCTGGGCATGATCGCCATCGGCATCATCCTCGGTCTGGTCGGGACCGACGTGAACAGCGGCACGGTGCGGCTGGCCTTCGAGATTCCACAGCTGATGGAAGGCATCGAGTTCACCTGCCTGGCCATGGGCCTGTTCGGCGTGGCCGAGATCGTGGCGAACCTGGAGATGCAGAAGACCACCGGGACGACGGCCGTGGCGCCCATCGCCAGCCTGATGCCCACCCGGGAGGATGTCCGGCGGATGGCGCCTTCCATCGTCCGGGGCACCGCGCTTGGGTCGGCGCTCGGCATCCTGCCGGGCGCGGGCGTGACCATCTCCGCCTTCTCGGCCTACACGCTGGAGAAGAAGCTGTCGGCGCGGTCGGCGCAAATGGGGCATGGCGCCATCGAAGGCGTCGCCGCGCCCGAGGCCGCCAACAACGCCGCCGCGCAGACCAACTTCATCCCGCTGCTGACGCTGGGCGTTCCCGGCAGCGCCGTCATGGCGCTGATGCTGGGCGCGATGACCATCCACAACATCCAGCCGGGGCCGCAGGTCATGACCAGCCACCCCGCGCTGTTCTGGGGACTGATCGCCTCGATGTGGATCGGCAACCTGATCCTGGTGGTCCTGAACCTGCCGCTGATCGGGCTGTGGGTGCGCCTGCTCAAGGTGCCGTACCGCCTGCTGTATCCGGCCATCCTGGTGTTCTGCTGCGTTGGCGTCTATTCGATCCAGAACTCGGTGGCGGACGTGTTCCTGATCGCCGGCTTCGGCGTGGCCGGCTACCTGTTCGGCAAGCTGTCGATCTCGCCGGTACCGCTGCTGCTGGGCTTCGTGCTGGGGCCGATGATGGAAACGAGCTTCCGGCGCACGCTCATGGTGGCGCGCGGCGATTTCTCGGTGTTCGTCACGCGGCCCATCTCGCTGGGGCTGCTGATCGCCACGGCGCTGCTGATCGTGCTGGCGCTTGCGCCGGCCATCCGGCGCAAGCGGGCCGTGGTGCTGGCCGAGGCGCAAGCCTAGCGTTGCTGGCATGGAGGCGGGGCCCGCCGATTCGATCGCGCGGGCCGGTGCCTCTACAATGGCTGGGCGCCAGCCAGGAAGCCTGCCATCATGCCTCTACCGGAACCCTCCGCCCGCCGCTCCGTCCATCACCGCGTCATCGACATGCAGACCTACGCCCGCGAAGACGGTCTGTACGACGTGGAAGCCCGGCTGGTCGACCGCAAGCCCTTTCCCTTCCAACTCATGAGTTCGGACGACCCGCTGCCCGCGGGAGAAGCGCTCCACGACCTGTGGATACGCCTGACGGTGGACGACGCGTATGTGATCCGGGACATCGTGGCGGCGTCGGATTCGACGCCCTGGCCGCTATGCAAGGAAGCCACGGACACGCTGCGCGTGCTGGTCGGCGAGCGCATCGCCCGGGGCTGGACGGCCATGGTCAAGGACCGGTTGCGAGGCGCGGCCAGCTGTACCCACTTGATGGAAATGCTGGTGCCGATGGCCACCACGGCCTTGCAGGGCATACGCGGATTGCAGCGCGACACGCCCCTGCTGATGGGCGAGGAGCGGGCGCGGGAGAAGATCGATTCCTGTTTCGCCTACGGCCGCGATCGGGAAGTGGTGAAAATGCTGTGGCCGCGGCATGCGGCCGGGAGGCCCGACGGCGACGGGCCTCCCGAGGGTACGCGGACTACGGTTTGAACGTCCCCGCCACCGCGGTGCTGAAGTCTTCGGGCTTGAAGTACTTGCGCAGCGCCGCGTTGACCTGTTCGGCGGTCAGCGCTTTGAGCTTGCGGTCGGATTCGGCCGCGAAGGCGAAGGTGCGGTCCAGGTCCAGGTAGTCCGACCAGGCTCCCACCAGCCGCCGGTCCTGCGCGCGGGCCAGGTGGCGCAGGTTCATCAGCGAATCGATGCCGTCCTTGACCTCCGCCGCGGTGAAGCCCTCGCGCAGCACGCGCTCGGATTCCTCCTTGATGGCCGTCTCCAGCCGCGCCCGGTTGCTGGGCGCGTAGATGGCGTACAGCGTCCACTGGCCCGAGGGCTCGTAGGACGAGGCCGACAGCTGGCTGCGCACGTTGTACGACAGGCCTTCGCGTTCGCGCACCCGCATCCACAGCCGCGAGGTCTCGGAACTGCCCAGCAGGTAGTTCGCCAGCATGGCCGCCGGATAGTCCGCATCGGTGTCCTGCAGCTTGATCGGCAGGGTCGACAGGTAGAAGGCGTTGGCCTTGTCGGGCAGCGAGACGTCGAAACGCTTGGCCGGCACCGCATGGTACGGGTCGTCCACGCGGGTATAGGTCGGCGCCTGCTTCCAGCCTTGCAGGCCCTTGCTCAGGGACTGCTCGACCGCGGCGGGGTCGAAGTCGCCCACGGCGGCCAGCCGTACGCGGCCCGCGCCGTAGAAGCGGTCATGGAACTGCACCAGCGCGTCGCGCGTCAGCGCCTTGTAGGCGGCTTCCTGTTCGTCGAAGCTCGGGGTGTAGCGCAGGTCGTCGGCCGGCCACGGATTGTCGTGCCGAGCCAGGGTCTGCTGCGCGACCGCCGTGGGCTCCTGGCGGGCGCTTTGCACCGAGGCCAGGCCGCGGCGGCGGTATTCGTCCAGCTGGTCCTCGGGGAAGCTGGCGTTGCGCAGCACGTCCAGCACCAGTTCCAGCGTGGCGGGCAGGTTGTCGCGGGTGGTCGAGATGTCGACCACCGCGCTGGTGCCGCTGCCGCCGAAGCCGACGTCCGCCCGCAGGGCATCGAAGCGGTCCTCGATCTGCTGGCGCGTCATCGTGGCGGTGCCGTTGTCGAGCAGGGCGCCCACGGCGCGCGAGACCTCGCGCTGGCCGCGCAGCGTCTCGGCATCGCCGAACTGCACCACCAGGCGGGCGTTGACCAGGTGGCCGCGGGTCGACTTGGGCAGCAGCGCCAGCTTGACCGGCCCGTTGGGCAGATCCAGCGTCTTGCGCTGGGTGCGAGCGTCGATGTTGGCCGGCGTGGCGTCGAAGGCCTCGGCCTGCACGAAGTCGGTGTCGCCCTTGTAGCCCTTCAACTCGGCCTGCAGGTCCAGGGGCTGCGGCGCGGGCGCGCGCTGGGGGCCGTCGGTCGGGATGTAGGTGCCCAGCGTGCGGTTCGATTGCAGCAGGTAGCTTTCCGCCACGCGCTGCACGTCGGCCAGCTTCAGGTCGCGGACGCGGTCGCGGGTCACGAAGAACAGGCGCCAGTCGCCCTGGGCAATGCTTTCGGACAGCGACACGCCCACCTTCTGCGGATCGCTGTAGGCCATGTCCCAGTCCTTGAGCCAGCGGGTGCGCGCGCGCTCCAGCTCTTCGCTGGTGATCGGCTGCGCCTTGATGGACTCGATGGTCTCCAGCATCTTGTCGCGCGCGGCATCCAGACTGGCGCCGGGCTGCAGCTGGGCGCCCATCATGATCATGCCCGGATCGTACATGCCGAAGGTGAAGCCGAAGGTGGAGGCGGCCAGCTTGGTTTCCACCAGCGACTTGTACAACCGGCCCGAGGGCGCGTCGCCCAGGATGCTGGCCAGCATTTCCATGGCAGCGGAATCGGCCGCGCCGCCCTGCGGCGTGTGGTACATGGCGGCGACCATGGGCGAACCGCCGGCGCGGCGCAGCGTGACGCTACGCTCGCCGTCCTGGACCGGTTCCTCGGTGTACAGGCGCGGCAGGGTGCGCTTGGGCTTGGGAATCTTGCCGAAGGTGCGGGCGATGACCGCCAGCGTCTTGGCCTCGTCGAACTGGCCCGAGACGATCAGCACGGCGTTGTCCGGCTGGTAGTAAGTGCGGTAGAAGGCCTGCAGGCGGCCGATGTCGACGTTCTCGACGTCCGAGCGCGCGCCTATGGTGGTCTTGCCGTAGTTGTGCCACTGGTAGGCCGTGGCCATCATCTTGCTCATCAGCACGCGGAACGGGTTGTTCTCGCCGCTTTCCATCTCGTTGCGCACCACGGTCATTTCCGAGTCCAGGTCCTTGCGCGCGATCAGCGAGTTGACCATGGCGTCGGCCTGCCAGCCCAGGTACCAGTCCAGGTTGGCCTCGTTGGCGGCGAAGCTGGCGAAATAGTTCGTGCGGTCGGTCCAGGTGCTGCCGTTGGCCTGCAGGCCGCGGCGCGAGAACTCGGCCAGCGCGTTGCGCATCGTGGGCGTGCCCTTGAACAGCATGTGTTCCAGCAGGTGCGCCATGCCGGTCTCGCCGTAGTTCTCCTGGCGGGAGCCCACGAGATAGGTCATGTTGACGGTGGTGGTCGGCTTGGACTGGTCGGGCGCAAGCAGGATGCGCAAGCCGTTGTTCAGCCGGTATTCGTTGATGCCTTCGACCGAGGTGAGCTTCTGCACGCCGGCAGGGACGGCTACCTGCGTCTGGGCCTGGGCGGCATGGGTGGCCGGCGGCAGCAGGGTGGCCGCGGACAGGGCCACGCAGGCGAAGGCCCGGCCCAGGAGACCGGAGCGGTTGGCGGTGAGCGATGATGGCATGGGCGGACTCGAACCGTTCAGGAAGTGGATTGGAGTGCCGGGCCGCGACAACGTTCCCGCCGCGCGGCCCGGGGTATTACTTGGACAGCAGCCGCATGGCCTGTTCCAGGCCGTTCAGCGTGACCGGATACATGCGGCCCTGCATCAGTTTCCGGATGATGTCGGTGGATTGGCGGTAGGGCCACAGGCCCTCCGGCTCGGGATTGAGCCAGGCGAAACGGGGAAAGGCCGCGGCCATGCGCTGCAGCCAGACCGCGCCGGCCTCGGTGTTGTGGTATTCCACCGAACCGCCCGGCTGCAGGATCTCGTAGGGGCTCATGGTGGCGTCGCCGACGAAGATCAGGCGCCAGTCCGGGTTGTACTTGCGCAGCACGTCCCAGGTGTGGGCGCGCTCGGCGTGGCGGCGGCGATTGCTTTGCCAGACCCAGTCGTACAGGCAGTTGTGGAAATAATAGACTTCCAGGTGCTTGAACTCGCTGCGCGCGGCCGAGAACAATTCCTCGATCCGCTGGATGTGGCTGTCCATCGTGCCGCCCACGTCCAGCATCATCAGCACCTTCACCGTGTTGTGCCGCTCGGGCACCATGCGGATGTCCAGGTGCCCCGCGTTGCGCGCGGTGCTGCGTATCGTGTCGTCCAGGTCCAGTTCCAGGTCGGCGCCTTCGCGGGCGAAGCGGCGCAGCCGCCGCAGGGCCACCTTGATGTTGCGCGTGCCCAGCTCCACCTGGTCGTCGTAGTCGCGGAAGCTGCGCATGTCCCAGGCCTTGACCGCGCTGTGGTTGCCGGCGCTGTCCTGGCCGATGCGGATGCCCTCGGGGTGGTAGCCGCCGCTGCCGAAAGGCGAGGTGCCGCCCGTGCCTATCCACTTGCTGCCGCCCTCGTGGCGTTCCTTCTGTTCCTCCAGCCGCTGGCGGAACAGTTCCATCAGCTTGTCCCAGCCCAGTTTCTCGATCGCGGCCTTGTCCTCGGGCGACAGCTCGCGCATGAAGCGCCGCACCAGCCATTCGGCCGGGATCTCCTTGCCGGGCGGAAAGGCCGCCTCGATGCCCTTGTAGTAGCTGGCGAAAGCCCGGTCGTAGCGGTCGAACTGGCTCTCGTCCTTCACCAGCGTCATCCGGGCCAGCAGATAGAACTCGTCCACCGAAGGCGCGATCACCCGGCGCGACAGCGCCTCCAGCAGCGTCAGGTACTCGTTGATCGAGACCGGCAACTGGTGCTTGCGCAGGTGATAGAAGAAATCAATGAGCATGGTTGTATGTTTGACGCCAGGCCGGTGTCTTTCCATCCAGGGCACAGCGGATCCGGCTTTGCCGGTCCGCCAGTGCCGCCCCCTTGAGGGGGCGCGCGAAGCGCGTAGGGGGTGGGTTCATCTTCTGGCCATGAGGACGAGGCGTTCGAACAGGTGGACGTCTTGTTCGTTTTTCAGCAGCGCGCCGTGCAGCGGGGGTACGGCGGCTTCGCGGTCGTTGCTTTTCAGGGCTTCAGGCGGGATGTCTTCGGCCAGCAGGACCTTGAGCCAGTCCAGCAGCTCGGACGTGGACGGTTTCTTTTTCAGGCCCGGGGTTTCGCGCAGCTGGAAGAAGCTGTCCAGCGCCGCCGACAGCAGTTCCTTCTTCAGGCCGGGGTAGTGGACCCCGACGATGCGCTCCATGGTCTCCTTCTCGGGAAACCGGATGTAGTGGAAGAAGCAGCGCCGCAGGAAGGCGTCGGGCAGGTCCTTCTCGTTGTTGGAGGTGATGATGACCAGCGGCCGGTGCACGGCGCGCACGGTTTCCCGCGTCTCGTACACGTGGAATTCCATGCGGTCCAGCTCGCGCAGCAGGTCGTTGGGGAATTCGATGTCGGCCTTGTCGATCTCGTCGATCAGCAGCACCACCGGCTCGGGCGAGGCGAAGGCCTGCCACAGCACCCCGCGCACGATGTAGTTCGTGATGTCGCGCACCTTCTCGTCGCCCAACTGCGAATCGCGCAGGCGCGAGACCGCGTCGTACTCGTACAGTCCCTGGTGCGCCTTGGTGGTGGACTTGATGTGCCATTGCAGCAGCGGCCGCCCCAGCGCCCGGGCCACTTCCTCTGCCAGCATGGTCTTGCCGGTGCCGGGTTCGCCCTTGATCAGCAGTGGGCGCTCCAGCGTGAGCGCGGCATTGACGGCAAGCGTCAGGTCGTCGGTGGCGACGTAGGTGTCGGTGCCCTGGAAGCGGGCGGCGGACGGCGAGACGGACTGGGGCATGGTCGGGCTGGCGGTAGGGCCCCGCAGGGGCGAAGCACCCAGTATAAGAAAAGTCCGGACGGGCAGGGGGCGCCGGCGCCCGTCCATGCAAGCGGGCGGCGGGCGAAGGCGCTTCCTGATGTATCATTAGGGGTTAAATAAAGACGGAAACCGGACTTCAGTACAACAATACGGTTTCCCGATGGGATAAAACGGAGACGCTTCGTTGGCCTGTGGGGGCCGGGCGTTGCCGCTCAGTCGTTTCGCCGCCCGGTATCGGGATTTCTCTTGATTCTGATAGAGCGTTCTAATGAAGTTGAGCATAACGAAGCGGGCGCTGCCCGTATTGGCCGCCCTGGCCGCCTGTGCGGTCGTCGGCTCGGCCGCGGCCCAATCCGCCCCGCCGGCCACCGTCACGGGCAATGCCGATGCCGCCCGTGACAAGAATTCCATGTGCATAGGCTGCCATGGCATTCCGGGCTACAAGTCCAGCTTTCCCGAGGTCTATCACGTGCCGATGATTGCTGGGCAGAACGCCAAGTACATCGAGGCGGCGCTGAAGGAATACGCCAGCGGCGCCCGGACGCATCCTTCCATGGTTGGCATCGCCAAGAGCCTGTCCGAGCAGGACATCGCCGATCTGGCCGCCTATTACTCCAGCCTGAAGTGAGCCGTCCGACCATGAAGACCACCCTGCGCCTTTCCTTCCTCGTCGGCAGCGCCTTGCTCTCGCTGTCGGCCGCCCAGGCCGCCGGCGACATCGCCGCGGGCAAAGCGGTATTCGATCGCATCAACTGTGCGTCGTGCCACGGGGCCGATGCCAAGACCTCCATCGATCCCAGCTATCCCCAGCTGGCGGGCCAGCATCCCGACTACCTCGCGCATGCGCTCAAGGCCTATCGCCGCGGCCAGTCCAACGCCGCGCCGTCGGCCAACATCCGCAAGAATCCCATCATGGGCGCTTTCGCCGTCCAGTTGTCCGACAAGGACATCGAGGATGTGGCGGCCTACCTATCCAGCCTGCCGGGCAACCTGGCTGTACGGAAGTAGTAGGGTCCCCCCTACGCGCTGACGCGCGCCCAGAATAGTGGGGCCCCAGCCGCTATGCGGCAGCCCCCAAGGGGCCGGGACCCGCCTTGGGGCGGCCCGGCGCCGGCTCCCGAGGGGCGATGCGGGTGGACCGGCGGAGCCGGATCCACAGTATTCCAGGTCTGCGTAGGATCTCTCGGTGCGGAGCGCCGCGTTTTTGCGTTGGGTCGGGTTTTTCCGTTGGGGACTTACACCCGTTTTTTGATCAGGTCGATGTAGGCATCGGTATCGAGCGGCGTGCCCAGGCGCTGCGCTTCCCATACGACGCGGCCCAGGCATTCCATGATTTCGTGCGCGGCGTCGTGGGCGCCCTTGCGCTGGGCGAGCCGTTGGTAGGCGTCGCGGATGCCGGGGGGGTGGTCGATCGACAGCTGCTCGGCGATCGCCAGGTGCATGGACAGGTGCAGGAAGGGGTTGGTGCGGCCGGCCTCGACGCTGTAGTCGGCCTGGGCGGCCTCGGGGTTTTCGAGGTCGCCGTGGTATTCGGGGTGTTCCAGGATCCAGTCCAGCGCGGTCGCTTCCAGCGGCGTCAGGACTTCGCCGGCGCGATGCTTGCGCCAGGTCTCGGCGAAGAACTGGCGGACCTGGTCTCGGGTAGGGTTGAACATCATCCGGAGATTGTACCCGCCGCGCCGGGCTGTCCCGTCGCCGCCCGCGTGCGCCGCCGGGCCGAATACGGGATAATCCACCGAATGTGCCAGGGCCGCGACGCGGCTTGCTTCAACGATCGTTCGGAAACGTCGCATGTCTTCCTACAAGCATATCCAGGTGCCCGCCCAGGGCAGCCGCATCACCGTCAACGCCGATTTCTCCCTCAACGTGCCCGACCAGCCCGTCGTCGCATATATCGAGGGCGACGGTACCGGGCGCGACATCACGCCGGTGGCGCTCAAGGTGATCGACGCGGCCGTGGCCAAGGCCTATGGCGAGGCCCGCCGCATCCACTGGATGGAAATCTACGCCGGGCGCAAGGCGACCACGCTATATGGCGAAGGCGTCTGGCTGCCGGACGAGACCGTGGCGGCGTTGCGCGAGTTCGTCGTCGCGATCAAGGGCCCGCTGGGCACGCCGCCGGGGGGCGGCTTCCGGTCGCTGAACGTGATGATGCGGCAGGCGCTGGACCTGTACGTCTGCCTGCGGCCCATCCAGTACCTGCGCGGCGTGCCGTCGCCGCTCAAGCAGCCCGAGAAGACCAACATGGTCATCTTCCGCGAGAACTCCGAGGACATCTACGCCGGGATCGAATACGCCGCGGGTTCGCCCGAGGCGGTGGAACTGATCACGGTGCTGGAGGAAAAGCTCGGCGCCAAGCACCTGCGCTTCCCGGCCACCTCCGGCATCGGCATCAAGCCGGTATCGCGCGAGGGCACCGAGCGCCTGGTGCGCAAGGCCATCCAGTACGCCCTGGACCATGACCGCCGCTCGGTCACGCTGGTGCACAAGGGCAACATCATGAAGTACACCGAAGGCGCGTTCCGCGACTGGGGGTACGAGATCGCCCGCCGCGAATTCGCCGCCGAGACCATCGACGCGGGGCCGTTCTGCCGCATCCGCAATCCGCGCACCGGCCGGGACATCCTGATCAAGGACTGCCTGATCGACGCGTTCTCGCAGACCATGCTGCTGCGTCCTGTCGAGTTCGACGTGATCGCCACGCCCAACCTGAACGGCGATTATCTGTCGTCGGCGCTGGCCGCCCAGGTCGGAGGCGCCGGCATCGCCCCGGGCGCCAACATGAGCGATTCGGTGGCCGTGTTCGAGGCCACCCACGGTACGTCCGCCAAGTACGCCGGCAAGGATTACGTCAATCCAAGCTCCGAGATCCTGTCGGGTCGCATGATGCTGCAGCACATGGGCTGGCACGAGGCGGCCGACCTGATCCTGCCGGCCATGGAGCGCACCATCGAATCCAAGCGCGTGACCTACGATTTCGCGCGGCAGATGGAAGGCGCGACCCAGGTGTCGTGCTCGGGATTCGGGGAATCGGTCATCGCCAACATGTAGGCGACGAGCCCGCGACCATCGTGTCGCGCTCCGCGGGTGGGCGGATTACGCCGACACCGTGGCCTGCTTGCGCCGTGCCGTTGTGGCGGGTTGCCGTTTCCTGAGCCAGAGGTACAGGCCGCTGCCAAGCACGATGATGGTCGCGATGTCCAGCAGGGCCCAGATGATCTGCATGGGCAGTCCGCCGTAGTCGCCGAAGTGCAAGGGCTGCGAGACCAGGAGCGCCGTCAGGTACCAGGGCAGCCTGGGCGTCGCGGTGACCTCGGCGGTCTTGGCGTCGACCAGCACCGGCTGCAGCAGCTTGGAGGTGAGTGGTTCGTTGCCGGCCAGGAAGAAGGTGTTGTGGTGGGGGCTGGAGAACGCCGTGCCGGGGAAGGCGATGAACGACAGGCGGGTGCCGGGCGCGGCAGCCTTGGCGGCTTCCATGGACCGCTGCAGCGAGGCCCGCTCGGCTGCTGGCGTCAGGGGCTGGCCCTGGTAGGGCGCGAGCAGGGTGCTGAGCTGGTCGTATTGCCAATACTTGATCATCAGGTCGGCCCAGGTGTTTATCATGCCCGTGCCGCCGACGACGAAGGCCCAGACCAGAGTCACGATGCCCAGCAGATTGTGCAGGTCCAGCCATTTCACGCGCTTGGTGCGATGGCGGCGGATCTCGCCGAAGTCCAGCTTTTTCGTGAAGGGGCCGTACAGGACGGTGCCGCTGATAATGGCGATGAGCAGCAGCAGGCCCATGAAACCCAGGAACAGCTTGCCGGCCAGGCCAGCGAACAGGTCGACGTGCAGCTTGAGCATCACATACATGAAGCCTTCGTCGAAGCGCGGCTCGGCCAGGATCTCGCCGGTGCGCGCATCCACTGCCACGGAACGGAAGTCGTCGGTAGGGGCGGGCGTGGGGGTAAGTGTGACGAACCAGATGCGCTCGTCATCCTCGTCTTGCGAGGCGAACTGGATGACTCGTTCGGGGTAGCGCGCATGCGCGACTTCCAGGACGCGGTCCAGGCTGACCCGGGCGCCGTCGTTCTGCATGGCGGGCGCTTCGACCTCGGTGCCCAGCAGGTGGCCGATTTCGTGGTGGAAGATCAGCGGCAGCCCAGTCAGGCACAGCAGCAGCATGAACACCGTGCAGACCAGGCTGCTCCATTTGTGCAGCCAGGCCCAGGTCTTGAGCGAGCGGGTGGACATGCGGTCAGTCCTTCGTGGAGGTTATGGCGCCGCTGGCGTCGGCGAAGCGGGGCGGGACGTTCATGAGCGGTGGTGCGATCCATGGACGCGAGCCCGGACGGGATGGCGGCGCAATCCGAACCAGAGCATGACAGCGACTGGCGCGCCCAGGCCGACCCAGGACCAAGCGTCGCCCCAGGTATCGGACACGAGGGCGCTGAGCAGTCCGGTGATGGTGAGGATGCCAAGCGCGAGCGGCCAGGCCCAGATGCGGAGTGTCAGGGTCGACATCGGTCCTCCATGGAAACCGGAAAAAGAAGAATAATAATGATTTTTATTTAAAAAATAAACCGCGCAGATGGGGCGCAATTGCAATCCGGGCGGGGAGGCTTCGCCGGGATGGGGCGGGAGGGGCGAAGCGGGGTGGGAGGGCGGTGTGGGGATGGCCCTCCGGCCGGACGGGCGGTTACTTGTTCTTGTCGCGCTTGTCCAGCAGCGGATCGATCTTGTTCCGTTCCTCAGTGAGGAATCTGGCGAAGCTGGCCGCGCCGGGGTCCATGGCGCTGGCGCCGGCATCGATGAAGATCCTGTCCACCTTGGGATCGGCCAGCGCCTTGCCGACGGCTTGTTCGAGGCGGGCGATGACCGCGGGCGGGGTGCCCTTGGGCGCGAACAGGCCAAACCAGCCGTTGAAGTCGAAGTCGGGCAGGTTCAGCGCTTCGGCCACGGTCGGCACGTCGGGCAGTAGCGGCGATCGGGTCCTGGATGTGACAGCCAGCGCGCGCAGGCGGCCCTCCTTGAGGAACGGGGCCGCCACGGGGGTGTTGACGAATCCCATCTGCAGCGTGCCGCCCAGGAGGTCGGTCATGGCCTGGGCGTTGCCGCGATAGGGGGTGTGGGTGAATCGGGCGCCGGTCCGGGCCGACAGCATTTCGCCCGCGATGTGGCTGGAGGTGCCTTCGCCGGGCGAGCCGTACACGAACCGGTCCGGCGATTTCCTGGCTTCGGCCACCAGCTCGGGCAGCGATTTGACCGGCACCGATGCGTTGACCGTGATGACGTTGGTCATCTTGGCGACCCCCGAGATCGGAACCAGGTCGGTCGCGGGATTGAAGCCCAGGTCCGGGAAAAGGTGGGGGTTGGCCACGATGGGCAAGCCGTTGATGAGGATGGTGTAGCCGTCCGGCTTGGCGCGCACGACGTATTCGGTGCCGATGTTCGTGCCGGCTCCAGGCTTGTACTCGACGATGATGGGTTGTCCGAGTGTCGACGCCATGTGGTCGCCGATGGCGCGCGCAAAGACGTCCGAGGATCCCCCCGCTGCGCCGCCGATGATCATCCTGATCGGTCGGGTGGGGTAGGCATTCTCCGGTTGGGCCGCGTGGGCGCCGCCAGACATGGCGACCATGAGTGCGAAGCAGCAGGCCTTGAGTCGTGTATTACGCATGGTACGTATTCTCCTGGCGTTGTCCGCCGGTCCACCGTTGGATGCCCGGCGCGAGGCAGGTCACGGTTCCCTGCTCGAGCATCCTGTTTTCTCGGGGCGGTTTATTTGTTGGCGGATGCGCCTGATTGCTTCACCAATTCCGTCAGGCGCTCGGTGTCCGCGCGCAGTGTGCGCGCGAAGTCTGCGCTCGATCCGCCAACCACCTCGGCGCCCGCCTTCACGATCGTCTCGCGCGAGGAAGGATCTGCCAGTGCCTGGGCCGAAGCCTTGTGCAGCGTGGCGATGATGTCGTTGGGCGTGCCGGCCGGGGCCAGCAGGCCGAACCAGCCTGTGAGTTCATAGTCGATGCTCAGTGCCTCGGCCACCGTGGGTACATCGGGCAGCAGCGACGAACGGGTCGCGGACGTGACCGCCAGCGGTCTCAGCTTGCCGGATTTCACGAACGGCAAGGCCACGGGCAGGTTGACGAAGCCGACTTCCAGCAATCCTGCCAGGTGATCGTTCGTTGCCTGGGCGTTGCCTTGGTAGGCCACGTGCGTCAGCTTGGCGCCTGTCTTCATTTCGAGCAGTTGGCCGGACAGGCTGGCGGAGCTGCCGAAACCGGGCGAGCCGTAGTTGTACTTGCCGGGGTTCTTCTTTGCCAGTGCTATCAGTTCCTTCAGGCTGTGGACTGGTAGCTGGGGGTTGACCGTGATCACGTTGGACATGGCCGCGGCTTCGATGATCGGCGTCAGGTCTTTCAGCGGGTTATACGGCAGGTCCGGATACAACACCTGGCTGGTTGCCATCGAGATGCCATTGAGCAGCAGCGTGTAGCCGTCCGGTGCCGCCTTGGCCACGTAGTCGCTGCCGAGGTTGGTGCCGGCGCCGGCCTTGTATTCCACGATGAAGGGCTTGCCCATGGACTCTTGCAGCTTCATCGCAAGCAGCCGAGCAACGATGTCCGAAGTGCCTCCGGCCGCAGCCGGAACGATGATCCGGACCGGTTTGCTGGGGTAGGGCTGCGCGTTGGCCGTTGCGGGAAGGATCGCGGCGGCGGCCACGATGTGCAAAGAGGCTAGAAGAGGTCGAAGCATGGTGGTTCCTCGGTTGTGTTCGAGAGGGCGGCAACCGCCGCGTCGGCATCCTGAGGATGTCTTGTTTTGTACACAATCAAATCCTAATACTTATTTTGTCGATTGGTTCATTGTTCTGGTGAAAACCCTGATGAAATTCGTGGATTCACCATTTTGGCGTTTGTTTATGAGGCTTTGCGCTTCATTGGTGCATGGAGGGGGAAGTTATAAGAGGAACTGAAGGCTGGACTAGTGCTTTCCTTTGGATCATAATTTTTCCAAGATTGTGTACAAAGTGAGAAAAAGGATGTCCAAAGCTAGAGTGCTGGTGGCCGGGGCTGGCCCGGTGGGCCTGGTCAGTGCCATGGTGCTGGCCGATGCCGGGATCGAAGTCGAGTTGTTCGAGCGCAATGCCAGCGTGATGGAAGACCTGCGCGCCTCGACCTTTCATCCGCCCACCCTCGATATGCTCGATCGCTATGGCATTGCCGACCCCCTGGTCGAGGCCGGCCTGAAGGCGCGCTACACCCAGCAGCGTGATCGCCGCAAGGGATTGATCGCCGAGTTCGATCTGTCGCGGCTGACCGGCAGCACCAAGTACCCGTTCCGGTTGCAATGTGAGCAATGGAAGCTCAACGATGAACTGGTCAGGAAGCTGGCCAGCTATCCGAATGCCAGGGTGCGGTTCGGCTGCGCGGTCGAGTCGGTGCGGCAGGACGAAGGCGGCGTTACGGTGCAATTGCGCACGGCCGATGGCACCGAGACCGCCCGCGGCGACTTTCTCATCGGCGCGGACGGCGCCTGGAGCTCGGTGCGCAACAGCGTCGGTATCGATTTCGAGGGCTACACCTATCCCGAGCGTTTCCTGGTGGTGTCGACGCAGTTCCCGTTCGAGCAGCACTTCGAGAACTTGTCGCTGGTGAACTACATCTCGGATCCGGAGGAATGGTGCGTGCTGCTCAAGGTGCCATCGCTGTGGCGCGTGCTGTTTCCCACGCCCGAGCATGAGTCCGACGAGCAGGTCCTCTCGGATGCCGTCATCGAGCGACGCCTGCAAGGCCTGTTGCCCCAGCCGCAGCCCTACCAGATCGTCCACCGCACGCTGTACAAGGTGCACCAGCGCGTGGCCGCGCAGTTCCGCAAGGGACGGGTACTGCTGGCGGGAGATGCCGCGCACATCAACAATCCGCTGGGCGGCATGGGCATGAATGGCGGCGTGCACGACGCTTTCAACCTGACCGGCAAGCTGATCGAGGTCCTGGCCGGGCGCGCGCCCATCGAACTGCTCGATTTGTACGAGCGCCAGCGCCGCACCGTCGCGATCGAATACATCAACGCCAACACCGCGCGCAACAAGAAGATGATCGAAGAGCGCGACGAGACCGCGCGCACCCGTATTCACGACGAGCTGCGCGCGACCGCGACCGACCCGGCAGCGTCGCTGGACTATATCCGCAAGACCTCGATGTTCGACGCGCTGGAGCGCGCGGCGGAAATTGCATGACCCAAAGGGGGAATGACATGGATGAGCTGGATATCTACCAGCGTCAGGGCCTGGGGCACGAAAGCGGCGTGGGACGCCAGTGCGGGCTGGTGCTGGTCGATTTCATCAACGGTTTCGTCGATCCGGCGCTGCTCGGAGGCGCGCACGTTAGCGAGGCGGCGCAACGTACGCAGGGCCTGTTGCATGCCTTTCGTGAGCGCAACTGGCCAGTGGCGCATGCGCGGATGGTGTATGCGGAGGACGGCAGCGACCACAACGTCTTCTGCCGCAAGACGCCGAGCCTGACCCGGTTCACCGAAACAGCCGATTGTTCGCAGATCGTCCCAGGGCTCGCGCCAATCTCCGGCGAATACATCGTGCGCAAGCAAGGCGCCTCGGCTTTTTTCGCGACAGGCCTGGCCGACTGGCTGCGCGGCAAGGGCGTCGATACCGCCGTGGTGGTTGGCTGCACCACCAGCGGCTGCGTGCGCGCCACGGCGCTCGATGCCATGCAGCACAACTTCCTGACCGTGGTGGTGGCCGATTGCGTGGGCGACCGCGCGGTGGGCCCGCACCGGGCCAGCCTGTTCGACATGGGACAGAAGTATGCGGACGTTATGGATCGCGACGAGCTGATTTCACTTTTTTCTTGAGGAGCAAGCCATGGATCACCTGGGTTATCGGATGAAGTTCGGCGTGATTGGGCCGTCGACCAATACCATCGTGCAACCGGATTTCGACGACATGCGTCCGGTGGGCGTCACCAACCACTACAGCCGCATCGAGATTCCCGACTTCAAGGTCGACAGCGACGAAAGCTTCGTGCACATGATGGAGTCGATCTCGGGCAACACCATGCAAGCGGCCAGTGTGCTCAAGACCTGCGAGATGCAATATCTGATCATGGGCATGTCGGCGGTGATGTTCTGGGGAGGCAAGAAAGGAGCGCAGGCGTATCTGGATAAGATGCGTGAACACGTGGGGGTGGAGGTGAGCTGCGGTTCGTTCGCGTTGGAGGCAGCGTTGAATGCCTACGGCGCGCGCAGGATTGCCTTTCTTTCTCCCTACTACCCCGTGGCGAACGCGGAGGCGCGGCAGTTTTTCGAGGATTGCGGCTTCACGGTCGTGCGCGACATCTGCCTGCGCCGTCCGAGCCCGGTCCAGATCGCGCATACCACCGATCAGATGTGCCGCGACGCGATCAACGAGCTCAATGGCGATGACGTCGACGCCATCGTGCAGCTCGGCACCAACCTGTCCATGGTCCGGCTGGCCGCCGCTGCCGAGCTCTTTCTGGACAAGCCCATCATCGCGATCAATACCGCCACGTACTGGCACGCGCTGCGCCAGTGCGGCATCCAGGACAAGGTCCAGGGCCTGGGACGTTTGTTGTCGCATTACTGAGCAAGGCCAGGAGATTTCATGATTCGCTATCTCAAGCGCGGCCGTGACGTCCAGGCCCGTGCCAACGACGACGCCGCCGTCCGCAATACCGTCGAGGGCATCATCCGCGACATCGAAGCGCGCGGCGATGAAGCCGTTCGCGCATACAGCAAGAAATTCGACAACTGGGATCCGCAGGACTTCCGCCT
Source organism: Pigmentiphaga kullae (assembly GCF_004216695.1). Lineage (GTDB taxonomy): Bacteria > Pseudomonadota > Gammaproteobacteria > Burkholderiales > Burkholderiaceae_B > Pigmentiphaga > Pigmentiphaga kullae. The sequence continues at coordinate 908,670 of NZ_SGXC01000003.1, forward strand.
GTCGCAGCCGGCCATCGAGCGGGCGATGAAGAGCCTGTCGTCCGGCGAGCTGGACGATATCCGCTTCGCTCAAACGCAAGTGCGCAACTTCGCCCGGATCCAGCGCGAATCCATGCTGGACGTGGAGGTCGAAACCCGTCCCGGCGTATTTCTGGGGCACCGCCACATTCCGCTCAACGCGGTCGGCTGCTACATCCCCGGCGGCAAGTATCCGCTGCTGGCATCGGCGCACATGAGCGTGTTGACAGCGAAGGTGGCGGGCGTGAAGCGGGTGGTGGCGACCGCGCCACCGTTCCATGGCGAGCCGCATCCGGCCATCGTCGCCGCCATGCATATGGCGGGCGCGGACGAGATCCTGGTGCTGGGCGGCGTGCAGGCCGTGGTGGCGATGGCGGTCGGCACGTCATCCATCGCGCCGGTGGACATGCTGGTCGGCCCGGGCAACATGTTCGTGGCGGAAGCCAAGCGCCAACTGTTCGGCCGCGTGGGCATCGACCTGTTCGCCGGCCCCACCGAAACCCTGGTCATCGCGGACGACTCGGTGGACGGCGAAATCTGCGCGGTCGACCTGCTTGGACAGGCAGAACATGGACCGACCTCGCCGGCCGTGCTGCTGACCGACAGCGAAGCGCTGGCGCGCGCCACCATGGCCGAAGTGGAACGGCAGCTCGAGCGCCTGCCTACCGCCGAAGTCGCGGCGCGTTCGTGGGTGGAGTTCGGCGAGGTCATCGTCTGCGATACGCGGGAAGAAATGCTGCAGAAGGCGGATGAGCTGGCCTCGGAGCACGTGCAGGTGATGACCCGCGATCCGGACTGGTTCCTGCAAAACATGACCAACTATGGCGCGCTGTTCCTGGGGCCGCGCACCAATGTCGCCTTCGGCGACAAGGTGATCGGCACCAACCACACGCTGCCCACCAACAAGGCGGCGCGTTACACCGGCGGCCTGTGGGTCGGCAAGTTCCTGAAGACCTGCACCTTCCAGCGCGTGACGACCGATGCGGCCAGCGCCGAGATCGGCGAATATTGCTCGCGCCTGTGCCACATGGAGAATTTCGCCGGACATGGCGAGCAGGCCAACATCCGTGTGCGCCGCTATGGCAACCGGCCGGAACTGCCGTGGTACGAGCCCGTGCCGGCCTCGCAGCCATGACCACTCTATTCGACAAGATCTGGGCAGAACACACGGTCGCCCGCAATGATTCCGGCGAAGACCTGATCTACATCGACCGGCACCTGGTGCAGGAGGTGTCCAGCCCGCAAGCCTTCGCAGGCATGGCCGAGGGCGGCCACGCGCTGCGCTCGCCGCGGCGGCACATCGCGGTGCAGGATCACAACGTGCCCACCACGGCCGACCGGCTGTCGAACATTCCCAATGCGGAAAGCCGGGAGCAGATCGCCACGCTGCGGCGCAATACCCGGAGCACGGGCATGCGCCTGTTCGACCTCGACCATCCGCTGCAAGGCATCGTGCACGTGATCGCACCGGAGCTCGGCTACGTGTTGCCGGGCAGCACCGTGGTCTGCGGCGATTCGCACAGCGCCACGCTGGGCGCGCTGGGCGCGGTAGCATGGGGTATAGGCACCTCGGAAGTGGGCCATGTCATGAGCACCCAGAGCCTATGGATGCGCAAGCCGGAAACGATGGGCGTCTCGATGACGGGGCAATTGTCGGCGGGGGTCTATGCCAAGGATCTGGCATTGGCCCTGATCCATCACATCGGCACCAGCGGCGGAAATGGCCATGGCATCGAATACCTGGGACCGCTGGTGCGGGCGCTGTCGATGGAGGCGCGGCTCACGCTGTGCAATATGACCATCGAGGCCGGGTCGCGTTTCGGCCTGGTCGCACCAGATGCCACTACGCTGGCTTATCTGCGCGAGCGGGTCCAGGGCGCGGCGCGCGAACATTTCGAGCAGGCGGCGCAGGCCTGGGCCGCGCTGCGCACCGATGACACGGCTGACTACGACCGTTATGTCGAGTTCGACGCGAATGCGGTCACGCCGCTCGTGACCTGGGGTACCAGGCCGGCCGACAGCGCCCCGTTCTCGGGCCGCGTGGGCGACGGTGCCGCGCCCAGGGACGGCGCCGATCTCGACCGCTTGCGGGAAAGCCTGGCCTATATGGGCCTTGAGCACGGCCAGCCGCTCGCTTCGGTGCCCATCGACGTGGCCTTCATCGGCTCGTGCACCAACGGTCGCCTGGAAGACCTGCGCGCCGCTGCGCAGGTGGCGCGCGGCCGCCGCGTCGCCGCAGGCGTGCGCGCGCTGGTGGTGCCGGGCTCGACCAGTGTCAAGCGCGCGGCCGAGGCCGAAGGCCTGGCGCAGGTTTTCGTCGACGCGGGATTCGAGTGGCGCGAGTCGGGCTGTTCCATGTGCATAGGCATGAACGGCGACAGCCTGATGCCGGGCCAGCGCTGCGCGTCCACCTCCAACCGCAATTTCGAGAACCGGCAGGGGCAGGGGGGGCGCACTCACCTGATGAGCCCCGCCGCGGTCGCGGCATCAGCCCTCCGGGGCCGCCTGGCCGATCCTCGGGAGTACCTGGCATGAAAGCCGTCACAGCAGAAGTCCATGGCCGTGCCGTCCTGTTGGCGCGCGACGACATCGATACGGATGCCCTGTTTCCCGGCCGCTTCCTGCGCGCGGTGCACCGCACGGGGCTGGGGGCGCACCTGTTCGCCGACTGGCGGGCCGAAGGCCGGCCCGAGGTGGCCTTCATGGAGCAGGCCGCGCCGCCCCGCGTGCTGGTAGCGCTTTCCAACTTCGGCTGCGGATCGTCGCGCGAACATGCGGTCTGGGCGCTGGCGGACTATGGCGTACAGGCGGTGGTGGCGCTTTCCTTCGGTGACATCTTCCGCAACAACTGCGTCAAGAACGGTCTGCTGCCCGCCACGGTGACGCCGGCCGACCACCAGCGCCTGGTGCGCGCGTTGGCGGGGCTGACCGAGCCCATCCTGCACCTGCGGGTGGCGCAGCGTAGCCTGACGCTCCCGGATGGCGGCGCGATCCCGATCGCACTGGCCGACGGCCATGCGGAACAACTGCTTTCCGCCGAGGACGAGGTGGACCGCACCTTGCGCCATGACGCGGCGCTGCGTGCCCACGAAGCCCGCATCCAGCGCGACCAGCCCTGGCTGGCGTCCATGGACTGAATTCAATTCTTTTTCTTCGCTTAGTGGAACCCGCATGGCCAACCCGATTCTCAGACAAAAACTCTCCAGCGGCGAATTCATCGTCATCCCGGGCGTGCAGGACATGATCGCCACCATCATGACTGCCAAGGTCGGCTTCGACATCGTCTACGGGTCGGGCTATTGGCTCACGGCCTCCAACCTGGGCCTGCCGGACGCCGGCATCGCCACCTATACCCAGATGGTGGACCGCATGCGAACCATCGCGCGCACCACCTCGGCGGCATTGATCGCCGACGCGGACACCGGCTATGGCGGCCTGCTCAATGTGCACCACACCGTGCGCGGCTACGAAGAAGCCGGCGTCACCGCCATCCAGCTGGAAGACCAGGAGTTTCCCAAAAAATGCGGCCACACGCCCAACAAGCGTTGCGTGCCGATCGAGGACATGGTCGACAAGATCAAGGTCGCCTGCGATGCCCGGCAAGACAAGGAGAACTTCCTCATCATCGCCCGCACCGATGCGCGCGCCAGCCTGGGGGTGGACGCCGCCATGCGCCGCATGGAAGCCTATGCAAGAGCCGGCGCCGATATCCTGTTCTTCGAGGCCCCCCAGAGCGAAGAGGAAATGCGCCGCGTTTGCCAAGCCTTCGACCTGCCCATGATCGCCAACATGGCCGACGGCGGCAAGACCCCGATCCTGCCGGCCCACGTGCTCAAGGAAATCGGCTTCTCGCTCGCGATCTTTCCGGCCATGACCAGCCTGGTCGCGGCCGCTGCGATGGAAAAGGCGCTGCGTCACCTCAAGGAGACGGGCACCAGCCTGTCGCCCGACATCCCCATGGCCGATTTCAGGGAGTTCTGCGAACTGATCGGCTTCAAGGAAGTGTGGGATTTCGAGAGGCGCTGGGCGCGCTGACGCCGTCGGGAGTCCGAACGTGGACAGGTTCGAGTTTTCCACCGTACCGCAATTGATCGTGGAACGCGGCGCTGCGCGTCGCCTGGGGCGGTTGCTGCGGGCCCGTCATACCGCCGTGCGCCTGTGCCTGGTCACGGACCGCTTTCTGCACGCCAGCGGTTTGCTGGCGCCCGCGCTGGCCGATTTGCGGGACCAGGGCTGGGAGGTCACCGTCATCGACGACGTGGTGGCGGACCCGCCCGATCATGTGGTGGCGAAAGCGGCTGATCGTGCCCGCGAAGCCAGGGCGCAGGTCGTGCTGGGCCTGGGCGGTGGATCGTCGATGGACGTGGCCAAGCTCATCGCTGTGCTTTGCGGCTCGACCCAGCCCCTGGCCGAGATGTATGGCATAGGAAAGGTGGCCGGTCCGCGCCTGCCGTTGGTCCTGATGCCCACCACGGCGGGCACGGGTTCCGAAGTGACGGCGATCTCGATCGTGACGACGGGCGAGACCAGCAAGAGCGGAGTCGTTTCGCCGATGCTGATGGCGGACCTGGCCATCCTGGATGCCGAGCTGACGGTGGCGCTGCCCATCGCCGCGACGGCGGCGACGGGCATAGACGCCATGGTGCATGCGATCGAGGCCTATACGTCGGCGCGATTGAAGAATCCGCTGTCCGACATGCTGGCCACGCGCGCCCTGAAGTTGCTGTCGAAGCATCTGCTGCTTGCCTGCCGCGAGCCCTCGAATCTCGGCGCGCGCGAGGCCATGCTGCTCGGCGCCATGTTGGCCGGGCAGGCATTCTCTAACGCACCTGTCGCGGCGGTGCATGCATTGGCCTATCCCCTGGGTGGGCATTTCCACGTGCCGCACGGATTATCGAATGCCCTGGTTCTGAATCACGTGCTGCGCTTCAATCTTCCCGCCGCGCGGCCGATGTACGCGCAACTGGCGCGCGTGACGCTGGGAGAGGGCGCGGGTGCCGATGATGGGGCGGCCGACGGCTTCATCCATCATATGGAAGAGCTGGTGCGTGCGACGGGCATTCCTCGCCGTTTGCGGGAAGTCGGCGTGGCGCGGGTTGACCTTGCCATGCTCGCGCGCGATGCCATGCAGCAGCAGCGGCTGCTGGTCAACAATCCACGGCCGGTGTCGGAAGCCGACGCCCTGGCCATTTACCGAGCAGCGTTCTGATCCGTAGGGGGCGAGGAGCGTTCGAGCAGCGCGAACTGGGCCGACCTCAAATGGCCGTGCATGACCGCGCGCGCCCATTCCGGGTCGCGTGAGGTAAAGGCATCGATCAGTTCCCGATGATGCTGGAAGGTGCGCGCAAGGCGGGCGCGGTCGTAGCTGCGCCGCGTCAGCAGAATGATCTTGATGTCCACGCCCTTGGTGCGCATGGCCAGCAGCCGCGCGTTGCCGGCGGATTCGGAGATGCGCGCGTGGAAGTTCCGGTTCAGCGGGGCGATGCGATCCAGGTTGGAGGCACTGATGTCCGGGCCGCGTGATTCCATCTCGTCCTGGATCTCGTGCAGTTCGGCCAGCGTGGCCGGGCTCATGCGGGTCGCGGCCAGGGCGGCCAGTTCCGATTCGATCAGGATGCGCACCGCGTAGAGATCCCGGATCTCCTGGGTGGTCCAGGTCCGTACGGTGGCGCCCGCATTGGCGCGCAGGATCAGCAGGCCATCGGCCACCAGCAGCCTGAGCCCTTCGCGCACCGGCGTGCGCGACAATCCCAGCGCTTCCGAGACTTCTTTCTCCGTGATGCGCGCGCCTTCGGGAAACCTGCCGGAGATGATGCCGTCCCGCACGTACGCGTAGGCTTGTTGGACGGACGAGGCCCGCGTGGTCAAGTCGGAGGACAGCGAGTACGTATCGGACGAGAGCGTCGGCACGGACGAAGTTTTCGAAGTAGGGGGCATACGCGCGGCAGCCAAGCTTGGTGCGACAACTATAGCGGATATGCCGCCTGGCTAGGTCGCGCGCCGGCCCACGTAGCGCGTGACGAAGGCCGGCCCGCGGTGTCCTTCCCCTTCGTCCAGTTCCACCTCGCCTTCCCAGCCCTGTACTTCCTCGAGCAGGCCGGCGAAGTCCGCGCGTATCGTGGCGAGGTCGCTCAACATGTCGACGTCGCGCGGGCCGCCGCTCTGGTAGCCCAACTGGCGCGGATGGAAGGACTCCAGGACCAGCCAGCCGCCGGGCGCCAGCGCGCCCGCCAGGCGCCGGTGGGCGTCGGCGCGGAAGCTGCCGGGCAGGTGGACGTAGATCAGGACGACCGCGGCACAGGTGGCGGGAGGCGGCGCCCAGGCCGCCAGGTCCGCGTTCAGCGTGGTGATGGTGACGCCGCGGTTCGCGGCCAGGGCCAGTGCCTTGTCCAGCCCGACCTGCGAATTGTCGACCGCCAGCACCTGGTGCCCGCGCTCTGCCAGCCACACGCTGTTGCGGCCTTCGCCGTCGCCGGGCAGCAGCACCCGGCTACCGGCCGGCAGGCGTGGCTCCTGCTCGGCCAGGAAGCGGTTGGGCGCGGTTCCGTACTTGTAGCCAGGTTCGGAAAAGCGTTGATCCCAGGTCTTCATACTGCTCGATATCTCCGATAGGGGGACTTACTCGTCTTGTTCCCTCAGTTCGTACCACATGGCGTTCAGGACGGCGAAGGTCGCCGCCAGGCCCAAACCCAGTATCCAGGAAAAGTACCACATGCTTGTTTCTCCCAGGTGCGTCAGTAGGCGTGATTGCCGGGGTCCTTCACGGCCGCCTCGTCGACCTTGCCCCACAGGACCCGGTAGACCCAGGACGTGTAGGCGACGATGAGCGGGATGAAGATTCCCGATGCGACCAGCATGATGAACAGCGTCAGGTGGCTGGACGAGGCATCCCAGACCGTCAGGCTGGCTCGCGGGTCGGCGGACGAGGGCAGCAGGAACGGGAAGATCGAGACCCCCACGGACAGGATGATGCCCAGTATGGCCAGCGAGCTGGCCAGCAGCGCGCCGATCTCGCTGCGCAGCCGCAGCAGCAGCAGGGCCAGCGCCGAGCCGGCCAGGCCGGCGGCCGGCGCCAGCATCAGCCACGGGTGGGCCGCGTAGTTGTCGAACCAGGCGCCCGCGGCGATCTCGGCGGTCTTGCGCAGCGGATTGGACGGGCCCAGCGTGTCGATGGCGCTGGTGACGCGATAGCCGTCCACCCAGGCCCACAGCGCGATGCCGCCCAGCGCGAACAGCAGCAGGGTCAGGAACGCCGCCGCGCTGCCGTAGCTGCGGGCGCGCTCGGCCACGTCGCCGCGCGTCTTCAGGACCAGCCAGCACGCGCCCTGCGTGGCCAGCATCGTGACCGACACCAGGCCGCACAGCAGCGCGAAGGGGGACAGCAGTCCGAAGAAGGTCCCGTCGTAGAAGATGCGCAGGTCGCCGTCGAGCCGGAACGGCACGCCCAGCAGCACGTTGCCCACCGCCACGCCCAGGATCAGCGAGGGCACCAGGCCACCGACGAACAGCGCCCAGTCCCAGGCCGTGCGCCAGCGCGTGCTTTCGCGCTTGCTGCGGTACTTGAAGCCCACCGGCCGCAGGATCAGCGCGAACAGGATGGCGAACATCGCCAGGTAGAAGCTGGAGAAGGACACCGCGTACAGCGGCGGCCAGGCGGCGAAGATCGCGCCGCCGCCCAGGATCAGCCAGACCTGGTTGCCTTCCCACACCGGACCGATGGTGTTGATGACCACGCGCCGTTCGACGTCGGTGCGGCCGACGAAGGGCAGCAGCATGCCCGTGCCCAGGTCGAAGCCGTCGGTCAGCGCGAAGGCGATCAGCAGGACGCCCAGCAGCGCCCACCAGATCAGGCGCAGCACGTCGTAGTCGATGAGTGTGTGCAGAATCATGGATTACTCCTGGGCGGTCAGGCGTTGGGACAGGTGCGGGGCCACGAGCCGCACTTCCGGGTCGGGGTCGGGCTCCACGCCCTTGCGGATGGCGCGCAGCATCAGGCCCATCTCGACGATGAACAGCACGGTGTAGAGTGCGGTGAAGCCCAGTATGGTCATCAGCACCGTGCCCGCGCCCAGGTCGGAGACGGCCGCGGCGGTGGGCAGCACGCCCTCGATCACCCACGGCTGGCGGCCGAACTCGGCGACGATCCAGCCCATCTCGGCCGCGATCCAGGGCAGGGGGATGGCGAACACCGCCACTTTCAGCAGCCAGCGGTGCGCATCGAGCCGGCGGCGGGCCGACAGGATGAAGAACGTCGCCGTCAGCAGGATGAAGAAGAAGCCCAGGCCGACCATGATGCGGAACGACCAGAACAGCGGCAGGACCATGGGCACGGTGTCCCAGGCGGCCTGGTCGATCTGCTGCGGCGTGGCCTGGCGCGGGTCGTCCAGGTAGCGCTTGAGCAGCAGGGCATAGCCCAGATCGGCGCCATGCTGTTCGAAGGCCTCGCGGTCGGCCGGCGCGATGGCGGCGGAGCTGCCCGCCGCGCGGATGCGCTGCAAGGCGTCGAAGGCGACGATGCCGCTGCCTATGCGCTCGCGCGCGTGGTCGACCAGCGTGGTGATGCCGGGGATCTCGGTGGTGAGCGAGCGCGTGCCGATCAGGCCCATGACGGCCGGGACGCGGACGGCGTAGTGGGTCTCGCGCGCCTGCTGGTCGGGAATGCCGACGATGGTGAAGGGCGCGGGCGCGGGCTCGGTTTCCCACATGCCTTCGATGGCGGCCAGCTTCATCTTCTGGTGCTCGGTCGACAGGTAGCCGCTTTCGTCGCCCAGCACCACCACCGACAGCGCCGAGGCCAGCCCGAACGAGGCGGCCACCGTCATCGAGCGCTTGGCCACGTCGATGTGCCGGCCCTTGAGCAGGTACCAGGCCGACACGCCCAGCACGAACACCGATGCGGTTACGTAGCCGGCCGATACCGTGTGCACGAACTTGGCCTGCGCCACCGGGTTCGTCAGCACGGCGAAGAAATCGGTGACTTCCATGCGCATGGTCTCGGGGTTGAAGGCCGAGCCCACGGGGTTCTGCATCCACCCGTTGGCGATCAGGATCCACAGCGCCGAGAAGTTCGAGCCCAGCGCCACGCACCAGGTCGCCACCAGGTGTCCGACGCGCGACAGCTTGTTCCAGCCGAAGAAGAACAGGCCGACGAAGGTCGCCTCCAGGAAGAAGGCCATCAGGCCTTCCAGCGCCAGCGGCGCGCCGAAGATGTCGCCCACGTAGTGGCTGTAGTAGCTCCAGTTCATGCCGAACTGGAACTCCATTACCAGGCCGGTGGCCACGCCCAGCACGAAATTGATGCCGAACAGCGTGCCCCAGAACTTGGTCATCTGGCGCCAGATCTTGCGCCCGGTCATGACGTAGACCGTCTCCATGATGGCGATGACGACCGACAGGCCCAGCGTGAGCGGGACGAAAAGGAAGTGGTAGAGCGCCGTCAGTGCGAACTGCAGGCGCGAGAGTGAAACGATGTCGAGGTCCATGGTGCCAGCTTCCTCCTCAGTCCGGGCGCAGGGTGTGAAGTCGATGTTCGAAGGCGGGGGTGCCGCGGCGCAGGTCGGCGGCCACGGTGCCGGCGGCCAGCACGACGATGCGGTCCGCCAGGGCGGCTTCCCGCCGGATGTGGGTGGCGATGAGCAGGGTCCGGCCGTGGGCCTGCCCGGCCAGCCGGGCGACCACGTCGCGCGCGGTCGGCGCGTCCAGTCCTTCCGTCGGTTCGTCCAGCAGCCACAATTGCGTGGGTCGCAGGAACAGCCGCGCCAGCGCGAGCCTGCGGGCCTGGCCGGCGGACAGGCCCAGGCCGCCTTCGCCCAGGCGCGTGTCCAGCCCGGCGGGCAGGGCGGCGATGGTCTGCTCCAGGCCCGCGGCCCGCAGCGCGGCCCACAAGGCGTCATCGCCGGCATCGATGCGGGCCAGGCGCAGGTTGTCGCGCACGCTGTCCTGGAACAGTTCGGTACGTTGGGTCAGCAGACAGGAGGCGGGGGCCAGGACCCGTCCGGTGGACGGCAGCCGTTCGCCCGCCACCAGCGCCAGCAGGGTCGATTTGCCGGCGCCGCTGGGGCCGACAACGGCCACGCGTTCGCCGGGCCGGATCGCCAGGGTGATGCCTTCCAGGGCCGCGTGGGCATGCAGGCCGGGCCGGTCGCCATGGTGCAGGCTGGCATGTTCGAGCAGGATGTCGCCCGAGGCGGCGGGGGCCGGGCCCGACTCCGGCGCCTCCAGCCGTGGCGCCAGGCGGCGGACGGCCAGGAGGGTGCGGCCCAGCTCCAGGGTTCCCCGCCGCAGCGGCGTCAGCGGCTCGGCGCTGGCCAGCACGAGCAGCAGGGCCAGCGCCGCCACCGGCGCGCCGATGGCAGAGCCGGCCACCAGCAGGACACAGGCGGCCAGCGTGGCGGCCAGGGCCACGGTGCCCGCCACGGCCTGCAGGAAACCGCCTTGCGCGTCGGCGCGGTTGATGGCGTCGTCGGCGGTGGCCAGCCGGTGCTCGGTCCGCGCCAGTATCCGGCATTGCGCCGCCAGCCGGCCGGCCATGGCGAGTTCGGTCTGGCCCGAGACCAGGTCGATGGCCTGCGCGCGCAGGGCTTCGATCGCATACGCGCGGCGACAGGCGGCGCGGCGGCTGCGGCGCGCGGTCCAGGCCAGGATGCCGGCGCCCGTGGCCAGCAGCCACCCGGCCATGCCCAGGCCCAGCGGCAGGCTGATCGCGCCCAGCATGACGCCGACCAGGGCGATGGCGGCACAGGCGGCCCCGGCGGGTACCAGCAGGCGCAGGTACAGCACGTCCAGGGCGTCGGCGTCGGCGGTCAGCCGGAACAGCAGCCGGGCCGGCCGCGCCAGCAGCCGGCGCGCGGCCTCGGGCCGGGCCCAGCCCGCGAACAGCCGGGGACGCAGCGCGGCGATGACCGCGAGCGCCGCGTCGTGGGTGACGACCCGCTCGCCGTAGCGGGCGGCGGTGCGGACCAGGGCCAGCAACCGTATGCCGGCGCCGGGCGTGAACACGTCGAAGGCAAGGGCGGTGCCGGCGGCCAGCCCGGCCAGCGCGGTGGCGGTGATGAACCAGCCGGACAGGCCCAGCAGCCCCATGCCGGCGAAGACCGTCAGCGCGGCCAGCGCGACGCCGCCCCACAGCAGGCGGCGCCGGTCGGCGAAGAAGAGCCGCAGCACGGCGTGGATGGAGGCTTTCATGAGGCCGCGCCCACGGCCGCCAGCGGGACCGTTTCCGTATCGGCCGGCGCCGCGCGCGGCGCGGCAAGGTCGATCACGCGGTCCATGCGCGAGGCCAGTTCGGGGTCGTGCGTGGCGACGATCAGGGTCCTGCCCGCGGACTGGGCCAGCAGCCGGCGGGTGAGTTCCCGGGCCGTGGCTGCGTCCAGATGCGCGGTGGGTTCGTCGGCCAGCCACAGGTCGGTGCCGGGCGCCGCGGCCGCCCTGGCCATCGCCAGGCGCAGGCATTCGCCGCCGGACAGGCCGGTGCCGGATTCGCCCAGCGGCCGTCCTGCTTCGCGTCCCGCCAGTTGTTCCAGGGTCGCGGCCTCCAGGGCTCGGCCCACGGCCCGGGCATCCACGTCCGGGCGGCCCAGGGCGACATTGGCGCCCAGCGTGCCGGCGAATACGTGCGGCTTCTGCCCTATCCAGGCCATGCGCGCGCGCAGGCGCGGCGCGCTGTGGTCATCCAGCGCCACGCCGTCGATGACGACGGCGCCGGACCGGGCGGGCACCAGGCCGGCGATCAGCGCCAGCAGCGTCGACTTGCCCGAGCCGCTCGGCCCCATGATGGCCACCCGTTCGCCGGGCGCCACGCGCAGGTCGATGCCGTCGACGACCGGAGACGCCGCTTCGGCGTGGGCGAAGCGTAGCTGGACGAGTTCGACGGCGGGCGGCGGGCGGCGGGCGGGCGCGCCGCTGGCGGGCGGGAAGGGTGCGGCGCCGCCCACCAGCTTCGATGGCGCCGAGGACAGCGCGCGCAGCGCCTCCAGCGCCGCCCGGCCCGCGGCCCGGTCGTGCCAGGCCGTGGAGAGGTCGCGCAGCGGCTCGAAGAAGCTGGGCGCCAGCAGCAGGACGAAGAGCCCCTGGCCCAGGGTGAGAGGACCGCCCCAGGTGCCGAAGGGCAGGGTGCCCAGCAGGTGGAATCCTACGTAGACCGCGACCATGGCGACCCCGATGGCGGAAAACAATTCCAGCACCGCCGAGGACAGGAAGGCGATGCGCAGTACCGCCATGGTACGCGTACGCAGTGTTTGTGCAACATATGCCAGTCGTCCGGTGGTGGCGTCCACGGCATCCAGCGCCCGCAGCGTGGCCAGTCCGCGCAGTCGATCGAGCAGGAAGGCGTTCAGCGTGCCCATTTCCGCCAGGTGGGCCTGGCTGGCGCGCTGGGCGCGCCAGCCCACCAGCGCCATGAAAACCGGGATCAGCGGGGCCGAGGCCAGCAGGACCAGCGCCGCGATCCATGACAGCGGCGCGACGGCCGCCAGGATGGCCAGCGGCATGACCAGCATCTTCAACTGGATGGCGGGATAGCGGGCCAGATAGGGCTGCGCCGCATCGGCCTGTTCGGCCAGGACGCTGGCCGCCTGGCCCGCGGCGGGGCGCCGCTTGTCCAGCGGGGAGCCGTCCGCCAGCGCGTCGACGGCGGCGGCGCGCAGTGCCGACAGGCGGCGCCGCGCGACCTGGAAGCTCAGTCGCGCGCCCCACGCATCGCACGCCGCGCGCAGGACGCCGGCGAGCAGGAAGCAGGCGGCGGCCAGCAGGCCAGCGGCCACGTCGCCGGGATCCGCCGCCATGCGCTGCACCGCCGAGGCCAGGATGCCGGCCTGGACCAGCCACGTCAGCGATCCGGCCAGTTGCAGCCAGTCGCCGGGGGAAGGGCGGAGCGCGTCGCCGGAGCGCGCGGAGGCGGGGCGGGACAGGGGCGTACTCCCGTTGTACGTTGGGGGCTACGCCTAAGGTATCAGTGCTCGGCCGGAGATGACAATGATCTGCCGCAACTCGCGACATTCGGTCGCGCCCCCGGATATGGTCGCCGGCAAAAGAAACGGCCCCGTGGAAGGGGCCGTCGTTCAGTCGCGGTAGCCGTGGCGCCGGTAGTAGCGCTCTTCCCGGTAGCGCTGCTGACGCTCCCAGCGGCGTTCCTGTTCCCATCGGCGTTCGCGCCAATACGGATCATAGGGCACGTAGCCGACCGGCCCCGGCACCACCATGACGGGGGGCGGCACATACACCGGCGCGGGGGCCATGTACACGGGAGGCGGACCATAGATGACACCGGGTATGCCGATGCCTATGGACACGCTCACGCGGGCCTGGGCCGTCGCGCTGATGGCCAAGAGGGCCGCGCCCAGCAGCCCTGCCATTGCCAGCCGTTTCATGCATATTCTCCGAGACTGCGATGGCCTCACTGTAGGGGCGATTCCCGGCCGGCGGTTTGTGCGGGTTGTTGCAATCGTCGCCACATGTAACGCCCCTGGGAGAGGCATCACGTTACGCGTTGCCCGGCCGCGACGCGCTCAGTAGCCCACGGTGAAGCGCCGGCCCGTATGCGCGGGTTTTTCCACTTCGTCCAGCATCGCGATGGCGAAGTCTTCCATGGAAATCCAGCTGCGGCCGTCCGCCGCGGTCAGCAGCGTATCGCCGCCCAGGCGGAACGTGCCCGTGCGCTCGCCCGGCACGAACAGCGCCGAAGGCGACAGGAAGGTCCAGTCCAGATCCTTTTCCGTGCGCAGGGCGTTCAGCCAGTCACGGCCGGCCAGCGCCTCGGGCTTGTACTCGGCCGGGAACGTGGGCGTGTCCACCAGGGCGGCGCCCGGGGCCACTTCCAGGCTGCCCGCGCCGCCCACCACCAGCAGCCGCCGCAGGCCGGCCTGCCTGACGGGGCCGAGGACGGCGGCAAGGGGCGACGTGGCGAAGCGGACGCTGCTGATGGCGGCGTCCTTGCCGCGCAGGGCCCCGGCCAGCTTCGCGCCGTCGGCCAGGTCGATGTCCAGCGTGTCCAGTCCGGGGCGCGCGGCCAGCCTGGAGGCGTGGCGGGCGATGGCGGTGACGTGGTGGCCGCGGGCCAGGGCTTCGTTGACGAGGCGGCTGCCGACATTGCCGGTGGCGCCGATGATGGCGATATTCATGGAAATTCCTCGATGATTGGGGGAGGACGGAAGCGTTCCGTCCCGACAGTCATCAGCTTAGTGGCTGGCCCATGAGGGAAAAACTGGGGTGGCCGCCATAGTTTGTTTCGGTTTACGGTCGAATCCCGCCCCTTTTGCAGCGCCGTAGGCAAGGGTTACATCCATTCCTGTTCCCCGGGAAGCGACGAGCGTATAGATTGGGGCCATGTCCGACGGCCATGGTCAGGCATCGCGCTTGCTACGGCCGGGGGGAGGACGCTCTGCCGCTGTCCCAAGGAGCCCATATTGACCACCATGCTTCGAGGTCCCGCGCACAGGATGGCCGGGAACGACACCGCCTTTTCGATGGAAGGCGCACCGTCCCCCGGGCGGCGCGCCGATACCGCGCCGCTCGACAATCGCGCGGCGGAACTGGCTGCCGGCCTGCGGGCCGCCCAGGCCCACATCGATCCGAAATTCCTTTACGACGCGCAGGGATGCGTGCTGTTCAACGCCATTTGCGAACTCGAGGAGTACTACCCGACGCGCACCGAGCGGGCGATCTTCGAGGCCCATCGCGGCGCCATCGCCCGAGCCCTGCCGCGCCGCCTCCAATGGGTCGATCTGGGCTGCGGGGATTGCGCGAAGTCGCGCGCCTGGCTTGCCCACGTTGACGCCTGTCGGTACCTGGGCGTGGACATCGCCGCCGATTGCCTGCGGCACGAAGTGGCCGCGCTGGGGCGCAAGTTTCCCCAGGTCGACTGCGTGGCGGTGGAAGCGGATTTTTCGGCGGACCTGGATCTGAGCCGGCATCTGGCCGACATCCAGGAACATCCGCCGGTGTTCTTCTACCCCGGATCGTCCATCGGCAACTTCGATCCCGAGCGGGCCGTCGCGCTGATGGCCGCGATCGGCAGGCAGGCCGGCCCGCGCGGCAGCCTGCTGATCAGCGCCGATCTGCGCAAGGACAGGCGCGTGATGGAGCGCGCCTATGCCGATGACCTGGGGGTGACGGCGGCATTCAACCGTAACGTGCTGCGTGTGTGCAACCGTGTGCTGGGCAGCGATTTCCAGCCCGCCGAATTCGATCACGAGTCGCGTTTCGACGACGGCCACGGCCGTATCGAGATGCGGTTGCGGGCCAGGCAGCGGCAGCGCGTGCGCTGGGGATCGTCGGAGCGGGTCTTCGAGGCCGGCGAGGACATCGTGACCGAGCATTCGTACAAGTACACGCCGGCTCAGTTCGACGCCATGCTGGCGCGGGCGGGTTTCTCGGTACGCGACATGTGGACCGATCCGCGTTCGTGGTTCGGCGTTTTCCTGGCGCAGCGATGAACGCGCGCGACGATGTGTTCGTTCCCGAGTTGCTGGCCCGCCGGGCGGCGGGCGTGCGCGCGGCCACGCTGGCGCTGCTGGACGGGCTGACGCCCGAGGACTGCATGTTGCAGTCCATGCCCGAGGCCAGTCCGGTCAAGTGGCACGTCGGCCATGTCGCATGGTTCTTCGAGACCTTCGTGCTCGAGCCGTGGCAGCCGGGGTTCCGGCCCTTCGATCCGGCCTTCCGCGAGCTGTTCAACTCCTACTACGTGGGCGTGGGCGAGCGCCATCCGCGCGGGCAGCGGGGACTGCTCTCGCGTCCGTCGCTGGACCGGGTCATGGCCTACCAGCAGTCGGTGCTGGAACGCCTGCTCGAATGGATGGACGATGCCGCGCCGCCGCAGGCGCTGGCGCTGGTCGAACTGGGCCTGCACCACGAGCAGCAGCACCAGGAACTGATCGCGACCGACCTGAAGCATCACTTCTGGCACAACCCCTTGTTGCCCGGGTGGCGTCCGGCTCCGGCCGGGGAAGCGATGGCGGATCCCGGGCCGGCGGCGTTCCGACGCTACGACGCGGGGCTGGCGGACCTGGGGCATGCGGGCGACGGTTTCGCCTTCGACAACGAGGCGCCCCGGCATCGCGTCTGGGTGGAGGCGTTCGAGCTGGCGCAGCGCCCGGTTTCGAATGCGGAGTACCTGGCTTTCATCGAGGACGGCGGCTATGGCCGGCCGGACCTGTGGCTGTCCGACGGCTGGGATGCGCGCGTGCGAGGCGGTTGGGACATGCCGCTGTACTGGATGCGGGACGACGGGCGATGGGCGTGCCATACGGCGGCCGGCCCGCTGCCCATGGATCCGGCCGAGCCCGTCTGCCACCTGAGCTACTACGAGGCCGATGCCTATGCCCGCTGGGCGGGCGCCCGGCTGCCGACCGAGCAGGAATGGGAGCGTGCCGCCGCGCAGGCCATGGCCGAGGGCGCCAGCCTGCCGGCCGACGGGGATTTCGCCGAGTCCGGGCTGCTGCACCCGGCGCGGCTGCGCGCGGACGCACCCGGTTTCCTGGGCGGTGTCTGGGAATGGACGCAGAGCGCTTACCTGCCGTATCCGGGGTTTCGCCCGGCCGCGGGCGCGGTGGGGGAATACAACGGCAAATTCATGATCAACCAGATGGTGCTGCGGGGCGGGTCCTGCGCCACGCCGCGCAGCCACATCCGCCACACCTACCGCAATTTCTTCGCGCCGGGTTCGCGCTGGCAGTATGCCGGCCTGAGGCTGGCGCGCTGAGGAGCCTCGCATGAAGGAACCCGAGAAGCGGCGGCCGGAGCGCACCCGCACCCAGGACGACCTGGGGAGGGGCGAGCCGCGGCTGCCCCACGAGCACGATGAATCGCACGACAGCCAGGAAAGCGCGCCGCGCAAGGTGATCGAGCAGGCTTACGAGGATGTGCAGTCGGGCCAGGAAGATACCGATCTTCGTTCCAGCGGCGGCCGGCGCGAGCCCAGCGTGCCGCGCAACGAGGACTGATCCGCCCGCTCGCGCTCAGCGCGCCTTGCCCTTGCCTTTGGGGGCGGGCGCGTCGGCGTTGCGGCGCGCCTCGCGCAGGTTCGACAACAGCCCCTGGCAGTCGGCATCGGTGCCCGGGCCGGTTTCGATCAGCGGGATCAGAGCGGCCAGGGGATTGATGAAGGCCAGTGCAACGGAGGCGCCGGCGCGCGCGAACAGCGAGGCCTTGTCGATCTTGAAGTCGGGCGCGCCGAAGGTGCCGACGATGTCGATGGGCGAGCGCGCCACGAGGATGCTCTTGTCCTTGGGGCGGGGTTCGAAGCGCAGCGCCAGGCGCTCGTTGCGCAGGTCTATGGTGCCGTGGCCGTCGATGCGGGTGTCGTCGGTGTCGATGACCAGGGCCTGCGAGGTGGCGATGCCGTCCTTGACCCCGAAGGTGGCGACCGCGCAGCGCAGCCGTGTTTCCTTGTCCCCGCCGATCAGGAAGCCCAGCGCCTGGGAGGCGTCCAGGCCGATGGCCTCGACCAGCAGGTTGGAGATTTCGCCGCCGGTCACGGCCATGCCCACCGTGCCGTCGGCACGCCCCAGCATGGCTCGTATCGAATTGCCCGCCGTCTTGAGCTTTACGTCGGCGCCCAGCGTGCCCTCGCTTTTCTGCATCAGTTTCACGTCGGGGAACAGCCGGTTCAGGCGCGCCCGCTGCACGCCGATACGGGCATCGGTGCGTATCACCGGCTGGCGCGCGTCCAGCGTGATGTCCGAGCGCAGTTCGCCGCCCGCGTAGCCGAAGTTCAGCGGCACCAGCTTGAGCACGCCGTCGTGCAGGATGAGGTGGGCGGAGAAGTCGTCGAAGGCCCAGGGACCGCGCACGCGCACGTCGCCCGCGTCCAGCGTGACGTCGGCATCGATGGCGTTGAGCCGCTCCAGCCTGAATTCGGCATCGGGCAGGATGCGGCGGTCGACCGCGGGCCGCGGCGCGGCCTGCGTCTTCTGCGCAGGCGCATCGTCGCGTACGCCGATCAGCGGCCCCAGATCCTTCATGTCCAGCACGCGGCTCTTGAGCCTGGCACGCAGCATGGGCTTGTCGCCGCGCATCTCGTAGCTGGCATCGCCGGAGATGTCGGTCGAGCCTATCGTGCCAGCCATGCCCGACAGGTCGAAGTTCATGCCGGCACGCTTCAGGCGGCCCTTGATGCGGTAGGGCGGGGTGGTGGGCAGGGGCAGGTTGATGTACGGATACAGCGTGGAGAGGGTGGGCCCGGCGATGTCCAGCGCCACGTCCACCGTGGCGTCGCCGAACGGATCGCCCACCAGGCCTTCGGCCCGGATGCGGGTGGGGCCGCCCTTGGCGTCGATGAAGAAGGGGAAGGGCGTGCCCGAATCGCGCAGCGCCAGGATGCCGCCGGTGCGCGCCACGCCGCCGAACGCGGCGTCATGGTAGCGGCCGCCGAATTCCAGCTTCATGCCGTAGGCCGGCCCCGAGGCGGGCGTCTCCATGCTGTCGGCCTGCAGGTGCGCATCGGCCTTCAGCACGCGGTCGTCGTAGTTCACCTTCACGCGGTTCAAGGACAGCGCGCGCAGCACCACGTCGGGGGGCGGTCCGCCGTCGTCCTGCGTGGCCAGGGTCCAGTTGTTGGCGCCCGAGGCATCGCGGGCCAGGTGCGCCTGGGCGCCGTCCACCGACAGCAGGTCCAGCACGACGGCCCGCCGCAGCAGGGGCAGCAGCCGGACGTGGACCTCGATGGATTCGGCTTCCAGCATGCGTTCGGGCCTGGCGTCGGGAATGTTGTCCACGGCCAGTCCGTGCAGCCGGATGCGGGTGACGGGCCGCAGCCGCATCCGGAAGTCCTCGAGCACCACCTGCCGTCCGAGCTTCTCGGTGGCCAGCCGTTCCACCGGCCCCCGCAGGAAGCGCCAGTCGGTCAGCAGCGCGGCGGCAACCAGAAGGACGATGATTCCAACGACGGCGGCAAGAATTCTTTTTGTTCGCATCGACAGATTCCGCGGGAAGGGCAATGCCCCATCCCCGCGTTTTAATGGCTCAGGGCTGTTTGCGCAATTCCGCGGGCGGCAGCTTCATCAGGTCGCGGTACTTGGTGACGGTGCGGCGCGCTACCACCACGCCCTGTTCGGCCAGCATCCGGGTCAGCGAGACATCGGACAGGGGGTCGCGCCGGTTCTCGGCGGCGATCATGTCGCGGATCAGGGCGCGCACGGCCGCGGCGGAACACCGTCCGCCCGTTTCGGTGGCCAGTTCGCGCGAGAAGAAATGCTTGAACTCGAACACGCCGCGCGGCGTGGCCATGTACTTGTTGTTCGTCGCGCGCGAGACCGTGGACTCGTGCAGATCCAGTTCCTCGGCCACCTTGCGCAGCACCAGCGGCTTGAGCGCGATCTCGCCGTAGTCGAAGAAGGTGCGCTGGTGCGCGACGATGGCCTCGGCCACGCGCTGGATGGTGGTGAAGCGCTGCTCGACGTTGCGTATCAGCCAGCGCGCCTCCTGCAGTTCCTGCGCCAGCGGCGCGCGGTCGTCGCAGCGCGCCTTGCGGAACAGGTTGGCGTAGGCCTGGTGCAGGCGGGCCTTGGGCATGACCGCCGGGTTGGTGGAGATCACCCACTTGTTGCGGATCTTGCGCACGATCACGTCGGGCACGATGTGATCGGTGCCTTCTTCCGAGAAGGCGAACCCCGGCCGTGGCGTCAGGCTGCGTATCAGCCGGCAGGCCACCGCCAATTCCTCGTCGTTGCAGCCCAGCCGGCGGCGCAGCTCCGCCGTCTCGCGGCGCGCCATCAGGTCCAGGTAGCGGTCGGCGATTGCCATTGCCAGCGCGCGCCCGGGGGTGGCTTCGCGCTGCGCCGCCAGTTGCAGGTGCAGGCATTCTCCCAGGCTGCGGGCGGCCAGCCCCGGCGAGTCCAGGTGCTGGACCAGCGTCAGCGCGACCATCCATTCGTCGTGCGTGGGCGCGGGCTGCACGGACAGCGTGGCTGCCAGGTCGTCGAAGTCCTGGCGCAGGTAGCCGTCCTCGTCCAGCGCCTCGATGATGATCTCGGCCAGCAGCCGGTCGCGGTCTCCCAGCCGGTAGCCGCACAACTGCTGGTGGAGGTAGTCGTGCAGCCCCATGGAACTGTGCGTCCATTGCCCGATGTCGGGCCGGTCCTCGCCATCGTCGTCGCGGGTCCGGGTGCCGGCGTAACTGCCGCCGTAGGGCTCCGGGTCGAACGCGGGAGGAGGAGGCTCGGGTGTGCCGTCGGCCTCGTCCGGGCTGGCGGCATTGCGGTCCACCGGAAGAATCGATTCGCCGGCCTGTGCCGCGGCCGAGGCGTCCTGGTCGTCTTCCTCCAGGAAGGGGTTGTTCGCGATGGCTTGCTGCAGCTCCTGTGTGAACTCGAGCGCGGACATCTGCAATAGCTTGACGGACTGCTGGAGCCTGGGCGTCAAGGACAGTTGCTGCCGCACGCGCATGTCGTAAGTAGCTTGAACCAATGCCGTCTCCCATGCTTGGCCGGACCGCCGGCCGTTGAATGTCGCAATCCCCCTACGTGCAAGCTTCGTGCCAATGCGAAGCCGTAGGCATGATGCGCGGGACAGTGGAAAATAGCGTGCAGCTCTTGCCGCTTCGGTAAGTTTTACCGGTGCAAACGCCGGCTGGACAGGGGCTATGTTCGACGCAACGGGTCTGTCTCGTAACAGAATGAGAAAAACATGCGAAGTTTCCTGCGCGTTCTTCTGTACGGCCTGTGCGCGGTGCTGCTGTGCCGCTGCGCCAACCCGCTTCCCGATCCGGCCAGCGGCGCCGAGCCGCGGCGCAAGGTCCGCATCTCCAGCGAAACCGGTCTGCTGACCTACCGCGAGAGCCGCCGCGTCATCCAGCAACTGGACGCCCGGGGCCAGGCGGGCGATTTCCTGGCGCGGCACCTGCAGGTCGAGGAGGCGGTGACCGATGCGCCGCTGGTCGTCGGCAACGAAGTGCGGCTGTTCGGCGACGGTCCCAGCACTTATCGAGCGATGGAGGAAGCCATCGGCGCCGCGCGCCGCTTCATCCATCTGGAAAGCTACATCTTCGAGGACGACCGGATCGGCAATCTCGTGGCCGAGATGCTGATCGCCAAGCGCGCGCAAGGCGTCGCCGTGGCCGTCATGGTGGACGACATCGGCACCTTGTCCGTGCCGCCCGATCTGTTCGACCGCATGCGGCAGGCGGGTGTCCAGGTGGTCTTCTTCAATCCCGTCAATCCGCTCAAGAGCCGGGGCAACTGGTCCATCAACGAGCGCAGCCACCGCAAGATCCTGGTGGTGGATGGCGAGGTCGCCTTCGTCGGCGGGATCAACCTGAGCGACGTCTACGCGTCCCGTCCGGTGGCAGGTTCGGCCCGGGCCCACGAGGCCGAGGGCCGGCAGGACGCGCCCTGGCGGGACACGCACATCAGCATCCGCGGTCCCGCCGTGCCCGACGTCGAGCGCGTGTTCCTGGAAGGCTGGCGCAGCCAGGGCGGGCCGCCGCTGGGCGATATCGATTTTCTGCCGCAACAGCCCAAGCGCGGGCCGCACGTGGTGCGCATCCTGGTCAACCGCCCCGGTTCGACCGACAACCATGCCATCTACCTGACGCTGCTGTCGGCCATCAACAGCTCGCAGCGGTCGGTGCACATCACCATGGCCTACTTCGTGCCCGATCCGGGCTTCATCGCGGCACTGGCCGACGCCGCCCGCCGCGGGGTGGACGTGACGCTGCTGTTGCCGGGGTTCAGCGATTTCTCGATCGTGCTGCATGCCGGCCGTTCCCACTACGAGGAACTGCTCGAAGCCGGCGTGAAGATCTACGAACGCAAGGACGTGCTGCTGCACGCCAAGACCGCCGTGGTGGACGGCGTCTGGTCCACGGCCGGCTCCAGCAATCTCGATTGGCGCAGCTTCACCTTGAACCACGAGATCAATGCCGTGATCCTGGGGGCCGATTTCGGTTCCCAGATGGAGGCCCTGTTCGAGCGCGACCGGCAGGCGTCCGTCCCGGTCGCGCTCGAACAGTGGAAGAAGCGGCCGCTGTCGGACAGGCTAAAGGAATTCATGTCGCGCCTGCTGGAGCGCTGGCTGTAGCGGCGGCCGGACGCTAGGGCCTGTTTCCGGCCTGTGCGAGCTCCTTTTAGCGCGAACAGGTCCTAGGCGTCGCCGCCGCCGTGCTTGTAGGCGTCCAGCCGGTTGTAGAGCGTCTTCAGGCTGATGCCCAGCGTGCTGGCGGTCTGCCGCTTGTCGCCGCCGAAGTGCGACAGCGTCGCGAGGATGAGTTCGCGCTGGGCGTCCGGCAGCGGGATGCCCACCGCCAGTTCCAGGCTGCCCTCGCGCCGGACCACCCGGCGGTTGCGCGGCGCGGGCTCGGGGCTCTGCACTTCGACCTCGTCGTCGGCCAGGATGAATGCCCGGTGCACGGCGTTCTTCAGTTCCCGCACGTTGCCCGGCCAGTGGTACTGTCGCAGGCCGTCCAGGGTGCCCCGCGCGAAGCGCTTGCGGGTCTTCTCGGTCGCGTTGAGCTGGTCCAGGAAACGCTGCGCCAGCAGATCGATGTCGGCGGGCCGTTCGCGCAGGGGCGGAACCCGGAGCGGGAACACCGCCAGCCGGTACAACAGGTCTTCCCGGAAGCGTCCTTCCTGGACCGCCATCTGGGGATCGCGGTTGGTCGCGGCAATGACCCGGACGTCGGTGGAGAGCTGTTCCGTCCCCCCGACGCGGTGGAAGGTGGAGGTCTCGAGCACGCGCAGCAGCTTGATCTGCATCTCCGGGGCCATTTCCGTGATCTCGTCCAGGAAAATGGTGCCGCCGGCGGCGCGCTCGAAATACCCCACGTGCTGTTGGATGGCGCCGGTGAAGCTGCCTTTTTCGTGCCCGAACAGTTCGCCCTCGATCAGCGTCCCGGGGATGGCGCCACAGTTGACCGGGATGAAGGGGCCGCCGCCGCGCGGGCTCTTCTCGTGCAGCGTGCGCGCGACCAGTTCCTTGCCGGTGCCGCTTTCGCCCACGATCAGCACCGTCAGCGCGGTGGGGGCCACCTTTTCGATCTGCTGGTACAACTCGCGCATGGGCCCGGAACTGCCATACAGCAGCCCGTAGTACTGGGGCGGGAGAGCCGGGCAAACGGGTTCGGCCGCGAGCGGCGCCGCGTGGCCGCCGGCCGTGTCGGGCGCATCGGTTTCCACTATCGGTGCCAAGGCTTCGTCAGGGCGCATTGCCTGTTCCTTCCGCATGGATCTCCAGGGTGGGCCGAGGGCGGGAGTGCCCAAGGCGGGGCGGGAGCTTCATTCTAAGCAGGGTGCCCCGCATGCCGGAAGCCGGCCGCCGGGGGGATGGTAACGGGCTGTGGCAGGCCCCGCGCGCTGGTCAGGGGAATTTACAAGTTTTCATGTAATTCTTACCTATTGCTTGCACTTGGGCCAGGGGGGAGGCAGTCTATACAAGGAGTAAGCAATGTTGCGACTGCCGGCCATTTTCTTCGTAATTGCCTTGATCGGCACATCAACAAGGAGCAGCTATGGGCAAGCATCGGGTTGCGGGACTGCGTGACGTGGAAGGCGCCATCGGGCAGGTCCGGGGCCTGGTCGAGGATGCCGAGGCGCTTCTGCGGAGCACGGCGGGCCAGGCGGGGCACGAACTGGACACGGCGCGGGCGCGGCTGCGCGACCAGCTGGATCGCGCCCAGGACCTGTACCACGACGTGCGCCGCGGCGCCGCCGAGTCCTACCGGCAGGCGTCGGCCCAGACCGATGCCTACGTGCACGACAATCCGTGGCGGGCGGTGGGCATCGCCATCGCGGTGGGCGTGGTCATCGGCCTGCTCGCGCCCAGACGCTAACCGCCTTCGTCCGGCCATTCCGATCATCATCGCATCGAGGAGCCACACTGCATGCCGCATGTCCTGATCGTGGACGACGAGCCGAACACCCGGGCAGCCCTGGCGGAAATCGTCGGCGCCGAGGGGTTCACCACCGCCGTTGCGGGAGACCTCCGGGAGGCCCGCATTCAGATCGTGCGCCAGAGTCCCGACGTCGTCCTGACCGACCTGAAGCTGCCGGACGGCAGCGGCATGGACCTGTTCAAGGAACTGGATCCGTCCATCCCCGTCGAGGTCATCCTGATCACCGGGCACGCCAGCGTCGAAAGCGCGGTGGACGCCCTGCGCCTGGGCGCGGCCGACTATCTCATCAAGCCGATCAACATGCAGCGGCTCAAGGCCATCCTGGACCGCATCCCGCGGGCGGGCGACCTGAAGGCCGAAATCGGTTCGCTGCGCGGCGAACTGCGCCGCTTCGGCCGCTTCGGCCGCATGCTGGGCGGCTCGCCCGCCATGCAGGACCTGTACGACCAGATCGGCAAGGTCGCGCCCACCGAAGCCACCGTGCTGCTGATCGGCGAAAGCGGCACCGGCAAGGAGCTGGCGGCGCAGACGCTGCACGACCTGAGCCTGAGGCGCAAGCGGCCCTTCCTGGCGGTGAACTGCGGCGCCATTTCGCCGAACCTGATCGAAAGCGAGATGTTCGGGCACGAGCGCGGCAGCTTTACCGGCGCCGAGCGCCAGCACAAGGGCTATTTCGAGCGTTCGCACGGCGGCACGCTGTTCCTGGACGAGATCACCGAGATGCCGATCGAGCTCCAGGTCAAGCTGCTGCGCGTGCTCGAGACCGGCTTGTTCATGCGCGTCGGCACCAACCAGGAAACCGAGTGCGACGTCCGCATCATCGCCGCCACCAACCGCAATCCCCAGGAAGCGGTGGCCGAGGGCAAGCTGCGCGAGGATCTGTACCACCGCCTGAATGTCTTCCCCATCCATCTGCCGCCGCTGCGGGAGCGGTCCAAGGACGTCGAGCTCCTGGCCCAGAGCTTCCTCGACCTCTTGAACGAGACCCACAAGTCGGCCAAGGCCTTCTCGCCCGCCATGCTGGCCGACATGGCCTCGCATGCCTGGCCCGGCAACGTGCGGGAACTGAAGAACTACGTGCACCGTGCCTTCATCATGACCGACGGCGGCCTGATCGACACGGTGGCGGCGCCCATCCAGCTGGCGCCGGCCGGCAAGGCGGAAAGCGAGCCCATCGTCACGATTCCCGTGGGTACGTCGCTTGCTGAGGCCGACAGGCGGCTGATCTTCGCCACCCTGCAGCACTGCGGGGGCGTCAAGAAGCACGCGGCCGAAGTGTTGGGCATCAGCCTGAAGACGCTCTACAACCGGCTGGAGGATTACGCCGCAGACAACGCCCGCGAGGCGGACATGCAGGACGTGCCGGTTTCCTGAGCGCGCCTGCTGCTATCGCGAAAGGCGCAAAATGCCATGGAGCCCTGACATGTCCCGGTTGTACGCGCACTCGGTTCCCCCCGATCCCCCCGTCAAGGACCCGCCGCCGGTGGGCGATCCGCCCAACCAGCCGGTGGGGGATCCGCCGGTCCCGCCGGCCCAGCAGCCCGATCCCATCGACCCGGAACTGCCGCCTCCGCCCCCCACGCCGCCGGGCGAGTGAGGCGCGGCACGCTACATGCTGGCAATACCTCGTTCGTGATTCGAGGAGATTGCCGTGTCGCTCATCGTCGCTGCCCGTTTCGACTCCTTTCCCGAGGCCGAGGAAGCCGGCCGCAAGCTGTTCGCCGCCGGCTTCGCCCAGGAGGACGTCTCCATCTTCTTCGTCAACCCCGCCGGCCAGCATGACCGCTATCCCCTGGGCGGCGACCAGGCCGCCGACCCCGGGTCGCGCAAGACCAAGCACGGCGCGATAGCCGGTGCCGCCTTGCTGGGCCTGGCGGGAGCCGTGATCGGTTCCATCGTCTGGCTGTATGCCGCCGGATCCGTGCTGGCCCTGGTCATCGCGGTGGGTGTCGGCGCCTACATCGGTTCGCTGGGGGGCGCGCTGGTGGCCACCCGCAGCGCGACGCGCGCCTATCGGGCCGGCCACAGCACGGGGATGCGGCGGGCCGGCGTGCTGACCGCCGTCCACGTTACCGTCGCGACCGAATCCGCCGCAGCCCTGGTGCTCAGGGACTGCGGCGGCAAGGACGTGGAAAAGGCCGAGGGCCGGTGGCGCGAGGGCGACTGGGTGGATTTCGACCCCGTGGCGCCGCCTGTCCTGAGCGACAAGGTGCAAGCCCGGCCGTCGGATGCGATGGATGCGCGGGAGTCCCGCGCCATGCAGCACTGAGCCGTCGCCGCACCCGGGCGATTCAGCGGCGGGCGCGGGTGGCGTCGTCCTCGTCGTCGCCGGGGTGCGAGCGGGCCAGGCGTTCCTCGTCCACCACCTCGTCCGGCAGCACGTCGGCGCCGGTGCGTTCTTCCTCGTCGGGGTCGACGGAAAGCCGTTCTCCCGTCTTGCCCGAATCGGTGCCGGCTTCGTCCTCGGGCAGGCCGGCCAAGTCGCTGCCGGAATCCGAGGTATCGCTGGGTCCGAGCTTGCCGCTCTTGCCGCTGTCTTCAGGCAGGCTTTCGTCCGTGCCTGACAAGGTAATGTTGGACATGGCGTGCTCCTTTCACAAGCCTGGCAGGGGAATTGTCGCGCCGTGCGGCATCCCCGCTCAAGTCCGCAGCACGCAAACCGCGTACCCGGCGGCAGGTCCCGGCCGCGCTAGGCGGCGGCGGGCGTCTTGTCCTTGTACTCGCACAGGTCGGCGATGCCGCACTGCGGGCACTTGGGCTTGCGCGCCACGCAGATGTAGCGGCCATGCAGGATCAGCCAGTGGTGGGCGTCCAGCAGGAACTCCTTGGGCACGACCTTGAGCAGCTTGTCCTCGACCTGGCGGACGGTCTTGCCCGGCGCGATGCCGGTGCGGTTGGCGACGCGGAAGATGTGCGTGTCGACCGCCATGGCCACCTGCCGGAACGCGGTGTTGAGCACCACGTTGGCGGTCTTGCGGCCCACGCCCGGCAGGGCTTCCAGCGCCTCGCGGTCGGCCGGCACCTCGCCGCCGTACTGTTCCAGCAGGATGCGACAGGTGGCGATCGCGTTCTTGGCCTTGGTCTTGTACAGGCCGATGGTGCGTATGTAGTGGCTGAGTCCTTCCTCGCCCAGTGCCAGCAGCCGCTCGGGCGTGCCGTGCTCGGGAAAGAAGCGGCGCGTGGCCAGGTTGACCGACTTGTCGGTGGCCTGCGCCGACAGCAGGACGGCGATCAGCAACTGGAAGGTCGACCCGTATTCGAGTTCGGTCTGGGGGGCGGGATTGGCGGCGCGCAGGCGCTCGAAGATCGCTAGTCGTTTGGCGGCGTTCATGCGGACACGGCTCGGGCCGTTGTTGTGATGACGGGACGGGGTCAGTGCGCGCGCCGCGAGCGAGCCCGGGCGAGGGCGGCCTCTAGTATGGCACGCTTGCGTTCGGCGGCATCGTCGGCGCCCGCGACCGTGGCCGTGGCCGGCAGCGCCGGGGAGTCCTGCTCCCGCACGGCCGATCGCGCGCGCAGGCGTTCCTGGTCCTCGCGGCTTTCGCGGGCCAGGCGCGTGGCGCGCCGCTGGTGGCGCGAGCGGGCCGCGGCGGCATCGTCGTCGGTCCAGGCGCGCGCCGGCTGGACGGGTTCCATGCTGATGCAATCGACGGGACAGGGCGCCACGCACAGGTCGCAGCCCGTGCACAGGGCCGCCAGCACGGTGTGCATGGCCTTGTTGGCGCCCACGATGGCATCCACGGGGCAGGCCTGGATGCACAGCGTGCAGCCTATGCAGTGCTGCTCGTCGATACGGGCCACGTGCAGGGGAACATGCAGGCCGCGTGTCTCGTCCAGGGGCAGGACGGGTTTGCCCAGCACCGTGGCCAGCCGGGCGATGCCGACGTCGCCGCCCGGGGGGCAGCGGTTGATCGGCACCTCGTCGTCGACCAGCGCCTGGGCGTAGGGCCGGCAGCCGTCATAGCCGCACTTGGTGCACTGGGTCTGCGGCAGTTGCGCATCGACCAGGTCGATCCGGTTCACGGCTGGCGTCCCGTCAAGCCGCGTCCTGGTGCTGGCGGATGAACTCGGCGATCTGGGGACAGATGACCTCGCGCCAGCGCCGTCCCGAAAAAATGCCGTAGTGTCCGCAGCGCGGGGCGGTGAAATGGCGCTTGCGGTTCGCCGGGATGCCGCTGCACAGATCCTGCGCGGCTTCGGTCTGCCCCGAGCCCGAGATGTCGTCCAGCTCGCCTTCGATCGTGAACAGCGCCACCGACCGGATGTCCGCGGGCTTGACCAGTTGGCCGTTCACCTTCCAGACGCCGCGCGGCAGTTCGAAATCCTGGAACACCGTGCGTATGGTGTCCAGGTAGTATTCGGCGGGCATGTCCAGGACCGCGTTGTATTCGTCGTAGAAGCGGCGATGCGCCTCGGCATCGTCATCGTCGCCGCGCACCAGGTCCAGGTAGAAGTCGTAGTGCGACTTCAGGTGACGGTCGGGGTTCATGCTGACGAAGCCGGCGTGCTGCAGGAAGCCGGGGTAGACCTTGCGGCCCGAGCCGGGGAAGCGCGGCGGCACGCGGTGGATCAGGGTGTTCTCGAACCAGGAGTAGGGTTTGGTCTTGGCCAGGTTGTTGACCTGCGTGGGTGATTTGCGCGGGTCGATGGGGCCGCCCATCATGATCATGCTGCGCGGCAGCTTGGGGTCGTTGTCCGAGGCCATCAGCGAGACCGCGGCCAGCACCGGCACCGTGGGCTGGCACACCGAGATCACGTGGACGTCAGGGCCCAGCTGGCGGATGAAGTCACGGATGTAGTCGACGTAGTCGGCCAGGTGGAAGGGGCCGGCCGACTGCGGCACCATGCGGGCGTCGATCCAGTCGGTGACGTAGACGTCGTGCTCGGGCAGCAGCGCGCGCACGGTGTCGCGCAGCAGCGTGGCATGGTGGCCGGACAGCGGCGCCACCAGCAGCACGGTGGGGTCGGGCTTGCGGCGCGCCGCGGTCTTGCGCGGCGCCACCGGGGTGCGCACGAAATGCACCAGGTTACAGAAGGGCCGGGCGGCCGCGATCTGTTCCGTGACGGTGGCCTCGGCGCCGTCGAGCGTGGTGGTCGGCAGGTCCCAGGCCGGTTTTTCGTAGTCCTTGCCCAGCCGGTACAGCAGCTCGTAGCCGGCCGCCAGCCGCCGCGACAGCGGGGTGTAGGCAAGCGGGCTATAGGGGTTCGAGAACAGCTGCGCCGAGGCGTCGGCGAAGTGGGCAAAAGGCGTCAACAGGGCGCGCTGCCATTCATGCAGTTGATACAGCATCCTTGCTCCAGACCACGGGTGGGCAATCGATTCACCAGTCAACCGATTATATTGCATTGCACAATCGGTGTGTCGCGCCGGCCGCGCAGCTCGGTGTCACCAATAGTTTTCCACGGCCAGATTGCCTGGTTTACCCCGGCGGGAGGCCCCGAAACCGCGATCCGCCAGCAATTTGCGCAAATCAGACACCATTTCGGGGTTGCCGCATAACATGATGCGCGAACGCGACGGATCCAGCGTGACGCCGGCCCGGCGCTCCAGTTCGCCGCTGGCGATGAGCGTCGTGATGCGGGCATCCAGGGCGCCCTCGACCCGCTCGCGCGTGACCGAGGGCAGGTAGATCAGCTTGCCCGGCTGTTCCCGGCAGAATTCGCCGAAGACCTCGTGCTCGCGCAATCCTTCTATGGTGTCCCGGTAGACCAGTTCCTCGGCCGTGCGCACGCTGTGGACCACGATCAGGTGGTCGTAGGTCTCCCAGACCTCCAGGTCCTGCAGGACGGAGACGAACGGAGCGAGGCCGGTGCCCGAGGCCAGCATCCACAGATCCTTGCCGCTGGGGAAGGCGGCCGTGGTCAGGAAACCGAAATTGGTCTTGTCGACATAGAGCTTGTCGCCCTCGCGCAGGTGCTCGAGCGCGCTGGTGAACTCGCCGTCGGGCACGACGATGGAGAAGAACTCCAGGAAATCGTCGTAGGGCGCCGACACGATCGAATACGCCCGCCAGACGATGCGGCGCCCCGACCCGTCCTCGGCATCCGGGTCCGGCCGCTCGACGCCCAGCCGCGCGAACTGCCCCGGCACGAACCGAAAGCCGGGCGAACGCGTCGTGCGGAACGAGAAGAGCTTGTGCGGCACCCAGGTCTTGACCCAGGTAACCGTCTCGACGGTGTACTTCTTTTCAGACATCGATACATCAATTCCTGAGCGTCGGCTGGCAGGAGTACCCGCAACGGCTTGCGGACCACGGGCCAAAGAAACGCGGCGCTTCGCCAGCCTGGTTGTACCCCAGGGCACAGCGGATCCGGCTTTGCCGGTCCGCCAGTGCCGCCCCCCTGGGGGGGCGCGCGTAGCGCGTAGGGGGGGTTACTTTTCCAGCAGATCCAGCTTGCCTTCCTTGTCCTTCCACTCGTCGGCGTCGGGCAGGGGCGGCTTGGTGCGGGTGATGCTGGGCCAGCTTTGCGACAGGTCGGCGTTGATCTGGATGAAATGCATCTGGTTGGCGGGGACGTCTTCCTCGGCCAGGATGGCATTGGCCGGGCATTCGGGGATACAGACGGCGCAGTCGATGCACTCGTCAGGGTCGATCACCAGGAAATTCGGGCCTTCGCGAAAGCAGTCGACCGGGCAGACATCCACGCAATCGGTGTATTTGCACTTGATGCAGTTCTCGGTGACGACGTGAGTCATAGGCGGCTCCAGGACGATGCTGGATAAAAGTTCAGGTCAGCCTGTGATTTTACCGGACTCGCGCGGTTCGGCTGTCCATTCCCCTTGAAGGGCCATGGGAGTGGGCGGTAGGGCGGTCCTGGGCGGGGGCAAGTCCTCTCTTGTGCTATTTTCTTCGGTTACACAACAGGCATCCCTGGAGACCGTACGATGCGATCCACCCTGAACGTCCTGCGCAAGAAGCTTGCCGCGGGGCGGAAGATTTCCATGCTGACGTGCTACGACGCCGGTTTCGCCAAGGTCATGGAGGATGCGCAGGTCGATTGCATTCTGGTGGGCGATACGCTGGGCATGCTCGTGCAGGGCAGGGATTCGACGCTGCCCGTGCTGTTGCAGGACATCGCCTACCACGTCTCCTGCGTGGCGCGCGGCACCCGCCGCCCCTTCCTGTTGGCCGACATGCCCTTCGGCACTTACCAGGAAAGTCCCCAGCAGGCCCTGCGCAACGCCGTGACGCTGATGCAGGCGGGCGCGCAGATGGTCAAGATCGAGGGCGGGGCCGAGCTGGCGCCCACCATCGAACTGCTGACCCGCAGCGGCATTCCCGTCTGCGGCCACATCGGTCTGCTGCCGTCCCACGTGCATGCGCTGGGCGGCTATCGCGTGCAGGGCAAGGAAGACGCCGAGGCGCGCCGCATCGTGGCCGATGCCCGCGCGGTCGAGGCGGCCGGCGCCGCCATGATGGTGATCGAGGCCGTTCCCGATCCCGTCGCCCGCCAGGTGTGCGAAGCGGTGCAACTGATCACCATCGGCATCGGCGCCTCGGTGGCGTGCTCGGGCCAGGTGCTGGTCCTGCACGACATGCTGGGCCTGACGGCCACGCCCGCCAAGTTCGTCAAGAACTACATGGTCGGGGCGCCCGCCGGCGGCGATGCGGTCCTGCAGGCCTTCCGGCGCTATGCCCAGGAAGTCGAGACCGGCGCCTTCCCCGGCGTGGAGCACGTCTACGGCATGGCCGCCGGCAACATCGGCACCCCCTACGGCAACCAGAGCGGTTCGTAGCCATGATCATCACGTCTTTGCTGGATACCGACCTCTACAAGTTCACGATGATGCAGGTCGTCCTGCATCAGTTCCCGGCGGCGCAGGTCGAGTACAAGTACAAGTGCCGGACCCCGGGGATAGACTTGCATCCCTATGTGGACGAGATCCGCGAAGAAATCGATGCGCTGTGCGAATTGCGCTTCACCCAGGAGGAACTGGACTACCTCGGCGGCCTGCGCTTCATCAAGAGCGACTTCGTCGACTTCCTGCGGCTGTTCCATCTGCCCAGGCGCTGCATCTCGGTGTCCAAGTCGCAGTCCCCCGGAGAACTCGACATCACGGTGCAGGGGCCCTGGCTCCACACCATCCTGTTCGAGATCCCCGTGCTGGCCATCGTCAACGAGGTCTATTTCCGCAACAACCACCTGGTGCCGGCCTATGCCGAGGGCCGCCAGCGTTTGATGAGCAAGGTGGAACTGGTGCGCGGCGATCCCGCCCTGCGCGACTTCCACATCGCCGACTATGGCACCCGCCGCCGTTTCTCCAAGGCCTGGCACGAGGAAGTCATCATCACGCTGAAAGACCAGATGCGGGAGAACTTCTCGGGCACCAGCAACGTGTACTTCGCGATGAAGCACGGGCTGACGCCGCTGGGCACCATGGCGCACGAATACCTGCAGGCCTGCCAGGGCCTGGGGCCGCGCCTGCGCGACTCGCAGATCTATGGCTTCGAGGTCTGGGCGCGCGAATACCGCGGCGACCTGGGCATCGCGCTGTCCGACGTCTACGGCATGAGCGCCTTCCTGCGCGACTTCGATATGTATTTCTGCAAGCTGTTCGACGGCGCGCGGCACGATTCGGGCGATCCCTTCACCTGGGGCGAGCGCCTGCTGGAGCACTACAAGCAGAACCGGGTGGACCCGCGCACCAAGATACTGGTGTTCTCGGACGGCCTGACCTTTCCGCTGGCGATCAGCCTGGCCAAGCATTTCGCGGGGCGCTGTATCACCGCCTTCGGCATCGGCACCAACCTGACCAACGACCTGAGCTACCAGCCCTTGCAGGTGGTCATGAAGATGGTCAAGTGCAACGGCCAGCCGGTGGCCAAGGTGTCCGACACGCCCGAGAAGACCATGTGCGAGGACAAGGCCTACCTGGCGTATTTGCGGCAGGTGTTCGAGATCCCGCCCGAGCAGGTGGGCGAGACCGCCGACGACTGAGGGCCTAGACCCCCAGGTAGCGGCTGAGCGCCTCGGGCCGGTGGGCGAGATCCCCGGCCTGGCCTTCCAGCACCATGCGGCCTTTCTCCATCACGACCAGCCGGTCGGAATTGGCCATGACCATCCGGTAGTTGCGGTCCACCACCAGGGTGGCCAGGCCGCTGCGCCGGATGTCGCCGATCACCCGCCAGATCTCCGCCACGATCAGCGGCGCCAGGCCTTCGGTGGCTTCATCCAGGATGACGGCGCTGGGGTTGGTCATCAGCGCGCGGCCGATGGACAGCATCTGCTGTTCGCCGCCCGAGAGCTGCCAGCCCAGGTTGCCCATGCGTTCGGTCAGCCGGGGAAAGGTGGCCAGCACGCGTTCCAGTGTCCAGTCGGACTGGCCGTCGATGCCGCGCCGCGCCGCCATCACCAGGTTTTCCTTCACGGTCAGGTTGGGGAAGATGCCCCGGCCCTCGGGCACGTAGGCGATGCCGGCCTTGGCGGCTTCGTAGGGTTTGCCGCGCGACAGGTCGCGCCCGCCTATCGAGATGCGTCCGTCGCGTTGTCTGACGTGGCCCAGCAGGGTGCGGATCAGGGTGGATTTCCCCATGCCGTTGCGTCCCAGCAGTCCGACGGTTTCCCCGCGTCCCAGGCGGAAATCCACCCCGTGCAGGATATGGCTGCTGCCGTACCAGGCGTGCACCTGGCTGGCGTCGATGAGCGCTTCCATCTATCTTCCTTTTCTCCGGGCGCCGGGGTCAGTGGGCCGAGCCCAGGTAGGCTTCCTGGACGTCCGGGTTGTTGCGCACGTCGGCCGGCAGGCCGCTGGCGATGGGACTGCCGTTGACCATCACGGTGATGTCGTCCGCCACCGCGAACACCGCGTCCATGTCGTGTTCGACCAGCAGGATGGCATGGCCCTGCCGCAGCCGGCGCAGCAGTTCCAGCATGCGTT
Organism: Pigmentiphaga kullae; assembly: GCF_004216695.1. Taxonomy (GTDB): domain Bacteria; phylum Pseudomonadota; class Gammaproteobacteria; order Burkholderiales; family Burkholderiaceae_B; genus Pigmentiphaga; species Pigmentiphaga kullae. The sequence continues at coordinate 942,392 of NZ_SGXC01000003.1, forward strand.
CGGATTCCTCCGCGCCCATGCCGGCCAGCGGTTCGTCCAGCAGCAGCACGGTGGGCGAGGTCGCCAGGCACATCGCCACTTCCAGCTGGCGCTTCTGGCCGTGCGACAGGCTGGCGGCGGTCATGTCCGCCACCGCGGTCAGGCCCGCCCGTTCCATGACTTCGTCGGCGCGTTCGCCGCTGGCGCGGCAACCCTGGGCGGATTGCCAGAACTGCCAGGGGCGCTGTGTGCGCGCCTGCGCGGCCAGCCGGCAGTTCTCGCGCACCGTCAGCGGCAGGAAGATGGTGTTGCGCTGGTAGCTGCGGCCTATGCCGGCCTGCGCGCGGCGGGGCTGCGACCAGCCGGTGATGTCGCGGCCATGCAGGCGGACGTGGCCGGCCGTGGGCGGCAGTTCGCCGGACAGCAGGTGGATGAGGGTCGACTTGCCCGCGCCGTTGGTGCCGATCACGGCATGGATGCGGTCGGGGGCGAGCGACAGCGAAACGTTGTCGATGGCCCTGAGCGCGCCGAAGTGGCGGCTCAGGCCCTGGGCTTGGAGCACTGCCGTCATGTCGTCTGTTCCGTGGCCGGGGAGGGAGTGGGGGAGGTGTCGTCGCGGGCGGCCGTGGCCGGCGGCGTCAGTGGCCGCGGGCGGCCGCGGCGCGGCAGGCGCAGGCGCGAGAAGCCGCCCGCCAGGCCCTGCGGCATCCAGGCGACGGCCAGGATGATGAAGCCGCCCATCAGCAACTGCCAGTGCTTGGTCAGATCCTGGAACCACTCGGCCAGCAGGACGAAGGCGAAGGCGCCGACCACCGCGCCCGCCAGGCTGCCCAGCCCGCCCAGGATGATCATCAGCAGCGCGTTGCCGGACTGGTGCCAGGACACCAGCTCCGGATTGACGTAGCCGTGCTGCGTGGCATAGAGGAAGCCCGCCAGTCCCGCCAGCGCGCCGCCCAGGGTGAAGCTGGCCAGCTTGTAGGCAAGGGTGTTGTAGCCGGCCGCCCGCATGCGCGGTTCGTTGTGCTTGATGCCCACCAGCGCGTGGCCCAGGCGCGAACGCAGCACCAGGCCCAGCATGGCCAGCGTCAGCGCCAGCCCCGCCAGCGTGAACCAGTAGAACTGCGGCGCCTGGTCCAGGTCGACCAGGCTGCGGCCGGCCAGTGTGAAGGCCGGCTTGTTGTAGATGTAGGTTCCGTCGCTGCCGCCGAAGGCCTCGACGTCGTGGAACACGAAGTACACCAGTTGGCCGAAGGCCAGCGTGACCATGATGAAATAGATGCCGCGCGTGCGCATCACCAGGAGGCCGATCGCCAGTGCCAGCAAGGCCGCGCAGCCCACCGCCGCCACCAGCAGCAGCCAGCCGTTGCCGGCCTCGTAGCGCGGCGTGAACATCGCCACCGCGTACGCCGCCGCGCCGAAATAGGCCGCGTGCCCCAGGCTGACCAGCCCCGTGTAGCCCACCAGCAACTGCAGGCTCAGCGCGAAGATCGCCATGATCAGCACCTTGGCGCCAAGCTCGACGTGGAACGGCGTGCCGATCGGCTCGGGCAGCACCGGCAGCAAGGCCAGCACCGCCAGCGCCACGATCCAAGCAATAAGGGAAGAAGCTTTCATTCCACGTTCCAATAGGGGGAATCAAGTGCCCTGTTTGAAGAGGCCTTCGGGCTTCCACAGCAGGATGGCGGCCATCAGCACGTAGATCAGCGCGCCGGCGGCCTGTTGCCAGAACACCTTGCCGAAGGTGTCGACGAAGCCGATCAGCAGCGAGGCGACCAGCGCGCCCTTGATCGAGCCGATGCCGCCGATGACCACCACCACGAAACAGATGATCAGCACCGATCCGCCCATGCCCGGATACACCGAGGACACCGGCGCCGCGATCATGCCGGCCAGCACCGCGATGGCCACGCCCACGGCGAAGACGATGCGATACAGCAGCGAGATGTTGATGCCCAGCGACTGCACCATCTCGCGGTTGGTCGCCCCGGCGCGCACCATCATGCCGAGCCGGGTCTTCTTGAGCGCGACGTACATCGCCACGGCCAGCAGCACGCACACGCCCGAGATGAACAGCCGGTAGACCGGATAGGTCATGTCGTTGCCGATGGCGATGCCGCCTTCCAGCCAGGCCGGCACCGGCACCCCATGGACGTCGTCGCCCACCAGGATGCTGCGCATTTCCTCGAACACCAGGATCAGCCCGTAGGTCATCAATACCTGCTGCAGGTGTTCCCGTTCATACAGGAAACTGAAGAAACACCACTCCAGCACATACCCGAACGCCACCGCCAGCACCACGCCCAGTACCAGCGCCAGCACGAAATTGCCGGTCAGCGACGACAGCGAGAACGCCATGTAGGCGCCGATCATGTAGAAACTGCCATGCGCCAGGTTGATCACGCCCATGATCCCGAAGATCAGCGTCAGCCCGCTGGCGATCAGGAACAGCAGCAACCCATACTGCACGCTGTTCAGGCACTGAATAAGAAACGTCGTCAAATCCATCCCACACTCCGTATAGAACCCACCCCCTACGCCCTTCGGGCGCCCCCTCAAGGGGGCGAAACTGGCGGACTGGCAAAGCCAGATCCGCGGTTTCCTGGGTCTAGCAAAAGTATCTTGGTTGCTGTGCTGATGCTACCGCTGGCAGCCAGCGAAGCACCAGCGCCACAACCCAAGACAGCGGTACTAGACCCAGGATGCGGTGGATCCGGCTTTGCCGGTCCACCCGCATCGCCCCCTGGGGGGCGCGCGTCAGCGCGTAGGGGGGGGCTACATCCTGCAGCCCCGGGCGGGATCGGCCAGTGCCTTCACCGCCACGCTCACTAGTTGGTTGGTCTTGTTCTCGACCTTGCGCAGGTAGATGTCCTGAATCGGGTTGTGGGCCTTGGACATCGTGAACGGGCCGCGCGGGCTGTCGATCTTGGCCTGTTCCATGCCCTTGACGACGGCGTCGCGCTTGCTGATGTCGCCGCCCGCGGCCTTCAGGCCGGCAGCCAGCAGCTGGGCGGCGTCATAGCCCTGTACGGCATAGACGTCGGGCTGCAGCTTGTAGGTCTTGGCGTAGTCGGCGCGGAAGGCCTTGTCCTTGGGCAGGGTCAGGCCGTCGGCGTAGTGCAGCGTGGTCAGCAGGCCGTCGGCCGCGGCGCCCTGCGCCTCCAGCGTGCCGTCGGTCAGGAAGCCGGCGCCGTACAGCGGAATCTTGTCTTTCAAGCCCGCCGCCGCGTAGTCCTTGACGAACTTGACCGCGCCGCCGCCCGCGAAGAACACATAGACCGCGTCCGGCTTGAGTGCGGCGATCTCGGTCAGCAGCGCCTGGAACTCGACGTTGGGGAAGGGCAGGTTCAATTGCTTGACGACCTTGCCGCCCTTGGATTCGAAGCCTTCCTTGAAGCCGTTGGTGGACTCGTCGCCCGCCGCGTACTTCCAGCTCAGGGTGACGGCGGTCTTGTGCTTGAGCTGGGTGGCGGCGACCAGCCCCATGGCGTAGGCCGGCTGCCAGTTGCTGAACGACGAGCGGAAGATGTTGGGCGCGCACAGCGGCCCCGTGACGTCGTCGGCGCCGGCATTGGGGATGATGAGCAGCGTCTTGTTGTCCTTGGCGACCTTGGCCATGGCCATCGCGACGCCGGAATGTACGGTGCCCACCAGCACGTCGACCTGGTCGCGCTTGACCAGCTTGTTGGCGTTGTCCGAGCCCTTGGCCGGGTCGGATTCGTCGTCCACCTTGAAGTACTCGATCTCGCGTCCGGCCAGCTTGCCGCCCTGTTCCTGCACGTACAGCCGGAAGCCGTTCTCGATGGCGGTGCCCAGGGCCGAGTAGGTCCCGGTGTAGGGCAGCATCAGGCCGACCTTGACCTTGGCGGGAGCCTGGGCGCCGGCGGGCACCGTCAGGCACGACGCGGCCATCAAGGCAGCGGCGAGGACGGTGAATTTGCGTTTGGAAGCGTTCATCGCGAGTCTCCTGGTGGGCGGCCATGCTGCGGGGTCGGCGGCCCTGTTCTTGGTGGAAAAATCCGATGCGCCATGCGGATGCGCATCGTCGTGGGCGTCCGGCAAGCCGGACAGGGTGCTACGTGCGGTGGCGCCGCATGAACGCCACGCTTGCCTCGATCAGCCGGGCCGGTTGGTCGCGATGCGGCGAGTGGCCGCAGTCGTCCAGCTTGAGCAGCTCGGCTTGGGGAACCTCCTGGGCGATGCCGTCTATCTGCGCCATGGAGCCGTACTCGTCGTCGTGGCCCTGCACCGCCAGTACCGGACAGCGTATGGCGGACAGCAGCGCCTGGATGTTCCAGTGCTTGAATTCCGGGTTCAGCCAGACGTCGTTCCAGCCCCAGAAGGCCGAATCCGGGTCGGCGTGGTAGCGCGCCAGTTTGCTGCGCAGGTCGGTCGTGACGTAGCCGTCGCGCGCCTGCTGGATGCTGGCCAGCGTGACGGGCTCGACGAACAGGTGGGGCGCGGCCACGATCAGCCCGCCCACGCGGCCGGGGCAGGCCGCCGCGTGCAGCAGCGCGATCGACCCGCCGTCGCTGTGGCCGTACAGCCAGGGCGGATCGGCCCGGGTGTCGTGGCCGATCGCCTCGAAGAAGGCCGGCAGGAAATCGCGCGCCTGGCGGTGCATGAAGTCGACCGGCCATTTCTCGTGTCCGGGGCGGGGGCTGGACTGGCCATAGCCCCAGCGCGACAGGACCAGGCCGCGGCAGCCGGCGGCTTCGCACAGCGCGTAGGGGAAGTCCTTCCACATCGTGACCGATCCCAGGCCTTCGTGCAGGAACACGAGCAGGGGCTGCCGGGTGCGCTGGGGAGCAACGAGCACGTACTCGATGTCGTGCCGCATGCTGTCCCACGAGACGTCGGCGAAGCGCACGGGCAGTCCCTCGGCCATGCCGGGTGGGGCGGTATTCAGGGGCGCGCGCGAATTCATGCGTGGGCTCCCTGCGACGCGGCCTCCTGCTCGCGCAGGCGGAAGCGCTGGATCTTGCCGGTGGCGGTCTTGGGCAGGTCGCCGACGAATTCGATCTGGCGGGGATACTTGTGCGGCGCCAGGCGCGACTTCACGAATGCCTTCAGGTCGGCCGCCAGCGCATCGCTGGCCTGCTGGCCGGGCTTGAGCACCACGTAGGCCTTGGTCTTGGTCAGGCCTTCGGCATCGGCCACGCCGATGACGGCGGCTTCCAGCACGGCCGGGTGCTGCACCAGGGTGGCTTCGACCTCGAAGGGCGAGACGTACTGGCCGCTGACCTTGAGCATATCGTCGCTGCGGCCCGCGTAGGTGTAGTAGCCGTCGGCGTCGCAGCTGTATTTGTCGCCGCTTTTGGTCCAGGCGCCCAGGAAGGTTTCGCGGCTTTTCTCGCGGTTGTTCCAGTACATCAGCGCCGAGCTGGGGCCGCGTATGTACAGGTCGCCGATCTCGCCGGCGGCCACCGGCTTGCCATCCTCGCCGCGCAGTTCCACCTCGTAGCCCTCGACCGGCTTGCCGGTGGTGCCGTAGCGCACGTCGCCCGCCCGGTTGGAAATGAAGATGTGCAGCATCTCGGTCGAGCCGATGCCGTCGATGATCTCGCAGCCGAAATGCGAGGTGAAGCGTTCGCCTATGTCCTGGGGCAGGGCCTCGCCGGCCGACGAGCACAGGCGCAGGGCGACCTGGGCGCGCGGCGGCAGCGCGGCGCTGGCCAGCATGCCGGCATAGCCGGTGGGCGCGCCGCAGAAGATGGTCGGCCGCAGCCGGGTCAGGCGCTCGAAACAGGCCTCGGGCGTGGGGCGTTCGGCCATCAGGACCACCGAGGCGCCCACGCTGAGCGGAAAGGTCAGGGCATTGCCCAGGCCGTAGGCGAAGAACAGCTTGGCGGCCGAGAACACGATGTCGTCCTCGCGCATGCCCAGCACGGGCTTGGCGTAAAGTTCAGCCGTCCAGTAGGGGTTGCCGTGGGTGTGCACCGTGCCCTTGGGCTTGCCGGTGGAGCCGGACGAATACAGCCAGAACGCGGGTTCGTCGGCCAGCGTGGGCGCGGAGGTGGCAAGCGGTTCGTGCCCGGCCAGCCAGTCGTCGAAGTCCAGCGTCCCACCCACCTCGGCATCCGAGCCGTCGCGCGAGACGACGACGTGGCGCACGCCGTGCCGGCACGCGCCGAGCGCGGCCGAAAGCTTGGGCAGCAGGGCGCGCGAGACCAGCGCGGCGCGGGCGCGGCTGTGTTCCAGCATGTAGGCGTAGTCCGCGGGCGTCAGCAGCGTGTTGACCGCCACCGGCACGATGCCCGCATACAGCGCGCCCAGGAAGGTGACGGGCCAGTCGGTGCAGTCGTTCATCAGCAGCAGGACGCGGTCCTCGGGCCGGATGCCCAGTCCCAGCAGGGCGTTGGCGGCACGGCGTACTTTCTCGTCCAGCGCGCCGTAGGTCAGCGCGCCGCGATCGTCGATGTACGCTGTCTTGGCGGCGCGTTCGGCATTGATGGCCAGCAGGTGGCCGGCGAAATTGAATTCCGGCGGCGGGGCGGAGCGATCGGCATGCATGATGGTCTCCTCGTTCATGCGGTAAGGCGCGAAACCGCCGGCGGCCTCTGGTCGGGCCTGGCGCCGGCGGTGTCCTGTGTCAATGTCCCGGGGCGCTCCGCTGCGGCGCGGCGCCGTCCAGGCTATCCGTCACGGCGCCGGCGGCCTGGATGGCCGCACGGCGATGGTAGAAGCCCAGCGCCCGCAGGCCGCCCAGTTCCTCGCCCCCGCCGGCCCTGCCCGGGCCGCCGTGCAGCGACATGGGCATGACGTTGCCGTGGCCCGTATGGACGGCGGCGGTTTCGGGCGTGACGACGTGCAGGCGTCCGTGGCTGTCGGCCAGCGCCAGGGCGGCATCGGCGGCCAGCGCGGCGTCGGCGGTGTAGAGCGAGGCCACCAGCGATCCCTGTCCCAGGCGTATCTGGTCCAGCGCGTCGGGCAGGCCTTCATAGGGCAGCAGCGTGGCCACCGGACCGAATACCTCGGTGTCGTGCACGATGCAGGCGGCCTCGCGGCGGGCGGCACCCAGCAGCGTGGGGCCGATACAGGCCGCCACGGACGGATCGGCATCCACCAGCGGGACCGCCGAGCCGTCGTGCAGCACGTCGGCGTGGCGGCGCAGGGCAGCGGTGCCGGCCTGCACGCTTTCCCATTGCTGGCGGCTGGCCAGCGCGCCCATGCGGACCGTTTCGTTGCGCGGATTGCCCACGGTGATGCGGGACAGCTTCGCGGCGATGGCCTCGCCGGCCGCCGCGTAGCAGGACGCGGGCACGAATATGCGCCGGATGGCCGTGCATTTCTGCCCCGACTTGACCGTCATTTCGCGCACCACTTCGCGCACCAGCAGGTCGAAGGCTTCGGAGCCGGGCTGCGCATCGGGCAGTAGCAGGGCGCTGTTGAGGCTGTCGGCCTCGATATTGACGCGCACCGAGCGGCGCACGACGGCGTCGTGCGAGCGGATGGCCGCGGCGGTATCGGCCGAGCCGGTGAACGACACCACGTCGAAGGGCCGCAGGGGCGACAACAATCCTTGCGCGCTGCCGCAGACGACGGACAGGGCGCCTGCCGGCAGGATGCCCGCGGCGATCACGTCGGCGACCATCGCCAGCGTCAGCCACGCGGTGGCGGTGGCCGGCTTGGCCACCACCGGGACGCCCGAGAGCAGCGCGGGGGCGGCTTTTTCCCACAATCCCCAGGCGGGGAAATTGAAGGCGTTGATGAACAGGGCAAGGCCGCGCGTCGGTACCTGCACGTGGCGGCTGAGGAATGCGCCGTCCTTGGCCAGGGGGACGGTTTCGCCGTCCGGCAGCCAGCGCGCGGCGCCCAGCGACGCGCCCCAGCGGGCGTACTGGCCCAGCGTGAAGATGGCGCCGTCGATGTCGACCGCGGAGTCCTGCTTCGTGGTGCCGGAGTTGGCCAGCGCGATGTCGAAATAGCGGTCGCGGTTGGCCTTGAGCACGTCCACGATCGCCGACAGCAGGCCGGCGCGCTGCGCGTAGGTCAGCGCGCGCAGCGCCGGGCCGCCTTCGTCGCGGGCATAGGCATAGCCAGCCTCCAGGTCCAGCCCCGCGTTCGATACGCGGACCAGCTCCGTGCCCAGCACGGGATCGAGGAGCGGCGTGCCGGGGCCGCCGCCGGTTTGCCAGCGGCCCGCCAGATGGTTGGGGAGCAGTTCGGTCATGGTTTGGTGAACTCGATGGCGCCGTCGGGCAGCAGGTACAGGACCAGCGCGCGGCCGCCCGCGACGGTGGGGCGATGGGCGCTTCGGGGCGGGTAGACCTTCCAGCCCGCCGGCGTGCCGTCGAAGCGGGCGCCGGCCGTCCGGGGCATGACCATGTCGATTTCGCCGTTGGGATGGACGTGGTGCGGGCCGGCCAGGTCGGTCATGTCGACCACGTCCACCGAGAAGCCGGCGGAGTCGGGGCCGGGCTTGACCACGCGTCCGTAGCGCACGCCGCCGGCTTCGCGGTTGCACAGCCAGCCCTCGTCCACGCCGGCTTCACAGGCGCGGGTCATGTCGCGGAACCAGTCCGAATCCGGGCCGTGGCGGCGGTTGAGGTAGTCCTCGAGCGCGGCGTCCACGGGGCGTCCGGCTATGGACTGCGTTATCGTCTTTACCAGGGATTCAAATGAATCGCGCATGAACTCGTCTCCTCAGGCATACTGGGCTTCATGTCGCCACACGCTTGATCATGAAGTATCGTGCATGTCTGTGTGTCGAGACAATACGCGGCCTGCTTGGGTCGTGTCAAAAAGAATCTGCATCCTGCGGGTAAATCCCAGGGGTGCGCACCATCTTGCGGGTGAGGTCCGATGAAAGAAGAGGCGGTTTCCGAAGCGGGGCAGGCCGCGGCCAACGACGCGCCGGCCAAGGAACCTTTTCTGGTGACGCTGGGGGAACGAATACGGACGTTGCGGGCCCGCCGGGGCTTGACCCGCAAGGCCACGGCCTCGGCCGCCGGAATTTCGGAGCGGCATCTTGCCAACCTGGAGCTGGGGACGGGCAATGCCTCCATCCTGATCCTGCTGCAGGTTTCCCAGGCGCTGCAGTGCTCGCTGGCCGAGATCCTGGGCGACGTCACCACCACCAGTCCGGAATGGCTGCTGATCCGCGAGCTGCTCGAAGGGCGGTCCGAGGCCGATCTGCATCGCGCCCGCAATACGTTGACGGAAATGTTCGGCTCGCGCGAGAACAATCATTCCCGCCTGTCCCGCATCGCCCTGGTCGGGCTGCGGGGGGCGGGCAAGTCCACGCTGGGCCGGATGCTGGCCGATGACCTGGGCTATACCTTCATCGAACTGAGTCGGGAAATCGAAAAGGTGGCCGGCTGCAGCATCGTCGAGATCCATTCCCTGTACGGCGCCAACGCTTACCGCCGCTACGAGCGGCGGGCGCTGGAGGAAACGGTGCAGATCCATCCCGAGGTCGTCATCGCCACGCCGGGCGGCCTGGTGTCGGACGTCTCGACCTTCAACCTGCTGTTGTCGCATTGCTATACGGTCTGGCTGCAGGCCGACCCCGAAGATCACATGCGCCGGGTCGTGGCCCAGGGCGACTTCCGCCCCATGTCGGGCAGCCGCGAGGCCATGGACGATCTCAAGCGCATCCTGGCTGGCCGGGCCGCGTTCTATGCCAAGGCCGACGCCCGCTACAACACCAGCGGGCATTCGCTGGAAGAGGCGTTCGCCGGCCTGCGTTCGCTGGTGCGCAACGCGGCCGGGATGGTGGACTGGAGTATGTAGGAGGGCCCCCCTACGCGCTGACGCGCGCCCGGCGTGGTGAGCCCCCAGCCGCTACGCGGCAGCCCCCCGAGGGGGCCGGGGCCCGCCTTGGGGCGGCCCGGCGCCGGGCCCCGTAGGGGCGAAACCGGCGGACCGGCGGAGCCGGATCCGCGGTTTCCTGGGGCCGGGGGCTGGATTTTGGGAGGTTTGGGTTCTGATTCGTCAGGGTTGATCCTAGTTGGCGGAGGCTTGACGCGCTTGGGTGCATGAACTATCTTTCATTCAACTGCTAGTTGATGCACTAAGATGCATAAACGTCGAGGAGATGTCATGAGCAATGTCGTTCAGGCCGATCAGGCTCCCGGAAAGGTGGACTACCGTACGGATCCGTCCCGATACCGGCATTGGAAGCTGAGTTTCGAGGGGCCGGTGGCGACGCTGGGTCTGGATATCGCCGAGGATGGCGGGCTGCGGCCGGGGTATCGGCTCAAGCTCAATTCCTATGACCTGGGCGTGGACATCGAACTGCACGATGCCCTGAACCGCATCCGCTTCGAGCATCCCGAAGTGCGCACGGTGGTGGTCACCAGCCTGAAGGACCGGATCTTCTGTTCCGGCGCCAACATCTTCATGCTGGGGCTGTCGACCCATGCCTGGAAGGTGAATTTCTGCAAGTTCACCAACGAGACCCGCAACGGCATCGAGGACTCCAGCCGCCATTCCGGGCTGAAGTTCCTGGCCGCCATCAATGGCGCCTGCGCCGGCGGCGGCTATGAACTGGCGCTGGCCTGCGACGATCTGGTGCTGATCGACGACAAGTCCTCGTCGGTGTCGCTGCCCGAGGTGCCGCTGCTGGGTGTGCTGCCCGGCACTGGCGGCCTGACCCGCGTTACCGACAAGCGCCACGTGCGCCATGATCTGGCGGACATTTTCTGCACGACCAGCGAAGGCGTGCGCGGCCAGCGCGCGGTGGACTGGCGGCTGGTCGACTGTGCGCCCAAGCCCTCGCAGTTCGCCCAAGTGGTGCAGGAGCGCGCGCAGCGCCTGGCCGAGGCGAGCGACCGGCCGGCCGGCGCCCAGGGCGTGGCCCTGGTCCGCGTCGAGCGCGCCGAAGAGGCCGACGCGCTGCGCTACCGCTACGTGGACGTGCGGATCGATCGCGCCAACCGCAGCGCCGTGTTCACCGTGAAGGCGCCGGATACCGCGCAGCCCGAGGACGTGGACGGCATCGTGGCGGCCGGCACGGCATGGTGGCCGATGGCGATGGCGCGCGAACTGGATGACGCCATCCTGCATATGCGCACCAACGAACTGGACATCGGCACCTGGCTGCTCAAGACCCAGGGCGATGCCGCCGGGGTGCTGGCCTGCGATGCCACCCTGCGGCGCCACGCCGGCCACTGGTTCGTGCGCGAGGTCACGGGCCTTCTGCGCCGCACGCTGGCGCGGCTGGACGTCTCGTCGCGTTCGCTGTTCGCGCTGATCGAGCCGGACTCGTGCTTTGCCGGCACGCTGGCCGAACTGGCCTTCGCCGCCGACCGCGCCTACATGCTGGCGCTGCCCGACGAGCCCGGACGCGCGCCGAAGCTGACGCTGTCGGAACTGAATTTCGGTACTTACCCGATGGTCAACGGCCAGTCGCGCCTGGCCCGCCGGTTCTACGAAGAGGCCGAACCGCTCGCCGCCGCGCGTGCCCGGATCGGCCAGGCGCTGGACGCGGACGCCGCCCATGCCCTGGGCCTGGTGACCGCGGCGCCGGACGACATCGACTGGGCCGACGAGATCCGCATCGCCATCGAAGAGCGCGCCGCCATGTCGCCGGACGCGCTGACCGGGCTGGAGGCCAACCTGCGCTTCGCCAGCCAGGAAACCATGGAAACCCGGATCTTCGGCCGCCTGAGCGCATGGCAGAACTGGATCTTCAACCGGCCGAACGCGGTGGGGGAAAAGGGTGCCCTGAAGGTGTACGGCAAGGGCGAGAAAGCGGCCTTCGATCTGAACCGAGTGTAACCATCCCGCAGTCCGGACCAACGGAGTCGAGACATGTCCAGCATCAACTACAGCGAGAAGATTCCCAACAACGTCAATCTGTCGGAGGACCGCACGCTGCAGCGCGCGCTGGAGCAATGGCAGCCGAACTTCCTGAGCTGGTGGGGCGACGTGGGGCCGGAAGGAAGCACGAACTACGACGTCTACCTGCGCACCGCCATCAGCGTCGATCCGCAGGGGTGGGCCCAGTTCGGCCACGTGAAGATGCCGGACTACCGCTGGGGCATCTTCCTGAACCCGGCCGAGAAGGAGCGCAAGATCCACTTCGGCGACCACATGGGCGAGGCCGCGTGGCAGGACGTGCCGGGCGAGCATCGCGCCAACCTGCGCCGCATCATCGTCACGCAGGGCGACACCGAGCCGGCCTCGGTCGAGCAGCAGCGTCACCTGGGCCTGACCGCGCCGTCCATGTACGACCTGCGCAACCTGTTCCAGGTCAACGTCGAGGAAGGCCGCCACCTGTGGGCCATGGTCTACCTGCTGCACCGCTACTTCGGCCGCGACGGCCGCGAGGAGGCCGAGGCGCTGCTGGACCGCCGCTCGGGCGACCAGGACAATCCCCGCATCCTGGGCGCCTTCAACGAGCGCACCCCGGACTGGCTGTCCTTCTTCATGTTCACGTATTTCACCGACCGCGACGGCAAGTTCCAGCTCAGCGCGCTGGCCGAGTCGGGCTTCGATCCGCTGGCCCGCACGACCAAGTTCATGCTGACCGAGGAAGCGCACCACATGTTCGTGGGCGAGTCGGGCGTCTCGCGCGTGATCCAGCGCACCTGCGAGGTCATGAACCAGCTCAAGACCGATGACCCCGCCCGCATCCGCGCGGCCGGCGTGATCGACTTCGGCACCATCCAGCGCTACCTGAATTTCCACTACAGCGTGACGATCGACCTGTTCGGCGCCGACGAGTCGTCCAACGCCGCGGCCTTCTACAGTTCCGGCCTGAAGGGGCGCTACGAGGAAGGCAAGCGCACCGACGACCACAAGCTGCGCAACGAGAACTACAAGGTGCTGGAAGTGCGCGACGGCAAGCTGGTCGAGAAGGACGTTCCCATGCTGAACGGCTTGAACGAAGTCCTGCGCGACGACTACATCAAGGACTCGATGGCGGGCGTGGGACGCTGGAACAAGGTGATCGAGAAGGCCGGCCTGCCCGTGCGGCTGACCGTGCCGCACAAGGCCTTCAACCGCCAGATCGGTTCGCTGTCGGGTGTGCGCATCTCGCCCGAGGGGCAGGTCGTGTCGCAGGCCGAATGGGACGCCAGGAAGGACCAGTGGCTGGCCACGCCGGAAGATCGCGCCTTCGTCGCCTCGCTGATGGGGCGCGTGGTCGAGCCCGGCAAGTTCGCCAACTGGATCGCGCCTCCGGTCATGGGCATCAATCGCCAGCCGGTGGATTTCGAGTACATCCGGTTCAACTGAGCAAGCCCTCATCATGGATACGCCAGTCCAGACGGTCGTCATCAAGCAGCACCTGATCGACCCGGAAATCTGCATACGCTGCAACACCTGCGAAGCGACGTGCCCCGTCGACGCCATCACGCACGACGACAACAACTACGTCGTGCGGGCCGACGTGTGCAACGGTTGCATGGCCTGTGTGCCGCCTTGCCCCACGGGGGCGATCGACAACTGGCGTTCCGTTCCCAAATCCGCCGCCTACAGCATCGAGGACCAGTTCACCTGGGATGAGCTTCCCGGGGAACTGACCCCCGACCAGTTGGCGGCGGCGGGCGCCGAAGCGGTCGAGGAAGAGGCCGTCCAGGACGCGGCGCCGCAGCCGGCCGCCTCCGGCGCCGACGAGGCGGCGTTCAATTCGGGCGCCTATGGCGCCACCACGCCGCCGTGGTCGGCCGCCCATGCCTATACCAACCTGTATGGCCCGCGCAATCCGATCGCGGCTACCGTGGTCGGCAACGTGCGCGTCAACGAGCCGGGCACGCAGAACGAGACCCATCACATCGTGCTGGATTTCGGCTCGCTGCCATTTCCGGTGCTGGAAGGCCAGTCCATCGGCATCGTGCCGCCCGGGGCCGATGCCCAGGGCAAGGCCCACCATGCGCGCCAGTACTCCATCGCCAGCCCCCGCAACGGCGAGCGGCCCGGCTACAACAACGTCTCGTTGACGGTCAAGCGCGTGACGGCGGACCACCAGGGCAATCCGGTGCAGGGCCTCTGTTCGAACTATGTGTGCGACCTGAAGGTCGGAGACAAGGTCCAGGTCATCGGGCCCTTCGGCGCCTCGTTCCTGATGCCCAATCATCCGCGCTCGCACATCGTCATGATCTGTACCGGAACGGGCAGCGCGCCCATGCGGGCGATGACCGAATGGCGGCGCCGGCTGCGCGGCAAGGGGCGGTTCGAAAGCGGCAAGCTGATGCTGTTCTTCGGCGCCCGCACCAAGGAAGAGCTGCCTTACTTCGGTCCCCTGATGAGCCTTCCCAAGGACTTCATCGACATCAATCTGGCGTTCTCGCGCGCGCCGGGCGCGCCCAAGCGCTATGTCCAGGACCTGATGCGCGAGCGCGCCGCCGACCTGGCCGGGTTGTTGCAGGATGCCAATACGCACTTCTATGTCTGCGGGCTCAAGAGCATGGAAGAGGGCGTGGTCATCGCCTTGCGCGACGTGGCCTTGCAGGCCGGACTGAACTGGGAGGCCATCTCGGGCTCGCTCAAGCGCGAAGGCCGCCTGCACCTGGAAACCTATTGATGGCCGCTATGGAAACATTGCGTATAACCAGAACCGAATCGGGCGTGGTCGACGTGCGCATGGCGCGGCCCGAGGTCTTCAACGCCTTCGACGAACGGATGATCGAAGAACTGGCCACGGTCTTCGCCGAGTTGGGCCGGGACGAGGCCGCGCGGGTGATCGTGCTTTCGGGGGAGGGCAAGGCCTTCAGCGCGGGCGCGGACCTGCAATGGATGCAGCGCGCCAGCCAGGCCAGCGTGGAATGGAACCTGGAGGACGCGCGGCGTTTCGCCGCCATGCTCGATGCCATCGCGTCCTGTCCCAAACCGACGATCGCCCGCGTCCACGGCGTGGCGCTGGGCGGCGGGGTGGGGCTGGCCTGCGCGTGCGACATGGCCGTGGCCAGCAGCGATGCCCGGTTCGCCGCCAGCGAGGCCCGCTTCGGCATCCTGCCCGCCGTCATCAGTCCCTATCTGGTCAATGCCGTGGGCAAGCGCCATGCGCTGCGCCTGGCGCTGACCGCCTCGCGCATCGATGCGCAGGCGGCGCTGCAGATGGGTATGGTGCAGCAGGTGGTCGACGTCGCCGACCTGGATGCCGCGGTCGAGGCGATCGCGGCCGAATTGCTGGCCAACGGTCCGCAGGCGCTGGCCGAGATCAAGGCCCTGTTCGGGCTGCTGGAAGCCGGCCCCGTCACTGCCGAAGTGCGCGAGTTGACCGCCCGCACGATCAGCCGTGTGCGCGGCACCGACGAGGCGCGCGAGGGCTTCGCCGCCTTTCTGGCCAAGCGGCCCGCGGCCTGGATCCGTCAATAGTCCTGCGCAGGAGAGCCGCGATGACTCGTTCCCTACCGGTGGATACCCGGGATTTCCGCGTCGACCTCGGCGACGATGGCGTGGCCGAACTCGTGCTGGGTCCGGCGGGCGGCATGCCGGCGCTGGGCGCCGACGGCCATGCCGAACTCGCCGTCATCTGGCCGCGCCTGGCGCGCGAACCGGGCGTGCGCTGTGTCCTGGTGCGCAGCGAGGGCAAGGGCTTCTGCGCCGGCGGCCACATGGACCTGGTGCAGGGCATGCTGGAGCGCGAGGGCGACCGGCTGCGCGTCATGCGCGAAGCGCGCGACATCGTCCAGGGCATGATCGACTGCGACCTGCCGGTGGTGTCCGCCATCAATGGCGCGGCGGTGGGGGCGGGCGCGGTGCTGGCCCTGCTGGCCGACGTGTCGGTCGCGGCCAGGAAGGCCAAGCTGATCGATGGCCATACCAAGCTGGGCGTGGCCGCGGGCGACCATGCGGCCATCGTCTGGCCGCTGCTTTGCGGCATGGCCAAGGCCAAGTACCATCTGCTGACCTGCGCGCCCCTGGACGGCGAGGCGGCCGAGCGCATCGGGCTGGTCAGCCTGTGCGTGGACGATGCCGAACTGCTGCCCACGGCGCGGGGCATCGCCGGGCAGCTCGCGGCGGGCAGCCCGACCGCGCTGGCCTGGACCAAGCGCAGCCTGAACCACTGGCTGCGCGCCGCCTGGCCGGCCTTCGAGCATTCCCTGGCGATGGAGATCATGGGGTTCGCGGGGGCCGATGCGCGCGAAGGGTTGGCGGCCTTGGCCGAGAAGCGTCCGCCGCGTTTCGGCGCATGAGCGGCGGCTGGAGCAGGGCGTCAACAACAAGGAGAACGACGCAATGAGGTTTGCCGATTTCCACCCGGGCATGATCATCGAGGCCGGCCCCCGGCGGATCGAAGAAGCGGAGATGCTGGCCTTCGCGCGCAGCTACGATCCGCAGTGGTTCCACGTGGACGGCAAGGCCGCGGGCCAGGGGCGGTTCGGCGCGCTGATCGCCAGTGGATGGCAGACCTGCGGCATCGCGATGGAACTGGCCGTCAGGGCGGTGCTGCACGACTCCGAGTCGTTCGCGTCGCCAGGCGTGGAGCAGGTGCGCTGGCCCCATCCGGTCATGTCGGGAGACGAATTGCGTTTGCGCGCCGAGGTGCTGGAGGTACGGACCTCGCGTAGCCGGCCCGAGCTGGGCGTGCTGCGCTGGCGCTGGCACCTGCTGAACCAGGACGGGAAAGAGGTCCTGGAATTGACGGCCACGAGCCTGTTCGACCTGACGCCCGAGGCCGCGCGGAGCTGACGGCCAGCCCCGTTGCCGTTCTATTTTCTTGCGTGGACCTGGACGGTCTTGGTTTCGCCGGGACCGCAGGTTCCGCACGTCCCGCAGCCGCTGCCGCATCCCGCGTCGGGCGCGGCGGCGCCCAGTTTCCTGCCCAGCGTTCGCAGCCAGGCGGCCTGGCCCGGGCGATCCATGCGGCGCGCCAGCCAGGATTGCATGCGCATGCGGGTCTTGGGCGCGAACCGGCCGAAGGCCCGGATGGCGCAGGCGGCCACGATCAGGGCCACCAGGGTGAACTCGAACAGGGAATAGGCGCTCATGCAAGCCTCCCGGGTGTCAGGTCAGCATCCTCGTCACCTGGTAGGTGATGAAGGATGCGATGTAAGCCAGCCCGAACAGGTAGCCCGCGGTCAGCGCGACCACCTTCCAGGAATTCGTTTCGCGCCGGATCACGGCCAGCGTCGACAGGCACTGCGGCGCGAAGATGAACCAGGCCAGCAGCGAGAACGCGGTCGCCAGCGGCCATTGGGCGGCGATCAGCGGCGTCAGCATGGTCGAGGCCGCCTCGTCGTCGGCGGCCGACAGCGCGTACACCGTGGCCAGCGCGCCCACTGCGACTTCGCGCGCGGCCAGGCCGGGGATCAGCGCGATGGAGATCTGCCAGTTGAAGCCGATGGGGGCGAACACGGTCTGCAGGGCTTCCCCGATGCGGCCGGCGAAGCTGTACTCGATGGCCGGCCCGGTGGCCCCCTCGGGCGGGCCGGGGAAGCTGGACAGGAACCAGATCAGCACGGTCAGCGCCATGATGATGCCGCCCACGCGCGCCAGGAAGATGCGTGCCCGCTCGACCAGGCCGGTG
Source organism: Pigmentiphaga kullae (assembly GCF_004216695.1). GTDB lineage: Bacteria > Pseudomonadota > Gammaproteobacteria > Burkholderiales > Burkholderiaceae_B > Pigmentiphaga > Pigmentiphaga kullae. Next base: position 959,790 of record NZ_SGXC01000003.1, read on the forward strand.
GCCACGTCGCGCAGGTTGGGGATGCGGTAGGAGGGCAGTTCCAGCAGCAGCGAATGTTCGGTCGTATCCCGGCGCAGCAGCTTCATGACCCAGGATACCGCCAGCGCGCTGACGATCCCGGCCACGTACAGCGCGAACAGCGTGACGCCCTGCAGGTTGAAGATGCCCAGCACCGTCCGGCTGGGAATGAAGGCGCCGATCAGCAGCGTGTAGACGGGCAGGCGCGCCGAGCAGGTCATCAGCGGCGCGACCAGGATGGTGGCCAGCCGGTCGCGCGGATCCTGGATGGTACGCGTGGCCATGATGCCGGGAATCGCGCAGGCGAAGCTCGACAGCAGCGGGATGAACGAGCGCCCGGTCAGGCCGGCGCCCACCATCATGCGGTCCAGCAGGAAGGCGGCGCGCGGCAGGTAGCCCGATTCTTCCAGCAGCAGGATGAAGAAGAACAGGAACAGGATCTGCGGCAGGAACACCAGCACGCTGCCGGCGCCGGCGATGATGCCGTCGACCAGCAGGCTGTTGAGCATGCCTTCGGGCAGCGTTGCGCCCACCCAGGCGCCCAGGGACGAGACCGAGGTCTCGATCAGGTCCATGAGCGGCTCGGCCCACGAGAACACGGCCTGGAACATCAGGAACATGACGACGGCCAGCGTGACGAGTCCCAGCACGGGGTGCAGGACCCAGCGGTCGATGGCGTCGTCGATGGCGGCGGTGCGCCGCGGCATGGACACGGCCTCGCGCAGCAGCCCGTTGACCGCCTGGTGCAGGTCGGCATCGGCCGGCAGCGCCGGCGGCGCGGCGGGCATGTCGCCGTCGATGCGCGCCAGGAGCTGCGCCGCGCCGTCGCGCTTGATCGCGACGGTTTCCACGATGGGAATGCCCAGCGCCTGCTGGAGCTTGTCGCGATCGATCCGGATGCCGCGCCTGGCGGCGGCGTCCACCATGTTGAGCGCCAGGACCATGGGCAGCCCCAGCCGCTGCAGTTCCAGCACGAAGTGCAGGTGCAGGCGCAGGTTGGTCGCGTCCACCACGGCCACCAGCAGGTCCGGCCGGCGTTCGCCGGCGAAGTTGCCCATGCAGACGTCGCGGGTGATGGCTTCGTCCGGGCTCGTGGCGTGCAGGCTGTAGGCGCCGGGAAGGTCCAGCACGCTGACCTGCAGGCCCGAGGGCGTGACCAGCCGGCCCTCCTTGCGCTCGACGGTGACGCCGGCATAGTTGGCCACCTTCTGGCGGCTGCCCGTCAGCAGGTTGAACAGGGCGGTCTTTCCGCAGTTCGGGTTGCCCACCAGGGCAACGCGCAGATTGGACAAGGTAGTGGTGGACATCGGGATTCAGGTAGCGAGCGGTTCGACCAGGACCCGCGCGGCTTCGGAGCGGCGCAGGGCGAAGCGGGTGAAACCGATCTGTATCAGCAGGGGGTCGGCTCCGATGGGGCCGCGCGCCACGATGCGCACGTGTTCGCCCGCCACGAATCCGAGGTCGCGCAGGCGGACGGCGATGGGGTCCGCCGGGGCGGCGTCTTCGACGGCGTTGACGGCGGCGTCATGGCCGTAAGGTAGCTCGGAGAGGCGGATAGCCATGGGCTCGTTCGGTAGAAGAAAATGAAAACGATTACTAATTATAAAAGTTTTGCACCGATGCGGGGCGAATAGCCGCCATATCGACAAGGGCAGTGCCAGAGGTAAGGAATTGCTAGCCGCTCCACCGTGGGGGCCGGGCATCGGTTATCTTGATGCCGTCACATCACCGAAGGGGGAGATATGAAGGCATCCGTCATCGTCGGCCTGCTGCTGATCGTGCTGGGCGCGGTCGCGCTGGGATACAAGAGTTTTTCGTATACGTCCGAGGAAACGCTGCTCAAGGTCGGGCCGGTCGAAGCCACGGCCGATACGCGCAAGACCGTTCCCATTCCCACCTGGGCCGGCGTGGCCGCCATCGTGGTCGGCGCCGCGGTGATCGTGCTGGGACGCCGGCGCTGATCCTCCCGCCCCGGGCGGATCAGACGTCGGCCGTTTCGGTCCGCGAGCTTTCGCGGGCCGGCTGGGGGGCCGGCCGGGGCGCCAGCGCCGAGGGCAGGGCGGGCAGTTCCAGCGGCCGGCGCCGCTTGGACTTGACCGCCGCCGGTTCGCCCGCGTCGGTCAGGTGGGTCCAGTACACCAGTTGCAACTGCCCATGCTCGTCCTCGACCAGGGCCGACAGGCTTTCCACCCAGTCCCCGTCATTGCAATACAACACCCCATCCACGTGCCGGATTTCCGGCTTGTGGATGTGGCCGCACACGACGCCGTCGTAACCCTGGCGCCTGGCCTCGTTGACCAGCACTTCCTCGAAGTTGGTGATGAAGGACACCGCGTTCTTCACCTTGTGCTTCAGGTACTGCGACAGCGACCAGTAATGCAGCCCCATGCGGCGGCGTATCCGGTTGAAGTGCAGGTTCAGCCAGAGCGCGAAGGTGTACAGCGTATCGCCCAGGTGGGCCAGCCACTTGCTGTGCTGGATCACGCCGTCGAACTGGTCGCCGTGGGTGACCCACAGGCGCTTGCCGTCGGCCGTGACGTGGACCGCGTCTTCCTGGACCTGGATGTCGCCGAAGGCGTAGCCGATGAACTGGCGGGCGAACTCATCGTGGTTGCCCGGAATGAAGACGACGCGCGTGCCCTTGCGCGCCTTGCGCAACACCTTCTGCACCACGTCGTTGTGGGCCTGGGGCCAGGTCCAGCTCTTGCGTAGTTGCCAGCCGTCGATGATGTCGCCGACGAGGTAAAGGGTCTCGGCCTCGTTGTGCTTGAGGAAGTCCAGCAGGTGGCTGGCGTTGCAGCCAGAGGTTCCCAGATGCAGATCCGAGATCCAGATGGTGCGCCATTGAGTGGGGAGCGATGTCGTCACGCTGGCCGGGAGGATGTTTCCATGGAATGAATGGAAACATGGCGCGATGACGTGTTTGTGACGGTGCCGGACCGTTGTCAGGCCGCGTCGCTTTCCACCGCTTCCGGGGCGTGCAGGGCCGCCAGGCGTTCTTCGATGAAGGCCCGCACGCCGGCGTCGTGCGCCAGGGCCATGTGCCCCACGCGGGCGACCACGAGGCTGGCCGCGGCGCCCGGCAGCAGGGCGCGATCGACGGGGCAGACGATGTTGTCGTGGTGCGAGGCGATGCAGATGCACCGGCTGGCCACGGCCGGGGTCTCGGCGGTCTGCAAGTCGCACAGCCAGGGGCTGTCGGGCAGCATCTGGGCCGCGCATTCCCCACGGCCGAAGCGCGCGTGCCAGGTGCCCCGGTGCGGCGTGCCCAGCGTGATGACGTGGCCGATGGGCGCCCCGGGCGCCATGCGCAGCGCGGCCCGCGTCGCCAGGCCGCCCATGCTGTGGGCGATCACGGTCACGCGCGGGTGGCCCGTGCGCAGCGCCAGGGCGGCGGCCTCGGCGGCCACCTGCGCGCCGAACCCGTCTATGTCGGCCCGAGGGGGCTCCAGATCCAGCGCGGCGACGATCCAGCCCCGCGCGGCCAGCCAGGTGTCGAAGTCGCGCCAGATGCCACGGTTGCAGCCGTAGCCGTGCACCAGCAGCACGGCGCCCCGCGCGCGGGCCGGCATGCGTATGGGCCAGCGGTGCCGCCACGGGATGTCGAGGTACATGTTGCGCAGGGAAAGGTAGATTTCCTTGGGCATGGCGGCCAGCCAGCCGGGCGGGCCGGCGGGGCCGCCGCGGTCGGTCAGCAGCCTGGCCAGCGCGAAGCCCAGGGCGACGACCGCCGCGTGGATGACGACGGCCAGCAAGAGCGCTGCCAGCAATGCGCCGGGCCAGGGCAGCCAGGCCGACAGGGCCCAGGAGGTCAGCGCCACCAGGAGCGCCACGCCGAGCGTGAACCCGCGCATGGCCCAAGCCATCATGCGGCGGGACCTCGCGTGGCGGGGGGTGCGGCCAGTTCGGCGGCCTTGGCGCGCACGCGCGCATCGGCTGCCTGTTCCAGGAAGGCCCGGGCCTTGGCCAGGAAGGCCGGGGTGGCGGTCTCGGGCAGGCGGTCGAGCCAGGGCAGCGCGGCATCGACGTCGCCGCGCTCGATCAAGAGGCGCGCATAGTTGAACTGCCCGCGGAAGTCGCCGCCCTGGGCCGCGCGGCGGTAGTGTTCGAAGGCCTGCTGTTTGTCGACCGGGACTTCCCAGCCGTCCTCATGGAAGCCGCCGATGATGTTGATCGATTTCGCATGGCCCAGGGCCGCGGCCTTTTCGAACCAGGCCAGCGCCTGCGGCCGGTCGGCGGCGACGCCTTCGCCCAGGGCCAGGGCGGTGGCGTAGTTGTACATGCCCCAGTCCAGCCCCTGTTGCGCGGCCAGCCGGTACCAGTAGGTCGCCAGCACGAGGTTGGCCGGCACGCCCCAGCCGTGGTGGTGGCATTGGCCGAGCATGTTCATGGCCATGGCGTGGTTGGCGTCGGCGGCGCGCTTGAACCAGTACACGGCCTGTTCCCGGTCGACGGGCAGGCCCTGGCCGTCCAGCAGCATCTGTCCGAACACTGCCTGGGCCTCGACGACGCCCCCCTCGGCCGCGGCCCGTACCCACGCCGCGGCGCGCTCGCGCGGGCCGCGCAGGATCTCGGCCAGGTCGTCGGCGGTGGCGGCGTTCAATTGCTGTCGGGAGATGGGCTCCATGGTTTTTAGGGTGTTGATGGGACTCATGGAATTGTGCATCAAGAACTTGGGTTCTAAACACGGCCGCGTCCCGGGGGCACGGCCTGCGGCATCGCGAAGCGTGGCCCGCATGGAGCGGGGTAGGGCGGAAAAGAAAAGAGGCGCCTTGCTTACGCAAGGCACCTCCCACAGGCCAACCAGGACACGCAGAATCGCCGCCCCCCGCCAGTCCGGTAGTCCCCCAGGGCACAGCGGATCCGGCTTTGCCGGTCCGCCAGTGCCGCCCCCTTGAGGGGGCGCGCGAAGCGCGTAGGGGGGGCTTCCCTTCAATACTTCAGATTGAGGTTCAGGATCGCGGCGCGGCCGGCGCCGACCGACGCGTAGTGCGTCGAGTAGGTCGTGGTGAAGTAGCGCTTGTCGGTCAGGTTCATCAGGTTCAACTGCAGGCTGACGTTGCGGTTGATCCGATAGGCCGCCATCGCGTCGAAGCGGGTGTAGCCGGGGATGTAACGGCGCACCGCCGCGTTCGAACCGTACTGCTTGCTGGAGATGAACACGCCGCCGCCGATCGAGAAGTCGCTGTTGATGGCATACGTGGTCCACAGCGTGGCCGTGTGCTTGGGCGTGTTGGGGAACGCCTGGCCGCTGGCGGCCGCGGTGTCACGGCCCAGGTCGCGGACTTCGCTGTCCAGGAACGTGTAGCCGCCGAACACTTGCCAGGCCTTGGTGATGCTGCCCGAGGCGCCGACTTCGAAGCCGTTGATGCGGCGGTTGCCGGCCATGGCGTAGGTGCCGTCGGGCTGGGTTACGCGGGCGTTCGTGGTGTCGATACGGAAGATCGCCCCGGACAGCGCCAGGCGGTTGTCCAGCACGTTCCACTTGGTGCCGACTTCCAGCGAACGGTTCTTTTCCGGAGCCATGTCCTTGGCGTTGACGCCCACGCCGCCACGCCCCGGGACGATGCCCTGGGATTCCGAGCCCTGGCCCAGGGTGGAGTTCGCAGGCGTCGACGACGTGCCGTACGACACGTAGACGCTGCCGTTCCTGGCCGGCTTGTAGATCAGGCCGAGCTGGTAGTTGAACAGCGTGTCGCTGCGGCCCACGTCGGCGGTCGGGCTGACCAGGCCGGTCTTGTAGTTGTCCACGCGCGCGCCGAGGTTGGTCAGCCACTTCTCGCTCAGCTTGATGGTGTCGAAGCCGTAGACCGAGAAGGTGGTGGCCTTGAAGTGGTTGTTGCGCTCGCCTTCGACCGTCGAGCCGTTCCACGGATCGTTGGGATTGGGGTTGTAGAGGTCGGTGCAGTTGTAGCCGGACGGCGCGCCGACGCCTGCCGCGCAAGTCGTGGCGCCGGTGCCGCCGGGCAGCGTGCGTGCCACGGTGTACGAACCGGTATCCGATTTCTCGCGCGAGATCTCGATGCCGGTGTTGAAGCTGTGCTCGTAGCCGCCCAGGTTGGCCTTGCCGAACAGTTCGGTCTGGTTGGCGATGGTGTGCACGCCTCCGGTGCGGGATTTCGCGTTGCGCCAGACGCGGCCGTCGTTCACGTTGCCCTGGCTGTCATCGGGGTTGGTCCACACATAGCGCTGGTCCACGGACGTGTAGCGCAGCGTATTGCGCACCGTGAGGTTGCTGCTGATGTCGTGCTCGACGCGGGCGGTGGCGACGTCCGAGCGGGTCTTGTAGAAGTCGCTTTTCAGGCCGTAGAAATTGTCCATGTTGACGGTGACGGGGCGGATCGCCGTCACGCCGGCCGGAACCTTGTTGCCGTACATGAACGGGATGCCGGAGTCCGGCGTATCGTCGGTCTGGATGTGCGAATAGCTGAGGGTGACGCGGGTGGGCGTATTCAGGCCCCAGGTGAACGAGGGGGCGATACCCCAGCGGGACACGTCCACGCCGTTGCGGCCCGCCACGTCGGCATCGTGCGCCATCGCGTTCAGGCGGAAGGCCATGTTGTCGCCCAGCAGCCAGTTGCCGTCGACCGTGGCGCGCTTGTAGTTGTCCGTGCCCAGGCCCAGCGTCGCATTGGTGAACTTCTCGGCCTTGGGCGTCTTGGTGATCAGGTTGATGCTGCCGCCCGCGCCGCCGCGGCCGCCGTAGGCGCCGTCCGGGCCCTTGATGACTTCGATCTGTTCGAGGTTGAAGACTTCACGCGTCACGGCGCCGATATCGCGCATGCCGTCGACGTACGTGCTCGATTGCGCGTCGTAGCCACGGATGAAAGGCCGGTCGCCCAGCGGGTTGCCGCCTTCGCCGGCCCCGAACGATATGCCGGGTGTCAGGCGCAGCGCTTCGGTCAGGGTGGTGGACGCCGTGTTCTCGATGATTTCCTGGGGGATGACGGTGACGCTCTTGGGCGTGTCCAGCAGCGGCGCGGTGAATTTCTGCGAGGCCGATTGGTCGGCCTTGTACGCCGATTCGGCTTCGCCGCGCACCGTGATGGGCGCGAGCTGGCCGCTGGTGCGGGGCGCGTCGGCCGAGGTGGTGTTCTGCGTCTGGGCCTGGACGGCCGGCACGAACGTGAGCGCGCTGATGGCGGCCGCCAAGGTATTGAATCTGAACTGGTTCGTAGGTGTCACCGTGAAATCCCCCAAAGCTGGGCGCGAGGCCCGTAATGAATGCGGGGCGGGGTGCCTGGCCCCCACCCTCGATGAAATGAGATGAAACTCTAACGAAGAATGATTCGCATTCTTCGATGACCAGGGAAGATAGGCGTCGTCGGCTTACAGAAAGCTGAACATCGACTGGCCGGCAGGGGATTTCGGGAAAAATGCAACATCAGGCGCCGGATTTGCGGCGCCTGGTGAGGGATGGGTCAACGGGTGGAGACGAGGCGGGTGCCGACGATGCGGTCGTGCGGGAACTGGCGGTCGCGGTCGAAGAAGGTCCAGACGAAACCCAGCCCGGTCAGCGTGAAGGGCCAGGCAAGGACGTAGCGCAGCACGGCCTTCCAGACCGGCGGGCGGCCGCCGTCGGCGTCGATCAGGCGGATGTGCCAGGTCTTCATCGGCAGGGTCTGTCCGCCCAGCCGCCAGCAGAGCACGAAATAGACGCCGATGACGCAGAACAGCCACGCCTGGCGCTCGTGCCGCAGCATGAGCGCGTGCCGGCTCTGGGTCAGGGTGTCGAACAGGTAGTCGGCCACGAACACCACCCCGAACAGCAGGATGGCTTCGTACATCATGCAGGCGAACCGGCGCCAGCGGCCCGGCGCGGCCTGGGGGGCGGGGGAGGCGGAAGGGGTGTCGTTCATGGGGCGCTACGATAACCCGAGCGCGGCCGGCTTCGCCCGCCCGCGGCGGCGACCCGGGGGAAAGTCCCAGTCGCTGCGGTGAGCCTTGACCGCACCGCAACATTCCTGATAGCCTAGCGGGCTCGCCGAAAGCGTTACAAAAGCCAACGGCAGAGAGCTTCATCTGGCGCCAGGCACCCCTGCGCGCCATGCAGTGCAGTCAACCAAGCCTGGCCCGCGCCAAAAGCGTCGTGGCGGCCTTTGCTTCAGGGCGAAGGCAGTCCGGTCCCGGCCTTCCGTTTCAACCTTCAGTGCTCGTTCCGGTGAACGTGCGCGAGGTCGGCAAGGTGGGCGAGTGGAACGGTTCCGTGAACCGTGAAGCGTCGCCGCATGTTGCCGGTGCCCGCGCAGGTTTGGTTTCCCTGCCGATGGCAGTACCGCCCGGGGCGTCAGCGCGAACTTGAATGGACGAAAATCCAATGGAACTCACAGGCGCAGAGATCGTCGTGCGCGCCCTGGCCGACGAAGGGGTCGAACATGTGTTCGGCTATCCGGGCGGCTCGGTCTTGTACATCTACGACGAGATCTTCAAGCAAGACAGATTCAAGCACATCCTGGTGCGTCACGAGCAGGCAGCCGTGCACGCCGCGGACGCGTATTCGCGCGTCTCCAACCGCGTCGGCGTGGCGCTGGTCACCAGCGGTCCCGGCGTGACCAACGCGGTCACCGGCATCGCCACTGCCTACATGGACTCGATTCCCATGGTGGTGCTGACCGGCCAGGTGCCCACCTCGGCCATCGGCCAGGATGCCTTCCAGGAAGCCGACACGGTCGGCATCACCCGGCCGTGCGTCAAGCACAACTTCCTGGTCAAGGACGTCAAGGACCTCGCGGACGTCATCCGCAAGGCCTTCTACATCGCCCGCACCGGCCGTCCCGGCCCCGTGCTGGTCGACATTCCCAAGGACATCACGATCGCTCGCGGGAAATACACCCCGCCCACGGGCGAGATCAAGATGCGTTCCTACTCGCCCGTCGTGAAGGGACACCAGGGCCAGATCAAGAAGGCGGTCCAGCTGCTGCTGCAGGCCGAGCGCCCCATGATCTACACCGGCGGCGGCGTGATCCTGTCCGACGCCGCGCCCGAGCTGACCAAGCTCGTGCAGATGCTGGACATGCCCTGCACCAACACGCTGATGGGCCTGGGCGCGTTCCCGGCGGACGACCGCCGCTTCGTGGGCATGCCCGGCATGCACGGCACCTACGAAGCCAACATGGCGATGCAGCACTGCGACGTGCTGGTGGCCATCGGCGCCCGCTTCGACGACCGCGTCATCGGCAATCCCAAGCATTTCGCGCAGAACGCCCGCAAGATCGTCCACATCGACATCGATCCGTCTTCGATCTCCAAGCGCGTGAAGGTCGACGTGCCCATCGTTGGCGACGTCAAGGACGTGCTGCTGGACTTCCTGGCGCAGGTCGAGGCCTCGCTCAAGGAAACCAGGCGCAATCCCGAGCAGATCGCCGGATGGTGGAAGCAGATCGGCGCCTGGCGCGAGCGCGAGTGCCTGAAGTACAAGTCCTCCAGCGAAGTCATCAAGCCGCAGTTCGTGATCGAGAAGCTGTGCGAGATCACCCGCGGCGAAGCCTTCGTGACCTCGGACGTGGGCCAGCACCAGATGTGGGCCGCGCAGTACTACCGCTTCAACAAGCCGCGCCGCTGGGTCAATTCCGGTGGCCTGGGCACGATGGGCGTGGGCCTGCCGTACGCCATGGGCGTGCAGATGCTGCATCCGGATGCCGACATCGCCGTCATCACCGGCGAAGGCTCGATCCAGATGAACATCCAGGAGCTGTCGACCTGCCAGCAGTACCATCTCAGCCCCAAGATCCTGTGCCTGAACAACCGGTACCTGGGCATGGTGCGCCAGTGGCAGCAGATCGACTACGGTTCGCGCTATGCCGAGTCGTACATGGACTCGCTGCCTGACTTCGTCAAGCTGGTCGAGGCCTACGGCCACGTCGGCATGCGCATCGAAAGCCCGCGCGACGTCGAGGGCGCGCTGCGCGAAGCCTTCACCACGCACAAGAAACGCCTGGTGTTCCTGGACATCATCACGGACCGCACGGAAAACGTGTGGCCCATGGTGAAGGCCGGCAAGGGCCTGACCGAGATGCTGCTCGGTTCCGAAGACCTTTAAGGAGCGCACATGAGACATGCCATATCCGTGCTCCTGGAGAACGAAGCCGGCGCACTTTCCCGGGTGGTCGGACTTTTCTCGGCCCGCGGCTACAACATCGAGACCCTGACCGTCGCCCCCACCGAGGATGCCACGCTTTCGCGCATGACCATCGTCACCTCGGGCTCCGACGACGTCATCGAGCAGATCACCAAGCACCTGAACCGCCTGGTCGAGGTGGTCAAGGTGGTGGACCTGACCGAGGCGCCGCACATCGAACGCGAACTGATGCTGATCAAGGTTCGCGCGGTGGGCAAGGAACGCGAGGAAATGAAGCGGATGGTCGATATTTTCCGCGGCCATATCGTCGACGTGACCGACAAGAGCTACACCGTCGAATTGACCGGCGACAAGGGAAAGCTGGACGCCTTCATCGAGGCGCTGGATCGTGCCAGCATTCTTGAAACGGTGCGCACCGGCAGCTGCGGCGTGGGCCGTGGCGAGCGGGTATTGAAGATTTAACCCCCTGATTTGTAGTCCCCCCCTACGCGCTGACGCGCGCCCCCCAGGGGGCGGCACTGGCGGACCGGCAGAGCCGGATCCGCTGTGCCCTTGGTCTCTCGGGGGCACCCGAGGGGCTGAGGTGGGGGTGGTAAGTGTTTTGATTGAATTTGAACTGATTCTGAATTGAATCTTGGAGAGCATCCATGAAGGTTTTCTACGATAAAGATTGTGATCTGTCGCTGATCAAGGGCAAGACCGTCGCCATCATCGGCTACGGTTCGCAAGGCCATGCCCATGCCCAGAACCTGAACGACTCCGGCGTCAAGGTCGTGGTCGGCCTGCGCAAGGGCGGCGCTTCGTGGGACAAGGCTGCCAATGCCGGCCTGACGGTCAAGGAAGTGAACGACGCGGTGAAGGACGCCGACGTCGTCATGATCCTGCTGCCCGACGAGAACATCGCCAAGGTCTACGCCGAGAACGTCGGCCCCAACATGAAGAAGGGCGCCGTGCTGGCCTTCGCCCACGGCTTCAACGTCCACTACGGCGCCGTCGTGCCCCGTGAAGACATCGACGTCATCATGGTCGCTCCCAAGGCCCCCGGCCATACCGTGCGCGGCACGTACACCCAGGGCGGCGGCGTGCCCCACCTGGTGGCCGTGCACCAGGACAAGTCCGGCGCCGCCCGCGACATCGCCCTGTCGTATGCCATGGCCAACGGCGGCGGCCGTGCCGGCATCATCGAGACCAACTTCCGCGAAGAAACCGAAACCGACCTGTTCGGCGAGCAAGCCGTGCTGTGCGGCGGTACCGTCGAATTGATCAAGGCCGGCTTCGAGACGCTGGTGGAAGCCGGCTACGCGCCCGAGATGGCCTACTTCGAGTGCCTGCACGAGCTCAAGCTGATCGTCGACCTGATCTACGAAGGCGGCATCGCGAACATGAACTACTCGATCTCGAACAACGCGGAATACGGCGAATACGTCACCGGTCCGCGCATCGTGAACGAGGACACCAAGAACGCCATGCGCGCCGTCCTGAAGGACATCCAGACCGGCGAATATGCCAAGAGCTTCCTGCTGGAGAACATGGCCGGCGCCCCGACGCTGAAGTCGCGCCGTCGCTTGAACGCCGAGCACGACATCGAGGTGGTTGGCGGCAAGCTGCGCGACATGATGCCCTGGATCCGCAAGAACAAGCTGGTCGATCAGAGCAAGAACTAGAACCCCCCCTACGCGCTGACGCGCGCCCCCCAGGGGGCGGCACTGGTGGACCGGCGGAGCCGGATCCACTGTGCCCTGGGTTTGGAGCCTCCACGGATGTTCGTGGGGGCTTTTTCTTTTGGGGCGTTCAGTTTGCCGGTCAGGGGAGCAGTTGGCCGCCTTTGTCGGTGGCTAGTTCGCGCATCAGGTCGACCAGCAGGTCGTGCATGTGGCGGGCGGCGGGGGAGAGGCTTTGGCCGGGGCGGGTGACCAGGCCGACGGTGCGGGCGATGACCGGGCGGTGCAGGCGGACGAAGGCCAGTTTGTGGCGGCGTGCCGGGCGGGCAAGGGTGGGGAGGATGGTGATGCCCAGGCCCGAGCGGACGCTGGCGATGAGCGAGGTCCGGTTGGTGACGGTCATGTCGGGCGCGGCTACCCAGGGCGGGATGTCGGGGTGGCGCAGGGCTTCGAAGGTGGCGTTGGCGATCAGGCGTTCGCCCTGGAGTTCGTTCCAGTCCACGGGCTTGCGCCGTCCGGCCAGGCGATGCGAAGGCGGGCAGATGATGCCGAATTCATCGCGCGCGATGGGCAGGAAATCCAGCCGGGGTTCGTCGGCCAGGAGGCCGGCGATGCCGATGTCGACTTCGCCACTCAGGACCAGTTGGCGCACGGCCTGCGAGGGCATGTCGATGGCGCGCAGCCGGACCTGGGGGAACTGGCGGGTATAGCGGTCCAGGATGTCGGGCAGCCATTCGTCCGCCAGCGAGGGCATGACCGCCAGCGACACCGAGCCGTGGCGCGCCTGAGCCAGTTCGTTGGCTTCCAGCCGGACGCGGTCGTGTATCGCCAGCAGTTCGCGGAACAGGGGCAGCAGGCTCCAGCCGAGCGGCGTGGGGCGGGCCCGCTTGCCCGGTTCGAACAGGGGAGCGCCCACCTGGCGCTGGAGATCGTCCATGGCGGCGGAGACAGCGGCCTGGGAGCGGAAGGTGGCCTGGGCCGCCGCCAGGAAACTGCCGCTGTCGATCGCGGCCACGAACTGCCGCAGGTGCTGGATTTTGAAGGGGTCCACGCCGGGTCCCGGAAATTTAGGTTTTCCGAATTTTATTTCCACAAATTTGGCTTGGCAAAATCTGGAGCCGTGGCGACCATGTCCCCCAGGACAAGAAGGAGGTCGCATGACGCTGGAAGTGCGCAAGGTCGTTTCGTACGTCGAGGAAACGCGGGTGGAAGGGGGCAGGCAGGCCGGACGGCCCCTGCTGATGGTGCTGAGCGCCGCGGTCCTGAAGAATCCGTGGGCGGGAGAGCCATTCACCGAGGACCTGCGGCCGGAGATCCTGCGCATCGCGCCTCCGCTGGGCGATCTGCTGGTCGGGGAAATCCTGAAGCACACGGGATCCGGCGATCGCGTGGAAGGCTATGGCAAGGCCGCCGTGGTCGGCGCCGATGGCGAGGTCGAGCACGCCTCGGCGCTGATCCATACGCTGCGGTTCGGGAACAAGTACCGGAACGCGGTGGGCGGCACGAGTTACCTGAGCTTCACCAACTCGCGCGGCGCGATGGGGTGTCCCATCGTCGTGCCGATGATGCACAAGAACGATGAGGGGATGCGGTCTCATTACCTGACGGTACAGGCGACCATCGCCGACGCGCCGGCGGCGGACGAGGTCGTCGTCGCGCTGGGCGCCAGCGTGGGTGGCCGGCCGCATCACCGGATCGGCGACCGTTACCAGGACATGCGCGAGATGGGGCTGGATGCGGCCGGGAAGGAGGCTTCGTGACCTGGCCGGCCCGCGTGGTCCGCAGCGGTTCGGGCGCGTCCGTCGTGCTGATCCACGGCGTGGGCCTGGACCTGGGCATGTGGGATGAGCTGGTCCAGGCGCTGGGCGGCGAGTTCGAGCTGATCCGCTATGACATGCTGGGGCACGGCGACACGCCTTTGCTGGCCGGCGAGATCGATCTGGACCGGTACGTGGCGCAATTAGGCGAGGTGTTGCGCGCGGAGGGCTTGCGCCGGCCCTGCGTGGTGGGATATTCGATGGGCGGGCTGGTGGCGGGACGTTTCGCCGCCCGCCATCCCGGCGACGTGGGGAAGCTGGTGCTGATGAGCACCGTGTTTCGCCGCACCGAGGCCGAGCGCCACGCGGTGCGGACGCGGTTGGCGCAGGCCGAAGGCGGGGACGCGCTGGCGGGCGCGCAGGCATCCGTCGAACGCTGGTTCTCGCGTGCCTTCATCGAGGCGGAGCCGAATCGTGTCGACGCGATCCGGCGGCGTCTGCTGGCCAACCGGCGCGAGGATTTCCTGGCGGCGTATCGCATCTTCGCCGGCGTGGATGGCGTTCTGCCCGAGGCGGCGCCGCAGATCCGCTGTCCGGTCCTGGTATTGACGGGTGACCAGGACACCGGGTCCACGCCCCGCATGGCCGAGGAATTGGCACGGTCCATTCCACATGCCGCGCTGCGGATCGTGCCGGGACAGAAGCACATGTTGCCCGTCGAGGGCGTGACGGCTGCCGCGGCGGCGCTCAGGGACTTCCTGGGGCCCGGCGGTACGCGCCGGGCTGCCTGAGCGGCCCGCACCATACCAAGCAAGGAGACAAGACATGCAACGCAGACACATGCTGGGCGCGATGGCCGCGCTGGCGTCCTCGGCCTACCTGGGGAAGGGGCACGCGCAAGGCGCGGGCGGCAACGTCCCGCTGCACGTGGTGGTGCCGTTCCCGCCCGGAGGCGGCACGGACGTGCTAGGGCGGGCCATCGGCTACCGGCTGGAAAAACTGCTGGGGCGCCCGGTCGTGGTCGAGAACAAGCCCGGGGCCAGTGGCATCGTCGGCGCCGAGTACGTGGCCAAGTCCGACCGCGACGGCAATACGCTGCTGTTCTCGGGGCTGGTGCCGTCCGTGCGCTACTACAGCCGCCCACTGTCGCAGATCGGCGCGGAGCTCTCGCCGGTGTGCATGATCGCGCGTTCGCCTTATCTCGTCGCGGTCAATCCCGGCGTGCCGGCGAAGACGCTGGGCGAGTTCGTGCAGTTGGCCAAGAGCAGGCCCGGCACGCTGACCTTCGGTTCGCCCGGCAACGCCACGCCGCAGCACCTGGCGACGGAGCGTTTCCGTTCCCAGGCCGGCATCGACATCCTGCACGTGCCGTATCGCGGCACGGGGCCCATGATGACCGACCTGCTGGGCGGCCAGATCCAGCTGGTGTTCGCGACGGTGGCGGCGGCCGAGCAGCACGTGAAGTCCGGCCGCCTGCGCGCGCTGGCGGTGACCAGCGCCGACCGGATGGATCGCCTGCCCGACGTGCCTACCGTGGCCGAGGCGGGTATCCCGGACTTCGTGGCCGAGATCGCCTTCGGCACGTATGTCGCGGCGGGTACCGCGGCGGCGGCGATAGGCGGCCTGAACCGGGCGATCAACCAAGCGCTGACCGATGCGGAGGTACGCGGCAAACTGATCGAGCAGGGTTTCATTCCCGTGGGCGGCGCGCCCGCGGACCTTGAAAAAAGCCTGCTGGCCGAGGTCAAGGCTGTGTCCGAGCTCGTGCGGTCGGGCAAGGTGCGCATCGACGCCGCCTGAGCTCCGGTCGGGCCGGCTACCGTAAGAAATACGGTAGAATGCCGTACAAATTACGGAGGTAGTCGGCATGGCCAAGACCGAACGATTCGAAATGCGCCTGGACGAGTCGTCCGAGGCCGCCATCGACGCCTGGCGCGACGCGCACATGGCGGGCGCATCGCGGGCGCAGGCGGTCCGGGCGCTGATCGAGCGCGGCCTGGCGGGCGCGTCTGCCGGCGGTCCCCGTTTCAGCGACGGCGAGAAGACCCTGATGGCCTTCATGGGCGACCTGTTCCGCCACCTGGGTGCGCCGGCGGAGCGGGTGGATGCCGTATGCCGGGGGTTCGCCACCGGCAACCACTGGGCCGCTGATCTGGAGATGGGCGGGCTGTACAGTCCGGTGTCCTCGTCGGCATCGCCGGACGATGCCCGTTTCGTACTATCGGTGCTCGAAATGTGGGAAGTGTTCGAGTCCGCATTCGAGGATTTTTCCGAGGCCCAGCGGGCACGGGTGCTGGGCGGCGAAGGCGCGCAGCGGCGCGGGCGGGGAGCGCGCAGGGCCGCGGAGCTGCGGTTTGCCGGTTTCGACGCGGTCCATGAGCCCGAGTTGCTGCGGATCGCGGAATTCCTGGTGCGCGAGATGCGGCGCTTCGGGCGTTTCGCCGGGCGCAGCCTGGTGGCGGCTCAGGGTGGGGCGCGCCGGGATCATGCGGTCCGCCTGCGTTATTACGAAAGGCTGCTGCCCACGCTGGCGGGGCGTCGGCCGACCCCCGACGAGGTGCGCGAGTTCCTGTGGCTGCGCGCCGAGGCGTCCGGAGCTGAGCCGGCGACCGGCGGCCGCGGCGTGTCCCATCTCAAGGAGTTTTCGTTCCATCGCTTCGGTCTGCTGGCGCCGCGCGTCAATGCGCTCAGCCGGGTGCTGACCCGCAGCGCGGTGCAGTTCGCCAAGGCGGAGTACGGGCTTTCGCAGGTCGAATGGCTGGCGGTCACGCTGCTGGGGGCGTTCGAGCCGGTCTCCATTGGCGAGCTGGCCTACCACGCGATGCTGGATGCCGGGCAGATGAGCCGGACGGTGTCCGGGTTGGTCGAGCGCGGATTCGTCGAACGCCGGCGCAGCGAGGAAGACAGCCGAGAGACCGTGCTGACGCTGACCGGGGAAGGCGAGGAGATGCGCCGGCGCCTGGCGGACGCGGCGGCGGCCCGCAATCGGCATGTGGTCGGGGACTTGCCGGAAAGCGAGCTTGCCGTCGTCTATGCCCGCCTGGATGGCTTCATTGCCCGGGCCCGACAGCTGGTGGACTAGCGGTTCATCCCTTGAAGTGTGACTTATTCATTTAATTGTGGGGGGGCTTAAGGGTTTGCTGTGTTTCGTAAAGTCCTTGATTTAAAGGGAAATAACGGAATTCATAGGGCTGGCCGCAGGTGCTGTTAGGGAAAACTCCAGCGCTTTTATGTTTGACTATATCAAATAAAAAATCGCAGAATGCCTCCTGTTGCGTTCCATTCGATCCAGGAGCCCTGCGATGCCGGCTTTATCCCTTGGTGCTTTTCCTTTATCGATCACCGCCGCGCGAGGAGCGTTGATCCTGGCGCTGTCGGCCGGTGCGTTGCCCGCGCTCGCCGCCGAAGGCGACGCCTGCGCGGCGGTGGACCTGTCCGTGGCCAAGTCCTCGCCGGTCGCCATCCGCTACGGCACGACCGGCGGCGGCGAGGAGCCGTTGGCGCTGCTGTGGGCGGACCAGGCCAGTTATCCCGGCAACGGCAAGTTCTACACCATGCAGGTCACGGAGTTCACGTCCACGGACCGCATGACGGCCTTCCAGGCCGGTCAGATCGACGCCGGCACGATCAGCTTTCCCTCGCTGGTGACGGCGGTGCACGTGGGCATCGACGCGCGGGCGGTCGCCTCGCTGGTCCAGGTCAACGAGGCCGACAACGAAGGCGCGTTCGCATCGCTGTCCAGCGGCGGCATCCGCGACATCAAGGATTTCAAGGGCAAGAAGGTCGGCTACTACGGGCCGAATACCATCAGTGAATACTGGGTCAAGAGCGCGCTGCGGCGCGCCGGCATGAAGCCGAATGACGTCTCGTTCGTGTCGCTGCCGCCGCCCGCGCAGGAGCAGGCCCTGCGCAACGGCCAGATCGACGTGGCCTGGCTGGCCCGCCAGTTCCTGTTCAAGGCGAAGTCCACGGGCGGCGTGGAAACCATCATGACGCCGTTCCAGGCCACCGGCGGCGCCAGCCAGCCCAGCCTGCTGATCTTCTTCTCGCCCAAGTTCATCAAGGCTCATCCCCAGGCCTATTGCGCATGGCGCAAGGATTACCAGCAGGCCCTGGCCAACTGGTCGGCCAACCCGGACGCGGCCTATCCGAAGCTGATCGCCGCCAAGTACGTGACGCCGTTTTCGGCCAAGGCCGGTGCCGACGGCGGACGCAGTCCCGACGGCTCGGTTTCGCTGGCCGAGTTCGACGCCACGATGAAGGACATGGCGACCTCCCGCTTCCTGCCGCCGGCCATGGTTCAGCCCGCCGCCAAGTTGGTGATGCCGGGTTATTCATTGATGAAGCAATAGGCCCCCAGGTAGACCCACCCCCTACCCGCTGCGCGGGCCCCCTCGAAGGGGGCGGCACTGGCGGACTGGCAAAGCCAGATCCGCTGTGCCCTGGGTCGGATTCGGGGGCATGCGGGGGTTTTCGTGTCGAGGAGTTCTCTTGTTAGAAGTCAAAAGGGTGACGAAGACGTTTCGTCGCGGCAAGCACGTCGTCAACGCGCTGAGCGCGGTGGACCTGGCCGTCCGCAAGGGCGAGTTCCTGACCATATTGGGCCCCAGCGGCTGCGGCAAGACGACCTTGCTGCACATGCTGGGGGGCTTCGAGTTTCCGACCGAGGGCAGCGTCGAGATCGAGGGCCGGCCCATTACCGGTCCTGGCCGTGATCGCGGCATGGTCTTCCAGGAGGCCATGCTGTTCCCGTGGCGCACGGTGCGGGCCAACGTGGCCTGGCCGCTGCTGGTGGCCGGCACGCCCAGGCGCCAGGCGCATGCGCGGGCCGACGAACTGTTGGCCAGGGTCGGCCTGGCGCGCTTCGGCAACGCCTATCCCGGCGAACTGTCCGGGGGCATGCGCCAGCGCGCGGCGCTGGCCCGGACGCTGGCGATGGAGCCCAGCGTGCTGCTGATGGACGAACCTTTCGGCGCGCTCGACGCGCAGACGCGCGAGGTCATGCAGGAAGAGCTGACCCGGCTGTGGCAGGCTTCGGGCCTGACGGTGGTCTTCATCACGCACGACATCAACGAGGCCATTTTCCTGGGCGACCGGGTGGTCGTGATGGGAGCCTCGCCCGGCCGCGTGGTCGAGGACCGCGCCATCGAGCTGGAGCGCCCGCGTTCGTCGGAAACCAAGTCCGATCCGCGCATCCTCGAATACCGCTCGCATCTGTGGGATGTGCTGCGCCGCGAGTCGGCCAGGAGTGCGCCCGCGATGGCGGAGGCCGGACGATGAGCACGTCGGGCAGCATGGCCGCGCAGTTGATGCGCAGGCAATCCGTCCTGGGGGGCTCGCGCGAACAGACCTGGCTGATATCGAGCCTGTTCACGGTATTCGTCCTGGCTGCGTGGGAAGCGCTGGCGATGGCGGGCGTCCTGCCCGCGTACATCTACGGGCCTATCGAGATCGCCAAGGCGTTCTTCGAACTGGCCCGCAGCGGCGACCTTGCCGCGCAGACCGGGCCGAGCCTCTACCGCGCCCTGAGCGGTTTTTTCATCGGCAGCGCCATCGGCGTCATGCTTGGCCTGCTGGCCGGCGTCTCGCGGGTGTTCCGCGATCTGTTCGACCTCACCCAGTCGTTCACCCATCCCATTCCCAAGATCGCGCTGTTTCCGGCCATCGCGGTGCTGCTGGGTTTTACCGACACGTCGCGCATCCTCGTGATCGCCATCAGCGCCTTCTATCCGTCCTACCTGAACGCGATGAACGGCGCGCTGGGCATCAACGCCCGGCTGCTCTGGGTGGCGCGCAACGTCGGCGCCTCGAAGCTGCGCACCTTCTTCCAGGTGGTGGTGCCCGCGGCCATGCCGCGCGCGCTGGTGGGCGTGCGCATCAGCCTGATGATCTCCTTCGTCCTGATGGTCGCCACCGAGGTGGTCGGGCATTCCAACGGCCTGGGCGCGGGCCTGATGGCGGCGTACCGCGACGGCGAGTACGGCGCCATGTATGCGGGCATCGTCGCGGTCGCGCTGTGCGGCGTGGCCTCGAACGCCGTGCTGCAACTGGTGGCGCGTGCCCTGGGCGGTGGCCGCCATGCGGGAGGGGGCGGCCATGGCTGATATCGACATCCGCGCGGCACGCCCGGCTGCCGGAGCCGTACCGGGGGCGTTTGCAAGCCGCGTGTCGGCGATCCTGCTCTCGAGTCCCGTGCTCAAGGTGCTGGGCCTGGCCGCGGTGCTGGGCGCCTGGCAGCTCTACGCGACGATCAACGGCACGCGCCTGACGCCGGGCCTGGAGGTCATCGGCCAGAGTTTCATGCAGCTACTGGAGGACGGCGAACTGCTTGAGCACGCCGCCATCACGCTGACGCGCGGCTTCGCCGGGCTGGCGATCTCGTTCCTGGTGGCCGGCCTGCTGGGCTTCGTGGCCGCGCGCAGCTGGGTGGTGGATGCCGCGCTGGGGCCGTTCGTCACCTTCGGCTACCCGGTGCCCAAGCTGGCGCTGTACCCGGTCATCATCCTGCTGCTGGGACTGGGCGCGGGCTCGCGCATCGCCCAGGTGGCGCTGGAGTGCTTCTTTCCGATCTTCGTGCACTGCTACGCCGGCGCCCGCGCCGTCGCGCCGAAGATGGAGTGGCTGGCGCGCAATACCGGCGCCGGTCGCTGGCGGCTGCTGGCCGACGTGATCGTGCCCAGCGCGCTGCCCTTCGTGTTCACCGGCCTGCGCGTGGCGGTGCCGATCATGCTGATCGTGATGACGGTGACCGAGTTCATCGGCGATTCGCAGGGGCTGGGCTACCTGATCGCGCGCTCGGCCTCGTATTTCGATACCGCGTCGGCGTTCGCGGTGGTCGCCACGCTGGGCGCGATCGGATTCGTCAGCGACCGGATCATCGTCAAGCTGCGCGGCCGCGTGGTGTTCTGGGAGAAGGGCGCCTCTCTCTGATCGTCACCATTTTCTTCACGTCCCATCCTTTCAAAAGAGTCCATCGTGAGTACAGAACACATCGACGTCGTGATCGTCGGCGCCGGCCTGGCCGGTCTCTCCAGCGCGGTCTTCCTCGGCATGAACGGCGTCAAGGCGCTGGTGGTCGAGCGCCGCGAAGGAACTTCCGTCCTGCCGAAGGCGCGCGGCGCCAACCCGGTCACCATGGAGGCGCTGCGTACGGCCGGGCTGGCCGAGGCCATCCACAAGGCCATGCCGCCGGGCAAGCCGGCGATCACCTCGGTGGTGTCGGAAAGCCTGACCGGCAAGGTGCTCTACGACCACGTCGCGCATCGTCCCGACTTCTCCATGTTTTCGCCTGAACGCCCGGGCATGGCCAGCCAGGCGCGCGCCGAAGAGGCGCTGCTGCGCCGCGCGCTGGAACTGGGGGCGCAGGTGCGCTTCAAGACCCGCTGCGAATCGCTGGCCCAGGACGGCGAGGGCGTGGAGCTGGCGCTGTGCGATCTCGATGCCGAACGGACCTATGCGGTGCGCGCCAGGTACGTGATCGCCTCGGACGGCATACGCGGCAGCATCGCCGGCTGGCTGGGCATAGGCACGCACGGCCTGGGCGCCATCAAGTCGGTCACCGCCGTGCGCTTCAAGGCCGACCTGGCCCAGTGGGCCGGCGACAACGCCATGGTTATCCACTATCTGCAAAATCCCGCGCTGCCCGATGGCGCCGGCGTGCTGGTCAGCACCGACTACAAGGACGAATGGGTCGCCAACATGTCCGCGGATCCCGGGCGCGACGAGGCCGGCATGCGCGAGATCATCAAGATCATGACCGGCCTTCCCGATCTGGATTTCGAGATCATCGGCACCGTCAGCTACGACTACGGCCACCGCATCGCCGACCGCTTCCGCGCCGGCCGCGTGCTGCTGACCGGCGATGCCGCGCACGTGATGCCGCCCACCGGCGGGCAGGGCGGCAACACCGCCGTGCAGGACGGTTACTACCTGGGCTGGAAGCTGGCCGCGGTCATCCAGGGCAAGGCCGGCCCCGCGTTGCTGGACAGCTACGAGATCGAACGCCAGCCCTACGCGGAAGAGGTCTGCAACTGGCAGGTCGCCAACCTGGCCGAGCGCCGCCGCATCGATACGCTGGCCGAACGCATCGGCGCGCCGCTGGACCATGCCACGCTGTTGTTCGGCTACGTCTGCCCGCCCAACGGCGCGCTGGTACCCGAACCGGGGGCGGAGGACCAGCGCTTCGAGCATCCCGCGCAGGCTTCGGGGCGTCCGGGCGCGCGCGTTCCTTATGTCGAACTGGAGGGCGTTGACGGCGGGAAGGTCTCTCCGCGTCATTTACTGGGACCGTGGTTCATGGTCTTCACGGCCGTGCAGGGAGGAGCCGAGGCGGCCCGGGCGGCAGCTGGCGAACTGGGCATCGAACTGAAGGCCTATCCGGTCAAGTCCACCGTGCCGCTGCATGCGGGCGAGCGACAGACCGTACTGGTGCGTCCGGACGGCGTCGTGGCCTGGCGCGGCGCGGACAACGCGGGCATCGGCCGCGCGCTGCGTACCGTCCTGTGCCGCTGAGCGCGCCATGATCCTGGTAACCGGCGCGACCGGCAACGTCGGCGCGTGCGTGGTGCGACGCCTGGTCCAGGCCGGCGAGCGCGTGCGCGCCCTGGCGCGGGATCCCTCGGTCGCTGGGTTTCCCGCCGGTGTGGAAATCTGCGCGGGCGACCTGTCCGCGCCCGAAGGGCTGGAGCAGGCGTTCAAGGGCGTGGACCGCCTGTTCCTGTTCACGCCTGCCTCCGGCACCCGGTCGGTCGCGCGAGTGGCCCGCGAGGCCGGGGTGCGGCGGGTCGTGCTGCTGTCCTCGGCCGCCACCCAGAAGGCCGACCCGCGCATCAATCCGATCGCGGCGCGCCATGCCGCCGCCGAGGCTGCGGTGCGCGAGGCGAGCCTGCGGTGGACCTTCCTGCGGCCGGACAGCTTCGCTGCCAATGCCTGCGCCTGGGCCGGGTCCATCCGCCGCGAAGGCGTCGTGCGAGCGGCGTATCCCGACGCGCAGCGCAACCCCATCCACGAGGACGACGTGGCCGCGGTGGCGGTGGCGGCGTTGCTCGATGCTGCCCACGAGGGCCATGCCTATGCGCTGACGGGCCCCGCCGTGATCACCCAGGCGGGTCAGGTCCAGGCGATTGCCGACGCCATCGGCAAGCCGCTGCGCTTCGAGGCCCTGACGCGCGAACAGGCGCTGGCCGCGCGGCCGCCCGGCACGCCGGTCGAGGTCGCCGAGCGCCTGTTGGACTATGCGCTGAAGTCGGTGGCGACCGCGCCCGCGGTCACCGATGCGGTCGAACGGGTGACGGGCCGGCCGGCCCGCTCGTTCGCGCAGTGGGCGCGCGACCACGCGGCGGCGTTCACCTAGCCCCGAGCCGCGCCGTCAATCGATCCGTATCTCCAGGCCGCGGATGACGTCGCCCCACATGGTGTTCTCCTGCGCCATGTATTGCGCCAATTCCTCCGGCGTGGACACCGCGACGTCCACGCCCGCGCCGGCCAGGGCTTCGCGCGCCTCGGGCTTGGACAGTCCGGCGCGCACCGCCTCGTTCAGGCGCGAGACGATGTTCCTGGGCATCCCCGCCGGCCCCAGCAGCGCCAGCCATACCACCGCGTCGTAGTCCGGGACGCCAGCCTCCGCCAGGCTGGGCACGTCCGGCAACTGGGCGTTGCGGCGCGTGCTGGTGACGCCCAGCGCTTTGATCTTGCCGCTCTTGACGTGCGGCAGCCCGTTGGACACGGCGGCGAAGCTGGTTTCCACGAAACCCGCCGCCAGGTCCTTCATGGCGCCGCCGCTGCCGCGATAGGGAACGTGTTCGAGCCTGGCCCCGGACTTGGCCAGGAACAGCGCCCCCATCAGGTGCTGCGTACTGCCGTTGCCGGATGAGGCGTATCGGATGTGGGCACCGTTCGACCTGGACAGCGCGATGAGTTCCTGCACCGATTGGACAGGCAGCTTGGTATTGACGAAAAGCACGTACGGGCTGTCGGCCAGCTTGGCGATCGGCGTGAAGCTCTTGATCGGGTCGTAATCCAGGTTCTTGTACAGCCGGTGGCTGGTGACGTGGTTGGTCGAAACGATCTCGAGGGTGTAGCCGTCGGGAGCCGCCTTGGCCACGAAGTCCGTGCCTATGGTCGACCCCGCGCCGGGCTTGTTCTCGACGATGAAGGACTGGCCCAGCGCGCTGCTGAGCTGTTGAGTGACGACGCGCGCCACGACATCGGTGAAACCGCCGGGCTCGAAGGGAACGATGACCTTGACCGGACGTTCCGGGTAGGTCTCGGCGGCCCCTGCGTGCAGCGAAAATGCGAGCAGCGGCGCTGCCCATGCCATGCCGTGGATGCGCTTCATGGAGTCAACCTCCGTATCGGGCTTCAGGGAGCGTGAGGAAAGCGTGCAGGATGTGATAGACGCGCAGGTAGTTCTTCTGCTGGAAGCTGGCGTGGGAGATGCCCGACATGACGGTGAACTGCTTGTCCATGTTGGGCAACTGTTCGAAGAAGCGCATCAGGTCGTCGAAGCTGGCGATGCCGTCGTACTCGCCGCGCATGACCAGGGTCGGTACCCGCAGGCGCCGCGGGTCGATCAGCGGCAGTTTCGAGCACATGTCCACGTAGGTGCCCGTGGGCATGGAGTCGTCCAGGGTCAGGATGGCGTCGGCGAAGGCCTCGACGGTGGCGTCGTCGGCGGTGCCTGGGTGGTCGCGGTTGAAGATGCTGTGGACGAAGGCGCGATCGATGGGGCGGCGCGTCCTGGCCAGGAACTCGGGCAGCTTCTTGGCGCGCTCCTTAAGCGTGGGGCTGCCTTCGCCGGTCCAGACGAAGGCATCGAGCGCGATGCGGGCGACGCGTTCGGGATGCCGCTGCGCGAACAGCGCCGCCTTCAGCGCGCCCGACGAGATGCCGTACACGAACAGCGGCCTGCCGCCGTTGTGCGCCAGGATGTATTGCGATCCCGCGGCGAGGTCGTCGGCGCCGTTGGCGATGTCGAAATTGATCGGGCGGTGCTTGTCGGAACGGCCGTAGCCTTCGTTGTCCATGCACCAGGTGTCGAAGCCCCGCCGGGCGAACCAGTCCATGACGGAGGAGTCCGGCCTGCCGGGAACCGACAGGTCGAAGGTGGGCTGCGAAGCCATGGACGAACCGTGTACGAAAAGGATGGTGCCGGCGAACGGCACGTCCGTGGCGGCCGGTTTCTGCCAGAGGAACAGGCGGATGTCGCCCTTGGTGGTCCAGTGCTCGGTACCGCCTTGCCATTCGACGTGGGGCATGCTGTCTCCAATTGGTACATTTATGGTTTTGATTTTTGTACCAATCTAGCAGCGCGGCGTTTTGCAAGTCAATAGAAAGGGAATCGGAAAATGGCCTGAAGAATCAGGGATATCCAGGATTAAACGGAGTTTCAATGTGTCTATGAAATGAGCGATGAAAATGTACCATTTGGGCTTTTTCGTCGAAATTGGTCTTGGCACACGCTTCCGGCGGCGGCTCCGGGAAATTGGCCTGCCGGCACGGCATCGGTTAACCTTCACCTCATGCTCAAAACCACTCTTTCTCCTTATCCCATGGGGGGCATTGCAACGTGGGTGCACCTCGACCATCTCTCTTCCGGCGGAGCCCAGTCGTGAAAGATCTGGAGCATCGCCACCGCGGCATCTACCTGCTGCCCAACGCATTCACGACGGCGGCCCTGTTCGCCGGCTTCTACGCCATCGTGCAGGCCATGAACGACCGCTTCGAGGCGGCGGCCATCGCCATCTTCGTCGCGATGGTGCTCGACGGCATGGACGGTCGCGTCGCGCGCCTGACCAATACCCAATCGGCGTTCGGCGAACAGTACGACTCGCTGTCCGACATGACCTCGTTCGGCGTCGCGCCGGCCCTGGTCATGTATGAATGGATCCTGACCGGCCTGGGGCGGTGGGGCTGGCTGGCGGCCTTCATCTACGTGGCCGGCGCGGCATTGCGGCTGGCCCGTTTCAACATCAACGTCGGCGTGGTGGACAAGCGCTTCTTCCAGGGGCTCCCCAGCCCCGCGGCCGCCGCGCTGGTGGCGGGATTCGTCTGGCTGGCGGTCGACAACAAGCTGCCCATCCGCGAACTGTGGATGCCCTGGGTGGCCTTCGGCCTGACCGTCTATGCGGGCGTCAGCATGGTGTCGAACGCGCCGTTCTTCAGCGGCAAGTCCTTCGCGCTGGGGCGCAGCGTGCCGTTCTGGACCATCCTGCTGGTCGTGCTGGCTTTCGTCTTCATCTCCAGCGACCCTCCCATCGTGCTGTTCGCGCTGTTCGTGATCTACGGCCTGTCCGGCTACGTGCTGTGGGGCATGAAATGGAAAAAGAGCAGAAGGCCTTCCTCCATGTCCTGACAGGCGTTCCCGAGGAAAAAAGCGGAAAAAGGCGGCCCGGCTTGAGAAGCAGGGCCGCTTTTTTGTGGGGGGGTAAAATCCCCTCTTGGAAGGAGAGATAGTCATGAGCGACAAACTGATCGTTTTCGATACCACGCTGCGCGACGGCGAGCAGAGTCCCGGCGCCTCGATGACGCACGAGGAAAAGGTCCGCATCGCCAAGCAGCTCGAGAAGCTGCGCGTGGACATCATCGAGGCGGGGTTCGCCGCGGCCAGCAATGGCGATTTCGAATCGGTCCGCGCCATCGCGCTGGCCATCAAGGATTCCACCGTCTGTTCGCTGGCGCGCGCCAACGACCGCGACATCTCGCGGGCGGGCGAGGCGCTGCGCGGCGCCAACAGCGCGCGCATCCACACCTTCATCGCGACCAGCGCGCTCCACATGGAGAAGAAGCTGCGCATGACGCCCGACCAGGTCTTCGAGCAGGCCCGGCTGGCGGTGCGCTTCGCGCGCCAGTACACGGACAACATCGAGTTCTCGCCCGAGGACGGCAGCCGCTCGGATCCGGATTTCCTGTGCCGGGTGCTGGAGGCGGTGATCGCCGAAGGCGCCACCACCATCAACGTCGCCGACACCGTCGGCTACGCGGTGCCCGAGCAATATGGCGAATTCATCCGTAACCTGCGCGAGCGCATTCCCAATTCCGACAAGGCGGTCTGGTCGGTCCACTGCCACGACGACCTGGGCCTGGCCGTGGCCAACTCGCTGGCCGGCATCAAGATAGGCGGCGCCCGCCAGGTGGAGTGCACCATCAACGCCCTGGGCGAGCGTGCCGGCAACTGTTCGCTGGAAGAAGTGGTGATGGCGGTGAAGACCCGCAAGGACTACTTCGGCCTGGACGTGGGCATCGACACGACGCAGATCATGCCGGCCTCGCGGCTGGTGTCGGGCATCACGGGCTTCGTCGTGCAGCCGAACAAGGCCATCGTCGGCGCCAATGCCTTCGCGCACGCCTCGGGCATCCACCAGGACGGCGTGCTCAAGGCGCGCCAGACCTACGAGATCATGCGCGCCGAGGACGTCGGCTGGGCGGCCAACAAGATCGTGCTGGGCAAGCTGTCGGGACGCAACGCGTTCAAGCAGCGCTTGCAGGAACTCGGCATCGAGCTCGATTCCGAGCAGGCGGTGAACGAGGCCTTCGCGCGCTTCAAGGACCTGGCCGACCGCAAGTCCGAGATCTTCGACGAAGACATCCACGCGCTGGTCTCGGGCGAGCAGGGCGAGGCCGGCGAGGGCGCGTACCGGTTCGTCGCGCTGGCGCAGCGCTCCGAGACGGGCGAACGGCCGCACGCCCGCGTGGTGTTTTCGGAGAACGGCAAGGAGGTGGTGGCCGAGGGGCAGGGCAACGGGCCCGTGGATGCCACGGTGCACGCCATCGAAAGCCATGTCCGCAGCGATGCCGAGCTGCTGCTGTTTTCGGTCAACGCCATCACCACCGGCACCGAGTCGCAGGGCGAAGTCACCATGCGGCTGTCCCGCTCCGGCCGCATCGTCAATGGCGTGGGCACCGATCCCGACATCGTCGTGGCGGCGGCCAAGGCCTATCTGTCGGCGCTGAACAAGCTGCAATCGCCTGTGGAGAAGGTGCACGCGCAGGGGATCTGATGCCAGTCTCTCCCCGTTTGCCGGCCGGCTTCGCCGTGGAGGCGATGCAGCCGGCCGACGTCGATGCCGTGCTGGTGGTGCAGGCCCAGGCCTATGCCGGCCTCGATCTGCTCGAGGATGCGGGCTTTTTCCTGAACCGCATCGAACTGTCGCCGCGCACCTGCTGGATCGCGCGCGGCGACGGCGGGCTGCTGGGCTACCTGGTGTCCTATCCCTGGACGCTGGGCGAGCCGCCGCAGCTCAATGTCCCGCTGCGGGCCCTGCCCGCGGGGGCGCATAGCTGGTTCGTGCACGATTGCGCGGTGGCGCCCGCCGCCGCCGGCCAGGGCGTGGGCCGTGCCCTGGTCAGCGCCGGCCTGCGTTGTGCGCGGACGTCCGGTCTGGCCTGCGCGACGCTGGTATCGCTGGGGCCGGCCAGGTCCTACTGGGTCGCGCTGGGGTTCGAGCCGGTAGCGACGGATGCCGGCCTGCTCGACGGTTATGGCTCCGATGCCTGCTACATGCGCCGCCTGCTGAGCGCGGAACGCTGATCTTTCGCTCCCCCTGCGCCGCGTGAATTTTTTGTGACAACCGGTGGTTTTGCCGGCCGATTTCCGTCTTGATGCAAGGAACGGAACGACCGACATCTTCCGGCAATCACCCAGAGGCACTTTGTGCGGCTGACTTTTCAACGACGGGGGCGCGTGGGCATGGCGGCTCGCCATCGCGCGGCATCCTTGGCGGCATGCACCGCGCTGGTCTCGGGGGTCAAGCCGGGAACCAGCGGCAGCGCGGTGCTGCGCGGCGACGGTGTTTCCTTTTCCCAGAGTGATCTGCCGCAGCCTGCTCCGAACCAGTCGCCGGCCGTCCGTGCCGCTACGCTGGCCGTCGGGATCCTGTGCGGCTGATGCCGCTTCTTCATCTTTCCGCGATGTTCAACCATGGCACAGACTTCATCCTCGACCCGATCCACCCAGCCCCAGCGCGACGGCCCGTTCACCCGCGCATGGCAGCGCATCGTCCGCGCCGCCGGCGCCCTGGGTGTGGGGTTGTCCACGGCGGCGGGCAATCCCGCCGCCGCCCAGGTTCCCGCGCAGCCCGTGCCGCAGCATTGGATCAGCTACGTGCAGATGACCGGCAACCAGTTCCAGGCCTGGCTGAGCGATCCCGACAGCGAGACGGTCCAGCGGCTGCATGCCTGGATGCAGGAACGCATGCTGCAGGAAGGACCAGTCGCGCCGCCACCGCCGCTCATCGTGCGCGTCTGGGTGGATGGCGCAGGCAAGGTCGAACGGCTCGAGTTCGCATCGCTCGGTCAACCCCAGGCGGATGAGGACCTGCGCGCGTTGCTGACCGCGCAGCCGTTGTCCGAGCCGCCTCCGCAGGACATGCGCCAGCCCATGGTGCTGCAACTGGAACTGGGCTTTGTGGCCAAGAGCTAGCCTGCGGGACGGCCTTCGCCTTGCCGGACCGCTGCTGGCCGCCGTCCTGGCGCTGTCGGCGTGTGCCGGCATGCCGACAGCGACCTGGCTGCCAGCCGCCGATTTCTCTGCGCTGGTCAAGACCTATGGCCCGGCAGTGGCCGAAGCGGTGACGGACGCGGACGGGGCGGCCAGCGCTGCTGGTGCAGCGCAGGGGAGCGAGGATATTCGTGGCGCTGGAGCTGCCGGCGCGGTGAAACGGATGTAATCCCGTTGTCACGCCTGCCGGCTACGATGCGGCGGCCTTGCCGCATGTCCGGTCCAGCCGTGCGGCCCCTGAAGAACTTCCGCGTTTGGGGTGGAATGTCCTGCCAGCCGTTGCCTGCCTGTCAGCCCGTCGCCTGCACGTCCGTGTGCGCATGATGTTGCTTGCCTGGATCCTGGGGCCGTTCTGCTGCGGCTTCGTCAATCCCGCCGCTGCGGCGCCGACAGCCGGACGAGACGCCAGCACGTTCGTCATCGACAGCCAGCCTTTGCACGATGCGTTGCAGGCCTATAGCCGGGCGTCCGGGCGGTCGGTGCTTTACGATGCCGGCCAGGTTGCGCACTTGCGGTCGACGGCCATCGATGGAAGCCTGGATCCCGACGCCGCCTTGACCGCCTTGTTGCAGGGAACCGGGATGCAGGCCAGGTTCGCCTCGACCGGGGCGTTCGTGATCGTGCCGGTCGAGCCACCGACGTCAACCGAGGCGAGGGGGAGAGATGGGGCCGCGCTTCATGCCGCTTTCTACGGCCGGGTGCAGCGCGTGGCCACCAGCATTCTTTGCGCCGACGCCGGCCTGTCGATCGGCCGGTACCGGTTGGCCATCAGTGCCTACGTCAGCGGCTCCGGCGAACTGCGGCGGGTCAAGGCCGCGGCCCAGGGGCATGCCGAACTCGAGCCCCGCATCGAAGCCAGCCTGGAAGGGGCGCGGCTGGAAATCGAGCCGCCGCCGGCGCTGGACCAGCCGATCGTGCTGCTGGTGACGCAGCAGGCCGGTCGCCTGAAGGCCTGCGCATCATGACCAGCGGCGGCCTGGCCGAACTGAAGCGGCTTTTTGCCGAACGCTACGAAACGCTCAAGGCGCAGCTGGTCAGGCGCCTGGGGTCGGCGGAGCTGGCGAGCGATGCGCTGCACGATGCCTATGTACAACTGGCGGATCGGGAGGGTTTGAACGAGGTCAGGCATCCCCAGGCCTACCTGCTGCATACCGCCGTCAATGCCGCGATCGACAAGCTGCGCGGCACGCAGCGTTACCTGAGCGCCGACGAAGTGGCCGACCTGTACGAACTGGCGGACCCCGCGCCCGGTCCGCCGCGCGTGGCGCAGGCCCGCTTCGATCTGGGGCGCGCGGCCGATGCGCTGGCCGCCTTGCCGGCCAGGCAGCGCGACATACTGTACGCCGCGCGGATCGATGGCCTGACGCTGAAGGAGCTGGCCCAGCGCTGGGGGGTATCTACGCGGCTGATCAGCCGGGAGCTGCAGGCGGCGCACGAATTCTGCGCGCGACATATGGAGGCGGCGGAGGAAAAGGTGGGGGCTGCTTCGGGCCGTTGCGGCAGAGATGGCAACAAATTGTCAGATCTCGCAGAAAAGCGTGCGCATATCCGTGTCTCCAAACGTCTATAAGAAGAAGGAAAAACGAACATGGACACCAGGCTCCACGGCATGACGGCAGGAGGCCCTATGAACGATCCCGGCGCGGACGGCGTCGACGTCGTGTTGCAGCAGGCGCGTGCCTGGGCGCGGCGGCTGGCCGTCGGCCGTCCGACCACCGCCGATGCCGAGGCCCTGCGCCGCTGGTGCGCGCAAAGCGCCATGCATGCGCAGATGTGGCGGCGGGCGAGTGCGGAATGGCGCGAAATGGGCGACGTCCTGCAGACGGTCCGGTGCCGGATCCCGGCGGCGCGGATCGCGCGGCCAGCCTCGCCGGGCCGCCGATGGTTCGTCGGCGCCACAGTCGCCGCGGCCGCGGGCGTGGTGGGCATGGTGAATCCCCCTCTGGGCCTGTGGCCTTCGTGGTCCGAGATGGGGGCGGACTATCGCACGGCCGTGGGCGAGCAGCGCAGCGTGGCCCTGAGCGCGCACATACAGCTGCTGTTGAATACCCAGACCAGCGTCTCGGTGCGGCAGGCCGATCCCCTGCGGGTCGAGCTGATCGCCGGCGAAGCCGAGATCCGCAGCGATGGCCAGGCCGCGCTCGAGATCCAGGCCGGCTCGGGCCGTATCCAGCTCGCGGCGGGATGCGTGGAGGTCAGGCATCTGGCCCATGAGGAAACCCGGGTGTTGTGCACCGAGGGCCGGGCCGAGGTGCGCCACGCCCACGGCGTCCTGACCCTGAACGCTGGCGAGTCGGCTTCGTACGGTGCCGGCCGGACGCTTGCCGCCATGGACGGCGGGCAGGCCGTGCCGTCGGGATGGCGCCAGGGATACATCGTCTTCCACGATACGCCGCTGACCGATGCGGTGGCCGAGATCAATCGCTATCGCAGTGGCCGCGTGATCCTGATGAGCGACGAACTGGCCCGCCAGCGCATCAGCGGCCGCTTCACCATCCAGGATACCGACCAGGCCATCGCCCTCATCCAGCAGCTCTATGCCGCCCACGTCCGCCGCGTGGCGAATGTCGTGATGCTGGGGTGACCTGTCACTAAAAATTCATGCGGGTTTCTGTTCCATCTTTTTTTCGGGTGGCGTCTATACGGACATAGGGGTGCGCGGCTTGCGCGCCCGAGCTGATTCATCTGTCTAGGATCCGACCCGATATGTCCGTGCCCGTCCAGCCTGTCGCTTCGTCCCGTGTGACGTTCTCAATCCGATCCGCGCGTTGTGCCGCATGGCGGCGTACGCCGATGGCGGCGGCGATCGCGGCGCTGGCACTGACGGGAGCATTCGCCGATCCGGCGCATGCGCAGCATGCGTTCAGTCCGGCATGGTTCGCAGCCAAGGGAGCGGCGCAGGGCACGGCGGCGGCGACGGGGCGCTTGCCCAATGGCTTGCCGGCCTCGTCGCTGACGGCTCCCGAGCAGCAGTCGGCGGCGGCGCGGCAGAAGCTGCAGACCTCGATCAACAACCTGAACCTGGCGGCGCAGGCGATCGCGGCGCAGCAGGCGCTGCAGAAGGCGGCGCGGGAGGCGGCGCAGGCGAGTGGGTCGTCGGTACCCGATGGTTTGGGCGAGGGCGGCCTGAAGGTCGATGCCAACAGCCTGACGGCGGGCTGGCTCAATGCGAAGGATCCGGTGCAGACGGTGTCGGGCGGCCAGACCAAGGTCACGATCGAACAGACGGCGGACAAGGCGATCCTGAACTGGGAGACGTTCAACGTCGGCAAGAACACGACGGTGGCGTTCGACCAGCAGGCGAGCTGGTCGGTGTTGAACCGGGTGAACGATCCGCAGGCGCGTCCGAGCCAGATCCAGGGGCGGATCGAAGCGCCCGGAACGGTGATGATCGTGAACCGCAACGGGATCGTGTTCAGCGGGTCGAGCCAGGTGAACGTGCGCAACCTGGCGGCGGCCGCGGCGGGGATGACCGACAGCCAGTTCAAGAAGGGGCTGTACAGCGAGGCGCAGGGCAGCGGGTACATCCCGAGCTTCGCCAATGACCTGGAAACGACGGCTAGCGGCAACAGCCATGGGGCGGCGACGGGGCAGGTGGTGGTGGAGCGGGGGGCGCGGATCGCCACGCACGTTCCGCAGACGGTGACCGAGGGCGGCGGCTATGTGCTGCTTCTGGGCGGCGAGGTGCACAACGCGGGCCAGATCACGACCGATGGCGGCCAGGTGGTTCTATCGGCCGGCGATGCCTTCGTGATCAGGAAGGGCATGGGCACCGATGCGAACCAGAACTCGACCACGCGCGGCAACGTGGTCGGCACGCGGCACCTGGACGGTGGCGCCAGCGGCCTGGCGAGCAACACCGGCCTGATCCAGGCATCCACCGGCGACATCACGCTGGCCGGCCACGACGTGCGCCAGGGTGGCGTCGCGGTGGCGACGACCTCGGTGCACACGCGCGGCACCATCCACCTGACGGCGAGCGGAGGCGACACCGCGCAGGTCGGGCTGGAAGAGGGTGGCGTTACCGCCATCGTGCTCGATGCAAGCGCTTCGACGGCGCTGGACGTGCAGCGCGAGACCTTGGTCCAGGACAGCGACAAGGCGGGCGACGGCATCGCCCACCGGCGCGACCAGTCGCTGGTGCAGGTCGCCAGCAGCGGCGACGTACGCTTCGAAGGCGATAGCCTGACCCTGGCCACCAGCGGCCAGGTCTACGTCGATGCCGCGGGCACCAGCGAGGTCAAGGACGGCGCCGCGATCGACGTCTCCGGTTACGTCGGCGTGCGCATCGCGATGGAGGCGAACAATGTCCTGGTCAACGTGCAGGGCTTCGAGCAGCGCGACGCCTCGGTCAACCGCGACGGCGACAAGCTGCGCAACAGCGATATCTGGCTCGATCGCCGCGACCTGGTCCTGGTGCCGGCCGGCACCAACGGCTACGAAACGGACCGTTGGTACACGGCGGGGGGCCTGCTGGAGGTCGGCGGCTATCTTGGCATCACCGGCCACGGCATAGGCGAATGGTCGGCGCAGGGCGGCACCGTGCAATTCAGTGGCGGCAATCTGCTGACGCGCCAGGGTTCGCTGATCAATCTGTCGGGCGGCGCGCTGGACGTGCAGACAGGCTATGTGGCCCAGACCTGGCTCAAGGGTTCGGACGGCAGCCTGTACAACGCCTCGACGGCGCCGGGAGACCTGTTGTATGCCGGCTTGTACCGGGGTTTCGAGACCGATGCCTCGCGTTGGGGCGATACGGCGAAAGAGAGTTTCTACAACCCGATCATCGCGCCGCTGAGGCGTCTGGAGAATGGCTATACGGTGGGCCGCGACGGCGGCCGACTGGTGGTGGCGACGGCTGCGGCGACGCTACAGGGCGACGTCGAAACCAGCACTTATCAAGGCGAGCGGCAGCAACGCGCGCGCGAGGCGGGCCTGGACGGCTACCGGCAGGCGCAGACGGCCGCCGCGCGCAACGGCGAGCTGGTCATCGGTACCTGGACGCCAGTCTACGACGCCGGCAGCGGCGACCTGCGCCACAGTCCGGGCGCGGTGGTCGACTCGGTCAAGATAGGCGGCACGGGCGGCGACATCGCGCTAGAGGCGGCCTGGCTCAACGCGCTGGAACTGGGCGGACTGCGGGTCTACGCCAAGGGCGGCATCGAGGTGGGCGCATCGGTGGCGATCGCGCCGGGCGGAGAAATCGCCCTGCATGCGACGCAGGTCGATGTCAATGCCGGCCTGACGGCGCGCGGTGGCGCCATTGTCCTGGGCAACATGGTCGACCGGTACGTCAGTGCCAGCACGGGCTGGCAGCGGCTTCCGCTGACGACGGCCGTGCCGGCGGGCTACGTGGCGCGCGTTTCCATCGGCGATGGCGTGACGCTGGACGCACGCGGTTTGTGGAGCAATCTGCCGCAGGACGGCGCCGGCATCGGCGGCCTGCCGTTCGTCAACGGCGGCCGCATCGACGTGCGCAGCAGCGGCGACGTGCGGGTGGGCGAGGGCGCGCTGCTCGACGTTTCGTCGGGCGCGGCGCTCATGGCCGACGACAGCCTGCGCGGCGGCAAGGGCGGCGACATCGCGCTGGTTGCCGACGCCTACTCGGCGGCCGCAGGAGCCAAGGGCAGGCTCGTGCTGGAAGGCGAGCTGCGCGGCCACGGCGTCAAGGGAGGCGGCACGCTGACCCTGCAAACCGGCAATGCCGTGGTCGTCGGCGGACAGGTCGCAGGCAGCGACGGGGTCCTGAAGGCGGGCGAGACTTCGCTGGTCGATCTGATTACCGACGAGGCCTTCACCGTCGCCGAAGGCGCGGTGCTGCCGGTGGATTATCACTATGTCCGCACGCACGCCAATCCGGGCGAGGCGATCGGCGGGGCGCCGCAGATCGTTGCCGGCAACCCGGCAAGCTGGGTCACGCTGGGCGCGGCCTGGACGCTGCCGAAGGCGGCCAACCAGAACGTCAGCTACAGCGTGACGCTTTCCAACGGCCAGTTCCTGACGGTCGACGGCTATAGCTGGAGCACGCCGCCGACGCTGCCGGCGGGCACGGTCATCACGTCGGTGGTGAGTCCGGTTAATTTTCCCATCGACTATGTCGTGGATGCCGCCATCCTGCCGAACGGCATCCCGATCGCGCCAACTCCCGGCGTGATCAAGGCCGGCACCATCGCCGCCAGCGAGGTGACTTATGCCGCGGGCACCACGATCCGCGCGGGCTCGTCCCTGCCGCAGGCGGTGGCGGTCGGGTCTTTGCTGCATCTGGACGCCGCGCGCTTCCAACAGGGGTTCTCGCGTTACGAGGTAACGGGCGGCGATGGCCTGGCCGTGGCCGAAGGCGCCGATCTGCGCGCGACGATGCCGATCCTGCACGCCGATCTTTCCGTGGCGCGCGGCGTGGCCACGGGCGCCGATCCGCAAGAGGCGCTGGAGCAGCGGCTTGCGCCGTTGTTCGCCGAGGACGCCGGCAAGGGGCGACTGACGCAGCGCGGTGGCGCGGATCTCGTGCTGGCCGCGGGGAACGCGCGCAGCATGGTCGAAGGGGGCGAGAGACCCACCCTCGCCATTGGCGAGGGCGCTCGCATCGAAGTCGATCCGGGACGCAGCATCGTCCTGAAGGGCAACGGCCAGATCAATATCGACGGCGAACTGCGCGCCGCCGGCGGCCGCATCGGCGTGTCTGGCCTGGGGTTTGGCACCGAGGATGTCGGCCACCTGACGGGCCACGACGGTTCGGTGTGGATAGGGAGCAAGGCCGTGCTCGACGTGGCGGGCCTTGCCCGGACCGCGGTGGATGCGCAGGGGCGCCGTTACGGCGTGGTGCTGGACGGGGGCAGGATAGAAATCGGCGGCAAGTACCAGGCCTACGCCACCCAGGCCGATGCCATCGACAATTTCATCGTCATCCGGCCCGGCGCGCGCCTGGACGCCTCGGGCGCCGCGGCGAAGCTGGACCTGCCGGGGCTGGGCGAGACCCTGCTGGCTTCCGGCGGCGGCGTGATCCATCTGGCCAGCTTCAACGGCCTGTATCTCGACGGCGATATGCAAGCCGCGGCGGGGGGCGCGGGCGCCGCTGGCGGTACGCTGTCCCTGGCGCTGGAAGCGCCTGCCTACCGGGATGCGGGCAATCCGGCCGATCGCGTGCTGGTGCATCGCGAACTGCAATT
Source organism: Pigmentiphaga kullae (assembly GCF_004216695.1). Taxonomy (GTDB): domain Bacteria; phylum Pseudomonadota; class Gammaproteobacteria; order Burkholderiales; family Burkholderiaceae_B; genus Pigmentiphaga; species Pigmentiphaga kullae. The sequence continues at coordinate 995,963 of NZ_SGXC01000003.1, forward strand.
GGTGAAGGAGCAGGCGCCCGAGAGCCTGGAGGCCGGGCTGCGCCCGGGCCAGGCCGATCCGGGACTGGTTTACGGCCACGGCCGTCTCGGCGCGGATCGCGTCGAGGCGGGTGGCTTCGGCAACCTGTCCATGCTGGTCAACGGCGTGCTTTCCCTGGACGATGGCGTGGATCTTGCGCTGGGTCAGAGCCTGCATCTGGCATCGCGCGCGATCGTTCTGGCGGAGGGAGCGCCGGTCGGTGCCAGCGTGAACCTGGCTGCGCCTTACGTGCGCCTGGCGGGCACTTCCCGCCTGGGCAGGGACAAATACACCGTACCGTTCCTGAACGATCCCACTTCCTACCAAGGCGGCATGGTTGCGTTGCAGGACGACACGCGGCTGCGCGTGGAGGCCGGCGTGCTGGACGTGATCAACGGGGTGCGGTTCGGCGCCTATGGCTATTCGGTGCAGAGCGGCAAGGCGCTGGTTGCGCGTCACGGCTTCGAGCAGGTGGAGCTGCGCAGCCAGGACGATCTGCGCTTCCTCAAGCATACGGTCGGCGACCGTACTTCCCTGACGACCGAAGGCGACCTGGTTCTGGCCGGCAGCCAGATCTATCCGGCCACCGGCTCGGTGGTCGACGTGGTCGCGGGACGCAAAGGGATTTTCGACCAGTGGGGAACCTATCAGATCACCTACGATCCCGGGCGCAGCCTGCGCATCGAGCGCAGCGGCGATGGCGCGGCGCCGCCGGCGCCGTACTCGGCCTTCGGTACCTTACGCCTGCGGTCGGCCAACATCGACCAGGGCGGCGTGGTTCGCGCGCCGCTGGGCATGCTGGACCTTGGCGTTGCCGCGGGGAATCACCAGGAACCGGGAAGGATCGTGCTGCGCCCGGGCAGTGTGACGTCCGTCAGCGCCGCAGGGCTGGTCATGCCCTACGGCGGCACGGTCGACGGCCTGGCCTACAACTATGCCGGCGTGGAAGCCTGGTTCTCCGGGCTGGGCGGCGGCCTGGGCAATGTGCAACTGACGGCGGACAGCATCGAAGTCCGGGACGGTGCGCGGATCGATTTGTCCGGCGGTGGCGAACTGAAGGGAGCGGGCTTTCTGACCGGGCGCGGAGGTTCCACCGATGCGCGCCTGCATCCGCTGGTGCAGATGGCGGGCGACGGCTTCGTGCTGCCGGGACTGTCGACCAATCCGGTCTACGCCATCGTTCCTGGCGCGCAGCCCGCCGTGGTGCCGATCGCGGCCGAGAAGGGCGCGGGCGATCCGATGATAGGCCGCCAGATCACGGTGGGCGACGGCGTACCGGGCCTGGCGGCGGGCACCTATACTCTGTTGCCGTCCACCTATGCGCTGCTGCCGGGTGCCTTTCGCGTGGAATTGAACGGACTGGCTTCGAGCCAGGCAGCCTTCGGCAGCGGCACCGCCATGCGCAACGGCTCTTACGCCACGGCCGCGCGCCTGGGCATTGCGCACACCGGCATCGCCGATGTGCAAACCACGCAGGCCGTGCTGACGCCGGCCGATACCTTGCGCAGCTATGCGCAGTACAACGAGACCAGCTACGCGCAGTTCGGCCTGGAATGGGCAGCGCGCGACGGCGCCCCCCGGCCGCAACTGGAGCGCGATGCACGGCAATTGGGCCTGTCGCCGGGCAGCCGCCTGGATATCGCCGCCGGCTCGGCGGACTTCACCCCGGCCGCGGGCGGGCGTGGCGGCACCGTGGCGCTGAACGGCAGACGTATCGAGATCCTTGCCGATGGCGCTGCGCCCACCGAAGGCTTCGACGGCACTTCGGTCTACGCCAGCACGCTCAATGGCCTGGGCGCCGCCGGCATCAGCATCGGCGGTTCGCCGGTGTCCACGTTCGCCGTGCAGAACGACAGCGGTTCGTCGACCCAGAATTCCTGGCAGGTCGGCCTGGGCAACGGCTCGACCGGCGAGCTCATCCTGCGCCAGGGCGCCGTGCTGGAAGCGGCATCGGTCTTCCTGGTGGTCAACGACAAGAACAAAGGCCTGACCATCGAGCAGGGCGCGGGCATCAATACGTTGGGGCGGGGCAAGGCGCCCTGGGATTCGAACGACGGTTATGTGCTGATGCCGGGCCAGGCCGGGGTCTTGGCGGTGACCAACGGCTGGCTGGACGTGACCTCGCCTACTGCCGATGACGTTTCCGGTGTACTCGGCGCGGGCTATCTGCACGTCGGCACCTGCGCCGCGGGGGCGAGCTGCGTCGGCGAAACGGCGCTGTACTCGGAAGGCACGATCACCGCCGCCACCAATAAGTCCTTCGAGCTGGGCGAGTCGGTGCGCTATGGCACCCGCAACCTGGTGCTGGCCATGGGCGGCATCAACGTCGGCAGCGCCGACGCGCTGGCACAGGCCGGGGCCGTAGGGATTCTGCCCTCGGGCCTGACGCTGAACCAGGGCGTGCTCGACCGCCTGCTGCGGGGCGATACCAGCACCGGCGCGCCGGCCTTGGAAAACCTCGTTCTGACCGCCGGCGATTCGGTCAATTTCTACGGCAGCGTGGATCTGAGCACCATCGACCCGGCCACCGGCAAGTCGGCGCTGGAGCGGCTGGTGCTGGGCACGCCGGCCATCTACGGCCACGGCAGCGCGGGCGACGTCGCCCGCATCGAAACCGGCACCCTGGTCTGGAACGGCGCGACCACGCCGGCGGGCAATGTCATCGCCGGCGGCGCCGGCACCGGCAGCGGAAAACTGGTCATCGATGCGGACGTCATCGAGTTCGGCTACGGCCCCCGAAGCCAGCCCGATACCGTAGGCACGCACGAACGCCTGGCGCTGGGTTTTGCCAGCGTGGATCTCAACGCGGCCGAACGCATCACGGCCAACCACAAGGGCGCGCTGGCGGTATACCAATCCCGGGGCGCCTGGGACGACACGGCCAAGGCATGGACCTACAGCGGCGGCGACCTGAACCTCAACACGCCGCTGCTGACCGGCCAAGCCGGTTCGGTGAACCGGATCAAGGCAGGTGGCGCCATCACGGTCGCGGCCCCGGCAGGCGCCGCCGCGCCGCTGGCAGACAACGCCACCTTGGCCGATGCCCTGGGCGCCGAGCTTGCGCTGGACGCTGGCTCGCATCTCGTGCTGGACACCGCGGTGCTGCTGCCCAGTGGCAAGCTCAAGCTGTCGGCGCAGGGCGACGTGACGCTGGCGGAAGGCGCGCAGCTGGACCTGGCCGGCCGCCAGATCGACTTCTTCGACGTCAGCAAATACAGCTGGGGCGGCGACGTGACACTGTCGAGCGGACAAGGCAGCGTCGTCCAGCATGCCGGATCGACGATAGACCTGGCCGCCGAAAACAATCGTGCCGGCAAGCTGACCGTCCTGGCGTTGGAAGGGACGGCCGATCTCGCTGGCGCTGTCCTGGGCGGCAGCGCCGGCCACTACGATGCGGGTGGCACCCGGGTCCCGTTCGCGGCAGGCTACATCGACGTGCGCGCGCAGCGCATCGCGGATTTTGCCGGCCTGAACGAACGATTGACCCAGGGCGAAGTCTTCGGCGGCCGCAGCTTCCAGCTGAGACAAGGCGACCTGGTCATCGGCGACGAACTCAAGGCCCGCGAGATCAACGTCTCGGTCGATAACGGCAGCCTGACGGTAACGGGCCGGGTCGACGCCAGCGGCGAGCAGGCCGGCAGCATCCGCCTGGCCGCCAATCGCGGCGTCACGCTGGCTGGCAGCGCCGTGCTGGACGCCAGCGCAAGCGTGCTGCGCAAGGACAGCTACGGGCAGGCGATCGACGCGCCCAACCGCGCCGTCATCGAGATCGACTCGGGCAGCGGCCGACTGGTGCTGGCCGATGGCGTACGCATGGACCTGGGCGTGGCCGGCGCGAGCGCGAATTACGGCACGGTGGCGTTGAACGCCCCACGCCTGGGCGGCGCCAGGGGCAACGACGTCGACATCGACGCGAGCGGCGCCATCGTGATCGCCGGCGCCAAGTCCGTCGCCGTCAATGCCTTCCACACCTATGACGACGGGGCCGCCGGCACCGAGACCACGGTGGACGGCCGAAGCTACCAGACCATCGACCAGGCCTACCTGGACGGCAAGCACGCCGACAGCCTCGCCTTCATCGACAACGCGCTGGCCAACAGCGCGCTGATGAACGGCAAGCTTGCAGGCCTGCGCGCCCATGCCGGCGAGTTCCGCCTGCGTCCCGGCGTGGAGATCGTCAGCAACGCGGCGGTCAATCCCGACGGCAACCTGCACGTGGACGGCGATATCGACCTGTCCGGCCACCGCTACGCCAGCGTCAATCCGCGCACGCAGAAGACGTCCGTCCATGGTTCTGGCGAAGCCGGCGCGCTGGTGCTGCGCGCCCAGGGCGACCTGGCGATCTTCGGCAGCATCACCGACGGTTTCGACACGAGCAAGCTGGGGGTGACGGCAGACGACAATGGCTGGGTGCTGCCCGCGGGACGCATGCCTTTCGGCGGGGATCTCGTCATCCCGCACGGCGGTATGGCGACGCTGGACGCCGGCACCCAGTTCGCCGGTGGCCGCACGCTGAACTATGACCTGCCGGTATCGAGCCTGACCTTGCCGGCCGGCACGCTCCTGCCCGCCGCCATGCCGCTGGCGCAGAGCCTGACGCTGCCGGCCGGCACGGTGCTGGGGGCGGCGGTGCTCGATGGCCAGGGCAACGTGGTGCACGCGGCCGGTACCGTACTGCAAGCGCCGGTGACGCTGGACGCCGGCATGCAGCTGGCCGCGGGTTTCCGCCTGCCGGCGCAGGCGCAGATCGGAGCCACGATATGGCCCAAGGGCGCTGTGCTGCCGGTGGCAATGAAGCTGGCCCGGCCGCTGGCGCTGGCCAAGGGTGCCATCGTGCCGTCGGAAACCGACGTGGTGCTGCCGGGCGGCGTGGAGATGGTGGACCTGCGTCCCAAGGGGGCCGACGGCACCCAGGGTCGCACCTTGGCGCTGGCGCCGATGCTGGAGGCCGGTTCGCAATCGTGGGACATCCGGCTGGTGGCCGGCGCCGACACGACGGCGGCCGACGCACGCCTGACATTGCCGGACAGCATGGCGCGCTTGCTCCTGTCCGACACGCATTTCGGCATGGGACACGTGCTCACGCCGATTCCCGGCACCGGTACGCCGGCCACGTACGGGGCCGCCACGTCGCCAGAAGCCGAGGCCTTCTTCGCGGATCTCGCGGCGTGGTACGGCATCGTGCTGACGCCAGGCCAGGCGATCACCCCAAGCGACGTGCAGAACCTCAAGGACAACTGGATCATTTCCGAGAGCGTTACCGAACTCAACGACTGGGGCTATGGTGAAGTGGTCCATGTCGTAGATGCCGGGACGCCGCCGGACCTGGAGTTCGTGCCCAAGCTGGCGCGGCAGCAATTGTTCAGCGCGTTGCGCACCGGCACCGGCGACCTGGACCTGGTTTCCGGCGGGAATGTCGAAATGACCTCGCTCTACGGCGTCTACACGGCGGGCACCTCCTCGGCGCCGCCGGGCAGCGGCTATAACCAGGCGCGCGGCCGTTTGACCGACGGTACGGTGCTGCGTCCCGAAGGGGCGATTTTCGAAGCGCTGGTCGATGGCGGCGCCGACAGCCTGTACGCGGCCTGGTACCCGGAGCAGGGCGGTAATGTGTTGTTGCGTGCCGGCGGCGATCTCAAGGGCGACCTGGTCGGCAACAACGAGAACCGCAGCGACGTTGACGCCTATACCTTCTACAACACGCGCCAGCAGATCGCGACCGCGGCGGTTGGCAACTGGCTGTGGCGGCAGGGTACCGGTAGCGTCGAGGCGGGCGCCGACGCGGTGCCGACGGCGTGGTGGATCAACTTCGGCACTTATGTCGCGGGTGGCGCCACCGGCCAGACCGATCCTTACGGTACGAGGCTATTCGGCAATGCCCCTTTCCTGGTGGGCTTCACCGGCATCGGCACGCTCGGTGGCGGCAATCTGGTCGTGGAGGCCGGCGGCGATGCCGGCATGATCGATGCGCGCGGCCTTCAGGCGACCTGGAACGAGACGCGCCATACTCCGCGCAGCCAGGGTCTGCATCTGGCCGTGGCCAGTACCGGTCGCATCACGCCGAGCGGCGAACTGGTGCAGACGGGCGGCGGCGACCTCTCGCTGCGCCTGGGCGGTACCTTGAATCCGAATCCGGAACTGCGGGTCAACGAGCACGACCTGAACAGTACCTTCGTCAATCTGCGCGGCGCCACGATGATCGATGCCGGCGCCATCGGCGGAGTGAAGCTCGGCTATGGCGGGCGGGATCAGATGGATTCCCGCCGGGGCGACGTGTACGCGGCCGGGGGCGGCCAAGCCACCGGCGGGCCTATCCTGGTGTTGGGCGATTCCGCTGTCCGCATCGAGACGCGCGGCGATCTGGTGTTGGGCGGTACGGCCGACCCCGGCCGGACCCTGCTGCTCAATGCAACCCCTTTCACCTACCAGGGCGCGGATTACGCCGGTAACGGCTGGACCTGGTTCTCGCTGTGGACGCCGGCTACCGCCATCGATCTGTTCAGCGCAGGCGGCAACCTGACTCCCGTCACGACCTGGGACGAAAGGGATATCAACGAAAACGTGCGCGGAGGCGGCAAGGGCCGCAACCAGTCGGCCAACGGCGACGGCTCTTTCTACCCGTCCGTCCTGCGAGCGGCCGCCGCCAATGGCAGCCTGTACTACGGCGCCAGCGCCAGCAGCGCGCGCCATTTTTCCACCGGAATCATGCGCTACGCCTACGGCACTGTGCTGGCGCCTTCGCCGGTCGGCGCACAGTTCGTCGATGCCACCGGCAAGGGCGAACTTCAACTGCTGGCGCAGGATTCGATTCATGGCGCAGGCTATGTGTTCTCGACTTCTACGGCCGACCCGTCGGGGATGGCCAGCCCGTTTCGTCCCGGTTTTGTCGGCATGCTGGCCCAAACCGGTGGCGGCCAGTACGGCACCGATCCGCTACTGGTCCACAACGCGTCGGCCGAAGCTGCGCTGTACCACGATTGGTTGGCGAGCCAAAACTTGGGACGCATGAATACTGCCGCGTTGTTTACCTTTGGCGGCACGGCAACCGTCGCCGGGGCGGCCGTGGGACGGGAGCCGGCGCGCTATTACGCGGTGCAAGGCGATATCGTCGGCCTGCGCGTCGGTCAGGAAGTGTTGCTGGGCTATCCGGCGGGTTCGGCAGGGTCGCGCTACGAGGCGTCGGGTCCGGTGGCGATACGCGCCGGCCGCGACATTGCGGATTCCGGTACGCCGCTGGGCCAGAAGGATCCCACGGCAGGGCGCCTGGACTCGACCGCCTCGACCCGCGGCAACCTGATCGCTCATGCCTATGTCGACGAGATATCGGTGGTGCAAGCCGGCCGCGATCTGCGCAACAGCAGTTTCTACATTCTCGGCCCGGGCCTGCTCGATGTATCGGCCGGCCGCCACGTCTATCTGGGCAACAAGGGCGAGATCAAGAGCCTGGGGCCGCTCGGCGGTGTCGAGTCATCGGGCGGCCGCAGCGGCGGCGCCAGTATCTCGGTGTCGGCGGGAATGGGCGAGGGTGCGTACTGGGATGCCTTTGCCAGGCGTTATCTGGACCCGGCCAACCAGGCCGATCCGGGACGGCCCTTCGCTGACCAGCCAGGCAAGGCCTTGATCGTCTACAGCGGCAAGCTTACGCTCGCGCAATGGCTGCAAAGCGAGTTCGGCTACACCGGCGACGAGGCCGGCGCGCAAGACTTCCTGGCGCAGCAGCAGACGCAGCTGGATGCGGCGCGCGCCGCCGCGGTGGCCCAGGGCCGTACCGCCAGCAACCGTTCGCTGGCGCGCGAGTTCCAGCAGCAAAGCCAGTTGCACCTGGTGAACTGGCTGAGCGACCGCTTCGGCGGCGCCAATGGCCTGGGCCTGCATTTCGATGCCGCGACTACAGACGCGCGCGCCTTCTTCGATGCACTGCCGCCGGAGCAGCGGCACGCCTACTTGCGCAATGTCTATTATGCCGAGTTGCGCGAGTCCGGCCGCGAGTACAACGATGCCGACGGCAAGCGCTTCGGCAGCTACCTGCGCGGCCGTGAAGCCATCGCGACCTTGTTTCCCGAGCAGGACGCGCAGGGCAGGGCACTGACGTACGAAGGCGACCTGACCATGTTCAGCAGCGCGCTCTACTACAACGCCGACTATGTAAACAACCCCGTCGGCCAGGCGCGTCCGACGCCGGGCACGACCTACATCACCAAGGCGCAGTGGGAGGCGCTGGGCAGCCCCGGCTACAACGTTTCGTTCTACGACGTGCTCGATGCCGGCATCCATACCAACTTCGGCGGCGACATCAGCATCTTGGCGCCGGGGGGGCGCACGCTGGTCGGCATCGACGGCGGCTTCAACCCGGGCCCGGGCTCGGGCGTGATGACGCAGGGAGAGGGCGACATCAATATTTACGCTCTCGGCAGCATCCTGATGGGGCAGAGCCGCGTCTTCACCACCTTCGGCGGCAATATTCTGGGTTGGTCGGCCGCTGGCGACATCAATGCCGGCAGGGGCTCCAAGACGACAGTGGTCTATACGCCCTCGCGGCGCACGTACGACAGCGTCGGCAACGTCACCTTGTCGCCGCAGGCGCCGAGCACGGGCGCCGGCATCGCCACGCTGAACCCGATCCCGGAGGTGCCTCCCGGCGACATCGACCTGATCGCGCCCTTGGGAACGATCGACGCGGGCGAAGCGGGGATCCGGGTGTCGGGCAACGTGAACCTGGCGGCGCTGCGCGTGGTGAACGCGGAGAACATCCAGGTGCAGGGCAAGGCGGTGGGGATTCCGGTCGTGGCGGCGGTGAACGTGGCGGCGCTGAGCAATGCCAGCGCGGCGGCTTCGCAGGCGGCAACGGCGGCGCAGGACGTGATGCAGCGCGAGCGGGCGGCGTCGCGCCAGGCCTTGCCATCGGTCTTTACCGTGCGGGTGCTGGGATTCGGCAACGAGACCGCGCCTGCGTCGCAGGAACCGGCGGCGCCGCGTGCCGTGGAACCTTCGGCTTATCGGCCGGAGGGGTTGGTGAAGGTGGTGGATGCGTCGGCGCTGACGGCGCGGGAGCGGGCGCGGCTGGGTTTGTAAGCGAGACCGCCGTGTCCGGGCGGCGCGCGGGTCGGGTTTTCCGGACCGCGCGCCGTTTTTGTATCAGGGCGCGCCGAAGATCGGGCTGCCGTATTGCGGGGTGGGCGGTCGTTGCGGATAGACCGAGGTGCCGAAGGTGTTGCCCATCCGGTTGGCCATGGCCGCGCGGTTGAACAGGCCCAGTTGGTTGGAGGCGCGCTGGACGATGGCTTCGGAGGCGAGCCCGGGGCCGCCCTCCATCTTTCCCGGCGCGGGCTTGGGCTGCAGCTTCTGCGTCAGGCATCCATAGGAAGGCGCGCGCTGGCCGTTGACCTCGACATCGAAGCAGGATGGCTCGGCCTTGTCGGGCGCGGCCGCCGCGGCGGCGCTCGCCGCGAGGGCGCAGGCGAGGGCGGCGAGGGACAGGTTCAGCGTGCGGTTCAGGTTCATGGCGTTCTCCTTGCCGCCAGCCTAGCACCCGGTATCGATTCCCTCTACCTCGCCGCCGCGTCGTTCGCGGGAGGCTGCCGGGCGCCGATCTTTTTCGTGAACTTTTCATGACAAACGACAGTCCGGGGCCGCCCCGTCCGTCTAAGCAAAGGAACGACCCGGACCCTGTGCCGCTTCCGGCATGACGCCGGGAGGGGATGCCGCGAAGGCTACTACTTGAGAAACGAATTCGACACATGCATGAGCTGAGAAAGAACGGGCCGTCGGCGGCATGGCGGGCCCTTTGCGTGGCGGCGCTCTCGCTGGGGGCGCATGGCATGACGCTGGCCCAGGAGCCGGGAGCGGCGCCGCCGGCCGGCGCATCGAGCGGGGCGGAACGCCACGTGGACATCAACGAGTACATCGTGCGAGGCAATACGGTGCTGGACGTGCGATCCATCGAGAAGGCGGTGACGCCTTTCCTCGGACCGGGCCGTACGCTCAAGGACATGGAAGGCGCGCGCGACGCGTTGTTGTCCGCCTACCAGGCCAAGGGCTACCAGTCCGTCTACGTCGATCTGCCGGAACAGCAGGTCGTGGGCGGCATCGTCTACCTGCAGGTGTCCGAGACCAAGGTGGGGCGTGTCCGGGTGGTGGGGGCCGAGTATTCGTCGCCGCTCGAGGTGCGGGACCAGGTGTCGGCGCTGACGGAAGGCCAGGTCCCCGATTTCAACAAGGCACAAGCCCAACTGACCGAGTTGAACCGGGCCGGCCGCCGGCAGGTGATGCCCCTGGTCCGGCAGGGCAAGCTGCCCGGGACCATGGACGTGGACCTGAAGGTGGAGGACAACAGTCCGTGGCGCGCCAGCGCGGGCCTGAACAACGACCGCAGTCCGGATACCAAATCGTTGCGGGCCACCGCCTCCATCGGCCACGACAACCTGTGGCAGATGGGGCATAGCGCGTCGCTGAGTTTCTTCGGCGCGCCGCAGGACCTGGACCAGACCAAGGTGTGGTCCGGTTCGTACATCGCGCCGCTGCGCGGTACGAACTGGAGCGTCGAGGCTTCGGGCTACGTCTCGGATAGCAACGTCTCCACCGTGGGCGGCACCTCGGTGCTCGGCAAGGGACATGCCATCGGGCTGAAGGCCACCTACACCGTTCCCAACACCGGCGACTGGTGGCACGCCTTCAGCGCCGGCATCGACTTCAAGAGCAACAAGGAACAACTGCGCCTGGGCGCCACCGGCGACGAAGTACCGCTCAAGTACGCGCCGATCACGCTGTCTTATTCGGGCTTTCGCCAGACCGAGCGGGGCCAGTACGCGCTGGGCATGTCGTTCGTGACCGGCACCCGCAGCCTGTTCGGCTACGGCAGCAATTGGCAAGAATTCAACTACAAGCGCTACAAGGCCAAGCCCGCATTCATGGCGCTGAAGGCCGACGTCAACGCGACCTACAACTTCGCCGGCGAATCCCAACTGGGATTCAGGCTGGCCGGACAGATGACCGATTCGCCGCTGGTATCGGGCGAGCAGATCGCCGCCGGCGGCATGAACTCGGTGCGCGGCTACATGTCGGCCGAATCCACCGGCGACTACGGCCTGGTCGGTTCGGTCGAGTGGCGCACCAAACCCCTGCAGTGGGCCGGAACCTGGGTCGAGAACTGGCGCGCGTACGCGTTCCTGGATGCCGCCCAGCTTCGCCTGCAGGATCCGCTGCCGGAGCAGCAGTCGCGCTTCACGCTGGCCTCGGTGGGCGTCGGAACCAGTTTCCGCATCGGCCAGCGCGTATCGGGCCGGCTGGACTTCGGCTATCCGCTCAGGGACGGCCCCCGCACGGAAAAGCACGATCCGCGCGTGACCTTCAGTATCAACGCCAGTTATTGATCATCGCCACTCGCTTCCATTCATGTCTTTCAGAAAAGATTTCGGAGAGTTTTCCATGCGACGCATTCTGCTTCTCGCGCTCACGATGCTGAGCGCGGTCCTGCCCGGCCTGGCGCAGGCCTGGTGGCAGCCCGACTGGGCCTACCGCAAGCCCATCACCATCGACGCCACGCCGCAGGGCGCCGCCCTGGGCGGCGAGGCCGGCCGCACGCCCGTGCTGGTGCGCCTGCATACCGGCAACTTCAGCTTCGAAGGCGTGGGCGAGAACGGCTCCGACCTGCGCTTCGTCGCGGGCGACGACAAGACCGTGCTCAATCACCAGATCGAGCAGTTCGATCCCCTGCTGGGCATCGCGCTGATCTGGGTCGACGTGCCCAACGTCTCGGCCGGCGCCGCGCAGCAGCTGTGGATGTACTACGGCAATCCCAAGGCACCCGCCTCGGCCAACGGTCAGCTGACTTTCGATCCGGACTACACGCTGGTCTACCACTTCGCCGAGGCCAATGTGCCGGCGCGCGATACCACTGCCTACGGCAACCATGCGCAGACCGCCGTGGTCAGCGTCGACGGCACCGTCATCGGCAAGGGTGCCCAGCTAGGCGTTGCGCCGCTGATGCTGCCCGCTTCGCCGTCGCTGTCGCTGCAGGCCGGCGCGTCCTTCACGTTCTCCGCCTGGGTGCGTCCCGACCAGCTCGGCGCCGAGCAGGCTCTTTACGTCCGCCGCGACGGCGCCAGCGAGTTCGTCGTGGGCGTGAACCAGGGCGTGCCGTTCGTGCAGGTCAATGGCCAGCGCAGCGCCCCCGGCCAGCCGATCCAGGCCGGCCAGTGGTCGCATATCGCCGTCAAATCCGATGCCGGCAACGTCGCGCTGTTCGTCGCCGGCCGCCAGGCCGCGGCCGTGGCCGTCAGCCTGCCCGCCTTCAACACTTCCGCAGCGGTCGGCGGCGACATCGCTCGCCCCGCCACGCCGGGCCAGGCGGCTTCCGCCCCGGCGCTGGCTGCGTTCACCGGCGCCATCGATGAGTTGCGCCTGTCCAAGGTCGGCCGTCCCGACGCGCTGATCCTGGCCGACGCGATCTCGCAAGGTGCCGATTCGCGCCTGACCGCCTTCGGCGCCGATGAGCAGCAGGCCGGCAAGAGCCACTTCGGCTTCATCCTGGCCGCCATGCCGCTGGATGCCTGGGTGGTCGTGGCCATCCTGGGCCTGATGATGCTGGTCTCGTGGGCCATCATGATCGGCAAGGGCCGCAGCTACGGCGCCATGTCGCGCGCCAACGGCTCGTTCATGGCCTTCTTCCGCGAGTCGGCCGGCGCGCCGCTCGATGCCTTGGCCAGCAGCAATCGCGTGCCGCAGGAGGTCAAGCAGGATTCGTCGCTGTGGCGCCTGTATGAAGTGGCGATCGAGGAAATGCGCCGCCGCCAGGAACGGGGCTACGACATCAACGCGGTGTCGGATGCCACCATCGGCGCCATCCGCGCCGCGATGGACGGCGTGATGGTGCGCGAGAACGAACGCATGGCCAAGCGCATGAACTGGCTCTCGACCACCATCGAAGGCGCGCCTTACGTGGGCCTGTTCGGCACCGTGATCGGGATCATGCTGGTGTTCGTGGTCGCGGCCATGGCCGGTGCGGTCGACATCAACTCCGTGGCGCCGGGCATGGCGGCTGCGCTGTTGTGTACCGCGGCCGGCCTGGGCGTCGCGATCCCCGCGCTGTTCGGCTACAACTGGCTGGCCTCGCGCTCGGACGCCATCGGCGCCGACATGGCCGTGTTCGTGGACGAGTTCGCCACGCGCCTGGCCGAAGAGCAGGGCGCGGGCCGCCAGGTCCGCCCGGCCTTGCAGCGCGCTTGACGGAGCGGGCGATCATGGCAACCGCAGCCAAGTTCGGCACCAAGAAGCGTGCCAACGGCATCAACATCACGCCCTTCGTCGACGTGCTGCTGGTGGTGCTGGTCATCTTCATCCTGACCAGCAACGCCAGCATCCCCGGCATCCGCGTGGACCTGCCCAAGGCGAGCGCCTCGGTCCCCCTGGAAAAACCCAAGACCAAGGCCATCACCATCGACAACGCCGGCCAGGTGTTCCTGGATGCCTATCCGGTCACGCTGCCCGAACTGGAAGAGCGGTTGCGCACGGAAAAGGCGCTGTCGCCGGACTTTCCGGTGATCGTCCGCGGCGACGCTTCGGTCCAGTACGCGAAAGTGGTCGAGGTGCTCGACCTGTTGCGCCGGATCGAGCTCAACCAGGTCGGCCTGGTGACGGGCAAGCCGGCCTGAGGAGAGCAATGTGATCAGTCGTGATCCCGTCGCCCGCCAGGCCTCGCCAGGCAGCCGCCTGTGGCGGCGCTGGGGCGGGCTCGTCATCGGGCTGGGCGTGGCGGCCATTCTTGCCGGGTTGCTGTGGTATCTGCTTGCGGATACCGCCAGTACCAAGCGCGAGGTGGCGGCAACCCCGATGCTGATGCTGCCCCCGCCGCCTCCGCCGCCACCCGAGCCGGAGAAACTGCCCGAGCCTGAACCCGAGATCAAGCCGGAAGTCGTCGAGCCCGAGCCCACGCCTATCGAACCGCTGGATGCGCCGCCGGAAGATGCGCCGCCTAGCCCGTCGCAGGACCTGGGCGATCCCGTCACCATCGATGGCGCCGCCCAGGCCGGTTCGGACGCCTTCGGCGTGGCCGCCGGCCGCGGGGGCGGATCCTCGGGAGCGGGGCGCGGGGGAATGGGCAATTCCTCGTATGCCTCGTACTACTCGAGCGCCTTGCAGCGGCTGCTGGCGCGCGATGCGAGGACCCGTCAACTGGCGTTCCAGGACATCCGCATCGATCTCTGGCTGACCGCGGACGGCCGCGTGGCGAAGGCCCAACTGGTGCAGAGCACCGGCGACGCCGAAGTCGACAAGACCGTGCTGGCGGCGGTGCGGGACGCGGATGCGATCGATGAACGTCCCCCCGCCTCGATGCGCTATCCGATGCGGCTGACCATCAAGGGGCAGCGTCCGTCATGAACACGCCGCAGCAGCTTTATCCGTTTCCACCCCATTCCGTGAATTCGCTCATGAATCAATCGACAGCATCCGATCGCCGCGCGACCCGCGGCAGCCATACCCGGGCGCGGCGGCCGGCCGCGCAAGCGGCCTGCAGCCGCCCCGGCCTCCGAGCCATCGCCGCCGCCGTCGCCTCGATCGTCGGGCTGCTGGGAGCCGTTCCGGCCCAGGCGCAGAGCGCGGCGCCCAATGAAAGCGCGATGGTGCGCCTGATCCGCGGCCTGATCCAGAGCGGTGCCCTGACCAAGGACGTGGGCGAGGCGCTGCTGGCGCAGGCCCAGACCGAGGCGCTCGCCGCGCAGCAGGCGCAGCGCCAGGCGGCCACCGCCGCCGCTGCCGCCACGGCCGGCGCTGCCGGCGGTGCGCTGCGCCCAGAAGCGGGCGACGTACGCGTCCCGTACATTCCAGAGACCGTGCGCGACCAGATCCGCGACGAGATCAAGGGCCAGGTCATGGCCCAGGCCAAATCCGAGGGCTGGGCGGCTCCCAACGAGACGCCCCAGTGGACCAAGCGCATCCGCATCGAGGGCGACATGCGCGTGCGCAACGAATCGCGCTTCTACTCGGACGGCAACAGCAACATCGAGGTGGACTGGGCCGCGATCAACCGTGGCAGCGGCTATGACGTCAACGGCAACACCAATCTGTCGCTGCCCAACACCATCAACACCCGCGAGAACCGCAAGAACGTATTCCGCGCCCGCGCCCGGCTGGGCATCTATGCCGACCTCTCGGACCGCACCGAAGTGGGCGTCAGACTGGCCACCGGCAGCGACGAAAGCCCGGTGTCGACCACCCAGACGCTGGGCGGCGGCCTGGGCAAGAAGAATGTCTGGCTCGACCAGGCCTATCTGGCGCACAAGCCCCTCGACTGGCTGACCGTGGTGGGCGGCCGTTTCGGCAATCCCTTCTTTTCTTCCGACACCCTGTTCTCGTCGGACCTGAATTTCGACGGTCTGGCCGTGAAGGCCGAGCGGCCGTTCGCGGCGAATCCGGATGTGTCGCTGTTCGGCAGCCTGGGCCTGATCCCGCTCGAGTATTCGTCGGACAGTTTCCCGGGCACCAGCCAGGACAAGGCGCGCAGCCACAACAAGTGGCTGATCGGCGCGCAGATCGGCTCGAACTGGAAGGTGAACGAGGACAACCGCCTGCGCGGTGCGGTGGCGTACTACGACTTCCGCAATATCAGCGGCAAGGTGTCGCAGCCTTGCGCTCTGTATGCAGGCGCCGACCATTGCAGCACCGACTGGTCGCGTCCCGCCTTCATGCAGAAGGGCAACACGCTGATGCTGTTGCGCAATATCTCGCTCGACCCGCTGGATCCCGCCAACACGAAGATGCCGCAGTACGTCGGGCTGGCGTCCAAGTTCCAGCTGCTGGATCTGAATTTCCGCTGGGATACCAAGGTCGCCGGCGGCTACGGACTCAGGCTGGACGCGAACTACATCCGCAACCTGGCCTATGACGCCGACGAAATGTGGACCCGCTCGGGCGGCGGCATCGTCAACAACTTCGGCGGCACGGGCGGCACCGGTCGTTCGGACTTCAAGAGCGGCGCCAACGCCTACATGATGCAGGTCACGTTCGGTAAGCCCGCGCCCGTGGCGCGGGGCGACTGGAACCTGCTGGCCGGCTACAAGCGCATCGAGCCCGATGCCCTGCCCGACGCCTACAACGATTCGTCCTTCCATCTGGGGGGAACGAACGCCAAGGGCTACTACGTGGGCGGTTCGTACGCCATCGACAAGAACACCTGGTTCACCGGCCGCTGGATGTCGACCAAGGAAGTCTACGGCACGCCGTTCTCCGTCGACATGCTGCAGGTTGAGTTCAACGCCCGCTTCTAAGGAGAACGACGTGCATTTCGCATCCATAGTGCCGTCGGCGGCCGCAGCGCGCCGTGCCGCCTGCGCGGCGGTGCTGCTGCTCGCCGCCGTCGGCGGCGTCCAGGCCCAGCAGGCACAGAGCATGGAGGAGAGGCTGCGCGCCCAACTGCGCATCACGACCTCCCAGCTCCAGCAGGCGCAGAACGAACTGGCGGCGCTCAAGGCCGGCCAGGGGCCCGCCGCGGCGCCGGCCAAGGCAGACGAACTGGCGGCGATGAAGGAGGAGCTGTCGCGCGTCAAGGCTCAACTGGCGGCTGAACGCGAGTCGCGGAAGAAGGCCCGCGACGACAGCGTGCAGCTCAAGGAACAGGCCGAGGCTGCCCTGGAGAAGGCGGGCGCCCAGGTTGCCCAGTACCGCAACGCCTACGACGAACTGCTGAAGATGGCCAGGGCGTCGGAGGCCGAGCGGCAGCGGCTGGCCTCCGAGACGTCGACGCAGCGCACCGCCATCGGCCAGTGCGAGGCGAAGAACGCCCAGCTGTATGCCGTGGGCAAGGAGATCCTCCATGCCTACGAAACCATGGATGTCGGCACCGTGCTGTCCGCGCGCCAGCCGTTCGCGGGCGCCGCGCGGGTCAGGCTGGACGAGGCGGCCCAGCAGTTCGGCGACAAGCTGTACGAAGGGCGGTTCGATGCCCGTGGCACGGCGTCCGCCGCGGCCCAGTAGCCGGGGCGTGATGCGGGGCTCGACGTCGGCCGAGGTGGTTTTGTCACATTGCTTGGTTGCAATAGGCGCCACAGCGGCCACCGCGGCACTGTCATCACCGGGTAGCAGTCACGATCAGAAAAGGAAGTTGAAGTCATGAAGCTCAAACAGAATCCCTCCACGCATTCCATGCCGGCCGTCCTTGCGGGCCTGCTCGCCGCCTGGCTGGGCGTCGCAGCCCCGGTTTACGCCGCGGACAGCGGCGTTTCGGTCGCCAGCGTAGGCAGCGTCTCGATCAAGCAGCAGGAGGTCGAGCAACTCCTGCGGGGCATGCCCGACGCCGAGCGCGATGCCATCAAGGGCAATCGCGCCGGCCTGGAGAACTGGCTGCGCCAACGCCTGGCCAGCGAGGCGCTGCTCAAGGAAGCCCAGGGCAAGGGCTGGGAAAAGCGCGCCGAAATCAAGGCGCGCGTGGACGCGGCGGTACGCGAGGTCACGGATCGCATCGTCGCCACCTCGTACCTGGATTCAGTGGCGCAGCTTCCCGAAGGCTATCCCTCGGAAGCCGACATGCGCGCGGCCTACGAGGGCGCCAAGGAGAGCTTCCAGCTTCCCGCCACTTATCACGTGGCCCAGATTTTCCTGGCGGCGCCGGCCAACGACGGCGCGGCCGTCGCCAAGGCCCGCGCGCAGGCGCAGGAGCTGCTGGCCCAGGCCCGCGGCGGCGATTTCGCCGAGATGGCGCGCAAGCATTCGCAGGACGAGCGCTCGGCGGCGCGCGGCGGCGACGTTGGAACCCTGCCCCTGGCGCAGTTGCTGCCCGAGGTGCGCGAGCCCGTTTCCCGGCTGCAGCCCGGCCAGGTGAGCGATCCCGTCCAGTCCCAGGCGGGCATACACGTGCTCAAGCTGCTCGAATCGCAGGCACCGCGCACCGCGACGCTGGACGAGGTCAAGCCGCGCCTGCAGCAGGTGCTGCGGCAGCAGCGCAAGCAGGAGTTGATCGAGGCCTACATGGCCAGGCTGGCACCGGCCGGCTCGGTCAAGATCGACAGCGCGGCGCTGGATGCCGCGATGAGCAAGGCCAACTGAACATCATTCATCATCAGGACAGAACATGAGCAAGAACGACAACCAAGCCGCCGTGGAAAACGCCGCAGCCCAGGTGCTGACTTTCGTCGGCGCCGATCAGGTGGCCGAAGCCATCAAGGCCGCCGGCTGCGCCGTGACCCCGATCGAACAGGATGGCGTGGTCCGCCTGCACAGCGCCAGCCATGGCGTCGGTTTCCAGGTGCTCTGGGGCAATGCCCAGGCCAAGGACCAGTACGCCGATTTCACCTTCAGTTGCCCGCTGCGGGTACAGGGCGGCGAACTGCCGGCCGGCCTGCTGACCGAATGGCACCGCACCAAGCGTTTCGCGCGTGTCTCCCAGCATGGCGATTTCGTCGTGCTGGAGATGGACGTGGTGGCGGCCGGCGGCGTGTCGCCCAATCACCTGGTCGTCGCGGCGCAGATCTGGACGCAGATGATGGGGCAGTTCTTCCTCTACCTGCGCAATTTCCGCGCCGAAGAGGGGCAGCAGGTCGAGGCAGGCCAGCCGGCCCAGAGCGAGCCGGCCGCCGCGGCGGCTTGACGCCGCATCGCCGCCGGATTGCTTGGTGACACGGGAGAAGCACATGCAGGAGACGGTCGATGTCCACCATGACGCCGAAGGCGCCGTGCAGGAAGCCATCCAGCGGCGATTGAACGCGACCTCGCGCCAGCTCGAGCGGACGCGCCGCGTGGAGACTGTCCGCATCCGGCAGCGCGAACGGCTGCTGCGCATGCTGGTGGAGTCCATGGCGGAGCTGGGGATTTCGGGTGCGGAGATTCAGGCGGCTCGCCGCGCCTACAGACAGGCGGATAAGAAGTAGCGGGAGCGGGTCGCTCGAGCCCGCTTCCCCGAATCGGGTCTTGATACAAAGTAAGGTGACTTGATTGTTTACTTTGTTAATCACATGAGGCATCTTTGCCGGACGCGCGCCATGGCTCGTGTCCGGGCCGGAGGGTGCGCGAGAACGATAAGAAACCCGCACCCGGAGGAGATCCATGAAGATTCTTCACGTTCCGCTGTCCGCTGTCGTCCTCGCCGCCCTGGCGGCCTGCGGCGGCAGCGACGACCCCGCGCCCACCCCATCCGACCCCGGACCGGGGCTATCCGCCGCCCAGTCGTGCAGCGACCTGAACGGCAGGATGATCGCCAGGTCCGAGATCGGCAAGCCGACCTCGGGCGCCGTGGTGCAGTCTGCCACGCTGGTCAAGGCCGATGCCGAGGGCAATGCCAACGGCGAATACTGCGCCGTGCGCGGCATCGTCATGCCGGTCGATCCGGCCGCGCCCAACCTGGAGTTCCAGGTGAACCTTCCCACGGCCTGGAATAAGCGCGCCCTGCAACTGGGCGGCGGGGCGTTCAACGGCTCGCTGGTGACGGGCTTGGGCAAGTATCCGCTGCAACCGGCCGATTCCAAGGCGCCGCTGGCGCAGGGCTACGTGACCCTGGGCAGCGACGGCGGCCACAAATCCAGCGCCGGCTTCGACGCCTCGTTCGCGCTGAACGCCGAATCCCTGATGAACTTCGGCCAGTTGTCCATCAAGAAGACGCACGACGTGGCGATGGCGCTGATCAAGGTCCGCTACGGCGCCGCGCCCGAGCGCTTCTATTTCATCGGCGCCTCGCAGGGCGGGCACGAGGCGCTGGACGCCGCGGCGCGCTACCCAGGCGACTACGATGGCGTGGTGTCGAACTATCCGGCCTACAACGTGACCATGCTGCACCTGGGTTCCCTGAACGCGGGGCGGGCCATGTACGGCAACGGCGGCGCCAACTGGATGAACGCGGCCAAGGTCAAGCTTCTGACCGACGCGGTCTACGCCGCCTGCGATCCGCTGGATGGCGTGAAGGACGGCGTCATCAGCAACGTGGCCGGCTGCGACGCGGCGTTCGGCATCGCCGGCGTGCGTGCCACGCTGCGCTGCGCGGGCGGTGGGGACACGGGCGATACCTGCCTGTCCGATGCGCAGATAGCGGGCGTGGAGACAATTGCTTCGCCCTACAAGCCGGGCGTGGAAATCGCCGGCATGACGCAGTTCGAACGCTGGCCGATACTGGAAGGCGCGCTGTTCAACGTGTCATCCTATGGCACCGTTCCCCAGCCGGCCAATCCTCTGTCGGGCAAGGAGGCGCTGCTGTATTCGGTCGGCGCGGCCACGACCAAGTACATCATCACCCGCGACGTCAACTTCGATCCCATGACGCTCGATCCCAAGACCTACGAGACGCGCATCAAGGAGGTGGGCGGCATCATGGACGTGTCCGACATCGACCTGGCACCGTTCATCGCGAAGGGTGGCAAGCTGATCATGATCCACGGCACCGCCGATGATTTCATCACGCCGCACAACTCCATCGTCTATTGGAACAAGCTGGTGGCGGGCAAGGGCCAGTCCACGGTCGATGGGTTCGCGCGTTTCTACGTGGTGCCGGGGCTTGGCCATGGCTTCGGGCCTTTCAACGCGACCTACGATGCGCTGGGAGCGCTGACGGGCTGGGTGGAGCAGGGCACCGCGCCGGGCGTGCTGACCGCCATCGATGCCAATCCGGGCGCGGCCAGGACGCGGCCGATGTGCCGGTTCCCGGGATGGCCGAAGTACAAGGGCGAAGGCCCGGTCGGCGATGCGGCCAGCTTCGCGTGCGTGACGGAGTAGCAAGGGGGATGGGCCGGGGTGTCCCGGCCCATCCGCTTACTTCGACGCCGTCAGCGTGTCGTAGCTCGTGATCAGGTTGCGGTAGTCGGGGATGTGGTTGGAGAACAAGGCGGCCAGCCCTTCCACGTCGTTGCGCCAGTCGCGGTGCAGTTCGCAGGCGGCGCCGAACCAGGTCATCAGTTGCACGCCGGCGCGCGACATGCGGTCCCACGCGGCATCGCGGGTGAGCGGGTTGAAGGTGCCCGACGCGTCGGAGATGACGAAGACCTCGAAACCTTCCTCGATGGCCGACAGGGCGGGGAAGGCCACGCACACTTCGGTGACCACGCCGGCGATGATGAGCTGTTTCTTGCCCGTGGCCTTGACGGCCTTGACGAAGTCTTCGTTGTCCCAGGCGTTGATGTTGCCCGGGCGCGCGATGTAGGGCGCGTCGGGAAACTGGGCCTTCAGTTCGGGAACCAGCGGGCCGTTGGGGCCGTTCTCGAAGCTGGTGGTCAGGATGGTGGGCAGCTTGAAATACTCGGCCATGTCGGCCAGCGCCAGGACGTTGTTCTTGAACTTGTCGGGATCGATGTCGCGGACCAGCGACAAGAGGCCGGTCTGGTGGTCCACCAGCAATACGGCGGCATCGTTCTTGTCGAGGCGGATGTAGGGCTTGCTCATGGTCATGCTCCTGGTCGGATGGGACTGCGTGAATCCCCGGGGAAGCGGGAAGGGCTTCCTCCGGGGGAAGGTCAGGCGGCCCGTTCGAAGCGGCCGGCGTTGTAGTCGTCGATGGCTTGCTGGATCTCGGCCTGCGTGTTCATGACGAAGGGACCGTAGCCCACGACCGGCTCGTCGATGGGCTCGCCCGCCAGCCACAGCAGGACGGCGTCATTGTTGGCCTCCAGCGTGACACCGGTGCCGTCGCGCTCGAAATGCACGAGTTGTCCTTCGCGCGCCAGCGTTTCGCCGTTCACCAACACCGTTCCGCGCAGCACGACCAGCGCCAGCGTGTGGCCGGACGTGCCGTCGAAGCGGGCGTGGCCGCCCTGCGCCAGGCGGATGTCCCACATGTCGATGGGCGTATGGGTCCGGGCCGGGCCCTTGCCGCCGCCGTATTCCCCGGCGATCACCCGCACGCGGCCGGCGCCGTCGGGCAGCTCGACCGAGGGAATCTGCGCATCGAGCAGGGTCTGGTAGCCCGGTTCGCCCATCTTGTCCTGCGCGGGCAGGTTCACCCACAACTGCACCATTTCTATGGTGCCGCCGCGCTCGGTGAAGGCGCGCGAGTGGAATTCCTCGTGCAGGATCCCGCCGGCCGCGGTCATCCACTGCACGTCGCCCGGGCCGATCAGGCCGCCGGCGCCGGTGGAGTCGCGATGCTCGACCTCGCCCTGGTAGACGACGGTGACGGTCTCGAACCCACGGTGCGGGTGGCGGCCCACGCCGCGCGGACGAGCCGCGGGCGGAAACGGTGTCGGCGCGGCATGGTCCAGCAGCAGGAAGGGGCTGAGATGGCGGCCCAGGCCGTCATAACCGAACAGCGAGCGCACGGGAAAGCCGTCGCCCACCCAATGGGGCCGGGGAGCGCTATAGACGCCGAGGATCTTCTTCATGCCGATCTCCTGGAAGGGGAACCGTGGTAACGGTCGATGGAGACATCATATGGACGGGACGAAATTCCCGGTAGATGGCAGAATTCGCATGGAGCGTTCTATTTAAGGAACGATGGTCATGCAGGACCTCAACGACCTTTATTACTACGTGCAGGTGGTGGACCATGGCGGCTTCGCCCCGGCCGGTCGCGCCCTGGGCATACCCAAGTCCAAGCTCAGCCGCCGCATCGCGCTGCTGGAGGAACGCCTGGGGGTCCGGCTCATCCAGCGCTCGACGCGGCGCTTCGCGGTGACGGAGATCGGCCAGACCTACTACGGTCATTGCAAGGCCATGCTGGTGGAGGCCGAGGCCGCCGACGACGCCATCGCGGTGATGCATGCCGAGCCGCGCGGCATCGTGCGCCTAGCGTGTCCGGTGGCGCTGCTGGATGCGCGGGTGGCCGAGATGGTGGCCGGCTTCATGGTCGCTTATCCCCGCGTGGAAGTCCACCTGGAGGAAACCAACCGGCGGGTGGACGTGGTGGGAGAGGGCATGGACATCGCCTTGCGCGTGCGGCCGCCGCCGCTGGAGGACAGCGGGCTGGTCATGCGTGTGCTGGCGAATCGCGGTCAATATCTCGTGGCCTGTCCGGAACTGCTCAGGAACGGCACCCCGCGCGCGCCCGCCGACCTGGCGGACCTGCCCAGCCTGGCGCTGGGCGTGCCGCAGCAGGAATATGTCTGGAACCTGATCGGGCCCGATGGCGCGCATGCCGCCGTGCGCCATCATCCCCGGCTGATCACGCGCGGCATGCCGGCGCTGCGCGCGGCCGCCGTGGCGGGCGCGGGCGTGGTGCAGCTGCCGGCGATGATGGTGCGCGACGAACTGGTCAGCGGCGAACTGGTCCACGTCATCCCCGGCTGGGCGCCTCCGCGCGAGATCATCCATGCGGTGTTCGCATCGCGGCGCGGGCTGCTGCCCGCCGTGCGGGCCCTGGTCGACCATCTGGCCGACCGGTTCGCGGAACTGGACGAAGATTGAGGCACCCTCTGGCCATGGACGATGATCGCAAGGGCGCGGACGCCAGGAGTTTTCCCGACTACCGCCAGATCAGCATATTCACCGCTCTGTACGAGGTCACCAGCATCGCGCGCGTGGCCGCGCGCCTGGGGATGAATCCTTCCACCGTCAGCATGGCGCTGGCCCGGCTGCGCGAGATCTACGGGGACGATCTGTTCGTGCGCAGCGCCGTCGGCATGATCCCGACCATCAAGGCCGAGTCGATTTACCCGGGACTCAAGCAGGCCCAGCAACTGCTCCAGGCCAGCGCGCTGGAGGGCGATGCCTTCGACCCCGCCGTGGCGACCCGCCACTTCCGGGTGGCGATGAGCGAAATCGGCGTCTATGTGCTGATGCCGGGCGTGCGTTCGCTGCTGGCGGGCGAAGCGCCCGGCGTCAGCCTGGAACAGATCGAGATCACGGCCGAGACGCCGTGGCACCTGGAGTCCGGCACGCTGGACCTGGTGCTGGGACACGTGCCTACCATGGGCAAGTCGGTCATCCGGCAGCGGCTGTACCGCGAGCACTACGTCTGCCTGGGGCGGGCCGGCCATCCGGCGCTGCGGGCCGGTATGCCGGTCGACGATTTCCTGCGGCTGCCGCACCTGTCGGTGGCCAGCCGCGGCCGCAACCGGCAGCGCTGGGAAGATCATGCGGCCGAGAAGCTGGGCGCGCGTCCCAACATCCGCCTGGAACAATCGAGTTTCGCCGGCATCGAGCACATGCTGGCCGACAGCGATCTGGTGGCCGTCGTGCCGGCCCGGCTGAGCCGCGCGCTGATGCGCTTCGCGCCGCTGATGGCGGTGGACCTGCCGTTCGAGTCGCCCAGCTACGTGGTCCACCAGCACTGGCATTCCCGGCACAGGAAGGATGCCGGCGCGACCTGGCTGAGGAAGGCGCTCGCCCGCGTCGCGCAGGGCTGAGCGCCGGCCACGGGCTTATTCGACCGTGATGTGGTTGCGCTCGATCAGCGACTTCCACATCGCGCGTTCGGCCTTCAACTGCTGGCTGAACCTGGCGGGCGTGTCCGAGACCGGGAGGTAGCCCTGTTCGATCAGGCGTTGCTTGACCGACGGCTCCTGCATGGCCTTGACCACGGTCTGGCTCATTTTCTGGATGACGGCGTCGGGCGTGCCCGCGGGCGCCATCACGCTGAAGGACTGCGGCACGTCGGGCAGGCCCTTGTCGGTCCAGACCGGCACCTTGGGGAACAGTGGCGACTTGCTGCTGATGGCGAGCGGGACGGCCTTGCCGGACTTGATGTGGGGAAGCACCGAGGCGACGTCCGACTGCAGGAAGTCCAGGCGTCCGCCCAGGAAGTCCTGCATGGTCGGCGCCATGCCCTTGTACGGCACGTGCGTGAACGCGGCGCCGGTCTTCTCTTCCATGACCTTCACGCCCAGGAAGGTGGGCGAGCCGTGGCCGGCCGATCCGAACGCCAGCTTGCCGGGTTCGCTCTTGCCCGCGGCCAGCAGGTCGTCCAGTGTCTTGAAGCGCGAGCCGGGCGGCACGACGTAGACCAGGGGCGCGTCCACGCCGCGGGCCACCGGCGCGAGGTCTTTCTCGGCGTCGTAGGGCAGGTTCTTGTACAGATAGGGGTTGACCGCGATCGCCGGCGTGGCCGAGACCAGGAAGGTGTAGCCGTCGGGCGTGGCGCGAGCGGCCGCCGCCGCGCCGATGTTGCCGCTGGCGCCGGGCTTGTTCTCGACCACGACGGTCTGCTTGAGCTCCTTGCCCACGCCTTCGGCCAGCAGCCGGGCGTAGATGTCGGTGCCGCCGCCGGGCGACGAGGGCACGACGAAGGTGATGGGCCGGGTGGGCCAGTCGGCCGCGGTGGCGGCCAGGGCGAACGAAAGCGCCAGGCCGCCGCCGATCAGGGCCAGCCCGCGTGCGGGGGGAGTAGGGGTCACGGGTATCCTCCGGATGTTCTCTTCTTGGACCCGAGTATTTCACAGGCCAGCCGTCAAGTCGGTCAGCCAGATTGATGTCGAAGATCAAGAAAATTGATGCAATCTTCCGGTGCACAATACGGAATCGATACAACGAGCGGAAAACGGGGAGCATGCTCATGAAAGAAATCGTGCTGGAGGCGCGCCGCAACCTGGCGCGGGCCAACCGCATCCTTTACCTGAAAGGCATCGTCGACGGCTTCGGACACGTCAGTTGCCGGCACCCCGAAATCGCGGGCCACTACCTGATCTCGTGCAACCGGGCGCCCAATCTCGTCAAGGAAGCGGACATCGTCGAACTGGACGAGGAATCGAATCCGGTGGGTGGCGATACCCGGCGCCTGTACCTGGAGCGCTTCATCCACGGCGAGATCTACCGCACCCGCCCCGACGTCCAGGCCGTGGTCCACAGCCACTCGGCGGCCATGATCACCATCGCCGCCACCGACGTATCCGTCAAACCCATGTTCCACATGGCCGGGTTCCTGACGCGCACCGCGAAGTTCGACATCCGCGAGGCCACCGGCCGCGAGACCGACATGCTGATACGCGACCACGACCTGGGCCGTCACCTGGCCGACACCCTGGGGCCCGCCAGCGCGGTGCTGATGGTGGGCCATGGATCGACCATGGTGGGAACCAGCCTGGAGGAAGCCATCTACCGGGCGGTCTACGCCGAGGTCAACGCGGGCATGCAACTGGGGGCGATGCGGGTGTCGGACCGCGTGCGCTACCTGTCCGAGACCGAGTCCGACCTCGCCACCGAGACCAACCGCGGCCAGCTCAAGCGGTGCTGGGATCTGTGGTGCGAGGAAGTCGACATCGACGCCTGACCTGCTTGCCGGGTAAGCCGCCCGTGCGCGGCGGCTTCTTCCTGATTTCTCCTTTGTCCCGCCGCGGACGACTTCCCCCTTTTTTCTTGACTTCCTTTTCCGACGCGCGCACCATTTATTCGTTAATCGAAAAAAAATTCGTCTAGCGAAAAAAAGGAAGGGGCATGACAGTTCGCAGCACAACGCGGCCGATCGACATGGTCGGGTCCGTCGTCGAGATCGCCGACGCGGGGCAGGACGTCCTGGGCGAGTCCATCGTCTGGGACCATCGGCACCAGAAACTCTGGTGGGTGGACGGCATCGGGCAGTTCATCCACCGGCTGGACCCCGCCAGCGGCGACAAGCAGAGCTGGAAGATGCACGAGGAGGTCGGCAGCATCGGCCTGCGGGCGCAGGGAGGGCTGGTCGTGGGAATGCGTTCGGGCTTCTATTTCTTTTCGCCCGAGACCGGCGCCTTGTCCGAGATCGCGCGGCCCGACGCCGAGCGTCCGGGCAACCGCTTCAACGATGGCAAGGTCGACCGGCATGGCCGCTTCTGGTCAGGCACGGTCGAGGCTGCCGCCTATACGCCGCGAGGACGGCTGTTCAGGCTCGATCCCGATCTGCGCACGACGCTGATCATGGAGGGCATCACCGCCATCAACGGCATCTCGTTCAGCCCCGACAACCGCCTCATGTACATGACCGATTCGTTCAGCTGCCGGATCGATGTCTTCGACTACGACGCGGTGGACGGGACCATCCACAATCGCCGCCATTTCGCCGACGTTCCGCTGGGGCGGGGCATCTGCGATGGCTCCACCGTGGATGCCGACGGCTGCTTCTGGAGCGCCAACATGGATGGCTGGTGCGTGACGCGCTACGACCCGCGCGGCCGCATCGACACGGTCATCAACCTGCCGGTGCGCCGAGTATCGAGCCTGTGTTTCGGCGGTCCCGACCTCGACGTCCTCTACATCACCACCGCCAGGCGCCGCATGCAGGAAAAGGAGCTGGCGCAGCAACCACTGGCCGGCAACGTGCTGGCGGTCAGGCCCGGCGTGCAGGGATTGCCGGAGCCCGAGTTCCTGGGATAAAGACACCAAGGAGGAGACATCGTGAAGACTTCCATCGTTCGCGGCCTGGCATGCGCCGCGCTGCTGGCCGGCGCGGCCGGCGCGCATGCCGCACCGGGCTACCCCGATCGGCCGGTGCGCATCGTCGTGCCCTATACGCCGGGCGGAGCCACGGACACCGTCGCGCGCAGCATCGCCTCGCAACTGAGCACCCGGTGGGGCCAGCCCGTGATCGTCGAGAACCGCGGCGGCGCCTCCGGCATGATAGGCGCGGCCGCGGTCGCCAAGGCGCCGTCCGACGGCTATACCCTGGTGTTGTCGGACAGCGCGCCGTTCGTCATCCTGCCTTCGCTGCATGCGGACATGGCGTACGACCCGTTGAAGGACTTCGCGCCCATCACCGTGGTCGCGCGACAGGTCCCCATCCTGGTCGTTTCGAGCAAGCTGCCCGTGCACAACGTGAAGGAACTGGTGGCCTACCTGAAGGCGCATCCGAATACGCCGTATGGATCGCTCGGCCCCGGATCCTATCCGCACGTTGCGATGGAAGAGTTCCAGCAGCTTAGCGGGACGCGCATGCTGCACGTTCCCTACAAGGGAACCGCACAGGTCACCACCGACATGATAGGCGGGCAGATCGGTCTCTACATCGGCACGCTGGGCGCATTCCAGCAGCAGGAGAAGGCCGGAACGGTCCGCATTCTCGCGGTGGCCACGCAGCAGCGCGTCTCCCTGCGCCCGGACCTGCCCACCGTTGCCGAGGCGGGGGTGCCGGGCTTTGCCGTCAACGTCTGGTTTGGCCTGGCGGGCCGCGCCGGGACGCCGGCCGATATCCTGGACAAGATCCACGCCGACGTGCGGGCCGTGCTGGGCGACCGGCATTTCGTGGAGGAAGTGCTTCTACCCCAGGCGCTGACACCGGGAGGCGACAGCCGGGCCGAGTTCGGCGATCTCATGCGCGGCGATACCGAACGCTGGCGCCAGTCCATCCAGTCCGCCGGCATCAAGCTGTGATGCCTTTTCACCAGCAGGAATGAACCGTGAGCCATTTCAACGACTACGCAAACAAATTCGAGACCATCAGAATGGTCCGCGAGGCCGGCGTGCTGGAGATGCATTTCCACCACCAGGGCGGACCCCTTCAATGGAACCTGCAATCGCACCGGGAGTTCGAGCAGGCTTTCCTGGACGTGGGGCGCGACCGCGAGAACGAGGTCGTGATCATGACGGGAACGGGCGATGCCTTCAGCGGTCCGCCCGTGGCGCCGGGGGGGCACGTCAATCGCAACTCGATGACGCCGACCATCTACGATCCGATCTATTGGGAAGGCCGGCACCTGCTCATCAACCTGCTCGACATCGACGTGCCCGTGATCAGCATCATCAACGGACCGGCCGTGCGCCATGCCGAGATCCCGCTGCTGGGCGACATCGTGCTGGCATCCGACACCGCCACGATCCAGGACACTGCTCACTTCCGGGGAGGCATGGTGCCGGGCGACGGCATGCATCTGATCATGCCGCTGCTGATGGGACGGGCGCGGGGCCACTATTTCCTGTTGACCGGGCAGGAGATCGACGCGCGGCAGGCGCTGGAGATGGGCCTGGTGAACGAGGTGCTGCCGGCCGCTGGCCTGATGCCCCGGGCGCGGGAGCTTGCCGCCGAACTGCTGAAGCAGCCCCGGCTGGTGCGGCGTTATACCCGCGTGTGCCTGAACCAGGAGCTCAAGGCGCGCCTGCATGACGTGCTGGGATACGGCCTTGCGCTCGAGGGGCTGGCCAGGATGAAGGAGCCGGTGGCCTGACCGCGGAGTTCATGGCAAGGACAGTGGCGGAGCCGGGAGCTGCCGATCCGCACCGGGTAAAATCCGCGCGGTGCAGTGTCCCGGATCGATGCAATCCCCATGAACGACAGCAAGACCATCAAGGACTCGGGCGATTTCGTCGCCGCGCTGGCCCGCGGGCTGGAGGTGATCCAGGCATTCACGGCGGAGCGCCCGGAAATGAACCTGAGCGAGGTCGCGGCCGTGACCGGCATGGCGCCGGCCACGGCGCGCCGCTGTCTGCTTACGTTGAAGGAGTTGGGGTTCGTCGGCATGAACGGGCGTCGGTTCCTCCTGCGGCCCAAGGTCCTGGCCCTGGGGTCCGCGTTCCTGATGTCGATGAACCTGCGGCAGGTGGCGCAGCCTTTTCTCCAGGACCTCGTCGAAGCTTTTCATGATTCGGCGTCCCTGGCCGTCCTGGACGGGAGCGACGTGGTTTATGTCGCCCACGCGCCGAGCAAGGAAACCAAGGGCTTTCGCGCCGGCGTGGGCTACCGTTCGCCGGCCTACGCGACGTCGCTGGGCCACGTGCTGCTGGCAAGCCTGAGTGAGCCGACGCTGCGCGAATACCTGCGGGCGGGACCGTTTCCCACCTATACGTCCAAGACCTATAGCGATCCCGAGGCGATCTCGCGGGCGCTGGATGCCACGCGCGAGCGGGGCTATGCCCAGATCCAGGACCAGTTCGAGTACGGCGTGCTGGCGGTGGCGGTGCCGGTCAAGGATGGAAACGGCCGCACGGTGGCCGCCGTCAACTGTTCCAGCAACATCGCGCGGGTCGACATGGACGAACTGGTGAAGACCCGCCTGCCGCGGCTGCGCGATACGGCGCGCCAGATCAGCCTCGCGCTGGAACGCAGCCCGTCGCTGATCCACTCCGTGATGAGCGATCCGAGATTCTGAGCCGGTAGTCGGGTGCGTTCACGCGGCGCTACGCCGGCGCCGCCGTCGATGGTATCGTGCGATCCGGACGGCACATGGGCCGCCGCACAATAGACAAGACAAGGGGACTTCGCCATGAAACGGATCGTGGGGGGACTGGCCGCGCTGGTATTGGCGCTGGCCGGGGGGGCGGGCCTGGCGGCGGAGTCGCCCGGCGTGCAGGTCGAGAAGCTGATGGAGAGCGGCGCGTCGTGGGACGGCCGCCCCTACGTGGCCTACCCGTCGGGCGCGCCGATGCTGACCGTGCTCCGGATCACGATTCCCGCCCACAGCGCGCTGCCCTGGCATACCCATCCCATCCCGAACGCGGCCTATGTCCTGTCGGGCGAACTGACGGTCGAAAAAAAGGAAACGGGCGAGACGCGCCTGCTCAGGCAGGGCGACGTCCTGCCGGAAATGGTGGGCGAATACCACCGCGGCGTGACCGGCGACCAGGGCGTGGTGCTGATCGTGTTCTATGCCGGCAGCCGCGGCTTGCCGCTGTCGCAGCAATAGGGGCGTCAGCCCGCCTGCACCGGATTGCTGAGCTTGCCTATCCCCGCCACGGTGACGCTGACGGGGCCGCCGATCTTGTTCAGGTCGGCGTTCTGGACCGCCCGGCCGGGTTTGCCGCCCGAGGCCAGCGCCGTGCCCATCGACACCACGTCGCCCGGCACCAGCGTCATGTAGCTGGAGACGAAGGCCAGGACCTCGGGCAGCTTGTGGAAGAGGTTCGCCGTGTTGTCGCTGGCGTACTGTTCTTCGCGGACGTGGCACGAGATGTCCAGCGCGTGCGGGTTGGGGATCTCGTCGCGGGTGACGATCCACGGGCCCAGCGGGGAGAACGTGTCCGAACCCTTGTAGCGGCCGCTGTACGAGACATGGCTTTCGACGTAGCGGATGCCTTCGCCTTCCAGCGCCGGGTGGATGGCGCGGTAGTGGAAGCTGTCTTCGTCGCGCATGGTGGGCGAGGTCAGGTCGTTGTGGATGGTGTAGCCGAAGACGTGGTCATAGGCGTCGGCCGCGTCGATGTCGCGCGCCAGCTTGCCGATCACGATCGCCAGTTCGGGCTCCGGGTGCACGCGGCCGTAGTGGGGCTTCAGGCGTATCGGTTCGCCGTGGCCGACCAGCGCCGACCAGGGTTTGGTGAAGACCGCCGGGTGCTTGGGGCCCTTGACGATGCGGTCGGTGTTGGCGCTGTTGTTCAGGGCCAGGCAGCACAGCTTCGAGGGACGCGGCACGGCGGGAAGGAAGCGGACCGTGTCCATGGGCAGGCGCGGCAGCCCGGCCTGGTCCAGCGCGGCATGCACCTGCCGGAGTTGTTCCCAGAAATCGGGGCCGGCTTCGATCAGCCGGTGCATGTCCAGGGGGCCCTGGAAGTCGGGGGCGAATTGGCGGCATGCGGTTTCGGCATCGACCAGTTCGGAGTCGGAGATCACGAATCCGACGCGCGCGGTGTCGGGCCGGTCGAAGGTGGCGTAGCTGGCGAGTTTCAAGCGAGGCTCCAGTCCTGACGAGAGTGGGAGCGGGGCGGCGCACGGGCCGCCTCGCGGCACGACAGCTTAAGTCCGCGCGGCGGCGGCCCGGTACCGTGCCGCCGCTTCTTTCCGTGACACGGAACGCGTCAGCCTTGTGCCAGCCGCGCGCCCACGGCGGCGCAGATTTCCTGGCGCGTCCGGTCCAGGTGGCCCACGCATTCGCGCAGGCGCTCCGGGGTCAACAGCGCGCCGAAGGTGGTCAGCGACAGCACGCCCAGTACGCGCTCGCCGTGGGCCAGCGGCACCGCCAGCGTGGTGCTGGAGCCGCGGCCCTGGCCCTTGCGCAGGCCATAGCCGCGCCGGCGGGTGATCGCCAGTTGATGCTGGATGTCCTGTTCCAGCGGTGGCCACAGGCCGGGGTCGGGCAGCGAGGCCTGCATCCATTGCAGCAGCCGGTCGCGCTCGGCCTGGCTGCAATAGGCCAGGTAGGCCTGCCCCATGCCGGAATGCACGAGATCGTGGACATGGCCGACGGTGGTGTGCTCGGAGCCGATGGGACTGTAGGGCATGGAGCTGTAGCGCACGACGATGTGGCCGCGGTCCAGGGTGCCCAGGGCCAGCGGCAGGCCCGTGGCGCGCGTGCGCTTGAGCACGATGGGCGCGCCGACTTCCACCACCAGTTCGGGTTCGGAAAAACCTTCGCTCAGGCACAGCACCTTTTCGGTCAGCGTGTACGTGCCCTTGACCACGTCGGCGCGCACGTAGCCCTCGCTCTTGAGCGTGGCCAGCAGGCGATGGATGGTGGACTTGGGCAGTCCGGTGGCCTGGTGCAGGGACTGGAGCGAACTCTGCGGCTGGTGGTTCAGCGCCCGCAGGATGTTCAGCGCCCGGACTACCGGCCCGATCGCGTTGGTTTCGGACATGCCTGCCGTTTCCTCCGTGTGCTGGCGCCCCGATCATAGCGCCGGGCCGGCGCTTCCTGGAATCGCCCCGTTCCGTGGCACGGAATGCACGCGCGCGGAGTGGCGCCGGCGGCCGGGGGCGCTCCTATACTGCGCCCCGGCGACCCCCCCAGAGGGGCGCGACCATGAAGAATGAAGGAGACCCGATGGGGACTTGCACCTTATCCCGACGCGCCATGCTGGCGCTTGCCGCCGGCTCGATGCTGCGCCCGGTTGCCGCCGCCACCGGCGCGGCCTCCGGTTATCCGGGCCGTCCGGTGCGGCTGATTTCGTCGTTCGCGGCGGGCGGCACCACCGACATCCTCGCGCGCCTGGTGGGCAAGCAGCTCTTTCCGTCCACGGGCCAGCCCGTCGTGGTCGAGAATCTTCCCGGGGCGGGCGGAACGATAGGCGCGGCGGCCGTCGCGCGCGCGCCCGCCGACGGCTACACGCTGGAGATGGGCGGCGTGTCCACGCACGCGATGGCCGGCGCGCTGTACAAGCAACTGCCGTTCGACCCGGTGGCCTCCTTCGAGCCGGTGTGCATGCTGGTCTATGCGACCACCGCGATTGCCGTGCCCGCCTCGTCGCCGTTCCGCAGCCTGTCGGACCTGATCGCGCATGCGCGGGCGAATCCCGGCAAGATCACCTACGGTTCGGGCGGCATAGGCAGCATCAACCACCTGGCCCTGGCCTCGCTGGCGAGCACGGTCGGCATCGACCTGCTGCACGTGCCGTACAAGGGCGGCGGCCCGGCGGTGACCTCGCTGCTGCAGGGCGAGACCCAATTGTTCGCGGGCGGCAGCTCGCTGCTGCTGCCGCACGTGCGCGCCGGCAAGCTGCGGATACTGGCGGTGACCGAGGACAAGCGCGCCCGCGTGCTGCCCGATGTCCCCACGGTGGGCGAGACGGTACGCGGATTCCGCGTGGTCAACTGGTACGGCGTGCTCGCGCCACGGGGCCTCGCGCCCGAGATCCGCGAGACGCTGTGGCGCGAACTCGACCGCGTGATGCGCCTGCCCGACGTCGAACGCCAGCTCGATTCGATGGGCCTGGAGTATCCGGGCATGTCGTCGGCCGCGTTCAAGACCGCCCTGGCCGAGGACAAGGACCGCTGGGGCCGCACCATCCGGGAACTGGGCATCCTGCCCGAATAGGAGATCGATATGCGGACCATCCTGTTTGCCGTCCTGGGGACGGCCATGTTGTCCACGTCGCCCGCGCTGCGGGCGCAGGAAGCGGCGTATCCGGCGCGGCCGATCCGGCTCATCGTGGCCTTCGGGCCGGGCAGCGTGAACGACGCGATGGCCAGGGAACTGGCCAAGACGCTGTACGGCGAACTGGGCCAGCCGGTAATCGTCGAGAACAAGCCCGGCGCGGGCGGCGTGGTCGGCACCGACTATGTCGCCAAGGCCGCGCCCGACGGCTATACCCTGGGCTTCGGCACCAGCTCGCAACTCGTCATGAACGTCGGGCTGCAGAAGTCGCTGCCGTTCGACGTGGAGCGCGACCTGACGCCCATCGGCCTGGTCTCGCGCACGCCGCTGGCGTTGGCGGTGCCGGCGGGCGGGCCGGGTTCGCTGGCCGACCTGGTCAAGGCGGCCAAGGGACGTTCGCAGTCGATGACGTATTCGTCCAGCGGCGTGGGGTCGATCAATCACATCGCCGGTGCCGCGTTCGCTCGCGCCGCGGGCATCGATCTGATGCACGTGCCGTACAAGGGCGCGGCCGTGGCCGCCGCCGACCTGGCCGCGGGCCGGGTCGACATGATGCTGGTGACGCTGCCCAGCATGGCGGGCCTGGTGGAGCAGGGGAAGGTCAAGGTGCTGGCCAACGGCATCGACCGGCGCGGCGCCTCGACGCCCAAGGTCCCGACGTTCGCCCAGGCCGGCCTGCCGGCCTTCAAGGGCTACACGTGGAACAACGTGTTCGCCCCCGCGGGCACGCCCGCCGCCGTTGTCGCCAGGCTCAACGCCGCGCTGAACCGGGTCCTGGCCGACCCGCAGGTGGTCCAGTTCGCCCAGCGCCAGACGGCCGAGATCATGGCGCCTTCCACGCCGGCCCAGGCCCTGGCGTTCGAGAAGAACGAGCGCGCGACCTGGGTGCCGTTCATCCGCAGCCTGGGGATCGAGCCCTGAGCGGCTAGCGCGGCGGGACCCGGGTGGACAGCGGCGGCGGCTGGTAGCCGGCCTGGATGCGGCAGGTTTCCTTGCCGCCGTGGCCGTAGTCCCGTTCATAGCCTTTGCAGAGCCGCGCCACTTTTTCGGGCGTCGGCTTTTCACCCTTGTCCACCCAATCCATCAGCGCGGTGAACAGGGCAGGGTACTGGGGCTCGCTCAGGTAGCTGTGCTCGGCTTCGTCCGAGAACGTCTGCACCAGTTTGTCGCCGCTGCCCGCCCGGTCGACCAGTTCGCGGTAGGCCGATTCGAGTTCGACGAAGGCCGTCGGATCATGGATGGCGTGCAGGGTCAGCACCGGCATGGCCAGCCTGCCGCCGGGCGTGCTGTCCACCATCAGCCGTCCCACGGCCAGCGGATCCGCGCGATAGCGGGCCACGCCGGCGTTCAGCGCGGCATCGTCCGGCGAACCGCCGTAGACCACCTTCTCGTTGCCGAAGGGATTGCGGCCGTCCAGCCTTTCCTGCGTGAGGTCCTGGAACAGCCAGGTGGCCCAGTTCATGTTGGACACGAAGGTGCGCTCGGGAATCTTCACGACCGACAGGATGGTCTTGAGTCTGGCCGCCTGCTCGGGGCTGCGCTGCGCGGCCGGCATGCCCACGCCCGTGCACGTCTTGATGCGCGCGGCCAGCTCCGCCCGGGTCAGCGTGGAATCCTTGGGCAGGCCCATCCACAGCGGATACTGCGGTTCGTCGGGGCGGGGATGGTTGCGGCAGACGTACTGGTAGACCACGCGCAGGTCCATGCGGAAATCGTAGGCGGTGTTGCCGCCGCCCAATACGCCGCTGGTCAGCAGCACGGCGTCATAGGGGCCGGGCCGGCCCTCGACGGTGCCATACAGCTCGGCCGCCTTGGAGGCCACGCCGCCGCCGTAGCTCTGGCCATGCAGCAGGGTGCGGCGGGGCTGGCCGAACTGCCGGATGAACAGGCGGCGCAGGCGCTCGGTGTCCTCGGCGGCCATGGTGACGCCATAGCCGCCCCGGCGGTAGGACGAGCCGGCCCAGGCATAGCCCGCCTTCACGGTCACCGCCCAGCGGGTCAGGTCTTCCTGGCTGCGTTTCAGGGTGGACGGGCCCAGGTCGGGGCCGCCGTGGGCGTGCATGACCAGCACCCGGTTCCAGTCGCGGGGAATCGCGATCCAGTAGTAGGCGCCTTCGCTGTCCTGTCCGTTATAGCAACGCGCGTCGGTCGGGACGTCCCTGGGGCAGGGGGCGGGCCGCGCGCGGTCGCTGGCGGCGTGGGCGGTGGCGGCGCCGAAGGTCAGCGCGGCCAGCAGCGAGAGTCGGGTCAGGGTTTTCAATGGCGGACTCCGGTGGCGAAGATGGCGGTCGATCCCGTGCCCGAGGCGTAGCCCAGGATACCGTTGGTGAAGAGGAAGTGGTCGTTGCCCGAGGCGCCCGCCTGGGCGACGCCCGGCACCGGGGTGTCGTAGGCCACGGCCAGCGTGCCGCCGTCCAGGTCCAGCGTGGCGCCGGACAGGGTGGCCTCGAGGTTGCGCGCGCCGGTGCCGGCGACGGTGTAGACCCCGTCGGCGGCGCCGGAGGCCAGCGACTGCTGGGGAGCGTAAAGGCGCAGGCCGTAGCTGGTGGCCGACTCGCGCACCAGTTGTAGCGGGACGGCATTGCCGTTGACCAGTCCGATCACCATGGAGCCCGCGGGCGTGCCGCCGGTGGTGCCGGCCGGGTCGCCGGGCGGGGTCGCCAGCAGGTCGAAAGCCCCGCGTCCGACGTTGTAGGCGATGTATCCCTTGGCAGTGGACGTGCACGCGGCGTCGTAGGTCATGAAACCGCCGGTGACCGGATCCCGGCACAACTGGAAGGTGCCGGCGTTGCGCAGCCGGCCGGCGGCCTTGTAGGCCGATGGCGCGCCGCCCGCGCCATGGTGGACGCCGACCAGGTCGTAGATGGCGGCGACCGGGTTGAAGACCGTGGGCGAACCCGTGTTCTCGAACGTGGTGGCGAAGGCCAGCAGCGGTTCGAAGCCGCTGCCCGAGGCAGGCAGCACGCCGCCCTGCAGGGCGCCGCCCGCGCCGAACACGTAGACCGCGCCGCCCTCGTCGCTGGCATAGGCGCAGGTCGACTGCGCGCGCAGGCTGCCCTCGCGCACGGTGCCGGCCGCGCGCTGCAGGCTGGCGTCTATCGTGACGGTGTAGCGCAGCGAGGCGGGATCCACGGTCACCGTCAGCTCCTCGCCCAGCGTGTTGCCGCCCTTGTAGCGGGTGGCGGCTGCGGGAAGGTAGGGGCAGGCCAGCGGGTCGCCCGTCTCCTGCACGCAGCTGTAGTTGACCGCGGCATCCTGGCTGCCGCTGCCCCGGTACTTGGGCCAGGCGGGGTACTGGCACAGGGGGCGCGTGCGGCCATAGGTCCCGGCCACCGCGTCGACCGCCACCGGCGTGCCCGGGGGCAGGCCTTGCTCGACCCAGCCTTCCAGCGCGGCCAGCGAATCCCAGTTGGGGATGAACACGCCGGTGCCGTGGCCCATGCCGGGCACGGTGTAGAAGCGCACGCCCTTGTCCACGGCCTCCTGCCCCACGGTGGCGACCACGCGTTGATAGTAGTCGATGGTGGAGTTGGGGCTGATGACCTCGTCGGCCAGGCCGTGCAGCATGATGAGCTTGCCGCCGCGGGACAGGAAGGGGCGCAGGTCGGGATCGGTGGCGTCGGTGATCGCGGAAACGGCCTGCACGCGCGCGGTGTACGAACCGGGGTTCTGCGGATCGAAGCCCAGTGTGTCGAAGGTGGCCGAGCGGGTGACGAAATACTTGACCCACTGGTCGCCCGTCACGTACATGTTGGCATCGGCCGAGGTCGCCGGGTTGCCGGGCGCGCGGCGCGTGCCCAGGTCCCGCGTGGTGTAGGGGCCGGCTACCAGCGCGCCCTCCAGGATGTTGTAGCCGCCCGCGCGGTCGACGCCATTGGCGAGCCGGTAGGCGGAGAATTCCAGCGGCGCTTCGAGCGTGCGGATCGTGGCCAGTTGCGCCGTGGAAAGGCAGTGGTCGCCTTCGTCGGTGCCCGAGGGGCAGCGCATGGCCGCCAGGTTGGCGTCGTTCAGCAGCCGGCAGCTTTCCACGCTGCTGACGATGCCGTCGACCGCGCCGTCCAGCTTGTCGCAGGCCTGCTTGACGGTGTTCTGCACCATCAGCGTCTTGGCCACGTTGAGCCAGCCGGCTCCGCCGTTGGCGTACAGCGCGCGGCCGAGCGCGACGTTGGACAGGCGCGTGCCGGAGTAATTGAGCGCGGGCTCGTTGGCGATGACGCCGTCATAGTCCGTCGGCCAGCGCTGGATGTGCGCCAGCGCGTCGCGGCCGCCGGTGGAGGTGCCCAGGAAATAGGCGTGCCTGGGCGCCATGTCGTAGTAGGCCCGCACCAGTTGCGCGGCGACGTCGCGCGTCTTCTTCAGCGACTGGCCGCCGTAGTTGGACAGCGCTTCGTCGTCGGCGGCGAATTTGCCGTCGGTGATGCTGCCGCTCTGGTGGCCGGAGTCGTCGCCGTAGGTGGCGTAGCCCAGGGCCAGCGGGGCGGGTTTGTCGGCGGGGCCGAAGCGTATCGTCTCGGTGCCGTCGATGAGCCGGCCGTTGAAGCCGCCGCCGCCGAAGTGGATGGTCTTGCCGTTCCAGCGCAGCGGCAGGTTCAGCGCGAAATTGATGTCGGGCGACCCGGCGTTCACCGGCTTGATGACGCCGCGGATGCGGCAGTAGGCTCCCAGGTTGTTGCCTTCGGCATCGGCGGCGACGTCCACCGCCTCGGACACCGTCGCGCCGCCCGACGGCAGCGTCAGCTGGGCGGGAGAGAAACCGCGCGCCGCGAGCGAGGCGCAGGCCAGCGCGGGCGCATAGGGCGGGCCCGATGCGCCCGGGGGCTCTCCGGGCGGGTTGCCGGAGGACGAGTCGCCGTCGCCGCCGCCGCAGCCGGCAAGGGCCGCGAGGGCAAGAAGCAGGGGCAATGGCCGGGCGGGAAAGGGGCGGGGTGCGGTCATCGTATCGTCTCCATGGCCGGCCCTCTCGAGGCGGGGCGCGTGCACGGCGGGATGATGCGAGCGTGCCGCTCGGTACGTCAAATACAATAAAAGCGGAGACTCGATATATAAAAAATATGGACTTGCGCCATCTGCGTTACTTCGTCACGATTGCCGAGACCGGCCACATGACGCGCGCCGCCGAGCGGCTCGGCATCCAGCAGCCCCCGCTCAGCCAGCAGATCAAGGCGCTCGAGCGGGAGCTGGGGGTGGAATTGTTGCGCCGTCATCCGCGTGGCGTGGCGCTGACCGATGCCGGCCGGCATTTCCTGCGCGAGGCCGAGAACCTGCTGGAAGGCTACGCGCAGATGCGTCAGCGCATGGCGCGGGTGGCCAACGGCCAGGAGGGCCTGCTGGCGGTGGGCTTCACCAGTTCGGCCGCGGCCCACGCGTTCACGCCAGAGGCCCTGCGCGTGTACCGCCGGGACTATCCGGGCGTGGAACTGGACATCCACGAGGACAATGCCGCGGGACTGACCCGGGCCATCGCCGCCGGCCGCCTGCATTGCGGCCTGCTGCGCGTGCCGGTGTCGTGGCCCGACGGGCTGGTGTTCGAAACCTTGCTGACCGAGCCCGCGGTGGCCGCCGTGCCGTGCGACCATCCGCTCGCGCGGGACCGCCAGACAAGCCGCCCTCGGGCGATTTCGCTGGCCGAGCTGTGCCAGGAGAAGATCATCCTGGTGCGCCAGCCGGGCGCGCCGGGCCTGTACGCCAACCTGCTCGCGCTGTGCGAGAGCCAGGGGCTGCGGCCGCGCATCGCCGCCGAGGTCGACCGCATGATGACCAATCTGAATCTGGTGGCCGCGGGGGCGGGGGTGTCGGTCGTGCCCAAGTCCATCAGCGGCGCGCACGCGCATGCCGTGACCTATTTGCCGCTGGCGCGGGCCGAAAGGCTGGATGCGCCGCTGACGCTGGTGTCCCGCCACGGCGAGGACAACCTGCCGGCCCGGCACTTCGCCGCCCTGGCACGGCGGCTGGCGGCGGCGCGATGACGGCCGCCGACTTCCGGGCGGCGCGCCGCCGCGTCCTGCTGGCCGCGGCCGTGCTGCCGCTGGCCGGGGCGGGGCCAAGTGCAAGCGCCACGTCGGACGGGCGGGCCTGGCCGGCGCGAGCCATACGGATGGTGGTCGTCTATCCGCCCGGCGGCGTGAGCGACACCATCGCCCGCATTCTGGCCGAGGAATTGTCGCGGGACCTGGGCGTGCCGGCCTGGGTCGAGAACAAGGGCGGAGCGGGCGGAAGCGTGGGGATGGAGGCCGTGGCGCGCGCGGCGCCCGACGGCCATACGCTGGCCTTTTCCGCGTTGACGCCGCTTACGCTCAATCCGCTCTTGAGCCGCCCGTCCGCGCAATACGATCCCCTGCGGGAGATCGCGCCCATTGCCGCCGTCATGCGCACGCCGGTGCTGGTGGCCGGCACGCCGGCCTTCACCGGCCGCGATTTCGCCGACCTGGTGGACCAGGCGCGGCGCAAGCCGGGGGCGATCCGCTGGGCCAGCTCGGGCATCGCCACCACGGGCCACATGGTGATGGCGCAGGTGGCCGCGGCAAGCGGCGCGCGCATCACCCACGTTCCCTATCACGGCGGCGGTCCGCAACTGAACGATGCGCTTGGCGGCCGCTTCGAGGTGCTGTCGACCAACGTCGCGGCCCTGCAACTGGACTATGTGCGGACGGGGCGGCTGAAGGCGCTGGCGGTGGGTGCGCCCGCCAGGCTGGGCGCGCTGCCGGAGGTGCCGACGCTGGACGAACTGGGCTATCCCCAGGCCAACCTGATGTCGCTGTTCGGCCTGTTCGCGCCCGCCGGCACGCCCCGGGCGGTGCAGGAAAGCATCAACGCCGCGGTCCACCGCGTGCTGGTGGGCGGGGGGCCGCTGGCCGAGCGGCTGGAGCGCGCGTACAACCTGTCGGCAGTGGGCAGCGTGGACGAGTTTCGCGCGGCGGTGCGGGGCGACTACGAGGCGAACCGGCGGGTGGTCGAGGCCGGTTCGCTGGGCGGCGGCCAGACGCCCTGAGCGGCCGCTTCAGCGCGTGGCGCGAGGTTCCGCTTCCCGGGCACGCAGGACGATCAGCCAGGCCGCGCCATAGGCCGCGGCGACCACGGCCAGGCCGGCCGGCAGGCTGTCCGTCCAGTCGGGCAGCGCGTGCAGCAGGCTGCCCATGACGGCGACGCCCAGCAGCGTGCCGATCTGCCGGTTGGCGTTCAGGATGGCCGCGGCGCTGTTGGCGTGCTCCTTGCCGCCCGCCTGCATCACGGTAGCGGTCATGGCGGGGATGGCGATGGCCGCGCCCAGGTTGCCGCACACCAGCAGCGCCATCAGCAGCCAGTAGGGCAGCGCGAGGCCATCGAAAGCGGCCACCGCCGTGGCGAGCGTGGCCAGGCCGGTGCCGGCCAGCATCGGCAACCGCGTGCCGCGCC
Organism: Pigmentiphaga kullae; assembly: GCF_004216695.1. Classification (GTDB taxonomy): domain Bacteria; phylum Pseudomonadota; class Gammaproteobacteria; order Burkholderiales; family Burkholderiaceae_B; genus Pigmentiphaga; species Pigmentiphaga kullae. The sequence goes on from NZ_SGXC01000003.1 coordinate 1,036,916, forward strand.
GGCTGGACAGGCGGCCGGACAGCAGATTGCCCAGAACCAGGATGAGCATCAACGGCATCAATTGGAAGCCGGTGTCCAGCGGACCGGCGCCGCGTGCCCGCTGCAGGTAGAGGCTGAGCAGGAACAGTTGGCCGTACACCGCGAAACTGGCCAGGGACCCCAAGGCGTTGGCGGGCAGGAAGCGCGGCGCGGCCAGCAATTGACGAGGCACCAGTGGCGCGGCGGCCTGCCGCTCGCGCCAGGCCAGCAGGGCGCCGGCCGCCAGGGCCAGGACGGTCGCCAGCAGGATGGGGAACGCGCTCCAGCCCCGCTCGGGACCCTGGATGAGCGCGTAGCACAGGGCGGCCAGCGCCGTGATGCCCAGGGCATGGCTGGCGGGATTCAGCGCGCGCGGCCGGGCCGGAGCGGGCCGCACCAGCTTCAGCGTGAGCAGCGCGCCGGCGATGCCGATGGGAACGTTGATCAGGAAGACGCTGCGCCAGCCGAAATGCGCGATCAGCAAGCCGCCCACCAGCGGTCCGGCCGCCACCGACAGCGTGACGATGGCCGACCAGAGCGCCACCATGCGCGCCCGGACGCGTTCGTCGGCATAGGTGTGGACCAGCAGGCTGAGCGAGCTGGGAACGAACAGGGAAGCGCCCACGCCTTGCGCCAGGCGCGCGCCGACCAGCGCCAGGCCGTCCTGGGCCAGGCCGCATGCCACCGAGGCCAGCGTGAAGACGGCCAGTCCCGCCAGATACACGGCACGGGCGCCCAGGCGGTCGGCCAGCGCGCCGCCGACCAGCAGCATGGCGGCGAAAGCCAGCGTGTAGCCGTCGACCACCCAGACCAGGCCCGACAGGGAAACTTCCAGGCCGCGCGCGATGTCGCTCAGCGCCACGTTGACGACGGTGACGTCGAGCATGGCCATGATGAAGCCCACCGCCAGCGCGGCCAGCGGCACGGGGTCGGCCGATGCTTGCCGCGCGGGCGTGGGGGAAAGGGGGATGTCGGGGCAGGGATACCGCACGGTGGTCGTCCGAAAAGCAGGGGAAGGCGTTATCCTAGGCGCCGGAGTGATGCGGAAAAAGGGGTGAAAATGCAGTTCGATGATGCAAAAATGCATTACCTGGCAAGGCCCGTGTCGATCATGGGGGGAGAGTGAACTGGGACGATGCCCGGGTCTTCCTGGCCATCCGGCGCGCGGGTACGCTGCGGGGCGCCGCGGCGCTGCTGGAGGTGGACCAGGCCACGGCCGGCCGCCGGCTTGCCGCCCTCGAAGCCGCGCTGGGCGCCCGCCTGTTCCTGCGCACGCCCGGCGGCTACGTACCCACGCCGGCCGGGGACCTTGCGGGCGCCGCCGCCGAGCGGATGGAGCAGGCCGCCGACCAGTTGCAGCGGCAGATGCAGGGCATGGACGACAAACTGTGCGGCGTGGTGCGCGTGGCCACGTCGGACACCATGGCCAGCTTCTACGTGATCCCGGCGCTGCGGGCGCTGCGCGAAGCCCACCCGGACATCAAGGTCGTGCTGGGCACCTCCACCCAGGTCACCAACCTGACCCGGCGCGAGGCCGACATCGCCGTGCGTACGGTCAAGCCCACCAGCCCGGACCTGATCGCGCGGCGGCTGGCGCGCAGGCAGATCGGGGTCTATGCCTCGCGCGACTACCTGCGCCGCCGGGGCGAGCCCACGGTGGACGCGGCGCTAAAGGGCCACGACGTGATCCGGTACGACCGCCCGATCGGGCCGCTGGACGGCGGCCGGCTGGGCGGGGTGTCGACCGGCAATGCCCGGGTGGCGCTGGAGGTTAATTCGGGCTTGATGATGCTGGAGGCCGTGCGGGCGGGCCTGGGGCTGGGCGAGCTGGCCGTGCTGATGGCGCAGGACGACCCGGAACTGGTGCGCGTCTGGCCCGAGCGGACCGAGCGCCTGGACGTCTGGCTGGTGCTGCATGCCGACCTGAACCGCACGGCCCGCGTGCGGGCCGTGGCCGATGCCATCATCGCCGCGTTCAAGGGCGAAGACTGAAGCTTACATGCCCAGCTGGAAGCGGGGCTCCATCAGCGGGTCGGGACCGGGGTGGTAGCGCGTGACCACGCCCTTGTCGGTGACGTAGACGTACATCAGCGAATTCCACACGCCGTCCTCGCGGAAGCGGTAGCCCCAGACGATCTGTTCGCCTTTCAGGCCGACGCGGGTGATCTCGGCCGGGGGGCCGAATTCGAACAACAGACGCTCGGTATCCCAGTGTCCGGAGTCCAGCATGCGGAAGCGTTCGCTGGTCAGCGCCTGGGTGGTGCCGATGACCTTGCCGTCGGGGCCGACGTCGGTGATCCAGGCGTACTGCCCCATGGGCTGGCTGGAATAGATCAGGCGCTGGCCGCCGCCCGGCAGGGGGCGCTCCAGCGTGGGGCGGCCCAGGCGGGTGGTGACGGCCGAGCCGGATTCGCCCGGCTGGATGCCGGCCGGGCTGGCGCAGGCCGCGAGCAGCGCCGCCGTGCCCAGCAGGCAGGCGCCACGGCGCAGGAGAAGGGCGATGCTCATACAATTCACCTTGTTCTTGGATTGACGACCGGAGATGACCGTGTTTCTGTCACGCAGGCGTGGCTATGGTTCGCTGATTGTAGGACTTGTGCTGGGGTGCGCGGGTTCCATGCCCGCCCGGGCGCAAGGCGAGGGGGGCGCGCCGGTGCGCATCGCCGTGATCGAGGCCATGTCCGGCCCGTTCGCCAATACCGGCGAGGCCATCATGCGCAACCTGCGCTTCGCGGTCGAACGCATCAATGCCCGGGGCGGCGTGAAGCTGGCCGACGGCGCCCACAGGCTGGAACTCGTTCCCTTCGACAGCAAGAACCAGGTCGACGAAGCCTTGCTGCTGCTGCGCGGCGCGGCCGACCAGTCCATACGCATCGTCATGCAGGGCAACAGCTCGGCCGTGGCGGCGGGGCTGATCGAGGGCGTCAATCGCCACAACCAGCGCAATCCCGGCCAGCGCATGGTGTACCTGAACTACTCGGCAGTCGATCCCGCGCTGACCAACGAGAAGTGCAGCCCCTGGCACTTTCGCTTCGACGCCAGTTCCGACATGCGGATGGCGGCCCTGACCGAGGTCATGCGGCGCGACCGCGAGGTGCGCAAGGTCTACCTGATCAACCAGGACTACAGCTTCGGCCAGGAAGTGGCGCGCAGCGCCCGCGCCATGCTGGCCGAGAAGCGGCCCGACGTCGAGGTCGTGACCGACGAGTTCCACGCCATCGGCAAGGTCAAGGACTTCTCGCCCTACGCGGCCAAGATCCTGTCCAGCGGCGCCGACACCGTCATCACCGGCAACTGGGGCAACGACCTGACATTGCTGGTGAAGGCCGCGCGGGAAGCGGGGTTCAAAGGCAGCTTCTACACGTTCTACGGCAATGCGCTGGGCGCGCCGGCGGCGCTGGGCGAGGCCGGCGTGGGCAAGGTGCGGGCGGTGGCCGAATGGCACTACAACGCCGGCGAGCCCGGCATGGACCGCGCCTACGATGCCTACCGGCGCATGTTTCCGCGGCCGGGCGACGACTACCTGAACGCGCGGATGCTGCACATGACCGACATGCTGGCGGCGGCGCTGGAGCGGGCGGGCAAGGTCGATGCCGTGGCCCTCGTGCGCCAGTTGTCGGGCATGCGCTGGACGGCTGAGGGGGCGGACCTGTGGATGCGGCCCGACGACCACCAGGCCATCAAGCCCCTGTATGTCTTCACCATGCAGAAGCAGGGGGTCGGCACGGTCCGGCGCGACGTGGAAGGCAGCGGCTATGGTTTCGAGACCACGTTGAAGGTGTCCGCGGCCGATCTGACGCTGCCCACGCGTTGCAAAATGGCAAAACTCCCGGAATAAGGCTATACTTCCCGGCTAACTTTCAGCTTTTCGTCTATTTGAAACAACTGAACGTTAGCCGTCTTAACACCCCGCCGGCCGCAGCCAGATTGAAAGCGTCGCGGCGGGATCGTCAACTTTCACGGCAGGGCGCCTCGGCCTTGCCGCCAGTCCGAGAGGAAAAAAATGTCCGTCGCCGACATCAACAAGGCCAATATCGTTACCGAATTCCAACGCGCCCAGGGTGATACCGGATCCCCCGAAGTGCAGGTCGCTCTCCTGACCGCCCGGATCAACGAATTGACCAGCCATTTCAAAGAGCACACCAAAGACCACCATTCCCGTCGCGGGCTGCTGCGCATGGTCAGCCGTCGCCGCAAGCTGCTCGACTACCTGAAGGGCCGCAACGCCGACGCGTACCGCGCCCTGATCGAGAAGCTCGGTCTGCGTAAGTGAATTTCCAGGGGATCGGAAACCCGGCGCGCGCTGCCGTCGCAGCGCCGCTCCGCGTTTCCGGTGGTTGCCGGTTTCGTCGCTTCCTGTTCGGGCGCGACGCAGCCGGCACTCTAGCAACCCCCTTCTGAAATATGAGAGTGCCTGTGTCAGGGACCGCCTGTCACAGGCATTTTCGTTTCAGTAGGGCAATCGCAAAGGATGCCTGTCATGTTCAATAAAGTCACAAAAACCTTCCAATATGGCCAGCATACCGTCACGCTCGAAACCGGCGAGGTTGCTCGCCAGGCTTCGGGCGCGGTAATGGTGTCCATCGAGGACACCGTCGTGCTGGCAACCGTGGTAGGGGCCAAGAAGGCCAAGCCCGGCCAGGATTTCTTCCCGCTCACCGTCGACTACATCGAGAAGACCTACGCCGCCGGCCGCATCCCGGGCGGATTCTTCAAGCGCGAGGGCAAACCCTCCGAGAAGGAAACGCTGACCTCGCGCCTGATCGACCGGCCGCTGCGTCCGCTGTTCCCCGAAGGCTTCTACAACGACGTGCATGTGGTCATCCACACGCTGTCGGTCAACCCCGAGATCGATCCCGACATCGCCGCGATGATCGGTTCGTCGGCCGCCCTGGCCATCTCCGGCATCCCGTTCAATGGCCCGATCGGCGCCGCGCGCGTGGGCTGGATCGATGACCAGTACGTGCTGAACCCCACCGCCTCGCAGCTCAAGACCTCCAAGCTGGACCTGGTCGTGGCCGGTACCGACGCCGCCGTGCTGATGGTCGAATCCGAAGCGCAGCAGCTGTCCGAAGAAGTCATGCTGGGTGGCGTGGTCTACGGCCACGAGCAGATGCAGACCGTCATCAACGCCATCAACGACCTGGTGCGCGAAGCCGGCAAGCCCGAATGGGACTGGAAGCCCGCCGCCAAGAACGACGCGCTGATCGCCTCGGTGCGCGCCGTGGCCGAGGAAGGCCTGAAGGCCGCCTACCAGATCCGCTCCAAGCAGGATCGCACCACCAAGCTGCGCGAAGTGTATGCCGACGTGCACGCCAAGCTGGCTGCCCAGGCCGAGGCCTCGGGCGCCGCGATCGACGGCGTCGAAGTGGACAACATTCTGTTCGACTTCGAAGCGCAGATCGTGCGCGGCCAGATCCTGAACGGCGAGCCCCGCATCGACGGCCGCGACACCCGCACGGTGCGCCCGATCAGCATCCGCCTGGGCGTGCTGCCCCGCGCGCACGGCAGCGCGCTGTTCACCCGCGGTGAAACCCAGGCCCTGGTGATCGCCACGCTGGGCACCAAGCAGGACGAGCAGATCATCGACGCGCTGATGGGCGAGTACCGCGATCGCTTCATGCTCCACTACAACATGCCTCCGTTCGCCACCGGCGAAACCGGCCGCATCGGCACGCCCAAGCGCCGCGAAGTCGGCCACGGCCGCCTGGCCAAGCGCGCCCTGGTGTCGCTCCTGCCCGCGCCGCAGGACTTCCAGTACACCATCCGCGTGGTGTCGGAAATCACCGAATCGAACGGTTCGTCGTCGATGGCGTCCGTGTGCGGCGGTTCGCTGGCCATGATGGACGCCGGCGTGCCGGTCAAGGATCACGTGGCCGGCGTGGCCATGGGCCTGATCAAGGACGGCGGCAAGTTCGCCGTGCTGACCGACATCCTGGGTGACGAAGATCACCTGGGCGACATGGACTTCAAGGTGGCCGGTACCGTCGGCGGCGTGACCGCGCTGCAGATGGACATCAAGATCCAGGGCATCACCAAGGAAATCATGCAGGTGGCGCTGGCCCAGGCCCGCGAAGGCCGCCTGCACATCCTGGAAAAGATGCGCGAAGCCCTGGAAGGTTCGCGCGGCGAGCTGTCGGCTTTCGCGCCGCGCATGCTGTCCATGAAGATCAACCCCGAGAAGATCCGCGACGTGATCGGCAAGGGCGGCGCCACCATCCGTGCGCTGACCGAGGAAACCGGCACGCAGATCGACATCTCGGACGACGGCACCATCGTCATCTCCAGCGCCGACCTGGACCGCGCCAAGGAAGCGCAGCGTCGCATCGCCGACCTGACCGCCGACGTGGAAGTGGGCCAGATCTACGAAGGCGCCGTGCTGCGCCTGCTGGATTTCGGCGCCATCGTCCAGGTGCTGCCGGGCCGCGACGGCCTGCTGCACATCTCGGAAATCGCCAACCATCGCATCGCCAATATCAACGATGTGCTGAAGGTCGGCCAGCAGGTCCGCGTCAAGGTCATCGAGGCCGATGACAAGGGCCGCCTGCGTCTGTCGATGAAGGCGATTGCGGCTGAATAAGCGGTCCCCCCTACGCCCTTCGGGCGCCCAGCATGGTGAGCCCCCAGCCGCTACGCGGCAGCCCCCCGTGGGGGCGGGGACCCGCCTTGGGGCGGCCCAGCGGCGAGTCCCCCGGGCGGCACTGGCGGACCGGCGGAGCCTGATCCGCTGTGCCCTGGGTCGGGGAGGGGTGTAGTGCTGACGGCGTCCTGTGGGGCGCCGTTTTTTATTTGTGGGACGTTTCCGTCCTGTGGGGAAGCGACTTTGGCCTGTTGAACGTTATCCGACGCAAGGGAATCGAGGCGCTTCTCTAAGTGTGCGGATCCGGCGCGAACGATGGGATCGTGTTGCGATTTTCTTCACAAGCCACCGTGGTTCTACCGGGGGATCAGGAGTTCGACGGGGGTTTGACCAGGCTTTCGGCGGGGATGCCTAGCCCTTTGTGCAGATTCCAGATCATTTGCAGCGTCAGGCCGCGCTTGCGATTCAGGATTTCGTAGACGCGGTTGCGGCGGCCGATCATGGGCTCCAGGTCTTTGGCGGTCAGGCCCGCTTGTTCCATGCGGAATTTGATCGCTTCGACAGGGTCGGGCAGGTCGATGGGAAAGTGTCTGGCTTCGTAGGCTTGCACCAGCGTAGCCAAGATGTCGAGGCGATCGCCATCCGGCGTTCCGGGTTCAGGATCGCTTTCCATGAGGCGCGAGATGTCCTTCAGGGCCATCTTGTAGTCCGCTTCGCTACGGATGGGGCGGATCTCCATGTCTTACTCCATTTCTATGGTCTCGGCATCGATCGCGTCATATTCCCAGTGCGTCCCCACGAACTTCACATAGACGATGCGCAAGCGGTAGGCAACCGCGACGATCAATCGATAGTCATTGCCTTTGATGTTGAAAACCACGCGACGATTCTTGAGGATGCTGGCGCTGCGGTAATGAGCCTTGATATCCGAAGGTTGCGTCCACGTGGCTTGGCTTGCTTCATCCACCCAAGCCTTGAGGGGTTGCTCTGCGTCCGGATGGGTTTTCCAGAACTGGCGCAATGTGCTGACGGCAATGACCCGCATGAGTTCAGATTAGTCCCAAATTGGGACTTTTGCAAGTGGTTGTTCGAAGCACCGCCGAGAGCTTCATCTATCTCTCGTGGAGGCGGGCCGTTGCGCCGACGAATGTATCAACATCCTCGCGATACGGCCGAGTGCTCTCGGACACGAATATCGCAGCGGTACCCTACGGCAGCGGCGGCACGCCGACGTCGCCGGCCAGGTGGGTCAGCAGGTCCCGGACCGGGGCCGACAGGCCGGCCCAGTCGCGCAGGCACAGGCACAGGCGGCGGTGGGCCCAGCCGTCCGCCAGCGCGATGCGCTGGTAGGGATGGCGGCGGCGATGGCTCTGGGCGATGCTGTCGGGAATGACGGCCACGCCCACGCCGTGCGAAACCATTTCGCACAGCCCGCCGAAGGTGTTCATCCTGATGCGCAGGGCCAGTGCGTGGCTGGCGCGCCGCGCATGTTCGTCGATGTGGTCCTGCAGCGCGCTGCCGGGGGCCAGTCCCACGAAGGGCTCGCGCACGATCTCGGCGAACGGGACCACGCGCCGCTGCGCCAGGGGGTGGCCGCGGGCGGTGATCAGGACGAGGTGGTCGGTGGCGACGGGGTGCAGTTGCAGCCCGGCGGCGTCGACCTGGTCCGAGGTGATGCCGGCTTCGACCAGTCCGGCGGAGACCGCTTTGACGATTTCCTTGCTGGTGCGCTCGCGGATGTCGACGTTCAGGTGCGGGCGGGCGGCCATCCACGGGGCCAGCTTGCGCGGCAAGAAGGCCGTCAGGGCCGCGGTGTTGGCGTGGATCCGGACGGTGCCGCGGGCGCCCGACGCGAAGTCCAGCAGTTCGCCCTGCATCAGTTCCCGCTGGCGCAGGATCAGCCGGGCATGGTGGGCCAGCGCCTCGCCGGCCTCGGTGGCCAGCACGCCGCGATGGCGGCGCTCCAGCAGCCGTACGCCGGCATCGTCCTCGATGTTGCGCAGGCGCTCGCTGGCCGAGGCCAGCGCCAGGTTGGCGCGCGCGGCGCCCTGCGTGATGCTGCCGGCATCGACGATGGCGAGGAACAGGCGCAGGTCCGCGAGATCAAGGCGCATGAAGGTTCTCCGTGGCGGATTGCCTTCGGGACAGCCGAAGGCACGACGCATAGAACCGCATTGTGCCAAAGCGTGCGCACAGGCCCAATAGGGGCGTCCAGAAAGGAGACGGCAGTGAAGCGCCCGCACATCTTCCCCCGCATTGCCTGTTCCCCGGCGCCGTGGCTGCTTGCCGCGGCGATGCTGGCGCCAGCCGCCCCGGCCGCCCCGCCGCTCTCGGAAATCGCCACCTCCGAGCAGTTCTACCAGATGGCGCTGGAGGCCCGCTCGGAAGGGGACTATGGCGCCATGCTGATGCGGCTGCGGCAGGCCGCCACGCGCGGCGACCTGGAGGCCCAGGAAATGCTGGCCTCGGTCCTGCTGGCCGGTCCGGCGCTGTACGGCGCCGGCGTGAAGGCCGATCCGTGCGAGGCGATGCACTGGGCCCATCTGGCGCTGGAACGAGGCAGCGCAACCGGGCGGCATCAGTGGATGGTCCTGAACGGCCTGCGCGACGTGCCGCGCATCCGGAAGGATTGCCGGCCTCCGCCCATATATCGATAGCCTCGAGGTCCAAAGGGCCGGGGAGGGGCGGTCTACAATGGGCGCCTCCTGTCCATCCGTTCCCTCTTCATGGCCGTTCCTCGACTCGAACTGCGCGGGATCACCAAGCGGTATCCCGGCGTCCTCGCGAACGACGAGGTCTCGCTGGCCATCGCGCCGGGCGAGATCCACGCCGTGCTGGGCGAGAACGGGGCGGGCAAGTCGACCCTGATGAAGATCGCGTACGGCGCGCTGGCGCCGGACGCGGGGCAGATCCTGTGGGACGGCCGGCCGGTGGCGCCGCGCGCGCCGGACGATGCGCGCGCGCTGGGCGTGGGCATGGTGTTCCAGCATTTCGTGCTGTTCGACACGCTGACCGTGGCGCAGAACGTGTTGCTGGGATTGCCGGCCGGGCTCGCGCGCGAGGTCTCGCGCGGCGTCGCGCCGAGCGCCTGGCTGGCGCCGCTGATTGAACGCTATCGCCTGGACCTGGACCCCGATGCCTTTGTGGGCGACCTGTCGGTGGGCGAGCATCAGCGCGTCGAGCTGCTGCGCGCCCTGGCCGGGCGGCCGCGCCTGCTGATTCTGGACGAGCCCACCTCGGTGTTGTCGCCCGAGGCCAGGACGGCCTTGTTCGCCACCTTGCGGCAACTGGCCGCCGAGGGGTGCAGCGTGGCCTACATCAGCCACAAGCTGGCGGAGATCCGCGAGCTGTGCGATCGCTGCACGGTGCTGCGGGCGGGCCGTTCGGTGGCCGTGGTCGATCCGCGCGAGATGGCGCAGGACGAACTGGCCACCTTGATGCTGGGAACCTCGGTGGACGAGGTCCGCAGCGCCGTGCCGCGGCCGGCGGGCGATCCGGTGCTGAGCGTGCGCGACTTGTCGATGCCCGCTCCGCCCGGCCAGCGCGTGGGCTTGGACGACATTTCGTTCGAGTTGCGGGCCGGCGAGATATTGGGCGTGGCGGGGGTATCCGGCAACGGCCAGTCGTTGCTGCTGTCGGCGCTGTCGGGCGAGGAGGCCCACGTGCCGCACGAAGCCGTGCGCCTGATGGGGCAACCCATCGGCCGGCTTGGACCGGCCGCGCGGCGCAGGCTGGGACTGCGCGCGATTCCCGAGGAACGCCTGGGGCGGGGATGCGTACCCGGGATGGGGCTGGACGAAAACATGCTGCTGACCATGGCCTGCGGACCCGCGTCATCCGGAGGCTGGATACGGCGGCGTGGACTGGCCGAGGCCGCTGCCCGCGTCATCGCGCGCCACGGCGTGCGCGCGGTGTCGCCGCGTGCGCCGGCACGCAGTCTGTCCGGCGGCAATCTGCAGAAGTTCATGGTGGGCCGCGAGCTCGACGGCGGGCCGCGCGTGCTGCTGGCGGCGCAGCCGACCTGGGGCGTGGACATCGGCGCCGCCGCGCGCATCCACCAGGAACTGATCGATCTGCGCGAGGCCGGCGGGGCGGTCCTGGTCATTTCCGAGGACCTGGACGAACTGCTCGCGCTGTGCGACCGCCTGGCCGTGATGGCGGGCGGGCGGCTGTCGCCGGCGGTGGCGCGCGCCCAGGTCACGGCCGACATGCTGGGCCGCTGGATGGAAGGACGGTGGGCCCATGATCCGGCTTGAGCCGCGCGCCCGCGCTTCGCGGCTGGCGGCCTGGCTGTCGCCGCTGGCCGCGCTGGCGCTGACCATGCTGGGCGGCGCGGCGCTGTTCGCGATGCTGGGCATCGATGCCTGGCAAGGGCTGCGGCTGTTCCTGATCGAACCTTTCAATGGTGTCTACGCGTGGGGCGAACTGGCGGTCAAGGCGGTGCCGCTGGTTTTGTGCGCGGTGGGCCTGTCGCTGTGCTTCCGGGCCAATGTCTGGAACATCGGCGCCGAAGGACAGTTGATCGCGGGCGCCATCGCGGGCGGCGGGGTGGCCCTGCTGGCCGGACCCGACACATGGCGCGGCTACGTGGTGCTGGTCATGGTCGCGGGTATGCTGGGAGGCATGCTGTGGGCGGCGCTGACGGCCTGGCTCAAGGACCGTTTCGGCGCCAATGAAATGCTGGTCAGCCTGATGCTGACCTACGTCGTGCAACTGCTGCTCGGCTATCTGGTGTTCGGGCCTTGGCGCGATCCCCATGGCTACAACTTCCCGCAGTCGCGGTCGTTCGACGAGGCCGCCGTGCTGCCCGTGCTCTGGGAGGGCACGCGCGCCCACGCCGGACTGTGGCTGGCGCTGGCGGCGACCGGCGCGGCCTGGCTGTTCCTGGCGCGTTCCCATCCGGGCTTCCGCCTGCGCGTGACGGGCGCCGCGCCCTCCGCGGCGCGCTATGCGGGGTATTCGCCGCGCCAGGTCTTGTGGACCTCGATGCTGGCGTGCGGCGCATTGGCCGGATTGGCCGGCATAGGCGAAGTCGCGGGGCCGATGCAGCGGCTCACGACCTCGGTGTCGCCGGGCTACGGCTTCGCGGCGGTGATCGCGGCCTTCCTGGGGCGCCTGCATCCGGCCGGCGCGATGCTGGCCGGCCTGGTCATGGCCGCGCTCTACATAGGCGGGGAGCTGGCGCAGTCGCGCCTGGGCCTGCCGGCTTCCCTCGTCGGCGTGTTCCAGGGGTTGGCGCTGGCGCTGTTGCTGCTGGGCGATACGCTGGTGCGCTATCGCATCCGTTGGCGCCGCTCCGCGGCCATGGCGAGGTAATCGGCATGGAAAGCCTGCTGCCGCTCCTGGCCGCGACCCTGAACGCCGGCACGCCGCTGGCGTTGGCGGCGCTGGGGCTGGCCATTCACGAACGCGCCGGCGTGATCAATCTCGGGGCCGAGGGCATGATGCTGCTGGCCGCCGCCGCCGGTTTCGCGGTGGCCTTCCACACCGGCAGCCCCGCATGGGGGCTGGCGGCGGGAGCGGGGGCCGGCGTCGCGCTGGCCGCCGTGTTCGCGCTGCTGGTCGTGGTGTTCAATGCCAGCCAGTACGGCAGCGGCCTGGCGATCATGCTGCTGGGGTCGGGGCTGTCGGCCTTCGCCGGCGTGTCGTATGCGGGGCGCTCGCTCGGGCAGGGGCAGGCCGGGCTGCCATGGCTGCGGGACATCCCCGGACTGGGCGGCACCGTGTTCGCACTGCATCCGCTGGTCTACGCGACGATGGCGTTGGCCTGTCTGCTGACGGGATTCCTGTACCGCACGCGGGCGGGCATGCTGCTGCGGGCGGTGGGCGAGTCGCCGGAGTCGGCGCATGCACTCGGCTATCCGGTGGGGCGGATACGCGTACTGGCGATCCTGGCGGGCGGCTTGTGCTGCGGACTCGCGGGGGCGTACCTGTCGGTGGTCTACACGCAGCTGTGGAGCGAAGGCATGGTGGCCGGTCGGGGCTGGATGGCCCTGGCGCTGATCGCCTTCGGCATGTGGCATCCCTTGCGCATCCTGCTGGGCGCGTATCTGTTCGGCGGCCTGACCATGCTGCAGTTCCAGCTGCAAGGCATGGGCGTGCAGGTGCCCTCGCAGTTCCTGGCGATGCTGCCCTACGTCTGCACCGTCGCGGTGCTGGCCTTGCGCGGCGGCAACCCCGGCTGGATGCGCCGGAACATGCCGCGCGCGCTGGGCCGGCCTTTCCTGCCGGAACGGTAGCGGGTCGTCCGGTACGAACCCGTCAGCCGCCGGACCCGGCGGGGACCAGCGTCAGGCGATGGACGTCGGGGCCGGGCAGGAAGGGCGTGGCCTCGCCATCCGTCCATGCCGAGTGGCCGGCCAGGAAAAAGGGCGACAGCGGATGGCCCGAGGCGCCGCCCGGCATTTCCATCAATCCGTCTTCCTCATGTCCCGGCGACACCACGAAACGCTCGGACGCGCCGAACGACGTGCCCTGGATGCGCGGCATGTGGATGTCGCCCGGCATGGGGCGGGCAGGCGCCGACAGCCAGGGCCTGACGGCCGCCGGCAGCACCCGGGCCAGGGGATGCTCCATGGCGAGGCGGTTGCGGTCGCCCCAGCGGATGCCGTCCAAAGAGCGGCCGTCGGCGCTGACCGAGGCGATGGCCGTGTCGATGCGTTCGAGCATGAAGGCGCGCCAATCCGCGGCATAGGCCGGTTTCCAGGCACGGGCACGCACCAGGCTTTCCATGGTGGCCAGTACGCGCGACGAGGCACGGCGCATCGACAGTCCACCGTCGATGGCGGCCAGTCGCTCGTCCAACGCGCCGAACCACGCGTCGTACAACGCGTCGTGGTAGGCGCGCAGCAGCGCGTAGCCGGCGCTGCCGGTGTCGGCGCGTCCGCTCCAGGATTGCAGGATGCGCCGGAAGGCGGCCCGCTGCGAATGGCTGGCGACGGCGGCGTCGTCCAACTCGGCCAGGGCCTGCTCGCGCAGGAATGCGATCCACGAAGCCCGGTCGTCCAGCTGGATGGCGAGCAGGTCGCGCTCGGTGAAGCGTTCGCCGGCGAACAGCGCATCGCGTATCTGCGTTCCACGGGCACCGACATCGGCGCCGCCGTCCCCGATCCTGCGCTGCGTGGCTTCGTTCGCGAGCTGCGTGCCGTTGGCCGTCCAGAGCCGTCCGTAGGCCGGTGCGACGATCGCGGGATAGTCCGCGGGAGCGAGGCGGGCGAGTGCCGTCGCGGCATGGTCCGCCTCGACCGGAAAGCCCAGCGGATCGAGCGTCGCGGTGGGCAGCGGGCCGGCCAGCGTCCAGCCTATGTCGCCGTGGCGATCCGCCACCACCAGATTCTGCGTGGGAATCCCGGCCGCCTGGGCGACGCGCATCGCCTGACCGACGTCGCGCGCCTCTTCCATGTCGGCCAGCCCCACGTTGGCGGCGTCCGGCAGGTAGGCGAGCCAGCGTATCGCGTAGACCTTGCCGTTGGCCTGCCGCAGCGGACCCCATGGGGTCTCGCGCACGGGCAGCATGACGGGCCCGGCCCCTTTCACGTCGATGCGCTCCATCGTTTCCGGCGCGGTTTCCCACGTGCCCGCCGGACCCCGGTAGCGCGACGGATCGGCCGTATCGGGCTCCAGCCGCACCAGGTCGATGAAATGTCCGTAGCTGTTGGTGAAACCCCAGGCGACGTCGCCATTGCTGCCCGCCACCACGATGGGGGCGCCGGGCAGGCTGACGCCGCTGATACGCCGTGGGCCCGAGGCCGAGGAAAATTCCAGCGTCAGCCGATACCAGACGTTGGGCAGGCGCAGGCCCAGGTGCATGTCGTTGGCCACCAGCGCGCGGCCGCCGGCGCCATGGCGCGCGTCCACGGCCCAGCCGTTGCTGCCCAGCGCCGACGAAGCGGTGCCGGCATCCACCATCAGCTCGGCGGGAATCACGCCGCGCGTGCGTGGCGCGCGGCGTGTGTCGATCCAGTCGGGATGCGCATCCACCAGCGCGGTGTCCGGCGCGGCCGGCTGCGCGGGGAAGGGGGGACGGTCCAGTGGTGCGTCCCAGTGGCTGCGCGTGGGCAGCAGTGCGGCGAGCAGCGGAGCGGGCAAGAGGTCGCGCAACGCGTCGCGCGAGCGCACCCGCAGCAGCTCGCCGCCTTGCAGGTCCAGATACATCGCATAGATGGCCAGCAGCGTGTCCACGGGCCGCCAGGGTTGCGGCGGCGCACCCAGCAAAAGGTATTCGAACGGCCGTGCATCCAGCGCGGCCAGGCCGGCATTGACGCCATCCGCGTAGCGCTCCAGCAGGGCGCGGTGGGCGGGCGGCAGCGCGGCGTAGGCCTGCTCCGCGCGGGCGCGGAAGCGGTGCACGCGCACGCGCCGGTCCAGCGGCACGGCGGCCTCGCCTACCAGCGCGGCCAGTTCGCCGGCGGCCGAGCGCCGTACCAGATCCATCTGGAAGTAACGGTCCTGCGCATGGGCGAAGCCAGTGGCGTAGGCGGCGTCGGCGCGGTTGGCCGCGCGTATGGTGACGCTGCCCTGGGCATCGCGCGCGATCGTGGCGGGCCGGGCCGTGCCGGATGCGCCGAATTCTCCGTCGACCCGGGGCAGGCTGGCGCGCAGGGTGAGCCAGGCGGCCGCGATGGCGGCGATGCCCAGGACGAGCACCGCCGCCACCGTGAGCAGGGCAAGACGGGCGGGGCGTTGGGGTCTACGGAATTTCATGGTGCGCGGATTGCCGTCCAATGTGTTTGCCGGGCACATTGTGCCCGTTCTGTTTCAAACGGACGACATTCCGGACGGTCGATGAAAAATTCTTGGTTGTCCGCGGACATGGACAGTGGCGCGTTCATGAACGGGTCTTCTTCCTGGCCGAGGTGGGCCTGTGCCGTTCATCCGCAGCGTCAGGGGGCATCGTGGAACAGCAGTTCCAAGCCGATGCGTTCGCCCGTGCGGACACGGCTGATGGCGTGTTTGAGGTTGACCCGGTAGTAGCCCTGGCTTCCCTTGACGGGGCGTTCCGCCGTGGCTATGACGGCCACGTCTCCAAGCTTGAGTGGCAACACCGCTGGCCGCGACTGCATGCGCGGGCGTTGCTCGGTCATCACGAATTCGCCTCCCTGGAAATCGACGCCCGGCTCGGACAGCACGGCGACGATCTGCATGGGGAAGACCTGCTCGCCGTCATTGCGCTGGTGCAGCGATACATGGCCTTCGCCGCCGAGCCGGCTCAGATGGGACTGCGCCCGCGTCTGGCCTGCCTCCCGGTTGCGCCGCAAGAAGTCCCCCAGTTCCGCCGGATAGCGAAGAGCGACGCCCAGGGTTTCGTTCCAGCGATTGGCGATGGCGACAAGGCGGCGATAAAGCGCCGTGCGCCACAGTTCCAGAGGTGCCGGCATACCGGCGCCGAAGTAGAACAACTCACCGCGCCCAAGATCATCGGATTCCAAAGCCACTCGGCGGGCGCCAGCCGCCGTGGCCTGTTGGGCCAGATCGCGCGCCACATCCACGCCCAACAGACCGGGCAGCGCGACATGGCCCTCGGCATCGAGCTGCAGGCCGATGTCCGTCCAGTTCAGGCGATCGAGGGGCGCGTCAAGCGAGGTCATGAGAACTCCTCCCATCCTTTAAGGTTCGAGCGTTTCCATGGTCACTTCGCGTCGTGGAAGATCAGGCCCACGGTATGGCGGTGGCCGCTTCGGATGCGACTGACGCCATGCCGCATGGCCACCTTGCGGGTGCCGCGCCGACCCATTGCCGGTCGCTGGTTGACGGTGAACACCACCGCGTCGCCCTTGCGCAGCGCGACGACATCCGCGCGGTGGCCCTTGTTCGACAGCTCCGTCATGATGAACTCGCCGCCGGTGAAGTCCCTGCCGGGTTCCGACAGCAGGATGGCAACCTGCAAAGGAAAGACATGATCGCCGTAGAGATCCTGGTGCAGGCAGTTGTAGTCGCCCTCGCCGTACTGGAGGATCAGCGGCGTCGGCCGGGTCTGGCCGGCCTCATGGCACCGGCGCAGATAGGCGTCCAGGTCATGAGGGTACTGCGCGCCGATCTTCAGCTGTCGATTCCAACGATTGGCGATCGGCGCCAGCCGGGGATACAGCGCGTGGCGCAACTGGTCGAGCAGCGGTGGCAAGGGGTAGGCGAAGTATTTGTACTCGCCTCGCCCGAAGCCGTGGCGAGCCATGACGATCCGCGCGCGATAGCCGTCTTCTCGCGCATAGAGCGCTGCGAGGCCATCGCATTGCCCCGCCGTCAGCAGGCTGGGCAGCACGGCATTCCCCTGTGCATCGAGCGACTGTTCGATGCCCGGCCAGTCGTACGTCTCGGGCGTCGTGGCAAGTCCCTGGCTTGCCACGGCGTTCATGCCGCGAACCCCGCAGCCACCTTGCCGGCTTCCTTGGTCAGCAGCGTGCGCTTGCGCTCGACGCCCCAGCGATAGCCGGAGATCGAGCCATCCCTGCGCACCACGCGATGACAGGGAATGGCGATGGCCAGGACGTTGGCCGCGCAGGCACCCGCTACGGCACGGACGGCTTCCGGTACGCCGAGATCACGCGCGACATCGCTGTAGCTGCGGATCTTGCCTGCGGGGATGCCGCACAATACCTGCCAGACCTTCTGCTGGAACGCGGTGCCGCCGATGTCGAGATTGATAACGCCCTGGGACGCGTCTTGGTCGATGAAACCAATGATTTGTCCAAGCTCGTGTCGTAGAGAAGCCTGATCAGGCTGCAACTCGATATTCGGAAAGGCAGCCGTGAGCTGGTCGCTCAATGCCCGCGCCTCCTCGCCAAGGAAGATGGCGCAGATGCCGCGCCGGCTCCGGGCGACAAGCACTTCGCCCAGCGCCGCTTGACCGACGGCGAAGCGAATAGGGCCTTCCACCTGGCTGCCGGGGGCGCGAAAGTCGTACTTGAACATGGAAACGGAACGGGTCTTCATGGCAATGTTCCTCTGTGGTGACAAGGTGGGATCAGTCTAGGCGTCCATTCCCTTCTTGAAACTCCGCTCTTTGCGGTTGAATTCTTTTTCCCGCCTCGCCATTCAAGAAGTCGCATCTTGCCGTCGATCGCCCTTGGCACCGTGGTGCCGGTGAAGGGCCTCTACGCGGCCAGCCCCAGCCCCAGCCCCTTCGCCACGCCTTCCCCATACCGCGGATCCGCCTTGGCGAAATGCGCGATCTGGCGTTCCTGGATCTCGCGCGGCACCGTCTTCATCGCGTTGACGATGTTCTCGATCAACAGGGCCTGCTGGTCGGCGGTCATGAGACGGAACAGGTCGCCGGCCTGGGTGGTGTCGTCATTGCCGGCGCGGTGGTCGTGGCGGTCGGCATCGCCCGACAGCGGCAGCGGCGGTTCGCGGTGCGCCGCGTCCTGGCGGGGCGCGCCGGCCACGCTGTTGGGCTCGTAGTTGGCCGCGCCGCCGAAGTTGCCATCGAAGCGCATGGCGCCGTCGCGCTGGTAGGTCCGCACGGGCGCGTGGGGCCGGTTGACCGGCAGGGCCTGGTAGTTCGTGCCGACGCGGTACAGGTGGGCGTCATGGTAGGCGAACAGGCGGGCCTGCAACATCTTGTCGGGGCTGAAGCCCAGTCCGCGCACGATGGCCGATGGCGAGAACGCGGCTTGTTCAACCTCGGCGAAATAGTTTTCCGGGTTGCGGTTCAGCGTGATGACGCCCACTTCGATCAGCGGGAAGTCCGCGTGGGGCCAGACCTTGGTCAGGTCGAAGGGATCGTAGGGCGTGGCGTGCGCCTGTTCGTCGGTCATGACCTGGATGCAGAAGCGCCACTTGGGATAGTCGCCGCGCTCGATCGCCTCGAACAGGTCGCGCTGGGCGTAGTCCGGGTCCTCGCCGGCAAGCCGGGCGGCGTCGCGCGGGTGCAGGTTGCGGATGCCCTGCAGGCTGAGCACGTGGTACTTGACCCAGACGCGCCGACCCTGGGCGTCGATCATGCTGAACGTGTGGCTGCCGAATCCGTGCATGGCGCGGTAGCCGTCGGGCGTGCCGCGGTCGGAGAACAGCGTGGTGACCTGGTGCAGCGATTCGGGCGACAGCGACCAGAAGTCCCACATCGCGGTGGGGTTCTTCATGTTGGTGCGCGGGTCGCGCTTCTGGGTATGGATGAAGTCGGGGAATTTGATGCCGTCGCGGATGAAGAAGACCGGCGTGTTGTTGCCCACCAGGTCCCAGTTGCCTTCGTTGGTATAGAACTTGATGGCGAAGCCGCGCGGGTCGCGTTCGGTATCGGCGGAGCCTTTCTCGCCGCCCACGGTGGAGAAGCGGATGAAGACGTCGGTCTTGCGACCCACCTGGGCGAACAGGTCGGCGCTGGTGTAGCGGGTGATGTCGTTGGTCACCTCGAACACGCCATAGGCGCCCGAGCCCTTGGCATGCACCACGCGCTCGGGAATGCGTTCGCGGTTGAAGTGCTGCAGCTTCTCGACCAGGTGGAAGTCCTCGATCAGCACGGGGCCGCGCGCACCGGCGGTTTTCGAGTTCTGGTTGTCGGCGACTGGCGCGCCCGTTGCGGTGGTGAGAGTCGTCATTCCTGGCTCCGAATTGTCGAGGCCCCACGATAGGCTGCCCGGTGCAATTGGTAAATTGAATTGAATAAATCGCAGTAATAGGGCGTTTCAATGAATGATAAAATGGCGCGTTCGTTCGTGTCCGTCCCGGCGTAGCTTCCCGCCGGCCGGATCTTTTTCCCGGAAGCCGTGTTCGAGGAGAACCAGCGTGAAAAACCTCGTTTCGGTGCCGCTTGCGCACCGTGAACAACCTTGTCCCCACGAAATGGAAACCATGGCCGGCCCCGCCAGCACGAGGCGCCGCCGCGTCCTGGGTTGGCTGGCGGCCGGCGGCGCGGCCCTGGGCGCGCCCCGCATGGGCTGGGCGGCCGATCCGCTGTCCGTGGGTTTCGTCTACATGTCGCCCATCACCGATGCGGGCTGGACGCGCCAGCACGAGGACGGCCGCCTGGCCATGGTCGCCGCGCTGGGGTCGCGGGTGGCCACCCGCGTGGTCGAGAACGTGCCCGAGAATGCCGATGCCGAACGGGTGATACGCGACCTCGCGCGCCAGGGCTGCAAACTCGTCTTCACCACGTCCTTCGGCTACATGGACGCGGTGATGCGGGTGGCGCGCGAGTTCCCGGGCGTGGTGTTCGACCAGGCCTCGGGCTACCGGCTCGCGCGCAACCTGGGCGCCTACAACATCCGCTTCTACGAGGGCCGCTACCTGGCCGGGCTGGTGGCGGGCGCGATGACGCGCAGCCATGTCCTGGGCTATGTCGCGGCCCTGCCTATCCCGGAGGTGATCCAGGGCATCAACGCCTTCACGCTGGCCGCGCGCAGCGTCAATCCCAAGGTCCAGGTGCGCGTGGTCTGGACCCAGACCTGGTTCGATCCCCCGCGCGAGCGCGACGCGGCCCAGGCCGCCCTGCGCCAGGGGGCCGACGTGCTGACCAACCACTCGGGATCGTCCGCGGTGGCGCAGGCCGCCGAGGCGGCGGGCGCGTGGATGCTGGGCTACACGTCCGACATGAGCCGCTACGCGCCGACGCGCCAGCTCGGCGCCGTCGTGCACCGCTGGGGCGACCACTACATCCAGGCCGCGCGCGAGGTGCTGGACGGCACCTGGACTTCGCGCGCCGTCATGGGCGGGCTGAAGGACGGCATGATCGCGCTCGAGGCCTTGTCGCCGAAGGTGCCCCAGGCGGTGCGCGCGTCGGTGGACGAGGCGTGCCGGAAGATCTCGGCGGGTGCACTGCATCCCTTCGGCGGCCGTCTGGTGGACAACCAGGGCAAGGTGCGCCAGCAGTCCGGCGTGCCGAGCCAGAAGGACGTCGACCACATGGACTGGTTCGTCGACGGCGTGGTGGGCAAGGCGGTGGCCTGAGGGCGCCGCGCGCTCCGGGTAAAGTAGCGGGGGTCCGTGAACCGCGGGCGGCCGGTACGGTCCTATCCGAGGCTGCCCGGGTGCGCCGCCCGTGCCCTGGGCGCGTATCGCCCGGGCGCCCGCCTTCGATCCACTTCCTTTCCCGCCGGCCATGACCTCCGACATCCGTTCGTTCTCACCGCTGTCCCTCCTGGTCCAGGCCTGGCGCATGACCGTGCGCGACTGGCGCGCCGGGGAACTCAGGCTGCTGGCGATGGCGCTGGTCATCGCCGTGGCCTCGGTTTCCAGCGTGGGTTTCCTGGCCGACCGCATCCGCCAGGCGCTGGAACGCGACGCCGCCCAATTGCTGGGTGGCGACGTCGTGCTGATTTCCGACAATCCGGCCGACCAGGGGCCGCGCGAGGAAGCGCGCCGGCTCGGGCTGTCGGTAACCGAAAACCTGCAGTTTCCGTCCATGGCCAGCGTCGGGACCGGCGATGCCGCGCGTTCGCAACTGGCGGCCCTGAAGGCGGTGCGGCCGGGCTATCCGCTGCGCGGCAGCCTGCGCGTGGCCGACGGCCCCACCGCGCCCGATGAACCGACCCGGGAGATTCCCGCGCCCGGGACCGCCTGGGTGGACCCGCAGCTGCTGTCGCTGCTGGACGTGCGCGTGGGCGACGACCTGCAACTGGGCGACCGGCATTTCCGCATCGCCCGGGTGATCACGGTGGAACCCGACCGGGGCATGAACTTCATCAACGTGGCACCGCGGGTCATGATCCGCGAGGACGACCTGGCATCGACCGGACTGGTGACTTTCGGCAGCCGCATCACCTACCGCCTGCTGGCGGCTGGGCAGCCGGCGGCGGCGCGCGAGTATGCGGCCTGGCTGCAGGCCCATCCGCAGCGCGGCCAGCGCGTGGAAACGCTGGACTCCGGGCGGCCCGAGATGCGCCGCACCATCGACCGGGCGCAGCAGTTCCTGTCGCTGGTGGCACTGCTGGCGGCCCTGATCGCGGCGGTGGCCGTCGCGCTGGCCGCGCGGCGCTTCACGCTGCGGCACTTCGACAGCGTGGCGGTCATGCGCTGCCTGGGGGCCACGCAGACCACGCTGACCCGGCTGTTCGCCGTCGAGTTCCTGATCATCGCGCTGGGGGCGGCCGCCGTCGGCAGCGCGCTGGGCTATGCCGCGCACGAGGGCCTGATCGCCGCGCTGGGCGGCCTGATCACGGCCGACCTGCCGCGTGCCGGACCCCTGCCCGCGATACAGGGTTTCCTGGCCGGCGTCTGGCTGCTGATGGGCTTCGCGCTGCCGCCGCTGGCCCAGTTGCGCCACGTCGCGCCCGCCCGCGTCCTGCGCCGCGACACCGGCGTCGCCCCGGCGCGGACCGCGCTGGGCTACGGCGTGGGCGCGCTGGGCTTCGCGTTGCTGCTGCTCTGGTTCGCGCGCGACCTGAAGCTGGGCCTGATGGTTGCAGGCGGATTCCTGGCCGGCTTCCTGCTGTTCTCCGGCATCTCGTGGCTGGGGCTGCGCTGGCTGGAGCCGCTGCGGCAATGGCAGCGCGGGCCGGTGGCACTGCGTTTCGCGCTGGCGGGCGTGGTCCGCCGCCGCGGCGCCACGGTGGCGCAGATATGCGCGCTGGCGGTGGGGTTGATGGCGATCCTGCTGCTGTCGATCACCCGCGGCGATCTGGTCGAGGGCTGGCGCGGCGCCGCGCCGCCCGATGCGCCCAACCGTTTCCTGATCAACATCCAGCCGGACCAGCGCGAGGCGGTCTCGCAGCGCCTGGCCCAGGCCGGGCTGGGTCACGTGCAGCTGTACCCCATGATCCGCGGGCGCCTGATCGAGATCAACGGACGCGAGGTCGGGCCGGCCGACTACCAGGACGACCGCGCGCAGCGGCTGGTGGACCGAGAGTTCAATCTTTCCTACATGGACGAGTTGCCAGGCCACAACCGCGACGTGGCGGGCCGCTGGCTGGATCCCGATGCCGCCGAGGTGTCGATGGAGCAGGGCATCGCCAAGACCCTGGGCGTGAACCTGGGCGACACGCTCCGGTTCGACATCGCCGGCAACGCGGTCGATGTGAAGGTGACCGGGCTGCGCGCGGTGGACTGGGATTCCATGCAGGTCAACTTCTTCGCCATCCTGTCGCCGGCGGCGCTGCGCGACATGCCGCAAAGCTGGATCACCGCGCTGCATCTGCCGCCCGAGCAGGCCGACCTGTCGAACGCGCTGATCCGCGAGTTTCCCAACCTGACCATCTTCGACACCAGCGCCATCCTGAGACAGGTGCAGGACGTGCTGGAACAGGTGGTGGCGGCGGTGCAGTTCCTGTTCCTGTTCACGCTGGCCGCCGGCTGCCTGGTGCTGTATGCGGCGCTGGCATCCACCCGCGACGAGCGGGTGCGCGAGGCCGGGCTGCTGCGCGCGCTGGGAGCCACGCGCCGTCAGTTGTCGATGGCGCAATGGCTGGAACTGGCCGCCATAGGCGGCGCGGCGGGCGTGCTGGCCGCTGCCGGCGCCTCGGTGATCGCATGGTTGCTGGCCCGCTATGTGTTCAACTTCGCGCTGACGCCCAATCCGTGGGTGTGGGCGACCGGGCTGCTGGTGGGCGTGGCGTGCGCCTGGGCGGGAGGATGGATGGGCCTGCGCGGCGTGCTGCGCCAGCCGCCGCTGGCGACCCTCAGGGAAGCCTAGAGCTTTTCGATGATACCGAGATGAACGACAAGACGATATTGATACGCGAGCCCGAGGAACCGGCTCCGGCCGGTCAGACCGTGTTCGACGTGATCGGCGGCGAAGCGCGCGTGCGCGAGCTGGTCGACCGGTTCTACGACCTGATGGACCTGGACGCGGACCTGGCGGAGCTGCGCGCCGCGCACGGCCCGTCGCTGGACCAGGCCCGGGAAAAGCTGTTCTGGTTCCTGTGCGGATGGATGGGCGGCCCGGACTACTACATCCGCCGCTTCGGCCATCCCCGCCTGCGGGCGCGCCACCTGCCGTTCTCGATCGGCACGAAAGAGCGCGACCAGTGGGTGGTCTGCATGGGACGGGCGATGCAGCAGGTCGGCGTCGAGCCGGCGCTGGCCGACAAGCTGCTGGCCTCGTTCTACAACACGGCGGACTGGATGCGGAACCGGCCGGAGTAGGGCGGGTCATGTGTTTTCCGCCGGCCGCTCCCAGGGCGGCGTGCCGCCCAGATGCTCGCGCAGCCAGGCCAGCAGCAGTTCCATGCGCGGCAAGGCGCGCTTGCGCGCCGGGATCAGGGCCTTGAGCCATACGTCCTGCAGGGGGTGGTCCTCCAGCAGCGCCACCAGGCTGCCGTCCGCGAGCGCGCGCCGCGCGACATAGGTGGGCAGGACGGCGATGCCGTTGCCGGCGCGGGCCGAGGCATACAGCACATAGTTGTCGTTGGCGCCCAGGCGCGCGGGCACGTCGATACTGACGGGGCCGCTCGCGCTGTTGAAGTGCCAGCTGTGGCCGGTGGGGTTGAATACCAGGCAGTCGTGGTCGGCCAGGTCGCGCGGATGGCGGGGGGCGGGCCGGCGCGCCAGGTAGTCGGGCGCGGCGCAGACGACCTGGCGCAGCGGGCACAGCGGCTCGTCCACCACGCCCTCGTAGCTGTCGGCGCGGCCGCTGACCGAGATGTCGAAGCCTTCCTCGGCGGGATTGGCCGACCGGTCCAGCAGCGCGACCTCCAGGGTCAGCCGTTCATGGCGCCGCTGGAAGGCCGCGAGGATGTCGGCCAGGTACAGCACCGTGAGCGAGGTCGGGGCCCGCAGCCGGATGTGGCCGTCCAGCGCATCCTGGTCGCGCTTGAGTTCCGAGGCGATGTCGTCGAAATCGTTGACCAGCGCGCGGGCCCGGGCGTGGAACTTGTGGCCGGCCTCGGTCAGCGTCACGCGGCGGCTGGAGCGCTCGAACAGGCGCGTGCCCAATGTCCATTCGAGATGGCCGATGCGCTTGGCGACGACCGAGGGCACGGTGTCGAGCTGGCGCGCGGCTTCCGAGAAATTGCCGCCGCGTACCGTGGCGAGAAAGGCGCGCAGGTTGGCCAGGGTATCCATTTTCTATTCCAAAACGCGAAAGCTGGTGCTTCGAATTAGACCAGATAATCCGTTTTGAAATAGATAACATGTTTGCTTCCCTGAATGACAAGGTGGAGCAATGACAACGGCACATCCGGCCAGCGTGACCGAACCCGCGCGGCAGACCCCCATCCTGGGCGAATTCGACGTGGTGGTACTGGGCGGCGGCCCCGCCGGCATGACGGCCGCCGCCGCGGCGGCGCGCCACGGCTGCCGTACCTTGCTGATCGAACGCTACGGATTCCTGGGCGGCATGGGCACTGCCGCCGGCGTGACCAATTTCTGCGGCCTGCACGCCAACGTCTTCGGCGACAACCGGCGCGTGGTGCACGGCCTGGCGGACGAACTGCTGGCCACGCTGGAGAAGCTGGGGGGGCTGTGCGAGCCGCACCGCATGTTCCAGGACAAGATCATGGCGCAGGCCTACGACAACGCGGCCTACAAGCTGGCGGCCGACGACCTGGTCGTCTCCAGCGGCAGCCAGCTTCTGTTCCATGCGCAGGCGGCCGGCGTGCTGATGCGCTCGCCGGGCGAGATCGCCGCGCTGCTGGTCGAGACCAAGTCCGGCCGCGCCGCCGTGGTCGGCAGGATCTACATCGATTGTTCGGGCGACG
Organism: Pigmentiphaga kullae; assembly: GCF_004216695.1. Taxonomy (GTDB): domain Bacteria; phylum Pseudomonadota; class Gammaproteobacteria; order Burkholderiales; family Burkholderiaceae_B; genus Pigmentiphaga; species Pigmentiphaga kullae. The sequence goes on from NZ_SGXC01000003.1 coordinate 1,062,080, forward strand.
GCGACATGGCGGCCGCGGCGGGCGTGCCCTACGAGAAGGGCGACGGCCACGGCGGCATGCTGTATCCGTCGACCATGTTCCGCGTCAACAACGTCGACCCGGCCCGTGCCGGCAGGGCCTGGGAGCACTTCGGCCGCCTGATGGAGGAGGCCGCCCGTGACGGCCGCCGCTTCGCGCGCAAGACGCCCATCGTGCGGCCGCAGAAGAACCCGGTCGAATGGCGCGCCAACGTGACCCAGCTCAGCAACCCGGACGGGACCGCGATCGACGGCACCGATGCCTGGCAACTGAGCGAGGGCGAACTGCAGGGCCGGCGCCAGGCCCGCGACTTCTTCGAATTCCTGCGCGAATACGCGCCGGGCTTCGATGCGTCCTACATCCTGGAGATCGCGCCGCAGGTGGGCATACGCGAGACGCGCCGCATCGTCGGCGAATACCAGTTGACCGAGGACGACGTGCTGGGCTGCGCGAGCTTCGAGGACACCATAGGCGTGAACGGCTGGCCGGTCGAGGCCCACGTCGCCGGCGACATCGTGTTCAAGTTCGTCGACGTGCCCAACGTCCGGGGCTTCAACCACCTGCCGTACCGCATGCTGCTGCCGCTGGGCGTGGACAACCTGCTGGTGGCGGGGCGCTGCGCCTCGATGACCCACATGGGCCAGTCGGCCGCGCGCGTGACCGGCCCGTGCTTCGCCATGGGCCAGGCGGCCGGCACGGCGGCGGCACTGTCGCTGCGCGCCGGCGTGGCGCCGCGCCGGCTGGACGTGGCCGACCTGCAGCGGGTGCTGGAGCGGGACGGGGCCTACCTGGGCCGGGACATGTAGCGGCCGTGCAGGAGAAATCAGGCGCGGCCGCCAATGAAGCCGGTGGCGTTGATCTCGACTTTCAGGGCGGGCGTGGCCAGGCCCGTGACCTCGACCAGGGTGCAGCAAGGGAAGTCGCCGGTGAAGAATTCCTTGCGCGCCCGCCAGACCTCCTGCCTTTCCTCGATCCGGGTCACGAACACGTTGAGCTGGATGATGTCGTCCATCGTGGCGCCGCAGGCCTCTACCAGATGCCGGATTTTCTGGAAGGTTCGGCGCGATTGGTCGTACATGCTGCCATCGCCTTCCACGCCGCCGGCAAGATCGTGGGCGGTCATGCCCGAGATGAAGAACTGGCCGTTGTGGACCTTGCAATTGGTCCAGGTCTGGGGCGGCGCGGGTTTGACTTCAGGCGCGTGAATGCTTTTCATGGTCGGTAAGTCTCCTTGAATGGACGCGAGGTTTCAGGCCACCGCGTCGGCCTGCGTGGAAGGATGCGCCGCGGCGAAGGGCAGCAGCGATTCGCAGCGCTGCGCGATGGCGACGAGCCGGGGGTAGGGGCGCAGGTCGCAGCCGAACCGGCGCGCGTTGTAGAGCTGGGGTACCAGGCAGACGTCGGCGATGCCCGGTTCGTCGCCGCAGCAGTAGTCGCCATCCCAGCCCCAGTGTTCCAGCGACGCTTCGAAGGCTTGCAGGCCCGCGGCGATCCAGGTGGCGTACCAGTCGTTGCGGGCGGCCTCGTCCAGGCCCAGGCGCTGTTCCAGATGGCGCAGGATCCGGACGTTGTTCAGGGGATGGATGTCGCACGCGACGATGTTGGCCAGCATGCGCACGTAGGCGCGCCGCTGGATGTCCGAGGGCAGCAGCGCGGGCGAAGGATGGCGCTCCTCCAGGTATTCGAAGATCGCCATCGACTGGGCCAGTTCGAAGTCCCCGTCTTGCAAGGCGGGGACCAGGCCCTGCGGATTGGTGCCGAGGAAGGGCGCGGCCCGATGGTCCATGCGAGGCAGGCTGACGTACTCCGGCCGGTAGGGCAGGCCCTTCCAGTTGAGCATGATGCGCACCCGGTATGAGGTGGACGAGCGCCAGTAGGTATAGAGCGTGAGCATGGCGGATATCCCTTCAGCGCCGGTTGCCGGGCGCCCAGGGCAGGAAGCGCCGCTCGAATTCGTCCACGACCGTGAAGAAGATCCAGCCCAGCGCGCCGATGACCACGATGCCGACGAACATCACCTCGATGTTGAAGGTCTGCCAGGAATCCCAGACCAGAAAACCGATGCCGCTTTTCGAGCCGACGAACTCGGCGCTGACCAGCACCAGCAGCGATACGCCCAGGCTCAGCCGGATGCCGGCGATGATCATCGGCAGTGCGCCGGGAAGCGCGATGGTCAGGACGCGGCGCAGCCGGCCGGCCTGGAAGCTGCGCCCCACGTCCCAGTAGATGCGTTCGACGTTCAGCACGCCCGCCGCCGAGTTGATCGCCATGAAGAAGAACACCGCGATCGCCACCAGGACGTACTTGCTGACCTCGCCGATGCCGAAGATCACCATGATCAGCGGAAAGATGGCGATCTTGGGAATGGGATAGAGCGAGGCGATCACGGGTGACAGTACCGCCCTGACCAGCGGCGAGAGCCCGATGGCGACGCCGGTGAGCACGCCGGGAATGGCGCCCAGCAGGAACCCGACGCCGATGCGCACCAGCGAGATGCCCACGTGCCGCGCCAGCTCGCCCGACTGCGCCAGTGCCCAGAACGTCCCGGCGATCTGGCTGGGGGACGAGAACAGCCGTGCGTCGACCAGCCCCGCGCGGACCAGGGCTTCCCACGCGGCCAGGATGAGCAGCGGCGTGGCGACGGACAGCAGCCGTTCGATGCGCTGGCGGCGGCGTTCCGCGTGTCCGATGTCGCGCGAGGGGGCGATGGGGATCAGGTCCTCAGCCATGTCCGTCTCCTGTCTGCTCGGACCGGGTTTGCAGGAAGGATTCCTGGATGTGCGCGGCCACCCGCGAGGCGAGATCGACGTAGGCGCGATCGGCGCGCAGGGCCGCGTAGGAACGCGGGCGGGGGAAGGGCGAGGCCAGCGTGGCGCGCACGCCCCCGGGCCGGCCGCCCAGCACGACGATACGGTCGGCCAGCAGGACCGCCTCGTCGACCGAATGGGTGATGAAGACGACCGTCTTGCGCGTTTCTTCCCAGATGCGCAGCAGCTCTTCCTGCATGACGGCGCGGTTCTGTTCGTCCAGCGCGGAGAACGGTTCGTCCATCAGCAGGATCCCCGGGTCGTTGGCGAACGCCCGGGCGATGGAGACGCGCTGCTTCATGCCGCCCGAGAGCTGGTGCGGGTAGGCGTGGGCGAAGGGACGCAGGCCCACCTTGTCGAGGTAGTAGTCGATCCGCCGCGTCATTTCCGCTTTCGGCATGCCGCTCGAACGCACGCCGTAGGCCACGTTGTCGTACACGCTCAGCCAGGGAAAGATGGAATGTTCCTGGAACACCACCGAGGTCAGCGGCCTGCCGGGCGGGGCGGGCCGCACGGCCAGCTTGCCGTCGGTATGCGTGTCCAGGCCCGCCAGGATGCGCAGCAGCGTGGTCTTGCCGCAGCCGGAGGGCCCGACGATACAGACGAACTCGCCGTCCAGGATGTCGAGATCGACGCCGCGCAGGGCCGTGTACTCACCCTTGCCGGCCAGAAAGCGCTTGCCCAGGTTTTCCATGACGATCGCGCGCCGGCGTCCGGAAGCCGCCGGCGCGCCGGGGGAAAGCGCGAATTCGGGCATCGCTTTCATCACCGTCTCCTAGGGCGTGAAGATGGATCCGACCGTTTGGCGGCCGTCGTGGTCGGGATAGGGTTGCTCGCGGTACATGCCCAGCGCGCGCATGACCGGCTCGTCGGTGATGCAGAACAAAATGGCATCGCGGCCGTGCGGATTCCGGTGCTCGTGCCAGGCCCAGTTCGGAATGACGAAGACGTCGCCTCGAGCCCAGTCGAATCGCTGCCCATCGACGATGCTGCTGCCCTCGCCCTCGATCACGTAGTGGACCGTGCTGGCCGTGGCGCGGTGCGCCCGCGTGTGCTCGCCGGGCCGCAGGAGCTGCGCGCGGCAGGACATCGTCGGCAGGGTGGGGCCGGAGGTCCGTGGGTTGACGTACTCCATCAGGATGCCGTCGTAGGCGCTGCCTTCCTCCCGGCGCAGGCGCTCGATGGACTCGCGCATGTCTTGCCAGCGGTATCGCATGACGGGCTGGGGCGACGGATCGCCGTCCCAGCCCGCCGGCCGGGTGTGGCCGTAGCGGGCCGTCGTATAGCCTTCGGGGCGGGGCGGCGCCGAATCGTCGTCGCCCGGCTCGAACCAGCTGGCCTGGAGCAGGTTGACCAGCGGATAGTCCAGCGCATCCAGCCAGACGATGTCGTGTTCCGTGTCGTTCCTGTGCCCATGCCAGGTGCCCGAGGGCGTGAGCAGCAGGTCGTTTTCCTCCATGCGCAGCGGTTCGCCCTGGACGCAGGTGAACACCTCGCCGCCGTGGCTGCGCGCCGCGAACCTGACCGCGCCGGCCTGGTGGCGATGGGCGGGCGCGCGTTCCCCCGGGCGCACCAGCTGCAGGGCGGTGGCCAGGGTATGGGAGGTCGAGAATCGGGCCCGCAGGTCGGGATTCGTATGTTCCATCGATCGCCGCTCGGCGCCGCGCTCCAGGGTCACGAGATCCCCGGCCCGCATCAGGTGGGCCAGAACTTGGTCCCACTTCCACAGGAACGGCCGGTAGCTGACGACGGGCTGCATGGACACGAATTGCGAGACGTACTTCCAGGTGGGCACCAGGCGCGCCTGTTCCATGTCGGCATGCAGTTGTTCGAGGCTGTCGGCGCCCATTTCAGTTCACTCCTTGCCGGGCACCTTTGCGGCCCAGGCGGTCCAGGGCGTAGTCCAGGTAGCGGTAGTCGACCAGGTCGGTCAGCCTGGGCTGGGTCTTGAGCAGCCCCAGCCCCGCATACCACGCCATGCTGTCCTTGATGGTCTGCAGGTTCAGGTAGCCGTCCGGATCGAATCCCGGGTAGACCACCTTCTTGAGCAGTTCCGGGTTCTTGAAGGCCGCGATGTGCCGGCTGAGCGCGCGCTCGGTCACGTCGCGGGAACCCTTGCCTTCCAGCGAGTCGAGGTAGTCGCGGATGCCGCGCACGTAAGCGGCCATCCATTTCCTGCCGACGTCGGAATCGGCCTGGGTCAGGCTGGGTCCATAGATGATGCCGGCGATCTGGAACTCGGGCGAGGTCTGGTCGAACCCCAGCAGGCGCGTGCCGATCTGCCGCTGGGCAATGACCGTGACCAGGGGCTCGATCATCAGCGCGGCGTCCACCGCCTTGTTCGTCAGCGCGGCGATCATGCTGGGAAACGCGAGCTGCTCGAGCCCGACATCGTTCAGGCCCAGTCCGGCGGTCCGCAGGGCCACGTCCAGTTGCAGTTCCATCGGAGAATGGCGGGAAGGCGTCGCCACCTTCATGCCCTTGATATCGCCGATGCCCTTGACGCGGCCCGAGTCGACCAGATCCTTGCGCACCACGAGCGCGTTGAAGCCGTGGCCGGGCGAGTTGCGCCCCTTGTCGGCCACCAGCTTGAACGGTAGTCCCCGCAGGGCGCCGTTGAACAGGGCCAGCGTGGGCGCGCCCGAGGCGACGTCGAGCTGGCGGGCGCTCAAGGGAGCCACCATGTCGGCGGTGTTGCTGAACGACACGAACTCCACGTCCAGCCCTTCTTCCTTGAAGTAGCCTTGTTCGTAGGCGATCAGCGCGGGCGCTTCGGACAGGCTGTCGAGCATGCCGACACGCACCTTTTGCAGCGGATTGCCGGGTTGCGCGGCAAGCAGGCGCGTCCAGGGCGGCAGCGCGGCGGCGGCCAGGCACGTCAGGGCGGCAAACCGGCGGCGTGTGGACGAGGGCGCGGGAGAGGCGGGGGGGCGTCTGGTCTTCATGGCGGCTCCTTGGCAAGCAAATGGTCAACCGACCGCATACGCAGCGCCGTCCGCCCGGGGGTCGGCAGCGGCGACGAAACCACCGGAAGGCGCGATTCCCAGCACCTGCGCCGCCCCGAGCATGCCCAACGATTTGTCGCTGATAGTGTGGCCCAGCGCGCGGAGCCGGTCGAGCAGCGCCGCGTCGATGCGTCGATCGACCCGGATCTCGTAGGGATGGGCAAGGTGGGCCGGATCGGTGCCGGGGAACAGCTCCCAGCGCGGCCTGTCCACCGCCTGCCGCAGGGACAGGCCGCGGTTGAGGACGGCGTCGAGGATCTGCAGATTCCACTGAGGCTGCCCGTCGCCGCCGGCGGTGCCGCCCGCCATGACCGGCCGCCCGTGGCGGTCCAGGGCCATGTAGACATGCAGCGTGGACATCGTGCGCTTGCCGGGGGCGTAGCGGTTGGGCGAGTCGGGGCTTGACGAGAATCCGCGGCCGGCGCGGTTGTTGAGCAGCACGCCGGTGCCGGGAACGACGACGCCCGCGCCGAACGGTGTCGAGATGCTGGTGATGTAGCTGACCACATTGCCCTGGGCGTCGGCCGCGACCAGGCAGGTCGTGTCGCCGCTGCCCAGCGACCACCGGGCGCGCGGCGGCGCCGCGGCGGCTCGCGACCGATCGATGGCGGCCGCGAGCCGGTCCAGGCGGGGCGCGGCCAGCAGTTGAGGCAGCGGATTCTCCGTGTAGCGGGGATCTCCCAGGAAGTCGTTGCGATCGGCAAAGGCATGCTTGAGCGCCTCGATCATGCAATGTGTGCGCAGGGCCTCGTCGTTCGCGGGCATGTCCAGCCGGTCCAGGATGCCAAGGGCCTCCAGCAGGACGACGCCCTGGGCGACGGGCGGATTGCTGACGATCGAACCGTCGCCGTAGGGCATCTGGATGGGCGGCGAGACCTCGGCAAAGACGCCGTCGAAGTCCGCGTCGCGGAAGGGGCCGCCAGTCTGGCGGCTCAGTTCCACCAGCCGGGCGCCCCAGCCTGCGCCGTAGAAATCGTCGCGGCCGCGCGCCGCAAGGCGTTCCAGCGTGCGCGCCAGGTCCGGCTGCCGGAGCGGTTCTCCTTCGCGGGGAACGCGTCCGTCTATCAGCAATGCCTGCCGCGCGCCGGGATCGGCCGCCAGGAGGGCTTCGTTCAGGGCGAAGAACCTGGCGCAGAAGTGCGGTGTCTCGCATCCCTGTTCCGCCAGCTCGATTGCCGGCGCCAGCAGTTCACCGAAGGACAGCCTGCCGCTTGCATATCGGTCGTAGGCCAGGCACATCGCGTCCACCGCGCCGGGAACCGAGGCCGAACCCAGGCCTCGCATCGGCAGGGTGGGGGGCGTGCCTGCCGGAACCGTCGAGGGCACCGGCCCCGCGCCGTTGATCGACATGGTCCGGCCCGTCGCGGCGTCGTGCCACAGGATGAAACTGTCGCCCCCCAGGCCGCTCATCATCGGCTGCGCCACGCCCAGCGCCGCCGCCATCGCGATGGCGGCGTCCATGGCGTTGCCGCCGCGTTCGAGCATGGCGCGGCCGGCCGCGCTGGCCGCACCATGGGCGCTTGCCACGACGCCGCGCCCGGCGGCCGACAGCGGCCGGGACGGCGATACCGACGGAACGGGTTCAGGCAGTTGCATGGGAGCCTCGCGTCGCGGCGGCCGCCTGGATGAACTCCGGGGCGATCCACGCCTGCAGGTCAAAGTCTTGCTCCAGCAGTCCCAGGCCGAGCAGGAAGTCCTTCTGCGCGGAGACGGCCTGGATATGGACCGGGTCGAGCGCCGGCGCGAGCCTGGCCGCCACGTCGTCGCCATGGGCCGCGTACAGCCATTCCTTCGTGGCTCCGACGTCCTCGCACAGAATGGCGGCCGCGTCCGCGGGCTGGGCGCGCGCCCAGTCGGCCGCGTCGAACAAGGCCGCCAGGTAGCGGACGACCAGGTCGGGCCGGGTACGCGCCAGGGTTCCGTCCACGGTCAGGATCGCGGGCACCTGGTTGTTGCTGCGCAGCGCGGGAGAGGGCGCGGCGCCGATGTCGACCACGACCCGGGCGCCCAGGAAGGCCGTCAACTGCGCGCCGGCCGGGCTGGCGGTGTAGATGGCGTCGACCTCGCCGCGCACCAGGGCCAGGGCTTCCCGGCTCTGCCGCCGGGCCCGCAGCGCGCCGTGCCACAGCGAGCCCCGCTGCGAGGCGCCGCCCGTGGGAATCTGGCCCTCGTGGATGGGCAGCGCGACGAATTCCACGTCGGCGGGCGCCAGGCCCGCAAGCTGGAGCGCGCTGTGATAGCCGCGCAGACACATCGCCCGCCAGTAGTCGATCTGTTCCCCCGGCCGACAGGGAACGCCCAGGCGCCTGCCGCGCAGGTCGTCGCCGCTGCGTATGCCGCTGTCGGGCAGGGCGATCACCGCCTGGTATTCATCGATCCAGCCGGTGGCGATGACCAGGGTGTCGGCGCCGCGCGCCCGGCTCCAGATCGGCGGGATCATGCCGCCCTGGCGGAACAGCCCGGGCTGGCCGTGATCGAAGTGGGCCTCGCGGACCTGGCGTTCGAGCGAGGCGTTGAGCGATTGCACGGCGATGCCCAGCGGCGCGAACGCGGCGTCGAGCAGCCCGCGTTCGATGGCCACGCCCGATGCGGTCGGCAGTGGGCAGCGCGTGTACCACAGCGTCCGGGGGGCGGACATGTCAACGCGCTCCGCCCGCCGTCGCCGCGGAGAAATCGAACAGGCGCGAGGCGTTCCGATGGAACATCTTTTCCAGCAGCGCGGGGCTCAGGTCGTCCCGTTCCTCGTATTCCTCGGCGATGCTGTCGTGCGCGGCCTCGTCGAAATGCGGCATGTCGCTCGACACCAGCAGGGCCTCTTCGCCCAGCACCGAGGCCGCGTAGTTGATGTCGTCGTCGGGCTCGCTGCCGACGTGGATGCGGCCGCTGGCGAAGTAGTCGGCGGCGTTGGCCTTGCCGCCCCGCTCGATGGTGCGCAGCGCGGCGGCCATCCAGGTGCACCCGCCGCCTTCCAGGAAGGCCCATTTCAGGCGCGGGAAATCGTCGAGCAGCGTGCCTTCCATCAGGTTGTAGAAGGCGTATTGCACGGTCAGAGTGCTGAGCAGCCGCCGGGAGTAGGGCGGATAGAAGGTCTTGCGCTCGGCCGGCGGGTGGGGCCGGCCGTCGAACATGGCATACATGGCCGGCGAGCCCAGGCCCAGGTGCACGACGATGGGCAGCCCCTGGCTTTCGGCTTCGGCGAAGATGGGGTAATGCCGGGGATCGTCCATGGGACGGTCCCATTCCAGGCCGCGGGCCAGGACGCTGACCGCGCCGCCCAGCTTGCGCACGCGGCGGATTTCCTCGACCGCGACGTCGGGCTGGCGATACGGCACGACGGCATTGAAGAAGATGCGTCCGCCGGACTCGGCGCAGGCGCGGGCCATGAAGGTGTTGTAGCTGCGGATCAGCGCGGCTTCGAGATCGGGATCCTCGCTCAGGGTCGAGAGCACGAACGAAGGATGGACGATCTGCTTGCCGACTTTCATCCTGTCCATGGCGGCCACGCGCGCCGGCACGTCGGTGATCTGCTGCACGCCCGGCGAGAAGGTCTTGCGGGCAGCCATGGCGTTGCCGGCCACGGGCGTGGCGCCGAAGTGGCGCAGTTTACGGTCGATGACCCAGAAGGTGTTCCAGTCCTGGAAGCCCGTGTCCGTGGGCGCGGCGAAAGGAAGGGGCCGGCGGGCGTGGTAGGCGGGATCGAGATGGGCCCAGGTCGCTTCGGATTCGATGACGTGGGAATCGGTATCGATGATCATGGGAGGCCTGCTCCGGGTGAGGGAAATATCATGTTGATCAATATTGCTTGAGCATGATTCAAATCAATATATGATGTCCCCCAGGTCGATCCGTGTTGCTGGACACGATGCCCGAACGGAACATGATTGGCCAAGCATAGATCAGCCCATTCCGCCGGTAGAAGTTGATTTATTGATCAATATCCAGTGCCCGGAATGCCCGAGACCAGGAGCCACGATATGCCCGGAATCGACGAGGTCCACTACATGACGGCCGACGACGCGGCCCAGGCCTTGCGCGTCAAGAAGCAGACGCTCTATGCCTACGTCAGCCGGGGGTGGATACGGCGCCAGCGCCAGGGCGACGACGGTCCGGTCATGTACCTGCGCGAGGACGTGGAGCGGATGGGGTCGCGCAGCCGCGCGCGCGCCGAAGGCGGGCCCACGAAGGGTGGCAGCCACCAGCCGCACTGGTCGGAGCCCATCATCCAGACCGCCGTGACCGAGATCACGCCGCGGGGGCCGGCCTACAGGGGACTTGTCGCGGTCGACCTGGCGGCAAGCGGCGAGCGGTTCGAGAACCTGGCCGAGCTGCTCTGGACCGGCGTGCGCCCGGAGGAACCCGAAACCTGGCCGCCCGAGCCGCTGCCGGCCCTGGCGGCGCATGTGTTCCGCAAGCTGGATGGTGCCATGGAGCCCATCCAGTACTTCGGCGTGGCGGTCTCGCTGCTCGCGGTCGCGGGCGACCCGCGCCACGACACGCGGCATGGAACGACCCTGGCCGACGCGCGCGCGGCGCTGTCCCTGTTCGCCGGCTGCCTGGGCTACCTGGGGCCGGAGGCGGGGTTCGTCATGGGCCGCGAAGGGGAGACACTCGCGGCCCACATCCTGAGAGCGGTCGGCGCGCAGGCGAGTCCGGTCCGCGAGCGCGCCGTCAACGCCGCCCTGGTGCTGTTGGCGGATCATCACCTGACGCCCCAGGCCGTGGCCGTCAGGCTTGCGGCCTCCAGCGGCGCCAGCCTGCCGCACTGCCTGAACGCCGCGCTGAGCGTGCACAGCAATTCGCGCAGCCGGCGGGTGTACCGGCGCATCGAGGACCTGCTGCTGGAAGCGCCCGACGAGGCGGGATTCCTGGAGCGCGTCGAGGAATCGCTGCGTTCCAGCGGCAGGGCGCCGGGATTCTTCCATCGCATGTATCCCCAGGGCGATCCGAGGGTCGCGCCCCTCCTGTCCCTGGCGGCCGGCGCGCAGCCCACGCGGGGGCGCCGCCCGGACTGGACCGGCTACCTGGCCGCAGTCCAGGCGCGAACCGGCATGGCGCCCACCGCCGAGGCGGCGCTGACCGTGCTGTGCCATGTGCTGGGCCTGCCGCGCCGTTCGCCGGGCGCGCTCTATGCGCTGGCGCGTTCGGCCGGGTGGATCGCCCATGCCATCGAACAGCGCATGGCGGGGGTGATGCTCAGGCCGCGCGCCCGCTACCTGGGATAGCCGGGCGCCGGCCGCCGCGTCTTCCCTCTAAAATCCCTGGTTTTGGGGGCCGAGTCTTGACCGAATACCTGTTGTGGGGCAGCGCCGTCGCTGCCGTGCTCGCGGCATTGTTCGCATTGTTGGCGCTGCTGCGCAAGCCGGGGGCGGATCCGCGCCTGGACCAGATCCTGGCCGAGCAGGAGCGCCTGGAGCGCGCGCTGCGGGCCGACATCACCGAAAGCCAGCGCGGCCTGCGGTCGGAACTGGCCGAATCGACGCGCGGACTGCGCACCGAACTGGGCCAGACGCTGGCCCAGGGCATGCAGGCCCTGGGCGGCCAGCAGGCGCAGCAGGCCCAGGTGCTGAACCAGCAGCTCGACGCCTTCGCCCAGAACCTGACGACGCTGACGGCGCAATTGCAGGAGCGCTTCGAGGCGCTGCGCATTTCGCTGACCCGCGATGCCGCGGCCAACCGCGACGAGAGCGCGCAGGCCCTGCAACGCTTCGCCGACCGCTTCTCGGAACAGTTGCGCGTGCTGACCGAGGCCAACGAGCGCCGCATGGCCGAGGTCCGCACGACCGTGGAACAGCGCCTCAAGGACATGCAGACCGACAACTCCGTCAAGCTCGAGGAGATGCGCCGCACCGTGGACGAGAAGCTGCACGCCACGCTGGAACAGCGGCTGGGCGAATCCTTCAAGCTGGTGTCCGACCGGCTGGAAGCCGTGCACAAGGGGCTGGGCGAGATGCAGTCGCTGGCGGCCGGCGTGGGCGACCTCAAGCGCGTGCTGACCAACGTGAAGACGCGCGGGACCTGGGGCGAGGTGCAACTCGGCATGCTGATCGAGCAGACCATGACGCCGGCCCAGTATGCCCGCAACATCAAGCCGGTGCCCGGCAGCGACGAACTGGTGGAATTCGCCATCCGCCTGCCGGGCCGCGGCGACGATGCCGTGCCGGTCTGGCTGCCGATCGACGCCAAGTTCCCCAAGGAAGAGTACGAGCGCCTGGTCGACGCGCAGGAACGCGCCGATCTCGACGCCGTGCGCGCCGCCGGGCAGGCCTTCGAGCGCGGCGTGGAGCTGGAGGGCCGCCGCATCGGTTCCAAGTACATCGCGCCGCCGCACACCACCGACTTCGCCATCATGTTCCTGCCCACCGAGGGCCTGTATGCGGAGGTGCTGCGACGCGCCGGCCTGATGGACAAGCTGCACGCGCTGCGCATCAACGTGGCCGGCCCCAGCACCCTGGCCGCACTGCTGAACAGCCTGCAGATGGGATTCCGCACGCTGGCCATCGAGCAGCGTTCGTCCGAGGTCTGGAAAGTGCTGGGCGCGGTCAAGTCGGAGTTCGGCAAGTTCGGCGACGCGCTGGCCAGCGTGAAGAAGACGCTGGAAACCGCCAGCAACAAGATCGGGCAGACCGAGGTGCGCACCCGCGCCATGCTGCGCAACCTGAAAACCGTCGAAGCGCTGCCGGAAGGCGAGACGCGCCAGTTGCTGGGGACCGAGGACGACAACCTCGCGGCCGACGAGGCCGACGGGGAAGCGGAAAACTAGGAGACGCGGGGCCAGACCCCGGGAGGCCGGCATGACCCTCGCATTCTGGTGTGTGTTCGTCGCGATACTGATGCCCTACGTCTGCTTCGGCATCGCCCGGAACCGCGCCCGGCCCTTGCGCGACAACCGCGATCCGCGCGATTTCCCGAACCGCATACAGGGCATCGCCAAGCGCGCCTGGAGCGCGCACCTGAACGCGTTCGAGACCCTGCCGGGTTTCGCCGCGGCCGTGATCGTCGCCCACCTGGCCGGTACCCCGCAGAACCAGGCCGACGCCTGGGCGCTGGCGTGGGTCGCGGCGCGGCTGTTGTTCATCGGCTGCTACCTGGGCGACAAACCCGGCCTGCGTTCGACCGCGCACGTCGCCAGCATGATGTGCGTGCTGGGGTTGTTCGTGTCGGCGGCGATGGCGGGGCGGACCGGGGGCTAGGAGCGAATAAGGAGAAAGAACGCAGGAGCAACAAAGGAGACAATTGCCTCGCATTGTCCGTCGTCTCTCGAAGCGGCGAGTGCCAAGATGGCGGCACTTGTTCATGGATTCGTGGAATGAAGATGACAGTGACAAACGGGCATTTCAGCGTTGGGCGCTATCTCGTCGGCGACAGGGTCGTCGTCGGCTGCCCCAAGGACGGCTACGTCGATATCGTGTGCGAGGGCGATGAGCTTCCTCGCATCCTGGAAACGGGCGCCGGCAGCCCCACCCGCAGGGTGTCCGCTGCCGAGGCACGGCTCCTTCCTCCGCTCGATCGGGCATCCCGGGTCTTTGCCGTTGCCGTCAATTACCGGGAACATGGCGCCGAAGCCAAGACGCTTCCTCCCATCCGCCCGGTCATTTTCTACAAGGCCCCTTCGAATTTCGTTGCCCATGGCGGGGTATTGAATCCCAACGTGGGAAAGACGGCCAAGTTCGACTACGAAGGCGAGATCGGCGTTGTCATCGGCCGCGTCTGCAAGGATGCGACGCTCGAAACGGCGCTGGATCACATCGTGGGGGTCTGTGCGCTGGACGACGGCTCGGCGCGCGATCTGACCCGGGTGTCGCTCGGCCCTCCCGGACCGGACGCGAAGACCTGGCCCGACTGGACCGCGGCCAAGGGGCTGGACGGCGCGTCCGCCCTGGGACCGACCATTGCCTGCGGGCCGGATATCGTCGACGCCTTGCGCGCACGCACCCTGCGGATCTCCACCCGGCTCAACGGCGAAGTCGTGCAGGACGAGAGCATGACCGAGATGATCTTCTCCACCGAGGAACTCATCGTTGCGCTGTCGTCCTACATGACGCTGCTGCCTGGCGACGTCATCGCGACCGGCACGCCGGCTGGGGTCGGTTCTGCGCGCAATCGTTTTCTCGCCACGGGCGACGATCTGCAAATCCAGGTCAGCGGACTGGAGCCGCTGTGCGTAAAGGTGGGATGAACATGGAAAAAATCGACGGCAAGAGTTCGCACAAGCAGGCGGAGCGCTTGAAGCGCCTGACGGAAACCGCGGGCGACACCACCATGGGCAAGGTGCTGCGGCAGTTCTGGCACCCCATCGCGCTTTCGAAAAGCGTGGCGGCGGGGACCGCCAAGCGCGTCCGCCTGTTGAGCGAGGACCTGACGCTTTACCGCGGCCAGGGCGGGACCGTCCATCTGGTGGGAGCCCGGTGCGCGCATCGGGGCACGCTGCTGCACACCGGCTGGATCGAAGGCGATCAAGTGCGCTGCATGTACCACGGCTGGAAATACGATGGCAGCGGCCAATGCACCGAGCGGCCGGCCGAGCGCCCCGGCAGCGAGGGCAGTGTGCGGATCGGCGCCTATCCGGTCCGGGAATACTGCGGCGTGATTTTCACGTACATGGGGGAAGGGGCGCCGCCGGATTTCGATCTTGTCCGCAGGAGCTCCTGCGAGCAGGAAGGCGTTTTCCTGTTGCAGCGCAAGGAGATATGGCCGTGCAACTGGCTCCAGGTCGCGGAAAATTCCCTGGATGCGGTGCACGTGAGTTTCGCGCACCAGATGGGGAAAGTGGGCGCTTTCGGCGAAGCCGTCCCCGCCGAGGTGCCGGAAGTCAGCTACGAGGAAACCTCGGCGGGGATATGCCAGACCGCCGTCCGCAGGCTTGGTGAAAAGACCCAGGTCCGCGTCAGCGATTGGACGTTTCCCTATGGCAACACGGTCGTCATTCCGGGCGTCAAGGCCGGCGACCCCTGGATGGAAGTGACGAACTGGATGGTGCCTGTCGATGACGAACACACCATACGCATTTCCCTGCGGGCGGCCCCATCGACGTCGCCGGAGGCGGACGCGGCATTGAAGCGCTACTTCGATGAATGCGATGACTACAACTCGGCCGACCATCACGACGAACTGTTCGCGGGGCATTATCCCGACGATCCGCTCGTGCGCCTGACCAGCGCCCAGGATTACGTGGCGTTGATCGGCCAGGGCACCATCGCCGATCGGACCAGCGAATGCCTGGGGGCGTCGGATCGCGGCATCTCGATGCTGAGAAGGATCCTCTGGCGCGAAATGGACGCCGTCGAGACAGGAAGGCCGCCCAAGCCATGGCGGCGGCTCGACCAGCCATCGAAGCTCATGGGCTACGTGAAAGAAACCGATTGAGTTCGGCTCCAAGGAGGAGAGAAAAATGAGACACCAAGCGATGAAGTACGCCTTCGCGTTGTTGGCGGGGGCCTGTGCCTTGCCAGCCATGGCGGCGGCACCCGAAGGCAGCTTTCCGGCAAGGCCCATTACCCTGGTCGTGCCGTTCGCGGCGGGCAACGTCGCCGACGGCATTGCCCGCATCGTCGCGAACGCGCTGGGCGAGGATCTCGGCCAGCAGGTCGTCGTGGAGAATCGTCCTGGCGCGGGCGGGATCGGGGCGATCAGGCAGGTGGCCGCCGCGGCGCCCGATGGCTACACGGTGATATACATCGGCGTCGGGACGGCGATCAGCCAGTCGTTGTTCCGCACGCCTCCCTACGATATCGAAAAGAGCTTCGTGCCGATTTCGACCATGACGAGCAACGATGTGTTGATGCTCGCCAGCAGCAAATCCCGGCTCAAGAACGTTCAGGACGTGGTCCGCGAAGCGAAGGCCAAGGGCGACCGGTTCACCGTGGGCATATCGCTTATCGGGACGCTGCAGCACCTGACCGCCGAGCTGTTCAAGTCGAACGCGAAACTCGACTACACCATCGTCCCGTTCAAGACGGCGGCGAACCTGAACACCGCCTTGCAGAGCGGCGACATAGATATCGCATTCGAGTACCTGCAGCCGATGTACGGCCTGATCGCCGATGGCGGACTGAGCGCATTGGCCATAGGCAACGGCACGCATCGCTCCCCCCGGCTGCCGGACGTGGCGACGTTCACCGAGCTGGGCTATCCCAAAGTCCAGGTCGCGTCCTGGGGGATGCTGCTGGCTCCCGCGAAGACGCCCGACGCGGTGGTGGAGCGCCTGAACAAAGGGATGCAGAACGTCTTGAACAATCCGGAGATCAGGGCGCGCCTCGAGAGCAACGGGTCGCGTGTGCTGGGAGGGACGACGGCGCAGGCGCGCGAGCTGATATCCAGCGAAATCGCCCGGTGGCGGAAGGTGATCCAGGACGCCAGGATCGAATTGCAGTAGGCGGTGCCCGGCGCGGGCCGGGCGGCGGCCTACACGTTCATCACGGACACCACGCGCGTATTGAGGTGGGCTTCCACGGCTTCCGGCCCGCCGTCCGAGCCGTAGCCCGAATCCTTCACGCCGCCGAAGGGCAGCTCCGGCCATGCGGCGGCGGGCTGGTTGATCCACAGCATGCCGACCTCGACGCGCTGCGACAACGTGTGCGCGTTCTTCAGCGAGCGCGTGAACGCGTAGCCCGCAAGCCCGTAGGGCAGCCGGTTCGCTTCGGCGATGGCCTCATCCAGCGTCGTGAAGCCGCGTACCACGGCGATCGGGCCGAAGGGTTCGTAGTTGAGCAGCTTCGCGTCCAGCGGCACGCCGGTGAGGACGGTCGGCGCCCAGAAGTTCCCAGCCTGGCCGAGGCGCTCGCCGCCGGCCTCGACCGTGGCGCCGCGTCGTATCGCGTCGTCGGTGAGTTCGCCCATCGCCGCGAGCCGGCGTGGGTTGGCGAGCGGCCCCATCTGCGTGCCCGCGGCGAGTCCGTCGCCAACCTTCAGTTTCCGCGCGTGGGCGGCCAGGGCGGCGGCGAAGTCCGCGCACAGACTCTCGTGCACGAGGAAGCGGGTAGGCGAGATGCAGACCTGGCCGGCGTTGCGGAACTTGGCGCCGCCGGCGGAGCTGATCGCAAGTTCGATGTCGGCATCGTCGGCCACGATGACCGGGGCATGGCCGCCGAGTTCCATCGTGACCCGTTTCATGTGCTGGCCGGCGAGCGCGGCGAGTTGCTTGCCAACTGGTGTCGACCCCGTGAACGAGACCAGGCGGATGGCCGGATGGGCGATCAGGTAAGCGGAAATCTCGGCCGGATCGCCGTAGACGAGGCCGATCACGCCCGGCGGCAGTCCCGCATCGGCGAAGGCTCGAACCAGGGCGGCCGCGGCCGCGGGCGTTTCCTCGGCGGCTTTCAGAATGATCGAGCAACCCGCCGCCAGCGAGGCCGCCACCTTGCGCGTGGCCTGGTTGATGGGAAAGTTCCAGGGCGTGAACGCCGCCACCGGCCCCACCGGATCCTTCAGCACCAACTGCCTGGCACCCGGCACGCGCGAGGGCACGATACGCCCATAGATCCGCAGCGCTTCGTCGGCGAACCATTCGATCATTTCGGCCGCCATCGCGGCTTCGTTCCTGGCTTCGGGCAGGGGCTTGCCCTGTTCCTGGGTGATGATGGCCGCGATGTCCGGCGCGCGCTCGCGCAGCAGCGTCGCCGCGTGTCGCATGAGCCGGGCGCGCTCGGCCGCCGGCGTGTTCCGCCAGGTGTCGAAGCCTTGCCGCGACGCAAGAAGCGCGCGGTCGAGATCGGCCATCCCCGCGTGGCTGACGCGGCCGATCTGCACGCCGGTGGCCGGGTTGACGACGGCCAGGGTACGGCCATCGGCCGCGTCTTGCCATTGGTTGGCGATGAAAAACCGTGTGTCGGAATAGCTCATGCGGGTCCCGCCTCGCGCGCCTGCTTCGCCTGAAGCTCCAGGGCCTGGGTGCGCAACTGGGTCAATGTGGAGGAAGGAGTGATCGCCTCGGGGTCGATCACGCAGTGCAGCAGGCTGGGCAGGCCCGAGGCCAATGCCCGGCGCAGCGCGGGGCCGCAGTCTTCAGCGGTGGCGAGCCGCTCGGCATACCCGCCGAATGCGCGGGCATAGGCGACGAAGTCCGGGTTGCGCAGGGTCGTCGCGGACACTCTTCCCGGGTATCCGCGTTCCTGGTGCGCCCGGATCGTGCCGTACATCCCGTTGTCGATCAGCAGCACGATCAGCGGCAGCTCGTATTGGACCGCCGTCGCGAACTCCTGCCCGGTCATCAGGAAGTCGCCGTCGCCGGCCAGCACTACCACGGTTTTGTGCGGATACAGCCGCTTGGCGCCCACGCCGGCGGGAAGCCCATAGCCCATGGAGCCCGAGGTCGGCGCCAATTGGGTGCCGTAGGCCTCGAACGGCCAGAATCGCTGGCCCCAGGTACAGAAATTCCCCGCGCCGTTGCAGATGATCGTGTCGCGGGGAAGTTCCTCCTGGAGCGCGCGCATGACGGCGGGCATCTTGAGTTCGCCCGGAACCTGGATCGGCGACAGGTCGCGCCATCGCCGGGCATCGGCAGCGGCATCGCGTACCCAGTCGCCGGCTGCGGGTCCGGGCTCGGCCTGCAATGAAGCGACGCTGGCGCAAAACCCCCGCGGCGTCGCATTGATGGCCAGGTGCGCCCGATACACGCGGCCGAGTTCGTCCGGATCGGCGTGCACGTGCACGAGCTTCTGCGCGGGGTTCGGCACGTCCAGCAACGAATACCCCTGGGACGGGGCCTCGGACAGGCGGCCTCCGATCAGCAGGACGAGGTCGGACTGCCTGATCCGGTCCAGCAATCGGGGGTTGGTACCGAAGCCGAGTTCTCCCGCATAGCAGGGATGCGACTGCGGAAACAGCATCTGCCGCCGGAACGAACACACCACGGGCAGTTGGAAGGCCTGGGCGAAGCCCTGGATGCGCTCGACGTCCTCGGCCGACCAGCGGCTGCCGCCGAGGATGGCCAGCGGACGCCGCGCCTGGGCGAGCAGTGTCCGCAGTTGTTCGATCTGCGCCGGCGCCGGATAGGTTTCCGTCACCTGGTAGGGAAACGCGTCCCGTACGTCGACGGTGTCGGTCAGCATGTCTTCCGGCAAGGCCACGACCACCGGACCCGGGCGGCCGGAGGTGGCGACATGGAAGGCGCGCGACACCAGCTCGGGAATCCGCCGCGCATCGTCTATCTCGACCACCCATTTGGCCATGCTGCCGAAGACGGCCGGGTAGTCCAGCTCCTGAAAACACTCGCGGCCCTTCATGTCGCGCGCGACCTGGCCGACGAACAGTATCATCGGCGTCGAATCCTGGCTCGCGACGTGGACGCCGGCCGCGGCGTTGGTGGCGCCGGGACCGCGCGTCACGAAGCAGATGCCGGGGGTTCCCGTCAGCTTGCCCTGGGCCTCGGCCATCATCGCCGCGCCGCCTTCCTGCCGGCATACGGTGACGGCTATGGGGACGTCGAGCAAGGCATCGAGTACGGCGAGATAGCTTTCCCCGGGAACGCAGAAAATGTGCTGGACGCCGTGCAGCGCGAGCTGGTTGGCCAGGACGGCACTGGCGGTTCGCCCGGCGGCGGGGCCGGAGCCTGGGGGGGACGGTGGCGTCACGTTCATTGCGGGTCCTTGATAGCATTGCCTCTGGGCAAGAGCAGGCTGGCGGGAAGTGTAGGTAGCCAGGCAGGCCCCCAACAACGGCCAAGGCAAGGCGATTGTCGTGTTTGTTGCTATGTATCCGGCGGGAGATAGGCTCTCCTGGCGTCCCAGGCAGGTACGAGGAAATCCGAGGTTATGGAAAACACGTTGGTCAGGCTGGTGATCTCCCAGTCGGAGCTTTTCTCCACATGGCCCGCGGAAGTGGTCTCGCGCCTCGTCGCGGCGGCGGACCTGTGCACGGTCGAGGCCGATAGCTGCCTGATCAGGACGGGGGACACGGCCGATTTCCTGTACATCCTGGCAACGGGGTCCATCCGTCTGGTCCGGGGGACGCCGTCGGGCAGGAACTTCACGGCGGGACTGCACCTGCCCGGGGACTACCATGGCCTGGGGCCGGTCCTGACCCAGGTGCCGTATTTCTATACGGCGATGTGCAAGCAGAAGAGCATCCTGGTCCGTATCCCCGCGCCGCTGCTGCGCGAAATCCTGTGCGAGGACGGCAGGCTGTCGTTCACGCTGTTCGCCGGCCTGGGCCAGCGTCACCGGCGCGCACTCGATCACTTCGAGAGCGCCGCGACGCACCCGACGAATGCCCGGATCGCGCAGTTGCTCAAGGCCATCCATGCCCGGTCGCGGCGCGGCATGGAGTCCGCCGACGTCAGCCTGTCGCAGGTCGAAATCGCCACGATGCTGGGAACGCGCAGGCAGGTGGTCAACCGGGTGCTGCGCGCCATGGCGGATGACGGCATCGTCGAGATCCGCTATGGAAAGCTCTCCATCGTCGATTGGGAAAAACTGGAGAAGCTGGCGGGGGAGCCGTCGTTGCCGTCGTTGGAGTAGCGGGCGGCCCGGAAAGCACGTGCAGGTGCAACAAAGGAGACAATTGCCCGGCATCGTCCATCGCCCGTCACGGCGCTGGATGCCAACATGACGCCATGAACACGGAGACATGCGGATGAACGGCGCGAAGAGCCTGGTGGAAACCTTGTTGGCCGCCGGGGTGGATACCTGCTTCGCCAATCCGGGGACGAGCGAAATGCATTTCGTCGCCGCGCTGGACCAGAGCCCCGGAATGAAGTGCGTGCTCGGCTTGCAGGAGAACATCGTCACCGGCATGGCCGATGGCTATTTCCGGCTGGCCCGCAAGCCCGCCTGCACGTTGCTGCACTGCGGCCCCGGCCTGGCCAACGGCATGGGCAACCTGCACAACGCGCGCCGCGCGCGCAGCGGCATCGTCAACATCGTGGGTGACCAGGCGACCTACCATCGCCCCTACGATGCGCCGCTGACCGCGGATACCGCCGGCATGGCGCGGACGGTTTCGGCCTGGGTGCGCACCAGCGCCGGGACTGTTGATCTCGGACGGGACGCGGTGGAGGCGGTGCGCGCGGCGCGCACCTTCCCGGGGCAGATCGCGACGCTGATCCTGCCCGCCGACGTGTCCTGGCAAGAGGGGGGCGTGCCCGGGGAACCCATGGATCCGCCGTTGCCCCCGGCCATCGACGGCCAGGCGGTCGAGGCGGCGGCGCGCCTGCTGCGCGATCGCCGCGACGTGTTGATCCTGCTGGCGGGGCATGGCGTGCTGAGCGAGGCGCAGGGTTTTGCCTGGCGGGTCGCCCATGCGACGGGGGCGGCGGTGATGGCCAGCTATGTGACCGCGCATCTGGCGCGCGGCCGCGGCCGCATGCCGCTCGAACGGGTGCCCTATGGCATGGACCACGCCATCCAGGCGCTAGATCGGTACAGGCACATCATCCTGGTGGGCGCCGAGCCGCCGGTGGGTTTTTTCGGTTATCCCGGCAAGCCGTCGATCCAGTACCACCCCGAGACCCGGTTCCATGTCCTGGCCCGCCCGGACCAGGATCCCGTCGAGGCGCTGCGGGCGTTGGCGCAGGCGCTCGATGCGCCGGAAGTTGCCATGCCGGATCCCGGCCCGCGTCCGGCCCCTGGGGCCGGCACGCCCACGCCCGAAGGCCTGGCGCGGACGCTCGCGGCCACGATGCCCGAACATGCCATCGTCTCGGACGAGAGTATTTCCTACGGCCGGGGTTTCTATAAGTTCACGCACGCCGCGCCCGCCCACGACTGGCTGCATCTGGCGGGCGGCGCCATCGGCGATGGCATGCCCGTGGCCACCGGCGCCGCGCTTGGCGCCTGCAGGCAGCGCAGGGTGATCAATCTGCAGGCGGACGGTTCCGCC
Organism: Pigmentiphaga kullae; assembly: GCF_004216695.1. GTDB lineage: Bacteria > Pseudomonadota > Gammaproteobacteria > Burkholderiales > Burkholderiaceae_B > Pigmentiphaga > Pigmentiphaga kullae. Next base: position 1,083,723 of record NZ_SGXC01000003.1, read on the forward strand.
ATGTACTCGCTGCAGTCGCTGTGGACGCAGGCGCGCGAGGCGCTGCCTGTCACCACCATCATCCTCAACAACCGCAAGTACAACATCCTGATCGGCGAGTACGCGAGCGTGGGCGCGACGCCGGGCGAGACGGCGATGAGCATGCTGGACCTGGGCAACCCGTCCCTCGATTGGGTCAGGCTTGCCCACGGCATGGGCGTCGACGCGGCGCAGGCCACCACGCTGGAGCGTTGCGCGGACCTGATGAAGAGCAGCTTCGGCAGGCAGGCGCCGTTCCTGATCGAACTGATGGTGTGACATCGCCAGGCCGGAAAGCCGGTTTCGGTAAGCGTGTGCAACAGAAACGTTGCGCGTCTGGCCGGACCTGTATATTGCAACCAAATGGTTGCAATAGGAGTTCCGCCATGACATCGCTCGACCGCATCGAAAAGCAGGTTGTGTTGCGCGCGCCGGTCGAGCGCGTGTGGCGCGCACTGACCGACATCCAGGAGTTCGCCCAGTGGTTCGGCGTCAAGCTGGACCAGCCCTTCGCCCCCGGCCGCGCCATCACCGGCAGCTTCGAGGGCGGGTTCGACCAGGACGAGATCGCGCGCTACCAGGCCTCGCTGGGCCTGCAGCCGGCGGCGATACGGCAGCCGCTTCCGCATGAGGTGTTCTGCACCGTCGAGCGCATGGAAGCGCCGCGCGTTTTCAGTTTCCGCTGGGTGCCGTTCGGCATCGATGCCGAGTGCGATCCCGAGCAGGAACCCACGACCCTGGTCGAGTTCCAGCTGGAGACCGTGCCCGAGGGCACGCGGCTGACCATCACCGAGTCGGGATTCGAGCGCGTGCCGGCGCACCGGCGCGAACGCGCCTTCATGATGAACGACGGCGGATGGGCCGCCCAGGCCGACAACATCCGGCGCCATGTCGAAGGGGCGTGAGCACGAGCTGGCGCGGGTGTTCGCCGCGCTGGGCGACGCGACCCGGCTGGCCCTGGTCGCCCACCTGCTGGCCGGCGGGGCCTTGTCGGCCACCGCGCTGGCCGAAGGCCGGGACATCTCGCGGCAGGCCATCGTCAAGCATCTCCAGGTGCTGGAAGCGGCGGACCTGGTCGTGCGCGCGCGCCAGGGCCGCGAGGTGCTGTACACCCTCGATCCACGCCGCGTGGACGAGGCCAGGGCCTTCCTGGACGCGGTCTCGGCCGGGTGGGACCGCGCCATCGGGCGCTTGAGGAAACTCGTCGAGGCGCCGTGACGTTTCTGGCTCGACCTGGCGTTTGCAGGATCAGGCAAAACACAGGCAGGAATCGGTATTGTCCCCAAGTGGCCGCCTTACGTAACCTCTGTCCCGGGCCGGATAAGGATCCGGCATCTTTTCAGCAGGGGACGTGGCAATGGCGATTCAGCTCGAGATCAATGGCAAACAGACTGCGCTGGACGCGCCCGGCGAGATGCCGCTGCTATGGGCCCTGCGCGATCTGGCAAACCTGACCGGCACGAAATACGGATGCGGCATGGCGCTGTGCGGCGCCTGTACCGTGCACGTCGACGGCGCGCCGGTGCGCGCCTGCGTGACGCCGGTTTCCTCGGTCGAAGGCAAGCCGGTCACGACCATCGAAGGCGTGGGCAATGACGCCGTGGGCCGCGCGGTGCAGGCCGCCTGGCAGGAGTTGGACGTCGTGCAATGCGGCTACTGCCAGTCGGGCCAGATCATGTCGGCTGCCGCTCTGCTGCGCACGAATCCGCGTCCCACGGACGAGGACATCGACGGGGCGATGAGCGGCAATGCGTGCCGCTGCGCGACCTATGTCCGCATCCGGGCCGCGATCCATCGCGCCGCCCAGGCGCTGGCTTGAGGAGGAAGGCATCATGATCTTCACCCTCGACAACACCACGGATCGCCAGCAAGCCTCGCTGGTCAATGTCAGCCGTCGCCGCTTCGTACAGGGCGCGGGCGTGCTGGTGCTGGGCTGGCAGCTGCCCGGCGCCCTGGCCGCGGCGCAACCGGTGGGCAAGGGGGAGGCCTTCGTGCCCAATGCCTTCCTGTCCATCGATGCCCAGGGACGCGTAACGGTGTACGCCAAGCACGTGGAGATGGGGCAGGGCGCCTACACGGGCCTGGCGACCCTGGTGGCCGACGAGCTGGACGCCGACTGGGCGCAGGTGGGGGTCGAAGGCGCGCCCGCCGACACCGCGCGCTACAAGAACCTGGCCATGGGCATACAAGGGACCGGCGGCAGCACGGCCATGGCCAACTCCTTCAAGCAGATGCGCGAGGCGGGCGCCGCCGCGCGCGCCATGCTGGTCGGCGCGGCGGCGCGTGCCTGGAAGGTCGATCCGGCCACGATCACCGTGCGCGCCGGCGTCGTGCGCCATGCCGCCTCGGGGCGGCAAGCCCCGTTCGGCGAACTGGTCGAGGCTGCGGCGGCGCAGCCGGTGCCGGCCAGCCCCAGACTCAAGTCGCCCAAGGAGTTCGGCCTGATTGGCAAGGCGTCGCTGCGGCGGACGGATTCGGCCGACAAGGTGCACGGCCGCGCCCGGTTCACGCAGGACGTCAAACTGCCTGGCATGCTGGTCGCCATCGCGGCCCATGCGCCGCGCTTCGGTGCGACCGTGGCCGGCTACGACGCCAGCGCCGCGCTGGCCATCCCGGGCGTGGTGGCGGCGATTCCCTTCGAGGGTTCGGCGCACCGCTCGGCCGGCGTGGCCGTGCTGGCGCGCAATACCTGGGCCGCCCGCACCGGCCGCGATGCCCTGAAGGTGCAGTGGGACGAGAGCCGCGCCTACACCGAGGGCAGCGAGGAACTCCTGGCCCGGTACCGCCAGGCCGCCGCGCGTCCCGGCCTGCCCGCCGCCGCGCGCGGCAACGTCGAGGCCGCGTTCGCGAAAGCGGCCAAGGTGATCGAGGCCGACTACGAATTCCCGTTCCTGGCACACGCCAGCATGGAGCCGCTGAACTGCGTCGTGCAACTGGGCGACGGCCGGTGCGAGATCTGGAACGGCGAGCAGTTCCAGACCATGGACCAGAAGGCCGTGGCCGATTATCTCGGCATCGCGCCCGAGCGCGTCACGATCAACCAGTTGTATGCCGGCGGCAGCTTCGGCCGGCGCGCGAGTCCGCAGGCCGACTACGTGCTCGAGGCCGTCGCCATCGCGCAGGGCGCGCGCAAGGCGGGGTTCGATGCCCCGGTCAAGATGGTGTGGACGCGCGAGGACGACATGCGCGGCGGCTACTACCGGCCCGCCTACCTGCACCGCGCCCGGCTCGCGCTGGACGAGCGGGGCAGGCTGCAGGCCTGGCAGGTGCGCGTGGTCGGGCAGTCGCTGATCAAGGGTTCCGCGTTCGAGGAATTCATGATCAAGAACGGCATCGATGCGACCTCGGTCGAGGGTTTGTCCGACCTGCCCTACGGCATCCCCAACCTGAGCGTGGAGCTGCATACCCCCGACGATGTGCGGGTGCCCGTACAGTGGTACCGGTCGGTCGGGCATACGCACACCGCGTTCACGGCCGAGACGCTGGTGGACGAGGCGGCGCATGCCGCGCGCCGCGATCCGGTCGCGCTGCGGCGCGAATTGCTCAAGGGCCATCCGCGCCACCTCGCGGCGCTTGAGACGGCGGTGCGCGCCGCGCAATGGGACCGGCCGCTGGCGGCGGGCAAAGACGGCGTGCGCCGGGGCCGGGGCGTGGCGGTGCACGAGTCCTTCAACAGCGTGGTCGCGCAGGTGGTCGAGGTGAGCGTGGATGCCGGGGGCGAACTGAAGGTGGACCGCGTTGTGTGCGCCGTGGCGTGCGGGCTGGCGATCAATCCGGACGTGGTCAAGGCGCAGATGGAGGGCGGCATAGGCTTCGCGCTGTCGACCGCGCTGCACGGCGCCATCACGCTCGACAAGGGGGCCGTCGTGCAGAGCAACTTCCACGACTATCCCGTGCTGCGCATCAACGAGATGCCGCGTGTCGAGGTGCACATCGTGCCCTCCCAGGACGACCCCACCGGCGTGGGCGAGCCCGGCGTGCCGCCGCTGGCGCCTGCCCTGGCCAACGCGATCTTCGCGGCGACCGGAGAACGCGTGCGGGCCCTGCCGATCCGCACGCCTTTGCGCAAGGCGGTCTGAGCATGGCAATATCGTCGCTCCGAGCCTGTTTCCCGCGATGACCATGTCCCAGCCGGCTCTTCCCGCCGATACCGTTCCATCGGACGAAGCCCCAGGACGGCTGGCCGCCGCGCGGCGCGAGCTGGCCGGCCGCATCGCGCGGCACGCGCCGGCCGATGGGACGCATCCCAGCGCGTATCCGGGGCTGTCGTTCGTGCGCTTCTCCGGTCCGTCGGCATCCAATTGCGGCTTCTACCGGCCTTCGCTGACGATCGCCGCGCAGGGCGCCAAGCGCGTCGAACTGGGCGAGGCCGTCTACGAGTACGACGAACGCCACTTCCTGCTGTCTTCGTTCGACCTGCCGGTGCAGGCCCGCATCACCTGTGCGTCGCGGGTCGAGCCCTATCTGTGCGTGGCGCTGGACATCGACCCGCAGCGCCTGGGCGAACTGGTGGGCGAGCACGGCCTGCCGCCGGCGCCGGAGGCGCCCGGCATGCGGGGACTGGCCGTGGGCACGACGCCGGTCGCCCTGATCGAGCCCATGCTGCGCCTGGTGCGCCTGCTGGACACGCCCGAGCATCTGCCGGTGCTGGGGCCGCTGGCCGAGCGCGAGATCCTGTACCGGGTGCTGACCGGCGAACTGGGGCGGCGACTGCGCCAGGCTGCCCTGTCGGCCGGGGCTTCCAGCCAGATCGCCCGCGCCATCGCCTGGATCAAGGAGAACTACACCGTACCGCTGCGCATCGAGGCACTCGCACAGGCGGTCAACATGAGCCCGTCGTCGCTGCATCACCATTTCAAGGCCGTCACGGCCATGAGCCCGCTACAGTTCCAGAAGCAACTGCGGCTGCGCGAGGCGCGCACGCTGATGCTGTCCGAACTGCTGGATGCCGGCAGCGCGGCCCGCCGCGTCGGTTATGAAAGCGCGTCGCAGTTCAGCCGGGAGTACAGCCGCCTGTTCGGCTCGCCGCCCCTGCGCGACGTGGCCCGGCTGCGCGACGGCGATCCGGCGGAAACCGTGGCGGCCTGAGCCCGCGGGCCCCCGGCGCTACACTCGAGGCATGGCGACGATGCCGCCGCGGCGGCGGGGAGCGATCATGACGGACTGCGACCGGGACGATGCTTTCAACGTGGTGGAGCCGTGCGCCGGCTACAACCTGTACGACACCGATCCCGCGCTGCGGGAAGCGGTCCGGCGCGAAGGGGCCGGCCATGCCGAGGCATCCCTGCGCGAGCAGGGGCGCTGGCTGGGGAGCAGCGAGGCCATCGACGCTGGCCGCGACGCCAACGAACATCCGCCGCGCTTCGTGCCCCTGGATCCGGTCGGGCGCCGCATCGACGAAGTGCGCTTCCATCCCGCCTGGCACGTCCTGATGACGGACATCGTCGCGCGCGGACTGCATTCCGGGCCATGGGCGGCGCCCGCGCCGGGTGCCATGGTCGCGCGGGCGGCGGGCTACCTCATGCAGGGCCAGGTCGAGGCCGGCACGCTGTGCCCGACCACCATGACCTTCGGCGCGATTCCCGTGCTGGCGCGCGAGCCGGCCGGAGACATCGATTTCGCCCGCGACTGGCTGCCGCGCCTGCATGCCCGCCACTACGATTGTTCCGATGCGCCCGTTGCCGACAAGCGCGGCGTGCTGATCGGCATGGGCATGACCGAGAAACAGGGCGGCTCGGACGTGCGGACCAACACCACCCGGGCCGTGCCATGCGGGGCGCCGGGCCGGGGACGAGGCTATCTGCTCGACGGCCACAAGTGGTTCTATTCCGTGCCCCAGTCCGACGCCCATCTGGTACTGGCCCAGGCCGATGAAGGCCTGTCGTGCTTCTTCGTGCCGCGCTACGCGCCCGACGGCCGCCGCAACGGCATCCGCATCCAGCGCCTGAAGGACAAGCTGGGCAATCGCAGCAACGCCAGCGCCGAGGTCCAGTTCCACGGCGCCTGGGGCGCCATGCTGGGAGAACCGGGGCGTGGCATCGCCACCATCGTCGAGATGGCCACCTACACGCGGCTGGACTGCGTGCTGGGCAGCGCCGCGCTGCTGCGGCAGGCCACGGTCCAGGCGCTGCACTTCTGCTCGCGGCGTCAGGCGTTCGGCCGGCCGCTGAGCCGGCAGCCCTTGATGCGCCACGTCCTGGCCGACCTTGCATTGGAAAGCGAGGCCGCGACCGCGCTGGGGCTGCGGCTGGCCCGTGCCTACGAGTCCGATGAGCCGCTGGAGCGGGCCATACGGCGCATCGTCACGCCGGCGGCCAAGTACTGGGTCTGCAAGCGCGCCGTGTCGGCCGTCGCCGAATGCATGGAGGCCTGCGGCGGCAACGGCTACGTCGAGGACGGCCCGATGCCCAGGCTCTACCGCGAGGCGCCCGTCAACGCGATCTGGGAAGGGTCGGGCAACGTCATGTGCCTGGACGTGCTGCGCGCGATCCGGCGCGATCCGCAGGCGTTCGAGGCGCTGGGCGAACATCTGCGCGAGCGCGGCGGCGGCAGTCCGGAGTTCCGCTCGGCCTGGCAGACCTGGATGGACCTATGCGCGGGCGACGGCCAGGCCGAGTTCAAAGCGCGCCGCATCGCCGGCCTGCTGGCCGGGCTGATGCAGGCGGCGCTGCTGCTGGAGGCGCCGGGCGGCCTGGTGGGGGAAGCCTTCGTGGCGGCGCGGCTGGCGCAGGCCAGCTGGCTGTACGGAGACAGCGACACCGGCCACGGCGACGCGGTGTGCGCCGAGCTGCTTGCGCGCGCGTGGCCTCCGGGGGATTGACTTCGATCTAACGCGGGGCCGGTTCCGCCTTGAAATAACGCTCGGCGGCTTCGTGCATGGGGATGGTCACGCCTTCGAGGGCGGTCGCGCGCGTGATCTGCCCGCCGGCCGGGCTGCCCGCCGCCACGAAGTCGGCCTGTTCGAACACCGCTTGCAGCACGCTGCGCACTTCGTCCGCGGGCGTATCCGCACCCGTGACCAGCAGCGCGGTGACGCCCACCGTCGCGATGGGCGCACCCTGGCCCGGATAGGTGCCGGGGGCCAGCACGAGGCGCACGAAGGCGGGGTCGTCCCGCGCGAGCTGCGCGATGGCCGGTGGCGACAGCGGCAGGATGCGCAGGCGATGATCGGCGGCCAGGCGTTGCAGTTGCCGCGCCGGGGCGTGGATCACGCTGGCGATCGCGTCGACCTGCTTGTCGACCAGGGCCCGCACAGCGTGGTCGAAATCGGCGCTGGACACCAGTTCCACGCTGCCGGCCGGGAGCCCGTGCGCCGCCAACACCTGCAGCGCCGAGGCGCGGGTGCCGGACGCGGCCAGGCCGGCATCCATCCGGCGGCCGCGCAGGTCCGCGATGGACTGCACCGGACCGTCGGCCAGCACCGCGATGTGGAAGGCTTCCGGGTACAGGCTGGCGATGGCGCGCAGGCCGGGGTTATGGGCCGTGCCGCCGAAGGCGCCCTGGCCCAGGTAGGCCTGCCTGGCGATGTCGCCCTGCGCGAGCGCGATGTTGGCCGCGCCCCGCTGAAGCAACTGGAGATTCTCGATACTGCCCTGGGTGGACGAGCCGCTGGCGCGGAAGCCCTGGGCGGTCAGCCGGGCGGCGATGGTCCGGGCGACCAGGTCGTACTCGCCGGTTTCCGGCCCGCCCGCCACCACAAAGGCGCGCCGCAGCCGGTCCAGGCGGCGCGTGATCTGCCGGTCGGCCGCCGCCAGTTCCTCGGTGATGATGGCGCGGGCGCGCGGACTGTTGGGGGGCAGGGTGTTGAACAGATTCTGGATGCGTTCGATGGTCGCCCGGGCCGGCGAGCCGGCGGCGGCCTGGCTGGCCGCGGCCTGCGGGGGCGGCACGAAGTCCACCGCCTGCCATCCGTCGGGGCCTTCGCGGAAGGTGACCGAGCCGCGGACCTGCAGGAGGTCGCCGGCGCGGTTGCCGTCGCGCGCGATGCCTTCCACGCCGCGCTCGGTGGCACCCAGCAGCGTGGCCAGCGCGGCCGGATTGAGCGACTGCCAGTCGCCGAAGGCATAGTCGCGGGCCAGGCGGAAGCGGCCGTTGAAATAGACGATGCGGCGGGCCGAGCCGTCGGGCGCGTCGGCCAGCGGACCGCTGCCCAGGCGCCGGAGGGATTCCACGTCCAGCACCGGCTTGGCGAAGACCGCCTGCAAACGGTTCTCCACGGCGGCCTGGACCTGGGACTGGTCGGGCCCGCGGCTGCAACCCGACAGCAGCACGGTAGCCAGGACGAGAAGAAGCAATCGTCGGATCATGGTCGCGCTCGCTGTCAGAAGCCGAAAAGCGGCAGGCTGAGATAACCCTGGATGACCAGAGCGTTGGTGATGTCGATCAGGAACGCGCCGACGATGGGCAGTATCAGGAAAGCCTGGGGGGAGGGGCCGTACTTGTTGGTGACCGCCTGCATGTTGGCGATGGCGGTGGGGGTGGCGCCCAGGCCGATGCCGCAGGCGCCGGCGGCCAGCACCGCGGCGTCGTAGTTGCCGCCCATGATGCGGAAGGTGACCAGGCTGGTGTAGACCGCGACGAAAGCCGTCTGCACGGCCAGGATCGCCAGGATGGGCAGGGCCAGCGACACCAGTTCCCACAGCCGCAGCGAGATCAGCGCCATGGTCAGGAACAGCGACAGCGCCACGCCGCCGAACAACTGCACCGCGGCGTCGTCGACTTCGCGGATGCGGGCCAGCCCCAGCACATTGCGCAGCACGACGCCCGTGAACAGCGTCCAGACGAACGGAGGCAGGGTCAGTACCTTGCCCTTCATCAGTTCCCCCAGCGTGCTGCCGGCCACCACGCAGGCCACGATCAGCAGCAGGGTTTCCAGAAAGAGCGGCATGGTCAGCGGACGGGAGGTTCCGGGCGGCGCGTCGGCGCCGGCCTGTCCGGACGGAGCCGAGGCGCCGTCGCCCGGCGTCAGTCCATGGCGCGTGATCAGCCGCTGGGCGACGGGGCCGCCGATGATGCCGCCCAGCACCAGGCCGAACGTCGCGCAGGCCATGGCCAGTTCCATGGCGCCCTGCAGGTTGTCGACGTCGGAGAACTGGGTGGCGTAGGCCGCGCCGGTACCGTGGCCGCCCAGCATCGTGACCGACCCGGCCAGCAGTCCGTTCAGGGGATGCAGGTCCATGCTGAAGGCGCCGGCCAGGCCGATGGCGTTCTGCAGCACGAGCATGATCGCGATGGCGACCAGGAACAGGATCACGCCCCGGCCGCCGCGGACCAGCGTCCTGACGTCGGCGCCCAGGCCCACGGTGGCGAAGAAGGCCAGCATGAAAGGCGTCTGCAGCGCCATGTCGAACGACAGTTCGGCGCCGGCGGCGACCTTGGCGATCGTGATGGCGACCGCCGCCAGCATCCCGCCCACCACCGGTTCGGGAATGTTGTACCGCTGCAGCGGCGGTATCCGGCCGATCAGCCAGCGCCCGATCAACAGCACCACGATGGCGACCAGGAGTGTGGTGGTGGCGTCTATTTCCATCAGCATGAAGGCCCCTTTCCTGCGCGCGTGTCCGCGCGGTGACCGGAACGCCGGTGGCGTTCGCGCGTCCAAGTGCTAAAGTGTCTGCTGACAACCCTTAGCACCGACTTTGCACCACTTATTATGCTTTCTCAACAGGAACTGAAACAGCAGGCGGCCGACGCGGCGCTTGCCTTCGTCGCCGACGTGGCGGCGCCGGACGTGGTCATCGGAGTCGGCACGGGGTCGACGGCCGACCTGTTCATCGACGGACTGGCCGCCTACAAGGGGCGCATCCGCGGCACGGTCGCCAGTTCCGAGCGCAGCGCGGCGCGCCTGGCCGGCCACGGGCTGCCGGTGTTCGACCTGAACGACGTGGCTTTCATGCCCATCTACGTCGACGGCGCGGACGAGATCGACGACCACCTGCACATGATCAAGGGCGGCGGCGGCGCGCTGACCCGCGAGAAGATCGTCGCCTCGGTGGCCGAGCGCTTCATCTGCATCGCCGACGAATCCAAGCTGGTCGAGCAACTGGGAGCCTTCCCGCTGCCGGTCGAGGTGATCCCCATGGCCCGCGAGGCGGTGGCCCGCGCGCTGCGCCTCCTGGGCGGGCAGCCCCGGCTGCGCGAAGGCTTCGTCACCGACAACGGCAACGTCATCCTGGACGTGCACGGCATGCAGATCGCCGAGGCGCAGGGCCTGGAAAAGGTGATCAACGACCTTGCCGGCGTGGTGACCTGCGGCCTGTTCGCGCTGCGAGGCGCGGACGTGGCCCTGCTGGCCACGCAGTCCGGCGTGCGCCGGCTCGACAAGCCGCGCCACGCCTAGCCACATCGTCCGCGCGGCGAACGTCCAAGACATATTCCTGTCACATGACGTTCATAAACTGCGCGATGCATTGCCCATGCGGCCGGGGTACAAACGGCCAGGCCATTGTTCTTGCGCTGGGAGCCGGCATGACTGAACATACCCACAAACAATACGACGCCGAACTCGAGGAAGTCCGGTCGCGCTTCCTGCAGATGGGAGGCCTGGTCGAATCCCAGATCACCGGCGCCATCGATGGCCTGGCCAACGGCGACCTGGCCGCGCTGGAGCGCGTGATCGTGCGCGATACCGAGGTCAACCGCTTCGAGGTGGACCTGGACGAGGCGTGCAGCCACATCCTGGCCCGCCGCCAGCCCACCGCCGGCGACCTGCGCATGATCATCACGGTGATCAAGATGATCACCGACATGGAGCGCGCCGGCGACGAGGCCGAGAAGATCGCCCGCATGGCCAAGCTCATCCACGAGGCCGGCCGTGTCAACATGCCCGCCGTCGAGCTCTGGCACATGGCCAATACGGTGGTCACGATGCTGCGCAAGGCCCTGGATGCCTTCGCCCGCCTGGACGCGCAGGCCGCGGCCCAGGTCGTCCGGCAGGACAAGTCGGTGGACTCGGAGTGGCAGGGCGTGATCCGCCAGTTGATCACCTACATGATCGAGGATCCCCGCAAGATCTCGCGTTCCATCGAGCTGCTGTTCATCGCCAAGGCGCTCGAGCGCATCGGCGACCATGCCAAGAACATGTGCGAACTGGTGGTCTATATGGTCAAGGGCCGAGACGTGCGCCACACGGGCGTGGACAACGTCGAGCGGGAAGCCGCGGCGGGGTAGGAGGTTATACCCCCCCCTACGCCCTTCGGGCGCCCCCCAGGGGGCGATGCGGGTGGACCGGCGGAGCCGGATCCACCGCATCCTGGGGTAACAACGGGCTGGCGGGGACTGGCGATACTGCCTGGCAGCTGGTTCGGTTGAAAATGAAAACGGCCTTGCGTACAAGCAAGGCCGTCTTTCTTTCGTGAGCGTCCCCAGACCCAGGGCGCAGCGGATCCGGCTTTGCCGGTCCGCCAGCGCCGCCCCCTGGGGGGCGCCCGAAGGGCGTAGGGGGGGGCTTAGTACGGGGGGGGGCTTAATTCGGCGGGACGTAGCCTTGGGCTTCTACGTTGCCGTCTTCGAACAGGTAGCGCTGCATCTGCTGTTGCAGGTATTTGCGGGCGCGGGCGTCGGCCAGGTTCAGGCGGTTCTCGTTGACCAGGCGGGTCTGGGTCTGGACCCATTCGTGCCAGGCCTCTTTGGAAATGCTTTGCCAGATCTTGGTGCCGAGTTCGCCCGGGTAGGGCGGGAAGTCCAGACCTTCGGCTTCTTTCTTGAGTTTGACGCAATAGATCATGCGAGCCATGTGCACACCTGTTCCGCGATAGTTTGCAATGGGCTCTATTGTAGCGGCCGCGCCCTGTCCTTACCTGGAGGGCCGGCGCAGCGCGTCGACGCGGAGCTGGTAGATGCGGCGCTTGTTGTCGCGGCTGCGGCGCACGTGTTCGCGCATCAGGCTTTCGGCGCGCGCGCCTTCGCCCAGTTCGATGGCCGCGACGATGTCGTCGTGGTCCTGCTGGGCGCGGTGGATGTAGGCGTACTCGGGCTGCGGCATGGTGTCGTCCAGGCCCAGGCCCAGCACGGCCGCGCCCACCAGCGGGATCTGCGAGACGTGCGCCAGCGCGCTGGCCAGCGGCGGATTGCCGGCGGCCTGTATCAGTATCGCGTGGAATTTCTCGTTCATGGCGGACCACCGGGGCGTTTCCACGCGATAGCCGCTGCCGGCCGCATCCTCCAGCAGGTTCCAGCCTTCTTCCACGCAATCGCGCAGGGACTGCATCACATCAGGCGGCGCGCCTTGCTCGGCCACCAGCCGCGCCGCCATGCCCTCCAGCGCGCCGCGCACGTCCAGGGCGTTGGCGAGGTCGTCGAGGTCCACGGCCTTGACCCGGAAGCCGCGGGTCGGTAGCCGTTCCAGCAAGCCTTCCTTGACCAGTTCCTCGAACGCGAGGCGGATGGGCGTGCGTGAAACGCCCAGGTCCGCGGCAAGCTGCAATTCGACCAGCCGTTCGCCGGGCGGATAGGCGCCGGACATGATGCGTCGGCGCAGTTCGCCTGCGACCGTGTGTATTTGAGTGGCCATCTGCCGGGACGTGCGTCGTAGTCCTGTGTGCGGGGGATAGTAACCGCTATGTCAAGATCATGCAGAGTTGCATGCAAAAATAGATTGATATTGAATAAAAAAGAAAATCATCTAATAATTTGCATGCAATTTAATTATAGCTCTAAGTAAGAGGACGACATGATTCCACCTTCTGCCTTCGTCGGACTGCCGCCTGCGCCGGCCGACTCCGTCGTGCAGACCAAGCATTTCTTCCAGGCGCTGGACAACTTCGCCAAGGTGTTCGCCATCCGGCCGGGCGAACGCGTGCTGATGCTGACCGACCAATTGCTCGACATCCGGGTGGTGGATGCGGTGGTGGGGCTGGCCAAGGCTCGCGGCGCGCAGGTGCGCGTCTATACCGAGCCCGACTCGCGCGTGACAGAGGTGCCGGAGCCCGTGAAAGGCCTGCTCGAACAGGCGGACTTCGTCGTGTCCACCTGGTTCTGTTCGATCGAGGATCCGTTCTGCATCGCGCTGCGCAAGAAGGGGCAGCGCTGGGTGAAGATCACCTATTTCCGCAACCTGGACCTGCTGCATACGCCGCAAGCGCGCTTCCCGAGCGAGATCGTCGGGGCGCTGTGCCGGGCCACGGCCGGCCGCTATCCCCGGGGCCAGGATTTCGACCTGCATTTCACCGACATGCGCGGGACCGATTTTCGCATCGGCTTCACGCCGGAAACGCGCGAGACGATGCTGTCGTCGAACCGCTGGCGCGGCGTGACCACGGCCGAGGAGCCCGGCTGCTACGTGCACTACCTGCCCACCCATGGCCCCAACCTGTGGGACCGGACGGCGGTGCGCAACGACCATGCCGTCAAGACGCCGATGTCCGGCGTGATCTATCCGCAGTGGGCCGTGGGCTTTGCGCGGCCCTTCGAGGAACGGATCGCCGTGCGCTTCGAAGGCGAGTACGTCAGCGCGGTGGAAGGTAGCTCCGAGGAAGCGAATATCCTGCGCGACATGCTGGTGGGCGGCCGCATGATCGAGGGCGGCGGCTGCGGCTTCAACCCCAAGGCGCCGCGCCACACCATCTATCCCGCCGGCTCGAACGCGCCGGGCGCGCTGCATTTCGGCATCGACCTGGCCAAGCCGAGCGACTACATCCGCCGCGTGCTGCCCGACTGGGAAGAGCCGCCCGTGCACATGGACCTGGTCTGCCTGGATGCCACCGTCACGGCGGGGCCCAATACGCTGATCGACCGGGGTTTCCTGTGCGCGCTGCGCGATCCCGAAGTGGTCGGGATTGCCGCCCGCTACGGCGATCCGGTCGAGCTGCTCGAGGCCGGCGTGGATTGACGAGCCAGGTCCGCAAACACAAGAGGAGACAAGCATGCATGTGAAGAAGAACGGGACGCCGACCCGCATCCTCGGTACCTTGGCCCTGCTGGCCGCGATGGTCTCGGGCGCCCCCGCAGCGGCTGACTGGCCTCAGCGTCCGTTGACCATGATCGTGCCTTTCGTCGCGGGCGGCGGGGGCGATACGCTGGCCCGGCTGTACGCGAGGGAAATGGAAAAGCAGTTGCGCCAGCCCATCATCATCGACAACCGGGCCGGGGCGGGGGGCAACATCGGCACGGCCGCCGGCGCCCGGGCCACCCCGGATGGGCAGACGGTGGTGTTCGGCACGAATGGCACGATGGCGACCAACCACTGGCTGTACAAGTCGGTGGGCTATGCGCCGGACGATTTCGAGCCGGTCGCGCGCTTCTCGGTCATCTCGATGGTGATGTTCGTCAGCCCCGATTCGCCGTTCAATTCCGCGCAGGAGCTGATCGGCTATGCGAAGAAGCACCCGGGCGAACTGACCTGCGCCTCGGCGGGCAACGGCACGGCCTCGCACATGGCCTGTGGCCTGCTGCAGCAGATGGCGAAGATCGATCTGACGCACGTGCCATACAAGGGCGGCGCGCCGGCATCGACCGACGTGCGGTCGGGCCGCGTGTCCTTCATGATCGACGTGGCGCCCTACCTGGTGCCGCTGGCCAAGAGCAAGCAGATCAAGGTGCTGGCGGTATCCACGCCGCAGCGCATTCCCACGCTGCCGGACGCGCCCACGCTGGCCGAGAGCGGAGTGCCGGGTTATGAACTGTTCGCCTGGGATGGCCTGTTCGTGCCCAAGGGGACCCCGCCCGAAAGGCTGGATCGCCTGCACCAGGCGGTGAACGCGGTGCTGGGCGACCCGGCGTTCGAGCGTTCCATGGAGGAACGCGGATCGATCAATTCGCCGATGACTCGCCGCGAGTTCGCCGATTTCGTGCACAAGGAATACCGGCGCCAGGGCGAGATCGCGAAGATGATAGGCGTGCAGGTGGATTGAGCGTTGTGCGGCCGGCCGGGCATGGCGCTCGGCCGGCGTAGGGATGGGCGGCGCGAATGCGCCGCCCGGGGGCTACGCTAGCGCGCGGTCCCGCCGGAGCGGGTTTCCTGCGCCGGCAGCACGACGAAGCCGCCCTGGTCGGGCGCGGACTGCTTGCGATTCAGGGTGGAGGCCTGGCCGGCGTCCACGCGCACCGAGAGGGCGCTGTGCCGTCCGTTGGCCGTGACGTATACGTTCAGGTAGTGCACGCCCGTGCCCAGCACCGTAAGCGGCACCTCGACGACGGCGCGCCGCTGGGCATCGAGCGGGACGACCGTGGGCGATGCCGCGTCCACCCGCAGCGCCCCTTCGACGCCGTATTTCAGTTCGACCTGGGTCACGCCCGGCGATCCGCGCAGCGACAGGCCCACGGACGTGGGGCCGGTGGCCAGCGGCGCCGCCGGCGCGCGCACCGAGACGGCGACGAGGTCGCCGGGCTTGCCGGGGTGGGCCACGAAGGCGTTGGCGCCGGTGGCTGTCGCGGCGGGCGCCTGCCGGGCGTCATGGGCGCAGGCGGGAAGAATGGGCAGGGCGGCCGCCAGCAGGACGGCCAGGCGGGCGGCGGCGACGCGCGGCGCGCGGACGCGCACGGCAGGGGTGTTCAGAGGCGGGCGCATTACAGGGCTCCTGCGGAAGTACGTTCAAGACTCACCTGGTAGCAGACACGGGTGTTGGCGGGGACCGCGCCGGGACCGGGGGCGGGAGCGGAACTGCTCTTCTCGTCGTCATCGTCGTCGCCGTTGGTCAGGGCGGTATCGACCAGGAAGGCGGTATAGGTGCCGGCTTCGAGCGCGCTCTCGATCGCTTCGTCGTCCTCCTGGATCTTGACACCCTGGCGGGACAGCCACAAGTGGGCCTTGGTATCGAGAGCCGGAGGCGAGACCAGCGTCGCGCTCAGCCTGTAGGTGCCCGCGCTCGGCACCTCGAGCCGCAGGAAGCGGCCCTGGTCCAGCTTGTTGTAGTCTTCGCCCAGCAGGTTGGACACGCAGGCTTGCTGTGTGGCAGCGGGGGCGCCGGCGGCGGGCGCATCGAAGCGCACGTAAGGCTTGGCGACCGTCGGCGGCACGGTCGGGATCGTGTAGGAAGCGGGGCCGCCCCAATCGTCGAGTTCGTCCAGCGTGGGCGTGCCGACCGAGGTCAGTAGCGTGTTCACCTTGCCGATCACCGTGCTGTCGGTCAGGCGCTTGGCCAGCGCGGCGCCGAACGGGAAAATGCTGGTGTAGGCCGGCGTGAGCTTCTGCTCGTTGCGCAGGATGGCGATCGTCGTCTCGAAGCCGCCGGGCTGCTGCGCAAGCTGGTAGATGAAATACTGCATCGCCGCTTCGTTGTACCAGGCGGCGTCGTTGGGCGGCGCGGGCGGGGCGCTGACGTCGAACGAAAAGCTCTCTTGCTGCTTCGGCCCGGAGGTGTCGGTGTAGATGGGATCGTTGCGCACGATGCCGGCCAGCCCGTTGCCCCAGCCTTCGCCCCAGGAGACGCGCATGTCGAGCCTGTCGCCGGCGCCGTGCTGTCCGCCCACGGAGTCCGAGCGGGAGATGCGGCCTTCGAAGTAGTGGCCCCATTCATGGACCAGCACGCCGGTGTCGTATTCGTCGGTGTCGACGTCGGCCTTGCCCAGGATGTAGAGGCCGGGAGCGGGGCCTTCCGGATTGAAGTGGCTGGTGCCGATTTCACCGTCCGCCGGCTTGTCTCCGCCCGGCCGGTTGTTCTCGCTCCAGTAGATGTTCAGGTGCGGGAAGTTCAGGTCCGGCGCGATGGCCAGGAAACGCTGCATGGCGCCATAGGCCTGGTCGAGCACGGAGAAGGGCGCGGCCGCGCGGGCGCCGGTGTACTGGCCCGCGGTGTTGCTGCCGCTCCAGCCCGACGCCGCGTGCAGGTCGAGGACCATGCTTTCCTGAGGAACGGACAGTTCCTTGCTTTCCATGGCATAGATGGGCGCGTTGGTGGGAACCGCCGTGTAGCCCGGCCCGGTGTTGTCGCGTATCGCCACGCTCCAGGCGCCTTCCTTGCTTTCGCGCAAGAGGCGCGCCTGCACCCGGATCTTGACCTCGCGGCCCGGAGGCAGCACGAGGGAGTACTTGCCCTGGGCGTCGGTCACGGTGCTGCCCAGGATCTCGGTCGTGCTGAAGGCTTCCACCACCGCGCCGCGAACGGGCAGCGCACGGGTGGCGGCGAAGTCCAGCCCCTTGTCCTGGACGGCCGGCACGAAGTCGTAGGTGACGGCGCCGGATACCTTGCCGGCCTCGGGCGCGGGCTTGGCCCCGCTGCCGCCGCCACACGCGGCCAGCATGGCCGACAACAGCATCACGGCCACTGCCGCCCGGCCCGAGCGCGTGCCATGATTGCCGGACCGGGCCGAGGGCGCGGTCGAGTGCCCCTTTTCGGCGAGTATTCTCATCTGTGCGATTCCCCCATGGAATTGGAATTCAGTTACAGAATGATATACGGCGTGACGCAAGAAGGGCATTACTCATTTGTGGGTATTCTCGGGGAGGGCGGAACATGCATGGAACCGCGCGGCGCTATCGCACTTTCGACGAGTTCTACCGGTTCTACCTGGGAGAACATGCGCATCCCGTTTCCCGGCGCTTGCACGTGGTGGGCACCGGCCTGGCCCTGATCCTGGCGCTGTTGGCGGCCGGGCTGCGCCAGCCCTGGCTGCTCGTGGCCGCGCTGGCCTGTGGGTACGGCCTGGCCTGGACCGGGCATTTCTTCTTCGAGAGGAACCGCCCCGCCACCTTCACCCATCCCTGGTGGTCGCTGCGCGGCGATTTCCGGCTGCTGGCCGAGACGCTGGCCGGCCGCCGGAAATGGTGAACCTAGGCCGCCAGTTCGTGTTCGACGGCAAGGCCGAGCGCCAGCAGGGCCTCGTCGCGGCCGGTCGCCATAGCCAGGCTCATGCCGGCGGGCAGGCCCGCGCCGTCGGTGCCGCAGGGCAGGGCGAGCGTGGGCATGTCCAGGTAGCTGCCTATCATGGTGTTGCGCAGCACGCGCGCATTGCATTGCGCGAACCAGACCGGATCGGCCGCCAGCGCCGCGATGGGCGGGGCGGCCATGGGCACGGTGGGGAACAGCAGCGCTTCGTCGGCAGCCAGGGCCGCTGTCATGGCGGCGACCAGCAGCGGCCGGTTGTTGCGCAGGGCCTGCCGGTTTTGCGCCGGGATGGCCTGGCCCAGCCGCAGCCGTTGGACGATGCGGGCATCGACCCGGGCCAGCGCCGCCGGATCGTCCAGCAGTTCGCGGTGCACGGCGGCCGCCTCGATGCCCACCAGCGTGCCGAACGTGGCGAACAGGTGATGGGCCAGGTCCAGCACGGGGATGGCGCGGCGCTCGACGATGAAGCCGCGCTTGGCCAGGCGCTCGGCCGTGTCCTCGAACGCGGCGGCCACGCCCGGCTCGAGTTCGCTCATGAGGGTGCCGGAGGGAATCACCAGCCGTGCGGCGGGGCGCTCGGTGCTGGCCCGCAGAAGGGGCGCGCGGCCCAGCAGGGCGTCGTCGATCAGGCAGGCATCGGCCACGGTCTGGACCAGGGGGCCGATGCTGTCGAGCGAGGGCGCCAGCGGAAAGACGCCGCGCTGATCGTAGCGGGCCGAGCTGGGCTTCCATCCGACCAGGCCGTTCAGGGCGGCCGGCACCCGGATCGAGCCCGAGGTGTCGGTGCCCATGGCGCAGGGTACGACCTGCCGGGCGACGGCCACCGCCGATCCCGACGACGAGCCGCCGGGGATGCGCGGGACCGCGGCATCGTGGGGGTTGGGCGGCGTGCCGAAATGCAGGTTGATGCCCAGCCCCGAGAAGGCGAACTCGCTCAGGTTGGTCTTGCCCACGCTGACCATGCCGGCGGCGGCCAGCGCGCGCACGGCGGGCGCATCGGTGGCGGCGGGCACGGCCTGTCGCCGCGTATCCGACGCGCAGGTGGTGACGGTGCCCGCCATGTCGAACAGATCCTTCCAGGCCAGGGGCACGCCGTCCAGCGGCCCGAGCGGGCGGCCTTCGCGCCAGCGCGCCTGGCTGGCGCGGGCCTCTTCCAGGGCGCGCGCTTCCAGCAGCGTGATGAAGACCGAGTCCATGCCGGGCGCCCGAGCCTGGTCCAGCGCCCGGCGCGCGACATCCACCGGATCCAGGCTGCCCTGGGCGTAGCCCTGGGCCAGTGCGGCGATTCCCCGTGCGTCAGTCATGGTGTTCCCTTGTATCCCGGACGTGTCCGGCCAGCCAGTTGGCGATGACGGCGGCGGCCTCGATCTCGTGGCCGGCGTACCAATGATTGCCGCCCAGCACCGCCGACGAGAACGATAGCGCGGATGTCGCGTGGCCGCGCAGCAGTTCGATCGCGCCGCGCACGCCGGCGGTACCGACGATCTCGCCTTCGGATCCGTACAGCGACAGGATAGGCGCCGTTATCGCCGAGAGATCCCGGAAGGCCTGGGGCGAGCGGCGGCCGTGGAAGTCGAAGGTGTCGGCGGGCCGGCCTTCCTCGAAGCGGTCCAGCAGGGTCTGCGCCGAAATGCGCTGTCGCAGCAGGCCCAGGACACAGTCTTCCCCCATCAGCACGCGGCCCTGGCCGGCATCCACCAGTTGCCGGGCCTGGGCCAGGAAGGCCGCGGCTTTTTCCTCGCCATGCAGGGCGAAGAAGGCGCCGCGCAGGTCGGCGGCCGAGGCCAGCACCAGGCCGCGCACGCGCGCATCTGCGGTGGCGGCGGCATAGCGCAGGATTTTCGAGGCGCCCAGCGAATGGCCCATCAGCACGATGGGGCCGCCGTGCGACTGCGCGGCGAAATCCATCCACGCGGCCAGGTCGGCAACGCAGTCGTCGAAATATTCGAACGCCGAGCCGGTCAGCCTGTAGGCCGGTTCGGCGCCGACCCGCGACATGGCGATGTTGCCGTGGCCGCTGCAGCCGATGGACAGCAGGTGGACGCCGGCCAGGTCGGGGCTTTGCAGGAAGTCGAAGGTGAAGCTGGTGTCGAAGTTGCCGCTCAGGCCGTGCAGGCTGATCAGCAGGGGCGCATCCGCCGCGGGGGCGGGCGCGAGGAATCCGGTCAGTTCGACGTGCTGGGTGGTGCGCACGCGCACCAGTCGGCCGCTGCGCGGCTCAATCTTCATGGTCATGGATACGTCTAGCGCTTAGCGCGCCATGTCGGGAAGGAACAGCACCAGGCTGGGGAAGGCGATCAACAGGCCGATCCGCAGCAGGTCCACGATGATGAAGGGCGTGACACCCTTGTAGATGGTCCAGATGTCGGTGCGTTTGGACAGGCCCTTGATCACGAAGACGTTCAGCCCGAAGGGGGGCGTGATCAGGCCCAGCTCCACGCACATGGTCACGATCACGCCGAACCAGATCGGATCGAAGCCCAGTTGCATCACGATGGGATAGACCAGCGGCACGATCAGGATCACCACCGCCAGCGCGTCGATCAGGCAGCCCAGCACCAGCATGATGCCGATGATCACGAGCAGCGTGCCGTAGCGGCCCAGGTTGGCGTCGATGAGCAGTTGCGCCGCTTTCTGCGGCGTCTCGGTCACGGCCAGGAAATAGCCGAACAGCACGGCGCCCGCCATGATCAGCAGGATGGCCGCGCCCATGCGGACGCTTTCCGCCAGCGACGAGAACAGGGTCTTCCACGACAGGCGCCTGCCCAGCGCGACGATGGCGATGGCGCCGGCCGCGCCCACGGCGCCGGCCTCGGTGGGCGTGAACAGGCCACCGTAGATGCCGCCGATGACGAACAGGATGAGCAGCATGATGGGGCCGAGCCGCGTCAGGCTGGACAGGCGTTCGCGCATCGCGGCCTGCTGGCCCACGGGCGCATCCTGCGGGCGCACGGCCAGCCAGACCTTGACCACCAGCATGTACATGGCGATGGCGATGATGCCCGGCACGACGCCGGCCATGAATAGCAGGCCCACGCTTTGCTGGGTCAGCAGGCCATAGACGGCCAGCGCGATCGAGGGCGGGATCAGCACGCCCAGCGTGCCGCCGGCGGCGATCACGCCGGTGGCCAGCCGCTCCGAATAGCCGTGCTTCTTCATTTCGGGCAGGGCGACCCGGGTCATGGTGGCGGCGGTGGCGGCCGACGAGCCGCAGATGGCGGCGAAGCCGCCGCACGAGGCCACCGTGGCCACGGCCAGCCCGCCGCGGAAATTGCCCAGCCAGAGCTGGGCGGCGCGGAACAGTTCCCCGCTCATGCCCGAGGTCACGGCTACCGCGCCCATCAGGATGAACAGCGGCACCAGCCCCATGGTGTAGTCGGAGAACGTGGAGATGACGGAGTGGGACAGCAGCTTGAAGGCGGGCTCGAAGCCGGTCATCAGGCCGAAGCCCAGGATGCCCGCGGTGCCCATGGCCAGGCCGATGGGAACGCGCAGCAGGCAGAGCAGCAGCAGGGAGCCGAAGCCGATGAGGATGGCGAGGTTGGGGCCGATCATGGTGTACGTCCGTTCAGACCGTGGCGTCCGGGTGGCCGTCGTGGGCCTCCGGTTCCGGGGGAGCGATGACCTGCTGGAGCAGGATGAAGAAGCAGGCCAGGGTGCCCAGCCAGGCGGCGGTGTAGAAGCCCCAGACCGGCAGTTCCAGGTCCACGGTCAGCAGCCCCGCTTCGAACACGTCGATGACCTTGGTGCCCAGGGCGTAGGCGAAGCCGCCGACGATGCACAGGCACAGCGCCGCGCCGATGCGGGTCAGCGTGCGCTTGGCGCGCGGGCCCAGCACGCTCCAGAAGATGTCGAGCTGGATGTGGTCGTTGTGGCGGAAGGCCGCCGCGATGCCCCAGCACACCACCACGCTCAGCAGCAGGCGCGAGATCTCGTACTCGTCCGGAAGCGGGTAGGCGAAGAGGTAGCGCGAGGCCACCGACACGGACGTGAGTATCGCCATGAACAACAGCAGTACCGATGGGACGAACTCGAGGAAGGCAAGCAGACGTTGTTTCATGGCGATGCTCGTCGAACGATCAATAGGCGGCGTTGTATTTCTTCAGCGTGTCCTGCAGTTCGCCGAACACCTTGGCGCCGTCGATGCGGTTCTTCTTGACGCTGGCTTCCCAGTCGGTGCGGACCTTGGCGGCCATGGCCTTCCATTCGCCGACCTTGGCATCCGAGATCGTGTAGACCGTGTGGCCGGGCTTCTTCAGCAGCGCGGCGCGGCCTTCCTGTTCCCAGTTGTACCAGGGCATGGGCAGGCGTTCGGCCCAGTCCGCGTTGCAGTGGCTGTCGATGACCTTCTTCTGGTCGGCCGACAGTTTCCCGTACGACGACTTGTTCATCAGGATGGCCGTGCCCAGCGAATAGAAATTCATGTCCAGGTGATAGGTCAGTGCGCGATCGGCCCCCAGCGCCTGCAGCAGGTTCCACGGGAACGAGATCGCGTCCACCACGCCGCGTTCGACCGCCTCGGCGGCGTCGGAGGCCGACAGCTGCACGGGCGAGGCGCCGGACAGGCGATAGAAGTTGGCCGCCATGACGTTGGGCGACCGGATCTTCAGGCCGGCCAGGTCGGTCGGGCTTTCGATGCGCTTCTTGGAATGGATGGTGCCGCCGCCGTCGTAGAACATGGTGCAGACCTTGACGTCGGCCATCTCTTTCTTGGCGTAGGGCTGGTACCACTCGTACAACGCGCGCGAGCCCTTGGCGGTGTCGGCCACCAGGAAGGGCATCTCGGCGGCGGTCACGATGGGGAAGCGTCCCGGCTCGATGCCGACCAGGTAGAAGGCCAGGTCGGCGATGCCGTCGCGGGCCAGGTTGTAGTGGTCCTTGGCGGGGCCCAGTTGCTGTGCGGGGAAAACCTGGATCGCGATGCTGCCGCCCGAATCCTGTTCGATCGATTTCGCCCACGGAACCAGCACGCCGTAGTGCAGGGGATTGGTGGTGGGCAGGTTGTGCGACAGCCGCAGGCTGACTTTCTTGTCGGCGGCGTGGGCCGGGCCGACCAGGACGGCGGCCGCCATGGCGGCGGCCACGAGCGGCTTCAAAGCATGGTTCTTACGCATGGAGTTCCCCACTGGTTCGATGAAGAGAGCCGGTATGGCCCGGGAAAAAATGTTCCGTTTTTCGGAACTAATCTATCGTTATATGGAACATAATGCAGGTTGCCGTGTAATTTCGTCAAGACGTTTCATTGCGGGCAAAATTTCGCCTGGGTCACATTGGGAGGGGATGTGGAAGAAGAGTCGTCCAAGAACCGGTTCCTGCTGGAGCGGCAGATGGAGGTGATCGAACTGGTCGCCCGCCATCCCGCCGGACTGGCTTTCGGCGAGATACAGGCCGCGCTGGACATGCCCAAGGGCACGCTGCACCGGATGCTGGCCGGCTTGTGCCGCGCCGGCTGCCTGGATGCCGAGCCGCCGTTCGAGGCGGAGGTCGGCAACGCCCGCCGCACCTATCTGCTGGGCGGACGCATGCGTCGCCTGCTCGGGACGGCGATCTCGCCGGACCAGATGGCGGCGGTTGCCCATACCGTGTTGTACGGCCTGGTCGAGCAGTTCCAGGAAACGGCTTTCCTGAGCATGTTGCGCGGCAACCGCATCGAAAGCATCGTCATGGCCACGCCGCCCAAGGATTGGCACGGCTACGTCAACCCCGGGCACGTCATGCCGCCCCATGCGGCGGCCTCGGCCAAGGCCATCCTGGCCTTCCGCGACGAGCGGGAATGGGAGGCGCTGCTGGACGAGCCGCTGCCCGCGCTGACGGACCGCACCATTACCTCGCCGCAGCTGCTGCGCGATGAATTGCGGCGGGTCCGCAAGACCGGCATCGCCTATTGCCGCGAGGAGATCGACCGCGGGCTGGTGGCGGTTGCGGCGCCGATACCGCTTTCCCAGGTCGGCGTGATGTTCTCGGTATCCATCGTGGGGCCCTCGCAGCGCATGCAGGGCTACGACGACGAGAAGATGAAGCGCGCCCTGCTCGACGCCGCCAGCAAGCTGGCGGCGATTTTTTCCAAACAGATGAACGCGGATCTCAAATGAACCGACCCACCATAGCCGTGATCGGACTGGGCGGAATTGCCCGCGGTCTGCTGGATGCCCTGGCCGGCGAGGCCTGCGCCGACGTGCGCAATGTCGTCGTGCGCGCGGGCAAGGAAGGAGAGGCGGCGGCATCGCTGCCGTCCTCGATCGAGCCCGTCGGCGACATCGCGTCGCTGGCAAGGGACGTCGACCTGGTGATCGAGGCGGCCGGCCAGGGCGCCGTTGCGCAATACGGCGCCGACGTGCTGCGCAGCGGCCGTCATTTCGCCTTGGTGTCGGCCGGCGCGCTGGCCGACGATGGACTGCTGCGGACGTTGAAGGAAGAAGCGGTTCGAGCCGGACGCCGGCTGCATCTGATCAGCGGCGCCATCGGCGGCCTGGATGCGCTGGCGACGGCCCGCGCCGCCGGCGCGGTCGAGGTCCGCTACACCGGCATCAAGCCGCCGCGCGCCTGGCTGGGCACACCGGCGGAACAGGCCTGCGACCTGCATGCGCTGGCCGCGCCGGCCGTCGTGTTCGAAGGCAGCGCCCGCGAGGTCGCGCGGCGCTATCCGCAGAATGCCAACGTGGCGGCCACCGTCGCCCTGGCCGGAGCCGGGCTGGACGCCACCCGGGTCACGCTGATCGCGGATCCCGCCGCCACGCGCAACGGCCATCGGGTGGAGGCGCGCGGCGTGCTGGGCGAGTTCCGCTTCGACACGCAGGCCGAACCCTCGGCCGCCAATCCGAAGACCTCGGCCAGCACCGCCTGCAGCATCCTCGCCTACCTGAGGGGCGGACCCAACGCGCTCGCGCTGCAAGGCTGAGGGCGGGCGGATCAGGCCTCGCGGTAGAAGCAGAACTCGATTTCCACCGTGGCGTTGAGCGGCAGGGCCACGACGCCCATGGCGGTGCGCGCGGGCGGGGTCGCGCCTTCGGGGAAGTAGCCTTCCCAGACGCGATTGATCTCGGCGAACTGGTCGAAGCGGGTGGTGAAGATGCGCGCGATGACGAGCTGGTCCAGCGCCAGGCCGTATTCGGGCAGGGCGGCCAGCATGTTGCGCATGATCTTGTCCGTTTCCGCGGCGACGCCGCCGCTTTCCAGTTGGCCGCTCTGGGCATCGAGCGCGATCATGCCGGCCAGTTGGTAGTAGGGGCCGGCCTGGATGCAGGGGGTGTAGCGGAAGCGGGGCTTGGGCAGCGTCTTGGCGTAGTGGGCT
This sequence comes from Pigmentiphaga kullae, assembly GCF_004216695.1. Lineage (GTDB taxonomy): Bacteria > Pseudomonadota > Gammaproteobacteria > Burkholderiales > Burkholderiaceae_B > Pigmentiphaga > Pigmentiphaga kullae. The sequence goes on from NZ_SGXC01000003.1 coordinate 1,108,794, forward strand.
TGCAAGGGCATGGTGTAGGGCCTCGAAGGAAAGGCCCGTAGTCTACCCCGCGTGGGGTTGGCCGAGCTCGGGGTGCGCGCGCAGATGGGCCAGGAGCGCGCCGCGCATGCCGCCGTTTCCGATCATGGCGCGTATTTCGGGCGCCAGGGGCGGGTAGTGGCGGATCTCGCCCGTGGCGCATCGCGTGACGGTGCCGTTGGCGTAGTCCACTTCGATTTCGTCGCCGTCGGACAGCGCATCCGCGATGCCGTGGCACGAGACGAGCGCGGGTACGGCCAGCGCGACCACTCCCTGGAAGGCGCGCACCGACATGGATTCGCACAGGATGCCCAGGCCCAGGGCCTTCATGGCGATGATGCCGGCGTTGTGCGCCTTGCCGGCCAGGAAGTTGCGGCCGGCGACGATCAGGTCGCCAGGGCGGATGCGGCCGGCCAGGCCAGGATCGAGTTCGGCGAAAAGATGCGGGATCAGTTCGTCGGGATTCGTGCTGCGGGAGAGCACGATGTCGAACGCCATGACCGCGCCGTCGTGGGGAACGTCGTGGCCCAGCACGTGGGCGGTGCCGCGTTGTATCCAGTTCATCGATGGGGACTCCTCAAGGCGCCCGGCGCGGATCGGCGATCCTGCCGGCGATGGCCGACGCCGCGACGGTAAGTGGACTGCCCAGATAGCAATGGGCATCCTTCGCGCCCATGCGGCCCTGGCCGTTGGTGGCGGCGGTCGAGATCGACACTTCTCCGGAGGCCAGCGGCCCGCCGGCGCCGCCGGCGCAGGGGCCGCAGCCGGGTGGGAGCAGGATGGCGCCGGCGTCCAGGAAGCGTTGGGTGAGGCCGTCGCGCGCCATGCGCTTGGCCGTCTCGACCGTGCCCGGCACCACGAGGAAACGCACCCCGCTTGCCACGCGGTGTCCGGCCAGCACGTCGGCGGCGGCCTGGAAATCTTCATACATGCCGGAGCCGCAGGAGCCCAGGTAGGCCTGATCGATCGCGATGCCCACCGTGTCGCCGACGGCGACGGCCTGATCGGGGGCGCCCGGCAGGGCCACTTGCGGCGCCAGGTTCGAGACGTCCAGTACGAGCGTATGTTCGAACCGGGCATCGCCGTCGCTTTCCAGCCAGGTGGAGTCGCGGGCCGAGCCCAGCGGCGACATGGGCGGAAACACGATGTTGAGCACCCCGATCTCGGTCAGGGTATTGCACAGCGCGACGCGGCCCGACAGCGGCAGGCGGTCGCAGTACGAGCCGCCGAACTCGACCACGCGATAGTCGAATTCGACGCCCAGTTCACCCGAGGTCAGCCGATGGGCCAGCCAGAAGCCGACGTCGCGCGGATGCACGCCGGGCGGTGCCTCGCCCTCCAGCGTGACGCGCAGCGTGTGCGGCACGACGGTCCAGGTCGTGCCCGTGGCCAGCACCGATACCACGCTGGGGCCGGCGCGCATCGCGAATGCGCCGATGGCGCCGAAGTTCGTGCAGTGCATGTCGTAGGCGAACAGGAACATGCCGGGCCTGACCAGGCCGTTTTCCATGGGAAAGAGGTGGCCGTGCCCGCCCTGGCCGGCATCGTGGAAGTGGCCGATGCGCCATTCTCCGGCGATGCGCCGGTTGGCTCGGCCTCGCAGGATCGAGGCGGGCGTGGTGTAGACGACCTGATGGTCGGTGACGAAGACCACCCGCTCCGGATGCGTGACGCGGCGATAGCCGATGTCGTGCAACTGCTTGTAGGCGGTCTCGACGTAGCCGTCGTGCAGGATGACCAGTTCGGGTTCGGGCAGCACGATGTCGCCCGGCTTGACCGAAGCCTTGCCGCTGGCGCGTGCCAGCATCTTTTCAACGAGAGTCATGCCCATGTGGGAGCTTCCATGCCTGGGACGGATCAGGGACGGCCGCTGACGGCCTGCGCGTACGAGGCGCCGGCGCGCACCCGGGCATCGGCGTCGCGTTCGAAGGACAGGCGGGCGGCCAGCCGCTCGGCGAAGGTGTCGAAATACTGCCGGCCGATGACGACGACGCCGTCATCGTCGGCACAGACGAGATCGCCCGGACACACGAGCTGGCCTCCTATCGCAACGGGGATCTGGAATTCGGCGGTTCCGTCCTTGCGGCTGCTGCGCACCGTGCCGCCGCGCGCGAACACCGGGAACCGCAGCGCCCGGATCTCGGCCAGGTCGCGCACGCGGCCGTTGGTGACGCAGCCGGCGATGCCGCGCATCTGCGCGGCCAGCGAACCGGTGCCGCCCAGCGCGCAGGCGTCGGGGTCGCCGCCGGTGTCGATGACCAGCACCGAACCGGGAGGCGCGAGGTCCAGCGCCCGGTTCGCCGACCCGCTGCGGTGGGGCGGCGCGCTCACGGTATATGCCGGACCGACGCAGATCGTGCCCGGGACCTGCGCGGCAATGGCCGGATCCAGGTCGCCGCGGCGGCCCAGGGCTTCATAGGCCGCGGCCGCGGAGGCGTCGGCCAGCAAGCCAACGAGTCGTTCCACACCCATTTCCATGGCGTTCCTCAGTCGAGTTGAATCTTCACTTCCTTGGCGACGCGTGCCCACTTGCCTCGCTCCGCGTCGATGAAGCGGGCGAACTGCCCCGGCGTGTTGGGCATGGGCAGGAGCCCCTGTCCGCGCAACTGGCGCACCACGTCCGGCTCGGCAAGAATGGCCGCGATGGCCTTGTGCAGCGTGGCGACGATGGCGGGCGGCGTGCCCGCGGGCGCCATGAAGCCGTTCCAGTCGAACATCTCGTAGCCCGGCAGCGTTTCGGCCACTACCGGCGTCTCGGGGAATTCAGCCACCCGCTGGTCGCTGGTAAGCGCCAGTGCGCGCAGCTTGCCCGCCTTGACCATGGGCCAGGCCGGCGGTTGTCCGCCGAAGGTCAGGGTGACGGCGCCGCTGGCGACGCCGGTCAGGGCTTCGGGCGCGGTCTTGAACGGCACGTGGGTGATGGAGATGCCGGCCAGTGTCTTGAAGTATTCGCCCGACATGTGCGAGGCCGTGCCGTTGCCGGCCGACGAGAAGGTCAGCTTGCCGGGATCGGCCTTGGCGGCGGCAATGACGTCGGCGATCGACTTGTAGGGCGACTCCGCGGAAACGACGACCAGCAGGGGCGTGCGGGCCGACAGCATGATGGGCGCGAAGTCCTTGACCGGATCGTAAGGCAGCTTGCTGTACACGTTGGGATTGATGGTAAGCGTACCGATGTGCCCCACGGTCAGCGTATAGCCGTCCGCCGGGGCGCGGGCGGCGGCCCCCAGGCCTATGGTCCCGCCGGCGCCCGCACGGTTCTCGACCACGAACGGCTGTCCGAGGCGCTCGCCCAGGTGTTGGGCGAGCAGGCGCGTGATGGTGTCGGGTGACGAGCCCGCGCCATGTGGAACGATGATGCGCACGGGACGGGTCGGATAGGACTGGGCGGTGGCGCCCTGGGGCGCGGCGGCAAGGACGGTGGCCAGGGCAAGCGCCGTAGCCAGGAACCGGGGGTGCAGCGGCATGGTGTGTCTCCTCGAGGGTTGTAAGGCGTGTTTGCCGTTTTGTATGACAAATATTATTTTTATAGGCAAAAATATGCCATAAAACTGACTTTCAACACAACAATGTAAGACAATTTTGGCGATTGGCCGCATCGTTACAATGCAATTCCCCCTGCCGCAACCATGATCCATGGACCGAAAGAACGCTGCCTTGAGCGAGACCGCCGTGCCGGCCGGCGACCCGGCCCGGCAGCAGTTGGCCGACCGTTTGCGCGATGCCATTACCGAGGGGGTTTATCTTCCCGGCGACAAGCTGACCGAACGGGAGCTTTGCGAACGTTTCTCCGCCAGCCGCCCGTCGATGCGCGAGGCCATTCGGCAACTCGACGGCGAAGGCCTGCTGGAAGTCGCGCCGCATCGCGGGCCCGCCGTGCGGGCGATCGACGAAGCGCAATTCCATGAGTTGCACGAAGTCCGGGTGGCGTTGCAGAAACTGGCGGCCGCCTGTTTCGCGGTGCGCGGCACACCTGAGCAGATGGACGCCTTCGGCCTGCGCATCGACGAATTCGAACAGGCGCTCGTCTCGCGCGACGTCCCGCGCATACGCGCGACCAAGCATCAGTTGTTCGAGGCTTTCGTCGACGGGGCGCGCAACGAGCCGCTCGCGGCCTTCATCCGCAAGATCAACGCGCGCCTGGGTTTCCTGTGGGCATCATCGATGAATCATCCGAACCGGCCGGCGGAAAGCGTGGATGAGTTCCATCGTCTTCTGGACGCGATACGCGAACGCGACCCGGAAGCCGCGCAGGCAGCCATCGTGCTTCAGAACCAGCGTGCCCGCGCCGTCGGGCTGCATGCGCTCGAGCTGTTCCAGAAGCGGCGCCGCGCGCCGTCGTGAATGCGTGTTAGCGCTGGCGCAACGGCGCCAGCAGGTGCGACAGGCCGTTATGGTCGATCTCGTGCATCAGCGCCAGCAGGCGCCCCAGTTCGCCGGGCGGAAAGCCCTTGCGGGCGAACCAGGCCAGATAAGGGCCGGGCAGATCGGCGATCAGTCTGTCCTTGTATTTGCCGTAAGGCATGGCGACGGTTACCAGGCGTTGCAGATCTTCGGGATTCATGAATGGGGAGGCGTGGAAGCCCTGATGGGCCACGCCCGCATTGTGCACGAAGCGCGGGCTCCGTGACATGCGCCGCCACGGCGATAAGTATTTGACATTTAAAGATTGTCGGGATCACACTGGCGCCTTCCGACGACAAGGGAGGGCGGGCCATGGATGCGATGCTTGGCGGGACTTGGGGACGGGGCGTGGTCGTGGCGGCGGTGGCGGGGCTGCTGGCCGCGTGCGCGGCGAGGGGGCCGGGCGGTGCGCCGCCACCGGAGGCCGCGGACGCGGTCTACGTCAACGGCAAGGTCGCTACCGTCGATGCCGCTTCTTCCGTGGTCCAGGCCTTCGCGGTGCGCGGGGGCCGGTTCGTCGCGGTGGGCACGACCGAGCGCATCATGGCCCATGCGGGGCCCGCCACGCAGGTGGTCGACCTGCGCGGCCGCACGGTCGTGCCCGGCCTGGCGGATTCGCACCTGCATGCCGTGGGCGGCGGCCCTGGCATCGATCTGTCGGCCACGCGCTCGATCGCCGAGCTGTCGGCCAAGGTGGCCGAGGCGGCCAAGGGCGCCCAGCCGGGACAGGTGCTGGTGTCCAACAGCGACTGGCACGAGGCCCAACTGAAGGAGCAACGGCTGCCCACCGCGGACGAACTGGAAGCCGCCGCGCCCGGCGTGCCGGTGATCCTGGTGCGCGGCGGCCATAGCTATTTCCTCAACAATACGGCGCTGGCCAAGTACGGCATCACGCCGGCGACGCCGGTGCCGCCGGGCGGCGCGATTCCGCGCAACGCCGCCGGACGCCTGACCGGCGAGCTGACCGACACGGCCAAGCGTCTCGCACCGCTGCCGCCTCCGCCCCCGATGACGCTGGAGCGGCTCGAGGCGCAGCAGAAGAAACTGAACGAATACGGCCTGACCAGCATCCGGATACCGGGCACGAACGTGGCGGCCTACCGTCAGTTCCAGCAACTGCGCGACAGCGGCAAGGCCACGGTCCGCTACAGCATCCTGTTCCGTCCCAAGGACCTGGCCGACTTCCGCTCCAGCATTGTCGGAGGCGGTATCCGGCAGGGCGAGGGCGACGAATGGGTCAAGGTCTGGGGCATCAAGATCAGCGTGGACGGCGGATTCGAAGGTGGCTACATGACCCGGCCCTACGAAGGGGAGATGGGCAAAGGCGGCACCTACTACGGCTTGCAGACCATTCCGCAGGCGACGTTCAACGACTATGTGGCGGGCATCAACCAGGCCGGCTGGCGCGTGGCGGTGCACGCGGTGGGCGATGCCGCCGTGGACGAGGTGCTGCAAGGCTACGAGCGGGCCCATGCCCGGCGCGACATCCGCGCGCAGGGCTGGACCATCGAGCATGCCTTCATCACGCGCCCCGATCAGTATCCGCGCATCAAGGCGATGAACCTGAGGATGTCGGTGCAGGATCATCTGTACCTGGCCGCGCCGGTGCTCAAGCGCTACTGGGGCATGGAGCGGGCCTCGCAGGTCACGCCGCTCAAGACCTACATGGAGCAGGGCTTCATGCTGGCGGGCGGCACCGATTCGCCGGTGATCCCGGTCAATCCGTTCTGGGCCATGTACCACTTCCTGACGCGGGACACGATCTCCGACGGCGTCTACGGCGCCGACCAGGCCGTGCCGTCGCGCGACGCCGTGCTAAGGCTGATGACGATCAACAACGCGCGCCTGACCGACGAGCAGGATATCAAGGGATCGATCGAGCCCGGCAAGCTGGCGGATTTCGTCGTGTTGTCGGCCGACTATCTCAGCATTCCGGCGGCCGAGGTGCAGCGGCTGAAGGCGCTGGCGACCTACGTGGGCGGCCGGCAGGTGTACCGGGCGGCGTCGTTCTGAAGCCGGGAGTCTAAGGTTTCAGGACCACCTTCACGCAGCCGTCCTCCTTGTCCCGGAAGATCTCGTACATGTCCGGCCCGTCCTCCAGCGCTTCGCTGTGGGTGATGACGAAGGAGGGGTCGATCCGGCCTTCGGCGATCAGTTCGAGCAGGGCCTGGCTCCAGCGCTGGACGTGGGTCTGGCCCATGCGCCAGGTCAGGCCCTTGTTCATCGAGGCGCCGAAGGGAATCTTGTCGATCAGCCCGCCATAGACGCCGGGAATGGACAGCACGCCGGCCGGGCGGCAGACGTAGATCATTTCCCGCAGCACGTGCGGGCGGTCGCTTTCCAGCATCATCGCCTGCTTGGCCCGGTCGTACATGGCATCCAGCGAGCGCGCGGCGTGCGACTCCAGGCCCACCGCGTCTATGCATTTCTCCGGCCCCTTGCCGCCGGTCAGGTCGCGCAGGCGGTCGACCACGCTTTCCTGGTCGAAGTCGATGGGGGTGGCACCGGCCTGGGCCACCATGGCCAGCCGCTCGGGAATGTGGTCGATCACCACGACCTGCCGGGCGCCCTGTAGCTGGGCGCTGCGCATGGCCATCAGCCCCACCGGGCCGGCGCCCCAGATGGCGACCGTGTCGGTGGGCTGGATGTCGCACTGGGCCGCGGCCTGCCAGCCGGTGGGAAGAATGTCGCCCAGGAACAGCACTTGTTCGTCCGCCAGGCCGGTGGGCACCTTGATGTGGGTGGTGTCGGCATGCGGTACGCGCACGTATTCGGCCTGGCCTCCCGCGTAGCCTCCTGTCAGGTGGGTGTAGCCGAACAGGCCCGCCGTGGAATGTCCAAAGACCTTCTCTGCCAGTTCCTTGTTGCGGTTGGTGCGTTCGCACACCGAGTAGTTGCCGCGCCGGCATTGTTCGCAGGCGCCGCAGGCGATGGTGAAGGGCACGACGACGCGGTCGCCCACCTTCAGGTCGCGTGTGTCCGGGCCCGCCTCGACCACTTCGCCCATGAATTCGTGCCCCATGATGTCGCCGGCTTGCATGCCGGGAATGAAACCGTCGAACAGGTGCAGGTCGGAGCCGCAAATGGCGCAGGCGGAGACCTTGACGATGGCATCGCCCGGTTGTTCGATGCGCGGGTCCGGCACGGTGTCGTACCGGATGTCCTTCTTGCCATGCCAGCACAGTGCTTTCATGACGTTCTCCTTCGTCGTACGCGCCGGTTTGCGCGACCCTGGTCGCGCAGCAAGCGCCGTGCCGTCCGCCTCGCGCACTAAAATCCACGCATGAGCAGCCATTTCCGTGTCCGTCGCGTCGATATCGTCGTCTATCCGGGGTTCAAGTCGCTGGAGGCGATCGGTCCGCTATGCGTGTTCGACTACGCCAACGTCCATCTGCGCAAACGCGACCTGCCGCCGGCCTATCAGGTCGAGATTGCCGCGCCGCAACCCGGGGCCGTGCAGTCGGATACCCTGATGTCGCTGCATGCCGGCAAGGGCCTGGACAGCGGCGACCTGCCCGATGCCGCCATTCTGGTGGGCGCGCGCAACATCGAGGAGGCCATGCGGCATTCGCCGGCCATCGTCGACTGGGCGGCGGCGGTCGCGCCCCGCATCGCGCGGCTGGCCGCGTTGTGCTCGGGCAGTTTCTTTCTTGCTGAAGCAGGCCTTCTGGACGGCCGGCGCGCCACCACGCACTGGAGCGTGTCGCGCCTGCTCCAGCAGCGCTATCCGCGCATCGACGTGCAGGCCGATGCCATCTACATCCGGCAGGGCAACCTCTGGACCTCGGCCGGCGTCACGGCCGGCATCGACCTGGCGCTGGCCATGGTGGAAGAGGACTGCGGCCGTGATCTGGCCCTGGAGGTTGCGCGGGACATGGTGGTCTACCTGAAGCGTCCTGGCGGGCAGTCGCAGTTCAGCATGCACCTGAATAGCCAGACCACCAGCCATCCGGGCATACGCAAGACCCAGGACTGGATTCTGTCCAACCTGCACCAGCCGCTGGCCGTTTCCGACCTGGCCGCCCATGCGGCCATGAGCCTGCGCAATTTCACGCGCGTGTTCGTGCGCGAGACCGGCTCCACGCCGCAGGCCTTCGTCGAGACGGCAAGAGTGGACCTGGTGCGCCGGCTGCTCGAGGATGCGGCCTTGCCGCTCAAGACCGTGGCCGCACGGGCGGGCTTCGGCTCGGACGCCCAGTTGCGCAAGGTGTTCCAGCGCCACCTGGGCGTCACGCCCCGCGCCTACCGCGAGCGCTTCGCCAGCGCGGGCGGCAGCGGCGGGGAAGGCTAGGCCTCGATCGGCAACCCGGTGAAGTTCTCCGAGAAGGCCCGCCGGCCCGGCTCGGATCCCGTCATGTAGTCCAGGTCGGCCCGTTGCAGGCGCCGGGCGAAGTCGCTCTGCCCCGGGAAGCTATGCACCATGGTGCACAGTCCGGCCGAGAAGCGGTGCACCAGCCACATGCGCCGCAGGCAGGTTTCCGAATAGCTGTCCAGGAGCCGGGTAGAGCCCTGGCGGTAATACGCTGCCAGCGCGCGGCCCAACACGCGTATGTCCGCCACGGCGGAGTTCAGCCCCTTGGCCCCGGTGGGCGGGACGATGTGCGCCGCGTCGCCGGCCAGGAACAGGGCGCCATGGCGCAGCGGCTCGACCTGGAAGCTGCGCATGGCGGTCACGCCCTTCTGCACGATGGGGCCTTCGATCAGCGGCGGCATGCCGGGAACGTCCAGGCGTTCGTGCAGCGCGCTCCAGATGCGGTCGTCGGACCAGTTGTCCGGATCGTCGTCCGGTTCGCATTGCAGGTAGAGGCGGCTGCGCGTGGGGGAGCGGAAGCTCAGCATGGCGAAGCCGGTCTCGTGGCAGCCCCAGGTGACGTCGGGCGCGGCCGGCGGGACCTCGGCCAGGATGCCCAGCCAGCCGAAGGGATAGACGCGGTCGTAGGCCTTCATCACGGACGCCGGGATGGCGTCGCGGCAGATGCCGTGGAAGCCGTCGCAGCCCGCGATGAAGTCGCAGCGCACCGGCCTGCCTTCCGGGCCGGCCAGGATGGTGGGCGAGGGGCCTTCCAGGTCCCGGATGGCGGTGACCGGGGTGTCGAAGCGCAGGTCGCCGCCGGCGGCCAGCCGTGCCTCGATCAGGTCGTGCACCACTTCATGCTGGGGATAGACCATGACCGTGCGGCCGATTTCCTGCGCGAAGTCTATGCGGTGCGAGGCCTGGGCGTAGCGGAAGTCGAGGCTGGTCTGCGGCATGCCCAGGCGCCGCATGCGTTCGCCCAGTCCGACCTCGGCCAGCAGATCGACCGTGCCTTGTTCCAGCACCCCGGCCCGCAGGCGCTGCTGCACGTGTTCGCGGCTGCGGTTGTCGAACACGATGGATTCGATGCCTTCCCGATGCAGCAGGTGGGAAAGCAGCAGTCCGGCGGGGCCGGCCCCGACGATGCCGACCTGGGTACGCTCGCTCATACCGGCTCCTCCAGCGTGATCAGGCCCATGCCGGTGGTCATGGGGGCGTAGTAGTGGCGGTGGACGCGCCGCGCCCGGTTCGACAGCGCGCCGCGCATGACCAGCCACATGATCAGCTCGATACCCTCTGCGCCGTAGCGTTCCATCAGCGTCTGGTGGGTGAGCTCGCACAGGCTGTCGGGGTCGCGTTCGATGCGGTCCAGGAAGTCCTGGTCCCAGTCCTGGTCCATCTTGCCGAAGTGGGGGCCGGTCAACTGATGGGACATGCCGCCGGTGCCCAGGATGACGACGCGCAGATCGGCCGGGTAGGATTCGACGGCCCGCCGTATGGCCTGGCCCAGCCGGTAGCACCGGCGCGCGGTGGGCAGAGGATGCTGCAGCACGTTGACGGCGAAGGGCACGGCCGCGACGTTCCACCCGGGCGTGTGGTCGAAGCACAGGTGCATGGGCACGAGGAAGCCGTGCTCGACCCGCATTTCCTGGCAGACCGTCAGGTCGAACTCGTCGTAGACCAGCGCTTCGCACAGGTGCTGCGAGAATTCCAGGTGGCCGTCTATGGGCGGCAGCGGGCGCACGCCGAAGCCTTCGTCGGCGATGTCGTAGCGGTCGGCCGCGCCCACGGCGAAGGTCGGATATTTGTCGAAGAAGAAATCGGCGCCGTGGTCGTTGTAGACCATGATGGCCACGTCGGGCTTGAGCGCTTCCAGCCACTCGCGCACCGGGATATAGGCGTCGAACAGGGGGCGCCAGGCCGGCGTGGCCTGCTTGCCACGGTCGTAGGCCGCGCCGATGGAGGGCACGTGAGAAGTGCCTATGCCTGCGATGATGCGTCCCATGTCAGACCGCTCCCTTGTCGTTACGGGTGGCCAGGAAGGCCTCGTAGCTTTCTCCGCGCATCCGCGCGCCCATGACGTAAAGGCCGTTGCCGGTGACCACGCCCAGCTTGAGCAGGAAGTAGATGTTGGCGCCGGCGTCGAGCAGGCCGGTGAAATCGCGCGCGCGTATCAGCGCCTTCTGTTCGTCGGACAGGCCGAAGCGGGTCATGTAGGCCTCTTCGTCCGCCCGGTAGGCATCGCGGTTGGCGGCCTCGCTGAGCGAGTTGCAGAGCTTGTTGATGCGGTATCCCTTCCATGAAAGACGCAGGTCGAAGACGTGCGAATCGGCGATCGGCCGTGTCCGGTCGCGTTGGGGAAATGCCATGGGAAATGCTCCTTGGGTAGAGGGAAAACGACCAGTGCCGCGCCGGCTTGCGGCGTTGCGGCTGCCGGGCTTTTTATGGAGAATGACTCTAGCTTTCATGTCCTTGATTGTTCTAATCAACCGCCGTCGGCACAGGAGCAGCCATGTCCTTCGAGCAGCCTGCAAATTGCGAGGAACTCCTGAACTACCGGATCGCCAGGCTGCTGTCGGTCAGCGGGGCGCTGGTGATCCGGTTGTGCGAAGGCCGCTACGGCATCAGCCGGCGGGAATGGCGCTTGATCGCGATGCTGGCCGACTACGGCACGCTGGCGCCTTCCGAACTGGCCGAACGCGCGCATACCGACCGGCCCCTCGTGTCCCGCGCCATCAGCGACCTGGTCGCCAAGGGGCTGGTGTCGCGGGTCGGCCGCAGCAGCGACCGGCACCGCGTGGCCATCGAACTGACCGACAAGGGCAGGGCCCTGCACGCCGAGCTGTTTCCCATCACCGCCGACATCAACGGACGCATCCTGCAAGCACTGGGGCCGGAAAGAATCCGGGAGCTCGACGACATGCTGAACGTCCTGACCCGCACGGCCGAACAGATCAACCAGGACTACCCGCTCAAGGAAAAGGCCGATCGCCGGAACGGCGGGAGCCGCCAGTGGACCTCGTCGAAGCCGGACCTGGCGGGCGTCTGGTAGGCCGCCCGCGCCGGCCTGTCAGTTGTTCGACGTGGCGCCCGAGGCCTTGATCAGGCGCGCCCATTTCGTGATTTCCGCTTGTTGGAATTGGCCTAGCTGCTCCGGCGAGGACGCCGAGACCGTCAGCCCTTCCTGCACGAATGCGGCCCGCGTCGAGGGCTTGCCCATGGCACGCGCGATCTCGTGGTTCAGCTTGAGCACGATGTCGGCCGGCGTGCCCTTGGGGGCGAACACCGAGAACCACAGCACGATTTCGTAGCCGGGAACGCCGGCCTCGATCATGGTCGGCAGTTCGGGCGCGGCGGGCGAGCGTTCGCGGCTGGTCACGGCCAGCGCCCGCAACTTGCCGGAGCGCACGATGGGCATGCCGATCGCGACCGAGTCGAACAGGATGTCGGCATGGCCGCCCATGACGTCGCTGACGGCCTGCGCCGGACCGCGCGCGGGGATGTGGACCATGTCGATGCCCGCCAGCGACTTGAACAGGTCGCCCGACATGTGGCCCGAGGTACCGATGCCCTGCGAGACGAAGTTGAGCGAGCCGGGCTTGCGCTTGGCGAGCTGTATCAGCTCCTGCACGCTGTGCGCCGGGACCGAGGGATGCACCATGAGGACGTTGGGCACCGTCGCCAGCAGGCTGACGGGCTCGAAGTCGCGCACCGCGTCGTAGGGCAGGTTGGCAAGCAGGGTGACGTTGATGGCGTGGGTCGCATGGGTGCCCAGCAGGATCGTGTAGCCGTCGGCGGGCGCCTTGGCCACCAGATCGGCGCCGATGGTGCCGCCCGCGCCGGGCTTGTTTTCCACGATGACCGGCTGCTGCCAGGCTTCCTGCAGGTCATGCGCCACGCTGCGCGCCAGCTTGTCGGTCAGCCCGCCGGGCGTGAAGGGAACGACGAGGCGGATGGGCTTGCTGGGGTAGGCGTCGGCGGCGCCGGCACAGGCCTGCGTCGCCGCCAGGGCGAGCGCCAGGCCGGCCAGCAGCGGCGAGGCTCGGTGGAAACGAGGGTATGGACGGTGGGACATGGTGGCCTCCTTGGGCGGCACGCAAGCGGAACGGGTGGGTGGGCGGGGGACCGGCGGGCGTCAGGACGCTGTCGAGGTCGCGGGGGCGGCCGCGGCGTCGGCGGCCGCCATCTTCTCGATCATGCGGCGGGCGCGGCTCGGGCCCGCGTCGATGCGCAGCCAGGCCAGTTGGCGCACGCCTGTGGCATCCTGTTCGCGCTGCATGGCGGACACGATGACGTTGTCCTCTTCAAAGGTACGGCCCATGTCGCGCATCAGCCGCTCGTCGAGTTCCTGGTCGCCCACGCCGAAGTTGCGCACGTGCAGCCAGAAGAAATGCGTGGCCGTGTCCGTCTCGGGCGTCAGGAACTTGTAGCTGAACGCGCGCAGGCCGCGGTCCATGTTCGCTTCCGTATGCTCCTGGCCGGCCTGCATCGTCACCACGTCCACGCGCGAGGTGCAGGGCGGGAAGAAGTGGTAGTACTGGCAGCGGTCGGCCAGCCCGCTGAAGTTGGCGTTCTTGCGGTCGATGGGCGGCGGCTCGGCATCGAGGGTCCAGCGGTAGGTCACGATGTGTCCCTCGCTTTCCTCGATGACGGGAGCAATGTCGCTCGATGCCGGATTGCCGATGGTGCCCGGATGGACGTAGGTCGTGTGCGCGGGGTCCTGCAGGTTCTCGACGATGTTCAGGTAGTGCGAGCGGTGGTGCTGCGGCGCGCCCCAGATGACCGTCCAGCCCGGCGCGCCATAGCGTTCGATGGCGGGGATGAGCCCGGGGTCGGCCTGTTCCGGGTCGCCCATCCAGATCCAGGCGGCGCCGTATCGTTCCGTGACGGGAAAGCTGCGGACGCGCGCGGCGGGGGGGATGTTGGCCTGGCCGGGAACGTGCACGCAGGCGCCGGTGTCGTCGTAGCGCAGGCCGTGGTAGCCGCATTGCAGCGTGTCGTCCACCACGCTGCCCAGCGACAGGGGCACGAGGCGGTGCGCGCAGCGGTCCAGCAGGGCCGCGAGCCGGCCGTCGCGCCGGCGGAAGGCAACGACGGGTTCGTCCAGTACCCGCCGGGCGAAAGGCCCGGTGCCGATTTCTGCGGTCCAGCCCAGTACGTACCAGGCGTTGCGAACGACGTGCTCCACGAACGAATCTCCTTGAACCGGACCGCCACGGCGTGGCGGCTTCGATGCGGGAGACTCTATCGGCGGGGAAGCGAATTGTTCTATACAACGACGGGCGGGGGTTTTCCCGCCCGTCGCCTGATCAGGCCGGAGACTTGGATCAGTACAGCACGACCGAGCGTATCGACTGTCCGCTCTTCATGAGGTCGAATCCCTCGTTGATGCGTTCGAGGGGCAGGGTGTGGGTGATCAGTTCATCGATCTTGATCTTGCCGTCCATGTACCAGTCGACGATGGTGGGAACGTCGGTGCGGCCGCGGGCGCCGCCGAAGGCCGAGCCCTTCCACTCGCGGCCCGTGACCAGCTGGAAGGGGCGGGTGGCGATCTCGGCGCCGGCGGCGGCCACGCCGATGATGAAGGACTGCCCCCAGCCCTTGTGGCAGCACTCGAGGGCCTGGCGCATGGTGGTGGTGTTGCCGATGCACTCGAAGCTGTAGTCGGCCCCGCCGTCGGTAAGCTG
>NZ_SGXC01000004.1 GCF_004216695.1 Pigmentiphaga kullae
CGGACGTCTGTGAAAGTAGGTCATTGTCAGGCTATCTACACCCAAAACCCCCGACCGGAAAACCGGCCGGGGGTTTTGTCTTTGGTGCTCCTGTTCGTGCTCAGCCATGCGAGCCGTTCCCCAGCCGGGGAACGGCTGCACCCTTGTTCCGGTCAAGAAGTAATCGCGGACAAGGAGAATGACATGAAACCAGTGCGTTGGATGGCAGGCTGGACCGTGGCGCTTGGCATGGCGGCGGCCACCGTGTCGTGGGCCCAGCCGGTGCGGCCGGGCAAGGACATACCCATGAATCGCGCGGCCCTGCCCGCCGGGGTACAGCTATCGACCTGGGCCGAGGGCCTGGAACATCCCTGGGGATTGGCCCTGCTGCCGCAGGGTGGCGCGCTGGTGACCGAACGGCCGGGCAGGTTGCGGGTCGTGTCTTCGCGCGGCGAATTGTCCGAGCCCGTCGCGGGTACACCCAAGGTCGACGCCCGAGGGCAGGGCGGTTTGCTGGACGTGGTGCTGCATCCCGATTTCGCGCGCAACAGCCTGGTCTACCTGAGCTACGCCGAAGCGGGCGAAGGAGGCAACAGCACGGCCGTGGCCCGCGGCAAGCTGGTGCAGGATGGCGGCCAGTGGCGCTTTGCCGAGTCCCGGGTCATCTTCCGCCAGGCTCCCAAGTTTGCCAGTACGCTGCATTTCGGCTCCCGCCTGGTCTTCGCACGCGACGGTACGTTGTTCATCACGCTGGGCGAACGTTCCAGCCGGCAGACCCGCCCGGACGCACAGGGGTTGAACACGCATCATGGCAAGGTCGTCCGCGTGAGCGACGATGGCGGCGTGCCGCGCGACAATCCATTCGTCGGCGACAAACAGGCGCTGCCCGAGATCTGGTCGCTGGGCCACCGCAATCCCCAGGGCGCGGCGCTGAATCCGGCCACGGGCGAGCTCTGGCTGGTCGAACACGGCCCCCAGGGCGGCGACGAACTGAACGTCGTGCGGGCCGGCAAGAACTACGGCTGGCCTTTGTACACCTACGGCGAGGAGTACGGCGGCGGCCGCATCGGACAGGAATCGTCGCCGGCCGGCTTCGAGCCGCCCATCTACAGCTGGGTGCCGTCGGTCTCGCCCAGCGGCCTGGCGTTCTACACCAGCCAGGCCATTCCTTCGTGGACGGGCAGTGTGTTCACCGGCGCATTGAGCGGGCAGGCCCTGATACGCCTGCAGATGGAAGGAGGGAAGGTGGTACGCGAAGAACGCCTGCTGACCGATCTGGGCAGCCGGATCCGCGATGTCGTGATGGGCGCGTCGGGGGAGCTGTATCTGCTGACCGATGCCAGGCAGGGAAAGATACTGGTCCTGCGCGCCACGTAGCGGGCAGGCAGGGCGCCCGGACCGCATTGGCCGGGCGCCGGCGGGAGCCCCGTCAGCCGGGGCGGCCTGCTTATTTCAGGTGAGCGTTGACGATCTTGGTCAGCTCGAACATGTCGACGCTGGGCTTGCCGAACAGCTCCTTGAGCTTGGCATCGCCGTTGATGTTGCGCTTGGCCTTGGGATCCTGCAGCTTGTGCTTCTTGATGTATTCCCAGATCTTGCGCGTGACTTCGGTGCGCGGCAGCGGGGCCGGGCCGATGATGGCGGCCAGCGTGGCGCTGGGGGTCATGGGCTTGAGGAAAGCGGCGTTGACCTTGCGGGGAGCCTTGGTCGCGGCCTTCTTGGCCGGAGCGGCCTTTTTGGCGGCCGGGGCTTTCTTAGCCGGAGCGGCTTTCTTGGCGGGCGCGGCTTTTTTCGCCGGCGCCTTCTTGGCTGTGGCCATGCTGTACTCCTAAAAAGGGGTTCAATCGTCAGATCGTTGGCAGGGCCACACCGCAGTGCGCGAGAGGCAAACTCCAGAACTGCGGAATAACCCCGCGAGCGCAGCATATCGCCTAGCTGGGCAAAGCCACAACAAAATTCCAACAGAAACGGCGTTTCCCCGGGGTTTTAGACGGGGATGCAACGCTTGGCGGGCCGCTATGGCCGGTAGAATGGTCACATTGCCGTCTACGCCCCTGCCGGGATGTGCCCGCCGATGTTCGCATTTGTTCCGTTTGGTATCCGGTCGTCCGCCTTGTTGCTGGCTTTCGCGGCGCTGCTCGCGGGCTGTGCCGGTCCCGCTCCCGAGCGGGCGGATCCGGCGGAACCGGTCGACGGCGCCGCGGCGCTGATGCTGTCGCAATCGCCCTCGGCCGTGGGCGAGGCCCCGGCGGGATGGCGGCCCTGGATCATCCGGCACGACAAGACCAAGACCCGATACCGTGTCGCCCGCGCCAGCGTGGGCGGGCACGAGCGCGCGGTGCTGCATGCCGTGGCGGAATCCGCCGCGAGCGGGATGTGGGTGCCGCTGCACCTGCCCGCCGCGCAGGCTCCATACGTGCGCTGGTCCTGGCGCACCGACGCGATGATCGAGCGGGCCGACAGCGCCCGCCCCGAGGCCGAGGACGCGCCGGCCCGCCTGGTGCTGGCCTTCGATGGCGACTGGCGCAAGCTGCCGCTGCGCGATCAGATGCTGGCCGAGACCGCGCGCATGCTGCTGGGGCGCGAGGTGCCCTACGCCACCCTGATCTACACCTGGGATGCGGGCAAGCCGGTGGGCGCCAACCTGGCCAATGCCCACACCTCGCGCATCCGCCTGAAGGTGGTCGAGTCCGGCCCCGAGCGTACGGGCCGCTGGCTGGACTACGAGCGCAACTATGTGCAGGACTACATCGAGTTGTTCGGAGAGGAGCCCGGCACGCTGATCGGCGTGGGGGTCATGACCGACTCGGACAACACCCGGGGTTATGCCGAAAGCTGGTATGGAGACATTCAGCTTTGGACACCAAGTCGTACCGCGCTGGGGGAACTCCCGGACGGACCGGTTATCGATTGACATTCGGGCCGCAAAGCGGCCGCAGGACCGGAGAGCAGGAATGGATGCTGGGGTGGCGTTGCGTTCGCCGCTGGAAGCCATACGCAAGTTTCACGATGATCTGACGCTGCTGCGGCGCGACCTGCACGCGCATCCCGAGCTAGGATTCGAAGAGGTGCGCACTTCGGGCATCGTCGCCAAGGCGCTGGAGCTGCTGGGCGTGGAGGTGCACCGGGACATAGGCAAGACCGGCCTGGTCGGTATCATCCACGGCCGGCGCTGCGACAGCGGCCGCATGATCGGCCTGCGGGCCGACATGGACGCGCTGCCGATGGCCGAGGACAACGCCTTCGCGCACCGTTCCAGCAAGCCGGGCCTGATGCACGGCTGCGGCCACGACGGCCATACCGCCATCCTGCTGGGCGCGGCCCGCTACCTGTCCAGGACGCGCAACTTCGACGGCACCGCGGTACTGATCTTCCAGCCGGCAGAGGAAGGGCTGGGCGGCGCCCGCGCGATGATGGACGATGGGCTGTTCGACACCTATCCTTGTAACGAAATCTACGCGCTCCACAACTGGCCGGGGCTGCCAGCCGGCAAGGTCGGCATCAATCCCGGGCCGATGATGGCCGCCTCCGACCGCTTCGAGATCGTCATCGAAGGCAAGGGCGGCCATGGCGCGCACCCCTACCAGACGATCGATCCGGTCGTGGTGGCGGGCCAGATCATCACCGCGACGCAGTCCATCGTCTCGCGCAACGTCAATCCGCTGGATTCCGCGGTGGTGTCCATCTGTTCGGTGCAGGCCGGCCATCCCGGCGCGATGAGCGTGATCCCGCGCGAGGCGCGCCTGGTGGGCACGGTGCGGACCTTCCGCCGCACGGTACAGGAGATGGTCGAGACGCGGCTGCGGGACCTGTCCTCGTCGATCGCGGCCGCGTTCGGGGCCACGGCCACGCTCAAGTACGACCGCATCTATCCGGCCACCATCAACACGCCGCGCGAAGCCAACTTCGTGGCCGACGTGGCGACCGCGATGCTGGGCAAGGAGAACGTCATCCGCGACCTGACGCCGTCGATGGGCGCCGAGGACTTCTCGTTCATGCTGCAGGGACGGCCGGGCGCCTATTTCCGGCTGGGGCAGGGCGGCGCGGAACAGGGCTGCTTCCTGCACAGCAGCAAGTACGATTTCAACGACGCGGTGATCCCCCTGGGCGCGGGCATCATGGCCTCGCTGGTCGAGCGCAGCATGCCGGTGGTGGACTGAACTCGCCCGAGGGGGCGGGTTTGCACCAGCCTTGCTTCCAATTGCTTTAGAAATAAAATTTGTAAATCTAAAGCAAGATGGGAGGATGACATGGCGAATGGAGAACGCACGGCGGCGCACGCCGGTACCGGCGGCCTGGACCGGCGGGATTTCCTGCGCGGCGCGATGGTGGCGGCGGTGGCCGGAACCGGTATCGCCGCCGCGGGCCAGGCGCGGGCCCAGGTGGGAAATAAGGAGGCGTCGGGCCGGGAATTCCTGATCTCCGGGGGCCATGTACTGTCGATGGACCGGAGCGTGGGCGACCTGCCCGAGGGAGACGTCCACGTGCGCGATGGCGCCATCGTCGCGGTGGGCCGCAAGCTATCCGTGCCCGGCGCGCAGGTCATCGACGCGCGCGGAATGATCGTCATGCCCGGCTTCGTCGATGCCCACTCCCACCTCTGGAATGCCTTCCTGCGCGGCTCGGTGCGGGGCGACGATCCCCTGCGCGGCTATTTCCCCACGACCAATCGCGCCGCGCCGCTGTGCACGCCGGACGATGCCTTCCATTCGGTCCGCTTCGGGCTGATGCAGGAACTGTTATCGGGCGTGACCTGCCTGAACAATTTCTCGCACAACACGCGGTCCGTCGCGCATGCCGACGCCGAGATCCGCGCCGCGCTGGACGTGGGGGCCCGCACCCGCTTCTCGTACGGCACGCCCGGCCGGGGCGAGCGGCTGGACCTGGCCGGCGTCAAGGCGACGCTGGCGAACTGGGGCCGTGCCGATCCGAGGCTCAGGCTGGGCGTGAACCTGCAATTGCCGTCGCCGGCCGTGCTGAAGGCCGGCGGCAGCGACGAGACCTTCGTCGGCGAAGTCCGGGCGTCGCGGGAGCTGGGGCTGCCGATCTCGCTGCATTACGGCGACACGGCGCACGGGCTCGTGGGGCTGATGGATCGCAGCAACCTGCTGGGTCCGGACATCCTGATGATCCACACCCAGGGCTACACGGCCGCCGAGCGCGAGCTGATGGTGAAGAAGCAGGTGCAGTTCAGCATGTCGCCGGCCATCGAGATCCCGTATTCGACGGTGCGCAACGGCTACATCCAGTTCGCGGAGCTGGAGGCGCTGGGGGCCAGCCTGAGCCTGTCGGTCGATGCGTCCAGCGCGTTGGCGACGGGCGATTTCTTCACCGTCATGCGGGCGCTGCTGTGGGCCCACAAGCAGCGCGCCGACGTGGACCGCAAGCTCGAACCGCGCCGCATCGTCGAAATCGCCACGCTGGGCGGTGCGAAGGCGCTGGGCATGGACGACGCCATCGGTTCGCTGTCGGCCGGGAAGCAGGCCGACATCATCCTGGTCCGCAAGAACGACATCAACATGGCCCCGGTAATCGACCCGTACTACTCGCTGGTCTATTCGGGCATGCCCGCGAACGTCGATACCGTGATCGTGGGGGGACGCGTGCTGCTGCGGGGCGGGCGGCACGCGACGCTGGACGTCCAGGAGGTCGCGGACCTGGCCGCACGGGCCGGGAGCCGGATGCACGAGCGGCTCGAGGGCATCATCTCGAACCGGAAAGAGAACCTGGGCGACCTGAACCGGAAAGGATGAGCGGGAGCGCGCGCGGCCGCAGGGGTTGGCGCCCGGCCGCGTTCGGGCCGTAAAATGAGGGCAGCCGGGCCGGCGCGGGTGCGGCGTACGCGCCAGCGCCGGCCGATCCTCCGATACGCCCTTGGCCGCATCCATGACCCTTTCCACGCTTACCATCACCCGCCCCGACGACTGGCACCTGCACCTGCGCGACGGCGAGGCGCTCGAGGCCGTCGCCGCCCATTCCGCGCGCCAGTTCGCCCGCGCCATCATCATGCCCAACCTGAAGCCGCCGGTCACGACCACGGTCCAGGCGCTGGCATATCGGGACCGCATCCTGGCGGCGCTCGGCAAGCGCGGCATCGGGCCGGAGGCGTTCACGCCCCTGATGACGCTGTACCTGACCGACAATACGGCGCCCGAGGAAATCCAGCGCGCCCGCGAGTCCGGCGCGATCCATGCGGTCAAGCTGTATCCGGCCGGTGCGACGACGAACTCGGATGCCGGCGTGACGGACCTGCTGGGCCGCTGCGCCAAGGTGCTCGAAACCATGGAGAAGGTCGGCATGCCGCTGCTGACCCACGGCGAGGCCACCGACCCCGCCATCGACGTGTTCGACCGCGAACAGGTCTTCATCGACCGGGTCATGATTCCGCTGCGCCGCGCCTTCCCGGCCCTGAAGGTGGTGTTCGAGCACATCACCACGGCCGATGCCGCGCAGTACGTGCGCGATGCCGAGGGCCCCATCGCGGCCACCCTGACGCCCCAGCATCTGCTGTACAACCGCAATGCCCTGTTCCAGGGCGGCATGCGCCCGCACTGGTACTGCCTGCCGGTGCTCAAGCGCGAGACGCATCGCCAGGCCCTGGTCGAAGTCGCCACCAGCGGCAATCCGCGCTTCTTCCTGGGCACCGACAGCGCGCCGCACGCGCGCGGCCTGAAAGAGCACGCCTGCGGCTGCGCGGGCTGCTTTACGGGGCTGCATGCCATGGAGCTGTACGCCAAGGCCTTCGACGACGCCGGCAAGCTGGATGCGCTGGAAGGCTTCGCCAGCTTCCACGGACCCGATTTCTACGGCCTGCCGCGCAATACCGGCACGCTGACGCTGGTGCGCGAGTCTTTCCGCATTCCCGACGAACTGTCGTTCGGCCAGCAGACCATCGTGCCGCTGGCCAGCGGGGAGACCTTGCCGTGGCGGGTCTCGATCTGACCCACATCGACTGGGGCCAGCCCTGGTTCGCCGGCATCGCCAACCGGGGCGAGCTGTTGGCGTCCACGGGCGACGAGCCCCTGTGCGACAGCCTGAACCGGCTGCTTGCGGCGGGCGAGGGCGGCCACGGCGCGCGCGGGCGCATGCGGACGGCCTCGGGCAAGCCGCTGCTGTTCGCGCCCCAGTCCGACCTGCCCGAGGGCCGGGCCTACGAGGCGCACATCCACCAGACCGGCCGCATTCCCACGCGGGACAACCTGCACGATCTCTTCAACGGGCTGATGTGGTTCGCCTTTCCGCAGACGAAGGCGCGGCTGAACGCGATGCAGGCGCGCGCGCTGAAGAAGGCGTCCGCGGCCGAGGGCCGGGGGCCTTTGCGGGATGCCGTGACGATTTTCGACGAGAACGGGCTGGTGCTGGCCTGCTCCAGCGACGAGCTGGCCCAGGCCCTGCGCCGCTTCGACTGGCGCGCGCTGTTCGTCGAGCGCCGCACCGCGACGCTGATGCAGACCGAACCCTGGGCCGTCGGCCACGGGCTGCTGGAAAAACTTGTGCGGCCGTACAAGGCCATTACCGCGCATACGCTGATCGTGCCTGTCGACGACTCGTATTTCCGGGCGTCGCCCCAGCAGCGGCGGACCACCATCGACCGGCTGGTGGCCGACTGGCTGGACAACTGGCCTTTCTTCACCGCGCGAGACCTGTGCCCGCTGCCGGTGCTGGGCCTGCCCGGCTGGTGGCCCGACAACACGGCGCCGGGGTTCTACGACGATACCGAGGTTTTCCGCCCGGGCCGCACCCGTCAGCGGTAAAATAGACGCGCAGAGCAGATCAGGCAGTCGCGGTGCCTTCGGGCATCGAGGAAGGTCCGGACTCCACAGGACAGGATGGCGGCTAACGGCCGTCCGGCGATCGCCAGGGCGCAAGCCCGGGCGCGAAGCCGAGGAACAGGGCCACAGAGACGAGTCTGCGGCGAGGGCGGACGATGTCCGCACCGGTACGGCCACTCCGTACCGTTCGCATGGGCAACCGTGCGAGTCGCGGCAGGGTGAAACGCGGCAACCTCCATCCGGAGCAACACCAAATAGGCATGCGCGCGGCTTCGGCCGTACAGGGCGGTCCGCCCGAGCATGCGGGTAGGTGGCTAGAGCCGTCCGGCAACGGCCGGCCCAGAGGAATGACTGCCCGCGGGCGACGCCCGTGTACAGAATCCGGCCTATCGATCTGCTTTGCCTTGATTCGCAGGCGCCTTCCCGTGTGCGGAAGGGCTCTGGACCGGGGTGCCGGCTTTCATGCCGGCAGCAAGAAAAGGGACCATCTCGCGCAGCGCCCGGTCGAATTCCTGACCGTTGCAGGCGCCGTCGGAAAGCGCTTCCAGCCGGCCGCTGTTGGCGAGCACGTATTGATAAGTGCCCAGCACGAAGATGAAGCGCCAGGAGACCTGCTCGCGCTCGAGTTCCGGGAGGCTGGCGGCCAGCGCCTGAACGAAGCGGCGCGACGATGCGTCGTAAAGCGTTCTGCGGAGTTTGTCGCCGAAGCTGCTGCCGTCCAGTTGCAAGTGCGCCTGCATGCGGAGGAAGTTGCGTCCGCCCGGGCCGCTCATGGCCAACCGAACCGCCGGAACCAGGAATATCTCGATCAAGCGTTCGATCGGTATCGCCTTGCCGGCGTGGGCTGCTTCTTCGTCGTCAAGCAAGCGCATGCGTTCATCGACCAATTGCTGGCCGTTGCGCATGTAGGCCTCGAAGAACAAGGCCTCCTTGGTCTTGAAGAAATAATGAATCATGCCCTGGTTGACCCCGGCCAGGTCGGCGACGCTGCGCAGGGAGCAGCCTTCGAAGCCGCGTTCGGCGAATAGCCGTTCCGCCGCACTCAGGATGGCGTCCCGGCCGTCGGTCTTGGGGCGGCCCGCCTTCCTGGGCATCGAGGGGGAGGCGGCGCCGGCTGCGCGAGAAATAGTGGCCATGAAGAATTCGCAATGTGCAGGCGAGTGTAGCGTGGGAGGAGTCGGCGCAGCGGTCCCGTACTTGCAGTCCGGCGGAGCCGGCTTCTATAATAGTTAGTCATTCGAATAACTAACTAATTGTGGATGCGGCGTGCCGCACCGACGGAGACTCCATGACCTTGAATTCGTTGCTTCGGCTTGGCGCCGTGTCGCTCGTTGCCGCTGTTTTCCCCGGGGCCGGACTGGCCCAGTACCCCGAGCGTCCGGTGCACATGGTGGTGCCCTACCCGCCGGGAGGCGGGACCGACAATATTGCCCGGTTATTGGCGGACAGGCTGGCGCAGCAAATGGGCAGGCCGTTCGTGGTGGACAACCGCCCGGGCGCCAATGGCAACATCGGTGCCGATGCGGTGGCCAGGGCGCCGGCCGATGGCTACACCCTGCTGCTGGCCGGCATGGGGCCACTGGCGGTGAACCCGGGCCTGTACAAGCGGATGCCCTATGACCCGGCGAAGGCCTTCGCTCCCATCGCGGTGGTGTCGTCGGCCCCGCTGGTGCTGGTGGCCGGACCTTCGGCCCCCGCCGGCGACCTGCGCCAGTTCGTCCGCATCATGCGCGAACGTCCCGACAGCCTGACCATCGCCAATGCGGGCGAAGGTTCGCCCCATCACATCTGCGCCGGCCTGTTCGTGAAGGCGGCGGGCGCATCGGTCATCCATGTTCCGTACAAAGGCGCCGCGCCAGCCGTTACCGATCTGCTGGGCGGCAGTGTGCAAGCCCTGTGCGAGAACGTCGGAACCATCAGCCCCTATCTGAAAGAGCGCAAGCTGCGTCCGCTGGCCGTTTCCACCCAACGCCGCACGGCGCTGCTGCCGGACGTGCCGACCTTCGAGGAGGGAGGCCTGCCGGGCATCGACTTTTCGCTGTGGTTCATGCTGGTGGCGCCGGCGGGTACGCCTTCCGAGGTGGTGGCGCGCCTGAACCGCGAGGTGAACGCGGTCCTGGCGCAGCCCGATGCCATCGCACGCCTGCGCGATCTCGCCAACGAGCCCGTGGGCGGGACTGTACAGGCGGCGGCCGATTTCCTGCGGAAGGAAACGGAACGCTGGCCCGGCCTGGTCAAGTCCATCGGCTTGAACCAGCAATAAGTCCATCGCCGCCAAGAGCCTGACCCATGCGCTACATCGATTTATCCGTATCCATAGAGAACGGCCTGCCGGTCGACCGGCCCGGCAATGGCCCGCACATCCGCTATCAACACCATCGGGAGACCTTCGCGGCGCTGGCGCAGCCGTTCGCCGGGCTGGCGCCCGAGGACCTGCCCGATGGCGAGGCCTGGGCGGTCGAGCGTATCGACCTGTCCACCCACAACGGTACGCACATGGATGCGCCCTGGCATTACGCATCCACGATGGACGGCGGCCGGCCTGCCGCCACCATCGACGAGGTCCCGCTGGAATGGTGCCATCGCCCCGGCGTGAAGCTCGACCTGCGCCATCTGCCCGATGGCCATGTGGCGACCGCGCGCGATCTGGAGGCCGAGTTGCGCCGCATCGGCCATGAACTTCAGCCGCTGGACATCGTGCTGGTGAACACCGCGGCCGCCGCTCGCTACGGGCAACCCGACTACCTGGACGCCGGTTGCGGCGTGGGCCGGGAAGCCACGCTCTACCTGACCTCGCGCGGCGTGCGGGTGGTGGGCACCGACGCCTGGTCCTGGGACGCTCCTTTTTCTTACACGGCTCGGCGCTACGCCGCCACCGGCGACGCCTCCCTGATCTGGGAGGGCCACAAGGCCGGGCGCATTCAAGGTTATTACCAGATGGAAAAACTGACCAATCTGGACCGGCTGCCGTCCACCGGCTTCCAGATCATATGCTTTCCCGTGAAAATCCACAAGGCGTCCGCCGGGTGGGTACGCGCTGTCGCGGTGCTGCCATGAGCGGTTCCGCCTCCCGGGCCGCGCTGCTCGGCACCTGGTACCTGCGCGAAGCCTATGCGGTCGGCCCGCAGGGGCAGCGCCTGTTCGACGTGTATGGCCCGCGGCCTTCCGGCATCATCCAATATGGCGCCGACGGGCGCATGATGGCCCTGATCACGCATGACGGCCGCCAGCGCATTTCCGGCCTCGACCGGCAGGACGCCACCGAGCGCGAAAGCGCCGCGGCCTACCGGTCATCCATAGGCTATGCGGGCAGCTACGGCTTCGAAGACGGCTGGATCGTCCACCGCATCGACGTCTCCACTTATCCCAACTGGGTCGGCGCCCGCTTGCGCCGCGAAGTCAGGCTGTTCGACGGCGTCGTGGAATTGCTTACCGCGCCCCAACCGCAGAATGGCGTCGAGACCGTCATCAAGCTGGTCTGGCAGCGCGAGCCCATCGGGCTCGATGCCGAGCCCGCCCCCGCTTCTTCATCCTTCGCCGATTCCACGACATGAGCAAAGCTCCCCGCAAGGTCATCATCACCTGTGCCGTCACGGGTGCCATCCACACGCCCACGATGTCCGACGCCTTGCCCTACAAGGCCGAGGACATCGCGCGGCAGGCCATCGAAGCGGCCGAGGCGGGCGCCGCCGTGCTGCACCTGCATGCCCGCCATCCGCAGACCGGCGCGGTTTCGATCGACCAGGAGCATTTCAGGGCCTTTCTTCCCGTCATCCATGCTTCCACCGATGCCGTGGTCAACCTTTCCACCGGCGGCAGCCTGACCAATACGGTGGCCGAGCGGACCGCCCCGGCGCTGCGCTTCTCGCCCGAGATGTGTTCGCTCAACATGGGCAGCATGAACTTTGCCATGCACCCGCTGGCCCAGCGCTACAAGACGTGGAAGTTCGATTGGGAAGAGCCCTATCTGCGCGAGTCCGACGGCTACATTTTCCGCAACACCTTCCGCGACATCGCGCAGGCCGCCCATGCCCTGGAGCCGCACGGCATCAAGTTCGAGCACGAGTGCTATGACGTGGGCCAGCTCTACAACCTCAAGTTCTGCATGGACACCGGTCTTTTCAAGGCGCCGGTCTTCATCCAGTTCGTGCTGGGCATTCTGGGAGGGATCGGGGCCGACCTGGACAATCTCGCGTTCATGAAGCGCACCGCCGACAAATTGTTCGGCAAGGACTACCAGTGGTCGGTGCTTGGCGCCGGCGCCAGCCAGATGAACCTGGCCGTCGCGGCGGCCGCCATGGGCGGGCACGTGCGGGTGGGCCTGGAGGATTCGCTGTTCATCACCCGCGGCAAGCTGGCTGCGTCCAATGCCCAGCAGGTGCGCAAGGTGCGGGCGCTGCTGGAGGACCTGGGACACGAGATCGCCACGCCCGACGAGGCGCGGGCTATCCTGGCGCTCAAGGGGCGGGAGCGGGTCGCTTTCAGCTGAGGGGCACCTCGGCCGCATGTGTCGACGGTAGAATACCCGGGCTCAGCAACCGGGTGATCTGCTGGGTCTTCCCTAGGCCCTACATGACCGCGACACTGCCCACCCCCTCGGATCTCGCTTTCGAACTGGCCCCCGTCGGCCTGCTGGTGACGCGCGACCGCGTCATCGAGCGCTGCAACCGGGCATTCGCGGGCATGTTCGGATACAGCCGACAGCAACTGGTGGGCCAGACCACGGAAATGCTGTATCCCTCTCATTCCGAGTACGAGGACATCGGCGCGCGCGGCGTGCGCAGCATGCTGGCCGAGGGCATCCACCGCGACGAGCGCATCATGGTCCATCGCAACGGCGAACTGTTCTGGTGCGCGGTGTCCGGGCAGCCGGTGGATCCGGCCCAGCCCTATGCCTGCGCCATCTGGGTGTTCGAGGACCTGCGTCCGGTGCGCGCGGTCCGCATGGCGCTGACTCCGCGCGAGCGGGAGATCTCGGCCCAGATCCTGGCCGGCCGGACCAGCAAGCAGATCGCCAAGGACCTCGCGCTGAGCCCGCGCACGGTCGAGACCTATCGCCTGCGCCTGATGCGCAAGCTCGAGGCCCGGACCGTGGGCGAACTCATCTCCCGCCTGCTGGGCCTGCCCTAGCCCCGCCCCTTATACCGGGATGCGGATGGGGAAGGGCGGCGGGGACGGGACGTGCGGCGCCACGATGCGGTTGCGCAGCGTGCCCAGCCCGCTGACCTCCAGTTCCAGCACGTCGCCGTCCTTCAGGAAGCGCCCCAGTTCGTTGCCGCAGCCGCCGCCCACGGTGCCCGATCCCAGGACTTCGCCCGCATACAGGGTCTCGTCGGACGACACGTAGGCCAGGATGTCCAGGAAGGTATGGTGCATGTCCCGGGAGTTGCCGCGCGACCATTCCTCGCCGTTGACCCGGGTGACCATGGTCAGCGCCTGCGGATCGGCGATCTCGTCGGCGGTGACCAGCCAGGGGCCCATGGCGTTGCCGGTGTCGAAGTCCTTGCCCTTGGCCGGGCCCAGGCCGCCCTGCATCTCGGTGTACTGGGCGTCGCGCGCCGAGAAGTCGTTGAAGATGGTGTAGCCGAAGATGTGGGATGAGGCCTCGGCCACGGGGATGTTCTTGCCCCCCCGCGAGGTGACCATGCCGATCTCCAGTTCGTAGTCGATGACCTGCGAATACGCCGGCCAGTGCACGTCGGCGCCGTCGCCCACCACGCTGAAGGGATTGCCCTTGTAGTAGATGGGGCGCTCGTACCAGACGCGGGGCAGCTCGACCGAGGCCGGGTCCAGCCGCTGCGTGCCGATGCCGAACAGGTGGCGGTTGGCGCGCGATTGCCGGAAGTGCGTCTCGAAACACAGGCAGTCGCGCAGGCGGCGTGGCTGGGGCAGCGGCGCCAGGCGGGCCACGGCCGGCACCGGGTGGGTGGCCGTAGGGCGCTCCACCAGGCGGCGCGCATGCTCGAGCGCCGCCGGCCCGGCATCGATCAGGTCCAGCATGCTGCGGAAATAGGGCGCGGCGTCGGCTGCCGTGAAGTCCGAGATCGTGGTTTCGCCGGGCAACAGCGCGCCGATGTGCGCCGCGCCGCCGGGGGCGAGGAAGGTGGTCAGTTTCATGAGTGATTTCCGTCGCAGTGGTCGTGTCCGCAGGCGTGCGGCTTGCGGGCGAAATGGCGTTTTCCCATCAGCGCCAGCATGTCCATGACGTTGGGGGCCGGGAGCGCGCCGCCCGAGATTTCGCGGTAGCAGGCGTAGACATTGACGCATAGCCGTTCGTCCTCGCCCCAGTTCGCCCAGCGGTCCATCGAAATGGCGTCCACCGCCTGCTCGAAGGACATGCCCGCCTCAAGGCAGCGGCGAGACTCGGCCAGCAGGTAGATCAGATAGTCGCGGAACTCGCGCACGCCATCCTTGTCCGTGATCGGGCCGTGGCCGGGCACAATGGTCTCGACGTCCCAACCCAGCATCAGGTCGCAAGCGGCGATCCAGTTCGAGACCGGGCCGGTCCAGATGGCCGGATGGGCGCCCACGAACATGATGTCGCCGGTGAAGACGGTGCGGTCCTGCGGTACGTAGACCAGTACGTCGCCGCGCGTATGGGCCGGGCCGACTTCGATGAGCTGGACTTCCTTGTCGCCGACCTTGAGGTCCATGCGGTGGTCGAAGGTTTCGGTGGGCAGCGTCAGGCGGATGCCGCTGAAGTCGAATCGCGACCCGATCACCTCTTGCCAGAATTTGCCGGCCATGCCCATGCCCGGCCAGTCCTTCTGCCATCCGGCGTACTGTTCGGGCGGGCGGTGCTTCATGTCCTCCACGCAGCCATTGGACGCGATGATGCGCGATCCTTCCAGCAACTGGTTGCCGAAGGTGTGGTCGCCGTTGCCGTGGGTGTTGACCAGGGCGCCGATCCGCTTCGCGGCGGGCACGGCGTCGCGCATGCTGGCCAGCATCTCGGAGGTCATGGGCAGGTCGAACAGGGTGTCGACCAGCAGCGATTCGCCACCGTCGGAAATCAGCCCGGCGTTGGACCAGCCCCAGCTTCCGTCGGGAACGAGGTAGGCGTGCAGACCGTTGCCCAGGTCGTGCAAGCCCTTGGTGAAGCGCCATTTGGCGGTCGAGGTCGTCATGTCGTCTCCTTCTGGTTGTCCAGCGTTCTATAGGTATCCACGGGTGGCGGCTCAATCGAGCCGGATGTTGGCATTGCGGATGACCGCGCCCCATTTGTCGTAGTCGCGCCGCACGATGTCGCGCAGTTCGGCAGGCGTCGATCCTACCGGCTCCAGGCTGGCGGCGGCCAGGCGCTCGCGCACGTCGGGCATGGCCAGCACGCGGGCGACGTCGGCGCTGATCCTGTCGACCACCTCGGGCGGCGTGCCCGCGGTGGCGAACAAGCCGTGCCAGGCGTCGGCCACGTAGCCGGGCACGGTCTCGCCCACGGTCGGCACGTCGGGGATGTTCTCGCTGCGCCTGGCCAGCGTCACCGCCAGCGGCCGGACCTTGCCGTCCCGCGCCGCGGCCACGCCGTTGGTGTAGGGCTCCATGGCCAGGTCGATCTGCCCGCTCAGCAGCGCCAGCACCTTGTTCGTGTTCATGGGGACGTGCAGCATGCGGGTGCCGGTCATGCTGGTCAGCAGTTCCATCACGATGTGGTTGCCCGAGCCGTTGCCGGCGGACCCATAGGTGAGCTTGCCGGGATGCTTCTTCGCATAGGCGACCATCTCGGCGACGTTGTTGACGCCCAGGTCGCTGCGGGCCAGCAGCACGTAGCCCAGGTTGACCATGAGCGAGACCGGCGCGAAGCTCTTGAAGGCGTCGTAGCCCAGCTTGCCGTACAGGTGGGGATTGGCGCACAGCACCGAGTTGACCGTGTAGAGCAGGGTGTAGCCGTCCGGCTGGGCCTGGGCGACCGCGGTCGCGCCGATGGCGCCGCCCGCGCCCGGACGGTTCTCGACGATCAGCGGCTGTCCCCAGATGTCGCCCAGCTTCTGGCCGACGATGCGCATGACCACGTCGGGCGAGGTGCCGGGGGCGAACGGGATGATGACTTTCACCGGCCGGGTGGGGAAGTTCTTCTCCGATCCGAGGGCGGGCCAGGAGGCGGCCAGCGCCAGGGCCAGCGCGGCGCGGCCGAACAAGCGTGCAACGGGGGTCTTCATGTCGTCTCCTTGGGGGGGGCTGGCTCGTGGTCGCCGCCGGCAAGCGCGGCCTTGAGCTCGGTTTTCAGAACCTTGCCGTAATGGTTCTTGGGCAGTGCAGCGACGAAGCGGTAGCGCTTGGGCCGCTTGAAGCGCGCGATCCGGTCCAGGCACAGGCCATCGAGCGCGGCCGGATCCGGCGCCGCGCCGTCCCGGGGCACGACGAAGGCCACGACCTCCTCGCCCCATTCCGGGTCGGGCGCGCCGACCACCGCGACCTCGGCCACGCCGGGATGGGCCAGCAGCACTTCCTCGATCTCGCGCGGGTAGATGTTGGAGCCGCCCGAGATGATGACGTCCTTGGAGCGGTCCTTCAGCGTCAGGAAGCCTTCCGCGTCCAGCGCGCCCACGTCGCCGGTCCACAGCCAGCCGCCGCGCAGCGCCCGGGCGCTGGCCTCGGGATCGCGCCAGTAGCCGGCCATGACCACGTCGCCGCGCACCTGCACCTCGCCGATCTCGCCGTCGGGCAGCGGCTGGCCGTGCTCGTCGGCCACGCGCATCTCCACCTGCGACTGGGCGTAGCCCACCGAGGCCAGGCGCGCCAGCCAGCGCGGGTGTCCGCGATCGGCCAACTGCTGGCGCGGCAGCGCCGTGATCGTCATGGGCGATTCGCCCTGGCCGTAGATCTGGACGAAACGGTCGCCCATCACGGCCAGCCCGCGCCGGATGTCCTCTACGTACATGGGGCCGCCGCCGTAGACGATGGTCTTGAAACCCGACGGGTCGGCATCGGCCGTCTCGACGTGGCCCACCAGCCGTTTGACCATGGTGGGGGCGGCGAACATCGATAGCCGGCCCACGCCCGATGCCAGGCCGACCAGCTCCGCCGGGTCGAAGCCGCCGGACTCCGGCACCACGTGACGCGCCGCGGCGGCCATGTGAGGCAGGCTGTACAGCCCCGCGCCGTGGGACATGGGCGCGGCGTAGACGGCGGCATCGCCGGCGTCCACCGGATCGACGTCCGAGAAATAACAGGCCGTCATGGCCAGCAGCATGCGGTTCGTCTGCATGACGCCCTTGGGCCGTCCGGTGGTGCCCGAGGTGTAGAACAGCCAGGCGAGATCTTCGGGCCGGCGCGCAGCGGGCGGCCCGGGCACGGCGCCCAGCAGGTCCCGATAGCCGGCGGTGCCGGTCTCGAACACATGGCGGACCGCCGGCGTCTCGCTCAGCAGGGGCAGCAGGCCGGCGCCCAGTTCCGGGCTGGTGAACAGCGCGCCGGCCCGGGCATGTTCCAGGATGAACAGGGCCTCGCGCGGATGCAGCTTGGCGTTGATGGGCACGACGACCAGCCCGGCCCACCAGGCGCCGTACATGGCCTCCAGGTACTCCGGGCAATTGGCCATGAACAGCGCCACCCGGTCGCCGGGCAGGAGGCCGCGGCCGCGCAGGCCCCCGGCGACGGCCGCCGCGCGGGCGGCCAGGCCGCGGTAGTCGAGCAGCCGCGAGGCCCCGTGGTACAGGGCCGGACGATCGCCGTGGGTGCGCGCGGCGCGGACCAGCAATTGGACGACATTCATCGGAAGCGGGTCCTAGGCTGCGCGTTCCAGCACGCTGACGTAGTTGGCGACGACCGAGCCGCCCATGTTGAAGACGCCGGCCAGTCCGGCGCCGGGCACCTGGATGTCCCCGGCCTCGCCGCACAGTTGCATGGCCGCCATGACGTGCATGGACACGCCCGTGGCGCCGACCGGATGGCCCTTGGCCTTGAGGCCGCCCGATGGATTGACGGGCAGCGCGCCGCCCGGGGCCACCGTGCCGTCGTCGACGCAGCGCCCGCCCTGGCCGGCCTCGGCCAGCCCCATGGCTTCGTAGCTGAGCAGCTCGGCGATGGTGAAGCAGTCGTGGACTTCGGCCAGGTCGAGATCGCGGATGCCGACCCCGGCTTCGTCCAGCGCGCGCCGCCACGCCCGCCGGGGGCCTTCGAAGGCGACCGGGTCGCGCCGCGACATGGGCAGGAAGTCGTTGACCTGGACGGCCGAGCGGAAACGCACCGCGCGGCGGAAGTCGCGCGCCAGCGGAGCGGCGGCCAGCACCAGCGCGGCGGCGCCGTCGGCGACGGTGGAGCAGTCGGTCTTGCGCAGCGGCGCGGCGATGATGGGATTGCGCTCGGACACCGTGTTGCAGAAATCGAAGCCCAGGTCGCGGCGCAGATGGGCGAGCGGGTTGCGGGCGCCGTTGGCGTGGTTCTTGGCGGCGATGCGCGCCAGCGTCGCGCCGTGGTCGCCGTGGCGGGCAAAGTACTCCCGGGCGATCAGGGCGAAGATGCCGGGAAAGGTCAGGCCGCGCGCGCCTTCCTCGCGGTGGTGGCTGGCGCGGGCCAGCGCCGCGGTCACGGCCGGGCCGTCGGCGGCGGTCATCTTCTCGGCCCCCACCACCAGGGCGATGCGGACCCGGCCCGAGCCGATCGCGTCCAGCGCGGCATGGATGGCGGCCGAGCCGGAGGCGCAGGCGTTTTCCAGGCGCACGGTGGGGGTGAAGCGGAAGTCGTCGTCGGCGCCGAAGGGCAGGGACGACGGGAAGCCGTCGGGCACCATGCCGGCGTTGAAGTGGGACACGAATACCGCATCCACGTCGCGCGCCCGCAGTCCGGCGTCGGCCAGCGCCAGGCGAGTGGATTCGACCATCAGCCCCTCGAGGTCGAAATGGTCCAGGCGGCCGAACGGGGTATGGCCCCATCCCACGATGCAGGGGGTTTCCATGGCGTCTCCTTGGTGGCGCCGGTCCCGGCGGGACGGCGCGTTCGTTATGGAGGCCATTATTTCCAGCCGCGCAGGCCGGGCCTAGTCGTAGGAATACGCTAGTGGCGCACCCGGCCGAGCGGTCCGGCAGTCGCCGGACCCGCGTGGCGCCTGGGCGGGGGGCAGTGTTTTGTTACCTTGTCGCCCCATTTATGTCACTTCCCCGGTTTTTCTTCAGACGACACCTTCACTTCAAATGCCAATGTACTGATTTCATAGAACATTTCGCAATGTGAAGCTTCGAGGAAGTGCGCCTAAGTCCTTGTTACTAATGAAGAAACCGTGATCGGGCGGCTTGACCCCGCGTAATCGCTCATTTAGAGTGGGAAATAGTAGAATTTTGTGCAAAAAAGTGGGGTGAAAAGCCGTGTTTCAGGGCAGCAGCGCGCTGACGCTCGATGCGAAGGGCAGGGTGTCCATCCCTACCCGGCATCGTGACGCGCTGATGATGCAGGCCGAAGGCCGGCTGACCCTGACCCGGCACCCCGACGGATGTCTTCTGATCTACCCCCGTCCCATCTGGGAGGTGAAGCGCGAGCAGATCGCCGCATTTCCGATGCAGGCGCGCGCGCTGCAGCGGTTGCTGCTGGGCAATGCCCAGGATGTCGAGCTCGATAGCGCGGGCCGCATCCTGGTCGCTCCCGAGCTGCGCACCGCCGCCGCCCTGACGCGCGAGGTGATGCTGCTCGGCCTGGGCGCTCACTTCGAGCTGTGGGACGCTGCCGTTTTGGCCCAGCGCGAGCAGGAGATGCTGGCGCAGGGCATGCCCGAAGTCCTGAACCAGTTTTCTTTCTGACGCCGTGACGACCCCATTCCTGCATCGGCCCGTCCTGCTCGAGCCGACGATAGACGCGTTGGCCGTACCCGCCGACGGCGTTGACGCCGGGGTATGGGTCGATGCCACTTTCGGCCGGGGCGGCCACACGCGGGAACTGCTCGCGCGGCTCGGGCCCGAGGCCAGGCTGGTGGTGTTCGACAAGGATCCGCAGGCCATCGCGGTGGCTCGCGAACTGGCCGGGCAGGACCGCCGGGTGACGGTGGTCCACGAAGGGTTCGGCGGGCTGGCCGAGGAAATGTCCCGGCTGGGGATCGCCAGCATCAGCGGCCTGATGATGGACCTGGGTATTTCGTCTCCGCAGATCGACGACGCCGAGCGTGGATTTTCCTTCATGCGCGATGGCCCGCTCGACATGCGGATGGATACGACACGCGGCGAAACCGCCGCGCAATGGCTCGCCCATGCGAGCATCGATGACATGCGGGAGGTCATAGCACGCTATGGTGAAGAACGGTTTGCTTTCCAGATTGCAAAGGCGATTGCAGCTGGCCGCGAGAAACGGCCTGTCACGACCACAGGCGAGCTTGCCGACATCGTGGCTGGTGCAGTCCGCACGAGGGAGAAGGGCCAGCATCCAGCGACCCGCACCTTTCAGGCTCTACGGATTCACCTCAATCAGGAGCTTGAAGAGCTCCCGCGTGCGCTAGCCGCGGCGCTCGACCTGTTGGCCCCGGGCGCCCGGCTGGCGGTGATCAGCTTCCATTCGCTGGAAGACCGCATCGTCAAGCAGTTCATCGCCGCTGCGGCCAGGCCTGGCGCGGAAACCGCGCGCCTGCCCCTGCGCGAGAGCGAGCGGCCGCAGCCGGTGCTGGCCTCGATCGGCCGGATCCTGCCCACCGAGGCCGAGGTTGCCGCCAACCCCCGCGCCCGTTCGGCGGTGCTGCGGGTGGCCGAGCGCACCCGGACGGCCCTGCCGGCCGAAGGCGGCAGGGCCTTCGTCAAGATGCCCGAAGCGCCCGCCGCCAGGCGGCGCCCGCCGGCCCGGACGCGCACTCCGCGCGCCCATTCTTTCGCCAGTGCATAGGAGGCCGGCATGGGGCGCCTGCTCTTCGTCCTGACGGTGGCCCTGATCGGGTGCGCACTGTCCCTGGTCAGCAGCCAATACAAGGCGCGCAGCCTGTTCGTCGAACTGGAGCGCGCCCAGGCCGTGGCGCGCGACCTGGACGTGGACTGGCGCCGGCTGCAGCTCGAGCAGACCGACCATGCCAAGCACGCGCTGATCGATAACGTGGCCCGCAGCACGCTCAAGATGGAGCCGGTCACGCCCGCGCGCACCATCTATCTGGCGCAATCGCGCGACGCGCAGAGCGGTCCGGCCCTGCTGCCCTATGGTCCGCCGGGCGTGCCCCTGCCGGCCAAGCCGAAAGCGGGAGGTGCGCGATGAAGCGCCGCGTCCGTTTCTCGTCCGAGAATCCTGTCCTGAACCTGAAGCTGCCGGCGTGGCGGTCGCGTTTCGTGCTGTTCATGCTGTTCGCCGGTTTCACGGCGCTGGCCGTCCGCGCGCTGTACCTGCAGGGGCTGTCGAACGAATTCCTGCAAAAGCAGGGCGAGTCCCGCTACGCCCGTACGCTGGTGCTGCCGGCTTCCCGCGGCAAGATCACCGACCGCAACGGGGTCGTGGTGGCGTCCAGCGTGCCGGCCCGCGCCGTCTGGGCCATTCCCGAGGACGTCAAGGCGCCTCCGGGCGCGCTGGCCGAACTGGCCAAGCTGCTGGAGATTCCCCTGCGCGACCTGCAGCGCAAGCTGGCCAACGAAGACAAGACCTTCGTCTACCTGAAGCGGCAGGTGCCGGTGGACGTGGCCGAGAAAGTGGCGGCGCTGGGTCTGGACGGCATCCACCAGCAGCGCGAGACGCTGCGCTACTACCCCGAGGGCGAGGTGCTCGGCCATGTGCTGGGTTTCACCAACGTCGAGGACCGCGGGCAGGAAGGCATCGAGCTGGCCTACAATTCCCAGTTGGCTGGCCGTGCGGGCAGCCGCCGGGTCATCAAGGACCGCCTGGGCAGGGTGGTCGAGGACGTGCAGGCGGTACGCGCGCCCGCCAACGGTCACGACCTGACCCTGTCCATCGATACCCGGGTGCAGTACCTAGTGTTTTCGCAGTTGCAAGAAGCCGTCGAGCGCCACAAGGCCAAGGGGGGCGCCGCCATCGTGGTGGATACCCGCACCGGGGAGATCCTCGCCCTGGCGAACATGCCCACCTACAATCCCAACCACCGCGAGACCCTGACCGGCGCCCGCCTGCGCAACCGCGCGCTGACCGACACCTTCGAGCCGGGCTCGACCATCAAGCCGTTCTCGATCGCGCTGGCGCTGGACCTGGGCCGGGTGCAGCCCTCGACCGTGGTCGATACCGGCGGCGGCCGCATGAATTTCTACGGGCGCACCATTTCGGACACCCACGGCTATGGCAAGCTGGACGTGGCCGGCGTGGTCCAGAAGTCCAGCAACATCGGCACCACCCTGATCTCCCAGCGCATCGAGAACAAGGAGATGTGGGAGAAGTACACGGAACTCGGCCTGGGCCAGGCGCCCAAGCTCGACTTCCCCGGCGCGGTGGCGGGCCGCCTGCGCCCCTATGACAAATGGAAGCCCATCGAGAAGGCGACCATGTCCTACGGCTACGGCCTGTCGGTGTCGCTGGTACAGATGGCGCACGCCTACACCGCGTTCGCGCGCGACGGCGATACCGTGCCCCTGACCTTCCTGAAGACCGAGCGCCCGCCCGCCGGCACCCGCATCTATTCCTCGAAGACCGCGCGCACCATGCGCCAGATGCTCGAGGCGGTGGTGGGCCCGGGCGGCACGGCCTCGCAGGCGCAGGTCATGGGCTATCGCGTGGCCGGCAAGACCGGCACCGCGCGCAAGATCATCAACGGCGCCTACGCAACCAAGTACGTCGCGTCGTTCTCGGGCTTCGCGCCGGTGTCGAACCCGCGCATCGTCGTCGCGGTCATGATCGACGAACCCACGGCGGGCAGCATCTATGGCGGCGCGGTGGCCGGACCGGTGTTCTCCAAGATCACCGGCGGGACGCTGCGCATGCTGGGCGTCGAACCCGACGCGCCGTTCAAGTCGCTCGTCATTCCCGAGCACCCGCTGGAGGACAGCCTGTGACGATGGCGACGTCTCCCGCCTCCATCCTGGAGTGGCTGCGCAAGCATGCCTCTCCAGGTTCGCATTTGCGCCTGGACTCCCGGGCGGTGCAGGCGGGCGACATCTTTCTGGCCTACGCGGGCGCCCGCAGCGACGGCCGCGACTTCATCGGCCAGGCGCTCGAACGCGGGGCGAGCGCGGTGGTGTTCGAGGACACCGCGGCCGACCGCACGGCCGCGCTCAAGCGCAACCTGGCCGAACGGGGCATCCCGGCGCTGCCGGCGGTGGGCCTGAAGGCCGCGCTGGGCGTCGTTGCGTCCGGCTGGTATGGCGATCCTTCGCGCGAGATGAAGGTGATCGCCGTTACCGGGACCAACGGCAAGACCTCGTGCACGCAGTGGATCGCGCGCGCGCTGACCGACGGCGGCATGCCCTGCGGCGTGATCGGCACGCTGGGCATCCAGATCCCGGGGCCGGACGGCGGCTCGCGGGCGCTGGCCACCGGCCTGACGACGCCCGACGCCGTGGCCCTGCATCGCGCCCTGGCCGACATGCGCCGCGACGGCGTCGCGGCGGTGGCGATCGAGGCGTCGTCGATCGGCATCGCCGAAGGGCGGCTGGACGGACTGCACGTCGACATCGCCGCCTTCACCAATCTGACCCGCGACCACCTGGATTACCACCCGGACATGGCCGCCTACGAGGCCGAGAAGGCGCGGCTGTTCTCGTGGCAGGGCGTGGCCGCGGCGGTCGTGAACCAGGACGACGAGGCCGGCCGGCGGCTGCTCGCCTCGCTCGAGGAAGGCGGCCGGGCCGTGGCGCTGACCGCCTACACGCTGGAGCCGGCGGCTGCCGGCGACGCCGCGCCCCGGGTGCTGCGCGCCTCCGACCTCCATGCCACCGGCAGCGGCATGGTCTTCACCCTGAACTGGCAGGCCCGCGCGGTGCAGATCGCCACGCCGCTGCTGGGCGAACACAACGTCTCCAACCTGCTGGCGATGGCCGGCGTGCTGCTCGCACTGGGATGGAGCGTGCAGCGCGTGTCGTCCGCCCTGTCGTCCGCGCAGGCGGCGGCCGGCCGGCTGCAGGCGGTGCCGGCGCCGGACCGCGCTCCCGGCGAAGGGGGGCCGCTGGTCGTGGTCGACTACGCGCACACCCCGGACGCCCTGGCGCGCGCGCTCGATGCCCTCGTGCCGGTGGCGCGCACGCGCGGCGGCCGGCGGATATGCGTATTCGGCTGCGGCGGCGACCGCGATCCCGGCAAGCGGCCGCAGATGGCCCAGGTGGCCTGCGCGCATGCCGACCTGGTCGTCGTGACCAGCGACAACCCGCGCAGCGAGCAGCCCCAGGACATCATTGACCAGATCCTCGCGGGCGTGCCCGCGGGCTGCCCCGTGCGGGTCCAGCCCGACCGCGCGCTTGCCATCCGCGAAGCCGTCCTCCAGGCCGGTCCGGACGACATCATCCTGCTGGCGGGCAAGGGCCACGAGGCCTATCAGGAAATCGCCGGTGTCCGCCATCCGTTCTCGGACATCGAGCAGGCGGCGGCCGTCCTGGCCGCCTATCGCGCCGAGCCCGCCTCCGGCGGCTTGATGACGCTGGCCGACGCGGCGCAGGCCATGCGCGGCGTGGTGCATGGCGAGGTCGGTGCCGACCGCGTGGCTTTCTCCCACGTCGGCAGCGACTCTCGCAGCGTGGCCGCCGGCGAATTGTTCTTCGCGCTGGGCGGCGAGCGTTTCGACGGCCATGCCTACGTGCGCGCCGCGCACGAGGCCGGCGCGGCGGCGGCCGTGGTGCAGCGTCCGGTCGAGGACGCCGGGATGCCGCAGGTCGTCGTGGCCGACACGCGCCGCGCCCTGGGCGACCTGGCGGCCGCCTGGCGTGGACGGTTCGCGATCCCGGTGGTGGGCGTGACCGGTAGCAACGGCAAGACCACCACCAAGGAAATGATCGCGGCCATCTTCGCCGCGCGCCACGGCGCCGACGGCCGGCTGGCGACGCAGGGCAACCTGAACAACGAGATCGGCGTGCCGCTCACGCTGATGCGGCTGCGCGATGCGCATCGCTGCGCGGTCATCGAGCTGGGCATGAACCATCCCGGCGAGATCGCCGAGCTGTCGCGCATCGCCGCTCCCACCGTGGCGCTGGTCAACAATGCCCAGCGCGAGCACCAGGAATTCATGCACACCGTCGAGGCCGTCGCGCGCGAGAACGGCGCCGTGATCCCGGCCCTGGCGGCCGACGGCGTCGCGGTGTTCCCCGGCGACGACGCCTACACGCCGGTCTGGACCGAACTGGCCGGCACGCGGCGCTGCGTGCGCTTCGGACTGTCGGGCGGCGTCGAGGTCACGGCCGACGACCTGCGGCTGGATGCCTTCGAGACCCGCTTCCTGCTGCGCACGCCCGACGGCCAGGCCGAGATCGCGCTGGCCGCGGCCGGCCTGCACAACGTGCGCAACGCGCTGGCCGCCGCCGCCTGCGCGCTGGCGGCGGGCATGGATCTGGAGGTCATCGCCCGCGGCCTGGCCGAATTCGCGCCGGTCAAGGGCCGCATGCAGCGGCACCGCCTGTCCGGCGGGGCGCTGCTGATCGACGATACCTACAACGCCAACCCCGACTCGGTGCGTGCCGCGATCGACGTGCTGGCCACGCTGCCGCGGCCGCGGGCACTGGTGCTGGGCGACATGGGCGAGGTGGGAGACCAGGGCCCGGCCATGCATGCCGAGGTCGGCGCCTATGCCAGGGAGCGCGGCATCGACGCGCTGTTCGCGCTGGGCGAGGCGACGCGCGACGCCATCCTGGCGTTCGGCGCCGGCGGCATGCACGCCGATGCGGTCGAGCAGGTGGCGCCCGCCGTGATGGCGGCCGGTCCCGCGTCGATATTGGTGAAAGGCTCGCGTTTCATGCGCATGGAGCGGGTGGTGCAGGCGTTGCAGGCCGGCCCCCCGTCGGATCATTCTTCTATTGGTAATAAGCATGCTGCTTGAACTGGCCCAGTGGTTATCCGAGGATTACCGGGCTTTCTCGGTGTTCAGCTACATCACGTTGCGCGCGGTGCTCGCGTGCGCCACGTCGCTGCTCATCGGCCTGATGGCGGGCCCTTGGGTGATCCGCAAGCTCACCGCGCTCAAGATCGGCCAGGCCGTTCGCACCTACGGTCCGGAAACCCATCTGATCAAGAGCGGCACGCCCACCATGGGCGGCGCGCTGATCCTGATCTCCATCGGCGTGTCGACGCTGCTGTGGGCCGACTGGAGCAACCGTTTCGTCTGGGTCGTGCTGCTGGTCACCTTCGGCTTCGGCTGGATAGGCTGGTCTGACGACTACCGCAAGGTCGTGCGCCGGGATCCGGAAGGAATGCCGGCACGCGAGAAATTCTTCTGGCAGACGCTGATCGGGCTGGTCGCCTCGGTCTACCTGGCCTTCGCCATTTCGGCGCCGGACGCTGGCGGCACCTGGTCGCTGTTCGTCGACTGGATCTCGGGCGGCTTCGGCTACCACCTGCCGGCGCGCGCCGACCTGATCGTGCCTTTCTTCAAAAGCGTGAGCTACCCGCTGGGCGTGATCGGCTTCATCGCGCTGACCTGGGCGGTGATCGTCGGCAGCAGCAACGCGGTCAACCTGACCGACGGCCTGGACGGCCTGGCCATCATGCCCACCGTGCTGGTGGGCACGGCGCTGGGCGTGTTCGCCTACGTCGTGGGCCGCGTCGACTATTCCAAATACCTGTTGTTCCCCTACATCCCGGGCGCCTCCGAGCTGATGGTGATCTGCGCGGCGCTGGGCGGCGCGGGGCTGGCCTTCCTGTGGTTCAACGCCTATCCGGCCCAGGTCTTCATGGGCGACGTCGGCGCGCTGGCGCTGGGCGGCGCGCTGGGCACCATGGCGGTGATCGTGCGGCAGGAGATCGTGCTGTTCATCATGGGCGGCGTGTTCGTGGTCGAGACGCTGTCGGTCATCCTGCAGGTGAGCTGGTTCAAGTACACCAAGAAACGCTACGGCCAGGGCCGGCGGATATTCAAGATGGCGCCGCTGCACCATCACTTCGAGGTCAGCGGCTGGAAGGAAACCCAGGTCGTCGTCCGGTTCTGGATCATCACCATGATGCTGGTGCTGATCGGACTGGCGACGTTGAAGTTGCGTTGAACCGTGTCGGACGAATCGCTGAACATGCAAACCCCCGTTGAAACCGCCGCGCAAGCGCCGTTCACCCTGGTCCTGGGCCTGGGCGAGTCGGGCGCGGCCGCCGTGCGCTGGTGCGCGCGGGCGGGCGGGGGCCTGCGCGTGGCCGACTCGCGCGCCGAACCGGCCGGGCTGCAGGCGCTGCGGGAAGCGGCGCCGCATGCCGAATTCCGGTTGGGCGCGGACGCCATGCGGGACAGCGGGGGCGCGAGCGTCTTCGATCCCGCCCTGCTCGACGGCATCGAGCGCGTCGTCATCAGCCCGGGCCTGCCGCCGCATGCGGCGCCCGCGGGCGACCTGGTCGGCGCCGCGCGCGAGCGCGGAATCCCGGTCATCGGCGAGATCGAGCTGTTCGCGCTGGCGCTGGCCGAACTGGCCGCCACCCGCTCGTACGCCCCGCGCGTGCTGGCGGTGACCGGCACCAACGGCAAGACCACCGTCTGCGCGCTGACGGGACACCTGGTCGAGGCCGCCGGCCGCTCGGTGGCCGTGGCGGGCAACATCGGCCCGGCCGCGCTGACCGCGCTGATCGCCGCGCTGGACGAGGACCGCCTGCCGGACGTCTGGGTGCTGGAGCTGTCCAGCTTCCAGTTGGAAACCACGCATAGCCTGCGGCCCGACGCGGGCGCGGTGCTGAACCTGACCCAGGACCATCTGGACTGGCACGGCGACATGCGAGCCTATGGCGCCGCCAAGGCGCGGCTGCTGGCGGCGTCGGCGGTGGCCGTGGTCAATCGCGACGATGCCCGGGTGGCGGCCATGGTCGAGCGGCTGGACGCCGAGCACGTGCGCGGCTTCGGGCGCGAGGCGCCGGTGGCCACGGGCGACCTGGGGCTGGACCACAGCCACGGCGTGGCCTGGCTGGCCGAGGCGGCGGCCGAGGATTTCGACGCGCCGCCGCCCAAGCGCAAGAAGGGCGAGGTTGTGACCCGTCCCGACGGGCGGGTGAACCGGCTGATGCCGGTCGATGCGCTGCTGATCCGGGGCCTGCACAACGCCCTGAACGTCCAGGCGGCGCTGCTGCTGGCGCGCAGCCTGGGGCTGCCGTGGGCGCCGCTGCTGCGCGCGGTGCGCGAATACCGGGGCGAGCCGCATCGCGTGGAGTTCGTGCGCGGCATCGCCGGCGTCGACTTCATCGACGACAGCAAGGGCA
Organism: Pigmentiphaga kullae; assembly: GCF_004216695.1. Classification (GTDB taxonomy): domain Bacteria; phylum Pseudomonadota; class Gammaproteobacteria; order Burkholderiales; family Burkholderiaceae_B; genus Pigmentiphaga; species Pigmentiphaga kullae. The sequence continues at coordinate 27,954 of NZ_SGXC01000004.1, forward strand.
CCAACGTGGGCGCGACCGTCGCCGCGCTGGAGGGCCTGGGGCAGCGCAGCGTGCTGATCGCCGGCGGCGTCGGCAAGGGACAGGATTTTTCGCCGCTGGCCCGCGCCGTGGCCTTGCATGCGCGCGCCGTGGTCCTGATCGGCCGCGACGGGCCGCTGATCGCCGAGGCGCTGAAGGACGCCGGCGTGCCGCTGGCCACCGGCCAGGACCTGGACGCCGCCGTGCGCACCGCCCTGGACCTGGCCCAGCCGGGCGATGCCGTGCTGCTGTCGCCGGCCTGCGCCAGCTTCGACATGTTCCGCGACTACAAGCACCGCGCCGACCAGTTCGTCGACGCCGTGCAGAGCCTCGCGGCCGACCGGGGGGAGGTGTAGCCCGATGAGCCTGTTCGCCGAACTGACCGGTAGCGTCAACGCCGTGCGGCCCAGCCGCACGCGGATGCTGAACTACGACGCCGCGCTCGTCACCTCGGCCCTGTCGCTGCTGCTGCTCGGGCTGGTCATGGTGTATTCCGCGTCGGTCACGCTGTCCGACTCGCCCAAGTTCGCCAACTACGGCAATTACTATTTCCTGGTCCGCCACGCGCTGTACCTGACGCTGGGCGTGGTGGTTGCCGCCGCCACGTTCACGATCCGCATGGACGTGTGGCAGAAATTCTCGATGCCCGTGTTCGGCGTGGCGCTGTTCCTGCTGGTGGCCGTGTTGATTCCCGGCATCGGCAAGGAAGTGAACGGTTCGCACCGCTGGCTGCCGCTGGGTTTCGTCAATTTCCAGCCATCCGAGCTGATGAAGCTGGCCGTGCTGATCTACGCCGCCGACTACACCGTGCGCAAGCAGGCCTACATGCAGAACTTCGTGCGGGGCTTCCTGCCCATGGCCTGCGCGATGGCGGCCACGGGCCTCTTGCTGCTGCTCGAACCCGACCTGGGCGCCTTCGTGGTCATCGTCGCCATCTCGATGGGCATCCTGTTCCTGGGCGGCATCAACGGAAAGCTGTTCGGCGGCCTGACCGCCGTGCTGGTGTCGACCTTCCTGCTGCTGATCTGGGCTGCACCCTGGCGGCGCGAGCGGCTGTTCGCCTACCTGGATCCCTGGACCGAGGCCAACGCGCTGGGCAAGGCCTACCAGTTGTCGCATTCGCTGATCGCCTTCGGGCGCGGCGAATGGTTCGGCGTGGGGCTGGGCGCCAGCGTGGAAAAGCTGCACTACCTGCCGGAAGCGCACACCGACTTCCTGCTGGCCGTGATCGGCGAAGAACTCGGGTTCATCGGCGTGCTGGTCGTGATCACGCTGTTCTTCGTGATCGTGCGCCGGGGCTTCGAGATCGGCCGCCAGGCCATCGCCATGGACCGCGTGTTCAGCGGTCTGGTCGCCAAGGGCGTGGTGCTGTGGATAGGCGTGCAGGCGCTGATCAACATGGGCGTGAACCTGGGTCTCCTGCCGACCAAGGGGCTGACGCTGCCTTTCATGAGCTTCGGCGGCTCGGGCATCATCGCCAACATGGCGGCGCTGGCCGTGCTGATGCGCGTGGACTACGAGAACCGCATCCTGATGCGCGGAGGGCGCCTATGACCGCGCCGCGCACGCTGATGGTCATGGCCGGCGGCACGGGCGGCCACATCATGCCGGGGCTGGCGGTGGCCGGCGCGCTGCGCGCGCGCGGCTGGAATGTGGTCTGGATGGGCAATCCGGACGCCATGGAAGGCCGGCTCGTGCCGCCGCAGGGCATTCCGATGGCGCCCGTGCGTTTCTCCGGCGTGCGGGGCAAGGGCCCGGCCACGCTGCTCAAGCTGCCGTTCACGCTGGCCCGCGCCGCGGCCCAGGCGCTGGCGGCGCTGCGCCGCCATCGTCCCGACGTGGTCCTTGGGATGGGCGGCTACGTGGCCCTGCCCGGCGGGCTGATGGCGCGCCTGCGCGGCACGCCACTGGTGGTGCACGAACAGAATTCCGTGGCCGGCATGACCAATCGCGTACTGGCGCGCTGGGCCAGCAAGGTACTGACCGCCTTTCCCGGCGCGTTGCCCGGCGAGCTGACCGGCAATCCCGTCCGGCCCGAGGTGGCCGCCGTGGCGCCGCCGGCCGAACGCTTCGCCGGCCACGCCGGTCCGCTGCGTCTGCTGGTCGTGGGCGGCAGCCTGGGCGCGCAGGCGCTCAACGGCACCGTGCCCGCCGCCCTGGCGATGCTGCCGGCGGACGCGCGCCCGCGGGTGGTGCACCAGGCGGGCGAGAAACATATCGAGGAACTGCGCACGGCGTATGCCCGGGCGGGGGTGGACGCCGACTGCCGCGCGTTCATCGCCGACATGGCGTCCGCCTATGCCGAGGCCGATCTTGTCATCTGCCGTTCCGGCGCGATGACGGTGGCCGAGGTTTGCGCGGCGGGCGTGGCGGCCCTGTTCGTGCCGTTCCCCCACGCGGTGGACGATCACCAGACCACCAATGCCAGGTATTTGAGCGATGCGCAGGCCGGATGGCTGCAGCCGCAATCGGCCCTGACGGCCGAGTGGCTGGCCGACTGGCTGCGGCAACGCACACGGGCCGAACTGGCCGAAACCGCGACCCGCGCGCGAGCGCTGGCGCATCCGCTCGCCACCGAGCGGATCGCCGACATCTGCGAGGCGGCGGCGCGACGCTGACACATCATGAGACATCGAATCCGACACATCCATTTCGTTGGCATAGGCGGCTCCGGCATGAGCGGGATCGCCGAGGTACTGTTGAACCTCGGCTACCGCATCAGCGGCTCGGACCTGGCCGACAGCGCCACCACCCGCCGGCTGGCGGAACTGGGCGCGCACATCACGCAGGGCCATAGCGCCAGCAACGTCGAGGGCGTGGACGCCATCGTCACGTCCACCGCGGTGGCGGGCAACAATCCGGAAGTGATCGCCGCGCGCAACAAGCGCATCCCGGTCGTGCCGCGCGCCGTGATGCTGGCCGAGCTGATGCGCCTGAAACGTGGCATCGCGGTGGCGGGCACGCACGGCAAGACCACCACCACCAGCCTGATCGCCAGCGTCCTGGCCGCGGGCGGGCTGGATCCGACCTTCGTCATCGGCGGCCGCCTGAATTCGGCGGGCGCCAACGCCAAGCTGGGGCAGGGCGAGTTCATCGTGGTCGAGGCCGACGAGTCGGACGCCTCGTTCCTGAATCTGCTGCCGGTCATGTCGGTGATCACCAACATCGACGCCGACCACATGGACACCTACGGCCACGATTTCGCGCGGCTCAAGAGCGCGTTCGTGGAGTTTACGCAGCGGATGCCGTTCTACGGCACCGCCGTGCTGTGCATCGACGACGCCAACGTGCGCGAGATCCTGCCCTTCGTGTCGCGGCCGGTCACGACTTACGGCTTCTCGGCCGATGCCCAGGTGCGGGCGACCGACGTCCATACCGACGGCCCGCGCATGTGCTTCACCGTCAGGCGGCGCGACCGGCAGGTCGAGCTGCCGCCGCTGGACATCGTCTTGAACCTGCCCGGCGAGCACAACGTGCGCAACGCGCTGGCCACCATCGCCGTGGCGACCGAGCTGGGCGTGCCGGACGACGCCATCCGCGAGGCGCTGGCGGCGTTCAAGGGCGTCAATCGCCGCTTCACGCAGGCGGGCGTGTTTCCGGTGAAGGCCGAACATGGCGGCGGCAGCTTCACGCTGATCGACGACTACGGCCACCACCCCGTTGAAATGGCCGCCACGCTGGCGGCGGCGCGCGGCGCCTATCCGCAGCAGCGCATCGTGCTGGCGTTCCAGCCCCATCGTTACACACGCACACGGGATTGCTTCGAGGATTTCGTCAAAGTGCTGGGTACGGCCGATGCCCTGCTGCTGGCCGAGGTCTACGCGGCTGGCGAACCGCCCATCGTGGCGGCGGACGGCCGCTCGCTGGCCCGCGCGGTGCGCGTGGCCGGCAAGGTCGAGCCGGTGTTCGTCGAGGACATCGCCGACATGCCGCAGGCCATCGCGGATTTCGCGCGCGACGGCGACGTCGTCATCGCGATGGGCGCCGGCTCCATCGGAAGCATGCCGGCAAGAATGGGAGCGCTGTTCGCTCCGGCATCGGATCAGGAAGGGAAATCGCAATGAGCGCGCAATTCGGCAAGGTCGGCGTGTTGTACGGAGGGAAGTCCGCCGAGCGCGACGTATCCATCATGTCGGGCACCGGCGTGCACAAGGCCCTGCGCAGCGCGGGCGTCGAGGCGCACCTGTTCGACACCGGCGTGCGCTCGCTGGCCGAGCTGGCCGAGGAACGCTTCGACCGCGTTTTCATCGCCCTGCATGGACGCTATGGCGAGGACGGCACGATACAGGGCGCGCTGGAACTGCTGCGCGTGCCCTATACCGGCAGCGGGCCGCTGGCCTCCGCGCTGGCCATGGACAAGACCATGACCAAGCGCATCTGGGTCCACGAAGGGCTGCCCACGCCGCGCTTCGAGACCCTGGACCGCCAGTCGGACCTGGCCGCGGTGGCTGCCCGCCTGGGCCTGCCGCTGATCGTCAAGCCGCCGCACGAGGGTTCCACCATAGGCGTGACCAAGGTCACGGACCTGGCCGGCATGCGCGCGGCCTACGATCTGGCGGCCGAGTACGACGAGCACGTGCTGGCCGAGGCCTTCATCCAGGGCCGCGAGCTGACCGTGGCCGTGCTGGGCACCGGCGCCGGCGCGAGGGCCCTGCCGGTGGTCGAGATCGTGGCGCCCGAAGGCAACTACGACTACGAACACAAGTATTTCACCGACGACACCCGCTACCTGTGCCCCGCGCAGCTGCCGCCCGCGGTCACCCAGCGCGTCCAGGAAATCAGCGAGGCCGCGTATCGCGTCCTGGGCTGCGAAGGCTGGGGGCGGGTGGACGTGATGCTGGACGCCGACAACCAACCCTATCTGCTGGAGGTCAATACCTCGCCCGGCATGACCGGCCATTCCCTGGTGCCGATGGCGGCAGCCGCCGACGGCATGAACTATGAAACCCTGTGCGTGGAGATCCTGAAGGATGCCCGCTGCAAGGTTTCAGGCCGGTCTTCGTAAGAGATTGAATCGGACACTCTGTGTGGAACGACTCCCGTACCCTGAACCTCATCGCCAATACCCTGTACCTCGCCGCGGCGCTGGTGCTGGCGGCGTGCGCGCTGCTGTGGCTGGCGCAGCGACCGGTGTTCGCGTTGCAGACGATATGGATCGAGGCCGAGGACGGCACGCTCCAGCACGTGACGCCGGCCAGCGTGCACCCGGCCATCTCCGGCCGGCTGACGGGCAACTTCTTCACCGCCAACCTGGAGCAGATGCGACAGGTATTCGAGACGGTGCCCTGGGTGCGGCAGGCGTCGCTGCGCAGGCAATGGCCCAACTCGCTGGTCGTGACCATACAGGAGCACCAGCCGCTGGGCCTGTGGAACGAGAACCGCTTGCTCAACACCTACGGCGAGTCGTTCACCGCCAACCTGGGCGAGGCCGAGGACGACCGGCAGCTGCCGATCTTCGCCGGCCCGGAGGGCTCGGAGAAGCTGGTGGCCCAGCGCTATGCCGAACTGACGCGCTGGTTCGCGCCGGTCAAGCTCGATCCGCTGCGGGTGGTGCTGACGCCCCGCTACGCCTGGCAGGTGGAGTTGTCCAACGGCGCGATCATCGACCTGGGGCGCGAGCCGACCACGGCGCCCGGCACGGATACCGCGTCGCTGGAGGCCCGCGTGCAGCGCTTCGTGCAGGCGATTCCGGTGATCGAATCGCGCATCGGCAAGCTGGAACATGCGGACCTGCGCTATCCGAACGGCTTCGCGGTCACCACCGCCCGGCCGCCGGCCAGCGCCAAACCGAATCCAAGGAAACCTGCATCAACCATGCAACCTAACCAGAAAAGACCATGACTCGTGAAACCAAGGATCTGATCGTTGCCCTCGACATCGGCACCAGCAAGGTGGTGGCGGTCGTGGCCGAGATGCTGCCTGAAGGGCGCTTCGAAGTGCTCGGTCTCGGGCAGCATGAGTCGCGCGGCATGCGCAAGGGCGTGGTCGTCAACATCGAGACCACGGTCAACTCCATCCAGCGCGCGCTGGAGGAGGCCGAGCTCATGGCCGACTGCAAGATCCGGGACGTCTTCACGGGTATCGCCGGCAGCCACATCCGCAGCTTCAATTCCAGCGGCATGGTGGCGATCAAGGACAAGGAAGTCACCGCCACCGACGTGGCGCGCGTCATCGAGACCGCCAAGGCCATCAACATCCCGACCGACCAGCAGGTGCTGCACGTGCTGACGCAGGAGTTCATCGTCGACGGCCAGGAGGACATCCGCGAGCCGATCGGCATGAGCGGGATCCGCCTGGAAGTGCGGGTGCACATCGTGACCGGCGCGGTCAGCGCGGCCCAGAACATCGTCAAGTGCGTGCGCCGCTGCGGCCTGGAAGTGCAGGATCTGATCCTGCAGCCGCTCGCCTCCAGCCTGGCCTGCCTGACGCCCGACGAGAAGGAACTGGGCGTGGCGCTGGTGGACATCGGCGGCGGCACGACCGACATCGCCATCTTCACCGGCGGCGCGATCCGCCATACCGCGGTCATCCCCATTGCCGGCGACCAGATCACCGGCGATGTCGCCGCGGCGCTGCGCACGCCCACGCCCGATGCCGAGGAAATCAAGCTGCGCTACGGCGTGGCCAAGCAGGTGCTGGCCAGCCCCGACGAACGCATCGAAGTGCCCGGGCTGGGCGACCGCGGGCCGCGCCAGTTGTCGCGCCAGGCGCTGGGCGCCGTGATCGAGCCGCGCGTCGAGGAACTGTTCACCTTCGTGCAGCAGGTGATCCGCGAGTCGGGCTACGACGAATTGCTGTCCTCCGGCATCGTGCTGACCGGCGGCACCTCGCAGATGCCGGGCGTGGTCGAACTGGCCGAGGACATCTTCCTGAAGCCCGTGCGGCTGGGCGTGCCCGAGTACACCGGCAGCCTGGCGGACGTGGTCCGCAGCCCGCGCTTCTCGACCGTGATGGGCCTTTTGGCCGAGGCCCGGCTGCAGCGCGTGCGTGGCCGCAAGGTGGCGCAGCAGACCGGAAATGTCACACAGGTTTTCTCTCGTATGAAAGAGTGGTTCCTGGGGAATTTTTGAAGCGATCCCCCGTCGCATACGTTGCCCGAATCGTGCAGTCCTTCGCAGTCCGATGAAGCAGTGCCCGTTCTTTGAGTCTGTGCAGTTGCAGGTCCAGAGTATCCAGTAGTTCGTTCAAATCTGTTTTTTTATATGAGTCGAGGAGGTGCGTGACCGGGGAAGGTGAAACGTGAAGCGCGATCCCAAGGCGGGGTCAGTCAGATGGTCGATTCCGGCCCGATCACATTTCACATTTCACATTTCCCAGCCGCCACTTATCCGCCAGAACCCCCGGAGGTCATTATGAAATTCGAAATGCTAGACACCGATAGCCGTGGAACGGTCATCAAGGTGGTGGGTGTGGGCGGCGCCGGCGGCAACGCCGTTGCCCACATGATCCGTCGCGGCGTGCAGGGCGTGGACTTCATCTGCGCCAATACCGACGTGCAGGCGCTGTCGCATACCAATGCGCCGGTGCAGATCCGCCTGGGCCGCAGCGGCCTGGGCGCCGGCGCCAAGCCCGAGCAGGGCCGCGCCGCCGCCGAGACCGCCCGCGAAGAGATCCGCGACGCGCTGCAAGGCGCCAACATGGTGTTCATCACCGCCGGCATGGGCGGCGGCACGGGTACCGGCGCCGGTCCCGTGGTGGCCGAAGTCGCCAAGGAACTCGGCATCCTGACCGTGGCCGTGGTGACCAAGCCCTTCAACTTCGAAGGCAGCAAGCGCATGCGCATGGCCGAGGAAGGCATCGACGCCCTGACGCAGCACGTGCATTCGCTGATCGTCGTGCTGAACGAGAACCTGTACGAACTGCTGGGCGAGGACGCCACGCAGGAAGACTGCTTCAAGTCCGCCGACGACATCCTGCACAATGCCTGCGCCGGCATCGCCGAGATCATCAACGTGGACGGCAACGTCAACGTCGACTTCGAGGACGTCAAGACCATCATGAGCGAGCAGGGCAAGGCCATGATGGGCACCGGCATCGCCAGCGGCGTGGACCGCGCCCGCGTGGCGTCCGAGCAGGCCATCGCGTGCCCGCTGCTGGAAGGCATCGACCTGAACGGCGCCCGCGGCGTGCTGGTCAACATCACCGCCAGCCGTTCGCTGAAGATGCGCGAGACCCGCGAGATCATGGACACCATCCGCAGCTACGCCGCGGAAGATGCCACCGTGATCTTCGGCGTGTCGTACGACGATGCGATGGGCGAAGACCTGCGCGTCACCGTCGTGGCGACCGGCCTGGGCCGCAACAAGGCCAAGCCGCAACTGGTGCAGAACACCATGCAGCAGCTGCGCACGGGCACGGACAACGTCCCGGCCTACAACGCGCAGGCCGGTGGCACCAACTACCACGACTACGACACGCCCACGGTCTTCCGCAACCCGCGGGATGCGTCGATGCGCGTGCAGGCGCTGGAAAGCTCGGGCATGGAACACCTGGACATCCCCGCTTTCCTGCGCAAGCAAGCTGATTGATAAACCCCCCCTACGCGCTGACGCGCGCCCCCCAGGGGGCGATGCGAGTGGACCGGCAAAGCCGGATCCACCGCATCCTGGGTCTAGTTCCTGTATCGTGAGGCCCTGGCGCTGTTGCTTCGCAGGCTGCCTGCGTTAGCACCGGCGGTACAACCCAACCAGTCCCCACTAGACCCAGGAAACCGCGGATCTGGCTTTGCCAGTCCGCTGGTTTCGCCCCCTGGGGGGCGCGCGTCAGCGCGTAGGGGGGGACATTTTTTTTAGGAGTCTTCCATGACCATCAAAGTAGGCGATCGCGTCCCTGACGGCACCCTGACCGAGTTCATCGCCGTGGAGACCGAAGGCTGCTCGCTCGGCCCCAACGCGTTCCAGGTCGCGGATCTGGTCAAGGGCAAGAAGATTGCCGTGTTCGCCGTGCCGGGCGCCTTCACGCCCACCTGCTCGGCCAAGCACGTGCCCAGCTACCTGCAGAACCATGACGCCCTGAAGGCCAAGGGCGTGGACGAGATCTGGTGCGTGGCCACCAACGACGCGTTCGTGATGGGGGCCTGGGCCAAGGACCAGGGCAGCCAGGGCAAGGTCCGCATGCTGGCCGACGGTTCGGCCAAGTGGACCAAGGCGCTGGGCCTGGAGTTCGACCTGACCGAGCGCGGCATGGGCGTGCGTTCGCAGCGTTATTCCATGCTGCTGGACGACGGCGCCGTCAAGGTGCTGAACGTCGAAGCCCCCGGCAAGTACGAGATCAGCGACGCGGAAACCCTGCTCAAGCAGCTGTAATTCCGTTTCCGGCACGGCCGCGGCAGCGTGTGCGCGGCCGTATCGGAACCTGTGGCGGGCCACCCGCTCTAACACGGAAACGTTACAATATAGTATTAACCCGGATTCCTAGCCGCCATGCTTTGCCAGCGCACAATAAAAAGCGTCACTCGAACCACCGGAGTCGGTCTGCATTCCGGGCGGCGCGTCGAGATCACGCTGCGTCCGGCAGCGCCCAATACCGGCATCGTCTTCCACCGCATCGACCTGCCCGAGCCCGTCGACCTGCCCGCTTCCGCGATGTCCGTGGGCGACACGCGCATGGCGTCGGTGCTGCAAAAGGGCGACGTGCGGGTCTCCACCGTCGAACACCTGATGTCCGCCTGCGCGGGCCTGGGCATCGACAACCTGCACGTGGACCTGACGGCCGAGGAAGTGCCCATCATGGACGGCAGCGCGGGCACCTTCGTGTTCCTGCTGCAATCGGCGGGCATCGAGGAACAGAACGCCGCCAAGGAATTCATCCGGGTGCTGGAACCGGTCGAAGTGCGCGAGGGCGAAGGCGCCTCGGCCAAATGGGCCCGGCTCGAACCCTACGACGGCTTCTCGCTGGCCTTCTCCATAGACTTCCATCATCCGGCCATCGACGCCACGTCGAATTTCGCCGAAATCGACTTCGCCAAGCATTCCTACATCAAGGAAATCGCGCGCGCCCGCACCTTCGGTTTCATGCAGGACGTGGAAAACCTCCGCGCCGCGGGCCTGGCGCGTGGCGGCAGCCTGGACAACGCCATCGTGATGGACGAATTCCGAGTCCTGAACAGCGACGGGCTTCGCTACGACGACGAGTTCGTCAAGCACAAGATCCTGGACGCCATCGGCGACCTGTACCTGGTGGGCAAACCCCTGATCGCCCGCTACGTGGCCCACAAGTCGGGCCACGGCATGAACAACCAGCTCGTGCGGGCCCTGCTGGAGCGCCGCCACGCCTGGGAACTCGCCACCTTCGAATCGAAGTCGGTCGCCCCCCAAGCCTTCCGCGAAGACTGGGTGGCGGTGTGACCCCCCCTACGCGCTGACGCGCGCCCCCCAGGGGGCGGCACTGGCGGACCGGCAAAGCCGGATCCGCGGTGCCCTGGGTCTAGTACCGGTTTCGCCCCCTTGGGGGGCGCGCGTCAGCGCGTAGGGAGGAGCAATCTCTTCAGTTCCGCCAGGGCCTGGGTGCCCTGTTCGGTGGCCTGGCGCGCCTGGGGCCGCGGGGCCGGGCGGGACAATTCGGTCTCTTCCAGGCGGGTAAGCGTTGCTTGAACGCGGACGGCGATTCCGTTAACCTGCCACCCTTGCTTTTCCAAGGCAGCCACCAGCCGGGGCGCCAGCTGGCGCAGTTTGGCCGAATGGGCCGCGGCGGGTACGCCCAGCGTCAACTGGCCATCCTCGAAGCGCAGCACGTGGCAGGCCGGGCCCAGGGGCGCGGGCAGGGCGGCGCAGACCTGGCGTTGCAGGTCCAGCAGGCGGCGGGCGGTGCCCAGCAGGCTGGCGCCCTTGCCGTCGCGTCCCAGGCAAGCCAGCGTGGCGGTGTACTGCGCCGGATCGGCATGGGTCTGCGGCTTGCGCCGCTTCCGGAAGGGCGCCGCGGGCCGGGTACGAAAAGTTTCGATCGCGAACTCCCTGGAGTCTCGGGAACATTCAAGAGGATACGGGGCGCCGAGCAAGGCGCGTCTCTCACGCCAGGAGGCACGTTCCGTGCAGATCATCATAGTGCATCCGCGCCTGTCCGAGGCGAGGACGCTGACCATCACCCCCCGTTTCGCGGCGGGGATGATCGCCGCAATCGGTGCCGCGCTGATACTTGGCGCCGTGCTGTTGAATTACGCCGCGTCCGGCATCGCCTGGCCCTGGAGCGGTTCCGGCCTGTCCGAGCGTAGCCGCGAGGAAGCCCGCCAGCAGGCGGTGCTGCGCGAGAACATCAACCTGCTTGCCAAGCGCGTGGGTGAAATGCAGGCCAAGCTGATGCAGCTCGACGCGCTGGGCGAGCGCGTCGCCGGCCTGGCGGGCGTGTCCCCGGCGTTTTCCGCCAAGGGCGTGCCGGGCCGCGGCGGGCTGCTGGTGTCGTCGCAGCCCATGTCGCCCCAGGACGTCAGTTCCGAACTCGATCATCTCGAAGCCCAACTGGCCGAGCGCTCCGATTACCTCAGCGTCCTGGACGCGCAATTGACGACCCTGTCGGTGCGCAAGGCGATGACGCCCACCGTCATGCCCGTCACGCAGGGGTACAACGGTTCATCGTTCGGCTGGCGGGTCGATCCCTTCACCGGGACGCGCTCGCTGCACGAAGGCGTGGATTTCTCAGCGCCGTCGGGCACCGCCATCGTGGCCGCGGCGGGCGGCGTCGTGCAGGTGGCCGAATTCCATTCCGGCTACGGCTACATGATAGACATCGACCACGGCAACGACCTGGTCACCCGCTATGCCCATGCGTCGAAGCTGCTGGTCAAGCCGGGCGACCTGGTCAAGCGCGGCCAGCGCATCGCCGCCGTCGGCAGTACCGGCCGCTCCACCGGTTCGCACCTGCACTTCGAGGTGCGGCTGGGCGGCGTCGCCGTCAATCCCAACAACTTCCTGACCCACGGTCCTGGCAAGCAGCCGGTCGAACCCTTCTCCAAGGTCGTCACCCTCCCAGCCCCCGGACCTCTGGACTAGAGGGGGAGAGGTCTCTCCTACGCAGACCCAGGATGCGGTGGATCCGGCTCCGCCGGTCCACCCGCATCGCCCGCTGGGGGGCGCCCGAAGGGCGTAGGGGGGGGACCATAATCAGCGGAGACCTCTCGCAGGCAGCGCATCAGGCGTTCGCTGGCGGGGGACAGCGCGCGTTGCTTGCTCCAGGTCAGGCCGATGGGGCGCAGCAGGCCGGGGAGTTCCAGAGGCAGGATGGCCAGCATGCCGAGGTCGCTGTAGTGGCGGGCCGCGACGCGGGACAGAAGGCCGACGGCCCGGGTGGATTGGAGGTAGGTGGCGATGACCGGGACCGACAGGGTTTCGATGTAGTCGCTGGGCATGGCGATGTCGTGCTCCTGGAACACGGCCTCCAACGGTTCCCTGGGCAGCGATGCCACCGGCGGCAGGATCCAGGGGTAGGGGGCCAGGTCGCGCCAGTGCAGGGACGAGGTGCCGGCCAGGGGATGCTGGCGGCCCACCACGACCATGCTCGATCCCTCGAACAGCGGGGCTTCCTCGAAGTCCGCCGATGGCCAGCTGGACAGGCGGCCCACCAGGATGTCCAGGTGGCCGCGCCGCAATTGCGGCAGCAGCGTGTCCATCGAGCCTTCCTGTACGTGTACCGTGGTCGTGGGCGAGATGCGCTTGAGGGCGGCCAGGGCCTGGGGGACCAGCGCCGAGGTCATCGCGGGCATGGCGCCCAGCGCGGCCCGGCCGGACGCGCCGGACAGCAGCGCGCGCAGTTCGTCACGAGTCTGGGCCAGGGTGTTGAGCATGACGCGGGCCTGGCGGATCAGGCATTCGCCGTAGACGTTGGGCTGTACGCCCCGCGCCGTCCGGTCGAACAGCTTGAAGCCCAGGCCTTTCTCCAGTTCGGACAGCGCCAGCGACACCGCCGGCTGGGTGATGTTGAGGCTGGCCGCGACCTTGCCCAGGTTGCGCAGCTCGTCCAGCGCCACCAGCAGTTGCAGATGGCGCGGCTTGAGGTTGGCGCGGATGTACCAGTCGAGTCTGGCCATGGCGGATCCATCCGGAATTTCAATAAGTGAATGCTTATGATAAACGCCGGATTTTTAAGTGGTTTGCTTATGTTGTTGCGGGCATGATGGGCGCCTTCGATCAGGAGCCCCCGTGTCCCATCCCAAGCCGACATCGATCATCGATCTCCACACCCACGTCGTCGCCGCGGACCAGCAGGCCTATCCCCTGGCGCCGCTGTCCGGCCGGCAGTCGGACTGGTCGCGCGAGCGGCCGGTCACGCGCGAGGCCATGCTGGCCGCCATGGACGAGGCCGGCATCGCGCAGGTCGCGCTGGTGCAGGCTTCCACCTGCTATGGCCATGACAGCAGTTATGTCGCGGACTCCGTCGCGGCCCGGCCGGACCGTTTCATCGGCGTCTATTCGATCGGCCTGGCCGAGCCCGACGCCGCCGAGCGCATTGCCTACTGGCACGGCCGCGGGCTGCAAGGCATGCGGGTGTTCATCGCCGGCCATACCGCGGCAGACCACGCGGCGCGGCTGGACGATCCGCTGGGTTTCCCCGCCTGGGAACGGGCGCAGGAACTGGACATCCCCGTGTGCGTGCAACTGCGGGCCGACGGCCTGCCGCAACTGCAGAACATCCTGCGGCGCTTCCCGCGCGTGCGGGTGCTGCTGGACCACTTCGCCCGGCCCAGGCTGGAAGACGGCCCGCCCTATGCGGCGGCGGCCAGCCTGTTCGCGCTGGCGGATCATCCCAACCTGTTCTTCAAGTTCACCACCCACAACGTCCGGGAGGCCCGTGAAGGGGCGGCCACGCAGGCCAGCTTCCTGCGGCGCGCGATCGATGTGTTCGGCGTGCGCCGCATCGCCTGGGGGTCGAACTTCCCGGCGTCGGCGGGCAGCCTGGCCAGCCTGCTGGGCGAGGCCCTGGAGGCCACCGCCTCGCTGTCCGGCGAAGAGCGGGAATGGGTCTTCCATCGCACGGCCCGGGCGCTGTATCCCGCGCTGGACGCCGCATCGGCAAGGGGGGCGTGATGGGGGCGATGACGCTGCGCACCTTGTTGGGCGACTATCCGAACACGCAGGCCCTGAAGCGGGGCGAGATCGCTTCGCCGCTGGTCGGCTTCGAATTCGATCCGGTCAAGACCGCCAACCGGGCGTTCAAGCGCGTCGTGCGCGAGGGCGCCTTCGACGTGGCGGAGCTGGCGCTGGTGACCTTCCTGCAGGCCAAGGCCTATGGCAAGCCCCTGGTGCTGATGCCGGCCGTGGTGGGGGCGGGACGCTACCAGCACCATTGCCTGGTCCACAACGTCGAGCGCGGACGCCTGCGGGTGGCGGAACTGGCCGGCAAGCGCATCGGGATCCGGGCCTACGCCCAGACCACGGTGGCCTGGGTGCGGGGCATCCTGGCCGACGACTACGGGGTGGACCTGAACGCGATACGCTGGGTGACGTTCGAGGACGGGCACCTGGCCGAGTTCGCCGATCCGCCCGGGGTGGCGCGGGCCGAAGGCCGGAGCATGGTCGAGATGCTGCTGGCGGGGGAACTGGACGCCGCCATCATCGGCACCGACCTGCCCGACGATCCGCGCCTGGCGCCGGTGCTGCCCGATCCCCACGTGGCCGCCGCCGCATGGGGCGCCCGGCACGCCATGGTGCCCATCAACCACATGGTGGCCGTGGACCGGACGCTGTGCGAGACGCGTCCGGAGGTGGTCCGCGAGGTCTACCGGCTGCTGCAGGAAAGCAAGGCCGCGGCCAGGCGGGACGCCGGCGGGCCGGACCTGACGCCGTTCGGCGTGGAGCCCAACCGCCACGCGCTGGAATTGATCATCCACTACGCCTATGACCAGAAACTGATTCCGCGCCGCTATGCCGTCGACGAGCTGTTCGACGACGTGACCCGCGTGCTGTGACCGGCGCCGGCCATCGGGCCGGCCCGCAAAGACAATCGCGGCGGCGAGGACCGCCGCCCTCATTCCCAGGAGACAACATGAAATGGTTCGCAATCCTGGCCGCCTGCGTGGCGGCCGCCGTTCCCACGCTTCCCGCCCAGGCCCAGGTGGGCGGCCAGGTCACGCGCATCGTCGTGCCGTTCGCCGCGGGCGGAGCCCGGGAGCTGCTGGCGCGCACGTTCTACCAGGAACTGGGCCAGCAGCTGGGCCAGACCATCATCATCGAAAGCCGGCCAGGCGCGGGCGGGGCCATCGGCACGTCCAACGTCGGGCGCGCCGATCCGGACGGGCGCACGCTGCTCATGGCCGCGTCCAGCCATTTCGTCACGGCCGAGCTGGGCGCCAAGCCGCACTATGACCCGGTCAAGGATTTCACGCCGGTGGCCAACATCGGCACCCAGAGCTATGTGTTGATGATCAGCAGCGCGGTGCCGGCCAGGAACGTGGCCGAATTCATCGCCTATGCCAAAAAGCGCCCGGGCGAACTGAACTACGGTTCGGCCGGCATCGGCAGCTCCACCCATCTGGCCATGGCCTATTTTCTGAGCACGGCCGGGCTGGACATGCTGCACATCCCCTACAAATCCACCCAGGAAGCGGCCAACGACGTGGCCGGCGGGCGGGCGCAGGCGGTGATCGTGCCCAATGCCGGTGTCGGTGCCTACCTGCAGGATTCCAGGCTGCGCATCATAGGCGTGACTTCGCGCCAGCCCTCGCCGCTGCTGCCCGGCGTGCCGCCCATCGCCCAGGCCGGCCTGCCGTCCTACGTGTTCGAGTCGTGGTTCGGCCTGCTGGCGCCCGCCGCCACGCCCGCGCCGGTGGTCCAGCGCATCAACGCCGCGGTGGCGAAGGTCCTGGAGATGCCCGTCATCAAGGAGCGCCTGGCCACCCAGGGCGTGGCGCCGGATGCCATGAACGTCGATGAATTTGGCAAACTGTTCGTCCAGGACAGGCAACTGATGGCCCGCATCGTCAAGGAGGCCAGGCTCACCCGGGATTGACCCGGACCGGTCCCGGCGGGGGCGGGCGCCGCTCCCGGGCCGGGCCAGCCGCCGGGGGCGGTGGCCGGGCAGGGATGTCCATGCGGACGGGACGCGCGATTCAAGGTCCTCCCACGGTGCTAAACTGGCTGGCTTATCCCCTATCCCGGCTGGGATGCCAGGCCACGGCCCGGCCCCGGTTGCTTGCAAATATCGCGCATGGTTTCCTCTCTGCTCAAGAAAATTTTCGGCAGCCGCAATGACCGGCTGCTGAAGCAGTACGGCAAGTTGGTCGCTCGGATCAACGCGCTGGAGTCCCAGACCGCCGCACTCAGCGACGAGCAACTCACGGCCCGCACGCAAGAGTTCAAGCAACGCTACCAGAACGGCGAAACGCTGGACGACCTGCTGCCCGAGGCCTTCGCCGTCGTCCGCGAAGGCGGCAAGCGGGTATTGGGCATGCGCCACTTCGACGTCCAGCTGCTGGGCGGGATCGTGCTGCACAGCGGCCGCATCGCCGAAATGCGCACGGGGGAGGGCAAGACCCTCGTGGCCACGCTGCCGACCTACCTGAACGCCATCGCCGGCAAGGGCGTGCACGTGGTGACGGTCAACGACTACCTGGCGCAGCGCGACGCGGCCTGGATGGGCCGCCTGTACAAGTTCCTGGGCCTGTCGGTGGGCGTGGTGATCTCGCAGCAGCCCAACGAGGAAAAGATCGAGGCCTACCGGGCCGACATCACCTACGGCACCAACAACGAATTCGGCTTCGACTACCTGCGCGACAACATGGAATACCGCGTGGAGGATCGCCGCCAGCGCGCGCTGTTCTACGCGGTGGTCGACGAGGTCGACTCCATCCTGATCGACGAGGCGCGCACGCCGCTGATCATCTCGGGCCAGGCCGAAGACCATACCGAGATGTACATCCGGATGAACGCGGTGCCGCCGCTGCTGACCCGGATGGCGTCCGAGCCCAAGTCCAACGAGCCCGAGCCCGAGGGCGATTTCTGGGTGGACGAGAAAAGCCACCAGGTCTACCTGTCGGAAGCCGGCCACGAGAAGGCCGAGCAGATCCTGGAGCGCCAGGGCCTGCTGCCCGAGGGCGAGTCGCTGTACGAGCCGCGCCACATCAGCCTGATGCACCACCTGATGGCGGCGCTGCGGGCGCACAACCTGTTCTTCCGCGACCAGCACTACGTCGTGCAGAACAACGAAGTGGTCATCGTCGACGAATTCACCGGCCGCCTGATGGTGGGCCGCCGCTGGTCCGACGGCCTGCACCAGGCGGTCGAGGCCAAGGAAGGCGTGAAGATCCAGAACGAGAACCAGACGCTGGCCTCGATCACCTTCCAGAACTACTTCCGGATGTACGAGAAGCTGGCCGGCATGACCGGCACGGCCGATACTGAAGCCTACGAGTTCCAGGAAATCTATCGCCTGGAGACCGTGATCATGCCGACCAACCGGCCCATGATCCGCGTCGACCAGAACGACCAGGTCTTCAAGACCGACCAGGAAAAGTACAACGCCATCCTGGAAGACATCCGTGACTGCCAGAAGCGCGGCCAGCCGGTGCTGGTGGGCACCACCAGCATCGAGAACTCCGAACTGCTGTCGGCCATGCTGGTCAAGGCCGGCCTGAAGCACGAGGTGCTCAACGCCAAGCAGCACGCGCGCGAAGCCGAGATCGTGGCCGAGGCCGGCAAGCCGGGCCACATCACCATCGCCACCAACATGGCGGGCCGCGGTACCGACATCGTGCTGGGCGGCAGCGTCGACAAGCAGGTCGACCTGATCCGCGCCGACGACGCGCTGTCCGAGACCGAGAAGGACATCCGCATCGCCCGCGTGCGCGATGAATGGAAGCCGCTGAACGAGCAGGTCAAGGCTGCCGGCGGCCTGCGCATCATCGGCACCGAGCGCCACGAATCGCGCCGTATCGACAACCAGCTGCGCGGCCGCGCCGGCCGCCAGGGCGACCCGGGGTCGTCGCGCTTCTACCTGTCGCTGGAAGATTCGCTGATGCGCATCTTCGCCGGCGACCGCGTGCGCGCCATCATGGAGCGCCTCAAGCTGCCCGAGGGCGAGCCCATCGAGGCCGGCATGGTCACCCGCTCGATCGAGTCGGCCCAGCGCAAGGTCGAGGCCCGCAACTTCGACATCCGCAAGCAATTGCTGGAATACGACGACGTCGCCAACGACCAGCGCAAGGTCATCTACACCCAGCGCAACGAAGTCCTGGAGGCGCCCTCCATCGCCGACGTGGTCGCCAACCTGCGCGAAGCCACCTTCACCGAGACCTTCCGCGGCTACGTGCCCGAAGACTCGGTCGAGGAACAATGGGACGTGCCGGGCCTGCAAAAGACGCTGGAGCTGGAATGGCAGGTCGAGCTGCCGCTGGCCAGCATGGTGGAAGCCGAGCCCAACCTGACCGACGACGACCTGCTCGAACGCGTCCTGAAGGCCTCGGCCGACGCCTACGACGCCAAGGTGGCGCTGGTGGGCACCGAGATGTGGGGCCAGTTCGAGCGCTCCATCCTGCTGCAGTCCATCGACACGCACTGGCGCGAGCACCTGGCCATGCTGGATCACCTGCGCCAGGGCATCCACCTGCGCGGCTACGCCCAGAAGAATCCCAAGCAGGAATACAAGCGCGAAGCCTTCGAGCTGTTCTCCAACATGCTGGACCGCATCCGCAACGACGTCGTCAAGGTGCTGATGACCGTGCGCGTGCAGTCGGCCGAGCAGGTGGAACAGGTCGAGCAGGACGCCGCCCTGCCGCATGTGCAGAACGTGCAATACCATCACTCCGACTACGACGAGGCCCTGGCCGCCGCCAACGCGGCCGCGGGATCCGGCCAGGAGCCGGTGCGCAACGTGCTGCCCAAGGTCGGGCGCAACGATCCCTGCCCCTGCGGCAGCGGCAAGAAGTACAAGCAGTGCCACGGGAAACTCGCGTAGGGGGGAACCCCCTACGCGAGTTTCCTGGTAGGCCCACCCCCTACCCGCTTACGCGGGCCCCCTCAAGGGGGCGATGCGGGTGGACCGGCGGAGCCGGATCCACCGCATCCTGGGTCTAGTACCCGTTTCTTGGGGTGCGGCACCGGTGCTATCGCTGGCTGCCAGCGGTAGCACCCCTGCTTCAGTCCAAGATGGTTTCCCTAGGCCCAGGAAACCGCGGATCTGGCTTTGCCAGTCCGCCGGTTTCGCCCCCTGGGGGGCGCGCGTCAGCGCGTAGGGGGGGCATGATTTCAAACATCGCCTCGATCTCGACCACCACGCCGTGCGGCATGCTGTTCACGCCCACGGCCGTGCGCGTGTGGGCGCCGGCTTCCCCGAATATCTCCACCATCAGGTCCGAGGCGCCGTTGACCACTTCGGCGATGCGCACGAAATCCGGCGTGGCGGCGACGAAGCCGCGCAGGTTGACCACCGAGACGATGTCGTCCAGGCCGTTGGGCAGGGCGGCGCGGGCCTGGGCCAGCACGTTCAGCGCGCTGGCGCGCGCGGCCTGCTGGGCCTGGGCCAGATCCATGGTGTCGCCCACGCGGCCGACGTGGCGCAGCTCGCCGTTCACGCTGGGCAACTGGCCCGAGACGAAGAGCAGGTTGCCCAGTTTGCGCGCCATGCGGATGCGCGCGGCGCGGGCCGCGGGCGCGGGCGGCAGGACGATGCCGAGGGCCGACAGGCGGGCGTCGATGGAGCTTGGCATGGATGGGACTCCCGGTGATGACAAAGGAAGCCATTCTCCCGCCCGGGTCCATGGAGCGGGCTGATTTTTCGCGCCGGGGCCATAACCATCCGGTTGGAACCAGGGGCGAAACTGGAATGCGGCCGTGGTTGCGGGCTCCGTATCATGGCCGTTTCGACAAGGAGCGCGCATGCTGTACATCATCTACCAGGAAGACCGGGACGACGGCGCGGCGGAGATCCGCAAGCAGGTCAAGCCCGCGCATCTGGAGTACCTGGCCCGGTTCGAGTCCAGGCTGGTGCTGGGCGGGGCCATGCTGGCCGAGGACGGCGTGGGGCGCACGGGCAGCGTGCTGATCCTGAACGTGGGCAGCCTGGCCGAGGCCGAGGCGTTCTCGCGCGACGAGCCGTTCCGCAAGGCCGGCCTGTTCAAGAGCGTGAAGATCTCGCGCATGCGGCGCGGCCAATGGAACCCGGCGGCCGCGCCCGCCACCGCCGAGGGCAACTGACCGGCATCAGGCCGCGGGTGGGCGGTGGTAGAGTTCGCCGGCGGCCTGCTTGAGGTTGTCGATCATGCGCAGCGCGGCGGCCGACAGGCTGTTGTGGGCGTGGGTGATGATGCCCACGGGCAGGGCGGGGTAGCCGATGTCCACGGGCAGCTTGGCCAGGATGCCCTGCTCGATGTCGGCCTGGACGATCTGCCAGGGCAGCGCGGCCACGATGTCCCGTTGCAGCAGCAGCGCGCGTATCAGCGGGAACGACAGGGTTTCGACGATGCGCGCGGGCAGTTCCAGCCCTTCGCGCGCGAAGAACATATGGATGGGCGTGCGGGCCACGCTGCTGGCGTGCGGCATGACCCATTCCTGCGCGGCCAGGTCCGCGGGGGTGGGCGCAGCCTTGGCCGCCAGCGGGTTCTGGTGTCCAGCCACCAGCACGATGGGTTCGAAGTACAGGGGGATCTGCCGGATCTGCCCATGGCCGTCCTGCTCGGACATGCGGCCCACGACGATGTCGATCTCTCCGGCCTGCAGTCCGCTCAGCAGCCTTTCCTTGCTGCCGTCCACCACCGACACGCGCGTGGCGTCGCCGCCGGCGAAGAACAGCGACAGCGCGCGCGGCAGCAGCGTGGGCAGCGCCACCATGTAGCTGCCTATCGCCAGCTTGCCGGCCGAGCCCTGGCGCAGGGCGGTCAGTTCCTCGGCCGCGCGCTTGAGTTCCGCGTGCAGCGAGTGGGCATAGCGCAGCACGTGGCTGCCGAACACCGTGGGGATGACGCCCTTGGCCGTGCGCTCCAGCAGCCGTTCGCCCAGCAGCGTCTCCAGTTCGTGGATGGTCTTGGACACCGCGGGTTGGGACATATGCAGCGTTTCCGCCGCGCGCGACAAGGCGCCGCATTCGGCCACGGTCTTGAACATCAGCAGGTGGCGCAGCTTGACCTGGGTGGTCAGCACGCGCTCGATCGATCGCTCGGCTTCCATGTGAACCTCGATGCAGGAAGGAGAGGGTGGCGGCCCATAACCATTTGGTTTGCCCGGCCGCCCGAATGCGAATGATCGCACGGCCGGGCCGCTGATAGAGTGGCCGCATCCCTGCCATGCCGGAGAATGTCTTGAAGATCACCGCTTTTTCCCTCGAACACCTGAGCCTGCCCGACGAAGACCCCAATTGGAAATTCGCGGGCCAGGCCTATCCGACCAACGATGCCGTCGTGCTGACCCTGACGGCCGAGGACGGCACGCAAGGCTGGGGCTATGCCGCGGCCTTTCCGCACCTGGCCGCGACGGCGCTGGGGGTGGAAGGCGCCTTGCAGCGCATCTGCCCGGCGCTGGTCGGCCAGGACGCGATGGCGATCGAGGCGAACCTCGTGCGCGTGCAGGCCGCGCTGGTGGGCAACAACCCCGCCAAGGCGGCCATCGATTGCGCGCTGCACGATCTGAAGGCGCGTCTCCTGGGCGTGCCGCTGTACGAACTGCTGGGCGGCAAGACCACCGACCGCATCGCCATCTGCCGCATGCTGGGCCTGAAGACGCCGCCCGAGATGGCCGAGCGCGCGCAGCGCCTGGTGGACCAGGGCTATCGCCACCTGAAGCTCAAGGTGGGCGGGTCGGTGCGCGAGGACATCGAGCGGCTGCGCGCGGTGCGGCGCCAGGTGGGCGACGACGTGCGGCTGGTGGCCGATCCCAACCAGTCCTACCGCGCCAAGGACGCCATCGTGTTCGCGCAGCGGGCCGTCGAGTTCGACGTCGACATCATCGAGCAGCCGGTGCCAGCCGACGACCTGGACGGGTTGCAGGAAGTCACGCGCGCCTCCAGCATCGCCATCGAGGCCGACGAGAGCGCCTACGACGCGTCGTCGACCTACCGCCTGGCCGCCAGCCGCTCGATCAACGCGGTCAGCCTGAAGGTGCCCAAGATGGGCGGGCTGCGCGCGGTGCAGACTGCCGCTCGCGTCTGCGAGGTGGCGCACCTGGGATGCCGGATGGGCGCCAACGTCGGCAGCCAGTTGCTGGCCGCCCATGCCCTGCACCTGGCCGTGGCGCTGCCCAACATCACCTATGCCTGCGAGCTGGCCGAGTTCCAGAAGCTCTTGAACGATCCGTTCGAGGGCCTGAAGGTCGTGGATGGCCATCTCCATGTTCCGGAAGGCCCCGGCGTGGGCGTCGTCCGCCGCGCGTCCTGAACGCGCCGTCCCCCCCTCATCTTCACTCAAGGAACGTCCATGGAATTCCCCATGCTTGCCCGCCGCCCCTTCCTGCACTCCGCGCTGTTCCTGCTGGCCGCGACGCTGGCCGGGAACGCAGCCGCCCAGCCGCTGCCGCGCCAGATCCGCATGGTCGTGCCGTTCTCGCCCGGCGGTCCGGCCGACCTGATCGCGCGCAAGCTGTCCGAGCGCCTGGGGCCGCAGCTGGATGCGACCGTGATCATCGACAACCGTCCCGGCGCCAACGGCACGATAGGCGTGCAGGCGGTGGCCAAGGCCGCGCCCGACGGCGGGACGCTGCTGTTCGCGACTTCGGGCATGCTGACCATCAGCCCCGTGCTGTACAAGGACCTGAACTACGACCCGCTGAAAGACCTGAGCCCCATCGGCCGGGTGGTGGCCAACGGTACCGCCCTGCTCGTGGGCAAGCAGCTGCCGGCCAAGGACATGAAGGAGTTCGTCGCCTACGCGCGCCAGTCCACGAACCCCGTGCCCATCGGATCGGCTGGGACCGGCAACATCACGCACCTGTACATGGAGCTGATGAAGGACGCCACGCGCGGCAACTTCGTCCATGTGCCCTACAAGGGCGTGGCGCCCGCGTTGACCGACGTCATGGGCGGCCAGATCGCCGGCGTGTTCGTCGACCTGCCGGCGGCGCTGCCGCTGCTCAAGGGCGGGAAGGTGAAGGCCTTGGGGTTGGTGGGCACCGAGCGCAGCCCGTCGGCGCCCGAGATCCCCACCATCGCCGAACAGGGCTATCCGGGGGTGGACGGCGTGAGCTGGTTCGGCGTGCTGGCGCCGGCCGGAATTGCCGCCGACAAGGTACAGGCCATCCATGCGGGCATTGCCCGGGTGTTGGCCGATCCGGCCATGATCGAGAACCTGAAGGAGATCGGCTCGGTTCCCGCGCTGAACCAGCCGGCGCAGATGACCGCGCTGATGCGCGACGAACAGGCGCGCTGGGCGCGGCTGATCAAGGCGCGCAACATCCAGGTCGATTAAGGACCGAGGCGGGCAGCCAGCCGGGCTGCCCGGGCCGCGTTCAGTTGCCGGCCGAACCCTTGTCCGCCGCGCCGTGCTTGGCGCGGACCTTGGCCACGTGGTCGGTCAGCAGTTGCCTGGCCAGTTCGCCGTCGCGCGCCACGATGGCCGCCAGCATCTTGCGGTGCCGCTGCACCAGCCGCTTGCCCACGGCCGGCGTCGTGTACGGATTGACCGAGCGGTACAGCACGTACGAGATCGCCTTCATGATCGACGACAGGAACTGGTTGTGCGAGGCGTCGACGATGGACTGGTGGAAAGCCAGCGATGCGGTGGTCAGTTTCTCGGGCGTGAAGTCTTCCGGCGAAGACACCAGTTCCTCGACCCGAGCCAGGCAGGCTTCCATCTTGGCGATGTCGTCGGCGTTCGCCAGCTTGGCCGCGAGTTCGGCGGCGCTGGCCTCGATGATGAGTTGAGCGTCGAAGACTTCGTCCGAACCGACGCCGATCAGCTTGAGCTGGATGGCCAGGGCTTCGACCACCGGCGCATCGTTGCCGTTGGCGATGCGGGTGCCGCCCCCGGCGCCCGTGCGCACGTCCACCACGCCCAGCGCCTGCAACCGCCCCATGGCCTCGCGGATGGGCAGGCGGCTGACCTGGAACTGTTCGGCCAGATCGTTTTCGGAACCCAGGAAATCGCCCGGTTGCAGCTTGCCGTCGAGCACGGCTTCCTTGATCTGTTTTTCAACGCGCATGGCCGTGGATTCGGTGCGTCCGGCGCGCCACACAGGTAGATCGGCTCTCGTACGTGCCATTTTTTCTATTCCACCGTTCATAAGTCGCAGACTGTATGAGCAATTATATCCGCTCTCATGACCTCGGGCCCCTGCCGCGATCCGGCGACCCGGGCTCAGTATAAACACTAAAAAACCTGCCTATCTCATCAAAAAACATTACGGAATCAATGCGTTAAGCCGATCCGTAGGGCCCGCGGGCGCATCGGTCCGCCGGGAGGCGGCCTTGACATTCCTGGTAATCACTCATACAGTATGACTATTAAAATAACTTACCAGAAAACGGGCAAATGGAGACACATCGATACGGCTCGAGGGGCGCGGCATGGCGCGCATAGTCCTCGGCCTGGGAACCTCGCACGGGCCGCAGCTTTCCACGCCTCCCGACAAGTGGAGCCTGCGGGTGGAGGCGGACCGGGCGGAGACGGCGCATCCCTATCGCGGCGCCACCTACGGCTTCGACGAACTGGCCGCGATGCGCGTGGCGGAGGGCCTGGACGAACGCGTCACGCCTGATGCCATGGCCGGCCATGCGCAGCGTTGCGCGGACGCGGTCGAGTCTTTGGCCGTGCGCTTGCGGGAGGCCCGCGTGGACGTGGCCATCATCGTCGGCAACGACCAGCGTGAAGTGTTCGGCGCGCGCCTGACGCCCGCGTTGTGGATGTATGCGGGCGCCGAGGTCGCCGACGAGCCCGTCCATCCCGAGCGCCTGGCGAAATTGTCGCCGGCCATCGCCATTTCGGCAACGGCGATCAAGCCGGCCGTGTCGTCGCGCTATCCGGGCCACCCGCAACTGGCGGCCCACCTGGGCGCCGCGCTGGCCGACGCCGGCTTCGACCTGGCGCAGTCCGACGAGATGCCGCAGCGCGGCCCGGGACCGGCCACGGGCATGCCGCACGCCTTCGGTTTCGTCTATCAACGGTTGATGAAGGGCAGCGTGCTGCCGCACGTGCCGTTCATGCTGAACACCTTCTATCCCCCCAACCAGCCCCGCGCCGGACGCTGCATGGATTTCGGCCGGGCCCTGGCGCGGGCCGTGGCGGCCTGGCCGCAGGCGCTGCGCGTGGCGCTGATCGCCTCCGGCGGGCTGAGCCACTTCGTCATCGACGAGACCTTCGACCGCGCCCTGCTCGATGCCATGCGGCGGCGCGACGAGGACTGGCTGCGCGGCATCGACGAGGCAACGCTGCAATCGGGCACGTCCGAGTGCAAGAACTGGCTGCCCGTGGCCGCGGCGTGCGCCGAGGCCGGGCTGGAGATGGAACTGGTGGACTACGTGCCGTGCTACCGCTCGCATGCGGGCACGGGCACGGCCATGGCATTCGCGGCCTGGCGATAAGGCCGCGGCAAAGGAGCAAGAAGTGCTGTCCAGGAAAGACAACGACATGCTGACACAGGTGGGGCCGGGAACGCCCATGGGCGAGCTGTTCCGCCGGTTCTGGCTGCCGGCCCTGCTGGAAGAGGAACTGCCCGAGCCCGACGGCGCGCCCGTCCGGCTGCGGCTGCTGGGCGAGGACCTGGTGGCGTTCCGCGACACCAGCGGCCGGGTCGGGCTGGTGGACGCCTATTGCGCACACCGCCGCGCGGGGCTTTATTACGGCCGCAACGAAGAGAACGGCCTGCGCTGCGTCTACCACGGCTGGAAGTTCGACGTGGAGGGCCGCTGCGTGGACATGCCGTCCGAGCCGCACGAAACCAACTACAAGGACCGCGTGCGCCTTACAGCCTATCCCACCGCGATCCGCGGCGGCGTCGTCTGGGCCTACATGGGGCCCAAGGGCACCGAGGGGCCGCTGCCGGAGTTCGAGTGGTCGGAGCTGCCCGCCGCGCAGCGCACGGCCACCAAGCGCCTGCAGCGCTGCAACTGGGCGCAGGCGGTGGAGGGCGGCATCGATTCGAGCCATATCTCGTTCCTGCACAGCCGCAGGGAAGGCACGGATTCCGGGCCGCGCAACCCCTATCACCAGAGCGACCGGCACCCCGTGTTCGAAGTGAGCGAGAGCGAAGCCGGGCTGGTGATCGCCGCCCGCCGCAACGCCGAGCCCGGCCACTACTACTGGCGTGTCACGCAGTTCCTGCTGCCGTTCTACACGATGATCCCGCCGGTGGGCGCGTTCAAGGAATCCAGCCGGGAGCCGTACGACGGCCACGCGTGGGTGCCGATCGACGACCATACGACCTGGACCTGGTCGTTCAGCGCCAGCCCGGCGCGCCCGTACTCGGATCAGGAACGCGAGACGCGCGGCGGGCGCAACGGTTTCTGGGGGCCGGTCGACGAAGCCTACCTGCCGCTGCTGAGCGCCGACAACGACTACGGCATCGATCGCGAGAAGCAGCGCCACGACAACTTCACCGGCATCACCGGCATTCCCAACCAGGATGCCGCCGTGCAGGAAAGCATGGGCGCGGTGGTCGACCGTTCCAAGGAAAACCTCGGCCATTCGGACCGCGGCATCGTGAATTTCCGCCGGCTCATGCTGCGCCTGGCCAAGGCGCTGGCGGCCGGCGAGGTGCCCGAGGCCGCGCGGCGCGGCGACCTGTACCGCGTCCGCTCGGCCTCGGTGGTGCTGCCGGCCGAGGTGCCGGTCGAGACCGGCGCCGCCGGATTGCTGAAGGCGGCGCCCGCTGCGGCGGACCGCTGACACGCCAACAAGGAGGAGACACTATGCAAGGCAAGAGACTCGCCACGATGCTGGCCACCTGTATGCTGGCCTGCGCGGCTGGCGCGGCGAACGCGCAGAAAGCCAAGAACACGCTGCGCATCGGACTGGTCGAACCCATTTCCAGCATGATCCTGTACGACGGCCCCAACCCCGAGGTGGGCATGTTCTCGCGCGGGCTGTTCGACCCGCTGCTGTGCTTCGACAATCGCACCGGCAAGTTCGCGCCCAATCTCGCCAGTTCGTGGAAATGGCTGGACGACCAGACGCTGGAACTGAAGCTGCATACCGGCGTGAAGTTCCACGACGGCTCGGCCTTCGACGCCGACGATGTCATCTATACCTTCGGCTGGCTGACCGATCCCAACAACGGCCTGCGCTTCGCCGAGAACTACGCGCCGTTCAAGCGCGCCGAGAAGATCGACCAGTACACCGTGCGCATCCACACCAACGGCCCCGCGCCCACGGCGATGCTGCGGCTGGCCTATTCCACGCCCATCGTGCCGTCCGACCTGCACGGCAAGTACCAGAACAAGGGCGACTTCGGCCGCAAGACGCCGATCGGTACCGGTCCCTTCAAGGTCGAGACCTTCAATACCGACAGGATCGTGCTCGTGCGCAACCCCGACTACACGCACGGCACGCCGTGCAAGCCGGCGGCGCGCGTGGCGCGGGTCGAGGCCGTACCCATGCCGGACACGCAGACCCAGATCGCCAACCTGGCGACCGGCAACATCGATTTCATCAAGGTGTCGGACAAGGCCCAGGCCGACATGCTGGCCAAGCAGCCCACCCTGAAAATGAGCGCCAACGAGGGCCTGACCTTCCAGTTCATGGCCATCGACTCGGCCGGCCGCTCGGGCAACGCGGCGCTGTCGAACCTGAAGGTCAGGCAGGCGATGGCGATGGCGGTGAATCGCACGCTGGTGGCGCGCAGCGTCACGCCGGGCGGCGATGCCGTGGTCGCGCCGGATGCGCTGTGCCTGCCCATCCACCGCGCCTGCGCCTATTCGACCAAGCCCCCGGCCTACGATCCGGCGGCCGCCAAAAAGCTGCTGGCCGAGGCCGGCTACCCCAACGGCTTCGACGTCGAACTGACCGCGACGCCCGGGTCCACCGGGCTGGCCGAGGCGGTGGCGGGCGAACTGCGCAAGGTCGGCATCCGCGCCAAGGTCGATCGCATCACCTTCGCCGGCTATCGCGAGAAGCAGCGCCAGGGCAAGCAGCAGGTGCTGGTCAGTCTGTGGACCTCGGGCGGACTGCCGGATGCCTCGTCGCCGGTCCAGTTCCTGTTCGCGCCGGGTGCGCGCGACTACTGGCACGACAAGCAGATCCAGGCCTGGATGAAGGAGGGCATGGCCACCACCGACGAGGAACGCCGCGAAGCCATCTACAAGAAGGCCTACGACCGGGCCAACGAACAGGCGTACGTGGTGCCGTTGTCGACCAAGCCGGACGTGTTCATCCACAACCGCGACCTGGTGCTGGACAAGACCTCGGGCGGCGTCTACGGACTCGACTTCTACGAAGTCCACTGGAAGTGAGGACGGCATGCTCCAGTTCTTCATACGCAGGCTGGGCGTCTCGCTGCTGGTGGCCATCACCGTCTCGGTGATCGGTTTCGCCCTGCTGCGATTGTCCGGCGACCTGGCCTCGGCGTTGGCGGGCGAGACCGCCACGCCCGAGGAAATCACCCGCGTGGCCGGCATGTACGGCCTGGACCGTCCGCTGTACGTCCAGTATTTCGACTGGGTGTGGAGCGCGCTGCATGGCGATCTCGGCACCTCGCTGTTCTCGCGTACGCCCGTGCTGGAACTGATCGTCGATCATCTGGGCGTGACCATCGCGCTGGCTCTGTGTTCGCTGCTGCTGTCGCTGGTCGTCGCCATTCCGCTGGGCGTGGTGGCGGCCATGCGGCCCAACACCTGGGTGGACCGGACGGCGCTGGCGCTGGCCGTGTTCGGCCAGGCCATTCCCAACTTCTGGTTCGCGCTGATCCTGATCTTCGTGTTTGCCGTGAAGCTGCAATGGGCGCCCGTGTCGGGATCGGACACCTGGGTGCACTTCATCCTGCCCACGGTCACGCTGGGGCTGGGGACCATGCCCGCCAAGATGCGGCTGACACGCACCGGCATGATCGATGCGCTGTCCTCGGATTTCGTCCGCACGGCGCGGGCCAAGGGACTCTCGGCGCGGTCTGTGCTGTTCAAGCACGCGCTGCGCACGGCCATCCTGCCGGTGGTCTCGGTGTCGGCCGTGTCGCTGGGTTTTCTGCTGGGCGGCTCGGTCATCGTCGAGTCGGTGTTCGGCCTGAACGGCATCGGCCAACTGGCCTTCCACTCCATCAGCCAGATCGACTTTCCCGTGGTGCAGTCCATCCTGGTCTTCCTGGCGTTCTGCTACATCTTCCTGACGATGCTGGCGGACCTGATCAACGCGCGCCTGGATCCGAGGATCAAGCTATGAGCACTGTCATGGACGCAAACCTGGCGGATGCAAGCGCCGCGCGCAGGGACCCGGCGTCGCCCCGGGCAATCATGCGGCGGCGCGCCCGCTCGCACCTCGGCTTCCTGATCGGCGCGGGCATCGTGCTGGCGGCCGTGCTGGTCGCGGTGTGCGCGCCGTGGCTGGCGCCCTACGATCCCTATGCGCAGGATCTTTCCAGGACGCTGGTCGATCCGGTCTGGACCACGGGGTCCTGGGAACACGTGCTGGGCACGGACGCGCTGGGCCGGGATTACCTGAGCCGCCTGATCTACGGCGCCAGGGTCTCGCTGACGGTGGGCTTCGGCGCCGCCGCCATCGCCGGGGTCATCGGTTCGCTGCTGGGCCTGGTGGGCGGCTATTTCGGCGGCCGGATCGACACCTTCGTGGTGTACGTGCTGAACGTCAAGCTGGCTCTGCCCAGCGTGCTGATCGCCCTGTCGCTGGTGTCCATCGTGGGCGGGTCGATGACGGCCATGGTGGTCATCCTGGGCCTGCTGACCTGGGACCGCTACACGGTGGTCACGCGCAGCGTGGTGCAGCAGATGCGCAGCAGCGAATTCATCCACGCGGCGCGGGCCATCGGCGCTTCGCACACACGAGTGCTGTTTCGCGAGGTCCTGCCCAACGTCATGAACCAGATCATCGTCGTGGCCAGCCTGGAGATCGCCATCGTCATCCTGATCGAGGCGGCGTTGTCCTTCCTGGGCCTGGGGGTGCAACCGCCCACGCCGTCCTGGGGCCTGATGGTGTCCGAAGGGCGCGCCATGATGTTTTTCAAGCCTTATCTGATCGTGCTGCCGGGCATGGCGATCTTCCTGCTGGTCATGGCCATCAACCTGGCTGGCGACGGACTGCGCGACATCACGGCGCCGGAGGGCAGGGCATGAGCGCGAATTCACAAGCGTTGCTGCAGGTCGACGGCCTGTCGGTGGAGATGGACGTGCCGGCCGGCCTGCTGCACGCGGTCAGCGACGTCAGCTTCGAGGTCGGGTCGGGCCGGACTTTCTGCCTGGTGGGAGAGTCGGGCTGTGGCAAGACCATGACCTCGCTGGCGCTGATGCAGCTGCTGCCCCGCAAGGCAAGGCTGTCGGCGCGGCGCATCCTGTTCGAGGGGCGCGACCTGGCGCGGATGTCGCCGCGCGAGGTCGCGCAACTGCGCGGGGACCGGATGGGCATGATCTTCCAGGACCCCATGACCGCGCTCAATCCCGTCTATACCGTCGGCGACCAACTGGCCGAGGTCTACGTGCGCCACCGTCGCGCCAGCCGCGGGCAGGCGCGCGACCGGGCAGTCGAGCTGCTCGAGCGCGTCGGCATCATGTCGGCCGGGCAGCGGCTGGCGCAGTATCCGCACCAGTTGTCCGGGGGCCTGCGGCAGCGGGTCATGATCGCCATGACGCTGATGTGCGAGCCCTCGCTGGTGATCGCCGACGAACCCACCACCGCGCTGGACGTGACCGTGCAGGTGCAGATCCTGCAACTGCTCAAGAAGCTGCAGGCCGAGATGGGCATGGCCATCATCCTGATCACGCACAACCTGGGCGTGGTGGCGCGCATGGCCGACGACGTGGCCGTCATGTACGGCGGCCGCATCGTGGAGTCCGGCTCGCCCACGCAGGTATTCGGCCGCGCCAGCCACCCCTATACGCGCGGGCTCATGGCCTGCATGCCCACGCGCGGCGAGGCGGGCCCCGGCCAGCGCCTGGGCTCCATACCGGGCACCGTGCCTTCGCTGGTGGGCGAGCACCAGGGCTGCGCATTCCGCAACCGCTGCGCCCATGCGGGCGATGCCTGCGGCCACGGGGTCATCGCGATGCGGGATGCCGGCGGAGGGCACCACTACCGCTGCGTCCTGGCCGCCGGGGCCGGAAGCGGCCGCCATGCCGTACAGGAGGCGCTGCAATGAACACGGTTTCCCTGGATACCGCGCGTCCCGCCGTGGCCGCGGGCAAGGCCCCGGTGCTGTCCGTGGAGCACCTGTGCAAGACCTACCCGGTGGGCGGCGGGCTGTTCAAGCCGCCCCGCCCGCTGCGCGCGGTGGACGACGTCTGCCTGACGGTGCAGCGGGGCGAGACCCTGGGCATCGTGGGCGAGTCGGGCAGCGGCAAGACCACGCTGAGCTGGATGATGCTGGGCCTGCTGCGGCCCACCTCGGGCGAGATGACCGTCGAGGGCCGGCCGATCGCCTCGTTCGACCGGCTGGAGATCGCCCGCAAGATCCAGCCCATCTTCCAGGATCCCTATTCGTCGCTCAATCCCCGCCAGACCATAGGCGAGATCGTCGGCGCGCCGCTGGTGGTGCACCGGGTCGGCGACGCCGCCCAGCGCGCGCGGCTGGTGCGCGAGATCATGGACAAGGTCGGCCTGCCCGCGCGCTTCGCCCACGCCTATCCCAGCCAGATGTCGGGCGGGCAGCGCCAGCGCGTGGCCATCGCCCGCGCCCTGGTGCTCAAGCCCGAGATCGTGGTGTGCGACGAACCGACGTCGGCGCTGGACGTCTCGGTGCAGGCGCAGATCCTGAACCTGCTGAAGGACCTGCGCCAGGAACTGGGGCTGACCTACGTCTTCGTGAGCCACGACCTGGGGGTGGTCGAATACATCTCCGATCGGGTCGCGGTCATGTACATGGGGCGGGTGGTGGAAACCGGCAGGGCTGCGCGACTGATGTCCGCGCCGCGTCATCCGTACACCCAGGCGCTGATGGGGTCGATCCTGACGCCGGATCCGGCGCTGGGACTGCCCGAGCTGCACCTGGGCCGGGGGTTTCCGGATCCGCTGAACGCGCCCGCCGGATGCCGTTTCCACCCCCGCTGCCCGGAGGCCGCCGACATCTGCCGCACCACGGCGCCACCCCAGCGCCACGACGAACAGGGCATGGTGGAGTGCCACCTGCGGGGCGGCGCGCCCGCGCAGGTCATCTCCTGGAAAACGGGTACCTAGGCTTTCCCACAGCATCTATTCCATTACTTACGCGGAGTCACATCATGGGTCATTCCCAGGCAGCGGCGGCGAACGCCCCCGGCCTTTCCCGGTTCGGCGAGTTCTTCCACACCATAGACGGCAAGCCGGAAAGCAGCGGCGCGCATTTCGACGTCATCAACCCTTCCACGGGCCAGCCTTTCGCCCGCTGCCCGGATGCCTCGCGCGCACAGCTCGACAGCGCGGTGGCGGCGGCCCGCCGGGCGTTCGTGCCGTGGCGCGAGCTGTCGTTCGCCCAGCGCCGCGAATACCTGCTCAAGCTGGGGCAGGCGCTCAAGGAGTCGATCGAGGAACTGGCACCCCTGCTGACCTCGGAACAGGGCAAGCCGCTGGCGCGCGCCCGCGAGGAACTGAACCGGGCCGTGGCGCAGTTCGACCTGCTGTCGCGCATCGAGATCAAGCCGGAAGTGCTGCGCGACGACGCCCAGGGCCGTACCGAACTGCACTATCGCCCGCTGGGTGTCGTGGGCGCGATCACGCCCTGGAACGTGCCCATCGTGCTGGCGGTGCCCAAGATCACGCAGGCGCTGTACGTGGGCGACACCGTGGTCGTCAAGCCTTCGCCGTACACGCCGCTGACCACGCTGAAGCTGGGCGAGCTGGCCCAGCGGGTGCTGCCTCCCGGCGTGTTGAACGTGGTGGCGGGCGGCAACGATCTCGGCCAGTGGATCACCGAGCATCCCGGCATCGACAAGATCTCGTTCACCGGGTCGGTGGCCACCGGCAAGCGCGTGCTGGCCAGCGCCGCCGGCACGCTCAAGCGGGTGACGCTGGAGCTGGGCGGCAACGACGCGGCCATCGTGCTGGACGACGTCAAGCCGGCGCAAGTCGCGCCGCGCCTGTTCCAGGCGGCGTTCGTCAATAGCGGCCAGGTGTGCATGGCCATCAAGCGCCTGTATGTGCACGACAGCATCTACGACGCGATGTGCGACGAGCTGGCCGCGCTGGCCCGCAAGGCGCGCGTGGGCGACGGCTTCGATCCGGACGTGACGATGGGACCGGTGCAGAACAAGATGCAGTACGAGCGGGTGCTGGGCATCCTGGAGGACACCCGGCAGACCGGCGCGCGCATCCTGACCGGCGGCCAGGCCCGTCCCGGCGACGGATATTTCATCGAACCCACCATCGTCGCCGACATCGCCGAAGGCACCCGCCTGGTGGACGAGGAGCCCTTCGGGCCCGTGCTGCCCGTGATCCGCTACACCGACGTGGACGACGCCATCCGGCGCGCCAACGACACGCGCTTCGGGCTGGGCGGTTCGATCTGGACCAACGATCTGGAACGCGGCGAGGCGCTGGCCTCGCGGCTGGAGGCGGGGACGACCTGGGTCAACCAGCACGTGGGCACCGAACCCGGCGTGCCCTTCGGCGGCTGCAAGGAGTCGGGCCTGGGGCGGGAGTACTCGGAGCTGGGCCTGAAGGGCTACATGGAGGCGCAAGTGGTCAAGGTGGCCCGCGCCGGCTGACGGGGAAACGCAAGCCGGCAGCGGGGCCCGGCCCTGCTACCGGCGTGTACAATTTTGCATCCACTTTCCCCATGCTGCACTTCATGACCGATTCCAAGCGCACCAGGCAAGGCCGCGCGGACGCCGAGACCGCATCGGCCACGCCCGCGTGGGAACCGGTCCATATCGAGACGCTGTCCAACCAGCTCATCCAGCAGATCCGCGATTCCTTCCTGGCCGGGCGGCTCAAGACGGGCGACTACCTGGGCAGCGAGCGTTCGCTGGCCGAGCAGTTCGGCGTCTCGCGGGTCGCCATCCGGGATACGCTGCGCTCGCTGGTGGCCATCGGCCTGATCGAGGTGCGCACCGGCAAGGCCGGCGGCGCCTGGATCGCCGCCGGCAACATCTCGCACTATGCCGACCTGTTGTCCATCCAGCTGCGGATGATGGGCGTGACGGAACTGGAGATGGTCGATGCCCAGGCGGCCATCGAGATCCAGGCGACCGAGCTTGCCGTGCTGCATGCCGGTCCGGACGACCTGGCGCGGCTTGAGGCGTTCGTGGCGCGCCTGCGCGCCTCGATGAACGAGCCGGAAGTGTTCACGGGCCTGGCGATGGATTTCCACGCGCTGGTGGTGCAGGCTTCCAAGAACCGCGCGCTGTCCGCGCAGTTCCTGGCCATCCGGCAGATCCTGCAATCGAACTACAGCCTGCACGCGCGGCAGGACCGGGCCGAGCGCACGGTGGCATTCGCCCAGAAGATGCTGGCGCATTTCCGCGCGCGGGACGCGGTGGCGGCGCGCAACGAGATGGCCGCGCGCCTGGCCCACATCCGCACGGCGACGCTGGACCTGACGGGCGCCTATTGGCTTGAGCCCGAGCCGCAGGCGAACCAGGCGCCGGCGCCGCGCCGCGCGCGCCGGGCCTGATTTCCCCGCCTACATCCCCACCCACACCCGGCCGGCGTCGACCTTCGTGGCGAAGGTCCGCACGCCTTTCTTGCAGGGCGCCGACAGCGCCTGCCCGGTCCGGATGTCGAACCTGCCGAAGTGCAGCGGACACTGCACGGTGCCGTCCTTGACGTAGCCGTCGGACAGGCGCGAACGCATGTGCGTACAGATGTCCGACGTGGCGTGATAGCCGTCGTCCAGGCGAAAGAGCGCCAGTTCCAACCCTTCCGCTTCCACGTGCAGTACCCCGCCGGTCTCCAGATCGTCCGCGCCGCATACCGGATGCCAGGACAACGCCTGGTCCGCTTCGGTCTCCATTGCCGCAATACGCGCTTGCATGTTCCACCTTCTTCGTCGGTTATCGATGGGCTTTATTTTCTTCATATGGTAGCATGGTAAAACAGTATGCGTGTTTACAGGGCGCAAGAAAAACGCCCATAAAGAGGAGAGCACCATGTCAGGATTCGCAGACTATCCGGGAGACCAGGTGCGGGCCAAGGTCCGCCATCCCATCATCGACAGCGATGCGCACATCATCGAGTGCGAGTTCGTGCTGAACGACTACGTCAGGGAGATCGGCGGCGCCGAACTGATGGAGCGGTCGCGCCAGCGCGGCCGCAAGGGGCCGGCGTTCTCGGACAACGCGACCAAGGGGCTGTGGTGGGGCGCGCCGTCGGGCAGGAACACCAGCGACCGCGCCATGGCCATGCTGCCGAAGTACTTCCGCTCGCAGATGGATCGCGCCGGGCTGGACTTCGCGCACATGCTGACGACCAACGGCATAGGCGGCCTGTACATTCCCGACGCAGAACTGCGCCAGGTCCGCTGCCGCGCGCTCAACACCATGTATGCCGACATGTTCAAGGACGTGGGCGACCGCATCCGCCCGGTGGCCGTCATTCCCACCTATACCCCGGAGGAAGCCATACGCGAGCTGGACCACGCGGTGCTCGAACTGGGGCACAAGGCGGTGATGATAGGCACGGAGATCCGCGTGCCGCATCCCGATGTCGCCGCGGCCGCGCCGGAGCTGGCGGCGCATGCGCAGAAGGTGACCTCGATCGCCATGGACAGCCCGCACGACTACGACCCGTTCTGGCGCCGCTGCGTCGAGCTGGGCGTGGCGCCGCTGTGCCACACCTCGGCCCATGGCGCGCGTACGCGCAATTCGCCCACGAACTATGTCTTCAACCACCTGGGCAGCTTCGCGTCGGGGTCGGAGTACTTCTGTCGCTCGCTGTTCCTGGGCGGCGTGACGAACCGCTTCCCGACGCTGAAGTTCGGCTTCCTGGAGTGCGGCGCGGGCTGGGCGCTGACGTTGCTGAACGACATCGTCGAGCACTGGGAGAAGCGCAACGTGCGCTACCTGCAAAGCAGCCTGGACCCGGACAAGCTGGACATCGCGCTGATGGCCGAGCTGTTCGAGCAGTTCGGCGACGCGCGCCACACGGCCGAACGCTTCCTGCAGAACCCGCATCATGGGCTGGCCCGGCCGGGGCGGCCGGAATTGTTCGACGAGTTCGGCGCGGCGGGCATGACCGAGGTGCGCGACCTGCGCCGGCTGTTCTGCGACAACTTCTATTTCGGTTGCGAGGCCGACGACAGGATGCTGTCGGTGGCGTTCAACCGGCGCCTGAATCCGGTGGGCGCCACGCTCAAGGCCATGTTCGGTTCGGACATCGGGCACTGGGACGTGATGGACGCGCGCAGCATCCTGTCCGAAGCCTACAACCTGATCCAGGCCGAGCTGATCACGGAAGAGGACTTCAAGGCGCTGACCTTCGACAACTGCGCGGAGATGATGCTGTCGATGAATCCCGCCTATTTCGACGGGACGGTCATCCAGGACGCGGCGCACGCATTCCTGCGGGAGCGTACGCCGGCGGCGGCCTGAGCGGCCGGCGCTCCGGACCCGGTCCGGAGCGGGCCGTGCCTAGGCCAGCGCGGCCAGGCGCTCGCGCCAGCGCGGCAGCACCTCGGGGTTGCGCACGTGCAGCGGCGTTTCTCCCCGCAGCGCGCGCATGGTGTTCTCCAGCGCCACCCCCGGCATGCGGGCATACAGCTCTTCCGAATGGCCGACGACGTGGCCGGTGCCTATCACTGCCGGGTGCCCGCGCAGCGGGTGGTCCGCCGGCAGCGGTTCGGTCTCCCAGGTGTCGATGGCCGCGCCCGACAGCCGTCCCGATTCCAGCGCGGCCAGCAGCGCCGCCTCGTCCACGCAGCCGCCGCGGCCGACGTTGATCAGGCTGGCGCCGGCCTTCATCGTCGCGATCGCGGCCGCGTCGATCAGGTGATGGGTTTCCGGGGTCAGCGTGACCAGCACGACGGTCGTGTCCGATTCCGCCAGCAGCGTGTCCAGCGGCACCAGTTCGGCGCCGTGGTCCCGGACCGCCTCGGC
Organism: Pigmentiphaga kullae; assembly: GCF_004216695.1. Lineage (GTDB taxonomy): Bacteria > Pseudomonadota > Gammaproteobacteria > Burkholderiales > Burkholderiaceae_B > Pigmentiphaga > Pigmentiphaga kullae. Next base: position 64,977 of record NZ_SGXC01000004.1, read on the forward strand.
CTGCACGTAGGGATCGGCGACCAGGATGCGGCAGCCCCAGGGCGCCAGCATGCGGGCGACGGTGCGGCCGATGTTGCCGAAGCCCACCAGGCCGACGGTGGATCCGTGCACCATGCCGCCCAGCGGCGCGGGGCGCCAGACGCCGTCGGCCAGCGTGCGCATCTTCGCCAGCAGCCGCTTGCGCAGCGCCGCGATCAGCATGACCGACGCCTCGGCCATGCCGACGAAATTCTCGGCCGCCGCGCCGTGCGCGACCACGATTCCGAGTTCGCTGGCGCGGGCGACGTCGATGTGCTCGGTGCCGATGATGGGCGAGGTGACCACCTTCAGCCGGGGCGACGCCTCCAGCACTTCGGCCGGAATACGGATGCCGTTGAACATGCCGACGTAGGCGTCGGCCCCGGGACAGAACCGGGCCATGAGTTCCGGGGTCCAGTGCTGCGCCTCCACCGGCAGCCGGCTGACCGCGCAGCCCGCCGACGCCAGCAGGTCGGCCAGGCTTTCGTAGGGCCCCAGGCGGGCCGAGACGACCACGTTGTATGCCATTGCTCTTGCTCCTCTCTTCCGGTTGCCAATCGTTTTATACAGCTATACCATTATACTAATTATTTGGTAATACCAAATAAGCAAACCCCGGTAGGAGAGAGACATGAGCAAGAAAGACATCGCTTCGCTGGTGGACGATCGTCCCGAGGACGGCGTCTTCCGCCTGCACCGCAGCGTGTTCAGCGACCCCGAGATTTTCGAGCTGGAGATGAAGTACATCTTCGAGCGGAACTGGGTATTCCTGGGCCTGGACTCGCAGGTTCGCAATCCCCACGACTACATGACGACGACGGTGGGCCGACATCCGGTCGTGGTCATGCGCGACGGGGAAGGCAACCTGAACGCCTTCATCAACAGCTGTCCCCACAAGGGGGCCAGGCTTTGCCATCTCGCGCAGGGCAATCGCAAGATCCACGTCTGCCAGTACCACAGCTGGTCGTTCGACAGCGCGGGCAGGATACGGGGGCTGAAGTTCAAGGACGACGGCCAGTACAGCCCGGCCTTCGACGACGACAGCCACGACCTGGCGGCGCTGCCGCGCTTCGAGGTCTACCGGGGCTTCATGTTCGGCGCCCTGTCCGCCGACGTCCTGCCGCTGTCCGAGTACCTGGGCGAGGCCAGGACCTTCATCGACATCGCGGTCGATACCAGTCCGCAGGGCCTGGAACTGGTGCCGGGCGTGGTGGGCTTCACGTTCGAAGGCAACTGGAAGCTGCAGCTGGAGAACTGTTCGGACCAGTATCACTTCACGTCCACTCATCCGTCCTATCTCAAGGTGCTGGACCGGCGCGCCGAGAAGGGCTGGGAAGGCACCGTGCGCGCCAACGTGCGGGGGCGGGGCGGGCGCAAGGCCATGCAGTTCCCGGCCGACGGGCTCGAGCACATCGCCGGCGGCTCGACGTCGTTCGAACATGGCCACAACCTGAACTGGAACCGCCGCACGGTGAACGACAGCCATCCCCTGTTCGAGCGCGCGGAGGAACTCAAGGAGCAGTTCGGCGAAGCCCGGCGGGATTGGATGTTCAACACCCGCAACCTGACGCTGTTTCCCAACGTGCAGGTGGCCGAGAACGCTTCCAGCCAGTTGCGCATCATCCGCCCGATCTCGGTGGACAAGACCGAGATGCTGACCTACTGCATCGCGCCGGTCGGCGAAAGCGCCGCGGCGCGGGCCCAGCGCATCCGGCAGTACGAGGACTTCTTCAACCCCAGCGGCCTGGCCACGCCGGACGACACCATCAATTACGAGGACTGCCAGGACGGCCACCTGAATCCGGTCGCTCCCTGGCTCCAGGGCCATGCGCGCGGCATGATGCTGGCCAGCCCGGACGGCGATCCGTTCATCGACCGGCTGGGCGTCAAGGCCTTGTCGTCGGTGATCGGCGGCGTGGAGCTGGGCGACGAGACCATTTTCCATACCTACTACCGTTCCTGGCGGGCCCTGCTGCAGGCCGGCCAGCGCGCCGACGAGGCCGCCGCCCGCGGCCAGCCCGCCCCCGCACCCGCCCGCCTCGTGGAGACCGTACGATGAGCCATGCCCTGACGCCTGCCCACGCGGCGGACTACCTGTACCGCGAAGCCCACCTGCTGGACCGGCAGCGCTTCGACGATTGGGTCGACTTGTACACCAGCGACGCGGTCTACTGGATCCCCGCCTGGAAGAGCGAGCACCAGCCCACGGACAATCCCGAAACCGAACTGTCCCTGGTGTACTGCGCGTCGCGCAATGCGCTGGTGGACCGGGTATGGCGCCTGACCTCGAACCTGTCGGTCGCCTCGATGCCGCTGGCGCGCACGGCCCATTCGGTGTCCAACGTCATCGTCGAGCAGGCCGGCGACGACACGATGGACCTGCGATCGAGCTGGACCTCGCATGTCTACAACCCCAAGTACAAGTCGCAGCACGTCTACTTCGGGTCTTACGAGCACCGGCTCCAGCGCGTGGACGAGGGCTGGAAGATCGCCCGCAAGAAGATCACGCTGATGAACGATTTCATCCCCACGGTCCTGGATTTGTACATGGTGTGATGCGCCGGGCATGCGAGACCGTCGCATGCCCGGCGCATCATCGCGCCGCCGCATAGCGCGGCGCGACAGTGCTGCTGGACAGGTGGTTCGCCATGGCCTGGCGCGCCGCCTCGTAGGCATTCCACTTTTCGCCGTCGTGCAGCGAAGGAATGGTGATCCGTTCGCCCCGGGCGAAGCCCAGCAGCGCGGCATCGACCAGGTCTTCGGCGCGCATGACGATGCGCTGGTCCAGGTGCTCGACCGGCAGGCCGCCGATGGCCCAGAAGTCGGTGGCCGTGGCGCCGGGCAGCACCGCCTGCACCCGTATGCCCTTGTCGGCCAGCTCGTGCTGCAGCGACTGGCTGAAGGCCAGCACGAAGGCCTTGCTGCCGCCATAGACGCCGTTCAGCACTTCCGGGGCGATGGCGACGATGGACGCGATGTTGATGATCGCGCCCCGGCCGCGCGCGACGAAGCCCGGCACGGCGGCGTAGGCCAGGCGCATGGGCGCGGTGACGTTCAATTCGACCATGCGCGTCATCTGCTCCACGTCGCTCTGCAGCAGCGGCGTGTGCGTGCCGATGCCCGCGTTGTTCACCAGCAGGGTAATGCTGGCGTCCCGGCGCAGCAGGTCCTCCACCCGCGCCAGCTCGGCGCGGTCGTTCAGGTCGGCCGGCAGCACTTCCACCGAACGGCCGGTGCGGGTGCTGAGGTCGCGCGCCAGCGCATTGAGCCGTTCGCGATTGCGGGCCACCAGGATCAGGTCGTAGCCGTGCCGTGCCAGCCGGTCGGCGTACAGGGCGCCGATGCCGCTGGAGGCGCCGGTGATGAGGGCCGTGCCGGGATGGGAGTGCGGTTCCATGATAAGACTCCTTGCGTGGAGAGTATGTCGATGGGGAACATGGTGCGCTTGCCCTTGGATGTCGTAAATGACGTATATAGTCATGAATCAAGACATACGAAAAAGGGGCGATTCCATGCACCGCGTCGGCTATCTTTTACCCGAGGGCTTCCAGGTCATGGGCCTGGGCACCCAGGCCGTCTTCGAATTTGCCAACCTGGTGGCGGGCGAGCCTTTCTATGAGGTGGAGAACTACGCGCTGGGCGGCACGGTGCGCGCGTCGACCGGCCTGACCGTCCAGGCCCGCGCGTTCACCGCCCGCAGCCAGGCCGACACCTGGCTGGTGGCCGGCGTCATTTCGCCGCTCGATACGCCGGTGGCGTCCGGACTGCTCCCGCGACTGCGGAAGCTCGCCACGCGCGCGCGGCGCGTCGCCGGCCTGTGCACCGGCGCTTTCGTGCTGGCCGAGGCGGGCTTGCTGGACGGCAGGCGGGCGACGACGCACTGGTACTGGGCCGAGGCATTGCAGCAGCGCCATCCCGGCGTGCAGGTCGAGGCCGATCGCATCTACATCGCCGATGGGGCTGTGTGGACGTCCGCCGGCATGACGGCGGAGCTGGACCTGGCGCTGGCGATGGTGGAGAAGGACCTGGGCGCCGAGACGGCGCGCTCGGTGGCGCATAGGCTGGTCATGCACCAGCGCCGCTCAGGCGGGCAGTCGCAGCACTCGGAAATGCTCCGGCTCGCTCCCAAGTCCGATCGCATCCAGCGGGCGCTGGAGCATGCGAGGCGCCACCTTGCACAGCCGCTGAGCGTGGAGGAACTGGCCGGAGCCGCCCGCCTGAGCCCGCGCCAGTTCAGCAGGGTGTTCACGGCCGAGACCGGCCAGTCGCCGGCCAAGGCCATCGAAGGATTGCGGCTGGAAGCGGCGCGGCTGATGATCGAAAGCAGCCGGCATCCGCTTGAGGTGGTGGCCAGGGAGTCGGGGTTCCGGGACCGGCGCCACATGCGCGAGGCCTTCATGCGGGGCTTCGGCCTGCCTCCGCAGGCGGTCCGGCGCGAGGCCCGCGCAACACCCTGACCCATCCGGCGGCCCTAGAAGCGATGCATGATCCCTATGCCCACGAGCTGCGGATCGGCGCCCACCGGCAGGCCGGAAGGCGCGGAGCTCATGTTGTTGCCGTTCCAGTCCAGGTTGTAGTTGCGGTCGTTCAGGATCTTCTGGTAGTTGACGTACAGGTTGGTGCGCTTGGACAACAGGTAGCGGAAGGCCAGCAGGTAGCCGTGGGCGCCCGTGTCGTCGCAGCGGGATGCCACGTTGCAGCCGCTGATGTTGGCCAGGTGCATGTATTCGGCGATGAAGTGATAGCGCTTGCCTTCGCCGAAATACTGCGACATGCCCAGCACCAGGCCCCGCTGCCGCAGCTTGTGGGCGCTGGGGTCGGCGGTGGCGCCGACATTGAGCGAGGCGCCGCCGTTGGTGACCTGGCTTTGCAGCAGGATCAGGCTGACCTGGCCCGAGTCCGAGTAGGAATAGCGCAGCCGCAGCTTATGCCCTTCGCTTTGCCCCTGGGTGCCCGCCGGCAGCGACCCGCTGGGCGCCGTCAACTCGTTGCCGCGGTTGCGGGCGTAGTCGTAGCCATAGCCGAAGGGGCCTTTCGTGCCTTGCAGGGTCAGGGCCCACAGCGAACCGTTGTTCCTGGTGGTCGCGCTGATCGTCTCCCGCTGAGTGGTGGAGGCGCCGACGATGACCTCGAACAGGCCGAACAGGCGCGGGGAGATGTACTTGACGGTATCGTTCACGCGGACCACGCCCACCGCCATGCCGCGGCCGATGCCGCCGCTCTGCACGCCGAAGCCGCTGGAGACCCAGTCCGATCCCGTCTGGTTGATGTAGGGACTGGTCCAGAACAGGTCCTGCCGGCCGAAGCGCAGCGTGCCCAGCGTGTCGCTCTTGAGGCCGACGTAGGTGGTGCGGGATCCCAGCGTGCCGGTGGACGTGTTCGGCCTGCCGTTGGGGCCGATGTTGCCGCCGTTGTCCATGTTGAAGCCGCCTTCGATCACGAAGTGCGCGCTCAAGCCGTTGCCCAGCGCCTCCGTGCCCCGGAAGCCCAGGCGCGACCCCGCGTCGTACAGGCGGCGCACGCGCGGGATGTCCGAGGCCGGGCCGGCGGTGGCGCCGGTGGCCTTGTACATGTCCAGGCCCACCGAGGCCTTGCCGTAGATCTGCACCCCGCTGCCGCCACCTGCCTGGGCATGCGCCTGGCCGATGCATGCCGCGGCAAGGGCGGCCACGGTACAGGTCACATGCAGGCGATTGCCGTTACGGCCACGATCCGGTTTCATCATTGTCTCCTCCTTTTTTGATATTACTGTATGCGTGTTATTGTTTTGCGCATACTGTATGAGCTAAAGAAAGAGGTGTCAACGAAGAAAAACCCGGCATGCCGGGTTTTTCGGGGTGGGCGAGGGACACGAGTCTAGTGTGCCTGGAGATCCTCGTCGCGCAGGCCCATCGCTTCGCGGTAGGCGGCCTTGACCTCGTCGGGCTGGCCCGCCTGGAAGGGATAGTCCGCCAGGTGTTTGCCCAGTATGGGGTGCGCCAGCAACTGCTCGCGGGTCAGGCCCTCGGTGAACAGATGCCGTCCGGCAATGGGCAGCTCGACACACTCGTTGGCGGCGGGGTCGCGGATCAGCCCGCTGGGATCGCGCCCGTCGGCCACGGCATCCATGTCCTCGCCGAAGCGCTTGCGCAGCATGGCGATGCCGCGGTCGCTGGAGGCCAGGTTTTCCTTGGTGCGGTCGGCCACCGTGCCTTGTCCGACCCAGGCCACGAAGTCCTGGTTCATGACGTGGCTGGAGATCCAGCGGCCGGTGTCGGGATCCACCACGGGGCCGTGCCAGGCCGGGATGGGGCCTTGTTCATAGGGTTCCTGTTCCTTGGGCACGCGGGAGAACGCCCAGGCGATGCTGAGAGTGTTCTCGTCGTCGATGGGGATGCGCCACTCGATGTGGTCGCCCAGGCAGAAGGCCTGCGGCCACAGGCAGACGCGACCGACGGTCCACAGCGGATGGCGCTCGCTGGTGTCCTCGCGCAGGCGCTTGTAGATGATGCCGTAGTCGAATTCCTCGAAGTCCACCTTGATGTGCGTGGGCGCGTAGGGGCCGGTCTCGCCCTTCAGGCGGATGCTCCAGTTCGAGTGCATCCATTCGAAGTGCACGGGGTCGATGGAGTTTTCCTGGCACTGCAGCCAATTGCAGGGAATCTCGGAGATGACGATCTGCGCGAAACCGTTCTTCCAGGTGAAGGGCTCCCAGTTGGGAACCAGCGGCGCGGGCTGCGGGCCGAGATAGGCCCATAGCATGCCGGCCTTCTGTTCGACGGGGTAGGCCTTGATGCGCAGGCGTTCCTTCATGCGCGCATTCGGAGCCGCGATGTCCTCGTAGGGCTGCTCGGTACAGCGGCCATCCCGGTCGAACAGCCAGCCGTGGTAGTTGCAGCGCAGACCCGACTGTTCGACGAAGCCATAGGACAGGTCCGCGCGCCGGTGGGCGCAGCGCCGGTCGATCAGGCCGAAGTTGCCGCCCAGGTCCTTGTACAGCACGAGGTCCTCGCCCAGCAGGCGGACGGGCTTGGTGTCCACCTTGTCGAATTCGCTGACCGCCGCGATGGGGTGCCAGTAGCGCCTGAGCAATTCTCCCATGGGGGTGCCGGGCCCTACCTGGGTCAGTTGGCGGTTCTTCGCTTCGCTAAGCATGTGTCGTCTCCCTCTGCATCCGGCGACCACCATGCGGGTCTGCCTGCAAGTCGTTCATTGTTGGTGAATCAAGTCTGCTATTTAACATACAGTATGCGTGTTAGGGTGTTCGTGTCAAGATGGAACGGCGCGGGCGACGGGCATGCGCAGGTGCGTTGGGCGATATTCCTCGGGAAATCCCTGGTCAGGATTATAGACTTAATCTATATAATGGTATTACAGTTAGTGCAAATGAAGATCACGACCTTTCACTCGAAGCCAGGAACAACGATGAGACAAGAGCAAGCGAATGCCGCCCCCCGGGGCGGCGAAGTCATTCCGGCGCAGTCGGTGGGCGAGTCCTACCTGGCGCTGCTCAAGCAACGCGGGATCGACTACTTCTACGTCGGCGCCGGCACCGACACGGTGTCCATCGTCGAGGCCTACGCCCGCGCGGACCAGTCCGGCATCGATTTCCCCACGCCGGTGCTGTGCACGCACGAAAACCTGGCCGTGGGCATGGCGCATGGCTACTACATGATTTCGCAGAAGCCCCAGGTCGTGATGCTGCACGTCAGCGTGGGCGCGGCCAACGCGGTATGCGGAATCATGAACGCCTCGCGCAGCCAGGTTCCGATGCTGTTCACGGCCGGCCGCACGCCGCTGTTCCAGGATGGCAAGCGCGGTTCGCGCAATGGCGAGATCCACTGGGCGCAGGAAATGCTCGACCAGGGCGGCATGGTGCGCGAACTGGTCAAGTGGGACTATGAATTGCGGGACGGCTGCAACATGGAGCAAGTGGTCGACCGCGCCCTCGGCATCAGCATGGCCGAGCCGCGCGGACCCGTCTACCTGATGTTGCCGCGCGAGATCCTGGCCCAGGAAGTGGACGGTTTCCGGCCTTCCAGGCCCGTCGCCATTCCCGCGCCGCCCCATCCGGATGCCCAGGCCGTGCGCGAACTGGCCCGGCGGATCGCGGCGGCCAGCCATCCCGTCATCGTCACCACCGCCAGCGGCGCGGATCCGGACACCGTGGACCTGCTGGTCAAGCTGGCCGAGCGTTTCGGCGTGGGCGTGGCCGAGGCCAAGGCCCGCCACACCAATTTCCCGTCCAGCCACCCGCTGCACCTGGGCCACGACGCCGAGGCGGTGTTCGCCAAGGCCGATGCGCTGCTGTTCCTGGAAACCGACGTGCCCTGGATCCCGGGCAAGACGCGTCCGCGCGACGAGGCCTTCGTCGCCCACGCCGGCACCGATCCCCTGTTCAACCGCTACGCGGTGCGCAGCTTCCGCTCCGACCTGACGCTGACCTCCAATGCCCGCGCGCTGGTCGAGGCGCTGCATGCGGCGCTGGAAGAGCAGGGCGCGGCGGACACCGCGGCGGCCCGCCGCGCCGCGCTGGAGGCGTCGGCCGACGCCGCGCGGCAGGCTGCGCGCAACATCATGCAGCGCGTGCTGGCCAAGGATGGTCCCATCACCAAGCTGTTCCTGACGCACTGCCTGGACGAGGTGCGGCCGCAGGACGCCATCCTGGTCAACGAATACTCGGCCATCCGGCCGCAGATGCGCTTCGACGAACCCGGCACCTATTTCGGCAATCCTTCCGCCGCGGGCCTGGGCTGGGGCCTGCCGGCCGCGCTGGGCGCTCAGCAGGCGGCGCCGGACAAGGCCGTCATCTGCGTCGTGGGCGACGGCGCGTACATCTTCGCCAATCCTGCCGCCTGCCATCATGCCGCGGCGGCGCACAAGCTGCCGGTGCTGACCGTGGTGTTCAACAATGCCCGCTGGGAGGCCGTGTATCGGTCCACGCTCACGGTGTACCCCGGCACGCATGCGGCCCGCTATGCGGAAGAGCACGAGACCAAGACCGGCCCGCTGTCGTCGCTGGATCCGGTGCCGGACTTCGAGAAGTACGCCGAAGCCTCCGGCGGCTGGGCCGAGCGCGTGACGCGCCGCGAAGACCTGGTGCCGGCGCTGCGGCGCGCGCTGGAGGTGGTGACGAAGGAAAAGCGCCACGCGCTGCTGAACGTCATCGGCGCCTGATTGGGGGAGCCGTACCGTGAGCGCCAGCCTCCACGTGCATATCCGCGCCATCCGCTACGAGGCGCGGGGCATTCTTTCCTATGAACTGCGGCCGCCGCCGGAGCAGGGCGGCGCGGAGCTGCCGCCCTTCACCGCGGGCGCCCACGTCGACGTCCACCTGCGGGACGGCATGGTGCGCAGCTATTCCCTGCTCAACGACGATGCCGAGCGCGGGCGCTACGTCATCGCCGTGAACAAGGATCCGGCCGGCCGGGGCGGATCGCGCTACATGCACGAAGCCCTGAAGGTCGGCGACAGCCTGGCGATCAGCGCGCCGCGCAACCACTTCGAGCTGGACGAAGGCGCGCGGCATTCGGTCATGATCGCCGGCGGTATCGGCATCACGCCGTTGTGGTCCATGGTCCAGAAGCTGGAGCGCCTGGGGCGCTCGTGGGAACTCCACTACAGCGCGCGGACCCGCCAGCACGCCGCGCTGCTGGATCGGCTGGAGCAACTGCCGCCGGCGGCGCGGCGCCGCGTGCACGTCAACTTCGACCACGAGCCGGGCGCGCGGATGCTGGACCTCGCGGCCATCGTGTCCGCGGCGGCGCCGGATGCGCACTTCTATTGCTGCGGCCCCGCCGGCATGCTGCGGGCCTTCGAGGACGCGACCGCCAGCCGCGATGCGGGCTTCGTCCATCTGGAGCACTTCGGCGCCGACGCCGCGCCGGCGTCGGCCCGAGGCGGATTCACGGTCCATCTGGCCAGATCCGGCCGCGACGTGCCGGTGCCGGAAGGTTCCTCCATCCTCGATGCCTTGCTCGGGGCCGGCGTGGACGTAGGCCACTCCTGCCTGGAAGGCGTGTGCGGCAGTTGCGAGGTGGCGGTGCTGGACGGCGTGCCCGAACACCGCGACCTGGTCCTGACCCGGGCCGAGAAGGCCAGCAACCGGAGCATCATGGTGTGCTGCTCCGGCTGCCAGGGCGAGCGCCTGGTCCTGGATCTTTGAGCGGGGCGGGGCGCCGCCCCGCGGGCGTCAGGCGCCGGCCAGCCGCTTTTCCACCAGGCCCTGCACCGCCTTGTCGTAGCCGGCCGCGAACTCCGCGAATACCGGGTCCGATTCCATCGTCTTCCACCAGCGCGCGATCCGGCCCGTGCCCGAGGTCGGATCCGCGAGCCCGAACATGGGCGCGGCCACGCGGCGGATCTGGACCATGGGCGGCAGCAGCGCGCAGTCGGCCAGCGATGGCTGGCTGCCGGCGGCGTACGGCGCATCGGCCATGTGGCGCTCGACGTGGGCCAGTCCCGCGGCCAGGCCCTCGAGTGCCGCGGCGCGGGCCTTCTGGTCGGCATCGGCCACGCCCACCTGCCGCATCAGCGCCGTGCTGTGGGCCGCCGCGTACAGGTCGTAGACGCGCGCGATGAGACGGGCCCGCGCCTTGTCCTGCGCCGTGCCCGGCAGGCCGGGGCGCTGCGGATGCAGCTCTTCCAGGAATTCACAGATGACACTCGACTCCGGCAGCAACTGGCCGTCGTCCGTTTGCAGCACCGGGATCTTGCCGATGGGATTGATGGCCTTGAACTCCGGCGAATGCAGGCCGCCGGGCGGCGATTCGCGCGTCAGGTCCAGGCCCTTGAGCCGCGCGAACAGCATGACGCGGGCGGTATAGGGCGAGGGAGGGAAGCCGATGAGTTTCATGAAGTCTCCTTGGGTGGGTGGCGCGTGGCTTGCGCCATAATGTATATAGTAATACAGTATGCGTAATTAAAAGTCCAAGTCAAGGCAGGGGACAGCCATGCATATCGAGTCGGTGTCGTGCATCGACGACCTGCGGCGCGCCGCGCTGGCGCGGATTCCGCGATTCGCCTACACCTTCCTGGCTGGCGGCGCCGGCAACGACGCCGGCGTGCGCCGCAACGAACAGGAGCTTGCCCGTCTGCTGTTCGCGCCTGTGGGCATGGCGACGGGGCGCGTGGACACGAGCGTGCGGCTGTTCGGCCGCACCTACGCCCAGCCTTTCGGCTTCGCGCCGGTGGGCATGGCCAACCTGGCCTGGGCCGGCTGCGATCTCATGCTGGCCGAGACGGCCCAGCGCGAGTCGCTGCCCTACGTGATCAGCACGGCCGCATCCACCGAACTGGAGGAACTGGCTGCGCGCGCGCCCGACAACTGCTGGTTCCAGCTCTACATGCTGCGCGACGACGAACTGAACTTCGCGCTGCTGGACCGGGTCGCGGCGGCGGGCATCGAGGTTCTGGCCGTGACCGTGGACACCCCCGTGCGCTCGCGCCGCAACGGCTCCATACGCGAGCGCTTCGAGCAGCCGTTCCAGCCGCATCCGCGCTTCGTGCTGGACGTGGCGCGGCATCCGCGCTGGGCCTTGCGCACGGCGCGCGCCGGCATGCCCAATCTGATGAATTATTCGCGCTACGTGGAAGGCGGGGACATCCACAAGGTTGCCGCCTTCATGAAGGCGCAATCGCGCGGCGGCGTGAGCTGGGACGACATCGCCATGCTGCGTCGGAGATGGAAGGGGCCGCTGGTCGTCAAGGGTATCCTGGATGCCGCCGATGCCACGCGCGCGGCCCGGGAAGGCGCCGACGCGGTCTGGGTGTCCAACCATGGCGGCCGGCAGCTCGAATCCGCGCCGGCCACCATTTCCGTGCTGCCGGCTGTGCGGGAGGCGGTGGGTACGCTGCCGGTGCTGTTCGACAGCGGCGTGCGCGGCGGGGAAGACATCGTCAAGGCCGGAGCGCTGGGCGCCACCATGGCGTTCTGCGGACGGGCGCCCATTTTCGGCGCGGCGGCCTTCGGCGCCGCGGGCGTGGCCAAGGCGCACGCGGTGCTGGCCGACGAGGTCCGGACCACGCTGGCACAGATCGGCTGCCGCCGCTTCGCAGACCTGTCGCCGGCCTTCATCCATCGCGGCGAGCCCGGGCAGGGCGAACGGGGCCGGGCGGCGCCGGCGGCCCGCGCGGCCTGACGGGTTTGCCACGGGCCGCGGGTCATTCCGGGCTGATGCCTTCGGCCTTGATGACCTGCTTCCAGCGGTCGAATTCGGAACGGGTCAGGCGGCCCAGGTCCTCGGGCGAGCCCAGGACCACGTTGAAGCCCGTATCGGCCAGCGCCGTGCGCATCGCCGGCGCATCGAAGATGGCCTTCAACTCGCGGTTGAGCCGCGCCACGACGGGCTCGGGCGTACCTGCCGGCGCGTACAGCCCCACCCAGACCGCCAGGCGGTAGCCGGAGTAACCCAATTCTTCCAGCGTAGGCACGTCGGCCATCAACGGCGAGCGCGTGCCGCCCGTCTGCGCGATGGCCTTGAGCTTGCCCGAGGCCACCAGCGGCCGCGCCGCCTCGATCGGGGCGATCATCATGGTCACGCTGCCCTGGACCACGTCCATGATCGCGGTGTTCAGGCCGCTGGCGGGGATGTGGCGCATCTTCACGCCCACCATGTTCTGCAGCACGGTCGTATACAGGTGGGCGGTGGACGCGATGCCCGGCGACGCATACGACGCATCGTCGGGGCGGGCCTTGAGCAGGGCCACCAGTTCCTTGAAGTTGCCGGCTGGCGTGCTGGCGCCGGTGATGACGACCTGCGCGCTTTCGGCGATCTGGCCCACGGGCACGAAGCTCTTGACCGGATCGTAGGAGGTGGGGCGGAAGGCGGGCGTGATGACGAGCGTGGTGGGGCCGACCATGAGCGTGTGGCCGTCCGGCGCGGCGCTCGCGGCGTAGCCGGTGCCGATGGTTCCGCTGGCGCCCGGCCGGTTCTCGACATAGGTGTTCTGCCCCAGCCGCTGCGACAACTGTTCGGCCGCGCGCCGGGCGATGGCGTCGGCGCTGGTGCCGGGGCTGTAGGGAACGACGATCTTGACCGCGCGGCGAGGGTAGGTCGACGGGGCGGCCGGGTCGGACTGCGCCTGGACGCCGGTGCAACAGACGAGCAGCCCGACCGCGAGCGGCAGTCCGGCTGAAAACGGGAACGCGTGAACCATGGCTGTCTCCATGCTGGGGTGGGCCGGCATTCTGTGTGCCGGGCTCAATCTATAATATATAATATATATAAACTTTGACAAGAGAAAGCATGCCGCGCACGCGGAGGCACCCGCCGCCTTCGGCAAGGCGGTGGGCTAATCAGGATGGAAAGGGGGTCAGTCCGCGCGCGAGGCGGGATCCGTTTCCTGGGACAGTGTCCTGGCGCGCTGGTAGGCCAGCCGTTCCTGCATGAGCCGGGCCGCCTGCGCGCCGTCGCCGGACTCGATGGCCTCGAGCAGCAGCTTGTGGTGGCGCACGATGCGGACCGCCGATGCCGAGGTGAGATTGGGGCGCAGCACCGGTTCGAGCACGAAGCTCAGGGCGTGGAACTGGGCCAGCAGGATGCGGCTGTGGGAGGCGCGCACGATGGCTTCGTGGAAGCGCATGGACGCGTCGGCGAAGCGGTCGAGTTCGCTTTTCAGCGAAGACAGCTCGGCCAGCACGGCGCGCAGATGTTCCAGGTCGGCCTCGTCGCGCCGTTCGGCCGCCAGCCTGGCGGCCATTTCCTCGATCGCCATCTGGGCGTCGAACACTTCGCCCGAGGTGATGCCGATGAGCTTGAGGTGGATGGCCAGCGCGTCGGCCAGCCGGTCCGGGTTGCCCTGGGCGACCCAGACGCCGCCGCGCGCGCCCATGCGGATCTCGACGATGCCGAGGCCTTCCAGCGTGCGCAGGGCATCGCGCGCCGCCATGCGGCTGACGCCGAACTGCTCGGACAGCGCGGCTTCGCTGCCCAGGAACTGCCCGGCGACGATTTCCCGGTTCAGGACCGCCGCCCGTATCTGCGCCACGATGCCGCCCGACAGGGTGGCGTTGGGGACGGCTGCCCACGAGGGGGGCGAAGAAAGGGGCTTGCTGGCCAATCCGGTTCCTTTGAGCGCAAAGCGTGATGGCGGTGGACCGCATTATAGGGCGGCATGCCTTGTCCGATTTAAGTATGATATATAATATATATAGGCCATGGAGCCTCGCGCTCTTCCTTTCTATCCTTAGACACTGGCTGACCATGCTGAACCAAGAGAAGAATGAGTTGCTGACCCGCGTGGGGCGGGGCACGCCTATGGGGGACCTGCTGCGGCGCTACTGGATGCCGATCGCGGGCGTCACCGAGTTCGAACGCCGCGCCACCAAGCCCGTGCGCCTGTTCGGCGAAGACCTGGTGCTCTATCGCGACCTGGACGGCAAGTGGGGGCTGGTCGATCGCCATTGCCCGCACCGCCGGGCGGATCTCGCCTACGGCTTTCCGGAGTCCGAGGGCCTGCGCTGCAACTATCACGGCTGGCGTTTCGGCGCGGACGGCTCCTGCCTGGAGCAGCCCTACGAGGACGTTGCCCATCCCGAGGCGCGGATGAAGGACCGCATCCGGATCACGGCCTATCCCGTGCAGGAAAAGGCGGGCCTCCTGTGGACTTACATGGGACCCGCGCCCGCGCCGCTCCTGCCGGACTGGGAAGCCTTTTCCTGGCCCAACGGCTTTCGCCAGATCGTCCTGTCGGAAATCCCCTGCAACTGGTTCCAGTGTCAGGAAAACTCCATCGATCCGGTGCACTTCGAATGGATGCACAACAACTGGAGCCTGCGCCAGCGGGGCGTGCTGCAACCCTATTCGCCCGCGCACAAGGAGGTCGGCTTCGAGGAGTTCGAGCACGGATTCCTGTACCGGCGGGTCCGGGGCAACGGCAGGAAGGAGGATCCGATGTGGGCGGTGGGGCGCGTCTGCCTGTGGCCCAACGCCGTCTTCCTGGGCGATCATTTTGAATGGCGCGTGCCCATCGATGACGAGAATACGCTCAGCGTGTGCTGGTCCTACACCCGCGTTCCCCGTGAAAGCGAGCCCTACGTGCAGGCGTCCATTCCCACCTGGCACGGCCCGATCCGCGACGAGCATGGCGACTGGATCTCGTCGCACGTGATGAACCAGGACTTCGTGGCCTGGGTGGGGCAGGGGCGGATCGCCGACCGCAGCCTGGAAAACCTGAGCGCCAGCGACCGCGGCATCACCATGATCCGCAAGAAATTCTTCGAGGAACTGGACGCCGTGGCGGCGGGTGCCGAACCCAAGGGGGTGCTGCGCGATCCGGACCGGAACCACAAGGTCGAACTGCCGCTGGCCTTTCGCGAGATCCTGACCGGCGGCATGCCGCTGGCGGAACTGAAGGCGCATCCGATATTCGGCCGGCACTTGCACGACTACGTCTTCCAGGCCGGCCAGCCCGAACCGGTGGCGCGCGCCTATCGCGAGGCCATGGGGCTGGACGACGGTGGGGGCCATTGAGCCCTGGTCCAAACGCGGTGGACATGTATAATACTGTATGAGTGTTATAGCGAGGATGGAGGAGACCCACCCATGATCATCGATTGCCATGCCCACGTAAGCGCGCCCACGGAACTGTGGGCCTACAAGGCGAGTCTGCTCGCCAGCCGCGGCAGCCACGGCCGCGGCAAGGTGAAAGTCACGGACGACGAGATCCGGGCCGCCGCCAACAAGGCCGAGACCTGGCCGATGGGGCACCTGGACTACCTGAAGAAGCACGGCACAGACCTGCAACTGGTGTCGCCCCGGCCTTTCCAGCTGATGCAGTCCGAGCGTCCGGCGCGGATCATCGATTGGTTCACCGAAGAGTGCAACAACATCATCTATCGGCAGACCCAGCTCTTCCCGGAGACCTTCGCCGGCGTGGCGGGCCTGCCCCAGGTGGCGGGCGAACCGGTCGAACGGGTGCTGCCCGAGCTGGAGCGCTGCATCCGCGAACTGGGCTTCGGCGGCTGCCTGCTGAACCCGGATCCGTTCGAGAACGGTTCGGAGGAAGCGCCGCCGCTGGGCGACCGCTACTGGTATCCGCTGTACGAGAAGCTGTGCGAGCTGGACGTGCCGGCGCACATCCACGGCACGGGCTCGCGTTCCGAGCGGGTGCCGTATTCGCTGCACTTCATCAATGAAGAGACGGTGGCGGTGTTCGGCCTGCTGAACTCCAACGTCTACAAGGATTTCCCCGACCTGAAGGTGGTGGTGAGCCACGGCGGCGGCGCCATTCCCTACCAGCTAGGCCGTTTCCAGGCTCCCTCGCTGCGGCGGCCGGAAGGCGACCGCTTCGCGGACCGCATGGAAAAGCTCTACTTCGACACGGTGCTGTATACCGAGGAAGCGCTGCGCCTGTTGATCAAGACGGTGGGCGTGGACCGCTGCCTGTTCGGCACGGAATGCCCGGGGGTGGGGTCGTCGGTGAATCCGGCCACGGGCCGGTCGATGGACGACGTCAAGCCCATGATCGAAGGCTTCGACTGGCTGAGCGCGTCCGACAAGAAGAAGATCTTCGAGGACAACGCCCGCAAGGTCTTCAAGCTGCGGCAGTAGGAACCAGGACGGGGCCGCCGCCGGCGCGCCCCGCGCCCGAAGGGACGGACATGAGCACGACCGCCATCGCGCCCGCGCTGCGCACCCCCGTATCGCTGCTGACGGGCTTCCTGGGCAGCGGCAAGACCACGCTGCTGGGCCGCCTGATCCGCCATCCCGGCATGGCAGACACCGCGGTCATCATCAACGAGTTCGGCGAAATCGGCCTGGACCACCATCTGGTCGAGGCCGTCAGCGGCGAGGCCGTGCTGCTGGCCAGCGGCTGCGTCTGCTGCACGATACGCGACGACCTGGCGGCCACGCTGCGCGAGCTGCACGACAAGCGCGAGCGGGGCGAGATCCCGGCCTTTCGCCGGGTCGTGATCGAGACCACCGGGCTGGCCGATCCCGCGCCCATCATCCATTCGCTGCTCAAGCATGCCGATGTCCGCCGGCTGTATGCGCTGGACAGCGTCATCTCGACCATCGATGCAGTCAACGGGGAAGCCCAGCTCGATCGCCAGCCCGAATCCGTGAAGCAGGCGGCGGTGGCCGACAGGCTGGTGCTGACCAAGACCGACCTGGCCGACGAAGCCCGCACCGGAGCGCTGCTGCGGCGGCTGGCGCAACTGAATCCCGAGGCCGACGTGGTGCGCGCCGATCGCGGCGAGGTGGATCCGGCGCGCCTGTTCGAGGTGGGCGCGCTGCCCCGGCATCGCGCGGCCGGCTCCTGCGACGAGCCGGAGCCGGGCGGCTACCTGGCCGACGCCGTGCGCCACGTCTGCGGCCCGGATTGCGGCCATGCGGGCAGGCCGGGCCGGCACGACGCCGGCATCCGCACGCACGCCTTCCGTTTCGACCAGCCCCTGGACTGGGAGCGCGTGAGCGCCTGGCTGGGCGGGCTGGCCTATTTCCACGGCGATGCCCTGCTGCGGATGAAGGGCCTGCTGAACCTGCGGAACGAAAGCGCGCCGGTCGCCGTGCACGCGGTGCAGCACCTGTTCCACGATCCCGTCACGCTGGCGCGGTGGCCCGACGAGGATCGCGATTCCCGCCTGGTGTTCATCACCAAGGGCCTGGACCGGGAGGTGATCGCCGATGCGCTCGCCCTGGCCATGGCCGAGGACTGACCATGACAATGAATCGAACGCACGCCGTGACCCAAGGAGATGGAAATGGCTGAGGTAGTGTGCGCGCTGGCGTGCTCGCACGGCCCCCTGCTGGCGACGCCGCCGGACATGTGGGACCTGCGCGCGGGCGCCGATCGCGAGAACAAGCGGCACTGGTATCGCGGCAGGCAGATGGACTACGCCGCGCTGCTGGCCGAACGGCAGCCGGGCTTCCATGACGAGGCCAGCCTGCCGCAGCGGCAACTGCGCCACGACGCCTGCCAGCGGGCGCTGGACGAGATGGCGCGGCGCTTCCGCGCCGCGCGGCCGGACGTGGCCATCATCCTGGGCAACGACCAGCGCGAGGTCTTCCGCGAGGACCTGACCGCCGGTTTCACCGTCTATGCCGGCGAGGAGATCCCCAACACCCCGCTGTCCGAAGAACAGGTCCGGCGCCTGCCGCCCGGCGTCGCGGTGGCCGAGGAAGGCCACTGCCCGCCGGGGGGCGCGGTCTACCCGGGTGACAAGGGGACGGCCGAAAGCCTGGTACAGACCCTGGTGGCCGAGTCCTTCGACGTGGCGGTCTCGTACCGGCTGCCCGGCGGCGTGGACCGCCAGCATGGCATTCCCCACGCCTTCGGCTTCATCTACCGCCGCATCATGGAAGACGCGCCGCCGCCGTCGGTGCCCGTCTTCACCAACGTGGGCGTGCCGCCCAACCGGCCGCTCACGCGGCGCTGCCTGCAGATGGGGCACGCGCTGGCCAAGGGCATCGCGGCCCTGCCGTCCGATCTGCGGGTGGCGATCGTGGCCTCGGGCGGCTTCACGCACTTCGTCGTGGACGAGGAACTGGACCGCCGGATCCTGGATGCCATGGGCCGGGGCGACGAGGCGGCGCTGGCCGCGGTGCCCGAGTCGCATTTCGAGGGCAACACCTGCGAGATCAAGAGCTGGTATCCGCTGGTGGCGGCCATGAACGACCTGGGCCGCAAGATGGAAGTGATCGACTACGTGCCGTGCTACCGGACCGAGGCCGGAACGGGCAGTGGCATGGCCTTCGCGTCGTGGCAGTGACGCGGCGCAAGAACCAAGGGAAAGCAAGACATGGATAGCAAGGACATCGTGCGGCGCATGCAGCGCATCGACAGCTGCGCCTTCTCGGACGCGCTGGACAAGCTGGGCCTGAAGGGAACGGTGACGGGCCTGCCCAGGCGCGCCGCCAGCCGTCGCATCGCCGGGCGGGTGGTGACGCTCAAGCTGGTCGAGGCGTCGCAGGCGCCGCGCCACGACGGGCCGCCCCGGCACCTGGGCACGACCGCCATCGAAGCGGCAGAGCCCGGGGACATCGTCGTCGTCGAGCAGCGCACGGGCGTGGACGCGGGGTCGTGGGGCGGCATCCTGTCGCTGGGCGCGAAGCTGCGCGGCCTGGCGGGCGTGATCGCCGACGGCCCGGTGCGCGACGCCGACGAGGCGCACGAGTACGACTTCCCCATCTACGCGCGCGCCACCACCGCGTTCACCGCGCGCGGCCGGGTGGCCGAGGCGGGCACCAACGTGCCGGTGCGGATCGGCGAGGTGACCGTCGAGGCCGGCGACTACGCGGTGGCCGACAGCAGCGGCGCGGTGTTCATACCGGCGGCCCAGGCCGAGGCCGTGCTGCGCGTGGCCGAGGAAATCGCCGCGCGCGAGGCCGCCATGGCCCGCGCGCTGATGGCCGGCCGCCGCATCACCGACGTGATGGGCGCCAACTACGAAAACATGCTGGCCCGCTGAGCGCGGATCGGCAATCGGGAACAATCGGAGACGACATGGACAAGAATGTAGAACGCATCGCCAAGCTGGACACCGCCACGCTGAGCGATGCGCTGGACCGCCTGGGCATCCAGGGCCAGTGCCACGGCATCAAGCCCCGCACCGCCGGCTTCCGCCTGGCGGGGCGCGCCTTCACCATCCTGTATGGCCCCGCTTCCACGCCGCCGGGCACGGTGGGCGACTTCATCGACGACGTGCCCGATGGCCACGTCGTGGTGCTGGACAACGGCGGCAGGGTGGACTGCACCGTGTGGGGCGACATCATGACCGAGATCGCCCACCGCCGGAAACTGGGCGGCACCGTGATCGACGGCGTCTGCCGCGACGTGTCGCTGTGCATGGACCTGGGCTATCCCGTCTTCAGCCGCGACCACTGGATGCGCACCGGCAAGGACCGCGTGCAGGTCGAGGCCACCAACGTGCCGGTCAACATCGGCAACGCCCGCGTCGCGCCGGGCGACCTGTTGCGCGGCGACGCCGACGGGCTGATCGTGGTGCCGCAGGTGCACGAGCAAGCCGTGCTGGCGGCGGCCGAGGAGATCGCGATGGTCGAGGACCGCATCCGCGAGGCGGTGCGGGGCGGCATGCGCCTGGACGAGGCGCGGCGCGAATTCGGCTACCACACCCTGCAGACGAGGAAGAAATGAACCAGAGCCGTTTTCCGTTCATGTCGCTGCCCACCGTCACGGTGGACATCGAGCGGCCCGGCCCGGACCAGCTGGAGCAGGCCGCGCTGCTACCCAGTTCGACCCTGCACGAAGCCGCCGGCAAGATCGGCGCGCTGCCGTCGGCGATCAAGCCGGTGCATCCGTCGTTCCGCATCTGCGGCGCCGCCGTCACGGTGCAGTCGCCGCCGGCCGACAACCTGTGGCTGCACCGCGCCATCGTCGCCGCCCGGCCGGGCGACGTGCTGGTGGTGCACGTCGGCGGCCACTACGAGGCCGGCTACTGGGGCGAGGTCATGTCGCAGGCGGCCCGCGCCCGCGGCCTGGCGGGGCTGGTCATCGACGGCTGCGTGCGCGACGGCGCCATCCTGGAGCGCTTCGGTTTTCCCGTCTTCGCGCGCGGCCTGTGCATACGGGGCACGGGCAAGGACTTCGACGCGCGCGGCTGGATCAACGCGCCGACGCTGTTCGGCGACGTCACCGTGCAGCCGGGCGACCTGATCGTCGGCGACACCGACGGCGTCGTCGCCATCCCCCGGGCCCGCATCGACGAGGTCCTGGCCAAGGCCCGCCAGCGCGAGGAGGACGAGGCCCGCATCATCGAGCGCCTGGCGGCAGGTGAAAACTCCCTGGACATCTATAACTGGAACCGGTGACCGGCTATAGGAGGAACAGCGTCGCCAGGCCCAGGAAGATGAAGAACCCCATGGTGTCGGTCGCGAAGGTCAGCAGGACCGAGGAGCCGATGGCGGGGTCCTTGCCGAAGCGGCTGCGGGTCAGGGGGACCAGCATGCCTATGCAGGCGCCGACCAGCAGGTTCAGGGCCATGGCGGCCATCATGACGAGGCCGAGCGAGTAGCGGCCCGAGATCGCCCAGGCGAACAAGGCCGCCACCGCGCCGCCGCCCAGCCCCACCACCAATGCGATCTCCAGCTCGCGCCGCACCAGCTTGCCGACGTTGGCCGAGTTGATGCGGCCCACCGCCAGCGCCCGGATGATCAGGGTCATGGTCTGGTTGCCGGAGTTGCCGCCTATGCCCGCGACGATGGACATCAGGAAGGCCAGGATGACGATGTGGCCCACGGTGTCCTCGAAGCGCGAGGCGACGAAGGCGGCGGTCGAGGCGGTGCACAGGTTGACCAGCAGCCAGGGCGCGCGGTTGCGGATGGCCTGCGGGATGGGCGCGAAGATGTCTTCCTCCTGCAGACCGGCCTTGGACAGCGCCTGCTCGTCCGAGGCCTCGCGGATCACGTCCACCACCTCGTTCACGGTCACGCGCCCGATCAGGCGGCCCACGGCGTCCACCACCGGCGCCGACACCAGGTCGTAGCGCTCGAACGCGGCGGCGGCCTCGTCGGCCTCGTCCAGCGGCGCCAGGGTCAGGATCTCGGTTTCCATCACGTCGGCCACCTGCGTCTCGGGGTCGCTGACGATGAGGCGGTTGATGGCCAGGCTGCCCATCAGCTTGTCGTGCCGGTCGACCACGAAGATCTGGTCGGTGTGGTCGGGCAGTTCCTGCAGGCGCCGCAGGTAGCGCAGCACCACTTCCAGCGTGACGTCGTTGCGCACGCGGACCATCTCGAAGTCCATGATGGCCCCGACCGAATCCTCGGGGTAGCTCATGACTTCGGTCAGGCGGGCGCGTTCCTCGTCGGTCAGGCCTTTCTGGACCTCGGCCACCACCTCGGGCGGCAGGTCGGGGGCCAGGTCGGCCAGCTCGTCGGCCTCGAGGTTCTCGGTCGCGGCGACCAGTTCCTCCTGGTCCATGGTCGAGATGAGCGACTCGCGGACCCAGTCGGCCACTTCGAGCAGGATCTCGCCGGCCCGTTCGGGGCGGACCAGTTGCCAGACCGCCTGCCGGTCTTCCTTGGGCAGCGATTCGAGGATGAAGGCGATGTCGGCCGGATGCAGGTCCTCGAGCAGCGCGCCGAGTTCGGCGTCATGCTGGCGATGGACCAGGGCCTCGACCAGCGGGGCGCGGGTATCGCCGGCTTCCTGCCGGTGGACCAGTTCTTCGACCAGGTGCTGGCGTCGCAGCAGTTCCTGGACGTGCTCCAGGGCTTCCTGGGCGTCTTCGGGTTCGAGCCGGTTGCGCTCGAGCGATTTGAGTTGGGTTGCTTGTTCGACCATCGCGCGGGAAAACACAAGACGGCCCCGCACGGGCCTTGGGTCTGGCGCCTGACGCAGGCGGACTCAGATGGGGCTCGAACGCGGGCCGGGGAACAAAAGTCCGGCTGGTAGTAAGGGTCTAGGTCGTGGCTGTGAGGCCATACCGGGAAAGCAGCACGCATGCACTGCGAAGTTGACGACGCGGCAATTGTACGCGCGCCGCATGACATTCGTCTGCGTGGCCCGGCCGGTTGGCGCGCTTGGTTGCAAATGTGTCACGGAATGGCCGCGCCCGGCATCCAGCGCAGCAGACGGTCGGTACGCGAGGCGAGGTAGGCCGAGCCCCGGTTCTTGTCGTAGAAGCGGGGCCTGGGCAGCATGGAGGCCAGCCGCGCGGCCTGGTAGGACGACAGGTTGGAGGCCGAGGTATTGAAATAGTGGCGGGCCGCGGCCTCGGCGCCGAAGACGCCTTCGCCCCATTCGGCGATGTTCAGGTACAGCTCCAGGATGCGCTGTTTGGTCATGACCAGTTCGATCATGTAAGTGATGACCACCTCCTGGCCTTTGCGCAGGTAGTTGCGGGAGTTGGACAGGAACAGGTTCTTGGCGACCTGCTGGGTGATGGTGGAGCCGCCGCGCATGGGCCGCGTGGGTGGCTTGCGGCCGCGCGCCAGCGCGCGTTCGGCGGCCTCGGCCAGTTGGCGGTTGTGGTCGTAGGCCTTCTCGACCGCGTTCCAGTCTATGCCGCCATGCTCCAGGAAATTGGCGTCCTCGGCGGCCACCGCGGCGCGCTTGAGGTTGTTGCTGATGCGGCCGTAGTCCACCCACTGGTAGTTCAGGCGGCGGTGGGGATCCCGTTCCTGCAGCCGCGACAATTCGCTGCGCATGACCGAGGTCGAGCCCGGCGGCACGTAGGCATACCAGAGCACCCAGCCGAACAGCCAGACCTGGTACAGCAGCACCAGCGCCACAGCGGCCAGCACCAGGCGCATGGCCATGCCCGCGACGCGGGCGGCCAGCGGACGGCGGCGGGTCGAGCGCGTGGGGCGGCGGGGCGGCATGTCAGGAGGACAGCAACTGGCGCAGCGCGGCCAGGACCGGCGCCGGATCGGGCCGCACGCCGCGCCAGATGTGGAAGCTCTCGGCCGCCTGGCCGACCAGCATGCCCAGGCCGTCGGCGGTGGCCGAGGCGCCGTCGGCCATGGCCTGGCGCAGGAAGGCGGTGGGGCGGGCGGCGTACATCAGGTCGTAGGCCATCGCGCCCGGGGCGTAGGCGCCGACGGGCAGCGGCGGGGCCTGGTCGTCCAGGCTGCTGGCGGTGGCGTTGATCACGAGGTCCCAGCCGCCCCCGGCCCGCAGGTCGGCATAGCCGCTGCCGCGCAGCATGGCCTGTCCGGCCGGGAACGCTGCAGCCAGTTCTTCGGCGCGGGCCGCCGTGCGGTTGGCGATGTCTATCCGGGCGCAGCCGGCCTCGATCAGCGGCAGCAGGATGCCGCGCGCGGCGCCGCCGGCCCCGGCCAGCAGCACGCGCGCACCGGCCAGGCGGGTGCCCAGCCGGCGCAGGTCGGCGATCAGGCCGACGCCGTCGGTATTGCAGCCGTGCAGCCGTCCGTCCGCCATCCACAGCGTGTTGACCGCCCCGGCCGCCGTGGCGCGGGGGCTCAGGTGGGCGCGCGCCAGCTCGAAGGCCTGCAGCTTGAAGGGGACGGTCACGTTCAGGCCGCCGCCGCCAGCCGCGAAGAACGCGGCCACCTGGGCGGGAAAGTCGTCGATGGGCGCGCAGATGGCCTCGTAGGTGAGATGCTGGCCGGTCTGCTCGGCGAACCGCGCGTGTATCCAGGGCGATTTGCTGTGGGCGACGGGGTTGCCGATGACGGCGTAGCGGGTGGGAGCGGAGGACATCAGCCGGGTTTCGCGAGTAGCTTGTCGTTGGTGAAGTACCAGGTGCGCGTGATGGCCAGCACGTCGGTGTCGCGCGCGATCTGGGGCGGGAACGGGGCGAACGGCGTGGCCAGCGCGACGATGCGCCTGGCCGCATCGTTGAGTATTTTATGTTCCGAAGGCTTGTCGATGTCCATGCGCTCGACGGTGCCGTCGCTGCGTATATATACCGTCATGCGCAGCGAGCCGTACACCCTGCCGCGGGCCGCCGCCGGATAGTTCTGGTTGCCCAGCGTCTCGACCCGCTGACGCCATTGCTCGACGTACACCGCGAAACGGTATTCCGAGGTGGACGGGGCGAAGAAGTGCCGGCGCGGGCGCTTGTTGTAGTCGTCGACGCGCTGGGATATCTCGGCGAACTGGCGGGCAAGCTGCTCCGCTCGGACCTGGGTGGGGTTGCGTTCGGGGGCCGGCGCGCCCAGCGGGCCGGGAGGCGTGGGCGCCTGGCCGTGGTCGCGCGCCAGCGAGGCCGTCAGGCGGCGCTGCTCGGCCTCGAGCGCGGCCTGGCGCTGCTGCAGTTCGGCCAGCAACCGGCCGTCGCGGCTGGCGGCCGCGTGCGGCACCGGCGCCTTGGCGTGCCCGGACTCGGCATCGCCGCCGCCATCGCTGGCGACCTGTGCCCGCAACTGGGCCTGGGCCGGGGCGTGGCCGGTGCCGGCGTTCAGCAACACCACTTCCAGTCCGTCGTCGCGCTCGGGGCGCGTGGGGCCGGGCGCCGTGAAATGCAGCGCGAACAGGATGAGGTGGGCGAACAGCGAGATCGCCAGCGCACTCATCAGGTAGCGCCGGTCGGGGCGAGTGGTCCAGTCCTCGGCCAGTTGGTCGAGAACGCGCGCGCCGGCGCGCCGCAGCCGGCGCGGCAGCGGATCCTGCGTGGAAGAAGGCCGGGGGCCGGAGGCCGCGGGCTTGCCGTCAGGGAGGAGGGGGGGAGCGGGGGGATGCGACACCCCGCGATTGTAAAGCGTCAGGCGGGAGCGGATGGCCGCACGGCGTAGCGCGGCGGGCGGCCGGCCAGGCCGTCTTCCAGGCTTTCCAGCATCATGTCGAGCTGCACCAGGATGGCCGCGGGCGAGCGGCCCGAGATGTGGGGCGTCAGCACCACGTTGTCCATGCCCGTCAGCTCGGCCAGCAGCGCGGCGGGCGGCTCGGGTTCTTCCTCGAGCACGTCCAGGCCGGCGCCGGCCAGCTGCCCGGCGCGCAGCGCCTCGAGCAGGTCGTCGGTCTTGAGCACCGATCCGCGCGCGACGTTGACGACGACGCCGCCGGGTCCCAGGGCCTGGAACATCTCGCGGTTCAGCAGGTGGCGCGTGCGTGGGCCGCCGGGGCAGCAGGCGAACAGGAAATCGCTGTTGCGGGCGAGTTCCAGCGGGTCGGCGTAGTAGGTGCCGGGCGCGCCGGGCTTGGGGGAAGGGTTGTGGTAGCCGATGTCGGCCCCGCAGGCGGCGGCGCGCTCGGCCACCATCCGGCCGATCTGGCCCAGTCCGATGATGCCCACCCGGGATTTGTTCAGGCTGGCGCGGGGCGCGCGCAGCGAGGCCCAGGCCTCGCCGCGGGCCAGCCGGTTGCCCAGGCTGCGCAGGCCCCGCGCGACCGCGAGGGCCAGGCCGATCGCATGGTCGGCCACCGTGGCGGCATTGGCGCCGGGGGCGTTCGTGACCACGATGCCCCGGGCATGGGCACCGGCGATGTCGATGTTCTCGGTGCCGGCGCCCATGGAGCAGATCACGCGCAGGCGGGGCAGCCTGTCCATCTGGGCGGCGCTCAGGCCGATCGAACCGTTGGTGACCACCGCTTCGACGTCGGCGGGGGCGCCGTCGCCGAAGTCCGATGCGCTCTCGTGCAGGTGATAGTGGCGCGCGATACCGTCGCGCAGCGCGGGCGGCAGGGGGATGGTGGTCAGGACGTGTCGGGTCATGGGTGATGGTTTCCAGGGATGGGGCGGTGCGCCGCGCGCGGCGCATGGGCTCGGACCGTTTCAGCCGGCCGGCTTGACTTCCTTCACGGCGCCCTTCCAGCCATTTTCCGTGATGTCGAAGACCGTGCCGTCCGGCATCCGGTATTTGACCTCATAAAACACGTTGGGGTCGGTTTCCTTGCGGCCGGTCAGGTAGGTGCCGCCGGCTTCGGTGATGCGCTTCTCGGCGGCTTCCAGGTCGTCGACCCACATGCCGAAGTGGATCACGCCGCGCACGTCCTTCAGGCCCGCGTAGCCGGGCACGGTTTCGTTGGCGAAGTTCAGCAGCGCCACGTTCATGACGCCGTCCGTCATGTAGACGCCCCGCATGGCCTTGCCGGCGCGCGTCATGCCGAAGGCCTTTTCGAAGAATTGGGCGGCGGCTTCGGGATCTTCCACCGAGAGGGCGATGTGCCTGAGTTTTTCCATGAGTGCTCCTGGTCGTTCAAGGGATGAAAATGGGGCTTCCCATTTTTTGGTGTTCCATTCTATATTACAGGTATACCAAAATTAAAAAAGGATTTTTGTTGTCGATTTATTGAATACCTAAAATTGATTTGGCATGTAAGTTGCATCGGATGTCTCCGTGTGGCGCGGCGCCTCGGGCGAGTGCGCGGTCGGCCACCCCACCCAATATGGAGCTCGGAATGAACAAGCAACGCAGGTCTTGCATGAAGGCGGGGGCCGTGGCCCTGGCCATGGCGGCATCGGGGGCGGCATCCACGGCCGGCGCGGCCGCACCCTCCTGGCCGGTGCGGCCCATCACCATCGTGGTGCCCTATGCACCGGGCGGCAACACGGACCTGATGGCGCGCCTGATCGGCGAGCAGCTTGCCAAGGCCCTGCACGTGCCGGTGGTGGTCGACAACAAGGCGGGAGCGGCGGGCCTGATCGCCGCGGAGTACGTGGCGCGTTCGCCGGCCGACGGCTACACCCTGTTCATGGGCACCCTTACGCAGATATCCACGGCGCCGTTCACCAACAAGATCCGCTACAACCCGGTGAAGGACTTCGTGCCCATCGCCAACGTGGGCGGCAATCCGTTCGTGATCACGGTCAACGCGCGCGTGCCGGCGCGGGACGTGAAGGAACTGATCGCCTATGCCAAGCAGCATCCCGGCAAGCTCAACATGGGGAACGCCGGCGTGGGCGGGCTGACGCACCTGTCGGCGCTGGTCTTCGCCAAGTACACCGGCATCGACGTGGTGGAGGTGCCGTACAAGGGGGCGTCGCTGGCGCTGGGCGACGTGGTGGCCGGCCAGATCGACATGTATTCCGGCAACCTGTCCGAGGTCGTGCCCTATGCCCGCGACGCGCGCGTGCGGCTGCTGGGCGTGTCCAGCAAGAACCGGGTCAAGCAGCTGCCGGACGTGCCGGCGCTGGCCGAAGCGGTGCCCGGCATTCCCGAGGTCGAGACCTGGAACGGACTGCTGGGGCCGGCGGGCATGCCGGCGCAGGCCGTGGACCGGATCGCCGCCGCGGTGCTGGCGGCCCTGGCCGACCCAGCCTTCCGCAAGAAGCTGGAGGACGCCGGCATCACCCCGCTGCCCGAGGTCAAGGAGCAGTTCGCCCAGCGCATCCGCCGCGACATCGAAGTGTGGAAGCCGATGATCGAGATGGCCGGCATCAAACCCGAGTAACCTGGAGGAGGACCATGATGCAAGCAGACAAGCAGCGCGTTCTTATCGTCGGAGCCGGCCCCGTGGGCATGGTGTGCGCGCTGGCGCTGAACCGGCAGGGCATACCGGTGACCGTGTTCGAGCAGGAGCCCGGTCCGGTCAAGGACCAGCGCGCCGCGTCCATCCACCCGACCACGCTGGAAATGCTGGACGAGCTGGACGTGACCCGGACCATCGTGCCGCGCGGGCTGGTGTCCGAGACCTACCAGTACCGCGACCGGGTCAGCGGGAAGCTGATCGCGGAGTTCGACCTGCGCCGGATGGCGGACGTCTTCCGCTTTCCCTTCGTGCTGCAGTACGAGCAGTACAAGCTGACGGGCGACATCGCCCAGCAGTATGCCGACGAGTCGGACTTCGACGTACGCTACGGGCATGCGGTCGGGCAGGTCGAGGAGCACGACGACCACGTCGAGATCGCCGCCCGCGGGCCCGACGGCATCCGGCGCTATCGCGGCGCCTACCTGATCGGCGCCGACGGCGGGCGCAGCACGGTGCGCAAGGCTGCCGGCATTCCGTTCGAAGGCTTCACCTATCAGGAACGTTTCATCAAGATTGCCACCAGCTTCGATTTCCAGGAGGCCCATCCCGACTACGCCTACCGCAACTACTTCTCCGATCCGGATGAGTGGTGCAACCTGTTCAAGGTCCGGGGCGAGGCCGGGGAAGGGCTGTGGCGCGCCATCTTCCCGACCCGCGTGGACGAGTCCGAGGAAGAGGCGCTGAGCGACAGGGGCGTCGAGGCCCGGCTGCAGAAGTTCTTCCCCAAGGCGGGCCGCTACGAGGTCGCCTACTGCAATGTCTATGGCGTGAACCAGCGCGTGGCGCAGACCTTCCGGCGCGGCCGGCTGCTGCTGGCCGGCGACGCCGCGCACGTCAACAATCCCATCGGCGGCATGGGCATGAATGGCGGCATCCATGACGCCATCAACCTGGCCGGCAAGCTGGGCGCGGTGCTGCGGGGCGCGGACGACGCGCTGCTGGACCAGTACAGCCGCCAGCGGCGCCATGCCGCAGTGGCCTTCGTGCAGGCGCAGACCATCGCCAACAAGAAAATGCTGGAAGAAAAAGACGAGCCCAGCCGCCAGAAGAAATTCGAGGAGCTGGCTCGCATCGCGGACGATCCGGCCGGCGCGCGGCAGTACATGCGCCGCGCCTCGCTGCTGGAGAGCCTGGAAACCGCCAATGCCATCACCTGAGGACACCATGATCGATCCCACCCGCACGCTGGGCAGCCTGCCGCCCGAGCAGGCCGCCGAACTCGAGCGCGCCGGCCCTGTCTGGGGCACCGACATCAACCGTTTCCGCGACCTGGTCGTCAAGCTGTACTCGCCGCTGGTGGCGGCGGCGCCCAAGGACGGGATCGCCGTCGCGCGCGACCTGCCGTACGGCGGCAGCGCGCGCCAGGTGCTGGATATCTTCACGCCCGACGGCGCGCGCGATGCCGACGTCGTGGTCTTCGTGCACGGCGGTGCCTTCATCCGCGGGTCCAAGAGTTCCAACGGCCACATCTACGACAACGTGTCGTACTGGTTCGCGCGCCAGGGCATGGTGGCGGTCAACATGGAATACCGCCTGGCGGGCGAGGCGCCGTTCCCGGGCGGCGCCGACGACGTGGCCGCCGCCGTGCGCTGGCTGGCCGAGAACGTGTCCGCCTACGGCGGCAACCCGCGCCGCATGTTCCTGATCGGGCATTCGGCCGGCGGCACGCACGTGGCCACCTATTGCTTCGATCCGCGCCGGGGCTACCGGCCCGACACCGGCGTGCTGGGCGCGGTGCTGGTCAGCGCGCGCCTGCGGGCCGATACGCTGCCGGGCAACCCCAACGCCCGCGCGGTCGAGGCCTACTTCGGCACCGATCCGGTTCGCCATGAGGCCGACTCGCCCATGGCCTATGCCGCCGAGTCGGACCTGCCGGTGATGATCGCCATCGCGCAATACGAGAATCCCTACCTGGACCTGTACGGGCTGGAGTTCTGCCAGCGCGTGGCCCGCGCGCGCGGCTACGTCCCGCGCTTCGTGCAGATGATGCGGCACAACCATACGTCCATCGTCGCCCACTTCGACAGTGGCGAGGAAACGCTGGGCCGCGAGATCCTGGACTTCTTCCGCAGCATCTGATTTCCCCTTCTTCGAGGTTTCCATGAGCGATTCCGCCACGCTGGCCACCCGCGCCCAGCCGCTGGGCAAGTATCCCCACTACAAGACGATGGGCGACAGCATCTACCTGTCCGGCATCAGCGCCCGGCTGCCCGACGGCTCCATCGCCGGCACCACCCGCCATGCCGACGGCAGCGTGACCCGCGACATCGAGGTCCAGACCCGGGTGGTGATCGAAAACGTGCGGGCCACCCTGGCCGAGGCCGGCGCGACCCTGGCCGACTGCATCGACATCCTGGTATTCCTGACCGATATGAAGGACTTCCCGAAATACAATGCGGTCTACGGCGAGTATTTCGATGCAGGCGGCCCCACCCGCACCACGGTGGCGGTCAGCGAGCTTCCGCGTCCCGACATGATCGTCGAGATGAAAGTGGTGGCATGCCGGCCCCGGCCGTGACCGCATGCGGCCTACTGACCAATCGGGTAGTCATGTCCACGATTTCCTCCAAGATCTCCAAGCAACTGGCTGAACAAATCATCGACGGCACCTATCCGCCGGGTACCAAGCTCGAGGAACGGTCGCTGGCCGAGAAGTTCAACGTGTCCCGCACGCCTATCCGCGAGGCCCTGCGCGAACTGGGCAGCCGGGGGCTGGTGGAGGTGATGCCGCGCCGCGGCGTGGTGGTCGCCTCCATCGGCGTCAAGGAGCTGGCCAAGCTGCTGGAGGCCGACTGCGAGCTGGAGGCGCTGTGCGCGCGGCGCGCGGCCGAATGCATGACGGCCATGGAGAAGAAGGAGCTCGAGTTCATCTACGAACAGAGCGCCGAGTTCGCCCGGAACGAGGACGTCGCCGGTTATCTGAACAACAACCGCCAGTTCCACGCCCAGATCCTGGCCGGCGCTCACAACGAGGTGCTGGCCTCGATGGTGGCCGACCTGCGCGAGCGGCTGGCGCCGTTCCGCCAGGCCCAGGCCCACGTGAACGACCGGCTGTCGGTGTCGCACGACGAGCACGAGCCCATCGTCAAGGCCATCCTGGGCGGCGACTGCGAGGCGGCGTACAACGCCATGCGCAGCCACCACGCCCGCCTCAGCAACCACGTGCTGCGGCTGATCCGCTCGCGCCAGGACGAGGACGCCTGAGTCCGCGGGGCCGGCAGGCGGCCGCCGCGGCCAGGGGGCTCAGGCCCCTTCTTCCGGCTTCGGCCCCTCGTCCGGGGCGGGCGCGCCCGCGTCGTCCAGGCGCAGGTCGCCGGCATCGGGGCCGTCCGCCGCATCGGTCTCGGCGATTTCGACCGCGGCCTCGGCCGTCGCCGGTTCGTCCTCGATGTCCTCGGCCTCTCCCTGCGCATCCACCACGTCCAGGAAGCGGCAGTCCAGGCTCAGGTCGAGTTCGTCGTCGCCCATGACTTCCAGCAGGACGTGCCGGCCGCGTTCCAGTTCCGGCAGGGTTCCCACGCGGGTATAGAAGGGGGCGTCCTTCAACCTGACGAGGTCCTCGCGCAGGACCACGGCTTCGATCCGGCGCAGGCCCTGCTGTTTGATCCAGCGCAGGCACCAGAAGCGCTCCATGGCCTGCTGGAAATCGGCATAGGCGCCGTACTTGGCCTCGAAGGCGCTGATGACGGCGTACAGGTCGGCCTCGCGCGGCTTGAACGGGGCGACCAGGCGTGCCGATACGCCGTGTTCGATGGCGGCGATC
Source organism: Pigmentiphaga kullae (assembly GCF_004216695.1). Lineage (GTDB taxonomy): Bacteria > Pseudomonadota > Gammaproteobacteria > Burkholderiales > Burkholderiaceae_B > Pigmentiphaga > Pigmentiphaga kullae. The sequence goes on from NZ_SGXC01000004.1 coordinate 96,577, forward strand.
AACTGGCCCTGGTTGACCAGGTCCACATAGCGCCGCAGCGGCGAAGTGCACCAGGCGTACTGCGGCACGCCTATCGAATCGTGGGGCGCCGCGGCGGTCCCCATCCGCACCCGGCCCATCTGCTGCGAGCGGTAGATGCCCGGCACCCCGCAGGACGACAGCAGCCCGCCCCAGAGGTTGTTGGCCAGTATCATGTATTCGGCCACCAGCCGGTCCAGCGGCGCGTTGCGCTTGCGCTGCTCGATGCGCACGTGGGCCGACTCGGGGTGGTCGGGGTCGCCGTCCACGTAGAAGCTGAAATCGACCCGGTTGTTCGACTCGGGCTTGCCGCGGACCTCGTCGCGGCGCCGGGACAGGGCCTTGGCCAGCCGCCACAGCGGGCGGAAGACGTGGCCGTAGGGCAGCTCGGCGGCGGGGTCGTCCAGCTGTTCCTCGCTGACCAGATCGTCCAGCGTGTTGTGGCGCAGGTTCTCGCGCACGACGATGCGCTCGATGCGCGACTCGTGCGACAGGATCTCGCCGGTGTCGGGATGGGCGACGACGTACAGCGACAGCGCGGGCACGGGCCGGCCGGCGTCCAGCGAGAAGGCGGCGATCACCTCGTCGGGCTGCATCGGGATCTTGGCGCCCGGCATGTAGACGGTGGACATGCGGGCGCGGGCCAGCGCGTCCAGGTCGCTGTCGCGCGTGACGGCCAGGGCCGGGGCGGCGATGTGGATGCCGACCCGAAGCCGGCCGTCGTCCAGCGCCTGCACCGACAGCGCATCGTCGATCTCGGTGGTCGTGATGTCGTCCACCGAATAGGCTTCGACCTCGGCCAGCGGCAGCTCGCGCGTGATGGCGGGCACCTCGGCCGGGGCGAAGCCCGTGCCGCGCGGGAACTGCTGGGTATAGAAGCGGCGCTTGTGGATGGCGATCGCGCTGGGGAAGGCGCCCAGGTCCATCAGCAGCCGCTCGGGGCGCTTTTGCAGCTGGGTGCAGGCGGCGTCCAGCGCCTTCCATTCCAGGGTGTTCTTGTCGGGCTTGAACAGCAGGGTCTCGGCCTGCCGGGCCAGCGGCTCGGGCAGGGTGCCGGCCTTGATCTCGTCCACCCAGGCCTGCTGCTGCTCGGCCTGGCGCTTCTTCTTTTCCAGGGCGGCCAGCGCGGCCGCCAGGATGTCGGGCGGGGCGGGGCGGTACTTGCCCTTGCCGCGGCGGTGGAAATAGACCGGCGCGCCGTGCACGCGCAGCAGCATGGCGGCCTGTTCCACCGGGGTGGGCGGGTGGCCGTGGTATTCCTCGGCCAGCACGGGGATGTCGAAGTCGTCCTTGGGCGCGCATTCCCACAGGAATTCCAGGTCCAGCTCCTGCGAGGCCGCGTCGGCCTCCTTGAGCAGGGCCTCGGGCGAGGGCTGTTCGAAACGCACGATGACGGCGGATTTCTTGATCTTGCTGCGCTTGCCGCTGGCCGCCTCGACCTGCAGGCTGGTATCGGTTTCGCTCAGGACAGTGGCGGCCTTGAACCCGCCGTCATCCTCGTAGAGGACATGCATCGTGTGTTTACCCAGGAATGGATTCGTCGTCTGCCGCGGCGTCGGCGAAAGCCAGGACGCCGGGCAGGTAATGCTCGAAGTCGGAAATACCGTGGTCGCCGCCTTCGATGATGTGTTGCCGCGCGCCCGCGTAGTGGTCGCGCATCTCGCGCCAATCCAGCACTTCGTCGCCGGTGGCCGCCAATAGATAGTAGCGGGAGGGACGGGTGATGCGCGCGACCGCGTAGGCGCGCAGCTCGTCCACGTGGCCGGCCGTGAAGCTGAAGGGCTGGCCGTCGTGGTAGGACAGGTGTTCGCCCACCTGCGTGACGAGATCGCGAGCCCCATGCACGACGGGGTTGAGCAGCGCGGCGCGGCACCCCAGCCGTTCGGCCAGCCAGGTGGCGTAGTAGCCGCCCAGCGAGGATCCCACCAGGGTCAACTCGCCGCCGTTCGCGCGCGCATGCCGCTGCATGTCGCGCGCCAGCGGCTCGGCCAGCTCCATGGCCGAGCGTGGGCTGGCCGGCAGCTGCGGGCAGGCCCATTCGCGCCGGCGGCCGCGTTCGGCCATGGCCTGCGCCAGCTGCCGCGCCTTGGCCGAGGCGGGCGAGGACCGGAATCCGTGCAGGTAGAGCAGCATCATGCCGGCCCGGCGCCGGGGGTGCGCTCGCGCAGCGCCCGCAGCAGCTTGTCGTGCACGCCGCCGAAGCCGCCGTTGCTCATGACCACGACGTGGTCGCCGGGGCGCGCGGCGGCCGCGATGGCCGCGACCATGGCTGGCAGGTCCGACCAGCCGCTGGCCCGGTCGCCCAGCGGCGCCAGCGCCTCGGCCGGGTCCCAGCCCAGCGCGTGCTTGCCGTCCTGGGCCCCGAAGCAGAACACCAGGTCGGCGTCCCGCAGCGAGCCGGGCAACTGGGCCTTCATGGCGCCCAGCTTCATGGTGTTCGAGCGCGGCTCCAGCACGGCCAGGATGCGCGCGCCCGGCACCCGGGCGCGCAGGCCCGCCAGGGTGGTGGCGATGGCGGTGGGATGGTGGGCGAAATCGTCGTAGACCCGCACGCCGTTCACGGTGCCACGCAGCTCCATGCGGCGCTTGACCCCGGCGAAGCGGCTCAGGGCCGCCACGGCGTCGGCAGGGGCGACGCCTACGTGCTCGGCCGCCGCGATGGCCGCCAGGGCGTTCATCCGATTGTGCTCGCCGCTCAGCGTCCAGGCCACGCGGCCCGCGGACGTGCCCCGGTGTGCGACCTCGAAGGTGCCCGAGGCGTCTTCCGGGCCCGCCTGCCAGTCGCCGTCGGGGCCGAACGTGACCGTCTCCGACCAGCATCCGCGCGCCAGCACCCGGTCGATGGCGGGTGTCCGGGTGGGCGCGACGATCCGCCCCTGGCCGGGGATGGTCCGCACCAGGTGGTGGAATTGGGTTTCGATCGCGGCCAGATCCGGGAAGATGTCGGCGTGATCGTATTCCAGGTTGTTCAGGATGGCGGTGCGGGGCCGGTAGTGGACGAACTTCGAGCGTTTGTCGAAGAAGGCCGTGTCGTACTCGTCGGCCTCGATGGCGAATACCGGCCGCCCGGCGCCCCGGCCGGGCGAGAGGCGCGCCGACACGCCGAAGTCCTGCGGCACGCCGCCCACCAGGAAGGAAGGCCGCAGGCCGGCCGACTCCAGGATCCAGGCCAGCATCGAGGTCGTCGTCGTCTTGCCGTGCGTGCCGGCCACGGCCAGCACGTGCTGGCCGGGCAGGACGTGCTCGCCCAGCCACTGCGGGCCGGACGTGTAGGGCAGGCCCTCGTTCAGGATGGCTTCCATCAACGGGTTGCCGCGGCTGACCACGTTGCCGACCACGAACAGGTCCGGCGCGAGCGCCGTCTGGCTCGCGTCGAAGCCTTCGATCAGTTCGATGCCCTGTTCCATGAGCTGGGTGCTCATGGGCGGGTAGACGCCGGCGTCGCAGCCGGTGACGCGGTGCCCGGCCGCCCGCGCGATCAGCGCCAGGCCGCCCATGAAGGTGCCGCAGATGCCGAGTATGTGTAGATGCATGGTTGCCTGCTTCCGGTCGAGGCATGGATTGTAGACGCCCGGGCCCGTCCGGGCCGCCGCGGGCCGGGGCGGGGACGAAGTATGATGTCGGGGTCACCTCCTCGGAGCAATCATGTCGTTTTCTTCTTTGCGCCAGGAAATCGCCGCCGCCGCGGCCCGGATGATCGCCGAAGACGGGCTGGACTACAGCACGGCCAAGCGCAAGGCGGTCAAGCAACTGGTTGGGGCGGGCAGCCTGCCCCGCGGCGACGTGCTGCCGGACAATGACGAAATAGAAAGCGAGGTCCGCGAATATCAGGCCTTGTTCATGGGGGATACCCAGCCCGCGCGCCTGGCCAGGCTGCGGCGGGTAGCGCTGTCGGTCATGGACCTGCTGGAACGATTCCAGCCCTACCTGGTCGGTCCTGTCTGGAACGGCACCGCGGGCGAGCATTCCGACATCGCCCTGCAGTGCTTCGCCGACTCATCCAAGGAAGTCGAGATATTCCTCCTGAACCATGGCATCAAATACGAAGTGGGCGAACGCCCGGATTTCCGCGGCCGCGGCAAGGTCGAGGCCCTGTACTTCCTCTGGCAGGAGGAAGGCGTCATGTTGAGTATCTATGATGGCCTGGCGCTGCGCGGCGCCTTGAAGCCCGGCCCGGACGGCCGCGCCGAGCGCGGCGACGCGCGGGCCGTGGCCCGGCTGCTGGACGACGTCGAGGGGCGGGTGCAGGGGGAAACGGCATGAGCGCGCCCGCCCGGCCGCCCGAAGGGCGCGCGACCTCCCGCGGGGAGGATGTCGCGCAGCGACAGGAGGGTAGTCCAGTGAGCGAATTTTCTCGCCGCCGGCTGCTGGTGTACGGCGGCACGGGCGTCGCGGCGGCCCTGGTGGGCGGTGGCGTGGCCTGGTGGCGTCTGGCGCCCGACGCCGCGTCCGACCGGGCGGTGAACATCCTGTACGCGCAGACGCTGGAGGGGCTGGACGGCCGTTCCTATCCGTTCCAGCAATGGCGGGGACAGCGCCTGGTGGTGAATTTCTGGGCGACCTGGTGCCCGCCCTGCGTGGACGAGATGCCGGAACTGGACATGCTGCACAAGGAATTCGCCAATACGGCGCAGTTTGTCGGGATCGGCATCGATTCGGCCGCCAACATGCGGAAATTCGTCGAAAAGGTGCCCGTGGGTTATCCTTTGCTGGTCGCCGGCAATGTCGGTACGGAACTGGCGCGCGAGCTGGGCAACGGCAGCGGCGGCCTGCCGTATACGGTGGTGATCGACGAAAAAGGGGGAGTAATCCATCAGTATTCCGGCCGGATCAAGCCCGACACCCTGCGGGGTGTGCTCAAGCCCGCCTGAGCGCTGTCCGGACCCCCGGGGCATACCCGGGTCAGGATGTTCCCGACATAGGCGGAATCGTCGAATTCGTTACAATTGATAGACAATACGGCGTGTTTTGCGTAAAAATCGCGCCCTTCCGTATCGCATCGCAGGCATATGGCCCATCGCATCCTGGTTCTGCACGGCCCGAATCTGAATCTGCTCGGCACGCGCGAGCCCGGTATCTATGGTGCGACGACGCTGGCCGACATCGATGCCCGTCTGCTGGCCCTGGCGCAGCAGCACGGCGCATCGCTCGCCTCGTTCCAGAGCAACCATGAAGGTGCGCTGGTCGACCGCATCCAGGCGGCGGCGGGCGAAGGTGTCGACTTCATCGTGATCAATCCGGCGGCCTACACGCATACCAGCGTGGCGGTCCGGGACGCGCTTGCGGCGGTGGCGGTGCCGTTCATCGAAGTCCATTTGTCGAACGTGCACAAGCGGGAAGCCTTCAGGCACCGTTCGTATTTTTCCGACCTGGCCGTGGGCGTGATCGCCGGGCTGGGCGTCGATGGCTATGAAGCGGCCGTGCGCTACGCGCTGTCGCATTGAAGAAAATTACTGGGGAACCCCCATGGATCTTAGAAAACTGAAAACCTTGATCGACCTGGTTGCCGAGTCCGGCATCGCCGAGCTGGAGATCACCGAAGGCGAGGGCAAGGTGCGCATCGTCAAGTTCGCGCAGGGTGGCCAGTTCACCGCCGGGCCGGCTGTCCAGGCCTATCAGGTCATGCCGCAGGCCGCCGCCGCGCCGGCTCCGGCCGCCGAAGCCGCGCCCGCCCCGGCGCCCGTCGTGGCCCAGGGCCACGTCGTCAAGTCGCCCATGGTCGGCACCTTCTACCGCGCGCCCAATCCGGGCGCCGCGGCGTTCGTGGACGTGGGCCAGGCCGTCAAGGAAGGCGATCCCCTGTGCATCATCGAGGCCATGAAGCTGCTCAACGAGATCGAGGCGGACAAGGCCGGCACCATCAAGGAAATCCTGGTCGAGAATGGCCAGCCGGTCGAATTCGGCCAACCCCTGTTCGTGATCGGCTGACCGGTCGACACCATGCGCATCGACACCTTGCCCGTTGATGCGCTCCAAACCGTGTTATCAGTCGGGCGTCCGGACCGGCGCGCCAGTCCCGGCAAGGCATCGTCCGCCGCGACGCGGCCGGAGGAAGGCGCCCCGACCAGCCGTCCGACTTTTTCAGGACATTCGTTCATGTTTGAAAAGATCCTGATCGCGAATCGCGGGGAAATCGCCCTGCGCATCCAGCGCGCCTGCCGCGAGCTGGGGATCAAGAGCGTGGTCGTGCACTCCGAGGCCGACCGCGAAGCGAAGTACGTCAAGCTGGCCGACGAGTCGGTCTGCATCGGGCCCGCGCCCTCGCGCGAGAGCTATCTGAACATGCCGGCCATCATCTCGGCCGCCGAGGTCACCGACGCCGAGGCCATCCACCCGGGCTACGGCTTCCTGTCCGAGAATGCCGATTTCGCCGAGCGGGTCGAGAAGAGCGGCTTCGTGTTCATCGGGCCCAAGCCCGAATCCATCCGCATGATGGGCGACAAGGTCAGCGCCAAGCAGGCCATGATCGCGGCCGGCGTTCCCGTCGTGCCCGGTTCCGACGGCGCGCTGCCCGAGGACCCCAAGGAAATCATCCAGATCGCCCGCAAGGTCGGCTATCCGGTCATCATCAAGGCCGCCGGCGGCGGTGGCGGCCGCGGCATGCGCGTGGTCCATACCGAGGCCGCGCTGCTCAACGCCGTGACCATGACGCGGTCCGAAGCCGCGGCGGCGTTCAACAATCCCGACGTGTACATGGAGAAGTTCCTCGAGAACCCCCGCCACGTCGAGATCCAGATCCTGGCCGACGGCCAGCGCGGCGCGATCTGGCTGGGCGAGCGCGACTGCTCGATGCAGCGCCGCCACCAGAAGATCATCGAGGAAGCGCCGGCGCCGCACATTCCGCGCCGGCTGATCGACCGCATCGGCGACCGCTGCGCCGACGCCTGCCGCAAGATCGGCTACCGCGGCGCGGGCACGTTCGAGTTCCTGTACGAAAACGGCGAGTTCTATTTCATCGAAATGAACACCCGCATCCAGGTCGAGCATCCGGTCACCGAGGCGATCACCGGCGTGGACCTGGTGCAGGAGCAGATCCGCATCGCCGCCGGCGAGAAACTGCGGCTGCGCCAGCGCGACGTCGTGTTCCGCGGCCATGCCATCGAATGCCGGATCAACGCCGAGGATCCGTTCCGCTTCACCCCCAGCCCGGGCCGCATCACCAACTGGCACGTTCCCGGGGGCCCCGGCATCCGCGTCGATTCGCACGTCTACAACGGCTATTTCGTGCCGCCCAACTACGACTCCATGATCGCCAAGGTCATCGCCTACGGCGATACGCGCGACCAGGCGCTGGCGCGCATGCGCATCGCCCTGTCGGAAATGGCGGTCGACGGCATTTCGACCAACATCGCGCTGCACCGCGAACTGCTCCAGGATGCCCGCTTCATCGAAGGCGGAACCAACATCCATTATCTGGAGCATCGCCTGTCCCAGCGTCCGGACTGAAGGCGGCGAGTCCGTATGCGCGAACTGGTGTTCGACTGCCCCGAGCAATTGGCCGAGCCGCTGTCCGACGCGCTGCTGGAAGCGGGCGTGTTGTCGGTGTCGGTCGAGGATGCCGATTTCGGTACCGAGGCCGAGCGGCCCTTGTTCGGCGAGCCCGGCCTGGAGCCGGAAACCCAGGCCTGGTCGCGCAATCGCGTCGTGGCGCTGCTGCCCGACGGCGAGGATCCGGCCCAGTTGCTGGCGGTCGCCTGCGCGGCCTGCGGCATCGACGAGCCCCCCGTCTGGCAATTGCGCGACGTGCCCGATGCCGACTGGGTCCGCCTGACCCAGTCGCAGTTCGAGCCCATCGAGGTCGACGCCCGCATCTGGATCGTGCCGACCTGGCACGAAGTGCCGGACCGTCCGGGTACGATCTCCATCCGCCTGGACCCGGGCCTGGCCTTCGGCACCGGCAGCCATCCCACCACCCATCTGTGCCTGGCCTGGCTGGCCGCCAACCTGCAGGCCGGCCGCAGCGTGCTGGACTACGGCTGCGGGTCGGGCATCCTGGCGATTGCCGCGCGCAAGCTTGGCGCCGGAGAAACCGTGGGCATCGACATCGACCCGCAGGCGGTCCAGTCCGCCCAGGCCAATGCCCAGGCCAACGAGGTCGAGGTCCTGACCGGACTGCCCGACGTGCGCCAGGGCTGGCGCGCCGACGTGGTGGTCGCCAACATCCTGTCCAATCCGCTCAAGGTGCTCGCCCCCATGCTGTGCGACCGCGTGCTGCCGGGCGGCGACCTGATCCTGTCGGGCGTGCTCGAGCGGCAGGCCGACGAGGTCGCGCAGGCGTACGCGCCGTGGATCGAGATGAAGGTCTGGCGCGCGCTGGACGGCTGGGTCTGCCTGCACGGGCAGCGTCCCGCCTGACGGACGCCAGGCATGACGCTCGCCACTCGCTGCCCCCAGTGCGCCACGGCGTTCCGGGTGGCTCCCGACCAGATCAAGCTGCGCGGCGGCTGGGTGCGGTGCGGGGTCTGCAACGAAGTCTTCGATAGCAGCCAGAGCCTGATCGAGCTGGACCCGGCCGGCGGCGCGCCGCGCCCGGTGGCCGCAGGTCCGGCCTCCCTGCCCGAGGCGCCGGCCGAGCCGCACGTGCTGCGCCGGCGCGGGGAAGGGCTGGTCTCCCCCGCGCAGGACGACGAAGCACCGTCTTTCGCGCCCGAATCCGAACCGCCGTCTTCCGCGTTGCCGGACGTTGCCGACGACGAGTCCGTGGACCCGCCTGCCCGCGAGGCTTCACCGCCGGGGGCCGCGCCCTTTTCGATGGCGGGCGACGCCATGCCGCCGCGCGTGGTGGACGAGACCGCCGACGGCGTCCTGCCTTCGGTGCTGCGATCGCGCCGCGCGGCGCCGGCCGCCATCTCAGACGAAGCCGGCGCCGAGCCGGACGAGACGGCCGGGCAGGAGCCCGCCGCCGCGGACCCGCATGTTCCCATCGTGGGCGAGTCCCGGCCGCGCGCGCAGGAACCGCGTGCCGACAAGGCGCCCGATTTCCTCGACGAGGAGGCCCGGCAGCGCGGACGGCGTGCCCAGTGGCTGTGGGGCCTGGCCGCCCTGATCGCGTTGCTGGTCCTGCTGGCGCAGGCGGCCTGGATCTTCCGTGCCGAGATCGCGACCCGCGTGCCCATGCTCCGCCCCGCCATGGAGCGGCTGTGCCAGCGGTGGCAGTGCACCGTCGGCTATCCCCGCGCCCCCGAACTGCTGGTCATCGAATCGTCGTCCGTCGAGCCCTGGTCGCCCGAGTCGCCGGGATTCGCGCCGCCCATCGCCGACGTGGCCGAGACCGCGCCGGGCGAGTCCTCGGAAGTCGTCCTGCCGACGCGCCAGCTGGCGCTGCGGATGGTGCTGCGCAACCGCGCCGCGTTTCCGCAGTCCTGGCCCGCCATCGAACTGTCGCTGATGGACTTGTCCGACGCGGTGGCGGCGCGCCGGGTGCTGCTGCCGTCGGTCTATCTGTCGCCCCGCGATTTCGCCCAGCCCCTGGGGCCGCTCCAGGAGCGGGTCCTGCGGATTCCCATCGAAACCATCGACGCCCACGCCACCGGCTACCGCGTCGCCATCTTCTATCCGTGACCGCCATGGCCCATCCCGAAACCGCTCCCGTCATCATCTGCGGCTCCGTTGCGTTCGATACGATCATGGTGTTCGAAGGCAAGTTCCAGGAGCACATCCTGCCCGAGCAGGTGCACGCGCTCAGCGTCTCCTTCCTGGTGCCGTCCATGCGCAAGGAGTACGGCGGCTGCGCGGGCAACATCGCCTACAACATGCGGCTGCTGGGCGGTACGCCCGTGCCGGTGGCCACCGTGGGCGAGGACGCGGGCGATTACCTGCGCCGCATGCGCGAGCAGGGCACCAACGTCGATTGGGTCAAGATCGTTCCCGACACCTTCACCGCCCAGTGCTTCATCACGACCGACCTGGCGGACAACCAGATCACCGCCTTCCACCCGGGCGCCATGTCGGCGGCGGCCACCAACGACCTGACCGGAGCGCCCGGCGTCTGGGGCATCGTCGCGCCCGACGCCAAGGACGGCATGTTCGCGCATGCCCGGCGGCTGCACGCGCAAGGCATCCCCTTCATCTTCGACCTGGGCCAGGCCATGCCGCTGTTCAGCGGCGAGGACCTGGAGGAAATGCTGGCGCTCGCGCAGGTGCTGACGGTCAACGACTACGAGGCCCATGTGGTCGAGCAGCGCACGGGCCGCAGCATGACCGACATCGCCGCCGGCCTGCAGGCGGCCATCGTGACGCGGGGCGAGAAAGGCTCGACGCTGCTGACCGGCGGCCAGGAGATCCGGATCGATCCGGTCAAGGCCGAGGCCGTGGTGGACCCCACCGGCTGCGGCGATGCCTACCGCGCCGGCCTGCTGTACGGGCTGACGGTGGGATGGCGCTGGGAAGACTGCTGCAAGCTGGCCAGCCTGATGGGGGCCATCAAGATCGCCTGCCGGGGCCCGCAGAACCACCAGATCAGCCGCGAAGAGATTTCGTCGCGCCTGGAGCGCAGCTACGGACTCTCGTTGCCCCAGGGTTGAGGCGCCCGCGGTCATGGTTTGAAACAACCTGGCCCGGTCCGGGGCAGGTGCCCACGGGCCGGGGGCGAACCGACAGGGTATAAATCCAGTCCAAGACCTTTGTTTCATACCAAGAAGAGGGCGCTGCGGCGTTTCTCCGCTTTTCCATCAGGATGGCTCTATGAATCCAAGCAATTCGTCTCTTTCCCTGGCTGCCGGACGCGGACGCGCCCTGGCCGTGGCCGCCGCGCTGTCCGCGCTGGCGCTCCTGGCCGGATGCGCGACGGGCAGCAATTCGGCGTCGGTCTATGACCGCAACCAGGCGCAGCGCGAGCAGGTGGTGCGCATGGGGACGGTGGAGTCGGTGCGGCGCGTCACGATCGATCGCGGCCAGACCGGCGTGGGTACGGCCGGCGGCGCCATCGTCGGCGGCGTGGCGGGCAGCAGCATAGGCGGGGGCCGCGGCCAGATCATCACGTCGGTGCTGGGCGCGATCGCCGGCGGCATCGCCGGGCAGGCCGTGGAAGGCGGCATGTCCAAGCGCGATGGCCTGGAAATCACCGTCCGCTTCCAGAACGGAGAAATGCGCTCCATCGTGCAGGAAGCCGACGAGATGTTCTACGTCGGGGATCGTGTGCGCGTGCTGAGCGGCACCGGCGCCACCCGCGTCACGCACCTGTAGCAGGCGCCGGCAAGCGCCGGCCGCTGGGCGGCGGCGCTTGGTCGATGGCAGGCCTGGCGACCCGGCCGGCGTCTACAGCCCGAAGATGGGCAGGCCGATGCGGGACAGCACCATCAGCGCGATCTGCGTCAGCAGGAACAGGACCAGCGGCGACAGGTCCAGGCTTCCCAGTGAAGGCAGCACGCGCCGGATCGGATCGAGCAGCGGCGCGGTCAGCGCGTGAAGGACCGGCATGGCCGGCGCGCCGGGATTGACCCACGACAGGATCACCATCAACAGCGTGACCCACATCACCAGGTTGATGGACCACTTGAGCATCAGCATCAACGCGATCCACAGCCCTTCGGGCAGCATGGAAAGCGGGTTGCCGCCCGCCACCAGCATGATGGCCGCCAGATAGATCAGCGCCGTCAACCAGGCCGCCACCAGGCTGGCCCAATCCACGCCACCCCGCCCCCCCAGCACCCGCCGCAGCGGAATCACCACCCAGTCCGTGACCTGGAACACGGTGCGCGAAACCGGGTTGTACGGCGGCATCCGCACGAACTGCAGCCACAGCCGCAGCAGCAGTACGGCCCCGTAAAGGGTGAAAACGACGTTGAGCAGAAAACGGGCGATATCGCCAACCATGAGAACTCCGAGTGCCTGCACGATTTATTCAGCAGGCTGTAAGAAAAAGATTATAGCTCCCTGCATAAGTCTCCCACAGACCCAGGATGCGGTGGATCCGGCTCCGCCGGTCCACCCGCATCGCCCCCTGGGGGGCGCGCGAAGCGCGTAGGGGGGCACAAAAAACCCCGCCAAAGCTTGCACCTTGGCGGGGTTTGAACCAGAGCGCAAGGCGCTCCGATTAGGGCTTACGGGCGGCTGCCCGTAGGGAAGGGCCAAGCAGCGGCAGGGTTGAGCGCCGTTTTCGCGCCCGGCGCAGCCGCGGTCGAGGGCGCAGGGGCAGGCTTTTTGGCGGCAGGCTTCTTGGGGGCCGCCTTCTTGGCCGCAGGCTTCTTCGCCGCAGGCTTCTTGGCAGCAGCCTTCTTGGCCGGGGCCTTTTTCGCCGCAGGCTTCTTGGCGGCAGCTTTCTTGGCCGGGGCCTTCTTGGCTGCAACCTTCTTCACTGCGGCTTTCTTGGCCGGAGCCTTCTTGGCCGCAACCTTCTTCACTGCGGCTTTCTTGGCCGGAGCCTTCTTGGCCGCGACCTTCTTCACTGCGGCTTTCTTGGCCGGGGCCTTCTTGGCCGCAACCTTCTTCACCGCGGCTTTCTTGGCCGGAGCCTTCTTCGCTGCAACCTTCTTCACTGCCGCCTTCTTGGCCGGGGCTTTCTTAGCCGGGGCTTTCTTGGCTACCGCTTTCTTCGCGGCCTTCTTGGCTGTCGCCATGGTCTGCTCCTTTACGAGACGTTCAGGGACCCAGAACACGAACCCGCTCGGACCATCCTCACGGGCTATTCATCGGCGCAAGCCCTGCTGGTGAACGAAACCTCAACAGCGGAATCAGTTTGCGCTAATGAATGCTTTACACAGCCATTCGACATACCCCGCACCCGGTGCGACCCATGTCGAATGACTTGGCAGACGGTTTCCCGCCTGCCGGATGACACCCCCGTTTGCCCGGCCGCCTTTGCTTCGTCTTCGACAAAGCAACATGCGCAGGGGCCGGATGGTGCGCTGGGCGAGGGGGCCTGCCCCAATCGCCGCGTCTGAACTCATCCGGGCCCTGCCGGGCGCCCGAGGGCGCCTGATCCTGTCTACGTGCGGTCTAGTCCCAGCTCAGCGCCCCGCCGGTCTGGTACTCGATCACACGCGTTTCGAAGAAATTGCGTTCTTTCTTCAAGTCGATCATTTCCGCCATCCACGGGAAGGGGTTCTCTTCCTGCGGGAACAGCGGTTCGATGCCGATCTGCTGGCAGCGGCGGTTGGCGATGAAGCGCAGGTACGACTTGAACATCGGCGCATTCAGGCCCAGCACGCCACGCGGCATGGTGTCTTCGGCGTAAGCGTATTCGAGTTCGACCGCCTTGCGGAAGAGGCCGCGGATTTCCTCGCGGAATTCCGGCGTCCACAGATGCGGGTTCTCGAGCTTGATCGTGTTGATGAGGTCGATGCCGAAATTGCAGTGCATGGACTCGTCCCGCAGGATGTACATGTACTGCTCGGCCGCGCCGGTCATCTTGTTCTGCCGGCCCAGCGCCAGGATCTGGGTGAAGCCGACGTAGAAGAACAGGCCTTCCATCAGGCATGCGAAGACGATCAGCGACTTCAGCAGGGTCTGGTCGGCCTCCGGCGTGCCCGTCTTGAAGTTCGGGTCGGCGATGGCGTCGATGAAGGGGATCAGGAATTCGTCCTTGGCGCGGATGGACGGAACTTCATTGTAGGCATTGAAGATTTCCGACTCGTCCAGGTCCAGGCTTTCGACGATGTACTGGTAGGCGTGGGTGTGGATCGCTTCCTCGAAGGCCTGGCGCAGCAGGAACTGCCGGCATTCCGGGGCGGTGATGTGGCGATACGTGCCCAGCACGATATTGTTCGCGGCGAGCGAGTCGGCCGTGACGAAGAACCCCAGGTTGCGCTTGATGATGCGGCGCTCGTCCTCGGTCAGGCCCTCGGGGTTCTTCCACAGCGCGATGTCGCGCGACATGTTGATTTCCTGCGGCATCCAGTGGTTGGCGCAGGTGGCCAGGTATTTTTCCCAGGCCCACTTGTATTTGAACGGGACCAGCTGGTTGACGTCCGTCTGGCCGTTGATGATGCGTTTGTCCGCGATGTTGACGCGGCTCGACGAGGCACCGCCGGGCGCGGCAGCGCCCGAGGCCAGCGCGACCTCGTCGAACGCGCCGGCGCGTTCGCGCGGCGCGGCGGCGCCCGCCGGCTGCAGGGCCGGCGTGGCGGAGGGGGTGGATACTTCTTCGTCCCAAGACAACATAGATCGACTCCGGTGTTCAGCGGGGGTTATTGGCAGGCTTCGCACTCTTCGAAGCCAGGGTCACCCGGCTTCATGGTGCATACCGCCCCGACGATTTCCGGTTCCGGAAGGTTGGTACCCGACGCGGACATTCCCGCATTGGACGATGCCGTGGGCACGGCGTTCAATTCGCCGCCGCGTCCGGTCGATTTTTCAGCGCTGGTCGCACCCAGGGTGCGCAGGTAGTAGGTGGTCTTCAGGCCGCGCTGCCAAGCCAGCTTGTAGGTCTCGTCCAGCTTCTTGCCCGATGCGCCCGCCATATAGATATTGAGCGACTGCGACTGGTCGATCCACTTCTGGCGGCGCGCGGCGCATTCCACGAGCCAACGGGGTTCTACCTCGAAGGCCGTCGCATACAGCTTGCGCAGCTCGGGAGGCACCCGGTCGATCTTGGCGAGACTGCCATCGAAGTACTTCAGGTCCGCGATCATCACCTCGTCCCACAGCCCGAGCTTCTTGAGATCACGCACCAGGTAATCGTTGACGATCGTGAATTCGCCGGAGAGATTCGATTTGACGTACAAGTTCTGATAAGTCGGTTCAATGCACGCAGATACGCCAATGATATTGGAAATCGTCGCCGTCGGGGCAATAGCGATGCAGTTGGAATTGCGCATGCCGTGCAGTTTGATGCGCTCGCGCAACGCATTCCAGTCCATCGACGCGCTTTCGTCGATGTCGACGTAGCCTCCGCGCTCTTCGCGCAGCAGCTTGATGGAGTCTTGCGGAAGAATGCCGCGGTCCCACAGCGAGCCTTCGAACGACGAGTAGCGGCCGCGTTCTTCGGCCAGTTCGGTCGACGCGAGGTAGGCGTAATAGCACACCGCTTCCATCGAGCGGTCGGCGAATTCGATGGCGGCATCGGACGCGTAGGGCACGCGCATGATGTGCAGCGCGTCCTGGAAGCCCATGATGCCCATGCCGACGGGGCGGTGGCGCAGGTTGGAGTTGCGGGCCTTGTCGACGGCGTAATAGTTGATGTCGATCACGTTGTCGAGCATGCGCATGGCGACGTGGACCGTGCTGCGCAGCTTGTCGTGGTCGAGCTCGACCGTGCCGTCGGCGTTGGTCTTCAGGTGCGCGACCAGGTTCACCGAGCCCAGGTTGCAGACGGCGATCTCGGACTCGTTGGTGTTCAGCGTGATCTCGGTGCACAGGTTGGAGCTGTGGACGACGCCGACGTGCTGCTGGGGCGAGCGGATGTTGCAAGGATCCTTGAACGTGATCCACGGATGGCCGGTCTCGAACAGCATCGACAGCATCTTGCGCCACAGCGACATGGCCGGGATCTTCTTGAACAGCTTCAATTCGCCGCTGGCGACCTTGGCTTCATAGCCCAGGTAGGCCTTCTCGAATTCCTTGCCCACCTTGTCGTGCAGGTCGGGGCAGTCGGACGGCGAGAACAGGGTCCATTCGGCGTTGTCCATGACCCGCTTCATGAACAGGTCGGGGATCCAGTTGGCCGTGTTCATGTCGTGGGTGCGGCGGCGCTCGTCGCCGGTGTTCTTGCGCAGTTCGAGGAATTCCTCGATGTCCAGGTGCCACGTCTCGAGGTACGTGCACACGGCGCCCTTGCGCTTGCCGCCCTGGTTGACCGCCACCGCGGTGTCGTTGACCACCTTCAGGAAGGGGACGACGCCCTGGCTTTCGCCGTTGGTGCCCTTGATGTGGCTGCGCAGCGCGCGCACGGGGGTCCAGTCGTTGCCCAGGCCGCCGGCGTACTTGGCCAGCAGCGCGTTTTCCTTGATGGCGTCGTAGATGCTTTCCAGGCTGTCGGCCACCGTGGTCAGGTAGCACGACGACAACTGCGAGTGCAGCGTGCCGGCGTTGAACAGGGTCGGCGTCGAGCTCATGAAGTCGAACGACGACAGGATGTTGTAGAACTCGATGGCGCGGGCTTCGCGATCGGTCTCTTCCAGGGCCAGGCCCATCGCGACGCGCATGAAGAAGGCCTGCGGCAGCTCGATGCGGGTGCCCTTGATGTGCAGGAAGTAGCGGTCGTACAGGGTCTGCAGGCCCAGGTAGGTGAACTGCAGGTCGCGCGTATCCTTCAGCGCCGCGCCCAGGCGCGCGAGGTCGTAGGTGGCCAGCTTGGCGTCAAGCAGGCCGCCCTCGATGCCGCGGGCGATGAACTGCGGGAAATATTCGGCGTAGCGCGTGGCCATGGCTGCCTGCTCGACCTCCTCGCCCAGCACTTCCTTGCGGATGGTGTGCAGCAAGAGACGTGCCGTGACGGTGCTGTAGGCCGGATCCTTTTCCAGCTGCGAGCGCGCGGCCAGGATGGCGGATTTGAAGATTTCGTCGGTGGAGACGCCGTCGTACAGGTTCTTGACGGTTTCCTTGAAGATGCCTTCGGCCGAGGCGAATTCCTCCAGGCCCGAGCACGCGGCCTGGATGATGGCCTGCAGGTGCTGGGGGTCGAGGGGGATGCGCAGGCCGTTCTCGGTGACGTGCACGACGGCCTGGTCGGGCGAAGTGTGCATCAGCGCGCGCTGCTGGGCGCGTTTCTCGCGGTACAGCACGTAGGCGCGCGCGACGTCATGCTCGCCGGAGCGCATCAGCGCCAGTTCGACCTGGTCCTGGATGTCTTCGATATGGACCGTGCCGCCGCTGGGCTGGCGGCGGATCAGCGCGTGGACGACCTGTTTGGTCAGGCCTTCGACGAGCTCGCGCACACGCGCGGAGGCAGCGCCCTGGCCACCGTTGACGGCCAGGAAGGCCTTGGTCAGCGCGATGGAAATCTTGCCGGGTTCGAATCCGACCACGGCGCCGTTGCGCCGGATGACCTTGTGGTCGGAATACGCGGTCTGGTCGGCTTCGGTCTGTGCGGGCTTGGAAGCTAGCGGCGCAGCGGTCGATTGGGCCGAGGGAGTCGAGAGTTGCATAAGGCCTCCTGGATGCATGAAGGCGCGGGGGGCCGCGCCGGTACTCGGTGTTCTGGGATTTGCAGCGAAAAATTCTGGATTACAAGGGCGTCAGGCCGCGCCGGAGCGCGGCTTGGGGCCTAACGACGAAGCGCGGAGCGGCAGGCGCCGCCGCACGTCCGGGCTGGTATGGATAAGCCATGTTTTCCCCTCCCTTGCAGCGCGGGCACTACATCTAGTGGTGTGTGACCGGCAAGGCACTAATTCTAGGGGGGTGCAGATTGTACGGCAAGTGTCAAAATGTTGCAGGCGGAGATAATCCGGCGCTCGCATAGGTAATTCGGGCTCTATTTATTAGACAGCTAGCAACCATGCGTGTTTCACGAGGAAAGGTGCACGAGGTACGCGTGAAATGCGGCGTTTACCGCGCGTGAAACAGCATGGGCGCCGCTGGGAGCCTGGGCGGCCGGGTTGGCGAGGGCGAGATTCTACAGGAGGGCCGGCAGCGCGCTCCAGCCGGTCTCCCGGCCGTAGCGAACCCAGTCGAAGGCCGGGCCGGGGTCGGTCTTGCGGCCGGGGGCGATGTGTTCGTGGCCGCGGACGGCTTCGAGTGGGTGGCGGGCGCGCAGGGCGGGAGTAAGCCAGGCCAGGGCGCGGTACTGGGCATCGGTGAAGGGCAGGGTGTCGCAGCCTTCGAGTTCGATGCCGATGGAGAAGTCGTTGCAGCGTTCGCGGCCGGCGTAGCAGGAGATGCCGGCGTGCCAGGCCCGCCGGTCGGTGCTGGCGAACTGGACGATGGCGCCGTGGCGGTCGATCAGGAAGTGGGCCGAGACCT
Organism: Pigmentiphaga kullae; assembly: GCF_004216695.1. GTDB lineage: Bacteria > Pseudomonadota > Gammaproteobacteria > Burkholderiales > Burkholderiaceae_B > Pigmentiphaga > Pigmentiphaga kullae. The sequence goes on from NZ_SGXC01000004.1 coordinate 114,433, forward strand.
TCAGGCCGCGCAGGCAGTCGAACCAGGGATGGGCGTCGCAGTCGAGGGTGTTGGTGAACAGGGCCTCGACGTAGGGGCCGCCGAATTCGCCGGGCGGCAGGCTGATGTTGTGCAGGACCAGCAGCGAGACCTCGGTGCCGGGCGGCCGCTCGTCGGTATTGGGGGAGGGGACCCGGCGCACGGCGGGGTGGTCGATCCAGCCCGCATCGTCCAGCCGCGCGGCGGTGTTCATTTGCCGGGGCCCTTCAGCGAATGGGCCAGGCTGCAATAGTTGTAGCCCTTGCGCCGCACGGCTTCGGACGGCGGCAGGTGGATGCCGCAGTGGGCGCAGCGCACCATGCCGTCGGCCGGGAAGCGGCTGGCGTCGGCGCGGCGCGATTCGCGGCGGTGGCCCTTGACGGCGCTGCGGGCGGCGATGCGGGCCACGAGCAGCGCGGCCACGATGACGAACACCCAGAAAAGTAGCTTGCCCATGAATGATAGGGGTCCTGGTTGCTAGCGGTGCAGGATGAACTCGAGCACGAACCGGGTGCCGGTGTAGGCCAGCAGCAGGAAGGCGAAGCCGACCAGCGTCCAGCGCAGCGCGATGCGGCCGCGCCAGCCCCGGACCTGGCGGCCCAGCAGCAGCATGCCGAAGGTCAGCCACGAGAGCAGGGTGAAGACCGTCTTGTGGTCCAGCGGCAGGGCGGTGCCCGACAGCGACTCGGAGATGACGATGCCGCTGATGACGGCCAGGGTCAGCAGCACGAAGCCGATCCAGATCAGCCGGAACAGCAGGCGCTCGAGCACCAGCAGGGGCGGCACGGCGTCGAACAGGCGGGCATAGACCCGGGCCGAATGCCGGGGTTGGGGCGGGTTGCTGGCCGAGATGTCGTGCAGGCGCCGGTCGGCCGAGGCCATCAGCAGCGCGTGCAGGGCGGCGATTGTGATCATGCTGTAGGCGGCCAGCGCGATGGCCAGGTGCACGCGCAGCCAGCCGCTGTCGGCGTGGGCGATGACGCGGCCCTCGGGAAAGACCACCGGCAGCACGGTGCCGATCACGCCCAGCGGCATCAGCCAGAGCCGCAGGCCGGCGATCGCGACCCACAGGCTTTCGGCCCAGAAGACGACCAGGCCCAGCCACAGCGCGGCCGAGATGCCCAGGGCGAAGCCCAGTTTCAGGTTGCCGTCCCCCAGCATGGCCTGCTGGACCGCGAGGCCGTGCACGATCAGCACCAGCGCCAGCCCCAGGCGCTCGGCGGAGCCGGCCCGGGGTTCAGGGTGCGACGAGACGGCTCGCCACGCGAGTACCGTCAACAAGGCGTAACCGGCCGCGGCCAGTGCGTGCAATACAATTCCCATATCCATGGAAGTGTAAGCGAATCCCATTCATGCTCGATAACCTTACCGCTCGCCTGTCGCGCGTCGTCAAGACCCTGAAGGGCGAAGCGCGCCTGACCGAGGCGAATACGCAGGAAATGCTGCGCGAAGTCCGTCTGGCGCTGCTGGAAGCCGACGTGTCCCTGCCGGTCGTGCGCGAGTTCGTCGCGCGGGTCAAGGAAAAGGCGCTGGGCGAGGACGTCACGGGCAGCCTGACGCCGGGCCAGGCCCTGGTGGGGGTGGTCCACAAGGAGCTGACCGCCCTCATGGGCGGCGACCTGGGGCCCCACGCCAGCGAGCTGTCGCTGGCCCAGCAGCCGCCGGCCGTGATCCTGATGGCGGGCCTGCAGGGGTCGGGCAAGACCACCACCACCGGCAAGCTGGCCCGCTGGCTGGTCGAGGGCGGCCACGTGCAGAACGGCCGCAAGACGGGCAAGAAGAAGGTGCTGGTGGTCAGCGCCGACGTCTACCGTCCCGCCGCCATCGAGCAATTGAAGACCGTGGCCGCGCAGGCCGGCGTCGATTTCCTGCCGTCGTCCACCGACCAGGCGCCCGAGGCCATCGCCCGCAACGCGCTCGACCATGCCCGCAAGCACCACTACGACGTGCTGATCGTCGATACGGCCGGCCGGCTGGGCATCGACGAGGCGCTGATGAACGAGATCCGCGCGCTGCACGCGCTGCTCGAGCCGATCGAGACGCTGTTCGTGGTCGACGCCATGCTGGGCCAGGACGCGGTCAACGTCGCCAAGGCCTTCAACGACGCCCTGCCGCTGACCGGCGTGGTCCTGACCAAGCTGGACGGCGATGCGCGCGGCGGCGCGGCGCTGTCGGTGCGCCACGTGACCGGCAAGCCGCTCAAGTTCGTCGGCGTGTCCGAGAAGCTGACCGGCCTCGAACCCTTCCACCCCGAGCGCATGGCGCAGCGGGTGCTGGGCATGGGCGACATCCTGTCGCTGGTGGAAGAGGCCCAGCGCGCGATCGACGTGGACGAGGCGCAGAAGCTGGCCGCCAAGCTCAAGTCGGGCGACAAGTTCGACCTGAACGATTTCCGCGCCCAGATCGCGCAGATGAAGAACCTGGGCGACATGGGCTCGCTGCTGGAGAAGCTGCCGGCGCAGTTCTCGCAGGCCGCCTCGCAAATCGACAGCAAGCAGGCCGGCAAGCAGATCCGCCGCATGGAAGGCATCCTGAACTCCATGACCGAGCTCGAGCGTGCCAAGCCCGAGCTGATCAAGGCCTCGCGCAAGCGCCGCATCGCCACCGGCGCCGGCGTGCAGGTCCAGGAGGTCAACCGCATGCTGTCGCAGTTCGAGCAGATGCAGGCCATGATGAAGCAGATGAAGAAGGGCGGCATGGCCAAGATGATGCGCGCCATGGGCGGCATGAAGGCGCTGCGCGGCATGAAGGGCTTGCCTGGACTCAAGTAAAGCCCCGACAATCGCGGTTCCGTGGTCCCGTCTCCAGGAACGATGAGCGCAGCGCCGCAGCCAGGCCGTCTAGTGTGGGATGCCGCAACCGGCGCCGGCCGCCTGTCGGTCGAAGGCGACTGGACGCTGGCGGGCTTCGACGCCCTGCGCCGCGAGGTGGCCCGGTTCGGGGCCGGCGCCCAGGTGCGCGTACTGGACCTGGGCCGGCTGGGCGCGCTGGATACCGCGGGCGCATCGCTGCTGGTCGATCTGCTGGGCGCCGAGCGCCTGCCCGGCCTGCTGGCCGCCGGTCCGCAGGTGGACGCGTCGCGCCGCGCGCTGCTCGACACCATCATCCGCGCCCAGGGCGCGGTCCAGCAATGCAAGCCGCCCGAGCCGCCTTCGCCGGTGGCCGAACTGCTGTGCCACGTGGGCGAGGCCGGCGAGCAGTTCTGGAAGCACGGCGTGGGCCTGTGCGGGTTCATCGGCCTGACGCTCGAGAGCCTGGGCCGTTCGCTGCTGCGCCCGCGCACGTGGCGGATCACGGCCACCGTCGCCCAGATCGAGCAGATCGGGCTGAACGCCGTCCCCATCGTCGCCTTGCTGACCTTCCTGGTCGGCGCCGTCGTGGCTTTTCTGGGCGCCACGGTGCTGCGCGATTTCGGTGCCACGCTTTATACGATCAATCTGGTCGGTTTCGCCTTCCTGCGCGAGTTCGCCGTGCTCTTGACCGCCATCCTGATGGCGGGCCGGACCGCCAGCGCCTTCACCGCGCAGATCGGCTCGATGAAGGCCAACGAGGAAATCGACGCCATCCGGGCGCTGGGCCTGGATCCGATCAACATGCTGGTGCTGCCGCGCGTGCTGGCCATGCTGGTGTCGCTGCCCGTCCTGACCTTCATGTCCATGCTGACCGGCATCGCGGGCGGCATGGTGGTCTGCGCCTGGAGCTTGGACATCCCGGCGTCGCTGTTCCTGTCCACCCTGCGCGAGAGCCTGGACGTGCGGCATTTCTACGTGGGCATCGTCAAGGCGCCCATCCTGGCCTTCATCATCGCCGTGATCGGCTGCCTGGAAGGCTTCAAGGTCAGCGGCAGCGCCCAGTCCGTGGGCGAGCACACCACTTCCAGCGTCGTGCAGGCCATCTTCATGGTGATCCTGATCGACGCGCTGGCGGCGCTGTTCTTCATGGAGATGGGATGGTGACGGCCGACGAACCCATCGTGCGCGTGCGCGGGCTGGTCAACCGCTTCGGGTCCCAGACCGTGCACGAGGGCCTGGACCTGGACATCCGCCGGGGCGAAATCCTGGGCGTGGTGGGCGGCTCGGGCTCGGGCAAATCGGTGCTGCTGCGCTCCATCGTGGGGTTGCGGCGGCCGACCGCCGGCAGCGTGCAGGTGTTCGGCCAGGTGCTGGACGAACTGTCTCCCGAGCTGCGTTCGCGCCAGGAACGGCGGATGGGCGTGCTGTTCCAGCGCGGCGCGCTGTTCTCCTCGCTGTCGGTGACCGAGAACGCGGCGCTGCCGCTGATCGAGCACGCGGGCCTGGCCCGGCCCGAGGCCGAGCGGCTGGCGCGGCTCAAGCTGGCGCTGGCGGGCCTGCCGGTCGAGGCCGGCGCCAAGTCCCCGGCCTCGCTGTCGGGCGGCATGGTCAAGCGGGCGGCGCTGGCGCGCGCCCTGGCGCTGGATCCCGACCTGCTGTTCCTGGACGAACCCACGGCGGGGCTGGATCCTATCGGCGCGGGCGCCTTCGACGACCTGATCCGCACCTTGCGGGATGCGCTGGGGCTGACCGTGTTCCTGGTCACGCACGATCTGGACACGCTCTACGCCATCTGCGACCGGGTGGCGGTGCTGTCGCAGCGCAAGGTGCTGGTGGTGGACCGGCTGGACGTGGTGGAGCGGGTCGACGATCCGTGGGTGCAGGAATATTTCCAGGGGCCGCGCGGACGCGCAGCCTCGCGGGCGGCCGAGCGGTCGCGCAAGGAGGAGTAGATGGAAACCCGGGCGCATCATGTCGTGATCGGCCTGTTCCTCGTCATCGCGGTGACGGGAGCCCTGCTGTTCGCGCTGTGGCTGGCCAAGAGCCACTCCGACGCCAGCGTGGCGCAGTTCGACATCGTGTTCAACGAAGCGGTCAACGGGCTGTCCGAGGGCAGCGCCGTCATGTACAGCGGCATCAAGGTGGGCGACGTGGCGCGGCTGCGGCTCGATCCCGTGGATCCGCGCAAGGTGGTGGCGCGGATCCGGATCGCCAGCGACGTGCCGGTCAAGGAAGACACGGTGGCGCGCCTGCGCCTGACCGGCGTCACGGGCACCTCGGTGATCCAGCTCGGCAGCGGCACGCCGGAAAGCCCGCGCCTGCTGCCCAAGGGCGACGAGGTGCCGGTCATCGTGGCCCTGCCGTCGCCCATCACCCAGTTGCTGGCGGGCGGGGAGGACCTGATGCTGAACATCAACGAAATGGTGGCCAGCGCGCGCCAGATCATGTCGCCCCAGAATGCCCGGCAGATCAGCAGCATCCTGGAACATCTCGAGCAAAGCACGGCCGAGCTGGCCGCGCAGCGGGAAAGTTTCGCGAAGCTGAGCGGGCAGCTGGGCGAGATCGGCCGGCAGACGTCCGAGGCGCTGGCCCGCGCCAACTCGCTGATGATGCATACCGACGAACTGGTGGGTTCGCACGGCAAGGAAACCATGCAGAGCGCCCAGCAGGCCATGACTTCGCTGGCCAGGGCCAGCGACAGCATCGACCGGCTGGTGCAGGAGAACCGCGGCGCGCTGGGCAGCGGCGCGCAGAGCCTGGGCGAGCTGGGCGGCGCGCTGCGCGAGATGCAGGCGACGATGGCGTCGCTGCGGGCCATCACCCGCCGCCTCGAGGACAATCCGGCCGATTACCTGCTGGGCCGCGAACAACCCAAGGAGTTCACCCCATGAGACGCGCGGGCGCATTCATCCGTTGGGCGGGCATATCGCTGGCGGCGCTGGCTTCGGCGTGCACGCTGCTGCCGGAACAGAAGACGGTCGACATCTATCGCCTGCCGTCCGCGCAGGCGGCGGCTTCCCAGGGCCAGGCCCAGGCCTGGTCGCTGCGCATCCGCAGCCCGCATGCCGATGCCACCCTGGATAGCGCGCGCATCGCGGTCATCGTCCAGGGAGACCAGATCAGCACCTATGGCGGGGCACGCTGGACCGATGCGCCGCCGGCGCTGCTGCGCGCCCGCCTGGCCCAGGCCTTCAGGTTGGACGGCCGCGTCGCGTCGGTGTCGACCACCGACAGCAACGTGCGCGCGGACCTGGAGCTGGACAGCGACCTGCGGGCCTTCCAGAGCGAATACCGAGGTTCGGTGCCTTATGCGGTGGTCAGCCTGGACGTGCGGCTGATCTCGACTTCGACGCGGCGCGTGGTGGCCTCGCGCAGCTTCGAGATGGCGCAGCCGGCCGACGGTGTCGAGGTGCCCGCCGTGGTGTCGGCCTTCGGCCTGGCCAGCGATGCGCTGGCCGCGCAGGTGGTCCGGTGGGCGGTGGAGCAGGGTGCCGCGGCTCAGTCCGGCAAGCCGGAGTAGTCGCCACCCGTACCGGGATTGTGAATGTTCCTTTTTGTGGATACCATCAACTATATGGTTGATGGTGTCAATCATATCCAGGTGCCCGCCCGTGGCGCCGATGACCACATACAAGGAGACGTTCGATGATCGTTCTGGAAAGGGTGGGGCGCAGGGTCGGCGGGGTGTTCTGCATGGCGGCCGCGGCGTGGGCCGGAGGCTGCGCCTGGGCCGCCGAACCGCCCGCGGCGGGATTTCCGGGGCGCACGGTCCAGGTGATCGTGCCCTATCCGCCGGGTGGCCTGACCGACGGGCTGGTCAGGCAACTGGCGGCCGAACTGGGCCAGGCATGGAAGCAGAGCGTGGTGGTGGAAAACCGGGGCGGCGGCGGTACGACCATAGGCACCGCGCAGGTGGCCCGTGCCCAGCCCGACGGCCATACCCTGCTGTTCACCAGCACGGGCCTGGTCACCAACCAGATCCTGATGAAGTCGCTGCCCTACGAGGCGGACGCGCTGTCGCCCGTGGCGATGGGCGGCACCGCGCCCAACGTGCTGTATGTGCGGCCAGGGCTGCCGGTGCAGTCGGTGGCCGAGCTGGTGGCCTATGCGAAGGCGCGGCCGGGCGAGGTGAAGTTCGCCTCGACCGGAAACGGTTCGAGCCCGCACCTGACGGCCGAGCTGCTTGCGGCCCGCGCGGGCATCTCCATCCTGCACGTGCCCTACAAGGGGGCGGGGCCGGCCCTGACCGATCTGCTGGCGGGCCACGTCGATGCCATGTTCCATTTTCCCGCCTCGCTTGCCCTGGCCAAGCAGGGCAAGCTGCGCGCGCTGGCGGTGGCCGCCGACGAGCGCCTGGCCGACGCGCCGGACCTGCCCACCGTGGTGCAGGCGGGCGTGCCGGGCGTGGTGTCCGGGAGCTGGTTCGGGTTTTTCGTGCCGTCCGCGACGCCGGCGGCGATCCAGGACAGGATCCATGACGACGTGGCGCAGGCGCTGAAGGCGCCGGCGGTGCGGCGCTACATGCAGGAATCGGGGCTGGTATCTCCGCCCATGTCGCGCGCCCGGTTCTCGGCCTTCATCGCGCACGAACGCGACAAGTGGGCCGAGGTGATACGGACGCGCAACATCCGGCTGGAATAGCGGCGGTCAGTTCGCCTGCGCCAGCCGGGCCAGGGTGGCGGCCAGCGCCTCGCCCACGGGGATCTTGGCGGCGGCTTCGTCGCCGCGCCCCTGGAGCTCGATCTGTCCGTCCTTCAGTCCACGGTCGCCGATGGTGACGCGGACCGGCACGCCGATCAGCTCCCAGTCGGCGAACATCACGCCGGGCCGCTCGTCGCGGTCGTCCAGGATCGCGTCGACGCCAGCTTCCCTCAGACCCTCGTAGAGCCTGGTCGCGGCCTCGCGCACCGCTTCGCTCTTGCCCCAGCCCACCGGGCAGACCACCACTTCGAACGGCGCCAGCGCGCGCGGCCAGATGATGCCGCGGGCGTCGTGGTGCTGCTCGATCGCGGCGCCCAGCAGGCGCGTGACGCCGATGCCGTAGCAGCCCATCTGCAGCAGCGCGGGCTTGCCGGTCTCGTCCAGGTAGGTGGCCTTGAGCGCCTCGGAATACTTGGTGCCCAGGAAGAATACGTGGCCGACCTCGATCCCGCGCTGGATCGCCAGCGGGCCGCTGCCGTCGGGCGACGGATCGCCGTCGACGACGTTGCGCAGGTCGGCCACCAGGTCGGGCTCGGGCAGGTCGCGGCCCCAGTTCACCCCCACGTAGTGGTGGTCGGCCTGGTTGGCACCCGTGACGAAGTCGTGCAGGTTGGCCACGGTGCGGTCGGCCACCACCTTGACCGGCTTGGCGGTGCCCACGGGCCCGATGAAGCCGGGCACGCAGCCGAAGTGATCGACGATCTCGGCGTCGGTGGCGAAGCGGTAGCCATGGTCCAGGCCGGGGATCTTGCCGGCCTTGATCTCGTTCAGTTCATGGTCGGCGCGCAGCAGCAGCAGCCAGATCTGGACCGGCTTGCCGGCTTCTTCCGGCTCGACCGCCAGCGCGAGGGACTTCACGTGGCTGGCCAGCGGCAGGCCCAGCAGTTCGGACACGGCCTCGCACTTGGTGGCGCCGGGGGTGGGGGCTTTCTCCAGCGTCCGGCCGGGGGCCGCGCGCCGGGCGACCAGGCAGGGCGCCTCGGCCAGCTCGATGTTGGCGGCGTACTGGGTGGCGGGGTTGTAGACGATGAGGTCCTCGCCAGTGTCGGCGATGACCTGGAATTCATGGCTGCGCGTGCCGCCGATGGAGCCGGTGTCGGCCGCCACGGCGCGGAAGGTCAGGCCCATGCGGGCGAAGATGCGCATGTACGCGTCGTACATGGCGTCGTAGCTTTTCTGGGCGCCGGCTTCGTCGCGGTCGAAGGAATAGGCGTCCTTCATCGTGAACTCGCGGCCCCGCATGACGCCGAAGCGCGGCCGGCGCTCGTCGCGGAACTTGGTCTGGATGTGGTAGAAATTCTTGGGAAGCTGGCGCCAGCTGTGGATCTCGTTGCGGGCGATGTCGGTGATGACTTCTTCCGAGGTCGGCTGCAGCACGAAATCGCGGCCGTGGCGGTCCTTCATGCGCAGCAGCTCGGGGCCGTACTGCTCCCAGCGGCCCGACTCCATCCACAGTTCGGCGGGCTGCACGACCGGCATCAGCAGCTCGAGCGCGCCGGCGCGGTTCATTTCCTCGCGGATGATGGCCTCGACCTTGCGGATGACGCGCAGGCCGATGGGCATGTAGTTATAGATGCCGCCGGCCAGCTTGCGGATCATGCCCGCGCGGGTCATGAGCTGGTGGCTGACGATCTCGGCGTCGGACGGTGCTTCCTTGAGGGTGCCGATATGGAACTGCGATGCGCGCATTGCGGTGCTCACGTGGGTGGATACGGGTTCGGCCCCCTGGGCCTATAATTGACTCAATTGTATGAGAATCGCTGGGGTGGCTCATGCTGGATCGTGAAGGTTACCGTCCCAACGTCGGCATCATCCTCGTCAACCAGAAGAACGAGGTCTTCTGGGGCAAGCGCGTCAACGAACATTCCTGGCAGTTTCCGCAGGGCGGCATCAAGCATGGTGAAAGCCCCGTCCAGGCGATGTTCCGCGAGCTCCACGAAGAAGTGGGCCTGCGGCCCGAGCATGTCCGCATATTGGGTAGAACACGCGACTGGTTGCGCTATAACGTGCCCGATCACTTCGTCAGACGCGAATGGCGGGGGCACTACAAAGGTCAGAAGCAGATCTGGTTCCTGCTTCGCATGCAGGGACGCGATTGCGACGTCTGCCTGCGGGCCTCGTCGCATCCGGAGTTCGATGCGTGGCGCTGGAGTTCCTACTGGGTCCCGCTGGAATCGGTCATCGAATTCAAGCGCGACGTGTATACGCTGGCCCTGAACGAGCTTGCGGTCGTGCTCTTCCGCCGCAACCACGAGACCCGGTACCTGCGCCAGCACATCGGTTCGCACCGGCGCGGCCAGGGTGAACCGGCGCCCCTGTCCAACGAAGCGCCCGAGGTCTGAGCCCCCGCCACCCCCTGGCGGGGGTTCGGGTATCGTGTCGGGTGCAACCTGTATATGGAAAACACTTATGCCTAGTCAGTTCGCCGGGGCGCGGCCTCGTCCCGCCCGCCGGGCCCTGCGTGCCGCCGCCTGGGCCGGCGCCGGATGCCTGGCCCTGTTACTCGCCGCCTGCGGCAGCCAGCCGCGCGGCGAGGGCAACTACCTGCTGGACGACATCGATGCCCAGCGCACCCTGCCCGACGCCGGCTGGGAAGCCCTGAAGTCGGAACTGCCGCCGGTGCCCACCGATGCCGACGTGCTGCCGGTCGAAAACCTGTCGCGCAACGAGCGTTTCCGCTTCGGCGTGGATCCGCGCTCGATCCAGATCGCTCCTGGCCTGATCGTGCGCTACACGCTGCGCGCGGTCAGCGACATGGGGGCCGAGAACATCTCGTACGAATCGGTCCGCTGCGGCACGCGAGAATGGCGCACCGTGGCCCTGTACCGGCCCGGCGCCGGCTGGCAGCGCCCGGTGCACGACGAATGGCGTCCCTTGCTGCCCAATACGATCCAGCACGTGCTGCGCAATGGCGTGCTGTGCTCGGGCGGCGGTCCGGCCGGCGCCAAGGCGTCGGACCTGGCCTACCGCGTACGCCACTGGGACCGCTACGCCGACGCCATGGCGGGCCGCAACACGCAGTAGGGGCGGGCAAAAACAAAAACGCACAGCCTGGGCTGTGCGCTTGCGTGCCTGATTACAGGCTTGTCGACCAGATCAATGGTCGGGGCGAGAGGATTCGAACCTCCGACTCCTGCGTCCCGAACGCAGTACTCTACCAGGCTGAGCTACGCCCCGACTTGTCGGTCCGGCCTGCCGGATACGGGCTGTACAACTTGCCCGGCAGGCCGTCTTTCTTTTCAGCGATCTCGGTTGATCGCGAAAGCGCAGAATTCTAGCAGAGAATCCCGGAAAGCGGAAACGGGGTAGGTGGAAATCGCCGCGACCGCCGCATCCGCCTCGATCCGGGCCCGGGCGCGGGTGTAGTCCAGGGCGTCCGATTCCCGGATGGCGGCGGCGACCGCGACGAAATCGCCTTCGCCGTTCTCGATGGCGGTGCGCACCAGCGTCTGCTGCGCCGGCGTGCCCACGTCCAGCAGGCGGATCAGCGGCAGCGTGGGCTTGCCCTCGCGCAGGTCGTCGCCCAGGTTCTTGCCCAACGCCTCGGCCTCGCCGCTGTAGTCCAGCACGTCGTCGATCAACTGGAACGCCGTGCCGGCGCGGCGGCCGTATTCCGCCGCCGCGGCTTCCTGCTCGGGCGTGGCGCCCGCCAGCACCGCGGCCAGCTGGGCCGAGGCCTCGAACAGCCGGGCGGTCTTGTAGCGCACCACCTGCAGGTAGCGTTCTTCGGTCACCAGGGGGTCGTGCACGTTCAGCAGTTGCAGTACCTCGCCCTCGGCAATGACGTTGGTGGCGTCGGCCAGGATCTGCATGACGCGGACCGAGCCGGTCTCGACCATCATCTGGAACGAGCGGGAATGCAGGAAGTCGCCCACCAGCACGCTGGCGGCGTTGCCGAAGACCGCGTTGGCCGTGGCGCGGCCCCGCCGCAGCGCCGATTCGTCGACCACGTCGTCGTGCAGCAGCGTGGCCGTATGGATGAATTCCACCACCGCGGCCAGCAGATGATGCTGTTGCCCCTCGTAACCCAGCGCCCGGGCGACCATCAGCAGCAGGGCGGGACGCATCCGCTTGCCGCCCGCGCCGATGATGTAGTCGGCGATGGTGCGGATGAGCGGGACGTCGGAGTCGAGTCGTGCCCGGATGACGGCGTCGACGCGCTGCATGTCGTCGGCGATGGGGGCGAACAGGGTCGGCAGGCTCAAGGGGAATCCGTGGGTAGACTGGCCGTTGCCGGCCAGGTGTGCAACAAAAGCCGAGATGCAACAACCGGCGGCATGGCGTGACTGGGAGGCCCGCGAGCGGGCGGCGGCGCCCGAAAGCGCCGTGGCAACGAAATTATACCGGGGCTGTGCGTGGGGCGAGGCCGGGATTGACGCTCCGGCACAACTCCGGTTATAGTCTATGGTTCGACCCCTAATGGGGGCTCGAGCTTTGAACAACCCAAGAGGTCATCCCATGTACGCGGTCATAAAAACCGGCGGAAAGCAGTATCGCGTTGCCGCTGGCGAAAAGCTGAAAATAGAACAGATACCGGCAGACATCGGGCAAGAGATCACGCTGGACCAGGTCCTGGCAGTGGGCGAAGGCGATCAACTCAAGATCGGCGCGCCTCTTCTGTCCGGTGCCGTGGTCACGGCCAAGGTTCTTGCACACGGTCGCCACGACAAGGTCCGCATCTTCAAGATGCGTCGGCGCAAGCACTACCAGAAGCGCCAAGGCCACCGTCAAAACTACACCGAAATCCAGATCGGCACCATTTCCGCCTGATGGGAGCCCGGCACGGCCGGGCCCGGAATGTAGGCAAGAATCGGTAACGAACAAGCAGGAGTGCAAACATGGCACAGAAAAAGGGCGGCGGTTCGACACGGAACGGCCGCGACTCAGAAGCGAAACGCCTGGGCGTCAAGGCCTACGGCGGTGAATTGATCCCGGCTGGCTCGATCATCGTGCGCCAGCGCGGCACGCGTTTCCACCCCGGCGTCAACGTCGGCGTGGGCAAGGACCACACCCTGTTCGCGCTGGTCGACGGCCGCGTGCAGTTCGCGGTCAAGGGCGCCCTGCGCAAGCACACCGTCTCGATCGACCCTGTCTGAGGGTCCCCCCCTACGCGCTGACGCGCGCCCGGCATGGTGAACCCCCAGCCGCTGCGCGGCAGCCCCCCGAGGGGGCCGGGGCCCGCCTTGGGGCGGCCCGGCGCCGTGCCCTGGATCTGGGCTCGGCTTCGTAGGAGTGGATGTGGTTACGGGGAGCCTTGGCTCCTCGGAAAAATAGCGCCGCTGCGCGATGTTACGCGTGGGGGCTTTTTTTTATGATCGCGCTAGTATTAGTACTTGCACGGTCATTTCTTTTGAATCTTTGAAACCCCGCCTCCGCACCTCCCAGGATGCGGTGGATCCGGCTTGGCCGGTCCACCTGCATCGCCCCCTGGGGGGCGCGCGAAGCGCGTAGGGGGGGGCATGAAATTCGTTGACGAAGCCACCATCGAGGTAGTTGCCGGCAAGGGCGGCAATGGCGTGGCGAGCTTTCGCCGCGAGAAATTCATTCCCTTCGGCGGACCCGATGGCGGGGATGGCGGGCGGGGCGGCAGCGTGTATGCCGTGGCCGACCGCAACATCAATACGCTGATCGACTACCGCTACGCCCGCCTGCACCGCGCCCAGAACGGCGAGCAGGGCAGCGGTTCGGACCGCTATGGCGCCGGCGGCAGCGACATCACGCTGCGCATGCCGGTGGGCACCATGGTGTACGACGCCGAGACCAACGAGCTGCTGTTCGACCTGGCCACCCATGGCGAGAAGGTCGTGCTGGCCGCCGGCGGCAACGGCGGCCTGGGCAACCTGCACTTCAAGTCCAGCACCAACCGCGCGCCGCGGCAGTTTACCCACGGCCGTCCCGGCGAGCAGCGCAAGCTGCGGCTGGAGTTGAAGGTACTGGCCGACGTCGGCCTGCTGGGCATGCCCAACGCCGGCAAGTCCACGCTGATCCGCAAACTGTCGAACGCCCGGCCGAAGGTGGCCGACTACCCGTTCACCACCCTGCATCCGAACCTGGGCGTGGTGCGTACCGACGCCGAACGCAGCTTCGTGATCGCCGACATTCCCGGGCTGATCGAGGGCGCCTCCGAGGGCGCCGGGCTGGGGCACCAGTTCCTGCGCCACCTGTCGCGCACGCGCCTGCTGCTGCACCTGGTGGACGTGGCGCCCGTGGATCCCACGGTGGACCCCGTGCACGAGGCGCGCGCCATCGTCGAGGAACTGCGCCGCTATGATCCGGCCCTGTACGAAAAGCCGCGCTGGCTGGTGCTCAACAAGGTCGACATGGTGGACGATCCGCAGGGCCTGAAAGAGGCGTTCTGCCTGGAGTTCGGCTGGGACGGCCCGGTGTTCTGCATTTCCGCGCTGGCCGGCGACGGTACCCAGGAACTGGCCTGGGCCGTCCAGAACTGGCTGGACGAGCAGCGCGAGGCCGAACAGGCCTTCGACGAGGACCCGCGCTTCGTCGAGGCCCAGGCGCCCGCGCCCAAGGCGGCGCCTGCCCGCCGCCGCTCCCCGCGCCGGGTGCCGGCCGATGGCGGTGACGCGGGGGCGCAGACCCCCGAGGATGCTCCCGATGCCGACGGCGGCGATGCCGGTGCGGAAGGGGGCGATGGCGGTGGCGACGGCGATTGAGTTCCACGATGAATAGCACTTCAGTGATCGCCGCCGCCCGGCGGGTCGTGATCAAAGTAGGCTCCTCGCTGGTCACCGACGAGGGGCGTGGCCTGGACCGGCGGGCGCTGCTGCGCTGGGCCGGGCAGATCGCGCACCTGCGCGCGCTGGGCAAGGAAGTGGTCCTGGTGTCCAGCGGCGCCATCGCGGAAGGCATGCTGCGCCTGGGCTGGGACAAGCGGCCCACGCTGGTGCCCGAACTGCAGGCGGCCGCGGCGGTCGGCCAGATGGGCCTGGCGCAGGCCTACGAAAGCGTGTTCGCCGAACATGCGCTGCATACCGCGCAAATCCTGCTCACCCATGAAGACCTGTCTGACCGCACGCGCTACCTGAACGCGCGCTCGACGCTGTTCACGCTGCTGCGCCTGGGCGTCGTGCCCATCATCAACGAGAACGACACCGTGGTCACGGACGAGATCAAGTTCGGCGACAACGACACGCTGGGCGCGCTCGTGACCAACCTGATCGAAGCGGACGCGCTGATCATCCTGACCGACCAGGCCGGGCTGTATTCGGCCGACCCGCGCAAGCATCCCGATGCGAAGTTCGTGTCGCACGCGCGCGCGGGCGAACCGGAGCTGGAGTCCATGGCCGGCGGCGCCGGCAGCAGCCTGGGCAAGGGCGGGATGCTGACCAAGATCCTGGCCGCCAAGCGGGCGGCCGGCAGCGGCGCGCATACCGTGATCGCGTCGGGCCGCGAACCGGACGTGCTGGTGCGGCTGGCCGGCGGAACCTGCATCGGGACCGAACTGCGCGCCTCGCTGCCGCTGCTGTCGGCGCGCAAGCAGTGGATCGCCGATCACCTGCAACTGCGGGGCCGCGTCACCGTCGACGAAGGCGCGGCCCTGGCGCTGACCCGCGACCACAAGAGCCTGTTGTCCATAGGCGTGACGGCGGTCGAGGGCGAGTTCGAGCGCGGCGACGTCGTGGCCTGCGTGGACGCCTCCGGCAGGGAGCTGGCGCGCGGGCTGATCAATTATTCCTCCGGCGCGACCCGCCGCATCATGCGCCAGCCCTCGAACCGGATCGAGGCGCTGCTGGGCAGCATGGAAGAGCCCGAGCTCATGCATCGGGACAACATGGTCATCCGCTGACCGCCATTCCCGTATATCGACGACAACAACCGAGACGCGGGGGCGACGTTCCGATGGACGTCGCCCCCGCGTCTCTGTTATTTTGTGTACGCTGTACACATTTCCTGTTCCCATCCAACCCGCCATGTCGCGCGCCGGCATGAGGAGCTCATCCGTGACTGCCGACCTCGACCGCCGCAAACGCTGGCTGGCCTTGATGGTGTTGTGCCTGGGCGTGCTGATGATCGTGCTCGACACGACCATCGTCAACGTCGCGCTGCCCTCGATCCGCGACGACCTGAAGTTCTCCGAGACCGCGCTGGTCTGGGTGGTCAACGCCTATATGCTGACCTTCGGCGGCTTCCTGCTGCTGGGCGGGCGGCTGGGCGACCTGTACGGGCACCGGCGGCTGTTCGTGGCCGGCATCGCGCTGTTCACCGTCGCCTCGCTGGCCTGTGGCCTGGCCCAGTCGCAGGCCGTGCTGGTGGCGGCGCGCGCGGTGCAGGGCCTGGGCGGCGCGGTGGTGTCCGCGGTGTCGCTGTCCCTGATCATGATGCTGTTTCCCGAGCAGGAGGACCGCGCCAAGGCCATGGGCGTCTACGGCTTCGTGTGCGCGGGGGGCGGCAGCATAGGCGTGCTGCTGGGGGGCTTCCTCACCAGCGTGCTCAGCTGGCACTGGATCTTCCTGGTCAACCTGCCCATAGGCGCGGCCGTCTACGGCCTGTGCATGGCGCTGCTGCCTGCCAGGGGCGGGCAGCCGGGCGAGCGGCTGGACATGGCCGGCGCGGCGGCGATTACCGCCTCGCTGATGCTGGCCGTGTATGCCGTGGTCAACGGCAACGAGCGCGGCTGGACCTCGTTCCATACGCTGGGCCTGCTCGGCGCCGCCGCCGTGCTGCTGGCCGCTTTCCTGGCCATCGAATCCCGGGTGCGCGCACCGCTGATGCCGCTGGGGCTGTTCCGGCTGCGCAACGTGGCCACGGCCAACGCGGCGGGCGTGCTGTGGGCCGCCGCCATGTTCGCCGTCTTCTTCATTTCCGCGCTGTACCTGCAGGTGGTGCTGGGCTACAGCCCCATGCAGGTGGGGCTGGCCTTCCTGCCGGCCAACGTGATCATGGCGGTGTTCTCGCTCGGCCTGTCGGCCCGGCTGGTGATGCGCTTCGGCATCCGCACGCCGCTGGCCTGCGGGCTGGCGGTGGCATCGGTGGGCCTCGCGCTGTTCGCGCGGGCGCCGATCCACGGCGATTTCCTGATCGACGTGCTGCCCGCCATGTCGCTGCTCGGCCTGGGCGCGGGCATCGCGTTCAACCCCATGCTGCTGGCGGCCATGAATGACGTGGATCCCCGCGATGCCGGGCTGGCCTCGGGGGTGGTGAACACCTCGTTCATGATGGGGGGCGCGCTGGGCCTGGCCGTGCTGGCCAGCCTGGCGGCCGCGCGCACGAGTTTCCTGCTGGAGCGGGGCGCCGCCCAGGTGGCCGCGCTGAATGGCGGCTACCAGTTGGCCTTCGCCCTGGGGGCCGCCTGCGGCGCGGTGGCCGCGGTCCTGTGCGCGATGCTGCTGCGCCCGCCCGCCGCGGCACGGGCGGGGGATTCCGCGTCGGCGGCCTGACGGCGCGAGGGAACCGGGCGCAGAGGCCACGGCCGGGGCCAGATGCGCGCGGGCGTCGCTCGCGCTACCATCTGGCCTGCGTCCTGGCCGACGCGTCCACGCAACGCAGGTTTCACCAGGTCTCCTCCGTATGCGCTACATCCTTTCGCTGGACCAGGGCACGACCAGTTCGCGGGCCCTGCTGATCGACCATGCCGGGCAGATCGTCGCCGTCGCCCAGAAGGAATTCCCCCAGCTGTTCCCCCGCCCGGGCTGGGTCGAACACGACCCCGAAGACATCTGGACGTCGCAACTGGCCGTGGCGCGGGCCTGCCTGGCGCGCGCGCCCACCTCGCTGGTGGGCAATGGCTATTCGCGCGCGCCCGCCATCGCGATCGGCATCACCAACCAGCGCGAGACCACGGTGCTGTGGGACCGCATCACCGGCAAGCCGGTGGCCCGCGCCATCGTCTGGCAGGATCGGCGCACGGCCGAGCGCTGCGACCAGTTGCGCCGCGAAGGGCACGAGGCGCTGATCCAGCGCAAGACCGGACTGGTGCTGGACGCCTATTTCTCCGCCACCAAGCTGCAATGGCTGCTGGACCATGTGCCGGGGGCCCGGCAGCGCGCGCGCAACGGTGAACTGGCGTTCGGCACCGTCGATGCCTGGCTGATCTGGAAGCTGACCAATGGCCGCGTGCACGCGACCGATGCCAGCAATGCCTCGCGCACGCTGCTGTTCGACATCCATCGCATGGCCTGGGACGAGGAACTGCTGGACCTGTTCGACATCCCCGCCAGCGTGCTGCCCGCCGTGGTGCCTTCGTGCGCGGTGCTGGGCGAGACCGACCCCGACCTGTTCGGCGCGGCCGTGCCGATCGCGGGCGTGGCGGGCGACCAGCAGGCGGCTACGTTCGGACAAGCCTGCTTCGAGCCCGGCATGGTCAAGAACACTTATGGCACCGGCTGCTTCATGCTGATGAACACGGGCACCGTGCCCATGGCCAGCCAGAACAAGCTGGTGGCCACGGTCGGCTGGCAGGGGCCGGCCGCGGCCGAGCCGGCCACGCGTACCGCCTATTGCCTGGAGGCCTCGGTCTTCATGGCGGGCGCGACCATCCAGTGGCTGCGCGACGGCCTGAAGATGATCGCCAGCGCGCCCGAGGTCGAGCCGCTGGCCGCCAGCGTGGCCGACTCGGGCGACGTCTATCTGGTGCCGGCCTTCACCGGACTGGGGGCGCCGGACTGGGACGCCTACGCGCGCGGCACGCTGATCGGCCTGACGCGCGGCACGACCCGTGGCCACATCGCCCGCGCGGCGCTGGAGTCGATCGCGCTGCAGGCCACCGATGCGCTGACCGCGATGATGGGGGATTCCAGCCTGGCCATCCGGGAACTGCGGGTGGACGGCGGTGCCTGCGGCAACGACCTGCTGATGCAGATGCAGGCCGATTTCCTGGGCGTGCCGGTGGTGAGGCCCCAGGTTACCGAGACCACCGCGCTGGGCGCGGCCTACCTGGCGGGCCTGGCCACGGGGTTCTGGGCCGACGGGACCGAGATCGCCTCGCAGTGGGCGCTGGACCGGCGCTTCGAGCCCTCGATGTCCGAGACCGCCCGCCGCGCCAAGGTCGACCGCTGGCGCGAGGCCGTCGCGCGCTCCCGCGCCTGGGCCCGGACTTGACCGCGTCCACGCCGGCGCCGCTGCGCACCGACCGGGCCGGATTGCTGGCCCGGCTGGCCGAGCCCCGGCATTACGACGTGGCGGTGATAGGCGGCGGCGCCACCGGCCTGGGCGTGGCGCTGGATGCGGCCACGCGAGGCCTGCGCGTGGTGCTGGTCGAGGCCCACGACTTCGCCAAGGGCACGTCCTCGCGCGCGACCAAGCTCGTGCACGGCGGCGTGCGCTACCTGGAGCAGCGCAATTTCCCGCTGGTGCGCGAGGCCCTGCGTGAACGGCAGATCCTGCTGCGCAACGCGCCGCACCTGGCGCAGCCGTTGCCTTTCGTCGTGCCCGCCTACCGGTTCTGGGAACGGCCGTATTACGGCACGGGCCTGGTGCTGTACGACGTGCTGGCCGGCAAGGCCGGCCTGGGGCGCACGCGCTGGCTGGACACGCGGGCCATCACGGCCCGCCAGCCCGGGCTGCGGACGCAGGGGCTGCGCGGCGGCATCGAATACTGGGACGGCCAGTTCGACGACGCCCGGCTGGCCATCGCGCTGGCGCGCACCGCGGCGTGCGCAGGCGCGCTGCTGGTCAACCATTGCGCCGCCGTCGGCCTGATCCGCGAGCAGGGCAGGGTGGCCGGCGTGCGCTGCGAAGACCGCGAAACCGGCCGTGCGTATGCAGTGCGGGCCGCCTGCGTGGTGAACGCCGCGGGCATCTGGGTCGATGCCGTGCGACGCCTGGACGCCCGCGTCGAGGCCGCCCAGGACACCCTCCTGTTCAGCCAGGGCGCGCACGTGGTCGTATCGCGCGACTTCCTGCCCGGGGACCGGGCGCTGCTGGTGCCCCGCACGCGCGACGGCCGGGTGCTGTTCGCGCTGCCCTGGATGGGCAGGACTCTTATCGGCACCACCGACACGCCCCGGCCCCACCAGGAACTGGAGCCGCGCCCGCTGGCCGAAGAAGTGGACTTCCTGCTGGGCGAGGCCGGCCGCTACCTGGCGCGCGCGCCGGGCGCCGCCGACGTCTCCAGCGCCTGGGCGGGCTTGCGTCCGCTGGTGCGCCCGGCCGGACACGCCAGCACCAAGGACGTCAGCCGCGAACACGTGGTGCGGGTCGATAGCGACGGGCTGGTCACCGTGGCCGGCGGCAAGTGGACCACGTACCGGGCCATGGCCCAGGACACGCTGGATGCCTGCCTGGATGCCGGGCTGGTGCAATCCGCCGGCCCCTGCGTGACGGCCGACCATCCCCTGGTGGGCGCCGCGCCGGGCAGGCACAGCATCGGCGATGCCCCGGGCCTGTGGGGGTATGGCGGCGAAGGGGACGCGGTGCTTGCCCTGCCGGGTGCCGGCCGCGAACTGGGTGGAGGATTGACCGAGGCCATGGTGCGCTTTGCCGCGCGCCACGAATACGCGCGCACGGTCGAGGACGTGCTGGCGCGCCGTTCGCGCCTGCTGTTCCTGGACGCCCGCCTGGCACGGGAGCTGGCGGGCGAGGTCGGAAGGCTGCTGGCCGAGGAGACCGGCGCGGAGGCGGGCGCCGGGGCGTTCCGCGAACTGGCGGACAGTTACTTGCGCTGGCCGGCCGATGCGTCCTCGTCGGGCACCACCAGTTTTTCCAGGTAGGCCAGGTCCTCGCGCAACAGCCGCAGGGATTCCTTGACGTCGGGCACCCGGGCCCGGCGCGATTCGTCGCGCCGCAGGGCATGGATGGCCATGTCGGCGATGGCCTCGGCCACTTCCTGCTGGCCCAGGCGCCCGCTGGGCTTGAACCACCACGCGGTCCAGTTGCACATGCCGATCAGCCCGAAGGCCGCGACATGCGGGTCGGCCATGCGGAAATGGCCGAGCTGGATGCCGCGCTCGATGATGCCGCTGAAGTCCGCCAGCACGCTGCGGCGCGCCGTGTGCATCGAGGCGCGCTGGCGCTGCGTGAGGTCCGACTCGTTGCGGTCGGCCACGCGGAACTCGGCCGGGCGCGACAGGATGAGGTTGGCGTAGTCGGTGACCAGCTCGCGCAGGGCCTCGGCCGGATCACGGTCCTGGCGGGAGACGGCGGCGTTGGCCAGTTCCCGGGCCGAGGTCAGGATTTCCTCGGTCAGCGCCCGCAGGATCGCGTCCTTGTTCTTGAAATAGTAGTAGACGGCGGTACGGCTCAGACCCAGCGATTCGGCGATGTCCTGCATGCTGGTGCCGCCCGTGCCGCGTTCGATGAAGAGCTTGGCCGCGGCGTCCAGGATGGCGCCGCGCAGGACTTCCCCTTTCATCGTTGCCTTGGTGGGAAGCTCGTTCACGGATAGGGACTTTCCAGGATATGGGGCAGGAACGGGTGCCGGCCCAGGAGCCGATTATGGCATGTCGAAACCCCGTCTTCCCAGGGAAAACGGGCGCGGCGGCGAGTTTTTTTGACACTTCTGTCTGAATTTCAACGTGTATTGACAGTTAAGTCAAAAAATAGTCGAATGTGACAAAAGACGGTTGCATCCGCCGTCCGCGTCATCAGGAGACCCATCGTGAGCACCGGCGCCAACGCCCCCCAGCACGTCACCGCAGGCTTCTTGAACACCGACTGGAATCCGCGCGATCTTCCGGCCGGCGCCACCACCCGCAACGTCGTCCTGCGCACCGATGACGACGCCGCCACCACGGGCTCGCTCTACCTGCCCGCGGGCCCCCGGCCCCGGACCGTCGTGTGCGTGATGCACCCGCGCGAGTTCATGGCCTGCCACTACCTCATTCCCGACATCGTCGGCGCCGGCTACGCGGCCTGGTCGCAGGGCGCGCGCTCGGTCGGCAACGACCTGCGCCTGGAGCACGAGACCGCGCTGCACGACGTGGCCGCCGGCCTGGCCTTCCTGCGGGGCCAGGGGTTCGAGCACATCGTGCTGCTGGGCAACTCGGGCGGCGCCGGCCTGTATTCGTTCTATGCCCAGCAGTCGTCGCTGCCGGCCGCCGAGCGCATCGCCCGCACGCCGGGCGGCAAGCCCTCCGGCCTGGCCGGGCTCGACATGCCCCTGGTCCAGGGCCTGGTGCTGGTGGGCCCGCATCCGGGGCAGGGCGCGCTGCTGATGAACTGCATCGATCCCTCGGTACGGGACGAAGGGGACGCCCTGTCGGTCGACCCCGCCCTGGATCCGCTGAACCCGGACAACGGCTACCGCCCCGGCGGGCAGGCGCGCTATGCGCCCGGGTTCGTCGCGCGCTACCGGCAGGCGCAGCGCGACCGGGTCGAGCGGCTGGACGCCCTGGCGCGGCAATCGATCGCGCAGCGGCTGGGCGCGCGCAAGGCGCTCAAGGGCCGCGAGGACGTCTCCCAGGCCGAGCGCCGCGTGGCCGCCCATACGCCCGTGATGACCGTCTGGCGCACGGACGCCGACCTGCGCTGCCTGGACCTCAGCCTGGATCCGTCGGACCGGCATCCCGGTTCGCTGTGGGGCCGCGATCCCTATGCCTCGAACTACGGCGCGGTCGGCTTCGCGCGCTTCTGCACGCCCGAGAGCTGGCTGTCGACCTGGTCCGGCCTGTCGTCCAACGCCAGCCTGGCCGCGGCCGCGGACGCCATCGTCCAGCCCACCCTGGTCATCGAATACACGGGCGACCAGGCCTGCTTCCCGGGCGACGTGCGCGCCATTTACGACGCCCTGGCCACGGCCGACAAGCGCCATCTGCGGGTGCGCGGCGACCATCACGGCCGCGCGCTGGCCGAGGGCGAGGAGCCGGGCCGCTACGAGGCAGGCCGCCAGCTGGCGGCCTGGCTGCGCGAGCGTTTCGCGCACTGACCACCATCCATACGCAAGGGGAAACGACATGAGCAGCCTGAACGCCAGCGCCACGCCGGCAGGCAATACGACCGAAGCCGCACCCGTGGCGCCGTCCGCCCACGGGCTCGTGCTGCGGGGCGTCGATCACACGGCGCGGCCCACCTGGAAGCTGCGCGAGACCGTGACGTTCTACCGGGACATCCTGGGCCTGCCCCTGATCCACGTGATCTCGGCGCGCGGCTGGGGGCCGGCCACGCACCCGGACTTCCTGCATTTCTTCTTCGACAGCGGGAACGGCAGCACCATCGCCTTCTTCTATTACCTGGGCTCGGAGCCGCCGGCGGCCATGCGCGACCGGCCGCCCATGGCGCCCGTGCCCGACGACCACGTGTTCGACGCCACCCATACCGCGTGGCTGGTCCAGGGACAGGACGAACTGCGCGCGTGGAAGAAGAAGCTGGAGGATGCCGGCCTGCAGGTGTCGGTCGAGACCACCCACGAGGTGATCGAGTCGATCTACGTGCGCGATCCCAACGGCTACTTCATCGAGTTCACCCGCAAGCTTCGTCCGCTGACCCAGGTGGATGCCCTGGACGGACAACTGACGCTGCAGGCCGCGCTGGAAGCCGAGGACGAGGCCCGGGCCGGACAGCGGCGCGTGTCGGACATCGCCGAGATCTGGTCGCGCAAGGCCCGGCTGGTGGCCGAGCACGTGCGGCCCGGCGATGCGCGGGCATCGTCGGCGGTGCGCATCTTCGTGCCCCGCGTGCGCGAGTTCGCCGCCATCGTCGACGATGCGCGCGGCCGTGGCGACTGCCGTGTCGAGACCCTGGGCGACTACGACCGCATAGAAAGCGACGGTCCCATCGAGTTCCGCCGCAAGGCGCTGGGGCTCAAGCCCGCCATCTGGTATGGCCTGTTCACCGGCGGCGTGCAGGGCCGCATAGAAACCCTGGATCGTGACCGAGTTCGCATCGTTCCAGAATGAATCCCACCCCCTACGCCCTTCGGGCGCCCCCTCAAGGGGGCGGCGCTGGCGGACCGGCAAAGCCGGATCCGCGGCGCCCTGGATCGGAGCGCGGATTGAGCCGCGATGGAGATCTGGAGAGACTGACATATCGGAGGAGGAGATCATCATGCAAGACATACGGCACCCGATAGAAGGGGTCATCTACCATCCGGCCGAGCGCGCCGCCTCCTACCTGGACAGCGGGGCGTGGATGCGGTCCTCGGTGGGCGATGCCCTGCGCGCCACCGCGCGGCGCCTGCCTGGCAAGGCGGCGTTCATCACCGACGAAGGCAGTCTGAGCTTCCAGGAGCTGGACGAGCAGTCGGAACGGCTGGGGGCGGCGCTGCTGGAAGCGGGCCTCGCGCCCGGCGATCGCGCCATCTTCCAGATGGGCACCACGCTGGAAACCGTGCTGGCGCTGGCGGCCTGCTACAAGGCCGGCATCGTGCCCGTCTGCTCGCTGCCCCAGCATCGCGAACTGGAAATCGGCCAGTTGATCCGGCAGTCGGCGGCGCGCGCCTATTTCGTGCAGGCCGATTTCCATCCCAGCTTCGACCTGATCGCCTTCGCCCGCAAGATGGCCGAGGGCAGCGACACGCTGCGCCATCTGATCGTCGCCCGCGGGCCGGCGGGCGAGGGCGGCCTGGCCCTGCGCGACCTGATCGCCGGCATGCCGCTCGAGGCCGCACGCCGGCGCCTGGCCGAGGCGCCGCCGGGACTGGGCGACGTGCTGAGTTTCCAGCTCTCGGGCGGCACGACGGGAATGCCCAAGATCATTCCGCGCTTTCACGCCGAATACCTCGGCCATGCGCTGGCCTGCGCGGGCATGTACAAGCTGCGCGAGGACGACCGCTTCATGTGGGCGCTGCCGCTGCTGCACAACGCGGCCCAGGTGTACGTGCTGATCCCCGTGTTCGCCATGGGCGTGTCCGCCGTGCTCATGCCCAGGCTGGACCTCGTCCGCATGCTGGAACTGATCGAGGAACACCGGGTCACCCGCGCCGTTTCCATCGGCCCCATCGCCCCGCAGCTCATGACCTATCCGGACCTGGCCAGGCATGACCTGTCGGCCCTGCGCCTGTTCATCACCATGAGCCGCGCCGACCGCCTGGAGGCGCACCTGGGCGTGCCGTGTTCCAACCTGTTCGGCATCACCGAGGGGCTGCTGCTGGGTTCCCCGCCCGACGCCCCGCAGGCCCGGCGCTTCCAGACCCAGGGCTGCTCCGGCTGCCCGCAGGACGAGCTGCGCCTGCTGGAGCCCGATTCGGAAAAGCCGGTGGCGCCGGGACAGATGGGCGAGCTGTGCTTCCGCGGTCCCGCCACGCTGCCGGGCTTCTTCAACGCGCCCGAGGCGAACGCCCAGGCCTACACCTCGGACGGTTTCTACCGCACCGGCGACATGATGACCGCCCACGTGGTGGACGGCGTCACCTGCTACGCCTTCGAAGGCCGCCTGCGCGACAACATCAACCGCGGCGGCGAGAAGATCGGCTGCGAGGAAGTCGAGGGCCTGGTGGGCGCGCATCCGGCCGTGGCCGAGGCGCGGCTGGTGGCCATGCCCGATCCCGTCTATGGCGAAAAGGGCTGCATCTACATCGTGCCGCGTCCCGGGCAGGCCGCGCCGCAGGTCAGGGAACTGGCCGATTTCCTGGTTGCCCAGGGCCTGGCCAAGTACAAGTGCCCGGAGCGGGTCGAAGTGATCGAGGCCTTCCCGGTGACCAAGGTGGGCAAGCTGGACAAGCCTGCGCTCAAGCGCATGATCGCCGAGAAGCTGGCGGGCGAGACCGGCGCCGGCGGGCAGGATCCCAAGTCGGGGAGACCGGCATGACCAGCACCGAACACGTGCTCTCGGCCACGCCCTTCGTCGTGCGCCGACGCGTCAAGTGGGGCGACTGCGACCCGGCCGGCGTGGTCTACACCGTGACCTTCGGCGAATACGTCATCTCCGCCGTCGAGCTGTTCTACGGCATGCTGTTCGGCTCCACGCCCCAGCGCATCAAGGACGAACTCGGCTTCGGCACCCCCAGCCGCGCGCTGGCCTTCGACTTCCGCACCTCGCTGTGGCCGGACGACGAATTCGACATGCGCGTGACCGTGGAAGCGATCCGCCAGCACACCTACGCGCTCGACATCACCGCCACCACGGCAACCGGGCTGACCGCCTTCATCGCCAAGCTGACCCCCATCTGCGTCGCCCGCGGCGAGCGCCGGGCCATACCCGTGCCCGACGTGCTGCGCGACGCCTTGTCCTCGTACCAGACCGCCTGCGGCGCCGCCGCGGCGGCAGGGAGCCTCGCATCATGAAAATCGCCGTCATCGGAGCCGGACCCGCCGGCCTGTACTTCTCGCTGCTGGCCAAGAAGCACGACCCGTCCCACCAGATCCAGGTCTACGAACAGAATCCCGCCGGCGCCACCTACGGCTGGGGCGTGGTGTTCTCGGACGTCGGCCTGTCCTTCCTGCAAGAGGCCGACCCCGAGTTCTTCAAGGCCTTCGTGGCCCACCACGAACGCTGCGACTACATGGAGATCGTCCATCGCGGCACCCACGTGCAGGTCCACGGCAACCACTTCTCGCGCACCGCCCGCATCGACATGCTGCGCGTGCTGGAAGACGCCTGCCGGCGCGAGGGCGTCAGGATCGAATACAACCGCCGGATCGACGACGTGGCCGCACTGGCGCGCGAGGTGGACCTGGTGGTGGCGGCCGACGGCGGCAACAGCGCCGTGCGCAAGCAATTCGCCGACCACTTCCAGCCCAGCTTCGAGAAACGCCGCAACAAGTTCGCCTGGTACGGCACCCGCCAGCGCTTCCACCCGGTCTCGCTCATCTTCCGCGAGACGCCGCACGGCGTGTTCATCGCCCATAGCTACCAGTACAGCCCGGAACTGAGCACCTTCCTGGTCGAGGTCGATCCCGAGACCTGGCAGCGCGCCGGCCTGCACGAAGCCAGCGAGGACGAAAGCCGCCGCTACTGCGCCGACGTCTTCCGCCCCGAACTGGGCGGCAACGAACTGCTGACCAACCGCTCGCTCTGGTTCGAGGCCAACATCGTCCGCAACGAACGCTGGACCCATCGCAACATCGTCCTGCTGGGCGATGCGCTGCGCACCGTGCACTTCTCGCTCGGCTCCGGCACGCGCATGGCCATGCAGGACGCCATCGCCCTGCACCAGGGGCTGGTGCGACACCCCGGCGACCTCCCGGCCGCCTTCGCCGCCTTCGAAACCCAGCGCCGGCCCGCCTCGTCCAGCTTCCAGAACGCCGCCGCCCGCAGCCTGGACTGGTACGAGAACGTCGCCGACAAGATGCACCTCGACCCCGTCTCGTTCGCCTACGACTACATGCGCCGCACCGGCCAGGTCAGCCATGAAGACCTGAAACAGCGCGACCCCCATTTCGCCGCCGCGTGCGAGGCGCTGTCCTGCCACCAGCGCGCGCCCGCGGCCGCCTGATCCCCACACCAACGCAGCACAACACGAGGAGACACCATGAAAATCATCCTGCGCGGCGCCGCCGCCTTCGTCCTGGCCCTGGGCGCCGGCCATGCCGGTGCCCAGGCCCCCGCCTATCCCTCCAAGCCCGTGCGAGTCGTCCTGCCCTACTCGGTCGGCAGCGGCCCCGACGCCGTCACCCGCCTGGTCGGCGAAAAACTGTCCAAGGCCTGGGGCCAGCCCCTCATCGTCGAGAACAAGCCGGGCGCCAACGGCTGGCTCGCCATCGGCGACGTCAAGCGCGCCGCGCCCGACGGCCTGTCCCTGGTCGTGGTCGACAACACCCACATGACCCTGCACCCGCACCTGTACAAGAAACTGCCCTTCGACCCCGCCGCCGACTTCGAGCCCGCCTCGCCCGTCTACACCACCAACTTCTTCATCGTCGTCTCGGCCAAGTCGCCCTGGAACAACGTCGCCGACCTCATCGCCGACGCCAAGGCCAAGGGCGGCAACCAGACCTACGGCACCTGGGGCCTGGGCAGCGTCGCCCACATCGGCGCTTCCATGTTCCAGACCCAGACCGGCACCCACATGACCCACGTGCCGTTCAAGGAACTGCCCCAGCTCTACACCGCCGTCGCCACCGGCGAAGTCGACTGGGCTTTCGGCACCGCCGCCACCGTGGCCCAGCTCTACCAGGCCAAGAAGGTCAAGCTGCTGGCGCTGGCCGCGCCCAAGCGCCTGGCCCTGTATGACGGCGTACCCACCGTCTCGGAAGCCGGCGGCCCGGCCAACTTCGAACTGAAGACCTGGGTCGCCCTGTTCGCGCCCAAGGGCACGCCCAAGGCCGCCATCGACGCCATCAACAGCGGCGTCGCCAAGGCCGTGGCCGAGCCCGACGTGCGCAAACAGTTCGACACCTTCGGCTTCGAAGCCTGGCCCGCCTCGGCCGCCGACCTGGCCCAGGCGGTCAAGGCCGACACCCGGCGCTTCGAGTCGGTGGTCAAGCTGGCCAACATCACGCTTGACTGACCGCGCAGGAAGCGGGCGAATGTGTCGGGCATGAATAATAAGTAAGTGCTTCCTATTGAGGCGGCGGGATGCGGAGAGGGTTTTCGTGTGTCATGCGCCACGTAACCCTGGACGGATGGCCATGGCCCAAGTTCACAAAATGCATGGAATCCGACTGGATATGTCAGGCCGCTTACGGCTTTGACACCCCTGGGCGCCGGCTGCGATAATCGCCGCCCATGGCCTCCCGCCGATTCGGTTGTCCGCTCGTCCTGGGAACGAGAAGAACCGAGCCGCCTGAATCTGTAAAAATGCCAGGGCTTCAAGCAAAGGTTTGAAGCCCTTTTCTATTCGGGTTGCCTTTACATTTCAACACGATTACATACGTTCCGACCAACGCGTGCCCGGTTCGTTGCCAACCGGGCGGATAGAATGCGATGACACGGCCGACGCTGGGCGACGGCGTCGTACTTGAACAGGTTTTCTGGTGAATTTTTCCGAAGCAATCGTCGATATCACTACCGCTTTCCGCGATCGTTATTTCTGGATGGCCCTGGGCTGGCAAGACATTCGGGCGCGATACCGCCGGTCCGCGCTGGGGCCGCTCTGGATCACCATCAGCACGGCCGTCACGGTTGCCGCGATGGGGCCTCTGTACGGGGCGTTGTTCAATCGGTCGCCCGACGACTTCATTCCCCATCTGGCGCTTGGCCTGATTTTCTGGGCGTTCATCTCGGGCAGCATCAACGAATTCTGCGATGCGTTTTCAGGCTCGGCGCATTATCTAAAGCAGGTCAAACTGCCTTTGACGATTTTCGTGCTGCGAGTGGTTTATCGGCAGCTAATTATCCTGGGGCACAATATCTGCATTTACCCGATCATAATGCTGCTGCTCGGGAAGACGGTAAACGCGAATATTTTCCTCACGGTGCCCGCCCTGCTGCTGGTGTCATTCAACCTCTTGTGGGTCGGGTTGGTCGTGGCGATATTCTGCACGCGCTACCGCGACATGCATCCGGTGGTGGGCAGCGTCATGTCGCTCATGTTCTTCGTGACGCCCATCGTCTGGCAAGTGGACCAGCTGCCGCCCGAGCGTGCCTATCTGGCGCACCTGAATCCATTGACGATCATGCTCGAACTGATGCGCATGCCGATCATCGGCGTCGCGCCTCCGGCCATGTACTGGGTGGCCGGCCTCGTGGCCGCGGTGGCGGGCAGCATCGCCACCCTTTGCCTGCTGGCGCGTTTCCGGCATCGCGTGACCTATTGGCTGTAACCATGCACATCAACCTCAAGAACGTATCGATCCGCTTTCCCATATACGATGCCAAACAGCGGTCGTTCAAGCAGACCGTGCTGAATGTGGCCACGGGGGGCCGGATCATCGCATCGGGGCATGGCCTGGCGCAGGTCGAGGCGCTCAAGGACATCGATCTGGATATCCGCGAGGGCGATCGGATCGCCCTGCTGGGCCACAACGGTTCGGGCAAGACCACGCTGCTGCGGGTCCTGGCCGGTGTCTACGCTCCCGTGTCCGGATCGATATCGGTCCAGGGGCGGGTCACGAGCCTGCTGGACTCCATGCTGGGCATGGACGGCGAGGCGACCGGCTACGAGAACATCAAGCTGCGGAGCCTGTTCCTGGGCATCAGGCCGAGCGCCGTCAGCCGCCTGGTCGATGACATTGCCGAGTTCAGCGAACTGGGCGATTTTCTGAATATCCCGGTACGCACCTATTCGAGCGGCATGGTGCTGCGGCTCGCTTTCGCCATCTCCACCAGCGTCCAGCCGGAAATCCTCCTGATGGACGAATGGATGAGCGTGGGGGACGAACGCTTCAGGCAAAAGGCAGCGGAGCGGCTGGACGGGTTCGTCAAGGGTGCGGGGATCCTGGTGATCGCCACGCACGACATGGATCTGGCCCACCGGGTTTGCGACAAGGTCATCCATCTGGAGCACGGCCGCATCGTCAACGTGACGATGCCCGCCGCGGCATAACGACTACATAGGTTTTTCATGAAGAACATTCTGATCGTCGGTGCAGGTTTTTCCGGAGCAGTCATCGCCCGGGAGCTGGCGGAGCAGGGGCATCGCCTGACTGTCATCGACCAGCGCGAGCACGTCGCGGGCAATTGCCATTCCGCGCGGGATGCCGAGACGGACGTCATGGTCCACGTGTACGGGCCCCATATTTTCCACACCGATCATGAGCGGGTCTGGGAATACATCAATCGCCATGGCGAGATGATTCCCTTCGTCAACCGGGTCAAGGCGGTTTCGAAGGGACGTGTCTATTCGCTGCCGATCAACCTGCACACCATCAATCAGTTCTTCGGCAAGACACTGGCGCCCGATGAGGCCCGCGCGTTCCTCGAGAGCCAGGCCGACTTGTCCATCGAGTCGCCGCAGACTTTCGAGGAGCAGGCGCTGCGGTTCGTGGGCAAGTCTCTTTACGAGGCCTTCTTCGAGGGGTACACGCGCAAGCAGTGGGGGGTGTCTCCTTCCGAATTGCCCGCCAGTATCCTGAAACGGCTGCCCGTGCGATTCAACTACGACGACAATTACTACTCCCACCGCTACCAGGGGATGCCCCGGGACGGCTATACGCGGATCGTCGAGAGCATCCTGGATCATCCGGGCATCGAGGTGCGCCTCCAGACCCGGTACGAGCCCGCCATGCGGCAGGCCGCCGACCACGTTTTCTGGACCGGACCCCTGGACGCCTGGTTCGGATTCGACCTGGGGCGGCTGGGATACCGCACGCTGGATTTCGAAACGGTGCGCTGCGACGGGGATTTGCAGGGGACGGCAGTCATCAATTACTGCGACAGCGATGTTCCCTATACCCGCATTTCCGAGCACAAATACTTCTCCCCCTGGGAGAAGCACGAAAAAAGCATCGCCTATCGCGAGTACAGCCGCCTTTGCGGGGAAGACGACATTCCCTATTACCCCATCCGCCTCGTCAAGGACAAGGCCCTGTTGCAGCAATACGTGGACAGGGCGCGTGAAGAGAAAGGCGTGACCTTCGTGGGGCGGTTGGCCACGTACCGCTATCTCGATATGGATGTCACCATCAAAGAGGCCCTGGACGTCTCGGATGCGGTCAAGCCCGCGCTTGAAGCCGGCGCGCGACTGGATCCGTTCTACGTCAATCCCCTGGGCTGATCCATGCACGTCTGCGCGGTAGTCGTCACCTACAACCGCAAGGCGCTGCTCGCAAGGTGCCTGAAGGCGCTGCTCGGCCAGCAGCGGCCGCCGGACAGGATCATCATCATCGACAACGCCAGCACAGACGGCACGCCGGCGGCGTTGGAGCAGGACGGCACGCTTGCCCGGCCGGACGTGGAGCTGGTTACGCTCGAGCGCAACGAAGGCGGTGCAGGGGGCTTTCACCATGGCCTGGAGCGGGCCATGCGTTCCGGCGCCGAACTGGCATGGCTGATGGACGACGACGGCCATCCCGCGCCGGATTGCCTGCAGCGTCTATTAGAGGCGCGTCAGGGGCTGGACCTTTGGGGGCCCGTCGTGCTGGACGACAAGCATCCGGACCAGCTGTGCTTCCCGCTGCGCCTGCCAAGGAGTTCGCGCATCCTGCGCAGCCGCCGCGCCGTGGAAGAAGCGTGTACCGAAGGGCTGCTGCCGGAGGTGGTCATGCCCTTCAACGGCGTGCTGGTCACGCGCGAACTGGTGGCGAAGATCGGCCTGCCGCGCAAGGAGTTCTTTATCTGGGGGGACGATATCGAATATGTGTGGCGAGCCGCGCGGGCCGGTGCACAAATTGTTACAGTATGCGGTGCAAGCTTTTATCATCCCCGTCAGGACGACCTGGGTGCGCCGATGTTTTTTGGCCTGATGCATTTCAACAATACCGGATCGCTGCTCAAGCACTACTGCCTGTGCAGGAACAATACCGCCAACCTCCTGGCCTATCGCGGCCGGGTGGCGGCGCTCGTCTTCGCGGCCAAGACCCTGTGGTTCTACACCTTTTCCCGGCCCAGTCTGGCCCGGCTGCGACTGAGCTTGCGCGCGCTGGCGGCTGGATGGCGTGGAGATTTCTCGGGCCATCGGCGCTTCATCGAGTAAGCCTACGTGGACAATATTGCAGTCGTCATCGTCACGCACAACCGCTGCGAACTGCTGGCCCGATGCCTGGACGGGCTGGCCCGCCAGACCGTGCCGATCGGTGCCGTCTACATCATCGACAATGCATCGACCGATACGACACGCGATTACCTGTCCTGTCGCCGGGACCTGCCGCTGCGCATCACGCATAGCGAAGAAAACCTGGGAGGAGCCGGGGGGTTTTCGATGGGCATGCAGCAGGCTCATCGCGATGGGTGGGCGTGGATCTGGTTGATGGACGACGACGTGGTCCCCGCCGACGATTGTGCCGCGCAACTGCTGGCGCAAGGCAAGCCAGCCATGATCGCCGTGCGCGAGGGACTGGATGGTGCCTTGGCCGAACGTTCGGCCGTGCATTTCGATTTGCGCAACCCGCTCGCGCTCAGGCCCAAGCGCAAATCCGTGGCCCAGGTTTACCGCCAGCGTGGCCGGATGCCGGAAGTTTCCGACGTCGAGAACGTGGCCTTCGAGGGATTCATGGTGTGCCGCGAGGTCGTCGATGCGGTGGGGTATCCCGACGCCCGTTATTTCATCTTCTACGACGACGTCGACTACGCGCTGCGCATCCGGCGCGCCGGCTATCGAATCACCGCGGTGCGGGACGCGGTCATGGTGCGCCAGCTGGATTTCGTCCAGCAGCATGCCTTGGACTCCTGGAAGGGGTTCTACATGTTCCGCAATTTCTTCGTCGTGCAATTCAGGTACGGCGAGAACATCCTGGTCCGGCTGAAACCCTACTTGATCACCGTGGCTCTGGTGGGGATCAGTTTTTTCTCGGCCGAAGGACGGTCGCGGCGAAAAATGCTGTGGTCCGCGCTTCACGCCGCACGAAAATTCGACAGCCCGAGGGCTGACCTTCTAGAAAATCCATGACTACTTCGCTCTTGATCACAGGTGGGGCCGGATATATCGGCTCTCATGCCCTTGTCGAATTCCTTGCCGCCGGGCACCGGCCCATCGTGGTCGACAACTTCGTCAATAGTTCGCCCGAGGTGTTAAGACGTGTCGAGATGCTGTCCGGGAAACGCGTGGAGTGGCACCAGGGGGACGTGCGTGACGCCGCCCTGTTGGAGCGCATATTCGCCGGAGCGCGGGAGTCGGGAGCGCCAGTCGATGCCGTGGTGCACTTCGCCGGACTCAAGGCGGTGGGAGAGTCCGTGGCGCAGCCCCTGGTCTATCACGACAACAATGTGAACGGCAGCATCGTCCTGCTGCAGGCCATGGAAAAGGCGGGGGTTTCACGCATCGTCTTCAGTTCGTCGGCGACGGTCTATGGCGAACCGTTGACGCTGCCGTATACGGAAAGCCATCCGTTGGCCCCGACCAATCCGTATGGAAATACCAAGGCCATGGTGGAAGCCATCCTGGCCGATTGGTGCCGCGCGAAGGCAGGCAGGACCGCGATCAACCTGCGCTATTTCAATCCGATCGGAGCGCACGAAAGTGGCCGCATCGGCGAATCGCCCCGCGGTACGCCGAACAACCTCTTTCCTTTCATTACCCAGGTGGCCGTGGGCAAGCGCGACAAGCTCACGGTATTCGGCGACGACTATCCGACCCCGGATGGGACGGGCGTGCGTGACTATCTGCACGTATCCGATCTGGCCGTCGGCCACGTGAAAGCCGTCGAGTACGCTCGCGGTGGCGAATACGGCTGGATGGCCCTGAACCTGGGAACGGGGAAGGGGACCAGCGTCCTGGACCTGATCCGCACCTTCGAGGCGGTGACCGGGTTGTCCATTCCGTACGAGGTCGTCGCCCGGCGGCCGGGGGACGTGGCGCAGATGTGGGCGGACGCGGGCGCGGCAAGCCAGGTATTGGGCTGGCGAGCGGCGCGCAGCCTCGAAGAAATGTGCCGGGATGGCTGGGGCTGGCAGTCGGGCAATCCCGACGGCTACACGAGCTGATACGCCGGCGTCAGCCGAGACGGCACCCGCCGAAGCGAACCGACGGTTAGCGAACGATTTTTCCAATAATGACCGATCACTACATTCTTCAGAATTTCGTTTTTCCCGATGAAACCCTGGCCGATCGGGTCGCGCTTTACGCTCGCTGGGTTGCCGGTCCGTCAAGGCTTGCCGATACGCGCGGCGTGCTGCCCATCGCGCCCGGTACGACCATAGACCTGGCAACTTTCTTCAACGCGTTCAGCCACCGGAAATGGCATGCCCTGACCGGCCTCGGCGATCTGGCTGTCCGGTTGCGGGGAGAAGGCACGGTCGAGGTGACGGTTCATGCCCTGACGGAAACCGCCGCTGCGGCGGTGGTCTGCAGGCAGACCGTCGTGCTGGGAGACGGCGAAGTCCTGTTGCCCCTGCCCGGGCCCGCTAGTCTTCCCGGCACCATTCTGGCCCTGGAAGTCAGGAACGACACGTCGACCGAGGCAAGGCTCCTTTCCGTGGCATGGGTTACCGCCCAGGCTCCCCTGAGGCCGGTAAGGCTGGCCGGGGTCATTACGACGTTCAAGCGGGAAGCCGCGGCACGGGAGGCCATGCGGCGGTTTTCCGAGGTGACGATTCCGCGTTTCCCGCAAGGGGAGCTGCACTTATACGTGATCGACAACGGGCAGACGCTGGATCTCGTCGACACCGGGACCGTCACGCTTCTACACAACCCCAATCTGGGCGGCGCCGGCGGTTTTGCGCGGGGCTTGATGGAAGCGCGCAAGGCGGGCCATTACACCCATGTCCTGTTCATGGACGACGATGCGTCCTGCGAGCCGGAGAGCGTATGGCGGACGGTGGCCTTGCTCGCCAGATGCAAGGACGAGCGGGCCGGTGTCGCCGGCGCGATGCTGTACGTGGACCGCCCCACCATTCAGTTCGAAAAAGGGGCGGTGATGCGGGTGGACGCGGGGTCCGGGCCCTTCTGGCGTGCGTTGAACCATTTGCGGGATCTGAGCGATGCGGCCGTCGTTGCCGACAATGACGGGCCGGACGAGGCCAATTACGGCGCGTGGTGGTATTTCGCCTTCCCGCTTGCGGCGGTGCGGCACATGCCTTTCCCTTTTTTCGTCAGGGGGGACGATACGGATTTCAGCCTGTCCAACGACCTGCCCGTGGTCACCCTGAATGGCGTTGCCACCTGGTGCGACAATTTCGGCTACAAGCTGACTCCGCCCACCCACTATCTCGCATGGCGCAGCTGGTGGGCGCTTGCGTTGATGCACGGAGAGGTTTCCACCGCGCGCCACGGATTGTGGCGCGCCATGGCCGCCGCACTCGACCTGGCCATGAGATTCGATTATGCGGGGGCAATGGCGGTGCTGGACGGCCTGGAGGACGCCGCCCAGGGGCCCCGTTTCTTCGGCGAGAATCCGGCGCCGTTCGCCAGTCTTGCCAAGGTCAAGGGCCGGGATGCGGTGCGGGCCGCTTCGCCGGAGGAGTTCGAGAGCCTCGCGCGCATCTCCTATACCAAGTACAAGCTGAAACGGTTGCTCGGCCTGGTCAGCGTGGGAGGGCTGTTGATTCCCGACCTGCTTCTTCATCCAAGGCTGCCGCACGCGAGAATCGGCTGGGAGGCCGGGCGATGGAATCTGCTGAGAGCCCGCGCGTTCGTCTCTGGCGCGGGCGCGCAGCTTAACGTGCATGTACGAGACCGCCGCAAGCTGCTTGCCGTCTTGTGCCGGATGCTGAAGGTCCATTGGCGGCTGACCCGCCTCAGCCGTAGCCTGATCGAGCTCTATCGTACCGAAGGCAAGCATCTGCGGACCTCGGAGTTCTGGCAAGCGAAGCTGTATTAATCAGATCCATTCCCAAGGAAATTTTGTGCAAGAGACTTTTCGCGGAAACAAGATCGCTGTCGTCATGCTGGCATGTCGCGACTACGAAGCGACCGAACTGGCGCTTGCGTGCCATATGGCCTATGGCAATCGCGACGTGCCGTTCTATATCCTGCAGAACTGCCGGGGCAACTACGACGCGGAGCGCACGCTGGAAGTCGCGCGGCGCTACGAGCAGCTTTTCCCGCGCACGGTCAAGGTCGTCGACTGGCTTCCTCCCGGCCCGCCGTACCACAGCATCAGCCGTCTGCTGCAGTCGGACGAATTTGCCCGCTACGACCTGATCTGCAAAGTCGACGACGATGCCTTTCCGATCGCCCCGGGCTGGCTGAACGAACTGGTCGAGTGCTTCCTGTCCGAGGAAGAGGCACGGGGCGAGCGTCTCGCCTACGTCACGCCTCTGATCAACAACAATTGCTGGGGATTCCTGGAGACCATCAAGGCGATGGGCCTTGCCGAGGAGTATTTTTCCTCGGTGGCGATGGAGCACCGCATCGGTGCCGGCGCGGAGTCGGCGCCGTACCGTATCCTGCCGGCGTCCGAGGTCGGGACCGGTGCCAACGGGACGGTCTGGGGTTACCCTCACATTGCCCGCTGGCTGCACGAACGGACCACGTTGCAGCCGGATGCCTTCATCGAAGCCACGC
This sequence comes from Pigmentiphaga kullae, assembly GCF_004216695.1. Lineage (GTDB taxonomy): Bacteria > Pseudomonadota > Gammaproteobacteria > Burkholderiales > Burkholderiaceae_B > Pigmentiphaga > Pigmentiphaga kullae. The sequence goes on from NZ_SGXC01000004.1 coordinate 150,754, forward strand.
GGTCGCTGGGGCGTATTCCCGTGCCCTCGAAGGAAAGATACTCCATCGGTTGCCTGGTGTTCCGACGCACGCTTTGGGAAAAGGTCGAGGATGGCGGAACGGATGACGAACACATGCTGCACCAGTATTGCGCCAAGCGCGATCGGGATATCGTCTGCCAGGCCTCCATTCCCTTTATCCACCTGGCCTATTTCTCGCAGCGGGAGGAGAACCGCGACCTCGTCGAGCGTGCGCGGGAGGTTTACGAGCCTCGGTTGAAGTTCCCGTTTCCGATTGCCCTGCGTAGTTCCCGCCAGCTGGAAATCGAGGCAAGGCTGCGGTGGATGGAAAACGCTTCGGGCACGGCGGGTGGGGCGCCTACCGGGGTGAGCGGGGCACTGTCCCCCGAGGTGTTCGGCGTTCAGGCTGCCAAGGGGGTAGCCAAGGCCATCCTGTTCAAACTCAGGCTTCGCAAGACGCCGCCACGTTGATGGCAGGGGGTGCGGAACCATATCCACGGGGCAGGCCTGGCGGCCGGGCGACGTGGGTAAGCGGAATCGGAATCTGGATAAATGAACGAATCAATCATCAGCGATAGCAGGCCGCGGCCCTCCGGTCAGGCTCCCTTGATCTCATGGATCGTGCCCGTGTTCAACACGCGCGGCGTGTTGGTCGAAACCCTCGATTCCATCGCCGCGATGGCGGGAACGTGTATAGAGATCATCGTCGTGGATGATGGCAGCACCGACGGCAGCGGGGAGGTTATTTCGTCGTGGACGAAATCCTGTGACGTGCCGACGCTACATCTGCGCCAGGACAACGCGGGCCTGTCGGCGGCTCGCATGGCCGGCGTCAGGCATGCCCAGGGAGAGTTCATCGGCTTTTGCGACAGCGATGACCGGATCGAGAGCCCTTGCTATATAAAAATGGCGGAAATCGCATTGCGGGAAAACTGCGACGTCGCCATCTGCCGGACGGTCGAGTTCGACGGGGTTTCCCAGATCGTCTATGACTTCTACGATGCCTCGCTTTGGGACGAAGTCCTGGATGGGCGGCCGATGCTGGTCACGAGCGCCTTGCGCGAGCCGCGCGTGTTCCGATTCGAACCCAACGCCAACACCCGGTTGTGGCGAAGGAGTTTCGCGGACAGGAATGCCCTGTCTTTCCCCCTGGGCCTGCATTTCGAGGATTTCCCCGCGCACGTCGAGGCGCTCGCCTGCGCGCAGAGAGTGCTCTTGCTGAATTCGACCGGCTACCACTACAGGGTCAACCGCCCGGGCAAGATTACCGACCAGAAGAGCGAGAAGCGGTTCGACATGCTCAAGTCGATACAGATTGCCTTCGACTCTGCGCGGCGCCTCCAGGTTAGTACGGCAGGCCGGGCGTACATCGCGATCATGGCGGCGCGCATGACCTACTGGTGCGGCATGCACACGTTGAACCGGGATCGTCAGCGCTTTTTTCGCCAGGCCTGCGAGCACCTGGAAGCGTCCATAGATCCCGCCGCCGCGTCCTATGCCATGGGGCATGGCATCGATCGCCGCGAGGCCATCCTGGTTTCCGCCTTCAGGGCGAAAGCCGTCCGCTTTCTCGTCGCGCACTCATCGGGAAGGCGCAGCGCGCGGTTCTGGGCGCTTGGGCTTTTGTTCAATCGCAAGCATGGACGAAAGTTCCGCCGCACGCTGGCAAGGGCCGGCCTGCGCAAGTTCAAGAGCGGCTTGCGCGGTCTCGTGGCGAAGGGCTGAAGGAATCAGGAACAGGAATCGACCATGTTGAGAGCTTCGGAAGCAGCGCGAATCGCGTCCCGATTGAACGGGCCGCTTATCTCCAGGTATCGGGAAGAAGACGGCAACCGCCTGGCGGGGAGCTACTTTGGTTTGGGATGCCGGCCTACGCGGCATAGCGACTGCGTCCTGCTGGTGGGAGCACGGTCCGGATTCGAAATCGTCCACCTGCTGGCGTCCAGTCAGGTGGCCACGGTTTGCGTCGTGGAGCCCAACCGGGCACTGAAGACGGAACTGGACGAATGTCTGGAGAACATCGAGACGCTTGGCTGGCGGCAGCGGGTAAGGTTCTACGCCACGCTCGAAGAGTTCCTGCAGGGGTCTCCCGGCAACCTGGCGGCGGCTCGCATCGCCGCGGAGAATTTCGATTGGGCGGGTTTGCGCCAACTGCTGCAGCAGTGTGCCGTCGGGCACGTTTGCGGGGATTTCGATCCTCTGGATGCCGATCCGCTCGAGGTCTATCGTTTCTGTCGCGCACGGGCCGAGAGTTTTTACTGGCGGGTCAAAGGGCTGCCTGACCCCATGGCCGCAAGCGGTCCTGCCGCGGCTTTCGAGGTGTCGGTCGTCGTTCCCGCATACAAGGTGCTTCCCTGGATCGACCGTTGCATGCAGACCCTGGTCGACCAGACGCTCAGGTCGCTGGAGATCATTGCCGTGGACGACGGTTCTCCGGATGCGACAGGCGAGCGCCTGGACGAGTGGGCCGCGAAGTATCCGGAACGGGTAAAGGTCGTCCACAAGCCGAACGGAGGTTGCGCCAGCGCACGGAATGCCGGCGCCCGGGTCGCTCAGGGCGAGTATGTGGCGTTCGTCGACGGCGACGATTGGGTCGGAACGGAAATGTTCGAAGCCCTGTACCGATCCGCCGTGCTGAATGCCGCCGACATCGCCCAGTGCGGATACATCGAGGCTTTCGAGGACTCGGGCCGCGAAGTGCACGACTCGACGGCCTGGGGAGCGCAATCGGCTTCGGGCAATTGCGGGCTGGTGGCCGATCCTCGGTCCTACCTGGTGGTAAGGCCCACGATCTGGCGGCGGATCTACCGGCAAGAGTTCCTGCGCGGCAATGCAATCGAGTTCCCTGAACACATTCCCCGCTTCGACGACCTGCCGTTCCAGTTCGAAGCGCTTGCGCGCGTCAAACGCATGTCCGTCATTCCCGAATGCTTCTATTACTATCGGCAGGAGCGGGAGGGGCAGGATATCGCGGTCAGGGACGACCGGCTTTTCGTGCACTTTCCGATCTTCGACTGGCTGGACGAGAAGGTGGGCGTATGGGCGGACGCCGGCCTGGAGCGTCAGCTTCTCCAGTGCAAGATCAATACGCACATGTGGGCGTTGGGCCGCATAGACCGGAAATTCGCCAGCCGTTATTTCCGGGAGTCGGTCAAGGATATTCTGTCCCACGGGGCCCACTTCAGGTGGGGCGGGGTGGCGCGTTTCCTCAAGCGCGTGGTGCCTTCCGTCGTGAAGTCGGCATTGCGTCCGGCGGCGGGAGGACGGGCGTAGCCGGCAGGGCGGCGCCGCCAGAAGGGGCGGGCGCTCGCGGACGGGATTAACATTTGTCAGCGACGATGTCGCAGGGCCGGATTGTCATTACACTGGCGGAGCTTCTTCCGTGCCGCCGACCTGGCATCGTTCCATCCTGATTCTCATACGCATATGGCTCTCGTTCCCGTCATCCTCTCCGGCGGCAAAGGCACCCGGCTCTGGCCCGTTTCGCGCGAGCTGCATCCCAAGCCCTTCATTCGCCTGGCCGACGGCCAGAGCCTGATTCAGAAGGCCTTCCTGCGCGCCGCGTCGCTTCCCGGCGTTTCGCACCTGGTTACGGTCACCAACCAGACCATGTCCTTCAAGACCATGGACGAGTTCCGCGAACTGGATCTGCCCGCGCTCGATCATGGCATGGTCCTGGAGCCGGCAGGCCGCAACACGGCGCCGGCCTTCGCCGCGGCGGCGGCCGTCGTCGCGCAGCGGATCGATCCCCAGGCCGTCCTGCTGTTCCTGACGGCCGATCACATGATCCAGGATCTGGAGGCCTTCCAGGCCGCCGTGGTTCGCGCCGTGGAACTGGCCCGGCAGGGGCGCATCGTTACCTTCGGCATCCAGCCGGATGGACCTGAAACGGGATACGGCTACATCGAAGCCTCGGGCTCCGATGTGCTGCGTTTCGTGGAAAAGCCGTCGCTGGAGCGGGCGACGGAGTTCGTGGACAGCGGCCGCTATCTGTGGAATTCGGGCATGTTCTGCGTGCGGGTCGATGTCGCGCGTGAAGCCTTGTCCACGCACGCTCCGGACGTATTGCGAGCCGCCGAGGAAAGCGTCGCCGCGGCGCGCGTGCTGGAAGGGCAGAACGAGTGGCAGGTCGCGCTGAACGAAGCGGCGTTCACCCAGGCGCCGGATATTTCGATCGACCACGCGGTAATGGAGAAAACCGACAAGGCTTCCGTGGTGCCCTGCGACATCGGCTGGAGCGACATCGGATCGTGGTCCGCGTTCGGCAATCTTTTCCCGAGCGATGCGCGCGGCAACCAGCTCGACGGCGACGTCATCGCCGTCGAGCTGGACAACTGCTACATCCATGCCGACGGCCGGGTCGTTGGCGCGATCGGCCTCAAGGACGTGGTCATAGTCGATACGGCCGATGCGCTGCTGGTGTCGCAGAAGGACGCGCTGCCGGACATCAAGCGCGTCATCGCGCAACTGGAAGCGCGCGGCAGCGATGTGCACCGCATCCATCGGACGGCCCATCGGCCCTGGGGGACGTACACCATCCTGGAAGAAGCCGACCGCTTCAAGATCAAGCGCATCGTCGTTCATCCGGGGCAGTCCATTTCGCTACAGATGCACCACCATCGCAGCGAGCACTGGATCGTGGTGAGCGGCACCGCACGAGTCACCAAGGACGAGGAGTCGTTCCTCGTTCGCAGCAACGAGTCGACCTATATTCCCGCCGGGCACAAGCACCGCCTGGAGAACCCCGGCATCATCGACCTTGTGATGATCGAGGTGCAGAGCGGGGAGTATTTGGGCGAGGACGATATTGTACGGTTCGCGGATATCTATGGTCGGAGTTGACGGATGCGTCAATACCAGCACCGCGCCGGCGATCTGGCTCTGGTGAGTGGCGTGCAGTGCGTGGAACTTGCGCCGGTGCGCCATGTGGCCCAACGCCGTGATGCCCGCGCGGCGCAGCACGCCTTGTAGCTCGAGCAATCGTCGGTCATCAGCATGAACGGTCTTGGAAGAACGTGCGGCAGTGCTCACCCCTGGCTGGGCGTAAAGTTGTAGACTGCCGCACGCAGACTGTCATGGGACGTCGCCGGCGTGTACGCCCATAGTAGGCCCGGTGCGTTTTTCTTGCGCCGGGCTTGAGCATCTGCACTGGCGTTCCGTTCGCAAGTAGCCAGCGGCATCAAAAGCTTGCGTATATGGGCGCAGCTGAAAGCAAAGAAGGCTTAACCAAAAGGTGGCTTCAGCTTGGATTCCTCCCTCAGTCTTTCCATACCAATCCGACGCAAGACGAGTCCCGAACCATATATCAACCCTAACCCTACTGCGCAAGCCAACTTAAACCAGAAACCGTTTAACCAAAAAATTGCAACTGGAACCAACAAGAACCCTGTAGCAAGTCCAAGCTTCGCAATTTTTTCAGATCTTTTAAACATTATTTGCTTAGCAGTTTGTTGTTTGTCTGATCAGTCATCAGTCGATATGTAGGAGTCAACTTAAAAGTCTCGTTTATCACAAAGTTCACCGGTGCCGTCGCGGGAAAGTGAGTCTCAATATACTGCGACAATCCCCAAGAAAAAGCCTCGACAATAGAGGCGCCTGGATTCGGTTCAAAATATTGAACACCCGCAGATGTTGTGAGGGATATAACCGCCAATCGAGTAGCAGCTTCAGGGTTTCTAAACATGATAGCAGCACCTGCCCCCGTAGCAGACCCGATCGTTTTCAGAGCATCTACTCCGTCGCGAGTCCCCGTCGTCCTAGGAAGACCAGCACAGTTATTTTCAAACCCTGCAGGGCACGCTCCTTCCATCACGGCTTTGTTTCGAGCTGCAGCTGCGGCTTCAGCCTGTACCATCGCAAAAGGAGCGGGAAGCCGCTGCGCGTACCGCTTCTCTCGAGCCTGGACTGCAGGGGGTCTATCCGGAAATCGCGTTGGCGCCGGTCGGTCGCGGGGTTTCATTATTACGAAACTTAGTAAATTTCTTCACACGAGATGAGTTAGTAATTCATTGGGGGACAAATAGGAACGACAGTTCTCATGCTATGCGATGGGTAGAAAGCAAAGGCCTCGATGTAAATCAGGTGCAAAATGCCATTCGTCAAGACTTGATCGTTCGCGACGTCCAGGCTCTTCCACCCGGGGGGTTGGGTGGACACAACCCTGTCAATGTACAAGGCGTTACTGTCCGCTATTCCGCTTATAAGTTCGATGATGGAGCGATTAATGTCGGATCGATTCGAACCCGCTAAGAAGTGGAGAAATCTCACAAAAGCAGAGGCGAGTCTCGTCGCTCGATTATGGCAAGGGAAAGATACTCTGCTTGTCGTGCATTCAGTTGCAGAATTACTCGCAAGAAACATGGGCGACGGATATTGTTTACGACTGTCTCGACCTGATCAAATCAACGTCGAGCGACAAGGGTATGAAGCCTCTGCCTTTGTTGGCGATGCTGTCGACTATGACCAGGTTATGGTTCAGGCAGTTCTCGTGATCGGATTGGATTTTTATCCATTAGAATTAGAAATTTTTCGCCAAGACGGAAAATATCTAAACACCCCTTTAGAAGAACTAGATTTCCACTTAGTAAGAGAAGACTAGGTAGAGATGGCATGTTATTTTTCTGGTAATTTCCCCGCAAGACTGGTGAAGTCAGAAGTAGAGTTTTCTCATCGAGGAGTTCTACAGCATGAAGAAGTCGAGATTCACGGACAGCCAGATCATCGAGGCGATCAAACGGGTGGAAGCCGGATTGGCGGTGCCGGAGCTGTGCGGAGTGTTGGGCATCAGCTCGGCGACGTTCTACGAGTGGCGTTCGAAGTACGGCGGCTGGATGTGTCGCTGATGGCGCGGATGAAGGAGCTGGAAGCCGAGAACGCCCGGCTGCACAAGATGTACATTGAAGAGAAGCTCAAGGCCGAGATCGTGTCGGAGGCGCTCGAAAAAAAGTGGTGAGGCCATCTCGCCGCCGCGAGATGGCCCAACGTGCCGTGCAAGAGCGAAGCGTATCGATCCGGCGGCCTGCCAAGCATTTCGGGTCAGCCAGACGTGCTATCGATATGTGGCCAAGGCCGACGCCGAGAACGAAGAGATTGCCACTTGGTTGCTGCGCCTGACCGACAATCACCGCAACTGGGGCTTCGGGCTGTGTTTCTGTACCTGCGCAATGTCAGAGGCTACGGATGGAATCACAAGCGCGTGTACCGGATCTACCGCGAGCTTGAGTTGAATCTGCGGATCAAGCCGCGTAAGCGGCTGGTGCGGCTGGCGCCCGAGCCGTTGACGGTGCCGACGGGCTTCAACCAGGTGTGGTCGATGGACTTCTCGCTGCCATCCGAACGCGTGATCCGTGCGCTCAAGCAGATCATCGGCTGGCGTGGCCGGCCGTTGGCGATACGTTGCGACAACGGCCCGGAATATCCGAGCGCAGCGATCGTCGAATGGGCGGGTCGATGGGGCATCACGCTCGAATATATCCAGCCGGGGAAGCCACAACAAAACGCCTACGTTGAGCGGTTCAACAGGACCGTTCTCTATGAATGGCTGTCCCAATATCACAGGACGACTTGGATCACGTCCAGCGCGTCGCCACCGACTGGATGTGGTCCTACAATCACGAACGCCCGAATATGGCCCTGAGCGGCTTTATCCCTAAATGGCGGTTGGCCATGACCGTCTGAATCCACAGCCGTTAAAAATGGGGGGATTACCCATCGGTCTGCCCCCGCCGGAACAACCTCACCACCCACTGCCCAAAATCATCCACGAACAAAAACACCACCGGTATCACCAGCAAACTCAAAAACGTGGACGTGATCAACCCCCCCAGCACCGCGATCGCCATCGGCGACCGGAAGCTCGGGTCCGCGGCTCCGTAGCCGATCGCGATCGGCAGCATCCCGGCGCCCATCGCCATGGTGGTCATGATGATGGGCCGGGCCCGTTTGTGGCAGGCGTCGATCAGGGCATCCCAGCGGCTCATGCCGGGCACGGCCGGCCGCACGTCGGTGGCGGGGTGTCCTCGCCGCGCCAGGATGGCGTATTCGACGAGCAGGATGGAGTTCTTGGTGGCGATGCCCATCAGCATGACCAGGCCGATCAGCGAGGGCATGGAGAAGCTCTTGTGCGCGATGAGCAGGCCGACGAAGGCGCCCCCCAGCGATAGCGGCAGGGCGGCCAGGATGGTGACGGGGTGCAGGAAGTGCTTGAACAGCAGCACCAGCACGACGTAGATGCACAGCACGCCGGTCAGCATGGCCAGGCCGAAGCTCTGGAACAATTCGCCCATGACTTCGGCGTCGCCCACGGTGGCCTGGCGCACGCCGGGCGGCAGGTTCTTGATGGTGGGCAGGTCGGCCACGCGCTGGGCGACTTCGCCCAGGTCCATGCCGGCCAGTTCGATCTCGAAGTTGATGTTGCGCGAGCGGTCGTAGCGGTCGATGACGGACGGTCCGGCCGAGAAGTCCAGGGTGGCGACCTGTTCGAGCAGGACGGGGCCGCGGGTGCCGGGCACGGACAGGCGGCCGAGCAGGGACAGGTTTTCGCGCGCGGCTTCGTCCAGGCGCACGACGATGGGGACCTGGCGCTGCGACAGGTTGAGCTTGGGCAGCGAGATGTCGTAGTCGCCGACGGTGGCGATGCGCAGGGTGTCGGCGATGGCGCTGCTGGTGACGCCCAGGTCGGCGGCGCGGGCGAAGTCGGGGCGCACGGCGATCTCGGGGCGGATCAGGCTGGCGGTGGACGAGATGTTGCCCAGGCCCGGGATGGTGCGCAGTTCCTTGGAGACGGCCAGGGCGGCCTGGTTCAGCGCGTCGGGGTCGTCGCCGGTCAGCACGAGCACGTATTTGTTGTTGGAGCCGCCCAGGCCGACGCGGCTGCGCATGCCGGGGATCTCGTCCAGGGCGGCGCGCATTTCCTCTTCGATGCCTTGTTTCTTGGGCCGGTCTTGGCGCGGGTCGAGCTGGATGGTCAGGGTGGCCTTGCGGACTTCGGCCACGCCGGACATGGAGAAGGGATCGCCGCCGGCGGTGCCGCCGCCGATGGTGGTGTAGACGCTGCGCACGTGCGGGACCTTGGCCAGCCGCAGGCGCACGAGTTCGGCGGTGTCCAGGGTCTGGGCCAGGGTGGAGCCGGGCGGCAGTTCGACCACGACCTGGGTCTGGGAGTTGTCGTCGGCGGGCATGAAGCCGGCGGGCAGCAGCGGGATCATGCCGATCGACAGGATGAAGAAGACGGCGGCGCCCAGCACGGTCAGCCAGCGGTGGCGCAGGCAGGCGGCGACCCAGCGCATGTAGGTCTGCAGCCAGCGCGGCTCCCTGCCCGCGTGCACGATGGGTTTGAGCAGGTAGGCGGCCATCATCGGGGTCAGCACGCGCGCGACGATGAGCGAGGCGAACACGGCCAGCGAGGCGGTCCAGCCGAACTGCTTGAAGAAGCGCCCGGCCACGCCGCTCATGAAGGCGGTGGGCAGGAAGACGGCGATCAGGGTGAAGGTGGTGGCGACCACGGCCAGCCCGATTTCGTCGGCGGCCTCCATGGCGGCCTGGTAGGGGGTCTTGCCCATGCGCAGGTGGCGCACGATGTTCTCGACCTCGACGATGGCGTCGTCCACCAGGATGCCGATGACCAGGGACAGCGCCAGCAGGGTGATGACGTTGATCGAGAATCCCAGGAAGTACATGCCGGCGAAGGCGGGGATGACGGACAGCGGCAGTGCGACGGCGGAGATCAGCGTGGCGCGCCAGTCGCGCAGGAACAGCCAGACGACCAGCACCGCCAGCAGCGCGCCTTCGTACAGAAGGCGCATGGAGCCGTCGTATTCCTCCTGGACCGGCGTGACGAAGTTGAAGGACTCGGTGATCTGCAGGTCGGCGTGCTGGGCCTTGAGTTCGTCCAGCGCGCGCTGGACGCCCGCGGCCACGTCGAGTTCGCTGGCGCCGCGGCTGCGGGCCACCTCGAAGCCGACGACCGGCTGGCCGTCGAGCAGGGCGGCCGAGCGCCGTTCGGCGATGGTGTCGGTCACGGTGGCGACGTCGGACAGCCGGATGGGCCGGCCGTCGCTCAGGACCAGCCGCAGGCTGGCGAGCTCTTCGGCGGTGCCCACGGTGGCCAGGGTGCGCACGGGCTGTTCGGAGTCGCCGATGTCGGTGCGGCCGCCGGAGCTTTCGCGCTGCACCTGGCGCAGCTGGCGCGAGATGTCGGCGGCCGAGGCGCCCAGGGCCTGCAGGCGCTGGGGGTCGAGCGCGATGCGCACTTCGCGTGTCACGCCGCCCACGCGGTTGACCGCGCCCACGCCCGGCACGTTCAGCAGCTTGCGGGCGACGTCGTTGTCGACCAGCCAGGACAGCGCCTCGTCGTCCATGCTGGAGGCGCGCACGGTGAAGGCCAGCACGGGCTGGCCGGCCAGGTCGACCTTGTTGATGATGGGGTCGCGCAGGTCGGCCGGCATGTCGGCGCGCACGCGCGAGACGGCCGAGCGCACGTCATCCACTGCTTCCTGCAGGGGCTTCTCGAGTTCGAATTCGGCGGTCAGGCTGACGCTGCCGTCCTGGATCTTGGTGTAGACGTGCTTGAGGCCCTGCAAGGTGGCGATGGAGTTCTCCAGCTTGCGGGCGACGTCGTTCTCCAGCTGGCTGGGCGAGGCCCCGGGCAGCGAAGCCGTGACCAGGACCATGGGCAGGTCGATGTCGGGGAAGTTCTGCACCTTCATGGCGCTGAACGACAGCAGGCCGGCGAAGGTCAGCAGCACGAACAGCATGACCGACGGAATGGGGTTGCGTATGGACCAGGTCGAGACGTTCATCGCGTCGGCTCTCAGCGCGTCACGGCGGTGGCGGGGGTGGCGGCGGGCGCGGGCGTGTCGACCACGCGCACCACGTCGCCGTCGGTCAGAAAGCCGGCGCCGCGCACGGCGACGCGGTCGGTGGGCGCGAGGCCGTCCAGGACCTCGACCCGGTCGCCGTCGCGCCGGCCGGCCTGGATCTTGCGCTGGGCCACCCGGTTGTCGGCGCTCACGACGAATACGTAATTGAAGGCCTCGCGCATGACGACGGCCTGTTGGGGTACGGTCAGGCCCTGCGCCGCGCCCAGTTCGAACTCGCCGCGCGCGAACATGCCGGCCTTGGCCGAGGAGCCGGACGCGCCGGCGCCGGGCAGGTCGACGTAGACCAGGGTGTTGCGCGTCTGCGGATCGACCGTGGGGCCGACGGTGCGGACCTTGCCCCGCAGGCGTTCGCCGCTGGCCGCGACGACGGTGACGGGGTCGCCCACGCGCACGCGGCCGACCTCGGCGGAAGTGACTTCGCCGCGCCATTCCAGGCGGCCCTTGCGGATCATGCGGAAGAGCTCGGTGCCGGCGCTTACGACCGCTCCGACCGTGGCGGTGCGCGACGAGATGACGCCGCTGTCGGGCGCGCGCACCTGCGTGAATTTCAGGCGCAGCTCCTGCGCGGCCAGGCTGGCGCGGGCGGATTCCACGCGCGCCTGGGCGGTCTGGCCGCCGGTCACGTACTGGTTGATCTGCGATTCGCTCAGCGCGCCGGAGGCCTTCAGGGACTGGGCCCGCTCGGCGTTGGCGCGCGCCTCGGCGGCGCTGGCCTCGGCCTCGGCCAGCGCGGCGCGGGCCTGGGCGATGTCGGCGCGCACGGTTTCCTGGGCGAAGGTGGCCAGTACCTGGCCGGCCTTGACGGTATCGCCCACGTTGACCAGGACGTCCTGCAGGCGCAGGCCGCCGATCTCGGCGCCCAGGCTGGCTTCCTGCCAGGCCATGATGTTGCCGTTGGCCTGCAGGGCGAGGCGCAGGGACTGCATCTGCGGCTGGGCGACGGTGACGGTCAGGGCCGGCCGGACGGCCGGGGCGGCGTCGGTATCGGCGGCGCGCAGGGCGGGCGCGAGGAAGGCGCCGGCCAGGATGGCGCCGAGCACGGCGGCGGCGATGAGAGGGCGTAGCGGCATGGACGGGATCATGGTTGGGGTGGGGCCGGGGCCTGGAGAGGCCCCGCGGCGATGCGGTTCGTGGGGTGTTCCGTCAGGAGGGATGGGTGGCCGGCGCGGTGGAGGCCGCGGGCGGCGTGTCCGGCGGCAGGGGAGCTTCCTGGCTCCAGCCGCCACCCGCCGCGCGGTACAGCGCGATCCAGGCCGCCATGCGTTCGCGTTCCAGGGCGGATTGGGTGGTGCGGGCCGTCAGCAGCATGCGCCGCGACTCCTCCAGCTCCAGCAGGCTGGCCAGGCCGCCGCGATAGCGTTGTTCGGTGGCCTCGAACGAGGCCTGGTAGCCCTCGACCGCGGCGCGCGCGTCGGTGGTGCGCGCGGCCGTGCTCTCCAGGTTGACCAGGGCTTGCTCCACCTCGCGCACGGCCTGGCGCGCCGTGGCCCGGTACTGGGTGACGGCTTCGTCGTAGCGGGCCTGGGCGGCGTCGATGTCGGCGCGGTGGCGGCCGCCGTCGAACAGCGGCAGCGTGACCGCCAGCGGGCCGATGGACCAGGTCGAGACGTCGACGTTCGCGCCGCGTGCCCTGAACGAGGCCGCGCCCACGCTGCCGGCCAGGGTCAGGCGCGGGTAGCGCCTGGCCTGCGCGCTGCCGACTTCGGCGCTGGCCGCCGCCACGTTGCGGTCGGCGTTGAACAGGTCGGGGCGCTGCGCCAGCACGGCGGCGGGCAGGTGGTCGATGGCGAACAGGGTGTCGGACGGCGGTCGCGCCGGAGCGGCCAGCCGGTCGCGCAGCGTCGGTTCGTCCAGCGCGGTCAGCGCCACCAGGGCCTTGACGCTGATGTCGCACGCGGCGCGCTGCTGGCGGGCACGGGCGGCGGCCTCGGCGCTGCTGGCGCGCGCCAGCGCGGCGTTGGCGGTGGACTGGAAGCCCGCGCGCATGGCGAGGTCGGTCAGCCGCGAGCTTTCCGCGCGCGAGGCCGCGTCCGATTCCTGGATGGCCAGTTCGCGGTGGCAACTGCGGAAGTTGTTCAGTTCGTTGGCCACTTCCGCGGCGACCGAGATGCGCGCGTCGTGCCACTGGGCCTGCGCGCCTTCCAGCCGGGCCTGGGCGGCGTCGCGCGTGGCCGAGTTGGCGCCGAACAGGTCGATTTCCCACGAGGCCTGCAGGCCGGCCTGGTTCTGGGTGGCGACGCCCCCCGCGATCTGGGAGAACCCGCGGCTGGTCTGGGCCGTGGCGTCCAGCGTGGGTCCCAGGGCGGCGCCGGACGATACGCGGGTGGCCCGGGCCTGCAGGAAGCGCGAGCGCGCGGTGCCCACGGTCGGGCTGGCCGCCTGCGCGGCTTCGATCAGCCCGGGAAGCGCCGGGTCGCCGGCTTGTTGCCACCATTCCAGCAGGCGCCGTTGGCTGGAGTGGTGCGGCAGGGAGGGGCCGGCGGCGGGGGGCAGCGGGGCCTGCCAGCCGGCCGGCGTGGCCAGCGGGACGGACGGCGCGGGCGGTTGCAGGCTGCAGCCGGCAACCAGCAGCAGCGGGACCACGCCCAGGCCGGGGCGTGGCAATGAAGAAGCAAAGGACTTGACGCGAGCGAGAGGCATGCTGGAGGGCGGATGCCGGCGGGATCGCCGCCAGTCCGCACAGTTAGGGTGCATGGACGACTCGATAGCGTAATCGAAAAGATATTAGGAAGTCGTGAATATCGAGAATATTTCTCGATACGGGGCGGGCAGGGCACCCGCCCCACGGGCCTAGCGGGACAGCGAGGCCAGGTCGTAGCCCGCCACGCGCTTGTAGCCGTTGGAAATGGCGGCCAGTTCCTCCTGGCTGATGACGTCGTCGATGTGCCGGAAGGGGCGGTCGCCCGTGCGTTCGTAGACCTCCTTCAGGATGGCGTCGGGCGGCGTCTTGCGGTTGGTCAGCACGATGTTCGTCGTCGCCGGACGGCGTTCGGTCTCATAACGGTCCAGCGCGGCCGGCACGTCCGGTTCCGCGGCCAGCGCGGCGGCCAGGGCGCGCGCGTCCAGGATGGCCTGGCCCGCGCCGTTCGAGCCGCGCGGGACCATGGGATGCGCCGCGTCGCCCAGCAGGGTGACCCGGCCCTGCGTCCACCAGGGCAGCGGGTCCTGGTCCACCATGGGAAATTCCAACAGGGTGTCCGCGGCCCGGATCATCGCCGGCACGTCCAGCCAGTCGAAGCGCCAGTCCTCGAAGACGCCGATGAAGTCCTCGAGCCGTCCGCGCCGATTCCAGTCGCGGCGTTCGTAGCGGGGCGTCGTCACCTCGGCCACCCAGTTGATCAGTTGCAGCCCGTCGGCGTCGAGCGCGTTGCGGATCGGGTAGATGACCATCTTGCCCGGCGTCAGCCAGCCGCCGCGGACATAGGTGGCGCCGTCGAAATAGGGCTTCCAGCGGGTAACGCCGCGCCACATGTTGACGCCGGAATAGACCGGTTCGCCTTCGCCGGGATGCAGTTGCTTGCGGATCACCGAGTGCAGGCCGTCGCAGGCGATCAGCGCATCGGCCGTGCGGGGCGCGAGAGGGTTGTCCGCGGGATCGACGAACGAGGCGGTGACGCCGTCCGGCGTCTGCGTGAAGCCGGTGCAGCGATGGCCCGCGACGATGCGGTCCGCACCCAGGCGCTCGCGGCAGGCCTCCAGCAGGATCATTTGCAGGTCGCCGCGGTGGACCTGGAACTGCGGCCACTCGTAGCCCGCCTGCCGGCCGGTCGACTCGGAATAGACGTGCTGTCCGAAGCGGTTGAAGAAGGTGGTGGTCGTGGTGGTGACGGCCACTCGCGCCAGCGCCTCGTTCAGGCCGAGCTCGCCCAGGACCCGGGTCGAGTGCGGCAGCAGGCTCACGCCCACGCCCAGCGCCTGGATTGCCGGCGCCGCCTCGAACACCCGGGCGGCGATGCCCACCTTCTGCAGCGACAGCGCCAGGGTCAGGCCGCCTATGCCGCCGCCCACGATCATGACTTCCATGAAGACTCCTCTTGGTGTTGGGATATTCGTTGCTATTGGGATGAAAGACCGGCCTGCCGGATGACGCCGGCCCAGCGCCGGAGGTCGTCGCGCGTCAGCCGCGCCAGGTCGTCCGGCGTGCCGCCGCTGGGCTGCAGCCCCTGCATGGACAGGCTCTTGAGCACGTCCGGCATCTTCAGGATCCGCGCGACCTCGGCGTTCACCTTGCCGACGATGGCTGGCGGCGTGCCGGCGGGCAGGTAGAGGCCGTACCACATGTCGACGTCGACGTCGGCGATGCCCGAGGCCTCGGCCAGCGACGGGATGTCGGGCGTCACGGCGGTGCGCCGCGTGCCGCCGGCGGCCAGCATCTGCATCTTGCCGGCGCGGGCGAATTGCAGCGCCTGGTGGACGGGCACGAAGGCCAGGTCCACCTGGCCCGACAGCACGTCGTTGACCAGACCGCCCGAGCCCTTGTAGGGCACGTGGACCACGTCGATGCCGGCGCGCTGCTTGACCAGCTCCATGGCCAGGTGATGCGGCGTGCCGGTACCGGGCGACCCGTAGTTGAGCTTGTGCGGCTGCTTCCTGGCCAGTTCGATCAACTGGGGCACCGACTTGGCGGGGAAGTCCGGGCGGGTCACCAGCGCGAGGCTGCCGATGGCGATGGGCATCACCGGCGCGAAGTCCTTCACTGGATCGAAGGTGACGCCCTGCATGAAGCTCGGCGTCATGATGATGGTGTTGGCCGTCATCAGGTAGGTGTAGCCGTCGGGCGCGGCCCGCGCGGCCAGGTCGGTGCCGATGTTGCCGCTGGCGCCGGGGCGGTTTTCCACCACCGCGGCGTATTGCCAGGTCTCAGACAGTTTCTGGCCGATGGTCCGGCCCAGCACGTCGATGCCGCCGCCGGCCGAGAAGGGCACGATGATGCGGATGGGGCGCGTGGGATAGGGCTCGTCCGCGTGGGCCGCGCAGGCGGCCAGCGCCAGCAGCCAGGCACTACAGAACGAGCGACGGGAGATGCAGCGACGGGTGGGCATATCGACCTCTCTGGTGGGACAGGAACGATCGCCATTCAATACGAGCTTTATACGCGCGTGAAATATGAATAAAGTATGAATTGATCAGATATCTGCATCAATGCACCGAGATGAACATTTCCCACCGCCAGCTCAAGGCCTTCCTGCTGCTGGCCCAGCAGCGGAATTTTTCCCGAGCGGCCGAACAACTGCACATCGCCCAGTCGGGCCTGAGCCTGATGATCCGGGAGCTGGAAGGGCAGCTGGGTTTTCGCCTGTTCGACCGCACCACGCGGCAGGTCACGCTGACGCAGTTCGGCGCCGAGTTCCGCGCCGTGGCCGAGCAGAACGTCAGGCGGATCGAAGAGATCGTCGAGCAGGTGGGGCGGTCGGCGCAGCGCGCCAATACCACGCTGTCGGTCGGCGCGCCGCCGCTGACCTGCTCCTACCTGCTGCCCCCGGTCGTGGCGGCCTTCGAGCAGCGTCATCCGGGCGTGCGGTTGACCATCGTGGACACCGACCTGCCTTCGGTGTCCAGCATGGTGCGCGCGGGGCACCTGGACGTCGGGCTGGGCATGTTCATCAAGGCGGCGCCGGGCCTGCTGCGCCAGCCGCTGTTCCATTTTTCGCTGGTGGCGGCCAGCGCCGCGCCACGGTTCCAACTGGCGCGGTCGCCCCGCTCGTGGAGCGCGCTGGCGGGCGAGCCCTTCATCAACCTGCCTTTCGACAATCCCCTGCAGCAGTTGATCGACAAGAACCTGGCCCTGGTCGGCCATGAGGCGCCGCCGCGCTTCGTGGTCAATTTCATCGAAACCCAGATCGGCCTGGCCGAGGCCGGGCGCGGCATCGCCATCCTGCCGTCGACCGCCGTCCCCGCCTGCCGGGGGCGCGGCATCCGGCTCGAGCCGCTGGGCTCGCCCTTGGTCGAGCTGGAGTTCTACGAGTTGCGCGACCGGGGGCGCAAGCTGCCGCCGTGCGCCGACGATTTCTGCGACCTCTTGAAGCGTTCCATTCCCCGCGCGGTGCGGGGCGGGTAGGGCGCTTCCCGAAAAAGAAAAACCCGGGCCGTTTCCGGTCCGGGTTTTTTCCAGCGCACGCCCAGGGGGTTCTGGGCGCTTGCGGGAGCGCGAGGCGCTCCCGCCGCCGACTTAGAACATGTGACGCAGGCCGACGCCGAACTGGCGGGTGGTCTTGTCGCCGGTCGTGACGGCGCTGCCGTAGTGACCAACGTTGTCCATGTTGCTGAAGAAGGCGTAGGCGTTGGTACGACGCGACAGCGGGTAGGTGTAGCCGACGCTGAAGCCTTCGATGTCCCAGTCCTTGGCCTTCTGGTACGAACCGAACAGCGAGCCGGTGCCGACGGGAGCCGACGCGCCGACCATGTACGACAGGGTCTTCTTGGCGAAGCGGCCGTTCCAGCCCGGGATGTCGCCAACGTTGACCGCGACGTTGCGCTGGTCGGCGACGGCGGCATGCAGCTTGACCACGCCGAAGTCATAGGTACCGCCCAACTGGGTCGAACGGCCGACGTTGCCGCCGGTCGAGGGCTCGACCTGGTCGTAGGTCAGGGCGACTTCGATGGGGCCGTTGGCGTAGCGCAGGCCCGAGGTGATGGCGCGGTTGTTGGTGCCGGCGACCGGGGTTTCGTTGGTCGAACGGTTGAAGCTGTAGCCGATGGCGCCTTGCAGGCCGTTCCAGGTCGGCGTGAAGTACATCACGCTGTTGCTGTTGCGGACCTGGTTGGCGGCGATGAAGGTCGAGCCCATGCCGGCCTGGCGGAAGGTCGTGCCGAACGGATCGATGTTGGTGAAGAATTGCGAGCCCAGGATGAACTGGCGGCCCAGGCGGATCTCACCCAGCGTGTTGGACGACAGGCCCACCCACGATTGGCGGTTGAACAGACCCGACTGCGACGAGGTGCCGTCGTCGGCGTTGATGCCGGCTTCCAGCAGGAAGTTGGCCTTCAGGCCGTTGCCCAGGTCTTCCGAGCCGCGCAGGCCGAAGCGGGATTCGCTCTGCAGGCCGCTGTCCAGCGCGTTGCGGGCCTTCGTGCCTTCGGTCTTGGAATACAGGTAGCCCATATCCATGATGCCGTACAGGGTGACCGAGCTTTGCGCGTGCGCGGTACCAGCCATGCCAGCCAGAACGGCGGCAGCGATCAGGGTCTTTTTCATTCGTACATCTCCATGATTGATCTGGCTGTCGCGGCACTCGGGGGGTGCGAGGCGCCGGATGGAATGCGCGGATCCATCGTCGGGTATCCGTTTGCCGCGGGAAAACCAGTGCTTCCTGGTAGGAAGTTGGTCATATTGCAGCAAAGAATGCGGGTTACTACCAAGTGTGGAGGCTAATGAGGGCCGGGTTTTTACTTATTCTTACGGCTTTCGTTGTTTTTCCGCAAAAATCCAACGAAAAAGCCCGTCTTCGGCCGGGCCGAAGACGGGAAAACACTCACTGCTGAAGTAAGCACTTCGATACATAAGCCGGGATGCCTCCCGGCCCAGGGGGAACAGGCTTAGAACTTGTGCTGCAGGCCGATGGCGATTTCGCGCTTGTCGCCCAGGGCCTTGTTGTCCGCGCGGACGATCACGTCGGTGTACTGGTTGAACAGCGCGTAGATCGTGGTGCGCTTGGACAGCGTGTAGTTGTAGCCGATGGCGTAGCCGTTGATGGACTTGTCGGCGCGGCCGGCGTTGATGTTGGCGTTGTCGTTGCGCTGGTAGGTGGCGAACACCGAATGCGCGCCGAACGGCACGGTCACGCCCAGCAGGTACGAGTTTTCCTTCTCGGCGCTCGACTTGTAGCCCGAGTTCTGCAGGCGGCCGTAGCCGGCGTGCAGCTTGGCCATGCCGAAGTCGTAGGTGGCGCCCAGCTGGATGTTCTTCAGGTCGGAACCGCCCACGCCCGAACCCGGGGCCTGGTCGGCGGCGTTCTTCTGTTCGTAGGTCAGGACGGCCAGCAGGGGGCCGTTCTGGTAGCGCAGACCCAGCGAGTAGACCGAGTTGTCGGCGTCGTTGCCGGCGGTTTCGCTGGCGTTGGCGTTGAAGCTGTAGCCGGCGCCGACCTGGAAGCCGCTGAACTTGGGCGACAGGTAGAACGCGCTGTTGCTGACGCGGTCATCCACGCCGTTCACGTTGAAGACGGTCTTGCTCTGGGCTTGCGAGTAGGCGTTGCCGAAGGGGTTGATGGCGCCGCGGAACCAGTTGAAGCCCAGGGTATCCTGGCGGCCCAGGCGGACCTCGCCGAAGTTGCCCGACACGCCCACCCATGCGGCGCGGTCGAACAGCTGGCCGCTGGCGCTCTGGATGCCGGTGTCGGCCTTGAAGCCGCTTTCCAGCTGGAAGTTGGCCTTCAGGCCGTTGCCCAGGTCTTCCACACCACGCAGGCCGAAGCGCGAGCTGCCGGCGATGCCGCTTTCCAGCCCGTTGACGGCGGATTGGCCGTCCTGCTTGCTGTTCATGAATCCCATGTCGACGATACCGTACAGCGTCACGCTCTGGGCTTGCGCGGTGCCGACGAAGCCAGCCAGCAGCGCGGCGGCGATGAGGGTCTTTTTCAATTGAGAACTCCAGATGGATTTGTGATGGGGCACGAGGATGTTGCTCAGGTGCTCGGACGAGAGGATGACGATCCAACATGAGGCGAAAATGACAGCGGGGTTGCGTCGCGCCGGACGTTGTTCAAGAACAACGGATCGGCGATTGCCTATACTGGAATCTGTTCGTGTCGCAGTCCGGCCGTGTCCGGACCGGAGGTCGCAAATGTCGGGAACCGCATCCTTTCGCCGTATTTCCCTGCTGGATCGGGTGTTATCCGAGGCGGATCGCGCCGTGCGCGTGCTGACGGGCTCGGTATCGGCGCAGCGTGCGAATCCGGCGGGCCGCCTGTCCGCGGCCGCCGACGGCTCGGCCGAAGAGGCCGCCGGCACCGAATTGACGGAGTCCGAGCGCAAGCACGCCGCCGGCCTGATGCGGGTCAATCACGTGGGGGAAGTCTGCGCCCAGGCCCTGTACCGGGGGCAGGCGCTGGTCTGCGACAAGCCGGATACGCGCCAGGTGTTCCTGGACGCGGCGGCCGAGGAGACCGATCACCTGGCCTGGCTGGACGACCGCCTGCGCGAACTGCGTTCGCACTCCAGCCTGTTGAACCCGCTCTGGTATGCGGGGGCTTTCGGGCTGGGCATGCTGGCGGGCAAGGCGGGCGAGGCCTGGAACCTGGGGTTCATGGCGGAAACCGAGCGGCAGGTGGAGCGCCACCTGGACGGACACCTGGGCACGCTGCCGGCCAATGATGCGCGCTCGCGCGCCATCGTCGAACGCATGGCCGCCGACGAGCGCCAGCACCGGGTGACGGCGGAGCAGCGGGGCGGCGTCGAGCTGCCCGCGCCGGTGCGGGCGGCGATGCGGTGCGGGTCCAAGGTCATGACCTCCACCGCCTATTACCTCTGAGCCGCGTCAGTCGGCTTCGACGATCTCCACCGACCAGGTCAGTTGCGCGGTTTTTTCCAGCATGGCCGAGGCCGAGCAATACTTTTCGTGGGAAAGCTGCACCGCCCGTTCCACTGCGGCGGACGGAAGGTTCTTGCCCGTGACCGTGAAGGCGAAATGGATCTTGGTGAAGACCTTGGGATCCGTGTCTGCCCGCTCGGCCTTGAGCGCCACCGTGCAGCCGCGCACGGCGTGGCGGCCGCGCTTCAGGATGAGGACGACGTCGTAGGCCGTGCAGCCGCCGGTGCCGGCCAGCACCAGTTCCATCGGCCGGGGCGCGAGATTGTTGCCTCCGCCGTCCGGGGCGCCGTCCATGACCGCGACGTGCCCGCTGCCCGTCTGGGCAGTAAACAGCATGCCCTGGGGGCCGCCCCAGCTTACGATGCATTCCATGATATTCCTCGTGCTGCGATAGAAAGTTGGCGAATCAGCACGATGATAGCGGGTGGGAGGCGGGTTTCGCGGTGCTTGCATGGTCTGATGATGCTGCGATGCAGCGAAAACTGCGACAAATGGTCGCGCCCCCCGGTCAAGCCGCCCGCAGTCCCGATTTTTCGTCGATGACGTTGCGGAGCGATGGGATGGTTTGTAAGTAAGTCATTGATCGGAAAGGAATTTTTTGTCCGCAGCCGCATCGGTTTTTGTACGTAGGCAACAACCCTAGGAGGTTCTTGCATCGCACAAAACATCTCTCTATAATTGACCCAACGGATGACGCTTTGTATGTCGACACGGCCCAGGGCCCCTCGGCATCGTCGGATAGCCCCGCAAAGCTCATTCACCGGTGTCTCCTCCACCCTCCTCCTTTGGTGGATTAGCCCGAAGCCGCAAGGCTTCGGGCTTTTTTTTGCCCGCTCCTTGTTGCTGTGCGGCAAAACAAGCGGAAAAAGCCGAGCGAGGATAGGGTCGAGTCTGACCGTTTGGCCGGAAAAGAGAAGGAAAAGAAGAGCAGGGCGACGCTAAATTAGGATTTAATCTATTGATATAAAAGGAATTTTTGCCTGTTGAAATTTGAAACCGTATTGTGGTGAGCAGGCAAAAAAACTTCTTGCAACGCACAAACCGCTTCCCTATAATGGGTTCAACGGATGTCGCTTTGTATGTCGACACGGCCTCGGGCCTCTCGGCATCGTCGGATAGCCCCGCAAAGCCCATCCACCGGTGTCTCCTCCACCCTCCTCCTTTGGTGGATTAGCCCGAAGCCGCAAGGCTTCGGGCTTTTTTTTGCCTCGGCCAGGATCAGCGCATCATCGTGCCGCCGCCCGTTGAGCCGCCATAGCCGCCCCCGGTCGAGCCGGCGCCACCCTGCATCAGCGCGCCATAGCGCTGCATCAGGGCGGGGTCCTGCTGGACGGCCGCGTTGATGGCGTTGAATTCCCGCACGGTCAGGCCTTCGCTCCAGACCGCCTGGGCCTTGCGGCCGTTGGCTTCGTCGAAGGTGGCGTTGGTGGGCTCGCCCGTCGGCGTGCTGGAGGCGGCCGCTCCGGTGGCCGGCGAGATGGCGTTCACCTTCCTGGCCGCGTTGGCGAAGCGCTGCAGCTGGTCGTCGGTGACCGATTGCGGCGACATCGCCGAAGCCTGCTGGGTGGGCATGTCGCGCTGGGGAGCCGCGCAGGCGGCCAGTCCCGCGGCCACGGCACCGGCGGCCAGCATCGTCTTGATCGTTTTCATCGGACGGATCTCCATAGGGCTCTGTGAGCGGACTAGTGTCTGCCCTTACGCCGCGCCGGGATCTATTCTTATGTATGGATGTTTATCAAAGCATGAAGCGCGGGCAGGGCATCACAGGGGAAGCGGGGGATGGCGTCGGATATCGTTACAGGTACGCCGGGCGGGGCGCGTGCCGCCGCGGCGCGCCGGCACGCGGTCTTTGACTTCCCGGGTCGATCCGGGTTACCATCTTCCGCTTGCCCTTTTTCCGTACCTGCAGTTCACAATGCCGGGGCGGGATCGGGGTGACAGGCCGTCAGAAAGCCCACAGGGGGCTTTACGGGCACCAGATATGTCACAGAGATCATCATGAAAACCTTCGTTGCGAAACCGCATGAAGTGACGCGTGACTGGTACGTGATTGACGCCAAGGGCAAAGTCCTAGGTCGTGTGGCCAGCGAAGTCGCACACCGTTTGCGCGGTAAACACAAGCCTGAATTCACGCCTCACGTCGATACCGGCGACTACATCGTCATCATCAACGCCGCCGATATCGTCGTTACCGGCAACAAGGCGCAGGACAAGCGCTACTACCGCCACTCGGGCTATCCCGGCGGTATCACCGAAACCACGTTCCTGAAGATGCAGCAGCGTTTTCCTGGTCGTGCGATCCAGAAGGCCGTCAAGGGCATGCTGCCCAAGGGTCCCCTGGGCTACGCCATGATCAAGAAGCTGAAGGTGTACGCAGGATCCGAACATCCGCACACCGCCCAGCAGCCCAAGCTGCTGGACATCTGAGGAGCCGCGCATGATCGGTAACTGGAATTATGGAACCGGCCGCCGCAAGACCTCGGTGGCGCGTGTGTTCCTGAAGAAAGGCTCGGGCAAGATCACCGTCAACGGCAAGCCCGTCGACGAGTACTTCGCTCGCGAGACCGGCCGCATGATCGTTCGCCAGCCGCTGGAACTGACCGGCCACCTGGAAAGCTTCGACTTTCACGTCAACGTCAACGGTGGTGGCGTGACGGGGCAGGCCGGCGCGGTGCGCCACGGCATCACCCGTGCGCTGATCGACTACGACGCGACGCTCAAGCCCGCGCTGTCGCAAGCCGGCTTCGTCACCCGCGATGCCCGCGAGGTCGAGCGCAAGAAGGTCGGTCTGCACAAGGCGCGACGTCGCAAGCAGTTCAGCAAGCGCTGATCGGCTTCGATCCCCCTCGTCCCGTTCCGGCTCCGGCCGGCGGGCGAGACAAGAAAGGCCGCAGCGATGCGGCCTTTTTTTCGCTTCGAACGGCGTGCGCCCCGAGGGGCGTCACATCGATGCTGCCGAGCGTGGGGTATTCTTATTCATCACATGTCGCAGGGCACCGTCCCGCTTTCCCGGGCCGGGAAGCGCAGGGACTCCAGGAGATTGCAATGGCCAAGATCAAGGTAGGTATCGTCGGCGGCACGGGCTACACCGGCGTGGAACTGCTGCGCCTGTTGTCGCAGCACCCGAACGCGGAGCTGGCGGCGATCACCTCGCGCAAGGAAGACGGCATGCCGGTGGCCGACATGTACACCAACCTGCGCGGCAAGGTGGACCTGGCGTTCTCCTCGCCCGACAAGGCACGGCTGACCGAGTGCGACGTGGTGTTCTTCGCGACGCCCCATGGCGTGGCCATGGCGCAGGCGCAGGAACTGCTGGCCGCCGGCGTCAAGATCATCGACCTGGCCGCCGATTTCCGCCTGCAGGACCTGGCCTCGTTCGAGAAGTGGTACAAGATGCCACACGCCTGCCCCGACGTGCTGCGCGAGTCGGTCTACGGCCTGGTCGAGCTGAATCGCGAGAAGATCCGCGGCGCGCGGGTCGTGGGCAATCCCGGCTGCTATCCGACCACCGTGCTGCTGGGCCTGGCGCCGCTGCTGGAAGGCCGGGCCGGCGCGTCGCCGCTGGTGGACGCGTCCACGCTCATCGCCGATTGCAAGTCGGGCGTGACCGGGGCCGGGCGTAAGGCCGAGCTGCACATCCTGTTCTCGGAAGCCAGCGACAACTTCAAGGCCTATGGCGTGTCGGGCCATCGCCATCATCCCGAGATCGTCGAGCATCTGCAGACGCTGCACGGCGGACCGGTGGGGCTGACCTTCGTGCCGCACCTGACGCCCATGGTGCGCGGCATGCACTCGACCATCTACGCCCGCATCGACCCGAAGGCGCGCGACGTCGATTTCCAGAAGCTGTTCGAGCAGCGCTACGCCGATGAGCCTTTCGTCGACGTGATGCCTGTGGGCAGCACGCCCGAGACTCGCTCGGTGCGCGCCTCCAACATGATACGGATCGCCGTCCACCGTCCCGGCAACGGCGACCAGCTGGTCGTGCTGGTGGTGCAGGACAACCTGGTGAAGGGCGCATCCGGCCAGGCCGTGCAGAACATGAATCTGATGTTCGGGTTGCCCGAGGATGCCGGGCTCGGCCAGGTGGCGGTGCTGCCCTGATGAAGCGCCGGCCGCTGTTTCCGGCGTTGGTGCCGCGCAGGTTGCGGCGTGGCGCGGCGGCGGGTGCGCGTACCGACGGGACGGGGCTGCCGGCCGCCTCGCCGTGGCGGATCGTGGTCCTGGTGCTGTTGCTGGCGCTGGGCGCAGCCATGGGAACGGGGCTGTACGAGTCGGCGCGGCGGGTGTTCGGCGGGCCGCAGATCTCGGCGTCCGAACTGGCGCAATTGCGTGCCGAGCACCAGCGCCTGATCGCCGACAACGAGCGCTTGCAGGGCAGCCTCGCCGCCGCGGAAAGCCGCCTCGAGATCGAACGCGCGGCCAAGGACCAGTTCGCGGCCGATTTGCGGGCCGCGCAGAAGGAAATGGGCGACATGCGCAATGACCTGGCCTTCTTCGACCAGCTCATTCCCATGGATCCGCGCCAGGCCCAGGTCAACATCCGTTCCGCGGAGCTGGAGCGGCAGGGCGAACTGTTGCGCTACCGGGTGCTGCTGATGCGCGGCGGGCGGCCCTCGGGCGAATTCAGCGGACGCCTGCAGTTCTCGGCGTCCGGTGTACGCGCGGGCACCGCCACCACGCTGGACCTGCATCCGTTCTCGGTGCCGACCGAGGCGCTGGCGGGGGAGGCGGCGCCGGTGGCCCTGCCGGCCGCCGATCCGCTGGCCCTGCGGTTCCGGCAGTACCAGCGCGCCGAGGGGTCGCTCGCGGTCCCCGCCGGTTTCGTGGTGCGCAGTGTTACCGTGCGTGTGGTCGAAGGAGGCGTGGTGCGCTCGCAAAGCACCATCAACCTGCCGGCCTGAGGCGGCGGGCTTGAACCTTGGCGGCGCACCCCCATCTAAACGGTGTGGCCGCCGACAGGGCGGCCAGGCGTCGCCCGAAGTATCCCTGGCGGCGCCAGGGTTGAAATCAGGCGCCAATAGCGGTTGAATTACCCATTAACCAGACGATTTACAGCGCATGCGCGGCACGGGCCGTGTCTGCGCGCAGGCAAGGAGCAGTCATGAACGCAGCAGTCGAACAAGCCAGCCTCGAAGCCCCGCCGATGGGCCTCGTCTTCACCGATGCGGCGGCCGCCAAGGTCAAGGAGCTGATCGATGAAGAAGGCAATTCGGCGCTCAAGCTGCGCGTGTTCGTGCAGGGCGGGGGCTGTTCCGGCTTCCAGTACGGCTTCACCTTCGATGAAGACGTCAACGAGGACGACACGCAACTGGACAAGAACGGCGTGCAACTGCTGATCGACTCCATGAGCTTCCAGTACCTGGTCGGTGCCGAGATCGACTACAAGGAAGGCCTGGAAGGCGCGCAATTCGTCATCAAGAACCCGAACGCCACGTCCACCTGCGGCTGCGGGTCGTCGTTCTCGGTCTAGGCCCAGGCGCCGGGCGGCAGCCCCACGGGGCTGCGCCGCCCGCTCCGTCCTTTCCTCCAGGGCGCCCTCGCGCAAGCCAGGGCGCTTTTTTCGTTTCCGTCCCACCGTTTCTGACCGGCCCGCCCGGCGCGCTTCATGGCCCTCATCGCTCTGACCGACATCGAACTGGCCTACGGCCACGTCCCGCTCCTGCATCGCGCCAGCTTTTCGGTGGAGGCCGGCGAGCGGGTCGGGCTGATCGGCCGCAACGGCACCGGCAAGTCCTCGCTGCTCAAGCTGCTGGACGGCCGTTCGCTGCCCGATGACGGCCTCATCTCGCGCCAGGACGGGCTGAAGGTCGCCACGGTGGAGCAGGAGCCGGTGTTCGACGAGTCCGGTACGGTGTTCGATGCCGTCAGCGAGGGCCTGGCCAAGGGGCGCGACCTGCTGCGCGCCTACCAGCGCCTGACCCATGACCTGGCGGAGGCCGCCGGCGGGGCCGACCACGATGCGCTGCTGGCCCGGCTGCAATCCCTGCAGGCGGACCTGGAGGCGCACGACGGCTGGACGGTGCAGGCACGGGTCGAGGCCACGCTGGCCCGGCTGAACCTGCCCGCCGACGCGCCGGTGGCGGGGCTGTCCGGCGGCACGCGCAAGCGGGTGGCGCTGGCCCGGGCACTGCTGGGCGATCCCGACCTGCTGCTGCTGGACGAGCCGACCAACCACCTGGATTTCCAGGCCATCGCCTGGCTCGAGGAACTGCTGAAAGCGTTTCCCGGCAGCATCGTCTTCATCACCCACGACCGCCGTTTCCTGGATGCGGTGGCCACCCGCATCGTCGAACTCGATCGCGGCGAGCTCGCCAGTTTTCCCGGATCCTTCTCCACCTACCAGACGCGCAAGGCCGAGATGCTGGAGGCCGAGCGGCTGGAGCAGGCGCGCTTCGACAAGCTTCTGGCCCAGGAAGAGGTGTGGATACGCAAGGGCGTCGAAGCACGCCGCACGCGCAGCGTCGGGCGGGTCAAGCGGCTGGAGCAACTGCGCCTGCAACGGGCCGAGCGGCGCGAGCGTATGGGCAAGGTCACCATCGACGTGGCCGAGGGACAGCGGTCGGGCAAGCTGGTGGCCGAGCTGACCGATGTGTCCAAATCGTTCGGCGACAAGGCCGTCATCCGGTCGTTCTCGACCACGGTCATGCGCGGCGACCGCATCGGCCTGATCGGCCCCAACGGCGCGGGCAAGACCACGCTGCTCAAGCTCATCCTGGGCGAACTGGCGCCCGACTCGGGCTCGGTCAGGCAGGGCACCAACCTGTCGGTGGCCTACTTCGACCAGATGCGCAGCCAACTGGACGAGGACATGGCGCTGGCCGACGTCATCAGCCCGGGCAGCGAGTGGATAGAGATCAACGGCCAGCGCAAGCACGTGATGAGCTACCTGGGCGACTTCCTGTTCGCGCCCGAGCGGGCGCGTTCGCCGGTCAAGAGCCTGTCGGGCGGCGAGCGTGCCCGGCTGCTGCTGGCGCGCTTGTTCGCGCGGCCGGCCAACGTGCTGGTGCTGGACGAGCCCACCAACGACCTCGACATCGAGACGCTGGAGTTGCTGGAGGAGTTGCTGCAGGACTACTCGGGCACGGTCTTCCTGGTCAGCCACGACCGTATGTTCCTGGACAATGTCGTGACGCAGACCATCGCCTACGAGGGCGACGCGCGCTGGCGCGACTACGTGGGCGGCTACGACGATTGGGCGACGCAGCGCGCCAGGGTGGAGGAGGCCCGGTCGGCCGCGGCCAGGCCCGCGCGGGAGGTCGTTCGCGACGAGTCCGCCCCGCCCGCGCCGGAGAAAACCGCAACCGAGAAGGCCGCGCCGGCCAAGCCGGCCCGTTCGCGCCTGAGTTCCTGGGAAGCGAAGGAACTGGAAGGCCTGCCCGATGCCATCGCGACGCTCGAGGCCGAGCAGCAGGAACTGAACGGGAAGCTGGCCGACGGCATGATCTACCGGGACGATCCGGCTGGCGCGACCGCCATCCAGCAGCGCCTGGCGGCGATCGAGGACGAGCTCATGGCCAGGCTCGAACGCTGGGAACTGCTGGAAAGCAAACGGGGCTGACCCGCCGACCCTTCAGCGGCCCGCGCCCGCGGGCCGCGCCACCAGCTTCATGGCTTGCCGGATCGCCGTCGGTTCGTAGGTGGGATCGATGTTGCCCATCACCGTCAGCGCGATGCGGGACAACTGGCGGCTCATGATCTGGATCGCCCGGTCCTGGTCCCGCGCCGCATAGGCGTCGACCAGCGCGCTGTGTTCTTCTTCCGATGCCAGCCAGGAATACGGCTGCTGCTGCCCCATGAACGATTTGCGGGCGCGCTCGGAGTTGGTGCGGCAATTTTCGTATGCGGTCACGATGTGGTCGCCCGCGTGCATGATCAGCAATTTGTGGAATTCGATGTGGCGGTGCGCCCAGTCGCCCGCCGGCTGGCTGCCGTTCATGGCTTCGAGCGCCGCGCGGATGCGCGCCAGGTCGTCCGCGTCCAGCCGCGGCACGGTCAACGAGATGCCCAGGCAGGCCATCAGCAGCCACATGGCGTAGACCGAATCGATTTCCTCGGGCGTGATGGGGACGACCCGGATCCGGTGCTGGAAATTGACCTCGACCAGGCCTTCGGCCTGAAGCATGCGCAGCGCTTCCCGCACGGGAGTGCGGCTGACGTTCAGCCGCTTGGCGATGTGTACCTGGTTCAGCATGGACCCGGCCGCGATGCTGCCGTCCAGGATGTCATGGCGCAAGCGTTCGTACACGTCGTGCAGGTCCCCGCGCGAGGCGCGAGGCTGGGCGGGCGGCGGTACGGGAGGCACGGCAAGGGGGCCGTCCTGGCCGTTCTGGTGCAGCGCCGCGTCGCTGCCGGTCGAGTCGTGGGTCACTGAGTCACCCTGTGATTCCGATGATGCCTGAGAGAGTCTTGATATGCGCTTTTGCTTCAGACAGTATCACATCTGCAAAACGCCAAAAATGTATTCATTTTTAAGTCTTATATTCTTGTCTTGACGAAGATTAGGCCAAATTCATTGAGTATTTTTGGTGTTTACCCTATATGTTCGACAAAAATGTATCCTTTTTTGGAGATTGATGTAATCATAGTGCATCCATTTTCAGGGGTTGGAGATGAGCACAGCGGGAGTCTTGCGCGAGGCATGGCGGGCCGGGAAGCCGGTATTCGGCGGCTGGGCGGTGCTGCCCACGCCGTTTTCCGTGGAGCTGATCGCGCAACAGGGCGTGGGGTATGTCTGCGTCGACCAGCAGCATGGGCTGATCGACTATGCGCAGACCCTGGACATGTATCGCGCCGCCGAGGGACGGGGCGTGGCGCCGTTCACCCGGGTGCCGGCCAACGAGGGGTGGATGATAGGCAAGGCGCTGGATGCGGGCGCCCAGGGCGTCATCGTGCCGCTGGTCAATACCCGCGACGAAGCCGCCGCGGCGGTCCGGGCGTGCCGCTATCCGCCTTCGGGCATACGGTCCTACGGCCCCATCCGCGCCGCGCTGGTCAGCGCCACCCGCGACACGCAGGCCTTGGGCAACGCCGTGCTGTGCTTCGTCATGGTCGAGACCCGCGAGGCGCTGGACAACATCGACGATATCGCGTCCACGCCAGGCCTGGACGGCATCTACATCGGCCCGGCCGACCTGGCCCTGGGACTGGGGCTGCCGCCTGACCTGGACAAGACCGAGGCCGAGCACGTCGCCGCGGTCGAACGGATCTTTCAGGCCTGCCGCCGGCACGGCATCGTCGCCGGGATCCAGTGCGCCAGCGGAACGTCCGGCCGCGCCTACGCCGAACGCGGGTTCGGCCTGATCACCGTCATCAAGGATTCCGCCCTGCTGCAGGCTGGCGCGCGCCAGGAAATCCGCGCGGCGCTGGGCGAGGCGCAAGGGGCCGGCAAGGCCCAGGGCTATACCTGACCCCGGCATCGGTCCGGATACCTGGAGAAAGACAGAGTGACAACGACTTCCGATCGCATGCTGCGGGCCCTGGCTGCGTACTCCCGGCACGCGGCGCTGGAATGCGGCGTGTCGGTGGACCGCGCGGTGAAGGCCGCGCTGCTGGATACGCTGGCCGTGGCGCTGGGCGCCCTGACGCATCCCGCCGCCGTGGCGGCCCGGCGCTACGCGCGCCATGCCATCGTGGCCCGGGGGGCGACGATATGGGGCACGGGCGAATGCGTTACCGCCGAAGCCGCGGCGCTGGTGAACGGCGTGCCGCTGCGGGCCTATGACTACAACGACCTGTACATCGGCAAGTCGGGCGGCCACCCCAGCGACATGATCCCGGGACTGATGGCCCTGGCGCAATGGCGCGGCATCGACGGCAAGCGGCTGATCGGCGCCATCGCGCTGGGCTACGAGGTCGCGGTGGCGCTGTTCGACGGCCTGCGCTTGCGCAACGGCGGCCTGGACTACCCCAACATCGTGGCCATCGCCTGCACTTGCGCGGCCGCCCGCATGCTGGGCCTGTCCGAAGACCAGACCGCCGACGCCCTGGCGATCACCGTGATTCCCCATGCCGCCAGCCTGGAGGTCGAGTCCAATGACCTGAACCGGCGCGGCGACCTGACCATGTGGAAGCGGTTCAACGGCAGCGACGCCGTCAGGCAGTCGGTGTATGCCTGCTTGCTTGCGGAAGCGGGCGCCGAAGGCGCGGTGCGTCCGTTCGAGGGCAGATACGGTTTCCTGGCGCGTCTCGAACTGGCCGAGGACGACCGCGCGGCGCTGCTGCGGCGCCTGGATCCCGCGCAGCCCCTGTCGGCCGTCGAGCGCGTGACCTACAAGCTGTGGCCGGTCGGATCGCGCGGGCAGAGCGCCATCCAGGCCGCGCTGGAGGCGCGGCGCCGGATTCCCGATCCCGCGCGGATCGCGGGCATCCGCGTGCTGGCCGACGAGGGCGTGTACGACCATCTGGTCAGCCAGCGGGCGGATCCGTGGCATCCGGTATCGCGTGAGACGGCCGACCATTCGCTGCCCTGCATCGTCGCGATGGCGCTGCTGGACGGCCGGGTGGACACGGGCACCTTCGACAAGGAACGGGTCATGCGTCCCGATGTGCGGACGCTGCTCAACGACCGGCTGGTGGTCGAACCGGCCGCCGAGCTGGGCGGCGGCGCGGCCGCGGGATTCCTGGCGCGGGTCGAGGTCACGCTCGACACCGGCGAGGTGGTCGTGGGCGAGGCCGGCCCGCCGCCCGGGCACCGGCTCAAGCCTTTCTCCGACGCCGATTTCGAGGAAAAGCTGCGCGTCAACGTCGAGCCGGTCATGGGCGCGCGGCGCACCCGGGACATCCTGGAAGCGGTCCGGGCGCTGGACGCGGCGGCCAGTCTCCAGCCGCTGTGCGCCCTGCTGGGCGCCGGCGCGCAGGGGGTGGAGGCGCCATGATGCCCGGCGTGGTCATCGTCGGCGCCGGCCATGCGGGGGCGCGTTGCGCCCATGCCTTGCGCCAGGCGGGCTACGCCGGGCCGGTCACGCTGCTGGGCGACGAGGGGGCCGAGCCCTACGAGCGGCCGCCGCTGTCCAAGTCCTTCCTGCTGGAGGACGGCCGCCTGGCGCCGATCGCGCCGGCGGACAGCTACGCGGCCGCTGGCATCGTCCTGCGGCCGTCGGCCCGGGCGGCCGCCATCGATCCGGCCGCGCGCCGCGTGGAGCTTGCCGATGGCGCGTCCATCGCCTATCGCCACCTGGTACTGGCGACCGGTTCCGTGGCGCGGATGCCGGCCTTCGCCGGCCTGGCGCCGGGCGACGTGCTGGCCCTGCGCAACGCGGCCGATGCCGCGCGCCTCAGGCAGGCATTGCGTCCCGGGCAGCGCGTGCTGCTGATCGGCGGCGGCTTCGTGGGGCTGGAGGTGGCCGCGTCCGCCACCCGTCTGGGGTGCCGCGTGACGGTGGTGGAGAAACAGCCGAGGCTGCTGCCGCGCGCCGTCAGCGCATGGGCGGCCGGACGCGTGCTTGCCCTGCATGCCGGGCAGGGCGTGGAAGTGAAGCTGGGTTGCGCGCCCTTGGACATCGGTCGCGCGGGAGCGGCATTCCAGTATGTATTGGACGATGGCACGCGGGGCGAAGCGGACGTGGTGCTGGCCGGCATGGGCGCGACGCCCGACGTGGCCCTGGCCGCGCACGCGGGCCTGGCCCTGAATCCGCCGCCCGTGCACGGCGTTCTGGTGGACGAGGCGTGCCGGACGTCGGCGCAAGGCATCTATGCGATCGGCGACATCGCCGCGCCGCGCGATGCGGGCGGCGGCTGTCGCGTCCGCCTGGAGTCCTGGGAGAACGCCGAGCGGCAGGCCGCGCGGGCCGCCGCCACCATCGCGCGGGCCGAGCAGGGCGGCGGGCCGCAATCGGCGGAGCCCGCCGCCGACGATGCGCCGTGGTTCTGGACGGACCAGTTCGACATGAACCTGCAGATCATCGGCTGGCCGGCGGGGGCCGTGCGGCACGTCGCGCGCGAGGCCGGCACGGGCAAGGCGGTGGGTTTCCATTTCGATGCGGCCGGCGTGCTGGTCGGAGCGGAACTGTTCAACAGCGGACGGGAGCGCCGCGTCGTGCGCCAGCTCGTGGCCGCCGGCCGGGGCGTGGACGCCGAGGAACTGGCGGACCCGGCGGTGCCGCTGGCGGCGGCGCTGCGCAATGCGCAGCAGCGCGGCCGGGCGCCGGGCCATTCCCGGTCATAGACGGAGTCTTCATGGTCTGGTGCCAGACGATCAAGTTCGAGGACGTACCCGAGGGCGACGCCGTCCCGGTGTGCGTGGAGGGCGAGCCGCTCGCGCTGTACAAGCTGGATGGCCGCGTCCATGCCACGCACGACATCTGCACGCACGCGAAGGCGCACCTGTCGGAAGGCTTCGTCAGCGGCGACTGCGTGGAGTGCCCCCTGCACGAAGGCGTATTCCACATTCCCACCGGCCGCCCGGTCTCGGGCCCGGTCAGCGTTCCCATCAAGGTGTATCCGGTACGTATCGAGGAAGGCATGGTGCTGGTCGACGTGCCTCCCTCGGGCTGACGCCCGGGCCGGCGTCCTGCAGCAAAGCGCGGAGGAATGTCCTTCGTGTCCGTCCATCTCTTGGGAGAGTCAAATGCGTATCACGTCGTGTGCTGTGCTCCTGGCCTTTGGCTGTGTATCGACCGCCGTGGCAGCGGCCGACGCGGCGGTCGATTTTCCGTCCAGACCGCTGCGCTTCATCGTTCCCTTCACCCCGGGAACGGGCATGGACAACATCGCCAGGCTGGTCGGCGAAAAACTGTTCGAAAGCTGGAAGCAGCCCGTCATCGTCGAGAACAAGACCGGCCTGGCCGGTCACCTCGGTGCAGAGCAGGTGGCGCGCTCGGCGCCCGACGGCTATACGTTGGTGGTGACCGCGAGCAATCTCGTCATCACGTCCATCCTGTATCCCTCGCCGACCTTCAACCCCATGAAGGACCTGACGCCGGTGATGATCGCGGCGCGCGGCACCAACTCGCTGGCGGTGAATCCCGGCAAGGGCTACCGCACGATGGCCGATCTGGTGGCCGCGGCCAAGGCCAATCCCGGCAAGATCAACTTCGCGTCCGCGGGCGTGGGGTCGCCGTCGCACATCCTGCTGGCCGAGTTCGAGGACGCCACGCACACCTCGTTCCTGCACGTGCCCTACAAGGGCACGGCGCCCGGCGTCAACGATGTGATCGCGGGGCACGTGGACGCCATGTTCGTCGCCACCCATACGCTGCGGCCCTTCGTCGAGTCCGGCCAGTTGCGCAACCTGGGCGTGTCGAGTCCCGAGCGCCAGCGCAGCGCGCCCGGCGTGCCGTCGTTCGCGGAGTTGGGCATCACGCCGGGCATGCCGGCCTGGTACGGCTTCCTGGCGCCCAAGGGGACGCCGGCCGCCGTGATCGACAAGCTCAACAAGGAGATGACGCGCATCCTGGAGCTGCCCGACGTCAAGTCGGCGCTGGAGAAGACCGGGCTGGACGTGAAGCCGTCGTCGCCGCGGGCGCTGCAGGAACTGATGGACATGCAGCTCGCGCGCTTCACCCAGATCATTCGCAAGAACAACATCACGGCCAACTGAGCCCGGGAGGAAGCCGCCATGGACGACACGTTCAAGTGCGAGACACCCGGCGATCCGGGCGAGTTCTCCGGCTCCGCCGTCGTCCTGGTGGGCGGCGCGCTGGGGTCGGGCCCGGAGCTGCTGCGGGCGTTCGCCGCGCGCGGCGCCAAGGTCGTGATCGGCGTGACGCCGGCCGAAGACGCGGCGCACGCGGCCTCGGTGGCGCGTGCCTATGGCGTCGCCTGCCTGACCGTGGACACGGAAGACGAGACCGAGGTCGAGCGCTTCTTCGACGCCTGCATGGCGCAACTCGGCGGGCTGGACATCCTCGTGAACGTGGCCGCGCCGGTCAGCACGGCGGATGCGCTGGACATCCATGCCGCGCGCTACCGCAACGTGATCGAGCGGGAACTGGTGGGGCCCATCCTGTGCATACAGGCCGCGGCGCGCCGGATGAAGGAACGCGGCCGTGGCCGCATCGTGTCCTTCTCCTCGATGTCGGGCAAGACCGGCGTGCACCGGCACGTGGCGCCGTATGCGGCGGCCAAGGGCGGGCTGATCGCTTATTCGCGGGTGATGGCGGCGGAGCTGGCGCCCCATGGCGTCACGGTCAACGTGATCGCCACGTCATTGTTCGACGTGCAGGTGGCGGGCGCGAGCGAAGCCCGCATGCAGGAAGTGGTCAGGGGTATTCCCGTCGGCCGCGTGGGCCGCTCCATCGAGGCGGCGCACGCGGTGTTCTACCTGGCCTCGCGCCATGGCGCGTACGTGACGGGCGAAACGCTGAACCTGTCGGGCGGCAGGTTCATGGATTAGTGGTTGGAGGATAGGAATCGATATGTCTGCGATGTTTGCAAGAGAGCATGGGGGCGGGGAGGCCGGGCTGGATCCGTCGTCGCTGATCTGGCAGGACGAACGCCATTTCCGCGTGCACACGCGCGCCTATACCGATCAGGCGGTGTTCGACGCCGAGATGGCGCGCGTCTTCTCGAAGGTCTGGGTCTATGTCGGCCACGAAAGCGAGATCCCCAACCCGGGCGATTTCAAGACGGCCTACATCGGGACGCAGCCCGTCATCGTCTCGCGGGCGGACGACGGCTCGGTGCACGTGCTGGTCAACCGCTGCGTGCACCGCGGCGCGGTGATCGCGCGCGAAACCCGTGGCACGGTCCGCGACTTCACCTGCCCCTACCATGGCTGGGTGTTCGGCCTGGACGGCAGGCTGCTGGCCGTGTCCGAGCGCAACGATTCGGGCGGCTATGCCCCCGACTTCGACGCGCCCGAGGGGCTGCACCGGGTGCCGAAGGTCGATGCCTACCGCGGGCTGATCTTCGCCAACCTGGACCCGGACGCCGTCGACCTGGACACCTACCTGGGGCGCGCCAAGAAGACCATAGACCGCAAGTTCGGCCGCTCGCCGGCGGGGCGCATCGCGCTGCGCGGCAAGCCGTTCGTCATGCGCTACCAGGGCAACTGGAAATTCCAGATCGAGAACATCGTCGATGCCTACCACTTCCTGCATACGCACAAGGGCTTCGTCGCGCTGCAGGCCAAGTACGGCGAAAGCACAGGCGACTACGGTGCGCACAAGGGCGGCTCGGCCAAGGCCATGCGCCAGATCCGCTTCAAGGGGTCGAGCTGGGCGCTGCGCCACGGCCACGCCCAACTGGAGAACTCCGGCACGGCCGATCCCGAGGCCTTGCTGAACGGGCCGCACCGCGCCTACTACGAGGCCCTGCGGGACATCCACGGCGAAGAGGAGTTCGCCTTCGTGGTCGGACGCATGTCGGGCACGATCTTTCCCAACCTCGGCCTGATCCACCAGCAGATCCGCACCTGGCGACCGATCGCGCCGGACCTGACCGAGGTCACCATCTACCTGTACGACCTGGTCGATGCGCCGCGCGAGTTCAACGAGGGCTGGATGCGCAGCCAGGAGCGCTTCTACGGGCCGGCCGGCCACGGCATGGCCGACGACGTCGATATCTTCGCGCGCAACCAGCAGGGGCTGGCGGGCAGCGCGGTGGAGTGGCTGGTGCTGGAGCGCGGGCTGCAGACGGACGAGAAACTGGCCAGCGGCGACATCAAGGGCCTGCCGGCCAGCGAGGCGCCCCAGCGTGCGCTGTGGCTGGCATGGAAGCAACTGATGGCGCGACGCTGAGGAGACCGGGCGCATGCATTTCCCCACGACATTGAACCGCGCGGACGCGGAAACCCTGCTGATACACGAAGCGGACCTGCTCGACACCCGGCAGCTGGACGACTGGCTCAAGCTTTTCACCGAGGACGGGCTGTACTGGATACCGCTCGACCCGGCCGAGGAGCCGGGCCAGAACGCCGCCATCGTCCACGACGACACGCTGCGCCGGGAAGAGCGGGTCTATCACCTGCTGCACGTGGAGTTTCCCGCGCAATCGCCGCCGTCGCGCACCCTGCACCTGATCGGCAACGTGCGCGTGCAGGAACACGAGGAAGGTTTCCTGGTGAAGTCCAACCAGGTGATCTACGAGATGCGTACCGGCGACAGCGCGCAGGTCGGCATCGGCGAGATCCAGCCGCTGGTGACGACGATGGAGCACATTTGCCGCCCGACCGACCAGGGCATGCGGATCGTCCGCAAGACCATCACGCTGATGAACCACGACGCCTGGCTGGGCAACCTGACCTTCCTGCTATGACGCGGGCCCCGGGCCGTCGTCCAGGCCCAGTTCCCTGAGTATCTCTTGCGTGTGCTGCCCCAGTGCCGGCGCGCCCCGCCGGTACGAGGGCGGCGTGGCGCTCCAGCGCGCGGGAAAGCCCGGCATGCGCAGGTTGCCCTGCGTGGGGTGCGGCGCGTGGATGAAGAAATCCACCGCCGCCAGGTGCGGGTCGTTCACCAGGTCGGCGATGCCCCGCACCGGTGCCGCCGGGACCTCGGCTTCTTCCAGCAGCGCCAGCCAGCGCGCGGTGGTGCCGCCGGCGAACAGTTCCCGCAACTGGAGGTCGACGGCCCGCGCCTCGCGGGCGCGCGCGGCGCGGGTGGCGAACGAGGGGTGGGCCAGCAGGTCGGCGCGGCCCGCCGCTTCGAGGAACTTGCGCCACTGGCGATCGGTGTTGATGGCGGCGCACAGGTGGCCGTCCGCCGTGCGGAAATAGGTGCGCTGGCCGTTCAGGTAGCGGTCGTATCCCGGCGCCGACTCGGGCGGATCGAAGACGCTGCCTATCATGTGGTCGGCCAGCACCAGTTGCGCGATCACTTCGAACATCGGGATTTCCAGCTTCTGCCCCGTGCCGTCGCGGGCCACGGCGGCCAGCGCGGCGCCGATGCAGAACGCGGCATAGAGGCCGGCGTAGCGGTCGGCCAGCGGGAACGGACACGACTGCGGCATGCCGTCGCGTTCGCGCGCCCGGGCCGCCGCCAGCCCGGTCATGGCCTGGATCACTTCGTCGAAGGCGGGCCGTCCGGCATAGGGGCCGTCCTCGCCGAAGCCCGAGCAGCTCACGTAGACCACCTTGGGATTCACGCGCCGGATGCTGTCGTAGTCCAGGCCCAGGCGCTCCAGCGCCTGCGGCCGCATGTTGCTGACGAATACGTCGCACCAGGCGATCAGCCGCTCCAGCACCTGCCGCGATGACGCCTGCTTCAGGTCCAGCGCCATGCTGCGCTTGTTGCGGTTCAACTGCAGGAAGGAGGGGCCCATGTCGTTCGTGCGGCGCGGTCCCACTGCCCGCATGGGGTCGCCCTCGGGCGCTTCCAGCTTGATGACGTCGGCGCCGTGGTCGGCCAGCATCTGGGTGCAGAAAGGGCCCAGGATGACCCAGGTCAGGTCCAGGACCTTGACGCCGGCCAGCGGGCCGCTGCGCGGCGTGTCTGCGAATGTCACGAATGTCTCCTGCGTGGGGGTCAGGCCCGGCCCAGGGCAAGGAAGCGCGTGCGCGCCGCCCGGAATTCGTCTTCCAGCCCGTCCACGACCTGAGCGACCGGCGCGATGTCCCGCACGGCGCCCAGCCCCTGGCCGGCCGACCAGACATCCTTCCATCGCCGGGTTTCCTTGCTGCGGCCGCTGTCGTAGACGCGCTCCCTGGGCGAGGGCAGGTTGGCCGGATCCAGGCCGCACTGCACCAGCGAGGGCACCAGCCAGGAGGCCGGGGTGCCGGTGATGGCGTCGCTGACCAGCAGGTCGCCGATGCCGCAGTCGGCGACCATGCGCTTGTGCGCTTCGGCGGCGATGCTTTCCTCGGTCGCCAGGAAGCGCGTGCCCATGTAGACGAAGTCCGCGCCCGCCGCCAGCGCCCCGGCGATGCCCCAGCCGTCGGCGATACCGCCGCCCGCGACGATGTAGCCGTCGAAGCAGGCGCGCACCGCGGATACGAAGGCGAACGGGGACAACCGGCCCGTGTGCCCGCCCGCCCCCGCGCAGACGCAGACCAGGCCGTCGACCCCGGCTTCGGCGGCTTTGCGCGCCAGCCGCAGGTCGATGACGTCGGCGAACACCAGGCCGCCGTAGCCATGCACGGTTTCCATGACCGGACGCGGGCTGCCCAGCGAGGTGATGACGATGGGCGGGCGGAATCGCCTGACCTGTTCCAGGTCGCCGGGCAGCCGGGTATTGGTCGAATGCGTGATCAGGTTCGCCGCCCAGGGCAGGGCGCCGGAGGCGCCATGGGGGCCCAGGGCGTCGCTGATCCGGCGCAGCCACTCGCCGTAGTCCTGGCTGGTGCGGACGTTGTTGTTGGGGAAGGCGCCGATGATGCCGGCACGGGCGGCGGCGATGACCAGTTCCGGTCCGGACACCAGGAACATGGGGGCGGCGAAGACCGGAAGACGTAGACCTGCGAGGAAGCTCATGGTGCTCCTGGGAGGCCGGGGTCACCCCGGTCTGGTCGCTAGAAAAGACTTGGTGAAATGTATGTATTTTTATACTGAAGGTCAATATTTTTAGGTGGATTCTAGGTGTTTAACCTAGAGGAATTTGCTGCTTGTCGATAAAAATGTATTCATTTTAGGGGCTGGGCGAACGCAACCCAGGCGTGGCATGGAAAGGCAGCGGAAGAGGGAAAGCCGCCGGAAGCGGTGCGGAGCGGCCTACGCGGGGTAGTAGGCGCCCAGCACGCGGGGACCGGCCGCGCCGGTCACGGCGGGCAGGTTGCCGGGCAGGCCGGCA
Organism: Pigmentiphaga kullae; assembly: GCF_004216695.1. GTDB lineage: Bacteria > Pseudomonadota > Gammaproteobacteria > Burkholderiales > Burkholderiaceae_B > Pigmentiphaga > Pigmentiphaga kullae. Next base: position 189,825 of record NZ_SGXC01000004.1, read on the forward strand.
ACGTGGCGATGGGCCAGCCAGGCGAAGGCCAGCGCCTCCATCTGCTGGGCCGGTACGCCCGCGTCGTCGGAGGGCGCCACGGGGCAGGGCAATGCCCCGGCCAGGGCCCGCATCAGGCCGCCGTTGCGCGCGCCGCCGCCGCAGACCCAGACCTGTTCGCAGCCGGGCTGCTGGCGGCGTATCTCGCGCGCCACCGTCTCGACCGTCAGGGCCTGCAGCGTGGCCTGCACGTCGGCCGGGTCCAGCGTGCCGTGGCGGGCCTGCCAGGCCTGCAGGCGCTGGTCCAGCCACGCGGTGTTGAACAGATCGCGTCCCGTGGATTTGGGCGGCGGTGCCGCCAGCCACGGTTCGGAAGCAATGAGTTCGGCCAGCAGGTCGGGCCGCGCCGTGCCGGAGGCCGCGTAGCGGCCGTCTTCGTCGTAGTCGCGGCCGGTATGGCGGACGCACCAGGCGTCCAAGAGCAGGTTGGCGGGGCCGGTGTCGTAGCCCACGACTCCGGCGGGCGACAGCAGCGTGACGTTGGCGATGCCGCCCAGGTTGACCACGGCCCGCGGCCGCCCGGCGCCGAACACCGCCGCGTGGAAGGCCGGCGCCAGCGGGGCGCCATGGCCGCCCGCGGCCACGTCGCGGCTGCGCAGATCGGCCACGACCGCGATGCCCGTTCGTTCGGCCAGGCGGGCGGGGGCGTTCAACTGCACGGTGTAGCCGGCATCGGGACGGTGGCGGATGGTCTGTCCGTGGGCGCCGATCGCTCGGACCCGCGCGGCGTCCAGGCCGGTCCGCGCCAGCAGTTCGGCGACGACGCGGGCATACAGGTCCGCCAGGGCCAGGCCGGCTTGCGACATCCTGTGGATTTCGTCCGGGCCCGGCGTGTTCAGGGCCAGCAGCTCGGCCCGCAGGGCCGGCGGCATGGCGATGTCGGCGTGCGCGAGGATGCGGGGCCGGCCGCCGTCGAACACGGCGGCCACGCCATCCACGCCGTCCAGGCTGGTTCCCGACATCAGGCCGATGTACGGTTCCATCCCGGCCATGGCGGGCGCCTTACTGGCTGGCCAGCGACGTGTCGCCCGCCGGCATGCTGTAGTCCTTCAACTGGGCCAGCAGCGACATCTGGTGGCGCAGCGGATCGGTCTGCTGCTTGAACAGGGCGAGGCCGCGGGCATTGAGCTCGGGGGCCTGCGGCAGGGCGACGGTGAGCGGATCGACCGGCTTGCCGGCGATGCGGAACTCGTAGTGCAGGTGCGGGCCGGTGGCCCAGCCGGTCGAACCGACGCGGCCGATGAACTGGCCCTGGCTGACGCGGGCGCCCTTGGCCAGGCCCGGCGCGAACGCGCTCATGTGGGCGTACAGCGTGGAGTACTGGCCATGGTGGCGGACCACGACCACGTTGCCGTAGCCGTTCTGCCTGCCGATGAAGTCGATGGTGCCGTCGGCGGTGCTGCGGATGGGCGTGCCGGTGGGCGCGCCATAGTCCACGCCCTTGTGCTCGCGCCAGGTCTTCAGGATGGGGTGAAAGCGGCGCGAGAAGCCGGACGTGACCCGGGTGAATTCCATGGGCGCGCGCAGGAAGGCCTTGCGCAGGCTTTTGCCGTCGAAGGTGTAGTAGCCGCCGCTGACGCCCGGCTGCTGGTCGAACCAGACGGCCTGGTAGGGCGTGCCCTTGTTGACGAATTCGAGCGCGATGACCTTGCCGGCCCGCACGTAGTTGCCCTGGTGGGTATAGGTTTCGTAGACCACGTTGAAGTGGTCGCCGCGGCGCAGGTCGCGGTGGAAGTCGATGTCGCCCGACAGGATCTCGGCGATCTGGGTGGCCACGCTGTCGGGGATGTCGGCGGCGTCGGTGGCGCCGAACAGCGAGCTGTAGATCTCGCCGTGGGCGATGCGGGTCTCGCGTTCGGTGTCGAGCTGCACGTCGCGGGCCGACAGGCCCTGCGCCGAGCGCTCGATCTGCAGCATGCGCGAGACGACCTTGTCCCCGGACTCGGCGCCCGGGGTATGGATGTAGCGCAGCCAGCGGACTTCGCCCAGCGCGTCGGTGGACGCCTGGACCACGCGGCCGGGGTAGAGCTGGTAGAAGCTGCGGGCGTCGGGCGAGGTGCGGATGAAGCGCTCGAGCTCGGGGTCGTCCACGCCCAGGCGGTTCAGCAGCGTGGCGACCGAGTCGCCGCGCTGGACGCGTTCCTCGCGGATGAAGTCCGGCGCCTTGGCTTCCTGCTCGGCCACTTGCTCGGACAGGTCCGGCAGGGCCAGCGACTCGACGATGCGGGTCGTGGGCAGGGTGGAGGCGTCCGGCGCCAGCGGCGCGACGCCGATGGCGGCGGCGGTGACGAACAGGCCGGCCGCGCCGGTGCCGATGACGATGCGGCGTTTCAGCGGCGACGAGGTGATGGTCAGGGTGGCGGGGTGGGAGGTGATGCGGGAGAGGGTTTGTTGCACCGCTGCGGCGATGCGCTTGAGCATCGCGCCGGCGATGCCGGAAAACTTACGGTTCATGCGGCCTGGCCCCTGGGGTCGGTTGGGCTAGAATTGCTTCGGAGTGCGGGTCCGGAGCGCGGCGTGTCCCGGCCCCCGTTGTATTGCCGCAACTTTGTTGCGAAGCACAAATAGCGTCGCTGGGCTCGATTCATGAACCGAACCCGCGCCTTCATATTTGTAACAACGGGATATCGCCGAAACGGGCCGAGTATATAGAAACTCCCCCGGGCCTGCCAATACGATTGTTTACACTTGACACACTTTCCAGAGCTGTCCGCGCCATGACCGAAACGAAACCCGCCTCGTCCGCATCCCTTCCCTCTGGCACGCCCGGGGCGGCGGCGACATATCCGGTTACACCGGAGGTCGAGCGGGACCTGGCCATTGTGCGGCGCGGCTGCGACGAGCTGCTGGTCGAGGCCGAATTCGCGCGCAAGCTGGCCCGCAGCCGGGCCACCGGCGTGCCGCTGCGCATCAAGCTCGGCCTGGATCCTACGGCGCCCGACATCCACCTGGGCCACACGGTCGTCCTGAACAAGATGCGCCAGCTGCAGGAGCTGGGCCACACGGTCATCTTCCTGATCGGCGACTTCACCTCGATGATCGGCGACCCCAGCGGCCGCAACGCCACCCGCCCGCCGCTGACCCGCGAACAGATCGAGGCCAACGCCAAGACCTACTATGCCCAGGCCAGCCTGGTGCTGGACCCGGCCCGCACCGAAGTCCGCTACAACTCGGAATGGTGCGACCCGCTGGGCGCGCGCGGCATGATCCAGCTGGCCTCGCGCTACACCGTGGCCCGCATGCTGGAACGCGAGGATTTCACCAAGCGCTTCAAGGGCGGCGTGCCCATCTCGGTCCACGAATTCCTGTACCCCCTGATGCAGGGCTACGACTCGGTGGCGCTGAAATCGGATCTGGAGCTGGGCGGCACCGACCAGAAATTCAACCTGCTGGTGGGGCGCGAGCTGCAGAAGGAGTACGGCCAGGAGCCCCAGTGCATCCTGACCATGCCGCTGCTGGAAGGGACGGACGGCGTCGAGAAGATGTCCAAGTCCAAGAACAACTACATCGGCATTTCCGAGACGCCCGAATCGATGTTCGGCAAGCTCATGTCGATTTCCGACACGTTGATGTGGCGCTACTACGAACTGCTGTCGTTCCGGTCGCTGGAAGAGATCGCCGGCCTCAGGCGCGAGGCGGAAGGCGGCCGCAACCCGCGCGACATCAAGGTGCTGCTGGCCCAGGAAATCGTTACACGTTTTCACTCGGCGGCCGCCGCCGAACAGGCCCTGGCCGGCTTCGAGGCCCGTTTCAAGCAGAAGGCCATCCCCGACCAGATGCCGGAGGTCTCGCTGGCGGGCGCCCCGCTGGGCATCCTGCAGGTGCTGCGCGAGGCGGGGCTGTGCGCCTCGGCCTCCGAAGCCCAGCGCAACATCGAACAGGGGGGCGTGCGCATCGATTCGGCCAAGGTCGAAGACAAGGGCCTGAAGCTGGAGGCCGGCACCTACGTCGTACAAGTTGGTAAACGAAAGTTCGCCCGCGTCACGGTACGATGAGAAGACCGGAGTCCAGGTAGACGATTTTTAGGAGTATCGCGATGAAGCTCTGGAGCAATTCCTTCATGGATGGCGAACCCATCCCCGCGCGTTATGCCTTCGGCAAGATCGACCCCAAGACCCAGGTGACGCTGTCCGACAACGTCAATCCCCACCTGGCCTGGAGCGACGTGCCCGCCGGCACGCAATCGTTCGCGATCATTTGCCATGACTACGACGTGCCCAGCAAGGGCGACGACGTCAACCAGGCCGGCAAGCAGGTGCCGGCCGACCTGCCGCGCGTGGACTTCTTCCACTGGGTGCTGGTGGACGTGCCGGCCGGCAAGACCGAGATCGAGGAAGGCGAGTTCTGCAACGGCGTGACGCCGCGCGGCAAGGCCGGCCCGATGGCCCCCGGCGATACCCGCCAGGGCGTCAACGACTACACCGGGTGGTTCGCGGCCGACCACGACATGAGCGGCGACTACTACGGCTACGACGGCCCGTGCCCGCCGTGGAACGATTCCATCGTCCACCACTACGTGTTCACGGTGTATGCGCTGGACGTGCCCAAGGTCGATGTCGACGGCAGGTTCGGCGGGACCGACGTGCGCCGCGCGATCGACAAGCACGTGCTGGGACAGGCGGCCATCACCGGCACCTACACGCTGAATCCGGCCCTGGCGCCGCGCCGGATCGCGCCCAATGACTGAGCTCTGGCTGATCCGGCACGGCGAGACCGAATGGAACCGCTTGCGCCGGGTGCAGGGGACGCTCGACATCGCCCTGAACGCGCTTGGCCGCGCCCAGGCCGAGCAGGTCGCCGCCCGGTTCCGGCCCGGGCGCGACCGCGTGCATGCCATCTACAGCAGCGATCTCGCTCGGGCCCACGATACCGCCCGCCCCACGGCGGACAGGCTGGGGCTGGACGTGCAGCTCGATGCCGGCCTGCGTGAACGCAAGTACGGCGTCTTCGAGGGACTCAGCTTCGACGAACTGGCCGAGCGCCATCCCCAGGCCGCGGTGGCCGTGCGCGAACGGCATCCGGACTACGAACTCGATGGCGGCGAATCGCTGCGCCAGTTCCACCGGCGGGTGGTGGCCACGCTGGACCGCATCGCCGCGGCCCACGATGGCGAACGTGTGCTGGTGTTCACCCACAGCGGCGTGCTGGACACCGCCTATCGCCATGCCGAAGGGCTGTCGCTGCGGGCCGAGCGCCGGCACACGCTGCACAACGTCAGCATCAACCGTCTGGTGATCGATGCCGCCAACTGGCGGGTGGACGGCTGGGGCGACGTGGCCCACCTGGAAGGCGCCGGGCAGGACGCCTGGGAAGAGCCGGCCGACGCCGCCTAGCGGCCCTCGAGGCCAGCCCGCTCGCCGTGGACCTCAAGCAACTCGAATATTTCGTGAGCGTGGCCGAGCTGGGGGGCTTCACGCGCGCCTCCATCGCGCTCGACATCGCTCAGCCCGCGCTCAGCCGGCAGGTGCGCCAGCTCGAGATCGAACTGGGGCAAAGCCTGCTCAGGCGCACCGGGCGCGGCGTGGTGCCCACCGAGGCGGGCAAGATGCTGCTCGAACACGGGCGGGGTATCCTGCACCAGGTCGCGCGCACGCGCGAGGAGTTGGGGCGGCTGCGCGGCGCCCTGGCCGGCCGGGTGGCGATCGGCCTGCCGCCCCGCTTCGCCAAGATGCTGACCGTGCCGTTGACGCGTACCGTGCGGGCGCAGCTGCCGGAGGCGGCGCTGTCCATTTCCGAAGGTCTTTCGACCGGCCTGCAGGAATCCCTGCAAAGCGGCCGGCTGGACATCGCGCTGCTGTACAACCCGGCGCCGTCGCCCGACATCGACAGCGTCGTGCTGCTGGAGGAAGACTTCTACCTGGTTACCCGCCGCGAGGGGCGGGCGCGCCAGTCGATCAGCGTGCGCGAACTGGCCGACCAGCCCCTGGTGATTCCGACCCGGCCCAACACCATACGCATGCTGGTCGAGGCCGAACTGGCCAACATCGGACTGCATCCGCGCATCGCCATGGAGATAGACGGGGTGGCGGCCATGCTCGACCTGGTGGCCGAGGGCGTGGGCGCCGCGGTGCTGTCGGTCAACGCCGTGCGCACGTCCGGCCGCGAGGAAGTGTTCCGCGCGGTACCCATCGTCAAGCCGCGCCTGCGCAGCAAGCTGGCGCTGGCGGTCAGCGCGCAGCGGCCCGCCACGCGCACGCAGCAGGCCATGCAGGACATCATCCGCGAACTGGTGCTGGGCCTGGGCATGTAGCGGCGCGCGCCCGGCGCAGCCATGCCAGTCCGGCCGACGTGCCGCCCGGCTGTGCGCCCAGCCGGGGGTGGTATTCGCAGCCGATCCAGCCGTCGTAGCCCAGTTCGTCCATCAGGCCGAACAGATAGGGATAGTTGATTTCGCCGGTATCCGGTTCGTGGCGGTCCGGCACGCCCGCGATCTGCACGTGGCCGACGTGCCCGGTGGGCAGGTAGCGGCGCAGCCGGGCGGCCAGGTCGCCTTCCACGATCTGGCAGTGATAGAGGTCCATCTGGATCTTCAGGTGGGGCGAACCCACTTCGCGGACGATCTCGTGGGCCTGCTCCTGGCGGGTCAGGAAGAAGCCGGGCACGTCGCGGGGATTGATCGGTTCGATCAGCACGGTGCGCCCGTCGCGCGCGGCCAGGTCCGCGGCCCAGGCAAGATTCTCGACGTAGGTCGCGTGCAGGGCGGCGGGATCCGCCTGCGCCGGCACCCGGCCGGGCATGACGTGCAGGCTGCCGCAATCGAGCGCCGCGGCATGGTCGAGCGCGCGCAGGAAGCTGTCGCGGAATTCGCGGCGCCGGCCGGGCAGGCAGGCGATCCCGCGTTCCTCCGGATGCGACCTGGGCGTGGCGTTGAAGAACACCAGGCGCAGGCCGTGATCGCGCAGGCGGGCCGCCAGGTCCGCCTGCGCGTGGTCGTAGGGGAAGAAGAACTCGACCGCCGTGAACCCGTCCCGCATCGCACAGCCGAACCGGTCCAGGAAGGGCCGATCGGGATAAAGCATCGAGAGGTTGGCGGCGAAGCGCGGCATGGTCGGTTGCTCCGTAGGGCGTTCAGACCGGGGTCAGGACCTGTCCGGTGCGGAAGTAGGCGTCCAGGTTGTCGCACACCAGTTGTTCCATGTCGGCGCGCGATTCGCGCGTGAAGCCGGCGATGTGCGACAGCGCGACGACCTGGTCCATCTCCAGCAGGGCCGGGGGCACGTCGGGTTCATGTTCGAACACGTCCAGGCCCGCGCCGCCCAGGCGGCCTTCCTGCAAGGCCCGGACCAGTGCCGCCTCGTCCACCACGCTGCCGCGCGCGATATTGACCAGGATACCTCGCGGGCCCAGCGCCTCCATGACCTCGGCGTTCACCAGGTGGCGGGTGGCGGGGCCGCCCGGGCAGGCCACGACCAGGAAGTCGGCCCAGCGGGCCAGTTCCGCCAGCGAGGGCTCGTGTTCGTGCGCGCTGCCCTCGACCGGCCGGCGCGCGTGATAGCGCACCGCCATGTCGAAGCCGGCGGCGCGGCGGGCGACGGCCTGACCGATGCCGCCGAAGCCCAGCAGCCCCATGTTCTTGCCGTGCACGCGCGTCATCAGCGGACGCTGGCCCGTTTTCCAGCCGCCGGCCCGCACGAAGCGGTCGGTCGTGGACAGGCCGCGCGCCACGTCGATCGCCAGGCCCATGGCCAGGTCGGCGACGCAGCCGTCCAGGACGCGCGGCGTATTGCTGATCTGCATGCCGAGGCGCCTGGCGGTCTCGACGTCGATCTTGTCGTAGCCCACGCCGAAGTTGACGATGACGCGGGCATGGGGCAAGGCGTTCAGGATGTCGGCGCCGCAGGCATCGCGCACGTGCACGGCGATGCCCTCGAAGGCAGGCCCGTGTTCGGCCAGGAAGGCGGCGCGATCGGGCTGCTTCCACAGCGGGGCGATGTCGTAGTCGCGCGCCAGCCGTTCGTCGGCGGGGGCGGTGATGGGGCCGATCTGAAGGATGCGGTGTTTCATCGTGGGGACTCCTGGCGTCAATCGCGGTAGCTCGTGTCGCGGCGGTCCAGCATCCGCAGCAGCGCCGGCCACTCGCGTTCGCCGTGCGGGGGATGGGTGCCGTCCGGATTGGGCGTGGGCGCGCGGCGCAACTGCTGGTAGGCGCGCTCGGCCACGGCCGGCGCCGGCATGTGCAGCGGGCTGCCGGCCGACAGCGTCAGCAACTGCGTCTGGCATGCCCGTTCGAGGCGCTGCATGTTGACGAAGGCCTCGGCCACGGTCCTGCCCACGGCCAGCAGCCCGTGATTGCGCAGGATCATGACGTCGCGGTCGGCCAGGTTGGCGGCCAGTCGCTGGCGCTCGTCCACGTCCACCGCCACGCCCTCGAAGTCGTGGTAGCCCACGCCGCCGGCAAAGCGCATCGCGGTCTGGTTCAGCGGCAGCAGGCCGCATTGCAGGGCGGATACCGCCATGCCGGCCGGCGTGTGGGTATGCAGCACGCAGGCCACGTCCGGCCGCGCGCCGTGGATGGCGCTGTGGATCACGTAGCCGGGCAGGTTGATCGTGTACTGCGCATTGGGGTTGTGGATCACCCTGCCCGCCAGATCGACCTTGATCAGGCACGACGCCGTGATCTCCTCGTACATCATGCCGAAGGGGTTGATCAGGAAATGCTCGTCGTCGCCCGGGACCCGCGCCGAGATGTGGTTGAGGATCATGTCGCTCATGCCGAACAGATCTATCAGCCGGTAGCACGCGGCCAGGTCTGTCCTCGTTCGCCTTTCCGCGTCGGTGATGGCGGCGGTTTCCTGCGGCGCCGAAGGCGCCGTGCTGCGGTTCGTCATGACGGTTCCGTTTGCGTGGTCGGGTTTCATTGTTTCTCGATGCCGGCTTCCTCGATGACGACCCGCCACTTGGCGGCGTCCTTCCGGAAGACCTCCCTGAGCGCCTCCGGCGTGCTGCCGCGCGGCTCTATGCCCAGCGCGATGAAGCGCTGGCGCACGTCCGGCGATTGCAGGGCCTTGCCGATTTCCTGGTTGAGCTTGCGCACGACGGCGGGCGGCGTGCCGGCGGGGGCGACGATGCCGTTCCAGGAGTCCGATTCGTACCTGGCCAGGGCCGGGATGCCGCTTTCCGCGATCGTGGGCACGTCGGGCAGGAACCCTATCCGGGTGGAGCCCGTGGTGGCGATGGCTCGCAGCGAGCCTCCGCGGATCTGGCCCAGCGCGCCGGTGACGGTTTCCATGCCCACCTGGACATTGCGGCCGCGCAGCGCGGCGATGACGTCGCCGGTGGACTTGAACGGGACGATGGGGACGTCCAGTCCCGCCATGGTCGCGAACAGGCGTGCGGACAGGTGCTGGGCGCTGCCGACGCTGATCGTGCCGATGTTGAAGTGCGCCGGATCCCGGCGGGCGGCGGCGACGACGTCCTCGACGGTCTTGAGCGGACTGTCCTTGTCGGCCACCAGCAGGAAATGGAAGGTGCCGATGGTGGAGATCATCGAGAAACTGTCCACCGGGTCGTAGGGCAGCGACTTGAACAGGTAGGGGCTGAAAGCGTTCTGTCCGCTGACCAGCAGCAGGGTGTAGCCGTCCGGTGCGGCGCGGGCGACCATCGAAGCCGCCGTGATGCCGCCCGCGCCGGGCGCGTTCTCGACCACGACGCTCTGGCCCAGCGACTCGGCCATTTTCTGCGCCAGGGTGCGGACCACGGTGTCGCCCAGCCCGCCAGGGCCGAAGCCGACGACGATCCGGACAGGCTTCTGCGGGAAGGCCTGGGGCCACGCGGCCGGCGAGGCCAGGAGGGTGGCGAGCGTGAGCAGCAGCGGGGAAAGGAGCCCGCGCCGGGGCGGGCGATGGTGGCGGTCCATGATGTCTCCTGGTGGTCCGGCAGTGTCGTCCTGCCTGGAAGTGCATTGTGGGCAGGCGCGGCGCTGGCCGATACCGCTTTCGATGGACAGCTGTTATGCCGTTTTGATATGGCTGGTCTAGGGGTTTCCGCCGTCGGGCCGACTCAGGGCGATGGGCTATGCTTGACCCCCCGATTTTCACGCACCTTCCGGACATGACGACCCCCACTTCCCGTACCGTTTCCCGTTCCGCTCGCCGCCGCCTGCTGGCCGCCGCCCCAGCCCTCGGCCTGGCCGCCGCCGCCGCCGCGCCCAACGCCTGGGCCCAGGGCCGCAAGCGGGTGACCCGCATCATCGTGCCGTTCGCGCCGGGCGGCGGAAACGACGTGTTCGCGCGCCAGCTCGCGTTCAGCCTGAACGCGATGACCCAGAAGGACGTCATCGTCGAGAACAAGCCGGGCGCCGGCGGCAACCTCGGCACGGAGCTGGTGGTGCGCGCCGCGGCCGACAGCAACACCTTCCTGCTCGGCCATACGGGCACGATCGCCATCAACCCCGCGCTGTACAAGAACCTGTCGTTCAATGCCTCGACCGATCTGCAGCCGGTCGCGATGTTCGCGTCGTCGGCATTGCTGCTGGTGGTGCCGGCCGCCTCGCCCGTCAAGAGCGTCGCGCAGCTGGCCGACGCGCTCAAGGCCAAGAATGCCGACCTGACCTATGCGTCCAGCGGCGCCGGCACGGGCGGCCACCTGACGGCGGAAATGTTCCTGCACGCCCTGGGCGCGCGCGCCGTCCATGCGCCGTACAAGGGCACGGCGCCGGCGCTGGCCGACGTGGCCGGCGGCCAGGTGGATTTCAGCTTCAGCGTGATCCCGGCCGCCATGGCGCTGGTCAAGGCGGGCAAGCTGCGGGCCCTGGCCGTCACGAGCGCGAAGCGGCTGGCGCTGCTGCCGGACGTGCCGACCGTGGCCGAGTCCGGTGTTTCCGCGCTGGCCGGTTTCGAAAGCACGCTGACCTACGGCATCCTGGCGCCCAAGGGCGTACCGCAGGCGGATGTGGCGCAGCTCGGCGCCGAGATCCTGAAGGCGGCCTCCACGCCCGAGTTCCAGTCCAAGCTCGGCATCGAAGGCGCCGAGCCGCTGCTGGGCGGCGCGGCCGATTACGCCCGCAAGGTCCAGGAAGAAAGCCGCAAGTGGTCCGAGGTGGTGAAATTCTCGGGGGCGTCGGTCTAGGGTTGAGGGGGCGCCGTGATGTAGGTCCCGCGCCCGCTCGCGATCAGCTTGCCGTCCTGGAGCACCTGCGCCTCGCAAACCGAGAACTGGCGCCCATGCTTGATGACCTGCCCTCTTGCGAGCAGGTCGCCGGGCTTGGCCAGGCGATGGTAGTCGACCCGCAGGTCGATGGTGGGCACGCCGTGGCCGATGCGGCGGACCAGCGCGAAGTCGGCGGCGAAGTCGATCAGCGAGGCCAGGATCCCGCCGTGCGTCTGCATCAGCCGGGTGCTGGCCACCCATTCCTCGCGCCAGGTGGCGCTTACCTCGATGCTGTCTTCTTCCAGCGCCAGCACCTTCAGGCCCAGCCACTGCAGGTAGGGGCCGCGCGAGACCAGCGCCTGCAATTCTTCCAGCGTCATGGGATGCTCCTTACCAGATGGCACGGCGGCCGGGCCGCCGTGCGGGGTCAGGCGTCGACCGGGCGGGTCGGTTCGCTCAGTTGGCGCGCCCGTGCCTCGAGCGCCTTGCGGTCGATCTTGCCGACACCGTTCAAGGGCAGCGCATCGACGAAGATCACCCGGCGCGGGTATTGGTAGGGCGGTGCATTCTCCAGCGAGTGCGCCTTGACCATCTCGGCGGTGAGCGGCGATCCGGCGCGCTTGACGATGAAGGCATAGGGGATGCGATGCTTGATCTCGTCGGGCACCGGCACCACGATGGCCTGGTCGATGTCGGGATGGCGTTCAAGCATCAGCTCGACGTCGCCCGGATAGATGTTGTGTCCGCTGGAGACGAACATGTCGTCGGCCCGCCCGACGAAGTAGTACCAGCCGTCCGCGTCGCGCCGCAGCACGTCGCCCGTGTCGAACCAGCCGTCCTTCATGCGGCGGGCCATTTCCTCGGGGTTGTTGTAGTAGCCGTTCATCATGCCCGGCCCCTGCACGTACAGCGTGCCGAAGTCGCCGTCGCCGTCGTCGCCGACCAGGCGGAAGCGGTTGCCGGCCACCGGCCAGCCCACCGAATGGCGGGGGCGCGGCTTGCCCTGCGGGTGCGGGCCGAACAGCGCGGCGCTGGTCTCGGTGGTGCCGAAGATGGTGACGATCTCGGCGCGCGGGAACATGCGCGCGACCTCGTCGATCAGCACGTCCGAGGCCGGCGCGCCGCCCATGGTGGCGAGCCGCACGAAGGAATAGTCCTGGCCTTCGATCAGGTCGCGCTGCTGCAGGATCATCGCGAAGATGGTCGGTACGCCCGACAGCACGGTCACGCGGTGGCGGGTGATGGCCTCGATGTAGCGCCGGGGTTCGAACTTGCGCATCAGGATCACGGCCGAGCCGCCCACCAGCACGCACTTGATCGAGTTCATCGCGTGCTTGTGGTAGAGGGGCGCCGCGACGATCATGCGATCGGTGGCGCAGAAGCCGCGGTCGCGCGAAATGGTCTCGGCCACCCAGGTATGGGCGCGGTGGGACAGCAGCGCTCCCTTGGGGCGGCCGGTCGAGCCGGACGTGTAGGGTTGGAAGGCCACGTCGTCGCGGGCGGGGGCGTAGGGTTCGAACGGTCCGGGATCCTTGAAGGCTTCGTACGGCCGCTGTCCGTCCGCGTCGACGTCGACACAGGGCACGTCGTCGGGCAGGTGCGCCCGCAGCGCGCCGTCGCAGAACACCAGGCGCACCCGGGCGTCGCGCACCACCCATTCGACGGTGGCCTTGGGTTGCAGGATGCCGATGGGCACCGGGATGATGCCCGCCCGCATGGCGCCGAAGAAGATTTCCAGGAACTCGAGGCGGTTCGAGCACAGGATGCCGATGCGCTCGCCCGGCGCCAGGCCATGCCGGCGCAGTCCGCGCGCCATGGCGTCGCACGAGGCGTGAAAGGTGGGGTAGTCCACCTCGCGCGGATGGTCGGGGTCCGACAGGTCGATGACGGCGGGCCGCGCGTGGCCGCGGAATTCGCTGCCTATGCAGCCGAGGTTCTTGATGGGTGTGCTCATGGATTCACGATCACCTTTCCGAAGATGCGGCGCTGCTCGAGCAGGCCGACGCCTTCGGCGGCCCGTTCGAGCGGGAGGATGGTCTCGATGACGGGGGCCAGCCGGCCTTGCGCCACGTAGGCCAGGCAGGCCTCGATGTCGCCGGGCAGGTAGGCGCGCGAGCCGACGATGTCGATCTCGCGGTGCCACACGTAGCGGATGTCGATGGGGCAAAGATGGCCGGCGGTCGAACCGCAGGTCAGGATGCGGCCGTTGACCGCCATGCAGCGCTGGGTCGGAATCCAGGTGTCGCCACCGGTGAAGTTGATGGCCACGTCCACGCCCTTCTTGCCGGAGGCGGCCCAGACCGGCTTGGAAAAGTCGGGATGCTCGGCATAGTTGACGATGTGGTCGGCGCCCAGTTCGCGCAGCTTGCGGCCTTTCTCCTCGCTGCTGGTGCAGGCGATGACTTCGGCACCCGCCATCTTGGCGAACTGCACGCAGGAAACGCCCACGCCGCCGCTGGCGCCCAGCACCAGCACTTTTTCGCCGGCCTGGATCCTGCCGCGCGTGAACAGCATGCGGTGCGAGGTGCCGTAGGCGATGGGCAGGGCGGCGGCGTCGTTGAACCCCACGCCCTCGGGGATCTCGATCAACTGGCGCTGGTCCACCGCGATGTATTCGCATAGCCCGCCGTTGCCGTGCTCGCCCAGTACGCCGCCTTCGGGAAAGCGCGGGAACAGCGCCACGCGCTTGCCCATCCAGTCTCGCGGCACGCCTTCGCCCACCTCGGTCACGATGCCCGCGACGTCGCCGCCGGGAATGCGCGGCATGGTGGTATGCAGGTCGGGCATGCCGTGCAGCACGAACACGTCCATGTAGTTCAGTCCGCAGGCCCTGACCTGCACCAGCGCCTGGCCTGCCGCGGGACGCGGCACCGGCCATCGCTCCAGCTTCAACCGTTCCAGGCCGCCGTGTTCGTTGAGCGCGATCACTCTCATCGTCGTAGTCATGGATCCCCTGCGTGGTAAGTGGCGCACCGGTACAGCGCCCGATGCGCGGATGGCGAGGGAATCGTAAGAGTGGGCTTTGATCAGTACAAATTACTAGTTTTGGTGGATTGATCGTCGCGGTCGATAGATGCGCCGCGGCGGCCGTGGAAAGCGGCCGCCGGCGATCTATCGGCAAAAGTGAAGAATGGACAAAAACGAATTGTTTGTGCTGATGAAAGCGTCGAACTTAGGATGCCCTTGCCTGTCCGGCGTGCCGCCACGATGCGGAGCCGGCGGGCCATGCCGGTGCCTCGTTGCACTCGGTCCCTTGTTCATCCAACCAGACAGGGAGCATCCATGTCGGCCGATTCCTCCGCCGAAAACTGGCCCGAGACCGTCGTACGCGCGCTCAAGGCCAACGACGTCAGGCTCGTGGCCTATGTGCCGGACAACGTCCTGGCGCCCTTGATCCGGCTGGTTCACGACGATCCGTATTTCTCGGTGGTATGCCCCGCCCGCGAAGAAGAGGCGGTGGGCATCGTGGCCGGCGCCTACATGGCGGGCACGCGCGGCATCGTCCTGATGCAGACCAGCGGCTTCGCCACCCTGCCCAACGTGCTGGCCTCGCTGCTCGCCCCCTACCGCATCCCCGTGCCGATGATGATTTCCGAGCGCGGCGCGATCGGCGACTTCCAGCTCGGCCAGGCCATGGTGTGCCGCACGATGCGGCCGGTGCTGACCGCGCTGGGCATTCCGCACTTCGCCATCGAACGCCGCGACGACGTCGAGTTCGTCGTGGGCGGCATGATCGGCCAGGCCTACGCCACCCACGAGCCGGCGGCGGTGATCCTCTCGCCGCTGTTGACCAAGAAGGCTCACGCGCCCGCCGCCACGGCGGCGCGCTGATGGAGAAACGCATGTCGAACAGCGAACTGAGATCGATCTCCCGCGCCAGCGCCAAGGTCATGAATCGCTCCGACCTGACACGCAGGCTGGTGGCCCGGCTCGAACGGGAAGAAGCCGTCATCGGCGGCATAGGCAACAGCAACTTCGACCTGTGGGCCAGCGGCCAGCGGCCGCAGAATTTCTACATGCTGGGCAGCATGGGGCTGGCCATCCCCATCGCGCTCGGCGTGGCCATGGCCCAGCCGGGCCGCAAGGTGTTCGCGCTGGAAGGCGACGGCTCGCTGCTGATGGAGCTGGGCGCGCTGGGAACGGTCGCGGCTCACGCGCCGTGCAACCTGGCCATCGTGGTCTGGGACAACGGCATGTACCAGATAACGGGATCGCAGAAGACTCTGACGTCGTCCAAGGTGGATCTGGTCGGGATGGCGCGCGCGGCGGGTCTGGAGCGCAGTTCCTGGGCGCTGGACGAGGCGCATTTCGAATCCCTGGTCGGGCAGGCGCTGGACGGCGATGGGCCGTGGGTGATCGGCGCGCGCATCGACGGCGGGAAACCCGCCGGTACGACCGAACGCGATCCGGCCAGGATCCGCCTGCGTTTCATGCAGGGCCTGGGCGTGGCGGCCTGAAGGAGGGAGACCATGTCCAGACTGCTGATCGATGGCCGTTGGGTGGATGGCGTATCCTCCCAGCCGCTCACGGATAAATACGCGGGCCGCGTCTACGGCGAGATGGCCGTGGCGTCGAGCGCCCAGGTCGACGAGGCGATCGGCGCCGCCAGGCATGCCGCCGACACCATACGCATGGAGCCGTATGCGCGCTACCAGGCCCTGACCGGCGCGGCCCGGATCATCGAGAGCCGCATGCGGCAGTTCATCGACCTGCTGCGCGACGAGGCCGGCTTTACCCGCGCGGACAGCGAGAACGAGGTGCGGCGCTGCGCCCAGACCCTGGAGCTGTCGGGCGAAGAGGCCAAGCGGCTGGCCGGCGACCTGATCCCGATGACGGCGGGCCGCGGCGTCAAGGACCGGCTGGGGTTCACCGTGCGCATGCCGCTGGGAGTGATCTGCGCCATCACGCCATTCAATTCGCCGCTCAATACCCTGGCCCACAAGGTGGGGCCGGCATTGGCGGGCGGCAATGCGGTGATCATCAAACCCTCGACCTTCACGCCGCTGTCGGCGGTGGAGCTGTGCAAGGCCCTGATCGACGCCGGCGTGCCGGGCAAGTTGCTGACCCTGCTGCACGGGCCGGGCGGATCGCTCGGCCGGCAATTGCTGGCCGACCCCCGCATCGCGTATTACGCCTTCACCGGCAGCACGCAGGTGGGGCGCGAGATCCAGCAGGCCGCGGGGCTGCGCGGCACCCAACTCGAACTGGGCAGCATCGCCAGCACTATCGTCTGCCACGACGCCGACATCGGGATGGCGATTCCCAAGATCATCAACGCGGGCTTCCGCAAGGCGGGGCAGGTCTGCACCTCCGTGCAGCGGCTGTTCGTCGACCGGCGCATCGCCCCGGACTTCGTGCCGCGCCTGGTGGAGGCGGTGCGCGCCACGACGTTCGGCGATCCGGCCGATCCGCGTACCGTCATCGGGCCGATGATCAGCGAGCACCACGCCCGGCGCGCGGCATCGTGGGTGGACGAGGCCGTGAGCCAGGGCGCGCGCCTGCTGACGGGAGGCAAGCTGCACGGCAGGGTGTTCGAGCCGACGATCCTGCGGAATGTGCGCAGCGACATGCGCGTGGTGTGTGAGGAAATTTTCGCGCCGGTGCTGTCCATCATCGAATTCGACGACATCGCCGAGGCGGTGGCCGGCGCCAATGCCAGCGATTTCGGCCTGGCGGCGGGCCTGTTCACGGCCGACCTGCACACGGCCTTGAACACCGCGCTGGCCCTGCGCTTCGGTGGCGTGCACATCAACGAAGCTTCCAGCGCGCGGGTCGATGCCATGCCCTTCGGCGGCGTCAAGGATAGCGGCCACGGCCGCGAAGGGCCTGCCTACGCGATCCGGGAAATGACCGAGGAGCGCCTGATCACCATCGCCTACTAGCCGGACCCGCGGGGCCGGTGTCGATTCAAACTGAATGGGATGAAGAGAGCGTGAACACATCTGCTGCAGGCTCCAGCACCTTGCGCGTCGCCGTGGATATCGGCGGGACCTTTACGGACGGCGTGGCGACCCTGCATCCGCAGGGCCGGATCTGGGTCGGCAAGACGCCGACCACGCCGTCGGACCCGGGCGAGGCGGTCTCCACCGTCATCGGCGACCTGTTGCGGCAGGTCGCGGTCTCGATGGGCGGGGCATCGCCGCAACTGGGCGAGGTGCTGCACGGCACGACGCTGGTCACCAATACGCTGATCGAACGCAAGGGCGCCGCCACCGGCCTGATCACCACCGCCGGCATGCGCGATGCGCTCGACATCGGGCGCGAGTGGCGCTATGACCCCTACGACCTGGACATCGTGTTGCCCCAGCCGCTGGTGCCGCCCGAGTGCCGGGCCGAAGTGGCCGAGCGGCTGGGCGCGCATGGCGACGTGCTCGAAGCGCTGGACGACGCGGATGTCGCGGCGGCGATCCAGGCGCTGGCGGACGCGGGCGTGACCTCGGTCGCGGTGTCGCTGCTGCATGCCTACATGGACGACAGCCATGAACGCCGCATCGAGGCGGCCATCAAGGCGCGTCTGCCCGAGATGGCGGTGTCTACCTCGTCGTCGCTGGCGCGCGAGATCGGCGAGTTCGAACGGACCTCCACCGCCACGGCCAACGCCTACGTCAAGCCGGTGGTGGCCGACTACCTGCGCCAGCTCGAGGCGCGTATTGGCGACATCCGCCGCGGCATTCCGCTGCGCGTGATGGTGTCCAGCGGGGGATTCACTTCCGCCCGCGCGGGCGCCGAGTCGCCCATCATGCTGCTGGAGTCCGGGCCCGCCGCGGGGGTGCTCTCGGCGCTGAACACCGCGCGCCAGAACGACGTGGACCAGGTGCTGGCCTTCGACATGGGCGGCACCACGGCCAAGGCCTGCGTCGCCATCGATGGCGAGGCGCCGGTTGCGCACAGCTTCGAATGCGCGCGCGTGGAGCGGTTCAAGCGCGGGTCGGGGCTGCCCATCCTCATTCCCAGCATCGAGCTGATCGAGATCGGCGCCGGCGGCGGTTCGATCGCCTACTGCAACCGGCTGGGCCTGCTCAACGTCGGCCCGGAGTCGTCGGGATCGGTGCCCGGACCGGCGTGCTACGGCCGCGGCGGCGCGCAGCCGACCGTGACCGACGCCGACCTGCTGCTGGGCTATCTGAATCCGGGCAATTTCCTGGGCGGCGAGATGGCGCTGGACCTGGACGCGACCCGCGCTGCCATGGCCCGGCTGGGCGAGCAATTGAAGATGCCGGCCGAGAGCGTGGCCTGGGGCATCTGCAACATGGTCAACGAGAACATGGCAAGCGCCGCGCGCATCCACATCGCCGAGACCGGCCACGATCCGCGCGAGCTGTCCATGGTGGCGACGGGCGGCGCGGGGCCGGTGCACGCGGTGGACGTGGCGCGCAAGCTGCGCATTCCGCGCGTGCTGGTGCCGATCGCAGCGGGCGCCGGGTCGTGCCTGGGCATGCTGGCGGCGCCGGCGCGGGTGGACCGTGCCTGGTCCAGCCCGCAGTTGCTGGCCGAGGTCGACTGGAGGCAGATCGCGCGCGTGCTGGGCCAGCTCAAGCAGGAAGGGGAGGCCGAGCTGGCTTCGGTGGGAGCCCGCGATGTCGAGTGGCGCATCGGCGCCGACATGCGCTACTACGGCCAGGGGGCCGAGGTGCCTGTCTCGATTCCCTATGCCGAGGTCGACGCCGCCACCGGCGCGGGCGTGCTCGCCGCATTCGAAGAGCAATACCAGCGCCTGTACGGCCGCCTGGTTCCGAATGCCCGGCCGCAGGTCACGACCTGGCGCCTGGTCGGCAAGGCTCGCACCGAGGGCAGCCATTTCGAATGGGGCGATGCCCGCACCCGTGGCGGCGCACCGGCCGGCTCGCGGCCCATCTACCTGCCGCTGCGGCGGGCGTACGGCGAGGTGCCGGTGCACGACCGCTATTCGCTGGCGGCGGGAACCACGCTGCAGGGACCGCTGATCCTGGAGGAACGCGAATCCACCCTTGTCGTGGCGGTGGCGGCCGATGTGGCCGTGCTTGCGGACCTGACCATATCCGTGACCATCAAGGAATTCGAATAATGGACAAGACTTCCTCGCGGCGGCGTCCGGCCGCCCGGCAGACGAGCTTCGACGCGGTCGAACTGGAGATCCTGTGGAAGCGGCTCATCAGCGTCGTCGACGAGGCCGCCGCCGCGTTCGTGCGCACCTGCTTTTCCACGCTGGTCAGGGATGGCAACGATTTCGCCATCGTGCTGACCGACGCCCAGGGACGCTCGCTGGCGCAATCGGCCATGAGCCTGCCCGGTTTCATCGGCTGCCTGCCGGCGACGGTGCGCCATTTCCTGGACAAGTACCCGGCCGATACCATCAAGCCGGGCGACGTCTTCATCACCAATGATCCGTGGAAGGGCTCGGGCCACGTGCACGACGTCACCACGGTCACGCCCATCTTTTTCGAGGGTCGGCTGGTCGCCTTCGGCGCGGTGGTCTCGCACCTGCCAGACATCGGCGGCAAGCTGCGCAGCAACAGCAGCCGAGAGATCTATGAAGAGGGCCTGCAGATCCCGTTGATGAAGCTGCTCGACGACGGCAGGCCCAACGAAGTGCTGATCGAGATGATCACCCAGAACATACGCGTGCCGGAGCAGGGCATGGGCGACATCTGGGCGCAGGTGGCGGCGTGTCGCATGATGGCCGATCGCCTGCAGGGACCGCTGGCGGCGGTGGACCTCGAGGCGCTGGGCGCGCAGGTGCGGCGGCGCTCGGAAGATGCCATGCGCGAGGCCATCCGCGCCTTGCCCGACGGCGTCTATCGCTCGACCGTGCAGCACGACGGCTTCGAAGAACCCATCGTCATCCGCTGCCAGCTGACCGTGGCCGGCGACCGCATCGACATCGACTACGCCGGCACGTCGGCGCAGCTGCCGCGTGCCCTGAACGTGGTGCCGATCTATGTGTTCGCCTACACCGTGTACGGCCTGAAGGCCTTGCTGTGCGCGGATATCCCGAACAACGAGGGCAGCTTCCTGCCGATCACGACGCAGGCGCCGGCCGGCTCGCTGCTCAATCCGACCTATCCGGCGGCCTCGGGCGGCCGCAGCGCCATCGGCCACCTGCTGCCGGGCGCCGTCTTCAAGGCGCTGGCCGAGGTGCTGCCCGAGAAGGTCTGGGCCTCGGGGTCGCCGAATTCGTCGATGACCATGTCGGGCGAATACCGGGGCAAGCGCTACGCCGTCGTGAACTTCCTGAATGCGGGGCAGGGCGCCAGCGCGCGCCGGCCCGGGTTCTCGGCGTTGAGCTTCCCGGCCAACCTGGGCAATACCCCGGTCGAGATGATGGAGACCCTGGCTCCGATCCGGGTCCTGCGGCGCGAGATCCGTCGCGGCAGCGGCGGCGAAGGGCGCCAGCCGGGCGGCTGCGGCATCCGCTTCGAGTACGAGTTGCTGCCCGATGCGCCGGATGCGGCGGCATCGTTCCTGATGACCCAGCTCAAGTCCGCGCCAGCCGGGCTGGCCGGCGGCGGCCCCGGCCAGCCCGGGCGCCTGGCCATCAACGGCCAGGCCGTCGATCCCACCGAGCCGCGCGTATTGCGCGCCGGCGACCGCGTGTTGATGGAAACCGCCGGCGGCGGCGCCTATGGACCACTGGAGAAAAAAGCATGAGCGAAATGATACGTATCGACCAGAGCGCGCGGCGCAGCCGGGCGCTGGTCCACAACGGCATCGCCTACCTGTCGGGCCAGGTGCCCGATGACCGCACGCAGGACGTCGCCGGCCAGACCCGGCAGGTTCTGGCCAAGGTGGACGAGTTGCTGGCGCAGGCCGGAACCGACAAGAGCCGGGTGTTGAGCGCGCAGATCTGGCTGAAGACGATGGACGATTTCGCGGCGATGAACGAGGTGTGGGATGCCTGGGTGGAGCCAGGGCGGACCCCCACCCGTTGTTGCGGCAAGGTCGAACTGAATGACCCGGCATGCCGGGTGGAAGTAACGATGGTGGCCGCTGTTTGAGGCTGCTTGAAGGACGGAGGAGGCGACATCCCGTTGTTCCCTAAACACGTGAGGCTGAGATGATCGAGAGAAGCTCTGGCAGGTGTTGTAAGGTGAAGTCGCCCTCCGCGCGGGCCGGGTGGGCCGTGGCCGGGATGGCCATGGCATGCGCGGCCTGGGCGGCGCCCTCCGCGGCAGTGGCCGACGAGTTCCCCAGCAAGCCCATCCGGCTGGTGATCCCGTATGCGACCGGCGGCGTATCGGATTCGATCGGACGGGTGCTGGCCAAGTCCATGACCGATGTGCTGGGACAATCGGTGGTCGCCGAAAACCGCGGCGGCGGAGGCGGCACCATAGGCGCCGCGGTGGTGGCCGCCGCGCCGCCCGACGGCTACACCATCCTTCTGACCAGTCCGCCCATGGTCGCGGTAGCGCCCGTGCTGCTGAAGAACCTTTCCTACCGCGCGATCGACGATTTCACCGCGATCGGCACGCTGGTGACCACGCCCAACATTCTGGCGGTGAATAACGACCTGCCGGTGAAGTCCCTGGCCGACATGGCCAGCTATGCCAAGGGCGAAGGCCGGAACAAGCTGAGCTTCGCCTCGGCCGGGCCGGGCAGCACCGGCCACCTGTCGGGCCAGATCCTGCAGAACGCCATGAACATCGCCATGACCCACGTGCCGTACAAGTCGTCGGGGCTGGCCTTTCCCGACGTGATCTCGGGACGGGTGTCGATGGTGTTCGATTCGCTGCCGTCCACCATAGGCTACGTGCGCGCGGGGCAAGTGCGTCCGCTGGTGGTGATGTCCAGGGAACGGTCCTCGATATTGCCGGACGTGCCCACCGCCATCGAAGCGGGCTACCCCTCGGCCACGATGAACTTCTGGATGGGCATAGAAGGGCCGGCCAACATGCCACCGGCCGTCGTGGAGAAGCTCAATGTCGCCATCCACAAGGCGGTGCAGTCGCCGGAGATGCGCAAGCAGCTCGCCACGCTGGGAGCGGAACCCTATCTGATCAGTTCCACGGAGTTCGCGCAGTTGCGTCGCCAGGATGCCGCGACTTACCGTAAGCTCGTCAAGGACATGGGACTGGAGCGCGACTGATGACCGACAAGGATACGAGCGGCTCGTCCGCGGCGACGGAAAAGGGAGTCGGGGCGCGCCTGCGCCGCCGGGAGGACTGGCGCCACCTGCGGGGGCGCGGGCAGTTCGTCGGCGACATCCGCGTACCGGGCATGCTGGAGGTCGCGTTCGTTCGCAGCTCCAGCGCCCATGGCATCGTGCGCGACATCGTCGTTCCCGACGAATACCGCGACCAGGTATTCACCGCCCGGGACTTCCCCGGCGTCAAGCCCATCGTGGCGGTTCCCAAGGTCGACGGCTTCAAGTATTCCGAGCATCCGGCGCTGGCCACCGACCGCGTCCGCTTCGCCGGCGAGCCGGTGGCGATGGCCATCGCGCCCACGCGGGCCATGGCCGAAGATATCGCCGATTCGGTGTTCGTCGATATCGAGGAATTGCCGGCCGTGGTCGACACCGTGGCGGCCACGCTGCCCGGCGCTCCCCTGATCCGCGAGGAGTGGGGCGACAACGTGTACGTGGCGCGCGACGCCGAGTTCGGCGACCTGGCCGCCGCGCGGCGCGAGGCCGCGGTGGTGATCGAGCGCGAGTACCGGATGAACCGCCAGTCCGCCGTCCCGCTGGAAGGGCGAGCCATCCTGGCGGTATGGGACGACCGGCTGGACGAGCTGTGCGTCTACACGGGCAGCCAGTCACCGCACCAGACGCGGGTGGGCATGGCGCAGGTGCTGGGTATCGAGGAGCGGCGGCTGCGGCTCATCTCGCCCGACATGGGCGGCGGTTTCGGCGCCAAGCGCGTGCTGTATCCGGAAGAGCTGATGGTGGCGGCGCTGGCGCTCAAGCTCAGGCGGCCGGTCCGCTGGCTGGACGACAAGCGGGAGCATCTGCTGAGCGCCATCCATTGCCGCGAACATCACCACAAGGTGAAGGCCTACGCCGACGCGCGCGGCCGTATCCTGGGCCTGGACGTGGAGGTCTACGTGGATGCGGGGGCCTATTCGCACTGGCCCAACAGCCCCTTCATGGAGACGGGCATGGTGGCCAAGAACATTCCCGGTCCCTACGACGTGCCCAGTTACCGGTGCCGCAGCTATACCGTGGCCACCAACAAGTCTCCCATCGGCGCGTACCGGGGCGTGGCGCGTCCGGCGGCCTGTTTCACCATCGAGCGGACGATCGACGAGATCGCCCACGCCGTGGGCCGCGAGCCCTGGGAGGTCAGGGTGGAGAACATGGTGCCCGAGCACGCCATGCCGTACCGGTCCATCACCAACCTGGTCTTCGACACCGGCAACTACGGCGAATCGGTGTGGCGCGCCGCCGGGCTGATCGAACTGGCCGGGGTGCGGGCGCGCCAGAAGCAGGGCGAGGCCGATGGCCGGCTGATCGGCGTGGGCTTTGCCGCGTTCACCGAGCAGACCGCGCACGGCTGCGGGGAATGGGTCTCGCGCGGCACACCGGTGATTCCGGGCTACGAGTCGGCCACGGCGCGGATGATGCCCGATGGATCGCTGATGCTGATGGTGGGTATCGTGTCGCATGGGCAGGGCCTGGAGACGGCCTTGTCTCAGGTCGCCCATCAGGAACTGAGCATAGATCCGGTCCACGTGTCGGTCCGGCATGGCGACACGCAGGTCTCGCCGTTCGGCATGGGTACCTTCGCTTCGCGCAGCATGGTCATGTCGGGAGGCGCGGTGGCCAAGGCGTGCCGGTTGCTGCGCGCCAAGATGGCGGCCATCGCCGCGTACGCCATGAAGTGCGAGGCCGAGGCGCTGCGCTTCGAGGAGGGGCGCGTGCACGGCCCCGAAGGGTCGATGGGCTTCGACGAGATCGGCCGCATCGCGCATCTGCGGCAGGAGGCGCTGCCGCCGGGCATGGAGCCCCTGCTGGACGTGACGACGACCTACGAGCCGCAGGTCGACACCGGGGTGTTCACCTATGCGACGCATGCGGCGGTGGTGGCCGTGGACCCGGACACCGGCAAGGTCGACCTGCTGGACTACGCCTGCGTCGAGGACTGCGGCACCGTGGTCAATCCCATGATCGTCGATGGCCAGATCATCGGCGGCATCGTGCAGGGCATAGGCACGGCGCTGTACGAAGAGATTCCCTACGACGAGAACGGGCAGCCGCTGGCCACGACGCTGGGCGATTACCTGATGCCGGGCGCGCCCGAGGCGCCGCCCATCAGGATCGGCCACATGGTGACGCCCACGCCGCACACCGAATACGGCATGAAGGGCATGGGCGAGGGCGGCGCGATCCCGCCGCCGGCCGCGATCGCCAACGCGGTGCGCGACGCGCTGCGCGGCCTGGGCGCCGAGTTGAACGAAACGCCCATGACGCCGCAGCGCGTGCGGGCGGCCATCGTCGCGGCCGCCGCGGGCACGCCGCGCGCGGCCCGGGCGCGCCGGGAAGGCGAGGTGGTGCGATGAAGGCCGCGCCGTTTTCCTATCGCCGCGCCGCGACCCTGGACGAGGCGCTGGCCGCCGGCGGCGAGACCTCCCGCTTCCTGGCCGGCGGCCAGTCGCTGGTGCCGATGATGAACCTGCGCCTGACGCTGGCGGACACCATGATCGACATCTCGGGACTGGCCGAGTTGCGGCGCAGCGGGCGCGAGGGCGACCGCGTGTTCATCGGCGCGGGCGTCACGCACGCCATGATCGAGGACGGCAGGATCGAGGACCCGTCGCGCGGCTATCTGCGGCACGTGGCCGGCGGCATTGCCTTTCGTTCGGTGCGCAATCGCGGCACGCTGGGCGGCAGCCTGGCCCATGCCGACCCCGCGGCGGACTGGCCCACGGCGCTGCTGGCCCTGGGTGCCGAGGCCGTCGTCCGCGGCGCCGGCGGCGAGCGCCGGCTGCCGCTCACGCAATTCCAGCTCGGGTTGATGGAGACCGCGCTGCGGCCGGACGAGATCCTGGTTGGCGTGACCGTGCCGGTGCTGTCCGATCTTGCCCGGTGGAGCTATCGGAAATTCTGCCGGAAATCGGGCGAGTTCGCCCATTCCATCGCGGCCGCCGTATGCGATCCGCGGCGCGAACTGGCCGAGGTGGTGCTGGGCGCGGCGGCGGACAAGCCGTGCCGGCTGGGGCGCGCGTCGGCGCTGCTGGCCGACGGGGCGCGGGTCGATCCGCAACAGCTCGGGCAGGTGGTGGACGAGGACGTGCGGGACGCCACGGGGCTGGCCGCGTCGTCCTACGAATTCCATCTGCATCGGACCATGGTCGTGCGCGCCTGCGCGCACTTGCGGGAGCAGACATGAAGCTTGCATTGACAGTGAACGGCGCGCCGGTGGCGGGCGAGATCGAGGACCGCATGACGCTGGCCGATTTCGTCCGCGACCACTGCGGGCTGACCGGTACCCATCTGGGCTGCGAGCACGGCGTGTGCGGCGCCTGTTCGGTGCTGGTGGACGGCGAGCCCGTGCGGGCATGCATCACGCTGGCGGCCGCGGTCGAGGGCAGGGCGGTGACGACCATCGAAGGCTTCGAGGACGATGCCGCGATGGCGGTCATCCGCGAATGCTTTGCCGAGGCCCATGGGCTGCAATGCGGCTTCTGCACGCCCGGCATGGTCATCATGGTGCGCGATGCGCTGGCGCGCGGCTGCTGCGGATCGGAACGCCAGATCCGCGACCAGTTGGCCGGCAACCTGTGTCGCTGCACCGGCTATGCCGGCATCGTCAAGGCCACCGAAATGGCGCGCGACCGGCTGGCCAAGGCCGGTTGAATCCGAAACTCCTTCAAGGACATTCCATTCATGAACATCACCGGAGAGCGGCAACTGGCCGTCGATCGGCAGGCCGCCTGGGAAAGCCTGTTCGATCCTGCCATCCTGCAGCAGTGCATACCCGGCTGCGTATCGGTCGAACGCGAGGACGAGACGCGCTACAGGGCCGTGGTCGTGATGGCCATCGGCCCCGTCAAGGCGCGGTTTTCAGGGACCTTCGCCATCGCCGATGCGCAGGCGCCAGGGCGCTGCCGGCTGGTGTTCGAGGGGAGCGGCGGGGCGGCGGGACTGGCGAAGGGTGGCGCCGATGTGGTGCTGGACCCCGCTGACGGCGGTACGCGCCTGGCCTATGATGCCCAGGCTCAGGTCGCAGGCAAATTGGCCCAGGTGGGAGCACGATTGATCGAGGGAGTCGCCAGGAAGCTCGCGGGAGAATTCTTCGATCGCTTCGAGACGGCGGTCACGGCGGGCCAGACCTGATCCGCCCACGCCGCACGGCGGGAGCCCGGCGCGAAAACCGCGCTGCAACACGTCCAGGGTTGTTCGAGCGGTGTCTTTCGAAGGCTCGCAATCATGAGAAAGCTTTCCCTGCGTCACCTGCGGGGTTTCGTCGCCATTGCCGAAACCGGTTCGTTCACGCTGGCGGCCGCGCGGCTGTTCCATACGCAATCGTCCCTGACTGCCACCATCCAGCAATTCGAGGAGGCGGTCGGACTGAAACTGTTCGACCGCACGACGCGGCGCGTGGTCCTGACCGACGATGCCGTCCGTTTCAAGGCCGTGGCCGAGCGCATCCTGCGGGACTTCGACAACGCCATCGGGGATCTCCAGGCCATCGCCAAGAGCCAGCGGGGGCACGTGCGCATCGCCGCCGCGCCGTCGATGATCATGCACATCCTGACCCCGGCCCTGGCGGCGTTTCGGCGGGCCTATCCCGCCATCACCGTGTCGGTGCGCGACGGCGGATCGGACAAGATCGAGCGCGCCGTGCTCGACGGCGAGGTCGATTTCGGGCTGTGCAGCCGCCTCAACAACTATCCCGAACTCAATTACGTGCCCATGCTGGCCGACCCGTTCGGCGTGATCTTCCCCAACGATCACCCCCTGGCCTGTACCAATGGTCCGATCAAGTGGTCGGAACTGGCGCAGTACGACTACATCGGGCTGACGGGGGACACCGGCATCGGCGCCTTCCTGGAGAACTATCCGGAGCTGGGCCTGCACGAACGGGCCCAGTTGCACGACAACGTGTCCAGCACCCATTCCCTTTACGCCATGCTGGGCCTGGGCGGGAAAATCTCGGTGGTGCCCGCGCTGGCCGCCCAGGCGGGACCGCTGAACGAGCTGAAGTTCCGGGAGTTGTGCGAACCCCGCATTTCGCGGGAAATATGCCTGGCCACCAGGCACCTTCGTTCTTTTTCGGTCAATACCCGCCGTATTCTCGAAGTGCTGATGACCACCATCCAGGATGCCGGCAACCTGAGCGGCGTCGAGGTCATCCTGGACCAACGCTGGTCCTCGCCTGAGACCTGGGAGAGCGCCCCCGCACGTGGTGGACAGCCCGACGCGCGGCAGTTGATGGAGCTTTAGGGTATCGGGTTCAACACCTGTCCGGTGCGGAAATACGCATCCAGGTTGTCGCACACGCGGGCTTCCATGTCAGCCCGCGATTCGCGGGTGAAGCCGGCGATGTGCGAGACGGCCACCACGTTGTCCATCTCCAGCAGGGCCTGGGGCACGTCGGGTTCGTTCTCGAACACGTCCAGGCCCGCGCCGCCCAGGCGGCCCGCCTGCAGTGCCCGGACCAGCGCGGCTTCGTCGACCACGCTGCCGCGCGCGATGTTGACCAGGATGCCGGACGGGCCCAGGGCTTCCAGGACTTCGGCATTCACCAGATGGCGGGTGGCCGCGCCGCCGGGGCAGGCCACCACCAGGAAATCGGCCCAGCGGGCCAGTTCCACCAGCGAGGGCTCGTGCCGGCAGGGGGAGCCCGCGACCGGCCGGCGCGTGTGGTAGCGCACGTCCATGTCGAAACCGGCGGCACGCCGGCCGATGGCCTGGCCGATGCCGCCGAAGCCCAGCAGGCCCATGTTCTTGCCGTGCACGCGCGTCATCAGCGGGCGCTGGCCCGTTTTCCAGCCGCCCGCCCGCACGAAGCGGGTGGTGACGGAAATGCCGCGCGCCGCGTCGATCGCCAGTCCCATGGCCAGGTCGGCGACGCAGCCGTCCAGCACTTCCGGGGTATTGCTGATCTGCATGCCCTGGCGCCTGGCGGTGTCGATGTCTATCCGGTCGTAGCCCACGCCGAAATTGGCGATGACGCGGGCGTTGGGCAGCGCCGCCAGGATGTCGGCGCCGCAGGCGTCCCGCACGTGGATCGCGATGCCCTCGATGCCGGCCCCGTGTCCGGCCAGGAAGGAGGCGGGATCGGCCTGCTTCCACAGGGGGGCCACGTCGTAGTCGCGCGCCAGGCGGGCGTCGACGGCGGGCGTGATGGAGGCGATCTGCAGGATGCGGTGCTTCATCGGGAGAGTCCTGGAAGTCGGTTGTCGGTCGCGGTCAGGCCGCCACGATAGCCCATGTTGCGCCGCCGCGCAGACCGATGCCGGGGCGTGCGAGTCTGGGGTAAACTAATCCTTGCCTTCACCCTGCGTGACTGGCGACTCTAGGCCACCGGGCCTAGGTGGGTTTACCACAAGGAAGCGCAGGGTTCCGGCGGTTCGGTTCGTCTCATCCGGGGCGCGGCCGCGCCGCCCGCCGTTCGCCTGGGCAGCCGTTAGGCAGATTCGTAGATCGCGTCACGCCGTCTTTCGTTTCGGCTGCCCTGCCGCGCAGGCGCAGCAGGGCGATGTGGCGCGGTTTCCGTCATATCGGCTGGCCGTCGCGTTGAACCCGTCGGTTGGCCCCCCGTTCTGCACAGGAAGGAAACCGTCATGTTCGACCGCAACCGCACCATCGCCCAGGCCGATCCCGAACTCTGGTCCGCCATCGAGCTGGAAAACCAGCGCCAGGAACAGCACATCGAGCTGATCGCCTCGGAAAACTACGCCAGCCCCGCCGTCATGCAGGCCCAGGGCACGCAGCTCACCAACAAGTACGCCGAAGGCTATCCCGGCAAGCGCTATTACGGCGGCTGCGAGTTCGTGGACATCGTCGAGCAGCTGGCCATCGACCGCGCCAAGCAGATCTTCGGCGCCGATGCCGTGAACGTGCAGCCCAACTCGGGCTCGCAGGCCAACCAGGGCGTGTACATGGCCGTGCTCAAGCCCGGCGACACCGTGCTGGGCATGAGCCTGGCCGAGGGCGGCCACCTGACGCACGGCTCGCCGGTCAATGCCTCGGGCAAGCTGTACAACTTCCTGTCCTACGGCCTGAACGCCCAGGAAGAAATCGACTACGACCAGGTCGCGCGCCTGGCCGCCGAGCACAAGCCCAAACTGATCGTGGCCGGCGCCTCGGCCTACGCGCTGCGCATCGACTTCGCCCGTTTCGCCGAGATCGCCAAGGCCAGCGGCGCGCTGTTCATGGTGGACATCGCCCACTACGCCGGCCTGGTCGCCGGCGGCGCCTATCCCAATCCGGTCCCGCACGCCGATTTCGTCACCTCGACCACGCACAAGTCGCTGCGCGGCCCGCGCGGCGGCCTGATCATGTGCAAGGCCGAGTTCGAGAAGGCCGTCAACTCCGCCATCTTCCCGGGCATCCAGGGCGGTCCGCTGGAGCACGTCATCGCCGCCAAGGCCGTGGCCTTCAAGGAAGCGCTGGATCCCTCGTTCAAGCAGTACGCCGCCCAGGTCGTGGCCAACGCCAAGGCGATGGCCGAGACGCTGGTCGAGCGCGGCCTGCGCATCGTGTCGGGACGCACCGAGAGCCACGTCATGCTGGTGGACCTGCGCGCCAAGGGCATCACGGGCAAGGACGCCGAACTGGCGCTGGGCCAGGCCCACATCACGGTCAACAAGAACGCCATCCCGAACGATCCGGAAAAGCCCTTCGTGACCAGCGGCGTGCGCGTCGGCTCGCCGGCCATGACCACGCGCGGCTTCAAGGAAGACGAGGCCCGCCTGACCGCCAACCTCATCGCCGACGTGCTGGACAACCCGCGCGACGAGGCCAACATCGCGGCCGTGCGCGAGCGCGTCAACGCCTTGACCGCGAAGTTCCCGGTCTACGGTGGGTAGTAGGGCCCACCCCCTACGCCCTTCGGGCGCCCCCTCGAGGGGGCGGCGCTGGCGGACCGGGAGGAAAGCCCACCCCCTACGCCCTTCGGGCGCCCCCTCAAGGGGGCGGCGCTGGCGGACCGGCAAAGCCGGATCCGCGGCGCCCTGGAGGGGGGGGGCTAGGTTGCAGAGGATCGAGGACCATACATGAAGTGTCCTTTCTGTCGCCATGAGGACACCCAGGTGATGGACACCCGGGTGTTGGAAGAAGGCAGCGCCATTCGCCGGCGCCGCCGCTGCACGCATTGCGATCGTCGTTTCACCACCTACGAGCGGGTGGAGCTGTCGCTGCCGGCGGTGGTCAAGCGCAATGGCAGCCGGTCGGAGTACGACCAGGGCAAGCTGCGCGGCAGCCTGATGCTGGCGCTGCGCAAGCGGGCCGTCAGCGCCGACGCGGTGGAAGCCGCCGTCACCCGCATCGAGGAAGCCCTGATGACCAGCGGCCTGCGCGAAGTGCCGTCCGAGCGCGTGGGCGAACTGGTCATGCAGGAGCTCAAGAAACTCGACAAGATCGCCTACATCCGCTTTGCCTCGGTCTACAAGAGCTTCGAGGATGTGGACGAGTTCACCGACGTCGTGCGCGAGATCCAGGGGCCCCGGCCTCCCGCCACGAAGTCCTGACCGCCGATGAGCGCCGACCCGACCGAACGTCCCGAGGATGCCGCCTGGATGCGGCGCGCGCTGTCGCTGGCCGACGGCGTCATGTACACGACTTCGCCGAATCCGCGCGTGGGTTGCGTCATCGTGCGCGACGGCCAGGTCCTGGGAGAGGGCGCTACCCAGCCCGTAGGCGGGCCGCATGCCGAGATCCGGGCGCTGCGCGACGCGCAGGCGCGCGGTTTGCCGGTGCAAGGCGCCACCGTCTACGTCACGCTGGAACCGTGCAGCCACCATGGCCGCACGCCCCCTTGCGTCGACGCGCTGGTCGCCGCCGCGCCGGCGCGGGTCGTCGTGGCCATGGGAGACCCCAATCCGCGCGTCAACGGCGAGGGCCTGGCGCGGCTGCGCGCCGCGGGCATCGCCGTTACCGCCGGCGTCTGCCTGGACGAGGCGCTGGCGCTGAACGTCGGCTTCGTCTCCCGCATGAGCCGGGGCACGCCCTGGCTCTGGGCCAAGATGGCGGCGTCGCTCGATGGGCGCAGCGCGCTGCCCAACGGCAAGTCGCAATGGATCACCGGCGAGGCCGCGCGCGCCGACGGCCACCATTGGCGCGCGCGCAGCTGCGCGGTGCTGACCGGCATCGGCACCGTGCTGGCCGACGATCCGCGCCTGGACGTGCGCCACGTCGCGACCACGCGTCCGCCGCGCAAGATCGTGCTGGATACGCATCTGCGCATGCCGGCCGGCGCGCGCCTGCTCGATGGCGCGGAAACCTGGATCTTCACGGCGCGCGAGGATGCCGGCCGCGCCGCCGAATTGGCGGCGCGCAACGCGCGGGTCATCTGCCTGCCGGGCGCGGATGGCCGCGTCGACCTGCCCGGCGTCATGCGCTGGCTGGGGCAGCACGACATCAACGAAGTCCATGCCGAGGCCGGCGCGGTGCTGACCGGCGCCTTGCTGCAGGCCGGCTGCGTGGACGAACTGCTGGTCTATATGGCGCCCATGCTGCTGGGCGAGGGCGCCGGCATGGCGCGCCTCCCGTCCATCGAGGACCTGGACGGGGCGCGCCGTTTCCAGTTCGTGGACGTACGCGGACTGGGCCCGGACGTCCGGCTGCGGGCGCAGGACCCGAGTCGGCTGGCCGCCGCGCGCGCGGCAGCCACGCCGGCGCGGCGGGCCTGATCCGCCAGGCTCAGGGTGCCGTGCGGCTACCCAGCGTGCGCGACAGTTCGGCGGCTTCCCGCACCACCATTTCCCCGAATTCCTCGATGCGGTCGGCGGGCAGACGCGCGCCGGGGCCGAACACGCCCAGCGAGCCCGCCACCTGGCCGCTGCGATCGAAGAACGGCGCGGCAATGGCCACCGCGCCCTGTATCAGTTCGTCCCGGCTGACGGCATAGCCCCGCCGCTTCACCATGTCCAGGTCCTCGGCCGGCCGCGCGATATCCAGCCCGCGCTCGGCGGCGTAGCGGCGGCGGTCCTCGTCGCCTTGTCCGATGTTGGCCAGGATGGCCCGCCCGCTGGCGCCCACCGAGATGCGCTCGCGATAGCCGATGCCGCGCTTAAAGCTCAGGGGCTGGGGGCTGGGTAGTTCGGCAATGCAAAGCCGGTCGCCGCCTTGCAGCAGGAACAGGGCGACCGTCTCGCCGGTCTGCTCGCGCAGCCGCTGCATCGGCGGCGCCGCCAGCGCGCTCAGGTCCAGGCTGGAAGTCCAGACGTGGGCCAGCTGGCCTACCGCGGGTCCCAGGCGGAATTTCTGCGGATCGCCTTCCGATACCACGAAGCCGCATTGCTCCAGCGTGTACAGCAGGCGGTACAGCGTGGGCCGGCTCAGGTCCACGCGCTTGAGCAACTGCCCCACCGTCAGCTCGTAGTCCGTGGCCGTGAAGGCCAGCAGGATCTCCAGGGCCCGGTCCACGGCCCGCACGCTTTCGCCTGGTTTCTCGGTTTCCGCCACGCCTTTCCTCGTTCGTCTCTGTCCATCGAGCCCGACATCGTAGCCGAGCCGCCGCCGGGTTCCGTTGCCGCTTGCCCGTTGACAATCCGTTTTATGTCCGTAGAATGGACTCAATTATCATAGAACGGACAAACCCGTTGGAGAAAGTGGAGTCATGAACAAGGAAACCTCGGAAATCCTGGTGCGCACGGGTCCGGGCACGCCCATGGGCAGTCTGCTGCGGCGCTATTGGGTCCCCATCCTGAAATCGAGCGAAGTCGCCGAGCCCGACTGCCCGCCGGTGCGCGTGCAGATCATGGGCGAGAAGCTGCTGGCGTTCCGCGACAGCAGCGGGCAGGTGGGGCTGATCGACGAGTTCTGTTCGCACCGCGGCGTGTCGCTGTACTTCGGCCGCAACGAAGAGGACGGCATCCGCTGCGCCTACCACGGCCTGAAATTCAACCGCCTGGGCGAATGCGTGGAAGTGCCGTCGGCGCCGCAAAGCTGCGGCCGCATGGGCATCAAGGCCTATCCGTGCATCGAACGCGGCTCCATCGTCTGGGCCTACATGGGCCCGCCCGAGACGCAGCCCAGCCTGCCCGAGGTCGAATGGTGCGGCCTGCCGGAAAGCCACATCTATGTGTCCAAGCGGCTGCAGGAATCGAACTACCTGCAGGCCATGGAGGGCGGAATCGACACCAGCCATGTGTCCTATGTGCACCGCTACGAGGTCGACGTCGATCCGCTGCACCAGGGCACCAAGGCCAACGACTACATCAAGGCCGACGGCAACGTCGTGTTCGACATCGAGAAGAACGCGTTCGGCCTGTCGCTGTACGGCCGCCGCAACGGCGAACCCGATTCGTACTACTGGCGGATCACCCAGTGGCTGTTCCCGTGGTTCACGCTGATCCCGCCGTTCGGCGACCATGCCCTGGGCGGCCACGTCTGGGTGCCCATCGATGACCACAACTGCTGGGCCTGGAGCATCAACTTCCATCCGGGCAAGCCGCTGTCCGAGCAGGAGCGCGCGGACCTGGATGCGGGCAAGGGCATCCACGCGCCCTGCGATCCCGTCACTTTCCGCCCGCTGGCCAACAAGGACAACGACTACCTGATCGACCGCGTGGCGCAACGGGAGAAGCGCGCCTACAGCGGCGTGTTCGGCTTCGCCATGCAGGATGCGTCGCTGCAGGAAAGCATGGGCCCCATCCAGAACCACGAGGCCGAACGGCTGCTGCCCACGGACCGCGCCATCGTCATGGCGCGCCGCATGCTGCACGAAGCCGCCGTGGGCCTGGCCAACGGTACGGAGCCGCCGGCGCTGGACGGCGCGGCGCAGCGCGTGCGCGCCGCGGGCGTCCTGCTGGACCGTGCCGCCGATCCGATGGAGTGGGCCGGAAAACACCTGGCGGACGGCCTGGACGAGCCGGTCTACAGCGTGTAGCCATGCGGCCCGGGCTTTGCCCGGCCGCTTCGAGAACGAGAGGGTAAGGAGACTTTCATGCATGCATTGCTACGCAAGGCGGCCTGTGCGCTGGCCGTCTGTTCCATGGCACAGGCGGCCGTGGCCGCCGGGGAATGGGCGCCCACCAAGCCGGTGCGGATCATCGTGCCCATCGTGGGCAGCACCAACGACGTGCTGGGGCGGCTGGTCGCGTCCAAGCTCGAGGGCATACTCGGGCAGCCGGTCATCGTCGAGAACAAGCCGGGCGCCGGCGGGAACATCGGCGCCGACCTGGTGGCCAAGTCGCCGCCGGACGGCTACACGCTGCTGGTGGGCTACAACGGCCCCATCGCCATCAACAAGACGCTGTTCGACAACATGCCCTACGATCCCGTCACCGATCTGGCGCCGATCACGCTCGCGGTCAGTTCGCCGCAATACCTGGTGGTCAACCCCGGGCTGCCGGTCAAGAGCGTGGCCGACCTGGTGGCCTGGTCCAAGGCCCATCCTGGCAAGCTGTCGTACGGGTCGGTGGCCACGGGCAGCGCCTCGCACCTGACCATGGAAATGCTGAACGAGGCTTCGGGGCTGGGCGCCACGCACGTTCCCTATCGCGGCGCCTCGCCGGCCCTGGTCGACCTGGTGGCGGGCAACGTGCAGGCGGCGTTCATGGTGCCCGGCAACGTCCAGCAGTACGTGAAGGAAGGGCGGCTCAGGCTGCTGGCCTCGACCGGCGAGAAGCGCTTTCCCAGCACGCCCGACATCCCGACCATGATCGAGGCGGGCTATCCCCATTTCGTCGCCACGTCGTGGATAGGCTTCCTGGCGCCGGCCGGCACGCCGCGCCCCATCATCGACCGCTACAACAAGGAGATCGTGAAGATCCTGCACATGCCCGACGTGCAGCAGAAGCTGCGCGACATGGAGTTCGAGGTCGTGGCCAACACGCCGGAACAGTTCGGCGCGTGGATACGGACCGAAGTGGAGCGCTGGGGCAAGGTCATCAAGGCCACCGGCGCGAAGGCGGGATAAGCCATGGCCAGACTTGCCGAACGCAGGACCCTGATCACCGGCGGCGCCGCGGGCATAGGCGCCGCCATCGCGCGGGTCTTCTGCCAGGAAGGCGCGGCGGTGCTGCTGGTGGACCGCGATGCCGACGCGCTGGCGCGCACCGCCGCGGCGCTGCGCGAACAGCATCCGCGGGCCCGGATCGAATCCATGGCCGCCGACGTGGCCGACGAGGAGGCGGCGCCAGGCGCGGCCGCGCTGGCCCGGCGGGCCTGGGGCGGGCTGGACGTCCTGGTCTGCAACGCGGCCATGCGCAACTACTCGCCCCTGTCCGAAGCGCGGCCCGAGGAATGGCGCGCCATGGTGGACGTCAACCTGGTCGGCACGGCCAACTACTGCCGTGCCGCGCTGCCCGCGCTGCGCGAGTCGGGCAAGGGCAGCCTGGTGATCGTGTCGTCGTGCTACGCGGTGACGGGCCGGGCGGGCATGGGCATCTACGACGCGACCAAGGCCGGCCTGCTGGCGATGACCCGCACGCTGGCGTTCGAGGAGGCGCCGCACGGCGTGCGCGTCAACGCCGTGTGCCCGGGCTCGACACTGACCGAGTTCCACGTGGGCCGGGCCCGGGCGCGCGGCAAGGCGGTCGAACAGCTCAAGGGCGAGCGCAGCGACACGTCCCTGCTGGGGCGTTGGGCGGCGCCCGAGGAAATCGCCTGGCCGGTGCTGTGGCTGGCCTCGGACGAGGCCTCGTTCATGACCGGGACCCACGTGCTGGTCGACGGAGGGCTGTCGGCGATGTGATGCGCAAGATGCGCACTATGCGGCTGTTTTCTTTATCATGTCCTCCATGAGACGTGGCCGGCGCGGGGGTGGCCGGTTCCGCCATACTTGTCAGGGGGACGGGATCCGTGCATGTGTCGACGTCCGGGGGCTGGAATTTCCGCCCAGATGAGGGTGAGCAACGGCGGCGCAAGGCGGGCAGGGCAGTGGCCTGGCTGGCCCTCGCCCTGCACGCGGGCGCGGCGGCCCAGGCGCTGCCTTCCCTGAGCTTCCAGGCCGCGCAGCAGCAGGTGCTGGCGCGGTCCGACAAGCTGGGCGCGGCGCGGGCGGCGGTCGAAAGCAAGGAACTCCAGCTCGAAGGCGTGCGCAACCTGGGCGGGCCCTCGCTCAGCGTGTCCGCCTCGCACATCCGCTACGAGGCCAACGCCAATCTCAGCCTGTCCGGGCTGAACAACATCGGCATTCCGTTGCCGCTGCCTTCCAGTGTGGAGGTGGAGCGGCGCGGCTCCCTGACCAACAAATCCCTGATCGGCATCTGGCCGCTTTATCTGGGCGGGGCGACCGACGCGGCGCGCGGCCTGGTCAACGCCCAGGCCGACGAAGCGCGCGCGGACGCGACCCAGGCCGGCTACGAAGTGCAGACCACGCTGGCCAAGCGCTATTTCGCGGCGCAGCTCGCCGCCCGCGCCTGGGACCTGCGCCGCGAGGCCCTGCGGGCCATCGGCGAACACGACCGCGCCGCCGAGCGCATGATGGCCGAAGGCACCATCGCCCGCGTCGATCGGTTGCAGGCGCGCGTCGCGCTGGAGGATGCGCGGCGCGAGGAGCGCAAGGCGCAGGACACGCTGGAGCTGGCGCAGGTCGCGCTGGGCCGCACGCTGCGCATGGACGAGGCCGTGCGGCCTTCGACGCCGCTGTTCATCCTGACCCAGGCCATCGAGCCGCTGTCGTATTTCCTGGAGGCCGCGATGCACGGCCATCCCGCCCTGGGCAAGGTTGCGGCCAAGGAAGAACAGGCGCGCCAGCTGCATGCGGTGGAGACCGCCACGCGGCGCCCGCAGGTGTTCGCGTTCGGCGGGCACCAGATCCGCAGCGAGAACGGCAGCTGGCTGGTGGGCGTGGGCGTGCGCTGGACGCTGTGGGACTCGCTGGACCGGCCGTCGCTGGACGCCGCCAGCGACAAGACCATTCTCCAGGCCCAGTTGACCGAGGCCCAGGCGCGGCAGGACATCAGCCTGCTGGTGGAAAGCAAGTGGCGCGCGGTGGACCAGGCGCGCCGCCAGTTCCTGGCGACCGGCGCCAGCGTGGAACTGGCCGACGAGGTGGTGCGCCTGCGCACCAGCGGCCTGCGCGAAGGCGTCAGCACCGCCACCGACCTGATCGATGCCGAGACCAACCGCGCCAAGGTGCAGACCGAAAGAGCGCAGGCCGCCTACGACTACATCCAGTCCCTGGCCGAGCTGCTGGAGGCCAGCGGACTGGGCGGCGAGCTGCCGCGCTACATCGAACGGGCGGACGTGTGCCTGCCGCTGGCGGCCGTGGTCGCCGACTCCGCCCACGGCCCCTGACGACAACGAGACCGAGCTGCCATGAGCGCAAAAAAATCCACTCTCGCCCTCGCCGTCGCCGGCCTGCTGGTGCTGGCCGTCGTCGTCTATGGCTTCTGGCGCGCGTCGCGGCCCGCGCCCGAGCAGTTCCAGGGCTACATGGAAGCGAAGGAAACCGACATCGCCGCCAAGATATCGGCGCGTGTGGCCGAAGTGGCGGTGAAGGAGGGCGACCGGGTGGAGCGCGGTTCGCTGCTGGTGCGGCTGGACAGCCCCGAGGTCGCCGCCAAGATGGCCCAGGCCCAGGGGGCGCTGGCGGCGGCGCGGGCGGTGCAGGCCAAGGCCGATCGCGGCGCCCGTCCGCAGGAGATCACGATGGCGCAGTTGAACTGGCAGCGCGCGCAGGCGGCGGCCGATCTGGCCGAGGTCTCGTTCCGCCGCGTGGACAACCTGGCGCGCGAGGGGCTGGTGGCCGAGCAGAAACGCGACGAGGCGCGGGCCAACTACCACGCCTCCCGCGATGCGGCGCTGGCGGCGCGGGCACAGTACCAGCTCGCGCTGGACGGCGCGCGGCCCGAGGACAAGGAAGCGGCGGCGGGCCAGGCCCGGCAGGTGGCCGGCGCGCTGGCCGAGGTCGAGGCGGCCGAGGCCGAGGTCAATCTGAAAAGCCCCGTGGCCGGCGAGATCACCAAGGTCTATGCCAAGGTGGGCGAGTTGTCGCCGCAGGGCGTGGCGGTGGCCACTGTGGTGGATCTGGCCGATCAGTGGGTCGTCATCAACGTGCGCGAGGACCGGCTCTCGCGTTTTGCCGTCGGCTCGAGCTTCCAGGCCGAACTGCCCGCGCTGGACAACCGCCGCGCGGATTTCAAGGTCTATTACGTGGCCGTGCTGCCCGACTTCGCCACCTGGCGCACCACCCGCGCCAGCCAGGGGTTCGACGTCCGCACCTTCGAGGTCCGGGCCCGTCCGGAGGCGCCGATAGACGGGGCGCGACCGGGCATGAGCGTGCTGGTGCGGTGACGGCATGAGCGCGGCCGCCGGGCCTTCTTCGCATACGGCCGGCAAGTCCGCGAAGCGGCATGCGCGGTCCGGCGTCTTCCTGCGCGCGGCGGGCCGGGAGGCCGCCTGGCTGCGCCGGCATCCGCGCGAACTGGCCATGATCAGCTGGGTGCCGCTGCTGGCCGTGCTGCTGCTGTGGTGGATGTTCTCGGCGGGCATCCCCACGCGCCTGCCCATCGCCATCGTGGACGACGATCATTCGGCCTTGTCGCGCCAGCTCGGGCGCATGCTGGAGGCGGCGCCGGGCCTGCGCATCGCGCGGCGCGACGCCAACCTGGCCGAGGCGCGGGCCGGCATGGAGCGGGGCGACGTCTATGCGGTGGTGGCGATCGAGCGCGACTTCTCGCGCGACGTCAAGCGCGGGGCCAGTGGCCACGTCACGCTGTATCACAACGCCCAGTTCTACACGGTGTCGGGTCTGGTCCTGCGCGACGTGCAGACCGTGGCCATGACGCTGTCGGCCGGCGTCGAGATGGCGGCACGCAATCGCCGGGGCGAGCCGGCGCAGGCGGTGGCGGTCAGTGCCGAACCGATCCGGCCAGGTTCGCTGGCCTTGTTCAACCCCAGCCTGAACTACGAACAATTCCTGGCGGCCGCGCTGATCCCGGCGCTGCTGCACATTCTGGGCATGACGGCGGGCGCCTGGGCCGTGGGCCGGGAGATCCGCGACCGCACGGTGGGCGCCTGGCTCGCGGCCGCCACGGGGGCCGGGATGGATCCCGACGGCGGCGTGCGCATCGCGGCGGGGCCGGCCCTGGCCGCGCTGGCCGGCAAGCTTGCGTGGCCGTGGGCCGGGCTGTCCGCCGTGGGGCTGGCGGCGCTGCTGTGGCTGACCTGGGGCCGGGGCTGGCATCCGCCCGGCAGCCTGCCGTGGGTGGCCACGGCCCTGGTGGCCTTCATCGCCCTGTCGATCGCGATGGGCGCGGCCGCAGCGCTGGCGACGCGGTCCCTGCGCACGGCGCTGTCGCTGGCCGGCGTCGTGACGGCGCCGGCCTTCGCCTTCAGCGGCATGGGCTTTCCGCTGGCCGCGATGCCGGCTGGCGCGCGCGCCTGGGCGCTGGCGCTGCCCTATACGCACTACATCCGGCTGCAGGTGGAGCAGTTGCAGATGGCGGCGCCCCTGCGCCATTCGCTGCCGGCCTTCGTGCTGATGCCGCTGGGCACGGTGCTGCTCGCGCTGGCGGGCGCGTGGCTGTTGTGTCGCGTGGCGGCCGAGCCCGCGCGCTGGGGAGGCCGCTGATGGCCGCGCGCGGCTGGGTCGCCGCCTGGCGGGACACGCTGGCGGAACTGCTGCGCGACAAGGGCGCGCTGCTGCTGATCGTGCTGGCGCCGGTCTTCTACGGCTTCTTCTATCCCTGGCCCTATGCCACCGAGGTCCTGCAACGCGTGCCGGTGGCCATCGTGGACCTGGACCATTCCAGCCTGTCGCGCCAGATCGTGCGCTACGCCGATGCCAGCCCGGACCTGCGCGTGGCGATGGTGGCCGGGGATGAAGAAACGGCCAGGCAGGCGATGTGGCGCGGCGAGATCGAAGGCTACGCGCTGCTGACCCGGGACCTCCGGCGCAACGTGCTGCGCGGCCGGCCGGCGCCGGTGGTGGTCAGCACCAACGGCAGCTACGCGCTGTACAACAAGGCGGTGATGACCGGCTTCACGGCGGTCATCGGTACGGTGTCGGCCGGGGTCGAGATCGCGCAGCGTACCGCGCGCGGCCAGGGGCGGGCCCAGGCCATGGCCGGCCGCAGTCCGGTCGGCGTCAGCGCCGTCGCGCTCTACAACCCCACCGGCGGGTATGGCAGCTACGTCGTGCCGGCGGTGGCGCTGATCATCATGCAGCAGACGCTGCTGATGGGCGTCGCGATGCTGGCCGGCACCTGGGCCGAGGCCGGGCGCCTGCGGGCGCCGGCCGCGGTCTGGCTGGGACGCGTGCTGGCCTTCTCCACCGCCGGCCTGTTCGCCGGGCTGGTCTACTTCGGCTGGATATTCTGGCTGCAGGACTACCCGCGCGGGGGCAATCCGCTGGGGGCGCTGGTGCTGCTGCTGTGCTATGCCCCGGCGGTCAGCGTGGCGGGGGCGCTGCTGGGCGCCTGGCTCAGGGACCGCGAGCAGGCGTTGCAGGTATGGCTGTTCACGTCGCTGCCCATCGCCTTCCTGTCCGGCTTCGCGTGGCCGGTGGAAAGCCTGCCGCCCGTGCTGCAGGCGGTGCGCTGGATCTTTCCCAGCACCGCCGGCATCGATGCCTCGCTCAGGCTGAACCAGATGGGGGCGCCGCTGGCCGACGTGGCGGGATCGCTGTCGTGGCTGGCGGCCTGGGCGCTGGCGGGCTTCGCCGCGCTGGTCTGGTGGATGCGTCCCCGGGAGCCGGGGACGCTCCGTGGCAACGTCAGATCTGCGTGATGAACTTGGTCACGAGATAGCCGTCGAAGGTCTCGACGCCGCCTTCGCTGCCTATGCCCGAGTCCTTCACGCCGCCGAAGGGCGTCTCGGCCAGGGCGACGCCGAAGTGGTTGATGTTGACCATCCCGGCTTCCAGGCCGTTGGACACGGCGGTCGCGGTCTTGAGCGAGTTCGTGAACACGTAGGAAGCCAGGCCGAAGGGCAGGCTGTTGGCGCGCTTGAGCACTTCCTCGGTGGTCTTGAAGCGCGTGACCGGCGCGATGGGCCCGAAGGGTTCCTCGGTCATCAGCTTGGAATCGTCGGGGATGTCGGTCACGACGGCGGGCGAGAAGAAGTTGCCTTTTTCGCCCATGCGCGAGCCGCCCGTCACGATACGGCCGCCGCGCTGGCTGGCGTCGTCCAGGAAGGTTTCCATGGC
Source organism: Pigmentiphaga kullae (assembly GCF_004216695.1). GTDB lineage: Bacteria > Pseudomonadota > Gammaproteobacteria > Burkholderiales > Burkholderiaceae_B > Pigmentiphaga > Pigmentiphaga kullae. The sequence continues at coordinate 231,134 of NZ_SGXC01000004.1, forward strand.
CATCAGCCGGCGCTCGTGGGCCAGCGGGCCCATTTCCACGCCCTTGCCCAGGCCGTCGCCGACCTTGATGGAGGCGATGGTATCGGTGAAGCGCGCCACGAACTTGTCATAGGCCTTCTCCTGGACGTAGAAGCGGGTGGGCGAGATGCACACCTGGCCGGCGTTGCGGATCTTCATGCGTGCCAGCATCTCGGCTGCCGGCTCGACGTCGGCGTCGTCGAACACCAGTACCGGCGAATGGCCGCCCAACTCCATGGTGGTGCGCTTCATGTGGGCGCCGGCCAGCGCCGACAGCTGCTTGCCCACCGGCACCGAGCCGGTGAACGAGATCTTGCGCACGATGGGCGATTCGATCAGGTAGCTGGAGATCTCGCTGGGCACGCCCCAGACGATGTTCAGCACGCCCGGGGGCAGGCCGGCGTCGTGGAACAGCCGGGCCATGGCGACGACTGCGCTGGGCGTGTCTTCCGGGCCCTTCAGGATGATGGTGCAGCCGGCGGCGACGGCCGCCGAGACCTTGCGGATGGCCTGGTTGAACGGGAAGTTCCAGGGTGTGAACGCGGCGCAGACGCCCACCGGCTCGCGCACCACGAACTGGCGCACGGCGGGGTTGCGCGGCGGGATCACGCGGCCGTAGATGCGGCGGCATTCCTCGGCGTGCCATTCGGCGTGCTCGGAGCAGGTCATGATCTCGGCCACGGCCTCGGCCAGCGGCTTGCCCTGGTCCAGCGTCAGGTTGTGCCCGATCTCCTGGGCACGCTCGCGCGCCAGCTCGGCCACCTTGCGCAGGATGCGCGAGCGCTCCAGGGGCGAGGTCTTCTTCCAGCTTTCGAAGGCCCGCTGGGCCGCCGCGAGGGCGCGGTCGAGATCCGCGCGCGAGGCGTGCGGCAGCTTGCCGAGCACTTCCCCGGTGGCGGGATTGACGACGTCCTGCTCGCGCCGGTCGCCGCCTTGGATGAATTCGCCGTCGATGTAAAGGGCGAGGTCCTGATACATGCCAGTCTCCTGAGGTCGGAGTCCGGAACGTTCCGGACTCCGGAAGCGAAAAGCAACCCCATAGACTAGCATGGCCAGACGCTTTTCCGCGTGCGCCGGCCGCCCCGCATGCTATCTTCCCGGGGACTTCCCCTAATATCGAACCTTGCGTATTCCCCGCGGCATGCCGGCAGGACGAGACCCGACAACACAGCCCGGCGACAGCCCCCGCTACCGGCAGATCCTGGATGCGCTGCTGGCGCGCATCGAGCACGGCATCTATCCGGTGGGAGGCCATGTCCCCACCGAAGGCGAACTGTGCCGCGAGTTCGAGGCCAGCCGCTACACCATACGCGCGGCGCTGGCCCACCTGGTCGAACACGGCATGGTCGAACGCCGCCCGGGAATCGGGACGGTGGTGCTGGCGTCGCGGTCGCGGCGGGCCTACCAGCAGTCGATCGCCTCGCTGTCCGACCTGTTCCAGTACGCGCTGGACACCCACGTGGAGATCCGCGCCTCGACCCTGGTGGCGCTGGACGCGGCCATCGCGGCCATGCTGGGCGCGCGCGAGGGCGACCGCTGGCTGCAGGTGGATAGCGTGCGCTGGACCGAGCGGGGCGGCGCGCCCATCTGCTGCACCAGTTCCTTCCTGCCCGAGCGGCTGGCGTGGATAGGCCCCGAGCTGCCCGGCTGCGTGGGGCCCTTCTATGCCCACATCGAGGCCCGCGCGGACGAGCCCATCGTCCGCGCCACGCAGGAGATCCGCGCCGAACCCATGCCGGCCCACCTGCGGCCGCTGCTGGACGAACGCCGCGAGGCGATCGCGCTGTGCCTGATCCGCCACTATTTCTCGGCGGCGGGCAGCGTCATCTGTTCGTTCAACTGGCATCCGGCGGCCACTTTCAGCTACCGGATGGAGATCGAGCGCCGGGGTTAGGCACTACATGATGGCCGGCTTGTCCACGTGCGGCGCGCGGGCGCCTTCGGCGGCCAGCTCGGCCGGCAACGATTCGTTCCACAGCCGCGCGACGTAGCGTTCGCCGCTGCGGCCGTTGGAGGCGTCCGAGCACAGCCACAGGATGCCGCGCCGCATGACGGAGGCGGGCAGCAGGCTGCCGTCGGCGCCTTTCCTGTTCGGGCCGGCGGGAAGGAAATCGGTGTCGGCCGCGCCGCCGGGCAGATAGACGTTCACGTCCACGCCGGTGCCCTCCAGATCCTGGGCCCAGATGCGCGAGGCGGCCTCCAGCGCGGCCTTGCTCGGCCCGTAGGGCGAATAGCCCCGGCGCACCATGGTCTGGTCGCTGGTCGAAATGTTGACGATCTTGCCGAAGCCCTGGGCCACCATCAGGGGCGCGGCGGCGCGCGCCATGTTGAAGGCGCCGTTGATGTTGGTGTCGATGATGGCGCGCCAGGCCTGCGGGTCGGTCTGCCAGAAGCGCGCGGGCTCGGTGGTGAAGGTGTCGCTGATGACGCCCATGCCGATGCCCGCATTGTTCACCAGCACGTGCAGCGCGCCGAAATGGTCCCGGATCTCGGCCACGGCGCGCGCGCAGTGCTCGAAGCGCGTGACGTCGGCGACGATGGCGAACATGCGCCCGATGCCGGCCGTGGCCTGGGCCTGCGCCATGGTCTCGTGCATGGCGTCCGAGGCATGGGCGCCGGTGATCGCGACCCGGGCGCCCGCCGCCACCAGCGCCAGCGCCATTTCGCGCCCCAGCCCGCGCGTACCGCCCGTGACCAGCACGACGCGGTCGCGCAGGGATGCCGTGTAATCTGCCGTCATGACGTTCGCTCCTGGAAGAGGCGCCCAGCCGGCCGCACCGTCGGGTGCCCGTATCGCGCCGCGCATGTCCCAGTGTAGCGGCTTGGTGGGCGCACGGGGGCCGCCGGTGGCGCCGGCATGCCACTTTGTCCGGACAAAGCTATACTTTTCCCTACCCCAGACACCAGGAGACCCGGCATGGACGGCCACGTGCAGATCATCGACGTCGCGCCGCGCGACGGTATCCAGAACGAACGCGTGCTGCTTCCCGCGGCGGACAAGATCGAGTTGATCCGGCGCATCGCCGATGCCGGCGGCCGGCGGATCGAGGCAACGAGCTTCGTCAACCCGAAGCGGGTGCCGCAGATGGCCGACGCCGAGGCCGTCATGGCGGGCATCGAGCGCCGCCCGGGCCTGTCGCTGATCGGCCTGGTGCTCAACGAGCCCGGCCTGGCGCGCGCGCGGGCGGCCGGCTGCGACGAAGCCAACGTGGTGGTGGTGGCCAGCGAGACCTTCTCGCGCAAGAACCAGGGCGCGGGCGTGGCCGACGTGGTCGCGGCCGCATCGGCCATCCTGGACGGCGCGCGGGCCGCCGGCATGCGCACGTCCGTCACGGTCGGCGCCGCCTTCGGCTGCCCCTTCGAGGGCGAGGTGCCCGCGCAGCGCGTGCTGGCCCTGGTGGAGGCGCTGCTGCCGGCCCGGCCGGACGAGATCGCGCTGGCCGACACCATAGGCTGCGGCGTGCCGACCCAGGTGCGCGAGCTGCTGGCGGGCACGCGCGCGCTGGCGCCTCGGGCGCGCCTGCGCTGCCATTTCCACAACACGCGCAATACCGGCATCGCCAACGTGCTGGCGGCCCTGGAGGCGGGCGTGGATGCCCTGGACGCCAGCACGGGCGGTTTCGGCGGCTGCCCGTTCGCGCCGGCGGCCACCGGCAACATCGCCACCGAGGACGTCGTCTACATGCTCGAGCGCATGGGCGTGGCCACCGGCATCGACCTGGACGCCGTGCTGCGGACGGCGCAGTGGCTGAGCGAGCGGCTACAGCGGCCCGCCATCGGCGGCGTCAGCCGCGCCGGCCGTTTTCCGTCCGCGGCCGCGCAGGCCTGCGCGTAGCGGCCGGAGCCCGGGCCTGGACTATCATGACGTCCTGAGAATGACGTGGAGTGGCAACGACGATGGACAACGTCGATCTGGACGTCCTGCGGCGCCTGGCCCAGTGGCGGCGGGAAGGGCACAAGGTGGTGCTGGGCACGGTGACGCGCACCTGGGGCTCGGCGCCCCGGCCCATCGGCGCGATGGTGGCCGTGCGCGGCGACGGCTCGATCGCCGGCTCGGTGTCGGGCGGCTGCATCGAGGACGACCTGTCGGACAAGGCGCGCGCGGGCGCATGGCCCACGGACGTGCCCAGCGTCGTCCGCTACGGCGTCTCCGCCGACGAGGCCACGCGCTTCGGCCTGCCCTGTGGCGGCACGCTGGAACTGGTCCTGGAACCGGTGGCCGACCATAGTGGGGTGGAAGAGCTGCTGGCCGAACTGACCCGGGGCCATCGGGTGCTGCGCCGGCTGGACCTGGCCACCGGCCAGGCCGTGCTGGAGACCGCCAGCGACCGCGCCGACACGCTGTCGCTGACCGCTTCGGAGCTGGCCGCCACCCACGGGCCGCGCTGGCGCCTGCTGATCATAGGCGCGGGCCAGATGTCGCAGTACCTGGCGCAGATGGCGCTGGCGCTGGACTACGAGGTCATCGTCTGCGATCCGCGCGAGGAATATTCGCAGGGCTGGGAAGTGCCGGGCGCCAGGCTGGTGACCACCATGCCCGACGATACCGTGACCGAGATGCGCCCCGACCGCCACACGGCCATCGTCGCGCTGACGCACGATCCCAAGCTGGACGACCTGGCGCTGCTGGAGGCGCTCAAGTCCCAGGCCTTCTACGTCGGCGCCATCGGTTCGCGGGCCAACCAGGCCAAGCGCCGCGAGCGCCTGGTGGAGTTCGACCTGACCCGGGACGACGTGGCCCGCCTGCACGGCCCGGTGGGCCTGCGCATCGGCGCGCGCACGCCGCCCGAGATCGCCGTGGCCATCCTGGCCCACATGACGGCCGAGCGCTACGGATTCCACAAGCTCGAATTCGAAGCCCCGGACGCCGGCGCGTAAACTATCGCGCCTTGTCGTTTCCCGGATCCGCCGTGCCCGCCGTCGTCAACATCGCCGCCTACCGTTTCCTGACCCTGGACGACCTGCCCGCGCTGCAAGCCGCGGCGCGGGACCGGGCGCTGGCGTGCGGGCTGAAGGGCACGGTGCTGCTGGCGCAGGAGGGCATCAACCTGTTCCTGGCCGGCACGCGCCAGGGCATCGACGCCTGGCTGGACTGGCTGCGCCACGGCCCGGCCTTCGGCGGACGGCTGGCCGGCATCGAGGTCAAGGAAAGCCTGTCCGCCCAGGTGCCGTTCCGCAAGCTGCTGGTGAAGATCAAGCGCGAGATCATCCGCATGGACCACCCGGCCATCCGGCCCGAGGCGGGACGGGCGCCGGCGGTCGAGGCCCGCACCCTGGCCCGCTGGCTGCGGCAGGGCCGCGACGACGAGGGCCGCGAAGTCGTCATGCTGGACACCCGCAATGCCTTCGAGGTGGACCACGGTACCTTCCGGGGCGCGATCGACTGGCGGATTTCCCGTTTCACGCAGTTCCCGGCGGCCGTGCAGGCGAACCGGGACCAATTGGCCGGCAAGACCGTGGTGAGCTTCTGCACCGGGGGCATCCGCTGCGAGAAGGCGGCCATCTACATGGAACAGGCCGGCATCGAGCACATCTACCAGCTCGAAGGCGGCATCCTGAAGTATTTCGAGGAAACCGGCGGGGAAGGCTACGACGGGGCGTGCTTCGTGTTCGACGGGCGCGAATCGCTGGATCCGGCCCTCAAGCCCCGGCTGGACGGGCCGGACGAGCCGTTCCAGGCGGCGTAGGCGGGGGCGCGCGCCGCCCCCCGTATTGTCCCGGCATCCGGGTAAAATACCCGGTTTCCCGTACCGGCCCGACCCCTCGCGCCGCCTCCGGTACAGCCACGCAACCCGCGCCGGACGATCCTCATGTCTGCTTTCATTTCTCCCGTTCCCGCCCCCAGCGGGTCCTCCGCCATCTCGTCGGTGCCGGAAATCGTGGCCGAGCTGCGCGCCGGCCGCATGGTCATCCTGGTCGACGAAGAGGACCGCGAGAACGAAGGCGACCTCGTCATGGCGGCCGAGTTCGTCACGCCCGAGGCCATCAACTTCATGGCCCGCTACGGACGCGGCCTGATCTGCCTGACGCTGACCGAGGACCGCTGCCGCCAGTTGAACCTGCCGCTGATGGTGTCGGCCAACGGCACCAAGCACGGCACCAATTTCACCGTGTCCATCGAGGCCGCCCAGGGCGTGACCACCGGCATCTCGGCCGCCGACCGGGCCCGCACCGTGCAGGCCGCTGTGGCGCGCGAGGCCAGGCCGTCCGACCTGGTGCAGCCCGGCCACATCTTCCCGCTGAAGGCCGCGCGCGGCGGCGTGCTGGCGCGCGCCGGCCACACCGAGGCCGGCTGCGACCTGACCGCCATGGCCGGGCTTACGCCCGCCTCGGTCATCTGCGAAGTGCTCAAGGACGACGGGTCGATGGCGCGGCTGCCCGACCTGATCGAGTTCTCGCGTCAGCACGACGTCAAGATCGGCACCATCGCCGACCTGATCCAGTACCGCAGCGAGCACGAGTCGCTGGTGCAGCGCGTGGCCGAACGGCCGATCCGCACGGCGCACGGCGTCTTCCGCGCCGTGATGTACCGCGACACGCCCAGCGGCGCGCCCCATCTCGCGCTGGTCCACGGCGACATCCATCCCGAGCGCGAAACGCTGGTGCGCGTGCACGAGCCCACGTCCCTGCTGGACGTGCTGGAAGTGGCCCGCAGCACGCACAGCTGGAGCGTGCCCAGCGCCCTGGAAGCCATTTCCCAGGCCGAATCCGGCGTGGTCATCCTGCTGAACTGCGACGGCGCGTCCAGCGACCTGGCGGCCGAGTTCCAGCAGTTGATCGACCAGGACCGCACCGGCGCGGCCTGCGGCGACGCGCCGCCCCGCATGGACCTTCGCACCTACGGCGTGGGCGCGCAGATCCTGAAGGACCTGAACGTCGGCAGCATGAAGCTGCTGGCTCGGCCGGTCCGCATGCCCAGCATGACCGGCTTTTCCCTTACCGTGACCGGCTACGAAGCCGGCCATGACCAACCCCCCACCAAGGACGGCGCCCCATCATGAACCCCTATACCATGACTCCCGATCTGAATGGCGAAGGGCTGCATATCTGCATCGTGCGCTCCCGCTTCAACGAGAACATCGGCGAACAGCAACTGCAGGCCTGCCTGGAAGAACTCGGCAAACTGGGCGTGGACGAGCGCGACATCATGGTCGTGTCGGTGCCCGGCGCGCTGGAGCTGGGCGTGACCCTGGCCCAGCTCGCCCACACCGGCGAGTTCGACGGACTGATCGCGCTGGGCGCGGTGATCCGCGGCGAGACCTACCACTTCGAGGTGGTCAGCAATGAAAGCGCGGCGGCCATCAGCCGCGTCGCGCTCGAGACCGGCATCCCCGTCGCCAACGGCGTGCTGACCACGGAAACGGAAGAGCAGGCCCTGGAGCGCGCCGCGACCAAGGGCCGCGACTGCGCCCAGACCGCCGTGGAGATGGCCAACCTGCTGGCCACCCTCGAGCCCGAAGAAGACGACGAGGACGACGAGGACGAGGACGACGAAGATTTCGACGACGAGGAAGAACAGGATGACTGAGGCCAGCCGCCAGAACGCGCGCAGTGCGCGCCGGCGCGCGCGCGAGTTCGCTCTGCAAGGGGTGTACGAGTGGCTGCTCAAGGGGGGCGATGCCGGCGAGATGGGCGAGATCGATGCCCACATGCAGGACGGCGAAGGTTTCGCCGAAGCCGACCTGGGCCATTACAAGGCGCTGCTGTACGGCGCCGCCCGCGATGCGGCCGCGCTGCGCGAACGCTTCGCGCCCTTCCTGGACCGTCAGGTCGACGAACTGTCGCCGGTCGAGCACGGCATCCTGCTGATCGGCACCTACGAGCTGCAGAACCACGTCGAGATCCCGTACAAGGTCGTCATCAACGAGGCCGTCGAGCTCGCCAAGTCCTTCGGCGGCACCGACGGCTTCAAGTTCGTCAACGGCGTGCTGGACAAGCTCGCGGCCGAAGTCCGCGCCGCCGAGGTCCAGGCCGGCCGTCGGACTTGAAATGGATGCGCTGACGCGCATCCTCCAGGGCGCCGCGGATCCGGCTTTGCCGGTCCGCCAGCGCCGCGCCCACGGGATCCGGCGCTGGGCCGCCCCAAGGCGGGTCCTGGCCCCCGAGGGGGGCTGCCGCATAGCGGCTGGGGGCTCACCATGCGGGGCGCCCGAAGGGCGTAGGGGGTGGGCCTGACCATGGCAGGGGAATTCGAGCTCATCCGCCGGCATTTCACCCGGACGGCGCCGGCGGGCATGCTGGGGGTGGGCGACGATTGCGCGTTGCTCGCGCCCTCGGCCGAGGCCACGGCGGTCAGCACCGACCTGCTGGTGGAGGGACGCCACTTCTTTCCCGACGTCGACCCGCGCGCCCTGGGTCACAAGTCGCTGGCCGTGAATCTGTCAGATCTTGCCGCCATGGGCGCGAAGCCGACCGCCTTCGTGCTGGGGCTGGCGCTGCCGCGCGCGGACGATGCCTGGCTGTCGGCCTACGCCGGCGGCCTGTTCGCGCTGGCCGATGCCCATGGCTGCCCCCTGGTCGGGGGCGACACCACCCGCAGCGACGCGGGCACGACCCTGTCCATCACCATCTTCGGCAGCGTGCCCGCCCGAGCGGCGCTGCGCCGCTCGGGCGCCCGGCCCGGCGACGACATCTGGGTGTCGGGCATGCTGGGCGACGCCGACCTCGCGCTGCGCCTGCTGCTGGGCGAGCCGGAAGTGCCGGTGGCGGACCGGGCGGCGGTGCTGGCGGCGACCCGCCGCGCGCTCGAATGGCCCGAGCCGCGCGTGGCGCTGGGGCTGGCGCTGCGCGGCCTGGCCAGCGCGGCGATCGACATCTCGGACGGCCTGCTGCAGGACCTCGGCCACATCCTGGCCGCCAGCGGCTGCGGCGCCCGTCTGTGCGCCGACGACGTGCCGGTGTCGCCCGCCGTGGCGGCCCTGCCGGTCCCCTGGCGGCGGCGCTGCGCGCTGGGCGGCGGCGATGCCTACGAATTGTGCTTCACCGCGCCGGCCGATGCCCGCGCCCGTGTGGCCGACGCGGCCGCGCGCGCGGGCGTGGCGGCCACCCGCATCGGCGCGGTGCAGGCTGGCGCCGGCCTGCGCGTGGTGGATGCCGGCGGCAACCCGGTGCCGGACCTGCCCCGCGCCGGCTTCGATCATTTCCCGTCGACGGCCGGTCCGGCGGCGGGGCTCTTGCCTGAGACGACATGACCGACATTTCCTCCGCCGGCACGGTGCCGGCGAGCCCCAGCTTCGCCTGGATGCGCGCGCGCCTGTCGCGCACCATCGCCTTCGGCCTGGGCAGCGGCCTGATCCGCCCCGCGCCGGGGACCTGGGGGACGCTGCTGGCCTGGGCGCTGTGGCAGCCCTTGACCATGGTGCTGGGCGCGCCGCTGCACCAGGCCATTTTCCTGGTGGCGGCATTCGTCGTGGGCATCTGGGCCTGCGACCGCGCGGGGCGCGACCTGGGCGTGCCCGACCATGGCGGCATGGTATGGGACGAGATGGTCGCCTTCTGGACGGTGTTGTGGCTGATCCCGGATTCCGTGGTGTCGCAGGCCTTCGGCTTCCTGCTGTTCCGGCTGTTCGACATCCTCAAGCCGCCCCCCATCGGCCATTTCGACCGCCGGCTCAAGAACGGCCTGGGCGTGATGTGGGACGACATGATCGCCGCGTTCTACGCGCTCTTGGTCTGCGCGCTGTACTGGCGTATCGTCAACTAAATTAATCCAGGGGGCGGCTTTCAACCAGGCTGACGATCGCCATTCTCGGCCGGCCTGGTAGTGCCCCAGGATGCGGTGGATCCGGCTTTGCCGGTCCACCCGCATCGCCCCCTGGGGGGCGCGCGTCAGCGCGTAGGGGGGAGCATATATGTTCGACCAGGAATCGCTGGATCTGTCTGCCGCCCTGGGCGAAGCCCTGCAGCCGATGGGCTGGATGCTGGCCGCCGCCGAGTCCTGCACCGGCGGGCTGGTGGCGGGGCTGGTCACTGCCGTAGCGGGGTCCAGCGCCTGGTTCGACCGGGGGTTCGTCACCTACACCAACGCGGCCAAGGTGGCCGAGCTGGGGGTGCGGGAAGAAACGCTGGCCGCGCACGGCGCGGTCAGCGAACAGACCGCTGGCGAGATGGCGGCCGGGGCGTTGCAGGCGGCGGGCGCGCAGATGGCGGTGTCGACCACCGGCATCGCCGGACCCGGTGGCGCGACGCCGGGCAAGCCGGTCGGCATGGTGTGCTTCGGCTGGGCGTGGACGACGCCCGAAGGCGTGCGGGTGCGCACGGCCACGCATCTGCTGGCCGGGGACCGCGCCGCCGTGCGCATGCAGGCGGTGCGGATCGCGCTGCGCGGCGTGCTGGAAGCGCGGGCGCTCGCGGTCGACCCGCTTCAGAACGAGTAAGCCAGGCCCACGCTGCCGAAGGCGGCGGTCTTGCGTTCGACGATGGGGCTGTCGGCCGCGTCGCCCATCAGGCTCTGCACGCCCAGCAGCGTGACGACGCGCCAGCGCTGGTCCAGCCGGTAGGTCCAGAGCGCGAAGGCCGAGCCCGAACGCAGGCCCGACGATGGCCGGTAGGACGCAAGCCCGGCGCCGCTGTGCGCGGATTGCTCCGGCGTCACGCCGAACCAGGTCTGCATGTGGTCGCGGTTGCCCCATTCCAGGCCGGCGCCGACCTGCACGTCGTGCTTGCCGCCCTGCCAGATGGCGTACGAGCCGCGCACGGCCAGGGTGCCGCCATAGCCGCTCTTGGCCGCCTGGGTGTAGGCCAGCGACGCGCGCCACCGGCCGGGCGCCCAGTCGGCGAATACGCCATACTGGGCATGGGCATCGATGTCGCCCAGGCCGGACAGCCGGTCGGACCGGCTTTCCTTGCGGCCCAGGCCGAAGCCGGCGCGCACGCCCACGCTCAGGCCGGGCGCGATTTCCGTCTTCAGTCCCAGTCCGGGCAGGCCCTGGCTGTTCGAGATGAAGAAGGGGCCGCGCTGGAAATTGAGGATGGGCGCGGGCAGCACGCGATAGCTGTCGGCGCCGGGGTAGGCCGGGATGACGGCAATGCCGCCGCCCACGAGGTCCTGCCCGACGGCGGGCTGCATGGCGCCCAGCAGAAAGCAGAGGCAGAGGCTGCGCGGGTCCTGGATCATGTGGCTGGCTCCTGGAACCTGCCGCCGCGGGCGGTTCCGAACGTGGATGTGAGGGCGGCGGCCAGCCCGGCCCGGGCATGAGCGCGAGCCAGCCGCCACCGCGAATTCTGGGCGGGGCGGTTTAAGAACTTTTTAAAATCGGGCGACGATACTGGCCTTGGCCAGCCGATGCGGCCGCGCGCGCCGCTCATCCGAACCACGGGAAACCGATCTTGCGCATTCTGCTCGTAGAAGACGACGCCATGCTTGCCGACGCGCTCGTCACCGCGCTGGGCCAGCACGACACCGTGGTCGAATGGGCCCGCGACGCCGCCGCCGCGCGGCTGACCTTGATCGACCACGACTACGCGGCGGTCCTGCTCGACCTCGGACTGCCCGGCGGTTCCGGACTGGGCGTGCTGGCCGCCATGCGCGCCCGCTACGACACGACGCCGGTCATCATCATGACCGATGACCGCGCGCGACCGCCTGAGCGACCGCATAGGCGGCCTGGACGCGGGGGCCGACGACTACCTGGTCAAGCCGTTCCAGGTCGACGAACTGCGGGCCAGGCTGCGCGCGGTGCTGCGCCGCAGCCTGGGACGCGTGGCCCCGGTGCTGCGCAGCGGCGACGTGGAGCTCGACCCCGCATCGCGGGCGGTCTCCAGTCGCGGCCAGCCGGTCGCGCTCAGCGCGCACGAATACCGGACCCTGCTGGCGCTGATGGAAAGGGCGGGCAAGGCCCTGTCCCGCACGGCGCTGGAAGAGGCGGTCTACGGCAGCGACGGCGTGATCGAAAGCAACACGGTGGCGGTCTATGTCCATCAGTTGCGCCGCAAGCTGGGCGAGGACCTGATCGAGACCGTGCACGGCTACGGCTACCGGCTGCGGGAGACGCGATGAGATCGCTGCGCACGCGCCTGCTGACGGGCATCGTCGCGACCATGCTGCTGACCTGGGCGGGAACGTTCCTGTGGTATCGGGCCGAGGTCACGCGCGAATGGAGCGGGGAGTGGGACGCCGCGCTGCGCGAGGTGGCGAACCTGACCCTGCTGTCGCTGCCCGTCGGACTCGAGAACAACGTTGCCGAACGCGGCTTTTCGCTGCCGGGCGAGCAGCGGCTGGATACCTCCCAGCTCCAGATGACCTTCCAGGTCTGGAACCTGGCGACCGGCCGCAGCGTGCTGCATTCCCCCAGCGCGCCCGGCCGGCCCATCGTGCCGGACATGCGCGAAGGCTACGGCACCATCATGGTGGGCGGCGAACCCTGGCGCGTCTATGCGGTGTCGGACGCCAGCGGGCGGATACAGGTGCAGGTGGGCAAGCCGCAATCGCTGTTGCGCAAGGAGCTGCACGACCGCCTGACCCGCGGCTTGATGTTCGTCGGCATACTGGCGTGCATGCTGGCCTGTGTGGTGGGCTGCCTGGTCCAGTGGTCGGTCCTTCCCGTCACGCGGCTGTCGCGCCGCATCCTGCAGCGGCGCCCCACCGACTTGCAGCCGCTGCCGGCCCGGGAACTGCCGGTTGAACTGCGTCCGCTGGTCGAGTCGTTCAACGGCCTGCTCGGACGGCTGGACGAGACCATGCAGAACGAGCGGCGCTTCCTGGTCGATGCCGCGCACGAGCTGCGCACGCCGCTCGCGGTCCTGACTGTGCAGACCGAGAACGCCCTGCGGTGCCAGGATCCCGTGCAACTGCGCGCCGAACTCGGCAAGCTGCTGGCGACCACCCAGCGCAGCGCGCGGCTGTCCGAGCAATTGCTGGACATGGCCAGGCTGGATGCCAACGGATTCGGCGAGGACGACGTGGAGCTGCACACCGTGGTGTCGGTGATCGCGCGGGATTTCGAGACCGGCGCCGCCGAGCGCGGCCAGCGCATCAGCCTGGACACCGAAGACTGCCTGGTGCGCGGCCGGGTCGATCCGCTGGGCATCCTGGTACGCAACCTGATCGACAACGCGGTGCGCTATGGCGGACGCGACGCGCACATCGCCGTGGCCTGCCGGCGCGAGGCCGACGGCGTGCTGCTGACCGTGGCCGACGACGGCCCCGGCGTGCCCGAGTCCGAATACCGGCGCATCTTCGACCGGTTCTACCGCGTGATGGGTACCACCGAAAGGGGCAGCGGCATCGGCCTGTCGCTGGTCGCTCAGATCGCCGAATCGCACGCGGCCTCCATCCACGTGGGCACCGGCCTGCAGGGGCGCGGCCTGGGCGTGCGGATACGTTTCCCGTCGGCGCAGCCGGCCTGAGCCGGGACGCCGGTCAGGCCGGGAGCGAGGCGCGCCGGGCTTCGTCCGCGCTGGCCTCGGCCAGGATCCAGTCGCGGAACGTGCACAGGTGCGCGTCGTATTGCAGCCGCTCCGGATAGATCAGGTAGAAGGCGTTGTCGATGGGAACGCGCAGGCCGAAGGGCGCGACCAGCCTGCCTGACGCCAGATCGTCGGCCACCAGCGCATGCTGGCCCATGGCCACCCCCAGGCCTTCCAGCGCCGCCTGGTAGGCCAGGCTGACGCTCTCGAAGGTCAGCCCGCGGTCCGGGTCGATGTCGCCCGCGCCGGCGGCCTGCAGCCAGGTCGGCCAATAGTCCGGCCGCGCCACCGATTGCAGCAGCGTGTACTGGCCCAGGTCGCCCGGATGGATGGGCGGGGCGCGGCCCTCCAGCAGGCGCGGACTGCACACCGGCAGCAGCTCGATGCCGACCAGGAAGCGGGAGATCACGCCCGGCCAGTCGCCGCGGCCCATGCGGATGGCGACGTCGGCGTCGTGCTCGGTGAAGTCCACCGGCTTGAGCGAGGTGGTGAAGATGGCGTCGCGGCCCGGATGGGCGGCGTGGAACGCCGGCAGGCGCGGCACCAGCCAGCGCATCGCAAAGGTCATCGGGCACCAGATGTGCAACGGCTTGTCGCGCACCCCCTGCATGGCGCGCTGGGTGGCCTCGCCTATGCTGTCGAACACGTCGTTCAGGTCGTCCAGGTAGCGCCGGCCCACGGCCGTGAGCCGCACTTCGCGATTGACCCGTTCGAACAGCCGCGCCCCCAGGAATTCCTCCAGCACCATGACTTGCCGGCTGACGGCGCCGGGCGTGACGTGCAGCTCGCGCGCGGCGCGCGTGAAGCTCAGGTGGCGCGCCGCCACCTCGAAGGTGCGCAGCGGGTTGAGCGGGGGCAGGCGAGTGACCATTTCTATGAGTAAAAGTCAATGATATTGACTATAAATCGATTGATGCGCTTTGGGAAAGCGATGAGAATTTTTCACATATGAAGACCGCCGCCGCGGATGGGCCGCAGGCGGCGGCGCGCCTCATTCCTTACGGAGACCACGCATGACCAAGACGCTGCTGGGCAAGATCGCCCCCGAACGGGTAAAGAGCCTCGACATCGAGCGCCCGCCCCAGGACCTGATCGATGGCTTCAAGGCGCTGGGCGACGCCTCCGGCATCGTGTCGGACGTCATGGATCACCTGGGCATTGCCGCCACGCTGCCCGGCTCGCTGCTCAAGCCCACCATTCCCGGCGCCACCATCGTCGGCCCGGCCATGACCCTGCGCAACACGGTCATGACCGGGCACCCCGTCGACAACGCGCGCGCGCACCGCAACGGCATGGCCGAGATCGAGGCCCACAACATCGCGGAGCAGGGCGACGTACTGGTGATCGAGGGCGTGCCCGGGCTGTCGAACATGGGCGGCATCTCGGCCCAGGTGGCCAAGCGCCAGGGCGAGATCGGCGCCATCGTGTCGGGCGGGGTGCGCGACGTCGCGCACTCGCGCCGCGTCGGCTTCCCGGTCTGGGCCACCGAGGTCTCGCCCATCACCGGCAAGTGGCGCATCGAGACGATAGAGATCAACGGCCCGGTCCAGATCGAGGGCATACGCGTCAACCCCGGCGACCTCGTGGTGGCCGACGACACCGGCGTCTGCTTCATTCCGCGCGACCGCGCCCGCGAAGTGCTGGAGCTCTCGCGCAAGCGCGCCGCCGCCGAGGACGCGCGCTGCGACGCCATCGACCGCGGCGTTGCCATCCGCGACCTGCCGTCGGCCAGCTGAGCCGCGCGCCGGCGGTATCGCGCCGGCGACCCCGCCGCCCCGGCCACGGCCGGGCGGCCACCAGGAGACACCAACGTGCAAAGACATTCCCTCAAGCGTGGGCGGCCGGCGCTCGCCTGCGCCGCCGCCGCGCTCTTCAGCGCCGGCGCCTGGGCGGCCCCGGATTATCCTACCCAGCCCATCCGCCTGATCGTGCCTTTCGCGCCCGGCGGCGGCACCGACATGATCGCGCGTGTCGTGGGCAAGAAGCTGGGCGAGCGGCTGGGCCAGCCCGTCATCGTGGACAACCGCCCGGGCGCCAGCGGCATCATCGGCGCCGAGGCCGTGGCCCGCTCGGCCCCGGACGGCTACACGCTGCTCATGGCCACGACCGCGATCAGCTCGAACGGCAGCCTGTACAACACGATTTCGTATGACCTGAAGAAGGACTTCGCGCCTGTCTCGCAACTGGCCAACGCGCCCGCCGTGCTGGTGGTGAATCCCGGCCTGCCGGTGGCCTCGCTGCAGGAACTGATCCGCTATGCCCGCGAGCGGCCGGGGCAGGTCAACTACGCTTCCTATGGCGTGGGCACGGCGCCGCATCTGGTGGCCGAACTGTTCCAGCAGAGCAGCGGCACCAAGCTCTACCACGTGCCCTACAAGGGTGGCGGCCCGGCCGTGCTGGCGACCCTGTCGGGCGAGACCCGGCTGCTGTTCCCCAGCCTGGTGCCGGTGATGAACCACATCCGCAACGGCAAGCTGCGGGCGCTGGCGGTGGCTTCGGACAAGCGCTCGCCCAGCCTGCCCGACGTGCCCACCTTCCGCGAGGCCGGCATGGAGTTCGAGACCGGGACCTGGTTCGGCATCGTGGCGCGCGGCGGCACGCCGGCGCCCATCGTGGCGCGGCTGCACAAGGAAATCGTCGCATTGCTGAATGACGCCGACGTGCGCAAGTCGATCTCGGACGAAGGGGCCGAGGTCGTGCCCAGCGCCACGCCGGAGGCCTTCGGCAAGCTGATCCAGGCCGAGGCCGAGCGCTGGGCCAAGGTGGTCCGCACGGCCGGCATCAGGATCGAGAAGTGACGAGGGGGCGGCCCTGGCCGCCCCGGATTGGCGGCTAGCCCCGGCCGGGGCGGAAGCCGTTGATGGCGTCGCGGGTCTCGCGCGCCACGCGCGCCGCGGCCTCGCGCCAGTCGTCGCCGCCGCTGGCGTACAGGATGGCGCGCGAGGAGTTGATCATCATGCCGGTGCCCGCGGCATTGCATCCCGCTTGCACCGTGGCCTGCACGTCGCCGCCCTGGGCGCCCACGCCGGGCACCAGCAGCGGCATGTCGGCGCCGATGCGGGCGCGCACCGCCGCCAGCTCGGCGGGGAAGGTGGCGCCCACCACCAGGCCCAGCTGGCCGTGGCGATTCCATTTCTTCGCCACCAGGTCGGCCACGCGCAGGTAGAGCGGCTCGCCGCCGGTTTCCAGGAATTGCAGGTCCGAGCCGCCCGGGTTGGAGGTGCGGCACAGCACGATCACGCCGCGGTCCGGCCAGGCGAAATAGGGTTCGATCGAATCCGAGCCCATGTAGGGGCTGACCGTGACCGCATCGGCGCCGTAGCGCTCGAAGGCCTCGGCGGCGTATTGCTCGGCCGTGGAGCCGATGTCGCCGCGCTTGGCGTCGAGCACCAGCGGGACGTCGGGGTGGTGCTCCTTGATGTGCCGGCACAGCGCCTCGAGCTGGTCCTCGGCGCGGCGGGCGGCGAAATAGGCGATCTGGGGCTTGAACGCGCACGCGTAGGGCGCCGTGATGTCGGCGATGGCCCGGCAGAAATCGAAGATGCGGTCGGCCCGTCCGCGCAGTTCGGCGGGAAAGCGGGCGGGATCCGGGTCCAGGCCGACGGTCAGCAGGGAGTCGGACGCGGCCCAGGCCTGCGTCAGTTTGCGGGTGAAAGACATGGTGCAAGGGGAACGGAGTCGATCCGACATTGTAGGATCATCCGGCCAGGGGCGCGAAAACGGCCCGTTGCCCCAGGGGCGGGGTCAGCCCAGCAGCCGGCCCGCCAGCACGTGTATCCAGAGCCCCGCCGAGAACAGCAGGGACAGCATCACCGCCGCGCTGCCCAGGTCCTTGGCGCGCCCCAGCAGCGGGTGCGTTTCCACCGACAGGGCATCGGCCAGGGCCTCCACCGCGGAATTGAGCAGTTCCACCACCAGCACCAGCAGCATGCTGAACAGCAGCAGCAGGACTTCGGTGGTATCGCGGCCCAGCCAGACCGCCGCCGGCACCAGGATGACCACCAGCGCGACTTCCTGGCGGAACGCGGCCTCGTATTTGAGCGCGGCGCCCAGGCCCTGCAGCGAATAGCGCCAGGCGCGGAAGACCCGCTGGAGGCCGCCGGTGCTCTTGTAGGGAGAATGCTGTTGATCGGTCATCGGAGCGGGGTAGGGAAGGGTCGGCCGCAGGATACAGCGAAACGCGTCCGCGGCGCATGCTTCGGGTTTGCAACAATGGTCGGAGCCGGACGCCGATGTTGACATAGATCCCGTTGGAAAATTCCCCACCGATACAAGAAGGAGACGCACCCATGAGGCATTTCCCGTCATCGGCCCGTGCGGCCTGCCTGGCCGCGCTGGTTTCCCTGGTATCCGCCGGCCCCGCCGCCGCGGCCTCGTACCCGGACAAGCCGGTACGCGTGGTGGTCGGCTTCTCGGCCGGCGGCACCACCGACGTCGCCGCCCGCATCATCGCCAAGGAGCTGGGCGACGACCTGGGCCAGAGTTTCGTGGTCGAGAACAAGCCCGGGGCCGGCAGCAACATCGGCGCCGAACTGGTCGCCCGCGCCAAGCCCGACGGCTACACGCTGTACATGGTAGCCGTCACCAGCACCATCAACCAGACCTTGTACAAGAACCTGAACTTCGACATCGTCAAGGATTTCGCGCCCATCGCGCTGGTCATCAAGGTGCCCAACATCCTGGTCGTCAATCCGTCGCTGCCGGTCAAGAACGTCAAGGAACTGGTGGCCTACGTCAAGGCGCACCCGGACAAGCTCTCGTATGCGTCGTCGGGCAGCGGCACCTCCATCCACATGGCGGGCGAGCTGTTCAAGCTGCGGGCGGGCGTGGACATTCCCCACATCCCCTACAAAGGCAGCGCCCCGGCCCTGACCGACCTGATCGGCAACCAGGTGCAGCTGATGTTCGACAACATGCCCTCGGCCTGGCCGCACGTGCAGGCCGGCAAGCTGCGCGCGCTGGCGGTCACCACCGCCGAACGCTCGGCCACCGCGCCCGACCTGCCCACCATGATGGAGTCGGGCTACGACAAGTTCGACGTGTCGTCCTGGTTCGGATTGATCGCGCCCAAGGGCACGCCGCCCGATGTCATCGCCAAGGTCAACGCGTCCGTGCAGAAGGCGCTGGCCAAGCCGGACGTGCAGCAGCGCTTCAAGGACCTGGGTGCCGTCACGGCCAAGACCACGCCGGAGCAGTTCGGAACCTTCATCAAGGACGAGGTGGAGACCTGGGCGACCGTGGTCAAGGCCTCGGGCGCGAAGGTGGAGTAGCCACGCTGACCGCCCGCGGCGTCAGCGCGCCGCGGCGGCTTTCCAGATCGCGGTCTCGCCGTCCAGGGGGCGTTGCAGCGAACGCTCCGGGATTTCCCAGACGATCAGGCGGGGCGGCGTGTCGCGGAATTCCTCGCTCTTGAAATAGGCCTGGGCGGCGCCGGCGAATTCGCCGCCGTCGCGGGCGAAATTGACCACGCGGGTCTGTAGCGCGGCTTCCAGGAACGGGACGAAGTTCGAGTTGCGCGAGTAGGACGTGCCGATCAAGGCCACCCGCGGCAGGTCGGCGTCGCCGAACAGGTCGTCTTCGCTGGCCGGGGCGGCGGTGTCCGTCACCGGCGCGAAGGCCGTGCGCGGTTCCAGGTCCAGGGCCGGCAGCAGCGGGGTCGGCAGCCAGTCTATGCCGGCCAGCCTGATCAGATCGCCCGCCAGTGGCTGCGGCTGGCCCCGCGTGATGGCGAAGGCCTGGTGCGGCTGCAGTGTCTCGGCCGCCGAGGGCAACGAGCGGGCGGCTGCCGCGATGGCGCCGGCCGCCGCTTCCGCGCCGGCCTCGTTCCAGTGGGTGTCGGTGCGCAGGAACCCCGGCACGCGCAGCTTGCGCAGGGCGAGTTCCAGGTCCACGGTCCGCACGCCGCTGGCTTGCAGGAGGCCGTTCCACTCGCGCAGGCGCCGTTCCAGCGCGGCCGGGCGATAGACGCCACAGCGTTGGCCGGCCGCGATGCGGCTCTTGTCGGGTACCGTGGCCACCAGCAGTTCGATGCCGCGCGCGGCCAGCCGCGTCCGCAGGTCGGCGACTTCCCGGGCACGCGCCCGCAGGGCTTCGTCGCCGCCGGCATGCGGCTCCAGTTCGTCGGCCAGGAACAGCCAGTCCGGGCAGCCCTGGCGCACGCGCGGGCCCAGGTCGCCCACCGCCAGCCAGCTCGCGCCGCGTTCCAGGCTGGCCGAGCCGGACGGCAACGGCGTCTTGGCCAGGGTGTCGGCGATCTCGGCGGTGACCCGTCCGTCCAGGAAGCCGGGCCAGTCGGGCGCGTGGCGGGTCAGGGGCAGTCGTTCGACCAGCAGTCCGTAGCCATTGGACAGCAGGCCCGCCGCCAGGACGACGGCCATGACACAGCCCGCGAGCGCGTAGCGGGGACCGGAGCGGGAAGAGGTCTTGTCCATCAGAACTGGAAATACAGGAAGGGGACCGCGCCGCGGCTGGCGATCAGCGAGAAGCCCAGCAGGAAGCCGGCCACCGGCCAGGCGCCGTCCCAGGCGCGCAGCAGCGCCGGCCGGCCGCCGCGCGCCAGCCAGGCGTCCACCGCCGGGTAGACGATGCACAGCACGCCCAGGACCATGGCCATCAGGTGGGCGGGGCGAAGCTGGACGCGCAGGGCATCGCCCAGCGCGTAGCCGTTCAGGCCGAACTGGCCGGCGTACATGTCCAGGGCCGAGCCGAAGGAGTGCGCCCGGAACAGCGTCCAGGCCAGCATGACGAACAGCAGGGTCAGCACCCGCGACAGCACGGCGGGCGGCTCGGGCAGCGAGGCATGGCCCCACAGCCGGGTACCGGCCAGCGCCAGGCCGTGGGCGATGCCCCACAGCAGGTAGTTCCAGTTGTCGCCGCCGTGCCAGAGGCCGGCGATGGCCATGGTCAGCAGCAGGTTGACGTAGGTGCGCACCTCGCCCTTGCGATTGCCGCCCAGTGGAATGTAGAGGTAGTCGCGCAGCCAGCTCGACAGCGACAGGTGCCAGCGGCGCCAGAAGTCCTGGATGCTGGCGGCCAGGTAGGGATGGTTGAAGTTCTCGGGAAAATGAAAACCCAGCATCAGGCCCAGTCCGATGGCCATGGCGCTGTAGCCGGCGAAGTCGAAGAACAGTTGCAGGCTGTAGGCGAAGCAGCCCAGCCAGGCGTCCACGAACGTCGGCGCGGACAGCGAGAAGGCGGTCTGCACCAGCGGCGACAACGTGTCGGCGATCAGCGCCTTCATGCCGAAGCCGATCATGAAGCGGCGCGCGCCCTGCGTGAACTGGGGCCAGTCGACGGTACGCTCGCGCAGTTCGCGCGCCACCCAGTCGTAGCGGATGATGGGGCCGGCGATCAGGTGCACGAACATGGCCTGATAGGCGCCGAAGTTCACCAGGCTGCGGTCGGCCGGCACGACGCGGCGCTGCACGTCGATCAGGTAGGAAATCGACTGCAGCACGATGAAGGACAGGCCGATGGGCAGCGCGATCTTCTGCCAGGGAACGGGCATCGCGCCGCTCCAGGCCAGCACCTGGTTGAAGGTCTCGACCAGGATGTTGGCGTACTTGTACCAGCACAGCACGGACAGGTTGATCGCGATGAAGGCCGTCAGCATCAGCATGCGCTGGCGCTCGGTGCGGGTGTTGTCGATGGCCATGCCGCCTATCCAGCCGACCAGGATGAGCGCGATGAACAGCAACAGCAGCAGCGGGCTCCACCAGCCATAGAAGATCCAGCTGGAGAACATCAGCACGGCGTTGCGCCAGGACGCCGGCACGGCCGCGTAGACGAGCAGGAACAGCGGCAGGAACAGCGTGAGGAATTCCAGCGACGCAAAGACCATGAGATGACCTGTGGGGGAACTCGGGAAGCGGGGTCAGCGGGTCAGTGCGTCGTTGGCGAACAGCGTGCGGGGGCCCTGGGGACCGGGAACGACCAGGACGGTATAGCGCTGGCCCGCCTCGAGCGCGCCCAGATCGCGGGCCGCGCCTTGCGGCTTGCCGTCGCAGGTCAGTTCCACCGACACCGCCACGGGATTGATCAGGCGGCGTTTGGTCTGGCCCTGGCCGACGTTCTCGAAGATGCCGACGTTGCGGCCGGCCGTGCGCAGCCCGGCCTGGCGGCAGGCGGGATCGGCGTTGTAGAGCGCCAGCGACGCGCGCATGGCGTTGAAGTCGTCGGGCGATTCCTTCAGGACCACGGTCGCCTTCTTGTCCAGCGCGACGACGGTGGCGAACTCGCCGGGCTTGACGTTGACCGACACCGGCAGGCCCTGGCCGCCCCCGGCCAGCGTGCCTTTGACCGGCTTGCCGGCGGCCACCGGCATGAAGCCGGAGGCGGGCTTGTCGACCGGCAGCGACAGCGTCGCGCCGGAGCCGGCGGCCTGGACCTCCAGCGGCCCGGACGTGGCGTTGACGAAGCGCACGAAGGCCGAGTCCTCGGCCGGGCCCGTCGGATAGAGCGCAATGCCGGCCGCGTGCGCGCTCAGCGCGGGCAGGCAGGCCAGTGCCGCGATCAGGGTGGGTTTCATTTGCCGTTGGCTCCCTTGGTTGCCGGCGCGTTGGCCAGCGCCTGCGTGATGGCCGAGCCCCACGCGTTGTAGCCGGCCTGCGTGAAGTGCTGGCCGTCCACGGTGGCCCATTGTCCGGGCTTGGCGAATTTCAGCGAATCGATGTACTGGCAGGGCGGAACATTGGCCTCCAGGAACTTCGACATCAGCTGCACGCGGGGAAAGGTCTTGCCGTACTTGCCGCCTTCGCTGCCCCAGGCCGGCCCCACCCATGCGCACTTGGTGTTGGTGGAGGAAATGGCCTTGACCAGCGAGGTCGTCTGTTGCCAGGCCCAGGTCTTGGGGAAGTCCGGTTTGGTATAGGCGGCCATCGTGTCGCCGAAGACCAGGACGACGAGGTCGGGCTTTTCCTTGGCGATCAACTGCGAAATGGGTTCGGTCGCGGCGGCCTTGCCCTTGACGACCGCCTTGGCGCTGCCGATGCGCTCGGCGCCGCCGCAGGAGCCGGGCGTGGCGGTCAGCCACTCGGCGGGTGTCGTGCCGCACACGCCTATGGTGTGCACGCTTTTCGCCCCCTGCCGGAGCAGGCCGTCATGCAGCGACCCGATCAGGTAGGAGGGGGTGGCCAGGTGGCTGTCGCCGATGATGAGGATCGTCAGGCCAGCGATCAATGAAACCATTTCGTACTCCGGTGATGCCTACAGCAGTAAGGTGATTCGGTTATTCGCTCGCGTAGGGCGAGGCGAAGGGAGGGACCGGCATGGGGACCGGGCCCGTTTGCGGCTCGAGAGCATAGCGTACGTAGACGCCCCCTTTGTATTGCCGATAGTCGCGCGCGTTGTCGATGCTGAAATTGCCGCCCAGGAACCACTTGGGCGCGAGCTGGTATTCGGCGGCCAGCGCGAGGCCGTAGCCGATGCCGGTCTTGCTCTGGCCCGCGTAGCTGGCACGGGTGCCATAGGCCGCGGCGATGGCTTCGGCCTGGGCCTGGCGGGCCGGATCCGAGAAGTAGTTCACGGCGTCCTGCTTGATGTGCTGAACGCCGATCGCGCCCTTGATCTGGTAGCTGAAGCGGCCCTGGCGCTGCGCCCATGCCAGCGGCACGCTCAGCGCGACGAAGCGCTGCGGGCTGAAATAGCCGCCATTGCCCACCGTGTAGTAGCCCTGGTTCTTGTCGTAGCCGAAAACGGTGAGGTCCAGGCCCGAGGTAAGGGTGCGGTTGGGTTCGCGGATGAGCTGCGTGTAGAAACCCGCGCCGCCCGACAGCCGGCTGTTCGACTGCACGTTGTGGCCGTTCAGGCTGTGCCAGCCCAGGCTGCCGTAGAAGCCGTAGCCATCGTAGTTCAGGCCGCCGCGCAGGCGTCCGCCCGTGGCCGTCACGCCGCCCCAGCTTTCGCCGGTCCGGCTGTCACGCGTGCCCGCGTAGGAGAGCACAGTGTCCGTAACCGCGCGGCGCGAGGCTTCCACGCCATAGGACAGGCGCGGACCGTCCTCGTTGGCGACCTCGCCGTCGAAGCGGGCGCCGCCCACGATGTTCTGGTAGCGGAAACCGAAGGGCGTGACGCCCAGGTCCAGCTTCAGCCCCGACAACTGGTAACCCACCGCGACGCCCACGCCGCTGGCGTTCTGCGAGCCGGGCGCGCCGACGGCACCCTGTTGCTGGGCATTCGCGGCGGCGGGGCCGCCGCCGAACTGGCTGCTGGACGCGAAATCGCCGCCGACCGAGCCGGCGCGCAGGGTGACCGGGGTGGCCTGGACATAGGCGCGGCCGTCGCCGACGGGGAAGTCCACCGTGACCGGCGTCTCCACGTCCAGCATGCGGCCCATGCCGCCGGCGCCGTTGTGCTGGCGCATGGTCGTGCCGACGGTGATGGTCGCGCTGCGGGCCTGCTGGATCGCATCCAGTTCCTCTTCCAGCGTCTTGGGCGCAGCAGGCGCGGCCGAGGCCCTGGCCAGGTTGGCCTGCGAGCCGCCGGACCGGCGGAAGGGGGACGGCGGCAGGGTGGGGGCGGGTTCGAGGCCGATCACCGGGTCGGGAATGGCGCCGGGGGAAGGCGGCGGGACGGTACCCGGCGGCGGCGCCGATACCGTGGCGACGAACGGTGCCTGCACGGTCGCGGATTCCAGGTCCGCGCGGACCGAGGAGACGACCGGCGCGGGCTCCGCGCTGGACGAGGCGCGCGCCGCCGGCACGGGCGCGGCCAGCGCCGCGGGCACAGGCGCGGCCGCGGCGCGTCCGTCCCCGCGTGCGGCCGCGGCGTAGGCGGCGGGCGCCGTGACCTGGGTACCGAAGACGGGGCCGCCGTAGGAGACGGTCGTCGTGTCCGCCGGTGCCGCGCCCGCCACCCGCTGGGCCGGCGGATTGCTGCGGACCTGGCCGGGGAGGCTGGCGAAAGGATTGTCGTCGTTGACCCGGGGGGCCGGCGCCGCCGCGGTCGCCTGCGGGGCTGCCGGAACCTTGGCCGCGGCCTGCGCGGCCAGGGCCGCCTTCAGGTATTCCGCGGCCTTGCCGCTCTTGCCCATGCTGTTGTAGACCCGGCCCACCGAGGCCAGCACCGTCGGGTTGTTGGGTTGCAGGCTGACGGCCTTGGCCAGCGCGGCCTCGGCGTAGTCGGTATTCCTGGCCTGCGCCGCGGCCTGGGCGGCGGCGGTCAGCAGTTCGGCATTGTCCGGATCCTTCTCCAGCAGTTGCCGGTGCAGGGCCAGCGCCTTGGCGCCGTCGCCGGCCGCCGAGTACATGCGCGCCAGCGCCCCCACGACCAGGGGGTCGTTGGGATACTTCGCCAGCATCGGCGCCAGCACGTCGTAGGCATCCGCGATGCGGCCGCGCTGGCGCAGCGCTTCGGCCTGGCGCACGGTATAGAGCTTGCGCAGGTCGTCGAAGCTGCGGGTCTGCCGGTCGTTCAGCGTCTGCGTCTGCAATTGCCGCAGGATGCCCGCGGCCTCGGCGTCCTGGTCGGTCTTGAGCAGCACGACCGTGTATTGCAGCAGCAGGTCGTTGTCGGGGGTGGACGTGCGGGCCATTGCCTGGCGCAGCATGCTCAAGGCATGCATGTTGTCGCCGGCGTCGATGTAGGCCGACGCGAGCGAGCCGACCAGTCCCGGACTCTGCGCCACCTCGGGTTCCAGTTGCGCGAGGATGGCCTTGGCCTGGTCCGGTTTGCCGGCCCGCGCGAGCGTGACCGCCTGCGATACCTGGTACTGGGTCCAGGCGAGTTTCTGCAGGTCGATGACTTCCTTGGTCCGGTTGCGTGCCGGGATCTTGTCCAGCGTCTTGAGCGCCGCGTCCCAGTCCTGGACTTCGGCGGACAACAGGGCGCTGGCCTGTAGCGCGCCGGGGTCGTCGGGGTTGGTCAGCAGCAGGCCGTCGACCACGCCCCGCGCTTCGGCGATGCTGCCCGTCTTCAGGTACAGGCGCGCCAGGTCCAGGCGCAGCCAGGCGTCGTCGGGATTGGCGCGCAGGCCGTCTTCCAGCAGCCGTCGCGCGGCGGTGTAGTCGCCCCGTTCGCTCGCCTTGCGGGCATCGTTGCGTGCCTGGGTGGCGCGCAACTGGCCGACGCCGCCCAGCTTCTGCTGGTCGGCCGGGCTCAGTTGCGAGACCAGCCGCAGCGCTTCCTCCATGCGGTCGGTCTGCGCCAGTACGTTCACCAGGCCCTGCAGCGCGGCAAGGTTGTCCTTGTCGCGCGCCAGCACGCCGCGGAAGATCTTCTCGGCTTGCGTGTATTGGCCGCGCTCGGCCAGTACGCCGCCCAGCGCGACCTCGGCCGTCCGGTCGTTCTGCGAAAGCTTGACGGCCTGTTCCAGCTGCTGCTGCGCTTTCTCCAGTTCGCCGGCCTGGCGTGCGCGTTCGGCGCTGGCGTTGAGCGACCAGTACCGGGCCACGCCCAGCACCTGTTGCCAGCCGCCGCGCGCGCGAGGCTGCCGCGTGGCGCGCGTGAGGAATTCCACGGCTTCGTCGGGACGCTCCTGCTTGAGGCGCAGGACGCCCATGCCACCCAGCGCGTCGGCGTGGTTGGGATTGGCCTGGAGCAGGGCGGTGAGGTCCGCCTCGGCGCTGTCGAGGTTGCCGCCTTCCAGTTCCTTGAATGCGCGGCTCAGCTGCGCGTCCTGCGGCGAGGGAGTGGCGGCGCGGGCCGCGGCGCCTCCTCCGGCCTTGCGTGTGCGGCTGTATTGCTGGCGGATCTCGGTGTCGTCCGGATGGGCCTTCAAGTAGGCTTCGAACAGGGGGGCGTCGGCGGGGCGGGGATCGCCGTACCAGGTCAACGCCGCCCGCCAGCTTTCATCGGCCTCGCCGCCGACGTCCTGGCGGGACGACAGCCTGGCCAGGCGGCGGATGCCCTCGGCCCGGGTGCTTTCCTTGCGGGTCAGCAGTTTGGCCAGTGCGAGCGAGACCTGGACGTTGTCGGGGCTTTCGCGTTGTAGCCGTTCCAGGCCCTGGCGCGCCTCGTCCCAGCCGTCGTTGGTGTAGCCGAGGTAGCTGTAGTATTCCAGCGCGATGCGGCCTTGCGGGGCCTTGCCGCCGAACACGGACCGGTACTGCACCACGGCCTTGTCGATCTCCCCCGAACTGGCCAGCAGCCGGGCCTGTTCGAGCGTTTTCGGATTGTCGCCGGCGCGCAGGGTGATCTCCTGCTCCAGCCGCACCGCATCGACTTCAGCCGTCCCCAGCGCGCGCAGCTGCGCCAGGTACTCCCGTGCGCGCGCGGGCCGGTTGGCCTTCAGTTCGAGCAGGCCCAGGTTGTACAGCGCCTCGGCGTTCTTGGGGTCTGCCTGCAGCAGGCGCCCCCAGGCTTCGGCGGCGCGCGCGTCATTGTTGCGGGCCTGCCAGTAGCGGCCCTGTTCGAGCAGCGACGTGGTCGTGGCCGAAGGCGTCTGCGCGGGGGCTGCCGGCGGGGTCTGCGCGTTCAGGCTGGGGGAAATGGCCAGGGCGGCCAGCAGGCCGGCCGTCAGAAAACCACCTCCAGCGCGGCCCGGGCTTGGGGCGGCCCGGCGCCGGGGCGCTAGCGAGCGACGGTGGGCGGACATGTTTTCTCCCAGGATAGTTGCACTTGTCCAGTGCTTAGGAATCGATAGCGTTCTTCGGCCCAGCCCAATCCAAACAGGCTGAGCACGACGTCGTAGTAGGGGGGCTGGCGGCCGGGCCCTGCCGTGCGCAGGCTTTCGTCCAGCAGGGCCTGGGCGCGGCGCCGCTGCAGGTCGGCCAGCCAGGGCTGTTTCTTGGCCGTGAAGTAGGGCACCAGCGCCGACGAAAAGCCGAACGGTCCGGTGCCTTCGGTCTGGCCCGTCATGGCGCGCACGCGCTCGGGTGGCGTGCCGGCGCTCGCGGTCGCGGCGGCCATGCCGCGCAGGGCTTGCAGCATGGGGGCGGCCAGCGGATCGCTGGTGGGGGCCATTCCGGCCCACAGGTAGGTACGGATGGCGTCGTAGCTGCCCAGGTCGCCCTTGATGGGGTCGACCACGAACAGGCCGCTGGCGGGCGAGGCGCCGCGATAGGCGACCCAGTCGGCCACGTAGCCCTTGGGGCTGACGGCGGCCAGCAAGGCCGCGGTGTTGTCGGCGATCCGGGCCCAGGGACCCGACGGCGAAACCATGGCCAGCCGGCGCAGCAGCGGCAGCGGCAGGTAGCTGGGGTTGATCTGCCAGAGCGAGTCCGGCCGCGCGAAGCTGCGGCGGCCGGGCAGCAGCATAGGGCCGAGGCCCGGCAGTTCGACGGTTTCCTCGGCCTCGATGCGGGCCAGCAGGGCGCGCGCGTCGCGCAGGTAGTCGTCGCGGCGCCATCTCTCGCCGGCCTCGAACAGCGCATACGCGAACCACAGGTCGGCGTCCGAGGCGGAGTTGTCGTCCAGCACGCCCCAGGTGCCGTCTTCGCGCTTGCCCCAGTACCACGCGGGCAGCCGGGCGCCGATGTCGCCGCCGGCCAGGTTGTCGACGGCCCAGCGCCACATCCTGTCGAAGGCGGCCGGATCGTTGGCGACCAAGGCGAAGAACATGCCGTAGGACTGCCCTTCGGACGAGGAGTGCAGGCGTGGCGTGCTGGCGTCCAGCACCCGGCCGTCGGGCTGGATGAAGTGCGTCCCGAATGCCTGCCATAGCGGCCACGCGGGCGTGCACGCGTCCGGGCCGGCGGCCGCGCGGACTGCCGCCGGCCCGGCCAGCGCGAACGATAGCGCCGACGCCATGGCGGCCAGGCGCCATGGCAGCCGCCCGATGGCTGGGTGCGTCTTCATCTGGCCACCGGCGTCGCTCAGGCGTTCAGGCGGCGGGCCGCCCGGGCGCGAAGCGCGATGTAGACCAGGAGGCCCAGCAGCGCGATGCCGAACACGGCAAGCAGCAGCAGGATCCAGGGCTGGCGGGCGGCGTACCACTGGATGCTCTTGAAGAAGCCCAGCGATCCCACGTAGTAGGTCGGGCCCGAGACCAGCGAGTCGACCTGCTTGCCGCGCACGACGGACACGCTGCCCTGGATGAACTCGGTCCGGTCCTCGCCGATCAGCGCATCCACGGCTTCGGCCAGGCCTTCGGGGCGGGTGGCCGAGATCGCGACCACGCTGCGGCCGCTGCGCAGCGGCGATTCGAAGCCCGCGAATACCACGCTGGCGCCGTCGGTCGTGAAGGACAGCGAATTGCGGGCCTTGCCCGTGTCCTCGCGCGGATTGGGAACGACCCAGTTCCAGGCCTGGTAGACCCAGTCCGACAGGCTGAAGCGGCGGCCGCCCTCGGCCAGGGAGACGGGCAGCTGGCTGCTCCATTGCTTGAGCAGGGGCTGGTTGTCGCCCGATGCGATCACCAGCAGGTCCTTGTCGGCCAGGCCCGAGACCTGATCGGCGCGCGCGACCGTGACGTTCAGCGCGGGATAGCCGGTCGATTCCGACAGGCGGCCCAGCACGCCCAGGTAGGCGCTGTACTCGGCGGTGCCGGCACTGTCCGGAAGAATGATCGCGGTCTGCGACAGGTCCGCCATCCGGGTGAACGGGAAGCCGCTGTTGTGGAACACGGCCAGGTCGGGCAGGGCGATGTAGTGCTTGAAGCCGGAGATGTCGATGGTCGAATCCGGTTCGATCGCGCCGCGGACGTTGTCGATGATCACGTCACGGCACTGGCCTTCCTTGATGTAGTCGTACTGGTAGCGGAACTGCAGCCGCGAGCGCGGCGGCATCAGCTGCAGCGGCAGCTCCATCTGCGCCCGCACGGGAATGCTGCTGTCCGTCTGGAGCTTGGCCAGCAGGCCCTCGCCGCCGTTCAGGCGTTCGATCGACGGCAGCGGGAAGGACTTCACCAGTTGGTCGTTCACGCCCAGGGTCATGGTCGAGCTGGTCGACAGCTGCTGGGGCGTGTAGCGATACCGCAGGTCCAGCGGGATGCCGCTCTCGCGCCAGCCGAACAGGTCGGGCGGCAGGCGCAGGTCGACCGGAATGGTGGGAGGCGCGAAGCCCGAGACGTTCAGGCTGGTGGGCGGCACCAGTTCGCCGAACTTGACCGGCCGATCGCTGCGCAGCCAGTTGGGCGCGTCATAGGGCTTGCGCGGTTCGAGTTCCGCCAGCTGCGTGATGACCGCGCGCTGGCCGGTCAGCGCCTTGCTGCCCGTGACCACGGCCTGGGCGGCGCGCTTGAGCTCCTTGGCATCGCGGCCGCCCAGCACCAGCAGCTTGCCGTACATGTCGTTGGGGTTGGGGACCAGGGTGACACTCGGCCCGCTGGGGGCGGGCAGGTCGAGCCCGCTCGAGCGCAGCTCGCCCGTGGTCAGCAGGATGGCGTTGCCCTTGGTGGGCAACTGGTTGACGGCGGTCGGGAAGCGCGCACCGCGGTAGCTCGCCAGCGCTCCGAACCAAGACGACAGGATGCCGGCCGCCTCGAGGGTCGTGTTGTCCGGCGCGGCGGCGAACACGAAGGGCAGCGTCAGCGGCCGGCTGTCGCGCCGGTCGAAGAAGGGCAGGGGCAGGATGGACAGGTCGTTGGCCAGCACCAGCGGCGTGACCGTGAGCTCCAGCGTGCTGCGGTTGCTGACGTTGGCCCACAGGCTGGAGTGCAGGGGATCCTCGCACTCCATCGTGTAGTGGCCGATGAGCTGCACGTTCAGGTTGTTGAACTGCGTGATGAGCTGCGAAGGCAGGTCGACCAGCGTTTCCCTGGGCTCGCCCGCGCTTTCCTTGGGTACCGGCACCGAGGCCGCGACTTCGCCATTGACCAGCACGTTGATGTGCGACAGGTCGGCCAGCAGCGCGGGCGAATAGGTGTAGCGCAGGCGCAGCCGCGCCGAGGACACCACCTCGTCGGCGCGGATGTCGAAGGGCAGGCTGAAGCTGCCTTCCACGCCGCGGATCACCATGGGCGCGCCCGCGCCGAGCTGCTTGAGTGTGACGCCATAGGTGCGGCCGCCCGACACCAACTGCTCGGGCTTGACGGGGGCCTCGCCGCCGGCCGGGGCCGGAGCCGGCTGGGTGGCGGCCTGCAGCGGCAGCGAGTTCAGCAGCAGCGCCGCGGCCAGCATCGCCGCGAGCGGCCTGGCGGACAACGCGTGGGCGCGCTTGCGAGGAAGATTTCTGGTTGTTGTCATCGATTCTTCATCCTGGTTTGGATAGGACGGGCTTGCAGCCGGGCGCGCACGGCCTGGCCTCCGTGTAGGGCGAGTTGCTTCATGCCGAGCACACCGATGCGCACGACCTCGCGCAGGCCGACCAGCGGCGCGTCAGGCGTGTTCTGGCCCCAGTTCTCGGCCCAGGTGTCGGCGCGCGCGAAGGTCATCTCGGCCATTTCCACCTGCTGTTGCAGCGTCAGCGATTCGAAGCGCAGGCCCAGGTGGCGGTCGGTCGAGAACACGATGGTGGCGGGAAAGACCCGCTGCTCGGTGCCGCGGAACAGGGCCACGTGCAGTTCCTGCCCGATCTCCAGCCGTTCCAGTTCGGGCGGCAGCTGGATGCCCAGGCCGGTCGCGGAATAGTCGGTGGTGCTGCACGCCACGGTCTTGCCGTTCGGCAGGCGCAGCATGGCCGGGATCTGCGCGGCGACGCGGGGCTGCGAGCGGAACTGCCGCTCCTCGCGGGCGACGGCGATGCTCGCGCTGGTGATGATGATGTTGTAGAGGGTCCAGACCAGGTTGATCGCCAGGGTGAACAGGCCGCCCGAGTCATAGTCGACGACGGCCAGCGAGATCAGGCCGGCGATCAGGCCGGCGATGTTCAGGGTCAGCAGCACGAGGTAGGGCTTGGCCATGTCCCAGTCGAACCACGCCTGGCCCTGGGCGCCGCCCTTGGCGGTGACGTTGAACTTGCCGAGCTTGGGGTTGATCAGGGCCAGCAGCGCCGGCCGCATGATGTACCAGGCCAGCACCGATTCGTAGACCTCGTTCCAGAACGAGTGGCGGAAGCGCCCCTGCATCCGCGAACTGGTCAGATTGGCGTGGATCAGGTGGGGGAAGGCATACAGCGTGATCATCAGCGCCGATGCCTGGAACACGTGCGCGCCGAAGAACAGGAAGGCCAGCGGCGCGGTCAGGAACACCAGGCGCGGCAGGCCGTAGAAGAAGTGCAGCATGGCATTCAGGTAGCACATGCGCTGGCTCAGGCTCAGGCCCTTGCCGAACAGCGGGTTGTCGACGCGGAAGATCTGCGCCATGCCGCGCGCCCAGCGCACGCGCTGGCCGATGTGGCGGGACAGGTTTTCCGTCGCCAGGCCGGCCGCCTGCGGGACGGCCAGGTAGGCCGTGTTGTAGCCCGCGCGGTTCAGCTTGAGGGCGGTGTGGGCGTCCTCGGTCACCGTCT
The DNA here is from genome assembly GCF_004216695.1 of Pigmentiphaga kullae. Classification (GTDB taxonomy): domain Bacteria; phylum Pseudomonadota; class Gammaproteobacteria; order Burkholderiales; family Burkholderiaceae_B; genus Pigmentiphaga; species Pigmentiphaga kullae. The sequence continues at coordinate 262,823 of NZ_SGXC01000004.1, forward strand.
CGGTGGCGATGCCGCCCACTTCCTCGAGCTGGCTGCGGCGCAGGACCGCGCACGAACCGCAGAAGAACGCCGCGTTCCAGAGGTCGTTGCCGTCCTGGACCAGACCGTAGAACAGCTCGCCCTCGTTGGGCACCGCGCGGAAGGTATGCAGGTTCTTCTCGAACGGATCGGCCGAGAAGAAATAGTGGGGCGTCTGCAGCATCGCCAGCTTCGGATCCTTCAGGAACCAGCCTATGCAGATCTGCAGGAAGGAGCGGGTGGGGATGTGGTCGCAGTCGAACACGGCCACGTACTCGCTGCTGGTCAGTTCCAGCGCCGCGTTCAGGTTGCCGGCCTTGGCCGATTCGTTGTTGCTGCGCGCGATGTAGCCCACGCCCAGTTCGGAGCAGAAGTCCTGGAATTCCTTGCGGCGGCCGTCGTCCAGCACGAAGATGTGCAGGCGGTCGGCCGGCCAGTCCAGCGAGACGGCGGTCAGCACCGACTGCTTCACCACGTCCAGCGGCTCGTTGTAGGTCGGGATCAGGATATCCACCGACGGCCAGGTCGCCGGATCGGCGGGCATCGCGGCCGGCAGCCGGCGCAGCGGCCAGATGGTTTGCAGATAGCCCAGCAGCAGTACCGACAGGGCATAGATCTCGGCCAGCAGCAGGCCGTAGCCGAAGGCGATGTCCAGCCAGCTCTGGAAATCCAGCGTCGAGGTCAGCCGCCAGTACATGTAGCGCAGCGACATCGTTGCCGACAGGAGCACCATCAACACCGTCGGCAGGCGCCCCGCGACGTTGCGCAAGACCAGCGCGGCCACCAGGGCCGCCAGGGACAGCAGCAGTTGCGGCAGCGCTTCCAGGGGGGCGGTGATGACGACGGCAAGGCTGAAGCAGGCCAGGGCGGCCAGCACGATCCGCACGAGCCGGTGGCTCCACAGCGGCAGGGCGGCCACGCGGTCGGCGCGCGCGTCGGCGGGCGCCTGGTGGGAAGTGGGGACGGCTGGCGGCAGCGGACTCACGCCGGTCTCCTTCGGGGCTGGCTCGGCTTCATGGATCAGTTCCTGAGCAGGCGCTGGAACAGTGCGGGCATCGCCTGGGGATCCGGCCGGCCATCGTCGGCGTAGCCGCGCAGGCGGGCCAAGATCTCCGCGATCGGCTGGTCCGGGGTCGGGGCCGGCGCAGGCGAGGATGGCGCCGCGGCGTGCGCCGGGGCGGCCTGGCCGGCGTCCGGGATCGCGGCCGTCTCCGGCGCCACGGGCGCTTCATCGGTAGCTTGGAAGCGGGTGGGCGGGACGTACACGGTGGGCGGCTCCGCCGCAGGTTCGCCTGCCACGCTGCCGATGGCCGGAACCGCGCGGCGCTGGGCCAGGGCGGGCCAGCGGCTTACGGCGGGCAGGGCCGGCGGCGTGACGGGCTGGGGCGTATTCCCCGCTTCGGGATGATTGGTCGTATCCATGGCCACCTCAGGCCGCGACGGGCGATCCCAGGCGCAAGCCTATGCCGCCGATGCCGTCGAAGTCGGAAACCTGGGAAACGCGCAGCCTGTCGCCGGCGCCCAGTTGCTCGAACCACTGCTGGTAGACGCCCTCCAGGAACGAGGGCGTCCAGGCCAGGGCTTCACGCCCCAGGGCGGCCTCGAGAGGGGCGCAGTAGTGCTGCAGGCGCAAGTGATCGGTCTGGTCCGTGATCTCGACCCAGCCCCAGTCCAGGCGCGTCCAGATCTGGCTCATGGCCAGCTGGATGTCGTCCAGCGTCGTGCAGGCCGGCACGGGCAGCTCGCGCCCGAAGCGGCCGCCCACGCGGCGCATGAAGGTGCGCAATTCGGCGGCCGAGAATTTCTCGGCCAGTTCCTGCGAGGTCGCTAGCAGGAATACCTTCCATTGCGCCGCGACCTGGCGGCTGGAAAGATAGCTGATGACGGAAGAAGTAGCGTCCATGGGAAGTCCTTGTCGTGGATGATCGTTTCGTCCGCACGTGCCAATGCACGACGCTTCCGGACGCGAGCGCGAACGGAATGCGAAGAAATGCGGATATGGGTAACGGCGCCTCCTGCGGGGCGGGACAAGGGCCTCAGTGGGCCGGGGGGATTCGCTTCATGGGGTCTGCGCCCATTCTGGCAAGGCGGAGCTACGTGTTTCCGGCACGTATTCTTGAAGCATGACCTTGCGTCTTGAGTAGTCTGCCCCAGGGTAATCAGGGGAGACAGTCGGAATTTAGCCTAGATGCATGACCCACGCAATGTTTTGTTGCGTTCGTTTCATCCTTGTTTATGTTGTTCATCCGCATCATATCGGCATCATATAGAACCCCGGCCCGATGGCGGGACAGCGGCCGGGCTGCCGTCAGTCCGGATGAGGGCTCGGGCGAAGACGGCTGAATCGCTGTTCGGTGACTTTCGCCCCCCATTGTTCGCCTTCCGATTCCTGCACCAGGCGAAAGCCGAACGATTCATACAAGTGGCGCGCCGCGTCCAGGCCCTTGAACGTCCAAAGGCAGGTCTCCTGGAAACGGTCGTCCACGAACCGCATCGCGCGAGACATCAGCTCCCGTCCGACGCCGGTGCCGCGCAGCGCGTCATCGACGATGAACCACCGCAGATGGGCGATGCCCGAAGCGGGATTGCCGTCTATGGCCAGGGAGGCCAGGGTGCGGCCGTCTTCCACATGGAGCCACAGGGCCTTGCCGTCGCCGGGCAGCGCCTGCGCAAAAGCGGCCAGTTCCGTGGCCACCTTCTTCTCGAAGAAGACGCCGAAGCCCCAGTGCTCGGAATAGAAGCGCGCATGAAGGCTCGCGACATCGCCGATGCAGCCGGGCCGATAACCTTCGTGGATGCCGCTGGAGGCGCTGCTGGCCGGCGTGCCGGCGCTCTGGGCCAGGGCGTCCGCATACTGGGCCAGCGCGCGGACCAGGGCCTGCTGGTCGGCGGGAACGATGCGCCGCAGCGCATCCGACACCTGGGCCGTGGCGAACCGGTCGATCTTCCTGCGCAGCGCCTGGCCGGCGGGGGTCAGGTGCAGCGCCGCCGAACGTCCGTCGTCTTCGGCGGCCTGGCGCCTGATCAGGCCGTCCGCCTCGAGCCGGGCCAGTTGGCGGCTCGTGTTCGACTTGTCCAGTTTCAGCAGATGGCCGAGATCCTTCGCATGGATCCCGGGCGCGGCGCCGATCTCGAGAACGGCATGGACCGCCGAGGGCGCCAGATCCGTATCCGCCAGCGTGGCGCGCATGAAGCCGAGTTCGCGGACCAGCTTGCGGGAGAACTCGCGGAGTTCCTGGATGATCGGGTCCGCGGGGAGGGGGGGCGCCGCCATGGGTTCCATGGTTTCTTGCTCATGAGTTGCGTATCGCAACAATATAGTTGCGGTGCGCAACCCGGTCAAGAGCCCAGGGCGAAAGTCAATTCGAATTGAACTTGCCTTCGAGGATGTATTTGCGTTTCGGGACCTTCTCGCGCGCCTGGTTGTTGGATCCCGAAACGAAGATGACGTTGATGGAATCGACGGGCTCCAGGTGGATCGGATACACCTCGCCGACTTCGCTGCTGTCGATGGCTTCGACGATGACGGCCTGGGCGAGGCCGGAATAGCCCCCGCTCCGTTGCATGACCAGCTTGTAGCTGAGTCGATTCCGGTCCTCGTCGAAGCCCGAGGATAGCCAGAGCGGCTCCGGGATCTGGTAGTTCCGGTGGGTGATCAGCTCGATGATCGTGCTTGGGGTGCAATCGTTGACGGCCACCGGTTCGCCCTTGAACCGGGCCGTGTCGATGCGCACCGTGAACTTGCGGTTGCCCCCGTCGTCGCGATTGACGAACGAGCAATACGTCGCGCCGGACGCGGCGCCGCAAAACAGCGTGGCCGCCCCGAACAGGGCGAGCCGGGCCAGGCGGCGATGGAAGATTCTGCTGTCCGAGTCCATGGCGGAGCGGTCCTTGCCGAGTGTGTACGCACGCCCATGGTATGAACCGCTATCCGGCGAGTCATCCTCCAAATGCGGTAGCACCCGCCGAAACGAAAAAACCCGCGAGCGCGGACGCTCGCGGGTTTCGAAGCAGTGTCCCGGGCGGACCCGGGACCAGCGGAGGGACTTCTTAGAAGTCCATGCCGCCCATACCGCCCATGCCACCCATGCCGCCGGGGGCGGGAGCAGCGGGCTTGTCTTCGACCAGCTCGACCACCGTGGCTTCCGTCGTCAGCAGCAGCGAAGCGACCGACGCGGCGTTCTGCAGGGCGGTGCGGGTGACCTTGGTGGGGTCCAGCACGCCGGCTTCGACCATGTCGCCGTATTCGCCGGTGGCGGCGTTGTAGCCGTAGTTGCCCTTGCCGTTCAGCACGTTGTTGACGATGACGCTGGGCTCGTCGCCGGCGTTGGCGACGATGGTGCGCAGCGGCTCTTCAATGGCGCGCAGGACGATCTTGATGCCGGCGTCCTGGTCGGCGTTGGCACCCTTGGTGTCCTTGATGGCTTGCTTGGCACGCAGCAGGGCCACGCCGCCTCCGGGCACCACGCCTTCTTCCACCGCGGCACGCGTGGCGTGCAGGGCGTCTTCGACGCGAGCCTTCTTTTCCTTCATTTCGACTTCGGTGGCAGCGCCGACCTTGATCACGGCAACACCGCCGGCCAGCTTGGCCACGCGCTCTTGCAGCTTTTCACGGTCGTAGTCCGAGGTCGCTTCTTCGATCTGGGTGCGGATCTGCTTGACGCGGGCCTCGATGGCCTTGCTGTCGCCGGCGCCGTCGATGATCGTGGTGTTTTCCTTGGCCACTTCGATGCGCTTGGCCTGGCCCAGCTCTTGCAGGGTGGCCTTTTCCAGCGACAGGCCGGTCTCTTCCGAGATCACGGTGCCGCCGGTCAGGATGGCGATGTCTTCCAGCATGGCCTTGCGGCGGTCGCCGAAGCCCGGGGCCTTGACGGCGGTGGTCTTCAGGATGCCACGGATGTTGTTGACGACCAGGGTGGCCAGGGCTTCGCCGTCGACGTCTTCAGCGATGATCAGCAGCGGGCGGCTCGACTTGGCGACTTGTTCCAGGACGGGCAGCAGTTCGCGGATGTTGCTGATCTTCTTGTCGTGGATCAGGACGAACGGGTCGTCCAGGGCCGCGACTTGCTTGTCGGGGTTGTTGATGAAGTAGGGCGACAGGTAGCCGCGGTCGAATTGCATGCCTTCGACGACGTCCAGCTCGTTATCCAGCGACTTGCCGTCTTCGACGGTGATGACGCCTTCCTTGCCCACTTTTTCCATCGCGTCGGCGATGATCTGGCCGATCGACGAATCGCTGTTGGCCGAGATCGAGCCGACCTGGGCGATTTCCTTGCTCGACGAGCAGGGCTTGCTGATCTTCTTCAGTTCTTCGATGGCGGCGGCGACGGCCTTGTCGATGCCGCGCTTCAGGTCCATCGGGTTCAGGCCGGCGGTCACGTACTTCTGGCCTTCGTGCACGATGGCCTGGGCCAGCACGGTGGCGGTGGTGGTGCCGTCACCGGCGTTGTCGCTGGTCTTGGAAGCCACTTCCTTGACGAGCTGGGCGCCCAGGTTCTCGAACTTGTCTTTCAGTTCGATTTCCTTGGCGACGGACACGCCGTCCTTGGTGACGGTGGGGGCGCCGAAGGAGCGCTCCAGGACCACGTTGCGGCCCTTGGGACCGAGAGTGACCTTGACGGCGTTGGCGAGGACGTTCACGCCACGGACGACGCGGGCGCGGGCGTCATCACCGAACTGGACTTGTTTGGCAGCCATTTACGAAATTCCTTGGATAATGTGTTGATGCCGGGGGATCGGACAGCGGGCCGCGAGGCTTACTGGATCACCGCCAGGATTTCTTCTTCACGGATGACGAGCAGTTCGTGGCCGTCGACCTTCACGGCCTGGCCGGCGTACTTGCCGAACAGGACCTTGTCGCCGACCTTGACGTCGACCGGCAGCACCTTGCCGTCTTCGGTCTTCTTGCCCGGGCCGACGGCCAGCACTTCACCTTGGTCGGGCTTTTCGGCAGCGCTGTCGGGAATGACGATGCCGGACGCGGTTTTACGCTCGTTGTCCAGGCGCTTGACGATCACGCGATCGTGCAGGGGACGGAGGGCCATACAAACTCCTGATATTCGAAGTTGACGTCTATTTGTCAGAAAAAGAGGCTGGAAAGCCGTACTTGGCCGGCGCCACGCCGTAACGCGGCGCCTCGGCCTGTTGCCGGAGGCCTGGACGCCGCGTGGGCGGCGTTGTTAGCACTCTCTGCAATCGAGTGCTAATTATAGGGATGGCATGGGGGGCTTTCAAGGGGGGTGGGTATTCGGGAGAGCCCTTACCCAGACCTTCTTGTCCCATGGGCATTGCGGTCCAATGTCCCGCCCCGCAAATAAAGCTGGCGGGACATACTTGCCGCCTCACGGATTCAAGGGCACGGAAGGGGCAATGGGGGTCAATTGGTATGAAGGCATGATGCGTTGGGCGCCTCATGTCGATGCGGACGGCCGGGTCTATCCACTGACTCACCTGCATCCTTTCCGGTATGAGTTGACGATCAGCGACCAGGAACGCGTCGAAATCCGCGTGGCATTCGCCATGCACTGTTTCACGCGCGCACGTGCAGAGAGTGGTGGTCCTTCACAGCTTTATAAGGATGAGCGCGAAACGCGCAGCTTCTGTCCCGACCGCTATGCTTTGTCCCCACGATTGCCGACGATTGCGCGTGAATTGGCCACCCGCAGGTGCGGCTACGCAAAGAGTGAGAACTATGTGACGGTAGACGTGCCTGTCGCTGAGGGGAAAGCCGCACTGTATGGCGTATTTCTTAACGTCCTCAGGGTCAAGGATTCAGCCGGTCCGGCTGTGTTGCTGACCATCCAGAGTGCCTATGAACTGGTCTTGGGGCGGCAATTGCCCATGCGGGGTTCCATCAGGTTCACACGGCTGGTTGAATTGACGCTGCAGGGCATCAAGCCCCGGCCCCCCAGGAACTGAAGGGCCAGAAAAAGCGAAGGCCCCCGAAGGGGCCCCGTAGTCTGGCGGTCTGTTGCCTCCGCTTTTGGCGGAACCGCTTGCGCGGCAGTCAACGCTTTTGCCTTTAGGCTCACCAGCTATTACGTCACCGTCATTATTGCTCGAATTCGAGCAGCGGGCAATCGTCCGCGCTGACCTGCCTCGTCTCAGGCCCCGCTGCGCGAGGTCATGCGCGTCGCGGCCGCCAGGAAGCGCGAGAACCAGGATTGCTGGACCGGATGGATGACCGCGCGCAGGGCCCGGCTGTAGTCCAGCGTCAGGCCGGGGGTCCAGGCCATGACCTGGGCGCGCTGGCGCACCTGCGCGGCGATCCACAGTTCAGGCATCAGCAGCGTGCGCAGCACCTGCCGCACGCTGCGGCTGCGCTCGTCCAGCACGCCGTCCAGGGCGGACTCCAGCGCGTACGAGACCGAGCTGGAACAGTTGCGCCGGGTCAGGTTGTAGATTTCCTGCCCGCGGTAGCGCCGCCAGAAGTCCTGGAGCTTCTGGTGGTCGTACCGCTCGAACCTGACCTGCCAGTTCGACGGGCACCAAGCCTTGGACTCGGTCGCGTAGTCGGGCTGGAACTTGCCCGGCACGTCGTTTTCCTTGACCGCCTTCAATAGATTGAAGAACTCGGACGGCGAGCGGTCGATGTCCACCGCGGGGTACAGGCTGATGTAGGTCGACGGCGGGACTTCCATGGCGGCGTGCCCGGTAGAGATTACGCCCTGCACGTCGACGGCGGCGATGTAGCGGTTGAACACCGGCCGCGACACGGTCTTGTCCTTGGCCGAACCTTCCGGGGTCCAGACGTGGACGGTCAGGGGGCCGTCGGGCGCCGGCTGCTGGGCGGGCGGCGGCGCGCCGGCGTTCGTTCCGCGCAGGTCCACGGGCGCCAGCAGGTCGAACATGGACGACTGCTCGCTCAGCTTCCGGGCCAGGGCGGCCACCCGCATGGTGTTGATGCCGGCGACCAGCATGGTGATGCCGATGAAGTACGAGACGGTGCCGGCGTAGTGGGTGGGGTAGGGCTGGAACAGGAACAGGCCGAACAGGACCTGGGCGCCGCCGCCCAGCGCGGACAGGCGCCACCGGTCGTAGCGCAGCACCCAGGCCGAGGCGATCTGGAACACGCCCAGCACGAAGTAGGTCAGGCCCAGGATGATGGCCAGCAGCAGGTTGCTGATGGACCCGCCGGCCAGGATCAGCAGGGCGACCAGCAGGAAGATGCCGCCCTTGAAGGCCAGCACCGCCTTCTGGGCGCCCATGCCGCTGCCGGCGACCGTCAGCGTGACCAGGCTTTCCACCAGCAGCAGCGCGCCGAAGAGCGTCAGCGGGAAGTAGCGCGCGCCGTCCACGCCGTCCAGGGTGATGATCACGCCCAGGGCGGCCCAGACGAAGCCGATGAGCAGCAGCAGATGGATGTTCCTGCGGACGAAGCCGGCGCCGAACAGAAGCAGGGCGAGCTGGATCATGGGTTCCCTTATGCGCCGTGGTGCGGCGTGGGCAGCCGCCAGCTGCCGATGATGAAAGCGCCGTCGGGCCCCATCATGGCCCCCCGGTTCAGGTCGACGACGGTGGTCCACTGGTCGGGCGCGGTCGCCAGGCGGAACGGGAACGGGTGGTCCAGCCCAGGCGTTCCGTCGGCGGCGCGCAGGCGTTCGCGCAGGCCCTGGCGGTCGTCCGGATGGACCTGTCGCAGCACTTCGTCCAACGTTCCGGGGCCGGGGCGGGCGTCGGGCGGCGCGTCCCAGACGATGGTGCCCGAGGCCAGGTCCAGCCGGTACAGGGTCTCGCGGCCGCCGGCGTCGGCCGTGCGCGGGCGCCGGATGCCGCGGGTCAGCACCCGCACGAAGACCTGCAGCATGGCGACCGAGACCAGATAGCACTGGACCAGCAGCAGGGGTTCGCCCGGCAGGAAGCCGCGCAGGAAGAAGGGGCCGCGTCCGGCGTTGGAGTGATAGATGACGATGGCCGCCATGGTCAGCACGGCCAGCGAACCCATGCGGTTGCCGCCGCTGAGCGTCGCCACGGTGGCCAGCGCCAGCGGGATGCAGGCCAGCCCCAGCAGCAGCGGCGCTTCGGACGTGGACGGGCGGTGCACGCCGAACACGTACCAGGTCATGGCCGCCAGCAGCAGCCACGCGGCGATGCCCACGGTACGGCCGATCGGTCCCGGTGGCGCCTCCACCGTGCGAAAACCCATGAATCCCATCAGCACCGAGACGCCGAACAGCACGCCGGTCACGGTGGCCGCCCACCATATCCACGCCAGGTCGGAGACGGCCTCCCACAGGACTTCATGCTTGATCAGCGCCAGTCCCGCGCTGCCGGCCACGGCGGCCAGCGCGCTGACCACGAAGGTGACGGCCACCCAGCCGAGCACCGCGTGCAGGTCGTCCCGGCCCTGGGCATAGCGCTGCGAGAGCCAGGCGATGCCGAGCGTGGAGGCGAGCGACAGGCCGGCGAGCCAGGCCGAGGGGACCAGCGGATGGCCGGTCAGCGCGGACAGTCCGAGGTCGGCGGCGAACAGCGCGGCGACCAGAGCCGCCCAGGCGCCGCGCGGCATGGCGAAGAAGGCGGCGACGGCGACGCCGGCGGGGAACCAGACGAAGGACACCTGGGTGACGGGATCGTCCAGAGAGAACGACAGATAGGCGCAGGCCACATAGAGCGCGGCCCAGAGCGCGAGGCGTCCAAGCAAGCTGGCGAAAGGCATGGCGATTCCCGGTGGTTGTTCTTGTGGCCGTCGAAGCGGCTCTGCCCAGGCGAAAGTATAAGGAAAAAAGATGACACGGCCGTTCAACGGCCGGGGTTCGCCACCTTCTGCAATTCATGGTTGCCGGCCAGCGGGCCCTGGGGACGCGTGCCGTCCGTGTACAGTTGGATGAGCCGTCCCTCGGCCACGAAATACTGCCGTCCGTCCCCGGCCTGGTCCAGGGTGATGCGCGTGCCGTCGGGCTGCCAGGTGAAGCTGCCTTCGACGCGGTCGGCGCGCGGCTGGCGGTCGAGATACTGGGTCTCCAGTTCGTAGCGGCCATCCTGGCGCAGCGTGAGCCGGGTCCGGATGCCCGGGCAGTCGGCGCAGGGAAGCGTGCCTTCGTAGACGCCGTTCCAGTCCAGCGCGTTGCGGGCGTTGTGCCCGTCGACGACGGGGCTGGCGGCCGGCGTGTCGGGTTCCCTGGGAGGCGCGTCGCAGCCGGCGATGAGCACGGCGGCAAGGCACGCGAAGGCGGCGGTTTTCATGATGTCGCTCCGGTTGCCGGCGCTCGCGCGGGGGCGCGGCGCTTTCCGCCAACGGTAGCAGGCGGCCGCCGCCGCGCCGGCAACCGGATGTAAGAGGCCCTAGAACAGCGAGCGCTCCAGCGCGCGGTCCCCGGCGTCGGGGTCCAGCACCGCCTGGTTCCTGCCACGGGACTTGGCGGCATACAGCGCGGCGTCGGCGCGGCTGATCAGTTCTTCCAGCGACGTGCCGGAATGCGGGAAGACCGCGATCCCCGCCGAGGCGCCGACCGTGGGCGAGACGCCCGGATACGGCTCGGACAGCACCGCCACCAGGCTGTTGGCCACGGCTTCGGCGGCGGCGGGGCCGGCGCCGTCCAGCAGCACCATGAATTCGTCGCCGCCGTAGCGCGCGACCACGTCGGAATGGCGCACGGCGTCGGCCATGCGGCGCGCGGCGATCTGCAGCACCGTGTCGCCCGTGCCGTGGCCGTGGACGTCGTTGACGGTCTTGAAATGATCGAGGTCGATGGCCACCAGGGCCAGCGACGCCTGGGACCGCTGCGCGGCCGCGATCGCGCGGCGGGCCAGTTCCGAGAACAGGACCCGGTTGCTCAATCGGGTGAGCGGGTCGTAATAGGCAAGCTGGCGCGCGTGCTCGAGCGTATCGGCGGCATGTTCGATGGCATCGGCCACGGCCGCTGTTTCCTTGAAGTGCGGCGGCGCCACGCCGATGCGATGGCCGGCTCCCAGCGCCAGGGCGGGCTCCACGAGGTTGCCCACCGCCTGTTCGATACGGCGCGCCAACCGATAGGCCAGGCCCAGGCCGAGCAGGATGGCCAGCAGCCCGCCGCCGGCCACCCAGGCCATGGCGCGATAGAGATCGGCCGTGAACGCGGCGGTGGGCGCGCCCACGACGATGGCCCACTGCGTCGTGCCCAGATGGCTGAACGCCGTCAGCACCGGGATGCCTTCCTTGGTCAGGCTGGGCAGCGTGCCTTCATGCTGGCGCTGGACCGCGTCGGCCAGCGACGGCACGGCCCGTTCGCCGACGAAGCGCGCCTCTTCCCGGGTGCGGCCGAGTATGGTCGAGTCGCGGTCGAGCACGGCCGCCACCCAGCCCTCGTCCAGCGTATGCCGGTTCATCAGGGCGCCCAGGCGGTCCGAGCCGATGTCGGCGAACAGCAGGTAGCGGGCCTCCCCCTCGATCGTGACCGGCACGCCCACGATGATGGTGAGCCCGCGTCCTTGCTGCGGCGGCCCCAGCCGGGCCACCATGGGATGGCTGCCGCGGCTGGAGACGTGCGGCAGGTCCGGCAGCCGGGCGCGCGGCTGGAGCGAGCCGGGGCGGGCCGTGGAGGTGTCCAGGATCTCGTTGCCGCGCAGGTCGGTCAGCACGTAGCGATCGATGTCCTGGTATTTGAGCGCCTCGATGGCCCGCAACTGAAACGAGTCCAGGTCGGCGCGCACCAGGTCGCTGGATCCGGCCAGCACGCGCAGGCCGGCACCTATGCCTTCAAGCTCCTGGTCCAGGTCGGCGGCCAGGCTGCGGGCGGTCAGGATGGTGGTTTCGTAGATGCGGGTCTTGCGCAGCGCGTAGGTCTCGTACACCGCGAGGCCGGCGACCAGCGTGGCGGGAAGCGTGCAGACGACGACCAGGGCGAGCAGGCCGATGCGTATCGAGATCGTTCCGCCGCGCCGGGCATGGCCGGCCGGCGTATTGGATAAAGAGGACTGCGCTGGAACGGATGTCATCTGCCATGGAGCGGGACTGCCTGGCCCGCTGCCTTGTTTTTGCCCAGCCTACCATGCGAGGCACCCGCTGCAAATCCGTGCGGGCCTCAGGTGCCCAGGCCGTGCAGCCACAAACGCAGCCCGTCCCACGTGCGGCCGAACCACGATGCCGCCTGCACCGGCTCGAGGGCGATCAACGGCAGGCGCCGGGCCGGTTCGCCGTCCACGCGCACTTCGAGTTCGCCCACGCGCTGTCCCGCCGCCAGCGGCGCGATCAGCGGCGAGGCCGGATGCAGGGTGCGTTCGATCCGTGCGCCCGGGCGCACGGTGATGTAGGTGTCGCGCTGCAAGCCCATCGGCACGGTCGGGCGGGTGCCTTTCCAGACGCGCGGCGAACCGACCGGATCCCCGCCCGCATACAGCCGCACCGTCTCGAAGTTGCGAAAGCCCCATTCCAGCAGTTCGCGGCTCTGCCGGGTGCGGTCGTGGTCGGAGGCGGTGCCGACCACCACCGAGACCAGCCGCCGCTGGACGCCGCCGCTGGCGCGCCGCGCGGTCGCCACGAGGCTGTAGCCGGCCGACTCGGTGTGGCCGGTCTTCATGCCGTCCACGCTGGCGTCCAGCCACAGCAGGCGATTGCGGTTGGGCTGCGTGATGCGGTTGTAGGTGTATTGCCGCGTGGCGTCGTAGGTTCCGGCCAGGTCGGGGAAGTCGCGCACGATCCGGGCCGCCAGCACGGACAGGTCGCGCGCGGTCGAATACGTTTGGGGATCGGGCAGGCCGTGCGGGTTCGAGAAGTGGGTCGAGGCCAGGCCCATTTCCCCGGCCTCCTGGTTCATGCGTGCGACGAAGGCCTCGACCGACCCGGCGACGCCTTCGGCCAGCGCGATCGCCGCGTCGTTGCCCGACTGCACCAGCAGCCCGTACAGCAGCTCGTCGATGGTGGCCTGCCTGCCGGGTTCGAGGAACATGCGGGAGCTGCCCGGCGCCACCTTCCAGGCCCGCGTCGATACCGTGACCCGCGTGTCGCGGGCCACGGCGCGGTCGCGCAGCGCCTGGAACACGACGTAGGCCGTCATCATCTTGGTGAGCGAGGCCGGCTCGATGCGTTTGTCCGGGTCGTGCGCGCCCAGCACCTGGCCGCTGGTCGAATCCAGGAGCAGCCAGGCGCGGGCGGACAGCGACAGCGCAGGAACGGGGACGGCGGCGGGCGAGGGCTGGGCGTGGGCGGCGGCGATGCAGAGGGCGCAGGCCAGCGCCGCCGCCATCTTCGATATGGGCATGTCTTAACGGATGTCGTGAATGGGGGGGCGACCGGCGTCCGCGTTCCATCGGAAATAGGCCATGCGATCGCGCTCTTCAGCCAGGCGCAGCGCCCGCAGCCGCAACAGGTCCTTGCGGCCCACGAGCCCCACCAGCTTTCCGCCGGCGCGGTCGACGATGGGCACGCGCCCCACGCCCGCGAGCGCCATGCGGTCGGCCAACTGGCTGGCGAGTTCGTCCGGATAGGCGACCAGAAGTTCCCGGTCGGCCAGCAGTTCGCCCATGGGCTGGCCGCGGTCTTCCTGTTCGACCGTCCAGGCCAGGCTGTCGGCGCGGGTGACTTCGCCCACCACCACGCCTTGCGCGTCGACCACCGGATAGCTCGTGTGGCGGCGCTCCAGCGTCGTGAAATGCTCCACGGCCTGGCCCACCGTCATCGAGGCCGGCAGCGTCTCCACCTGCCGCGTCATCAGGTCGGCCACCCGCACGAGGTCGAACGGATCCACGTGGTACTCGCGGGTGACGTGATGGCCGCGGCGGGCGATCTTCTCGGTCAGGATGGAGCGCTTGAGCAGCAGCACCGTCACGCCGTAGGCGAAGGCGCAGGCGGTCAGCACGGGCACCATCACGCCGAAGTTGCCGGTCAGCTCCACGGCGAACAGCGTGGCGGTGAGCGGCGCGCGCATGGTGCCGCCCATCATCGCCGCCATGCCCAGCAGGGCCCAGAAGCCGGGGGCGGCATCGGGCATCAGCGGCGTCGCCAGGGCGCCCAGCGCGCCGCCGAAGATCAGCAGCGGGGCCAGCACGCCGCCCGAAGTGCCCGAGCCCAGCGCCACCGCCCAGATGACGACCTTGACCGCCAGCAGGAGCAGCACCGCGTGCAGCGCCAGGTCGCCGGCCAGCAGGTGGCGGATGTTGTCGTAGCCCACTCCCAGGGCTGCCGGTTCGATCAGGCCGCCCAGCCCGATGACGAGACCGCCGATGGCGGGCCACCACATCCAGTGGAGGGGGAGCTTGGCGAAGCCGTCCTCGGCGGCGTAGACCAGCGTCGTCAGCACGCCCGACCCCAGTCCGGCGACGATGCCGAGCGCGGCGAAGGCCGCCACGTGCGCGGCCGAGACATCGACCGAACCGGCATAGGGGAACAGCGGGGCGCCGCCCATGATGAGCGGGCGGACGGCGGCGGCGACCACGGCGGCCACCGCCACCGGCAGGAAGCTGCGGGGCTTCCATTCGAACAGCAGCAGTTCCACCGCCAGCAGCAGCGCGGCCACGGGCGTGCCGAAAATGGCCGTCATGCCCGCCGCGGCGCCGGCCACCAGCAGCGTCTTGCGCTCGGCCGAGCTCATGTGGACCATCTGCGCCAGTAGCGAGCCGATGGCGCCGCCGGTCATGATGATCGGTCCTTCCGCGCCGAACGGGCCGCCGGTGCCGATCGACACGGCCGAGGACAGCGGCTTGAGCACCGCCACCTTGGGCTGGATGCGGCTGCGGCCGATCAGGATGGCTTCCATGGCTTCGGGGATGCCGTGGCCGCGGATCTTCTCGGAACCGTAGCGCGCCATGAAACCGATGATGAGACAGCCCGCCACCGGCACGAACACCGTGGTCCAGCCCAGCGGCGTGCCGGAGATAGGCAGGTCTTCGAGCGACAGGCGGCCGTAGTAGGCCAGGTTGGTGCACAGCGTGATCAGCCGCAGCAGCAGCCATGCGGCGCCGACGCTGCACAGGCCGATGACCGCGGCCAGGGCCATGAGCAGCAGGACTCGACGGTCGGTCGTGAAATCGCCGAGCCGGGAAGCAGGAACGGAATGAGACATGATGAAAGGGGGAAGGGACGAGGCGCCCCGGACATGGGGCGCCATATATATCGTACCACGACATATATTAGAATGCCCGGGTGAAGAAAACCGCTTCCTCGTCGCGCGCCGCGCGATCCAGCCTGTCGACCGCCGACTATGCGCTGCTGGCCGAGTTCCGCTACGCCCTGCGCCGTTTCATCGCGTTCAGCGAAGACGCCGCGCATGCGATCGGCCTGGCGCCGCAGCAGCACCAGGCGCTGCTCGCCATCAAGGGCGCGCCCGGACGCGATGGGTTGTATGTGGGAGAGATCGCCGACCGTCTGCTGATCAGGCCGCATTCGGCCGCCGAGCTGGCCGGGCGGCTGGTGCGCATGGACCTGGTCGCGCGCATGGCGGATCCCGAGGACGGCCGCAAGGTGCGGCTGGTGCTGACGGCGCACGCCGAGCAACTGCTGGAGGAGCTGTCGGCGGCGCACCTGGAGGAATTGCGGGCGATCAAGCCGCTGCTGACGCGGCTGCTCGCACGTTTCGACGACGGCGCGGCGGACTGAACGTTCCCGCCCGTCAACCCTTGGCGGACGCGCGGCGCAGCCGCCGGATGCCGGCGTGCCCCAGGACGAAATCCATGAAGGCCTGGGCCGCCGGCGAAACCGCCACGGTGGCGCGGTGCACGATCGACACTTCGCGCCGCACGACCGGGTCCTGCAAGGGCTTCCAGGCGATGACGCGCCGGTCGGCCAGCGCGGTCGCATAGCCGGGCACGATGCCCACCCCCTGTCCCGCCGACACCAGCCCGATCAGCGTTCCGACGTAGGTCGCCTCGCCCGCCGGATCGAGCGTCATGCCCGCCGCGTTGTAGCCCCGCTCGGCCAGTTCGCGGAACACGCTGCCGCGCGGCAGCGTCAGCACGCGTTCCTGTTCCAGCCGGCGCCAGGACAGGCGCCGCGCGCGGGCGAACGGATGGTCCACCGGAAATATCGCAACCAGCGATTCCTCGAACAACTGTGTGTGCTGCAACTCGGCCTCGGTGCGCCGGAACGTTCCTATGCCGAGGTCGGCCGCGCCGCTGCGGACCTGAGGCAGCACCTCGTCCGGCAGCGAATCCTTCAAGACGAGTTCGATGCCGGGATGGCCGGTCCTGAAGTCGGCGACCAACGGGGGCAGCAGAGTGCCGGACAGCACCAGCGGCGCGGCCACGACCACGCGCCCGCGCTGGTGCGCCACCCATTGGTCGACGTTGGCGATGGCGTGGCCGATGTCGTCCAGGATGCGTTCGGCGCTGGCCAGGAATTCCCGGCCGACGGCGGTGACGCTGACGCTGCGCGTGGTGCGGTCGACCAGTCGCGTGCCCAGTCCCGTCTCCAGTTCGCGGACCAGCAGGCTGAGCGCCGATTGCGTGACGTGCATGGCATGGGCGGCCTTGGTGAAGCTGCCCAGCCGGGAGACCAGCACGAAGGCTTGCAACTGACGCACCGTCAAATTCATGAGATCAGCTCATTTCTGGATAAGAAATATTCGTTTGAATTATAAGTGAGCGAATCGTGTAATACGGCCATCCGTCATGAGAGCGGCCGGGCGGACCGGCCCCAGTCCAGGGAGACACGATGAATCACCGCACATGGCTGGCCGCGTTCTGCGTGGCCGCATCCGCGTGCGTGCCGGCGGCGGCCGGCGCGCAGGACAAGTATCCTTCCCAGCCCATCAGGATCCTGGTCGGCTTTCCTCCGGGCAGTTCCACCGACGTGGGCACGCGCCTGGTCGCCGGCAAACTGGCGGCGGAGCTGGGCCAGAGCGTCGTGGTCGAGAACCGGCCGGGCGCGAGCAGCGACATCGCGGCGCGCGCCGCCGCCAATGCGCCCGCCGACGGCTACACGCTGTTCGTCGTGACCATCGCCAACGCCATCAACTCCAGTTCGCGCAACCCCGACCTGGTCGACGTGGTCAAGAGCTTCGCGCCGGTAGGGCTGGTGGGCAACGTGCCCAATGTGCTGGTCGCCCACCCGTCCCGCAACCTGAAGTCGGTAGACGACCTGATCCGCGCGGCCAAGGCCAGGCCCGGCGGCATCACGTTCGCCTCGTCGGGCAACGGCACCTCGCCGCATCTGGCGGGGGAACTGTTCGCCAGCAAGGCGGGCGTGCAGTTGCTGCACGTGCCCTATCGGGGCAGTTCGCCGGCCATGGCCGATCTCCTGGGCGGCCAGGTCGCCATCATGTTCGCGCCTGCCTCCACCGCGTTGCCGCACATCCAGTCCGGCAAACTGGTGGCGCTGGCGGCGGCCAGCAAGGACCGTATCGCCGCGCTGCCCGACTTGAAGACCTTGTCGGAACTCGGGCTGAAGGACTTCGACACTTCGGTCTGGTTTGGCCTGGCGGCGCCCGAGGGTACGCCCGAGGCGGTCAGGCGGCGGCTGTCGGCGGCCATCCAGTCCGCGCTGGATACGCCTGACCTGCGGGCACAGTTCCGCGCGCAAGGCATCGAACCGTTCAAGGCCGGACCCGAGGAAACCGCCCGCTACATCCGGGCCGAGGTCGACAAATGGGCCGAGGTCATGCAGGCGGCGGGCGTCAAGCTGGAATAGCCCCACGCGGGCCTCATCATCACCACAGGAGCAAGACAAGCATGGCAAGAATCCAACTGGCCGAATGCCGGGAGTTCATGCGCGCGGCGCAGGAAAAGGCGCTGGAGATGGGCGTGCCGGTGTCGATCGCGGTCGTCAGCGCCGAAGGGCACCTGATCGCGCTCGAGCGCATGGACGACGCGGGCTTCATCACCCCGGACACGGCGCGCGCCAAGGCCTATACCGTGGCGGCCTTCCGTTCCATGAGCCCGCGCTTCCAGGACGGACTGCTCATCCAGCAATGGTTCAAAGAGCGCAATCCGCAGATGCTGATCAATGCCTCGGTATTCACCGGCGGCCAGATCGTCGTCTCCGGCGGCTGCGCGCCCGTGTTCAAGGACGACGAGATGGTCGGCGCCTACGGCATCAGCGGCGCGACCTCCGACCAGGACGAAGTCATCGGGCGCTACGCGCGCGAGAAGGCCGGCTGGGCGCACAAGCCCGCCAACGACGACACGCCGGAGGACGTGAAGCGGCACGTCAACGAGATCTACGCCAGGGTGGGGCTGGGCGACCGCGCGTTGTAGACCGGCGCCGCCCGCCGCCTTCAGGTCCGGCGGGCGCGCAGCGCGGCTTGCAGCCCGCCGGGAAGCGCGACCGGCTCGGGCAGGTGCAGCATCAGGTTGAGGTATTTCCACGTCGAGCGCGAATGCTCGATCATCAGTGCCTGCGCGCGTGTTCCTTCCCTGTTTTCGATGGCGTCGACGATGTTGCGGTGCTGCTCCTGCGCGCCGCGCAGGATGTCGCGCACGCCGGCCTCGGCCGACGCGGGAACGTCGGTGAACGAATTGTTGACCGAGAAGGGAATGGCCACCAGCCGCTCGAGCGCCCGGGCCACCATGGGGCTTTGCGCGGCGCCGCAGATCAGCTCATGCAGCCGGTCGTTCAGGACGACGTAGTCGTTCTGGCGCCCGGCGACATCGGACGATCCCACCACCGCATCCAGTTCTTCCAGGCATTCGTGCATGGCCTTGAGGACGCGCGCCGGTGCGCCTTTTTCGGCGGCCATGCGCGCCGCCATGCCCTCCAGCGTGCCGCGGATCGAGATGGCGTCGAACACGTCGTCTTCCGTGAAGCTGGACACCACATAGCCGCCCGAGGGCTGGAGGGAGATCAGTCCTTCCTCGCTGATGCGCTGCATGGCGGCGCGGGCCGGCGTGCGCGACACGCCGAAGGCGTCGACCAGCGCCTGTTCCAGCACCCGGTCGCCGGGTTTGAGCTTGCCTTGAACGATCAGGCCGCGCAGTCCGTAGACGGCTCTTTCGGTTTGCGACAGGTTGGGATCGATGTCCATGTGAGAGCGGGAGGCAGGGAAGCGGCAATTATGGTGCAGAACCTTCATTTTCCGTTGTTCGAATACGTTACGTATACAAAAATAGGGGTTTATGCGTAATTAATAAGCAAAAAATTGTCTTATTTAAATTTTGCGTATACGCTGATTGGAAAGCAAAGAACATGATCCCGTAAAAAAGTTTCCCTATCGTCCGCCAAAGGAGGCGAAATGTTCGTCAAGAATGCCTGGTACGTTGCCGCCTGGGCGAGCGAGGTGGAGGCGGCGCCCTTCTCCCGCACCCTGTGCGGTGTCCCCGTCGTGCTGTTCCGGCATCCGGGCTCGGGCAAGGTGGCCGCGCTGCTCGACCGCTGCTGCCATCGCGGCACACCCCTGCGGTTCGGCCAGGTGGTGCCGGAGGGCCTGGAGTGCGGCTATCACGGCATGGTGTTCGACGCGGCGGGCGCCTGTGTCCGGATTCCTGGCCAGGCCTCGATCCCGCCCAAGGCCAGGGTGCAGTCGTTCCCGGTGGTCGAGCAGGACGAGCTCGTGTGGATATGGCTGGGCGAGCCGGAGCAGGCCGATCCCGCCCGCATCGTCTCCTACCCCTTCCACAACGACCACGCCGCCTGGCCGCACAAGTGCCAGGTCTATCACGTCAAGGCCAGCTCCATGCTGCTGGTGGACAACCTGATGGACCTGACCCACCTGGCCTTCGTCCACAAGAACACCATAGGCGGCAATCCGAAGGCGCATGTCGAGGCCAGCATGACCGTCACGCCCGCCGACGACGGCCTGCATTTCATCCGCTGGCTGATGGACTCCGCGCCGCCCCCCACCTACACCAAGGCGGTGTCCCTGGCCGACCGCATCGACCGGTGGATGGAGTTCCAGTACATCGCGCCAGGCGCGGTACTGCAATGGACCGGCGGCATAGACAGCGGCAAGGGCGCGGTGGAAAACCGCGACCAGCCGGGCTTCTCGCTGCGCATCTTCCACGGGCTGACACCGGAAACCGAGACCACCTGCTTCTATTTCTGGTCGGCGGCCAACGGCTACCGGCAGGACGACCCCGCCGCGACCGACGCGCTGTTCCACGAGATCGACACGGCGTTCCGCGAGGACAAGGCCATCGTCGAAGCCCAGCAGGCCATGTTGATCGACCGCGGCGAACAGGGCCTGATCGACATCGTCTCGGACGCGGCCCGCATCCACATGCGGCGCGCGGTCAAGCGGATGATCGCGGCGGAAAACCAGGCCGAGGCCGGCCACACTCCAGGAGCATGACCATGCACGTATCGCGATCCCTCGTTCTGGCCGCGCTGTTCGCCTGTGGCGCCGCCGCAGCGGCACCGGTGAAGATCGGTTTCCTGTCGACCTTCTCGGGCCCGGGTGCGGCGCTGGGGGCCGACCAGTACGACGGTTTCATGCTGGCCGTGGACCGCGAGAACGGCCGGCTGGGCGGCGTCGAGGTCAAGATCCTGCGCGAGGACGACGAGATGAAGCCGGAAAAGGGCGTGCAGATCGCCCGCCAGTTGCTGGTGCGGGACCAGGTCCCCATCGTGACCGGCATCGTGTTCTCGAACGTCATGATGGCCGTGCACCGGCCCATCACATCGGGCAAGGTCTTCCTGATCGGGTCCAACGCAGGCCCGACGCCCATTACGGGGAAGGGCTGCTCGCCCTTCTTTTTCTCCACGTCGTGGAACAACGACCAGTTGCACGAAGCGGCTGGCGAACTGGTCAACCGGATGGGCTTCAAGCGAGTCTATCTGCTGGCGCCCAACTACCAGGCGGGCAAGGACGCCATGGAGGGCTTCAAGCGCACCTACAAGGGCGAGATCCTGGGCGAGGCGTTCAGCCGGGTGAACCAGCCGGACTATTCGGTGGAGATCTCCAACCTGGCCGCGGCCAGGCCGGATGCGATCTATACGTTCTACCCGGGCGGCATGGGAGTGAACTTCACCAAGCAGTACCAGCAGGCCGGCCTGATGACGAAGATCCCGATGATCTCGGTCTCGACCATCGATGGCTCCACGCTGCCGGCCCTGGGCGAGCTGGCGCTGGGCGCGGTCACGAGTTCGCCCTACGCGCCGGACCTGGACAATGCGGCGAATCGCGAGTTCGTGGATGCCTTTCGCAAGAAATACCGCCGCGAGCCGTCGCTGTATGCTGCCCAGTCCTACGATGCCGCGCGCCTGATCGCCTCGGCGCTGCGGCGCACGGGCGGCAATGTCGACGACAAGGCGGCGTTCCGCGCGGCGTTGAAGGCGGCGGACTTCCAGTCGGTGCGCGGGTACTTCGCGTTCAACACCAACCAGTTCCCGATCTCGCCGTTCTACCGGGTGGACGTGGTCAAGGGGGCGGATGGGAAGGCGGCGCTTTCCGGCAAGGGCGTCATCTTCGAACGCAGCCGCGACTCCTTCGCGCAGGAGTGCCGGATGGATTGAATCGCTCAGCCGGCTGACATTCGCATGTCGTTGACTATCGATCGAAACACTTGTTAACGTAGGCCCGCACGACCCTCGTGCGGCCTTCATCGCACCCCCGCTCTTTCCGCCTTGCCATTCCGCCCAGCCGGCCCACGGCCGTCGACGACGTCTGGAGGTACCGCGGTGAGTTACCTGATCGATCGCCTCAAGTATTTCAGCCGGGTCAAGCAATCGTTCTCCGGCGGCCACGGCGCCGTCGTCAAGGAGGACCGGTCCTGGGAGAACGCCTACCGGGACCGCTGGCAGCACGACAAGATCGTGCGCTCGACCCACGGAGTGAACTGCACCGGCTCCTGTTCGTGGAAGATCTACGTCAAGGGCGGCATCGTTACCTGGGAAACGCAGCAGACCGACTATCCGCGCACCCGGCCGGACATGCCCAACCATGAACCGCGCGGCTGTTCGCGCGGCGCGTCGTACTCCTGGTATCTGTACAGCGCCAACCGCCTGAAGTACCCCATGCTGCGCGGCCGCCTGGCCCGCATGTGGCGCGAGGCGCGCAAGACCATGGCGCCGATGCAGGCCTGGGAACACATCTGTACCACGCCTGAGCTGGCAGCGGAGTACAAGTCCATGCGCGGCATGGGCGGGTTCGTGCGCACGACCTGGGAAGAGGCCAACGAACTGGTGGCCGCCGCCAACGCGTATACCGTCAAGCGCTACGGCCCCGACCGGGTGGTCGGGTTCTCGCCCATCCCGGCGATGTCCATGGTGTCCTTCGCGGCCGGCAGCCGCTATCTTTCGCTGCTGGGCGGCACCATCCTGAGCTTCTACGACTGGTATTGCGACCTGCCGCCATCCAGTCCCCAGACCTGGGGCGAGCAGACCGACGTGGCCGAGTCCGCGGACTGGTTCAACTCCAGCTTCATCATGATGTGGGGCTCGAACGTACCGCAGACGCGCACGCCGGATGCCCACTTCATGGTCGAGGCACGCTACCGCGGCGCCAAGATCGTGTCCATCTTCCCGGACTACGCGGAAGGCTCGAAGTTCGGCGACATCTGGCTGCATCCCAAGCAGGGAACCGACGCCGCGCTGGCGCTGGCGATGGGGCACGTCATCCTCAAGGAATACCACCTGGGCGGCAAGAGCGAGTATTTCCGCGAGTACTGCCGCCGGTACTCCGATATGCCTTTCCTGGTCTGTCTGGAGCGCCACGGCGACCGCTACGTGGCCGGGCGCTTCCTGCGGGCGGCGGACCTGCCCGACGCGCTGGACCAAACCAATCATCCGGATTGGAAGACCGTCGCCATCGACGAACACTCGGGACGGCTGGTCGCGCCGCTGGGTTCGGTGGGCTTCCGCTGGGGCCAGCAAGAGGGCGGCGACCAGGGCAAGTGGAACCTGGAGTCCCGCGACGCCTCGGGCGGCGACGTCAGCCTGCGCCTGTCGCTGGTCGGCAGCCACGACGACGTGGTGCCGGTGGCCTTTCCCTATTTCGGCGGGGCCCGGCACGACTATTTCCAGGGCACCGACCACGACGAGGTCCTGGTGCGCAACATGGCGGCGCGGCGGGTGGCGACGCGCGAGGGCGAGACGCTGGTGGTCACGGTGTACGACCTGCTGATGGCCAACTACGGGCTGGACCGCGGCCTGGGCGGCGGCAACGTCGCGGCGTCCTACGATGACGACGTGCCCGGCACGCCGGCCTGGCAGGAGCGCGTCACCGGCGTGCGGCGCGACGACGTCGTCACGGTGGCGCGCCAGTTCGCCGACAATGCCGACAAGACGCAGGGCCGGTCCATGGTGATCCTGGGCGCGGGCCTGAATCACTGGTACCACATGGACATGGCCTATCGCGGCATCATCAACCTAGTGGTGATGTGCGGCTGCGTGGGCAAGTCGGGCGGGGGCTGGTGCCACTACGTCGGGCAGGAAAAGCTGCGGCCGCAGACGGGCTGGACCACCGTTGCGTTCGGGCTGGACTGGGCCCGCCCGCCGAGGCACATGAACGGCACCTCGTTCTTCTACGCGCACACCGACCAGTGGCGCTACGAGAAACTGAAGGTGCAGGATCTCCTGTCGCCGCTGGCCGACGCGGCGCAGTTCCAGGGCACCATGATCGACTTCAACGTGCGCGCCGAACGCATGGGCTGGCTGCCGTCCGCGCCGCAGTTGCAGACCAATCCGCTCGAGGTCGTCCGGGCCGCGCGCGCGGCCGGACAGGAGCCGGCGGCCTACGTGGTGCAGGCGCTGCGCGAGGGGCGCCTGAAGATGTCCTGCGAGGATCCAGACCATCCCGACAACTTCCCGCGCAACATGTTCGTCTGGCGTTCCAACCTGCTGGGGTCCTCGGGCAAGGGCCACGAGTATTTCCTCAAGCACCTGCTGGGCGCGCGCCACGGGGTGCAGGGCAAGGACCTGGGCGAGACCGGCCAGCAGAAGCCCGACGAAGTCGCCTGGCGCGACGAGGCGCCCCAGGGCAAGCTCGACCTGCTGGTCACGCTGGATTTCCGCATGTCCACCACCTGCATGTATTCCGACGTGGTGCTGCCCACCGCCACCTGGTACGAGAAGAACGATCTGAACACCTCCGACATGCACCCCTTCATCCACCCGCTGTCGGCGGCGGTGGATCCGGTCTGGGAGTCGCGCAGCGACTGGGAGATCTACAAGGGCATCGCCGCGGCCTTCTCGCGCATCGCGCGGGACGAGCTGCCGGCCGCGCAGGACCTGGTGCTGACGCCGCTGCAGCACGACACGCCGGGAGAACTGGGCGACCCCTATGGCGTGCGCGACTGGAAGCGCGGCGAGACCGAGCCCGTGCCGGGCAAGACCATGCCGTCGATGACCGTGGTCGAGCGCAACTATCCCGAGCTGTACCGCCAGTTCACCTCGCTCGGCCCGCTGACGCGCAAGCTGGGCGTGGGCGGCAAGGGCATCTCGTGGAACGCGGACAGCGAGTGCGACCTGCTCGCGCAACTGAACTACGAGGTGGACGAAAGCGGCCTCAGCCACGGGTTGCCGCGCCTCGACACGGACGTCGACGCGGCCGAGGCCATCCTGACCCTGGCCCCCGAAACCAATGGCCAGGTGGCGGTCAAGGCCTGGGAGGCGCTGTCCGCCGTCACGGGGCGCGATCACACCCACCTGGCGGCCCCGCGCGAGCACGAGAAGATCCGCTATCGCGACATTCAGGCGCAGCCGCGCAAGATCATCTCGTCGCCGACGTGGTCGGGTGTGGAGTCCGACCACGTGAGCTACAACGCCGGCTACACCAACGTGCACGAGCTGATTCCCTGGCGCACCCTGACAGGCCGGCAGCAGCTCTACCAGGACCATGCATGGATGCGCGCGTTCGGCGAAGCGATGTGCACCTACCGCCCGCCGGTGGACACCGGTTCCATCCGGCCCATGCTGGATGCCCCGCGCGACAACGGCAATCCGCAACTGGTGCTGAACTTCCTGACCCCGCACCAGAAGTGGGGCATCCATTCGACCTATACTGACAACCTGCTCATGCTGACGCTGTCGCGGGGCGGTCCCATCCTCTGGATGTCCGAGATCGACGCAGCCAAGGCCGGCATTGCCGACAACGACTGGATCGAGGCATACAACGTCAACGGCGCGCTGGTGGCGCGCGCGGTGGTCAGCCAGCGCGTGCCGCAGGGCATGACGATGATGTATCACGCCCAGGAGAAGATCGTGAACACGCCGGGGTCGGAAATCACCGGCACCCGCGGGGGCATCCACAACTCGGTGACGCGGATCGTGCTCAAGCCCACGCACATGATCGGCGGCTACGCCCACCTCTCGTACGGCCTGAACTACTACGGTACGGTGGGTTCGAACCGCGACGAGTTCGTGATCGTTCGCAAGATGGCCCAGGTCGATTGGCTCGACACGCCGGCCGCCGCCCAGGCAACTCGCTAGGCAACGGGAGACGACGATGAAGATCCGCGCGCAGATCGCGATGGTGCTGAACCTGGACAAGTGCATCGGCTGCCATACCTGTTCGGTCACCTGCAAGAACGTCTGGACCTCGCGCCAGGGGGTGGAATATGCCTGGTTCAACAATGTCGAGACCAAGCCCGGGGTCGGTTTTCCCAAGGACTGGGAGAACCAGAAGCGCTGGAACAGCGGCTGGCGCCGTCGCCCGGACGGCAGGATAGAGCCGCGCCAGGGCGGCAAGCTCAAGTTGCTGGCAAATATCTTCGCCAACCCCAATCTGCCCGAGATCGACGACTACTACGAGCCCTTCACCTTCGACTACGACCACCTGCAATCGGCGCCGGAACAGCAGGCCGCGCCCACCGCCCGGCCGCGCTCGCTCATCACCGGGCAGCGCATGGAGAAGATCGAGTGGGGGCCCAACTGGGAAGAGATCCTGGGCGGGGAGTTCTCCAAGCGATCCCAGGACTACAACTTCGAGGACGTCCAGAAAGAGATCTACGGACAGTTCGAGAATACCTTCATGATGTACCTGCCGCGCCTGTGCGAGCACTGCCTGAATCCCAGCTGCGTGGCGAGCTGCCCGTCGGGCTCGATCTACAAGCGCGAGGAGGACGGCGTGGTGCTGGTCGACCAGGACAAGTGCCGCGGCTGGCGCATGTGCGTGTCGGGCTGCCCCTACAAGAAGATCTACTACAACTGGCACAGCGGCAAGGCGGAGAAGTGCATCTTCTGCTATCCGCGCATCGAGGCGGGCCAGCCCACCGTCTGTTCGGAAACCTGCGTGGGGCGGATCCGCTATCTGGGGGTGCTGCTGTACGACGCCGACCGCATCGAGCAGGCGGCGGCGGTCGAGCACGAGAAGGACCTGTACCAGGCGCAGCTGGACGTGTTCCTGGATCCCCACGACCCGGCCGTCGCCGCCCAGGCGCTGGCCGACGGGGTCCCGCAGCCGTGGCTGGACGCGGCGCGCGTGTCCCCGACCTACAAGATGGCGGTGGAGTGGAAGATCGCGTTCCCGCTGCACCCGGAGTACCGCACGCTGCCCATGGTGTGGTACGTGCCGCCGTTGTCGCCCATCCAGTCCGCGGCGAACAGCGGGCAGATCGGCTCCTTCGGCGAGCTGCCTGACGTGAAATCGCTGCGCATCCCGTTGCGCTATCTGGCCAACATGCTGACGGCCGGCGACGAGGCGCCGGTGGCCCTGGCGCTGGAGCGCCTGCTGGCGATGCGGGCCTTCATGCGGGCGCGCACGGTGGACCGGCAGGAGCGGCGCGATATCCTGGACCAGGTCGGGCTGAGCCTGGCCCAGGTCGAGGACATGTACCGCTACCTCGCCATCGCCAACTACGAGGACCGCTTCGTCATTCCCACCGCTCATCGCGAGTACGCCGAGAACGCTTTCGACCTGAAGGGATCCTGCGGCTTTACCTTCGGCGACGGTTGTTCGAACGGCGTCTCGCAGACCTCGCTGTTCGGCGCGCCGCCGCGGGATCGCGCGGAGCAGCCGGTGACGTTCATGGAAGTGCAGCGCAGCCGATGACCTATCCCGTGCTTTCCGCCCTGCTGGCCTATCCCGATGCCGAGATGGTGGCGGCGCTGCCCGAGCTGTGGTCGGCGCTGGCGCCGGCCGATGCCGCCACGCTGGCGCCGCTGTTCGCGATGATGGAGGGCAAGCCCGACCTGATCGCGCTGCAGGAGGAGTACGTGGCGACCTTCGATCGGCGCCCGGCCCACTCGCTGCACCTGTTCGAGCATGTCCACGGCGAATCGCGCGACCGTGGACAGGCCATGGTGAACCTGCGCGAGGAATACCTGCGCCATGGCCTGGAGCCGCGGCCCGGGGAACTGCCGGACTACGTGCCGATGTTCCTGGAGTTCCTGGGCCAGTTGCCCGCGCCGCAGGCCGCGGCCCTGCTGGGCGATGCCATCCACGTGCTGGCCCGCATCGGCGAAAAGCTCGACGCGGCGGGCAGTCCGTATGCCCGTGTCTTCGACGTGCTGCGGCGCCTGACCGACGTCCAGCCCCAGGCTTTGCCCGAGCCGCCCGAGGGCGACCTGGAGGAGGGCATGGTCACGTTCGGGCCCGATGCCGGCCTGACCGAACCGGCCCTGCGCACGCGCGGCCAGCCGCAGCCGGTGCGCTTCCACGCATCCGATCCGCGGCGCGCGGCGAGCGGGCCCAGCAAGGGAGGAAACCATGGGTGACTACCTGCACCACTTCTTCTTCGCCATCTATCCCTACATCGCGCTGGCGATCTTCCTGCTGGGCAGCCTGGCCCGGTTCGAACGCGGGCAGTACACGTGGAAGAGCGATTCCAGCCAGTTGCTCAAGCGCGGTACGCTGCGCTGGGGCAGCAATCTTTTCCACATCGGCATCATCTCGCTCTTCTTCACGCACCTGGTCGGCCTGCTGACTCCGCCCGCCGTCTATCACGCGATGGGCGTTTCCACCGCGTTCAAGCAGACGATGGCGATCGTCGTGGGCGCCATCCTCGGGCTCGTCTGCCTGGCGGGGCTGCTGCTGCTGATCTGGCGGCGCTGGTCCGAGCCGCGCATCGCCGCGACCTCGCGTTTCTCGGACTGGCTGACTTTGGTCTGGATACTGATCGTCCTGGCGCTGGGGCTCCTGTCCATCCTGACCTCGATGCAGCACAAGGACGGCGCGGTCATGATCGCGCTGGGCGAGTGGGCGCAGCGCATCGTGACCTTCCGCGGCGGCGCCGCCGAGGCCATGGCGGGCACGCCCGTCATCTACCACGTGCACATGGTGCTGGGCATGACGCTGTTCGCGATCTTCCCGTTCACGCGGCTGGTGCACGTGTGGAGCGGATTCGGCTCGGTCGCTTACCTGGGGCGCGCCTGGCAGTTGGTGCGGCCGCGCGGATGAGGGGGGACGGCATGATATCGGTCAACGGCGTCGTCATCGACGAGGCGCGCCTGGCGTCGGAGGCCTGGCGTCACCAGGAGGCCGCCGATCCCATGGAAAGCGCCGCGCAGGAACTGGTGCTGCGGGAACTGTTGGTCCAACGGGCTCGCGCGCTGGGCGTCGGTACGGAAGGCGACGAGGCGGTACGGGCGGTACTGGCGGCGGAGGTGCGCACGCCCAGCGCCGACGAGGCCGCCTGCCGCCGTTACTACGACATGCACGGCGAGCGCTTCGTAGTCGACGCGTGGGTCGAGGTCGAACACATCCTGTTCCAGCTGACGCCCCGCATCCGCGCGCCCGCGCTGCGCCATCGGGCCGGCGAGATCCTGCAGGCCCTGGCGCAGGCAGGCCCGGCGGCCTTCGCCGACATGGCGCGGCAATATTCCAACTGCCCCTCGGCCACAGCTGGCGGCGGGCTGGGCACGATACGGCGCGGCGAAACGGTGCCGGAGTTCGAGGCCGAGGTGTTCGCCATGCCTGCGCATACGCTGCGCGAGCGGCTGGTCGAGACCCGGTACGGTTTCCACATCGTTCGTACCGGTGCCCGGGACCCGGGCCGCATGCTGGCTTTCGAGGACGCCCGCGCGCGCATCGCCGAATGGCTGCAGGCCGCCAGCGAGCGCCGCGCCACCCACCAGTACCTGCAATGGCTCGTGGGTCAGGCCGACATCAAGGGGTTGGACATGCAGGGGGCGGATTCGCCGCTGCTGCAATAGCGCGTGGTGCGAACGCAGGCGCCGGACGGGGCGGGCCGTCGATCGGGAGAATGCTCATGACGACTCCATTCAAGGCGTACTCGGTGCTGTATGCCAGCACCCAGGCCTTCATGGTGTGTTTCGTGGTGTGGATGATGTTCGGCGTGCTGGGCATACAGATACGCGAGGAGCTGGGCCTGGATGCCTTCCGTTTCGGCCTGCTCACCTCCACACCCGTGCTGACCGGCGCGGTGTTCCGCCTGCCGCTGGGAATATGGACCGACCGGTTCGGCGGGCGCGTCGTCATGACCGTGCTGCTGCTGGTCTGCGCGGTGCCGGTCTATCTCGTCAGCTATGCCCAGCAACTCTGGCAGTTCCTGGCGATTGGGCTGTTCCTGGGCCTCGTGGGCGCTTCGTTCGCGGTGGGCACGCCTTACGTCGCGCGCTTCTTTCCGCCCGAGCGGCGCGGCTTCGCGATGGGATTCTTCGGCGCCGGCACAGTGGGCGCCGCGGTGAACCTGTTCCTGACGCCGGTGCTGCTTGAGCTCTATGGCTGGCGCACGGTACCCCGGATCTATGCCGTCGCCCTGCTGGCAACCGCGGCAATCTTCTGGCTGGCCGCGGCGCCGGATCCGGGCGCGGGCAAGAAGGGCGCGGGTTTGCGCGAGTCGTTCGCCGTGCTTCGGAATCCCAAGGTCTGGAAGTACTGCCAGTATTACTCGATCACCTTCGGCGGCTTCACGGCCTTGTCGCTCTGGATCCCGCAGTACTTCAAGGCCGAGTACGGACTGTCGCTGGCCATGGCGGCAGGCCTGGCGGCCGGGTTCTCGTTGCCCGGCTCGGTGCTGCGCGCGGTGGGCGGCGTGCTGGCCGACCGCTTCGGCGCTCACAACACGACCTGGTGGTGTCTGTGGGTGGCCTGGATCTGCCTGTTCCTGCTGTCCTACCCTGACACCACGCTGGTGATCAAGACGATAGACGGTAGCGCGAATCTGCATATCTACCTGCCCATGTGGCTGTTCACCGCGTTGCTGTTCGTGCTGGGCATGGTGTTCGCCTTCGGCATGGCATCCACCTTCAAGTACGTGGCGGACGACTTCCCCGAGAACATGGGGCTGGTGTCCGGCGTCGTCGGGCTGGCGGGTGGATTGGGTGGCTTCCTGCTGCCGCTCATGTTCGGCTTCCTGGCCGACCTGGTGGGCGTGCGGTCGAGCTGCTTCATGCTGCTCTATGGCGTGGTCTGGGTATCACTGATCATCATGTACCTGTCCGAAGTCCGACGGGTGCAGATCTCGGGCGAGGTCGTGGGCGCGGCGCCGTCCCGGTAGGCGCCGCGCCTATCGCATCAGGAGGCGGCCGAACGCGGCTCGGGCGCCGTTTCGCGTTCCCGCTCCGCCATGCGCGCCAGCACCTGGCGGGTCAGCAGCGAGCCGGCGTCGAAGGGTACGCTGACGACACCATGGGCCACCGCGCCGTCCCGCAGGCGATCGTGCAGGGCTTGCTGCGCCTCCAGCGCGACCACGTCCTGGTCGGCCACTTCCCGTGCGCCGCGGTCCATGCGTTCGAGCGTGGCCGGATCCACGCCTTCCCATTCCAGGGACACCCACGACCAGTAGTGCGTGGCGCCGCAGCCGTCGGGCGTCATGAAATGGGTGGTCGAGAAGGGGTAGCGTCGCTCCGGGACCTTCGAGGCCCAGACAGCCTGGCGGATGCAGACGGCGGAAGGCGCGCGGAATTCGAAGCGCTGGTCATGGTCCATGGGCGCGCCCAGCGGCAGTCCCATCACGTCCGACCACAACGGCGGCGTGCTGGATTCGCGCATGATGCGCGTGCTGACCACCGTGTCGCCGTGTTCGCGCGCGCGGGGGATGACGCGGGCCAGTTCCGGATGCCCCTGCTGGTCGTGGTGGACGTAGGGCACGTGCGAGAAATCCAGCAGGTTCTCGATCAGCAGTTGATAGTGGGCGCGCAGGTGGGCGTAGTACGAGACCTTGGCCGAGCCGTCCAGCCACGGACAGTCGGGGATGCGAGAGGGATCGGCCAGCGCGGGTTCGCCCGGCCATATCCACAGCATGTCGTGGCGTTCGACCAGCGGGAAGCGCCGGACGTGCGCGTCGCGCGGGATGCGCGGCGACGAGGGGATGTGGATGCATTCGCCGCTGCTGGCGAACGTGAAGCCGTGGTAGCCGCAGCGGATGTCGTCGCCCACCAGCGCGCTGCGCGACAAGGGAAACTGCCGGTGCGCGCAGGCATCGAGCAGGGCGACGGGTTCGCCGGCCTCGGTCCGGTACAGCACGACGGGTGTTCCCAGCAGGTGGCGTCCCAGCAGGGTGCGGCCGACCTCGGCCGAGGTCGCGGCGGCATACCAGGCGTTGCGGATGAGAGGGGAAGTGGACGACGCGGACATGGCGGTGTTTCCGTGAACGGTGGAAAGCCATCACGCTACCGGCGCGCCGCCGCCGCGGCCAACGAATAGTGGAAATACCCCGGATTCCCGCTGCAAATGCCCGCGTTCAGGCCGGCGGCGCGCCGCCTTCCTGGAACAGTTCCGCGATGGTCCGGCGCAGCCAGGCGTGCCCCAGGTCGCGGTGGAAGCGTTCATGCCACTGCTGGGTGATGTCCACCAGCGGCGCCTCGAACGGCAGCGGCAGGAAGCGCACGCCGGGGCTGCCCGCGCAGGCCTGCGCCAGGCTGGCGGGAACGGCTACCAGCATGTCGGTGCCGGCGATGATCTCCGGCAGGCCCAGGCCATGGGTCACGCGCAGCACGACCTGGCGGCGCAGGTTGTGTTCGGAGAACAGCTTGTCGATGACGTCCTCGAAGAACGCGTGGCTACCCACGGCCGGGCGGTACACCACGTGCGGCGCATGCATGTACTGGGCCAGCGTCATCGGGCCCTGGATGGCGGGATGGTCGGCCGCCGCCATGCAGACATAGTGGTCGCTGAACAGCTTCTGCCGGTAGAAACCCGCCTGGAAATGCAGGAAGAAGCCCAGCGCGAGATCGATCTCGCCCGCTGCCATGAGCCGCGGCGCATCGCGTGGCGAGGCCTGCAGGGTAACGAGCTGTACGCCCGGGGCCTCGCGCCGCAGCCGCCCGAGCAGCCGGGGCAGGAAGACGCGCTGGCCGGTGTCGCTGGCGTACAGGACGTACTGGCGCTGCGACGCGGCGGGCACGAAGTCCTCTCGGTCCTCGATGGCCTGCCGGATCCTGTCCAGGCCTTCCTGCAGGGACGGCGCCAGGCGTTCGGCCATGGGCGTCGGGCTCATGCCCTGCGGCGTCTTGATGAACAAGGGGTCGTCGAAGGCGGCGCGCAGCCGGCGCAGCCCGTTGCTGACCGCCGACTGCGTCAGGCCCAGTTCTTCGCCGGCCAGGGTGGTGCTGCCGGTGCGCAGCACCGCGTCGAAGA
The DNA here is from genome assembly GCF_004216695.1 of Pigmentiphaga kullae. Classification (GTDB taxonomy): domain Bacteria; phylum Pseudomonadota; class Gammaproteobacteria; order Burkholderiales; family Burkholderiaceae_B; genus Pigmentiphaga; species Pigmentiphaga kullae. Next base: position 295,105 of record NZ_SGXC01000004.1, read on the forward strand.
CGAGCAGCAGATTCAGGTCCAGGGTGTTCAGGTTCATGGCCCGGCGGCTGCCTTCAGGGCATGCCCGCCGTCAGCGCATGGTACATCCATCGTGGTAGGCGTCCTGGACTCCCTTCATCGGGGTTTCCACGGTCTTGAGGGCGACCTGGTTCTCGCCGTCGCGCACGACCTGGAACACATGCAGGTCCTGGATGGGGAAATGGTTGTTGCCGAACTTGAAGTTGCCGCGCACCGAGTCGAAGCGGGCCGCCTTGAGCGCCGCCATGAAAGCGGGCTTGTCCGCGACGTTGCCCTTGACCGCGCCGATCGCCGTGTCCAGCAGCCGCGCCGCGTCGTAGCTGGTGGCGGCATATTCCGACGGGGTGCGGCCATAGGCGGCCTCGAAGGCGGACACGAAGCGGCGGTTCGCCTCGGCCGGCAGGTCGGGGCCCCAGGTGCTGCCTAGCAGGACGCCCAGCGCCGCTTCGCGCAGCGCGGGCAGCGACACGCCGTCGACCACCGCGACGGACATCAGCGGGGTGCGCTCGGCCAGCCCCAGCTGGCGGTACTGGCGGACAAAGTTCACGCCGGGGCTGCCCGGGTAGAACGCGAAGACCGCGTCGGGCTTGTGGGCCGCGACGCGCGACAGCTCGGCCGAGAAATCGAACTGGTCGAGCGGCGTGTGGATCTCTTCCACGACCTCGTTCTTGAAATAGCGCCGGAATCCGGCCAGCACGTCCTTGCCCGCCTGGTAGTTGGGCGCCATCATGACCACGCGCCTGTAGCCGCGCTGCGTCGCGTACTTGCCCAGCACCTCTGCCTGCTGGTCGCCCTGGCGCGACACGATGAACTGGTAGGGCGAGCACTTGTCGCCGGCGATCGGCGAAGGCCCGGCGTTCGTGCCGATGACGAAGACCTCCCGCCGCGTGGCCAGCGGCTGCACCGACATCATGATGTTCGAGAATGTGATGCCGGCGATGATGGGCACCTTATCCTTCTCGATCAGCTTGCGCGCGACCTGGACCGCCACGTCGGGCTTGAGCTGCGTGTCTTCCCGCAGCACTTCCACGGGGACGCCGCCCAGCTTGCCGCCGGCCTGCCGGATGCCCAGCATGAAGCCGTCGTACATGTCCTGGCCGAGGCCGGCCTGGGGGCCGGAAAATTCGCCCAGGAAGCCGATCTTCACCGGGGCCTGGGCGAAGGCGGGCAGGGTACAGGCGACGGCCAGCAGCGCGGCGGCCGGAAGGGCTTTCAAGGGCATCATCGTCTCCATCATTCTGGGCGGCTCGCGGCCGTTCTTCCAGCGCCCGAGCGGGGGGCACCGGCCAGGAGACGGTATCACCGGCGTCCGGGCGGAATCTAACGAATAGCGTAAATACCCGGCATTTACCGGGGAAATGCGCGCGGCGCCGGCGAGCCTATCCGCGGGCCAGCAACGCCGCCAGTTGCTCGTGCAACTGCTGCAGCTTCGCCCGTTCGACCAGCAGGAGCCCGCGGGTCTCGATCTTGTCGCCAGCCTCCTGGCGCGGGGCCGCCGGCTGCCCCGACGCGGCTTCCTCCCGCGCCAGCATGGCCTGCGAATGCGCGGTCAATTGCGCGACGCATTCGAGGAACAGGCCGCGGCGGGGGGCGGGCAGTCCGTCCAGCCATTCGGCGTTGCGCTCGACCGCGTCGTCGTGGATGCGCGCGTGCATGTCCACGCCCTGGGGCGTCAGGAGCAGATAGAACGAACGCTTGTCGGCAGGATCGTCGCAGCGTTCGAGCAGCCCGCGTTCTTCCAGCCTGGCGACCAGGCGGCTGCCATGGCTCTTGTCCAGTCCGAGTTCGGCGCACAGCCGGCGCAGCGAGATGGGCGCCTGCGCGCCGACGATGCCCAGGACATGGCACTCGACGCTGCGCAGCCCGAAGCGGCGCTGGTGCCGCAGTTCGTTGCGGCTGGCCACGAGCGCGGCCAGCATCTCGAGCTGGAATGCCGGCAGGGTCTTGAAGGATGCGAGCTTCTTCTTGGCGACGGGCATGGTGAAGGCAGGAAGGCGAAACGCCAATGATAGGGGGTGGCCGCAGGTGGCGGACGGATTTCGCACATCGTTGACAATGCAATGATATGTAGTTAATTTTAATATCGTTGTTTTTGATATAAATAGGGCCGTGGCGGATCATCGCGCTCCAGGCCCGGAGGAGACGACCATGTCCTGTATCCGCCGTGGCTGGCAAGCCCGCGCCCGCGTCGCCGCGCGGGGGCTCGCCGCCGTCGCGCTCGCCTTGTTCTCGACCACCGCCGCCCAGGCCCAGCCATCTGGCGCGAGCGGCTTTCCCGCGCGCCCGGTGCGCATCATTCCCTACGGACCGGGCGGCAGCCCGATCGATCTGCTGGCCCGGGCCTATGCCGAACAGCTGCGGCAGGCCTGGGGCCAGCCGGTGGTGGTGGACCCCAAGCCCGGCGCCAGCGGCATCCTGGCCGCCGACGCGGTCGCCAAGGCGCCGCCGGACGGCTACACGCTGCTCATCACCCTGCAGACCACGCACATCAACAATCCCATTCTTCACGACAAGCTGCCCTATGACGCCGCCAGGGATTTCCAGCCGCTGTCCCAGCTCGCCATCGGCTCGGGTCCGGTGCTGGTGGCCGCCGCCTCGGCGCCGTACTCGAACCTGGCCGAGCTGGCGGCCTATGCCAAGAAGCACCCCAGCCTGACCTACGGCACCTGGGGCACCGGCACGATCGCCCATCTGTTCGGCGAACTGCTCAGGCACGAAGCCATCCCCGGGCTGATACACGTGCCCTACAAGACGGAATCCATCGCCCACCAGGACATGGAGGCGGGCCGGCTGGACCTGGCCTGGGCCAATCCGGGCACCGCCCGCAACATGTCGCAGGCGGGCAAGATGAAGGTCCTGGGCGTGCCGGGGCGGCAGCGCGCGCCCATTCTCGCGGCCGTTCCCACGTTTCTCGAACAGGGCTTCAAGGGTTTCGAACTCGAAGGGTGGATAGGCGCCTACGCGCCCGCGGGCATCCCGCCCGCCGTGCGCGACAGGCTCGTGGCCAGCCTGCAGGCGGCCACCCGCACGGACGACGTGCGCACGCGCATCGTCGACATCGGCTTCCAGCCGGTGGCCAACCGGCCCGACGAATTCACGGCCAATGCCCGCGCCGACTACGCCCGCTTCAAGCAGCTGGTGGATGCCGCCGGGGTGACGCTGAAGAACTGAACCCAGGACACGAGGACGAGGAACCATGACCACCACGACATTGCCGGATGCCGGCACGGCCTACGAGCGCAAGCCCGCCACCTACAACGCCACGCTGACGCAGGTCGGGCGCGGCACGCCCATGGGCGAACTGCTGCGCCGCTACTGGCACCCCATCGGCGTGTCGGCCGATGCCAGCGAAGTGCCGCGCAAGGTGCGCGTACTGGGCGAGGACCTGATCCTGTTCCGCGACGGCCAGGGGCGGCCCGGCCTGTTGTATCCGCACTGCGCCCACCGGGGGACTTCGCTGTACTACGGCCGGGTCGAGGGCGGCGGCATACGCTGCTGCTACCACGGCTGGCTGTTCGACGTGCAGGGCCATTGCACCGACCAGCCCTGCGAGCCGCAGGGCGGCCTGTCGCGCGACCGCATCCGCCAGCCGTGGTATCCCGTGGAGGAACGCTACGGCCTGATCTTCGCCTACATGGGCCCGCCCGACAGAAAGCCGGTCCTGCCGCGCTACGCCGCGCTGGAAGACCTGGCCGAAGGCGAGTTCATCGAGGCCAACGACCAGAGTATAGGCGGGGGCGGCCCGCAGATCATCCCGTGCAACTGGCTCCAGCACTTCGAGAACGTGGTCGATCCCTTCCACGTCGTGATCCTGCACTCGAGCTTCAGCGGCACGCAGTTCGTGCCGCAGATGGGCGTGATGCCCGAGGTCGCGTTCGACTATACGGACGCGGGCGTCAGCGCCACGGCGGTGCGCCGGCTGGACGACGGCAAGACGCTGCGCCGCGTGGGCGAGGCCGCGCTGCCTACCCTGCGGGTGATACCCAGCCCCAGGCTGGCCCACTACGGCACGGTGGAGTCGCTGGGCTGGGTCCTGCCCATCGACGACACCAGCTTCCGGATCTACACGGCGGGCCGGGTGCGCCGCGAAGGCGACATCGCGCGTTCGCGCTCGCGCATGAACGGCAAGCTCTGGGAGGAACTGACCGAGGCGGAGCACCAGCGCATGCCGGGCGACTACGAGGCCCAGGTCAGCCAGGGCCCGATCGCCTGGCATTCGGAAGAAAACCTGACCACCTCGGACCGCGGCCTGGTCCTGTTGCGGCGCATGTTCAAGCAGCAACTGGACGTCGTGGCGGCCGGCGGCGATCCCGTCGGCGTGAACTTCGACCGGGACGCGCCGCCTATCGTCTTCGCGGCGGGGAATTTCCTGGAATAGCCGCTCCCGTCTTTTCCTCCAGCACGCGCAGGATCTCGCTCCGCACCCAGGTATGCAGGGGCGAGGTGTGCTGCCGCTTGGACCACACCATGGAGAACTCGATGTCGCGCAGCGGCTCGGGCAGTTCGATCGTGGCCAGCGGAAAGTGCCGCCGGTGCACCTCGGCCACGCAGGCGGGCAGGGTGGTGGCGTAGTCGGTTTCCAGCAGCACGTAGGGCGTGATGCCGAAGCCCGACAAGTAGGCCGAGAACGCCAGGTCGCGATGGCGCGGCTTGAGCAGCCGGTCGAAGTTGGTGGGACGTCCGTACATCTGCGCGAACGCGAACCACTTGATCCGTTCCAGGTCGTCCAGCGACAGGCGCTTGCGCCGGGCCATGGGATGCGCGGCCGACAGCAGGCAGACCCGCCGGTCGGGGAACAGCCGCATGGAGTGGAAGCGCCGGGGAACTTCGCTGAACAGGCCGATGGCGATGTCCATGCGTTCGGCATCCAGGTCGTCCGGGATGAAGTCGCCGTGCACGGACTGGAAGCGCACGACCAGGCCCGGCGCCGCCGCGCGCAGGCGCTGCAGCAGCGGCGCGCCCAGCAGCAGTTCGATGTGGGCGCCGGTCCCGATGTTGACGGTACCGGTGGCGCCGGCGGGATCGAAGTCCTCGGGCGGGCTCAGTGCGTGCTCGATGCGGTCCAGCGCGTCGCGCACGACGGCATGCAGTTCCAGCGCGCGTTCGGTGGGCGTGAAGCGGCCCTTGGTCACCACCAGCAGCGGATCGTCCAGCGTGCGCCGCAGCCGGGCCAGTTCGCGGCTGATGGCCGGCTGGGTCTTGTGCAGCAGCGCGGCCGCCGCGGTGGCGCTGCGCGTCTTCATGAGCGCGTCGAAAGTCAGCAGCGCGTTCATGTCCATCCGCCGCAGATTGGGCAGCTTCGCGCGGTCGTTGGTGGTATGTCTGGTGGTCATGATTGAGGAAGACTATAGCAATATTGGTATGGATGCCTTGCATTCCCGGCATTGGCCCGGAGGACCAGGGGCTGGATATAGTGCGCGGCATCCGGCCGTCCACAGGCCCATACAGGAGACATCCATGCATTCCATTCCGCACGAGCGCGCCCGCCGCTGGACCGCGGCAGTGGCCGTCGGCCTTGCCGGCGTGGCCGCATGCGGCGGCGCCGCCGCGGCAGACTTCCCCGCCAGGCCCATCACCGTGGTCGTGCCCTATCCGCCGGGCGGCACGCCCGACATCCTGGCGCGGGTGCTGGGCGAGACCCTGGCCAAGACGCTGGGCCAGCCCCTGATCGTCGAGAACCGGGTCGGCGCCAGCGGCAACATCGGCGGCCAGGCCGTGGCGCGGGCCGAGCCGAACGGCTACACGCTGCTGATGTGCGCCTTCGGCTGCGCGGTCGCGCCTTCGCTCTATACGCCGGCCCCTTATGACGTCGTGAAGGACTTCGCGCCGGTGGCCATGATAGGCACCGTGCCCAGCGTCCTGGTCGTCAACCCCGGCGTGCCGGCCAGGTCGGTGGCTGAGCTGATCGCCTATGCCAAGGCCAACCCCGGCAAGCTCAACTCGGCGTCGTCCGGCATCGGCACCTCGGCCCACCTGGCGACGGAATTGCTCAACACCAAGGCCGGCATCCAGCTTACGCACATTCCCTACAAGGGCGCGGGCCAGGTCGCGGCCGACCTGCTGGGCGGCCAGGTCGACATGTATTTCGACAACCTGCCCGCCTCGCTGCCCAGCATCCGTTCCGGCAAGCTGCGCGCGCTGGCGGTGGCCAGCCAGAAGCGGTCGCCGTCCATTCCCGACGTGCCGACCTTCGCCGAGGCGGGCGTGCCGGATTTCCTGATCACTCCGTGGTTCGGCATCATGGCGCCGGCGCGCACGCCCGAGGCGGTGCTGGACCGCTTGAACCAGGCCTTCGTGGCGGCCTTGAAGGCGCCTGAGGTGCGGACGCGGATGCAGCAACTGGGCGTGGACGTCGCGCCCGGCTCGCGCCAGGACCTGGCCGGTTTCATCGCAGGCGAGAACGAGAAGTGGAAAGCCATCATCCAGGCCAACAAGATCCGCGTCGAATGAGCAGGAAACCAGCCGCCGGCGATGCCCGGCCCGGGCGCGCCGGCCCCTTGCGGCTGCGCGACATGGGCGCCTTCCACGTGGGCGGGCGCGAGATCGAACTGCGCGGCCTGCCGCCGCGCGAACTGCTGATGGCCGAAGGCGGGCAGCCCGTGCGGGTGGACCCCAACGGCCACTACCGGGTCGAGCAGATGTACGCGCAGTACTTCCTGGCCGACCCCGCGCCCGATCGTCCGCCCATCCTGTTCTGGCACGGCGGCGGCATGACGGGCGCGGCCTGGGAGACCACGCCGGACGGCCGGCCCGGCTGGCTGCACTACTTCGTGCGGCGCGGCTGGGACTGCTATCTGTGCGATGCGGTCGAGCGCGGCCGTTCGGGTTTCGCCCGCGTGCCCGAGGTCTGGCCCGAGGCGCCCGTCATCCAGACCGCCGAGGACATCTACGAGCGCTTCCGCATCGGCCAGCCCGGCGAAGCCGGACAGCGGTCGTCGCAGCCCTATGCGAATACCCGCTTTCCGGTCGAGGCCTTCGACAGCCTGGTGCGCCAGATGGTGCCCCGCTGGACCAGCACCGACGCGGCCGTGCTGGCGGGCTACCTGGCCCTGCTGGAGAAGACCGGCCCGGCCATCGTGGTCTGCCATTCGCAAGCGGGCGTGTTCGGCCTGCGCGCCGCCCACGCGCGTCCCGATCTGGTGAGGGCCGTGGTGGCGCTGGAGCCGGCCAGCATTCCCGTGCTGGAGTCACATCGCCCTTACCGCGTTCCCACGCTGGTCGTGATGGGCGACAACATGGATACCGATCCGCGCTGGCCGCGCATGCGCGCCCGCATCCGCGGCTTCGCGGACGCCCATGACCCGGTGCGGCTGCTGTCGTTGCCCGAAAGCGGCATTGCGGGCAATTCGCACATGTTGATGATGGACCGCAACAGCCTGGAGATCGCGGACATCGTGCACGAGTGGCTGGCCGGATAGCTACTTCAGTCCGTGCAGTTGTCAGAACGCGTGGCGCGACATGCCGCCGTCGACCGGAATGACGGTGCCGGTGACATAGGCGGCACGCGGCGAGCAGAGGAATATCGCGACGTTGGCCAGTTCCTCGGCTTCGCCGAAGCGACCGGCGGGTATCTCGTGCCGGGCGAACTCCAGCTCGCTTTCGATGGTGGGGTAGCGCAGCGTCATCTGTTCGCTGTGGATGCGCCCCGGCTGCAAGCAGTTGACCGTGACGTTGTCCGCTGCGACCAGGCGCGACAGGCCCTTGGCCCAGATGTGCACGGCGGCCTTGGCACTGAACGCGGCGTTCAGTATCTTGGGTTCGGACGTGCCGGTGATGTTGACCACGCGGCCCCACCGCCGCTCGCGCATGCCCGGGATCAGCGCCTGGGTCAGTTCGCGCAGGCGGAAGAAGTTGAGCGTCATCCCTTCCAGCCACAGGTCCGGGCCGGCGTCGAAGTCCAGCGGCCGGCTGCCCCCTCCTGCATTGACCACGATGTCGACGTGCCCGAAGGCCGTCCGCGCCGATTGCACGATGCGTTCCACCACGGTTTCCTGATAGAGATCGGCCTCGATGATGTGCGGCGCAGGGCCGCCGGCGGCCACGATTCCGGCGGCGATGTCTTCCAGCAGTGGCCGGCGGCGTGCCACCAGGGCAACCCGCACTCCCTGTGCGGCAAGACCGATGGCGGTGGCCTTGCCTATGCCCTGGCTGGCGCCGGTGACTATTGCGGTGCGATCGCGCAGCTGCAGATCCATGTGGGCTCCTTCAGTGTGGGCTCGATGCGTGCACGCATGAAGCGTTGTCGCGACGACGCCCCCGTTCTTGACGCCTGGGCGTCCTGAATCGGGGGCGTCCGGGGGCCCGCCTGGCGGCGTGCCGTTCGCGGCGGCTGCCGTCAGACGTCGAAGAACACCGTTTCCTTGCCGCCGTCGGGCGTGTCCTGGATACGGATGTCGAAGCGGTACACCACCTTGCCGTCGCGCTCCTCGCGCCTGGCGATCAGCGTGTCGCGGCGGATTTCCCATTCGATGCCGTTGATGATGGGATCCTTGGCGTTGGCTTCTTTCTCGTCTTCGAAGTAGACGCGGGTGTGCAGGCCGAGGTTGATGCCGCGCGCGAACAGGATCAGGCAGATGTGCGGGGCCTGCATCGTGCCGGCCCTGGCGCCGGGGACGGCGCCGGGCTTGATGGTCTCGAAGCTGTAGAAGCCGGTGTCGAAGTCGGCGCCGGTGCGGCCCCAGCCGCGGAAGGCGGGGTCGATGGGCTTGTCCTGCGTGTCGGCCGGGTGGGCGTATTTGCCGGCGGCGTTGGCCTGCCAGATCTCGACCAGCACGTCGCGCAGCACGGTGCCGCTGCCGTCGTACACCTGGCCTTCGAGGCGGATGCGTTCGCCCTTGGTCTCGGGCTTGACCAGTTTGTCGTCGAAGTTGTTCTCGAAGATGTCGAAGCCGGCCTGCTTGGGGGCGAGGCCGATGTGCACGTACGGGCCGCCCGTTTGCGAGGCGGTTTCAGGAAGGAAGGTGATTTGGGTGCTCATGGTCCTGCCCTCGATCAATTTTCAAACCAGGTGGCGGTGCGGCCGCGCACCGTGATGTCGAAGCGGTAGCAGCGGCTGTCCAGCGCGATGAAGTTGCCGATGTCCTGCATGGCGATCAGGCCGCGGACCTGCTCTTCGTTGTTGATGGTCTTGAGGATGGGGCAGTGCGGGATGAGCGTGTCGCCTTCGAAGTACTGCTGCGTGATCAGGCGCTGGGCCCAGCCGTCGGCCAGGATGGAGAAGTGGATGTGCGAGGGGCGCCAGTCGTTGATGCGGTTGCGCCAGGGGTAGGGGCCGGGCTTGATGGTACGGAACATGTAGTAGCCGTTCTCGTCCGTCAGCATGCGTCCACAGCCGCCGAAGTTGGGGTCCAGGCTGCCGATGTAGGTGTCGTTCTTGTGGCGGTAGCGGCCGCTGGCATTGGCCTGCCACACTTCGATCAGGGCGTTCTTGACGGGGCGGCCGAACTGGTCGCGCAGGAAGCCGTGGACGATGACGCGTTCGCCGATGGGCAGGCCATCCTTGGCGAAGTTGGTGATCAGGTCGTTGTCCTTGGGGCCCAATTCCTGGGGCTGGAAGACGGGCGAGGTGATCTCGGACAGCGTGCCGACGTTGGAGATCAGGGCCTTGCGCGGCGAGCGCAGCACGCTGGTCTTGTAGCCGGGAGTGTAGGCGGGCGGATGCGCGTCGCTGTCGCGCTGCACGAAGACGCCGGTCGTCGAGGGAGGCAGAAGGGGATTGCTCATGTCTCTGTACCGTTTGTGGGAATGTTCGCAGGGGCAACTGTAGTCACGCACCGGTCCAGGGGCAAGTGAAGAATCTGCCGCCGTGATATAACGAATGGGAATATCTTGCGGGTCGCCGCCCTTCAGGCGGGATCCCATCCCAGATCTTCGCACGCGGCCCGCCAGCGCACGGCCACGCCGCGCACGGTATCGGCCATGTCGCCGGCCAGCGGCCGGCTGGCGCCGGGTTGCGCCTGGGTAAAGAGTCCGACCGCCTCGGTCGCTGCCCCGGGCACGCGGCGCGCCACCAGCACGCCCTGTTCGAGGTCGGCCTTGACGGTGCTGAGCGAGGCGAACCACAGGGCGTCGCTGTTCAGGGCCAGATTGCGCGCCAGGGGGATGGCCAGGGTTTCCAGGCGGTCATGGCTGGCGCCGGACCGCAACTGGCCCAGGAAGCTGTCCGCCGCCTGGTAGATGCTGGTGCCGGGCAGGGGCAGGATCACCGGGTGGGCCGGCGCCTGCCAGGCCGGCCATTCGGTGCGCGCCAGCGGATGCTGCGGCCGCATGGCCACGACCAGGGGTTCGCTCCACAGCGGCTCGAAGCGCAGTTCCAGCATGTGGTCGGGCTCGGCCAGCCGGCCCACGACCACGTCGAGTTCGCCCTGCCGCAGCCGCGCCAGCAGCTCCGGATTCATGCCGGTCTCCAGGCGTACCGGGCCGTGGCGCCCACGCTTGCGCCAACTGCGCAGGATCTCGTGCGGCAGATCCACCGCCAGCGAGGGCAGCACGCCCAGCTTGACCGCATCGCCCTCCGGATCGCGGGCTTCGCCCAGCGCCATCTCCAATGCCATCACGCCCTGGCGGGCGTGCTGCACGAAAGCCATGCCCGCCGGCGTCAGGGCGACGCCGTGGCGCTGGCGGACCACCAGGGGCTTGCCGACGATCTCTTCCAGTTCCTTGATGATCTTGCTGACGGCGGGCTGGGTGATGGACAGGAACTCGGCCGCGGCGCGCATGTTGCCATGCTGCGCGGTGGCGAGCAGGCAGCGGATGTGTTGCAGGCGGATGCGGTTGAGTTGCGGCGAGGTCATGCGGGCGGCACCGTAAAGCCGTGATGGTACGGGCTTCCGGTGCCGCGGGCCAGCCGGCCCCCGTTCTATGGCCCTTTGGGCAGCGCGTACGCGATCACGTAATCCCCGCGGTCGGGCGACTGCCGCGCGCCGCCGGCCGAGACCACGACGAACTGCCGGCCGCTCTCGGGCGACATGTAGGTCATGGGCGTGGCCTGCGCCCCCACCGGCAGCCGGCCCTTCCACAGTTCCTTGCCGGTCAGGACGTCGATCGCGCGCAGGTAGTAGTCCTGCGTGCCGGCGTAGAACACCAGGCCCGACGCGGTCGTCATCGGGCCGCCCAGCGTCGGCATGCCGATGGGGATCTGCAGGCCGGTCTTCATGCCCAGCGGTCCGGTGTCCTGCAAGGTGCTCATCGGCGCCTGCCAGACGATCTTGCGGGTCTTCAGGTCGACGGCGGTCATGGTGCCGTAGGGCGGCGCATGGCAGGGCACGCCCAGCGGCGACATGAAGCCGTTCTTCGAGATGCCGTAGGGCGTGCCTTCCTGCGGTGCGTAGCCTTCGTGGACCGAGGCGGCCTTGGTGGGGTCCGGCGTTTCGTCGCGCGGGATCAAGCGGGCCCACTGCGGCATCCGGATGTCGTTGATCACCAGGTAGTCGAGCGCGGGCAGGACCGAGACGCCGCCCCAGTTCATGCCGCCGTAGTAGCCGGGGTAGATCAGCGTGCGGCGGTCGGTGCGCAGCGGGGTGAAGTCGCCTTCGTAGCGCATCTTGCGGAACTCGATGCGGCACCAGAGCTGGTCGAAGAAGGTGGCGCCCCACATGCTGGCTTCGGTGAAGGGCTTGGTGCCGATGCCGGGCATGCCTACCGAATAGGGCTGCGTGGGCGAGGTCCAGTCGCCTTCCTGCGCGCCCTGCGGCACGGGAACCTCCTTGACCTCGGCCAGCGGCGTGCCGTCGCGCCGGTCCAGCAGGAAGATCTGGCCGCGCTTGGTGGCCTGGATCAGCGCCGGCACCGTGCCGCCCTTGCCGTCGGGCAGGTCGTGCAGGGTGGGCGGCGTGCCGACGTCGTAGTCCCAGAGATCGTGGTGGGTGGTCTGGAATTTCCAGCGCTCGCGGCCGGTCTCGATGTCCAGGGCGACGATGGACGAGGCGTATTCCTCGGCCGCCTTGCTGCGGTGGGCGCCCCAGAAGTCGGGCGGCGAGTTGCCGGTGGGCAGGTACAGCAGGCCGAGCTTGTCGTCATAGGCCGGGGTGGACCAGACGTTGGGCGTGCCGCGCGTATACGAGCCGCCTGCGGGCGGCAGCCTGGTGATGGCGGGGTTGCCCAGGTCCCAGGCCCAGACGAGTTCGCCGTTTTTCGCGCTGAAGGCGCGCACCGCGCCCGAGGGTTCATCCACTGCGCGGTTGTCGTATACCCAGCCGCCGATGATGATGAGATCGCGCGCGACGGTGGGCGCGGAGGTCTGGAAGTAATAGCCGGGCTTGACCTCGCCCATGCCGGCCTTCAGGTCCACCGTGCCCTGGTTGCCGAAGGCCGCGCACGGCCTGCCGGTCCTGGCGTCGAGCTGGATCAGGCGGGCGTCGATGGTGCTGAGCACGATGCGCTGGCGGCAGGCGGCGTCGGCGGCGGCATCCGTCATCGAGGCGCCGGCGTCGTAGTAGCTCACGCCGCGGCAGCGCTGCCAGACCGGCGAGCTGGCCTTGGGATCGAACTTCCAGCGCTGCTCGCCGGTTTCCGCGTTCAGCGCGAAGACCTGGTTGTGCGGCGTGCACAGGTACACCGTGTCGCCCACCTGCAGCGGCGTGTTCTGGTCCTCGGCGCCGTTGATGGCCGGTTCGCCGGTGCGGAAGGTCCAGGCGACCTGCAGGTTGCCGACGTTGCTCTTGTCGATCTGGGTGAAGGGCGCGTAGCGGGTGCCCGCCGCGTCCCGCCCGTAATGGTCCCAGTCGCCGCCCGAGGCGGCTGCCGGCACGGCGGTGGGGGCGTCCCCCGCGGCGCTGACGGGGAAATGAGGCTGGAACATCTGCCAGCCGAAGCCGGCCAGCGCCAGCACGCACAGCACGGCCACCGCGTAGGCGCCTTTGTTGCCGCCCGGCGCGCCCAGGGGGCGCAGGAGCGGATGCAGCAACGCGGCCACGAGCGCCAGCACGATCACGCCGACCAGGCGCGGCACCAGTTGCCAGAAGTCCGGTCCGACTTCCCAGAAGGACCAGATCAGCGTGCCGACGAAAACCAGCGCGAACAGCCAGGCCCCGGCGCGCGAACCCCGGGCATAGCCCAGGCCGGACAGCACCAGTCCCACGCCGGCGATCAGGTAGTACCACGAGCCGCCCAACGAGACTAGGCGCACGCCGCCCACGCCGAGCACGAGGCCGATCAGGATGAGCACGATGCCGAAGATCAAGAGCGGAATGCGCCCGCGGCGGGGGGAAGGATGGATGGAAGGATCGGTCATGGATTTCTCCAAAAGTGGGCCTTCCGCGAGCGCAAAGCGAGGGCATGACACGGGCGCCAGCCTGGCTGGGCGGGGCCTTGCGCAGCCGCTCGGGGCCGGCTGCGTCGTTGTTCTGTAGTAAGAACATAACCCTTAGATGCGTAACGGTGTGTGACGTAAAGTTGCCGTGATGCTTGGGGGTTAAGGGTTAACCCGTAAACCATCCGCGCGAAACGAGTAGAATAGGCGGCCATTCCGATAGGTCCCCCATGCCCAAACATGCCCTGACCATCGTGCTGGCGCTGCTGACCATGGTCGGGCCGCTGGGCATCGATGCCTATTTGCCGTCGTTCCACGCGATCGGCGCCACCTTCGACGCGTCGCCGCTGGCGGTGCAGCAGACCCTGAGCCTGTACATCGCGGGCATGAGCGTCATGACCCTGTTCTACGGCACCCTGTCGGACTCGTTCGGCCGGCGGCCGGTCATGCTGGTGTCGCTGGTGCTGTTCACGCTGACCTCGATCCTGGCTGCGCTGTCCACCAGCATAGGCATGCTGGTGGCGGTCCGGGTGCTGCAGGGGTTGTGCGCCGGCGCCGGCATGGTCATCGCGCGCGCCATGGTGCAGGACAAGTTCCAGGGCGGCGAGGCGCAGCGGATGATGGCCATGATCACCATGGTGTTCGGCGTGGCGCCCGCGCTGGCGCCGGTCCTGGGCGGCTGGCTGCAGGCCACGCTCGGCTGGCGGTCGGTGTTCTGGGCGCTGGCCCTGTTCGGCGCCGGCCTGTGGGCGGTCAGCCGGCAGGTCCTGCGCGAGACGCTGCCGCCGGCCGCGCGCACGCCGTTCGACCTGCGCAGCATCGCCGCCAACTATCGGCGTTCGGTAACCAGCCCGCGGTTCGTGCTGATGTCCGTGGGGATAGGCCTGGCGTTCTGTGGACTGCCCCTGTACGTGGGCTCGGCCGCGGCCTACGTCATGGACATCCTGCACCTGCCCGAGACCGCGTTCGGCTGGCTGTTCGTGCCCATGGTCAGCGGCCTGATGCTGGGCTCGGCCATGGCGAGCCGCTACGCGCACCGCGTCCCGGCCGAACGCATGGTCCGGCTGGGGTTCCTGGTCATGGGGTTCGGCGTCGTGTTGTCCGTGGCCTATACGAGCCTGTTCACGGCAGCCGTGCCGTATGCCGTGCTGCCCTTCCTGTTCTATACCTTCGGCCTGTCGCTGGCCTCGCCCAGCATGACGGTGATCGCGCTCAGCATCTTCCCCGAGATGCGGGGGCTCGCGGCCTCGATGCAGGGCTTCATCCAGATGGCGCTGTTCGCGCTGGTCTCGGGTCTGGTCGCGCCCCTGGTGTTCGGCAGCGCGGCGGGCCTGGCCTGGACGCATGCCTTGCTGCTGGCGGCGGGCCTGGGCTTCTGGGAGGCGGGCAGCCGGGCGCGGGCCAGACCCGCCACGCCGGCCGCCGGGACCTGATCCGGATTCAGACCTGCCGGCGCAGCACGTCCAGGAAACTGGCCGCGGCAGCCGGCAGCGATCGGCCGCCGCGCGTCAGGATGCCCATCTCGCGCGAGACACCGGGTCCGGCCAGCGGGATGGCGGCCAGCGCCGACATGTCGATCAGCCGAAGCGCCAGCCGGGGAATGGCGGCGATGCCCAGGCCGGCCGACACCATCGCACCCACGACCGAGATGTTGGCGCATTCGTAGCGCGCCTGGATGGCCAGGCCGCATTGCGCCATGACCCGGTCGGCGATCTGGCGGATGCTGCTGGCCGGCCCGCTGGCGACCAGCGGCCGTTCCGCCAGCACCGACCACGACACCCGCCGGCGCGAGGCCAGGGGATCGCCGCGGCTGCACACGCAGACGAATTCGTCGCTGATCAGCGGCTCGAACGCCAGTCCGTCCTGCCGCGGCGGCGCCACCGAGATGGCGAAGTCCGCGCTGCCGTCCAGGACCCGCGTCCGCACGAATTCCGCCGATACCGGTTCGAGCGCGATGGTGACGCGCGGATGGGTGTCCTGGAACACCGACATGGCCCGGGGCAGCAGCGCCGCGGCGGCCGATGGCAGGCAGGCGATGGCGATGCGGCCGCGGCGGCCGGCCACGAATTCGGACAGGTCGCTGAGCGAGTCGTGGAATTCGCCCACGATGCGACGGGCGATGGGCAGCAGTTCCTCGCCCTCGCGCGTCAGTTCCACGCGCCGCGTGTTGCGGTCGAACAGACGGGCATCGAGCTTGTGCTCGGCGGACTGCACGGACCGGCTCAGTGCCGGTTGCGAGACGTGGACGCGTTCGGCGGCCAGGCGGAAATTGCGCAGCTCGGCCACGGCCAGGAAGGCTTCCAGTTCATGCACGGTCAGGGTCGATCGCATGCGGCGCCATCAATGATGAAAATGCATTAAATCAATATGATAAATGCACTTCTCATATCACGGCCGTCTCCCTACACTGGCCCGAAAACCCCGGAGACGCCATGAAAACCCGCCTGATCCCGTTTGCCGTGCTCGCATGCTCGCTGGCCGGTCCCGCCTCTGCCCAGTCCTATCCCTCGCAACCGATACGCATGGTGGTGCCGTTCGCCGCCGGCAGCGGCACCGACCAGGTGGCCCGCGTGCTGGGCCAGGCCATGACGGCGGCGGCCAACGTCACGGTGGTGATCGAGAACAAGCCCGGCGCCAACGGCTTCATCGCCGCCCAGGCGGTGGCATCGGCCCCGCCCGACGGCTATACGATGCTGCTGACGACCAACACCACGCACGCGGCCAACCAGCATCTGTTCAAGCATCTGCCCTACGACCCGGTCAAGGACTACACCCCGGTCGCGCTGCTGCGCAAGGGCTACCAGATCATGGTGGTGCGCGCCGATTTTCCGACGCGCAGCGTGGCCGATTTCATCGAGCTCGCGCGCAAGCAGCCGGGCAAGCTCAATTTCGGCAGCGGCAGTTCGTCCAGCCAGGTGGCGGGCGAGCTGTTCAAGCAGATGGCCAACGTCGAGCTGACCCACGTGCCCTACAAGAGCAACCCGCAGGCGCTGAACGATCTCATGGGCGGCCAGATCGACGTGGTGTTCGTCGACACCACGTCGGCGATCACGCTGGTCAAGAGCGGCAAGCTGCGCGCCCTGGCCGCGACCAGCCCCGTGCGCCTGTCCATGCTGCCCGAGGTGCCGACGCTGGACCAGGCCGGGCTCAAGGGCTACGAAATGTCTTACTGGACCGCCGCCTACCTGCCGCGCGGCACGTCCAGGGAAGTTACGGCCACGCTCAACAAGCTGTTGATCGACGCCGTGCGTTCGCCCGAGATGGCGCAGTTGATGGCCAAGACCGGAACCGAGGTCTCCACCAGTTCGCCGGCGGAACTGGCAACCTTCCAGGCGGCGGAATCCGATAAATGGGCCCGCATCATCCGCGCGGCCAACATCCAGCCGGAGTGAACCCATGACCAAGACGCGCGTGCGCATAGGCGCCGGTGCGGGATTTTCCGACGACCGGTTCGAGCCGGCACTCGAACTGGCCGAGCGCGGCGAGCTGGACTACCTGGTCTTCGAGTGCCTGGCCGAACGGACCATCGCGCGCGAGACGTTGTCCCGGATCAAGGATCCCGAGACGGGCTATACGCCCTACATGCGGGACCGCCTGCGCATGGTGCTGCCCGCGTGCATGCAGGCGGGCATACGCATCGTGACCAACATGGGCGCGGCCAACCCGCTGGGCGCGGCGCGTGTCATCCGGCGCGACGCGCTGTCGCTGGGACTGCCGCCGCCGGTGGTGGCGGCGGTGGTGGGCGACGACGTGACCGAGATCGTGCGCGCGCATCCCGAGCTGCGGCTGCTGGATACCGGCGAGCCCGTGGAGTCGCTGCTGCCGCGCATGGCCGCCGCCAATGCCTATCTGGGCGCGGACATCGTGCGCGAGGCGCTGGCCCGCGACGCGCAGATCGTGGTGACGGGGCGCGTGGCCGATCCGTCGATGTTCGTGGGCTGCATGCTGCACGGACTGGGGTGGTCCTATGACGACTATCCCCGCCTGGCCGCCGGCACCTTCACCGGCCATCTGCTGGAGTGCGCGGCGCAGGTCACCGGCGGCTGTTTCGCCGACCCCGGCAAGAAGGACGTGCCGGACATGGCCCGCATCGGTTTTCCGTACGCCGACGTCGATGCCGACGGTTCGGTCCGGCTGGGCAAGGTCGAGGGCTCGGGCGGCCGCCTGGACGTGGCGACCTGCACCGAGCAGGCGCTGTACGAGATCCACGATCCGGCGCGCTACATCACGCCCGACTGCGTGCTGGACATCACCGAGGCCGAGTTCGAGCAACTGGGGCCAGACCGCGTCGGCTTCCGGGGCACGCGCGCGGCGCCGCGCACCGATACCTACAAGGTCGTGGTGGGCTACCACGACGGCTGGATAGGCGAGGGCGAGGTCGGCTATGCCGGCCCCAACGCGCTGGCCCGGGCGCGCCTGTCCGAGCAGATCGTGCGCGAGCGCCTGAAGCTGCGCGGTTTCTCGTATCCGGAAATCCGGGCGGACTACATAGGCATGAGCAGCCTGCACGGCATGGGCGCCGGGCGCCCCGAGCCCTACGAGGTGCGGCTGCGCGTGGCGGCCCGCAGTCCGGACAAGAAGGCCGCGCAGGCGGTGGGGTTCGAGATGCGGACGCTCAACGTCAACGGTCCGGCGGGCGGCGGCGGGACGCTGGAGGCGCTGCGCGAGGTGATCGGCGTGCGCTCGCTGCTGCTGCCGCGCCACCTGGTCCACCCCGAGGTCGTCATCGAGGAGCGGCCGTGAACGAACAGAACTGGAGGAGCGTCCCGTGAGCACCAAGGTCCATGAACTGGCCCACTCGCGCGCCGGCGACAAGGGCAATACCTCGAACGTCTCGGTCATCGCGTACGACCAGTCGGCCTGGGACATCCTGCGCCGCGAGCTGACCGAGGAGCGCGTCATGCGCGCCTACGCGCACCTGGCCAGCGGGCCGGTCACGCGCTATGAGTTGCCACGCCTGCGCGCGCTGAACTTCGTCATCGAAGGGGCGCTGGGTGGCGGTGTAACGATCTCGCTGGCGCGCGATGCGCACGGCAAGACGCTGTCCTATCTGATGCTGGACATCGACCTGCCGGTGTAAGGGGGGGAACGGCCTTCAGTGATTGATGGCCGTGATCTTCACGTCGTTGCGCTTGCCCACGCCGCCGAACCAGATCTCGCCCGAACCGATGGAGATGCCCTGCCAGTTGGCGAACAGCTCGGGGTAGGACTGGCGCGAGACGGCATCCTTGACCTTGGGTGTGATGATCCGGTCGTAGTCCGCGATGAAGTGGCCGGCATCGCGTATCGTCGCCGCCTTGCCTTCCAGGCGAGTCCGGAACGGATAGTCGACCATCGCCGCCACCGCCGCCTTGTCCCCGGCTGCCACGGCCTGCTTGAGCCTGTCGAAGAAACCGCGATAGGACGCGTGTTCGCCGAACAGCGTATCGAGCCGCGCATCCATGTCGGCGGCGGTCTGCGCCTGCGCGGCGCCGGCGCCAAGGGTGACCAAAACCGCCAGGCATGCGCCCAGCAGTTGCCGCGTCGCCGTCTTTCTTTTTCCGTCTTGCATGGCAGCGTCCAAGGGGGAAGGGGGGCTCAGGCCGCGCGGGCCTGGGCCGCGGGCTGGGCCAGGGCCCGGTGTACACGGGCCAGGACTTCGGGGTCGTCCAGCAGCCGCATGCGCTTGGGATCCGGCAGGCGCTCGGGATGTGTTTCCAGTACCTCGTCGACCAGTTGCGTGCGCGCCGTCTCGATCAGCGGATGGCCGGGCAGGTGGCGGCCGGTGGCGAAGGCCCGGGCCAGCGCGTTGACGGCGGGGTCGGTCAGCGCATCCATGAAGCCGGGAGCGGAGCGGGCCTGGTTTTCCTCGTTGTAGCGCGCGGTGTCGTGCAGTTCGCGCGGCGGGGACGTTTCCTCGGGGATGCAGAACAGCCCATCGTCGAAGGCGCCGCGTCCCAGGCTGACGCGGCTGGACATCACCGACAGCGGGATGGCCAGCAGCAGCGACGCCAGGATGGGAATCATCCACCACAGGAAGTTCGGATTCAGCCAGGCGACCAGCAGGCCCCAGCACACGCCCAGCAGCGTCTGCAGGCCATGGCGCCGGAAGGCTTCGCGCCAGGGCGTCTCGTTGTTGGCGCGGGCCGGCGATTTCCATTGCACCTTCCAGCCCAGGAACGCCGCCACGACGAAGCGGGTGTGGAACAGCATGCGGATCGGCGCCAGCAGCATGGAGAACAAGACCTCCAGCAGCATGGACCACAAAAGCTTGCCCGAGCCCGCGTAGCCCCGCGCGCCTTTCACCCATACCAGCAGCACGCTCAGTATCTTGGGCAGGAACAGCAGCACCGCCGTGGTCGAGAACAGCGCGATGGCTTCCTCGGGATGCCATTGCGGCCAGATCGGGAACAACTGGTGCGGCGTCACGAAATACTGCGGCTCGGTCAGCGTGTGGACCGCCAGCAGCGCGGTGGACAGCGCCAGGAACAGGAACCACAGCGGCGCCGACAGGTAGGACATCACGCCGGTCAGGAACACGGCGCGGTGCACGGGGTGCAGGCCCTTGATCAGGAACAGCCGGAAGTTCATGAGGTTGCCCTGGCACCAGCGCTGGTCGCGCTGCAATTCGTCCAGCAGGTTGGGCGGCAGTTCCTCGTAGCTGCCGGGCAGGTCGTAGGCGATCCAGACGCCCCAGCCCGCGCGCCGCATCAACGCGGCCTCGACGAAGTCGTGCGACAGGATGGCCCCGGCGAAGCTGCCCTTGCCGGGCAGGGGCGCCAGCGCGCAATGCTGGATGAAGGGCTCCAGGCGGATGATGGCGTTGTGGCCCCAGTAGTGGGACTCGCCCAGTTGCCAGAAATGCAGGCCGGCCGTGAAAAGCGGGCCGTAGACCCGGGTGGCGAACTGCTGCACGCGCGCGTACAGGCTGTCCATGCCCGAGGCACGCGGCGCGCTCTGGATGATGCCGGCCTCGGGGTTGGCGTTCATCAGCACCACCAGGCGCTTGAGGCATTCGCCGCTCATCACGCTGTCGGCGTCCAGCACGACCATGTAGTCGTATTCGCCGCCCCAGCGCCGGCAGAAATCGTCGATGTTGCCGCTCTTGCGCTTGACGCGCCGCCGGCGCCGCCGGTAGTGGATGCGGCCGAAGCCTTCGACGGTCTTGCACAGTTCGACCCAGGCGCGCTGTTCCTGCACGCAGTTGTCCGGCTTGTAGCTGTCGCTTAGGATGAAGAAGTCGAACTTGTCCAGGACGCCTGCCCGCGCGACCGACTCGTAGGTCGCGCGCAGTCCGGCGAACACCCGGCCCACGTCCTCGTTACAGATGGGCATGACGAGCGCGGTGCGGGTGCCGGCGGAGATGGGCACGCCTTCGGCCACGGTGGCCGAGATGCTGTAGCGGTCGCGTCCCATCAGCAATTGCAGGAAGCCCATCAGCGCGGTCCAGAAACCGGCCGAGACCCAACAGAACAGTAGCGCGAACAGCAGCAGGATCGCGATTTCCAGGATCTGGCCGCCCTGGTAGGGCAGGACGGCCTTCATGTACCAGGTAGCGACGGCGGTCTGCGCCACCACGGCCACCAGCAGGGTCAGCCGGCGCAGCCGGCCGGCGATCTTCCAGCGCGGTTCGGGCGGGCGCGCGAGCCGTTCGGCGCGGCTCTTGTGCATCTGCCCCTGCACGCGGCGCCAGCCGCGCACGAAGGGATTGGTGACCCAGGGTTCGGGCACCATGGACGAGCGCTTGATGGCCGGCGCGGTCTGTATGCACACGCGTCCGGCTTCGTCGCGATGGACGACGCCGTATTCGTCCAGTTCGGGGCCGTAGGCCTCCAGCAGGGTCCGTTCCTGGGTCTCGGCCTCGCCCGCGCGCGGGGCATTTTCTTCGATCGCTGCGGACATGGGGTCACTCACCCGTCTCATAGCCGGGAAGCTGGTAGCTCCAGGTCTCGGAAACGGGGTTCTGGCCGTTGACCAGGCCGGCCCGCATCTCGACCGGCTTGGCCGGATCCTTGACCTTGATCCGCAGCGTGACGCGCCAGCCGCCGGTGACCGGATTGCGGCGCAGGCTGTTCTCGAGCACGTCGGCGTTGCCGCCGGTGGAGAAGTTCAGCGAGACCGGCAGCGGCGGGTCCTTGGGCTTGGCCGGCGCCGGCGCGGAGAAGTCGATCAGGAACGCGGTGCTGCCGTCGGGGCGGCGGATCAGGTCCGTGCCGCGCGTCTCGCCCACCGAGCGCCGGGTCTGCAATACGCGGGCCAGCTTGGGGTCCTGCAGCCCGGCTTCGTTGCGGGTCCAGCGCAGCGTGTAGTTCATTTCCAGGGCCGTTCCGGGCTTGGGCGGGTTCTCGGGTACCCAGAACGCCACGATGTTGTCGTTGGTCTCGTCCGCGGTCGGGATCTCGACCAGTTCCACCCGGCCCTTGCCCCAGTTGCCCGCGGGCTCGACCCAGAGCGTGGGACGCAGGTCGTAGCGGTCGTCCAGGTCCTCGTACTGGCGGAAGTCGCGGGCCCGCTGCTGCAGGCCGAAGCCGCGCGGATTCTCGACCATGAACGAACTGTTGGCCAGGCGGCGCGGGTTGTTCAGCGGCCGCCAGAGCCATTCGCCGTTGCCGGCGTGGAAGGCCAGGCCGTCGGAGTCGTGCAGTTCGGGCCGGTAGTTGGCGGTGCCGGAGGGCTGCGTCGCGCCGTAGAGATACATGCTGGCCATGCTGGCGATGCCGAGCTTGGCGACCGGCGCGCGCAGGTAGACGCGCGACCGGACATCGACCAGGGTGTCCTCGCCCGGGGTGATGGTGAAGCGGTAGGCGCCGGTGGCGCGGGGCGAGTCCAGCAGGGCGTAGATCACGACGTGCTTGTCGCTGTTGGCCGGGCGGGCGATCCAGAACTCGCGGAAGCGGGGAAATTCCTCGCCCGAGGGCACGGCGGTGTCGATGGCCAGGCCTCGGGCCGAGACGCCGTAGACCTGGCCCTTGCCGACCACGCGGAAGTAGCTGGCGCCCAGGAAGGAGGCGAGTTCGTCGTCGCGCTTGGCCGGGTCGTTCAACGGATAGAGGATG
The DNA here is from genome assembly GCF_004216695.1 of Pigmentiphaga kullae. Lineage (GTDB taxonomy): Bacteria > Pseudomonadota > Gammaproteobacteria > Burkholderiales > Burkholderiaceae_B > Pigmentiphaga > Pigmentiphaga kullae. Next base: position 317,407 of record NZ_SGXC01000004.1, read on the forward strand.
CGGAAGCCGGCGAAGCCCAGGCCGCGCAGCAGCTTGGGATCGACCTGGCGGGGGCCGAAGTCGAAGTCGGCGGGATCGTATTTGATCTCGCGGACGCCTTCGGCATCGATCTCGTTGATCTTCACCGGCAGGTCGAAGGCCATGCCCGGGTGATGGAAGGCGATCTGGAACGCGGTACGGCCGTCGGCCCACAGATACTTGTCGCGCTTGGGCTGGATCTGCTGGTATTCGGCGTACTTCAGGTCGCGCAGCTCCTTGGGGAGCTGGCTGGTGGGCGCCTTGTATTTCTCGCCGGCGAGTTCCCTGGCGCGGCGGGCGACATCGAAGAAGTCGAAGGCACTGGCGGGAGCGGCGGCCAGGAGGCCGGCCGACAAGGCCAGGGCCGAGAAAAGCATGCGGGCGGCAAGCGAGCGCACCCTTGCGGAAGAAAGGGAGTTGTCAGTCACGGATCTTGGACGTCCGGCGTGGCCTGGAATGCTGAAACGGAGATTCTAGAGGGTATGGCCGCCCCCGGGGGGCTCCGGCGGCACGCATGTACTACTGGATGTAGCCATGCGGCGCCAACCGGACCAGAATGGACGCCAATTTCACCAAATTGGTTCCCCGGAGCCCGGATTTGGGGCGCGGTGCTAGCGCCCCGACGCGATGCCTTCGCGCCGAGGATCGGCGCCGGCGCGCAGCAGTCCGTTGCTCAGGACTTCGATGCCGTGCAGGCCGCTGGGCATGGCGGAGACGGCCACGGGGTGCCCCATGGCGCGCAGGGCGGGAGCCAGGCCTTCCAGCCGGGTATCGCTTTCCAGTTCCGTGGCGTGGTTGCGGCTGCCGTAGTGCGGCAGGTCGATGGCGGTCTGGATGTCCAGGCCCCAGGCCAGGTTGGCCAGCAGCGTCCGGGCCACGTAGTTGGCGATGGCGCTGCCGCCCGGCGAGCCCGCCACCAGCCGCAGCCGCGGGGTTTCTCCGCCGGCGCGCAGCACGATGGTGGGCGCCATGGTGCTGCGCGGACGCTTGCCCGGCTCGACCCGGTTGGCCACCGGCACGCCACGGTCGTCGCGCGGCGACAGCGCGAAGTCGGTCAATTCATTGTTCAGCAGGAAGCCGCCCACGAGGATCTTGCTGCCGAAGGCCTGCTCGATCGTGGACGTCATGGCCACCGCGTTCCCCTGGGCGTCGACGATGGACAAATGGGTGGTCGAGGGCAGCGCGGGCGTGTCGTCGACGCCGTGGCGGGCCAGCGCGCCGCGCACGGGTTCGCCCGGCTCGGCCCGGCCCATCGAGCGGTCGGCCGAGATCAACGCCGCGCGCCGGGCCAGGTAGGCCGGGTCCAGCAGGGCGGCCACGGGCACGTCCACGAAATCGGGATCGGCCACGTAGCGGTCGCGATCGGCATAGGCCAGCCGTCCCGCCTCGGAAAAGTAATGCACCGCAGCCAGCGATTCGGGCGCCGCCCGGGCGATGGGCGTGGCCTCCAGCAGGGCCAGCATCTGCAGCACGGCCAGCCCGCCGGAGCCGGGCGGCGGCGCGCCGCACACCACATAGGTCCGGTAGGCGCCGCACAGCGCGGCGCGTTCGCGCGCCTGGTAGCGCGCCAGGTCCTCGGTGGACAGGTCGCCCGGCCGCGCGTGCGCGCGTACCGCCTCGACCATGGCGCGGGCCAGCGGCCCGCGGTAGAAGGCGTCGGCGCCCTCGCGGGCGATGCTCGCCATCGTGCGGGCGAGTTCGGGATTGCGCAGCCGCTCGCCCTCGCGCAGGGCCGAGCCGTCGGCGTGGAAGAAATAGGCGCGGGCGGCGGGCTGGGCGGCCAGCCGCTCGTTGTCGCGCAGCAGCGCGGCCAGGCGCTGCGAGACCGGGAAGCCGCGCCGCGCGCGGTCGATGGCGTCGTCGAACAGCGCGGACCAGGGCAGCTTGCCGTGCTGGCGGTGTGCCAGTTCCAGCGCCCGCAGCAGGCCCGGGACGCCGACCGATTTGCCGCTGTCGACCGCAAGGGCGAAGCGCATCGGCCGGCCGCCGCGCATGAAGCGCTCATCGTTCGCGGCGGCCGGCGCCGTTTCGCGGCCATCGAAAACCGTGACGCGGTCCCGGCTGGCGTCGTAGTGGACCAGGAAGGCTCCGCCCCCGAGCCCCGAGGACTGCGGCTCGACCAGGCCCAGCATCATCTGCGCGGCGATGGCCGCGTCGACCGCGCTACCGCCGCGCTCGAGCACGCGATAGGCGGCCCGGGTGGCGAGCGGGTGGGCGGTGGCCGCCATGAAGTGGCGGCCCATGACGGCCTGCTTGGGCTGATAGGCGGTCTGCGCCTCGGGGTTGGCGTCTATGCCCGGGTCGGGCGCGGCGGCCCGGACCGCCGTGGCGAGCGCGGCGCAGGCCAGCCAGAGCAGGCGCGATGCGCGGACGAGCGATGTCATGGATGAAGCTTCCTTGCGATGGCCTTGGGCTGGCCAGACCGGGACCTTACCATCGGCCGGGGCAAAGCGGCTTACACTTGGAAACCCGTTCTTCCCACGGTTCCATGACGACGCCCCATCCCCGCGTGCTCATCGTCGAAGACGACATGACGATCTCGGCCAACCTGTGCGCCTACTTCGAGGCCAAGGGCTACGTCGTCGACGTCGCCTACGACGGTCCGTCGGCGCTGTACCGGCTCGGGGCCGACGCGTTCGATGCCATCCTGCTCGACATCGGCCTGCCCGGGCTGGATGGCGTGACGGTGCTGCATCGCCTGCGCGCGGAACTGCACCAGGCCACGCCCGTGCTGCTGCTGACGGCACGCGACGAATTGCAGCAGAAGCTCGACGCTTTCTCGCACGGCGCCGACGACTACGTCACCAAGCCCTATGCGCTGGCCGAAGTCGAGGCGCGCGTGCGCGCCTTGCTCAACCGCGCCTCGGGGCAGGTCGCCAATCCGGTGCGCCGCTACGGCGCACTGTCCTACGACGCCCGTACCCGCGAAGTGCGCGTGGCGGAGCGGCCGGTGCGGTTGACGCCCAAGGCCGGCCGCATCGTCGAGGTGCTGATCCGCGATCCCGGCCGGGTGGTGTCGCGCGCCGACCTGGAAAGCGCGCTGTGGGGCACCGACGTGCCGGAAAAGGATGCCCTGCGCAGCCAGATCCATCTGCTGCGCAAGGCCTTGTCCGAAGCAGGCTTCGACGGGCTGGAGACGGTGCACGGCGTGGGCTACCGCCTGGCCGGCGGCCCGGGGCACGATTGATGGCCGGTCCCGCCACGCTCAAGCAGCGGGTCATCTGGGCGCTGACGCTCGCCATTTCCCTGTTCGTGGCGGCGCAGGCCATCGTTGCCTACCTGGTGCTGGACCAGCAGGAAGACCGCATCGTCGACCAGATCGTGCTGACCGAGGCCGAGCGCCTCGTGCACCGCCTGGAGGCCGGCGAGATGGTCTGGACCGGCGGCGACATCCTGCTCGGCCCCAGCCTGCACGCGTGGGTGGGAACGAGCGGGGACGTGCCGCGTGTGCTGGCCGGGCTGGGGCCGGGGCAATATCAGCTCAACACCGAAGGCGAGGTCTGGCACGTGGCGGTGGCCGACTCGGCGAAAGGGCGGGTGTACCTGCGCTACGACGCGACCGACAACGAGCACCGGGTCTACGAGTTCGGCGCCATCCTGCTGGGACTATGGCTGGCCTGCACGCTGCTGGGATACTGGACCGCCCGCGCGCTGGCCGGCCGCGTGGTCGGTTCGATGGTGGAAGTGACCGATCGCATCGAGTCATGGGCGCCCGGCAGCCCCGGCATGAAGGTCGTGCGCAGCGACGAGGCGGGCCGCCTGATCGAGGCCTTCAACCGCATGCAGGACAAGGTGGACCAGTCCATTGCCCAGGAGCGCGAGTTCTCGGCCAACCTCAGCCACGAGATCAGGACGCCGCTGACCAGCATCCGCACCGACGCGGAACTGATCGCGCTGGAGTCCGAGCCGACTCCCCAGGCGGGGTTGCGCCTGACGCGCATCGTGAACGCGGTGGACGAGATCGCCTCCACGCTCGAGACGGCACGCGCCATCAGCAGCGCGCAGGCGGGGCCGCGCAGCGAGGTCGCGCTCCGGGCCAGCCTGGACGATGCCTGGAGCGGCCTGGCCGAGCGCGCGCACCGCGCGGGCCTGGTCCTGGACAACGAGGTGCCCGAGACGGCCGTGGCCGGGCTGGACCGCTATGGCCTCCTGATCGTGCTGCGCAACCTGGTGCGCAATGCCATCGACCACGCGGCGCCCGCCACGCTGACCGCGAGCTGGACCGGCGAATGCCTGGTCCTGGCGGACAATGGCCCCGGCATTCCCGCCGCCGATCTGCCGTTCGTGTTCGAGCGCTACTACAGTGGCCGCCTGCGCGACAGCCAGACGGCCGGGGCCGAGGATGCGGGCGTCCACCAGCGGGGGCTCGGACTGGCGATCGCCAAGCGGGTGTGCGACATCCAGGGCTGGCGCCTGACCGTCACGTCCAGCACCGACGAACTGCGCCGGGGCACCCGCTTCCTGCTGTGCTTCGGGGAAGGGGCGACCCCGGTGGCGTCCTGAGGCTCAGGCGCCCAGCGCCTGGGCGTGGAAGGCCAGATGGTCTTCCATGAACGTCGAGATGAAGTAGTAGCCGTGGTCGTAGCCCGCGTGGCGGCGCAGCTCCAGCGGCTGGCCGGCGTCGCGGCAGGCGGCCTCGAAGGCCTCGGGCCGCAGTTGCTGTTCCAGGAACTGATCGGCCAGCCCCTGATCGACCAGGATGCCACCGGGGAAGGGCTGGCGCGCGGTCCGCATCAACTCGGTCGCGTCGTACTGTTTCCAGGTTTCGCGGTCGGGGCCGAGATAGTTGCCGAAGGCCTTGTGGCCCCAGGGGCAATCGACCGGATGGGCGATGGGAGCGAAGGCCGACACCGAGCGGAACTTGTCCGGATTGCGCAGGGCCAGCACCAGCGCGCCATGGCCACCCATGGAGTGGCCGAAGATGCCGGCGCGCGCAGGATCGCCCGGCAGTTCGGAGGTGACCAGCCCGAACAGTTCGTCGACGATGTAGCTGTACATGCGGTAGTGGCGGCTCCAGGGCTCCTGGGTCGCGTCCAGGTAGAAGCCGGCGCCCGCGCCGAAATCCCAGCTGTCGGTCTCGCCCGGCAGGCCGGCGCCGCGCGGGCTGGTGTCCGGCGTCACCAGCATGAGACCGTGCTGCTGCGCGAACCGCTGTGCGCCGGCCTTGATCATGAAGGTTTCCTCGGTGCAGGTCAGGCCGGCCAGGTAGAACAGCACCGGGACGGGGCCCGCCTCGGCGTGCGTGGGCAGGAAGACCGAGAAGCGCATCGGCAGGCCGATGGCGGAGGAGTCGTGGCGGTAGAAGCGCTGCTGGCCGCCGAAGCACTGGTGCAGGCTGATCAGTTCGGGCATGTGGAATCCTTGCGGCCGTCCGGCGCGGCGGCCGGCGGCGGGGCGATGAAACTTTCGGGATTGCTCGGGGCCGAGGCCTGCGGAAGCCAGCCGCCGGCCTGCACCCCGGCCCGCGAGGCTAACAGGAATCTTCGCCCATCGACAAGCCAGCCATCGGCGTGGCCTCGTTTCTTCCGTCCAGGCGGCCCGTCAGTCCGTTTCCCAGCCGTAGAGCCTGGCCGGCGTGGTGGCCAGGATCTGCCGCTGCAGCGCGGCATCGGGGATCCAGGACGTGAACAGCCTGAACAGGTCGGCCGAGCTGTTTTCCTGGAACGACAGGTGGGGATAGTCGCTGCCCCAGATCAGGTGGTCCGGCGCGGCCTCCAGCAGCGCATGGACCATGGGGGCGATGTCGCCGAAGCCGGGGGTCTTGGAGATGCGATAGCTGCCCGTGAGCTTGACGAAGCAAAGGCCGTCGCCATGGCGCAGGAAATCAAGCAGGGCCTGGAAGCCCGGCGCCTGGACCCCGTCGGCGGCCAGGTTCATGCCCAGGTGAGCGACGGTGAAGGGCAGCCGGAGCGAGGCCATGGTGGGCAGCAGTTCCCGCGTCAGCCAGCCGGGGCCGAGGAAGTCGAGCTGCCAGCCGGTGGCCGCGCAGCGGGCCTCCCAGCGCCGGATGCGCGGGATGAGGGTGTCGGCCAGGCCGGCGGCCGGCTGCGCGATGGGGTTCACGTTGATTCGTATGCCTCGCACGCCCAACTGGTGGAGGTCGGCCAGTTGTTCGTCGGGGACGTCGTCCGGCAGGTCCACGATGCCGCGGCAGTCGGGGCCCATGCGGCGCATGGCTTCCAGCATGCAGCGGTTGTCCTGGCCGTAGGCGCTGGGCTGTACGAAGACGTAGCGGGAGAAGCCCAGTGCCCGGGCTTCGGCAAGATAGTCCTCCAGGTCCGCCTGCGGCGGGTCGTAGCGCAGCTTGCCGGCGTACGGATAGCGGTCCGCGGGGCCGAAGACATGGAAATGGGTATCGCAGGCGTAAGGAATGGTCATGAGTCAGGATGGGTCCGAAGAGGAGGGCGGATGCGCCAGGGCCTGGCGGATGTCCGCCGCGTCCTTGCGCGCGGCCGCCATGAGATAAGTCACGTCGCTGCCTGCGATGAGGAAGCGGGCGCCCAGCGCCACCAATCGCTTCTGCAGCGCGAGGTCGCTTCGTATGCCGCCTATGCCCAGGGTCTTGCCGTGCCGGTGGCAAGCCGCGGCGACAGTCTCGTATGCCTTGAACAGGTCGGGATGGTGCAGTTGTCCCGGAATGCCCATGGCGGTGCAGAGATCGTTGGAGCCGATCAGCAGCATGTCCACGCCGTCCACGGCGGCGATCTCGTCGGCGCGGGAAATCGCTCCGGGCGATTCCAGCATCATGATCATCAGCGTTTCGGCGTTGGTGCGCGCGGTCAGGCTGGCGGCGTCCTGCGGCCGGTAGAGCGTCCCGAGCGTGGGGCCCATGACCGAGCGGGTGCCGGCCGGGGGATAGCGGCCCGCCTGCGCGGCCGTCCGGGCCTGGTCCGCCGATTCGATACCGGGCAGCAGCACGCCCTGGGCGCCGCCGTCCAGCACGCGCTGCATGAGGTCCATGTCCAGGCCCGGCAGGCGGACCAGCGGCGCGATGCCGGCCGCCAGCGCGCCGGTGCACAGGGCCGAGACGGCATCGAGTCCTATCGTGCTGTGCTGCATGTCGACGTAGATGGCGTCGAAGCCGCAGGCGGCCGCCATCATGGAGATGTCGGCCGTCCTGGCCTGCCGAAGTGCCATGCACAGCGCGAGTTTCTGGCGCTGCATCCTATCCTTCAGCGGGGAGGTCTGGGTATTCGTCATCATTGGGCCTCGATGTGCGCGCGGGCGATGACATCCTTCCAAGTGGTGATTTCCTCCGCCACGCGTTGCTTGAATGCCGCGGCCGGTGCCACGACAGTCGTCACGCCGGCGGCCGCGAAGGTCTTGGCCACCCGGTCGGTCTTGACTGCCTTGCCGACTTCCTGGTTCATGCGCTCGACGATGGCGGCGGGCACGGCGGCGGGTGCCATCACGCCGAACCAATACATCATGCCGTACTCCGGATAGCCGGCTTCGGCGAAGGTGGGGACGTCCGGCAGCATGGGGTTGCGCTGCTTGCCGCTGACGGCCAGTGCGAACAGGCGCTTGCCGTTGATGTGCTGGACCGTGGAGCCCACGCTGCCGATGCCGACGTCGATGCGGTCGGCGGCGATTTCGGTCATGGCTTCGGCGACTCCCTTGAAGGGTACGTGAACCATCTTCAGTCCATTCTGCAGAAGAAAGGCTTCCATGGCCAGATGCGCCGACGACCCCTGGCCGCCCGAGCCGAAGTTCAAGGTACCGGGGTTCTTGCGCGCGAATTCGACCGTGTCGCGCAGCGTGCGCGTCTTCAAGCCGTTGCGCGCAGCCAGGACGGCGGGCGCGTCGGCGACCAGGGCTACCTGGGTAATGTCGGAGGAAGGATGGTAGGGCAGCGACTTGTACAGGGCCGCCGAGACCGCGAACGAGTTATCGGTGAGAAGGAAGGTATAGCCGTCGGGCGCGGCTTTCGCGACCGCGTCGGTGCCGATGGTGCTGCCTGCGCCACCGCGGTTCTCGATGACGAACGGCTGTCCCAACTGGTTGCCCAGCTCCACGGCGACGGCCCGGGCCGCGGTGTCGGTAAACGATCCGGGGGCGAAGGGAACGATGATCTTCACCGGCCTGGCGGGCCAAGGCGCCTGGGCCCATGAAAGATTACCGAACTGTAGAATGAATAGAAGAAATGCGACGGCCGCTTTGTTCATGGAATGGGGTCTCCGTGAGTCGTTCTGGGTGTCGTGCGATGCGCGCCGTGCCGGCTGGCAGGCCAGGGTGTGTGCCCTTTCGGTACGGCCGGTGAAGAGGGAGGGCGGCCTGTCGTATTCTTCGCCGGATTCTTGCATGGAATCGTTAATTTGTACATCAATATGAGAAACTTTCGTTTTTTTGCGGTCCCGCGGAAGGCAGACGGGTCATGAGCAGTCTGGACAAGATGTTGAGCCTGCTGGATGTGTTCACGCCCGCGGCGCCGGTATGGACGACGGAGGACCTGATCCGCTATTCCGGGGCGCCGGCCTCGACCTGCTACCGCTATCTCAAGACGCTGCATTCGGTGGGCTTGCTGGCTCGGGTGGCCAACGGTTCCTATGTGCTGGGCCCGCGCATTCCGGAAATGGACCGGACGATGAGGCTGTGCGATCCGGTCTACATCGCCGGCTCGCCCGTGATCCAGCAACTGACTGAAGAGACGGGGCACAGCTCGCTGCTGTGCATCCTGTTCAGCGAGTCCATCATGTGCGTGCAGCAGGCGCTGGGCAAGCATGCGCCGCCCGAGCTGTTCAGCCGGGGGCAGCGCCGTCCGCTGGTGGCGGGAGCGTCAGCCAAGATCATCCTGGCCTATCTGCCGCTGCACCAGTTGCGGGTGATCTTCACCAAGCATCGCAAGAGCATCGCCGCCGTGGGACTGGGCGCGGACTGGGAGCGCTTCAAACAGGCGCTCAAGCAGATACGCCAGGCCGAATACGCGATGACCACGGGCGAGTACAACGCGGGCATCGTGTCCATCGCCGCGCCTCTGTTCAATGGCGCGGGCGACGTGCTGGGCAGCCTGGCGGTCGCCGCGTCCACGTCGCATGTGGACCCGGTGGCGTTCGGCGCCATCGCCGACCGGGTGATCGAGGCCGGACGGGAGGTGTCGCGGCGGATCGCCAGCGCGCCCAACGTCGTCGCGCTGCCGGCCAGGGCCGTGGGGTGAACGGAACCTAGGGCCGGCGCTTCGGCGGAAGCGGTGCGGGCGTGCCGTCGGGCAGCGGAATGCGCGCGGTGTTCAGGACCATGGCCAGGAGGCCGTAGTAGCCGCAAAGGGCCAGCAGGTCCAGGACGCCCCGTCTGCCGTAGCGGTGCAGGATGGCGTCGTAGGCGCGCTGGCCAGGTTCGCCGGCGCGCAGCAACTCGGTGCAGAAGTCGCAGGCGGCTCGTTGTTCGTCCGGCATGCCGGGCAGCGGCTTCCCATGGGCGATGGCGTCGATGACGGCGGGGTCCAGCGCCGTCGTGTTCAACGCGATGCGCTGGTGGGCGAACCACTCGTACTGGCAGTCCCAATGCCGGGCGGTGATGAGCACCGCCAGCTCGATCAACTCGGGCGGCAGCCCCGTGCCGAACCGCAGGTGTTCGCCCAGTTGCTGGAGGTGGTCGGCCAGGTCCGGATGATGCAGCAGCGCCAGGAACGGGCCCTTGACTTCGCCGCGGGGGCCGGAGGCGATGCTGGCCGCCACCTCCTGCTGGCGCGGATCCATCTGTTCGGAGGGGATACGGGGAAAGCGCGGTTCTTGCATGGCTCAATTCCTGACGGTGATGGAGTGGGCCGGGCGGTCGGGGGGAATGTCCGCCACGCGCCAGTGCAGCGCGCGGATCTCGCCGAATTCGTGCGGCAGGCGCTCCCACCGTTCGCCGCCGTCGACGCTGCGGAACAACTGGCCGAGGTTGGTGCAGGCGAACAGCAGCATCGGATCGGACGGATGTGTCGCGACGCACCACAGGGTGCTGTTGAACCGGCCCGGCAGCGGTACCGCGTGCCAGGTGTCGCCATGGTCCGTGCTGCGCATTAGGCAGGCATCGCTGCCCGGGGGGCCGTTGCCGTTGGTCAGGAACACGATGCGATCGGTGTCTGCGCGGGGCACCACGGCGCGGGTGTATTGCCACGGGGAATCGAGCTGCTGGTACGTCCAGTGTCCGCCGTCGTCATCGCTGCGGTGCAGCCCGCGATTGGTGGTGGCCAGGATCGTGCGCGTTCCGCCGGGCTTTCTCAGCACCGCGATGCCGTGGACGTCCAGCGATACCAGTCCCTCGTTCCTGGCTACCCAGGTGCGGCCGCGGTCGCCGCTGCGATAGATGCCGCCGATCTCGATCGTGGCCCAAAGCACGTCGGGCTGGACGGGGTCAACCAGGATCTGGGTGACGCGTGTCGGGCCCTGGTTGATGGGGGAGAAGGTGGCCGCGCCCGGCAGCTCGAACGCCCGCCACGATGCGCCGCCGTCTTCCGAGCAATAGACCGCGGCGGGTCGCCCGCCGGCGTAGATGACGGCGGGATCGGCGGGCGACTGGGCCAGCGCCCAGACGTCGTCCAGCGGTGACGGCACGGCGGTCCAGCGGGTCGTCGATTCGTCCCAGCGATAGATGCCCATGTCGGTCCCCGCATGAAGGATGTCCGGCCTGGCGGGGTGGCTGCTGAACGTCCAGACGCGGGCTTCGAGATACATGCCCGAATGGCTGTTGGGGTGAAGCCAGGTTTCGCCCCGGTCTTCGCTGAACCAGGCGGAGTGGCCGGCCGTGCCCGCATAGATTTCGATACGCCTCGACATCCCCGTTTGCCTCCTCGATGAACCAGATTCGCAGTATATCTTTTCCGTAAAAATATACTACTATGTAAGAAATTTTTATTATTCGGAGACGGCGATGAAACGGATTCTGGCAGTCATGGCGCTCATCGTGGTAGCCGGCGCGCCCGCGCTGGCGGCCTACCCCGAGCGTCCGGTGCGCATCATCATCGGCTTTCCTCCCGGTGGGGCGATCGATACCATCGCCCGGCTGATGGGGCCGCCGCTGGCCGAGAGGCTGGGCCAGCCTGTGGTGATCGAGAACAAGCCCGGGGCCGGCGGCGTGGTGGCCGCGCAGGGGGGGGCCAGGGCCGACGCCGACGGCTATACCGTGCTGATGGGAACGATGGGCAACCTGAGCATTACGCCGGTGCTGACGAAAGACCTCAGCTACGACATGGAGAAAGACTTCGCCCCGGTCACCGTGGTCGCCTCCTCGGGTTTCGTGCTGTATGTGAACCCCGCGTTCCCGGCCCGGACCGTGGGCGAACTGATCGCCTATGCCAAGGCAAACCCCGGCAAAGTCAATTTCTCGTCCAGCGGCAACGGCGGGCTGCCGCACATGGCGGGGGAGCTGTTCAATTCCGCCACCGGTTTGAAGCTGACGCACGTTCCGTACAAGGGCAGCACGCCCAGCGTCAACGATGTGATCGCCGGGCAGGTGCAGATGACCTTCGAGGCGACGGCCATCGGCCTGCCGTTCGTCCAGGCCGGGCGCCTGCGCGTGCTGGCCACCACCGGCGACCAGCGGCTGGCCGTCTTTCCCGACGCGCCGACCGTGGCCGAGACCCTGCCGGGCTTCAGCGTCACCAACTGGTTCGGCATGGTGGTGCCGGCCCGGACGCCGCAGGACAGGATCGACCGCTTGCAAAAGGAAATCGCCGTCGTGCTGGCTCGCCCGGAAATCAAGGAGCGCCTGGATGCGTTGGGGGTCGCCGTGGTGGCCAATCCGCCGGCGGCGGCTGGGCGCTTCATGCAGGAGGAGCGCGCGCGCTGGGCGAAAGTGATCCGGGATGCGAACATCACGGCGAACTGACTGGAATCCGGAGGAGCGCCGCGCAGCCACCCTCGAAAGGGCGGGCGCGGTGCGATCATGAACGTTTTGTTTCCATGGGGTAGTGCCGCATGATGAATGGCGCCGAGTCGCTTGTCAGAACCCTTCTCGCGTCCAACGTGGACGTCTGTTTCGCCAATCCCGGGACGTCGGAGATGCATTTCGTCGCGGCGCTCGACAGGGTGCCCGGCATGCGCTGCGTGCTGGGCCTGTTCGAGGGCGTGGTAACGGGCGCGGCCGACGGCTATGCGCGCATGGCGGGGCGGCCCGCCTCGACCCTGCTGCACCTGGGCCCTGGCCTGACCAATGGCATGGCCAACCTGCACAATGCGCGCAAGGCCCGGTCGTCCATCGTCAATATCGTGGGCGAACACGCGAGCGATCACCTGCAATACGAAAGCCCGCTGCGCAGCGACGTTCCCGGCGCGGCGGCCCTGGCTTCCGACTGGTGGCGGGTGGGCGGCGCGGGCCACGGCATCGCCCGGGACGCCGCCGATGCCGTGACCGCCGCGCGCAGCCAGGATGGGCAGATCGCGACGCTCATCCTGCCCGCCGATACCGCCTGGAGTCCCGGCGGCGAACCGGTGGCGGCCGCCGAGCCGCCTGCTCTGGCGCGGGCACCGGCCGAAGGGATGCGCCGGGCCGTCGAGGCCCTGCGTTCCGGTCGGCGCTGTGCCCTGCTGGTGACCGGCCTTGCGCTGGAGGAGGCCGGCCTGCCCGTGGTGGCCAGGTTGGCTGGCGCCGGCATCCGTGTCATGGCCTCGCAGTCGAACCGGCGGGTCGCGCGAGGCCGCGGCCGGCTGGTGGTTCCGCGGGTGCCGTTCGCCGTGGACCAGGGCGTGGCGTGGCTGGCGGGGCTGGAAGTATTGATACTGGCGGGCAGCCATCCGCCCGCGGCGTTCTTTGGCTACCCGGGCAAGCCACGCATGCTGACGCCCGCGGGCTGCGAGATCCAAGCCTTGGTCGAGCCGGGCGGTGACGTCCTGCATGCGCTGGCGTGGCTGGCCGACGAGCTGGGCCTGCCGGGCATGGCCCGGCCTGTCCCGGCGGCCGAGGCGCCCACGCTTCCCGCCGATGGCCGGCTCGATGCCGACAACGTCATGCAGACGATGGCGGCGATGCTGCCCGAGCACGCCATCCTGTGCGACGAGTCCGTGTCGTCGGGCCGTTCGCTGTTCCGCTTCACCGACGGCGCGGCACCGCACGACTACCTGCAGATCACCGGCGGCGCCATCGGTTCGGGGCTGCCGATGGCGACGGGAGCGAGCGTGGCCTGCCCGGACCGCAAGGTGGTCTGCTTCGAGGGCGACGGCAGCGGCATGTACACGCTCCAGGCGCTGTGGACACAGGCACGCGAGCGGCTGGACGTGGTGACCATCATCCTGGCCAATCGCAGCTACCGGATCCTGCAGGGCGAATTGAAGGGCGTGGGCATCGACCAGCCCGGGGAGCAGGCGCACAGGATGCTGGACCTCGTCGGTCCCGAGCTGGACTGGGTGGCGCTGGCGCGCGGGCAAGGCGTCGATGCGGTAGCGGTGGACACCGTCGCGGGCCTGGCGGATGCCTTCCGCGGCGCGTGCGCCCGGCGCGGTCCGTTCCTGATCGAGGCGCGCATACCCTGATGTCCGGCAGCCGTCCCCGCCGCGCCGTCAGCGCAACGGGGAGTGAGGGGCGGCCAGCATCAGGCTCGATTCGATGCGATCGACCAGATCGCCATGCCGCGCAAGGAAGGCACGCCATCGGTCTTGGGCCAGCGACGAGGCCAGGCGTGCGCCGACGTCGCGGTAGGCCAGGATCTGCACGACTTCGTTCAGCCGCCCGGCCAGCGTGGTCCAGATGCCCACGGAAACGACCGTCTCGGCATCGGGGTGCGTGTCGCGCAGCAGGGCCGCGAATTCGGCGGCCTTGCCCACCTTGGTACGGATGAGCCGCGTCTCGTAGACGTTGTGGTCCGTGCCCGCCGGCCGCGCCATCGGCGTCACGGCCTCCATCAGCCGGATCTCTTGCTCCTGCATCAGCGGATGCACCTTGGCCACGTAGTCGTCGCGCCATGCCGGCAGGGCGGCGAGCCGCGCGCGCACGGCTTGCCGTGCCTGCAGATCGTCGTGTTGCCAGAGATTGAAGACACGATGGGCCGAGCCGATTTCGCCGAACCAGAAACCGAGCAGTCTGCCGTAGGCGTCGCCGCGTACGGGGACGGCGACTTCCCCGGCCAGCCGCAGGTACTCGGCCAGGCCGCCGGGGGCGACGGTGTAGATGCGCAGTTCGTCGATGGTCATGGCAGCGTCGCCCCCGTCATTTATTGACAAAATTTCCCAAATTATAAGATAATTTTTTAAACCAGAGACAAGCTGACTCATGACCGCACTCTTTTCTCCGCTCGCGCTGGGTGGCATGGAGCTTCCCAACCGGATCGCCGTGTCGCCCATGGCCCAGTACAGCAGCGCGCCGGACGGCTGCGCCGGCGACTGGCATCTGGTTCATCTGGGACAACTGTCGTACTCGGGCGCGGGGCTGGTCATGACCGAAGCCACCGCGGTCGAGCCCGACGGCCGAGGGTCCCTGCAATGCCTGGGCCTGTATGGCGACGCGCAGGAACAGGCTCTCGGCCGCGTGGTCGACTTCTGCCGGCAGTGGGGCGGGGCCCGCCTGGGCGTCCAGTTGTCGCACACCGGGCGCAAGGGCTCCGTGCGCCTGCCCTGGGCGGGGCGTGGGCCATTGCCGGTCCAGGAGGGCGGTTGGCATGTAGAGGCGCCGTCCGCGCTGGCCGCCGATGACGGCGGGCCGGTTCCCGCCGAACTCGACGAAGGCGGACTGCGGCGTATCGGGCAGGCATTCGTGTCGGCCGCCCGGCGCGCGGTGCGTGTCGGCTTCGACGTGGTCGAGCTGCATGCCGCGCATGGCTACCTGTTGCATCAGTTCCTGTCTCCCCTGTCGAACCGGCGTGACGACGGCTACGGCGGCGACGCCGAGCGCCGCATGCGCTTTCCGCTCGAAGTCGCGCAGGCCGTCAGGGACGCCGTCCCGTCCGACCGGGCGATGGGTGTGCGGATCAGCGCCAGCGACTGGGCCGAAGGCGGCTTCGGGCTGGACGACGCGGTGGCCTTCGCCGGCGCCCTGAAGTCCATCGGATGCGACTACGTCTGCGTGTCCAGCGGCGGCCTGGTCGGGCACCAGCAGATCCGGGTCGTGCCGGAGTACCAGGTGCCGTTCGCCAGCGAGGTCCGCCGGCGGACGGGCATGGCGACCCGTGCGGTAGGCATGATCGCGCTGGCGCAGCAGGCCGACGCCATCGTACGGTCCGGCCGTGCCGACTTCGTCGCCCTGGGACGGGCGATGCTCGATGACCCTCGCTGGGGGTGGCACGCGGCCGAAGTCCTGGGCGCCGCGGTCGCCTACCCCCAACCTTATGCGCGCGCCGCCAGCGCTGCCTGGCCCGGCGCCAGGCTGGTCAGACCGGGCGCCGCTTGAAAGCCGCAATGCGGCAGCGCACATCGGGCGCGGGCCGCGAACATGGAGATTCCGCCTATGGATGCGCATGCCTCGTCCGCGCCGTTGAAAGTCGGGTTGATGGTCCCGGCGAACAACACCACGATGGAAAAGGAACTGACCGCCTGGCTGCCGGACGGGTCGCGCTGCGTGACCTTGCGCATCCCGCGCGGCGCGGGTCTGCTGACCCGGGAAACCCTGCCGCCCTACAAGGCCAGTGCGCTGGAGCTGGCGGCAACTTTTCCCGGGGACATCGACGTGGTGGCGTATGGCTGCACGGCGGCAGGCTTCATCGCCGGACCCCAGGGCGAGGCGCAGTTGGCCGGAGAATTGGCCGCGATCACAGGCAAGCCGGTGGTCACCACCGCGCGGTCGATGGTGGCGGCGCTGCAAGCGGCCGGCGCTCGTCATATCGCGCTGGTCACACCCTATAGCGACGAGGTCAACCGCAACCTGGGCCTTTTCCTGGCCGAGGGCGGCATCGAGGCGCGCCGCGTCAGCAGTCTGGCCGCGGCCGACGTGGAAGCGTTGGGGCGCATCACCGCGTCGGAGGTGGCGGCACTGGCACGAAGCACCGTGGATGACGGTTGCGACGCGCTATTCATCGCCTGCTCGCAACTGCCCACCTACGAGATCCTGGATTCCCTGCAGGCGGAGCTTGGCCGGCCCGCCTGGTCGTCGATCAAGGCTACCGCATGGCGGGCCTTGCAGGCCGTGGCGCAGGCGGCACGCCGGTAGAAAACCGGCGGTACAGAACAGAAGATTCATCGAGACAGCCGCGATCGCGACCGGCGCCGACGCGGACCACAAGGAGGACATCATGAAAAGAGGCATCAGGCAGTCGGCCGCGACCGTCTTCGCGGGCATGCTGGCATTCGCGGCGGGCGGGGCCGGCGCGCAGAGCTATCCCACCCAGCCGATCCGGCTCATCGTTCCCTACAGCACCGGCGGCGTCACCGACATCACCGCACGATTGGTCGCGCCGTATGTTTCCGAGGCGCTGGGCCAGCAACTGGTGATCGAGAACCGCAGCGGCGGTGCATCGATTCCGGGGTCCGAGGCGGTCGCGCGGGCGGAGCCGGACGGCTACACGCTGCTGCTGACTTCGACCGCGCTGGCGGCCAATCCCGTGCTGTTCAAGAAGCTGCCGTTCGATGCGCGCAAGGATCTCGCGCCAATCAGCCTGCTGGCCACCGTGCCCACGGTGCTGGTCGTGCCGACCGCGCTGCCGGCCAGGAACCTGAAAGAATTCATCGCGCTGGCGAAGTCCCGCCCGGGAGGCCTGGACTACGGGTCGGCCGGCTATGGCAGCGGCAACCACCTGACGACCGAAGTGTTCAAGAGCGCGGCCGGCATCGACGCGCAGCACATTCCCTACAAAGGCGGCGGCGCGGTCATGGCGGACCTGGTCGGCGGCCAGGTGTCGTTCGTATTCGCGGTGTTGCCCACCGCGTACCCCTTCATCACGAGCGGCAAGCTGCGCGCGTTGGCCGTCAGCGGCGCCACGCGCAATCCGGCGCTGCCGGACGTGCCCACGGTGGCGGAGGCCGCAGGGCTGCCCGGCTTCAGCATCCAGGAATGGATAGGCATCTTCGCGCCTGCCGGCACGCCGCGCGCGATCGTCGACCGGGTCAATGCCGCGACCGTCAAGGCGCTGCGGAACCCTGAGCTCATCGGCAAGCTGAACGGCCTGGGGCTCGAAGCGCGGGGCGGTCCGCCCGAGGCGCTCAGGGATTACTTCACCGAAGAGAGCGATCGATGGGTGACGCTGGCCAAGAAGGTAAAACTGGACAAGGTCGAATGAGCGCCGGATCTTCTCCGGCGCAGGCGTCTGCCGCCGAAGCCCGCGTCCGCGAACTGGCGGAGTTCCTGTGGGAGCAGTCGCCCGGCCATTTCGGCGGCGCGTTGTCCAAGATCCTGGTCAGCGCGCAGACGCCGGGGGCCCGCTACCTGGACCTGCGGCTGTCGAGCTACGAACCCATGGCCTATGTGCAAAGCCACGTGCACGACGAGAAGGAGCAGGTTTATTACTTCGTCGATGGCGAGGGGCTGCTCGAGCTGGGGCGGGAGCGGCAGGTCGTGCGCGCGGGCAGCTTCGTCCTCATCCCGCCCGGTGTGCCGCACGCGCTGCACAATACCGGGCTGGGGAACCTCGTCTTCCTGGTCATCACGACCCCTACCGGGGCGCGCTGACTCAGTACAGCACGACCGAGCGTATCGACTGTCCGCTCTTCATGAGGTCGAATCCCTCGTTGATGCGTTCGAGGGGCAGGGTGTGGGTGATGAGTTCGTCGATCTTGATCTTGCCGTCCATGTACCAGTCGACGATGGTGGGGACGTCGGTGCGGCCGCGGGCGCCGCCGAAGGCCGAGCCCTTCCACTCGCGGCCGGTGACCAGCTGGAAGGGACGGGTGGCGATCTCGGCGCCGGCGGCGGCCACGCCGATGATGAAGGACTGGCCCCAGCCCTTGTGGCAGCACTCGAGGGCCTGGCGCATGGTGGTGGTGTTGCCGATGCACTCGAAGCTGTAGTCGGCCCCGCCGTCGGTAAGCTG
>NZ_SGXC01000005.1 GCF_004216695.1 Pigmentiphaga kullae
AACAGGAGCACCAAAGACAAAACCCCCGGCCGGTTTTCCGGTCGGGGGTTTTGGGTGTAGATAGCCTGACAATGACCTACTTTCACAGACGTCCGTCCACTATCATCGGCGCAAAGGCGTTTCACTGTCCTGTTCGGGATGGGAAGGAGTGGGACCACCTTGCTATGGTCGTCAGGCTTTAACTTGTTGGCGGGCTGTTGATCGCGCGCAGGGTTGCTGCGTCGCAGGCTCGAACAACCTGCCCAATTGGAAGAAGCACAACAGTGGTGACAGCGTTTTTGCTGTCTGGTGTGACTGCGGCACACGCTACAACCGCCAGGGTTATAGGATCAAGCCGCACGGGCAATTAGTATCGGTTAGCTCAACGCATTACTGCGCTTCCACACCCGACCTATCAACGTCCTGGTCTCGAACGGCCCTTCAGGGGGGTCAAGCCCCCGGGAGATCTTATCTTCAGACGAGTTTCCCGCTTAGATGCCTTCAGCGGTTATCTCTTCCGTACATAGCTACCCGGCAATGCCATTGGCATGACAACCGGTACACCAGCGGTACGTCCATTCCGGTCCTCTCGTACTAGGAACAGGCTCCGTCAAATCTCCAGCGCCCACGGCAGATAGGGACCAAACTGTCTCACGACGTTTTAAACCCAGCTCACGTACCTCTTTAAATGGCGAACAGCCATACCCTTGGGACCGGCTACAGCCCCAGGATGAGATGAGCCGACATCGAGGTGCCAAACACCGCCGTCGATATGAACTCTTGGGCGGTATCAGCCTGTTATCCCCAGAGTACCTTTTATCCGTTGAGCGATGGCCCTTCCATACAGAACCACCGGATCACTATGTCCTGCTTTCGCACCTGTTCGACTTGTCAGTCTCACAGTTAAGCACGCTTATGCCATTGCACTATCAGCACGATTTCCGACCGTACCTAGCGTACCTTCGAACTCCTCCGTTACCCTTTAGGAGGAGACCGCCCCAGTCAAACTGCCCACCATGCACTGTCCCCGACCCGGATAACGGGCCAAGGTTAGAACCGCAAACAAATCAGGGTGGTATTTCAAGGTTGGCTCCACCGAATCTAGCGACTCGGTTTCAACGCCTCCCACCTATCCTACACAGACCGGTTCACAGTCCAATGCAAAGCTACAGTAAAGGTTCATGGGGTCTTTCCGTCTAGCCGCGGGTAGATTGCATCATCACAAACATTTCAACTTCGCTGAGTCTCAGGAGGAGACAGTGTGGCCATCGTTACGCCATTCGTGCAGGTCGGAACTTACCCGACAAGGAATTTCGCTACCTTAGGACCGTTATAGTTACGGCCGCCGTTTACCGGGGCTTCGATCAAGAGCTTGCACCCCATCACTTAACCTTCCGGCACCGGGCAGGCGTCACACCCTATACGTCCACTTTCGTGTTTGCAGAGTGCTGTGTTTTTATTAAACAGTCGCAGCCACCGATTCTCTGCGACCCTTTCACGCTCAGCGCGCAGGCGCGTCACGCTACCAGGGCATACCTTCTCCCGAAGTTACGGTATCAATTTGCCGAGTTCCTTCTCCTGAGTTCTCTCAAGCGCCTTAGAATATTCATCCCGTCCACCTGTGTCGGTTTGCGGTACGGTCTCGTTTAACTGAAGCTTAGAGGCTTTTCCTGGGACCACTTCCAATCACTTCGCGAACAAGTTCGCTCGTGCCACACCCTTGAATTACGCACCCGGATTTGCCTAAGTGCCTTCTTCGATGCAGCAACGGGGACTTCCAACACCCCGATGACATTCCGCGATCCGTCCCCCCATCGCATTAAACGACGGTGCTGGAATATTAACCAGCTTCCCATCAGCTACGCATCTCTGCCTCGCCTTAGGGGCCGACTCACCCTACGCCGATGAACGTTGCGTAGGAAACCTTGGACTTACGGCGAGAGGGCCTTTCACCCTCTTTATCGCTACTCATGTCAGCATTCGCACTTCTGATACCTCCAGCAGCCTTTACAAGCCACCTTCGCAGGCTTACAGAACGCTCCCCTACCACGCACAGTAAACTGTGCATCCGCAGCTTCGGTATATCGCTTAGCCCCGTTACATCTTCCGCGCAGGACGACTCGATCAGTGAGCTATTACGCTTTCTTTAAAGGATGGCTGCTTCTAAGCCAACTTCCTGACTGTCTATGCCTTCCCACTTCGTTTCCCACTTAGCGATATTTGGGGACCTTAGCTGGCGGTCTGGGTTGTTTCCCTCTTGAGTCCGGACGTTAGCACCCGGTGCTCTGTCTCCCGAGCTGTACTTCCAGGTATTCGGAGTTTGCAATGGTTTGGTAAGTCGCCATGACCCCCTAGCCATAACAGTGCTCTACCCCCTGGAGTAATACTCGAGGCACTACCTAAATAGTTTTCGGGGAGAACCAGCTATTTCCAGACTTGTTTAGCCTTTCACCCCTATCCACAGCTCATCCCCTAGTTTTTCAACACTAGTGGGTTCGGTCCTCCAGCACGTGTTACCGTGCCTTCAACCTGGCCATGGATAGATCGTCTGGTTTCGGGTCTACACCCAGCGACTGAACGCCCTGTTCGGACTCGCTTTCGCTACGCCTCCCCTATTCGGTTAAGCTTGCCACTGAATGTAAGTCGCTGACCCATTATACAAAAGGTACGCCGTCACCCCACAAGGAGGCTCCGACTGTTTGTATGCATGCGGTTTCAGGATCTATTTCACTCCCCTTCCGGGGTTCTTTTCGCCTTTCCCTCACGGTACTGGTTCACTATCGGTCGATCACGAGTATTTAGCCTTGGAGGATGGTCCCCCCATCTTCAGACAGGATTACACGTGTCCCGCCCTACTTATCGTACGCCTAGTCCCACCTCAGTGATTTCGAATACAGGGCTATCACCTGCTATGGCCGGAGTTTCCAATCCGTTCTTCTATCACCGAAGCTAACTCGTACAGGCTGATCCGATTTCGCTCGCCGCTACTTTCGGAATCTCGGTTGATTTCTTTTCCTCGAGTTACTGAGATGTTTCAGTTCACCCGGTTCGCCTCGTTAACCTATGTATTCAGTTAACGATACCGCCGAAGCGGTGGGTTTCCCCATTCGGAAATCTGCGGATCAAAGCTTGTTTGCCAGCTCCCCGCAGCTTATCGCAGGCTACTACGTCCTTCATCGCCTGTGATCGCCAAGGCATCCACCACATGCACTTAGTCGCTTGATCCTATAACCGTAGCGGCTATAGGCTGGTTTACTCTAGCGTTTGTGCCGTTCCAGAACATGAGCATTCTGGAACTGATATATGCAATCACAACCCGTTGTCCGACAATACTCCACTGGCTCTTCACCAGCGTGTCGAACAACATTACTGTTGTTGCTTCTTCCAAATTGTTAAAGAACAGCCAAATCGTACTACACCGAGCCAAAGCCCAGCTTTAAGCGCAGCTCGCTGCGCTTAAACCTAAGTTCTGGTGATCCGAGGAATTCCCACCGAAAATGGTGGAGGTTGACGGGATCGAACCGACGACCCCCTGCTTGCAAAGCAGGTGCTCTCCCAGCTGAGCTAAACCCCCACAGAAACTCGCGCTTCTGCTAACTGGTGGGTCTGGTTGGATTCGAACCAACGACCCCCGCCTTATCAAGACGGTGCTCTAACCGACTGAGCTACAGACCCATATTCTTCGGATCTGCATCCCAGGCCAAGGAACGTCAAGCTACTTACGCTTGCCCCTTTTCCTCACCGATCCAGCTTAATGAACAACCGATAAGAGTGGACACTTGATCAAGCGCTTTACGCGCTGAAAGGAGGTGATCCAGCCGCACCTTCCGATACGGCTACCTTGTTACGACTTCACCCCAGTCATGAACCCTACCGTGGTAAGCGCCCTCCTTACGGTTAGGCTACCTACTTCTGGTAGAACCCACTCCCATGGTGTGACGGGCGGTGTGTACAAGACCCGGGAACGTATTCACCGCGACATGCTGATCCGCGATTACTAGCGATTCCGACTTCATGCAGTCGAGTTGCAGACTGCAATCCGGACTACGATCGGGTTTCTGGGATTGGCTCCCCCTCGCGGGTTGGCTGCCCTCTGTCCCGACCATTGTATGACGTGTGAAGCCCTACCCATAAGGGCCATGAGGACCTGACGTCATCCCCACCTTCCTCCGGTTTGTCACCGGCAGTCTCATTAGAGTGCCCTTTCGTAGCAACTAATGACAAGGGTTGCGCTCGTTGCGGGACTTAACCCAACATCTCACGACACGAGCTGACGACGGCCATGCAGCACCTGTGTTCCGGTTCTCTTTCGAGCACTCCTAAATCTCTTCAGGATTCCAGACATGTCAAGGGTAGGTAAGGTTTTTCGCGTTGCATCGAATTAATCCACATCATCCACCGCTTGTGCGGGTCCCCGTCAATTCCTTTGAGTTTTAATCTTGCGACCGTACTCCCCAGGCGGTCAACTTCACGCGTTAGCTGCGCTACCAAGCTCCGAAGAACCCAACAGCTAGTTGACATCGTTTAGGGCGTGGACTACCAGGGTATCTAATCCTGTTTGCTCCCCACGCTTTCGTGCATGAGCGTCAGTATTATCCCAGGGGGCTGCCTTCGCCATCGGTGTTCCTCCACATATCTACGCATTTCACTGCTACACGTGGAATTCCACCCCCCTCTGACATACTCTAGTTCGGGAGTTAAAAATGCAGTTCCAAGGTTGAGCCCTGGGATTTCACATCTTTCTTTCCGAACCGCCTGCGCACGCTTTACGCCCAGTAATTCCGATTAACGCTTGCACCCTACGTATTACCGCGGCTGCTGGCACGTAGTTAGCCGGTGCTTATTCTGCAGGTACCGTCAGTTACGCCAGGTATTATCCGGCGCCGTTTCTTTCCTGCCAAAAGTGCTTTACAACCCGAAGGCCTTCTTCGCACACGCGGCATGGCTGGATCAGGGTTGCCCCCATTGTCCAAAATTCCCCACTGCTGCCTCCCGTAGGAGTCTGGGCCGTGTCTCAGTCCCAGTGTGGCTGGTCGTCCTCTCAAACCAGCTACGGATCGTCGCCTTGGTAGGCCTTTACCCCACCAACTAGCTAATCCGACATCGGCCGCTCCAATAGTGAGAGGTCTTGCGATCCCCCCCTTTCCCCCGTAGGGCGTATGCGGTATTAGCTACGCTTTCGCGTAGTTATCCCCCGCTACTGGGCACGTTCCGATGCATTACTCACCCGTTCGCCACTCGCCGCCAGACCGAAGTCCGCGCTGCCGTTCGACTTGCATGTGTAAGGCATGCCGCTAGCGTTCAATCTGAGCCAGGATCAAACTCTTCAGTTTAATCTCTAGATTTGTTCGTACTATGGGTCGAAACCCATGGCACGATCGCTTGCGTACTCAAAGAAATTGCAGATAAATGATTTACCTACAAACTTCTTTATATGAGCACTTGATTTCTTTTGCGTCGATCGACTGAACCGGTATTACCCGACCCAACCGTCTCGCGCCCAATCAAGCGCCCACACTTATCGGCTGTTTATTTGTTAAAGAGCGGCCCTGCTTACTGCTTCACTTCCTTGCCGTTCGCTGCGCTGTCTTGCTTGGCGCTGCGTCATCAGCAGAGAAACGAGATTATGAAGAAGTTTTTTACGTCTGTCAAATCGTCGTTAGCGCTGCTAATTTCGATTCGTCAGACCCCTGCTGCACTACCACCCTGCCGCAAGGCCCCTTCTTTTGGTC